>CAVROZ010000014.1:0-380055 GCA_963722985.1 Candidatus Acidiferrales bacterium | reverse complement strand
TCTCTCGCCAACCGCAAACGCAACCCACTCGAACAGACGACCATCGACACGCGCAAGTATGCGATGGACAAGTGGATCTATCCCTTCTTCGAAAGTTATTTACTGGCGGATGTTAACAACATGGCCATGAAGGGATTTGTGGACCACATATCTAAGCTGTCGGCCGCGACGATCCGCGACTACTCCAACATCGTGAAAGCAGTGGTCACCTCAGCCATCGACGAAAGGGGGGAACCACTCTTCCCGCGGACATGGAACGAGGAATTTATCGACGCACCGATCATCCGCCACCAGCGCCAACCTTCGACGACGACCGATGGGCTTGCGAAAATCCTCGAAGCGGCCGAGGGCCAGTATCGCGTTCTTTATGCCCTACTGGCCGGCTGTGGTCCACTGAGGGTCGGCGAAGCCCTCGGGCTCGAGGTTGGCAAGCATATCAGCGAGGATTGCCGCACGCTCTACATAAGACAGAAAGCGAAGCGCGGTGCTATCCAGCCTTATCTGAAGACCCAAAACGGGGAAAGGGACGTGGACCTTTGCGCTTCCCTGGCGACGATGCTGAAGGAATTCATCGGCACGCGGACCAAGGGCCTTCTCTTCCACACCTGCACCGGGGCGCAACTCCTCCAAGCAAACACGCTGCAAGACAGCTTTCATCCCATCCTGAGAACGCTGGAACACGTGAAGGGTGGCTTCAACATTTTCCGGCGATTCCGAATCACTCTGCTCAAGAAATCAGATTGCCCTGAAGTCTTGCAGCACTTCTGGTCGGGACACGCACAAACGCACGTCTCGGAGCGGTATACAAACCTGTTCCAAGATCGTGGTTACCGGTTGGAGTGGGCCGAGAGAATAGGACTAGGTTTCGACCTTCCGAAGCCGTCAGTCACCCGACTTGCCCTACTCATCCCATTCAGAAAAACGGGCTAAGTACTGAAGAATCTGGTGGACGAGAAGGGATTCGAACCCTCGGCCTCCTCGTTGCGAACGAGGCGCTCTCCCAGCTGAGCTACTCGCCCACGAGTAGCATACCCAGAGATTTTATCAGACGCTGCGATTAGATTCCAACGTTCGGAAAATGGTGGGAGGAGCTAGGCGCAACAGACGGGATTTTCGTTAGCAAATGCGTGCTTGGGAAAAAGCACTCGTCGAAAGACCCGCCACTACCTAGAATTCTGCGTTGCTCGTTGCTAAAGACCTACGACTGGGTTGCTGACAGAGGAATCAGGGCTGCTTTAGGTGCGCTGCCGGCGTGTTGCCCTGGGCTACTACTTTGCGCGCGTTTTCATATAGGGCGCGGGCTTGTGGAATGGCATCGATGGCTTTTTGGACCTGCGGATCGGCGTCGAGAAGGACTTTGAATCCTTCCTGGGTGCCGTAGTTGGACATGAATACTTCTTGTTTGGTCTTCCGCTTGATCCAGTCCTGATTTTCGGCGAATTCTGGTTCGGTGTAGCGAATGTTATGCTTGGCGAGATAGTCGCGGAGGTCTTTCAGTACCTTGTCATCTACCTCGAAGTTGTGGGTGATGGTCGGCCGCGTGCCTAGGAAATAACGCGTGAACCCGCCCACGCCTTGTTCCTGAGGGAAGAAAACATCTTCGCGGTACATCTCCTCCTGGAACTTGGTGAACTTGGGCGTGTCGACGATGATGTCCGGGGTAATGCCGCCGCCACCGGTAACCTGACGGCCGCTGTCAGTCTGGCGAATTTCCGTCGGATGCTCGGGAACTTTGCGCTCGTAGTGATATTCGTACAGGGAGATAGATTTGTAGTCGCGCTGAATCAAGCGCCCGCTCGGGGTGTAGTATCGCGCAGTTGTGAGAGCCAGGCCGGTGTTCTCCGAGAGCGGAGTCACCGTCTGGACCAGGCCCTTGCCGAAAGTCGTTTCGCCAACGACCAGACCGCGATCGTGGTCTTGCACCGCGCCGGTGACGATTTCCGCGGCGGAGGCGGAGTTATTGTTCACGAGAATAACCAGCGGAACCGTCATGCCTTGATTTCCGCGAATGGCGTAGAAACGGCGCTCCGGCGCGCTGCGGCCGTGGTAAGAAACGATCAACTGATTCTTCTCCAGGAAAATGTCACCAACGGCAACGGCTTCATTCAACAAGCCGCCGGGGTTGTTGCGCATATCGAGGATCAAACCGTCGAGCGAGTTTGCGCCAAGCTGCTTGAGTGCGTCGGCGATCTCGCGATCCGTGGTTTCGTTGAATTGTGTCAGACGCACGTAGCCGATGCCGGGTTTCAGCATGGTGACGATATCGACGGAATGGCGCGGAATCTCGTCGCGCGTGACGCTAAACGTTAACGGGTCGTTCCAGCCTTCCCGGGTGACCTGAATCTTTACCAACGTGCCCTTTGGCCCCTTGAGCATGTCCGCCACTTCCGTGGTGGACAGCCCCTCAGTGGATTTTTCGTCGACCTTGGCAATCACGTCGCCAGGACGCAACCCGGCCTTGAACGCTGGAGCGTCGACATAAGGGGCGACTACGATGGTGTGATTTTCACGGGGGGCGACCACCATGCCTACTCCATAATACTTGCCCCGTTGGTCTTCGCGGAGGAGGGCGTACTGGCGGGAATCAAAGAAATTCGAGTGTGGGTCAAGCATGCGCAGCATGCCCGGAATCGCGCCCTGATAGACGGCGCGGTCGACGTCAACTGGCTCAGCATAGTTGGACTGAACGACGTCCAGGACCGATGTGAAATTCTCGACGGAGGACCGGAAATCGTCGGTCGAAGAGGTCGTGGCTCGCACCGAAGGCCCGTAAATCCCACCAAGGATTGCGGATAACCCGAGGACTACGATGACCAACACCAGTCCGCGCCGTTCAGGATTCATGGTTCCCCCTGCTGAATTCCCATAAAAAGAAAGTATAGCACGCAGAAAGCCAACTGTCGTTTGACACCTGATGGTACCCTTTCTATGATGCAAACAGGATACCTTTAGGGTTCCCAAAAACCGTTAAATCCACCAATGCTCAGCGTTCCCCACATGATCGTCGTTTTCCTGGTGGTCCTCGTCGTATTTGGGCCCCAAAAGCTCCCGGAACTGGCCCGCAGCTTCGGAAAACTGATGGCCGAATTCCGGAAAGCCTCGAATGACTTCAAAAACGCCTTCGAAGAAGAGATGCGGGACCTCGAACGGCAAGCCCGGGTGGCCGAACTGAAGAAACAGGTAGCCGAAGCGAACGCAGCCGCCGACGCAGCCACTCGCAGTATCGGCCAGCCAGCCCTTCCTGCGCCTTCCGCGACCTCGCAGTTGGCCGAGGCCGAGGCCTACACGAATTCAGGCGAAGGCCCGGTGGCCACGCCGGTCCCAGAGGCGGTTCCCAGGTCAGACCTAAGTTCTGACGCACCAAATGGAGAAGCGAAAGCTCGGAAGGCGGAGCCAGAACCCGCGAGCGAGAATCCTCCCTCTCATGACCAACAGCAGCCAGCCTGATACCTCGATCGCAGCCCGAATAGAAGCGGCCGGGGGCCAGATGACGTTTTTCGAGCACCTGGCCGAACTACGAAAGCGCATCATCAATTCCTTGTACGCCATCGGCGTCGGCGCATTCATTGGCGTTTACATCTCGCCGAAGATCATCCGGTTCATCAATGAGCCGATGCTAAAGGCGCTCCACGACGCTCATTTCGAGTCCAAGCTCTATTACAACCATCCCGCTGGCGCGCTCAACCTGGTCATTACGTTGGGGGTGTATATCGGAATTGTGCTGGCTTCGCCGATCGTGCTGTACCAGTTGTGGCTGTTCGTGGCGCCGGCGCTGTACAAACACGAGCGCAGCGCCGTCACTGGCTTTCTGTTTTCCACGGTGTTTCTCTTCTTGGCGGGAATTGCCTTCGGTTACTTCGTCACTTTGCCGTACATGTTGAAGTTTTTGGTCGGATTTCAGCAATTCGGCGGGACCGTAGCGCCGCTTCTCAGCATCAACGAGTATTTCGATTTGATATTGATCGTGCTGCTAGGACTCGGCCTAGTTTTTGAGCTGCCGATCCTGATTTTTTTTCTGACGCTATTTGGAATTGTGACGCCGAAATTCCTGTGGCACAATTTCCGTTACGCCATACTGATTATTGCTGTGGTGGCCGCGGTCATCACTCCTACACCCGACGCCCAGACGATGCTGATCTTCATGCTGCCGATGGTGCTGCTGTATTTTTTGGGCATCGGCGTTTCGGCCGCCGTTGTGCGCAAGCGAAATAAGCGGATGGCCGAAGAATCCGCGGGGCAATCTTCATGACAAATTCCAAGATATGTTCCCGCTTTGTTCTGGGATTGACGATTTGCTGTGTGCTGGTTGCGCCCGGATGCAAGTCCGGAAATGCGGAGAAACCGGTCGCCGAGCCGCCTTTCATGACCGCCGTAGCGGGCAATTCGCCTGCTCCTGGCGATGAGGCTCCTGCGGCAGAAACCACCGGCGGATTCGACGGCAAGCGCGCCTATGAGCAAGTGGTCAAGCAAGTGAATTTCGGTCCGCGACCGCCCGGTTCCGCGGCGATTGCGAAATTGCAGGACTACATGGAGAGGGAACTGAAATCGTACGGCTGCGCCGTCGAAACGGATTCCTTCTCAGCCGACACCCCGGACGGCCGCGTGCCGATGAAAAATATCCTGGTGAAGATACCGGGAGAGAAGCAGGGAATCATCCTGCTGGGCACCCATTACGACACAAAGAAAATGGATAATTTTGTAGGCGCAGACGACGCCGGTTCCTCAACCGGAGTCATGCTCGAGATTGCACAACTGCTGTGCAAACAGCCGTCGGGAAAGTACGCGGTGTGGATTGCTTTCTTTGATGCAGAAGAAGCCTTCAACAAGGAATGGCGCGACCCCGACAATACGTATGGCAGCCGCCAGATGGCAGCCCGAATGGCCGCAAGCGGCGACCTGCCGAAGATCAAGGCGTTCATTCTTGCCGATCTCGTTGGGGGACGCACCCCACACTTTAAACGCGAAAGCGCCTCCACGAAATGGCTCGCGGATCTGGTATGGGCGACCGCCGGCGAGTTGGGCTATGCGGATGTTTTTGTGAGCGATAAGGTGGAAGCGATCAGCGACGATCATTTTTCCTTCACGAAGCGGAATGTTCCTTCGGTGGACATCATCGACCTGGACGCGGTGAACGACGTACCTTACTGGCACACCACGCAAGACACCATCGATAAAATCAGCCCCAAGACACTGGCGATTGTCGGCCACACGATCTTGGCATCGATACAGGAACTACAGAAAAAGTAGACGCACGGGCGGCTACGAAGTACCGACGGCTCTGCCGCTCAAGCTCTCGAATTTCACTTCGTGGCCCTTGCTGACGAGCGAGTGCTTCTGAAACGTATCATCGTCGCGATAGGGGAAATCCGAGCGGTAGTGGCTGCCGCGACTTTCTTCGCGCGCGAGCGCTGAGCGAGCAATCAGCGAAGCCAAGGTGTGCAGGTTGCGAAGTTCATACTCCTGGCGACCGTCTTTTTCTTTGCGTGATAGCTGAATGGCGGCCAGCGCTTCGATCGCCTCTTTTAACTCCTTGCCGCTGCGCAGAATACCAACATGCTTCCACATGATTTCCTGCAGCTTGTCTAAAGCGGTCGCATCGGGTGGCTTCGTCTTCGGTCTCTCCGGATGCTTCGCGGCTTCATTCCAGGTTTTCGGAGCCAGTGCTCCGGGAAGATGGATCGAACTTTTCTTCGAGCCGGGAGCATCCTGCATCATCGCCATTCCAGCGCGAGCGCCAAAGACCAATCCCTCGAGAAGGGCATTACTGGCCAGGCGATTGGCGCCATGAATTCCGGTCGCGGCGGTTTCTCCCGCGGCATAGAGACCGGGGATTGAAGTGCGGCCGTGTCGGTCCGTTTTCACGCCGCCCATGACGAAGTGCGCAGCCGGGCTGACGGGAGCGAGGTCCGCGGCAAGATCGAGCCCGCAACCGGTACAGGTCTCGTAAATGCGCGGGAAGCGCTTTTCAAAGAACTCTTTCGATTTGGAAGTCATATCCAGGTAAACGTGTTTGCTCTTGGTGCGATGCATTTCGCTGGCAATGGCGCGAGCGACTACGTCACGGGGGGCAAGTTCCTGCGCTTCGTGGTAGCGCTTCATGAAGCGCTCGAGATCGATGTTGCGCAGGATGCCGCCCTCGCCGCGCAGCGTCTCGCTAAGCAGAAAGCGCGGCGCGCCCTGGACGGAAAGCGCCGTGGGATGAAACTGGACAAATTCCATGTCCGAGAGAGCCGCGCCGGCTTCGTATGCGATGGCGATCCCGTCGCCCGTCGCCACATCAGGATTGGTGGTCTCGCGATAAACCTGCCCAAGGCCGCCGGTCGCAAGCAAAATCGCGCCAGCCCGCACTTCATGCGGCGAACCGTCGTTTTCATCGATGAACTGAACTCCCGCGGTGCGGCCTTTTTCAACGACCAGACGAGTGGTAAACGCGTGGGGCCGAAGATGAAGGTGCGGGATCGAGCGAGCGTGTCCAAGAAGAGCGCGGCTGACTTCGCGGCCCGTGGAATCGCCGTGGGCATGTAAAACGCGCGAGCGACTGTGGGCGGCTTGGCGAGTGAAGGTGAGTTTGGTGCCGGCGCGATCGAACTCCGCGCCCCATTCAATCAGTTGCGTGATGTACTTCGGCCCTTCTTCAACGAGCAGTGTGACCGCTTGTCGGTCGCACAGCCCGTCGCCGGCATCAATGGTGTCCTGTTCGTGCAACCCGATTTCGTCTTCGTCGCTGAGGGCGACGGCAATTCCGCCCTGCGCATATGCGGTAGCCGATTCGCTCAGATGAGATTTCGCAAGGACCAGAACACTACCCGACCGGCTGAGTTCAATGGCCGCACGCATACCGGCTACGCCGGACCCGATCACGGCGTAATCAACGTGATAGACCTTTTGCGAATGGGTCATGAACAACCTTCTTCACGTGCAGCAGTATGGTAGCACGAAGATTTTGGCTGAGAGCTTGGCGTACCACAAAAACTGTCATCGTTCGCTGCCTGGAGCGGCGCAGGCGCGGCGTCGGCTTTGTGGCTGCCCTCGGGAAAATCTAACGCAGAGACGTAGAGAGCGCAGAGAAGGAACACGGAGATTCGTCCTACAAATCTGTGGGATTAGCTACCTTTCATAGTCGAACGCCTTATTCGGATAGGGCGGATGCTGCGGCACCGGTCGCGAATCTTTCTGAATTTCTTCCTTCAGGTATTTCATGGCGGCATCTAGTTGCGCATCACTCCCACCAAACGTTGCGTGCGGAAGATTGTCGACGATCATGTCCGGATCGACGCCATGACCTTCAATCAGCCATTTGCCGTCAGGGCCGTACACGCCAATCTCCGCGGCCGAAGCGATTCCCTCATCGGCCAGACGATTACTGAAGGAAAGCCAGATTTCTCCGCCCCAAGTGCGCACCCCGATAATTTTTCCGATTCCAAGCTGCCGAATGCCTTCGGTGAATGCCTCGCCGTCTGAGCCGGTGTCTTCGTCACACAGCACAACGACGTGCCCGCGGAAGGCGTACTGCATATTCCAGGAAGGATGGCCGATGCGCGGCTGCCAGTAGAACCAGGCTTTGCGCAGGAGCTTCGCAAGAATCCAGGAATCAATGTTACCGCCGCCGTTGTGCCGCACATCGATAATCAGACCCTGGCGATCGAACACCGGATAAAAATCGCGCACCCACTGGTCGATATCGTTCGACCCCATGGCGCGCAAATGAACGTACCCAATGTGTCCCTGTGAATCCGACTCGACCTTCAAACGACGCGTATATTCCCATTCGGTGTAACGCAGCCCTCGCTCGTCCCGTTCCGTTACGGGCGTGACCAGCACTTCCCGGGTTTGTCCCGCCGCGCTCTTCACCGTCAGCAAAACCTTGCGGCCGGCTTTGCCTCGCAGTAACGCGCGCTCGTCCGGGGCGGTGAGCACATCGTCTCCGTCAATGCTCAGGATGACTTCGCCTTCCTTGACCAGGGAGTCAGGACGCGCCAGCGGCGGAGCCAGATTCGGCTGGTCCGGGTCGTGCTTGTAAATGTGCTGAACCACATCCCCGCCGACTTTTTCATCACGGCGGAGAATGGCACCAAGAGAAGCGATGTCTACTTCGTCCCCGGGCTTGCGAGCATCGCCGCCGACCACAAAGATATGCAAAGCGGAAAGTTCGCCGACCATTTGCTCGATTACGTTGTTGAGTTCCTCACGATCGGCCACGCGATCGACCAGGGGCAGGTAGCGGTCGCGAACTTTCGGCCAATCGACGCCATGCATGTTCCGGTCGTAGAAGTAATCGCGCTCGAGGCGCCAGGAATCCAGGAACATTTCATGAAATTCCACCGCAGGATTTGTCAGAATCGCCCAGCGCGACATATCGATTTTGGCTTTGCCCATGACTTTGGGATCGGCGACGGTGGCCGCTTTGGCTTCGCAATCCAGAATGAAGAAATCCTCGCCTTTGCGGACCAGCATTTTCTTACGGTCTTGGGAAATCTCATATTCTTTGACATCGGCCCAAACGGTTTCGGGAGCCTCACCCTTGTTGGCGATGTCGACGCATTGCAGATTGTTTTTCGGCTCGACCTCGGCGGTGCCATCCAGCCAGCACAGGCGCTTATCCGTGGCCTGCAGCGAAGAATAATTTCCCGCGGACACAGGCACTTCGCTTAGCCGGGAAGCAATATCCGCGAAATCGATATTTACCACGGGCGGCTTTTTCTCTTCGGGTTTTTTTTCGTCGCTGCCTTTTCTCTGCTTTGCCGATTTTTGATCGGTTGCGGCCTGTTTTGCGTCTTTATCTTTCTGTTCTTCGGCATCCTTCGTCGGTTTCGGCTCCTCGTGACTTGCTGGCTGATCGGGATGCAGTTCATCGACCGGAGCGAATGGGGACCGAAGTCCGGGCGTGAGTGCCAGCTCGTACACCTTGGTGGCTCGGTCATAGAAAGGATCGGGCTGCCGTGAACCCCAAGGCGAATGAATTACGGTTTTTAGGACGCGGTCTGAGAGGAAATACATCCACTTGCCGTCGGAGCTCCATACCGGTCTCGCGCTGTCATAGCGGTCGGAGGTAAGAGCCTGAATGACGCCGTTCGTGACGTTCAGGACTTTGATCTGCTCGAACCTGTTGTCCGCGGTTTCGCAGTAGGCGAGCCACCGACTGTCTGGCGACCAGGAGAGGTCCTGGAAATCTCCGTTCAAGGATTGCCCGATCTTTTTGTCCGCCTTGGTCTTGAGATCGAAAATCCAGAGCTGCTGGTCCTTGTCGCGATGGGCCAGCCAGTGTCCATCCGGCGACGTGATGCCATCCGAGCGCAGTACCTTGGCATCGTTGGTGAGTTGTTCGGCTTTCCCTAGCCCATTTGCGGGATACTTCCAGAACTCGGTCTCGCCCGTTTCGGTCGAGAGAGCAACGACGGACTTGCCATCAGGCGTAAAGCGTGCATCCCGATACCGAATGCCGGAATTGGCGGCCACTTTCACGATGCGCCCGCTGGCCACGGCCGGCAGCGTGAACACTTCGCCGCGCGCGGTGAACACCGCCGCGTTGCCGTCTGGTGCAATGTGAACCACCGAAAGGTAGTCGAGCGGCTTCTTCACCCAGTGGTCGCGAAGTTGGTCGAAGTCTGAGAGCAAAGTGATGGGGATGATGGCATCCTGGTTGCTCTGCAGGTCCAGAAGCCACAGGTCCGCGCCACATTGATAAACGATACGTCCTTCGGAAAGCGAAGCGGTCTGTGCATCGAACCCGCGATGGTGCGTGTGCTGCTTTACGTCGTGGCCCTGGGGATCCATGGAGAAAACGTTCATCGTGCCGTCGCGGTCCGAAAGAAAGTAAACGCGACCATCCCAGTACATGGGATTACGCGAAGTTCCGGCGTAGTCGGCGGTTAGCGGCACAGCCTCGGAACCGGTGTCATACCGCCAGATGTTCTCGGTGGTTCCGCCCTTGTAGCGCTTGGTGCTACTGCCCTGCCATTGCAGGCGCGTGAAAAAAAGAGTCTTGCCGTCGGGCGTAAAGCTTGCTTGTACGCCTTGCGAGAGAGGAAGGATTTCGCGGCCGCCGTTCGCGTCGATGGCCACCAACTGCCGGTTGGGTAGTGTGGAGTATCGATAAGTCGAATAAAGAACGCGCCCGTCCGGAGTCCAGCCTGCGGGAACGGCGCTGGCGTCCCAGGTGCGCCGCTGCGGCAACCCGCCGTCGACGGGCATGGTGTAAACATCGAGCGGACCTTCGTATTGCGCGCTGAACGCCACGGTCTTGCCGTCGGGAGAAATCGTGGCGCCGAACTCCTGGCCGGGATTCGAAGTGAGCCGCCGTGCCGCGCCACCTTTCGCGCTGACGGTCCAAAGATCGCCCTCGGCGGTGAAGACGATCGCGTCACCGTGAATGGCGGGAAAGCGATAGTAGCCGGGGCGCGTCAGTGGGGGGTCCCCGGCATTCAGAGGAAGAAATGTCATTAAGGCAAGCAGAAACGCGGCGATTGGGTGCGGCCATGCCTTGGCGGGATTGAACACTGCGGTTTTCCGTTTCCGCCGCGCACAGCAGTCACGCACAACGAACCACGAGGAAGGAATCGCGGTGAGCGGCTGAATCGATTGGAACCTGCCCGAGGCGCAAGAATGAATCCGGGCACCGGGAAGTATACACCGCAGGCTTGTGCTACATTGGATGAATTCACGCATTAAGATGAAATCCAAAGAATCACATGCCATACGCGTTCGCGCCGCGGCCGGCGAGTATTTCGTGCTTTGCCGGCGTGGAATTCTCCGGAATGCTTCCAGCGAGATCGCGCGACTCGGAGAGTTTTCCGGCGTGCACGTGGTGAGCTCGGAGCGGGTCTGGCGCGCGGTAGAAAAGGAGCTATGGCGCGGAATTCCTCCGCGCGCCAATGTTCAACTTCATTTGTTTGACGACGCGGAATCCTCAAAAAACTTGCAAACCGTGGAAGCGATTGCGCGGAAACTGGCGCGATCGGGAGCCGACCGCAGATCGATGCTGATCGCCGTGGGCGGCGGAGTTGTCGGCGACGTTGTTGGCTTTGTCGCCGCTTCGTATTTGCGCGGCGTGGCCCTGGTGCAAGTGCCAACCACGGTTGTCGCGCAGGTTGACAGCGCGATTGGAGGAAAGACGGGAGTCAATCTGCCGGAAGGAAAAAATCTCGTAGGAGCGTTCTATCCACCGAAGCTCGTGCTGGTGGACCCGAACGTTTTGTCCAGTTTGCCTGCAAGAGAGTTTCGTGGCGGACTTGCCGAGGTCATCAAATATGGTGTGATCGCCGACGCAAAGCTGTTTGCCTTCATCGAGAAAAACATGAAACGCCTGCTTGCGCGGGATGCGCGAGCGCTGGAGCACGTGATTCGACGCTCCATCGAAATCAAAGCGATCGTCGTCAGCCGCGATGAACGCGAATCGGGACTGCGTGAAATTCTGAACTACGGCCACACCTTTGCGCACGCGTTGGAGTCCGTGACGCGCTACAGGAGGTTTCAGCACGGAGAAGCGGTGGCGCTGGGCATGATGTGCGCGGCAGTGCTCGGCCATGAGACGATGAAGACACCTGCGAACGAGGTGGCGCGGATTGTCTCGCTCGTCCGTCAGATCGGGCCTTTCCCGAAGTGGCCATCGGTTCAGCCGCGCGACCTGTTTGCCGCGATGCGCGCAGACAAGAAAACGAAATTCGGCAAAGTGCGCTTTGTGCTTTCTCCTCATATTGGCCGCGCCAAAACCTATGACGATATCACGGAGAAGGCGGCCCTTTGCGTGTTGCGATTCGGCCCGCATCTGATGCTGCCTGACACGGACGCGCTCGGAAAATGTCATGACTGAACCCGCCACGTTGCCGAAGGGTACGCAACCGGAAGGCGCGAAAACCCAACAAGAAGCCTCGCAACAAGTGCGCGAAATGTTTACGCGCATTGCGCCGCGCTATGATCTTTTGAATCATCTTCTGTCCGCGCAGATGGATCGACTGTGGCGAGCCCGCACGGCCAGAGAGCTGCAACCAATTTTGCAGCGGCCCGACGCGGTGGTGCTGGATCTCTGCTGCGGGACGGGCGATCTGGCCTTCGCGCTCGAGCGCAAAGCCAAGGCGCGAATCATTGGCGCCGATTTTTCTCATTCCATGCTCGTGCGCGCCCGCCAGAAGGCCGCGGCAGCCAATGGCAACGCGCCGTTGCAATTTCTGGAAGCGGATGCGTTGCGTCTGCCGTTTTCGGACCGAGCGTTCGATTTGGTGACCGCGGCATTCGGCTTTCGGAACCTTGCCAATTACGAAGGCGGCCTGAAAGAAATATTTCGCGTTCTGAAACCGGGTGCAACTTTGGGCATCCTGGAATTCACCGACCCCGCTCCCGGATTTTGGGGCGATGCGTATCGTTTGTACACGCGAACGGTGCTACCCAAAATCGGCGGTTGGATCTCGGGCGATGCCGAAGCCTACCGTTACCTGCCAAGATCGGTCGGCCGTTTCTTCCGTCCGGAGGAATTCGCGTCCGTGTTGAAAAAAGTTGGCTACAACCAGGTGCGCTACCAGTCGATGACCCTCGGGTCCGTCGCCCTGCACTTCGGCGTTCGTCCATAACGCCCGCGGTTGGGTTATCATTCGCGGTCATGGACGGCGTTCATGTTTTCTCCGCGAAGATCTACAAGGTGGGAATCATCCGCTTCGTGGATGTGCCTGTGGACGTTTCGCGAGCTGTGGGCAAAGGCGCTGCCAATGTTGCCGTCAAAGGGGAAGTGGAGCGGGTGCCGGTGCGCACCACACTGGTTCCGCGGGGCAAGGGCCTGTATCGGATGGCTATTCACAGCGACATTCGCAAGAAGTTGCGGGCGGACACCGGCGCGGTGGTCGAGATTGCCATCGAACGCGATGAGGAATCCCGCGAACCTGCGCTGCCTCCCGGATTGATTCTCGCCCTACGCAACGCGCCCAAGGCGCAAGCTGCGTTTCGAGCGATGACTACGGCCTTGCGCAGGCAGGTCGTTCGATACTTGATCTCCGTCAAACAACAATCCACGCTCGAACGCCGCGTGGCCAAGTTTGTGCGAGCGCTCGAGCGTCAGAAGCGACGCACCACGAAACCAAAGTCCCTCTCGAAGACATCTAATTGACGAGCCAGAAACGCAGCTGGGGCGGGTTCGGAAATGTGCGCATTTCATCAATGGCTGGTACGGAGCGTTATATTGTGCAGCCCCTATGCACCCTGTAGTCTCACCGAAGACGGAAGGCTGCACGCGAGGGAGACTCGGTATGAACGACGCACCCATGATCGCAAACAAAGAATTAGCGCAGGCCGCTAAGACCGAACTGAAGGGACGCATACGGCGCATTCGGCTGGAGGAAGCGTTCGCGGAATTCGCGTGTGGTTTGTGCCTGGAAGAGGTGCCCGTCGAGGCGGCCATCCAGCAGATTCAGGATAAAGCTTTGGAGCGAATGGTTCCGCTGCTTGACACAAAGATTCTGGGAGATGCGGAGGCAGTTCAGGGATGCCTCGAAGTGGTTGCCGAGGAATCTGAGCGCGTAGCTTGGAAAGCCTTTCAAAAAGGTTCGGAGATGATGGAAGAAGGATTGGCCATCCTCGAAGAAGGCCAACTCGAATTGCCCGAGGGCGGCTACGTCAACTAGCTCGGCAGCGCGAAGGCCCAGAAGTTAAATCCGTTTGATCACGATCGCAGTTAAGTCGTCTTTCTGCGGCGTTCCGCCTGCGAAGCGCAGCACATCTTGATAGAGCGAAGAAATAATTTCAGCGGCGGATTGGTCGCGCTTGGCGCGAACGCTGTTTTCCAGGCGCTCGCTGCCAAACTGTTCCTTCGCCGCGTTCGCCCATTCGAAAAAACCATCGGTGGCCAGCACCAAAAGGTCGCCACTCTCAAAAGGCAGAATCTGCGGCGGGTCGGAGAGCAGTTCGGGGGAAATGCCCAGCGGTGGTCCCTGCGCCTGCATCTTGTCGAAACAATCATGCTTCAGCCAGTAGACGAATAACGGCGCGTGCCCGGCGGAAAGAAGTTCGACCTGGGCGCTAGCCGATCCCAAAATCGACGCGACAAACGTCACGAAGCGTCCCCCGTCTACATCGGCCGCAAGCGCGGAATTGATCCTTCGCATGGATTCCAAGAAGTCCTGATGTTGTCCAAAGGTTGCGCGCGAATAGGCGCGGCAAACGGCCGCGAGAAGCGCCGGCCCGATCCCATGCCCGGTTACGTCCGCAAGCGCGATGACCACACGCCCGTCCGGCAGCACCTGCCAGTCGTAGTAATCGCCGCCGGTCTGGTCGGCGGGCCTATTAAAAGCCGCAACATCGAAGCCTTGCACCTCGGGCATAGACTTCGGAAGAAGAGATTGCTGGATGGACCGCGCGACTTCCAGGTCGTGCTGTAGGTGCTCTACTTCACGTCGAGTTTCGGCCTCGCGCAGCGCTGCCTCGACCTGCGTGCGTATCTCCTTGGCCACGAGGGCCGCCGTAAGGCCGGAGAGGAAAAGAAAAAACGCGTAGGTGGAAACGGTTTTTTCCGGGGAGAAGAGCGAGCCCCGGGCCATAATCCAACGCAGGCTCCAGCCATGGTGCATTGCCGCGAGGACATAACCGAGCGCACATACAAGACCGCAAAGAACGCTGACGGCGGGATTCAGCCGCAACGTGGAGAGGCTAATGAGAATGAAGTAGACCAGGAACGCGGGGCTGACCAGAGCTCGGTAGTCCGGGGGAATGATCGGACTGGATATGAACGCGACCAGTACCGCCGGCAAGAACGTTTCAACCAGGATGTTCGCCTTCCAGAACGGTTCTGACATCTGTCCGCCGGCCTTCAACGCCGATCGAATCGCGCGCAAGACAAAAAATTCCATGGCCGCGAAGACCGCCATCGCCACAACAAGCCAGAAGAAAGCCCGGGCATTTTCCGGATTCCAGGCAATCAGGGTGCGAATCAGACGCAGCGAGAGGCCGATGCCGATGGCGAAGAACAAAATTAGGATTCGCAGCCGTTCGCTTCTCAACAGCGCCAGACGAAAAGCCAGAGATTCACTGTGCAGTGGATGCATGACTCAGCCTGAAAAGACAAACCGTCCGTTTTTCAATCGTTGCGACGGAAGCCTAGGGATGCGCGATGAGGATACGAAGGTGCCCGGTGCTAATTCAAGATAAAAAGGGGAGAGGTCAGCGAGCCCAACCCGGGTCGCCACCTTCTTTGCGCAAATCGTCTTCCATGTCGCTTAGCTGCTGCTTGAGGGTTTCGATTTCCTTCTTTTTAGCGTCGATCTTGGCAGTCTTGTCGTTGATCTCGGAGCGGTCGTGCTGCTGCATTAAGGCTTTCTGGGGATCGCTGTAGTATTGGACCTGGTCCTTGTCGAGTTCGCGCTGCATGATATCCAGCTCTTTTTCAGCGCCATCGATCTTGTCCCGCTGCTGCTGAAAGCGCTTTCGCCAGGCAGCCTCGGACTTGGAATCGTTGCCCGCGCCCTTGTCATCTGCATCCTTGCCCTCCGCTTTGACGGCAGCGGAATCTGGAGCGGGAACGGCATTTTTCGGGGAGGGAATATCGTCGTTGGTGATGACCTTCTTCGGGGCGGTTGCATTTTTTTGCTGCTCGCGCGACTTCCGAGCAGCTGCGGCGACGTCATCGGTGCTGCCCTGGTCCTGAGCAGCAATACCGATAGCGCTTAAACCGAGAATCGCAGCGACCGCGGCGAAACGAAAGGCAGTTGTTAATCGCATTGACGAACCTCCACGGAAGCGAGTTTGGGCGAATAAGGAGCCAGCCAGAAGCCCACGCTTCACATACCGATGCAATTTCCTATTTTACGCCCAAACGAGGCTGAACGGGCGGGGAAGCTCCTAAGGGTAAACGAACGCGGATCAGGGACGGAAATCGGAGGAAATAGGAAACCCGAGCCAGGGCAGTGCGTAAACCACGAATAACGCGGCGACCCCCAGAAACGATCCAAGTGGGAGCTGGTATTCCGAAGCTAACGTCCAGCGAAGGTTCGTCAGGCCGCCCAAGCCGCGGCGGTGGGCGCGTTCGGCAAGATTGCGCCGCCAACCGAACAGATACAGCGAGGAGACCAGCGCAATTCCAACGACGCTGCCCAGAAGAGTCCCGATGAGGATGGTAAGAAAGGCTCCGCGAACGCCGAGAAAAGCGCCGACCATGGCCATCATTTTAACATCGCCCATGCCCATGCCATCGCGTTTGCGCACAAGTTTGTAAAGGGTCGCGGCGCCCAACAGGATCAGGCTGCCAAAAACAGCGGCGAGCAGAGCTTGAAGGACGCCGACCAGCATCGCGGGAAGGTAGTGGTCGTGCATCCAAACATTGACAAATCCGCCGGGTGGAACGCGCGTCGAGAACGCGAGGGCCAAGCCGAAGCCGAACCAATTTACGGCATCAGGCAGAATGCGGGCGACGATGTCTGTCACGATCAGGATGATCACGAGACAGGTGAAGATGAGAAATTTGAACGTAAGCAGGGTGATCCCGAAACTGTAATAGGTCAGCACAAACAGCACGCCGGTGAGAAATTCGACAAGTGGATACATCGGAGCAATCGGCAGATGGCAGTTGCGGCATTTTCCGCCCAGCAGGAACCAGCTTAGAACCGGAATGTTGTCATAGGATCGGATCGGTTTCTGGCATCTTGGGCAATGCGAGGCGGGCGAAACGACAGAAAGGCCCTCCGGAATGCGCGCAATGCAAACATTCAGGAAGCTGCCAAGCACAATACCAAAAAGAAAAAAGAAGAAAGGAATCACAGTTTTGACTGTGCCACAGGCGTCCCGACGTCTCAATCGACGCTCGATCGCCGCGTGTCGGATGCCTAACGGGAAGGAAGCGCCGATAGCGCAGGGAACGCGCCAATTTGGCGTTGCAACTCAAGCGCCGACACTCCCGGTCGAGCACGCGGACTGCGCTAAACTGAAATGGCCATGGCAATGTCGGCTTACGAACACTGGATCCGCCGCTACGAGCACCGGCGATGGACGACCGACGACAACCGCACGGTGCGGTCCTTCGATTGGGGTCTCGAACATATAGGTGGCAGGCCGGGCATCGATGACCCGCGGCGATACATCGCGGAGTACGCCAGCGAAGCCATCGCCCGAAGCGAAGACTGGTTTGCGGCTCCGGAAATCAACGACTTCGCGCTCGATGGCAACAATATCCTGACGTTCACAAGTCCGGTCGAATCGCCATGCCTAGAGAACAACACCGTCTGCGCGCAGTTTTTTCCCGCGAGAAATGGCGGGCCCGCCGTGCTGGTTCTTCCCAACTGGAACGCGAAATGGCAGGGGCAGGTCTCCTTGTGCCGCTGGCTGCAGCGCATCGGCATCAGCGCCATGAAAATGAGCCTGCCGTACCACGACCGGCGTATGGCCAGCGGGCATGAGCGAGCCGACCAACTGGTAGGGCCGAATATCGGACTGACGCTCATTGCCAATCGGCAAGCCGTACAGGATGCGCGAGGCTGCCTCGGGTGGCTCGAATCGCAAGGCTACGACCGTTTGGGCATCCTTGGCACAAGCATCGGCTCGTCGGTGGGGTACATCACGCTGGTCCATGACTCGCGCGTGCGCGCCGGAGGTTTTTTCCACGTTTCGACCTACTTTGCCGATGTTGTCAGCCAAGGCATGACGACAAACCATGTCTGGGAGGGCCTGCGGCACGAAGTGACCCTGGACGAATTGCGCAGATACTGGGCGCCGATCAGCCCCATGCCTTACGTCGAACGCGGCATGGGCGCAAAGCGCAACACATTCATGGTGTATGGTAAATATGATCCGACCTTCTTGCCGGAATTGACGGAGCAAATGCTGCGCGCCCTGCACCTTCATGGCGCCGAGCCACGTACGATGGAATTGCCAGTGGGCCACTACTCGCTCGAACTGCCGCCTTTCAGTTACATCGCCGGATATCGCATGTTCATGTATTTCCTGGAAGCGCTCGGATAAATCCGGCGTTGCGGAGGATTGCTGCCGTGAAAGCCCAGCTGCCATCGATTGCGGAAATTCAAGCCGCCGCCGAATCGGTCTACGCGTTCATGCCGCCGACCCCCCAATATTGCTGGCCTTTGCTGTGCGCACGGCTGGGCACGGAGGTGTGGGTAAAGCACGAAAACCACACTCCGACCGGAGCATTCAAGGCGAGAACCGCGGTTGTTTACGTGGAAGAGTTGATGAAGCGCGAGCCGCAGACGCGCGGCTTGATCGCCGCAACGCGCGGCAATCACGGCCAATCCGTGGCCCTAGCCGCGAAGCGCTTTGGCTTGACGGCGACGATCGTGGTGCCGCACGGCAACAGCCGCGAAAAGAACGCCGCCATGCGCGCGCAAGGCGCCACGCTGATCGAATACGGAGCGGATTACCAGGCGTCGCGAGACAAAGCCGTAGAGCTAGCGAGTGAGCAAGGCGTGCATATGGTGCAGCCCTATCACTACGACATTGTTCGCGGCGTTGCGACCTATTGGCTGGAGCTGTTTTCCTCTGTCCAAGACGTCGACGTGTCCTACGTCCCAATCGGAATGGGTTCGGGCATTTGTTCGGCCATCGCGGTCAGAAACGGCCTGAAACTGAAGACCAAGCTGATCGGCGTGGTCTCGGCCCTGGCTCCCACCTACGCGTTGTCATTCAAACGAGGTAAAGTCGTGGACGCGCCAGCAACCACCAAAGTAGCCGACGGCCTTGGCTGCCGCAAAGCCGACGAAGAAGCTCTGGAGATTCTACGGGAAAATGTCGATCACATCGTGGATGTGACCGACGAAGAAGTGGAAGACTCCATGCGCCACATGTTCACGGATACGCACAATGTTGTCGAAGGTGCAGGTGCAGCGTCCTTAGCCGGGGCGTTGAAAGAGAAGGAGCAACTGTTAGGCAAGCGCGTGGCGCTGGTCGCCAGCGGCGCCAACATCGATCGCGGTCTTTTCGCAGAAATTCTTCAAGGCCAGAGCACCGAAGTCGCGGCCTTCCGCGCGCCCTGAGCAGAAAACTAGTAGAGGATCTTGGCGATTGCACCGCTGGCGATGAGGTTTGCGACGGCGTTGACATCGGCAGCTAGCGCACGGTCGGCAACGACTTTGGGAGACAACAGGCGAACTGCGGCTTGCGCCTTCTTCGCGAGGACGCCGGTTTGCAGCGGAGCAAGCAGATCGATGCCCTGGCAAGCCGACAGCAATTCGATCGCTAGAATGTGGCGAAGATTGTCGAGCATGCGTTCCAAGCGCCGCGCACCGCTCATGCCCATCGAAACGTAATCTTCCTGATTGCCGGAAGTGGAAATCGAATCGACAGAATGCGGCATAGTCAGGGCGCGATTTTCGCTGGTGAGTGCGGCGGCGGTTACTTGCACGATCATGAACCCGGAATTCAAGCCGGGATCGGGGGTGAGGAACGCGGGCAGGAGGCTCGTGAGGGGATTCGTCATCTGCTCGATACGGCGTTCAGAAACGCCGCTCAACGTCGCAATCGCGATGGCCACGTGATCGGCCGCCATCGCCAAAGGCTGTCCGTGAAAATTCCCCCCGCTCACGATGTCACCGCCTCCGTCTTCCTTCACAAACACCAACGGGTTGTCGGTGGCGCTGTTCAGCTCAACCAGCGCCATCTCCCGTGCCTGCAAAAGAGAGTCGCGAACAGCGCCGTGGACTTGCGGCGTGCAGCGCAGGCTGTAGGCATCCTGGACCCGTGTATCATTCTCCGGGGCGCGATGCGATTCCCGAATCTGGCTGCCATCGTTGAGGTGCGCGAGGTTGCGCGCGGTGGTTGCCGCGCCGGGATAAGCACGCGCATGCATGATCCGCGCGTCGAAAGCACCGGGGCTGCCGCGCAGCGCGTCAAGCGACAGCGCCGCCGCCACATCGGCGGTGTCGGTAAGCACGTCGGCTTCGCGAAGCGCCAAGCTGAGCAACGAGAGCATGCCCTGGGTCCCGTTCAGTAGCGAGAGTCCTTCTTTGGCTTCGAGAGTTACGGGCGTGATCAGCGCCTTCTTCATCGCCTCGGCGCCACCGAGCTTTTCGTTCTTGTAGACGGCGTCGCCCTCGCCGATCACGACCTGTGCGAGGTGCGCTAGCGGCGCAAGGTCGCCGGAAGCGCCGACGGAGCCTTGCGACGGGATTACCGGATGAATGCCGTTGTTGAGCATCTGGCAAAGCGTTTCTACGATGACAGGGCGTACGCCGCTCAAACCCTTGGCCAGAGCATTGGCCCGCAGCAGGATCATCGCGCGCGTCTCGCTTTCGGAAAGGGGAGCGCCGACGCCGCAGGCATGCGAGCGGACAAGATTGACCTGGAGTTGGCGCACTTGTTCGATAGAAATGCGCACACTAGCGAGCTTGCCAAACCCGGTGTTGATGCCGTAAGCCGTTGCGCCGCTGGCGACAAGCTTGTCAACTACCGCGCGCGAGGCGTTCATGCGCGCGGCGGCATCGGGCGACAACGAAACGCTTTCCTGCTGCAGTGCGACGGCGTAAAGCTGCGCAAACGTGAGGTCATTGCCGGTTAGCGCGATGCTCATTCCGCGCTCCGGGCGGGAAGGGCTGCGGTGATGGCCAGAAACGCGGTTTTGTATTTTTCAGGAAAATGCGTGACGCGACCGTCGCGATGGCAGCAGACATGGGTAGTCTCTCCGGTGGCCAAAAGCTTCTGGTCGTCTTGGCGAATCAGGTCGTATCCAAATTTCAAAATGCGATTTTTCGCTTCCAGAATGCGCGTGCGCACGATGATCAGTTCGTCGTAGCGCGCCGGATGGTGATAGCGGCAGTGGACGTCGGCGACGACGAGGTAACAGTCGTCCTCAATCTCCATGCGTTTGTAGTCAAATCCGAGGGAACGCATGATCTCCACGCGTCCTACCTCAAACCAAATCAAATAATTCGAATGGTATACTACGCCCATCTGGTCGGTCTCGGCGTAGCGCACTCGCACAGTCACATCGTGATATTCCATCATGATCGATTCATAGTATGCCGGAAGTTCTGCCGGCGCGAAAATCAGCGGTTAGTCAACCGTCATTTGTGCGAGCCATTGGTCCCTGGTGAAGATCTAAGCCGGTCCTTCGCGGTGCCTGCATACCGCAGGAGGACTTGGATGACAGGTTTGCCGATTGGGCGGAATGGCAAGGAAAGCCAGGCCTCTCTTGCTTCGGCGCGCTCACGAGCGCTTCTCCGGGTCCTCCTGCCACACTGGTCTGCGCTTCTGCAAAAACGCAGCCAGCCCCTCCTTGAAATCCGGTGTACACCGCACGCGCGCGCTCTCGAGCACGGCCCGTTCGAGGTCGTGATCCACGCTGGCGGCAGCTGCCGAAACCAGAAGATGCTTGGCGCGGGTGATGCTGCTGGGACTCGCGGCAAGAATGGTTTCCGCCAACTCGTGAGCCCTCTTCATCAGGTTCTCCGCAGGCACGATTTCGTTGACCAACCCCAATTCCTTGGCTTCCGGCGCTTCCACCAGACGACCCGTGAGCAACAGATCACGCGCGCGCTTCTCGCCGACTTGGCGCGTCAAAAAGACCGACACGATGGCGGGTAAAAAGCCGATTTTCACTTCGCTATATCCGAATTTCGCTTCGGGCACCGCCAGTGTGAAGTCACACAGCGTCGCGATCCCGCAGCCTCCCGCCAACGCATGTCCATTGACCGCCGCGATCATGGGCCGGGAATAGCTCCAGATTTTGCGAAACATCTTCGCGATACGTTTGGAGTCTTCCTGATTCTCGGCTGCGGACTGTTGGCCGATGGCTTGCAGATAATCGAGGTCGATACCGCCGCAAAACGCTTTTCCGGCGCCGGTCACGATCACGACGCGCGAGTGCGTCTTTTCGATTTCGTCAAGAGCGGCTTGCAGTTCGGCAATCATTTGAATAGAGATGGCGTTTCGTTTTTCCGGCCGGTTCAAGGTGATGGTGGAAACATGGCCGATGGTTTCGAAATGAAGCGCTTCGTATTTCATGAATCTGCCCCCTCGCTGGCAACCGCGCCGTGCACATACTTCGCACGGATCTCGTTGGTCATTTCAATCGCCTTTGCTAGTCTAGCGCCATCGATACCGGGCTGCGCGCCAGTGCTCACTAGCGCGGCCAGCACGCTCTCGGTGGCAATATTGCCTACCAAATCGTCTCCAGCAAACGGGCAACCGCCCAAACCGGTAAGCGCCGAATCGAAACGGCGGCAGCCTGCCTGGTACGCAGCTTGGATCTTGGCTTCCGCATCGTCCGAGCGCGAATGCAGGTGAACGCCGAGCTCAATGCCGGCCACGTGACCTTTCGCTTGCGAATACAAATCGTGGACCACTTCCGGAGTAGCCGTTCCGGCGGTGTCTGCAAGAGAAACTGTACTGACACGAATATCCTTGAGCCAGTCGAGGGTGTCCTGAACGATCTCCGGGCCCCAAGGCTCGTCATAAGGATTTCCGAACGCCATGGAAATGTAGATCACCAGTCCCTTGTCGGCCGCTTTGGTTTCACGCTTCAGCGTTTCGACAAGTTGACGCGACTCCGCGCGGCTCATGTTGGCGTTCGCGCGCCGGAAATACGCAGAAATCGAATAGGGATAACCAATGCTCGAGACGCCGGGCGTGGCGAGCGCGCGTTCGAGTCCTTTCTCATTCACGACGATGCCAATGATTTCCGGAAGCGTCGCGCCATCGGGAAGGGTAGTGAGCAGCCTGGACATCACCTCTTCGCTGTCCGCCATCTGCTTTACGTGCTTGGGGGAGACAAAGCTGACCGCGTCAATGTGCCGAAATCCACCGGCGATGAGTTCTTTCAGATACGCGACCTTGGTCTCGGTCGGAATGAAGTCCGCCAAGCCTTGCCACGCATCCCTCGGACACTCAATCAGCTTAATTTCTTCCATGACGTCTCAATACACTCCTCCTCATGCATGACTCGCCACTCTGACTTACTCTGCCTTCGCGCCAGACTGGCCTGCGGAGCTGCTTTTTGTAGTGGCAGGTCTTCGGTCCGTGGTTTCCCGATCGGCTTGCCGCTCCGTCATTTATTTTTCATTTTCTCTGATCTTCATTCTGCCGACTTTCGAGCCTTCGCTGCGAACTCTCAGAAGCCTTCTGTGCCCTTGCGTTAGCTCTTTCCGAATCCACGCGTCTCGCCCGCCAACCCAAGCCCGTTGGGTCCGAGTTCCCATTTTCGATTCTCTCTCACCCCTGCGCCGCTCACCACCCGCCCCTACAAACCTCACGTTTGCAACACCCCGGTCTTGAATTCACGAATCTCCGTGTTCAGCGCCGCCGCACTGAGCGCCCAAATCAATGCTTCGCGGGTCTGCGCGGGATCGATAATTGCGTCAAGCCACAAGCGCGCCGCCGCGTACCGCGGATCGGTTTGATGCTCGTAAGTGGCCTTGATCGAATCCAGTAGTTCCTTTTTGGCCTTTTCGTCGAGCTTTTTTCCTTCGCGCTCGAGTTGCTTGAATTTGATTTCGGCAAGCGTATTGGCGGCGGCGTCTCCGCTCATCACCGCGAATTTTGCCGTTGGCCACGCAAACATGAAACGAGGGTCGTACGCCTTGCCGCACATGGCGTAGTTACCCGCGCCGAAACTGCCGCCAAGGATCACGGAGATTTTGGGCACGACGCTGTTGGCGACGGCGTTCACCATTTTCGCGCCGGCGCGGATGATTCCGCTCCATTCCGCGTCCTTGCCGACCATGAAGCCATTCACGTCATGCAGAAACACGAGCGGGATGCGGTTCTGGTTGCAATCGAGAATGAAGCGCGCAGCCTTTTCCGCGGATTCGGTGTAAATCACACCGCCGAACTCGATGCGTTTCTCATCGGAATGCGGAGCCTGGGTGTGCACATGCTTTTTCTGGTTTGCGACAATCCCTACGGCCCAACCGCCAATGCGCGCATAACCGCAAAGCAGGGTTTGCCCGTATTCGATACGATATTCCTCAAACGCGCTGGCATCGACCAAGCGCGCGATGATTTCGCGCATGTCGTACTGCTTGCCGGGATCTCCCGAGAAAATGCCGTAAAGGTCGCTTGCGGGATAGAGGGGCTCGCCAATCCGGGAGTGACTGAAAATCGGGGGATTCGGAGCGCCCATTTTGTCGACCAGGGCCCGGACGCGCTTCAGGCAGGATTCATCGTCCGGCTCGCGAAAATCTACGGTGCCGCTGATTTGCGCGTGCATTTTCGCGCCGCCCAGGTCTTCGGCCGATGCTTTCTGTCCTATCGCGGCTTGCACCAGCGCCGGCCCGGCGAGGAAAAGCCCGGAGCCTTCGGTCATCAAAATGTGATCGCACATCACCGGAAGATAGGCCCCACCTGCCACGCACATCCCCATGATCGCGGTGATCTGTGGGATCCGCATGGCGCTCATGACCGCGTTATTTCGGAATACGCGGCCGAAATCATCGGTATCCGGAAAAACATCTTCCTGCAGGGGAAGAAAAACGCCGGCCGAATCGACCAGGTAGATGGCGGGAATGCGGTTGTCCATGGCGATATTCTGCGCGCGAATCACTTTCTTCGCGGTCATCGGAAAGAATGCTCCCGCTTTCACGGTCGCATCGTTGGCGATGATCATGAAAATGCGACCAGCGACCCGGCCCAGGCCGGTAATGGTTCCGGCGGCGGGCGCACCGCCCCACTCTTGGTACATTTCGTAAGCGGCATGAATACCAAGCTCGAAGAAATGTGTTCCTGGATCGATTAGTCCTGCGATGCGTTCGCGGGCCGTGAGCCGGTTTTTCCTGTGCTGAGATTCAACGGCTTTCGCCCCGCCGCCTTCGCGAATCCTTTCCTCTTCGTTTTTCAGCTGCGTGAGCAGAGCAACCATCTGATGGGCGTTCTTTTCGAATTGAGCAGATTTGGGATTGACGCTGGTTTTAATGGCAGACGAGGACACGCGATGACCTCACAGATGAAATCGCAGCTAAATGAGTATACGGAGTAAGCCGCTCAGGAAGCAAAAAAGCAGGAAGCATTGCTCTGTCGACAGATCGTGAATGGCGAGGACTTCCATGATCTTTCGCGAGTGTTCGGTGAGTTTCACGCCGTACAACGGGCGTTCTTGGCGAGTTGTTTAGGAAGAAATACGCCAATTGTGTAATGGTGAGGAGCGAATACGATAGACTCCTGGCATGGAAAGTATCCTTCTGGATCTGGAACTCGCGCGCGAGATCGAACTAGCAGAAGCCGAAGTGGCCGTTAGTTGTGCGCATCAGATGATCGCGATGCAAACTCGAACGGAAGGTGCGGTCGAGCACATCGCCGGCGGTTACGCCGTTTACTGCGGCGCCGGTAATCCTGTAACCCAGGCAGTTGGACTGGGCCTTCATGGACCGGTGAGCGCGGAAGAGTTCGACAGACTGGAAGGGTTCTATTTCAGCCGCAACGAGCCGGTGCGCGTGGAAACGTGTCCCTTGGCGGACGCCACGCTGTTTGAGTACTACAAATCCCGCAACTATTACGCTAGCGAATTTTCGAACGTGATGGTCCGGCCCGTGGCCGACGGCAGAATGCCGCCTTTACCGGCTGGACTCGAAATGCGTCTGGCGAGCCCCGAAGAACTGGACCTTTGGGTGATGACCGTGGCTCAAGGCTTTGCGGAGAATCATCCGGTTACGCACGAACTGCTCAGCGTGATGAAGATGTTCGCGATAGGGAAGGGCACGGAGTGTTACCTGGCGAGGATCGACGGGCGTGTCGTGGGCGGAGCCACGCTGGCGTTGCGGGGACGAATCGCGGGGCTTTTCGGCGCAAGCACCTTGCCGGAGTTCCGCAAGCGCGGCGTGCAGACCGCGTTATTGCATTTGCGGCTGAAACGAGCAGCGGAGACGGGATGCACGCTGGCGATGAGCCTCGCTCTGCCGGGAAGCCACTCGCAGCGCAATATCACGCGGCTCGGATTCAACACGCTGTACACGCGGGTAAAGTTCGAACGGCCTTGCGCGGGTTCCTTAACTGAATGAGCTGGGCGCAAACCGCTTGTGAATGAAATCGACGATGTTCTGCGTGGACGTGCCGGGCAGGAAAATCTCCGAAATTCCAGACTGTTTCAACGCCGGAATGTCAGCCTCGGGGATGATGCCGCCGACCAGAACCGTGACGTCGTCCATGCCCTTTTCGTGAAGCAGCTTCATCAATTGCGGGCAAAGCGTGTTGTGCGCTCCGGAAAGAATCGACAACCCGATCACATCAACGTCTTCTTGCGCCGCCGCCGAAGCGATCATCTCCGGCGTCTGCCGTAGGCCGGTGTAGATCACCTCCATACCCGCGTCGCGCAACGCCCGGGCGATGACCTTCGCCCCGCGGTCATGCCCATCCAACCCCGGCTTGGCAATCAACACACGAATCTTTTTCTCAGTCATGTTTCTCCGTGGTCTCTGAAAAATCAGTTCTCAGTCTCTCCCTGAGCCCCGCGTAACTCTGCGCTTCTGCATTATCCCTTTCTTCTTGGTACCGAAAAACATACCTCCGAATTCCATCCTCGGAACGGGCACAATGAAGCTTATCAGCAGCCCGAGATGTGATCTGACAGTCGAGGATTCGTCAGCCTTACCTTTGATCTTCAGAATGACGCGACACGCCGCGAAACCATCCAATCGACATTCTAGCTTAAGACTCTGCTATACCAGTGGATTCGGTTTCTGACGCTCAAACGGACCGGTTGTCTCAGAGTCTTTCATTACGAATGTCATGAACAATGGAACGTAGAGTACGCAAAGACTCGCGAAGGACATTAAGCGAGGCTTAGGTGACGGCCACTTCCTCATAGGCGCCGAAGACGGTGCGCATGGCTTCGCAGATTTCGCCGAGCGTGGCATAGGCCTTCACCGCGTCATAAATGAACGGCATCAGGTTTTCTTTTCCTTCAGACGCCTTGCGCAGCGCCTGAAGTCGCCGCTCGACCTCTGCTGACGATCGCTCCGCCCGCAATTTGGAAAGCCGCGCCGCCTGCCTTCGCGCCACGGTCTCGTCAATCTGCAGCAACTCAATCGGCTTCTCCGGCGTCACATATTCATTCACGCCGACGATAATTTTTTCCTTCTTGTCCACGGCCATCTGGTAGCGATAGCTGGCCTCCGCGATTTCTCGTTGTGGATAGCTTTTCTCGATCGCCGCCACCATACCGCCCATTGCGTCGATACGCCGGATGTAGTCCCACGCACCCTGCTCGACTTCGCTGGTCAACGCCTCGACAAAGTAAGAACCGCCGAGAGGATCAACGGTGTTCGTCACGCCCGTTTCGTGTGCGATGATCTGCTGCGTACGCAATGCAACCGTAGCCGCAAATTCCGTCGGCAGCGCCCAAGCCTCATCGAGCGAATTCGTGTGCAACGACTGCGTCCCGCCCATCACTCCGGCCAGCGCCTGAATCGCGGTGCGCACGACGTTATTCATCGGCTGCTGTGCGGTCAGCGAACAGCCCGCCGTCTGTGTGTGAAACCGCAAAGCCCACGAGCGCGTGCTGGTTGCCTTATAGCGCTCGGTCATGGCCTTGTACCAGATGCGGCGCGCGGCGCGGTACTTGCCAATTTCCTCGAAGAAATCATTGTGCGCATTAAAAAAGAACGACAGTTGCGGCGCGAATTCATCCACCGGCAGTCCGCGACGCATCGCCCACTCGACATATTCCATTCCGTCGCGGAGCGTAAACGCCAATTCCTGAATCGCCGTCGACCCGGCTTCGCGGATGTGGTAGCCACTGATCGAAATCACGTTGAATTTAGGCGTGTGCTTCATGCCGAATTCGAACGTGTCAATCACCAACCGCATGGAGGGCTCGGGCGGGTAGATGTATTCCTTCTGAGCGATGTATTCCTTCAGGATATCGTTCTGCAGGGTCCCGGAAATCTTCTTCCAGTCGGCGCCCTGCTTTTCCGCCACCGCCAGGTACATCGCCCATATGACCGCCGCAGGCGAATTGATGGTCATCGAAGTGGTCACATCGGCAAGCGGGATCTGATCGAAAAGAACTTCCATATCCGCCAAGGAACTGATCGCCACCCCGCATTTTCCTACTTCGCCTTCGGAAAGCTCGTGATCGGAGTCGTAACCCATCAGGGTGGGAAGATCGAAGGCGGTGGAAAGCCCGGTCTGGCCATGTGCAAGTAAATAGCGGAAGCGCTCGTTGGTGTCCTCGGCCGTGCCGAAGCCCGCGAACTGCCGCATGGTCCACAGCCGTGTCCGATACATCGTCGGATGAATTCCGCGCGTGTAGGGAGGCTCGCCAGGGAAACCCAGATCGCGAGCGGCGTCCCAATGGGCAAGATCGGCTGTGGTATAAAGCCGGCGAATGGGATAGCTCGAAGTGGTGGTGAATTCTTTCTGACGTTCCGGGCTCTTCTGCAGCGTGGGCTCCAGGAACTTTCTCTCCCACTCTTTTTCGGCCTCGGAAGGCTCACGCGGATTTCCTGCGCCGGTAGGGGATTTCGACTTGATGTCCGATGCATCACTCATTCGATAGCGCTCCCGGGGTGCAAACGGCGGGGACAGGAAGGCAGCGAATCCGGTATGGACTCAACCACAAAAATCAATGCTATGCGAAAGACCTGTGAGGAGCAAGCGGCCCGCTCTACGGCGAGGCCAGATTCACAACCCGTACGCTTCACTTCTGGCCCGGCACGCCCGCCTTTTCCAACGCCTTGAACAAATCCGCCGTCCCAATTACTTGGCCATCCTCCGTGCCTGGTATCAAGGGATCCTTCTCGATCGTTCCTTTGTTGTCGGCGATGGTCACGTTGTTCACCTCGAGCGTCCGCCCGAGAGCCCTTTCGTAATTTGCCTTCGCTTCGGCAAGATTCGCCAGCATGCGCAACTCCGTGCCCTGCGCCGTGATCAAGTCGCGTTGCGTAAGAATGACGTTGTATACGGTCGAAGCACCAAGCTGATACTTCTTCTGTTCGGCGTCGAACGTCTGCTGCTGCAATTCTCGCGCCTTGCTGGCCGCCTGAACCTGGGCGCGGCCCTGCTCGACGGCGATGGTGGTATTGCGCACGTCGAGCAATACGGAATTCTTGGTCTGCTGCACTTGCGCTTCGTATTGCCGCTCAACCAATTGAGCATGGATGTTGTCGGCCTGGTTGGCGCGATTGCGCAGCGGAAGGCTGAGGGTGACCTGGCCGGAATAAACCGGAAAAGTGTTGTGGAAGATCTGCGACTGCGCCGTACCCAGTCCATCCTTATTAACGCCGACCGTAGGTGTGACGGTTTCGGGAATGTAGTAACCGGGGATCGGAACGCCCCCGGCGTCCACGACGGGCGCCCCGGCGAGCGTGCTCGACGTCCCGCTGATCAACGAATTACCTGCCAAGCCGTTGGACGTATATTGCAATCCCAATGTCGCCGTCGGCAGAAGAGCGTTCTTCGTAGCGCGCACGTCCGTTTGGGCGCTCTTCAGGTTGAAATACTGTTCCTGAAGATCTGGCCGCTTCTGGAATGCCTCTTTCACAGCGTCTTCAAACTTCGAGGTCTCGACAGTTGCTGGCGTCTCCGGCTTATCGGTCGGAACAATCTCGACATTCAGCAGGTTCGAAGCTGTCGGGTCTTTCGAAATGTAGTTCTTGAGCACCAGCTCATCCTGAAGTTGGATGGTCTGCTGAATGATCAGGTTCTGGCGGTCGGTCGCAAGCTCGGATTCGGCACGTGTCACATCGAGTGGGGCCATCGTGCCGATCTCCAACTGTTTTTTATTGTCGTTATAAAGCTTTTCGGAAACGGTCACGGCTTGTTGCTCAACCTTGACGCTTTCGCGCGCGTACACCAGTTCCCAATACGCCGTAATGGTGTTCGTTACGGTCGTGATCGCTTGCAACGCGAACGCGAGCTCGGTGATCTTCCGGTTATTTTCGGCGATGAGGATGTTGCGGCGGTTGACGTCACGACCCGCTCCAGCCAGGAGTTGTTGCTGGAAACCGACCGACAGCGATGATTGCACATAGGGATTGAAGAAATTTGCGGCTGTCGAAGAAGCGCGTGTATTGTTCCACGCCACGCTTAGCGCGGAACCGGTGACAAAGTTCTGTGTATAGGAAGTGTCGTAATAAGAGGTGTGCGAGACCAGAGCCTGCGCGCTGGTTGTGATGCTCGCCGTCCCGGTACCGGAGATGAACGGGTTCGCGATCGGGGTCGTTGCATCGCTGAAGCCGACCACCTGGGTGATCACCGGATCGTAAAAGAGCATCGGCAAGTTTGCCGTTGAAGCCACCGAGATACTGCCGAGCGATCCATAGCTGTAGCCGCCGGCTCTGGCCTTCAGCACTCCGGCGTCCGCAAGCCATGGGTTGTAGCGTTGAACCACGATGTCCATGCTGTTCTCTAACGCCAGCGCAATGGCATCCTGAAGGCTCAGAGGGAGCTTGCCATCATGGATGAGCTGATCGAGGCGTGGCGAGTTGGTCAGCACACCGGGATCAACATTATGCGTAATATACGGATTGAAAATATTGGGAAACGCGCTGGGAGCCCGCGAATAATCGGACTTCGAAAGGCCCAGCGAAATTGGAACGCCACCCTGAGCGGCGGCATGCCCCTGAGAGGGAGAAGAGGGTTCCTGCGCAAGAACCGGGGCAACCGGCGTGCCGGCCATCACTCCAACGAGGACGGCGGCAAGCAGGGGTCTAACAAAGGACTTCTTCATGGATAACCTCGCTTCTAGCTTGGAGAAATCTGGAGCGTATACAGAGATTCCGCTAATCCTATGCTTCTTCTAGTGTAAACGTTGGCCGCACACAATTTGTTTCACGACGCCGGAGCAAAAGGAAGTTGCTGTGACGTGAAAAGAGATTCCAACCGACTGAGAACCAGTTTAGCAAGGGACCCTAACCTTGACAACGCACGAAACGGCGGCTAATCTCCTGAGGTTTCGACGTTTAGTTGGCTCCAACGGTTAGCTTGGTCGAGTGAGGGCGCCATGTTTTCCCGTGAAGAACTGTTGCGGCCTTTTGAGCTGGCCGGAGCCATCCGGCACGGTCATTTTGAGCTATCCAGCGGGCGGCATAGCGGCACCTATATCCAGTGTGCGCTAGTGCTGCAATACCCCCGTTTTGCCGAAAAATTGGCCCAGGCCCTGGCGGCGCTATTTTCCGATGCCCGGATCGATCTGGTCGTTTCGCCCGCGCTCGGAGGGGTGGTGATCGGCCAGGAGGTTGCACGCGCTCTGCCGCCTCCCAAAGACACCCTGGGCGGCGGAGTTCCAGCCTTATTTGTCGAGCGTGATGGCAGCGGCACGATGACGCTGCGCCGTGGCTTCTCGATCAAACCAGATCAACACGTGTTGGTCGTCGAAGACGTGTGGACCACCGGTGGCTCGACGGAAGAGACAATTCACGTCGTTCAGGAAGCCGGCGGCCGGGTGGTTGCGGCCGGAGCGTTGATTGATCGCAGTGGCGGCACCATTGAGTTTCCCGTGGAGTCAAACGCGCTGATTCAATTAAAAGTGGACAGCTACGAAGCAGAAGACTGCCCGCTTTGTCGCCAGGGAAGCGTAGCCATGAAACCCGGCAGCCACTACGTGCGCTCGGCATAGCAAGGCGCCGTGCTCTGTCGCCATGAGTTTTGGCTGACCACAGGGGCATCCTGGGCTGACCCAGCAAATTTTTCCCGCATGCGATATTTCAAACTTACGATTGCCTACGATGGCACCGACTTCCACGGCTGGCAAATTCAGGCCAAAAAACCGACGGTTCAGGGCGAAATTGTCAACGTTCTGCGCCGGGTGACGCAAGAAAACGTGCAACTCCTCGGCGCAGGCCGCACCGATGCAGGCGTGCACGCGTTGGGCCAGCTGGGCAGCTTTCGCACCCAATCGCCGCTTTCCGCCGCAGAATTTCAGCGAGCGTTAAATGCGCTCCTGCCGCCGTCCATCCGTATCGTCGACGCCGAAGAAAAAGGTCCGGAGTTCAGCGCCCGGTGGTCGGCCAAGGGCAAGATCTATCGCTATCGCATCTATCGCGGCAAAGTCGTACCGCCGCCGCTGTGGCGCTACGTCCTGCACTACCCGTTCCCACTCGATGAAGAAGCGATGAAAAATGCTGCGGCACGTTTCGTGGGAGTGCACGATTTTTCTTCTTTTGCCGCCTCCACTGGCTCCGAGGACGACGACAAGGCGCGGAACATGGAACGTGAGATTTTCTCGACGGAACTGAAACGTACCGAAGAAGGCGAAGAGCTGTGGTTCACCGTTCACGGCCGCTCTTTTCTGCGTTATATGGTGCGCAAGATGGTGGGCGCGCTGCTTGAAGTCGGACGCAGGAAGCTGATGCCCGAAGACATCGACAAGCTCTACGCACTCAAGGATCGATCCAAATCAGGCCCCACGGTACCGCCGCAAGGCCTGTTTATGGTGAGTGTGGATCACGACGAAACCTTTCGCGTCGACGCTAAGTAACCGCGCAAGAGCAAAAGCGCCGCCAGGAGGTTGCCCTCGCTGGCGGCGCCGTTGTTCCAGGGGAGGAACGTCAGTTGCTGAGTCTTGGCTGCTCTTCAGACCTGTAAGTCTGCCCGCCTTCCGTTAATTGGTCGTCGCTGACGCAAATCCCGTGAAGTACGTCAGCACGTAAGCATTGATCGTGCCGTTTGCCTGCGGGATGCCGTAAACCTTCACCGGAGTTCCGGTCACGAGGTTGGTCGACAGCGTGTTCTGTCCCTGCGTCGTGGTCACGTCGACCGGGCTGATCGTCAGGATTCCATTGGCCCAACTTACCTGGTAGACCAGCGTGGCGGAGCCCGACGTGGTGCTGACATTGACCGGGACAGTTTGCGTGCCGCCGAGCAAGCCAACGGTGAAGCCGCCGCTGGTATAGGAGGTAGCCGCAGTTCCGAGCGGAATCGTGGTCGGAATGAGGACCGCCGACGGAGCGGCCCAGCTGCTCGCCGCGGCCCGATCGTTCCACGTTGCATAGGTCTCACCCGCGGCCCACATCTGGCCCACGTTGCCGCCGAAGTTCACGCTGCCACCGGTGGCGTTGTCGAAGTCCGTGATGGCATTCGCGCCGCTGTCGACGATCGTCTGGTAGGTGAAGTTCCACCACTTGAATCCAGTGATGGCGTTGCCGGATTGCGGGTCGCTTCCGTTCGGCGTGCTCGACGAAATGAACGGCAACTGCACCGTATAATCGTCGCTGGCCGTGTGGAAGTTACGAGTGTAGGCGAAGCCCGTCGGACTGCTGGCCGAAACGGTGCCGTCGTAGCGCGCGATTTCGATATCGATCGAATTCGCGACCAACGGACTGGCCAAGGGATCGACTACGCTGGCGTGTACTTTCAATCCGCGCACGAGGTTGGACAGGAACGCGGTTCCCTGGCCAATGGCGGTGGCATCGGATTGCGCATTGGCAGGCGTGCGGAAGTAGAACTGCGTGTTCGCATTGACGGTGAGAGGAACGCCCACACCCAGTTCGTTGTCGATGACCAGTGTGTTGCCGGTCGTGTCGACATGCAACACGTGGCCTTCGGGACTGAGCCACACGCTGCTAAACGAGCTGCTGGCCCACAAGCGCACGGCGACGAGCGTGCCGTCCTGCTGGTAGCGCGCGGCGACGCGGATGTACTTGCCGACGATCGAAGACGCGATGGAACTGAAGTTCTGGATGGTAGCCTGGGTTTTTGCGTCAACGTCATAGTAAACCGTTCCGTGGGTGGCATCAGCCAAAACAGACAGCGTCTGCGAACTGGTGATTTCCGTTTCCGGATTGGCCGGTGGATAGACCGGGAAATCCTTGTCGAAGGTAAGCGTGGTGTTGTCCATGGAGACTACCGTTACGGTTCCGTAGTGATGGCGAAGCACTAGGCGGCGCAAATCCCAGATGCGGCGGTGACGCAGCGTTCCGTTGAAGTTCACGGCCCACATCGTGGTGCCGCCGCTGGAAGGAGGCACGTGCGCCACGATGAACGCGGGATGCGCCAGATTGAATTCCAGATCCAACGCATTGCTCTGGTTCGCGGTAACCACGAGCGGCGCCACGAGATTAACGGTAACAGGCACCGTCAAACTGCCGGCGCTTCCCGTTGTGTTCATGATCTGAATCTGGCTGGAGGGAATCGTGGTAGCAGCCGCCGCGGCAAATCCGGTTTCGGGATCGGCCGAAGTGGTCAACAAGACGTCGCCGGGATTACCGCCGACGGTGATCGTCGCGGAACTGTACGTGCCGACTGGAACGGTCACGTTGCCCAAAATTTCACTCAACTGATCGAGCTGCAGCAAGTTGATCGTCGGTGCAGGACTTGGCGCCGTGTACACCGTGACCGCGCTACCGCCGCCTTGGGGCGTCAGCGCAATCGACAGCACTTTGATTCCGATTGTGGCCCAGTCTTCGGTCGGAGCGTCGCTGACAATTACGCCGACGGTTCCGTTTTGCGCTTGAGGAGCCGACCCACCCGAGCCCGAGCTCGAGTTGACGCTTCCAGACGAACAACCCACGGAATAAAAGATCAGCGCAGCCGAAGCTGCACCGAGAATCATGCGCGAATAGAGAGACTTCATGAGGAATCTCCTGGTGAGGGGCGAGCCTCACGATGTTTTTATTCCTGAATTCGAATTGCTTATGGCACCCTGGACCGGCTCGGACTCAGCCCGCCCATATGCGAGATCAAACACGCGGTGTCTGTAAGAGTTGCAGGAAGACTATTATTGCCAAGTGGTACCAAAGTACTAAGGATCATCTGTATGACTCCGGTCTTCGTTTCCATTTCGGATGGACTTCGATAAGATGCGCGCTATGGCGCGACAAACTTCGCTGCGGTTTTTTGTGTACCTTTTTTTCCTGGTTGTATTTCTTGCTGGCACCCTGGCCCGAACAACACCCGCTCAAGACAAGCATCCGTTCGGACTCGATGATTACTCCGCACTGCGACGCGCCGACGCGCGAGCGGTTTCGCCTGACGGGAAAACCGTTCTGTACGTAATCAGTTATGACGGCGACAAAGGTCCGGAGAAGCAGGAGTGGCATCTCATCGATGTCACGGGCGATCATCCTCGCAAGCTGGAGCTGCCGGAATCGTTCGAACCCGCCGGATTTACGAAAGGCGGAAATGCACTTTACGGCAAGTATGAAGTCGACAAGAAAAGCCAACTTGGAATTGTTCCTCTAAGCGGCGGCCGGCCAACGAAAATTATCTCGCTGCCGAACGGCATTCGCGGAAACTGGATTGCACCGGACGGAAACAGATTCGCTTTTACCGCCGACCCGACTCCCGTCGATCCCCTAGCAGAGGTGCGACACGTTGCGGCAAACGACGTGAACAGCGTTTACGTTGCGGAAGTGGACGGCTCCGAAGGCGCCTGGTGGTGTCCGGAGTTGAAGGATGTGGGCGAGTTGGCCTGGTCGGCGGATAGTTTGCAAATCGCCGTGGTTACGCAACTGCAGAAGGTCGGCCATCACGACGTGCGCTCGACCATATGGATTTGCAGTTCCGCCGGAGCACGCAAAGTTGCGGAAATCGCGAATTCCGTTTCCGGTATCGCTTGGGCCAACGGAGGAAAGGATCTAGCCTTCGCCAGTACCACGACAGACGTTTTGACTCCTGACCATCTTTGGACTGTTCGCGTTACCGGCGGAACGCCGCAGGATCAGACTCCAAAGCTCGAAGCATCCATCACCGGAGTCAGGAATGATCCGCACGGCGCTGTTTGGGTGGAATTGCACAAAGGTCCGGACATTCAGGTGTATTCCTACGGTGATGGGAAGCTGCCCACGGTCTATCGCTGGCCGGGCGGCGCTCTGGTTGCTGGTCCGGTAATCTCGCCATTCCTTTCCTCGTCCTCCGGAGTGGTTGCATTCACGGTCAGCGATCCCGCGCACGCTCGAAACGTCGCGGTCGCGCATGGCGCAGACCTCCAGAAAATCACGCACGAGGGCGACGATACCCTGTCTAAAGTCGCCCTCGGCGAAGTACGCGTGGTGAACTGGACCGCGAAGGATGGGACCAAGCTGGAAGGGGTGCTGACGCTTCCCGGGAATTACCAACAAGGGAAGCGCTATCCGTTTCTCGTCCTGCCCCACGGCGGCCCGGAAGCAAATGATGTGCTGGCCTTCGACATCTTTTCGCGCATGATCGCCGGATTCGGCTACGGGGTTCTCGAACCGGAGTATCGCGGATCGACCGGCTACGGCACGGATTTCCTGCAGGCCATCTATCAGCATTTCGGTGATCGCGCTTACCGCGATGTGGACAGCGCCACCGATTTTGCGATTGCCCAAGGCTGGGCGGACCCGAATCGCCTGGCAATGTTCGGCTGGAGCGCTGGCGGTTTCATGACTGCTTGGACCGTAACACAAACGCATCGTTACAAAGCCGCGATTGAAGGCGCAGGAATCACCGATTGGCTAAGTTTTATCCCGACCAGCGACATCAGCCAAGTAGACTACGACATGCGACTACAAGAAAAAGACCCTGCCCCGTTCCTGCAATTCTCCGCAGTAATGCATGCGGACCAAGTCACAACGCCGCTGTTGATTCTCCACGGCGAGGCCGACCTCCGCGTCCCGACCTTTCAGGGACGTGAATTTTTTGTCTTGCTTGCCGAACGCGGCAAGACCGTGCGCATGGTCACCTACCCCGGCTCCCCACACTTTCCCCGCTTGGCCGAACAGCGGCGCAACGTCTTTACGGAAATCAAAAACTGGCTCGACACGTACAACCCCTAGCAGGTCTTTTGAGCTCGCTCGAAAGGTGAACTCTCCCAAGTGTTACGCTAGACTGTGCCGACAGGGAGATGGTTTGCCGTGAAGGAAAACGATCTCATTTACGACTGGAACCTTGCCGGCCATGTGCCCATACGTCCGGGCACGCCCGTGCTGGTCAACGATGAAACCCTGCGCGATGGTCTGCAAAACCCTTCGATCCAGGATCCCTCTATTGAGGAAAAACTCGAGATTCTTCACTTGATGGAGGACCTGGGCATCGACGCCGTCAACATTGGCCTGCCGGGTGCCGGACCCCGCGCCGCAGCGGATGTCGAGGCCTTGGCCCGCGAAATTGCCAACCATCGCATGCGTATCAAACCCAACTGCGCGGCGCGCACGGTCGAAGCCGACATTCGACCCATCGTCGAAATCTCGCAACGCGTGGGAATACCCATCGAAGCCGCGACGTTTCTCGGTTCCAGCCCGATCCGCCGGCTGGTGGAAGACTGGACCGTTGATCACCTGCAACGCACCACGGAAAAGGCCGTCAAATTTGTGGTCGACCACGGCTTGCCTTCAATGTACGTCACCGAAGACACCATCCGTACCGATCCTGAAACGGTCAAGCGTCTCTACAGCTCCGCGATTCGCAGCGGGGCCCGGGCCATCGTGCTGTGTGACACGGTGGGCCACGCCACACCAGAGGGCGCCTACAACCTGGTTCGATTTGCCGTCGACAACGTCGTCAAACCCTGTAAAGAAAATATCCGCGTCGATTGGCATGGCCATCGCGATCGAGGCCTGGCGATCGCCAATTCACTGGCAGCCATTGCTGGCGGAGCGCAACAAATTCACGGAGCGGGGCTGTCGCTCGGCGAACGCGTCGGCAACACGCCCATGGAACTCTTGCTTGTGAATCTTCGCCTCATGGGTCTGCGCTCCAACGACTTGACACCTCTCCGCGCCTATTGCCAAAAAATCGCGGCGGCCACGCTTACGACGATTCCGCCGAACTATCCTGTCTTCGGCAAAGACGCCTTTCGCACCGCCACCGGGGTTCACGCCGCCGCAATCATCAAAGCCTTGCGCACCCACGACCGAGATCTTGCCGACGCCATTTACAGCGGCGTTCCCGCGCACCTGGTTGGGTTGGAACAGGTCGTCGAAGTCGGCCCGATGAGCGGAAAATCAAATGTGATCTATTGGCTCTCGCGGCATGGAATTCCCGAAACCGATGAGGTCGTGAATCGCATCTTCGAAGCTGCCAAACAATCCCATCGCGTGTTGACCGACGACGAAGTCCGCGCCCTCTGCCCCGCGCCCTAGTGGAGTGGAGGGTCTTTCAATCGGGGTCTTTTCTTCCCAACCATTTTCTTTGAGCAAGACAAGGGACTTGTTTTTCTCGTAGTAGCACTGGCTTCAGCCTGTATGTCGCTCTCTCTCCTACCTAGTCTCATGTAAAATGCCTCCGTGGGTCCTCACGCAAAGCCTCCCGCATTCTCCCCGCACTTTCTTACGGTGAAACGCCTTGTCGTTTGCGTTATTCTTTGTGCTATGCCGATTCGCTCCTCGGTCGTCTCATCCTCAGCGCGGTTTGCGCGATCGGAGGCGCTCGCCGATCGCCCGCAGGTGCGCGAGGCCCTGAACTGGCTGGATCGCAATCTCGACTGGACCACGGCGCAGCAAATCCGCCTGACGGAAATTCCCGCCCCTTCTTTCGAAGAAGCAAAACGCGCGCAAGCGGTGAAAGAGATTCTTTCGGACGACGGCCTTTCCGTCTTCACCGACAAAGTCGGCAACGTAGTCGGCGAATTGCGCGGCACGGAGGACAAGGACGTGGTGCTTCTCGCAGCGCATCTCGACACGGTTTTCTCCGCCGGCACGGAAATCAAAGTCAGGCGCGAAGGGGACCGCCTGCTGGCCCCAGGCATTTCCGACAACGGCACAGGCCTTGCCGGCTTGCTGGCCGTTGCGCGCGCCATGCAGTACGCGAAAATAAAGCCATTCCGCACGATTTTGTTCGCGGCGAACGTCGGTGAAGAAGGCGAGGGCAATCTTCGCGGCATGCGCGCGCTCATCGACGCGTATCGCACGAAACTGCGCGCGGTGATCGTCCTGGACGGTTCGGGCATCGATCACGTTACGACCAAGGCCTTGGCCTCACGCCGCGAGGAAGTCGTCATCAGCGGCCCCGGCGGTCATAGCTGGTCGGATTTCGGCATGCCCAATCCCATCAATGCCCTGGTTCGCGGCTCGGTGCGGTTCATCAACACCAAGGTTCCGACCGCGCCTCGTACGACGTTCAACCTCGGTCAGATCGTCGGCGGAACATCGGTCAATTCCATCCCGTTCGAGGCTGCCTTGAAGGTCGATCTACGTTCGGAGAACGAAGAGGAAATCACACGCATGGAAACGGCGCTGCGTGACTGCATCGCCGCCGGGGTCAAGGACGAAATGGATAACGCCCGCGACCGCACTCGGGGCAAACTCGAATGGAAAATCAATCTCATCGGCAGCCGTCCGGGCGGAGAGCTGACACAGGATTCGGCATTGCTCGAGGCCCTGCGCGCGGCCGACGATTTCATTGCAAACAAATCCCGTAACGAACGGTCCTCGACGGACGCAAACATTCCGCTTTCCATGGGCATCGACGCCATCGCCATCGGTGCAGGCGGAAATGGCGGCGGCGCACATTCTCTGCAGGAATGGTATGAACCCGCGGAAAGGGAACTGGGATTGAAGCGCGTGCTTCTGACGCTTCTAGGCATCTCCGGGCTAGCCGCGGAGAAAACCTGATGATCAAAACACCGCGCCTTGCCTGGCGGTGCGCGTATTTCCTCGCTGCGGCGTTTGCAGGAGTTGCGAGCGCTCCGCAACTGCTCGCGCAATTCGCGCAACCTTTGGTTCATCCCACCACGTACTATCTGCACGGACACATTTACACGAATGACCCGAAGCATCCTTGGGCCGAGGCCATGGCCGTGCGGGACGAAAAAATCTTGTGCGTCGGCACGATCTCACAAATTCTCCTCGAATGCGGGGGTGCGGATTCGAATGACGTGGTGCAGTTGAAGGGCAGTTTCGTGATGCCCGGGTTCAACGATGCGCACGCCCACCTGGGCTCAGCTGGCCAGGACAAGCTGAATCTGGTACTGAATGATGTGGCATCCGTCGAAGAGCTTCTGAAGCTCGTGAAAGTGGCCGCGGATAAGCACAAGCCGGGGGAATGGGTCGTCGGTCATGGCTGGGACCAGTCGCGCTGGGCGGATCAAAAATATCCCACGCGCCTCGAGCTCGATCAGGCCGCTCCAAACAATCCCGTTTATCTCGACCATATCTCGGGACACATTGCCGTCGCCAATTCCCTCGCTCTTAAACATGCGGAGATCAACAGCGAGACTTCCAATCCGCCGGGCGGAGAGATTGGACGCTTCGCCGACAACGAACCGAACGGTCTGCTGAAGGAAAACGCGAGCACCATGGTTTCGCAACGCATTCCTGATCCATCCGACGAGGATCGTAAGAAGGGAATCGACCTGGTTTTCGAAGAATTGGCCCGCAACGGCGTCACCTCCGTTCAGGATTTTTCCACGTGGGACGATTTCCTTGCCTACACCGATCTAAAGACTGCCGGCAAACTTACCGTTCGTATTACCGAATGGTTGCCGTTTACCTCCTCCATCGATGCTCTGCAGAACATGCGCGCGCAGGGCGGCACCACGGATCCCTGGTTGCGTACGGGCGCGCTGAAGGGCTTCATGGATGGCGCGCTCGGCACGCGCACTGCCGCGCTACTGGCGCCGTATTCGGACGATCCTGCGACCAATGGCATGCTGACGGTGGATCCCGAAAAACTGAAAGCCATGGCCATCGAGCGTGACCGCCTCGGCTTTCAACTCGCGTTTCACGCCATCGGCGACAAAGCGAATCGCGTGGCGATCGATACCTTTGAGTCTTTGCTGCGCATTAACCCTCCGCGGGATCGCCGCGACCGTGTCGAACACGCCCAGGTGATCGCGCCCGAAGACATTCCGCGCTTCGCAAAACTGCAAGTGATTGCGTCCATGCAACCATCGCATGAAACCAACGATATGCGTTGGGCGGAACAGCGCCTTGGTCCGGAACGCTCGAAGGGCGCCTACGCCTGGAAATCCCTGCAAAGCTCCGGTGCTCGGCTTGCCTTTGGCACCGACTATGACGTGGAGCCGATCAATCCACTTCGCGGTCTGTACGCATGCGTCACGCGCGAGGCGATCGAGGGCGGCCCTCCGGGTGGCTGGATGCCTCAGGAAAAGCTTCCTCTCGAAGACTGCATTAGCGCCTACACGTCAGGATCGGCGTACGCGGAATTCATGGACGGAAAAAAAGGGGAATTAAAAGTGGGTGAATTCGCAGACTTCGTGGTTCTTTCTCAGGATCTGACAAGAATTCCGCCCAAGGATTTCCTGAAGACCGAAGTCCTGCGCACGATCGCTGGCGGCAAGACCGTGTATCAGAAAAATTGAATCGTGTCCACGTCGCCTGCGAACGATTTGTCCTTCGTTTTGTAGAAATACAGCCGTACGCGGCGGTTTTTCCACTCGCCGCAGGCCGGCGTCTGCCCGGAATCCTGTTTAGCCGTGCTAACGACGCGCACGCCGGTAATGTCCTGAAAATAAAAATTCATGGTGGTTTTGCCGAGCGAAACACTCACCTTGCCTGGCCGCGCTGCGCAATCTGCCGCTGAGATGTATCCCTCCACGGCATATTCGTCGTTTTCCCGCGAAGAGGTGTTCGACGCCCTCACCGTAGCGCTCGTCTTTGGCGACGCGGGAGAGCCGGAGTTCACCGGGGTTGCAGAATCCTGCTGCGTGCTTTGTGGCTGGACGACGACCGCGGCGCTTTGTTGCTGTTGACTCTCCTGCTGTTTCAGGTCTGCCATGCGCTGGTCGTACTGTTCTCGGACCGCGATAACCGACAAAAGCTGCGCGGCATTGGCCAGGTCCACGGGGGTCTTCGCGGCTTGTTGAATGCGCACAGCCAAGACCTTGGCGTCCGCTGTTTTTCCTGCGTTCGCCAGGACATATCCGTAGTTCGTGGCGTAGAAAAGATTGCCGGGCTCCAATTGCGCTGCCTTTCGCCCCGGCTCAAACGCCTTCTCTCGTGTTTCCGAATTCGCGGAATAGACCGAAGCCAATGCCGCATACGCAGGTGCGAATTGCGGGTTCATCTCGATCGCTTTTTCGAGGTAGGCACTCAACTTCGGCAGTAGTTCCTCAGAGGGAGGGCCGTTGCGCAACTCCGCTTCCGCCGCGAAGTAATACGGAAAATAATCAGTGGTCTCGAGCTCGATGGCGCGCACGAAATCGTTCTTCGCTTGAGCAAACTCCCCTTGCGAGTAAGAGAGAAATCCACGCGCCTCATACGCCAGCGGCAGTTTCGGGTCGGACTTCACGGCGTCGTCAACCGCGGCCAGCGCTTCCTTTGGCCTTTGCGTGTGTGTGTAGAAAAGCGCCCGCTGCGCTTCAAGCTCCGCCTCTGGAAGGGGCCGGCTGGCATAGCTCTTCGGGTCGCCATGAATCGTGGTGGAAAACTTCATGGCGTAAAAAGAATGCTGTCGGGCATAGGACTGCATCGCCGCACCGAATTGCTTCAAATCTCCAAAGGTCTTCTGCGCGGCGTCCACGGAATTTCCACTGGCATCCCAATCCGTCATGAATGTTTTCAGTAATTGGCGCTTGCGGGCCTCCGGATCGAGCATCAAATAGTGAACAATGGCCCAAGACTCCGCATAAAACATCGAGGCATGATTCGCTTCGTTGTAAAAGGGCGAGTTTTCTTTGGCGCTGAGCAGCGCATCAATCGGAATCAGTTGTTCCTGCTGCAAAGTCTGTAAGTGATACGGGGAAGCTTTTCCGACTTCGACGTTCTTGTCCTGAATCACGGAATTCGCGTAGAACTCAGCCAATCCCTCGTTCAACCAAACCGGCAATCCGCGAAAATTTAGGTTCATGATCGCGTGGGTATATTCGTGATACACGATTTGGTACGGATTTTCGGTTTGAACGTCGGTTTGCAAGGCAACAAAGTGCCGTTCCTCGCCCGGCACGTAAATCCCTTGCGGATGCATGCGACCTTTTTGTTCCCAGTACGCCGGAATCAAACTCTTCAGCGAATCCTCGTTCTTTACCGCAAAAATAATCAGCGGCTTGCCCAGATCGACCCGCAACGTCGGAAAGGTAGTGTGAAAGACCTCGCGGAACTGTTCGAACTGATCGGCGACCTTACGTGCCTCTTTGTCTCCAGCGTTGCTGATCACGGTAAAGTTTGGCGAACGGACCTCAATCCAGACATCTTTCGAATTCAACCTAGAAGGAAGGATTCCCGGCAGCAAAAGACCGAAAAGAATGAACGGGAAAAGCCGAAGCGATAAGCGCGCAGGCATATGGCGAGAATGCAGTTTAGAGCTGAAACAGTCAATAGCACGAAGGTATCTTGGATACCTTCATCGCTGGATCGCTTTGACGCACCGTTGTTTTTGTCAAAAGCAGCAAACTATTGTTCGTGCGCAGCGAGGGACCCGCTGCCCTCTTGTGGCACAGCACTCCGGGCTGTGCCGTGAAGCAGCTCTCGTACAACCGCACTCGGCTACACTGAAACGGACGGTGAGGGAATCCTTCGATGAATCGCAAGCTCAAAGCCGACCTCTCGCTGATGTTCTGTTCGTTGATCTGGGGAGGCACCTTCGTCGTCGTAAAAACCGGCCTCGACCACTCCTCCCCCTTCATTTTTCTCGCCGTGCGCTTCACCATATCCGCCGCGCTGATGGCCCTTTTCCGTCCGCACGTTCTTGGCAAAATCGAGCGCCACGAAATTTTCCCCGGCATGCGCCTGGCCTTGTTCATGTTCGGCGGCTATTGCTTCCAGACTGCCGGCCTGCAATACACCACGGCCATCAACTCCGGCTTCGTTACAGGTTCGAGCGTGGTCCTCGTCCCGCTGCTGCTTGGCGTTTTCTGGGGCCGCGCCCTTGCGAAATGGATCTATGCCGGAGCGCTCGCCGCTCTGATCGGACTGTATTTCCTCACCGTTCCCGCTGAAGGCCTGCGCTACCTGAACCGCGGGGACGTCCTCACGTTTATCGGCGCGGGATTTTATGCCGTGCACATCATCCTCGTCGGAGAATATTCCCAGGAACATTCCGTCTCTGCCCTCAGCTTAATCCAGGTGGCCGGTTGCGCGGTCATGGCCTGGCCGCTGATGGGCTTTGCCGGAGCCATTCACTGGCAACCAGTGCGGTTTGACTGGGGCTGGCCGCTCTTCGTCGCTATTGTCATTTGTGCTGTTTTCGCCACCGCCGTGGCATTCACGCTGCAACTATGGGCGCAACAATACACTTCGCCGGGCCACGCCGCCGTCCTTTTTGCGCTCGAACCGGTCTTCGCAGTGATGACGTCTTATCTTTTGTTACATGAACGTCTGAGCCCGCGCGCGTGGAAAGGGGCGGGACTCGTCGTCGCGGGCATTCTCATTGCTGAATTGCTTGGCGAGTCCGCCGCTCCCGAAGCACCGGAGCCTATCTTCGAAGGCCGCGTCTACTTTAAGCCGTGGTGGCGCCGCATGTAATGTTTATCGCGCAGGGAAGCAGTCGAGGTCGTTTGCAAACGTGACTGGCCCCGCGTATCGCTTCCTGATCTCGCTGAGCGTCTGATCTTCCTTCCCGAGTGTGCGAAGCATGCGATGAGAGAGCACCAGATTCTTGACGTGGGCATCCGCGGCGATTTGCCCGATCACCGAAGGCGGCATGTGCAACCGTCTCTCGATCCCGGTCGCGCCTTCCGGCACCGCGTTGTGCGCGACGAACAGGTCCGCATTCGATGCCAGACGCACCAACCCTTCGCCGTCGCCGTTGGTATCGCCGCTGAACACGATCACTTTACCGGCGACTTCGACGCGCCACGCCACCGCCGGAACTCCACCATGAATCACCCGCACGGCGGAGGCGGCGATATCACCGTGCTGAAATACAGCGATGGGCGTGGACTCGGCCGCCACATCGTGGGGCTGCATTTTGTAGCTGCCTTGCTCTCCGGGCACCAGCAGCTCACTGAGGTACCGGTAAACGCCGCGGTCACTGAAAAACTCGGAGACAAACTCCTTGGTGTCGGGGAAATCGTCATTTCCCGGCGGACCGTAGATCGGCAGAGCGGCTTTGCGGTCCTCGAACCAGGATGATTTGATCAGCGCGGGAAAGTCGGCGGTGTGATCGACATGGAGATGCGTGAACAAAATCACGTCCAGTTGGGACATGTTCGCTCCACTCTCACCAAAGCGCAGCGCGCTTCCCCCGCCCGCATCCACTAACACTCGCGCTTTGCCGTTCTCCCAGATCAGGTAGCTGCTCATCGCGCGTTTGTCTTGCAGTTCCGGCCCTCCAGAGCCAAGCACTTGCGCCACAACGCTCCGTGCGCCGCAGGATTGTGCGGCCGCCGGCGCGGAAAACGCACCGATCAGCAAAAAGCTCGCGAGAATGACGGTGCATGCAGGCATGGACCGCTTGAACATTTGTGTCGGATTCATTTGGCTCCAACTTTTCTAGCTGCGCTTCGGGACCATTCCAACCTTAATCGCCAAACCTTTCGGCTGCGCGCGCTTTCGCTTTTGCCGCCTCCTCTTCGCGGCTTTTGGGTGGCGCATTGGTTTCGAGCGATTGCAGAAGTTTGAGCGACGCATTCGCAATCTCATCGATGGCGGATTGAAACGCGACTTCGTTCGCCTTCGAGGGCTTATTGAATCCCGTGATCTTTCGCACAAATTGCAGCGACGCCGCGCGCACCTCTTCTGGCGTTACCGGTGGCTCGAAATTGAAGAGGGTCTTGATATTTCTGCACATAGGCAAAACTCCTGTAACGATCCTAGTAGAAGACCATCGTTTCGTCACGAACCACCTCGCCGTTGCATCGTTGACACGTTCGATCGTGGCTCTTGACACCACCCCGGGTCCGTCCTAAGTTCATCCCCGCAAGGGGTGGAAGTCACCCGCGGTTGGCGACTTCCGCCAATGGAGGTCCTCATGCCGCTTAGTCTCGTCTCCTTTTCGCTGGTCTCTTCCCCGGTGACGGTCGAAGAAGGCCGTAAGATTCTCGAACGCGACGATTACGTGTGCCGCTATTGTGGTTTGGATGGACGCGCGAGTTTCGAAAACGCTCTGGTGATGCGTGTCGATTTCGTGGTTCCGCGTGCCCATAAAGGCAAGAAAAATCCCGACAATCTCGTGGCTTGCTGCACCCCCTGCAACACAATCAAAGGCACGAAGGTCTACGCCAGCTTTGATGAAGCGAAATCGTACGTCCTCAAGCAGCGCGAAGAGTTGCGCAAAGCGTGGCAAGCGAAGACCGCGCGCTCCATGGTCAAGTCCTCCGGCGACTAGGGTCGCTCAGATCGAGCGCGGACCAGCAGGTAATCTCGCAAGCCGGGGCCTTTCTGTGGCAGACATTGGCGGCCCGCCAATTGATATCGGTGAGCGCCAACACAACAATATGCGCGAGGCGCGAAAACCGCAGGGAGTATATTGCAATCGCGTTCGCAAACCCCTATTCTCGTGCCGGTAATACGCTACGTAAACCTTTCTGACCCTGCGGAACTCTCATGAGACCTGTCCGGCGTCTGACTGTCGTCGCGATTCTCTTTCTGGCCCTGGCTTCAGTGAGCCATGCGCAGACGCTTCGCGTGGCCGCCGCGGCTGACCTACAGTTCGCCATGAATGATCTGGCCGGCCAATTCGAAAAGAAAACAGGAACGATGGTGGCGGTCAGCTATGGATCGAGTGGCAATTTCCGGGCACAGATCGAAAATGGAGCGCCCTTCGATGTGTTCTTCTCTGCCGACGCGCAGTACCCGGAACAGTTGGTCAAGTCAGGTGTGGCGGACGCACAATCGCTCTTCATCTATGCCCACGGACACCTGGTGATCTGGGCGCCGGCCGGCTCAAATCTGCAGCTCGCTCAGAAGGGCTTCGACGCGCTGAAGGATTCACGCGTCATAAAAATTGCCATTGCGAACCCCGAGCATGCGCCATACGGAAGAGCTGCTGTCGCGGCGCTTCAGAAAGCGGGGCTTTACGACGAATTGAAGTCCAAGCTGGTCCTTGGGGAAAATATTTCCCAGGCGGCGCAATATGCGCAGTCCGGTAGCGCCCAGGCTGGCCTGATCGCCTTGTCTTTGACCTACGCGGAAAGCATGAAAGGGGGCGAGCGTTGGGAAATTCCAGCCGAGTATTATCCGCCGATTGTGCAGAAGGCCGTTATCGTGAGCGGCTCAAAGAATAAGAGCGCGGCGGCGGAGTTCCTTGAGTTTGTGAAGAGTGCAGAAGGAAGAAGTACTTTCACGAAATATGGCTTGACGCCACCCGCAACCTCCGAAAAACCCTGAGAATGGAGCTGCCATACTCTTCGTTGGCCGAGAGGGTGCGGTATTTCAACAGGAATTGCCAATCGACGAATCCGGATTGTTCTCGATATAAGGCGGCACCGCAAGAATCCCTTCCCAACGCTGCGCCGGAATAATTTCTAGCCCTTTGCTTATGCCAAATTGTTGCGTCACCAAACCGCTATTGTGCGGGTGGGTCTGGACGTCGTGCCGGAATTCCTGTTCGCGTCGTGGTGTCGTCGTCGCGAGTGGAGTCCCGAGTGCGGCTGCTTGCTCGGCATCGAAAGCCAATTGCTGAAGAAGCCGCCACTCGGCTGGCTGGCCGGTTTACGCGCCCGGCAAACCGCCGCCCTGGTCATTGCCGTTGCGCCTCTGGGCGAGCCCGCTCCGAGAGTCTCCAGCGTGGCATTATCCGTAGATTGTACTTACAAACGGCGGGACAGCGATCACAGTCGTATCTAACGTTTGCTCTCCGAGTAGTGCTTCACATCTACCGCTTCATACATCGACGCGGTCTTCTTGTGCTTATTTTCATGCGCGTCGATCTCCTCGGCGTGCAGCAGGGAAGTGCCGATATCGTCGAGCCCCTGTAAAAGCACTTCTTTGCGCGACGGTGCAATGTCGAATTTGTAAAGCAGGCCGTGCTTGTCGGTGATGGTCTGCTCGGGAAGGTCGACGAAGAGCGCGTAGCCCTCTTCCTTTTCCGTGCGCTCGAACAATTCCTCAACTTCGGATTCCTTCAGAATTGCCGGGAGAATCGCGTTCTTGAAACAGTTGTTATAGAAAATGTCTGCATAGCTCGGCGCGATGATCACGCGGAAGCCATAGTCGCCGATGGCCCAAGGAGCGTGCTCACGGCTGGAGCCGCAGCCAAAATTCGCCCGTGTCAGCAGAACCGTCGCGCTCTTGTAGCGCGGAAAATTCAGCACAAAGTCCGGGTTCAGCCGCTCGCCGGGTTGCAAATAGCGCCAGTCATAGAACAGAATGCGCCCAAAGCCCTGACGCGTCAGCGCCTTCAAAAACTGCTTCGGCACCATCTGGTCGGTATCGACATTCACGCGATCAATCGGCTGAACCAACCCAAGGTGTGTAGTAAACGGTTGCATGCGCCCTCTTTGACCCGCCTTCTGAGGTGGGCCGTTGCAACGAAAACGAAAACGTAAGACTAAAACCTACTCCACCTTCTCCACCGCAAATTCCCGCACATCCACGAAATGTCCCGCGATCGCCGCGGCTGCGGCCATCACCGGGCTGACCAAATGCGTACGGCTGTCGCGCCCCTGCCGTCCTTCAAAATTACGATTCGACGTACTCGCGCTGCGTTCCTGCGGAGGCAAAACATCGGCATTCATGCCGATGCACATGCTGCAACCTGCATCGCGCCATTCGAATCCGGCCTCGGCGAAAATCTTGTCCAACCCTTCTTTTTCAGCAGCCGCCTTAATCCCGCGCGAACCCGGCACGACCAACGCCTGCTTGATGTTCTTGGCGATATGCTTTCCAACTACCAGATGAGCGGCGGCGCGCAAATCATCCAGGCGCGAATTCGTGCACGACCCGATGAATACGCGATCGACGGGAATGTCTACAATCGGTGTGCCCGGCCGCAAGCCCATGTATTTCAGCGCGCTCTCGGTGGCTTTCTGATCGTTTAAATCCTTGAAATCATGCGGATCAGGCACTCGCCCTGTCACGCCGGTCACCATTCCCGGATTGGTGCCCCAAGTCACCTGCGGCACGATCTCTTCGGCGCGCAGTTCGACTGTCGCGTCGAATTTCGCCCCGTCGTCCGTGGTTAGCAATCTCCAGCCTTCCACAGCTTCCTGAAACTCTTTTCCCCGTGGCACAAACGGCCGGCCCTCGAGATAGGCAAACGTGGTATCGTCCGGCGCCACCATACCGGCGCGCGCGCCACCCTCAATCGTCATGTTGCAGACGGTCATGCGGCCTTCCATGGACAGGTCGCGAAACGCTTCGCCGCGATATTCCGCCACATGGCTGGTACCACCGCCAATTCCTATCTTTCCAATGATGGCCAGAATGATGTCCTTCGCCATCACGCCTTTGGGCCGCTTGCCGTTCACGATGATTTGCATCGTTTTCGACTTGCTCTGCACCAGGCATTGGGTTGCAAGGACGTGCTCTACTTCGCTGGTGCCGATGCCGAAGGCCAGCGTGCCGAAGGCTCCGTGCGTCGACGTGTGGCTATCGCCGCAAACGATCGTCTGTCCCGGCTGAGTGATGCCCAGCTCCGGTCCAATGACGTGCACGATGCCCTGATGCTTGCTATGCATATCGAACAACCGCACTCCAGTTTCGAGGCAATTCCGTTCTAGCGCGTCAAACTGCGCCTTGGCATCCTGATCCACAATCGGCAGCAGCCGGTCTTTTGTCGGAACCGAGTGGTCCATCACCGCAAAGGTCAAATCCGGCCGACGCACCTTGCGTCCCTCGGCCTTCAGCCCCGCAAACGCTTGCGGAGAGGTGCCTTCATGAATGAGGTGCCGGTCAATATAGATAAGCGCGGGCTTTCCCGGCTCTTCGTAGACAACGTGGCTATCCCAAATTTTTTCGTACAGTGTTTTCGGTGTCATGGGTGTGTCTCACCATTTTAACATTGCTCTTGGGCTTGTGGGGACGCGAGCCGCTTCAGAAGCGAATTACGCGGATGCCCGGGCGGTCCGGTGGTCTTCGCACAAATCCACCTGATAATGACGCACATGCCGGTCGTAGGAGGTCAACAGGTGCAGCGCCTCGTCGTCAATCACCGCCTCTTCGCGATGCGGTCCGGCAAACCGGTCGATTGCTTCCATCGAAGACCACAAAGTCTCCGCGATAAACTGCACCACGGTTCCGTCCGACTGCGAAATTACACGGGCTTCTAGAAACCCGTCGACTGCCCGCAAACTTGGCAGCACATTCTCATTAAAATGCCTCAGGTAGGCAGGGAATCGCGCTTGGGTTGTTCGGGCGGACCAGAATCGCACTACCATCTCAGACTTCTCCTCGAGTTTCGTTCACAGCGCCTCTTGCCTCGCCTCCGACGACGACTGTCCAGGGGCGAACCTCCCAATGCTTCACCAAACCATTCCGGACATACGGATCATGTTCTGCGAAGGAAGCCGCGGCTGCGGGGTCTTCGCCGCGAAAAATGATCAGCGCGCCGTCGGCGGGTTCCGCAAGCGCTCCGGCCAAAACCAGCTCTCCGCGGTGGTTCGCGGCATCGGCAAGCTTCAGATGTTCTTCGCGAAACGGAGCGCGTCGCTCCACAAAGTTATCGACTACATCGTAGAAAAGGGCGTAATAAGCCATTTCCAATCCCCTCTGCCCGGATTGGACCAACACCGGAACTAGCGTACCACGGTGTTGGATTGGACGGGAAAGCGGTCGCGTTGCCTGCGCATCACTGTTGCCGCAAGGTTTCTTCTCTACTCGGCCTCCGCGCTCTTTGCGTGGTCTTCTTTTCGGCGCCAAAAACGCAAGTCGGCCAGCCTCCGAGAGGGCGCACAGGCGAAGCGGCACTTTGCTGGTCTTACGCGTTCAAAGAGACGCCGGCAGAGCTGCTGGAGCGCGGTACCCCCGGCCTGATTCGACCGCTGGCTGGTCCTGTCCGATAAATCCCGGCTCGTGTTGCCATCACCGCGAGGCATGTTCCGTCGGCGGTGGCGACGTTCGCACCCACATTGGTCAAATTCCCGGCTTGCAGGTCCTACCCTCGGGACTGTTGTGCTCTGGTCACTGTTATTGCCGTTCTGCACGCCGCTCGTCTGGATGTTTGCGGAGAGATAAATCAACAAGCTGCCGCCTCAAACGGACATGCGAGTCCCTAGAGCTGCTTTCCTCTAAGAGCCGCGGTATCGCCATGCGCGGCTCTACCGCTCGTGCTTCAACCGCCGGCGATAGACGGCACGAGCAATACTTTGTCTCCATCTTGCAACGCCGAGGCTTCTCCGCCGAGGAATCGGATGTCCTCGTCGTTCAGATAGACGTTGATGAACTGTCGAATCTGACCGTCGTCATCACGCACGTGGCGCGATAAGGCTGGATATCGCGTGACGAGCTCGTTCAATGCCTCCGCCACGGTCTTCGCTCCGCTCTCCAACTTCGGTGTGCCATCGGTGAATCTTCGAAATGCTGTCGGAATTTCAATCGTGATCGCCATCTTCTCCCTCCTAAATTCACTTCGCCCGCACGGGTTCATCGAACTGCTGCGCCAACAGCGCTTCAAATGCTTCGAGCTTCGGCGCGATTGCCTCCGTCGCCGGAAAATCCGCCGCAATCGCGTCCGTGGTCTTCAAGCCGTTTCCGGTGATGCAAACCACGGTAGTTTCATTCTCCCGAATGCGTCCCTGTTCGATCAACTTCGCCGTCACGCCGGCGGTTACACCGCCTGCCGTTTCCGCGAAAATTCCTTCGGATTGCGCCAGCAACTTAATGGCGTCGATGATCTCCGGATCCGAAATGCACTCCGACCATCCACCAGATTCGATGATCAGCCGCCGGGCATAGTGCCCGTCGGCCGGATTCCCAATCGCCAGTGAACGCGCAATCGTGTTCGGTTTCTGCGGCTCCACGCGCGAAAGCCCACGCTTCACTGCATCTGCAATCGGGGAGCATCCGGTCGCTTGCGCACCAAAGAACCTTACCTTTTTTTGCGCAACCCAACCGAGATTCGCCAATTCCGAAAACGCCTTGGCGATTTTTCCAATCAACGACCCGCCGGCCATGGGCACCACGACGTTGTCCGGCAATTCCCATCCGAGTTGTTCCGCGATTTCGTAGCCGTGTGTCTTCGAGCCTTCCGCGTAGTACGGCCGCAAATTGACATTCACCAATCCCCACTTGAAGCGGTCGGCGATCTGCGTGCACAAGCGGTTGACTTGGTCGTAGTTCCCGTCAATGCGGATAATCCGTCCGCCATACACGGCGGTATTCAAAATCTTCGCCGGTTCCAGGTCGGCGGGAATGAACACGCTCGTCTCAAATCCCTGTTGCGCCCCTTGCGCGGCAACCGCATTCGCCAGATTTCCCGTCGAGGAGCAGCCAATGGTCTTGAACCCAAACCTTCGCGCCGCAGCCAATGCCGTGGCCACCACGCGGTCCTTAAAAGACAGGGTAGGGAAGCACACTGCATCATTCTTAAAGTAGAGGTTCTTTAGGCCCCATTGCGCGCCCAACTTCCTGGATTTCACGAGCGGCGTCCCGCCGACCGGCGCTGACGGTGCAAATCCCTCGGGCAGTGGCAGGAGCTCGGAATAACGCCACATATTGAACGCTCGGTTGGTCAGGGCTTCGCGTTTTGCAATTTGCCGGAGCGCTGCATAGTCATAGCTGACCTCGAGGGGGGCAAAGCACTCTTCGCAGAACGACAGCGGCGCATTCGCATACTTCATCCCGCATTCTCTACATCTTAAGAAATAGATTTCCTTCATAAGCCACCTCGCCCTAGGCGCTGCTTCGGACTCTGCCCGGGACAGGCCTAGAGTGTGAAATGACGTGACAATCGATTGAGGGCAAGCGCGGAGGGAATAAAAAACCCTCCGTGCCAAAAAGCCTGGAGGGTCTCAGAAGTTTCTGTGAACTCTACCCGCTCTTTAGCAGTTTTTTACGTGGAGCAAGTCGCCCTAAATCGCCACGTGACGCCGCCATTGCGGCTAATCAATTTATGCTAGAAGGCGAACTCCTTGTCAAGTCGAAAGTTAGCTCTCCCTTTGCCTCACAACAGTTTGCTAACCTTTTACGTCAAACATAACAGCGAACAAACGCTTCCAGTGGAGCCCGGCCGGATGGCCAGTTATTCGTCGAGGCGCATCGTATATCGAGAGAAGCCCCGGCCCTTTTGCGGTGTTATACTCTCGGCAGGTGGACTGGGCCACGGAATAGATAGGAGCATATTTAGATGGACCAACCTAGGAATATGGTGGATTGGACGCGGCGCCGGAAGTTGATCGCCACCGTGTCGATTTCAGCGACTCTCGTCATCGGGATCTTTATCGGTACGCTCGTCAACGGTAAGGTTTCCGCCATGCACAGCTTTTCATTCGCGGGTTCCAGTGCGGCGCCGTTAGCCTTGCCGGATCCCATCCCGTCTTCCAGTTCTTTCTCCACCATCGTGAATCGCGTCGAGCCCGCTGTTGTAAACATCGCCACCACCCAGGTCATCGACCGGAAGTCCAAAAGACACCACGCTCAGGGTGATCAGGATGACCCAGGCGAAGATTTCTTCTTTCATTTTTTTGACAATCAGCCCGGCGCCGGTGGACAGCAAAAGCCCGAAGCCGAACGCAGCCTCGGTTCCGGCGTGATTCTCGACAAGTCGGGCTACATTCTCACGAACAATCACGTCATCGATCAGGCCAGCAAGATTCAAGTATCGCTGAACGGCGATACCACCAAATACACCGCCAAGCTCATCGGCGCGGATGAGGAATCCGATCTTGCGGTCATCAAGATTGACGCCGGGAAGGATCTTCCATTTGCCAAGCTCGGGAATTCTGATGGCGTACAAGTCGGCGACTGGGTTCTGGCGATCGGCAGCCCCTTTGGCCTTAACGCAACAGTGACCGCCGGTATCATCAGCGCCAAGGACCGCAGCAGTGTGAGCAATCACCAGTTCCAGCGCTTCCTGCAGACCGACGCGGCCATCAATCCCGGAAACTCCGGCGGACCGCTTGTCGATATGGCTGGGCAGGTCGTCGGCATCAACACCGCTATTTTGACCGGGAGCCGTGGCTATGAGGGTGTCGGTTTCGCCATGCCCTCGACAACCGCGATCAGCGTTTACGATCAACTGGTTAAGAGCGGCCGCGTGACGCGCGGTTCGATCGGCGTTCAGTTCCAGGAAGAACTCAGCACCAACGAAATCGCCCTACAGTCCCTCGGCGCGCCGCATGGCGTCGTGATTGAAGACGTTACTCCTGGCAGCCCAGCCGAAAAGGCCGGCTTGAAGCCGGGTGACGTCATCAGCGCCATCAACGGCACCCCAGTGAAGACCGGCAACGATCTCGTCAATCCTATCGCCACGGCTCCGATCGGCAGCAAGGTCAAGATTTCCTACTATCGCGATAAGCAGCTCCGGGAAACGTCGGCTTCGGTCGAAGACCGCACGCACGTCTTCCCCGTGACCGCCGGCCGCGCCAGCAACTCCCAGGACGATTCAGCTCCCGTCGAATTCGGTTTGCGAGTGGAAAATCTCACTCCGGACAAAGCGCAGCACGTCGGTTATGAAGGCCAAAAGGGCGTGCTGGTCACCGAAGTTGAGCCCACGAGCTTTGGCGAGGACATCCAGTTCTCGCCGGGCGACGTCATCTCCGAAGTCAACGGTCAGACCGTGGCTTCCGTCGACGACTATCGCAAGGCCGTCAACAAGTTGAAGCCAGGCGAAAATGTAGTATTTAAGGTCCTTCGCCACGGCGGCAATTCGGATCGCGTCCTGACCGTGTTTCTCGCCGGCGTGGTTCCGGCCGACAGCAAATAACCGGGAACAAGCGTTCCTTTCTATGGGTCAACTGCTCTGCAAGAGAAATCTTGGAGGACTCTTTCTCGCGGTTTTGGGGGCGGGCACACTGAGTGTGCCCGCCGTTTCCGCGCAGACGACCTCCCCATCGCCGACAAAAGCCGCGCACACGACGCACTCGAGCTCGAGTACCTCTCACTCAAGAACTTCCACCAGAAAAAAAGTTAAGAAGGTTAAAGGGCAGGCCGCTCCGACGGCGGAGCGGATCACCGAAATCCAAGAGGCTCTCTCAAGAAAGGGAGTTTATTCTGGGGCGCTTTCCGGCCAATGGGACGATTCCACCACGGACGCAATGAAGAAGTTTCAAACTTCCAACGGCCTCAATCCGTCGGGCAAACTCGATGCTTTAACGCTCCAGAAGTTAGGTTTGGGTTCTGAAACCGCCGGTCTCGCAGCTCCTACGCCGCCTCCCAATTCGACCAATCGACTGCGTAACTTCTCCTCCTTGCCCCCTGAACCCAGCAACTAACCTGTCGCGCAAGCCTTCGAGGCCCGAGGTTTTTTCTTTTCTTATCGGCTGTGCCGCGACAGAAATTCCCAAATCGCGCTGCTCCCGTCCAGATTTTGGGTCGTCTTTCCGATCAACGCCGCAGGCAGATACTGCATATCCCCTGGCCAGGTGTGCCCTCCGCCGTTCACTACATAGCCCACCACTTCGCTGCCGCCCGCGCACGAAGCGTGCGTCGTCACATCCAGACTTGTGCCGTCTTGCGCCTTGTCCACAATATGTTCCTTGGTTGGTTCTCCAGGGCAATGATTCGTCTCGACAAACGTTTGTACTGCGGCATCGTGCGACAGTACCACACCGCCCGCGTTACTGCGCCCCAATGGACCGCCAGCAAATGGGACCAACGGATCTTCCGTTCCCTGAATGACCAGCACGGAAACGGGTTTCGCCGGATGACAGTGCGCGGCCGCGCTTTCAGAAAGGGAAGCGCCGACAATCGCCAGCGCCGCAATGCGCTCCGACAAATCGCACGCCAGGCGCCCGCTCATGAATCCACCATTGGACATGCCGGTAGCATAGACGCGCGTGCGGTCCACCCGGTACCTGCTTTCTAGTTTATCGATCAGCGCGGAAATGAATTTCACGTCGTCCACGCCACCGTGGTCGGCCGGCGTCCCGCCGCGTCCATCGGCCCAGCTTCGATTGAGCCCGTCCGGATAAACTACCAAGAAGCCGCGTTGGTCGCTGACCTCGTCCAGGTGCGCCAGCTTCTGCTGGCCGGAGCCAGTCCCAAGTCGTCCGTGCAGCGCGACGAGAAGCGCCACATCCTTGGTGGCGTCGTAACTCGCCGGCACATGCAAGCCGTAGCTGCGTTCACGCCCATCGACCTGTATCCTGCCAGACCTGTCATCCGAATCTGTGCGGTTCAGATAGCCGTTCACAACGGCCACGCCCAGAAAAAGTGGCACCGCGAGCGCCAAGTTCTGCAGTTTCATTCCTGTCGTGTGTCCTTAGAGCCTTGCTTCTTTCTCGTTCTATTCAACCCATACATTCCCAAAAAGTTACAACCGCGTTCCCCATCCAATACGTCGGCTAGGGGAAAGGTCGCCACAAAGCTGCTGTCAATTCGAAGGTGTCTTTTGCACTCCTCCTGTGCCTCTGCGGCATCCTTTCTGCCTTTTCTTCCTAAACTTGACGACCAACGACCCGATCGTGCGCTAGCGCTGATTCAGTTCATCCAAAATTTGCGTTTGCCCCATTGCGGACGGGTCTGTATGCTGAATTTATGGTCAGTAATGCATACCGGAACGCTTGCAGCTGTTTGTGTTGCGCACGCGCGTTTTCTGGTATGGGAGGCTAAATCGCTAGCGACTAGAATTTAGCCGGATCGAAGTTCGAACCCATCGCCAGAAACCTGGTTGATGGGTTTTCTGTTTGTGGTCGGCACCCATCGTGAACCTGAACGCAGCCTCTCTCGAAGCCGTCCCGGCGTGCCAGAGCGCCGTATAGAGCCTTCAGGCTGGCATCTTCAGGTTCTTGTTAGGTGCAGAGTGGCAGGGCCCCGTCAAGGCCCTGCCACTTGTCGTGGCCGCCGTAAAGGTCGGCTAGAAGTGCGCTTTAGTCAGATCAACCCTCGGAGTTGTCGTTCGCAGTAGCACCGACCGGGGCGCGGTCGCCAAGTGGTAAGGCATGGGTCTGCAAAACCAGTCTTAGCGGGTTCGAGTCCCGCCGCTACCTCCAACATATGCTGCAATGGTCTGCAATGCGTTGATTCTATTGGGTCGGTGTCTAGGCTGTTTTGCAATCCGCTGCACCGACCCGCACCCTCCTGCGACTTCCATAGCACCACCGTAGCACCAAAGAGCACCACAAAGTAATATTGCTCGACGAGTAACAGAATTGCGATCTGGGGCCTGCCCTACGAACAGACTCAGAAACCTGCCCCGATTCTGTACGGAAGGGTTATAGCTAACGATGCAAATTCGCGCGAAACTGTGATCGGATTGAGGTTTGGAGTTAGCGGGAATTGAACCCGCCGTCGCGGTAATCGGGTCACAGGACCCAAGTAGTACGACGCCTCAACCAGAGGTCGCTCCAAACCGTTCGCTTCGGTTTACAGGACCTAGGCGAACGTCAGTTGAAAACCCATCCTCTGAGTCTCAACTATTTGACAAGTTAACAGCCAGTAAAGCTAATTCGATACTGTACAGTGGTTCAAAATTGGTCAGGTATACGGACCAGGACGAGAACCGTCTAGCGGGTCAGTTCTTCACTCCCTATCCCTTTTCTTTCTTAAGATCGCGACTGTCTTGCCTGTGGCGGGCCTCACGGCCCACAGCCTGTTGACAACATAGGTGCAAATGCAGAAAGGAAGGCTTGCGGCTTACCCGACCCTTGAAAAACTCACCGGATCGGGCGCACGCTTCCGTTGAGGTCTGACTCGTGAGATGGGAGGGGATTGGCGAACTAACTGGCACGGCGGCGAAGGTTGCAGCCTTTTTCTTTCACCTGCTACAGTTTGATTCAACATGGATCCTGAGACTCAAAAGTCCGTTGACCTCGCAGCGGGCATTGCTGAATCCGGTAGGTGGGCCGCGGTGACCGCGAAACTCGAAGCCTTGGCCGTGGACCTGGGCACGGGCACGAACGAACCGTGGCACGTAAAACTTCTCGCCTCTCTCTGCTTCCAAGTATTCTCAGAATACGCTGCGGTGAAGCACGCCTACGAGAATCCGCAACGTTACGATGCCGCGCTTCTCGCTTGGCGTTCGCGGAATCTATTGGAACTGGCGGTTTGGTCGGACTACACCATCAAAGCCAGAGACAATGCTAGACGCCTGTACGAAGATGCTGGCCGCGATGTGAATCAGCTTTACGATCTCTTCCTTGAATGGGGAACTGGTAGGATGGCCGCCGACTGGCTCGACCCTTTCGAGACTGCCAAAAAAGATTTGTCTGAAAGGGCCCGACTCTTGGACAACATCGAATCCCTAGACGGCAGATACAAACAGGTCAGGGACGCAGCGAATGAGATTGGCTTCGGACGGCATTTCACCGTCTGCTATCGGATGCTGTCCAAGTTCGCGCATCCAACCGCGATGCAAATCTTGGCCGTGCCCGATGACGAGCGCACGGCCAAACAAAGGGATGTGTTCTTTAGCTATGCCTGTCTGTTCTTTGCTGAGGCTTTCAGGATTCTTGAAGCGAAAGTGCTATCACTGGCCACATGCTAAGGGGCGGCGATTCACTTCGCCGCCCCTTTTTATTTGCCAATCGAAGGTTGGGGGCATAGGATTCCGCCAGTTGTAATAAGGTTACTGGGAACGTGACCAATGTTCGAACGCCTTGCCAAGAGAATGGACGGCATAACCCTCAAGATGAAGCTGGGGATAAAGCAGAGAGAACTCCAGTCCACTTTGGCAAAACTCAAACTTGAGCTTACAAAAGAGGAAGAACAGGCAATCGTCTTGACCAGCGTGGCAGAGGACTACGAAGAGCAGGGGAACTATGAGAGTGGGTTGCCCGCCCGATAGGGGCGGCGATGATCTGGTCATTGGGTCGTGGAGCGCAAGGCATCTCGGTAGGCAGTACCGACGGCGAAACACCTCCGGGAGTTGGATCGGGGCCGCTTGACTGGGATGAATTCTCTCGCGACTTGATCGTAGCAAGTCACTACTCCAGGCAACTCGGTGTCTATGACCTTGAAGGCTGTGTGCGCCAGGGTTTTTTGCCTCGCTTAAAAACTATGGATTGGAGCAAATCCGTCGTCATTCCTGCGGAATCCGTTAGAAGAGCCGAGCGTCTCGGTCTGATTCTCCGTACCGTTCTCTGGACTAGTTCGCACATTCTGTATCTCATCAGTGGGACTCTAGCCTTTTGTGCTTGGCTCGTATGGCGCCGGCGCATTCGCAAGAAGAAAAAGATTATCGCGTGATCCGCACTACGAACTTCGTCGGAACGCCCTTCGAACCTACCCTCGTAGAGAATCGATTCCGGTTAGTCGGCAAACCTTCCCTAATCGGTAGGATAAGGGTTGCTCGTGACTCGTGGGCTACGCGGAAGTGTTGAGCTTGTAATTGAATGTGTTTTGCATTGGACTGACCGACTTGTCCAGGACCCGAACGCATGTTCGATGCAATTCAACCTTCCGTTTAAGGAAGGCAGCATTCAGTTCATTTCCCAGAGGCACTGGCATCCTGACTGCTCGTTATCGTCTGCGCCTTCGCCAGCATCGCATCTAGCGCTGCGCGCGGATAGAGCTTACCGCTGAGCACAACCGCCTGAATCGAGCGTGTGTTATGAATGTCGGCGAGTGGGTCCTTATCGAGTAAAACAAGATCGGCAGTCTTGCCAACCTCAATGGTTCCGCGGCGGTCAAGTTGCCCCATAAACTCAGCGGCATTTCGAGTGGCGGCCTGGAGAGCGGCAAGCGGAGATAGTCCGGCATCGACCAGCAGCGCGAGCTCATCATGGATGCCGAAGCCAGGGAAGCACTGCGGATTCATGGTGTCAGTCCCGGCGAGGATGGGGACGCCCGCCCGGTACATGAGCCCGACAAGCCTCAAGGATTCGTCAAATTGAAGCCTATTCAATCTGGCAATTGCGGCCCGAGGCTCGGGAGGAACGTTCTTGTAATAACCGGCATCCCATTTTGCTCGCACCTCTCTGCTCAAATATTTCAATCGTGGGTCAGTCGCGAGCAGCGGATCGTCGATCTGCGCTCGCAGCAAAGTGAGGGTGGGACATTGCCAGGTTCTATTCTTCACGAACAGAGCAAACAAAGACTGGGCGGTAGCTTCGTCAAAAGTTTCAACGACGCGCATGTTAAGGCGTATGATGCTTTTCCCTAAGTCGACCTTTGCCGCCATCGTCGCGCCGGGCGCCCGGAACAATGCTTCCTGCTGCTGCATCTCAGAATCGATCGACTTTTCTTCTTTTGAGCAGCCGTCAGCCACGCGTGTCAGATGCTCAATGCTTTTCTGGCCAGCGTCGGACGCTTCTGCAGCGGTCACTGATTCCGGAACATGCCCTTCGAAGGGAATATGACACTTGTTGGCCTCGTCGGCGATCGCGAAGTAGGCGTTGCGGGATAACCTGCTGTAGACCTTGATGAAGTCTGCGCCATGCTCCCGCTGTTGTTCCACCACTTCGCGCCCTTGAGCTTCATCGGTGACAACAATGGATTCGGGCCAGACGGGATTTGGACCATCGATGATGGGACTGCCGAGGTAGATGGTCGGCGACGGATTTTCGTTCGAAGCATGCGCAGCGCGCCACGCATGGGCGTCAGGCGGACCTGACATGTCACGGACGCCGACAACTCCGTTAGCCAGAAAAAGAAGGTGGCTCCAGGGAGCGCGGGCGTCTGACGAGCCGTGGACATGCATATCCCACAAGCCGGGAATGAGAAACTTGCCCTTGCCGTCGACGACTACGGCTTTTCTTGGGATATGTGTCTTTCTCCATGGACCAACTGCGACGATGCGACCGCCATCTGCGATCACCGTCATGTTAGGCTCGGGGCCACGGCCAGTGGCGTCAATCACTGTCACGCGTTTGATCACAAGCGATTGAGACCAGGAGCAGGAGACGAACAGAGTGAGCAGGAGAATCAGATGCAGTCCGCGAGCTGCGGGAGGTCGCAACAAAGGCCGTAAGCATTCGCACGCAGATTCCGGAGTTAGAGAGCGAGTGATTTGACATTTCATGCGCGCTTGCGAGTATAGACAATTTCCTGCTCACCCACATGCCGTCGAAATTCGCCAGCTTGCGCGGACATCCGGAGCTAGGAGCGGTCACGCGCATAGCATCTCGACTGGCGAGAATAGGGCAATGCGCTTATCGAAGAGCCATTTGTTCGGGTTCCGGCTGGATTGTCGGCAATACTGAAGTTGGGCTCTTGCTAGCTGGTTGTCGCGCAGGGCGAGAGCGATTCAATCGGTGAGTCAGTCAAGTCAAGGTCGGACTATTGCAGATTATGCGAAGCTGTCACTCTAACGATCGGTCTATCATGCTGGCCCTAAAGAAGTTCATCCCCTGCTACGCTGCCGCACTCTGCATAAAGACGCACACCGCATTACTGGTCGCATGTATTTCCGCATATCCGAGAATCCAAGTTTTTTGCGCATCCGCCTCAAGACCAGCACGGAAACGCCGCACTCGCTCGCTATCTCTCCGAGTCTCAGGCTATTCCTAAGTCGCGCGGCGATCTGGTCAACCTCTTTTAGCGACTTGTGCCAGCACCACCGGCCAACGATCCTGCGAAACTCTTTGTCGGACACGCCTAAGCTCTTCTGAATCTCTCGGACGGAATGTCCCTTTCCCATCATCAGCCAAACTTGTTTCCGCAGTGGCTTCGGCTCGCCGCGCAAGGCATCGAATAGATACAACACCTTCCGGCGAAGTGGCGTTCCTGTTCCAATCTCGCGGCGCAAGCGTTGTGGATCGACGCCGCGCTTTAGCATCGTGAGAAATGGTCGACATTCAGCTGCGAGTGACAATTAGTTGATCCAACCGCGTTCGCGCAAGATCTCGATAAACGCGAATGCGAGACGCTCGGTTTCAATGGCGCGAATCTCGGCGGGCACGTCAGTCCAAGTTACACACGCGCAGGCTTCAGCGAATCCTAACGCCAAGCGCACTGGGTCCGCATCGGCGCATGCGTCTCCGGTGAGTGCTATCAGTTTGTCGAGTAGTCGCTCTGCGTCACTCATCATCGTCGGCACCATCCATCAAGCCTTCCGCCGCGGCGTTTCCAGCGCGGCCGCGGCGCGGCGCCGCAATGCTTGATGTGAATCTTCAAGCGGTGAACTGGAAGGTCGATGCGCTTGCACCAAGGGCACAGCAGAGTTCACCACCTAGAACTTGAAGCTCGTTTGAATTGCCGGCGTGGCTTTTGGCTTAGGCTTCTTCGTCGTTGTCGAGAACTTCGAGATCGATTCGCCGCCGATTGTCAGGGTTGGGGTGTAGTGCGATCGGGAATGCTTCGCCCAGCATTCCTTGCAGGTGTTTAGCCCACAGTGGCCGCAGATCCCGCCAGCGCGAATATCGCTGCCGTCGTAACCGTTTCCGCAAAGTTCGCACATCGTCGATTGCGAGTTCATCGTGCACCTCGCTTCGAGCCTGTAGCCCTGGCCCTCGGACTTGGCATGTCCATGTTGCGGATACCAACGCGTTCGAGTCCTGCGATGTACTCTCGAATTTGTCTTTCGGTTATCAATCGTCTGCCGCCCTGTCCTCCTCCAGCGATCGACTTCAGTTGCTTTTGGGCAAGCAATAGATCGACGGTTCGCACACAGACCCGCAGTCGCGTTGCAGCTTGCGCTCGCGTGTATAAAGTTGAGTCGTGCACTGTTTCGATTTGTTCGGTTGAAGCCATTTGGATGTCTCTCCTTTGCGGAAAATGTGTTGCATACTGCCGTACGATGCCGTAGTATCGCTTCTCGTGGAGAGACATCTCAATGGCGAAAAGACATGTTACGAAGGGCGAGATTGATACAGAAAAAATCAACGAACTTCGGCGGAAGCTTAAACGCGATTGGGATTCAGTCGACGCCCAGGTCGTAACGGATTGGCTAAACCGGCCTGACCGCCTGCCGGATGAACCGGTAGGGAAGTTGATCGAGATCTACACGCGGATGCGGGCTCCGAACCTGTTCGAGCCGGACGAGCGTGACCTGTCTTTAGAGTTTAAGCGTGTGATCGATGACCTTAATAAATATGGTTTTGGATTAGTTCTCATAGGCGAGCAATTCGACCCAACGACAGAAAAGTTTCCTGTGCGGTGGACCTGGAAGCCTGGTGCTGTTCACCCGGATTTAGCGCAGGCTTTGATAAAACTCGTAGCCCTGGGTGAGCGTGGCCTTGCCGATCGGATTCGCCAGTGCAGTCACTGCCAGAGATGGTTTTATGCACGACGAAGCCACATGAAGTTTTGCTCGATAGGGCATCAGGTCGAGCATAACCACGCCGAAGCCGAGTTTAAAGAACGTAGGGCCAAAGCAGCACGGGAGCGACGTAGACGGGAAAAGAAACAGCGAAAAGCGAAGGGAGGCAAGTGATGGAAAAGCGAATCGAGCGGGGAGTTTTTCTAGCTGATGCGGACGATCCGACTTCGGTATTTATTAGGTGGATGTCCGCGTCGGGATATAAGAGGGAATTTGCCGGCAGCATCGGCCGCGCCCGGACCTTGCTGACCCTCCGACGAAAGGAAGCGCTGGACGGTACGAAACTGCCGCGGAACCTGAGGTCCAAGGTTTCGTTCGAACAGGTCGCCCGCGACGCGATTGCCTGGAGTGCCGGCAACAAAAAGTCCGCCACGACCGACAAGTTCAGGATCGAGGTACTGATCAAGGAGTTCGGCCCGATGTCTGCCACGTCCATGGAGCACACGGACCTGGAACAAGGTCTCGATCGGCTGTCCATCGAGTTTGAGTGGTCGCCGTCCACCTACAACCGGCACCGCACCACTCTCCAGATGATCTTCAGAGAAGCTATTCGTCTGAAGAAAGTGCGTCACAACCCCGCACGCGAGATCCAGCACAAGCGCGAACCGGAGGGCCGTATCCGATACCTGTCTCGCGAACCAGGCGAGAACGGCGAAAAGTCTGAATATGACCGACTCATCGACACCGCGACGAAGCTCTACCCGGAACACTTAGCCGAAGTACTGTTTGCGCTGAATACCGGCTTGCGACTAGGATCTCAGTACAGCGCCCGATACGAAAACCTGGATGTAAAGAAGTGCGAACTCTACCTGCCCGACACTAAGCCCGGTACGTCGCTGCGCATCCCCCTAAACCAAACTGCGATGGACGCCATAAGGTCCTTGCCATCCTGGAAAGAACAAAAGGGTCCGATCTTCCGCGATGTCCGCCATCCGGACAAGCCATTGCGCTCAAACGATCATTGGTTCCGCCCCGCGGTAAAGGCGGCTGGAATCCTAAACTTTCATTGGCACGATCTCCGGCACACCTTCGCCTCCTGGTTAGTTCAGGACGGCGTCAGCCTGCACACCGTGGCAATCCTGCTAGGTCACTCTACAAAGTCCGGCTTGAGAATGACGATGCGCTACGCGCACCTTGCGCCGAATCAGTTGCAGGACGCGGTTCGATTGTTACCGGCTGCCACGCTTCCGCCAGTACCCGCGAAGCCCAGGCCAAAGGTTGTGAAGTTCAGGCAAAGTGCTTAGCAGTTCTGTAGCACTTAGAGGACCTCGCACGGGCAAGAATCATTCGATTACAAGGCTTTTCGCACGTTTTTGGCCGCTTCGAAAGGGTCTGCAAAACCCATATCGGCAGTTCGATTCCGCCTCGCGCCTCCAAACCTTTTCGGTCCAGCCCGGAGACATGGGTGAAACAGCGTACCTATATCTCAGGCCGCTCATTCAATGCGTTTGAATACGTTGCAGTTAATCGGGGGATTAGATTGTGCACGCACACCAGAATAGCCGCTCGACTGATGTTAAATATAAGTTCAGTTAACTAATCGTTCAGCAAGTTGACAAGCGATTGGGTCAGGCCTTGTTTAATGCCATAACCGCCGAAGTCCGGTCCGAACGTTTCGAATCTCCCGACGCGAACCAGGGCTTAGCGTGTCGGAGCTTGAATTTGTATTATTCTGATTGAGAGGATTGCGGTAGTGCCGGGGGGACGATGAGAGGTCTACTTATCGCCGGGTGCTGGGCAATGCTCATAACGCCTGCAGCGACGATTGGGCAAAGTAGCTTCACCGGTACATGGAAAGTCGATTTCAATTCAGCCATGCCCAAAAAGGTTAACGTTTGGGTGCTGCAGCACGGATCGTACAAGTGCACGTCGTGCAGCCCGTTCGTTGACGTGAGGGCGGATGGCAATGACCAGCCCGTCAAAGGACAGCCATACGACACGATTAGCATCAGGATTGTGGACCCTCGAACCGTTGAAGAAATCGAAAAGAAGAACGGCCAGGTCGTCAGCGACGAAAAGTTCACAGTTTCTCAGGATGGGAAGACGGTCACAGATGAGTTCGGGAACTGGAAGTTAATCATGAGTAGGGTTGAGAAGGCACCGTCAGGGGCACATGAACTGTCGGGCTCCTGGCAGCCAATGAAGATGGAAAGCATTTCGGATAAAGAGCTGTTGGTTACCTACAAGCTCGAAGGCGACACTCTAAGCATGAGTCGCCCGAGCGGGCAATCCTACAAGGCAAAGCTTAACGGAACGGTTGCACCCTACAAAGGAGACCCCGATACAAACGGCGTAGCTCTGAAGCGGATAGACAAGAACACGATCGAAGAAACCACAAAGCTAAATGGAAAGGTGGTCAGCGTCACGCGAATGGCCGTCGGTTCGGATGGCAAGTCCATGACTGTCTCAGTGCAAGACGCTCAAGATGGCACCACGAACCAATTCACGATGCTCAAACAGTAGTCGCGCGTTGTAAGCATCCGCCTAGCGAGTTGGCGCGTGAAGTCCGGCACCGCTTAACCGGACGGGACAAATAAACTCGGACCTCAGTGGTAGTATTTGTCTCTTGAATGGCTCACTTGCCCCGAGTTCCGGACCTAAACGCGCAGCGTGCTGCGATGAAAAAGCTGGGATTTCTAGTCGGGAAATGGAATGGAGAGGCGCGTCTCCTGCGTGGCCCCGGCGAATGGATGGAATTGCATCAGAGCGAGGAAGCACAGTACAAGCTCGATGGCTTGATATTGGTTATCGAAGGAGTTGGGCGGACAAAATCTGATGGGCAGTCTGTTCTACTAGCTCTCGGGGTAATCTCTTTCGACGACGAAACTGCAACTTATCGCATACGAGCCTTCAACGATGGTCGTTTTCTGGAAAGCGAGGTGCAACTGCTGGATCAGGATAAGGCGCTACGTTGGGGCTTTGCATTGGGCCAGATCGCGATCAAATCTGTGCTACAGATAAATGAGAGCGGCGAGTGGACGGAACTCGCCGAAATCAAGATTGGCTCGGAACCTGCAAAATCACTGTTGGAACTTACCGTCCGGCGCACGGGCTAGGTACTTTTTCGGTGAAAGTCACGCGTTTTTTTGAATAAAGGTTGCTGGCAAGGTCCGCGGCATCGCGCATTCTCGTCAGCCATTCAACCGCCATTCGGTCGTCGTTCCGTTGACTGCCGCCACTGGTCGGTTTGGGCGGCAAAGAGCAGACGCACAGGCTCAAATCTGTCGAACCAGATCGAAGTGCCGGATTGACACAGAAATATTCCCTCGTGATAATTACCGCGTCGATCTCTTGGGGGTGACCTATCGGGTCCCTGGCGCTGCGAGAACTGTGCAGCATGGTTAAGACAGGCTCTTCATCCCATCCGGCGGCGCCACTTCGATTGCCCCCGAACACTGCCCGAACACCAAGGAGAGTCCATGGGCCAAATTGATGTTCCGTTGGTGCGCTCGCAGTTCGCGCAAACGTCGCGACGCGATAGATGGTGGGTGCAGCCGCTCGCTGTTTTCCTGGGGTTCTCCACGTTCATTGTTTACTCCACGTGGGCGGCGATGCAGGGGAACCATTACCGGTTTGGCCCCTATCTTTCTCCGTTTTATTCTCCGGAGTTGTTTGGCGATCCCGTGCGGTCCTGGTTCGGCCTGAAGCCGGCGTGGATCCCGGCATGGGTCACCGCGGCCATGCTCATTTTGTGGGCGCCCGGGGGCTTCCGATTTACTTGCTACTACTACCGCGGCGCATACTACAAAGCATTTTGGGCCGACCCTCCATCTTGCACCGTAGGTGAACCGCGAAAAAAGTATCTTGGCGAACGCTCCTTTCCCCTGATCTTGCAAAATGTTCATCGATACTTCCTGTATCTGGCTCTGGTGTTTTTGGTTCTGCTGGCCCACGACGTGTGGGACGCGTTCTGGTTTGACGGGCAATTCGGCGTCGGCGTCGGCACATTGGTGCTGCTCGCCAACGTGATTTTGTTGAGCTGCTACACATTCGGGTGCCACTCATTGCGCCACATTGTCGGGGGAGTTCGCGACCGGCTTTCGGGCTCGCCGGTGCAGAAAGGCGCATACGATTGCGTGAGCTGCCTGAATGCCCGGCACATGATGTTCGCGTGGTTCAGTCTTTTTTCCGTGGGATTTGCTGACCTGTATGTTCGCTTGTGCTCGATGGGTATCTGGAAAGATTGGAGAATTCTTTAGTGGCCGAATATCTCACGCATGAGCACGACGTGCTGGTCATTGGCGCGGGCGGCGCCGGCTTGCGAGCCGCCGCGGAAGCCTGCGCTGCCGGAGCCAAAGTCGCGGTGATCACGAAGTCGTTGCTGGGGAAGGCGCACACCGTGATGGCGGAAGGAGGCATCGCGGCGGCGATGGCGAATGTCGACGAACGCGACAGTTGGCGCGTTCACTTCGCGGACACCATGCGGGGCGGCCAATACCTAAACAACTGGCGAATGGCCGAATTGCACGCCAAGGAAGCGCCTGCACGTGTCCGGGAGCTCGAAGCATGGGGCGCTGTTTTCGACCGGACGCCGGACGGCCGAATCCTGCAACGCAACTTCGGCGGGCATCGTTACCCGCGGCTTGCGCACGTGGGTGACCGCACCGGTCTCGAAATGATCCGCACGTTGCAGGATCACGATGTGCATCTGGGTATGGACGTTTTCATGGAATACACGGTCGTTACGTTGCTGAAGGACAGCGATCGCATAGCGGGCGTATTTGGCTACGACCGCGAACGTGGGCGGTTCCATTTGTTTCGCGCGAAAGCGGTGGTACTGGCGACGGGTGGGATCGGCCGGGCTTATAAAATCACAAGCAACAGCTGGGAATACACCGGCGACGGGCACGCGCTCGCGTATGAGGCGGGTGCGTCGTTGATGGATATGGAGTTCGTGCAGTTCCATCCGACAGGAATGATCTGGCCGCCCAGCGTTCGTGGGATCTTGGTTACGGAAGGCGTGCGAGGCGAGGGAGGCGTGCTGCGAAACAAGGACGGCCGCCGGTTCATGTTCGAAGATATTCCCCCGGCCTACAAAAATCAGACCGCCGAGACGCCGGAAGAAGGTTGGCGCTATACGCAGGGCGACAAGGACGCGCGGCGCCCGCCGGAGTTGCTCACGCGCGATCACGTGGCCCGCTGCATTAGGAAGGAAGTGAAAGAGGGTCGCGGCAGCCCACACGGTGGTGTGTTCCTCGACATCGCTTGGATCAAAGAACGGCTACCCAATGCCGCCGAGCACATCAAAAAGAAGCTTCCGAGCATGTACCACCAGTTTAAGCAACTGGCGGACATCGACATCACCAAAGAAGCGATGGAAGTCGGACCGACCACGCATTACATGATGGGCGGCGTCCGCGTCGATGCGGACTCGCAAATGTCTGACGTTCCCGGGCTGTTCGCCGCGGGAGAGTGCGGCGCGGGATTGCATGGCGCGAACCGTCTCGGTGGAAATTCACTCTCCGATCTGCTTGTCTTCGGCAAACGCGCGGGTGAGTACGCCGCGCGCTACGCGAAAGCAAACTCGCTCGCCACGATCCATCCGGATGAGGTCCGAGCGGCGGAAAAACGCGCGCTCGCCCCGTTTGAAGGCGACAGCGCCGAAGGACCATACGCGGTGCAGCACGAACTACAAGACATGATGCAAGACCTGGTCGGTATCGTCCGACAGGAAAAGGAAATGCTCGAAGCGCTCGAGCGCATCCACGAGTTACGGGCGCGAGCCGAGCGTGTCGGCGTTGGCGGGAATCGCGAATACAACCCCGGCTGGCATACAGCCATCGACGTCACGAACTTGTTGACGATATCCGAAATGGTGGCGAAGGCGGCGCTCGAACGAAAGGAAAGCCGCGGCGCGCATTTCCGGGACGACTATCCGGCCAAGGACAACAATTTCGGTACATTCAACATCGTGATTCGCAAAGGCACGGGAGGCGACATGCAGATCAACCGCCAGCCCATTCCAGAAATGCCCCAGGAACTAAAGCAGATCATCGAGGAGATGAAATAATGGCGACGGCAACGTTCCGAATCTGGCGCGGCGAAAAAGGCGTCGGAAAATTTCAGGACTACACTGCCGAAGTCGCTCCTGGGATGGTAGTGCTTGACACCGTTCATCACATCCAGGCGGAGCAGGCCGGCGATCTGGCCGTGCGATGGAACTGCAAAGCAGGAAAGTGCGGTTCCTGCTCCGCGGAAATCAATGGCATTCCGAAGCTCATGTGCATGACGCGCTTGAACTCGCTGCCTCTCGATCGGCCGGTGACCATCGAGCCAATGAAAGCCTTTCCGCATGTCAAAGACCTGATCACCGACGTCTCCTGGAACTATGAGGTGAAGAAGAGTGTCGCGAAATTCAAGCCGCGCCGTCCGGATGCACCCGACGGAACCTGGCGCATGGCGCAGGCAGATGCGGAACGGGTCCAGGAGTTTCGCAAATGCATCGAGTGCTACCTCTGCCAGGATGTCTGCCATGTACTTCGTGACCATCACCTGCACGATCAGTTCATCGGACCGCGCTTTTTGGTGTACACCGCGGCGTTGGAGATGCACCCGCTCGACGTGGAGGATCGCGTCCCCGCACTGCGAAAGCAATACGGCATCGGACTGTGTAACATTACAAAGTGCTGCACGAAGGTATGCCCAGAGAGCATCACCATCACCGACAACGCCATCATTCCCTTAAAGGAACGCGTCGTGGATCGCTTCTTCGATCCGCTAACGAAGCTCTTCCGCGTTTTTCGTCCTGCCAGTGGCTAGGAGGTGCACATGCATTTCGATCTAAAGTCCCTTTCAACAGAAGGCGTTGCCAAAGCGCTTGAAAAGGCAGAGCGCTACCGCCTGTTGAACGAGCCGAGCCTGGCCGAAAGCATCTGCCAGGACATTCTCGCGGCCGTGCCAGCGCACCAACAGGCCCTCGTATCACTTCTGCTGGCGCGAACCGATCAGTTTGGCAACGGTGTGGCCATGAAATCGGCCGAAGAGGTTCTGCAACGAATTGACGGTGAATACGAGCGGGCCTATTACGCCGGCCTCATCTGGGAACGCCAGGGACTCGCCCACCTCCGGCAAGGAGGTCTTTGCAGCAACGCCAACACCTTCCACGCCCTACGAGAAGCGATGGCGCACTATGAACGGGCTGAAACCCTTCGCCCGCATGGCAACGACGACGCAATCCTTCGCTGGAACGCCTGCGCGAGGGCCATCATGCGCAACCCCGAAATCCGCCCTCTACCCGACACGGAATTTCAACCCATCACCGGCGAATAAAGAAAGGAACGAACCCTCTCGCTACTTTTCAAGCTGTCCCACCACCTCCGGCAGCACCGCCGTGCCCTCCTGTTTCACTGCGTCCAGCGACGACGGATCGAGTCCCAGCGCTTTCAAAATGGTAGGAGCGACCTGCGTTGTTGCAGTGATGTTGGATACCGTCTGTGCCGCGAAGGTCGGATTTGTGACCAACAGGATGACATTGGTGTCGTCATGCGCGAATCCTCCGTGATCGCCAATCATGGTGGTGTTGCCTGAATAAGTCATGCCCACATTTGGTGTCACGACAATGTCCGGCGAACGGGGATCCTGCCCCGGCTGCAGACCGCCCACGTTGTAGTTCAGCGCAAGCGTCGGCCCGTAGTAGATCTGCCCAAGTCCGACCAAGGAAGCATCTTTTTCGAGCTGCTCGACCGCCGCGTCAACGCTCGCGCCCGGTTTCAGCCACAGCACGGACACATCGTCTTCGGTCGCGCCAATCCCAGTGGAGTTCAACGGCGACTCCGAGTAGGGAATCGCGGACCCGAGTAACGTCGCCGGGGTGTTCGAGCCATTCGCCACGTACAGGTTCGGATCTATGGGGGATTCCCCGTGTTTTGCGGTGATAATGATCAGGGTGTCGTCGTAAATTCCCGCACGCTGAAGGGCGTTGATGACATCCCCGATCGACGCGTCCACAAATTCAATCTCCTTCAAAAGCGCAAGAGACGGCACTGCCGCCGCGTTCAGATAACCACCTTTGGCCACACCAGGCTCGTTCACGCTTTCTCCGATGTAGACAGATTGAAAGTTCATACCGAAGAGCGCCGGCGTCTTTGCCGCTGCGCCGAGGTGCGTCCTGCCTTCAATCTCGTTCACCAGCGCGTTCACTTTAATGGCGTCGTAGCACTGGATATTTTCGAAGCTGCTCGTCCACGAACTCAGATCGGCTTTTGTATCGCGAATCGTGGCACAGGAAGCACCTTGCGACGTCTTTACGCCAGGCAATGCGACGACGTTGGAATCCACCTCGGGCGAATAGTAGTCATCGAGGCCCTTGCCGCCCGGTCCGCCCACAAACGAATACGACGCGTGCTTGTCGATCCACGCCGTGTATCCGCCCGCCGCGTGCACCACGCCGAACGCTGTGTTCACGCGAATAAAATTCCAGGGATAGATCCCGGCGCAACCCTGCTGTGGATCCCGCACCAGTTTCCTGGGATCGATCGAAGGAATACCTCCGTCGGTCAAGCTGGCACCCGGCGCGCCTCCATTTAACTTCGTATCGTCAATCTCAATGCCTTGATCGTTGTCGGTCGTCGTGCCATTCGGCAGCGCGTAAGGGGTGCACGAACCTCCCGCCAATCCTGTGCCGGTCGTGATTTGCGGCGGATCGAGCGAGCGGTCATACGCCACGTCATAATAAACTCCCGTCGATTTGGGCGTACCGCCAAGGCTGCCATCCCGGGAAAGGAGTCAGAAGGTTTCGACGATACTGTGCCCACGTAATTGATTCCCGTTTGGGCGAGGAGCGCCAGGTTCGGACAGTACGGACTCCCATAGTTCACACCGGCTACTCCATTTGCGCAGTTGTAAAAGTCCACAGCGTGCATGCCGTCAATACTGATCAGCAACACATGCTTGATCTTCCCCGAAGCAAGGGCGCCGGTATCGGCCGCCGCCTTGTGTATGAATGACATGAGACCTACCGTAGCCACAACTAAAGCCAACGTAATAGTGCGTACCTTCATCGATGGATACCCCCCGCAAGGAAGCTAGCGGACCGATCAATGCAACGAGGTGAATCCCCTGTGAAAACTCCGCGAATGCCGTTCGAGCCGTTTGCGCAAATCGATGCATGCCTTCCTCGTTTAGGGGCCCAACTCTAGATCGGCCAGGAGCCATTTCCTTGGCACCCTGCACGCGGCTGTTTCGAATTCCGTTGGCACCGGTGGCACAGAACTCCAGCCTGTGCTTCAGTTTTCCCCGGAGCGGTACGCCGCCGCTAAAACTCCGCCCGGCAAGATCAAGACGCTCACCAAGGTGCGCCAAATCACACAAGGATATTCATTAGCGATTCGCGGGCTAGGTTGGAACCATGTCAGCTGCAGGCTCCTCGCGCAGCTTCCTCCTCTGCTCTAGCTGTTCGTCCGTCAGACGCGCGTCGTAGATCGAACGACGATCGATGGACCTGGAAATCAACGTGGAGAGGCAAGCAATCAGCAGCAACGGCAAGATGAAGGAGCGGTCCCGGCCCGTCAGTTCCATCATAAGAACCACCGCCGAAATCGGTCCCTGCGTCGTGGCCGCCACAACCGCACCGGCTCCGAGCAGTGCAAACAGCCCCGGTGGAACGCCGGGCCAGTGCCAACTCCAGGCGTGTCCGAGAATTCCGCCAAGCAAAGCGCCAAAGGTCAGAGATGGCGTGAAGAGTCCGCCTGGCACGCCACTGCGCATGCACATGATCGTCGCCAACGGCTTTAACAGTAAGAGAGCGAGCAGCATTTCAGGGGCGACCTGATTTGCAAACAGTTCCTGCGAAATATCCTTCCCATTGCCCAGTATTCCCGGAAACCAGATCGACACGATCCCAAGGACTCCGAGGACCACAATAGGCGCGACGAATCTTTGCCAGCCGCGCGGTTTGTTTTGATCCGCCCATCGCACGAGCCGCACGTAGAAGACGGAAGCGACTGCCGCGATCGGCGCTATAAGCAGTACCCAAAAGATCAGCGACGCAGAAACCGGGAATGCTGGAATGATATAAGTCGGTGCGTCCGGAACCATCAGCCAGGAAACCGCGGTCGCCATCAGAGAGGTAAACAGTGCGGGAAGCACAGATCGTAATGCCAATCTGCCGCGCATGACCTCCAGCGCGAAAAGAGCGCCACCAAGTGGCACTCCGTAAGCCGCGCCCATCCCCGCTCCGGCTCCGCAAGCCACAAGCAGACGCCGTTGCTCATCGGAGAGGTCCTCAACGTCGGCGAACAAGTTGGCAAAAACCGCGCCAGCCTGTTTAGGCGCGCCTTCGCGCCCCATGGACGCACCCATGGCGACCACAAAGATGGACAGAACCGCGCTTCCGAGCGTCCGCAAGGCAGGCATGCGGCCAGCATGAAACCAGATCGCCGCCGTGGTATCGATGCCGTTGCCGCTCGATAATCGCTTCAACAGAAATTGCCCCGCGCCGGTCAGCAGGCCCGCCGCAATGAGAACCATGAAATGACGGAGCGCGCTCGCCTGACGCCCGGCATCGAGAATGTTGGTCCCAGACCCATGCCATGCCACGTGCTGCACGACTTCAAGCAGGCGAGTCAGTGCTCCCGCACCGAGGCCGGTGCTGATGCCGATGAGAGAAACCGCGAGCCAGAATCGCATTGCGCGTGGATGCCAGAGCGTTGCAGGTACAGCGTCGCTGTTTTGAGCCGCAGTTATTTCGGCCATTCTAGGAAGCATCCTAATGCATTTCGCGCGGTGAACTCAGAGGGAATTTGTTCGGACTCACAACCCTTTGCGATGAAGACATCGGAAACCAATCCTCGGCATGAGCCGTCTGATAGAACAGAGGAGCATCAGCAAGGTGACCATGCCGGCGCGCAACCCGACCTTGAATCTCCTGCGAATCCTTCTTTTGACATGGTCGCTCGCGTTTTGGGCGTCGGCAACGCTAGCCGCAGCAACACCGATCCCTCACGGAACATTGGAACTGGTTGCCGAGAATCCGTGGATCGCCGCAGGCCACACCGTAAATCTCGGTTTGCGCTTCCAATTGGACAAAGGCTGGCATATTTACTGGATCAATCCCGGGGACTCGGGCGAGCCGCCGCGGGTTAAATGGCGATTGCCCGACGGTCTCACCGCGGGCGCCATCGAGTGGCCGGCGCCCCAGCGGCTCGGCAAATCAACCATTGTTGATTACGGCTACGAGGACGCCGTAACGCTGATTGTGCCATTGCATGCCGAAGTGACGACAGTGGCACAAGGAACCGCGCAACTCGCCGCTCAAGTATCGGTCCTGGTGTGCCGCGAAATGTGCATTCCTGGCAAAGCACAGCTTTCATTGACCCTTCCGATAAAATCACAGCAACCCACAACCGACGCCCGCACGGAAGATCTGTTTGTCGCCACGCGCAAGTCACTACCGCGCCCCACACCGGGGAGCTGGCGATTCAGCATCATCGAAGGAAAGGCCAACTTCGTGCTCACGGCCAATCTCGGCCGCCAAATCAGCGAAGCGACCTTTTACCCGCTCGTGGAATCCCAGATTGATAATGCGGTGCAACAAAAGCTTGAGCCTGTACCCACTGGCTTCCGTCTGACGTTGCGCAAATCGGATCAATTGCTCAAGACGATAGCTCATCTCAAGGGCGTGCTTGCGCTTTCGGCCGGTCAGGCGTACTTGATTGATGTGCCGGTCGGCGACAGAACCAACCCAATCAGTTCGTCGAAAGAGGGACAATCAAAATGAAGCGACCAATTCCATTCGCAATGTTCGTAATCCTGGGTCTCTGTATAGCTCTGCCTGCATTATGGGCTGCGAAAATAGGTGAACCGGCCCCGGACTTCAGCGCTACGGCGAGCAACGGCAAAATCATCCACCTTACCGACTATCACGGAAAGTACGTGGTCCTCGAGTGGCACAACAATGGGTGCCCCTACGTTGGGAAGCACTATCGAAGCGGCAACATGCAGAAATTACAAAAAGAATGGACGAGCAAGGGCGTCGTCTGGTTCACGATTCTCTCGTCCGCGCCGGGCAAACAAGGCTACGTGAGCGCCAACGAAGAAAACGACTATCTGACAAAAATGCAAGCCGCGCCTACCGCGGCTCTACTTGACCCTGCCGGTAACATCGGCCATCTCTACGACGCAAAAACTTCCCCTCAGATGGTGGTCATCAATCCCGAAGGCATTCTGATCTATAGTGGGGCCATTGACGACAAACCGACGACCGATGTGCAGGACGTTCCGACAGCGACCAACTACGTCGTCGAGGCGCTCGAAGAGTCCATGGCCGGAAAGCAAGTTCAGACGCCCACTACGCGCCCCTACGGCTGCTCGGTGAAATACGCAGATTCCGCACACTAAAGATTTACCGCGGTCAGCAAGCTGAACCCGGCCTCACCGTTTGTTCGAGAGCGAGGCCCGATTTAAGTCCGATCAACCAGGTTTTTTGCATGCATGGACCTCACCGTCGACCCGCGCTTCGAGGACGGATCCTGCACACCACCGACATAACAACCGCAAGTGCGCTCCGAAAGCACTGCATCCCTCGCGTTCGGTGGTTCCGGGCGGAGCCTGCGCGTTGCAGCGGCACAGGCTTGAGGCAGTGCGCTAGCGTGATGGGGTTCCGCCTTCCGCCGGCATGTGCCACGATGGGGCTATGCTCACCCTTCGTGCCGCACAGCTCTGCGACCATGATGACATATGGCTCATCCTTGCGCCCGTAATCCGCGCCGGTGACACTTACCCGTTGCCAAGGGATCTGAGCAGGGAGGACGCGCTCCGCTATTGGTTCTCCGACGAGCATGAAGTCTTCGTTCTAGAGGAACGGGGCGCGATTCTCGGCACATACTTTCTACAAGCGAACCGGCTCGGCGGAGGCTCTCACGTCGCGAATTGCGGTTACATGACCGCGTCAACGGCTACCGGCCGCGGAGTGGCCAGTGCAATGTGTGAACACTCCCTGGCCCACGCTCGCAGTCGAGGCTTCCGGGCGATGCAGTTCAACTTTGTCGTTAGCACCAATGACCGCGCGGTGCGCCTGTGGCAAAAGCATGGATTCCGAATCGTAGGTCAACTTCCGAAAGCCTTCCTCCATCCCGAGAAAAGCTACGTCGACGCCTACATAATGTTTCGCGAAATCTAGCCGGATTCCCCGCATCGGCTGAAGGCACGACGAGATGAGTTCAGCACAGTTATTGAGGCGGTCGAATCTTCTCTACGATTGCAATCACGCGCGGATCATTTTGGATCGAAGCAAACGTGCCATCGGTGTGCGTTGGCAGGCAAGGCAGCTCGACGTCGCGGGCCACGTAGGATTTCTCAAGCCATTGAATCGCCTCATCCTTGTCGCCGAGTTGCGCATGAATCTCCGCAAATGAAAACGCGGAGACGTAGCGCTGCTGGCGCAGCCGCGTAAGAGAGGTAAGTTCCGCCTTCAGACCGAAGCGCTTCGCCGCCTCGAACCCGGACTTCCGGTAAACGGTCCTGATGTTTTCCGCAGCTTCCGGGTTCCCTTCGAGAAAGAACAGAGCGCTCGATTCGGAGATGGCGTCGCTCTGCCTGCCCCACGCGGTGTATAGGTAAACCAAGGAGTAGTGCGCGAGCACGGAGGCTGGGTCCAGTTCGAGCGCGGCTTTCAGCTGGTCTTCGGCCTCTTCGCGCCGTCCCACCTTTTGCAAAAGGCCGGCGAGAAAGACTTTGCGGTCGGCATTCAAGGGATCGAGTTCGACAGCCTTGCGCATTTCCTCAAGCGCGAGCTCCGGCTTGTTCTGTACGGACAGAAATGTGCCGTTCCACTCATGAGCCATGGGGTCATTGGCGTTGAGATCGAGCGCCTTCTGAATTTCGGCCTGCGCCCCCTTCCAATCGTAATCGATGGTGAGCAGGGCATCAGCCAAATAGACGTGCGCCTCCGGATTCGCAGGATCGAGCCGGAGGGCCTGTTCGGCCGCGGCCCGTGCCTTGGCATAGGTGGCACGCGGCGGCAGGAAACCCAGATTGGTGCCGCGCTCGTAGACGTGAGCCAGTCCTGCGAAAGGTTGCGGGCAATTCGGGTCGTCGACCGCGGCTTTTTGAAACGCCGCGATGATCTGTTCAAGGCCTTCCGGCGTGTGAATGCTAGATTCGGCCAGCCCGCGCAAATAGGAGTCGAACGCATCATCAACCAGGTGGTGTTGAGGAGCACCGGGATCGCCGAGAATCGCATTCAATTGGCTCGCGATGGTGTCAGCGGCGCGAGTTTCCATCGTGAGCGAATCGCCTGAATCGAAATTGAATTCCTGACTCCAGCGCGGAGCCTGATCGGAGGCGCGAATCAGTTGGCAACTAATCCGAACCTGTCGCCCTTCGCGGCGAATGCTACCTTCCAGAAGATAATCGGCGTGCAGCTCGCGGGCAATCTCATCAATACCTTTGCCGGCGCCCTTGTATTTCATCGCCGAAGTGCGCGCAATTACGCGGAACCGGGAAGAGTTCAGTCGCACGAGGTGCGTGGTTGTCTCTTCGGTCATGCCATCCGAGAAAGAATCCTGCGCTGGATCGCTGGTCATGTTCTGAAAGGGAAGGACTGCCAGCAAGGCCGGTCTCACGAATGCAACAGCGTCGCTCGCTTTGGCGCGGTGAGAATTGAGGTAGTAGACCGCAATCGAAGCCAAAACGACCACAAGAATGGTAATGAGAATCACGCGACGGCGAAATGACGAGGAAGAGTCGGTCGCTATGACTCTCGCCGACGATTGAGTGACCGGAACCTGCGGTTCCGGCTGAATCGCGCCTATGAAACGGTAACCGCGCCGCGGCACAGTTTCAATGTACCGGGGCGCATCGGCATTATCGCTCAAAACGTTCCGTAGCTTCTTGACGGCGGTGTTCAACGCGTGGTCGAAATCCACGAAAGTGTCTCCAGACCACACACGCTGCCGCAACTCCTCGCGCGAGACCAGAACCCCAGGCTTTTCGAGCAGCGCCGCCAGGACCTGTAAGGGTTGTTCCTGACAGCGGAGCCGCAAGCCGGACTTGCGAAGCTCGCGTCCGGAGAAGTCCAGTTCAAACGTCGAAAACCGAACGATCGATTCGTAAGGATTGGGTGTACTCATCGTGGCCTCGGTGTATAGACGCAAGTTGCCCGCTGAAGTTCAAAAGACACCTCGCCCACTCGCTTCAATAAATCGAATTAAACCTTGCAAACACAGTGGCCTAGCTGGCCACAGAAAATCTATCCGCAATCCACCGGCAAACGCTTGAGGTGCCTCGCCGGGCGCATACCTTCGTCTGTACCGAAGGAGCATGCGGCCGTGGTGAATGTAAACAGAATGTTAGGGGCGAGCGTGATCGGGACACTTCTGTTCAACCCTGGGGTGAGCGCAGCCAAGAAAAACACAAACCACACTCCGAGCGTGGATACCAATGTGATGCACAGCAGCTCCATTCCGGTGAATGTCTACAACGGATATTTGGTGGTTGCCGTGGGCCAAATTGGCGGGCAAAAAGAAAACCTTGTCATCGATACGGGCACGGCCCCGAGTATCTTGAGCGCGCGACTAGCGAAGAAAATGGGTTTGCAAGTGGCGCACGGAACTCTGGTGGTTGTCGGCCGATCGCTCGACACAGGACGAACCATTTTGCCGGATCTCGATTTCGGGCCGATTCACGTGGCCAATTTATCCGTCAACGTAATGGACCTTTCCATGCTCGAGAACTCGCTCGGGATGCGCATCGCCGGGGTAATCGGCATGGACGTGCTCGAACAGGCGAGTTTCCGGCTGGACTACGAGAAAAACAAGTTGATCTTCGGAACGGTTTCAGAGAAAGGTATTGCCGTCCGTTACGACAGCAGGAGTCGCCTGGCTTTGGCAGAAGCCACGCTGCAAGGCAGGCATGTTCGATTAATCGTTGATACCGGCTCTGACCTGGTGGTGGTTTACGGAGAAAGTTGGCAAGCCAAGGAATCCGTCACCACACCAGGAAGCAGCACCGAGACAGGCACAAGCGTGGGCGGTCACGTAGGAGCAAGGCAAATCGCGAAACCGGAACTGGAATTGGGCGGTAAACATTTTCGCGATTTACGCACCTACTGTGTGCCGTCCGCGACTGCCAGGGGCTACGACGGCCTCTTCGGGGTGCGCGCACTGAAACTGCGCGGCATCTCCTTCGACCGCGACAGTCAGACCATGTATCTGCTCAATTGAATTCAGACGCGTCACCGCCAAGTCGTGGCGGGTCTCTAGACCCATGTTTTTTGCAGTCTTATCTTCACTTCCTCAATTTCCATTCTCTGACTTTCCATTTTCATGCAGTTAAGCCAGGTGCCCAGCCTGGCTTTGTTCGAGTGGGTCGGGGGTTTCCCTTCCTGCGGCGCTCCCCACATCGACGCCCACCTCCAACAAGTCTTGCGATATCATTAACGCACGCAACACCGAAGGAGAACCGAATGAACACTCGCCGAAGCTTCGTTGCCAAAGTCGCCGCGCTGATGGCGGTCGCCCCAGAACTTTTGGCCGAGCAAGCTGCTCCTCCTGTCGCGGACGCTCCGCGCCGCAGCAATCACATCCACGACGGCATCTACTATTTTTCCGGCACGGGCGCCAACGACGGGTATCTGAAGGAAGACCATGTGCTCGTCACCGACCCTTTCGAAAAGCACGTCACTCGCACGATGGACGCGCTCAAAAAATCCGTAGAGCGCGCCGGCTGCACCATGGACAGCATCATCCACTTGCAGGTCTTCCTTTGCCTGCCGCACGCCGACACCATTCCCATGCCCACCGGAAAAGCCCGCTTCGACGCCCACAAAGCGCAATACGATGCGCTCAACAAAATCTACGGAACCTATTTCTCACAGGGAAAATCTCCGTCGCGTGCCTGCATGGCGGTCGAATGGATTCCCGGTGATTCCTTGGTTGAGATCGTAGGCAGCGCCGCGGTGGTCAATGCGGCCGCTCCGGCTGCCGGAAATTGATTGCGTAAAAGTCGCGAAAGGAATCCGCCCATGAAGCTCAACTTTCCCTGGAGCCGCCGTTCCTTTCTCACCGCGCTTGGGTCCCTAAGCGGCGGGCTCGTGGCTCCCTCCGAATCGGCCGCTGCCGGTGTGTTCGGCAAAAAGCACAAGCCCACGGCTCCGGCCGTCGACGGCAACCCGATCATGCCTATTACCAGCGGCCTCGGCTCCACCGGTGACATCTACGCGGAACTCGGCGTCACGCCTCTCGTCAACATCAATGGCACGGTAACGGTCATCGGCGGATCGGTCATGCAGCCCGAAGTCATGGAGCTGATCCGCCAGGGCAACCAGCACTTCGTGCTTATCGACGAACTCGAAGTCGCCGCCGGTAAATTCATCGCTAAACTCTGCAAATCGCCCGCGGGCTATACTGGCCTCGTTACCGGCGGCGCCGCCGCGGCGATGGTCGTCAGCTACGCCGGCATGATGACCGAAGACCTTGAGCCCCGCTTGCGCGACATTCCCGACGTCAGCAACTTCCCCAAGAATGAAGTCATCATCCAGAAAAGCCATCGCTATCCGTTCGACCATCAGATTCGCCAGACTGGAGCAAAGCTTGTGGAAGTCGAAACGCGCGAGGAGATGATCGCCGCCATCAATCCGAAGACCGTCGCGATTCACTTCACCAATATTCTGTCGGACAAAGGGAAAGTGAGCGGACCGGAAACCGTAGAAATCGCCAAAGCCCACAACCTGTACACTTTCAACGATGCTGCGGCCGATGTCCCTCCGATCGAGCGCCTCTGGGAATATCCGGCGATGGGCTTTGATATGGTGACCTTCAGCGGCGGCAAGGACATTCGCGGACCACAGGCTTCGGGGCTCCTCATCGGCAGGGAAGAACTGATTCACTATGCGCTTCTGAATATGAGTCCGCAGGAAGACCGCATCGGGCGGTGCTGCAAGGTCGGCAAAGAGACCGTCTTCGGCTTCCTCAAAGCGCTGGAACTTTTTGTCAATCAGAATTGCGACGAAACAGTAAGAATGTTCGACGAGCGCGCCCAGGTCATCAGCAATGCGATTAAGAAATTCGGCGTCACCGCGCTACCTCGCCAGTACAATCCTCAGGCGCTCGGCAACGTCACCCCGCGTTACAGCTGGCAGATTGACTCGAGCAAACTCAAGATCACCGGCCAGGAAGTGATGCAGAAATTGGCCGACACACGTCCCATCGGCATTGGCAGCATGGGCGCCGGCGCAAGCGGGATGCGCGGCCGCGACCCTAATGCGTCTCCTGCCGACAGTCACGCCAATCAGCATCGCCACCAAGGCGATCCAAACAGCTTCGGTTTTGCGGTCTGGCAACTGAAGGAAGGCGAGGACAAAATGATTGCCGATCGCCTCGTAGAGATCTTCAGCGCCGCTCCAAAGGCATGATCTACTTCAATGCCTGCTCCAGACTGACCAAATTCTGCGGCAGCACGCGGATAATCCCGCCCCGCGGGCTATCAATATCGGCAATCAAAAAAAACGAAATGGACACCACCAAGGGCATCGCCAGCAACCGAACCCAGCGCCGTGCCGCCGGTCGCAAATAGTACCCAATCATAAAGTTACAACACACCGCAATCATCCACATCAGCTCCCAAGCGGCAATCGGTATCCGGTTCCACCAGGCCGCCTGCGTGTACCCTTGCGAATTCAACACATCATTCATGCCGGCGACCGCCAAAGCCGCCACGGCCAGCTGCGAAGCCTTTGCCGGCGCCTGCACGTCTTCCCAAAGTTGCGCTTGTAACTCGGCCGTGCGCGTATTGATTTCCCGCAATTCCTCCCCGCCACGCGTTTGATAGAATTTCACGCGCAGCTCCAAATAATTCTTCAAGTGGGCCCGCACCTTGGCCTGGTCCACTCCCGGCAACAACTCCACCCGTAGATATTCCGTGCCGATGGCATTCGCCTCTTGCTCTTCATAATCTTTCCGCTGATCGTAGCGGCTAATGGCCATCGAAAAGCTAAATCCAATAATCAGTCCCAACAAAGTAAGGGTCGCCGTCAGAATTACTCCAAAATCCTCGCGGTCTTCTGGCGCCATTTCTCCCTGTTTCCTCCGCACCGCGACTCCGACCAACGCCGCAATCCACAACACCACCAACGTAGCTACAAACACCCCAATCGGATGATTCATCGCCGTCGTCATTCGCCCCGCGCCCTCCTCCGGCCTCGCCACTCTATCTCAAAACGCCGCCACAACACACGGTGAGCCCATAGCTCAGACCTTTTGGGCCCAAGAAATCCCTTCCGAGGTGCGACGCAACGTCTATTCTTTCGGCCTCTTTTTCCACTGTGCTAGGACTCCCCTTCCATTTGATCGGATGGAAAGCCGCCGCCTACGTAAAACGCTTTAGCCTGTAAGAAGCTCTGGCGTCGAAGATTGCCTGCGGCGACCGGGCGTCACCGCCGAAATCGCAAAGCGCGTTCCAAAAAAGGCTCTGTCGTAGGCGTCGACGCCCGACGACCTGAAAGGCGCAAGATCGACTTCATTTTGGAAGGCGCAGTTGGCAGCGCTCCGTCGACCGGGAGAAATCCGATTGCACGGTGTGAATTTGCGCGAAGGTGATCAAACGCCCTCTACTGGCTCCCTGATCCCGATCGGTCTCGGCGCTGCCGCCGGCAGCCATGCAACCTCGCGCTCACCCGAAACTTTGCCCCGTTCCCTGCGGCAAACGCAAAAGCCTCTAGCGTGCATTAGAAGAAACCCGATAGTCCGCACCACGTCGTGTGCAAAGTCTCGACACACACGCGGGAAGCCTTCTTCGCCGCGGGCAACGTCACCTTCGTCGACTGGACACGCCGTCTCCCCGGATCCGAAAAGCCCTTGATTCATGATGTTCTAGATCGTTCGCAACCGGTAGCCTTGGGACACTCCCGCCGAAGCCCACACTTTCAAGCAATTCGACATTACCCTAACGCCGTCCTAGCGACTTCAGGCCGGCATCCTGGGTTTGTCGAGTGGCGACCTTTAGGTCGGTTCGCCCGGTCGGGTTTCTCCGGGATCGCCTGCTGTCTTCTCCCGAGTCTGCCGGGCACGCCTTCCGGGTCTGCTCATCCTGTCGTGATCCGTTCCTGCCGCACCTGCCAAATCAAATAGCCAACCAACGCCAAATTAATCACCAAGACCAGAACTTTCCCAACATTGGGACGCCGCCCAATCTCCCAAATCTCGACCGGAAGCAACGAACTGGTAATCACGATCGTCATCCACTCGGCCCACCTCTTCAACATCCACAGGCCAATCCCTTCCGTCAAAAAAAGAATCGTATAGATAAAACTTCCCACGCCCACATCCTTGATTCGACTCGGCGTCAGCGCCGCCGCTTCCACCAACACGCGTCCGACATACCGCCCGCCGGGCGCAAGCCCAATCCGCGGGACCCAGGATTCCAATAGTCCTTCAATGTTCGTATGCACCAGGCGGAACGCGGCCACTCCCACGGCGAGCAACAGAGCGGCCTTCGCGAGCTTGAATACCCCGATCGCCCGCACCATCCTCTTATCCGACCATTTCACCGCGCATCTCCAATTCCTTAGCCAAGCTCAACTGTTCTACTTCTTGGGTTTGTCGCCTTTGCCCACCCGTCCACGCGGGCAAGCAAGCCTACATCACCCCCCAGCTAAACTCCCAATCGTTATCGTCTGAGTCCTACGGCAGCTTCAGAATCTAGGAACCATCTCTTCTCGAGCGCCACAGTCGGCGGCGCTTGTCTCAATCACCGGAGAGTCGCCAGGCGGTCCGGTCTTCGCGGCTCGGTTCCAGGGCCGCCGCATCCTTCGTTCGCGTCAGCACCAGCGGCCGGCGGGTGCCGCGCTGCGTCCAGGTTCCCTCGATGGTCCCTTTGTCCTTACTGATTTGTCCTTCATAGACTCCGTCAATCTTCTTCAACTCGATCTTCAGCGACGTTCCGTCCCGCGTCACCCCTGTGACAGGAACTCCTTTGACCCCCTGGTCCAAGCTGTCCAGGGATGCCTTCAACCCATCCGAGGTATTCGTGATATGAAACACGACGCGTAACTTGATTTCCCCAGCGTCAATCGTCCCGATCCAAGCCCCGGCAATGTCCGACGGCAGTGCATCCGCCTTGTCAGCCTCGGTGCCGGGCTTCCGCCCGTCATCTTCGTTTTTCTTGGCCGCGGTGGCGCCGACATCCTGCTTTTTCGCCACTCGCGTAAACGTCAACTCGAGCGGCTGCAGTTGCGTCCATGTTCCCTTAATCTCGGTAGCATCCTTGTTGATCAAGCCCTCGTACGTGCCCTGCACCGCGGCCACGGCCATGCTGAGCTTGCCGTCTTTCACCGAAATTACGCTAACTGGAATCCCGTTCGCACCCTGATCCATGCTATCGAGCGTAGCCGCCAACTGCTCACCCTGGCCTTTCATCACGTGCAGCACGACATGCAACTGCGTCCCATCGGCCGATAGCACGCCAGTCCAATCCCCGAGAACATCCTTTTCTGCCGGCTGCAGTGGCTTATCCTGCGCGGCCACGCCCTGTCCGTCTGAACATAATCCCACCAACACAACCATCACCGCCGAAGCCAGGTAGCGCCGCATACGGTTCCTCCCGCTTACAACTCTCCCCGAGCCTCAACCTGCTTGTACACCACCAACGAATAAATCATGGGCGCCAGTGCACCTGCCAGCAACACCGCCAGCACCGGCCACACCTGGACCCCGGCCACGGTCAAAAACAATGCCAACAATCCGCCCACGACCATGGTCTTTGCCGCAAACCGGTGCGTGAGATTCCAAACTCGCTCATTCGCCAAAGTCCAAGGCGTGCGTACCCCCACGAAAAAATTCCTCCGGACTTTTCCCATCAAATTCCCCAACAAGGCAAACAACAAACACACTCCCCCCAAGACCGCGCGCCCAACATTCATCGCATGACCCAATCCGACCCAGAGCAACACCAACTGTAAATAACCGGCAACGCAGACGAGGATGACCATAATCTGCAAATACGTCACACGAAACGTATCTACTTCAAAATTCTTGGGCGAAAGCCAGGGCAGAGCGCGCATCAACAGCATCAATGCAACCATCAATCCCGGGCCCAGCAAAAACAAAATCCACTTCGGACTCCAGCCATTCGCCACGTTCTGCAAATTCCAGTGTGTGGCGACCGATTCCGGCAATCTTGGATAGCCCCACACATCTGCGATCGCCGCCACCGCAGTGAACAGCAGCGCCACTAGGTAGTATTTGCGGCTCTTCATCTTTTTCCTCGTTTCTTCTTCCTTTCGCCCGCCAGTTTCATCGCCCAAGCCATCAAATCCTGCACCACCGTGGTATTCAACGCATACCAGATCTGCTGCCCGTCTCTTCGGCTGGTAATCAAATCCGCATCCTTCAGCACTTTAAAGTGGTGAGACACTGCCGGCTTGGTCATATCGAACCGGTTCGCCAGCACCCCGGCGGTAACCTCTCCGTGCCGCAGCAAACTCAGAATCTCCCGCCGCGTGGGATCCGCCAGTGCCCGAAATGCGTCCTTGCCGTTCACCGTCCAGTTAAGCTCTCCTGTAATTAAACATCCATTTAACAATATCCGGCCTCTCACTGTCGGTCAATCCCTCGAGTGGAGCCTTTTGGACCTGTGCTTTTCCGCCGTCCGCTACCCGTGCCCTCCCTCTTCTGTTCTGGTAAACTACTCCCCGGCTGGGGCATACACGCGAAACCATTCCCCGTTTCTTCCGTCTAGATATTAAGTTTGCGCGTCAACGGCACAACGAACAGGGAGATCACCGTGAAGCACTCGTTCAGGACCACCCGCGCCATTCTGCTCGGGCTTATCTCCATCCTGCTCTACTCCATTCCCGCCTCTCCGCAGGACGACAGCGCGCCGCCAAAGCCCAAACCCACGGCCTCGACAAACGCCAAATCGCCCGCCATCCCCATTCCCGACATCCCTTATACCGAATTCGTCCTCCCCAACGGCCTAACGGTCATCGTCCACGAAGACCACAAAGCTCCGATCGTCGCGGTCAACACCTGGTACCACGTCGGCTCGAAAAACGAAAAGCCCGGCAAGACCGGCTTTGCCCACCTGTTCGAACACCTCATGTTCTCCGGCAGCGAAAATTTTAATTTCACCTATATCAACGCCATGGAGCGCATCGGCGCCACGGACCTGAATGGCACCACGAACAACGACCGCACCAACTTTTTTGAAAACATTCCGACCTCGATGCTCGACTACGTGCTCTTCGCCGAAAGCGATCGAATGGGCCACCTCCTTCCGGTTCTCGATCAGAAAAAACTTGACCTCCAGCGCGGCGTCGTGCAAAACGAAAAACGCCAAGGCGAAAATCAGCCCTACGGCGTCACCGAGCAACTCATCACCGAAAACACCTACCCCGCAGGCCATCCCTACTCCTGGACTGTGATTGGCTCGATGAAAGATCTCGACGCCGCTTCTCTCGAAGACGTCCAGGAATGGTTCAAGACCTACTATGGGCCCAACAACGCGACGCTTGTCATCGCCGGGGACATCACGCCCGAAGTAGTTCGCCAAAAGGTAGAAAAATATTACGGCGCCATTCCCGCCGGCCCGCCAATCGGCAAACAAGAAGAATGGACCGCCAAGCGCACCGGCACGCACCGTGGTTGGGTCCAGGATCGCGTTCCGCAAGCCCGTCTCTATCGCGTCTGGAATGTGCCCCGGACCGGTTCGCCCGACGAAGCGCTTCTCGATCTAACCGCGCGTATCCTCGGCCAGGGGAAAACCTCGCGCCTCTACAAGCGCCTGATCTACAAAGATCAAATCGCCACCAGCGCCAGCGCGACCGATTCCAACAACGAAATCGCCGGCCAATTCGACTTGACGCTGACGGCCAAGCCAGGCGGTGATCTCGGTGCAGTTGAAAAAGAAGCCGACGAGGAACTTCAGAAATTCCTGAAAGACGGTCCCACCGAATCCGAGTTGCAGCTGGCCAAAACGCAAATCTTCGGCCAGTACGCCCGTATCATGGAGCGCATCGGCGGCTTCGGCGGCAAGAGCGACATTCTGGCCAATTGCCAGGCCTACGAAGGCGATCCGGCCTGCTACAAGACCTATCTGAAGCGCATCGAGGCCGCCACACCCGCGTCGGTCAAGAAAGCTGCCGCCGAGTGGCTCAGCGACGGCGACTATGTTCTCGCCGTTCAGCCCTATCCGGCTGACCTGAAAGCCAGCGCACCCATCGATCGCTCCAAGCCGCCCGTTCTCGGCTCCGCGGAGTCCTTGAAACTTCCTCCGATGCAAAAAGCAACCCTCTCGAACGGTCTGAAAGTTGTCCTCGCCGAGCGCCATTCCGCACCGGTGGTCAATTTTTCGTTGCTGATCAACGGCGGCTATTCTTCGGACTCGACCGACGCGGCCGGCACGTGCAGCTTCGCGCAACGCATGTTGGAAGAGGGAACTCCCACGCGCGATTCTCTGAAAATCGGGGAAGAACTCGAATCTCTCAGCGCTAACTTCAATGCTGGCGCCAATCTGGATTATTCCAACGTCAGTCTCAACGCGCTCAAAGTGAACATGGACAAGGCCCTCGAAATCTACGCGGACCTTATTCTTCATCCCGCGTTTCCACAAAAGGAATTCGACCGCCTGCAAAAAGAACGCCTGGCCGCCATCGCGCGCGAAAAGGTCACGCCATTCCCAATGGCCTTGCGCGTTCTGCCCACAATTCTCTACGGCAAAGGCCATCCTTACGACGAATCCTTCGTCGGCACGGGGTCTACCGCCGCGATCACCAAAATGACCCGCGAAGATCTCGCCAAGTTTCATGAAACTTGGTACAAACCCAACAATGCCACGCTTCTCATTGTCGGCGACACTACACTCGCCGAAATCACCCCCAGACTCGAAAAGCTTTTTGCCTCGTGGAAACCAGGTGATGTTCCCACCATCAATGTCCCTAAAGTTCCCGAACCCGAAAAAGATGTCGTTTATCTCATGGACCGCCCGGGCTCAGGCCAGAGCGTTATCCTCGCCGCTCAGCTTGCTCCCCCCTTTAACAGTCCGGATCAGATTCCGCTCAGCTTGGTCAACGACATCTTCGGCGGCAATTTCAGCTCTCGCATCAACATGAATCTTCGCGAAGACAAGCACTGGTCTTACGGGGTCGGCTCGCGTCTCATCGCCGCCCGGAATGAGCGTCCCTTCGTGAGCTTCTCGCCGGTGCAAACCGACAAAACGAAAGAATCCATGGCCGAACTGGTCAGGGAATACCAGGACATCGTCGGCGATAAGCCCATTACCGGAGAAGAACTGAAGGACGAACAGGCCAATGCGACGCTAGCGCTCCCCGGTAGTTTCGAAACCGTGCAGCAGCTTTCCGGAGCCTACGGCAACATCCTCCAGTACAATCTCCCGGAAACTTACTACAACACGTACACAGAGAGGGTTCTCGGCGTCACTCCGGCCACCGCCACCGAGACCGCCAAGAAATACATCCTGCCGGGCCACCTGGTGTGGTTGGTGGTGGGCGATATGAGCAAAGTGGAAGCCGGAATTCGTGAGCTAAAGATCGGTGAAGTCCACAAGATCGACGCCGACGGCAACCCAGTTCAATAACCACCCGCAACACCGTCAACCCGACCGAGAGCCACGCTCTCTCGCTTGGGTTTTGTAGTGGTTGACCTTCTCGGTTCTTCTCGCTTTTCCCTATTGCAGGGCACTCGGTTCTCGAGCTTACACCCTCTCACAAGTTTCCATTGTCAAATTCCGTTTTTCGCTCTTAGCGTTTCACCGGCCGGTTATCGAACATCGTATAGTCCTTCGGAATCGTAAAGTATTCCGGATCCGGTTCTCCCCTCGAAACAATTTCAATCTTTCTCGCGAACGTCCCGCTTCTTGGATCGGTCTTCGTGATAGCGACATCCAAATCGAGTTCTGGCGAATGCCAAATGTCTCTTGTGATCGATAGCGGCTTCGAATTGTTGTACGCGCCCGCCGCCACTGAGGTTGTCTCCCGCCTTCCTTCCACCGTCAGCGCGTCGATCACGCTCGTTCCCAAACTGGTCGTCTCCATGGCCGTTGCGCGAGGCAGATCCTCGCTCTCGTTTGATTCCGCAAAGCTGACGCGCCGAAACGCGTTAATCCGGCACGTCTTCTGCTCCACAAAGCAAACCGTTCTGGTCTGTTCTTTGGGATCAATAATAATGAAGTTCCAGCGCGGCTGAAGCTCGCCCGATTTCAACATCCTCCGCCGGCTCTCAAAATAAAGTTTCCCGGAAGAATCCCGCGCCAACATGCTCATAAACGCAAAATGCGATTGAGACTCGTCGGGGCTGACCCACGTGACCGTGGACTTGCCGGTGAACGGCTGTCCGGGCTTCGGCGGAACATACAGGTTGTCTGCCCCTGCCTCCGCCGCCACATCGGGAACCTTCCCGGCTGGTCGTGGGTTTGTAAACGGTTCTTGTGAGGGAAGCGAACGGGCGGCGAGAAAACCGCATACGACAACCACAGTCGTCCACGAAACGCATCGGCGCATCATGGGTGACCTCCAGGAAGGACCTTCTGCCTCAACCTACGCCGCACCTCCATTATCCGTCAAGTCAATTCCTGTTCTACCAACTCCGCCGCGGTTCGCATGCCCGTCGCGAATATGGTTCGGTTCCTCGTCTCCCGCTCCAGACATTTTGTCGGCTTTCGCAAACCACTCTTCAAACCACTCCAGGGTCCGCACGATATAATCGCGAGCGTCCGCAGGCTTCCCGATCGCATGCCCCTCATCGGGATAGACCACCAGCTTCGTCGGCACGTTCAGCGTTGTAAGAGCGTGCCACCATTCCACCGATTGCTCCATCGGCACCTCGCCATCCCGGTCGCCGACCAGAATCAACGTGGGAGTCTTCACCGACTTCACGAAATGCATGGGATCGCTCTTCGCATAAATCGCGGGATTGTCATAAATCGAAGCGCCAAAGAACGGAATCATCCATTGGTCGAGGTCGTTGACCCCGTAATAGCTGAGCCAATCGGAAAGTCCCGCCCCCGCCACCGCAGCCGCGAACCGCTGCGTGTGCGTCTCTGCCCACATGGTCATGTAGCCGCCATAGCTGTGCCCGCGAATGCCCAGGCGCTTGCTGTCGATCGGATATTGCTTGAGTAATGCATCGATTCCGGCCATGATGTCGCGAAAATCTCCGCCGCCGAAATCCTTGACGTTCGCCTGGGTGAACGCTTCTCCGAGCCCGTAGCTCCCGCGCGGATTGGGGCAAAGCGCAAAATAGCCCATCGCCGAAAGCACGCCCGTCGATCGACGGTCCCACGCAGACAAGCACGCCGCCGATGGCCCGCCGTGAGCCGTAACCACCAGAGGATAGGTCTTGCCGGGAGTGAAATCCTTCGGCAGCATCAGCCACCCTTGAATCCGCAAGGTTCCACTCAACCAGTGCACTTTCTTCATTTCGCCCCACGCCGGTTTCAATCCGGCGTTCAAGTTCGTGATCTGCTTCCAACTCCCAATCGTGCCTGCCCAAACCTCCGGCGGAGCGCTTGCCGACTGACGCACAATCGCAACCATCGCTCGCTGTCCCTCAGAGGAACGACCGGCAGCCCAAGCCTCTCCTGCCGGATAGGCAAACTCTTCTCCCGTCCAGAGCGTTTTGGACGTGGCGCTCAGAACATCCACACTCCCGAACCCTGTATCTCCATCCACGATTTGCGAGAAGGTGATCTGTTCCGGCCCGGTCCAAGCCAACGCCGAAGGCGACGCCTTGATGCTTGGCGTAACATCTCGCGCAGGACCGCCGGTAATCGGCACGACGTGAATCTCGCCGCCGGTAGAACCTTCGTCGCTCATCAACCCTTCAATGAACGCGACATTGTTTCCGTCGGGCGAAACCCGTGGGCAAGCGAGTTGCAGCTTCGGCTTGTAAATTTCGCGCGTCTCGCCGTTGGCTGCATCGAAGCGATAGAGCCTCGCGATGTACCAGTTTCCATCGCCCGACCCGTGCGCCGCCGTTCCGACCCACGCCTTTCCGTCAGGCGTCCAATCATATTCGTAAACGTATAGATCCGCCGGCGAGAGTTGTGTGACCTTGTCGGTGGCGAAGTCGAGAGTGGCAATCCGTTGCTCGAAAATTTGCTGATCGACCACACCCGACAAGGGCGTCATTGGCTCGAGCGGTCCTGCAACGCGCGGCATGCCCTCAACGAAGAGCAGCGCCAATTTCGTCCCATCGGGCGAGAAACGCGGTGTTTGCACGTAGCCCTTCAACTCCCCATGTTGTTTCACGCCGCTGCCGTCGCCCGATGCCGTCCAGATCTGCGCGGACGGGGCGCTACCGGGAAGATCGGCGACAAAGGCGATCTGCTTGCTGTCGACGGACCAGACCACATCGCGAAGAGCCAGGTTGTCCTTTACGGAAATCTCTTGCGCTAGGCCGCCTGATGCGGGGATGACCATGAGTTTTTGCTCTGCGATGTAGGCGACCCGGGTTCCGTCGGGGGAAAGCGCAACGTGAGAGATCCCCTTTGCCCGTGGCATGGAATCAACCACCGCGGCCGCACGCGAATGCGCGGCGTCTCGATCTTGCGCTAAAGCGAAATCACACAGTTGCATCGAGGCGATGCCGCAAAATACCGCCAAATAAAGGGAGGGCCGTGCATTCCTGTACGGTTTGACCGAATCCATCGCATTCATGAGCGGTCCTTCGAAAGAGAGAACGACATTAGCAATTCCCACGTACTGTGAAGTCCTGGCAAAGCGCTGTCAATGATCAGGATCCGCAGAGCCCTTCCGCGTCTCTGTATTTGTCTCTTCTCAAACCCAAGCACCTGTCCTTTGGTCCAGTGGTAACTGACTCGCGGCACTCGTCCATAAACGCACAATTCCGTTTTAGACTTCTCTTATGTCGCTTTATCCTCGCAATAAAGAAAAGCCCATCTGGTTGGACCAAACTCGCGACTACTGCCGCAACGCGGGCATCACCATCGCCGCCTGGGGCCCACGTTCCCTGGTCGTCGAAGCAAAATCTCCCGAACGCGCCGGAGAGATCTCAACGCAACTGGCCAACTACGGTTTCAAACCCGTCCCCGACGAAGATGACACCTGCGCCGGACTCCTCACCCTCTCCCACCCCGGCTGACCCTCTGCGACTTTTGCGTCGCCAAAAAAGCCGCGGCATCCCGAGCGGAGTCTTCAAAGCGAAGGGACCTACTTTTTTCTTCTCTTCCGCCGTACCTGAAGCTGTCGGCGAATGCTTCTCAACTCACCTGCTTTTTCAGCTCCGCCAGCAGATTAAGCGCCTCAATCGGCTTCAGCTGATCCAAATCCGCGGCTTTCAGCCGTTCGATCACCGCGCGGTCTAAAGCCGTAAACAGTACCGCTTGATTCCCATTCGGGCCCGCTCCTGGTGTCAACGTCTCGCTCAACTCATGCTCGCTCTGCTCATGCCGCCGTAGAACTTCCCGAGCCCGCTCGATTACGCTTCGTGGCAACCCTGCCAATCGAGCCACTTCGATCCCGTAACTCTTGTCCGCGCATCCAGGCTCGACTTTGCGTAGAAAAATGATCTCGCTTGGTGTCTCCTTCACGCTCACGTGCACATTTTTCACCGTGGGCAAAAGCTCCGCCAATTCGGTCAACTCATGATAATGCGTAGCAAACAAAGTCCGCGCGCGCGTCTGTTTCTGCAAATGTTCGACCACCGCCCAGGCAATGGATAACCCATCGAACGTTGCCGTCCCGCGCCCTACCTCATCGAGCAGCACCAAACTTGCCGGTGTCGCATGATTCAAAATCCCCGCGACCTCGCTCATCTCCACCAAGAACGTAGACCGGCCGCGCGCCAGATTATCGCTGGCGCCGATGCGCGTGAAGATTCGGTCGGTAATTGGCAGCTTCGCTTGCCGCGCCGCCACGTAGCATCCCATCTGCGCCATCAAAACCAGAAGCGCTGTCTGCCGCAGGTATGTCGACTTGCCGCCCATGTTCGGCCCGGTAATCAGCAACAACTGCTGTCGCCCCGGCTCAAAGCACAAATCATTGGGCACAAACCGCTCGCCCTTCTGCTTCAGCAGTTCTTCAATCACCGGGTGCCGGCCGCCAATCGTCAACAACTCGCCCGTCGTGCTAAATTCTGGCCGGACATAACTCCGGTCCGCCGCCAACTTCGCAAACGAAGCCAGCACATCCAATTTTGCGATCGCCGCCGCGGTCCTTCTCAACCGCGAAGCATTGCCGGCAAGACTGGTGCGCACGTCCACATACAATTGTCGCTCGATCTCTGCAATCCGTTCATCCGCAGCGAGAATCTTCCGTTCGTATTCCTTCAACTCTGGCGATGTAAACCGCTCTGCGTTTACCAAAGTCTGTTTTCGTTCGTAATTCGCGGGAGCCAGATGCAGATTCGGCTTCGAAATCTCAATGTAATATCCAAAAATCGAATTGTAGCGAATCTTCAGCGATCCAATACCAGTGCGCTTCCGTTCCCGTTCCTCCATCGAAGCAATAATTTCTTTGCTGTGCTTACTCAAATCCCGCAGCTCATCAAGCTCTGCCGAATATCCAGTCCGAATCACCCCCGGCTCGGTCGCCACCGGCGGCTCATCCGCTATGGCGCTCTCCAGTAACTCTCGCACATCGACTAACTCATCGATCTCCTCATGCAAATCTCCTAACAACCCACGTTGCACAGCCACTCCAGCCTGTGCTGTCCATCCGGCCCCGCCCCTCGGGTCTTCTGCCGTAGCGGAAGTATTTATTCCCGCGCTGGCTTGGATTGCCTTCTCCGGCACGGGCAACGGTGAACGGTCAACGGTAAACTCCCGGATCACCGGCAACTGCGCCAAAGACTTTCTGAGCGCCACCAGCTCTCGCGGCATCGCCTGTCCCAACGCGATCCGGCTCGTCAAGCGTTCTAAATCCTGGATGCCCCGCAACTCCTTCCGAATTTCTCCTCGCACCACGGTCTGTTTCAGAAGATGCTCCACGGCATCCAACCGAGCCTCGATTGCATCAACATCAATCAAAGGCCGCAACACCCAGGCCCGCAACAGCCGAGCCCCCATTGCCGTGACCGTCGAATCGAGCGCCGCAATCAAAGTGGTAGGCCCAGCTGCCTTAGCCTCCTCCGTGAAAATAGGTGCCAGCAATTCCAGATTCCTCACTGACACGGGATCCAAGACCAAGGCATCCTGCTGTTCGTAAAAGCGAATCCGGTCCAGATGCTGCAGCGCCTCCACGCTCGGGGCATCTTCGCCGTGCGCCGCATTCTCGCGCAGATAATGCACCACCGCACCGGCCGCGCACATGGCCTCGAGATGCGCATCGAGCCCGAATCCCGTCAACTCCGCAACGCCAAATTGTTCCCGCAAAATCCGCTCGGCATAATCCCGCTGGAAAATCCAATCCTCCAGACGCGTTTCGACGCCGCCTGCGCCATCGAGCAGGGTATTCTTGGCGGTCTCGAAGAGCTGCTGAGGGCGAGGAAGCAAAGTTTCCCGTGGTCGCAGGAGTTGTAACTCATCCCGCAATTCCTCCTGCGCCTGAGCCCCGCGGAACTCCGTAGCCAAAAACTCACCGGTCGATAGATCGACCAGCGCCAATCCAATAACCTGCGCCCCGCGGCCAGCCGTATCTTGCGCGACCGCAGCCAGAAAATTATTTTCCCGAGCATCCAAGACCGCCACATCGGTCGCCGTCCCCGGCGTGATGACCCGCGAAACTTCCCGCCGCACCAGTTTCTTCCCCGGTCCAGGCTGCTCCATCTGTTCGCAGATTGCGACTTTGAATCCCGCGCGAATCAACCGCGCAATATATCCGTCCACGGCGTGATAGGGCACTCCGCACATCGGAATCGGCTGCCCCTTCTCCCGGTTCCGAGAGGTCAGCGTAATCTTCAATTCCCGCGATGCAATCATGGCGTCTTCATAAAACAATTCGTAGAAATCCCCGAGACGAAACAGTAGCAACGCATGCGGATAGCGTCCCTTCACCGCATTGTACTGCTGCATCAAAGGTGTAGTCGCTTCACTCATCTTGGTAGGGGCGGGGCTCGAGACCCCTGCTTTTCCTAAACTTCCTTCCTCTCCCGAACCTCGTCCTCGAACCCCACCTCTCTCAACATAAACGCATAGTCCCAGGCAATCTCTCTCAAATAATCGTATCTCCCGCTCGCTCCCCCGTGTCCCGCACCCATATTTGTCTTCAGGAGCAACACATTCCCATCCGTCTTCATCGCGCGCAACTTGGCCACATGCTTTGCGGCTTCCCAATACATCACCTGGCTGTCGTTCCAAGCTGTCTTCACCAACATCCGCGGATAGTTCCTGCGCTCGACATTGGTGTACGGGCAATACTGTTTCATATAAAAATAATCGTCCGACTTCTCTGGATTGCCCCACTCCTCATACTCCGCGACAGTCAGCGGCAACGAAGGGTCCAGCATGGTATTCAGTACATCGACGAACGGCACATGGCTTACGACGGCCCGGAATTTGTCGGGCTGCAGATTCACCACGGCGCCCATTAACAACCCTCCTGCGCTTCCACCCTCAATCACTAGCCGATTCTCCGACGTATACCGTTTCGAAACCAGAAAATCCGCGCAAGCAATAAAATCTGTAAAGGTATTCATCTTCCGGTGCATCCGCCCTGTATCGTGCCAAGGTTTTCCGAGTTCGCCGCCGCCGCGAATATGGGCAATCGCATACATCATTCCGCGGTCCAACAAACTGAACCGGTTCGATTGAAAAGTCACCGGCATAGCCATTCCATAACTGCCGTATCCATAGAGCAGCAGCGGCGCGCTGGCATCGCGCATGGTGTCTTTCCTTCGCACCAGGGAGATCGGCACGCGTGTTCCATCTGCGGTGTTGGCGTGAAGCCGCTCGCTTACATAATTGCCCGAATCAAAATTCCCCAACACCGGCTGCCGTTTTTTTAAGATCCATTTCCCGGTTTGCAGCTGGTAATCAAAGACCGTCCGCGGCATCACCATCGACTCATATTGAAACCGCACAAAATCGGCATCGAATTCCGGATTTGTACCTAACATCGCGCTGTATGCCGGCTCGGAAAAGCCCAGCCTCAGCGAGGCCGCCAACGCGTCGGGCGCCCGCCGCGTCAGATCAACAATCCGCAAGTGCGGCAATCCATCTTCTCGCTCCGAAATCACCAAATGCGTTCGGAATACCTCCAGTCCGGAAAGCATCACTCCCGTCCGGTTGGGAATGACTTCATGCCATCGCGCGCGGCCCGGAGCGCTCGTCGGCGCCGTCACCAGCCGGTAGGTTCTTCCACCACTGTTCGTGCGAATAAAAAACACTCCCCCGGCTGCATCGCGAGATCCCCCAGGATGATGATCGACGTAATATTCATGGTCATCTTCCCGCTCAGCCACCGTCTGAAACGCGCCAAGCGGCGAATCCGCCCGCAGATACCGAATCTCGCTCGTCGTATGGCTATTGATCACCAAAAACAGATACGCTTCGCTGCGGCTTCTCTCCACATCCATGCGAAAGCGTTCGTCCTTCTCCTCATAGATCAACTCATCGCTTGCGTGTGCCGGATTTGAAAAGCTTCTGTTCTGTTCTTCTTCACTCCCCGCTTCGTCAAACACATGCCTCCACAAGCGATTGGATCTCTTGGTTACTTCGTCTTCCGTAACATAAAACAAGGTGCGGTTATCGATCGCCCAGGCTGCACTGGTGACCCGTTCTACGCGGAAGCCGCTGCGCTCCGCTCCCTTGTAGGGTTCGCCTTCTGAGGCGGGTCGTTGCTCCGCTGCACCTAACTCTTCTTTACTCCTGACTTCCGCTTGCAGCTCTTTCACTTCCAACACATACTGCCTGTAGCCTGTTGTATCCGTGGCATAAGCCAACCACCGGTTGTCGTCACTAACGTCAAAAACCCCCAAGGCCATGAACGTGTGCCCGGCCGCCATGTTATTCAAATCGAGCAACACCTCTTCTCCGTGGAAGGCTCGAGTGTCGTCGGAACCTACCTTGGTCGCGCGAAGCGAAGGGAGAGGGCGGTTGTCCGCGACCACGGTCGAATCCTCTTTAGTCTTTGCCTCCGCCCCAAAACCAGCTCTCAATTCGGCGCGCAACTGGGCCATCAGCCGGTCTTGATCTAGCTCCGATAAGAATGCCCCGGGCGTTGAAGCATCCGCTTGTTCCGAGGTTCGCGGCACCCCAACACCCTGAGGACGTGCTTTCCTTGGCTCTATCTCTCCGCTTTGTTCGACTGCCTTCCGGCAATAAATCGGATACTGTTTCCCCTCTTCTGTTCGCGTGTAATACGCATATCCTCGCAGCCGGTAGGGCACACTCAAATCTGTCTGCTGAATCCTTGCCAACATTTCCTGATACAATTTCTCCTGCAGCTCCTCGGTCCCCTTCATCTGCAGATTTGCGTAAGCGTTCTCCGCCTCGAGATAAGCACGCACCCGCGGATCCGTCCTTTGCCTCATCCAGGCATAGTGATCCACGCGCCGGTCGCCATGAATCACGTGCTCCACTGGCTCTCGATCCGCCAGCGGTGCCCCCAGGCTCGATCCTCCCGCGCTACCCACGGCTGCACCTCTCACGTTCTTGAGCGCACCTCCCGCCCCACCCTCATTTCCTATTTTCATCGCCGTCTCTGGCCTCGAACGATCGCAATCATCTTGCCTTGGGGTGCCGCGCCTTCTCGTGCTGGGCTTCGGAGCACAGACAACGGAAGGACAAAGCACCGGAAGGGCACCAATGTGCTTCCTCCCGCCATGCCCTAGATTCCTTCTCCGATGTAGTGGCGGGTCTTACGACCCGTAAGCCCCCTGACACTGAACCAGCCGACCCCTCCGGTCGGCCCACCTTCCGAAGCCAGCCCGTAGCTCCGTGCCTTCTTGCCCTGAGACCCGAAGGGCAGGCCGGACGTGCGAGACGGGACGCGAGCCAGCTTCCGTTCGCCTATCCTATCCGAACTCCGCCCTGTTTTGTATCCCTGCTCGGATCATCCCCTACATGTCGCGCGGAGTTGCACTGATGGATCTACCGGAGTGAAACGAACCAACCCGGCCGGGCACCATGGGTAACGGCTCAACGAATGAAGCCACGCCTCTATATCCTGGGCCTCACGGTGGTCGCCCTTTGCTTTTTTTTGAATCCCTCGGCCTTCGCTGACATACACGCACTCCCGGGTTGCCGCGTCTTGCTGGTCACCTTCGTCGGCGGCCTTGGTCCGGCCAGCTTCCCTCCCACGGTGGCCACTCCGGCCATCCATGGCGTGCGCGATCTCGGTTATACCGGAGTTTGTATAAAAATCGTCTCCAGTTACTGGCCCTGGAGCGCTGCTCGCTGGGTGCAGAAGCAGTTGGCCGCAACCGAAGCACATGAACCGCCGAAAATCATTGTATTTGGTTACAGCCTCGGTGCCTCGCACGCCATCCGCTTCGCCTGGGATATGCAGCGCGCAGGCATTCCCATCGAGTTGCTGGTCACCATGGATACCAAAGGCTTTACCAATGGCATCATTCCCGACAACGTCAAGGAGGCCGAAAACTTCTAGGAACGCTGGCTGTACCCCCTGTTTTATCCGCTCCATTACGGCAAAAGAAATATTCAGATTGCGGACCCGGCCAAGACGAATTTCCTCGGAAATAGGGAGGTGCTGCACGCCGGTCATTTCACCATCGTTAACATGAGCCACGTGCGACAAGTGCTTTGCCAAGGTGTCCGCGAGGTCTACGAATCCGAGCAAAGCCAGATGCGAGTCTTTTCTGGCGGGTCAAATGAGCCTACCGACTGACGACGAACAGTCTCGTAGGTGGCCGTCGGGAGACTGCGGTTTTTTGGGCCGGAAATGGCCGGCGCCAAAGCCGACTTTAGCCACTTTGAGGCACGCCGGGGGTACTGATGCGTTGGTACTGTAAGCCCATTCCCCTCCTCAGCTTAGCGTTGGTAGGCTCCTATCATCGTGAAACTTCTGTTCAGTCGGAGCCTGCCCGCGTTTCGCCGAGCCCTCGCGAGCCTCCTAACGGCGGGACAGGAAAATCTGCGCCTGCGTACCAAACTCCTGCTATCTTTCGTAATCCTAACGATTTCGCTGACCACAGCTACGTTGTTGGTCGTTCATCAAAACGCTGAGGCGCACGCACAGCAGGAGATCGAAAAGGACGCCCAGGCGGCGACGTCCACATTCCGGGTCATGCAGCGGCAGCAAGAGATTACTCTCAGCCGTCGAGCCGACCTGCTGGCGTCGCTCGCGTTCATGCGGAACGGCGATATGACCGCTATCGAAGATGCCGGCAATGATCCTTGGCAATCTGACGATTGCAACCTTTTTCTGCTAACGGACGCGACCGGCAAGATTACGGCCATGCATCTTTCGGGGGCTCCGTTCCCGGAGGCCGATGCGCAGGAGATGTTGACTCGTTCAGTCACCAGGCGCGAAACCTCAGGCTGGTGGTTTGGCGGCAAAAATTTGTACCAGGTTGTTCTGCAGCCTTTCTATGAAGACCCAACCGAAAAAAAACAGTTGGAAGGATATGTAGTGATCGGCCGTCTGGTCGACGACCGGGCCGCGAAGAATCTCGCCAAGATTGCCAACAGTGAAATCGTCTACCGGTACGGCAACGATGTCGCGTCGAGCACGCTCCCTTCGCTCAACCAGTCGGAATTGACGCATGAAATTCAGAACGCCTCAACCGGCCAGGTGAACCTCGACGGCCAGCGATACTACGCGGCTTTGATCGACTTGAGTCCCGGCCTGCGCTCGGGCGGCAACTTGCTGGTTTTGAAATCGTATCGCGAAGTTACCTCCTACCTGCAAAGACTCGATCATTTGCTTCTTGCGCTCGGGCTGATCACCATTCTCGCGGGCGGAGCTCTGATTTTTGTGATCTCAGCGACAGTAACCCGCCCGCTCGCGTCGCTTGTCGAGGGCGTTCAAGCGCTCGAGCGCGGCGATTTCACCTATCCATTGGAAGCGGGCGGTCATGACGAATTATCGCGCCTGACAAGAGCTTTCGACGCCATGCGCAGAGCCATGCAGAAAAACGAACAGCAGCGCGAACAGCTCGAAAGCCAACTGCGCCAGGCTCAGAAAATGGAAGCTCTGGGCCGGTTGGCAGGCGGCGTCGCTCACGACTTCAACAATCTTCTGACCGTTATTGCCGGCCACAGCGACTTGCTGAATGACCAGCTCAAACCGGGCGACGCTCTTCACAATAACTGCCAGCAGATTCGCAAAACTGCTGAGCGCGCGGCTTCCTTAACGCGCCAGCTGCTTGTCTTCAGCAGAAAGCAAGTGCTGCAGGCAAAAGTCGTAAACCTGAACGACTTGATCGCCGATATGGGCAAACTTCTCCGTCGGCTGGTCCGCGAGGATATCGAGCTGAGTCTGCAACTCGGTGATTCTCTCGGCCGCGTGAAGGCCGATCCGAGCCAGCTCGAACAGGCGCTTCTGAACCTGATCGTCAATGCCAGCGACGCCATGCCGCGCGGTGGCAGGTTGACCGTCGAGACGCAGAACATTTTCGTGGACAAGGAATATGCGGCAACGGGCGTCCAGGTCGAAATCGGCGAATACGTCGTGCTCAGCGTGACGGACACGGGGCATGGCATGGATCTGGCGACGAAGGCCCGAATTTTCGAGCCGTTCTTTACGACCAAGGAGCCAGGAAAGGGAACCGGGCTGGGGCTGGCTACGGTCTATGGTGTCGTTCAGCAAAGCGGCGGTTTCATCCGTGTCGAATCTTCGCTCGGCCAGGGCGCTCGCTTCGACTTGTATCTCCCAAAGACCAACGAGGCAGCGGTAAACGAGAACAATGAGACAGACCGAAAAAAGGGCATTGTCCCCGGACAGCCTAAAACCGTCCTCGTCGTGGAAGACGAACGGGAAGTGCGCGAACTCGCCTGCGCATTTCTGAAAGCGGCAGGCTACAGTGTTCTGACCGCGCAAGACGGCCAGGAAGGGCTGGAAATCGCCGAACGGTTCGGCCGAACCATCCAGGTTGTGCTGACCGACGTCGTGATGCCCAGGATGCGCGGAACCGAACTCGGCATGCGCCTCAAGACTTTGCTGCCTCACGTGAAGGTCGTCTACATGACCGGCTATCTCGAACAGGCCGAAGGCAATACGGAATTCCTCGACGACGCTCTGTTCCTTCAAAAGCCTTTTTCCCGCGAAACCATCGTTCGCCAGCTAACCGAAGCCGTAAACACCAAATCCCCGAGCACCCCAGGGAGCAGATCAATTACCACGAAGCAAGCGACGCCAGCATCCCATGAACCCATAATCGCTTAAAATGCTGCAAACAATCCTGCGGCACGCCGGGTTCTGAAAGGAATGGTGGTGGCGGGTCTTCGGAGTCATGCTTGGCGCGCCGTTTCCCTAGCTTTAGCTAGGCTCTTCTCACCACCATGCAAGTAATATCGTCATGCTGTGGTGCATTTCCAACAAATTCTGCCAAGCTCCGCAGCAGATCCGCCAAGGTCATCGCCGCTCGCTGTTCGCCCGAGTTCTTGAGAATCGCGATAAGCCTATCTTCTCCGAACTGCTGGTGGCCCCGGTTTCGAGCCTCCGTCACTCCGTCGGTGTAGATGAGAAGAACATCGTCCGCCGCGAGATCGGACACGCCAACCTGATAGATTTCGGCAAGCTCAATTCCCAGCGGAATGTTGTCCGATTTCAGCCTCTCCACGCTGCCGTTGGCTCGTCGAAGGATGGGAGGATTGTGCCCTGCACAAAGATAGTGCAGAGCGCCCGTCGTGGGATCGAGTTCTGCAATAAAGGCAGTCGTAAACCGTCCGGTATTGCAGTTGGAGCACATCTGCCGGTTTAACCCGCCCACGAGTTCCGAAAGCGAATGACGAGAGCTAGCCAAGGCTCGCAGGCTGGCTTGAAAGGTAGCCATCAGCATGGCGGCCGGAACACTCTTGCCCGCAACATCGGCGACAGCGATGAGTAGCGGGCCGCCTCCGCTTCTCTGAAACGCATCGTAATAGTCGCCGCCGATGGTCTGTGCCGGACGGGTCGTGAACGCGATGTCGATGCCGGCCACGTCGGGTGCCCTGCGCGGCAGGAGCCAGCGCTGAATTTCGTGCGCAATCTCGATATCCCGCTTCATCGAAATGTGGTCGCCAAGGACCAGAACCAGCAGGATCAAAACCCCTAGAAACGCCAAGGCAAATTCAATCGTCCGAGTAAAGATCAGGAAATGGAAACCGAGAATCGCCAGGGTGCCAAGGCTTACGTTGAGCAGCAGGAATAAACGGCGCGCCGGTGAAAGTTTTTTCAATATGTTCCAACACAACCGGCCGAAGACCTTAAAGGGCCGTTTCCACGAGCGCTCCGTCCACCCGGCGTGCTGAATGACTTCCTGTTTGTACAGCTTGGAGCTTTCCGTTGTTTCAGATTTGAACTGTGCCCAAAGCTCTTCGATCTCCATCCCGGAGGTAAGGCGAATCCATGCCTCTTGAATGTAGCCCCAAGCGCGGCGCGAGCTTGTTCGTGCGTCCCACGCAATATCGCGGAGCCCTTGGCCGACCGCCGCCGTGATGTCATGGGGTCGAGGCACGTGCACCGGTGGGACTCAAGCGATCATTGTAGACAGCATTGTAGGCAGGAACGGCGGCGGGAAACATGGTATTGATTAGACGCGTCCTCCTGGCCTCCACGTATCGGGTCAAACCGGTATACTCTTGTTTCTTCCGATCGCGGAGCAAAAGGTTGCTGATCGCTCTGAACATAAGAATTACCTGCAGATGGGGTCTTGATTACATCGTTCTCTCTATGGTGGCGCTTCGAATGGTTCGCTACAGTTTCGAGCAGATTGGGCCGCGTGCCCAGAACCGACGAAGGACCAGGTTAAAGGAGACACGATGAAGACTTCAGGGATCGCACTAGCGCTTGGACTATTGCTCGTAACGGGCGTATCACTCGCCCAGGACACGACCAGCAGTGGCAAATCAAAGTCGCAAGTCAGGACCATCACCGGCTGTTTGGCACAGGGAAGCAGCGCGGATAAATACGTGCTCAATGGGAATGATGGCAGTACTTGGGACGTGAAGAGCGACGCGGTGACTCTCGGCGATCACGTCGGGCACACAATCACTGCCAAAGGCACGGTTTCCAACGTCACCATGCACAACATGAAGGAAGAAGCCAAAGACGCGGCATCCTCGGCTGGCATGAAGAAGAGCAACGACGAACACGGCGATTTGCAAATTGCGTCTGTCAAAATGGTCAGTAAATCCTGCAAATAAGCCCACTTGCATGCTGGCCCAGCCCGGGGGCACAAGCAAATTGTTTCAACGCGCCAGGCCTCGATCTATAGCGCGGGAGCGGCGAATAGGAGAAAAGAACGATGAGATTCGGTCCATTCTTGGGGCTTGCCACTTTGTTGTTGCTTGTGTGGATTTGCGGAGTTGTTTTCTTTCACGTCGCAGGTTTCTTGATTCATCTGTTGCTGATCTTCGCGCTGATCTCGCTGGTGCTTCATCTATTCATGGGACCGCGAACAACGTAAGGAAACCAGCCGCTCAAGGAAGGAAAAGGACCATGGTGTAGGTTCCGATTGTCGTTCCGAGCGGTATGTCGCACACCGAGAGCAAAGCCGCCACGAGCGACAGAGATCGAGCCGAGGATTTCCGGCCAAGCAACGCCGTGCCGGCGAGCAATCCAAACAGTCCCCCGAGAGCCGTGACGACGATGGCCGCAAAATAGAAAACGTGGAAAAGACCCATCATAAAAAAAGGGTCGGGTACCCTTCCCAAAAGCGCTCCGAACATCACCGTGGCCACGCCGCTGTAGAGAGCAAGGATAATTGCCACCGTGATTCGGATGACTCCGTACACGACCCAAAGAGCCCCTAACGTACTAGAGTTCGCGCCCACCCCGGACGAAGCGACTGCGTTTCGATCCATGGATTTCTCCTCACGCGTTTCTTTCGCGAAGTGTAGCACTCATCGAGCATCGAAATTTCGTTTTTCGCGCGCCCGCTGAAAGCCTTCTCGACGGAAGCGTGGTGTACAGCTTTCTACTCGCGCGAACTCAACCACTCAGCCGATGGCCGCCTCTTTTAAAGCGACATACGCTGACGTTGTTTTACTGATGGTAAGGGCGGTTCACTAGCCGGACGTTTTTCTTTTTGACTTATCGAACCGAACGTGGCCTAAGGAAACGTGGCTAAGGAAAGGAAAAATGAACTTATGTGAGCGATGACCATAGCGAGTGTTCGCATTCGAACTGCACTTGCGACGTCGGCATCCGCAAAAAGTACGCCGAAGCGATGGAGACGTCGCGCGAGGTGGAGTGCAAGTGTGGCCACCCCGGCTGCGGGGCAAAGCTATATAAAACAAACGAACCGCTAGCGAAACCTAAGACTCCTGGTCTTCGTTGAATAAGCGCGGTTGCGCGGCTGCGGCGGCAACCGGTTTCCGCCGCGCGATACCCATCACGCCCAGCACCGTAAACTCCGTCAGAGCCGTCCGAGGAACGAAAATACGGTCCGTATTCGAATTGAAATCCGGCGGCGTTATTTGCAGGCCGTTCTCCTGCAGCGCCAGCAAGTCGTTCGGGATCACGCCCTCGAGGCTTTCGCCATCGCGGAACCGCAAGCGAACCCAAAGTCCGTCCAACTTAGGGCGGCTCAGAAAGCTCTTCCGCTCCATCCCGATGTTTTGCTCGAGATCCCTCACGAAATAGATCGCCCGGACCTTCGCCAATGGGACCTCTTCGTGAGCCCCCTCGGGTGTCAACAGGTCAACGGTTTCGGCCTGAGGCAGACGTGTCGGGTTCAAATAGCCCCGCATCAGCTTCTTCTCAAGAAGCAACTCAAGGATGACTTTTTTGTGCGTGGAGGCTGGGGCGCGGCTCTTCAAAGCGACCTTTTTCGTCCAAATTAACGAAGTATTTGCGCAAAATCGCAGATTATGTTAATTTAGCCTCGACTTTCCTGTCAAGTTATTGTTTTTATTGGGTTTAGGTCCCTGAGGGCCACTCTTGACCGAAAAGAAACAGATCCTTAAATCCGCCTCCATCATCTCATTGGTTACGATTGTCAGCCGCGTTCTCGGCTACGTCCGTGACCAGCGTATCTCCTTCCTTCTCGGCACGACCCTTTCCGCCGATGCCTTTGTGCTCGCCTACCGCCTGCCCAACCTTTTTCGCCGCATGGTCGGAGACGGCGTGGTCACTGCCTCGTTTATCCCCGTCTTTACCACCTACATGCGTGATTCGAACGAAGACCTTTGGAAGTTCGCCAACCGTCTTTTCTGGACTCTAGCCCTGGTCTTATCGATCGTCACGGTTCTTGGCGTAATCTTTTCACCGGTGGTCATCAAATCGTTCTCGTCCTCTCAGGATCCCTCGAACAGTTACGCGCAGGCGATCTCGCTGAACCGCATCGTCTTCCCGTACCTTTTCTTCGCGGGCCTGGCGGCTCTCGGAATGGGCATCCTCAATTCCTTCCACAATTTCGCTCTTCCCGCGTCCACTACCGCGCTCCAGAACCTTTCGATCATCATTTTTTCCATAGCTGCCGTCTGGCATTATTTCGACGACCCCGCGGTCTCTCTGGCCGTCGGCGTCCTGGTCGGGGGCGCACTTCAATTCCTGATTCTCGTTCCGCAACTCGTCCACAAGGGCATGCGTTTCGATTTTGGTCTTTCGCTCTCGCATCCCGGCGTCAAGAGCTTCGCCAGGCTCATGTTCCCGCGTTTCTTCGGCATGGGCATCGCGCAGATCAATTTTTACGTGGACACCTTCTTTGCAACGGCCCCGCGAATGCCCCACGGCAGTCTGGCCGCGTTGTACGTTTCCGATCGCGTGATGGAACTGGTCCTTGGCGGCTATGCCATTGCCGTGGCTACCGCGATACTCCCAATGATGTCTCATCAAGCCGCGGCCAACGACTACGAAGGATTGAAGCGCACGCTGACTTTTGCCGTGCGCATCGTCGCTTACATTACGATTCCCGCTGCGCTCGGCCTCATGATCCTTCGCGAGCCCATCATCCGTATGCTCTTTCAGCACGGCCAGTTCGTTGCGGAATCGACGCGCCTTACGGCCCGCCCGCTTCTCTACTACGCCGCGGGTCTGCCGGCGCTCGCCTGCGTCAAACTCGTCGTGCCCGCCTTTTATTCTGCGGGAGACACAAAAACTCCGGTGGTCGTTGCCATCCTGTCGTTCATCCTCAATATCGCCCTTAATCTGTTGTTCCTTCACTTCCTGTTCCGCCGGTTCCAGAACGGCGGTCCGGCGCTGGCGACCGTTCTCGCCACCTTTTTCGATTTCTTTACGCTCTTCTTCATCTTCCGCATTCGTTACGGCGCGCTCAATATCGCCGAGATCTCGCGTTCCATCAGCAAAATCTCTCTATGTGCCGCGATCATGGGTGTGGGTTGCATGATCGGCAATCACTACGCTCGCTATACGCTCCAATCGGCCTTTTTTACTCAGCTCCTGGTGTTCATTGGGCTGATTGGAGGCGCCACTCTGTTGTATATCGGCCTCACATGGGTTTTCCGTTGCCCGGAAATCGAAGAAGTGTACGGCATCGCCACGCACCGCGAGAGCGCCGCAGAATTGGCTGGTTCGTGATGGAAATCTCTGCTGCCATCTCCGCTTTTCTCACTCATGTCCGTGTGGAGAAGGGCCTTTCGGCGAACACGATCTCCGCCTATGGCCGAGACATGCTGAAATTCGAGGCCTTTGCGAAAAAGCGAAAGCTCGCGTTGAAGTCCGTGAAGCGTGACGACCTCGTTGATTTCCTTGCCGACCTCTATCGCCACAAGCTCGAAAGCCGCACCGTTGCGCGTCATCTGGTGACGCTGCGCAATTTTTTCCGTTACGCGCAGATCAGCCAATTGATCACTGACGACCCGTCTCTCAATCTCGAATCCCCTAAGATTCGCCGCTCTTTGCCCGGTTATCTGCGCCTGGAGGAAGTGGAAAAGCTCCTCATGCAACCGGACGAGAAAACGTCCATCGGTCTGCGCGACCGCTCCATGCTGGAAGTTCTCTATTCGAGCGGGCTACGGGTCTCGGAGCTGACCAGCCTTCGCGTCATGGATCTCGATCGCTCCGCGGGCTGCGTTCGCTGCGTCGGCAAAGGCGACAAGGAACGCATCGTCCCTGTGGGGAAGAGAGCCATCGCACTGGTGGACCGTTATCTGCGCGATGCCCGCCCGAAGCTGCTCGCCAAGGGGCAGTTTGGCAATTCGCCGATACTTTTCCTCAACCGTCGCGGCAGCCGCCTCAGCCGCGTTGGCGTCTGGAAAATTCTCTCCGCCTACGGCCGTCAAGCGGGTTTGCGTGTGGCGCTCACGCCCCACACGCTGCGTCACAGTTTTGCGACGCATCTTCTGGAACGCGGCGCTGATCTGCGCTCGGTCCAGTTGATGCTCGGTCACAGCGATATTTCCACGACGCAAATCTACACCCACGTCGTGGAAGAGCGTTTGAAGCAGATTTACAAGGCTCATCACCCGCGCGCGTAGCGCGCGGGAAGTGAATTACCGCGGGTGCGGCGCCGCAAACCGGGCCCGCCCTAATCTGGAAGGAGCAAGAATGCCCGATTACATGTTTTTGCTGGAAAGTCGCCTTTCTCCGGAGCAGCGTGCCGCCATGCTCCGCGTGCAGGAATTGGCCGCAGCCATGGGGTTCAACGTTTATCTCACCGGAGGAACGGTCCGCGATTTGATCACCGGGGCGACGCTCCGGGATCTCGACTTCACCGTCGAAGGCAACCCCTCGAAGATGGCGCGCGAGCTCGAAAAAGGCGGCGCAAGGGTTCTCGCCGAAGACGAAAAGCTGCGCCATATCGAAATGCTCTTTGCCGGGGATGTCGATGGCAGCATTTCCGCCGCGCGCGACGAATATTACGTCCGCCCCGGGACGCGCCCGGAGATTCGCTGGTCCACGATCATGGAGGACTTGCGCCGACGCGATTTCTCTCTGAACGCCATCGCCATCTCGCTCAATCCAGCCTCTCGCGGCCTACTGCTCGATCCCACCAACGGGTTGTCGGATATCGAGCATGGCGAAGTCCGCGCCCTTATCATTCACAGCTTCACCAATCAACCTGTGCGGCTCTTGCGCACTCTGCGGATGGCGGCGCGCATGGGCTTCAAACTTGAATCGCGTACCCAGGAATGGTTCAACCTCGCGATCGAGCGCGAACTCCAAAAGACCATCACCCCCGAAGATGCCGGCCAGGAACTCCGGGCCCTGGCGCGCGAAGAACGTCCTCACCTCATTCTGAAAGAATGGGACGAGCAGGACTTTCTCGCACTCGTTCATCCGCTTCTGGCCAAAAAGCATCCTGACTACGACGCCATCTCGCGATTGTTTAAAGTCCGCGACGAACTCTTCATGGCCGGATTCCGCCCACGCCTGGCCACACCAATGATGCTGGCGATCCTGGGCCGACTCAAAGATCGCGAAGTCGGACACCTGCTCTCGAAACTCGGTTTCCGCGCCGCCGAAATCGAAGCCATCGAGGAATTTCCGGACAAAGCGCTCAGCATCCAGAAAGATCTGGCTGGCAAGAAAGCCAAAACTCCCATCGACGCCTACCATTACATCGAAAAGCTTCCGCTCGATGTGGTCGCCTATCTGCTGGCCGAATCCAATAACTCCGCCGCCGTCTCCAAGCTCAAATCCTATTTAGGCAAATGGCGCCCGATCCGCCAAGCCTTGCCCGTGGTGGTGACCGAACTCGAAACCCTGGGCATGGCGCGCGGCCCGAAGTTCGACCAAGTCGTCAACGAAGTATTCGCTACGCAGCTGAACGGCCGTGGCAAAACCCCGGAAGAGCGCGAGAAGATCCTCCGCAGGCTCTCCGGCATCAAAGAGCCGCCAAAAAAGAAGGAAAAGGAAAAGAAGACCAAGGCCGCCGAACGTCATGCGGCTCACGAAGCCATTCACGCCAAGCAAAAATCAGCCGCAGCTAAATCCAAAGAAAAACCTGAGCCGCCGCCCAAGCCCGCTGCAAAGAAAAAATCCAAATAACCCGCTTGCGCATCCTCCGTTCAAAGGCAGGCCCGTTCTTCCAGGCGGCGCCGGTCCGACCGATCAACTCTTCGGTCATTTTGAGCAAAGCCCCGAGCAAAGCCCGAGCAAAGCGGGACCCTCTTCTCTCCTCGAACACGAACTTATCCACAATCCTCCAAAACGCGCCGTTCGCCTTTCCTCTTCCCACGGCTTAAACTAACGCTATGGGCAACCCGCAGTTCGTCCACCTCCACGTGCACACCGATTACAGCCTGCTCGATGGGGCGTGCGAGACCTCGCAGCTCCTCGATGAAGCCTCCCGACAGAAAATGCCGGCGGTGGCCATCACCGACCACGGCAATCTTTTTGCCGCCGCCAACTTCTTCCACGAAGCCAGCAAGCGCGATGTAAAGCCCATCATCGGTTGCGAAGTCTATGTGGCCAAAGGCAGCCGCCACGACCGGGGCGAAAAGTCCGGCCAATCCGCCGACGATCGCGACGATTTCGAACCCGGGACGCGCAGCAGCAATCACCTCGTTCTCCTGTGCGAAAATCTCGAGGGTTACCGCAACCTGATCAAGCTTGTCTCCGCCGGCTTCCTCGAAGGTTTCTACTACAAGCCGCGCATTGACTACGAACTCCTCAGCAAGCATTCGCGCGGCCTGATCGCGCTCGGAGCTTGCCTCCGAGGTCCCGTAACCGAGTGCATCGTGGATGACAAATATGACAAAGCCCGCGAAACCGCGTACAAACTCAGGGATGTCTTCGGCAAAGGCAATTTCTTCCTGGAGATTCAGGATCAGGGCTTGCCGATCGAAAAGAACGTCAATACCCAACTGATCCGTCTTTCGAAAGAGACCGGCATCCCGCTTGTCGCCACGAACGATTGTCACTATCTCCACCACGACGACGCCCACGCCCAGGAAGTCCTGCTCTGTATCCAGACCGGCAAGACCATGAGCGATCCTCATCGTATGAAATTTGCGACCGACCAGTTCTATTTCAAGTCGGCGCGGGAAATGGAGCAGGTCTTTCGCGAAGTTCCCGACGCACTCACGCGAACCGTCGATATTGCCTCCCGCTGTAACGTCAAAATTGACCACATTCCGAACGCCCTGCCGGAATTCAAAGTGCCCGCCGGCCACACCCCCGGCAGCTACTTTGAAAAAGTATCCCGTGAAGGCTTCGAGCAACGCTTGCCACATCTTGACCGTCTCGCGAAACAAGGCTTTCTTCGCAATCCGCTCGCCGAATACGAGCAGCGGCTCACGTCGGAAATCGAAATGATCAAGAAGATGCACTATGAAGGCTACTTCCTGATCGTTTGGGATTTCATTCAGTACGCCCGCGCCCAGGAAGTCCCTGTAGGCCCCGGCCGCGGTTCGGCCGCAGGCAGCCTGGTCAGCTACGCCCTTCGCATCACCGACGTCGACCCTCTGCAATACAATCTTCTCTTCGAGCGCTTCCTCAACCCCGAGCGCGTCTCCATGCCCGATATCGACATCGACTTTTGTGTGCGCGGTCGCGGCCAACTGATCGAGTACGTCACGCAGAAATACGGCCGCGAAAATGTTTCGCAGATCATCACCTTTGGCACCATGGCGGCCAAGGCCGCCGTCAAGGACGTAGGCCGCGCCATGGATATTCCATACGGCGAAGTCGATCGCCTGGCCAAGTTGATTCCCAACAGTCTCGGCATCGAACTCGAAAGCGCGCTCAAGGAATCGCCCCAACTGAAGTCGGCGGTCGACGCGGACGAGCGCCTCAAAGACCTTATGAAGGTGGCATTGCGGCTCGAGGGGCTTTCGCGCCACGCCTCAACACACGCAGCCGGCGTGGTCATTTCTCCGCAGCCACTCACGGAGCTCGTTCCCGTCTATAAAACGAACCGCGATGAAATCACCACGCAGTACGACATGAATGCGCTCGAGCGGATCGGCCTGCTCAAAATGGATTTTCTGGGGCTGACTACACTCACGGTGCTCTACGACGCGGTCAAAATGGTGGAACAGAACCGCAGCCTCAAAATCGATCTCGACAGCCTGCCGTTGGAAGACGAAGCCACCTACAAACTTTTCTCACGCGGAGACACCACCGCCATCTTTCAGTTTGAGTCTCACGGCATGCGGGACATTCTCCGCCGCTACCAGCCGACGCGCATCGAGGACCTGACGGCGCTCAACGCGCTCTATCGTCCCGGCCCGATTCAGGGCGGCATGATCGACGATTTCATCAATCGCAAGCACGGCAAAACGAAGGTTGCCTACGAGCTGCCGCAACTCAAAGACATCCTCGAAGAAACCTACGGCGTGATTCTTTACCAGGAACAGGTCATGCAGATCGCCAATCGCCTGGCCAGTTTCTCTCTCGGCGAAGCGGATATCCTTCGCCGCGCCATGGGCAAGAAAAAAAGGAAGAGATGGCCGCGCAACGCGCCAAATTCCTGGGCGGCTGCGAAAAAAATAAGATTCCCGATAAGAAAGCTGTACGCATCTTCGATTTGATGGAAGAATTCGCTGGCTATGGCTTCAATAAGTCGCACTCCTGCGCCTATGCGCTCCTCGCCTATCAGACCGCCTATCTCAAGACTCATTTTCCCGTGGAATTCATGGCCGCCCTGCTCACTTCTGAAACTGGCAACGCCGAAAAGCAGGTCAAGTACATCAACGAATCGCGCGGTATGAGTATTGCGATCCTTCCACCGGACGTCAACGAAAGCGATCTTTTCTTCACGCCCGTCGGCGACTCCATCCGTTTCGGTTTGGCCGCCATCAAGAATGTCGGCGAGAACACCGCCAAAGCCATTCGCGACTCGCGCCTCCAACAAGGCGAATTCAAGTCCCTGTACGACTTCTGCGAACGCATCGAATCTCGATTTCTGAACAAGCGCGTCTTCGAGAGCCTGATCAAATGCGGGGCCATGGACTCTCTCGGCCCCCGCGAATCCATGCTGGCCTCGGTCGATGACGCCATCAACGCGATCCAGCGCGCGGCGCGCGCCAAGGAGTCCGGCCAACACGGCCTTTTCTTCGGTGGCGGCAAGGCCAGTGAACCTAAGGTTCACTTCGAGCTTTGTGATGCCGCCCCCTGGACCGAAGATGAGCGACTCACCAGTGAATACGCGATGCTCGGCTTCTACGTTTCGGGCCACCCGCTCGAAAAATACGCGTCGCGCCTGAAAGAGATGGGCGTGATTTCTCTCGACGAAGTCGAAGGCCAACGCAATGGCAAGGAGGTAGCCGTTGCTGGGCTGATCGTAGGGACTCGTCCCATGCGTTCCCGCAAAGGCGCGCGCTGGGCAATTTTCACGTTGCAGGATATGACTGGCGTGCAGGAGCTACTGGCATTCCCGGAGAGCTTCGCCCGGCTTGAAAACGTTTTGAAGCCCGGCCAGCCACTTCTCCTCAAGGTCCGCATCCAGATCGAGGAAGCAGGCACGCGCCTCTCGCTTCAGGAAGCCCGGCTTCTGCAATCTGTAGCGGAAAGCAATGGTCCGCCGGAATACCGCGTAAAGCTCGACCTCCAGCGCCTCAACGAACAAGCCCTGGCGCAACTCGAGGAGCTTTTCAGTAAGGCCGCCGGCCCGAGCACGGTTGTCTTCGAGGTTAAGGCCAACGATGGCACTACTGCTGTAGTGCAATCTCAGCGTAAGATACGGGTCACCCCAGACTTTATTGCCGCGCTCGATCGCATCTGCGGCGACGAGGGCATCCAGAGGATTTCCTGATGTGCGCTGCGGCTAAAAAAGACAAAAAGGCCCTGGAGACCATCGATCGTCAAAAGGAGATCGAGCGTCTCGAAAAAGACGTGGAGGAGTTGCGCCGCCTTTCTGCAAGCGGTGAAGACGGTGACGAAGCGGAATTCGAGCGCCTCAAGCGCGAAGTCCTTGAGCTTCGCCGCGAGTTCTACACCCATCTCGGTCCCTGGCAGCGCGCCCAGATTGCCCGTCATCCCCAGCGTCCGCACACACTCGATTGGATCGGCCTGATGTTCACCGACTTCATCGAACTCCACGGCGATCGCGGCTACGGCGATGACAAAGCCATCATCGCTGGAATGGGCAAGTTTCGCGGGCGACCCGTGTTCGTCATCGGTCCGCAAAAGGGAAGAGACACGAAGCAGCGCGTCATCCGTAATTTCGGACAGCCCAAGCCCGAAGGCTATCGCAAGGCCCTGCGGATCATGCAGCTTGCCGCCAAATTCTCCCGCCCGGTGTTGACGTTCATCGATACTCCGGGCGCCTATCCCGGCATCGATGCCGAAGAACGCGGCCAGGGCGAAGCCATCGCGCGCAATCTGCGCGAGATGGCGCGTCTCCCAATTCCGGTCATCGTCACGGTCACTGGCGAAGGCGGCTCCGGCGGCGCGCTGGCCATCGCCGTAGGTGATCGCGTCAACATCCTTGAAAATGGCTTCTATTCTGTGATTTCCCCGGAAGGTTGCGCCTCGATCATCTGGCGCGACCCTGCGAAGGCCGAGACCGCGGCCATTGCCATGAAAATTATGGCTCCGGACCTGCGTGATCTGGGCATCATCGACGAAATCGTCCCCGAGCCGGACGGCGGCGCGCACGCCGACTACGAAGGCGCTGCCAAACTATTGGGTGACGTCCTTGAACGCCAACTTCTCGTCCTCACCAGTCAATCTCCTCGCCAGTTAGTGCACGACCGCTACGAGAAGTTCCGCCGCATGTGCCAGTTCTTCGATTTTGGCTAACCTAGAGTGCGGCAGCGCAGCAGCCGATTCCTGCCATCCTGACGGCTCCCGCCCAAACGCCCAGCCGCAGCCCGGGTGCCGCTGGCATGACATCTGAACCCGCTTGTCGTACGAGCCTAGGACTCGTGCGCCCCAGCCAACAACCAACGCGTCCGAACTTTAGTTCGGCCACTCGACGCGACTCACCGTCCGCGCGCTGCGCGCTCACGGTTTGATGATCTTATTCCGAATCGCGTAGTGCACCAACTCCGCGAACGAATGCACACCAAGCTTCAACATGATATTCGCCCGATGAGCCTCTGCCGTGTTCACGCTGATCCCGAGGAGTCCCGCCACTTCCTTGTTGGATTTTCCTTCGGCAAGAAGCTGAAGAATCTCGCGTTCCCGGGGCGTCAGTCGCGCGCGCGTTGGCTTCGGAGTGTCCGAAGGCGAAGCGGCCGAATCATCGGGAACAGCAGTACTGATTCGAGTAGAGAAATATGGCTTATGCTGGCTAGCCGCCTCGACCGCGGCAATCAGGACGCGATCGGCGTCGTCCTTCAGGATATATCCGCGAGCGCCGGCTTGAATAACCTGCTGCACCAAATCGTCCGACTCGTGCATGGTAAGGATCAGAATCTCTGTCGTTGGTGAAGCGGTTCGAATGCGGTGCGTAGCCTCAACGCCGTTGAGCAATGGCATCCCAATGTCGAGCACCGCGACGTCGGGCTTCAGCTTGGTAGCTTTCTCAACCGCGTCCCGTCCATCGGAGGCTTCGGCGCTGACCTCCCAGCCCTGCCGAGACTCCAGTAGTGCGCGCAGTCCGGCGCGAACCACGGAATGATCATCCGCGATCAGGATGCGAAGAGCGCTCATCAACTAGCTCCGTCTGGACGGCGGCAGGTAGGGTAATGGTAGCGCGAACCGTAACGCCCGTGGAGCCGGAAATAATTTCAAGCTGCCCGCCAAGCTGCGCCATCCGCTCGCGCATTCCAGGAATGCCAACACCGAGCCGTGTCGCTGGCACGCCATTCGTTTGCGACTCCGAATTCGCCGGAGCCGTTCCCGGATGAAAGCCATGGCCGAAGTCGACGACTTCCAGTGTGAGCAACGAATCTTTTTGCGCCAGGCGAATTTCCGCTCGTGCGCTGCCGGAATGCCTCTGAATGTTCGCGAGGCCTTCCTGGACGATGCGGAAAAGCGCGATTTCCAGGGGTTGCGGCAGGCGTTCGAATTCCGTGTCGCAGAAAAGCTGCGTCTGAATTGCGCTCCGTTCACTGAATCCCTGCACATACTCCTTGAGGGTGGACACCAGACCCAAGTCGTCGAGAAGAGGAGGATGAAGCAAGTAGGACAGCGTGCGAATTTCGCGTGACATCTGCTGGGTGAGTGCGCGTGCCCTGTCGATGGACCGCACGACCGTCTGATCGGCCGAGGTGAGCGATTGCCGAGCCTGAGCCAGGCTGAGATTGATGGCCAGAACGGTCTGCGCCAGCCCATCGTGCAATTCACGTCCAAGCCGCCGGCGTTCTTCATCCTGCAGGTTCAGCAGTCGCTTCGAAAGATCATGCACAGCCCGTTCGGCGTTTTTCATTCCGGTAACATCGGCAAACGAACTGATCACGCGAATAATGTTCCCGTTGCTGTCGAACTGCGGCACCGCACTGCCAAACAGCCAGAAAACGCGGTCGTATCCGGAACGCCGAAAGGCCATTACAGCATCGTGAATCGGAATGCGAGTACGGAGGACATAAGGGATGGGGTGATCCTCATAGGGAACCGGCTCACCCTTGTCATTCACGGCGAAGATGCCGAGGTCGGTGAAGTGTTTTCCGACGCCCTCACCTTCAGGAATATCGAACATGCGATGCGCCGCGCCGTTGGCAAACTCGACCACACCGTCCGGAGTCAGAAGAACAACGGCGAAATAGAGGTCGCGCACGAGCGAGCGGAACCGTTCTTCGCTCGAGCGCAAAATTCCTTCCGCTTCGATGCGCTCGGTAATGTCACGCACGATGACCAGAGCGCACCGCTCTCCACGCAACTCAACAACCGACGCACTCATCTGGCCGACGCGAGCCCCGCCGGATTTCGTATGAAAACGAAATTCAAAATCACGGATGTGGCCGGTCTGCAACAGGGCTGCGAGCGCTTGATCGCGGCGGTCGATATCGACCCAGAGATTCATCTGCCCGGGAGATTTTCCGAGCGTTTCTTCCCGAGAATAGCCGGTCAGCCGGGTGAAACCATCGTTGACCTCAAGATAAGGGCCATTCGGGAACGGATTGATGCTGAACGCATCGGGACTGTTTCGAAAAGCAGTAGAGAGAATCTCTTCCGAGCTGCGCAGAGCCCGCTCGGTGTCGAGGACATGTTCGGCGATGTAGCGTTGGCGCCGGTTGGTAAGAATCAAACGCACCGAAGAGCAGAGAATCGAAGCGGCAACAACAACCCAGGCGAACACCACTTGCTCACGAGCAATCGCAGGGCCCATGAAAATGACCAACAGGGGGATCGCGATAGGAAGAATCTCCGCGTTAAGCAGCCCTGCCAGGCGCGTTGGAGTTAGCCGCAGCCGTGTCGAGACAGGTTGCCTCCATGTACCCGCAAACAAAATCATGATCAAGCTCGGGATCATCCAGAGCAGGTCGCCCCAACCGGAGGGTATACGCACATCGACAATGGCCAACAGATATTCGACGTCGCTGAGGACAAGAAGGAGGAAGACGACGGAAAGGGTCAGGCAGAACGTGCGCAGCCACGACGGAATCAGCGAGCGCGAGCGAAGGAAAAAGGCCAGGGCCAGCAGGGAATCGCGGGCGATGTAAACGAACAGAATCTGGCGCAGCAGGGCCCCTTGATTCGATTGCCAACGCGAAGGCGAATAAAAGAAATAGAGATACAGCGTGAGCGCCAGAATGGCGACCTGCAGGAAATCGAGAAGCCGGATCGAATCGATGCTCGAGGAGCCCTCTTCTGAAAGGGGAAGAAAAATCATAAAAATCGGCGCGGCCCACACGAAGAACAGAATGTCGGAAGGCCACGGGTTTTGCGCCGCGTTCGGAACGAAGCTCTGGTAGTAGGCGCTGATTCCCTGACCGCAAGACTCAAGCGTAAAGGCGACACCCAAGAGCAACCAGAGCTGCCGGGGATAACCGGAGGAACGCCGGGCGGCATAAAACGAGCAGCCGGAAGCAAGAAGCACAATGGTCAGATCGAGGGAATTTGAAAGGAGCAGCTTGGTGGTCAGCGAGCCGACCACCTCAAGGTTAAGAACCTGGAGCAGGGTAAACAGCAGACCGGCTACGGCCGCGATTCGAGCAAACTTGCCGGACGGAATCACGAACACCTCAAAGCATGGATAGCAAAGTGTACAACAGAGCCTGCTTCGAGCAAAAAGACGCCATCCGCCTGTGATAAGGTGTCGGCACATGACGCTTGAGGAGGGAACGATGAAGCCTAGATCGGTGATGGCGGTGGGATTTCTGGCCGTCGTGAGCGTGATGGCGGGAGCATCGGTGCGCGGTCAGTCAGCCACGGGGAAGTATCATTCCGCTGGGCTCGCCATGGCGAGCGATATCGCGTACCCGATAAACAGCCGGTCGCCGGGATTCGTCACCCTCGATGTAAGTCTGGATTCAACCGGAACGGTGCAAAACGTAGCTGTGGTGCGCGACGTGCCGCCGCTGACCGCGGCGGCGCAAAGCGCTGTAAACGAATGGCGTTTTACGCCGGCAACGTTGGACGGGCAAAGCGTAGCGGGCATCTTGCGGGTCGACGTCGCGTTCAATCCGTTTAACCCAAGCGGGGTGGGCTTGCCGGGAGAATCGCTGCAACCGGCAAGCGGCTCCCCAAGCGGTGATTTCCAGCCGGCGCAATTGGTCAAAGCAAATTACGCAAACTATCCCCCCAACACGGTAGCCTCCGGGACCGTTGTAATGCAGGCGCACATCGGAAGCGAAGGAAGAGTGCACGGAGCGAACGTCGTACGCGGCAAGGTCGGAGCATTGGCCGGCGCGGCAACAAAGGCCGCCAAGTCGTGGAATTTTACGCCAGCCACCTACAAGGGCCAAGCCGTGGCGTCGGACATAGCGATTGTGTTTGTTTTCGCAACTCCTCAAGCCGGCACAAGATAAACCCGCAACGGGCCTACGCCACCTGGCAGCGCCGTGCGGATTGTTCGGGAGCACGGCTTTCCGTGGTGCCGAAAAACTCCCAAACAGACAGGATTTCTGTTTCGCAACCTTCCTCGTAGGAGCACCTTTTGAGGCCCCCCCCCAGATATGGGTTGAGAGCGGCTTGTCCGGCAGGCAACTGTCCCAGAAAAATAAAAGGGCGGGAAGCTTGCGCCTCCCGCCCGCACTTCTCAGAAGTGGTTTACAGAGGTTGAACGTTGGAAGCCTGCAGCCCCTTGGGGCCACGGACAACCTCGAATTCAACGGCCTGTCCCTCATTGAGAGACCGGTAGCCGTCCGCCTGAATCGCGGAGAAATGGACGAAAACGTCCTCGCCGCTCTGGCGCTGGATGAATCCAAAACCCTTGCTGGCGTTAAACCACTTCACTGTTCCTTGTTCTTTCACAGATGTGTTCCTTTAAATATAAAAGCTATCTGGTGCACTCTTTTTCCGGAAACCTTGTAAGGGGAAGCCGGGCGTCTTTCGCTGATTCTCTTAAGACACCGCGGTAAAGCGGGGTGAGAAACAAAAAACACCACAAGTTGAATCGAGTGGCGCTTTAAAACAAAAGGCGAAACAAGAGCAACAAACGCAAAAACAGATTAGCATAATTCGGTCTTTGACGCAAGCTCGAATCTGAGCCTCCCCTAATCAGGTTTCTCCGCACGAGTTTTCTAGGCAAAATCTACAGGTACGAGAGCCCATTCTTGGTGTTTAAGAGCGGGCAGCCTGGGTGTGTAAAAACTAAAGGCCCTCGTCCGGCTGTCGTTGCGGTATAGTCGTGAGGTTTTCTTGAGACTTTTGTCCAGGGTGGGCCGTCCATACGATCAGTCGCAGGTAATGTGGCCTAGTCCTTTGCGCTTTTTACAGCAAGGGCCGGTCTTCTCTTATTTCTCGGTCTCCGTCCGGAGGCAACTGTGCTGACGATTCAGAACTTGAGCAAAACCTATGCCGGCGGTGTCCAAGCCTTGCGTGGAATCTCGCTCGAAATCCCCACGGGAATGTTCGGCTTGGTGGGGCCAAACGGCGCGGGCAAATCGACGCTGATGAAAATTCTGGCGACCCTGCTCGAGCCGGATGGTGGCACCGCCAAGCTCGATGGCCTGAACCTGGTCGAACAGAAGGACGAAACGCGCAGAATCCTGGGCTACCTGCCGCAAGAGTTCGGCGTGTACCCGAAAATGCCGGCAATCGACCTCCTGGAGCACCTCGCTGTAATGAAGGGCATCACCAACGCCAAGGAACGCAAAGAAATTGTAGAAGCGCTGCTGCAGCAAACAAATCTATGGGACAGCCGCAAGAAGGCCCTCGGCGCCTATTCGGGAGGCATGAAGCAGCGATTTGGGATCGCCCAGGCGCTGCTCGCAAATCCGAAACTCATCATCGTTGACGAACCCACCGCGGGGCTCGATCCGGCCGAGCGCAACCGCTTTTTGAATCTTCTGAGCGGCATCGGCCGAAACGTAGTGGTGATTTTATCGACGCATATCGTGGAGGACGTGCGCGAGCTCTGTTCGCGCATGGCCATCATCAGCCAGGGGCAATTGCTGCTCGAAGGTAAGCCCGCTGAAGCGCTCGAGAAGGTGCGCGGCCATGTGTGGAGTAAAATTGTGGTGACGGATGCGGAAAGGGAAGCGCTCGAGAAATCAATGAAAGTAATTTCAACGCACTTAATCGGCGGTTTGCATGAGGTACGCGTCTACTCGGAATCGTCGCCGGGCGGAGGCTTCGAGCCGTCCGAAGCGGATCTGGAAGACGTGTACTTTCTGAATCTGGCAAACGCGGAGAGGAATTAAAGATTGGCAATCGAGCGGCGGGTCTTTAGATCCGTGCTTTCTTAATGAGGAGCCGCGATGTTCTGGACATTCTTCTGGTTCGAATTAAAACTCCGCTTTCGCAGCGTATCCACCTACATCTTCTTCCTAATTCCATTTGCCATGATGTTCTTCTCTGTATCTGTCTCGGATTTTGGGCCAATCGGTCCTGGAAAAATTCTGCTGAACGGTCCGTACGCATTACTGAACTGCTTCGGCCAATACACGGGCTTCGGGGCGATCCTGATCGCGGCCATTTTTGGGCCCGCAATCTTGCGAGATTTCCAGCAAGACACCTACTCGTTGATTTTCACAAAGCCGGTCAAGAAGTTCGACTACCTCGGAGGCAAGTGGCTCGCGTCCTTCTTAATCACGTTGTTTGTGTTCAGTGGGCTCGTACTCGGAGGAATCCTCGGTACCGTGATGCCTTGGGCGGATAAAACCAGGATCGCACCTGTGCATTTGATGGCGTATTTGAAGCCGTTCTTCGATATCCCGGTGATCAACATATTTTTCCTGGGAGCGTTGTTTTTCTGTGTTGCCGCGCTCTCGCGCAGAATCATGGTCGTGTATCTGCAGGGCGTCTCGCTGCTGGCGATCTATTTGATTCTGGCAATTTCGGTCGTCACGACGAACAAACTGGAGCGTTTCTGGCCGTCGATCGTCGATCCGCTGGGTTTGGTGTTCATGAGCAGCATCATGCGCTATTGGACCGTCGCCGAAAGAAACAGCCGGCTTCTCGAGTGGACCGGGTCGTTTCTGTACAACCGGCTGTTGTGGATCGGGGTAGGGGTTGTGGCGCTGGCGGTGACGTATCTCTTCTTCCCGATGTCAGCCGAGGTGCTGGCGGGTAAAAAGGCGAACCGGAGAGCCAGGGAAGCCGCCCAAGCAGAAGAGCAGGAGAAAAGAACGAGACCGGGCGGCGTGGCGCAGTTGCCGGCCGTGACTCAGCACTTCACGGGGAGAACCACGTGGATGCAGTTCTGGTCCATGACCCGGATCCGCGTGCAAAACATCTTACGCGAAGTACCGTTCTGGGGCATCGCCCTCCTGATGGTGATCTTCTGTGCGATTAACGGGTATTTCGCGGGCGAAGTAAGCGGCGTTAAGGTCTGGCCGGTGTCGTATCTGATGCTTGGGGTGCTGAATGGGGGCGCCAGCTTATTTTTGTACATCGTCGTGGTGCTGTACGCCGGCGAGTTGATCTGGAGGGAGCGGGATGTGCGCTTCGAGCAGATCCACGACGCACTGCCCGAAAAGGACTGGACGGATTGGCTGAGCAAGTTCGCGGCTCTGGTCTTGGTGCAGGTGCTTTTGCTGACCATTGTCATGGTCGTGGGAATCACGATGCAGATGGTGGGTGGATTCTACCGTTTCGAAATTCTCCAATACTTAACGGAACTTTACGTCATCTGGCTGGCGCAAATCATCATGGTGGTGTTTCTCGCTCTGTTTGTGCACACGATCGTGCGAAACAAATTCGTCGGCCACGCCATCGTAATCGGATTTATCATCCTGATTCCGATCCTATACCGCTACGGAATTGAAAACCGCCTGGAGATGTATGGCGAAGTAACCCCCTATACATACTCGGACATGAACGGTTATGGCCATTTTGTGAAGGCGCTGCTATCGATCAGCGTGTATTGGCTTGCGATTGGCGGTCTGCTGGGAGTGCTGGCCATATCCCTCGCGAGGCGCGGAACCGATGCGACTTTCAAGGTAAGAATGAAGTTGATGCGTGAACGCTTTCCGCAATTGACGGCGATGGCTCTGCTTTGCGGCGTGCTAGCGTTGGCAGCCGGAGGCTGGTTCTATTACAACGCGCACGTCCTGAACGTGTACCGCACCACTTTCACGGAACGCCACCGCGTCGCGGAGTATGAAAAGCGTTACAAGCAATACGAGAGGTTTCCTCAGCCGAAAATTACCGGTGTGGTCGTTGCCGTGGATATTTTCCCGGAGCGCCGTTCATTCGAGGCGAACGGGCATTACCAGCTGGTGAATAAAACGGACCAGCCGATTGAAGAGATTCATTTGACGGAAGGCAAGGACTCCGTCGACGAGGTGAAGTTCGATCGCCCGTTTAAGAACAAACTGAGCGACAAGTTACACTTCTACGAAATTTATACGCTCGATCAGCCACTACAACCCGGAGAAACAATGCGCATGGATTTCCGGGCGTCCGCCAATACGAAGGGATTCAAGGACGGCGGAGAGCGACCGGAATTGGCGTACAACGGCACGTTTTTCGACCGAGATTATTTCCCCGCGCTCGGATACTCGCGCGGGCTCGAAATCGACCAGCCCGTCCGGCGCAAGGAAGAAAAGCTCGGCCAATATGAAGAAATGGCACCGCGCGGCGACCCGTACTACTCGAACATCGATTTGTTTACCGCGGATTCCGATTGGGTGACGTTTCACTGCGTGGTCAGCACCTCTCCAGACCAAATCGCGATCGCCCCAGGCTATTTGAAGAAAGAATGGTCCGAGAACGGGCGCCGCTATTTCGAATACGACATGGGCGAAGAGCGCATCGCCAATTTTTACTCGTTCCTGTCCGGGCGATTCGACGTAAAGCGCGACAAATGGCACAACGTGAATCTGGAGGTGTATTACACGCCAGGACACGAATACAACCTCGACAAAATGATGGAGTCGGCCAAAGCGGGCCTAGATTACTACGAGAAAAACTTCACGCCATTTCAGTTCACGCAATACCGCGTGCTCGAATTTCCGCGGTACCGCTCGTTTGCGCAGTCGTTTCCGAATACCGTGCCGTTCTCGGAGCAGATCGGTTTCATCGAACGAGTGAAGGATAAAGACGACCTGGACCTTCTCTATTTCGTTAATGCCCACGAGTTGGCACACCAGTGGTGGGGCCACCAACTGATCGGGAGCCAAACGCAGGGCTCGAACATGATGTCCGAGACGCTGGCGGAATACTCGGCACTGAAGGTCATGGAAAAGAAATATGGCGACGAAACGATCCGGAAATTTTTAAGGTACGAACTGGACCGCTATCTCCGAGGCCGCGCCGGAGAAGTTCGCCACGAACCCCCGCTGGCGCTGGTTCAAAACGAGCCATATGTCTGGTACAACAAAGGCTCGTTGGTTATGTTCGCTCTATCCGACTATATCGGCGAAGACAAGGTAAACGCAGCGTTGCGCGGCTATCTCGAAAAGAATCGCTACGCCACTGGTCCGTTTCCGGACACTCGCGGGTTCGTCGAAGCGATGCGCGACGCCACGCCGCCCGATATGCAATACCTGGTAGACGACATGTTCGAATCCATCGTACTGTACGAAAATAAGGCAACCTCGGCGGTCGTAACACCGGAAGGCGGCAAGTACAAGGTCACCTTAGCAGTGGAAACCTCCAAGCGCAAAGCCGATGGATCGGGCAACGAAACCCCAATGCCCATCAATGATCTGATTGACATCGGCGTCTTCAGCGGCACCAAAGAACATCTGAACAAACTGTACATGGAGAAGCAGCGCTTCAATACAGACAAATCCACGGTAGAAGTAGTCGTAAACGAAAAGCCGACCTATGCGGGAATTGATCCTTACAACAAACTCATCGACCGCAATCCCGAAGACAACCTAATCCCCGTAGAACAAAAGTAGCGCCGCTACCTTCGAAGGGGCGCTCTACGCTACGCCCCTTGCCCGAGAAGATCGCCGCCTCTTGCGTGTCGGAGTCGCCGAACTTCAGATCGGTCATGAGCGCAGCCGGCCTGGCGGACCCCACCGCCACCCGCACCTCCTTGTGCCGTCTGAGTACGGCTTACCCTCGGCGGCGGCGTCTCGCGCTAACCTCTAGGCTCTCTGTGTCGCTGCGTCAGCCCTTGCTTTTCTCTTCAGCGTGGTCCTCACTGCGACCACGGCCGCAACCGCGGCACCCAGCGGTGCACGTTGGCGCAAAACCGGACGTAGTCCTCCCCAAACTTGCCCCGCAGCGTAGGTTCTTCATAAAAATACACAAACAGGTGCACGCCAACGACAATCGCGCACGCCGAAGCGATGACGACAGCATTGGCGCGCCCAAACACACACCATAACCCAAACCAACCAACAAAGAATCCTACGTACATGGGATTACGTACGTAGCGGTAGAAACCAACCACAACCAGCTTTTGCGGCGGAGCTATCGGAGCAGGCGTCCCACGCCCGGTGCGCCCGAAATCCCAGACGCAGCGGCAGGCAACGGCAAAGCCAAGCGCAGAGGGAATCGCCGCGAGCCAGCGCCAGCCCGCGGCGCCCATATTGTTCATCTGAAACCCAAGCCACGGAGGAAGCAACCAAAACCACAGCGCGAAAAACGCACATCCCACAAGCAACGAAGCAATCGTAGTAAGCCAGGCAGGAGCCGGCGACGGTTCACGCGAAGAAGCGACCGGAGCGGTGGGCATGAAGACCTCCAGTTGCGAAGAGTATCCGAAGAAATACCGGGGATGTAAATAGGGACCAGGCAATGTCCTGGGCCGACGCGGATTTGCGCCAGGTGATAGAATCGGCGGCTGCTAATGGATGGAGCACGTATCGGATGAGGAATGGAACGGGCGCCGGTGGATGGTCGCCTACGAACTGGCTGCCCGTATGCCTGGCAGCCATTCTGATGCTCGTGCCTGGTGCTGCGCTGTACGGCCAACAGAATGAAAAGCAACAGGAATCCGCAACAGTGATCCATGGCCGCGTCTTGAATCAGGTCAGCAAGGCCCCGATCGCAAGAGCTCTGGTAACCATCGGAAACCAATACGCGACAATGACCGATGACCACGGGCAATTTGAAATCACGCTTGAAGAAAAGGCGCCCGCGTTCACTGGCAACATGATGCAAGTGAACAATCGCTCGATTGAGACGCGCAAGCCCGGCTTTCTTCCGTCCAGCCGGCTGTCGTACGCAGGAGGATCCAGCTCGAAAGAGCAAGCGCCCTTGACGCTCTACCTGGTGCCGGAAGCGCTGATTGCTGGCCACGTGGAAGTGCCGGGCACGGAAGGTGAGGTACGCATTGAATGCGAGCTCTACCGCCGGGGAATGAACGAAGGCCGTGAAGAATGGAATCCTGTGGAGCGCTTTTCGACCTGGTCCGACGGCGAATTCCGCTTCAGCGATCTCCGCGCGGGCACCTACAGATTAATCACCCACGAGGAAATGGATCGCGATTCCATGATGCAAGCACCGGGGATGCAACTGTTTGGCTATCCCCCGGTGTACTACCAAAATACCACTGACTTTTCTGCGGCAACGCCGATTACGGTGCACGCGGGAGAAACCGCGCGGGTGGACCTCACCGTAACACGGAAGGAGTATTATCCGGTGCGCATCCCGGTGGCAAACGCGCCGTCAGGGCGGCCCATGAACGTGATGGTCTATCCGATGGGGCACCGCAGTCCCGGCTGGTCCCTCGGCTACAACCCGATGGAAGGGACCATCGAAGGAATTCTGCCGGATGGGAACTATACCTTGGAGGCGGATGTGGTCGGCGAGTCGTCGGGTATCACGAATTTCTCAGTAAGAGCAAAACCTGCCGAAGGAGCGCCTTTGCAATTGGCGTCCAATTCCGAAGTTGTCGTCAACATTCATGACGAATTCAGCTCCGCGCAACAGTCCAACTCTGTCTCCTACATCGGCGGATCGACGGCAGAGAACCCGAATGTGAATGTACGGTTGGCGCAGATCCACGTAAGGTTGGTGCCGGCGGCTGAAATGGGAGAAGCACGCGCTTTGGGAAACAATACTTCGGAGCCGGTGCCAGAGTCACAAGGCCGCATCCTCAGGATTCGCAATGTGCGCCCAGGGTCTTACCTGGTGAGAGTCGTTACAGGGTCAGAGGCCTACGCGTCGTCGATCGAGACCGGGGGCGTCGATTTGATGAAGCAGCCGTTGGTCGTTGGAATGGGCAGCGCCGTTCCACCCATCGAAGTAACTCTGCGGGACGACGGCGGAGACATCTCCGGAACGATCGAGCACGAAGAGGATTCAGAGGATTCTCCGCGCTCTTACATCTATCTGTTGCCAGAAACAGGGAACAGTCAACTTCGGCAAACGGTAACACGGCAAGGAAATGGCTTTGCCTTACGGTCCGTTCCACCAGGGGATTACCTGCTGATCGGTTTCGACCAGCCGCAAGACAGTTTGCAATATGGAAGTGAAGAAGCCCTACGACCCCTCGAAGCCAAGGGAAAACGGTTGCACGTCGAGCCAGGTCAAAAGATAAGCGTAAGCGTGAAAGTGGCCCCTGGGAGCGACGCCCAATGACCGCGAACATCCGCAGAATACAACGGTCGGCGGGCGTGATGACGCTTTGCATGGCGCTGTCCTCGAACGCGTCATGGGCGCAAAATCGAAATCCCGCCCCGCAAGAGGATCACGGCGACAAAGGCGGATATAAAATAGCGGGCACGGCAGTGAACGCGATGACCGGGGCCCCACTAGCGAAAGTGAAAGTATCGCTGGCGGACACGCAAAGCCGGGCAAGGGTCATCTCCACAGTAACCGGCGAGGCCGGCCAATTCGAATTCGCCGAATTGCCGCAAGGAAAGTTTTCGCTGCAGGGCTCGAGAACCGGCTTCCTCACATCGTCCTACGACCAGCACGAACAATACTCGACGGCGATTGTGACCGGTCCGGACTTTGCCACAGACAAGCTCGTGCTGCGCCTCACCCCGATGGCCATGATTTTGGGTCATGTGTCAGACGAATCGGGAGCGCCGGTGCGAAGTGCACGCGTACGTCTGTTCGCGGAGGATCACAACCAGGGAATGAGCCATATAACGAGCGCAGGCGGGGCCTCGACCGATGACCGCGGCTATTTTGACGTCGGCGTACTTCGGCCGGGGATTTACTTCGTTTCGGTAACCGCGACCCCGTGGTACGCAGTTCACCCAGGAACCGCACAAGGCGCGACCGCTTCTACACAGGGGGTCTCTCAGGCGCTCGATGTAGCCTACCCGACAACGTTTTACGGAGGAGCCACCGAATCGGAGAGTGCCGCGCCAATTGAATTAAAAGGCGGCGAGCACCGCGAGATCGATATCCGGTTGACAGCGGTGCCAGCCCTGCATCTACTGTTACACATCGCCGAGGGCGCGCCGAGTGGTTTCCAAGTCCCGCTATTTCAAAAACAAGTTTTTGATTCCGTTGAGCAAATGCCGGTCGGGCAAATGCGAGAGGTGTCGCCTGGAGTCGTTGAACTGACAGGGATACCGGCGGGCCGCTACGATCTGAGCCTTCACGGGCCAGGCCGGGAAACAGAACAGTTCAGCGCCGTCGATCTGTCTCACGATGGGCAGGATTTAACCGCGGCACCCGGCGAAGCGCTGGGCAAATTAAAAATCACGATGAAGATGGCAGGAGGAGAGCCGCTGCCTCGCCAGTATGTCGTGGGGCTACGCGATTCGCGGCAAAAGACAGCAGTATTACAGCCCGGCGATCGGAACGGAGAAGTGGAGCTGATCGCCGTGAAGCCAGGAAAATACGCCATTGTCATCGGCGCACAAGGCAAGCAATACGCCGTGGCGCGGACCATCATGGCGTCCGGCGAAGCTTCGGCCAACGAGGTAAATGTCGGACCGGGCGCAAATGTGGAATTGACCGCGGAGGTAGCCGCGGGTGACGTTGGCATCGAAGGCGTAGTCGAGAAAAACGGCAAGCCGGCGTCGGGTGTAATGGTAGCGCTGGTGCCAAAGGACCCGGAAGCCCACATCGAGCTTTTCCGCCGCGACCAAAGTGACTTTGACGGAACATTCTACCTGCGCGGAGCCATTCCTGGCACCTACACGGTAGTAGCGGTCGAAGATGCCTGGGGCTTTGACTGGCTAAAGGCAGGCGTGCTGGCCCGTTATGCCGAACACGGGCAAACCATAACCGTCGACGAGAAGATGCGGGGCACGGTCCGTCTCCCGCAGCCCCTCGAAGCTCAGGCCAAATGAGGCGAGGCTTTGGAGTGGCGAGTATTCAGGTTCGTGCCGTTCCGCTGCGTCTTGTCAACCGAGAGGATTCCTCAATTTCCGCAAGCAACCGAATGGAGGCAATATGGTAGAAGAAAACCTGGTCCTAGTGCGCAGATGGTTCGAAGAGGTTTGGAACCAGAAACGCAAAGAAACGATCCGCGAATTGGTTTCCCCCGACTGCGTCGGCCACGGCACAAGCGAATCCGGCGGTGACCTGCACGGTCCCGATGGCTGGCTCGAACTCCACGCACGTCTGGTCGATGCCTTCCCGGACCTGCACATGGAACTGCAGGATCTCGTCGCGGTAGACGACAAGGTCGCGGTCCGCTGGACCGCCACCATGCAACACAGCGGGCCCGGTTTGGGCATTCCGCCAACCAACGCGCAGCTCAAATTCTGCGGCATGGGCTTCGCCCGGATCTCCGGGGGGAAAGTGGTGGAAACCTGGGACGTCTGGGACCGCATGGCCATGTTCCAACAGATTGAAGCCGCCAGCAAAGCCAAGGCCGCAGAAGCCTGAGGCGCAGCAGTGCGTGTATCTTCCTGCCCCTGTGCAGTGGCGGGGCGTCAGACCCGCGCCCTGCCACAATCAAGCGGGAACGATTTCGCTCCCGAAGCGCCCTGAGCCACCTTCGCCAAAACGATGTGTCTCGGAACGACACGGCTTCAGGCCGTGCCGTTAGAATTAACATCGAAGCAGCCCGACTTTAGCCGCTGAAGGTCGCCTTTTAGGACCGCCACACAACCTTTCAGACTCTTGCTTTTCCTGCCTAGTACGGCCGTTAGCCGAAAAATGGTACTGCCCAGCTATTTGGCCCGCAGTCGGGCGCGGTTAGGATGGACACATGGCAGACCGGCTTGTGTGAAGTCCGGCCAGCATAGCCCAGGCAATCGAGGCAACGACGGAGGAACGTAAGAATGTCCCTATTACATTTTCGACGCGTAGAGCGCCGCCGGACGGCTCGGGCCACCATGTGCATGAATCTCATCGTGCACGGCGAGAACGCGGCAGGAGCGAAATTCCGCTACTGGACAAAATCGATCAGCGTGAGCGCCAACGGCGGAGTCGTCGTCCTCGAAGCCGCCCTGAGCATCGGTCACGAGTTTCACATAATCAACGAACACAACAACAAAAAGGCCAAAGCCAAAATCGTAGGCATCCGCAGCACCCGCGAAGGCCAGTTCCATGGCTCGTTCGAATTCACCGAATGCGCCGAGAAATTTTGGAGCATGACCTTCCCCCAGGCCGGCGCCCGACCGCTCCGCCGCTCCGTCCCCAAAATAAGCCAAGCGCAGTAACTGCCCCCGCACCGCCTGAACTCCATCCGACGCTGGCCTAATGGAAGTAGCGGGTCTTTCACCGGTGTCTTCCACCAAGTCTTGTCACGGCTCCTTGGCCCTGCCGAAGAATCTTGCGAACCGCGAGGCGTAAGGATTAGGCTCGGGGCATGCGAAAAGCACTTGTAGCGCGCGTCGGGATGCTGGTGGTGTGGTTGTGCGTGCGGAATCTGTATGCCCAAAGGCCCACCGAGTGGAAAGCGCAGTGGATCACCGCGACGGACGCTCCAGCGCGCGACGAAGTTGTGCTGCATTTCCGGAAAGTGATCGATCTGCCGACAGCACCTCCACAGTTTGTCATTAACGTCAGCGCTGACAATCAATTTCTGCTCTACGCAAACGGAAAACGTGTAGGCACCGGACCCAGCCATAGCGATTTATCCCACTGGCGTTACGAAACTTTCAACATCGCACCGCTCCTGCATCCTGGAAAAAATGTGCTCGCCGCAACGGTGTGGAACTTCGGGCCACACGCGGCGATAGCCCAGATGAGCGATCGCGCCGGTTTCCTCGTTCACGGCGCGGGAGATGCGGAGCGCATCGCGGATACCGACGCAGCTTGGGACGTCGAAGTAGAAAAAGGAATTGCGGCGCTCAGTCCGGAATTACCGGGATTTTATTTCGCCTCCGGACCGGGAGAGAGATGGGACGCCGGTAAGATGGATTGGAAGTGGGACGAAGCGACGCAGAACGAGCCGGGCTGGACGAAAGCGATGCCGTTGGGCCGTGGCGCGCCGCGATGGGATCGGGACGCTCCGAATAATTGGCAGCTTGTGGCCGATCCGTTGCCGGCCATGGAGATGAAGGAGGTGGCAACTGGAAAATGGGTACGGCCAGCGGGTCTGAATCCAATGGGACGAATGCCCCTGGAAATTCCTCCGATGACAAAAAGGACCTTCCTGATTGATCGCAACGAATTGATAACGGGTTATCCCGAGCTAACGGTGAGTGGCGGAATAGGGAGCAAGATCCGGTTAACGTACGCGGAAGCGTTGTATGACGAAAAAGGGCAAAAGGGAAATCGAGACGAGATTGAGGGAAAGCATATCCTGGGCTTGACGGATGAACTTTCGCCCGATGGCCAGGAGTCCCGCGAATTTATGCCGTTGGGTTGGAGGACCTGGCGCTATTTACAGATTGATGTAGAAACGCTCGGAAATCCGTTACGGATTGACGGTCTAAAAACTTGGTTTACCGCCTATCCGTTTGAGGAGAAGGGATATTTTCGGTCCGATGACGAATCGTTGAAAAAGATCTGGGAGATTGGCTGGCGAACGGCGCGCCTCGACGCCCATGACACTTATATGGACACGCCCTATTGGGAGCGTTTGCAGTACATCGGCGACACGCGAGTGCAGGCCATGATTTCGTACACCGTAGCGGGTGACGATCACCTGGCTCGTCAAGCCATCGATGCGTTCAACAATTCGCGCATTCCGGACGGCTTGACGCAGAGCCGTTATCCCTCCTCGCTGACGCAAATGATTCCGACGTTTTCGCTGATGTGGGTGGGAATGCTGCACGATTTCTGGCGATATCGCGGCGACGAGGACTTTGTGCGCGCACAACTACCGGGTACACGGACGGTTCTGGACTGGTTTATCGCTCGGCAAAGAAACGATGGCTTGCTGGGGAAAATTCCCTGGTGGCCATTCGTCGACTGGGGCAAGGATTTTGTGGATGGCGTTCCGGAGCAAGGGAACGATGGCGGCTCCGTGGTAATTGCGCTGCAGTTTGTAGAGGCACTGCGATACGGAGCGGAATTGGAGGAAGTCTACGGAGACAAGCATGTAGCGGAGATTTACCGAGCGGCATCGGAGCGCGCAGTTTCGGCCATGCGCAAATCCTGCTGGAACGAGAAGTACGGGCTGCTGGCAGACACTCCCGAGCAAGGTCATTTCAGCCAGCACGCAAACATTTTGGGCGTGTGGCTTGATGTGATTCCACGATCGAAGCAGCCGGAAGTATTGGAGAAACTTTTGTCGCGGAGCGATGCAGGATTTCGGGCGAACGGTGCTGTGCCGCAGATGACTTTGGCGACGTATTATTTTCGTTTTTATCTGGCGCGGGCACTGGAGCACGCCGGAATGGGCGACCGCTATCTCGAGCTGCTCGGTCCTTGGCAAGAAATGGTCAAACTCGGATTGACCACTTGGGCGGAATCGCCCGAGCCGACGCGCTCCGATTCCCACGCCTGGAGCGCGCATCCGAACTTCGATTTGCTGACGATTGTCGCAGGAATCCAGCCGCAAAGCCCGGGATTCGCAAGAGTGCGCATCGAACCGCATCTGGGCGCGCTCCGTCATCTCGAAGCGGCCATGCCAACCACAAAAGGAATGGTGGAAGTGATCTACGCGCGAACCGGCCAAACGCTGACCGCCGACGTAACGTTGCCACCAGGCGTAACAGGAGAGTTTTTCTGGCAGGGGAAGGCGGTGGGTCTCCACGCTGGCGAACAAAAACTCGATTTGAGGAATTGAGGCAAACGGAGCCGAATGCCGGCAGCGAGCACAGCCGGGTGCGCAAGGTGTAGTGGCGGGTTTTTAGACCCGTGCGTTCCGTAGAATGACAAACCGGAGAACGGGCGTTTTCAGGTGGGCATCTTAAAGAAGAAATACAGTGCCAGGAAAAAGAAGATCAGGTCCGGCGACCAGGCCGCCAAAAACGGCGGAAGCTGCCCGATACCACCCATGGCTTCCGCGAGTGCAGACAGCGCCCAATAGGTGATGCCAATGCCGACACCCAGTGCAATCCCGCCGACGGCACCGCGACTGCCAACGAAAAGCGCAAACGGCACGGCCAGCATCATGCTGATCGGCGCGATCAACGGATAAGCCAGCTTCTTGTGTAATTGCACGGTAAGCGACGCCACATCGAATCCCGCGAACCGCAAGCCTGCAATGTACCGCCGGAGTTCGCGCCAGCTCATCTGGAAAGCCTGAATGACTTCTCGGTGGAAATAAGCAGGCGGCTCTGTCATTTCCGGCAACGAAATGACCTTAAACGGAGCGTAGTGCGTGACCGTGCCGCTCGAAAAATCGCGAACCCAGCCCGATTCAAGCACCCAAGCATTTTCGTTATCGAGCCACTGAGCTCGGTTGGCGAACACGCGCCGCCGCATCTGAAACGTGGCCGGATCGAGTTCAATGACCGTGAGTCCGCCAAACATTTTTTCCTTGGAGTCGAACAGGTCATAGTTATAAACCTTTGAATTCTCTCCGAAAATCCATCGTTCCGGCCGCGTGTGCGTCTGCGCCGGCCGCCCTTTTATGATGGCGCGCAATTCGTCCTGGCGTTGGTTTGCATAGGGAAGATAGGTATCGTCGAGAACCAGCAGCGCCGCGGCAATCAGCAGTCCGGAGATGAGCAAGGGCACGGCAAGACGGTACAAAGAGATGCCACTGGCTTTGAACGCGATAATTTCGTTGTTCTTGCTGAGAACCCCGAGCGTGACCAGAACCGATACCAGAGCGCCGAGCGGCGTAAACTGATAGACCGAATACGGAATCAAAAAATAAAAATAGCGAACCACGATCATGAAGGCGACATTGTGGCGGCGAATGTCTTCCGCAAGCTCAAAAAACGTGAATATTTCGAAGAGAAACAGAAATGCGATCATGATGACCAGGAAATTGGACACAAAGCGCCGAAGCACGTAAAGATCAACGATGGATGGCAAGCTCGAATACGAGGGATGAGGGCTGTCCCCGTTTTCGGCGCGACCGGAATCGTGGCGGGCCTTGGCGCGCAGGCTGCGCCGTCGAAGGAGGCGCCAAAAAGCGCTGAAGCGCACGAGGAACGCAGGCGTGCGCGTTTCGTTCCGATAGCGATCCATGCGCGGAAAGAGCGCTAGAGCGATCAGGGTAATAACAAAATTGGCGGCCCAGATACCCACCGGCACGGGAACAACTCCCTGGCGCGAAAATCCGGCGCCGGTAACCAGAATCAGGTAATAACCGGCGATGATGATGATGGCCAGAAGAGTCCCCGCAGCGCGACCTCCGCGGCGGGGTTGCGCTCCGAGAGGCACCGCAATAAATGCAAAAACAAAACAAGCGACCGGAAAAGCCAGGCGCTGATTCAATTCAACGCGCGCATCGCGCCAGCCCGGGCCGTGCTCGCGCCAAAGTTCGGGGAGCGGTCGCTCCGGGAAACTCATCGAGCGTTCTTTTGGCGGAAGCATGGTGCTGAATTCCATCGGCCAATCGGACCGCCCGAACGACGTGATGGAGTAATGATCGGGGGTGGTTCGTGAAAATTCGTGGGTGGTGCCGTCGTTGAGATGCAGCTCCAACTTGCCGAGTCTGGGTTCGGCAATTACAATCGCATTTTCCGCAAGCGTGATGTCGGAGTTGCTGTCTGCGCCGACTTCGGCGAGAAACACGCCGTTCCAGTGCGTGCCGCTAACGGCTACATCATTCACGTAAAGGACCAAGTGAGGGAAGCGTTCATCGAACACCCGCGGCTGAAGGGCAAAAGAAACCTGCGACGTGATGAGCGTGCTTTCAATGTCCCTGCCGGTGCGCAGGGACAAAGGCGCGAGCCATGCGGTCATAAGGAACGTGAGCCCCGCGCCGAGCACCGCGAGGACCGCCACGGGAACCAGAATCCGTTTGCGGCTGACGCCGACGGCGGTTATGGCGATAATCTCGCTATCCATCGACATCCGCCCAAGCCCCAGTAAAACGCCAACGAGCACCGCCATGGGTATCGTGAAAACGAGGACGCTCGGAACCACCGAGAGGAAAAGCGTGACGACCTGCGACATCGAGCCGGAATGGCGAACGAAAATTTGCATCAGCTTGACAAGTTGAGGAATGAACAAAACAAAGGTGAAAATCAACAGCCCGAGGAACGCATGACGAATAACTTCGCGGGCAATGTAGCGGTCAAGAAGACGCATGGGCGAAAGGGTCAGTGTAACATGGAGGAAGGGAGCCTCTGACCATGTAGTGGCGGGTCTTTCGACCTGTGCGTTCCATTGCGTCTTGGCAAACGCCCTGCTGCGCCCCGGGGTTTGCGCGGTGAAATGTGTTGAGGTCCTGGGCACAAACGCGCTGCCGGAGAAACAGCCATCAATCAATTGGAGAACCCATCGGAATGAATCGAATCCATCTGGCGGTGCTGTGGCACATGCACCAGCCGCAGTATCGAGATCCGGAGACGGGCTGTTACGTGCTTCCCTGGACGCGCCTACATGCAACCAAAGACTACTGGGGCATGGTGAAGATCTTCGAGGAGTTCCCCAAATTTCACGCGACCTTCAACATGGTGCCGTCGCTTTGCATGCAACTCGAGGAATACGCCAGCGGCAACTTCAAAGAGCCGTGGTTCCACCTGGCCTTTCAACCAGTGGAACAACTCACCAAGGAAGGGAAGTCGGAGATCCTGGACCGCGCGTTCCAGGTGAATCATGAACGCTTGATGGCCCGGTGGCCGCGCTTCGTGGAGTTGTTTGAATGGTCGCGCGTCGCCGGCGGCGCTCAGGCCTTGGTGACCTTCACGCCGCGCGATTGGCGCGATTTGCAGGTACTCTCTCAGTTGGCTTGGATGGACGAAGAATGGCTGGCAAAGGATCCGGTAATCTGCCGGCTTGCAAACCGCGGCAAAGACTTCACCGAGAAAGACAAAACGGACCTAAAAGCCAAACAGATTGAATTGGTCGGCTTGGTGCTCCCGGCATGCCGTGAAGCAGCGGGGCGAGGACAGATCGAGATCAGTACGACACCGTTTTATCATCCGATCCTGCCGTTGCTGTGCGACTCCGATATTGCGCGCGTGGCGAATTCTGCCACGCCCCTGCCAAGGCGCGCGTTTCGCCGGCCCGAGGATGCACGAGAACAACTGCGCCGCGCAAAGGAATATCATGAGCGCGTTTTCGGGGCAAAACCGATAGGATTGTGGCCGTCGGAAGGATCGGTGTCTGATCAAGCCTTGCGCATCGCAGCGGAAGAAGGTTTCAAGTGGTTCGGTACTGACGAAGGTGTTCTGGGCCGAACCCTGAACGTAGCATTCTTCCGGGACTCTTCCGGCATCGCGGCAAACGCGGACCGCCTGTACCAGCCGTGGCGCTTGCAGAGCACTGGAATTACCGGATTGTTCCGCGACCACCATCTTTCCGACCTCGTTGGCTTCGTCTACAGCCGCATGGACAGCAATGCCGCCGCCGCCGATTTGCACGGAAGATTGCGGCACCTCGGCGAATCGGTGAGAACTGACAAGCCGTTAACCGTGTGCCTTTTCCTCGACGGAGAAAATGCTTGGGAATACTACCCCGGCAACGGCAGGCAATTCCTGCGCGAGTTCTACCGCCGCATCAGCGATGATCAGGATTTTCGCGCGCTAACGGCCAGCGCAGCGATCGCAGCGGCCGGTGATGTGCCCGCAACCAATGGCATTTTTCCAGCTTCCTGGATCAACGCGAATTTCGATGTGTGGATCGGTAGTGACGAAGACGTGGCCGCCTGGGAATTGCTATGGGACGCGCGGGAAGCCTACGCTAGAGCGGCGGATGCGCGAGAGAAGGGCCGGACCGACGCGCCGTCACAGGAGGGGTTGAAAAAAGCTCAGGAATCCTTGCTGGCCGCCGAAGGCAGCGACTGGTGTTGGTGGTTTGGGCCTGAACACAGCACCGCGAACGACTCCGAGTTCGACGCGCTCTACCGCAAGCACCTCACCGGAGTGTATCTGGCGCTCGGTCAGGTTGCTCCGGAAGAATTAGCGAAGCCAATCAAGAAAAAGCCGGAGCGCGCCTACCAACTGCCGCCGAGCGCGAACTTGAAGGTAAAGGTGGACGGTATCGATTCGAGCTATTTCGAATGGCTTGGCGCAGGTGTCTATTCGCCGTTGCAGCGCGGCGGTTCCATGCACGGCCGCGTCTTCTATCTCAAGGAATTGCGCTACGGCTTCGAGGAGCATCGCTTTGTCGTCCGCGTCGAATGCTTTCCCGATTCCCTCGCCGAACTGGCGGAACCCGAATTCCGCATCATCATTGGCGCGGCCGAGGAGTTGACCGTCGTTGTCAATCTCGAGCGCGGCCGGATCAAGGAATTCGCGGTGGAAATGAACCGCGTCTGCCTGTTGAATCCCGATACCATCGCCGCCGCAGCTTACCAGCGCACATTGGAAGTGGCTATTCTCAAGGACGCCTTGCAGCTAAAAGGGAGCACCAAATTAACCTTGGGTGTGGCCCTGTGGCACGGCGGCCTCCCGATCGACGTCATGCCGTCCGAGGGCACCGTAGACATACAACTCGGCGAAGAAAACGCCGCCTGGAACCAGGAATAGACACCTAGGCCGTAGCCCAGGCCTTCTAGGCCTGAGAGCTTGACGGCCGTGGCCACCGTGATTGACCCTGCGAATCCGTCGAATCAATCGAAAGCACGGTAGGCGCGAAACGTTCTGCCGCTATCGAATCGATCGGACTCGAACACCCTCTAAGCCTGTGGCACAGTTCCAGGTGCGACCGCACCACGGGGGCGCGAGTCTTCCGCGATCGGAGCACGGGGAGACTCGCGCGCCATGGGGGTGGCAGAAGCTGCGCTTAGTGTTGAACGTTCAGCAAAGAAAAACCATCCGGTGAAGGGACGGCAGGCTGCAAGAGGGCCGGGGGCGCCGGCAGCGAAGCAGGAGACGCGGCGGCGGTAAGGAGAGAGTTCGCCTCGTTGAGCTGTTTGCGGGTCATGATCCGGGCAAGCAGCTTGCGATTCTCGGAACCGTTGGAGTCGCCGCCGGCAATAGCGCGCGAATACCACGCGTAGGCGACGGTGTAGTCAAGAGGCACACCCTTTCCCTGCTCGTAGAGAAACGCAAGATTGGTTTCCGCGCTGGGCAGCCCTTTTGCCGCGGCAAGACGCACCAGGCGCGCAGCCTCGGAGTAGTCGCGCTTTACCGAGATTCCATTGAAATAAAAGTACGCCAGGCAGTTCTGCGCCTCCGGCAAATGAGCGTCGGAAGCCAACCGGAGCCAACGCACGGCTTCGTCGTAGTTCCGCGGAATGCCGTGGCCCGCATAGTACAGCGAGGCAAGGTTAAGCTGGCCGACGGGATCGCCGTGTTGTGCCGAAGCGGCATACAATTCGACCGCTTTACCCTCATTCTTCGCAACGCCCTGGCCTCGCTGGTAGAGCGCCGCCAGATTATTTTCCGCCGCCGCGAAATGCTGGCGCGCGGCAATTTGATAATTCTCGAAGGCCAGGCTGTAATCCTGGGAAACAAACTTGCCATGCTCGTACAGATAGCCGAGGTAGAAAGCAGCGTTGGAGTTATCTTGGCTGGCCGACGCGCGAAGCCATTTGAGCGCGGACTGAATACCCTCCGGAGACGGGTTGTGATCGAGAATCGATTTTGCGAGACGGTACTGGGCGCCGGCATCGCCGCCGTCCGCTCGCGACCGCAGCTCGGACATAGGTGTGGCAGGCATTTGTGGAGAACCAGGCGCGGCGACGGCGGGTGGAACCGCAGAGGCCGTTAGGAAGAGAATCGAAAACAGAAGAAAGATCGAGAACGAGTCGAGTTGCCGAGAGTTCATGAAAATCCCCCTTGACTAGAGATATGTCGCACTACAAACCGCGATTTCGCTGGCCGCATTCGTGGCTGCGAGATCGCGGGCACCGCGGGCACACCACAGCGAAGGCGCGCGTGAATCAGGACCGCGGTACCGTGAAATGAAACAGGCACACAAAGTCCCGGCACGCAGAAACGCGTGATACGCCATTTTTTCCACTCGGCTGGTTTGTTACTTGTATAACGAAGCGGCGAGCCGAAAAGTTTGGTCCGGGAAGAAAAAAACTTTGTGAAACTGCGATAAACAGGATAGTTAGAGGGGCCTCATGTGGCATTCACACAGGTAATATGTGGCCATCCCACAGGAAACGAAGAGGTTAGCTGGTGCTCCGGGAAGGTGGGGCGAAAGCACGGGTCTTTTTCGCTCGTCACGACAGGCCGAAGACCCGCCACCACAAGGCCATCCTGGACGTCGCCCGCTCGGCTTCCGGAAAAAATCGTCTCTGATATTCCCCGGTTGCATCCAACTGCCAATCGAAAGAACATGGAACCGAACAGGAGGCAAGATGTGCAAGAACCAAGTCGTGCAGATGCCCAGGGCGGGCGGAGAATGGGAATTGGTCGAACGGGAAATCCCGCAGCCAGGCGCAGGCGAAATTCGCATCAAGGTCCAGGCTTGCGGCATTTGTCACAGCGACATGGTCGTGAAAACCGGAGGTCTTCCCGGCCTGTCTTACCCGCGCGTCCCGGGCCACGAGGTGGTCGGCTCGGTGGAGGAAATAGGCGCGGGCGTGACGGAATGGAGCAAAGGCGAGCGCGTGGGAGTCGGTTGGCACGGGGGACATTGCTTTGTGTGCGACCCCTGCCGTCGGGGCGATTTCATCTTGTGCGAAAAACAAGCGATCACGGGGGTCACGCGCGACGGCGGCTATGCGCAGTATATGTTGGCACGTCACGAAGCGGTTGCCCGCGTGCCCGAGGGTTTGGACGCGGCCGAGGCGGGGCCGCTGATGTGCGCCGGAATCACAACCTTCAATTCCTTGCGCAACATCGGAGCAAGGCCGGGAGACTTGGTGGGGGTGCTCGGAATCGGCGGCCTTGGCCACTTAGGCATCCAATTCGCGGCGAAGTTTGGGTTTCGCGTGGTAGCCATCGGGCGTGGCCCGGAAAACGGAGAGCTCGCGAAAAAGCTGGGCGCCTTTACCTATATCGACACAAAAACATCGAATGCCGTCGCTGAGCTACGAAAATTGGGCGGAGCGCGAGTCATTCTCGCGACCGCGCCGAGCGCCAAGGCCATGACCGATGTGCTCGATGGCGTGGCCCCGGGAGGGAAGTTGCTCGTCGTGGGCGCGCCACTCGAGCCGCTGGAAGTTTCGATCATGCACCTGCTTTTGACTCGTCGCGGCATTCAGGGCTGGCCCTCGGGAACAGCGCGCGACTCGCAAGACACCCTGGAATTCTCAAAATTCGCGGGCGTGCGCCCGATGATCGAAAAATATCCCCTCGAAAAAGTAGAACAGGCCTTCAAAAGAATGGAAAGCGGGAAGGCCGAATTCCGCGTCGTCCTCACCATGTAAATCCTCTAGGGTGGGTCTTTCGACCCTTGTTTTTTCGTGGACTTCACGCGCAAACCGTCTTCTTCTTCGGGGTCCAACATGGTTTACCCTGTACGTCGAAGGGCTGGGCTTCAGGTCGGCACCATCCATCGATCTTGCCTCCCAAACGTCCCACTCCAAAAAAATAAATCCGTCATCGCGGACGTGTAATTCCGCAGCCGTCTTTGCGCGCTCTCCGAACGGCCGGAATCGCTTTTGGAATCTCCGCACCATTCGGCATATCATTTAGAGACGCCAGTGGTCTCGATGTGAAGTCAAGAAATCCGAACAACGTAGGAGAAAGCATGAAAGAGGCACGGCTAATCCTGGGTCTACTATTGATGATTGCGTTGGCGTGTCCACCGGCGCGAAGCGGCGACACGGCAAATCCGGAGACGCGCCGCAAAGAAATGAACCAACTGCTCGCCGACGAGTGGGAATACGAAATGCGCGAATCCCCGGAGTTCGCCACCGTCGTCGGCGACTATCGCTACAACGACCGGTGGAGCGACGCCTCGCTCGAGCACGTCGTCGCACAAAGGGCGGCGCTGCAAGGTTGGCTGACCAAATTCCAGGCGGTGGACACAACCGGTTTCCCCGAGCAGGAAACGCTCAGCCAGCTCGTGATGGTGCGCAACCTGAAAGAACGCATCGAAGCCATCGACTTAAAGGTCTACTTGATGCCCATCGATCAGTTCAACGGCATCCACATTCAGCTTGCGACCTTCGTCAATTTCATGCCCTTCACTTCCACGAAGCAATACGAAGACTACCTCTCCCGCCTGCAGAAGATTCCGGCGCTCTTTGACCAAGTGATTGGCCTTCTTCAGGAGGGCGAAAAAGACAAACTCATGCCGCCCGCCTATCTGCTGGCGAAGACTGTGACGCAATGCGACGCCATTGCCGCGGCGGTAGGCGAAGCAAACGCTTTTGGGCAACCGGTGGTGCATTTCCCGGATTCGGTTCCCGCCGCGGATCAAAAGCGATTGCACGACCAGATTCTCGCTTCGGTCGAGAACGACGTTCGTCCCGCATACCGCAAATTGCAGAAATTTCTTGCCGGGGAGTACGCGCCGAAGGGCCGAAAGGACGAAGGAGTTTGGGCCCTTCCGGACGGTGATGCCTTGTACCGCTTCTATGTAAGGCAGCAGACCACCACGAGCATGGACCCCGAGACCATTCACCAACTGGGCCTGAACGAAGTCGCCCGAGTTCAAGCGGAACAATTGGCCATCGCAAAGAAACTCGGCTTTGCGGATCTCAAGTCCTTCCAGGCTTCTTTGAAGACAAATCCGAAACTGGTGCCGACTTCTCGCCAAGAGATCCTGGAAATCTATCGCAAATACATCGCCCAAATGGAGCCACTGCTCCCGAAGTACTTCGGCCTATTGCCGAAAACTAAACTGGAAGTAAAAGCAGTGGAAGAGTATCGAGAGAAAGACGCCGCGGCCGCGCAATATTACCCCGGTACTCCGGATGGTTCCCGCAAGGGCGCGGTCATGATCAACACGGGAGATTACCAGCACCGTACAACGCCGGAGATGGAATCCACCGCATATCACGAAGGCGTGCCTGGGCATCACATGCAGATCTCCATCGCGCAAACGCTTCCGGAACTCCCGAAATTCCGCCAGGAAGGCGGATTTAACGCCTACGATGAAGGATGGGCGTTATACGCCGAGCGCCTGGGCAAAGAAATGGGTTTCTACCAGGATCCATATTCGGACTACGGCCGCCTATCGGGCGAGATGTTGCGCGCGGTGCGCTTAGTGCTGGACACCGGCGTCCACTATAAGCATTGGACTCGCCAGCAAATGGTTGACTACTTCCATAACTACACGTCCGAAGACGAACCGGACGTGCAAGCCGAAACCGACCGCTACATCGCCTTTCCCGGCCAGGCCCTAGGCTACAAACTGGGCCAGCTCGACATCCTTCGCCTGCGTCAAAAAGCCCAGGACGAACTGGCCACGAAATATGACGTTCGTGCCTTCCACGACGAAATCCTCAGTGGAGGTTCCTTGCCGCTGGACCTGATGGAGAAGCGAGTTGAAGCCTGGATCACGCAACAGAAAAACGAAGCAGGGAAGAGTGGAAAGTGACGCCAAGATGCTGGCCTCAAGGCGTGGCGCAGCAGGTGGAACAGTTATTCGTCCCTATTTTCGCGAAGCCCGGGAAGACTTGGACTTCTTGGCAGCGCCGGCTTTTCCTGCAGGCTTGGCGTTCTTCTCGATACGCAGTTTCCACGCCGTGTGCAACGCACCGGTCAACACCTCTTCACTGGCAACGGCTAGCCGTATGTGTGTCATACCCATGCGCCCCCAACCGCCGGGAATGGGGAGAAACACGTCAGGAAGCTCTAAAACAAAGGCCCGTTGCTGCTCGACCGTAAGCATGAGGTTGCCGTAACCCTGCTTAGCCGAGGCCAGTGTCGCGAAGATTCTTCCGCCAACCCGGAAATCCGCCGCGCCCATGTGCGAAGATTCCTCCGTGCCCTCAAAGCGAAGAGCAATCTGTCGAAAATCTCGAACGTTCATGACCTGCTCGCTTCGTGGCGGTCCAGCATGCTGAACGCCATTTCCGCACGATCCATTGATCTTGCCGCCGGGATTTTCTTTCTAGGTAGTGGCGGCTCCTCAGATCCGTTTAGCCGTTTCCGACAGACGTTTAGAAAGGAATATCCTCGTCGTTGATCTCCGGCGCGCCTCCGCCGGAATAGGCGTCATCCGGCGGCACAGCCGCATGTTCCATCTCCTCTGACCGTCCGACACCTGCGCCGGCTCCAGCCCCTGCGGCCATGCTATCCCCGCGTCCGCCGAGCATGCGGAAATTGTTGGCCACAATTTCAAAGCTGGTTCGCTTCTGTCCTTCTTTATCCTGCCACTCGCGCGATTGGATCCGTCCCTCAATGAAGACCAGCGAGCCCTTTTTCAAATACTGCTGCGCAATTTCGGCCTGCTTTCCCCAGACCACAATCTTGTGCCACTCCGTTCGCTTCTGGCGCTCTCCGTTGCGATCTTTATACGATTCGTCGGTAGCCACGGAGAAATTCGCGACGGCCTGTCCTCCGGACGTGTAGCGCGTTTCCGGATCCCGTCCCAGCCGACCCACGAGAATGACCTTATTGACTGACATGTAAATCCCTCCCCGAGTGAACGAAGATAGCACGCCGAGGAGGAAAAATGAAGGAAGGGAGAGAGCGCAATTTGTTGCTTAGGCCACGCCACGGTTTGCCGTTTGCTGAAAAATGTACTTAACACCGGGGGGCGAAGTTTGGCTTCGGCCAGGTAGACTCTTCGACTGAGGGGCTATTTCCCCACAAACCGGCCAGCCGACAACATTGATTGATTCAGCTGCCGGGCGTTAACCTGCCCTTGGCGAGAGTTATCAAGCCGCTCGAATTCGGCCTCCATGAACTTCATGTATTCCTGTTTGGAGATCATTCCGTTGCTGTCGGTTTCCATGATGAGCAAAAGCTGCTTGACGTGCTCTTCGCCCAAGGCAAGGCGGTCCTGGGGCCGCGGCACAGAGGCTTTCTGCGCGGCAGCGGTTCCAAGGAATGTGGCAGCCGCAACCAGCACGGCAAGAATTACGATAAGACGGACGCGATTCGATGGATTGAACACGGTAGACTCCTTTCGGATGGAAAGAATGCGCTGAATGTACACCCGACGGAATTAGTCCGGTCACGCAAAGAATAAATCGCAAAGATCGGGATTTCCGTGGGTGGCTGAATGTGGCAAATCGGTTGGGGCACCGCGTCGGCGGGCGGAAAAATACAATTGGCGGGTTGGAGCTTCAAATTTGACATAAATGCTTGGCCATCAAATCGGCTTTAGCCGCTGAGAAACTGACTCTTCAAACAGTGGCGGTCTGGGGTGAAAACCGTTGTTGCGATTTGCATGGGACTTTGTGCTTGGCCCAATATTGGCGTTGCTGCCGTCGCGCTGGAGGCACTGCCTGCCGGATCGAATCGATGGGGATTGGCAGCGCGCGGGCGCTCTAAGCGGAGTTTATGAGTTCATCGGCGCCGTGGTGGCGCTGGGCTACTGGTACATGGCGGACGTGCCGCGGCGCATCGAACAGATTGTCGGCGCAACCGCGGATGGTCGGGTTCCCGTTGGCTTGGGCGAACATCAAGTCAACGGCGCGGCACTAACATTTTTCTACCTGAATCCGCTGACCTGGTTGCTGTTTTACTTCTTTTTCGAAGGCGCAGTGCGGCTTTGCGGAGCCGCCTTCACGGAGAATGTTCTCGGAACCTTGCCTCTTTACCTGATCGAGCGGCTTACGTTCTGGGTGAAGCACCCGAACGAAGCGAAGGTCGGCAAAAAGGTAAGCGAGATCGCCAAGTCCATTGCCGGCAGCGTGCGGGAACGCGCGATGGTAGCCCTCCTGCAAAATGTGCCGGACGAATTAGATTACTCAAGGAGCGCGGAAGAGGAGTGGCTTGAGATTCGCGCAAGCCGAAGGAAGCAGGACTGGATCGAACCAAAAACGGTGCGCATAGGCGACAGCTATTACCGGCTAGAAGAGAGTTGGGTTGGAAAACCACCACGGCCGTTCCGCTACCGTCTCCGGCGCTTGCCGGCAGGTGTTCCGGGCCGAGCGGTGATTCTCTACGTTCCGTAATCTTCACATCGTAGGGGCGCAGCCAGCTGTGCCTCATGACCGCAAGGTCGCCGTATCCTGAGCGTGGTTTCTCTGTACCCACCTTCAATTTATCAACGTCATAAACGCAGCAAGCGTTATTGGCTGGTTTTGGGGTTTTTACCATGCGATTCGCCCCGAAGTTCCTGTCCTGTCTGGTCATGCTGTTACCAAGTTTTATAATCATTCCCCAACAAGCAAGAGGGCAAACAAAAGGCCAGCCGCAAATGGTTTGGCTGAGCTATGCCGAGGGCCATGTTAAATTCTCTCCGGGCGACGACGGCGAGGCAAAGCTCGGCAAAGACTGGTTTGCCGCCAACCGTGGCCAAGTGATCGAGAGCGGCTACACACTCGTCACGGAAAGCGGTAGAGCCGAAGTGGAGTTCGAAGATGGCTCAACAGTATACCTCGCCGATCACTCGGCGCTTGTATTCAACTGGCTCTGGACCGATGGAAAGGGCATCTACACGGAACTGAACCTGTTAACCGGGAAGGCTACCATCGCGCACGAAACAGCCCTGGATCACGCGTCGCTGAACCGGCTATTCGTGCAAACTCCTACTTTTCGGCTGCGCATGCAGAGCAGGCAAACAACTACCGTCGAGAGCACCGTCGATGGAGGGCTGTTCGAAGCCGTCGAAGGCACGCAGATGATCGAACAGAGCAGCGCCTTTGGCGTTCTGCGCCAAGGAGAAGCGATCGCTTACGTGAAAGGACAACAACCGATCCAATTGCCCCTGCGGCAAAAAGCTCCTGAGGAGCAAGAGTGGGATCAATGGGTGGCGAGTCGCTTGGCAACCCGCCAAGCGCGAATCGATGAAGGATTGCGGGACAGTGGGTTGAAAGAGCCAATTCCCGGTCTGGCTGGCATGGTCGAACAAGGTCAGTTTTATGATTGCCAGACCGATCGAAAATGTTGGCAGCCACACGCTGCGGTGGAACCACCGGTCGTGAACTTGCCGCCTCAAGCGACATCCTGGTCGCAGGCGGCGCCCGAGGCGCTGGCAGCAAATGCCGTAGGACCAAGTGAAAAGCAGAGCGCTGCGGGAAGCCGGCAGGGAGACATCCTGGTCAATCAAGCCATGATGACAAGATGTCCAATCGAAGCGTGGCAAGTAGTAGCAGGGAATGCCGCGGCGACCGGCCAGTACGGGACATGCATGGCGGGAACATGGAATACATCGCAATGGGATCCAAACGATCCCTGTTGGCGCCGTGATCGTTCGACCAACAGGGTGCGGTATCGGCCGGAATGCAATGTTTATCCCACATGGACCGTCGGAGGGCGCCGTTACCACGAATGCCACTTCTTGAGAGGCAAAGGCCATGGGTTTGGATTTGTGCCGCGGCAGGCGTCGGAGCAGAAGGGCCACCCGCCCGTAAATTCGAAATCCGGCATGATGGTGCTGTCGATCGACAACGGGCACCTGCGCGCGGAATTGCAGGACGCGCCAACCAAGCTGCGCGAGCGAGACAGCGTGCCGAAGGGAATGGAACGGGCGCTGCTGCACACGGCGCCGCACGTGGCACAACCGATCATCGAAGCGAAAGTGGCGTCGGCGGTCTTGCCGAAGGGAACATTGCCTATCGGGACGCAACACCAGGCCGCGACGAAAACCGTCAGCGCGATCCGTTTCGACTATAAATCCGGAAATTTCGTGGGCCGAACGGGCGAGGGCGCAGCTTCGCGTTCCGTGGTGGTCGCGCATGCAGGTGGCGGCGGTGGCGTCAGCGGAGGCGGCTCGCACGGCTCCTCCGGAGGCAGCGGCAGCTCGGGAGGCGGCGGAGGGCACTCGGGAGGCGGTTCCTCCGGTGGCACATCCGCAGGCGGTGGAGGAGGCGGCCATCACTAGTCAGTCGAAGGAAACGGTTCGATTGAGGTGGAACGGGAGCTGACCAACAGGCGGGAGCTACAACGATCACAGCGGAGAGGAACAGATAGAAGTCAGCGAAGCTTATTGGGCAGCGGCAGAGGCAGAAACGGCAAGTCCCATATCCTTCAGCTTGGCACGGGCGCGACGCTCTTCTTCGGTGCCCGGATAACGTTTGACAACTTCTCTGAGCTCCTTCACCCCAGAACTCTTCTGCCCCAATTCGAGCAACGCCATCCCCTTCTTTAAATGAGCGGGAGCCAGTTTGAAACTCTTCGGGTAGTTGTTGATGACCTTGTCGTATTCCTGGACGGCGCCGTCATAGTTCTTCTGAGCGTAAGCAATCTCGCCGAGCCAAAACTGCGCGTTCGAAGCCAGGTCCGTATCGCCATAATATTTCAAGTAATCCAGAAACTCCGAATGTGCCAGATCGTACTTCCCGCTGGTCAAGTCACGCAGTCCGTTGGAATAAAGCGTGTCCGCGGAGGGAGCCGGGCCCGAAGGGGCGGACCCTGGCCCAAGCGACGCGGAGCCAGGACCCGGAGACGTTGTGCCCCCCGCCGGAGCCGACACTGGAGCGCCGCCGGCAAGGCGCGAGTCGATATTCTGCACGGAGTTTTGCAGGTCCACCAACTGCTGATTGAGTTTGCCCAACCGCGACTTGATTTCCTCAAGATTGTCCGACAAACCCTGCACCTGCGTGGACATCGTATCCAGGCGAGTGCCTGAATTTGCCTGGACATCCTGCACGGATTTCTGCAGGCTCGACATCGTGGAGTTGAGCCTATTCACCGAGTCCGAGGATTGCTCGATCAGCGTCTTCTGAACAGTATGGTCCTGCGTCATCTGCTGCTGCAGGTCCTTCTGGCCCTGGAGCAGCGTGGTAACGTCGCGCTGAAGTTCGATAATTTCGCGAGCGACGGCCAACGCGGGCCGAGGACCGATGAGACTACCGGCAAGGGCGCTGACGAGCATCGTGCCGGCAAAAAGCAAAATAGTACGCGTACGCATGAACAAGCCTCCAGTGAGACACCATGGGAAGTGGCGAGTCTATCCCCAACTTTTTAATTTACTGGTAGTACGCGTACGGGGCAAGTGCTGTGTGTGCTGCCGCCCGAACAACCTCGGTCGACGCCGGCCTTGTTGTGGGGGGCAAGCAATGTTCAACCGGAGCCTCGAAGGGCTGGACCCGAGGTCCGCACCATCAATTGATCTTGCCGCCGGAACTCCATTTCCAGGCAGCGGGGGGTCTTTCGACCCGTGACGTTCTGAAATAGGGGTGCAACCTGCCGCGTCCCTAGGTACCGCTACTTGTTCAGGGTGAAATGTCCACGCCGGTTTTGTGCGTAGCACTGTTCTGTTGCCTCGGTGCAGAACGGCTTTTCTTTGCCCCAACTCGTCGTGCTCAGATGGTCGGCCGGAATTCCCAAGCTGACCAGATACTCCTTCACCGCATTGGCGCGGCGCTGCCCGAGAGCCAAGTTGTATTCCGTCGACCCGCGTTCGTCGCAGTGACCCTCAATGGTCACTCGTGTGTTGGGATAGCCCTTCAGGAAGTCCGCGGTCTTTTGCAAAGCCTGTCGCGCGTCCGGACGAATCTGCGCGGAATCGTAATCAAAATACGCGTCCCGCACTTCCTTCAGGAACAGCTCGTCAAAAGAAGTATTCGGGGCAACGGCGGCAGGCGCGGGCGCGTTGACAGAAATGCGCACGCTTGAGTCCGTGTTCCCTCCGGCGGAGCTGGCGGTAATCGTGTACGTCGTCGATTCCATCGGAGTGACCGTGGTCGAACCCTGCGGTGTCACCGCACCGACTTCCGGCGCGATCGAAACATTCGTCGCATCGGTGGTGGTCCACGTCAGCTTCACCGATTCGCCCCTGTTGATGGAATCGCGATCGGCACTGATCGAAGCGGTGGGTTTCGCCGCAGCGGGCGGGGGAGTATAGGCCGGAGGTGCCGCCGTAGGCGGCTTCTTGTTGCAACCTGCAATAAGAACAGCGAGAACCGAAAGCGAAAGAACCGAGAAGCGAACTACCGGGCGGTGCGAGTGCATCATGCGTGTCCTCCTAAGACACCGAGAATCCCGTGTTGGGTCCGCTGGGACAAAGCGATGGTACCACCAGAGGGCCGGGTTCGGGGGATATGTCGTGACACGATATATCCTAATGGCAATCGCGGCGAAACGGAAGCGAAAACGCAGCAGTAAGCGCACAATGTCGCCCCCGCGGGGAACCTGCTTTGTTGACCTTGCATCGAGTGCGGTCGCATTTTTAGCGCGTCGACCAATTCGGCGATTCGTTATGCCCGGATGTCGTCAACTGGTGCGGCGAGCTGCCGTCAGCAAGCATAGTCCAGATTTGCCGCGAGCCGCCGCGCGTCGATTCAAACACCAGATGCCGTCCATCGGGAGCCCATGAAGGGCGCTCGTTGCGGCCGGAATCGCGCGTCAGTTCCCGGATTTGGTGCGAGACCGCATCCATGATGTAGATATCGTAATTTCCCGAAGGGCGCCGCCACGAAAATGCCAGAAGCTGCCCGTTCGGAGACCACGCCGGATCGATCACGTAACCCATATCGCCCAGGTCGATCTTCCGCGGATCGGTGCCATCGGAGTTCATCATAAAGAGCTGCGGAACGCCACCGCGATCGCTGACAAACGCAACAGACTGTCCCGTCTTTGGATTCCACGCCGGAGAGGTGTCGGCGCCATTTGACGCGAAAGTCAGGCGCTTGGGCCGGTTGCCGCTGGTATCCGTTAGGTAGAGCGCGGGATTGCCCTGCATCGAAGAAGAAAACATCACCTGCGAACCATCGGGGGACCAGGTCGGCGAATTGTTGGTGCCGCGGAACCGCGCGAAGGACACGATCTTGCCGGTATCGAACGAATACATGCAAATCTGCGCGCTAACCACGCCGCTCACCGGTTGAAAGCAAGTAAACGCAATGCGCGAAGCGTCCGGGGCCCAGCGTGGCGTCAGAGCAACAGAACGTAGGGACGTAAGTTGATGCTGGTTGGCCCCGTCGTAATCCATCACCCAAATTTCCTTGGAACCATATGTGCCACGCACGAAAGCGATCTGGGTCGACGCGATACTCGGCAGCCCGCCAGAAAGCTTGCTGATAATTTCATCGGCAAACTGATGCGCAAATTTACGAACCTGCGCGTCGGTAGGCGCGCCGCGATAGACTTTGCCGACCACCGCCTGGCTCGACGGGCTTCGCACGTCGTACATCCACGCGAAAATGGCCACCTCCGCGGTGGACTCGGTGAGATTGCCGAAGGCCAGAAAATTGGCGTTTACCGGAGGTTGCGACCAATCAAGCATCTGCAATTCACCCGGCTGCGACGGCGTCTTCTGCGGATAAAAGCTGGGGCTTGCGAGATCGAGAATCCCGGAAAACGCGAGATCGTCGCGAACGACGGTCGTAAACAAGGTGGAATGGGGTTTATCCGAATCGGTCTTGGCCACAAAGTCGGAAACCGCAATCCGCGGCTTCTCGATGCCCAGGCCGGTCCCGGTGCGAAACCAGTCCTGCGCAAAGACCGACGACGTGAGGAAGACCGAAAGAACGAGCAGCTTCACCACAGTGCGAACAGAGAAGAAAGTTTTGTTCAAAGACAAGCGCTCCTCCTGTGATGGAAATGGGTGAAACCCAAAAACAGAATAACAGACCAATAACTCAAAAAATCCACAGGCACCCGTATCCGCCATGCCGGTAGCGGCGGCTTTATCCCGCCTTCGTGCTTTCTTTGTCGTGGCGGGTCTTCAGACCCGTGCTTTCCATGGCGTAGGCACCCAACCATCGTTTCCCGACCATCGCTCATTGCGCCATGCTCAAATCGAAATCAAATGTCACATCCACATACCGCCCGGTATAGTCCGCCGGTAGAGTCGGGAAGTGCTCAATACTCAACAATGCGCGTGATGCGGAATCGTCCATCGAGCGATTGCCGCTCGATTCGGAAATGCGAATATTCTTAACCGATCCGTCGCGATTGATCGTGAACGTAACCGTAGTCTTCGCGCGTCGTGCTGCCCGCACGCCGGGATCAATCGTGTTCTGCAGCCAGTTTTGATTAACGGCGCGGCGAACGGCCTCGATATACCAGCCGTAACGAGACGCGAAATCGCCCCCACCCTGACCTTGCACGTTAACCCCGCTATTGAGCGGCCCGGGCGCGTTCGCGTATCCCGTCGGAACATTCATCTGCCCGCCCTTGCCGTAAGGAACGGCGTTCTCCGGAGGCGGCTTCTTGTTTTCAAAGACCTTTGATTTCTTGCTGGGAGGCAGCGGTTTTTCTTTGTCGAACTTAGGAATGGCCGTCTCGGTTTTTGGCTCGGGCGGCGGTTGCGGCTTGGGTTCTTCAACATTCAGTCCCTTGGTCGGATCAACGACTTGCGATTCCGTCGGATTAATGTCCGGCGGCATCGGAATTCCCGCGGCAGGAGCGGCGACAAGATTCACTTTGACTCCCGTGTCGCCGCCGCCGATCCCGCCCCAACCCTCACCCGTAGGGTGCAGCCAAATACCGGCCAGCAGAGCAGCAGTGAGCGCGACGTGAAAGAAAACGGAGTAGGAGAAGTACCGCTTGAGGTCCAGGTCGTCGGAGGTGTAAACAGCTTCGGACATAACTCTCAGGGCGTGCGATTACGGTCCGTAACAGGTTGTGTAACGATGCTGATGTTGGCAATCCCGGACTGCCGGAGCGCGTCGATCACCGTGCAGAAAGCGCCGAACGGAATGGTTTCGTCAGCGCGCAGGAAGACTACGTCGTTTGCGTGCTTGGATTGCTTTTTGATCTTGTCGGGAAGCTCGTGAATGTTCACGGGATCATTCCCGAGGTAGATGCGCTGTGTCTTGTCGATGGTAACCACGAGTTTTTGTTCCGTAATCACCCTGACCGTCCGCGTTTTCGGCACGTCGACCTCGATGCCGGACTGCAGGATGGGAGCGGTGATCATAAAAATGATCAACAGCACGAGCACCACATCGATGAACGGAACCATGTTGATTTCGGAGAGCGACGTTTGCGTGGATTTGGCGAGCGTAGGCATGGCAGGTCATCAACTCATCAAGTAAATGTTTTTTCGATCTGCGAAGTGAACTCGCTCGCGAAAGTATCCAGCCGTTGGGCGAGATCGCGAATGTCCTGAAGGAAAGAGTTGTAGGCGATCAGCGCAGGAATGGCCGCGAAGAGGCCGGCCGCCGTGGTGACGAGCGCCTCGGCGATACCCGGCGCGACGGCGCGCAGGCTGGCGGCACCGGAGGTTCCAAGACCCGAAAACGCGTCAATAATGCCCCATACGGTACCGAACAATCCGATGAACGGTGTAACACCAGCGGTAGTAGCCAGCCACGACATGCCTTTTTCCGCGCGGCGTACTTCGTCCGTCGACGCCAGCTGCATGCTCACGCTCACAGCCTGAAGCGATTTGACTCTCTGGGGAGAAGGGCTTCCATTTCCGGAGACCTGCGATTGCAGTTCGCGGTAACCGGCGGCATACACGTTTGCGAACGGCGAGCCAGCAGATACCAGTCCCTGCGGATTCGCAACGCCCTTGGTAGCACGAAAAATTTTCAGAAATTGGTCGCTCTGCCGGCGAATCCGTCCGAAGAGTCCAAGCTTCTGAAAAATCAGCGCCCACGAAATCAGTGAAAAGAAAAGCAGGATACCCAGCACGACTCGTGCGACCAGGCCCGTTTGCGCAAGAATGTCCAGAAGATTACCGATGTACAGCGCCGATAGCAGGAAAATAATGTCAGTTCCTCATTTGTCGCGAATTTTGCTGACAAATTCAGCGTAACAGACGAGTGGGAATGAAGCAAAGAGGGAATGCAACGGTAAGTTCGCATGAGCTACAGGGCAAGTGACGAAGTACAAGGGTTTTCTTGCACGATTTACGCTCGCGGTCGCGCGAATCGTCAATTCGAAGTGATGGAATACCTCACAACCAAACCCTCGACGTAGGTGACGTCCACGCGCCGGTCGCCGGTGGTGTACTCCATGACTTGCGTTTTGAGGTCGCCGTCGCCGACCGATTCGGACAGAAGCTTGCCCTGTCCAAATAACGTCGTGACCTCATCTATTTTCATCCCGCGTTTTAGTTTTGCAGTAGCCGGAACATTCGAACTGTCCGAAGGAGCTGCATCGGCCGGTGCACTGGCGGCACCTCGATTGGATCCGGCGACAGCACTCCCGGCCTGCGCCGCATTGAAATCGACGTACTCGGAAAGCCGCTGCATTATGGCCTGCGGCGTAAGTTGATCGGCCGGAATCGAGCCCTGCCAGCGCAGATTGAAACGCGATCCACCTGTAAGGCGATTTTGCGCTACCACTTGAGCCTTCTGCTGGCTCGCGAGCTGCGCCTGATGCTGGTTGATGGCGTCCTGCCGTTCGCGCCGGGCACGTTCGCGATCCAGATCGCGCTGCAGGGAGCGCCGCTTGTCGTCGTCATCCGTGTTCGCAATTTGTCTCTCGAGATCCTTCTCATAATCGCTCTTGTCCAAAGGTTTGGCGGTGACGGTGGTGTTCGTGTCGTCGCCGAAAGTGCCAAATCCACCGCCATCGAGCTGAAACTCGATCATGTCACCCTTGATGACGACGGATGTGACTCGCGCCACATCGCCCTGATGAATCGCGGCGCCAAACTGCTTCATGCGCGAACCATATTCTTTCCAGTCCATCGGCGTGGGCTTATTGAAGCGGAGATCGACACCCTTCTGGCTCCCGGGCATATCAATTTTCAGAACGACTTGCTTCCCGTTGAAATAACTCTGCACCGCGGCGGCGTCCTGCGCCTTCAGAGGCGCGAACGCAAAAAGGAAGGCGAACGTGGCGACGACAAAAGTTGGGGGAAACATGGTGACGACCTCCAGGGGCACCAGAACTGTATTTTGCGAAAACACCGGCGTCCTCGTGGCCGCCGTCTGCCTGCCCTGAGCACCGAACGGGCGGCTACCTTCCGAGCGAAAACCTGCACAATTAAAGCCAGCTCTTCGGCATGGGCGGTACCGCGAGTTTGGAGTAAATTACACGCATGGACGAGACGAGGCAAGCCTCAACGGGAGGAGCAGGCCGATGAAATTTGCGAAGGTCGTGTTCTGGGTGGCGGGGATTTGGGGACTGCTGGTGATCACTCCGCTCTACTTTATGTTCAATCTGATCGGAACGAAGGATCCGCCACCAATTACCCACCCGGGCTTCTATTATGGGTTTGCGGGTCTGGCGCTCGCGTGGCAAATTGCCTTTCTGGTCATCGCACAGGATCCGATTCGCTACCGTCCGATGATGATCCCGTCCATCGTGGAGAAATTCACCTATGCAATTGCGGTGGTAACGCTGGTCCGCCAAAGCCGAATGCACAGCTCCGATCTTCTATTCGCGGGAACCGACGGGTTGCTCGGCTTGCTGTTCATCGCCGCTTATGCAAAGACCGCTAAGCGGGGGAGTTAGTGAAAAAGATACCATAGAGAAGAGCGTGAAGCGGGACAGGAGAGTTCAATGAAATCGAGGAGCATATGGCTTGAAATCGTGGTGGTGATTGGTGTGTGCCTGGCTGTCACGCGGGTCATGCGAGGGGTCGGGCCATTTGGAGTGGCGGGCAACAACGTGAAATACGAAGCCACGCTCGAATCACTGAATAAACATCCTCTGCCGCAGTGGTACGACGACGCGAAACTGGGCATCTTTGTTCATTGGGGACTGTATTCCGTGCCTGGATGGGCAGTCCTGACGCCAGAAGGAACCAAACTTTCCGAACAGGAGTACTTGAAAAGAAATCCCTACGCCGAGTGGTACCTGAATACTCTCCGCTTGGACGGGTCGCCGACGCAGCAATATCACAGGGAGCATTATGGCGCGAACTATGATTATTACAATTTCGCCGGTACTTTCAACCAGGAGATTCAAAAGTGGCACCCGGACGAATGGGCCCGGGTCTTCAAGATGGCCGGCGCGCGCTACGTGGTCCTGACGTCGAAGCATCACGAAGGATTCACGTTGTGGCCGAGCGACACCCCCAATCCCACTCTGCCGAAGGATCGCCAGCATGCTTCGAGGGATTTAGTGGGAGAGCTGACCTCTGCCGTGCGCGCGCAAGGAATGAAAATGGGTCTTTATTATTCCGGCGGATACGACTGGACGTTCGTGCCGGGGCCGATCACAGACTGGAAACAGTCGCACTCCGTCCAGCCGCAAACTGAAGCTTATGGAAAATATGTTGATGCGCACATGCGCGAGCTGATTCAGAAATATCATCCGTCGATCCTATGGAATGACATCAGTTATCCGACGTCGGGACGTCCGCTGGAGATTATGGCCGAGTATTACAACGCGATTCCTGACGGAGTGATCGATGATCGTTTTGGCGTGAAGCATGCCGACTTTGTCTCTCCGGAATACGAAACGCTGAAAACCATCAGCGCTAAAAAATGGGAAGAGTGCCGCGGGCTCGGCAAATCGTTCGGCTACAACCGCGCCGAAGGCGACGCGCAGACGATCAAGAAGGACGAGTTGATTTACCTGCTCGTAGATATCGTCAGCAAGAATGGAAACCTGCTTTTGGACGTGGGGCCAGAGGCGGACGGAACCATCCCGGCGGTGCAGTTGGATCGCCTGGATGCGCTCGGTGCCTGGCTGTCGCAAAATGGTGAAGGCATCTACGGCACGCGCCCGTGGAAGAAAGCCGAGAGCGAAACCGTCGAAGGTTTGCGAGTGCGATTCACGCAAAAGAATGGCGCGGTGTATGCGTTTCTGCTGGGCGAGCCAAAAGGCAAAATCGCAACGATTCGCGGGATTGCCCTGAAACCAGGAGCGACGGTAACCTTGTTGGGCGCCGCCGGAACACTACGGTGGAACCAAAAGCGGGACGACATGGAAGTGACGCTGCCCGAGAGTCTCCCCGGCAACTACGCCTACGCCCTAAACATCCAAGGCGGAGCCGAGTAACTCTGCGCCTGGTAGTAGCGGGTTCTTAGGCCGTGCTTGTTTTGCCGGTGTACGGGCCACCTTCCGAAGCGACCCATTCCTTCGTCCCAAGCCCCAAATCCCGTCATCGAAACAATGATAAACTGCAGTCATATGGCCAACACGTTCGACATTAGCTTGGACCGTTTAATCGGCGCGGATCCATGTAGCGGCCGCCTTCCTAGGCGGGCGCCGTTCGTTGCCCCCGGCGGTCAACCGCTACGCGGCACCTTCTACCTCGAAACCTTCGGCTGCCAGATGAACGAGCACGATTCCGAAAAAGTAGCAGGTGTGCTGCTCGCAAGAGGCTACAAACAGGTCGAATCCATCGAAGCCGCCAGCGTCATTCTTTACAACACTTGCTCGATCCGCGAAAAAGCCGCCCAAAAAGTTTTCTCGCGATTGGGCGAATTCCGCCCGGTTGTAGCGCGCAGCGAGTCCACGAGCCCTGCGGGTTTTGCTCCCCAACCGCCAAAAATCATCGGCGTCCTAGGTTGCGTGGCGCAGCAAGAAGGCGAAAGAATCTTTTCCCGGGCTCCTTGGGTCAGCCTTGTCTGCGGAAGCGCGAGCTACAGAAAATTGCCGCAAATGCTCGCGGAACTCGAAGCAGGAAAGCGGCGTGTAACTGGTCTTGAAACCGACACGGACGAAACCTTCGAGACCGAACTGACGCGTCGCGACAATCCCTGGCGCGCCTATCTCACCATCATCGAGGGCTGTGATAAGGCCTGCTCCTACTGCGTGGTTCCATTCACGCGGGGCCCAGAACGTAGCCGATCAAGCGCATCGATCCTCGAAGAAGTGCGCCAACTCGCCCGTTCCGGCTACACCGAAGTGCAGCTTCTCGGACAGACAGTAAATTCCTACGCCGACCCGGACGCGCGCAAGATGCTGTTTTCCGAATTGCTAGTGGCCGTTGCGCAAGTGGAGGGCATTCGCCGCGTAAGATTCACAACCTCTCATCCGCGCGATTTCGGGAACGACATCGTGCAAGCGATGGAAGCTGTGCCCGAAATCTGCGAGCACGTGCACTTGCCGGTGCAGAGCGGTTCAACGAAAGTGTTGCGCGCCATGGCGCGCAACTATACGCGCGATGAATATCTCGAAAAAATTGCCATGCTGCGCGCCGCGAGGCGGGAAATCAGTCTGACCACCGACTTGATCGTGGGATTTCCCGGCGAAACCGAGAAGGACTTTCAGGAAACGCTTTCACTGCTCGATTTGGCGCAATATGACGGCGCTTTTTGCTTCAAGTATTCGCCAAGGCCCAATACGCCCTCTTTAACGATGGATGATGCGATTCCAGAACAGGAAAAATCCCGCCGCCTCGCCATTTTGCTGGAAAGGCAACGAGAAATTCAGCGCGCCAGAAACGAACAACTCATCGGTCGCGACTTTGAGGTCATGGTGGAGGGGAAGTCCCGCAAAGAGAATCAATGGTCCGGTCATACCTCCGCGAACAAGGTGATGAATTTCACTTCCCGCGAGCAAGAAAGTTTGGGAGACTACGTCCAGGTTCGCGTGGTAGCAGCCACGCCGAACAGCCTGGTGGGCGAGCGCATTTAGTGGCGGGTTTTCAGACCCGTGCTTTTTCGAGGCGGCAAAGGTATCTGCAAGGAGGGCGCGATGGAAGTAGAAATGAAGATACGCGGCCTGATGATGGACCCCGTTACGCAGATGCCGATTGTGGTTTTAAAGGATGTGCAGGGCCAGGCGATTCTGCCGATCTGGGTAGGGGCCTACGAAGCAAACGCCATCGCCCTTGAAATCGAAAAAGTTCAGACCCCGCGTCCGATGACGCATGACCTTCTGAAAAATGTCCTGCAAGGTTTGGAAGTCTCTGTCCAAAAAATCGTAGTCAACGACCTACGCGATGATACCTTCTATGCCTTGATCTGGGTCGAGCGCGACGGCGAATTGATGAGCATCGACTCGCGTCCGAGTGACGCTCTAGCCTTGGCGTTACGCATGGATTGCCCAATTTTCGTAGACGAAGTAGTCCTGAAAAACTCCAAAGTGAGTTCCGCGCTCGCCGAGCGCACCACCAACGAGCAACTCCGCAACTACCTGGAAGGCCTAAGCGACGAAGACCTAGGCCGCTACAAAATGTAACCGTAGGTGGCCGGTCCTTAGAGCAGTGCCTTTCTCTCGGGTTTTTCTTTGTGGGGTCCGCTAGCAACGCAGCATGCTGCGCCCCATGTCCCCAAAGTTCCCTGCTTTTGAAAATCCTAGGACGAACACACCCCCACTCCGTGGCGTATTCCCGACAGCCTCTGCTATCTTCGTAACTCCCCATGTCTTTCCTTCCCATCTTCCGCGCGGAACTCCGCCCCACTCTCCGCCTGGCGCTGCCACTGATCCTCGCCGAAATCGGCTGGATGAGCATGATGATCGTCGACACCATGATGGTCGGCCGCCTACCCAACTCCGCTGAAGCCATCGGTGCCGTCAGCATCGCCTCCAGTCTCTTTATTATCTTCGCCTTTTTCGGCGAAGGCATCCTCGTCGGCCTCGATACCCTGGTCTCCCAGGCCTTCGGTGCCGGCCGCCGAGAGGATTGCCACACTTCCCTCGTCAACGGCATCTACCTAAGCTTTGCCCTGGCGCCTTTCCTCGCCATTCCCGTTTGGATCATTCCGAAATATTTCGAGCGGGTCGGCGTGACCCACCCCGTCGCCGTCCTGGCTGCGCCCTATATGCGCACGCTCGCCGCAGGCCTGGTCCCTCTGCTCCTCTATTTCGCGGTCCGCCGCACGCTCCAGGGGATGAACATGGTGCGCCCCATCGCCTTCGCGCTGGTTACCGCCAACCTAGTCAACCTAGCCGGCAACTACATCCTGATCTTCGGCCGATTCGGCTTTCGTGCCCACGGCGTCACCGGCTCCGGCATCGCCACCTGCATCTCCCGCGGCTATCTCGCTCTTGTTCTCGTGGTCTATCTCCTGTGGTACGACAACCGCCACAAAACCGAACTCCTCAGCACCCCGCTTCAACCCGATCTGATTCGTATTCGCCAGCTCATTTCCCTGGGCGTTCCGGCCGCGCTCCAGCAAACCGCCGAAGTGGCCGTCTTCGCGCTGGTCGCCGCGCTTATTGCCCGCCTAGGTGCCATCGCCCAGGCCGGCCACCAGATCGCGCTGAACACCGTCGCTTTTACCTACATGGTTCCTCTCGGCATATCCGCCGCTGCCGCCGTCCGTGTCGGCCAAGCCCTCGGCAGACGCGACCCCGTCGGCGCCCGCAACGCAGGAAACACCGCCATCATCCTGGGTGCTTCCTTTATGGCCTGTATGAGCGCCGTGCTCCTGATCTTCCCCCGATACATCGCCCGCTTCTACACCGCCAACGAGACCGTGATCCACAGCGCCACGATTCTTCTCATGGCTGGCGCGGCTTTCCAGCTCTTCGATGGCATTCAGACCGTCGCCACAGGCTCCCTGCGCGGCACCGGCGACACGCGCACGCCCATGCTCTGCCACTTCTCGGCCTACTGGCTGCTCGGACTTCCCTTGGGCGTCTACCTCTGCTTTCACAAGCACTGGGGAGCCCTGGGCCTCTGGATCGGCCTAAGCTTCTCGCTAATCCTGATCGGCATCCTCCTCTTGGCGTTCTGGCGCCGCCGCTCCCTCCACCTTCCGAGCGCTCCAACGTAACTACCATCTCAGCCGCACCCCCCCCCCGTGTCGGGGAGCAGTACGCCCGCGCCCGGTGTCCGGAAAATCTCCTAACCTTCAGAACTTAGCGCTGCCAACCGTAGCATCCCCGCAGTCTCAGTGGTCGTGAGTCTTCAGACCTGTGTTTTTCCCGCACTCGCCCGTGACTGATAAGGGATGACCGCGCTAACTCTCATTGACGCAGCGATATGGACGCCCTAACGTGAGAACTTACGGGCAAGGTCTAGAGGCAATAGCCGGAGGGGTAGACGTGAGTGGCGAATCGGATTATGGGCTGAAGATGCTGCAATACATGCGTGCAGGCACCCGCGTGAACTCGCGTGTGAACGTGACCGTGCTGTGGACCGAGCGAGGCGCAGATCACCAGGCGCAAGGCTACACCGTCGACATTAGCCCCAAGGGCTGCCTGGCCATTGTCCCGCAAGGTTTTGCCGTGGGGCAGAAACTCAAGTTGAAAAACGCCAGCAACCAAAAGGAATCCGAGGCCGTCCTGATCTGGCGCGGTCACGAAGGCCGCAGCGGCTGGGAACTGGGTCTCGAATTGGTCCATCCGCCGGAAGAATTCTGGGGGGTCGATTTCTAACCGACCCTTGCTGCAGGTCGAGCTGCCTGCCGCGGTTTCCTCTAGCGTTTGGTAGGGCTGTTCTCGCCTCTCAATCGCTACAAACGGACCCGTCTTGTCGAGATCCATTGTGATCGTCCTCGGTCCGATTTGAAAATCCTCCCTCCAATTTTGACCTTCTCCCTCTAGCTCACCTCTTCCCAGGGGTGCGGCTCTTCGCAGGCTTTCTCCTGCCCACCGGCAAGATTTCCACCGCCCGCCTACAAAAATGGCAATTTGTACTTGCACGCGCGAGGCCAAGGAATTTACAGTACCGGTATGCCACTGGCCCCGTCTGCCGGCATAAACACAAACAGAATCGAAGTGGTATCAGTGCCTGAAGAATGGGCCGTTGTGTGTTCGGCGATGAGAAGAGGGAAGTAGTCGAAGGGTGAGAGAGTAGATGACAGCAATCATCACGGTTGCGAACCAGAAGGGTGGCGTTGGCAAGACCACGACGGCGATCAATTTGGCGGCTGGCATTGCGACAAAAGAACGTCGCACGCTGCTGATCGATCTGGACCCGCAGGCAAACTCTACGATTGCCTTCTTCGATATGGGTGAAGTGAAGGAATCCATGTTCGACGTGCTTGGAGACACACGCACGCCCATGGCGAACATCATCAAGCCGAGCAAAGATGCAATGTTGAGCGTCGGACCGGGCCGCCTGGCTCTGGCGAAATTGGAAACGGTGTTGAGCGGACAATTCGACGCACCGTACCGCTTGAAAGACGCGCTGGCGCCGGTCCTGAAAGATTACGACTACATTGTGATCGACACGCCTCCGTCTCTGGGAATCCTGACGGTGAATGCTCTGGTTTCCGCGACGCATCTTTTGGTGCCAATCCAAGCGGCCTATTTTGCGATTGAAGGCACCGACGATCTGCTCGAGACCTACGAACGCATCCGCGCACGGCCCAATCCGCAATTGCGCATGCTAGGTGTGGTCATCACGTTATTCGACAAGAGGACCAATATTTCGCGCGACACCCACGGTCAAATCCGCTCCGTCTTCGGCGAGGTTCTTTTCAAGACGAAAATTAGCAAGAACGTGCGTCTCGAAGAGAGTCCCGCCTACAAAGAAACTATTTTTTCGTTTGCCCCCAAATCTCCGGGAGCACTCGAGTACAAGAAACTTGCTTCGGAGGTCATACAACGTGTCGAAGAAAGCAGGGTTGCCAGTCACGCTGAAGATGCGGCATGACGCGCACTACGTAGAAGCACTGACAAGCTACAGCGGGGCAGCCGTCGGACGGATGATCCCGGTCGACCAGATTCGCCCGAATCCCGACCAGCCGCGGAAAGCGTTGGGAGACTTGCGCGAATTGACGGAATCGATTCGCGAAAAAGGTATTCTCGAGCCGCTGCTCGTGCGCTTTGTTCCTCGCGAGGATTGCTATTACATCATTTCCGGGGAGCGCCGCTATCACGCTGGACGCGCCGCCGGTTTGCGCGAATTGCCGTCCATCGAGAAAATGGCGGATGACGCCGAAACGCTGGAAATCGCGCTCATCGAGAATATTCAGAGGAAAGATTTGACGCCGTTCGAGGAAGCCGACGGTTTGGCCCGTCTGGCCGACCAGTTCGATTACACACACGACGACGTGGCAAAGAAGATCGGGCGCTCGCGCAGTTCGGTCAGCGAAACGCTCTTCCTTCGCAACATCCCCGAACCGATTCGCAAGAAGTGTGTCGAAGCCGGCTTGGTGTCTAAGTCTCTGCTCTTGCAAATCGCCAAGCAGCCGACAGAAAAAAAGATGCTCGAAATCCTGGCGCGAATCTTGCAAGGCGGCTTGACGCGCGACGAAGCGCGCAAGGAACGCGCCGACGAAAAGACGGGTCCGCAGCGCCCGCAGCCCTTCATCTTTCATTTTGAGGCAGAAGACGAAGCCTTCCGTTTCCGCCTCCAGTTCAAGAAAAGCCACGTCTCCCGAGACGAGCTCATCCGCACCCTCCGAGATATTTTGGCCCAACTCGAAGGCACAGAAGCTGCGGACTCCACCGCGGCCTAGCCCGTGCATCTTTGCCGTAAGCACCCTGCAGCTCAGGCTTGAGGCCTTTCTACTCACTGTGCCTGGTCTCCTCATCGGGCCACCAACTCGGCGGTGTATAATTCCGCCGATGCCGGAATTCACGAAAACACAAACAAACGTTTTGCAGCATCTATTTGAAGCAGGTTTCCGCGCGCTCTCGATACCACCCTACGAAAAAGTCTTATGCGTCCATCGCGGCGAATGCGCCGCATTGTTGGCTCCGGTCGAAAATGGAGGACTGCGGTTAATGGCTCCGGTGACGGTAATCGTAGATGGAAATCTGAGTGTGCGATTGAAGAGGACTTCAGGCGACGTCTTTGTCTGGAAGAAAACAGAACGACCCGCAACAAAGGAACGTCTAAACGACTTGGAAAAGTTTCGCGAAGAATTAGAAACGATTTTGGGGACTCACAAACCATAAGTTCGACCTGTTATTGTTCCGTCGCACGGTTGGATTTGTCAGTCCGAGCGGAGTCTCCGAAGAGAGGGAACTAAGTCCTCCGTTCGCAGTAAGGTTAGGGGGTTGAGGAATGCAAGGCACAACGACGGTTCAGCTTTGCCTATCGTTCTTCGTGTTGCTAATCCCAGTGGCGTTGTGGGCAAAACGAACGCCACCAAAGTCGGTCGCGCCAGTGACGGGCGACGGGGTGACATACTCAACCGCCGGAGACGGAATCGATGAATTTGTGGTTGCCGCGGACGCGGACTCCGCCAAGGAACTGTGGCGAGCCAAAGTCTACACGGTCCCGATCAAGAAAGAGTTAGAGACCGACGTACAAACCATCTACATTACAAAGCTGAAACTTTCGGGGACTGCCCTGTACGTTCGAGACGAAGCGAGGAGGTGCTATCAGCTTGACGTTAAAACGCAGAAGGCGGAAACCGTGAGTTGTTCCGCGATGAAAGCGGCAAAATCGAGGGCAACACCGAATCACAAGTAGGATCCAACAAAGGTTCAGCTGACCGCCCAAGCGGTTTTGTGTAACCGAAAAAACGACGGAGAAATCCAAAAGGCATGACCACATACGACATTATTTGTGTAGGCGCAGGGCCCACAGGACTAGCCTGCGCCATGGAAGCAAAACGCTCAGGTCTAAAGGCTCTGGTGATCGACAAAGGCTGCCTCTGCAATTCGATCTACCACTACCCGGTGAACATGGTGTTTTTCACCACTCCCGAGTTGCTGGAGATCGGAAATCTCCCCATGGTATGTGGCGGGGAAAAACCCACGCGGGCCGAGGCGCTGAAGTATTACCGCAAGGGCGCTGAATTCTATGCTTTGGAATTGCGGCTGTTTGAGAAGGTGCTGCGCGTCGATGGCCATGCGGGCGCATTCACGGTCGTGACGCAAACGGAAACCGGGACAGAACAACAATATTCCGCGAAAAACATCGTGGTCGCAACGGGATACTACGATTTACCGAACGAGATGGGCGTGCCCGGAGAGCATCAACCGCACGTAAATCACTACTACACGGAGCCGCACGAATTCTGGGGTCAGGACGTTGTCGTCATTGGCGGGAAAAATTCTGCGGTAGAGACTGCGCTGGATCTTTGGCGGAATGGGGCGCATGTAACGCTTCTGGTTCGCGGCAAGGAACTGGGGCAGTCCATCAAATATTGGGTCAAACCCGACATCGAGAACCGCATCAAAGCCGGTCAGATCGCCGCCGTGTTTAACTCCACGATCAAGGAGATCGTGCGCGAAGGAGTGATGGTCCAGAATGGCGGTGGCGCGCGTCTGGTCCCGGCGAAACAGGTATTCGCTCTGACAGGCTACCACCCCGATTACGAATTCATCGAAGCTCTCGGCGTGAAACTCGACAAGGACAGCCGGAAGCCGCATCTGCATCCTGACACCCTTGAAAGCAACGTGAAAGGCATTTACCTGGCAGGCGTGGTGATTGCCGGCAGGCATACCGGGGAAATCTTCATCGAAAACGGCCGCTTCCACGGCAAACAAATCGTCGACGCCCTGAAGTGAACAACCCCGGCCACAATCGCTCCAGCAAGGCAGTGGCGGGTCGTTACACCCGTACCTTTTCGTAGCGTCTCGCCTCCGCAACGCAATCTCGTTTGCGAGAGTCGTCGGCGCTTTGTTAGACTGGAATTCCTATGGCCTCTCTGATCACTCAAATTGGGCAAACCGCCGTCGCGCTTGTGAAGGGCTTCAGCGTCACGTTCAAAACCATGTTTGAAAAGACTGTGACGGAGAATTATCCCGCCACTCCGGTGACGTTTCAGCCGCGCTACCGCGGTATTCACGTGTTACACCGCGACGAAACCGGCTTGGAGAAATGTGTCGGCTGTTTTTTGTGCGCAGCCGCCTGCCCCTCGAATTGCATCTATATTGAAGCTGCGGAGAACACTGAGGACAAAAGGATTTCCGCGGGCGAACGCTACGCCAAGATCTACAACATCGACTATTCGCGTTGCATCTTCTGTGGCTATTGCGTGGAGGCATGCCCGACCGACGCGATCACTCACGGCCATGGTTTTGAGTTAGCTACCTACGACATCAATTCCTTGGTCTACCGCAAAGAACAGATGCTGGAAAGCTTGAAGGGCGTGTCGCCTCCGGGGACCATGGCGGAGAGCAGAGTCGAGATTCGATCGCGCTAGTTCGACAAAAACACAAACAGAAATTAGACGGTCCCGGGCAATCGGGCGGTTTTTGTTTGCAACTACATCGAACTGCGGTGCGCGACGCCGAACGCGACGGCCGAATCACATAGACGCCAGCCATCCCTTGCAGTGTTGCGATCAATAAGGGACGCCGGCAACAATCCTGCATTGACCCACAAAATGAAACAGGACCGATACAAAGCTCGCAAATACCACGGCTGCATTATTACAACCCCGGTATCTGTGGAAAAGTGTGGAAAACCAGGAAAACCTGTGGCGGCGGCGTAGCGGTTCGGCCGGCAGTGCGACACCTTGACCCCATTGTGCCGGGCACGGATGTCGAAGATCAGGAAGGGGTTAGGGGAGTTGCAACAGGAACTGCGGCACCAGCCGAAGCGAAACGGCTGACGGACGTAGCGCAGTGAAAGCGAATGCCGGGTGACAAGGGAGCACATGCCAACGCAGTTGGATGTGCTCTGCCCGCAATACGGCTCCTCGATGAGCCTCAGGGAACGCGTCCAAAAGAGAATCTTGCCTGAACCAAGCATCTACGCGCGGGTGCGTCATTTGCGCAAGGAGTTCATGTTCGGTCGCTATTTATTGGGAGTTCGCCGAATTCAATCGCCCCGGCCATTTCCTGGGCTGACGGAACAATTCTCCGTCAACTGTCCGAAAAATCCGCCGACCTAGGGCAGGGAACTCCTGCGCCGCGGCATGTTCCCACCCCGCAGATATTTCAACTGACGCCGATGGACATGGAGTGGCCGGACTTTAGACTGGCCAGCCGTCAGTGTTTTTGAATCGAGTCGTGTACGCGCAGAATTTTGCCGCACTCCGTGCTAGGTACTCGGGTGTTGGTGGATAGCCGGTAAAAATGATCGAACCTCTCGCGTGGAGAAGACTCCGGCAGATTCGCTTCGCGCTGTTGCGTGAATCGTTTTTGGAAGCCGTCAAGATTCACACCGGTACAGGGATCGCGCGGCGGCACAGGACAACGAGCGCAAGGGTTACTCCCCTCGAGATGCACCTCACCAATGGAAAACCGCACCACACTGCGTTCGTTTTCCCCGAAAAGCTGATCCTCCCAAAAAGCCGGAACTCCGTCGATCTCGAGCGTAGTGCGAAAGCGGCGGCGCACATTTTCAAGCGCCAGACCGGGAAACCAATCCGCGACGGCCCGCAAAGTAGCGGTAGAAACGATCGTCGGGCCGTTGGCGATCGTATCGTCAGGGAAACCGCCTTCGGAATAACGCACGATGATCTGCTGCTCGAAGAATACGCTGAACCATTCGGCGGCATCTTCTGCTGCTTCGGGAAACGTAAACGTGCGCGAGGGAATTTCTCGGCGATCCGTCGGCACGGACAGCGTGACCTTGCGAAGATCCCCAGAATACGCGGCGCGAATGTGATGAACAAGTGGGGTGCGTTTGCCGTTGACCCATCTGCCGTCGACCGAATAAAGAGCCCACGCGCGATCAAGCGCTAAACCGCCCGAAGGCGAGATCCGTGCCTCCGTAACGGTCACCGGATCCAGCGCTTTGATGGGGTGAAGGCGGATATGCGCCAGGGCAGGGGTCGGGCTCGAGATGGACACGCTAAAATTTTAGCAGAGGAACTAACTGGCAAAGGCAAACTTCGCAACGCGATGTGTTCGCTCGTCAGGAAGCGGGGGTAGCGCGAACACAGGAACTGGGCACATCGCGCGGCGAGAGGGCGACAGACCTCCGCTTGGATTCGTGGGCCTGCGAAGCGGTGAGGAGCGGCGACGAACGAATGGTCGCGACCGCTCCACCGGCGTAAAACGCTATGGAAATGTCGTCGGCGGAAACGGCAGCCGGAAACTCCGACAGCGCCAGAACATCGTAGCAATCGTCGGTGAAGAAGGCGCTGATGAGTTTGCCGCCAAGAGCCTCGATGGGCAGACGAATCGGAGAGAAGGGATCAATCGCTTCACGGAACAGCGCGGGCCACGCAGAACTGGTGAAGCTGATTTGGTGAGAAAACCGACGCATAGACACCTCTCAGCTCGACTTTTCGGGGAAGGGTGGACCGGGTGAAGGTGAGTGTGCGCGTGCGAATGATCAGCGTCAAGCGGAATGAGGCGAAAGCACAAACCGTTGATTGAGTGTCCGATAAGATATATTATGTTAACTACGAAATCTGGCGCAGAAAGTAAGGCCTTTTGAGTGTCTGCTGCCCGGGGACGCAGCTTCCCTGTCTCGCATCGGCTCTTTCGGTAGGACCGGCTTTTCCCGGCCTCGGGGGTACTTCGGAGGGTCACCGAAACGCGGTTACGGTTTGCCAGTTTTTAGCTTGGCATTTTCAAAATCCAAATATTGCTGAAGGGCATGCGGATCGGCTCCGGCAAGCGGTCGCCCATTTACAAACACTGTAGGCGTGCTCCGAACATTCAGGAGCTTCCCATTCTCTATGCTCGCATCCACTTCGCCGGCAGCCTGCGGGCTGCTCAGGCAGGACTTGAAACTCTCCGTATTCAGACCCGCCTGGCCCGCAAAGTCGATCATCTTCTCATACGCATTTGCGGCCGAGACCAGATCCTGATTGTCGTAAATCAGGTCGTACATCTTCCAGAAAGCCTTGGGTGCCTGCTGGTAAGCGCATCGCCCGGCAAGCGCTGCAGTCCTCGCCCAAGGGTGAATCTGTTCAATCGGAAAATCCTTAAAGATTAGCTTGGCCTGGGGATACTTCGGCAGCAACCCGCGCACGGCGTCGTGGAAGTTCCGGCACACCGGGCATTCAAAATCGCCATACTCAACAATCGTGATCGGCGCCTTCGGATCGCCATAGACAGGCGCGCCCTTGAGGTCGAACTTGCCGATGTTCTCCGCCAACGGATCGACGGTCAGATCATTAAGGTCGCCACGAAGTAGATAGCGCCCATCCGCCGTAAGGAACATTTTGACGGTATCCGATCCGTCAGCACTCTTTACATCGATCGAAACCTCGGAAAGTCCAGAGCTGCCAACCGGCTTGGGATTGCCCACTGTGATGGTAATCTCCGGCCCCAGCGCATAGTAATTTCTCAAAAACGTCTCGATCGCTTTCTTCGAATTCCCCGTCGCACCTGGCGCCGACGCCTGTTGCGCGCCAGCAGGCCGAGCGCCAAGCCCCAAAAGGACGAGCGCCGCCAGGAGGCTCATCCCGAGCCTGCAGCTTAGACCGTTAGGCCGGAGGAACCGGCTTTCCTTCTGCCCGCTTTCCATTTTCCATTTTCCATTTTCGTTTTTGTTCACGCACCTATCCTCAATGAAAATCGATTCTGTCACGGCACAAACTTCTGCGCGATCGGAAATGGCCGGCCAAACCCAAACGCCCGCGAAGTAATCTTCAATCCGGGCGCGGCCTGCTTCCTCTTGTATTCATTGCGATCAACCATCGCAGCGATGTTGCGTACAAGCTTCACATCGAACCCGGTCTCCGCCGTAATCTCCTCAGGGCTTTTCACTTCTTCGATATAAGCCTTCAGGATGCGGTCTAGGACCTCATACGCTGGCAGGGAATCCGTGTCCTTCTGGTTCGGACGAAGCTCCGCCGACGGAGGTTTCTCGAGCGTCGAGACGGGGATCACTTCCCTGTCGCAGTTGACGTAGCGCGCTAGGTTGTAGACCATCAGCTTCGGCACATCGGAAATCACCGCCAGCCCGCCGGCCATGTCGCCATACAGCGTGCAATAACCAACGGCATTCTCCGATTTGTTCCCCGTGCTGAGCACCAGCGAACCGAATTTGTTCGACAGCGCCATCAGATAATTGCCGCGAATCCGCGCCTGAATGTTCTCCTCTGTTGCGTCTCCCCCGCTCGCGGGCCACTGTTTGAACGCCGGCGCTAACGCTTCCCGGTACGACGCAAACACCGGCGAAATCGGAATGGTCAAAAACTCAATTCCCAAATTCCTTGCCAGCGCCTGCGCATCCGCCTTGCTTCCATCCGACGAATACGGCCCAGGCATCGACACCCCTAACACGTTTCCCGCGCCCAATGCCTCCACCGCGATCGATGCGACAACCGCAGAGTCCACGCCGCCGCTCAGGCCAACAATCGCCTTGGCGAAGCCGCATTTCCGCACATAATCGCGGGTGCCCAGAACGAGCGCTTGATAGGCATATGCGATTTCATCCGAAGGCTGTTCGTGAATATCGCCCTGTCCGCTGATCGTGTCGAACAGCACCAGATCCTCTTCAAATGCCTTTGCCTGCGCGGCTACCTTGCCGTCGGCAGAAAACGCCACGCTCGCTCCATCAAAAATCAGCGAATCGTTTCCTCCCACCTGGTTCACATAGACCACCGGCCGCTGGTGATGAAGCGCCGTTGAACGAAGCATTCCGAGCCGAAGATGCCGCTTCATAATCGTGAAAGGCGAAGCGGAAATATTGATGAGCACGCTCGTCCCAAGGGAAACCAGCTCGGTCACCGGGTCGCGGGCATACATCGGCGAAGCCCAAAACGTCTTGTCGTTCCAAACGTCCTCGCAAATTGTGATGCCAAGCTGTTCCCGGTTGAGTCCGTACACATATTGCCTCTCCCCCGGTTGAAAGTAGCGGGACTCGTCAAACACGTCATAAGTAGGAAGCAGCATCTTGGCCTGCTCGAAAACAACTCGGCCATCGCAGATCAGTGCCGCTTTATTGGCAATGGACTTCCCTGCCTTATGATGACCGGAATCGACGCGGCCGGCATAGCCAACAATGCCCGGCAGAGGCATTTGCGAAGCAACGTGCTTCAGCGTGTCGCGGTTTCTCTCGATAAACGCAGGCCGTTCGAGCAGATCGAGCGGAAGGTAACCGCAAATACAAAGTTCCGAAAAGACAACCAGGTCCGCGCCAAGCCGTTTCGCTTGCGCAGCCAGCGCAAGAATACGCGCCGAATTGCCGTCAAAATCACCAACCGTAGGATTGAATTGCGCGAGGGCTATTTTCATCCGGACTGAAGCCTAGAATAAGTGGCAACCCACCCACAAAGCAAATCGTGTCCTCGGCTTTGGAGGAACCGCTTTCCGGGGCGGTCCGGCCACTTTAAGCTGAGACAAATCTGTCATCCCGAACGAAGTGAAAGGCCTCCTGTTTGCCCTTTCTTTGTGGACCACCACGGCCAAGTCGGGAGTGGCCGACCTTCAGATCATCCAACCACCGAAGCGCCATAGGTGCGACCACGCATCCGCCAGGGTCCTTCAATCCGCGCCGGCCGCTGAAGCCTGAACAAACTTCACGTCCCCGCTCAGTCCGAACGCTTCGATCATTTTGCCTTGCACTTCTTCGCAGACCTTATTAATCGCGTCCGTCCCCATGTCCGTCGGGCTGACGCGGTACCGCAACTGCCGGTTCCCCGCCGGAGTTTCCACAATCGTCGCAACCATGTCCGCAACATCCTGCGCGTTCGCCGTGGTCGCGGAAAAAATCGCCCCGACTTTCTCCGGCATCTGCGCCGCGGCTCCATAGGTTTCCGTCCGCGCATGATCCGCTGCCGTAACCATGTTGCCGAACACGGCCGTCTGATAAGCTCCCGGCTGAATGATGCAGGATTCAATTCCCTGCCCCGCAAGCTCGTAGTGATAGGCCTCCGCGAGCGCCTCCACAGCAAATTTGCTCGCGCAATAAAAACCAAATCCTGGGATCACCACCCGCCCCGCGCCGCTGGTCACATGCAGCAGCAGTCCGCTTCGCTGTTTCCGCATCGCCGGAAGTACCGCCCGGTTCACGCGCACGCAGCCGAGAAAATTCGTATCCATCTGCCGCCGTGCCTGATCCACGCTGGTGGCTTCGGCAAGCCCGGTCGTGGCGTATCCCGCATTATTGATGGCCACGTCGATCCGCCCAGCCTGTTTCAAGCAATCGTGCACCGCGCGGTCCACGGAGACCTCATCGTTAACATCCATCTCCAGCACATTCACCGCAAGCGATTCCTTGCCAGCCAGCGCGCGAAGTGAGGACGCGTTCGCCGCATTGCGCACGGCGGGACCGCGCATCGTCGCAAAAACCGTATGCCCTCGCCGCGCAAGCGTCTCGGTAATCAATCGTCCAAATCCCGTGCTCGAACCGGTGACCAGCACAACAAATCTATCAGCCATGAATTCCCCTTTGCAGGCGGGTAGTTTATGTTGAATCGCCCAGCCCTGGAAGTAAAGAGACCACCAAGGAGCTTTGCCAATTTGTGGGGCCGTAATCAATTTAATATAGGATTGATCCGGAGGACGAGTCCGAGGGTGGCTGCCCGAAAATTGTCATCCCGAGCGGAGTCCACGCGAAGCGAGGGACCTCTGTTCTAAAATACGAGCTGTGGGCGCGCTACTCCGATACACCCATCCGCAAAAAAAGAGCCGGCAAAATGCCGGCTCTTTCAAACTCACAATCACAGAAAAGCTTAAACGCTGAACGAACTTCCGCACCCGCAGGTGCTCTTCACATTCGGATTGTTAAACTTGAACCCTGCACCCTCGAGCGTCTCCACATAATCGATCTCAACGCCGTCCAGGTACATCGAACTCATCTGGTCCACCGCAACCTTCAATCCGTTGAAATCCACAACTTCGTCCGTGTCGTTCGTCTGATTTTCAAACGCCATGTGGTATTGGAAACCCGAACATCCGCCGCCCACAACGGCCACTCGCAAAGCAGTGGGCACCGGATTCTGCAGGGTCATGATTTCCTTAACCTTGGTGGCAGCAATCGGCGTCAAATTGATCATAATTTACCTTTAGCCTCCGCCTGCGGAATCGCTCCACAGGCTAAACGCATTTTCAGTATAACACACAGCCTAGCCGGAAGAAGTCGACTGCATGTCTCACATGATTCTCTATGGCACAACAAACCGCTTCGCCCGAGACAAGCTAAGCCGCTTCCTTTAAGATAGATGCACCATGAAACATAAAGTTACGTTGTTGCCGGGCGAAGGCATCGGCCCTGAAGTCTCCGTGGCAGTGCGGCGCATCCTGGACGCTTCTGGCGTGCAAATCGAGTGGGAAGTCCTAGAAGCTCGCGCCGAAAATACCGATACCACGACCGTAAAAGGAGCGGTCCTGAACACCGCCGCGATCGAATCCGTCCGCCGTAACCGCGTAGCCCTGAAGGGCCCGATGGCTACCGCCGTGGCTGGGGGAGCTCCAAGCGTGAACGTGGCCCTCCGCAAGAGCCTGGAATTGTATGCAAACCTGCGTCCGGTAAAAAATCTGCCTGGTGTCCGATCCCACTTCGACAATGTGGACGTGGTGATTGTCCGTGAAAACACCGAAGATCTATATTCGGGCCTGGAACACGAAGTCGTCCCCGGAGTCGTCGAAAGCCTCAAGATCATCACCGAGAAGGCCTCGACGCGCATCGCCAAATTCGCGTTCGAATATGCGCGCAAGACCGGCCGCAAAAAGATCCACGCCATTCACAAAGCCAACATCATGAAACTAAGCGACGGCCTCTTCCTGAAGTCCGTGCGCGCCGTTGCCGAGAAATTCTCCGACATCGACTACAAGGAACTGATCGTCGACAATGCCTGCATGCAAATCGTCATCGACCCGCAACAATTTGACATTCTCCTCCTTCCGAATCTCTACGGCGACGTTATGAGTGACCTCGCCGCCGGTCTCGTTGGTGGCCTCGGCGTAGTCCCCAGCGGCAACCTTGGAGACGAAGGCGCCATCTTCGAAGCCGTGCACGGCACAGCACCAGATATCGCCGGAAAAGGCATGGCCAATCCCACTGCGCTCTTGATGAGCTCCATCCTCATGCTGAACTACATCGGCGAAGGCCACACCGCGCACCGCGTCGAACGAGCCCTCTGGCAGGTTTACCGCGAAGGCAAGCACTTAACCCGCGATATTGGGGGCAAAGCCACAACCCAACAATTCACCGACGCCCTAATCGCCGCCCTTCCGAAGATGTCGTAGCCGAACTTAAGTCGACCACCCTCTGGGTCTTTGCTTCCCAGCCTCCTGCTGCTGTTCTCCGCCTTTCCTCCGTGTCCTGCACATCTACCTTCCGTTCTCTCTTCCGTCTGTCGGCTCTTCCGTCTTGCACCCCCAACCCACTTGCAGTAGCATCCCCGTCCATGCCCGCACCTGCTCGAGCAAGATCAAAATTGATCGAAAACCCGTTAGAAGCCTGCTTCAGCGACCTTGTAAGAATCATGAAACGCCACTCGCCCCCATTCCGTACCGATGTCCCCTGTATGAGCGCTGGAAAAAAGTCTTTTCAGCTGACCGTGCCGAAGCCGGTGGCCATCCCCGACGCCTACGGCGGCAAACCCGTCGATCTAGCAATGGCGTCGGCAATCCTCCAAAAAGATTTCATAGGCTTTTATCTAATGTGCATCTACACGAATGAAGTGATGAAGGAAAAGCTGTCGCCGGCTCTCCTCAAACTGCTGAAGGGCAAAACCTGCTTCCACATAAGCAAACTCGACGACAACCTGCGCAAAGACATCGAAGCAGCCTTACGCCTCGGCACGCACACCTACCACGATCGCGGCTGGGTCTAGCCCACGATTCTGTCGAAGTAACGCCGCGGCTTCTCTTCGTACCGGCCGGCTGCCTTTTTAACCTGGGCGAAGCAAAGGACCGAGCCAGCCGTCCGTCCGGGCCGTGGCGGGTCCTCAGACCCATGCTTTTTCCTCGCGTCTTTCCTCCTAAACTTAACCACGGTCATCCCGAGCCCGTCGCTCAAGCCTTCAGGCCTGAGGGCCCCGCTTCCCGCAATCGCGAGAGCCTACCGCAAACCAGCGCCGAAGGCGGGACGGGCTGCCTCTCGAAACCGAACTAAAACATCGCCCTTCCCGCAATCTCCCGAATCTCCGCGTTCTCAAACACCCGCCCGCGCATGTTCTCGACCGTAGCTTGAATCATCGCCCGCCCAAGATCCCGTCCATGCACATACAAACTCGGAAACGGCTTCAACAATTTTCCCAAGGGAAAAAACCATGCATAAACCCCCGGCAAGCTCGCCGAAGGCTTGGCATCAATGAACGCCGGCCGCCAGCAATCCGCCGCAACCAGACGGATCAAATCCTTCTCCACCTGGGCCTTTACCTGCGACCAGAATATCCGGCTGCCCGCGTCAGTTCCCCTCCCGCTGATGTAATGAAACGCCGCATCCGGGCTGCACCGCTTCAACATGTTCGCCGCCGCAAGCGTGTAGGAGTAAGCGATCGTCCGATACTCCTCCTTCGAAACCTGCGTCACTGAAATACCGAGGCAAAACAAGCAAGCATCGATTCCGCGAAAAGCCTCTTCCACCGTGGCGTAATCCAAAAAATCCTTATGGACAAACGTCCGCAACTTGCCACTCGTGTTCATCAACGGCCGCCGCGCAATCGCGCGCACCTCTGCAACATTAGAAGCCGCCAGGCAGGCCTCTAACACCGCCCCCCCAGCTGACCCCGTCGCCCCAAACAAAAGTATCTTCATGAAAACCCACCCTACGTGCCGGCGCACAACGCCGCACTCCCGGCGCAGGGGCGCAGCATGCGGTGCGCCATGTCGGCACAAAATCCGCACATCTTGAGCCTCCCGCCGCCATCTCCACTCCGCGCCTGCTTCTAGCCTCTGCGGGTTGTCTTCCTAGCGCGGCGCGTAAATTTGATAGACCATGAAATACACAATCACCCCGGTGACCGACACATAGAACCACAGGGGCAACGTCCACCTTGCGATCAACCGGTGCTTATCAAACCGCCCCACCCAAGCGCGCCGCAACGTAATCAAAATCATCGGCACAATCACAATCGCCAGTATCGTATGCGACGTCAGCAGCGTGAAATAAACCGGCCGGATCCATCCTTGTCCCTGGAAATGAATCACTTCGCGAATCCGAATATGGTAGATGACGTAGGACACCAGAAAAGCGCACGACACGGCAAACGCCGAAATCATAAATCTCTTGTGTAGTTGAATTTTTCCTGACCGAACCGCCGCATATCCGCAAGCCAGCAACACAGCGCTAGCGCCATTGAGCGCCGCATTCAAACCCGCTTGGGATATCATCAAGGGAATCCGCACTTGTAGCTCAGGCCTTCCAGCCCTGAGGCTTTTTCTTGTCTTCCTTCTTTCTTCGTTCGCTCTTCACCGTGGAATCTTGTCATACACCATCAACCCCAACAGGATCGGAATGTGCATGACCGTTGCGTGCATCAGCCACTTCGCCCGCGTATTGGTTCTCGTCGACGCTGCCCACAAGCAAACCTGCAAGCTAGCCGTGCACGTCACCAGCGCACCAAAGAAATACAGCACCCCCGCAAATCCCATCACCGCAGGCAGCAAACTTACCGCCACCAGCCCGCAGGCATACAAAATAATCTGCCGGAACGTCCGCGCCCCATCCTTATCGACAACCGGCAGCATCAAAATCCCAGCCCGTGCATAGTCCTCGCGGTACATCCAACTGATCGCGTGAAAGTGCGGAAATTGCCAGAAAAACAAAATCGCAAATAGCAGCCAGGCCCCAGCATCCAGTTTCCCTGTCGCCGCCGTCCAGCCGATCATCGGCGGGATCGCTCCCGGAATCGCACCGATAAACGTGGCCCAAATAGTGCGCTTTTTCAGCGGCGTGTACGCCAGCAAATAACTCAAGCTGGTAAACACGCCAAGCAGGCACGCAACATACCCCGCAACAAAATAAAGATCGATGGCTCCGGCGAGCGCAAGCACAAGTCCGAACCAAAACGCCTCGGCAGGCGACAACAATCCCGTGGGCAGCGGCCGTGAAGCCGTCCTGCGCATGTGCCGGTCTGAGTCTCTCTCGATGTAATGATTCAGCGCTGCAGTCCCCGCGGCGATCAGCATGGTGCCGAACACTACGTGCATCATGTGCAGCCATGGCACGGGTCCGCGGACCCCCATATAAAATCCCGCCCCGGTGGTCATGAGCACAAGAAAGGAAACGTCCGGCTTGGTCAGTGCCACATAGGCGCCAAGCTTGCTCGGCTGAGCGAGCACTGCAGAACGCGATGGGCCATTCGCCATTAAGCCGGCACCTCGCCTTTCGCCGTTGCCAAGAGCACTTCCCTTTTCCGCGGCACCAGTCGGTAGCAAACCATCGCCGTGGCAATGGACGTAGCAAACAGGATTGCCCCAACAACCGTATGGATCACCGTCGAAATCACGACGGGCGGCAACGGCTGCGGATCATCCGCGAATTGGATGCGCGCCCAAAGCGCGGCGATCCCAAGAATAATCTGCAATCCCACAATCGAGTGCAGCAGCTTCCGCACCCGAGCCATCGCCGAAACCTCCGGGAAACGCTTGCGCAACGCGATCGCCGTCCACACCACCATGGCCAGCACGATCGGCGCCCCCAAGATGTGTGGCTTCAGCGAAAGGTACTTGTGCCGAAACCCCGCGCCCACTAACACTTGCAGGAAAATCACCAACGCGTTGAGCACCACAATGGAATGAATCGAAGGAACACCGCGGTCCACATACTGCGGCAAACTCTCCATGTACCATCGGCTCGTACACATCGCGATTGCCACCAGAATCGCGAACACGATCTCTGCCGTGCACGCATGCATCACCGGAAGCCAGTAGTGTAAAAGCTTGAGCACAGTGAGTCCGCCGAGCACGCCCTGAACGATCACGCCCCCAACGGCCGCAAGCCCGAGATATTTCACCCATGGCCGCTCATCGTATCGCCACAACAAAAACGCCAGGCCCATGATCAGCACGCCTAGCCCGGCAGCGATCAACCGGTGCGAATGTTCAAATGCAATGCCGCCCACCATCGGCGGATTCAAACTGCCATAGGAAAGCGGCCAATCCGGCACCGCCAGCGCGGCATCCTCGGAGGTAACAAGAGCCCCAGCGGTAAGAAGAATCAGCGCCCAAGCGACGACAAACAAAGCATATTTATGAATGCCGGAACGATCCGTAACCATCGTGTATTCCGAGTCCCAAACTCGAAAGACAGAGTATACCGCAACGCGTGGAGCACCCTGAACCGCGAAGGATTGTACCACAATCAGAAATCTCTAACCCGTCGCTCCGGCCTTCGAGGCCTGACGCTCTTTCCTTCCCACCCCTACGCTTTCACCTCTACCGCCCGCAACACCAAGTCTTTCAACGTCCCTATGAACGCCGGCGAATCTCCGACCGCGGGCATCATCCGAAACCGCTCAATCCCAGCCTTCTTCGCATCCGCCCGCCCATCCATATTGATCTCATGCAAAGTCTCAATGTGCTCCGTCACAAACGAAATCGGCACCACCATCGCTTCCTTCACGCCCTCATGTCCAAGCCTCTCCAGTGTTCCAAGAAATGAGGGCTCGAGCCACTTCGCCGGTCCCACTTTGCTCTGGTAGCAAAGCAAATGCGTCTTCGGCCAATGCGGAAACCGCATCGCACCCTTCGCGCAAACCAGCCGCACGGTCTCCGCCACATGCTTCGGGTAAGGATCGCCCTTCTCCACTAAACTCATCGGCAATCCATGCGCGCTGAAAATCAAATGAATCCGTGAAGCATCCGGGAATTGCCGCAAACACTTCCCGATGTTGTTGACCAATGCTTCGATATACAAAGGATGATCGTAGAAAGCCTCCACCGTCCGCTCCGGGACCGAGTCCACCGGCTGCCCATAAACTCGCCGCCACTCCTTCAAGCTGCTCAGCGTCGTCGCGTAAGAATAGTGCGGATACAAAGGCAGCAGCACCAGCTCATCTAGCCGCCCCGCCCGTTGCAGACTACCGACCGCGTCTTCGGTGAGTGGTTTCCAGTAGCGCATAGCCGTCACCGCCACAGGATCGACGTACGGCGCGAGCGCCTGCACCAGCCGCACCCGCTGCCGCTCGGTCAGAATCGCAATCGGGGACCGCCGGCCGATCATGGCATACCGTCCGGCCACTGGCGGCGTCCGTTTCCTGGCGATGTACCGAGCCAAGGGCCCGCGCACAAAATTAAGCGGCCCCAGCGGAATAATATCCGGGTCGGAAAAAAGGTTCCGAAGAAACGGCTCAACACTATCCAGCGAGTCCGGCCCCCCAAGCTGGAACAGTACAATCCCCACGCGCTTCTTTCCGTTCGTCACGATCCGCCTCTATACCGTCCTTTGGAGCGGCCGCCTTCGGAGGCGGGCTTTTTCTGCGCCTTGAAGCCAGCGTCTTGGAGGGCCTTCAGATCCGTGCTTCCCCCGCTTCTTGCCTTCCCAGTCCCAACATCAATCGTGGTCTAGCTCTTAGGGTTGTGCTCCGTCCACCTTCTAAACTCAGCACCCTCACCGGTTTGCCATTCCGTCTCCATCCCCTACTTCCGGCCATTCTTCAACCGCTCAATCGACTCCTGCAAATCCGAAGTCCTCTTCGCAATGGTCACATAAAACAGAAAAAATACGGCCCACCCGATCGCATATGCCGCGAACACGCTATTCAGATTCTTCACGAAACCCCCAGCTCTCGCTCCAGAATTTCCACATCGCTCTTCATCTTCTCCAGGCGATACCGCTCGACAATCAAAAACAACGCCAGAACATGCATCGCCAAAACATTAAAAAAGAAAACCTTGCTCATCGTTGGATCGAGCCCGGATCCTGGCCCGCCCATAATCACCGGCGCCGGATGCTGCGTACGCCACCACCGGATCGAAAAAAACACCAGCGGCACATCCAGGTAGGCAAAAATCCCGAACAACGCGCTCAGCAAAGCCCGCCGGTCGGACTCTTCAATCAGCGAACGCAAGAGCAGGTACGAAATATAAAGCAGCCACAACACAAAGGTGGACGTCAGCCGCGCATCCCAGGTCCACCAAATCCCCCACGCCGGCTTCGCCCAAATCGGCCCGGTGATCAACACAACGGTCGTGCAGACCAGCCCAACCTCGGCGCTGGCCACACCCAACGAATCGAACGCTTGCCGCCGCTTCCATACATAGAGCAGATTGGCCACGAAGCACACCAAGAACGCATCCATGCCGGCCCAAGCCGTGGCAGCATGAAAATAAAAAATCCTATATAGGACGCCCATCGTCCGTTCGTTCGGCGCGATAAAAAAAGCCGCATAAGCCCCGGCAATCACCAGTCCAACCGAAACAGCGGCAAACACGATGCGTTTCATCACGAGCGAATCATCCCTCCAGAAGATACTCGCCGAAAAGCCACAGCGCCGTCAAAAACACCACATCAAAAATTCCAAGGAACGCAATTCCCTTCCATTGCACCACCGGCTCGCTACCAAGCAAGCTGGCACTTACCGTGGCGCTCACCACTAGAATCGGCGTGAGCAGCGGTAGCAGAAGCAAAGGCAACAGCAATTCCCGCATGCGGGCCTGTGCCGAAATGGCGGAAAGCGCCGTCCCCACAGTCGAAACACCAAAGCTGCCAAGAAACAGGACGAACAACAAGTAGTGCAGCTCAGGAAGGACCGAAATGTTGTAGAACGCGGCAAACAGCGGAAGCATCAGAATTTCCGTCAGCAGCAGGAATAGCGTATTGGCAATCAACTTCGCTAGAAAAATAGAAAAGGGATCATCCACGGCCAGCCGCAAAGAGCTGAGCGTGTCATTCGTCTGCTCACGCAGAAAGCAAGGCTGCAGCATCAACGAAGCCGCAAACAGAATCGCCAGCCACAGCAAGCCCGGCCCAAACTCCCTCGACTCCTCCGCGCTAGGATTGATCGCAAAGCTGAAAAGAATCAGCACCACCAAAATGAACACGACGGTGGTCGTAAGCAGCTCTCGCGAACGAAACTCCGTCCGCAACTCCTTCCCCAACAGCGCGGCCGTGTTTCCCATCAAACTCATCAACCCTCCTCTTCCTCTAGCGCCGGTCCCCGCCTGACCCAACCGCTCATCCAGCAAAGCTCATTATCGACCGCACAGAATCCCCCGCCTTCGTATCCCCAACCACCGAACCCGCGTCGAGCCGCACTGCCCGCGTCGCCAGCGCCGAAATCTCCGACTCCCCATGAAGGCTCATCACCACCGTGCATCCAGCGCGATGCACATCACCAAGCGTCTTCGTCAGCCAGGAAATCCCGAGCGGGTCGAGCCCGGTAGCAGGCTCGTCAAACAACAACACCGTAGGCCGGTGCATCAAAGCTCGCGCAATGGCGATGCGCTGCCTCATGCCACGCGAAAAAGTTCGCACAAGTGACGCTCGCCGTTCATACAATCCAACTTCATGCAACAACTCTTCGGCGCGAACCTGCGGCCGCCGAACATTTTGCAACTTGGCAAACAGAATGAGGTTTTCCTCGGCGGAGAGTTCGTCATACACCATCGTAGCGTGCGCCACATAACCCGGCCGGTTGTCCACCTCAGCGCGCGAAGCCCCGCCAGGAAAAGACAAATGCCCGGCCGTAGGCCGCACAAGTCGGGCAGCGACGCGAAGCAGGGTAGTTTTGCCGGAACCATTTCGCCCCACTACGGCCACGCATTCGCCGGCGGCAATCTCCAGCGAAACGCGGCGCAAGGCAAACAGCCCGCCGTATCGCTTATCAATAGTCTCGAATCGCAGCCCGGTTGGAGTAGCCAAATCCAAAATCTCTTAGTCGTGGGGGTCTTCAGCCCCCGTGCTTTGCGTTTTGCCCACCAGCCGACCCTCTTTCTACAGCCGTGCCTTTTCGTTCTTCTTTGCGTCCGATTTTGCGTTTCTCTGGCCTCTGTGCTCAAAGACTCGCGCCCTCACCCCTGCACCATGTCGCGCAGAAGCTTGTCAAATCTCGCCTTTTCCCTCTCGTAATCCTCTTCGGAAATCGTCCCGGCCTGCCGCCGCAGCTCCAGCCGAAAAATCTGCTCCTTCAACGAATCCATACTGACGGCCACGCTCTGCTGAACTTCCGCCGAAACATTCGCCACCGGTGCCGCCGCTGCAGCAGGCGTTTTCCTGGCTTTCGCAGCCACTTTTGGCTCTTTCAGAGCATCCCCAACCGCTGCGGCCTCCTGCGCCACGCCCGGCACCACTACTTGTTTCCGCGAAACCAAAATCGCGCCCATCGCAAACAACGCCGCCATTCCGCCAAAAATGTACCACTTGAAATCATCCAGCCGGCTCGGCGCGGCAATGACTTCCTGGCCACCCTGCCGCGAATTCCCTTCCTGCGCGCCACCCTGCCCCGGGTCATCCGCTGCTGGTTGGCCCGTCGCGACTCCGGAGATCTTCACCGTAAGCACGCCTTTTGCGGGCAGCGGCTCGTGCGTAAAAATCATCATGCCCTGTTCCTGTCCCGCAGGAGTCAACCCGTCGCCGCTCACCGCCATGCCCGGCGGCACAACCACCAGAATCTTCGCCCCGGGGTAACTCGCGGGCAATTTCACCGCAGCCGAATTGTCCATGTAAGCCAGCCCGTAGGAAAGCCGCACGTCGGTCTGCCCCGGACGAAACGCATACGCGATCGCATAGTGCCTTTTGCCCTTATCAATCGAAGCCTGCGGCACCGCCATTCCGGATGACGTCGTCGTACTCACCTGTCCCAGAGTGCCTCCGTCCGGAATCGCAAAATCAAAATTCCCTTCCGTTCGAAAGAATGCTACCGGTGGCTGCGATGCATTCTGAACGGAATATTCTTCCGCGCCTACAAGCTTGCCGTCCTGTGGCTCAAATATAATCACGTGAGATACCACGCTGATCGTCTTCGGGTCTTTCGAAATCTCAAATACATCCACATCGATCGTGGGCCGGCCCGGCGGCGCAAATGTATTGAAACTCACTTCATGAAATGTAGCGCGAATCAAAACCGGCCCCGTGCCAATGGAATCTTTCGTAACCGAAAAATGTCCTTGCGCGTCGCTCGTCGCGGTTGCCAGTTCGGCCATGTTCGCCATGGGGCTCAGGAAATCCAGCGCGACATTGGGCTCCGGCTTTCCGGTGGTGCGGTTCATAACCGTACCGCTGAGCGTTCCAGCTTCAGCGGCCAGAGCCAAAAGTCCGAATGTCAGTGGAATTAAGAAAAGGCGCGCCGCAATCGGCTTCATCTAGCGCTCCGGTCCGACGGACGCACCGGGCGTGCACGCCGCACCTGCGATTCCGTGACCTGCTCAATTTCCGTCAGCGCAAGAGCGGCTTCGTTCTCAAGCGAACTCTTCATTAACTCGTAGTCACCTTCGGAATATTTTCCCGCGCGATGTTCGAACTTCAGGTCGCGAAGATTATCATAAATCGTGTCGCGCCGCTCCAGCAGTTGGTCCAGCTTCGTTCGATGCGGGGCCAGGTCCGACGCGTCCGGTTGAATGAAGAACACAAATAAAAAGACAGCCGCCGCGAGCCCGAAGCAAGCCCCCAGCGCGGCCCAATCGGGCAGGACGGCGAGCGCAAAAACGTCAGCCAAACCGAACATCCCTCAGTCCTCAGTCTCGCGCGCCGCTTGCGCTCGCGCACGGGCAAGCGTGTCGCTCGACAAACCAGATGCGGCCACCGTTGCCGAACGCGGCCGGACCGCCCACTTCCGCACAATAAAAACCACCAGCGCCAAACCCGCGACAAAATAAATCACCGGCATCATCCAGGCCACCAATCCAAACCCCTTCTTCGGCGGCTCAACATAAACTACCGTCCCATACTCCGCCACAAAGGCGTCGATAATCTGCTGCTCCGATTGCCCTTTGGCCAAATGCTGATCGATTTCCTTCAGCATCCCCTTTGCCGTATCACAAGGCCCCGAAAAAGCCCCGCCCGGATGCGCGCACCCTCCCGCGCTCATATCGCACCCGCGACACTGACACTTCAGGCGCATGCCAATCTCTTTAGCCCGCGGCGAATATCCGACCTGAGCCAGCACCAGGGGCCCAAAAGCAAATCCGATCAGCGCAACCAACATCCCCACTCGTCTCACGTTTTCGCCACTCCGTTTCTTCTCCGGGCCCTCTGTTCGCTCGCTCGTGAAAAGCCCCGTTTCCGCGGGTCTCGGCGCCTGCCGCGTGCCTGCGCTAGATGTACCCTTTTTCTTCTCTGTTATCCATTCTCAAATCCTCATTCGCTGCGCTCGCGCAAAGAAACAGTCGGCGCCACGACCGCCTCACCCGAGACCCCAACCTGCTGCGGTGCGCCCGCCAACACCAATCCCGCTCTCCGGTTCGGCATCAACGCCAACAACGTCCCCAACACCACCCAAACCCCACCTAACCAAATCCATTTCACCAGCGGATTCAGAAACGCGTGAATCACCGGTCCGTTGGCCTCCGGATCCATCCCCGCGTACACCACGTAAAGGTCCTCGCGGAGCGTCGAATAAATCGCTACCATCGTTCCCGCGGCCTGCTCCGTCCCCTGGAACTGCCGCTTCTCCGGATACAGCAACATGATCTGTTTGTTGCCCTTCATCACTTCCACAATCATTCGCTGCGCCGTGTAGTTCTTCTCCGCCTTGGTATCCGCGCTCTGCAACAGCAGCGTATAAGGCCCGAGCTTCAGCGAGTCACCGATATTCATCGTCTTTTGCGCTTCGGTGTTAAACGCCGCGCCCGAAAGTCCGATAAAAATCAACACCATCCCGAAATGCACAACGTACCCGCCATACCGCCGAGTGTTGCGCATGGAAAGCTCCTGCGCAGACAACAACAAATTCATCCCCGTTCGTGCGCGAATGACCTTCGCCCCGCGATAGAACTCCAATACGATCGTCCCTGTAACGAATCCACATAAGAACAAACACAGCATCGAAGCGCCGTCGCGGTACCCGAGCGCGAACGCCGCAATGCCACAAAGCACGCCGACAAACAGTGGCCAGCCGAAATTCCGCTTCAAACTGTCGGTTGAAGTCTTTCGCCACGCCAGCAGCGGCCCGACGCCGGTCAAAAACAGCAGGGCCAGGCCAATCGGGATCATCACCTTGTTAAAGAAAGGGGCCCCGACGCTGATGCGGTTGTTCGTAAACCATTCCGAGAACACCGGAAAAAGCGTGCCGGAAAGCACGGCAATGCAAGCCACCAAAAAAAGTAGATTGTTGAACAGAAAACTCGACTCGCGCGAAACCATCGAATCCAGCACGTTTTCGCTCTTCAAATAATCGCGATTCTTGAAATACGCAACCAGGCAAACACCCAGAATCACGATCATGAATCCGACAAACCACGGCCCGATGTGCGAATTGGCAAAAGCATGAACGGAACTGACCACCCCACTGCGCGTAAGAAACGTCCCTAGAATACACATCAAGAACGTGGAGAACACCAGCCATACATTCCAAACTTTCATCATCCCGCGCTTCTCCTGCATCATGACTGAGTGGAGAAACGCCGTCCCGGTCAGCCAGGGAAGCAATGAAGCATTTTCGACGGGATCCCAACCCCAATATCCACCCCACCCCAGCACCGCGTATGCCCAATGCGCACCAAGCAAAATCCCGACCGATTGGAAACACCATGCCACCATCGTCCACTTGCGCGTAAGGTGAATCCATTTTTCCCCGGGATACCGCGCCAGCAGCGCCGCTAAAGCAAACGCAAACGGAATCGTGAATCCGGTGTATCCGGAATAAAGGTTCGGCGGGTGGATCACCATTTCCGGATATTGCAGCAGCGGATTGAGCCCGTTGCCATCCATGCGTGTAAACGGCAGGAGTGCCCCGCTCGCGCCCACGCTGGCAAGCGTCTTGAACGGATTCTCCACAAAATTATTCAGCGTAAGGAAAAAGATCTGTACCCCGGCGAGAATCACGCCCACATAGGGCATGAGTTCGCCATTCTTGTGCCGGTAGGCAATCAGGACAGACAGAATGTAAACCGAAAGCAGCGTGCTCCAGAACAGCAACGACCCTTCCTGCCCAGCCCAAAGCGCTGCCACCTTATAGAATGTCGAAAGATCGCGGTTCGAATGCTGAACCACGTACGCCGTAGAAAAGTTATCGCTGAAAAGCAGGAATTCCAGGCTCAGCGTCGCGAGAAAAATCAGGACGCAAGTAGCCATCCCCGATTGACGCGCGCTCTTAATCAGAAGGGGATGCCGCGTCCGTATCGCAAAAATCCCGCCCACAAACGCGTAAACCGCACAAACAAACGCAAGCAGAAGCGCAAAACCACCAAATACATCCATAACCCTTCCGCCTTCCCGCTGCTCGAACCGCCTCACTCACGACCAACTCGCGAGTTTCTCGGCTCCGTATAGGCCCGCCTTCCGAGGCGGACCGCTTCCCCGCTTGCCCTGGCGGCTTGTGGAATCACCCACCGTATCTCGTCACAAAACTCTCCGCGCCCCTCCGCGTCTGTGCATTCGTCCCCTCTTCTGGCAAGAAAAACACGCGATGGGCGCCTACAGACTGCTTTTCTGCGTACCCTGCGCGGGTTTATCCCCGCCCGGCGCCGTTTCATACTTCGATGCGCATTTCGCTTGCACATGCTCGGCTACAAACCGTCCATCCGAAGCACGCCCTTCGACAAGCGCCTGCGATTTATCTACAAACGTATCCGGCAAAGGGTCGCTGCCAACATAGCTGACCGGCAACGTCTTCCCTTCTTCCTCGAGAACGAACTCAATGCGCCCAGGCAAATGCTTGATCGAACCCGGCTGCACTGTGCCAGCCAGACGCATCCGGTGATTCCGCGCGCCTCCCTGCAAGCCCTGATATTCCGCAATCGTATGGTAGTAAGTCTTGCTCTCCCCGTACCCAAGCCAAGCGAGACAGGCCAGGGACGCCAGAATCACGCCAATCCCAACGCCGAATTTGGCACGGCTTTTCACGAATCGCTCCTGAAAAAACAGGCTCCGCCTCAGATACTAGCACACCCTACCCGACCCACAGTACCACCTGCCAGTCGCCGGCCTAATTTAGGCCAGTCCTGGCACTACACCGTTTGTACGTTCGAAGTCGCCAAAGCCGCGCGGAAGGCAAGAAGGTCGGATTCTGTGAAAGCTTCGCCGGCAAGAAAGCAGCCGCTCTCGGGTAAAACCGGACAACCCAAGGCTGCCTCATGAAACTTCCGCGCATACGGTTGCAACTCACGGGAAACCAGCAGCACGCGCTTGGGTTTGAGGGACCGTCGCACGCGTGTCATGACGGTCGGCAACTGTTGTTCGATCAACGCCTGTGCATGCGCTTTCGATACCCCCTCTTCGAGCGGGCACTCCAGAACATGGGTCAGAAGCAATCCTAGTTTCTGAAATTCTGCCAGCACCGCCGCGGCCGCCTTCCCTTCGACGGAAATCTGTACGCCCTTCAGAACGGCGCCTGCCTCACCGTGGAACAAAGCCGAGGGCGAATACAGAAAATCATCTTCGTTGCTGGCAGCAACCCCTCCAAGCAGTAGCGCCTGGATGTGCACCGGTCGAAACCGCGTAGCCCAGGCCAGGCGCTCCAGACGCCGCGAAATATGCGCGGAATCCGCGGCCTGCCCACACCCATCACATCGCAGAAGCATCTCGCTCATATCCAGCGTCAAATCCTAGAGCAAGTCGGTTGTTTTGTCATTCCGACCCACGGTGGTGTGTGTAGTGGCGGGTCTTCGGCTTGCGCAGACGAAGGAAGGGCCCGTGCCTTCGGATGGGTCTTCGGAAATACAAGAGCAGAAACGACGAACTACTTCGACACCGCCGCATCTGATGGCAACTTCGCCCGTAAACACCACTTCAATTCCTGGCTGAGATCCGAAATCTCCATACCCGGCATCACAATAAACTTGCAGGAAAGCATTTCCCGTGATTCGTCATCATCTGGAAGCTGGCACGTCACCCGGCAATACTGGCAATCCTGATTCCAGCAAAACCGTCCGTATGGAATCGTTTCCGGGCTAATAAACTGAAAACAGCGCAGAAGTGAATTTCGCTCTGGCACTTGAAATTTCCTTCCGAGGATAGTGATTTCCACTAGCTTTTCGTACGGACGAAAGGGTTCCGACATGACGATGCGTTTCCTTTGCGAGCGCTGCGGACAAAGCTCCCCGGGGCCGGGGGCCACACGCTGCACCACCAGAGTAGTGTGCCCATCGCCGCCGAACAACGACACCCTGCATGCAAAGTAGCCAATGTGCTACGGGGGTAGCCAACAATTCACTGATACCGACCCGGCGCATGCGAAAAGCCCTCGCCTACCCTTGAGCACGGCGTCCAGGGTCTCCATGTAGCGAGTTTCCTCCCCGGCCTGTTGTAGCGCAGGCCTTCCAGGCCTGAGGCTTGCTCGTGCGTCTCGCCTCCCCGCTCAGATCTTTGTCATCCCGACCCGCCGTATGCGCAGCGAGGACCTGCTGTTCTCTTCCTCTTCCCTCCTAGTGCAAATTCCCTAGGCACTCCTCTCAATTCCCATCGGCGCAATTTTCCTGCACTATTGAACACAATTGGTTCAGAGAAGCATGAATTCACAGAAATCGATTCGCGTCCTTATAGCCGACGATTCCCCCACTGCGCTTCGCTCCGTGCGGGATTACCTCGAATTCGCCGGCGGGTTTGAGATCGTAGGTACAGCCACAGACGGCCTGCATGCTGTTCAACTCGCATCCGTCCACAGGCCGGACTTGGTTCTCCTCGATCTCAGCATGCCGCGGGTCAACGGGCTGGAGGCTGCAGAGCAAATCCGCCTCTCCAGTCCGGACCTGCGGGTGATCATCTTTTCCGAACTCTACGGTCTCTCTCTTGCCGACGAATGTCTCCGCCACGGCGCAGACAGCTTCGTCCACAAGAGCAACCTCCCGGATCGTCTTCTCCCGGAGATCGAGCGCCTGTTTTCAACGGGTGAAAGCAGCAGTCCTCGGCCCAGTGACAGTTGACCGTTCGAGCTCTTAACGAACGCCTTGCCAACCTGGCGTTCCCGGAGCTGGCTGCCTGTCCAAAATTTTGCGTGGGAGTGGTTCGAACGACCAATGCAAGACGCAGTGTTTCAAATCCTGTTCCTCGGCGAACATTCGTCGTGGCAAAAAGTCTCCAAGCTTCTGGCCGAGCCCGATGCACGTCTCCAGTTCCACCCAGTAGATTCCCTCGCCCATCTCTTCCAGGCCCTCGCGCTCGGCCGTTGGCAAGCCCTCGCCGTCGACGTCCACGCTTGGAATTTCCAGGGACTTCACTACGTCGAGAAAGTCCGCTCCGAATATCCTGCCTTCCCGATCATCGCGCTGTTCTCCCGCGCCATCCCCGAACTCGATACCAAAGCGGTGACCTGCGGCGCCTCAAGCAGCATCGCGTTCGACGATGTCACTCCGGCCGCCCTCCACACCGCCGTTTCCGCGGCCCTCGAAGACGCCAAATCCCAATTCTTCCTCAATGAAGAGTTACAAACTCGCTTCCCCCGTGACAATGGCGACGCAACCACGCTGACCCTCTCCAAAAATCAAGTCATCACCCATGCCCTGCACAATCTTCTCTGCGTAATCTCGGCCAACGCCGACCTTCTCTCCGACACGCTGACCGGTAACGGCCCCGACAACCACTCATTGTCCGAAATCAAAAAAGCTACTCGCAGCGCGGCCACTCTGGTCCGCCACCTGAAGTAATGGCACATGCATTCTGCCTGTGCGATTTTCAACGTGGTGGCGGGTCTTTTGACGCGTGTTTTTTCGATGTGGCCGAAAGCGCTCGGCGTTACCGCGAAGTTAGTTTTTCGCTTTTCGAATTCCTAAACTTCGACTTTCGGCCTCCTCACTCCTGCTGCTTCCGCACCGCTCCATTTTTCAGCGCCCACTCGACAAACGCCGCTGCGTTCTTCAGCCCGAAAACATTCGCTCCCTTGACACTCTGCAATGACCCCCACTTCGCGCCACTCAAATCCGAGTCTTGTAAATCCGCATTCTCCAGACTTGCACCCGTCAGGTCCGCGTTCTTTAATTCCGCCCCCGTGAAATCGGCGTCATTCAACACACTCCGCACAAATGACGCTCCCTCTAGCCGCGCCCCGCGAAAATTGGCGCCCCGCAGACTTGCGTCGCTCACATTCGCGCCCGCCAAATCCGCCATCCGCGCGTCTGCGGCCTCAAAATTCGCCCGGGCCAGCTTCGCCTTCGGCAAGCGCACCCCCATCAAAAACGCCGAAGCCATATTCACTCCGATCAGAGAGACCCCGTCTCGATTCAACTCTTCGAGCGCCTCAATCCTGCCCCCATTCCCACCCTTTCCCTCGGCCAAATCCACCACCTGCCAGGCCTGGTAGTGTCGCAACTTCAGCCTATCCTGCGACCCCGCAAAATAAAAAATCACCGCCACCAAAACGCCTAACCTGCCCAGATCATCGAGCACCTCTAAAAACGTCCAATTGCTTAGTGCGTACGCCGCCCACTCCAGCCCATACTCCACTACCGCAAACGGCATCGCCCACCGGTGATGCACCCGCATCTTGCGCCATTCCGTCCACCCCGCCGGCTTCCCCCGTCGCTCATAAACCATGATCACCCCTCCCTCACGCCACCATTCACGCTGTGCTCTGTGATCCCATAACGCTCCGGACGTTACACCATAGCGGCCGCCGCTTGTAAGCGGCGGGTCATCTAGCCCATCTAGCCCCGTGCCGTTTCCGCGCGTCGTACCCTCCTGACTCGCTCCCTGTACCTCAGGCCTTCGAGGCCCGAGGCTTTCCCCCGCATCTTGCTTGTCATTTCTTGCCCTCATCTCTTCGCCCGCATCGAACCGAACCCTGGTCGCCCAACCGGTAGGCTCTCGTTTCCAATTTTCCATTTTCCAAAACGCGGACCTACACACCCCTACCCAATCCGCAAACCAATTTCAGTTTTCTCGTGTTTATTCCAACAGGAAGGTCATTTACCCGGTTGCTGCTGTTGCTGCTTCTTCCGCGCCTCGTCCATCCTCTGCGCCATGGCCTCAAACTTCGGCTTCTGCTCCTCGGTCAACACTCCCCTCATCTGCTCCCGCGCCTTTTGCCGCACCGCGTCCACATTTTTGTCCGCCGAATCGTGGATCTCCTTCATCTCCTGGTGCGCACCGCGAATAATGTCGTCGAACTTCGCGCTCTGATCCGCGGTCAACCCCAGTTCTTTGGTCATATCCGCCACACGCTTGGCGCGACGCTCCGGTTCGGTCATTTGCGGCTGCAACGTTGCCGCATAGCTCCGATGCCCAAAACTGTACCCAAACACCACCCCTATCGCGGCCCCCACCAAAAACACCACTCCTAGCCAAATCCGAGCCTTCCTTGCGGAATCTGGATTCATCGGTGCTCCTCGTAATCGTAATAAGTCGCGATCACATCATCGTTCGGTGGCGTGTTCGGCTGCGCTTCGAAAATTCCTTCGGCCGGCGCCAATTCCTGTCCATGCGCCCGCGCCGCGCGCCGTTCCGTGAACATCCAGGTGCCGCCCAGCATCAACAGCAGACTGGCAATCGCAACCAACCGCGGCGCCAGCCGCCGGACGCTGGTCCAGAATCCGTTCTGCGTTTCTTCCATCGCGATCTCTTGCGCATCGATCGCGTTCATGACCCGCCGCGGGAACCACGGTCCCGCTTCCGGCAGGCTCTCCTGCATTCGCTCCAGCGCTCGCCGCGTCACCGCAAAATCCTGCAGAGCGGCTTCGCACTCCGCGCATCGCGCGCCATGCTCCTGCACTTCTTCCGGCAGAGCGCTTAGCCATTCTGCCGCCGTCGCGCCCCGCGGTCCATCCGTCGGTAACGCCTCGAGCTCGTTCAAGAACAGCTCGCAATTTACTCCACCGCTGATTGGGAGTTCCCTCATATTTCTTTACCTCGCTTCTCCCCGGCCTCGGTCTTCAATCCTTAAACTCAAATACTCGCCGCGCGTTTCTTCCGCCTAATCTTCTCTGCAATCTTTTGCCGCGCCCGGAATAATCTCACTTTTACCGTGTTTCCGTTGATGCCCATGATCTCGGCGATCTCTTCGACCGTGAATCCTTGCACTTCTTTCAGCACCAACATGGCCCGGTCGCGTTCCTCCAGGCAATCGAGCCAGCGGTCGAGCTGCTGTCTGGTTTCGAGCTGTTCACTCACGTCCCCTGCATAATCGGTCTTTTGTTCCGTGGACTGGTAAGCATGTACCTGTTCTTCGCTCAGTTCCGACTCGAACACCAGCGGTCTGACTTTCTTCTTTCGCAATAAGTCCCAGCATTCATTCACAGTAATCTTATAGAGCCACGTACTAAATGCGGATCGCTGGTCAAACCGGTTGAGGGAAAAGTAGGCCTTCAGAAACACCTGCTGCGATATGTCTTCAACGTCCTCGCGGTTTCTCAGGATACCTCCTGCCACCGCAAAAACTCTGCCCTGATGCCTCGCCACCAGCACCTCGAAAGCTGCTTTATCACCTTGCTGGGCTCTTCGCACCAGCTCGCGGTCATCTACCCGCCGCGCCGTCCCTTCCTGGGCCTTTACGGCCGCAGCCGCCACCGGCACATCGGTCTCCTCTGAATTTGGGACGTTCCCCATGGCTATTTGGTTACGCCATTTTAACCCAGCTGTCCATAGTCATTGCGGTTCTCGATCACCGCAAGTTCCTCAGTCCCCGGCGCTTCTGTTTGGCGGCTTGGCGCCGACCCTGGCAGGTCGGCGGCGGTCACAAAACAAGCCGTTGCCAATTGTCTGCATCGCAATCGACAAAAACGAGAATGCTCTTTCCAATTTCTCTTGTCTAATTTCTGCCGTATCCCCGACATCACCTCGTCCTAGGTAATTTGCACTAGATCTTCACAAATCTTCACAATTCCCTCACACCGCTTAGAAGTTTGCTCTTGCAATTGATAACTACTTGTAGAATACTCAACCCATGATTATCGGTGACAGGCTTCGCGCTATGCGCGAAGAAAAGAAACTCTCCCAGGGTGATATCGAGAAGCGTACCGGCTTGTTAAGGTGCTACATTTCTCGCGTCGAGAATGGCCATACCGTCCCGGCCATTGAGACGTTGGAAAAGCTGGCTCGTGCTCTCGAGTCTCCACTTTATCAACTCTTCTACGACGGCGAGGAACCTCCCCAACTTCCGAATCTACCCAAGCGTAAATCGTCCGACGATATCGCCTGGGGTACATCGGGCAAGGAGGCCCGCTACCTCAACAAGTTGCGCCGCTTGCTGAGTAAAGCCGACGATGAAGATCGCAAGCTCCTTCTCTATATGGCTCAGAAGATGGCCAATAGGTAGTTGCTTCTTTCGGGGCCGCCCGCCTCGAACCAAAAACGAAAAGGGCCTCAAATTCCCCGCCATTTCAGGCCCTTTTTGTACTCTGGACTTTGTAAAGATTCGTAAGTTTGTGCTCGCTTTGAAAAACCTTCCGTGGCTTCTCTACTCCCATTCAATCGTGCTTGGCGGCTTGCTGCTCACGTCGTAGACCACTCGCGTCACTCCGGGCACCTCATTCACGATCCGTGCCGACATCCTCTCCAGCACTTCCCCCGGCAATCGCACCCAGTCCGCCGTCATGGCATCCTCCGACTGCACCACTCTTACCGCCGCCGTCAATCCATACGTCCGACCGTCTCCCATTACTCCCACACTTCGCACCGGCAACAACACGGCGAACGCCTGCCATACCTTTTCATACAATCCTGCCCGGCGAATCTCTTCCACCACGATCGCGTCGGCCTCCCGGAGGATACCAAGATCTGCACTACTAATTTCTCCTAATAACCGAACTGCAAGGCCCGGTCCCGGAAACGGGTGCTTCACGAGTATCTCATCTGGTAAACCCAGGCGTTTGCCGATATTCCGGACCTCGTCCTTGAACAAATCCCTCAGCGGCTCAATCAATGCAAACGGCATTTTCTCCGGTAATCCACCCACATTGTGATGCGTCTTGATCGTCGCCGAAGGCCCCTTAACCGACACCGATTCAATCACGTCCGGGTATAACGTGCCCTGCACCAGAAACTTAATATCGCCCCCGGCCTCACTGTTCTGCAGCTTTTCCGCCTCCGCCGCAAACACTTCAATAAACTCGTTCCCGATGATCTTCCGTTTCTTCTCCGGATCGCTCACGCCCTTCAACTTGTCCAGGAACCTCGTCGTCGCATCCACTCCGATTACGCGCAAACCCAATCGCTCCCGGTACATCTCCAAGGTATGCTCGAACTCATTCTTTCTCAGTAATCCGGTATTCACAAAAATATTGGTCAGCCGAGACCCAATTGCCCGGTGCACCAGCACCGCCGCCACCGTGGAATCCACGCCGCCGCTCAATCCACAAATCGCATGATGCGTACCCACTTTGGAACCAATCGCCTCCACCGTCTCCTCGATAAATGCTGCACCGCTCCACTTCGGCTCCGCCTTGCACACCTCGAATAGGAAATTCCTTAGAATCTCCGTCCCACGTTCCGTGTGTTTCACTTCGGGATGGAATTGTACCGTGTAGATCTTCCGCTTCGGATCCTCGGCCGAAGCAATGGCATTTGCCGTCTTCCCGGTGGCGTGAAAACCCTCCGGCAACGCATGCACGTTATCCCCATGACTGTTCCAGATCTTCAAACTTTCCGGAAAATTCCGAAACAGATCACTCGCACCCCGTTCCACCTGAAGTTGCGCTGGCCCATATTCCCGTCTCTCCGCAGGTTCCACTTTCCCGCCCAAGTTCTTGGCTACCCACTGCATGCCGTAGCAAATTCCCAAAACGGGAATTCCCATCCCGAGCACACTCGCGTCACACCGCGGCGCGTCCTTGTCATAGACCGAGCTAGGCCCCCCCGACAAAATGATCCCCGCCGGCTCCAGCTTCCGAATCTCTTCTAGCGAAGTAGTACAAGGCAAAATCGCGCTAAACACCTGCTGTTCGCGCACCCGCCGGGCAATCAACTGCGTATACTGCCCACCAAAATCGAGGACCACAATCCCGCCCAGTTCCGCTTTCATCTTTTTCACCATTTTCTGCGCCGTTCCGCTCATCGCATCACATCCGGTAGTGGGGGTCTTCAGCCCCGTGCCTTTCTCCTGAGTCTTGCTTGCTCAACCCACCACAATATTCACTAACTTATCCTTCACAAAAATCACTTTAGCAATCGTCTTCCCTGTCAAATGCGCGGCGACTCCAGCATCCGCCTTCGCTAATCCCACAACCTCTTCTTCTGAAGCCCCCGCCGCAACTTTCACCCGGCCCCGCACTTTCCCAAGCACCTGCACCACAATCTCAACTTCCTCATCTTTCACCAACTCGGCATTAAACGCAGGCCAAGCCACCGTCCACAATCCGCCAGAATGACCGAGCATCTCCCACAACTCTTCTGCCAAATGCGGTGTCATCGGTGCCAGCAACAGCACCAGAATCTCCAGAACTTCGTTCCGCACCTCAGCCCGCACGACACTCTCCGAAGCATAAATCGCATTTGTCAATTCCATGATCTGCGCAATCGCCGAATTAAAATGCCAACGAGTCTCAAAATCCGCGGTCACCCTACGCAAAGTCTGATGCGCCTTCCGCAGCAGAGCTTTCTCGCTGTCGCTATAATCTTCCGCTGCTTCACCCACACTTTTGATCCCGAGGAGAGCGTGCGAAGCGAGGTACGAACGTTTCTCTTCGCTCTTTTCTATTTTCTCTTTTCCATCTTCTCTTTCGCGTATTCGAGCCACGCCCTTTTCCACCAACCGGTAAACTCGATTCAGAAACCTCCATGCCCCCTCAATGCTCTCCTCGCTCCACTCCAAATCCTTCTCCGGAGGAGCCGCAAACAAGGTATATAACCGGCCGGTATCCGCCCCGTACTTCTCCGCCATCTCGATCGCGCCAACCACATTTCCCTTCGACTTCGACATGGCCACGCCGCCCTTTTGCACCATCCCCTGTGTAAACAACCGCGCGGCCGGTTCGCTGTGCTCGATCAATCCCAGATCCCGCATGACCTTGCACCAGAAGCGTGAATACAGTAGGTGCAGAATCGCATGCGTAATTCCGCCGATGTACTGGTCGATCGGAAACCAATACCCTACTTTCTGCGGATCAAACGGCGCCTGGTCATTCTTCGGATCGCAATAGCGATAGAAATACCACGACGAATCCACGAACGTATCCATGGTGTCCGCCTCGCGCCGGGCCGGGCCGCCGCACTTTGGACACTTCACATTCACAAACTCCGGATCGGTCGCCAGCGGCGATTGTCCCTCGCCCGTCAGCTCTGGATTCGCCGGCAACACCACCGGTAGATCGGCATCCGGCACCGGCACCATCCCATCCTTCTCGCAATAAATCACCGGGATCGGCGTGCCCCAATACCGCTGACGCGAAATCCCCCAATCCCGCAACCGGAAAATCGTCTCCCTCTTTCCAAAACCTCGAGCCTCCGCGTCCGATGCCATCTTCTCAATCGCTTCCCCACTCTTTATTCCGCTATAAGGCCCCGAATTCGCACTGACCCCATAGTCGGTAAACGGCTCCAGGGGCACGGGAACTCCAGCCTGTGTGCTCTGTCCACTTGTCATCCCGAGCGAAGTTTCTGAAGCGAGGGACCTGCCTTTCTCTCTTCGATTTTCCTCAACCGCCTCTACCACCACCGGAATCGCCAACCCAAACTTCTTCGCAAACTCAAAATCCCTCTCATCATGAGCCGGCACCGCCATGATCGCCCCGGTCCCATATTCCATCAGTACAAAATTCCCTACCCAAATCGGAATCTTCTTTCCGCTAAACGGATTGATCGCATATCGCCCGGTAAAAAATCCGTCCTTTTCCGCGGTAGCGATATCCTCCATCTTTACTGACGTCTGCTTCATAGCCGCCAGCTTCGCCAACCGTCGATCCGTCTCCGCGTCGTAGTGGCCAGTGTTTAGACCCGTCTTTTGATCTTCCCGCGCACTCGTTGTGCCGGGCTGCAAGCTGGCACTCCCCGAACGCGCAATCAGCGATTCCACGAGCGGATGATTTGGCGCCAAAATAATTGCGCTGGCTCCATAGATCGTGTCGATACGCGTAGTAAAAATTTCGATTTTAACGGGTGCCTCACCCTTGGGGTTTAAGGATGGCTCTTGGGTCTTCTTCTCGGCATTCGCCTCTTCTGCCGCCACCAGAAACCACACCGTCGCCCCCGTACTCTTCCCGATCCAGTTCCTCTGCATGGTGATGACCCGCTCCGGCCACCCACCTTCGAGCAATTTCAAGTCATCGAGCAACTGCTCCGCATACGCGGTGGTCTTTAAAAACCACTGCGCGATCTCCCGGGCCTCGACCAGCGTATCTTCATGCCGCCAGCAATACCCGCCATTCACCACCTGCTCGTTGGCCAAAACGGTGCAACACTTCGGGCACCAGTTCACGCGGCTCTGCTTGCGGTAGGCCAGCCCGCGTTCCAGCATTCGCAGGAAGAACCACTGATTCCATCGGTAATATTCAGGCTCGCAAGTAGAGATTTCCCGCCGCCAGTCGTAGGAAAATCCAAAACGACGCAGCACGCGCTGAAATTCCGCGATATTGTTGTTTGTCCAGATCCGCGGATGCGTGTGGTTCTTGATCGCGGCATTTTCGGCGGGCAATCCAAACGCATCCCATCCCATCGGATGAATTACGTTGTACCCCTTCATTCTCTTTACGCGCGCCACTACGTCCCCAATCGTGTAATTGCGCATGTGCCCCATGTGCAGCGTCCCCGAAGGATACGGCAGCATCTCTAGCACATAATATTTCGGTTTTCGTCGGTGCGGGTCTTGAGACCCGTGCTTTCCGGTGGGTGCCCCACCCTGAGCGTTCTTGGCGAAGGTGGGGTCTTCGGTTTTCTTCTCTTTGCTATCGGCTTTCTGATCGCTGATCGCTGGTCTCTCTACATCCGCTTCTGACTCAAAAACGCGGTTTTCGTTCCACCGCTTTTGCCACTTCGCTTCGACCTCCTGCGGCCTGTAATCCCCCACGATTTCCTCGTCCCCCCTCTACTTCCGCTTGGCTTTTTTTCCTGCAGGCAAATGCCGCGCGCTGATTCTCGTCCCACTCTTAGCCATAGCCTTCTTCATCGCCGGCGTCAGCATAGAAAATCCCTTTTCCGCCCCCGGTCCTTCCACTCCCGCCAACTCCCACAACTTCGCCACGTTCTTCCGGTCATCGCCGACGTTGTCGATCGGCGTCTCCAGCAAAAATGCCCGGCCCGGTAAGCCTTCCGGCGGCATGGTCCCCAATCGGGGATGTTTCAAGAGCCGCCCAAACGCCTCGCGCCCAATCTTTCCTTCTCCAATATTCTCGTGACGATCGACCTTCCCGCCCAGTGCAATCTTCGAATCGTTCACATGAAAAATCGGCACATTCTCGAGCCCAATCGTCTGGTCGATCGATTCAATGGTCCGCTCCAACCCGGCCTCGCTCCGAATGTCATACCCTGCGGCGAACAAATGCGCCGTGTCCAAGCAAACTCCCACGTTCAACCCGCGTAGGCCATACAGAATCGCAGCCACTTCCTCGAGCCGCGATCCCACGGACGTCCCCATCCCCGCGGTGTTCTCAATCAAAATCTGCATCTTCCCGAGCGGCACGCGCCTCGCCGCCTGCTTAACGCCCTCAACAATCGTCGCAATCGCGCTCTCCATCGAAGCTTCGCCTCGGGCTCCCGGATGCACCACCAGGAAATCCGCGCCAAGAACGGTGCCGCGCACTAACTCCTCGTGGAATGCCTGGATCGACCGAGTCCGCAGCATCGGCTGCGTCGCCGCCAGATTCACCAAATAATTCGCATGAATCACGAGCGGTCCCAGCCCCAACTCCTGTCGCCGCACCCGAAACGCCTTCGCATCCGAAACCGGAATACCCACCCTTGCCACTTGCCACATCCGAGGGCTCGCCGAAAAAATCTGCAGCGCATTCGCCCCCAACTTCCGAGCCGATTCGAGGCCATTCAGATAACTGCCCGAAATCGAAGTGTGCAGCCCAATCCGCACACTGCCATCCATCCACAACGGCGCCTGTGGTTCCGGCTCCGGCTGAGGAATGTATTCTTCGTCGGCCTCAAAAATCGTATTGTCCACTAAAGGATAGTCCGCCATACCTGTTCTTTCTACCTGCTCTCTCTCACAACCGTTAAACTTCCCATTCTACCACATCGTCCCAATCCTCTATTTTCACGTTTTCTCCCTGTAGAGGTCTTCGAGGCTTCCGTGGCTTTCCCCCGAGGCCTGCCTCCAAACAAAAACAACGCAGCCATCCCGAACCTGGCATCGGCAGGGTAGGCAAGCGAAGTCCGCAAAGCGAGAGACTTAATTTTTCTGATTTTCGGATTTTGATTTTCTCTTCCGTTTCGACACGAGACTCCCTAAACTCTCCCCATGGCCGCCGTGAATGTCTCCAAAGTTACCCCGTTCTTTATGATCACAGACATGGCTCGCTCCCTCCATTTCTACGTGGACGGACTCGGCTTCACGATGCGGCACAAATGGGTTGTCGAAGACAAAATCCGCTGGTGCTGGCTCGATCTCGGCGGCGCGTCGCTCATGCTTCAGTCCTATCTCCTTTCCCGTATGCCCACCGAAAAGCAGGGCGCTGGAGTTTCGCTGTGGTTCGCTTGTGACGATTCCGTCGCCCTTTATCGCGAGTTTCACTCCCGCGGCCTCGAGCCCCGCGAACCCTTCGTTGGCAACGGCCTATGGGACACGCTCCTTGTTGACCCCGACGGCTACCAGCTCCACTTCGGCAGCCCAACCGACGTCCCGGAAGAAACCAAACTCTCTGAACTTCCCGGCTGAAAAATGCCCCACGTTCTTTCTTATCTCTGGCTGCTCGCCGGTCTCTTCTCCGCCGCATTCATCGTCGTCGATCTGCGTCGTCGCCAGCCGCAACCAATGAAGGTGATGAATTACGTTTGGCCCATCAATGCCCTTTGGATCGGTCTGATCGGTATCTGCCCTTACGTCGCCATCGGGCGTACCGCGGCCACGCCATGAAACCCCAAATGGATCACACAAAGATGCATCAGGCAACAATGGATCATTCCTCCATGCGAAACATGGACGGTCTCTCGCATCCCTTCTGGCAGAAAGTCGTGACTGGCACTCTGCACTGCGGCGCGGGTTGCGTGCTAGCCGACCTCGTCGGGCCATTCCTGTTTCGCGCAGTTCCTTTCACGCTTTTCGGCAGTCGCGTCTACGGTGAATGGACCCTCGATTTTGTTCTCGCCCTGATCGTCGGTGTCGTTTCAATATGTGGCGCTCTCCCCAATGCTGCACCAAACCGGCGGCAAAATCTGGTGGCGCACCTTCAAAGTCGATTTTTGGTCTTTAACGGCCTGGCAACTCGGTATGTACGGCTGGATGGCGTTAGTAATTTTCGTCTGGTTCGGCGAGCTTTCTCCGCATCACCCTGAATTCTGGTTCCAGATGCAATCTCTTACCCCATGAACGCCTTGCTTAATACGCCTGGGCATCAAAACCGCTATGTAATGGTAAATTCCGTCTACTTCTTCGCCAAACTCTTCACGTAATTCACGACATCCCAAATTTGATTCGCCTTCATTCTTCCCTCTTCGCCGCTCATTTGGCCTTTGCCCTTTTCGATGATGGTATAGATCTCTCCGTCGGTCATGCCCTTCAACGATTCCGGATCGCGATAATCTTTTAACTTCAATTTCATATCTGCGGCCAAATCACCGTCTCCCTCTCCCGCCTTTCCATGGCACATCGCACAATCGAGCGCGTACGCCTTTTTCCCCGCCGCAATCGACACTGGTGTCGGTTTCACCGGGTTTGTCAGCTTCGCAACTGCCGGATCGACCGCAGGCTTAGCCTCCGCCGCGGTCGCTGTCGTGGCATCCGCGGGTTTTTGCTGTTCTTGTCCGAAGACAGGAAAAAACACAAGCGATAATACACACACAAGATTTCGTATCATGCCGAGACCTCCCCATTTCGATTTTCCTCGCAAACGGCTTATCGAACCTCCTGCCGATACCCTGGCGCAGGATGGGCCTGTGCTTTTAGATCCCGACGGTTCAGTCCACTTCGCAGGTCCACTGCGCGCCAGTATAGTCCTCTGCTGGTGCGGCAACCGATATTTTTTCAGTCGTTGTTGCTATCGGTAGTGGACGGTCTTTAGACCCGTGCTTTTCTATCGAATCTTGTCACGGCTCTACTAGCCCACCCACTTTCTTTTCTCCGTTCTTGTGGCGCGATAATCTTTCGCAGGCCCGCACTGCATTCCCAAACGCTTTTTTCAATTCCCAATTTTCGCTTTTCTCATTTCCCCCCGTTATAATCTCCGACCATGCCCCTTGCCCCCGGCACCAAACTCGGTCCTTACGAAATCCTTTCTCCTCTAGGCTCTGGCGGCATGGGCGAGGTCTACCGCGCCCGGGACACTCGTCTCGATCGCTCCGTCGCTATAAAAATTCTTCCCGCGCATCTGTCGGCCGATCCGGCGCGCAAACAACGCTTCGAGCGCGAAGCCAAGACCATCTCTGGCCTCAACCATCCGAACATCTGCACGCTCCACGACGTCGGTTCGCTCGACGGCCTCGACTATCTCGTCATGGAATGCGTCGAAGGCGAGAGCCTCGCCGCGCGCCTCGAAAAAGGTCCGCTTCCCGCCGACCAAGTCCTGAAAATCGGCGCCGAACTCGCCGACGCGCTCGACAAGGCCCATCGCAGCGGCATCGTGCACCGCGATCTCAAACCCGCCAACATTATGCTCACGAAATCTGGCGCTAAGCTCCTGGACTTCGGCCTCGCCAAACCTACAGCCCCACAGGCCACTCTCGCCACGTTGACCAGCGCGCTTCCGCAACAGTCTCCAGTAACCCAGGAAGGCACGATCGTCGGTACCTTTCAATACATGTCTCCCGAGCAAGTCGAAGGCAAGGAACTCGACGCCCGCAGCGATATTTTCTCACTCGGCACCGTTCTCTACGAAATGCTCACCGGCAAGCGCGCCTTCGACGGCAAATCCCAACTCTCCGTCGCCTCCGCTATCCTCGAGAAAGATCCTGCGCCCATCGCCGCCAGCGTTCCGCTCACCCCTGCTGCCCTCGATCACGCCATCGGCCGCTGCCTGGCAAAGGACCCCGACGACCGCTGGCAGACCGCGCGCGACCTCGCTCTCGAATTAAAATGGGTTGCCACTCCCGCCGCCAGCACCGATTCCGCTCGCCCGGTGTCCGCGCCGAAACCCAAGAACAAATTCAAAACGTATTTTCCCTACCTCATCGAAGCCGCCGCCATCATCGCCGCCGCTTACTTCCTCACTCCCAGATTCACGCGCACCACCGCCACAACCGAGCGCGTCACCCTCCGCGCCGCTCTTCTCCCTCCCGAAAAGTCGCAATTTGCTTCGATTGAAACAGACGAAGGTGGCGTTCCGGCCGTTTCTCCCGACGGACGCTATGTGCTCTCTCCCGTTCACGAGGGCGACGGCAAAGTGCGCCTGTGGCTTCGCCCCGTTCAAGCGACCCAGGGTAAAATTCTTCCTGGCACCGAGGGCGCGGGCCACGCCTTCTGGTCTCCCGACAGCCACTCCATCGGGTTTTTCGCCAATGGCAAACTCAAACGCACCGACCCGGACGGCTCAGCACCTTACAACATCGCCGACGCCGCTCTCGGCCGCGGCGGTTCCTGGAACTCCGAAGGCACCATCCTCTTCTCGCCCTCCCAGAGCCAGCCTCTTTTCAAAGTTTCCGCCACCGGCGGCACTCCGGTCGCGGTCACGAAACTCGACAAAGCCCAGGGCAATCCCAGCCACCGCTGGCCGCAGTTCCTTCCCGATGGCCATCATTTCCTCTTTACTCTCCGTTCGGACAGGCCCAACGAAACCGGCCTCTACGCCGCTTCTCTCGATGACCCTCAACCCCACCTGGTTCTTTCAACAACCTATAACGCTTCCTACGTTTCTCCCGGTTACATTCTCTTTGTCCGCGATGACGCGCTCTTCGCCCAACGATTTGATTCCGGCTCACTGAAGCTTTTGGGCGATCCCTTTTCTCTGCCCGATCGCGTTGCTCTTTTTTCTCCCGCTCTCAACGCTATTTTCTCCGCCTCGGATTCTGGACTTCTTGCGTACTATCCTCAGCAAGCCGGATCGCCCACCGGCGCCGGTCTTGTCTGGTATGACCGCTCGGGGAAGAAATCGGACCTCGTCACGCAAATGTTTTTGACTGCGTCGGAAATTTCTCCCGAGGGCTCTTCCGTTGCGCTCAGCGGCTATGGTCCGAACGAATGGCTCCCCAAACTCTGGAAGTTTGATTTCATTCGCGGCACCAGAATTCCTCTGACACAAGGCTACGGCGCCGATCCTGTCTGGACTCCCGACGGCCAGTCCATCTATTTCGCTCACATCGGCTCGTACAACACTGGCCAGATTCACAAAGTCAGCGCGAGCGGCGCTGGCTCGGAAGAAACCATTCTGGCTCGTGACGGCTACTCGGTGTGGCCCGCCGCTCTCTGCCACGACGGGCAAACTCTTCTGTACGGTCAAGCTCCCCTAGGCGACACAAATGACGTAAGCGTTTGGTCGAAGTCGCTCAACGGTAGTGCGAAGCCGGCGCAACTTATCGCCGCCGATCAACGTCCCTCGAGGCTCTCCTTCTCGCCGGATTGCAACTGGGTTGCCTACGAAACGCGCCTCACCGGCAACCGCGAAATTTCCATCTTGCATTTCCCGGACGGCGCGCAAAAGTATCAAGTCTCCACTTCCGGCGGCTTCAACCCCAAGTGGCGCCAGGATGGTAAGGAGCTCTTCTACTATTCCCCGTTCGACAGTTCCATCGTTTCCGTCTCCGTCGGGGAAAAAGGCCAGGAACTTTCGCTCGGCAAGCCCCTGCCTCTATTCCAAGTCCATCCCTTCGCCCCACGCCTGGGCGTTTTCGACATCACCCCCGACGCTCAAAAATTCCTCGTTTTCGGCGACACGAGCTCCTACAACGGCACCCCGCTCTACATTGTCCAAAACTGGGACGCCCAACTCCCTCGCCATTAACCGTCTCCAACCCGCAATCGCAACAACGAAATCTGTCATCCCGGGCGCGCGCCTCTTGCGCGCGAAAGATCTGCTTTTCCGAGCCTCTTATCTCAAAATCAAAACCACGTCTTCCCGAGCGGAGTCTGCGCATCGAGAGATTCCTCATCGATCCGCTGCTCTCTCGCCGCGCCAAATAGCGGTACCTTTACGTTCCCGAATTTTCCTTTCCTCTTCCTCACTTTCCCCGCCATCCCATCCCATCCACATCCCGAATCCCGTCAATCTCCCCGGTCACCGTCAGCGTCTTCAAATCCACGAGCATCAACTTGTTGTCGCGACTCTCCGCCACATACGCCCGCGTTCCATCCGGCTGCATGAAAATTCCCTCCGCGCTCGACCCCAAATGCATCCGCTCGACAATCTTTCTCGTGCCCGCAGCCACAACCACCAAATCCCCGGTTCCGATATCTGAAATCAGTACTAGCTTCCCATCCAGCGTAAATTTAACGCGATTCGAACGCTTCGTTCCCACATCCAACGTGGCAATCACCTTCTTCGCTGCAGTATCGATAATCGAGACTGTCCCATCTCCGGAATTCGCCGCCCACACCTCCTTCCCGTCCGGCGACACGTCAATTCCCTCTGGCCCTTTTCCCACCGGAATCAACGTGTTCGTCCAATGCCCACCGTCCCGGCTCGGTTCGACTGCCGTCACCGAATCCGAATTCACATTCGACGTGTAAATCGTGTGCGTCTTCTTCGAGATCACCAGCATGTGCGTGCGGTTCTGCCCGATCTCCTGCACCCAATCCACACGGTTGGCCGCGGGATCGTAGCTTGCAATTTTCTTGCTTCCCTCCGCCGTAAAATAGAATTTCCCGTCAAAAAACTGCGCGCCATGCGGCCCCACCAGACTTCCAAAATTCTCTCCTTGTGGTCCGGTCAAATTTGTCAATTCCACGCGGTGAATTTCCTTGAGTGCGTCCAAATCAATCACGCTCAACGAAGTCCCATCCTGGTGCGGTCCATAATTCGTCACCAACGCTATCTTCCCATCGGCGCTGACGGCCACTTCATGCGGCATCGTCCCCACTCCTACCTTCCCCACCGCCTTCATCGACCCCACATCCACAATCACCAGCGCATTCTCTCCCTTGCTCACAACCGCCAGCGCCGGCCGCGGCGCCGGCCCTTGGGCGCCCAGCCGAACCGCTCCCACAATCGCGAACACCAAAACCACCGCCATCTTCAGCACACCGAATCTCTGTTTCATCGTCTTCCTCCTCCGATTCATTCGACTCCCCCGATTTGACATCACGAACCAGCGGGCCGCTCAAGCCTTTCAGGCTTGAGGTCTCAAACCGTGCGGCCGGGCGCGTCTCGCGTCCGCAGCGGCGGGTCTTCAGACCCGTGCCTTTTCGCCGTGGCGCTCCTCCGTCGGAAACGCGCGTTCCACTATACGCCACCCAGCTTGGCGCGAGCGCCCTCGAGCACGAACCTTCCCATTCCATCTATCCGACCAGCGTCCTAAGGTGCCTCACAAACAAGCTCACCTCAAAAACAAAAAAGCGCACCCCTCCCCTGGGCATGCGCCGATCGCTTCTTGAAATTTAAACTGCTTACGCCTACCGGTCGGAAAACGTCAACGGCATTTCCTTCACTTTCCCACCCTGCTTGACGTTCGCGATCTCCTGCAACCGCAACAGCACATCCTTCGTGATCGCGTCGCTCGACGGCATCTGCATCCGTTCGAGCGAATTCGAGATCCTTCCGAGATACGCCATCAACTCTTCTGTCACGACCGAGCTTTCCAACACGACCCGGTTCTTCCGCCGCGCCAACCACAACAGCAACGCCGCGCAAATGAGCAACGCTCCGCCCGCCACCAGCAGCTCCGAACTCGTCACCGGCAGCGCAAACCAATTCGCTTGCAACATCCCAAACATCCCTTCCTCCCGGCCAGGCTAAACCCTACTCTAGCCCCTACGCACCTGCTCCGCAACCGTCCAACCGCGTTCGACCACCTTCGCCTTCAATCCGACACCCCCAACCCGAAACGCTGCCTGTCGGGTTTGCTTCGTTTGCCACTTCTGCAGACATTTGCCGCCGGCCGAACCGGCGCGCCTTCTTGGGCGCCGTCTGCGGCACGCCGGGCCACGCAGCGGGGACCTGCTTTCATCTTCTCTTGGGTGCCTGACCCTTCGTGTTTAAGAATCGGGTGCTGAGTTTCCTTCGCCTGCGTCAAAACGTAATGTACGGCCCAACCATCACCTTCAAACCGCTGTGCGCCCCGGCGTTGAAATACATTTCATCCCCCACATCCAGCCGCATGTTTACACGCCCAACTCTTCCTTCCAAGCCTCCGCCCGCCAACAGCGCTCCATTGATGTTGTCGTTTCTCAAATTCGCCACCTGCTTAGAATAAGAAGTAAACTCCGATGCCAGCGATCCAAACATGTAATCAATTAGCCCGGCCTTCAATTCTACGAACGGGCGAAGCCGCCGGTTTCCAATTGTCAGTCTGGGCCCCACCAGCGCATGCAACGTACTTACGTTTGAATTGATGAAGAAAACACCCCCGCTCGACTCCGTGAAACTATTATTAAATGTCCTGCTGAAGTCGTATGCTGCATCTCCTTCGATCATCAAGTTGTCCTTTACTCCCATTCCAAATCGGCCGCCCAAACCAAACATATTCGTCCCCGTAGCGCCGGCCCGGTAATAATCGCCGAACGCCCCGACTTGCATATTCCCTTCTTCCTGAGCTTTCACACACGGAACCAACGCGAGACACACCACGGCCAGCCAGGCAGATCGCTTCATCGTTTTCTCCAGGTTTTTCTTTTGCTTATTGAAAGCAGCAGATCAACGGTACGTGAGCCGTTTCATTTTGAGCCAGGACCGCGATCGCTGCTCCCCCACAACACAAATGGACGCACTTTTCGAACCTTGCGTTGCCCACGTTCCACCCACTAATTCCCATCCTTCTGGATTTTAGTTCCCGCGGATTCCCGCAAACCCAATATCCACTTCGCTTTTGAGGGGTCCACCGCACCTCGTCTCCCTTCCATTGCGAAACACGTCATCCCGGGCAAGCCCGCTTCCTGTCATTGCTCTACCCGATCCAGTGCAGCGGCGTAGCTTTCGCTCGGCATCTTGCGGTTTTCTTCTGTTCCGAGTTCCCAATTTCTATCTTCCGATTTCGATTCGACTCCCTTCTCCATCTCGACTACACTACAGACAGTCTCGTAAATGGCTTCGGGAAGGCACCGCTTTTAGCCGTGCCGAAAAGCCTCAGAAATTCAAGGGGTTTACCCCTGAGGGGTCACCGAATCGAGATATTTATGAGACAGGTGCTGCTCCTTCACACCATCATTCCGAGGCAACACCCATGCTCGTAGTCATGCAGTCCCATGCCACCGACGCCCAGGTCCGTGCCGTCTGCGACCGCATCGAAGCGCTCGGCCTCAAGGCCCACGCCATCCCCGGGTCCGGTCGCACTGCCATCGGCATCACCGGCAATTCTGGCGCCGTTGATCTCGGCGTTCTCGAATCCATGGCCGGCGTGATCGAATGCATTCCCGTCACCAAGCCCTACAAACTTGTCTCTCGAGACGTAAAAGAAGAAGACTCGATTCTCAAAATTCCCACACCCTCCGGCGATGTCTTCGTAGGCGGTCCGCACATCGCCATGGTCGCCGGCCCCTGCGCCGTGGAAACCGAACAGCAATGCTTTACGGTAGCCGAGCAACTCAAATCCACCGGCGTCCGTCTCTTTCGCGGTGGAGCCTATAAGCCGCGCACCAGCCCATATTCGTTTCAAGGCCTCGGCGAGAACGGCCTGAAAATTCTCTCGAATGTCCGCAAACAATTCGGTTTCGGCATCGTCACCGAAGCCATCGACAACGAATCGCTCGATCTGGTCGAACAATACGCCGACGTGATTCAAATTGGTGCCCGCAACATGCAAAACTTCTCTCTCCTCAAACGAGCCGGCCGCTCCAAGCTGCCGGTCCTCCTGAAGCGCGGCATGTCAGCCACTCTCGACGAATTTCTCATGGCCGCCGAATACATCCTCAGCGAAGGCAACTACAACGTGATGTTGTGCGAACGAGGCGTTCGCACCTTCTCCGATTTTTCGCGCAATACGCTCGATCTAGCAGTGGTACCCGCGGTGAAAAAACGCAGCCACTTGCCAATCTTGGTGGACCCAAGCCACGGCACCGGCAAACGCCACAAAGTCCTCCCACTCTCGAGGGCCGCAATAGCTGTAGGCGCAGACGGCCTCTTGGTAGAAGTTCACCACAATCCGGAAACCGCCTTATCCGACGGCATTCAATCTATCCTGCCGTTAGAATTCGCCTCCTTAATCGAGGAAGTCCAGCAAATCGCCGCCGTCCTCCACCGCCACCTCAACTAACACGATCGGATTGGCGGGTCCGCAGACCAGCGCCTTCCGTTCGAAGGCAACTGTGCCTGCCTCCTTCTTCTCATTCCCTACCCGCTCACACGAATCGGCGCTTCTGCTATCCTCAACCCAGACAATGTCCCTCGACAAAAGCGCACGCGTCTATTTCGTTCTCATCATCCTGCTCGTCTCGGCCGCTATTCTTCTCCTCCGTGAACATCGACCATCGTTCCTCCGTCCGAATCTCCACATGTACGCCTACGTCTCGACCGCCGACGGCTCCCTCACCGTGGTCGATCTCGCGAAACTCCAATCCGTGGCCAAAATTCCCGTAGGCCCGGGCATCTCCGACCTCCGCGAACACCTCAAGCGCGACGAAATATGGGGTGTCTCGACCGCGGGCGGCTACGTTTTCGTTCTCGACACACACGACAACCGCGTCACGCAAATCCCGCTAGGCCCGGTTCCCTATTCTTTGGATTTCGACGCAAACGGCGATCACCTGTACACCACCACTTCCGCTTCCGACCAACTCGTCGAAATCGACACCGCCTCCCGACAGGTCTATGGTCGGGCGCACACCAATTCCGAACCCGTCCAGGCCCGCCTTACTCCCGACGGCAAGAACATCGTGGTCGTCAATCGTCGCGCCGGCGCTCTTTCGATCCACGACGCCCGCACGCTGCAGCTCCTCAACACCATTTCCGTAATTCCCCAACCCGACGAAGTTCAAATCACTCCGAACTCCAGCCTCGCCTTCGTCATGAGCCGCACGCAAAACCGTCTCTCGGTAGTCGATCTCGAGCGCGCCGTCCTGATCACCAACCTCGAACTCGCCGGCAAGCCCACACAAATGCTCCTCAAACCCGACGGCGGCGAGCTCTTCATCATTTCCCCGGAAGCTCACGGTCTTCAGGCCATCAACATCTGGACCCACGAAATGGCCGACTCCATGCTCCTAGGCTCCGCACCCACGACGGCCATCATCGCTCCCGACGAATCCGAAATGTACGTATCCGATCGCGCCGCCTCGCGCGTAATTCCAGTGGATATCTACAACCGCCGCCTCCTGGGCCGTCCCATTCCCGTGGGCGCTTCTCCTACGCTGATGCGCTTCTCTCCCACCGATCGCGGCGCACAACCCGCCATGCTTCTTGTCGTCGACGAATTCTCCGACGACCTGGCTATCATCCGTACGCGCAGCGATTCCCTGATCACGCTGGTGCCGGTTGGCTCTCACCCCCAGCGCCTGGCTGTAAAGACCTTCTAACCCGAACCTGTGGCTCAGGGCTGCGAAGCCAGACGCTTTCCTCTTCGTAGGGGGCGCAGCCCTGATTACCCCTGAGCCTCGAAGGGGTTGCATTCCTAGCGACATTATCGCGTCTTGAACTCTTCCGTCTCCGCGCCTAACGCCTGCACCTCAAATCTCTGCCGACCTTCTCCTATCCTGCCTTCCTCCGTAAGATCTCTCGCGCTATATAGCTTTACGTCGCAAATGACCCAATGATTCCCGCTCAAAACTCGACCTTGCCTCCCCTGCTATATAGGTCTATAGTCTCCCCATTCCAATTCTTTGGTCCTGAGGTGTGTCATGAACTTTCGCATTTTCTCGCTCTTCGCATGTCTACTGTTGCTGGCGGCCCCCCTCCTGGCAGCCGCAAACGAGCCGGACTTCAATCACCACTCGAAAGTCGTAGGCGGCTACTTCGAAGAATGGTCCATCTACGGCGCCAACTTCAACATCGCCAATCTCCAGTCCAACGGCGTCGCGGACAAACTAACCCATCTCACCTACGCCTTCGGTAACGCCAACGCCAATGGCTGCGCCATCGCCGATGCGTGGGCCGATTATCAAGATCTGTATGTGCCGAGCGTCAGCGGCGAAGCCTATGCCGGTCCGCTCTACGGGAACTTCGCCGCTCTCGCGCAACTCAAGCAGCTCCATCCGAACCTCAAAGTGCTCATCTCTCTTGCCGGAGCTCCCGGCTTCTCCGCCGCAGCCAGCACGGCCGCTGGCCGCCAGGCCTTCGTCGCCAGCTGCATCGATCTCTTCATCACCGGCGATCTCGGCGGCGGTCTTTCGGCCGAAGGCGTATTCGACGGCATCGACATCGACTGGGAATTTCCCGCCTCCACCGATACCGAAAACTGCACGCTTCTGATGCGGGAATTTCGCAAGCAACTCGACGCCCTCGGCAACACCAACAAAAAACACTATCTGCTGACCATGTTCGGTCCCGCAGGCCAACAGAATTTCTCGAACATTCAGCTCGCGAAAGTCGGTGAACAACTCGATTACTACAATGTTCAGGGATATGACTTCCACGGCCCTTGGGAAATGGCCACCAACGACGCTTCGCCGTTGTTCGATGACAAACCGGATCCCGACCACTCCGAAAACTTCTACATCGACTACACCATCACTTCATATCTCAAAGCCGGTGTGCCACCGCAAAAGCTAATCCTCGGAGTTCCGACCTATGGCTACGGCTGGACGGGCGTTCCCAATCTAAACAATGGTCTTTATCAAGCCGCCACAAGTCTCGCGCCTTCTCCGGCCGGTGACTTTCTCGAGGCGGATGGCGAAGCCACCTATCTGTCCATTAGCAGCTTCACCGGTTTTACGCGCCACTTCGACCCGGTGCGCATCGCCGTTTGGCTCTATCAACCGAGCACCGGCACGTTCTGGACCTATGACGATCCGATAACCGTCTGGCTAAAAATGGGCTATGTCAATTTCCGGGCTCCGGGCGGGCTTGGCGGGGCCTACGTCTGGGCCCTCAAAGACGATGACGTCAACGGCAGCATAGTCAAAACCATAGCCGCCGGCCTCCGCTGACCTCGACACGCTGATTTTTCAGAGGCGGCACGCTCGATCTTTCTCCGTTGTCTTCGTAGGGGCGCAGCATGTTGCGCCCCTACTCGGCAACATCATCGCGCCTCAAGCTCTTCCAATTCTTGAGCCTCGCCAACTTTCATGGCCAACCTTAGATGCCCGATGCTCTCGGTGCTCCGCTGAATTTGTCATCCCAGGCGAAGTCCGGGACGCGAGGAACCTGCCTTTTGTCGAATTGCGATTTTCCATTTCGATCTTCAATCTCACTCCGTCATTCCCCAAAACTCTCCATCGGGTTCCCTCGTAAAGTTTTGTTAACTCAAAACTTTTTCTGTCACCCTTTCGCACTCCATCGCGTCCAATTGGTTGTGTTCGGCCAATCCAGTTTGAGAGGTCCCCATGGCATCACCCGCTTTTTCCTCCTCGCTCGATCCCATTACCGGCTACGAAGACCTTCGCGACCTGACACATCCTCGTCACGCTCTCACCCAGTTTTATCGCGCATTTAATACCCAAGACATCATCCTCATGAGACAAAATTGGTCTCCGTTCGACGAAATCTCGATGAACAACCCGCTCGGCGGCATCAAACGTGGCTGGCCGGAAATCCGCCGGGTCTACGAACGCCTATTTTCCGGTCCAGCCCGCATCACCGTCGAGTTCTCCAACTATTCTCTCCACAACTCCGGCGAACTTTTTTACGCCGTCGGCCGCGAACGAGGCCGCTTCGAAACGCCAACCACCGTTTCCGATCTGTCCTTCCGCACAACACGGATCTTCCGCCTGCTCGACCGTCACTGGCGTCAAGTCCACCATCACGGCTCCATCGAAGACCCCGCTCAACTCGACCTCTATCAATCCGCGATCAGCTCCCTGGCGCACGACCCACTCCTGGTTCCCGCTTCTCCGACCCTCTGCTCCTAACGAGCACAGGCAGTTTTGCCTGTGTTTTTGGCGTGGTCCGAATCGCCGTCCACCCGAGCCACACTCTCGACCGATAGCTTGGGCCTTCGAGGCCTGAGGCTTTCTCTTCTCGCTTCCCGTCCGGTCTCCCAATCGAAGCTCGGTCATTCCGGCCCAAGTGGCTGCGCAACGTTTTGCGTCGAATGACCAAGAAGCGGACTCCGTTGACCAACGCACTCGCCGATCGACGGACTCTCGAGCGCAAAACGATTTGTCTGTTCTTTTCCTGCAGGTGAGTCAACTGACAAAATCCCAACGATCAGTTCACGGATTGAACCAAAACTTCACCACTTCCACTGCCTTCGACCCCACCGCCTTCCCTCCCTGCGTCGCCGGCGCATACGCATACTGCCTCAACGCCGCCACCGCCGCATCGCGCAGCGCCTGCGGCCCAGAAATCACATTCACTTCTCCCACATGTCCGGAATTGTCGACGGTTACCTCAGCCTTCACGTCCCCGGTAATATAGTTCGTCATCGCATGTGGCGGATAGACCGGATTGGCCGCCTTCAACAATTTCGCCGGCAACACCGGCGCATCACTAACGGCATTCTCCGCCGCAGCCGGCTCTAAGTCGGCCTCAACCGTATCTTTTTCGCCGGCAGATTTCTCCTTCGCCGCGCTCGCTTTCACCGAAACCTCGGCCTCGCTTTGGGACTCATTCTTCGTCCCAGCCTTCGCGTCCGCTACGGCCGTCGGATCGGCAATACCCGTGTGATTTTTCTCGGAATCCTTGGTTGCCGCAGCACTCACGGCCACACTTGCGCTTGTGCCCGCCATACCCGCATTCGTCGCAGGCGCAACGCTAACCGGCGCCACATTTCGCGCAGCAACCGGCCGCGCCGCCACGGTCGCTCCTGCTCTCTTGCCAAGCGGCAAGTGCTGCCACCACTTCCCGTACCAAGCGCCCACCGACAAAGCCACCACCAACACTGTGCCCATTCCCACCGCGCGCGCCTTTTTCCCAATCACCGGTCCGCGGAACGCTTTGACTCCGCCATCGCTCCGCGGCGCCTGCGAGAAATCCAGCTCTGGTTGGGGCAGCAAATCCTCCGACGGGTCGCGTTCCTCCGCTGCTTCGTTCTTCTCCGCCCTTTTCAACGTCGGCAGCGCCATCCCAATCACTGCTCGCGCCGCTTCGTTCTTCTCCTTCGCGGGAGGCATCAGCAACTCCGTCTTCTCCTCCGCCAAGTGTACCGGCGCGGCATCGTTTACCCCCGCCATTTCCTCCTTCATCCGACGTGCATTCATTGCCTGCGGCTCTTCGCTTCTGGTAGGCTTCGGTGGCGCTTCCGTCCTTTTTTTCTCCAGTCCTAGCAACTGCTCTCGTAGCGCCGCCACTTCCACCTGCAATTGTTCTCCGTCATCCGGGTTGGGCGCAACCGCCGGCGGCACATATTTTTCGAGCGGCTTTTCATTCACCCGCGCCCGCTGAGGCGACTTAAATTCTGCCCCGTTCATCCCGTTCTTCGGAAAGGCAACGCCCCAGTAATCCCGCCGCTCCTCTGTAAATTGCAATTCCACATATTCCATCCCAGGCTGAGCGTTCCGCTTACTCAACACCTGGCACACCACTTCCTGATTCGTTTTCTTGAGCGTCAAGAACACCAACTGCCCCACGGAGACCGGTGCCGTCAGGCGGATCACTGCTCCGTCTTTGAAGACCAGCACGGTCATCGTTTCTTCGGAAAACAGATCACGCGAGCTGTTACCCGCGCTCGCCTTGGCCCCGGTCACGCTAACCACTTCTTCCAGCGGCACAGGGATTGACCGCGGCGTTCCGCTTGCCTTCTCTTCAGCATCCATCGCAGGATTCGCTACATTCGCTAGGGATGGCACAGGGTTCGGTCCTCGCGCCAACTCCAGGCTGACGCAACCGCTCTTCGCGCGGACGCACCATTTCCGTCCGCGGAAATTCACTCCTGTCCATTTTTTCGCCTAGCTCTTCCCCGCGCCATAGTACCCACGTACAGGTCGTGACCAATCCCACAATTCCTAACTCTTTTTGTCACCCGATCGTGTCACGCAGGCCTTCAAGGGGGCGGCCAACAATCTTCCTCATCTATATCGACGTGATCTTCATCTCTTCCGGCTTTCCATTTTCAATTTCTAAGCCCCGACTTCCGCCTTGCGCATCGCCGGAAACTTTCCATACGTCATGCCTCTCCACAACCACTCCATCGGACCAAACCGGTACCTCTCCAACCACCAGTTACTGAACGCCACCTGCAGCGAGTAAAAAACCACCGTCAGGAGCAATCCCCAAGCCGGTCCGATGCGCCCAAACAAACCAGTCGTGTAATGATAAAAAAAGACGGTAAAAAACACCGATTGCATCAAATAATCCGTCAACGCCATCCGCCCGACCGCCGCAAACGGGGCCAATCTCCTCTGCCAATCCTCCCGCAGGAACAGCACCGCCAACCCCGACACATATCCCGCTGCCAGAATATGCGACCCCGGCAGCCACAAAATTCCCGCAAAGAAGCCCCACAGCGACACTTTTCCCGGCGGCAACCACACCATCACCGAAGCCACATAAATGCTGATCACCGCTCCGATCGGCAAACACCAGGCGCGAATCCGCCGGAATACGGGCTCATAGTCGTCCAAGTGCTGCACAATGCCGGCGCGCCAAACCCACATTCCCAGCAGAAATAATGCCGTGGCATAAATCGCGAACAACGTCGTAGGCAACTCGTGTTTCCATTCCACCCAGTTTTGCGCCATGATCTGCCGAACCGTCCCGCGCGCATAAATCTCGACCACATGATGGATCATGGCCATATCCGGCGGCTTCGGGTCCATCGAAGGCCGGTGCCACCGACTGAAATAAACCGCCAAATACACGGAGCTCGCCACGATCGGCAGCAGGAACAATCCCCCCGCCCACCATAGCAACGTTTTTTGCTGTCGGTTGCGGAACAGCAACAAAATCGCACCAGAAAACGCATAGGTCAGCAGAATATCCCCGCTCCAGACGACGATCCCGTGAATCAATCCGAACAAAGCCAGCGCCAGTAGCCGCCGCGGATAAAAGCTCATGAACCGAGCACCCTTTGCCTCTGCCCGGCTCATCTGAATGGCGAAGCCCATCCCGAACAAAAACGAAAAAATCGAAATAAACTTTCCTTGGATAAATGCCAGCACAAACCATTGCGCGATCACATCCGCCCGGCCGGGAAACAACACGCCGATGCGGTCATACACATCCACCGGCGCAAAAAAAGCGCGCATGTTCGCTGCCAAAATCCCAAACAGCGCCATTCCCCGCACCACATCAATAAACTGAATCCGCTCCGCCAGCGTGATCGGCCCCACCCAAGGCGCACCGACCCTGCTTTCCTCAGTCAGCGACCGTCCCTCAACCGCTCCAGCATCGGTTGCCATAGACCACCTCCTCAACACAATCGTCCGCTCGCCATCACCTCGCGGGTGACTTCTGCCCCCTTCTACGCACCCAGCACCCTATTTCTTTCCTACTTTCTTTATGCCCATGCTATGTCTCTTTGGCCTACGTCCTGAACCTCCTCGTCTCAAGCGAACTTCCTCACTTTCCTCCAAAACTCTTCCCAATTCCCTTTTAACCCCCGGCAAACAAAAATCTCGGGATCCTCAATCGTCTCCTCGTTCATCACCCCATAGCGGTTCCAAACCCGCCCACCCACGGCACAGGAAGTAAACTCGCTCTCCAGCATCGCCCGCGGATAGCCTACGACAATCACGATCTCGGGTGGATACCCGTACCCGCGTTCCCAGGACGAATTCACCCCACTTATCGCTCGAGGCAATCCAAACCGTTCCCCGTACAAGTGCAGAGCTCCCACTTCCCCGTAATTCCCAGCCAAAATTCCAACCCCAGCCCGCTCCGAAGCCGGCAATCGGTCCCGCACCGCCGCCACCGCCGACACAAACTCTTCCCAGCCAATCTCCTCCCGAAACACGTCGTCGACCCGCACCGCAAACTTCCACCACTCCGAGTTGACCGGCGCAATCGGCAACGCCACCGCTCCCGCCACCGCCACATCCACCACCAAGCCCCCCCATATCAACCGCCTCAGAATTTTGTTAAGTTGACTGGTCCTCCCGGGCGATTTCCGCATAGCGGGGGACCCGCTGTTCTCTTCCATTCGGCACTTGCGCTCCACCCACACACTTCCCGCCGCATAAAGCATTGGATACGCCGGCGCCAAGTAATAATTCCTGCCGCGCATCACCAGAAACAGTGCCAATGGCACCACGTACATCCATCCCAAAATCCGATACCGCTTCCCTTCCTCCGCAAAAAAACAAAACCAAACGCCGGCCAACGCCAACGGAAACGCCAGCAACGTGATCTCCAGCTGTCCCGTCAAAAACCAATCGGTCTGCCCGGTGGCCACATCGCGCGCATGCAGAAACCGCAAAAACTCAAGTGAAACGAAATTCCGCTTCCACTCCCACAAAACATTCGGCAGAAAAATCCCCGTCGCCAACAACACCCCGAGCCACAACCAACCGCTCCGCAAATATCTCCTCATCTTCGTGCACAAAACACCCACGACCACTCCCACCACCAAAAATCCCATCGTGTATTTCGCCAACATCCCCAACCCAATTCCCACTCCGGCTCCCATCCACCAACGGCCTGCCTGTAGTGGCGGGGCTTCAGACCCGTGCCTTCCATCCGTCCAAGCCTGGTCGTTCGCATCAGCCACGTTCTTCCCATTTTCCGTTTTCAAATTTCGATTTCCTCTTCCACTCGCCACTCTCGTGACGCACCACGCCACCAACGCCCAACACACATAATCAAACGAGATGTACTGCATCAACGCCCCAGCTCCCAGACAAAAAGGCACCGCCGCCAGCGTCGCCACCACTTGCGCCCATTTCTCTCCACCCATTTCTTTCGCCATCAACCCCGTCAACGCCACCGCCAGAGCCATCGCTACGGCCGCAAAAAAACGAAATCCCACGAGCGAAGTCCCAAACAAACCCAGCGCCACCCGCCCGAAGAACGCCGTCATCGGTGGATACTGCACATATCCCCAGGCCAAATGTCGTGCATCGTCCAAGGCCATCAGCTCATCCCGGTCAAATCCGTACCTCCGCCCGGTAGCCCAATGCACCACCACTGTGCCCAAAGCAATCCACACAACAATCGCCGTCCCGCCACCCCACCTCTCCGTAGTCACCGGCTCACTCACCGCGCCTCCCTCCTGTAATGGCTCTCGTCTCGTGGTGGGTGTTCAGGCCCACGCCTTCGACCGCGTCTCGCCTCACCCTCCGTCCTCAAACCTTCGATTTTCTTGCTTCTCGCCCTCCTCCTTTGCCACAATCTCCCCGATGAAAACCCTCACCCTGCTTTTTCTCTCCATTTTTCCGACTTTCGCTGTAGCCCAATCCGCCCCAACTCCTCCGTACCTCGATCCGTCTCTCCCGATCGACGCTCGCGTCAACGACCTCCTCTCCCGCCTCACCGAAGAAGAAAAAATCTCCCAAATGCAAGACGTTGCTCCCGCCATTCCCCGTCTGCAAATCCCCGCCTACAATTGGTGGAACGAAGGGCTCCACGGCGTCGCCCGTTCCGGCATCGCCACGGTGTTCCCACAAGCCATCGGCCTGGCCGCTTCCTGGGACACAAATCTTCTCCACTCGATCGCCGACGTGATCTCGACCGAAGCCCGCGCCAAATACAACGATGCCATCGCACACCAGAACACCGGCCGCTACTACGGTCTCACTTTCTGGTCTCCCAATATAAATATTTTCCGCGATCCCCGCTGGGGACGCGGCCAGGAAACCTACGGCGAAGATCCCTTCCTCACCGCCCGCCTAGGCGTAGCCTTCGTCACCGGCCTCCAAGGCGATGATCCCAAATATCTTAAAGTCGTCTCCACTCCCAAACACTACGCCGTCCACAGCGGCCCCGAATCCTTGCGCCACCGCTTCGACGTTCCCGTCTCCCTGCATGACCTCTATGACACCTACACGCCCGCTTTCCGCGCCACCGTGATCGACGGCCACGCCGAATCTATCATGTGCGCCTACAACTCTGTCCTCGGCGAACCGGCCTGCGCCAACAACCTTCTTTTCAATTTGCTTCGCAATCAGTGGGGATTTCGCGGCTATGTTGTTTCCGACTGCTGGGCCATCAACGATCTCTACCAGGGCCATGGCTTCGTCATGTCCTTGTCGCAAGCCTCTGCTCTTTCGCTAAGAGCCGGTACCGATCTGACCTGCGGCCCGCAATTCAAATCGCTCGATTACGCGCTCGAAGATCGCCTCATCTCTCCGCAAGAGATCGACCGAGCCGTCCGCCGCCTGTTCGAAGCCCGCTTTCGCCTGGGCATGTTCGATCCGCCCGCCAGTGTTCCGTGGTCGAAGCTCACCCTAGCTGATGTGGACGCGGCGACAAATCGCAAACTCTCGCTCCAAGCCGCACGCGAATCTATAGTTCTCCTGAAGAACGACCGCAACACTCTTCCCCTTAACAACTCCAAGATCAAATCCATCGCCGTGGTCGGCCCCACCGCCAATTCGCTCGACGTCCTGCTCGGCAACTACAACGGTACTCCCTCCGCGTATTCCACAATTCTCGCCGGCGTCGAAAAGCGTTTCCCCAACGCCAAAATCAACTACGCCGTAGGCGCTCCACTCACCGAGTCCCGAGCCATTCCCATACCTGCGTCCGCCTTCCGCAACTGTGGCACGAGCGCTCCCGCCTGCGCACCTTCTGTTCCACCTCCTTCCACCCCCGGCCTCAGCGCCGAATTCTTCACCAATATCCATCTCCTCGGCTCGCCCGTCGCCACACGCACCGACCCCTCCATCGACTTCGAATGGAACAACGTTTCCCCCGCTCTCAATATTCCCGCCGAAAATTTCTCCGTCCGCTGGACTGGTGTGCTCATCCCTCCTGTCGACGGCGACTACCGCCTGGGCGCCAGCTCCGACGGTGGTTACCGCCTCTACCTGAACAACAAACTATTCATCGACGACTGGGCACCACACGGCGAAAGGGCCCTGACAACACAGGTCCATCTCGAAGCGAACCATGCCTACCCGATTAGCCTCGAATATTTTCACAATGCCTGGGAATCTGCCGTCCGCCTCCTCTGGCTTCCCCCCAATCTTCAACAAGAAGCGGTCGAAGTTGCGCGCAGGTCGGACGTAATCATCGCGGTCGTTGGCATCACCGCACAGCTCGAAGGCGAGGAGTCTGAAACCAGCGACCCTGGTTTTTTTGGCGGTGACCGCACCGACGTCACTCTGCCGGCAACGCAACAACTACTCCTCGAGGCGGTAGCAGCCACAGGCAAACCCTTGGTCGTCGTCCTAACCAGTGGCAGCGCCGTCGCTATCAACTGGGCGAACGACCACGCCGCTGCCGTTCTCGAGGCCTGGTATCCCGGCGAAGAAGGCGGCACCGCCGTAGCCGACGTCCTCTCCGGCGACTACAATCCCGCCGGCCGCCTCCCGGTCACCTTCTACAAATCCGTCGCCCAACTTCCTCCCTTCACCGACTACTCCATGGCCGGCCGTACCTACCGCTATCTCAACGAGCTTCCTCTTTACCCCTTCGGCTACGGTCTGTCTTACTCGTCGTTCTCATACTCGGAGGTCGTCATCACCGATTTCGCACCCGGTGAGGCTGTCGAACTTCAGCGCCGTTCCGCGAGTTTGCCCGCGAACACTTCGTCTCTTCAGGAAATCTCCGGCACAGCGCCTGTCTACGTTTCGGCCAAGGTCACCAACACATCCAAGCTCAGCGGCGACGAGGTCGTCGAACTTTACATTTCGCATCCTGGCCTGGACGGCGCCCCCATCCGCGCCCTCGCCGGGTTCAGACGCTTGCACATCGAGCCGGGTGCGACGCAATTCGTCTCGTTCGTTCTTGGCTTGCGCGAGCTGTCCATCGTCGATTCCACCGGCCACCGCCTCGTCCCCACCGGCCCTGTTGAACTGTGGCTCGGCTCCACCCAACCGATCGCTCTCCCGAACCACCCAGCTCCGAACGGACAAACCGCAAAATTTTCAATCACCACCTCCAGCCCCCTCCCCAACTAAACTCGTGGCTGCCTCACGTAGTGGCGGTTTTCCGCCCCGTGCCCTCCACCGCGCGTTTTTTCATCTCTTCCTCACTTCACAAATTCCCCCGACCCGCCGTTCCTCCACGCGTCATAGTCCAAACAAAACCGGATCCGCTCCGGAATCGGCGGATGATCATAAAACAATGCCACCTCCCACGGGCGAGGCTCCGGATCAGACAAATCCACATCCCCCAAGATATTAAACGACTGCGCCGCCACCTGACCCGCGTCCGGCGTCAACCCATGCGTCACTTCCAACCCATACTGGTCCGCTTGATGCTCGATATGCCGCGAAAACGTACTCCCAATCGGCCCGCCCACCACAGCCAAAACAGAAATCACCAAGAGCAGCGCAGGGTACGACGCCAAATCAACAATGTCGCGAATTCCCCACGCGGTTCCCCATCGCGCCAAAACCCATCCGATCGCTCGATAGCCAAGGTAAAACATGACAAACAATCCCGCGGCCGCGAATGCAAACCCCTTTGCAATATGATGCAACACGTAATGTCCCATCTCATGTCCAGCGACAAACACAATTTGCGGCGTGTTCATCTTCGATATCGTGGTATCCCAAACCACAATTCTCTTCGACGCTCCGAATCCCGTCACATACGCATTCAGCTCCGTCGTCTTTTCCGCCGCGCCCATCCAGAACATCCGCTCCGGCGGAATCGTTTCTCCCGCATGTTGCACCATCTTTTCCAACTCCGCCGTCAATGCCGGATCCTTCGCCTGCAAGGGCTCAAATTTGTGAAACATTGGATCGATCACGAGCGGCTGAATGAAAATCAAAATCAGAATCAACGGCAGCGTCGCCAACCAGAAATATAACCACCACCGTGTTGGCGATTTCCGGATCACCGCATACAGAATCCACACCACAATAATTGCCGCAATCACCGACAGCAGTTCACCCTTCGCCCAGTCCCAGAACCACGATCTCCAACCCTGTACCGACAATCCATACTGCCGGTTGATCGAGTGCTCATAAAGCCCGGTAGGCAGCCCCAGCACATCAATCGTCAACGCAATCAGCGGTGCAAACACCAGCACTTGCAAAAAACGCTTCCCCGAAACGGTTTCCGCCAAATCGCGATATTTCGCGGCCAGCTTCCACCGCAACACCACGAACAGCACCCCCAAGCCATACACAACGCTCACAAAAATCATCCTCAGCCGCACCTTGGCAATCGCCCGCGCCTTAGCCTCCCGTTCCGGCGGCAAATGGTAATGCGTGATCCTCCCGGCCTGCGGCGGCTGCACCTCCGCAATGCCTGGCCTCAAAACTGCTCCGCCATCGGCCCGCAACGCCTGCGCCCCGACACACCACACCAACAAAACCAAGCACACCAAGCCAACTCGATTCACAAGCTCCCCTCTACAATGCTGTAAAAACAAAATTCTCCGCATCGTCGTAGCGGCGGGTCTTTGGATCCGTTCTTTCCACCGTTTTGCCTCTCCACCAAGAATTTCTCCGCTCACTTCTCCTCCACCAAATTTACCGTAACACTCTTTTTCTCACCCTCATCCAAATCTACCCTCACGCCCTTGTCCGCATACTTCGCAATAAAATCGGCATTGCGCGGATCGCTCTGCAACTCCTCGACCCCAACCACGACATACGCCCCAGGCATGATCCCCCGCAACAAGAAATGCCCGCTCGCTTCGGTCTTATCCGTCTGATACGCGTCCGGCCGTCCGGACTTCCCGGATGCGGGGAAACTCACCACGGAAACGTTCGCCACTCCATTCCCGTTCCCATCCACCACCGTCCCCTCAATCGACCCGCCTCGGGCGCTCAACACTACATCGAGCGTCACCGGTCCATTCACAACAAATCCGTTCTCGACCGCTTCTGTCCCATTCACCGTCACCGACTTCAGGTAATAATCGCGAGCCTTCTCTGAGTGCCCTCCGACAAACATCAGGTATTTCGCACCCGCCACATCCTTGATCGCAAATGAACCGTCCTCCGCCAATTGCGTTGTCCCGCCGAGCGCCCCGAGGTCCGCCATCTGCGGCAATTCCTCAGCCTCCACCAGGCGCATCAAGGCCACATTCAAATCCAGCCAATCGAGTGGCTCACCCTCCTCGGTGCGTACCTTTCCGCTCACCGACCCACCTGCCTCCGGTTGCAACTGCAGTCCGGTCACGTCCTCATCGCTCACCACAATGGGCGAGCCAATGATCCGTGTGTGCGACTCTGGCGGATGTTCGTCTCCCCCAGTCGACAGATCCACAATCTGCGCTACATACGTCCCCGGCATAATATTCCGAAACTCAAATGAACCGCCGCCTCCGAGCTGCTGCGCCTCGGTCTGCCCCGACGTTGACACCAAAAACATCTGCACATTCTGCGGATTCTCCGCGATCAACACCTTCCCGCTCACGCGATAAGAACGGCTCACCAAAAGAGTGAAGCTGGCAATGGCGGAAGTTCCTCCCGTCACGCGCACCATGCCGGCCTGTTTCTGTTCCATCGTCCCCGGATAAAAAGTCAGCGCGTACACGGCGCGATTCTTTTGGCGCCCGTGATCGCCCGGATCGGGCGCCGGACCCGATCCCCCATGCATCTGCGCCTGCACGATGTAATCTCCCGCTCGCAAATTCGCAATGCGATATTCTCCCAAATCGTTTGTCGATTCCTCACCCGCATCTCCGTTCGGACCGCCAACCACGCCGACCGGCTCCCCGCCTGGCCCCACGCGAGTGGCCCACACCGTTACGCCCGGCAATGCTTCGCCATCCGCTTCGGTAATTTTTCCCGAAATCACACCGGCGGCCTGCATCTTGTACACAAGCCCGGTGATATCCTGTCCCGCGACAACCGTAATCCGGTTCTTCTCCGTTCTCGAATTGATCCGCACAAACCCCAACCGCGTAATGGTCAGCTCATATTCCCCGGCCGCAATGCCATCAAACCGAAACGTTCCCAACGTGTCCGTCGAAGTCGCATACTCCTGCTTCTTCTCCGGATCCTGCCCGGTCAAAGTAACCACCACCTTGCGCAACCCTTGCTCGGTCAACTCCTGCATCACCATCCCGCGCACATTCGCCACCCCAGCCGCCTGCCCCTGCTGCGGCGCCGGTAAGCCTGCTGTAGTCGGTTGTGACCGGTCTTCCGTTCGTCCGGCAGGACAGGAGCCGTTACCTCGGACTACACACACGCCCACCAACGCGGCAAAAAACACAGCGCAAACCACGCGAACCCGATCTTTCCCCACGAATCTCACGACAGCCTCCGCAAGCAGCCCCGTGTGCTCACGCAGCAATTTTACCCCTCTTCGTGGCATAGGCACTCTGCCTGTGCTCCTCTGTCATCAGAAAAACGGACCCCTATCTTCCACCTGCAACCTTCCGATTTCCTCCCGAATCTTTCTCACCATCCCCAAAAACACTTCGGCATCGCCCTCATTCAACGCAAACCGCCGCAACATCCTCCGCAACTTCTCCGCTGCCAACCGTTCGCGCCTCGCCGCCACGTATCCGCTCTTCATCAAACAATCCAGCAACGACTCCGTAATCCTCTCGACCGTCTCCATCTTCGCGCCGCGCCGCGCCCCGCCGTTCTCAGAACTTCGCGTCCCCCTCGCCAACTCGTACAAACAAACCGCCGCGGCCTGTCCCAAATTCATCGACTGATGCTCTCCCCGCGTAGGCACGTGCACCAGCCAATGGCAATAACTCAAATCTTCGTTCGACAAACCCTTCTTCTCCGACCCGAATAGAATCGCCACTCGTTCCCGGATCAATCGCCGACGCAAGATCGGCCCGGCCTTGTCCAAATTCCGCAATGCATGCTTGATCTCCCGATTCCCGATCGCGGTCGTTCCCACCACCAACCCGCAATCGGCCACCGCCGCTTCGACCGACGCAAATTCTTCCGCTTCCCGCAAAACCTCCGCGGCCCCCACCGCCGACCGTGCTTCGCGAAAAGCCTTCTCGTACGGTTGCACCGCCCGCAATCGCGCCGCCCCAAAATTGCTCATCGCCCGCGCCACGGCACCCATGTTCAGCGGATTCCGCGTAGCCACCAACACCACCCGCAAGTTTTCCATCCCCATAATTCCTAGTGTATCGACAGTCGTCCGAGGCCCTACCGGTCGGGTCATGCACCAACGCATGGCCTACCCCGAGGACAGAGCCGCGTCCGACGCACTGCATTAAGCGTCTCTGACGAGTCTGAGCACGAGGGGTCACCTCCCTGGCACAGCAGAATGTGTGATCGTTCCCAACGTTCGTGGGCTAGGCGAACGCGTGCCGCGCCTCTGGTACAGGGCCGTGTCCGATGCCCTAGGGTAGGGTGGGTCTTCAGATCTGTGTTTCCCCTGCCTCTTGCCCCCAATAGACCTCCTTCGCCGCCCACTCACCTCGTCTTCCCCTCCAACACCCAAATTTCATCCTCCTCATCCACCGCATTCGTCGTCACCAGCCACTTGCCATCTCGCGACACGTCAAACGGATAATTCGTCCCGTTGAACCGCAATCCCGGCAACACCCGCGGTTTTCCCGTACCTAAAGACACCATCGTAAGCTCCGTGTTGCCTTCCGGCCCGAGCGTTTGCAGTCCGATGCTGTTTCCGTCTGGCCACCACACCGGCCACCCACCGCGTTCCGCGACGCGTTTCAGTCCACTTCCATCCGGATGCACGATAAACGCTCCATCGCTGAATCCCCGGTTCGGACTGAACACAATCCACTTCCCATCCGGCGACCACCGTGGCACACATCCTTCCACTGTCCCCACGCTACGCGCCTCGCCGCTGCCGTCTGACTCCTTCACGTACAAGCGTGACGCGTTCTTCTCCGTCCGTACAAACACGAGCCATTTTCCGTCCGCCGACACGTCCGCATACGAGTCGCTCGTCTTTGCTTTCGGTTCTACTGCATGAGCTGGCCCGCCTTTCCTCGATACACGAACAATACTCAACGGCTCCGGTCCCCAGGTGCTGTAATAAATCTCCTGCCCATCCGGGGCGTACCGCGGATAAATCTCCGGCACTTTTCCCGCCGTCAACTCACGCGCCGTGCCTCCCGCCGTCGCGATCGTCCACACATGCCACTCGCCGTCCGGCTCCCCGCGAGTGTACGCAACTTCCTTCGCATCCGGCGAAAACGCTGGCGCCCACAACACGCCGCGGTCGCTCAAAATCGTTTTGCTTTGCCCGGTGTCGAGGTCATACAACAACAGCACTGAACTCGACCGGGAATTCAGAAACGCCATGGTCCCGTCGCGCGCCACGCTCGGCGACGAATCCGGCCCGGCTCCCGTCGTCAATTGCACGGCGCCGCGCCCGCTCAGCTGCTCATACCAAATATTCCAAGCACCGCCACGATTCGACCGAAACACCACGCCGCGTCCATCGGCGGAAAAAACCGGCGTATCACTCGATACCCCGGCGTCCCCATGCGTCAACTCCGCCGGCGCCCCTCCATTTACCGGCACAAGCCAAATCTCGCGGGCGCTGCCTCCACGGCTTCGCGCCACGGCAATCGTATTGCCATCCGGCGACCACGCCGGCCGCCCCAAAAAAGGATAGATCGTATTCCCCGTCAGAATCGTGCGCAGATCGGTCCCGTCCAATGAAACAATCGCGACCGTCTCCGGTTCCCCAGCCTTGGTCCTCACAAACGTCAAATGACTCCCGTCGGGCGACCACGCCGGCATTCGACCGTCCGGCGCCACGGCGGTTACATCTCCACCCAAAGTGTTGATTGTGCAGATCTCTTCTGCCGATTGCCCCGGCGCCATCCGCGCAAATGCAATCTTCTCTCCATCCGGTGAAAACACCGGCTCGCCCTTCCGCGATACGTCGTGCGTCAACTGCATCCGCTCTCCACCCGCTACCCGCGTCACATACAGATCGTCTTCGTCCGTCCCCTGTTCCACATAAGCCAGCATTTTTCCGTCGGGCGAAAGGCCCGGTCCCAGAATATTTTTCTCCGTGGCCAGCAACTGGCGCAATTTCCCTCCCGGCGCAGGCGCTCCCACTCGCAGCCTGGCTCCCGGTACAAAATAAATCACCGCCGCGACGGCGGCCAGCAGTCCCGCACCCATCAATACAAATTTCCCAGTCTGTTTCTTATCCATGCTTTCGAGCGTTTCGGACGTTCCACCGAGCACCCCGGCCGCCGCTGCGGCCGTCGTCATCGCACCGCCATTCGAGTGCAACGCCTCCAGCGCCGCCTTCACTTCGCTCGCTCTCTGATACCGTTGTTCGGGATGTTTCGCCAGGCAGCGTAAAATAATCGCCCGCAATCCCGGCGGCACACGTATCGGCAACCCGCGCGGCGCCTCCTTCAAGATCGCGCCGCACAATTCATAGGTTGTGCGTCCTGGAAACGGATGCGCCCGCGATGCCATCTCGTACAGCAGGACGCCCAGCGCCCAGATATCGGCTCGCGCATCCGCCACCGCTCCGCCTAACACCTCCGGCGCAAGATAGGCCAGCGTTCCCGGCGCCCCCTCCGGATTCGATGCCTTCGAGTCCGTCGCCCCCTCGAGAGGCTTGTCTTGCAAACTCGCCGCAAGCCCGAAATCTAGTACTTTCACTTGCCCGCTGCCGCTCTGCCGCACGTTCGCCGATTTCAAATCGCGGTGCAGCACGCCATGCGTATGCGCGCACTCCAGCGCACTGGCGATCTGCGCCCCATACTCCAAGACTGTCTCGGTAGGTAATCCGTCCTCAGGGATACACTCGTTCAAGGTCTGCCCAGCGAGATACTCCATTGCGATGTACGGCTGCCCGTCGAATTCGCCCACTTCATAAATCGTGCAGATGTTCGGATGATTCAGCGCCGAGGCCGCGCGCGCCTCCGCTAGCCACTTGGCGCTCAATTCTTCTGTCAGCACGGCGCCCTGCGCCGGTAGCTTCAAAGCGACTTCGCGCTGCAAGGTCTCGTCGCGCGCTCGATAAACGACACCCATCGCTCCCGCGCCGGCATGCCCCAGCACCACATAGTGAGCAAACTGTCGTCCTACCATGGACCGAGAACCTGGCCCGAATCCTAGTCCTCCCCACACCCGACGTCAACGCCCGCACGCTCCGCACGTGTCACTCTCTCTAACCTGCCGTAAGCCGGTGCGGCGCCGGCTTGCTGGCGCTCTCGGCGCGATTCCCTGAACTCTCATCGGCAGCAATTGCCGACACCACCGGCAACATGGCGGTCCTTACAGATCCTCTCAGCCGCTGGCAAAAACCTCTCCTCGCTCGAACCCGAGTAGCGAGCCGCATCTTGCCTCCCAACAAAATCGAAAAAAGGCGTGTCCCGCTGGTCTTTCTACCAAACCTAAACCCTGTCGTTGCGAGCCCGCCTACCGCAGGCAACACGAGGACCTGCTTCTCCGGCCACGCGCCAGTTCTTCGTTGTGTCCTCGGTGGTGAATCACAATCACCGCCGCGTCAGAGCGACGTTCCGCGGCCCAGCGCTAGATTTCTCTTTCCTATTTTCTAATTTCTGTCGTTTACGGCAGCGCCTCGACTTCCCCACACTCCCGAGGTCCATACACCTTCGCGTCGGTTCCCGCCGCCGCCCACCAGGTTGTCCACTTCCCTGTCTGCTCCGAGCTACGATGCGTCAATTCCGTCAACCCGTTTGCCGCCAACTTCCCCAACTCCGCATCCGAAGCTTGCAACGTTTCAATTAATACCGGCACCGCTGCCCTGCTTCCCGTCACCCCCAACCCTATCACGGCATTCGCCCGAGCGTTCGCATTCGCGCTCCCCAACAGCCCCTTCAAGTATGGCACCGCCTCGTCTACCCCCAATTCCGCGGCCCCCAGCACATACTCCCGGCCCTGCCCCGGCTCCACTTTCTTCGCGATTCCCAGCAGCATCGGAAAATATTTCTTGTCCCCCATTTGCGCCAAATATCCAACCGCCATCTCATTCTCTGGCGTTAACTCCGCCGTGCTCTGGACCAACTTCGCTAACTCCTCACGCGCCCGCGGCGTATTCAAATTCCGCAATCCCAGAAGCGCAAACTCCCGCGACCGGTACTGCCGCACCATACTGACAATCGTATCTTCCAGCCATGGCATCCCCCCGCTGACAATTGCGCGCTCCGCCTCGCGCTGAATCTCATCGTCCTGCGATCCCAGATTCCGCACATACACGCGGTAGATCGCTTCGAGTGCGTCGTGGTCCGCTCTCACCACCTGAATCTGCAAACTTTTCTCCAGCTTGAACTCTTTGCGCTCTGCCGCAACCGTTCTCATCGGCCCGTAGTTCATCACTCGCACCGCGTGAATCTTATAGTCCCCGGCCTTCCGCACGTCGTGCGCATAATTCACCAGAATGTTCTGGCGCAGCGTCTCGCCCTCGGCAAGGATTTGCTCCGAGCTATCACAGGCGTCCGCCTTCGCCGGCGCGCAACTTGGATGTGCCAGCGCCGGGCCGCTGGACACCTGCAGCAAATACCCACACCCCTCGCTGTACGGATCGCCGGCGCTGTACACCACCGGCTCCTTCCCCACGTTGGTCACTTCAAAATGTACGTAAACCGGTTCTCCGGCGACGTAGACCTGTTTCGCCGTAGAAATCTGCCCCTGCAACTGCCCCCGTGCCGCGCCAGCCCCAACCAACCCGAGCATCGCGATCAACACGATTCTTCCGTGTAGCCTCACAATTCGATCAGCCTCTCTTTAGCAAATTCCAAGCGCCTTGGGCACGGCCGTAGGTACGACACCCAGCACGCCGGGCGCCCTACGCTCGCCCACTGCGTCTTGCCTTTCCTATCAATCTGCCATCCCGACGAGAGTCCGCGAAGCGAGGGACCTGCCTCCTCTTTTTTCGCACTCGCCATGACTAGAAGTTAGAGACGTCCGTCGGCGTTTCTCGATCCGCTGTTCGGTCGCATGCGGCGGGAAGATGGGCAGCGTCGGTTCCTCCTGGATACGCCGGAACGATTGATCGGCGACATTACATACGACAGCGATCCATTCGATCAACGGGTACGGGAACATTTCCGTTTGGAACTGATCGCGCTGCACCGCTCGAACTGGAGCAAACCGATTACCGAGGACGGTCACCTGCGGCGGCGCTAGCGTCGCCACTGGAAAATCGAGCGTCTGTTTGCTGGCTCCATAACGATCGTCCTATCGTCATTCGCTCGGAATATCACCCAGGGTATTTCCCCGGGATGGTTCGACTTGCCTGCGCTGTCATGCTCCTGAGGAATTCCTGAGATGGCCTCGGCCACTTGCTCTGTTCTCCTATCCTCCGCCCTCTGTGGGAAAACGTCTTTCCCCATTTCGCCTTTCTGCGTCACCGCAACGTGTCGCTCATATAGAACTGCCCGACCGGCACGTCATAATTAAACATCATCCACCTTCCGTCCGGCGTGATACTCCCGCTCAACATACTCAACATCGCCCCATCCTGATTGCGCGGCCTAAACTCATACCACGGCTCCCGCCGTCCGCTGACCAGATCCAGTTTGTTCACCATTACTCCCGTCGGCTTCACAAACTGCGTAAACAAATGCATCGGCTCCTTGGCCCAATCCAGTGGCCCTTCTCCCGGTTCGAGTGTCGCCAACCTTTTCTCGCTTCCGTCCTTGATCGATCGCTGCACCAGAGTCTGATCCTCGAGCAGCAGTAGATTCTCCCCGTCCGGCATCACGTCGGCCCACGCAGGAGCTTCTTTGAGCAGCATCTTCGGCGTCGTTCCTTTGCGGTCCGTCATGTACAACCCCAACGGCTGTCCCGGCGGGCTTGCAAACAATAAAATATGCTGGTTGTCCGGAAACCAGTTCGCAGAGCTGATCTGGAATCCTTCCCACTTTAGCGTTTCCGTTTCTCCCGCGCCTACCGGCACAATCTGCAATTTCCCCTGTCCCGGCATTCCCACCAGAACGGATTTTCCATCGTCGCTGACATCCGATCCGTAGCCGCCTTCCGCAATCTTCACCGCCGAGCCGCCATCGCGTTTCTGTACGTTTACCGAGTAATCCTTCCCGCCGCGCACTGATGCGTCTGTGGTCACTACCTCCTCGCCGTCCGGAGTGATTTTCGGATCGAGCACGAATCCCAACGACACCAGGTCGTGTTCCTCCTTCGACCCGTGTTCGACGGCCGCGATCGAAATCACCTGCACATCGGCCGATACGAGCGCACGTCCCGAGGGCGCAATGTCGTGCATTCGTGTTCCCTCTGTCCCGCAATACACCGTTCTCTCTTGCCCCTTCAGGTTCGCTGCGCGAATGCAATATTGATCGCCCGCCTCGGCGGCTCCGTACCACACCTGGTTCCCATCCGGTTTCCATGCCATCCCTTCCAGCGCTTCCCACTCCGCCGACACCACCTTTTGTTTTCCCTCCCGGTCGAGCAGAAGTACCACTCCCCGATCGTCCTTGGATGAGAGGGGATGCCGGAAAACAGCCACCTGTTTGCCATCCGGCGACACACGAATGTCGCTAAGCCAGTTGTCCGCACTCAGCAGAGTTTTCCCGATCGGATATTCTACGCGCCACTTTCCCTCACTTCGATCGATGACCGCAATCTCCTTCCCGTCCGGCGACCAATCCGCGTCATAAACGTTGTCGAGCAGTTCTCTCGGCGCGCTTCCTCCGACCGGCACACTCGCCAGTGTTCCACCCCACTGAAACTGTCCGTAAAAGTGTGGCCGAACCAGCACGGCCATCTGATCCTGCCGCGAAATCGCCAGTATCATCGCCCCGTGCAATCCCGCCGGCACCGACGTCGGATAATCCTCGCGAATTACATACGTGTCCGGCACTCCGTCCATCACTACGCCGCTGTACACCAGCGTTTTCCCATCCGCCGCAAATCTTCCGCGAACCAGCGTCGCACGCTCGTACGACATGCGCAGAAACGTTGGCACGAGCGTCGGCCCGGGCCGCAAGCTCCACGCCATCCCGCCGCCCACCGCGGCGCAAGCCAGTGCGCCCGCTCCGAGCTGAATCCATTTCCAAGATCTTCCCGTATCTTTGATCGCGGCGGCGGTCTGCGACACGCTCGTCCCAGTGCCGCTCAACGCCTCAACTGCAAACGCCAGATCGCTCGCCGACTGAAATCTCCGCTCCGGGCTTTTCTCCAAGCAGCGCGACAGAATTCTTTGTAGACCGATTGGCCCCTGCCATCCCGTCTCCGCCAGCTCCGGCGGTTCTTCCTTCAGAATCGCCGTCATCGTTTCCACGGTTGTATCTTTCTTGAACGCCCGCTTCCCGATCAGCATTTCGTACAGCACAGTCCCGAAACTGAAAATATCCGATCGCTCGTCGCTCGGCTCGCCCTTCACCTGTTCCGGTGACATATACCCGATCGTACCCATCACCACGCCGGGCATGGTCGTCGGGCTGGTCATGGTCATCGCCGACTCGATGCTGTGTTCCTCGCGCATCAGCTTAGCCAGCCCGAAATCTAGAATCTTCACGCGTCCATCGCGCGTTATGAAAACGTTCTCCGGTTTTAAGTCGCGATGCACCACTCCCTGTGTGTGCGCCGCCGCCAATCCATGCGCAATTCCCAGCGCATACTCCACCGTCCGCCGCGTCGCAATCGGCCCTTCCGAAATTTTCTCCCGCAGCGTTTGGCCTTCCAGTAATTCGCTGACCAAAAATGGCGAGTCCTGGTAGGTTCCGATATCGTGCAGTCCCAGAATGTTTGGATGATTCAGTGAAGCTACCGTCTTCGCTTCCTGCTCGAAGCGCCGCAAACGGTCCCCGTCCTTCGCGACCGACGTCGGCAACACCTTGATCGCTACATCGCGCCCCAATCGCGTATCCGTGGCTCGGTACACCTCCCCCATCCCGCCAGCCCCCAGCGGCGCCACAATCTCATACGGCCCTAATTTAGTTCCCGGATTCAACCCCATAAACCCCGCGATTCCGATCCGACGAAAAATCTTCGCCCGCGATTATACCTGTAGCGCCGGCCTTTTCAGCCTGCGGCTTTCCCTCACCCCACGCCGTCTCTCCCCATTGACCGTGTCAGTGTAGTGGCAGATGCTCAGCTTGCCCTGACGCAGAAAGAGACCCGAGGCTTTTCTGCAACCACAAAACTCCGCACCACAACGCTCTCTTCCTCGATCCTCCGCGCACGCTGCGTCTCAGCCTTAAATCATCCTCTCTTGTCTGTTCGAATTTCCCACCTGTCCCTCCGTCCAGCCTGCCCGCCTACCCCTCCGCCCAGCTATCCAATCCTGCACGATACCGCTCGACAGCGTTCCCGGATTCCCGTCCCCGCGCACACTGAAACCAAAGACGCCCAGGTGATGCGCATGAAACCAGCCGCTTTGTTCTTCTCCGCAATGCTTCTCTCGATCCCTACTTCTACACGATCGCAAACTCCTCAGAACGATGCCGTCGTTTCCGTCCAGGACCTTGCCCTGTCCGGCAAAGCCGGCAAGGCTTTCATGAAAGGCACGGAACTCCTCAGCAAAGGTGACGCCGCCGCCAGCGTCGAGCACTTTCTCAAAGCCATCGAGCTGGCCCCCGCCTCCTATCGCCCTTACCATAATTTAGCCCTGGCCTATCTCCGACTCGGCCAACTGGACAGAGCCGCCGACGATTTTCAAAAATCCATCGACATATCCAGAGGCGCCTTCGCGCCCTCGCTCTTTGGTCTTTCGATGATTCTCTACAAGCGCGCCGAATTTCTAAACGCCAAACTCGCGATCGAGCGGGGCCTCGACGCCGATCCCACTTCCGCCATCGGAAAATATTGTCTGAGTCTCGTCCAGTTTTCGCTTGGCCATTTTCCCGAAGCCGAACGCAGTGCCCTTGGGGCCATCGCCCGCGGCGGCCAACTCGACGCCTACATCCTGCTCGCCAGAATTCACGAACGCGCCAACAACCCCGCCGCGGTCTTCTCGGACGTCCAGTCGTATTTGAGACTCGCTCCGAACGGCACGCTTCGCGCCGAAGGTCTCGCCCTCCTTCATCAAGCGCAACTCCAACTCAATCCCCAATCGGCGTCCCTCCACTGACCGCGGCTCGAGTTTTTCACCACAGAGGCACAGAGAACACAGAGGAACGGGCGAGTGACGAAAAACGGAAAGAACAGCAGCAAGTACTGGTGTTGCTTGGCGACGCCTGCCGCGGGCCAGACGCCGGGTGCCCACCCTGGGTTTCGGAGGGTGGGTCTTCGGTTCCTCCGTCCTCTGTAGTGGCAAACCTCAGATTGGCGAACGACCGCGTCCTGCCTGCTAACAAAAAACCTGTCATTGCGAGTGTGGTAAAAAAACACGTCTCGAGAATCCACCCCTCACTTCTCCCTCCAATGCAACACCACGGTCATCGGCTGCACCTGTTCACCTGTCACCATCGTATTCACCAAAATGCTCTGGCCGTCGGGCGTTACGTCATACGTAAACTGCTCCGAAGTGGCCGCGGTTTCCTTCGGATTTGTCTGAAACAACGCCACCGCCTTTCCGACATCAAATCCCGCGCCCGTCTTCACCGGCGCCGCCATTAACCTCGCGTCCTCACCGAGATAAAACAATTCCTTTCCGTCCCCCCTCCACTTTGGCTGCTCTCCTCCTGCGTTCGACACCTGCCATCTCCCATGCGCCTCCGGAAACGACGTCACATACACTTCCCACCTTCCGCTGTCATTCGAGGCGTATGCCACCCACTTTCCGTCCGGCGAAAACGCCCCGTTCCGGATCGTCGCGGGCGCCTTCACAAACATCGTGCTCTTCATCTCCGGCATTGTCAGATATTTCAGGTCCGGCCCTTCGGTAAACAAAATATATTTCCCATCACGCGACCACGAATTCGGATACTTGTCCGCGTCGCTCTCGAAAATCACTTTTTCCTCTTGCGCTCCATTCGCTTCCTTCAAATACAAATTAAACGCCGTCCCCCGGCTCGACGTGAACACCACCTGCGTCCCATCCGGACTCCACACCGGCGTCGCATCGAGCGCCGGATCGAACGTCAACCGTTTCGCCGCCTTTCCTTGCTGATCGTTTGTCCACACATCGGTGTTCATACTTCCCGCATCGGTCACGTCATACGCCACAGCTTTTCCGCTGGCCTGCACCGTCGGATTCGCATAAACCGCCTCGTCCCCCACGGCTCCCCACTCCTTCCCGGCACGGTCGAACCACATCAACCGCGACGCCATCACGTTTCCGCCCTTCTGTACCAGCAACACATCCGTGTTGGCCGCGGAAAACGTGGCGTGCATGATGCGCGGCCAGAATTGCATGTCAGAGGCCACCGCCACGGGCTCGCCACTCACCTCGGCCGTTTTTGGATCGAATTTCTGTGCCAGGATGGCGCGGTCGCGCATGAACAAAAGATAGCCCGGCTCCGCATACACCACATTCGAGTCCGTCTTCACCACCAGGTGGTACTCTTTCGAACCCAAACTGCCCACATACACTCCGTCGTTCTCGCCTCGTTTCGCAATGGTCGCCGACAAAAATAAATAGTGCTTCCCGTCCGGCAAGAACACCGGCCACCGTTGACTTCCTCCGCCCAGCCCGGGCACGTACCCGACTTCCAGTGACGCCGTTCCCCCGGATGCGGGCACGCGAAAAATCTGGCTGCGCAATCTCCCCGTCGGCGTGTAGAGAATCACGCCATCCTTGCCCCAGGCGCCGCCGCGCCCGGCTGGAGCGTCGGCGAGCACCTGCACCGGTCCGCTCGGCACATCGATTCGCTTTAATTTTCCCTCCGCAAAAAATCCAATGGACTTTCCATCCGGCGACCAGAACGGAAAATTTGCCCCTTCCGTTCCCGGCAGACTTCTCACCTCCTCCGCGCCGACTTCGTACAACCAAACGGTTCCCTTCTTCGGTCCTTCCTGATGACTGGCTACCGCCACCGTGTGTCCGTTCGGCGAAATGGCCATGTCCTTCACTGAAAGCGGCAGGCGCGCCGAAAAAATCATCCTTTGCTCCGTAGGCTTCGAATTTCGCCATCCGAGCGCCCCATACAGCAGGCTCATCGCCAATGCCCCGCACGCCAGCAATCCCACCCTCATCCCGTATTTTTTCCATGCCAGTTCTCTCGTCGCGAACACCGGAAGCGCCGACGCCTGGCTCCCGCTGCCGCCGATCCACTTCAACTCGATCGCCAAATCTCCGGCCGATTGCCAGCGTTCGTCCGGACTTTTCTGCAAACACCGCTGCACCGCTCGCTCCAGCGCTGGCGGGGTAATCGGCTTCACCGCGCTCATCGCTTCCGGCTCGCGCTCCAAGATCGAAGACGCCACGCTCAACTGCGTCTTCCCCTCAAACGCACGCTTCCCCGTCACCATCTCGTACAGCACCGCGCCCAACGAAAAAATGTCGCTGCGTCCATCCAACTCTTTTCCTTCGATCTGCTCCGGTGACATGTACTGAAATGTCCCGACAATCATTCCCTGCTGCGTCAGCGGCGAAACGGGACGGGATCCCGTCACCGTTGCCAGGCTGGCCAGCGGAGCCGTCTCTTTCGCCAAACCAAAATCCAAAAGCTTCGCGCCCAAAACCGTCAGCATCACGTTCCCCGGCTTTAAATCGCGATGCACAATTCCGCTGCGATGCGCCTTGTCCAGCGCCTCGGCAATCTGCGCCCCATATTTCAGCACCTGATCTTGCGGCAGCGGCCCTTTCTCGAACCGCTGCGCCAGAGTCTCTCCATCGACGTACTCCATGACCAGGTACTCAAGCCCGTTCTCGCGGCCCACGTCATACAGCACACAAATGTTTGGGTGATTCAATCCAGAAATGGTTTTCGCTTCGCGTTCGAATCTCTGCAGCGCCGAAGCGTCCGCAGTAAACTGCGCCGGCAAAATCTTAATCGCCACCGTGCGATCGAGCCGCGTATCCCGCGCCCGGTACACCTCGCCCATCCCGCCAGCCCCGAGCGGCCCCACCACCTCATAAGGTCCCAGTCGAGTCCCCGCCGCCAATGCCATAATCCGCCACCCCACAGAGTTCGAGATTATAACCTGTAGCTCAGGCCTTTTAGCCGTGAGGCTTCCCTCTACTCCGGACCGCCGTTCGCGCCGAGTGTGGTGGCGCGCGCGTCAGACCAGTGCCTTGCTCTGCGTCGTTGCCCTCCGGCAAAATTCCCGAACCGAAGCTAGGAAGCGACCGCCCGCGTTCTCCGGCCATCAACGAGCGCTCGACACCGCCACCCACACCCGTCCAGCGGGTCATGCTCCCCTGGAAACAAGGTACCTTCGTACAGTGGTGTCCCCGCAAACCCTCATGCTAAAAATGCCTGAAGGGATATACCTCGATGAAGCGACTACTTCCGGCCCTTTGCGCCGCCATTCTGCTATCCACCCTGGGCCAAGCGAGCGCCCAAGCCGGGTGGTGGCATCGCCATTCCGGCCCCGGGCCGGCCGGCGTAGGCGCCAGCAAGAAAGACAAACAAACGAAAGCACATCGTGAAAAGCGCACCCACGAGAAGGTCCAGGCCCTTTACAACTTCCCCAAATCGGTAGGCTGGTTCCACAAGGGCCCAGGTCCGGCGGGTGCCGGTTCCGGCCAGGAAAGCAAGAACCAGGCAGCCCAGCAACAATCCGCGCGCCGTTCTTCGAGCCACAAATCTTTCCTGTGGTGGCGCCACCACGACTCCATTCCACAATCCTCTACGAGCGCTGGCAGGTAACGGCCGCCGTCCGGGCCCGGTGTAGTGACGGGTCTTCAAACCCCGTGCCTTCTTACGCCGTCTTTTCCCACAGCAAAAATTTGCCCGGAACGATGCTCCACGGTTTGCTTCTAAAGGTGCCTTTCCTCATTCCCATCACGTCCTACCACTAATCAACACCACATCGCGCGTCAACTCCCCCTTCGCTAGCAACAACGTCTTCCCATCCCGCGCCCACGCAAAATCCACGATCCTCCCCGACGCAAAATTCGTCACCTGCCGTGGCTCTCCTCCCGCCAGCATCTGCTCCCATACATTTGCCGCGCCCTTCCGGGTCAGCAAATACTCTAAACCCTTGCCATCCGGGGACCACCGCAATCCGTCCGCATCTCCTGGCAATGCCAAGGTCAATTGTGGCTTGCCTCCTTCCGCCGAGCCCACCGCCACTTTGTTGATGGTTACCGACCCGCCGTGATCCGCATAGAGGTAGGCCACCGAGTTTCCACCCGGCGAGATCACGGCAAACGCATAGCCCTGCAAGGGCGGAGCGATTTCGGTCGCGCGTCCTCCCTCTATAGGCATTCGAAAAAGGCGCGGGCCCGAACCAAACAGCACCCATCTCCCGTCCGGCGAGCAATCCGAACTCAGCATCTGATCGGCAAGCTTTACCGGATTGCTTCCGTCGGCGTCCGCCCTCCACAGTTCAACCATGTCTCCCTGATGTCGATCGAAGACCACATAACGATTCCCGCATGCATTCAAATTCAGGAAATTCGTCGCCTCCGGCACGAACGGGGTCCGTTGCATTCCATCGGCGCTAAGCACCTCCATCTTTCCATTTCCCCGCCGCACCAAAATCTTTCCGTCCGGTCCTGGGGACACACCGGTTTCCAGAATTTCTCCACTCGTGATTTGCTTCGCTTTTGCGGTGTCTCCATCCGGTACAGCCCAGATATGCGATACCTCTTGTCGTTCGACCATCGCCAGCATTCGGCCGTCCCTCGTTGCGGAGACGCTCGACCCGTAGTCGGCCAAGTCATTCGTGATCCGCGCCACGCTGCCTTCGGGAAATGTCACGCTCCACAGTTGTGTGGCATTTCTTGTTTGCATCTCCTGTACTCCGGTGCGTTGCATAGGCACCACCATCGACTTTCCATCCGGCATCCACACTGGCCGCCCGATAAATTCCGCGCTCGACAGGCATTCCCTCTCGTGCCCGTCATCCAGATCGATCGCCGTCAGCAGAAACTTTCTGTTCTCCGGATAACGGAACGTTGGCGCCATGATTGTTTTGCCGTCCGGAGACCACGCCACGCCGTTCAGGAACAGTCGAGTTAGCAGCGCGGGCAAGGTCGCAAGCGCGCGATCCCCGCGGCCGTCCGCATTTGCTACGCGAATTTCCAGCTTGCTCCCGCTGACGCCGCGCAGGAACGCCATCCGCGTCCCGTCCGGCGAAAAACTGACCGGGCTGTCAATGTCATGGATTAATTGTTCTTCCGGCCCTCCGAGAACCGGAATCTTGTACAGGTCATGCGCGCCCGCGTAACCTTTCTCCGAACGCACAAAATAGATAAAGTCCCCGTCGTTGGAAAACGTGACTCCAATCAAGTGCAGAGCGCCTGGCGGCAACACCTGCACGTCACTCTTCGTCGAAACATTTCTCATCCGCAGACTCTGCTGCTCGCCATCCACCAGGCTGTACACGATGTACCGCCCGTCCGGAGAAATGGCCACCTGCCCCGCCATTCCGCTGTCGGTTAACTTCGTAATCTGCATGTTCTCGGTGTTAAATCCCGTCTGCCGCTTCGTCCACCGGTAATAGCCGACAATCGACGCGCCCCCCAACACCAGTAACAAACCGAGCACCACTGGCCCCATCCACTTTCGCGACCGGAGCTGCGGCAGCGGCTCGTCCTGTGCCACTGCGCTACCGCCTCCCGGCGTGTCCGTGACCACCGTCACCGACCCGCTCGCCCTCGACGCCTTTCCCGAATCCCTCTTGAGCCGCTTCAAATCCGTCCGCAAATCCGCCGCCGAGTGATACCGCAGCTCGCGATCCTTCTCCATTGCCTTCTCGATAATCCGCTGCAGCTCGGTCGGCATCGCGGTGTTCAGCCGCACTGCCTCTTTCGGCTCTTTGTGCAGGATCGCGTCGAACACTGCGCCCGTGGTGTCCCCGGTGAACGGCAAAAATCCCGTGGCCATTTCGTACAGCACCACGCCAAACGAAAACAGGTCCGTCCGGCCATCGAGCGGTTTCCCGAGCACCTGCTCTGGCGACATATACGCCACCGTCCCCACCGCGCTTCCCGGGCTGGTCAACTGATCAGTATCGACCGTCATCGTGCCCAATGTCGCGCCGTCGCCGCCGGCCATCGTCTTCGTCGCGCTTACCTTCGCCAAACCGAAATCCAGAATCTTCGCGTGACCTCGCTTGGTCACAAAAATATTTGCCGGCTTGATGTCGCGATGCACGATTCCTTCTCCGTGCGCCGCTTCCAACCCGTCGGTCACCTCGATCGCCAGGTCGAGCAGCCGTTCGAGCGCTAGCGGCTGGCCGTTGATCACATGCTTCAGCGTCTGGCCATCGAGATACTCCATGGCAATGAACGCCTTTCCGTCTTGTTCTCCGATGTCGTAAATCGTACAGATGTTCGGATGGTTCAAGGCGGAGGCCGCCTGCGCTTCGCGCTCGAATCGTGCCAATGTCTGTGGGTCTTTCGCAACATTCTCAGGCAGGAACTTCAGTGCCACATTGCGGTGCAGCCGTACGTCCTCGGCCTTGTACACCACGCCCATTCCACCACCGCCCAGCTTGTCCATAATGCGGTAGTGCGAAACCTTCTTGCCGATGAAATCGCCTTCGTCGCCCATGGCGCCTCATCTTATGCACCCTCTCACTGCTCGTCAATCAACCCAAGTCCATCTCGTTCTGGTGGGTCTTGGACTTCTCCTCGCGAAAAACGCGTTCGTCTGCTCGAGTCTGAGTGTCGTCCGCGTCTCGGCGGTTGATCGTGTTTCCTCTCTTCCATTTTCCGATTTCTGTCTTCCCTCACTCCGCCGCCTTCAACTCGACACTCACCAAATTCCGTACTCCCCTTGCGGGCCTTTTATCCTCGGTCGACACCATCCGGAACGGCCCCGAATGCACATCGAGCGCCTTCCCATCCATCGTATCCGCCACAATCACATCCCCAGGATGAAAACTCGGGTCCAGCTCCGCCAATGAATACACCGCTTTATACCCATCCGCTCCCGTGGCGACCACGTAACATGCGATCGCCGCCCCACGCAGCGCCGCCCCCAACGGCACGCCATGCTTGGCCAGCACGTCCGCTAATGCCACGCCCTCATACGTCTCATCCGCATTCGCGTGCGGGTTGAATACCGTCACCGTCTTTCGCGGTAGTCCCTTCAACTCTTCTGCCGTAATCTCCACTTTCACCGGTTGCGGCTTTGCGGCCGGCTGCGATTGCTGCGTCTTCGCCGGTTCGGTTCCCTGCACCGTCTGCCGACACGCGACGCCAGCACCCACAAACAAAAATCCTGTTACAACCCACCGAACCATGCTCATCTCCTTGCCTCCCTCTATGGCTTCCAATGTTAACGCAGGAGCACCTCCGGTCTAGTAGGAGCAGCACTGCTCCGTGGCACCGCGGTAGGGTCGATCACCTGGAGGTAACCCCGACCTTTTATTCGTACCCTCCGGTCTCTTGAAATCGTCTAAACTCATGGATTGACCGCCGGGAAGAGACCGGCAGCGAGGTGCTCCATGCGCCGAATCCCTCTGGCCGTTCTTGTTCCTCTGTTCTTCTCCGCCCCACTTCTGCTGGCGCAAGATGCCGCTCCAGGCCCGTCCCCAACCGCTGAACACCACGACGGCACCGCACCGCGAGCCTACGCCCGCCAATATCGCGCCCACGCCGAAAAAGATGGCTTCACCATCGGCGCTGACCTGCTCAGCCGGAAGGAAGCCTCGGACATCTTTGCGGCCGACGTCAATCGCTGCTGCCTGGTTGTGCTTGTAGCCGTGTACCCGAAGAAGGACCAACCCATCGAGCTTTCCCTCTCAGACTTTTCTCTGGTCGAAGTCGGTTCCGGCAAACCGGTTCGCCCAGAAACTCCCACCACGATCGCGGCCAAGTTGGAAAACAAGAAAAATCCAAGCGGAGGCGGCACGGACGTGACCACCTCGAGCGGCGTGGGTTATGAGTCCGGCACCTACATCGACCCCACAACGGGCCAGCCGGTTCACGTCAGAGGCGTGAGCACCCAGGCCGGCGTAGCCGTGACCAAGGGTAGCCCAGCACCTCCCGACGCAGCCGATCGCGACCGTGAAGTAATGGAATGGGAGCTAGCTGAAAACGGCCTGCCGCTCGACAAGGCCACCGTCCCCGTAGCGGGCTATCTTTATTTCCAGCTGCCGAAACCCGCCAAAAACGCCAAATATCAGCTCATCTACTCCGCCACGAGCGAACCCATCATTCTCCCGCTTCAATAGACCAACGTGTCATGGTTCGCGCAACAGCGGACCCCGAGCGCTCGGAAGAAAAAAGAAAATGGAAAATAGAGCGAGAATAAGCACGTCGATAAAACGTCTTTCCATTTTCTATTTTTGCTTCACCTCTAACCTCTCCTGCAACTCCCTCCGATACCGCCGGCTCACACTCAAGCGCGCTCCCGTCGTCAGCACCAGATCCATGCCCCCGTCCTCCCCACTCTCCAACCGCCGCACCCGCTCCAGATTCACAATCGCCGACCGGTGCACGCGACAAAACCCGGCATCGAGCTCCGCCTCCACATCTGCCATACTCCGCCGCAATAGATGGGTACGCGCCCCTGCATGCAAACAAACGTAATAATCCGCCGCTTCAATCCAATCAATCTCCGCAATCTTCAAAAACAAAACTTCACCGGCGTTCTTGATCGCCATTCGCTCCACTCGCGCCGGACGCCCCTGCCCAATTCTTTCCTTTGCGCGCTGTAGAGCCAGCTCAAACCGCGCGTTGTTATAAGGCTTCAACAAATAATCGAGCGCTCCCGCCTCAAACGCCTGCAGCGCGTACTGGTCATACGCGGTGACAAAGACCAGCGCCGGAGGCAAATGCGCACCCAATTGCTCCAACACATCGAACCCATCGCACTCCGGCATCTGCACATCGAGAAAAACCAATTCCGGGCGCTTCTTCCGAATCTCCCGCAGAGCGTCCGCCCCGCTCCCGCACTCGCTCACTACTTCGACCTCCGGATCCCGCCCGAGCAGCACGCGCAAATTACTGCGCGCCAGCGGCTCATCATCCACCACCGCCACCCGAATCTTCTCCCTCATCCTCGGTGTCCTCTTTGCTAAAAAACCGTCGTCTCTCCGGATCTCAGCGTAGTCGGCTTCGGCTGTAGATTTTTTCCTCGCTCCTCACTCCTTGTACGGCAACAAAATCTCCACACAAGGCCCTCGCGGCTCGATCACAACCCGCAATTCCGCCTCCCCCCCATACAAACTCGCCAACCTCTCCCGCACATTCTCCAATCCAATCCCGGTGCGTTCCCAATTCACCGGAAATTCCGGCCCCTCGTTAAACACACTCAACGTCAGCGTCCCATTCACGCGCCCAGCGCGAATTCCGATGGCTCCGCCCTGTAGGCGTTTCGCGATTCCATGTTTCACCGCGTTCTCGACAATCGGCTGCAAAATCAAACTCGGTACCCGAGCCCGCAGCAACTCCTGCGGCACATCCACCTGCACCTGCAATCGCTCTGCAAACCGCGCCTTCTCAATCTCCAGATATTTCTCGACCACTTCCAACTCTTGGCCCAACAGCATTTGCTGCTTGTCCGAATTCCGCAAAGTCCGCCGCAGTAAATCGCTCAACCCCGCGATCATATCCACCGCGCCGTCATTCCGACCTTCGCGCACCAACCCTGCAATCGTATTCAACGTGTTAAAAAGGAAGTGCGGCTCGATCTGCTGCCGCAACGCGCTCAACTGCGCTTTGGCCAACTGTTCATTCAACCGCGCCGTTTCCATCTGCTGCCGAGCCAGGCGCTCTCGGGAATCGAACATCCATCCGAGCAACAAAATCGCAAAATACAGAAACAACGACCCCAGCAATTGATTGTCAAACTTCGTCTGCCACAATCGAAAAAATGCCGCTGGCGGACTTGCCGGAGTCCAGGGATTCAGCAAAACCTCAATGCCGGCGTTCCAAGCCGAAGTGCTAATCCAAATCGCGGCCCACAAGCCCGCATGCCGCAACCATCCTCCGACCGAACTCCCTTGAAACAACGGATGCGCGCGCCCCAATCGCAACACCAGCGGCGCAGCCACGGCCCACGGCACCCACGACAACAACACCGTAAAGAACAGCGCAGTCCAGGCATGATGCATGCCCTCCGAGCGCATCACCAACACAGTCTGGGTAGCCTCAAACAACCCAAGCCCGCCACAAATTCCTGCCACCCAATACCAATTCCCAGCCGCTTTTGTGCCTCGCTCGCTCATTCGTTTCGCAGCGCTCCTTGCGCGGTGTCCTCTGTGGCAAAAGCCTCTCTGCGCTCTTCGCAGCGCCCTCCGAGTCTCTGCGTTACCGTTTCTCTTCTGTTTTCTTTTCCTTTCCGAATCATACTCCCAGCCAACGGCAGCCACTCAAAAATGCAGCCAATCGCCGATTCCCTGCAGCGAGCGGTCTTCCCTTCGATGCTTCACCTGCGGGAAACTCACCCTACCATGAACGCCAAAAAACCAATGCTCGCCCTAGTCATCGGAATCGCCATCGTGGGCTCGTCAACTTCCCGCCCCGCGCCCAGTCGCTTGAACGAACCTACCTACACCTCCGACGGCCAGATGCACCTGCCGGCCAACTATCGCGAATGGGTCTACCTCTCCACCGGCTTCGACATGAGCTACAGCGCCTCCATGTCGATGGACCACCACATGTTCGATAACGTCTTCGTAAATCCCGAAGCCTATCAAGTCTTCCAGAAAACCGGCTCTTGGCCAGACAAAACTATGATGGTGCTCGAAGTCCGTCGCGCGCAAGGCAAAGGCTCGATCAATCAGGTGGGCCAATTCCAAAGCGGCGACACTATGGGCATCGAAGTTCACGTCAAGGATGAATCGCGTTTCCAAGGGAATTGGGCCTTTTTTGGTTTCGATGACAGCGACACCGCAAAAATGACCCCCACTTCCGCCAGTTGCTACTCGTGTCACGCCCAACACGCCGCCGTGGACACCACCTTCGTGCAGTTCTACCCAACCCTGCTGCCCATCGCCAAATCCCACTCCACCCTGTCGCCGTCCTACACAAAAGAATCCGCCGCCACACCATCCAGCCCCAAGTAGTCCCATCATCCCGAGCGCGACGGATCTTCCTTCGATCACTGAATCTCAGGGGACAGGCCTGCGCGCTGTCCCGCTCCTCCCGGAAACCGCCTTGGTCGAGAGCCGCAGGCGTGCCCCTTTGTCCCTCAACCACATCTGCGAACTACCGTTACTCTCTCGCCCCCTTCCTAACCAGCTATCACCACGACGATGTATACTCGAAGCAACCTGGAAGCCGTGGATCGCTTCTCACGCCTCCACGTTTTTTTTTTACGACAACCGAGGCCCCCATGACCAAGCCCTGTCCTCCAGTCGCATTGGCAACGCTGCTGTTCGCCTCCGCGGCTGTAAACGCGCAAGCTCCTGAGAAAACTCACAACCCCGATTACTCCAAAGAAGCCTTCGTCGTTGAGCAATACAATCACAAATTCAAGGTTGAGAACGACGGTACACTTGTCGAGGAAGAGAGCAGCCGCGTTCGCGTGCAATCAGACGCGGGCGTTCAGCGCTACGGCCTTCTCGCCTTCTCCTACGCCAGCGGCGCCGGGACCATGGACATCGAATACGTTCGCGTCCACAAACCCGACGGTTCCACCGTCGAAACGCCGCAAGACACCATTCAAGACACCGCCGCCGAGATCACCCGCCAGGCACCTTTCTACAGCGACGTTCGCGAAAAGCATGTCCCGGTTAAAGGGCTCGGTGTTGGCGACACCATCGAATACAAGTGCGTGTGGCACGTCACCCATCCTGTTACTCCCAGGCAATTCGAGCTAGAGTACGGCTTCGTGCACGATGCGATCCTTTTCGACCAGCAGCTGGAAGTCAGCGTCCCCAAAGAACGCACTCTAAAATATGAGAGCCCCAACCATCCGCCGGTTATCACGGAGCGGGGTGCGTATCGCGTCTACACCTGGTCCGCATCCAATCTGGAACTGAAAAATAAGGACGACAAGGCGCAGCAAATAAAGGACGCGGGCGACCAAGCCCGCGGGCGCAACCCGCAACCCGACGTCAAGCTAACCAGCTTCCAGTCCTGGGAGGAAGTCGGCCGCTGGTATTCCGATCTCCAGAACGATCGCGTCAAACCTACTTCCGAAATCCAAGCGAAAGCTAGCGAGCTGACCAAGAACGCGCTCGACGATGACGCCAAGATTCGCGCCATCTACAACTACGTCAGCACGCAATTTCGTTACATCGGTGTGGCCTTCGGAGTCGGCCGTTACCAGCCGCACTTCGCTGCGGAAGTTCTCGCCAACCAGTACGGCGATTGCAAAGACAAGCATACGCTGCTGGCCGCGCTTCTCAACGCCGCCGGCATCAAAGCCTATCCCGCGCTGATCAGCACACAGCGAGAGACCGACGCGGACCTCCCCTCCCCATATGAATTCAACCACGTGATTACCGTCGTTCCCCGTGCCGGCGGCTTGACCTGGCTCGACACCACCGCCGAAGTCGGCCCGTTCCGCTATCTGGTCTCCTCTCTTCGCGACAAGCACGCCCTGGTGATTTGGGACGATAAGCCAGCATCGCTCGCCGCCACGCCCGCCGATCTGCCTTTTCCCTTCCTTCAGAATTTCCAGATGACCGCCACGCTCGACGACAACGGCAAGCTGCAAGGTAACGCCGAGTTCAGCGTACGCGGCGACCTCGAAGTTGTGCTGCGCGCCGCGTTCCGTCAGGTACCTATGCCGCAATGGAAAGATTTGGCCCAGCGGGTCTCGCAGAACCTCGGGTTTGCGGGAGACGTCAGCGAGGTAACCGCAAGCTCGCCGGAAAAAACCGACGAACCTTTTCATTTCTCCTATAAATATGTCCGCAAGGATTACGGCGACTGGCAGAACCACCGCATTGTTACGCCTGCGCCCTTCATTCTTTTGCCCGCGATGGCCGCCGATTTGAAAATAATGGAAGCCCCGCTCTGGCTCGGTGCCCCGCTCGAAATCAACTTTCATACCCAACTCGAGCTACCTAAAGGCTACATCCCGCAAATTCCTGAAGCCATTCACGCCAAGAATGATTTCGCCGACTTTGACGCCACCTACCTTTTCAAGAATGGCAGATTAATCTCCGAGCGGCATCTACGCACGAAGATGACAGAATTGTCTCCGGCGGCTTTCGCCAAGTACAAAACCTTCTGTAAGACCGTCGAAGACGACTATGAAGCATTTATCCCGCTGTCTTCGGTGAACAGTATGCCCAAAGGCGCCATCCAGGCCGTCGCTCCGCCACCGCGACTGCAACCTAACCTTCTTCTAAGTTCCCTTCCCACGCTGCCTGACAGTTCCGACCAACAGGCCATGCGTCTTGAAAAGGATGCTCGCGAAGCCGTCGGCCGCAATGACGCGCAAAACGCAATCTCCTTGCTCTACCGAGCGACTGCTGCAGATCCGAAGTTCGTGCGGGCTTGGGTCACCCTCGGCCAGTTTTTGATGATGCAGCAGCAAACCGATTCAGCGCTCGACGCGTTCCAGAAAGCAGTCGCCGTCGACCCTTCGGACCCGGTGCCCCATCGCATTTATGCCATCTCCTTGATGGTCAGCGGCGAACCGGAAGAATCGGCTTCCGCGTGGAAGGAGTACATCAAAGTCACGCCGGAAAACCCCGACGGCTACGTCGGTCTTGGAAACGTGCTGCTAAAACTGAAACGCTATGATGATGCTGCGCAGTCGTTTGATTCCGCCGCGAAGCTCGATCCGGCTCGCGCCAACATTCAGTACCAACTCGGCCTGGCCTACCTCAACGCGGGAAAGGAAGAAAAGGCAACGCCGCCCCTTCGCCGAGCTCTCGAACTCATTCCCGATCCCACGTTTTTGAATCAATCGGCTTATGAAATTGCCGAAAGCGGAAAGGGGCTTCCGATCGCTTTGGAATATTCGCAGGGAGCCGTGAATCAACTGGAAACGGCATCCACCCATCTGGACCTCGATACGCTCGATCCTGAAGATGAAGACCTCACCGTCAAGCTGGCATCCGCCTGGACCACGTTCGGCTTCATTCAGGATCGCATGGGCAAGGCAGCTGAAGCGGAGAAGACTTTAACCGCCGCATGGAAGCTGACCCAAGATGGCGTAGCCGCCACGCGACTGTGCGAGCTATACGACAGCCAGCACAAGACCCAGGCGGCCATCCAGATGTGCCGTTTCGCAAAAAACCGCCTGCCCTCCGCCGTCTTGCCGTCCGTGCCTGCGGTCCTCGCGCTGCTCAACGAAAACGACGCGCGCCTTGAACGGCTCAGCCCCGGCTCGACGAAATCTCCCCACATGGGGACCATCGATGCCATTACAAGCGCCCGCGATTTCAAACTGCCGCGGGTGGCCCCCGGCACGCTTAGCGCGCAGTTCTACGTGCTGCTGAAACTGGACGAAGCCTCTGGCCATTTCAAAGTGCAAGACGCCAAATACATCAGCGGGTCTGAAAAGCTGAAGCCTTACGCCAAGACTCTCAACCACCTCAACGTCAACTTCTCGTCGCCCGACGGTAAACCCGCGAGTGTCATCCGCCGCGGCACCTTCCTCTGCGCCGACTATTCCGGCTGCGAATTCATGCTGCTCGACGCCGCCGCCGGCCATCCCATACAATTCAACATAGCAAACACAACGCACAACTAGTGGCGGTGCCTTCGGCCACAACCTAGCGCCGGAGGGCGGTTGAACCTAACCACCACCGCGAAAGCACTGGTACCTATCGCACTCCCATGGAGAGCCAGCGGCACCACTTCAGGGAGTTCCACGATCTGCCAGCATGGCTGCCGATAACAGCAATCCGAAACAACGGAGCGACGGCAGGCTCGACCAACACTGTGTTTGCTCGCCCGACGGATCCATTTCGCGAAAAAGATGCGGGTAATCTCTGGCCTCAACCGCTGGATGGTTCTCTTTAAGGCAAATCACAAACTTCGCGACTCATCGCCGAGTTTCATTTGGTCCTTCGACGGCACCAAACTCGCTTTGGTCCATGGCCAGATCGACTCCAACGTGATCCTCCTTGGCGACTCCCGGAAATAGCTCAGCCGAGGGGCACTCAGTTATCTCTCGGACTCATCAACTCTCTGGTCTCTTCTCAACTTTACTTCCGTCCTAGGAAGCGTAAGCGCGCCGTGAATGCTCTTCCTTGGCCGCCGGTAAACGTGCCGTAATTGGGGGCATCCACGTTGTTCACCACCACGTCCGGATTCGGGCGGTCCAGAACGTTGATCACCGACAGCCGCGCCGCGAAAATGCGGTTGCGAAAGGTGAACTTTTTCTCAAACCCTACCGTCAAACTCGCATAATCCGGGAAACGCAACGAATTGGCCGTTCCGATCAAAAATTGCTGCTGGTTGATCGCGCTGTACGGATAGCCGGTGCGGTAGTCCACCAAAAACGAAAACAGCACGCCCCAGATAGGCGTCGGAATGCTTCCCCAGGCGAGAATGCGGTTCGGCGCATCCCAACTGAGCGGCCCCGGCTGCTGCGCGGCAAAATATAGCGCCCCCAACGTTGGCTGCAACAGCTGGTCGGTGCTCGCGCGCGAACGCGTATAGCTTCCAAATAATTCCGCCGAATTCTCGAACGTGTGCCGCGCAGTGACGGTGGCCCCGCGATACTTGTCCCGCCGCGAACTTTGCAGCAAAAAATCCGACCCGATTTGTCCCGGCGACAAGGTTTCGTACACCAACCCGTGATGCTGGTCGCGCGCCAGTAATTCCAAGCTTACGAGCGTGTCTTGTCCGATGCGCTCCTGCCAACCGGCGCTGGCAATGTCGAAGTACGGCTGCTGCAAACTTTGCAATCCCGCGCTAGGCAGAATAAAAGCGCTGGTCGCTGGTCCCTCTACCGGAATTTTCCCGGTCGGGCCATACAACGTGTCCACTTGCTGTTGGTCGTAGACCTGTCCGATCAGCGAAAGGTTCAGAGGAATGTCGTACATACCCCAGCCGATGGAAAATTTCGCGCGATTGTCCTTGAAGGGCATAAAGTTCAGCGACAGTCGGGGTTCTACCAGTGCCGCCTGAACGAGCCGGTCCCAATCCGCGCGCACGCCTGCTTGCGCCACGAGGTGTGCGTTCGGGGACCACGAATCCTGTACGAATCCGCCGGCCAGGGTGTTGGCCACGTGAAAGTCCGCGTCACCGGTGAACGTCGTGAGCCGGTCGAGGGTCATGTCCGCGCGCAGCGCCTGAATCTCGCCGCGCGTCGACGACTGCCTCAGCTCCACACCGGAAAAGTTCGCGCCGGCCGAAAGCGTGTGCGAGCCAAACCATTTCATCGGCCCGCGAATGGCGTCGCCAAAAAACTGGTAGCGCCGCGCATCCTCCGACTGTTTGGCGAAGTAATTCCCTTCCGCGCCATTCACGAGCAGCACATACGGCGCGCTGCCTTGCGGTGTGGCGTTGTTCAGCGAATCTTCCACGCCGATTCCTACTTCGAGCATGGTCTTCTCGAAATAGCTCTGTTCCTTCACAAAGCCAAACAGCTCGCGACCGTTCGTGTTGGTGGTTACCGATTGCGGGTGCAACGCGTCGAGCCCGGCGTTCACGTTACTGTCGACATTCGCTAGAAATCCCACATGGAGGCTATCCCGCGGAGACAACTTCCACAGCAGCCGTGACCAACTGTCTCCGGTCCACGAGCGTACCTGGTTGGGCTCGCCCGCCGGCAAGCCGTGCTGCACCGCCAGGGTGTGCAGCAGGTCCAGCGATTCCGAGAACCACAAGTCATCCTTAAGGATGGGTCCGGAAAACGTCACGCGCGGGTAGTAGTTCCCGAGATTCACCCCGTCCTGCACATTGATCCCGGGAATAAAATCCGTGGCATTGAACCGCCAGCGGTCGTCGCCTTCCCGCGTCTCGTAGTCCAGAATGGCCCCGCCCGGATGGGCGTATTCGGCGCCAAATCGCCCGGTTTGGATCTCCGCCTTGCGCACCGCTTCGACGATCATCCGCGACGTCAGCCCATTGCTGGCTGGGTCACCCACCTCGACTCCATCCTGCAGGTATTGCACTTCGGTGTTGTTGGCGCCGGCGATGTGCAGTTGGTCGAGGTTGTCGCGCAGCACCTGCGGCATGACCACCAGGCTCTGAAGCAGGTCGTGCGAACTGGCCACCGGAATGTCGATGATCTGCTTGGCGCTGAGCGATTCAGTGCTCTGCGTGGTCGAGGGGTCAATGCGGTTGTTGGGCACGGTCACGTCGACTTGCTCGCGCACCTCTTCGGCATGATTCAGCGTGAAGGAAAAGTCCGTCGTCCCCGGCGCTAGTTCGATCTTCTGACCGGCTAACAGAAAGTAGCCCGGCTTCTCGACGCGCGCCGTATATTCGCCGGCGGCAAGGTTAGCGACGGAAAAGTAGCCGGCGTCGTCAGTCACTGCGGAAAAAGCTTGCCCGCCGACAAGCTCAAGTTTTACTTGAGCTCCGCCAACGGGCAGTCCGTTCTCGTCCGTGACCCGCGCCTTTAACGTCAAGCGCGAATCGGCAGCGGCAATGGTGCTCGCGAGCAGCGAAAACACAAATAATGCACCACCGATGTAGCGTCGGCTCTTAAGCCAGCCCGCGTGCCACCTAACCAGCCACGCCGTTTTGCATCGAAGTCTCTTCACCGCAGCTCCCCACGAGCCGGGAAACGACTTCAAGTTTTACCTGACGGAACTCCGTCGCTGCCACCTGGCGATTGTGTAGCGGCCTCACTTTGGAGCGGCCAACAGGAACGGAGCTTTTCTCTCGCCAGTGGCCAGTCTAAAGACTAGGCACTCGAAAAACCCCGCACCTCCGAAATGCGCCCGCGCCTTGAAAACCCCCAAGCCCCTTCGCAGCTCAGGACCAGCTAGAAGGCCTGCGCCACAGGGCAGAACGACGATCGGACATGCAGCAATCGCAAAAGCGGGAGCCGGGCTCCCGCAATGTCGGCGCGCCGACAGCCGCGCCAATGCCGACGACCACGCCTACTTTTTCTTCCCCTTCGCCTTGTTCTTTTCTTCTACCACGGCTTGCGCTGCCGCCAGCCTCGAAATCGGCACGCGGAACGGCGACGCACTCACGTAGTCCATCCCGACCTGGTGGCAGAACTTTACGCTGTCCGCGTCGCCGCCGTGTTCGCCGCAAATGCCAACCTTCAGGTTAGGACGCGTCGAGCGGCCTTTTTCGATGCCCCACTCGATGAGCATCCCGACGCCCTTCGTGTCGAGCGTCTGGAACGGATCGCCGTGGAACACGCCGGCCTTTTTCTCGTCCACATAGTCCGGCAGGAAGCGTCCCGCATCATCGCGGGAAAGTCCCATCGTCGTTTGCGTCAGGTCATTTGTGCCGAAGGAAAAGAACTCCGCTACTTCGGCAATCTCATTCGCGAGCAACGCTGCACGCGGCAACTCGATCATCGTGCCGACCATGTACGGCAGCTTTACGCCAGCCTTCTTGATGAGGTCGTCTGCGACATTCCGCGTCGCATCGGTCAGAATGCCGAGCTCTTTTTTGTCCAAGGTGAGCGGAATCATGATCTCAGGTAAAACTTTAACTTTGTTTTTCCGGCATTCGATGGCCGCTTCGATAATGGCCCGCACTTGCATTTCCAGAATTTCGGGATAGGTGATCGACAAGCGGCAACCGCGGTGGCCGAGCATGGGATTGGCTTCGTGCAACTGCTCCACGCGGCGTGCCACCGTGTCTGCGGAGATACCGAGTTCTTTGGCCAACTCCTCCTGTTTCTCGCGATCGTGCGGCACGAACTCGTGCAGCGGGGGATCGATCAGGCGGATGGTCACAGGAAAGCCATCCATGGCTTTGAAGATGCCGATGAAATCGCGCCGTTGGAACGGCAACAACTTGCCAAGGGCCTTCACGCGCGCTTCCTTATTCTCTGCCAAAATCATTTCCTGGATGGCGCGCTGGCGGTCGGCGCTCTTCTCCGGAAATTCAAAATCGGTGAAGAACATGTGCTCGGTGCGGCAAAGCCCGATACCCTCGGCGCCGAACTCGACGGCTTTGCGCGCGTCCTGCGGAGTGTCGGCATTGGTGCGCACCCGCAGCCGGCGAATCTCGTCGGCCCACTTCATGATGGTCTGGTAGGCCTTCGGGAACTCCGGGGTCACCAGCGCTAATTTGTCGACGTACACCACGCCTTCGCTGCCGTCGAGTGTGAGCCACTCGCCTTCTTTCACGGTCTTGCCGCTCTTGCCGTCTTTCATCGACTTGCTCTTGTAGTCGATCATCAGCGTCTCGGCTCCGACGATGCAACACTTACCCCAGCCGCGCGCGACCACCGCCGCGTGCGAGGTCTTGCCGCCTGTCGCGGTGAGAATGCCCTGCGCCACGGCCATGCCACCTACATCTTCGGGGCTGGTTTCGCGGCGAACAAGAATGACCTTCTCGCCCTTTTTGGCCGACTCTTCGGCATCCGTTGCACTGAAGCACACTTTGCCAACCGCCGCGCCCGGAACCGCGTCGATGCCGTGCGTGAGGATTCTTTCCTGTAAGGTCTTCTTATCGAACTTGGCGTCGATGACCGGATAAAACAGGCGCTCGATGTCCGCAGATTGAATGCGCAGGACCGCTTGTTCTTTGGTGATGAGCCGCTCGTCGGCCATGTCCATGGCGATCTTGAATGCCGCCGCCGGAGTGCGTTTGCCGGTGCGCGTCTGTAGCATGTAGAGCGTGCCGTCTTCGACGGTGAACTCCATGTCCTGCATATCCTTGTAATGCTTCTCAAGTGTTACACGAACTTTTTCGAGCTGCGCATAAGCTTTGGGCATGATCTTCTTGAGCTCGGTGAGGTGCACCGGAGTGCGGATTCCCGCCACCACATCCTCGCCCTGCGCGTTGGTGAGGTAGTCGCCGTAGAAAACCTTCTCGCCAGAGCTCGGATCTCGCGTGAAGCACACGCCGGTGCCAGAATTGTCGCCGGTGTTACCGAAAACCATCTGCACCACGTTGACGGCAGTACCAAGCAATCCGGTGATTTTCTCGACGCGGCGATAGGTGACGGCTTTCTCCGCCATCCACGAACCGAACACTGCCCCGATGGCGCCCCACAACTGCTCCATGGGATCGTCCGGAAATTCCTTCCCGGCTTTTTCCTCGAAGTAGGACTTGTACTCGGTGACCAGTTCCTTCCAGCCGTCGGCCGGAACCTCCGTGTCATTCTTAATGCCTCGACGGTCCTTCATCGAACGCAGGCGATGTTCAAGGTCTTCTTTCGAGAGGCCCATCACCACGGTCGAGTACATCTGCACGAAGCGACGGTACGCGTCGTAGGCGAAGCGCTCGTTGCCGGTGGCTTGCGCCAGACCGGCGACGGACTTGTCGTTCAGACCCAGATTCAGAATCGTCTCCATCATACCCGGCATGGAGCGCGCCGAGCCCGAGCGCACGCTGACCAACAGCGGATTGTTGGGATCGCCGAGCTTCTTCTTGGTGACCTTTTCGAGCTTGGCGACATTCTCTTTCACCTGCCTCGCGAGTTCGGCCGGATACTTCTTGCCGTTTTTGTAGAAGTAGTCGCACGTCTCGGTCGAGATGGTGAAACCGGCGGGGACGGGGAGACCGATTTTGGTCATCTCCGCCAGGCCAGCGCCTTTGCCGCCGAGCAGGTCACGCCACTCGCCGTCTCCTTCTGCTTTGCCCGCACCAAAGAAATAGACCCACTTTTTCACGTTGTGCCTCTCCTTTTTCTTGGAGTGCCGGAGTCGTGCTCCCGCTTTACTCCCAAGCAAACTCAAACAAGCTCGAGCAGCGCCGCCTGCCGCCCTAAGCGCAATTCACTGCCCGCGCTCCCATCCTAAACACTTCGAGACTTCGATTTTTGGTCGGCGCGCCGACCAAAATCACCTTTCCTCGCCAGCTAGCTCCGAGAAGTCGGCGATGGTCGTGAATTCGCGCAGCAACTCCGCCAGCAGCGCCAGGCGGTTGTTGCGAACGGCTTCATCTTCCGCCATGACCATCACGTCGAGAAAGAACTGATCGACTACCTTGCGCAAGCCGGCGATCTCTTCGAGCGCTTCCTGATAACGGCCGGCGCGCTTGTCTTCGGTGACCTTCCCCGCCGCCTTGCGTACCGCCGCGTACAGTACCCTTTCTGCGTCCTTCTCGAACAGTCCGTCGTTCACTCGCTGCGCTTCACCGCTGAGGTCGGCCTTCTCGAGGATGCGACGAATGCGCTTGAATGACACGGCCAGCGGCTCGAAATTCTTGGACTTGCGAATGGCCTTTAGGGCGCGTAAGCGCTTCTCCACATCGACCAGGTCGTCGTTCCCGGCGCGAAGCACGGCGTTCACTTCATCATAAGCATAGCCGGACTTCTCGCGGAGCACGAACCGCGCGCGCTCTAGCAGGAACTCCAACACCTGGAACTCCTGCTGCGGCGTGATGGCTTTCTTCGGAGGATGTGTCAGCAGGGCCTTCCCCGCTGCTTTGATGAAAAGCGACAACGACACATAAAGCTTCTTCTCCAGAATGATTTTCACGATGCCGAGCGCGGCGCGGCGCAAGGCGTATGGGTCGCTCGATCCCGTGGGGACAGCTCCGACCGAGAAGCAACCCACGACGGAGTCGATCTTGTCGGCCAGTGCCACGGCGCAGCCGGTGAGGTTGCGCGGGATGGGATCTTCAAGACCGACGGGACGGTAGTGATCGTAGACGGCGTCGGCTACCTCCTCGGATTCACCCTGGGCCTTGGCATACAAACCGCCGACGATACCCTGCAGTTCGGTAAACTCGCGGACCATCTCCGTGGCAAGGTCGCACTTGGCCAGCTCCGCGGCACGGTCGGCCTCGGCCACGTGCGCCTGCATCACACCGAGGTTGTACCACTGCTCGGTGAGCCAGCGGGCGTTGGCGCGGACGCGTTCGACTTTGTCGAAGTAACTGCCGAGGCGCGACTCGTAGGTGACCTTCTGCAGCTTCGGGAGAATGTCGGCGAGCCGACCTTTCTGGTCGGACTCCCAGAAAAAGCGCGCATCGGCAAACCGCGCGCGCAGCACCGTCTCGTGCCCGGCGCGCACCAGGCCCTTGGCATCCTTGGCCAGATTGATAACCGCCAGGAAGTGCGCCGCGAGCTCTCCACCCCGTTTCTCGACGGCGAAGTATTTTTGGTGATCGCGCATGACGGTGATGAGGATCTCGTCCGGCAGTCCGAGGAACGATGGATCAAACTCACCTTCGATGACCGTCGGATACTCGTTGAGGTAGCTCACTAGCTCGAGCAGGTGCGCGTCTTCGTGGACGTGATAGCCGCCGCGCTTAGCGTGTGCCGCCAGTTCTCCCGTGATCTTTTCGCGACGCTCCTGCGGGCGAACGATGACGCCATTGGCGCGAAGCTTCTTCTCGTAGTCCGCGAAGTTAGTGACCTTGATCTGCGGCTTTCCGAGGAAGCGATGGCCCGAGGTGATATCGCCTGCGTGGACTCCTCCGAAAGAAAACTTGAGGGGCTTGCCGCCGAGCAGCGCCACGATCCAGCGGATCGGACGGATGAAACGCGCGCCCTTAAGGCCGGTCCAGGTCATGGTTTTCGGCCAGGAGAGGTCATGGATGACGCGCGGCAGGATTTCAAGAAGCAGTTCGTGGGCGGTGCGGCCGCGCTTGGTGACGCGGACGGCGATGCTTTCGCCCTTCGGAGTCGTGACCAGAATCAGCTCGTGGAGGCCAACGCCTTGCTTTTCGGCGAAGCTGACGGCGGCTCTGGTCGGCGCGCCGACATTGTCGTAGGCCACGGACTTGGGCGGACCGGTGATTTCCACCTCGATGTCGGGTTGCTTGGCAATGATGCCGCTCACCTTGGCGGTCAGACGGCGAGGGCCCCCGAAGGTTTCAATCGCGGTGCCTTCGTTAAGGTTCTCGGCGACCAAGTGCTTCTCGATGATGGCCTCGAGTTCCGAGACGGCGCGCGGCAGCATCCCGGCGGGGATCTCCTCTGCGCCAATTTCGAACAGCAGTTCGACGCGGACATTCGGAGTGGCGCTGCCCTTCGAGCGCTTTGCGGCCGATTTCGATTGGGTGGGCTTCACCGTTGTTCCCTTCTTCGCAGCTAGGCTCATGCAGCGACCCTCTCCGAACAGGACCACGGGCCAACCATGCCTCCGCTGACCGAACCCCTCAGGCCCGAAAAGCCTGAGCCACAGGGTGCCATCCTGGCGGCATTCGATTTTGGGAATGTCGGCGCGCCGACCGAGACCGGCACCTGTACCGGCCGATCTTTCGATCGGCCAGCATTGCCAGCTCTGTGGCTCGGCTGGGTCCTCTGAATCGCGGACGAAGCAAGCCGCCGCCTTTCCGATTGCACCTGCCTCCGTCCATCAGATCTTTGGGCGCCCGCGTTTATGCCGCAAAATCGGGTGCAGGCGCCGGCAATCCAAAGGGCGCTCACGGGCGCACCTCGTGGCGAGGCTGGCTGCCCGGCAACGTCGGGCGGATGGCGGCGCTTGGAGCGTTGGCACTGCCGCGGGTCCGTTCGAGAAAGGTGGCTGCGACCCGGCAGGCGAGAATGCGGACCTTCTGCATCAAAGCGGCACGCTCGGTCGACGAGATGACGCCGCGGGCATCCATCAGATTAAACAGATGCGAGCACTTGAGGCAGTGGTCGTAGGCGGCGAGGATCGGGTAGCGGGCGCGGGCTTTGGCTGACGCGGCAGGGTCGGCCGAAGCATGCGAAAGTGGCTCGGGCTTGCCGTCTTTGGTTGGCGCGCCCGCGAGATGCTTCCAGCCATCGAGCAGTTCCTTGGCTTCCTTCTCGTGCAGTTCGAACTCCGCGCGCAGCGCCTTGGCGTCGCTCTTGTCAAAGCTGTACTCCGACAGCTGCTGCTCCTCGGCAAGGCGGATGGCGCCGTAGGTCATGTTCTCGGTCCAGCGGATGTCGTAGACGCTCTCGACATTCTGAAGGAACGAACAGATGCGCTCGAGGCCGTAGGTGATCTCGACCGAAACGGGGTCGAGGTCGATGCCGCCGCTTTGCTGGAAGTAGGTGAACTGGGTGATCTCCAGGCCATCGAGCAGGACTTGCCAGCCGATGCCCCAGGCACCAAGCGTAGGCGATTCCCAGTTGTCCTCCTCAAAGCGAATGTCGTGGGCGCGAAGATCGATGCCGATGGCTTCGAGGCTGCGGAGGTAGAGATCCTGAATATCGGCGGGCGAAGGTTTCAGTACCACTTGGTACTGAAAGTGTTTGTACAGGCGGTTCGGATTCTCGCCGTAGCGGCCATCGGCCGGTCGGCGGGACGGCTGCACAAAAGCGACGCGATACGGTGATGGGCCGAGAACACGAAGGAAGGTTTCGGGGTGCATCGTGCCTGCGCCGACTTCAATGTCATATGGTTGCTGCAAAACGCAGTTCTGCTTATTCCAGTAATGCATTAACTTGAGGATGAGTTCCTGGAAGGTGAGGCCTTGAAGTTTTGGCTTTGATTCGAGTTTTACTTTAGATGGCACAAACGCTCCTCAAGTAATACTTAAAGATTGTTACACGCACGAACCCTGGAACCTCGGTGTTCTGCAAATCCAACCGATGATCCTCACTCCGCCGACTCCGCACGCGATGACATTCAGGGACGCCATGCCTTGACGGAACGAACCGTCGGCGCCCACGAAGATCGGCCGGGCGGAGATGGTGTGGTGGCCGAACTTTCGGTCGGCCACCACCGGTTGCTTTGTTTTCGGCTGGCCAGTCTGACGACTACAGCCTGACGACTAGCCGCGACCGATCTCTGACGCATGCGCCGATGCTTATGCTTCTAGTAGGGCTCTCGTGCCGAACTTTCGCTCGGTATGATGCTCGATCCAGTTTAGCCCTGCTTCGCGCAATTCTTTGACGCCTGGGAGTGTCGCCAGAGCATCATCGAATTGATCGAGGCTCTGCTTGGCGAAGACTTCCGCCAACTCCCTGGCTTCGGGCGATACCGGCTTCATGCCCGAGCGGCGATGTTCCCCGTCGTAGAGCCCGGGATGGTGGGCATCCTGGTACGCAATTCCCTTCCCGAAAGGCGTGCCGCAAACGGCGCAGATGTCGAAGCGGGGCAGCCAGCCGGACAGGCGCACGGTCCAGAAGGCGAAGTAGCTGAGCGCCAGAGCCACAGCGCCCCGCCGTTCGACTTCCTTTGCCGTGAGCAGCGTGAGCCGGAACATGGATTCGTTCACTTCGTGCTCCGGCAGAACCTGCTCGGCCACTTCGCTGACGACGGCTAGCCCAGTGCTGAGGCTGTAGTCGCTCTGGGCCTTGTTGAAGGAGTCGAGCAATTCGGCCTGCTGAATGCGCACAAGGTCCCGCGTTTCCCGTTCGACATACCAAATCTGCACGTGAGACAACAACTCGAGCGTGGAGCCGTAACGGTTCTTCAGGCGGCGCGCGCCGGCGGCTACACCGCGCATGCGTCCCGAGGTGCGGCCGAAAAAACTAACCAGGCGATCCGCCTCACCGAGCGGGAAAGTCTTCAGGATGATGGCTTCCGTTTCGCGGGCAGGCATGCGCAATGTCGGCGCGCCGACATTTGTCGGATGCGAAATGGTGCAGTCGCATCTCGCGCAAAATCCGCGCGCGTGCAGAACGTAATTAATTACCATACGCGGCGCGGGTTCGCAATGTTGGCGTGGCAAAGGCTGTGGAGAAAGCTAGAACCTGCGGGCTTCAGCGCGCCCTTTCAAGGAGTGCAGGGCTCGGCAGAAACCGCAAAAGCCCCTGGCCTCGAAGGCCCCCGCGATAGTCGTTTTCGCCTCAGCCGGCCAGTCGCTGAAACGGAGGCGCATGGCTGCGAGGCTAGCGAAGAGCTGCCGTCGCGGCGAATGCTTTCGAGCTCCCTGACGGGGAACACCTGTGTTTTGAGCGCGAGGGGAGGCGGCCCAGATTCTGTTAACTACGCTTCTCGCGAGAAAACATTATCGGACGCAGCCCGCTTTCTGCCCTGCTTGCCGACCGCCGCGACCCGGCTAAGACAGTCAGCGCCTAGTGAATTCGCGCTCGAGGCGGCGCTTCTTCCTCGGCGGTTTTTGATTTTGATAATCGGCCGAATTGAAGTAGCGTTGCAGTGGACCATTTCTTTTTCAGGGGTTTTGGGGGAGTGTCCGATGCGAAGCAGTAGAACGTATTGGAGCATGGTGCCGCTGCTGCTCTGTTTTGCAGCACGCATGGACGGGCAGACGGTTTCCTGTTCGTCCGACGACGGAAGCAAGAAGTATTGCCAGGCTGATACAAAGCAGGGAGTGCAGCTGGCGAAACAGAAGAGCGATGCTCCTTGCAAGCAGGGCGATTCGTGGGGATACGACGAGCGCGGGATCTGGGTAGACCATGGATGCGGCGCAGACTTCACCTTAGGAACCGATGCTTCGGCTGCCGGGGGAGGCAGGCTGATTTCGTGCGCTTCTGACGGCGGAAGAAAGTATTGCGACGTGAGCACGGGACGCGGAGTGCGGCTAGTGAAACAAAAGACCGATCGACCGTGCAAGCAAGACTCGACGTGGGGTTACGACGGCCTGGGGATTTGGGTGGATCAAGGCTGCAGTGCGGACTTTGCGATTGGTGGAGTAACGTCGCATCCGGAGGCGACTACGGACAGCGCCGCTTTCGATAAGAAGGCGAAGGACAAGACGTGCTTGCAGGCTGTCGGCAAGGCGCGTGCTGATCAAATGGTGAAGCAGTGCTTGCAGGTTTCGCCTGCGACCCATCCGCCGTGCAATTCGCAGAATTCGTGCGCGCTGATTACCGATGAGATTCGCAGAAGCTGCGAGCTGCTCGGCTTGGACGCCCCTTCGTTTTGTAATGGATATAAATGAAGGTTGGTCGGCGCGCCGACATTCTTAGGTTGATGGATTTGTAGAGTGGCTCGTCTCTGCACTGGCTGGCGGAAATCGTGGCGCGACCTAAAGGGCGGCCACTCGACCGAACTGTTTCACGGATCGGGCCGCGAAGAATTGCTGTTGGCGGGGGAGCCTTAGGAGGCCGTCCCGGCGGCGCACTTCAGATGATTCCCATTAAGGATGACAATCCCACACGGACGTTTCCTTTTATTAATTGGGCGTTGATTGTGATCAATGTGGTGGTGTTTCTCTACCAGGTGCAGTTGCCGCGACATGCGGCACAGGCATTCTTGATCCACAATGCAACCGTGCCGATGCGCATCCCCGCGTTCCTCGCAGGATACCTCGGATTCAAGATGGCGTTCTATCCGATGTTCACCAGCATGTTTCTGCATGGCGGGTTGATGCACTTGCTCGGGAACATGCTGTTTCTGTATGTGTTCGGGGACAACGTAGAAGATTCTTTCGGGCACCTGGGCTACCTGATCTTTTATCTGCTCTGCGGGATTGGGTCGGGATTCATTCATGTGCTGTTCAACCTACACAGTTCCCTGCCGGCGATTGGGGCGAGCGGAGCAATCAGCGGGGTGATGGGCGCATACGCGGTGTTGTACCCGCGGGCGAATGTGCTGATGCTGTTCTTTGTTTTTCTGATTCCGATTCCGGCATTGCTCGTGTTGGGGTATTGGTTTGTGCTGCAGTTCCTTGAAGGTATCGGTGAATTTGGCGCGTCGGCGAATGGGGGCGTTGCGTGGTGGGCGCACATCGGAGGATTCCTGATTGGGTTGCTGATTGCGTGGATGGTAAAGAAGAGGTGAAGGCCGGCTCTGCAGCTCAGGCCTTCTAGGCCTAGGCATTTCTTGTATCTGGCGCCCGGATTGGCGTGCCAAGCGGAACAGGCCGCACACCTTAGAGGTGAAGCTGCGGCCTTCAAGTGATTCATGAGTGTTTGGCGACGTAATTGACTAGCCAGTCGGAGACTTCAAGTGTTTGTTTAGATCCGTGAAGATCCGGCGTAGTAATGTTTTCGCGAAGAGCGGCCCTCACGCTTTGCTTTGTTATTTCGGATTCGGCGCTCCAGCCGAGAAAATCGAACATCATGCTTGAAGCTAAGACCGCGCCGAACGGGTTCGCTACGCCCTTTCCGGCGATGTTGGGGGCGGAGCCATGGACCGGCTCGAACAGAGAAGTTTGACCAGGGTGGATATTACCAGAAGGAGCGAGGCCGAGGCCGCCGGCAAGTTGAGAGGCGAGGTCGCTCACGATATCGCCGAAGAGGTTGTTGGTGACGATTACGTCGAATTGGCGGGGGTCGCGGATGAGCTCCATGGCGAGAGTGTCTATGTACAGGTGGCGGGAGTCAACGTCGGGATATTCAGCCCGGAGGGATTTGTAGGTGCGTTGCCAAAGGTCGCCTGCGAAGGTCATGGCATTCGATTTGTCGGACATACAGAGGCGGAGGGGGCGGTGGTGGACGCTGTGCCCGGATTGAGGAAAGGGCGCAGGGCTTCTAGACTTGCCCTCGGCTACCGGCTCGCTTGGCCGATCTGAAGTTCGGCCACTACACGGGATCGCGCCACCGCCACGGGCATAGTCGAAGGCGTAGCGGAGGATGCGCCCGACGCCTTTGCGGGTGTTGATGTCTTCCTGGATGGCGATTTCATCGGGCGTTCCCTTTTTGAAAAAGCCGCCTGAGCCGGTGTAGACGCCTTCCGTGTTTTCGCGGAAGACCATCAGGCGAATGTCGTTCGGGATGCGGTCCTTCAGCGGGGTAAAGCGTTCGTCGAACAGTTCGGTGGGACGGGCGTTGACGTAAAGGTCGAGTTTGAAGCGCAGGCCAAGGAGAATGTCGGCGGCGTGCTGGTTCGAGGGGACGCGCGGATCACCAAGAGCGCCGAAGAGGATGGCGTCGAATTCGTGGGCGAGCATATCGACGGCACCTTCGGGGAGGGAGATTTTTTCGCGGAGGTATTTGTCGGCGCCCCAGTCGAATTCGACGAATTCGATGTGGCGGTGGTGTTTGGCGGTGGCGGCCTGGATGACTTTGACGGCTACCGGAGTTACTTCTTTGCCGATGCCGTCGCCAGGAATGACGGCGATGCGCGCGTTCGGACCGCCGGCGCGGAGAGGGATGTTGGCCATGAAGGATACGTTAGCACGAGAAGAGCTGACGGAGAGAAAGAGGCTCCCGCAACCCAAAAAGATGGCTGAAGCTCGGCCGCGAAATGGAACAGCAAGGCGCTGCTGAAGGAGACGCCCGCTGCCGGGACTACGCGGGGGCGGAGGACAGCGGTTGTCTAAAGTAGGAGTTGGTCTCACGGAGTTGCGCGTTTGAGGAGCGTGGCTAATTTCGTCGTTTGTGTGGCAGCTGTTCTGGCTGCTTCCATTCCGATCCATGGACAAAAGCAGATGGCGCAGTCGCCGAAAATGACGGCGGCGAAGACGGTGTATTTTGATAACGAGACTGCGGTCGGTCGGGTGGGATCGGAGGCAGTGAAGCAATTGGCGAAGTGGGGACGGTTTAAGCTAGTGAAAGAGAAGAAGCAGGCGGATTTGATTTTTTTTGCTGACCGCCGATCCATACAACGGCGGGTACATCGTGTTGACCAGCGGGCAGACCGGGACGATCGATGCCGACGGGAGGTCCGAGCAAAATCGCGTGCCGAATTACAACGCGCAGGCACCGGTGCGCGATGTGTATTTGTCGGTGATCGATCCCCACGATGGGTCGTTGGTTTGGAGTGCTTCGCATGTTTGGGGAGGAGTGCTGACGGGAACCAACAGCGCCGGAGCGCGGTTGGTGAACAAACTGAAGAACGAGATGAAGTAGGCGTTGGCGAGCTAGAAATAAAAAGCACGGGTCTCGAGACCCGCCATTCCGAAGAAGAATCCAAGGTGCCGGTCCGATGGTGCGCGCTACAGGGTACCGACTTCGCTCGGAAGGACGGAGGATGTGCAGGCGGGCGGCAAGACGCGTTGAAAGCCCGAGCGACAGGGCACGGCGCGATCGAAAGGTTGCGTCGGGAACTTTTTGGCTCGCCGGGGGCAACTCTAGGTATGCAAAAGTGAGAGCCCGCCCTCCGCTCGGCCCAGAAATTCACACTGAGGAGATTTACAAATGAAAGTCGAAAAACTGTTGGGTGGAATCGTCTGCTTGGTTGCGGCGCTGTCTGTGAACGTGGCTCAGCCCCGGCCTGCTGTGCCTCCGCAAGCCGCGGCGCGGGACGGAGGGATGCGCGACCGACTGCAGGCTGCGGTCGAGAGCTTGAACCTCACCGACGAGCAGAAACCGAAGGTCAAGGATATTTTTGCGGATGTGAAGACCAAGCGGCAGGCGATTTTTACCGACTCGTCGTTGAGCGAGGATCAGAAGAAGGCAAAAATGAAGGAATTGCATGAAGGCACGATGTCCAAGCTGAATGAAGTACTGACGCCGGACCAGCAGGCGGAATTGAAGAGCAAGATGGAAGCTGCCAAGGCGGCGAAGAAACCGGCGGACCAGTAATTTGTAAGCACGAAGAAAGAGAGCGCTCAACGGGCGTCCGGTTCTTTGGAGCCGGGCGCCTTTTTTTGTGTGCCGAGGTTCGTTGATCTTGCGGACATCGAGATTGAAGGATGGATGTGCAATGTGGCTCGGAGCGTACTATGCTCTGACGCACGGTGCCGTTTATCTGCGTGTGTAGCTTCGATCGGAAGACGAGGGTGAGACGATGAACTCGGAAGCGATGACGTTTGCGTCGATGGTCGACAATGCTCTGAAGACCTGGACCGAGCGGCTGCAGAACTATTCGCTGCTGGCGGTAACGTCGGTGCGGACGATGTTTGTGGGGCGGAAATACTTCGGAGATCTGGTGGAGCAGATGGATCAGATTGGCGTGGGGTCGGTGCTGATTGTGGTGGTGGCGTTGTTTTGTGTGGGTGGCGTGGTGGTGTTGAATGCCGCTTCGCAATTTGCGCGATTTGGGGAGACCGTGCTGACAGGAGATGCGGTGTCGTTGGCGCTGACTCGGGAGCTGGGGCCTGTGTTTGTGGCGTTGCTGGTGGCGGGAAGAAATGCAACCGCGATGGCGTCGGAGTTGGGCTCCATGGTGGTGAGCGATCAGGTCGATGCGATGCGGGGTTTTGGGATCGATCCGATAAGGAAATTGATGACGCCGCGGGTGCTGGCGACGGTCTTGATTTTGCCGCTCCTGGTGGCGGTCGGAGTGGTTTGCGGGTTGCTTGGCGGGTTCATCGTGGCCAACCTCGTGCTGCACCTTGGTGCGGAAACTTTCATGACCCATGCCATTAATGCACTGGTGTTAGGGGATTTGTGTATCGGGTTTACGAAGCCGCTCGTGTTTGGATTCATTATTGCGACGGTTGGATGTTTTGAGGGATTTCGTGTGGAGGGCGGGACGGCTGGAGTGGGACGGGCGACGATCAATGCGTTTGTGGTCTCGTCGGTGATTGTGTTGGTGGTGGATTTGTTTATTACGAAGTTGTTGTTGTATGTGTTTAGTTTGTGAGACGCGACAGAGGGAAACGCAAACCTGGCGGCCCTAAACCAGCCTTTCGATTGCCGGCTTGTTTGAGGTGTGGGAAACCGACGGGTCGAAAGGCGCGCCACGACAGAGAGATAAACCCAAGATGCCATTTATAAGTGTGAGTGGAAGAAGGCCAGGGTGCGCTGGCGGGCTACGGCGGCGGCGTGAGATTCAAAGTCGGGACGCTGGTCGCAGTTGAAGCCGTGGCCGGCGTTTTCATAGAGGAAGATGGGAAGGCCCGGATGGGATTGCTCGATTTTCTGGATTTCGGAACCGGGGATGTGTTTGTCCTTTGCGCCGAAATGCAGCATGACAGGACAACGCGGCTGTTCGGCTGCAAATTTCGCGATTTGACCGCCGTAGTAGCCTACGGCCGCCGCGGGATTGAGACGCGTCGCCGATAGCCAGGCCAACGTACCTCCGAAGCAGAAACCCACCACACCTACTTTTGTGATGCCAGAGATTTTCGCGGCGTAGGCAATCGCTGCAGCGACATCGAGGAGCGCTTTGTCGAAACCAATCTGTGTGACGATCTGCATGCCGCGCGAACCGTCGGCGGAGTTGTAGTTGAGTTCGAGACCGGGCTGGACGCGGTCGAAAAGAGCCGGAGCAAGCGCGGTAAAACCGTTGTTGGCATAGTCGTCGACGAGGGAGCGGATGTGGCGATTGACGCCGAAGACTTCCTGGATGACGACGAGCGCGGAAGAGGAAGGGTTTTCGGGCCTAGCGAGATAAGCGCCGAGGGAGTGTCCATCGGAGGCGGTAAGCTGAGGATGAGAGCCCATGGGCGAGAGAAGAGTTTACGTGAAGAGGCCGGATTCGCAAAACAGGACGGTCGGGTATTTTCGAAGGCCAAAAAAAACCGAGGACTAGGGGCACCCCCATCCGCCCAGAGAGAGCACCCCTAATCCTCGCATCACAGTTACAGATAGTACATACCGCCGCCAGGTGAAGTCTATAGGGGATTCGCTGTAAGCAAGATGAGGGATCGCCCGATGGCTTCGCAGAAAGTCAAAACAACAGGACTCCGATGCGAACCACGGGGGTGCGGAACAGTTCGGGACAGTGTTTCAAACGTGGTATCAGAGGGCGCTCTCTCGAGCTACGGGTTTCGAACGGCAGGGGATTGTGTTTCTTGGAGCTGGTCGCGAAGTTGTTTGGCGCGTTGGCCAGCTGGGCTCGAAGGATCAAGCGTGAGGTAGGTGTCGAGGTCTGCGAGGAGCGCGGGATAGTCCTTTTGTTTGAGGTGAATGTTCGAGAGCAGACGATAGACGATGGGAACGTTTGGAGCGAGTTGGCGGGCTTGCTCGGCGGAGGACAACGCGTCGGCGAGGTGATCTTGCTGGAGGAGGGCACGACCAAGTTCGTAGTGACCCAACCAAAGATGGGGATTCAGTTGGAGGCCACGGCGAATGCATTGTTCGGCTTCGATAGCGTCGCCGCGGTCGAGCAGGATTCCGCCGAGGCCGATGGAGGCTTCGGCGTAGGTGTGCTTGCTTTGCTCGAAGGAGTTGCGGAAGGATTTTTCCGCTTTCGGGCGGTCGCCGAGAGATTGCTGGGCCATGCCGAGTTGGTAGGAAGCCTCGTAGTAGGTTGGCGCCAGGGCAACAGCTTGCTGCAGATCGGGGAGAGCGGCTTGTGCATTTTTATCGTGGTAGAGCTTCTGCATGCCTGAATCCATGAGCTCGCGGGCTTTCGCGGGCATGGCAAGTTCGTGGACGGAGACAGTCTTAAGGTGCGACGGTTCCGGCGTTTTAGAAGTGGGTTTCAGATAAATGGCGAGACCTCTGTCAGAAGCCATGGAGACGTCGACACCGAGTGAGACTTTTTCGTAACCGTCAATGTCGATGACAATGAAGTAGGTGGAGCGACGGAGACCGCCGAAACGGAATAGGCCGTCGTCGGAGGTGCTTTGCGTTTCGAGCAAGGTACGTTCGCTGTCATAGATCGAGACAGGGATGTTTTTCGCGGCGTTGTAATCGCTGCCGTAGTAGACATTACCGGCGATGGTGGAGGGTTTTTGGGCGAGCGCTGCAGCAGGAACCAGAACAGAGCAGCAGAACAGAGAGAGCGTTGTGAGCCGGGTCATTGCGGCCTCCGGACCGGCTGATTGCCAACGAGTATAGCATTGCCTGGAGAGAGCGACGATTGATTTTGGGAAGACAGTGGAAAAGCAGGAGCATGTAAAAGGAACCGGCATGACATGCGCTACAAAGGCAAGCGAGACATTTCCATTTTTCGAACAGGCTTGAGTATTTTGACTTTGCCGTGATAAGCAATGACCGAAGCGAGTCGGTTCGGTTTCGAGTGGAGACAAAACGTGAAGAACCTTTTGATGGTGATGGTGGTGCTCTGGGTGTGGACGATTCCGGCGGCCGCACAAGCAACCAAGCCGGGCGCGTGGAACGAAGATCCGACGGCGGAGACGAAGGTGATGCGGTTGTGGGACGGAGCGGCGCCCGGGGCGTTGGGAGATGCGGAGGAAGACCAGCCCACGCTCGCGTGGGATGCGGTGTTCGGGAGCGATACGCCTACGGCTGCGGTGATTGTCTTTCCAGGCGGAGGCTACGGATGGCTCGCTACGAATCACGAGGGCCGGCAGATTGCGAATTTCTTTAATGCGATGGGAATGACCGCCTTTGTTTTGCGGTATCGCCTGGGGCCGAAGTACCACCATCCGGTGGAGCTCGGCGACGCGCAGCGTGCGATTCGGATGGTACGAGCTCGGGCGAAGGAGTTTGGAGTTTTGCCGGATAAGATTGGTGTGATTGGATTTTCCGCGGGTGGGCATTTGGCGTCTACCGTCGAGACTCATTTTGACGCGGGGAACCCGGCGGCAGCCGATGCGATTGATCGCGTGAGTTCGCGACCAGATTTTGCGATTTTGGCGTATCCGGTGATTTCGTTTGTGGCAGACTACGCGCACAGGGGATCAGCGGACAATTTGTTGGGGAAGAATGCCGATCCTTCGTTGCTGAAGAGCCTATCGAATGAGTTCCAGGTTACGGCACAGACGCCGCCGACCTTTTTGTGGACGACCAGTACGGATAAGACCGTACCACCGGACAATAGCGTGGCGTTTTATCTGGCGCTGCTCAAGGCCGGAGTGTCGGCGGAGTTGCATGTGTTTGCGGAGGCGCCGCATGGGGTGGGGTTGGATTTGCGGGATCCTTCGGTCGGATTGTGGGGAAAGTTGGTGGAGGAGTGGATGCGGGGGAGAGGGATATTGCAGTGAGCGCGGAGGAAGAGTTTAGGAACGCGAGGAGGAAAAAGGCCTGGATCTGAGAACCCGCCACTAGGAACAGAAGCCTCTAAGCCACGCCTAGAAACACGGGGGAGGCACCTGGCCGAGCCGCCCGAAAGATCGGCCAAAAGATCGCCCACGATCGAAAGCCGACATTCTGGCCTGACGCGCGACTTATTGGACTTAAGCGGGAACCGGAGCGGAACGGGTTTCGTCTACGATTTTGCCGTCGAAAAGATGGACGGTTCGCTCGGCGTGGTTCGAGTAGCGGGGGTCGTGAGTGACCATGCAGATGGTGGCGCCGCTTTGGTGGATATCTTGGAGCAATTCCATTACCGAGTCGCCATTCTTGGAGTCGAGGTTCCCGGTCGGCTCATCCGCGAGGAGGATCATGGGATCGCCTACCAGGGCGCGGGCTACGGCTACGCGTTGTTGCTGACCGCCGGAGAGTTGGGCGGGATAGTGCTTGGCGCGATGAGCCATTTGCACACGCTCGAGGGCGCTTTGAACTTTCTCCTTGCGTTCCGAGGAGGCCATGCCGCGATAGGTGAGCGGAAGTTCGACGTTTTCATAGACCGTCAGATCGCCGATGAGGTTGAAGGCTTGAAAGATAAAGCCGATTTCACGATTGCGAATGCGCGAGCGGTCGCTCAGCTTGAGGCTGGCGACCGGCTGGCTGTTGAGGGTGTAGTTCCCTTCCGTAGGTGAATCCAGCAGGCCTAGGATGGCGAGGAGGGTGGATTTGCCGCAGCCAGAGGGACCGGCGATGGCCAGGTATTCACCCTTTTTGATTTCGAGATTGACATTGTCGAGGGCGTGCGTTTCCAGTTCGTCGGTGAAGAAGATTTTACTTACATTTTTCATGGCGATGAGCGTGTCGTTCGATTCAGTCATCATGATGGGATAGCCTCCGAGATGGAATGCGGAAAATGATTTGACGTTCGAACGGCCCGAATTGTTAGGCCGATCCGACGCAGAAAAGAAAAGCGTAGCCGCACCGGCAGGGGTGCCTGTGCGACCGAGATGCTGATGAGGCGCGTGGGCATAGTTCGGCCGGAGAGCCGACCACTTGATAATACGCGCTTCGAGGACGGAATGTTCAATGGGAAATGGCTCCTAGCGTAGGCGGATGCGGTCGAAGGCGTCCATGGCGGACATGTCAGAGAGGATCACCTTGTCGCCTAGCTTCAGGCCGTCCAGGACTTCGACGGAGTTGACAGACATCTTGCCTAGCTTGACGTTGGTGCGCACGGCTTCGGAGCCGTCGTCCACCAATTTGAACAGGCCTATGGTGGAATTCGCCTGGCCGTGGACCGGACGGCCTACGTAGAGGACGTCTTTTAGATTTTCGAGCTCGATTGTGCCGTCCACGCTCAAGTCAGGGCGCGCGCCTAGCGGAAGAGGGTCGAGGATTTCGACGTCAACGGTTACGGTGCCGTTCTGGACGGAGGGATCGACCCGGCTGACACGGCCTTTCACTATGCCGTTGCGCGTGTCGACGGTGGCGGGCTGACCGGGGATTACGTCTTTGGCTTGGGTTTCCGGAATCTTGATTTCGGCTTTAAGGCGCTTGGGATCGGCGACTCGGGCGAGGTTCGTGCCGGGGGAAACTTCCTGGCCAACTTCAACGGGAACGATTTGCAGGACACCGTGGATGCCGGCTTTCACGTGCAGCGCCTCGAGTTCAGTTTTCTTCAGATTGTATAGGGCGTGCTGTTGGTCGACGTGCGCTTGCTGGGTCATGAGGCGCGTCGAAGCGGAGTCTTCGAGATTTTTCGTGCGATCTTCCTCGAGCTTTAAGCGCACGGCAAGCTGTTCCATTTTTACTTTGGAGAGTTGTTCGGTGACGTCGGCACCTACTCCCTGCGCGCGGAGTTTGACGTCGACTTCGTGTTGGATTTTTGCCTGTTCGTAATCGCTGCGCACAGTGGCGGCGGTAGATTTTTGATTCAAAAGATCGCTGTTGATCGTGACCTTGAGGCTGTCGAGGTCGGCTTGCGCGGCTTTGACTTCGTATTGCGCATCGAGGACGTCACGGGTGAGTTCGGGATTGCTGAGTTCGAGGATGACGCTGTTGGGCTCGACCTTTGCGCCCGGGTGCAGGACGATGCGATCGACGTGGGAGTCGGTCTGCGCGGGAATCCATTGGATGTCTTCGGGGACGAGTGTGCCAATGCCGCGGACGTCGCAGATCATGGGCCCACGTTTGACCTCGTCGGGCCAGATGGTCGCTTTGTCGACGCTTGGAGCGGCGGGCCGGAGACGAGAAACGCCGAAGGTTACGCCCGCAAGCAGAATGGCGGCTACGGTGGCGTAGATGATGCGGCGAATTTTTTTTGCGCGTGCGTTCGATGGTCGTTGGATGTCCATGGTCACTCCAAACGTAGCGCGGGATGCATGTGGTTGGCACGCACCCCTATGAGCATAACGCTACGGGGTTTGGTTGCAAGAGCCGGAACAGAGACGAGATTTGTGATCCGTGATCGGCGACCCCAGAGGGTCGGAGTCGGACGCGAAACCGCCGATCCACCCTCGAAAACCAAGGGTCGGGTAGCTGACGGACGGGAATACCATTCCGCGGCAAAAGTCGAGCTTTTGGCGCTAGTGCATGTCGGAACAGAAGCTCCGGCGCGCACTGCCCACACATCGGAACGGAACCTGGCCAACATGGTTATTCAGACCTCAGGGCGATGCAGGGGTCGATGCGCGTGGCGCGCAGCGCTGGGAAGTAGCCGGCGAGGAGGGCTACGGCTGTTAATAGAAAAATTGCGACGACGAACGTGGGTGGGTCGCCCGGGTCGGTGCGGAAAAGCAAAGCGGCAATGATTTGGGAGACGGCATAGGAAGCTATGGCGCCTATCGCGATACCGATTGCGGCTAGTTTCAAGGTGCGGAGGATGACGCTGCGCTGCACTATGCCGGGGGTGGCGCCGAGCGCCATGCGAATGCCGATTTCCTGAGTTTGGCGGGTTACGGAATAGGAGATTACGCCGTAGATGCCGAGCGCAGCCAGAATGAGACCGAGAGCGGCGAAGATGCCCACCAGATAGACGAAGAAGCGTCGTGGCGAGACGGAATGGTCGACCAGAGTTTGCACGGAACGGAAGGTGTTGTTTGGCTGTGCGGCATTCAGATGGCGCAGCACCGGCATGATGGAAGCGGTCAGGGTTTCGGGTGGAAGTTTGGAGCGCACTACGAGTTGAGCGCCTTCGGGATCGCGGTTTGCGGGAAGGTACATTTCGGGACTGGCTGAAGATTCGAGGCTGCGAATGCGGACATCGGAGACGACGCCGATGACCGTGCCGGGGTTGCGGTCAAAGCCCGAGGCGGGACGGCCGACCGGACTTTGGCCGGGCCAGTGGAGGCGAGCGGCGGTTTCATTGATGACGACGTTCGGGCGGTTCTCGAAAATGTCTTGCCAGGAGATGTCGCGCCCTTCGGTGAGATGAATGCCGAGCGCGTCGAAATACCCGGGAGTGATAATGCGAACGACGGCGGCGCCATCTTCGTTCTTGCCGATGTCGCGCGAAGGATTGCCGAGGCCCCAACTGCGCTCGCGATCGAGAGGAAGCATGTCCGCCACACCGGCGGCTTCAACGCCGGGAACCGATTTTACAGCGGAAAGAATTTGTTGGAGCGAGGTGCCGATTTTTTCGCCCTTGGGACCAGTTTCATAGACGATGTCGACGACGGAAGCGCGGCTCGGTTGAAAACCGAGGTCCACGTCGAGGACACGCAGGAAACTACGCAGCAGCAGGCCAGAGCCGACCAGGAGAACGCAGGCGAGGGCGACTTCGGCGATGACCAGAGTGGAGCGCATGCGATCGTGCTTACGGCCTTCGCTGAGGCCGCGACCGGCGTCTTTGAGAGTGGCTTGTACGTTGCCGCCTGCGAGCATCAGTCCGGGTGCGATGCCGAAGAGAACACCGACGACAAGAGTGATAAGAAGAGTCCAGGCGAGCGCGGCGCCGTCAACGCGAATGCTGTTCAGAAGCGGGAGCACGACGGAGCCCTGATGGGCGAGATAGGAAGTGACGCCGTAGGCTAGGATGATGCCGAATGCCGCGCCGATGGCGGAGAGCACCAGGCTTTCCGTCAGGAGCTGCCGAACCAGGCGGCCACGGCTGGCGCCGAGAGCGCTGCGCATGGCGAATTCCTTACTGCGGGAAGCCATGCGAGCGATGAGGAGATTCGAGAGATTCACGCAGACGATCAGAAGAATGAGACCGACCGCTCCCCAGAGAACAAACAGCGAGCGCCGGAGCTTGCCGGTGACGAAGTCCTTCAGATACGAAAGATCGGCGGTGTAGGCCATGAACCAATCGGGATCAGGGTGAGCCGCGCGAAATTGCGGCGCGAGATAGTTGGCTTCGGCTTGGGCTTCGGCGAGAGAGACACCAGGCTTGAGGCGGCCGACAATCGAAACGGTGTTGCCCCAAGTACGGATGTCGTCCATGCGCGCGGGGGTGAAGAAATCGGCGCGAAGTCCAGGAGAAAAAATGGAGGGAAAGTCGAAGGTCGGCGGGAGAATGCCGATGATGGTGACAACCTGGTTGTCGAAGTTGACGGTCTTGCCTAAGGCATTGGGATCACCGGCGAATTGTTGTTGCCAGAAGGGATAAGTCAGAAGCGCAACGAGTGCAGCGCCTTTGTCATGCTCGGCGGGCAGGAAGGTGCGGCCGAGCATGGGATTGATGCCGAGAGTATGAAAGAAATTGTTGGCGACCATGACGGTTTGCACGTGCTGTGGATCACCGTGGCCGGTCATGTTGGCTTCGCTGCTGCCCCAGAAGGCCTGGTAGCAGGTCACTTCCTGAAACGATTGCGCGTGGCGCGCGAATTCTTCATAGGAACCTACGTTGTAGGTGGTGCCGGAGAGGCCACCTTCGCCGTGATTGCCGGCAAACCAAACCAGTTGGTCGGATTGCGGGAAAGGGAGAGGACGGAGGAGGAGACTGTTAACCACGCTGAAGACGACAACGTTGGCGCCGATGCCGAGAGCGAGAATGAGGATAGCGATGGCGGCGAAGCCGCGATCCTTGCGCAGGGTGCGGAAGGTGTAGCGGAGATCCTGCGTGAGAATTTCGATAAACGGGACGGCGCGGGAGTCGAGGTGCGTCTCTTTGGCTTGTTGGGTGCCGCCGAATTGGACGAGGGCCTGGCGGCGGGCTTCTTTTGGCGACAGGCCGGCGCGGAGTTTTTCTTCGATGGAACGATCGAGGTGGTAGCGGACTTCGACCGACAGTTCGCGGTCGAGTTGGTCTCGGCGGAAGAGGGAGAGGAAGCGGCGAAGTGGACGAAGGTTCATGGTAGCTCCGGAGAGGGTAGAAGCTTTTGAGTGATTCGTTTCAGAGAAGAGGGTGCCAGACTCTGAGATCGAAGCGAGACCCAGGAGCACAAGCAGCGTGTCTGTGCTACAGGGCTGAAGTGTGTGCCGGGAGACATCTATTCGCACCTCAGGGCGATCACTGGGTCGATGCGAGAGGCGCGGCGACCGGGTATGGCACAGGCGGCTAGGGAGACGAGCAGCAACACCAGAGAGACGATGGCCAGGGTTGCGGGGTCGGTCGGGCTGATTTCGAAAAGTTGGGATTCGAGCCAACGCGTGATGGCGAAGGCGCCCAGTAGACCGAAGGAGATGCCGATTGCCCCTGTGAGTGCGCCCTGTTTGAGAACCATGAGCAGGACTTCGCGAGTGGTGGCGCCGAGGGCCATGCGGACGCCGATTTCGCGGGTGCGCTGAGCTACGGAATAGGAGATTACGCCGTAGATGCCGGCCAGCGCCAGGAGCAAGGCTATGGCGGAGAAGATGGCGACCAGCGTAAGACTGAAGCGGCGCGCGTCGAGGGATTCCGAGTAAACCTGAGACAAAGTGTGGAAGCTAGGAGGAATGTTGGGATCAAGCTCGTGCAGGATGGAGCGAGCGGCCGAGAAGACGGCATCGGGTCTGCTTGAAGTGCGCAGGACGACCGTGAAGCGACGGGCTCCGAGGGGACGCTGCCGATAATCGACGTACACCGTTGGGCGAGAGGCGGCTTCGAGGCTGTGATCGCGGACGTCGCCGACCACCCCGACGATGGTGAGGAGACGGAGGTCGCCATCCATGTTGCCGAACTCGATGGTCTGGCCGATGGGATCCTGGCCGGGCCAGCGGTCGTTGGCGGCGGACTGGCTGATGAGCGCGACATGAGGAGCGTCAATCGTGTCGCGATCCTCAAAGAAACGGCCGTGAAGAAGCGGAATGTCGAGCGCCTGGAAGAAGCCGTCAGAAGCGACGATGTAATCGGCGTAACCTAAACGGGACTTGTCGTGCAGGAGGCTTTCGAAAAAATTCGTGAGCTCGGCGAGCAGGGCCGGGTTGTTTTGAAAGTCTTCGGTGGCGGAGCGCTGAATCAATTCCTGCTCGTGCGGAGAAATCTGGCTGGGATTCATGACAACGAACGAGCCATCCGCATAGCCGGAACCGGAAAGGGGCAATTCATTCGTGCCGCCGGCGTGCTCCACGCCGGGAATCTGGCGCAGTTGCGCGAGGAGTTTGTCGAGCAATCTGACGCGCTCGGGCTTTGGGGAATCGTCGGGGAGCCGGAGGTCCATGGTGACGACGCTCTCAATACGAAAACCGGTGTTGACGGAAAGAACGCGCAAAAGGCTTCGGCCTAGAAGAGTGGCGCCCACGAGAAGCACGAGCGCGATGGCAAGTTGTGCGGCGGCGAGGACGCGGCCGATGCGCTGCTTGTTACGCGTGCCAATGCCACCGCGATTCCCTTCCCCGAGCGCATCGGAACAATCGTGCGAAATGGAACGCAAAGAGGTGAAAGCCGCGAGGGCCATGGAAACCAGAAACACCGCGACGAGAGAGAACAACAGAACGGGAAGACTCAGAGAAACATTCTCGAGACGCGGAAGATTTATAGGAGCGAGCGCGAGAAGGCCGTTAAGGCCCCAGTAGGCGAGAAGAATCCCGAATGCTCCACCGATCAGAGAGAGAAGGAAAGCTTCGGTAAGGAACTGGCGCAAGAGGCGATAGCGCTGCGCACCGAGCGCGGCACGGATGGCCAGTTCGCGCTCGCGTCCGGCGGCTTGCGCAAGCATGAGATTGGTGACGTTGGCGCAGGCGATCAGCAGCAGGAACGCGGAAGCCCCGAGAAGAACGAGAAGCGCGGGACGCACGTCGCCGGTCATCGCTTCGCGCAGAGGTTCGATAGCGACGGCGACCATGCTGGTGTCTTCTCCATACTGCTGTTTCATACGTTGCGCGAGGCCGGAAAGTTCAGAGCGGGCGTGGTCGACGCTGACGCCATCGCGAAGGCGGCCGATGACATTCCAGTTGTGCGCACTGCGGCTCGGTAGCATTTCGACGATTTCGCGGGGCAGCCAGATGTCAGAGTTGGCCGGGAAGCGGAAGCCGGGCGGCAGGACGCCGACGACAGACGCGGGCTTGTTGCTGATTTTCAGGTGCACGCTCGAGAGATCGTGCGTGGCGCCCAGCGTTTGTTGCCAGTATGCGTAACTGACGAGCGCGACGGCCGGTGCGTCGAGCTGTTGTTCTTCGCGGGCGAAGCCACGGCCGAGAACCGGTTGAACGCCCATAACCTGCAAGAAATCTTGCGAGACCATGGCCGTTTGTGTGCGCGAGGGAGCGCCTTGTCCAGCAACGCTTTCGATCGAGCTGGCGTATTCGGCTACGCCAGTGAGGGAATGATTTTGCGCGCGAAGGTCGATGAAATTGGGATCGGCACAACTCATGCGACCGCCGGTGGCGCTTTGTTCCCAGAGGCGGACAATTTGCTCGGGATTTTTGTAAGGGAGCGGGCGAAGCAGAACGCCGTAGACCACGCTGAAGATGGCGGTGGTGGCGCCGATGCCGAGAGCAAGGGTGAGAACGGCGACCGAGGTGAAGGCGGGAGATTTTTTCAGCAGACGGAAGGAGAAGCGGGCGTCCTGGAAAAGAGTTTCTACGATCGGCAGAGATTGTTGGTCGCGGACGGATTCCTTGGCTTGTTGGGTGCCACCGAATTTGAGGAGCGCCTGGCGGTGGGCTTCTTGCGGGGTGAGGCCGGCGCGGAGATTTTCTTCGATCGCGAGGTCCAGGTGGTGGGAGATCTCTTCGTTCAGTTCGCGGTCGAGATGGTCTCGGCGGACGAGGGAGAAGAGGCGGTGCAGGTTCATGAGAGCTCCGCGGAGGTTAGGAGTTTTGGGTTACGAAAGGCGTATGGAAGAAAGTCTAACGCAGAGACAAAGGGGAAGACCGAGAGAAAAAAACAGGGAATCCTCACTTCAGAAACTCCGCTTGCCGTCGCAGGGAAGCGCAGAATGACGGTGTCGTGGCAGCGCGGGGGTTCAAAACACTCGGATGGCGCGGACATGGGGTGCAGCCCTGCTGCCCCCCTATGACGAGAAGCCCAAGACTCAGCCTTAGAAGCCAAGGGTGGGGCGCTTGGCTCGGAGCAAGACGATTCCTCAGTGGCTAAATCCGAGTTTGTGGCGGTGGTTAATGTCGGAGCCGAAGCTCCCACCCCCGGTGTCCTCACATCGAGACTTGGCGTTGCTCGCATCTATTCAGACCTCAGGGCTATGGCTGGGTCGATGCGGGTGGCGCGTAGGGCTGGGAAGTAGCCGGCCAGGAGGGCTACCGTGGTTAGGAGAAAGGTTGTTACGAAGAAAGTGGGTGGATCGTTGGGGTCGGTACGGAACAGTAAGGCGGCGATGATCTGGGAAAGAGCATAGGAGGCGATGGCGCCCAGAGCGATGCCGATGGCGGCTAGTTTTAGCGTGCGAAGCAGGACACTGCGCTGCACCAGGCCGGGTGTGGCGCCTAACGCCATGCGAATGCCGATTTCCTGGGTTTGGCGGGCGACGGAATAGGAGATTACGCCGTAGATGCCGAGAGCGGCCAGGAGCAAGCCAACCGCTGCGAAGATCGAGACCAGATAAACGAAAAACTTGCGCGGCGAAACAGAATGGTCGACGAGAGACTGCATGGGACGCAACTCGTGGGTGGATTGGCCGGGATTGAGTTCGCGGAGGGTGCGCAGGAGCGTGGGCCCGAGGGTGCTGGCGGGAAGAGCGGAGCGCACGACGAGTTCGGCGCCATCCGGACTGAATTGCGACGAGGGGACAAACACCTCCGAAACGATGGAATCCTCGAGGCCGATCTGACGAACGTCCGCGATAACGCCGATGACCACCGTGTCTTTGTCGCCCACGCCTTGAGCGAGGCGACCGATGGGGCTTTCGTCAGGCCAGTTCAGGCGCGCCGCCGTTTGATTGATGATGATGGCACGCGGAGCGATCGAGGAATCCTGCCAATTGAAATCGCGGCCTTCGATCAAGTGCATGCCCATGGCGTGGATGTAGCCGGGAGTTACGACACGAACGAAAGCGTCGGTGGAATTGTCGTCGGCGGCATGCACGGAGCCTTTGGCGGTGAGACCCCAACTGCGGTTGCGATCGAGCGGCAGCATGTCCGAAATGCCTACCGCTTCGACGCCGGGAAGATTGCCGGCGCGGCGAAGCACTTCCTGGAAGATGGCGTCGCGTTTGGCGGGGTCGTTGCCGTCGTTGTAATCGACCTTGATGGCCATAACCTGCGCGGGTTGGAAACCGAGATTGACATCGAGGACGCGGAGGAAGCTGCGGAGGAGAAGGCCGGAACCCACGAGGAGAACGCAGGCAAGCGCGACTTCGGAAATGACGAGAATCGAACGCATAAGGCCGTGGCCTCGACCTTTGCTGCTACCACGGCCGGCGTCCTTGATTATCTCCTGCGAATTTCCCGTAGAGACAGCTAAGCCCGGAGCAAGTCCGAAAAGAATGCCGACGAGGAAAGCGAGCAGAAGCGTCCAGGCGAGAGAAGCTGTGTCAACGCGAATGCTGCTCAGAAGAGGAAGAGCGATCGAACCCTGGTGTGCGAGGTAGGAAATGACGATAAAGGCTAAGGCGACACCCACGGCGGCGCCGATAGCAGAAAGGACCAGGCTTTCAGTGAGGAGTTGGCGAACGAGGCGGCCACGGCCGGCGCCAAGAGCACGACGCATGGCAAATTCCTTGGCGCGGGAGGCGACGCGGGCGAGAAGAAGATTAGAAAGATTGACGCAGACGATCAGAAGAATGAGAGCGACAGCTCCCCACAGAACGAACAGAGAGCGCCGAAGTTTACCGCTGACGTAATCCTGCAGTGGAGTGATCGCGGTCAGAACATCGGTGGACCAGGAATCATCGCCACCTGGCCGGAGATGAGAAAGAATCGTGGTGGCTTCGGCTTGCGCTTCGGAGGCGGTGATGCCGGGCTTGAGACGGCCAATCACGGAGAGGGCGTGGCCATCGTTGCGGATCTCGTCCATGACCGTGGGGATGAAGACATCTTGATTGGAGCCGGGAGCGAAAACGGAAGCGAAATCAAATGTGGGAGGGAGAACACCGACCACCGAGAAGGCCCGATGATTGAGCGTGATGGATCGGCCGACCATAGAAGGATCGCCGCCGTATTGCTGGCGCCAGAAAGGATACGACAACAAGAGGGCGGGTGGGCCGCCTTTGGTGTACTCGTCCGGAGTGAACAGACGGCCGAGCATGGGCTGCACACCGAGGGTCTGGAAAAAATTTCCGGCGACGTGCATGCCGGAGACGGGCTTCGGTTGATCAGTGCCGCTCAGCACGAAATCGGAGTAGGAAAGGAAAGGGACATACGCGGTGAGTTCCTGGAAGGATTGGTTCTGACGCTGCAATCCTTCGAAGGCATCGACACGATAGCTGACCATGGACAGGCCGCCGGTGCCGTTATTTCCAGCGAGCCAGGCGAGGCGGGAAGGATTGTGGAGCGGGAGAGGACGGAGGAGAAGCGTGTTGACGACGCTAAAGACGACGATGTTGGCGCCGATGCCGAGGGCGAGAATAAGAATGGCTATGGCGACGAAGGAGCGATCTCTGCGCAGGGTGCGGAAGGTGTAACGGAGATCTTGGCCAATTGTTTCGATGAGCGGGAGGCTGCGGAAGTCGCGATGGTTTTCGATGGCTTGTTGAGTGCCGCCGAATTTGACGAGGGCTTGGCGGCGGGCTTCTTCGGGGGAGAGTCCGGCGCGTAGGTTTTCATCGGTGGCGAGCTCGAGGTGGCTCGCAATTTCGGCGGAAAGATCGCGGTCGAGTTGGTCTCGGCGGACGAGGGAGAGGAAGCGATGGAAGAGGCGGAAGTTCATAGCGCGTCCGGGAAAGGTTTTTGGTTGCCAAGGGCAAAGCGAGGAAGACTTAACGAAGAGACGCAGGGGAAGACACAGAGAAGAGCCGCAGGATTCATCGCGCAAAAGGCGCGCGATCGAGAAGAGGTCCTCGCTAGGAAGACTCCGCCGGCGGTCGCAAGCAAATTCGGAATGACGGAAGTAGTGCAAAGAACCATTAGTTCGAGGATTCCTCGGTTTCGGGCATGGCGAGGACTCGGGACATGACCAAAGATACGCGCTGCCAGTAGGCGGCGTCTTCGTTGAGCTGTTTGCGGCCGCGCTTGGTGATGGAATAGAACTTGGCTTTACGATTGTTGTCGGAAGTGCCCCATTCGGCCGAGATCCAGCCTCGTTGTTGGAGGCGGACGAGGGAGGCGTAGATTGTGCCTTGATTGAGGAGCACTTCGTTGCCGCTGACTTGCTCGATGCGCCGGGCGATGCCGTAGCCGTGGAGAGGACCGAGGACGAAGAGCGTTTGCAGGACCATCAGGTCGAGGGTGCCTTGGAGCAGGTCCAGTTTGGAGTCAGACATGGTGAAACCTCCTGTGTTGTTACCACAGGAGAGTAGCATGGTTTGTGTGGCGATGCCACAGGAAATGGGCGAAGGCGGCGGAGGAAAAAATGGAAATTCAAAAAAATGGGAACCGGGAAGAGGGCAAAAGCAAAATGCCTGCCCACGAGATTTGCTTACCGAGGATTTGCTGGTGGCGGTCCGCCCGAGAAGTCGGACCCTCGACGGAGGCCGCTAGGGCGCGGTGGTGCTTGAAGCTGGGGATTCGTGGGATTCCGGGAGGAGCCAGCCATCAGCCAGGTTTAGAATGCGGTTGCCGTAGGCAGCGTTTTTTTCGGAGTGAGTGACTTGAATGATGGTGGTGCCGGCGTCGTTTAGTTTCTTGAAGAGTTGCATGATTTCTTCGCCTTGGCCCGAGTGGAGGTTGCCGGTGGGTTCGTCGGCCAGGATGAGTTTTGGATTTTGAATAACCGCTCGGGCAACGCCTACCAATTGTTGCTGGCCGCCCGAGAGCTGGTTCGGAAAGAGACCTTTTTTGGCGACGATGTTGAAACGGTCGAGGGCATCGCAGACGAGGCTGGCGCGTTCTTTTTGCGGGATGTTTTTGTAGGAGAGAGGAATTTCGAGATTTTCGTAAACGGTCAGATCGTCGATGAGGTGGTAGGACTGGAAAACGAAACCGATATTGTATTTGTGGAGTTCGTTGCGTTGCTTGGAGGTCATTTTGTGGACGGCCTGGTCGAGGAAGTAGTATTCGCCGGTCCAGGAAGAATCCAACATGCCGATGATACTGAGCAGCGTTGACTTCCCTGCCCCCGAGGGACCCATGAAGGTGACGAATTCGCCTTGCTGGATGTCGAGAGAGACGCGCCGGAGGACGTAGAATTTTTGCGGGCCAGCGGAGAAGAATTTTTCGATGTTGTGGAGTTGGATGAGTGGCGGCATGAAGGCTCCTAAGGGATCAGTGTACGGGAAGTGGAGTGGGATTCAAAAGAAGAGAGAAGGGGTCGGAACATTCGATCGTAAGGAACGGCCAAAGAGGGATTCCTCGGACGAAAGACGCGCGATGGCAGACGAGCTCGGGATGCGGGTTGTTGTCAGAACGAAAGACCTGCGGACCCGCTACTAGTGCAGTGTAACAACTGAAACGGTAGTATGATAGTGTTCATGGAGAACACCATCGTGCTGACGGATTCTGAACGTCTGGAACTCAACCAGCGAGCGGCGAGCCGTGCCGATGACGCGCGGCGGGTGCGGCTGCTGTTGTTGCTGGAGGCAAACCATACCTGGGCCGCGATTCGCGACAAACTGGACTGCAATGATGCGTTTATCAATCGCTGGAGCAAGCGATTTCGGGAAGAGCGGCTGGCCGGGCTGTTCAGCAGGCACGCTGGCCAAGAGGCCACCACGCTGACTGCTGCCCTGGAGGCGCGCATTTTGCAATGGACGCTCAAGCGTACGCCGCCGGACGGGACGACGCAGTGGAGCACGCGCAGGCTGGGAACGCAGCTCAAGGTCAGTCACATGATGGTGGCGCGGGTGTGGGCCAAGCACGGACTCAAGCCCCAGCGGCTCGACCGCTACATGGCCACCAACGATCCGGACTTTGAGCACAAGGCCGCCGACATCCTTGGGCTGTATCTGAGAACCCGCCAGCGCATGCGGCGGTGTTCTGTGTAGATGAAAAGACGGCGATTCAGGCATTCGACCGCAAGGATCCGGTGTTGCCACTCTCGCCGGGACGCGCCGAGCGGCATGGTTTCGAGTACTTCCGGCACGGCCCGCTGTCCCTGTACGCGGCGTTCGACACCAAGACCGGCGAGGTGCTTGGCAAAACGGCCGTGCGTCACACTTCTGCGGAGTTCGTCGCCTTCCTCGCGGACATCGTCGTCAACCAGCCCCGCGGCAAAGAGATCCACGTGATTGCCGACAACCTCTCCGCCCATAAGACCGGACAAGTCGACGACTTTCTGGTTCGACATCCTAAGGTTCACCTGCATTTCACTCCGACCTATTCCTCCTGGCTCAACCAGATCGAACTCTGGTTTTCCAAGATCGAGCGCGACGTCATCGCGCGCGGTGTATTCACGTCGGTGCCCGACTTGCGGAGAAAGCTCATGAAGTACATCCGCCACTACAACAACGCGCCCAAGACTGTGAAGTGGCGCTACTTTGACCCTACACGTCGCATTACTCCCAGTTCAGCTGTTACAGTCCACTAGGAGAGCGAAGAACTAGTTAGTCATGGTGCAGGGCGATTGCGGGATCGATGTGAGAGGCTCGGCGGGCGGGAAGGTAGCAGGCGGCTGCGGCTACGGTGATTAGCAGTGCGGCTACGGTTGTGTAGGTGAGCGGGTCGGAGATGGCGAAGCTGAAGAAGAGGGTAGCCAGGAAGCGTGTCAATGCGAAGGCGCAGATCGTGCCGATGATTACGCCGGCGACGGTCAGTTTCAAGCCGTGAGCCAGGATGCGGCGCTGCACTTCGGACGGTGCCGCGCCGAGGGCCATGCGGATTCCGATTTCGCGGGTTTGCAGGCCGACCAGGTAGGACATCACGCCGTAGACACCGATCAACGCGAGGATGAAACCCAAGACGGCGAAAATGCCGAGAAGCAAAGTTTGCGAGCGGGGAGAGGCGTTGACTTCGGCGATGCGCTGATCGAGCGTGGCTACGGCGGTGATGGGTTGGTTCTTGTCGATCGACCAGATGCGGTCTTCGAGAGCAGACACAAGAGCGCGGGGATCGGATTTCGCACGAACCATCAGGTAGACGCCGGAGATTTGAGAGGCTTGGTCGAAGGCCGCGTAGAGCTGCGGCTTGGTTTCGGCTTCGGGATCGAAATGATTTGCTTCGACGACGTTGCCTACGACGCCAATGATTTCGCCCCACACCGGGTGGCCGGCCTCGTGTTCGTTGCAGAACCGTTTGCCTACGGCATCAAAGCCACCGAAATATTTCTTGGCTAGAGTCTCATTCACAACGAAAACGAGGGTCTTTCCTTTTCTGTCGGCGGCGGTGAAATCGCGTCCCGCGAGCAGGGGGATGCCGAGGGTGTGGAAGAAATCGGGAGTGACGCGATTGGCGAGCGCCGATTGTTGTGCGTGCTTTGGATCTGCCGAGGTGGCTTCGGTTTCGAAAGTGCTTTCGGCGACTTCGGCGGACACGGGGTAGACGAGGCCCGTAGAGACGGAAGTGACACCGGGAGTGGCGCGCGTGGCGTCGAGGACTTGGTCGACGAAGGTGATGGTCTGTTCGGGAGTGGCGAAGCGAAATTTGGGAAAGTCGAGGCGCAGGGTGAGGAGATTGTCCGGTTGAAAGCCCAGGTCGAGATGACGGAGTTGGTTGAAGCTGCGGAGAGCGAGAGCGGCGCCGATGAGGAGAATGGCGGCAAGGGCGACTTCGCCGACGACGAGAAGTTGGCGAAGTAGGTTGTGCGGAGTGCCCCTGGATTGTTTCAGCTGGTCCAGGATGGTTTCTGCCGGGAGCCGGCGAGGCTTGGCGAAGATCGAAACTAGGTTCCTCGCTGCGCTCGGAATGACGGGTTGCTGTTGTCGGGACGAAAGGCACGGGTCCGCAGACGCGCCACTCCGTTGGGTTGACAGGAGGGCTGGGGCGAGACCGGCAAGCAGAGCGGCGACGAGAGACACGGCTAGAGTAAACCACGCCACGGGAGCGTCGATTTGGATCTGGTCGAGGCGGGGGATGCCGGGAGGAAGCGCCAGCCGCAAGGCACGCATGGTCCAGATCGCCATGAGAAAGGCGCAGGCACCACCGGCAACGGCGACCAGGACCGATTCAACGGCGAGTTGACGGAGCAGGGCTCTGCGGGTTGCGCCGATGGCGCTGCGAATGGCGAATTCGCCTCGGCGGGCCCAGCCTCGGGCCAGAAAAAGATTGCTGACGTTGGCGCAGGCGATGAGCAGAACGAAGCCTACGGCGCAGAAGAGGATGGTGAGAGGAGTGGTTGCGTCGCCGAGGAGATACTGTTTGAGAGAGTCGGCGTGGATGCTCCAGCCATTGTCGATGTCGGGATAGGTCGAGGCAAGGCGTGCGGAGATGGTGGCGAGTTCGAGATCCGCGCGGGCGATTGTGATGTGGGGTTTAAGACGCGCGAGGACGGAATAGGCGTGATTGCTGCGATCGGCTTGTTGGTCTTTCGTCGGAAGAAACGGGGTCCACAGCTTCGAGTCGGTGGCGAAACCGAGAGGAGCTTGTCGAGCAATCACGCCGATGATGGTGTGGGGCTGGCCGTCGAGAGTGATGGTTTTGCCGATGGCGCTGGGATCGGCGGCGAAATTCTCGAGCCAGAGTTCATAGCTGAGGACGACGGTGCGATGCCCGGGTTGCATGTCGGCGGAGGTGAATATCCGGCCGTGGAGGGGACGGACGCCGAGGAGCAGGAAGAAATCTTCGGTGACTTCGGTCGATTCGAGACGCTGCGGCTTGGCGGCGCCGGAGGTGGAGAGTTCTTTGGGGGCGTCTCGATAGACGGCGATGCCGGCGAAGGAAGTGGCGGAACTGCGGACGTCGGCAATGTCCGGAAGAGACAAGCCGAGATTGGGAAAATCGAAGAAGGCGCTGCGCGCGGAGATGTCGACGAGTTCGCTCGGATGCGGGAATGGGAGAGAGCGGAGGAGGACGGCATGGATGACCGAGAAGATGGCGGTGTTGGCACCGATGCCGAGGGCGAGAGTGAGGATGGCGATGGTGGCAAAGGCGGGGGATTTTTTCAGGAGGCGCAGGGCGAAGCGGGCGTCGTGAAAGAGGGATTCCGCAATGGGGAGGGATTGCTGTTCGCGGATGAGTTGTTTGGTCTGTTCGAGGCCGCCAAGTTTGAGCAGGGCTTGGCGGCGGGCTTCTTGGGGCGTGAGGCCTTGACGGAAATAGTCGTCCGTGTGGAGTTGCAGGTGGTGAGAAAGTTCGGTATCGAGGTCGCGTTGGCTTTTGAAAGTGCTGAGCAGGCGGAGCAGTGTTGAGCGGAGATTCATGGCACGAACTCCTCGGAAAGAGAGAAAGCCAATTCCCGAGGGGCTGAAGCCTGCCTCTCTAGACAGGCTGCGACCCGCCGTCCCCTTCGATCGATTGAAGGAGGAAAGAGCCGAAAAACTTCGGCGTTTGATCGCAAGAGCCGACGCAGAAGAATTCGTGCTGCCGGGCGGGATGAAAGGTATGGGTCTAACGACCCACGACTCGGAAGAGGGGAGAAAGGCACCTGGCTGCCTTCTTTCCTCTGGGCCGGCGGAAGGCGGACGGTGCGAAGAGCGTGGAAGTATCTGTGCATGGGTTAGTCGGACCTCAGGGTCAAGGCAGGATCGACTTGGGAGGCCCGACGCGCTGGTAGGTAGGCGGCCAGCAACGCTACTGATGCTAGGAAGAGGGGGACCAGGGTGAAGGTCATCGCGTCGTGGGGTTCGATGCCGTAGAGGATGGCGTTGAAGAGTTTGGCGATCAAAAACGCGGCGGGGAGGCCGATCGCTAGAGCGATCACGGTGAGCCCGAGACCCTGGCGGAGGATTAGGCGCTGGACGTTCGAGGCTTCTGCGCCCAGCGCCATGCGGATGCCGATTTCGCGGGTGCGGAGGGAAACGGTGTAGTTCATGACACCGTAGAGACCGATGGCAGCGAGGAGAAGTCCGACGGCTCCGAAGACGGCGAACAGTGTGCCGGCGAGACGCGGAAGGAAGAGAGCGCCCCGGACGTGGTGTTCAATGGTTTCTTCGTTATAGACAGCGAGGGTGGGGTCCATGTCTCGAATGATGGAGCGCATGGAGGAGGCAACCGAGGATGAAACGCCGGCGGTGCGGGCGAGGACCGTGTAGCCCGAGAAGGAAGGATCGCGGGCGACATTTTGTGACAGAGAGCGGAAGAGAACAGGGCGGGTTTCTTCGCCGAGGAAGCGCGACTTGATGTTGTTGGTGATGCCGATGATTTCGAAGTTCACACCGCCGCTCGAGACGAGCTGTCCGATCGGATTTTCCCGGGAAAAAAAACGGTCGGCGAAATCCTGATTCACGATGGCCACGAGCGAGGCGGCGGGCGAGCTCAAGCTGTCGCCAGTCGAAGCGGCATCAGGCTTGCCCGGGCTTTGTGCGTCTGTGGTGGGAGTGGGAACGGGAAGTGCGACCGATTCGTTCGAAAAGTCGCGGCCGGCGACGAGCCGAATGCCAAGAGTGTCGAAATAGCCGGGCGTAACCATAAAGAGGTCGACGCCGGGAACGTCGACAGGCTTCCGGCCGACGGGCTGGAAGCCGTCACTGCGATGGCCGCCGTTGAGTGGGATGGAATCAGTGATGGCAGCGGAAGTCACGCCCGGAAGAGCCGCGACGCGACGCTGGAGTTCCCGAAACAATTGTGCGGTACGTTCGGGCGTGTAGCCGTGCAGACGCGGATCGATAGACATGGCCAGGACGCCAGTGGAGCGGAACCCGATGTCGATGCTGGCGGCGGAGCGGAGGCTGCGGAGGCAGAGTCCGGTGACACAAAGAAGAACGAGCGACATGGAAATTTGCCCGACCACGAGAAGATTCCGGAGGGTCCAGAAACGGCCGGGGCGGGCGAGGACGTCTTCGCCTTTGAGCGCCGTCGAGGGAAGGCGCCAGGCGGCAGTCCAGGCTGGGAGAAGACCGAAGAGAACGCCTGTAGATAGACTAAGAAGGAAGGTGAAGAGGAGCACTTTGGCGTCGACACCGACGTTGAGATCGATGGAAACGGGGACGGGAAAGCGGAACGCGGAAAGTCCGCCGGTGGCCGCGACGGAGATGAGCACGCCGAGAAGACCGCCAAAGAGCGAAAGAAGGATGCTTTCGGTGAGGACCTGCCGGAGGAGCTGCGCGCGCGTGGCGCCGAGGGCGATGCGAACCCCCATTTCGTGCTGGCGTCCGGCGGCCTGCGCGAGGAAGAGATTGGCGACATTGGCGCAGGCGATGAAGAGAACGAGCAGCGAGACGAGCATCAGCGAAGAAAGAAAAATGAGGATGGCATTTTTGTCGCGTGGAGGAAGAGAGCCGGCTTGTTCGAAACGGAAGCCGAGATCTTTTTCGGTTTGCGGATGAGCTCGAGAGAAACGTTCTGCAAGGAAAGCCAGTTCACGGGCGGCGTCGTTCTTGGTTACCCCGGGTTTAAGGCGCGCGAACACCTGAATCCAGTGTATCTCGCGCGATTCAAAGCGCGCGGTGTTGGGAAAAAGCTGATCCATGTTGCCGATGGGGACCCAGAATTGCGTGTCCAGGATGAAGTCGATACCGCGGAAGTACGGAGGAGCAACGCCGACGACGGTGTACGGATGACCGGAGAGGGTGATGGATTTGCCGAGGATGCTCGGATCGGCGTTGAAACGAGATATCCAGACACGATTGCCGATGACCACGACGGGAGAATTGTTTTCGTCGGAGCGGAAGCCGCGGCCGAGGGTGAGAGAAAGTTGTGTGACGTCGAAGAAATTAGTGCTGGTGGCCTGGCCCCAGAGGCGCTGTGGGTCGCCGTTGCCAGAGATGGAAGCAGGGAGAAGTTCGTAGATGCCAGCGACACCCGAGAACGATTGCGTGCTGTCGCGGACGTCTCGGTAGAGAGGCCAGGCGAAACTGTTGCAGCAATCGTTTTTGTCGGTGGTGTGGAGGGCGAGGAGCGTCGAGGGATTGCCGACAAGAGCGGAATGGAGAACGAAGCGGGACACCATGGCGAAGATGGTGGCGTTGGCGCCGATGCCGAGAGCAAGCGTGAGGATAGCGATGGCGGTGAAGGTGGGTTTGCGGAGAAGCAAGCGCGCGGCGAAACGGAAATCGCGGAAAAGGGCGCCGAGGAAAGGGAAGGTTCGCTGATCGCGGACTTGTTCTTTGGTTTGTTCGAGACCGCCGAGTTTGAGGAGGGCATGGCGGCGGGCTTCGCGGGGGGGCATGCCGGATCGGAGGTTGTCGTCGACATGGAGTTGGAGATGGGAATGAAGTTCGGTTTCCAATTCTCTTTCCAGTTGGGATTTTTGGAAGAGGTTGAGGATGCGCTGGAGCGTGGAGGGGAGATTCATTGGTGCACCTCGATGGCGTTGACGAAAGGCAATTCCGCAGGGAGTAATGTCGAACCTGAAGGCCCGACCCCCGATGCCCTATCATGGATTGAAGAAAGAAACGGCAGAAAAACTTCAGCGGGCCTGAGGCCTCGAAGGCTTGCGCCACAGACGTCGGCTGAGGTTTTGGAAGTCAGCGCGCGAAGCTCGGTGCCACAGGAAGCGGAGAAAGGTGCCCGTCTTCGAAGCTGGCCGCGATAGAGACGATCGGGGAAGGTTGCCATGGGTTACTCGGAGCGGAGGATTGCGGATGGGTCTTGATGGGAGGCGCTGCGGGCAGGGATATAACTGGCCAGAAAGACGGCCAGGACCAGGAGGATCGCACCGCCTAAGAAGCTGGTGGGATCGCTCGCGGTGACCCCGTAGAGCAGGCTCGAAATCAAGTGCGCCAGGGCGAAGGCTATGGGCAGGCCGATGAGCATGCCGAGTGCTAAGAGTTTCACGCCGTTCTGAACGAACATGGAGAGGATGTCTTGCGGACGCGCGCCGAGAGCCATACGAATGCCGGTCTCCTGACGACGCTGCGCGACCGAGAACGCCATTACACCGGCGACGCCAACCGCGGCGAGGACTAAAGCCATCAGGCCAATCACGCCCATCAGGACGGCGACGTAGATGAGACCGATGAGATTATTCGAGATCAGGCGATCGAACGGCATGGCGTCAAAGATCGGTTGATCGGGGTCGATGTTGGCGACCGCGGAACGAACGATGGGTATGAGCGATTTGAAATCAATGCTGGAGCGAACGGCGACATAGGCGTTCGAGAGGGAGCGCTGGCAAGCAGGGAAATAAATGCCGGGAGGAATATCGTGGCTCCAGGGATTGTAAGTGACTTCGGGAACGACGCCCACGATAGTGGCCCAGGGATCGGTGGAGTTATCTTCGCCGGATTTAATGCGGTGGCCGAGGGCGCTCGAGTTGGGCCAGAAATGATTCGCGAGCGATTGGCTGATGATGGCTACCGGAGCGGCATCGGCAGAATCGGAATCGCGAAATTCGCGGCCTTCCAGCGCGGAAAGATGGAAGACCTCGAAAAACTCCGGGCTGACGCGATTGAAATTGGCGGTCTGATAATCGCCTTGTTGCGCCGGACGGTTCTCGACGCTGAAGCTGCCGGTGTCTCCGCCCGTAAAGGGAGCTTCGAGGGCCACGGTCGAAGACTGAATGCCGGGGGAGTGTTTGAGGCGATCGGATAAATCGTCGAAGAAGGAATTGCGTTGCGCAGGCGTGGCGTAGCGCGAGGTAGGCAAGGAAACGCGAAAGACAAAAACGGCGTGAGGATCGAATTTGAAGTTCAATGCGAGGAGAGAATGCACGCCTTCAGACATAAGTCCCGCGCCGACGAGCAAGACAAGAGACAGAGCAATCTCCACAACGACCAACGAATTGCGGAGGCGCGCGCGGGAAACGCCGGTGGCCTGGCCTCTGCCGGATTCCTTCAGCGCATCGTTGGGATCCGCGGAGGTGCCGAAGAAGGCTGGAAGAAGTCCGGCGAGGATGCCGACGGCGAGCGAGACCGCGAAGGTGTAAAGGAAAACGCCCGCGTCCAGGCGGACGCGATGCCACCCGGGAACGTAGCTCTCAACTTCCGGAGGCATGCCGGAGCGGATAAGAGAAATCCACCAAGAACCGAGCAGCAGTCCGACGAGCATGCCAGCCATTCCGAGAAGAATGCTTTCAACCAGAGCCTGGCGAATGAGACGGGAGCGCGTGGCGCCGAGGGCGACGCGAATGGCGTACTCGCTTTGGCGCACGGTGCTGCGGGCGAAGAGCAGGTTCATGACGTTGGTGCATGCGATCAAGAGAACGAAGACGACGGCGAAGAGGCACAGCATGGTGTAGCCGCGACCGGGACCAGCGACAAAATTCGAGACGGTCATGAGCTGAAAGTTCCAGCCGGTTTCCTGCGTGGGGTAAGCGGCGAGGAGGCGAGCCTGAATGGTGCGAACTTCCGCGCGGGCTTGTTCGTACGTGACGCCGGGCTTGAGGCGCGCGATGGGAGAAAGATTGTGCTCCGCACGCTGAACTTTTTCCTGAGGGGAGAGCGCCAGAGGGACCCACAGCTCGGCGCCCATGGGAAAGCGCAGATCGTCTTTCATCACGCCGACGATTTGCGTAGGGATTCCATCGAGATGAACGGTGCGGCCAGCGATGTTGGGATCGGAAGCGAACTGACGGCGCCAGAGACCGGCGGAGAGAATGGCTTCGCGATCGCGGCCCGGTTGCTCCTCTTCCTGAAGAAAGGCGCGGCCGAGGATCGGTTGGACTTGCAGAACATCGAAGAAATTTGAGGTGACGCGGTAGCCCTGGACCTTGACCGGTTCGCCGGCACCAGTGAGATTGAGGTCGGCCCAATCGAAGGCACCGATGGAGGCGAAGGATTTTGTTTGTTGCTGGAGGTCGTGGAAGTCGGCGGGCGTGACTTCGCTCCAGCCATCGGATTGGCCGGGGGCGAGATTGAGGAGCATGACGACGCGATCGGCGTCGGGAAGAGAGAGCGGGTTACGGAAGTAGGTGTTGGAGACCGAGAAAGTGGCGGTGTTGGCGCCGATGCCGAGAGCGAGCGTGAAGATGGCGATCGTGGTGAAGGCCGGAGATTTTTTCAGGAGGCGGAAAGCGAAGCGGAGATCCTGGAGGAGAGATTCTGCGAGAGGGAGAGAGTGTTGATCGCGGACGGCTTCTTTGGTTTGTTCGAGGCCACCTAGTCTCAGGAGGGCTTGGCGGCGGGCTTCTTGCGGTGTCATGCCGGCGCGGAGATTGTCGTCGATGTGCAATTGAAGATGGGAGCGGAGTTCGCTTTCCACTTCCGTTTCGTGTTGTGACTTTCGGAACAGGTTGACGATGCGTCGGAGCTCGGAGGGCAGTTTCATTGGTGGACCTCGGTCGCGGTGGTGAAAAGCAATTCCTCAGAGGCAAAAGCCGGTTGCGGGGGGTTGCAAAAAGGCCTCCGCCTCGGAAGACGGCCGCTCCATTGATCGCCGATTTGTTGCTTGGTTTGTTCGAGACCGCCGAGCTTGAGAAGGGCTTGGTGGCGAGCTTCTTGTCGGGTGAGGCCTTGCCGAAGATCGTCGTCAATATGGAGTTGGGGGTGGAAATTCAGTTCGTCGTGTAGTTCCCTTTCGTCGCTGTGGAACAGGTTGTGTAAGCGAAGGAACGGGGAGCGGAGTTTCATGGAGCCTTCCTGTTGAGAGGACGAACGGTTTCCTCAGCAGCTAAAGAAGGGTCATCGATAGAGGAAAGAAACGGCAGAACAGCTTCACCGTTCGGTCGCAAAAACTCGCGTTCAAGGATTTTTGTTGATGGGCGCGCTAAAAAGCACGACTCTCGGGACCCGCCACTACAAGACGAGAAAGCCCAGGCCCTTCCTCGTTCAGGGCACGCCGCAATGACTGCGCCACTAGAAAAAGAAGAGCGAGAAGCGGCGGCGGGATGGATGCTCATTGCAGTTGGGCGGCAAGACGGGGTGAAACGCCTCAGGCCTAAAACGCCTGAGCTAGGGGAGCGCTGGTGACGAGGAGGGTGGATGCGTGTGGGCATGGTGCGGTTATTCGCACCTGAGGATCTGAGCTGGGTCGGTGTGGATGGCTCGGAGGATGGAGGGAATGGAGGCCATGGCTGCGGCAACGACAATGGCCAGCGGCGGGAACGCGACAATGATAGTGTCGGTCGGATGGACTTCGTAGAAAAGTTTGGCGAGATAGGGCGCGGCTACAACGCCCGCGGCTAGGCCGGCGACTGCGCCAGTGGCTATAGTGACCAGGATTGGGTATGTAACCAGGCGGGCTATGCCAGGGGCTTGGGCGCCGATGGCCACACGGATGGCGATTTCGCGGCGGCGCTGGAGCACGGAATAGTGCAGGACGCCATAGAGCCCTACTCCCGCAAGGAGCAGGGCGACGATTGAGAAGAAAGAGGCTAGGGTGGCGAGGAGACGCTCGCGAACGGTTTGGGATTGGATGATCTCTTGTTGGGTACGTAGGTTGCTTACGCGAAAGTCAGCGTGGGCTTCGGGGACGGCTTGGCGAAGAGTTCGGGCGAGCCCGAGAGGATTGGCGGTATTGGTACGAACGATGAAGGCCGCGCCAGAGGCGCTCCACCACGCTTTGGCGTCCGGGGACAGGAATGGAAGGTAAGCCGTCGGAAGAGCGTTCTGCTCGCGGATGCTGCGATAGTGGGCGTCGCGGACCATGCCGACGACTTGAAAGCGCGCGCGCGCGCCGTAGGGGAAAAGTTCCTCGAAGAATTTGCCGACAGGATTTTCATTTTTGAAAAAAGTTTTCGCGAAGGTTTCGTTGACGATGGCGGCACCGGGAGTGCTGTCGGTCGAGAGAAAATCGCGGCCGTCGAGAAGAGGAATTTTCATGGTTTCGAGCCAGCCGGGAGAAACATTGAGGAAATAGGCAAGCGTGGAGGACAACGGAGCGCCATCAATAGAGATGGAATTGTTGTTGGACCAGTTGTCGAGGAGCGTGTGGTTCGAGACGGAGACGCGCTCGACGCCGGGGATAGAGCGGAGTTGATCGGCGAGCTCGAGCCAGCTAGCCGAGGAGACCGGCTCGTGAGTGACGGTGTCCAAAACGAGAAGACGATCCGCAGAGAACCCGAGGGGCTGGTGCGAAAGACGCTGGAAGGTGGAGACGAAAAGACCGGCAACGAAAAGGACCAGGCAGCAGAAGGCAACTTGCGCGGTGATGAGTGCATACATAAGACGGCGGCGCGAGTGGGGATCTTCACCGCCTTTGAGGGCGCTGGCGGGTTGAATGGCGGAAGCGCGGACTGCGGGAATCAGGCCGAACAGGCAAGTGACCAAGAGAGCGAGAGCAACGCCAAACAGCAGCACGCGCCAATCGGCGGGAAGCGCGAGGCGAACAGGATTGTCGCGCGGATTGATGGTGCTGACGACGAAAGGCGCGGACCAGGCGGCGAAGAGTGCACCGAGAATGGAAGAGAGAAAAGCGAGAATGCCGCTTTCGACCAGTACGAGTTGCATGAGTCTACGGCGTCCGGCACCGATCGAGATGCGCAGAGCCATTTCGCGTTCGCGCGAAGCGGCTTGCGCGACCATGAGATTGGCAACGTTGGCGCAGGCGATGAGGAGTACAAGAAAGACCAGAACGCCAAGGGCGAGGAGCGCACGGCGATTGTCCTGCTGGAAGCCGGAGGCGCCGGAAGAAGCGGAATTGATGTACAGCGCTTGGTTGAGTTCGCGGGCAATTTCTTCTGGAGATTCATTGACCCAGGATTTGGAGCGTTCGGTTTCGAAAGCGCGGGAGATGGAATCGAGTTTGGCGCGAAGGGGTTCAATGGCGACCCCAGGCTGCACGATGGCGAAAGCGCGATGCCACGTGGAATCTTTGCGCAACACGGAGTGATGCATCATGTTGGGCAGGAAGATTTCGGTCATGGTGCCGGGCTCGGTACCGGTGAAGGGAGATTGCGACACGCCGACGATCTGAAAGATGCTGTTGCCCATGCGGAAGGTTTTGCCGAGGACGTTGGGATCGCTCGCGAAGCGGCGCGTCCAGTAATCGTGTGAGATGACGGCAACCGGGTGGGCGCCAGGAGTGGCATCGTCATCCGGCGTGAGGAGACGGCCGAGGGCAGGTTGCAGGCCGAAGGCGGAGAACATGTCGCCGGAGACATATTCGACGTGTGCTTTTTCCATTTCCTGATCGGATTTGTAGGTGAGGTCGAAGCGCTCGTCGTAGGAGATGGCAATGAGCGTGGCTTGGCCTTTGGCGGCGTCGCGCATGAGTTGGAAGTCGGGGTAGGCCCAGCCGTCGAAGTCGGATGGTTTGCCGTTGACGTCGGTGCCGAGGCGGCCGAGCGCGTAGAGATTTTCTGCATGCGCGATCGGCAGAGGACGCAGAAGAAGGGCATCGATCAGGCGGAAGGCGGAGGTGCAAGCGCCGATGGCAAGCGCGAGAGAAAGAATTGCGGCGGCGGAGGTGATTCTATTTTTGGCGAGTTGACGGTAGGCGAATTGGGCGTCAGCGCGGAGGGAATCGAGCCAGGGGAGGAGGTGGAGATCGCGGAGGGTTTCTTTGGTTTGCTCGAGGCCGCCGAGTTTAAGAAGGGCGGCGCGGCGAGCTTCTTCGGGCGACATACCTCGCGCGAGGTTGTCGTCAATGTGAAGCAGGAGGTGGGAGTTTAGTTCGTCGCTCAGTTCCCTGTCGAGGTCGGGTTTTTTGAAGATATTAAGGATGCGGGTGAGCAGGGTCATCGGCGGTGCTCCGGAAGAGTTCTGAGGCTATGGTTTCTTGGTTTCGGCGAGGAGAACGCTAGAGCGCAAGCGCGAGAGCCTGTGCTTCTCGAGGAAGAAGAGAGGAGAAGCCGCGTTGAATCGGAAACAGGGTCAAGACTGCCGGTGATTGCGATTCGGGGGCAAGGCGCAGCGAAAAGCCTCAGCCCTTGAAGGTCTGAGCTACAGGAGCGGAATCTGGGATGCCGGTGGCGCGGATCGGTCATGAGGGTTGTTCGTTCTCTAGGAAGCGGGCGAGAATGGCGGTTGTTTCGGCCCAGTCGTTGGCAGAGCGTTGCAGTTGCTTGCGGCCGGCGCGAGTGAGTTTGTAATAGCGGGCTTTGCGGTTGTTGTCTGAGGTGCCCCATTCGGAGGCGATGTAGCCTTCTTGTTCGAGTTTGAGAAGAGCGGGATAGAGGGTACCGTAGTTTACCGAGAGGAGGTCGCCGCTGGTTTGTTCTATGCGGCGGGCGATGCCGTAGCCGTGGAGCGGACCGAGGGATTCGAGGGTTTTCAGAACCATCAGAGAGAGGGTGCCTTGCCAGACATCTTTCTTGGGTGACATAAGGCTCCTATGGGAAAACAAGAGGAGCATAGCGCGATTCGTATGGGGAAGCAATAGGGAGCTTTGGGAGGGTGATGAGGAAGACGCCAGAAATGCGCGCCATGGGCGTTCGAGGAGAACGAAGGGCCTCAGTCCGCTAAGGCCTGAGCTACAGGAATGAGGGCGCAGTGATTGACCCTAGCTATACTGCGCCCTTTCGCGGGTGCGGGGTTGAGGAGGAGGCGACTTGTGCCTTGCGCAGTTACGCTTGGCTTTATCTGCCGGCGGCCTTGGCGGATTCACCGTGGGTTTCGGCGTGAGCCTTGGCGGCTTCGGCAGCGTGATGCGTCGCGTGATGATGATGCCCGTTGGCGACGTGGGCGTGATGGGCGGCGAGGTGATGATCCCCTTCTTCATGGTGACGCGCGGCTTCGCGATGATGACGCGCCGCGTGTTCGTGGTGCTCGGCTGCTTTTTGGTGATGCTCGATTGCGTGTGTGGACATAGGTCCTCCTCAAGAGAATAGAGAGTTACTGGGCGGGTTGACAGGCTGAAGCGGTCTTGTTACGTGGAGATGAATGCGTTGTTACGGGAGGTAAGAGTTTCTGGTTTTTGCCCCCAAGAAGGGTTGGTCGATCTGGATCTCGGCCAGTGCACAGAGGAGGCACGATCTGTGATCTTGCGTCCCTATGCGGAAAGGCGAGTTACGTCAGGTGGAGGTGGCGGGAGCTGAGTTGGTGGATGCGATCGAGATTGGGAGTGTAGCCGATGCCCGGGGTGGTAGGGACTTCGATTGTGCCTTCGGGGGTTACGGTTACTTCAGGGATGATTACATCTTCGTGCCAGTAGCGCTTGCTGGCGGAGACGTCGCCCGGGAGAGAAAAATTGGGGAGCGTGGACATGGCTATGTTTTGCGCGCGGCCTATGCCGGATTCGAGCATGCCGCCGCACCAGACGGGAATGTTGTGTTGCTGACAGAGATCGTGAATGCGTTTTGCCTGGAGGAGACCGCCGACGCGACCTAGTTTGATGTTGATGATTTTGCAAGCGCCGAGCGCGATAGCGGCTTCGGCTTGTTCATAGGTGTGGATGCATTCGTCTAGGCAGATGGGGGTTTCGAGATTTTTTTGGATTTGTACGTGACCGTAAAGGTCGTCCCAGCCGAGCGGTTGCTCGATCATCATCAAATAGTAGGCGTCGAGTTCTTTGAGGAGCGGGAGATCTTCGGCGCGGTAGGCGGAGTTGGCATCGACGCTGAGTTTGATGCGCGGGAAATCCTGGCGAAGGCGTTGGACTGGGGCGATGTCTTTGCCGGGTTTGATTTTTATTTTGATGCGTTGGTAGCCCGCGGCGAGTTCTTTTCTTACCGTAACGGACAGTTCGTCGAGAGAATCTTTGACGCCGATCGAAACGCCGCAGGGAATTTCCTGGCGTTGCCCACCGATTAATTTCCAAAGAGGAATACTTTTGAGTTTGGCCTCCGCGTCCCAGATGGCGGTTTCGACGGCGGCTTTGGCCATGTTGTGGCCGCGGACTTGTGCGAGCAGAGGCCAGACGTCAGCGGCTGTCGTTAGTTCCCTCCCCTTTAGCTTCGGCCAGAGAAAAGTTTGCAGGACATGCCAGGCGGTTTCGGTGTCTTCGGGACAATAGTAGGGAGTTTCTCCGGCGGTGCACTCGCCCCAGCCGGAAGCGTTGTCGACGTGGGCTTCGGCGAGGATGATGCGGCGATTGGTCACGCGGTCCATGCTGGTCTCGAAGGGAGTAACGAGAGGGAGATGGATTTCGCGGAGGGTTAGGGAGTGGAGGAGCATGAGCAGTAATAAGTTAACAGTTTTTGGTTTTCAGTTGTTAGTCGTCGGCCGCGGAAGAGAGCGAACGGAGAAAGAGACGCGTAAAGAAAAGAGAAATTAGAAAATGGAAAGACGGGACAGGGGTGCGTGAACATCGAAATTCGGAAAAGAGAAGAGAAAGGATAAATGCAAAGGCGAGAAGTTCGCGGAGAAACACGGGAGAGAGCAAAAGTGGAAACACAGGCGAAGTGCCCGTGCCACAGGAGCGCTTCGATTAGAAGTCGGAGTAGGGGGACAGGCAGTAGGCAACGTCCGAAGGGGTGCGGCGAACGGAAGTGGCGGCGTAGCCTTTGGCGAACCAGCTGGTGAATTCGGCACGAAGGTCGGTTTGGAGCTGGACTAACGGATCGGTTGAGGAAGAGGCAGGCTTCACGGACTCGCCCTGCGGAAAGCCACCTGTCTCTAGAACTGTTGTGGGGAGGTGGATTCGCGTTGGGCAATCGCGCTCCGGGAGGGTGAGTCCGTTGATGGCTGCTAGCACTCGGGGGGAATCGAGGTGCCATTCGACGAGGAGGCGGTCGGTCGGCATGCCTCGGTGGAGCGGGCTGGTGGTGATGCCGTAAAAGTTGGGGATGTAGTGGCGGGAGATTGCGCCTAGACGGTTGAGATTGAAGTGGGCATTTTTGGTTTCGAGCGGGTCGAAGGTCCATTCGACGAGACGGAAGTTGCGGCGGAGAGCATCTTCGCGTTGCGCGAGTTTGAGTTGGCGGCCGATGCCTTGATCGCGGTGCGAGGGCAGGACAGCAGCCATGTGGGAATGGAGATAGGGAGTGCTGTCGTGGAGGCCAACGTAGGCTTTGGTGAAACCGACCATGGTGTCGCCGTCGAAGGCGCCAAGGACCTGGCCGCCGGTGTGGTCGGCGATGACGTAGGTGACATGGGGTTCGGCGTCGAGGGGCGCGTCGGCCCAGACCTCGCGGGCGATTTGGACGCAGCGGTGGAAGTCGGAGAGGGAGTGCAGAGGACGGATGGTGATTGGCATAGTCGTTGTTGTTTTAAGCCGTCCGTTTTACGTTAGCAGTTTTTGCGTATGTCTCTCAAGCTGCGCGCGGCGGCTCGCCCCAAGGAAGTTTTCTCGCGTTGGCGGAAGGCCATCCCTACACGGGATGACAAGTGATTGCGGTTCGCAGGCGGGATGCTCGGATCGAAGAAAGAGCCTCAGGCCTCGGACGGCCTGAGCCGCACGGAGCATTTATTTTGGTTCGAGTTGTTTCGACCGGTCCCAGAGGGATTCCATTTGGGCACGCGGGATCTTGGCTAGCGTGGTGTTTTGTTCGTGGGCCAGGCGTTCCATGCTGCGGAAGCGACCCGAGAATTTGGCGGAGGTTTTTTTTAGGGCGATTTCGGGATCGATGTTTAGGTGACGAGCGAGGTTGACGGCTACGAAGAGGATGTCGCCTAGTTCGCTTTCGACAGCAGCGGAAGAACGGGCCGTCGGGCTCAGGGACTCGCCCTGCCGAAAAGTACCAGGCTGCTGACCCACCACTTCAGAGTCGCGCTCGATGAGCGCGGATTTTAGTTCGTTGGTCTCTTCGGTGAGTTTGGAGAAGATATCGTCGAGGTTGGGCCAGTCGAAGCCAATGCGGGCGGCCTTGCGTGTGAGCTGCAGGGCTTCGAGGAGCGCGGGGATGGCGCGAGGGACACCGTTGAGGATGGAGGGTTCTCGGGAGGAAGAGAAAGGAAAGGCCGCAAGATCCGCGGACTCGCCCCGCGCCACAGATCCGCCCTCGGTTCTGGCTCTTTCTTGTTGTTTGATTTGCTCCCAGTTGCGGAGGACTTCGGCGGAGGTGTTGGCTTTGGTGGCGGCGAAGACGTGCGGGTGACGCCGGATCATTTTGTCACGGATTTCGCGGATTACGGCGGAGATGTCGAAGCGGCCTTCTTCGTGAGCGATTTGCGCGTGAAAGAGCACCTGGAGGAGGAGGTCGCCGAGTTCTTCGGCGAATTTGGCGTCGTCGGTCGAGTCGAGTGCGTCGAGAACCTCGTAGGCTTCTTCGATGAGATAGGTGCGGAGGGTCGAGTGGGTTTGTTCGCGGTCCCAGGGACAACCATCTGGGGAGCGGAGACGGGCCATGATGGCGACGAGTTCTTGGAAGTCGGGACCGACATGGGGTGGCGTGAATTTGCGGTTTTGGGACACTCGGCGTTTGTGGGATTTGCGTTGGGGTGTTTGTTTGGGTTTGTGCGATGGCATCGGGGAGTAGTTTACAGGAGGAAGAGGAGGAAGAGGAACGGAGGTATGGTGGGTGAAGAGAAAGAAGATGAAACGCAGAGACGCACAGGACACGGAGAGTCGCCAGGCGAAGCGGTCCAGTCCGGCAGTCTCGATGCGGCTGAGTGAGAGCAACTCTTAGATGGTATTACCGAGCTCGGGTGTGTACTGGCTGGCCGAGCCCGAAGGGCGGCCAGTACACAAGAAAGAGTAGGAAAGGGCGCGGACTGGGCGCGCGCCCCTTCCCTGCTCTGGGCGGACGAAAAATAAGAATCGCCGCTTCGTTGAGGGCTCGAAGCGGCGATTCGTCAGGGGGTTGAGGGGAGCCGAACCTGGTCAGCTCCCGCCAGATGGGCCGGTAGCGCCAGAGAACTGTTGCGACTAATCGCTGCGGTTAGGAGTGCAATTGATCGTCCAAATAGGAGACGACGGAGTATTTGAGGTTAAAGCGATAAGAAAGCGGAACTTAGATATGATTTTCCGAAAAGCGTCGGAAGCCGAATGTGCAAAGGAGTTCCCACGGTGAGTCGAAAAAGGACGGAAAATACTCATTTCGATGTAGGGCGAACGATGCGACGAATTTGCTCGCGAGTAAAAAGAGATTTCGCGGAAGCGAGGAAGTGTAAGAGTATAGCCGTGCAATGCGGAAAAGGCAGCATGTGAGGAGGCAAGCCATGCGCGTCGGAAGATTGCTGGTGAGGTCGGTGCTGATGGCGGTTGTGATTGTGTCTTGCGGTGCCACCGTGTCGGGGCAGGCAACGCCGGTCCGCACCGATCAAGGGACGGCGGCGGCTCCCGTGGTGCCCTTGGACGATCAGAACGCGGGGCCGCTGCGGGTAGCCATCGCGGGATTGGTGCACGGTCATGCGGATGGATTTTTTTCGGCCGCGGTGAAGCGGACCGATATTGAGATCGTGGGAATTGAGGAGCCGGACCGGGCGTTGTTTGACCAGTATGCGAAGAAGTTTGCGTTGGACGCGAAACTTTACCACGCGGACTTGGAGGAGATGATTACGACGACCAAGCCGCAGGCGGTGCTGGCTTATACAAATACATTTGATCACCGCAAAGTGGTGGAAGTGTGCGCGAAGCATGCCGTGGCGGTGATGATGGAGAAGCCGCTGGCGGTGAGCGCAGAGGATGCACATGCGATTGCGAAGGTGGCCACGGAGGCGAAGATCCCCGTGCTGGTGAATTACTTTACGAGTTGGGAGCCGAGCCGGCATGGGGCTTACGGAGTTGTGCACGGCGGATCGATTGGCGACGTGCGAAAGATGGTGGCTCACGATGGGCACATGGGACCGAAAGAGATTGGCGTTGGGCCGGAGTTTTTGGGATGGCTGACCGATCCGAAGTTGAATGGCGCGGGGGCGTTGTATGACTTTGGCTGTTATGGCGTGGATTTTATGACTTGGGTGATGAACGGAGACCGGCCGCTGACGGTGACCGCGGTTACCCAACAGATCAAGCCGGCTGTATACCCGAAGGTGGAGGATGAAGCGACGATCATTTTGACATACCCGAAAGCCCAGGGGATTGTGCAGGCGTCGTGGAATTGGCCCTTTGGGAGGAGCGATGTGGAAGTCTATGGGACCGGCGGCGAGGTGATTACGGGCGGGAGAGACGGGTTGGTGCTGCGGAAATCGGGACAATCGCAGGCTCAGCAGGTGAAGGCGCCGGCATTGGAGCCTCCACAGGATGATGAGTTGCGGTATTTGCGGGCGGTGGTGGTCGATAAGTTGAAGCCATCGGGGCCGGGGTCATTGGAGATCAATGTGGTAGTGGCGGAGGTGATGGATGCCGCGCGGGAGTCCGCGAAGACCGGGAAGACGGTGCGGATGGAGGATAAGAAACGCAATTAACCGTAGAGGGCACGGAGGATGAGATGAGACTAGCGTGCGGATTTGCGATGGCGGCTGTTTTAGTTTGCTGTGCACAGGGTGGCCTGGCAAAGGAGAAAAATACGTTCGCGGCCGAAGCCAAGCCTACGGCGCGGGAGATTGTTGCAGAGATACAGAAACAGGTGGGAGTGCCTTGGAAAGAGCAGACTGTCGATACCTTTAAAGCGGGAAATCCTGATACGGCTGTTACCGGGATTGCCGTGACGATGATGGCGACGATGGATGTGTTGGAGAGGGCTTCGGCGAAGGGGTTGAATTTTGTGATTACCCACGAACCCACGTTTTATTCGCATTTAGATGCGCCGGAAGGAATGCCGGAGAGCGACCCCGTGTGGGGGGAGAAGCGAGCGTTTATTGAGCAACATGGGATGGTGGTTTGGAGATTTCACGATCATTGGCACATGCGGAAGCCGGATGGGATCGAGGCGGGGATGGCGCATGCGCTTGGTTGGGAGAAATATCAGAATGCGGAAAATCGGTATTTGTTTGTGTTGCCGGAGACTACGGTGAAGAAGTTGGCGGAAGAGGTGGCGAAGAAACTGGAGTCGCCGGTGGTTCGCGTGGTGGGCGAGCCAGAAATGAAGGTGACGAAAGTAGGGTTGAGTCCGGGGTTCGCGGGATTTGAGCGGGAGACGCACGCGCTCGAAAGCGATGATGTGCAGGTATTGTTGGTCGGAGAGACGCGAGAGTGGGAGACGGTGGAGTATGCGGCCGACGCAGTGACGCAGGGGAAAAAGAAGGCGTTGATTGTGATTGGGCATATACCGAGCGAACAGGCAGGGATGGAAGAGTGTACGCGGTGGTTGAAGGGGTTTGTGAAGAACGCACCGGTTGAGTTTGTGGCGACAAAAGAGCCGTGGTGGGCGGTGAAGTAGGAAGAGAAATCGAAAGACGGATTGATGGCGATTATGGTGAGGGTGCCGCCATCGGAGATCTGCTTGCTGCAGAGCCAGGGCTTCTACGGAAGAAAAGCACGGTTCTAAAGACCCGCCACTCGACTCTCTGTTCAGTCTTTGTCGGGGTCTTTGGCGGCTCTTTCTTTTATTTCTTTGATCGACGTCAGAGTGAGGACGGGACGCTCGCCGGTTTCGACGCCTACGGCGTTCGAGAGCGTGCCGGTGGCTTTGACTTTTTTATTCTCGAGAGCTTCTAGTTTCTTAGGGTTGGAAGATTTGACTTCGAGCGAGCTGACTTGTTTACCGTTTACAGTGAGGACAGGATTGAGATCGATGGCCCAACCGGAGGTCTCTGCACCGATGGCCATGACGCGAGAAAGTTTGCCCATGACGGTGAGTTTGTCGGATTTGTCGGGTTGGCAGGGATTCGGGACGGCACAGAGAAGAAGGAATGCTAGACACGTGCTTCTACGGGCGAGGCGCATTGGGTTCTCCTTTTGGGCGTTGGCGAGGAGCAGATTCTAGCATGGGAGGGCAAGAAGGAAAGTTGAAGCGCGCGACCACCAGAGTGATGTTACTTGGCGGCGCTGGGGGATTTGGTCGACCCAGAGGGTTTCCATTTGTTGAGAAAGGCTAGGATGTCTTCCGGGGCCATGGAGCGAGCGGCTTCGAATTCGCCTTGTTTCTGGCTGAACAGGAGTTTGCCGTCGGAGTCGAGGACGGCAATGGCAGGGACGCCGCGGTCGAGAGGAATGTCGTATTTTTGGGCTATGTTCAGATTCTTGTCCATTTCGCCGATGTCGATGTGCGCGACCAAAAAGGATTTGTTCAGCGTAGGAGCGATTTCGGGACTGTGGAAGGCTTCGTCGAGAACGTGGCAGTCGAAGCACCAGTTGCCGCCGAAAACCAGGAGAACTCGTTTGTGGGTTGCAGAGGCTTGGCGGAGAGTTTCGGCAATTTCCTGCGTGGTGTCGATGCCTTGGGGGTAAATCACTTTGTCTTCGAGCGGCTGGCGGAGAAGTGCCGGTGCGGTGTGTTGCGTCCCGACCAGGCGCCACTGGCCGTTTTGGCGATACCAAGTTTGCGCCATGGCTATGTATTGCTTGTGGGAGCCGTGGTCCTTGCCAGCCGTGGTCAGGGTAAGCTGGAGAGCGATTACGTGAAGGTCAGGGGCCTGGTCGGCTTGCTGAACGATTTGTGCGGAGAGGTTGGTCAGACCTTCGGATTTCCGTGAGGACCAAAAGGCAATTTCGTCCTGGAGCGGGATGGGACGTTTGTCGGGGCCGACAATCTCGGGTGAGGGAGATTGCGTATAGAGCGCGGAGAGGCTCGCGGCGTTGCCGGAGAGAACGGCAGCGCGCCATTGGTCTAATGGCGCGAAGGATTGCCCGCGGGCGGTAGCGGCGAGGAGCAGAGCAATTGCGAGGAAGGAGAGGCGTCGCATGGCGAAAGATAAGAATAGCATGGAGATCCAGGCGGTGAGGAAAAGTGGGAGTCGCAGTTTAGGGGAGTGGTAAGGACGGTTCGAGTTTGCAGAAACCGTCCCGGAGACCGGCGGTCCGGGAAACCCCAAGAACGCACCCGCAAAGCAACCTGTGGCACAGGAGAAAGGATAGCCGTTCGCTTCCCGTGATAAACTGGGGTGAAATTTTGGGGAGAGGTGCAGGACCGTGGCAGAGAATAAGGATGAAGGTTTCAAAGTAATTGACCGGCGGCCATTTACGGCCGAGGGTGAAATTCGCAAGGAAGTTGTGGAGGAGCAGGAGCGCGAGGCGAAGCGCGAAGAGGTCAAGGCCGAGGCAAAGGCTGCCGAGAAGGCGAACGCGGATGCCGCCAAGCCCGCCGCGGATGCGCCGAAGAAATTGGCGGCGTTTGAGAATTTGATCCGCATGATTGGGAGTAATGCGGCGATGGTGTTAGGCGCTTATGCGGACCCGAATACGGGCCAGCCGATGATCGACCCGGATGCGGCGCGGGAGTTAATTGATATGTTGGATGCACTACAGCAGAAGACAAAGGGAAATCTGGCGCCGGAAGAGAATGAAATGCTGCTGGATTTGCTGGGGAAGCTAAAGTTGACCTATTTGGAAGTGTCGAAGGCCATGGCTGCGGAAATGGCCAAGGTTACGGCTCAGGCCAAGGGTGGGAAAAGGTAGTTGTAGGCCATCGTTGATCGTTTTGATTCTTGGGCGGCGCGATTTTGCATCGCGCCGTTTTATTTTTGGCGAAGAGGCTACGCAGAGGGCGCCGCCACAAAAGAATGGGCCTGAAGACCCGCCCCTACCTGGACGGATACAATAGAGAGATGGGAGAAGAGAAGATTCGGCTGACGGTGTTGGGGTCGGGCACTTCGATGGGAGTACCTACATTGGGGTGTCACTGTGCGGTGTGTGAGTCGAATGACCCGCACGACAAGAGGTTGCGGCCTTCGCTGCTGCTTTCGCGGGGCGGGGCGAATGTAGTGATTGATACCACGCCGGATTTTCGGACGCAGGGATTGCGAGTAGGGTTGCAGCGTTTGGATGCGGTTTTGCTGACACATTGCCATGCAGATCATATTTTGGGATTTGACGATTTGCGGCCATTTAATTTCCGACAGAAGAGTTCCATTCCGGTTTACGGGACAGCGGATACTTTTCGCGCGCTGCGGCGGATATTTGCTTATGTGTTTGACAGCAAGCCTACGCTCAGCAGCGTTCCTAGCGTGGAATTGCGCGAAGTGAATGGGCCGTTTGTGTTGTTAGGGATTCCGTTTATTCCTGTGCCGCTGTTGCATGGAGAGATGGAGGTACTCGGATTCCGATTTGGCCGCGCGGCTTATATGACGGACTTCAGCCGATTGCCGGAGTCGAGCGTGCCGCTGCTGGAGGATTTGGACGATTTGATTTTGGATGCTTTACGGGATGTACCTCATCCGATGCATCAGACCGTGGAACAGGCTTTGGCTTTGATTGACCGGCTGAAACCGAAGCGCGCCTGGTTTACGCATATTGCCCACGATTTGCCACATGAAGCTACGAACGAGCGCCTGCGCAAGGCCGGGTACCCGCAAGTGAAGTTGGCTTACGACGGGTTACAGTTGGAGGTAGAAACGGAGTCGGCGGCGGTGCAACGCGCGGCGAAGGCGCTGGCGGTGCATGTGCATGTTTGGTCGCGAGAGATCAGCGTGTTTTATTCGGCGAAGGATTGGGAGGAGAAGTACGGCGCGACCGGGCGGGAGAGTGTGATCGCGATTGGCACCTTCGACGGCATTCATATCGGGCATCAGAGAGTGTTGGAGTATGCGATTGCGAAAGCGAAGGAGAGCGGGGCAGTCGCAACAGCGCTGACGTTCGAACCGCCGCCGCTGAAGGTGTTGCGACCGGAAGCGGCGCCGGCACGGATTTCCACCAATCAGCAGAGGATCGATTGGTTCGGAGCGCTAGGGGTGGAAGCGGCCGTGGTGTTGCCGTTCACCAGGGAGTTGGCGGCACTTTCGGCGGAAGATTTTGTGAATGAGATTTTGGTCGGGCAGTTGCACGTGCGAACGGTGGTGGTGGGAGAGAACTTTCGATTTGGGAACAAGCAGGCTGGGAGCGTGAAACTGTTACGGGAAATGGGCATGCGCGAGGGGTTTGAAGTTGTGGTACACACGCCCGTGACCTTCGACGGAGAGGTGGTGTCGAGTACGTTCATCCGGAAATTAGTCAGCGAGGGTGATGTGCGGCGCGCGGGCCGATTGCTCGGGAGGCCGTTTGCGTTGACAGGCGCAGTCGTGAGCGGAACAGGAACGGGCAAGACGGTTACGTTTCCTACTTTGAATTTGAAGCCGGAACAGGAGTTGTTGCCGGCTCGAGGTGTTTATGTTACGCGGACGGTGCTCGAGGGGGAAACCAGCAGTCATCGCAGCGTTACCAACGTTGGAGTGCGGCCGACGTTTAATGGAACAGGTTTGAGCGTCGAGACGCATTTGCTCGATTATTCGGGGAATTTTGCGCCGCCGTCGATTGAGGTGCGGTTTTGGAAGAGATTGCGGGCGGAGAAGAAGTTCGTAAGTGCGGAGGAGTTGAAGGAACAAATTCGGAAGGATATCGCGTCGGCGAATACGTTTTTTGCGAGGTTGCGGCGAGTGCGGGAGCGGGAATAGAAAATAGAAAGTAGGAAAGCCAGGCGGCCTAAAGCCGCCCTACGGTTCCTAACAGAATCCTCACGAAGTTTTCAGGACTTTTCAGCGTCGTCAATTTTAATCTGGGAAATATTGGAGCTCGGATTGCTACGCTCCTCGAGATGCAGAAATGTCGCTGAACATTTTTATGACCGTTTGCGTACTTGCGGTGGATTTGCTGATTTGTATTTTGTTTCAGTGGACTTACGGAGATAAGCGGCGCGCGATGGCAAAGAAATTAGCGGAACAACGGAAGGCCATGCAGGGAGAAAGTTCGGTGGCGTTTGTGGCGCGCTCGCCAAAGAGCGGCCCCGTAACCCAGGCGAGATTGCAGCGGGTGCGGGAAAGGATGGCGGGGATAGCGTAGGAGAGGCAGAAGATCAAATGCGAAAAATTGGAAAGAGGCGGCAGAAGAGGTGCCTACGAAAACCCAGAGCAAGACCTCAGGGCTGAGCTGCGGGTTTGGCATGGCAATTTTTTATTGGTTCGTTTTTTCCGCGGAGAGGCAGTCGTTGCAGATGCCGCCTACTTCGGTGCGGGAGACGGTGACACGGATGTCGCAGTCGGCGGCGATTTGTTGTTTGAGTTGCTCGTAAAGCCGCGATTCGAATTCGCGGACTTTGCCGCAGCGGAGGCAGGCTACGTGGATGTGATCGCGCGGGCCGTGGGTTTCATAATAATGGCGGTCCCCTCGGAGGTGCAAGAGGTCGAGTTCGTCGATCAGACCTTGGCGTTTCAGGAGGTCGATGGTGCGATAGACCGTGACGAGGTGGACTTCGGGGTCGATCTGTTGGGCGCGTTCTAGAATTTGGTCTACGTCCAGGTGCTGCTCGGCCGAGTCCATCACCTGGAGGATTACGCGGCGTTGGCGGGTCAGGCGAATGCGGCGCTGCCGGAGGGCGTCCTGGAGATGGCCTGAGGGTTCGGCGGCGTTGATGCGTTCGCCGCTCGAGACGCGGCGAGATGGTGTCGCGGCCATGAACAGAGTTTAGCAGGGTACGTGGGGATCGGGAAGTGCGGGGAAAGGAGGTGAAGGAGGTTCGGTGCGCGTCGTGTTTTTGTAAATCTCCAGAGTCTAATCTGTTTCTCCTGTGGTATTCCCACATGAACCGTGGCATACTCCTGTTGTCGTACCACAGGAGCGAACGACACCCATGAAAACCCTGGCCCTTCTCTTGCTTTTTCCCCTTATTTTTCCGCTTCTCGCCTCGGCGCAGTCCTACGGCCCCTTCCTCGATTCCCCTGACGCTTACCTCGGTCTGACTCCTCCGGGCGACACTCCCATTCCCTTTGCTCCTGGACGTTTCAACGATCCCGGCACCATCCTCATGGATCGCATTGCCATCTCTGTTGACGGCAAAATGATCTGCGTCGAACAAAACAAAGTCTGGTACAGCCTCGTCGACGCCAAACTCAAATGCCTCACCTTCGACGGTCAGAAGTGGGTTGGCCCGACCGTCTTCGGCGACCACTTCTTCGCCCCAACCTTCAACGCAGACGGCAACTCCCTCCTTCTCCACGACGACAGAGCCAATATCGTCCTGCGCTCCACAAAAACGAACGGCACCTGGTCTACTCCCGCCGTCTATCTCGAAGGCGATCACGAACTCTACGACCTCATCCTCACCAACAGCGGCACTTACTACGCCGGCAGCACTCCCAGTGCCGAAGACCTCAAAGAGGGCATCACCTTTTCGTTTACCACCGTGACCGGTAGCGGCAAGAATCTCCACTACAAAAGCCTCGGCCGCCCGCTCAACGAGCCCGGCTTTAACGGTGATTTCTATGTTGCTGCTGACGAGTCCTACATGATTGTCAGCGCGAAGGAAACCCAAAGCGGTGAGTGCGAGCTCTTCATCAGCTTCCGCAAGACCGACGGCACCTGGACCAACCCCAAAAGCCTTGGCTCAAAGGTCAACAAAAAGGTCGCGCATCGCTGGGGACAATTCGTGTCCCCCGACGGCAAATATCTCTTCTACTCCTATGGCACCTCGGCCAAAGACTGCGTCATCGTCTGGGTGCGCTTCGATGAGCTCCTCGAACAAGCCCGCCGTTCCAACTTTGAACCTTACGTTGCGAGACCGATCGCCGATCAATCCGCCACTTCTCACTCGCCGTTTTCTCTCATCGTGCCTGCTGATACCTTCGTCGACGACGACGGCACCGACACCCTCACCATCCGCGCCACTTCGGCCAACAATGTCCCTCTACCTTCTTGGCTCAAATTCGATCCGCACACAAAAACTCTCTCGGGCACGCCTCCCGAACCCTCCACTTATCTCATCACCATCACCGCCACGGATCCGGCACACGCCTTCGCCGCCTCCACCTTCTCCCTCACCGTCCACTGATGGCTGACAAATACACTTATGTCGAACCGCACCTGCCGTTTTTCTGGCGTTGTCGTCAACTCCCGATTAACGCCAGTGATGAATCGGATGCGCGTTTTTCGCAAACGGTCGAAATTCTGCCCGTGCTCTGCGCGCGTTCGATGAATCCGTTTGAAGGTGGCGCTGGCGGTTCTGGCGGATACGCGATAGTGGCTACAGCCGACCGAACGGCTATCGGAGGTGAATCTTTTTTCGTTTGCAGACTCGTGATTTTGCTGTGCTTAAGAAAACTGGAAAAAAGCGGAAATCGCCGTTAGAGTACTATCTTGCGGCATGACGTGAGGAGCATCTCAGGCGAAGCGTCCGTCGCGCCAGCGACTACATACTAACGGCATTATCCGAAAAGTGAACGAACACCGACTTAAGCAGCGAGCGCAGAATCGAATTCGCGCGCACAGTCCTGTTTCCACCCCCCCCAACGAGCGATTTAAGCGACGAACTTCGACTCTATGAGCACTTTTGCGTTTCGAGGTGGACTTGCCAGAAGACCGCCAAATCGTCTGATTTTACTTAAAATAGAATGAAACTATAGCGAATTAGGCCAGCCAGCTATCGTTTTATTGGCTTTTTCGTTTAGGAGTGGTGGGTGATGATTCGGGCTACGTCGTTGTAGGTAACGTAGACGATCAGGGCTAGCAGGAAGACCAGGCCTACTTGGATGAAACGCTCCTTGAACGCCAGGCTAAAATCCCGGCGACGGATGCCTTCTAGAGCAAGAAGAAGTATGTGTCCTCCATCCAAGATAGGGATCGGGAGAATATTCAGGATGCCCAGATTTACGCTGATGAGGGCCATGAAACCGATTACCGCGTAGGCGCCCTCGGAGACGGCCTGTCCCGCGAGGCGGGAAATGCCGACTACGCTTTGCAATTGTTTGACGGAGACGCTACCGCTCAAGAGGCGCCCGACTACGTCAACCGTTTGAACGACGAGGTTGGCGGTTTGCGCGCCAGCGGCTTTGAAGCATCGGACGAGACCGACTCGTTCGTAGGTCAGCGTTTCTTGCGGGAGCATACCGATTTGATAGGTGTTTTCGGGACCGCCCGCAATTCCCTTCTGTGGCGTTACGGAGATGGAAAGATCCTGACCCTTGCGGGTGATGGCGAGCTGCAGCGTTTTGCCGCCGGAGTTGCGCACCAGATCCACGAATTGATCCCAATATTGAATCTGTTGGCCGTCAACGGAGCGGACGAGATCTCCGTCGCGGAGACCCGCGTGATCAGCAGGCGTGTTCAGAGCGATTTCGCCAATCACAGGAGGAATGGGCGAATAGCCGAACGTACGCGCGTAGGGATTCGTACTTGAGGGAAGATCCACTTCGCGGGCGGCACCGTCGCGGGAAACTTGGAGTTTGAGAATCGTGCCTGGAGCGGACTGGAGCGAGAGAACTTGGGCTTGCTCCCACGTGGGATTTTTTGTGCTGCCGATCGAAAGAACTTTGTCGCCAACCTGGAGGCCAGAGGAATTCTTGGCTTGATCGGCGGGAAGACCGTTGATCACCAGTGGCTTCGATAGAAGGTCGTTCGCGGGAAGGCCGACGACGAAATAATAAACGCCGAGGAGGACAAAGGCGAAGACCAGGTTTATCGCCGGACCCGCCGCCGAGATTAGGGCTCGCTGCCAGCGGGGTTTGGACATGAGTTCATCGGGAGCCCCGGTGGGTTTCTGGTCACCCGAGTCAATATCAGTGATGTCCTGACCTGCCATGCGGACGTAGCCCCCGAGAGGAAGCGCGCTGATGCGCCAATCCGTATCGCCGCGTTTGAAGCCGAACAGGCGTGGGCCGAAGCCGATGGAGAAAACGTCGACCCGCACTTTGAACATGCGGGCGATGATGAAGTGTCCCCATTCGTGGACGAGGATGATGACGCCGAGGACCAGGATCATGCCGATAATTGTGTTCATTGCGCGCGCGTAGCTCCGTCGAATTATTGTAGCAAAAAGATCGGGCCGCTTTGGGCGGCGATGTGTGATGTGTCGGGAATTGTATGGGGCATGTTTGTTGGATGCGGGGCCAGGGGAAAGTGTCGCGCGAGACCCACGCCGGCGCTCGCGGTCGGCGTAATGCTTTTCGATTAGTTCTAGCCGAGATTGAAGAGTCAGACGACTAAAACCGAGCATCCACTCTTCGCGGGGCAGGAACCCGCAAGAAGAGCCTCACGGCCGGAAGGGATGAGCTACCGGCACCGAAGTTAGGCGCTCGACGGCTTCGTGGGCTTGGCGGCGGGCTTCCGCGTCGGCTTCGAGGACTTCGTCGATGGAGCTGAATTTTGTAGAGGGCGTTTCGGAGAGGACTGTTTCAACTACTTCGGAGATTGCCTGAAATGGAAGGCGGTGACCGAGGAAGGCGGCTACGGCTACTTCATCGGCGGCGTTCAGGGCACAGGGTAGAGCGCCGCCTTTGTTCATGGCTTCGCGCGCAAGACGCAAGCAGGGGAAGCGTCGGGTGGAGGGCTTCTCGAAATCGAGGCGGCGGAGTTCGGACCAGTCGAGTTGAACCTGCTCGGAGCTGATGCGATCGGGATAGGTGAGCGCGTATTGGATGGGCATGCGCATGTCTGGTGGAGCAAGCTGCGCGAGGACGGCGCCGTCGATGAATTCGACAAAGGAGTGGATTACCGATTGAGGATGGATGATGACGTCGATTTGCTCGGGGCGCATGTTGAAGAGCCAACGGGCTTCGATAACCTCGAAGCCTTTGTTCATCAGCGTCGCCGAATCGATGGTGATACGGTTGCCCATTTTCCAGTTGGGGTGGGCCAGGGCCTGGTCGACGGTGACGTGGACTAGTTGAGAGAGAGGTGTTTTGCGGAATGGGCCGCCGGAGGCGGTGAGCACGATGCGGCGCACTTCGGGGAAAAGAGCAGTGGCGCGTGATGAGAGACGAGTCGCGTGCGAGGCAGGCAATTCGTCAGGGCCTAAAGCCCGGTCTTGCTTGGCTAGGTGAACATCGGAGCTAAAGCTCCGAGCCGCGGTGCGCTCACTTTGAGTCGCAGATGACGGCGAAAGAGAGATTCCTCGCTCCGCAGACTCCGCTCGGAATGACGGATCTGTTTTATTGGCCACTTGGGAGGCGCGGAGACATTGGTGGACGGCGTTGTGTTCGGAGTCGACGGGTAGGAGTTCGCGGCCGGATTTTGCGGCGGCGGCCATGACGAGTTCGCCAGCGGCTACCAGGACCTCTTTGTTCGAGAGGGCTACGGTGCGGCCGAGTTTGACGGCTTCGTAGGTAGCTTCTAGGCCGACCACGCCTACCGCGGCGGAGAGAACGGTTTCGGCGTTGGGATGTGTGGCTACGGCCAGCATCCCTTCGCGGCCATGATGGATTTCGGGCGCGTGGAGATTTTTTTCGCGGAGTTGGTGAGCGAGTTCGTCGGCCAGCTGCGGAGTGGCTACGGAGACCAGTGAGGGATGGTGGCGTTCGATTTGGGCGAGGAGTTCGGCGAGGTTAGTGCCCGCGGCGAGCGCGGTGATTTTGAATTGGCCGGGAAGGGATTCGACGACCGAGAGAGTTTGGCGGCCGATCGAGCCGGTCGAGCCGAGGATGGAGAGAGATTTCATGTCGAGGTTTTTGGTTTTGCGTCGTCAGTTTTTAGTTTAACCCAAGAGTGCGGGAGGAACACAGTCGCCCGAACGGAAGAAAAGAACGATTGACGCAGAGAGCGTAGAAGATCCGCGGAGAAGAGAAACGAGGTGTTAGGCAGGGTTGACCAGGACTAGGTAATACCAGATTACTGGGATGCAGAGGATTAGGGCGTCGATGCGATCGAGGACGCCGCCGTGGCCGGGGAGGAGACTGCCGGAATCTTTCACGCCGGCGCTTCGTTTGTAGGCCGATTCGAGCAAGTCACCCATTTGTCCGGCGATGTTGCCAAGCGTGGCCATGGCGAGGAGTTGCGGGACGGCGATGGGAATGAAGTAGTGCGCTGTCCACGCGATGAGCAGCGAGCCGATCAGGCCGCCCATGGAGCCTTCCCAGGTTTTTTTCGGGGAGATGTGCGGAGCGAGGGGATGTTTGCCGATGGCCCGGCCGACGAAGTAGGCGGCAGTGTCCGCGGCCCAGGTGATGGCCAGGGCAAACAGGAGGAGGCGGGGACCGTAGGCTGGAAGTCCGTGGAGACGGACGGCGAAGGAGAGAGGAAAGGCGACCAGGAGAAGAGCGCTGCTAGAAATTCCCGCCGAAGGCAGAGATTCGACGAGAGGTCGACGGGTAGAAAGGGTGAGGACGGTAAGGCCGACGACAAATAGAAAGAAGAGACCGACGGGTGAATCCATGGCGCCGAGGGGATGAGAAATCGCAGTGGCTTCCCCAAGATTCGGTCGAGATCGGAGCACGAATGTAAATGGTTTCATGATGCGCCATTGCTGAGCGATCAGGAGAAGGGCACAGAAGATTGTCCAGAGATAGTAGGCGCGGTGACCGATGGCGTCGCCTAGAGCGAAGTATTCGCGCAGGGCGAGGATGGTGATGAAGGCGGTGGCCACGGCGACGAACCAAGTGGGGGTTAGGAGGACTACAGCAAGGACGATTGGGATGAGGACGAGCGCGGTTAGGACGCGAGTGCCGGTCATGGATGTTGAAGAGGATATCAGATATCGGCAGTCCGATCGCACGAAGGACGACGGCGAAAGCGGAGTCCAGTCGAGGGAATCAATTCATGGAACCAAGTCGCCCACCTCGTGTAGCGGCCGGTCGTCGGCAAAGACTGTGATGCAAGTTAACGTGGCCGACGGCCTCAGAAGGCCGTCCCTTCCTACAAACATCCGTTCAACGACAGAAAACGTTGTCGAGCAGCGTCTCCGAAAGGTGGCGCCGCACTCCAAAGCTAGCGGGCGGCGGAGGCTGGGGGTTGGATGGCGCCGTAACGACGTTCGCGTTTTTGGTAATCGATCAGGGATTCCAGGAAGCGAGCGCGGTTGAAGTCGGGCCACAGGGTTTCGGTTACGAAGATTTCGGCGTAGGCGATTTGCCAGAGCAGGAAATTGCTGACGCGCATTTCGCCGCTGGTGCGGATGAGGAGATCGGGATCGGGGAGATCGCCGGTGTAGAGATGGCGGGCTAGGTCTTCTTCGGTGATGGGCTCGCGGTGAGTCTGCGGAAAAGCCGCAGGGCTCGTGGACTCGCCCGGCGTTACAGGGTGTCGGCCATTCCGTGACGACAGGATGGCATTGATGGCGTCGACGATTTCAGCGCGGCCGCCGTAGTTTAGAGCTATGCAGAGAACCATGCCGGTATTTTTCGAAGTGGCTTCTACCGCGTCGCGGGTATCTTTTTGGACAGGTTCGGGCAGTTCGTCGGCACGACCTAGGAAGCGCATGCGGATATTGTTTCTTTGGAGAAGCGGCATTTCCTTGCGCAGATATTCGCGGAGGAGCTGCATCAGGAATTCGATTTCGGTTTTAGGGCGGCGCCAGTTTTCGACCGAGAACGCATAGAGAGTGAGGGCTTCGACGTGGAGACGAGCGCAGGTTTCGATGGCCATGCGGGCAGATTGCGTGCCGGAGCGGTGGCCGGCAACGCGAGGGAGATGGCGTTTTTGCGCCCAGCGGCCGTTGCCGTCCATGATGATGGCGATATGGCGCGGCAGGCGTCCGAGATCGAGTTTTTCAAGGAGCCCGGATTCTTCGGCAGTGACAGGGCCGAGCGTTTCCGGGGACACGAGATGATGACGGGAGAGCGACACAGTGCGTTTCCGGGCGAATCCTCTTTACGGCGCAAAGTTAACACAGGGATTCGTGAGAATGCAAATGCCAAGGTGGTTCGAGTGAGGAAGTGGTGAATGGGGAGAGGAAAAATAGAAATTGGAAAATGGCGGCGGTTTGCGCGATTCCGAGTGAGTTCGGTTGTCGCGAGGCGCGGCCTCCCGCAACGCTGCATGTTTAGGCCGGCGTAGGCGGGACAGATGCAAGAGCACGGGCGTGCTGTGCCAGGAAAAACGAAGGACGTAGAGCACGGTTCTGAAGACCCGCCACTAGGAAGCGGCGATGAACGGCTTAGGTGGCGGGAGGGTGGAAGGATTGGTAGATGGATTGGACGACCAGGATGAAGGTTAGAATGATCATGGCGATGGCGGTGATCCAGGCAATCAGATTGAAAAAGAAGCCGTTGGTGTGTTCGCCCATGAGGTCTTTGCGGTTGACCAGGAGAAGGATGAAGATGACCACGATGGGGAGCCAGATGCCGTTACCGACTTGGGAGAAGATGAAGATTTTCCAGAGTGGCGCATTGGGTAGCAGTACGATACCGGCGCCGACCAGGATGAGGATGGTGTAGAGCCAGTAGAAGGCTGGGGCTTCGCGGAATTTGTGATCGAGGCCGGCTTCAAAGCCGAGGCCTTCGCAGATGACGTGAGCGGTCGAGAGCGGAAGGATGGTTGCGGCAAACAGCGAGGCATTGAGCAGACCGAAGGCGAAGGTCAGCCCGGCCCATTTGCCGGCTAGAGGGATTAGGGCTTTGGCAGCTTCGGCGGCGTCAGTGATGTTGGTAAGACCGGTGCGGTTCAGGGTGGCGGCGGTGCAGATGATGATGAAGAAGACGATGACCATGCAGGAGATGCTGCCGAGAAGGACGTCCCAGCGGGCCTGGATATATTGGCGGGGGCCAACCTTTTTTTCGACGAAGCCGGCCTGGAGATAGAAGAATTGCCAGGGGGCGATGGTGGTGCCTACCAGCGCCGTCAAGGTGATGAGATAGCCCGTTTCGAGGTGCACGTTCGGGACGACCAGCATGCGAGCGGCAAGGACCCAGTCGGGCTTGGCGAAGACGGCGGAAAAAAGATAGGTGAAATAGAAGACACAGGCAATCAGGAATACGATTTCTACCTGACGGTAATTCCCTTTCAAAACCAGAAACCAGACCAAGACTGCGGCGATTGGGACTGAGACGTATTTACTGACGCCAAAGATTTGCATGGAGGCGGCGATACCGGCGAATTCGGCGACGACGTTGGCGAGGTCGACGAGGAAGCCGACGATCATCACGAAGAAGGTGGAGCGGAAGCCAAATTCTTCGCGGATTAAGTCCGAGAGTCCTTTGCCGGTAATGACGCCCATGCGGGCGCACATTTCCATAGTGACGTAAAGGGCGATGGTCATCGGAACGAGCGCCCAGAGCATGGTGTAACCGTAGGCGGAGCCGGCTTGGGTGTAGGTGATGATGCCGCCGGCGTCGTTATCGACGTTGGAGGTGATGATGCCAGGGCCGATCACGGCAAGGAACAGAAAAAAACGGCGGCGCCATTGATTGCCTCGGGAGAAGAAACGGAGGACGACTCCGCGGAGGCGGTCGATGAAGCCGTTGATGGCGGACAGGGTCATCGGAGGAGAGTGGCGCTTCGAAACTCAAGTCCAGCGAATGATGAGCAGCGAAGGGCGAGTCGAAAAGTCCGGGAAATTGGAAAATGGAGAATGGAAACCTGGAAGTAAGACCCAAGATGGCGGTCTGAAGGCACACTACGTCGGGACTGGACCCGCCGTGTGATTGTTGAAACGGCCCGCCTCGGAAGGCGGGCCCTACAAAAGCAAGGTGGGGTCATGCGTTCACCAGGCGGGAGACTACGTCGTCTACCGTGATTACGCCGATGGGGCGGCGGTCGTTGTCGAGGACGGTGAGCATGCGGAGATTGTATTTGTCGAAAAGTTCGAAGACATCTTTTTCGTTGGCGTCGGAGGAGATGGAAAGGAGCGGATCGGTTTTTAATCCGCTCATGTGTTGTTCGGAAGCAGCAAGTAGAATTCGGGCGATCGGGACAGCGCCAGCGAAATGACCGAGTTTGTCGAGGATCACGATGGTGTCGAGATGTTCGAGGTTGAACTCCTGTTTACGGAGCCACTCGAGGACTTCGTCGCGTGTGATGGATTCGCTGACAAACGCAAATTCAGTGTTCATCATGCCGCCAGCGGTGGAGGGATCGAAGGCCAGGAGTTCGCGGACGTCGTTGGCTTCTTGGTTGGGCATCTCTTCGAGGAGTTCTTCGGAGGTTTCCTTGGGGAGATCGGCGAGAAGGTCAGCGGCAGCATCCGGGGCCATCTCTTCGATGATATCGGCGGCTTTCTCGGGGTCGAGTTTTTCGACGATTTGCGTAGTGAGACGTTCGTCGAGCTCGGCGAGCACGGCCGCGGCTGTTTCTTCGTCGAGGGAGGCGATGATGCCCTGGCGCTCTGCGGCGGAGAGTTCTTCCATCATTTCGGCTAGGTCGGCCGGGTGGAGATCTTCGAGCTTTTCGTGGGTGATGCGCAGCTTTACGCGGCGTAGCGGGTCTGGCTCGATGAGATTCACGAATTCCCAGCGGATCGAACGTTGTGGCAGTTTGCTCTGGAGCTTACGGACGAGGGCTGACGGAGCTAGGCCTTGAAGGAGACGGCGGACGGCGCCGGGGACACCTACGTCAACCTGGGCGATGCGAAGCTCAACGTGTTCGTTGGTGGAAAATTCGGCCAAGTCGACGTCGTTTACGCGGACGACTTTTCGGCCAGCGGTGTCGATGATTTGCTGGTCCAGGAGATCTTTTTGTACGGCAAGCCAGGCTTCGTTTGGTTGGTAGGCGGCCAGGGCTCGTTCGGAAACGTTCAGGTAGAGGCGGCCCGGGAGGACTTTTGAGACTTGATCGTAGCGGGCTACGAGCGGTTGGAAGCGTCCGCGAGAGATCAGAAAGTGGGAGATGCGGTTTGCTTGCTCGGCGGGTTCGATGAAGAACTCGCGGACGCGGCCGACGTAGTTCGAGGAGGAGTCATAGGCAGCGGAACCCATGAGTTCGGTGGCGTAGAGCATCGTCCCTGGTTGATCCTTTCTGCCGGGTTCGGAGCCGGCGGGATGGTGGAACGTTTGAACCTGCGAGCAATTTAGAAACCAATTCCTCGTGGGTTAAACCCGGTGGACTGGTGACGGAAAACCGGGAAAGGCAGACCCAAGAGAGACCTTCGCCCCCCCTCGAAGGGGTGAGCTACAGGGATGCCGAAAAAAATAAAAAACCCGCGGGCGGTTGCAGCCTTCGCGGGTTAGCAGATTCGAAGATGATGAAAGTGCTACCCGGGAGTGAGCCCTCTGGCTTCCCAAAATCGCAGATCGCCCCCCTGTTGGGCGGAGCCGAAATTTGGCCGGACGAGGAACGTCGAAGCCGGAGAAATTACCGGCCGAGCGAGTTGGACCATCATCCAAGGGAACCTAGGGTGAGGTTCGAATTCGCGAGACGCGCTCATCAGAGAGAAAGCACTCCGAAGTTAGGAATAAACCGCGTGTTAAGGGTTGTCAAGGAGAAAGAGGCTCGAGAGCGGGGAATTGTGCTGTTTGTGGCCTCGCAGTGAAGGGGCGGGAACGTGAAAGATTCAAGAGTATCGCTGCGCCGCACAAGAACTCGCGGCGCTACACCTTTTTCGAGTGGGGGAAAAGCATGTGGGAGGGGGGGAGGCTCTGGCGTTTGCAATCGTCGAGATAGAGGACCAAGTAGTTCTTGGTGATGAAGTCATGAGGATGGAAGCCAAGGAAGCGGGCAGCCTGGTCGATGGCGTGGTGGGGACCTTCCAGTTCAATAAAGGTACCGATGGGGGTTTCGTCGTAGTCGATGAGCAGATCCTTGGCCCATTTGTGCCGAGCGGGAAGCTTGTAGGGCGTGCGAAATTTCTCATAGCGGAACCAGCCCCGAAGTCCCAGGCCTTCGAAGATATTTTTCAGGGCTTCGGCGTCGGTCAAAACCGTTTCCAATTCTTCGCGAACTTTGTGGCGGCGGCTGGACGGGGAAGGGGCCGGGGCTATGGCCAGTTGTTCGGGAGGGGATTTGAAGGTTAGAAGGTAACGCTCGGAAGAGTTCTTTGGGGAATTCTTCTTCCCTTTCTTGGCAGCTACGGGAAATTCGGTGCGGATGCGCAGCAGTTGGCCGTGCTTGGCGAGGCCGCCATCGGGGGTGTCAAAGATTAGGTTGTGTTCGTGGACTCGGGGCGAGACCGGTTTGGCGCCTAGTTTCTTGAGAGTGCGGAGAAACGATTTCGGGTTCGAGATGCGGAGTTTGATTTCGATTTCAGCTGGCATGGAGGGAGCAGGATAGCACGGCGGATGGTTTGTAGCAGGTGGCGGTCACGCGAGGCGGCCTACCAGGTGCCGATGCGCACTACGGCTTGGGTGGAGATTTTCAAGCCTTCCTGGGGATGGATCTGGGCTACGTCGTTGATCCAGGTGCGAGTGTATTCGAGATTGACAATGCGCCAGGCGAAGGGACGGGTGACGATCCAGTCGAAGCCGCCACCGACAGCCATGCTGGGGCCGTTCTGGGAATTTTGCACAGACCAGGCGCTGCGCATGGGATAGTGAGCCAGAGTTCCATTGCCGTCATTCCACTCTTTCGTGAGCAACTCCTTGAGGGCCAGGTTGTCAATTTCCTGCGTGACTTTCCTTCCGCCGAACATGAACTGGCCAAAGGGAGAGAAGCGGTGAGACGCGAAAGGAGCGTAGCGGAATCCGCCGCCATAGAAAAGAGAATCGCCGCTGATGTTGTAAGCGGGCTGATGCATGATCAGGCAGCCGCTGATTTCGGCGAGCACCTGCCACTGCGGGTTGACGCGGGCGGCGCCCGTACCGCCGCCGCCGATACACGAGCCGCCACCGAGGAACGATTCGTAATAAGGAAAGGCGGTGAGCTCGATGTCGGCTTCCTTCGGACGCGGGTGAGTAAATTCGACGCCAGCGGGCTTCCAAGCGTCTTTTACGTAGATGAAAGGCTTCTCGCCGTCTCCGTTCTTGTAATCTTCGAGAAGAGTCTTGCGGAGATCATAGTTGGGGCCGAAAAGACCGAGGCGTGTGTCGCGGTCCCAGGGCACGCGAAACGCCATCATGTTGGCGAAGGTGCGACCGGGATTCAGAAAGCTTCTCACCAGGATGATGGCCATGCGATTGGTGGTACGGTTTTCAAGGCCCATGATGACGTAGCGGTCGGCGACATCTTCGGCCAGCATGGTGCAGAAACCGAGAGTAGGGGTGTCGACGAGGGTGATAAATCCGGGCGAAGCGTGAAGCATGACGTTGCCGATCGAAGCTTCACTGGCCGGACCAATTTTCCACTGGGTGTGCCAGAAGGCGGAGTACGCCATCGAACGGAGCATGCTGACCCAATATTCGCGGCCGTCGCCCCACTGCACGAGACGGTATTTGGGATCATTCTGCCGTTCGATAAAACCGAAGATCGAACCTTCAATGGGATGGCCAACATAGGGGGCCATGAAGTGATCGCTGTCGCTCCAGCCACGAAGCTCGGAGACCGAGCGAGTGTAATTCCTGAACCAATGGCCGTTCAGCGCATCACGAGTGCCGGCTTCGGTCGTGATGTCAAAGGCGTGCATGATCCCGGTGTACAGCAAGGACTCCCCAAGAGCCGGCTTCCAGCGGAAGTGTGAATCGTTCGTCTGTGAGTTTTGCTCCGGGTTCGGACGAATGCTCGAATCGTTGGGCGGCTTGTCCGAAGGAAGCGCATGAGGGAGGGGCAAAGGCGCATCGACAGAAACGTCGAGAGAATAGAGAGGAACAAACCAGGCCTGATCGATCGACTGAAGTAGCTCGGACTGCGCGTACAGGACGTCTCGGGGACCGGAAGCAAGGTCGACGATCTCCTGGGCGGAGAGGAAACAAGGTCTCGCAGAAAGGCATGCGAGCCCCAACAGAAATACAACGAGTCTGCTAGCTTTTGCCAAAACGAAAAGCCCCTTTCAAAACTGATATGTGCGAACTACGTGAGAAGGCTGCGAGGCGGACGCAGGACCTTGGACAGAACTCGGGCGGCCAACGAGCGTTTATTATAACGGTTCCGATGCAGTGAGAAAGCCCAAAGTTGCCAAAATTGGATGAAAAGAAGAAAAGGGGCTTGCCTGTACTTCTTTCTTCTGGCTGTGCGAGACTCAGAGGAAGAACCAAGAAAAACATCAGGCAGGTTGGGTGCAGGAGCGGACTCCATGAAACTGCAGGAACTCGCGCGGAAATTGGGATGCCAGCTGGAGGGAAATCCGGAGATTGAGATTCGCGGAGTGGCGGGGATCGACCACGCGGAGGAAGGGCAGGTGACGTTTCTCGCAAACCGGCGCTATTCCCCGTCATTAAAGACGACGCGGGCGTCGGCGGTACTGGTCGAAGAGGGTGTTGCCCTGCCAAGGAAGGAAGGACGGAAACCCCTGGCGGCGCTACGGACGCAAAACGCTTATCTGGCATTTGCACAGGCGCTGGACTTTTTTTATGAGCCGCCCGTGTACCGGGCGGGAGTGCATGCGACGGCGGTGGTTGCGAATTCGGCAAAGATCGCGGAGGGAGCGCATATCGGGCCGTATTGTTTTATCGATGAAGGAGTGGTGATCGGCGTCGGGGCGGTGCTGCACAGTTTTGTAACGATTTACCACGGAGCAAAGATCGGCGCGAACTTTTTTGCTCATGCGCATGCGGTGGTGCGCGAGGGCTGCATTCTCGGCGACCGGGTGATTTTGCAGAATGGCGCGATCATCGGAGGAGACGGTTTTGGGTATGCGAAGCGGGCGGATGGGACGTGGCACAAGATTGTGCAATCGGGCCCCGCTGTGTTGGAGGACGACGTTGAAGTTCAGGCGAACGCGTGTGTCGACCGCGCTACGGTAGGTGAGACGCGGATCGGGCATGGAACGAAGATCGATGATCTGGTGCTGGTGGGGCATGCTTCGCAGGTCGGAGCGAACACGATGTTGTGCGGCCAAGTGGGGCTGGCGGGGTCGACGAAGATCGGCGAGGGGTGCATGTTGGCAGGGCAGGTGGGAACCGCGGGACATTTGACGATCGGCGACGGCGCGGTGATCACGGCGCAAAGCGGCGTGCCCAATGACGTTCCGGCTCGGACCCTGCATTCGGGGTATCCAGCGGTCGAAAATCGCGAGTGGTTGAAGATGATGGCGGCGTTGCGCCGGTTGCCGGAGCTACAACGGAAGGTGGCGGCGCTTGAAGCGAGCATCGAGGAGTTCCGCAAAGCGAGTAACCGGTAAGAGATTTGTTTCGGTCGATCAGTGCCACGCCGCGGGCGATTCCGAACAGAACAGCGGCCCGCCTCCGAACGCAGCCCTTGAACGCCAAGCGAACCGAGGTTCGTTGACGGTCGCGCTGGTGCGCTGACTCAGTCCTGAAATCCGAGGGGGCGCTGGTCGGGGGGAAGGGCGGCTGCTACGCGGTCGTGAACTTCCTCGATGAGCGCTTCCCGATTGTCGAGAGAATATTTCGTGGAGTCGATGGGGTCGAGAAATTCGACCAGGATTTTGCCGGGCCGAATGCTGAGTTTGCGTTTTTCCATGATGCGGTGGGCATTGGAACAGGCAACGGGAACGATGGGCACGCCGGCCTTGATGGCCATGACGGCAGTTCCCTTTTTGAACGTTTGCAGGCGGCCGTCCGGGCTGCGCGTACCTTCGGGATAGATGAGGAAGGATTGACCATTGCGGATGGCCTCAATGGCTTTGTCGACGCTTTCAATGGCGGAGTCGCGATTCAGACGATCGACGGGAATAAAATGGGCCAGGTGGAAAGCCTGGCCTACGATGGGCCATTCGAACAGAGAGCGTTTCAAAAGAATCGCGATGCGGCGGGGGATAGCGCCGACTACAGCGGGGGCGTCGGCGGAACTGGTGTGATTCGCTGCGAAGATGCTGGTGCCGCGAGGGATGCGTTCGGTGCCTTTGACCTCGACGTGGACGCCCACGCAATTCACGAACAACATTACACCTTTGATACCAGCCCAATAGAGAGGATCAACGTTTTTGGTGAGGACGGTGTAGAGCAAAAGCGGTGGACCCACGATGAGGATGTAAAGGGAGAGGAAGATGATGACGAAGGCGGCGCGGAGCATGGGGTAAGAATGAATGTCTCGAATCAAGGAAGGTTGGTCAAGTGGGGAGTAGGAGGACCTTTTCGGACCGAAAAGCAGATCCGTCGCTTCTACGGGGATACTAGGTTTCCTATTTTGAGCCCCGGAAGAGTGGCGACGGGGTGGACCGTGCGCTTCGGTCCGGAAAGGAGAATCCCCAGCCGGGAAACGGCCGAACTACAAGCGTCGGTTTTTGGCGAGGCGAGAACCTCGGAAAAGACCGGGACCAGCCCTCTTACACGGAGCGCGTTCGGTTAGTCTGCGCGGGCGGTGATGGGGTCGGTCGTGCCGTGGAGCAGGCCCTCGCGGATGCGTTTGGTGCGGGAGGTAGGGTCCGGGCGCTCGACGATTTGGTAGAACTTTTCGTGGTGCTCGCCGAGGTGGACGTCGAAGGTTTCTTCGGAGTCTCCGCGGCGGACCCGGAGATGGAGCACTTCACCGGGCTTTTCCTGGGTGGCCCAATGACCGGGGCGGCGCGGGACGTCGCCATTGTTCCAACGGACGACCTGGTCGCCGACTCTCAGGCCACTTTTTTCGGCGTCGGTGCCGGGTTCGACGACAGCGACCGACCATGTCGTGTCTGGTTCCCTCTGGAGGCTAAAACCGAGCGTGGCGATTACGGATTCTTTTTGGTCGAGAGCGAGGCCGGCTTTCGAGAAAACATCAGTATACGGGAGCGGCCGGGCGCCGCCGACGTACCGGTTGAAGAAATCATCGAGCGAGCCGCCGGCGATTTTTTCGGCTTCGAGCTTTACGTCGAGGCTATCGCGGTAGAACTTTCCGGATTTGGCGAATTCCTGGTTCATGGCGCGCATGACGTCGTCGAGGCTGTGCTGATTGTCGGTGCGGTCGCGGATGAGAATGTCGAGCAGTACACCAAGGACCTGGCCCTTTGTGTAATAGGAGACGCTTCCTTGGGGTTGATTGTAGACAGCGTACTTGTCGAGCCAGGTGTCGAGGCTCGATTGTTCGGCGCTTTGCCACTGTTCGGCGGGGCGAGTTTCGAGTTCGGTGATTTGCGAGGCGAGGTCCTGATAGAACTCCTGTTTCGTCCAGATGCCTGTGCGCACGAGCGTGTAGGAGCCGTAGGTGTTGGTGACGCCTTCGGCAAACCAAAGGGCGCGCGAATACATTTCGTGGGTGTAATCGACGGGCTCGAGAGTGGCGGGACGAATGCGCTTGACATTCCAAAGATGAAAATATTCGTGGGCGGAGACGTTGGCGAGATATTCACCGGAGGGCACGAAGATCGCAGTGGAATTGGAATGCTCCATACCGCCGCCTCCACCACCGGCAGCTTTGCCGATGTGGAAGATGAAGGTGTAGTTGTCGTAGGGAGCGCCTTCCATGAGCTTGTTTTCGTAGACGCAGATTTTGCGGAGGGCGGTTTCGACGTCATGCTTTTTGTAGCTGTCACCGTGGATGACGACGCGAACCGCTGGGGAGAGGTCGTGCAGAGTGAATTCCTCGAAATTGGAGAGTTCGATGGGGCCGTCGCCGAGCGCGTCGAAACTCGGAGCGGTCAGAGTAACGACGCGATTCGTACCGGAATGGGTGACCGTGATTGAAGTTGCAGTGGCGACTTTCCAATCGACGGGTAGACCGGAAATCACAACTGAGGTTTCTTCGGCACGACGATCGGGGACATAAAGAAGGATCATAGCCGGGTTGAGGAAGGCATGATCGGCGTTCAGTTGAGAGTTGAAAGGTCCGGTGTCGTCCCAGAAAGTGGCGTACTTTACGGTCACAGTGCCGCTGGCATTCAGTTGCCAGGTCAATTTGTCGAGTTTTTCGATGTCGACCGCACGGCCTTCGACCGAGGCCTGGACTTGTTGGACATGACTGCTAAAATCGCGAATTTCGTAGAGGGCGTTCCAAGCGGCCATTTGGAGTTTTAGCTCTCTGTGTACGTTGGGGATTTCCATGGTGACATGGAACAGGTGTTGTTCGGGGTTGGCGAGGGAGATTTCGTAGCGGATGGCGGCTTCGGCGGGGGAAGAAAAGAGGAGGAGGAGGAACAAGCAAAGCAGGTTCCTTGCTTCGCGGATTCGGTCCAGAATGACCCGTCGTTCGAAGTGAGAGGCACGAGCGGGCGGCCTCAGGTCGATCGTCAGGGCAAGCTGAAGGCCGTCTCTAATCTTGTTCACACGCATGAAGATCGATTCACGGGGCGTGTGCCTCGGTGCGGGTTGACAGTCGGTTTACGAGCTTTTCGCATAATCCATCGAAACTACCATTGGACATGATGAGGAGCAAATCGTTCGGACGGGCTTCGGCGACGAGATAGTCGGCGATGGCGTCGGCGCTCGGAAAGACGTGAGCATCTTTGCCTTGTTGGCGAACGGCGGTGGCGATGGTTTCGGGATCGAGGCGCTGGTCGTCGGAGAGTTGGCCAGCGCGGTGGACACTGCCGAGGATTACTCGATCGCCGAGCGCGAGCGATTGCGGGAGGGCGTCTTGAAAGACGCGGCGGCGCATGGAGTTGGAGCGCGGCTCGAGAATGGCCCAGAGGCGGCGGTTTGGCCAGCGGAGACGGGCAGCGTCGATGGTGGCACGAATCGCGGTGGGGTGGTGGGCGAAATCGTCTACGACGAGAATATTGTCGAATTCTCCTTTTATATCCATTCGACGTTTGACGCTTTGAAAAGTCGCCAAGGCGGAGTGCAGTGAGTCGGAGCGAATACCTCTTCCCTGCGCGACGATGAGGGCGGCCAGGGCGTTGAGGACGTTGTGGCGGCCCGAGGCGGAGAGGGAGAATTCGCCGTAGAGATCGCCCTTATAGTGAACGCGGAAGTGCATTTGATCGTCGACGATCGAGACATCGCTGGCGATCCAGTCGTTTCCAGGATCGAAGCCGTAGGTAATCACCGGACAGAAAGCTTTTTCCGTGACTTTCTGAGGGGCTTCGCCGCCGGCGGCGTCTCCCCAGACGATCACGCGTCCGCGACGGGGCACGAGATTCACGAGGCGTCTGAAGGCGAGCTGATAGACGTCGAAATCAGCGTAGATGTCGGCGTGATCGAATTCGACGCTGGTGATGATGAGATCGTCGGGTTGATAGTGTAGAAATTTTGCGGCTTTATCCCAGTAGGCGGAGTCGTATTCGTCGCCTTCGATGATGAACTCCGAGCCGCCGGCCAGACCGTAGCTCTTGCCAAAGTTTTCCGCAATGCCTCCAACCAGAAAATCGGGGTGCTTGCCGGCTACGTGAAAGATCCAAGCCAGCATGGCAGTGGTGGTAGTTTTGCCGTGGGTGCCGGTGACGACGATGGAATGTTTGCCCGGGAGGAATTCTTCTTTAATGATTTCAGGAAGAGAGCGATGCGGAAACTTGCGGTCGAGCATTTCCTCGATTTCGATATTGCCGCGGGAGATCGCGTTGCCGACGACGATCAGATCGGGAGCGGGAGTAAGATTTTTTTGGTCGAAGGACGTGAAGTAGGGGATTTTGAGGGATTCGAGGAGCGTGGAGGCGGGAGGGTAGACGCCGGCGTCGGAGCCGGTAACTTTGTAGCCGCGTTCGCGAAGCATGCCTGCAAGAGGGGACATGGCAGAGCCGCCGATGCCGATCAAATGAATGTGTTTCATGGGTTCCCGAATCCTCAGGTTTGGTGTCATCCGAATACCTACCAGCAAGTCATTTTGTCAGGGCCTAAAGCTCCATGTGCCGTTCTCTGACGTGACGGCACGACCGTTCGAAGTTGGAGGTCAACTGAAATCGTGCGCTGACGGAAATAGCCCGCTCCGAAGCCGGTCCCTCCAAAAGCGGGGATGAAGTCGTACCCGCTTGAGAATATTTGTATTCATTTTATTCGACCACGGCGGGCTCCAGGATTTCCAAACGGCCGTCGGCGGAGGAGATTAGGCGCGCTCGGACGCCGAGCGGAACAGTCAGCATTGGACGATTGGTGTGGCCGATCGAGGCGCCGAAGACCATGGGGACGCCGAGAGGACTCAAGATTCGTTCGCAGACTTCTTGAACCGGGGGGCTTCCCTTTGCGGGCGGATTTGAGTCTGGAAATTCGCCCAGGATTACGCCTTGAATCGATTGGAACTTACCGGCTTGTTTCAGGTGCATGAGGGCGCGATCGACTTGGTAGGGGCGCATGCCGCGATCTTCAAGAACCAAGATGGACCCGGCGGTGTCGAGTTCCCAAGGCGTACCGATGGTGCTTTGAAGAAGCGTAAGACAGCCGCCGAGAAGGCGGCCTTCCGCAACTCCCTTGACGAGTGACTTGCCGAACAGAGGCAGTTCCCAGCCCGAGATGGCGTTGCCAACGGCTTGGAGGAAGGAGTCTTCGTCGTAGCCATGGGAATCGTCGGCTCCCCGATTGAGACCAGCGGTGACCATTGGGCCGTGGAAAGTGACCCACCCGCATACTTGCCAGAGATAGGTTTGTAGCGAAGTGAGATCGCTAAAGCCGATGACGCATTTAGGTTCCAGCAATTGCGCGGCAAGATTGTGATCGAGGAGATAGGTTGAGCCGTAGCCCCCGCGCAGGGCAAAGAGCGCCGCGATTTCCGGGTGGCGCGCAGCCTTGATGAAGGCGTCCAGGCGGGCGGGCGTAGAACCCGCGAAATAACCTTCGCCACCGGGAAATTGGACGGGAGTGAATTCATAGCCGAGGCGACGGAGTTCGGCGAGGCCGGCGGTGACTTCGAGTTGTTCGGCCGGAGAGGCGGGCGCAAAGACGGCTACCTTTGAGCCTTTGCGGAGGGCTTTGGGCTTGCGGGGAGCGATAATTGGGTTGGAGCGTTGGATGTTGAGACCTCAGGGGCTAAAGCGCCGGAAATTTGTTTGCGGCACGAGTCGCTTCACGGACAATTCCTCAGGGGCCGAAGCCTGACTCCCGCGTGCGTCTAAATTTCCTGGCTGAAGCTCCGACCCCCAGTGCTTTAGCATCGTTTCTTGACCTCCAGGGCAAAGCCCGCGAAAGCCGTGCCCTAACCGAAAGCGGCCCGACTCAGGAGGCGGCCGCTACACAACCGCAACCGAAAAACCGCAGGTCTCGTAGGCTCGCCCTCTCGCTACAGGAATCTTAGCGGAGCTAGAGTTTGAACTGCGTTAGTTTTGCGAAGTGGCGTGCTCTGGCGTGTATCTCGGGTTTCTTCAGGGTGAGCAGGCGGTCGAGGCCGAAGCGCTCCACGGTGAAGCTACCCATGACGGAACCGTAGACCATAGCGCGGCGAAGGGCGGCGTCGTTGGTGCTACCTACGCTTGCGAGGTAGCCCATGAAGCCTCCGGCGAAGCTGTCGCCCGCGCCCGTTGGGTCGTGGGGTTCTTCCAGAGGGAAAGCCGGGACGCTGAAGACGCCGTGCTTGTCGACGAGCATTGCGCCATATTCGCCACGCTTTACGACGAGCGTCGAGGGGCCCATTTTGAAAATGTGACGCGCCGCGCGAAGGAGATTGTGTTCGCTCGAGAGCTGGCGGGTTTCGGAGTCGTTGATCATCAAGATGTCGACGTGTTTGAGGGTTTCTCGCAATTCTGCGTTACTGCGCTCGATCCAGTAATTCATGGTGTCCATGGCGGCGAGCTTGGGGGAGCCGTTGACCTGATGGAGGACGTCGCGCTGGAGATCCGGGGCGATATTGGCCAGGAAAACGTACTTGGAATTGCGATATTTTTCCGGGAGGCGCGGTTTGAATTCGGCGAAGACGTTCAATTCGGTGGTGAGAGTGACACGCTCGTTGAGGTTTTCGGAATAGCGACCGGCCCAGAAGAAGCACTTGCCCGGCGCGCGTTCGAGGCCTTCGACATCGATAGAGCGCTTGCGCAGGAGGGCTTCATCCTTGGGATCGAAATCGTCACCGACGATGGCGACGAGGTTCACGTGAGTGAAGAAAGCGGCGCAGATGGAGAAATAGGTGGCGGCTCCGCCGAGGGTGCGTTCGACCTTTCCATAAGGGCTTTCGAGGGCGTCATAGGCAACCGAACCGACGACGAGCAAGGACATGAAATTCTCTCCTGCCGGTCTGAAGACCGGAGATGTGAGGCGAGGTACAGTTTCAGGGGCAATGGAGGTTAAGGCAAGGAGGAGATTGTTTGCGGTGCTCGGAATGACAAGTTGGAGATTCGGAGAAGGAAGCTCTCAGGCCTGAGGCCTGAGCTACATGCTCGCGAGGAAGAGCGGTCACTTGAGGTATTTGCCGATGATGGCGGAGAGATTTCTCTTGGTTTTGGCCGGGATTGCCTTGGGGTCCGTTAGGATGGCGTGGGCCAGGGCGTTTCCACATTTGCAGGCGCGGTTGGCTGGCATCGATTTGATGGCTTGGCACAGGACGCTTTGGGCGTTGGTGGCATTCTGATTGAGAGTAGCAATAATGGCCTCGACGGTTACGGAATCATGATTGGGGTGCCAGCAGTCGTAATCGGTGATCATGGCGATGGTGGCATAACAGATTTCGGCTTCGCGGGTGAGTTTGGCTTCGGTGGCGTTGGTCATGCCGATCACGGAAAATTTCATGGCTCGATGGAAATGGGCTTCGGCGAGTGTTGAAAATTGCGGGCCTTCCATATTGATGTACGTTCCCTTTTCATGCACCGGAACTTTTTGCTCGCAGCAAGCGGCGGCGAGCACGGCCGAGAGCTGCGGGCAGACGGGCTTGTCGAAGGTGACATGGGCGACGATGCCGTTACCGAAGAAGGTGGATTTCCTCCCTTTGGTGCTGTCGAAGAATTGGTCGGGGATTAGAAATTGGCCGGGCCGGAGATCTTCCTGGAGCGATCCAACGGCACTGACGGAGATGATGCGGTGGACGCCGAGGAGTTTCATGGCGTAGATGTTGGCTCGGAAGTTGAGTTCAGTCGGAAGTATGCGATGGCCGCGACCGTGACGCGCGACGAAGGCGACGCGCTTGCCTTCGAGAATGCCGAGGATGAAGGCATCGGAGGGATCGCCGAAGGGAGTTTTGAGGCGGATTTCGCGGGTGTTGGCGAGGCCGGGCATGGAGTAGAGGCCGCTGCCGCCGATCACGCCGATGTCGGCGTAGGATGGTTTTGTTTTGCGGGTCCTTGATTTGGGCATGTGGTGGGTCTCCGGGAAATATTGTAGCAGTGGCAGATGAAAAAGCAGTGCCCTCGAGCGAGACGCGCTCGGCGTGACAAATGCATTTTGTGGGACTGGTTGCCGGTGCCCGCCGAAACAGCGGCCACCACACGAGCTAAGCGTTCAAGCTGACTGGTTCGGCTTCGATTTTGCCGTCTTTTTCGTGGAGCGTGGCGGCTGGGACGTCGGGGTCGTGGCCGAAGACCACGATCCAATGTTCGGAGAGAATGCGGGAGAGCCAGTGGCGTTTTGTTTCGAGGGTTTCGAGGGGGTAGAGGTCGTAGGCCATGATCCAGGGGAGCGGGATGTGGTGGCGAGTGGGAAAAAGGTCGGCGACGAAGGCTACGGTTTTGCCGCCTCCGGTTAGGAGGACCGCTTGGATGTCGGCGTTGTGGCCGGGGATGCGCGCGACAGAAATGCCGGGGAGAATTTCTTTGTCGCCGTCGACGAGATCCCAGCGGCCTTCTTTCGAGATGGGCGCAAAGTTTTCGGGCAAATAGCTGGCTCGGTCGCGGTCGGTGGGATTCATAGCGTGTTCGAGTTCGCGGCGTTGCACGACGTAACGAGCGCGCGGAAAAGTGGGGACGACGTGGTCCTTCACGATGCGGGTGTTGCCGCCGCAGTGATCGAAGTGCAGATGGGTGTTGATGACCAGATCGATTTGGTTGGGGTTAACGCCCGCGTGAGCGATGGAATCGAGGAGGGGGTCGCCTTCCTCGACGTTGTAGATGGCGCGCTGCTTGGCATCCCATTTTGTGCCGTTGCCGGTTTCGACGAGGATGGTTTTCTTCTGCGCCCGAACGAGCAAGGAATTGGCGCGCATACGAATGCGGTTTTTTTCGTCGGGAGGGGATTTCCTCTCCCAGAGGACCTTGGGTACGACGCCGAACATGGCGCCGCCGTCGAGGCCGAAGCAGCCGGCGTCGAGGAAGAGGCATTCGATGGGGCCGAGGTGCATGGCAATCTAGTTTAGCAAAAGGGAAAAGGAAAAAAGCGAACACCGAGTGCGCGGAGAAGAGGGTTGGGCTGGCCTACAGAGGGTGGGACCCACGGGTAGGAAACATGTCTACGAAGGGGGTAGGCCGTAGGGCTCGCGGAATCGCCCTGCACTACCGCGGGGCTTCGTTCAGGAGTTGGGAGACGGCCGAGAAGGGATCTTGATGGCGGGAGGCTACCGATTCGGCGGCGGCGCGGAGACGGGCTTGGCCTTGTTTGCCGCTTAGGACTTTTTCGAGGAGGCGCGATTCTAACATTTCGATCAAGCGCGCTTGCCAGTGATCGATTTGCTTTTTTTGACGCTGGCCGGTGGAGTCGAAGTGTTGGCGGAATTTATCGATCGTGGCGGCGAGCTCGTCGATGCCGCGATTTTCTGTAGCCACGGTGCGGACAACCGGAGCATGCCAGCCATCGCGGGGCGTTACCAGCGCGAGCATGGCGTGGAGTTGCTCTTCGAGACGGTCGGCGCCTTCGCGCTCGGCTTTGTTGAGGACGAAGATGTCGGCGATTTCCATTAGGCCGGCTTTCATGTTTTGTATGTCGTCGCCTAAGCCGGGAACGAGAATGACGAGAACGCAATCGGCTAGGCGGACGATGTCGATTTCGTCCTGGCCGACACCCACGGTTTCGATTAGGACTTGGCGTTTGCCAGCGGCGTCGAGGAGCAGGGCGACCTCGGCGGTGGAACGGGCTAGGCCGCCGAGGAAGCCGCGGGTGGCCATGGAGCGGATGAAGATGCCGTTGTCGGCGTGGTGGCCTTGCATGCGAATGCGATCGCCGAGGATCGCTCCGCCGGAGTAGGGGCTGGTGGGATCGACGGCGATGATGCCGACAAGTTCGTTGCGTTTGCGATGGACGGAGGCAAGGCGATCGACGAGCGTGCTTTTGCCGGTACCGGGAGCACCGGTGACGCCGGTGAGGTAGGCGTGGCCGGTATGGGGGAAAAGTTGTTTGAGAAGTGGTTCGGATTCAGGGGAATGATTTTCGATGGCGGTGATGGCGCGAGAAAGGGCGCGCGTGTCTCCGGAAAGGATTTTTTCGGTGGGGTTGGCGCTCATGGGAGGGGGAGCGGAGACCGAGGTGCGCAGCCAGGAACGGCTGCGCCACGGGCGAACGGGTTCGGTCGGTGTGCCATGGGAAGTTTAGGATACAGGAAAAAAGCGCGTTCCTCGATGCGCGGAAGGCTCAGCAGGGGAGATTTTTAGTTATCGGTTGCAGGTTCGGAGAAGAGACATCTGACGTAGAGGCGCAGAGAATCGCGAAGAAGAGTGTTGGGCGGGCCGAACGAAACGGCGGCCACTACACGGCGAGCCGCGCTTTACACCGACGCGGGCGAAAAAGGCCGCGGGTGTCGCAAAAGGCGCTGGCAACCTGCTACAGGATTATTTCGTCGAGAGGAGCTGACGGGCGATGACCAGGCGCTGGATTTCGCTGGTGCCTTCGCCGATGGTGCAGAGCTTGACATCGCGGTAGAACTTTTCGGCCGGGTAGTCTTTGATGAATCCGTAGCCGCCGTGGATCTGGACGCAGTCGTTGGCCACGCGGACGGCGACTTCGCTGGCGAAGAGTTTCGCCATGCTGGATTCGCGGGTGAAGCGCAGGTCTTTTTGGTCGGCGAGCCAGGCGGCTTGGTAGACAAGGAGGCGCGCGGCTTCGACTTGCGTGGCCATGTCCGCGAGTTTGAATTGAATGGCCTGAAATTCGGAGATGGCTTTGCCGAATTGCTTGCGTTGCTTGGCATAGTTGGTGGCGGCTTCGAGCGCGCCTTGGGCCATGCCTAGCGCGAGCGCGGCGATGGAGATGCGGCCGCCGTCAAGAATTTTCAGGCTGCCGATGAAGCCTTCGCCTTCGGGGCCAAGAACCTGGCCGGCGGGAATGCGGCAATCACTGAAGATGACTTCGGAAGTGTCGCTGGCGCGCATGCCGAGTTTGTTTTCTTTTTTGCCGGGACGGAAGCCGGGAGTTCCCTTTTCAAGGATGAAGGCACTGATTCCGTGGGAGTCTTTGGACTTGTCGGTGACCGCCATGGCTACGCAGATGTCTGCATACGAGCCGTTGGTGGTGAAGGTTTTGGAGCCGTTGAGGAGCCAGTGGTCACCCTGGCGGATGGCGGTGGTGCGCGTGCCGCCGGCGTCGGATCCAGCTTCCGGTTCGGTGAGGGACCAGGCACCGAGTTTTTTTCCTTGGGCAAGAGGGACGAGATATTTTTTCTTTTGGTCTTCGGTGCCGAATTTGTAGATGTGATTGCTGCAGAGCGAATTGTGGGCGGCGACGAAGAGGCCGATGGAGCCGTCGACGCGGGAGAGTTCTTCGATGACGGTAGCGTATTCGATATAGCCGAGGCCGGCACCGCCATATTGTTCGGGGAAGATTACGCCCATCAGGCCCATGTCGGCGAGTTTGGGGAGAAGTTCGGTTGGGAAGTGAGAGACCTCGTCCCATTCGATGACGTGCGGAGCGATTTCGCCCTCGGCGAATTCACGAACGGATTTGCGGAGGTGTTTTTGTTCGTCGGTCAGGGTGAAGTCCACGGGGGCCTCGTTGGTGTGGTTTATGGACAGTAAAAGTCTAGCTTATGGAAGGGGTTTTTGCTGCATTGGTGCTCGAAGTTTTTCGTTATTCGTTTGGACCAGAGGAAAGCCAACGCAGAGTCGCGGAGAATCGCCGCCGGGAGAGTTGCGGCGGCCGACCGAAACGTCGGCCACTGCCGACGACATGCCGCTCTGGTTACCAGCCGGTGGGGTAGTTGTTCTTTTTGTTTTGGTCGTCGAGCCACGTCTTCAACGGTGCGAAGTAGTCGGCCAGGGCTGTGGCATCCATTTCTTTTTGGCCGGTTAGGACTTCCATGGCTTCGGGCCAGGGTTTGGATTGGCCGAGGCTTAGCATTTGGTTTAGTTTTTCGCCGGCGGCTTGGTTGCCGTAGATCGAGCAGCGGTGAAAGGCGCCATCGACTCCTGCGGTTTTGCAGAGGGCGCGCTGGAATTGGAATTGATAGATGCGGGCCAAGAAGTAGCGCGCATAAGGAACGTTTCCTGGGACGTGATACTTTGCGCCGGGATCGAAGTCGGCTTCGCTGCGTGCAACTGGCGGAGCGACGCCTTGATATTTCAGACGAAGTTCCCACCAGGCCTTTTCGTAGTCGCCGGGTTTCACTTCGCCGGAGAAGACTTCCCAGCGCCATTTGTCGACTAATAGACCGAACGGAAGGAAGGCGACTTTTTCGAGGGCCTGTTGCAGCAAGTAATCGATATCCCCGGAGGCCGGCGGAACGGTTTCGATTAGGCCGAGTTTTTTCAAATATTCGGGAGTGACCGAGAGAGCGATGGTGTCGCCGACGGCTTCATGGAAGCCGTCGTTGGCGCTGTTTTGGAAGAGCGGAGGCTGGTTGCTGTAGGCGCGCTGATAGAAATTGTGGCCGAGTTCGTGATGGATGGTAAGGAAATCTTCCGCGGTCGGGTGGATGCACACTTTTACGCGAAGATCGTCTTTGTTGTCGATATCCCAGGCGTTGGCGTGGCAGACGACCTCGCGATCGGCGGGCTTGGTGAAAAGAGAGCGCTCCCAGAAGGTTTGCGGGAGAGGGGCGAAACCGAGAGAGATGAAGAAATTTTCGCCGTATTTGACCATGCCTCGGGCGTCGGTTTTGCGATCGGTAAGGATTTTCGTGAGGTCGAAACTCTCGGCCGGTTTTGGAGAGTCCATCAGGTCGTAGATGTTATTCCACTCCTGCGCCCAGATGTTGCCGAGCAGATGCGCGGGGATCGGGCCGTTCGGTGGGACGACATCCTTGCCGTATTTTCTTGCCAACTGGCCGCGCACGTAGGCGTGGAGAGAAAGGTAGAGCGGGCGGAGCTGCTCCCAGAGGCGATCCATATCCGCAGCGAATTGGTCGGGGGGCATATCGTAGTTGGAGCGCCAAAGCGCGCCGACGTCGGAGTAGCCAAGTTGACGCGCGCCTTCGTCGCCGAGCTCGACCATGCGCGCATAACGCTGGCGCATGGGAGCGCCGACCGCGTGCCAGCCGACCCAGGCGCGCTTTAGTTCTTCAGGATCGCGGCTGGTGGCCATGAGTTTACCGACTGCAGTGACATCAAGGCAGGGCTTGCTGGCACCGTTCGGGCACCACTTCCCTGTTCCGTAGTCGCCGTCGAGCGAAGCGAGGATTTGTGCGAGTTCCTTTTGCGCTTTGGGATCGTCGGGCGCGGGAAATCCGGCGGCGAGTTCGAGGAGGAGGCGCTTGCGGGCCAACTCGGGAGACAGCGCGACTTTGTCGAAGCGATGGGCTTCTTTGGCATATTGCGTGGCGGCGGTATTGGCCTCCTCGGCAGCATCGGCCGCGATTTGTTCGGTGTCCACGGTAATGAAATTTTCCTGCACCCAGGCGGCGCGGCTGGCTTTGATGGATAAATCGAAAAGGCGTTGCTCGGCGGTTTCAATGAATTTTTGGGCTTCGGCGGGGGTGGGAGACTGGGCGCGAGTTGCAACCGAGAGGAACGAGCAGAGCAAGGCTGCTGAAAGGGATTTGCAGAAGATCGGCATTCGGTGGTCTCCTTTTTGGATGTGCGAGCGTTGCAAATCGAAGAGCGGTTCCTCGCTTCGATCGGAATGACAGAAGATTCTATATCGGTTGAGAGATTGCGCTCTAAAGGAAAAGCAAGTTCTCGAAGGCTGAAGGCCCGCTGCGACAGGCTCGGGATGACAGGGTTGCTTTGCTGCAGGTTCTGGTGCCCGACTTAAAGGGCGGCCACCACACGGGCTGCGGGAATCACGCGTTGCTCGTGTGCTGCTTTTGAGCTACCGATCGGATTTCGGTTAGGGCGCGGTCTATGCCAGGACGATCGACGTTCCAGTGCGTTACGAGACGGACCGAATAGAGGGCCGTGTCTTGGGCCCAGATGCCGCTCGGATGGAGGGCATCGCAGAATTCTACGGCGTTCATGCCGGTGGCTTTGCAATCGAAGATCACAATATTTGTGCAGACGGCGGCTGGATCGATCTTCAGGTTAGGGATTTTCGCGACGCCTTCGGCTAGGTATCTGGCGTTTTCGTGGTCTTCGTGGAGGCGGACGGGAGATTTTTCTAGGGCGAGTTGTCCGGCGGCTGCCATGACGCCTACCTGGCGCATGCCGCCTCCGAGCATCTTGCGGTACATGCGGGCTTGTTCGATGAATTCGCGCGAGCCGACGATCATGGAGCCGACCGGAGCGCCAAGGCCTTTCGAGAGGCAGAACATGATGGAGTCGCATTTTGCCGTCATGTGCGCGACGGGTTCGTTGAGAGCGACAGACGCGTTGAAGACGCGAGCGCCATCGAGATGGACTTTGAGGCCTGCGGCGTGAGCTTGATCGCAAATTTCGTGGACGCGTTCGGTGGGATAGACGGTGCCGCCAGCCATGTTGGCGGTGTTTTCGAGACAGACGAGAGCGGTTTTCGAGTCGTAGTAGATTTTCGGGCGGATGGCGGATTCGATTTGTTCCCAAGCGAGGATGCCGTTTTCGCCTCGGACCGCGCGCGGCATGCAGCCGGCTATGGCGGACATGGAGGCAAGTTCGTAGAGATTGACGTGGCTGCGTTCTTCACAGATGACTTCGTTGCCGAGGTTGGTCCAGATTTTGATGGAGATGAGATTGCCCATGCAGCCGGAGGGGACAAAGAGCGCGGCTTCTTTGCCGAAGATTTCAGCGGCGCGTTTCTGGAGCTGGTTGACGGTAGGATCTTCACCGTAGACGTCGTCGCCGACTTCGGCGGAGGCCATGGCGCGGCGCATTTCCTCGCTGGGGCGGGTGACGGTGTCGCTGCGGAGGTCGACGGCGGCGATGATGCCCGGGCCCGGGGTGATGTGATCGGGGTCGGCGAGCTGGTTGCCTTTGGCTACGGTGTAGGTCATGTGGTTCTCCGAAGAATGATTGTAAAGCAGGATTGGTTGGGATTGGAGGGACTGCACGCACGGAGGCGCCCTGAGGGGTTGGCCGACCTAAAGGCCGCCTCTCTAGACAGGCAAACCCAAAACGCCGGCCTAAGGCGCGGCGGTTACGCGAGTAGGTCGGCCAAGATTTCGTTGGAGATGTTTAGTTTGGACGGAGCTATGCGAAGGACGCTTCCTTGCTGTTCGAGCATGCCGGTAGAGGTTAGGCGCTTGAGTTTGGGTTGAAGGTTGACACCGTATTGACGTTCGATTCGCGCGAGATTGATTCCGGCGAGTTGACGGAGGCCAAGGAAGATTTCTTCTTCGAAGGCGGCGGTGTTCGTGACGGTTAGAAGGTCTTCGATGGCGGAGCGACCTTCGGTGATGGCCGAGGCGTAAGCCGCGGCATCGTGGATATTGGACCAGCGCTGATCGCCGGAGAAGGAGTGGGCGCCTGCGCCGAAGCCTAAGTAGGGTTCGCGCCGCCAGTATTTCAAGTTGTGTTTCGAGGCGAAGCCGGGTTTGGCCCAGTTGGAGATTTCGTATTGTTCGTAGCCGGCGGATTTGAGTTCGCGTTGGGCCAGTTCGTAGAAGTCGGCCATGGTTTCGTCGGCCGGGACTTGGCGAGCGCTGTAGCGCGAGCCGTTTTGCAGGACTTCGAGGCCGAGGCGGGAGCCTTCGTCGATTTCCATCATATAGATGGAGACGTGTTCGGGAGAGAGCGCGATGGTTTCGGCTAGGGAGCGGCGCCAGGAGTCATTTGTTTGTTTGGGGAGTCCCGCGATGAGATCGAAGCTAACGTTGCCGATGCCGGCGTCGCGGAGGATGGGGACGGCGTTGTAGATGTCGGCGCCGCGGTGAAGTCGGCCCGCGGATTGGAGTTCGTCGTCGACGAACGATTGGGAGCCAAGGCTGATGCGGTTGATGCCGGCGGCGAACCAGTGGCGGGATTTTTCGTGCGTGACGGTTTCGGGGTCGGCTTCGAGGGTAATTTCCTGCCACCCGAAAGGGAAATTCGTCTTGAGCGAATCGAGAAGAGCGGTTAGGAGATCGGGATGCAGGAGGCTCGGAGTGCCGCCGCCGATGTAAAGGGTGTCGACGTGTGTGAAATGAATTGGCCAGGCGATGTCGGCGGCGCGGAGGAGAGTTGACACATTGGCAATCTCGTTTTGGATGGCGCGGATGTAAGGGGCGTAACGCGTTGCCGAGACGACGCCGGTATGGAAGTTGCAGTAGGTGCATTTCGTTTGGCAGAAGGGCACCTGGATGTAGAGGCCAAGAGTTGGCATGAGAGATAAATTTAGCATAGGCGCGCGGGTCGAGACGGTACGAATCCTGCGCGCCAGGGTGCCCCGAGGGGCAGCACCTGGGACGCTCGGCGTTGCTCGTTCTAGACCGAGCGTTTGACAGCCGGGCTAGCCTATGGCCCGCCGATCGCGTTGGGCGGCGTTTTTGCGTTCGGATTCGCGAGGGAGTTTTCCTGCTTGTAGGGACAAACTTCACGGGTCTAAAAAAAAGACGCCGTGATGCGCTTTGCTTTGTTCCTCGGCGTCTGTGAAAGCGGCCGATGCAACGGTCGAACCGGAAATTGTTAGACGCGGTCGGGGAGGACTTTGACGTAGACTTTGCGGTCGCGCGGGCCGTCGAATTCGGCTAGGAAGATGCCTTGCCAGCGGCCGAGGGCCAGCTTGGTCTCTTGCACGAAGACGAATTGGGTGACATTTGTGAGCATGGTTTTGACGTGGGAGTCGGAGTTGCCTTCGGTGTGCCGGTAAGGACCGGACGCGGGGACCAAACGATCCATGGCACCTTCGGCGTCCGAGGCGACGTCGGGGTCGGCGTGTTCGTTGATCAGGATACCGGCGGTGGTGTGCGGGACGTAGAGAAAGCAGGTGCCAGTGCGGACGCCTAGGGCGGTGATGATGCGTTGAACGTCATTGGTGATGTCGAGGAGTTGTGTGCGGCGGGTGGTTTTGATTTGGATGGATTGCATGGGCACGCTCCGTGTTTATCAAGGGATGGGGACGATCAGGTGGCGGCCTGGCTTTTGCGGGGAAGCATGTTTTTGGAGTACTTGAAGTCCTCCGGTGCCCCAGCGGGCTAAGAAAGGCAGAAAGCAGAGGGAACGGGATTGTAGATCCTTTTCGGGGAAGAGGAGATGATCGAGGAAGGCTTCGTGTTTGGCGATCAGATTTTCATGGCGGTCTAGGGCGGCTCCAGTCTTGTGGCGGAGCTTTTCGAGTTGGTGGCGGATGCGTTTTTCGGCGCGCGAAATACTGTCCTGAATGGTGGGATCGACTTTGGCTACCGATTTGTGAAGCTTCTGGACGCTTTTTTCCATCTGGCGGAGGCTGGCGTCAAACTCGCGCGCCAGCTTCTTCGGAACGGCCGAGTTGTACATCAGGTTGCGCAGGGTTTGCGAGCCGGCCCAAACGTCTTCGACCTTAAGGTGATATTTCTGGAGGATGCGTTCGGCTTTCGGATCGACGAGCGTGAAATCGGCGCGCGGGAAAAGAACAGGCATACGCCCGAGAAGGTTTTTGTAAAGGACTTCGGACTGGGCGAAATAAGCGATTTCCGCAGGTCCACCGAAATAGGCGACGGTCGGAAGAAGAAAATCCTGCATGACCGGGCGAAGTAGGGCGTTCGGACTGAATTTTTCCGGGGAAGCGTCGATGCGCCGGAGCCAGCTTTCGCGGGACATCGAGAGAGAACCGCTCGAAAACTCGGCGTTGGTCGCGGTGATGACTTGGCGCTTTCCTTCCTCAAGCGAAAACAGGAGTGTGCTGTGAGAGGTGACTTTGACCTGGACTTCGTAGCCCGAGCGCTCGAGTTCTTTGCCACGTTTGAGGAGCAGGTCATTGAGTTCTTCGCGTCGGCCGAGGGCATCACGAAGAAGAGGAGCGGCTACACGATGGAGGCGTTCGTCGAGTGGATCGAGCAGGATGAGGCCGTGGTCGGCGAAAATGCGCGCGAAAAGAGCGGCGAAGGCGCTGCTGTAGGTGGCTTCGGGAAGATAGGTTTCGTGGAGGAGATCGCCGAAGGTTTGCCCCAGCAGCGGCTGAGCCCGGACGACGAGATCGTGGATCTCCTTACCGAGGCGAATGCGACCTACTGGAACGTCCGTTTCAGGCGGTTTCGGGAGGGAGAATTCGAGGAGATCGCCTTCGTGGAACCAGGCGACATGGCGGACTTCGTCGACGTCGTGATCTTCGGTGGCCATCCAGAAGACAGGGACGGCGGGGATTCCTTTTTCCGAGAGTTCGTGAGCGGCTTGAATGGCACTGAGGGCTTTGTAGAAGGAGTAGGAAGGGCCGCCGAACAGGCCGACTTGCTGGCCGCTAACCACGGCGACTGCGCCTTTGGCAAGGCGATCGAGATTTTCTTGCGTTTCGGGGCCGGAATTGTAGACGAGATTTTGTGCGCGGAGAATGCCGGCGACCTGGGCTCGGCGGTCCGCGGGGAATTGCAATTTCTTGGCGACCCGGGCGGCAGACTTTAGCGTCGGGATGTGGCCGTAGAACGATGCAACTTTCGAGTAATTCTCAGCAAAGTCGCGGGGGAGCTTCGACAGATTGGGAAGATCGTGAGGTAGGAGGGCGCGACAGTCCATGGGCGCTTAGATGACTGGACCGGGAAAAGGTGACGGGACTGTAGTACGCGCTGGCCGGACATGCACGAGGGAAACCGCAAGAAAAGGGTTCAGGTCTGAAGACCCGCCGCCACAAAAAGTTCTTGGTTTGTCGGTCATTTTAGGCGCGAACGACAGCGGGGTGGAGTTGGGCGATGATTTCGGCGATGGCTCGCTTTTGGGTTTCGTTGACAGGTAGGAGTGGAAGGCGAGGCAGGCCGCCCTGGTAGCCGCGAAGGTCCATCGCGTATTTGATGCCGGGTATGCCATTTTCCGTGGCGATGCGTTTTGAAGCTTGTACCAGGAGAAGCTGGAGTTGCTTCGCCTTTTCGTGTTGGCCCGCGCGGAACAGATCGTAGAGTTCGGCGCATTTTTCGGGGAGGGCGGAGGCGAGAGCGAGGACCGCTCCGCGAGCACCGACAACGAGCGACGGATAGATGACGGCAGCGCCGCCGGTAAGAACATGGAACGAAAGCGGCGCATGGGCGACAAGTTCACCGGCGCGCTGGACATGACCGGTGCTGTCTTTGATGCCGACGATATTGGGATGCTCAGCGAGAATCAGGATTTCCGGAGTTTCGAGAGTGACGCCAGTGAATTGCGGCACGGAATAGAGAAGGATCGGAATGGGAGACGCGTCGGCTACGGCTCGATAGTGACGAAAATAATTTTCCGCACGATAAACGGGCTTGTAGTAATAGGGAGTTTTGACTAGTGCGACGCGATAGCCGAGCACGGCGGCGCGCTTGGTGCGCGCGATCGTTTCGGCGGTCGATTCGGCACCCGTGCCTGCGATCAGAATTTTGTTTGGTGCGGCAGCTTCTTTGGCGGCGACGAGGATAGAGTCGGCTTCCTCTCGGGTGAGCATGACGGATTCCCCGGTTGAGCCGAGAATGACGAGACCGGATACACCTGTTTCGTTGTAGAGGCAAATGTTTGCTTGAAGCGCGGAGAGAGAGACGGATTCATCGGAGGCGAACGGAGTCACCAGAGCGGGAAAGATGCCACGAAGTTCCATGAGTTAGTCTCCAATCCGTGATTGGAAGTTTTGCCGAAGGAACGAAAAAGCAAGTCCCTCACTTCGCTCGGGATGCCAAATGACGACCCGCTTGGAGGCTGCGACGTTCATCGTAAGTCAGTCGTCTCCCGAGGTCGAGCCAGCGGTTGCTACGCCGGAGCCATGCAGATCTTGCAGGCAGTTTACTTCGCGTTTGACTTCGTGGAGGGAATGGATTCCGCGGACGGCGGCTTCGGCCGCAGAGAGCGTGGTGATGCAGGTGATGTTGTAGCGGATGGCGGCGCGACGGATGGATTTTTCGTCGTAAAAGGATTCGCGGCCAAGAGGAGTGTTAATCACCAGATCGATTTTGCCGGTCTTGATGAGGTCGACGATGTTGGGACGGCCTTCGTTGACTTTGAAGACTTCTTCGCACGGGACGCCAAAGGCGCGGAGAGCAGCGCCGGTGCCGCGGGTGGCGACCAGTTTAAAGCCCAGAGAGACGAGTTCTTTGCCGAGGAGGCCGATGTTGCGCTTGTCGCGGTCGTTCACGCTGATAAAGACGGTGCCGCCGCGAGGAAGTTTCTGTCCTGCGGCGAGTTGCGCTTTGGCGAAGGCCTGGCCGTAATCGCGCGAGATACCCATGACTTCGCCGGTGGACCGCATTTCCGGGCCGAGGATCGTGTCGACGCCGCGGAATTTGTTGAAAGGGAATACCGGCGATTTCACGGAGAAATAATCCCGGACGGCGACTTCGGTGACACCGTTGTGATGGACGACGGGAAGTTTCATGTCCGAGAGGCGGCGCCCGACCATGAGCCGAGCGGCAACTTTTGCGAGCGGCACGCCGGTGGCTTTGCTGACGTAAGGAACAGTGCGTGAAGCACGCGGATTCACTTCGAGAACGTAGACAGTGTCGCGCTGGATGGCGTATTGAACATTCATGAGGCCGACGACTTTGAGAGCGAGCGCGAGACGCTTGGTGTAGTCGCGAATGGTTTCGAGTACTTTTGGCGAAAGGCTGACGGGGGGAAGGACGCAGGAAGAATCGCCAGAATGCACGCCTGCTTCTTCGATGTGTTCCATGATGCCGCCGATGACGACCTCGGCGCCGTCGGCGAGGGCATCGACATCCACTTCCGTGGCTTCCTCGAGAAATTGATCGATCAGAACAGGGCGCGCGGGGCCCATCATGGCGGCTTGCGCGACGTATTCCTGGACGGTGTTCACGTCGTAGGCGATGACCATGGCGCGGCCGCCGAGGACGTAGCTCGGGCGGACGAGAACCGGAAGGCCGATTTCGCCAGCGACGCGCGCGGCTTCCTCGGGCACGAGCGCGGTGCCGTTGCGCGGCTGAGGAATTTTCAATTCTTCAAGAAGGCGACCGAAGCGGCGGCGGTCTTCGGCGAGATCAATGGATTCGGGCGCGGTGCCGACGATGGGCACGCCGTTGCGCTTGAGTTCGAGCGCGAGATTCAAGGGCGTTTGGCCGCCAAATTGTACGATAACGCCGCTCGGTTTTTCTTTTTCGACGATGGCCAGAACATCTTCGAGCGTGAGGGGTTCGAAATAGAGGCGGTCGGAGGTGTCGTAGTCGGTAGAAACGGTCTCTGGATTGCAATTGACCATGATGGTTTCGAAACCGTCGGCGCGCAGAGCGAAGCTGGCATGGCAGCAGCAATAGTCGAACTCAATTCCCTGCCCGATGCGATTGGGGCCGCTGCCGAGAATCATGATTTTTTGTTTTTGGCTGACATTGGCTTCGTCTTCGTCTTCGTAGGTGGAGTACATGTACGGAGTGAAGGATTCGAATTCAGCCGCGCAGGTGTCGACGCGTTTAAAGACCGGGCCGACTCCGTAGCGGGCGCGCTGAAGGCGCACGGCAGCGGGGGTGGTTTTCCAGAATTGCGCGAGGTGCTCGTCGCTCGTGCCGATGCGTTTCACTTCGCGCAGCAAATCTTTGGAAGCGGTTTCAACGGTGACGGCGGCGGCGCGGCGATTCACCTGGATGATTTCCTGAATCTGGTGAATGAACCATGGGTCGATTTTGGTGAGTTCACAGATATCGCGCGCAGGAAGGCCGCGGTCCACGGCCGTGAGAATCCAGTGAATGCGGTTGGGGCGTGGCGTGGCCAATTTTTCGCGCAAAAGAGAGTCTGGAGTTTCCGTCGGCGCACGCCAGGGCGTGCTTGGCTCAAGCGAGCGAATTCCCTTTTGCAGCGCTTCTTTGAAGGTGCGGCCGATGGACATGACTTCGCCGACTGATTTCATCTGCGTGCCGAGGGTGCTGTCTGCGCCCGGGAATTTTTCGAATTGCCATTTGGGAATTTTAACCACGACGTAGTCGATGGTGGGCTCGAAAGACGCTGGCGTCTTCTGCGTGATGTCGTTGGGAATTTCGTCGAGAGACATACCGACGGCCAGGCGCGCGGCGATTTTGGCGATCGGGAAACCTGTGGCTTTGCTGGCCAGCGCGGAGCTGCGTGAGACGCGGGGATTCATTTCGATCACGGTCATGCGCCCGTTTTCGGGATTGACGGCGAATTGCACGTTGGAGCCACCGGTTTCGACGCCGACTTCGCGGATGATGGCGGCGGCGGCGTCACGCATACGCTGGTATTCCTTGTCGGTGAGAGTCTGCGCGGGCGCGACGGTGATGGAATCGCCGGTGTGCACGCCCATGGGATCGAAATTCTCGATGGTGCAGATGACCACGAAGTTGTCACGATAGTCGCGCATGACTTCGAGTTCGTATTCTTTCCAGCCGAGTACGGATTCTTCGACGAGGGCTTCGTGAACAGGACTCATGTCCAGGGCGTGGGAAATGGCTTCGCCAAATTCTTCCTTGTTGTAGGCGATGGAGCCACCGGTACCACCGAGCGTGAAGGACGGGCGAATGACGAGAGGAAAGCCAAGCTGGTCGCAGAGGCGCATGGCGTCCTGGGCGCTATTGACGAGAGCGGACGCAGGGACTTCGAGGCCGATTTTGCGGCAGGCGTCTTTGAACCACAGGCGGTCCTCGGCGACTTTGATGGCACGCAGAGTGGCACCGATCATTTCGACTTTGTGCTTCTCGAGAATGCCGGATTCGGCGAGCTCCACGGCAAGATTCAGAGCGGTTTGGCCGCCAACGGTCGGGAGGAGTGCGTCGGGGCGTTCTTTGATGATGATTTCTTCGAGATATTCCTTGGTCAGCGGCTCGATGTAGGTACGATGAGCGAGCTCGGGGTCGGTCATGATGGTGGCGGGATTCGAATTGACGAGGACCACTTCGTAGCCTTCGGCGCGCAGAGCTTTGCAGGCTTGCGCGCCGGAATAGTCGAATTCGCAGGCCTGGCCGATGATGATCGGGCCGGAGCCGATGATAAGAATTTTGTGGATGTCTTGGCGTTTGGGCATCAGTCCTCAGAGTTTCTTATGTCGGTAGCGGCCATGCTGCGCAGGGAAGTAGCCAGACGTGCAATCGAAAACGGGTCCCTCACTTCGGTCGGGACGACGAATTTTGGAAATGGGCGCAACCGAGGAAGGATTTCTCCGAATGACGGCACGGCTGAAGTTGTGTCGCAACCGGAGCCTCGGTTTCGCTGGGGCTTCATCCTCGAGAGCTCCCGGGGTTGGCGAATTCTTTCATCAAGTCGGTGAACTGGGTAAAGAGGTAGTGGGAATCGTGGGGACCCGGGGAGGCTTCCGGATGATATTGGACGCTGAAGAGCGGGAGGTTTTTGTGGCGCATGCCTTCGTTGGTGTGGTCGTTGAGATTCATGTGGGTGATCTCGACATCGCCGGACGGGAGTGAATCGGGATCGACGCAGAAGCCGTGGTTTTGGGCGGTGATTTCGACTTGGTTGGTAAGGAGATTTTTCACCGGATGATTAGAGCCGTGGTGGCCGAATTTCAGTTTGAAAGTCTTGCCGCCGAGGGCCAGGCCGCAGAGCTGGTGGCCGAGGCAGATACCGAAGATCGGCACGCGACCGGCGAGCTTGCGAATATTTTCCTGGGCGTAGGTGACCGGTTCGGGATCGCCAGGGCCGTTCGAGAGAAAGACGCCGTCGGGCTTGAAGTTGAGGATGTCTTCGGCGGACGTGTTGGCGGGAACCACGGTGACTTCGCACTGATGATCGACGAGCAGGCGCAGGATGTTCTGCTTGATGCCGAAATCGTAGGCGACGACACGGAATTTGTGCGCGTCGGGCATGGAGCCGGATTCACCCATCTGTTCGGCCCAGGGCGAGGTAGCGAGATCGATGGAGTTTTTTTGCCAGTCGTAAGCCTTGTTGCAGGTGACGCTGCTGACTAGCTCTTGACCGGCCATGTGCGCAAGCTGTTTTGCTTCGAAGATCAACTGATCGGCGGGGGTGCCGTCAGTCGAAACGATGCCGCGAAGCGCGCCTTGTTTGCGGATGTGAAGGACTAGGGCACGCGTGTCGATATCCCAGATGACGGGAATTTTGTGGCGGTTCAGATAGAGCTGCGCGGTTTCGCTCGAACGCCAGTTGGAAGCGATCTGAGAAAATTCGCGAACGATGAGGGATTCGATGTAGGGTCGCTGGGATTCTTCGTCATCGAGATTCGCTCCCACGTTTCCGATGTGCGGATAGGTGAGGCAGACGATCTGCCCAGCGTAACTCGGGTCGGTGAAAACTTCCTGGTAACCGGTGAGGCTGGTATTGAAAACGACTTCGCCGCCGCGGCGCGTGATGGCGCCGGCCGCGCGGCCGTTAAAGGTGCGCCCGTCCTCGAGCGCAAGCGTGGCGGGTCTGTGCTGAACGTCCGTCAGTGGATCCTCCGTCTTCGGGCTGGCCTCATGAATTAGAAGGAGTGCAGGGCTTCCTCAGGAGCTAAAGCCCTAATTCTTGTGGCCTCTTATGTCAGAGCGGCCCCTGTCTCGATGTTCTGCGACTCCTCATTGACATTCATGAGATCACTTCCGACGTCATTTGTCGCTGGCCTCGGTTGTGGACAACGAACCGAAATGGTCGACGGGCCAGTAGGCGAACACGGCGCGGCCGTAGATGAACTGGGCAGCGACTGGACCGAAGACGCGGGAATCGTTCGAACTGATGCGATGGTCGCCCATGACGAAATAGCTGCCACGCGCAAGCGTCGTGGGACCGTAGTCGCTGACGTCGGCATATTGCGATGGAACATACGGCTCGGATATTTCGCGACCGTTGATGTAAACGACACCGCGACGGATCTCCACAGTTTCTCCGGGCAGCGCGATGACGCGTTTAATGAAGGATTTAGAACGATCCATCGGATACCAAAAAACGACAACGTCGCCGCGGTCGATGGGTTCGAAGCGGTAGACGAATTTGTTGATGAAGATGCGCTCCTGGTCAGACAGGAGCGGGGCCATGCTGGTCCCTTCGACTTTGACCGGCTGATAAAGGAAGACGATGATCACCAGGGCAAGACCGATGGCGATGAGGAGATCGCGCGTCCAGACGCGAATTTCGTGCCGGAGCAAATGATGGGAGGAAGTCTGCGAAGAGGCGATTGGAGTGTTTGACGAGGGCTCGGAAGCCAAAGGAGATGTTGCGGCGGTAGCGGTGTCGCCCTGGGGAGAGGAACTGTTGTTCTCGTCGTTGAGCATCTGGTACTGCCTTTCAGTTATAACATGCGAGCCGGATTTTAGGCCAGTCGCGAATTAAGACGTGAATTAAGACGCGAGCAGCAATATCCGGTTTCGAGTGATTGGATTCGAGCATTTCGTTTGCTTGCCCCTCGCGTCCGAGAGTCAGCCGGCCTCTTGCTCGATATTTATTTAGACGGGTCGGCTTGGCGTCGGGATGCATGAAGGGACGTTGGCCAGCCGAGCTCGTGCCTTCCTGGCACTCCGCCTGTGCTCTCGAGCGAAGGGCAGCCACTCGACAACCGAAGGCCGCGACCTAGAGACGCGGCGAGATTTATCAGTCGGCGGCGAGGGCGAAGGCTAGGTTGGCAAGGGCGGCGACTACGGCCGTTTCGGTGCGTAGGATTAGACCGCCTAGGGAGGCTTGCTCGAAGGTGGCGGCGTTCGCGGCAGAGAATTCCGAGTCGGTCCAGCCACCTTCGGGGCCGATGGCTAGAATAGCTTCGGATGCGCGAGCGCCGGAGAGGATGGCGCGGAGCGGCTTTGCTTCGGGAGATTCAGAGAGGAGAATGCGCAGGGCATCGGCATCAGGCGCGGCGAAGGCGGCTTCTGGTTTTGTGAGTGCATCTAGGATGGGGAGTTGGACCCGGCGCGATTGTTGCGAGGATTCGACGAGGATTTTCTGCCAGCGCGCCGCGCGTTTGGTGGCAGCAGCGAGAAGAGCTTTCTCGCTGCGGGCAGCGGCGAGCGGGACAATCCGACTGGCGCCGAGTTCGGTGGCTTTTTCGAGCGCCCATTCGAAGGCGTCGAATTTTACGACCGAGAGGAGCAGGGTTGTTCTGACGCGTGGGGGATCGCCCGGAAGTTGTTCGAGAAGTTCGAAATTGATTTCGTCGCGACGAACAGTGTCGATGCGGCCGAGCCAGACAGATGTGCCATCCGAGAGTTCGTAAAGCTGGCCTGGTTCTGCGCGCAGGACGCGGCCGAGATGGTGAGCGGCTTCGCCTTCGATAGAGGTCCGTTGGTTGCGGAAGTGGTCGACGAAGAAGCGGCGGCGCATTGGATTTATTGTTGCACGGAAAAGGGGGTGAGGGCGGCGTTGGAGTTTCGGTGGTACCGATCTAGGACGAGCGAGTGCGCAGGCAAAGTGCCTGTGCCACGGGTTAACCGAAGATATCTCTTACTTTCTCAAAGAGGCTGGAGCCGCGTTCGGCGGGCTTGTTTTCTAGTTTCAGAGTGGCGTGAAGTTGTTCGAGGATTTTGCGCTGCTCTTTTGTCAGCTTGGTTGGCGTCATCACGCGGATGTGGTAGTACAGGTCGCCTCGGCCGCCCCCGTGGGGGTCCGATAGACCTTTGCCCTTGACGCGGAAGACCGCGCCACTTTGCGTGCCTTCGGGAATCTTCAGGCGTTCTTCGCCGTTCAGTCCAGGGACCTCGAGTTCGGCGCCCAACGCAGCTTGCGCCACGCTGAGGGGAATTGTGCAGTAGAGATCGGCGCCACGGCGCTCGAAGAAACTATGTTCTTTTACTTCGAGAACTACGTAAAGATCGCCAGGGGGACCGCCGTTCGGGCCGGGCTCGCCTTCGCCTTGCACGCGGAGCCGCGTTCCCGTGTCAACGCCGGGCGGAATACGCAGCTCGATGGTGCGCTCGCGGTCGACGCGACCCTGGCCTTTGCAATCGGGGCATCGTTCTTTGACGACTTGTCCGGCGCCCTGGCAGGCCGGACAGGTGCGGTTGATGGTAAAAAATCCTTGCTGGTAGACGAGCTGCCCGCGACCGCCGCAGGTTTGGCAGGCGACAACGCCAGTTCCCTTTTTTGCGCCGGTACCGTTACAGACTTCGCAGTATTCCTGGCGCGGGACGCGGATCTTTGTGTTGATGCCCGTGGACGCTTCTTCGAAGGTGAGCGTCATGTCATAGCGAAGATCGGAGCCGCGTTGCACGCGTCCACGAGCACCGCGACGACGTCCGCCGCTGAAAAGGTCTTCGAAACCGAAGAAGTCGCCGAAGATATCGTGAAAGTCCTGGAAGATGGTTTCGTTGAAATCGGTGGCGCCGCCCGAGCGTGCCAGCCCTGCGTGGCCGTAAGTATCGTAGATCTGGCGCTTCTGTGGATCACTTAGGACGCTGTAGGCTTCGGTGCATTCACGGAAACGAATTTCAGCTTCTTCTTTATTGTCCGGATTGCGATCGGGGTGCCACTGCATAGCCGCCTTGCGATAGGAAGATTTGATCTCCTCGATGGAGGCGGTTTTGCTGACGCTGAGAATCTCGTAAAAATCGCGCTGGGTCTTTGACATGGTCAGTGAGCGAACTTATTTGATGCGGGATTCGGATGCACGGCTACGCGGACCATGGCGGGGCGAAGAACGCGACCGTGAAAGACATAGCCGGGTTGATAGACTTCCAGAACGGCGCCGTCGGGATGTTCCTTGGTCTCGGCACGATCCACCGCCTGGTGAAGATGAGGATCGAAGGGCTTGCCTTGCGGGTCGATGCGTTCGGCGCCCAGGCGCGTGAGGTTGTCAACAAGTTGTTTGTAGATGAGCTCGAAGCCTTTGCGGTAGTTGTCGTATTCGGCTTCGCGATGCGCAGCAAGGGCATGCTCAAAGCCGTCGACAACGGGAATGAGTTGTTCGATCACTCGCGCGGTTGCACGCTGGCTGGCCTCGCGGTTTTCTTTGTCGGCGCGCTTGCGGTAATTGGCGAAGTCCGCCTGATGGCGAACCAGGGTTTGGCGAATATCTTCGAGTTCCGAGGCCAGCTTCTTTGCTTCGGAATCATCGCGCTGAACGTCATCCACCGCGTTTTTTTCTTCCCCACCCTCGTTCGGAGGCTGATTGAAGTCGATATCAGGGTCGTTCATGAACGCTTCCTCAATTCTAGAGTATGCTATTCGATTTTACCTAAGGCCTCGCTAAAAAGCTGGGCGACGTAGGCCACGGCGGTCATGGCGCGCTCGTAGTGCATACGCGTCGGACCGAGTACGCCGAGCGAACCCTGAGTTTTGTCGTGGGTCGAGTATGGCGCGCTGATGAGCGCGATGTTCTCGCCTGTTTGCGAAATTTCCTTGACGCCAATCTGGACGAAGACCGGCTCGGGAGTATCGATGCAGAAATTCAGGACGGTAATGAGGCGGTGCTTTTCTTCAATGGCAGCGAGCAGTTCGCCGAGCTGGGTCTGGTCGGCAAATTCCGGCGCGGTGACAATTTGAGCGGCGCCTTCGACATAGATCTGCGATTCGGGATTCTCGCCGAGAATCGCGGGATCGCAAAGGGTGAGGGCCGAGCGAACGATGTTTTCGTAGCGTTCGCGCTCGTTGGCCAGCTTTTGCAAGAGGTCGGCGCGGATTGCTTCCAAAGTCCAGCCGATATACTGGCGATTGAGAAAGTCGGCGGTGGTGTCGAGCTCCTGTTGGGTGAACGGACGTGGAGGCCGTAGAACCTTGTCGCGGGTGTTACCGCCGGGAGAGATAAGCACGACGACCACGCGGCCGTCGGGAATCAGCCACATGCGGGCGTGCTCGAGAACGGCTTTGCGCAGCGGAGGAGAAACGACGATACCAAGACCTCTCGAGACTTCGGCCAAAATGTGACCCGCGCGTTCGGTTATCTCCGCGGGGTTGGTGCCGGCGCCCATTTCCCGCTTGATCCATTCTCGGTCTTCGACGCTGAGCGTGGCTTGGGAGGCAATTTCCTGGGCGAAAAACCGGTAGGCCGCGGCCGTGGGCACGCGTCCGGCGGAGGTGTGAGGCTGATAAAGATAGCCGCCGTCTTCGAGGTCGGCCATGACGCCGCGGATGGTGGCGGTACTGAGAGGCTCTTCGAAACGTTTGGAGATCGCGCGCGAGGAGACCGGCTCGCCGCTTTCGATATAGGTACGCACGATATCGGCGAGAATCTGGCGATTGCGGCGATCCTGAAGGGTTGGGTAGCGCATGGCAGCACTCCCTAGTGGGTGCTAACTACCATTTTAGGAAAGGAGTCGGGCCGGGTCAAAGGAGATCGGTCGAGAAGATGGTGAGCGGTTCTTGGCGAGAAACGCAGGTCCCTTGCGGTGCGGACTCCGCTCGGGAGGACAGCTGTTTACGTTGGATCGAAGTGGCAAACGGTTCGCTTCCCTTGTGAGTCTCCCTCCGGGGCTGAGCGAGTAGAGGCTTGGTGCCACGGCGAAAGCCGTGCCTGAGATTATTTTCTCGTTCGACTAGCTGTTGTCGATTTGGGCGCGTTGGAGCTTATCGGAGTAGTCGATGTAGATGGATTTCCATTCGGAGAAGAAATCGAGGGCGGAGACGGCGGCTTCGCGGTGGCCGTTGCCGGTTTGTTTGGTTCCCCCGAACGGGAGATGGGTTTCTGCGCCGATGGTGGGGGCGTTGATGTAGACGATGCCGGTGTAAAGATCGCGCAAAGCGGCGAAGGCGGCGTTGACGTTGCGGGTGTAGACGGAGGCGGAGAGGCCGTAGGGAACGTCGTTGGCGACAGCAATTCCCTGCTCGAGGTTGTCGATCGGGATCACGGCGACTACGGGACCGAAAATCTCCTCCTGGGCAATGCGCATTTTCGGGTGGCAATCACCGAAGACGGTTGGTTCGTGGAACCAGCCTTTGGCGAGATCGCCTTTGTCGAGGCGGTGGCCGCCGGTCAGAAGTTTTGCTCCTTCTTTACAGCCGATCTCGACGTAGCTCATTACGGTCTGCAGCTGTTGATCGTTGATGACCGGGCCCATATCGGCGGAAGCGTCGAGGCCGTTGCCGACTTTGAGTTTTTGGGCACGTTCGACGAAGCGGCAGAGAAATTCCTCATAAACGGATTTGTGGACGCCGATACGACTGGCGGCGGTGCAGCGTTGACCGGTGGTGCCGAAGCCGCCCCAGATGGCGCCGTCGATGGCGAGATCGAGGTTGGCGTCGTCGAGAATGAGGATGATGTTTTTGCCGCCCATTTCGAGGCTGCAGTGCTTGAAGGTTGGCGCGCAGGTTTGGGCGATGATGCGGCCGGTCGAAGTAGAACCGGTAAAGCTGACCACAGGAACATTTTCATGCGCAGTCAGCGGTGCGCCCGCGCCGGGGCCATCACCGCTGATGAGATTGACTACGCCTGCAGGAATGCCGGCTTCGTTCATGGCTTCTACGAGGCGATAGGAAGAAAGCGGCGTGTCTTCGGCGGGTTTGAGCACCACGGTGTTGCCGCAAATGAGAGCGGGCATCATTTTCCAGGAGGGAATGGCCATGGGGAAATTCCAGGGAGTGATCAGGCCACAGACGCCGATGGATTGGCGCACGCTCATGGCGAATTTGTGGGGAAGCTCAGAGGGCGTGGTCTGGCCGAAGAGGCGACGGCCTTCGCCGGCCATGTAGTAAGTCATGTCGATGGCTTCCTGAACGTCACCGCGAGTTTCGGCGAGGACTTTGCCCATTTCGCAGGTCATGTCTCGGGAGAATTCTTCTTTTCGTTTGACCAGGAGCTCGGCGACGCGGAAGAGAATTTCGGCGCGTTTGGGAGCGGGGACGAGACGCCAGGTTTTGTAGGCTTCACGTGCGGCAGAGACGGCCGCGGCAATGTCGGACTGGCTCGAGAGAGGAAACTCGCCGATGATTTCGGAAGTGTTGGCGGGATTGCGATTGAGGTGGGTTTGGCCACCGGTTGGCGTGACCCACTCGCCGTTGATGAAGTTTTTGAAGACGCGCGTGGATGCGGGAGTGGCCATTGGTCCTCCTTTGGAGGAATGAGTTTATCGGCGGGGCCAGGATGGGTCAAATTTAGGAGGGTTGCAGGAGGTGTCGGGCTGGCCGTGTTTTCGGCGGGCGGGATGGACAAGAGATTTTTGTAACGGCGGCCAAAAGCGAAAGCAGCACGATTGGCCAGTTCGTTTTCAAGCGGGAGCCGGAAGGCGAGCCTTCCGTCGTAGTGCATCGCCCCTGTGCCGATTCCCATAGCCAGAGCCGCGCCGCTCAGCCAGATCAGGCGGACTCGAACAGAGGAAGAGGTGATTCTTCGGTCAAGAGCACTGTAGGAAGAACCGAGACTGTGACGGACACAACGACGAAGCGCAGATCATTCACCGATCAAGGCGCCCTGAGACAAAACATCGCTGAACCTTCTTCATGGCCGGGAAGGAACCGCGAGAGGATTGTTCAGCGGAAATGTTGGAGGCACTTTCCGTATGAATCTGGGACGGGTCGGGTTAAGGAGTGTCGGGCGCGAAGGGCTTATCGATCGACGGGAGCTGCATCTGCCTGCCGCAGGCGGGCTCGCGCACTTCAGGCTAGGGAACCACTAGATTGTCGCGACTGCTGACAGCAGTGGCTTTGCCGCGGGCGATTTTAATGAAGCTTTCGCGGACAAGCTCGTAGGAAGGCTGGCCAACAAAGAACTGGTAGGTTGCGTGCGTTTGCGTGCGCTGGCCGTTGGCGTTCGTGCCAGTATCCAGATAACTATCGAGCGAGAAACTGCGAAGGCCCTTCGCAGCCTCGGTGGGATGCTCCTTGGCGAAAAGGGCCTGGTCGACATCATTGCTTTCGACGGTGGCGCGGAGGAAAAGCTTGCCTTGCGGATTGATGACCTGGCCCATCGCGTAAATCTTGTAATAGCCCCAGGGTTCGAGCGAGGTCCAGATCAGCAGCGTATTTTCGCCGGCTTTGACTTCTTCAAGGATGTTCTGACGCATGCCAAGGGGCGTTACGCCCCGGCTATGCAGATCGAGCATGTGCGCCATCCCGGAGTCGCGGCAGGAGGCGTCGCCGGATCGGGCGCACGCGCGTGTGAGGAGCGCGCGGCCTGCCAGTCGTCAGGATCGCCTTGCGCGATAGGCTTCCACGCGCTAAGCGCGAAGGTTGCATCTCCCGAATTAAGGGCCGCCTCGCTCGCATATTTCAACAGGACGGCGTCCCCTGGACGCGCGTACCGGAGGTTGCGTTGCCTCGAGCAAGAACGGCCCGCGGTAATCCAAGAGAAATTGACCGAAAGATATCGGCCCGAAGAGGCGGCGCTACAACGCTGGGAAAAGGCGCGATAAATTGGACACGGTTGTGGGACAAAGGACGGTGACACGCGTTTGGGTGTGTTAAAACGAGATGGGACGGCAATGTTGAGACTAGTGGCAGGAGGGCGAGGGTCTAAAGCCTCCCACTCCCTAGGGCGAGGACGCGGATGCTTGTAATGGGCTTAATGAGCGGGACTTCGGCCGATGGGATTGATGTAGCGTTGGCGGACGTGAATGGGGCGCCGCCAAAACTCCGGACTCGGCTGGTAGCGCATGCTTCGCGACGAATGCCGGATGCGCTGCGCAAGCAGGTGTTGCGCATTGCCGAGGGAGCAACGTGCACGGCCGGAGAGATCAGTCAGTTGAATTTCCGGTTGGGGATGGCGTTTGCGGAGGCGGTCGTCGACGCGTGCAAGGATTTTCGCGTGGCGCTTTCGCGGGTCGAGTTGATTGGGAGTCACGGGCAGACGATTTTTCATCAGGGAGCACCGGTTTCATTTTGGGGGCGGGCTACGGCTTCGACGTTGCAAATTGGGGAGCCGGCACTGATTGCTGCGGAGACGCGGATTCCGACGGTCGGGGATTTTCGCGTGGCAGATATGGCTGTGGGTGGACAGGGCGCGCCGCTGGTGCCGTATGCGGATTATCTTTTATACGCAGATGAAAAAGTTGGACGCGTGTCGTTGAACCTTGGCGGGATTGGTAATTTGACGGTGTTGCCGGCGGGAGCGCGGCCCGGGCAGGTGGTGGCGTTTGACACGGGGCCCGGGAATATGTTGATGGATGCGCTGGTTTGGCATTTTTCGCGGAAGAAGCAGAGGTTTGATCGCGGGGCGCGGTGGGCTCGGCAGGGGCAGCCGAACGCGAAGGTGTTGAAGGAGCTGCTGCGCGATCCGTATTTGCGATTGGGGCCACCGAAATCGACGGGGCGGGAGTATTACGGGCGGGCTTATTTTCAGGAATTGCTGCGCATGGGGAAAAAGCACGGTGCGGGGCCGCATGATTTGATCCGCACGACGACGGAATTTACCGTGGCGTCGGTAGTGGATGCGTTGAAGCGGTTTGTATTGCGGAAGACCAAGGTGCAGCAATTGATTGTGTCCGGGGGCGGGGCCAAGAATCCGTTGATCATGGCGCAGTTGGCGGCGGCGTTGACGCCGATCGAGGTGATCCCGTCGTCGAAGGTGGGAGTGCCGGTCGAAGCAAAGGAGGCGTACGCGTTTGCGTTGTTGGCGTACGAGACCTGGAAGCGGAGGCCGGGAAATTTGCCGTCAGCGACCGGGGCGGAGAGGGCGGTCGTTTTGGGGAAGGTGTGTTTTTAGGGAAAAGCAGGTCCCTTGCTGCGGCGACTCGGGACGACGGGGGATTTGGTTTAGAGGCAAGACACGGAGGAAGAACTCAGGCCTGGAAGGCTTGTGCTACAGGACGGCCGCAAGTTGGGAGACAAGATAGAGGGAAAAGGCACGGGTCTAAAGACCCGCCACCGCACGAGAGCCAATGAAGCGAAATAGCCGGATTCGCGTGCGAAGAGTGCTTGGCATGGTGGCCATGGGCTTGGGGCTAGTGGTGTGTTCGTGTGGGAGAGCGAGACGGGGGGCGGGGGATTTGGTGTTTGTGATTGAGTCGAATCCGGCGAATTTGGATCCGCGGTATGCGACCGATGGGACTACGCAGCGGATTGACCGGTTGATCTTCAGCGGGTTAGTGGTGCGAGATTCGCAGATGAATCTGCATGGGGATTTGGCGGAGTCCTGGGAGACGCCGGATCCGTTGACCTATGTGTTTCGATTGAAAAAGGGCATGAAGTTTCACGATGGGCGGACGCTGACGTCGCGGGATGTGAAATCGACGATCGAGTACATGATCGACCCGGCGAACCGGTCGCCGAAGCGCGGGTCGTTCTCGATGATTGCTTCGATTGAGGCGCCGGATGCAGAGACGGTGCTTTTTCACTTGAAGGAACCGTATGCGTCGTTTTTGTGGAATTTGGAAAGGAGCGCAGTCGGAATTGTGCCGGCGGGATCGGGAAGAGAGTTCGCGCAGAAGCCAGTCGGGACGGGGCCGTTCCGGTTTGTCAGCCAGGCGCAGGATGATGCGGTGGTGTTGGAGAGGAGTGGAGTCGCGAGTGATACGGAAGGTTCACCAAAGAAGGCACAGAGTTCCCAGAGGCGAGGGGAGCGTGGCGACGTTACCGACAGCGATGCTGGACCTCTACACCCGGAAATGACGAGAGTAACGTTTCGCGTAGTGCCGGATGCGATTGTGCGGGCGCTCGAGTTGCGGAAGGGGGCGGCGGATGTCGAGATGAGTTCCCTTTCGCCGGATATGGTGCCGGTGCTGGCAAAACGGCCGGAATTGCAGGTCACCGAGGAGCCCGGGACGAATTTCGCGTATGTGGGAGTGAATTTGGAAGATGCGATTCTCGCAAAAAAGGAAGTGCGGCAGGCGCTGGCGTATGCGACCGACCGCGAATCACTGGTGAAGTATTTGTTGCGCGGGCAGGCTCGGCTGGCGAGTGGGGTATTACCACCGAATCATTGGGCCTATGAGGGCGATGTGAAGAACTACGGATACGATCCGCTCGAGGCGGAGCGGTTACTGGATGCGGCGAGATTTCCGCGCGGAGCCGATGGCGTGCGGATTCGGTTGATGCTGAAGGTGTCGACGCAGGAGCAAGCACGGTTACTCGGAGCGGCGCTGCAGGATCAGTGGAAGAAGGTTGGGGTGGCACTCGAGGTGCGGCCGCTCGAAGCGGCGACTTTGTTCTCTGATTTAGATAAAGGGAATTTCCAGTTGAGTTATTCGATCTGGGTGGGAGCGAATAACGACCCGGACATTTTTGACTTGGTGTTTTCGTCGAAGAAGATTCCGCCGAGCGGGAGGAATCGGGGGCATTACCGGAATGCGCAGGTAGACGTCTTGATTGATCAGATTCGCGGGGAGATGGATCAGGCCAAGCGGAAGAAATTGTGCAGCGAGCTGCAGAAAATTTTGGCAGAGGAGTTACCTTATCTGCCGCTGTGGTATGTGGATCAGGTGAGTGTGCACCGGAAGGGGCTGCCCGTGGAGTTGACGCCTACGGGGGATTTTGATTTTTTGGCGGAGATTGGCCACCGAGATCCAGAAAGCGCGCAGCGGGAAAACAGGAAATAGAAAACGGAAGTTAAGCTGGAACGGGGTCGTCGCCTTCCAAGGCTTCGCGGATTTGTTGTGAGGGGATGGCGCCTTCGCGGCCTACGCACCAGAGATCGCCGCGCAGTTCGACGATGGTGGAAGGTGCGGCGCCGTTGGTGCCCCCTGCGTCAATGATCAGCGGAATGCGATCGCCGAGCTGATGGAAGACTTCGTCGCCGGATTCGCAGGTGGGAGACCCGGAGAGATTGGCGCTGGTGCCTGTGAGCGGCGTGCCTACTTCGTTGATGAGATGATCGACGATTTTGCTTTTGGGCCAGCGGAGGGCGATGCGGCGAGTATTGCCCGTGACTTTGAGCGGGAGACGATTCGAGGCGTCGACCACGATCGTTAACGGCCCTGGCCAGCAGGCTTGCGCGAGGCGGTAGAAATTGTCGGGAAGTTCCTTCGCTAGAACTTGCGCGAACATGACGGAGTTGATAAGGATCGGAAGGGCGCGTTGTTCTGGGCGTCCTTTGACGCGGAAGATTTCTTCGACAGAAGATAGATTGACGGGATCGGCGGCGAGCGCATAGAGAGTGTCGGTGGGCACAGCGATTACGGACCCACGACTTAGCCAACCCGCCGCGTAGCGAATCATCTGTGGATCGGGATTCGCGGAATTCACCTTCAATATCTCAGCAGACAATCGAAGGTACCCACCCTGTTCTGGAGCGACGGCTGGAAGTAGGCTCGCCGCTGTGGGGGGGAAAGTAGCATAGGTCGGAGTGGGGTGCAATGAAGAGTGGCGAAGAGTGTCGTTAGCAGATGATATGTCCGGTTGAATTAGCACGTGATATGTCCGCTTTTAGCGAGCCGTTAGGGTAGAGCTACCAGCCGGGAGGGAGGCATGGAGACCTACCCAAGAGCGGCAGTGGAGCGGGCCATGAAGATCCAGGAAGTAATTTTGCGGGCGGTGGCCAAGAAGATTACCTGGAGCCAGGCAGCGGAAATCATCGGCATCGGTGAGCGACAGATGCGGCGTTGGCGACGGCGCTATGAAGAGTTCGACTATGACGGTCTGTTTGATCACCGCTTGGGGAAACCCAGCCCGAAGCGGGTGCCGCTGGCGACGGTGGAGGAAATCTTACGTTTGTATCAAGAGCAGTATGGGGATTTCAACGTGCGGCATTTTCATGAAAAACTGCGGGAACAGCACCACATCCGGCTCAGTTACACGTGGGTAAAGCAGGCCTTGCAAACCGCCGGGCTGGTGAAGAAAAACAAGAAGCGTGGTGTGCATCGACGGCAGCGGCCACGGCGCCCGCTGCCGGGGATGTTGTTGCATCTCGATGGCAGCTCGCACGCCTGGTTTCAGGATCACCGGAGATACGACTTACTGGTGATTCTGGACGATGCCACTAGCGAGATTTACTACGCCCAGTTGGTGGAAGAGGAGTCCACGGCTACGGTGATGACTGCGTTATGGGAGGTTATTGAGCGAAAAGGCGCTTTCTGCGCATTGTACAGCGATCGTGCCAGCCATTTCTTTCACACCCGGAAAGCCGGACAGCCGGTCGATCGCACGAGGCCCACGCAAGTGGGGCGTGCTCTTCAGGAACTCGGAATTCAAATGATTCCGGCTTACTCTCCGCAGGCCCGCGGAAGGAGCGAACGCAACTTCGGAACCTGGCAAGGACGTCTACCGCAAGAACTGCGACTGCACGGGATCCACAGCCTGGCGGGAGCAAATGAATTTCTGCGTGAGCAGTACATCACGGAATTCAATGAGCGCTTTGCCGTAGCACCGACACAGCCAGGCCACGCGTTTCTGCCGGTACGGGGAAAGAATCTGGACCTAATCTTTTCTCTGCAGCATGAGCGCACCGTCAATCAGGACAATACCGTGCACATCGGCCCGTGCATTCTGCAGATCGAGAAAACCGCGTGGCGTGCCACGCTGGCGGGTTGCCGCGTGATGGTCTACCAGCATTTGGATGGAACCTGGAGTATCACTTATGGTCCCCACTTGCTGGGGCGCTACAACCGCACAGGACTAACACTGACGTTGGAAACACGGAAACAGCGCCAACCTCTGGGGAAGCGGGGGTCGCTACGCTCCCCACGCCTCCCCAGACTCTACACCCCAACTAAACCCCTCACACCAAAACCAAACCGGACACTTCGTGTGCTATGAAAACCGGACTTTTTAACTTGCTAACGACATGAAGAGTGGCGAAGAGTGGCGAAGAGGGCGAAGTGGGCGAAGTGTGGTCGACATGAGAAGTGGGTGGCAGTGTGAAGCGGGTTTTGCGCCTAGGGCGCTCCGCTTGCTGGTGGGAAATCGAGCGCTTAGGCGCTCGGAACGGACCGTTCGAGGTCGGGGCAAGAGGCGACTCGAAGAGGCTGCTTCGGGCGGCAAGCCGCATGGGAAACCCATTACGAAGAAGGCTCTAAAGGGCGGCTACAGGGTTAGCGGGAAATTTGGTAGGCTCGCGGCATGAATCGAGGGCGTATGGCACCGAGCGATGCGGCGATTTTGAGTAGCCGGGAGAACCGCTGGTTGAAGGAATTCCGTATGGCGCTGCGCGGAGGAGTGCCTACGGCTGGTGGAGCTGTCGGGGTCGAAGGTGTGCGGTTGGTCGAGGAGGCGTTGACTTCGGGATGCCGCGTGGAGGCGGTCTTGTTTAGCGAGAGCGGAGAGAGATGGAGAGATAGGTTGGCGCCGCTCGTCGGAAGAGCGGAGGTGGGATTTCCGGTATTGCGGACCACGGATCGGTTGTTTGAGGGGATTGCGGATACGGAGCATCCGCAGGGGGCGGCGGCGTTGGTAGTGCCGCGCGTCGTGACGTTGGAGGAGTTGGTAGGGGCGAAGGAACGGGCGGGTGGCGAAAAGAAAAGCAGGTCCTTCGCTTCGATCGGGATGACCGCTGAGGCGAATGGCACGGCACATCGCGCACCCAGCGCGGCAAAGGGATGTGCGGCGCTGATTGTGGTGTTGGCGGGAGTGCAGGATCCGGGAAATGTGGGGACGATCGTGCGCACGGCGGCGGCATTTGGGGCTACCGGAGTAGTCACCGCGGCCTCGGGGCAGAGTGGGACAGCGAGTCCGTTTGCACCAAAGGCGTTGCGAGCGTCGGCGGGGGCAGCTTTGCATTTGCCGGTGTTGACGGGAATGGCGTTGGGAGTTTTGTTGACGCAATTGAAGGTGCTGGGGATACGAACGGTGGCGTCGAGTGTACATGAAGAAGGAGTGGCACCGTGGGAAGTGGAGTGGTGCGAGCCGGTGGCGTTGCTGGTCGGAAATGAAGGCGCGGGGTTGCCGGAGGAGGTGGTACACGCGGCGGATGGGCGGATCCACATCCCGATGGCGACACAGGTGGAGTCTTTAAATGCGGGGGCTGCGGCGGCGGTGGTTTTGTATGAAGCCTACCGACAGAGGAAAGCGCAGGGCTAGCGAGTCGAGAGTGAAGAGATTGTCATTCGAGGCGGCCAGATGAGACGAACGAGAACGCATGAACGGGTCGGCAGAGCGTTGCTGCTATGCTCTTGGTTTTTTGCGGCGGTTGCCTTGGGCCAGGATTTGCGCACTGCCACAGCGCCTCCCGCGGCCATTGGCGTTACACAAACTGGCAAGGAGACGGCGCCTCCGCAGTTGGTGATCATCGATACGGATATCGGGGATGACATCGATGATGCGTTTGCGATTGCGTTGGCGTTGCAGAGTCCGGAGGTGAAGATACTGGGGATTACCACCGCTTGGGGGAATACGGCGTTGCGAGCGCGGTTGTTAAAGCGGTTCTTGCGGGAGACCGGACATGCGGATATTCCCGTGGCGGTGGGACCGGAGAAATATCCGGCGAAGGGGACGCTGACGTTTTCGCAAGCGCGGTATGCGGAAAGAGAGCCGGAGGTGAAGCTGCCGAACGCGGTGGATTTTTTGTTCACAGAGATCGGGAAGCATCCGGGAGAGATCACGCTGGTGGCAATTGGGCCAGAGACGAATCTGGGGGCGGCAATTGAAAAAGATGCGGAGGCGTTCCGGAAGCTAAAGCGCGTGGTGTTGATGGGCGGATCGGTGTATCGCGGCTATGACGGGTTGGCGTATCCGTTGGGACCGACGAAAGCGATGCCGGAGTGGAACATTTTGTGTGATGTTCGGGCGGCGCAAAAGGTGTTTGCGTCGGGAGTGCCGTTGTTTGTCATGCCGCTCGATTCGACGCAGATCAAGTTGGAGGAGTTGGAGCGGGCTCGATTGTTCAGTGAAGGGACAGCACTGACGGATGCGTTGACGGTGTTGTATCAGCAGTGGGCGTATCAGACGCGGCAGGCGACGCCGACGATGTTTGATGCGGTGGCCATGGGGTATGCGATCTGGCCGGAGTTGTGTCCGATGAAGGCGATGCGGTTGAGCGTGGGGGAGGATGGGAGCACGGTGCCGATGGATGGAGAGGCGAATGCGCAGGTTTGTTTGGCGTCGGATAGCGACGCCTTTTTGAAGTCTTATTTGGGCAGGGTGGCGGGGAGTCAGTAAGGGAAAATTTGAGAATGGAAATTCGAAAAATGGCACAGACGAAAATGCTGATACAGAGATGCGGAGGGAGCTGAGAACGAGCGGAGAAGAACGGACCGCTTTTAAGGCGGTCCTGATCGACTTGTGAGACACGACGCAGGGAAAGCCTCGGGCCTCGCAGGCCTGAGCGGCAGGTTGAGGGGCGCGAGCGGTGGGGTACACTGAGAAACCACGGGTCTGAAGACCCGACACTACGGCGGTCGAGGAGACGGCATTCGTTATGGGATTGTTTGCGGGATTGCCGGAGCCGGAGACGGCGGTGGGGTTGCAGCCGTTGGCGGAACGGATGCGTCCTCGGACGCTGGACGAGGTCGTAGGACAAGAGACGTTGCTCGGACCGGGAAAGCCGCTGCGGGTACAAATTGAAACGGACAATTTGAGTTCAATGCTGTTTTGGGGGCCTCCTGGGTGTGGGAAGACGACACTGGCGCGGCTGATTGCGCGGGTGACGAAAAGCGAGTTTGTGGCCTTCAGCGCGGTGTTGAGCGGCATCAAGGAAATTAAGGAAGTCATGGCAGAGGCGGAGCGGCGTTCGCGGAGCGCGAAGCGCACGATTGTGTTTGTGGACGAGGTGCACCGGTTCAACAAGGCACAGCAGGATGCGTTTCTGCCGTATGTGGAGGCCGGACATATTTTGTTTATTGGGGCCACCACGGAAAATCCGTCGTTTGAGGTGATCTCACCGCTTTTGTCGCGGACGAAGGTTTATGTACTGGACTCGTTAACCACGCCGGAGATCGTGGAGCTGTTGAAGCGAGCACTGGCGGATAAAGAGCACGGATTAGGCGGAGAAAATGTGGCTGCGAGCGAGGATGTGTTGTTTCGAATTGGCTCGTTTGCGAATGGGGATGCGCGGGGGGCTTACAACATTTTGGAATTGTGCGTAAAAAGCAGTGGAGGGAAAGAAGAAGCCCAGGGCAGAGACGCGGAAGGTGCGGGAGAGGCGCAGAGAAGAGCACAGGCAGGAGTACCTGTGCCACTGCAAGCAGCGGAAAAGAGGATTACGGTCGAGTTGTTGGAGGATGTACTGCAGCGCAAGATGTTGCGATACGACAAGGCCAGCGAGGAACATTACAATTTAATTTCGGCGTTACACAAGTCGGTTCGAAATTCGGATCCGGATGCGGCGCTGTATTGGTTAACGCGGATGATTGAGAGCGGAGAGGATCCGCTGTATTTGGCACGGCGGATGGTGCGCATGGCGAGCGAGGATGTTGGAATGGCGGAGCCGGGAGCGCTGGCGGTAACCCTGGCGGCGAAAGAGGCGTTTGATTTTTTGGGTGCCCCCGAGGGACATCTGGCCTTGGCGCAGGCGGCTGTGTATTTGTCGTTGGCGCCGAAGTCGAATGCGATTTATGTGGCGTATGGAGAAGTGATGGCGGACGTGCGGAAGACGGAGGCGGACCCGGTGCCTTTGCATCTGCGGAATGCAGTGACGGGATTGATGAAAAATATCGGGTATGGAGCCGGATACAAATACGCGCACGACTATGAGGAAAAGGTTACGGAGATGACCTGTTTGCCGGACAACCTTTCGGGAAGGGTCTACTACAAACCTACTGACCAGGGATTTGAAGCGAGATTGCGAGCCAGGATGGGAGAGATTGCGAAGGTGAGGAAGAGCGGGGCGAGTGCTCCTGCGGGGCCGCAAGAAGTCGAGGACAGGAATCGAGAAAGCTAAACAGAACGGACAAAAACAAGGAGGAAACCAAACGGGGCTGCGCGGGAAACGAAGGTATGCCGGGAGTCATCCGATGACGGTGGAGGTGAGCAGATGAGACTCGCGAGCTCGGCTGCCATGGCCATGTGGATTGCCGCGATATTTGTGCCCGCAGGCCGGGGGAATGAGCCGGAGCGGCCTAAGATTTATGGAATTGCGGGAGTACGCCTCTATGTTTCCGATATCAAGGCGGCACGCTTGTTCTATCAGGGTGTGACTGGCACCACCAGGGCGTGCGATTGGTGCGAGACGCGGGAACCGTCCGCGTTTCGGTTGCGGTCCGGCCAATTCGTCCTGCTGTCGTATGTGAAGCCTTACGAGGGAGCAAATTTGCTGGCGGAGGTCAGTTTCAACGCGGACCACTTGAAGGAACTGGAGCATCTTTTCAAGACGAACAAAATCCACTATGAATCGGACCGGAGGACCGGAGAGCTGACGATGATCCGGGTAAAGGATCCCGAGGGACACGCGCTGGCATTTCTGGATGTCGATTCGCCGCGCCAGTATCGCGCCTACTATCCGAAGAATTTGCAAGATTCCGCTCTCGACGAAAAGATCATTCATGCGGGATTTGTGGTGCACGACCGGGATGCGATGGACAAATTCTACAAAGACATTTTGGGATTTCATGTGTATTGGCACGGTGGAATGAAAGACGATCAAACAAATTGGATGGATATGCAGGTGCCGGATGGGACGGATTGGATCGAGTACATGTTGGGTGTGCGGGAGAATGCGGACAAACATACGCTAGGAGTGATGAATCATATTGCGCTCGGAGTGCCCGACCTGAAGGCGGCGGCGAGTCAATTGGAGAAAACGGGCGTCAAACTGCCGGAGAGCCCGAAGATTGGGCGGGATGGGAAGTGGCAGTTGAATTTGTATGACCCGGACGAGACGCGGGTGGAGTTGATGGAGTTTACGCCGGTGGAGAAACCGTGCTGCTCGGAGTATACGGGGAAGCATCCGGGGCCCTCAGGAAATGAACAGGAGCGAAGAACGAATTAATGGAGAGATGCCGAAGTTTCGGAGATAACGCAGAGATGAAGGGCGGGCCAAGTTGGCAACGAGAAAGTGGAAAATACGGATTCTGGGCAAGCGGTCGGCAACGTGCGGTGAGGTTTTTGTGACGGTTGAAACGGCCGGCTTCAGAAAGCGGGCTCTACAACTCCTTTTGGTGATATTTGGCAGTTTCCTGCTGTGGGCTGCGGCGGCTTGCGCTCAGAATTTGGATAAGCCGGTTATGAATGTGGATGATGAGGTTACCGCGTTTGCGTATGCGCCGGATGGGCGGATTGTGTTTTCGGTGCGCCGGATGTTCAAGAACAAAAAATATGATATGCAGCGCGACGATATTTTTATTGCGGAGACGAATGGGAAACGGCGACGGATTTTAGAGGGGCAGAAATTTACGCACGGCGACAAGCCGTTCACATACCAGGTGGAGTCGTTCACCTGGTCGCCGAATGGGCGCATTGTGGCAATACAGTTATTCACAACGACTGTCGATCCGGAAGACGAACATCACGACGACGTGCGGGCACTGTTGTTGCTGGATGATTCGGGGCGCGAATTGCACCCGATGGGACCGGACCCGCTGGTACCGGACGCGGAGGCGCCGATGTGGCTGCGGGACAACGGGACGCTAGTGTATTTGACCGACGAGATGGCCCGGGAGCTGTTTTCGATGAAGTATTTGTACGTGGCGGGTGGGCCTCCGACGAAGGCTTTCGAGGGGCGGACATTTATCAACGCGGTGCGGGTGCCCGGGAGCAACTCGGCGATTGCCATTGAAAGAGACCGGAATATGGAAGGGCCGCCGCGGATGCAGCGGCTGGATTTGCTGTCTCAGGATGACAAGGAGTTGGCCACACTCGATGCATATTTGGGAGGGCTTTCGGTTTCGCCGAGCGGAACAAAGGCTGCCTACTTCTTGGATCGCGAAGTTTTGGAGATTCGGGACTTGGAGAGGCCGGACCGCGTGGTGCGAATGCGCGTCGGATTGGGAGTGGTGCAGTGGAACGCGGACGAGACGGAGATTTATGTGAAGAGGACGGTGGAGAAGAAGTCGGCCGACCTGGTGACGTTCCGCGTGCCGCAGCTGGTGGCGTTTCGGAGAGGACAGGTCGTGCCGGTAACCGAGCCGGAGCCTCGGCAGTTGTTGCATGGGTTGGCGGTACGGGAATATGCGCTCTCGAGCGATGGGAGATATTTGGCGATCGTGCTGCCGGGGAAGAGGAATTTGCAGGTATTCGGGTTTTAAGAGAAGCGATTAACGTAGCGACACGAAGGGCACCGTTGACGAGCAGAGAAGACCAAGCGGAGCTCTCGACCCGCCCGTTCGAACGGCGCTCTTTTTCGCACCCGTGCCGGTGATTCCGAACGAAGTGAGAAATCCCTTTTCGATCGTCGCATCCTGTCTCGAGCAGAACACTGCGCACGCCAAACCTGCCGAGCCCCCTGCCTGCCGCAAATAGACAGGACCTAGCTTCTAATTTCTATTTTTCAATTCCATTCTCCGTTTTTTGTGTTCGACGAAAAGGCACGCGTCTTGGATCACGAGGAGCCCGGCGGCTTGCGCTTTTGCTGCGGCCTGGATGTGGATGATGCCTTGCTGTAGCCAGAGGCATTTGGCGCGGATGGCGATGGCGGAGTCGGCTACGGCGGGCACATTTTCTGGGCGGCGGAAGACGTCGACGATGTCGATGGGGACAGGGATGTCTTCGAGGTGAGCATAGGATTTTTGGCCGAGGACCTCGGATTCGTTTGGGTTGACCGGGATGATTTGGTAGCCGGCGCGTTGGAGGTAGGAGGCCACGTCATGGGAGGGACGGAGAGGATTGGAGGATAGGCCGACGACGGCGATGGTTTTGGATTCGCGAAGGAGATCGGTAATGGGATCGACAGAATTTGCCATGTTCGTCGTATAAAGGACGGATGGTATCAGGTAGAAGAGAAATTGGTGAAAGCGTATGGGAAGAAAACCTAAGATCCCTCACGAAAACAAAGGGCAAGGCACCCGGCCGGACTCCACGGTGGGTCGAGGCCGTGCGGCAGGGATCGAATCAGAAAGGTAGCCAGTCTCGAGCTCCGCCCACGACACGGCCCGGGTGCGGGCTAGACGAGGGAGGAGTAGCGGGGGAGGGCGGTCGAGAGAGCGTGCAGAAGTTTGGTGTTTTCTGTGGGGCTGCCGATCGAGATGCGGATGGAATCAGGGAAGCCCATCCAGGCCATCGGGCGGACGATGACACCTTCGCGGAGGAGTTCGTCGCAGAGAGATTTGGCGTTGGGGCCCACGGGAACAAAGAGGAAATTGGTTTCGCTAAGAACCGGAGCGAGTCCGAGTGTGCGAAGTTTGTCGAACAGGCGCTGGCGTTCGATGCGGTTGGATTCGACGGAACGGTGAACGTGCTCGTCGTCGGTGAGCGCGGCGAGGGCGGCGGCTTGGCCGACGCTGGTGACGTTGAAGGGCGTGCGGAGCTTGTTCATTTCGGCAACGAGCGTGGGGTGGCCGATGCCGTAGCCAATGCGCAGTCCGGCTAAGCCATAGACTTTCGAGAAGGTGCGGAGGGTCAGGATGTTGTTGTATTGGCGAAAAAGCTCGCGGGAGTTGGGCAGATCGGGCCGAGCGGCATATTCGCGGTAGGCTTCGTCGAGGACGACGAGAACGTCGCCGGGGACTTTTTTGAGAAAAGCCGAGAATTCGACTCGGCCGAAAGCCGTGCCGGTAGGGTTGTTGGGATTGGCGATGTAGATGACGCGGGTTTGCGTGGTGACGGCAGCGGCAATGGCGTCGAGGTCGAAAGTGTAATTGCGCATCGGAGTCTGAATCAGGCGGCCGCCGCTGGCGCGGATGGCAATGGAAAACAGAGCGAAGGTGCCTTCGCTGGTGATGCCGTTGCGGCCGGGACTGAGGAGCACTCGCGAGGCGAGATCGATGATTTCGCTCGAGCCGAGGCCGACGAAGACTTCCTCGAAACGGACTTGGTTGCGGGCGGCGAGAATTTCGCGGAGACGTTTGCTGCCGCCGTCGGGGTACCAGTTGGCGTCGCCGAGAGCGCGGCGGGCGGCTTCCATGGCTTTGGGGGAAGGGCCAAGAGGGTTTTCGTTAGAAGCCAATTTGACAGCGTGGATTTTTAGATCTTGCTCGACCTCTTCGACGGGTTTGCCCGGGACGTAGGCGGGGAGGCCCTGGATGTAGTCGGGGATGAGCTCTTCGAGGGTGTGGGTCATGAGAATATTTTATGATGCGGATAAGAGTTTGTGTAGGGGGCGGGGCGAGTTTTTTGTTATCGGTTATTAGCGTGTGAGCGGGGAAACGGTGGCAGTCGGACGACCCCACTGCCGTCGCGGCTACGGCGCTTGACGAGTTTGGCTTTGCACCCCGCGCTCGCGCGGTAGGGAGTAACGCCACTTACTTGGTTAGGGATTTTAGTTGGTACACTTCGCTTTTGGTCAGGGGGCGGAATTTGCCTGGGCCCACGTCTAGGATTACGGGACCCAGTTGCACGCGCTTGATTTTTTCGACCAGGAAGCCAACTGATTGGAACATGCGGCGGATTTGCCGGTTGCGGCCTTCGATCAGGATGACTTCGTACCAGGGATTCGGGGTATTTTCGAGGAGGCGGATTTTCGCGGGAGACGTTTTTACGCGGCGGTCGTCGTCGAGTGTGATGGTTACGCCGTTGCGGAGCTGTTCGATCGCCCGCTCGTTTGGCTGGCCGTTGATCTTGACCTGGTAGGTTTTGGGGACGTGCGAGGCGGCTTTGGTGAGTTGTTGGGCTAAATCTCCGTCGTTGGTGAGTAGGAGGAGTCCTTCGCTGGCGTAGTCGAGGCGGCCGACGGGGTAGACGCGTTCGCGGACATGGCCGAGGAGTTGCATGACGGTGGGGCGGCCTTCGGGGTCGGAGACGGTGGTGACGTAACCCTTCGGTTTGTTCAGCAGGAAATAGACAAATCGTTCTGCGGGTTGAAGAGGTTTTCCATCGACCGTGATAGTGTCGGTCGCGGGATCGGCTTTGCTGCCGAGTTCAGTGACGGTTTTGCCGTTGACGGCGACGCGACCGGTGGAGATGAGTTGCTCGGCCTTGCGGCGCGAGGCCACGCCGGCGGCCGCCAGGATTTTTTGGAGGCGGTCCATGAGGATTATTTGCTTTAGATTAACAATAAAGAAAAAAGTGATGAGTGGCTAGTAGCGAGTGAATGTAAGAAGATCAGTTTGCTATAATTTTTCTAGAGCTGCCCAGAGCGACGAAAAGAGCGGTCGATTAAGAGCACTCTCGCAGCGCCATGTCACGCCTGTATTTAACGTTGCGGTCAACCGATCAAGCTTTTGTTGAGAATTTCATTCTACGGGAGATTCATGAACTTTCTGCGAAAGGTACAGTCGAAGCTGGGATTCTTCCGGTCAGCCGCGACCCGCTACCACCTTTGGTATTACCAGAACCGCATCTGGGACACCACCACCTGGATCGGCGTGAAGACGCTGAAATCGCCCAGTGACATGTGGAATTACCAGGAGATTCTTGCCTCACGGAAGCCTTCGCTGGTGATCGAATTCGGGACGCGCTTCGGTGGTTCCGCATTGTTTTTCGCCGATGTGATGCGTCAGATCGGGAATCGATTCAGACTTCTTTCGGTGGACGTCGATGCGTCCAACATCTCCGAGCGCACGCGGAGGGATCCTGACGTTGAATTACTGACACTGTCTTCCGTGGACCCGCGAGTGGCGGAGAGAATTGCCACTTTGCGACGCGAATATCCTGGACCCGTGTTTGCGATTCTCGATAGCGATCACAGAGAGGCGCATGTTTTGGCCGAGATGAAATCGCTCCGGTCCGTCCTGGTTCCCGGGGACTATTTGATCGTAGAAGACACGAACGTGAACGGGCATCCGGTTTATGCCAGCCACGGCCCCGGGCCGTTCGAGGCGATGGACACATACTTCAGGGCCCATCCAGACGATTACCGCCGTGACGATGCGCGAGAAGCGAAGTTTGGGTTCACCTTTGCTACAAAGGGTTTCTTGATTCGTCGTTGAATGGTTCGCCAGAAAGCTACGCGATTCGGTTGCTAGCGAGCAAATCGAACACGGAATGCCTGTTGGGAAAATCCACCCTTAAGAACCAAGCGTGTGTCACGCGGTAGGTTCAGCTACAGCTTTGTCTGTGGTTTGCGGGGCTTTGGTTTCTTGGGTTTGGCTAGGGTCTCGACTTGGCGTTTTTCAACGAGATGATAGCGGCCTCGAGGGATGCCTTCGATCGAGAGCGGGCCCAGGCCGATACGCATCACTTTTTCGACCGGGTGGTGCTCCCGGAAGAGGGCGTTGCGCAAGGATTCGAGTTTGGCGCCTTGCATGGTTAGTTGATACCAGTAGTTCGCGCTGTGGCGGCGCGTGGCTTCAGGCTGACGAATCGTTTTCAATTTGACACGTAGTTCCCTGCTGAGGCGATCGAGGTCGGCTAGCGTGAGCATACCTTTGATTTTGATGTGGTAGGTCTGCTCGAGTTGATTCCAGTGCTTGAGGAGTTGGGCGGCGAGGTCACCGTCATTGGTGAGGAAGACCAGGCCCGATGCGGCGTATTCGAGATTGCCGACCGGGTAGACGCGTTCGGGAAAGCCTCGGAGGAAATTGCGGAGAGTTTTGCGGCCTTCAGGGTCGGCGAGCGAGGAGACGACTTCCGGCGGTTTGTGGAGGAGAAGGTAGACGTGGCGGGGAATGGACTCGATGCTGCGGCCCGCAGCTTCGATTTTGTCGGCGGAGGGGTCGGCTTTAGTGCCGAGCTCAGTGACGGTTTTGCCATTCACGCGAACCTGGCCGGAGAGGATGAGTTGCTCGGCGTGCCGGCGGGAAGCGATGCCGGCTCGGGAGATAATTTTTTGCAGGCGTTCGAGCATGGAGGAGTGAGAAGTTTTCGCCGATGGTTTTTCGTTTTGGATGTGAGAGTTAAGGATAGCAGATAATCGAGAGAGCCGCCGAAGCTTGCTCAAGACATGTCACGGCTGCCGGCGCTCGACGGGTTTAGATTTTGTATCGAACTCTGACGTGCTTGTGCCACACCTTCGGCGCGGATGGCGGAATTAGGCGGAGGTGGATTTGGCTGTTGTTGGTGGGGGCGGGTCTTCGTCGAGTTGGCCGGAGGGCATGCCTTCGCTGGTGGCCAGGGCTTCGTGCTCACGTTCGGCTTCTGCGCTCGCTAGTTCTACTTCGACGTTGTGAATTGCTTCAGACAGATCCGGCTCCAGCCCGCGGGCGTTCGCGATGTCGGTTTCGAGGTGAAGTTCGACGACAGGAGGTTCGCTGACGTCGGAGGGGAAGGCGTCGTCGGTGCCGAGCGCTTCGCGGGCCAGGGCTTCGAATTCTTTCAGGCTGGGGAGTTCATCGAGGTCGCTTAGGCCAAAGCGCATCAGGAATTCTTTGGAAGTCTTGTAGAGGATAGGGCGACCGATGACCTCTTTGCGTCCGGCGGTGGTGATCAGTTTTTTGTCGAGCAGAGTGGAGATTACGCCGGAGGTGTTGACGCTGCGAATTTCGGAGATTTCAGGAGCGGTAACCGGTTGTTTATAGGCAATGACCGCTAGCGTTTCGAGTGCAGGCATCGAGAGGCGCAGAGGTGGTCGCAACGATTTGATGAAACGGCGGACTACGTCGTGGTGCTGCGGCTTGGTGTACATCTTGTAGCCGCCCGCTACGGAGCGGACTTCGATGCCGCGGTCCTCGGCGGCGTAGGACGCGATTAATTCGTCGAGAGCGGCTTTGACGAGAAGCTTGTCTTCGCCAACGGTGGTAGCGAGCTGGTCGAGAGTGGCGGGCTCGTCGGCGGCATAAATGATGGCTTCGAGAGCGGCTTTGCGTTCGGAGTCGGTCATGAAGTCCCTTCTTTCGGAGGTAAGGGAAGTATAGGAGGTAAAGGAGGTACAGGAAAGGCCCGACCTGGTTAGGAAAAGAAATCCTATGCTTCCCTTACTTCCTTTCTTTACTTCATTTTTCTCATTATTGGTATTCGGCGTCGATGCGCAGGGCACCATTTTCGTCGAAAGCAGTGTTGAAGGATTCGGATTTCTTGATTCGGATTTCACCGAATGGTTTTTCCTGGGCCAGGGCGATGGCTTGGAGTTTGACCATTTCGAGGACCGCTAGGAACGCTACGATCATCGCGTGACGGCTTGGGCAGGCTTCGAAGAATTGAATGAGGCTGATGGAGTTGGTGTCGCTCGAGAGGATTTGGCCGCGGACCTGGGCAATCATTTGCGCGACGGTGAATGTTTCGTGCTGGAGTTCGATGCGAGTGACTTCTTTTTTGCGTTCGAGGACTTGTTGGAAGACGCGGACTAGATCGACGAGCGAGACGACCAGTTCGCCTTCCGTGGCTTCGTCGTTGTACAGGGATTTGTCGGGCTTAGACCAGACGTTTTCTTCGATTTGTTGCTTTTGATAGAGGAGCTGCGCCGCGTTTTTGAATTTTTCGTGCTCGAGCAGGCGCTGCACGAGTTCTTCGCGAGGGTCGGTGGATTGCTCATCGGGAGTGGCGAGGGGATCCGGAGGGAGAAGCATTTTGGACTTGATGTAGATGAGCGTGGCGGCCATGTAGATGAATTCAGCGGAGACGTCGACGTTGAGAGTTTCGAGTTGGTGGAGGTAGTCGAGATATTGGGATGTGATTTTGGAGATTTGGATGTCGTGAATGTTCATTTCCTGCTTCTTGATGAGATCGAGAAGCAGGTCGAGAGGGCCTTCGTAGAGGGGGATGTTGATTCTGTAGGGAGTGGCCATTGGTGGAGATAGTGTATCAGTGGCGAGTGAAGAGTGGCGAGTCGGGAGAAAGTCAACCGCCGGGCGGAGGGTTCACGCGAGGGGTCATGGAGGGCACAGAAGAAAAAGCAGGTCTTTCGCTTAGGAGGACAACGTTTTGGTTTGGGAAATGCGCGCGGATTGAAGACGGATCCTCGTTTTGCGCCCTCCGCTCGCTTGAAGATTTGCTGCTACTTAGGTCGGAGGACTTGGCACCATGCAAGGCCTGGAAGGCGTGAGCTACAGGAAGGCTCGTTTGGAGGGCCAGTGGAAGATGGAGTCGCGTACTCGCTGCATTGTGTGCTTTGCGGACTTGCTTGCTTTGGCGGAGCCTTGGTCTAGCAGTTCGAGGACTTGTTTCGGATTTTCCTCGTGGGTTAGGCGGCGCTCGCGGATTGGGGCAATCCATTTGATGAGGTTGTCGGCCATGGCGGATTTGCATTCGATGCAGCCGATACCGGCTGTGCGGCAGCCTGCGGCTGCCCACTCTAAAGTGTCCGCAGGAGAGAAGAGTTTGTGCCAATCGTAGACGGGGCAGATGTCGGGATTGCCGGGGTCGCTGCGGCGTTTGCGCGCCGGATCGGTGACCATGGTTTTGGTTTTGGAGCGGATGTCGGCGTCGGATTCAGAGAGCGTGATAGCGTTGCCATAGGATTTAGACATTTTTCTGCCGTCTAGGCCGGGGATGCGAGGAGTAGGAGTGAGCCTTGCCTCCGGTTCAGCAAGAACCTCCATGACTTCAACGAATTTCGCAAATTCTCCAAGCAGCTCGATTGCATTTCTCGGTCCGACCTCTTGAATTCTTGTTCGCAGATTCTTATCGATCTCGAGCCAATTCTCTCCGCCCATCGGGTCTGCACTGGGTGGCGATAGAAATGCAAGTGGCGGCGTCGCACCTTTATGAAGTGCTCGATACATCCCACTGACATCGCTAAAGTGCTTCCGATCGCGAAGGCGGGCGTCGAGTTTGACTCCATAAAAACCATTGAAGCGGCGGACGAGTTCGCGGCTGAATTCGACGTGGGAGACTTGGTCTTCGCCTACCGGCACGCACAGACTTTTTCCTGGGTCGGAGTACATGACGATGTCGGCGGTTTGCAGGGTTGGATAGCCGAGGAAGCCGTAGGTGTGGAGGTCTTTGTTTTGGATGTTTTCGAGTTGCTCTTTATAGGTGGGGATGCGTTCCAGCCAGCCGAGGGGGGTAACCATCGAGAGCAGGAGGTGGAGTTCGGCGTGTTCGGGAACTTCGGATTGCAGAAAAATTACCGATTTTTGCGGGTCGAGGCCGGCGGCCAGATAGTCGATGGTGATTTGCAGGGAATTTTCGGCGATGGCGGAGGTGTCGGCGTAGTCGGAGGTCAGCGCGTGCCAGTCGGCGACGAAGTAGAAACATTCGTAGTCGGAATTGGATTGGAGGTTGACCCAGTTTTGCAGAGCGCCGAAGTAGTGGCCGATGTGGAGGCGTCCGGTCGGGCGCATGCCGGAGAGGACGCGTTTTGTGGCGGTGGTCGTGGGCAAAGTTTCGCTCCGGTAGATTTAAGAGGATAGCAGATGGAAGAGGAAGAGAAAAATAACGGAGAGGCGCGAAGGACACGGAGAAGCCGCAAAGAGTCGATGCCAAGGCTTCCGAGGCGTTCACGAACTCGATTGGCCGATTCTAAAGTTCGGTCCTACACGGGCTTTTTGGATTTGGACCTGGTGCGGTGGCGTTCGTATTTTAGGGTGATTAGGCCTTCGGAGAAGGATTTGTTTTCAAGGAGGCGGAAGTGGCGTTCGGGGAAGGCGCTTGGGTAGAGCGGGATGCCTGCGCCAATTAGCTTCGGGACGACACCCAGGTAGAGCTCGTCGATTAGGTCGTCTTTCAGGAATTCGACCGCCAGTTCGCCTCCGCCCATGTGCCAAATGTTTTTTCCTCTGCGTTTGCGGAGCGAGGCGACGAAGGATTTTGGGGACTCCTTGACGACCGTGGCGCCGTTGCGTTCGCCCGGCGGGAGAGTCCGGGAGAAAACGTAGCAGGTCAAGCCGGGGGTCGCGATGGTATCGGTTTTTCCCAGGCTCAAGCCGGCTTCGAGGGTCTTGCGGCCCATGATGGCAACGTCGCAGGTTTTGAAGAAGGGCGCCATGGAGTAGTCCTTAGGCATAAAGAGGAAGTCGACGGAGCCGTCGGGGCGGGCGATGTAGCCGTCGAGGGAGATGCCGAGGCAGAGACAATGCGGCGCATTTCCGGGATTTTAGAACGGAATTGAGGAAGTGGCGAGTGGGAAGTGAAGAACTGGAACATAGACCGAGGTGAAGCATCTCGGGTGGGATTCACCACAAGGGACACAGAAAAAAAACAAAGCAGGTCCTTCCTTCCGCTCAGAATGACAACGTTTTTGGTCCTAGGCAAGCCGCAAAGGGTTGCCGATTAGGAACGGCCTAGGAGATCGCGGGCGATGATCATGCGCTGGATTTCGCTGGTGCCTTCGTAGATGGAGATGACACGGGCGTCGCGATACATACGTTCGACTTCGGATTCGCGGGAATAGCCGAGCGAACCGTGGATTTGCACGGCTTTGTAGACGACGCGATTGACCATTTCGGAGGCGTAAAGTTTGGCGCGGGAGGAGGCGGAAGAGACGTGGCCTGCGGAAGAAAAGGCGGCAGCGCTCAGAGACTCGCCCTGTGCGACAGGAAGTGAGTTGAGATCTTTTTGGAAGGCGGCGCTGTACAGAAGGGCACGGGCGGCTTCGATTTCGGTGTGCATATCGGCGAGCATCGATTGGATGGCTTGGAATTCGGAAATGGATTTGTTGAAGGCTTTACGGGCTTTTGCATACTTTACGGATTCGTCGAGGGCGCCCTGGGCGAGGCCTACAGCTTGGGCTGCTATGCCGATGCGGCCCCCGTCGAGAGCGGCGAGCGCGATTTTCAGGCCCGCGCCTTCCTCGCCTAGACGGTTTTCTGCGGGAACAAAGCAATCGTTCAGGAGAATTTCTACGGAGGGAGAGCTGCGCTGACCCATCTTGTCTTCGTGGCGGCCGATTTTCAGGCCGGGAGTGTTCGGTTCGACGAGGAAGGCGGTGATTCCCTTTCCGGCGGCGGCCGGATCGGTTTTGGCGAAGATGAGATAGAGACCGGCGTGGGAACCGTTGGTGACCCAGGTTTTGGTGCCGTTCAGGAGATAGGATTCGGAGCCGCTCGCGGACTCGCTTGGCCGATCGAAAGTTCGGCCACGACAAGAGGCGGTGGATTGGATGCCGGCGGCGTCGGAGCCGGCCGAGGACTCGGTCAGGCAGAAGGAGCCAAGGATTTCACCGGAGGCCAGACGGCGGAGGTAGCGTTCTTTTTGCACTTCTGTGCCGTGGGCCAGGAGAGGGAGTTGGACGGCGGAATTTGTAACGGCCATCGCCGTGGACATGGCGGCGTGGATTTTGGCTACTTCTTCGAGCATTAGCACGTAGGAGATGGTGTCCAGGCCGGGGCCACCCCATGTTTCGGGCATGAGCATCCCGCAGCAGCCGAGGACGCCCAGTTTTTTTATGGCCTCGAGCGGGAAATAGTCGGTGCGTTCCCAGTCTTTTACGTGCGGACGCACTTCGGTGTGCATGAATTCGCGGACGGTGTCACGGATGAGGAGTTGGTGGTCGGAGAGGGACAAGTCCATGACGGGAGGAAAGTTTAGCATGGTGGAAAGTAGCAGGGGGCGAAAGGCGAAAACGGAAATTGGAAAATGCGAAAATTGGAAGATGCAAATGGGGTTCAGTGAAAGGTTGAAACGGCCCCCTCGGAAGGCAGGGGCTCGATAAGAATGACAAAAACAGGAAGGAACGGGTTGAAGAGGATATCAGTTACAGGTTGAAGAGTTCGCGGAGGCGCTTGGTTTGTTGGCGGCTGACTGGGATTTCGGATTGTTTTTTGTCGTTCATTTTCAGCATGAAGCTGGATTTGAACCAGGGGACAACTTCTTTGATGTGGTGAATGTTGACGAGATAGGAGCGGTGTGGGCGCCAGAAGGATTCCGCGTCCAGGGCGGCGAGGAGTTCGTCGAGGGTGCGGTAGTTGGAGGTGCCTTCGGTGTCTTTGGCGGTGATCGAAATCAGGCCTCCTTCAATAGAGGCGAAGATCAGATCGCGGGAATCGACGAGGAGCATGCGTTGCTGAGAGCGAAGGAGGACTTTGGAGGGCTGGGAGGAAACGGGCTTCGGTGTGACCAGTTGGTTGACGAGTTGTTCGAGACGATCGGTCGGACTTGTTTGGGATTCGATTTCTCGTTTTACTTTTTGGATCGCCTTAAAGAGGCGGTCTTTGTCGAAGGGCTTCAAGACATAGTCCACGGCGTTTACGTCGAAGGCTTGGACGGCGTAGTGATCGAAGGCGGTGGCAAAGACGACGTGCGGGATTTTGAGTTTGCGCTCAGCGAGTTTCTGGAGAACGCCAAAGCCGTCGAGTCCGGGCATTTGGACGTCCAGGAAGACCAAATCTGGGGAATGTTCTTTGATCAGGTTTACGGCGTCGAGGCCGTTTTTGCCTTGCGCCAGGAGATGAATCTCGGGGAAGGCTTTCAAGAGAAAGGCGAGTTCTTCGCGGGCGGGCTTTTCGTCGTCAACGATGATGGCGTTGATGGGCATTGGGGAGGACAGGTTGAGTATAGCGCGGGGCACGAGGAAGTGGCGAGTCATGCGTGGCGACGGAAAGAGGCCGAATGGCTGAGAGAGGGGCGTAATGGGGAGGCGCGAGCTCACCTCGGGTGGAGTGCTCGGGAGAGGCAGGTCCGTCGCGCACTCGGCTTGCGATCTCGCTCGGGATCACCGATCTTCGGTTTGGGTGATGACCAGACACGGGGGGAAAGGCACGGACCTGAACCCTGCCACTAGAAGGTACAGTTTGCGTTTGATGGTAAGTTCGGTGAGGGAGAACCGGCAGGATGACCGGCACTACGAAGGGAGAGAGATGGCTCAGAGTAAAGAGAAGATGGTGAAGAGCAAGATGGTTTATCAGGGGAAAGTGTTTGGGGTTCGGCGGGATGAGATTGTGGAGCCGGACGGGCTGCGGGCTACGCGGGAAGTTATCTCGCATCCGGGATCGGTGGTGATCTTGCCGGTCCTGGACGACGGCAGAATCGTGATGGTGCGGCAATACCGGCATGCCGCCCGGCAATATTTATGGGAACTGGTGGCCGGGCGGATGGATGGAGGCGAGACGGTGAAGGAGGGAGCGGCTCGGGAGTTGCGGGAAGAGACCGGCTATCGAGCAAAACGATTCACCGAATTTCTAGATGTCTTTCCTACCCCAGGATTTCTCGAGGAAAGAATGCATATTTTACTTGCTGAGGGGCTGACGGCGGGAAAGGCGGAGCCGGAGGCGGATGAGAAATTAATTTCCCATGCGTATCGGCCGGAAAAGCTGAAGAAGTTGATGAAAAATGGAAGCCTGCGGGATGCCAAGTCCATCGCCGGGATTTTGTTCTACCTTACTTTTTTGAGACAGGGTTGAGACGGAGGTTTAAACGATTGTCTGCATAAAAATGCACAGGGAAGGATTTTTTTGAGCTAGTTATATTGACTGGGAAAGCCATTTTGATACACTCCACGCAATTCGTGCTCATGGCGGCGATTCGTTTCTGATCCGCCCCAAGAGTAGAAACAGCTGGTCACCTGCCAAAGGAGACACGAAGTGCAAGGAACCGTAAAGTGGTTTAATAACTCGAAGGGATACGGATTCATAGGGAGGGACGACGGGCCCGATGTTTTCGTACATTATTCAGCGATCGTCGGTGATGGATACCGGACGTTGCAGGAAGGAGATCCGGTAGAGTTCGAGATAGTGCAAGGCCCGAAAGGACCCCAAGCGGCGAATGTGTCCAAACCGGTGTAATTGCGAGTTTGGATTTATCCGGCGGAAGCGATCGCTTCCGCCGGTTTTTTTTGGAAAGACTCCAACACACTGGCGGTTTGCGGAATGGCTGCGGCCCTTTGCCGGGTCGCTCTGAAGCCGAAGGGATCGGGATATAATCGCGGGCATGGATAACAGGCAGATCGCGCGGATCCTGCGGGAGACCGCACAGTTGTTGGAGATTGATGGAGCGATTATTGGCCGCTACCGGAGCTATGAGAAGGCGGCGGAGTTGATCGAGGGATTGCCGCAGCCGGTCGAGCAGCTAGTGACGACACCGGAGAAATTGCTGGAGTTGCCAGGAATCGGCTCGCGGATGGTGGAGCACCTTACGGAGATCGTAAAGACTGGCGATTATTCGCTGCGGCAGAAGATGCTGAAGAAGTTTCCGCCGACATTGCTGGAGGTGCTGACGCTGCAGTCGTTGGGACCGAAGAAGGTTTTGTTCTTGTGGCAGCAGTTCAAGTGCGCGACTGTCGCGGAGGTGGAGGAGCTGGCGCGTGGGGGGAAATTGCGCGACTTGGCGGGATTCGGGGAAAAAAGCGAGCAGAACATCCTGAAGGCGGTGGAGACGTTCAAGAAGGGATCGGGACGATTTTTGATCAGTGCGGTGGAAGAGGCCGCGTCGGACATTGCGGAGCACATCAGGAAGGCGGGGAAGAGCGTGGAAAGTGTGACGCCGGCGGGGTCATTGCGGAGGGGGAAGGAAACAATCGGGGACTTGGATTTGCTCGTGACCATGGCGGAGGAGAAGAAACCCAAGAGCACCGGCAAGAATGCTGGTGCCACGCGGCAGGATGTGATTGATGAGGTGGCGAAGCACATCTTGAAATTTCCGAGCATCGATCAGGTTTTGGCGCACGGGGAAAATAAGGTCAGTTTTACGTTGTCGAATGGGTTGCAGGTGGATGTGCGGCTACTCGAAAAGGATAATTTCGGGGCGGCGCTTTTATATTTTACGGGCTCGAAAGAGCACAACGTGCGATTGCGTGGCCGCGCGAACGATATGGGATGGACCTTGAATGAGTATGACCTGGCGACCTTGAAGGGCGAAAAGCGGGTGGCACCGGTGCCCACGTGCGCGCCCTTGTCGCGCACGGCGTTGTCCCCGACGATGTCGTCACCGACCCGGCGACGATGCCGCTCGGCGAGATACCGGCCGGGATCGCCGTCACGATCGCCCCGCTGGCCAGTTCGAGCGGCCTGATGCACAACGAACGGCTCCTCGCCGAGGTGCTGCGGGCCCTTCTATGACCTTGCTCACGGGGGGCTTCGACAAATCGATGGTTGCAGAGAGTGGTCCCGCTGAGCGAGATTGTGCATCCTGCAATGGTGCGGGACAGTTCTTTGTAGCAGGGGGTTGAGGATTAGTGACCGTACGGGTCGGCGATCAACGGCTTCGGCCGGATCGGTCGCAACTTCCTGCGCGCGGCGCATGCCAGTCCGGAGCCGACGTCGAGCTCGTCGCCGTCAACGACCTCGTCGCGCCGGAGAGCCAACGCCCACCTGCTGCGCTACGACTCGACGCACGGCCGCTTCGCCGGGCACGGTCGAGGTCGACGACGCGGGACCTCGTCGTCGACGGCACGCAGATCGCCGTCTTCGCCGAGCGCGACCCGACGGCGCTGCCGTGGGGCGAGCTCGGCATCGACGTCGTCATCGAGTCGACGGGGCGCTTCACGAGCGCGACGCGGCCGCCGCGCACCTCGAGGCCGGCGCGCGACGCGTCGTCATCTCGGCGCCGGCGACGACGCCGACGCGACCTTCGTCATCGGCGTCAACGACGACACCTTCGACCCCGACCGCCACTTCGTCGTCTCCAACGCCTCGTGCACGACGAACTGCTTCGTGCCGATGGTGAAGGTCCTCGACGACGCCTTCGGCGTCGAGCAGGGCCTGATGACGACGGTCCACGCCTACACCAACGACCAGGAGCTGCTCGACCTGGCCCACGACGACCTGCGCCGGGCCCGTGCCGCGGCGGTGAACATCGTGCCGACCGTCGACCGGCGCGGCCCGGGCGACCGAGCCTCGTGCTGCAGGCGATGAAGGGCCGCCTCGACGGCACCTCGCTGCGGGTCCCGGTGCAGGACGGCTCGATCACCGACTTCACCGGCGATCGTCGGCGCGGAGGTCGACGTCGACGACGGTCAACGCGGCGTTCCGCGCGGCCGCCGCCGACGGGCCGCTCGCCGAGGTGCTCGTCTACACCGAGGACGCCGATCGTCTCCTCCGACATCGTCGGCTCGCCGGCGTCGTGCACCTTCGACTCCGCGCTGACGATGGCGATGCCGCTCGGCGACGGACGACGCTCGTCAAGGTCTTCGGCTGGTACGACAACGAGTGGGGCTACTCGAACCGCCTCGTCGACCTCGTCGGGCTCGTCGGCGCAGCTGACGTGACGCCGGCCGGCCTGGCTCCCGGTCCTCGAGGACCTGCCCGACGCTCGCAGGGCAAGCGGGTGCTCGTCCGCGCCGACTTCAACGTGCCGCTCGTCGACGGCCGACGGCCGGCAGCGTCGTCGCCGACGACTTCCGCATCCGCGCCGCGCTGCCGACGATCGAGTGGCTCCTCGAGCGCGGCGCGCCGGTCACCGCCTGCACCCACCTCGGGCGCCCGAAGGGCAGCCGTCGACCCGCGCTATCGAGCTGGCGCCGGTCGCGCGAGCGCGCTGGCCGAGCTGGCGCCCGGGGTCGAGCTGCTGGAGAACCTGCGCTTCGATCCCGGGCGAGGAGGCCAACGACCCGGCCTTCGTCGACCGGCTCGTCGACGGGCCACGACCTCTACGTCAACGACGCCTTCGGCGTCTCGCACCGCGCCCACGCCTCGATCGTCGGGCCGCCGGCGCTGCTGCCCGTCGGCGGCCGGGCGGCTGCTCGCGCGGGAGGTCGAGGTCCTCGGCCAGCTGCTCGACGCACCCGGCGCGGCCCTTCGTCGCCGTGCTCGGCGGCGCGAAGGTCGCCGACAAGCTCGGCGTGCTGCGAGCGCTCGCCGAGCAAGGTCGACGCGCTCGTCGTCGGCGGCGGCATGGCGCTACACGTTCCTCGCCGCGCTCGGCCACGCGTCGGGCGCCTCCCTGCTCGACGCCGACCAGATCGAGGCCTGCCGCGGCGCTGCTCGCCGGCCGACGCGAGTCATCTTGCCGTCCGACATCGTCGCGCTCGCGCCCGGCGGCGATCGCTGCATCGCGACGGGGAGCGGCGCGCGCCGGATGACCGGCCGGCAGGCGAGGTCGTCGGACCGACGTGCCCGACGGCTGGGAGGGCGTCGACATCGGCCCGGCGACGACCGGCAGCTCTTCCGCGGAGCGATCGTCGACGGCGGGACGGTGTTCTGGAACGGGCCCGATGGGCGTCTTCGAGGACGCGCGCTTCGCGGCCGGCACGCGCGCGCGTCGCCGAGGCGGTCGCGGCCTGTCCGCGGCTTCACCGTCGTCGGCGGCGGGGACTACCGCGGCGGCGCTCGACGCGCTCGGCCTCGCGGACCGGATCGACCACGTCTCGACCGGCGGCGGCGCCTCGCTCGAGCTGCATCGAGTTCGGCGACCTGCCCGGCCTCGCCGCGCTGCGCGGCGCTCGCGCGAAGCCGGCCGGTCGCGGCGGAGCGACGGCCGCGTGAGCCCGGACCGAGCGGGCGTGCTGATCAGCGGCAACTGGAAGATGCACGAGAACCACTTCGAGGCGCTCGAAGCTCGTCGCAGGAGCTGGCCGCGCTGCTCCGCGCGACGCGCGGCTTCCCGAGGGGCGCGAGGTCAGTCGCTCCACCCGCCGTTCACCTCGCTGCGCACCGTGCAGACCGCTCGTCGAGACCGACCAGTCCCGGTCGCGCTCGGCGCGCAGAACTGCCACTTCGAGGACCGCGGCGCGTTCACCGGCGAGGTGAGCGCCGAGTTGCTCGCCAAGCTCAACGTCGCGCTACGTGATCGCCGGCCACTCCGAGCGTCGGGCGCTACTTCGGCGAGACCGACGAGATCGTGCGCCGAAGGTCGACGCGATCCTGCGGCAACGCGATGACGCCGATCGCTCTGCGTCGGCGAGACGCTGCGAGGAGCGCGCGGACGGCGCGGCGATGAGCGAGGTCGCGCGCGCAGCTGACGGCGGCGCTCGGCGGCCGCGCCGCGCGAGGTGGTCGCGCGCACGGTCGTCGCCTACGAGCCGATCTGGGCGATCGGCACCGGTGAGACCGCGACGCCCGACGACGCCGAGGAGATGTGCGCCGCGATCCGCGCCGAGCTCGTCGCGCCTCGTCGGCGCCGGCGGCCGAGGCGACGCGCATCCAGTACGGCGGTTCGGTCACGCCAGAAAATGCCGCGCGAGCTTGCTCCCAGCCCGAACGTCGACGGCCTGCTCGTCGGCGGTGCCAGCCTAGACGCCAACCGTTTCAACACGATCGTCGCGCCGGGAAGTGAAGGCGCAGCCGGTCTGCTCGCGTCGTTGAAATCGCCGCGGGCTGCTAATCTGCCCCACGCCGGGCGAGAGCCAGCCGCAGCTGAGGAGGACTGACCGCCCGTGCTCACCGATATCTGTGTTGCAGTCGAAGTCGCGGCATCGTCTCGCGCTTATCTTGTTGATCCTTCTTCACTCTGGTCGTGGGGGAGGGCTGTCTGACATGTTCGGATCATCCGTCGGTTCAGCCGCCGCCGGATCGACTGTGGCAGAGAAGAATCTCGACCGGCTGACGATCACCGTCGCCGTCATCTTCGCCTTGACCTCGGTCATCGTCGGGCTGCGGTGGGGCTAGGGCGGTCAAGGGCGAGCGGCCCGATCGTTCTTGGCTTGCTCGCACTGATCGCGGGCGCCTGCACTACCACTGGAGCAGCAAAACCGGCCTCAGCGACGTCAACGACGTTGTCGAAAGGGACGATCGTCTTCGAAAACGGTGGTGTCGTCACCGTGGCGGTTCCGCGCCTGCCGACCAACTTCAACCCCTCGACGCCCGGCGGGGCTAACGAAGTGACGACGATGGTGATGCAAAACGTCTGGCCGCAGCCTTTTGTCGTCGGCTCGAACGATCAAGCCGTGCTCGGGCCGGGACTGTTAGTACAGGCCGAGCCGACGAGCGTCAGTCCCCAGACGGTGCAGTACACGATCTCGCCCGCAGCGCGCTGGTCGGACGGGGTGCAGATCACCGCGGCGGACTTTGTCTACAACTGGCAACAACAACTCGTCGTCGGACCGAGCCTGCCGGCGATCGATGACTATGCCGGCTACACCGACATCAAGTCGATCACGAGCTCGGACAACGGCAAGTTGGTCAACGTCGTCTTCTACAAGCCGTACGCGGACTGGGAGGCACTGTTTACCAACCTCGTCCCGGCCCATATCGGTGAGAAGTACGGCTGGGCAGCGGCATTCGCCGGATTTGACCCGAAAAAGGTTGTCTCCGGCGGTCCGTTCGTGATCACCAAGTTCGACCCCGGTCGTGACCTTGTCCTCAGCCGCAACCCTTCCTATGGCGGCAAGCCAGCCCATCTCTCCGAGATCATCTTCAAGGTCGTCCATGGCGAGACCGCAACGATCGCGGCGCTACAGACCGCGGTTCGGTCAACGTCGCCGAACTTGACCCCGAGCCGGCGCTCGATGCGATGGTCGCGCAGAGCAACCGCCTCTTGGAGAGCTCGGTGCTCTCGCCCGAGTCGCTGCAGCTGGCGTTCAACGTCGCCACCCCGTTGATCTCCTCGCCGACGGTCGCGACGCGATCGCCGAGGCGATCGACCGTCACCAGATCGTTTCCAACACGATTGGGCTGCAGACAAGTTTTGGCCAGACCGATGGCAACCGCGTCTATGAAGCTGGCGCGCCGGGCAGCCAAGGTAATGACTCGAGCTACAGCGTCGTCGACGACAGCGAGGCCGACGAACTGCTCAGCGAGGTCGGGTTCACGATGGACGCCGATGGTCTGTTGAAAGATGCCAGCGGCACACCGCTGACGCTGTATCTCGTCGGCCCGACCGCGAACCCGCTCGCCCGCTCGGTCGAAGCCCAGCTGCAGGCTCAGCTCCTGCAGGCCGGGATCACCTTGGTCGTCCACAATGTCGCCCAGCAGAAATTGCTCGGAACGGTGCTGCCACAAGGCGGCTACGAGCTGGCCCTCGTGACCTATCTCGGCTCGCCGTTCCCCTCGACAACGGCGTCACTTTTCTCCTCCCCGGTCGGACCGACACCAATCGCCACGCCGACAACAACTGGGGGAAGCGAAGTCGTCAAGCCACCGAGCACGATCGCGGTGACGCTGAAAGGTGACGAATCAGAACCCGGAGCCGTCGAGGCCGGTGCGGTGACCCGTGACGTTCTCGGATTTGACGACCCGGCGATCGACGCGCTCTACGTCCAGGCCGCGTCGCAGCTCAACGGCTCGTCAGCAAGCGGGCTCTACAACGAGATCGACACCAAGTTGTGGGCCGACATGCCGACATTGCCGCTCTTTCAGCTACCAAAGACCCTTAGCAATACATC
>CAVROZ010000013.1:0-41098 GCA_963722985.1 Candidatus Acidiferrales bacterium | reverse complement strand
CAAGCAGGGGGTCACCGGTTCGATCCCGGTCACGTCCACCATATCTTCAATAACTTGCAGTTCATCCTTTGCATTGGGATATGCCTTTGTGACGTTCATTGTGACGTGACCGCCCGATCGTGACCCGTCAGAAAGAACTGCAAGGGCGCTCCGCTTTGCGTTGAGCCGGACGTGAGAGTAATGTGAGGTCATCGCTGAGGCGTCGGATGGACTAGAAGCTGTTCAGAAAGCCCAAGACCTGAAACCGGACATAATTCTGCTGGACATTGGTCTGCGCAAGTTGAACGTCGAACGGGATCGAAGCCGCCCAACAGATACGACAACTCTCTCCCAACTTATCACCGATTCAAATTGAAGTAGGATAAGGCCGCCGTCTTGCGGAAGCCTATTAAACTGTGATTCGCACAGCGACTCGATGCGGTTTATCACATCGTTTCGGGCGTTATCCGGTGCCGTAATCTCGACGAAGAAATCCCGAGGAACGTTGCCTTTAACCTTTAATTGATAGACGCACCATTCCGACTCTTTCTTCATGAGCATGATGGAATAGGTGTGTTCGCCACTTTGCGTCACGGCTTCTCCACTTTATAAGGCTCTTAAACTTCAGTACGAAATAGCGTGCACGACGATTGTCTGTACGGCAGCGTACTATTCATATCGAGGCTGAAACAGCATGCGCGCTAAAAGAGCAACGAAAAGCATAGCGCCAACAATTGCAATTAGGCTCTTTAGCGCGATTCCTTTCATGTGCTAGCCTTTGAAGCTAATCCTCGAACGACTTTTCTCCCGGGCGGTGCCCTTCACCCGCTTGCGATTCATAAATGCGAGAAAGAGCCGGGCACTGCGTCCAACTATTACAAGCGACCGATCTTCCAAATTTCAGTGCCGATCGGGAGGTCGTCCATCGTGACGGAAGGTCCCAATTCAATAAAGAGCCCTGCATTTTCACTCAAGGGTCGTCGTAGAGCTTGGGGAATCACATTGGCTACTGAACCATCAGGCCGTCGAAGTTCAAGTTTGTCTCCCGTTAGCGGTTCAGCGAACTCCGGTTTTGTGAACGCGTTTGGCACGATAGGCAACGGGTAGATGCAGGAACCTGTGATCTTGCAGCGGTCAGAGAATTTAACAAGTAACCGCGTCCTTGATTTCATACGCCCACATCCTCACGGGCCCTATTCGGGCGACCCGAACAATCAGGTCAGATGCGAGCAATGTAAAGCGGGCGCTAATTTTACTGCTACTAGGGATTCCCCCAGTTGTCTGGCGCTGTGGCTTAGTCCAAAAAAGTTGAAAGAGAATTTTGCGATACGCTCGCTGAGAGGGTGAATCGCTGGCGGAAAGATGACTTCCTCCGTGAGGCAGAAGCCATTTTGATTTCACGACATAGACGGGAAGGCCCCGGAGTGGCGGCGCTAACTCCCGATTAACAATTTGAAGGAGGACGTATGACTCGTTCGCGGCTTTTCCTGGTAATACCAATTGTTCTTGCTATGACGACCTCAGCGCATGCCCAGGATTACAGCAAATTGCTCTTCAACGCCGGTGGTGGAATTGGCTTCCCTCAAGGAGACTTGAGTTCCTTCGTCAATGACGGAGGGAATTTTGTTATCGGTGGAGGATAAAATTTCGTTAAGAATTTCGGCGTCGACACCGAATTCATGTGGCACGACTTGCCCATCAACTCGGCAACCAAGCAGCTCCTTCAGACACCCGGTGCAAGCGCCCGACAGTATTCCTGGACGTTCAATCCTATCGTCGACTTTCCGATTGGACACAAGTTCGGAGCATACGTGATCGGTGGAGTAGGCTGGTACCATCGCTCGGGTGAAACCACAACGCCTGGTGTGGGTGTCATCTGCGATCCCTACTGGTCCTGGTGGTATGGGTGCGCGATTGGGAGCGTGGCCATCGTAACGGGAAGCAGAAGCGCCAACGCATTTGGCGAAAATATCGGAGGAGGCCTCACGTATCGACTAGGCGAGAGTCACGCGAAGCTATACACAGAGGTCAGGTACCACCACGCTTCATATGATAAAGTTTCAACCAATATTCTTCCGCTAACCTTCGGCATCCGATGGTGAACGAGCAGCTTCATGTGGTAGAGCGCTGTTATGCCGATAAGTCCTGTCCGTCGTGTAATCAGAAAAGCTAGTATCTCCCGCTCGAAGCAAGACGAGGCCCACAGAAAACCGTGAGAATCGCGATGCCCCGGCCGGTTGGGAGGCGTGGCATGCTCCGCCACATGTATGGGTTGAAAAAGCAAATTGACCTGAGTTTCTTAAAGAGGGCGTGAACTCATCCAACTTATTAGGCTTTTACAAAGTCGCCGCGTGCGCGAATGGGCCAAGGAAGACGGAATAGACGAAAGCGATCCGGCCTTAGTACGACTCGCAAACGCCTTGGACAGCGTACACAGGGACTACCGCGTGGGTGAGACGCGAGAAGAATACCCCGCGGAACAGAAATCGTGTCGAGAGGAACGTACGGCTGCCATGAAAGCCTACCCCGACGCCCACGGAGAGTATTCGATTAAATTCCCGCACAGCTTACTAATCACCTAGAAATTTGCCATTGGCACCGGGTCATTTTTCCGAAGTGGGGTGTGGTACTGCTAAGGCTTCAGGTTTTGAGGCAAGAATGGGCGGCGGCAAGCGGCCGCACGTGGGCGCTTGCGAGCCATGGATTTCAATGGGCCTAAAGTCAAGCGAACGCCAACGCCCACTCCTCGACCAGGCCTCACTGAACGCAATTGCCTAGCACTGTTTGTGCGTAAAGCTTTTAGCGTGACAGTGCCTAGGTATTTTCCCAGTGGCGCGGCATTCATTCTCGCAGGTACTCTGAACCAAAGGCCCCGCTCAGCAATTAGACCGAGCGACTTTTGAGAGGCGAACCTTGAGTCGCCCCCGCGTTTTATTAGCCGATGATCATGGGGCTCTCCTCGATGCAGAGAGAGCTCTGCTGTCTCCCTATTTTGAGATCGTAGGAACGGTAGTGGACGGCGCAGCATTGGTGTCGGCAGCTCGCTACCTTCTCCCTGACGTTATCGTGACTGATATCACCATGCCGATATTGAATGGAATTGACGCGGTGCGCAAACTCCAGGCATCCGGCTCCACATCAAAGATTGTTTTCCTGACGGTACGCCGAGAAAAAGAGTTCGTCGAGGCATGCATGCAAGCAGGAGCGTTGGGCTACGTGCAGAAGTTCAAAATGAAGCACCATCTGGTGCCAGCGATACAAGCGGCGCTCGCCGGTCAGTTCTACGTTTCGCAATCCGATTCTGCCGCGTGAAATGCACGACCAACGCCAGCGTCATAAGACCTGGCGAGTAGCGCTAATTGGTCTTTGGGAACCGCAAATTCCGCTTTGCCACACTCGAGGCACACCAATAGTTCGGGATATAACAGGATGGGACTGTTCTTTATATTTCTCAGTCCTGGAAAATGGATGTCGACTTCAGATGTGAACGTTCCCTGATCAGCTGACCCACAGAAATTGCAAGCCACGGCGTCCCCCCTTCTAGCTCAAGTGATTTATATTCTAAGTCAATTCTCTCAATGATGGTCAAGTCCCAACAAGTTGCGTTGTAGGTACCGGGACCAGGTGCCCACAACGCTAAAGTCCAGAAAGGAATGCCAGAAAATCCCAAAATCTGAAAAATCTGTGTTTCGTGAAGCAGGCTTATTTCGCGAATGCCACCTGCCCAGACGATACCTTTTACAGCCCCACGTCTGATTCGCGTCTGATAGTCGGCGAAGGCACGAGCCGGTCCCAAATCCTTAGCCGTCAAGCGACTGCGGCCATGGAGTCCTGTGTAGGCCGCAAATCGGAAAAGTTCGGCGTAATCCTTGATCCCCATGCCCTTTTTCATCTTTCCGGTGTACACTCCGTTAGTTTCATCCTTCGGAACCGCTTTCGCCGCGCGGATTTCGGAAAGTCCTTTAAGTCCCGAACGAAGGTTTCGCCATGGTTCGCTCGCCGCGTGCACTAGTTCTCATCCTTGTTCTCGGCGCTGCGCTCACTGCCATTCGCTCTGCAGGGCAATCCGGCTCGCCTGCTTCCATCACTGTCCAGGTGCAGACGTTTGGCAAACCCAAAGCCGATTTTCCAGCAACGATCCAAATCCATTCCTCGCTCCTCGACTCCGAGATCTCCACCGTTGTCGATAAGCCGTTTAGCGCCGTTTTCCCCAATCTTCCTCCTGGTGCTTACCAGGTCCTTGTGTCCAGTGCTGCGCTTTCCCCTGCGCACTTGGACCTCACTCTTTCTGCGGGCCAATCGGTCGAACTCTCGCTCATCCTCGACCATGTTTTTCCCTTAATCCTCGAGCCCCGACACAGCGGCACGTCGCTCGTTGCCCCATTCGGCGAATTTCCTGTTCCGGACTTCAACGCCGCAACGCTCGATTCCTTCCTTGCGCTCTACGTGCACGAATACAGCGCTCCGCCTCCATCTCAATTCGGTTCCTGCTCCGTCGACAACGTCTTGCCCCACGTTTCTGCCAACGCTCGCGAATTCGTGGACAACGTCAATCGCATCACCGCCACGGAGATCGTCAAACTCGAACGCCGGCGCGGCAACGGCAATCTGGAAGACACTGTCCACATCAAGGCCAATTACGTCGCCAACATCCAGCTCCGGGATTCCCGTTATTTCTCGGTGGACGAATACCGCGACGGCTATGCCAACCGGAGCGACTTCGTCCAAGCCGTTGGCTCTACTACGCTTGTCCTCGTCTTTCATCCGATCCATCTCGACCAGTTCGATATAACCTGCAAGGGCCTGGGCATTTGGCACGGTACCCCCGTCTATCTCCTCAATTTCCAACAGCGACCCGACCGCCCTAATACCATGAGTGACTTCAGCACCCGGAGGGGCACCTACGCTATCAGTCTCAAGGGGACCGCTTGGGTCGATGCGACCACATTTCAGGTGGTTCACCTGGAAACCGATCTTCTTAATCCAATTCCTGAACTGTTCCTCGATTTTGAGCATCAGTCGCTGGACTACGGCCCGGTTGTCTTCGCCGCGCGCCATGTTAGCCTGTGGCTTCCTCAGTCTGTCGACATAACGGTCCACTTGAGCGGCAAACAGTTCAATGCTCGCCATTCCTACTCCAACTACCAGCTCTTCGTCATCGACACGGGCCAGAAAATCTCCAAGCCCAAAGAGGTTTCCAACTAACCTCACACTCTTCGGTCCGCATCGAAGTGCTTTCCCCCGTCACACGTTTTTACTGATTGCGTGCAGACGCGAGCGAAGAAGGTGCAGTTCCGTATCTGCAACCCGAGCTACTGACTCCTGGTGTGTCGGGTGGATTCGCCAGGTCGATGCAACACCATCTAATGAATGTTTCAACGCGCGTTTCGGTCGCTACGTTCCGTACAGCGTTCGTGGCAGCGTGCAGCGCTATACTTTCTTGATCAGTGCGCCCAACAGCTCCGGTAAGGCGGATCACCGGCAGCTTGGGTGCGGGTCGACTTCACCGTTAATCGGGACCTCGGAGGAATTTGAGACTGTTCCTGCGTAGAATAGAGCCGCCATGGACAGTCAATCGACAGACATGGGGCAGTTGCTCAGTGCATCTGACAAGCCCGATTGGTTTGAATATCCGCAAGAGTTTTTGTGGGTCTGCCAAACCGGGCTTAATAGGTTTCGACCATGGAGGATTCTCCACGAGCCACATATTTCATCTCGAATGGCGGGCTTGAAGAAGCGTTATGTTCACCGCGACTTTGTTCCGTTCGCCGTCCGCCTAGATCGCGACGATGTCGCTTGCTGGGAGCGGACATCAAGACCGAGAGTTGTTATTATTCACCATTTTGCCTCTGTGGGCTGGGAGTCCCGGCTTCTTTACCTCAGCCGCCTAACTGACCGATTGTAGCCCCCCGAACAGTCACCGGTTGACCGCCTGCGTTTGCTGAAGTTCCGCCATCAGAACCAGCCAAGGGCACAGCAGCGACGATTTTGGTTCCGGAACCGGGTCTCGATTCGATTCCAAACCGACCATGCACTAGATGTATTCGTTCACGCATGCTCATCAGCCCCAGACCTGGATTTGTAGTCGCCTCATTGACGTCGAAACCTACACCTGTATCGATCACCACCAGCTCAACCTCATCCGCTCCAGCCCTTATCTCTACTTCGAATTGTCTTACCCCGCTGTATTTGACGGCGTTGTGCAAAGCCTCCTGCGCGACTCGGAACAAGCACAGCGAAATGTTTGCGGGCAACTGCTTGGGCACATTCTCGTCCCTGAACTCAATGCTTACATCACATTGTTTCCGAACCTCGTTGCACAAACCTCTGATGGCACTCACAATACCCACGTATTCGAGTTTGGAATTGTGCAACTGGTGGGACAGCGATTGCACATCATGCGCAATATGCGAACAATGTTGTCGAATTCCTTCCAAAGCCTGTTTCGTAACCTCGGGTGATCCGTTTACACTGCGATTCGCCACTACTAGCTCCGTCGACAGCAGCGCCAGCTTCTGGCAAATATCGTCATGCAGCTCTCTTGCGATTCGCCGACGCTCTTCCTCCTGCGCTTCGAGCAGTCGGCCACCGAAGCGTTTCTCACTCTCGCGCAGCGCGGCTTCAGCGTTTCGCTTCCGCGCTCGTTGCCACAACAATCCAAAAATCAAAACAAACTGCACGATAATCACCGCAACGGCAGCAATGGCATATTTCCGGGCACGCTCCCACAGGGTTGGTTCCCGGTATAAGACTTGGCTGCCGGCTGGCAGCGCCGAATCTGGAATGTGCCATCGAAGCAGCGCCCGCGAATCCACGCGCACCTGAAGATCAGATGCGTTGACCACGGGAATGTCCTCCAATCGCTCACCTAGCAAGATCCGTGCCGCCATTTCTGCTACTAACGATCTTTCTTTTGGCCAGTCTTCGTATACTCCGCCAACGCACCCATAGTTCAGACAGAGCGAAGGCCAAGCGGAATAGGTCGGCAGGCGCTGTGCGACCGCCGCCAGGAGATCCAAGGCGCCGAACGTTGGCCGACTTGAATCTGGCGCGAGTTGAAACAGGACCACCGTATGAGGAGGAAGCGCAGCGGCGCGCTCAAGCAGCTGGCCGCTAGCAGGTCCGGGGAGGTCGATCTCCGTTATCTTGTCCTGATGACGAAGAAGCTCAGTGTGTGTGGCTGGCATCCATCCAAACGTACCCGACGAGATGACTGCAACTGTGTTCGTATCCGGATGAAGATGGAGCGCGAGGTCGATCGTTTCCCGAAGTCCCACGGGTACTGTCACGCCGGTCACCCCCGGCCACATCTTCTGCCCTTCTAACTCCCTGGCGCTCACTCCCGTAAAGACAATCGGCACACTCGGGAATATCTTGTCGCGGTATAGCACCGCGAATCGAAGCTGGTCGGAATTACCCGCGATCACCAGGTCCAGTTTCATCCCTGCGTAGGTTCGGCGGAACGTTTCTGCCTGGCTCTCCAGATACGATTTTTCTTCCGCTTGCGACTGGTCCAGGTATGCGCGATAGAAGGTGATTTGCCCCGGAACACGAGCCCGCACCAAGGGGTCAAATGGTTCCCAATTACTGGAGTTGCGTTCCACCGAGCTAAACAGCAGAAGCACGTTCTTCTCCCTCTCTTGTGCCGCTGCAGTGAACGCCGTGAGGGCGCACAACAAAATGCCAAAAATCGTGAAGCACACGAGTCCGCAGAGGGCCGGGGGCCAGCAATCACGCCTCTCCTCAACTCGATTCATAATCATCGAAAATTCTTCACGATCAGGAAGGGATGTTACACCCCTGCTGTGAAGCTCGCTCCTGAAATCACATCAAAAGTCTAATACCCAATCGGAAGTTGCGCTTGTGAATTCGCTATTTGTCGTTGGGGGGATAAAAACGCGATACAAATGGACGATCAGCAAGCGCCTCGTTCATCGCCGGAATCAAGTCGGTTTCCATGAGCGCTTTCACGACGTAGCCGAGTCCGCCCACGGAAAGGCAAGTCGCCAGAATGTCTGAGTCCTCGTGAACCGTAAGAAATATGATCCGTGACTGATTGCCACGCTTCCTGAGCTCTCTCGCGACGTCGATTCCACTCATTTGGGGCATCGAGATGTCCAGTACAACCAGATCGGGCTTGAGAGCCAAGGCGGACTCCAACGCCGCCTTTCCATCGGTGGCCATGCCAACAACATCGAATGAGTCTCGCAGCAAATTTTTGACTGCGCTCAATACGTGAGCGAGATCATCCGCCAGTAACACACGCGTGCGTATCATAAAGGCTCGCTTTGAAGATTTTCGGGCGTTATGTCGGAATGGAGCTGCTTCGGCCTGCGGGGCAAATCTGCCGCCCGAGGTCGATTTCAGCCACAGCGTCCCAGACCTCCCCATATAGGGTGTCCGCAATTCGTTCGGTTAACCATTGGTAGAACTAACAATCGGGAGAGTAAATCAGAGGATTAGATACTAATGATCCAATACTTAACGGCGTACTGGAATAATTGGGCTTTGGTTTTCAGCTGCAAGAGCGCCATGACAGGATACTTGTGGGCGGCTATGGCCATTTTGTGCTCACCCAGGCCTGACATCGCGCCGAACACGCGGCATCCTCCGATGGATGCACGTAGCGCGTGGAAATGCCATCTAACTAAGGGTTTCTTGGCGCTCTCCGAGCGAGACTCCAAAATCCTCCTAACTCGGGGCGTCATTCGGAACTGTTGCCGGACTTGCCGAGGTGACGATCTTTCCTGATCTTGATGGCCTTGAGCGTTTTCTAGCCTCGGTGTTGAGCGATGAGTCGACGGCGTGAACGCGGATAGGTGCCGGCGCTGACACACGAGCCTTATAGACCACACCCATCCCGCCTTCGCCGAGTTTCTCGATTATGCGGTAACGCGAGATGGTCTGGCCGATGAGCGGTCAGGGGATGTTGCGGCCTTTGCCATCTTTGGCAGGGCTTTCACCATCTGGTTTTCTGCCCTGTGAATGTCCTTCAGTCCTTCCACATAAAGATGCTTTAAGCGGTTCTCCGTCATTGAGGTCTCCTAAGATCTCGAAACTCGCAGCGCGTTCGGTCCCTATCTGTTGAGTTACGGACAGGTCTTCAAGGGAGATGGGCACGCATAGCTATAAGGGCGATATAAGTAGCGTGGCAGCGCAAACAACGTATATGCTGTGAGCAGCAGTCTTAACGAGGCACCAATAAATGTCTTCACACGAGAATAAACATCCCGAAGACGAAACTCTTCTGGGCAGCATGGCGGAGTCAATCGGAAGTACGCTAGGCAAGATTGCCGCCACCGCCGGCGCGGTGTCGGACGCTTTGTCGGACAGCAGTTTTTTGCAGACCGCAGAACGCGAAGGTAAGAAAATAGTTCGAAAAGGAAAGACCGTTGTAAAAAAAGTTAAGAAGTCTGCGTCACAAAATGTCAAGAGCAACAAGCTCGCTAAACCAACACGTCGCGGATTGCGCCGCGCAACCACCATCGCAAAGCGAGCCGTTCGGCCCGTTCCTCCCAAAAAGAAGGTTGCAAGGAAAGCGCGGCGCAAAAAGTAAACAAGGCAAATCTTTCTTTCTAACCGAAACTTAGACCCATCTCACCACTTCCGCGCGGGCCGTCGCCGGGGCGACTCGGTTGGCTATCGGTTGTGAGTGGGTTCCCCTACCTAATTTCCAAATTTGACCCGCTGAACGGTTAAGCGTATCTGTTGTGTCCGTCAGGCTCCAATCTAAGAGTTTCCCCAAACCCACTAATTAATACAGGATTCATGGTAGGCCGTAGGCGCAAAAACTTGGTACGCTACCCTCCATTGGGAGCAGGCCAGAGGAGGCTCGATCGTCCGCCATGAATGACGAACTAGTCCCATTGGAGACAATCCTCCGCACGGAGGAATTGGATCGGCGCCAGTCGCGCCTACCGGACTTTGAAAAGGAAAATCGGTCGCTCGTTGCCTTGACCCAAGCACTGAGTGATTCACCTCACACCATTCTTCAGACGTTGGCTGACACGATCCTAAAAGTTTGCGATTGCGGCTCAGCGGGCATCAGCTTGCTGACAACGCACGATGGCGGTAAGCGATTCTATTGGCCCGCGATTGCCGGTCAGTGGCAACCTCACATTGGTGGCGGCACGCCGCGCGACTTCGGTCCTTGCGGCACCGTCCTCGACCGAAACTGCCCCCTGCTATTCACTCATGTGGAGCGAGTCTATACCTACTTCGAACCCGTCACGCCTTCGGTCGAGGAAGCTCTTTTGGTTCCTTTCTATGTGGGAAACAAGGCAGTCGGCACGATTTGGGCTGTAGCCCATGACCACAGCCACAAATTTGACGCTGAGGATAAACGCCAGCTCCTCAGTCTGGGGCGTTTTGCTTCCGCCGCCTATCAAGCGGTGGCTTCGCTAGATGCCTCTAGTCGACTGGCGGCCATCGTCGAGTCCTCGGACGATGCCATCATCGGCAAAAACCTCGATGGCATCATCAGTAGTTGGAATGGGGGTGCCGAACGGCTATTTGGCTACACCGCTGAAGAAGCTATCGGCCAGCACATCACACTTATAATTCCTCCCGATCGCATAGCCGAGGAGTCGATGATTCTTGAGCGACTCAGGCGAGGGCAGCGCGTCGACCATTTCGAGACCATTCGCATGCGCAAGGATCGCACGTCGATAAATATTTCTCTGACAATCTCGCCGATCAAAGACACTTCTGGTCGCGTTGTTGGAGCGTCAAAGGTGGCTCGGGACATTACCGAGCGAATGCGAACCGAAGACAATCGTAAGAAAGCCGAACTAGCCGCCCATCTACTGCATGTTCAGGATACAGAAAGAAGACGTATCGCCCGCGAGTTGCACGATGGAGTGGGAAATTTACTCGCTGGGATCAGTATGAATGCCGCGCAAATTGCCAAGGAAAAGGAAAAATTGAGCGAGCCTCGGGCACGATGCTTGGCGGAGAATCTCAGTTTGATTGAACAAGCATGCTCAGAAATTCGGACGGTGTCCTATCTCCTACACCCGCCGCTCTTGGATGACGTGGGTCTGCAATCGGCGCTCAAGTGGTATATCGATGGATTTGCTGAGCGCAGTAAGATTAAGGTCACAATGGAGATAGCGGGCGATCTAGCCCGCCTCTCGGAAGACTATGAGTTGTCCTTGTTTCGGATTGCACAAGAGTCTTTAACGAATGTTCACCGTCATTCCGGGAGTTTCACGGCCCTCGTGCGGCTGTGGCGCACACCGGGAAGTGTAGAAATGGAAGTAAGGGACGAAGGTAAGGGAATCGAGCAGGAGGTGCAGTCCAAATTTGCCGCTGGTAGTAGTTCAGGCGTTGGACTTCGCGGAATGCAAGAAAGAGTGAAATTGCTCGGTGGCGAGTTGATAGTTCAATCAACTGGAAAAGGCACGTCCGTTCTCGTCACGCTTCCGCTCACCCAGAAAGCTGATATGCCTTCAGAGCAGGGTGCTCGGTCCCGCAGTCAGATGGAAGTTTCCTCGTGAAGATCCTACAAAATCGGCGACCTCATCCGCGTCTCCGTGCACGGCGATCGAATCATCGACGCGGGAATCAATGCGATTATCACAACTATTCGGTTCGTTAGTTGAATGCCCGGCGACTAATCGTTTGGATGGCAATCAACGATGAAAGGGCAAGCAGGGGCAGCAGTAGTAGTGTAAGAAACTCAGGCGCCTTGACGATTGCGGCAGCGACAATCGCCGTAGCCCACAACAGAGAGGTAACGAGGCTTAATTTAGTTGTTTGCTTCATGTACATAGACCCCTGGTGCTGCTAAACCGCGTCTCCCACTCAACCCCTGACACCCAGCAACGGCCTGCGGCGTTTTGAATCAGGGTAATACGAACGGTGCCGCAGGCACGAGACAAGGAATTTGGCAAGAAGATACGTGTCTGTAGGCGGGGTGTCTGTACGGTTTTGAACAACCCAGAAAAGACTGTCCAAAAGCGGACAGCTAGCTTCTGCGCCAAGCAATATTCTTGCGGTGTCATGAAAACCTATTATCGCGCTCTCCCTCAAAACGTCGTCGGCCCCACAAGCAGCCACGATGATGCCGAGTTTCGAGACGCGTTCGATTGGGTTCTCGATGTAAAGGAAGCCAGCTGGGGTTCGCGTGGAACGGTCGAATCGAGACAGCAGAATTTGAGGCAGAATCTTTTGGAAACAACCCTCGTTGAGGTCAAGGACGAAAGCCTAATGATACCGATGTACGTTATCTGCTTGGGCGAATAGGTTAAGCAACAAGAGCGTAGAATATCTGTGGCTGACACATGAAACCCACGCGAGCAAGAGTACCCGGCGCCTCTCGTAAAATCGTGGGCTTTCATCAAGACGAATCCTTCAACTGGGTTGCCGACCTTGAATGCGGACATCGACAGCACGTTCGTCATAATCCGCCTTGGACCACCCGCCATTGGGTGACAACTCTTCAAGGACGGCTAGAGCATGTTGGCCATGAATTGACATGCTCACTCTGCGCGTATGATGCTTCTAGGCGCAGTGGTTAGTCCCAACCGATGAGCTTGCAGAAAAAATGCGCCGCGGGCCGTCCCGGTGGGCTGCTGCAATTGGCCTACTGATGCCGAGACGCCCCAATCCCGTCAGCCAAGGGCACGGACCGGATACTGCGAAGGCGTTTTGGAAACTGCGGAAGAACTACCATGAACAAATCTGAAGATAGACTTTCGAAACCTGAAGTTCACCCTAACAGTTCGGGCAACGAACGACCCTCCGTATCGGCTCATCTTGACGTCGAACGTGGTTCGACAATACGGGCATATGGGATTGCTGCGATTGGCGGTCCAAGTTAGGGCACCTATTGTAATCAACGTCGACATGATGTGCTAGCATCGCCGCATGCGGAAATCTAAGCCTGTCGTACTTCCGACGAGTCCTCTAAGTATTGGGTGTCCGTTATGCAAGGCTGAGCCGGGTCAGGATTGCACGGCTAGCTCTGGTGAAATCCCGCTCGTTCATATTCAGAGAATAAAGGCAGCCGCTACGATCGATCGAGCGAAGCGTACAGGCGGTTAGCCAATATCCCCCGAGAGCAGCACCTTGTAAACGCCTCGGTCGCAAACGTTCGAGTGGACCATCAAGTTAGGATGGCCAACTTTGAGCGCTCGCTTGAGGAGCCGGTCGAGTCAGTTCGACGAGCTCAATGTACGACCGGTCGACGATTAAGGTCCCCGAGGGATTTATCTTGGTGCCTTCCTACCCCGCAGCATTGGAGTTTTTCTATCAGGTTCCGCATCGGAAGGAAACTCTCGGCGTGCGGGGCGCCGGCATCGGGTCGAAATTCACCTGTCGGTGTATACATTATCACTTAACAGAAAAATTACCTAGACTATGATTCAGTCCTCGGGCGGGACCGCTGCGCACCAGCAGCAACCCTAACTTCTTCGCACGTCGGTGCGTGGCTCCGCCCTTCTATTCCGTCTTCGTCGAAACCGAGACGCCGTCAATCAGAAAAATCCTGGGAGTAGACGGACAAGTATGCTCAAAAAGGATTTGACAGCGCCCGACATTGTGAGAGATACCCACATGGACAATCAGCGCGTTCCATAAAGGGGCGCACCTAAAATTTCGGCTGGCTCAAAACTGCGCACATCACTCGAGCCTAGCATGTCAAATTGTAGATGAGGCCAAAAGGATCCCTGATGTAGCATCGCGGAAAGTGCGGTTCGTCCTTTACGATCTCACACCCGTTCTTGACTAATTTGAGCTTTGCCTCAGCAACGCTGGGCACCGTTACCTCGAAAACGGGGCCTAATGCCGGGCCAGGTTCGATAAACAAATTAATGTTTCTTCCGTGCAGGCCGATCATTTTAGGATTGCTGTCGGTGATCTCGAATCCAAGGTGATCGACATAAAAACTAGCAGCCTCCTCTGGATTTTGGGCCTGAATGAGGATGTCCTTACCAAAAGTGTTGGCCATGCTTTTTTCCTTCTGAGACTTGTTGAAGCTTAGTGCCTTTCGTCACGGATGACGAACTCCGAAAAAGCGCATTTGAGAGGAGGATCATAACATGGGCTGAGTCAGAACTGTTCCAAAAGCCTCATCTGTTTTGGCTACTGGGTTTTGCTTTCGCGCGAAAAGCGAATGCCCAAGTCATTGTAAATAAAGCAAAATGGAAGGAAAAGATAGAGGGATTCGAATTATTTCGCAAGCTTGCAAAGCAACTTGCAAAGCAGGTGCTCTCGCAGCTGAGCTACACGCCCCCACAATTTCAGAGCTGTCATGAATTTTAAAGCATTGAATCCGTTCAGAAACCTCAAACTGCGCCCCGGAACTCGCGAAGAAATCGTCATTCGAGCCGCGCAGGCAGCCTGCCGGAACGTCAACTGTTGGGTGCCGCTAGCTCCTGCGAAATCGTGCACGGACGGCCTTGCACGTGAGACTTTTCTGCCGCAACGGCGATTTCCAGCGCCCGCAATCCATCTTCCCCCGTCACGAGGGGAACGCGGTCAGACAACATGGTGCGCACAAAATCCCGAATCTCCGCAAGATAAGCGTCGGCAAACTGAGAGAGGAAATGATCCGCAAGGTTTTTCTCGCTGCCCTGCGTCGTCAGAAAAGTAACCGGTGTTTTCTGCAGAGTTCCCACAAAGATCGATCCCTTCGAACCGATAATCTCGGTGCGAACGTCATATCCGTAAATGGCTTGGGCATGCGACTCGATATTTCCGATCGCGCCGTGCGAGTACTTCAAATTGACGACCCCCGCCACGATGTCGCCATACTTTGCAAGCTCCGGCCGGATCGCCGTCGTGGTGTAGGCCTGCACCTCCGAAACTTCATCCTTCATCAGCCATCGCGCCAGATCGAAATCGTGAATACTGTTGGTATAAAAGAGCATGCCGTTGACGCCCGATTGATACGCCGCCAGGGGCGGCTGGTCTTTGTCGCGGCCCACGGACTTGAAAACCACGGGTGTGCCGATCTCCCCGGCGTCGATGCGCTTCTTGGCGCTCATGTAGGCCGGATCGTAATGACGCATGAAACCAACCTGCAAACGTACGCCGGCGCGCGAAACTTCCGCCAGCGCCGCGTGCGCATCTCCCAAAGTAAGCGCCAACGGTTTTTCGCAGAGAATATCCTTGCCGGCGGACGCGGCGGCGCGAATGGATTGCGCGTGAAATTTGTCGGGGGTGGCGATTAATACGGCATCGATTTGTTTGTCCTGCACCAGCTCTTCGATGTTGCTGTAAGCCCGCTCGATCTCCAGTTCCTCCGCAACTTCTTTGGCTCTCTGGATGGCCACATCGGCGATGGCTACAAGCCGACCCTCCGGAATCAGCCGTCGAATGTTCTCGGCATGCCGCTTGCCCATTTCACCTACACCGACAACCCCTACTCCAAGTTTTCGCATGAAGATCTCCGCAAAAAATCTTAGCGCTTTGACGCCGGAATGAAAACAGGATTCCTCGCCGGCTGGCGCATTCCGGCACGTCGGTGTCGGCATTCGTTTTGATCAGCCTCATTGGGGTCGCCTAATTTTGTGCAGAATTAGCTGACGATTCACTTGTATCCGCCTATTTAGGTAGTCACTGCTGGTGATGAAAGCCATCCCAATGGAGAGATCCGTCTTGAAGCGCCGGGCCAATCCAGTCGGTCATGAGACCTGTCGTTGCATAATCGCTTAGACATTTGGAAATGATTCGCGATAGTGCCGAATCCGGACGGCGGATATGGCTGTTCCGGCTCCCCTTATAGATTTTGATCAAAATAACTTGTCAACAAAAATCCTAAAACGCTGGCGTTCTCTCGATTCTTCAAACCGCTATTGAGCGAGCGCGCCTTCCCGCCAGAAACCCCTTGACAAGAGGGCCGTTCATGAACTAAAAGCGCTTAGAACAGAATGCCTTCGCGAGGTGCAGCGAAGCGTTTTGCGGCGGAGTCAGGTCGCCGTTACCGTCCTATTACACGCGGTACTGGCCAGCGCGGTGCATTCACCTGTTACGGTGAAATCCTCTGGGAACGCTCATCCAGATGAAGGATTAACTCCGAATTGCAGTCAACGACAGGGGGAAGTATGAATGCACCAGGTTTGATTGACGGACTCGTCCAACTGACCGCGAACGTTTCTCGGCGCATTGGCGGTTGTCGTCTTCTCGCGGTCCTCTTCGTGGCACTCCTTAGCGGCGTGTTCCTCAACGCTGTGACCACGAGCATATCCGGCACGGTCACCGACTCGAGCGGTGCCGCCGTTCCTGGCGCAACGATCACCGCAACGAACATCGCGACCGGTGTCGCAGTGACCCAACAGACGAACGGTGATGGTTTTTATTCCTTCCAGTCCCTGCCGCTTGGCACCTATACGGTTGAAGTCGTGCAAAAGGGCTTCAAGGCTTACAAGCAAACCGGACTCGTCGTCGACATTAACTCCGTGTTGGTGGTCGACGTTGCTCTCCAGATCGGACAAAACACCGAAACCGTTGAAGTATCTAGCGCGGCATTACACGTCGATACGGCCAGCACCCAAATGGGCGAAGTGATTGAAGGAAAGCAGATGACCGAGGTACCGCTGGTCAGCCGTAGTTACACCGACTTGCTGGCGCTGCAACCGGGCGTCGTGGCCACCTCATCCGGCATGAATGGCGCGTTGGGGGGATCATTCACTTCTGCCGGTTTCTCTCCGCCGCTCGTCTCGGGCAGTCTGAATGCCGGGGCGCAATCGGTTAACGGAATGCGCGAAGCAGCCAATGGATTCCTTCTGAACGGCATCCTGGTTCAGGAAACCGGTTTCTCGGGTGCTGGCGCAATCCCTAACCTCGATTCGATCGCCGAATTCCGTATCCTCACCAACAACTTCGACGCCGAATACGGAAATTACAGCGGTGGCCAGATCAACGTGGTCACGAGGTCGGGCACGAACGATTGGCACGGCAACGCATTTGAGTTTTTCCGCAACACCGACCTTGACGCCAAGAATTTTTTTGACGGCGTCAATGGAAATCCTCGCGGCGCCTACCATCAAAACCAGTTTGGTGGCACCTTTGGCGGCCCGGTGATCCGCGATAAAATCTTTTTCTTCGCAGATTATCAGGGCAATCGCGTCATTCAGCCTGAAACGCAAGTCATTTCCGGTGCGCCCTCGGCCGCTACGGAAAGTGGCGATTTCAGCGGCATCGCTTCGAGTCTCACCGGAACCGTGAACGGCAACGCCTGGGCAAAGCAATTGACGGCACAGCTAGGAGAGCCGGTCTCAGCGGGCGAGCCGTACTATTCTAGCGGTTGTGTCAGCTCCGCAAATTGCGTATTTCCGAACGCGCAATTACCAACCTCGGCCTTTTCGCCTATCTCCACGAAGCTTTTGCCTTTCATTTTGCCTGCCGCCCCGGGAACAATTGATCCCGCCTCCGGCACCGGCACCTTCTCCACCAACTCCGGCAAACTCAATCTGACCGACAACAAGTTCAGCACTCGTCTGGATGCAAACACCAGCTTCGGGCTTCTGTCCGGCTACTACTATTTCGACCGTTTCAACCGCATCGATCCTTACTGGCAATCGAACGCGCCGCTCTATCCCGGATTTAGCGTGGACAGCAACGGCCAGACCCACAACATAAACCTCGGCGACACGAAAACCTTTGGATCGGGATCTGTGAACGAATTTCGCATCGGCTATTTCCGCCTGGACACGAAATTCAATCAGCCGCAAGGCGGAAAGGGCACAACTCTCGCCGACCTTGGCTTTGCTGCTCCGGCCGACGGAGGCGTCTATGTCGGTACGCCAAGCGTCCAAGGTATCCCCGAAATCGACTTTAACAACTTCGTGATCGGTGTTCCCAGCCGTCCAAACCAGTTGGTGGAAAACATCTATCAGATCGTCGACAACTACAGCCGCGTTGTGGGCACCCACACGCTGAAGTTCGGCGGCCAATACCATTACAACCAGTTGGAAGAGAATCTTTCCAACGTCGCGAACGGCAACTTTTTCTTTGGCAGCAACTTCAGCGGTGGTCAGCCTAGCGAAACCGGAAGTGACTTCGTCGATTTCCTACTCGGCGCTCCGTCCTCCTACGTTCAAGGCCAGTCTTATCCCTCCTATGGTCGCAACTTCTATTTTGGTCTTTACGCCCAAGACAGTTGGCGCGTGAAATCGAATCTCACCTTCAACTACGGCTTGCGCTACGACGTCAGCGCGCCGTGGCATGAAAAGTACAATGAGATTCAGACCTTGATTCCGGGCGAACAATCGGTCGTCTTTCCCGGTTCGCCGATCGGCTGGGTTTTCCCTGGTGACCCAGGCGTCCCGAGTTCGCTGGCCCCGACGCGCTGGAACAACTTTGCGCCTCGCCTCGGTCTGGCCTATTCCTTCGGTTCTCACGACGGCCTGCTGGGGCAGGTGCTGGGCAAGCCGGGCACAACCAGCATCCGCGTCGGCTGGGGTCTGTTCTACACGTCCTTTGAAGGCGCCACCGACTTCAACGAGATTGGCGACGCCCCGTTCGGCAACTACACTGGCCAGAACCAATCCACATTTGCGGCCCCGTTCATTAGTCGCGCAACGGGCAAGCAGATCCCGAATCTGTTCCCGGTCGCCCCGCCGCCGAAGAATTTCTCGCAGAAAAATCCCGCCTCCGGCTACCCGTACGACAACCTGACCGACTTCTACGGCGCCTTTGGCACGATCGGCAGCTCGCCTGCTTTCTACAGCAAGAATCGTTTGCCATACGCCGAGAACTACGAATTCTCCATCGAGCGCCAGCTCACCTCTTCGGATCTGTTGACGGTGAGTTACGTTGGCACCCAGGGGCACCGCTTGTTGGTCTCGGAGTCTGCAAACCCCGGCATTCCTTCTTTGTGCTTGTCTCTTCTAACGGCAGCTTGCGGGCCCGGCGGCGAGAACAATATTTACACATTGAATGGCGTAACAACCGCCGGCACCCGCGGGCCTTTCAGCGCTCCGTATCGCAACACGCCCGTCGACGGTACTTACCTCGTGCCATTCGGAAACGACTCCTATTTCATCACCGGTGGCTATTCGGCCTATAATTCGTTGCAGATCAACTGGAAGCACAACAGCCATCGCTCTCAAATTCTCGTTGGCTATACCTACAGCAAATCGCTCGACATTTCGTCCGGCTACGGCGAGCAGATCAATCCGATCAATCCACGCCTCAGCCGCGGTCTTTCGGCTTTCGATTGCCCGCAAAACTTTGTTGCCAGCTACGCCTATCTGTTGCCTATCGACAAACTGCCGGGTCCCAAACGGCTCACCAACGGTTGGCAGATCAGCGGCATCACGCGCTTTGCTTCAGGCCTTCCTGTAACCATCCTCGAAACTGACGACCGCTCGCTGCTCGGAACCGGTTTCGGTGGTCCGATTACCCTGCCGGTCGATACTCCCAATCACGTCGCTCCGGTTCAAACCATGAACCCGAGAAATAATCCGAATCATTACTTCTTCTCGACCTCTTCCTTCGCTCCTGATGTTCTCGGACAGGAAGGCAACGCCAACCGCAGATTCTTCCATGGCCCGGGCATCAATAACTTTGATTTTGCCGTGCTGAAGAATACTCAGATTACCGAGCACGTGAACCTGCAATTCCGCGCGGAACTCTTCAATATCTTCAACCATGCTCAGTTCATTACGCCGAGCGGCCTTGTCTCCTACAACTGCACAACCGCCACAGAGGTATCGACTTGTTCCCAAAGCGCCGGCAATTTCGGCCAGATTACCGCCGCGGCGGCTCCGCGCATCGGCCAGCTTTCTTTGAAACTGAATTTCTAGATTTCGGGTTTTACAACTTCGTCCGTTTGAGGGCGATCCTCGGGTCTCCCTTCACGCTCGTCTGCATTCCGGCGCGGCGAGTACAACGAAATGTTTGGTACGATCCAGTTTCTACAGATGGGAGAACTGTGTCTTGGGAAAATTAGCGATCACCGGAGGCGAGGCACTGCGCCAAATACCTTTTCCGTCTTGGCCCACGTCGACCAAGGAAGAATTGCACGCGCTTGAAGATGTTCTGATCAGCACGAAATGGGGAGGCCAGCCCTTTCCCGGCAAGCATTCGCTCGCCTTCGCCAAGAAATTCGCTGAACTGCACACCGCAAAGTATGCGCAATGCGTCAACACCGGCACAGTCGCGATTCAAGCCTCGCTCAAGGCGATCGGCATTCAACCAGGGGACGAGGTGATCGTTCCCGCCTATACTTGGGAAGGCACTGTCGGTCCTGTCCTGCTCGTCAATGCCGTTCCGGTTTTCGTCGACGTCGATCCGGACACATACTGCCTCGACGCCAGGCTCATCGAAAAGGCCATCACGCCAAAAACCAAGGCCATTGTTCCCGTACATCTCGGCATGCGCTTCGCGGACATGGACGAAATCCCACGCATCGCCGCAAAGCACAAACTGAAGGTCATTGAAGATTGCGCCCACGCCCACGGTGGAATGTGGAAGGGCAAAGGCGCCGGTTCGATGGGAGACCTCGGCGCCTTCAGCTTCCAATCGAGCAAACTGATTACTTCCGGCGAAGGCGGCGCGGTCATCACCAACACTCTGGAATACATGGAAATTGTCCAGAGCTACATCAACGCCGGGCGCGCCAGTCTCACCGACCAGTATCACCACCGCATCATCGGTTTCAATTACCGGCTTGGTGAATTCCAGGCCGCGGTTCTCGGCCCTCAGTTGGATCGCCTCCCCGCGCAATCTGCCATTCGCAGCCGAAACATGGAGCATTTCGAAAAGCGTTTGGCCAACACCAACGGCATCGGCTTGCTCAAGCCGGATTCGCGCATCACGCGAATCGCGCCCTACGGCTACGTCATCAAATACTTCGCCGAGAAACTGAAAGACATCCCGCGTGCTTCCTTCGTGGCAGCCTTGCAGCTCGAAGGCATCCCCTGCGACGGCCTATTCTATGAACCGGTTTACAAAAGCTCGCTGTTTCCCGTAAAGTCCACCGATTTCCCAGCTTTAAGCTGGGGACGCGAAAAGCCCCTCGATCTGCGCACCATGTTTTCCTGCCCGGAATCGGAACGCGCCGCCTATCACGAAGCAATCTGGTTCCCGCACCAAAACTTCCTCGGCAGCACGGAGGATGCGGGCGCCATCGTGAACGCCATTCATAAGGTTCTAGAGAATCTCGAAGAACTTCGTGGGCTCGATCACAAAGCCATTCGCAATCAGAAGCTGGGACGCGCGGATCGCGAAAGCTAGCACTCAATTCGTCTGTTCCTTTCAGGCCCTCGATCTTATCGGGAAGGAGCCGGGAACGTAGAGGAGAAGTCCGACCGATGGTGATGTCACTCAGGATCGGATACGCAGTCGTGGGCCTCGGCAACCTCACGCGCAATGCCATCCTTCCGGCTTTTGCGCATTGCAAAAAATCGAAGCTCGTCGCATTGGTCAGCCGCGACGTAAAGAAAGCCTCGGCGTTGCGCGCGAAATTCAAAGTCCCCAGTCATTACCTTGCCAGTTCCTACCGAGACTGCCTGGCCGACGGAGCGATTGCCGCCGTGTACATCGTCACGCCTCCCGCGCTCCACGAAGAATTCGCCCTTCGCGCCGCCGAAGCGGGAAAACACGTCCTTTGCGAGAAGCCGCTCGCGGCCACCGTTGAACAGTCCGCAAGAATGGTCGAGGTGTGCCGCCGGAACGGCGTGCTACTGATGACCGCCTACCGCAAATATTTCGAACCCTCCATGCTCTACTTGAAATCCCTGCTCGCCAGCGGCGCCCTGGGCAGGCTCGACGCGATCCACACATCCTTCAGTGAGACTTACAATCCGAAAATTGCCCCCGGCTGGCTCCTCGACCCCTCTCTCGCGGGTGGCGGACCCCTAATGGATCTTGGCGTCTATTGCGTGAACACCAGCCGCTGGCTTGCGGGCGAAGATCCAGTCCAAGCGACAGCTCAATCCTGGCGCCACGACACCCGCCGATTCAAAGACGTAGAGGAGGGTGCCTCTTTTCGCCTCGATTTTCCGAGCGGCCTCGTCGTGCAAGGCATCTCCACCTACAGTGCCGCCATCTCCTCTTTCGTTTTTATCCAGGGCTCCAAAGGCTGGATCAGCCTCTGTCCCGCCTACACCTTCGAAGACGAACGCCGCGTCACCGGAAAGATTGCTGGGCGCGCAATCGAGCGCCGTTTCAAAGTAATGGACGAGTTCGCGCCAGAGATCGATACCTTCTCATCCGCGATCTTAGGCAAAAAAACCATCGTCCCGGATGGCGCTCAGGGCCATCGCGACATGCTCATTCTCCAGGCGATTTATGAGTCCGCGAGAACTTCTCGGCCGACGGCGATAGACTATTCAGGCATGGAAATTTCTCATGGCCAATAATTCCGTCCTCGCCGCCACGCTCGTCGAACCCGGCCGTTACGAGCTTCGCGAATTTCCCCTCCCCGCACCGGGCCCAGGTTGCGTTCTCGTCAAAATGCAGGTGTCTGGAATCTGCGGCACCGATAAGCACACCTACCAGGGTTTCACAACGCAGTATGGCGAGCGCAAGTTGGAGTTTCCCCTGATCCAGGGCCACGAAAATGTCGGCACCATTGCGGCCATCGGTGGCAATGGCAAATACACCGATTTCGAAGGACTTCCTTTACAGGTCGGCGACCGTGTCGTCGTCGGCGCCAACGTTTCCTGCGGTTATTGCTACTATTGTCGCCACGGTTTTCCCTACTGCTGCTGCGAGAACACCCTCGACTACGGCAACCTCCTCAGTGCGAAAAATCCCCCTCATCTTTTTGGCGGATGGTCGCAATATCTTTACGTCATCCCTGGCAGTTTTCTGGTCAAGGTTCCCGAGAATCTCCCTTCTGAAGTTGCGGTTCTCGCGGAGATTTTTGCCGTGTCCGTCGGCCTCGACCGTGCTAAGCAAGTGTCCGCTTTCCCCAACGAGTCATTCCTCTTCGATGACACCGTCGTAGTCCTCGGCGTAGGTCCGCTCGGCATGTGTTTCCTGATGAAAGCGCGGCTGCTCGGCGCAGGCACGATCGTCGCCGTGGACCTCTCCGATTTCCGTCTCAATTTTGCCAAACGCCTTGGCGCCGACCATGTCATCAACGCCAGCACCACAACCAAATCCGATCGCCTACAAATGGTGAAGGACCTGACCCATGGCCGCGGCGCGGATATGGTCATCGAATGCGCAGGCGTACCTCAAGCAGTCACTGAAGGCCTGGAACTCCTTCGCGTCAGCGGCTTGCTTGTCGAAGCGGGAAACTTTTCCGACCTGGGCGAAATCTCGCTGAGTCCTCACCGCCATCTATGCGCGAAAAACGTTCGCGTCATCGGCGTCAGCGGCGAAGAACCCGCGGCCTATGGTCCAGGAATGCGCCAGATGGCGCGCTACATGAAGCATTATCCGTTACAGGAATTTGTGACTCACCGATTCAGCCTGCGCGACGTCGAGACCGCCGTCAAGAAATCGATCGAACCCGAATCCATGAAAGTGGTTCTCGATCCGTGGTGCTGATCACAAAAAAGTTTTGTTGCAGTCAATTCATACAAGAAGAGGGAATCTATGAGTGGAATCAAAGAACGTTTTCTATTTGCCTGCGCGCCGGATAGCTGGGGAGTGCTGGATTATCCCGGCCCTTCCTGGGAACAATCCTACGAGCGGATGCTGGACGAAATGGTCGAGGCCGGCTACACCGGCACGGAACTGGGCCCCTACGGTTTTTTTCCTACGGATCCGACCGTTCTCGAGCCGCAGCTTGAAAAACGCAAATTAAAACTCCTTGGTTCGTTTGTGCCTGTAAGAATGACCGACCCCTCTGCCAGTAGCGCGGTTATGGAGCGCATCCGAAAGGTGGGTCATCTTCTGGCCACCTTGAAAGCTCCTTTTCTCGTGATGGCCGACGACCAATCGGCCGAACGCAATGCCTACTCCGGCAGGATCTACGACGCAGGCTGTCCCACGTTGAGCGCTCATCAATGGAAGCACGTCGGCCAGATTGTTTCTGACGCCGAAAAAGTCGCCAATGAATTTGGCCTCGACCTTGTTTTTCATCCACACGTGGCAACCTACGTCGAGTCTCCCGAAGAATGCGAACGCTTTTTCGATGTCACCTCGCACACCAAAGTGGGCCTTTGTCTGGACACTGGGCATTGCTTGTACGGTTTCGGCGATCCGGTCAAAGAGGCCGAAAAATACAAGAGCAAGCTGCGTTTCGTTCACGTAAAGGATTGCGACGTGCAAGTGTTGGAGCAGGCCCGCAAGAACAAATGGACCTTCGAAGACGCCATTGAGCACAAAGTCTTTACCATTATCGGCAATGGAAATATCGATTTCCCGGCGTTTTTCCGCACGTTGCTCAGGAACGGCTATTCCGGTTGGTCCGTCATCGAGCAAGACGTGAAATTCGGACATACCGACATTCCTCCGAAGGTCAGCGTAGCCGCAAGCATGAAATATCTGAATGGTGTGATCGACAATCTGGCGCGTTCGGCAAACGCTTGATCCAATTCTCGGTTGATTCGTTGTCGTCCGCAGGGCCGCGCGGTTTGCGGCCCGAAGGATCCTAGGTTTGGCTGAAATCGAACAACTTCGGCCGTAGCGTAAACATCTTCGTCTTGTACGCCGAATAAACAGTCCCGACGCCTAACCACGCAAGCCCCGCATACTTTGTCCACGACTGCAGGCTGAGTAGCAGGCCAAAACAAAACACGAATCCAAAACTGGGCACAAACGCGTCCACAAGGAATTTCCGTTTGCCGACAGCTTCCTTCGAAAACCAGAAATGCCGCAGCGCTGCCAGATTCACTCCCATAAATGCGAGCAATGCGCCGAACGTGACCAGCTCTGCGGCGTGTTCCCACGGAATCGTCAGCACGCCGATGTAAGCGAGCGCTCCGACAATCAACACGTTGTAAATGGGATTGCCCTTTTGCGCGTTCAGATGCCCAAAGATTTTCTTAGGAAGCACATCGTCGCGTCCCATGCTGTAAAGCAATCGCGCCGCCCCCACGTGACCAGCCAGTCCGCACGCAATGCTAGAGACCAAAAGCATCACGCCATACGCCATAAATAGGAGTGGTCCGCTGGCTTGCCGCGCTACGTCCATAAACGCCGTCTCCGGATTCTGAAACGTCGTGTGATCCGGCCACACGCGCTGCGCCATGTAGACTTGCAGTCCGCTGAACAGTCCAGTGAAAACGCAAACCAGCACCGAGGCCAGCAACACGTTGCGCTTCGGATTCTTCACTTCCTCCGCCAAAATCGAAACGCCGTCGAAGCCAATAAACACCAGCGCGGCAAGCGAAGTCCCCGCTGCCAATGCCCGCAAATTAAATGTCGCCGGGTTATAGACGGGCAGCGTGGAAATCAGGCCGCGGTAGCTTTCATGCAGCACGACGTAGCGAAATGCCTCCACCAGGAACGCCACGGTCACAAGCACCATGAATCCCAGCAAAATCTCATTCGTCCGCGCGGTGAATTTGATTCCCTGCACGGTCATCCATGTGATCAACCCTACCGCCGCGGCCGCCAGCAGCCAGAAAGGAAATCGCGGCACCATTCGTTGGATTGCCAGCACCGCGTACAACGCATTTTGGATCGGCTGGAAAAGATACTCGAGAAACATCGCCCAGCCCACCACGAATCCAAGATGGGGATTCAATCCGCAACTGATGTATGTGTAAACGGAGCCGCTCGACGGGTACACATTCGCCATCCGCCCAAAACTTACCGCGGTCACGGACATCGCCACCATCGCCAACAACAACGTTGTGACCGTATGCCCGTGCGACAGCACTTGCCCTTCTCCAAAGAGCGGCACAGCGGCAATCGGTGATGTCAGGATGACCCCGTAGTAGATCAGATCCCACAGGTTCAGCACCCGCTTCAGGTGCGGCTGCTCCCCAGTCCCTGTCTGAATCGCCTGCGATGTTTCCACTCCGCCTCTTCTTACTGGACCGGATGGAACAGCGACTCGCTAATCCGGGGAGGGTTATCAAAGCGCTTTGTCATCTTACACACTTTCGCTGAACATGCGCCATAACATCACCATAAATTGAGCAGTCCGCGGGCAAAAGCAAGACAGCTAACCGCATAGAATATGCCGCAACAGACGCTCCGAGAGCGGCGCCAGCAGCAGTCTCTACGCCGGGTCTCTTGCTCGATGTTAGTCGACTCTGAACGCCAGGCAATGGTTTCCCTGCTACCTTTGACGCCTATAATCATCCGATGGAAGACCCCGTAATTATCCGGTCCGCCGAACCTCGGGACATTGCTGAACTAGCATCCCTCTGCCACAACCTGTGGCCCGCATCAACCGCCAACGACCACGCGTTGGAATTGGCTCCGTTACTGGCAGGCAAGCCCAAGGGCAGCCTCCCCGCAATTGTCTTCCTCGCCCAAACAGCCGAAGGTCACCTCGCCGGATTTATCGAGGTCGGCACAAGATCGCACGCGGACGGTTGCGATCCCTCGCAACCGGTAGGTTTTATCGAAGGTTGGTACGTAAAACCGGAATACCGCCGCAAGAAAATTGCTGCGCGTCTGCTTGCAAAGGCAGAAGAGTGGGCGCGCAATCTGGGTTACCGCGAAATGGCATCGGACACTTGGCTGGACAATCTCAGCTCTCAGCACGTTCATGCCGCTCTCGGATTCGAGGTCGTCGATCGCTGCGTTCACTACCGCAAGCCTTTGTAATTGTTCACCGAACGCTTATTTTATTCCTCACCGATATCTTCGTTCCACACCGCCGGGTTTGCTTGAATGTACTTCGCAAGCAGCGTCACGCACTCCAGAGAATCCTGGTCGATCACCTCGACTCCAAGGGAACGCAGCCAATCGATCCCGCCTTGAAAATTCCTGCTCTCTCCGACTACCACGGTGCCGAATCCAAACTGCCGCACCAACCCGCTGCAATACCAGCAAGGCGCCAGCGTAGTTACCATCACCAGCTTGCGATAGCTCTTCTGACGGCCCGCTCTCCGAAACGCGTCCGTCTCTCCGTGCACCGAAGGGTCACCTTGCTGCACGCGCCGGTTGTGTCCTGCTCCCAGAAGCTTCCCGCTTCGGTCAAAAATCGCGGCGCCAATCGGAATCCCGCCTTCTTTCAGCCCAAGCCTCGCTTCGGCCAGCGCAACCGCAAGCAGGGACGTGCAGTCCAGGTTCGAAGTCATGTACGCGTCTTATACTCGCAACTTCTTTGGTTACAAAGAAATTCTTGCGATCAGGAAAGCGTCGCTTGCAGCACCTCGCGCAACAGGTCCTGCTTTTGTGGCGTCAGTTTCTTTCCCTGCGCTGTGAGGTAGAACACGTCAATGGCCTTCTGCCCTTCCGTATCGATCAACGCCACGTCGATGTTGCAGGCCAGCCGGGCCAGCGCCGAACCAATCCCGTACAACAATCCGGGACGGTCCTGCGTCACGATCTCCACCAGAGTGCAATGGTCGGAGGAACCTTCATCAAAATTAATCGTCGTGGGCACCACAACCTTCGGCGGCCGCGCAACCGAAGCCGCCAACCGGCCTTTCATCAGCGGTTCCAGTGACTGCTTGCCGTTCAGCACCGCCGCCAGGCTCTGTTGGAAGCGTGTAATTTCACCGGGGTTTAGCTCGAGCGTGCGATGCAGATCGACGAAATGGAAAGTATCGAGCACCACCCCCGCCGCGTTCGCAAACGCGTCTGCCTTAACGATATTCATCCCCCAGGCCGCCAGCACCCCCGCAATTGTGGCAAACAGCGCCGGCCGGTCCGCCGAAAGCAGCGTCAGCACGTAAGCGTGTTGCGTCTTCTTGATCTCCGTCTGTACCGGCTCCGCCCCAAGCTTCCGGTAGAGAGCGAAATGCTCTGCGATTTCACCGGCCGAATGCACCGCAAGGTATCGCCGCGGGAACCCTTCAAGGAATCGTTCGATATCCTTTTTATCGGCGCTGCCGGCCTGCGCGCGCACCTGTTCGAGCAGGGGCGCTTCATCGGAGGCGTGCAGGCGGTCGCGGTCTACGGTCCGGCTAAAGAAGTTCGACGTCGCCACAAACAACTGCCACAGCATTTCCGCCTTCCACGGCGTGAGCGCCTCGGGATTCACCGCATGAATATCCGCATAAGTCATCAGACAAAGCCGTTGCAATCGTTCCACTGTGCCCACGGTCGCCGCAAATCCGGAAACCGTGGCGGGATCGAAAATGTCGCGCCGCTGCACCGTTGCGGACATATCGAGGTGATGCTCGATCAGGAAATGAACCTCGGCCTTTTCTTCGGGGGAAAGTTTCAGGCGGTCGGACGCAATTTCCAGTGCCTGCAGACTTCCAGTCACGTGGTTTTCCACCGGCATGCCTTTGCCAACATCATGCAGAAGCAGTGAAAAAATCAGCAGATCTCGACGTCCGACCGTGCGCCACAGCGGCGCGAAGTGTTTCGCTAGCGGCTCCTGCGGTTCGCCCAAATCCTGCAGGTGCTCGATCGTCCGCAGCGAATGCTCATCCACCGTATAGCGATGATAGAAATCACGCACCACTAACGAATCGATCGCGCGGAATTCCGGCAGTACTTCTGTCAACAGACCCAACCGGTGCATTGGCCGCAAAGCGACTCCTGGAAAGTCGCCGACCAGAATTTCCGCTAGTACCGCCCATGAAATCCGCGAATTTCGCTGCGGCAGTTCCGGATGCGCCATGATGTAAGCGATACTTCGTTCCGCATCGCGGCTGAGCGGCACCCCCGAGCGTGATGCCTCCGCCAGGAGGGCGTAAGTAACGTTCCGGTCCGCGAAAAGCTGCTCACCCGTGATTTCCAGCAACCCATCGCGAACGGCGAAAGGTCTTCCGCTCGCGACTTCCGATTTTGGCCCGATCGTCGCATTCAATAGCCGCTGACGTAGAGAGACCGCCACCGGCGGACGCTGGTCCACATACCGCAGCAGCTGCCGGTTCAGCGTTCTCGCGTGACGAAAATAAAGGCGCATCCATTCCGCCGCGTTCCGCTTCAGATTGTCGTCAATCCCCAGCGAACGCGCGGCCGCCTGCGCTTGTAATTCGTATGTCAGCGTGTTGTCGTTTCGCCCGTTGCTGTAATGCAAAAAACATCGGATCGCGCTCAAGAATTCCACAGCGTTGCGTGTCAGCTCATCTTCGTTCATCGGGCTGAATCGCGGGTCGCGGCGGTCTCCCGCCAACTGCTTCATCCACAGCATCGAATGGAAATCGCGCAATCCCCCCGGCGCGTCCTTCACGTTCGGCTCCAGATGGAAAATCGTATTGCCGTAGCGCCCCAGCCGGTCTCGCGTCAACCGTTGCAATTCCACCAAAAGAAAAGGCCGCGCCTGTTTTTCGGCCACCGCCAAGACCTTCGTGTCCAGCTTCTCGAAAAGAGCTTTGTCCCCGTCAAGGTATCGGCGATCGAGCATCGCCAAGTGGAATTCCGCATTGTCTTGTTCGATTTTCTTGCATTCCTCGAGGGTCCGTCCCGCGGAGCTCACGCGAAACCCGAGATCCCAAAGCATCCGAGAAAATTCCGCGATCAATGGCCGCGACTCTTCTTCAATCTTTTCGTTCGCGAAAAGAAACAGCAGGTCCAGGTCGGAAAAGGGAAACAGCACTTCACGCCCGTAACCGCCCAGCGCCAGCAGTGCCAATCCTTGGCCGCCCCCGTCTCTGACGCTTTGCAGTTCCCCAAAGACTTTCCGGATGATCTCATCCGCGCACTCGCACAACTGCCTCAGCGTTTCCTGGGCGCTGGCTCCGCTTTCAAAAAGCTTGCGTATCCGCTCGCGCTGGGCCTCGCACTGTGGCCCCAGCACCGAAAGCGGTGTCACTGATTCTTCCATTTTCTTTCTTGGGCGAATACCGAGAGCGAGACCTGGGCGGGGCGAGGACATGATCTTCAGAGAGCGCTTTCGCCCCGTTCCTCATTCCGGATCCGGATCGCGTCTTCGACCCGTGACAAGAATATTTTACCGTCGCCGATTTTGCCAGTCTTTGCGCTCTTTTGGATAGCATCTACTGCCCGGTCCACCAGCTTGTCCGGCAGCACGATCTCCAGCTTCACCTTCGGCAACAGGTCCACGGTGTACTCGCGCCCACGGTACACCTCCGTGTGGCCTTTTTGCCTTCCGTGTCCGCGCACTTCGGTCACCGTCATTCCTTCCACGCCGATTTCCAGCAACGAATCTTTCACTGATTCGAATCTCGACGGCTGAATGATCGCTTCAATTTTCATCATACGAATCTCTGCTCCCGCCTCGAGTTGTCAACCGCCCTGCTCGTCCCCTTACGATTCCAGGTTATATCCTTCTTCACCGTGTTGTGTAATGTCCAGACCTTCCACTTCCTGCTCTTCCGAAACACGCATCCCCGTCGTTACATCGACGACCTTCAAAATGACGATCGTGCCCACCCCCGCGAGCGCCCACGCGATCAATACACCCACAAGCTGATTACCCACCTGTCCCCAGTGTCCATCCAATCCCCCAACTGCCTTCCCGTCCCCGAAGATCGGATTGATCACCATCTGCGCGCATACGCCTGTTAACAAGGCGCCGATTGTGCCGCCCGCGCCGTGCACGCCAAACGCATCGAGCGCATCGTCGTAACCGAAAATCGATTTGAATTTCGTGACCATCCAAAAGCAGAAAATCCCGGCGATGAATCCGATCGCGAGCGCCGGAAGGGGCCCCACAAATCCGGCCGCGGGGGTAATCGCAACAAGACCCGCCACTGCCCCCGAAATCGCGCCGAGCGCGCTGGCCCGGCCGTTCTTGATCCATTCCGCCAAGCTCCAGCCAATCGCCGCTGCCGCTGCTCCGAAATGCGTGGCCACAAACGCGCTCGATGCCAATCCGTTCGAAGCCAGTGCGCTTCCCGCGTTGAACCCGAACCACCCCACCCACAACAGGCACGCTCCGGTAAAACTCAGTACCAAACTGTGCGGCGGCATCGGTTGCTTCGGGTAGCCGACCCGTTTACCAAGGTAAAGCGCGCAAACAAGCGCGGAAACGCCCGACGTAACGTGCACAACGGTTCCTCCCGCAAAATCCAGCGTCGGAAATCGTCCGCCGAGCGAAGCATTCAGGAATCCGCCCTTTCCCCAGACCATGTGCGCCATCGGCGCGTACACCACCAGGAACCACAGCGTCATGAACAGCACGGTCCCGGAAAATTTCATGCGTTCCGCGGTCGCCCCAGTAATCAGCGCCGGAGTGATAATCGCGAACATCAACTGATAGATCATGAACGTCGATTGCGGAATCGTCCCGGCGTAATCGGGGTTGGGAACAGCCCCCACCCCCCGCAGGAGCGCCATGTGGAAGTCGCCGATAAAAGGTCCACTGCCACCGAAGCACAAGCTGTATCCCACCAAAGCCCACAGCACCGTGATCAGAGCCATGAGTAGGAAACTCTGCATCATGATCGCCAAAACGTTCTTTTGCCGTACCAACCCACCGTAGAACAGGGCCAGTCCCGGCCCGGTCATCATCAGCACTAGGGCCGCGCTCACCAGCATCCACGCGTTGTCGGCCGAATACTGGGCGGCGGTTACCTTCTGCTCCAGTTGATTCAATTTTTCAGTCACTACCGGGGAGATTTCGGGAGCGGGAGCAATGGCGGAGGGAGTCGCCGGGGAGGTCGATGGAGCGGATTGCTGGGCCAGCAGCGGAACGACAAGCAGCACCAGGGTCAACACGCCACAACAGACAATACCCATGCGCTTCATCGAATTCTCCGGGGCGAATGGAGGACCGTCGATTTTGCTTTTCTCATTCGCGGTTTGCGATTGGGGACCACTACCCTGTCGCGCCGATTATACGCACCGCTGTCCGCTCCCAGCAGGTTGAAATTTTTCTACCCTGGATTCATTTTTCGGATAGCTCGCCGCCTAAGAGCTTTCTTTTGATTTCGCAAGCGAAGTGGTCGGCCATGCGCGTTGGGCGGGGAATACGCAATCCGTCGGTCACCTGAAGCGTTAGCCGGATCGCCGTTTCCAGGCTGACCCGGTGTCCCTGGGACACGTAGATAGGTCGCACGCCGTCCCGCGTTCGCACCGCTGCCCCGATTCGCTCGCCTTCAGCTTTTTCATCGATCAGGGCTAACGAGCTGCCCGCTTTCTCGCTCAGCTTTCCATGCGTACCAATCAGAATGCTCTTCGCGCATCCGATGGACGGCTTATCGAGCAGCACTCCCAGATGACTCGCCAGTCCGAATCGCCGTGGGTGTGCATACCCCTGCCCGTCGCAAAACAGCAGGTCTGGCAGCTCCATCAGTTTCTTCAGCGCCGCGAGCAGCGCGGGAATTTCCCGGAAACTCAGCAACCCCGGAACATACGGAAATCCGAGCGGCACAATCGCAAACTCTCGCGCAATCTCCTTCATCTCCGGAAACCGGAAAACCACCACGCAAGCGATCGCGCGGTTTGCATCGCGCAGCTGGTTCCAATGACTCACTTGCTTCTCTAGCGCTTGCGGCCCGGTCAACACAAACGCCGCATCCAACCCCGCCACCATGCGAATCGTTCCGAGACGGTCGTTCCCCTCCCACAGTTCGCGCAGGTTATCCTGAATCCACCGCGCTTCCCCGGTCGAAACGTTCCAGGCATGGTGCCGCACCTCAACCGATTTGTTCTCCATACCCTTCATCGTATAATGCAGGGGCCATCAGCGCCGCCTTACCCTGGAGGCGGCTAGCCTTCGATTTCGACTGAGGGGAATTTCAATGACGCTTCATCCATCTTTGGAAGTTTCTGCGCGCGAAGACGGTGGCATCCACTACCTGCAGGTACACGGCCGCCTCACCATCGGCGAACCCAGTGAACATTTGAACGACTTCACGCAGAACTTGGTTCAGCGCGGCGCGCGCAAAATCGTCGTCAATCTCAACGACATCCCGCAAATCGACAGCTCCGGCATCTCCGCGCTGGTAAAGCTCTCCATCGCGCTCGCCCGCCAAGGCGGGGGACTCCACCTCGTCTGCGGCCAAGGCCGCGTCCGCGACGCCCTCACCGTCACCCGCCTCGTCGAAGCCATCCCCACCTTCGACTCCGAAACTGCCGCCTCCGCCAGCTTCTGATTCGAGTCGGCCCCAGGTTGACAACATGACTCAGCGGTCAGAAACCGGGCTGCTCAGTCGACACCTGCAGAATTCTGATTACTAACTCTTTTTTTGAACGAGACAACCGTTCTCTGTATGGAACTCATTTTCGCGGACGCCCTTGATGCGGAGATCTCCAAAGCCGGAAAGTTGCGCACCTTACCAAGGACGCAAAAATTTCCAATTTCTCAGGAAAAGGCGTTGATCGAGGCTGTCGTCTGGACAGATGGAAAAGTGCAGGCTATTCCATCACGGGTGGCGTTTTTTAGCATGAATGAAGCGACATTGAAAAGGTATGCACCTCGAAGTGTCGGCCGGCCGAACTTTAAAGGGAATGCGCTCCACAATTGTAACGTCCGAGGACAATTTTTGTGCAGACGGAAGGGACCTTAACCGCCCTTCTTCAACTCCGCCAGCACCATCTTCGCCAGCTCTTTCAGCGTCTCAAACACGCCGCTGCCGTTGATCGCGACACCTTCGATCACGGGCTCGCTCTTCTTTTGCAACTGCTTCGTCAATTCTTCCACGGTCAGCACGTTCGGCAGATCGCGCTTGTTCAACTGTAGAACGTAAGGGATCGACGTAAAATTCAAATTGTGTTCTTTCAAATGTTCTTGCAGGTTTTCCAGCGTTTCAAAATTCGCATCCAGCCGTTCTTCCTGCGAATCAGCTACGAACACAACGCCATCGGCGCCCTTCAAAATCAATTTCCGGCTGGCCTCGTAGAACACCTGCCCGGGCACCGTGTATAAATGAAAGCGCGTCTTGAATCCGCGCACCGTCCCCAAATCGAGCGGCAGAAAATCGAAAAACAGTGTTCGGTCGGTCTCCGTAGCCAAAGACACCATCTTGCCTTTTTGATTTTGTCCCGTGTGGTCATAGATCCACTGCAGGTTCGCGGTCTTTCCACCGAGACCTGGCCCGTAGTACACCAGCTTGCAATTAATTTCACGCGCAGGAAAATTGATGAAAGGCACGAGTCGTCAACCTGAGTCCAGTCTTCAACTTATATTACACGCGTCGCGGCAGGTAACTGGCGCCGATTCGCGCGGTCCGTCGAAATGTACGCTTCTAGTTTCTAGGAGAAGGGCGTTTCTCAGGAAACTATTTTCGCACATGCCGCCGGACGGTAAAGGCTATCGAAATGACAACTTTCCACAGCCCTTTTACCTCCGTTGACGGAATCCCTCTGCTTTGTTACATTCGCGCCATGGCCAAAGCGCATAAGTCTTCCTCGAGCCGGGCGAAGACGGCAGCCCATCACAAAACTAAGGCAAAGAAAACAAAAGGCTTACCCCAACAGACTCCCCAGCGCGGCGGCGTCGAAATGATCGACCCCCTCGTTCAGGCTCAAATGAAGATCTACGAAGAGGCCATGAGCTTGTTCCACCAGCAGAAGTTTCAGCGCGCCAAACAGGAACTCGAACGCGTCATTGCCGGCCCCAGCAAGGAATTAGCTGACCGCGCCCGCACGCATCTGCGCATCACTGAACAGCGCATGAAACCGACTGCCGATCAAAATCCCCGCAGCCCTGAAGATCATTATCAGCGCGGCGTTGCCATGATGAATTTGGGCCGTTGGGACGATGCACGCGAAAGTCTCGAAAAGGCTCGCAGGCTCGCTCCCAAATTGGATCATATTCATTACGCGCTTGCCGCTCTCGATTGCCTGACCGGCGAAGCCGATTCCGCACTGGCCAATCTGAAAATTGCCATCGAGCTTCGTTCCGCCAATCGCTATCACGCCCGCAACGACGAAGATTTTAACTTCCTCCAGGAAGACCCGCGTTTCACCGAATTGCTGTATCCTGAAAAAGAAGGCTATTCGGGCTAATTTTCGGTTGGCTGTTTCTGGCTCCGTCCCCGCGCAAAGGGTTCTGTGCCTGGCTCGTTGTTCGTCCCATCCTGAGTAAGAGAGTGCTAGACGAGACCGCGCCGTACCCCTCTTCGAGGGGCATTTCGGTACCTGAGTGGTCATGAATAAGGCTCGCCTAAAAACCGGTCCTTCCGCGGGCTTGCGTGTTGTCGCTCTTGGCGGCGGCACCGGTCTTTCCGCGTTGCTGCGGGGCTTGAAGAATCACGTCGTCCGCCGCAGCGACCGGCATCCCACGCCGGATAGACCGATCACCGACCTCGCGGCGATCGTCACGGTCACAGACGACGGCGGCAGCTCCGGCCGCCTTCGCCGCGAAAATCGCATGCTCCCGCCGGGCGACATCCGCAACTGCATGGTCGCTTTATCCAAGGACGAAACGTTGCTGAGCCGCCTTTTCCAATATCGTTTTCACGCCGGTCGCGGGCTGCGCGGCCATAACTTCGGCAATCTTTTTCTGGCCGCTCTTACCCACGTGACCGGCGATTTTGCCGAAGCCGTCCGCGTTTCGAGTAAGGTCCTCGCCGTGCGCGGCCGCATTTTTCCGTCCACCCTTTCAAACGTGCACCTCGTTGCGACTCTTGATAACGGCAAGCGCGTGCAAGGTGAGACGCGCATCTCTCGCAGCAAAGTTCCCATTCACAAGATTGAGTTGAATCCGCGGCGCGTGCGTCCTCTGCCTGGCGCGATCGAAGCAATTCAAGAAGCGGACTTGATTTTCATGGGGCCCGGCTCGCTCTACACCAGCGTCATCCCCAACCTTCTCATCCCGGAAATCTCGCAAGCCGTGGCCAGCTCCAAAGCCCCTCGCGTCTACATCGCCAACTTGATGACCCAGCCTGGCGAAACCACTCGGTACGCCCTGAGCGATCATCTCCGCGCCATCAAGCTTCACGTTCGCGACCGCGTCATTGATGCCGTGGTCGCCAACCGTCAATCCGTTTCTCCCGAAGTAGCCCGCCGCTATCGCGCTGAAGGCGCGGAGCCGGTCATGGTCGATCGCGATGACGTCCTCAAAATGAAAGTCCGCCTCATCACAGGCAATCTCGTCGAAGAACACGGCGTCCTCCGCCACAACTCTTCTCGACTGGCCCGCCTTCTTTTCGACGAATTTCTTCTTCGCTCTCACCGCCGCTGACCGCGCTACGCTCCTCCGACTTTGCCGGTCAGCACGGTCACCGACGCCTTCGGCAACAGCACCTTCTGTCCTTCTTTCCACTGCACGTCGCCCCGCTTCGGCGGTCCATCGGGATCGGCGTGACTGCTCGCTCCCGACGAATGCCATACATATTCCGCCGCTCCAAACGTCACCATCTTCACCGTGCCGCCGAACGCTCCGCCCGCTTCCTTTCCGTCATTTTCAAAGGCAATGTTGACCTCATGCGCGTTGCTCGGGTCCTTATTAATGATGAGCAGAGACCATTGTCCATCCGGGCGTTTCACCGCATACGCGGTGATCAATTCGTGCCCCGCCTCGTCCTTCAAATCTCCTTCCGCCGGATACAACTGATGCACTCCGGCGCCGTGCTTCACCCAATCCAGATTCAGCAACTGGCTCGCAAAATACTGCGCGGTGTGCTGCTTGATATCTAGCTTTTCATCCGCCACAAAATTCCCATACGTGCTCCACGCCTGGCATCCCGGCCGCAATTGCTCCGGCTGAATCGGCGAATGATAATAGACTCCTCCCGGTCCCGCCTCGGTCAGAAACGCCCCCACGCTGTCCGCCAGCCACAATCCCGCAAACAAGTCCTGCATCGGATCGGTCAGCGACCAGGACACGTTGCTCTCCGTGTTCATCAGAGGCACGTTCGCTGGCACTCCATCATCTCGCCAGGCCTTCAAAGTGCTTTCTACCAGTTCCGGCTCGCGGTATAAGTCCGACCAGTTGATTTCGCAGGGATTCAACGGATAGTGTTCGAACGAAACGAACGCCAAATCCTCCATTCTCCCGTGTTCCTTCAAATAATCGAGGAATCGCCCAAGCCACGATGTCCGCCCCTTCGCATCCGGCCACACCTTGATATCTTCATTGACGCCCGTAAACACGGGCCCGCCGAGTTTCAGCTTTGGATCAACTTTATGCAGCGCTCTGGCCCACTGCACATACAACGCCGCGTAGTCCTCCGGCAGCATATACGCTCCATCCGGCTCCTCGCCCATCTCCACATAAGACACGTCGTAGCCGCGCTTCTCGATGTATGCCAGTTCCGCCGCACTGTCTTCCGGCGTCGCATAAATCATCGCGATGGGAATCATCGCCGGCAGGTGATTCGTGTAACCGCTCTTGAAAAACAGGTCGAATCCGGTTTGAATACGCGAATCCACAATGTCTTTGTCCGTGTGCCACGGATCGACGGACGACGCCTGCGTTACGGTCTGCGCCTGTGACGGTGTGTGCTTCACCAAATCCACAAACTGGCCCTGGGTATTGAAGTTCCCTACCGAAATTTCGGAAATTGCATAACCGGTGCAGTTTCGCGGATCGTTACTTCCGTGCGTGTCGCAGGTGTTCGAAGAATCGGTCATCCAGATCCGTAGAAACCGTGTCGATACCGGAAGATCGGCCAGCCGTTGCACCTTGCTTCCGCCCGTTCCCCCGGTCACCTCACTCTTCGGAAACCTCACCCAGGTTCCCCCCTGCGGCCGGTTCAGGGCATCTTCCTTCCCCGTCCAATACTCCACCACGTACTTCGTCGCATATGGATTCGCCCATTCAATCTGGATCGCGTTGATCTGCTGGGGTAGGGAAAAATCGATTACCACCCACTGCGGATTCGCGGAGTCCGCCTCGCCCGTATACTTGCTGGTCAGATAAGGATTGCTCTTCCAGTACGTCGCCGCATCGCCATCGGTCATCCGCGAACTCTCGAACTGTCCCGAATCGCTTCGCGTGGTTCCCCGGTGCGTCAGGCGATACCCATACGATTCGCGCAGAAAATCCTTCGGCTCGGCGCTCCCGAGAAAATATCCGCTCTTGTGTTTCTCGTCGCTCCACGTTCCATTCGGATTCCAGTGCCAGGCGTTATAAGTGAGTTCCGTATTTTGCCGGTAGGTAATCGGCCCCCATCCGGCGGAAAGCCCTTCCTTGATGATCGGATCGCTGTAAACCTTGTCGAACTCTTTCTTTGACAGGATATCCATCGACGTCCCCATGGCCTTGTCGGGATCGAATGCCATGGCCTTCGACGCCGTCGCATCCACGTGTACGGTCTGCGCGTTCACCGCAGAAACGCACAAGCAACTCACCACAAACATCGAACCCACAATATTTTTCAGGCTCATCGCATCCTCCAAGTCGCCGCTATTATATCGATTTAACGATGAAAATATTAGTCATCGGGACGAATCATGGCATTGCCGTCGTTGCCCTGGTTCTCGCCCCAATTTCAGGCTATCCTTTGCTTTTCACCTTTCCGTTCGACGGATCGCTCGAATGTCCACTTTCGGTCTCATCGAATACAAAGACGCCAGTCCGCAGGTTAAAGCCGTCTACGACGACATCATCGCCACGCGAAAAACCGACTTCATCAATAATTTCTGGAAAGCGATCGCCCACGACCCCGCTTTTTTGAAACGCACCTGGGAGACCTGAAAGCCACCATGGCTCCCGGTGCGCTCGATGCCCTCACAAAGGAACTTATCTATATCGCCGTTAGCGTCACGAACAACTGTCAATACTGCATCGACTCACACACAGCTTCTGCCTTCCAAAGGGATGACCCCGGAAATCTTCAAGGAATTCCAGCAGGTCATCGCCATGGCCAACGAAACCAACAGACTCGTCTCCGGCTACCAGGTTGCCATCGACGCTCGCTTCCAGCCTCCGCTCAATCTGCAAAAGTGATTGCTCCCCGCTCGAATTCTCTTGACCACTCCGACACATTCTTCCACAGTGTTTCCACCTTAGTACGCGAGTACTATAGGACTACCTTCCCACCCGCCGCACTATAGGTACGCACGCTGGCGGCGCCCTCATTAGCCGAGGTCCGTCTATTCGAATTCCTCTCTGAGTGGGTACTGTATGGCACCGATCCTAAAGAACTTGAGTCTCCCGCAGCGAACACATCCGCGACTTCTCCTACAGCTCCGCAGGCAAAGTCAACCAATGACGCGCCGCCCCGTCCTTAGCCTGTCGCGCTAGAAATTCCGGTCACGATCAATGGCGCGCGCACCATCGATGGCTCCGATAAGCGAGTGCCCTTTTCCGAATCAACGCAGACCGTTCTCGTATTTCCTCACGGTGCCGTGATTCGCATCGCTACGCCCCTCCATTCGGGCCAGCTGGTTTTCCTGACCAACGGGAAAAGAAGGAGGTCGTCTGCCAGGTCCGGAAATCGAAATCAAGCGGTGGCACGGGAGCCTACGTCGAGCTTCAATTCACCGACCCTCCCTCGCTTTCTGGGGCTTGCAAATCCCCGGAGGCTCCACCAGTAGTCCCGTCACACCAGCTGCTCCTCGTCCACTAGCGCCGTCTGCACGCCGACAAACCTCCGGCTCCGCCTGCGCCCGTTGCCGCTAGCCACCAGTCGTTTCGAAACCCGTTGCGCCAAGTCCGATCTCCGCGCCTGCCGCGAAGCCCGTCGTGCCTGCGGCACCGTCGTTCGTCATTTCCCCTGCTCCTTCGAGCTTCCCTCCTGCAGCGCCCCCAGCCCTCGCGCCGCAGGTCGTTCCGGCGCCCGAATCTGCGAAACACTCCTCCTCGACGAACATTTCTCCCAGAATTTCCGAAGCCCCCGAGATACCTTCGTCGGCCGCTCAACCCCCGGTAACCGAGGCCCCTCCTGTCCGCGATTACTCGAAACAAATTGATGCTCTTTTCGCTGTCCCTCAGGCTCCGGCCGCTCCAGCTTCTGACCGACCTGCTCCGCCGGTCGGTCCTTCGACGGACGATCTCAAGCTTCAAGCCGCTCGTCTTCAAGAGCAACTGGGCTCTCTTCTTTTCACGGAAAAGCCGTCGACTTCTCCCGGGCCGCCGCCTGTCTCTACGGGACTCGTGACGCCCCAGATGATGGCCAGCGAACTCAGCGCGAAGCTTGCCGATATTATCCAGGCAGGACCAGCGGCCGCCGCGCCCAAAGATCCAAAAAGCGTTGTGCCCATTCGCAAAGCGGCTTCGACGTCGCTCGGTGCCGAAGAGGAAGTCAAGATTCCGTCGTGGCTCCGCCCAATCCAGAATGCCGAAGTTGTGATCGAATCCGATGCCGCTGAAGGAAAAGCCGAACACGGCGTGTCGCTGAATTCCGAGGAGTCCTTCGACGGTCTCGTTGCCGACTCCGCCTCGCAGCCGCACAGCACCGCGTTCGGTGGGCAAATGCTCAGCGACTCGCTCGTCTCGGCAACCGATGCGCCCTCTACCGGCTCAAAGAAAAATCTCTTTTTCGGTCTCGCAGCCGCCGGGCTCTTGCTCGTCGGTGGTGGCGCTTGGTATTACCACCACAATCCATCAACTCCCGCTACGGGCGCTTCGGCCCATGTCGACAGCAACAAGCCCGCCAGCGAACTCGTGCCTTCTTCGAATTCTCCAGCCGCGCCGCCGGTCTCGATTCCAGCGGCGAACAACCTGAATTCTTCTCCGGCAACATCTTCCCGGCCGTCTGTAAACACCGCCGCCGCACCGGTTTCCGCTCCGGCTGTTTCCGCCGCTCAACCGAAAACTTCCAACTCCATTCCGAAAAACAACGATGACTCGGTTGAACCAGCGGCTCCGGTGAAATCTTCGCTCGGAAAGGTCCACCTTGCCGCGCCGGTCGTCAATCACAATGATGACTCGCAGACCGACAGTGACGCTTTTGCTTCGATCGATACCAAAAGTACGCCTGTGGCCGGCGATCCTCTTGCTAGCGCCGCTCACCGCAACGGTCCGGCCGCTCCTTTGGCGGTCGGCGGCGATATCAAGCAGGCCCAACTGCTCAAATCGGTGGCTCCGGAATACCCTGTGTTGGCCAAGGCGCAGCATGTTTCCGGTAGGGTTCAAATTGAAGCGGTAGTCGACGTCTCAGGAAACGTTGCGGCCGTGAAAGTCCTTTCCGGACCCGCGCTTCTTCATCAAGCCGCTTTACAGGCCGTCAAGCAGTGGAAGTATTCGCCAGCAATTCTTGACGGTCAGCCGACTATCACCCACGTCGTCGTCAACGTGGACTTCCGCAACCAGTAATCCCCGATTGCTGTTTTTTTGATGTTCTAGCCCGGCCTTCAGTGCCCCTGGGGATAGTGGCCTGGAGCCGGCATGAGCCCT
>CAVROZ010000012.1:0-369306 GCA_963722985.1 Candidatus Acidiferrales bacterium | reverse complement strand
AGGCCGCTGCTCTACCACTGAGCTACGCCCCTAAACTGCGAAATTCAAATGCTTTTCAGAATTGGCCCTGGCGATTTGCCAGAATGTTCCGCACTTCCCCACTTCGGCTGCCGGGGACATCCGCATTCGACCATTCCAGTCTACCATTTCCCGCGCAAAACAAGTAAATGCCGCGCGGCGTGCGCCTGCGTCATCCTTATGACAGACTCAAGCCGCCGCAAGATATACGTATCGCAAGATAAACAAGATGGTCAAAATCCAGATCAGCACGTTGATTTCGGCCAGTTTTCCCGCCGCCACCTTGATGACCGTGTAGAAAATCAGCCCGAGGCTCAGCCCGGTGGCGATGCTGAACGATAGCGGCGTAACCAGCGTGGTGATGAACGCCGGCAGAGCCTCGCTGAAATCGTCCCACTTGATCTGCGCCAAAGACTGCGACATCAAAACGCCCACTAGAATCAGCGCCGGAGCCGTAGCATAAGCCGGAATCGCGGCCGCCAGCGGCGAACAAAACATGGCCAGCAAGAACAGCGCAGCCACCACTAGGTTGCTGAGGCCGGTGCGCGCTCCGGCCGCGACACCGGCCGCGCTTTCGATGTAACTGGTTACCGTGGACGTCCCCGTCATTGCCCCGAAAATCGTTCCCACCGAATCCGCCAGCAAAATTCGCCCTACACGCGGAATCTTGCCGTTGTTGACAAAGCCCGCCTGTTGGCAAACGCCTACGAGCGTACCGACGTTGTCGAAAAGATCGACAAACAAAAACGCAAACACAATCTCCAGGAAACCAAGGTGAAACGCCCCCCGAAAATCCAACTGCAAAAAGGTCGACGCGGGGTGGGGCATCGCGAAGAACTTCGAAGGCCAGGTGGAAATTCCCCGAAAAATGCCGAGAAGCGTGGTCCCGATGATGCCCAGTAAAATGGCGCCGTGAACTCTGCGCGACATCAGGATCAGTGTCAGCACCAGCCCGAAGCAGGCCGTCTGTACCTCTTTATCCGCAAAGCTGCCGATGCCCACAAACGTGACCGAGTTGGCTACAATCAGCTTGGCGTTTTTCATTCCTAAAAAAGCGATGAACATGCCGATTCCCGCCGCCGTCGAATGCTTCAGGCATTCGGGTATGCCGTTGACGATCTGTTCCCGAATTCGCGATACCGTCAGAAGCAGGAAAAGTACGCCAGAGAAAAATACAACCGCCAGCGCCGCCCTCCACGGCACGTGCATCGTCAGGCAAACGGAATATGTAAAGTACGCATTGAGTGACATCCCGGGCGCCAGGGCAATCGGATAGTTGGCATACAACCCCATCACCAGCGTTGCTACGGCCGCAGAGATGCAGGTTGCAAACAATACGCCGTCAGGAGGCATGCCAGCCTGCGAGAGTATCTGCGGATTGACCACCACGACATAAGCCATCGTGACAAACGTCGTGAGCCCGCCCAAAAGCTCTTGCCGGACGGACGTGTTGTTCTCAGAAAGGTTGAAGTAACGATCGATCAAGCCGCCCTCATGCGAAACCAAACCGCGCAACTCCACTTGCTCCGGCCGCACTGTTCCAACGCAACCAGGCGCTTCAGTAAATCGCAAGACTAATACGGAATCTTTCCCGGCTTCTCCATCCACGCGCGGAACCCCGCGAGGGCTTCGTCACGCATCATCGGAACGGCGGGGATGCGGCGCTGGGAGTGAATTTCTTTTAGCTCGTCGTAGATGAAGGAATCATCAAAGCCGATCGAGGCCGCGTCTTCGGCGGTGTTGGCAAAATAAATTCGGGAAATACGCGCCCAATAAATGGCGCCAAGGCACATCGGGCAGGGTTCACACGAAGTATAAAGCTCGCAATCCTTGAGCTCGAAGACGCCAAGTTTCCGGCAAGCCCGGCGGATCGCCTGCACTTCGGCGTGCGCGGTCGGATCATTGGTGGAAGTAACCTGATTCACACCCTCGGCGATGATCTGCGCGTCTCTCACAATCACCGCGCCGAAAGGACCACCGTGCCCGGACTGAACCCCTTCAATTGAGAGCTGAATAGCCCGTGCCATGAAAGGATTGTTCATGCGCTAGTCGTCGCAGACGCACCTACCCGCGCGCAAGTATAAGCCCGGAGCCGCGCGTCCCCGCACAATTTTCGTGTTGAATTATCAATTATCGCGACTTGAAAAACTGCAGGTATGCAGCTACGCTCGTGCCACAATCTCTTTGTAGCAATAGCCTTTACGACTATGCGCCTGCGTGCCTTCGTCTCCCGCCGTGTTGTGACGCCGCAAGGGGTGCGCCCAGCAGCCGTGCTCGTCGAAAGGGGCCGTATTCGCGACCTGGTGCCTCCGGATCAGGTTCCGTCGCAGACCACGGAGACCAAAGATTTTGGCCACGCGGCGATACTCCCCGGTCTTGTGGATTCACACGTTCATTTGAACGACCCTGGCCGCGCGGACTGGGAAGGATTTGAGACCGGGACGCGCAGCGCAGCCGCGGGAGGGTACACGCTGTTGGTGGACATGCCTCTGAATTGTTTGCCCGCGACCACTGGTGTCGGCGCGCTCGAAGCCAAACGCCTGGCCGCAAAGGGCCGGTGCTGGGTCGACTGGATGGCCTGGGGAGGAGTGGTCGAAGACAATCAGCATTGCATCGATCCGCTCGCGGCCGCAGGCGTGGCCGGATTCAAGTGTTTCTTGGTAAACCCGGGCACGGATAGCTTCACGATGGTCACCGAAGCACAGCTGCGCGCGGCCTTGCCGCACATTGCGCACACTGGCTTGCCGCTTCTTGTGCACTCGGAGCTTCCCGGCCCGATCGATTCGGCCACGGAGAGCTTGGCAAACGCGGATTGGACACGCTACGAAACGTACTTGGCGTCGCGACCGGAAGAGGCGGAGCTGACCGCGATTCGAATGCTCTTGTCGCTGTGCCGCGAATACAAGTTCCGTCTGCACATTGTGCATCTGTCGGCCAGCCAGGCACTCTCCGAATTGCGCGCTGCGCGAACCGAGGGACTGCCCGTTAGCGTGGAGACTTGTCCCCACTATCTGCACCTGACCGCAGAAACAATTTCCGTGGGAGCAACGTTGTTTAAGTGTGCGCCGCCGGTGCGCAGCAGGAGAAACCGTGAAGCTTTGTGGCAAGGCCTGCGCGAGGGAATCATCGATCTCGTCGCAACAGATCATTCGCCGTGCCCTCCGGAAATGAAACGACTTACGGAAGGAAATTTCAAAACGGCGTGGGGCGGCATTGCGAGCTTGTCCATGGCATTGCCCATTATCTACACCGAAGCGCGCGAGCGCGGCTTTTCGCTGTGTGACATTGCGAGGTGGATGGCCGAAGCACCGGCACAGCTGGCGGGTTGCGACACGCGCAAAGGCCGACTCGCGCCGGGCTTCGACGCCGACTTCGTCATATTCGATTCCGAAGCCGAGTTTACGGTGACCGAAAGCCAGTTGCATTACCGTCACCCTGTGTCACCGTATCTTGGGAGAAAGCTGCACGGAAAAGTGCAAGAAACCTATCTTCGAGGCGAACTGGTTTTCAGAGACGGACATTTCCCAGCGGGGCCGCGTGGCCGGGAGCATCGGCGCGAACGGTAAATGGCATCATTCTTACCATGATGAAAAAGATCGGCATCGTCGGCACCTCCGTTCCCCGCCTCGAAGGGCGCGCCAAAGTCACGGGAGAAGCCCAGTATGTCGACGACATGGTTTTGCCGGGCATGCTCTTTGGCGCAACCGTTCGCAGCCGCATTCCCCGCGGCAAGATCAAGAACATTACATTTGGCCCCGGAGTCGACTGGAACGAGTTCGTCATTGTCTCAGCGAAAGACATTCCCGGAAAAAACTGCATTGCCCTCATCGAAGACGATCAACCCTGTTTAGCCGACGAATTGATCAATCACCCGGAGGAGCCGATTCTCTTACTTGCTCACCCCGACCGCCACCTTCTTGCGAAAGCGGTCGCCGCTGTCTCGGCGGAGTGCGATGCCCTTCCCGCAATCTTCACCATCGAAGAGAGCGAGCGACAGGCAGAAATCATCTGGGGAACGGACAACAGTTTCAAAAGCTACCTGATCGAAAAAGGAAACGTCGAGGAAATTTGGGCAAAGGCAGATTTCATCGTCGAAGGCGAGTACACGACGGGAGCGCAGGAACAGCTCTACATCGAAAACAACGGAATGATCGCGACATTTGAACCGCAGCAGGGCGTCACGGTGTGGGGCTCGCTGCAATGCCCCTATTACGTTCACAAATCACTGGTGAAGCTTTTCGACCTGCCTGCCGAGCGCGTCCGCGTCGTGCAAATGGAAACCGGGGGAGCTTTCGGCGGGAAGGAAGATTATCCCTCGATGATCGCCGGCCACGCCGCTTTGCTGGCAAGGAAGTCCGGCAAGCCGGTAAAAATCATTTATGACCGAATGGAGGACATGGTAGCTACCACGAAGCGCCATCCTTCGCGCACACGGCATCGCACCGCTGTGGCCAAGGACGGAAGAATCCTCGGCGGAGAGATCGATTTTGCCATCGACGGCGGCGCCTACAAAACTTTATCGCCCGTTGTACTTTCCCGCGGCGCGATTCATGCTGGTGGTCCCTATGATTGGCCGTCCATTCGCATTCTCGCCAAAGCGGTAGCGACAAACACACCGCCCCAGGGTGCGTTTCGCGGATTTGGCGCACCTCAATCACTGTTCGCGATGGAACGCCACATGGACCGCATTGCCCAGGTTGTTGGCCTTTCGCCTGTGGAAATTCGCCGGCGAAATTTCCTGAAACCGGGTCAAACGACGACGACCGGGCAAACCGTGATGGAAGAGATTGATCTGAGCAAGCTTCTCGATCGAGGGCTGGAGCTTTCCGACTACCAGGCAAAGAAACAGAAATTCGCGAAAGAAAATCTTCGGAACGGGAGCAAGAAAGGCATCGGCATTGCCACGGTCTTGCACGGTGCCGGATTCACGGGCTCCGGTGAACGTTATTTAGCCTCTGTAGTTGGAGTGGAAGCATGTGCCGACGGCAGTGTCCGAGTCCTGGTTTCCAGCACAGAGTTCGGCCAGGGCACAAACACCGTGCTTTGCCAGATCACCGCGGAAGCGCTCGCATTGCGCTATGAAGATGTGGGCATCGCTCGACCCGATACACAGGAAGTGCCCAACAGCGGGCCGACCGTGGCATCGCGAACGGTCATGGTTGTCGGCAAGTTGGTTCAATCCGCCGCCATCGGAATCAAGCAAACGCTCATCGCCAAAGGCTTGCTTGGGGATTCCTATTCACCGGAAGAGTTTCGCTCGGCCTGCCGCGCCTACGTCGCCGAACACGGAACATTTCGCAGCCTGGCACAGTACGAGCAGCCGGAAAACATCGTATGGGACGAGGAAAAATATCAGGGATCGGCCTACGCCGCGTTTGCGTGGGCTGTCTACGTAGCGGAAGTCACAGTCGATCTGATCACTTACGGCGTTTCCGTCGACGATTTCGTCGCGCTGCAGGAAGTAGGCAAAGTATTGCATCCGGTTCTGGCGCAGGGACAGATCACCGGCGGCGTGGCGCAAGCCATCGGTTTCGCCCTATATGAAAAGGTGGTTTGGGAAAAAGGCAGGATGCAGAACGGCCAGATGACCAACTACATCATGCCGACCTCCGCCGACCTTCCCAACATCTGCGTATATTTCGAAGAATTGGGTAATCACCACGGCGCATACGGAGCCAAAGGAATCGGCGAGCTGCCCATGGACGGTCCCGCGCCCGCCGTCGTCAACGCGATCGAAGACGCGCTTGGCGCGCGATTTGACTCCATTCCGTTGCTGCCGGAGGACATTTTCGCTGCTCTTTCGGAAAGAGCAGCGCTAGACAATGTCACCTCAACCACCAGAGGACGCGCATGAGCGAAGTTCCTTGCGATCGCGCAAAATGCGAACTCGCTCTCACCGTCAACCGTAAACCGGTCACCGCGCGCGTATTCCCCATGGAGCGCCTGCTCGACGTGCTCCGCCACGAGTTGGGATTGACGGGAACCAAAGAGGGCTGCGGAGAAGGCGAGTGCGGCTCTTGCTCCGTACTGATGGACGGACAATTGGTGAACAGCTGCCTGATTCCAGCGCTACAAGCGGATCGCTCCGTGATCTTGACGATCGAAGGACTCGCGAGCGACGGCCGCTTGACCGCTTTGCAGGAAGCTTTTCTCGAGTGCGGGGGCGCGCAGTGCGGAATCTGCACTCCGGGAATGCTCCTTGCCGCGCGCCATCTGTTGTGCAAGAACCCAAACCCTTCCCTCGATGACGTCCGTGAAGGGCTGTCCGGCAATCTCTGCCGCTGCACGGGCTACATGCAGATTTTCGAAGCCGTTGTGGAAGCGGCGCGTCGGGAAGCCGCGCCATGAGAGCACATCCAGCCGATTACGAACTCGTTGCTCCACGCACCTTGCCTGCGGTGTTGTCGCTCCTGGCCGAAGAACCGGGCGCATGGCTGCCCATCGCCGGCGGCACAGATGTTATGGTGCAGTATTCGGCTGGCATGCTGCGAGTGCGAAAATTAATCAGTATTTGGAATCTCCCAGAGCTACGCGCGATCCAAGTATTTGACGACGAGATTCAGATTGGCGCGGGGTGCACCTACTCCGATTTGCAAAGACATGCGGTGGTTAAGTGCGAATTCAGTTTGCTTTCGCTGGCCGCGCACTGGACCGGCGGAATCGCCAACCAGAATCGCGGCACGATCGGCGGAAACATCGTGAATGCCTCGCCGGCGGCCGATTCCCTTCCCGCGCTTCTCGTGTATGAGGCAGAATTGATTCTTGTTTCGGCGCGCGGAGAACGCCGCGTGGCATACAACAACTTTCACATGGATTACCGAAAGACCCGACTCGGTCGCGATGAATTAATTCGAGCCATCTGCTTGAAGAGAAGATTTTCGGAGTATCATGCCCACGCACGAAAGGTTGGGGCTCGGAACGCGCAAGCGATCTCCAAGGTCTGCCTGGCCGCTTTGGGGCGTGTCACGGATGGAGTCGTCCAGGAGGTTCGGCTTGCGATGGGAAGCGTCGCCCCCGTACCGCTGCGTTTGAAGGAAACCGAGCGCATCATCGTTGGAAAAGCGCTCGATGCCCGGCTGATCGAGTCCGCAAGATCAGCAGCAACTACGGAGATTCGGCCCATCGACGACATCCGATCGACCGCGCGCTATCGCGCTGCCGTCGCCGGGAACCTGGTCGCCGAATTTCTGGAAAAGCTGCGTGAGGACAAACCAGAAACATGAACGAAGTCCTGGCACGATGGAACGACCTAGGCCCGAGCGAAGCGGAGGAGGAGATTTCGCCTTGTTGCGGTTCAAAAGCTTGGGCAAACCAGATGGCTTCTCGGCGGCCACTCTTTGATGAAACCGCGCTATTGTCGGCAAGCGACGAAGTCTGGAAAGGCTTGAAAGAATCCGACTGGGTCGAAGCGTTTCGCAGCCATCCGCGGATCGGCGAAGCAAGTTCCGAAGCTCCCCGTTCCGCAAAGGCGGCCGCATGGTCCGGCGAAGAACAAAAGAAGCTTGGCAGCGCAAGCGACGACCTCAAGCAGGCCCTCGCCGAAGGCAACCGTGCCTATGAGCAACGTTTCCATCGCATCTTCATTGTCTGTGCCACGGGTAAATCGCCGCAGGAAATCTTGGAGATTCTCCACCGGCGACTGCGAAACGGTGACTCCACGGAACTTCACGAAGCAGCCGAACAGCAGCGGCAAATCACCCAGCTTCGGCTGAAGAAATGGCTCGCCTGATGACACGAATCTCAACACATGTTTTGGATACATCTCGAGGTAAACCGGCAAGCGATGTGCCGGTGCGGCTGGAAAGGCGGGAAAACGCAGGCGAATGGGCGCGTCTGAGCTCTTCGCGCACGGATGGAGATGGCCGTTGTGCGCAACTGCTGCCGGAGAAGGAACCGTTGCGTCCGGGCCTATATCGATTGGCGTTCGACACGGCAAGCTATTTTCTGGCTCAAAACGTCGAAGGGCTGTATCCGATCGTCGAGATTTCATTTCACGTGCGCGAAGGCGAATCACACTTTCACATTCCGTTGCTCTTGAGCCCGCACGGTTATACGACCTATAGGGGAAGCTGAGCCGATGAGCCTATTGGTCGAAAACAGGTACGGCAAGTCACGAGTCCGCCTCGTCAAAGCCAAACGTCGCGCGGAATGGCACGACGTCCGCGAATGGACGTTACAGATTTTGCTCGAAGGCGATTTCGATGCCTGCTTTGTCGAGGGAGACAATAGCAACATCCTCGCCACCGATACGATGAAGAATACCGTGTACTCGTTGGCTCGCAAGTCCTCTGCAGAATGCATGGAGGACTTTGCCAAAGAGTTAGTCACTTTTCTGCTGGAACGCAACCCTCAGGTTTCCACGGCAAACGTAACAGTCTCCGAAAAGCGCTGGGAGCATGTCCATACTGGCGGAAAGCCTCATCCTACGACGTTTGTGCAACTGAGCGGCGAACGTCAAACAACCGAAGTGGCGGCGACAAGAAATGGCAGCGTTTCGGTGCTGTCCGGATTGCAAGACCTGGTGATCCTGAAAACTGCGAACTCCGCGTTCGTTGGCTTCATCAAGGATTCCCTGACCACTCTTCCCGAGGCCACCGACCGCCTGTTTGGCACCGCGCTTCGCGCACAGTGGAAATACTCGTCCGCAGCTCTTCCATTCACAACATTGAGGTCCACAATCCGCGAAACTTTGCTGAACGTTTTTGCCGCTCATGACAGCAAATCGGTGCAACATACCTTGTATGCCATGGGGGAGGCCGTACTTGCCAATATCCCGGATATTGACGAGATCGAATTGACCATGCCGAACATTCACTGCCTCCTCGTGGACCTTTCGCGCTTTGGACAGGACAATCCCAACGAAATTTTCGTGCCAATTGACGAGCCCAGCGGCTACATCGAGGCGCGTCTTCAACGGCGAGGGTGACCCTTCGTGTCAGGAACTGGAAACCCAAATGCTCCCGCTGAGGAAATCGTCGCCCGGTGCAAACAACTGGCGTCTTTCTCGGACGACCGGCAAGGTATTCTCCGTACGTTTCTCTCTCCCGCAATGCGGGACTGTTACCGGTTGGTCAGCCAATGGATGACCGCAGCGGGAGCTGAGGTAAGTATAGACGCGGCTGGGAATCTGCGCGGGTTCTATGCTCCGGCGAAATCCGATTCCCCGCGACTGTTGATCGGATCGCACCTGGATTCGATCCCGAATGCAGGCGCCTACGATGGCATTCTCGGCATCCTGCTGGCGATCGCTTTGCTCGAATCCTTGCAAAAACGGCGTCTGCCGTTTGCCGTTGAAGTCGTCGGATTTTCCGATGAGGAGGGCGTCCGGTTTGCAAAGCCGTTTATCGGCAGCCGAGCGCTCGTCGGCCGGCTCGATGAGGAACTTCTGAATCGCCAGGACATGAACGGAATCACAGTGCGCGCGGCGATCGAGAACTTCGGCCTAAATCCGGCGGAAATCCCGCGCGCCGCCATCACCGGCGATACGCTCGGCTACTTGGAATTTCACATCGAGCAGGGGCCCGTGCTCGAGTGGCGGCAACGCCCACTGGGAGTAGTGGAGTGCATTGTGGCTCAAACGCGCATGGAGTTTGTTTTTGCGGGCAGTTCAAACCACTCTGGCACAACGCCAATGCAACTTCGACGCGACGCTCTCGCCGGGGCGGCGGAGTGGATCGTCGCCGTCGAGCGCACGGCACAAAATTCTCCCGGGCTAGTGGCGACGGTCGGCCAGATCGAAGCAAACCCGGGTGCGGTCAATGCCATTGCCGGAACGGCCCGCGTAACGCTGGACGTTCGCCACGCCTCGGATGAGATTTGTGCGCAGTCTGCGGAACAACTCATTCGGCGGGCCCAGGAAATTGCCGAACGGCGCGCATTAACCCTGAGTTGGAGCGACCTGCTAAGGCAGAAGGCCGTCAAGATGGACGCAATTCTCGTCGACCAGATCGAAGCAGCGATCCGAGCCGTCGGCTGTGAACCCCTTCGCATGGTGAGTGGCGCCGGGCACGACGCCATGATCCTCGCGGAAAAAGTGCCTGCGGCAATGATCTTCCTTCGTAGTCCAGGCGGGATCAGTCACGACCCGGCAGAGACGGTCAAGATGGGTGACGTTTCAAAAGCGCTCGAATGCGGCGTGCAGTTGCTCGAGCAGCTGGCGAAATCTCCACACTTTCTAAAAAGGATGTGCCGTGCATAATCTCGGTCAAACACGAAGTTCCCAGCGGCCCAATCATTTTCTACTGACACCGGACACATTCGTTCGCACTACGTTGCCCGGCATGAACTCCTGTTCCGCCGTTGTGCACGTGGGTCCCGCGGCGGGCGCAAAGTTCACTCAGTACACCGCCGAGTTCGAAGCCGGCGGCGAACTCGGCGGCACGTCGGCGCAACGCTTTATCTTCGTGCTCGAGGGCAGCCTGAAATTGGAGGCTGACGATGGCCTGCGCGAACTGCAGACGGGCGGCTACGCCTACTTACCACAAGGAGTCTCTCGTCGCGTAGTGGCTACACAAGTCAGTCGGGCCGCCGTTATCGAGAAAACCTACCAGTCTCTTGCCTCGATTGATTCTCCCGCCCCGGTCATTTCCAGCGAAGGCGCGATTTCCTCGCATGCTCTAAACGACGATCCTGGCTTGCAAGTGAAATGCCTCTTGCCCGATGCCATGAATTTCGACTTCGCCGTGAACACAATGGTCTATCAGCCCGGAGCCGCGCTGAGCTTAGTGGAAATCCACATCATGGAACACGGCGTGTTGATGCTCGAAGGTGGCGGCATCTATCGCCTCGGCGATTCGTGGTACCCGGTGAAGGCAGGTGATTTCATCTGGATGGGCCCGTGGTGCCCGCAGTGGTTCGGCGCGATCGGAAAAGTACCCGCAAAATATCTCATCTACAAGGACTCGAATCGTCATCCCCTGTCGGGAGGTTAGCCATGAAGGTCACGGTGGATGCAACGCGTCTGTCGAAAGAGATCGACGAACTCGCGTCAATTTCAGACGCTGAAGCTCCTCGGGTGACACGCATTGTCTTTACGCCCACCGACCGGAAAGCGCGCGCATGGCTGATCGCCCGCTGCGAGAGCGCTGGTCTCGCCGTCCGGCAGGACCCAATTGGAAATATCTTCGCGCGCTGGACGGGATCAGACCCTGACGCTGCGGCTGTCGGCACAGGCTCTCATATCGATGCGATCCCTAACGCAGGAAAATATGATGGCGTTGTTGGCGTACTCGGTGGCCTTGAAGCGATCCGGGCGCTGCAGCGTAGCGGTTTTCGCCCGACCCGTTCGATTGAATTGCTTTTATTTATATCGGAAGAGCCGACACGTTTTGGAATTGGCTGCCTAGGCAGCCGCTTGCTGTCGGGAACGATGACCGCCGATTCTGCTCGCAGGCTGAAGGACAAAGAAGGTGCTTCGCTCGAAGAAGTGCGACTGGCCGCCGGGCTGAAAGGGCGGCTCGAAGAGGTAAAATTGTACGACGGCTATTACAACGCTTTCGTGGAGTTACACATCGAGCAAGGACCGCTGCTCGAGCGCCAAAATATCCCCCTGGGTATCGTCACGCAAATCGCCGCCCCCGCCTCTGTTTGCATTTCGATCGAAGGCAGCGGCGGACACGCTGGCGCAGTGCTGATGCCCGATCGACGGGATGCGCTCTGTGCCGCCGCTGAATTGATCCTGTCCATTGAGAACGCCGCGAAAACGAGCGGTGCCATCGATTCGGTGGCCACCGTGGGCATGTGCGACGTGTTTCCCGGGGCGATCAACAGCATTCCGAGCCGCGTGCAATTGAGCGTAGATATTCGAGACACGGACCTGCAGCGGCGCGATAGCGTATTGATTGCAATCGAAACCGCCCGGCAATCGATCTCTGCCAAAAGGCAGGTCTCGACCGAGGCGGTGCAGTTAAACGCGGATGCGCCCGCTCAATGCGACCCTACCATCGTGGAAATCCTTTCTCGATCCTGCCAGAAGCATCAACATGCGTTTCTTCCCATGGTCAGCCGTGCTTATCACGACTCGCTTTTTATGTCTCGGATCGCTCCGGCAGCGATGCTGTTTATTCCCTGCCGCAATGGATACAGCCATCGTCCTGACGAGTACGCATCCCCGGAAGACATTGAACGCGGAGTCGCTGTGCTTGCCGATACTCTGGCTGCGCTCGGAGCGTAGCGTTCCACGAGACTCGGGATCCGGATGGTGAGTTCGTTCAGAGAGAAGCACGCACCTTCGCATAGCCGGGTTTAATGACCGAGTAAATAAAATCGATTCGCCGGTCGTAGGGTAGAAAAGCGCTCTTCATCGCATTGATGGTGATTTTCTCAAAATCGTTCAGGGACAGGCCGAAGGTATCCGCAGCCGCCTCGAATTCCTTCGTCATGGTTGTATCGCTCATCAGCCGGTTGTCCGTGTTCAAGGTCACGCGAAACTTCTCCTGGTAAAAAATCTTGAACGGATGTTCGGCCAGGCTCGCCGCGGCGCCGGTCTGGACGTTGCTCAGCAGGCAAATTTCGAGCGGAATCCTCTTGTCCAGAACATACTGCGCAAGATCGCCCAGCTTGACCGCTTTTCCATCGGCGATGGCAATATCATCGATCAAGCGGGTCCCGTGCCCGATGCGATGCGCGCCGCAATATTGAATGGCCTGCCAGATCGATTCCTTGCCAAAACCTTCGCCCGCGTGAATGGTAATGTTGAAATTCTGCCGCTGAATATAATGAAAGGCATCCACGTGTTTCTTGGGAGGATATCCGCCCTCCTCGCCGGCCAGATCGAATCCCACGACTCCGCGGCCACGAAAATCCACCGCAAGCTCCGCCATCTCGAGTGAAACATCCATGTTGCGCATCGCACAAATGATCAGCCCGGAAGAAACTGCAAAATCCTTCCTTCCCTGCTCCAATCCCCGGAGCACCGCCGAAATCACTTGCTGGTGCGTCAATCCCTTTCGCGTGTGAAACAACGGCGCAAAGCGAGTCTCGAAATACACGACACCGTCCCCGCTCAAATCCTCGGCTTGCTCATAAGCGACTCGCTCGAGCGCTTCTTCCGTCTGCATCACCGCAATCGTGTGCGCGAAACCTTCCAAATACTTCGGCAAACTTCCCTGATTCGCGCCTTGATGAAACCAGCGCGCGAGTGCCTCGGGATCCTCGCTAGGCAGTTGCCGGTATCCCCCGCTCTTTGCCAACTCGACTACAGTTTTCGGCCGTAATACGCCGTCGAGGTGTTCGTGCAATAGCACCTTGGGGACAATCTTCAGCACGTCCCGGTCCAGCTTCATGGAGGCCTCCCGTTTCTCGTATCCACCCTCGATTCTTACCATGAGAGGCGACACGACCGAAACAGAGGATAGTCTGTCCCAGGGTGATCCGGAAGCCGTGAGAGCCGATTGTGTGACAGGTTAGAACTTTAGGCCGAGTCGCGCTGGCCGTTGGCCCAGATCGGTTGGTTGCCAAGCCCACGCGCGTTCAGAAAATGAGTGGTGTCGGCACTTACGAGCTTAGTCCCGTCGGCGACCAACGTCACCCCCGCGCGCTTCCGAGGATCTGATTCTGGCGTTACTGCAAGCACGCTGCAGAAATGAGCCAAGCGACGTTCATTATTCTGGGTCCTTGAAGCAGTTCCAAAACGACAGGAGTACGATAAAATGCGGCATGCTGCTACGATTCCCTACCCTTAAGCTTTTCCATCTCATTCTTCTCCTGTTAATCGCTGTACAATTTTTGCCCGCCGGCGTCTTCTCAAGCCGGGCGCCGGCAGATACCGCTTCGAATTCCAGCCTTCCTCTGCACGAAAAGCGAGTTTCTCCGCTGGATTTGGAAGTTGCCGGCGACTTGCCTCAAGTGCCGTCCGGATCAGTTCGTTATCTTTCGAGAGAGGATCTCCTGAAGCTGCCACAGATCAACTTGACGGTGATCGACGATGCGAACTTCAAATCCCCCACGCACGTAAGCGGCATTCTCCTAGAAGCCTTAGCCAAGCACGTGAGCGCGAATCCCCAGTCCGATCTGATTGTCGCCATCTGCACCGATAAATATCGGGCAAACTACCCGCGCTCCTACATAGCGGCCCATCACCCGGTTTTGGTTTTGACCATCAACGGGAAGCCGCCCGACGGTTGGCCGAAGGATCCTGACGGCATGGGCGTTTCCATGGGCCCGTACCTGATTTCTCACGCGAAGTTCGTTCCCGGCTTCAAGATTTTATCGCACTCCGACGAACCTCAGATTCCTTGGGGAATCGTTCGGCTAGAATTTCGCAGCGAACAAAAAACCCTGGGAGCGATCGCGCCTCGCGGACCACACGCCCGCGACCCTGACGTGCAGGACGGGTACCGCATTGCCCAACAAAACTGCCTTCGTTGCCACAACATGGGCGCGGAAGGCGGCACAAAGGCAGGCCGCTCTTGGCTGGTTCTGGCCACCTGGGCGAATTCGGCTCCCGACCATTTTTCGGCTTATGTTCGTAACCCCAAAGCGAAGAACTCGCATGCCCAGATGCCCGGCAACCCGAACTACGATGACGCCACGCAAAATGCGCTGATCGCGTATTTCCGTACCTTCTCCACCGACGACCGGCAATGAACTTGGGTATCCGTGACCACGGTGATTTGCTCGTCGAGAGACCCCGAGCAAGAACCTAGAGCGCCGGAAAAAACAAGCGAGTCCGACCGCGAGATATCCGAAATAGACGTAGGCGAGTTCTCCGTAGGGCCCTTCGGGGACAGGATAAAGATTGCCGGCCAAAGCCAGCAGCATCGCACCACAGGGAATGGTTGCCGCCGGCGTAGTGGTTGGCGCGATAGTCGAAACCGATTGCGCAGCGTTTCCATCGGCGAGAGTATCCGCCAGTTTCCGCGCGCGCCGGTCGATTGTCGGGCATGAGCTCGCTTCGTTTCGAGTCAAGGCAGGCAAAGGAGGCTTCGATACCTGCTGCGCCGCATTCGCGCAAGGATTTCTCGACCGGGTCGCGAAACTCTGGCAACCAGCAAAAACGTTGTGCAACTCTCCTACGCTTGTTCGAATCCATCGCGAACGAGGCGTTTGCGTTTCCATTCATGTTCGCGCCTCAACAAGGATTGGTGCTTCTTGATCTGCATTTCGATTTCACTGAACGCCTTCTTGCAACCCGCCAGGACATTTCTCCCGTTGCCCGTGGCGTGCAACGTCCCGGTTGGAAGGGAAAGCGTCAAGATAAGGGAACGCTCTTCGGTCCGCTGATTCCTTGAAAAAACACCCTTGATTTGCACCAAATCCGGCTCATAGCTTTTCAGCAGCCGGTTCAGTTTATCCAAACGGCGGGAAACCTCCATCTCGACTGGTTTTTGCGCATCGACGTGCTTGTAGCTGATCGAAACGTTCATGGTTGCACCTGTAGGAATGAATTCGAGCTGAGGCAGGACCACGACGCAGTAGTCTGCTGCACCGCATGGCAAGCTCAGCCTAGCACTCGGGTAAGTCCCGTGCAATCCCACGGAGCGTTGACAGCAGGCAAGACACTCCTTAGGCTGATTCTTCCTTCATGAAAAAACGCTCATTTACAACTTCACACCGAGGCCGATTGCGCATCGGCCCAGCCGGCTGGTCTTACAGCGATTGGGCTGGTTACGTCTATCCATCCCGCCGTCCAAACAATTTTCACGAAGCCGCATATCTCGCCGAATTCTTCGACACCATCGAAATCAATACGTCGTTTTACCAACCGCTGCGTCCCGATCACGCCGAACTTTGGCTCAAGCAAGTCGCTGCCAATCCCGCTTTTATCTTCACCGCCAAGCTCTGGCAAAAGTTCACTCACGATCCTTCGGCAACAAAACAAGACGAGCGCGCCCTGCGCACTGGTTTCAACGTGCTCCTCAAATCCGAGAAGCTCGGTGCTGTCCTTCTTCAATTCCCTTTTTCCTTTCACCGCACCACCGAGACACTCGCTTACCTCACCGCCGTGCTGACTCGTTTCGCGGATTACCCGCTCGTCGTCGAGCTGCGTCACTCCTCTTGGCAGATTCCAGAAACATTCGCCCTGCTCCGCGACCGCCACGTTGGCTTTTGCAACATCGACCAGCCCATCATTGGCCACTCGGTCGAACCGTCCACAGTCGTCACCTCGCCGGTCGGCTACGTCCGTCTGCACGGACGCCGTTACGACACCTGGTTCAGTGACGATCCGGCCACGCCCAGCCACGAGCGCTACAACTATCTCTACTCTGCCGACGAACTCCGGCCTTGGGCGGACCGCATTCGCACCGTCAGCGAAGAAAGCCAGAATACCTATGTCATCACCAACAACCATTACCAGGGCAAAGCGGTTGTCAATGCCTTGGAGCTTCTCAGTATTTTGAAAGGGACGAAAGTGAAAGTGCCCGAGCCGCTCCGCGAACACTTTCCGCAGCTCGAACAGATCGCCAGTGCAATGCCGGCTCAGGCCATGCTTTTTCCCACGGGCTTGCCGAAAGCAAAAAAATGAATGGATTTACTTCTTGAAGAGATTTTCGAACGCCTGCCGCGCATCCAATGGGCGGCCGGGAGTGGGGGACTCGACGGGCACCTGGGCAGGCTGCATATAGGAAGTCGGCGCCGTGTCTTTCTCTACCGTCGTCCGAAACTCATAAAACGTGCAGTCATTCTTCGTGTCTTTCGGCGAAATCCTTGCCGCAATCGGCTGGGTGCACTCGAACTGCGCTCCCGTATCGAAAAACCGGCACTGCTTGCAGCAATGCAGCTCAAAATTGCACTTCGGACATTTTCCGGTGGGATCGAAGCCTGCCACAAGCACCGCGCCGCAGTTCGAACAACGCGCTCGTGTTACCGTCCCGACCATCCGCGGCGTGCGCGGACCGAGGTGATCGGTCGCACCTCGCGGTCCGCCCTGAGGCGGTTTCCGCTCCCTGTCTTTTTTCTCCCGTTTGTCCTGCTTTTCAGCATCACGATAGCCGCGGTGACCGTACTTGCGATCCACAAACGCCTCCGTCCGTCAGTCGCAACGGACTGTAACTACACGCTTCCCAATAACTGCATTAAATCTTGTCTTTTCCCGAGATGTATCCAATCAGAACGCTACAATCGCCCAGCACACCAGTCTTTCCTTTTGAAGTTATCCTGGAATGCCAGTGAACGAGAGCAGAAGATGGGACATCTATGTTTGTAATCCTCTGGGAGTTCGAAGTCAAGCCGGGAAGTGAAGGCCGCTTTCAAAGAGTCTATGGGCCCAAAGGCGCCTGGGTCCGGCTCTTTCAACGCGACCGCCATTTTCTTGGCACTCAACTCCGGCGGGATGTCTCCCGCCCTCTGTTCTATTTCACCATCGACTTCTGGGATTCCGAGACCGCCTACAAGAAGTTCCTCACGAAGAATCGCGCTTCGTACCAGGAACTGGACGGCGTTACCGAGAGGTTGACCCTGCGCGATCGCCGCATCCTGTCGTTCAACTTCTCGCCCTAGGCGAACATTCCCACCAACCCGTCGGCCGGCAGATCAGGCTGAAGGATTTTCTTGGGTGTTTCCGCAGCTCGCAAAACGGCTTCCGCAGCCAGATAGCCGCTCCTCACCGCACCTTCCATCGTGGCGGGCCAGCCGGTGGCGGTCCAATCCCCGGCCAGGAACATTCCTCGCACAGAAGTCTCTTGCTTTGGACGCCAACGATCCACTCCAGGTTGCGGAGAAAATGTGGCCGCTGCCTCTTTAATCACCGTGGCCTTCGTCAAATTCGCGTCCCGCGCCGCCGGCAGCGCCTGCCGCACCTCCGCCAGGCACAGATCGATGATCTCCTGCCGCGGTTTTTGCAACAGGTCGTACGATGCGCTGATCACCAGTTGCAGGTACTGTCCCTTGCCTTTGCCGCTCCCATTGCTCCCCGCATACAGGGCCGTCTTGTTGAAGATCCACTGCGTGGTTGTCTCCAACAGCGTCACAAACGGCTCCTGCATCACCGCCCGATCAAACCAAAAATGCACTCCCGTGATGGGGGATGTCTTAATGTTTCCGAGCTGCGCGAGCTTTGGTTCGCGCTGTTTAATTTGCTCCGGCAGCAATTCCGCCAAAGCATCCGGCGGGATCGCAAAGACATAGGCATCCGCGGTTTCTTGGCGGCCGGCGTCGAAGGAAATACTCGTGAGGCCTCTCCCGTCGGTGTTGATCGCGCGCAGCGGCATTCTCAAGCTCACCTCCCCGCCGCGCCGTTCTATCTCCACTCTACAGCCGTCATATAGTTCCGCCAGCGGCACCGTAGGAACGCCCATACGATAACCTGTCCGGTTCGAAAGAAAAGCCTTCCAAAACACATCTACGCCAAATCGCGCATCGGTCTTGTCCAGCTCTTCATCGAGCGCGCTCACCAGTACAACCCGCCAGAATCGCTCAATCGCGCCGGAGGTTTGCTTCCTCTTCCGCAGCCACTCCAGCATCGAAATTCCCCCAGGAGTGTCGAGGTCCGCCGTCCGCCCCTTCCCGCGTAAAATATCCAGTAACGCACCCGCGATCGATTTTTTGTCGGCCAGGCTCAGCGGTTGGAATGCCAGAAAAGATCCCGTCATGTGCAGTGGCGCCGGCAGCAATCCGCCTTGGATCGTTCCCGTTCGTCCTTGCGGGTCCTGAAACAGCAGCCGGTCAAAATATTTGATCTTATCCTGCACTCCAATGCGCCGGTAAAAATCCGCAAGGTTCGTGCAGCAGCCCAAAGTTACATGTTGGCAGTTGTCCACATGTTCGCCGTCCGGCAATACGTACGAGGTTGCCCGTCCGCCGAGAAAGGGTCTTTGCTCGACGAGGCGCACGCGCCATCCGGCTTCAGCCAGCGATACGCCCGCCGACAACCCCGCGAGTCCGCCCCCGATCACGATCACGTTTGGCAAGAATATTCTCTTTCGTGTGGCGCCCGAACCGCGCCTTGGCCACCAACTTCAGTTTCTCCGCCTTCGTCAGCCGCACGCGGCCACCAAAAACGGCAAAATCGACGGACTCAATCCGCGCCAGCAGGGCGCTATAGGTATGCGCGAGCAGCCACAAGGTCGCGCGGCTGTCTTCTTCGATCATCCCCAACAGCTCGGCGCCCTCTTCGTAAAATCTCCAAGCCCGGTCCGCCTCAAAGCGCAGCAGCTCCCGTACGCCAAGGCTAGCTTCCCGGCGGCCAAAATCCTCCTTGGCAACGTGAAAGTGCTGCAGGTCTTCTTCGGGCAAATACACTCGGCCGAGTTCATTGTCCTCGTGCACATCGCGAATGATATTGGTCAGCTGAAACGCGAGCCCCAGCTTTTCCGCAAGCTCCAGCGCCTTCGAATCGTCAAATCCAAAAATATGAGTGCAGGTCAGCCCCACCGTGCCTGCCACGCGGTAGCAATATTCCCGTAACCGCTCGAACGACGTGTAGGACTGAATCGTCAAATCCATCTCCGCGCCGGAAATCAGATCGTGGAGATACCGCGTCGGCATTTTGTACCGCTCGATGGTGTCCACGAGCGCAGGAATCACTTCCCTTTCGCCCTTTAGATATCCGGTCGGCAATGGCCCGACAGCATTGCCATCGAACGCCTGGGAATGTCCCGTGATGGCTTCATCGAGCGCAGCGCGCCACCTTGCCAGGCCGCGGTGTTTCCTCGTCAAATCCGAGCCTTCATCGCTTACGTCATCAATGCATCGCATGAAAGCATACAAAGCGACGATTCCATCCCGCTTGGGCTTCGGCAGCAGAAAAAACGCTGGGTAGAAGCTGCTATGCGCTTCCCGCGCGATCCGGTGACATTCTTCGTACGAAGCGACCACATCCAACATTGGCTCTCGCCGCGTGGCAACGTCTGGCTGCCGCGGAACCTGGGTAATCGGCGTCGGAGCGGCGCCCCACATATGGGTCACGATGGCCCGCCCCAGCAATCGCACCTGTTTCCCCCTGCTCACTTCCGGCCGTCGGTTCAGCGTGTCATAGCCGATCGCTTCGATCGCATCCAGCACGGCCACGCCACCGCGGTTGAACATGGCCAAATCCACACTTAATTTTCCGGAGACCATCCTCGAAAGCAGCTTGCCCTTCTCAAAAAGCGCTCGGGTGCACGCGATTAATTCCTTCATCAGCGCTACGTAGCGCTCATCAAACTTCCGTTCGACGATCTGCCGCTCGCTCAGTCCATAAGCCGACGCCCGATCCAGTGGAATGTAGATTCTGCCCTTCTCCAGGTCGCGCGACACATCCTGCCAAAAATTCGCCAACTGCAACGCGGTGCACGTTGCGTCCGAAAGTTTCTGCCGTTCCTCGTCCCGATAGCTGCAAAGATACAGAACCAATCTTCCGACCGGATTCGCCGAGTACTTGCAATAATCCAAGACGGCATCCCAACTCGGGTATCGCTTCACGACCTGGTCCTGCCGAAACGCTTTCAGCAAATCCGCGAACGGCTGCTTTGGAACCTCCTTCGCATTCACCGTTTCTTGCAGCGCGACAAAAACCGGGTGCGCAGGCCTTCGCTCATAGCATTCATCCAATTCCGTTTCCCACCAGTCGAGAAGCTCGAGCGCCCGGTCTTGATCGGCAATTTCATCGCCCAAATCGTCCGCCCAGCGGCAGTAGGCATAGACGTTATAGAAATGCTGATGAAGTTCCTTCGGAAGCAGCCACGAAACTACGTTGAAATTTTCATAGTGATGCGTCGCCAGCCACTCCGTATACTGCTGAGCAGCCTTCGGCGTACACCCATCCCCCGGCAATTTCTCCATCAGCGATAATTCACCTGGACGCAGCATTAGTGAGTGAGTCGCTTCTTCCTCTGTCTAGTTGGACTGGACTACAACCGTGCCGGGCCTTCACGAATCACGAGCCATCGATCACGTTCTTACGGCCGCACAGCCAGCTTGATCTCCCCACTTCGCGCTTTCATGCGCTCGAAGGCCTGCGGCAGATCTTCCAATCGAATCTCTTCCGTCACGAATTCCTCGGCGGACACGTCGCCGCGCCGCACCGCCTCGAGCGCCTCGCGAATAAACCGCGGCGTGTGATGGAACGGCGAAATCATCTTGATCTCGGAATAGTGAATCACCGCCGGTTCGATCTCGACGCGCGTCCCGGACGGCAATCCGCTGAAGAAGTTCACCACGCCTCCACGGCGCACCATCTTCAGTGCTTGCTGCCACGTCGCAGGATTTCCTGCCGCTTCAACCACCGAATCGGGCCCGCGCCTCTCTTCGGTCAAATCTCTCACCGCCGCGACTACATCCGGTATCTCCGTTACATTGATGGTGACCGCCGCTCCGAGCTTTCGCGCCACTCCGAGCGGCCCTTCACGCCGCGCCAGCGCGATCACGCGCACTCCCCGTCGGGAAAGCATCCGCACGTACTTCAAGCCGATTGGGCCACACCCGATAACCGCTGCGGTGTCGCCCGTCCGTACTTCCATCTCGTGGATTCCGCGCAGCACGCACGCCAGCGGTTCCACAAAGGCCGCGCTGTGATCGTCTACCGAGTGCGGAACTTCCAGCATGTTCTCGCGGACGATTCGTCCTGGAATTCGCATGTACTCCGCGTAAGCGCCGTTATTGAACAGCAGGTCGTCGCAAAGATTTTCCTGCCCGCGCCGGCAGTGATAGCAACGGAAGCAGGGTGCGGAATTCGCGGCAATCACGCGCGTTCCCAGCCGCCACTTGGCGTCTACGCGCTTTCCTGTCGCTACGATCTCGCCTACGACTTCATGCCCGAATACGGCTGGAGGCTGGATCATTTTCTCGTGGTAGCCGCGCTTCCAGACTTTCAGGTCCGTGCCGTCTGTTAACGCCAACCGCACCCGCAGGAGGACTTCATCCGCAGCGAGCGACGGCACTTCAATCTGCTCGATGCGCAGATCTTCGCTGCCGTACAAAACCGCAGCGGTCATTTTTGAGGGAACTGAAATTCGAACTGGCGCCGCGAGTTCTTCGAGCCCCATGTCCGTTTTCTTTGTGGACGCTGCTCTCATGAGTGCGTTATCAGAATCTTCAGTGATTCTTCCGTGGGTCTGTTGGCTAGCTCCAACCCTTCTTGGATTCTAACCAATGGAAACCGGTGCGAGACAATTTCCATGACCGGCAGTTTCTTTTCTAACACCAACGCCGCCGCAGTGTCTTGGATGTCTACGGCCGCACTGTAGCTGCCAAGGATTTCCTTTTCGTCAATCCCTACGGCCGCCGCCGGAAACTCGATCTTTGTCACAGGGTCGTTCGCAGCAAATAGAAGAACTCTTCCCCCAGGCCTCGCCGCAGCCAGCGCTTCCACTACGACTGTGGGATGCGCCACTGCAACCAAAACCACGTCTGCCCCACGACCCCCCGACCGGGTCTTGACCTCTTCCACAAGCTTACCACTTAACGGGTCAAATGACTCTACAGCACCAAGTTCGATGCTCTTCTTCCGCCGGCGTTCCATCGGATCACTGGTATAGATGCGCGCCTCAAGGGTTTTGGTAACCATCAGTAATTGCAATCCAATAGGGCCGCATCCGAGAATCAGGACGGTCTCTTCCGGCGCCACGCGTGCCTTTTGCACAGCCTTCAGAATCGTGTTGATCGGCTCGATGAAGGTAGCCTCCTCGAAGCCGACATTTGCAGGCAGCGCCACAATGCCCCGCTCGGCTACCCAAGGCATTGCTTTGACGTATTCGCCGAATCCACCTCCATTCGGCGTGAATCCCGCCGTGAGCCCCGTTGTTTTGTACTGCTTGCACTGCGAAAACAGCCGGTTCTCGCAATAGAAGCATGCGCCGCAGGGAATGTGGTGAAAGCTCATTACCCGATCGCCCAACTTCCACCTGATTACCCCTTTTCCAACAGCCACGATCTTTCCCGCCAACTCATGCCCAAGAATCTGCGGAGGCTCCACGTACCCTTGGAAGATTTTCTTAATGTCTGTCCCACAAATCCCGCAAGCCGCCACCTTGATGAGCACCTCGCCCTCGCTCACCTCCGGCACCGGAACTTCCTCGACCCGTACCACGCCTTTCTCGCGATACACGCCGGCCCGCATCGTCTTCGGTATCGGCCCGAGCGTCCGCACCTGTTCTGGCACCGCTCCCGCCCCACTCATCAACCCACCACCTCGGTCGCTAGTGCCTGGCATTCTTCGGCAAGGGTTTGGATGTACCGCTCCAGGAATTCTGCTAATTTCTCGGCCGCCATCCGGCTTTGTTGTCCAAATCGAAGCAAAGCCGGTACTGCGCTCGGACGCATTGCGACTTCGCCGAATACTCGTCGGAGGCTCACCTGACCGGTCGCCGTCGTCACGCGATTAAAATCGAGAGGCAGATCCTCCTCCGCACTGTCGCTGATTCCTCGGACCGCGATAACCCTGGCTCCGCATGCAGCCGCTTGATAGAGTACTTCGCCGCTCTCCATCTCCACGGCGTCGCTGCGCTTCCCGAGCTCCTGCTTCTCACGAGCCGAAAGAACAACGTGATCGGCCGAGTAAAACGACCCAACTTCTTGGGCTCCCGTTGCCACTGCTGTTTGCAATAGGCTCTCGTCGGCAGGTGTCGCCCTGTACCAACCGGTCGAGTGCACCACCTTCGCGGCTAGCACTTGGCCAATTCGATAGTCCGAACGAAGAGCGCCGGCCAACCCGCTCGATATGCAAATATCCACATGTCCGTCCCAAACGCGCTTGATTGTCGCGAACCAATCACTCTTTCCACCGATCCCGGTCAGCACCACATGAACTGAACTTTCGGCGAACTTCGCGGAGTAGATCGGGCAAAGTCCATTGTGCGTTTCCACAAACTTTCTGGACCGCCGCCACGGCGCAAACTCCGCATCCACCGCAAATGTCACCAGCACCCGCATTTCCTTCCTTCACCTCATTTACTTCCTACACTTCCTCGAGCCTCACGCCGCCAACTTCATCTTCCTCGCTCTTCGCGCCTTCACATACCCGTTCGCTTGATACCACCGCACCGCTCGTTCCAACGCCCCGGCCACCGGCCCGGGCTGAAATCCCAACTCTGTCTTCGCCCGTGAGCAATCCACAAACATCTTGTGCTGCGCAATCTTCACGCCCTCCACCGGTATCCCCGGCTCTCTCCCAATTAGCCGCGAAAACGCGCTCTCCACATACGCTACACCTAACGCCACGCCGTGCGGGATTTTCATCGCCGGCGCCCGCAGTCCGGTAATCCGCGCCAAAACATCCAATAACTCCTTCAACGTCAGGTTCTCTGCTCCAAGCAAATAGCGCTCACCGATCTTCCCGCGCTCGGACACCAGCAAATGTCCCGCCGCGCATTCTTCCACTCCCACAAAATTCAGCCCGGTCTCCACGTAGCCCGGCATCCGTCCATTCACAAAATCCAAAATAATTTTCCCCGTCGGCGTCGGTTTCCAATCCCAGGGGCCCACCGGCGTCGTCGGCATCGCCAGAATCACCGGCAATCCTTCCTTCGCCGCCTGCAGCACTTCCTGTTCCGCCATCCACTTCGACCGTTTATAGTGCCCGATCATCTCTTCGAGTTTCGAATCGGTAGATTCGTTCGGCAGTTCCGGCCGGTCTACGGCAATCGTCGCCACCGTACTCGTGTAAATTAGTTGCTCGATCCCCGCTTTTTGCGCTGCCGCCAGAAGATTCTTCGTCCCGCCCACATTCGAATCGTAAATCTCCTGCGGATTTTTCGCCCAAAGCCGATAATCCGCTGCCACATGAAACACGCGCTTGGCTCCATCGATCGCCCGGTCCAGCGAAGCCGCATCGCGCAAATCTCCGGTCACATATTCCAAAGACAAATCGCTGATGGCGCGATTATTACTCGAAGGCCGCATCAGGACGCGCACCCGGTCGCCGCGCGCCACCAGTTGCCGGGCCACATGGCTCCCGAGGAAGCCCGCCGCGCCTGTAACCAGCGTCGTCACGGGTTCCGTTTCCCCACGCGTTTCTCTCCTAAATTCCCGCCAAACTGCCAGGCGAGCAATTTCCAGAAATCGCCCGCCTTCGCATTCATTCCGAGCACCGCCGCGGTTTCGTATCCCCCCTGGCACTGGCAGTTCTCGCACCGAGGATTCAGCCCACGCCCGTAATTTTCCCAAACCGTATCGTCTAAAAGCGCTTTGTAGCTGTGCGCATAGCCAGTCTTCAGCAAGCTGCACGGACTGGTCCATCCCTGCGGCCCATACACCGGCGAACTCCAGACGCTGCAATCCAACTCTCTATCTCCGCGCAGATATTCGAGGTAAATCGGCGAAATCAGCAAGTTGTAATCGTCAAGCCTTGCGCTGGCTTCGCGAAACCTTTGGTGCATCTTCTCATGGAATTTCGCGCTGCCGTCTCGGCACAACTTCTGCTCCGGATAGTGCGGCGCCAGCAGGTATCCATCCACGTGCATGGTGTGCAAACGGTCATACAGAACACCCAGATCCTTCACATCCGTGTCTGGATAGATCGTGCTGTTCACCACTACGAAAAATCCGGCATTCTTTGCCGCTTTTATCCCGTCGAGCGCCTCCACAAACAGTCCGGATTTTTTTGTCCGCGCGTCGTGCACGGCTTCGGTTCCATCCAGATTCACATTCCAGAAAAAATTCGTGTAAGGCGGAATCATGTGCAACCGCCGCCGGATCAGCATTCCATCGGTCGACAAGAACAGATAGTGGCCATCGTTCAGGACCGCTCGCGTAAGAGCGGCGATCTCCGGGTATTCCAGGGGTTCAGCTCCGCTGATCGACACGATCGGCGTATGGCACTCGTTCATTGCCGTCAAGCATTGTTCCACCGTGAGCATCGGCCGTTCCGTACCCGTTCCGTTACCGTTCGCTTTAGAACAATCTGGACTTCCGAGTGGCTCAAGCGAGAGCAGAAATGGAAACTTCCGTTCGCCTCGCAGTTTTTTCGCCGCGAGGTGTTTTGTGGAGTCGAAAAGGAGCCCGAAGGGGTACCGCATTGCTGCTTAGGAGACGCGCCGCTCGCGCGCTGTGTACAGGCCGCTGCGCAGCCGGAAATCACCAGGATGGAATTTTGCCGCGCAATATTCCGCCGCACGTCGGGATTGGTTGCGGTAGCGCGCCAGCGCATACACCGGGAACGAATTCTTATAGAGGTGGTACTTCAAATAGAAAACGCCCGGAAATCCCGTTCCGGTAAAATCATCCTCACCCCAGGAACCATCTGCATGCTGTTGTCCGACCAGATACGCCGAGGCACGCGCAATAGCGGGATCATCTGGGTCCGCGCCGGCCAGCAATCCAATCAATCCCCAAGCAGTTTGTGACGCCGTGCTATTGCCCTGCCCTTTGCTGGATACCAATTCGTAGCTGTTCAGCGATTCGCCGAAGCTGCCATCCGCCTTCTGCACCTGCCGCAGCCAATTCACCGCCCTCACGCAGTAGTCTTGCGCCGTCATGGAAACGGTTTCGAGCGCGCGCAACACACCGCTCGTCCCGTAGACGTAGTTCACTCCCCAGCGTCCGAACCACGATCCATCCTTGCTCTGATCGCGTTCGAGGAAACCCACAGCCTTCCGTACAGCGGGATGCTCCGCCGCCCAGCCGAACCGTCCCAGGCATTCCAGCACGCGCGCCGTCACGTCCGCGGTCGACGGATCGATCATCGCGTTGTGATCCGCGAACGGAATGCTGCAAAGCAATTTCCGGTCGTTATCGCGATCGAATGCACCCCAGCCGCCGTCCCGGTTCTGCATGCTCAGCAGCCACTGAATTCCTCGCCGCATCGCGCCTTCCATCCGCTTCTGGTCGGGAAACTTCACGCGCTGCAGTGCCATTAATACGAATGCCGTGTCGTCCACATCGGGATAAAAATCATTGCGAAACTCAAACGCCCAGCCGCCCGGCTCGGCATCCTTGTTCTTGATCTGCCAGTCGCCGCCGCCGAGAATCTGCTTCGTGAGAAGCCAGTCCGCCGCTTTGACGAGCGCGGGATGATCGGCCGGTAGTCGCGCCTCTTCGAGCGCTACCATCGCGATGCACGTGTCCCACACCGGAGACACGCACGGCTGCAGCCGGATTGTGTCTTCCTCTTCAATCTCAAACCGCGAAAATTCCTTGATCTCGCGAAATGTCAGCGGATCATCTGGCCCGTGTCCGAGCGCAATCAGCGCGAAGATCGAATTCATCATCGACGGATAGATCGCCGCCAGTCCCTCGGTGCGCTCCAGGTGTTCCACCATCCACTGCTTCGCTTCGCGGATGGCCTTCTGTCGCAGCGGTTTCCACGGCAGTCTTTCGTACAGCTTCAGTCCGCGGTCGACCGCCAGGAAAATATTCTTCCAGGACAGAATCTGCCTGCTCCAGTGGAATGCCGCCGTCTTCTGCGAAGCATCCTTGAAAAGTTCGTCCACCCGCGCGTGCTCCGGCAAACGGAATTCCGGACGCAGCGAAGACAGAATCGCCATCGGGATCACAATGCCGCGCGTCCACGACGACATTTCGTAGATATTGAAGTAGAACCAGTTCGGCAGGAGCATCAACTCAGGGGGAATCGCCGGCACCAGCTCCCAACCGACCGCGCCGACCAACGCCAAATAAAACCGTACGTAAGAGTTCGTGTGTTCGAGGCCACCCAAGCGGTGCACCGTCTCTCGCGCCTTTACCATATGCGGCGCATGCGGCAAATCACCGGCGAGTTTCAGCGCAAAATAAGCTTTGGTGGTGGCGTTCAGCTCTGAAGGTCCGCCCGGATAAATCGGCCAACCGCCGGTGTCCAGTTGCTTCCGACGCACATAATTTGCAAGCTTGGCAACGCGTTCGGGCTGCGCCTGGCCTAAGACGTGAAGGTAGTAAATGTAGTCGGATTCGAGCGTGGTATCGGCTTCCAGTTCCCCAAGCCAATACCCTTCCTCTGCCTGAACGGAAAGAAGGTACTCTGCGCCATTCTTGACCGCGGTCTCAACGCGCTCGGCCCAATTCTCCTGTCGCCACGGAGCGGGCGCAGGTTGGACCGGTAGTTCTTCTCCGACTCGGACAAACGACGCCATCAGCGCTCCTCAGAGAATTTCCACAGTTCCGCTCGGGTACACCATGTCTTGCCGTCGAAAAACCCATGTTAACTTGCCTATTGCGTTACACTTCCGAAGGAGGTGCGAGCCCCGCGCGCTGGGTACCCCCAGTACTGTTTTATTATCTCCTCACCAAATGAGAGGGTCAATCTTTAAGATCTTTAAGATGCCAATTAAGCAAACCTAAGTTGCAGAGCAGCTTAGAGGACCGTTGTTGCCGGCGCCTGCAACGTTCGATGCACGAGTTCCCACAAAGGTTCAGGTAGCGCTTCCCCCTCACGCTGCAATACGGACGGCTTTTCCCGCATGAGCTCGGCCGGCAATCTCATCCACAACGGGGCAGGCGACGCCTCTTGTCCAACATCTCCGCGCATGACCAACGCGCTCGCCCGGTCGAGCACCATCTGCGCCGATTCCTTAAAGTCATCCTTCAGTGGATCAATCACCGCAAAATAAAGCGATGGCTTCACAAACCGCATCAACGAATTGCTCTCCACAATCACGGCGCGGGTTGCCGGCTCGTTTGTCCTGAAAGGCAACGGGGGTCGGAGCTTCAGCGCCGACATCACGCCCGCCTCCTCAGTCGGCTCGAGTTCCTGAGGAACTGGGTTCTCCCTCTTGTCCGCGCCAATCTCGCTCAGTGCTTTCCGCAACAATGGCAATCCCTCCGCCAGATATCCCTGCTTCGTCCTCAACCAAAACGATCTCTTCGCCCCCGCCGCCAAAAACCGCGCGCTATCTGTTCCCGTGTCCGGTCGCGTTTCCCAATCCAAGGCGCAAGCATGCTCTGTCGGTGCGCAATCGCAATCCTCTCCGTTGTGCGCACAAACTCCGTGCCCGTACTGCGTCACCTTTCCCGCAATCCATTCCGTCCCCGGAAACGCCCGAATCACATCGCACACCAATTCGGTCTTCCCAATACTTCGCGTGTGGCCGCCCACCACAATCAGCCGCCACAATGCCCTCTCTTTTGCCATCGCGCCGTTCATCTTTTCTCTTCCAACTTCCTGATTCTCTCGCCCAACTCTGGCAACCGCGCAAACCAAACATAGGCTTCTTTGAACTTATCTAGCGGCCTTGCCGGCGTACCCCACACCGTTTGTCCAGAGCGAATCGTCTTTCCCGTAGGAATGCCCGCCTGCGCCCCGGCAATCGACTGATCCTCCAGCCTGCAATGATCCGCGATGCCCACTTGCCCGCCGCAAACCACGTGGTGCCCGAGCGTACTCGAACCGGAAATCCCGGTCTGCGCCGCAATCACCGTATGCGCCCCAATCTGCACATTGTGACCAACGTGCACCAGGTTGTCGATCTTCACGCCTTCCGCAATCCTCGTATCGTCTAGAGATCCGCGATCGATCGTTGCATTTGCCCCGATCTCTACGTGATCTGCAATCTCGACAACTCCCGTCTGCGGAAATTTCCAGTACTTCTCTCCATCAAACGCATACCCGAAGCCGTCGGCGCCAATCACCGCGCCGGAATGAATCTCCGCAAAGTTTCCGATTCGCACATTCGCGTAGAGCGACACGCGCGGATGAATCCGGCAATTCTCACCGATCCGGCAACCCGCTCCAATCACGCAGTGCGCCCCGATTTGCGTCCCGTCCCCGATATAGACGTCTTCTTCAATCACCGCGTACGGTCCGATGCCGACGTCTCGGCCGATATGCGCGATTGGCGCCACGATCGCCGTTCGATGCACTCCCCTCGCGATGGATGGGGGTTCGAGCAAAAGCTCGGCCGCCTTGGCAAACGCCACCTTCGGCTTGGGATTTCGTAGCACCGTCTTTCCCGCCACAACCATACCCTCGCCGGCCACCACGCACATTGCTGCCGAGGCCTCAGCCCGCTCAACATGCTTCGCCGCCTCGACATAAATGAGCTGCTTCGACCCGGCGCGCTCCGGCCCCCCCACGCCCACCAACTCGAGGGTCCCATCCCCTTCCAGCCTGGCGCCGATCTGCTCCGCCAATTCCTTCGCCGTCAGCTTCATCGCGGCCTCCCTATGCGATTGCGTCCTGTGACAAAAACTTCGTTCTTAAGACAAGAAACCGTACAACGGCGGCTCGCCTTTCGGCCGGTTCTTCCACCGCGCATGGATCCAAACCCATTGCTCGGGGTATTTTCGGATGATTCCCTCAATCACCTTGGCAAATCGCTGCGTATTCTCAACAACGTCGCGCTCCGTGTCACCGGTTCGAATCAATTCGACCGGCGGCTCAAATCGCAGCCGGTATTTCCGCAGATTTTCGTCCCAAAACGCATAGCCCGGGACCACCGCCGCATCCGTATGCAGTGCCACTCGCGCGATTCCCGTCGTGGTGCACGCAGGAACTCCAAAAAAATCTACAAATACGCCTTCTTCCGGCATCGTATTCTGGTCCGCAAGCACCCCCACCGTGCCGGCGTCCTTCAACACGCGCAGCATCATCCGCGCCGCCTCATTCTTGTAGATCGGTTTGTTTCCTGACTGGCCCCGGTATCGATTGACCAGCGCATCCAACCGCGCGTTGTCGAGCGGCCGCGCCATATAGTGCAGAGGAAACCCGTATAAGGCATGTGCGTAGGAGGAAAGCTCCCAGGCCCCAATGTGGCCGGTCAGGTAAAGGACCCCCTTGCCGCGATTTTGCCCCTCGAGAAAATTCTCGTGCCCGTCCAGCACCACCACCTTCTCGATATTTTTCTTCGTGTATTGCGGAAGTCGCGCAAACTCCGCTGCGATCCAACCGAGATTCCGCGTCATCTGCTTCATCACCGCACGGCGGCGTGTTTCGACCCAATCCGGAAAAGCCAACTTCAAATTAAATTCCGCCGTTCTTCGCAACTTCGGCATGAGCAGCAACAATAGGCGAGCCACGCCAGCGGCAAGCACCCGCGCGAGCGGCCGCGGCAGCGTCCCCAAAATCTTCACAAATGTCCAAGCGACAGCATACTGCAGCCGTTCCATCATCTTTAGAGTGCAGGATCCCTGCTCCCGCTCCTACGGTCGCCACTCATTCTCGGTTCATCACGTTTAAGCAAACCGCTCCGTCAATGCCATCCGAAACCTGTTCCTTACGCCGTTCGGCCTGAGGAACCCGCTTCGGTCTTTCTGCTGCCGACTCGTGCGCCTCGCCCTCCCAAGATACACCGACAATGCTAGACTCATCTTTCCGTGGCGCAAACCGACAACTCTCCAATTCGCGGTTCTACTTTCCCTCTGGCGCGCACCGCCTGGACGATTCTCATTCTTGCCACACTCTACATCTGCTATTTCCACCATATCGGCGCCGTCGGCCTTGTCGGTCCGGACGAACCGCGCTATGCCTGGATCGCCCGCGACATGGTCGAAACCGGCGATTGGGTTACGCCGCACCTTTACGGAAAAACTTGGTTCGAAAAGCCGGTTCTCTATTATTGGGCCGCTGCGCTCAGCTTCAAACTGTTCGGGGTCAGCGATGCCGCCGCCCGCTTGCCCGGAGCCATGTCCGCACTGCTCGCCACACTCTCGATGGCCTGGCTGGCCTGGCGCGTGTACGGCGCCGAGACCGCGCGATGGCTTCTTCTCTTGCTTCCGACCACGCTCGGCATGATCGGCTTCTCCCACGCGGCCGCCACGGACATGCCCTTTACCGCTATGCTGACAATCGCCATGGTCTTCGCCACAAGACTTCTCCGCCTGGATCCTTCTCGATCCTTTATCTCCTTCACCTCCTCGATCCCATTTACCTCCTTCTTGTTCGGTTACTTCCTCGGTCTCGCGGTTCTCGCCAAAGGCCCCGCCGCAATTGTGTTATCAGGCGGCGCGGTTCTCGGTTGGGCGGTGTTCACCAAGCGCTGGCGCGACGCCTTTCGTTGCCTTCATCCCATGGCGATCACAAGCTTCTGCCTCGCCGCTCTCCCCTGGTATATCCTCTGCGCCCGCCGCAACCCGGATTTTTTCCGTGTCTTCATCATCGAGCACAATTTCAAGCGCTACCTCACTCCCGAATTCCAGCACATCCAGCCTTTCTGGTTCTATATTCCCATCATCCTCGTCGCCGTTTTTCCGTGGACTCTGCTCCTGGTCCCAACGGTTCACAAATTTATCCACGACAAAAAAGACCGCCTGCCTGAATTCGCGTTTCAACTCTTCCTGCTTTGCTCGGCCGTATTCCCACTTCTCTTTTTTTCCCTCTCCCAGTCAAAGCTCCCGGGATACATTCTCCCCGCAGTCCCGCCCTTGATCCTCCTGTTTGCCGAATCGATTTCCGCCGCTATTCAAGACACCGAAAGGTCCCTACGCTGGCCCGGCCTGGTTTTCGCGTCTAGCCTGATCGCTATCGCGTTGCTGTCGTTGCTCTTCGCTTCAGGCAGGCTCTCTGGCCGCCTCGCCAACCCATCTGCTGCAGCCCGAATCCTTACTCATCTGGCATTCGCCGCCGGATTTGCCGCGGTTATCGTTTTTTTCTTCGGGCTTGTGCGATCCAACACGGTTGCAATTTTTGCGAGCATCTTGTTCCTGCTTTTCCTGGTTGTGCAAACAAGCGATCTTCTCGCCGATCTCGACCCAAATCTCTCGGCGCGTGCAGCCGCGCTTGAAGCGCACCAACGGTGGCCCGAGTTCTCCGGTACTCGCGCCGCAACCTGGCAGATCAAGCGTGCGTTCTCGTATCAGCTGAATTTCTACACCCACGCAGAATTGCCGGATTGGACGCCGTCCTACCCAAAACCGGAATGGTTGTTCATTGATCCCGCGCGGCGCCAGGAAGCACACGCGCTGGGGTTCGCCTGTGCAGACAGTTCCATCGGTTTCGCGGTGATTCCCTGCCAACGGGACGACTTAACGGCCGGCTTTGGCGCTCTTGACGGGCTTGCTCGAAGCGGCAGAGGGAACCGCACTGACAGGCAGCCGCGTTAAGAAAAATGTCACCACGCGATTTTCGTAGGTGCGTTTCTCTTCATCGGGCAAGTTTACAAAATTTCCGTGCGCAATGATGGCTTGCTCGCGCGGCTCGGGCGCTTTCAGGAACATGTCCCGTGTGATCGCACCTAACTCCGGATCATCGGTCGCCTGGATGAACAAAATCGGCACATCCGCCAACGATTTCAGCCTCGATGAAAGCGCCGGATCATCCTTGTATCCATAGTTCAACCATTCAAACGTGGTCTGCGCGGATTTCACCATGAACGGAAAACCACCGACGCCGGTCTTCTCCACGCCAATTCTCACCATCTGCTTCGGATAGTCATAGACCGAATCGAGCACCAGCGCGCGAACACGAGGGTCGGTTTCCGCCTCACGCAAAGCGGCGTAGGCACCAAGGTTGTAGCCCCAAACCCCAAAGCGCGTCGGGTCCACATCATTGCGCTTCGCAATCACATCAATCGCCGAGCGCACCTCATCGGCTTCCTTGTACCCGAACGTCGTTTTCCCTCCGTTCGCTCCGTGCCCCGCAAAGTCAAAGACAAAAGCGTTGTACTCGTGGTCCTGCAACGCCGAAACCAGGGTTAGCAATTCGCCCCGGCTGGATTGATACCCGTGGCAGAGAATGATCGTGGGCGCGCCGCGCAACCCTGGAAAGAACCAGCCCTTACGCTCTCCGGGTGACATTCCCGTCACCGTAAAATCCACCTCATCCGGACGCCCGGGAAAGCTGGCCATATTGATTTCTGAACTCGTGCGCTGGGGCTTGACGATCCAATAGGTTAAAACGCTCGCGATTGCCGCGGTCGCCAGCGCCACAAAGAATACCAGCGTTAGCACAACGACCGATAGCTTGGTGTACCAACGTCTCGGGTACCGCAGTTCATCCACGATGGATACGGACATGGCCATTTGGGCTCTGAGTTCGGCAGCCTGGCCTCCCCTTGCCAACGTGCGCAAAATGGCCTCTGCCCAAACTCTTAACTAGGCTAGCATGTGCCTTTCCCGCTGTTGCCAGTCTTCTCCGGATCATGTGCCCGATTTATATCTGCCCGGCCCCAGGGGGATTTGGCAGGGGGTTAGTCGAATCGGCTATGATGACAGGTGTATAGGGATGCTCGTAAGACCCGGTCTATGAACATCATCGACCTTCGCCAAGCGACTGTTCGACAGATCGAGCCGCTCCTCCAGGAGGAGGCCGACCACTGGCGTGAGGAGCTCCATTGGGACTATCGCAGCGCCCTGGAACTCATCAAGCGCTTCCTGGAAGCCCACGCCTTGTCAGGCTGCGTGGCGCTCGAGGACGGGTCCGCCGTGGGCTATTCCTTCTACGTACTGGAAGATTACAAAGGCCTGATCGGCGGCATGTACGTTTCGCCGCAAGAGAATCAGGGCCCCATCGGCCGCCGGTTGCTCGAAGAGATGCTCTACAGCATGCGCTCGCTTCCTCAGATGCAGCGCATCGAAGCGCAACTGATGCCGTTTGGCGGTCCGGTAGACGAAGCATTGCGCTCCCAAGGATTCCGGCTGCACACTCGGCAATTCATGCTATTGGACCTGACGAAAAAGTCCGAGCCGGGCCCCGGCATCAACTCTGGACTGCGCCTCGATCGCTGGAATGACCGTTATTTCGAGCCCTGCGCAAAGCTGATCTATCTCGCCTACGCCAATCACATCGACGGCGACATCAACGATCAATATCGCTCGCGGAACGGCGCTCTGAAATTCTTAAAAAACATCATCCTGTTGCCCGGTTGTGGCCAGTTCCAGCCAGGTGCCTCCTTCGTACTCCGCCATCCCGGGAGCGACGATCTGGTCGCGGCCGTTCTCACCAGCGAAGTCGCCGAAGGCGTCGGCCACACCACCCAAATCTGTGTCCAACCGGGGTTTCAGGGTCACGGTTTAGGCCGGGCTCTCATGGAAACAGCGGCAAACGCTTTGCGCAGCATGCGCTTCAAAGAGTTGTCACTCACGGTCACAGCGGAAAATCATACCGCCGTCCATCTCTACGAGCGCCTCGGCTTCACCACCATCAAATCCTTCACCGCCGGCGTCTGGCCGAGATAAACGATCACTTCATCGATCGAAATCAACGCGGGTTCGAGAGCAACTTCTTTTGCGCCGTCTCGAATTCGTCGCCGGGCAACCAAACGGGAGCACTCCGTGCGCTAGCTGCTTTTTGCCCCAACGCATATCCGAATTCCGCCATCAACGCGTCCCCTTGAAAATCCATGTCGGATTTGTACTCGTCCGTCGGCTGGTGATAGCGGTTCTCCACATAGTCCTTCGCTTGCGCCTGCCCCCACGCGGTGTCGTGATCCTTATATTTCATCCCTTCGTTGATCGAAAAAGCAGGAATCCCCACACGACCTAGGCTGAAATGGTCGGATCGGTAATAGTGCCCGGCTTCCGGCCGCGAATCCGGACGAATCGTCAGATTGAATTCCTTGGCGAGGTCCTCCACGGTCGGATAGAAGTTGGTCCGCTCGGCGCCCATAACTTCCACCTCTTCGGGAACGCCAATCGGCGGCAGATCGTCGTAGTTCAAATCGAGAATGGGCCGCGCCGGAAGTTGTGCCGTATGCTTGCCAAGATATTCGGAGCCAAGCAGACCTTGTTCCTCCGCAGTGACTGCCGCGAACAGAATCGATCGCTGCGGAGCGGGCGTCGTCGCGGCCCAAACACGCCCTAATTCAAGCACAATCCCGCAACCTGTCGCGTTGTCCGCGGCTCCATGAAAGATGTTCGCGCCGGCGGGTTTCGATCGGTCGATCCCAAAGTGATCGTAGTGCGCCGTGTACAGGATCGCCTCGTCCTTCTTCGAAGGATCGCTCCCAGGCACCATCGCCAGCACGTTGCGCGAAGTGTAAGGGTGAACCGAGCTGACAATGTGCGCCTGCAGATTCACAGCGAGAGGAATCGGCTTGAAATCCCGCGATTGCGCCTGCTTGAAAAGTGCATCGAGGTCGAGACCCGCCATGCCCACCAGCTTGCGCGCCACATCCTGCTGAATCCAGGAAGCCGCTTCCAATTTCGGCGTGCCATCGAGTTGTAGAAACGACTTCTCCCCGCCCCACGAATTGCGGACGACGGTCCAGGGATAACTTGCCAGCTCTTCTCGATGAACAATGAGCGTGGCAATCGCACCACGCCGCGCCGTCTCTTCAAATTTATAAGTCCACCTGCCGTAATAAGTCAGCGCTTTCCCTTTGAAAAAGCTTTCATCCTCGGAAACCGGCTCGTTAACGAACAGCAGTGCAACTTTCCCTTTGAGGTCGTAGCCCTTGTAGTCGTCCCATTTGTATTCCGGCGCGGAAATGCCGTAACCAACAAACACGATCGGCGCATCGATTTTGGCCGATTCGATCTGCCGCTCATTGGTCGTCACATAATCGTCGAGTGCCTTCAGCACAAGCGCCGAGCCCGACTTGGGAGCCAGCGCAAAGGTCGTACCCGGGAGAGTCTTCACCGCAACCATGGGCACTTTCTGAAAATAAGTTCCACCTTCGCCCGCCGGCTTGAGCCCGTAGCTCTTAAACTGTGCGGCGATATATTCAGCCGCGAGATCGCCCCCCTTTTGATTCATTCCCCGCCCCTCAAGTTCATCGCTGGCCAGATATTTCACGTGAGCGCGAATCAGCTCAGGCTCGAACTTGGGCGCGGCAGACTTGTCCGCAAGAGCTGCAGTAACAAAAACCATCATCGAAAGCGCGATCAGAATTTTACGCATCCCATCTCCTCGCGGAATCAGAAAATCCGAGAAAACTGTAACACGGTTAAGTGACCGAGGGAGGGTTGGTAAATGCGTCTCGATTACGACGCTTCTGTTCGCGCAGCGCGAAAATATTCGGTCGCTTCCGGCCGGAACAGAAGATACGCAAAGAACGCCAGAAGCACCACATGGATCACGCATTGCTCTAGCGAGTGGAAACCACTCACGATCACGTGAAACGCCATCCAAGCGATCGCAAGCCAACGCGCCCAGTTTTGACCGCGCAGCATGTTCACACCAGCCGCTGTCGCTAGCAGCGCGAGCAGCGCAACCCAAATAACATCGAACTGGAACACAGCTTTCGCGCTGAATTCTCTCGCGTGGTGGACAAATCCGACGACACCCACCGCAACATAGATCCAGCTGATGATGCCTACCGCCAATGGACGTTGGTTCACAAGAATTGGCCGATGATCAAAATCAACGCGCTCACTTCAACGGCTTCCCGATCTCCCAGTGGTGCCCGAAAGGATCGACGACACGCCCCACGCGCCAGCCATACGACTGATCTTCTACAGGCCAGACGGTTTTCGCTCCCGCCCCCAATGCGCTCTGAAAAACAGCGTCCGGATCAGCGGCGACAATGACCATCCGCACGGTGCTACCTCCCAACGACTCTGGGCTGAAATTCTGATGTTGCGGAGATTCATCAGCGACCCAAAACCGGGCTTCGCCGATGGCCAGTTCCCCGACGACCTCTCCTTTGTCGCCATCCAAGCGGAACAGCACTTCGGCCCCGAACGCCGCCTGGTAAAAATCAACAGCCTGCGCTCCACGCCGCACCGATAGCATAGGGCACAGAGAAACCTGCGGCACAATCTTCCATGGCTCAGAAACAACTGCTCCCCAATCGGTAGGATTTAAATCCCGGACGTGCCGCGAAAACAGCCACCGATGCCCCGCCAAATCTTCGACCCCATATTGGCGCTCGCCATAAACCGTATCATGCAACTCTTCGACAATGCGCGCGCCCGCAGCCTTGGTCTTTTCAAAATGCCCATCGACATCGTCCACAAACACAGTCAGGCTCTGCGTTGCAGATCCCAATTGCAGGGGACTCGCGCTGCCCGGCCGGGCCTTGTGCAGCATGATCCAGGCCTTGCCGAAATGCACTTGCGCGCCGTCCGGGGCGCTCGGTTCCCCGTAACGGAAGTGCTCGCTGAATCCAAACGTCTTGCTCAGCCAGGCGCTGGCCTCTGAGACATTCGGGTAGACGACGTGCGGTATCAAACTGCTCGTAGGAACTGAGCGATTCGAGGTCATGAGATTCCCTCCGGCGCGGCAGATGCCCCATGCATTTAGATAAGCCTCTTCGATGAGCCGCTCTACGATAACCAGGAGCGAAGAGTTTGTATTGTAAAAAAGAGTCAGGCTTTGAGCGCAACCACGGGCACATGGTTCTGCCGTTGCGGAGATGCGGGCAGATAAGCGCTGGGTGTCATCCCCGTGAGATCTCGAAAATCATGAATAAAGTGTGCTTGATCTGTGTAGCCGTGCTCCGCCGCAACCTGCGACCAATCCGCCTCCGCAGGACACTTGACCGAACCTACCAGACGTTGCAGGCGGCGTACGCGTGAAAGCCGCTTGGGAGTCAAGCCGGCCTGATCGCTCACGCGGCGCACCAATGTCTTTGGCAGGAAGCCCAATCGTGCGCGAGTGTCCCGGAGAGACACGCCCCGCGCTAGCAGTGCAACGGCCGCAGCCGTGCTCGGTTCCGACGGCCGGACGAAGCGTTCGAGCAACACCATTTCTAGCACGCAATTTTTCTGATGGTGTTGGCGCCTCACACAGCCGTTCGCGAACCAACGCGCCGTCCGGCTCCCAAACGTCAACGAGGTTCACGATCTGGTTACATACTTCGCTAAGCGGCATTCGGAAAAATGCCGCGGCGCCGGCTAGTTTGAACTCCACGGCAATCAGGTGGCGCTGTTCCATGGTGTCAATGGCGGTCGCCGTCCCATGCGGACCCGCTAAAACTGCGCCGCGCATGCGATGGACGGATTCGCAGCGGCCGCCGCTGTAGACCCGAAACTCGTCCTCGGCTAGGTTAACCATCAGATGCGCCTGCCCATTCGGCAGGATTCGTTCGACCGCCGGTGCGAACTCGCTCTCGTGGTAGTGAAAAGCCTTAACGAAGGGAGCCAAAGCGGCAGGACGCGGACGCGCAACGATGTGGCGCATGATTGGCCAAGCATACCATCGCGGGAGTCTTACGTTTCGCTGGCGTTTATCGAGAGCTCACACGGGCAGCCTCAAAGGCCTAAGCGGCGGGCGCAATCTTGCAGCATTTCTTCTTCCCAAGCCGGACGTTGCGAATTCTTTGGATGTGTCTTGTTGGTCGGAATTCTCGCGGTCAAACGCAGAAAAACGGCGGCGGAATGCTTATAAGCCGGCACCGGCTCCCGGAAAGCCACATTTCCCAAGTATTGCAGGGCATCCGACAGCGCAAAATATCGCAAATCAGCCTCTTCCCAAAGCTGGTCGCGCTCAGCAAATTTCTCGGGCGCGAACGTCGCCAGTCCGAGCAAATAGTCTGAACCGTACTCGATCATGTTGATCCCGAGATCATTCCCGGTATAAATCCGAAAGCCGGGTCGATGCGCATCGCGGAACGCCAGGCGCTCAAGCTCAACCAGACGATCGAGCGAGGAATGTTTTATTCCTACGATTTCCGGAATGTCCATCAAACGCTGAATCATCTCGCCATCAAAAATCTCCCCGTTCGGAGCAAACATGCGCCCCAGTTCGAACGCCAAAATACCAGAATACCCTCGGCACGTTTCCCGATAAGTCTCTCCTTTTTCCTTCGCCGATTTCCCAAGGAGCTGGCTGGTCTGAAATAGAATTGGCGTGCCACCGAACCGCACGATTGTATCGATCTGCTTGCGATAGAGGTCAACGACTGCACCCGTCTGTCCCTCGATATACGCCCCCGCCACAAACGGAACCTCTTTTCCCAGAGCTTCCCGCGTCCACCGCAGCACAGCCAACTTTTCCGCATCGGACATAAAATTGACGTAGCCCGTGTCCATATTCACGGCATTCTGCAATCCCGCCCGCTGCGTGGCGGCTAGATGCTTCTGAAACGCGTCAACGGCCACCTGGCCATCGCGTTCAAACGGAAGCAGCGCCGCCGCAATTCCCTGCACCTTGCGATGGGTCCGCGGACGGTCGAACGGAGACGCGCTGCTCATGGCCGCCTCGTTTTCGCCAATTTCAGTTTTTTCGCAAAATCCGACGATTTGTAATGCTCATCCAGAGGATAGCAACCGGACGGCAATCCTTTGCGCGGCGCGGTCGTGCAATCACTGAATGTTCGGCAAACCAGGCGGTGTTGAATAGTTCGTCCCTCGGCCGAGTCGTGCAGCAACCCAGGATAAGACAGGATCATCCGTCCCAACCCGACAAAGTCGACCCAGCCTTCCCGAATCGCCGCCTGGGCAATATGGGGCAGAAAATCCTGAAGATAGCTGTAGGCCGATCCCACGACGATCAACTGCGGAAACTCTTTCTTTAGCTCCCGCACCATTCCCATCTGCCGCGCGACACCGACCAGAGGATCCTCTGGTGGCTGGTAGCCATCCGAGGGCGGATAGAACGCGGGGCGTTGAATGTGAGGATTGTAGTAGGGACTGCCGGCGGTTAGATTGACCAGCCGGATATCAAGCTGCTCGAGCAAAGCCAGGAATTGTTTCGTCTCCGCAAGATTCATCTCGGTCGGATGAGAAGAATCCACCCCGAATCCCCACCGGTACGGAATCAAATGGTCGTGCAGCTCGGGAATGCCAACTCCCGTTTTCTCGGGCGACGAAGTCTTCGGGTCAGGCCGGAATGGCACCACATCGAATGCAGAGAACCGCACCGCAATCTGAAGTCCAGGCTCGCTCGAACGGATTGCTTCAACCACTTCCCGCAGAAACCGCGTGCGATTCTCAAACGATCCCCCGTATCTTCCAGGGCGCGTGTGTGCGCTAAGAAATTCGTGTCCGAGGTAGCCGTGACAATGCTTGACGTCGACGAAATCGAAGCCTATCTCGCGAGCCGCGCGAGCCGCGCGGCAGAAATCCTCAATGATTCCCGCGACCTGCTCGTCGCTCAGCACCGGAAAATCCGCCGCCAACCCAAGTCTTGCGTCGAGGATCGGATGGCGATAAAGAATCTTCGGCTCCGGGCGGTCATATGCGTTCGGACGGCAGTATCGTCCCGAATGTGTCAGCTGCAATCCGACGAGCGGCTGTTCCGCGCCTCCGCTTGTCTCGCGATATGATTCAAGCAGTGCCGCTCGCAGCTTCGCCAAGCCCGCCTGCGTGTGCGGCGCAATCACAAGCTGATTCGGATTTGCCCTTCCTTCGCGGGAAACCGCAACGGCTTCGCCTCCCCAAATCAAGCTCGCGCCGCTGTTCCCAAACCGCCGCCACCGCCGCATGGTGTGCTCGCTCGGGCTGCCATCTGCGTTTCCATCCCAACCTTCCATCGGCTGCACGGCGATGCGGTTGCCGAATTTGCATCCTCCGCGCTCGAGCGGCCAACGTAAAGGAGACGCCGCCCCCGAAAGCAATTCAGAATCACAAGGAAGATTCAAGTTGAGGGAATGGAAGTGATCCTTCAACCGCTGCACATCTTTCACCGCGCCGAGCCGCAGGATAGGAATCGTGCTCATGCCCGCACCGCGCGCTTGGGCAGGAACGCAGCCGCAGTTGCGCCCAACAAAGAAATCGCGATCAAGAAAACAAATCCTTTCTCATAGCTTCCCGTGGCATCCCGAATGTAGCTGACCACCCACGGAGAGACAGCATCGGCGACGCCCCCTGCCGTCAGGATCACTCCCAACAATCTTCCTAGCATCCCTACGTCAAAAATCTCCGCGGTGATCAATGGCACGATCATATAATCCCCGCCGAGCCCAATGCCAAACAGGATTGCAAACGCATACATCATCACCGGCGATCGGCTGGCAAACAAAAACGGAATCGCGCCCGCGACAATTAAGTAGATCAGTACCATGACGTGCTTCTTCTGAAACCGGTCGGCCAGCCAACCCATCAGCAAACGCCCCACCACGCTCGACGCCAGCACAAACGACAGAATCCGCGCCGCCTGACCCTGCCCGTAGTGCACATCGAAGGTCAGAAACAGTTTCAGGTTCTGCTGCGTTCCGCTTACCGCCGCGATCGAACACATGCTTCCGAGAGTCAATAAATAGAAAGGTACGCTCTTGCAAGCGCTGCCGAACGAAGCAGCGCTCTTCTTTGAAGCCATCTGGCGCCTCAACGACGGTGGTTCCTTCACAAAAAATGCCAGTGGCAACGCAATCGCGATAATCAGCAATCCCAACAACCGTAGCGCCGCCTGCCATCCGAAACGCTGCACCAGGAAATGGGAGATCCACGGCACCACCGCGCCGCCCACTCCGATCCCAATGTAGGCGATCCCCATTGCCTTCCCGCGCGCCTTGGCAAACCAATGCGTCAGCAAGACCTGATTCGGCAACGGACCGCCGCACACGTAACCCAGTGCATTGAAAAAATAGAAAAAGTAAAACAGTCCAAGCGAAGCCACGCTGCCCAATCCAACCAGCGCCACTCCCGCCATCAAAATTCCCGCAATCATCAGCTTGCGAGGACCGAAGCGATCCACCAGCCATCCCGCCAAAAATCCAAACACTGGCCCCACGACAAGCTTGCTCAAAGCATTTCCCGACGTGACCTGCGCCCGCGTCCAGCCGAATTGCCGCACCATGAAATCGTAATAATAAGGAAGCCCCCAAAGCGCCAGTCCCACGATGCAAAAAAGCACAAAAAACGCGGTGACCGTAACCTGAAGCGCCGGCCCATTCATCTCCGAGCGAAATGAAGGATCTGCCACAGACGATTTGGGGGAGTGCGTTAGAGTTCCGATGGCAGGCCCTCAACATTCCTAACAGTGCAGGCGTTCTCGAACGCGGAAATTTTTCTCGCTGGGCTACAGCATAGTAAGGACTCTGTTTTCGATTGTCGAGCGCTTATACGCTGCTCGCCTATTAAGGATTCTTGAGAGCGTCGGAGGTGCCGGGCGAACAACCCCCAGGTGTCGAATCCGGGCGCGTGTGCGAGACCAAGCCGAGCCAGGACCAGCCGCTCCGAAGGACCACCCGCCGGCCGAGATTGCCGGAGCCATAGAAGGTGTCCCCCGGCATTCCGGCGCTTGGCCAACCGGTCCTGTCCGGGCATCGGCTCGATCGCCTCGGTGTACAACCGTGCCCACACATAGCTCGTGCGCGCTTCTGCCAGAGCCGAGCAAGTCCGCAAAACAACATGACAACCAGAACAACGAAAATGCGAATGTGAACTTTTCGCGTCAGGCCCGTCACTTACGAAGGTCAGGACAAACAAACTCGGAATCCACCGCCGCCAGAGTGACGTCTTGCACCGCAGGGTCTCGCGACAGCTTCTTGTGAAGGTGTAAGGTATTCCCCGTGGATTCCCCGACGGTCGCGGTGAACACCGTTTGCTGGTCTTCGACGACGCGCAGCATATTCGGTTGTGATTGATCCACGGACTAACCAGCAACGCGATAGGTCTCCACGCAGGAAGTTTCGAGCAGCGTCCCATTGGCCAGAAAAATGTAAATGGAGCCAGATGCAGGTCCGTAAGGCGCATCCGAAACCCGCCAGATCCGTCCAAGCAGAGGCGCGAACGCAGGCTTTGCATCAAAAGCGTTGTCAGCAGCGCCGCCCGATCGACCTCCCGTCTCAATTTTCGAGCAAGCGGATAAGCAGAACGAAAATGCCACGAGAAGAAATAATCGAAGTTGCACTCTCATCGCGAAGTTCCCCGGCCCTTCTTAAGATCTCAGCTTCAACAGGAAGCGGGTGCCCGCCCTTGGTTTGTAAGCTTGCGTCTTGGTTTTCCGTTCACTTCCCTTGCCCGGCATTATGGCTTCCGATACACCGTCCCACCCTTCATCACGAACGCAACGTGCGTAAGGGCGCCAATATCGTCCAACGGATTGCCGGGAACCGCGATGATGTCCGCGAAGTAACCGGCCTTGAGCGTCCCAATTTCGTTTGGCCATCCGAGAAGTTTCGCTCCGTTCAGCAGTCCTGCCTGCAACGCCTCGAGCGGCTTCATCCCGTACTGCACCATCAATACATACTCGCGCGCCTGTGTGCCGTGCGGGAATGGCCCGACATCCGAGCCCACCGCCATGGGCACGCCCGCAGCAAGCTGTTTGCGAAATTCCCGGACGTGAAGCTCGAGCATTTCCCGTTCGCGCTGAGCCGCCGCGGACGTAGCGGCGTGCTGTTCGAAATATTCGGAAATGGCGAAGGTCGGCACTGCACAAATCTGCTTTTCCTTCATCAGGCGCATGGTTTCATCACTCAGTTGATACCCATGATCGATCGAAGCGACGCCCGCCTGCGCCGCATAGAGCGTCCCCGGCTCTCCAGTCGCATGAACCGCCACGCGCCTTCCGGTACGAGCCGTTTCGATCACTGCAGCAGCAAGTTCCGCTTCGCTGTATTGATACGGCGTAAACAAACGCCCGTCGTGCACCGAGTCCGGCCCGGTCTCATAAATCTTGATGAAGTCCGCGCCTTCTTTCACTTGCTCGCGAATCACGCCGACCAATTGCTCCGCGGAATTCGCGTAAGTGGCGTTTGAAAGCACGCGCTGCTCGGGATTGAACGGGAGGGCGTCTTCGTGCCCGCCGAGGATATCGACGGCGTTTCCGCTGATTCGCAGGCGCGGCCCTGGAATTAGGCCTTCATGAATAGCGTTGCGAACCGCCGTGTCCGCGGAGCCCGCGCCCTCTGTACCCATGTCGCGTTCGGCGGTGAATCCGGCCATCAAATCATCGCGTGCTGCCAAGGTCGCAACGATGGTCCGCTGCGGCACCGATTCCTCGACGGTCTGCAGATCCTCCGCGCCGGGATGCAGAAAAAGATGCACGTGCGCATCAATCAAGCCCGGCAAGAGCGTCGTATCGCCGAGGTCGAGCACCTGCGCCCCAGGCGGTCGCTTCACATTCGAACCAGCTTCCACGATGCGATCGCCTTGTACCAGCACCTCACCGGGCACAACGATTCTCCCAGTCTCAATCTCAAGCAAACGCGCGGCGTGCAGAACGATCGTCGAATTGGTTGCCGGAGCCGGTTGCGCGCGCGCGGAAGATGCCATGAACAAAGCAACAAACAGAAACCACAAGCGAGAGAACCAAAGCTGTGCCGTCATGGCCGGAATCATACCACCGCTGCACAACCCCGGCGGCGATGCCGCCATCGCATTGGGTGCAATTTGGGCCCCAAGCTCCCGAAGCGAACAGTCAGGTAGAATGCCCGGCGGAGGAAAAATGGTCCGGAAAACACGGAGAGCATTTCTGGCAGAGGCATCGATCGGTGTGGCCGCAGGTGTGGCCGGCATAGCGCCATTGGCGACCGGCGCCGCAGATCACATTCAGGATCCCGGCCAGCAACAACCAGCCGGAACCCCCCCGGCGTTTGGCACTGGCCCGGCAGTTGGTCCAGAGGTCACAACGGGCACATTCGCGGAGGCAGAGAAACTGGTACAGATTCAGTTGAACGAGGAAGAACGGAAGCAGGCCGCTTCGAGCTGGCGCGGCAACATGGCATCGCTCTACGAGCGCCGCACCGGCCCGCGAAAAATTGCGCTGGAAAAAACTCTGTCCCCCTTTTCTCTGTACCGAAGCGTCATGCCCGGACAGAAAGTCCCCACCGGGAAAAATCAATTTGTCCGCAGCAAAATCGACCCCGGCCCTTTGCCCTCGAATGAAGCGGACATCGCCTACGCCCCGGTGACCAGGCTTTCGCGTTGGATCGAGCAGAAAAAACTGACTTCCGAGCGCCTGACGCAAATCTATTTGCAGCGCATCGAGCAATACAATCCCAAGCTGCGCTGCATCATCACGCTTACGCGTGAGTTGGCCTTGCAGCAAGCCAAAGAGGCCGACGCCGAGATCGCCGCTGGCCGCTATCGCGGTCCGCTGCACGGCATTCCCTGGGGCGGCAAAGATCTTCTCGACACCGTGGGAATTCCCACGACGTATGGCGCAGAGCCTTATCGAAATCGCATCCCTGAAGAAGACGCCGCCGTGGTGAAGCGCTTGAACGCCGCAGGTGCCGTCCTGATTGCGAAGCTCAGCCTCGGCGCTCTGGCTCTGAACGACATCTGGTTCGGTGGCCAAACCATGAATCCGTGGCTCCTCGAGGAAGGTGCTTCTGGCTCAAGCGCCGGACCGGGCGCGGCAACCGCCGCAGGATTGGTCGCCTTCGCGATCGGCAGCGAAACCGGCGGCAGCATCGTTGCCCCAAGCATGCGTTGCGGCGTGACCGGCTTGCGCCCGACCTACGGCCGCGTTCCGAGAACGGGCGCAATGACGCTCTGCTGGTCGCTCGACAAGCTCGGCCCGATGACCCGAAGCGTAGAAGACACATTGCTCGTGCTGAAGGCAATCTCCGGCCCCGACCCAGGCGATCTTTCCTCTGTGCCAAGCACGCTCGACTTCGACGCGAACGCTAGCGTAAAGGGGTTGCGCGTCGGCTATTTTCCGGGATGGATGAAAGAAGCCCCCTCCACGGACGTGGACCGAATGGCCCTACAAACATTAAAGAAAGTAGGTATGGAGCCGGTCGAAGTCGCCATTCCGGATTGGCCGTACGATTCGCTCAACCTTATCTTATTCGCCGAAGGCGCTGCTTCCTTCGAAGAGTTGACATTAAACGGCGGCCTGAGCCAGTTGCACGAGCAAACCTACGACGCCTGGCCCAATATTTTCCGTCAGGCGCGGTTCCTATCCGCGGTCGATTTTGTGCAAAGCGATCGCTTCCGCCGAAAGGTGTGCCAGGAAATGGCTCGCGTCTTCGACGATGTCGACTTACTGCTGGTTCCATCGCTGCGCGACGAAATTCTGACCATCACCAACAACACCGGCCACCCCTCGTTGACGATGCGAGCCGGTTTCGTCGAAGCGTCCGAAGCCAGGACCGATTGGGCGCCGGATCCTTCTCGGCCCATTTTGAAATTTTCTCCGCCACGCCGCGTGCCGCATGGAGTCACGCTGATCGGCAGACTATTCGACGAAGGCACAGTCGGCCGTGCCGGCATCGCTCTCGAAGAAGCATTCGGAGTGGTAGGCGAACGTCCACCCGTCTTTTCCTCGTAAGGGCGCGTCCGGTTTACGCTGAGCCAGGAGGTTAGATTTTTTCTCGCTTTTGTAGCGGCTTCAGAGGCCGGCCGCCAACGGAAGTGCTTGTATTGCAGTGGCCCGGAACTTCCCGTTTTATCCGCTATCGAGGCAGCGACTCCGCCATCTCCAGAAGCTTCGTCACCGTATTCCAATTGCGCCCCGTAAAAGAAAGATTCAACGTTTTTTCGAGCGAAGGCCACGGAAGTTTAGTCTGGCCAATTCCATTCTGGAAATAAATGTAAAGTTCGCCACCCTGAATGTGCAGTTCCTCACCGCGAGTATCGAATTTCGAAATGCTATCGCGCGCAGCCTTCGAAGGAGCGGCTGCCAGGAACACTACGAGAAGTTTCGCGGGCTCGATGTCTCGCCGGTTGGCGAAAGGATTCTTTGCAATCACGCTACGCAGCTCAGATGAGGTGCGAAGAACCACGTCCGGGCGAAACCCGAACTTACCCTCGATTCCATCTTGAATCCGTTTGGAAAGCGCAACGAGGTTCTTTTCGGCCGAAAAGAAAACGACGTTGCCGCTCTGCACGTAGGTCTGGGCACATGCAAGCTTTAACGACCCGCACAAAGCGCGGAGTGCGTCCATCTTGATCTTGTTGTGGCCGCCGACATTGACGCCGCGCAGCATGCAAGCAATCGCAGGCATGGTGCCAATAGTATAGCGCCCTGCGGTATGCCAGCCGAGCGGGTTACCTTGCTCCATAGCGGCGCGTTTATACTCCTAGAGACCGCTGCGAGCCCTCTTGGCTGCAGCCAGGAGCCCGGATGAAACCGATCAGCAATATTTCGAAGATGCGTCCCTGCTTCGCCATCATCCTCGCGACAGCTGCGGCCGTAAACAGTCGGTGTGCCCAGGATTCGACCAAAGCAGAGACTCACGGCATCCAGGTTGCCAACTTGAACCCCTCCGTAAAACCAGGAGACGATTTTTATCTCTACGCCAACGGAGCTTGGATCAAGCGAACCGAAATCCCTCCCGACCGCTCGCGCATCGGTGTCTTCACTGCTCTCGATGAAATCAGCAGTAAGCGCACCGCAGCATTGATCGAAGAAGCCGCCAAAGCGGACGCCGCGCCCGGATCAGCCACGAGAAAAATCGCCGACCTCTACAACTCCTACATGGACGAAGCCGGAATCGAAGCCAAAGGCCTGGCGCCACTGAAGCCCCAATTGGAGGCTATCGCAGCGATCAAAGACAAACACGAACTGGCCTTCGCACTAGGAAAAACGCTGCGCGCCGACGTCGACGCACTCAACAACACGAATTTTCGCACCCCGAATCTCTTTGGTCTGTGGGTTGCTCCTGACTTCAACGATTCCGAGCACTACAGCGCCTACCTGTTGCAAGGCGGACTGGAATTGCCGGGTCGCGATTATTACCTGGCGAGCAGCGAGCGCATGAAACAAATCCGCGGCGAATTCGAAGCCCACGTCTCTACGATGTTAAAACTCGCGGGATTCTCGGACACCGACGCGCGCGCCAAACAGATCGTTGAACTCGAACATGCCATCGCGGAAAAGCATCTGAGCCTCGCGGAAAACCAGGACATTCACAAGGTCAACAACACCTGGAACCAGTCTGAGTTTTCGGCTAAGGCGCCGGGCTTGGACTGGGAGCAGTATTTTCGCGGCGCGAGGTTGACCAAACAACCGAGCTTCATCGTCTGGCAGCCAACCGCCTTCACCGGTGAGTCCGCCCTGGTGGCCTCTGAACCTCTCGAGGCTTGGAAGGATTGGCTGGCCTATCACGAAGTCGAAGCAGGTGCGGGTTTTCTACCCAAGGTGCTCGCCGACGAGCGATTTGCTTTCTTCGGCAAGACCATGACGGGCGCGCCACAACAACTCCCGCGCTGGCGCCGCGGCGTGGGCATCGTGAACACTTTTCTCGGCGACGAAGTCGGCAAAATCTATGCGCAGCGCTATTTCCCTCCTGAAGCCAAACAGAGGGCCGATGCAATGGTCGCCCATCTGATCGTCGCCTTTCGCAACCGCGTCAATGCCCTCAGCTGGATGGACCCAAAAACAAAAGCGGAGGCGGAAGCAAAGCTGGCGACTCTATACGTTGGCATCGGCTATCCCGAAACCTGGAAAGATTATTCCGCCTACGAAGTAAAGCCGGACGACATATTCGGCAACGTTTGGCGAGGCAGAATGTTCGATTATCAAAGCGATCTCGAGCGGCTCGGCAAGTCCGTGAACCGCAAAGCGTGGTCCATGACGCCGCAAACGGTGAATGCCGTCAATCTGCCGTTGCAGAATGCGCTGAATTTTCCAGCCGCCATCCTGCAGCCGCCGTTTTTCGATCCCAAAGCCCCGGACGCCGCCAACTATGGCGCAATCGGAACGATCATTGGTCACGAAATCAGCCACACCTTCGATAGCGAAGGAAGCGCATTCGATTCCAAAGGCCGCCTGCGCAACTGGTGGACGGCCGCCGACCTTAAGCATTTCGAGGAAGCTACCGCAAAGCTGGCCGCACAATACGACACCTACAAACCATTTCCAGATTTATCGGTCAACGGGAAACAAACGCTGGCAGAAAACATCGCCGACGTCGCGGGACTCTCCGCCGCTTATGACGGGTACCACATGGCTCTGGGCGGGAAGGCGCCGCCGGAGCAGGATGGCTTCAACGGCGATCAGCAATTCTTCATTGCCTTTGGTCAAAACTGGGGTTCCAAGTCACGAGAAGCGGCGCTGCGCCAGCAAGTAATGACCGATCCACATGCGCCCGCCGAGTACCGCGCCGACACCGTCAGAAACATCGACGCCTGGTACGGCGCCTTCGGTGTGCGACCAGGAGAAAACCTCTATCTGGCTCCCGACGACCGAGTCCGCATCTGGTAGTTCAGGCCCATAAGCCAGTACAACTTCAGAGCATGCCGCCCTGATTCGGCCTGGGGGACCCTTACTTCTTCCCCACTCGGTCCTTCAAAAGATTCTTCAACTCCGACATGAACTCCTGCACATCCTTGAAATCCATGTACACACTCGCAAACCGCACATAGGCAACCTTGTCCAGCTTCTTCAACCGGTGCATGATCATTTCGCCGATCTCGGTTGTGGTCAGTTCCCTCTCCGTCGCGTCGTGCACCACTCCTTCGATCTCATCCACGATACCCTCAAGCTTTGGCGTCGGCACCGGCCGCTTCTCGCAAGCCTTTAACAATCCCTGTAGAATTTTCTGGCGCTCAAATCTCTCGCGCCTGCCGTCCTTCTTGATCACCATGTAGGGGATTTCGTCAATCCTCTCGTAAGTGGTAAATCGGCGGGAGCATTTCAAGCATTCGCGGCGGCGGCGAATCGTGTCGCCGGTGCGGCCTTCGCGAGAGTCGATCACCTTATCGTCCAGATGCGCACAAAAGGGACACTTCACTCGGCAGTTTCTCCTGAATTTAACGAAGAATAAAAAGGATATCAGAAATTAGACGACACCATCGGTTTATGAGCCGGTGGAAGGACGCTCGAGGATTTCTGCGTCGATCTCTTCGCCTTCCTGTTGGCGCATCCGCCGCAGCTCCCCGAGCGATAGTCCCTCCTTCAAAAGCAAGGGAACTCCCGCCAGAGAGCACGAAGCAAACGTGATCAGCCAGAGCAACATCGCCGCCGCCACCGCCGCTTCCTGTCCGACTCCATACAAATGTGTGAAAGCCACAATTGATAGCGCCTGCGATCCGCCACCGACTCCAGGCAACTGCACCGCGGATCCGACCAGCGTAAACACCAGCACCATCATCGCGTCGGCAAATGTGAGTGTGCCCAATCGCCCGCTGAAGCTCTTGATGATCAAAAAGTAGCAAAAGAGCACCAGAAACCAGTGCAGCAGCGACAAGAACACCGCCGCAAACACATCGCCCCAGCTGCGTATGGTCTGAACTCCGCGGGAGAAACCGAGCAGGATCCGCGCCACCTTGGCGCGCCAGCCGTGGCTAGCGAGCCAACCTCCCATGCGGCGGTCGAGCAGCGCCGACCCATGTAAGCGCAGGTACACGAGACCGGAAATCGCTACGATCGCCCCGATCGAAAAGGCCATTCCCGCCGTCCGCGCGGCCTTTTCGAAAGCAGACCCGGTGCCTTCCCCAACGAGGTGAGTGGAAGATTCAAAAACCAGCAAACCGATCGATGCAAGAACCGCAGTCGACGCCCCGTCGAGAATTCGTTCGAGAGCATAAATCCCGAACGTGTCGGCAATCGGAATCTTGTCCTTTCGGGAGATCAGCAGCGGACGAACCGGTTCGCCGGCGCGGCCCAGGAGAAACACAGCGCTGAATCCGGCCAGGGTCATGGGATAGATGTGCCAGAATCGCGCCGCCCCTACATGAGATTGAAACCGTTGCCATCGCAGTGCCCGCACCGCATAGCAGCCGTAAATGGTGATCAGAGCCAAAAACAGGTATAGAAAATTCGCGCCGTGAATGGCCGCCCAAAGCTTCGCGCCGCTGAATTCCCTCAGATGCAGTAATCCACGGGAACGATAGGCAAGGTAAGCTACAACAAGCGCAAGGGCAGCGAGCAACCACTTCTTCCTCGACCTAAAGGGCATATGAATTGAGCCTAGCCAGATTCGAGACAACTTGCAATCCGAGCAACTATCGTCGATTGGGCAGCGTGCCATTATGGCCTGTCGCCACCGTGCACTGAATGATCGAACCATTCGAGGTGTCGCATGAGCGCGTCTTTCACCCGCTTGGGTGAACCAAGGTTCTGGTGCTAAGGCTCGTCGCTCTCGGCAACCGGCATTTTCCGTCGTTTGCTCCCGGCTCGAACAGCGTCGGCGTCTTTCTCTGCGCCGCCTTGGCGATTCGTGAATGCGCGACCACTGCAGGTGCTCATCGATTTGACCACCGCGGGTAGCCTCAGGTCGCCCGTGGCGCATGCGGTCGACAAGTGCACCTGCTTTGTTTCACTTTGTCCTCGATTGTGGATGCGGCGTTCGGCGAAGTATTGATCGCCGTTTGTGCACGGACGGGATCGGAAATTAAGGCCAAAGAAACAAAGAAGGCGCAACGAGCGATCGATGAGTTTTCATGCGCTTCGCTACGAAAGTCTTCGTCGTTTTGTTCCGCTGCCTGCGGCGCGGTAAATAATTCAATCGCATAGGCTTGTCATGACCGCCAGACCCGAGTAACATTCCCGCAAGTTGGTCGGTTTGGGGTCGCCCGTGGCGGGGAACATTTGCGGGGCAATTTACGTTCCATTAGATGACAGGCCGAGTAACTCTCGTAAAGAGTTATGCCTGAGCAGGTTACTGGAGAATGAGGCTAGGAAAGCTTGGAGCAGGATGCCCAACTGGTCCAGCGTTGCCTCCAGGGCGATGGCTCGGCCTGGGAGGAACTTGTGCGCCGCCACTCGCGCCGAATCTTCAACGTTTGTTACCGCTTCGTGGGTAACCGCACCGAAGCCGAAGATATTTCGCAGGAGGTTTTCTTGCGCGTGTATCGGACGTTAGGGAGTTATCGTTCCGCGCACGGTGGGTTTGCAACCTGGATGACGAGCGTGACGAGAAATTTGCTGATCGACCACTACCGCAGAACGAAGCGCGATCGCCAGACCGACTCGCTTGATGACGCCATGCCTGTTGTCGAGAATAAGGAATCGGGGGCGCGTCGTCCGGACCAGCAGGCGCTGCTGAACGAGTTAAGCGGCCAGGTTCAATCGGCGTTGACGCGCCTTTCACCGGAGCTTCGCGAAGCGGTCATTTTGCGCGACCTGCAGCAATTGGAGTATGCGGAAATACAACAGGTTTTGGCGGTGCCGGAAGGAACGGTGAAGTCGCGTATCAATCGCGGCCGCATCGAACTGGCAAAGATCTTGCAACAAATGGGAGTGAGGCCCTCATGAAGACGGGCGAAACACAACAGATTTTGGTAACTCTAGGAGCAGAGAATTCTCGGCTCGTGGGGGTTCGATCATGACCTGGACATGCGATCAATTTGAAGCGCAGTTGAGCAACTACTTAGAGGGGCTGTTGCAGCCCTCCGATCGCGCGGCCTTCGAAGCTCATGCGCAGAGTTGTGCCGAGTGTGCCCCGTTACTGGCTAGCGTGCGAAGCTTGATGACTGAATTTCAGTCCATGGGAGAAATAGAGGCACCCCCAAGACTGGTCTACTCGATCTTGGATAAAACCCTTGGCCCGCGCGAAACCGTCACCGGTTGGCAGGCATTCCGGAAATTCCTGGGTGGTCTTGCTTCGCCAAAGTTCGCTTACGGCACTGCCAGCGTCATGGCCACTCTGATCATCCTTGTGAGTGCTTCGGGAATCTCGCTCCGCAAACCGAAGCTAGCGGACCTCTCTCCCACAAATGTGTATCGCAATGCGGTTCGCCGCTCGCACCTCGGATATGCGAGCACCGTGAAATACGTCAGCGACTTGCGCGTTGTGTATGAAATCCAGTCCCGTCTGCGACAGGACCAGAACGAACTTCAGGTCGTGCCGGAAGAAAATGCGCCAAAGTCTACGCCAGAAAAGCAACCCGGCCAGGGCGACGACCACACCCGCGTACAGCCGAAACAGCAGAATCGCGCCAACGAAATTAGTCGCCGCATGGAAATGCTGGCCGCCGAGTGTCCCGTGGTCGTGGGGAGGAATTATCGATGAAATGCGCGGTGCATCCAGATGTGGAGGCATCGGGTTTTTGCCGGAACTGCGGAAAACCAATGTGTCCGGCATGCGTTCGACCAGTGCGAGACGTTCTGTATTGTGAAGAGTGTTTGGCCAAGGTCGTAGGTTTAGCCCCACCCCCCGCGGCGGTATCCCCGGAAGGAGTCAGCGCACCCATATTGCCGGCCGTGGCACTTCCGCCGGGCCAAGGGTCGCCTGTGCTCGCCTTTCTGTTGGGCCTGATTCCTGGCCTCGGGGCCATCTACAACGGCGAGTACAATAAAGCCCTTCTCCACATCGTGATTTTTGCGGGCATCATTCTCGGCATCAACTTGGATTTGGGAGAAGGCGCGCAAGCCGTGCTGATCTGCGCGCTCATCGTCTTTCCTTTCTACATGGCCATTGACGCCGTCCGCACGCTCAGAGCGAAGCAGACCGGCGAGAACTATCAGGATCCGCTCGAGAACTGGACGAAGCAAAGAGCCTTCGGGCCGATTCTGTTGATCGCGCTCGGCGGCTTGTTTCTTCTGAGAAATTTCGGATTCTTTGATTTTTTCCGGATGCGCGAGCTGTTTTTTCCGCTCATCCTGATCGGACTTGGCATTTGGTTGCTGCGAAGTCGCATGGGCGGGCAGGCTTGACGGGAGGCAAAGTATGAGTGCTCAGACGCAGGTACGATGCCGCTGCCAGAGCTGCACGATTCGCGGGATGATGGGTCCGGCGATTTTGATCACTCTAGGTATTCTTTTTCTTTTGCATCAGGTGCGCGGCGGCCATTTTGATTTTGGCAACACTTGGCCGGTGCTATTGATGGTGATCGGCATCCTGCTGCTGGCATCTTCGCTTGCGCCGCGAGACGGACACATCGAACCTCCGCCGGTGACTGCGCCGAGACCGCCGGCTATGCCGGGCATGCCGTCTAGTACGCCTCCGCAGTCTCCGGTCAGCGGTCAGGGGCAATAGGAAAACTATGGCGGGTACCCGTCCTCGCAGCAGCGGCCTGTTCTCCGGCTTGGTTCTCATCTCGGTGGGAACGCTTCTGCTGCTGCACAATTACGGTCATCTCGAACTCAGCGGTTTCTTCACCCGCTGGTGGCCGCTGCTCATCATTTTCTGGGGGATCATCAAACTCTACGAACGAACCATAGGACGCCGTTTCGGCGGCACCGGGGGCGGCATCACCGGGGGCGAAGTGCTCCTGGTTCTCGCAATGCTCGCGCTAATGGGAATCGTCGTAGGCGTCGAATACGGCAAGGATCGATTGGGCGGAGTCATCGACGTCTCCGGCGATAACTATGAATACGACGCCGATGTTGCTCCACGAACGATTCCGGCCAACGCCCCCGTTCTGGTGCGAAACATCCGTGGCGACATTACCGTTCGTGCATCCGACGACAAGCAAATCCAGGTCTCCGCGAAAAAGAATGTGCGCACCTGGAATGAAACGGTCGCCGAGCGTCTCGCAAAACCAGTCAGTGTCGAGATCACCCAAAATGGCGACACCTACGAAGTCCATCCGACCGGTTATGACACTTCAGACGCGCGCATCGGTGTCGACCTCGAGGTCACGGTGCCGCAGAAATCCGCAATCACCGTCAAGACCGACAGAGGCGACGTCACCGTTTCCGATTTCCAGTCCGATGTGAACGTGACCAACCAGCAAGGCGACGTCGAAGTCCGCGGAACCAATGGTCAAGTCTCGGTTGAGACGAGAAAAGGCGATGTCAAAATCTCCGATACCAAGGGCGACGTCAAAATCTCTGGAAAAGGCGGCGAGATCGAAGTAAGCGAAACCACCGGCAGCCTCATCGTCGATGGCGATTTCTACGGCCCGGTGCGCACCGACCAGGTAACAAAAGGCATCCATATCATCTCGCCAAAAACCGATCTGACGATTTCCTCCCTGAATGGGCACTTGGAAGCCGGCAATGGAAATTTGGACGTGATTGATGCTCCGGGGAATGTGACTTTGCATACGCGCGACACCGAAATAAACGTGGAAAATCCCGGCGCCAAACTGAACATCGATAACCGCAACGCGGAGACGAATGTGCGCTACATGACTCCGCCGAGAGACGACGTAACCATCACAAACTCATCCTCCGGAATCTCCCTCACCCTACCGGGTAGCTCCAGTTTCGAAATTGTCGCGGACTGCCGCAATTGCGACATCGAATCCGAATTTGATGGTCTGGACCAAACCAAGTCGGAATCGGGCGATTCCCACTTGGCTGGAAAATACGGCTCCGGCAAAGGCCCGAAAATCACCCTCAAGACCAGCTACGGCAACATCGAACTTCGCCGGAGCGCTCTCAACCTTCCTCCTCCGCCAAGGCCGGCCCGGCCCAAACCGCCGAACCCGCCAACGCCGATTCCCCCATCCACCGAGCAATAAACGGCTTGACGTCTACTCCGCCAGCCTGCGCAACTCCGAGAAAAAGCTAGGATAGGAAACGCCCGCGCAATCTGCGTCGACTATGCGGGTCTCGCCGCTCGCCGACAAGCCCGCAACGGCAAAGGCCATTGCGATGCGATGATCGCCGCGAGGATCAATCTCCGCACCGTGAAGCTTTCCAGCGCCCCGTCCTTCAACCCGCAGCCCGTCGGGCCGCTCTAGAACGGTCGCACCCATCCGTTTCAAGTTCTCTGCCAGCGCCGCGATGCGATCGCTCTCTTTCACGCGCAGTTCCCCAGCGTCGCGAATCTCAATTCCCTGCTCCGTATACGGCCCAAGTGCGGCCAGCATCGGCAATTCATCAATCAGCGGCGCCACAAGCTCCCCCGAAATCACCCCGCCCTTCAACGCCGCGCCCTTGATGGCAAGGTCCCCGACCACTTCGCCCTGCCGGGTTTCCAAATGGACAATCGCGACTTCCGCACCCATCTTTTTGAAGAAATCAAGTATCGCCGCGCGCGTGGGATTCAGTCCAACGTTGCCGATATAAAGATTGGACCCGGGTAGCAGCGATGCCGCCGCAATAAAAAATACCGCTGAAGAAAGATCGCCCGGAACATCCGCGGAAATCGGACGAAGCGCCGGATTGCCATTGCCCCGAGCCGCCAAGCCTTGAATCGAGATCGTACGACCGTTCTTGCGCACCGGCGCATCAAACTCTTGGAGTGCTAGTTCCGTGTGGTCGCGCGTAGCCATCGGTTCCGTGACCGAAGTTTCGCCTTCGGCATACAGCCCGGCAAGCAGCACCGCCGATTTTACCTGCGCGCTCGCCATGGGCATCTGGTAATGGATGCCGCGCAGCTTGCCTCCGCGAATCTCGAGCGGAGGAAAATTTCCCTCTCGCCCGCGGATGTCTGCGCCCATTTCGCGCAGTGGGGTCATCACCCGTTTCATTGGCCGTTTCTCGAGAGAAGCGTCCCCGGTAATTTTGGTGGAAAAAGATTGCCCGCTCAAAATGCCGCAGAGTAGTCGAATGGTCGTGCCGGAATTTTCTGCGTCCAGCGTGCGCCACGAACTTTTCAGTCCACGTAGGCCATGGGCGGTGATGTGCACCGTGGAGCCGTCGACCTTGACTCCGGCGCCGAGCGACTTAACGCACCGAAGTGTGCTGTGACAATCGCGCGCTGCCGCAAAATTGCGCAACTCGCTCGTGCCATCGGCTAGCGCCGCAAGCATGGCGTAACGGTGCGAGATGGATTTATCGCCGGGCAGTTCCAAACCGCCGGAAAGAGCCTTAACAGGCAGAATCGTTTCAGATTTCACGATGTTTGCCAGTTTAACATGACGGCCGGAAGCGTCGGCGTTGACGACAACGAACCGATGGCCGTGTGGGCAAGAAATCGCGCTGTACCGTGGGCCAGTTTGCTCTGCGAACCGCTGCCCAATTCCGCGGTAAGTGATCCGGAGCCGCGTGCGTATGATGGAATAGACGCTAAAACGAAGGCGCAAATTGTAACCCTGCGGCTTCTCCCAAAACGATCGAAGACCGAAGGCAAAAGAAACTCAGAGAGAGGATGTATGTTCGCCCGTAAGACAATCCGCCAGCTGTTCATCAATGCCGCATTCGGCATTGCAGCCCTGTTTCTTGTCGGAGTGCTTCTCGCGGCCATTCCGAATCACCACACGCCGGCAATCACCCCGGCGATTCCCGAAGCCGCTCAGGATCAGCAAAGCACAGATCACGCAGGCATGCCGGGCATGACCATGGATGCCGACGACGCTTCCGTGGGCGAGCACAACGCCATGATCGACATGCAGCACATGCACCACGGCGATACGCGGCATATGCACATGACTGCCCCGCGTCCCGCCAATGCCAGCGACCAAAAACGCGCCGATGAAATCGCGGAGCAACTCCGCGCGGGCATCGAAAAATATAAGGATTACCGCGTGGCGCTCAATGAGGGCTACAAAATCTTCATGCCGAATATCCCCCAACAGGAATACCACTTCACAAATTACGAAAACGGATTCCTCGAAGCCTTCTCTTTCGATCCGGCGCGCCCCACTTCCCTGTTGTATAGGAAAACCGCAAGCGGATACGAACTGGTCGGCGCAATGTACACAATGCCAAAGCGCGCCACCGAAGAGCAGCTCAATGAGCGCGTCCCGCTAAGCGTGGCCAGCTGGCACCTGCACACAAATCTCTGCATGCCCCCGAAAGGCGACCGCCGCCATGCCGACTGGACGAAGTTCGGCCTCCGCGGTTCAATCACCACAGAATCGGCATGTGTTGCCTCCGGCGGCGCTTTCTACCCGGTCATCTTCGGCTGGATGGTCCACGTGTACCCCTACGAAAACACCACCGCGAAGATCTTCGCCATGCACCATCACGATTGAGAGGATGAGCGAGCATTCCGGGCTAGGTCGCCAGCGAGTTTAGGCGCAAGTCCGCCAATAGGATCAGCCGTTCTGATCCTTCAATTTCAAGCGATGCTTGTTCTCTTCGAGAAAATCGCGCAAATCCTTGGACACATCGAGCAAGCGAATCCACTGTTCGTAGTAAAGCGTAACCGGGAAGCGCCCGAGTCCATACACGCTGACGCCGCCTTTCTCCCCAACGCGAAAATCCAAGGTACCCTTTTTCGGCCGCTCGGCCTTCTTTTCGAGCTCCGCAATGCGCGCCAGCAATTCCTCTTTCGTCGGTTCAGTCATAGCCCCTCCGCCTGCCAACATCCTCGCACAAACCAGAAGCAACAGCCACCAGCCTTGCTCCGCCAGTCCACCGTCAGCCGGCAGTCACGACTTTCAATTTCTCGCCGCGCCTTCCTAGGTGCCTTTCGACTCTACCGCACCCCTGGTACAACCAAAGCAAGCACTAGGACTTCTAAACCCAAAAGGCTAGGCAGGCCCATCTGGAGGTTCAATTGCCCTCCCACCCTCTACCCGGTATCATGCTGACTTCCTTCGGGAGCTATGCTATCCGGCTATGGGCCAACATTTCCAGCGACTCACACCGTTCTTCCTGACCTTTCTGCTTCTCGGCGCCGTACCACCACTGGCCGCCCCTCAGCAAACCACGGAAACCATTCCCGTCGATCAAGTCCACGCCGGTATGCAGGGATATGCCTACACAATCTTCGCCGGCGATCAGGTCGAAAAGTTCGACCTCGAAGTCATAGGTGTAATGCCGAATTTCCTTGGCCCGAAACAGTCCATCATTCTCGTCGAACTCAAGGGTCCAAAAGTAGAACACACCGGCGTTGTCGCAGGCATGAGCGGTAGCCCGGTTTATCTGGACGGCAAACTCGCCGGAGCTCTTTCGCTGAAACTCGGTATCTTCACAAAAGAAGCCATCGCTGGCGTGACCCCGATCGCCGATGTCCTGCGTCCCCCGGTGCAGAATGCTCCGTCCCAAACGGCGCAGCAATCGTTCGAATTGCCGAAGCAGACCGCAGCCGCGAATACCCTTCCGACTGGCTCGGCTCTCCAGCCAATCGAAACCCCGCTGGTGTTCTCCGGATTTCAGCCCGGCGTGCTTCAACAGTTCGCCTCACAGCTGCAAGGTTACGGTCTGGTGGCCACGCAAGGGGGATCGGCCGAAGACCAGAAAGACGACCCGCACGCCCATCTCGCGCCGGGAGACATGGCCGGAATGGTCCTCGTGCGGGGTGACATGTCGATCAACTCCGCCTGCACGGTCACCGCCGTCGAAGGCGACCGCGTCTTTTTGTGCGGGCATCCATTCATGAATTTAGGCGACATCCAGATGCCCATGTCGCGCAGCGAAGTGGTCACCACCCTGTCCTCTTCGCTGGCCTCGACAAAGATCGTCAATGCCGGGGGAGCCATCGGAACCATCACGAGCGATCATCTGACCGCGGTAACAGGGAAACTTGGCGCGCCGCCGGCAATGATCCCGTTGGATTTGACCTTCGTCACTGGCGCGAACGAAAAGAAGCTGCACTTTGAGATGGTCAACCATCCGAAACTCACGCCGCTCCTCGTCGCCATCACCACCTACAACGGCCTGACGCAGAACTCCATCTACGGCGAAGGAACAACGCTGCACATGACCGGCGAAATTCAGTTGAAAGGCCATGTCCCCGTAAAACTCGAAAATACCTTCGCCCCGTCGGAATCCCTCCTGCCGGACGGCTTGCCGATTGCCATCACCGTGCAAAATGTCTTTGGCCGTTTGTTCACCAACAATTTCGAAATCCCCGAGGTCGAGCATGTTTCACTGCGCATCGAAAGCCAACCTGGAAAAAATTCCTACACGATAGACAGCGCCTGGCTCGAAAACGGTGAAGCCTCCCCTGGAGAAAACGTCAAAGTGCGCGTGCAGCTCCGCCCCTTTCGCGGAGCGTCGCGCATCGAAGAAACCACCGTGCATGTGCCGGACCAGATTGCGCGGGGAGGAACGCTGCGGGTCCTCGTGAGTGATGCTGAGTGGATGAATCGCGCCTCGCGCGGGTTTAATTTTGGCGCTGTCCCCGGCGGCGCCTCGGGTCCCGAGGGTCTGGACCAGTTGATCGCGCTGATCAACCGTGAGCGCAACAATGACCGCCTCTATGTCGGTGTCTTTGTTCCCGCTCCGACCATGGTGTGGGACGACAAAGAACTTCCAAACGTGCCCTTGTCGCAAATCAATATGGTCGACGGGCGGCCCACGCCGGGCAGCGTTCAGGTTTTGCGAGAATCCTTGGCCAGCGAATCGTCCATCGAACTCGGTGGACCTGTGGCAGGACTCATTTCGCTCAATCTACAAATTCGGTGACCCCTTCTATGTCCAAACAATGGAAACAGCTCTTGTTCCTGACGTCGATGTTCTGCGTTGCAGCCTCTCCGAGCATCGCCGATCACACCCGCCGCTGGAAACAGTCCACCTATGAAGAGTTCCTGAAGGGCACTGCAAAGGGTGTGGCCGTGCGAAGCGATGGCCATTTAGAGCTGGCGCCGAAATTCGCTCTGCTCGCCGATGTAGACGCATCCTATCTTTGGTCGCTACACACGGACGCAGCGGGTAATTTGTATGCGGGCGGCGGTTCACCCGCAAGAGTGTTCCGCTTCGACGCCGGCGGAAAGCCGAAAACCGTCTTCGAATCGACCGATCTTCTGGCGCAATGCTTGGCCTTCGATGCCAAGGGTACCCTCTATGTCGGAACCTCTCCCGACGGAAAGGTGTACAAGGTTTCAGCCAGCGGAGACAAAACTATCTTTTTCGAGCCAAAAACGAAATACATTTGGGACTTAGCCTTCGCTCCGGACGGCACTCTGTACGTAGCCACGGGCGACAAAGGCCAGATTTATGCAGTCTCGCCAGAGGGGAAAGGTGAGATCTATTACGCGAGCGACGAAGCTCACATTAAGGTCCTCGGTTTCGATAAGAAAAACAACCTGCTCGCAGGTACCGAACCGAACGGACGGGTCCTTCGAATCGGCCCAGTGACAAGAAAGAAACCCGAAACCGGTCCTGCCAAAGGTTTCGTAATTTACGAGACCGCCAAACGGGAAATCACTTCTCTCGCCGTGGGTGCCGACGGCAACATCTACGTCGCCGCCATCGGAGAGAAACCCCGAGCTGGAGTCCTCGGGCAATCAAACATGATCACCTCTCCGCCGGGCACCACGACATTCACCAATGCCGGCGTTCAGTCCGGTGCCACTACCCCTCCGTTTGTCGCCTTTCCACAAGCAATTTCGAGCAGCATCTACCGCATTGCGCCGGATGGTGCGCCCGAGGAACTTTGGACCTCACGCGACGACGTCGTCTATACGCTCGGAATAAACTCCGACGGTCGTCTGCTGGCCGGAACCGGCAACAACGGCTCGCTACTCGTGATCGACGGACGCGGTGTCTACGCGCAACTCGCAAAAGCCGGCTCTTCCCAAATCACGGGCATTTCACATCAGTCGAACGGCAAAGTCTATTTGTGCACTGCCAATCCGGGAAAAGTATTTTCTCTCGGTCCAGAATATGAAGCCGAAGGTACCTTCGAATCTCAATCCTTTGACGCCAAGCTGTTCTCGCAATGGGGACGCATCGAGTGGTGGGGCCCCCCCGCAGCTACCACAACTGTGAAAAATGCGAAAGAAAGCAACTCGCCGCGCCTCGAATTTTTCGTAAGAAGCGGTAACACCGAAGACCCGGGCAAAGAATGGTCTGCCTGGTTCGGACCCTACACCTCGACCGACACGCCGATCGAAGCTCCGTCGGCGAGATTCCTTCAATGGAAGGCGGTCATCCACGATGGCCGCCCTGGCGATGGCGTCGACTGGGTGACCGTCGCCTACGAACCAAGAAATGTTGCCCCAGTGATCGACGGCATTGCCATGCAAGATGCGGGAGTGCGCGTGCAAGCGCCGGTCGGAATCACCGTCGGCGGAAACATAGCCCTGAAGCAACCGCCCGCGCCGAATCCGACGCCAGGCGGAATCGTCATCAACAACCCCAATCCTGTGCCAAAATTCGAGGCCCAACCGCAGGGGACGCAGCAGAAAGGCTATCAGTCGGTACTCTGGTCAGCCCACGACGACAATGACGATGATTTGAGATATGCCGTCTACTTCCGCGGAGAAAATCAGAAGGATTGGCTGCTCCTCAAAGATAACCTCGAGCAAAGGTTCTACTCCTGGGATACAACCTCGATGCCCGACGGCGCCTACTATCTGAAGATCGTAGCCAGCGACGCCCCCTCGAATCCTCCGGACCAGGCCCTCGAAGCCGAGCGCGAAAGCGAGCGCTTCGAAGTGGACAATGCCACGCCAACCATCGGCAAAATCGACTCTTCACCCTCGGCAACCAACGCGGACCGCTCGAAGGGAGCCTCCTACGACTTCAAATTCACAGCGAGCCATGAGACCAACAACATCGATAAAGCCCAGTACAGCGTCGACGGCGGCGACTGGATCATCGTTCGCCCAACAACAGGCATCAGCGACTACAAAACTGAAACTTATTCCTTCACCGTGCGCGGCCTCAGCCCAGGCGAACACACCGTAGCTGTCCGTGCCTACGACCGCTTCGAAAACGTAGGCGCCGCAAAAACGACCATCCAAGTCCCGGCTGGAAATTAGCAGGTCGTGGCCGCAACCCTGATGATGTGCTTGATGAGCAAATCGCTGTAGCGCCGTGACTTTAGGCTGGCGTCCTCGGTTCCGAACTAGATCCGAGGTTTCAGCGACACCGGCGCACCCGCAGGCTGCGCCGTGCGAGTCGGTTCACTCTTCTTCGGGTCAATGTACATCTCAATCTCCGCACCAAATCCCATTCGGCCGTCGCTGTAAGCATCCGCCTTCGCATGCACCAACCGCGCACGGCAATGGGTTTCGTCCGACTTCCCGCCCGTAACTTCGGCCGGCATCACCAAGGTCGCCTCAATCGGCATTCCCACCTGCAACGGAGCCGAGGTTACAAAAAAGAACCCGCCGCGCGAAATATTTGTCGTCTCCGCAAAATGTTCAGCCGGACCGGACGCCAATCCAAGCGGACGAAAACGGAGCGGGACACGGATTCGAAAGCGCTCCAAATGTCTCCGTTCTGAACTTGGCATTCGAATCTCCGTACCGGGTTGAGAAGGTGAGACAGACCCGGCAACTGGGCTAGTGCACCTAGGGTAGCAAACACGGACGCAGCGTCAAGCCGGGATTGCTAGTGCCTAAGAGGGGGTACTCCTATGAGCCTCCATTTGCCAGCACCGGCCGTCCGACGTAAAGTAGACCTAGCCGGGGAGCTTCCGGCGAAGAGGGTGCCCTTCCCTCCTGCTCCGCCAATCTCCCGCTAATAAAATGGATCTGCGTCTCGTCGGATTCTGTGCACGTTGCAAACTCGGAGCTTGGAGCGCACAATAACCGCCCCACCCGTGTGTTCTCTGTAGGGAGGTCCCGTTCATGTTTCTCGATTACTACCAGCTGAAGGAGCAGCCGTTTGGCTTGCTGCCCGAAGCAGCGCAAGCGTTTCCAGGTCGCGCTCACTCGGAGGCACTCGAATCGCTCGAGGATGCGTTGCGAAGCGGCCGCGGAAATCTGGCGCTCATCGCTCAGGCCGGTACCGGCAAAACGACATTGCTGCAGGGAATTTATAAGCACTTGCGCGAAGAAGGCCGCGCGGCATTGCTCTTCCAAAAGGGATGTGACTCGCGAGCGATCCTGCAATTCGTCCTCAGCGGTCTTGGAGTCGAATGCGCGGAGTTCGAACTGGCATCCCTGCTCAACAAACTGCAGGAAGTCTGGTTTGTCGAGATACTCGCGGGCAAACAGCTCATTTTGATGTTCGACGACGCAGATGCCCTGGACGATGCGACGCTGGAAACCCTGCAACAGATCGCAAAGTGCGAAACGTCCAAATCAAAGCTGCTGCAAATCGTCTTGTGCGGCCATCCGGAGCTTTTGGCGAGGCTCGAAACCGGTAACTTCGCGCAATTGCGCAAGGGCATCGTCGAAATCAGAAAGTTGGAACCACTGTCTCCTGTCGAAACCGCCGATTACGTCCGCAACCGCCTGATGGTGGCAGGACATCGCCAACATTCCCTTTTCTCCGCCGACGCCCTGATCGTTGTCGCGGAACTGAGCCGCGGAATTCCGCGAAACATCAACAAGATCTGTTCCCGCGCCTTACTCGAAGCTTATGCCCGCGGAATGCAAGTCGTCACCGCGGACATTGTCGAAAAAGCCGAGCGCAACTTGACCGCCGTCGCAGCGGCCGACGACCTAATGCTGAGCAACCTCGGAGATGCCCATTCGAACGCGGCGCCGCCTGTCCGCGTGCCGGTGCTGTTGGCGGCAAAAGCGCCAAGGCAATTTCGCCTGCGCAACTCCAGTCTGTGGATCGGCGCGGCCGCTGGCGTTCTGCTTTCGGCCGGCTTGGTCCTGCCGCACGCCATGTCGAACAACACCACCCCGGTTGTACCCACCGAGACTTCCGTGCCCGTGAACTCGAGTGGGCAGACTCGATCGCCACAATCGATTTCGCCTACCGACCGTTCCCCACTTGAAGCACAAGCCGAGCCTCCCGCGCATGCAACGATAAATCTGAGCCCATCTTTGCCAAAGCGCGAGATACCCAGAGCCTTGCCCGGAATAAATACAACCGAGGACGCGCGACTGTCGTTGACACGCGAGCTCGGTCTGAAGATTAATCGCATCGTGATCGATGCAGGCCACGGCGGCTTCGATACCGGCGCGAAGGGGCCGCAGGGCCTGCTTGAAAAAGATCTTTGCCTCGACGTGGCGCTTCGTTTGGGCCAACTGATCGAGCAAAATATCCCCGGCGCCGAAGTCGTCTACACGCGCAAGGACGACAGTCACGTGCCACTCGAAGAGCGCACCGCAATCGCCAACGGCGCCGACGCCGACCTGTTCATCTCCATCCACGCAAATTCCAGCGACATCCGCGAAGTCCGCGGCGTCGAAACCTACTACTTGAGCCTGGCTACGACCAAAGAAGCCAAGGAGTTGGCCATTCGCGAAAACGCCCTCAGCCAGGAATCCTTGCACGATCTCCCGGATCTCGTGAAAAAAATCACCAGCAATGAAAAAATCGCGGAATCCAAGCTCTTAGCTGCCGAAATTCAAGGCACGCTTTCAGAGCGCCTTCAGCTCGTAAGCCACCACGAACGAAACCGCGGCGTCAAGCAGGCGCCCTTCATCGTTCTGACCGGAGCGAACATGCCCGCGGTCCTTTCTGAAATTTCCTTCGTCAGCAACGCCAGCGACGAAACCCTGCTCCTCGAAGGCGGCCAGCGCCAGCGCATCGCGGATGGCCTGTACCGTGGAATCTCCGCCTATCTTGTTGGCTTGCACGGCCAGCCAGAAGTCAGGCAGAAGCTGGTCACCGAAAATCGTACCGGCTCTTCGGCTTTCCAGCGTGCTAGGCTCGAAACCGCGCGCGATCCCCTTTAAGAGTTCGCCGTTCGAGCTACTCCCTTTACTGTACTTTGGTACGGCCAACCATACGCAACTGGGCGGCCTCAAATCGTTACTGTATGCATGGGGCTACGTTGTAAACTGGGGTTAGGAATTTTCATTAGCCGCCTGATCGGTACTGGAGGAACCTCTGCGCCGAGCTGCACCGAAGTCGCTCTCTCGTGCCAGGCGTCTTCCCTGGATGGTAGCCGGGCTCCTGCTCGCCGGCAGCTTTCCCGCTCTTGCGCTGTCTCAAGAGTCCTCTTCGCGTCCGGCAACCGTCGAAAATGCAACCACGGACGCGCCGAAGACCGTTGTGTGTGGCGTCGACCAACATGATAATCAGGACCTGCCCGGAAGCATCACCGGCGTTGTCGTCGACCCAACCGGCAAAGGCGTCGCCGGCGCGACTGTCGCGCTATCTCGCGAGAATCAATCGCAACCCGAACAGCAACTCTCCCGCGACGATGGTCAATACTCTTTTACGAACGTTTCTCCCGGACCGTTTCATCTGTCCGTCAGTTCCACCGGATTCGCGACCCAATCCGTCTCAGGAAAACTGAGTTCCGGCGAAAGCTGCGTCGTGCCGCAACTAACTTTGGCCGTAGCGACCAACGTCACTGAAGTGCGCGTCGAACTTTCCACGGTCGAGATTGCTCAAGAAGAACTTACCGAGCAGGAAAAACAGCGCGTTTTTGGCGTAGTTCCGAATTTCTATGTCACCTATGTTCCGAATGCGGCTCCGCTCACGTCGCGGCAAAAATTTGAGCTCGCCTGGAAGTCCACGATCGATCCAGTCTCCTTCGGAGTCACCGGAGTCGTTGCTGGAGTGGAGCAAGCGACAGACAAATTTTCCGGCTATGGGCAAGGCGCGCAAGGGTACGGCAAACGCTATGGTGCCGCTTATGCGGACTTGGTCACCGGCACTTTTATCGGAGGAGCGATCCTGCCGTCAGTTCTAAAACAGGATCCTCGTTACTTCTATAAGGGAACCGGCACGGTGCGGTCCCGTGTCCTCTATGCGATGGCGAACGCGGTGATCTGCAAAGGCGATAACGGTCACTGGCAGCCAAATTATTCCGGCATAGTGGGAAGTCTGGCCTCGGGCGGTATCTCCAACCTCTACTATCCCGCCAGCGACAAAAGCGACGCGGCCCTCACCTTCGAAAACGCTCTGATCGGTATCGGCGAAACCGCGGCCGTCAACCTCCTCCAGGAATTCGTCATGCGCCGCCTGACTCCGAACCTCCCGAAGTCCGAACCCGCCTCGAACACCCCTTAACCAAGGAAAGCGTCAATCCGGGGGGCGAGGAATCCCTCTTCCACGCCTAAATCTTGCCTCCGTTTTCTTGTGCCGTTCTCTCGGTGTGCTCTGTTCCATTCCCTTGTGAACTCGGTTTTACCCGACAGACCACTTTGGCCGTGGCCCTTACTCCCAAATCAACTACACTGCCGCCATGGCCACTGCAAACCCCGCAACCACTCCCGTTGACTGGGCTGCCATCGTCGAAGCCCACGAACGCATCCGTCCCTGGATTCACCGCACCCCTGTGCTGACCAGCAAATCCCTCGATGTCTTGGCGGGCGCCCGCCTGTACTTCAAATGCGAAAACCTCCAAAAAACCGGCTCCTTCAAGATTCGCGGAGCGACCAACGCAATCTTCCTGCTCACTGACGAAGAAGCCCGGCGGGGCGTCGTCACCCATTCCAGCGGCAATCACGCCGCGGCGATCGCCTGTGCGGCGCGCTGGCGCGGAATCACCGCCTCCATCGTCATGCCGAAAAATGCTCCCGCCGTAAAATGTCGTGCGGTTGAAAGCTACGGCGGCAAAATAACTTTCTGTGAGCCGAACGTCACCTCCCGCGCCGAAACCGCCGCGCGCCTCCAGGCGGAAACCGATGCCATACTGATTCACCCTTATGACGACGACCGCATCATCGCCGGACAGTCCACCGCTGCCAAGGAGCTCCTCGAAGACGTCCCGGACCTCGACGCCGTTCTCTCCCCGGTCAGCGGCGGCGGCCTGCTGAGCGGCACGTGCCTCGGCGCCAAGGGCGTGAAACCCGCTGTCAAGGTCTTCGGCTGTGAGCCTGAGCGCGCAGACGACGCTTATCGTTCCCTGAAAACCGGCAAACTCCAAGCACTTGAAACAAGCGACACCATCGCCGATGGTTTGCGTGCATCGTTGGCCCCGCGGACCTTCGCAATCCTGCAAAAATTTGTCGACGGCATCCTCTTGGTGAGCGAAGCAGAAATTGTAGCGGCAATGAAACTCATGTGGGAGCGCATGAAGATCGTAATCGAGCCTTCGAGCGCCGTGACCCTCGCGCCAATGCTCCGGAGCGGCGCCTCGCAGGAGATCGGCTTGGTCGAACGCCCTGCCGAAGGAACGCCTAGAATTGGAATCATCCTTTCTGGCGGAAATGTGGAATTGAAATGGTAATCGACGGACGTTGTTCGCGGGCGGCGGGCTCCGCCAGGCAACATATTCTAGTCGTGTCCTTCTCTAAGAATTGTACGGCCCGCAGTCGATGTGTAGACTCTTACGGAGGCTTGCCGCTCCAGCTTCGCGTCATGGTCTGACCTGCGCGCTCCCATCATCGTAAAGAGCCGCGCATCGGTGGGTACAATTGCCTGTTCGAAGAACGTCTCAGCGGACTGCATTTCTCTGCTTTGTACTCGTCACAATCGGTGTCGTCGCCAACGCTCAAACTTCCGAACAAGCATCGTACGGCAACGGCCAGCAATCTCTCGTTGTTCTGGAACACACCAGACATCCTCGGGCGATTGAGGCCCACGTCCTCGGCCGCGTCGAAGCGGGCCGCCCATTGCAGCGCATGCTTTTGGTTTTGTCTCTATCCGTTGCCCAGGAAGCGGCGCTGCAGCAACTTCTCGACGACCAGCAGAACCCCAAGTCCGCAAACTACCACCACAACCTGACCGCCGCGGAATTTGCAACACGCTTCGGCGCGTCGGATGCCGCCTTACAAAGCGTCCTCGCGTGGTTGCAAGTTGAAGGCCTCACCGTGGAGCACGTGGCCGCAAGTAAACGTTGGGTGGAGTTCAGCGGCACCACGTCACAAGTAGAAAATGCATTTCACACCGAGCTGAAGTATTACCGCGAGAATGGAAAAACGGTCGTAGCCAACTCCACCGATCTGGCCGTTCCCGCAAACATTGCCGGAATTACGCGCGGCCCGCTTTCGCTCAATGGCTTTGGCAGAGAAGCGCCGGTTCACGAGCTCCGCGGCTTCGCGGCCCAGGACGCAAACGGGAAAAAGGCTGTTTTCGCGGTGGACCTCACCTCTCTAGGTACAACAACGTACCTGACCCCGCAAGATTTTGCCGCGATCTACAACACCAAAGGACTGCTGATGAGCGGCGTCGATGGTTCGGGCATCTCCATCGCCGTTGTTGCGCAATCGCAAGTGGAACTCGCCGATGTCCGCACATTCCGCCAGATTTTCGGGTTGAAGCCAAACGAACCGAATCTTCTTCTAAGCGGCCCCGATCCCGGCATAGCCAACCAGGCCGATTCGGAAGAAGCCTTACTCGATATGGAATGGGCCGGAGCAGTAGCTCCCGGAGCCATCGTCAACCTGGTTGTGGCGGGCAGTACGGACACAACCAGCGGCGTCGACCTGGCGGCTGCCTACGCCATCGACAATCAAGTGTCCCCCATCGTTTCCGACACCTATCGAACGTGTGAGGAAAATTTGGGCTCATCGGGAAATGCGTTTTACAACGCTCTGTGGCAGCAAGCCGCTGCCGAAGGCATCACCGTGCTGGTCTCTTCCGGCGACAGCGGCTCTGCAGGATGTGACAGCCCGGCTTCCTTATCGTCTGCGTCGAACGGCTTGGCAGTGAACGGCGTCGCCTCAACGCCGTATAACATCGCAGTAGGCGTAACGGAATTTGCAGATCGCCCGCCAGGCTCTGCCTACTCAAATCAAGCCGATTCCCTAGGCTATACATCTGTCCTCGGCTACATTCCGGAAATCGCCTGGAATGCGACTTGCGATCCTACTGAAACCTCCGCCAGCACGAATTGTATTTTAGCCGACCGGCAGTTCACTGGTTTCGCCAGCGCCGGCGGCGCGAGCCATGTGTATCCAAAGCCTTCCTGGCAAAGCGGACCGGGCGTCCCCGCCGACAATGCGCGAGACTTGCCCGACGTGGCGCTGTCCACAGGTCACCACGAAACCGTTTTTTGCACCAGCCGCGGCGGCACTCCCTGCCAGATCAATGGACAAAAGGATGTCGTCGGATTAACGCTGGTTAGCGGCGCATCTGTCGCTACGCCGGCACTGGCCGGAATTTTGGCGCTAATTGAACAGCGGAATGGCGCGTGGCAAGGACCGGTGAATGATCTTCTCTACAAGCTCGCGCGTACGGCGGGCAACAGTTGCAACTCCTCGGACCAAAGCAACCCGTCGACATCCAATTCCTGCGTATTTTATGACATCACCGCCGGCAGCAACGAAGTTCCCTGCGCAGGCGGCTCACCCGCTTGTTCTTCCGCACAAACCGGTGCGAATGGATTCACCACGGGCCACGTGACAGGACCGGGCTATGACTTAGTAACCGGACTCGGATCCGTAAACGCTACAAACCTTGCAATTGCGTGGAACAACGCCAAATCACAGCAAACCCCGCCGCCTTCCTTCACCGTCAGCGTTTCTCCGAATCCGCTGGCCTTTGCCGCCGGTAGCACCGGAAGCGGCACCGTGACAATCACCCCGTCCGGCGGCTTTACCGGCACAGTTACCTTGGCCTGCGCGAGCGGCGGCACATTCCTTCCCGCCGGTTACTCCTGTGCATTTGGCCAAACCAATGTGGTCGTAAACAACGCCGTTGCTACAACTACCCTCAGTTTCACCCCATCGTCGTCCTCGGCGACGTCTGGTTCCCTGACACGCGCGAGCACAACGGGACTTGGCACTTCGTCCTCGGCAGTGGGTCTCGGCGCTGGCTTATTGCTCGCGATCTTCGCCTTCGGTCTTGGCGCCCTCTCAAATAGTCGGAACTTTTTGGCCCCTTGCGGGTTCATACTTTTTGTAACGAGCGTAGTGTGGGGTTGCGGTGGTGGAGGTGGCGGCGGGGGAACCTACGCCACGATGACCACGATCGTGTCGACAAATCTCGACGTGCCATTTAACACACCTGTGACATTTACCGTCACGGTGAAACCCAGTGGCTCTGTGACTCCGACGGGCCTAGTTCAGCTTTATGACAATGGCCAGGTGTATGGAAGCGCCGTGAAAGTCAGTGCTGGGATTGCGACGTATCTGGCAACCACTCTGCCCGTGGGAGTGCACAACCTCGCGGCGACCTACGGAGGAGACGCGCACACCGAGGCCTCTACGTCAGCGCCGATCGCGCAAAAGATTACCGGTCAAGTGCCGCTGCAGATTTCAGGAACAAATAATGACAATACGGAAACAGTGAGCTTTACAATCGTGGTGATTTGAATACCCCCAGGGTAGATTGTAGGGGTTCTCAGCAACAGGCGGGGAGCAAACCGTTTTCTACCGTGTTGCATCTGTATGAAGCAAGGACCGTCACCGCGTCATGGGGGCCGGAGACGCGGTTCCTGCCGAATTTAAGTCGTGCTCGAACAAATCAAGTGGGGGAACTGCGAGGTCAAGATGAACAGAGGACTACGTCTCTGGCGGGCGGTGCTGTGCGGAGTGCTGGCGGTTGGAGGCAGTGCCGCGCTGCGCGCGCAAAACGCTCAAAAGTCGGCGGTGCCATCTCGGGTCGTCGAGACCGTGGATGACACGAAAACAGTAACCTTGACGGGAAACGTGCACCCTCGGGCGAGGGCCGCCTACGACCAGGGAGCCGTGCCGGATTCCGAACCGATGACGCGCATGATGCTTCTCTTACAGCGCAGCCCTGCACAGGAACTCTCTTTGCGCGGCTTGCTCGACGCTCAACAAACCAAGGGTTCGGCAAGCTACCACGCCTGGCTCACTCCCGCGCAATTCGGCAGTCAGTTCGGCCCGTCGGATGCCGACGTAGAGTCCGTCACCGACTGGCTGACGCGTCAAGGTTTTCAGGTAAAAAATGTCGCCGCAGGAAAAATGGTGATCGAGTTTGACGGCAACGCCGGACAAGTTCGCAATGCGTTCCACACGGAAATTCACAAGTTTGTGGAAAACGGTGAAACGCACTTCGCCAACATCAGCGACCCTGCCATTCCCGAGGCTCTTTCGCCGGTCGTGGCCGGCGTCGTGGCTCTGCACAACTTCCCCAAGCACCCGAACATTCGAAAGAGCGGCTTGTATCGCCGCACCAAAGGCTCGAACGAGTTGGAGCCTCTCTTTACCTTTGGAAACCCGGCGCACTACGCCGTCGGGCCTCAGGACTTCGCCACGATTTACAACATCCCCTCGACCGCAACCGGCGCCGGACAATCCATTGCCATCATGGCTCAGACCAACATCGACACCCAGGACATCGTCAACTTCCGCTCCATGTTCAACCTTCCCGCGTACTCCGGTTTCTGTACATCAGCACAGCTTCCGGTCACGCTGCCTGCGAACTGCCAATTCATGGTTGTGGTAAACGGAGTCGATCCAGGCATTCTCGGCCCGGATTCCGCCACCGATGATGAGATTGAATCAGACCTAGATACGCAGTGGGCGGGTGCAGTCGCTCCAGCCGCAAATATTTATTTTGTTGTCTCCCAATCGACGATCGCCAACACCTCGCAGGTTTCTCAAGGTGTGGACCTGTCGGCGCTGTTTGCAGTCGACAACAATATCGCGCCGGTGATCAGCGATAGCTACGGAAACTGTGAAGCCGCACTCCTCACCGCTGGAAATCAATTTTACAATTCTCTGTGGGAGCAAGCCGCCTCAGAAGGCATCACGGTGGCCGTCTCGGCCGGTGATTCCGGTTCCGCGGGATGCGACCCGATTTCCTCCATCGATCCTTTCGCGGCAACCCAAGGCGTCGCCGTGAACGGACTTGCCTCGACCCCATTCAACGTGGCCGTCGGTGGCACCGATTTCGACCCGACCAGCACCGGCAGCGCGGCTTCAACCTATTGGAACACCACGAGCGACACCATCATCTCCGCTCTCAAATACATACCGGAAACAACGTGGGATGATTCGGCTTGTGCCTTGGCCTATCCCGCCACTTGCGCAAGCGTCGACACCACACAAGCCACCGACATCAGCGCCGGCAGCGGAGGCCCAAGCAACTGCGTGGTCGCCACCGCGGCCAGCAACGGCAATGTCTCGTGCGGCACCAACAGTAGCTTTCCCAATCACGGCTATCCGAAACCGGCATTCCAGGGCACTCTCACACCGGCCGATAATGTCCGCGACATTCCCGACGTTTCCTTCTTCGCCAGCAACGGCGGACCACCCTCGACTGGCGCCGGTGTAGCCTATGTCATCTGCCAATCGGATTCGAACCCGCAGAACTCCACCACACCCACGGGCGTTGCCTGTGATCTCAGCACTCCGTACCAAAACTTCTCTCTCGTGGGCGGCACGTCGGCATCGACACCGGCTTTTGCCGCAGTGATGGCGCTTGTGAATCAGTCGCAGGCGACCGCATCGAATCCGACGCCCAGGCAAGGAAATGCGAATTACGTCCTCTATAACCTGGCCTTGACCGACTCAAACTACACCAGTAAAAAGTGCGAATCCTCGCTAGGTCAAACGCCCGCTGCTACCTGCGTTTTCAACGATGTGACCAAGGGCAACAACGCCGTGGCCTGCGATGCCGGCTCGCCGAATTGCAACAATACCTCCTCGAGTGGCTATGGTGTGGTGATTTGCGGTACCGCCACAGCCCCAGCCTGCCTTGCTGTCGATAATGGACAACCGGCCTTTCAGTCTGGCCCGACTTATGATCTGGCCACCGGCCTCGGTTCGATCAATGTCGGAAATCTTTTGGCGAAGTGGACCTCTGCCCTTCGCACTACAACCACGACCACGCTTACTGCGCCGAGCGGCGGTGCAAAGGCCGGCTCTACCTTTACCGCAACCGCGACGGTGACGCCAAGCGGCGCTACCGGGGATGTCTCTTTGATCGCGCTTGCCAGCGACAAAGCCACCATCCTTGCCTCATTCGGACCGTTCACTCTATCGGGGGGAACCATCGGCGTAAGCACGAGCTTGCTCCCGGTCGGCACCGCTTACGTCGCGGCAACTTACGGCGGCAATATCACCTACGCTGTCAGCACTTCGACTCCCGTGGCCCTAAGCGGAACGGTAGCGGGTGCAGGCTACACCGCCAAAACCACTCTCAATTTTGTATCCAGCACCAACATCTCCACTGCCGCGCAGAATTTCCCGTACGGCACTCCTTATTCTCTGCAAGTTGTCGTGAGTCGGTCGGATGGTACCAGTTGCGCGTTTAGTTATCCGAACACCAAACCGGCAATTCCTTGTCCGACCGGCACCATCACTCTCACCGACAATGGCAATCCATTGAATGACTTCCTCAAAAACGGCAAGGCCACGAACGTCACGTCGCTAAATAATCTCGGCCTCGCCGAAGACCAACCGATCGATCTGCCCGCCACCGTCAGCGGCTCCGTGCCCGGCGTCCACAACATCGTCGCCAGCTATTCGGGTGATCAAAACTACGCTTCTGGCCCTGCCAGCAACACGCTGAAGATTACCATCCAGCAAGTAGCTACAACCACGACCGTCGCCAGCAGCTTGTCCAGCATCACTTCCGGCGCCACCGTTCTGTTGACCGCGGTCATCGCGCCCAGCACTTCGAGCAACGGAAACGCACCGTGCGGCACCGGCAGCACCGGCACCGTGCAATTCACGAGCAATGGTTCGAACTTGTCGGGAACCGTGACTTACACTCCAACTCCGGGCCAAAACAGCCCCACCGGGGCTTCCTGCCAGGCTACGCTCTCGACGGCCATCTCTTCGCTCTATCCCACCGGCCGGCCGGGTTCACCCGCAGTCCCGCGCATTCCGCTGCTCATTGCCTTCCTCAGCCTTCTGCTCTTCGCGCTCGGCTTGCGCTCGATTCCACAGTCGCGCCGGCGTGCCTATGCCTATGTTAGCCTCCTCGCCTTCGCGCTTCTCGTAGGCGTGGTCGCAGGCTGCGGCGGTGGCGGTGGCAGCAGCGGCGGTGGTAGCACCCGCACCATCGGTGCAGCCTACAGCGGCGACGCCAACTACAAATCCTCGAGCGGAACAACCGCCATAACGATTCAATAAATGCGTATTTTCTTCTGGCGGGCGCCTCGGATTTGTCGAGGCGCCCTTTTTCTTTCAAGCGGAACGGATGCGAAGAAATGCGGCAAACGAAAAGTCACAGGAATGCCGCGGCTGCTGGCCTCCCGACCCTGATTCCAATCAGTAACCGCTCCATGACGTAGCCGGGTCAAGTGCAGCCACAGCCGATGCTGTTCGAAGGCATCTGCGTCACGCTCGTCTGATCACCCGTCCAACTGGCAACTTCTCGGGGTTGAGCCTTGCGGCGCCCTCCTCTTCTTCACCTTCCCGGACAATCGCAAGACGCTCGGAGCTGCCGAACGGTCACCTGCTTCAAATGACCGTAGGTTTACATGCAGGTGATTACTGGAACAGCGCCTTATATGAGCGAGGCAACAACCGGCAACCACCTACAATCATCAACCGTAGGAGGCCAATCGGACAGCTCATTGGGGTCTAAGAACAAACGCTTAACTGGTGGTTGCAGGCGGGAAAAATATATTCCAAAACTGCGGCGCAGGTGCTGTGAACTCCACCGGAATCAACGACCCTTCCGGATTCATCTGAGGCGGCCGCACCACGTGCGCTTCTACCTTCTTCTGCGTCTTGGGATTCTCGATCGACAGTTTCGTTCCCTGCGACAATCCTTCCGGCAGAATAATCATCGCCCCGCTCGCGCTCACCGTATGCGTGAATCCGTGCAACGGATTCGCCTTCCCGGGCAGATGAATCAAAATGGGCATGCGCAGCAACACTCGTTGTGCTCGTCGCCGTTCTTCGTTCGTTTGCGGACGCGCAATCGTCGCGCTGCGTTTCACTTGCGTCTGTGACGCAGGAGCTGCCGGCGTATTCCCTTTCGCCGCCGGTGCAGGTGGTTTCGTCAAAGGTGTCACAGTTCCAGCCCCCAGAAGTCCATATCCGGCGCGATCAACTCCACGCCGTATTCCCAGCCTTCCGGCTGGTCATTCCCTTTCCAGACGATGACCCCGGCGTTGCTGGCCTGCGTTGCGAGATTCGTAACCGCAAGGCGTTGTTCGAGCTCCAGCGATTCAGTAAGCACTACCATGCAGCCATAAGGATTCACGATGCGCGTGCAAACTTCGAGGGACCGGCGTTTACCCTCGGCAACATCCCACTCGAGCCGGATCTGCACGCGGGAATTCATCCTTCTCCCGCGCCGCTTTTCCCTGTATTTCATCCCTACTTGCTTCAATTCGCGCAAGTTAACCGACATCGTCGCCTCTATCTGGCCATGCTAAAGTTAGAAGGAATCGTGGTCAATGGTACGCAACTAGGCATGCCCGCGAAAGAGTAGCTGGCCCTACGGACAGGAGAAGCGCTCTAAAGTGAAAAGCCTCATCGTCAACGCCGACGACCTAGGTTGGACCGAAGGAGTCAATCGAGGCGTCGCCGAAGCCAACCGCAGAGGCCTGGTAACCAGCTCTTCCCTTCTCGCCAATGGCCGCGCCTTCACTTCGGCCTTAAAGGTCGCGCGGGCCAATCCAGAGCTCGGCGTGGGCGTCCACCTGAACCTCAGCGATGGCCCTCCGACTGCCGACCCAGCAAAGGTGCGTGGCCTTCTGAATCCCGCTGGCCAATTCGAAAGCAGCACCGAAAGTTTGCTGCTTCGAATCGCGACACGCAGCCTGGACCTAAACGAAGTCGAACGGGAATGGGATACCCAAATCCAAAAAATCCGCGATGCCGGTATCGCGCCGACGCACCTCGACGGCCACAAGCACGTCCAAATGCTTCCCGGTCTTTTTGAGATCGCTCTGCGCCTCGCCAAGAAGCACGGCATCCGTGCCATCCGCGTCGCGCACGAAGAATCCAAGCTGCGAGCATTACTCTCTACCGGCGGCGAGCAAAGGGCCGGCACCGTACTGAAGCAAGGAGTTCAGGCTCGCGGTCTGAAACTCCTCGCTCACGATGCTCGTGAAATGGCCGATCACGCGGGCTTGGCCGCGACGGATTATTTCTGCGGCATCGCGCAAACCGGCATCATGACTCGCCAAGGCGTGGAAAATCTTCTCAACAATCTTCCCGAAGGCACCACCGAACTGATGTGCCACCCGGGCTATGCCGACGATGCCCTACGCAATTCTCCAACACGCCTCCAGGAATCCCGCCAGACCGAACTTGAAATCTTCACCGACAGCCACATCAGAAAACTTGTCGCCACGCGGGGTATTCGCCTGATATCCTATCAACTGATGGGCGAAGTGGCCTGAAACCGCGGCTGAGACGCGCCAAGGCCAAAATCCCGCGCACGTCCACCCAAAGGCTACGTCTGCTAGAGGAGCATGAGAAAGGCTCGGGTCTAAGCCGTATGCACAGTGATTCACCCATCCACTATTCCGTTGTAGTTCCCTTCTTCAACGAACAGGAAAACATCCCGACGCTGTACATGAAAATCACCGAAGTCATGGACTCGATCGGTGAGCCCTACGAAATGGTTTTCGTCGACGATGGCAGCAAGGATGATTCCTACCGCGTTCTCTCCGATATTTACGAGCACGACCGCCGCGTGAACGTCGTCCGCCTGCGCAGAAATTTTGGACAAACCGCGGCCTTAAAAGCCGGTTTCGATTTCGCGCGCGGCGACGTGGTCATCTCGATGGACGGCGACCTACAGCACGATCCCGAAGAAATCCCCCGCTTCCTCGAAAAAATTGAAGAGGGCTTTGATTTGGTCAGCGGCTGGAGAGCCAACCGCCGCGATCACTGGCTGATGCGCCGCTTGCCGAGCCGCGTCGCCAACTGGATGATGGCCAAGTTATCCGGCATCGACTTGCACGACTTCGGTACCACATTCAAAGCCTATCGAAAAGAGATTTTGCAGGAGATTCAACTCTACGGCGAACTGCACCGCTTCATTCCGGCTCTTGCGAGCTCAACCGGTGCGCGGATCGCCGAAGTCCCGATTTCAAACCCAATCCGCAAGAGCGGTAAATCCAATTACGGCATCGGCCGTACCATCCGGGTCTTCTTCGACCTGATCATGGTCAAGTTTCTTCTCGACTATTCCACACGCCCGCTACAATTTTTCGGCTTGCTAGGCTTGGCAGGAACGGGTACCGGTCTTCTCGTCGGTGGTTTCCTCGTCGCCAAGAAACTTCTCTTCCACATCGACGTAATCGCCGAACACGGCCCGCTGATGCTGCTGGCCACGGTGCTGTTTCTGAGCGGCATTCAGTTCATTTCCATGGGCTTGCTAGGCGAAATCAGCTCGCGCACTTACTACGAATCCCAGAACAAACCCATCTACGCGCTGCGCGAAGTAAAAAGCCACCGCAAAGAGCTGGGCGATTCCGCCGAACCAGCCCGCCCGAGCGGCAGCTCCGAACGCTAGCCACACAAGAAATAAAATAGTGCCCTTCTGAGCACGCAAAGCGCCGGCACAATCCCCGCGTCTTCCCTTTGATTCACAAACCCCGATATTTTCCCCGGTGATAGAGCAACGGCTCCCCGTCCTTCAACTCCAAACTCTCCACTTCCCCCACAAAAATGGTGTGGTCTCCCGACATATATTGCGCCACCACATTACAACCAAGGTGGGCCAACGCCTCTTCAAGCATCGGAATTCCCGTCGGCGTCCACCGGAATCGCACGCCAAGTCGTGCTTCTTCCTCTGGATCTTGCTCAGTTCTGGCAAAAAGTTCAGAAATCGCCTGCTGTGAATCCTTCAAAATATTCACACCAAACCGCCCCTGGCTCTTCAAATGGGCGAGCAACCGTGCATTCTGATCGACGCAGACCAAAATCAACAACGGATCAAGTGAAACGGAAGTGAGCGTGTTCGCGGTCATTCCATGCACTTGACGCGGTTCGCGTTCGGCGGTAAGCACGGCAATCCCGGTGGGAAAACTGCCCATGACCCGCCGAAATAATTCAGGAGACAAAGAACCAGGCATAATCAAACGTCGAAGATATCACAGCATGAAGACCAACCGCCAAACACCCCCTAAAACAAGCGCAAGCACTTAATTTTCGGATGAGTGCCCCACCCTCGGTTTTAAGGGTGGGTGACCGGGTTTGCAACACCCGTTTCTGCTTGTCCTCAGCCGCGAAGGCAGCCCGTCATCCCTGCCTACTTGTGCGGCTTATCCTCGGACTTCGGCTTGGCCGGAGGCTCTTTGTACGCCTTCGTGTGCTCCGCTTCCTGCTTCTGTTTCAAAACTTGCTGCTGCTGCTGTTGCTTCTGCTGTAGCTGCTCGAGTTGCTGCTGTTGCTTCTGTTGAACCTGCTGCTGCGTTTGCCCGTCCGCTTTATCCTGCTCTAATTTCTGTTGCTCGCCGTTTTGTTTCTGCTGCAGCTTTTGATATTCCTGATCCTGTTTCTGCTGCAACTGTTGAATCTGCTGCGTGTGTTTCTGCTCGAGCTGCGCATTTACATTCGTGCCCCCGGGGTGCGAACCCTGCGGCCGGTCAGTATAGGCGCGCGTGTTTGGCGGATTGCCCGTCCCGTTCGTCTGTCCGGCATTATTCGGCGGTCGATTGGTGTTCAACGGACCTGGCTCATTATTTCCTCTAGCCCCGCTCTGCACGGCATGGTAATGCGGCGTGCCGGGATTCGCCGGCGGAGCTACCCTTACTTGCGGTGAGCCAAGATGCGATGCACCAGCGGGTTGAAGTTGCCGCTCTTCGGCCGCCGAAATCGGCCTTCCTTGGTTTTTCTGGATTGCCGCCTGCCGTGCTGCAAAGGAAGGAGGCGGCGGTGGCGGTGTGTTTTTCGCCACAACCGCGCGGTTCTGAATGGTCGATGGCGGATGCACCGTCGCTGCTGCGCCCGCACCCAAAACCGCTTGCTTCGGAGGCACTACCGCTGGCGCGCGAACGGCTGCCGGCGCGGTCGCAACTTCACTCTGATTGACCGCCACCATGTTCCGCCCCACGGGCTGCGCCGAAGTGAACGCATGCGGCGACGTGACGGTAACGGCGCCCGCAACTCCCTGATTCACGTATTTCACATTGTTGACCGCCACGTTCTTATTGATGATCGCGGTGTTGTAGTAATTGTTGATCACCGTCTGATTTACGGTCGTATTAGAGATGTTCACATTGTTTACATACACTCGGCTCACTGGGTAGGAAGGCACGAACACCTCGCGCGGTCCGAGTGGGAACCAGCCGACATTCACACCGGCAGCGAATCCTCCGGCTGCGAATCCTGCAACAAAGTGCGGACCGCCGACCCATGCAACCAGCGCCGGAGCATAAACCGGTCGCACATAAGCGACCGCAACCACCGGAGGTGGGCACGGCACCCAACCCCAGGCTCCGCCTACATAGACCCATCGTCCATAATGAAAGGGAGCGAATCCCCAGGGCGCGTCATCGACCCAGGTCCAACCCCACGGCGAAATCCAAACCCAATGGCCGAACCGGTACGGCGCCCAACCCACCACCGCAGCGTGCGGAAACCACACCGTTCCATAATCCTGCACCGGCCGCCAACCCCCATAGTCATCGAGGTCTTCATAACCTATTACGTCATCGGAAACGTACCGCCTCGCCACCGAATGGTCCTCGCGCAGGTCGCGCTCATCGCACCAGGAATCGAAAGCATCCGCGTCGGGTAGCGGCTCGATATCCGCATTCAGCGTATCCGTTCCGGTGAAAATTCCCTGCTGGCCAGGATGCACCGTGTAAGAAGAACCGCCGCCGGTCACTTCCCCGTCTCCGTCGCGAACGTTGATGACCGTCGTGTCTCCCCCTTCGTTTACGTTAATGCGGTACTTGCCGGGACGAAGAATCGAGAACGCAAGATTCGGCGTATCGATTTCAATCGCTTCTTCCTGCGCGAGCCTCCGGACGCGCACGTTGATCGTGCCCTCGGTGAGCTGCACCTGCATCATCTGGTCGGTGAGATTCAGAAAGGAAAATCCAGTCGTATCGCCGAGTCGAATCGAGGCGGATCCGACGTGAAGTTCGGCCTTGCTGTTCTGATCGCTCCACAATTTATCGCTTGTGGTGATCGGCCGGTTCAGTTCAACGGCAACCCAGTCATCGGTCCCTGCAGGGCTCAAAGAGACTTGCCCTTCCGTGAAACTGAGGCGGGCAACCCGCGAAGGCGGATCATCTCCATCGGCCACGGCCCGTTTGGGAGCCGCCATAAGCAACGCCAAAAGCGCGCTGAACAATATCAGTCCGTGTTGTAGACGTGTTTTCATTGGCCTTCATCTCTCCTGAAGACATCCCCGCGTCAAAGCCGCAATCGGAAGAAATCAGGGACGGAGTCAAACTCGCGATGCTGGGGCACGTGTGTGCTCTTCCCGATATACATCCGCTCCCAGCAGGATCGGGAACCTGACCTGGAAACCCGCTTCTTTATGTCTAACACGCACAGAAGCAAAACAGTTGTGTAAACCCGAATGTCGGTCGCGAAAGAGCCACGGCAAAAGAAAAAAGCAAGGGCCCGCTTCAGGGAGGTGAAGCGGGCCCAAGGTCAGGTCAACGAATCCAATTAGCGATGCCCGCCGCCGCCGTGACCGCCCCCTCCGCCACCATGCGAGCCTCCACCACCGCCGCCATGAAAGCCACCGGAGCTGCCATGAGAGCTACCGCCACCACTCGAACCATGCGGCGCAGAATAACTGCGCGGCGCACTGCTCGAGTGTGGCGCGGAGTAACCTCGGCTGCCGTTGTAAGACGGTGGGCTGTACGACCGCCCGCCGTTGTAAGAAGCCGGAGGCCGGTTCGATGAATAACGCTGCGACGGGCCGGAGTTTCCGCTACCCGCCCAAGGTGGACGATTCGTCGACATGCTGCGCGCGCCGCCCGTCGTGCTGTTTGCGCGATCGGAGCCAAAGCCCTGCGGTGCGCGGCCCGAATCGGTCGCCCCGCCCTGCGCGCTCCAGGAGCGCACGGAATTGTTTGCGCCAGTTCGCGCGCCAGGTTGTGTCGCATACGGTGGGCGGCTCGATGAAAGCTCAGACTGCCGGCCGCTGCTCAAACCCCTCGATGTGCTACTGGCCATCGAATGCGCGTAGGTGGAACTGGCGCCACGCGACGCATATGCTGACGTATTCATCGTGTGCACCGCCGAATTCGAAGCGGCTGCCGACGGCGTAGTGCGTGCCATCACGCTGCGGCTTTCGATGTTGCGCGACGGAGTAGCTACATGAGACCCGGTATTCGCCGCGCCAAGTGAACTGGCGCGTGTCGGGGCAGCATGAATGCCGTTCGTCACTTGCGCTCCACGCAAAGACGCTTCGCTCAAATGTTGAGCTCCGCGATTAATCGCTTGCCCATTCACAAACGCGCTGCGCGAAGCGGTCGTAACCGCACGTGTGTTGTGCGCATACGCATAGTTGAAGTGGTTGTAGCCGCCCGGCCTTCCATTGAAATTATGGAAGTAAGCGTTGTGTACGTTGATGCCGCGGTAGTAGCCATAGCCGCAGTGATACCACGGGTGGAACGGCTCTCCCCAACCCAGCGGAAACCAGCCAAATCCAAATCCGAAACCAAATCCGAACCCGCCGAGCCAGCCAACAAACGCCGGCCCATAGAAAGGATAGGAGTAGATCGGTCCGGGTGCCCAACCCCATCCGCCGGCATAAACCCAGCGGCCATAGTGATACGGCGCAAAACCCCAAGGCTCATAACCAACCCAACTCCAGCCCCACGGCCTTACATAAGCCCAGTTGCCATTGCTGTAAGGCGCCCAATCCGGACTGGTGTTGTTCGGATACCAAACATTGCCGTACGTGTCGTCCTGCTTCCAGGTGCCGTAGTCGTCCAGGTCGCTGTAACCAACTGTGTCGCGGTTCACATACTTCGACGAAGCAGAATTGTCTTCGCCCAAGTCACGCTGTTGCGCCCACTGATCGAGCGGGTCGGGCGCCTGCGCAGGTCCGGTCGACGCTTTTACGTTGCCGTCGCTCCCGGTAACATCCACCCGCTCGCCGGCCTTCACCGCATACACCTGACCCGAAGCCGCAATTTCTCCGGCTCCTCGAATTGCTGTTACGCTCGTAAAATCGCCGTTCTCATTTACCTCAATCCGGAAGGCACCGGCTTCCTTCACTGTGAACGCCAGATTGGGCGTGTCAACCTCGTAGTTTTCCCCTTGCCGGATTTCGCGAACCCGAAAATTCATTTTTCCCTCGGGCATCCGGATTTGCGTCACATTCTGGTCGAGATTCAGGAAAGAGAGCGCCGTCATGCCGCCCAAATGAATCGCGATTTGCCCCGCCTGCAATTCGGCGCGCGAATCCTTATCGACCCAAATCTTGTCGCCAATCGTCACCGGTCGATTTCTTTGTGCCGTGCCCCAATCGCCGGCGCCACCGGGCTGCAAAGAAACGGAACCGTCCGTGAAACTGATGCGCGCTACGCGCGAAGGCGGATTTTGTGATTCATCACTCGTAATGTTGTCGTCGACCGCCGGTAGATCCGGCATAGCTCCATTCGGGTCGTTCTGCTGCATCTGCCCTTGACCGATTGCTTCCGGCTGCTCGACTCGTTGTGGTCGTTGCGGTTGTTCCTGGGTCTGATCCTGCGCGCGAACTGCTGCCGTCACGACAAACAGCAACGCCACTGCCAAACTCGCCACCCGACCGATCGCGGACCGCATCGAAGTATTGCTCATAAGATATTTCCCCTGAAGAGCCCAACTGCTGCTGCGGGCTCCGGAAGCCTTTCCTCAAGCAAGTGCGGAGAGACTCCCTGAAGGTAGAACACAACTGTAGGAAAGAAGTTGCCATTATCTTGCCCCGTCAGTCGCACCGCAAGAGGACCAGTACTAGTACGGAACCTCCTTGCACCCATTCTGGACTGTTGACCAGCACCCTTCTTTCTTATTCCTCCGTACACTTCTTCCTTGTGGGCCTAGCTGCCCTTAGGGGAGAATCGCATCATATGAAACGACTAATTCTTAGTTTGGGAGTTGCGGCCGTAGCCGCCCTTTACCCAGGTTCGGTTCAAGCTCAGGTCTGGCGCCAGGCCGGCCCTCCAGGGGGCACCGTTATTTCCCTGACCGCCGACCCCAATAACTCGAGCACGCTCTTTCTCGGGAGCTCCGACGGTCATGTCTTCACCTCGAGCGACGAAGGCCAGCACTGGCAGATGATCAGCCGCATCGGCGTAGGGCAGGACGATATCATCACGCACATCATCGTCGACCCGCGCGATTCGAATCGCCTCTATGCCAGTTCCTGGACCCTCTATTCCGGCGGTGGCGGCGTTTACCGCAGCGACGACGGCGGCCGTAGCTGGAACATCGTCGGGCTCGCTCACGAAACCGTTCGCGCCCTCGCGCAATCGTCAACCAACCCGAAGCTTCTGCTCGCCGGTTCGCTCACGGGCGTTTACCGTTCCGAAGACGAAGGGGCCAGCTGGGTGAAGATCACTCCGGACAATCACCCGGACCTCAATCGCTTTGACTCTGTTGTCTTCGATCCGAAGGACAACAACGTGATCTACGCCGGCACCTATCACTTGCCCTGGAAGACTACGGACGGCGGCAAGAACTGGTTCCCGGTTGTTAAGGGCATGATTGACGACTCGGACGTCATGAACATCATCGTCGATCCCAACAACTCCGAGAACGTCCACGCGGTCGCCTGCTCCGGCATTTACCACAGCTTGGACGCGGGTACGGATTGGGTGAAGTACAAGAGTATTCCCAACGTTTTCCGCCGCACGCAGCTCATCCGCATGGATCCCTCGAACGCGGAAATCCTCTATGCCGGCACCACCAGTGGCCTCTGGAAGACCGTCAACGAAAAAGATTTTCGCCGCGTGACTCCGGGCGACTGGATCATCAACGCGATGATCATCGATAAGAAGAATCCGCAAAAGCTGATCATCGGCACCGAACGCGAAGGCGTGCAGATCAGCAACGATGGCGGCGAAACCTTCACCTCCGCCAACGTTGGCTTCCACCATATGCACATCTCCGACGTGGCCGTTGACCGCGATCATCCCGGCCGCGCCCTCGTCGTGCTCACCTTCGACAGCGACGCTTTCATCGCTACCAACGACGCCGGCAATTCCTGGACCACGCTCGGCCCAGGCCTAAAGCGCACCGAAGTTCGCCACGTCTACGCCACTCCGAACGGTTGGTGGGCAACCCTCATCAACGGCGGCTGGTCCAAGTATGACGAAACCACCAAGAAGTGGACCCGCGCCGGTCTCTACGTTCCTGATGCCGCCGCACCCGCAAGCAAGACCGTCAGCGCCAAGACTAAGAAGGCGCCAGCCCCGGTAACCAAGAAATCGGTTCCGGTGCTTTCCGCGTTCCTCGTCAACGACATGGCCTTTGGCAACGACACCTGGTATGCCGCGACTACCGGCGGCCTCTTGATCTCAACCGATCAAGGCAAAACCTGGAAATCCGACGGCAAGGATCCTCTGGCGCACAAGCTCGCGCAATCGGTCGAAGTTTCCGCCGACGGCAACTCCGTGTGGGCCATTGTCGAACACAACCTGCTCTTCTCTTCGAACAAGGGTGAAACCTGGGATGCTCAGGAACTCTCTTTCGCGTCCGCGGGCAACCTCCGCATTCACCGCATCGATGACTCCGCACTCTTCATCACCACCAACATGGGCCTCTACGGCACACGCGACGGCGGCAAGTCTTGGAACCGCGCCGACGTTCGCGAACTTTCTTTCCAATCCGTAGCCGGCAACAACAGCGCCTTGGTTGCAGCTCTTCAGAAGCACGGTCTGGTGGCTTCGTTCGACGGCGGAAAGTCCTGGCAGAAACTGGATGATCCTCTATCGCAGAGCTACTTCCCGGCCATCTGGACGCGTCACGACGGTTCGATCGTAGCCGTCTCCGCCACTGAAGGCCTCTTGAGCCTGGACCCAAACGCCAAGTCCGCTAGCGCCGCCCCCACCGGCATGCGCTAAGCGGATCGAAACCTCAACGTTGTTCGAGGGCGCTTCGTTGAACGAAGCGCCCTGCTGTTTTTTCGGAGCGTCCCACCCTCGTTTTCGGCGGTCGTGCCGGGTCCTCAGACCCGTACTTTTCTCCTCGTCTTCGCGTAGTGCCCGGCGCCCACAACCCTGGGTCGAACACCAAAAAAATGAGCTTTGCGAGCCGAACTCCTGCCCAGTCCGCAAAGCTCTCAATCTTCAAACTTCTAGGTTCCTATTCCGCCTTCTTAATCTCCGCCCCAGCCTGCTCAATACTTCCCTTCACCAATTCCGTCTTCACTTCCGATTTCTGCCCTGCAATCAACGTCACTTCGGTCTCAAACGTCCGATAACCCGGCAGCTCGATCTTCACGCGATGCGTTCCCGGCGCAACCAGCAACGCGTGCACACTGCCTCCCAGCTCCCCCGTATGGCCCACATACTTGTCATCCAAGAAAACCGCGGCGCGCGGAGGCTGCACCGTTATCTTTAGCATCGAAGTAATCTTCGGCACCGCGGCACCGGGCGCCAGGTTCAACTTCACGCTCACCACCTGCTCGATTCCCGGCTCGGCCACAACATCCTGCACAAAATCCGCATACCCAGCCGAGCGAACAATGATCTGGTGCTTTCCGGGCATCAGCAAAACTTTCTTGTCGCCCTTCAGCTCCTTCACATAGCCCAAATACTCGCCGTCGACCCAAACCCCCGCGTCCCGCTCGAGTTTTGACGCCCCCTCAAACTTCACTGCGCCCATGACCTTGTTATCCCGAGCGTCGACGCCGGCCGCCGTCATCGATAGGCAAATCGCCGCAACTCCAAGCAAGCCGGCAACAAACCGCCCATGATGAAGCAATCCCAAATTCTTCCTCATATCCCCTCCTGTTTTGATTCCCCAAAGCACTTCCCCAAAAAGCTGGCTGGAATCTCCATCGTATACCCACAACCACCACAAATCCCTTTGGCCAACCCTTCGGTGCCTTAAGTTTCCATAGCCGTGTCTGTCTAGGTAGAGGCCGGCCTTCGACGGTGAGGTTCTGAGTGTAGTGATGGATGATCGTAATCAGAACGAAGCTTGGCGGGCTAGATTCCCCGCGACGTACAGCACAAAGCAACTTTCATCGTATTCTTGGATAAAGTCGCCAGGCACCAGTATCAGTGCGCCCGATGCGGGATCGATTCGAAACGCCAGCGATGCGCCAGTCTTGTAGGTGGTGTTGGTGTCAAACTCGACCACCAGATAATTCCCAAACAGATAACCTTCATTCGGCTGAATCGACGCCGACCTCACGCCACACACCGAGTTTGTCAGAGTAATGCTGCCGCTGACCGAAAATCCGCTCGGATAGATGTACTCCCTTCCTTGCGTAATGATCGAGGGTCCGGATGCAGGGCCAGAATACGGTGTTGCCGATTGCTCGATTGCCACGGTGGCATCAACCTGAATTCCGTCGCTGGCCGTCAGTGTTCCTGAATAATTGCCAAGCGGGGGAAGCAGTTGTCCTTGTAGGGTACCGCCACAACCGCTTGGCGTGGCCGAAGGCCGCGCTTCTTCAAAGGGAGCTAAAGGCCATGGCCGGGTAGGCCTCCTGTCCCGACACTCGATAGCTACCCGAGAACGTTGTTCGACCGCTGTCCAACGTGGAGGTTAGCTCGAACGAAACAATACCGTTCGTGGCGGTCAAATCGAGATGGTTTTCCCCGTCAATAGTTCCGGTTGCAGGAAGCTTGAACGTCAGCGAATCACAGGCAACCTGAGTCCCCACAAGATAGGTCGTTACATTTCCGGACCGCTTTCGATTGGCATCGGCCAACGCGACGGTCTGAAGGAGGGGTACCGGCGTTTCTGTTGTTCGCGGGGCAGTCCCTTGAATCGATGGAGCACTCTTCCTTTCTGTCTCTGTTCATCGCCGAAGACGCTCTCGAATCGCACATCTTCCTTCGTTTTTCTGATTGGTTACCTCTCATGCCCGCTGCCATTGACGTTCTTTGGCAAACCCGCTACTGTCTCCCCATCTGTACAATGGGAGGTCCATCTTCTTGTCCGAAGTTCCCTGCAATCCAAGCGACTCTTCCTCGGCCCCCGAAAATAAGCCATGAGATGTGTCGGTCTTGTCGTAGAAATAACGATTTTTTCGCGTCCAAATGTCGTGTCAATGGAGGAATGCCCGAATGAGCTCGAACGATGAAGTTTCCCGCCGTAGTTTTATTCGAAATGCCGCGGTAACCGGTGCAGCCGTCTCAATCGTTCCACGGCACGTGCTTGGAAGAGGGTTTACTCCACCGAGCGATTTGCTCAACGTCGCATGCGTAGGCGTCGGCGGGATGGGCCGCAGCAACCTGATCAATCTCGCCAGCCAAAACATTGTCGCCCTTTGCGATGTGGACTGGGGATATACGGACAAGAATCTCTCGCGCCTGGATACCGACGTCGCCAACCTGCAAGCGCACATCGATCATCCGGATGCCGCGCCTGCCGGGGCCAACCCAGCTCCGAAAGTCGATCCCGAAAAGGCGAAGGCGCGGCTCGCAAGCATTCTCCACTTGAAAAACGACCTGATCCCCAAAGCCAAACGTTACTCCGACTATCGGAAGATGCTCGAAGAACAGAAGGACATTGATGGCGTGGTGGTCGCCACGCCGGATCACATGCACGCACCGATTGCGCTGGCTGCTATGGACTTGAAGAAAGCGGTCTATGTCCAGAAACCGTTGTGCTGGTCGGTCGCTGAAGCGCGCCAACTCGCCAAGCGCGCCGCCGAAACCAAAGTCGCCACTCAGATGGGCAACCAGGGCCGTTCGCTCGATGATACGCGACGCGCCGTTGAGTATATCTGGTCCGGAGCAATCGGCGAGGTACGCGAGATTCACGTGTGGACCGATCGCCCGGTAGGCTTCTGGCCTCAGGGCGTGCCCCGCCCGAAAGCGGCGACCGAACCTGTGGAGACTCTGAAGTGGGATCAGACGGGCGTCGACGAGCGGCTAGCTGCAGCGATGGCGGGAAACTATTCGGTGCCGGAAACGCTTTCCTGGGATCTTTTCCTCGGAGTTGGTCCGGTGGTGCCGTACCATCCGATCTACCACCCGTTTAACTGGCGCGGCTGGACGGATTGGGGCTGCGGAGCAATCGGCGACATGGGCGCGCACTTGCTCGATGTTTCGATGTGGGCACTGAACCTTGGCTTGCCGACATCGATCGAGACCGTTTCCACGCCCTTCAACGGCGCATCTTATCCAAGCGCCGAAATCATCTTTTATGAGTTCCCAGCGAGGGGCTCCATGCCGCCGGTGAAACTCATCTGGTATGACGGTGGGCTGATGCCGCAAAAACCCGAAGAACTCGGCGAAGAGGAACTCATCAAGGAAGGCGGAGCGATATTGATCGGCAGCAAGGGCAAGTTGATGCACAACACTTATGGTGCGAACCCGCGTTTGCTTCCACAATCGTTGCAGAATTCCGCCGGCAAACCGCCCGAAAAGCTGGCACGGATACCCGACGAGGCGCATGAACTGAACTGGGTGGACGCGGCGAAGGGCAAAGGGCAGACCGACTCACCGTTTGAGTACTCGGCCAAACTCACGGAAGTGATGCTCCTCGGCGTGGTTGCGCTGCGCACCGGCAAGAAAATTCTGTATGACGGCGCGAACATGCGCGTGACGAACGTGCCCGAAGCCAACCAATACTTAAGCCGGCAGTATCGGCAGGGCTGGTAGAGCCTTCTTCGTAGCGCGCAGCACGGTTGCGCCTCGAAGTTCGCGCGATGGACCGGATCGTGAGTTGATCTGGGTCTTGTTCGCGCTTGTAGTCAAGAAAATACGCAGACTACTTCTGTTCCGCCGCGCGGGCGGCCTCAGCGGCCGGGTTAGCCGCTCGGGATCCCGTTCCGTCAGCCGAAATCGTACGTAAGTGCTCGACCGTATCCATCACCAACGCGCGAATACGCGGATCGCGTGTAATGGATTCGTGACCGGCGCCAGCTACAGTCACATTCGCCACAAGCTTCGTGTAAGCCGGATCCTCTCGTCGCACGTGCTTCGTGGTCATGAACATCAACACATCATTCGCGTGGAAGATCGCTGCGGATTTCACATTTTTCGGGACGGTGTAGTCCGTGAGGCCCACGCTATCGACCTGAATGGTCAGCTCCACGGGAATGTCGCGGCTGCGCAGTTCTCGCGCCACGCTCAACATTGCCCATCCACCCATGCTGTGGCCAACCAGAATCACTTTCGGCAAATGTTGCAGTTCTTCGGGTGTCAACTGCCCAGGATGCGAAGGGAAATGTTTGAGCAGCCAAGCGCGCCCTTCGGTCCACGCGTAGGGCGAAAACGAGTTCGCGCAGACATCGGCATATGCTTTTCCCTCTAGTGTCTTGCGAATCTGAACAACGCCGGAATGCTTGTTATTGGCTGGTTCCAATGCTCCGACGAAACCAAGATAAATGATGCCGCAACGAGCGGAATTCGCGGCGCCAGGACGGTTAAGCGAGACAGGCGCTTCCTCAGCGTGAAACCGCTCCTGCGCTGGCATGCGGATCGGCCCCCATAGGCAGGCGAGCAAGAGCACCGCCGAACCCCGGTACACAAGAATCCTCGACGAGTACTTGCTCGGATTGTCAGTTTTCACGGGTTGGGTTCGATCTTGCTCGCGGCAAAGTTATCCTGCCCGGTCCTGCGCGGTCAAGTGATAAACCGGCGAAAGGCACCTTCGTGGTTCCAAATCGTAACAACGATCCGCTACTTCTTCTTCGGCGGGTAATTCTTCAGCATCTTTTCAACGGCTTTTTGCAGGTTTTTCTGCCGTTTGTCGGGCTTAGCGGTCGGATCAAGGCTCTTGGTAACCGTGCCTCTCCATACCAACCGCTTGTTGGCCGAGTCGTACATGTCGAGATCGAGCTGTCCCAAACGAATGGTCGAAGAGGTGGCAGTGGCCACGCCCGTGCCTCCGCCCCAACGTGGTCCGGCTCCCCAACCCGTGTTGTAAGCGTTCCATTGCTTTTGCTCGCCAATCGCCGTCTGGTAGGCAATATACAGGTCCGCGTTGTCCGCATCCGTCTTGCTTAGGCCGCGTTTTGCCAATTCCGCGTCGAGTGCAGCGGTGATCTGCCGCGCGGTCAAATCATCCACGTGCTGCGCATTCTTGATGCTGACCCATTTGTAGGTCTTGAAATGGGCAAAATCCGTATCCTGGTCGAAATTATAGGTGACCTCTTGCGCCGCGGCAGCGCTTGCTCCCAGAACAAGGAGCAAGAATACCAAACGGCAAAGTCTGTTCATGGAATTCTCCTCTTTTGATCCTGCCCTTCTGGCTCAAGAGAACTGGCTGAAGCCTGCGCTATGACGGACGGTGTCGTGAATGGCTTCGAGTATACACGCGTCTCCGACGAGCGAGACCGCGGAAATCAGAGCAGTCCGGGCGTGTCGAAGGGAAGACCTACGTAGTTTTCAGCGAGGGTAGTCGAAGCGGCGCGAGAGCCGGTCACGTAGTCGAGTTCGGCAAGATGAATCTGATGGGAAAAGCCGTCCTCTTGCGGGAAACGGTGCAGCATGGAAGTCATCCATCCGGAGAATCGCTGGCATTTCCAGACCCGGCGCAAACATAGCTCCGTAAATTGCGCGAGCGCTTCGTGTTTTTTGTGCTTATAAAATTCCACCAACCCTCGCGTCAGAACGCGGACATCCGCCACGGCCAGATTTAGCCCCTTGGCGCCGGTGGGCGGAACGATGTGAGCGGCATCGCCCAGCAGAAACAGCTTCCCGAACTGCAGGGGCGACGCGACGAAAGCCCGCATGGGCGTAATTCCCTTCTGAAAAATCGGCCCGTCCTTCAGCACAAATCCGTCCCGTGTGGCCATACGTGCGCGTAACTCTTCCCAGATGCGGTCATCGGGCCAGTTGTTTAGGTCTTCGTCCGCGGCACATTGCAGGTAAAGCCGTGAAATTTCCGGCGATCTCATGCTGAGCAGCGCAAAGCCGCGCTCATGATAGTTGTAAATCAGTTCGTGAGAAGCAGGTGGCACGCGTGCAAGAATTCCCAGCCAGGAAAACGGATAATGTCGCTCGTCGATCAGCAACTGGCCGTCTGGCAATGTGCGTCGACAGATGCCGTGGAATCCGTCGCAGCCTGCGATGAAGTCGCAGGAGATCTCGTGGCTCTCTCCGTCGCGTTGATACTGAATTTTAGGCTTCGCGTCGTACCCTTCAACGCCCGTCGCCTCCGCTTCAAAATGGAGAGGCGCGCCGTAGCTGAGGCGTGCTGCGATCAAGTCTTTGACAACTTCTTGTTGCGCATAAACGGTGATGGATTTGCCCACCAATTCCTGGAAATCGATGCGGTGGCCTTTTCCGTCGAAGCGAAGCTCGACGCCTCCATGCTGGAGGCCCTCTCGTTTGAGACGCTCGCCGACCCCGGAGTTGCAGAGAATGTCGACTGTGCCCTGTTCAAGCACCCCGGCGCGCACACGCGTCTCTACGTATTCCCGTGAATGGCGTTCGAGAACTACAGACTCAATTCCTTGCAAATGGAGGAGATGCGCGAGTGTCAATCCGGCGGGCCCGGCACCAACAATTCCGACTTGTGTGCGAATTCTTGTCATTGGGATCGGAAATGGGGTCGCGGGAGACTAGGAAAATTTGTCGATCACTTCCTTGGGGATAGGATGGCCTTGCAATTCTGGAGGATCGCTAGGCAGGCGCACGGTCCACACGCGTTTTTCGATTCCTTCCACAGCCAGAGTTTTCCCGCGGAAGAGTTTGTGGTTTAAGGAAAAGCTGCTCTTGCCCCACACGGTCACGCAGGAATCCACATGCACGATATCGCCGAACGAGGACGGCGCGAAAAAGTTGCAGCTGGCCTGCACGAGCGGAATGCCGGCGATTCGATAGTGGCGCAGCATTTCGGCCTTTTTCATTCCCAGGCCGCGGTGAAACAGCGCGTTCGTGCACGCGTCAAAGTACTCAAAATAGCGGGGGAAAAAGACGATCCCGAAGGGATCGCAATCTCCCCACTCGATCTGTATCTCTGTTCTATGGATGAGCATAGTTGGCGAGCAAATGGCAGGCAATTTAGCTCTTGGGCGAGTCTATCGTAAGTGCAACATTAATGCGTTTCTGTCGACCTTTCTGCGCTTTATCTGGCCCAGCTGACAATTTGCTGCCAATATTCAGTCTACCCGTTTAAGACCCAAAGTCGCTCTTTCTTCCCGTGGCAATCGAAAAAGGACGCCCGGTCGAACCCCTAACGGAGCAACCTCATACTACCTGCCACCTATCGAACAGGGCAAACGGAAGGTCGAGCCGTGGACGAGGTTTTGTGGCCTACCAGACCCGTGAGTTGAACCCGTACCCGGAGCCGAGTGGGGTTTCCTCCGATCACTGAGTTGGCCCATGCGGCACTCCTATCGTCTTGTTTGCCATGTTTGCCGATTCGGGTCGGACAAAGATGCCTTGGCCGATGGTGTCGGTATCGTCATTTCGAAAGAAAACTCGTCCGCATCGCAGTGGCTCGGTGTTGACGGGCCAAAACGCTATCGCTTACGGATTGGCTTCGGGAAAAGCCTTACACGCTTCCCGGTATTGTCATGTCTCGGTCGTTTTGCCAGCCTGAGTTCGCCCAGAACGAATCGTACGGATGCGCATCCATGGCACACTGGGCTCTGAATTGCAAAAATTGTGGCCGGCGTTTCGAATACTCAAAGATCAGCGATACGTTCGCGAACTATTTCCTTGCCGAAAAGCCAGCCCTTCCATCGGGTGGACTCGAGCTTGAATGCCCGAATTGCCACAAGAAGGCCAACTACCAGCGAACCGATTTGATGTTTCAATCAGAGCAAGCATTCGGACAGTCTTAGCCCCAGGTCCAGCCCTTGATCGCCCGTTTGGGTTCAGCGCCGGGCAGTACTCGTCGCGGCCCTTGCGGCACACCTCGGATTCACGGATGCAAATAAGAAAGAACAGGGTAGATTCGAAATGATAAATGTAGGCTGATCTGCCGCAATCGTTCACAAATCCAACTGTGACGATCGCATCCCGCGGCCCGTTCGCGACTGCCTGGGATTTGGTTTTTGCGAGTGCGTTTACGGTAGACTTAGAGAAGGAACATTTCTTAAAGACATGGTCAGTGCCTATATTTGTGACGCGATCCGTACGCCTTTCGGCCGCTACGGTGGTGCACTTTCCAGCGTTAGAACCGATGATCTCGCGGCAATCCCGATCAAGCATCTTGTAGAGCGCAACCCGATGGTCGATTGGAATGCCCTCGATGATGTGCTCTATGGCTGTGCCAATCAGGCTGGCGAAGACAACCGGAACGTGGCACGGATGGCTCTGCTGCTGGCGGGTCTGCCAAAGGAAATTTCAGGCAGCACGGTAAACCGGCTCTGCGGCTCGAGTTTGGACGCGTTGGCGGCCGCTTCGCGGGCCGTCAAGAGCGGTGAGATCGATCTGGTGATCGCCGGAGGCGTAGAAAGCATGTCTCGCGCGCCATTCGTGATGGGCAAAGCGGACGGCGCTTTTGCACGGAACATGAAGATCGAAGACACAACCATCGGCTGGCGCTTCGTGAATCCTGCGCTAAAGGCAAAGTATGGAACCGACGCCATGCCGGAAACAGCGGAGATCGTCGCGGAGGAATACCAGGTTTCGCGCGCCAACCAGGATGCGTTCGCCTTGCGCAGCCAGCAGCGCACGGCGATGGCAATGAAGGAGGGCCGTCTGGCGGAGGAAATTGTTGCCGTCCCTATCCCTCAAAAGAAAGGCGATCCTGTTCTCGTCACTGTGGACGAGCAGCCCAGGCCGGATTCGACTCTCGAAGGCCTCGCCAAATTAAAAGGGATCGTGAAGCCGGAAGGCACCGTCACTGCGGGAAACGCTTCGGGTGTGAACGATGGAGCTTGTGCCCTCCTTCTCGCGTCGGATACCGCGGTGAAAAAGTATGGACTTACACCGAGAGCTCGTGTCATCGCCGCCGCCACAGCGGGTGTGGCACCCCGGATTATGGGCATGGGGCCGGTGCCGGCGAGCCGAAAAGTCTTGGCGAAAACTGGAATGACGATCGGGCAAATGGATGTGGTCGAGCTGAACGAGGCATTTGGGGCGCAGGCGCTCGCCGTTCTTCGCGAGCTCGGACTGCCTGATGACGCAGCCCATGTAAATCCTAACGGAGGCGCGATCGCCATTGGCCATCCTCTCGGCGCCAGCGGCGCGCGTCTTGCGACCACCGCGGTTTATCAGCTGAAACGTACCAACGGCCGGTATGCTCTTTGTACGATGTGTATTGGGGTCGGCCAAGGCATCTCTGTGATCTTGGAACGCGTGTAACCGGGAGCAAAAACGTGGAGCCATTGCGGGGTTATCGAAAACCAATGCCAGGCACGCAACCCGAATATCTTCATCGAGCTTATGCTTCCTCGGTCAAGCGCGCACCGAGACAGCCGCTGATATCTCTGCCAGATACTCTCTCGGAAACGACCGGGCCAAGTTTTCGAAAAGAGATTGTGGATGCGAAAGCATTCGACCTCACACATCAGGGCAAAGCGGAACCACTTGGCGAACGCATTGTCGTAAGCGGTCAAGTGCGCGATGAAGACGGCCATCCCGTTCGCGAATCGCTGGTCGAAATCTGGCAAGCCAACGCCGCAGGACGCTATTTACACAAATGGGATCAACATGACGCTCCACTCGATCCAAATTTTGTGGGCGTCGGTCAAACTTTCACGGACGAGTGCGGGCGATACCGTTTCCTAACCATCCGGCCGGGTGCCTACCCTTGGAAAAATCATCCGAATGCGTGGCGTCCGCAGCACATCCATTTTTCGCTATTCGGCCCGGCATTCGCTACACGCCTCGTCACGCAGATGTATTTTCCTGGCGATCCGTTGCTGGCCCACGATCCAATCTTCAACAGCGTGGCGGATCAGGAGGCGCGAAACAGTCTGATCGCGCACTTCGATTGGGCCGCGACGGTTCCAGATGTTGCTTTGGGCTTCCGGTTCGATATTATTCTGCGCGGACGCAATGCGACGCCGATGGAGCGCTAAATGAGTGGCCGCAGTACGCCTTCGCAGACCGTAGGTCCTTTTTTCAGCATCGGCTTTTCCTGGTTGGATCGCGCGGATTTGACGGCGGAAAGCACTTTAGGAACGCGCGTCACGATTGGCGGGCGCGTGATCGACGGCGCCGGTGAACCGGTGCCGGACGCGGTACTGGAAATCTGGCAAGCGGATGGCAACGGATGTTACGAGCCCATGGAAGCCGCCCGCGAGGCGTCCGGGGCTGGCCGGTTTTTCGGATTTGGAAGGATCCCGGTAGACGATCAAGGCAAATTTCGCTTCATCACCTGCAAACCCGGCGGCCGCCGCGGGGCGGATGGCGCTGTGCAAGCACCGCACCTCGTCGTTTCCATATTTACGCGTGGATTGCTGCGACGATTGATCACGCGGATCTATTTTCCAGGAGATCCCTCGAACCAGTCCGATCCCGTGCTGGCACTGGTCCCGGCATCCCGCCGGCATACTCTGATCGCAAGGTCTGAAAGCGCAAACGGCGAAACGCTGGATTGGGATGTACACTTGCAAGGCGATGACGAAACCGTTTTCTTTGACTGCTGAAGCGCGGAGCGGCCCCCTCCAATGACGCTCTACGACGAACTGTATTCCTACGCCGCGCTCGAACAGATTTTTTCCGACGAATCGTGCCTTAAGAGCATCCTGCGATTTGAAGCTGCACTGGCACTGGCGGAGGGGCACACCGGCGTTATTCCGCAAGGCGCGGCCCAGAAGATTGCCGAGTGCTGCGCCGCAGGACATTTTGATTTATCGGCAGTTGCACACGACGCGTCGCAGGTCGGAAACATCGCCATTCCGCTGGTGAAAATGCTGACCGAGGCCGTTGCGCGGCAAGACAAGGATGCTGCGCGATTCGTTCACCGGGGCTCGACGAGCCAGGACGCGATCGACACAGGATTCATCCTTCAATTGCGCGAGGCCCTCGTGTTGGTTGAAGAAGATTTGGGGCAACTCGCTGGCACGCTTGCCAGACTTGCGCGCCGGCATCGAACTACACTGGTCGTGGCGCGTACCTGGATGCAGCAAGCGCTGCCGACTACATTCGGGTTGGTAGCGGCGGGCTGGCTCGACGCGGTCCTGCGCCACCGGCAGCGTTTGGTCGAAATTCGCCCCCGAATATTGTCTTTGCAATTTGGCGGCGCGGCCGGAACACTTGCCGCCTTGCGCCGGGACGGCCCCGAAGTGGCCCGAGCGCTCGCCGGGGAACTCCAGCTGACTCTTCCCGCCGCGCCTTGGCATGCGCATCGCGATCGTTTTGCGGAAATCGCCACTTTCTTTGGGTTGCTCACAGGAACGCTCGGCAAGATTGCTCGCGACATTTCTTTGCACACACAGACTGAGGTCGCAGAATTGTTTGAGCCAACCGGTCAGGGGCGCGGCGGATCGTCGACCATGCCTCACAAGCGTAATCCCGTGACCTGCGCCGTCGTGCTGGCGGCTTCGACGCGCATACCGGGACTTGTGGGCACGATTCTTTCTGCCATGCAGCAGGAACACCAGCGCGGACTTGGCGGATGGCATTCCGAATGGGAGACTCTTCCACAAATTGTGCGCCTGAGCGGTGGCGCGCTGCGCCACTTGACGGAAATGTTGCCGCACCTCGAAGTCGACGCGGAACAAATGCAACGGAATCTGCACGCCACGAACGGATTGATTTTTGCGGAAGCGGTAAGCAGCGCAATTGCCGATCGCCTTGGCAAAATGCAGGCACATCACCTCGTCGAAGCGTCGTGCAAGAAATCGCTCGAGGAAAGACGTCCGCTGAAGGATGTGTTGCGCGACGATCCGGAGCTGCGGGGACATCTTACACCGGCGGAATTGGACAGCCTGTTTGACGCTAAGAATTACCTGGGAAGCGCGGAGGAATTTTTGGACCGCGTCATTGCCCAGGCAAACGAACTTAGTCGTTGAATCCACGACGCAAAGGATTGCTATGCCATTTGCTGACTTAGCGGATGTGAAGATTTATTACGAATGGACGGGCGCGGAAAGTTTGCCCGTCCTGGTATTGTCAAATGGGCTGGGCACGAACGTGCATCTGTGGGACGGTCAAATCGAGGCATTTTCAAAACATTTTCGGATCCTTCGTTACGATGTCCGCGGACATGGGCAATCAGCGGTTACACCGGGCCCTTACACGCTCGCGCAGCTGAGCCAGGACCTCGTGCACCTCATGGATTTCTTGAAACTCGATCGCGTCGATTTTTGCGGCCTTTCCATGGGTGGCATGACCGGCATGTTTCTTGGCGCGAACGCCGGGAATCGATTTCGCAAGCTTGCGCTGTGCAACACTGCTTCGAAATTCGCATCGGAGGATATGTGGAATAAACGCATTCAAGCGGTAGAAAGGGGCGGGATGAAAGAGGTCATGGGCGCCATCGTCGAACGCTGGTTGACGCAGGCCTTCCGCTCCGCTCATCCCGCGGAAACGCAAGCAGTGCTGTCCATGCTGGAGTCTACAAATCCGGAAGGGTATGCGGCGTGTTGCTCTGCGGTGCGCGACGCAGACCTACGCCATACTTTGAAAGACATCCATTTGCCTTCGCTGGTGCTCACCGGGACGCATGATCCTGCAGCAACACCGGCCGCCTCGCAGGTTCTGGCCAAGTCCATTCCTGGCGCCGTTTACAGAGAGGTTCCCGCTTCTCATATCTCGAACGTTGAGGCGCGAACGCAATTCACTCAGCAGGTACTGGAGTTTCTTCTGGCTTGAAGGAGTTCACGATGGATGAGCGGAAGCGTCATGCAAAAGGGATGAGAGTGCGGCGGGCGGTGCTTGGCGACGCTCACGTCGATCGCGCGGAGACAAACAAGACCCGCTTCACCTCCCCGTTTCAGGACCTGATCACCCGTTATGCCTGGGGAGAGATCTGGTCCCGCCCGGAATTGCCGCGCAAAACCCGCAGCATGCTTAGCATCGCCATGATGGTGGCTCTGAATCGTACCGACGAACTACGCCTGCACTTGCGGGCTGCTGCGAATTGCGGCGTGAGTCGCAAGGAGATTCAGGAGGTCCTGCTGCAAACAGCGGTCTATTGCGGCGTGCCGGCGGCGAACACGGCCTTTCACATCGCCGAGGAGGTGTTCGACGAAACGGAGGCCAAATAAAAGATGATCAGGCCAACACCGGACAAGATCCCGATGCCTTTCGAGAGGCGTTTGCTCGTCAGGTAGCTTCTTCCCATTCGGGGTCGGGAGCAGGCAAGCGGTCACTGTCGCTTGCGAATGTGGTGTACAAAGTTGGCAGCAAGTAAATACTGAGCAGCAAAGCCGCCATCAGTCCACCTACGATCACGATGGCAAACGGTCTTTGTGAATCCGAACCGATTCCCCGCGACATTGCGGCTGGCAGCAAGCCAAGAATGGCCACCAACATGGTCATCATGATCGGTCGCAATCGTAGCACGGCCCCTTGTACCGCGGCGTCTTCGATCGAGCTTCCCGCGGCTCTCAAATGGTTGATGTACTCCACCATGATGACGCCTGTCTGCACGGAGACGCCAAACAACGCCAAGAAACCGACGCCGGAAGATACGCTGAAATGCTCGCCGGTAATAAGTAACGCCAGAAATCCCCCGAGCGGAGCCATCGCAACATTTGCCAGCACCAGCAAAGCCCACTTGGGCGAGCTGAACATCGTGTACAAGATGACATAAATCACCAAAAGCGTGATGGGCAGCACAAACATTAGCCGCCGCTCGGAACGTTTCTGGCTTTCATACTCTCCCGCCCAATCGAGGGTGTAGCCTTCGGGCAGCTTTACTTCTCTTTGCACGCGAGCCATGGCTTCTTCGACAGTGCTGCCTAGATCGCGGCCGCGCACACTGTATTTGATGGCAACATATCTGGAGTTCGCTTCACGATAGATTTCTGAAGCACCGTCGAGCGTTTCCACGCGCGTGACCTGCGAAAGGGCGACGCGCTCTCCTGTTGGCGCCAAAATGCGGATGTTCTCAATGGCCTGTTTTGTGTCGCGATAGGGCTCCTTGTAACGCACCACGAGATCAAAGACCTGTTCACCTCGCAGCACCTGCGTCACCGCTTTTCCGCCAATGGCAGTCTCAACGGCATCCTGAACATCCGCCATGTTCAATCCGTGTCGTGCGGCAGCTTGACGGTCGATCACCAGGTTCAAATTCGGCTGGCCAAGAACGCGGAACAATCCCAAGTCCTCAACGCCCCGCACATCGCGCATCACCTTCACAATTTCATCCGCTTTGGTCTCGAGTGTGCGCAAGTCGCTGCCGTATATTTTGACGGCGAGTTCGCCTTTGACCCCGCTGACCGCCTCTTCCACGTTATCTGAAATCGGTTGCGAAAAATTCCACAAAACACCCGGGATCTTGCTGACTTCCGTATCCATCGCTCCAATCAATGCTTCCTTGTCCTGGTGGAAGACCGGACGCCACTGTTCCTTGGGCCAAAGATCGACAAAGTATTCTGTATTGAAGAAGCCGGTCGTGTCCGTTCCGTCGTCGGGACGACCCACCTGAGAAACAACCTGCTTGACCTCGGGGAAGGAAGAGAAGGCCAATCGGGCCTGATCCATCACTCGCGATCCGTCGGTGAGGCCAGTACTCGGGGCGAGGGTGCCACGCGCCCAAATCGCACCCTCGTCGAGATGGGGCAAGAATTCCGAACCAATCACGCCGCTATACAAGATCACAAAGGTCAAAACTGGAACGCACGCACCGAGAATCAACGTAATGCGCCGGTGCTCGATGGCCCACCGCAGCGACGTCCGGTAGCGATCCCGCAGGAAATTCATCAACGGGTTGTGCCACTCCTTGACACCCTTCCTGAACAGCACGCCCGCCAGAACGGGTGCGATGGTCATTGAGAAAATCAACGCTCCGAGTAAAGCGAAGGCAACTGTCCAGGCCATAGGCCGGAAGAGTTTGCCTTCCACGCTTTGCAGAGTATAGATGGGCATGTAAGCCGTGATGATGATGGCGATGGCATAAAATACAGGTCGCTGAATTTCGTGGGCTGCATCGCGGATACGTTCCAACGGAGTTTTCTGCGCGGCGCTCGGCAAACCGAAATGCCGGACGATATTTTCGATGACCACCACGGCGCCATCGACGACCATCCCAAAATCCAGAGCGCCCAGGGAAAGCAGGTTGGCAGGTATCTTGTTCAAATCGAGGCAAATCGAGGCGAACAGAAGAGAAAACGGTATGGTCATGGCAACAATCAATGCGCCACGGACATTTCCCAGAAAGAAAAATAGAATCACCGAAACCAACAGGACGCCTTCACCCAAGTTGTGCAGAACGGTATGCGTCGTGTAATGAACCAGGTCGCTGCGATCAAGGAAGGGCACGATCTTCACGCCGGCCGGGAGGATGCGCTCGTTCAGTTCCTTCACCTTGGCGTGAATCCCTTCGAGCGTGCTGTCCGACTCCGCGCCTTTTTGCAGCAGAACGATGCCTTCGACGACGTCGTCGTCATCCGCGATGGTGCCATCCTCGCGGCGAAACGACTTGCCGATCTTCCCGAGGCGGATTCTTGGCCCTTGAATAACCGTCGCGATATCTTTTACGCGGAGTGCTGTTCCGTTTTGTGCCTTGAGCAGTGTTTCCTCGATGTCCTGTACGCTGGTAAACAATCCGACCGCGCGAACATTGATCTGCTGCGAGCCGGATTCGATGAAACTTCCACCCGCATTGATGTTGTTCGCGGCGAGTTGCTGCTCGACCTGCCCAATGCTTAATCCGTAGGAAACCAGTTTATTCGGATCGACGCGCACTTGATACTCGCGTGTGGTTCCCCCAAAGCTCGAAACATCGACGACGTTGGGCACGGATTTGAACTGCTTCTCGAGAACCCAGTCTTCGAGCGCCTTCAATTCCATCAGGTCATACTTTGGGTTCGTACTTTTCAGCGTGTACCAGAAGATCTGGCCGACCGGACTGTAATCGGTTCCCATCTGGGGGGTTAGCCCAGTTGGCAGAGTCACCATCGAAAGTCGCTCAAGGACTTTTTCGCGATTCCAATCATCGTGGGAGGAATCATCGAAGATCAGCATCACACTCGAGAGACCGAAAAGAGATACCGAGCGAAGGTGAGCCAGGTGCGGCAGACCGTTCATCTGAATTTCAATGGGAATCGTGACCTGCTGTTCCACTTCCTCAGCGGCGCGGCCTGCCCATTGCGTGATGATCTGCACATAGTTGTTCGCCACGTCGGGATACGCTTCAACAGGCAGGTTATGAAACGAAAGGCCTCCCCAGATCAGCAATAGAAGGGCAATCGCTAGAACGATAAACCGGTTGTCGAGCGCAAAATCAACGATGGCACGAATCATCGGGAATTCCTGGTTGCCAAGCAGTCAGGCATGGGTTCCTATTGTTCTACCGTGCTTTGCAGCACCAGTGCGTTGCTGACCACCTCTTGCCCAGGCTTCACGCCATCCCGGATTTCCTGCATCTTGTTTGGCAGCGTGTTTCCCGCTTTCACTTCGACACGCCGGAACTTGTTGCCACCAGCCGGGATGTATACCCAATCGCGATCGTGCAGATGCAGAATGGCCGCGGCCGGAACGGAGGCGTACTCCGCTTTTTTCTTGCCATGAAAAGTGGCCGTCACAAACATGCCAACGCGCATGAGCCGTTCCGGATTCGGTACCTGAACGCGGACTTTGGCTGTGCGAATATTGGGATCGAGAATCGGTCCGATATTGCTGATCGTGCCGTTGTACTTCCGATCGGGATAGGCGTTCAGAGTGATATCCGCTGACTCTCCCACGCGCACATTCGCGAGATCATTTTCATAAACGTCGCATAAAATCCAGACGCTCGAGAGATCGGAAATCGTAAAAGGGTTGCTCCCCGAGAGGCCTTGTACTCCGGCGGCGTTCGTGACTTGCTGATCGGTGATCACTCCCGACACCGGCGCCTTGATGTCCACAATGCCGCTCGGATGATCCTTATCGACGCCGAGGAGGCGAAGATGTTCGAGCGAGGTCTCCACATCAACCTTGGCCTTGTCTTCTGCGTCCCTTGCCAACTCAAGATTCCCGAGCGAAATGGCCCCCTTGTCATAGAGCAATTGAGAACGCTCGAACTGCTTGTTGGCCAAAAGCTCGTCGGCGACCGCCTTCCGATAGTCGGAAAACGCCCCGGCAATATCAGGACTTTGCACCTGCAATAGCACTTGTCCCTTCTGCACTGTGTCGCCCAGACGCGCGCGAATGTCTACAACACGGCCAGTGGCGAGCGAAATCACGGGGACGGTGCGACTGATGTCCGGATTGACCGTACCGGTGACGCTCAAAGTGGGCGCGGCAGAATATTCGGTGGCCTTGACCAATGGAAACAGCTCGGGATGAGCGACCGTCAACAAGCTGACGTCCTGCTCCTTCTCGACCTTCGCCTGAGGAGGCGCTCCTCGGTTGCCGATATCTTCCGATTTGCGGCACGCGGCTAGGAAGGAGCCCACAATCAACAAAGATGTTATTGGCAGGGCCAAACCGCGTTTCATTGAAGGACCTCGCGTCCCACGGCAAGATTCAACTGGCCTGCCGCAATCAGGTAAGAACCGATGAGGTTCAGGTAATTCAATTCGGTGTCCCGGTATTCCTTCTGCGCATCCAGAAAGTCGAGCAACGCCGCGCCTCCGTGTTCGTAGGAAAACTTGATCGTGTCTCTCACGCGCGCCGCTTGCTCTAGGTATTTGCTCTTGTACGGCCGCAACAGGGTCAAGTTGCTGTTGACCATGGCGTATGCCGAATCCACGTCATTGAAGACTTGGGCCTGCGTCGCATCGAGGAGTTTCTGGTTGCGGTCAATGTCCAATTGTGTCCGCAGCTTTTCGCCTTGGTTACGGTCGAAAATTCGCAAAGGGATGCTCACACTCACTCCGAAGTATGCATCGATCGGAGGATTGCGTCCTACGTCCGCGCCGAGTGTAGGGTCTGTCGAGCCATTCGCAACCGCGAGCCGGTGGTCCGTTTTCGCCTTGTCGACGCTCTCGACGGCAGCCTTTAAATCCGGGCGGCTGTCGACGGCAATCTGGCGGAATTGATCCAACGGCTGAAGCTGATCGCTGAATTCGTACAAGCCCAGCACATCGAATTCATCAACCGGGGTTTTGTCGTTGAGAAGCATCAAAAGCTGAATCTTGGCGGTGCGAAGATTGACTTCGGCGTTCTGAAGGTCCGATTCGAATTGCAGGCGCTGCAATTCCAGGCGATCGTAGTCGATCTTCGCGATGTCTCCGGCATCGAGACGTTCCTTGCTGATTTTCAGCTCGCGGTCCCAATACTCCAGATTATCCGTGGCCACGCGCAGAATTGCCTTGGCCTGTAGTATTCCCACAAACGCGCTGCGCAAATTGAAGATCAGGTTTCGCTCCAGATCCGATTGGCTGGATGCGGCGATGCCCGTGGCTTTCTCAGCGCTCTCGAGGCGCAATTCCCGCTTGTGTTGGCGTTCATGCAAATAATTCACGGTCGCCGAAGGCAACCAATAGGCAAAAGCTCCGTGCGAAGGGCCTCCGGGAAAGGGATCGATCTGATCGCTCAAAAGCGATAATGTGGGGTTGGGCCGCAGGTAGGCGGTGATTTCGTTGGCTTTCGATTCCTCGACCCCGATTTGCCCAGCGCCGAGCGTCGGATTGTCCGCTTCGAATCGCGTTTTTATTTCGTCCCAGGTCAAAGCCTTCTGCCCCTGGGCTTGGCTGGCAACTCCCCACGCCAATAGGGTGGCCAGGCCTACACCCCTGAGAAAACGCCTCATGACTCTACCCTCACATCCTTTAATCTTCGATGAACGCGAACACTGGGGGCACCAGCATCCCATCCTTCTCTGTTTAGGGGGCTTGCGCGGCTCCCGCTTAACGGCCTCGTGACGATCTCGAGCAAGGCCTAAAGAATGTATACCAGCTGCGTAAATGCACGGTAACTAAAGGAAAACAGCGAGGGGCGGGGAGCGGCCCGCATTTGAAAAGGAGCATGGCTGCAGGGCTGGATGAACCTCAACCGGTGGCCGAGACTCCGAGCCGGAGACCTGGTCGTAGTCGCTGTCTCGAACCAACCGCTCGTCGAGTAATGAGCGAATCAACGCGAGCGTGGCGCGACCCACCTGCGGGCCCGCGGGACCGCTCAGGCCCAGTTCGCTTTCATTTTCTTTTTCGAGGATATCAGGCGGAGCCACGGAAAAATTTCCGTGGCCGTCGTTCAGCAGCACTTCAATGAAGCCCGCATCGAGATTCGAAGTCAGAATCAGATCGAGGTTGTCGTCCCCATTGACGTCCCGGGCAGCTACTTCGAGGCCCCCAAAAGGCGCGCGCACTCCGATGGCGGATTCCGTGCCGCGGCTTAACCGCAAGTGAATGGAGTAATTGGCCGATTCGGATCTTTGACTCTGTGTCTCCACTCTTGCCAGGTCAGGTTCTTGGTCGCCATCGAAGTCGGCAAATACAAAGCGTGCGCCTCTGTGACGAGAGCGCAGCATGTCGTCGAAGGGGTGCTGCAAAGGAGCATTGCTGACGAGTTGAAGCATCGAGACGACCCCAACCCAAACCAAGCAGAGCAGCCCCAACTGGAGAAGCACGCCCAATTTCCTAGCTGTTTTCCTCTGTATTGCCATTGGCAGGTTCTGTCTTCGCCCGTTGTATAGTAATCGCAGCAGAGACAGGATACACGGCCCCGAATTCGGTGGGAAGGGCTCTGTCCCTGTGGGCCGATGAGCGACCGCCTAATGAAAGCCGTCATCGTGGGAGCCGGGCCGGCTGGGCTCACGGCGGCGTACGAACTGGCCAAAGCGGGCCAATCCGTCCTTGTTCTCGAAAGCGATACGGAATATGTCGGTGGAATTTCCCGCACCGTAAATTATCACGGCTACCGCTTTGACATTGGCGGCCATCGTTTCTTTTCCAAATCGCAAGAGGTAGAAGAACTTTGGACCGAAATCCTCGGGCCCGACATGTTGCAGCGTCCGCGCTCGTCCAAAATCTACTACGGCGGCAAATTTTACTCCTACCCTCTGAAGCCGTTTGAAGCGCTTGCAAAGCTCGGCGTTGTTGAGTCTTGTTTTTGCCTGTTCTCGTTTCTTGTCGCGCGACTTCATCCAACGCGGAATCCGAAATCATTTGAAGACTGGGTCGTGAACCAATTCGGCCGGCGCCTGTTCCGTATTTTCTTCAAGACCTACACGGAAAAGGTCTGGGGAATGAGTTGCAAGGACATTTCCGCGGACTGGGCTGCACAGCGGATCAAGGGGCTCTCCCTCGGTTCGGCCATCAAGAATGGACTCCTGCCAAAACGCGAGTCCTCCGAGCGCTCGGACGTTGTCAAAACACTGATCGACACGTTTCGCTATCCGCGTTTGGGACCCGGGATGATGTGGGAAACTTGCGCCCGGAAAGTGAGCTCTCTCGGAGGCCAGGTGTTGCTCGGTCGTAGCGTGATGGCTTGCCGTTTCGATCTTCGGACCAAGTCCTGGACCGTCACCGCACGCACGGCATCGGGTGGCGTGGAGGAATACTGCGGGGAACACGTCATTTCCTCCATGCCGATGAAACAGTTGATTGCCCAGGTTGCACCACGGCTTCCGATTCCCGCTCTTCGCGCGGGAGAGTCTCTACGCTACCGCGATTTTGTGACCGTCGGTTTGATCTTGCGCGAGCGGAATCGGTTCCGGGACAACTGGATTTATATTCACGACCCTGATGTCAAGGTCGGTCGCGTCCAGAACTACAAATCCTGGTCGTCGGAAATGGTTCCCGATCCGGATTTCTGCTGTTATGGACTGGAATATTTCTGCTTCGAAGACGATGGCCTGTGGAGCGCGCGCGACGAAGACTTAATCACGCTCGCCAAGAAAGAATTAGAACAGATGCGGCTCGCAGCTTCTGCGGACGTCGTGGATGGCTGTGTAATTCGGCAACCGAAGGCGTACCCAGTGTATGACGACAAGTACAGGCAAAATTTGGAAGTGATTCGCCAAGCCTTGCGCGACCATTGCCCCAATCTTCATCTTGTCGGCCGCAATGGCATGCACAAGTATAACAATCAGGATCACGCGATGATGACCGCTATGCTGACGGCTCGAAACATCCTTGCCGGCAACCAGAAGTATGACATCTGGGCCGTCAATGATGATGGGGAATATCACGAGGCTGGCGAAGCCGGGGCAGTCTTGGCTCCTCGCTTCAGTCCTATCGCGGTCATCTCGAACCGCCCGTAAATCCTTGGATCGAACGCAGGTGAATTGAGCTATCGCGATTTCGCCTTCTTCCCTTTTTCCTATAAAATACTCAAGTGGAGGTTTCTTGAGGCCAGCGGCGGCAATCCTTGGTTCGCTTATCTTGTTCGTTCTGGGCGCAATCGTCTGTAGCGGCTCCGACCGCGCCGCCGAATCCGCTTCCCCGCCAGAGCACCTTCTTCGGCTGTACCACACGCACACCGGTGAGCACATTGACATTGTCTACCGTCGCGGCGACCAATATCTGCCTGAGGCGGAAGCTCAGCTCGATCATTTCCTGCGCGATCATCGCACTGGCGACATAAAGCACTACGATCCTCACGTTTTCGACATTCTCTCTGATTTAGCCGCCGCCGTTGGTCATCCGAACGCGGAGATCGACATTATCTGTGGATACCGTACTCCTTGGAGCAATGAATTCCTGCGTGCCCGCTCTGCGGGGGTAGCGAAGAACAGCCAGCACATGCAGGCCCACGCCATCGACATCCGTATTCCGGGCGTCGACACTCTCACTCTTCGCAATGCGGCGCTGGCCCTCGGACGCGGCGGAGTGGGTTATTATCCACGCTCGGCCTTCGTTCATGTCGATACCGGGCGCGTCCGCACGTGGTGCTACGGCTGCTCCCCCTTACACCCAGACGCCGAATAAATTTCAATCGCTCAAAGCTGCAAGAACGCGCTAGGATCCCACTTGCAGCACCGCTGCTCCCGGAATCGCGTCACTCTTCAACGCGTTCAAAGCGCGATTCGCCTCGTCGAGCGGATAAACCTGAATGCGCGTACGAATCGGAATTTCAGCGGCCAGCTTCAAGAACTCCTCGCCGTCTTGTCGTGTATTGTTGGCTACACTTCGAATCATCCGCTCCTGGTACAACAGGTCGTACGGAAAAGAGGGGATGTCGCTCATGTGAATGCCGCCGAGGATGAGCCTCCCTCCCTTGCTTAGCGCCTTCAGCGCCGCCGGCACGATTTCTCCCGCGGGCGCGAACACGATCGACGCATCCAACGGCACCGGCGGAGCGTCGACTGTGCCGCCGGCCCATTTCGCTCCCAATTCGATCGCCAATCTCTGATGTCTCTCATCGCGGGTCGCGGCATACACGTCGACGCCCCAATACTTCGCCACCTGGATGGCCACATGCGCCGCCGCACCGAATCCATAAAATCCGAGGTTTGCCCCGCGCGAGAGGTGCGCCATTCGCAGGCACCGGTAGCCGATGATCCCGGCGCAGAGCAGGGGCGCGGCGTGTTCGTCCGTCAGGCCATCCGGAATCGGGTACACAAAATCTTGCGGAGCAACGATCCATTCCGCATATCCACCATCGACGGTGTAACCCGTGAACTGCGGCGCGTCGCAAAGATTCTCTTCCGCTCGTTGGCAATAGCTGCAGGTTCCGTCTGTTTTGTGCAGCCAGGCAATCCCCACGCGCATGCCCTTCGCAAAGCGCATGGCACCCGTTCCCGTCTGTTCGATTTTTCCGACGACCTGATGCCCTGGAATCACGGGAGATTTCTTCGGAGGGAGTTCTCCTTCGATCACATGTAAGTCCGTGCGGCACACACCGCATACCTGTACGCGAACGAGGACCTCTCCAGCACCCGGTTTCGGCTCCGCAACATCGGCGTATTCAAGTGGATTTTTCTGGATTCCGGCTGGCGCTCGCAGCAGGCAGGCCTTCATCTCGCAACTCCACGACCTGCTCGCTCAGCAACCTGAAGAAGGCGGCCAACACACGCTTTGGCAAGCATCATACCCCGAACCCCTAGGAAACAAAAGCAACTTTCCGATGCATACTCTCTACGGGTCTTCCCGTTCTTTCACACTCGCTTCCAACTTGCTTTCTCAGGCGCGAAATCCTAACCTCACTGACTTATGCCAAACCTGAGTCCCCAGTTTCTCATGCTCGGCTTTATCTATTATGTGGCCTTCCTGTTTTCCACCACCTGCCATGAAGCAGCTCACGCGCTGGTCGCAAAGCTGGGCGGCGACAACACGGCGGAACTTGGCGGCCAGGTTTCGCTCAACCCCATCCCGCACATTCGCCGCTCTCCTTATGGCATGGTCGTGTTTCCGCTTCTCAGTTTCTTTCTTCTCAATGGAGGCATGATCGGCTTTGCCAGCGCTCCGTATGATCCGAACTGGGAACGGCGCCATCCGCACCGTTCCGCTTTAATGGCACTGGCGGGACCTGCTACGAATTTCCTGCTCATGCTTATCGGCGCCTTCGGTCTGCGCGCTGGCACGGCTCTTCATTTGTTCGAATCACGCAGCCTACCCGCCGTGATTTTCTTTGTGCTTTTTTCTCTGAATCTGCTCCTCGGCGTCTTCAACCTGATTCCTGTTCCGCCCCTGGACGGCAGCTCGGTGATCATGCTGCTGATGAGTGAAGAGAGAGCGCGCAGCTATCTCGACTGGATGCGCGGCGGCACGTTCGCCATGCCTGGCATTCTGGTGAGCATGATCATTTTTCGTTACATCTTTCCGCCGGTGGAGAGTTTCGTTCAGTCCTTGCTTCTTTAAGAGCTCAGGCCACCGGCGACTTCATCACACCGGGAAGGTTCTGCTGATGTGTAAAGGCGACCGATTACGCGTCGCCCAGATTTTCGGCATCGGCCGCACCAGCCTGTACGGTTATCGAAGCGCGATCACAAGGGCCCTGCGCCGCCCGTAAGCACAGCCGCGCCGCCGCCTGAGCACGCGGCCTCGACAACCCCTGCGTTTCTCTTGAAGGCTCTTATTTCTTCACTTGATCGAGGTTTCCACGCCGGCAAGACTCGAGAGCGCTGCCTTCGGGTAGGTCGAGCACTGTTCCGATCGCAAGGCGTGTGTAATCGAAAATCTTCGGATTCGCAATTGCCAGGCAATTCCACGCGCTGCTTTGCCCGAGATGCTCGCGGGCCAGCGACCACAGCGAATCGCCCTTTTGCACTTTAACCACGCCCGGATGCAAATTCGCAGGCGCCTTTATGGCCTCTGGAACCAGCACCGTGCTCCCGAGCATCAACAGTTCCTTCGGACCACGGGCATCTGCATTCAGGGTTCGCAGCTCCGGCCAGCGTGCCCCGTTGCGCAGATAAAGCTCAGCCAATCTCCACCAGCTTTGCCCTTTCTGTACTTCTACTCTCTTCATCCCCTGAATGGATGAAGTCGAAAGAACACTCTTCTCGGTCACAGACGCAGCTGCTACGGAATGAACAGTCGGACGATAGAGAGCATCCGGCACGACGACCAACCCCGGGAGCGGAACAGGTGAAGCGCCAGAGAAAGGACGTGGCTGAAACGGAGAAACCCTTCCGTGCGTCCCGACGCCACCAACAAAGGGAGAATGACGACGAGCTGGAGCTACGGGTTGGCTCATTATTTCCGCACCTGCGACATTTCGAGCAACCGGCGCAACTTCGGGATGTGGATCGGCCAGGGAATCACTTGGAATCGCATATGGGAAAGGTATAAATTTCTTTTCCGCTCTAAGCTCGGCTTCACGCGCGGACTTCTTTTGACGATAACGCCGGGCAATTTCGCCGAGCGATTCATTCTGTGGATTAGCATCGTCCGGAGCTTGCTTCGCGTTCTGTTCTGCGCTCGCGCCAGATTGCTGACGCTTGCGAGCCTCGACACGTGCTTGATCGTCGGAGGTCAGAATCGCTTTGTGCTTCAGATCCTCTTCCGTGTAAACGTGACCTGTGGCGTTGTGCTCCGCAGCTTTCCGGGCTTTTTCCTGCCGCGCAGCTTCGGCCGCATCTTGCCCTCGGGTCCGGATTGCGGAGGAAGAAACCAGGAACAGGCCAACGAGAATCGCTTTGCGCCAGTCACAAGAGGGCCCCCAAGCTGCACTACAGGATCGCATCAATATACGCCCACCATGCTGATGTCAGTACAATAGACCGAGGAGACTTCCGGTCTTGAATAGGAAGATTCTCTCTCGACATGGCTTGCCAACCCGGCAACGATTTTCCGGGTTGCTTTCTAATAGTAAACACTTCCAGGTATTTCTCCGGCTGGACAGTACAAGATTCTGTTCAAATTTTCCCCAAACTTTCGAGGATTTACGGATTCTTTCAGTTGACTTATCGGCCTTGTCTTTGCAAGAATCGTTGCTCCTGTCCCCCAGCGGCTGAGGATCTGTCACGCTGATCATCGCGCGCGGTCCTGGGTGAAGACGGTGAGCTCGATGCCAGTTACAACCGGCCCCTCCCGCAGGCGAACCTCCCGCATCCTCATTACAAATGAGTTGTGGGTGTATTGGGAGTCCACGAATGGTCGCGACGTTTCTCGTGTCAAAGACCTAAGTCCCTCGGGCCTTTTCATAGAGACGCGCGCGCGCAAGCGCGAGGGCGATCTATTAAGCGTCCACTTTCTCGTTCAAGAAGGGCAGATTCGCGCAGAAGCCGTGGTCAAGCATGCGGTTTCGGGTCGTGGACTGGGCATGAAGATTAATTCCATTCCTACGGCAGACGCCCCCCATTTGCACCGCCTGCTTATGCGCCTTCGCGAGGCTCCCAAGCCCCCGCATGCCTCGTTGAAGTGACCAAAATTTGTTCATCTTTTATGCGCAGTACCATTGACATGATCCCGAGATGGGACTAACTTAACTTTGGCCCTCCAATAGGCAGCAATCCTTCCGGTGAGGTTCTTATGTCCCCAACGATGGAATCAACCTCCACGCTATCTCATCAATTCGAAGAACGCTGGGCAAGAATGCGCTCGCATAAACGCGCTGTCGCCAGCCTGCGATTCCTGGTGGAATGGGAAGATGCAGGCAGCAGACGCTGCGCGAACGGCGTCACTGTAGATGTCAGTCATTCTGGTTGCATGGCGGTAGTAGGCGCCGATTTACCCCTGCGGCGAAAAGTCCGCCTGGTACTTCCCGATGCGGGCCGCAGCACACAAGGTGAAGTGGTCTGGCGGGGTCACGAAGCTTGGGACATCGGCATTGCCCTAACCGAACCCGACGCATCATTCTGGGGCGTAAAAATTTAGCCGACCTGCGTTAGGTAGCGTTGCGCCGCCTCACGCCCTGAGTTTCGAAAGCGTTACACTCCGAGTGCCCGGGATTCGACGCGGGCACCGTTCCTCTACCCATTTACGCCATTCTCGAACTAGTATGTTTCTCCTTGGGGACTTGCTTCGCCTGGGAGGAATGATGAATGTCGCCATTCGCTACGTGACACCGGTCGTCTTAGGAGCCGTACTATGCAGTTTCGCAATTCGCAGATTTGGGGCGGCCGAATCTCGAACCGCCCGTCCGTCTTCATCGCAACCAGATGGCGAGACAGCTCAAGCCAGAATTGCTCGGGCGCTTTCCGCAGCTCCGAGTGACATTGCCAGATCGGCGAAGGTGGTGGACATCGATTCACAGGGAAAAATGGTTGTCCTTCGCGAAGGCAGCAACGGTTTCACCTGCATGCCTGGAAATCCCAAGGTGATTGGCGAACCCGCCATGTGCAGCGACGCGGCTTCCATGCAATGGGGCGCCGATTTCAGGGCACATAAACCGAAGCCGACCAACACGGTTCCCGGGATTACTTACATGCTCGCTGGAGCGACGCAGCGCAGCGATTCTGATCCCTACGACAAAACCAGCCCACCGATCACCGTTCCGCCGCACTGGATGATCATGTGGCCCTTCGACGCGAAAGCCACGGGACTGCCTACGACGCACAGAGACAAAGGTGCGTACATCATGTGGGCGGGTTCACCCTACGCGCATCTCCATGTAATGGGACGCCCGGACGGTTCGCCAAATCGCTGACCCGCTTGCGATTGATTCCGGCTATTGCGCGCCGGCTTGCGACTTCGTTACACCCGCGCTAAAAAACGTCACTTCCACGCGGCGGTTTTGTTGTCGTTCTTCGCGGGTTTTTTGTTCGTTGAGTGGCTTGTCGTTGCCTAACCCTACAATCTGTATCCGGTAAACTGGCACGTTGTGCTGCGCAACGAGATAAGTCTCGACCGCCTCAGCCCGGCGGCGGCTAAGCGCAAGGTTGTATTCAGCCGAACCCGTTTTGTCCGTGAAACCCTGAATCGCAATGAAATAGCGTTTCGCGCTGCTGACATTTCCGGACATTTGATCGAGCTGTTGTTTAGCGTCGTCGGACAGTGTCGCCGAATTGACCTTGAATAGCACGGTTACCGGGCTGCCGGCTTTGTAGTCGTCCAGATCAGCGATGCGTTCGTTCAGCTCAGTGTGAAGCTGGTCCCGCACCTGATCCGATTTCTTCGAAGCCGCATCGGCTCGTCCGAGGGCGTCGGTCGCGCGCGCATCCGCGGCAGTGGCCTTCTCATCGGCTGCGCTGATTTTCGGCTCGGCTTCATCCAGTTGCTTTTGCGTCTTCTGGTTGTTCTGGTCTACTTCGCTGACTTTGGCGTTTACGGGGTCAACCGTTTGCGCCACATATTTCTTGGTCGCGCATCCCCCCAGAACTGCCAGGCTGATGGCGAAACAAATTCCAATTGGCCGCTTCATCGTGTCTCCTCACAAATGGAATTGGCTGGGGCGATTCGAACGCAGTCCTTATGGGCGATGAGGCTGGAAAATACGTACATGATATTCGTTTCTCTGCCTCGCCGCCATACATTGTTCATTGGACCGGAGGCGCAACCAAACCTGCGTCCGGTTCAAGACGTGACAGAAACCGACGCTCGATCCCACGGTCAACACGCCCAAAGAACAAGCTCTACTGTGGATACTGCTTGATCACCGTAACGTGGTCACCGGTGAAATGCACGAATACAGTCTTTTCCGGAGGGTGGCCGTAGATCCAATCCTCTGTGTCGTTCCCTTGCGCGTCGCGCTCGCGCACCTTGCGGTCCGGCTTGCCAATTGCCGCCACCACTTCGTCGCGGTCCATGCCGACTAAGGGATGCCGCTCCGTGATCGCCTTCTTCATCTCCGGGGGTAGAGTATCGATCCACTGCACTGATGCCGATTTCTCCTTGGAGAAATCGAGGAACGGCGCCAACAGATTTTTCAGGTCATCCGGCGAAAGGTCCGGCACGTTTTTGGCGAATTGCAGGTAGATCGTGCCGCCGCGACCCTGTTGGAACCCCGGAGGCCCCGCATCCTGTCCGTTCGTCGGAGTTGAGGTGGTGCTGGTCGTGGGCACGGTACCGCCCATGCCGAACTGGATATGATCGCGCCAATTCTTCCTCGGGCGGCCGCCGCCGTTTACGTCCACAACGATTTCTTTATTTTGGAATTCCAGCTTGGTGATCTGAACGTTGTCGCCGGTATTGATAGCGGCACCGTGCGCGGTAACTTCCCGACTGAGCATTTGCTCGTCTAAAGGCTTGTCCGCATACAAAATGAAACCATCTTTTCCGCCGGGGAGCGGCTTCTTCGCCTTGGCGAATTCACCTGAGACGAACCGGATCAGCGAAAGCTTGGATGTTTCCTGCAGCGTGTCGCTTTTTTTCGAAGCCGTCTGAGAGGACTTGTCTGGGTCCTGCGGGTCGCTCAAGATTGTTGAGTAGAGGGGGACGCGGTCATCGGCAGTGAAGCCGCTCGTCCTCGCACCATTCGCAAGCGGTGGAACCAGATGCGGGACATCCGGCACGTCGGCGTAGACGCAAAGAACCATGCTTAGCGGGATGGCGAATCGCAAGAACATAAGGTGCAAGCGGGTGGAAATCCCGAGCCCGCACTATTTTATGATGCGTCGAGGCTCTTGAGTAGCATTCAATTTTACAACCTTATTGCGCCACGACTTGCACGCCTTGGCGGTCGATATGCATCGGCAAAAGCTGCCCGCCGGCCTCGACCACGGCTTTTTCCACCTTCTCCCGGGCCTCCGGCTCAATCAGCAGCACCACGCACCCACCGCCGCCTGCGCCGCACACTTTACCGGCCAAGGCACCCTTCCGGCGTGTGGAATCGATGATGCGATCGATCGTCTTGGTAGAAATCGTCGGCAGATTTCGCCTGCGGAACTGCCATTCTGCGTGCATCAATCGTCCGGTCTCAGCCCAGTTCCCAACCGCCAAAGCGTCTCTCAATTTTTGGGCGATTTGCGAAATACGTTCCAGGTTGCTCACCACCGCCCTTTTATTGTCAATGTGCGCTTTGAAGACGGCCCAATTATTGATGGCCGATTGCCGCGGCTTGCCTGTATAGCAAACCACCAGGCGTCGCTCCAACTCGTCCAGATTCACATTAATCTCAATGCGTCGCTCGCCCCCGGGAATCAATTCAATGGCAGCCGCTCCGCCAAACGCCGGCGGGTAGTGATCCTGCATCCCCGTCGGGATATGAATGACGATGGCTTCCGCGTCGCGGCTGATGTGAACCCAGTCCACTTTGCTGCGGCCTGCCCCGGTGAAGCGGTCGAGTGCCGCGCAAATCGCGACAGCCATGGCGCTCGATCCTCCAATTCCTGCGCCCGCGGGCGCTTCCGAATTGGTTGTCAGCGAAAATCCCCCCTTTGGATGGAAGAATTTCACGATTTCCGCGAGCAGCGGCAAGCGGTAGTGTCTTGCGTGAAACAGGTGCTCTAGCGATGAAAACGATTCCGAACGATTCGTATCGAGCGACACTAAACGGATGCGATCGTCACCCGCGGGATGCGTTTCGACTACACAGGAAGCGTAACGCGAAATCGCCGCGTTCACGGTAACCGCGCCGGGATGAAACAAGTACAATGGCCAGATGTCCAGCGTGCTGCCAGCGAGATCTACCCGTGTCGGTGCTTTCGATTCGATGCGCATGGTTGTCCTAGTCGGTTGAAATGTGGCAGATCAGGCCTTGGAGCGGATTCTACTATGCGCTGCCAGAAATGGCGCGGTTTCGCGGCATGATCTGCGGCCCGAGCTCCCGGCGAGCCTGAGCCGGGTTCGGTTCAAAGCAGCGACGACAACGAGCCTCATACGCATCGCTCGCACCGACGACGATCAAGTCTTCATTCTCGACCAATCGCTGCGTGTGGACTGCCGGATTGCCGCAACGTACGCAGATCGCAAGCAGCTTGGTGATCTCTTCCGCCACGGCCAACAGCCGCGGCATTGGTTCGAACGGCCGACCGCGAAAGTCCGTGTCGAGACCCGCGACGATCACCCTCTTGCCCAGATTGGCGAGCTTGGTGCAGACCTCTACCACTTCCTCGCCTAAAAATTGAGCTTCATCAATGCCAATCACCTCGGTGCGAGGCTGCAGCTTGTCCAGAATCTCGGAGGCCTTGCTCACATTGTCCGAGGAAATGCCCAAACCGGAATGCGAAACGATCTCATTCGGCGCAAATCGCGAGTCGATTGCCGGCTTAAAAATCTGCACGCGCTGCCGCGCGAATTCCGCGCGACGCAACCGGCGGATCAATTCTTCGCTCTTCCCTGAAAACATCGGGCCGACCACAACCTCGATCCAACCCATGTTGCCCTTGACGATATCCACGTCGCGTCTCCTCGGTTTGTGCCCGCAAAGCAGCTGAAAAGAACGGCTCTCTACTTAACAGAATACACTGCCGCCCGCGGCTTTCCTATCACCTGAGCGCTGTGCGTCATTTTCCCGCCACCATCGATGCGCGATACATTTTCTCGTTATAAAACGGCGCGAACGCCGCAATCGCTGCCAGCCGAAACGATTCCTGCCGCGAAATCAAGTTTCGTGTGAGCACGCCCCATGCTCCCTGGCCGTCGCGAAGTCCGGCAGCTCCGGCAAACTGATCAATCGCAACCGAGAGCTCCGTGCCGCGCGATAGCACCGCAGTCGCCAGCGCCTCCGGCATTTCCACGCTTCCCGAGCAACCGAAGTGTCCCCGCTTCCCACTGCTGACATATGCCCAGCTCTCCAAAAATACGCGTTGCACACCGTTATCCATTACAACGTCCAGCCCGCCTTCAAGCCCAACAAGAAAATCTGCAGCTCTACTCTGAGCATAGAGAATTCCCCGCAGCGCCTCGGCGCGCTGCCTGGCGCCTTGCATTAGTTCTTCGCGCGAGGTGGGTGTGTGACTGACTCCGCTATCCACCTCATAGCCCACAACGTCGGGCGCCGCCCCTTCTCCAGTCAAGAGCGCGATCGCCAGCGCTGCGTCCTTCACCGCGTTCAATTTCGGCGACCGCGCGCTGCCTACTGCAATCGTGCGATTGTCCATGAATCAGAACCCCCTTGATGGATTCTAGCGGCAATCGCATTGCTCGTCAGGCCGTTTTCGAAGCCCTTGAGGAAATCTGGCCAGCGAAATAAGTACCGCTCTGTTCAATGGGGCGAACTCGAATCGAGGCAGCCTGCGCCTAATTGGTCCGTGGCTAGATCGGCCAGTAGGCCAACTGATGCTGATAGAAAACCGAAGATTTATGGCAGTTAGGGCATTCCATGACGAGGCCCTCTTTCGGAAAGCCCGGTTTGGCAGGGAGGTAGTAGAGTCAACCAACCTCTGATCGCCAATTTCCGAGTGCGTGAACTCGGCTTCGCACTGTGAACAGTTCAAAACCCACCGCGCCATGTTCGATCCTGACGATGCCCAGTGGACACAAAGAGAGGCCACCTGAACGCTTTCTCTACCCCGTGTGTTTGCCATTTGCCCAAAAACTCACCAAATTCCACCTGTACTCAGGCTGGATTAAGGCCCGGCCGGCTAAATCGTACTTTTCACGCCCAGAATCAAAATACGGGATTCCCACCATTTTGCCGATCCCAAGAACCTAGTACCAAAGGCGGAGCCGAAGCCGGAGGGTCCACGAGCCGGTTTCGGCTCCGCGGTGACAGTGGGCGGATTGAAAAGCATATTCCCGCTTACATAAGGATTTTCGTAAGAAAGTGATTTTTTTTCACGGAGAATCAGAAAGAAACACGTCTGGAGGAAGGGTAACGAAACAGCGGCGCAACGGATGAATTAGAATGGAGCGGCCTATGAGAATCGAACTCACGCCTGAACCTTGGCAAGGTTCCGTACTACCATTATACTAAGGCCGCTCCGGCCTCTCTTTTTATAGCACGCCCACACCTCAAAACCAAGCCGCGTGGACGATTCGTGAATGGAATGCTAACTTTCAGGAAACCTGCGTGACGCGCGCGGACTTCACGATCGGCGAACGCCGCTGCCTTTCCGCAAAGCGCGTCGCTTTTTCTTTGTCGGTATACACGCGACCGAAGGTTTCTCCATCAGCATAATTCACGGTGACCAGAAAATGATGATGACGCCGGCGGCGATCCTTGCCAAACTCCGATTTTTCATCCCGCACGGTCTTTCGCGGAGGCTTACTTACTGTTTTTCCCACGGGATTTTCCTCAGTCTCTGACGTCTCAAGTCAGTCACTATCGCAAGAATCTTTCCGCTGCGCAAGTGAAGAGAAAGTTATTCTGATGCATAGTAATATTGGATGAAGATTTCTGATTCAGAGATGCTACTTTTCCCCAAAGCGCGAACCCGGTAACGGAAACATAATCAAAAGTTTGCGTCCTGTCTACCGATTTATCTCACGCCTGAGACGCTCCACTGCCTTGCTTGGCTTTCCAAGCAGCAGATTCCATGAAACATTTTAGTGAGTTTTACGTCTTTACTAGTGAGACTTGAACATGCTCTTTACGGCGCAAAAGGACGCTACCATGATCGTGATCGAAAAACAGCCGCCTCTACTTGAGGACCTCCGGAAACATACTCCGGAGCAACTGGCCGAACTGCGCTGGCTCTTGAATGCTGGCATTACAGGCCGCCCGGACACTCGGCGACCCGGGTTTTACGAACTCGATGGCGCTGCCAATGTGTACTACATTTTCCGCTATCCGACTGGGCACAAAGTCCTGCTCGTTGCCGCATGGCAAAAAAACACCGATCCCGTTGCGGAAATGGTGGCTTGCTGGAGCCCCGCGGCCTGAAATTTCCAAACCTCAGAAAAGCACAAAGTTATCTAAGAACGAGGCGGACCCTGCGGTCCGCCTTATTTTTTCTCGTCGAGATTGAGCGCCGCGGAATTGATGCAATAGCGCAATCCCGTTGGTCCGGGGCCGTCGTCGAACACGTGCCCCAAGTGCGCGCCGCAGCGGCTGCAGGTGACTTCCGTACGACGCATCCCGTGCGAATTGTCAGTCGTCTCGGCGACGGCCTGCGGAGCCGCAGGGTCATAAAAACTCGGCCATCCGCAGCCAGAATGAAACTTAGCTTCAGAACGGAACAGTTCCTGCCCACAACACACGCACTTATACGTTCCGGGCGTTTCGGTCCTTTCATACTCACCGGTAAAGGGTGGTTCTGTCCCCTTCTGACGGGTTACATAATATTGATTCGGAGAGAGTTGCTTTTTCCATTCCGCGTCCGTTTTCTGTATCCTGTCTGCCATTCCATCCCCCTATACGCCTCGGCCATCTTCTCACCAGTATCAGATTCGGCGCATGGCCTTGACGTTTCAGCGTCGAAACCCAATGATAAGAATGAGCTGGCCTCTGTGCGAGTTCAGACGGCTTATGCCCAACCAGACCGAAGCCCAATATGCCCAACAGCGCCGTAGCCGCCGCGCGAAGCTCGCGAAACCCTTGCGCGTGCGCCCTTCCGAGCCCCGAGATGATCACTTCGAAGACCTCCCAGTCAGCATAAATGCTTCAAAGGACGGCATTTATTTCCATACGCGGCGCAATAACTATTACAAAGGCATGCGCGTCTTTGTCACCTTCCCGTTCAACTCCGCCCACGATCCCATGAACTGTGAGTATGTGGCAGAGGTCGTGCGCGTTGAAACCCTCGCCAATGGCCGGTTTGGCGTCGCTTTGCACCTGAAAATGACCATGAACTATAGCGCCGGCGCCCCCCCGGGTTCCGTCTCCCGCACCTAGCACGCAAATTTTCGATTCCTGGCAGAGGAAATTTGAATTGCAGGCCACGGCCCCCCTCGTGTATCTTCACCGTCTCATGACTTCTCGGGCGCATCGACACCATCACCACCACGGCTTCTCGCCGCGCCCGTTCCGGTCTGTCTAGCGCTTACTGAAATACAAGCTCTACTCGGCCCGCTGGCGCGAATTGCCCAGCGGTTTTTTTGTTTTTAGGAGGCTGGTGTGGAACTGGCATTCGAAAAACTAGGAGGACTCATCCCAGGGATCGTACAGGATCATGATACCGGCGACGTGCTGATGCTCGGTTATCTGAATACCGAGGCGCTCGAAGAAACGCAACGTACCGGCGAGGTTCACTTTTTCTCGAGGTCGCGCAACCGGCTGTGGAAGAAGGGCGAAACCAGCGGCCACGTCCTCCGCGTGCGCGAAGTTCGCATCGACTGCGACGCCGACGCCATCCTCTTTCTCGTCGATCCCGTTGGACCCGGCGTTTGCCACGAAGGCTATCGTAGTTGCTTTTACCGTTCGCTCGAATCTGACGGTAGTTCACTGGTTATCGCCGATCGCGTGTTTGTTCCGATGGACATCTACGGCAAAAAGGACGGGAAATGAGCATCCTCAAGCTCGGCATTCCCAAGGGAAGTTTGCAGGATGCCACCATTGATCTTTTGGCCCGCGCCGGTTGGAAAGTAACGATCAGTTCGCGCAGCTATGTACCGGCGATTGATGATCCCGAAATGGATTGTTTGCTGGTCCGCGCGCAGGAAATGGCGCGTTACGTCGAGACCGGCGCGCTCGATGCGGGAATTACTGGTCACGACTGGGTCCAGGAGACGGGCGCCGATGTGATCGAGCTGGCTGAACTCGTCTACGCCAAGCAGCGGCTCGCGCGCGTGAAATGGGTGCTGGCGGTACCGGAGGATTCCGCACTTCGCACGCCACGCGACCTGGAAGGCAAAGTGATCGCCACGGAAGTTGTCGGCATCACGCAGCAGTACCTTGCCCGGCACGGAGTTAAAGCGCGCGTCGAATTCTCTTGGGGCGCGACAGAAGTCAAGGTACCGCAACTCGCCGACGCGATCGTCGAAGTAACGGAAACAGGCTCCTCGCTTCGTGCGAATCGTTTGCGCGTCATGGATACCGTTCTTGAATCCTCCACCGTTTTCATCATAAACCGCAAATCTGCCGAGGATCCGGGTAAGCGCGAAAAGGCGGAAAATCTTGTGTTAATGCTTCAGGGAGCGATCGCCGCTGCGACGCGAGTGGGTTTAATGCTCAACGTGCGTCGGCAGGATCTCTCCGCTGTTCTATCCGAGCTTCCCGCATTGAAGAATCCAACCATCTCTGAACTCAGCGATTCGGACTGGGTTGCCGTGAATACGATCATCGAAGAATCCGTGGTGCGCCAGATTTTGCCTCGCTTAAAAGCGGCGAAAGCGCAAGGCATCGTCGAGTATCCTTTGAACAAGATCGTGCTCTGATGCGCATCGTAAAACTTACGCCCAAAACGGAAGCGGAGTTGATGAAACGCCGCGAAGGCCAGGATCGCGAGGCTCATCGCGCTGCCGCTCGCATCGTGGCTGACGTGAAACGCCGGGGTGATGCCGCCCTCGATGAGTGGACTCGCAAACTCGACACAATCGACGTTCGGGGAAAATCGCTATGGGTCACCCACAGCGAAATGAGCGCGGCACGAAAACGAGTGGACCGCGAATTTCTGCGCGCCGTAGAACACGCGGCGCGAAACGTTCGGCGCGTGGCGGACAAACAGTTGCCGCGGGCGTGGTCTTTGGAAGTCGAACCCGGAGTAAATGTGGCGCAGCTGATCCGCCCGATCGAGTCGATCGGATGCTACATTCCCGGCGGTCGTTTCGCGCTGTTCTCGACCATGGTGATGACCGTTGTGCCTGCGCAGGCAGCGGGGGTGAAGCGTATTCTCGTGGTCTGCCCCCGTGTCAACGATGAACTCCTGACCACTGCGCATTTGCTCGGCGTAACCCACTTGGCGAGAGTTGGGGGAGCGCAAGCCGTCGCCGCATTGGCTTACGGAACCAGGCGCATGGCCGCCGTAGAAAAGATCTACGGTCCTGGCAATCGCTATGTCACCGCCGCGAAACAGATTGTCAGCGCGGATTGTGCCATCGACCTGCCGGCCGGCCCGACGGAAGCCGTCGTGCTAGCTCGCTCTGGAAATGCTCGGTGGATCGCAGCCGATCTACTTGCCCAGGCCGAGCACGCCCCGGATGCGGGAAGCTTTCTGGTCACGACGTCGCAGCGATTGGCCGAGCAGGTCCATCGTGAAGTCGCGGCCCAGCTGGAGCTTTTGCCACGCTCGAATCCTGCCCGCACCTCCACCGTAAAGTGCGGCGCCATTCTTTTGGCGCGCACATGGGAGGAAGGGATATCCTTCGTAAACCGTTTCGCTCCGGAACATCTGTCTCTGCCGGAAGGTTCGCAGGCGCTGGTCGAACAAATTCATTCCGCTGGTACAATTTTTGTCGGGAACCTCAGCGCGCAACCGTTTGGCGATTACGCCAGCGGCAGCAATCACGTCTTGCCGACGGGTGCCTGGGCACGACGCCGCGGCGGGCTTTCCGCCACCGAATTTGTGAAACAAATCAACCTGCAATCGATCCGCCCAGAGGGATACCGCCGCTTGGCCGACGACGTTCAGATTCTTGCACGCGCCGAAGGTTTGCTTGCGCACGCCAACGCGGTTGAGGTGCGCAAGTGAAAGCGCAACTTCCCGTTCGCAAGGCCATTCTGCTGCGCCGCACTTATGAAGCTCCCGCGGAAGGCCGGGCGGGCAAAATTCGGCTGGACTTTAATGAAAACACCAGCGGCTGCAGCAAGGCGGCCCGCCGAGCGCTCGCCCGCCTAACGCCCAAGGAAATAGCCACGTATCCCGAATATGAAGTTCCCACGCGCAAGCTCGCTCGTTATTTTGGCGTCCATCCGGAGGAACTGCTTCTCACCAATGGCGGAGACGATGCATTGCGAGTGTTCTTCGACACCTTTGTCGAGCCGCACTCCGATGTCCTCATCTGCGAGCCCACATTCCCCATGTACCGCTATTACGCTGAAATCGCCGGCGCCCGCGTCAAGGTTCTGCGCTACAACCAAAGCATGGAATTTCCATTCGACGAAGCGCTCGCCGCGCTGCGCAAGAAGCCCCGGCTGTTTTTTCTCGCCAATCCCAATAATCCCACCGGCACTTTGGTGCCTGGCGACGCCATTCGCAAACTGGTCAGGGCCGCGCCGTACACGGTCGTGATTCTCGATGAAGCCTACGCCGAATTTTCGCCGGAATCCGCGATTTCTTGGGTCCGGCAATATCCGAATCTGTTCGTCGCCCGTACTTTCTCGAAAGCCGAAGGAATGGCGGGATTGCGCCTCGGCTCGGTAATCGGCCGACGCGATTCCCTGGCATTCGTGCGACGGGCCATGCCGCCGTATCCCGTCAATCTGGCCGCCCTCGTATGTGGCGTCGCCGCCGTCGAGGATCGCAAAACAATTGCCCGCTACGTTCGCGATGTGAAGCGCCTGCGTGGCTGGTTTGGCCACGAGCTCGAGCGCCGCGGCGTCCGCGTCTTTCCCAGTTCCGCGAATTTCCTTCTCGCGGATTTCGGCGAACGAGGCCCGGCCTTTTTTAAGAAACTGATAGGCCACAACATCCTCGTGCGAGAACGAAGCCATGATCTCGGCCTCGGATTCGTCCGCATTACCATTGGCACGAAGGCCGAGCTCAAGAAACTGTTACAACTTTTTGGCCCTGGCCGTTAGGAACTTCCATGCCCAGAACCGCAACGATCCACAGAGCGACGAAGGAAACTGAAATCGACCTTCGCCTAAATCTCGACGGCCGCGGCAAATCCGAAATCTCCACTGGCATCCATTTTTTCGACCACATGCTCGACCTGGTAACGCGTCATGGCGCCTGCGATCTTCGCTTGAAGGCGACTGGCGATCTTGCCGTCGATCAACACCACACCGTCGAAGATGTCGGCATCGCCCTCGGGGAAGCCGTCAACGTCGCTCTCGGAAACAAGCGCGGCATTCTCCGCGCCGGTTATTTTCTGATGCCCATGGACGAAACTCTCGCCGCCGCGGCCGTCGATTTCGGTGGACGCGCCTTTTGCGTGGTGAAAGCGAAATTCTCTGCGCGAACCGTCGGCGGCTTCCAGACCGAGCTCGTCGAAGATTTTTTCCAGGGCTTCGCGCAAGCCGCGCGCGCCAACGTGCATCTCCGCGTTCTCTACGGCCGCTCGTCACACCATCAAGTAGAATCGTTGTTCAAAGCGTTCGCCCGTGCGCTGCGATTTGCCGTTTCGCGCGACAAGCGCCTGCGCGACGTCCTCCCAAGCACCAAGGAACTGCTGTGATCGCCACGCTCGTCGATTATGGCGCAGGCAACGTTACCTCCGTCACGCGCGCTCTGCACCACCTCGGAACGGAGATCCGCACCACCAATCGGCCAGAAGAAATCACCACGGCGACCTGCCTGATTCTCCCTGGCGTGGGCCATTGGGCCGCCCTTCTGAATTCGCTCGACGCAAGCGGGTTGCGCAATCCGCTTCTCACCGCCATTGCCCGCGGGACGCCGTTTCTCGGCATCTGCCTCGGCCTGCAAGCCCTCTATCAAAGCAGCGCCGAAGCGCCCGAGCTTTCCGGTCTCGGCCTTTTGCACGGTCACGTCGAACAACTTCCGCGAAATATGAAGCTGCCGCACATGGGATGGAATCGGCTGCGGCCCCTGCGCCACTGCCGGCTTCTTGACGGAATTCCTTCCGATTCTTATTTTTATTTCGCTCATTCCTATGCTGCTCCTGCCGGCGGACCGGCAACCGCAGCCACTTGCGAGCATGGAAGTGAATTCACTGCGGTGCTCGAAACCGCTCAGATTTTCGGCGTGCAATTTCACCCGGAAAAAAGCGGCGTTCCCGGAGCCAAGCTGCTCGGCAATTTCCTGAGGCTCGCCGCATGAGCCTTGCGCATCGCATCATTCCCTGCCTCGATACGGATGGCTCGCGCGTCGTCAAAGGGGTCCATTTCGAAGGTTTGCGTGACGCCGGGGATCCGGTGGAACTTGCCTCTCGCTACAACGCCGAAGGCGCGGACGAACTTGTCGTCCTGGACATCGCTGCGGCGCGCGATAACCGACCTACGTTTCTCGAAACCATCCGCCGCGTCGCCGAGCAACTGAGTATTCCTCTCTCTGCCGGCGGCGGCATTCGTTCGCTCGATGACGCGCGCTGCGTGGTGCGCGCCGGCGCAGACAAAGTCACGCTGAATACAGCCGCCGTCCAACGTCCCGAACTGATCAGCGAACTTTCGCGCGAATTCGGCGCCCAAGCGGTGGTGCTCGCGATTGACGCCAAACGCGAAAACGAACATTGGCAGGTGCGCGTAAAGGGCGGGCGGGTGGCCACAACCTGGACGGCAGAGGACTGGGCAGAGCACGGCGTAGCGCTCGGCGCCGGAGAAATTCTGCTGACTTCCGTGGACCGTGATGGCACACAGTCGGGCTTCGACTTAGCTCTCACGGCTGCGATCAGCCGCACCGTCCGGGTTCCCGTGATCGCCTCCGGCGGCGCGAGGCTCCCGCAACATTTTCTCGAAGTGTTTACTCAAGGTGCGGCCGACGCCGCCCTCGCCGCCTCCATCTTTCACGATCAAGTGCAATCCATCCGCGCGTTGAAATCTTTTCTGAAAGCAAACGGTGTCGAAGTGAGGCTGCCTTGCTGATTCCCTGCATCGACTTGCAGCGTGGCCAAGCGGTGCAACTCATTCACGGCCGCAAATGTGAACTGGCCATCGCCGATGTGCTCGGTTTGCTCGATCGCTTTTCATCCTACGAATGGCTTCACGTGATCGATCTCGATGCCGCCATGCGTACAGGCCACAACAACGCGCTCGTCCGGCAGCTTTGCGTCAGAGCACGCGATAAATACAAGATGAAGGTGCGCGTAGGTGGCGGCATCCGCACTGTTCGCCGCGCTTTGGCTCTGAAAAAGCTGGGCGTGCAACAGATCATCGTCGGCAGCGCGGCGTTCCGGCAAGACCGTCCGAACCTGACGTTTTTGGAACAGCTCGCGGCGCGTGTTGGGAAGAGCCATATCCTGATAGCACTCGACACGGCGAATGGGCGCGTCGTCACACACGGCTGGCGCAGTTCGCTCTCCGTCGAACCCGCCGATGTATTCAAATCCCTGGAACCTTACTGCGGCGGTTTTCTTTGCACCGACGTCGATCGCGAAGGCACCATGACCGGCGCGAACCTGAAGTGGTTTCGAGCCTTGCGCGCCGCTACGAAACTCCCGGTCGTCGCAGCCGGCGGCATCTCGACAATTCGCGAAATCCGCACGCTCGAAAAAATCGGCATGGATTCGGCCGTCGGCATGGCCCTCTACAAAAACCGAGTCGCATAGGCTTCCCGCCGCCCGCACACCTGCAGTACGATAGTGTTCCGAATCCGGAGGTCTTATGCTCGTGACTTTCCGCCCCGGCGGCCCCAAAGACCACAAGGCTTTGCTCAAGCTCATCGTCGCTTACTACCGGTTCGACAAAATCCCGTACCGTCTGAAATCCCTCAGCCGGGGGCTCGATACGCTTCTCCGCAACCTTTCTCTAGGCCAAGCCTGGCTGATGGAAGCTCACAAAAGGCCGGTGGGATACACGTTGCTGACCTACAACTTCGATCTCGAATACGGCGGCGTCGAGGGCATGCTCACGGATGTGTATGTCGAACGGCGTTTCCGCAATCGTGGCGTAGGTACGCTGGCCCTTTATGAAGTAGAAGATTTCTGCCGCGAGCGCGGTATACAAAACGTCGAGCTCCAAGTACTAAACCACAATAAGCATGCCGAGCAGTTTTATCGTAAAGCCGGGTTCCACATTTTGCCCCGCAAAGTCATGCTGATGGAGGTTCGCCCCGAAGGGAAACGCCCGCCGCGGCGGCCTATCGCAAATAGGCATCCGTAATGTATTGCTGCACCATGCGCTGCGTATTGAAGAATGATCCGTTGATGGCAATCGCGTGCTGCATCACGGCCAGGTAGCGGTTGCGGTCTTCATAAAACATCGGAATAATCACACTCTCTAGCTTCGCGTAAAGGCTCTCGGCATCCTGCGCGTTGTCCGTTACCGCCTCGGGCGAAGGGTCACGGCGGTGCGATTCTCCAATCGACCAGCCCGTCACGCCTTCGATGTGTCCTTCCACCCACCAGCCATCCAGAATGCTCAGGCTGGGCACCCCGTTCAGCGCAGCCTTCATACCGCTCGTGCCGGAAGCTTCCAATGGCCATTGTGGGGTGTTCAGCCACAGGTCGCCGCCCGAAGTAAGCGTCCCGCCCAGGTCCATGTTGTAGTTGTCCAGAAAAACAATGCTGACGTTTTTCTTCAGGGCTTTCTTAGCTTTGAAAATCCGGCGAATGATGTCTTTTCCGCCGGCGTCCTTAGGGTGCGCTTTGCCAGCGAAAACGATCTGAAAGTGACCCACATTCTTGGCGATGTGCCGTAGACGATCCAGATCGCTGAGGATCAAGTCGGCTCGCTTGTAGCCGGTCGCGCGGCGCGCAAACCCGATCGTGAAAGCTTCGGGGTCCAACCTCAGCCCGGTCTTTTTCCGCACAGCCTCAAGCAAGTCGTGTTTCGCCAGCAGATGCGCCGCCCATACCTCTTCTGGAGGTAAACCCAACGCTCCGCGCAAGCTGTAGTTGTCTTCGCGCCAGGAAGGAATATACCGGTCGAATAAATCGCGAAATGGGGCCGAACACCAAGTCGCCGCATGCACTCCATTCGTAATGGCCTCGATCGGGACGTTGGGAAACATCTTCCTAGAGACCTCGCCATGCAACTTCGCGACACCATTGATATAGTTACTCAGCCCCAACGCCAGATACGTCATATTCAACGAAGCGCCTCGCTTCGCCGCTTCGACCAGATTCGGAAAGCTTTGCTCCACTTGCAGGATGCTCTTGATCAGTTCCGCCGACGAAGCGTCTTTCTCATCAAAAATCCGCCCCAACTCGGGATTCAGGCGCGTCAGGTACTCCACAGGAAATTTATCGTGGCCCGCCGGCACCGGGGTATGCGTTGTAAAAACGCACTTGCTGCGCACGCGTTCGATATCTTCGCCCTTGACGGAGCTACGGCCCGCGCGCTTGGCCTCCTCTTCCAGCAATTCGATGGTCAGCAGCGCCGCATGCCCTTCGTTCATGTGATAGCGCATCAATTCCGTATGCCCTAGTGCGCGCAGCATACGCACGCCGCCAATTCCGAGCAGCATCTCTTGAGCCAACCGGTAGTAGGGATCTCCTCCGTAGAGCGAACCCGTCAGTTCCCTGTCGCGCGGGTCATTCTCCGGCAAATCGGCATCCAGAAAATAGATCGGCACCTCATACCCGCGCACGCCTTTCGCTGTATACCGCCACGCGCGGAGTTCCACGGTGCGATTTTCCAACGAAACCGAGACGCGTGGTGCCTCTTCCACCAGGAATTTCTCGACGTCCCATTCCACCGGCTCTTCGGCCTGCAAGCCATCTTCGGATAGTCGCTGCGTGAAAAATCCTTTCCGATATAACAGCGATACCGCCACCATCGGCAACCGGATATCTGCTGCGGCGTGAATGGTATCGCCGGCCAGCACGCCGAGCCCTCCGCTGTAACTCGGCATGGAGTTTTCCAGCGCAATTTCCATCGAAAAATAAGCAACAAATCGTTTAGGTAGGTGTGGCAGATTAGCCATCGTTCCTGGGTCTCCGTCCTGCGCGCTGCACTCTCTTTGAGTTTCCGATCCGTCTGTAAACCTAATATTGTCTGAGAACGCTCGTCCTCAAGCAAGGAAAGCCGCCGTCGCTGGTTCGTTGTCATAACGGGCGCGGCCCGGAATGCAGGCACTCTTGTTGTAGAGCCGCCCTTCAGAGGGCAGCATCTCGAGTCAGCTATGGGCTGCCGATTCGCTCGGCTATAATTCTTTAGCATGTCCATGCTCCTCGACGGTATTCGGGTCGTCGAACTTTCCGAAGCGCTCGCCGGCCCATACTGCGCCATGATGTTGGGCGATTTGGGCTCCGAGGTCATCAAAGTCGAGCGCCCGGGCATCGGAGACCAATCGCGCACCTGGGGCCCTCCTTTCATTGGCAACGAGTCCGCCTACTTCCTGGCCGTCAATCGCAACAAAAGATCCATCACACTGAACTATGATCATCCGCTCGGTTCGGAAATCCTCCATCGCCTCCTCGCCCAAGCCGACGTATTCATCTGCAATCAGCCTTGCCTCGCATCCCTGCAGCGCCGCGGCATCGACCCTGTCACGCTCCGCGCAAAACACCCGCGTTTAATTTATTGTGCCATCAGCGGCTACGGCTTCGCCGGGCCCAAGGCTGGCCAACCCGGATACGATATCCTGGCGCAAGCCGAAGCCGGAGTCATGAGTTTCACGGGGGAAGCCGGCGGTCCACCTACCCGTTTCCCGGTCGCGATCGCCGACATTACCACCGGACTGTATGGAGCGATGGGTATTCTGGCGGCCTTGTATGCCCGCGAGCGCACTGGCAAAGGCGATTTCCTCGATATGGCTCTCTTCGATTCTCAATTAACCTGGCTCGCTAATATCGGTAGCAATTTCCTGAACGCCGGAATCTCTCCCTCCCGCTGGGGCAACGCACATCCGAGCATCGTCCCGTACCAGCTGTTTCAAGGAAGCGACGCGCGTTCGTTTGTCGTTGCCGTCGGCACACAGCCGGTTTGGCAGCGTCTTGTGCAGCTGCTCGATTTGGAAATGGAACTCGGCGCGGACTCTCGGTTCGCTACCAACGCCGATCGCATCCAGCACCGCGAAGTCTTGATTCCTCTTCTTCAACAGCGATTTGCTGCATCCCCTGCAGCATTCTGGGTCAGTCGGTTAATGGCCGCCGACATTCCGGCCGCGCCGATCCAGACCGTCGGCGAGGCGCTAAACGCTCCCCTAACCATTTCGCGCGGGTTAATCGTCGAACTTGATCATCCCTCACTCAAAACAGTTCGCAGCATCGCGAACCCCATCCGGCTCGAAGCACAACCGATCCTATATCGTCTTCCTCCACCTATCCTCGGAGAACACACTCGCCAGATTCTGCGTGAACTACGTTTCCCTGATTCCGAGGCGGAACGCGCCGTGCAGACCGCTTGTTCGGATGCACCGGCCACGAATTTTCACGATTGAACATTTTGATGGTTTGGGTGAGTGCTGCGGCACAGCGGCAGAAACGACCGCAATGCTAGGCTACACTGTTATAAAGGACAGCAAAGCTTGCAGGTGGTGCTGGCATGGGCATAGAAGCCAACGAACTTCCGGGATTTCTCTTTTACGATCATGTGGCAATCTCCGTAAAACAGGGGGAACTGGAAAATCACGTGAATATCTATAAGTTGATGGGCTTCACGGAAATTCATCGAGAAGACGTTCACGGCAAGGACATGGTTCGCGAGGTTCTGTTGCGCATCGGCGATGGACCGAATCTGGTGCAACTGCTGGAGCCCCTTTCTGCCGATTCTCCGGTGGCGAAACAGATCGAAAAACGCGGCGGCCGCGGAGGATTTGCGCACATCGCGCTGCGCGTTGCGAATATTCACAAGGCATTCGACTACCTGAAGGCAAAAGGTGTTCACATGGTTGACTCAGCCCCGCGTCCGGGCTCCCGCGGCACAACCGTGTTTTTTGTGCACCCGAAGACCACGGAGGCGACAGAGCTCGGCTATCTCATCGAGGTCGTCCAGGAGGGCCAAGCGTGAGGTGGGACGAGTTTCCAGAAATACCGACGGCGGAATGGGAAGCGGCCATCCGGGCGGACCTGAAGGGCGCGGATTACGACAAGAAACTGCTCTGGGACACCGACGAAGGCATCGCCGTCCGCCCGTTTTACCGAGCCGAGGATTTCCCCGCCGACGCCGGTGTGGCCCGGTCCACAGGAACCTGGCAGATCGCAGTTGCCGCCGATATCCCCAAAGACGCCGTGCGCGGCGATCTGCTGCACGAGCAAGGAGCCACCGCGGTTCAGGAGATCGGTTATGCCCTCGCGGAATCCCGAGGTAAGCGAAATATCTTCGTTTTCTCCATCGGAACGAACTATTTCTTCGAAATTGCAAAATTGCGCGCAGCCCGCCAACTCTGGGTTCGCCTCTCCAGCAAACCCATGGTTGTCTGGTCAAGAACCTCGATGGCCGACAAAAGCCTTTATGATCCGCCGGCGAATCTGATGCGTTGCACCACCGAAGCCATGAGTGCGGTGTTTGGCGGGTGCGATTATCTGGTCGTCGAGCCGGCCCGATTCCCCGAACATCTCGCCCGCAGTCTCGGCCGCATCCTCCGGGAAGAATCGCATTTCGACGAAGTCTCCGATCCCGGCGGAGGTTCCTATTACATCGAGTCACTGACGGGCTCCATTGCTGCGGAAGCGCACAAAGTCTACGCAACCGGCTTTCAACACCGCGACGCCGCAATCGCCGCTGTCCGAGTCGCGAAGGAAAGAGCGGTTGCACAACGCAAACGCACATTAGTTGGCGTAAATAATTATCCTGACCTGAAAGAGACGTTACCCGGGGATGCCTCCCTGCCGGCAACTCCTTGGCGGATGGCAGAACCATTCGAAAAAATACGTCAGCGCGTGGAGACCTCCGGCAAGCGGCCGCGCGTTTTGCTACTGCAGCGCGGCGACGTCAAGATGAAAACGGCGCGCGCCAACTTCTGTCTGAATCTGTTCGGCTGTGCGGGATTCGAAGTGGTGAACTCGGAAACGCTCGAGTCGGCCAGCCTTGTCGTCCTGTGCAGCTCGGATCCCGAATATTTGCCCTTCGCTCGAGAAATTTGTAAGCAGACGAGTTCACCCGTGATCGTTGCCGGCAATCCCAAAGAGCAAATCCCCTCGCTCCGGGCTGCCGGGGTGCAAGACTTCGTGTACTCGGGAATGGACGCCGTGGAATTTCTGTCGCGCTGGCAAGGGGTGCTCGCATGATTCCCCAGAAATGGATGACCCCCGAGGGCATCGAAGTAAAACCTTTCTATTCGGCCGCGGATTTGTCCGGAATCGAGCATCTGGATTACGCCGCAGGCTTCCCGCCGTTTCTTCGCGGCCCCTACGCCTCCATGTACGCGCTGCATCCATGGACCATCCGCCAATACGCCGGCTTTTCGACAGCGGAAGACTCAAACGCCTTCTACCGGCGCAATCTCGCCGCCGGACAAAAAGGTCTCAGCGTCGCCTTCGACCTGGCTACGCACCGCGGCTACGATTCCGACCACCCGCGTGTGACCGGCGACGTTGGGAAAGCGGGCGTAGCCATCGACAGCGTCGAAGACATGAAAATCCTTTTCGACAAGATCCCCCTCGACCAGATGTCCGTCTCTATGACCATGAACGGAGCCGTCCTCCCAATCATGGCCTTCTATATTGTTGCCGGGGAAGAACAAGGTGTCAGCACGCAAAAGCTCACCGGCACGATTCAGAACGACATCCTCAAGGAGTTCATGGTCCGCAACACCTACATCTATCCGCCGGGCCATTCCATGCGCATCATCGGAGATATTTTCCGCTTTTGCGCCAAAAACATGCCCAAATTCAATTGCATTTCGATTTCCGGCTATCATATGCAGGAAGCCGGAGCGACGGCCGACATTGAATTGGCCTACACGCTCGCCGATGGTCTCGAGTATCTCCGAACTGGATTGCATGCCGGACTCGACATCGATGAGTTCGCACCTCGCCTCAGCTTTTTCTGGGCGATCGGCATGAATCACTTCATGGAAATTGCAAAAATGCGCGCGGCGCGTCTTCTTTGGGCTAAGCTCGTCAAGCGGTTCAACCCCAAAAATCCAAAATCGATGGCCCTGCGCGCACACTCGCAAACGTCCGGCTGGAGCCTGACCGCGCAAGACGTCTTCAACAACGTCATGCGCACCACCATCGAAGCCATGGCCGCGGTCATGGGGGGGACGCAGTCCCTGCACACCAACGCGCTCGACGAAGCGCTCGCGCTCCCAACCGATCTTTCCGCCCGTATCGCGCGTAACACCCAAATCTATCTCCAGAAGGAAACCGGCATTACTCACACCGTCGATCCTTGGGGCGGCAGCTATTACATCGAATCCCTCACTGCAGCCCTCGCGGAAAAAGCATGGACGCTGATTCAGGAAGTCGAGAAGCTCGGCGGTATGACCCGCGCCATCGAATCCGGCCTGCCAAAGATGCGCATCGAGGAAGCCGCCGCAAGGCGCCAAGCGCGCATCGACTCCGGGCAAGAAATCATCGTCGGCGTGAACAAGTACGCTGTCCCCGACGAGAAGGCTATTGACGTTCTGGTCGTGAACAATGCCGCCGTCAGAGAAAATCAACTCGCGCGCCTTCAAAAAGTTAAAGCCGAACGCAGCGCAAAGGATGTAGAGGCCGCTCTGGCCGCGCTGACAATCTGTGCCACAACGAGCGAAGGTAACCTCCTCGAACTTGCCGTCGCCGCCACTCGAAAGCGAGCAACTCTCGGGGAAATCTCGATGGCTCTCGAAAAAGTCTTCGGCCGATATCAGGCTGTCCATCACACGATTTCCGGTGTCTATTCCTCAGAAAGCCGCCAAGACCCCGAATTCGCGAAAGCTCGCGCACTCGTCACTTCCTTCGCCAAATCCGAGGGCCGCCGCCCGCGCATTCTGGTCGCAAAGATGGGACAAGACGGCCATGACCGCGGGGCGAAAGTGATCGCCACAGCCTTCGCCGACTTGGGCTTTGACGTGGACCTCGGCCCTCTCTTCCAGACCCCCGAAGAAGTCGCCCGCATCGCCGTCGAGAACGACGTGCACGTGCTTGGCATTTCCACGCTTGCCGGCGGACACATGACTCTCGTCCCAGAGGTCATTCGGGAATTGAAGAGGCTGGGCCGGCCGGATATCCTTGTCGTCGTGGGCGGTGTGATTCCTCCTCAGGATTTTGCGGCACTTCGCACAGCCGGCGCCGCTGGAATCTTCGGGCCTGGAACACCCATTCCGGTCTCCGCGCAGGAAGTTCTGCGTGTATTGCAGGGGTAAGCTTTGCTCTCAAGCCGTCTATCGGCTGAACAATACGTTTCCGGTGTGCTCGCGGGAGACCGTACGACTCTCGCGCGCGCCATCACGCTAATCGAAAGCCATCTTCCCTCCGACAACGAAGTCGCCGCGGAGATTCTTGATGCCCTGCTGCCTCACACGGGAAAGTCCCGCCGCGTCGGCATCACCGGCATCCCCGGCGTCGGCAAGAGCACCTTCCTTGACAAGATAGGTATGCACATTCTTCGCGAGCCCGGAGAGAAACTGGCCGTCCTCAGCATCGACCCGTCCAGCCCCATCACTGGCGGGAGCATTCTCGGCGACAAAACGCACATGGAACAATTGGCAAGTGAGCCGAACGCCTTCATCCGTCCATCTCCCTCACGCGGCTCGCTCGGCGGAGTAGCCGGACGAACCCGCGAAACCATGCTCGTCTGCGAAGCTGCAGGCTTCAACAACATCTGGATTGAAACCGTCGGCGTAGGTCAATCCGAAATTACCGTTCGTTCCATGGTTGATTTCGTTTTGTTGCTCCTGCTGCCCGGAGCTGGCGATGAGCTTCAGGGAATCAAGCGCGGAATTCTCGAGCTGGTCGACGCCGTCGCCGTCAACAAAGCGGATGGATCGGGGCTCGAGCGCGCCCAAAACACAAGAACAGAATATGCCAGCGCCTTTCATCTCTTCGCGCCCGGCCCCGGCGGCTGGATTCCTTCAGTCCTGCTCTGTAGCGCGAAAACGGGCTCGGGCGTCGGCGAAATCTGGGATTGCATCCTGCGCCACGAAAAATTCCAACAAGAGCATGGCCTTCGGGCTGAGCTACGCCGCGAGCAATGGCTGTCGGCCATGCACCAAATCATCAGCGCTGACCTCGAAACGGCATTTCGTCGCGACCCCGAAATAGCGCGCAAGCTTCCGGAAATCGAAAATGAGGTCCGCAACGGCGAAATAACTCCCTTCGCTGCCGCTCGCACGCTACTAGCCGAATTCCACCAGCGCAATCTCTCCAGCCGTACATAAAACTTGTCCCTCTGCCTTATCAACGAAGTCCTTACGGAACGTGGCCCGGGATGGCGCCACGTAAGACCCGAGCTTTCCATGAGGACTGGCAGTATGGAGAGCACCGTTCGACTGGTCTGCCAAACAGCACTCCCGGCAACTTTAATGGTTACGCCAGCATGGAACCTTACCTGAACGATCCCGCTTAAGGCGAACCCTTCGTGCCTCGGTTGAATGGATGCGTGTGCGCAAACGCACCCGTCGCAAGCGCCAATATTGCCGATTCCATCGGCCCAACTTCCGGCGTCCGTTGCACGCCGCCGACGCCTATTTTGGGCCCGCTCGCCCCTGAGACCGTAACCGCTTAATTTACCCTTTATCTCATTACCCCTTTCCTTTCCATCCTTCGTAACAGTCAGTGCAAGGGCAAAACGAACGAAACAGTCAAAACGTTCATTCCAGCCCGAAAGGAGAACCATGACGGACAATCCAACCTCTAAAAAAGTTTCGTTGATCGAGCGCATCCGCAAGATTACCTCGGCCGCAATCCTCGCCGGCGGCCTGCTAATCAGCGGGGCCGCGCACGCAAACACGCCTGTTCCGAGCTCCGTGGTGAACCGGGCCGTTGCGGTCCAAGACGCTCTGAAAGAGAAGCTCCGGACCGATACCACAGCCAACGCCGACAAGGAGACTCCCCGCGCCCAGACGTTGCTCGCCGAATGGATCAACTGGGGCAACTGGAACAATTGGGTCAACTGGAACAACTGGCGCAAGTGGGTCAACTGGGGTAATTCCTGGCGAAACTGGGTCAACTACTAAGCTTTGGCGGCTGTGATCGACCTACTCTCCACGCGAACGCCATCGATCACAGCCGTTTTTTTGCTGCTTTAGTTAATGCCGTAGAAAGGGAGCGCGAAAATGAATTCAGGCAACACACGCGAAATGCCAGAGCATCCGGATCGGATCGATCTCCTGATCCTCCAGCCTACGCCCTTCTGCAATATCAACTGTGATTACTGCTATCTTCCCGACCGCAGCAATCCAAAAAAAATGTCCGGCGATGTAATCGACCGGTCGCTCGACTTGGTCTTGAAGAGCGGCCTGGTGAAGGAAACACTGAGCATCGTCTGGCATGCTGGTGAACCGCTCTCAGTTCCGTTGGCATTCTACGAGGACGCCTTCGCCCGCATAAAAGCCATGGCGCCGCAAATCAATGTGACCCACTCCATTCAGACGAATGGCACGATCATCGACCAGCGCTGGTGCGATTTGTTCAAGGAACACAATGTCAGCATCGGGGTCAGCATCGACGGCCCCGCGTTTATTCACGACAGCCACAGGAAAGATCGTCGCGGACAAGGCACTCACGCACACGTTATGCGCGGAATCGAAGCCTTAAAAGCAAATTCGATACCCTTTCACACAATTTCCGTCGTCACAGCCGATTCGCTGGATCATTCGGACGAGATCTTTGAGTTCTTTCTGAATCTTGGCGCATTCCAGATCGGTTTCAATATCGAGGAGCTCGAAGGGATCAATCGCTCGTCGACTATTTCAGACGCGTCCAATGATAAGGTCGAGGCCTTCTTTCGTCGCATTTATACGCTTCAACAGAAATCCAGCCGGTATCTCCCGATCCGCGAATTCGACCGGGCGTACAGCGCCATTGCCAATGTGACCGGCTCCGAATCAACGTGCGGCAATCAGCAAACACTTCCGTTCGGTATTCTCAGTATCGATTGGAACGGAAATATCTCCAGCTTTTCTCCGGAGCTGCTAGGTTCGGCGAGCGCAACCTACAATAATTTCGTCTTCGGGAACGTCCAACAAGATAGTCTCGAAACCCTGCTGCAAAATCCGATTTTTCTGCGCATCGCCACCGAGGTTCACGCCGGCGTCCAGAACTGTGCCACTCAATGCGAGTACTTCGCATTTTGCGGCGGAGGCGCCCCGGCAAACAAATTTTACGAGAATGGCACCTTCTTCTCGACCGAAACCATGTATTGCCGCCACACGATCCAGCTTCCAGTCGAAATCGTCCTCTCCGATTTAGAACAGCAACTCGGCTTAAGGCATTCCCGAGCCCGCAGTGCGCCAACAACCGCCGCCGCACCCATGAACACAATGGAAGGCATCGTCGTCAACCGACGCGCTCAGAACCAAGCATTTTCGAAACTGGTCCAGATCTCAACGTAGCCGAAAAACCGTTGCCAGGTTTGGGACAGTTCCATACCTGTCCCAGAGACCAGTCGTATTCGTCAAACGGAAAACGGTACTCTCTTGTGCAAGAAGGGGTGACAAGAATGACAATTTCGCACAGAGAACCGGACACTCAGCTGCAATGGTTTCAGGCCGACGAAGAGATCCTCACAGACCTCAGGCCCGGCGCGCCATTTGACGCGCGCGCTTCGTTCCAAGCGTTTGGCGAAAGACAATTCGGCCGCAGCTTCGCCGCGGTGGCTTGCTGTTGCGAACTGCCAAGTCAGGGCCGCCCGCGCTGGGAAGCGGCTTTGGAACTCCGAGAGGAAGTCAAAGCCGAGGCAGCCAAGATTCCCCTCGATCAACTTGCCATCGCATTCTCCGACCCAGACAACGGCTCGGAAGCGGTCCTTGTCGAACTCACGATATAATCAGGCCGTTCGAATCCCTTCCTCAACAAATCTTCTAACAGTTCGTCCACAACTTCGCGGGCGGCCCTGCACCAAGAAGATGCTACCGCGCTGGTTTCCATGCCTGGAAAATCCAACCGACAGACATACAGACAGATATCGGGTCCAGTTGAAACTCGACTTGATACAACCGCGGCGACTGTGCAGGCCTTTCGATTGTTGCCATCGCGACTCAAGGAAACCAGGTATTTTTCATCTGTTACCGGTTTGCGATGCTTCCTGCGTGAAAAGTTCTGAAAGTTTTCGGACCAGTAGTTAAAGTGAGGCAGTCGCCCTTCCATGACAACTTTTACCGAGACTTGGCCACGCCGCCCCAGGCGCGGGAGGGGCGATTAAATGTTTTCCCCTTCTGTGGATCACACTCTTTTGGCGGCAATCGTCGTCGTGTGCATCGCGCTCATGCTGGTCCGGCCGCGAAACATCCCGGAGGTGTACTGGATTGGAGCGGGCGTTTGCTTGCTCCTGGTCCTCCGGTTGTTGCCATTCGGAATCGCGGCGCGGGCTATAGAGAAAGGAACGGACGTTTACCTGTACCTGATTGGCATGATGCTGCTGTCCGAGTTGGCCCACGAATATGGCGTTTTCGATTGGCTGTCCTCGGCCGCCGTGCGGCACGCGAAGGGCTCGTGTTCGCGATTGTTCTTGCTCGCGTACGCCGTCGGGACGATCGTGACGATTCTTATGTCCAATGACGCAACCGCAGTAGTGCTTACTCCTGCAATTTTGGCCGTCGTGCGAAAGGTCGGAGTTGAGCCACTGCCTTACTTGTTTGTATGTGCGTTTACCGCGAACGCCGCATCGTTCGTCCTGCCCATTTCGAATCCAGCCAACCTTGTGGTGTTTCAGAAGAGTGTGCCGCCGTTGGCACATTGGCTGTCGTGGTTTGCTGTACCTTCCGTGATTTCGATCGTCGTAACGTTTTTTGTGCTTCGCTGGATTTTCCGGAGGCAGATCGAAGGACCGATTGCATGCAACGTGGAGAACCATTTGTTGACGCTCGATGGAAAGATGGTTCTCGGAGGCTTGCTCGCTACAGTATTCACCTTGTTGGTTGCCTCGGCGTTCGGCTGGGACCTAGGCTTACCCACGTGTCTGACAGCCGTGGTGGTCGCCGCCCTTGTATCGTTCAAGACTCGAAGCAATCCGGTGCCGTTGCTGCGAGAGATCAGTTGGACGACGCTAGCCTTGGTTGCGGGTTTGTTCGTGATGGTGGATGCGGTGGAAACGATCGGGGCGATGAAATACACAGAAGCGTGGCTGAGCTGGGCCGAGACGCTAGCGGCGCCGATGAGCGCCTACATCTCCGCGTTCGTGGTCGGCCTGGCGAGCAATCTGGTGAACAATCTGCCATTGGGGCTTATTGCTGGAAGCACACTGCAAGCGGTGCAGTCGAAGAGCTTGACTGCCGCCTGCGTGCTCATGGGCGTTGACTTGGGGCCGAACCTAGCGATCACGGGCTCGCTGGCGACCATCCTGTGGCTCATTGCACTGCGCAAGGAAAAACTGCAGGTCAGCTTCTGGAGCTTTTTCAAGGTGGGCGCAATTGCTATGCCTGTGGCGCTGCTGCTGTCGATTGGCGGCACAATTGTGATGCGGATGCTCGTCGGAAACAGGGCGTTTTAGACGGTTCGTCAGGCGTTACGCGATCCAACTTTACGTCTCGTCGGCGTCTAGCTTGGTCTTTGCAAGCTGAGGAAGGGTATACATGACGGCTTTCTCCGAGAAATCACACAAGTTCTTTTGCAAATTTCTGGATCTTCTGCCAAGCAGCTGCGATTTCGTGCATGTCTTCGTCGTCGCCGAGCAGCGCGGGCTGAGGAATCCAGATGGCTTCATAAGCTGCCCGATTGGTGTTCGGATACTCTGACTGAAGAAAAGCATGAGGCTCGGTTGCCTGAGAGCCGCACAGCCGTTTGCGGTATTCGCCATTCTTAAAAACATCCAGTTCATGGATGGGAGGATAGCTGGCCTGGTTGGTAATTCCTTCCGCGTTCATCGCTTCAATCAGTTTCTTCGTGGGGGCACCCGCGAATGCCCTGGAATCTACGTGGAAAATGTAGGCGTAGTGGCTATTGCGTGTGCATCGCGGATCCAAGCTTTGCGGCGTAATACCTGGAATCTTTGAGAGCAAGGTGTCGAGCGTCTGTGCGTTTTTATGGCGCAGCGCAGTTTGCGCATCAAGTCGACCGAGTTGGACACGCAGGACAGCGCCCTGCCATTCGCTGAGGCGATAATTCGAACCGTTAATATAGTGGCTGTAAAACCATTCGCCGGGCATCCGGCCGCAATCGTGCATGCTGCGGGCCAGTTTTTCGAAAGCGCCGTCGTTGGTGATAACAATTCCGCCTTCGCCAGCGGTCATCAACTTACTGGCTTGAAAACTGAAGGTTCCCGCCGTTCCGAAAGTCCCGATGCGCCGTCCTTTCCATTCCGTCGCATGAGCGTGAGAGCTGTCTTCGACGAGAGCGATTCCTTTGCGTTTCGCCAACGCACCAAGAGCGTCAAGATCGGCGGGGTGTCCCCCCATATGCACAGCAATAATTGCCTTCGTGCGCGACGTTATCGCTGCCTCGGCGAGCAGCGGATCCAGGCATTGAGTGTCCCGACTAACGTCCACCATTACAGGCATGGCTCCTGCATAGAGGACCGCACTGGCTGTTGCGACGAAGGTGAAGTCAGGAATGATCACTTCATCGCCCGCTTTAATTCCTAGGGCGGACATCGCGACTTCGAGAGCGGCGGTTCCGTTGGTTACGGCGACACCGTGTTTCGCTCCGTGAAACTGCGCGAACTCTCTCTCGAACGCCAGGGTTCGTGTTCCAGGCGTTCTCCACCAGACGCGACTTTCCAGCACATCTAGGAGTGCATTGTTTTCTTTCTCGTCATACTGAGGCCACACGGGAAACGCCTTCTGTTTGGTCTTTTTCCCGCCATTCAAGGCAAGCTCTGCCATAGCCGTTCTCCTTATGGCCCAAAGTATATACAGCCTCGACTCCCAACTTCATCGAGCGCGAATTATAGACCAACCCGAAATCAGGGCCGGCCAGAAAAGCCCGCTTATGAGAAGTGGCGCACGAGCGTTCCACCCTAGCCATATGAACCTGTTCATTCACTGCGGAGCGCGACGACAGGATCGAATCAGCGAAGCCTCGACAAGGCGATCGGCCCGGGGATTAGCACAAAATGGCGGGATTCGCGCGGATTCCGAGCGCGGGCGAACGCATGGTGGGTTCTTGCCCAACAGACGAACGGTGTCGCGCAGATGCTCCCTGAGTTGCGCCATACGCGCACCGCAGTTGGCTGCCGGTTACTTGATCCCGATGACCATCGAGTCCGGGCCCACCAAATGTTCTACGCTGGTTTCGCGGAATCCCGCTTCTTTCATCCACCGAGCGCAATCGGCGCCCGTATAGTCGAACCCACCGGGAGTTTCCAGCAGCATATTCAAGCTCATGAGCAGCCCAAAAGAATTGGTCGAGCGATCATCGTCGATAATACTCTCGTACACGATGAAGGCGCCGCCCTCCGGGAGCGCTTCGTGTGCCTTGCGAACCAGCATTCGCTTCTCGTCCAAATTCCAGTCGTGCAGAACGTGGCCCATCATGACCACGTCAGCTTTCGGCAACGGCTAATTCAAGAAACTACCGGGCGAAAATTTTACGCGATTAGAAAGTCCGTTGGCCGCCACGTAATCTTCGAAAACCGGTCCCACCTCCGGCAAATCAAAGCCAATCCCTTCAAGGTGCAGATTGGCCAGCGCTACCTGGGTAATCAGGTCGCCCTGTGCGGTCCCAGCATCCACGACCGTCCGATATTTGCTCCATAGGAACTTGCGAGCGATCGCCATATTCGCGCCGTGGCTCACGCCGGTCATGGCCCGCAGGAACTCTCTTAAACGCACGGGTCGGCATAAATGGCCGCGAAAACATCGGGGCCGCCGTCCTTAATCTCATTTTGCGGGAGCCCGGTACGCAACGCTGTCGTCAGACGGCCCCAAAATGGATAGTGCCGGTGGTTGGCCATCTCGAGCAAGCCGCCAATGTAGGACTGCTTGCGCTTGTCGAGGAAGTAGTCTGTGGACGGCGTGTTGTAATACTTGCCGCCACGGCGTTCGAGAAATTTCAGCGCCACGAGGGAATCCAGAAAATCATAGGCAGATCGCCGATGGAGGCCGAGCCGTTCCTGGAGAGTTTCAAGATCCTCCGGGTTTTTCGCCAACTCCGTAAACAGTTCCATTTCAACGGCGCTCAGTAGCGTTTCGACGCCCAAAATCCCAAACCTACCTGCAGAATCTGGTCTGGTTGTGGTTCATTCATTTCGTGTTGACGCCTCCGCGGTATGACCGTCTTCGTGAGTCCGTCTGGCTTGGTCATGGGAGCCCAAAACGGTGTGGGAGAGAGTAAGCCAGACAGGGGCCTAAAATCAAAACTCGGACCCGATACTCACGCAGACCCGTGTTCGCTTCGCTCGGCAGACTTTTCTGGGGACGATCGCGTGGTAATGCTTGGCGCGGCACCAGACAGCTCGAGGTCGACCAAAAAGTTTAGGTGCCCAGCGCTTTTCCTCGTGGCACGCGATGACGCAAGTGGCGACGGGGACACGCCTAATCATTTTCGACGGCACCGCGCACGCTCAGTCCCCGGTCGAAACGGATCAAGGAGAACCGCGTTATGCGAGAGATTCTCCGATTTCTCTCCGCAAAATGAACTAGTTCTCGCCGAAGCGAGTGACCTCGGGCGGGGACCGCGCATCGAATTCGACATCTGTCCGGCATGTGTCCCGGAGTTCGCAGCGGGCGGAAAACCACGACGAGGTGAACGTGCATGACCCTTTACGGCGGACAAGACCTAGCCACTGCATTTCGTACCGTTCGCAAGAACACCATTCAGGTTGCGGTAGACGTTCCCGAGCAGCAGTACGGCCACGTGCCGGCGCCGGAATGCCGGTCCGTCGGCCAGATGTTGGCGCACATCGCTCTCTCCCCGCAGATGTGGGAAGAAATTCACGGTAAGCAACGCGTGAAGACGCTCGTGGGCTTCGACTTCTCCGCACTAGGGGATCGGGTGAAGGCGGAGGAAGCGAAACCCAGGACAAAAGCGGAGATTCTAGATCTGCTGCGGAACCAAGGCGAGCAGTTTGCGGCGTGGCTCGATACGCTGACACCTGAGTTCCTGGCCGAAACGGTTATCGTAGCCGACGGGTCCGGCACCAAGACGCGCTTCGAGCAGCTGCTGGGCTGTAAGGAGCACGAGATGCATCATCGCGCCCAGCTTATGCTGATCGAGCGGCAGCTTGGTATCGTGCCGCATCTGACGCGGCAATTCCAAGAGCGCATGGCGCAGATGCGGTCGGCAAGAGCCTGATCGGCTGGTGGATGATTAGTTCTTATGCTCGAATCCAAAGTCCTTCGGATTTGGTTCGGCGCTGCACTCCTGATGGCCACTATCGCATGCGGGCGGGCATTGAATGCACAGGAAATACAGCAACCACCTGCGCCCGCAGACTATCGTATCCATAGCGGAGACGTGCTGCAGATTTCGATCTACCAGCATCCAGAGTTGTCCGGAAGAGTTGTCGTTAGGGGCGACGGAAACTACCTCCTGACGCGAGACGGTGTGAAAGTCGCAGGCCTGTCCGCGATGGATAAACTACTCAATGATTTGAAAACGGTAGACCTGTTAGCGCTGGATGTGGCCGTCGAAGTTAGGTCCCGAAGCCTCAGGTCACGGTCACTGTTGTCCAGCGTATAATCGCGCCTGGACCATCATCAACGTAATCTCCACTCCACCCCGAAGATACACCGTCGCCTGAACTTCAACAGAAATGTTGCGTTGCGTAGCCGATGCCCCGCCGAAAGAAGCCCCTGCTCACGTTGCTACTATCTCTCGTGGTCGTCGGTTGTCGCGCGGGTGGAAATTGTGGAGAAACGGTTATGCAGTCTCAAACCTCGCCGGACGGACAAACAAGGGCAACGCATACGCAGGCATTCAATACATACTTGGCGAGTCTTGCCTTGTTACCGGCGGATGCGGTCGCATTGCAGGTCTGTCTGGAGTCTTATGCAGGACAGGAATCGGCGCTGACAGAGAATCACAAGTACTCAAACGTCCGTTTACCGAGGGCTTGGATTATGCAGTTCTCGCGTTTGTGAGGCAACGGCACCGGAAGGAGACTCCCACCGCCGCTATTCCCATCAACCGCTAGAAGCCGATTATGCGAAGCGGATTGACGTAATAGGTGGCGTGTACGTAGAGGTCCACACCGGGGCGAGAACGCCCAAAGACCGGACGGCCAAAGCAAGCGCCACGAGTACCGCTACGTCAATGAGATGCTTCACTTGGGTGCCGCCTCGCAGTCAATGGCTTGTCCAAGAAAGATGACCCCTCTGTCATCAGTGAAGGCGGCGGTTTTGCACCATGTAGCCTTGTCATTCATGTCGGAAGGCCGCTGAAGAGCAATCTGATAGTGGTCGGCGTCCGGCGAGGTCGTAATCGCTAGCACGTACGGATTTGGATTTTCAAGGTCAACCGGTGACTTGCTCAAACCGCCTTGTTGCCGAAGAAAGCTGAGCAACTCATTTAGAGCGGCGAATCGATGGTTCTGTTGTTTGTACGAATACTCCTCCGTGTTTAGAAGTCGAAGAGTGTTCACCGGTTTTGCAGCTGAGACTTCCGATTGTCCAGCCGACTGGTGAGGAATAGCCGGTCCGGCTAAAGAAATTCCTACCAGACCACAGAACAAAATCGGGAAGACTTTCATCATGGGGACCTCCAATCAGGGGTAGTGTATACCTATGGACTGCACCAGTGCTATATTCCACGATTCGGGGCCGCAATGCCGGGCTGTCTACCTAGTGATAGAACGAACGGAAGAGTTGATTTGATATTTGAGGACGAGTAGGAATTAGGGGCATGCTTTCGCGTACTGGGAAAATCGGCGTATTTAGCTACAAGATGTCTCAGGGAGAGGTGCGGATATGTTGGATTTCTCGTTCGCGACTGTCGCCATCCTGGGCGATCACCTTTGTACACGAATATAAGCTGTAAAACGTACAGATCGCGCAGTCCCAGGCTTGAAGTAATCGGGAGGTACTCTTGATCTCCCAAGCATCTCGTCCTCATCCCCCCTTCATTGCCGCTTGGGGAGTCGAGCTGTTCACACCGACAAAGATGCGGAATTGATCCTCGCGAACCTCCAGGACGAATATTCCGCTCTTGCAGAAAAGCTAGGAGTTCGCCCGCCGCATCGGTCGCAAATCCTTTTCTCACGTAATGGTTTAGAATTGTATGTCTTTTTTTGACCTTTTTTATACGTGCTAGCATGTATGCTGCAAGTATAGAAACTAACCCACTCGACGAGTCGGAGTAGGGATCGCGATTTCTCACGACCCCCTCCACGGATCCGGACGAGCGGCACTACCGCATCCGGCTCTTGCCTTAGGTAATAACGCCCATACGGCGGAGAGGATAGGGATGACAGACGGTAGGCAAAGGCAACCAGCGAGTGATGAGGCGCCGCATGCGGTCCCAAAGGATGCGGCCATTCTGGCTGCGCCGCGACAGCGCGCGGTACCAGAGCCGTCCCACTTGGAACCGGAAAAGAAACAGCGCCGGTTGGTTCTGGGGCACTCCGTAATAGCGGATGTGTCCACGCACCACCGCTTGCAGCCATTTACCCAGTTCAGGAATGGGCGTATGCATGCGTCGCTGAAGCTCGGCTTTCACCTCGTTCAGCTTCGCCTGCAACCTTTTGCGGATCGTTTGCCGCAACACCGTATACATTCCGTTGCTCCTCTTCTTTACGCAGATGTGCGTAAAGCCGAGAAAGTTGAATGTCTCGGGCTTCCCTTCTCCACGCCTTTGCCGGTTGTTGATCGCAAATGGACCAAATTCCAGCAGTCGCGTTTTCTCGGGATGCAGTTCCAGGTTGAACTTCTTCATTCGTTCCGTGAGTTCCACTCGAAACTGATCGGCATCCGCTTTGCTGTGAAAGCCCACCACGATGTCGTCCGCGAATCGCACCACGATGACATCACCGTGCGCCCGCTTTTGACGCCAGGCTTGGACCCACAGATCGAATACGTAGTGAAGGTAAACGTTGGCCAGCAAAGGCGAGGCACTTCCACCCTGCGGCGTCCCTTCCTCCACTCGTATTCGTTTCCCATCCTCCAGCACGCCGGCTCTCAACCATTTCTGGATGAGCCGCACAACGCGCCGGTCCGCAATCCGATGCTCGACGAACTTCACCAGCCATTCGTGGGAAATTCCATCGAAAAAGCCCTTGATGTCCAAATCGAGCACCCAGTTCACTTTTCTCGTCAGCAGTCCCGTATACAGCGCATCCAGCGCTTGATGCTGGCTTCGCCCTGGTCGGAACCCATACGAGAAACCGAGAAAGTCCGTTTCATAGATGGCATTCAGCACCTCGACCGCCGCGCGCTGGACGATTTTGTCTTCCAGCGCCGGGACTCCGAGCGGTCTTTGCCGCCCGTCGGCCTTCGGGATGTACACTCTACGCACCGGCTTCGCTCGATACGCTCCTCGCTTCAGCCTGTCAGCAAGATCCTGGAGATTCCCTTCCAGTTGCTCGCTGTAGTGCCGCCACGTCTCTCCGTCGACGCCTGGCGCAGCTTCCTTCTTCAGTCGGAAGTAAGCCATGCGCAGCGTTTCCCGGTTGTAGATGTGGTGCAGAAGCGCCGTGAACCGCAACTTCTTATCCTTTCCTGCTGCTTGACGTACCCGCTCCAGCGCACTCGGCGCGTCTTTCCGGCTCGGTGTCCGGGACGCGTTTTGCTGTGGCAGGTTCCCTTTGGCCAGTCCCCTTCCCTCCATCCCCTCCGCCGCCGATTGTCCGGCTTTGTTCGGAGACTTCCCAGGTACATTGGGTCTGTCCGACTTCCCAGGTCCGTTCGTCATCGGCGTACGTCCTTAGACTTCCCGATGCGTCCCAAGGCTATTGCGGCCCTGGGCGGACTTGGGATCTCCCGGTTCCCGCGCGAGGTGTCTGCGCACGTGCACGGGGTCTCTGACCGCGCGGGACTCTGGCACACCTCGCGATATCGGTGTTCCAGATGGGGCCTTCCGCTTCTCCTTACAGCGTCGGCGTCCCGGAGTGAGATTCTTACGCGGCTGAATACCCGGCCCGCACGTTCCCCTGTCAACGCTTCGACGCTGCCCTTGCGAGCAGCTCCGCATGACTCGGGGCCGATGTGGGTCGCTAGTTCACATTCGTATGACATTTGCATTCATTACACCTCGCCGGTTTAGCCGGCGCACAAGGAGAACAGTTATGGCCGACAAAGTACTCGACCGGAAGAAGCACTCGAGGATTTACGATCAAACGGAAAAGTTTTATGAGGAATATCGCAAAGAACAGGCAAAGAACGTTAGCGCCTCCGGTGCCGCGCTCTTGGGACTGATTCGCGATACGGTGAAGAGATTGGACGCGGTGATTGGTGAGCTAAATGACCTGCGGAATGCGGTAGGTATGAGTGAGATTCTTTTGCTCGCCAATGCTGGAGTTTATGACCGCGCCTTGCAATCTCGCGGCGGCAAAGCTCGCGCGGCGAAACTTTCACCCGCAGAGCGCACGGAGATTGCCAAGAAAGCCGTTGAAGCGCGGTGGGCGAAAGAGAAGGGAGGGAAGTAAGATGGCACGCGGAGACGGACGGCTATTCCCACGCGGCGGTGTGTGGTGGGCGGCGGTTTGCATTGATGGCCTCGAAAAAGCGCGAGAGTCTCGGCACTCGCGACGAAGCCGAAGCTCTCATCCCTGTGCCTAGCATGGCCACGCTTCAATGATTTTCAGCAGGGCGCTGGCCTGGTATCTGAAACTGGGGCAAGGCGACTTCGCGCAGGAACTTGAGCTTACGGTCAAGTTCAGCCGCATTTTCTGCATTGGCGGGTACGTAAATGGGCATCAAATCCTTTGACGACTTTCCCTGCTTTGCCAACTGAATCCATTGAGCAAGACCGTCGATATACCTTTCAAAAGCCTGTAAGGGCGTCTTGCACTCCTCCGTCACCAGATAGGCAGGAGGAAAATCGTCGCCAATGACAACCCACAACCATTCATCGACGCCCGCTTGAGCCGGTTCGATTCGCGCAAAAAAAAGTGCAATGACTCCACCGTATCCGTCAGCAAAGTAGACTTCACGTATTTTTTTACACCATCGAAAGCACAAGAGGTATTCTTGGGCTTGGGAAGCCATCGAGCGTAGGAGTCTCGTGTCTTCTCCGTCGCTTCCCATCATCCGGTCAATCGGAATCACGCCTGTGACCGGTATTCCGTTACCCGTTTCATCCATTCATGTTCCTTTCAGCATCTCTTGGTTCCGCGAACTGAATTTAGCACGGCACACGGGAGGGCGGGTCATTTACTACGACTCGGCACTTAAGGAGTCATGAACGCATCACAAGCAGCGCGGCTCCTGGGCAAGTTCGGCGGGGCGGTCAGTTCGAAGGCAATGACCAAGGCTGTTCGAGAGAATGGCAAGCTGGGCGGCAGACCGCGAAAGTATCCGACGTGCCCGCGATACGATAACAACAGCCATCGATTCACGAATGGTCGGTGTGCGTGTGGATACGTGAAACCATGAATCGTAGAACGAAGGATCGTCGCCGTTCTCGCTGTCTGGCTAGTCGCCGTCTTCGTGTACAGCTTCATCCATCACGACCAGATGCACGCACCAAGCGAAGGCGCAAACCCTTTGATGCCTTGGCTTGGGTGGGGACAGGTTTGTTTTTCATATGGTTGACGTGGCAAATGCGCAAGCGCCAGAAGTAGCGAAAGACCCTCTCGCAACGAATCGGCAACGCAATCTCCGGTCGTTCCCTTCCCGATTATCCGTGGACCCCGAAATGAGGCATCGCCTGTGTTTATGCGGGTATTTGTGTGGTCGTCTCGATGTGGCCTCGATTAGGAGTCCCTTTTTCGACCCCCCGCCAGTGCCACCTCCGGTGGAACCCCAAGCCGGTCGAGCCTCGCCGACCTGAGTTGCCTCGCAAGGCCGCACTTTCTCCGATGCCCATCCGTCATACCGGTTAGCTCGTCATCCATTCCGAATCTGACTCGCGCCAAACCAGTGAAGTACAATTGACTCCGCGCCTCAAAAGTCCGGCCACGAGGCGCGATTTCAAACGCGGTAACGATAGCGTAGAATTTGTGCCAACACCACGGAGAGCAAAAAACAATGCGCCGGTACCATCACATCGGAATTCCCACTATCGAAGCGAAGGCCGGGGAGACCCACTTGAAACACCTGAAAGTCTTTGTCGTCAGCCACGCGAAAAGCGAATTCGGCGTGGAGTGGATGCGTTTTGAATCGGACGCAGCGGTCCCTGATCTCGTCCGGCACGTTCCGCACGTCGCGTTTGAAGTCGCTGATCTCACCTCGGAGCTTGCTGGGCGGGAAATCCTGATTCCTCCTAACAGCCCATCCGACGGCGTCCGCGTCGCGTTCATAGTCGAAAATGGCGCGCCCATCGAACTGCTTGAATTCACCGACCCCAACCACCCTGGCCGCCGCTGATAGAATAGCGCGGTGCTCCCCCGCATCCACCCAATGCGCCTCCGCATTAGTTACGACAAAAGACGGTTGGCATGGTTCCTCATTTCCGGCGCGTTGATGTTCGCGTCTGCGTATTCTGTATTCGGTTGGTTTGGGGCAGGCGGAAGGATTAGCGGCTGGACAGGATTACCCCAACACGAATCGGAGATTCCTCGGCTCCAGGTTCAGGCGAGACTCTGGGCAAACCTGGCTATGATTTTACCGTTCGTTGGTGCGATATTTGTCTGGGCCGGGCGGCAAAAGCCGTTCAACCGGAGCGATATTGCTGGGTTCGTTTTCGAGTGCTGTCTGTGCGTCGCAGCATCGATTTTGGGTGCGATAGCCTTCATAACTCTGGCCCTTTTATATTGCGTCGACAAACCAGGACCTACAATTGGTCGCTCAAGTCGGTTGTCTTGCCCATAGACGCACGGCGCGAAGAGCAGAAAACCGCATGCGATTACACGACTCATTATAGGCATCTGGACACGACGGCATTGTAGGACAGCGACGAGCGTAGGTTCCGGTACCAAAGTTACCGGTTTGCGGTGCTGGTTCAGACAGTCGACGCAACACCCTTCTAGTCACTTGGTCCCATAATGTTTTTTCAGCAGGACCCTTCTCCGGGGTTGTATTCAATTAGACCTGAAGCCTCACCCGCAGTCCAATCTGACTGGGCAGCACGCCATTGGAACAAATTGTTCAAGACTTGCGTTCAATATATAACGGAGAAGCATACCCATGGGACAAATCGTTCAAGACCTGCGTTACGCTGGTCGGACACTAGCCAAGAATCCGGGCTTCGCCATTTTTGCCACACTCATTATCGGACTGGGAATCGGAGCCAGCGCAACCGTCTTTAGCGTGGTCAATTCACTTCTAATCCGTCCGCTGCCTTTCAGCGATCCCGATCGTTTGGTGTGGGTTGAAAATGGAGGGAAAGAAGGCGATCGCTCCGGCCTGACGGTCCAGGTGGGACACTTCCTCGATTATCGCGAGCGCGACAAATCCTTCAGCGACCTGGCCGCCTATTTTGCATTCTACGGAGTAGGCGATAACAAGCTGACTGGCGACGGCAAGCCCGAACGTTTGAGCGGCGTTCCTGTCTCGCAGAACTTTTTCCAGTTGCTTGGGATTCAGCCGCAGATTGGCCGGCTATTTAATGACGACGAATGCCAGTGGAACGGGCCCAAGGCAGTGCTGCTGAGTTACGGCTTCTGGAAAAGGCGCTTTGGCTCCGATCCCGGCATCGTGGGCCGAAGTATCACGCTGAATGATGAGCCGCACATCGTAGTGGGCGTGCTTCCCGCCTCGTTCGATTTTGCCAACGTCTTCGCCCCCGGCAGTCACTTCGATGTTTACTTTCCTTTTCCACTTTCCCCCGAAACGAACCGTTGGGGCAATACACTTGCGATCGTCGGCCGCCTGAAGCCCAGGACGACCGTAAAAATGGCCCAGGCGGAAGCGGATATTCTCGGCCCGCAAATCCGCCGAGAGCATCCCGAGCGCAACGGACTCGGATTGCGGCTAATGCCACTCAAAGATCACGTCAGCGCGCGCTTGCGCCCTGCCCTGATGGTGCTGGCCTGCGCCGTGGGTGTGGTGATGCTGATCGCTTGTGCCAACCTTTCCAATCTGCTGCTGGCCCGCAGTGCCTCGCGGCAAAAAGAAATGGCCATCCGTGCGGCGCTCGGCGCGGGAAGACGCCGCTTGATTCGGCAGATGCTCACGGAAAGCATTTTGCTTTCGTGCTGCGGCGGCACGCTGGGCTTTATTCTCGCCTTGGCGGGCACGCGCGTTGTGGAGCATCTGACGGCGTTCAACATTCCGCTGCTGGCAGGCGTCCAGGTGGATGCTCGTGCCCTAGGATTCACTCTGATGAGCGCGCTGCTCGCCGGCCTGATTTTCGGGCTTGCTCCGGCGCTTCACGTCTCTGGATGGGCGATTAGCGAAGACCTGAAGGATACCGGCCGAGGCGCAAGCAGCAGCAGGAAACATGCTTGGACTCGCGGTGTGCTGGTGATTTCACAAATCGCGTTTGCGAGCGTGCTGCTGGTGGGCGCGGGGCTTTTGATTCGAAGTTTCCTGCGCGTTCTGGACGTAAACCTTGGATTCCAACCTGAAACAGCCGGTTCTCTGCGCATCGATCCGAGCTCGCAATATTCCACTCAGGCACAACGTAACGCCTACTTCAATGAAGCGCTGCGCCGAGCGCGGGCGACGCCCGGAATTGAGGAAGCGGGCTTGACCGACAATTTGCCGCTGGGCGCCAACCGCAGTTGGGCCGTGGGCGCCAAAGGACAAGTGTATCCGCCCGGCCAGTACCCGGAGGCGTTTCCTCGCATGGTCAGCGACGGGTACATGGTCGCGATGGGCATTCCCCTGAAGGCTGGGCGCGACTTCACAGAGCACGATGACCCATCGAGCAAGCCGGTGATCATTGTCAACGAAAGCATGGCCCGGGAACTTTGGCCGGGACAGAATCCCATTGGGCAGATGGTGCTGGGCGCTTGCGGCGACGAACGTGAAGTTGTAGGCGTGGTGGGAGACGTGCGGCACATCGCGCTGGAGCAAAGCTCGGGTTCCGAGATGTACATTCCTATGCTCCAGTGTGACGATCTGTGGTCGGTGAATCTAGTGGTCCGTTCCACGATGTCGCCGGGCGCCATCGCCGCCGATGTTCGCGGCGCGCTCAAGCCGCTCGATCCGAATATTGCGGCCAGTGAATTCCGGCCTCTAGAAACTCTGGTGGACAAAGCGGTCTCGCCGCGACGCTTTGTGGTGATTTTGCTCTCGGGCTTTTCGAGCTTTGCTTTGATTCTCGCTTCGCTGGGAATTTACGCCGTGATTTCATATTCCGTAAGCCAGAGGACGCAGGAATTCGGCATCCGCATGGCACTCGGCGCCGCGCCTCGGGACTTGCTGCGGCTGGTTTTGGGAAAAGGCATGATACTGGCCGCCGCTGGCGCTGCAGCCGGGCTGGTGGGAGCGCTGGGCTTGACCCGCATGATGGGCAGCATGCTCTACAATGTTCCGCCGAACGATTTCGCGACCTTTGTCGCGGTTGGCCTCGTCCTGGCTAGCGTGGCACTTGCGGCCAACTACGTTCCAGCCCGCCGCGCAACGAAGGTCGATCCAGTGGTGGCGCTAAGGTATGAATAGGCGGGCGTACTGCCGCCAGAGCGCTCGGCGGGCTTAGGTTGTTCCTGGTAAACGACATCAACCGGTGAAGTTGTCACAGTACTTCCCGCTTCGGAAACGCGACCCGGTGCCAGCGCCCTACGCCGGGAGTCTCCTTCCGGTGCTCTTGCCTGACGAGGCGTGGCCTTAATCTCTCACTTTTGCTTTGATTTCTGACGGACCGAATAGCGTTATGAATTTTTCCTTTTGCGCTTAATCAAGCGGTTTGGCGGCACGCGGTCAGAGCCACGTCCGCAGCACGGCACCACATGAATGACGGCGTGGCCAGCACGATGGCACGGACATTTGCGATCTTTGCGTGAAACCCCGTGAACACAACGTTGTTTTCCAGCAAAGCGATTCGAGTTTCGCTTCTACCCAACTTCGCTCTTGTTGCTCTTCACATTTTCCCATTCACAGACAGACGTATCAAATTGTTCTTTGCCCACGTCCAGACCATAAACTTCGAACTTCCAATCGTATTGGCTTTGGCTATATGGTTCTGGCTGGTCGGGTCGACTCTGTTCGCAACAACCCTCCTCGCCTGGAGAATTTGGCAGAAGCGGAAGGCAACTTCTACCGGTGTGCCTTCTGAGCCACTAGGATTTGACGCAATACTAGTGGGCGCTTGGTGGTTGGTTATCTGCGCATATGGATTCATGCTCGGTCCATTTGGCAAGGTCTTTGTAAAACGCCTGCTTGCGATGGAAATGCCCAAGACTGACCCGGCGAATGCGACGACCGCGTCCGTCACCGACGCCCAGCCAGTGAATATTTACGTACCACTCGCACACGATGCGCCGGTGGAGCCGTCCTATGAAGGGGATGGAGTTGTTTGGAAGAAAGCCCGATAACGAATTCCAATGCAAAACTCATAACTACCGGGGCATCTCCATCCCGAGTATCGCCCGAATCCTTGACGCTCCACCACCTCGCGTGGGGACCCGCCCGGCTTCTCAAGCCAGCGTTCAAAGTCGGCCATCTTAACCTGATGGTCCACTCGAACATTTGCGACCGAGACGTTCACAACATTCTGGCCTTGGGGAATGTCCGTCACCTAGTCGTCTCGTCGCAGCGCCGCTATGGCTTGAGCGACCGCTTCAAATGAGAACCTCTATTTTATGGGGAGAATGGCGGTTTTCGCCGATTTACGGCACATCGGAAAAAGAGATGGTGCGGTCGAGTGGATTCGAACCACCACGGTATTGCTACCGCCAGCCCCTCAAGCTGGTGCGTCTGCCAGTTCCGCCACGACCGCACTGAGGAAGACTCAGTTATTGTAGCCACGCCGTTCTGATCCGGCAACCTTTTGGTACGCGCTCGGGTGCCCGGAGGGTCGGAGGCGCTCCGGAAATCGCTCCACAAAAACCAATCTTATTTCTTTGGCGTGGACGGAGCTGGCTGCGGTGCTGTCGACTGCGGCGCAGCAGGCTGTTGCGGTCCTGGGGCCGGAGTCACCGGCGCGGTCTTCGTCGGCGCAGGTACTGGCTTCGAAAATCGCTGGAGAATCGATTGACCATCCACGGCGCGGTCTACGCGCACAACCAAGGCCAGCGCGCAAACCATAAACATTACCGCGCACCAAGTCGTCGCCTGCGAAAGCACGGTTGCCGCTCCACGCGGCCCAAACGCCGTCTGGCTCCCCGCGCCGCCAAAAGCTCCGGCAAGGTCCGCCGCCTTCCCGCTTTGCAGGAGCACGACGATGTTCAACACCAGGCAATTCAACACAAAAAAGGCCGTTAGCAGCCAGGGCGCCCACCGGAACCCGACTACGATAATCAAGAAGCCGATCAGTAACGAAAACGTCCACTTCATCCAAGCTGGCATTTCCTGCACCTCAATCATGAATCGCATTTTCCCGGCGCCCGCCGGGGTCGCCACTACCGGGGCCAATCCTTCACTAAACTGGCGAACGACTTCGGGTCTAAGCTCGCCCCGCCCACCAGCGCTCCATCCAACTCTTCCTGCGCCATCAATCCCTGAATGTTGTCAGGCTTGACGCTTCCGCCGTAGAGGATTCGCAAGGCGGAAGCTTGGCTTGCGGAAAATTGAGCTGCTGCGCATTGCCGAACGAACTTGTGCATCGCCGCCGCGATTTCCGGTGTAGCTGTGCGGCCCGTGCCTATTGCCCATACCGGCTCGTAAGCTATCAGGATACGAGAGAAGTCCTCCGCGGTCAACGCGCCCACGCTGCCCTTGAACTGGTCCTCGATCACCTTTTCCGCGTTACCCGCCTCGCGGTCCGCCAGCATCTCGCCGATGCAAACGACAGGTGTAAGTCCAGCCGCCAGAGCAGCCCTCGTCTTTTTCAGCACCGTTTCGTTGGTGTCGCCAAAAAACTGCCGCCGCTCCGAGTGACCAATGATCGAGTACCCGCAGCCCGCCTCGACCAGCATACCGGTCGACACCTGCCCCGTGAAAGCCCCTTCCTTCTCCCAAAACACATCCTGCGCCGAAATGCCGATTGTCGTTCCCTTCGCGGCCTTTACCGCTGCGGAAATATTCGTAAACGGAGGCGCAATCACAATGTCGCAATCCGTCACTTCCGCCACTAGAGGCTTGAACACCCGAAAAAACGCCCGCGTCTGCTTCTGGTTCTTGTACATCTTCCAGTTGCCGGCAATCACCCGGCGCCGATGACTCCCGCTCATTTGTTGGTCAATGCCTCCACACCGGGCAACTTCCGCCCGCCCAGATATTCTAGTGACGCTCCCCCGCCCGTCGAAATGTGAGAAATCTGGCTGGCCAAGCCCGACTGATGCACCGCGGCTACTGAATCGCCGCCTCCAACGATTGATGTCGAGCCCGCGTCGGTTGCCGTCGCTACCGCCTTGGCAATCTCCAGCGTGCCTTTGGCGAATGCGGGCATTTCAAACACGCCCATTGGACCGTTCCAAACAATCGTATTCGCTTTGGCGATTTCCGCCTTATACACCTCCACAGTCTTCGGCCCGATATCCAGGCCCATCTGATCGGCGGGCATGTCATTCGACGCCACCACCGTCGCCGGCGCATCTGCCTTGAATTCCGGCGCAACCACATTGTCCGCCGGCAGCAGAAACCTGAAATTTCTCTGTTTCGCGTCCGCCAGAATCTTCTTCGCCAAGTCGATCTTGTCCTCCTCCACCAGCGACTTCCCAATCCGCAATCCCTGCGCCTTTAGAAACGTGTACGCCATGCCTCCGCCGATCAGCATCGCATCGGCAATCTTCATCAAATTCTCCACCACTTCAATCTTGTCGCTGACTTTTGCCCCACCGAGAATCGCTACAAACGGGCGCGTCGGATTGCTAACGGCCTTTCCGATGTATGCGATCTCTTTTTCCATTAGCAGCCCGGCCGCCGCTTGCTTCACAAATTTTGTAATCCCCACCACCGAAGCATGCGCCCTGTGCACCGACCCGAACGCATCGCACACAAACACGCCGTCGCACAGCGCCGCCAGCTGTTTCGAAAACGCCTCGTCGTTCTTTTCCTCTTCCGGATGAAACCTCACATTCTCCAACACCAGCACGTCGCCATCCTTCAGCGCTCTGCTATTCGCTTCCGCCTCCGCGCCGACGCAATCCACCGCGAACGCGACGGGCTCGCGCAACAACTCTTCGAGCTTCTCCGCCGCCGGTTTCAACGAATACTTCGCATCCGGTCTGCCCTTCGGCCTACCCAAATGCGAAGCCAGCACCAGCCGGCCACCCTTCTCAATCGCCAACTTCAGTGTCGGCAGCGTCTCCCGAATCCTCGTGTCATCGGTCACCACGCCATCCTTCAATGGGACATTGAAATCCACGCGGATAAACACCCGCTTCCCCCGCAACTCCAGATCCCGAATCGTCAGCTTATTCATAGGCACCAAACTCCTCATCGTTCCAGTTGAAAAAAACCAAACCCGCCACTGTTCAGTTGGCCATTGAGCTTGGTGATGCGGGAGCGGACCGCATTAAGAGGCAATCCCGACAAAAATGCGGCCTTACCGAAACGCCGCCGAGAAATGTGGCTTTAGCCGCGGCACATCCTACTCGATGGTTTCGACTCCCCGCGGACCATCTTAAAACTTCGACGCCAGCAACTTAATCAAATCCCGCACCCGGCACGAATACCCCCATTCATTGTCATACCAGGCCAGCACTTTCACGCACTTGTCTCCCACGACCTTGGTGTATTCCAGATCCGCAATCGACGAATTGTCATTCCCGCGAAAGTCCACCGACACCAACTCTTCCTCGGTGTAGGACAAAATTCCCTTCATCGGCCCATTCGCCGCCGCCTTCAGCGCCGCATTCACGCTGTCCTTCGTCGCTGGCTTCTCCACAAACACCGTCAAATCCACGACGCTGACATTCGGCGTTGGCACGCGCATCGCATAGCCGTCCAGCTTCCCTTTCAACTCCGGAATCACCAGGTGCAATGCCTTTGCCGCGCCCGTCGAACTTGGAATCATGCTCAACGCCGCAGCGCGCGCCCGCCGCAAATCCTTATGCGGCAAATCCAGCAGCTTCTGGTCGTTCGTATACGAGTGGATCGTCGTCATCGTCCCGCTGTGAATTCCAAACGTGTCGTGCAGCACCTTCGCCACCGGCGCCAAACAGTTCGTCGTACAGGAAGCATTCGAAACCACGTCATGCTTCTTCGGGTCATACATCTTGTCGTTCACACCCAGCACAAACGTCGCATCCGGATCGTCCGCCGGCGCAGAAATGATCACCTTCTTCACCGGCGTCCGCAGATGCTTTTTCGCCTCCGGCCCCTTCGTGAACAAACCCGTGGACTCCACCACAATGTCCGCGCCCACGCTGGCCCAGTCGATCTCCGCAGGGTCCTTGGTCTTGAACACCTTGAAACTCTTCCCATCCACGCCGATTGTATTGTCGGTATGCGTAATCGCATTCGGCAGGTTCCCGAGGACCGAGTCGTACTTTAACAGGTGCGCGAGGGTCTTGGCGTCCGTGATGTCGTTCACGGCTACAAACTGAATGTCCTTATCATTCAGCGCCGTGCGCACAATATTGCGTCCGATTCGGCCGAAGCCGTTGATTCCTACTTTGATTGGCATTACTTCCTCCGATGCGGGGTGTAGTGCGGCATCCCATAGAGCAAAACAACGCCGCGGGTAGAACTAAAAATGCTATGGGTACTGTAGCCAAAAGTCAACGCGGCCCGGTACCGTGGGTAGCGTGGCTGTAGCGCGCCACAAGGGGTTTTCCGATCTTCATGTCCCCGTCTACAAAGTTAATTTGCTTGCAGTACAGCATTCGACCGATTCGCCAGTCGCTGCGTGAAGGTCATTTTACCGGCGATTTAATGGAGACTTCCCGTGCAAAGCAACCAACACAGCACAGCACGACCGGTCTGTCCGTCCTCCCTCGGCCAACTCTGTCTGACAGCTACGATGGCGCTTTTCACGCCGACAGGCCGCGGCCGAGCATCACTACCACGTCTATGACCCCTACCATAGCGACTACCATGTTTGGAATGACAACGAAGTGGTCTACTACCACCGGTGGGCAAATGAGTATCACCGTGATCCCAATCGCGATTTTCGAAAGCTGCCGTCGGACGAACAAAAGGAATACTGGAATTGGCGGCATAGCCAGTCATGATGCCCTGGTGGTCGAGTGGCCGCCACTGCATGCGCCGATAAACAAAAGCCCCACTCCCGGTTTCCCAGACGTGGGGCGTACCAGGGATTGTTAGTGGACTAAAACCGGTTCCACAGGAACTGGTTGTACACTTCGTGATGAAACTGGACTTCTGGCCATTTCACGAACGTGCCCAGGTCCCTGGCACAACGGTCCGCCGAAGCTTTCTTCAAGTCGGCATAACGCCCTTTCACGTCTGCCCCCAGCAGCTTGGTCGTCCAGTCGGCTTTGTTGAAATTTTCGAGCGCTGTGTAAATGTTGTCCGGCAAGTACCGCTCCGCCGACCGCAGATTCTTGATTTTCGCCGTTTCGCCTTCGAGGCCGGTCTTGAAGATCGCATACATCACCAAGTATGGATTCGAATCCGGCGCCACTGAACGGAATTCCACGCGCATGCTGCGTTCATTCCCGATCGGAATGCGGATCATCGACCCGCGATCTACCGCCGAAGCCTTGAGCTGGTTCGGTGCTTCAAAATGCGGATCAAGCCGCCGATACGCGTTCACGCTCGAGTTCATTAGCAAACAGAGATCGTTCCCGTGCGTCAGGATCCGGTCCACAAACCCCCAGCCAAACTTGCTAAGTTTCTCCTCGCCCTTGGGATCCCAGAAGAGGTTTTTCCCGTCTTTCGAGATGGACACGTTGGTGTGCATGCCGCTGCCGTTTACTCCCACGACCGGCTTCGGCAGGAAGCTCGCCGTCAGCCCCATCTTGTTGGCCACTTGCCGACAGATCAATTTGTAAAGCTGGATCTGGTCGGCCGCACCCACGACGTCCGTGTAGTTGTAGTTAATTTCAAACTGCGACGGCGCCACTTCCGGATGATCCTTCTCGTTCTGGAAGCCCATCGAGCGCTGCACTTCCGCGGTGGTATCGATGAAGGTCCGCAGAGGATCGCCCGGCAGCGAGTGGTAATACCCGCCCGTATTCACATAGTCGAACTGATGGGTCTCGTGATAATGCCGCTCCGCATCTGGTCCCTTGAACAAGAAGCCCTCGATCTCGTTGGCGGCATTCAGTACATAGTCTTCCTTCTTGAACAGCGTGTCCGCGTAACCCTTTAACACACCGCGAATGTCGGCGCTGTAGGGACTGCCGTCCTTGTCAATGACATCGCCGAAAATCAGAACCTTGCCGTTCCCAAAAATGTCAGAAGGCGCCCAATAAAAGGAGGCCCAGTCCATTCCGAGGCGGAGGTCGCTTTCGCGCTGCGCCGTGAAGCCGCGAATCGAAGAACCGTCAAAGGTCAGGTTGTCATAGCTCTTGACCAGGAATTTCTTGTCGTAATCCAGCATGTGCAAGCGGCCCTCAAGGTCGGAAAATAGGACCGTGACTGCCTTAATGTGCTTTTCGTCAGTGAGGTACTTCAGGCGTTCTTCCTGGATCTTGTGGAGCGGAACTCTTTTCTTGTGTTGCTCTTTCGCTTTCAGATTCAGTTCTTCAAGCTCTTCATAGGAGAGGGCTAGAAAATTACGCAATTCAGTCGACATGAATCTCCTCGAAAAATTTTTGTGAAAGTTCGGTGTGGCAAGTGCGGACCCTGCCTGCGTTTGCCGTAGGTAAAGTATCGCGCCGATCTGGCAAGGGTCAAATGGAAAACGGTGGAAATCCAAGAAGAAAAATAAATAAATCAGATTGAAAAACTAGATAGACAACTTCGCGGGCACTGGGTGCGCGCGCCTACATGGAGCGTCCCGCAATGGGACAATGACGCAAACTCGGCGCCGCTCCACTTCACTAACACCCCTGTTTGCAGCAGATTTACCCGCCTGGTCACTGGCAACTCGCCTGCATCTTGATCGCAGACATTAGTACAAAGCCCGAATTCGAGGAGACCAGTCACTGGCTTCAGGCGCTGGAATTCGAGTGACTGTTTTCCACTGAGGTTTCTTTGCAGCGAAAACAGCCAGAACCCCCAGCCCAGGCCGAACATCTAACCCCCATGGTATTTTCGGCGCCCGCACCGCCCTCCGAATCAGTTCCCATTTTCCAGCTTTGGTCATTTTGAATCTGCCACCGGCAAGCAGGCGGAAGCCGCGGAGCGGAGTCCCGCTTCGATCCCAATTTCGTGCAATAAATGCCAAACGCCCGGCGAGAACTCCGCCGGGCGGTGGAAGGTGAATCGAAAATTGCATCGCTACTGCGAGTTCGAACTCTCCGCGGCCGCTCGAACGTTACCGGCAGCCACAACAGGAACATTGATCGTGCTGTCCATGCGGGTCAGCATTCCGCTGTTTGCGGGCAGGTCAACTTCCTTGCCCTTCCGCGCAACAACGTAAGCGGCACCCGCAGCAAATCCAATGCCGAGTCCGCGCGTCACATTGCTGAAGACGAGCCCAACTATCGAGCCACCACCGCCCCCAACCGCCATGCCGATGGCGTCTCCCTTGTAGTCATGCTTCTCTTGCAATACTTCGCCTTCGGTGATCTTCATGTCCTTGCGCGGCTTGCTGTAGGAATCGACGCGCGGCTCCCCAATCGCCAGAATGCTCATCTGAATGGGAATCAGCCGGCTATCGACCTCCACGGTCTTGAAGCTCAGGTTCATGTAGGCCTGCCCTCGAAAAATCGAAAACGCTTTGGCTTTCTGAATGTTACCGACGACACCGTTCACGCGCGTTCCGGCAGGCAGAAGAATCAGGCTATCGAGCGCAACCGGTTGAGCGAGGATGGCCACGAACGGATCGCCTTCCTTCGAGTGCGAAGAACTGATCGGAGTAAGCAGCGTGAGATGAATTTCGGTTCCCTGTAAAACCTGGCGTGGCTCGGCGTAACTGGGCAGTGTGGCCGTGCACACTAGGATCAAAGTGAGAATCAGCGTGAGAAAAACTTTCATGAACTTCCTCCTGCTTGCACAGTCGTGCAGCGATTCCCCGTGACGTGGGGTTTTGGTCCCTTGGATTAGGACCGGGCGCTGGCGCGCGGACCTTGCCACCGTTGCGGACAGTGGCAAGGCGGTTGAGGAGGAACTCCAACCGCCACCAAGTGTAGGCCAGCCCTCGCACAACAAGCCAAGCGCAATCCAAAATGTGCTCAGTAAGTAATGAAGCACCGTGTTGCGTAGGACGACTCCGCGAACGCTGCGGCCCTTTTTCTCAATCTCGCCGTCGCGTACCGCCGTAAAGGAATGCCTGGCACGGAGCGGACCCTCAGCTCGGCCATTCCTTAGCACAAACACCTTCCGAGCGGTCGCTTCCTCAGCAAGCTCTCAGGCGCTGTGTTAGACTTTTCTTTGCAGTCGCGCCTCTCGCGACTGTTGCTACGTGGAACTTCGGGCTCCGTGCAACGAGGTCCCGCGAACCCCGCCAGGCCCGGAAGGGAGCAACGGTACCGGGTAAGCCAAGTGTGCCGCGGAGACTCCGAAGTTCCTCGAATGATGCGCTGTGTTTCTCCTTTTCTCGTTCTAAATTTCTTTTGTGGATCCACGAGAAAAAGCTGCGATGGAAATCACTGACTCGCTAAACGAGCATCCGCTTTTCAAAGTGTTTTGACTTTTTCTCAACGGACGCCGAAAATGCAAGAACACATGACCTACCAAGTGATCGCGCGGAAATGGCGCCCGCAAACCTTCGCCGACCTTGTCGGCCAAACTCATGTCACGGAAACTCTGGCGAACGCGATCAAGAACGATCGCGTCGCGCACGCCTACATCTTTTCCGGAGCGCGGGGCGTGGGAAAAACCACGGCGGCGCGCATCCTCGCCAAAGCTTTGAATTGCGTGAAAGGTCCAACGCCGGAACCATGCGGCGAATGCGACTCTTGCAAGGAAATTGCAGTCGGAACTTCTCTCGATGTGATTGAAATCGACGCGGCCTCCAACCGCGGCATCGACCAGATCCGCGAACTGCGCGAAATGGTCCGCTATGCGCCGGCAGCCGCGCGGCACAAAGTGGTGATCCTCGACGAAGCGCACATGCTCACTAGCGAAGCTTCGAATGCGCTGCTCAAAACTCTGGAGGAACCGCCCGACCGCGTGATCTTTGTCATGGCCACGACGGAGCCGGAAAATCTGGAAGACACCATTCGCTCCCGCTCGCAACACTTCCATTTTCGTGCGTTGACGTTTGCCGAAATCACCAGCCGGCTGAAGTACATCGCCCAACAGGAAAAACTGAACATCGACGATGGAGCGCTCAGCGTAATTGCCCGTATGGCGGAAGGAAGCGTGCGCGACGCGCTCTCTCTACTGGAACAAGCCCGCGCTTATTGCGGCGACGACATAAAAGATAAAGAAGTGCGCGAACTACTCGGAGTCGTTCCCGAAGATGCTCTTCAGCAACTCGTGGAAGCGATCGCAGAGTGCTCAGCGGAGCGCGCCCTGGATTTGGTCCACCGTTTCCAGAGAGAGGGACGGAATCTGCAGCATTTCTGCCGAGAAGCGATTCGCCACATGAGAAACCTGCTCATCGCCCGCGTGTGCGGCGCCGATTCCGACCTCATCGCCGCCACGCCGGACCAGCGGCCCGGACTTGAAAAAGCCGCGGCGCTCTTCACCGAAGAGGATCTGACCAGATACTTCCAGATTTTGCTGCAAACGGATCGGGATGTCCGTAAAGAGATGGATCCACGTGTACATCTGGAAATGGGATTGTTGCGCCTCGTAAACGCTTCGAGGCTTGCGCCCTTGGAAGAACTGCTTTCGCAACTAAACAGTGGTGCGAATGGAAGAGCCGGCGGCGGTTCGCCCCCGAGGGGCGCGACACCGAGCGCGGCATCGCCCCAAATCTCGCCGAGGGCAGCAACCGCAAACACCGCAAGCGTAGTCCCGACGCGAGGCAATTCCGAATACGCGGTTCCTTCCGTATCCGGGACGGCGCCCGTTTCCGTTCCTAGGTCAAGGCAAGCCCTCGGCAGTTCAGGGCAAGCAGAAGCCGGCCACTACGCAAGCGAATCGAACACAGAATTGCGGTCCGTCGTTACAACCAGCGGATTTTCCGCAGGCAGTTCCGCAGCCGCCGCTGCTCCTGCCAGGAAACCCGCAGAGAGCATCCCGGCTTCGAATCATGAAGAAGCAAAGCCAAACGTCGCGGCGTCAGGATTAAGCGTCGAGCAAGTTAACGAAATTAAGTCGAACATCCAGGCGCAGCAAAAATTCATCGGCGAATTGCTGGAGCACTCGTCGCGGTGGGAACTCGAAGCCAATGAGTTGCGAATTTATTTTCCGTCGCAAGAAAGCGCGTTTGCCGGATTGATCGAAGGGAGAGAAACTTTAGACAAGATCCGTACAACATCGAGCAAGGTACTGGGGCTTGCGGTGCGCGTCTGTGCTAAGCTTGAAAGTGGGACGCTACAGAACGGAAATGGCGCGAGCGTAACACTGCAGCAGATGCGCGCGCAATTTGAGAATGATCCGATCGTGAAGTCCATGCTGCAAAGATTTGGCGGTAGAATTTCCGAAGTGCGACGGCGCACAGGCGAGTAAGCAAAGGAGGCAGCACATGAACATGGAAGTCAACGCTCTCCAACAAATGCTTTCGCGTCTGCGACAGGTCCAGGAAGATTTGCAGCGCCAGGTGAATTCCGTCGCAGTCGAAGCCTCGGCGGGCGGTGGCATGGTCACCGTAAGAATGAACGGTCAGAAGCAAGTGCTCGATGTGAAAATCGAACCCGAAGTTTTTGCCAGCAAGGATCAGGAAATGCTGCAAGACCTGTTTCGCGCCGCGGTCAACGAAGCCTCCCGCCGCGTCGACGAAGAACTCGCGAATCAGATGAAGAGCCTTGCCGGTGGCCTTCCCGGTCTATCCGGCATGAAAATCCCGGGATTGTTCTAGGCCATCGATTCGTTAATCCGCAATTCATCGCTATTCCGCTGATTCGCATCATGCCCCTAGGTTTGCGTAGGCAAGCGCGCTTGTGCTACACAAGGACATGCCCGATTTTGCCGCGCCCGTCGAACGACTCATCGATGAACTGAAGCACCTGCCTGGGATCGGACAAAAATCCGCTCAGCGTTTGGCCTTCCACCTCCTTCGCGCCGCGCCGGAGGACGCGCTCGCCTTGGCGGATGCTATCCGCGACGCGAAAGAAAAAATCCGCACCTGCTCGACCTGCCACAACATAACGGACACCGATCCCTGCCTGTATTGTGCCGGGGCTACTCGCAACAAGCGCACCATCTGCGTGGTCGAAGAACCACACAACATCCTGGCCGTCGAAAAAACCCGCACCTACAGCGGGATGTACCACGTGCTGGGCGGATCCCTGTCTCCACTCCAAGGGCGCGGCCCAGACCAACTCAATATCAAAAGCCTGATCGAGCGTCTGAAGGGCGGCGCTGTCGAAGAAATCATCATCGCCACGAATCCGACCGCGGAAGGTGAAGGCACTGCCGTCTATCTCTCGAAATTGCTGAAGCCCTTGGGCGTGCGAGTCACCCGCATTGGCGTAGGCATCCCCGTGGGAGCTGATTTGGAATATGCCGACGAAGTTACCATGCTGAAAGCGATGGAAGGACGGCGCGAACTTTAAAGAAAAAAATCGCGCTTGTGGAAAAAGTCGAAGAGAAAGCCTTGCTTCAACCGATACAGTTTTCTGGGTTTTTCGCGCCAAAACTAAAGTTTGGTTTACTGGTAGCTCAAAAGAGCTAGTACGTACAGAATGATTGTCTCTCTAGGCAAAAACAACGAATCACGGTACAGTCCTTTTCCAACGATGGTCGTCCCCGCTGCCAATCGTTCCAGTTCGCCCGCAGGAACTGGGGTAGGAGGTGCGCTATGCCGGGATTAGCGCACTACATGACCCGATACGACCACGAACACAGTTCGGCCTCGAACAAGCTGCTGCACGGGATCGGAATCCCGCTTATTTTCGCGGGAATCGTTCTTCTGGCGCTCCTGCGCTGGAAATCGGGAGCGTTCTGCTTCATCGCGGGCTGGGTGCTTCTGTTCCTGGGCCACAGAATCGAAGGAAATAACCCGGCATTTTTTCAAGGACCAATCTATTTGCTGGTGGGGCCAGTGTGGGTCGCCAAGGAACTTTGCTCGTTCCTGACCGGAACACATCGCGGTCAAAACCCTGAAGATATGCCTCTGAAAAGACATTAGAGACGTAGGGCGAACGGGCTACATTGCTCATATTGCTAAGGTGCGGCGACCATGTTGAATAATGAAGAGAGCCCCGACTTGGCGGACGAGAGTGCTGACATGACTGAAGGCGCTGTGAACGCAGGGACAGAGCTGCGTAAGAGACGTAGCACGCGAATCGTTCAAGCCGTGCCGCTGGTGGTCACCGGAGTCGACGCATTAGGCCGCCCTTTTGCTGAGCGAACTTCCACGTTGATCATTAATTGCCACGGCTGCCGGTATCAATCGAAGCATTACGTCCTCAAGAACATGTGGGTCAATCTCGAAGTTCCTCACGCAGAGCCGGGGCGAGCACCGAGACGAGTGCGCGGAAAAGTCGCCTGGATTCAGCGGCCACGGACCGTACGCCAATTGTTTCAGGTCGCTCTGGAATTGGAAGCGCCGGGTAATGTCTGGGGAATCGGATTTCCGCCCGAGGATTGGTTCGCCTTCCCCGAGGAGACGCTCTTCCTGCCCGATGCCGCCACAGCTGATTCGACCGGCTCGTCGCTGCCACCGGCCCCCACCGGAACTCCGCTGCCTATCGAAGAAGTGGAACCTGGCGTTGCGACTCCAGACAACATAAGAGTATTTCCCGCACCCACAAGCGCGACGGACGCTTCCATGCAACTGGCGCGACAAGTAGCCCGTTTGCTCGCCGAAGCCCGCCAGCAAATTCACGCAGCTGCGCGTGAATCGGCAGTGCAAGCTGTCGGCACAGAGCACCGCCTCGAGTTCGAGCAGTGGGAAGAAAAGATGGCCACCTTTCGCGCACATCTGGCCAAAGAGACGACGCAAGCTCTGGGAACCATTCAACACGAGGCCGAGGCCGGTGCGCGCACAGCGCACGCGGCTGCGGCAGAATCTCTAAAAGATGAATTGCCAAAATGGCTCGCGCCGCATCTCGAACAACTAACGCACGAATTGACTGCGGAACTCGCCAAAAAAGGCGCGGCGCAACGCGAGCAGCACGAGAAGCAACTGTCCGGCGCTCAGGAAACGTTGCAGGCATTGCGTGCGCAGGCTGACGAAGCGGTGGCAAAGCTGCGGGCACAAGCCGAGTTAGCCGAGACGCAAGTTTCTGCTCGTCTGGAAGCGATGGTCAACAATGCGATGGAACTGGCCCGCCAGCGAGAAGAATCGGCTGGGTCCTATCGCGAGGCCCTAAACGCCGCGGTTGTGGAAATGCAGCAACGGACGATCGATGCCCAGAACGAGGCGCAAAACTCCCTGCGCGAGCATCTAACCGAGGAAGTACAAGCAGCGCAATCCCGCTGGCAAGAACAATTAGAACAGGGCGTGAACGCGGCCCAAGAAAAGGCCGCGGAAAAGCTGAAGCTTTATGCCCAAGACCTTCGGAAAGAAGCTGCCGCGGAAGCCGAAAACCAGAGCAACGCATTTCGCCAATCCTTGGAAGCGCAAGCGAAGCATCTGGAAGAAACCCTGGCACAAGCAAGAGGGACCACCGAGCGCCTCGAACAATTGCCCGCGCGGATCGAAACCGTGCAACAACAGGCTGTGGCTGGATTCCAGTCACAACTCGATGATGTACTGAGCCTGCACCGCAATGAATTGCATCGTCGTTCCGAAACGCTCTTCGAAGAGATTCATACCCGAATTCGCAGCAGCTTTGAATCAGCTAACAGCGAGTCTTTGGCGAAGTTCGATCAACAAGTTCAGTCCATGGTAGCCCCACATCTTCAACAGACGGAGGAAGCCGTCCACCGCCTTGCAGGAGGCCGTTCCCTGCTCGACGCGGCGATGACCATGCAACAGGACCGCATCCGCAGTTCGGCCGACGACGCTTTCGCGGAATCGCTGGCGCGCTTCCGTGAGAATCTGGGCAGCGTGGAGCAAGTGCTCAACGAGTCGTCGCACGCGATCACCTCCCGCCACTTGGAAGATCTGGAAAACAAGATCGCCGACATGAAGCACCACTCGGTCGAAGAGTTGTACAAGACCGCCGAATGGTACGAAAAGAAAACCCAAACGCAATTGCAGAATTCAACCGAAAAGATGCTCGAAGATTCGAGCAGGCAACTTCGCGAGAAAGCGGGCGAAATATCCGGGGTATTCGCGAACGAGTTGGCCGGCACCAGCCGCAGCTTCATGAGTCAAACACGCGAACAGCTCGATGACGCTGTCAACGAATCCTTTAAACGCGTGCACATGTTGTTTGCGGAGGCCGCCGATACCACCTCGGCGGCATTCACCGACGAAATCCAGCGCAATGCGCGCCAGGAATTGGAGGGCTTCGCGGAGCTGACCAACCGCTCGTTGGAGGAATCGCGTGAGCGTCTGGACACCGCGCGAATGGACTTCAGTCAAAAGCTGACGACGCAGCAAGAAGAGTTCCTGCGACGTTTCCAGAGCGAAATGAACGAAGCCGTCGGCAGAGGTGTCACGGACGCTCGCGAGAAGGTAGAATCGGGTTTTTCATCGCTCTGGGATTCGTGGAAGAAAATGAACGAAGCCAGCATGACGGAAATGCACAATGCACTCGGAAAGCTCGGTAACGAAGGCGCGGAACAGTACCGCGCCCGTCTGGAAAATATTTCAAACTCCTGGATGGTGGCAACTGTGGCAACCCTCGATCATCAATCGCGAGATGTCATTTCGAAGATTGCGTCAACCGCAGAAGAACGATTGCGAGAGGCGACTTCCGAAGTTTTTGCTAAATTTGGCGATACCCTCCGTGAACGTCTGCAACAAATCGCCATGGGTTTTGACAAGCCGGCGGGAAAAGATAATCCGTAATCGGTTTTCAGCAATCAAACTAAAAATTAACAAATCACACGGCTTGGTCCCCGTCTCGAATTAGTGCGCCAACCCGTCACGCTTGTATACTTTTAACGTCTCACTATGGCGAACCGATCTTACATGCGCGTATGGACGCGGGACTTTTCCGAACAAACCATGATTGCCGAATTCGCGCGGTTCCTCACCACCGCGCCACTCACGGAAGGTAAGGGCAACTTCGAACAACTCAGCGTGCAAGCGGTTGATCCGGCGGAAGTGCCTATCGATGAATGGGATTTGAAGGAAGGCACCTTCGGCCCCGCCGAAGTAGCCGCGCTCGCCGCGCAGCATATCAATGAAGACACAGCGTATGTGGTCCAGGCTCGGTGGGATTTATGGAGCTTCGACATGGAGTCCCTGCAATGGAAATGGGGGCCGGAACCGCTTGTGCTGACTTGCCAAGGGAAAATGTACGATAACGGCGTCGCCGCCACCGAAGGCCATTTTCACGCGTACTTAGGCTTCGAACACTTTTTCACCGGCCACGCCGGGCTGCTGGCGCCGGGCGCGGCGAAGAATCCTTTCGATAGCTCCGACCACCCCATCGAGAAAACCTTTCGCAATTGGATGTTGAATTGCGAGAACCTGAGGTTGTATCACCAAAAGACCCGCGAAAACATCCAAAAGCTTTTCGGCTGGGTGGAGGCCGTAGAAGCCGCTCTGCCCGTGGAGCGGAGCGAACTGTGGAGCGAGGGAGAAGACAATTTTGAGGCCCGCCTCGATGCCATCCTCGCGCAAAGATAGTGTCTTCTGTAGCGGCCGCCTTCTGAGGCAGGCGCTTTTCGTCGGCCTCCTTGTTCCCTTGGCGAGTGCGCAAACCAACCAACAGCGTGTCATCAAGAAGGAGGTGGCCACTCGCGTAAATGAGTTCACCTTAGGCGCCCTCCGCCCGGGGCGAGACACCCTCGCTCGCGCCGCGCTCCTAAACAAGCAATTTGGAAATGGCAAGTCTCTGCCCGGAGAACAGACTGCCTGGTACGATGTCTGCCGGGATTTGTCCCTTACCGTCGACAGCGATAAAGACAAGCATATTGAGGTGCTGCGTGTGGCAGCTTGGGGCGGTTCTAGCGCGGATTGCTCGGTGAAAACTCCAAGTCCCTGGAAAACGGGACTCGGCCTTCGCGTCGGCGAGCCGACTCAAAAGCTCGCGGGCTTGTACGGGCAGCCCGACTCGAAGAGTCCTAGCACGCGGGACGGCCAGCCGTTAGAATTGTGGTATTACGCATTTGACTGGGCCGGACCGGACGTGCCCCAGGTCATGGAAGTTCTTTGCACCCGGGAAAAAGATGGGCAGCCAGGACTGGTGATCGAGATCACCTTGGCTGCGCCCAGCTTATAGGTGGTCGAAAGACAGGGCGGTCTCCCGTCAATGCACCGAAGTTGGAGCGCGCGACAAGTTCGGAAAGGACCTGAATGATTAGCTTCCCTACAACTCCTCAATCCAGGCGGAAAAATGTGCGCGCATTCGCGACGTCCGCGGCGTTTTGCGTCGCCGCCCTGGTTCTTTCCGGCTGCGGCTCTGAACCGGCCATGCCCACTCCCGAAGGCGCGAAAAAGGCCGCCGAAGGCGCCATTCCCCAGGACGTTCAGGACGCTGCCAATGCCCTGCTCGGCAGCGATACCCAGGTCTTGCTCTATGGAGATTTGGCAAAGAACGGCCAGAAACAAATGCTCGCAGCCAACGTCGTACCTAATACACCGAAGAGCACAGTGGCCGGAACGGTGGTAACCCGGGCGATCATCGCGGAAAATGTGGATGGCAAGTGGACGGAATTGTTCCGCGCCGATGAGTATCTTAAGAACCAGAAAGGGTATCTTGCCTTGACGCCTCTCCAATCCGTGACCGGTTGGAAACTTCAGTACGAAAACAGCCCGGACAAAGGCATGTCGCTTTACTTCACCCCCGTTCAAAAGGGCACAACAGAAAAAACCCTGCCGATCGCCGTAAGATGGAATCCAGAGCAGAAGCGCTATCAGTCCATGGACATGTCCTACCAGCATTTCTTGAATGAAGCGCCTTCGATTGGGAGCCCAAGGTCCGCCTTGCGATGAGTGAGACGACGACAACTCGGCCTGCAAGTAACGCCGCGCAGAAGACCCCAAAGGTCGCCGCAGGAAAGAACCTGCGCGGGTTGGTGCCGTATTTGGCGCGTTACAAGGGTGCGATCGCCGTCGGTTTGCTGACGCTCTTTATCATGGGAGTTATCGGCAGCATCGTTCCGCTGACGACTGGCGTTATCACGGACGCTTTGGCGGGCAGCGCGCGCCCATTCGAACGGTCAATGCATGGCTTCAATGACGTGGCCGCGCTGAAGCGCCTTTCCGACTTGATGCCCTACTATCAGCCGCACAGCCGGAGAACGATGGCGATCTATTGCCTGATCCTGATCGCTTGCATCGCCATCAAGGGCATCATGTCGTTCGCCACGCGCTGGATTCTGATCGGCATTTCTCGCGACATCGAATTCGATATTCGCAATGACCTGCTGAACCGTCTGCTCGTGATGGAGCCGGAATTCTATGTGCGCAATCGCACCGGCGAGCTAATGTCGCGTGCGACCAATGACCTGAATTCCGTGCGCATGGTTCTCGGTCCCGGAATCATGTACAGCGGCACCACGCTGGTCACCATGGTGTCCTCCATCTCGGTGATGTTGATCTTGTCGAAGTCCTTAACTCTGTGGGTTCTTCTGCCCGCGCCCGTCGTAGCCGTGGTGGTCTGGTATTTCGGAAAAATCATTCACGAGTTGTATGAAATCATCCAGGCGGCTCTCGCCACCCTGTCTGCGAAGGTGCAGGAGAATCTTTCCGGCGTTCGCGTGATCCGTGCTTACGCGCAGGAACAAGCGGAAATCAAGGGTTTCGATGAGCCCAACAAGGATTACGTAGCCAAGAACGTGCGCTTGATCCGTACCTGGAGCATGTTTATGCCGTCGCTCCAAGCCATGATCGGCATAACGTTCGTGATCGTTCTGTGGCAAGGTGGTTTCCGATTTCTGGATGGTCGGATGTCCCTGGGCTCTCTGATTACCTTTAACACGTATCTCGGATTTCTGGTCTGGCCGATGATCGCGCTCGGCTGGGTTACGAATATTTTCCAGCGCGGGGCGGCATCCATGGGGCGTCTAAACTACATCTTGACCGCCGAGCCACAAATCGACGATCGGTCCGCGAAAATCCCCAACGGCACCCGCGTGGAAGGCGAAATTGAGTTTCGCAATCTTACGTTCGCCTATCCAACGTCAGTCTCTGGCAACGGGAACGTCAGTTCCAATGGTAACGGCTCTGAATCGCGGCTGGTGCTGAAAAACATCAATCTAAGAATTCCTCCCGGGTCCACCCTCGCGGTCGTTGGACCTACCGGAAGTGGAAAAACCACGCTCGCAGCACTCATCGCTCGCCTCTGGGAAGCTCCGGATGGACAAATCCTGATCGACGGACGCCCCATCAAGGAATGGCCGCTCGAAACGCTGCGGCGCGCGATCGGTTTCGTGCCGCAGGACACCTATCTCTTCAGCGAAACTGTCGGCGAAAACGTTGCCTTCGGCCTTGAACAATACGGCGAACCGGAAGTTCTCGAAGCCGCTCAAATCGCCAATCTGCACGCAGACGTCGAGGAGTTCGAGAAGCGCTACAACACCATGGTCGGCGAGCGCGGCACCACGCTTTCCGGCGGACAAAAACAGCGCTCTGCGATCGCCCGCGCGGTCATCCGCGACCCCCGCATTCTGATTCTCGACGATTCCCTCTCCGCCGTGGATACGCAGACGGAAGAGAAAATCCTCGGCCGCCTGCGCGACGTGATGCGCGGCCGCACCACCATCCTGATTGCCCATCGCACTTCGACGGTCCGCGACGCCGACCAGATTGTCGTGATCAAAGATGGCGCCATCATCGAATCCGGTACCCATGACGAACTCTTGTCACGCGGTGGCTATTACGCCGATCTCTATCAGAAACAGCTGCTCGAAGAAGAGCTCGAACGCGCATGAGCACGATGCACGAAGAAGAGGCACTCGGTAAGGCGTACGATTCCCGTCTGATGAAGCGGCTCCTGCGCTACATGGCGCCGTACAAATGGCGTGTAGTGCTAGCACTGGCGCTCGTCATGATCGTCACGCCCCTTGAACTGGCGCCACCCGCGCTGTTCGGCAAAGCCATCGACAAATACCTGACGCCCGGTGCTACTCATGCCATCACCCTCTCGCAGGCAAAATCCGGACTGCTCCTGATCACCGGGATCTGGTTCTTGGTACTGCTGTTTGATTTTCTAGCACAATACATCCAGATCCGCATCATGCAGCGCGTCGGTCAGCAGACGATGTATGACATGCGCAGCGAAATTTTCGGCCACCTGCAGCGCTTACCCATGAGTTATTTCGATCGGAATCCTGTGGGCCGCCTGATGACGCGCGTGACCACCGACGTCGACGCCTTGAATGATCTTTTCGCTGCCGGCGTGGTTACCATGATCAACGATTTTTTCCTCCTCGCGGTGATGGCCATCCTGCTGTTTACCATCGACCGAAGATTGGCGCTGGACGCGCTCGCGGTTTTGCCCTTTATTTTTGTGGTGACCATGGTCTTCCGCAAATATGTTCGCGACGCGAATCGAAAGATTCGTACGGCAATCGCCCGCATCAACGCCTTTCTCCAGGAATACATCTCGGGAATGAGCGTCGTGCAGCTCTTCAATCGCGAGCGCAAGGCAAGAGCGGAATTCGCCAAACGCAACAAAGACAACATGTTGGCGTGGCGCGACGCCATCCTGGCTTATGCATTGTTTTACCCCGCCGTGGAATTCCTGAGCTTTGCGACAATTGCTCTCATTTATTGGTCCGGTGGAAATCGCATCCTGCGTGGCGGTTTATCGTTAGGCATCCTGATCGCTTTCACTATGTACGCGCAACGCTTTTTCCGTCCCATTCAGGACTTGAGCGAAAAGTTCAACATCCTTCAGTCGGCCATGGCCGCTTCCGAGCGCATCTTCCGGCTCCTCGACGAGCCCATCACGATCGACTCCAATCCCAATGCGCAGAGGCTTCTCTCGCCCAAGGGCGAAATCGAATTCCGAAACGTCTGGTTCAGCTATAAGGATATCGAACAGCCAGCCGACGAGGATTGGGTTCTCCGCGATGTCTCCTTCCGCATCGCTCCGGGGCAGACGTTCGCCATCGCCGGTCACACCGGCGCTGGGAAAACCACTCTGATCTCCTTGCTGTTGCGTTTCTACGACATCCAGCGTGGCCAAATCCTTCTCGACGGAATCGATATTCGCCTTCTGGATCAGCAGGAATTGCGCCGGCAGTTTGGCATCGTGCTGCAGGACCCGTTCCTCTTCACTGGCACAATCGAATCTAACGTCCGCTTGGGCACGCCAGGGATTTCGCGGGAAGCCGTCGAACATGCCTTGGACGAAGTTGGCCTTGGCGACTATGTACGTACGCTACCGCAGGGAGTCGCGACAGAAGTAAATGAGCGCGGCTCGACCCTCTCGGTCGGTCAAAGGCAACTGATCAGTTTCGCCCGGGCTCTAGCGCACAATCCGCAGTTCCTGATCCTCGACGAAGCCACGTCGAGCGTCGATACGAAAACCGAATTGCAAATTCGCGAAGCTTTGGGGCGGCTGTTGTCGGGACGCACCGCTCTCGTGATCGCTCACCGCCTGAGCACCATCCAGCACGCCGATCGTATTCTTGTCTTTCACAAAGGGCGCTTGCGCGAAGAAGGCGCGCACCAGGAATTGCTCGCGCAGCGTGGCATTTATTTCCGGCTGTACCAACTGCAGTACAAAGAGCAGGAATTGCACAACGGCCACGGTATCCACCCAGCTTCCGGCTCGTCCCCGCTGCCGGCTCCATTGCCCGCAAGCGATTAGGCGATCGATTCTCGATGCCGCTCATTCCTATCCTCCTCTCCGCCGGCGAAGCCTCCGGAGACATGTACGCCGCGCGTCTGGCCACGGCCCTGCAAGCCCGCCAAAACGTACAACTTTTCGGCATGGGTGGGCCGCAGATGCAGGCGGCCGGCGTGGAACTTGTGATGCACTACGACGAAGTTTCCGTCGTCGGCATCACGGAAATAGTGAAACATCTGCCTTCGCTGCTGAAAGCCATGGAGCGCATCGTAGGCGAAGCCGAGCGCCGCAAGCCCACATTGGCCATCCTCACCGACTTCCCCGGCTTTCATCTGCGTCTGGCGAGAAAGCTGCAGCCGAAAGGCATCCGCAACGTGTATTACATTTGCCCGCAGTTCTGGGCGTGGCGTCCGTGGCGCTCGAATCTGGTCCGCCGCCGCTTTGAAAAAGCTCTTTGCATTTTTCCATTCGAACAGGAGTTTTTCACGAACGCGGGAGTTTCCACGGATTTTATCGGCCACCCACTCGTTGGGACGGTATGCGCGACGAAGGACCGCAAACAATTCTGCGAATCTCATTCCCTCGCGCTCGGACGGCCCGTAGTCACGGTCCTTCCAGGAAGCCGCCACGCGGAGTTGGCGCACCACTTGCCCGTGTTGCAAGAGGCCTGCGCCCGGATTCACGCAAAGATGCCGGTTCAATTCGTGGTGGCAGCCGCGCAACTAAAAGACGTGCCTCTGCTGACACATGGCTGGCCCCATGGACTGAAGCTGTGCGTGGTAGAAGGAGAAACCTACAACGCCCTCGCCGCGGCCGACGCCGCAATCGTGTCGAGCGGAACGGCCACGGTGGAAGCTGCGCTTCTCGATGCCCCCATGGTGGTGGTCTACAGAGTTTCCCCGCTCACCGCCACTTTGGCGAAGCCTCTCCTGCGGACGCCCTACTTTGCTATGCCGAATCTGATCGCAGAAAGAAAAGTCGTGCCGGAGCTTGTCCAGGACGACTTCACCCCAGATCGCGTCGCCGCCGAAATCCTTCAGCTTTTGCAGGATCCGAACGCACGAAGAACACTCAGAACAGGTTTGGCCGACGTGCGGAGGCGACTCGGGCCGCCCGGCGCCGTCGACCGCGCCGCCGACTCCATCGTCCGATTGTTGGCCAAGGGCGCTGGCAACGCTTCCTGACCCCTTGTTATCCTATATAGGGATTCTCGGTAACCGCGCCTGAAAGGATTTCGATGACCGTCTGCCGTTGGACCCGGGTTCTGAGCATTTTCGTAGTTCTGTTTTTGTGTGCAATCACTGCCGCTCAGGAGCCAATGCAACAAACACAGGGGCCACAATCGGCGCCGGTACAACAAGGGCCCAGTTTCCTCGCCGACAAATACGAAGTGTCCGCCTATCTTGACACTGTGGCACAGGGAATCAACGTCGTGGCAACGGTGGAGTTTCGAGCGCACGAAGTTTCACAGAACGTGCGCGTTGAACTGCATCCAAATCTCGAGATACGAGAAGTCAAAGGATCGGATGGAAAGACGTTGCCATTTCAGCGGGAGCCGCAAAATCCTCTGTATCTCCTGGTAACCTTACCGACTCCTGTAGCCGTCGGCCAAGCGGTCACTCTGACGTTCAGTTATGGCGGCTTGTTGGCCAACGAGGAAAACAGTCCTGTGCCCAACGTGCGCATGGCTTCGGTAAATAAGGATTGGTCGTACCTGCTGCTGCCATCGCGCTGGTTTCCGCTTACGAATTTTCCGTCCAACCGCTACACGGCAATCTTCAAACTGAATGTTCCTGAGAGCGTGGCGGTCGCAGGCACGGGTAAAGCGGAATCGCCTCAGCCTATGCCGATGCGCTCTCCGGCTGAAGGCAAGCGGTTGATGTACACCTTCCGCGGCGACAAGCCCGAGCCCTACGGCTCGTTCGTCGTCGGTCCTTTGCAACTCAATCCGAAACAAGCCGAAGGAATCAACGTCGCCGTCTATGCGCCCCCGAATCAATCCACCAAGTCCCAAGAATTCGCAAACGACGTTGCCCATCAAGAGGTAATCTTCTCCGACCTTTTCGGCGAGTCGCATGACCCCGACTTGACCGTCGTACAGTTGCCGGACGGAACCGTCCGGGATTTCTCCGGGCCCGGCGTCGTCATGCTCTCGCACCGTCTCTGGGATCCGAAATCCAGCGACCGCACTTTGAGCCGGCTGGTAGCTGCGCAGTGGTGGGGCAATGACGTTTTGCCCGCCAGCACGGCGGATGTCTGGATCAGCGACGGACTGGCGCGCTATTCCGAAGAACTCTACGCCGAGCAGGCCATCGGCAAAGAAGCCGGGCTGCGCGCTGTGGACGAATTTGCCGTAGGTGCGCTGATGTTCGACAATTCAGCCCCGGTAGCGCAGTCTGCGCGGCTGGTTCCGTACTCCCCGGAGTACCGCTCCGTGGTCATGAACAAAGGGGCAATGCTGTTTCACATGCTGCGTGCGCAGATGGGAGACGCTCCGTTCAAGTCTTTACTTCACCAGTTCTACGCCAAGTACAACGGCAAGACCGCCACAATTGCCGATTTTGAGACAATTGCCGAAGCACAAGCAAAAGTCACCGCCGGAAAGAATGGCGACCCTCCGAACTTGCAGGGCTTCTTCGCCCAATGGCTCAATTCCACCGGCATTCCCGAATTTACCCTCGAGTACGTCGTCTACCGCACGCGGAAGGGCTTCCGCGTACTCGGCAAAATCAAACAGCCGATCGACACCTTCAGCATGCCCATGCAAATTCGCATCGACACCGAAGGAAATCCGGAAACCAAGACGGTGGATGTCGCGGGAACGGAATCGCCGTTCGAAGTCGAGACCTTCGGCAGGCCCAAACCCGGCGGAATCCACGTGGATCCCAACAATACGATCCTCAAGAGCACTCCTCAGCTGCGGGCACGCGCTGCCATCGCCCACGGCGAAGAGCTTGCCGAATTAGGCAAGTATTACGACGCGGTCCAGCAGTACCAAAAGGCGTTGAGCATCCAACCCAACCGCTCCTTGGCGAACTTCCGTATGGGTGAGGCCTTTTTTCAGGAAAAGAACTATCAGGCCTCGGCCAACGCTTTCCGCGAAGCTTTGGCAACCGTACCTGAACCATCCGAAAAGTGGACCGAGGTTTGGGCTCACATCTACCTCGGAGAAATTTTCGACTTGCTGGGTCAGCGCGAACGCGCACTGCACGAATACGACAGAGCGAGGCAGACCAATGACAACACCAGCGGCGCCCAGCAATACGTCGAAGCCTTGATCAAGAAGCCCTACGCCGAGGGCGTCCCGGTACAAGTCAGCGCCCCAACGACAAATCAGGAACCAGCCAACGGCAACAAATCGGACGTCCCGGAACCCAGCTCGGGCGATAAGCCGGTACTCAAGAAACCCAGCCAATAATTCAACCCGTAGCTACCGTTCCCGGCAATGAGAGCGTCCGCCGAGCGGGCAATCAGCGGCCCCCATTGTCGCGGAACTAATGGCGTCCCCACTGCGTAATAACGTTAACGAGCCCGAAATGGTGCGTTCGCACGAATGGCTTGTGCTCTATCGTTCCTCTTGGGAGGCATGGATCATGACCGGATGGCGAATCCAATCCTTTCTGCCCGTCTTCCTTGCTGCGATTCTGGTTCCGGGCTCCGCCAAGCCCGACACGCCGGCTGGCGCGACAGCGCCCCCGCTGCGCAAGCCGGACCGCACCACCATTGCAGCTCTAGAAAAGCAAGTACCCGAACTTTTGAACGACGGCACTGTTCCGGGCATCTCGATGGCCCTGATTCGCGGCGGCAGAACGTACTGGCTTCACGCCTTCGGCGTCCGAGACGCAAAGACCCGTCAGGCCCTCACCGAAGACACCATCTTTGAAGCCGCCTCGTTGAGTAAACCGGTATTTGCCTACGGTGTCCTGAAGCTCGTCGATCAAGGAAAGCTGGACCTGGACGCCCCATTGTCCAAATATCTTCCGAAGCCCTACATCGAAGGCGATGCGCGCCTTGACCAGATCACCACGCGCATTGTCCTGAGCCACAGGACTGGTTTCCTAAACTGGCGGCCCGACGGCAAGCCGCTCACGATTCATTTCACGCCTGGCGAGCGTTTCAGCTATTCCGGCGAGGGCATCGTTTATCTGCAAAAGGTAGTTGAGCAGATCACAGGTAAGCCTTTGAACGACTACATGACCGAGGCGGTCTTCATTCCGCTCGGTATGAAGAGCAGTAGCTATGTCTGGCAAGCCGCCTACGAAGCGCGCTCCGCGCTGCCGCACGACGGGGCGGGCGAGCCTGGCGAGAAATTCAAACCGAAAGACTCGAACGCAGCCGCCAGCCTGCATACGACGGCTGGAGATTACGCTCTGTTTGTGGAAGCACTGTTGAACGGAACCGGTTTGAGTAAGAAAACTCTGGTCGCAATGGAGCACCCTCAAATTGCAGTCGATCCTGCGTGTACGAATTGTACGGATCGCAAGCCGAAAGAGCTCTCGAAGACCCTGTTTTGGGGCTTGGGCATCGGGATTCAGGAAACAAAGGACGGAGAATCGCTGTGGCACTGGGGCGACAACGGCCGATTCAAATGCTTTGTTCTCGCTTATCCCAAACAGAAGATCGGCGTTGTTCTATTGATGAACGGCGAAAACGGACTTTCGATCTTGAGCGACCTCCTGCGAATTTCGCTCGGGGGCGAGCAGCCGGCTCTGGGCTGGATTAAATACGATCATTACGATTCGCCGGCTATGCTCTTTGCCAAGGCTGCCCGGGACAAAGGCGCGACGGCAGCCATCGACGAATTTCGCCCGGCCCTCACGCGCGGCGACATTTCGGAAGACTCGATCAATTCAGCGGGATACCAGTTGATGGCCGCCAAGAAACTTCCGGATTCGATCAGAATGTTTCAACTCAACGTCGAATTACATCCGCAATCCTGGAACGTCTATGACAGCCTTGGCGAAGCCTACATGAACAACGGCGACAAAGACCTGGCGGTTCAAAACTACAAGAAATCGCTGGATCTGAACCCGAGCAACAGCAACGGAAAAGACATGCTCAAGAAGCTAGAGACCAACTAGCCAGTTCGCATGGTTGCGGCGCTTCACTTTACAAGCTTTCCATCCGCATCCCGGATCTCCGTCTTTCCAAGGTTCAATTCCTTTAAACCCGGCTCGATCTTCGCGCGGTCGCCAACGGCAAGAACGGTCATCTTTTCCGGCTGGACATATTTTTTCGCCGCCGCCTGCGCCAACTCGGGCGTGACCGCATAGATCTCTGCGGGAAGTAATGAAAAGTAATCCAGGGGCAGACTATAAACGTAGAGCTCTGAAAATGTTCTCACGGTTTCTGCGGCATGCTCGAAACGTCCAGGAAGCGATTGCGCGATCGAGTCCTTCGCCGACTTGAGTTCCTCCGGAGCCATCGGCGTGTCGCGCATGCGCCGCAACTCTTTGAAGATTTCAGTTGTCGCCGCAGCGGTCGCGTCTGTACGGACATCGGAATAGACCATAAATGGTCCAGGAGCAACGTGATAACCGAAGAACGAGCCGGCTCCGTAGGTGTACCCATGCTCTTCGCGCAAATTCATGTTGATCCGGCTGGAGAAAAGTCCTCCAAGGGCGGCGTTCATGACTTCCAATTGCGGGTAATCCGGAGTCGAGCGCGCCGGGCCGAGCGAGAAGAGCGTCAGCGTCGTCTGCGGAGCACCGGGACGATCCACAACGATGAGCTTCGCATCCGACGGTTCCGGAGTTCCACGGTTGGTCGCAGGAACATCACCGCCCTTCCATTCTCCGAAGCGTTCTTCGAGAAGTGGTTTCAACTCCGCCAGCTTCATATTTCCGGTCAGGATCAGCGCCGCATCTCCTGGCAGGTAGTTCTCCTTCCAAAAACTCAGCAATTCCTCGCGATTCACGGTTTTCAACGAATGCGAGGTGCCGATGTCAGGATACCCGTAGGTATATTTCGGCCCGTACAAGGCAGCCGACGAAACCCGCGATGCCACAGAGAACGGATCATCTTTCTCTTGGACCAGTGCCGCCTCACGCTCGGAGCGCACACGTTCAATCTCCGTTTGCGGAAAGGTAGGATGAAGCACGACGTCAGCAAGCAATTCCAAAGCATCCGGAAAGTTCCTCGTCAAGGATTCCGTTCCCACCCGCGAAGAATCTAGCGACGCGCGGCTTTCAATCGTCGTTCCCAGATCGGCTGCGCGATCGGCAATCTGTAAAGCGGATCGCGTGTTCGTTCCTTGCTGTAGCATCCGGGCGGTGAAGCTGGCCAAGCCCGGCTGATCGACAGGATTAGCGCCGCTGCCGCGTCGGAACACCACGCTGGCGGCAACCAGCGGCAAACCTGGACGCTCACTGTAAAGGACCGTCAAGCCGTTCGAAAGCTTGAACTCCTCGGGCACCGGCAAATGGAGCGCAACCGCAGGTCCCGGAGCAGGCGGCTTCTCGCGCCAGGGAGCATCCGTGTTCACGGGTTCGCCGCCCGACTGTTTTGTTCCTTTGGCCTCCGCCTTGGGCGTGGGAACGTCCGGACCGAGATCCTGTTTTCCGGGCACGGCATAGACCACCACGCGCTGATTCGGATTCAACTGGCTCTTGGCAAACAACTGTACTGTCTCCGCCGTGGCATTTTCGTACCGCGCGATGTCTGCTGCGAGAAAATCGGGCGTACCCAGATAATGGTTGTAACTATTCAGCAGATCCGCGACGCCGTTCAGAATCTCTAGTCCCGAGATCGTGCGCGTTTCTATCCCGTTTCGCGCCCGTAGCATTTCCTCCGCCGTCGGGCCCGAAGCTCGAAACTTTTCCAGCTCCTCATTGATCGCTTTTTCCAACTCCTCGGGCTTCACTCCCGGTCGCGCCGTCGCCTGAATCTGGAAAACGGAATTGAGCAGCAAGGATTGCTGGTCGGCTTCCACGTCTAACGCGAGCTGTTTTTCATAGACGAGTTGCTTGTACAGCCGGCTCGATTTTCCTCCACCTAAAGCGGTCGCTGCGAGGTCGGCTTCCGCATCCCCAGGCTTGAAAATCGGAGACGTCAGCCAGGCAAGATACACTCGGGGAAGCTGCACGTTGTCCTGCACCACCATACGTCGCTCGGTCGTGATCGGAGGCGTGGCCACTTTCACGCGCGGCACCTCCGATCCAGGTTTCAGCGGACCGAAATATTTCTCGACAAGCTCCCGGGCCTTGGCGGGATCGAAATCGCCGACAATCGCCAGGCTTGCATTGTTCGGCGCGTAGTACAGCTTGAAGAAATTCCGCACGTCCTCCAGCTTGGCCGCTTGAATATCCGCGTGCGACCCGATCACCATCGGGTAATACGGATGGTCTTTTGGAAATAACTCGTGAAAGACAGCTTCCGAGGCAATCCCGTAAGGTGCATTTTCGTAGCTCTGCCGGCGTTCGTTGCGCACAACGTCCTGCTGGTTGGAAAGGTTCGCTTGGTCCAGTTTGTCCGGCAAGTAGCCCATGCGATCCGACTCCAGCCAAAGTGCCAGCTCCAGTTGATTCGACGGTAGCGTCTCGTAATAATTCGTTCGATCGAAGCTGGTCGTGCCGTTGAAGTCCGAAGCCCCTGCGGATTCGAGATAGTGCGCGTGGGAACTGCCGAGCACATGCTTGGAGCCTTCGAACATCATGTGCTCGAACAGGTGAGCGAAGCCGGTGCGGCCCGCGGTTTCATTGACCGCTCCAACGTGATACCAAAGATTGACCGCAACCAGGGGCAGCCGGTGATCCTCGGACAGAATCACCTCCAGGCCGTTATCGAGCTTATAGCGCTGAAACTTTAATTCCGGAACTTGCAACGGCTCCGGCTTGGCAACGGGCGCTTGCGCGGAAAGCGGAGCAAGACCGATCAGAACCGCCAGGCTTACGCAGACAAACAAACGAATGGCTGTTTTCATGGCCAAAATTATCTCAGAAACTTCGAGAGGAAGGTAATTCCGGACCAAGTTATTCTCTTGCTTGGCCTTAGGACCTCTTTCCGTCGGTCTTTTTCTTCTCTTCCCTGATCGAAGTCGTTCTGAGGGCGGCAGGAAGCGCTTATGCCCGCGCGGCTCCGCCGGAGAACTCTTTTTGCAATTTGCGCCACGTGCGTTCGAAAGTTTGCCGTGCACGCTGATCGAATAGCACAAAATGAACCGTTTCGACGGAAGTATCGCCTTTTAAATGCTGTGCCGCTTCCGTAAGCATGATTTGCGCACATTCGTCCACGGGGAAACCGGAAACTCCCGTACCGACAGCCGGAAACGCAATGCTCCTGAGCTTGCGTTCCGCTGCAAGCCGCAAAGAGTGTGCCGTCGAGGTGCGCAAGGATTTTGCTGTCGTGCGTTCTCCACCAAGCCCCATACTGGCGGCGTGAATCACGTAACGCGCCTTTAGCATGCCCGCACCGGTGATCGCCGCATAACCGAGCGGAATACTCCCGATTTCGTTGCACTCTTTCTGGATGGAATCTCCGCCCTTGCGAAGAATCGCGCCGGCCACCCCCGCCCCGAACATCAGATCGTTATTGGCGGCATTCACGATAACGTCGACCTCCATCTCGGTGATATCGCCCTGCTGAATCTGAATTCGTTGCTTGAAAGGTTTCATTATTCGCTTTTCAGCCCGAAGCAATTTATTACTTGGCTGTGTCGTTGCTGTTCGAAATGTAGTCATACACGCCACGCCCCGTTTTCCGCCCCAGCCGGCCTTCTTCAACATATTTCCGAAGCAGCGGACTGGGTCGGTATTTTTCGCCGAGTGTGCGGTGCAAATATTCGAGAATTTTCAACCGCACATCCAGGCCGACAAGATCCACCATTTCGAATGGCCCCAGCGGATGATTCAGGCCTAGCTTGATGGCTTTGTCGATATCCGGCGCCGAAGCTACACCTGCTTCGAGCAACGCGAATGCCTCATTTCCGATGAGCGCGTTGATCCGTGATGTGATGAATCCGGGCGCCTCATGCACGATTACGGTTTCTTTCTGCATCCGTTGAGCTACGTCAATACATGTTGCCACAGTTTCGTCGGACGTATTCGGAGTGCGGACGATTTCGACTAAGCGCATCTTTGGCACTGGATTGAAAAAGTGCATTCCGATGCAACGCTCCCGGGCAATGAGCGTATTGGTGAAATCGCTGATGGACAGCGAAGATGTGTTGCTGGCAAAGACCGCGTTGGGCCGGCCGTATTCGTCGAAGACCCTAAAGAGCTCCAGTTTCATTTCCCGTTCTTCGGGTACCGCTTCGATGACCAGCTCAGCGTCGCGAACGGCTTCCTTCACGGAACAGGAAGTCCTAACCCTGGCCATAGCGGCGTCGCGGAGAGCGTCTTCCACCTTGCCGCGTTTCACTCCTTCGTCCAATGCCTCGCGAATCCAGGCCGCCGCTTTCGCCACAACGGAGTCGTTCACGTCTTGGAGAATCGTCTGAAAGCCGCCAAGTGCTGCCGCATAAGCGATGCCGCGGCCCATCGTGCCCGCGCCAACGACGGCTATCGTCTTAACATCCACACGATTCTCCCAACCAAAATTAAGATTTGGCCAACTTGCGATACGCGGCTTGGTCAAATCCAACGATGACCTGCGAGCCCGAAACGAGCAGTGGCCTTCGAATCAGGTTTGGTTCCTTAGTCATCAACTTCAACGCTTCCGCGCGACTGGGCGTATGCTCGCCCATCTTGCGCTTGCGATACATCTCGTTGCGTGTATTGAGGAAATCTTTATGGTCACGGTCCCCGATCAAATGATCCAATTCAGTTTCGCTAAGCCGCTCTTTATCTAAGTCGTGCGAAGCAAAATCGATCTTGAGCTTCTGCAAAAGAGCTTTCGCTTTGCGGCATGTGGTACATGTAGGCTTCTGATAAAACGTAGCGGGGGCCATATTCTCTCGATCGAAGGTGTTCTTAGTAGCGTGGGACGGTGGGATCGATTTCAATCGACCAGCGGTCGATTCCTCCCGCCATGGATTTCGCCGACTTAACGCCCTGCGCGCGCAACCAGTTCGTCACATCCATACTTCTCATGCCATGGTGGCAAAAGCAGATCACATCCTCGTCCACATCCAGCTTCTGAAGACTCGCAGGAATCGTGCCCATGGGAATCAAAACCGAGCCTTCGATATGACAAATGGCGTGCTCGTGTGGCTCTCGCACATCCACCAACAGCACCTTTTCGCCTCGATCTAACCGCTGCTTCACTTCCAGTGGCGAGATCTCCAGATCGCTCACTGGATCGAACCCTTCGGCGAAATCCATTGCTTCTCGACTGTCTGGATCTCGTTCACCATGGCCAGATCTCCCGGCTGTGGCAGCATCTCTTTCAGATGCTCCTCATATGCCTTCTCGCTCAGCAACTCGCCCGTTACGCTATACGGTTGCCGCGCGAATTCGCCGATGAAGCGGTTGAATTTAACATCGGGAACATAAAGCTTCGCCTGACCCTCCTGTACATTTTTGTTAATCATATCGACCAGCTTCACGCATTCCAATCGATAGAGCTCGCGACTGTGTTCGTTCATTCGCTCCAGGTTCGCTTCCGCTCGCGCTGTCGGTTCGTCGTACCGTCCCTTGAGCCCCCAAACATAGAACCAATGCGCCGAACTCGAGCGGTCCACACCAAAAAGGTCAAGGCTCACCGGGACCCACTTGTTGATGTATTTCTGAATGATTTGTTGCGGAATCACACCGGCTTTGACAATACGCTTGATGCCGTCCTGTCCAGTACCCAAGTGAAAAGACTCTTCCTTGAGCATCGGGATCATCGATTGCGCTAGCGGCGCGAATCCGGAAAAACTGAGCATCGTAAGCTGGTATTTTCCGTCCCGATCGACAAAGTCTGTGTAAACGAAAAAGTCCAGCCAGTTGTTGACATCTTGATTAAAAGCCCCAAGCAACCGCTTCTGGTCAAATGCGCGGCGCTCCAGCATCTTCTGCGCTTCCACTCGCCCGCTGTAACCAAAATGATTCATCAGCAGGTGGCACATCTGCCATCCATGCCGCATTTCCTCGGTCACCACGCGGCACAGGGATTGCCTGTCGTGTTCGCTCGGCGAGGTTTCAAACAATCGCCGTTGCTGCTCAACTGAAGCAAATTCCGTATCGCCCTGATACACAATCAAATTCAACAACGCATCGCGCATGCGTTGATCGGGAACCTGCATCACTTTGTCCCACTTCGGTCGCCCCTTGTACGCGCCAAATTCGATCTCGTTCGAGCGTGTCGGCCCAAACTTGGCTTCGAATTTATAGTTGGCGATTTCCGGGTACGCCACCCCGATATCTTTTTGCCACACGCGGAACAAATCAACCCAATCGTCAAATGTGGATAAACGAGTTGCCGGCATCTTTCAGCCTCCTGAAATCGAAAATTCTTGTCGGCTCAATGTCCCCGAAAACTCGGCGGACGTTTTTCGAGAAAGGCACGAATTCCCTCCATGCAGTCGTGCGAATGGAAACATTTGAGCTGATGCTCGACTTCCGCTTCCAACGCTTCGACGAGCGCTTCCCTTTCCCTTGCAAAAATCGCTTGCTTCACAGCCCGTATCGCCATTTGCGGACCTATGGCTATTTTCGTTGCCAGGCTCTGCACTTCGGCCTGGAAACGGTCGTTCGGAAAGACATGATTGACGATGCCAAGATCGAGTGCGGTCTTCGCGTCAATCATCTCTCCCGTGTAGAAAAGCTCCGCCGCTTTCGCCGGACCAACCAGTTGCGGAAGAAAATACGTGCCACCGTAGTCGGGAAAGAGCCCTACCTTTGTGAAATTCTGCCCGAACACAGCCTCCTCTACAGCAATGCGGATGTCCGCGGCAAGCGCCAGATTCATTCCCGCACCCGCAGCCGGTCCGTTGACCGCGGCGATCACAGGTTGTGGCATGGTCCGGATTTTCAGAACGGCTTGCATCCCCATACGCAGGATGGGAGAAAGTTCCGTTTCGTTCGCGCTTGTGCGGCCCTTGCCGATTACGGCCAGATCGCCACCTGCACAAAATCCGCGGCCAGAACCTGTCAGGACGACCACGTTCACCGAGCGGTCTACCATAATCCGCGACAGGGCCTCGTTAAGAGTCGTCGAAAGATCGTTGTCCAAAGCATTCAATCGTTCCGGCCGGTTCATGGCCAAGGTCACGATGGACCCTTCTCGCGATTCCAGGAGAACCGGCGCAGCAGCGTACTTGCTAGCTTGGCTCATTTTGTCCCCTTCCAACCTCAAACCCGTTGCGCTTCCTTAGCCCTTGAGGACTGCTCCACCAGGCGCGCGAGCCCGCGAAAATATTTCATGCGGTCCCCCTTGCCGTGGTCACTCTGGCCACCGGTCGCCGGCAGTACATAAACACGCGCTCCATAGAGCAGTTCCTTCTGCAGGCCAAACTTACACTTGCGTTGCGAAAATTGCTCATAGGTCATCTTTCCGTTAAACGCCACGACGCGCGGCGCAAATTCCTCAAGCTTTTGCGACAATACAATCCGTCCTTCGGCGAAATCCTCTCGCTTTAATTCCTCAACCGCTTTCGTCGGACGCTTCACGAGGTCCGTCAGGCCAATTCCAAACTCGATGATCCGGCGGTCATCTGGATAATCGAATGGCTCCGGCACCACACCGCTTTCGAATAAAGTCGGCCAAAACTCATTGTTCCGTCCGGCGTAGTAGTGTCCCGCACGGACGGAGGATTCTGTCGGATTGCAGCCCACGATGATGAGCTTCATCCCTTTTCGAAGATAATCAGGCAGCGTTTTCATTCGCCCTTCATTCAACCGCAGAACTGGAAGCAACCGCTCCGAGAAGTTTACTTCCCTTTGAAGTTTGCCGCGCGTTTTTCGACATATGCGGCTAGCCCTTCTTTGGCATCCTCACTGGTAAACAACAACTGTTGTAACTCGCGCTCCAGCCCGAGCGCCTCGGCGAACGGAATTTCCATCCCTGTGACCACCGACCGCTTGATGCGGCCTACCGCCCGAGAGGCTTTATTCGGGGGGCAGAACTGTTTGGCATAATCCATCACCTCTTGCCAAAACGTTTCCTTCTCGTAGATGTAGTGGATGAGGCCCATCTCCAGCGCTTCTTCGAAACTAAATGTCCGGCCTGTGGCCATCAGTTCGATCGCATGCGCGCGGCCCACCGCACGCGCAAACCGTTGCGTGCCCCCGGTCCCCGGCAGGACGCCGAGGTTCACCTCAGGAAGCCCGATTTTGCCGCCCTCTTTCTTCGCAATGCGAATATCGCAAGCAAGTGCGATTTCCAGCCCGCCGCCTACCGTATGCCCATTGAGCGCCGCAATCACCAGTTTCGGCGTCTGCTCCAGACGGCAAAGCGTTTCGTTGGCGTGAAGGCAGAAGTAGTATTTGAACTGTGGATCGACTTTCGCAAGCATCGGGATGCTCGCTCCGGCGGAGAAGAACTTCTCGCCGCTACCGCGAATCAAAATCACATGGGCGGATTCATCCATGCGCGCGTTCAAAATCGCCGTGTCGAACTGCTGCATCATCTCGTAGGTGTATGTGTTTGCTGGCGGATCATCCATCTCGATGATCGCCACCCCTTCCTCGACTCGGTATTTCACGAGTTCTTTGGTCACTGCGCTGATGGTCGCCATTGTTTGCTGTCCTTGCCTCTAGCTAGGAATGCCTTGCTAGGTCTAATGCTCAATCGAAAGGAATAGGCGCCGTCTCCACGACCGACGCTCCGTTGCCGCCGACCGGCGCCTTCCTGACTCCGTGGAGGAAGATGCCGACAATGGCATCCGTCAATTCCTCTGCGCTAGGATCCGTTTTGTTGTTATGCCATTTGTAGACCCAATTCATCATGCCGAACAGACTCAACACCGCCACCCGAGGCCTTAAGCGCTCGTTCAGACCTTTGCGCGCGATTGCGTCGAAGATGTCCCGCGCCAAGGTATAGTATCCCCTCTTGATCGCGGCCACTTCGTCCCGGTAGGGCGCCTCGAGGGCCTCTTCCTCATGCGAAAGCACCTTCATTTCGTTGGGGTGCGATAGGAAGTATTCGATGTGGTTCTGAACCAAAACGCGCAGCCGTGCTTCCGGTTCGCGAACCAGCGCTAATCGCAGCCGTAGCCGCTCGATAATGTTAGTAAATGCTGTTTTTTGAATTAGATACAGAAGCTTCTGCTTGCTTTCGAAATAGTAGTACAGCCCGGAGAGCGATACGCCCGTGGCGCGGCTGATGTCACGGATGGAAGCGCCTTCAAAGCCCTGTTCGGCGAAGACCTGGGCCGAATGCAGCAAGATATGTTGGAACTTAGCCTCAGCGTCGCGGAGAGTCGGAAGAGAGCGAGCCATAATCATTCGAACGTTCGTTCAACTACAATAGGGCGAGTTCTCGTTCCTTGTCAACCGGTCATTTCGACGAAACTGCACTAAGAGCTAAGTCGCGGTCGTGTATAGCGGCAACTCCCGCCCGAGGCCTTTCTCCTTGGCCAGCATATAGACTTTCTCGGCTACGGCCAGGTCCCAGGCCGCGATCCCGTTCGATTTGAATAGCGTGATCTGGGCGTCATTGGCCCTGCCGGGCGCTTTGCCCGCAACCAGGTCCGACAATTCTCGGACACCAGTCCACTTCTGCGGTTGCTTGCGGAACGGAACAATCAAATCGCCGGCTTCTTGTTGCGACTGCGCCAAAGAATCCACAAAAATCAAGTTCGCCTTACTCACAGCAGCTTCATCCAGTTCCTGTTTGTGGGTGTGGTTGGCGCCGATCGCATTGATGTGAACGCCCTTCGCCAGATTCTCTCCGAGGAGCACAGGCTGCGCCGAGGTTGTGGCCGTGCAGATGATCTCGGCATTGCTCACGGCCGCCGCAGCGGATTCAGCGGGGTAAACGTTGAGGCTCAGCCGCTCCGACATTTCTTCACTGAAATGGTTTCTCCGCTCCGCATCGCGCCCGTAGACGAAAACCGAATCGAGCATGCGCACATTGTGAATAGCCTCAAGCTGCGTGCGCGCCTGTCTGCCGGTGCCGAGGATGGCGGCAACTTTCGCGAGTCTCCGCGCAAGATACTTGGTCGCAACTCCAGAAGCAGCTCCGGTGCGCAGTTGGCCCATATAGTCCGCCTCAATCAACGCGAGCAATTCGCCGTTGGAAGCTGAATAGAGCGGCACAAGAAAGCATAGTTTTCCTTTCACATAGGTGTACTGCTTCATCGCCACATAGCCGCCGCCGCTGTCCAGGGCGGCCATGTAGTGAAAAAATCCCTGCCCCGGCAGCTCAAATCGCCTCCGTGGATGCACGATCACGCTGCCTTCGGCCTGCTTCCGGGAGACTTCCTCGACGGCCGCAATCGCCATCGGCATGGTCAAAAGCTGACGCACTTCCGCTTCGTTAATGTGCAGCGTCATGGCTTCGGCCCTTGGACCTCAGAACTTTCCGATCCCGAATGAAACTCAACGAGTTGCAACTCCGTATCCGCCACGGTCCCGTGATGATGATATTCGTAACTCAGCAAACCCACCCCTGAAACAAGCTCGATTGTAGTATCATCGGGAAGAGTCCGGTATTTCAATTGAAACGTGGCTTGATCGTTCGCGGGCGCGCCCTTTATGGTGTTCAGCTTTTTCGTGGCCGACTGCTCCACGACCCAGCAGTACCTGCCGTCGTCCCGCTTCTTTGCTTGGTCGTCGCAAAATTTCGCACCCTGGCGCAATGGCCATTGGAAGAAGAAATTGTCGTCCACCATGAATCTGTCGAATACGTGCTCGTCGCCGTTTAGTTTGGTCAGGTCAAATTCTGGCCCGAGATTCTCGTAGTACACATCATGCTTCTCGTCTTCCAGAATCAACCACGGTTTCGGCTCCGTAGTGCCTGCCGTCCAATCGAGATCGGCCGGAAATCCGGTAACCACCGCAGCCGTAACGCTCTGCTTTCGAACCACGTTGAGCACCGACATCTTCCAGTTCACTTCCGCACTCGCCGGCTTGTCGTTTTCAAAGTCGTACCAGCGCACCGTGCCCTTGTACACCCAATAGGTTCCAGCACTAAGTGGAAAGAAGCGGTTTGTGGCCGGAGGCTTCGTCGCGCGCAACAACGGCCACGCGAAGACAATGGCGCACAGCGCACACAAGTAAACCAGTTTTTCAAACATGCGCTTCATTTTCCCCGAACAAACCTCCTGCATCCTCATCCGGCACGGTGTTTCCCCACACTCGTCTTTCGTTTGGCGGTGCCAGTCGCTGGTCCTTCCCGAACTCGACGGACAACCGTTTGAACTAAATGATAGACGCGATCCTCTTTGTCGCCGTCCATGCCATGAAAACGAAATTCCGGTTCTCCCTGCGGTCCGTTGCCGATGCGTATCGGCATCGCCCCGCAAAGATTATTCTCGATATACGCCGTTTCGTATCGCGATTTCTTCGGATTCCAGGTAAACACGCGCAGCGTTGTGAAATCGCAAGGTTGGCCTTCCGCACCGCGTGCCCCGGCAACCAGGTACTGTGAGTGTTCGCCCTTGTCGTCGGTCACGCGGTTCAACTCGAACCAAGCCACCGGCCGCACATTAGCCGAGCTTGTGCCTTCGCGAACCTGGTCCGGCAGATCGAGAGAAATAAATCGCGCCACCACCCATCCCGCAATCGGCACGGTCTGATCGCCCGGTTGCGTCGTCGCCATGATCGCGGAATTCCGAATCGCACCCTCGCCCGGTGGCCGCGTGGCGATTCCGCGCACTAGAAACCAATCTTCCTTTTTGTTGTTCTCGCCCTCCGCGGACTCTTTTTCGTCCGACGCTTGCACCCAATCCGCCACGGCGCGTCCGAGAATCTCGACTTCAACGCCGCGCCCGAACTGGTAAAGCCGCGGCTCAGTGCGCCCCGGCGCGATGCGCATGTTCGTGGTGGTCTTCGTGCGTCCGCGAGCTTGCACCGCCATGCCCTTGGACTGAGTGAGCAGCGTTTCGCTGCGCTGCCATAGCGCCGGATCCATCAAGTACCGGCCATCGATCCATCCCTCGGTCCCCGAGGCTGTACGCACCTTTGCGTAATCATTCCGGTGAGCCAGCACGTCAACGCGTTCGCCGTAATAAAGCACAGCGACCTGTTCCCTGACCTGAGCCATGCTGCTAAATAGCGTCACGCTGCGCTCGCTCACATAGCCCGCTCCAAGTGATTCATGCTTGGGCCGGAAGAACCAGGCCAGCAGGGCCACCAGGCAAAGCAGTGGCACCGCTACCAACAATTTTCGCTTCATGCAGAGTCCCCGAGGGTGGCTCCGACGGCGCGCTTGGCGTGAACGAACTCGCTGCGGCGTTCGATGAACTGCATCTCTAAACTTTCGTCGAGTAACACCAATTCCATTTTGCCAGCTTTCCGGCAATCCATGCGCGCGAATTGCGGGCAATCATCCATTCGAATAGCGGCCGCGCGGAGACATGCGTCGACGCACTTCATTTTCATAGTAATCTCGAGGTGCACAAGACAGGACGGAGGCCGCCCCATGAAAGTCCTCAAAGGTCTGGAGCCGCTGGCACTGCTGGCCTTACGTTGGGTCTTGGCCTTGATCTTTTTGGTGCACGGTTATCCCAAATTAGTGCACCCGACCGAGGCCATGCGCGACTTCTTCGTTTCTCACGGCTTGCCAGGCTATTTCCTCAGCATCTCTGGGATTCTGGAGTGCTTTGGCTCGCTGCTCTTATTTCTCGGCCTGTTCACCAGACCAGCGGCTTTGCTTCTCGCAATCGAAATGGCAGTGGCTATCTGGAAAGTCCACAGCGCCCATGGAATCCTCTCCGTGAAGGACTACGAATTCCCTCTATCTGTAGCCGCCGCATGCTTCCTTCTCGCGACCATCGGCGCAGGCCTAGTCTCTGCGGATCACCTCATCCTAGCCGAGAACCGCAAGAAACGTCGCCCAAAGCCAAGCAAAGACTAGCAACTTCGTCAAAGCACCGCGGCAGCATCCGGTAGCCCACCGCGAGCCTACATGCCCGCGCAGCCAGGTCGTCGGGCCTTGCGGGTTTGTCGCCTGTACCGGTCGATCGGCCCGCCGACGTCAGCGCCGTAGGACGTGTCAGAAACCCGATGAAATAGCAGGAAAGCTCAAACCCTCACGGTCGTCGCAGGCACGCTGATCGGCGCGTCAAGAGGCGCCAGCGGCAACGCAATCCACAAAACCACATACACCAATAACCCAGTTCCGGCAAAGAAAATTGCCAGCAGCCAAACAATCCGCACGATCGTCGGATCCAGGTCGAAATAATCCGCCAACCCCGCGCACACGCCGCCAACCTTCTTGTCTCGGCTGGAACGCATCAGGCGCTTCGCTGGCGCGGGAGCCACATAAGCCGGTGCCGGCGCTCCTGGCGCAAGCTGCGCACCGCAGTTGTAGCAGAACTTCGAGCCTTCCAGGATCTCTTTCTGGCAATTCGGGCATATCATGAAAGCACCTCCGGCCACGGTATCCATTTCCGATTCTAACCGGATGTACGAAAGAAGGAACGGAAAAGTTTCTGATCAAAAACAGCAAGGTTCGGTACTGCTGGAATCTCTCCGGTTATCGCATTGGGAAATAACAGTTCGCAACTGAGGTTTTCACAATCTGTCATGGGGGGCCGAGGAACCTGTTTTTCCTTCGAGTTTACGATCGCCTCAGTATTCCAGAAGGTCGCGCACGGCTGCGGTAATGTCATCGGTCTGCGGCAAAATCTCATCTTCAAGTTTCGGATGGTAAGCACAGAAGGTGTCCAGAGCGGCCACGCGCTTCACCGGCGCATCCAGCTCCTCGAAAAGTTCTTCCGCAATTCTCGCTGCAATCTCCGCGCCGTATCCCCAGCTCAACATATCTTCGTAGGCTACAATCACCCGATGGGTCTTGCGAACGGTGGAAGAAATCGTCTCCCAATCGTAAGGTGACAACGAACGCAGGTCGATAATCTCCATCGAAACGCCCTCGCGCTCCAGCGCAGCCGCCGCCACTTCCGCGCGATGCACCACCGCACCATACGTGATGATGCTCACCTGGTTGCCTTCTTTAACCACCCGCGCTTTCCCGAACGGAATGGTGAAGTCCGGGCCGGGATACTCCGAACGGTTGTAAGGCTGGCGGTATAGATGCTTATGCTCGAGGAACATCACCGGGTCATCACAGCGCATCGCCGTCCGCAACAAACCGGCAACATCCAGCGCCGTAGAAGGCATCACCACTCTTAGCCCGGGACAATGCGTAAACATGGACTCCCCGCTCTGGCTGTGATACACCGCACCACCGGTCAGATATCCGCCAATCGCGACGCGCAACACCGCGGGCGATTTGAACACGCCATTCGAGCGCCAGCGCATCACACAAAGTTCACTGCGAATCTGCATCATCGCGGGCCAGATGTAATCGAAAAACTGAATCTCCGCCACGGGCTTCAATCCACGCGTTGCCATCCCGATCGCGCGACCCACAATGCTGGCCTCGGCCAACGGCGTGTTGAACACGCGGTCTGCCCCGTATTTGCGCTGCAACCCCGCCGTTGCTTTAAAAACCCCGCCCTTCCCTTTTACTTCGTACAGATTTTCCTCGCGGCTCGCGTCCGCCACGTCTTCGCCGAAAACAGTGATGCGCTCATCGCGCCCCATCTCGTCAAACAACGTTGCCGCCACCATCTCCACCATGGTCTTTGGCGCGCCATGCGTGTGCGGTTCAGCAGCAAACGCTGCGGACGTCGGATCAATGTACGGTGAATACACATTCACTGGAATCGACGAAATTTCCGGCGGTTCGGCCGCAAGCGCGTTATCCGCTGCTTCCCGGACTTCGCGATCGACTTCCGCCTCTAAATGCTCAATTTCTTTCTGGTCTATCAATCCTTCGCGGACCAGGAACAGCGAAAATTTCGAAAGCGGGTCGCGATGAGCCTCTTCCTCGCGCTCTTCGGGAGTCTTGTACAATTTTTCATCGTCGGACAGCGAATGTGAATACGGTCGCGTCACATGCGCGTGCACGAACGCAGGACCATGCCGTTCGCGCACATATCGAATCGCTTCTTTACACGTTGCATAGCTCTCGAGGGGATCGGTCCCATCGCATTCCGCAACATGCAAGCCGGGAAAGCCCTTGACCAGTCGCGAAATGCTCTTTCCGGCAGTCTGCACCTCGATGGGTACGGAAATCGCGTAGCCGTTGTCTTCAATCAAATAAAACAACGGCAACTTCTTGGCGCACGCCGCGTTCAACGATTCCCAGAACTCGCCCTCGCTCGTCGCCCCATCGCCGGAGGAGACGTACACGATTTCTTCAGGTTCGTGGTTCACGAATTGGCCCAGAGGCGCCTGCTTGGCCTGTTGCAACGCTTTGTGATGATGGTCGTAATAGAGTGTTGCTTCCGCGGCACCGACAGCCTGCACGAATTGCGTCCCGGTGCAGGAAGACTTGCTTACAATATTCCACTTCGCGTGGCCCCAATGTGACGGCATCTGCCGTCCACCGGAACTCGGATCGCTCTCGGCACCGACTGCCTGCAGAAGCGTTTCAAGCGGCGTGACGCCAAGCATCAAGCACAGAGCGCGATCGCGGTAATACGGATAAACCCAGTCGATGCCTGGACGCAAAAGCAACCCCGCAGCGGCTGTCACCGCTTCATGCCCAGCACTCGAAATCTGGAAGTAAATCTTATTTTGGCGTTTGAGTTGAATTTCCCGGTCATCCAACCGCCGCGAGAGGTACATCGTACGGTACAGCCGAATCAAGGAGTTGCGGTCAAGCCCTTGGTATTTCTGAGACTCAACCTTGGCTGTTTTCACGCGCGTTTGCACTGCCATCCAGTTCTGACCTCTCATTCCAATGTTCAAGAAAACGGAAATAACTCCCAGCCGTGGTTTGGATTATACGAATCCTCGTTCCGGCCAGGCAACAGGACCTCAGTTCGCTTTGTGCAAAACTCGGGTACTAGGCCAGCTCTTCGAAACGCCGCTCTGTGGCCTCAAAATCTCTCTCGCCCGGCTTTACCACCACCGGAGACGCATCGCGAAAGGGCTCTTCCGAGGGAATGCGCTGGACCCATCGCTCCTCGGAAAGCTTCTCGTGCCCTGAAAACCCTAGGCGAACCAAGAGCCGGATGTCCTCGTTCGATGCAGGAGTTTCTTCCGCTTTCGCCTTGGCCTTTTTGCTCTTCCCGTCCGCCTTTTTTTCGGGCTTCGGGGTACCAGCGTGGCCGTCCGCCGCATCAGGCGCAATCCGCTCTATCTTGTAGAGTAGCTTCTTGTCCAAGCGAAACGCCTGCTTCCAGGTTTCCAATTTGTGTCGCGCTTGCTGCGCCTTGTCTTCGTCCTTAGCAAACTCAAACTCCATATAAATGTGGGCCATGATTTTCAGTGTGCGTCCGACCAACCGGCCAAGTCAAGAAACCCACTCCTCGCTTGTTCGGGCCGACCAGCCAATTTGGCACATTGCTTCCTGCCTTCTATCGGACGCCGTCTGCTTGCCGTAAGGCCGGAAAGCCGGCGAGCCATTCTGAATCAAAACCAGAGTCCGCCCGCGAAGGTAAGGGCGGGTCTTCAGACCCGCCATTTGAACCGCCCGCCTCAGACAACCGGTACACAGGCTTGCCACCGCAACTCGGAGCGGCGCAGCACTGCGCCCGTTCTCGGCACAATTGCGCCCAGCCGTCGTTCTCGTCATTCTTCGACGCCTACTATCGCTGCCCTGACAACTTATTGTAAGATTCGAAGGCATGCTGCGGCACTCATTTCCGATCGCTCCGGGAAGAAAAATCGCCGCATTGGTTTGCTTGACGACTGTTCTTCTACTGTGGTCTCCGCTCTGGGCTGCAGCCTGGCAAGCAGCCGCAACGAACTGTTGCTCCGGGCAAACCTGCCCCGCACACGGCCATAAGAACCGGCAGTCAGCGCCGATGCCATGCGACCACCACGATCGCGACGGTATCACGCCGTGCTCGGTCTCGTGCTGCCAGACCGAATCGCACAATTTCGTTGCTTCCAGTGTGTTCGTTCTTCCGCCACAACCACTCCCGTCGCGGACGCCTTATTTTGTAACTCCGTTCACTCTTGGCGCGTCGCTCGAAATTCTTCCTCCCACAACGCCTCCGGACCATCCTCCTCGTTTGCTTCCCTGCTAACCAAAAGGAAGGCTCTGCCAGTTTCACTTGTTCGCCGATCAGCGCATCCGCCGCGCCTTTTTGACGACTATCTGCTTTGGAGGATGTCGTGTATTACAGGTTTTTGTTTTTTCTGCCGATCGCCGCGCTGTCCGCAAGCCTGGCTTTTGCCACCGTGTTCGGATCGGTTCGGGGAGTGGTTCATGACCCCCAACACCGGCCGGTTGCCGATGCCTCAATCAAAATAAAATCCGCGACTTCGGACTGGAGTGAAGGCGTCCAATCGGATCAGGACGGCGCCTTCACATTTTCTTCCGTGCCCCTCGGGGATTACCTCGTGTCAGTGACGAAGAGCGGCTTCGCCGACGAACAGCAATCAGTCACCGTTGTCTCCGGTTCATCTCGCTCGCTTCATTTCCAGCTTAACCTAACCACCGTGAACCAAACCGCCACCGTCACAGCCGAAGCTCCCGGAGTCGGCAACCTCGATTCGGTTACGCCGACTACGCTCGTCAACCGCGTTGACATCGCGCAAACGCCCGGTGCCGACCGCTCCAACAGCCTCGCCATGATTACCGACTACGTTCCTTCCGCTTACATCACCCATGACATGCTGCACATCCGCGGAGGCCACCAGGTCGACTGGCTCGTCGATGGGGTTCCGATACCGAATACCAACATCGCCACGAATCTCGGCCCGCAGATCGATCCGAAGGACATCGACTATCTCGAAATCCAGCGGGGCAGCTACGAATCCCAGTACGGCGATCGCACCTATGGGATCTTCAATCTCGTCCCCCGCACCGGCTTCGAGCGAGACAACGAAGCCGAACTCGTGATGAGCTTCGGTAATTTCTACCAAACCAACGACCAAATCAATTTCGGCAGCCACACCGAGCGTTTTGCCTACTATGCAAGCCTGAACGGCAATCGCAGCGACTATGGACTGCAAACTCCGATCGGACAAGTTTTTCACGACGCCGAAAACGGCTACGGAGGATTCGCGTCCTTCATCTTCAATCCGAACGCCCGCGACCAATTTCGAGTGGTTACTTCCTTGCGCCAGGATTATTACCAGATTCCCTACGACCCGGACCCCAATTCGCCCGGCAACCAGGTTTATGACACAAGCGCACTTCGCGACGGCCAGCACGAAACCGATGGCTACATGGCCTTCTCCTGGATTCATACCTTCAATTCAAATTTGCTCCTCACGGTCTCTCCGTTCTACCACTACAGCCGAGCGAACTATCAAGCACCGGACACCGATTATCCGGTCATAACCAACGCAGACGAGATCTCGAACTACGGCGGTTTGCAAGCCAGTCTGGACGCCACGATCAGGAAAAATGAGATTCAGGTCGGAATGTACGGCTTTGCCCAGACGCAGAACAACTACTTCAGTAATGTATTCACGAACGGCAGCCCAAACTTCCCTCCCTCTTCAGCTTCGGTCACCGGAGGTGTCGAGGAGTTCTTTCTGAGCGACAAATTCAAGATCACGACCTGGTTGACATTTATCGTCGGCCTTCGCCAATCGCACTTCACCGCGGACATTGTCGAAAATGATGTCGACCCTCGCCTCGGTTTAGCCATAAAAGTCCCGCGAATCAATTGGATCATTCACGCCTTTTACGGCCACTTTTATCAACCGCCGCCGCTCATAACCGCCACTGGTCCTTTGCTCAATTTGGCCAACAGCCAGAATCTGACGTTTGCTTCTTTGCACGGCGAGCGCGACGAAGAATATCAATTCGGCGTCAACATCCCCTTTCGCGGTTGGTCGCTAGACGCCGACCATTTCCAAACCACCGCGCAAAATTGGCTTGATCACAGCAACATCGGTGAATCCAACCTTTTCTGGCCGCTCACCTGGTATCAAGCATTGATTCAAAGCTGGGAACTCACGCTGCGCTCGCCGCGTCTCTGGAACCGCGGCCAGTTCCACCTCTCCTACGCAAATCAAATCGCGCAAGCCGAGGGTCCGTTCACCGGCGGTTTGATCTGCCCCAATCCCGCGCCGCCAGGGTGCGAACCGCCTCCTGGCTACGCGCCGGTCGACCACGACCAGCGAAACACCCTGAATCTCGGCTTCAATGCCAATCTTCCCTGGCAATCGTTCGCTTCAATGAATATGTATTATGGTTCGGGCTTCACAAACGGCAGTCCGAACGTCCAATATCCTGGCAACTATCTGCCGTCGCATACTACCTTCGACGTGTCCTTCGGAAAAACCTTCCGAGAAAAGTACAACATCGCCGTGAACGCACTGAACGTCGGCAATCGCCGCGTCCTTCTCGACAACAGCCTCACCTTCGGCGGCTTCCACTATAACGATCCCCGTGAAATCTACGTCGAGTTCCGCTATCGTTTTCATTACTGAAATATGCAGTCCATTCAGGAAAGCCCTAACCTGTATCGCCTCTCGCGCCTCAGCATGTTCAACTGTTTCCTGGTGCGCGAAGACGATGGCGCTACCCTCATCGACACCAACATCTACGGCTCTGCAGAACCAATTTTGGGCATGGCGCAGCGCCTCGACTGGTCAATCCGTCGCATTCTTCTAACCCATGCGCATTTTGATCATGTCAGTTCGCTCGACAAACTGTCCCAACTGCTTCCCGAAGCCGAAGTCCTGATTGGCGAGCGCGAAGCCCGCCTTCTCGCGGGTGACCTTTCGCTCGATCCATCCGAACGAGGCAGACCTCTCTTCGGTTTTCCATCCGTCAAGACCAAGCCTACGTGGACTCTGAAAGAGGGAGACCTCATCGGTTCCCTGCGAGCCGTCAGGTCGCCGGGACATACCCCAGGCCATTTTTCCTATCTCGATACGCGCGACAACACTTTAATCGCTGGGGACGCCTTCGTGAACCAAGCCATCGGTCTAGCCGCCGCCGGCGTCTTCAAGTGGTATTTCCCGATGCCATATCTGTTTTCCTGGAACGCAGCACTATCCGCCGCCAGTGCAGCCAAACTCCGCGACCTGAAACCTGCCAGGCTCGCCATGGGCCACGGCAACACATTGCTGCATCCCTCCTCCGCCCTAGACCAGGCCGTCTACGAAGCTCTCAAACAGCACCCCCGCCAACGAATTGGCTGCCGGCGGTGAGCCGCGTCAGAATTTAGCCCAGCCCGAAGGCCGGTTGTGGGGAGGAGGACGCATCCCCACGGACTCATCCGTCAACTCTCGAAACGGGCTCATTGCACGATGGCAAACCTCACGCTATTCTCTTCCTACAACCAAATGGCGATGGAGTTCGCCATAACCGCTCCGGCCATGCGCCGGGGCCGATGACTCCTGGCTGCGGCGCGCACCAGGAGTTTTTTTGTATGCCGCGGAGGAGCCGGAATGGAGACACTTTGCGCTTCTTCTTGATCGCTTTGTTCGGTGCCATCGGCACTCTGGCGCGCTACGGCCTTCAGGGCTTCGTGCAAATAAAAACCGACAGCACCTTTCCCTACGGAACGTTGCTCATCAATCTGTCCGGCTGTTTCTTCCTGGGCCTGATCGGCCAAATCACCTTGAATCGTGTAATCATCCCACCCGAGTGGCGCATGGCCATCGGCATCGGTTTCTTCGGCGGCTACACCACTTTTTCCAGCTTCGGTTGGGAAACCGCCAAAATGTTCGAAGCCGGCGAGTGGCTGCGCGCCTCCACCTACGTCGCCACCAGCGTCGTTCTGAGCCTGCTTCTTTCCGTGGCTGGCATTCGCCTGGCCAATCGTTTCTAGGAGCCCGCGATGACACACGAAAAATTCGAAGGCGAACGCACGCTGATGCGTATTCACATTGGCGAATCTGACAAATGGCGCGGAAAACCATTACACGAGGTCATCGTCACGATGTTGCGCAAGCAAGGTTTTTCTGGCGCCACGGTTTTGCGGGGCGTCGGCGGCTACGGCGGTTCGAGCATCTATCACACCGACAAATTGTTACGCCTCTCTCAGGATCTGCCAATCGTCGTCGAAGTTATCGAGACTCAAGAACGCATCGACCAGATTCTGCCGCGGCTCGACGAACTGGTGGACGGCGGCCTGATCACATTGGAAAAAGTTCGCGTCATTCTGTATCGCGCCACAAAGAGATAGGCCAAACGCCAAACCGCCGCGCGCAAAGAACACCCCTGCGCTACACTCTCACGCGTGAAAGACGGCAATCAGCAATCGAAAGAGAGATGGCTCACGCGCACGGTCTTGGGCATTGGGCTCACTAGCCTGTTCAGCGATTGGAGCCACGAAATCGCCACAGCCGTGCTGCCCGCCTTCCTCGCGGCGATTGGCGCGGGGCCGGCGTGGCTCGGCGCCATCGAGGGAATCGCCGACGGCCTTTCCAGTTTCACCAAATTGGGCGCTGGCCACTACACGGACCGCCTAAAACACCGCAAACCTCTGGCGGTCTTCGGCTACGCCTTCACCGCCCTGGCCACCGCCTCGTTTGCCTTTGCTACCCACGCCTCTCACGTCCTGATCGGCCGCGCTGCAGCGTGGCTCGGCCGCGGCGTCCGCTCTCCCGCGAAGAAAGCGCTTCTCGCCGCAGACGTTCGGCCGTCCTTCTATGGCCGTGCCTTCGGCCTCGAACGCCTGATGGACACGATTGGCGCGATCGTCGGCCCGCTCACTGCTCTCTGGCTGCTTCAGCTCACAAATCACAACTACCGTGCTGTCTTCCTCTGGACCCTCCTTCCGGGCATGATTGCGGTCGTCAGCTTTTGGCTGTTGGTTCGCGAACGCCCACTCGAAGCAAGAAAAAAGCAATCCTTTCTCACCGGATTGCGCTCGCTGCCCTCAACCTTTCGACAATTTCTTATTGGCGTGGGAGTCTTCGGCGCCGGCGACTTTTCGCACACCCTGCTGATTCTTTTTGCCACACGCATGCTCACTCCCGCGCAGGGCGCGGCTCGCGCGGCAAGCATCGCGGTCGGCCTCTACACGTTGCACAACGTTTTCTATGCAGGTTCCGCCTTTCTCAGTGGCTGGATCAGCGATCACGTTCCGCATCGTAAAGCGATTCTCGCGGCGGGCTATGCTCTCGCCGGAGTGACCGCTATTCTCCTCACGGCCGCACCTCAACACCTGTGGCTGCTCGCACTGATCTTCATTCTCGCCGGCCTTTACGTCGGCACCGAAGAAGCGCTCGAAGATTCTCTTGCTGCGGAGTTAATCCCCAAAGAACAGCACGGCATGGCATTCGGCACACTCGCTGCTGTCAACGCCGTAGGCGACTTCCTCTCAAGCCTCGTCGTCGGCTTTCTCTGGTCGGCTGTCTCCGTGCGCGCCGCGTTCTCCTTCGCCGCCATCCTGTTTTTCGTCGGCGCTCTCCTCGTCCTGCGCTTGCGCCGGTAGCTCGCGCTCGTCCCGCGCCAACTGCCTCGCCGCCAGTTTCTGTGACGCCAGCGTCCGCCGGTGTACCTCGGCCAACAGATACTTGCGAAGATTTTCTGCAACGACTCCCGGCTCAACCAGCAGGCGCAAATCAGTAACGGTAAGGTGCGGAAGAAAAGCCAGGACAATCGAAATCGGCGTCGAAGGATGGCGCACGATCAGAAGTCGCACGTTGTAAATCTCCGACCATTTTCGATGGCCGGCCACCGCCTGCACCACCGCCACGGGCACCTTTTCCCGCGCAAGCGCCTTCAGCACCTGCGCTTCCGTCAAGTAAGGATTTCCGAGCGCCACCGGCATCACTTGCGGGTGCCCCTCGGCGAGCAATGCGCCTGCCGCTCGGCCCGGCCCGCGTCGCGCCAGCGTGATCTTCTGTCCCAGCGGCAATCGTGGCAGCCGCGTCACAATCTGTTCTTCCGCATACCGCTTCAGCTCCGCAGGAACCGCGGGCGAAAGCGCAAACTGCACCAGGTCCATCAAATAAAGATCTTTCAGTAGCCGCAGTCCAACCAGGCGAGGTGTTCGTGGGTGCAGGAGTAAACCTTTTTTCACTGCATAGCTTTTCAGGAGTGTTTTTCGTCTTGCAATCTCTACCAGAATTTCCGCCGGCAGATCCTTCCGCGAAAGCAGAACCGTCAACTTGGTTTCATCGAGCGCGGGATTATCCAGCAAGGCTGCGAGAACGGCGGGTGTCGGATGAAAGATCAATCCGTCAAGCTCGTCGCCACTGGCGTCCCGAGCGCGCTCTGCCTCTCGTTCCAACTCCGCCACGTCAGACCTCTTCTTCGGCCGGGTCCAACAAAATTCGAAGAGCCAATCGCGCGGCAGCCTGCGCCGCGGTCACAATCAGCGCGCCAAACTCCGCTCCGGGCGCCGCTAGCCGCAGCCGCTCGTCGAGAAGGTTTTCGAAATACGCCGATCGCCCCACCATTCCACCGCTCTTTACTAGTAAAAATCTCTCGTCGTTCAACTCCAGGCGCTCCATCAAATCCAGTACCAGCCCCGCAAGCTCGCTCGCGGCATCCTGTAACAGCGCGCGTGCCGCCGGGTCTCCGGCATCGGCTGCTTCCGCAATTACCGGAAAAATTCTCGGGAAAACTTCGTCGGGCGTGCGGTAAACCCGCAATTGCAGATCCTCCCAATCGGAAGCGTGCAGTTCGCGCAAAATTCGCGCCGCCAACGGCGAATCGGGCATGCCGCGATCAGCTTCACGCAATGCCGCGATCGTCGCTCGCCTCCCGATATCGTATGCGCTCCCTTCATCGCCAAGCAACGGCCCGTGGCCACCCACTCGGAGCACCTGCCCGCTCAGGTCGCGTCCGACGGCTGCTGATCCTGTTCCGGCGAGCAGCACGATCGCGCGTCTTTTGCCGGTCGCTTCGAGGATTAGATCCAGGTCGGTACAAACATATACGTCCACGCCGGGAAATTCCTCGGCCAACAGCTTCTTCATCTTTCGCTGGGATTCCGCTTGCGCTAAGCCCGCCAGTCCGGCACACAGCACTCCAATGTCGTTCGTCGAAACCCTGGCTTGCTGCATGACGGCTCGTCCCGCTTCGCACACCGCCACGAGCGCCCCGCCAAATCCCACGCGCATCGGATTGGAAGGGCCGCTGCGGCCATCCGCGCGTACCAACCCGGCCTCATCCATCAGCACGCATTCTGTTTTGGTGCCGCCACCGTCAAAACCAAGGACAAATCGCATACTCAAAGCATACGCGAGCCCGCCACTTTGCAGGTAGCAAGGATGAGGCTTTTCAGCTCCGAACATGTTTCGCACATGCGTTCTTGACGCTCCCCTCTTCGCACCACTATCCTCGTTCGACTTCGCTGCGAACCTCGCAACTTGGTGCGAAGACGGAGCTTGATGCGCATCCATCCGCTCGACCTGATCGTCGTCATCGCGTATCTACTCGGTGTCACGCTCCTCGGCCTTCGCTTCCGTCAGCAACAACACAGTGTTAGTGACTACTTCCTCGGAGGCCGCACCGCTCCCTGGTGGGCGTTAGCACTTTCGATCGTGGCAACGGAAACCTCAACGCTGACGATCATCGGGACGCCCGCGATAGCCTACGCAGGAAATCTTACGTTTCTGCAACTTGTCTTCGGCTACGTCGTCGGCCGTTTCCTGATCTCGGTTCTGTTCCTTCCTGGCTATTTCCGAGGTGAGTTCCTTACCGCGTACGCCCTCATCGAGAAACGCTTCGGCGCAAGAATGCGCGCGGTCGCCGCTTTGACCTTTCTCGGCACGCGCACGTTAGCCGAAGGTGTGCGCGTCTCGGCCATAGCCTTGGTCGTCAGCGTCGCCCTGGGCACTTCGGAGCGCCTGGCTGTCTTCATCGTGATTGCGCTGACCATCCTCTACACCTTCGAAGGCGGGATGAAGGCCGTCATCTGGACCGACGTCGCACAATTTCTACTTTATCTTACTGGCAGCCTGATTACTCTCGGGTTGCTGCTGCACAAAATCCCCGGGGGCTGGGCGGAAGTTACGCAAGTCGCCGCGTTCAACGGCCACAAGTTGCGGTTTCTCGATTTCTCCTGGAGCCTCAGCAAAACCTACACCTTTTGGTCCGGTGTGATTGGCGGAGGCTTCCTCACCATGGCCACCCACGGCACCGACCAGACGATCGTTCAGCGCCTCCTCGCTGCGCGCAATCAAGCTGATAGCCGCCGTGCCATCCTCGCCAGTGGCTTCATCGTCCTTTTCCAGTTCATCGTCTTCCTCCTCGTTGGCGTAATGCTTTTTGTATTTGCACAGCATTGGCCTCTCCTTGCGCCCGGTGACCGCATGGATCGGGTCTTGCCTCTTTTCCTCGTTCGCGAAATGCCCACGGGATTGGCGGGCCTTCTCTTAGCGTCCATCCTGGCGGTGGCCATGTCCAACGCCAGCGGCTCGCTGAATTCTCTATCCGCTTCAAGCGTGATGGATTTAAACGCGCTTCGTGGCCGTGCCATCGAACCCACAAAATTCCTGAAAATCTCACGCCGCATGACTCTCGTCTGGGGCGTAGTGCTCATTTTCTTCGGCCTGGTGAAATGGGAGCATTCCCTGCTCGAAACCGGCTTAACCGTTGCCTCTTTTCCCTTCGGCAGCCTACTAGGGCTCTTTCTCCTCGGTACCCTCGATTCCCGCGCAAATTCCATCGGCTCACTGGTGGGCATGTTCACCGGGCTCGCCGTTGTGCTCACGGTTTATCTCGTTTCGACCATTGCCTACACCTGGTACTTCTTCATCGGTTCGTGCGTCACCTTAGCCGTGGGCGCCCTGGTGAGCCGCATCGTTCCAAAATCCCTCTCGGGTGCGTAGGGCCCGCTTCGGAGGCGGGCCGTTTAAAAAGAAACATGGGCGTCAACAACAGCCACATGATTTAAACTCCCTTGCCATGAACTCCCCCGCCGAAAAACGTCTCGAACTCGTGCGCGGCCTCGGCCCTTGGGCCTCGGCGGCCATCGTCGTCGGCACAATGGTCGGCACCGGTATCTTCCTCAAACCCGCGGAAATGGCTCGCGAAGGCCGCTTCGTCTCGGTCGTTTTTGCCGCGTGGATCGTCGGCGCTCTGCTTTCCATCTTTGGCGCTCTCGCGTACGCAGAATTAGGGGCAGCCATCCCCGAAGCTGGCGGCGAATATGCCTATCTCTGTCGCGCTTTCGGCCCGCTTTGGGGTTTCACGTTCGGATGGATGCACTCGATTGTTGGCCGTCCCGCTTCGACCGCCTCCATCGCCGCTGGACTGGTACGCTTCCTCAGCTTCTTCTTGCCCGCACTGGCCGCCCCGCTCTTCACCGTACACGTCGCTATTCCCTGGCTCACCGGTTGGATCCCTCCCTACGATTTCGTTTTTACCTGGGCCCAGCCGTTCGCGGTTTTCTGGCTGCTGATGATGACCGGCGTTAATTATCTAGGCGTTCGCCTCGGCGGTGAGGTGCAGGTCCTTCTGACGACCTTCAAAGTTCTCAGCATTCTGCTGATCATCGGAGTAGCGTTTCTTCTTCCCGACTCCGGCGTTCGTCCTCCCGATCCGGTCTGGCCCGCGTCGGCAAGCGGAGGATTGTTCACCGCATTTCTCGCCGCCCTGGCTGCGGCTCTCTGGGCTTACGACGGTTGGGAGGATCTAAATCTTGTCGGCTCCGAAGTGCAGCATCCTAACCGAAATTTTCCCCGCGCTCTTGTCGGAGGCGTTGGCTTCACGGCGCTCTTGTACTTACTCTTCAGCGCGGCTTGTCTGAAAGTTCTGCCCTTCGATAGCGTCGCTTACTCACAACACGTCGCCTCTGACGTCGTCGAACGCTTGATCGGCCACGGCGTTGCTTTTTGGATCACTCTGGCGATGGCCATCTCGGCGCTCGGCTCGATGAACTCCTCAATACTCAGCGGTGCGCGAGTACCTTACGCGATGGCTCGCGATCGCATCTTCTTCCGCGTCGCCGACGGCATACATCCCAAGTACCGCACTCCGGGCCAAGCGCTGATCTTTCAAGTCACCCTGACAAGCCTGATGGCGCTGACCGGCACCTTCGAGGAACTGACCAATCTCTTTATCTTCGCCGCCTGGATTTTTTATGGCTTCGCCGTGGTAGCGCTCTTCCGCTTGCGTAAAACAGAACCGAACCTCGAACGTCCCTATCGCTGCTCGGGCTATCCCTGGGTCCCTGGTCTCTTCGTCCTCGGCGCCCTCGTCCTCACGATAAACCTCTGGCTTGTCCGCCCTGGCCGCTCTAGCATCGGCTTGCTCCTCATCCTCGCCGGCCTGCCTTTCTACCGCTACTGGTCAAAACATAAGGCAACTCAACAAACCAGTGCTGCGTCGCCGATTGAAGGCACAATTCCACACTGAAGTACGGCCCAATACCGCATCTGGATGTACCTCATGGTTTCTGAGGTGCTTTGTTCGCAACCTTGTTTTGTCTACGGTGATCCAATCTGGACCTTGCGGGTGTTTGTCACGCCTTCCGCTTCGATCTGTCCAATGGAGCCGCCGCGTCAGCAAAAAAAACCTCAGGCCTCGAAGCCTGAGCTTCAAGCTTAATCCCCTTGCGCCGCCGCACCGGCCGACCGACTATGGCGGGAAGCCGTGCCCACTCTCAACAGCGCCGCTTCCGCCTTCTCATGCACCGTCACTTCCGGATGTATCGCTTTTGCCATCGCTTCAATGCCTGTCACCAACCGCCCCGCGGGCCGCGACACCACTCCATTCGCATCGAGCGCATAGACACGCCCATCGCGTACCGCCGGAATCGCCTGCCACGCCTCCGGAAATTCCATCGACAGATATTCCTTGCGCGCCTGTTCCGCGTTATATCCGCAAGGCCCGATCAACAAAACCTCCGGCGCGGCCGCGACAATCTCTTCAACCGTCACGCGACGCGACGGCGTCTTCGCTTTACCGAACAGATCGATCCCACCGGCATGCGCGATCATCTCCGGTACCCAATGTCCGCCTACATAGAACGGATCCAGCCATTCCAGAAGCACCACACGCGGTCGGTGTTTGATGATTGCCACTTGTGCATCGATCTCCGCCAATCGCGCTCCAATCTTCGCCACAAACTCCTGCGCTCGCTCTCTCCGCCCCGTCGCCTCGCCAACCCACAAGATATCGCGCCACACGTCGCCGAGATCCAACGGATCGAGGCTCAACACTTTGGGTTGTTTCGCAATTTGCGCGAGCACGGCCGCCAATTCTTCGGGAGTTGCCGCGCACACATGACACAAGTCTTGCGTAACGATCAGATCAGGCGCCAAGGATTCCAGCGCGTCGCGGTCGACCGCATAGATCGATTCTCCGCGCTCCACATGCTCCCGCACCAGCCGGTCCGTCTCGGCTGGGGTCGCGTCCTTCGGCAATCGCGAACGCACCACCGATTTCTTCGTCTTCGCCTGTGGAGGAAAATCACACTCGTGGCTGACGCCCACAATCTCTTCGTCAAACCCCAAAGCAAACAGGGTCTCCGTGGCCGAAGGCAGCAGGGATACTATGCGCACCCCCGGACTGTAGCACAATCCATCCTCGAGCACCTCCCCAAGATACTGTAGGCGCGTGCCAGCGATCCAGGCGCCCTGCCTTCAGAGTCTCCGCGTGGCGGCGTAGCGCTGCGGCGCCCAATGTCCGCACCGAGCAACGCAAAAACCCGCGGTGCGCAGCTCGAAGTATTTCAACCCCGAGAAGACTCTCCGCCGATCCTCGCGTTTCGCAATCCTTCGAGCGCCACTCCGATACACAAAGCAATCCCAGGCAGAACCGTCCAACTAAGAATCATCGAGACCAATGCCCCTAGTTCGAAATCGTGCACCACGTACGGATCAATCGCCAGCCGGAATGGCAAAATCAGGAGAAACACGGCGAGAATTGCAAGAGCGGGAAACGCACCCGCCAAATACACTCGCCATCCGCTTCCTTGCGCGCGCCGCGACAAATACGCTCCCGCCGCTCCGATCAGGGGCAACACCAGCAGCCAGGGCAAATACAAAATGATTCCGCGAGGCTCGCCCGGATGCGAGACGATCGGCTGAATGCCCGCCCGAATAAGTACCGCCATCAAGCCGAAAGACGCCAGCAACGTCACCAGACTCGGAACCCAGATTTGCCTTACTCGGACCATGATTGTTCCCTCCTGTTTCGCTGAAATCACTTCTCGCCGCAGCTCTTCCCAATTTCCAGTCCGTACACAGGTAGACGCGTAAGCTTCTTCCTCCGGCAACCCCTCTGCCCGCAGCACCGCATAGCACTCTTCCAAATGCGTGGCCAATTCGTCCGCGACATCCTCCCCATGGTCAAATCGCCCGGAACCGAGCCGCTCGTTCACATAGGCGCGCCAATCACGCATGTTTCACCTTGGCTACACGCCGCAGCACCCGGAACAGATCCGCCCACTCCTCCCGCATTGGCTTCAGCATCTTGCGCCCTCGCGGCAACAAGCGATAACTGCGTCGCCTCTTCCCGCTATCGCCCATCTCCCATTCGCCGCGCAGCCAACCGCGATGCTCCATGCGATACAGCAGCGGATACAGCGCCGCCAGCGTATACCGCAGCGCCCCGTCGGACTGCGCCTCGATCCGCCGCCCGATCTCATAACCATGCAACGGCCCACTCTCCAATACGCTGAGCACCGCCAGTTCCGCCGTCCCTCGCTTCAATTCCGTTCGTATCATAAGCTGACCTCTTACATATAAGAGTCTTATATAATGCAAAATGAATGTCAATAGTACCTCACTCGAAGGTTCCGGGGCAGGTAGCGGCCAGCTTCAGCGGGGCTGGGTAATGCGCAAATAGAATCGAGCGTCGGCGGCGCGACACATGTCTCGCCGCCGTCTGCAAACAGATCCGGTGACCGGTGGTGTGAAACGGCCCGTAGGATGACGACGGTCCTGGCACAACAAAAACGCCCGCCGCAGACGGCGGCCGCTACCAACCCGCGTCTACTTATACGAAAAATACTTTTTTCGCACCGACTCGAACGCCGCCAAATCCGCGCTCCATTCGGCAATAATCTGCTCCGGTGCGGTTTCTGCCTTCAAAGCATCCACGGTCGCCTGATTCCCCAGCAACACGATCGTCTTCGTCACATCAAAATGTTCCGGATACTTCTTCTGCAGCAGCGCCGCAATCTCCAGCCCCACGCGCATCGAGCGCACCGCCGCGCGGTCCATGACGCGAATTCCCACGCCGCCGCAATGTTGCCCCGCGTATAAGCCGCTCACCGGAATGTACGGTTGGTTGGCGAAGCGCACTCCCGGCAGATTCCGCGTATTCAACGCCTCCGCCACCTCATCACCGTTGAGCCACGGCGCACCAAACTCCTCGAACGGCGCCTCCGTTCCCCGCCCCACGGACACTCCGGCACTCTGCAGAATCTCCAGCCCCGGATAAAGAATCGCGCCCTTCATGGTGCGTAAATTCGGCGACGGCGGAATCCATCGCAGGCCTGTATTCTCATAAAAATAATTACGGTGCCAGTTCTTCATCTGCACCACATGGAGTTCGCAATGAATCTTCTTCTCCTCGTTGAAAAATTGCGCCAACTCTCCGATCGTCAAGCCATACCTTACCGGCAGAGGGAAATAGGCCACGAACCCTGTCTTGTCTGCATCAAGCATTGGCCCTTCGACGATTTCTCCATTGATGGGATTGGGCCGATCCAGCACATAGAACGGAATCCCGTGCTTGGCCGCCTCCTCCATGCAATAACCCATCGTCGTCGTGTACGTATAGAAGCGCACGCCGGCGTCCTGCACATCGAACACCAGGGCGTCGATTCCATGCAGCATCTCGTCCGTCGGCCGCAGGTGCTCTCCATACAAACTGAAAATCGGCAGTCCGGTCGAAGCGTCCTTCGCCGAAGCCACTTTTTCATCCGCGTGCCCAGCAATTCCATGCTCCGGACTGAATAGCGCAATCAATTGCACGCCCGGGGCGTGCGCCAAAAGTTCAATCGTCGTTCTGCCCTGAAAATCCTGCCCGGTGTGGTTGGTGATTAGTCCAACGTGCTTGCCGCGCAGCGGTGCAAACTTCTCCGCTTCGAGCACATCCAAACCCGTTTGGACTCGTCCGCTGTAACTTCGTCCGCCCGCTTTCTTCTTTTGCGCCGCCGGAGGGCTCGCGCTTCCCGCCACCGTGACCAAGCAAGTCGCCATCAGAACCGTCACGAAGTACAACGATTTTCTTCGGGCCTTGCTCAAACTCTGCAATGGTTTCATAGTCTCCAATGATATTCTGGAACGCTCCGTTCGCACCTGCATTGTGAGCACCCAGTGCGCGTGCTATATACAGTCAGGGCGCAGGGCGAGCGGCCGGGAGAATCTTCAACAATGAACAGGCGCTACGCCGCAATCCTGCTTTTGCCCATCTTTTTTCTATCGTATATGACAGCCAAGGCCCGCAGCCGCACGAGTCCCAGGAAAATCTCTGCCGCCGCTCTGGCAGCGGACGCGCAATCGACTTCTCCGCTCAGACCACTCAGTTCCGAACAAAACAAGTGGGTCGAATCCTCGCTGCGCCAAATGACCGTCGAAGAAAAAGTCGGCCAACTTCTCTTTACCACCTATCACGGCAGCTTCACTGCCACGGATTCTGAAACCTACGCGAAGATGATGCACGACATCAACGACCTGCATGTCGGCGGCTTCATCACCATCACGCACGGCTCGCCGCTCGGCATCGTCAAAGATCAGGCCTATCCCACCGCCGTTCTTGCGAATCAGCTGCAGTCCAAATCCAAGCTTCCACTTCTGATCGGCGCCGATTACGAACGCGGCACCGCTATGCGCCAGGATGAAGGAACCTCGTTTCCAACTGCAATGGCGGTAGCTGCCGCCGGAAATCCCAAAGACGCCTACACCATGGGCAAAATCACTGCGCTCGAAGCGCGCGCTGTCGGCGTGCAATGGATCTACGCTCCGGTCTGCGACGTGAACAACAACCCGGGCAATCCCATCATCAACACGCGTTCCTTCGGTGAAGATCCCGCAAGTGTGGCCGAGTTTGTCAGCGAATTTATCCGGGGCGTCGAAGAAAACGGCGCGCTCCCGACCGCAAAACACTTCCCCGGCCATGGCGACACCGCGACCGATTCGCACATCGATCTTCCTACCATCAAAGCCGATCGCGCACGCCTCGAGAACCTCGAACTCGTTCCCTTCCGCGCAGCAATCGCCGCCGGGGTCGGCAGCGTCATGACCGGCCATCTCAACGTTCCTGCGTTCGAGCCCGACCCCAACACGCCGGCCACGCTTTCTCGTAATATTTTGACCGATCTGCTACGCAAGCAGCTCGGCTTTCAAGGCCTCGTCATCACCGATGCTCTCGACATGGGCGGAATCACCGTGCGCTATGCACCCGGCGAAGCGGCAATCCGGGCTTTTCTTGCCGGCTCCGATGCCCTGCTCATGCCGCCGGTGCCCGACGCCGCCTATCAAGCCGTTCTCGCTGCCGTAAAAGCGGGCCGCATCTCGCAGGAGCGTTTGGACGCCTCTGTCCGCCGTATTCTGCAAGCCAAAGCGCGCCTCGGCCTCAACAAGAATCGTCTCGTTGACGTCGCTTCGCTGAACGAAAAGTTCGGCAAGACTTCCTGGCAAGAAACCGCGCAGGAAATTTCCGACCGCGGCATCACGCTTCTCCGCGATCGCCAGCACCTACTCCCGCTCGATGGCACAAAACCCATGCGCGGCCTGCTCGTCAATCTTTACTCCGACCCGGAACCCTATCCCGGCGAAGACCTCGAGCCGCAATTGCGCTCGCGCTTCGATTCGCTCGTGACTCTGCGCGCCGATACCAAATTCGCTCGTGCCGAAACTCTCAAACTCCCGTCGCCGGACTCCTACGACGTCGTTGTCCTCGCCCTCTTCGTCCGCGTGAGTGACCGCAAAGGCGATATTGACGTCCCCGCCGATCAAATCCCCGTTATCGATCAAATCTACAAGTCCGGCAAACCGGTCATCACTCTCGGCTTCGGCAGCCCTTATCTCATCGAACGCTTCCCGCAGGCCGAGACCTGGCTCTCCGCCTTCGGCATCAGCGACGTTGCCCAAATCTCCATGGCCCGCGCGCTCTTCGGCGAAATTCCCGTGCGCGGTCATCTTCCCGTCACCATCCCCGGCGTTGACATGAAAGCCGGCTTTGGCATCGATCTCCCCGCCGATCCCATGAAGCTTCAACCCATGGACGTCCGCAGCGAAGCGCAACTGCAGCCGGCCTTCATCGTCATCGAAAATGCGATTGCCGACAAAGCTTTTCCCGGCGCCACCATCGCCGTCGGCTATCGCGACAAAGTCACTTATCACGCTTTCGGCAAGCTGAGCTACGACAAGGATTCTCCCGCGGTCAAACTCGATACCATGTACGACCTTGCGTCGCTTACGAAAGTGGTCGTCACTACCACGCTCGTCGAAAAACTCGTCGAGGGCGACTTCGCTTCTCCTCTCGATCTCGATGCACCCATCGAACGCTATCTCCCCGAATGGACAACCGGCCCGCAGCTCGAATGGCGACACAAAGTCACCGTGCGCCATCTCATGACGCACACTTCGGGCTTGCCGCCATTTAAGGAATATTGGCGGACCTCCACTGGCAGGCAGGACACCCTGAACCACATTTTCGTGGAGCCGCTCGAATACGAACCGGGAACCAAGATGGTCTATTCCGACCTCGGCATCATCCTCATGGCGGAAATCATCACCCGCCTCACCGGCGAGCCGCTCGATCAGCTCGCCAACGAATACATCTTCCATCCGCTCGGCATGAAAAACACGATGTACAACCCGCCGAAAACGCTCTGGCCCGAAATCGCGCCAACCGAAGTCGACGATCGCTGGCGTCATCGCCTGATCCAAGGCGAAGTTCACGACGAGAACGCCTACGCCATCGGCGGCGTCTCTGGCCACGCCGGAGTCTTCAGCACGTCACCGGACCTGGCCGCCTTCTGCCAAATGCTACTGAACGGCGGCGTCTACGCACACAAGCGCATCCTGAAACGCGCCACGATTGCGGGATTCACTGCGCCTCAAGCCCTCGCGAAAAACACCCGCACATTAGGCTGGGTCGTTCCGACGGAAAGCAGCTCGAGCGGCCACTATTTCTCCGTCCACAGCTACGGCCACACAGGCTTTACCGGCACCACCATCTGGATTGATCCAGACCGCCAGCTCTTCGTAGTTCTCCTCACCAATCGGGTCAATCCCACCCGCGAAAACATGAAAATCGCCCAAGTTCGTCCCGCCGTTCATGACGCCATCATGAAGGGCCTAGGCCTGGACTCAGAAGTCACGCACCCATAAAGTCGTGAATGGTTCGTTTTCAGCTTGTGTAGCGACCGGCTTCTCAAACAGACCGTGCACACAACGAGGGTCGCAGCATTCGCTCCGACATCAGGACCCGCAAGAAGAACGGGCCCCAGCCCTTGGGGGAACTCCTCTCTCTCAACAAAACAACCCAGTCTGATAATCCTCTTCGGCTCTCTCCACCTGCTGCAATTTCCCCAAATCGCGCCAATAATACTCGTCCGCGCGAAAACCTAGAATCTTTTCCCCGTCACCCGCCAATCGCAAATACGAATCAATTATAGAAAACGCACCATCTTCTTTCATCATCGTCAGCATCCGTGGAGAAAGAACATGAATCCCCGTAAATGCCAGTGCATTCACGTCCTCCACCTTGCGCACGATTTCATCCTGCTTGTCCCTAACAATCCGACGTCCGCAAAGCCCTCCCTTTCCATCAAACAGCAGATACCGCGATGTCTCCCTCTGCTGCACCGCAAGCGTTGCAAGCGCGCCGCTCTGTTTGTGCGCCTTCATCATCCGGTCAAAATCAATCGTGCTGATCACATCCACATTGTGCAAAAGGAACGGTTCTTGCTGCTCGAGGAAAAACCATCTTGCCTTCTTCAAACCGCCACCGGTATCGAGCAGCACCTCTTCCCGCGAAATCCCGATGCTCATCCCGAAATTGTTCTTAACTTTCAAAAACTCAACAATCATCTCCGCAAAATGGTGCACATTGACAACCACCTCGCGGATTCCAAAGTTTCTCAATCGTGTCAGGGTTATCTCCAGCAAGGTCCGGCCGCCAACTTCCACTAACGCCTTCGGGCGGCTATCCGTCACGGGCCACAAGCGCGTGCCCAGCCCGGCCGCCAGCACCATCGCTTTCATCGTCGCCCCTTCACTTACCCATCTTCTCCAACTCCAGGTGCCGCACCTCCACTTCCACGCCGTTCTTTGCACGCAATCGTTTCGCCAGCTGTTCCGCCAGATAAACCGACCGGTGTTGCCCGCCCGTGCAGCCGAACGACACCATCAGATCCCGGAATCCCCGCTTCTGATAATTGCTGACGCTCGCTTCGACCAGTGACATCACACTCGCCAAATACTGATGCACGCTCTCTTGCTGGTTCAGATAATCCATCACCGGCGCATCTTTTCCCGTGAGCGCTTTGAATCGCTCCTCCCGACCGGGATTCGGCAGGCTCCGGCCGTCAAAAATGAATCCCCCGCCGTTCCCGCTCTCGTCCTTCGGCAGGCCTCCATGAAACGAAAAGCTAAAAACACGGACGGTCAAGTTCTGAGTTTCCGCCGCAAGCCCGAGTAACTTCTCCGAAGCCAGCATACTGCGAAACGCATCCATCAGCGTCGGCAACTCGATCGGCAGCTTCACATTGTGCAGCAGCCACCGCAGATTCTTCATAGCGTAGGGCACACTCTGCAAGAAATGCGCTTTGCGCTCGTAGAATCCACGGAAACCGTACGCCCCCAGCGCCTGCATGATCCGCACGTATACGTAAGCGTAGTAGTAGCGAAGAAAAGCCTGGCGATCGAGATCGATGTAGTTTCCGAGGGCGTCCAGGTAACTGCCCATCAAGTCCCTCCGCACATCCGGGGACAAATCGGCTTTGGCATCGTAGAGCAGCGAAGCGATGTCGTATTGCAGCGCGCCCTTGCGGCCGCCCTGATAATCCACAAAATAAGGCTTGCCATCCCGCAACATAATGTTTCGCGACTGAAAATCGCGATAAAGAAAATAATCGCCCGGAGCTGTCAGCAGAAAATCGGTCAGTCGCCCAAAATCATCTTCGAGCGCCTGCTCGCCAAACGGAATCGCTGCCAGCCGCAAGAAGTAGTACTTGAAGTAGTTCAAATCCCACGCAATCGACTGCCGGTCGAAGCTCCCACGTGGATAACAGACGGAATAGTCCAGATCACGCCCAGCCTCCACTTGAAACCGCGGCAGCACCGCAACCACTTTCCTGTAACCCTCAAGCACCTCCGGCGCGATCTTCTCGCCCGTGCGATTCCTGGACAGAAACTCAAACAAGGTTGTGTCGCCCAGATCCTCTTCGATATAAGCGCCCTGATTCAGATCCTCGCCGTATATCTCTGGCACAGGCAATCCGTGCTTACGGAAATGTCGCGAAAACGAAAGGAACGCCGCATTCTCTTCGCGCACGCCATATAGAATCCCGACCGCCGTCGTATTCCCTCCCGAGAGTCGCAGAATCTTGCGACCCGACGCGCCCAAATCCCCCTGCAGCGGCTGGATCCGCTCCACCGGCAAATGAAAGCGCTCTTCAAATAATCTCTTCAAAACGTCCATGACTTTTTGATCCTGCCAGCGTTTGTAGGCCCGCCTTCTGAGGCAGCGGAACCACCCGAAAAAGTTATAATGCTTTTGAAACGGAACCTCACTCAGTTCTACCACACCTGTTCGGCGACACCAGATTTGCTTCCGCCGAAGTTGCCTAACTAATTCCGCTCCACGCGCGGCGACGGCATCAGCCGGCGACTCTTTCCTTTTCCGCGCAGATTTCCAAACCCTCGCAAGCCCCAGCTATAATTTACGAATGCCCTTACTCAACAACCCGCGCCGGCGCGCGGAACGGCCGCGCACAGAACAGCGCAACAAAGCATCGAAGAATCTCGATCACATGTCTTCGCGGGAAATTATCCGCTTGATGAGCCGCGAAGACCACAAAGTCTCCCCCGCTGTGGCCCGCGAGCTTCCCGCCATCACTCGCGCCGTCGACGGCATCGTAGCCCGCATGCAAGCCGGCGGCCGCTTGATCTACGTCGGCGCCGGCACCAGCGGCCGCCTCGGCGTTCTCGATGCTTCCGAGTGCCCTCCCACCTTTGGTACTTCACCCGAGCTCGTCCGCGCGCTGATTGCCGGTGGTCAGAAAGCCATCACTCACCCGGTCGAAGGCGCCGAAGACAACCAAGCCAACGCCCACCGCGAACTGAAAAAACTCCACATCAAGCGAAACGACTCCGTCGTCGGCCTCGCCGCCAGCGGCACAACTCCCTACGTCCTCGGCGCTATCGCCTACGGAAAACGCCACGGTGCCCTCACCATCGCCGTCACGGCGAACCGCAAATCGCCTCTCGCGAAGGCCGCTCGGATCGCGATTACTCCCGACGTCGGCCCCGAAGTCCTTACCGGCTCCACGCGCCTAAAAGCCGGCACCGCGCAAAAAATGGTCCTGAACATGCTCTCCACAGCCACGATGGTGCGGCTCGGTCACGCGTACGAGAACCTGATGATCGACCTCACCAAGACAAACCGCAAGCTTAGAGACCGAGCTCGGCGGATCCTGATGGAGGCAACGGGCAAGAATGTGTCCGACGTGGAACACGCACTGCGTCAAAGCAAACACAATTTGCGCGTCGCCCTGGTCATGCTCAAGCGCCGTATCTCCGCCGACCGAGCCCGCAGATCTCTCGAAGCCGCCGACGGCGATCTGCGCCGAGCTTTGGGCGAATAAGCTCGAGACGCCAATGGACAAATTCCGAATCCGCGGCGGAAAACCTCTTCACGGCACCGTGCAGATTGCCGGCGCGAAAAACTCCGCGCTGCCGTTGATGGCTGCCGCGCTTCTCACGCCGGAGACTGTCGTCCTTCAAAACATCCCGATGGTTCGTGACATCATCACCATGGGCAGGCTGCTGGCCTTCATGTCTGCTAAGGTCACCACCACCGAATTTCCCTCCACCACCTACACGATCCAGTCCGAAAGCCTCAACGACGCCATCGCTCCCTACGAACTCGTCAAAACCATGCGTGCATCGATCCTCACGCTTGGTCCGGCCATCGCGCGTTCTGGTGTCGCGCACGTTTCGCTCCCCGGTGGCTGCGCCATTGGCGCGCGTCCGGTGGATTTGCATCTCTCCGCGCTCGAAAAAATGGGCGCCGTCTTCGCCACGGAACACGGCTACATCCAGGCGCGTCTTCCCGATGGCGGCCGCCTGAAAGGCGCCCATATCGTTTTCGAGAAAATCACCGTGACCGGCACGGAGAATATCCTGATGGCCGCCACGATCGCCGATGGTGTCACCACGCTTGAAAATTCCGCGCGCGAGCCCGAAATCACCGACCTCATTCACCTTCTCCGAAAAATGGGCGCGAACATCGAAGGCGACGGCACCGGTACGCTGACCATTCGCGGGGTAGCGAAGCTTCATGGCGCCACTCATTCCGTAATCCCGGATCGCGTAGAAGCTGGCACTTTCCTGATTGCCGGAGCTATCACCAACGGCGATATCACTATCACGAATTGCACGCCCGCTCATCTTTCCGCAGTCATCGCCAAGCTCGAAAGCGCAGGTGTCTCTGTAGAAATTCCCGATTCATCCACACTGCGCGTTCACAACGGCCACAAACTCCTCGCCGCCGACGTCACCACCGAGGAATATCCCGGCTTCGCGACCGACATGCAAGCGCAATACATGGCCCTCGCTACGCAGGCCGAAGGCACTACCGTCATCACCGAAACGATCTTCGAAAATCGCTTCCTTCACGCCAGCGAAATGGTGCGCATGGGCGCGCATATCTCGATCGATGGACGCCGCGCCATCGTCCGCGGCCCTGCGCTTCTTTCCGGCACCGTCGTGCAGGCTTCCGACTTGCGGGCCAGCGCAGGTCTGGTGCTTGCCGCTCTCGTTGCTTCCGGTGCGACCGTGATCGACCGTGTCTATCACATCGACCGCGGCTACGAACGCATCGTCGAAAAGCTCTGCTCTGTCGGCGCGGACATCGAGCGCCTTCAAATCAAGGAATGATCGTCAAGCTTCTCCCCTGTTTTCAGAAGCTTAGCTCAGGAAGAAATTCTTCAGGCAAAGCCCGAATCCGCTCGCCAAATTTTCCAGAACTCTGGTAAAATCCCGCAGTCGCGTCGCACGGATAAGTGGCTGGCGCACAACAGCTCGCCGCTGATGAACTACGGGAGGGATTGATATGCAAAACGCCCAACTTCTCGAAAAGATTGACGCTGCCATCGCCGAAAAAAGCCTGCTGAAGCATCCCTTCTACCAGGACTGGCAGATGGGCAAACTCAGCCGCGAGTCCCTCCAGTTGTACGCCGCGCAGTACTATCGCCACGTCGAGGCCTTTCCTAAGCATCTGCGTGTTCTCGCCGCTCGTACCGAAGGCCCCATTCGCGACATCATTCTCGAAAATCTTGCGGAAGAAGAAAATCCGTCGCAGCCCCACCCTAAACTTTGGCGCGATTTCGCCGCCTCCCTCGGTGTGAACGAAGAAGACATCACCAGCTGCCCCGCTCTTCCTGGCACGCAAACCGTGGTCGAAACTTTCCGCGAGATTGTGGGAGATCGGCCCGTCGCCGAAGCGGTCGCGGCACTATACGCCTACGAAGCGCAAGTGCCCGAAATCGCCAGCACCAAAATCGCAGGCTTGCAAAAGTTCTACGGCATCAATTCCACGAAGGGTCTGGCGTATTTCGCCGTACATGAAGAGGCAGACAAGACTCACCGTGAAGCCTGGCGCGGCTGGCTCGAAGAACACGCCCAAGGTGACGACGAAGAAATCCTGGCTACCACCAATCAAGCACTCGACGCTCTCTGGGGCGCGCTTGACGCGGTCCACTGCACCCCACGCCTAGCAACCCTGTAGCTGACCCTTCCAGGCGCGAGGCCTTCGAGCACAAGCGGGACTTGCTCGCTCAACGAAAACCCCGAGCTTCGAAGACCGGGGCGACATTATTTCCCTTTCACCCTGCTGACAAACATCTGCAAGAATCTCTCCGCGTCCGAACTCAAAACCACCCGCGCATTATTCTGCAGCGGCTCAATCCCTTCAATCTCGTAATGATCCCCATGCAGCACGTTCTTCTCATTCGAGCCCATCCGGTTCGCCACCGTCTCCCCCCGCGTAAACTCCCCTTTGGTCTCTACATCGACGTGCATATCCTTCAGCGTTACGAGTGTCGGATCAATTACCACGCTCACGGCCAACGGATCGTACATCGCCGCGCCAGGCCAGCCATTTTTCTCGGACCGTTCAATGTAAAACCTTGCGATCTTCGTTGCCACGTCGTTTTCCGGGCCGTGCCCACCCTCCAACTCCGCCAGATGCTTACGCGTCATCAGCGTACGCTCGCCTACGTCAGAACCCACCATGGTCACAATCCACCCGGCGGTGAACACGATTTGTGCGGCTTCCGGATCGCCAAAAATATTCGCTTCCGCCGCCCCATTCACATTCCCCCCCGAAATCGACCCGCCCATGATGACAATGTCTTTGACGAGAGAAACGATCGAGGGATCTTTCGAAACTGCCAGAGCGATGTTCGTCAGCGGCCCAATCGGAATCAGCGTGATTTCATGCGGGTATTTGTGTACCAATTCAATAATCAAGTCCGGCGCGAACCTTGGATCGACTTTGCAATTCGAAGCCGGCAATTCGATATCCGCCAGGCCATTCTTGCCGTGCCAATACAGCGCCGTATACGTCTTCTGCATCAACGCATGCTGCGCTCCGGTCGCCACGGGAATGTCGCACCGCCCCGTCAAGCTCACCAGTTTCAGTGCATTTTCGAGGCTCTGTTTCGCAACCACATTTCCCGGCACCGCCGTGATCGCCTCCACTGTCAACTCCGGGGAATTCAGCGCCAACAATATCGCCAGCGCATCATCGGTCCCGGGATCGGTGTCGATGATCACGCGGCGCTTCTCGCCCTGCGCCTGGGTCGCCAACGCCGACAGCAATACAATTCCAATCCCAATCACAACTCGTCTGAGCTTCATCGATGGATTCTCCGCAAAATCCCTTCCTCAATTAAAAGCACCGAGCGTTCCGCGCGCAAGCCCTTTCCGCCCATTTAGCTCACCCTTCCCGGGGGATGAGGCCTTCCAAAGCGCAGGCAAGTTTACCCCCCAACAAAAATCCTCAGGCTGGAAGGCCTGAACGATAGGCCCGCATTTACGATCGTCAGGCGCAAACGAAAAAGGCCCCCCGGGGGAGCCTTTTTCTAGTTCAGTGATGATCGAAGCAGCTCAGTTCTTGTAACAGCCGCCTTCTGAGACGGGCACCTATCACCGCACCCGAGCGCGAATCTCAGTCCCCTTCGCCCGCCGCCGCCGGTGCCGGTGTACCGCCTCCGCCCACATCCTTCTTCTGCGCTGCCTTTTCGCGTGCTTCCTTGATCAGCGCTTTGCGGGACAACCTGATCTTGTTGCCCTCGATCGCCAGCACCTTCACCAGCACCTGGTCGCCCAGTTTCAGTTCATCGCGAACATCTCGAATGCGATGCTCGGAAATTTCGCTGATGTGCAGCAAGCCGTCCGTTCCAGGGAACAACTCCACAAACGCGCCGAACTCTGCAAGCCGCACCACTTTGCCGAGATACGTCTTCCCTACCTCCGCGCTGGCGGTTACGTCACGCACCATCTGCAGCGCCTGATCGCCGCCCGCTCCGCTAGTCGAGAAAATATGCACCGTACCGTCTTCCAGCACGTCGATTTTCACTCCGGTCTGCTCGATGATCGATTTAATCTTCTTCCCGCCTGGCCCGATCAAATCGCGAATCTTGTCGGTCGGAATGCTCAGCTTGTACAGCCGAGGCGCGTACATCGAAATGTTCTGCCTGTGCGCACTCAGCGTCTGCTCCATGATGTCCAGAATTTCCAGCCGCGCCTTCTTGGCCTGCGCCAGAGCCTCTCTCATCATGGCCACGCTGATGCTCGTCACCTTGATGTCCATCTGCAACGCCGTGATGCCCTCGCGGGTTCCGGCTACTTTGAAGTCCATATCGCCGTAATGATCTTCCGCGCCGGCAATGTCCGTCAGGATGGAATACTTGCCATCGTCGCCGACCACCAAACCCATCGCGATTCCCGCACAGGGGGCTTTCATCGGCACGCCGGCATCCATCATCGCCAATGAACCGCCGCAAACCGTGGCCATCGAGGACGAACCGTTGCTTTCCAGAATGTCACTCACCACGCGCATCGCGTAAGGAAACTCCACTTCGGCCGGAAGCAGATTCGCCAGCGCGCGCTCTGCCAACGCTCCATGCCCGATTTCGCGGCGTCCTGCACCTCTCACCGGTTTCACCTCGCCAACGCTGAACGGCGGAAAATTGTAGTGCAGCATGAACCGCTTGAACATATCTTGTTCAAACAGCAAATCCAGCCGCTGCATATCTTCTTTGGTGCCAAGCGTCAGCGTCGCCAGCGCCTGCGTTTCCCCGCGCGTAAACAGCGCCGAACCATGCACGCGTGGCAGCAACCCCACCTCACACGTGATTTTGCGAATCTGATCGAACGCGCGTCCGTCCGGACGGCGCCTGGCCTTCAGTACTTCTTCGCGGAAGAAATCCTCCCGCATCCGTTCGAAGGCTCGCTCCGTCAGCTTCACCTTCTCCTCGTCTTCCTCGGGTACGCCCTTCAGAATCTCTTCTTCCAGTGCGTCCACCAGATGATAGCTTTCCTTCTTCGGATGTTTCTCGGTATCCAATGCATCCTTCAGACGCGCCCCAAACTTGCTCTTCATGCCGTCGTAGATCGCTTTATCAAACGGAAACGGTTCGATCACGATCTTCTTCGGCTTGATCTGATCGTGCAGTTGCTTGATCGCGCCCACGATCTTTTTGACCTGCTCATGGCCAAACTCGAGCGCTTCCGCCACTTTTTCTTCGGAAACCTCGAAGGCTCCCGACTCCACCATCACGATGCCTTTTTCCGTTCCCGCCACCACGATATTCAGCTTGCTGACCTTTTGCTCCGCCACCGTCGGATTCGCGACCAAATTGCCATCGAGCAACCCCACTCGCACCGCGGCGATTGGGTCCGTAAACGGCAGATCCGAACAGTACGCCGCCGCGGACGCCGCCGTCACCGCGATCACATCCGGGTCGTTCGCGCTGTCGGCGGACAGCACCATGGCGATAATCTGCGTGTCGTTCCGCAGCGACTCCGGGAACAGCGGCCGCATCGGTCGGTCGATCAAGCGCGACACGAGAATTTCCTTCTCTGTCGGCCTTCCTTCTCTCTTGAAAAATCCTCCGGGAATCTTTCCTGCGGAATAAGTGTTTTCGCGGTAATCTACCGTGAGCGGCAAAAAGTCCCGGTCCCCCGCTTTCGGCGAAATGCACGCCGAGACCAAAACGATCGTGTCTCCGTACCGCGCCGTAACGGCCCCATTGGCTTGTTTGGCGATTTTCCCTGTTTCGAGAAGTAGGGGCCGCCCTCCGACCTCAATCGAAACCTGGTGCGGCGCGGGCGTGTGATTATTTTCTGACATGTCGATTCTTCCTTTGGCCTTTCTGATGAAAGGTCCGTTGCGCGATTCAGCGTGTTTTTTCGAAGAACGAAAGGAAGGTTTGCCGCGAACAAGAACTGCTTCGCCAACAATTACACCAAGACAAACGCCGCCATGCCTGCCGTCACAGACTGGCCATGTTCACGTCCAACCTTCTCGAGGCTGGCGTACAGACTCCATTGGGAATTTGTGCGTTCGTGAAGTTGCAAGTTCGGCCGCTTACCGTCTTCCGGCTGTTACTTGCGCAAGCTGAGGCGTTCAACAATCTGGTGATACCGATCCGGGTCCCGGCGGTTGAGATAGTCCAGCAGGCGCCGCCGCTTATTCACCATCATGATGAGCCCCCGGCGCGATGCATGGTCTTTCACGTGTGACTTGAGGTGCGTCGTCAAATAGTTGATGCGTTCGCTCAGCAATGCGATTTGCACTTCTGGCGATCCCGTATCCTTAACGTGTGTGCGGAATTGTTCGATCAACATTACTTTGGCGTCGCTCAAGTGCCCCCCACCGTCATCCCTTTAATTTTCCTCTTTTCTTCGACTAATCCAAAGTATCACAGCTTTACTGACAGTGTAAAGCGCGCAACAACTCCACATCGGCTGTCGAATCCTTCTCCTCCTTGCAACCGAACGCCAAATCTTGTTCAATGCTAGCGGTAAGCCCTCACAGGAGATTTCCATGCGCAAAGCAATTGTTCTCGCAGCAATCTGTTGTCTGGCCCTCGCCGTGTTTGTTTTCGTCTCTCACGCCCGCCAGGACAAGACCAATCGTCCCAGCCCTGCCGCTACCGCCTCGCTCGACCTCGGCGGCGGCAAGTCCATTACCATCGATTACTCGAGTCCGCGCCTTAAGGGCCGCAAACTCGGAAAAGACCTCGCCCCCTACGGTCAGGTATGGCGAACCGGCGCGAATGACGCAACCACATTCGTCACCTCAGCAGACCTCACCGTCGGCGGCACGCCCGTCCCTGCCGGCAGCTACACCCTTTTCACCGTTCCCAACCAGGACAAATGGGTGCTCATCATCAGTAAGAAAACCGGCGAATGGGGCACCAACTATCCCGGCCCGTCAAACGATCTGGCAAGAATTGACATGAAGGTTTCTTCCCTTCCCTCGCCGGTTGAAAACTTCACCATCTCTTTCGATAAATCCGCCAACGGTGGCACCCTCAACATGGATTGGGAGACCACCCGCGCCTTTGTCGCCATCGCCAAGAAATAGCCGTCAACTGCTGTGGTGCTGGGTGAGTCCCCGGGTCCGGCGGCCTGTCCGCCCCATCGAACGAGATAGGAGCCTTGAATAGCGACTTTGACCGAACAAAAAATTGCGCTTTTAGCCGCTCGAGATCTTGTCCTTCGTTCTCCATCGCTCCGCGGTCGGCTTCCGCGACGGCCGCATTCCCGCACCGGCCGCATAAATCACCGATTCGTTGACGCCATCGATCGCTAGTGCTCGCTCGATCCTCGTGTCCGCCAGTGCCATGGTGCAAAACGGTGCCAGCCCTAGCCACGTCGCCGTAAGGCAAAACGTCTGGCACAGATGACCCGCCTCCGCCAGCACAACACGATAGGCGCGTGCATGTTCGTACTTCCATTGAGTCCGCCCAAACACCGCGGTCAGCAATACCACGAATCCCGCTTCTGCGGCCCATCGCTGTCCCGCCAGCATCGTTTTGATGTCCGCCTTGCTCAGTCCCTCTCGCAAACGCTCCAACCGATGCTGCACCGCGTCGTAGTGATAGATTCCTGCATCGACGCCTAGGACACGGCGGACTAACACATAGACTTCGAACGGATGCATCCCACCGCCTGAAGGCGACGTCCCCAACGCCAATCGTCCCACGCCCGGAATCTTCGCCCAGCCTTGCACTCCAAACGACAACCAAAGAAGCTCAGAAAGCTTCCCCATTTCGACGGGTTTCTTCGAAAATCCCCGCCACGTTCGTCGCTCCAGCAAAACGCGCGGAAACTGCGTCGTAGCTTCAATCCTAGGCATTTTGACCGCTGCGACCCGCGGATACTTTTTCACTCTGGGCGGGAGCGGTCGCAATCTAGCGATTCTTCGCAGGCCTCCTGCATCGCCCTCCTCGCTCAATTCAAATTTCGGATCTTTCGTCGCGAAATGGAAATAGCCGGCCGCGGGATTCCAGGATTGCCAACCTGACCACTTTCGATCCGCAGCTTCGCTTTCTGCTCCGCGGGGCTCGAGCAGCGAACATTTCAACAATTGCCGAATGCCGGCGCGCAGAGCGCGCTGCCCCAATTCAGAAAACCTCTCGCTTAGCTCCCTGAAGGTCTTTCCATCTCCGCAGAATTCCAGGATTTCGCAGACAAACGCGTCGCCCGCGGTCCGCTGGCGCTTGACGTAATTCTCGAATACCAGTACCGGCCCAATCCAGTAACTTACCAAGAACGGAGACCGGCGGTACACCTCTTGCTGGGAACCCTTCGACACGCCGTCGGATTCTCAGACCTCAAATGCCCAGGTCATACGGGGGAGAATGAAAAAAGCAGTTCGGCGGAATCGATTTGATCAACGCCTTAACGTTCTTGATATCCCTGGACAGGGTCTTTTTCTGGCGCGCCGTCAGGTTCTTTCTCTTTTCTTCTTTCTGCAATTTCTTTAGGATCTCCTGCAATTTTTTCTGGATCGGTTTCAGGGATATTTTCGCCATGGTGTCCTCCTCATCGTTCGTTCTTATCTATGGGAACCCTGGGAACTCGCTTGGTGGCGTGACTCTGCCCCGGAGGCGAGTGAACACTCCTCAAATCCTTAAGCCTTGTGAAGGAACTCCCGCGCCTCAAATTCCTAGGTCATATCCCTTGCAGTTGGGTGGTATCCGCTTGATTAATTCCTTTACGTTGCCGATGTCCTTCGCAAGCTTTTTCCTCTGAGCTGGCGTGAGGTTCACCCTCAACGCCTCTCTCTTCAATTTATTCAGGATTTCTTTTAGTTTTCTTTCGACCGGCTTCAACGAAATCTTCGCCATGCTGCCCTCCTGTTGATGCTCGTCCGCTGTAAGCTGATTTAGGTGCCTTGGCGGAAAGCACCTGCTGCCGTGTCAGTGGGCGGAGTCTAGCGGACACTCTCTGAAATCGTCAAGTTCTCTTTCGCCAGACAGGTCTCATTCGCCAGACTCGCGAACAAACTCGGGATCGTCGCTCTACTCGCCTCATGCCCTTTCAGGTTCAGCCCGATCTGCTCCAGAAGCTTCTGAAACCGAGGGTCCCCTCTCAAGAACCTAAATTGCGGATGCATTCCGAGATTCACCAACCGCCCGTTCCGCTCGCCGTAGGCTTCTTCGAGCGCTTGCAAGGCCTTCTCTTTGTCTCGAAATCCGGCGTAAATCACCGCCAGGTCGTACCCGGAAACATACTTCGCTCCTGCTGTATTTTGCAGTTCTTGCAATATTTCTTCCGCCTGCTCTTTCTTTCCGGAAATTGCATACGCATAAGCTAAGTCCGCTTGTGCCGCCGCATCGCCTGGTGACAACGACAGCGCCGTCCGGAATTCGTCGATCGCTTCGGGATATTTCTTCTGCTCCACATAAATCTGACCGAGATACCCGTGCGCCGCAATAAAGCTCGGATCCATCTGGATGGTATTCTTCTCCACTTCCTCCGCGCGGTCGTAATCTCCCGCCAGGTAGTAGACAAACCCGAGATTGGCGCGGATGATCAGAGACTTCGGATCAATTTCGCGCGCGAGCTTCAGCTCGCGGATCGATTCTTCTTTTCTACCCGTCGCCGCGAGGTAGAGCCCGTACCAATGAATCGCCTGTGCATAGCTCGGATCGAGGGCAATCGCGCGCTTGAATTCCCCTTCAATATCGCCGCCTTCCATGTGGTAGAACCGTATTGCCGCAAGTGATGTATGCGCTTGTGCCAGCCGGTCATCCAATTGCAGCGCTTTCTCCGCCGCCTCTTTGGCTTTCGGCATCAACACCGCGGGCGATTCCTCCTGATAGTTGCTCATGTACTGATAACAATCGGCCAGCCCCGCATATGCCGCCGCGAAGGTTTTGTCTTTGTCGATGGCCTTTTGAAAGTAGTTCGCGGCGTCGCGGAATGCCTCAGGAGTGCGCTTCTCGGCCTCATTCTTACCTCTCAAATAAGCGTCATACGCTTCCGGCACCACGCTCCTGCTTCGCGCCAACTGGGTTTGTTCGGCGGCGGAGAGTTCCACCTGAATCCCTCGTGCAATCGCCGTCGCTACGTCACTCTGCAATGCCAAAATATCAGTGAAGTTTCTCTCGAAGTTATTGGCCCACAATGCTTTCTCGATGTTGGTCTGGAAAAGCTTCGCGGAAACGCGCACTCGGTCGCCGTCTCGCAATACCGACCCTTCCACAATCGCATCCACGTTCAGTTCCTGTGCGATCTGATCCAGCGGTTTTTGCGTGTGTTTGTACTGCATCACCGACGTCCGCGAAATCACGCGCAACTTGCGAATTTGAGACAATTCGGTAATCAACGCGTCCGTCATTCCGTCCGCGAAGTAATCCTGCTTGGCATCTCCGGAGAGATTTTCCAGCGGCAAAACCGCGATCGACTGAATCGCGCCGGGCAGGAGCGGCTTATGTTCACGCTTGGCGCCGCGGCTATTCCTCCAGTAGAAGGCGCCCGCTACCAACCCCACGAACAGGCAGAGCAAAACAATATTTTGCACCGAAAACATTTTTGCAGGCCCCGGGGATTTGATCTTTTCCGTCGCGTAATCGTGCGTGCGCGTAGCGGTGCTCGCCGCCTCCAGGGCCGCCTTCACCTCCCCGGCGCTCTGATACCGTTGACCCGGGTCTTTGTCCAACGCCTTCTCAATCACCCCGTTCAATACGGGCGGAAATGCCGGAGAAATTTCCGGCGCCCTTTCGCGCAGAATCGCTGCGCTCAGTTCAAACGCCGTTGCTCCTCGAAACGGCCTTTGTCCGGCCGCCATTTCGTAGAGCAGCACCCCAAGCGACCAGATGTCGCTGCGCACATCGGCTTCCTGCCCTTTCAAAATCTCGGGCGCTATATACGGCAGCGTTCCCGTAAAGGTATGCTGCGATTCCCACGATTGATCGATGACCGTCGTTCCATCGCCGGTTCGCCCTGGTTCAAATCGCTGCGAAATTCCGAAATCGAGCACCTTCAGCAGTCCGCTCGGCGTGATCATCACATTCGACGCCTTCAGATCGCGGTGAATCACCCCCCGGCTGTGCGCGTGCGCCAGCGCGTCCGCAAGCTGCATTCCATACCGTTCCACCTGATTGAGCGAAAGCCCTACGGATGGAATCTCCATGCTCAATGCCCGCCCTTCCACAAACTCCATGGCAATGAAGGGCCTTCCGTCGACCTCTCCCACTTCATACACGGTACAAATGTTCGGATGATTCAATGCGGAAATGGCGCGAGCTTCTTGCAGCGCTCGCTCGTGGCTGGCTGAGCTTCCCGTGGTTAGCGCCGCGTCTAGAAACTTCAGCGCTACATCGCGTTGCAACTTTTCGTCGCGAGCGCGATACACCACTCCCATGCCACCTTCGCCGAGCTTCTGTTCGATCACGTAGTGGCTAAGTCTCTGACCGAGCATGGCTATGTTGTAATCCAGAGTTCACCATACCCCCAGCCCGGTAGCAAGGAAAAGTCTAGTTATTTGTGGGATTTGCGGGATTCGTCACGTTGACTGCTGCGAAAGCTTGTTCGTTCCGCGATCTACTAACACCACCGCCAGCACCACCAGGCCCGCCGCCAGCGTCACGCGCAAGGTCAGCGTCTCGCCACCGTACGCCCAGCCTAACAGGACAGCCACGATAGGATTCACGTACGTATGTGTTGCCACCAGCGTTGGCGAGTAATGCTCCAACAGCCAGTTGTATGCCGTGAATGCCACCACCGACCCGAACAGAATCAAATATGCTAGAGCGAGCCAAGATCTTCGAGTCACCTCGGAGAATGCAAATCCGTGTGCCTCACCGGCTAGCGTTCCCGCGGCCAGCAGCATCAGCGCGCCTGCCAGCAGGGAAAGCGCCGACAGCAGGAGAGGGCTGCCGGAAAGATGCGACGTCCGTGAATAGATGATTCCCACAGACCAGGAGAACGCGCCTACAAGAATCATCATTGACCCAAGCGCCATGCCATGTTGCGGTGCTTGCATCGTCCCACCAACCAGAATGCCCACCCCGAGCAAACCCAGCAGAATGCCAGCCAGAAGCAACCAGTTCATCTTCCAGGTCCGTGCGGCCGCCGAGGAGAGCAAGAAGACGAAAATCGGCTCTACCGCAATCAAGAGTGATGCCAGCCCGCTCGGCACAACGCGCTCCGCCCAGTGCAACGAACCATGGCCCACAAGAAAGAAGAAAAACCCGATTACAACGCTCGCGCGGATCTGCGCACGAGTTGGCCTCTGCCCTTTCGCCAACGCCCAACCCAGCAAAATGGACCCCGCGCAGAGATGCCGTATCCCCGCCGTAAAGAGCGGCGGTATTGTTTCGACCGCGTACCGGATCGCCAGATACGTCGAGCCCCAAATCACGTAAATCGCAACGAAACACACAATCACGCGCATCCGACTCGATCGACTCGCCGGGTAGGAACCGGCCGCTGCTGCGCGGGTGATTGCCGGTGTCGTGTCGCTCATAAGCACTGCTTCCCTGTAACGATATAACTGTGTTAAACTCGTTTCAGACCGTACACCGGCTCGTGTAACGTGTCAAATTATTTTATCTCATTACGCTTTCCCAAATGAAGCGAACGGCAACACCCGATCCATTTTCCTCCCGCGGCTTCGGAGCCCCTGCTCCTTGGCTCGACCTGGTGAATAGCGAACTCTATGACGGCTTCGGCAACTTCACCGAGTGTCTCGAGAATCCCCGCTGGGTGCGCTCCTTCCTGCGCTACTGGAAGCTCCACATCCCTGCGGATGATCCAGGTGCCCTCAATGCCCTTCGCGAACTTCGTGCCCTTCTTCGCTATTTGGTCGAAAAAAACTCAGCGCAGGGCTCGCTCGATTCCTCGGACATCGCCAAGCTGAATGTCTGGATCAAAATACCCGTGTTTCCCAGGCTCGTGGAGAGCCAAAGTGGGTTAGCCCTGACCCTGCAACCCGCACAAAATGGCTGGCCGTCTGAGGTAGCAAGCGTTGCAAGAAACTTCGTGGATTCCTTACTGCGCGAGCCGAGGGGTCACCTGAAGATCTGCGCCAATGACGACTGTCGTTGGATTTTCGTCGATCGCACAAAAGGCAACGTCCGGCGCTGGTGCAGCGATGCCACTTGCGGCAATCGCGATCGTGTCCGCCGCTCTCGCGCGCATCAAACGAGGGAGTAATCCGTAGTCGGTGCCTTTACCTAAACTCAGCCAAGGTGCCGTTCAGCGAGCCGCCCGAGCAGCTTTCTCACTATCGAGCATCGCCATCTGCCTCGTATCGTACCTAGCTCCGGCGACGCTTTCCTCCGGCACCGCCGCCGCAACCTGCTGCAACTCCTCCTGCGACAAATTCAGACGCAGCGCGCCAAGAGCTTCGCGTAGCTGCGTCCGCGTGCGCGATCCGAGTATCGGCACGATGTCCTCTCCCTGTTGCATGACCCAAGCAATTGCCAGTTGCGCGGCGGTGACCTGACGTTCACGCGCGACGCGCTCCAAGGTCGAAGCCAATTTCGCATTGTTCTGCGCATTTTCGGCGGCGAAACGGGGGAAACGCGCGCGGAAGTCTTGAGGACCCGACATCTTCGCTCCGCTTAGCAATCCGCGAGAGAGCACGCCATACGCGGTCACACCAATTCCGAGCTCCCGCACGGCCGGCAAAATTTCCCGTTCGATTCCGCGCGACACCAGTGAATATTCAAACTGCAAATCGGAAATCGAATGCACTGCATTCGCCCGGCGCACCGTCTCGGCCGATACTTCAGAAAGGCCGGCATAGCGGACATATCCTTCTTTGACCAGGTCCGCAATCGCGCCAATGGTCTCTTCGATGGGCACCGACGGATCGAGCCGGGACGGGCGGTAAAGGTCAATGTAGTCCACTTGCAGGCGCTTCAGGCTGTACGCGGCAAAGTTTTTCACGGCAACTGGCCTTCCGTCGAAGCCAGAAAACAGTCCCGCCGGCGTGCGCATCCCGCCAAACTTGACCGATAGGATTACTTTGTCTCTACGCCCCTGAATGGCACGGCCGACGAGCATTTCGTTGTGGCCACTGCCATAAAAATCCCCAGTGTCCAGCAGATTGATCCCTTGGTCGATGGCCTCATGGATCGTAAGGATCGATTCCTCTTCGTCGGCCGGTCCATACACCCCGGACATGGCCATGCAACCAAGGCCAACCTGCGACACAACGGGCCCGTAGGCTCCAAGCTTTCTCCTATTCATGAAGTCACCTCTGCGGCTAGACCAACCGTTTGTTGGGCTTCAACTCTTCTGCGTCCGCACCAGCGACAAGAACTCGTCGCGCGTCTGCTTGTTGTGCCGAAACGAACCGAGCATCGCGCTCGTCACCGCTTGCCCGTGCTGCTTCTCGACTCCCCGCATCTGCATGCATAAATGGCGCGCTTCAATAATGACGCCCACGCCTTCGGGACTGATCTTCTCCGAAATGGCGTCCGCGATTTGGCTCGTCATGCGCTCCTGAATTTGCAGCCTCCGCGCAAACATATTCACCAGCCGTGCGATCTTGCTGAGTCCGAGCACTCTCTTGCTCGGCAGGTACGCCACGTGTGCCTTTCCAAAAAATGGCAGCAGATGATGCTCGCACAAGCTAAAGAACTCGATGTCCTTCACAACCACCATCTCGTCATAATGCACGCTGAACGTCGCGCCGTTCAGCACTGATTCCAGGTTCTGGTGGTAACCACTGGTCAAGAACTTCAATGCCTTCTCGTATCGCTCCGGTGTCTTGCGCAAACCTTCGCGATTCGGATCTTCGCCTAGCAGCACAATCATCTTGCGCACTAAATCCGCAATACTCTCCTTCGGCACTTCCACGTTCGCTTCATGCAGCATGATTTCCGTCGGCTTCGTCACTGGTGCTTCCCCTCTTCCTGACCTTTCTGTTTACTAGATCGGCTTGCGATCCTGAATGTCTTCACCCTCATATTCAAAGGCGTTGTTTGAGGTCTCCTCGATCCGCACGCGCTCGACCTTCGCCAGCGAAAAATCCTTCAAGCGCGCAAAAATCTCTTTACACAGATTTTCCGTCGTCGGCACCGTCGCGCGAAACGCCTCTACGTCTGCATTGAGTGACTTATGATCGAATGGCTCGATCACTTCGCTCTCCACAAATCTGTCGAGATCCGCTAAATTCACGATCATGCCCGTGGCGAGATCGACTGGCCCGGACACCTGAATTTCCACCACGTAGTTATGCCCATGTCCATACGCATTGTTGCATTTTCCAAAGACACGGGAATTTTCTTCGTCGCTCAGCTTCTCGCTGTGCAGCCGGTGCGACGCCGCGAAACGGTACCGCCGCCCGAACACCACTTTGATTCCGTCGCTCACGCCCGGCTCGCTCCGTTCCGGTAACACTCCGCAAAAATATCCGCCGATTCATACAAGCGCACTTTATGCAAACGGCCCTGGGTAATCTTCGGCTCCAGCAATTTCCAGATGACCCGCGCGATGTTCTCGCAAGTCGGAATCTGACCCTTTAATTCCGCAACCTCATAGTTGAGAAATCGGTGGTCCATGCGCTCGGTAATTTCCCGTTCCAGAATTGCCTTCAGCTCCTTCAAATCCAGCACCATGCCCGTCAACGGGTCGGGCTCGCCCTCTACGGTCACTTCCAGCGTGTAGTTGTGACCGTGGCCGTGCGGATTATTACACTTGCCAAAAATACGGCGGTTCTCTTCCGCACTGAGCGCCGGGTTGTGATATAGGTGCGAGGCGGAAAACTCGATTTTTCGCGTCAAATACACCATAGCCTTAGTTTCCCACCTATTTCGATGCGCCGGGGGTACCCACTGGATACTCCCGCCCTTTCCACGCGAGCTTACCTCTGCGATGGCTACGATAGGAAGCCACCAGAACCCCAGCGAACAGCAGCCGGCCAGGGATTCCATAGAGCGCGAGTGGTGCGAGGAAACCGCTGCTCTTCAACTCAGCACCATCGATGACCGAGAGCGCTAGGATGGCGATCACGCCGACGCCTAGCCCAGCCGTTTGTGATTTTGTCAATAAAAACGCACAAATTGTGGCAACGAGAATCAGAAAAATCGGCGCGACCGCCAAGGCATACTCCCTGGCCACCTTCCCAGCGCTGTTACCCATAAGCGGATACAAGTTCTTCTTCCATCCTTCCCACATGGCGCCGAAACTTCGGTACATCCGTACCCGCACGATTCCCTTTCCGCTTGCAAACCAGATGCGGTAACCCGCGCCTTTCACCCGGCGAGCCATCGCCACATCCTCTAAGACTTCGCTTGCGACGCTCGCATGCCCTCCGACGGCTTCATAAACATCCCGCCTGATCATCAAGAACTGTCCGTTTGCCGCAGCCGCCGGTTTAGCCGGATCGTTTACGTCAGCGTAGGAAAACTTGTTCGCCAACCGCCAATATACATAGGGAATCAAAGCCTTTTCGTACCACGTCTCCATCACCTGCTCCGGCGAAAACGAGATCATGATGGCGTTCTCCGCCGCAGCGATCGAGAGCGCCTTGGCCGTCGCGTCGTGGCAGTGCACCGCATCCGCATCGGAGAACAGCAGCCATTCTCCCTTGGCTTCGCGCGCTCCGATCGACACCGCATAATTCTTCCCGACCCAACCCGCTGGCAATTCCTTCGTTTCAAGCAGCCGCAACTTTGAAATCTTCTCCGTCTCCTTCAATACAATTGCAGCCGTCTGATCCGTCGATTGGTCGTTGATCACCAGAATTTCCCCGATGTCCGCCTGTTCCGCGAGCGATTCCACCGATGCGCCAATCACGGCTTCTTCGTTCCGCGCCGGCACAATGGCGCTTACGTAGTCCAAATTCCGAGAGGAAACGTTCATGCTCTTGAGAAAGGTTCCAGGCTACTCCGTCACCGCTGCTCTGCGTTATTATAGCGACATATGAACACGGTCCTTCGCAAAATCATGGCTTGGGGCAGCATGGGTTTGGCCTGTGCCGTTCTCGCCTTTTTTATTCTGCCGCACTACCGCCAAGGCGAATCTTCCGTCGCGGGAAAGAAAGCCGAAGACTTTACCATGAACCTCAACGGCAAGCCCCAGCATCTTTCTGATTTACGCGGAAAAGTTGTTGTTTTGAACTTCTGGGCTACCTGGTGCGCACCATGCGTCGAGGAAACTCCGTCGCTCAATCGACTCCAGAACTACATTACTTCGCGCAATGGCTTGGTCGTTGGTGTCGCAGCGGATGAGGATCAGGCCGCTTACGAAAAGTTTCTTCGCGACAATGGTGTGGTCTTCGCAACCTACCGCGATCCGGGCACCAAAGACGAACATTCGCCGATCGCCCAGGAATACGGAACGTCAATGTATCCGGAGACCTACATCATCGATCGTAAAGGCGTGATTGTCCGCAAAATCATCGGGACGCAAGACTGGAACTCACCCGAACTGCTCGCCTACTTCGATGCTATCCTCGGCCAAAGTTAGCGCGTCGTGGCAAAGGTGCGCCTGCCTATGCCTCGAGGGTTTCACAAGCTTTTCAACCACAGGGACGCCGTCGTCATCTTCGCGCCCGCTCCGCGCAATTCCTCCAGCACCTTCGTCGTTTCGCTGGCCTTCACCGCCCGAATCAAATCCGTCAGTACGGTAACCTCGAAACCATGCTGCAACGCATCGAGGGCCGTCGCCCGAACGCAATATTCCGTCGCAATGCCGCTTACTCCCACGCGCTCCACTTGCAATTCCTCGAGACGCTTCTCGAGACCGGTCAGTTCGAACCCCGAATATCCCGCGCCAGCTTCATGGACCCCTTTGTGAATAACTACTTCTCCATCGTAGGCGCATAGCGGTGCCATAAGCTCTGCGCCCTCACTGCCCGCGGCACAATGCACCGGCCACCGACCTCCACGCGTCTCAAACGAACTGTGATTCTCCGGATGCCAGTCTTTCGTATAAACAATCGCCGCTTTAGCTCGCCGGGCGGCTTCGATGCTTTTCTGCAGCGGTTCGAGCAACGACAATGTATTCGGCACGGCCAGCGCTCCGCCTTCGCAAAAATCTCTTTGCACATCCACCACAATCAGCGCTGCTTTCCCCATGCTCGACCGTTCAACTCTCGTGGTAATCCATCAGAATCAACCCAACGATGATGAAGCACACCGGCCACACCCATGCCAGGTACTTCCGCTTCGGATTCTCCGCAGGCAGCCGCAATTCCAGCCATCGAGACCACCCCGCCATGATCCCAAACAGCGCCAGGGGCGTGTGGCTCATCTCCGCAAGCAACTCCTCCTTGATGTTTGTCACCGCATGCGTGTGCGTCAGCAGCACAACTCCGCCGAGCGCGCATACAGCCGGAAACACAAGTGCAGCGGCCATGGACTTCACCCGCTTGGTCTCCACGCGGTATTGGAAAACCGCGAAAGCAATGATCAGCACTACCGCCACGCGATGCTGCAACACATCGGCTTGCGCAAAACTTTCCCAGAACCCATTCGGTCCCATCGGCCAATTCTCGGGATCGGCTCGGAAAAACAGAAACACAGCAAGCAGCAGAAACGTCAACGGCCAGATCTTCGCCCAGGCAAAATAACGGCTCCGCGAAAGCAGCGCCAGAATCCCCATCAAGAAGACGATGAATCCCGCGCAATTGTGGTTGTATTCCGACCACGCGATATCCGCAGGCGTATTCGTATCAAATCCCGAATCCCCTGGAACGAACGACGCGGGCATCCTTTTTCCCTCCGCGGCGGCCGTTTTTGTTCGTTGTTCGGTGGACTGGGAAATCTGATTGATTTGCGGGCTCGAAAATCTCGGCACGCGCGGCGCGAACCGTTCGGCAATCTCATGAAGCGTCACGCGATCTTCCGGCAAATCCACTCCCGGCGGCTGAGCGGTCATTGACGCCGCGGTAAGAATCACCGTTAGGCCGATCCCAATTTCCACTTCCCCGAAACGCAACAGACCCGTCGCACCCGTCCCCGAGCAATCCGTTGCCAACCCGCGGACAATGTAAAAATTGGCCGCTCCTAAAAGCACCAGCACCAGAAACATCGCGATTTTTGCACCCAGCATGACGCCGTAGGCCGTTCCGTACATCGCGCTCCACGAGCCGACATAAACCAAGCTCATCTCAAATCCCGCCAGGAACAGCACCGCTACGCTAATCTGCGCCAGCCGCGAGAAGTTCCGCATGATCTGGAATTTCACCTCGCGATCGGGCGTTCGCTTGGCGGAAAGCAGCAAATACGGTAGCCCGCCGATCCAGCTCGCCGTCGCCAGGTAGTGCAGCGTCGTCATGCCCACCAGCATCAGGCGATTGTCCATTCGCGAAGCCGAGTGGCTGGTCATTACCGAGGCGGCCACAATCAAGCCTGCCGGTAACAGCGCCGACAGACTCGCGCTGTTCCTCAACGGCAGCGGCCACGCCGTCAACGCCAGAGCCGCCAAAATCGCCAGCCCGCCCGCCCACACAAAATTTGCGTTCAGCACCTCGCGGATGGGAATCTCTGTCGAGGCAGTTAAAACCAGAGAATTGGTAATCACAAAAAATAGCTGCGCAAAGGCCAGCCCTAGCGCGCACCCGCGTATCAGCTTCCAGCTCGCACGCAGCAGTTCCTGGCTGCGCAAGTCGCCCGTTCGCGCCACAAGAATCAAAAATAAAATTCCGCCGACGGTCACCGTCTGCAGGCACAAAATGGCCGCGCGCAGCAACACAACCAGGAAACCGAATATGCCCAGGAGTTGGACCATGCCTGCCGCTCAGGAACCCGCAACCGTAAACGGAATCTCGCCCCGCGTTATGTGCCCATCTGGAGCCAGCACCTGCCACCGAATCTTGTACTCCCCCGGTTTCAGCCCGGTGGCTTTGGCGTTCAATGTATCCGCAGAGGCTTGCGCCTCGATCTTCAGATCGCTCGTGGAATTGTCGGGATTCAGCAGCTGCACCTTCGACAGCTTCGCATCTACGCGCACGTTGTACTTCAGCATGATCGGCACGTCCGGACCGGTTACTTTGCTATTCGCTGCCGGGCGCGATTCCTTCAAAACCGCATGCCCCTCGATCATTCCGCCAGCCAGCAAAAACACCCCGATCAGGACCATGCCGGAAACCACGCGCAACTTCGCGAACCTGCTTCGCCTCATTTTTCCTCTCGATCGCCGCAAATCTGCTTACCGCTCCAAGCAATTACCAATATAACAGGATCGAGCGGCCTGCCGCGCAGGCCTTCCGGGCTTGAGTTGTTTCGCTAGCGCGATCAATCTCGAATTAGTGATTCGTGATGGAGTGATGGAAACACTCACCCGGGAAAGGGGCGAACCACACGACGGTTCACTCGTATCTCAGCGCTTCGACCGGATCCAACTTCGCAGCCTGCATGGCTGGCAACCAACCGCTGATCACGCCGACAACAACCAGGATCAACGTAGACAAAACCAATGTAGTTGTTGAAAGCGCTAGGTGAATATCCACTTTTCCGCTGTCATCTTCATACGCAGGACCTAGGAATGGCAAGGTTCCGATCGCCGACGTCAAACCCCAGGAAATAATCATCCCCACCGCGCCCGCCGCCAGTGTCAACACCAGCGCTTCCATCAGAAATTGCCAGCGGATGTGCCATTTCCGCGCTCCCAACGCCCGCCGCAAGCCGATCTCCCGCACGCGCTCCTCGACCGATACCAGCATGATGTTCATCACGCCCACCCCGCCGATTCCAAGCGTCATGGCGCCGATCAGAAACAGCAGCCCTTCGATTCCGAGTGTGATCCCGTCATAGATGGGTTTGAACTCCTGCCGTCCGAACATGGTGATCGCTCTTTTGTCGTTCGGTGAAAAATGCTGCCGGTTCGCCACCGCGGTTCGGAACTGCTGCATCGCCGGTGCCTCGAACTCGGGCGCCACCGGCTCAAAAACCATCACACTCGCATACCGTGCATCCCAAACATCGGATGCGGCGGTGTAGGGAATAAAGGCCGACTCATCATCGCAGTTGAAATAGCAGCTGTCGGAAAACTTCATGTCCATGGTCCCGATAACGGTGAAGCGCACCCCGTTGATCCGCACCGTTTCGCCGACGGCTGGCTCGCCGCTGAAGAGTTTCTTCCTCAGGCGCGCACCGAGAAAAACCACGCGCCGCCGTTCTTCCACGTCTTCGGCAGAAATCCAACGGCCCTCGGACGGCACCTCGTTGCGCATTTCCCCGTACTCCGGGAAGACGCCGCGAGTCGCAGATTCCGAAAGCCGCTCGTCATGGGAAATCCCCTCAAACTTCACTGTCTCGAGCGTTACGCGCTTGATCAGCGGCGATTGCGCCTTCACCCAGTCGGCATCGTCCTGCTGGAAGTGCACTTCTTTCCCTGCCCGCTCACCACCTGCCTGTTCGCTCGTCGTGCCCGGCCAGCAAATCACCGCCGCCTTGCCGAATACCTCGAATGTGTAGAGCAGCACGCTGCGAAAACCGGCGCCATAACTCAGAAGCAGCGTCACTGCGACAATTCCCCACGAAATGCCGGTCATCGTCAGCAAACTGCGCACGCGATTGCGTCCCAGAGCGACCCACGCCTCTTTGAATATCTCACCGATCATTAGCCACCGGCCTCAAAGCGAAGGGCTTCGATCGGATCGACAGACGCCGCCCGATTCGCCGGATACAAGGCGGAAAGAACTGCGATCAAGCCAAGCAAACTGATCGTCAAAGCCGCCAACTTCCAACTGGCATCCAAACCATCAAAATACGGAATCGTCGGCAATAATTTCACTAGCCCACAGAGTCCGTACGAAATGATCAGCCCCGCGGCCCCGCTGATGAACACCACGATCACCGTCTCCAGAAAGAACTGGCGGAGAATCGATTGTCGCGTTGCTCCCAACGCTTTCCTCACGCCAATTTCTCGCGTCCGCTCGCGCACGCTCACCAGCATCACGTTCATCACGCCCAGCCCGCCGAGAAAAATTGTCGCGACGCCCACCGCGCCCATGAACACTTCCATGCCCACAAAAATCATGCGGTTCGCCTGGGCATTTTTCACCGTATCCCAGATGCTCGCCGCTTCCTCATCGCGCGGATCGAAATTATGAAGTCGGCCAAGCGTCCGACGGATCTGCCGCACGCAATCCGGATGTGTTTCCAAAGACCACGGCGCCGCGAGCAACCGGTCAACTGAATGTTCCACGGCCGGGGGCTTGTTCGGAAAATCGCGCTTCATCGAATGGAAGGGAATGAAGATCTTGCGGATGTCTACACCGTCGTAGCTCGAATTCTGGTCCTTGGTCTTCATGATCCCGATCACGGTGTATGGTATCCCATTCAACTCCACGGTTTGCCCTATGGCATCCCGGTCCGCAAACAGTTGCTTCTTTGCGTCGCTGCCGAGAAAAGCTACCCGCCTGCCCTCTTCATTGTCCTCGTAGTTGTAAAAGCGGCCTTTGTCTACGGCGATGCTGCGAATCTCGGTAAACGGAGGAAGCGACCCAACCACATCAAGGTCCCCGCTATTGAACGCGCTGTGCACCTTCACGTTGTTGCCCAATTCTGGCATCACGTATTTGCATGCAGGCGCTTCCTTGGCCACTTCTTTATAGTCATCCTCCATCCAGTGGATGACCCGCCCGGAGCGGGTGCCCCCCGCTTGCATGCTGGTGCGCCCCGCGAAAACAATCATCACGTCTTTGCCAAAATTTTCCTGTTGTTTCTGGATTCCGCGGCCGAGTCCCTCGCCCGCCGCGACCATCAAGGTGATCGAGATGATTCCCCACGCAATTCCGAACATCGTCAGCAGCGTTCGCCGTTTGTGCGCCCACAACGTCGCCAACGTATCCCGCAACAAATCGCGAAAGGTCATAAGCACCCGCTACTGAAGGACAACTTGTTGCTTCTCGTTCAATCCCGATACGATTTCGGTCTTTACGCCATTGGAAATTCCGATTTTGACGGGCACTTTCTTGCGTCCATTCTCCGCTTTCGGATCGGGCAATTCGACCGAAGCGTTGCGGTCTTTGTCGTAGATCAGCGAAGCTTCCGGCACCATCAGTACGTTCTTCTTTTCCTCAAGTACAATTTCCGCGTTCGCGCTCATGTTGGCCTTGAGCTCGCCGCCGGGATTCGAGATCGATACCCGCACCTCAAACGTCGTGACGTTGTCTTTCTCCTTGCCAAAAGGGGAGATGCGCGTCACCTTGCCCGTGAATTTCTTATCCTTGAAGGACTCCACAACGATTCGCGCCGGTTGTCCCAGATACACCTTGCCGATGTCAGCTTCATCCACCTTGCCCTGAACGTACACTTCACTGGTATCGCCGAGCGTCATGACCAGTGTCGCCTGCGAGCCCAAAATCAGGATGGAGCTGACGCCATCGCCGACGCTGACGTCTCTAGAAAGCACCAGCCCGGTAATCGGGCTCACAATCGTGGAGTTTCGCAAATCCTCTTCGGCATTTTCCAACGACGCCTTCGCCTGCGCTACTTGCGCTTCCGCCTTCGCAATCTCCGCCCGGGACACCGTCAAATTCCGCTGCGCGCTCATCTGCTTGTTCAACGCGAGCTGATAATTCTTCTCCGCGTCCTCCACGAAGCTCTTGGCCATGACGCCGTCTTTGTACATTTGCTCTGCGCGATCCATGTTCAGCTTCAAAAACGGCACGTCCGGACCTTCCGCATCCACCTTGTTGCGCTCCAACTGCGCTTTGCTGGAATCGAGCGATGCCTCTGCCGCCTGATAATTGGCTTGCGCCTCACGAACCACGGCTTCCAACTGCACCCTGTCCAATTCCATCAAGGTCTGCCCTTCTTTGACCTTGTCGTCATAGTCGACGTACAACTTCTTCACCATTCCGCTGGCTTTCGACTTCACTTCCACTTTCGAAAGCGGCTGAATCTTTCCCGTCGCCACAACCACCCGGGCTAAATCGCCACGTTCGACTCCGGAAAGCTTCGATGGGTCGATAATATGGCTAGGGCGCAGAGCGGCATAAACGCCGTAACCGCCGCCAATCAGTACCAAGCTGGCTATCGCAGCGATAATAATCCTGCGACGCTTCTTCTTCGCTTTGCCGTTCGTTAAACCGTTGCCACTACTGGACATAACCGACCCCCCGGAATCCAGACGCTGTGGAGCCACTCATGGATTAGTACGAAACTCATTGACACAAAGTTCCACCCATATAGACGACAAGGCGGCCCTAAGGTCAGGTGGATCGGGCGGATTTGTTAGAGATTCAAGCGACGCAATCGCAGCGCATTCGCGATGACCGACACGGAACTAAGGCTCATGGCCGCGCTGGCAATCATCGGGCTCAGCAGCCATCCGAAAATCGGGTAACAAATACCCGCAGCAATAGGGATGCCGAGCAAGTTATAAACAAACGCGAACGCGAGATTCTGCTTGATGTTCCCGACCGTTGCCCGCGAGAGCCGTCGCGCTTTGGTCAATCCGCGCAAGTCGCCTTTCACCAGTGTGATCCCCGAATTTTCAATAGCTACATCGGTGCCGGTGCCCATGGCGATCCCAACGTCGGCGACCGCAAGCGCCGGAGCGTCATTGATTCCATCGCCCGCCATTGCCACGACGCGCCCCTCGGCTCGAAGTTCCTTGATTACTTGTCCCTTTTCCTCGGGCAGCACTTCGGCATGCACTTCGTCAATGCCGAGTTCCGCGGCGACGGTCTGCGCCGCGAATTTCGAGTCTCCCGTGAGCATGACCACGCGCAAGCCCTCGGCTTTCAGTGCGCGTATTGCTTCTGGCGTGGTCTGCTTCATTCGATCGGCAAGACTCAAGACGCCCTGCACTTCGCCGTCAACGGCCACAAAGATCGTGCTAAGAACGGGCCCACCCTTGTTGCTACTGCCAGTCATCACGGCAGGGCTGAAACGGACGCCTTGCCCGCCGAGAAAGCGGATCGTTCCGACAATGACGCTCCTTCCCGCAACGTTTCCGCGGACACCGCCGCCCGGGCTTGCTTCGAAATCGCTGACCGGAGCGAACGGCAGGTTGCGCTCTTCTGCAGCGCGCACAATGGCACGCGCCAGCGGGTGCTCGCTTGGACGCTCGAGGCTTGCCGCCAGCGACAGAATCGAATCCTCAGTGAGTTTGGAAGTCGGCAGTTGCTGTATGGCAACAAGAAAGGGCTTTCCTTCCGTCAGGGTTCCAGTTTTGTCCAGAACCAGCAAGTCCACCCGCGCCAGCGTTTCCAGCGCTTCTGCATTTCGCACCAGAACTCCGGCCGAGGCTCCCCGACCGACCGCCACCATGACGGACATGGGCGTGGCGAGGCCGAGCGCGCACGGACAGGCGATGATTAGCACCGAAACAGCTGCCACCAGCGCGTGCGCAAAGTTCGGCTCCGGTCCCCAAATCATCCAGCCAACGAAGGCGAGGATCGCCAGAACCACGACCGCCGGCACAAAATATCCCGCGACCCGATCGGCCAGGCGCTGCATTGGCGCTCGGCTGCGTTGCGCTTCACTGACCACTTTCACGATTTGCGCCAGAAGTGTTTCCTTGCCGACGCGTTCCGCCACCATCACGAAGCTGCCGTTGGAATTCAGCGTTCCTCCGGTCACTTTGTCGCCGGGACCTTTCTCGACCGCCAGCGGCTCCCCCGTGACCATCGACTCATCTACCGCGCTCGCACCTTCTTTCACCGTTCCGTCGACGGGAACGCGTTCACCGGGACGAACGCGCAAGCGGTCGCCTTGTCGTACCTCATCCAAGGAAACTTCATTGTCGCCATCTGCGGCAACGCGATTCGCTGTCTGCGGCGCCAAGCGCAGCAGCTCTCGAATCGCTCCGCTCGTTCGTTGCCGGGCCTTCAGCTCCAGTACCTGGCCCAGCAGCACCAGCGTGGTGATCACCGCAGCAGCCTCAAAGTAAACCGCAACGCCTCCCTGCACGTCCACGAACGACGCCGGAAACGCTTGCGGTAACAACGTCGCGACCAGGCTATAGAGATAAGCCGAGCCCGTGCCCAGACCGATCAGCGTGAACATATTCGGGCTGCGGTTGACGAGCGAAGCCCAGAAGCGTTGAAAAAATGCCCAACCGCTCCACAGAACCACGGGTGTCGCCAGCACAAGCTCAAACACATTTTGCGTCCGGCTCGCCCAACGCAGACCGAGCGGTTCTCCGAACATCGACAAAATCAAAAGTGGCAAGGAAAGCGCTGCGCCGGTCCAGAAGCGCTTGCGCATCGATTCGTATTCCGGATCGGGCTGTTCTTCCGCAAGCACATCCATCGGCTCCAACGCCATTCCGCAGATCGGGCAACTCCCCGATCCCATCCGCACAATCTCCGGATGCATCGGGCACGTATAGCGGATTTGCAGGGCAACCGCCTGTCGAGATGCCGACCCAGGCGGAAAAGGCGCAGGACTTAGAGGCTGGCCCTGCACGATGTATGACCTTGACGACGAAGCCGGCAGATACTTTCCCGGTCCCCGCTGAAATTTCTGCGCGCAACCTGCGCAGCAAAAGTAATACGTTTTGCCGTCGTGCTCTGCCCGCGCTTTTGCCTTCTCCGGATTAACCTTCATTCCGCACACTGGATCGCATTCCACGGCTTTCTCCCGTTCTCTTTTTTTGGCGCTTTTCTTATCTCAAATGCGTGTAAATCAATTCCAACAACTCGTCATACATCGCCGCTGTCTCCTTCGGCCTACCGCTCGTCAGCGCCTTAACCGCGCAATGCTGCAGGTGATTTTTCATCAGGTTCCGGGCCAGGCCGCGCAGCGCTTCTTGCACCGAAGCAACTTGCACGATGATGTCGGCGCAATAGCGCTCCGCCTCTACCATCCGCTGCAGGCCCCGCACCTGCCCCTCGATTCGCCGAAGGCGTTTCAAATTCGCCGCTTTCAATTCCGGATCGACGCCGGCGGCCTTGCGTCCCTGCACAACTCCGCAGGCGCAATGAAGTGCCGCCTTTGACGCCACTTGATTTGACGAGGCCATGTACGATACCCCCTGCCCCTATATATACCCCTACCCCCTATATACGTCAAGGCGACTCTCGCTTCGATCGCTTCGAAGACAGTGCGCCATTCGAGCTATCCACAAACCGGCGCTCGTGCTGCTATAATTCGACCCATGACTCTGCTCGAAATCACCTACGAATTACGGTCTCCTCTGAGCAACGAACAGCTCAGCCGCCTCGGCGCCTTCGCCAACACTTACGGCCTGCGAAGCTTCCGGGTAGATGAACAGAAGAATCACCTCACTTTCGAATACGACGCTTCGCGCCTCCGCGACACGCAAGTCGCCCACGTCCTCGGCCAGGCCGGCATCGCCATAACCCGCAAAGTGAACTGAACGTTTCTCATGAATGGCCGTTCGGAGGACAGGGCTCTCAGGCGCGCCGAGGAGACTCGAGAAAAGGCTTGGCCGCTGACGTCGCTTGAACCTGTAGCATCTCGATGACCGCCATCCCCAACAGGCAACCGACGACCGCCCGCCCTCATCCACCCAACAGACCGACACGAAAGAGTGCAAAAGCATAAGGGGCCAATCGATCTGTGACAAACAGGATTTTGCAGCACGTGGTTTCAACTCTGGTTCTGCTCGCCATCGCCATTCCAACACAAGCGAGCGACAAAAGCGGCGACAAAACGGCAACATTCAAAATTCCCCCGGTAAAGATCCCGATCAACGTCAAAGAGCAGCGCATCACCATGATTGCTTCCGGACTGATTACGTTGACCGCCAAGAAGGAGGGACTAAACATTCTGAATCTGCAACTCGCTGCGGACCTTTCTGATCTCCAGCAGAACATGAGCGCATTTTTGAGTGCGCAAATCGATAAAGACGATCATTGCGGCGATCGCATCGCGGTTCAGAACGCCACGCTCACTCCCGCCGACCCAGCCAGCCAAGCGGTAGTGCAACTGCACTACGAGCGTTGGGCATGCGCAAAAGCCTTCGGAAAGGAGCAAGCCAAGCGCATCGTCGGCGGCAACGCTGTGATGCAGATGAAGCTCACGCCAGCAATCGAGGAAGACGATACGGAGTTGAAGCTCGTTCCGGAAGTCGGACCGATCCGTGCGGACGGCTCGCTCGGTGAGTTACTGCGTTTCGGAACTCTGGGCGACATGCTGCGCGAAAAAATCCGCAAAGCCATCCTGAACGCTCTCCAAAAGGGCACCGACGTCCGCGCGACGCTCCCTCCCGCGGTTCAGGGATGCCTAAAAATCAAGAATGCCTACTTCAAGGATGCGGGTTCGGGTCGTTTGTTGGTCGAGCTCGAAGGCGAGATTCAGATCAACAACGAACAGATCCAGGCCCTCTCGAAACAGGTGAAAGAGCGCACCGGCGGCCAGTGAGGGGATGCCCACACGAATCGGGGACTCCAGAAAAGCGCAGTGCCCCTGGCTTCGGATCGGGAGCCCCAGGGAGGCACGTCTCAAATGCCGCCGTCGTTTTCATCCCGGGGCGCGGGGCCTTTGTTGACAAATGGTTAGGAGTGCCAGAAAAGCGCAAGCAAGCCCGTTATCCCTCGCCTCGACTTCCTTGGGATCGGTGTTTGAAACGCGCCTACGTCTCTCTTATGGCGTCGACCGAACCCTGTCTTCCTATTCTCGTAGAAAGAGGCAAGTTATTGACAATATGTATTTTGCGTCGAGCTTTGAGCTGGAACGAATGACCAAATCTTTCCAAGAGTTGGTTTCAGAATCGTACTCAATTTCATCCCTCCTCGACGTCTAGTACCCTCAGAACGCCGGTAACAATCCCCTGAACTATCGGTTTTCTGCGCCTCCGGAACCAGACTACTTCTCATGCGAGCTCTCCCTTTCCCGCGCTCCCGCCGCTCGACCAATTGGCTTGTCCTCAATTTTGTCGTTGCCACTTGTTTGCTGGCCATTGCTGCCTCGGCCGACACCTCAAACAAAGCTCCGCGACTTGCCATCGGTGGGTGCTACTGCCATTGCGCCATGGCGAAGGCCTCGGCTGGATGCGCGAAGATGTGTGACCTCCCCAAATTTGCATCACGCCACTGGGCCGTGAATTGCGCGAAGCCCCATGCCAGCCTGCCCGTGGAATCCCCGAATGCACAACCTCACCTTTCGCACCCCCCGCGCGCCGAACGCGCCAGCAACTAGTTCGCGACGGGCACTTCGCCCAACAACTTTGCGAGGATTTCCGGAATCTCAAAAACCGCGCGATTGTTCAACGCTTCTGTATTGCGGCGGAATTCCGCCAGCTTGCCTGGCTGCAGAAGCTGTTTGATGCCATTCACGATTTCACCAAAATCGTTCAGCACAATCCCCACTTTTTTCTCTTTCACCCACTCGGTGTTATAGCGTTCCTGCGGGAGAGTCCACGCATTGCATTCCAGGATCACCGGCAGCCTGCGAACCATGGCTTCGGCGACGCTGCCCGGCCCCGGTTTCCCAATCAGAAAATCCGCGGCGCGCATGAGGCGGTGTACTTCTTTCGTGAATCCCACAATGTTCAACGGAGTTTTCCACGCCCTGGCGCGGAACCCCTCGGCAAGCTTTTCATTTCTTCCGCAGATAGCAATCAACTGAAGCGGCAACTCCGCAGCCTCGAGCCGCTCGACGATTTCATACATTACCTTTGATCCGAATCCCCCGAACAGCAGCATGCCCGTGGTCAAATCCGGACGTAGGTTCAGTTCCCTCCGCAAAGCAACTGGATCGGTATTGTCCGCCTGATAGAAGTCCGGACGGAGGATCATTCCGGAGGTCGCAAAAACATGAGAGGGATCTTTTCCCAACTGACGCGCTTGCTCAACGGCTCGCTCCGTCCCGCAGATCACATACTGTTCCTTCATCGGCTCGATCCAGAAGTGTGGCGGAAAATCCGCCAGGTCCGTAATGATGGTGACAAACGGCCTCCCTCGATAGCACGAACTCCATGCCTCTGCGATCTCTCGATTGAAATGAGGGACCACGGAAATCATCAAATCTGCCGGTTGTTTCTCGAAATGTTCGGCCAGTAGCTTCACGAGCGGGTCATGGAACAAGCGAATCGTCGCTTGTAACACCCGCAACAACTGCGTGGCACCGCGAGTCCACCCATTCCGCAGCAGAGTGTTGTATTGCTCCTCAATGCGAATTCCGGTCAATTTTCGCAAGACGTCCAAGCGGTCCGTAAGATCTTGAAACTGGACTAAATCGACCTGCCAAGGCCGATTTTGTTGTGCGATTACCGTCTGAAGAGCGACGGCGGCGTTGCGGTGTCCTCCTCCTGCGTCATGAAACAGGATCTGGATCGTCCTCATCGAGGCATTCTCCCATACGATTTGGGGTGAATTTCAAGAGCACTCTGCATGCCATGTGGAAAACTCATAAGATCATGTGTGTTCAATGAGTTGCATCGATTTTCACCCTCATTTTGCCCAGTCTTTATGGTCTGTTCATATCTTGTGACTAGAATTTTCACATGCGCTGCGACCTCCATGTACATACCACCGGGTCTGGGATGTGCAATACACCCGGTCTCACACGCATTTGCCGCGAGTCTTATAACCATCCCGAGGACGTTTACCATCGCGCCAAACAGCGGGGGATGTCCATCGTGACCGTAACCGACCACGATTCCATCGAAGCCGCGGAGGTTCTCCGCAAGCACCGTGACTTTTTCCTCAGCGAAGAAGTGACCGTTCGAATGCCCAGCGGCACTGAAATGCACCTTGGCGTCTACGGGATCACCGAGAGGGACCATACGGAAATTCAGCGCCGCCGTAGCGATTTTATCGCGCTGCTGATGTATCTGACCGAGCGCAAGTTGTTTTTCAGCGTCAATCACGTATTTTCCGGTCTGACCGGCAAACGCGAAATGGAGGACTTCAACTGGTTTGCCTCCTATGTGCCGGCTTTTGAAATTCGCAACGGCATGATGTGGGGCGAAGCCAACCGGAGCGCCGAGCGGCTGGCAAAGAAGCTTAACAAGATCGGCATCGCCGGAAGCGATTCGCATACCCTCGGCGGAGTTGGCCTCACCTTCACCGAAGTTCCAGGCTCGCGCACGGTGAACGAATTTTTCCTGGGCCTCCGCGTCGGCCGCGGCATCGTTCACGGACAGCACGGCTCCTACAAGAAACTGACTCTGGATATTTGCTGCTTCGCCGCAGGTTTATTGAGGGAAAGGCCTTTCGCCGCCGCGATTCTCCCGTTGTCGATTTTCATGCCCGCGATTACCGCGGGGCACTGGCTGAACGAAATTCGATTCTGCAAGAAATGGACAGCTCCCTTGCTCGGCGAAACTCGGCGGCCGCGCATGCTCTGGGAGGCTGATTCAGCCTTCGAGGTCAGCTTGGCTCGCTAAGAGGTTGCTATGGCAGTAGCAAAGACAGTGTGGGGATTCATCGAAAACCGCGACCACCGCGTCATGCGGCGCGTCAACAGTTGGAGCGCGCCGCGATGGATCCGCTTCTGGATGCTGACGGCTACGCGCATGGGCGACGGATGGCTCTGGTACAGTCTCGGGGCGCTGCTTCTCGCATTTGGGGGTTCGCGCGGGTACCTAGCGTGCGGCGCTGCCGGCGCCGCGGCAATCTTCGGCATCTTTGTCTTCAAGGTCCTGAAGAAATTGAGTCATCGCCCCAGGCCGTGCCAGTTTGAGCCGCATTGCTGGGCCAAGGTCTTGCCGCCCGATCAGTTCTCGTTTCCTTCCGGCCACACCATGACGGCGTTCTCGATTGTCCTGGTGATGAGTTATTTCTATCCGGGGCTCGAAGGGCCGCTTTACTTCCTGGCCATCAGCATTGGTGTTTCGCGGATTGTACTGGGCATGCACTTCCTCAGCGATGTTCTTGCCGGTGCGGTGATCGGTTCCGCGCTGGGCCTTGCCTCTATCGTCACGTTCGCTTCCTACGGGCTGGCCTAGGCTGCTCGCCGGTTACTCCGCTGCCCTATGCCCCTCTAGGTTATCCTTCGTCACTGTCCGAGGGGCGACTTCGGATGCTCTGCCAGCGCTTTCTGGAACGCCGCGAGATTCGTGGCGTCGACCACTGCCGTGCCGGTGTCGACGAACGTAGGCAGCGGTCCAGTCGGTGCCGTAGCCCAATCCTTGAATTCGTGCACCGCGTTATGGTGTAGGTCATCGAGAAACCTCACTCCGTAAAACGCCATGACGTACGGCTTTTGAACCACCGTCGCGGTGATCCATTTGCGATCAATTCCGTCCAAGGTTTGTGGATCTTTATCGAAGGCGACGATCTTGATCTTCTCGGTCATGTCCAATCGGTGCAGCGCGTCGGCCGCTCCTTCTCCGGCGGAGGCTTCAAGACCGATGATGCCGTCGATTTTCTCCTTCTTTTGCAGCAGAGCCGAGATGGCGTCGGCTGCGACGCGCTCATCGCTTTTGTCGTCAATGGTCTGAACAACCTGCACACCGGGATATTTCTTCAGAGCATCGTTGACGCCGCGCACCCGCTCTTCGCTGTTCAGCTGCTCCGCCAGCGCGATGATCGCCACGCGGCCCTGTCCTCCAAGCAGGTTTGCCATACGCCTTCCGCTGTCCTGTCCGGCGCGAAAATTGTCCGTACCGATAAAGAGAACGCGCTTTGACTCCGGCGCATCGGCATCGATGCAGATCACCGGAACACCTTGCAGAATCGCATGGTCGATCGGATCGATGAACGTCTTTGGATCGGCCACGGAGACGAGGATGCCCGCAGGGTGCTGTGAGAGGGCCTGCTGAAACGCCGCGAGTTCCTCGTTCGGGGAAAATCCTCCGGGCCCTACCAACTCCACTTTCACACCCATCTGTTTCCCGATGTCCGTCAAACCGGCAGAAGCTTCCTGCCAATAAGGAAGGCTGGTATTGGCCGCTACCAGAACATAGCGTTCATCCGGCTGATGGTATGATTGCCCGCACCCTCCGGCCGCAAACGCCAGCAGTGCGATGCTCACAGCAAGAATGATTCGGTCCATTTTCGGTCTCCTTTCAAGAGCCTCACGGTCGAAGCAATTCTCCTGGGATGAGACCAGTCATATTCGGCACGAGCCTAACACAAGCGAGGGAGGGAGGAGAGGGATACCATCGAAGCAGCTGCTGAGCCCGATCGACCGACAGATTTTGTGGCGCTTTCCGAGACGAGACGGTTTTCGCCGACCTCGGTTAGATTCGCGCTCGGCGCCAGCAGCGGGGTCACAAAACAAAAACGGGGCACGATCCTTTGTGCCCCGCGAAAACATCCGAATCGTGAATTTGCGTCAGGCTTTCTGCGCGTGGCGCCGCAAGAACGTCGGCACGTCTAGATCGTCCTTGGCAGGCTCCGGCGCCACTTCGCGTACATTCTGCTTCACCTGGTTCACGACGCTCGGCGGCGGCACAGGCAATTCCGGTTGTTCGGGCACTTCGCGCCCCGCCTTCCACGTGCGCGGCAGGAACGATTGCTTTTGCGGCATCTGTTTTTTCGCGGTTTCCTTGAATCCTGCCGCGATCACGGTGATTTTCACCATGTCTTTCATCGCATCATCCATCACCGCGCCGAAGATGATGTTGGCATTCTCGTGCGCGGCTTTCTGAATGACGCTGGACGCCTCGTGCACTTCCTGCAACGAAAGCGAAGAACTGCCGCAAATGTTGATCAAGATGCCCTGCGCTCCCTGAATCGAATTGTCTTCGAGCAGCGGACTCGAGATCGCGCGGTTCGCTGCATCAATCGCGCGGTTGGCGCCGCTCGCCACCGCCGTGCCCATCACCGCGTAGCCCTGCCCATGCATGATGGTCTTCACATCAGCAAAGTCCCGATTGATAATGCCGGGTACGGTGATGATGTCCGAAATTCCCTGCACCGCCTGGCGCAAAATGTCGTCGGCAATACGAAATGCGTCAAAGAAGCTCGTCCCAGGTTCCACAGTTTCCATCAACCGCTCGTTCGGGATGACGATGACCGTGTCTACAACGCCAACCAATTCCTGCAGTGCCTGCTCTGCCTGCAGCATGCGGCGCTTGCCTTCGAAAGCGAACGGCTTGGTCACTACGGCAACGCTCAGCGCGCCTAGTTCGCTTGCCAGCGACGCCACCACGGGTGCCGCGCCGCTTCCGGTGCCGCCGCCCAGTCCGGACGTGATGAAAATCATGTCCGAGCCTTCGAGCGCTTCGATAATTTTTTCGGTATCCTCAAGCGCCGCTTTCCGGCCGACCTCGGGGTTCGCGCCAGCGCCAAGCCCTTTTGTTAGTTTGGCGCCCAGCTGAAGCTTCACAGGGGCTTGCGACATTTTCAGCGCCTGCAAGTCGGTGTTCGCGGTAATGAACTCGACGCCTTCCACTTTGGCGCGGATCATCCGGTTCACCGCGTTGCAGCCGCCGCCACCGACGCCAATCACCTTTAGCTTTGCAGGCTGCAACTCCTCGCTGAAGCTCATCCGGATTCCTGCGTCTTTTGCTGTCATGCGTTTCCCCCTGTCCGGCTGGTGAAAGTCATTTATAAATCTCGTATTAATGCGTTTCCACAGTCAGTTTTCCCAGCCTGTGGAAAAAGGCGCCAAAAACCGTTCGGCACGCTGATTCCGGCCTTAGGCTCCCGCAAACATCGCCCGCAGCTTTGACACCAATCCCGTTGCCCGCACTGGCCCGGACCGCCGTGCTTTCGCCGCGCTCAGCACCAACCCGACCACCGCGGCATATTCCGGCTGCGCCACCTGTTCCGGCAAGTCCACGATCCCGCGCGGCTGCGCCATGCGCACCGGCAAATGGAAGTACTCCTCGGCCATGTCCTGCAATCCGTTCAGCCTCGCCCCACCCCCGGCCAAAATGAATCCCGCCGGGATTTGTTGGTCTAATCCTGCGCGCTGTAGATCGTCTGCGAGCAGCGTCAGTAACTCCTGCGCGCGCGGCTCGATGATTTCCGTAAGCGCGTGCGCAAAAACTGTTCTCGGAGGCCGGTCGCCTACGCTCGCGATTTCAATCGACCCGTCGTCCCGCAGCAGCGCAGCGGCCGCACATCCGTGGTGCCGCTTGATTCGTTCGGCCTCAGGTATCGGTGTCCGCAGTCCCACCGCCAGATCATTCGTGAAATGATCGCCGCCAATCGCCACGGCACCAGTATGGCGAACCACGCCGCCACCGTAAACGATCAATTCCGTCGTGCCCCCGCCAACATCGAGCAAACAGCATCCGAGATCGCGTTCGTCTTGTGTCAAGCAAGCTTCTGCGGCAGCGAGAGGCTCGAGCACCGTATCGTTGATCAATATCCCCGCCTTGTTTGCCGCGGTCACCAGATTCTGCGTCGCGGAACTCGATGCCGTGACGATGTGCACATTCGCTTCCAACCTGCTCCCATACATCCCGATCGGATCGCGAATCCCGTTCTGCGCATCCACGCGAAATTCGTGCGGTAACACGTGCAGTACTTCCCGGTCATTTGGCAACGAAATGTTTCGCGCCGTATCGATGGTGCGCTTTACATCTTCGCGCTCGATATCCCTCGGCCGCGGGCCCAAAGAAACGCCGCCCCGGCTATTCACCCCGCGCACGTGGCTGCCGGCCACACCGATGACGGCTGACTCAACCGGAACGTTCGCGACGCTCTCCGCTTCTTCTACCGCCCGCCGGATGGAACTAACCGTGGAGTCCAGGTTGACGATGAGCCCTTTGCGCAATCCTTTCGATTCCGCGGCGCCCAGGGCCAGAAAATGCACCTGCTCGTCTTCCATCTCTGCAAGCAACACGCACGTTTTCGTACTGCCGATGTCCAGTCCGACCAGATATTTGTCCTTCTTCGCCAATATTTCTCTCCTGCTACTTGTTCCGCGCCGTGGTGCTGCTGTCCGGGTTCACGACCACCTGCCGGGAATATTGAAGATCGATCGAATGCACCGTACCGGAATTTGCCTGCCACTGGGCAAAGTTTTCCACCAGCATGCGATATTTTCCCGTGAAATCGTTTTGGCCAAAGTGCACTGTAACCGCGTGCTGATCCGTGCCAACCGCAGTCAGCACGACCCGTAAATCCCGAGGGTTGTTCAAATCGAGCTCGCTGACATTGTCCGAAGAACCAGACTTCACGAGATTCACATCCTTCATGAATTCCTGGTAGGTCTGCATGCGCTTTTCTCGCTCCTCCCGCGGCAAGCTCTCCGTCAATCCCGTCACAATCGGAAAATGAAAATCCTCACCGTCGGGCCGGTCCAGCAGCACTCCGTGCGCATCAATCAACGTCAATTCGGTTCCGTTTCGGAAAAACGCAATGGGCGTGCGTTCCGTTATGAAGACCCGGATGCGGTTCGGCAAAATCCGCTGCACGCTCGCTTCCTCCACCCAAGGCAATTCTTCAATCTCTGCCCTTCGCGCATCCAATGGAATTCTCAGTAGGCTACGGTTGCGATCCTTCGCAAATAGCTTCTGCACATCTTCCCGCGCCACGATATGGTTCCCGCTCACTTCAATCTGGTCTGGCTTCAGCAGCAACATCTGCGGGGAATAGAGCAAGTAACGTACCGAAAAAGCCGCGGCACCCAGCGCCGCCACTCCGAGCAGTCCCCAAACGGCCATCTGGCGGTAATACGTTCCGCTCTTCCCGCTGAATTTCCTCCGCCGGATTTCCACCGGCTTCTGCCGGCGCAAATAACGCGGTTCCTCGTCGGTCACCAACTCCGGGCGGTAAGGCTCACTCCCCGCTGCGGCGGATGGGGAAGCGTTCCGCTGTACCGGCTTTACGCGTTCCAAACGACCACCTCGTTTTCGAGAGTCGCCCCGTAAACCTGTTGCACGCGTTCACCTACCTCTGCAATGAGCCCCAGCATGTCCGCCGCGGACGCGCGGCCCGCGTTTACAAAAAAATTGGCGTGGCGATCGCTGACCCGCGCATGGCCCACGGAAAAACCTTTCAATCCGAGTTCATCGATCATGCGCCCGGCGGAAGCTCCCGGAGGATTCTTAAAGATGCAGCCGGCGCTTTTCTGTCCCATCGGCTGGCTGGCGCGCCTTTTTTCGTTGCAGATACGAATGCCTTGGAGAATTTCCGCGTACGGCTTGGAGGGAAGTTCGAGCTTCACTGCCAGCATCATATCATCCGGCGCAAAAGAAGTGTGCCGGTATTCAAAGGAAATTTGATCGCCCTTGAGGATTTCGATCCTACGTTCGACGTCCCGGTAGACCGTGACTTCTCTCACATATGATCCGATCTGCGTTCCGTACGCACCCGCATTCATGCGCAACGCGCCGCCCACCGTGCCCGGCACACCAATCAAGCCCTCCATGCCACCGAGATTCCGTTTTGCGCAGAAAGTCACGGTTTTACCCAAGTCCGCCGCCGCATCCACGCTCGCGAAGTTGCCCTCAATCACCACATCCGGATTCGGCTTCCCCAATTGCAGCACGACAAATGGCAGTTCCCCATCCATCACCAACAGGTTAGAACCTCCTCCCAGAAACTTGTGTGCCACGCCGTTTTCGTCCAGCAGATCAAGCAATTCCGCAATGGATTCATGCCGGCGGATTCGCAATAGATCGGTCGTTCCGCCAATCCCTAAAGACGTCAGCTCCGCGAGCGAAACGCCCTGCTGCACTGCAACCGGCAGCTTCGCCAGCGCCTCCAGAATTTTGCCGCTCTCAATGCGCATCCTTCACCCGGTCGTTAACACCCAACTCCGTGCCCAGCAGTACCATCAACTCGTTGCTCGCGCGGCTCACGTTCCCCGCCCCAATGGTAAGAATGGCGTCGCCGGGCCGGGCCTCGCGCAACAGAAACTCCAGCGCGTTCTGCATGGAGTCGAAATAGTTCACATTCTTGTGCCCGGCCTCTCGAATGCTGTTCGCCAGGGCCTCACTGGTAATTCCCGGTATCGGAGTTTCGCTGGCGGCATAAATGTCCATAAGCGCCAGAACGTCCGCTTGGTTGAACGCGCGGGAGAAGTCGTCCCACAAATGTTGCGTACGCGTGAACCGGTGTGGTTGAAACAGCACCAGCAGCCGATTGAATTTGGAAGCGCGCGCCGCCTCCAGCGTCGCGCGGATCTCTGCCGGATGATGGCCATAGTCATCCACAACAGTGATCTCGTTCACCGTGCCTTTGACGTCGAAGCGCCTGCTCACTCCCAGAAACTTCGAGAGGCCTTCGCGGATCAAGTCGGACGCAACATTCAGGTATAGCGCCGCCGCTGCTGCTCCGGCGGCATTCCTTACGTTGTGAATCCCCGGAGGATGAGGCAAGTGAAATAGTCCCAGGTCTTCGCCCTTGTAGGTAAGCCGGAACGCACTGCCCAATCCCTTCAACTCAATGTCGCTGATCACCAAATCGGCTTGGCTGGAGGTTCCGTAGGTGATAATTGGGCGCTTCACGTTTGGAAGGATGGCTTGCACGTTCGGCTCATCCAGGCAGAGCACCGCTGCCCCGTAAAATGGCACGCGGTTCACGAATTGCAAGAATGCACCTTGAATGTCCTCGAGCGAAGCATATTGATCGAGGTGTTCGCGGTCGATCGTGGTTACCACCGCGACCACCGGCGCGAACATGAGAAAGCTGCGGTCGCTCTCGTCCGCCTCCACTACAAAATATTCGCCTTTGCCCACTCGCGCCGTCGTTCCCGCTTGATTGACCCGCCCACCCACGACGAACGTCGGGTCCAGATGCGCGGCAGCGAGGATCGCAGCCACCATCGATGTCGTCGTCGTTTTTCCATGTGCTCCGGCCACCGCGATTCCGTACTTCAAGCGCATCAATTCCGCCAGCATCTCCGCTCGCGGAATCACCGGAATCTTCCGCTTATGCGCTTCTAGCACCTCCGGGTTGTCGGCCCTCACCGCCGAGGACACCACCACCACGTGTGCATCTTCCACGTTGGCGGCCTGGTGTCGGTCGAAAATGGTTGCGCCGAGGTTCTGCAGCCGTTCGGTAATTGTCGAGGGCTTCGTGTCCGAACCCGAAACCGAATATCCAAGGGTCAACAGTACTTCGGCGATTCCGCTCATGCCAATGCCGCCGATGCCCACCATGTGAATCCGTTGGAAATTGCGAAACGATACCATCATGCTCCTCTGATTTCTTTGCGGCTCGCGGGCCGTGCTCTTGCCGCCAACCCCGAGACGGCATCCTCGATCAAGTCGACGATTTCCCGCACTGCATGAGGGTGGGACTGGCTGCGCGCCTTCATTGCTAGCTTTTCAATCTCTCCGGGCTGGTCCAGGAGGGAGAAGATTTCTTTGGCAAGACGTTCCGCGTTCAACTCCGGTTCGGCAATCAACCGCCCCGCGCCTGCGTTCGTCATTTCCTGGGCGTTGCGCAGTTGATGGCTGTCGGTCGCTTTACCAAACGGAATGAAAATCGCGGCGCGTCCCGCGGCAGCCACTTCTGCCGCCGTAATCGCTCCCGCGCGGCAAACAATCATATCGGCCCAGGCGAACTGCTCCGCCATGTTGCTGAGGAAGGGCGAAACCTCCGCCGGCATTTCGTATCGCGCATACGCGGCGCGCACATTATTATAATCACGCTCCCCGGTCTGGTGCACGATCTGCAGCTCCGTCTTTCTCTTCGCCAGAAGCTCCCCTGCTTCGATAAATGTTCGATTAATTGGTAGCGCTCCCTGGCTTCCGCCCGTGACCAGCAGATGCAACGGCTTAACGGGCTTTCGCGCCTCGATTGCGAAAAATTCCGGCCGCACCGGACATCCAGTCACCGTAGCTCTTGCTCCCCATGCTTGCGCCGATACTTCATAGCCCGTCGCAATCTTCCTGGCTAATTTCGCCAACAATTTATTTGTTAGCCCGGGCTCCGCGTTCGGCTCGAAGATCATGTTGGGGATACCCCGCAACCACGTTGCAAGCAGCGTCGGTCCGGCAGCGTATCCGCCTACTCCAAAAGCCACGTCGGGCTTGTACTTCTTCAGCACCGCAAAGGCATCCGACAACCCCGTTCCCAGCATTCCCAAATTCTTCAGCAACGTCGTACCGCCTTTGCCTTTCAGTCCGGCAACGCGAATCGTTTCCAGCGGCAATCCCGCCGCAGGTACCAGCTTCATTTCGATTCCGCGTTGTGTTCCTACCAAAATCACTTCCCTCTCCTTGCCTCGCGATAACCATTCTTGTGCTATGGCGATCGCCGGAAATACATGCCCGCCGGTTCCGCCTCCCGCAATCAGCAACTTCACGCGCAGCCTCTCAAACCCGCAAGCCCGCGCCGCCGTCGGCCTGCTGTGCCACGTTCAAGAGCACACCTGTGGCCAGCAGCATCACCAGCAAACTCGATCCGCCATAGCTCACGAATGGCAACGGAATCCCTTTCGTCGGCATCATTCCCAGCACCACCGCGAAATTGATGAGCGATTGGAACATCACCATGGCCGTGGCCCCCAGCGCGAGCATTCGGCCGAAGCCATCCGGTGCGTTAAACGACGCGCGGAGTCCACGCCACGCATAAGCCGCAAATAACCCAATCACGATTGCCGCGCCGATGAATCCCAATTCCTCGCAAATCACAGCGTAAATAAAATCGGTGTGCGCCTCGGGCAAATAGAACAGTTTCTGCTTGCTTTCCATGAGCCCTACGCCGGTGAACCCACCGGAACCAACCGCGATCAACGACTGCAACAGTTGAAATCCAGCTCCCTGCGGATCGCTTTCCGGATGCAGAAACGAAATCAACCTCGCGTTGCGATAGGACACTTGCGTGATGAGGAAAAAAAGTACGGGCGCCGCCGCTGCAACACCCACGGCGATCCATTTCCAGGAAAGACCCGCAACAAATAAGATCGCGGTCATGATCATTACGATGTCCACCGAAGTGCCCAGATCCGGTTGCAAAACAATGAGACCCACACAAATCAAAATGGGCGCAACCGCGGGCAAGAGCGTATCGATCAAATCGTTTTGCCTAAATTCAAGGCTGGTCGCACCGCGACGCTTCAAATCGAGAAACCAGGCCAGATATAAGATCACGGCAAGCTTGGTCAGCTCCGACGGCTGGATCTGCGCTGGACCCAGTTTGATCCAGCGATGCGTCGCGTGCGATTTGTCCATGAATAGCGCAGCTACGAGCATGGCCAAAACCAGGCATAGAACCGTGTACACCACCGCCGGTTCGCGCAACTTGTGGTAATCGAGCTTCATGAGCCCGAACATGCCCAACAAACCCACGAACAGCCACATCACTTGCCTCAAAACGAAATGGTAAGAATGGCCAAACTGCTGCTCCGCCGTCACCGCGGACGCGCTGAAAATCATGACCGTTCCGAGCAGGCACAGCATCAATGTCACACCAAACAACCACCGGTCTGTCTCTGAGCGTCTCGCCACCTGAATTATCCTTTCCGCGTTTCACGCTGGCCGAGCTTGCGAACCAATTCCTTGAACACACGTCCCCGCTGCTCGTAATTCTGAAACTGGTCGAAGCTCGCGCACGCCGGAGCCAGTAGCACCACATCGCCTGGCTTTGCAGCCTGAGAGGCAACCTGTACGGCTGCTTCGAGTGTTCCTACTCGTTCGATCGCCACGCTGCCGGCGATCTGCTTCTCGATCTGGTCGGCCGCCGCCCCGATCAAGAGCGCCAGGACCGCTTTCTCGCGTAGCGGCCCTTGCAGCATGGAGTAGTCGCTGCCCTTGTCCTTGCCCCCGAGAATCACAAGAATTCCTCTCGAAAACGCATCGAGCGCTTTCAAAGTTGCGTCCACATTCGTGGCCTTCGAATCGTTGTAATAACGCACACCGCCAATTTCCGCCACAAACTCGAGGCGATGCTCCACTCCCGCAAAACTCCTGATCGCTTTTCCGATGGTGGCTACGTCCACATTGGCCAGCCGGGCTGCCGTCACGGCCGCCAGAACATTTTCAACGTTGTGCGCTCCTGCCAAGGGAATCTCCGCAACCTTCATCACAAACTCTTCTTTGCCGCGGCCGACGATCACAACGTCCGCCCCATGCACACAGGCCCCTTGGTCCAAGCGATTCTTGCGGCTGAACCAGAACACCTGCGGCTTCTTCGGCGCCAGCGACACGGTCCGCGCATCGTCGGCATTCAGCACGGCCGCATCCAGTTCCGTTTGCTTTGCGAAAATCCGCGCTTTCGCGGCGGCATACGCGTCCAGCGTTCCGTGCCGGTCAAGATGATCCGGTGTGAGATTCAGAAACACCGCTATGTCCGGCCGAAACTTGTCGGTCAATTCCAGCTGAAAGCTGCTCAGCTCAACGACCGCCACAGTTTTCGCATTCATCTCTTCCACACGGCCAATCAGGGCCGTGCCGACGTTGCCGGCCAACAGCGCATTTCTGCCTGCCGCCTTCAATATGTGGTAGACCAGTGTCGTGGTCGTGGTCTTCCCGTTCGAACCTGTGATCCCAATCATCTCGCCTTCCAAAAACCGGTACGCCAGCTCAATCTCGCTCCAAATCGTGATGCCTTTCGACCGTGCTTTCATGAGCAGCGGATTATCTGCCGGTACTCCTGGGCTTGGTACGATCAAGTCTTGCGCCAGGTACGTTGTTTCCAAATGCCCGCCGAGTTCCAGCTTTACTCCCGCCTCTCGCAATTTTCCTGGCGCGTCGCCCAATTCGTTTTCCGGCCGTGAGTCCGTAGCGGTCACGATGGCATTGTGTTTCGCGCAAAACAGCGCCGTCGCTACTCCCGTCCGGGCCAGCCCGATGGCCAGCACGCGCATCTTTCGCAACTCAATCGAGCCAGGCATCCTCGTTTCCGCGCATTCCGCGTCTCCACTTCAACGCAATTTCAATGTCGTCAGCGCAAACAGCGCAAACACCAGCGCCGCAATCCAAAATCGCACGATCACTTTACTCTCGCTCCAACCCAGCAACTCAAAATGGTGGTGGATCGGCGCCATGCGAAAAATCCTCTTTCCCCGCAGCTTGAATGAGCCCACCTGCAAAATGACCGACAACGCCTCCACGACAAAAATTCCACCCAAGAACACCAGCAGCACTTCCTGCTTAATAATGACCGCCACCGTGCCGAGCGCTCCACCGAGCGCCAGCGACCCGACATCTCCCATAAACACTTCCGCGGGATGCGCGTTGTACCACAAGAATCCCAGCGATGCCCCAACCAGCGCTCCGCAAAACACCGTCAGTTCTCCGACGCGCGGGATGTACTGGATCTCCAGATACGTCGCCCAGCGAAAATTGCTGCTCACGTAAGTCAAAATCGTCAGCGCCCCGGCTGCGATCACGGTGCAGCCAATCGCCAATCCATCCAGCCCGTCTGTAAGATTCACCGCGTTCGAGCTGCCGGTAATGACCAGCGCCACAAAAACGATAAACGGCAAAAACGCCAGGGGCCAAAAATGAGCGGAGCCCAGCAGGCTATGGATCACCAGGTCCGGCCGGAATCTCTTCAAAAAGGGCACGATCAGCTGCGTCGAGTATGCGCTGTGCGTCGCCAGCACCAATAAGACGAATGCGACAAACGAACTCACCGTGACTTGCAATGTGATTTTTCGTTTTCCCGTCAATCCCAGGTTTTGCCGCTTCACCACTTTTGCGTAGTCGTCGATGAAGCCGATCGCCGCAAACGCAAGCAACGCAAAAAGCGCCAACATCACAAACGCATTCGAAAGGTCCGCCCACATCAGCACCGGCACGGCCGTCGAAAGCACGATCAGCACACCGCCCATGGTTGGCGTCCCCGCCTTCTTCTTATGCTCCTGGGGCCCTTCTTCGCGGATGTATTGCCCGATCTGCAGCTCCCTCAACTTACGAATCAGCCAAGGCCCGAACACCAGCGCCAGAAACATCGCCGTCAAGCTCGCATAGACCGTGCGCACGGTGATGTAACGAAACACGTTCAGCGGGCTGAAATATTTCTGCAGCGTGTGGTAGAGAAGGTAGTAGAGCATCAGTGCGCCCCTCCCGCGCTCGAAGGCGCATCCACAGGCTCGAATCGTTTGAGCATCGCCTCGATGACCTGCTCCATCTTCACGCTCCGCGAACCTTTCACGAGCAACAAATCCTCCGGCTTTACGAACTCCGCCAAGAATTCTCCGGCTTCGGCGGGAGTCGCAAAAAACTTCGTCTGCACGTTTGGCAGACCGGCCTTCACCGCGCCCTCCACAATCTGAACGGCATCGCCCTGTACACCGATAACGAAATCGATCTTTCCCGTCTTGGCCGCCTGCTCACCGGCCTCGCGATGCAAAGTCGGCGAACTTGGCCCCAGCTCCCGCATCTCACCGGCCGCCAAAATCCGGCGTTGATAACCCGGCGTCGCCGCGAGCAAATCGATCATCGCCTGCAACGCCGCTGGACTTGAATTGTACGAATCATTGATCAACGCAAAACCATTGGTGAAACGAATCAGCTCCCCGCGCATCGACGGTGTCCGCAATCCGCGCAGCACACCCTGCGCTTGGTTCGCGCCGATATGCCAGACGCTCGCCGCAGCGATTGCCGCCAGGGCATTCCACACCACATGCCTCCCCGGCAGCGGCAAATCCATGCGCGTCCGTTTTCCCTGATGCACGAGGGTGAACGAGCTTCCCAATGCTCCTCGGTCTTCAATTCCCTCCGCCGCAAATTCCGCGGGCTTGTCCGCTCCGTAAAAAATCACGCGGCCTGGTGCCACCGAAGCCATCGCCGCCACACGTGGATCATCAGCATTCAGCACGGCGACTGAATCCGTGCCGCGCAGGCCTTCGATCAACTCCCTCTTCGCCAATGCAATCTCATCGATCGACGAAAAATTCAGCAGGTGCGCCGGGCTGACCCGCGTTTCAATCCCCACGTCGGGAAGTGCAATCGCGGCCAGCCGCTTCAACTCACCCGGAAATGACATGCCCATTTCGAGCACCGCCACATCGTCCGTATCTTTCAGGCGAAACAGCGTCAGCGGTAATCCATACTCGTTATTGAAATTTCCCGAAGTCTTCAGCACCCGTAGCTGTGAACCAAGCAGTGCCGCCACGATCTCTTTCGTTGTAGTCTTGCCGACCGAGCCGGTGATGCCGCAAACTTTCTTTCCCCATTCTTTGCGTACGGCTCGCGCCAGCTTGTGCAGTGCCTCGAGCGTGTCGGGCACGGTGATGCAGCGGTCCTGCAACCATCCCGGGTAGCGCGAGAGCAACGGCCCCGCCACCACTGCAGCCAACGCGCCTTTCTCCATGGCTGAGGCCACATGGTCGTGTCCATCGTGAGTCGGACCATGTATGGCGATGAACAGTTCTCCGGTATGTATCGTGCGAGAATCAATCGAGACGCCGGCCAGCCGGGCCATGGGCTCGAGTGCATGCCCACATCCTCCGCCCACCGCATCAGCCACTTGTGCAATCGTCCACCGCATAATTTCCTCAAGAGGTTGGCTTTCCCGTTTCTGTCCGTTCTCACCGGTTGAAGGCTCCTCCTTTTTCTGCCGGTTACCGCTTTGGCCCGCAGGCCGCCTCACTCCGTCGAGACGCGAGCGCCCTTAGTTGCCAAACCCTTCGCCGCCACTGCCTGGATGATCTGGCGCGGCCGTATAACCGCGATCGCCCAGCGCTTTTTTCGCTTCTTCGCGATCGTCGAAATGAATCGTGCGATCCGCAAAAATCTGGTAATCCTCGTGCCCTTTGCCGGCCAGCAACACAATGTCTCCCGCGCGCGCTTCATCGATCCCCATGTGGATTGCTTTCGCGCGGTCCGGCTCGATCAGGTATTTGCCGCCGGACTTCTGCATTCCCACCACGACGTCACTGATGATTTTCAGCGGATCTTCCTGCCGGGGATTATCGCTGGTCAAAATCGAAAGATCGCTCAGGCGTCCGGAAAGCTCGCCCATAATCGGCCGCTTGGTGCGGTCCCGGGATCCACCGCAGCCAAACACGGTGATGATTCTGCCTTTCGTATTCAGCTCCCGGGCCGTGCGGATCAGATTTTCGAGCGCGTCATCGGTGTGAGCGTAGTCGACAATGACCAAGAACGGCTGCCCAAAATCCACGCGCTCGAATCTGCCGGACACCGCGCGGAGGTTGCGTATGCCGTTCTCAATCGCCTCGTTCGAAAGCCCCAGTCCGAGTCCTGCTCCTATCGCGGCAAGGATGTTGTACACATTGATCCGACCGACGAGCGGCGAATTCACCTGAATCGGCCCATTCGGGGTCTGTGCCGTGAAATTCAATCCTTTAAAACTCAATTGAAATTTCTTCGCTTTCAAATCCGAACCGTTCTGCAAACCATATGTCAGCGTCTTGTTTGTCAGTCCTCCCAGTTTCTTTCCCCATTCGTCATCGGTGTTGATGACCGACACGTCCGGGGCACCTGCGCCCGTGCCTTCAAACAGCCGTCGCTTGGCATCGAAATAATTCTCAAACGTCTGGTGATAGTCGATGTGGTCGCGCGTCAGATTCGTGAAAACCGCCACGGCGAAGTGACAGCCCCACAATCGATCCATCGCCAGGGCATGGGAACTCGCTTCCATCGTTGCGTAAGAACCGCCCGAATCCCGAATTTCCGCAAAAAAACTCTGAAGGTCAACTGATTCCGGCGTGGTATGCGGCGCGGGATGTTCGCCGCGCGGAGTGCGGTAGGCGATGGTGCCGAACAAACCGGTCTTCCGTCCTGAAACGCGGAGAATCGAATCGATTAGCGACGTCGTGGTGGTCTTACCGTTCGTTCCAGTGACGCCAACGAGTTTCAGCGCCTGTGCCGGATGTCCATAGAAATTTGCCGCGGCAATCGCCAGCGCTTTGCGGCCCGCGCTCACCTGAATCCAGGGAATCTCTCGCGACCAATCCGCCGGCGCCGGGTCTTCGCTCACCACCGCGGCCGCGCCACGAGCGACGGCATCCTTCGCGAACAAATTTCCGTCCGCGGTTACTCCGTGAATCGCGACAAACAACCCGGCCTCCTCCACTTTTCTCGAGTCATTCGTCAATCGGCGAATGCGCACCTCCTTTTCGGGCAATCCCGAACGCACCTCCACGCCCTCCAACAGGGCTCGCAGAGCGATTTCGCCGGCCTGTTCCCGCTCAGCCACAATCTGTCCCCGTTCCGCCTCCCCGGATTGCTGTCCCTTCCTCTCCATCTTAGACGTCGTCTCGATTCCCGTTGGCATCTGCGCCTTAAACCCTTTTCCTATTTTGACTTGCCCGAATGTGCCGGAGCGTCGCCGAACTCCACCGTCACTTTCGTGCCCCGGCGCACTTTCGATCCGGGCGCCGGTGATTGTTGAATTGCAACATTCGTGCCAACCAAAACCGGATCCAATCCCAAACGCATGCATGCCTCGATGACATCCCTCATCGATTTCCCCGAAAAATCCGGCAACTCCATGGCGCCTTCGTCGGCGGACATCAAAGCTTCTGTCGAGCTTGGCATCTTTGGCCTTGCGGCTTTTAGCTGCGGAGTGTCTTCGCGCACTTCGGGCGGCGCGTTAAAGTCGATCTCTGACAGATCGTCGAGCGAGCCATCTTCAGTCTCCGCATTCTTCCGGTATGCCGCCTGCATCAATTGCGGGTTCATCGGCTTATCCTGCGGCACATCGAGATACGGCAGAATCTGCTCGGCGATTCTTTTAAACACCGGCGCCGCGACCTCTCCCCCGCCATGCGGATAGCCGCCGGGTGAATCGACGGAAACTAGAATGGTCACGGCCGGATTGTTGATCGGCGCAAATCCCGTAAAAGAGGCAATGACACTGCTACGCGAATATTTCCCCGTCGCAGGATCGATCTTCTGCGCCGTGCCCGTCTTTCCCGCTGCGGTCCAGCCGTCCAAACGTGCTTTCGGTCCCGTGCCGTGCTGAATTACGCCTTCCATCAAATTTCGGATCGTTGCCGCAGTCTCTGGGCGGATTACCCTCTTGGGCTCGGTTAACGCCGACGGGCCCTCGAGTGGCAGGAGTGAATCACCGCGCCTCATCTCCTGAACGATGTGCGGCTTGTACAGCAAGCCACCGTTTGCGATCGACGAGACAGCCGTGATCATCTGTAGCGGCGTCACACCCACCTCCTGTCCCATCGAAACCGAGGCAATCGAATACGAGCCCCAGTGGTCCAGGCGGTTCAGCAATCCGCGGCTTTCTCCCGGCAAGTCGATGCCCGTGGGCGTCCCAAATCCAAATGCGCGAATGTAGTCGTAGAATTTCGGCGAGCCCAAGCGCAGCGCAATCTTGATTGCTCCGACGTCGCTCGAATTCGCCAGAATGTCTGCGACAGTCAACATGCCATATTTCTTGTGGTCGTGAATCAGATGCCCAGCCACCGTGACGGCGCCGTTTTCGCAGTTGAAAACTTCGTCCTCTCGAATCAAATTCTGATCGAAGGCGGCCGCTAGAGTGATCAGCTTGAATGTCGATCCCGGCTCGTAAATAGCGCTGATCGCCCGATTCATTCGCATCTCTGTCGGAACGTCCGTGGCAGCGTTCGGATTGAATTTTGGCCAGTTCGCCAGCGCCAGAATGGCCCCGCTGTTCGGGTCTTGCACAATCGCAGTTCCCGCCGGCGCGTGCGTTTTTTCAATCGCCGCCGCCAACTCCCTCTCAGCGATATACTGGATTTTTTCGTCGATGGTGAGTACGACGTTCACTCCGTGATCACGCTGCGCTTCTCCACCGTCAAACCAGCGCTGGTGCGCATCCGCCATGACCACAACTTTTTCTTCTTTACCGCGGATTAGGTTGTCGTATTCGTGCTCGATACCGCCCAACCCTCTTTCATCGACGTCCACAAATCCGAGGACGTGGGCACCTAACTCTCGCTTGGGGTAATACCGCTGGTTCTCTTCCTGGAGGTACACGCCCTTCAAATTGAGTGATTCCACCGCCTCAGATTTCGCCGGGGGCAGTTTGCGTTTGACCCAAACAAACGGGCTGCCGGAATCCAGCTTCTCTCGAATTTCGTCCGCGGGCATCTCGAGCACTCCCGACAGCAACCGCGCCGCCATGGCTCGATCTTTCATTTCTCCCGGCACCGCAAACGCCGATTGCACCGGCACGCTCATGGCCAGCGGGTGCATGTTGCGATCGAAAATAATTCCGCGCTTCGGATAGATATCGATGGTGTGCCGCTGCTGCCGCGCGGCACGGGTTAAGTATTCGCTGTGACGGAACAACTGCAGGTAGGCGACTCGCCCGAAGACGGCGCTCATCCAGAACAGCACGAACCCGGCAAGAAACAGCAAGCGAACGTGAACTTTTTCTTGCTCCATGGTTCCTGGTTTCCGGGTCGCGCTTCGTGCGGACATCAATTTTGTTCCAGAATTCGTGGTCGTTCAGCACTAGCGAACCGATCGCCAGGCGACCTTAGGGCGCGTGGTTCGGCCGCACAAACTGCATTGCTGCGACTTCCGATCCGTCTGTGCCCGAATATTCGCGCATCTGGTTCGGCGCGGGTTGTGTTAGGCCGAGCTCACGGTGAGCGATCACGTCAATGCGATGCGGGTCGCGGAGGGATGCAATCTCGAGCCTCAGCCTGCTGTTCAACGTTTGCGCTTGGAGCGTCTTGGCCTTGAAGTCTTCGAGTTGGAAACTCTGGTCGATGCAGCGGAAGTGCTGGTAGATGTAAAGCATGCAGAATGCCGCGATAATGCCACCAAGCGCGACAGTCTTGTACAAATTCCGCATCTTCACGGGCTCCACATGCCGCACCAGCCGCGAATTGTCGATTCTCTTCACGGTGAAGAACTCCACCATTCTGGCCGGCGATGTCCGCCGCGCCGCGCGGGAAACCAGTCGCGGCTTCACCGCCTCCGGTTTTCGGAATTGCTCTGCGCCCAGATTTTCTACACCGCTCCACTGATACGCCGTCGCCATCTCACACCTTCTCTGCGCACCGGAGCTTCGCGCTTCGCGATCTCGGGTTCGCTCTCTGCTCTTCCTCACTGGGCACAATCACATGCTTGGTGAGCACTTTCAGCGTTCCTTCTCTGTCGCCTTCCTGGAACGCGCGCTTCACCGGGCGGTCTTCGCGCGAGTGATAGGTCAGCACCACCCAGCGTCCGCCGGAATTTAAAGTGGCAGGGGTCCGGTAAAGAAACTGCCCGAGTTCCTCCAACTCTCGATTCACCGCTATCCGCAGCGCCAGAAACGTTTTTGTCGCGGGATGCAGTTTCTGCCTTCCCCACTGCTTCCGGGCGCCTGCCACAACCGTTGCCAGGTGCGCGGTATCCCGTATCGGCCGCGCTTTCACAATCGCCCTGGCGATTCTTCTGGAATCGTGCTCTTCCGCCTCGCGGTAGAGCAGGTCGGCTACTTCTTTTTCCGGCCACCGATTCACAATCTCTTCTGCCGTCAGCGTGTCTTCTTCCGCTTGCCCGCTGCTCATTCTCATGTCCAACGGCCCCGCTTCCCGGAACGAAAATCCACGTTCCGGACGGTCAAGCTGCATGCTCGAAACTCCCAAGTCGGCCAAGACCCCGTCCACCGTCGCTATCCCCAACCCGCGCACGGCCTCCGAAATCTTTGAGAACGCCGTTTGTACGAAGCTCACTTTGTTCTGAAACTCTTTCAGCCGCTCCTGCGCGATCTGCAGCGCCTGTTCGTCCCGGTCCAGGCTGATCAACCGCCCTGAGGATAAGCGCTCGGCGATGGCCGCCGAATGCCCTCCGGCTCCGAGTGTGGCGTCCACGTAGATTCCGTCTGGCTTTACCTGCAGCCATTCCAACACCTCCGCCAGCATAACCGGCGTGTGAAACGCACCCAATCGTTTATGGCCTGTCTCGCCTGACCAACTTGCCCACTGCAAACTCGAAACTGAAGACCCGAAACTCTCTAAATTCCTAAATCGCCCAAAACCTTGTCGTCCTCGTCCGTGTACGGGTCCTTGTCCATTTGGTCCATAGCCCGCGCATTGTTAATGACTTCCAGATAATCGAGCGCGCCCAGCACCGCCACATCGCCCTTCGCCTGCGCCTTTTCTCGCAACACCGATGGCATCAGCACCCGGCCCTGCGCATCCATCTCTACAACTTGGCCAAAGTAGCTTGTGCGCAACAAGAACTTGCGCTTGGCCTTATTCGTGCTCGGCAGCTTTGCCAGCTTGTCCTCGATCTCGTTCCACACCTTCATCGGGTAGATGCGAGCCGTTTCGCCATTCGGGCTCGTGATATAAAAAACGTTGCCGAATTCCTTTAATTCTTCTAAAAAGGACGCGGGAATCTTGAGACGGCCTTTCTCGTCGACTTTCGCCGGATAGTTTCCCCTGAGTTTCATGAGTTCCGTCTCGTTGGAGGACTAGTTTGTCCACTTAGACCAGCGCCCCTAGGAAGTTCAACTTCCTTCTACTCAGCTCTACTTGATACCACTTTGTCCCACTTTTCACCACAGCGTATATGGTTTCTGGCGCATGTCAAGAAAAATCCGCACACTTTGTGAATAAAATGTGGAATTTGGTGGACCGAAATGACTACTCGTAGAGCCCCTATGAGCAGTGGAATCGCGCGCGATGGCTGTCTATATGTAGTAGTCGATCCGCCAGCGACAGATTAGGCCGCCGGCCGAGTTCCGGATGAGCAAGTCTCAGACTGAACTTTCCTTCCGCGTTTCTTTGTGTTAACTTGTCCCTGTTCGCGACCCTCAGATTAGGAGCGGCCCAAATGGAATGGACCACACCGCAGCATGAAGAAGTTGATCTGAACTGCGAGATCAGTTCGTACTCGAACGCAGAGCTCTAGCCTCCTTCCTAGCGTTTCGCCTCCATTTAGTTTGCCTGTAAGTGTGTGTCTCGGCTTGTTCCGTATCCCCGCCTGATTTACCCTAGTCCAGCCAAAGGCTCCTCATGCTCATCAAGATTCTTGGTTCGGCCGCAGGCGGCGGTTTCCCACAATGGAACTGCGCCTGTCCGAATTGCTCAGGCTTTCGAATGGGAACGCTGCGCGGCAAAGCTCGAACCCAAACGCAAATCGCATTTTCTCCAACCGAGGGCGTGTGGTTCCTGATCGGTGCTTCTCCGGACTTGCGCGCACAGATCGTAGCAACGCGCGAGCTTTCCCCCTCTCCGGAAATACTTGGGCACTCCCCGATCGCTGGCGTCTTTCTGCCATCCGCCGATGTAGACGCGGTCATGGGCCTGCTGCACCTTCGCGAGTTCCAAAACTTCTTTGTTTTCGCCACGCCGACCGTGCAGCGCATCCTCAGAAATGAAAACCGAATCTTCCGCGTGTTGGACCGTGCCGATCCTCCGGTGCAGTGGCAGACGCTGATGAGCAACCGGCGCATCGGCTGCCATCTATCCCCCGATCCCGGCGACGCCCCGACGTTTTTCTACGGCACGACTCCGCTCGGACGGAATTATCCAGATTACGCTAGCGAGGAGCTTCGCCGAAGCGCTCCGTCCGAAGACTCCACGGTCGGAATCATGCTGGAACAGGACAACCGAAGACTTTTCGTCGCTCCAACCCTTTCCGGGCACAATTCGGAATGGACCAAGCAAGCCGCTGCCGCGAATGTGGCCCTGCTTGATGGCACTTTCTGGTCCGACGAAGAATTGCTGGTCACAGGCCGTACGAAGAAAACGGCGCGCGACATGGGACATCTTCCACTCTCCGGTGCCGAAGGACTGTTGGCGCAATATCCTAGAGATACCCGCTCGCGCAAAATCTTGATTCACGTCAACAACACAAATCCGATCCTCGACGAGAACAGCGACGAGCACCATGCGGTAGTGGAAGCGGGGTTTGAAATCGCCTACGATGGTCTGACGATCGATTTATGACCAGCACTGACAGTTCTCCGAAGCCACCGTGGAACGAAAAGGAATTCGTCGCCGGTTTCCATGCGATCGGTGAAGAGCGCTACCACCACAAGCATCCCTTTCATCTGCTGATGCACGATGGAAAGCTCAATCGGGGCCAGTTGCAGGCCTGGGCGCTCAACCGCTACTACTACCAGGAACACATTCCGATCAAAGATGCGGTGATCCTGGCGCGCAGCAAGGATCCGGCGTTCCGCTTGGCATGGAGGAAGCGCATTTTGGATCACGACGGCGACGGGAAAAAGCCGGGAGGCATCGCGAAGTGGCTCAAACTGGTCGAAGCTACGGGACTTTCTCGCGAACAAGCCATCTGCGGCGATGGGATATTGCCTGGAACTCGATACGCGGTGCAGGCGTACGTGCATCTGGTGTCGCGACGCTCGCACCTCGAAGCCGTGGCGTCATCGCTGACTGAATTGTTCAGCGGCAAACTGATTGCTCTTCGCATGGATCGGATGAAGCAGTACTATCCGTGGCTCGTTCCAGCGCTCGATTATTTCAAGGGCCGCTTGACGCAGGCGCCGGAAGATTCGGATTTCGCGTTGTCCTATTGTGTGCAGCACGCGCGCACTCGCGAGCAACAGGACTTGGCGCACGCTGCGCTACGCGCAAAATGCGACATTCTCTGGGCGCAGCTTGACGCTCTCTACTATGCCTACGTGAATCCCGGTTGGCCGCCTCCGGGCGCGTTCCGGCCCGCGAGGGGACCAGAATGAGGCCTGCATTGAGTGCGACGCCAAAGTTGGCTCCTGGCGTTCGCCTGAACGACAAGAACCAACAGCCACGAACCTTGTTGATGCCCGAGCGCGCGTTGCGCCTCAATGGTCCAAGCTTGGCCATCGTGGAACTATGCGACGGCAGCCACACCGTCCAACAGATCGCCGAAAAACTGCACGTGACGTACTCGAAGGCCGAGCCCGAGCGCATCACCAACGACCTGCTTGGCTATCTGGCGCTGCTGCACGATCAACGTGCGATTGATTTTTAGTTTGTGATAGCTCCTACTTCTACCCCGCTGGCTCTCGTTGCGGAACTGACGCACCGCTGCCCGCTGCACTGCGTCTATTGCTCAAACCCACTGGAGCTCGCGAAGCGAGAGGCCGAACTGCCAACCGAGACCTGGGTGCGTGTGTTTCAAGAAGCTGCGGCGGCCGGAGTCCTGCAAGCAGACTTTACAGGTGGAGAACCGCTGGCGCGACCGGACATCGTCGAATTGGTCCGAGCCGGGCGTCGCGCCGGCCTGTATGTCAGTCTGATTACCAGCGGGCTGCCGCTCGATGAAGCGAAGCTCGCAGCGCTGGTCGAAGCAGGGCTCGATCATTTTCAGCTGAGTTTTCAGGGTGCACACGAACAGACTGCCCGCGAGATTTCCAACACGACCAGTCATGCGCACAAGCTAAAAGTGTTGCAATGGCTGAACAAGCATCGCATCGGCGTCACGCTGAATTTTGTGATTCACCGGCAGAACATTTCGGAGTTGGAAGAGATGGTGTCGTTTGTCGAAGAGCACCAGCCGGGCTGCGTGGAATTTGCAAGTGTGCAATATTACGGATGGGGATTTGCGAATCGCCAGAATCTATTGCCGACGCGAAAGCAATTGGACTATTGCCTGGAAATACTGAAAAAAGCGGAAGAGCGTTTGAAGGGCAAAACGCGCGTCGTGTTTGTTGTGCCCGATTATTACGCCAAATATCCAAAACCATGCGTCGGCGGCTGGGGACGCAAGTTGCTGCTCGTTACGCCGCATGGCACGGCGCTTCCCTGCCATGCGGCCACTGTGATTCCTGGAATGCATTTTGAAAACGTGAAAGACAAAGGCCTTCTGGAGATCTGGCGAAATTCTCCGGCGTTTCAACGCTTCCGCGGCGAAGAGTGGATGCAGGAACCGTGCCGAAGCTGCGAGCGACGCGAACTGGATTTCGGCGGCTGCCGCTGTCAGGCGTTTTTGCTCGCGGGAGACGCGAGCGCAACCGACCCTGTTTGCTCGCTAGCGCCTATGCGAACAAAAGTGGATGTGGTTCTGGCGAAGATAAACAGCGCGCCGGAAGAGAAAATCGATTGGCTGTATCGGCCGAATCCTGCTTGAGGTTTTGCTTGCATTATCGCGCCAGCGGCCCGCCTCAGGAGGCGAACTCTACAAGAGAATCCCAAGAAGCCGGCTGAAGGCGCGACAGGGTTGCGCCATGTCGGCGCGTCGACTAGAAAAGCTTTCCGATATGCTCACTATTTCTTCGAATAACAGGGAAACATTCCCCACATTGGAATGGACGTCGCAAACGAAGAGTTAATGACCAACGTTCGAAACGCGAGCATTCGAAAACATTCGACTTTTTCGAATGAATCTCTAACTCGCTGCAGGAACCGGTTGTTTGTTTTTTACTTTTGCCACCACGCGCGACAGAAAGACCAAGCAACCGATCAGCACTGCCAGTCCAAATATGAGAATGGTGTGTGGCGCGCCGATGTGCTTGGCCACTCCTCCGGCGATGAGCGCGCCAATGGGCATCACGCCCATGAACAAAGTAGCGTAGACAGCCATGAGCCGGCTGCGCATCGCGTCGGGAACACGCTGTTGGATGATCGTATTGGTGGCCGCCATCTGAGACGTGGCGGCGAAACCTACAAAGAAGAGCACCACAACGCACAGCCAGAACGATGTAGCAAAGGAAAAAACGAGCAAGCCGATTGCACAGATGGTCGACGTCAACACAATCCAGCGCGCGAGACCTTTGTATTCGGTACGAGCCGCGAAGTGCAACGCACCCAAAACCGCTCCCACACCCGCAGCGCTCATGAGCAGCCCGAGCGTCCGGGCGCCGCCGTGAAGAATGTCGCTCGCGTAAATCGGCAGGAACACGGAGTACTGCAGTCCAAAAAAACTCAGCAGGCTCAGCAGCAGCAACGCGGAACGAATGGGAACGTCGTTCATGGCGAAACGGAATCCCTCGATGAAGCTGCGCACGGGCGATTCCTTTGACCTTCGAAGGTCCGTGGGCTCGATGTTCATCATTTGCAGCGCGATGATCACCGCCACAAAGCTGAGACCGTTGATGAAAAAGCACCAGCCTTCCCCGACAAGCGCGATTGCGAATCCGGCGACGGCGGGACCGATCACCCGAGCGCCATTGAATATCGAGGAATTCAGCGCGATTGCGTTGGGGAGATCTTCTTTTCCTACCATGTGAACGAAAAACGCCTGGCGAATCGGAACATCAAAGGCATTGACGATACCAACAAGCAGAGCAATCACGATCAGATGCCACGTCTTGATGAAATGCGTCAGGGTCAGCAGGGCCAGGACGAATGCTAGGATCATGGAAATGGTTTGCGTCATGATTACGGCGCGATGCCGGTTGTAGCGGTCGCCGGCGTAGCCGCCCATCCACGCAAGGCAGAGCATTGGAACCTGGCTGGCAAACGCGAATACACCCAGGAGAGCAGCCGAGCCAGTCAAGCGATAGACCAGCCACTGCTGCGCCGTGTTTTGCACCCAGGTCCCGATCAGCGAAATCAATTGCCCGATGACGAACAGTTGAAAGTTCCGGTGCTTCATCGCCCGGAAGCGTGTGGACAAGTCGAAAATCGGAATCACCAATCCCTTAGATGATTTTAGCGGGAAAATGTCGCAGCAGAGTGGCGTTAGGCGGGGTTGCGAAGCGACCGCGCACATGGAGGTCGCCAGAAAGGCCACACTATTCGGCTGGAGGATCGGGGGCGCCGACGTGAGTATGGCTCAAATCTCTTAACATGGACTTTTCGTCGTCGGTCATGCCATGAGTGAAGTTCGGATCGTTGAGGCGCTGGTTGCGCGCGGCTTCCGGCATGTTTTGAAGCACGCTCAGTTTCTGCTTCATCACCTGCTGGCGGTCCCAAGGCATCTGCCGCCACTTGGGAAGGACATCGTTCTTGATATGATCGCGTTGCTCTGGAGTGAGAGTTCGCCACGTCTGCTCGTTTTGGCGCAAATTTGAGCGCTGGTTGGGAGTCATATGATCCCATTGGCTGAATTGCTGGCGAATCCTGTTCTGCTTATCCGGCGAAAGATTCTGGAAGGCACGGCTGTTCTGTAGGACGCGGTCACGTTGCGCCGGAGAAAGATCGCGCATGGTATCGACCCAGGGACGCGGCGCCCCTGCACCCACTTGTTGTCTTGGATTCAACCTTGCACCCGCATTCGGAGGCCGATAGGAATTATTGAACCTCGCTTGCGGCGCGATATTCGATTGCGGCGGGTGGCTGTTCGGCGAGTTCGCCGGTGGACGGTTTGGATTCGACGCAGGCTTACTGTCGTTGTGGGTCTGCGGCGGTGCAGCAGCCGGATGAGATTGCGGCGGTCGGTCCGGATGCGCCTTTTGCGCGAAGGCATTTCCGGGCAGGGCGAGACAGCAGCCAACCATTGCCAGAAAGGCGATCCCGAATTGGAGCTTGGTGCGCATCTTCGTTTCAGTTTGTTCCGTCTCAACTGCACCGGTCAGGGACCAGCGCCACGCTTACATCTGCTGCTGCGAATCGGAGGCTGCATCCGCCTGCACTGGCGGAGGTAATTCCTTCAATGGTTCGAAGTTGGACAAGACGTCGTGATCTTCCAGGACTGGCAAGTCTTGCATCATTTGTTCGTCGGCGACCTGGGGATTGTTGCCCCACGGCAGCGCCGGCTGAGGCCGCTGATAGAAGCCTAGCCACAAGGTCGCCAGCAGAAGCATGGACGCGGCAAACGCTACGCGCGGCGAAACGTGCAGCCAAGCCCACCCGCTCTGCTTTACCGGCTCCGCCGCCACAAGCGCGTGAACGCGCGCATCGAACGCGGGCGACGGTTCGATGACCGGCAGCTCATCCAACAGCCCGGAAACGGCGCGGAATTCCTCCACCCGCAACTGACATGTGGAACAAGAGGCCAGATGCTTTTCGACATCCTGGCGCTCGCTTTCTTTCAACCGGCCGTCGATGTAACTTAGAATCCGGTTTTCGATTTTTTCACAACCCATAACAGCCTACTTTCCCTACCCGTGGTTCTGGACGTGTTGCGCGACGAGCGGGGCTAGTTCCACTCGAAGCGATTCATAGGCCCGGAAAAGCAGCGATTTTAGCGCGCTTTCCGAACAACTGAGAATCTTGGCAATCTCCGCGTAGTCCAGCTCCTGATACTTGTGGAGCAGGACCGCCGCGCGCTGCTTTTCAGGCAGCTTGTCGATGGCGTGACGAATCATTTTCTTTCGCGCGTCCTCGACGAGATACTGCTCGATATTCGGATGCTTTTCCGGAACATCCAGCGGCCTTTCGTCTCCGTCTTCGGCGTCCACTGTAACCGGAGCATCGATCGAAACCTCCAACTTCTGGTAGCGGTTATCACGGACCGAGTTGAGCGCCAGATTGGTGGCGATCCGGAAGAGCCAAGTGGTGAACTTGGCGCTCGGTACGTAATCTTCGCGAGCGCGATACACGCGCAAGAAAACATCCTGGGCGAGATCCTCCGCCTGCTCCCGGTTGCGCACCATGCGAAACAGAAAGTTGACGAGTGGAGTGCGATAGCGGTGCAGTAGAAGCTCGAATGAGGCTTCGTCACCAGCTTTCACGTCCAGCATGAGTTGGACGTCGGTTCTGGCCATAGCACCCACACTGTAGCAAACACGTTTGTTCTCAGAAAGTTGCGGTTCAGAGGGAAGGGGCGAGGAAGGTACGGGGAGTGGACGGGGCGGACCTCAGGGATGGAATAAGAGCTTTAGGATCAACAAGCTGGCCACACCGATGAAAACCAGAAAGGCCATGCGCCAATTCGGTTCCCGGTTCACTTCGGGAAGCAAGTCGGTGGCAGCGACATAAACTGTTACCCCGCCCGACAATGGGAGCGCATATTTCAGCTGGCCTTGAAGCTCGCTCGTGAGTAGCACTCCTGCCAGGGTGGCGGCGCCGAGCAGGCCTGCAGCGCGGACGGCGCTTCGTTTGCCCTGGCCGCTTGCAAGCATGACGGACGCAATCGTAAATCCCTCCGGCAACTTGTGAAGGAAGACGGCAAGGAAGATCACCATACCTAACCAGGTCGAAATCAGAAAACCCGCTGCGATGGCGACGCCGTCGAAAAATGTGTGGATCGTCATACCGAGCAGCACAGTGCTGCGCGCGTGGTGGCTATGCACTTCTTCGGCATGGACCTCCGCGCCGAAGTGAAAATGAGGCGCGATGGTGTGCTCGAAGAGATGGATGAGGAAGTAGCCGATGAGGACGTAGAGAAGCGCGTTCTCTCCGGCCAGGCGAATCGACTCCGGAATCACTTCGACGAACGCAACGCTGAGCATGTAGCCCGCGCCGAGCGCGAGAAAATATTGCAGGTACTTCCGCGGCCATTCGCGCCGGACGACGAAATAGCCGCCAAGGACGTTTCCGCCGGCGGCAATCAAGCCCAACAGGGCTGCAAGAGCGATGCGAAATGACAATTCGTTAGACAAAAGTTATCAGTTCTAAGTTTCTCGTTTTTGGTAAGACTTTGGACTGGTAGATTACAGGTAATTGCAGGTCGGCGGCTACTTAGAACTAGGAACTTGAAGCTAAGAACTTCTTCATCCGCTGTGGCGGAAGAGAATCACATCACCCTCTTGAACGATGTAGTCTTTCCCCTCAAGACGGACCTGAGCTTTTTCCTTCGCAGCGGCAATACTGCCGGCGGCAAGCAGATCTTCGCAGCGGACGACTTCAGCGCGAATGAATCCTTTTTCGATGTCGCTGTGAATCTCACCGGCGGCCTTGACCGCCGTGGAGCCTTTACGGATCGTCCAGGCACGGACTTCGGGTTCGCCTGCTGTGAAAAAGGGGAACAATCCCATGAGGTCGTAGGTGGCGCGAATCAGGCGATTGAGGCCCGGCTCCTCCAAACCGTAGGACGCAAGTAGTTCCGCGGCCTCTTTTTCATCCATCTCCGCGAGTTCGGCTTCGAGGCGGCCGCAAACGGCAACTACGGCCGTGTTCGGGCGGCCTTGTAGCGCGGACAGCTTGTGATTCTCGACAGCTTTGTGCATTTCGGCGGCCTCGTCGTCGCCAAGATTCAGGACGTAGAGCATTGGACGCTGAGATAAAAAGAGAAAGCCGCCGATGGGCTTGCGCTCTTCCGGAGTCAGTTCCAGTTCACGCAGGGGCTTTTCCGCCTCCAGGTGGGCTTGGCACTTTTCGAGAACCGTTTTCTCCAGCTCGAATTGCGGATCTTTCTTTTTCTTAAGGTCCTTTTCGAGGCGCTCAAGCCGCTTCGTGATCTGATCGTGGTCCGACAGGATGAGTTCCAGGTCGAGATTCGTGGCGTCACGAAGCGGATCGATCGTCCCTTCGGAGTGCGGCACGCTCGCGTCGTCGAAAACGCGAATCACGTGGGCGATGGCGTCGACATCGCGGAGCGTAGCGAGACTTTCGCGCATACGTTCCTTCTGCACGCCGGGCAGATCGACGTATTGCACGGACGCGTAGGTAATTTTCTTGGGGCTGTAGAGCTTCGCCAGCTCGAGCAGGCGCGGCTCAGGAACTTTGGCGACGCCGACGTGGGTCGTCTGCGCACCCTTGGTTTCCACATTGGCTTTCGTCAAAATCCGGAAAAGCGTTGTTTTTCCGACTTGCGGCAATCCGATGATGCCTGTTTGCATGAATCTGGCGATCCTTCACTCGTAATGCGATTGTCAGGTGACTGGCTCTTGCGACCAATGGTGACAGTGCCCGAATTTCCAGCAGATTGATCTTTTCAATTTTAGCACAGCGAGTTTGCGGCCGCTTTCGCGTAGGAGTATCAGCTTTTTCGCGCTTACCAAGACGAGCTATTTATATTATGTTGGTTGGCCTGCGATGAGCGACAGCGTTGCGCCAGTCATAACACTTCCCTTCGACCTCGCCGCGGCGGTGCGGCATCTGTCCGCCTGCGATGACCGGCTCAAGGAACTCATTGCGGAAACCCGCGCCTTTGAAATTGACCTGCGAAATAGTCATTCGCCCTACGAAGTCCTGCTGAGATCGATTACCTACCAGTCGATCTCCGGCAAAGCAGCGGCCACCATTTTTGGACGAATCAAAGCGCTTGGAGCAAACGGGCATCCGCCAGCGCCCGAGAAAATGCTGAAGATTCCTGTGGCGAAGCTGCGGAAAGCGGGATTGTCTGCGGCAAAGGCTGCGTCCATGAAAGACCTGGCGAAAAAAGCGCTGGAAGGAATTGTCCCGACACACGAAGAGGCACTGAAACTGTCGGATGAGGAATTGGTCGAACGGCTGGTCTCCGTGCGTGGAATCGGCGCGTGGACCGTCGAGATGTTTTTGATTTTCCGGCTTGGGCGGCCAGACGTGCTGCCGATTCACGACTTGGGCGTGAAAAAAGGGTGGTCGGTGGCATATCGGAAGAAACACATGCCGACGCCCAAGGAGTTGCTGAAATTCGGCGAACGATGGCGTCCGTATCGCACGGTCGCAAGCTGGTATATGTGGAGGGCGTTCGAACGCGCGGGGTACGCTTTCACCAACAAAATCCGCCCCCGCAAACCACGACCGAAGAAAACCCGGTCGGACCGGAAACGGAAATAAGCGTGTAGGGAATTCAGCGTTTAGCGGCAACTTCTCGGACCAGAAAAAACACGCCCGCGAGGCCGAACAATAGGACGGCTCCTTCGTACACGACAGAAAGGTGATGCAATCGGATGAACTCGGCTCGATGAGGATCGTTCTCCGGCGCGTTTTGAATGGAGACCATCTGCCTTCTCAGGTTGGCCATCCGGTTGCTGGCCGTGAATTCGGATGTGGCGGTCAGAAGGACCATCAGTACGACGCAGAGCGATGGGAGGGACGCCAAACTGGCAAAATCGCGGGTGCGCACGGAGCGAACCAGCAGGAATATAAGTCCCAGAAAAATTCCCGCGAAATGAAGGCGGGTCAGAGAATATCCGACCATCAAGCCGGCGGCATCGCGGTTGCCCAGGATGAAAAATGCGCCTGGGGCTACCACGAAGCTCAGAAACGCGTCGCTGCCCAGCCATAGGCCGAGACTCAGAAACTCGATCGTGCGAAGAATCGTAGACAAATGCATCCCTCAGACGAATTGACCCGCAAAGCTCATTCTAGTTACTTACGGCACGATTATATTCGTCATGGCTGAAATTCCAATCTAGAGAAAAAACCCTCAAGATGTTGGCGGAGCTTAGGCCGAAGGAGCAGAGGTTTTGCTTGATGGCGGCAAACCTCACAGGCGCCTATTCTCTCGCCGGATACACCGTGGAATGCGGTTTGAAAGCCTGCGCAGCAAAGCAGACCAAGAAATTCCCAGTTTCCGCCTAGGGCCGACCAGGCGCGAGAACTCGAACGGACGCATTCTCGGAGCATTGTCTGCCGCTGGTATTTAGAAAGGCGCACGATCCTCGAGCGATTCCCTGGTTGCTCTTAATCCATCGCCTTTACATACTTTGAACACACGCACTGGCCCCCAGGTGTGATTCTTGGCGTTATCGTGGGAGAATTCAGAGAATGGTGGGCGATAAAGGATTTGAACCTTTGACCTCTCGCGTGTGAGGCGAGCGCTCTAACCGCTGAGCTAATCGCCCGTTCAAGGACGGGGAAGACGTTGCGAGCACCAGGAAACGGCGAAGCAACAGGCTTCATCTATTTGTAACAGGAAGAGTAAGGGTTTTCAACCGATGCCGACCGTCACCTCTCAGGTGGTTACACAACTGCAGCGTTCCATCGCGCGAGCCATTTTCGGCAAAGAAGATGTGATTCAGTTGGCACTGATCACCTTGCTCGCGCGCGGCCATTTGTTGATCGAAGATGTGCCCGGCGTGGGGAAAACCACCCTCGCTCAGGCGCTGGCGAAGTCGTTTCACTGTACCTTTCAGCGCATTCAATTCACTTCCGATTTGTTGCCGAGCGACGTGCTGGGCGTGAGCGTCTACAATCCGGAATCGCGGGACTTCGAATTCAGGTCTGGACCGATTTTTGCCAATGTCGTTTTGGCCGACGAGATCAACCGCACCACGCCGCGCACGCAATCGGCGTTGCTGGAAGCGATGAATGAAGCGCAGGTTACCGTAGACGGCCGCACCCTGCCTTTGCCGCAGCCATTTCTGGTCATAGCGACGCAGAACCCAGTCGAACATCACGGCACCTACCCGCTGCCGGAATCGCAGCTCGATCGCTTTTTGATGCGCATCAAGATGGGTTATCCATCGCACGAGACCGAACGGCAGATCCTACGGAGCCGCGCGACCGACGATTCGGTTGGGACCCTGGAGCCCGTCGCGGGTGTCTCCGACGTGCTGGCCATGCAGGAAGCAGTGGCGCACGTGAAAGTGGACAGCAGCTTGCACGATTACGCGCTGGAGATTGTGAATCGCACGCGCAAATCGGACCAGCTCGCGCTGGGCGTAAGCCCAAGAGGAACATTGATGTTGCAGCGAGCGGCGCAGGCCCGAGCGTTTCTTGAAGGCCGCGAGTATTGCCTGCCGGACGATTTCAAGCAGCTTGCCGTGGCGGTCTTTTCGCACCGTGTTGTCGCCAGCACGCGGCACGCTTCTTTGCAAAAAAAGTCGGAGACCACGGAGACGGTTCTCCGCGAGATTGTCGATTCGGTCCGCGTACCCCTGTGAACCTGCGCACATCGCTCGCGAACCTCTGGGAGAAAACCGATCGCCCGGGAGTGCGCGCATTCTTCCTCTCGATCGCGGCTCTTAGCGTCGCGTTTGTCCTGGCACTCTATTCCGGAGCGGCTGCAAGAATCGGCAGCCTGGCATTAGCCAGCGCCACGGCCATGTCCGCGCTGTTAGTCGCCGGTTGGGTGGGAATAACGCTAGTGCCGGTTTTGGCGAGGCGGACGCCGCTGCGCTGGATCAGCTATCGCATGGAATACCGGCTGACGAAGGAAGGCTGGATCTACATCGGGGGGATTGTCCTGGTGGCGCTGGCCGCGATCAACACCGGCAACAACCTGCTATTTCTCATTCTTTCCTGCTTGATAGCCAGCATTCTCATGTCCGGGATTCTTTCGTCCCTTACGGTGATGGGTGTGGAATTGAATCTGCAGCTTCCGGAGCACATTTTTGCGGGGCAAACCGTGCGCGGAATGGTGGAGTTGAAAAACGAAAAACAGATGCTGCCATCGTTTTCGTTGCGAGTCGCTGCGGTGACGAAAAAAAATGCCCCGCCGGCGTTGCTGTTGGGGACGCCGGTCTATTTTCCCTACGTGCCGCGGCAGGAATTCGTGAAGCAGTCGGTGCCGCTTCTTTTCGCGAGGCGCGGGCTGTACCGCCAGGAAACGTTTCGTATTGTGACGCGCTTCCCGTTCGGCTTTCTGCAAAAGGCGCGTCGCCTGGATCTTACTTCGGAGGCGCTGGTTTACCCATCGGTTGAAGCAACGCCGGAAGTTCTCGACGTGTTGCCCGGCATCCAGGGCGCGATTGAGACCCTTGCCAAAGGACGCGGGCATGATCTTTATGCCTTGCGCGATTATTTACCGACCGACAGCGCGCGGCATGTGCATTGGAAAGCGTCCGCGCGTTCGGGCTCGCTCATGGTGCGAGAGTTTGCCCGGGAGGACAATACTCGCGTGCTGCTGGTGCTTGACCCGCACAGCGAAGCGGCACGGCCAAACGCAAGCGTCGCAGATCGAGAACGCTTTGAGAGGGCCGTGGGGCTGTGCGCCGCAATCGCTTGGAGTTTCCACGAGCGCGGGGCGTTAATGGAATTTCGCAGCGCTGCGGCAACCGTCTCCCTCGCACCGCCCACGGAGAATATATTCGCGGTCCTGCGCCATCTGGCACTGGTCGAAGCGCTCCCGGTCGATGCTGAGCAGCATGGTTTGAAGGAGCTGGCTGTCGAGGCAGACCCATTCAAAATCGTTGTGACGTCGCAGCCCCGCGGATCGATTCCCGCAGAGGTATGGAACTCCTCCTACGTCGTTTTTGCCGAAGAATCCTGCGCTTAGCCTCACGCTCAGTTCGAGAGCTTAACCACGGTCGGCTGCAGAAGGCGGTGCCCCTACAAAAACTTCGTTTTTGCCGCGTTTTTGAACACGAATCACGGTCACGAATCGCTCCAACTGTGCGAAACTATGCCGACCGTATGCTCAACGCTCCGGCGCGCACTCGCTTTCGAAAAAAGCTCCTCCGCTGGTTTGCCGAATTTCAGCGTGACCTTCCCTGGCGCCGCACGAAAGATCCCTACCGCATCTGGCTTTCGGAAATCATGCTGCAGCAGACGCGCGTGGCGGCGGCAATTCCCTATTACCACCGGTTTCTTGCGGCCTTTCCGGACGTAAAGGCTCTGGCGGAAGCGCCCGAAGAGGAGGTTCTGCGGCATTGGGCCGGGCTCGGCTACTACTCTCGCGCAAAGAACCTCCACAAGGCCGCGCAGCAGATCATCGCGGATCATGGTTCAACGTTTCCGGATTCGCGGGAAAAAGTGCTGGCTCTTTCGGGCATCGGGAGGTACACGGCTTCGGCAATTCTCAGCATCGCGTACGGAAAAAAGATGGCCGTTCTCGATGGAAACGTAGCAAGAGCGATCGCACGCCTGGGCGCAGTTCGCGGCGACCTGCACACCGGTTCCCGCTGGCAACAATTGCAAGAAAAAGCCGACGCACTGCTGGCGCCGCAGGCTCCAGGCGATTGGAATCAAGCAATGATGGAACTCGGCGCGACGATCTGCACGCCTCGTTGCCCCCAGTGTTTAATTTGTCCGGTGGCTGAATTTTGCGAAGCGCGGAAATTGGGCTTGACCGATGCGATCCCCGAGCAAAGAAAGAAACGCACGGTTGTTAAAATCACGCTGGCGGCGCTCGTTTTGGTCGATACTCAAGGGCGAACGCTTCTTATACGTCAGCCGAAAACAGACACAAAGCCCGCGGCGACGTACGATATCGCCGCTTTGCTTTCGCGTATGTGGCAGTTTCCAACGATTCACGTAAAAGAACAAGCCGCCAAAGAACTTCGCGCCGGTGTGGAGAGTTCGGTCCTTGCAGGGCGCAAACTCCCGGGGAGGCTTCAGCCTCTCCCGAAGGTCCGGCATAGCGTGACCTACCGGCAAATCACCTTGTTTCCCTTTCGGCTCGACGTTGCGAGGCTTCCACGGCTGTCCCACGCCAAAGCGCTGCCGCTCGACGCTCTGTCTTCCGTGCCGATTTCGAATCTAACGGGTAAAGTCGCGAGCGCTGCATTATCGCCCAATGGGATCAGCAAAAAGACCGCAATCCGAAGCGAATCGCTTCGATTCCTCTCGAGCTGACCATTGGTACCGTTATCCTTTGGACGGAGCCGCGAGAGCGGCGAATTCCAAAGTGTTATTCTGAATCCGCATGGCCTCAGCCGTAACAACCCCGGACAGTTCCCTCCCGGCGGACCGTTTCTACCGGACGGCACTCTTTTTTCTGGTATTGACATCCGTCGTGACTCTCGTGGGGACCGGGAAGCTCGACCTGTTCACTACAATCGTTGCGCCCGCGCTGGTCCTGTACAAAGGCGTTCGCTGGTGGCGCGGCCGTCGGTCCGAATTGAGGCCCGCGGTTGCCACGCGACTCGTAGTGGCTTACGTTTTCTTTTTTTTCGTGGACCTGCTTTTCATTTCTCGCGCGCTGGCCGCGGATGCGCCGAATCCGGGGCTCTATGCCGCTCTGCTGGCGGTCGTGCATTTCCTCCTGTTTGTGACCCTGGCGCGCTTTTACAGCGTGAAGACCGACCGCGACGCGTTGTTTCTTTCGATGTTGGCGTTTGCCGGCGTGCTCGCCTCCGCGATTTTTACCGTGGACACATCCTTCCTTTTGTTCTTCATCGTCTTTCTGGTGTTCGCGGTGGCCGTGTTCGTGGGCTTGGAAATCCGGCGAGGTGCTGAGGGAGCCGTGTTTCCGCCTCCGAGCGTAAGCCAGCCTCGCGAAAGGACGTTCAATCGAGCACTCTCGCTCGCCGCCTTGACCGTGTCGCTCGGCGCCGTCGTGCTTGGCTCTGTATTGTTTTTCGTGTTTCCACGCTTCAGCGCCGGGTATTTTGCACGCACAGGTCTGCAGCCATCTTTAATGAGCGGTTTCACGGACAACGTCGAACTGGGGCAGATCGGGGAAATCAAGAAGAACACCTCGGTCGTAATGCGCGTGCAAACGAGCGCCCCGGTCAATTATCCGTTGCTGCGGTGGCGCGGGATTGCCCTGACCAATTTCGACGGACGCCGCTGGTATTCCCGGGAATCGAGTCAGAAAATTAAGAAGCCCGAGTCCAATGGATGGATCCCTTTGACTTCCGGAAATGAGTTGGAGGGGCGGCCGGCGGTGCGGGTGCAATTCATAACCCTGCTGCAACCGCTCGCGAGCGATACCCTGTTTGGTCCTGCGCAGGTCGTGGCGCTTCGAGGGAATTTTTCCGGGGAAGCGGGAACTTACGACGGCGATGTGAAACGCAGCTTTGTCGCCGTCGATTCTACTGGCTCCATCTACAATCCATCTCACAACTTCTCTCAAATTCGCTATGAGGGAGTTTCGATTCTGCCGGTCGCTCGCCCGGCACAAGCCCGTTTTGCCGGGACGAACTATCCCGAACAGATTCGCGACACTTACCTGCAACTGCCGCCGAAACTCGACCGCCGCATACCGGCACTGGCGAAAAAAATAGCCGGCGCGTCACAAAATCCCTACGATCAAGCACTGACCATGGAAAATTATTTTCGGGCAAACTACGCCTATACCTTGAACTTAACGGGAAATTCCGGGGCCGATCCGCTCGCGCATTTCCTCTTTGATACCAAAGCGGGACATTGCGAGTATTTCGCCACAGCGATGGCGGTGATGCTGCGCACGCTCGGGATTCCCTCGCGCGAAGTGAACGGTTTTTTGCCAGGAGAATACAACGATTTCGGCGGCGATTACATTGTGCGCGCCAGTGACGCGCACAGTTGGGTCGAAGCGTATTTTCCCGGTACCGGCTGGCTGACGTTTGACCCGACGCCGCCTTCCAACGATGAGCGAACCGGGTTGCTTTCGCGTCTTGCACTGTACATCGACTGGTTCCAGCTCACCTGGAACGAATGGGTAATCAACTACGATTTCTCGCATCAGATCTCGCTGGCGAAAAGCGTCGGCCAAACAACAACGGATTGGAAAAAGAAGTGGCGCGATCGGTTTCAGGGGCTGCAGGACCACGGCATGGAGCGCTTGACCCGATGGCAGCGCTCGCACGCGTTCCTGCGATTTCTGTTTCCCGTGGTTCTGGTGCTTGGTTTGGGCTTGCTGCGTTTGGGTTGGCTGCGCTCGTTTTTCCGATGGCTGCGGTTGGCTTGGCTAGCCAAAATGCCTGCAACCGAGCGTAGCAATCCACAATTGGCTTCGCGACTTTACGCGGAACTGCTGCGTTTGCTCGAGAAGCGCGGTTTTTCGAGACGCGAAACACAGACGCCGCGCGAGTTCGCCGAATCTTTCGCCCAGCAAGGCGCGCTGGCGCCCGCCGTGCAGGAATTTACGAACCTTTACGTGCAGTCACGCTTCGGTGGTGCGCCCTGCGAAGTATTCCGGCTGCGCACAATTCTCGACCAGGTTCGATCTGTCCCGCGGCCCCGCTAATCCCCAAAAAAGGATTACAATATCGCACCTTTATCTGGAGGCATCCTTGGCCCGGTTTTTTCCCCTGCGTTTCACGGCAATGCTGTGCGCACTATCTTGTCCGCTTCTGGCGTTCGCACAAAGTCCGCAACACCCGCTCGACGCATTACGCACCGAAGAATATTGGACTGTCTACGATGTTCTGCAGGCGAGCGGTCATCTTGATGAAGATACGCACTACGCCAGTGTGCTGCTGCATGAGCCCGCCAAGGATGTCGTCTTGGGCTGGAAACAAGGGCAAGCCGTTCGACGAGAAGCGGATGTGACGCTGATGCGCAAAGGTGTGACGATCGAGGCACGCGTCGACATCGCCGGGCGCAAGCTGGAATCATGGAAGGAAGTTCCTGGAACTCAGGCGCCCATTTTCGTGAGCGAGATTCTCGGCTTCTCCGACACGATCCTGAGCGATGAACGCGTGAGGAAGGCTTTGGAAAAACGGGGAATCAAGGATCTGAACCAGGTGGAGTGCGCCTCCGTGCCGCTCGGCTACTTCGCCTTTCCGGAGCAGGAAGGCCATCGCATCGCCTTCGCCGATTGCGACCTGCTACACGGCGTCTATCACAGTTGGGGCCGCACGATCGGAGGATTGTTGATCGAGGTCGACCTCGTCGAGCGGAAAATCCTGCGCGTGTTCGATGATGGTCCTGTTCCGATGCCGAGCGAAGCGGTCAATTTCGAGGAAGCGCCGGAGGTGACGCGCCCGGGAACCAAGCCCGGAATCGTTTCTCAGCCAGAAGGACCGAGCTTTGAGGTTAAGGATGGAGAAGTGGCTTGGCAGAATTGGCGTTTTCGTTTTCGCCTGGATTCACGGAACGGGGTCATTCTCGATCTGGTCCGAATCAAGGACGGCGAGCGGTTGCGGTCCGTGCTTTACGAAGGGATGATTTCCGAGCTGTTTGTTCCCTATATGGACGAAAGCCGGAACTGGTCGACACGCGTGTTTGTAGACAGCGGCGAGTTCTATCCAGGTGGTACGCTACAAACGATGCGGGAGGGACTCGATTGCCCGTCGAATGCTGTTTATTTTGACGGACTATCGACCAATGAAAAGGGTTTTCCAGTACTTCGCCCTCGACAGGCTTGCCTGTTTGAAAAATTCGACGGCAGCGTGGCGTGGAGACACGGCGACGACACCGGGATTTGGGGCCGGCCGGCGCGAAATCTTGTTTTGCGCTCCGCCGCGCTGATCGGCAACTACGACTACTATTTCGATTGGATCTTCCAGCAGGACGGCAGCATCCATGTGGCCGCCGGCGCGACGGGCATCATCGAAATTCGTCCCGTGGCGGCGGAAACGGTTAGCGGAATGCACGGCGCGGTTGATCTTGAAAAATACGGCCAGCTCGTCGCCAAGAACACACTTGGCGTCAATCACGACCACTTTTTTTCCTATCGCCTGGACCTGGACGTCGACGGCCAAGACAACAGTTTCATGATTCATCGCCTGGTTCAGAAAAGATTGCCGGAAGGGAGTCCGCGCAAAACCATTTGGGTGCCCGAGCCCTCCATCGCAAAGAACGAAAGCGATGCGATGATGGACATTCATCTGGATCAACCGACCATGTGGCTGTTCGTGAATCCGAGCGTGAAAGGCCCGCTTGGCCATCCGACAGGCTATGAAATTATGGCCGGAGCAACGGCGGCGTCTCTGATGGATCCCGACGATGGCGTGCAAAAGGTAGGAGCCTTTTCCGCTCACCAGTTGTGGGTGACGCCTTATCGCCCGGATGAACGGTACGCGGGCGGCACGTATCCCATATCCAGTAAAGGAACAGACGGTTTGGCGGCGTGGGCAAAGGCAAATCGCAAAATTGAAAATACCGACATCGTGGCTTGGTACACGATGGGATTTCACCACGTCCCGAGAGAAGAAGATTGGCCGGTGATGCCGGTCATGTGGCACGAATTTGTAATTCGGCCGTTTGACTTCTTTTCTCAGGACCCGGTTTTGGATCTTCCTCGTGTGCCGTAAGGAGCGCTTTGGCCAAAACCCAACGAAAAACCCACGATTAGGGGCGGCCTGAAGCGCGTGCTAAAATTTAAAGGTTACGCCAAGGTGCAAATCGTCCTTATGCCAAAGGTTGGATTCATTTCGCTCGGTTGCCCGAAGAACCTCGTCGATAGCGAGGTGATGATGGGGATTCTTGCGCGCGAAGGCTATGAGCTGACACCGCGCGCGGACGAAGCCGAGATTCTCGTGGTAAACACCTGCAGCTTTATTGAGTCGGCGCAAAAAGAATCCGTGGACGCCATCTTGGAGATGGCAGAGCACAAGAAATTCGGCGCGGCCAAGCGGCTGATTGTGGCCGGCTGCCTGGTGGAACGATATCGCGAACAGATCCTGGAGCAGGTTCCCGAGGTCGACGCAGTTGTTGGCACCGGAGAAGTAGAACGAATCCTCGACGCAGTCGAAGGCGAATTGAAAGTGCTTCCTGCGGCGGCGCCTTCGTTTCTGTATCACGATTTGACGCCCCGTGTTCTCACCACGCCGAAGCATCAGGCGTACATCAAAATCGCGGAAGGCTGCGATCATCCGTGTACGTTCTGCATCATCCCACAATTGCGCGGGGCTTTCCGGAGCCGGCGATTCGAATCTGTAGTGCGTGAAGCGGAAAAATTGGCAGAGGCGGGAACGCGAGAGGTCACGCTGATCGGACAAGACACCACTTCGTACGGCGAGGATTTGGGTCTACGGGATGGTCTTTCGCAATTGTTGGAGAAGCTCGCGGGTATCGATCAGCTGCTTTGGGTGCGTTTTCTGTACGCGTATCCGAACCGCGTGACCCAAAAATTGCTGGATACGCTGGCGGCCCATCCGCGCCTGGCGAAATATTTTGATATGCCGCTGCAACATGCCAGCCGCAGCGTGCTGGCGCGCATGAAGCGCGGCTCGCACGGCGAAGCTTTTCTGAAAATGCTGGAACGAATCCGTAAAACCATCCCCGGTGTGGCTCTGCGCACCAGTTTCATCGTGGGATTCCCCGGCGAAACCAAGGACGATTTCGAGGAACTCCATCAGTTTGTGGCCGCGGCGAAATTCGATTGGATGGGCGTATTTGAATATTCCGACGTCGACAATGCCGCCAGCTATGCTCTCGATGACAAGGTGGACGCGGGAACGATCGAGGAGCGGCGTGCTCGCTTGATGACGCTGCAGCGAAAAATTTCGCGGGAAAAACTCCGCGCTCTCAAGGGACGCACGCAAATCGCGCTGGTAGAAGGGCCTTCCAAAGACAATCCTTTGGTTTGGGAAGCGCGGCTGGAAGGAATGGCTCCGGATATCGACGGCAAGCTCTACTTGACCGATATCGAACTGGCCAGCGGCCAAGTGGCCGCGACCGGCGATACAGTAGAGGTAGAGATTCTGAAGACAGCTGCTTACGACGTGATAGGCCGGGTGGCGGAGATTTTACCCCGATCGACCGACCGCTTGCTCACCGCACCTGCCGCCATGCCGCCCGCAGATAAGCTAACTCGCATTTCTACCGGCGCGGCACTTCGAGTTCTCGGTTAAATTTTCCGTTTTTTGTTCCCTGCCCCCACTGTGGTACAACATCGCCATGCAGCACATTTGTCCCATTTGTAAGCGACCGACCGATTCGGAAAAGGACGCCGAATTTCCTTTCTGCTCCGCGCGCTGCCGGTTGCTCGACCTGGGCGCCTGGTCGTCGGAAAAATATGTCGTCTCCGATCCGATCTTCGACGAAGAGGAAATCCCGGAGGCGGACCGGAGCGCACTGAACGAAACTAAACGGAAAACCGATGAAACCATTCACTGAGATACCTACGGCCACGGGCGAAGCCAAGCCCCGTTTTGCTTATGCCATTGCCACGGTCTTGGGCACCGGCTATTTGAAACCCGGCCCAGGCACATGGGGATCCTTGGCAGGCTTGATTATTGCCGTGATTTCACACCCTTTCACCTGGTTTCTCGTGCTTGGCAAAGGACTACAGGTTGGCTTGGGCGCCGACGCTCCGCTGCTTTCTGGGCGACTGGGCGCGCTCGTGATGCTCGTGCCTTCCATTGCGGTTTGGGCCGTGCTGGCATACCTTGGCGTTCGTTGCAGTTCGCAGGTCGCGGAGTTTGCGCGCGTGAAAGACCCGCAGTATGTGGTCATCGACGAGGTATCCGGCGTGCACCTCTCGTATATTTTGGGCCTCGCGCCCCTGGTGACTCCGGTGATGTTTCTGCACATAGAACCTTCCGACGCGGGGATGTTCGCTCTTTACACGGGCATGAGCATGTTGAACTGGAAGTATCTGCTCGCCGGATTCCTGCTCTTCCGGATCATTGACATCGTTAAACCGTATCCGTGTCGCCGCCTGGAACAGTTGCCCGGCGGCTGGGGCATCATGGCCGACGATTGGATGGCGGGGATGTACGCTGCCATTTGCTTGCGTCTCGCGCTACACTTTAATTTGCTATGAAGTTTGGGTTCGGAAGCACGCACGAAAAGAACGGCATCCCGCACATTGACCGCATCGCGCCCGCTGCGGCTCTGCCCGGTGGCGAAATCACGATCTACGGGAGCTCGTTTACCGCGCGGCGCGGCGCTTTGCCTGTCGTGCGTTTTGGTGAAGTCGAAGCACCGTTGGCTCTGGCAAGCAACAACCGCCTGATTGCGCGTGTGCCGGAAAATGTGAAAGCCGGCACCATCCAGGTCGTAAATGCCAAGCACGAAAGCCAACTATATCCTGTCGCCGTTGCATTTCAGATTGCCGACAACCTGCATCCGGTGACGAATCCGGCGGCCGACGCCCAAGGAAATATTTATGTGACCTTCAGCGGGCCGCGAGGGCAGCGCGTGCCCGTGTCGCTCTATAAAATCGGTCCGAATTATGCGGTGAAGCCGTATGTGACATCGCTAACCAATCCTACCGGTTTGGCAATTGGTCCGAGCGGTGACCTGTTTGTCTCCTGCCGGCACGACGGGACCATTCACCGCGTGACCCAGAATGGCCAAGCGGAAGAATGGATTGAAGGTATGGGCATCGCCACGGGATTGGCATTCGATAAATCCGGGAATCTGTTTGTCGGCGACCGCAGCGGAACGATTTTCAAGATTAGTCCGCAGCGCGAGATTTTTGTCTTTGCGACGCTTGAGCCGTCGGTGGCGGCCTATCACTTGGCGTTTCACCCGAGCGGCGAGCTCTACGTCACCGGACCGACGACTTCGAGCTACGACCGCGTCTACCGCATCACCCAAGGTGGCGAAGTGCACGTGTTTTACCGCGGACTCGGACGCCCTCAGGGGCTGGCGTTCGATCAGGAGACGAATCTCTACATCGCCGCGTCGTTCGCCGGGCGACGTGGCGTCGTGCGTATTACGCCGCAGGGCCACGCGGAGCACGTCCTCAGTGGTCAGGCTCTGGTCGGCATGGCATTGCTTCCGAGCGGGCGGGCGATCCTGGCGGCCAACAGTGCGTTGTTTACCCTGGATTGGAACGTTCGCGGACTACCGCTGTTAGGTTGAGCAGGTTTATTCCACCAAATCGAGGCACCCGCCAGACAGCGGCCGCTACAAACGCGCGGAGTCATCTGAACAAGCCAAATCTTGCGAATGTCGGGCATAGAAGCGCGCCCGATTCGCCAGTGGGCTACAATATCCGGCATGAAAGCGGAAATCATTGCGGTGGGATCAGAGCTGTTGACTCCGGATCGAATCGATACAAACTCGCTGTTTCTTACCGAAGAGTTGAACAAGCTTGGAATCGAGGTTTTGCGTAAAACGATCGTCGGCGACAACCGGGAATTGTTGGCGGAGGCCTTTCGCGACGCCCTGAATCGCGTGCCGGTGGTGATCGCAAGCGGCGGGCTGGGTCCAACGGAAGATGATCTGACACGCGAAACCGTCGCGGAACTCTTGGGGCGACGGTTGCAGCGGAATGAAGCCGTTGTCCGTGCCATCGAGGCGCGTTTTCGTAGCTTCAAGCGAGAGATGCCGGCGGTGAATCTTCGCCAGGCGATGGTGCCCGAAGGGGCCGAAGTTCTCGAGAATCCTCGGGGCACCGCGCCGGGATTGTGGCTCGAAGACCAGGGGCGCATGGTTGCTCTTCTGCCGGGACCGCCGCGCGAGCTGAAACCGCTCTTTCTTGAGCGAGTGCTGCCGCGGTTGCGGGGGCGATCGAACGCGGTAAGGATGTTTCATCGCGAGTTGCGTGTCACGGGACTCGGTGAATCGCACGTCGAAGAGCGCATAATGCCGATCTACACGCGCCACAAAGAAGTACACACAACGATCCTCGCGACGCCGGGAGAAGTCCAGATTCATCTGCGGATCTGGAGTGACGAGGCCGCACAGACCAATACCCTTCTGGATGAAATCGTACGCAGCTTCGAACTGGCCTTGGGCGACCGCATCTTTGCGCACGCGGCAACACCGCTCGAAGAAGTAGTCGCACAGCTGTTGGTTGAGCATCGTGCGACCATTGCGGCCGCGGAGAGCTGTACGGGTGGATTGTTGGCCGAACGGCTCACCCGTATTCCGGGGAGCTCAAATTATTTTCTGGGCGGCGTGGTCTGTTACAGCAACGAGATGAAGACAGTCTGGACCGATGTTCCGGCGGAACTGATCGTGGCAAAAGGGGCGGTCAGCAGCGAGGTCGCGATCGCCTTGGCAGAGGGCATTCGCCGCCGTGTCGGAAGCTCCTTAGGTGTAGGAATTACCGGAATTGCCGGACCGGGCGGCGGCAGCGAGGAAAAGCCCGTTGGCACAGTGCACATCGCGGTGGCTGGGCCCGCTGGAACCAAAGAAAAGCTGGTGTACTTACCCGGTGACCGCGAAGCGATCCGGTTTTATGCTTCGCAGCTCGGGCTCGACATGGTGAGGATGCACTTTCTCTACAACGCCCATGCCCAGCCGCGGCGCGTTTCGAATTCCTGAACCGGTCTTACCCGTGCGCCTTTTCATTGCCATTGAAGTGCCTGCTGAAATTCGTAATGCCATGGCTGCGTTCCTGAAGGAGTTGCAAGAAATCGCACCGAAGGCGAAATGGGTCCGTCCCGAAAATCTTCATGTGACCTTGAAATTCTTGGGAGAAACGGATGGGGCAAAGCTGAGTCAGATTGAAGGCTCCTTGAAAACGATTCGCAGTCCAGAAAGCGTCTGGCTAGAGCTTCGTGGGTTGGGATTTTTTCCGAATGAAAAGCGTCCACGGGTTCTCTGGGTGGGAATGGAATCGTCCACAAATCTCCGTTCACTGGCCGGAGACATCGACCGCAGCGTCCATCTTCTCGGCTTTCCTCTCGAGCAACGCCCTTTCACTCCGCACCTGACGCTGGCGCGCTTTAATGCGCTGGGACTGCCTCCGAGCCTGGACACATCCGTCGGGCAACACGCTTCCCGCGGTTTTGGCTCCTTCACCGCCGACCAGTTCCATCTCATTCAGAGCAAACTCAAAGCGACGGGAGCGGAGTACACTACCTTAGAGTCGTTTCCTTTCACAACGGAGACATAGCGTTCGATGGCCGGACTTTCCGTGGCAACCTTGCTGCTCGTTCTCGCAGGCTATGTTGTTGGCTCCATTCCCTTCGGCATGATTCTCGCGCGGATCCTGGGCAGCAAAGACGTGCGTGAACATGGCAGCGGCAACATCGGCGCGGCCAACGTCTCGCGCGTCGTGGGGCCGGTGGCTGGAATCGTCACGCTCCTGTTGGACGCTGCGAAGGGCGGCGTGGCGGTTTGGCTGGCAGCTCGATTTACCGAAAACAATGCCAGCGCCATGATTCTCGCAGGCCTGGGTGCGCTGCTCGGACACTGCTTCCCCGTCTGGCTGGGATTCAAAGGCGGCAAGGGCGTTGCCACCGCTCTAGGTGTTTTCACCGCGCTATGTCCGCTCGCGGCGGTGTCCGCATTCATCCTGTTTCTGCTGGTGGTGGCCTTCTGGCGCTATGTCTCGCTCGGATCGCTGTCGGCCGCCGCCGCAATGCCGCTGCTCATCTATTTTCTTTGGGCGCCGGGTCACGCACCGCCGCTGGTAGTCACGTTGGGCACGCTCTTCGCCGCTGCTTTAATTTTCTACAAACACGATGCCAATTTGCAGCGCTTGGTCGATGGAACTGAGCCGAAGTACTCCCTGGGCAAATCCGAAGGCGAGGACGCGTGAGCAGAATCGCCATTGTTGGCGCCGGAAGCTGGGGGACGGCACTCGCCGTGGTGCTCGCTCACAGCCGCAGAAAACACGAAATCCGAATTTGGGTGCGAGATATTGCCGTCGCACAAGCCATTCAGGAGAATCGCGAGAACTCAACCTATCTGCCGGGAGTTCCGATTCCCGAATGTGTCCATGCGTCGAACGGTCTTGAGGAAGTATTGCGGGATGCCCAGATTGTGATTGGCGCGCTTCCGTCCGCTCATGCGCGCAGCGTGTACTTGAAGGCGGCCCCTTATCTTACGTCAGAAATAGCCATCGTGAGCGCGACAAAGGGACTGGAAGCTGTGACGCACTTGCGCATGAGCGAGGTTATTGAACAGGTTTTCGCTCTGCAATTTATTCCGTCGGCTGCCGTGCTTTCGGGGCCCTCGTTTGCGTTGGAGGCTGCGCGAGGTGAGCCAACCGCCGTTGTGTTGGCCTCTCAGGATCGCGCCTTGGCCGCGTTCCTGCAGGAGGAGTTCAGTGGTCCGACATTCCGGCTGTACACAAACGAAGACGTGTTGGGAGTGGAGCTGGCCGGTGCCATGAAAAACGTGATGGCCATCGCCGCAGGTGCGTGCCAGGGATTGGGCCTCGGTAGGAATTCGCTAGCAGCACTGGTCACACGCGGTCTGTCAGAAATGACGCGACTAACCGTCGCCCTGGGAGGTAAAGCCGACACACTCAGCGGACTTGCCGGGCTCGGCGACCTGGTGCTGACGTGCCATGGGGCCCTAAGCCGGAATCGGCATGTCGGCTTTGAGCTAGGCCGCGGCCGTCGGCTCGGCGAAATCCTCGGCGAAATGAAAATGGTCGCTGAGGGAGTCGGGACGACAGAGGCGCTATTGAGTTTAGCGCGCGAACGAAACATCGAACTTCCGATCACCGAGCAAGTCCATAGCATTCTGCATCTGGAGAATTCGCCCCGTGACGCCATTCGCGCGATTATGGAGCGTCCTTTGAAGCGCGAGGTGGAGCGCTAATTGCTTTTGGTTCAGTATGTTGGGTGCAGTGGCATTTGCGTGTCGCCTGTCCCTTAGACCAGCCAGTCGAAAGCCATGCGCTCCTCTAAAATTGTGAATTGCCATGGCGGTCTCACTCCCATCCCTGTTGACGCGCCTCCGAACGGGCCGGGTGCGCATCCTCTGGTTAATGCTCGGCTCGCTGCTCCTTGTCAGCGCGCTGCCAATTGCTTTATACCATCGGCAGGTGCTTGAATTGAGCCAGGAAAAACTGGTGGATATGGAACGCGTGCAGCAAACGGAGCTAACGCGTTCGCTAGCACAGGAAGTCCAGTTCTTCGAATCGAACCTCACGCAACAACTGATCAGCCAGCGGCAGATCCTGGCCCTGACCGGCTTGATCGACAACGTTACGGACCCGGTGGCCGAACCGAAAGTGACCCGGTTGCTGGAAAACTTCGTTGATTCCAATCGAAATACGTTTATCTATCTGACGGCCGTCGGGCGCGATGGAAAAGGCACCAGCGCCTCCCAGGGAAATTTTCGTGCGGAGCAGGATCCGTTTGTGGCCAAGGCTTTGCAGCGCGCGTTCGTCAGTTCCGTGCAATCGGTAAAGTTTCGCAGCGACCCTCTGGCGCTGGCGCCGGATAATCGCCCGGCATTCGTTATCGCCGTGCCCCTGACGGACGGACAAAACAATTTTACAGGAATGCTGGCGGCGGTCGTTTCGCTCGATCCAATTCTGCGCCGGTTACAGGACGCGAGCGTGCGCGGTCGCACCGTTTTTGTGGTGGATCACTTCGGCCACATCGTGGCGCACCCGGAAACGAAGTATTTCGTGCCGGGGGAAGACCTGACGGACAAATCTCACCTGGTCCGCCAGATCAAGGACTTACCGAGAGAATTGCGCACAACGGAGACCGTGCGCTTCACGGAAAAAGAAAACAAGCACGACGTGGAAATGGTCGGAACCTACAGCACCTTTCCGGAAGTGAACTGGGCGGTGATTGCCCAGCGAAGCGTGAGCGAAGCCAGGGCCGATGCCGGTGTGACGGAGCTGAACCGGCAGGCGCTGGCATTTGTCAGTGTGGTGGTGTTGATCGCTTTGCTGTTCGGCTACTTCTTCGCGGTGGGTATCAGCGGTCCCATTCGCGGTTTAGCCGCGTCGACGCGCGCCATCAGCCGCGGAGAATTTCACCAGCGCACGCCGGTCCGCGGAGCCGCCGAAATTAGCGAACTGGCCGAGAACTTCAACTTGATGGCCAGCGACATCGAGGAGTACATCGAGCGGTTGAAGGAAGCGGCGGAAGAAAACCGTGAATTGTTTATCGGCTCGATCCGCATGCTCGCGGCCGCAATCGACGAAAAGGATCCCTACACTCGCGGTCATTCCGGGCGTGTGGCGAAGTATTCGACAGTCATTGCGCAGGAATTGAAGTTGTCCGCCGAGGAATTGGACAAGCTGAAAATCTCGGCGCTGCTGCATGACGTGGGCAAGATCGGCGTCGATGACCGCGTGTTGAAGAAGCCGGGGTCGCTGACGCCTGAAGAATTCGAGATCATGAAGACGCATACCACCAAAGGCGCTAACATCATGCGTCCAGTTTCGCAGCTGAAGGACATGCTGCCGGGCATCGAACTGCACCACGAGCATCTCGATGGCCGTGGGTATCCGTATGGACTGTCCGGGCCGCAAATTCCGTTGATGGCGCGCATCATCGCAGTGGCCGACACCCTCGATGCCATGACCACGAACAGGCCGTACCAGTCGGCGATGGATATTGATTACGCACTTGGCCGCATCAAGGCTCTGACCGGATCGAAATTCGATCAGACTGTCGTCAATGCGCTCGAATCCGCCGTGAAGGCAGGAAAACTGCGGCTTTCCGCGGTTGAAGTTCACGTCTAACTCCCCCCTTCTCCCCATCTGTTACAATTTTATGTTACGGCTTTGGACGCGTAGCGAACTATATGATTACGCTTTTTGGCAAACCCGAACCCACGCTGATCGAGCGGCTGAAGGAATCCGTCAGCAAAACGAAAACCGCGCTCGCGGACACGCTGGACAACGTCACCAAGGGCGGGCGGCAGATCGATCCTACGGTCTTGAAAGAGGTAGAGACCGCGCTGCTCAGCGCCGACCTGGGAGTGAAGACCACACGCGAAATTTTGGACTCGGTGAAGGAACAGATCGCCCGTAATGCGCTGTCCGATGGGCAGCAGTTGAAGAAAGAGATCAAGGGGCATGTGTTTCGGGCACTCAATGTGTACGGCAATACGCCGGCTCTCGCGGGTGCAGCGAATGGCAGCGATCCGCGAGTAATTTTTATCGTGGGCGTGAACGGAGCTGGCAAAACCACCAGCATCGGGAAGCTCGCGAACCGCTTGCGCCAGGATGGGCGCAGCGTTGTGCTCTGCGCAGCGGATACATTTCGCGCCGCGGCGATCGAACAGCTGGAGATTTGGGCGCAGCGCAACGGAGTGGAGATCATCAAGCAAAAATCGGGAGCCGATCCCGCAGCAGTCGTCTATGACGCGATGACTGCCGCGAAATCGCGAAGCGTCGATGCGGTAATTGTGGACACCGCGGGACGGCTGCACACGAAATCGAACCTGATGACGGAACTTGAGAAAATGAAAAGGACGGCGGCAAAAGTGATTCCTGGTGCGCCCCACGACATTTTGTTGGTGCTGGACGCGACGACCGGGCAGAACGGGCTGGCCCAGGCGCGGGAGTTCACCACGGCGGTAGGCGTAACCGGCATTATTCTTACCAAGCTGGACGGCACCGCCAAAGGTGGAATCGTGGTGGCCATTTCTCGCGAATTGGGATTGCCGATTCGCTTTGTCGGCACCGGCGAAAAGATCAACGACCTGGTCCCGTTCGACGCTCAGACGTATGCCGATTCGCTGTTCAACTGACGCCTGTGAATAATCACGACCTGCACTTCATGGAGCATGCGCTCGATTTAGCGCGCAGGGGCGTTGGGCTGGCCAGCCCGAATCCCACGGTGGGCTCTGTTATCGTGAAGGATGGATCGATCGTCGGTGAGGGCTTTCATCAATACGATCGGCGTGACCACGCGGAAATCGTTGCGTTGGAACAAGCGGGCGAGAAGGCTCGCGGCGCGACGATGTATGTCACGCTCGAGCCTTGCAATCACACCGGACGAACCGGACCTTGCACCGAGGCGATCATCGCGGCGGGAATCTTGCGCGTGGTGGCGGCCATGGAAGATCCGAATCCGAAAACGCACGGTGCCGGATTTGCGCATCTGCGCATCGCGGGCATCGAAGTAGAAACCGCAGTGGCCGCCGCCGAAGCCGAAAAATTGAATGAGGCATTTGCCTACTGGATCACCACGCATAAGCCTTTCGTGACGCTGAAATCGGCATTGACGTTGGACGGCCAACTGGCGATTCCGAAGGCGCGGGAAAGCAAAAAACGCGAATGGATCAGCGGCGAACAATCACGCGAGGAGGTGCACCGTATGCGGCACGCCTCCGATGCTTTGCTCACGGGGATTGGCACCATTCTCGCCGATGATCCGGTGCTGACTGATCGTAGCGGTTTGCAACGGCGTCGCCGCTTGCTTCGCATTATCTTGGATACAAAGCTCCGGCTCTCGCCGAAGGCTCGTATCCTTAAAACTGCGGACGATAATCTGCTTGTCTTTACGGCGGCATCCCTGAAATCGCCAAAGGCTCGCAAGCTGCAAGATGCCGGAGTCGAATTGGTCCAACTGAAACGTGGCTTGCCCACGCGTAACTTGCATCTTGTCGTCAAGGAGCTCGGCCGCCGTGAAATATTGAGTGTTCTCTTGGAGGCGGGCCCAACTCTGAATGGCACAGCACTCGCCGCACGCATCGTGAATAGGCTGGTTCTCTTCTACGCGCCAAAGCTGGCAGCAGAGGCGATCCTTCCCTTCGCGAAAGTACCGAGTTACCCGTTCCCACCACTGCGAATCCGCGCTTTGCAGCAATTTGGCCCGGATGTTGCCCTCGAAGCGCTTCTTTTGTAGCGGCCGCTTCTCGATTTGTCCGCTAGCAAAATCTCGCTTGATTAGATAGCCGCGGAAGGCGCCTCCGCAGAACCCCCGGTGGTCCACCGAGTGAAAGACATAGCCTCCAGAAACTTGTACTCAACCGGCGCAAACTCTGCGACCATTTGACGCATCGAAACGCCGCCCACCTCGACCTGGAGGATTCTCGGGAATGCCTGATGCCCCTCGACCTTGGCGCCTAGGTTTCTGGAGCTTGATCGCCACGCAATTTCAGGGCGCCTTTAACGACAACGGCCTGAAGTTCCTGATCCTCTACCTGATCATCGGCACGAACCTCACACCAGAGCAGGAGGACAACACTTCTCTTTGGGTTGGCCTGCTTTTTGCTGCGCCGTTCATCCTGTTTTCGATGACCGGCGGTTACCTGGCCGACCGCTTCAGCAAGCGAAGCGTCACCATCGGTACAAAGGTCTTCGAAATTGCCGTCATGGCGTTCGCCATTGCCGGGTTCGCGGTCCACAACATGTCGATGCTGTTGACGGCATTGTTTCTGGCAAGCACGCAAGGCGCGCTCTTCGGTCCATCGAAGTACGGTCTGCTGCCGGAAATTCTCCCGGAGAATCGGCTGTCCTGGGGCAATGGCGTCATCGAGCTCGGAACCTTCCTCGCGGCCATTGCCGGGACAGTCATTGCCGGCCAGCTGCCTGGCTGGTTTGGAAAGCAGCAGGAATATTCCGGTTTGTTTTTCCTGGCGTGTTCGGTGGTCGGATTGATCACGAGTCTCGGAATCAGCCGGGTACCCGTCGCCAACCCGGCGAAGAAATTCCGCGTCAATTTCCTGGGAGATTTGTGGGAGAACGGAGAACGCATTGCCCAAGACCATGTTCTGTGGCTTGCGGTCTTGGGCAATACCTACTTCTTTTTCCTCGGCGCGCTGCTGCAATTTGACATTGTTTTCTACGGGCGCGATGTGCTGCACGTGGCCTCGTCAAAAGGCAGCTTGCTGCAAGCGGCGATCGCCATCGGCATTGGCTTGGGCAGCCTTGCCGCCGGGTATCTTTCCGGTGGGAAAATTGAATACGGGCTGATCCCGTTAGGGGCGGCGGGAATTACCGTTTTTGGCTTTCTGCTCGCGCTTCCCGGGTTGTCTTTCACCGCCGTTCTGGCGCTCCTCGCCGTACTGGGCTTCTTCGGTGGATTCTTTATCGTCCCGATCAGCGCGTTATTACAGCACCGTCCCGAAGAACAACATCGTGGAGGCGTGCTCGCCAGCGCAAATCTTCTTTCCTTCGTCGGCATCCTTGCGGCTTCTGTTGTCTACTACCTTTGCAAACATTTCCTGCATCTCGGTCCAGCGGGAATTTTCTTCTGGGCGGCTGTCGGAACGCTTGCAGGCCTTGCCTACTTGCTCTGGCTTCTGCCCGATTCGTTGCTCAGGCTGCTGTTGTGGATCGCCGCGCACACGATTTACCGGCTGGACCTCAAGGGTCAGCAAATGATTCCCGCACGCGGTGGCGCATTGCTGACCCCGAACCACACGTCCTGGGTCGATGCCGTGTTGCTGATCGCTGCCACGGACCGGCCGATTCGCTTCATCATGTTCAAGGGCGTTTACGACCATCCGGTGATCAAGCCGTTTGCCAAAATGCTCAAAATCATCCCCATTGCTTCGGATCAAGGGCCGCGCGAAATGATTCATTCGCTGCGCGCCGCTTCCGAAGCGTTGCGCGAAGGCGAGGTGGTTTGCATTTTTCCCGAAGGAGAAATAACCCGCATCGGACAGATGCTGCCGTTTCGCCGCGGATTCGAGCGCATTATCAAAGGCATCGACGTGCCCATCATTCCGGTAAACATCGACGGGATTTGGGGCTCGATTTTCAGTTTTTCTGGCGGGCGCTTTCTCTGGAAGTGGCCGCGCACCATCCCCTACCCGGTGCGCATCACCTTCGGTACGCCTCTGCCTTCGACGGCGACTGCCCCGGAAGTGCGGCAAGCCGTGCAGGATTTGGGCGTAGACGCGTTCGAGCGACGCCGCCGCTACATGAAGCCATTGACTCGTTCGTTCATCAAGGCTTCTCGCCGCCACCCGCGCCGTTTCGCGATGGCTGATGGACACACGCCGAAATTGACGTTCAGCGATTCGCTCATCAAAACCGTTTTTCTCGCCCGGCGCCTGCGGCCTCTCTGGCGCGATCAGAAAATGGTGGGGATCCTTCTGCCGCCGTCCGTTCCCGGCGCGCTGGTCAATTGGGCCGCCTTGTTGCTTGGCAAAGTTCCGATCAATCTGAACTACACGTCTTCTAGCGAATCGATTCTTTCCACGGCGAAGCAATGTGAGCTAAAGACCGTCGTCACCTCCCGTCAGTTCCTTGAAAAGGTACCCATTCAGCCTCCCGGCGAAGCGATCTACGCGGAGGATCTGGCTTTGAATCCGGGCCTCTTCGAGAAAATCTCGGCGCTCCTCGCGGCGAAATTCTTGCCCGCCCGGCTTTTAGAGAGTTTCCTCGGGGTATCGAAGACGGCGACGCTCGACGACATAGCGACAATTATCTTTTCCAGTGGATCGACCGGCGAGCCCAAGGGTGTGGTGCTGTCGCACTTCAATCTGGCATCAAACGTGGAGCAACTCGAGCAGGTTTTTCATCTTCACGACGGCGACCGCATTTTGGGAATACTTCCTTTTTTTCATTCTTTCGGATTCACCGGCACGCTTTGCCTGCCGCCGCTGGCAGGTATGGGTGTTGTGTTTCATGTGAGCCCGCTCGATGCGCAGGCCATTGGGGCTCTCGTCAGCAAGTACTCGGTCACCATGCTGTTGTCCACGCCGACCTTCTTGAACACGTATGCTCGCCGCATTCCGCCGGAAGCCTTTGGCAGTTTGCGCATCGTGATGGCTGGCGCCGAGAAACTCCCGGATCGCATCGCTCAGGCATTTGAAGATCACTTTGGTATCCGGCCGCTCGAAGGATATGGCTGTACGGAATGCTCACCGGTCGTCGCCGTAAACACCTATGACTTTCGCGCGGCATATTTTAGGCAGGTGGGAGCGAAGCGGGGCACGATCGGGCAGCCCCTGCCGGGGATCGGTGTGCACATCATCGATCCGGAAACCGGCGAGAAACTGCCGGTGGATAAGCCGGGCCTGCTGATGGTTCGCGGACCAAATGTCATGGTCGAATACCTCAATCGACCGGAAAAAACCGCGGAAGTGTTAAAGGACGGCGCGTACAACACCGGCGACATTGCCACCATCGATGAAGATGGCTTCCTGCGCATCACCGACCGGCTCAGCCGCTTTAGCAAAATCGGCGGAGAGATGGTGCCCCACATCCGCGTGGAAGAAACGCTGCACGAATTGATCGCAGCCGACGGACAGGTCCTGGCGGTCACGGCGATTGCTGACGAAAAAAAAGGCGAGCGGCTCGTGGTGATCCACACGCTGAAAGAAGATGTACGGAAAGAGCTTCTCGAGAAGCTCGCCAAGAGCGATTTGCCGGCGCTGTGGAAGCCGCGGCCGGATCAGTTCGTTTACGTGGAGAAACTGCCGTACCTCGGAACAGGTAAACTGGATTTACGGGAGTTGCGAGAGATCGCGATGGCCGGAGGAGTGGCGGCGCAATAAGCGACGTTTGGTGTTTTGAGTAACGAGTTTGCAGTAAAATATTCGGCGAGGCTAAATGTTTACGGGCATTATCGAACATTTGGGCACTGTCGATTCCTTGAAACTTCACGATGCGGGCGGGCGTGTAACGATTCACGCCCCAACGGTGGCGTCACGTCTAGCGATTGCCGACAGCATCGCGGTCGATGGATGCTGCCTGACAATTGTCGCTCTGCACAGCGAACGATTTTCCGCCGATCTTTCCAGGGAAACTCTTCGCAAGACCTCAATCGGTGAGTGGAAAAAAGGCGCACGGGTCAATCTGGAGCAGCCCATGACCGCAGCTAAGGAATTTGGCGGACACTTTGTGCTGGGCCACGTCGATACCGTCGGCCGCCTAAAGCGGCTCGAGGCTGAGGGCGAGAACTGGTGGTATGGAGTGGAAGTCCCAGAATCGTTCGCGAACAATATTGTGCCGCAAGGCTCAATCTCTATCGATGGCATCAGCCTGACGGTCGCACGCTGGAACAACCGCGTGGCTGAAGTCGCAGTCATTCCTTACACGTACGAGCATACCAATATCAAGACCAAAAAAATTGGCGCCGCTGTAAATCTCGAAGGCGACATCTTAGGGAAATACGTTCAGCGCTATTTAGAAGCGCGCAGTCGTGCGCGGGCAACGAGCAACCTCACGCTCGAAAAGCTCGTTCAGCAAGGGTTTTAGGGTTTCGGTCGGTCGTTCTTGCGAGCCGGCACGCCGCACATGGCGTGATTGCCGTCCAGAAATTTCAGGGAGTCGACCTTCATAGTTTGGGCATGAGAGTCAACGTCCCCGGAAACCTCGACGTAGTCGCCGACGTTTTTCTCCACGAAATCCTGGTTTGCAATGATCAGAATTCGCTTCCCTGTGGGATCGATCAGCACGATCTTCTTACCCTTCGCGACGCACTGCTTCGCGCAATCGGCGTTCGTCTGCGTGTAGGTGCCGTTCTCGGCCCGCCCTCTGGCGCATCCCTCGTCCGACAGCCATCCACGAATCGATTCCCTGTTTCCCAGAAGGCTTTGCGGGTGAATCGCCACGGTTGCTATGCCAATGGCGACGAAAGAGAAAACCAGAATGGGTTTGGATTTCATCACTTGGACCTCCTTTTCCAACCGATTACCAGGTATTTTGCCAAACCCTTATCCTAAATCCTCCTTCTTACTCCGCGCACCGCGCCAATAGAGGATCAAGCCAATCAAGATGGAGGCAAGCGTACCGCCCACGAGTCGCGTCTCGAACCGCCATTTGTGGATGGTATCGCCGGGTGGCACGAGTGAAACAAAGATACCAACGAAGACAACGACGAAGCCAAGAATCCCCGACAACCAAAGCCCGGCCTTCCCGCCCGGCACCAACACGGCCTGCGGATTCTCCGCGCGATCCTTACGCCCTGAAAGCTTGATGACCGCGCCAAACATATACAGGAACGGAATGAAATAGAGAATGATGGCGGCATCGATCAGCATCTGGTAAGCGGACTGCACGGTCTCACTCTGAATCTGGCTGAGCAGCAGAATCATGCCGGAAATACCGGCCTGCACCAGAATCGAGATATACGGCGTCTTCCACTTCGAATGGATCTTTCCGAACGCCGCGGGCAGATAACGGTCGATGCCCACCACGAATGGTACGCGAGCGATTCCAGCAACCGTGCTACCGACCCCACCCGCATTGCCGACGCTAACCAGCAGGGCCGCAAGAATTCCCAGAAAACCGAGCTTGATCATTACCGAGCCCACGGTAATGGCGTGAAATACGCCGCTCTTTGGGTCGAGGTCGGCGGCCGGCACAAGGGAAAGAATCGCAAAGGTTCCGACGATGTACATGAACGCGATCATTGCACCCGCACCGAATACCGCACGAGGCAGCGTGCGCCGTGGATCCCGCACTTCTTCGCTCATCGCCGAGACCAGTTCTAATCCCGTGAACGCAAATGCAATTTGCGACCAGAAATTCACCGTATCCCAATTCCATGCCGGCATCATGTTCGACCAGGTGAAGTGCGTCACCGAACCATGTTTGAAATAGACCAGCAAAGCGATTGCCGCCAACATAAGCAGCGGCAAATACGTGCCGACGCCGCCGGCATTTTGCAGCCACTTTCCGATGTTCAGTCCAATGATGTTCAGGAAGACGGCGACAAAGAGCAAAACAAGGGAAACGATGAGCAAGAAGTTTCGGTCCTGCGAGTACCACGCTCCCTTTTCCCCAAGCACATACGCGCTCATCGAGGCGCTCGCCAGCAGCAAGCCGGGAAAATAAAACACCGTGTAGATCCAGTAGGTCCACCCGGCCACGAAACCATGAAAATCGCCGAATGCTTCCTTGGCCCAGACGTACAAACCGCCTTCATCGGGGAAGCGCGATGACAATTCATTAATGACGAACGCGCCCGGCACGAAAAAAAAGAGTGCGGCGATCACCCAGAGGCTGATCGAGGATGTTCCATTGTGTCCCGCCGCCGCGATCCATCGCGGACCGAGCACCGTGGCGATGTTGAACAGCAATACATCCCAGAAACCCATCGTTTTTCGAAGCTGCGCCTTGGGATCGTTTGGCGGAGCGGGGGGAATAGTCACAGAGTCACGTCCAGTGCGGGAATGAGTTCATCCTGCAGCAGGAAGTCGCGAAGGAAGGGATCGTTGGAGCTTTCGAATTCCTTCCACGAGTTGAAAACCTGCGCTTTGCCGTCCTGAAGGAATACAACCGTGTCGGCGAGCCTCCTGGCGAGGTGCGTATCGTGAGTCACGACGATGGATGTTTTGTGGAAAGCCTCTTTCAACCGCAGAATGAGATCGCCCATGTGCCCGGCCATGATGGGATCCACCATGGTCGTGGGCTCGTCGTAGAGGATCGCTTCGGGATTCTGCGCAAGCGCGCGGCCGATGGCCACGGCACGTTTCATTCCAGTGGAAAGTTCGCTGGGAAGTTTTTCGAGAACCTCTTCCACTTCGAGCATCTTCGCGATCTTTAAGACATACGCGTTGATGTCCTCGTCTGTCAGCCCGGGCTGGCGATCGAGCGGGAAAGCGATATTTTCAGCGACCGTCAGCGAATCGAACAGCGCGCCCGATTGAAAGACCATTGTGACTTTGACGCGAATCTGTTCGAACTGACGCTCGTTGAAGTCCGTAACATCGGTTCCATCGATGAGGACGCGGCCGGAATCGGCATGTAGAAAACCCAGGATGTGTTTCAAGGAGACCGACTTGCCCACGCCGCTCCGGCCCATGATGACGCAAGTTTCGCCACGTTTGACCTTAAAGCTGACATTGTTCAACACGACGTGCTCGTCGAAGGCCTTACTGACGTCCCGAAATTCAAAAAAGAATCGCGAACCATTCGGCCCTGAACTGGCGGATGTCAGCCCGGCTTCGTGCAGTTCTTCACTCATGGATCTCCGTCTCTAGAATGCGCCGCGCCTCTTTGTAGTCTTTGGGCGTGTTCATGTTCCAGAAGAGGCGGTTATCGGTATCAAATCGTTTCCAGGACGACTCGTCAAGCACTTCCATGGTGAGATGTTTCATGGCTTCGGTGACCTTGCGAATGCCCGAGTCGAATGCGCCTTGAGCGGCACGAACGGCATCCACCCGCCAGCAGGCGCACAGAGGTTCGAGCCCGTTGCGGGATTCAGGCACGACAACCTGCGCCTGACTCTGCGAAGCGCGGTTCCACAAAAAAGAGAGGAATTCCTGTGCCAGGAAAGGCATGTCGCAACTGACGATGAGGGCGAAGGAACGTGTCCCGTCATCATTGAGCCGTGTCCCGGAATGCGCAGCAAGATCATTCGCAGAAAGCAATGCTGTAAGGATGCCACCGAGTGGACCTTGTCCTGGCCAGCGATCCTCAATCAAAGGCCAGGGAAAGTTCAGATACTTGGCCGCTGTGGCGACAATCGTAACCTCGTCGCACACGCTTGCCAGAAGCTCTGCAGTTCGCTCGATCATTGTCTTGCCGGCAAGCTTCGCGAGCGCCTTGTCGGTGCCGAATCGAGTGCTGCCGCCTCCCGCCTGCAAAAATCCCCGGCGGGTCATCTTTCATCGTCCTCTTCGCTGATTTCCAGGCCCGGGCGGCGGATGCCGAGCTCGCGCAAGCGCTCTTGCAAGCTCTGACGATGCAGACCGATCGTTGCCGCGGTGCGAGAAATATTCCAGCGATGCACGGCCAGTTGCCGCCGTAGGTAGGCAATCTCAAATTTGCGCTTGGCTTCACGAAAATCGCTTTCGCCCAAGCCAAGGTCCGGCCCCTCCTCGCCAACCTTCGGCAGAATCGGCAGGCCCTTCACTGCTTCTTCGGGCAAATCGCCGACACCCACTTCTTCGCCTCGGTTCAGGACCAGGGCTCGTTCAAGAGCGTTTTTCAGTTCACGGACATTGCCAGGCCAGTCATAGCGTTCGAGAATCGTCAGCGCTTCTTTTGTGAGTCGTCCTATCCGGCCCAGGCGCGCTCCATGAATCTGCAGGAATGCTTCGGCGAGCGCCGCGATATCCTCTTTGTGAGAACGTAGCGGCGGCAGCTCGATCGTCACTACGCGGAGACGATAGAAAAGGTCTTCGCGAAATTTTCCGTCACGAATCGCCAGTGGAAGATTGCGATGCGTCGCACTAATCACGCGCACGTCGACCGGAATGGACTGCGTGCCCCCGAGGCGTTCAATGGTGCGATTTTCGAGCGCCCGCAGCACTTTGGACTGGGTCACGGGATTCATATCGCCAATTTCGTCGAGGAACAGCGATCCGCCGTGCGCCTGCTCAAAACGGCCTTTTTTTTGTTGCCCGGCACCCGTGAATGCACCGCGCTCGTAACCGAACAGCTCCGATTCGATCAGCGTTTCCGGCAGAGCGGCGCAATTCACCGCTACGTAGGGCTTTCCCTTTCGTTGCGATCGCGCATGAATCTCCTGAGCCAGCAAATCCTTGCCCGTGCCGCTTTCACCCAGAATCAAGACTGTAGAATCGGTAGGCGCAACGCGATCCGCCATTTCGAATGCCCGACGCATGATTGCGGCGCGACCGATCATCTGGCCGAATTGGCCTTCGGTGGCCAGGCGCCGGCGCAAGGAGTCGTTTTCCTGCTCGAGCGTGGCGAGCTTCAGAAGATTTGTCACACGCGTGCGGAGTTCCTCGAGCTCGAAGCCTTTGACGAGGTAATCCGCGGCGCCATATTGCAGTGCTTCCACTGCGGGTTTCGCCGTATCGAGAGCGGAAATCATCAGCACAGGCATGGTGTGGCCTTCCCTGCGCAGCCATTTCAAGAACGCCAGGCCATCTTCGCCAGGCAGGACGACGTCGAGCAGCAGCAAGTCCGTGGGCTCGGCTGCCATTGCCGCCCGAGCGGCGACCGCAGAATCCGCTTCCATGACGCGGTAGCGGGCTTCGAGCGCGCGACGCAATCCATAACGCGCCGCGGGTTCATCATCGATGATGAGGATTGTTTTCATCAGTAGATTTCCTTCAAGGATTGCAATAACGAATTGGAAAAGACTAGCGGGATGGAGACAATCGGCGCGCGCCGAATTCCGTCCAGAGAATAGAAATCAAATAACAGCCGAGCAACAACAGCTCGGGCTCGATCGTATATCGGTACTTCGCGTTGGGATAAGCCAAATAGTACGGAAGCGGATAAATGATGAGTGCCGCCGCAAAGAGCAGCCAGCCTCGTGGACGCCGCGTCAAAACAAAAAGCAATCCCAGCCAGCCTACCGCCGACAGCGGCCAGAATTCCCAAGGCGACCACCATTCGCGCCCCTGGTAGAGAAGCGAAGTGCCATCCCAAAACCACCAGGCACGGTGCAGCGTCAGATCGGTGAATTCGCGCGGGTACTGGCGTATGAATTCGAACGCTTCCCGCTTGTGGAACGCAACGAATCCAAGTTCCCCCATCCTGGCGATTTGATCGTAAATGCGGGGATTGGCGTCGGGATGCTTGCCCAGGTAACCCATCCCGTTGCTGTAGTGAAAATTCCCCAGGGAAAATTCGAACCAGTAATTGTCGCGCAGGAAAACCAGCCGGCCAAAGGCGCGCTCGTTGCGAACAAGCCACGGCGCGATCACCACGCCGAACGTGACGAACGCATAGGCCAATTTTCTTAGGCTCGCCCTTCCTGCTCTTCGACTCTCGAAGAACGCAGAAAGAAAGCTGAACGGCATGATACTGAGCAACGCAGGATTGGTGAGGCCGATAAGGCCCCATAGAGCTCCGAGCCACGGCCATTTCCCCAGCGCGCCTTTTTCTCTCGCGTCGAGCGAAAGCATCAGCGCCACTGTCAGCAGCAGCCCGCTCGCGGCAAAATCCCAAATCCACGAGCACGGCCAACGGAAAAAAATGGGGCTGAGCGTCCAAATCCACGCCGCCCAAAAGCCAATTCGTTCGCCGAGGCTGCGCGCACCCAGCACCCAAATCGTGATTCCCGTTGCGGCGGCCATTGCGCATTGCAGTCCAAGCAGGATTAGTGCCGATGCCTTCGTATAAGCGCCGAACAGATAGAACACCGCCGCTACCAGATACGGATACACCGGCGCGACCCATGCTGTCGGTCCAGTATCTCCGCCATAAAAAGGCGACCGGAAGCCTTTTCCGGCAGCGATATGGGCGGCGATTCGGCAAATCTCCGGCCCGAAGGGGGTCATGGTGCTGGCTGAACCCTCGTAGGTCCGCGCAATCAGCACGAAAGCGAAACGCACGGCAAATCCCACGAGAAAGAAAAGTGTGCACCAGGTCCGGAGAGAGAGCCCGCTCGACGGGCGGGATGACGCCGGCGCTTCGATATTCACTGTTGTGGCCATTTCCTTCAGTGTGGCGAGGGCCTTCCGGCCGGCGCAAGGCGAACATCGAAAATGGGTGTCCAGACTGCCATTGCAAGCGGGATTCGCGAGGCCGGCTGAGTACCTGATTCATCGCGAAATCATCCTTGAACCTTCGTTTCGGGCGCAGCAGGCGCCAAGGGTAGATCCAGGTGAAAACAGGTACCACAACCGTTGCCCGCGGGACTCTCCAAGGTGAGCGAGCCGCCCAATTCCTCCAAACGACGGTGGACAATCGCCAAACCGAGCCCCGTACCGCGAACCTTGGTCGTGAAAAACGGCTGAAGAACCTTTTCTTGCAGGCTGATGGGAATTCCAGGGCCGTCATCTTCGATCGAAACGTGGCAATGGCCATTCTGTGCGGCGAGGAAAAGACGAACATGACCGCCGCGAGGAGCGGCTTCAATGGCATTCAGCAAAAGGTTGGAGAGAATGTCGTTGGCGACTTCCGGGCCAGCCGCTACTTCCATCGCCTGCGTTTCCATTTTCAGTTCGATTCTGACGCCGCGCTGCTCGGCTTCGTGGCGGAAGACCTCGGTCACGTTTTCGGCTACTCGGATCACGTCGCAGCGGTCCTGAGCGCCTCTGCCGCGCGCGCCCGGGCCACTGAATTGCAACAATTGGTTCAGTTTCTCCGAGAGCCGTCGGATTTCCTCGAGCACCATCTGCGTTTCCTTGCGCATGGACGCCGGCAAATCGGGATTTTCCATTTGTACCTGAAGAATGGTCTTGATCGAGCCAAGCGGATTTTTGAGGTTGTGCGAAATGCTGGCGGCCATCTGTCCAATCAGCGCCAGCCGCTCGCGCTCGGCCAGTTCCCTTTCGAGCTGCAGTTTTTCTCCGATCAAGCGGCAGAGATCGAACGCGCCTGGTAGCTGCTCAGCGACGAATTCGAGCGCCGCGAAGGTTTCTCCCGAAATCATAGCGCCGTGGGAACGCGCCTCCAATCTGCCGAGGTGCTCGCTGCCGCGGTGAATTTCGAAGGACTCCTGCGCTCCACTTCGGTGCATTTTCGCAAGTCGCGGTGCGCGGTCGCCGAGATTCAGATGAACTTCTGCAAGTTGCAACTGCTCGGCGATCCAATGGTTGGCGAAAGCGCGAAGATTTTCCCGGTCTCCGGAACGCGCCACCTCCTGGATCGGCCCCATCAGCTTTTGTGCGCGGTCCACCTCGGACTGCGCGGTCTGCTGCAAAAGCCGGCCGATCAGTTTCTGCAGGGGCTCGAAAAACGCTACCGGGAGAAATAGCAGCAGCGCCGCGGTGGCTTCGGGTGGCAAATACGGCTCGAGCCATACGCCCGCTCGACGCACAAAGCTGAGGTAGAGCAATGCCAGAAACACCGTAAACACCGCGTAGACTAAATTCCTCTGACGCCCGATTTGCAGAAAATTGAATCGCCCGACGCTTCCAATCAACAATCCCAATGGCAGCAGTATTAGAACGAAAACAATTGCGGAAATCGCCGCCAACAGAAATGGTTCTTCTGACGGCGGCAGCAATAACAGACCGCACAAGGCCAAAAAGAAGATCCCCAAGCAACCCGCAGTGAGGCGATGAAAGGATTTTTCCCGGGCAACCGCGGTGGACTGCGCAAATCGCACCTCCCAGTATCCAGCCAGCAAGACCGCAGTGAACAACCACAAACGGAACGCCAGGCCAAAACGATGGGAAGGCTGCTCGAATGCAAAGCCGGTTTGCGAACGGAGCGCTCCGGCAAGTGCTGGCAGCAGTGCGATTCCTGGAGCATACGCCAGAGCGATCCAAACTGTCTTTGCGTGCTTCAATTGAAACAGGCCGCGCAACGAACCGTACTCAACGTGGAGATGGACGAGGAGCGAAGGAATGGCCCAGAGCCCGAGGCAGAGGAACGTCCAGGCGAACCGTAGCAGTTCTGACGGCGGAGTGGCATAAAAGAGCTCGGAATTTAACGCCAGCAGACTGCTGCCGAAAAAACAAGTCAGCGCGAGGCAAAGAAAGAAGAAAATTCGCTCAAAGCTGCGCTGGCGGCGATGGCCAAGAATGACGACCATCCAGAAAAAGGGCAGCAACGTTCCCGCTGTCAAAGCGATCAGCCGTAGATCGAGGAGCAAGTGCATGGGGCTTTGGCGCGAGTCTACCGCTAGAGGAAAAGTGGGGCAATGACCAAGTGCAAGGAAAATCTTGCACGTTCAACTCATTGATAATAAATATCTTGCACCATAATGGACCAGATGAATTCTTCATGAAAGCCTGTGGAATTGTCCAGAAACCACTTGACTCGGGGGCGCAAACTGCTATATTAGCACTCGGTAGCGAGGAGTGCTAATCACCCTTTCAGCCCCCGCCACCCAGGCGAAAATCACGCCGTAGGACTCAACAAAATGGAGGTTTTTCCAAGATGGCAGTCAATCTGACACCGCTCCACGACCGCGTCATCGTGAGGCGAATCGAAGAGAAGGAAACCGTGAAGGGCGGAATCATCATCCCCGACTCGGCGAAAGAAAAACCGCAAGAGGGCGAAGTGATTGCCGTCGGTGCGGGCAAGCGCGAGAAGGGCGAGCGGGTTCCTCTTGACGTCAAAGAAGGAGACCGGGTGCTGTTCGGCAAATACAGCGGCAGCGAAATCAAGATCGATGGAGAAGAGCTCCTGATTCTTCGCGAAGAAGAGATTCTCGCGAAGTTGGGTGGAGCAGCGAAAGCGGCTAAGAAGTAAGTCATCCGTTGGCTAGTTGTAGCGCCGGCCCTCTCGGCGGCGAAGTTAGAGAAGATCTCGAATTTCAGCAACAAATCTCAGGAGGAATGAAGCAATGGCGAAGCAGATTGTTACCGGAGAGAATTCCCGCCAGTCGATTCTACGCGGCGTGAATGCCCTCGCGGACGCGGTAAAAATCACCCTCGGCCCCAAGGGCCGCAATGCGGTGATTGAGAAGAAGTTCGGCGCGCCGATCATCACCAAGGACGGCGTGACCGTTGCAAAGGAAATCGAACTGCGTGATCCGCTCGAAAACATGGGCGCGCAGATGGTTCGCGAAGTCGCCAGCAAGACCAGCGACGTCGCCGGCGATGGCACCACCACCGCCACTGTTCTGGCTCAGGCCATCTTCCGCGAAGGTGTGAAGACGGTTGCGGCCGGCGCGAGCCCGACAGCCCTGAAGCGCGGCATTGACAAGGCCGTCGAAGTGGCTGTTGAGGAAATCAAGAAGCTGCACAAGGACGTCAAGGGCGACATGATCGCTCAGGTTGGCACCATTTCCGCCAACAACGACAAACAGATCGGCGGAATCATTGCCGAAGCGATGAAGAAGGTCGGCAAGGACGGCGTAATCACCGTGGAAGAATCAAAGACCATGGACACCACGCTGGAAGTCGTGGAAGGCATGCAGTTCGACCGCGGCTACCTCTCGCCTTACTTCATCACCGATCCGGAGCGCATGGAATGCGTGTTGGAAAATGCGCTGATCCTCATCCATGAAAAAAAGATCAGCTCGATGAAGGACCTGCTCCCGCTGCTCGAGCAGATCGCCAAACTTGGCAAGCCGCTACTGATCGTTGCGGAGGAAGTGGAAGGGGAAGCGCTCGCCACACTGGTGGTCAACAAGCTACGCGGCACGCTGCAGTGCAGCGCCGTCAAGGCCCCTGGCTTTGGCGATCGCCGCAAGGCCATGCTCGAGGACATCGCGGTGCTGACGGGCGGTAAGGCGGTCACCGAAGACCTCGGCATCAAGCTCGAGAACGTGAAGATCGAGGACCTCGGCAAGGCCAAGAAAATCACCATCGACAAGGACAACTCCACGATCGTGGAAGGTGGAGGCAAGGCCAGTGAAATCGAAGGCCGTGTGAAGCAGATCCGCCAGCAGATCGAAATCACCACCAGCGACTACGACCGCGAAAAGCTCCAGGAACGCCTGGCGAAGCTCGTGGGCGGCGTTGCGGTCATCAAGGTGGGCGCGGCGACCGAAACCGAGCTGAAGGAGAAGAAGGCTCGCGTGGAGGACGCTATGCATGCCACCCGCGCGGCTGTCGAGGAAGGCATCGTTCCCGGCGGCGGCACGGCGCTGCTGCGCTGCCTGAACGCCATTGACAAGCTGAAACTGCACGACGATGAAGCGGTCGGCGTGGGCATCGTCAAGCGCGCTCTCGAAGAGCCCGCTCGCCAGATCGCTCTCAACGCCGGTTTCGAAGGTGCCGTGGTCATTGGCAAGATCCGCGAGTCGAAGGACGACAACTTCGGCTTCAACGCCGACACCGGCGAATACGTCGACCTCGTCAAGGCCGGCGTCATTGATCCTGCCAAGGTTACACGCCTGGCGCTGCAGAATGCGGCGTCAATCGCCGGTCTGATGCTCACCACAGAGGCGCTTGTGGCGGAGATCAAAGAAGACGAAAAGAAGGCTGCTGCGGGCGCTCCAGGTGGTCCGGGCGGCATGGGCGGCATGTACTAACTTTGTCCAGCTGATCCAGAAACCTCAATCAACCAAGGGCGGCCGAAGATCGGCCGCCCTTGCCTTTTCTAAGCAGTTGAACCGAGTTTCGCTTCTCACTTCGTGTTTATGCGAATTTCCTGTGGCTTTCCGGCGAACCAGGCTCCTAGAAAAAGATTCAGCGTTATCAGGGTGGAAAACACGACGGGCGCAGCAAAGAAATATTTCCAACTGAGCGCCGTTATGGCCAGGGAGCAGATCGCCAGCGACCATGGGAGTTGGGGAATCGAAGCCAGGACCTCTCGACGCATGCCGCCGAGCTGCCATGCCAAGCCTGCCAAGAACAGAAGAAAAACCGAAACAAAAAACCCGAAACCAACATAGAAGTCATAATAAGTCCGGTTGAATCCCTGCGCATCGAAATGAATCGCGCGCATGGAGGCCACCACAGCATCAACACCCCACTCTGCGGGCGTTTGTCGAAAGCCGAACGTGTGGCCGGCGGCAAACAGCACAAGCAAGACGGAAGCGATTCGGTAGGTAAGTTTAACTTTCATGGTTGTCCTCCGATTCGGAACCCTCTTGTTCGGGGCATTATACGTTACCGTCAAAGCTCTTTTGCCGGGCGAATTTCCTGGCATCCGAACCAAAGCCATTTTCTTGACCTACAGGCGACCTACCAGTGACATTCGGCTCCGCCGGTTGGGTTTATAATGGAGGCATTATGGCTCTCGCTCAAAATGCGTTCTGTGCCGTCGAAGAAGCCGTCGAACAGATCCGCCAGGGGCGGATGATTGTGCTGGTGGACGACGAGGATCGCGAAAACGAAGGCGATCTGACGCTCGCCGCAGAAAAGATCACACCGGAAGCCATCAACTATATGGCCAAGTTTGGTCGGGGGCTAATTTGCCTCGCTTTGACCGAGCAGCGCTGCGACGAGTTGAATCTACCGTTGATGTCGCCAATCAACACATCCGTGCACAAGACGGCGTTCTGCGAAGCGATCGATGCCAAGCTTGGAGTCAGTACGGGTATTAGCGCTTCCGACCGCGCCATCACGATTCTGACCGCTATCGACCCGAAAACAAAGCCGCAAGACCTGGCGCGGCCCGGGCACATGTTCCCTTTGCGCGCAAGGAACGGAGGCGTGCTCGTCCGAGCGGGACAAACTGAAGCTTCCGTAGACTTGGCGCGCATCGCCGGCCTGAACCCCTCCGGCGTCATCTGCGAAATCATGAACGAAGACGGCACTATGGCGCGCGTGCCGCAGTTGATCGAATTCTGCCAAGAACACAATCTAAAGATGCTGACCGTGGCGGACCTCATTCGCTATCGCATGCAGCACGAACGCTTCGTCCGCCGTATCGCCGAAACGATTCTTCCCACCCTCTATGGCGACTTCCGCATGATCGCTTATTCCAGCGATGTGGACCACGACCATCATATTGCGCTGGTGCGCGGCGAGCTCGAAGGGTCGACGCCGCCGCTCGTTCGCGTCCACTCGCACTGCATCACCGGCGATGTCTTCGGCTCCGTTTCCTGCGATTGCAATCAGCTCGTATCCAAATCGCTCGAACTGATCGCCAAGGAAAACCGTGGTGTATTTTTGTACCTGCACCACACCGGCCGCGGCTTCTCGATCGACACGCCCGAAGCGCCCGGGACGTTGCCGAGGATTTACTTTCACACGCGAGGACAGTTAGATCGCGAGCCCGCTCGCCAGCGGATGGTGCAGCACGAAAGCGGCACCGGCGCGCAAATCCTGATTGACTTGGGATTGAAGGACATCCGCGTCGTGACCAACCATCCCAAAAAGGTCGTCGCTCTCGAAGGCTACGGCATTCGCATCGCTGATCAAGTCCCGCTTGAGCTGAGCGCACCAAGGCGCACGCACCAATGGAGCTGAGCGGAAAGAACCATCAAGGCTCTTGCGTGTCGTCCCCCGTGGCAGGGGGGTTCTGACCGCCTGGCGTTTCGGCGGGAGTTTGACGACCGGCGCCTTCAAAGAAGAAGTTGCCGCTTGTGCACTCCGCTTCTGCGGCGGGAGCATCCACAGTCAGATACTTCTGCATTTTCTCCGGGCGTTTCGGACCGATTCCCTGCCGCGCTTGCAGATCGTCTAGACTTTTGCACCTGCCGCAGGATTTTCGCGGCTGCAGAATCTTCGCTGCGGTGGCCGGCCCTATGCTGGGTCCCTGTTGGGGCCTGGCGGAGGAGGCGGTACTTCGGTTGACGGGGTGCCGCGGCGCTTTCGCCGTTGCACAGAGAGACCTGCGTCGTCCAGAGTTTGTCGTCCAGAGTACAAGGATCACCCAGCACAACGAAGCAACGCGCCGGATCGGTCCGGCACTACGCTACCAGCGGACAATCATATGAAAACAATATTTATTTTGACGAAGGATGCCGCTCGAACGGCTATGCATTGATCCGTCTTCCCTGAGCATCATGAACGTCGACGTCGCCGAAAAGCGCGGCTTGTTCTTCGATTTGCGCGAGGTCGCCGACGATTACGATTTGCATATTGGCAGAGTCGAAGTATTTGCGCGCGGCTCCCAACAAATCGGCGGACGTTAGCCCGCGGACCTTGTCTCGATAAGTTTCCAGATAATCGGCAGGCAGTTCATTGAGTTCCACTGCGGAGAATTGCGAGAGCAGTCCTTCCTGAGTCGCCAGGCCCATGGAAAAAAGGCCGGTGAGGTAGTTTTGCGCTTCAGCCAATTCCGCCGCGGGCACCGGCAAAGAGCGGAGTTTGTCGAGCTCGTAAAATATTTCGGTTAGGGACGCGGCGACCACATCATTGCGCACCGCCGCCGAGACCGCAAAGTAGCCGTGTCGCCGCAGCGGAGTAATTCCGCTACGCGGACTATACGTGTAGCCCTTATCCTCACGGATGTTCATCACCAGCCGGGAATTGAAGGCACCGCCATACAAGCTATTGGCTAACCCCAGGCGAATCCAGTCCGGATTTTTCCTGGTGATGGCATGGCAACCGACGAGAATCTGCGTCTGCACCGAACCGGGATTGTGCACGAGATGGACGCGGCGGCCGCTGCATTTCGGCAGTGCCGGTTCTTCCTTTGCGGCAGGTCTCTTCCCTTCCCAGGTGCCAAAGGTTTTTTCCGCCAGCTTCAGCATGGCTTGTGGATCGAAATCGCCGACGAGCACCAGTAACGCATTTTCTGGAGTGTAGATCTCCCGGTAGACGCGTTCTAGATCCTCGCGTTTGTACGCTGATACCTGCTCTTCGCTCGGAGAAACGCGCGCGTAAGGATGCGTTCCGAATAGAACCTTTCGCAAGCGTTCACCAGCCAGAAATCCCGGCGAAGTGCGTTCGAGCTTCACTTCCTCCAGCTTCTGGCGGCGTTCCCGCTCGAATTCCGACTCCGGGAAAGAAGCTTCGCGCGCCAATTCCCCGACCAGTTGCAGCAGCGGCTCAGCAAATTCGCTGAGACCCGCGAACGAGATGGCGCTGGTGTCCTGTCCCGCCGATGCGCCCAGATCTGCGCCGAGGCGCCGCAAGTCCTCTTCGATCTGGCGGCTGGTGCGCTTTGCCGTGCCCGTGCGCAACACGGTAGAGGTCATTTCCGCAAGGCCGACGGAGCGGTCCGAAACCAGGGCTTCTCCGGCGCGAAAAAACAACTCCCCATGAAATTTGGGAATGGCGTGCGCTTCGGCGAGGACAATTTCCAGGCCATTCGCCAGCTTCCTACGCGTCCGTGTTGGCCAGGTGACGGGCCGCTCCGGCGCAAGGGCCGGTACGGCATTTGCAACCTCCGCGGAGCGGGTCGCCATTATGCGGCCTCCTCTTCCTTCTTGCTGACCGGTGTTCGGAACACGATGGCGCGATTGTCCGGCCGGAGATATTTCTTCGCGGCCGCTTGGATTTCTTCCCGTTTCACCAGCAGGAACTCGTCCAGAACGGTGTTCACCAATTGCGGCTCGTTGTCAAACAACGTGAAACACGCCAGCAGGTGCATCAGGCCGTAACGCGGCATGTATCCGCCGCGGCCGCCTTCCAATGTCGAGTAATAATCCGAACGCCATTTCATCTTCAGTTGATCCAATTCTTCCTGCAGGATTCCCTTCTCTCGCACTTCTTGCAGGACGGCATCAAAAGCGGTAAGCGTCTGCTCCGCCGAATATTCCGGCTTATGCAAAATGCGCGTGGTCATCTGCGAAGGGCCATTATAGCCAAACACGTCGTCGACTCCCCCGTCCGCTTCCACGGCGATCTGCTTTTCGAGCACCAATTCTCGATAGATGCGGCCCGCGCGGCCGCCGTGCAACGCCTGGTCGAGTAGAACCATGGCGTACCACTCTGGCGTGCGGCGCTTCGGGAGCACGTAGGCAATCGCCATCGCCGGCAACGTGCCGAACTTCTCTTCCACATGTCCTCGACGCTCCTCCGTTTGCAAAGGCTCGGAAGGATCGGCGAACGGCGGCGGGGCTCCCGCGGGGATCGATCCGAAATATTTTTCCGCCAATGCTAGACCTTCTTGGGCATTTATGTCGCCCAGAAGAAGAAGCACGGCATTGTTCGGCACGTAGTAGGTACGGAAGAATTTCTGAACGTCGGCAAGGCTTGCCGCGTCCAGATCGGCGAAATCGCCGTAAAAGTTATGAGCATTGGCCCAATTGCGAAAGGCCACCGGCGGCATATCGAGCCATGGGAATCCGCCATAAGGCTGGTTCAGCACATTGACGCGCACTTCTTCTTTGACGACGTTGCGTTGATTGATCAGGTTTTCTTCGTCGACTTTAAGGGCGCGCATGCGATCCGCTTCGAGCCAAAGTACGCGTTCGAGCGCATTCGAAGGGACTGCTTCGTAGTAATTGGTGACGTCGTACATGGTCGAGCCGTTCAACACGCCTCCGCTCGAATTGATCAGCTTGATATGCTGCATTTTGGGAGCGTTCTCCGAACCTTGAAACATCATGTGCTCGAACAAATGCGCGAATCCGCTGCGGCCCTGAGGTTCCAGGCGAAAGCCGATCTTGTAGTAAACGCCCACGGTCACCACCGGCGCTGCCGCGTCCGGCACAACCACCACGCGCAGATTGTTCTTCAGCGTTCCAGTGTGGATCGGAATTTGCAATTGAGTCACTCGTAGCTCCCTTTGGCTTTTACAGTTGCAACATTCACATTTTCTGAAATGGTATCGAGCTCGCGCAGCGTCGCCGCAGGACTGTGCGACAGCACTTGAGCCGCCAGCCGGCTCACGGCATGGTATGCGTGCAGATATTCCGGCTGCATACCGGCCAAGGCATTCTCGTGCGCCGATATCACGCCAAAATCGCCCCGCGCCAGCGGGCCGGTCCAGGCCTTCTGCGGCCCCAGTTTCTCGTAATTCTCGAGCACTTGCCGCGTCAGCGAAACCAGCGCGCGCGCCGCTTCCCGCCGCTTCAGTCCCGCATTCATCAGCACCCGAACCCCAGCCTCTTCAAGAGCGAGGCACAATCCCGCGGCAAAAGCACCAGCGGCGTGATATAACGGCTTTTTCTCCGCGGAAATTCCTACTGGCACACCGCCGAGCGACCGCGCCATCTTTCTTGCCACTCGCACGGCCGCTTCGTTGCCCTCGATCGCAAAAACTTTTCCTTCGAGCGGCGGCACGCTCACGCCATTGAACGACTGCAACGGATGCATCGAGCCGACGGCCGCGCCCCAGAATTGCAGCGGCAACAGAACAGAAGCTTCGAAGGCCCCGCTGGTGTGAAGAACAACCTTGCCGCGGAGGTCCTCGCCGGCACTCTGCGCCAACTCCGCCGCAACCGACGCGATAGCGTCATCCGGCACAGTGAGCAGAATCGCGGACGCGGCGGCAAGCGTCGCGGGAACACCCGCCGCAGGCCGGCCTCCTCCGATAAAACGCACACCTCGTTTGGCGCTGGCTTCAGAACGACCTGCTACAACGGTGATGCGCCAACCCGTTTCCCGCAAGCGCCGCCCGAGTGCGCGGCCCACGCGTCCTGCACCGACGATGGCTAAGCTCTTGGTCATCCATGCTAGGATAACCTGAGGCTGGGTTACGACTCCAATCTATGCATTTCTTCTGGATTCTGCTCTTCGGACTCATCGCATTTTTCTGGACAACTTATGGCTTAAAAGTTGCTTATGGCACGCTACAGCTGCCCTGGCTCAAGGATTACCATGCCGCCGATAATGCCAGTTGCCCGCCCATTTCGTTGATTTTTGCGGCTCGCGATGAGCAGGAAAAGCTCCCCGCGGCGCTCGCCACGCTCGTTTCGATCGACTATCCCAGCCTTGAAATTATAGCCGTAGACGATCGCTCCGGCGATGCCACACCGAAAATCCTCGACGAGTTTGCCGAGCAGCATCCCCAATTGAAAGTCGTCCACGTGCGCGAACTGCCGAAAGGCTGGCTGGGAAAGCCGCACGCGCTGCAGAGCGGCCATGAAGTTTCGCATGGCGAACTCATCGTTTTTACGGATGCCGATGTGAAGTTCGAACCTGATACATTGCGGCGCGTCGTGACGCTTTTCCGCGAGCGCGGACTCGACCACCTGGCTCTTCTCGGCGACGTGGAGCGCAGCGGCTTCTGGGACACCGTGCTCATTTCATTTTTCGGCATGGGCTTTCAGTTGGCGACCAATCCGCATAACGTCAGCAACCCGAATTCGCGCACTTACGCCGGTGTTGGAGCGTTCCAGATGCTGAGCCGCGCTGCATATGAAGCCTGCGGCACGCACCGTCGTTTGGCCATGGAAGTCGTTGACGACATGAAACTCGGAAAGGTTGTCAAGATGGCCGGATTTCGGTCGGGTGTTGCCGTGGCGCAGAGCTACGTTTCGGTCGCCTGGCATTTAGGATTGCGCAATCTGGTGCGCGGCGTGGAAAAAAATTTCTTTGCCTGGGCGCAATTCCGCGTTTCCGTGGCCGCCGCGCAAATATTCGGTCTCTTTATTTTGAATGTCTTTCCCTTTCTCGGACTGATTTTCGGGCATGGCTCGGTTCGCGTCCTGGCTGGCATTTCCGTGTTGATCGCCCTGTGCTTCCACTTGGGCGTGGACACAGTGATGCGCGCGTCGCCACTCTATTGCCTGACGCTTCCTCTGGGTGCGACCATCTTCGCCTACATGATCCTGCGCTCGACGGTCATTACCCTGCGTCAAGGCGGAATCGTTTGGCGAGACACGTTCTATCGGCTGGAAGAATTACGCCAAGGGTTGGTCTAGCGGATTCGGCTCAGGCGCCGGCTGCCGCTTCCGGCAACTCTTTCCCAAACAAACCGGTAACCTCCTGCTGCTTGAGGGATTTGATGCGGTCGCGGAATTGCGCCGCTTTTTCAAATTCGAATTTCTTCGCAGCTTCGCGCATCTGACTTTCGAGTTGCTTCAAAAGTTCGGCGAGTTGTTCTTCCGATTTGACCGATGCCGCCGCGGCATCGAGAGCCTCGGTATCCAGGGGAATCGTCACATAGTCGGCCTCCACGATGTGTGCCAGCTCCATATCCACGCCCTTGATAATCGATTCCGGCGTGATATTGTTTTCCTTGTTGTAGGCCATTTGTTTCTCGCGGCGCCGATTGGTTTCGCTGATGGCTTCGTTCATCGATTTCGTCCGCACATCGGCGTAAAGAATGGACCGCCCTTCCACGTGGCGAGCACACCGGCCCATTGTCTGGATCAGCGAAGTCGTGCTCCGCAAATATCCTTCTTTATCCGCGTCCAGAATCGCCACAAGCGAAACTTCGGGCAGGTCCAACCCTTCGCGCAACAGGTTGATGCCGACCAGCACGTCGAACTCGCCCTTGCGTAGATCGCGCAGAATCTTGATGCGATCGAGCGTCTCCACTTCCGAGTGCAAATACCGGCACCGCACGCCGATTTCGCTGAAGTATTCGCTTAAGTCCTCCGCCATGCGCTTGGTCAGAGTGGTTACCAGCACGCGCTCGTTTTTAGCGGCCCGGATACGAATCTGTTCGAGTAAATCGTCGACTTGCCCCTTCACCGGGCGTATTTCAACCTGCGGATCGATCAAGCCGGTCGGACGAATCACCTGTTCGACAAAGAGACCACCCGATTTCGTCAATTCATAAGGCCCGGGCGTCGCCGAAACGTAGATCGCCTGATTCATGCGGTGCTCGAATTCCTCAAACGTCAGGGGCCGGTTGTCGAGCGCCGATGGCATGCGAAAACCGTAATCCACTAACGTTTGCTTGCGCGAGCGGTCGCCGTGATACATGCCTCGGACCTGCGGAACGGTGGCGTGCGATTCATCCACAAAAAGCAGGTAATCCTGCGGCACGTAATCGAGCAGCGTCGGAGGCGCTTCACCCGGCAGGCGTCCGCTCAAATGCCGGGAATAATTTTCGATCCCGTGGCAATAGCCGATCGTACGCATCATCTCGATGTCAAACATCGTGCGCTGCACGACGCGTTGCGCCTCCACGTATTTTCCCTGCTTCTCCAATTCCTTCTTCCACCACTCCAACTCATCCTGGATTCCGACGATCGCGCGATCACGCTGATCCTGTGGCATCACATAATGCGTCTTCGGATAGATGGGCACTCGCGTAAGGTCTTCCTGTCCCTTGCGGATCTCTCCGGTCAGCGGGTCGATCTGCCGAATCGTGTCGATCTGGTCGCCCCACATTTCGAAGCGATAACCCTGATCTTCGTAGGTTGGGTAAATCTCGATGATGTCTCCCCGTACGCGAAATGTGCCGCGCCGCAAGTCTTCACTGCGCTCGTACTGAATATCGACGAATCGCCGCAGTAGCGCTTCACGCGAGGTTTGCTGGCCCTTTTCGACCATCACCAGCATGCCGTAATACGCTTCGGGCGAACCCAGGCCGTAGATGCAAGAGACCGAGGCGACAATCACCACATCGCGCCGCTCAAACAGCGATCTCGTGGCGCTCATTCGCAATTTGTCCAGTTCGTCGTTGATGGTCGCTTCTTTGTCGATGTACAGGTCGGCGGACGGCACGTAGGCTTCGGGCTGGTAGAAATCGTAATAGCTGACGAAATACTCGACCGCGTTGTCCGGGAAAAAGCTTTTGAACTCGTGGTAAAGCTGCGCCGCGAGGGTTTTATTGTGCGCAAGGACCAGAGCCGGTCGGTTCGCCGCCGCGATCACTTTCGCCATCGTGAAGGTCTTGCCCGAACCGGTCACACCGAGCAGCACCTGGTTCTTGTCTCCCGCTTCCAGCCCTCGGGTGAGCTGGTCGATCGCGGCAGGCTGATCTCCGCGAGGCTGATAGTTGCTGCGCAGCTTGAAGTTCATCTGGAAAGGTCTCCTGCAGGCTCGCTGGCCCATGCGCAAACCGCCATTATAGCGCGCTTGGCAAATCGGATTGTTAAACAGGTGGGAACTGGCGGGTTCTGCGTTTTAGGGACCGGTCGATTGCGCAGCCGGAACAAAAACAGTCTCAAAGTGGCTGATCACATCGATGGAATAGTGAACCTGATTCGTGCCGTCCTCTTTTGCGATCGTGACATCCAAGGACTGCCCAACATCTTCATTGGCTCGCACGAGCAAGCCCGTCTTCCGCGAGATGTACACGGCAGTCTCATTCTTGCCGGTCGCCGTCCCTGAAGTTTTCAGCTGGTGGAGTTTGTAGTCTTCAGGCGTGGCGTCTTCCGGATTTGACTTTTGCTTGAGCGTGGCCGTCGTCAGGAAAGCCGCGCACTGCTCATACGGAAGAATCGGACAGGTGTCGTCCTGCACGTAGGTGGTCTCCCGCTCCCAGACGAGATTGGCAATCGGTGTAGCCGTCTTTTCCACTTCCACGGATTTCCATTTTTCTCCTGGTCTTACGGAAGAGGGCAGCGTCCAGCCAAACGCGAACTGTGCAACCCAAAATTGCCAAGCCAGGCGCTGTTCGGGCGCTAGTTCATCGAGTCCGTCCGCATGGGTTAGAGCCCCGTCGCCGCCGATCGTGAAAGACACTGTTAAGGGATGCGCTGTCACGATTCCCGCCGCCGGTGCTTGCGATCCAATCAGTTGCGTCTCCGCAGCCAGCATCGGGCGGCGATCGAGCGCGTGAAAATCCTGGACGGAAAGCTGCAAATTCGTGGAGAAGTCTGCATACAAGGGCTTGGGTTCAAACATCGTGGCCACGTTGCTCTTGGTTTTGACGTAGCGCTTCAGCCGCGCGTGGCTTTCGTAGTGAAGGGTGTCGCCGTTTTGCAGCACTGGGAGCAGCTGCATGCGGTCGTCGCTTTTGGCTGCCGCGCGCAACAAGACCGTCGCCACCACCCCGAAACAGAGCGTCGCGAACACGATCGGCCTCCGGTGGCGCGCCACTTGGTTCATTTTTGCAGAGCACCAAATTGGCGGTCGAAAAAATCGCTCGTGGCTTGATAGGCCTTAAGCCAGTCGCCATAGACCAGCAGGTCGTGGACCTCATCCGGAAAGATCAACTGCTCGATCGAAACACCTTGAGCGCGAAGCCGCGCCACAAGGTCCACGGTCTGCGAGAACATTACGTTGCGGTCGTCATCACCATGAATAAACAAGACCGGCGATTTCCAGGTACTGACCGCGGATACGGGGGAAGATTCATGGGCCAGTTTCACGAGATCGGGCGAAATGTGCTTCCCTTCCCAATTGTCGGCGGGCCAATCGTGCACCCCGTGAAAATCGACGCCGGCTGCGAACAGATCCGAATTACGGCCCAAGCCCAGAGCGGTCAAGTAGCCGCCGTAACTGCCACCCCAAAGTCCGATGCGCTTCCCGTCGACATCGCTGCGGCTCCGTAGATATTTTCCCGCGGCCACAACGTCCTGATATTCGGAAGCCCCACGCCCGGCGCGATTTGGAGCTTCGCGAAACGTGCGGCCGTAGCCGACGCCGCTGCGGTAATTGATGGCCAGCACGATGAAGCCGCGATTCGCCAGATACTGATTCATTGCATAGGAATTCGCGTAATAGCCCATGTAATGCCAACCAAGCAGCATCTGCCGCATGGATCCGCCATGGAGAAAAACCAGCGCGGGACGCCTTTCTCCCGGTTTTAGATTTCTTGGCAGAAATAATTGACCGTGAATTTCGAAGCCATCCGCTGAGGGATAGGTAATCGCCTGGGGCACGACCAACTGGTCTGCAGGAAATCCCTTTTGCCAAGTGGTTGAGGAGATCTCGACAACCTTTCCGTTCGCCGGTAACGTCTGGTGGAAAAGACGGCCGGGATGCGTCGCATCGGAGCCAAAGTAGAACAAATCATTACCGTCGCTCAGCACGACGGGATGCCACTCAATGCCTTGTGTCGTTGTTTGTTGTTGTAACTTCGTTCCATCCGCGCCAACGCTCCAGATGTGCCTGCGGTCGATGTCGCCGCAATTGGAATTGAAGAAAATCGTTTTCTGATCCTGCGAAAATGACCATTGCTCCACTTCGCAGTCGCCGGGAGTGAGCAGTCTTGCGGCACCGCCAGTCGAAGAAACCGAATAGAGATGCTGCCAGCCATCGGCTTCACTCGCGAATACAAGTCGGCCGTCCGAAGCCCAGTGGACCACTCCACCGCCGGTGTCCTGCGCCATGTAAGGATAGGAATTCTGCAAGGCGGTTCCGCTGTGCCAGACTTCGTGCGCACTTCCATCCTCTACGTCGGCGACCCAAATGGCCCAGGGGTGCGGCCGGTCCGGCTCGATGAAATATCCATCGGGCGTATCGCGCGGAATTGCGGGCTGGCGAACAAAGGCGACGTGCTTCCCGTCGAGCGACCAGACAGGATCTTTATCCGAATCGACCGTTGGCGCCAGAAATTTCACGGTCTGGGCCTTTCTGTCATAAATCCCAATGAAACTGTGATCCTCGCGGTCGGTGACAAAAAGCAGCAACGAACCATCCGGCGACCAATCGATGGGATGGTTCTTCCCCCGAACTACAATCTGCTCTGGTTTTTCTGACGAATTGAGCGACGCCACCCAAATCTCTCCGCCGCGTCCGTAGGCCACTTGCCCCTCGGCCGAAACGGCAGGCGTGGAACCTGCATCGATCTTCACCGGCTGGCCGCCAGTCCAGGAAATCGCCCACACCGTTTGCTGCGCTCCTTCGGGACTACTGGTCGGATTCGCATAATCGCCGGCCGAGTCCTTCCCTTCGCCGCGAACATACACAATCGTGTTGCCATCGGCCGAGAATTTCAGACCGGACAATTCGCCTCCGTCGTCCTGTTGGTAGGAGGTCAACTGCCGGGCTGTAAAATCTGGCCCGTCCGCCACCCAAATATTGCGCTTCCCTTGTTCGTTAGACGCCCAGGCAATGCGATTGCTGCGCTTGGACGCCACTAAATTCGAGTTGAATGGAGCGCTCAGGACCTGCTCGATCGTGAGAGTTCCCTGCGCTGCACTGCCCTGCGCACACAACAGCGTCCACACTGCCACCGCTAGGCGGAATCGAATCATGGTTATCCCCTGTGGGCCTTCGGATTTCCTTCCTCTTCAGTTAAGGCGCACCCCTCACGGGCGCGCTTGATCCGTTAGCACGGGTGAAACGGCTACCGCTGGATTTTCCAGTTGGCCGCTGACGCGCAATTCGCGCGCTTGAGAAGCTACACGCGCTCCGGGCAAAATTCGCGGTCTTGGAGAAAAGACCAAATTGCCGTCCATTCCAAAAGAAATGGTTCCCGCCAATTCGGTTCTCTGGTGGGGCGCGTCCAACCGCAATCCGTCCAAGTGCACCTTTTGATCGCTCAGTTGGAACTCCCCTTCGCCGCTCGTCCATCGGGAAGCGCCGAGGGATAGCCCGCCCGATTGTGCGCTTTCCTCCACATCCCAGCCGCGAAACTCAATCTTATTCAACTTCACTTCGCCGCCCCCCGCCAATTGCTTCAGGAGATCTTCCCTGCCTACGCCGTTCGTACTCAGATGAATTTTTCCAGAGGCGAGGCCGCTCCAGCGTTCGCCCCAGCGCGGCGACCAGGGCAATTGCGCCAGATTCACACTCTCAATCTCCGCGTTCATTTCATATTTGGGTAGCGGGGAAAACAAAGCCTGCATTTCGCCATGCACCACTCCACCTGCCCATTGCGCCTCAGCATCGCGCACGTCTAGATGCAGGGCGTGGAGCGCCAGCGAGGCGCGGACTCTTGCCAGCTTGATCTTTTCAATTGTGAGCGAGTCTGTGGTCAGTTCCCCTTCGGCCGACACGCGCCGCAGCAATTCGCTCGCTTCGGTTGTATTCGTATTCCCCAAGATGGACGGCAGCAAACGCTGCAACCAATTCGGCCGCGACCGCGGGCCAACCCAGCGGTCCAATTCTGTCGCGTCCACGTGATCGGCATGCAGCTGAAAGTGCCAGTTGCCGTCCTCGCTTCCGATTCCCTCGGACTTTTCCAAAATTGTGCCGGACCAGGCTGCCCCGAACGCATCCACCTTCGCAAGAGATGCGCTGCGAATTCCGTTCTTCCATTCCAGTCGTGCGTCATCGACCTTCAACGGTTCATTTAAGCCTGCAATCTGCAGACGAGCTTTCGTCAATTCCAACGAACCGCTGCGGCGTGCTTCCGTCGGAGTACTGCTCCAATTCCAGGCCAGAGTTCCTGAAGCGCCGCCTTTGTATTCCCATCCTTTGTTCAAGGAATGACCGAATGCCGAGGTCAACTTGAACAAGGAAGCCACGTCCGCCAGATGCAGGTTCAATCGCAAAGCCCCCTGCCGTGTCAGGGAATCCTCGGTCAGCCCGGCTTCAATGTTGTTCTCGAGTGTTGCTAGGCTTCGCGCCCTGCTGGCTGTTTTTTCTGTTTGCCCAGAGGCTTCGGCCGGCAACCTCATACGGAACCCATCGATGTTGAATGTGCCGTTGCGCACCGATCCATGAAACGGGTCGAGGCGCGCCACAAACTGACCCGGCATGCGCAACGTGCCTGAGTTGCTTTGGATGCCGCCGTCTTCCCATCTGAACGGCCAGCCACTGGCGGTCAAAGACCCCGAAATCAGATCGCTGAGTACTACGTCTTCGGTGATATCCGGCTGAAATGCGCGGTACCACGCCAGTAGATCTTCTCCCTGCACGGCCATGCTCTGAAAATGCGCCTTCCAGTTAACCGGGCTGGAGGTCTGCATGACGGCGGTGCCGATCATGCGCGATTGCGGTGACTCCACGCGCACTTCATCGGCTCGCGCTTCGCCCGCCGCGAACGCCCACAGTCCTTTCACGCTCACGTTGACTCGCGGATTGTCGTCGCGCTCGGTCAGATCCCATCGGTGAATATTTCTCGCTCTTGCCTGCAAAACAAACCGCCATTCGCTCGAAGGCGCCTCGGTCGCTGCTGTGCCTGTTCCGATGCTGGCATTCCCATCGAGCGCGAAGTCTCCCCGCACGCCCGAATCGTTTCCGGTAGCTAGCCGGAATAGATCCGCAATCGAAGCCTTCTCCCAGTGCAGCTGGATTTGTGCGGGCTGCAAACGGGCCGAGGTGCCCGCGACATATCCGGCTACTTGAAGCGTGCCGGTCGATTGCAATTGCACACCGCTGCGCCAGGGCGTGGCCTCCAATTGCAGTTGCCAACGACCGGAGGAAATTTGTTCCACACTTCCAGAAACGTTCGTAAACGCGAACGGCCGCTTTTCGTTGCCTAACTTGAAATTGATGCGCCCGTCGTCGAAGTCAATTTTCTGCAGAAGATGAGTGGGTTCGGCCTGAGCTTTGCGTGGCACAGCGGCAGCGCCAAGGTTCCCCGCCGTCCGCGTCGGCGGCAGCCAGCCTTCCAGATTCCAGCGACCATCCGCGTTTCTCACGAGAATCAGGCTAGGCCGTGTGAAAGACATGGTGCCGAACTCGAAATGGCCGCGAAGCAATCCCATCCAACGAAAGCGCGCGGTCATGTGCTCCGCGCGCAAAAAGTATTCATTCCCGAACCCCGGATCTTCGCCGATGGTGACGGCATCCACATCTAGCTCCGGTATGGGCAAAATCTGAACGGAAAACCGGCCAACCTCGACGGGGCGGCCGAACGCGCTTTCCAGATGCGCGGTCAGATAGCCCCGCATGCGACCGGTACGCACCAGCAGCGACACGCCGGCCTGAACTGCAAGAATCGCGGCCAGCAGCGTTATGGCAATTCCGCCGTATTTGCGAAGTCGAATCACCTTGAGGTGAGTCTCTCAGACCTGACAGGAAAAGTGTAGTGCCGCAGGGCTACCGTGGCTCAGTGCACCGTGTGCAGCATACGGTTCCACCGGGTGCGCGCCGGAAGATGGACCAGGGTGTCAAAAATACCCAGGATCCTCTCTCCGAACGAGGCACTGCCATAGTCCGCGCTGTTCGCATTGATCGACCAGTAGATGAGAAACGGGCGCCCCATGATGGCATCCCGATCCACGAATCCCCAATATCGGCTGTCCGAGCTGTGATCCCGATTGTCACCCATGGCGAAGCATTTTCCGGCAGGCACGACGAGTTCGTCGCCTTGAATGTGTTTGCGGATGTCGTGGGCCCATTCGGGTTGCAGCGACGACAGGTACATCTGATTTCCCACCGGTGGAAAATTGTAGTTCAGCGGATCGCCGTATCCGGAACTCGGATCGTGCACAACGTACGGCTCATTCAGAGGCTGTCCGTTCACATACACCTGCTGGTCCACGATCTTCAGGCGATCGCCGGGCAACCCGATCACGCGTTTCACGAAGTGCGGGTGGTCCAGGTAAGGAAACTTGAAAACGATGATGTCGCCGCGCTGCAGCTCTCGATAGGGCAGGAGCTTTTCGTACCAGGCGCCGTGCCCGCCAAAAATGAATTTGTTCACCAACAGGTGATCGCCCACCAGCAGCGTCCGTTCCATGGATTGCGAAGGAATCTTGAAGGCCTGCACGACAAAGCTTGTACCGAACAGAGCCAGAATCACCGTAACCAGCAAGGATTCCAGGTACTCGGAAACCGTCGTTTGATTTGCGTGTGGATAAGCTTCGTGTTCGACTTCGGCCTGTGCGTGCAAATCGTGTCCAGACGCTGCTTCTGGCACGCTCGCCTCCGGCGTGAGCGTTTCATCCGGCATTCGGCCCGACCTCTTCCTTTGCCTTCAATTCCGCTTGCCGCAGTTTTTCCAGGGCCTGGCGCGCCGCTTTTTGTTCCGCTTCCTTTTTCGTGCTGCCCTCGGCGCTCGACATACATTCACCCTTCACCCAGACCTGCACCATGAAGGTCTTCTGGTGATCTGGACCGCTCTCGCCCGCAAGCCGGTATTCCGCCAGTTGGCCGCCTCTTCCCTGTAAGAATTCTTGCAAGGCGCTTTTGCGGTCTGACTCGGAGATCCGTTCGCCGTCTTCCGCGGCCTGCGCCAGAACAGTTTTCTTCAACAACTCGCGCGCCGGACCCAAACCACCGTCCAGATAAATGGCCGCCACCACCGCTTCAAACGCATCGGCAAGCAGCGCCGGCTTTTCCCTTCCACCCGTTTTTTCCTCGCCGCGTCCAAGCCGCAAGTGTTCGCCGATGCCGAGACTGCGCGCGGCAATCTCCAGCGAATGGGCGTTGACGATCCGTGCCCGGCTTTTCGACAGTTGGCCTTCGGTCCATTCGGGAAAGTGACTGAGCAGAAACTCACTGGTGAGTAATTCCAGAACGGCATCGCCCAAGAATTCCAATCGCTCGTTGTCCTGCACGACCGAGCCCGCAAAAGCGATATCCTCGCCGCGTGCCGCGCGCAGTTCGGGAACTGCCGAACTGTGCGTCAAGGCCCGGTCCAGCAGGTTTGGGTCACGAAATTCGTGACCCAAACGCTCCATCAACCGTTCGTCTTCATCGCGGACCATGGTCTCCGCTCCCGCCATACTGAGGCACGGTCAGCTTATTTCGGCGCGCTCAGCTGCGTGGTGCTGAGCTTTTTCGCTTCGTCGATTTGCGACTTGCAGGCTGCCTGAATTCCGCCCGGAATGTCCGAACATTTCGTGAAGTCTGTGACGGCGGCATCGAAATGCGAGGTCTTTTCGTTGCAGATGCCGAGAACGTAGTAGTTCACCGGGTCCGGCTGGGGATCGAGCTGGATCGCTTTTTCGAAATGAGGAATCGCGTCGGCGAACTTCCCCCTGCGGAACGCCACCATTCCCAGGCCGCTGTAAGCCAGCGCCGAGGTCATGTTCTTCGCCTTCAGAAAGGCATCGTCCGCCATGTTGTCCGGCTTGGTGATCGTTGGGACCAAATCGAGCGCCTTCTGCGAGTATTGCTCGGCCTTCGCCAGCCGCTTCGCCGGGTCTGGCGTGTTGGCGGTAATCGCACGGGGAAGCGCGGAACCCAAGATTGCCAAGGTCTGGATGTCGTTCGGAGCGAGTGCCAGTTCCTTATCTCCTATCTCTTCCATTTTGTCGATTTGGCCTTTGCTGAAGTAAAACCTCACCTGCCAGCCATAGAGCTCGGCACGATACCGGCTCTCCGGATATTTCTGCAGAAAATCCTCTGCAGCCTGCTCTTTCTTTGCCGGATCATCGTTCGCCGCTTCGTGGAACACCTTGTAGGCGGCTTCTTCTTCCGCGCTGACCGGCGGAGGCGCTCCTTGCAGGCTCAATGGCGCCGACTGTGGATTGCTCGGGTTCTGCTGTTGCTGTTGTTGCTGTTGCTGTTGTTGCTGCTGTGGCTGCTGCCCTGGAGCCTGTGCGGGCGGTGCCGACTGTCCGAATGACGCGGCGCACCCCAGGCACGACGCCGCGAGGACCAAAGCCATCCTCCATTGATTGCTACTTGCGTTCATAACCCCGTTCTCCTTTTCTCAGTTTCATGGCCGCTCCGACGGTTTCCTCAAATCCAAGTCACCCAACCCCTTTTGCGCTGCCTGCTGCGCCTGTGAAGGGGCGCCCTGGACGTTCAGCACCGCCTGATACTCCGACTTCGCTCGATCCATCTGCCCTTCGTCCTCAAAAATTCGCGCCAGATAAATGTGCGACCACGCCATCACCAACGGATCCTGCGAAGCCGCATACTGCCCGGTGGTCAATCGACTGAAAACTTCCTTGGCTCGCTCGGCATCGTGGTCGAGCACCGCCACCATTCCCAGGCCATACCAGGCGCGTGGTTGGTTGGGATATTTCGCTAGCACGCTCTTGAAGGAGACTTCTGCCGCGCGGGGGTTTTTCTCAGACAGTTTCTTCTCGCCGTCGGTCAAGGCCTCGATCGCCTCGGGATCGTCGGGTAAAGTGCTTATCCGCGCACGATTGCGTGCTACGACTTCGCTGCTCAGATCCTTGCTTTGCGCGCTCACTTCCGCCGGGGCAAACTTAATGGCAGCAATGCGCGCCTGTTCCGTATTTATGTCGATCGCTCGCACGAGCTCCGGAAAATAATTCCGAAACGCCGGTTCGGACTTCTCGTACGCCGCCAATCCCATGAAAATCGGCCGGACCAGTACATACCCATCCGCATCATTGCTCTGCCATGCCGCCTCCCGCTCGCTCGGCGACATCTTCTTCAGCTTGATTTCCACCGCTCTCACCGTGCACTCTCCAAACCAGGCCGGAAAGTCATCCTTTAGGTCAGGAGCCAGCCGCGGCGCTTTTGCCGCGACCTCGTAGAGCGGCCGCTTCACGGCGATGACGTGCGGGTATTGCAGCGGAAGCCCGTCGAGAAGGAAATGAAGATAAGCGTGGCGGACCACATCCGTCGGGATCTCTTCGCTTCCGCTCAAAACAATCGCGTAGTGATCCACAAAGTTTCTGACGTTCGTGATGCGACCGACCAGCGGCTCGACAACGATGGTGAAGGTTTTCGGCACCGCCGGATTCACGACCGCGCGAACGTAGGTGCTCGCCTGGAAAACGATGTCGGAGACCGGTTCGTGCAGCCTTTCGATTTCTCGGTCATACAGGGGCTGAACGCCTCGATAAAGTCTCCCGATGTTTTGTTCGGTGTAATAGTTCGAGAGAATGTCGCTGAATCCCTCGAGGTCGATCACGTCCGGCGGCAGTTCGTCTCTGCGCAGCACCGGCCGGAATTTCGGCGCCGGGCCCGAAACAAGCCCGAACCATAGGAAACGGGACAACATCGCCGCGGGATCGCGGAATTGGTGGTCCTTGTAAAATTCCTTCAACGCATCTACAGCCGGCCCCTTCTGCGCCCGGAGCCGCTCGCGCATCTGCGAGCGATAGGTGCTCCAGTTGTCAGGGTTGACTTCGCCTTCGTATCCGGCAGCATAGAGCGCGCACATCGTCGCGAACATAGCTTCGCTCGAGTCGATCGTTGTAGCGGTTGCTGGCGCGGGCCGCTGAGCAGGCGCTTGCCCCTGGCAGAGGGTAGCGCAAGCGGCCATGAACAGCAGAATCACACAAACCTTGGCGGTGATTTTTCTCGGCATCTGTTATTTGCTAGGCGGTCCGCTCCCTGATTAGCTCGCGCGCCGTGGCAGGTTCATGAGGCTTGGATGGCGGTATCACTGGGTGATACGGACATTCAGGAATCACGCTGCCGTGTCCTTTAGCCAATGTACAGGCGCCCTTTCCATGAGTCAAGGAAGCGTCTTCGATAGGAGCCGCCATTGGCCGGGCGACCTGAAACGCGATGTCCCACTCTAAGTAAATGGATGAACCGGGCATGCCAAAATGTTGTCACCGGCGGGCTTGCCAGCACGATTCCATTTTGTTACGAATAGTAAGGCCGCCCGGCTAGGATTCCCACATGAAGCTAAGGCGTATTCTGGTCTTTCTTTGCGGCTCTTTTGTTTTGGGCAGCGCACCGGCTCCTACGACCGCGCAATCTACCAGCGCACCTTCGACAAAGCAGCTTGAAGCGAAGAGCTTCATGCTGGACGGCGGAAAAGTGTGGACGGACACCGGAATTACGCTCGAGCCCGGCCAACGCGTCGTCTTCACTGCAGCTGGCAATCTGCACTATTCCGACGCCAAGGCCGATAACGGGCCCGAGGGTTTGACCCGCAATTTCAAGGATTTGATCCGCATCTTGCCCTACAACGACGCCGGGCGCGGCGCAGTCATTGGAAGAATCGGGGACGCGGACATCGCACAATCTTTCCTGATCGGAGCAAGCAAAGACATCACCGCTCCGATCAACGGTAAACTTGAGATCGGCATCAATCAAGCCGAGAGCGACACCGGCGACGGCTCTTACACCGTGAAGGTCACGGTGTACGCTTCAGACGGCTCGACCCGGGAGGTGGCGCGCGTTGTTCCCTCGATGCCCGGAATTGACAATTCGCTCTTTACCAAAATTCCCCGCCGCATTAGCGACCAGCAGGGCGATCCAGGAGACATGGTGAATTTCCTGATCCTCGGCGACGAAGACGGAATGAAAAAAGTCTTCACGACGGCCGGGTGGGTCAAGGTGGATGCGGATGTAAAATCGACCATTCTCGCCGGAGCGCTGGCCAGTTTCGACAAAGAATCCTATCTGACCATGCCGATGAGCCCGCTTTATCTTTTCGGCCGGCATCAGGATTACGGGTGGGCCCACGCAGAGCCGATCACCGTGGTCGCATCACGGAATCACTTGCGTATCTGGAAAGCTCCGTTCGCCGTAAATGGCCAAACGCTGTGGGTCGGCGCCGCTACACACGATATCGGTTTCGAGAAAGATCAGCGGAACAACGGCCTGACCCACAAGATCGATCCGGACATCGACTTGGAGCGCAACTATGTGGAGAAGACGCTCTCCAACACAGGGCTAGTTAGCGAAGTAATGCATTTCCTCCCCCAGAATCCGCTGCAAACGGCCAAGACAGCGACGGGCGGCGGTTTCCATTCGAATGGCCAGGTTCTGGTGTTGAAACTTTCAAGCGTCGCCAGTTCCCCGTCCACCGCGTCGAATCGGTAGGCCCAACGAAGAACGACCTAGATGACCATGTGGCCTAGGGTCAGAGCTTCAGTTCCGACATAAGGCGCATCCTATCCATCGGGACTTCGGCCCCTGAGGATTTGTGTTCGGGCTGATCAGTTTGCGCCCTTCTCTATATGTGCGGACGCTTTCAAGGATTTCCGGCTTAGCAATGCGGTTCGGCCATAGTGTTCGCCTTCGAGGATTCGTACTTCGCAGGAATTATTGCTTCCGGTCAGTGAGAGAAGCCGCACGGTCTGACCTGCTTCGAGGAGCAAAAGACGCTTTTCCGTGATCATCATGGACACGCCGACATCATCATTCAGCGCAACCAGACGGCGCCATTCTTCCTGTGCCTTCCCGTCGACGGGTGCCAGCACGCATTCCATGCCTGCCGCTGCGAGTAGGGTAAATACCTTGCCTTCCATCGGTCTAGCCGGTGACCTGACGACCGCCACTTCTTCTCCAGCTTCCACATTCGCCAAAAAGCGGTAGCCCCTTCGCGGGAGGGTCTCTACAAATTTGGACTTGGTGGCGCTGTCGCCCAAAGCCAGACGCAATTTCTTGATGGCGGTATTCAGGCTGTGCTCAAAATCAACGAAGGTGTCCGATGACCAGATTCTTTGGCGCAACTCCTCCCGGGTTACGATCTGACCAGGTTTTTCTAGGAGCGTCAGCAGCACCTGAGTTGGCTGGTGCTGCAATTTAATCTTTTTCCCACGTCGGTATAGCTCCCCAGCGTGGGAATCGACGACAAAATCCGCAAATCTCTTCGCCCCGCTCTCGTTTGCAGACGAACTCATGGCCTGTTGTCCCCAGAACCAGCGAAAAAATATAGCAAACTTCGTGGTATTTACGTAACCGCCAAGAAGTCACGCTCTGTCAGGCGGTACCGCCGCTAGGGATGGCGCCCCGTTTTGCCCCGGGAAGCCGCAAAATCGTCTCCTTGTGCTTCGACAGGAGAAGCGTTATCTTTCTGTAGAAGCGAAAGGGAAGCACATGTCCGAACAGACCATCGATCTTCCGCAAGGCACGCTCGATCTCTTGATCCTGCGCACTTTGCTTCTCGAGCCGATGCACGGATGGGCCATTTCCGAACGCATCCACCAGGTCTCGAGCAACGTCCTTCAGGTGCAGCAAGGCTCGCTGTATCCCGCGCTGCATCGTCTCGAACGCCGCGGCTCGATCAAGGCGCACTGGGGCGCATCCGAAAATAATCGCCGGGCGAAATACTACGAACTTACAAAGAGCGGTAGGAAGCAGCTTGAAGTCGAAGAAGGGGAATGGAAAAAACTGGCCGCCGCCGTGGCCCAAGTTTTGGAAACGACCTAGCTGGATTTTCTGTGAGCGACCAGGGAGTGAACCATGCTCAGCGACTTTCTCCATCGGCTCCGTTCCCTATTTCGGCGAACCGCGGTCGAACGTGAACTCAACGACGAACTGCGCTGTCATTTCGATCGCCTGGTAGACCGGCACGTGCAAGCCGGACTACCGTCGCAAGAGGCTCGGCGCCGGGCGCGTCTCGACTTTGGCGGAGTCGATCAAGTCCGCGAGGAATGCCGCGACGCGCGGGGAACGAAGTTTATCGAAGCGCTATCGCAGGATTTCCGCTTCAACCTTCGCATGTTAAGGAAGTCGCCCGGCTTCACGGCGATCGCTGTGATTACTTTAGCCCTCGGAATCGGAGCGAATACTGCCATATTCAGCGTGCTCGAATCTGTGCTTTTGCGTTCGCTTCCCGTACACCATCCGCAAGAGCTGGTCGTGCTGACGGACCCAGACCAGCACGGGGAAAACTTCGGCAGTCAGAATGGATCCCGTTCCCAGTTGGCGTATTCGGAATTCCAATATCTGCGGGATCACAACGAAGTCTTTTCCGGGATGTTCGCCGCCGATAGCAGCCTGCCGGAACTCGAAGTCAGCCTTGGCGACTCGGCAGTGGGCGGCGGCGACAAGCAACAGGCTCGCGTCAAGCTGGTTAGCGGTGCTTATTTCAGCACGCTCGGGTTACAGCCTGCTGCGGGCCGATTTTTTGGCACAGAAGTGGAGCGCACGCGCGGAGATTGCCCGGTTGCGGTTGTCAGCTATCCCTTCTGGAAGCATCGCTACAATTTGAATCCATCTATTCTTCGAAAGTCGATCAAGGTTCACGACACCTCGTTCGAGGTCATCGGCGTGGCGCCGCCGGGATTTTTTGGCGAAACGGTTGGAGAGTTGCCGGACGTTTGGGTGCCGATGATGATGCAAGACGCGGTGTATCCCGGCATGGATTACCTCCGCCCATCGCCGCAAGGCGTCCTGAATGAGTATGAATGGCTGCAGGTGCTCGGACGCCTAAAGCCGGGAATTTCGCTGGCGCAAGCCAACGCGGCGATGAATGTGCAGTTCACCCATGCTCTAACCGCGGCGGCGGGCAACAGGATGACAGAGGAACAGCGCAAAGGAAATTTTGACCAGTACCTAAAGTTGCAGCCGGGTGGGCGTGGCGTTTCCACACTTCGCTCGGGCTTCACTCAGCCGCTGCAGTTTCTGATGGCTCTGGTTGCGCTGGTTCTTGCGATTGCGTGCGCCAATGTGGCGAATCTGCTGCTTGCCCGGGGAGCAGCGCGGCAAAAAGAGTTCGCCATGCGGCTAGCGGTAGGAGCGGGACGCAAGCGCTTGATCCGGCAGTTGCTTACAGAAAGCCTCCTACTGGCAATGCTCGGCGCGGCGGCGGGAGTGCTTCTGGCGAATTGGGCCGACAGGCTCTTGCTGAGAATGGTTTCAAGGGGAGGTGCCGGGAGCATCCCACTGGATATTCATCCGGACCTGCGTGTGCTGGCGTTTACTCTTGGCGTTACGGTTTTGACCGCGATTCTTTTTGGATTGATCCCTTCCCTGCTACTCACGCGCCTAGACCTTTCGCCAGTTCTGAAATCGACTTCACAAAACATCAAGAGCGATTCACGCGGCAGTCGATTGCCCGCGGGAAAAGTGCTTGTCGTCGCGCAGGTCGCAGTTTCCTTGATCCTATTGGTTGCCGCTGGGATGTTTGTGCATAGTCTCGCGAAACTCAGCGAAGTTAATCTTGGATACAACCGGGAGAACTTCATCCTGTTTCGAGTCAACGCCGCCGCTACCGGCCTTAAGGGACCAGCAAGGCTGTCTCTGTATCAGAATTTGTTGGACCACATCGCGGCACTTCCGGGTGTAAGGACCGTGGCCGTCTCTGGCAATGGCCTGTTTCTCAACGAAGAATCTGGCGATCCGGTATGGGTCGAAGGCTACACCGCAAAACCTGGTGAGACCATGAACACGCGGATGGATCACGTGGGGCCGCGCTATTTTTCGACCGTCGGAATCCCGATCCTGATGGGACGCGAGATTGATGCGCAAGACCGCGCGACCGGATTACGGGCCGCGGTTATTAATCAGAGCTTCGCGCGGCGTTTCTTTCCAAACACCAATCCCATCGGCAAACGCGTTCGCGATACTTATCCCGGCAACCCGGCCGATGCCGAAGTTGTCGGCGTGGTTGCAGACGCGAGGTACAACAGTTTGCGAGAAAAATCGGTCGAACGCCTGTACGTCCCTTTGTTCAATCCCATGTGGGAGCAAAACCGACCGGCGTTTGAAGTGCGCACCTTTGCCGATCCCTCGAGCGTGAGCGATTCCATTCGCAAAACCGTGCAGGCGGCGAACTCCTCAATTCCACCGATCGAAATTCGCACGATGTCGGGATTGGTGGACGACTCGCTCGAGACGGACCGGTTTGTTAAGCAGCTCTCAGAAGCCTTTGGGATTCTCGCGATCGTGCTGGCCGCCATCGGGCTTTATGGCGTGATGGCTTATACCGTAGCGCGCCGTACGCGAGAAATTGGTATCCGTATGGCGCTCGGTGCGGAGGCCGCCAGAATTCGCTGGCACGTGCTGAGGGAGACGATGCTGCTCGTACTCATCGGAGTTCCCATTGGGATACCGATCGCGCTGCTTGGCGTGTATTTGGTGCGACGCATGCTATTTGGCCTAAGCTTTGCCGATCCCTTGGCGTTATTGCTGGCCACCCTTTTACTGCTGGTGGCTGCTGCTTTGGCGGGCATTCTGCCCGCGCGACGGGCTTCTCAAGTCGATCCGATGATTACGCTCCGCTACGAGTAGCTCGAATATCACCATTCGTTTCAGTTAGATCAATCCCTTTGACGGTTCACCTGTGGTCCATCCACTGTTCACCAGCGGTGCATTGTTGTTCGTTCAGGGGTGGTGCAAAGTGTGGCGTCAGGAGTTGTCCATGGCACGAAAGCCGCAGCAGATCGAGATCAGCCTCGAGGAGGGGGAGGCGATGGCAAAAACGACCGGAATGTATGAAACCGACTGCTTCTCTCTACCTGTGCCGGACATGACCAAGAAACGGAATGCACAAGGGCTGTCGACGGATGATTTTCGACGGCTCCTATCGGAACTGAAACAGCGGTCTCCTTCTCAACGCCTGTTCTTGCGCAAGTTGCTGCATCGGGCAATCGCCAATGGTGCGCCGGCAGAGTTCCCCGTACCAAGCCACGTTGTTCCTGACCCCGTAGGCCCTTCCTAAACAGCCCACCACCGGAGGTGGCGTGATTTCCCTGGCGCAACCTTCGGAACCCTGAACCAGACGAAGCCCGGGTAGATTCCCGGGCTTCGCTCTTTTTGCACCAAACCTGAACCGCTGCGCATCGCGCTAGTGCGCGGTGGCGGCAAGTTCTTTGATGCGCGACTGCTTCCAGAGATCGATGTAGGGCTTGAGGTCGTCCATCATGCGGGCGAACTGGCCTAGTTCGAGGGATTGGGCACCGTCGCTGACGGCTCTTTCAGGAGCGGGATGCGCTTCAATGATTAAGCCATCCGCGCCGATCGCGACTCCGGCGCGCGCGACGGCCGGCACGAGGCTGCGCTTGCCGGTAGCGTGGCTGGGATCGAGGATGACCGGCAAGTGCGTCAGTTCGTTCAGCACGGGAATCGCGGAGATGTCGCAGGTGTTGCGCGTGGCGGTTTCAAAGGTGCGGATGCCGCGTTCGCACAGAATTACTTCGGGATTGCCATGAGCCGTGATGTATTCCGCGCTCATGAGCAGTTCCTTGATGCTGCTGCTGAGGCCGCGCTTGAGCAGGACAGGACGGCCGCATTTGCCGAGCGCTTTGAGGAGCATGAAGTTCTGCATGTTGCGAGCACCGACCTGCATTACGTCGGCATAGTTCGCGACCAGGTCCACGTCGCGATCGCCCATGACTTCGGTGACGATCGCCAAGCCTGTGGCCTTTTTGGCTTTCTGCAACAGCTTTAATCCTTCTTCTTCCATGCCCTGGAAATCGTAGGGCGAGGTCCGTGGTTTAAAGGCGCCGCCGCGAAGAAGCTTTGCGCCAGCTTTGGCGACCGCTTGTGCGGAGCGCATGATTTGGTCTTCGCTCTCGACCGAACATGGACCGGCAATAACGACAAACTCGTCGCCACCAATTTCCGTGCCATTGATTCTGATCCGTGTCTTATCCTTGCGAAATTCCTTGCTGACGAATTTGTACGGAGCCGTAATGCGCACTACCTTTTCGACTTGCGGCATCGCTTCGACGGATTCGAGGCAGGGCGTGACATCGCCGACGCCAACCACGCCGATCACGACGCGTTCCTCGCCTTCGATGGAGTGAACCTTGTAACCAAAGTGCGTCACGATCCCGCAAACCTCGTCGATTTCCTGACGCGTCGCATGGAGCTTCATCGAGATGATCATGTGCTCTTCCTTCTTCCCTCCCTGAAATGAGCCGGCACAAAATAAAAAAGCCCACTCATTGCGAGTGGGCCGAATATCGCTGAATTCGACTTGCTTAGACGGCGGCCCCTCGTTCCCGGCAGGTACGGTACGTAAATCGCCACGAATACGAGTAAGCCTCGAAGTTCATGTATGGCAGTTTATCGAGTCCTATGGAAAACGCAACTGGGATTTCCTTATGGCGGCTATTAGCGCAGAGTATGGGCCGAAATGCCTACCTGAAGGCAGGGCGCTCAAGAGTGGCCGTTACAAAGGCTAGAACAGCAGGATGGCGACGCGGAAACGCGTGAACTCCGACGAGTCGCCGGCCGCGCATGCACCGACGGCCGCGGAGTGGTACTTTCCCGAGTTTATTTTCCGGCTGATTTCGTCGGGAAGATTGCTCAGGTCCGACATTTCGTAGCGAAGGACCACTGCAGGCTTCGATCCGGACCAGCCTTTATCGAGCTGGCAGGTTTTGCGGGCGTCGGCCGATCCGGTTACAACGACCAAGCCCTGGGAATCGAGTTGGGCAGCAACCTTCCGCTCCTGCTCCGCTTGAGAGAAATCGGGCACGGCCGTCGAGAAATCCTCCACGGCAAACAGGGTGCTGCCGGACTGAACGACCGAGATGCCGACCGCGTTCAGCGTCGGATCCATGAGATTGGCGCGATGCGGTGGAGAATTCATCCATTGTGTGTGAATGACGCCGATGGTCGCACCTTGCGCCACGTTTTCGGCGATCACACTGAACCGTGCGCCAGCCTCTCGGGCGCGATCCTGCAAGGACGGTTCACCGGGAAACTGATGGGAGAGCTGATTCAGTTTGGCCATGCGGAGAGCGTGCTGGTGCGCTGCAGTGGCGAGCGCGGGATCCCATTTCAAAGGGGGCAGGTTTTCGGCCGCGCGGTCCTTGTTGGCGGCATCCAACAAAGATTTGTCGGCGACACTACTTTGCGGATGCGCGGAAACAAGGGCGGGAGAGCGCGCCAAAAGCAGGCAGGCAGCGAGGATCGAAAGGCGAAGCCGGGTAGTGGACACGGTAAGCTCCTGGTTCCATTGAACACGAAGTGCGGGGAAAAGGTACGAAAACCCTGGAGACGCAATGGTAAGCGATTTGTGGTGCCAGAAAAAGCAGGTCCCGCGCTTCGCGGACTCCGCTCGCGGGTGACAACGTTCTTATGCTCCGGAAGCGCAGGCAAAGCCCTGTGCCGTTTGGATTAGCCGCGGACGTGGACAGCGCTGAAATTGATGACTACGTGGCCGCCAGCAGTCGGACGACCGAAGCTCAGCATCGGACGGAAGCGAGAGAAGATCAGCATCTGATCGAGGTGATGACGAACGTCGGGTGAATCCATGCCGGCCATAATGTTGTACGTGGTCATCTGGCCGTTCGAATCGACGGTGACGTCGACCAAAAGGTCATGCTGCAATTCCAAATCCGGATGTTGCATTTCGGCAACGACCGCGTCGGGATAACCGGAAAGAGAGATGAGCTCTGCGGGTTGCAGCAAGCCGGTCGGAATGTCGTTGGGATCGGCTCGCACGGTGATGCCGGGAACAATCATGTGAAGCACAAAGGCAAATATGATGAATGCGGAGAACAGACCGCCGGTGGCGGGCACGGTCAGAGGACGAAACACATTGTCCGACAAGATCTCGACGCGGTCCTTGACGCGCTGCCAGCGGCGCGCCAGGCCTTCGTTTTCTTGAGCCTGCGCTGCGGCTACTTTAATGCGCACCGCAAGATCGGCAGGGGGAACCACGCGCGGCATGCGCGAAAGAAGCAAAGATAATCTGCGATAGCGCTGCAACTCTTCTCGGCAATTTTCGCAACGATCGAGATGCTGACGGACTTCGCGGCGCTCTTCGGGTCTAGGAGCGTTCGCGACGGCATCGTCGAGATACCCAGCCAGCCGAGTTTGTACAGTCTTGCAACTCATGGTTGATCCTCTCGCGTCTGGCGAAGACGCAGTGTTTCCTCGGCACCCGTCCAATTCGTGGTCCGCACGTAGGCGGCCTTCAAACCGATCTGCGCCCCGACTCCCGATCGGTGTTCGTGCGACACTGCACCCGAACTTGATTCCTTCGGCGCGGCCGTGTACCGGTCACCGAGCAGTGGTTCCAGAATTTCCTTGAGCGCCCGTCGACCGCGCAGTATGCGGGACTTGACGGTGCCTACACTGACTTCGAGAACCTCGGCGACTTCCTCGTAGCTCAGGCCTTCGAGGTCTCGCAGGATGACGGCGCTGCGAAAAACTCCGGGCACTTCCTGCAAGGCGCCTTGCACCGCGACTTGAATCTCCTGGGCCGCCAGCTGGTCGAAGGGAGTGGCGCCGAGATCTTCGACATCGATCTGCGCGAATCCTTCTTCGGGCTGGGCATCAATCGAGACATTTTTCAGCAGATGACGCTTGAACCAGCGACGATGATTGAGCGCTTCGCGGATCGCGATGCGGTAGAGCCAAGTCTTCAAGGAGCTGCCTCGACGAAACTGACGAATGCCCTTGAAGGCTTTCAAGAAAACTTCCTGCGCCGCATCAGCCGCGTCGGCAGTGTCGCCGAGCATGCCGAGGATCAAGTTGTAGACAGGACCGTGGTAGTGGGTGACTAACCAGTCGAAAGCCGTTTCCGAGCCCGCTTGCAACTCGGTGACGAGTTCCGCTTCATCTCTGCCCCACGAGAGGGCGCTGGCCCAATCGGACACGGTCTGCCTTTCTTCACCTACGCCAAAAACCAGGTCGCGGCGAACTGGCCTAAGTCGGCTGGGCTGAATGCTCCAACCTTTGTCCGCTCTTAACCTTAGACACCAGGAGAGGCGGAACGGTTCCTGCCAATGGCTGGCCCATACTGGGCTCTGGTTGTGATTGTGGCACCAAGGGTTTACTCGCGCAATGGGCGGAAGGTAATGGGAGTTGGGCGGTGGGGGCGAAGCCAAATAACGGCAATCCTTAGGGCCCTTAGCGTCTACGGAAGCACTTGAAATCATGACGGTTAGAGGATGGCCTCTCGCTGTGCGGGAAGTACAGCAGCTGCTAGCGCCGCCTTGCTGGTCCGAGAAGTTGCCGGAAGCGATCCCAAACCGGAGGCTTGCCGACGCGAACTGAATGTAACGCCGAGTGAGCCTGGCAAGGACGTCGCTATTGGGGAGTATGCGAAGTTGCTGCCGACGATGACCGCCTTCCTCAAGCGCTCAGGTAAGCACGCTTTGGGCGTGGCGGCGATCGGCAACCCGGAGAAGAGCCTCGGCCGAGGGGCGCGCGTTCGCGGGCGGAACTTGTCCTGGCGAGAAGCGCAAGGACGGAAAGTGCCGCGCTAGGAAATAGACACCGCCAACTATACTGAAAAGTAATAACGGACACAGCCGGTCCGATGACACTCACTTCGCTTCATCAGAGGTTAAAGCCAAATGGTCGCCCAGGCAAATGTCGAACTTAAGTGGAGCTAAGCCTCCGGTCCCTAGGCCAGTCCTTGGACGACTCCTCAAGCGCCAACAACCACACGCATCGCTCGGCGACTCGACTCGACTCGTGCCTTAGGACGAGCAGAAGGCGGGCTTGATGTCCGACAGGCCGCTTGGTGACGCGCAATTCGGCGATGACCTTCCGAGTATGTTTTGTTCAAAGGCTAGTGGGAGACGGGTTTGTAGTCTTTGCACTTGCAATCGGGGAAGAAGCACGGGTGGCGGAGATCGCCCTTTTTGTCGCGCTGCACGCGATGAATAGACTTTCCGTGAGTGCAGCGACACGGTTGTTTTTTCTTGGGATTCGTCATGTGTTTTGTGGCCTGCATTCTACTATCAGGTCGGGGGAAATGCGCGAGGAAATTAAGCAAGATCGTGGAATTCCCGAATGCTGATTATTATTATGGCGCGTAATATACTCTGCGTTGGTGTTACATCTGAAGTAATATACGTGTCCGCGCGAGTCAGCGAGAGCGCCCGATGGGCTTGTCACCGGCGAGGATTATTCCGTCCTAAAGGTTTATAGTGGGGCGGTCCGATTCATGCCGAGTGCATGAGCCCTCGGCTGGACATTATTTCAGCACAAGCATACTTTCTTGAAGAAATCCGAATGGAAATGAGGACAAAATGAAGACAACGCTTGTCATTCCTGCCTTACTGTTACTTGCCACGTCGGCCATTCCGCAACCGACCCCGGCGCAGACGCCGAATCCGGTCAGCAGCGCGTTGCGGGACATTCTGCCGGGGCGGCAGAAAAACACGCTCGCCGCCGTGGACGCGATGCCTGCCGATAAATTCAGCTACAAACCCGGGCCCGACCAGATGACCTTCGGCCACCTTGTAGCGCACATGATCGACGCAAATAACCTGTTGTGCAGCAAGGCCGCCGGGGTCTCGGCTCCCAAGGGCGACGAGGTGAAAGATACGGATTCGAAAGACAAGCTCGCCGCCGCGCTAAAAACCTCGTTCGATTTTTGCTCGGAGACGCTGGCGAAAATGGACGATTCGAAACTGGGAGAAACCACCGAGGGATTCGGCGGCAAACAGGTGACACACGCGTGGTTCTGTTTGGTACTGGCCAGCAATTGGGCCGATCACTACGCCGAAGCTGCTATGTACTTGCGCCAGAATGGCATTTTGCCGCCGACTGCGAAGAAGGGTTGAAGCTCTGACGTAGGATTGAGCCGGTCACATTGTTAAGGACCGAACACCCACAGCGCTAAGGGTTTGATACGTCCCGGACGACTGGCTTAAGGACTCTTGTGCAAAACAGCGGCCCCCGGCTAGGGCTCGGCCGGTGTTCGCGGAACTTCGTAATCGGCCAGGCGGAGGTCGCCGATGGTAAATTTTCGTTGGAGGTAGGCGAGCGGTGCGATGGTGTCGACTCGGGCTTCCGATAGCGGTCCGGAAGTGCTTGAAAAGGTGAAGTCCTGGCTGACCGGGTTGATTCCGGTGTCGGCGGGGAATGGAGAATAGGAGATCGATCGAGGTTGTGTGGAGGTTGAAGCATCCTGGCCGGCGCCTTTCGATGATTGAATGAAGCGGTAGGAGACGAGTAGCGGCGGGAATCGAAACGCCGAGGTACACATCAGGAAATAGCTTCTGTTGGTTGCCGCGCTTGAAGAACAGACGCCCACGCGCGGGACAGTGACAGGTTGGTCTCCGAACGGAATGCGCGCGGATTGACGGTTGCCGAAAATTGTCAGGTCGAGCGATCCGTGAATTGTGAGCGGAGCGTCTTTGACCTTTGCGTAAAAAGATTCATCCAAAGTGAACTGCAGTGAGAATTTTTGGTCCATGTTGCTTACATAGTGTAGTGGGACTTGATCGATGCGCGACGTCGTCCCGTCGGGGGCCTGGAGCTGCAGGGAGAATCCCTCTGGTTTTGCGGACACGCCGGAAGGCAGGCCAGTGATGTTCAGAGGCAGCTCGATGCGAACGCGGTTACCTCTTTCGATTACTGCGCGGGACAGCCACTTGTCGGTCGAATCGAAATCGACCTGAGGCACGGACTCCTGGACAGTTTGCTTGGAGAACCAGGATTGAATTTTCAAGACCGCGGAACCTGGAATCAGTGTAAAACCCAAAACCGCGAGCGTGGACACAGCGATTGCCAGAATGCGAGCGGCGGCGGTCTTTCTAGTTGAATATTGCCACACGAGAATCGCTACAGTTGCGACGGCGATGATGAGAAATACGTAGTACGTTTTGACCCAATCCGAGCCGCCGAGAAAGCCGCCGATGACTGCACTTGGCGCGACGATGGCGATGCCGAGGGCGATGACGCACGGAGTCAGGACTGCGAGAACGAGTTGGACGAATCCAGAAGTCAGCGCGGATAACCCGGCGATTGGAAGGATGAAGACAATCGCCAGAAGAACTTGACTCCAAATAAGACCGGGAAAATCGGTTCCAAGCGGGTGCAGTCCGTAGGCGTAGAGAATGATGATGTCCGCCAGGAGCATCGGAAGGTTGACGAAGGCCAGGACGAAGAGTGCTTTGGCGGCAAGCAAGCTTTTCCACGAATAAGGGCGGGTGATCCAGAACTGGTTGTCACCGGGAATGGGCTCGTCGTGAATCACCCGAGCGATCAGCGTCCACCAAACCAGAGGCAGCAGAATTAGCACCAAGGTCCAAGCGCCGATTCGGTTCGTTCCGGGATCCTGTAGCCAGTGCGCTCGACGCGCCGCCGTGAATGTGAATGCCGCGACTACGAAAATCGCTACAGCAATCTCGAACCAGAGGTGCCGAAGGTCTTTTTTGAAAATGTGCAACGCTTGACGCATTGTTTTACTTCGCCTTTCGGCCTGCTTTGGCCAAGGTTACGAAGATTGAACGGAACGGCATGGGTTTCACGGAGATTTGACCGGTGTTGCCGAACAGGCGGAGGATTTCGGCGAAGGTTCGTTCCTGGTCGAACTGCGAATCGACGAAGCGGACGACGGTTGCAGATTGTTCTGTGTTCAACCACGTGGGCGGCAGCGATGTCGGCGGCGGTTCGGAATTCTCGTGTGTAACTTCGATTTCGCGGAAGCGATCCGCGAGCGAGGTCATTTCTTCGGAAAATTGCAGGCGGCCACGGTCGAGATAGCCGACGTGACTGGCGAAGCTCTCCACTTCGGAAAGGTCGTGGGAGGAAATCAGGATGGTAGCGCCTTCCGCGCATTCGAGGACGCCCTGAATCAGTTCATCGCGAACAAGGGCATCGAGGCCGGTGAATGGCTCGTCCAGGACAATCAGACGTGGACGGTAGGCCAGCGAAGATGCGAGGGCCACTTTCATGCGCATACCGTGCGATAGATTTTTGATCCTGCGATCCGGCGGGAGTTCGAATTGGCGAAGCAATTCGGTTGCGCGTGCATCATCCCACGTCGAATAAAAGGGTTTCAGGTAATTCATTAGGGATTCGACGGTCATCCAATCCGGGATTTGCTGGTTCTCCGATACGTAGCCGATCTGCGCAAAGTCCGCGGGGGACAGTTTTCGCGAGTCGCGTCCGAAGACTTCCGCGATTCCTTCGGTCGGGCGACGGGCGTTCATCAGGATTTTAATGGTGGTTGTTTTGCCTGCTCCGTTCGGACCGACCAAGGCGTAGACGCTGTGCTCGGGGACGGTCAGGTTGAGGCGGTCGAGGACTTCGGTATTGCGGAATCTCTTTGTAAGGTCGACCGCGCTCAGAATCTGGTTCATTTTCGACTCCCTTCGAGGACCTTCCAGTGTTTGGCCATGGCCGAGGCTACGTCGTCGAAAGTCAGGCCTAGCCGTTTGGCTTCGACGATCAGTTGTTCCAGTTCCCTTTGCAAGAGATAGCTGCGATCGGCAGCGGTGGAAGGAGGAAGTTTCGCGACGACCGTGCCGATCCCGGGATAAATCTCGAGGACGCCTTCCGCAACCAAGTGGGTGATGACTTTATGGGCAGTGTTGGGATTTATTTTTAGCGATTTGCTGAGTTCACGGACGGAGGGGAAGGGTTCGCCGATGCGCATCTGGCCGGAGACGACGGCTTTCTTGGCGACGTAGACGACTTGCTCGTAAAGAGAGCGGCCGGGCTCGAAGGAGACGCGGAATGGGATCACTACTGTATTATAACAGCTAGTACAGTAAAAAGAATAGCGGGCCTCGAGAAAGAGGGGATGGCGTCAGCGCTTTCGGGTTGATGCGGCTGAGCGTTGGGGAACTGCGTACGGGAGTTGCTGCTGCTGCGGACTGACGGCAGCACATTTTTCATGCTCGAGGAGCCACCGTTTGCGGTCTAGGCCGCCGCCATAGCCGGTGAGCTTGCCGTTGGATCCGATTACGCGATGGCAAGGAACGACGATGGGGATTGGGTTTGCGCCGTTGGCCAAGCCGACGGCGCGGACGGCTGCAGGCCGGCCGACTTGCTGGGCGAGCTTGCCGTAGGAGATGGTGGTGCCGCAGGGAATGGTTCGCAACGCGCTCCAAACTTCACGCTGAAAAGGCGTACCGGCGGTTTGCACGGGTAAAGCGTCGATGGCGTGGAGATCTCCTCGAAAGTAGCGGCCGAGGGCATCCGTCAGGCCATTGGGATTGTTGGCGGGTTCGAGGTGGAATTCGGTTTGCTCATACTGGACGCGCAAGAGTTGGAGCATACCTTCTTCGTGATCGGTCCAGTCGGCGGCGCGGAGGTTTCCGTCGTGGTCGGCGATGATGAGAAGCTTGCCGATGGGCGTTTCGAGTTGGTCAGATTGCCATTGCAGGAGTTCGGCCATGTGCACCTCTGCTGATAGGAAATGCGCCCGCTTCAGAAGGCGGCTGCTACACAAGCAGTAAGAATAACGCAATGTCGACTGCGTCGCAGATTGGCGAAGAGCGCAGACAGGGTGCCCCACGGTTAAAGGGAGCGAGCGGCTGCGGCAGCGGAGGCCCAGGCCCACTGAAAATTGAAACCCCCTAGGTGGCCGGTTACATCGACCACTTCGCCGATGAAGAAGAGACCGGGAACGAGTCGCGATTCCATGGATTTGCTCGAGACTCCGCGTGTGTCGACACCGCCGGCGGTGACTTCGGCTTTTTCGTAACCTTCGGTTGAAATGGGCAAAAGAGTCCAGTCGTGCAGCTGCTTTTCGAAAACCGCGAGCGCGGGACTGGTGTAATTCGCGGGAGCATGGAATTCGAACCAGCGTGAAGCAAGGCGGTTGGGGAGGAATTGCTGAAGAGCTTTTTGCGTGGTGGCGAGATCGCGACGGGTGGAAGCGCGAATGGGCGCGGTGGCGTCGCGGTGCGGCGCCAAGTCAATGTGAATGGATTGGCCTTCTTTCCAATAGGAAGAGATTTGCAGGATCGCGGGACCGCTGAGGCCGCGATGGGTGAAGAGCATTTTTTCGCGAAAGGAGGTTTTGTTGATGGACGCGATGACTTCGGTGGACACGCCGGCGAGTTCAGCGTAGCGGCGATGGTCGGTGCGATCGAAGACGAAGGGAACGAGCGCCGGGCGCGTGGGGAGGATTTTGTGACCGAACTGAAGCGCAAGGTCGTAACCGAAGGAAGTGGCGCCGATCTTGGGGATCGAGAGGCCCCCGGTGGCGATGATGAGAATCGGAGCGCGAAATTCGTCGGAATCGGCGCGGAGCACGAATTCGGTGGAACGGATCACTTCGGTAACGCGCGTGTTGGGAAAAATTTGCACGTGCGCGGCGTGGCATTCGGATTCGAGAAGGTTGGTTATGTCGGTAGCCGAATTGTCGCAGAAGAGCTGGCCGAGAGTTTTCTCGTGGTAGGCGATGTGGTGGCTTTCGACGAGAGCGATGAAATCTTTTGGAGTGAAGCGCGCGAGGGCGGATTTGGCGAAGTGGGGGTTGGCGGAGAGAAAATTTTCGGGCGTGGTGTGAAGGTTGGTGAAATTGCAGCGTCCGCCGCCGGAGATGAGGATTTTCTTGCCGATGCGATCGGCGAGTTCAAGGAGGCCCACACGGCGACCGCGTTTGGCGGCTTCGATGGCGCAGAACAGGCCAGCGGCACCGGCGCCGAGGATGAGGACATCAAAGGAGCGCGACATTCGGCAAGAAGTCTAGGGGAGAAGCGTTGCGAACACAAAAGAGGAACAGAGAAGTCAGTCGAACGACGTGGGAAGTTCGGGATGACGGAGATGATGAAAGAGGTGGGCAATTTGAGAAGGCGTGACGCGGGTCAGGGAAAGCGGCGGGATACTGCTCTCGGCAAAGAATTCGGCGTCGGCGGTCTCATTGCTGTTTTGCGGAGCACCACCGGTGAGTTCGGCGAGGAAAAAGAGTTTGTAGGTATGAAACGGGTAAGGCGGGTGGTCGTGAAGGTCGCGATCGAACAGGGCCGCGAGTTTTCTAATGCGGACTTCGTAGCCAGATTCCTCGCGGGTTTCCCGGGCCGCCGCAACGGAGGGAGGCTCACCGACATCGGCCCATCCGCCGGGCAGAGTCCAAAAGCCGTCCGAGAGTTCGCGGACAAGAAGGATGCGTTCGTTCCGGAAAGCGGCGACGCGAACATCGACTTTGGGAGTGGCATAGCCGGATTGCTTGGCGAAGAGTTGTTTTAGAGATTGCGCGCCCGATTGAGGTGATGCTGACGCCATCATCTCCGCGGCGATGGAGCGAATTTCCTCGTAGCGCTGAATGTCGAATTTGTCTTTGCAATAGGTGAGACCCGACTGGGCATTGGCCTGGAGTCGGCGCGCCCAAGCAAGCCATTGAGGAATGGACACGACGGTATTCTCTCAGCCAGATGAACGGCAAACAAGCTAACATGCACGGAAGCACGATGAAAAATCTGTCAACGCAAAGTAGAAATGTCCGGGTTTTCGCCAGATAGAAATGTCCGCTTCCATGGTTTTCTCCAAGGGTGATTCGCAGGTACATGGTATTTAGGTTTGATTTTGTTTTTGGGTCTTGGTGCTTGTTCCGCAAGTCCTGGAGGCCGTAGGCCGGAAGGACTTGCGGACATTCGTGAGGGTTCTGAGCAAGAGTGCAGCCGCAGATAGCGCCCGCGGTAGCGCAACCAATGACTTCCGTCTAACCGCCGTTCGATCTCAACCGCAGCTCCACGAAGCCCGGCACAGACTTCTTCCCGCACTATCCCCCAGCGATTTCCATCCCAGCTGACGGTGTGATCCTCGGCCACCCTACGGGCCACGCGCACACTCAGGATCTCTTCCAAGTGCTGTTCTCGGCTGAGTGGTCGATGCGCATTGCGCGACAAGCGAGGCACGACCGTGAACCGCTGCTCCCACTCAGGAAGAAAGCGCGTCTCCAGGAAATGATTCGCTCCCAGGATGCTGTCGATTCCCGCCAAGCGCATCTCCTTCACCAGGCGATCCTGCAGCGTTTCAAACAACCTCTCGATACGCCCTTTCGCTTGCGGGCTGTGGGCCGCGATCCATTCGATCCCCAGTTCGTGCAACGCTCGCCCAAACTGTGTGCGCAGCGGCTCTCCCCGCAGTTGTTCGGGAAGCGGCTGCGGCCCGGCCTTTCGAAAAATGCTGGCTTTATCGGTGTAATGAGCCAAGGGACGTCCATAGCGCCGTAACCATCCCTGCAGGGTTCGCAAGTTCTCTTCGGTAGTGTCGTGCTCGGTGAACCGTCCCCAGATGCGGCTGGTGGCATCATCGATCAGGGCGATGAGCTGGCAAGCCGGACCGCGATCCTCCAGCCAGCGGAACGGAGAGCTGTCCTGCATCACCAGCTCCCCGAAACTGGCTCTGCGCTCGCGCCACACATGCACGGTTTTCACGCGCTGGGCGCGCGGGCGCCACAAGGCCGCCTGGGTCATCCACTTTCGCAGCGTCTCCCGGCTCACGGAGAGACCCTCCTGGGCGAGGTGTTCGGCGGCCAGCGTGGGTCCGAAATCCGCATAACGCTGGCGCAGTCGCGCCAGAATCTTCTGTTCGAAGCGGGCTGCCAGCTTGCGGTTTGATGGCTGGCCGCGCAGCCCGTGAACCAGGGAGTGATCTCCGCGCTCGCGAAGGCGGAGCAGCATCCGCCGCACCTGGCGGTCGGTTACTTTAAGCCGCACGGCTGCCTCGACCTGCGTCAGATGCTTCTGCTGTACCTCGTGCAACACTTTCCATCGGTCCCGTTCTCGTTGGCTCAAAGCGATCCGCTCCATTTCCATGGGCCCCTCGGCCTCCCATGGAAGCGGACATTTCTACTTTGCACAAACCGGACATTCTCATTTTGCGCCGACAGCACGATGAAAAATCGGGTGCGGCCGTGTTTGATGAGGTAAGATGCGGCGGCACGGGTCAGACTGTGACGGAGCGGGAGCAACTTCAGAGGATGATGGCCCGGTTTGAACCGGCCATTGCGGGTCTGGCGAAGAAGGCTTTGGCGAAGATGCGGAAGTTGACGCCGGGCGCCGTGGAGATGGTGTATGACAATTTCAACGCCTTGGCGATCGGCTTTGTGCCGAGAGAGCGGCCGAGCGAGGCGGTATTTTCACTCGTTTTGTATGCGCAGTGTGTGAATCTGTTTTTTTTGCAAGGGAACGCTCTGCCCGACCCTGCCAAGCGGCTGCGTGGCAGCGGGAATCGGGTGCGGTCGATCCGGTTGGAAACGGTCGCGACTTTGGATGAGCCAGAGATTCGTGAACTGATCCATGTGGCGCTGAAGAGGGCAAAGGTGCCGTTCGATGCGAAGCAGAAGAGGCGGCTCGAGATTCGGGCGATCTCCAACAAGCACAGGCCGAGACGGCCGGGACAATCCAAGTAGAGGGACATTGGCGTACTATGAGGAGGACAACGTGAACGGAACTGGGGTGCGGTGACGCCGCAAGGCACAACGGGAGAAACCAAGACGGATTGGTCGCTACTGGCACGCATCGGGCAGAAAGATGAGGAGGCCCTGTCTGCGCTGTACGATCGATACAGTGGATTGGTGTTTTCGGAGGCGAAGCGCATCCTGCGCGACACCGGGGCGGCCGAAGAAATACTACAGGATTTGTTCTATCAGGTTTGGCGCACCGCAGAGCGATTCGATCCCGCGAGGGGGTCACTGGCAGGATGGCTGGTGGTCGCGGCGCGCAATCGGGCGATTTCGAAGTTGCGAAGAAAGAGCGGCAAGAGCGAAGAGCTGGACGAAAAGGGAGTGTCGCTCAAGATCGACGTGGAGTCCCAGGCGGCGCAGAGCCTGCTTCTCGATAAAGTACGGACGGTGATGGGGAACTTACCACAGAACCAACGGGAAGCGTTGGAGTGTGCCTATTTTGAGGGAATGTCGCATACAGAAATTGCGGAGAAGACAGGGCAGCCGTTAGGGACGGTGAAAACGAGGATTCGGAGCGCGATGGAGGCTTTGAAGAAGGTGCTGAGTTGACTAGCGGAGAGCACATTCGCTTGGAAGAGCTGGAACTATTCGCCCTGGGCGCGTTGCCGGAGGACGAAGCGGCCGCGTTGCAGGCGCACGTGTCTGGCTGCGAGGAATGCTCTGCGAACTTGGCGGTGGCGCGCGGCGATGCGGCGTTGCTGGCCTTTGCCGTGAAGCAAGTCGCGCCAGCTGGAACGATCAAGGCGGAATTGATGGCGCGGATCCGGGCGAATCAGGAGGCGGAAAAACGCGTTGCGTGGCCGGCGAAACCCGCCGAGACGGACCGGGGCGTTGCCGGCCGGAAACCGGCTTTAGGGAGCAGTTGGTGGAATTGGGTTTTGGTGCCAGCGGCTCTGGCATTGGCGCTGGTAAGCTTCGCTTTGTCCTGGCAGAACCGCAGGATTGCCGCGGAATTGCAGAAACAGCGCCAGGCTGCGGAAGCGATGGTTCACGACCGCGAGCAGATCGAGCAACTGGTGGGCGTGCTGGCTTCGCCGGATACGGTGACGGTGAAATTGGCAGGAACAAGCGATCGGGCAAACGCCAGTGGCGTGGTGAAATTCAATGCGAAGATAGGGATTGTGCTGTACTCGGCGGACTTGCCGGCGCTGCCGAAGGATAAGAGTTATCAGATGTGGCTCGTGCCGACGAACGGCGCTCCGATCAGCGCGGGACTATTGGGGCCGGGCGGGCACTCCTGGGGCAGCATGTGGACGGCGGAAGTACCTGCGAATACGCCGGCGAAGGCGTTCGCGGTGACGATTGAACCGGTTGGTGGAGCGCCGCAACCTACGGGGCCGAAGGTGCTGCTCGGGGCGGCGTAAGGTGGATTCCCTCCTCAGCATTTGGTAACGGCTAGTCTGGCGATCGTAATTGGCGCATCGCTGGCCCCCACCCGCCTCTGTCCCTGCGTCAGGGCAAGTAGAAAGGCCGCCCCTACACAGGCATAATCTCTAAATCCAAACAATGAAGTGAGCGCGTACTTTCAGTAGAACTACACCTGTTCGCCTCTGTTCGGGCGCGCGGGAATCAATCGGGGACGACGAGGTCCCGTGGACTTGAAGATTGTGTGAAACGAAGAGGTCATTCGTGCGTCTTCTCTACCAGTCAGGACGACTGCGCAATCACGTTCGTTAGGAAGATCTTCCGTAGCCCGTCAGCGGGAGGATGCGGGATTGCCGGCACGACCTTGCGCGGACGTGCCGGCGGCTCCGCAGGTCAAACAAGCACATTACATTGGAATAGGATCGTTGGCGTGGCGGACCATGTACCAGCATGGGCGATTGCCGCTCTCGGGAAAAAGCGAGTGACTGCAAGGGACGTCTTCTTCGGGATGGACGGCGTCGATTTCGTAGTCGACTTTGCTGCCTTTTGAGGAAATGGCGAGAAGGCGGATGCGGTGAACGGAGCCGGTCGATGCGCCAAGTTTTGGAATCAGGACGCGAAGTTCATACCAGGTGAAATCGACAAGATAGAGTGCGACAAGCAGCGCAATGCTGCCCAAGAGAACACGGCGAGCAGAGAAACCTTTCGCACCGGGCAAGTTGGATGCTGGGGCCATGAGATTGTGAATCCGCTCCGATTCTACACGCAGTTTTTAGGCACATGCAGTCCGAAGCACCGCCACTCGGCAATATTTGCTCTCAAGCCCCATTCTCGTTCGTCCCAAATGCCTGAGCTATTCGAAACTCGCGGAGAGCGGAAACTCCGTCTCCCGGTACATGGAGTTAGTGGGACGTTTCAGGATCTCGAACGAGGAGATCACGACGCAGCGGCAGAGTGAGCGAGCCGGCCGAAAACCAGAGGCTGCGAGCAGACGCAGTCAACGATCTGGTCCATGGCGTAGATCGATTCCCTTTCACAAGAACGGCAGCGAAGAACGAAGACGCGGGAGATGAGCTGAAAGTGCTGATCGCCGTTTGCTTGGAGGCTTGTCGGATGGCCATGGGATTCGGAGTCTTTGCGCTGGACGATGGTAGGGATACGTACAGGCTTGCCGCAGTGCCGGCACAGGACACCGCGGAACTGTTTCGAAGATAATTCGACAGGCATGAAGACTGCTCCTTAAACAGGATTGACCGGGCCTGAAAGCGGAGGATATAGAATAGCCAGGGAATTTGTCCACCGGGAAGATACCAAAAGGCTGAGGAAAAGGAAAGTCACCGTTGGTAGTTACTAAAATATGGCTAAACAGTTCTGGTTCAATTAGATAGAGCGATATTAGAGCGCCGTAACAAAGGAATTGTTCAGGCCGCGGTGGATGAAAATCTGGAAATTAACATGCACGTAACACTTGAACGGTATTGAGCATTTTGGTGGAGCCGATGGGATTCGAACCCACCGCAACTGCCACCTAACCCGTTTATTTACATAGCCCATTTCTGATTTTTGGGAACACTTGGGACCAAAAGCGTAGCCGCTTTTTCGACCGCGTCCCGATGAGAACTGTCAATCACATGAGCGTAGTGATCGAGAGTAACCCGTGGGTCTGCGTGCCGAAGTTGCCGCTGCGTCACTTTCGGCGTTGCTCCTGCTTCGAGAAGAACTGTCGTGTGCGTGTGCCGGAACGCATGGAAGCCCGCTCGCGGAATGCCGAGCGCATCACACAGCGGCCACAACCCTTTCTTCACGACCTTTGTGGATGTGTACGGCCGATTCGCTTTGTTGAGGAATATGATTCCCGCCTTTTTGTCAATCCGCGGTTTCAACAGTTCGCAAAGCGGCGTCGGCATCGGAACCGTTGTCTCACTGCCCCGCTTTAGCTCTCTCCAGAATGTTCCTTGACGACATGGTGTGCGGTCTTGTCCTTCCGAAGTCCAATGAATTTCGGGTGGCGCAGATGATCGCTTTCTGTCCATTCCAAGTATTCAATCTGGGCCACTAGGTTGGGTCGGACCCAAACACATTTTTTCATGTCGTCCGCGGTTAGCCCAGTCCCCCACCGCCCTTTATGCGTTTCTGGAAGGTTGGCGAAAGGACAATCAGGCGACACCAAGGGCTGTAGCTTCGCGAAGACCTGCCTTCTCGTCGCCTGGACGAATCCATTGCGGACTCGCGCCACGTGGATCAATTCAGATTCCTTGTAGTAGCCAACGATGATGGAATCGAGACCATGGGCGCCGGGAACGTAGCCACCGATCACCAATTCCTGGCCGGCGTTCAGGCGAAATTTCGCCCAAGCGCCGCTTCGTTTCGCCGCCTCATATCGACTATCGCGCCGTTTCGCAACGACGCCTTCCAATCCCTGCTTGCGGGCGCTCTGCAGCATCGTCGCTGCGGAGGTCTCGAAATAGGGAACGATGCGAATGAGCGGAGAACCAAATTGGAGCTTGGTGGGTGGCACGCCGATCGATGAGCGGAGAGTGCGTCAGATCGCTACCCTGGAAGACAAGGAGATCGAACACGAAATAGCCGATCTTGGTCGCCTTGGAACGAAAGTGTTGCAACAGGTTAAAGTTCGGCCGGCCTGCGTCGTCTAGCGCAACGATCTCACCGTCTAGGACTGTGTTCTGGGGCAGCTCGCGTAACGCATCAAAGATGCGGACGTATTGTCGGTGAAAGCTTTTTCGCCTCCTGGAATAGAGGCTCAATTTGCCTTCGCAATTGATTGCAAGGGCTCGGTAGCCATCCAGCTTGATCTCATACACCCATTCCGCGCCGTCCGGCAGTTTGGCGACAGCGAGACATTTCATGAGTACGATGAAGCAGCTTCTCGGGTAAGCATCGAGACATTGCTATATCACGCGAATGATCCCCGGGCAAAGCGAGGCCCTATACCGGATGGCTGGAGAGGCTAAGTACTATGGCCGTTGCAACCCCAGAGTAGTATGTTGCCGGTCCGTCCATTGGAATGCGCATGGACACCCCAGAACAGATGCATCGAAAAATTGCCAAAGTTGTGCGGCTCCAATGTCAGGATCTTTGTCGCAGGCTCCGGCCAGACACCGCGGCGATCGAACCGTGATGAGTGAGCAAGATCTCGGAGACCTGATAGGCGCGTCGCGAGCGTGGCAGCAGGCCGTCAAGTCCGGCGATCTGGATGCTATCGAGAAGTGCGAGTCCAATTTTACGACCGCTTGGGAGAAGTTCGAGGCGACGAGAAAGCAAGTTTCTCACGCTGAGTGACACTTGGCCGTTACGGGCGTAGAATGGCCGTCTGCGAGGAGGCACCAAGTTGTGCGAGAAATGAATCAGACGGAAACCCGAAACCTCGAACAGACCTGCCAGGCAATATCGCCTATGGACGAACCTTGTGACACTTCCGCGAGCTACCATTGCGGGATTTGCGGGATGTGGCTCTGCGCGGTACACGCCGAGGATGAAGCGTCGCACCACTGTATCCTCGAACCAGGTGACGAGGGCGGCGAAGCTTAGCTGATCGCCAAGAGCGGACGATGGAGTCATGGCGTGTTTGGCTTGGACGGCCACTTCCTATCGATCTCTCCAAGAATGTAGGCTGCGTGCCGGATCGCCGTATCTACGGCAGCGATCTCCTTCGGACTAGGCTTGTCTGGATTTTCCAACTCGGCCAGTTTCCGAGCGGACAAGATTGTGGCGGCGATCAGGATTGCAAACTTTCTCTCTTCGGTCACTAAGAACGGCGCGTTCGACGGGACGTTTTCTCACCTACCCTGTGTGTCGAGGCAAACCTCGATCATTTGCCACGAAATGATCTTCCTTATAGCGGCGCTCTTTGCGGGAAGATGGGCTCCGGCCGACATGGCAGCTCTCTTGGCCGCAGCAACTTTTGCCTTCGATATTCCTGATGCTTCGCCAAGCCACAGCACCATTGGGGGACATACGATGTGGTTGTAAGCATATTCTGCCGATCGGTTCATCTTCTTTCGACCGTAATATCCCGGCCCACTATACTCGGACAGCCAGCCGAGCCAGTGGTCCTTCTGCGTGATATACGTAACGTTGCTTCTGTCCCAAATACCACGCCGGGTAAGAATCCGCTCGAAAGAGGTTGTGATTGGAGCTCGTTCACGGAGTTTTCGGATTTTGACGGCTAGTTGATGTGGCGTCATTCTCGGGCCAACCTCGCGAGAATTCTATCTCAGCACAAGCCAGACTAGTGACCAAGTCGACTCGAACCCTTTAAGGTTCTGTGGTTAATGCTAGACTTTCATTAGGTTGCCGCATCGCAATTGAAAAATAAAAGTATGGGAACCGAATTAGTTCAATACCAGCCGAAGCTCATAAAATTTATTGAAACAAAGCATATAGCCGTACCGTCCAACGGGGATTTGTATGGAAAACTGTGCAGGTTAAGAGACTTTTTGACAGCTTGATAAATCAGTATCCGGCCTTAACTGCTGCCCACTCGTGGAGACAAGGTGATTGAGACTGCTACGTCATTTCCCCAGCGCACTGAAATGGTGGCGCCTGTAAACCGTTTTTCATTCTTGTTGGCTCCCACAAAATCACAGGGTCAAGTTCGGTCTCCGTCGATCACTTTGGAGAAGACGCTGGCAGAGCCTTCAGGGGGCGTTCCAGTCAGTTTTTGCATTGAGCATCGCTGGCGTGTACCAACTCTGAGTGTTGACAGCTGAACCATTGCCGACCTTGCAGCTTGGAGAAGGCTATTCAGTTGCTATTTGGCTGAACGAGCCGGGTCTTCCCCGTGAACGCGCTCCGGGCCGCGACCATCAACTCTTCCTAGGTACGTTGTGTCACCCATGTGTCCGAGCTGGACCCGGATTTAAGTGGTCGGGGCGAGTGGATTTGAACCACCAACCTCCTGGTCCCGAAACGCAAAAATGAATGGTCGTACAATCTATCGCGTTGAATCGTGGTCGGATAGTTGTGCAACTTCCTCCCTTAATCGGGCTTTTCATTGGGCTACAAATCTAAAGTTTAGACGAGCAGACAAGCTCATCAAAGGAGGCGAATCCTTCGTTCCTAACGGTGACGGAGGGTAGGACTCCTCAATCCCACGCGCTTCTGGCGTGTGCAGAGAATCCAGCTTGTCGAAAGCCTGAACCGCTTGCTCGTGCGCCAGAACTACATCGCGTTCTTGAAGTTAGGGGTTGGCCGCCGTTCCGCCGCGCGCTATGAGGTATTTCCCTAGTTGTGCAGAAATGGAGTCAAACCTAAGATTGTTTTCAGAAACTAGGCTCTGGGCAAACATGAGGCAATTGCTTTGGCCACGATGACTCGGTCATTGACGGTCATGACGATTACTGTTCAGCCAGTTAGTTCCCGTAAACTGAACTCTGTCATGAAAATCAAAGCGCTGTTTCTCTTCGGGTCATCGGTCATGGTTCTCGTTTTGGGGTCGTGTAGTGGGTTAAAGAACGGAGGATGCTCGACGGACTGTGCCGGTGGTAACGCGCACTTGAGTATTACTCTCTACGATCTTCCGCCTGCCGGCGTTTCTATACTAAGTTTCACGCTCCCCGTGGCTGGCGTCTCGCTTACACCTTCGTCTGGAACTCTAGTGACCGTGCCGATCACGCCCGCATCTTATGAAATGACGCGCCTGCAAACCGACTCCAGTTTGATTGGCTCAAATCTGTCTGTTCCCGCCGGGACATACACCTCAATCAACGTTACCGTGACTGTCTCTAGCGGTGTGTTCATTAACACCTCCGGCGCGACCGTAGGCAACTGCGCGAACGGCGCGGTCTGTCCCATGCCTTCCGGTGCGGCAACCACGATTCAGATACCGCTTTCACTTACACTCACCGAGAACCAGAATCAGTGGGTGGGATTGGACTTCAATCTTCGCAACGCCATCACCACAACCAACGGGATCACGGTAGATTTCAACCAGCCAAATGTCATGACCGCCACAACCAACGTCCGGACCGGAATCCCTTCCGGAAGCGTGGACACCATCGAAGATTTCATCGGGGTGGTCACCGCGGCCAGCTCGAATAGCATCACCGTGCAATCTAAAATAAACGCCAACAGCATCACCGCCACGGTTTCTTCCAGCACAGAATTCGATCTTGCGCCAGTCACCTATAGCAATTGTCAGGGAACTGCTGCTGCCTGCGTAACAATCGGCAGCACCGTCAGCCTCGATGCCGACCTCAGTTCCTCAGGCGCCGTGACGGCCAGCGAGATTGACGTGCTGGACGCGGTCGCGGTGGATGAGGTCGAAGGTACCATTTATCCCACCAATCTCCCCGAGGTAGTCGGGCTGGTCATCCAGGACAAAGTGCCGATCACATCCACATCTCCTTTGGCCAGTTCCAACACAACGAATGGCACCACGATATTCCTGACGGTGAGCTCGAGCACCGTTTACTCGGTGGATACCAAGACGCTGTCGACACAGAACCTGAGCTTGGGAGGATTATTTGCGGGCAGTGGCGACTTGCTTGCCGGACAGACAATACGTGTGCAACTTATGGGGATAACCTCAGGGAATAGCGGCATTGCCGCGGTGGCGACGAATGTGCTGCTCCGGTGGTCGCGGCTCACGGGAACGGTAAGTTCTGTCACGGGAAACGCTTTCACGCTCGCCAATATTCCGGGTTACATCAATACGTTGGATCCAACGCTCAGTCTCACGCCGCAAATCTATACGTATCTGAATGCCACTGCCTTTGATGGAATAACCGACGTTAGTCAGCTCAGTGCAACAACCAGCCAACTGGCCTCGATACGCGCGCTGTATTTAAACGGAGCGCCTCCGTTCCAGGCCGCAAAGGTACGTGTGCCGTAGAAACCACAAGAGTTGGATACTACGGGTCACCTTCGCTGTCGATCATGGGAGGACACTCCGGTGCCGTATCAGCCCATCGAGAACTACGGAATCATCGGTAACATGCGCACAGTTGCCCTGGTCGGCATGAACGGGTCGATCGACTGGTATTCCTATCCCCACTTCGACTCCTCAAGCCTTTTTGGGGCAATCTTGGATGACAACAAGGGGGGTCGCTTTCAGATCTGCCCAGTCGGCGATCAAGTGCGGCACAAACAGTTCTATTGGCCTTCCACAAACATCCTGGTGACGCGATTCTTGCTTCCAGAGGGCATTGCTGAACTGGAGGATTTCATGCCCGTAGGGCTTGCCGCCGATTCACCCTGGAATCGCCACCTCTGTCGCCGCATTCATTGTGTTAGGGGCACAGTGCGCGTCTCGCTAATTTGTCGTCCCGCCTTCGACTACGGACGTGAGAGCCACGAGACGCTGCTAGACCGAAACGGCGCGAGCTTTAATGCCACCAACTTGACCTTCACTCTTTCCTTCGCCGTGCCCCTGAAGTATGACGGACAGGGAGGCGTGGCTGCGGAATTCGCACTCGAGGAAGGAAAATCCCAAATTTTCATTCTCAAGGCTAACGGCCCCGATGGCACCGTTCCCCCCGCGCCCACCGAAATGGAAGCGCAAGAGCTCTTTCAGTCCGCCGTGAAGTTCTGGCACAACTGGCTCTCCTCCTGTACTTACCAAGGGCGCTGGCGAGAGCAGGTGGAGAGGTCTGCGTTGGTCCTGAAACTTCTTACCTTCGACCCCACCGGCGCAATCATCGCCGCTCCAACCACGAGCTTGCCTGAGGTCATTGGCGGTTCTCGGAATTGGGATTATCGCTACACCTGGGTACGGGACGCAGCATTTACCGTCTATGCCTTCCTTCGCATCGGCTTCAGAAAAGAGGCTGCGGGATTTATGAATTGGATCGAAAATTACGCTTCTAAGCACCTCCGCCGGAATGAGCCTGTCCCGGTTCTCTTCACCATCCACGGCGACTGTCAGATCCCCGAGCAGACGCTGGACCACTGGGAGGGATATCGTGGCTCGCGCCCTGTGCGCATCGGAAATGCTGCCATTTCACAGTTCCAGTTTGATGTCTATGGCGAGTTCATGGATGCGTTTTACCTGTACAACAAGTACGTAGGCCCCATTGCATACGATCCGTGGGTAAGGATTCGTAGTCGTTTGGATTGGATCTGCGAAAGCTGGCAGCGGCCAGACGCTGGACTGTGGGAGATGCGTAATCGGGAAGAGCAGTTCGTCTTCTCCAAAGTCATGAACTGGGTTGCTCTGGACCGCGGTGTGCGGCTGGCGGGCAAACGTGCTTTGCCGGCGAACCGTGCGAAGTGGATCCAGGAGCGGGATCGCATCTACGAGGAAGTGATGACCCGTGGCTGGAACGAGAAACGTCGTGCGTTTACACAGTTCTACGGGAGCCAGGACTTGGATGCGTCGCTTCTCATCATGCCTCTGGTTTTCTTTATGGCACCGAACGATCCCCGGATGCTCAGCACCATCGATGCTATCCTCAAGAGCCCCGGCGAGGGTGGTCTCGTCAGTGACAGCCTCGTGTACCGCTACCCCCCGCACCCCAGGATTGATGGCCTTCCGGGCGAAGAAGGCACTTTCAATATGTGCTCCTTCTGGCTCGTCGAGGCGTTAACTCGCGCAAGCCAGAACGTCCCCGAAAAACTAGATCAAGCCATGCTCCTGTTCGAACGAATGCTAGGCTATGCCAACCATCTCGGCCTTTACGCAGAGCAAATAGGATCGCAAGGCGAAGCGTTGGGCAATTTTCCGCAAGCGTTCACCCATCTCGCATTGATCAGCGCCGCATTCAATCTGGACCGGAGGTTAGGCACACGGCTCTCAACTTAGAGTGCAACCTGACCGGGCGAGTCGAGAGATTGGAGCCTTACTGCCTAACTGCATGTCGATCCCTCCTATCCATAGGGCGAAGGCATTCAATTACAGTTGCGTCAAAGCCCGGTCGCCAGCCGATCATTGCAAGCTCAATGCCCAGCGATCTGTACGCCGGTGGTCGTGACAATCTCACCGAGTACCGGCCGCGCTTTTTCCCAATCCTTGGAGAACGATGCCAGACCTACGTCCGTCAGTGGGTGCTTGAAAAGCTGCGCGAAGACCTTGAATGGCATCGTGCCAATGTGGACGCCCATTCTTGCCGCCTCGACAACGTGCAGCGGGTGACGGAGGCTGGCCGCCAAAACCTGCGTGGGGAATTGATAGGCGCGGTAGATATCCATGATTTCGTGCAGCACCTGGAGGCCATCTTGTGCCGTATCATCCAGTCGCCCCAGAAATGGGCTGACGAAGTAGGCTTCCGCTTTCGCCACCAGAAGCGCTTGCGCAGCGGAAAAAACCAACGTGACGTTGATGCGGATGCCCTCGCCGTGGAGCACGTGGAGGGCGCGGACTCCGGCTAGCGTCATCGGCACCTTCACCACAATGTTGGAGTGCCAGCTCGCCAGCTCACGCCCCTCACGCAGCATCCCTTCCGTGTCAGTGGATACCACTTCGGCATTCACGACCCCATCCTTCATAATCTCGCAGGCCTTCAGAATCAGCTCGCGGAACGGCCGGCCTTCCTTGGCGGCCAGCGTAGGATTTGTCGTGATGCCGTCGAGCAGACCAAAGTCAGACGCCCGCTGGATTTCGTCTAAGCTGGCGGTGTCAAGAAAGATTTTCATGGTTATCTCCTCTAATCTGGAGACCAATATTCAGTCTTACGGTCTTCGCATAAACCTTCGTCTCGAAATCTGCAACGGTGGCAGCTGGCATACCTCGTCCCTCCGGAAAAGATTGCAAACACGGCTCCATCCGCTCGGCTCCGAGGACCATGGCAAGTGTTCCTCAGAAATCCTGCGCGTTCTCCTAAGTGCGATACCGAGTTTGATGGGACAATTCGTAGATCATCCCGTGCACCGGGGCGGAGAAATCCCCGGTGCACACGAGATCTAGCCTCGCGGAATTACAGCAGCTTGATCGAAGTGACTTTCAGCGTGTCGCCCTGCACGTCTCCGCTGACATCCACGCGAAGATGATCTTTCTTGTCGGAGGCTTTGAGAGCTTCCACGATCTTTGAATTCCCCTCTGCATCGAACTTCAGGTAGTGTTTGTCCTGAGTCACGATGCCGAAACCACTCGCAGCACACTTTAACGCGCAGGCGCGGGTGTGGGAGTCGGGGTCAGCGGTCACCTTCGTGGAGCAGTTGACGTCCACCACGGGCACATCCTTGTAGGTCTCGACAGCCGCAAAAGCTGGCATCGCACACAGTCCAAACAGTACAAAAAACGAAGCAAGTTTCCGCATAGCATCCTCCGATTGAATTTTGTTGCAGGTCGTACTACTGGGTTGGCGAAGGCTGTGAACTGGCTACTGCCTTTGCCCCCTGTTCTGCAGTTGCGTACTGTTCGCGCACCGCCGTCAGTTGCGATAACGCGAACGCACCAACCGCAATCTCCACGTCACGCATGGCCAAGTCATAGAACATGCCGGTTGTTACCAGGTTCACGGCAATGGCGATCAGCCAAAGCATGACGATGTAGCTTCCAAGTTTTGTCCAGCGGCTGAGGATGACCAAGCCAGCTACAATTTCGACGACGCCAATGACGTGCATGAAGGTTGACGCGCTGACGGGGACGACTTTTGTCGCTAGAGGACTCAGATACATTCCCCAGTCGGCCAGCTTGTTGAAGTATTTGTCGATGCCGGTGATGATGGGTCCAACTCCCAGACCGATCCTCAGCGCCCACCAGCCAACGTTGAGGCGGTTATCAAAGTCTCTCATTTCTTGCCCCTTAACTAAGAGAGTGGCGAACTCGCGATTGGATACAGGGACTTCGGGTTTCGAGGAAATGCAGCAACGGAAGCGAAAGGATGCTTTCTCCGCAGCAAGCCGTGGCAAATTGGATTGCATTTATATGAGGTTCGAAGCTCTGGGTTCTGGGCTCTAAGTTGTTCGCGAACAGCGCTGTGGTGGCCATTCCTCACCCAGGGCGGGTATGTAACCTTTTCTTGTGTTCCAACTCTATACTTGTAAAGCTATGGAAACCATTGGAACTCTGGAAAAGGCCAGCCCCGAAGGCTGGACCGACCAGAAGATCGTCGATCGCGTAAAGGCCGGCGATACAGCCTTGTACGAGATCATCATGCGCCGCTATAACCAGCGGCTTTATCGTGTTGCGCGTGCCATCTTGCGCGATGATGCCGAGGCCGAAGACGTGATGCAAGATGCCTACGTCCGGGCCTACCAGCACCTTGACCAGTTTGCCGACCGCGCACCCTTTTCGGCCTGGTTGACACGTATTGCGGTCAACGAAGCGCTGGGTCGCCTCCGCTTGCGCAAACGCAACCAGCAACTGGATGGCACCGAGGATGATGGAGAACATCGCATGAATATCGCAGAGACTTTGCCTGACCCAGAGCAAAATGCATCCAAAGCCGAGCTCGGGCTCCTTCTGGAAGAGGCGTTGCTTGCTCTTCCCAAAATATACCGTACCGTGGTCATGCTGCGCGATGTCGAAGAACTGAGTACGTCCGAGACTGCCGCGGCGCTCGACCTCAGCGAAGAGAACGTAAAGATTCGTCTGCATCGAGGCCACAAGATGGCACGCCGCTGGCTCTTTTCACGAGTCGGGACGAACGCAAAAACTGCATTTCCCTTTATGGGCGTCCGCTGCGATCGCGTTGTCCAGGGCGTTTTCGCTCGGGTTGCAGTGTTGAGCACCGGCCATTCACAGATTCAGTGACATTTATCCCTCAAGAAGCGTTCAGCCGCCAAGACGGCATGCCAGGTCTCCCGCAAATGCTGCGAAGTTGTTCCAAACTACTCACTTAAGTCAACAAATACAAAAATCGCTGCGCCCGCTTCGCGATTTACAATCAGACAGGATGAAGTGCTCAAATTAAAGCGTATTTACGATGTGGATGAACCATCAGACGGTTACCGCGTCCTGGTGGACAGGATTTGGTCGCTCGGTGTTTCAAAAGAGAAAGCAGGAATCGATCTGTGGATGAAGGAGATTGCGCCGTCGGACCAGCTTCGCAAGTGGTTTGCGCACGATGCCAAACGCTGGATCGAGTTTCAGAAACGCTATCGCGAAGAGTTTGAGAGCAAAGCAGCATTGACTGAACAGCTCCGAAAACTGAAGACGTATAACACGGTGATCCTGATTTATTCGACCCGTGATGACCGCCACAACCAGGCAGTTGTGCTGTGCGCCGTTCTTCAAAGGTCCAGTTGAGCTATGTGTGGTGCTGGTGCGAAGAGAGCCAAGGGCTTTGTCTTTTCGATGCCTAAACCCGATTGGCCGAGTGAAGGGATGGGACTCTACTACGAGTCCTCGTTCACTGGTTTGATCGAGGCCCCAACATTCCACAAAGGGTAGGGTAATCCGGCTAGCCGATTGATCACCAAAGCCTGAGCAACGAGCAGAAACACCGCCACTTCAATGATGACCAGTTCACGCGGTTTCGAAATAATTCCGAGAGAAATAATTAATGTGGTAGCACCAGCGGGCGGGTGGCTAACCCCGAGAAGAACCATCAATGCCCCTGTGGCCGACAGCGAAAGTGCCGCCGCCAAGATTCTTGGCCAGAAGATACCTGGGTGCACGCCGAACGGCAGCGTCCCGGCTCCTGTGACAACGAACGCCCCATAGCCGCAGATGATTCCGAGGGCGTGACCGCAAATCGTGTTTCGTGGGCTGCACGTTTTTGCCAGTGGCGAGAAGAACAGAAGATAAGCGGTAGGCCCGAGCGATGGAAACACAAATGGATTGCGACTCAGGAGCGCCAATAGCGCCAGTAAACCAATGGTGACGAAGCCGTTCACAAACACGTAGAGCGATCGCACGAGTCGGGGGGGGAAATGATGGAGCAGCCAATCCAGCCGAAGCCGCCGGAGCAAGGAGAGAATGTGATCAGGTCCTGCGCGCTCTTGGGCGATTAAATCGAGCTTCCTCATCAAATATTGGGCAGCAGGTCGAAATATTCATCGTCCTCGTTTTTGCCGCCTTCTCCTTTGCCAAGCACCTTCTCCGACGCAATGAACTCGATACGCTCGATCCATTTGACCATCTTATAGCCAAGCTGGTTCTCTACACGCAGCCGCAGGGGCGCTCCATACACCTGTGGAAGACGTTGTCCGTTCATCCGCGAGGCCAGCAAGCATTGCGGCTTTAGCACATTCTCTAAACCTTGCGTGTCGTAATAGGGACCGCCGTAAAGAGCCTCTCCAAACGAGAAAAAGGCGACGACTCTCGCTTCCGGTCTTGGCTGCACCAATTCGATGAGCCGCTTCATGGGAATACCGCCCCACTTCGCGACCCCGCTCCATCCCTGGATGCAATGATGCATGGTAATGTGTTCGGTCTCACCCAACTGCTCCAGATCGGCGAGGGAAAGCTCAACCGGCCTTTCGACGAGGCCTCCCACCTTGAGCCGGAAATTCTCGAAGTCGGCTTCCGCCAGGCGCTTCCAATCGTCCCGAACCGGCATTTTCCCGTTTGGCCAGAAGTACGGCGAGATTTCCTGCTCGGAATACTTCTGCTGCGGAGTCAGGCGATTCAACGTAAGAAGCTGCATCGGATAGGTCACCGACTTGAGCGCATGCTGCAATCCGCGCGGGTGGTTCCACGAGATGTAGTGCGCCACGATCCACGAGAGGATGACCACGCCTATGCCCACAAACCCCAGATACATGCCCAGATGCCTCTGATCATCCGTACCGAGCACAATGTGGTTCATATTGCGCGCGAATCCCGTCATCACAATCAACGTGACGTGTACGACGAGGAATGCAAGGAAGCTGAACATGGTCAGGAAGTGGATCGATCTGGCCGATTGCGTGCCACCAAAGATCCGCGCGTACCATGGGAAGCGATTCACTACGGCGGGCGACATGGCGATCCCTGTAAGAATCGCCAAGGGGCCAAAGACAAAGACGACCGTGAAATAGGCGATCTGTTGCAATGCGTTGTAGCCATAAAACCCGTTCGGTTCTGCGGGCAGGTGAAACGTTGCGTAGTGTACCCACGTGTTCCATGCCTGCAAGAGGACGAGCGGCGAAGTGGGCACAATACGCCGCCACTGCGCTGTATCGAAGAGCATGATGACGAAGAGAATGCCAGTGATGATGAAACCGTGAACGTCGATGAAGTGCCAAACCCGCGCAATACCAATTGTGTGCCGGTAGCCCGGCGTCCCGACTAACGGCGAAATATAACGGGCGTCGTCTTTCGCGGTCCAGAGTCGGTCGCGTGGGACTTTTAGCGGTGTAAGCCGGATCCATTCGCTCCCCGGCGTGCAGCCATCATTGAAATACAGACGAGGATGATCCATCAGGATGGACAGACCGCTGCGAATCAGCATCATCACAAAAAGGAAATTAAAGAAGTGACAGTAACGCACCCAGACCGGAAACCCATGCGGCCCTGTGAAGTTGTTGGGATGTATCTGAGGAACGGCGGGAACATGAGGCAGCCCGGCCACGGCGACTTCGATCCAAGACGCCGCGATCGCAGAAAGGATCGCAAGACCGATTCCGACCAGGATGGATGGTCGAATCCAGATGCGAAATCGGCGATCAGGCGGATAGTGGACGGCTTTGTGTGCCGGATCGAACGAGATCATATTGCCTCCGCGAACTGCCCGGTCAAACTTTAGTAGCATCTTCTGGCCAAACGATGGTCAGCAGAAATGCGCTATCCTCCAGAGCTTCCACATCGTGCGGAAGCGCGCGTTCCAAGGCCAGCATGTGTCCGGCAGGCAGATCAATCGTCTTGTCCTGCACATGCATTCGGATGTGGCCCGCGATGGCCTGGACAGAAATTCGACCGGCAGCTTTGTGTTCGTGAAGGCGCGCATTCGATTTCAAGACTGTTAATACCGCGCGAAAATCAGCATGCTTCACCAGTGTTTTTGAATTCCGTCCACCCTGCCACGCATTTTCGCTACGCAATCCTGCGATCTCAGCATTTAGGTCAAACGAAAGGATTGGACTTTCGAGCGGTCCCGGCGAACGAATAGCGGCAGAACCGGCGGTTTGTTTCAGACTATCGCTCATGACTTACTCCTCTTTCGAAATAACCGTATGAAAGTACCTAGTTTATCCCCACGACCAAAGGCTGTTTCTGCACGTGACTCGGCTCTAAAATGAACGTGCCAAAAATATTCATGGCGAAGGCCGTGATCCCCGCCAATTCAAGCAGCGCCGAGACCGGCAATACGGACCACGCCCAATTTGCATATCCCTGATATGCGAGAACCTCGCTGGAAACGCGGAGAGCACATCCGATTGTGAGGAGTGCGAGCCCGGCAAACATCAGCCCGGTACTCCACAATAGCCGCATTCCCGCGAACGCAGGCAGAACCCGCTGCCCTACGCAAAAGACCATCACTGCAATAAATCCGACCGTCAGCGCATGCCGGGAAGCGCCCCAAATTCCTCCAGAGGAATCCCGGAGTGCCGCGCCCAGCCCAAGCAAGGCTGCCACCAGCAACCAGCCATAGGCCATGCGGACGAAGAATGGGAAACTCCGGTGCACACCGCGCGTTTTGGGCTCCTGTCGTGAGGGCTCGAACATTCGTATCGCCGCAATTGCCAGAGCTGTGCTCACCACGAAGAACGGAGTCGCTTTTGAGGCCCATCCCATGAGCGTCAAAACAACGCCCGCAGAGTTCAGCGCGAGCGCGCTCAAGAGCAGTCTGGGTCGAACCGGCTTGAGACCAAGGAACACCGTCATCCACTTGGTACTGAATCCCCAAACGAACGGCACCAAGAATCCCCATGCGATCAATACGAGATAGCGTTGGTCGAGACGATGCGATAACGCTGGGGTTGTGCCGCGCAAAGCAAGATAGAAGCACGCCGCCAGATTTGTGATGAGTGAAATCAGAAATCCTGTACTTCCACTGATCACGACCCAAATCCATGGCTCCAGTCGACCCCTGCCAGAATCTTCAGGCCGGTGCTGTGAAACCGCCCTGAAGAAAATCAGGAACGCTGCCAGTTCTAGGACGCCCGAGAGTGGAAGCAGCCAACGCCACTCCCCCCCGTAAACATTTGCGGCCCAGCGTACTGCCACTCCGATTGTCCACATTGCCCAGCATGCCCACGCCGCACTGAAGGCTGGCTTCGTTGCGCCCCTCAACTTCGGAATCGAGTAGAAACCAATGCCCAAAATAAAACTCCCTATCCAGCCGAACACTTGTGCATGTCCGTGAGCCTGTAACCATGCGGGCGAAATGGACGCGGCGCTCTCTCGCCCGCTGATCTGAAAGAGATTCCATACGCCGAGGAATGTGCCTGGCAGCAGCATGAAAACAAGCCCAGAGCTGATATAGGCCATGAGAAGGCGTGAAAGAGACGCCTCACGCGTGCGAGCAATTTCCATTATCTGGGCGGGAGAGAGCGAGGAATGGCCGTCGCTCTTGGCGGTTATCACTGGTGCTTTGAGTGAAATCGACATGGCACCTTAGACGACTTCCGTTTCCATTTCCAATGCACGCGGGAAGAGAATGTTGTTTTCCAGATGCACGTGCTGGTGAAGATCCGCTTCGAACTCTCTCAAATCCTGGTACAGCGCCTTATAACTTGTGCATGCATCCCCCGGAGCTGTGTATTCCGAACTGGCTTTGCGAATCTGCTTCACCAATTCTCCCGCAGCGTCATGCTCCTTCATCATGGCGTGAATCGGGTTCCTCACCGTTTGGAAGAAGGGAGGCTCGACAGAGCAATGTGCACTTGTCGCTTTCTCCAGTGCATCGATATACGGAAACAAAATCTGTTCCTCTTTCTGCATGTGTATGATCATCTCTCGGCCAACTCCGGTGAAGAGTCTCCGGATATCTGCAATCTCGGAGCGACTCTTTCCGTGCTTTGCTTCTACCTTGTCCAAAAGAGGTTGAACCCGAGCGATGGCCTCACGAACATACCGATGGTGTCTTTCGCGGATATGCCGTGTCAGATCAACAAGCGGTGCGGACGCCCAATTTGCTTCGTCGGGACTTACGTGTTTGCTTTTTTCACGCAGCCGCTTCAAAATCTCTTCAACCGGTACGTCTGCATGCAAGCACGCTTCATGCAGT
>CAVROZ010000011.1:0-69195 GCA_963722985.1 Candidatus Acidiferrales bacterium | reverse complement strand
ATCGGGCCTTACGAGATTGAGTTTATCCCCGTGACGCACAGCACGGTGGATTGTGTGGCCTTGGCGATTCGCATGCCGCTCGGCGTGACTATCCATACCGGAAATTTCAAGATCGATCAGACGCCAGTCGGTGGCGCGCCGTTCGATTTACATGCGTTCGCCAGATACGGGAATGAAGGCGTGCCGGCGCTGTTCAGCGATTCTACGAATGTGGAGCGACCGGGTTTTACGCCTTCCGAGTGCGTGGTGCTGCCGCGGATTGATGAACTAACGCGATTGGCGCCGCGAAAATGGTGCTGTCTGCTTCGCATCTTCCATTCACCGGATTCAGCAGAACGATATTGGCGAAAGAGTGGGGCGGAAAGTTGCGTTTGTCGGCCGAAGCATGTGGACAATGTGGAGATCGCGCATGATTTGGGATTCTTGCGCATTCCCGACGGGATGGTGGTGAGGCCTCAGGATATTCGGGGATTCGACCCCAAGAAATTATTGCTACTCGTGAGCGGATCGCAGGCGGAGCCGATGTCGTCGATGTCGAGGATTGCGGTGGACAATCACCGGCTGGTGTCGATCGACGAGAACGACACGATTATCCTGTCGGCGAGGATCATTCCCGGCAATGAGAAGGCGATTTTCCGAATGTTGGATCATATGTTCCGGCGACGGGCGTTGGTGTATTACGACAATGCGAGCGGGCCGATCCATGTGAGCGGACACGCCAGCCAGGAAGAGCAGAAATTGCTGTTGCGGCTGGTGAAGCCGAAATATTTCGTTCCCGTGCACGGAGAATACCGGCATTTGTTTCGCCATGCGGCCTTAGCGCACCAGTTGGGTTGCGTGAGCGAAGAGATCATGCTGTTGGAGGATGGGAAGTGCGTGGAGTTTACGGAGGATGGGGCTCGCCGGAAAGATGCGGTGCCCGCCGGGCGAGTGCTGGTCGATTCCGGTTCGCTCGAGGAGATCGAGGAGTTGGTGGTGCGCGACCGGAAGCACTTGTCGGAAGAGGGCGTGGTGATTCCGATCATTGCGATTGACAAGCACACGGGGCAGGTGGAATCGTCGCCGGAGATCGTTACGCGTGGGTTGATGAGTGAGAATGGGAATGAGTTTCTGGCCGGGGCGCGAGACGTGGTTTCGCGGACCGTGGAGTCGTCGAATTTGGAAGAGCGGGCGGATTGGTCGGTAATTAAGGAGAAAATCCGCGTGGATTTGAAGAAGTATATTAATAAGAGGACGTCGAAGAGGCCGTTGATTTTGCCGGTGATATTGGAAGTGTAGGAAACGCCCAGATCCTATTCCCCCCAGAAAAGAAAACCCAAAATGCCGGGCTAACCCTTCGAACCTGGGGCAGAAGCCGCCGCGCTACGGACAGATCGTCGAGAATTTGGCGAGATGGGCCGCCGCAGTGCTGTGGCCCTTTGTAGAGAAACCGAGAGACGGCCGTCGAGCGTGCACCTACGATTGGACGAAAACTTAGTAGAATCTAGCAGCTATGGCCAACATCGACGGCACGCCTCAGAAGGCTGGCCCTACAAAGACGGAGAATATGCCGAACAGAGTGGAGCATAGCGGGCAGTTCCCTGCTCGAGCTGGCGCTGGGTCGCCCGGGTCGCGGGCGGCGATGACCTTTATTATTGTGACCGTGATGCTGGATTTTCTGGCGTTTGGGATTATTGCGCCAGTTTTGCCGAATCTGATTATTCGGTTTGAGGGTGGGGATATTGCGCGGGCTTCGGCGATTACCGGATACTTCGGATTTGCTTGGAACTTGATGCAGTTTTTGTTTTTGCCATTGTTGGGAGCGTGGAGCGACCGATTTGGGCGGCGCCCGGTGATTCTAATTTCTTGTCTGGGATTGGGGCTGGATTACGTTTTTATGGCCATGGCGCCTTCGTTACGGTGGTTGTTTGTAGGACGGCTGATTTCAGGGATTACGGCTTCGAATATCTCCACGGCGTTTGCGTATATCACGGATATTTCGGCGCCTGCGGAACGGGCCAAACGGTTTGGGTTGCTGGGCGCGGCGTTTGGCGTTGGATTCGTCGTGGGGCCGGCGTTGGGTGGCTTGCTCGGACAATACAATTTGCGTGCGCCGTTTTGGGCTGCGGCTGCGCTGAGTATCGCGAATTTCTTGTACGGGGCGTTTGTGTTGCCGGAATCCTTGCCGAAGGAGAAACGGTCCAAATCGGCGTGGCATTTGGCGAATCCGCTGGGATCACTGAAATTGCTGCGCTCGCATCCGGAGCTGGCGAGCTTGTCGGTGGTCGTGTTCCTTTACTATCTGGCGCATCAGTCGCTGCAGAATGTTTGGGTTTTGTACTCGGAATTCCGGTATGGGTGAATACGCGTGACGTGGGAATTTCGCTTGCGCTGGTCGGAGTTTGCGCGGCCATTGTATCCGGCGGGTTGGTAGGACCTTATGTGAAGAAACTAGGAGAGCGGTTCAGCCTGGCGAGCGGCTTGTTTTATGGGTTTTTGGGATTCGCAGGATTCGGGCTAGCGTGGAAGGGTTGGGCAGCGCTGTCCGCGATTCCGTTTATCGCACTATGGGGAGTGGCGGGACCGGCGATGCAATCGTTGATGTCGCAGAAGGTCGATGGAAGTTCGCAGGGCAAATTGCAGGGGGCAATTAATTCGCTGAGGGCCTTGACGGGAATGGTGGGGCCGGTGCTGTTTACACAAGTCTTTTCGGCGGCGATTTCGCAGAAGGACAGCCTGCATTTGCCGGGAGCGCCGTTTTTTTTGGCGGGTTTGTTGTTGGTGGCGGCATTGTTGATGGCACTGGTGGCCACGCGGAAGAGAACGGCGGGGGGCGGTTCGCAGGCGGGTCAGAGCGAAAAGAATTGGAAACCGGAAGCCGCTGCTACGGAAAAGTGATTTAGTGGATCCGAATTGTTGATTCTGGCGCTGCGGGGGTATAGGCTTTTTGTGATCCAGCAAGGATTTGATCTGGCGAGGAGGAATTATGGCGACTGCTACGAGCGTGATTGAACCTAAGGTTAAGGTACACGCGACGAAACTTCTGATTAATGGGAAATGGGTGGATGCGGCTTTGGGGAAAACCTTTCCGACGATTAATCCGGCTACGGGCGACGTGATCGCTCAGGTGGCAGAGGCGGATGCGGCGGATGTGGACAAGGCGGTGGCAGGGGCTCGGGCGGCCTTTGATCAGGGACCGTGGCGGAAGAAACTGACGGCTTCGGCGCGCGGCGTATTGATGAACAAGCTGGCGGATTTGATCGAGAAGAATAAAGAAGAGCTGGCGGAATTGGAATCGCTCGATAACGGTAAGCCGTATCACGTGGCGCTCGCGGCCGATTTGCCTCTTACGATCGCTTGTTATCGATATTACGCAGGATGGGCGGACAAGAACCAAGGCAAGACGATCCCGGTGCAAGGGCGCTATTTCACTTACACGAAGCATGAACCTGTGGGAGTGGTCGGACAGATTATTCCGTGGAATTTTCCGTTGCTGATGCAGGCCTGGAAGCTCGGACCAGCGCTAGCGACGGGATGCACGGTAGTAATGAAACCGGCGGAGCAGACGCCGTTATCAGCGCTGCGCGTGGGCGAATTGATCCAGGAAGCGGGATTCCCCGACGGCGTGGTGAATTTGCTGGCCGGATATGGACCGACGGCGGGCGCGGCGATTGCGCGGCATATGGATGTGGATAAGGTGGCGTTCACCGGGTCAACCGAGGTGGGCCATCTGATCATGAAGAATGCCGCGGAATCGAATTTAAAGCGGGTGACTCTGGAATTGGGCGGGAAGAGCCCGAACATCGTTTTTGCCGACGCCGATATGGATCAGGCGATCGAGGGAGCGCACTTTGCGTTGTTCTTCAACCAGGGACAATGCTGCTGCGCCGGGTCGCGGCTCTATGTTGAGGAAAAGTGCTACGACGAGTTCGTCGAGAAGAGCGTAGCGCGAGCGAAGAAGCGGACAGTAGGCAATCCGTTTGATAAGAATACCGAACAAGGGCCGCAGGTGGACCAGGACCAGTTTAATAAGGTTATGGGGTACATCGAGGCCGGCAAGCACGAGAAGGCCAAACTGATGGCCGGCGGAAACCGCGTGGGTGACAAGGGATATTTTATCGAGCCGACCGTGTTTGCCGACGTCCAGGATAATATGAAGATCGCGCAGGAGGAGATTTTTGGGCCTGTGATGTCGATCCTGAAGTTTAAGGATGTGAGTGAAGTGGTAGACCGCGCGAACAAGTCGCTCTATGGGTTGGCCGCGGCGGTCTGGACCAAGGACATTACCAAGGCGCATGCGATTGCAGATGGCGTGAGGGCCGGGACGGTGTGGGTGAATTGCTACGACGTGTTTGACGCCGCCGCGCCATTTGGCGGGTTCAAGCAGTCGGGGATCGGGCGCGAGCTCGGGGAGTACGGGTTGGCGAATTACACCGAGGTGAAGACGGTCACGATAAAGTTGTAGAGACGTAATGGCGATGGCGTCACGCACGTGTCGTGGCCGAACGTTAGAATCGGGCTACCCACTGCGTGTTGCCTACCTATGGGTGAATCGATGAGACGTGGGTTGGACCGGAGTTGTGCGTATTTGCGGGCGGCTGAGATGGCCGCCCGTTACCTTTTTGGGGTGATGCTTGGGCTGATGTTGGCCAATTCCGTGCTGGCGCAGGACTCTGGTGTGGCGTTTCGGCGGGCGGAACATTTACGCCATGGCATTAATCTGAGTCATTGGTATGCGCAGGTATTTGATCCGAAGGGATACACCAAGGAACATTTTGATTCGTACGATACCGAAGGGGACATGGCGCTGATCAAGGCGATGGGATTTGATCACGTGCGATTCACGCTCAATTGCGAACCCATGTTCAGGCGCGGGCAGGCCGACCGCATTCCGTCTGAATATCTGGCGATGGTGGATGTGGCGGTAAGGATGATTCTGGATCAGGGGCTCGCAGTGATTATCGATATTCATCCAGAGAGCGACTTCAAGGCGAAATTGGTAGCCGACGACGCGGCCGTGGAGCAGTTTGAGGATTTCTGGCGGGCGTTGGCGAGACATTATGCGACGCTCGATGCGGAGCGAGTGTTCTTCGAAGTGTTGAATGAGCCGGAGTTTCGCGACCGCTACCGCTGGGCGGGGGTACAGGCGCGGCTAGCGCGGGCGATTCGCGAGGGCGCTCCACAGAATACGATTATTGTGGCGGGAGCAAACTGGTCAGCGATCAGCGAGTTGTTGTTTCTGGAGCCGCTGCGCGATGGGAACGTAATTTACAACTTTCATTTCTACGAGCCGCATATTTTTACGCATCAGGGCGCGACGTGGAGCACGAATTTTCAGCATTACTTAAGCAAGCTGCCGTATCCCTCTACACCAGAGAATGTGGCGAGTGCGGTGGGGCAGGCGCCGGATGCGGTGAATCAGCAGGCGATTGTTCACTATGGACTGGACCGGTGGAATGCGGGACGGGTGGAAGCGGAGATTGCGGTCGCTGCGGCCTGGGGAAGGCAGTGGAATGTACCGCTGACCTGCAATGAGTTCGGCGTGTACCGGGCCGCGGCTACTGCGGAGGATCGCGCGGCCTGGATTCGTGACGTGCGGACGGCGTTGGAGAAGAATGGGATTGGATGGGCAATGTGGGACTATGCGGGTGGGTTTAGCGTGGTGGTACGGGAGAATGGCGTGAGCACCCCGGATCCGACTACGTTGCGCGCGTTGGGCATGACCGTGCCGCCGAGTGTGACAGCGAAGCCTTGAGTTTCACCCGAAGGCGCGGACCTCTTCGTCAGGATCAAGCCACTGACCTCTTCCGGCAAGACCGAGCCGCTTCCTGCTCTGCAGACCCCCTTAATATTCTTAATATTTACGATCCTGCGGACATGGGGCGCAGCAATGCTTGCGCCCCTACGAAGAACACACAAGGAACTCCGAGCCTTCAAGAGCACAGGCAGGTGCGCCTGTGCGACGTGGTAGGATTGGCGCGAGATGGGTGGCTTGGAGATACGGGCCTACGAGGCGCGCGATTTTGGAGGCATGTTCAAGCTTGATCAGGCTTGTTTCGCGCCGGGAATTGCGTACAGCCGGTGGTCACTGCAGTATTTTTTGAATTTGCCGGCGGCAGATTGTTTGGTGGCGGAAGAAGGCAAACGGATTGTGGGGTTTATTTTGGCGGAGAAGAATCCGCCGCTGGCTCACATTATTACGCTGGATGTTGCTGCGGAAAAACGGCGGAGTGGGTTGGGGTCGGCGTTGCTTGGCGAAATAGAGAAACATTTTCGGTATGAAGAGGTGCGGTCGGTGCTGTTGGAAACGTCGGTGGATAATGAGAGCGGGATTGCGTTCTGGGAACATCATGGATATCGTACGGAAGCGGTGCTGAAACGGTATTATTTGGGACGAGTGGATGCGTTGGAGATGAGGAAACGACTGGAATAGAGCGATGAAAGCTTGTCGCGAAGGCGTAGAGGCCACAGAGAGGGATAGCGCACAAGGGTGAACGGAGCGGTGATAAGAAGGGGCGCCGTGGCTAACATTGTAAGGGCATAGGAAAAGTCATATTTTCTACAAAAGCCCTTAACGTTCGAGCAAGAACGGGTCAAAGACTCGCCATTTCACAGCGAAAGCACAGGCTAACGCCGTGCTTAAAAATCAGCCAGGAGAGACGCGTGAACGATTACTTGTTGAGCGTGATTTTAGGGATCGTGGAGGGATTGACGGAGTTTATTCCGGTGAGTTCGACGGCGCATTTACGGCTATCCGAAGCGTTGCTGCACATCGATTTGAGCAGTGGGTACTGGAAGATGTATTCGATCGTGATTCAGCTGGGGGCAATTTTGACTTTGCCGATCTATTTTCGGGGAAGGATCGCCAAGTTTTTTTCGACTTTTCCCAAGGGGGAACGAGGCGACCGGACGATCTGGACACATCCGCTCAGTCTAGTGATGATTGCGTTTGTGATTACGGCGATTCCGTCTTTTTTGTTGACGAAGGTCATTGGGAAGAATCTGGAAAATCCCTATGTGATCGGGGGAGCGCTGCTGATCGGCGGGATTGTGATGTGGTTTATTGATGCGCGGAATGCAAAGTCGGAGGGGGCAGGAGAGGGAGCGGCGGGGAGTCTGATTCATACCTGGCACATGGAGACGATGAGTTTGGGACAAGCCGTGTGGATTGGAGCATGCCAGATCTTGTCGGCGGTGTTTCCGGGGACGTCGCGATCGATGTCGACGATAGCGGGAGGACAGGTGGCGGGGATGTCGCGGGCTTCCGCGCTGGAGTTTTCGTTTTTCTTGTCGATGCCAACGATGGCCGTCGCGACACTGTACACGCTATATAAGTCGATTCACGGGACGAAAACGGACAATCCGATCGGAGTGTCGAGCATTGATGCGCATGGATGGATCGTGCTGGCAATTGGGTTTGTCGTGTCGTTTATCGTGGCCTATGGGAGCGTGAAGTGGTTTATGGGCTGGGTGAGGCGTGGAGGGTTCGGCCCGTTTGCGGCGTACCGGATCATTGTGGGGATTCTGGTGTTGTTTTTTGCCGCGAGATTGGTGGGATGAAGAGAGCGGCCGCATCAGGAGGCAGGGACGGAACGAGCGATTTGGGTTTGGAAACATACGGCAAGTTGGGCTTGTGCGGTGACTCGCGGGTGGTATGATTTTGTGGTTCCTCCAACGAGGGGCGCACAGCGCCGTGCCCCGGAGAATTGCTCAGACGCACGCGCGTTTGGGCGTACTCAGCCTTCCCCCTAAGGCCTAGAGAATGGTCGCTCGGAAGTTCGGCCACGACACAGGCCAGCCTGAACGTGGTTCGCGGGTGCAATGACGCGGCGCCACTCCGGCTATCGCTGAGGAGATATTTCGTGCGCTTTCTGACACCTACGGAAAATAAGCGGCTGAATGAGCTCGTTGGATTTGTGTGTATTGCGGCGGCCGCTCTACTGGCGCTTTCGCTGATTTCCTATTCGCCCCATGATCCGGCGTTTAATGTGAGCCCGGCTTCGATGGGCGAAAACCCTGTGCGGAACTGGATTGGTCCGGCAGGTTCGTACACGGCAGATTTGAGTTTCCAGATTTTTGGGTTTGCGGCGTTTTTGTTGCCGGTGGCGATTGGGTTGTTGGGATACAGATGGTTCCGAAGCCGCGCCGTGGATTCACAATGGGCGGCTTTGGTCGGATATGCGTTGTTGCTGCTGTCGCTTCCTTCCCTTCTGTCCATGACTCGTTTTCCGGACGTGCGCGGGGCGATCCCGGCCGGCGGGTTGCTGGGTGCAGCGGTTTCGCATGGGTTACAGAGCGGATTTAACTTTTGGGGCGCCTTGCTTGTCGCGTTGATTATGATCGTGGTCGCGCTGTTCTTGACCACGAGCTTCAGCTTCAGCGGGGCACATGCCTGGGCAAGTAGTTCGAAGGGGCCGCTCGGAAAGATGGAGAAGTTTGGAATTTTGCAGCGGGCACGGGCTCGTTGGGAAGAATGGTGGGAGGAGCGCGAAGAGGAACGGATGCGTCGCGAGGTGGAGGAAAGGAAGCTGAGCGGGCGGAAGCCGGTGGCTCCGCAGATTGTGGGTAAAGGAGAGAAAGCGGACGACGAGGGCGGAAAGACCATTCAGCTGGAAGAATTGGGGAACATTTTCAAAGGGAGTGCGGCGAGGGGCGGCAAGAGCGCGATTGCCGAGGAAGACGAGGACGATTCAGAGAAGGACGCCGCGCATAAGGTTCCTGTCGTGGTGCTTGGGCCGGAGAAGAAGGCCACGATTGCAAAGCTGGAAGCAAAGTCTGCAAAGACGACGACAAATTATCAATTACCTTCGATTCAACTGCTTCGGAAGGGCGAGGGCAGCCAAAAGCTGGACGAAGACGAATTGAAGATGAGGGCCCGGGCAATTGAGGCGAAGTGCCACGAATTTGGCGTGGAAGGTCGCGTGACGCAGATCAATCCCGGACCGGTCGTGACCACGTTCGAGTTCAAGCCGGAAGCAGGGATCAAATACAGCCGGATTATCGGATTGACGGAAGATTTGTGCTTGGCTTTGCAGGCGGAATCGATTCTGATTGAACGAATCCCCGGAAAATCGACAATAGGTATCGAGGTGCCGAACGACCGGCGGCAGACGATTGCGCTCCGGGAGATCGTAGAGTCCACGGAGTTTGCGAATTCACCGAGCAAGTTGACGCTGGCGATGGGACGCGATCTACACGGCCGGATTCGCGTGACCGATCTGGCATCGATGCCGCACTTGTTGATCGCGGGTTCGACGGGAACGGGCAAGAGCGTGTTCATCAATTCGCTGATGATGTCGATTTTGTATAAGGCTACGCCGGATGACGTGAAGATGGTGTTGGTGGACCCCAAGCGGTTAGAGCTGAATCTGTATGAGGGGATTCCGCACCTGATCGCGCCGGTGGTCACAGACCCGAAGGTGGCCTCGAATGTGTTGCGGAACGCCACGCGCGAGATGGAGAACCGGCTGAAGCTGCTCGCGCAGCGCGGCGTGCGGAACATCGATCAATATAACCGGACCTTCCAGAAGCAGCAGTCCCTTTCCTTATTTGAGAATCAGGACAGCGAGCACAAACCACTTCCCTACCTGATCATTATTATTGACGAGCTGGCCGATTTGATGATGGTGGACACCAATAATGTGGAAGAGTCGATCACGCGTTTGGCGCAGATGGCGCGCGCGGTGGGTATTCACCTGATTCTGGCGACGCAGCGGCCGTCGGTCGACGTGATTACCGGGTTGATCAAGGCGAACTTCCCTGCGCGAATTTCGTTCCGGGTGGCCAGCAAAGTGGACTCGCGGACGATCCTGGACTCGAATGGGTCCGAATCGTTACTGGGTAGAGGGGACATGCTTTATTTGCCCGCAGGGTCGGCACGGTTGCACCGAATCCACGGGCCGCTGGTCTCGGAGGATGAAATTACCGATGTTTGCGAGTTTTGGAGAGCCCAAGCCGAGGCGAAATACAACGAGGCGCTGTTGGAGGCGCCCAAAGAAGAAGATGGGAAGGAAGCGGCGAAGGGTGGCAAGCCTGGGTCGCGTAGTGAGGAAAGCGGTGGCGGCACCGAGGGCGGCGAGGACATTGACGATGAGTTGTATCACGATGCAGTACGAATTTGCTGCGAGATGGGACGGGCCTCGACTTCCACGCTACAGCGGCGGTTGCGAATCGGCTACGGGCGCGCGGCTCATTTAATTGATTTGATGGAGAAGGACGGAATTGTGGGACCGCCCGACGGGACGCGGCCGCGAGAGGTCCTGAAGGGGAGCGAATGGATGCGGGAGTTTGACGACCGGCAGAAGTAGTGGTGGCCAGAGGAGGACACATGGCTGAGGGTCCTCAATGGGCTTTAGAAAAAGCCTCACCCCTCGGAAGGATCACCTGCAGATTACTCTTGAGCTAACGGGAAAACGCGGTTGCCGTTTCAGTTTACCTGTACCGCAGGGCAGTGAAAGTACGGAAAGAGGTTCTGGCCTTCGCCCTGCACCAGAACAATCCTTCTGTTCAGTTGTTGCGGGTGAGAACGGGCAACGAGACTGGGCAAGTCATGAGATTGCCCTGGACAAGACCCGCATTCATGGAGTTCGCCAACAAAAGAAATTTCACACGATGGATTCGGCCCTTCCTAGCCGTACTGAACATCACATTACTTTTGATCACCAATGCGCCGTTGGCGCAAGCGCAAGGACGATTGACCACGTCGCCCAACATCATGAGTTTCGGAAACGTGTCGGTGGGGCAAGCGCACACGATACCCTTGCAAATCAAAAACACCGGCTCCGCAACATTGACTGTAACCGGCCAGAGTCTGACTGGAACTGGATTCAGCGTGAGTGGATTGACACTGCCCTTGACGCTGACCGTCGGCACAACGGTTAGCTTCAATGTGGTCTTCAAGCCGGTACAGTCCGGCAGCGTATCGGCAAAACTGACATTGCTCAATAACACGACCATCGGCCCTGGCGTCGTGTCTCTTTATGGCACGGGGGTTGGCGGAGGGACGGGAACAGGAACAGGTAGCGGCCCCGCGGCGGCGTACCTCAGTGCCAATTCGTTGACCGCGCAATTTGGCAACGTGGCGGTCGGGACAAAGAACACGCAAACTGTTCAACTAAAGAATACCGGCGGGCAAAGCCTTTCGATCAGCAGCATCGCAGCGAAGGGAACCGGGTTCTCTGTTTCCGGCTTCACGACACCCATATCACTTGCAGCGGGCGGCAGCACGCAGTTCACGGTGGGGTTCTTGCCGACGTCGACAGCGAGTTTCAGCGGGTCGGTGGGAATCACATCGACCGCCTCGGACAGCCAGCTCGCGATTGTATTAACGGGAACGGGAACCAGCAGTTCGAAGACCCTTAACGTGAGTCCAACGAGCCTGTCCTTCGGAAGCGTGAGCGTGAATGAATCGGAGACGCAACAAGTTACGTTGACGAATGGCGGAAATTCAAGCCTAACGATTTCGACGGCGGGGATCAGCGGGACAGGACTGAGCGCGACCGGAGTTAGCAACAACACCACACTGGCACCAGGACAATCCGCGGTGCTGGTAGCGGAGTTTTCACCGAAGACGTCGGGAACGATCACAGGAACGATTACGATCGCGAGCAACGCGTCGAACGCGACAGTTAAGGTTCCAGTGACGGGAACGGCAGTACTGGCGGCACACGTGGTCACGCTGCAATGGGCGGCCAGCACATCGACAGGAGTGACCGGATATAACGTCTACCGCTCGACGGTTTCCGGAGGGCCGTATACGAAGCTGACGGCCTCGCCTGACGGCGTCACCAGCTATTCGGACGGCAGTGTCGCGGCGGGAGCCGAATACTACTATGTGGTGACGGCGCTAAGTTCTGGCGCGGAGAGCGCCTATTCCAACCAGGTGACGGTCACCGTACCTTAGACGGCGATTTCGTGTTGCCGTCTCAAATCCAAGCAGAGCTACGAGCACGCTGAGTTCTATGCGTGGCGTTCGATGAATTTGCCAAGCAGCGCGGTGGCATGTTCGCAGAGTTTGCGATCATCCGAACCGAAGGCCGTGTGGAAGTGGGAATCGATGTCGAGTTCACCGACGACTTTGCCGTGGGCGAAGACAGGGACCACGATTTCAGATTTGGTCTCGAGAGAGCAGGCGAGGTAGCGGGAATCGGCGTTAACGTCATCGATAACGATGGTTTTGCCTGTTGAAGCAGCCGCGCCGCAGATGCCTTGGTTGAGTGGGATTCGCACGTGGGGCGTCATGGTTCCTTTGAACGGCCCGAGGACAAGAATGTCGACGCCTGATTCCCTCTGGAGCATGTAGAACCCGACCCAGTTGTAGCGGGTGAGCTTTTCGTGGAGAAGCGCGACGATGCTCTTCATGAGGGCTTCTGTTGACGTGGAGGTTTTGGCCAGATTGTCGAGGGCCGGAATCAAATCGGTGGATTTGGTTTGCGTGGTAGTCATGAAGGGTAGTGCAACATAAACGGGATGCGGAGGGCAACTCCGCGACTCGCTGCAACAGCGCGAAAGTGAATTCGAAAGGCTGCCGGGAGGCGCTGAATTGACAGGCTGAGGAGCGACCCCTAAACTAAATAAATTGAATGCCGGGGTAGCTCATTGGTAGAGCGCCGCCCTGAAAAGGCGGGCGTAGCCAGTTCGATTCTGGCCCCCGGCACCATCCCAGGCTCGATTCCCTAGGAAATTCCAATTCCCCTTCGCTACGTAAACCTTCCCACTTGCCTCCATTTCGATTCTCTCAACGTGCTTCAATAGTGCGGCCCTAGCGACGGTCACATCCCCGCCAAGCAGGCCGCGCAAATCCTTCACTTTTGATTTCGCCGTGGCCGTCATGTCCGCCACGCGGGACTTGATTGAATCCTGATTTGAAGAGACCACGCGATCCGTAATCGCCGCAATTTCTTGCTCTCGCTCCGCGATTGCCGCCATGATCGTTGGCGAGAGCTGGCCGCTTGCCAGTGCCTTCGTCAAATTCGCTAACTCCATTTCGAGTTCGCGCTTTCGGTTCTCCATCCGACTCATTTCGCTGCCCATGTTTTCTAGCTCGTTCAAGAGTCCGGCTTCCACTCTTTCCATCACGTAATCGACGACTTCGGCGCGCAGAATCTTCTCCTGCAGGTTAGCCAGCATCGCGGACTCAAGATCATCCCGCCGAATCCGGGCAGTATTCTTGTAGACCGTCTCTCCACGATTCCAATTCCACGGGCAGCCGTAGACTTGAGTCGATTTGTTTCGCCCCGCACCCCAGAGGACCGTCAAATTCGCGCCACACTCTCCACACTTCAGAAGTCCGCTGAACAAATACGAGGAATTTAGCGCCGAGGAGTTTAGGAAGCCCTTGGGTTTGTTTGCCGTACTGTACAAGCGATTCACCGATTCTCGTCTGCCCTGGACACGCTGCCACAGTTCTTCGGAGACAATCCGCTGCTCTGGGATTTCGGTCTGCACCCACTCGCTTTCTTGTGTGGAGCGTGGCCCGGTCTGTGATAGCGACTGAGTTCGGGGCGGAACCCCGATGTTTTAGCCCCGCCCCTTCCCATTCACCTTCTACTTTCTTTTTATTGTGCCGAAGCTCCTGCAGCCCGTTCCTCGAGCTTAGTCTCAACCAAGCGCCGGATTAGACGCCGGTTGCGTTCTGCGAAGGCGAGCTTATCTGCCAGGCAGGTCTCCAAAAGTACGCCCACACCGTGATGGCCTGCCAAGTCAGCTGCTGCAACTAAAACCTCATACTCGGCCATCCGTAGGTGTGCGAGATGGTTCAGTTTTGCCAATACGAAGAGACGCTTGGCGACTGGGGATTGGATCTCAGCCACTTCCCTGCGGAAATCCTCCAGGAAGGTTTCTTGTAGCTGTCCACTGGATGTTCCCGGTTTTTCGCCGATGATACGGAAGCATTCGTCGAGTTTGGCGAGAATCTGTTTGGACGCGAACGCCCGTGCTTCTATCGCCTCCTTGATCTCGGGTTCCTCAGCGTGCTTACCGATCTCTTGATAGATCGTCGATTGCCGTTCGGTCCTATTTCGCACATTGCTAAGCAACATCAGGAAAACTTCTTTCGGGGTTCTTACTGGCATTGTCATTCTCCATTCGGTGAATTTTGACTGGTAACTCACTTGACTACGCCTCTGGAGGCACGATAGCAAGCTGTCAAAACTACTTAGCATGGATTTGTGCTGGCTGATGGAGCAGGGTCCGACAGGTGAGCGGCGAGAGCGGGGACAGCTCTGGGCTGGGACTGGGCCTGAATGATCATGTTCTAGACTCGTTGTTGTTTCAGGCGGATTTATGAAAGAAAAGAGATCGTGACGCACAGCGTTTTTGGTAGTCGTCTGTCAGGACCTGAACTGCTATCGATTTGGGTACGAAGTGGGCCCAATGAGCCACACATTATAAAAGGGCGCCCTTTGGAGTAGCTTTGAGTGCGTTGCTCAAACCCTCCAGAAAGGACACCCTTTATGACCAGCACTAAATATATCGGCATGGATGTGCACAAGGAAAGTATTTCGATTGCGGTGATGAACTCCGTCGGCAAGGTAGTGATGGAATGCGTCATTGAGACCAAGGCGAGCACTATTCTGCAGTTTATCCAAGGGCTGCGCGGAGATTTGCGCGTCACCTTTGAAGAAGGAACCTGTGCGGCCTGGTTGCACGACCTGCTGAAACCGTACGTCACGGAAGTCGTGGTGTGTAACCCGCGAAAGATTGCGTTACTAAAGGATGGTAGTAAGAGTGACCGGATCGATGCACACAAGCTGGCCGAACAGTTGTATATGAACAAAATCAAGCCGGTCTATAACGGAGAGCACGGCTTGAGAACGTTGAAGGAGTTGGCGCGCAGTTATCTGACCATCAGCAAGGATCTCACGCGGGTCATGAATCGGCTCAAGGCGTTGTATCGCAGCTGGGGCATTCCGTGTGTCGGCAACGAAGTGTATGCACCACGTCACCGTTCTGAATGGCTCAGCAAGATCCGTGAAGCTGGCGTCCGGCGACGCGCCGAACACTACTACCAACAGCTGGATGTCTTGCGGTCCCTGCGCCAGGAGGTGCGGCGGGATCTGTTGTTGGAGAGCAAGAAGCACAAGGCGTGGAAACTGCTTCGCCAGATTCCAGGGATTGGTCCGATCCGAGCGGCGGTTCTCATGGCGATTCTGCAGACTCCTCATCGGTTTCGTACCAAGCGGCAGCTGTGGACCTATCGCGGTCTGGGATTAGAAACGCATGACAGTGCGCAATACGAAGTTGTGGAGGGACAGCTGCAACGCTCCAAGAAACCCGTGACGCTGCGTGGCCTAAATAAAAACCACAACCACGATCTCAAAGATATTTTCAAGGGTGCGGCCATGAGAGCCAGCACCGCGGCTGGGCCCCTGCGTGATTTTTACGAGGGCTTGCTTGCCAAAGAGAGACGACCAACGATGGCGCGCCTTACCTTAGCGAGGAAGATTGCTGCGGTCACCCTGATCGTCTGGAAGAAGGAGGTGCGTTTCGACGCCAACGAATTAAAACCACAAGCAGCTTGAGCGTTTCTGGCAGAGAGTCCGTGCCATCCCTGAGACCCATTTCTGGCGGTGGTCATCGGCTTCTTGAGACGCTCGATTCGAGGGGAAGTATCAACCGGAAAAGTCAGGCCCGTGCTTGAAACACGCGAGTCTCCGGAGCCACCCTATGCCCCCTTGGACAATCGAAAAAAGCCATAGGCCGCGTGTCTCAAATAGGACCATGCATTGCCACTGATCCAGTGGACAACCATCCGGCTTGTTGTTTCAGAAAATGATTGGCGCCGTCACCACAGTAAATGGAATCAAAAGTTAGAGGGAAGCTTCTCTCCGTTTCGCACGCGGAGGAACAGGACTCTTGGCCTGAGAAAGACCACTCTCGGATCGAGAGTGCACGTTCAACCAGTTGGGCTGAATGTCGAAGTAAAAAGATCCGGCATCCGGCCGAAGGGGAGGTTTTTCTCTTGACATCCCTTTATATAGGACTTTTCCGATTTTCCGACGCATGTTAAAACCCGTCCGCCCAAGCCGCCCTTGGTAGGAACGACCGTCAACGGGGCTCGGCTACTATGCAACAGCAGACATTTCCCACCCGCGTTTCATGTTCTCTATCGTCGCGCTTCCTGGCGGCGACGTATCGATGGTGTCGGCTATAATATGCTCCGAGCAATTGAATACGAAGTATCTACCGGGACATTTTGCGGCGTAGAACTCCATTCGCCTGGATGCAGTGTCCAACCCCTCCACTACTTCGATCCATTGAGCGTTATTGTCGGTGCCGGAAAAGATGTCAAAGCGCGGAACTTTCATGTGAACCTCTCACATTTCCGTCTTTGGGCGGCAGGCTCTACGACGCTAACCAGTAGCTTTGCCCCCGTCAAGATTACTTTAGTTGGTTTGTTCAACACCGGTAACTAGGAACATATAAATGTGTACCGTTTTAGCGAAGCAAGTTGTATATAATCGCGGTACGGAGTACAGCTATGAATCGGGAGTTGAAATACCCGCAGTGGCAGGAACCCCTCCACGACGCTGTCCTAGAATTTGATCCTGTGCGGTTGCGGTTGAAGTTACAAAAAGCGGAACAGGCGATTGCAAACAGGCTTCGTCAATTGTCATTTGAATACGCTAATCCCGAGGAGAGTAGATCCCTAAATGACGGGCGGTACCTTATTGGCCGCGTGAAAAAGGACAGGCTGGGCCCAGGCTCCTCATAACGCGATTGGTAATCGTAAATCTGCGGCTACTCACTTTTCTTTTGCTTGTGCTCGGTGGCCAAACGAATGTAGTAACGCGCACCTCCGACGCTCATCTGCATATCCTGAGCGACCTGAATTTTTTCTCGAGACTCGTAGCTATCTCAATCTCATTAATCCCGATTAACGATTTAGAAGTTCCGGTGAGCCCCAATCATTTCTGCATACTCGCTGGGTGCAACAATGCCAGCGCCCCGTACGCCGCCCATCCCACCCCTGTGTGCTCTAAATTCCGTCCCGCTCAGGATAATACGATAACGGTCGCAAGTCGTTTGCTTTCAGCACGCGCTCGGCCTTTTCATCGCAGGGCATTTACAAAGCAACCGGTCTAGTACTCGTTGACTGTCAGAACTACCAGTTACAGCAAGCGACGAATATGCAATAGACTCCTTCCAAGCCGGGGTTAACAACAATCTGCCAGGTGCGTTGCGGTGGGCCATCTTTTTGACCGCACAGAAAGACCCCTATGCGAACTGTGTCTCCGAACCCGACCTGGCCACGCCTCCTTATCGCAGATGACCACGCCATGTTCGCTGAGACGTTGCGGGGCTTTCTGGAAAAGACATATACCGTTGTTGGGCTGGTGCTGGACGGTCGCGCCATGGTCGAATCGGCCCTACAACTCCACCCCGACCTGATTGTTGTGGACGTTGGAATGCCACTCATGAATGGGCTGGATGCGGCGCGGAGAATCAAAGAACAAGCTCCCAACATCAAGTTCATCTTCCTTACGATGCGTGACGACGCGAATCTTGCCGCCGCAGCTCTCGAACTCGGCCCAATCGGGTTTGTGTTGAAGCACTCGACCGGACCGGAGCTACTAACAGCGATTGATAGCGTCTTGCATGGTAAGCCCTATTTAACCCCGAAGCTAAGAGCTGAAGACTGGGTTACAACGAAGACTAGGGCGCGGCAGTTTTCCAAAGACCTGACCCGACGACAGCGAGAAATCGTTCAGTTGTTTGCTGAAGGACTGCCCATCAAACAAATGGCGGGGTTGCTCAACCTAAGTGAAAAGACTGTGGAGTTCCACAAGCATCACATCATGCGAGCTTTCAACCTTCGGAGCAACGCCGATCTGGTTTTATTTGCTGTAAAACAAGGATTGGTGTCGATCGAGCCTTCCTTACAGCGTCGCGTTCCATCAACAGACGTGTCCTAAGAGGGGAGGGGAGTATGCCCTGCAAGTCGTGCAGCTCAGTCAACGGAAAGAAATTCAGCGCGGAGATGGGCATCCATTTCCCCGGACTGAAAAATATTGACAAGCCCACAGTGTGGGTATCCTCGGAGTTTGTTATCTGCTTGGATTGCGGCACTGCTGAATTTGCTGTGCCGGAAGAAGACCTGCGCCAACTCGCAAAGAGAGACGCCGCTGCGGCAGATTAACCTAATTGAGTCTTACTTCTCACTTCCAATGAACGGCTGAGTGTTCCGCACAGATGCTCTGGAAAACGTGCTCGTCTTCCTCGCCGTGAAAGCTGCTCAAGGCGTACCCACAGAGTATATCCACCCCAAAGGTTTTGCCGGCCTCGTCCCAGAGTTGTTCGACACGAATCGCGGCATCGGCCTTACCCTCCGCCCACAAGACAGGTGAACATTCTCCACACGCCACAACGCCATGATCCTGTTGCCTCGCGGCTTTGGTTGCTACCTCAATGAGACCACCTGCAACCGGGAAAAATCGAGTGGAGTCAGGCATATCATTGACCATAAATGTGGAGAGCGTTTTGTTCACATCCAACTGAATGTAAGTTCCCTGCTGCGTGGCGGCATCAACATCTAAGCCTTGTGTCTTCAATCGCGAAACCAGACCGTCCCGGTGCGACTCGGTAACGACAACGATAGCCGCGCGTCCAGACTTGAGGGCAACAGCGATGAAGTCAGCAAAAGTGTCGAGAAGATGTGCGTCATCGGAATAGAATTGAACCTCATGGCGGTGAGCGGGTTTCTGTATTGAGATGTCGGTGAACTCGTTGCCTTTTAACCTGCTACTGACGAATTGCTTACCCCGAAGAACCGCATCCACGGCAGGCAATAGTTCTCGTTCGGCATCTATCTTACGAACGTAACCCAAAGCGCCCGTGCCCAAAGCTGCCCGGACGACGTCGAGATCGCTGTTCTGACTTAGGAAGATAATCTGGGAGTTGGGGGAGCGTTGTCGTATCTGCCGGGCAGCTTCGATTCCACTCAAATTCGGGAGACCGACGTCCAGCACAATCAAGTCCGGCTTCAATTCTTCGGCCTTCTGAACGGCTTCTGATCCATCCGACGCTTCAGCGATGACCTGGCATTCTGGGCGGGATTGAAGCAGCAAACGGACTTGCCGTGGCCAATCCTTGAAATCGTCAACTACGAGAACGCGAATTAATGACAAGTTGCTACTCCATTTCTATTCTTGTTGGGAGCGGGGCAACGCAAATCAGTTGTACGGAATCTCCGAGTCCCTGCAGCTATGAACGAATCGTGTTACGGAGTAGTCCGGGATAGACCAACTACTATCGCATTTGCACCATTCACAGCAACCCTGTTACCGTCCCATGTCTTAACGGCGTAATCGTTTCTTTCAGGGTTCTTGACAGTTCTAATGGGCGGAGCAGCTCCCTTAATTGCAGCAGTATAAGGATCACATGCCAGCTGGTTGCCGTCGTTGCCTGCACGCAACCTCGGACTTGCTCTAGCTCAATTTCGCATGTCGGTTGGTTAACAGGCTGGGTCCTGATAAGTGGGTAGTAGAACTCACTTCTCTCTTGCTTTGCGCTCAGACGCCAAACGAACATAATACCGTGCGCCTCCGACGCTCATCTCCGTGTCCTGGGCAACCTGAATTTTGAAATCGCCGTCTGCATCGTCCGCTTTGGGCTTCCTTCCGTAGAGTTTCTCGAAAGCCGTTATGAATCTATCTTCACCTGCTTCTTTGCGAAGAGCGTCTCATTCGGCTCCAGTAAGCTGCGCTGGCGTGCCCAGTCATCGAGCCGTTCGAGTCTTTCGCGCAGACTAAGGCCTTTCATATCGTCAGTAGCACATACGCCGAGCAGAAAATACGCTTTGCGGTCATCTTTCGGCCACGCTTCTTTAGGAAATTCTAAACCTGCAAGCTCGCAAAAACATTCTAACCGTTGCAGCAATTCGTGTTCATTGACGCGATGTGTTCTTCTCGTGGTGACCCCCGTCTCGTTAGCCTAAGAATGGCTCCTCCCTTTCGGAAGGAGCCATCTCTTTGCGAGTTCCGCGCACAGAGCTCCCGGTGAATCGCATATCGCAAATTCTTTGCCGACTTTTTGAACTTAATCAGGTCTCCACGCAACTGGGGGAATCCCTAGTAACAGTAAAGTCAGCGCCAAGTTTCGCGAGCATTGGGTCCCGGGAGAGTGACCGCTCTTATCCAACGGCGTCCGGCCCTTCTGAATTTCGTATGACCATGCGAGAAAAGTTAATTCAGCTCGAAGCGCATTGACTCAGTGGTCTATGCCATACAACCCCTTTTGCCCTTCCAAAGGGTTTTTTCTTGTTCCAAAAATCTTCAATGTGTCTTCCTCGTCCATCACAGATGGGGCTAAGACAGTGCGCGAGAGCGATCCATCCCTGTGTTCAACCCAACTGCCAATTTCCGCCTTGTTCAGGAATTTTGACCTGGGCCCTAGCCCAAGAATCAAGAAGGTGGTCTTTATTCGACTCTCGAGCGAGTGCTGAACGCGTGCCCGGGCCGCTGCTCGGGATTCAATTGAACCGAGGGGAAACGCGCCCGGCCCAGGCGTTGAATCTGTTGCGGGTAGGGGTATTTTATCTCGTTGATTCTTCATTGCTTCCCTTCTCCGGACTGCGGGATTCCGTTGCGCTCACCGCCTTCACGAACCAGAGGGGTAGACTCCCATCTTTTGCATAGGAATCCAGCTCCTCACGGGTCATTCGCTCAAACAAGTCTTTCTGGGTTACGCGTTCAACGCGCTCGATCCACTCACCTTGTGAGTTAATTTTCGCGTAGGCTTGCACGGCCGCAACGCCTGCAGCAGAACTGACTTCCACATCCCCAGCTTGTTCGATGATCTTTTCGAGTGCGGCCCGTATGTTTCGTTGCCGTTTGGCGAAAAGGCCTGAAGCGTGCGCGTGACGGTAAAGTGCAGTCCGGTCTTTTAGGCCAAACTCTTTGGCAATAGCCTTGGTAGACGTCCAACTGATGAACTCTCGCTCGATCTCAGCGCGATAGCTATGAGCACAAACAGTGCAGTTGCGGCTGTGCCGTCCCAGCGAGATGCGCTTGGTTGCCGTGGGCTCGCTCTTTATTGCACGTTGCCTCTCGGCTTCCAGCGTTCGGGCCATTTCCAATTCCCTCCCCTGATAGGCCACACACGGCGAGATCGGCTGGCCATGCTGTTTCGCTGAAGGATTTATGCCGCCACCTTGATGGTGAAGCGGATGTCGCGGTCCGTTTGTTCCGGGCCCCCGGCACCACTCAGTTGTGTAAGAACACCTTCCCCAAAGAAATCAATTCTCCCGTTGGCTTTGAAACTTACTTTCCCGTCGTCGTAAACTCTCTCCAATGTGAACTTTCCAACCTGTTCAGCCAGCAAAGCTCTCGCCTCATGAATCGCTGACGGATTCGTAAGAAGCCCACGGAGCTGCGTAAGGCCCTCGACCGCGAACGTGCGAAGTCCGTCGAGTTTCTCTTGGAGCGAATCCGGTCCGGGCTCAACGAGGGTATCCGTGATCGCCCGAATTCTAGCCTCACGTTCGGCAATCGCTGACATGACGGTAGGCAATGCCGTCCCGGCCGCGATCATATCCACAAGGCGTTTCAGTTCCACCTCGATTCGATGCTTCTCCTCGCGAAGTTCCTTGAGTTCCGAGCGTAACGTCTCGTGCCGCTGCCGCAAATCGTCTTGAAGGCCACAAATCACGTAATCTCCACCAAGCGGATGCCAGCGAACGTCAGGCGCTCATAGAGATTTAGTGCGTCGGCCAGTTTCCGGGTCAGTCTGGAGTGTCGTCGATGAGGATACCGTCGGAGGCCCGGCAACTCTGTTCTGCGGAGGCGAGGAGCTTTTGAAGGCCGGCACGCTCAGCACTGGTGCCACTGACTGCATGGTCGGAATAGATGTGCTCCTCATCAGACAAACCGACGGCATCACATAAACCTTTCGTTTTGATAAGGCCGGTTCACGCAAACCGGCCTCTCTTGACAGATCTACTAGTGGGCTGCCGCCGCCATTTTCGCCGCGGGCTGACGCAGCCAGGTTTCGTAACGTGTCTCGCCAAGTTGCGCGTTTTTGCCAGGAACTAGCGATCGATCATTGACCTCGGCGCCGGAGTATCGCGCGTGTGGATCGGCGATGACTTCCCGGGAATCGTTAAGGGTGGCCAACCGGCGCCGGACTAGTTCATCCAGGCGAAACTGTTCTGGCCCCGCTATTTCGATAGTGCCATTTACCGGTGGGCCGACCGCGATCCTGCCTACCCCACTCGCGACATCGTCGGCAGCCATCGGCTTAAAAAGCACAGGTGGCAAATGCACCTTGCCGCCGTCCATGGAAATGTCGGCGAGCCCCTTAAGAAACTCGAAGAACTGCGTCGCGCGCACGATGGAGTAAGGAATTGACGATTCTTTGATCAGTTTCTCTTGAGCGATCTTAGCGCGGAAGTATCCGCTGTCGGGCATGCGCTCAGATCCTACGACAGACAGTGCTACGTGATGTCCCACCCCCGCGGCCGCTTCATAGGAAAGTAGGTTACGGGTTGATGTCTCGAAGAAGTTCAACACAGCCGAGTCTTCCCACGAAGGAGAGTTCGTTGCATCTACAACCACCGACGCACCTTTCAGCGCTTCGGCCAGTCCCTCGCCCGTCACGGTGTTAACGCCAGAATTAGGAGATGCGGCGACTGCTTCATGTCCCTGTTCACGTAACCTTGTAACGAGCTTTGACCCGATCAGTCCACTACCACCGATGACTACGATTTTCATAATTGCCACCTCCATTTCCCAATTACCTCCATGCGTCTCGCCCGTCAAGCGAAACAAACACGGTACCTCAGAGTCCCGGCTTAACGGGAAAGTAGGCACCCGAACCGGTGCGCGGCTTTTGGCTCACGATCAACGCAACAAAGTACCCCTACTGTTGCGTTATGAGTGATCGTTCCGAAGAAAAAAAGGACTTGCCCACGAGACGCAATCCCTATCACTGCGCGTAATGTTGTATTCCGAGTTAGAACTGTCCCAGGCGCCGTAGCCGAGTTGGAACGCAGTTTGATCGTGGAGCGGGTGAAAGCCGGACTCCGCAACGCCAAAGCCAAGGCGAGCGGATCGGCGGGCCTCATACTTTCGTGGATGCTCGTCAGATAGCCACCCTGCGTCGCGCTGGGCGTTCATGGCCGCAGATCGCAAAGCAACTCGGGTTAGAGTTGGTACCGCCTACCGCGCCTAGCAGGCCCTTTCCAAAAGCCCTACTTCACAGAGGGCCGCAGCCGACTGATAATCCGTATTTGGATGGAGCGCAACTGTCTTTCCAGAACGTTATGTTTTTGGAATGCCTCGGAGGAAAAAATGGATTCCGCATTCGACAACCAAAAAATTTCTTATGCCCTTGAGAACTTCGGCGATTTCATTCGCGGCTCGGGCTCCGGAGCAATTCCTGAGTGGAGCGACGCAGCTTCCAAGGTAATTATCGATAGCTTGCGAGCGTTTCAAGAAAAACTACGATCCCACGGTCGTTCACAGGATGAGTGCGCATACGAGTTGGACGCGGCCATGTATGCAGCTCGCCAGAGACAAGAGTGATATTCCCAACCGAACAGCAGCTCTAGTCTTTCGAGACTTCCTGTCTCTAAAGATAGACGATCTCCGCAAATTGGAGCCTCACATGGCTCTTGGCGACGCTCAATCTTTTTACCGCCCTGCGAGTCTTGAGTGATGCTGATTACTCGCATGCGTTTGGACCAGACCAATCGGCGGCGTTGGCGCGGCTGTACCTCAGCGGTTACGACGCGTACTACGTTGGCTTGCTGTTTTGGGGTTTGGGAGCCATAGCTGGCAGTTACTTGTGGCTCAAGTCGAACTACATCCCCAAGGGGCTGGCTGCCTTTGGTGTGATCTCCAGTGCATGGTGCGCCGCCTGCACTTTCGTTTTTTACATCTTCCCCGACTTCGCCAAAATAGTGAACCTGTGGTGGTTCGACTCGCCCATGGCTATCTTCGAACTAGCTCTAAGTTTTTGGCTTCTGTTTAAGGGATTAAGGCCGCTTGGGGTAGCCGAGTCAGTAAGCAATTGAACACAGGCAGGCATCCCGTGAGACGAAGGGGGCTTGCCGATCACGGTCACGTCCCCTTTTTTCTTTGACTGGATCGCGCAGAACGCAACAGAACGTGTCTTTTGTTGCTGGACTTGGACAGCCAAAAGCGCACCTGGGCATCAAAGGGATTACAGCGTTGCGCGCTCAGGGCTTTGGCTGGAAGTGCATCGCAGCTGACTTGGGAGTTGGGGTTGGAACGATCTACCGGTTCGCCGGAGAGTGTTCCAAAATTCAGGACAAGGATTTTTGAAACGCCCCCAAAATTCAATTTTACTTGTCTCTCGCAGCAGGCTAGCTATTCACGAGATTTGCAACGTTAGGGCTGCCGAGGCCGGTGGCAAAATCCCAGCCAGGTGCAGCGCGAAAAGCAGGTTGGAACGAAGCCGTTGAAGTGGACAACACCCCCACAGCCGCGCCCGCCTGCGCGTAGCAGTTGGGGCTCCCGGCAACACACGGAACGTTGTTCTCCCCGACGCTTACGTCATGGAAGACGCAATCCCTGTCCCACCCAGAAGCCCAGGTTGGCATCGCAGAAAATTAGGCCAAGAAAATTTGGCCGTGAATTGCTGCCGTACTGCGCCGCTCCCAGCTTGTAGAGCACGTAGTTGGAAACGCCCTGCCTTCCGCCCGCTTTCTGGTTGATGAGCGCCTGAACGCCGGCAAACATCGGGCCGCCGAACGACGTACCACCGCCCGCATTCAAGATCAAGTCATTCGCATTGTTGTAATTGCAAGGTCCTCCACCGCCGGCAGGGTCCGACATGCAAAGCAACAAGCAACATCGAATGACCGAAGGCACCGTTAGCGGCCGGGAACGTGATGTCGGGCAAATCGCGACGTCCATCGTTTGGAATGCCCAGGACGCCCGCCTGCCAGGCGGGCTTAGCATAGATGACACTTGCACCACCGCCGTCGGGAGCTGTGTTGAGGAAATTAGCCCCGGCGGCATTGTCACAGAAGTGCGAAGCAGTTGGGAAACCCTCAAAGCGAACGAGCAAACTGTTTCCACCGGAATCATTCCAGGGCATCTCGGGAACATACGATTTCACCGACTCCCCGTCGGGGGAATTCGATTTGCGCCAATAGAGAAGCTGTGATCGCTGGAAGACGTCCTGGTAATCACTACCGCCTACGGAGACGTTGTACGGCGTCGAAGAGATGGCGCTTACCGCAGGTCCGAACACCGCTGGCCCGACGGTGAAGTTGTCACACTGCGCGGATCCATTGTCGCCCGAGCCCACGATTACAGTCGAGCCTTCCGCAGCGGCCTGCTGCCACAAACAAAAGCCAAGGGTACCTACCTGCGGGACAAATTTTACCGTCTCAAAGCTCGCCGTGGATACAAGCGGGCAGTCGTAGCCGTGGCCCATAAGATCTTCGTGGCCATCTATCACATGCTTTCCCACCAAGTCTGCTACAACGAATTGGGCGATCTTTACCTCGACAAACTCAACAAGCACACCTTGACTCGAAACTTGGTTCATCGACTGGAACGTTTAGGCTACACCGTCACTTTGGACCAGAAGCCCGCATCAACTCCGTGCCCTCAGCCCACACCGGCTGCCAGCTGAACCCTATTTTCATAGCAGCAGGCCCTTGCCGAGAGTAGCGAACAGCATGGAACAAAAGAGCTAACATTCTCGTAACTCCAATTACGGGAGTGCCTAACCGCCACTCTTCTGGTTCGTCTATGTCGATGGGTTCAGACCAGCTTTGGAGACACAAATGAATTGCTTGGGGATGAGAGCGCGAAGTGCTGTTGTGCTTGGGGCTATCGTTGTCGGTTTGCCTGTTTTTTCGCCGATGTGGCGGGCAAGCAAGGCACCGGCGACACCCACCGAGGCAACAGTTCCGCAGCTGGAGAGAGACATTCCCGAACTAATGAAAAAAGACGGTGTGCCAGGGTTGGCGATTGCTGTGATTCGCGCCGGAAAGACAGCGTGGCTGCACGGCTTCGGGCTGAAAGAGGTAAAAACGGGCGAGGCGGTGACGGGGGAAACAGTTTTTGAAGCGGCTTCACTGAGTAAGCCGGTGTTTACCTATGGCGTGCTGAAACTAGTGGAGCAGGGAAAGCTGGGGTTGGACGTTCCTTTAACAACGTATTTGCCGAAGCCCTTTGTCGAGGGTGACGAGCGCCTTGCAAAAATTACGGCGCGGATCGTTCTGAGCCATCGAACCGGATTCCCAAACTGGCCAGCAGATAATGGTTCAGTCTCAATTTATTTCACGCCGGGAGAGCGGTTTAGCTACTCCGGCGAGGGCTATATCTACCTGCAACGCGTGGTCGAGAAAATCACCGGTAAACCACTCAACGAATATATGACACAAGCCGTGTTCACGCCGTTGGGCATGACCAGCAGCAGTTATGTTTGGCGGCCAGAGTTTGATGCACTAACCGCTACGGGTCACGACTCAGACGGGAAACCGACCGAATTGTGGAAACCAACAGAGGCGTTAGCTGCTTCGACGCTGAACACAACAGCCAAGGACTACGCGCTATTTGTTGAGGCGGTTCTCAATGTTAAAGGGCTCAAGCCAGCGACTCTGCGCGAGATGGAAACGCCGGAAATCGCACTCGATCCGGAGTGCAGGATTTGCATTAAGCACGAGCCGAAGCAGCTATCGAAGAATCTGTTTTGGGGACTGGGATGGGGCATTGAGCGCAAAGATGGAACCGATGTGCTTTGGCATTGGGGAGACAACGGCTCATTCAAGGGTTTCGTGATGGCAGATCCGAAAACGAAGTCAGGTGTGGTAATGTTCGCAAACAGCGAGAATGGACTGGAGGTCGGGAAGCCATTGGTAGACGAGGTGATGGGTAGGGGCTCGCTCGCCTTCGAATGGCTTAAATAAGAAAGCCGCAGCGCTCTCTTCTTTCGCAACAAGTGCATAGAAGTGATCCCGACGTTCATGTGGGTATGGATGTCGGGTGCAAGGGCAAACTCGACGCGCACACGGGCCGAGTCGGAGTTCAACCTCCCACGAGTATCCTTCATCTGGGTCTCGACAAGCGAGCGGATGTTTCTGAGTTTCGTTTCGACTGAGTCTGGCCGCGCTTCGAGCAATCTCTCCGTTATCTCCCCGATTTCACGCTCGCGATCCACTCGATCGGTACCGAGGCCGCGTCGTGTTGAGGAATCTGACGCGGTAAATTGAACCAAAAATTACCAACCGGAAGACCACCGTGAGCCTGCGTTCAAGCCGAATCTTCAATCAGCATGTCCTCAGATGAGTGATTCTCACTCACTCCCGCTGGACTTATTACAAGCCAGTCATCGTGTGGCGTCCTTCGAATGGAACCTGGTACGTCATTCCTTGGTCCGCACCCACGACTTACGTCACAACCCAGTGGGGTCGCGACCGATGTGCCCGTGCAGAAACCGATCGGGCAGCCGGGTTTACCAGGATCTGGCCAGGGGATTTGGGATTACTAAAATTCTACCCAGCCAGCGCACTCGTGAGTGTCGCTTTTCAAAGTTCCTACTATTACCAAATTTCCGATTTCTCTTAGTCAACGTCAGGTTGGGCTAGCAGGAGCAGGACGATCCCGACAATAGCGAACATTCGGAAGGCTGCCTCTTGTCCGTTCGCCGTTCTCGATTGCCACATTAGGAACCACCCTTCTCCGACTGTAAGAAACGCCAGAAGCCAAAGAAGAAGGCTAAAAGTGAGCCCGGCGACAGCGAGCCCTTTTGCTCGATGAAATTCACCAGCAGGTTTCGCAATTGACCGTGCCAAGCGGACACCGCCACACCAGCACACAGCGGAACTCAGTAATTCCCAAACGATGATCATCCAGTAGAAAAGCGAATGTATCACCGGCGAGTTTATGGCCCGCCACATGGCGTGGTTGCCGGGGAACGTCGAGTCCATCATCAAAACATGACGCACAAACTGGTAGTTGGAATCGTAGTCCGTCAGGTTGTCGAGCGCGATTAGAGTCGTGTACATAGCAATGCTAAAGACTAAGAACGTCTTGGCCAGACGCAGAATCATTGCATTTTCTCCGAGGTGCGCACTTCACGATGGGTGGTCACGGCACTGATCGTCTCACAAGCAGTCAGTCGTGATAAGTCGTGCCAGCTCAACCGGTCGATGCAACCCCCTTCAATACATTGATTCGACGATGCTTTCCTAGAAGAACTCTTCTGTTTGGTTGTATTTGCTCAAAAGTTAGCCAGGCTAGTGTTCGTACTGACGCCTATGCGGCGCAGGGGATAGGGATGACAGACCGTAGGCAGAGGCAGCCAGCGAGTGATGAGGCGCCGCGTGCGATCCCAGCGTGCGCGACCGTTCTGGCCGCGCCTCGACAGCGCGCGATGCCAGAGCCGTCCAACTTGGAATCGAAAAGGAGCCAGCGCCGGATTGTTCATGGCACTCCGTAATACCAACATGTGTCCACGCACCACCGCTTGCAACCACTTGCCCATCTCTGGAATGGGTTCGTGCATGCGCCGCTGAATTTCGGCTTTCACCTCGTTCAGTTTCGCCTGCAACCTTTTGCGCATCGTTTGCCGCAACACCGTAAATCGTGCGTTGGTTCTGTTCTTTTCTTTACGCAGATATGCGTAAAGCCAAGAAAGTTGAACGTCTCCGGCTTCCCTTCTCCACGCCACTGCCGTTCGGCACCCGTGCCGCACGGGAGATCGTGACTGGCGTTAGGACTTTGAACCAAAAGTCCCCGCCTCGACTTCATCAGAGGCAAATTTGGGCAACCCGGAAAGAATGCCAAGTTATGCGGCACGCATTCCGCATAGTGTTGACAAAAGTAATGTGAAGCTGTCAGAGTAGAATGCATTTCAAGCACTCAACGGGAGTTACGCGCTTTCGGCACGCTACACCGCGGCATCGCCAAGCGATACGTTGGCCGAACGAGATAAGGTCAGGAATGCATATCCATCTCGCGTTTTTCGATTTTGCCATCATTTCTTGCTATTTCGCTGTGGTTCTCGGCGTTGGCTTCTTTCTCAAAGACAAGATGAAGACCTCGTCCGATTTCCTACTTTCCAAGCGTAATTTTTCCCACTGGGTAACCGGCATTGCTTTCATGTCGGCCAATCTGGGTGCACTAGAGGTGATGGGGCACACAGCCAACGGCGCGAAATATGGCATGAGAACCAACCACTGGTACTGGGTGGGCGCGATTCCCGCGATGGTCTTTCTAGGCATGTTCATGGTGCGCTTTTACTACGCCAACGGCATCCGCAGCGTGCCGGAGTACCTGCGCTTACGGTACGACCATCGCGCGCACCTGCTGAACTCGCTTAGCTTTGCTGTGGTCACGGTGCTGATGGCTGGTGTGGATATGTTCGCCTTTGCAGTGGTCTTTGAGAGCATGTTGGGCTGGCCGTTTGCTCTTAGCGTCCTGCTGGCTAGCTCCGTGGTGCTCTTGTTCGTTTTTTGGGGTGGACTTTCTTCCTCAATCTACAACGAGTGTATTCAATTCTTCCTGATTGTCGTTGGATTTCTTCCACTGACTTTTTTGGGCTTGCATGCGGTGGGCGGCTGGCACAGCCTCCTGACGCAACTACCTGCTGGCAATGTGCACACCTGGCTGGGAATGGGAAAGGCGGGCGATCCGCTGGGCGTACCCTGGTGGGTGATGGTAGTGGGCAATGGCCTCTGCGCCGCGCCGGCATACTGGTGCACTGATTTCCTGCTGGTGCAGCGCGCTATGGCCGCTCGCGACGTCGACTCGGCGCGCAAGACGCCGCTCGTGGCGGCCTTTCCGAAGATGTTTTTCCCGGCTCTGGTCACGATACAGGGCATGATCGCCCTGGCCATCGCACCCGAGATCGTGCGCCGAGACTACAACTTGGCGCTGCCGGTCATGATGGCGAAGTTCTACGGAGAAGGAATGCTGGGCGTAGGGATTACAGCTCTGCTGGCAAGTTTTATGTCGGGAATGGCGGGGAACATGACGGCCTTCAACACGGTGGTCACTTACGACATATATCAGACGTATCTAGCCAAGGACAGACCGGACCGGCATTACCTGGCTGTCGGCAAGATCGCCACAATTGCCGGAACAGCGCTGGCTTGCGCTTCATCCTTCATCGTTCTCTACTTCAACAATCTGATGGATTACATGGCGTTGATTTCCATACTGTTTATCTCGCCATTTTTCATCGTTTTTCTTTTGGGAATGCTCTGGAAGCGACCCTCGGCTACGGCCGGGTTCTACGGGATGCTGGGAGGATTGGGCGCGGCCGCGTCACAGTATGTTCTGTATCGCGTGGGCCTACTGCACTATGCCTCGCCAATGGCAGCCAACCTATGGTCTGCAGTGTGGGGGCTGGGCGGTGGTCTGGCGGTGATCGTCCCCCTGGCGTTCCTGACGCGCGCGCCCGAGGCCGCAGCGCTCAAGGGATTGGTCTTCGATCCGAATGCTGATCGTAGTGAGGGGAATGCGAAGCTCGGTTGGTGGCGGACTCCCGCTTTCTTTGCCGCCGCTGTTCTAGTCGTTTTCGGGATTCTGAATATTCTCTTTCGCTAAGGAAAGGGCAACAGCATGACGCAGCAACGGCCACATTTTAGAGGAATCATCACCGCGATGATTACCCCTCTCGCGGATCAACACACCCTCAATCGGCAGGGCCTGGAGCGGCTTATCGAACATCTGATTGCAGGCGGTGTTCACGGCCTGTTTCCGCTCGGCACCACGGGCGAAGCCTCGGCCCTTCCCATGGAGTTGCGCATGGACATGATTACACAGGTGTGCCGCCTGGCCGAGGGGCGGGTTCCTGTGGTGGTCTGCGTCACCGATACCTCCCTGGTGGAAGCAACGCGCCTCGCACTGAAGGCCAAAGACTGCGGGGCAGCAGCCATCTCAACGGCCCCGCCCAACTATTACCCGATTACGCAGGACGAAATTCTACGCTACGTCGAAAAGCTAGTTCGCCAGGCGGGGATGCCGCTTCTGCTCTACAACGCACCTGGCAACACCCACCACACGATCGCGCCCGACACGGTGAGACGGGCCGCCGAGATTGAAAACGTAGTTGGACTTAAGGACAGCGGAATGGACATGAATTACTTCCGCGAACTGCACGGCGGCCTGGCGTGGCGCGGCGATTTCAGCCTGCTGGTAGGACCCGAGGAGTTGCTGGCTGAATGCATCCTGCTCGGTGGCCATGGAAGCATGGCCGCAGGATCCAACATTTATCCGCGGCTCTTCGTAGATCTGTACAACGCCGCGGCGGCCGGCGACATCGCTCGTGTGAAGACGCTGCATCAGGAAGTGTTGGAGTTCGGACATGCGATCTATCACGGTAATAATCCCTTGCGTGGATTGAAGTGCGGGCTGGGCCTTTTGGGTATTTGCAGCTCCTTGCTGAGCGACCCGCTGGCCGATTATTCTCGCGAGAAGAGAGCGATTGTCGAGCGGTATATTGACCAGCACCGGACCGCAATCCTGGCGTATGAACAGTCTTCCATCCCCTTGGATAAAGCGGTGCAACTCCGCGATCCTGGAAAGGATGGCAAACGCGAACATCCGGCAGCGACATCAAATGAGCGTCGTTGCCGATAGGATCGATATCGATTTCATTGCCCAGGTAGAGCGACTTCCCTGTTCCGGCGAAACGGTAGCAGGCATGAACTCTGAAACCCACAACGGCGGGAAGAGAGCAAAACGCCCGTGGAGGCCGCGGCTAACGCGAATGCCGCCGGCGGCGTATCGGTGACCCGTCTCGGCACGCAAGGATCTATGCCTCCGAGATGGAGCAATAGCTGCTTTCGACCAGCAAGATCAGGGGTTGAGATGAAGGATGAGATCCGATGCGTCGTGCCGACTGGCGACATTTGCGGCGAAGGCGCGGTATGGCACCTCGAGCAGCGCGCCCTGTATTGGACCGACATCAACAGGTTTCTTGTCCACCGGTTCGAGCCGCACGATCAGACAACGCAGACGTGGTTTTTCAAAGAGCCCGTCACGTCCGTGAACCTGACCACTAATGCGGACATCTTCCTGCTGGTTTTTGCATCGCAAGTCGGATTGTGGTCCCCGCGCGCGCATCCCGATGTCCGTACTATCTTTCGCCTGCCGGCCGCGCCGCGGATGCGCTTTAATGACGCGCGCGTGGATCCGCGCGGGTCGCTCTGGGCGGGAACCATGTGCAACAACGTCGGTCCAAAGGGAGAGGATTTGGCTGTCGAGTTTACTCGCGGAATTCTTTACCGGATCGATCCCGACGGAGCGGTAAGCGAGTGGAAGAGTGGGATAGGAATCTCGAACACGGTTGCGTGGAGCCCCGACCGCAAGACATTCTACTTCGGCGACAGTCCGGCTAACGTTATATACTCGTTCGCCTACGACGACCGGACGGGGAAGATTTCCAATGAGAAGCAGCTCTTTGTCGGGCACGGGCTTGGCGCTCCGGACGGCTCGGCCATGGATCAAGAGGGGTTTCTTTGGAATGCACGCCCCGGTGCCGGATGCCTAATCAGGATTGCCCCGGACGGCCGCATCGACCGCATTGTGCAATTGCCCGTCTCGAAGCCCACAACGTGCACGTTTGGAGGCCTGGATCGGAAGACGCTTTACATCACCAGTGCCCGGTCAGCTGAGCAATACTCCGGGAGCGTGTTCGCGCTCGACACGGAGGTGCGCGGGCTACAAGACGGGCGGTTCCTGCTGCCGAGGCGGCCCCCCAAGCAAAGTCTCCAAAATGCGGAATTGCTCCCGTCCGTGCGCCGCCGTCCACGATGCTTGCCTTTTGAGCGATAAATCCTGGCGTTTCTGAAGCTCAACGCGACATCGCCGAAACCGCTCTCTTGCACATTCATTTACGGGATGAATTCCGATGTTATGATTCTCCATTACAAGGCAAAAGCCAGGGTGCGGGATACGTCCCGCAAGTGAAGCCGCGTACGTTTAGGAGGTCTTGCAGGATGCAAAAAACGATTGTGATGCAACGGAGGTGCGCGTGAAGCCCAGGCGGGCGGCCAACAAGCCGTTGCGCAGCGAGACAGCGCGCGACAAGAGCTTTCTGGCGGTCGCAGAAAGACTGTTCACCACGCTGGAAACGTTTACGAACTTTCGCGAGGGCGAATTGAGTCTGGATCAGATTACCCGTCTAAACGGTCTGCCCAAAAGTACCTCCTTCCGCCTTCTACAGTCACTCGAGAAGTGTGGGTTTCTGATTCAGAACAGCGAAACCGGGCGTTATTCCCTGGGAGAGCGATTTTTCGCTTTGGTCAACACCGGCCTGCCATACCAGCGGCTCATCTCGATTGCAAAACCTTTTCTACACTCGCTCATGCTCACATTCGGTGAGTCCGTGAACCTCGGAGTGTATGACGAGGGTATGGTAGCGCACATCTTTGCGATCGACAGTCCCAAGCCCTACCGTGTCACGGCGACCATCGGGAACCGGGCGAATCTCCACTGCACGGGCATGGGCAAATCCATTGCGGCATATCTGCTGCCCGAGGAGCTCGAGCGCGCGCTGCTGAAACATGGGCTGCCGGCAAGAACAAGTCGAACTCTGACCAGTACCGAGTCGCTGACGGCGGATCTTGCGACAGTTCGTCAGACCGGGGTGAGTCATGACAATCAAGAGGACGTCGAGGGCGTAGAATGCTTCGCGGCTCCTCTCTTCGGCAAGGATGGGGCCTTCATTGCGGCAATCAGCATTTCCGGGCCTAGTGTCCGCATGGGCGCGCAAGCGGAATCCATGCGCGCGGCAGTTCGTGAAACCGCGCGGCGGATTTCGTGGATGCTTGGCTGGAATCCAGCCGAATCGGTGTCCGCCGCCAAAACATGAAGCGGAATGCATGCCGATTTTGTCTTGACAGCGTCTAATATCCGGGCAAAAATTACTTTTGTACTGTGGCAGGCAATAGGTTAACAATTCAAAAAAATGTCCGGTGAGTTTCGACCAAAAGGCGTGCTCGTTACCGGCGGCGGTTCCGGCATCGGTCGTGCCACAGCCGTTTTGTTTGGCCGCGAGCGGGCCAACGTGGGTGTTGTCGATTGCGATGCCGCGCGCACGGTGGAGTCAGCTGCTTTGGTTGAACAGGCGGGGGGACGCGCTGTAGCTATTCCGGCGGACGTGAGCTCCTCGGCCGACGTCCGCCGCGCGGTCGAGACCATGATCCAGGCGTTCGGCAGGATCGACGTCCTGTTTTCCAATGCTGCGATTCAGATTAACGGTCCCCTCGAACATACCACTGAAAAAGACTGGAACCGAATGATGGAAGTCAATCTCACAGGCGCATTTCTATGCTGCCGGGAGGTAATCCCCGCGATGCGCCGGCAGCGCCGCGGGTGTATCGTGATCAGTTCCTCAGGACACGCTTTTCAAAGTTATCCAGGCTATAGCGCGTACGCCGCCACCAAGGGTGGACTGCTGGCTTTCATGCGAGCTGCCGCGCTTGATTACGCAGCTGATGGAATCCGTGTCAATTGTGTGATCCCAGGGGCTACGGATACGCCCCTCCTGCGCTATCACTTCCAGCGTTGCCCCGAAGACGAACAGCGATTGCTAGCCACCATCCCACTGGGAAGGCTCGCCACGCCCGAGGACATTGCCAAAGCGGTTCGAATGTTGGCATCGGACGACGCGTCCTACATCACGGGGACATGGTTGGTTGTGGATGGAGGCCTGTTGGCTCGCGGATAATACCCTACATGAATAAGCGAAGCGGCAAACTGCATAGCGAACTCTGGTTTCGCGACACGAAGGATCCCGCCGAGACTGCTGTGTATCTCGAGCGGTTCGCCAATTATGGGATTACCCGTGGTGAACTGCAATCGTCGCGTCCCATTATTGGAATCGCGCAGACGGGAAATGATCTGGTCCCATGTAACCGAATTCATCTTTCCCTGGTTGAGCGAGTCAAAGACGGAATACGCGATGCGGGCGGAGTACCGATGGAGTTTCCCGTTCACCCGCTGCAGGAAACCTGCCGTCGCCCGACAGCCGCGCTGGATCGGAATCTCGCCTATTTGAGTCTGGTCGAAGTCCTCTGCGGCTATCCCTTGGACGGCGTGGTTCTAACTACAGGATGCGATAAAACCACGCCGGCGTGTCTGATGGCCGCTGCCACAGTGAATCTCCCTGCGATCGTACTCACGGCCGGCCCGATGCTCGATAGCTACCTTAACGGCAAGCTAGCCGGAAGCGGAATGATTCTCTGGGAGGCTAGGCGCGAACTGGCCGCCGGCATCATTACCGAAGCGCAGTTGATCGATCGCGTGATCGAAAGTATCCCGAGCGCGGGATATTGCAACACCATGGGAACGGCTTCTACCATGAACTCCATCGCGGAAGCGCTAGGTATATCGCTCCCGAGGTGCGGCACCATTCCCGCGCCGTACGCCGAACGCGCCCAAATGGCTTACGCCACCGGCCGGCGGATCGTCGAGATGGTGGATGAGGATCTTACCCCTTCGCGTATTCTGACGCGTGCGGCGTTTGAAAACGCGATTGTCGTGAATTCGGCGATTGGCGGATCGAGCAACTGCCCCATTCACGTCAACGCCATCGCCCGGCACATCGGCGTAAGACTCGACATTCAAGACTGGGACACCATCGGCCACGGCATCCACCTGATTCTGAATATCCAGCCCTCGGGTGAATACCTAGGCGAGGCATTTCATCGCGCGGGCGGAGTTTCGGCTATTTTAGGCGAACTGATTCATGCGGGTAAGATCCATCCCGAAGCGCTTACGGTTACAGGGAAGACCATCGGAGAAAACTGCGGCCACTGTCGAAGCCTGGATCAGAACGTGATTCGGCCGTATGACCGGCCATTGAAGGAGCATGCAGGCTTCATGGTAGTCAGGGGTAATCTCTTCTCGTCGGCAATCTTGAAAACGTCGGTGATTAGCGAGGAATTCCGCAGTCGTTATCTCTCCGAACCGGGAGCGGAGGGCTGCTTCACCGCTCGGGCAATCGTGTTTGAGGGTCCTGAGGATTACCGTGCGCGGATCGAGGATCCCGATCTTCACATCGACGCCCACTGCATGCTCGTGGTTCGGGGTGCCGGTCCGGTCGGCTACCCCGGATCGGCCGAGGTTGTAAACATGACGCCACCTGGCGAGCTCGTCCGCTCGGGCATAAGGATGCTGCCGTGTATGGGTGACGGCCGCCAGAGCGGCACCTCGGACTCGCCATCCATCCTGAATATCTCGCCGGAGGCGGCGGTGGGCGGCAACCTGGCTATTTTGCGCACGGGTGACAAGATCAAAGTGGACCTGAAAGAGCGGCGAGTAGATGCTCTATTGAGCGATGCCGAGATCGCGAAACGCCGAGCTAGCCTTCGACCTGTCGAGATCAGCAACAACTCTCCCTGGGAGCAGCTTTACCGAGAGCTGGTTGGGCAATTGGAAACGGGCGCTTGTTTGGACTTTGCGGTGGACTATCACGACATCCGCAAAGTCGTTCCGCGGCACTCTCATTGAAAGAGGTGTGGTGCCAAAGAATTTCCGTCGACGCACTGATGTTATTGAGCCTGCCCCGCTTGAGACTCATTGCCGCGTTTGTGGATGTCAAAACGGCAGTGAGAGCTTTCAACTGGTGTTCGAGAATGGGCGCAAGGAGCGGCACAGCCAAAAGTGTAGGAGCCGTTGGTGCGCCGTTCAATTCTAACGAAATGAGATTCGTTCTTGGAGACGCGCCGTTGAGAAATCGAGCATTGCGATTGATTGTGCCAAAACCCCGACGCAGACGGGAAAGAAGCTTTGTTGTGACCTTGGGTGTTCTCGGTTTAGCGTCACTGGCAGCAATCCTTTTTGTTGTTTTACTGCAGGGAGACGCGACTACGCACAACATTCGAAACGGAGGATTTGAAGGCTCGGTTCCTGGCGAGTTCTGGGTGATTGATCCCGAAGAAGCGAAACAGACATTTTCGCTGAGTCTCGATGGCACGGCTGCAAAAGAAGGACAGCAGTCGCTCTTAATTACCGCTGCGCAGCCGGTGAACTTGACTCTTCGCCAGGAGGTATTTCTCCCGATCGGAACTCTTTGGCGACTGACCGCATGGGAAAAGTCCGAGGCATCCCCGGTGAGCCCAGGAAAAGACCACAGTGAAATGCCCAGCGTAGGGCCACGAATCGGGATCGAGGCGCAAGTGGGCGATCAGGGTTTCAGCCAGTCCGTGGCCAACACCGGAGAATGGCAGCAGGCGAGCTTTCTGTTCCGCGTGCCCTCGCCGGGCAGGATTACTATCGCGCTGAATGTCTTTAACAATCAAAGCGGCAAAGTGTGGTTGGACGGTATAGAGCTTGAACTTGTTGCGGAAGCAGCGGAAACGGAGCCGGTCGTCATCTCGGACCAGCATCTGAACCAGCGCCCGATCGATCGGAAACAGGGTGGGCAATTCATCGAGCCGCTGTGCGATGTGATGCCCTCGATGATCGCGCAACAGGTGCAATCAACGAGCTTTGAAGAGGAAACTCCCTGGAATTATTCGTACAAGGCCGAAGTCGACAAGCCGTACCGCCCGTGGTATCCCGACGGCACGGTCCACGCGGCCACATATTCTCTGGATACGAACAAGCCATTCAACGGCAAGCGCTCGCAAAAGATCGAATTGCCTCTCGCGAAAACTTGGGCCGGCATCTCGCAAGACGGGTTCTACCTGGATGCGAATCACGGTTATCGGTTGCGGCTCCACGTGCGTAGTGTCGGAAACGTCCCGGTGCGAGCATCGCTACACGGCGACGGCGAGATGATCGCCGGGCCTGTTTCGCTTGGGAGAGCAGCGTCCGAGTGGACAAGTGCGGAGGCTTTGCTGACGGCCAAACGCACGGTAAGCAACGCCACGCTCACCATAGAATTTGAGGGACCGGGAACGCTGTGGCTCGACCGCGTATATCTGATCGATAGCAATGCGGTATTGGGACTGTGGCGTCCAGACGTAGTGCGGGCCTTAAAAGCCATGAATCCGGGCGTTGTGCGGCTGGGAGGCAGCACCATCGAGGAGTTCGAATGGTCGGACACGATCGGCGATTGGGATACGAGGACGCCCTTCCCGGACGCCCCTTGGGGAGGCTTGCAGGAAAACTTCGTTGGCGTAGAAGAGTTCGTTCGGCTCGTCCAACACCTGGGTGCCGAGCCTCTAATCTGCCTGCGTTGGACGAAACGAACACCGCAGGATGCAGCCAACGAGGTTGAATATTTCAACGGTACCGCCAACACCAAATGGGGAGCATTACGGGCTAGAAATGGCCACCGTGAGCCCTACCACGTCAAGTACTGGCAGGTCGGAAATGAAGTCGGTGGGCCGGAATACGATGCTTCACTGGTGGCATTTGGCGGGGCTATGCGGCAGGTTGACCCAAGCATCAAAATTTCCTCGTCATTTCCGAGCCGTGACACGGTGCGGGTCGCGGGAAGAGCCCTGGATTTCCTGTCCCCGCATCAATATTCCGTAGGGGATCTCAACGGAACCGAAAACGAGCTGAAACAGTTGCAGGAAGAAATAAGGCGCGACGGCGACGGTAAGGATATCCGCTTATCGGTAACAGAATGGAATGCGACAGCCGGAGATTGGGGGCTGAAGCGTGGAATGCTGCACACTTTAGGAAATGCTCTGGTCTGTTCGCGCTATCAGAACATGATGCACCGCTATAGCGACCTGATCGAGATTGCGAATCTGTCGAACATGTCCCACAGCTTTGCCGGAGGCCAACTGCAGCCCGGACCCGGCTGGCTGTATATGATCCCGGACTACTATGCACAGTTGCTGTATCAGCGGGCGGCGGGGTCTTATTCGCTTCGCGTTGACCGTAGCAGTTCTCTTTCCTTCTACTTGAGGGAGCCGGACCTCGATGCGACCATCAGTGGAGACGGCAAAACGCTACGCGTTTATGCTGTTAACTCAACCCCCACGCTGCGGGATGTTAAATTCACGTTGCCGGTCAGTTTCGGCCGCTTGCAATCGGCTAAGGTTTTCGTGCTTGGCGATAGCAGCCCCGTTCCCGATTCGGAGGCCATGAACTTGCCGGACCAGCGGCATCGCGTCGCGGTGCAAAACAGGACAATAGCGCTAAGCGGTCGCGAATTCAGCTACCGCTTCGACCCATTTTCCGTCACGCTGCTGGAGATACAGCTCGCAGGAAAGAGCTCAATGCTCGTAAGCGGCAAGTGAGCTGACTAACCAGGCATCGAATGTTGTTGTGCGCAGCACGCGGGTCGACTCCACACTATCGACACCGTGACGTGGGTTGTGTAGTCGGGCCCAAGTCCCGGTAAATAAACCAGGACTCAGTTCATGGTTTGTGGAGAGCAATCAAATCGGGAGATGAAGGGACGGGGGTTCTTCTCGAGGTTGACAACGAGCAATGTGGGAGAAAACGTAGAACCACTTCTCTGGCCAAGGTCGAAACAAGGATCGGATACCTTTGCATCATTCTTTGCTGCGACACATAATCGGGTAGCTCGGCCTGGGGTATTTAAGGACGGATTTTGGGTGATGACACTTTCTGTTTATCGTCGACTGCGAAAAGCAAATAGTTGTCATAGGTCATGCGCTGGTGGATTCGTTTGCCTTTGAACTCAGTATATAATTCAGCAGTTTGTGGAAGCCACATGTCCACTCCCCGGCTGTTGAAATGCACGGGACCATATTCGACTGCGGTGTGGTCAACCGCCAGCTGAATCTCGGGAATAGCATCGATCAAATCAGCTTGAAGCGACAGGATCTGGTAGGTGTTCTCCAGAAACCAGGCTCGCCCCTTGAGGGCGACTGGATGAGATGGACCATTCCTTCCCATACGGTAAGCTCGAGTTGTGTTTGGTTTATCCGGCCTCTGACGGAAGTAAATCTGCCAGGCCCGTTGCCCGTTTAACGTGGCGAGCCCCTCGCATGTCATCGCAAATGTACCAACATAGTATGGATGGAAAATGAGGACGAGTGCCGGCAGGCCCTTTGATACAAACCCTCCCGGAGCATCGTCGAGCGTAGACTTACTGGTCAGATCTTCTTGCACACTGAGAATGCCTGGTCGAATCTCCTTCATCGAAATCAAATAACCGTATTTTCGTCTTTCCGATCCGGAGGCTTTGCCCGATTTATTGATCGTTTCTTGTAGCAGGGATTCCGTAGCCGTAAATTGTTCCAAATTTGAAACAAATTCCTGAATTCGCTCACCCGCGTTCCGCAGCACTTCCCCGAGATTGCAGGCCGTGCCCGGCTCAACCGGCGGAACGTTTTCGTCCACGTCGGGGGGCGACCAGGGAACCGAGGGCGATGCCGAAGAAGGTGTTTTAGAAGCGGCGGGTGCCTTGTTTTCCTCGGACTCGGCGTTGAGTTTGGGCGCCCTGGGTTCAGCAGATGAGGACAGTTGTCCAGGAGGTTCACCCTTGTCCACATCATTGCGTGTTGGCGCTTTCAGTTTGATAACTTGTTGCGTCTGGACGGAAAAAAGCTCGAAATCGGAAAAAGTGTGCGCGGTAATCATGCGCCGCCTCGCATAGTCCGTATACGCGATGGCGAATCGGGGCAGCCATATTTCCACAGCCTGCGTTTGGAATTGTACGGGGGCATAATCCACGGAGAACGCCATTTCAACCAAATCAATCATTACATCCCCTTCCACCGAATCTGCTTCAAGATGCATGACCTGCCCGGAGTCTACCGCGATCCAAGCGCGCCCTTTGATACCTACTGGGTAGGCCCGGTTTGGAGTTGCCAGCATCACGGTGCGTGCAGGCTTTCCTTTAATTTGGCGAAAGTGAACAACCCACGCGGGATGATTGTTCCACTGCACCGTACCCTCGCAGCGCATCTCATAATCGCTTTGAATCGCCGGATAAAAGATCAACGCCAGGGCCGGGATCCCTCGATCTAGAACGGCATTGATATGCGTCTCGTCGGTTGTTGCAAGAAGCTTGCGAGATTCATGAAGGTTGAGCGGTTCAGATCTTGCCGTAAAATCAACCACATAATCGAACTTGGCCGAGAGAGACAACTCTGTCTGCTCCGAGGGGGCCTGATGAGTCCCAGTAATGCCAAATGATTCAGTGGCACCCAGCCGCTCTGTTTGTTCGTAGCGAACCTGCTCGTGAGCAATAAAATTCTGAAGATGATCGACTAATTCTTGGCTGCGTTGTCCGGCCTGGTTCAGAACGGCGGGAAGAGAGCACGGTGGCGCCACTTGTAACTGCAAGCGCGCATCCACCTGGGGCGGATCCCATCGTAACGGAGGCGCCTTCTTCCCGGTTTCTTGAGGCGATTTGGAGGGCTGGCTGTTCGCGATCGACAGATTCGCGAGCATTACCCCCACGGAGAGAAAAGCGAGCGTAAGGCTGCGGCAGACAATCCGGCTTGGGGCGACTCCAGGAGTGTTGGTCACACCCAATCCTCGAAGCCAAAAACGAGCGAAGTTCCGCAAGGACGGTGTGACCAAAGTACTCCTCCAATCCGCACTCCTCAGGATCGCTCTGACTGTCCGAAAGAAAGAATCATACCAATCATACTCCTGGCTCAAATCTTCGCTTGAAGAATCATCAGTCCTGGCTGGAGGTAAACGTTTTCCTGGCAGGGGCTCCGTCGACAGCTATACCCCCACCGTCGAGTGTGCGCCCGATGCCTAGCTCCAGGATTCCAGGCTCGAGGTATTTTGTAATTCCAACCGTGTTGTAAGGCGCTTTGACATTCCTGTGCGACCCACCTGGAACACAAGGCCAGACCAACGATAAGCTGAGAGTAGCAAGCAACCTCGTGAATCTGCGAACCGTGAGACCAGATGCACAGGCCGCCGAGGCAGTGCAATTCGCCCTCATGGGGTTTTCTGAGACCGGCGATGGCTTCTCTTCGTACCGGGCCTACTTCGGCGGTTAATCGGGACCTAGCCAAATTGCATCTCTCATTCATACTGGCCCCGGTACTTTTGACAGTACCCATCATGGCAAACATCCCTCATTCTTCGGTCCGTTCTCGAAGACTGTAAGCATCGCGATCTGGCGAGCAGGAGAACCCATCGAAATTACACGGCGGGATCTGATGAAGGTATCGGCAGCGGCGGCGCTTTTGGGCGCCCGTAGTCACGTATCCGAAACTTTTGACGACCTCGCAGCCCTTGTGGAATAACGGAGCCGCGAAGACAGCGATACTAAACTTCGTTAAAGAGTCAGCATGAAGAACGACGGGAAGCGGATATTCACGTGGGAGCAATAGGGCGCTCATTGTGATTTGTGGAGTCTCCGATGATCCAAAGAGCTTCAAAATCATCGCCTTCGGGACCCGTGCCCGAACCCAGGGAAGCTGTCGACGACGAGATGTCGGTGATGGCCAGGGTCGCCCCGTTAACGGGTCGCGATACTGAGGTCAATCTTCTAAGGGATCGTTGGGAGCAGGCAAACGAAGGCATGGGCCAGGTTGTATTGCTCATCGGCGAGGCGGGCCTGGGCAAATCACGTCTGGTGCACACGCTGAAGGAGCATGTGCTAGGGCAGATGGTCGAAGGGGAGGTAGACTCGCCTGTCATCGAGTGGCGGTGCTCGCCGCACTTCCAGAACACGGGGCTGCACCCGGCCATTGACTTTTACGAGCGAGCCCTTGACTTCGGCCTCGAGAAATCGGCTCATGCCCAATTCGACCGTCTGCTCGGTCGCCTGGAGGCCTACGGCCTTGCCCGGCCGGAAACCTTGCCTCTGTGGGCGTCGCTTCTGGGATTGCCAACCTCAGACCGCTTCCCGCCGCTTTCTTTGTCTCCGACCCGGCTACGGGAGGAAACGTTCCGGGTCATGCGGGAATGGCTGCACACGCGCGCGGTTCGGAGGCCGGTCCTTTTCGTCGTTGAGGACCTGCACTGGGTGGATGCGTCCACTCTGGAATTCCTGGGCCAGTTCCTTACGGAAGGCCTGCACGACCGGATCCTCACGGTGCTCACATTCCGTCCCGAGTTCAAGACACCCTGGCCCGCCGTCGCACATCAGACCAGTCTCGCACTGAACCGCCTTACACGGCGCCAGGTCGGAGAGCTGTTGGGGAAGAGCGCCGCGGCCTCGTTGCCGCAGCAACTGATTGATCAGATCCACGAACGGACCGGTGGTGTGCCCCTTTTCGTTGAAGAACTCGCGAGGCTAGTGCAAGAATCGAGACGGCTTGACCAGGCCCGCGGAGAGAAGCCGCCATGCGACCTGCTCAACCATGGCCTCCCCGGCACGCTCCGAGACCTGGTGGTGACTCGGCTGGACGGCATGACGAGGAATCCTGAGGTCGCGCAGCTCGCCGCGACACTCGGGCGCGAGTTTGCTTACGAGGTGCTCGCCGCCGTTACGACGGTGAGTGAGGCGACGCTCAAGGTCGAGTTGGCGACTTTGGTACGTTCGGAGATTCTATATCAGAAGGGCAGCCCGCCCCGTTCCACTTACATGTTCAAGCACGCCCTCCTCGAGGGCGCGTTGCACGATGCGCTGGCTTCGGAGAAACGACAGCAGTTCCACCGGCAGATCGCGGATGCGCTTGAATCGCGGTTCCCGGAGACCGCCCAGACGCTGCCGGAGTTGCTCGCTCACCACTTCACCGAAGCGGGCATGGTGGAGGCGGGGGTCAGCTATTGGCTGAAGGCGGGGTTGCGTTGCCTGGAGCGGTCGGCGAACGTCGAGGCTATCGGCCACCTGACAAAAGGGCTTGCGCTTGTTCGTGCTTTACCAGAATCGCCAGAGCGGGATGCCCAGGAGTTGCAGTTTCTTAATCCCTTGGGCACCACCTATATCGCTGCGCGCGGTTATGCCGCACCCGAGGTCGGCCCCGTCTTCAGCCGGGCGCGCGAACTGGCTGACCGGATCGGGCAGCCGGCGCAGCGGTTTGCGGTCATGTGGGGCAACTTTGCGTGGCACGTGGTGCGCGGCGACTTCAAGTTGTGCATGGACCTGGCAGCCGAAGCGATCCAGTTTGTTGGAGCGCTCAACGACCCCGGCATGATGATGGAAGCGCTGTTCCTGCAAGGTCTGACAATGGTCTACCGTGGGGATTTCGGCGGCGCCAGTGATCACTGCTCGCTAGCAGTGGCCGATCTCGATGACCGCAAACGCACAAAGTTCTGGGCCACCCACACCGGCCAAGATTCCGGTGCCACGCACCGTTGCTATCTGGCGCTGGCTCTATGGCATCTGGGCTACCCGGACCGGGCCCTACAACTCAGTCGCCAAACCATCGCGTTGGCGCGCACCATCGGCCACCCGTTCAGCCTGGAGTATGCTTTGCACCATGCAAGTTGGCTTCGACAACATTGCCAGCTAGGTGACGAAGCGCAAGCGGCGGCCGATGAACAAATCGAGATCGCGACCGAACAAGGTTTTGTCTTCTGGCATGCCACGGGCACGCTCTACCGAGGCGGCGGGTTGCTCTTGCAAGGAAACCTTGGGGGAGGGCTTCCCCTGCTCGTCGCAGGACTTGAGTCCTATCGGGCCACCGGCGCTGAACTTGCACTTCCTTATTACCTCAGTCTTCTTGGCGAAGGCTACACCCGGGCGGGCCGGTTCGAGGATGCGCACCGCGCCCTCGGCGAGGGGCTGGACCTCGCGGATAAGAACGATGACCGATTCCAGGAGGCCGAGTTGCACCGCCTCTTGGGCGAGTTGCACTTAGCTGAGACGGACGACCAAGCCACCGCCGAAGAGTGCTTTCACACCGCCATCGAAACCGCACGCCACCAGCAGAGCAGGGCCTGGGAACTTCGCGCCACAGTGAGTCTCGCCCGGCTCTGGCAGCGCCAAGGCTGCCGCAACGAGGCCCGCGACGCGCTGGCGGCCGTCTACGGTACGTACACGGAAGGGTTCACGACGCCGGACCTCGTGGACGCCAAAACACTGCTGGAGACGCTCGGAAACGAGCGCATGCGTGACGATTTTGCGGCGGGAGTAAAATATGTCCTGGGTTGCATCCCGCCGCCAATGGATGGACCCGTCTCGATCGACTGGCGCTACGTCCCCTCGTCAAACCTCGGCGGCGACAGTATCGGCTATCATTGGATCAACGACGACCATTTGGCGCTCTACCTCATCGACGTGATGGGACACGGTTTGGACGCCGCGCTCCTATCCGTCACCATCACAAACGTCTTGCGATCCGGTTCGCTGATGGGCACCGATATGAGGCAGCCGGATCAGGTGCTAGCGAAACTCAACGACGCGTTCCCGAGCGCGCAGCACAGCCAAAAGTTCTTCACGGCTTGGTATGGCGTATATAAGCGCTCCACCGGATTGCTGACGTGGTCGGGCGGCGGCCATCATCCTTCGATTCTCCTCGCACCAGGTGCGCGTGATCCAATCCTCTTGCCGTCCCCCGGCATGATAATTGGGTTGTTAAGCGGACAGGAATACCCAGCCGAATCGTGCGAAGTAGCAGCCGGCGCACGCCTGTTAATTTTCAGTGACGGGGTTTTCGAGATTTTCCGCGATGGGGAACCTGTCTGGGATATGGACGCATGCATCGAATACCTGGCAAGGCGGGATTCGCGCGGAGGAGCCCTCATGGATGAACTACTTGCTCATGTGCGCACACTCCACGGATCGCACGAGCTCGCGGACGACTTCTCCATCCTAGAGGCTTGCTTCCCTCAGGATGTCAAAACTTGAACGCCCGTCACGGCGGCTAAACTGTTCGATCCGAACGGCCTCGCGCTAAAAGATCGCTCGCCTGTACTCAGCAATCATCAGATAGGCTGTGTTTCGCCCGGTGTTTCGAAGTCCATCGCAGAAATCTTCCCGTCTGATAGATTCCGGTTCAGCCAATTTGTGCGTAGTCGATTAGGGTTCGCACTCCGGCAAAAGTGGAGAACTAGAGTCGAGCCAATGTAGGTATGTCTCCATAGCGTGCCAGCACAATAAGTTCTTCCTGGCGAATTCGGAAGAGTTGAATGGATATGCAATTTCAACATGACTGTAATCAAGTACGTTAGAACATGCGGCGGAAGCTTGCGCACAACATCCCTTCGATTGACAATCCTCCAAGAATCAATCGGCAAATGGTTGAAACGTTGCACAAACTGTCCGGTTCCAACTCGGGGCGACGCGAAGGTACAGAACGTCGAGATATCGAACTTGCCTTTCGCACTGTTCTCTATCACGACCAGCGCCGCATTTTACTTCAACGTGCCGAGGAAGGCCGCGATGTTTTTGACCTGATCCGGCGCGAGACTCTTCACGCTAGAATGCTTCGGGGAAGTGGAGATTTCTTTTAGGATGTCGTCGGCGGTTTTGCCCTTGATTGAGGGCGATTTCACCGCGGACTTGCCTGCGGCATCGGCGCCGTGACAGCCGGCACACTTGGACTTGAACAGTTTTTCGCCAGCGGCCTGGTCCTGAGCGCCTGCGGTTGCCAACCATAGCAAGGTAACCATTGCAACTGCCAAACAGAGTTTCTTCATACTTGCCTCCTCTTTTTTTTGTCAATTCTTCACCATCGCGGAATTCGGTTTTTCCCCGTTCACCACTTCCCTCAAAACGCAAAGCGCACCGACAAGGTAACCAGGTTGCCGCGGAAATTTCGGGGCGCGTGCAGATCCTGATAGGAACCGTTGGAGTCTTCGTGATGGCCATAGTAATCCCAGCGCTACTTCGAGAGAACAACGAGTTTCTTGAAAATGTTTCCGTCCGCGAGAATATTTTGAAGTTTCTCCAATTGCAGCTAGGACTTTCCCTAGTGGCGTTCGGTGGGCCGAACCTATAGCTTCTCGGCGATTCGCCGGGGGGAGGTGACAGGCAAAGAAAGAATTTCGTTGCTAGGTTTCATTTCTCACTCATGAAGTATGAAGCAAGCCTTGGATCCGAATAAGAACGAAGGACTTGGAATGAATGGACAGGTTGGAAACACCGCAGACGAGTCAGCAAAGACTGGGACAGGGGTTACTCGCAGAGAGTGGTTCAGGAAGGCGGTCGGCGGTTGTGCTGGGCTGACGCTCGGTGGCCTTGTCGATGTAGCGGCTGTGCGGGCCAGCACGCAGATGATGAAGCTCTCCGACGTCAGCGAGTTCACTACCTCCTGCAACTTTTGTTCTTGTGGTTGTGGCATGGTCGCGACGGTACGGGAAGGCAAACTGATTACCATGGAGGGCGACTTCGACCACATTGTGAATCGCGGATCCCTGTGCGTGAAGGGCATTTCCATGTTCGCAACGCACACCTCGTCGAACCGGCTGACAAAGCCCCTTTATCGCGCTCCGGGTAGCGACCACTGGGAGGAGATATCCTGGGACAGCGCAGTGGAGCGGGTGGCCCAAAAAATTCGTAAGACGCGTGACGCGACCTGGATCGCCACAGAGAAAATTGGCGACAAGGAGGTCACGGTCAACCGGACGGATGCGATCGGGTTCCTGGGGGGCGTGCGGATCCCTGCCCGCGATGGCCCAGCTAATCGGCGTCGATCCCGGTCGCTTCCGACTACTCTCTTGCGGCTGCTGCAAGACGCGCTGGCAATTCCGGCGAATCGGATGCCCGTTCTGCGAAAGCGCGGACGCTCATCATCTCTCGGCCATAGTGATCGAGGGAGAGAAACACCTTCGTATCGACTACTGCCAGTCCTGCCGCGCCTATCTGAAAACCTATAACGGAGAGGGAAGCGAGCCCCTCTTTCTGGCAGATTGGACTTCCCTGCACCTCGACATTATTGCCCGCGATCGTGGACTGAAACGATTGGCTAATTCACTCTACGAAATGTGATCAGCGCATCTTCAGTCTTGGGACGAGCGGGGTGACAGAGCTAAGATACAGACTAAACGTATACACACGCGTCGTGCGATCCTGGCCCCCGGCACTACTCAGTTGTGTAAGGGCATCCTTCCAGAAGAAATCAAACCCTTCGTCGGCTTTGAAACTGACTTTCGCATCGTCATAAACTCTCTCTAATGTGAACTTTCCTATCTGTTCAGCTGGCAAAGCTCGCGCCTCATGAACCGCCGATGTGTTCGTTAGAAGTGCTTGTATTCGGCTAAGGTGCTCGACCGCGAACGTGCGCAGCTCGTCGAGTCTCGCTTCGAGTGAACCCGGCCCGGGCTCAACGAGTGTATCAGTGATCGCCCGGATCTAGCGTCACGTTCGGCAATCGCTGACATGGCGATGCCAGCGAACGTCAGGCGCTCGTAGAAATTCAGTGCATCGGCCGGCTTCCGCGTAACTCTGGAGGTGTCGTCGATAAGAATGGCGTCGAAGGCCCGGCTACCCCCTGAAGGGCGAAAAGCGGAGGCCGGGGCTAGCCGCCCAGCCCGGACGTACGGCAAGAGGAGGGACGGCCCAACGGTGAGAGTGAAGTAGCCATCCCCCCTACGGCTTCAACCTGTAGCGAATCATTCCGGCCTAGGGGAAGGAGGCGCACAGGCTGTCATCGCAGAGTCCTGTTTAGACTTAGCCGCTCTGCAACACAACTGGGAGAATCCCTAATCCCTAGGTCATCGATCCGCTTTCCTATGAACTTTGCAACACCGCGTTCGCAAAAAAGGAGGGATGGCCGTCAGGAGAAGAAAGCCATCCCCTATAGCGATTCCCTGGCGGAAATCGCACACACGAATTCATTCCTGTTTAGACTTAACCACGCTACGAAACAACTGGAGGAATCCCTAGTCCCTGTCCCATTTCAGTTCTGCGCTCGGTGCGGTGCTCTGTTCAAGTTAATGGGAGGGCGTTACATCCGAGCATAGCTTGCTACCGGTGCAGGAATCTGAAGCTGGTCCTTCAGGCAATATTGCTCAAGCGGGGGTTCGACCGTCCAGCATCAACAAGAGTGACAATTTCGCGCCACTTCGGTACTCCCAGGGATTTCCCTAGTTGTCCTCGATCTGCAATCAGCGTACACGAGAACTGGACTGTTACCTCGGCACCTCGCCGCCGAACTCCGGGAAGGAAGTATTCCGATGAGAGCCAAGATGATCGCTTCGATTCTCGCCCTGACGATGCTGTCTGCAGTTATGTGCATGGCCGCAGATGACAACGATGAAAAAAGGCAGAAAACCCGCAAGATGGCAGCCGAGGCCTTGCAGGATTTGTACAAGTTGGAACCCGCTTCTCAAGCAGCTGTCCAGAAAGCGGCGGGATACGCCGTTTTCGACAACATGGGGGTGAACGTGTTGCTGTTGAGCACGGCACGTGGTTCGGGATTGGCCGTCAACAACAAGACCAAGCAAGAAACCTTCATGAAGATGGGTTCGGCCGGTGTCGGTGTGGGCGTGGGAGCAAAAGACTATGCCGTGGTGTTCGTCTTCGAGACCGACAAGGCGCTGGCACAATTTCTGGATTCCGGCTGGTCTGGCTCAGGGCAAGCGGACGCGGCCGCCAAAGCGGGCGAGAAGGGCGGAGCTTACTCGGGAGCGGCTGAAGTTGCCCCGGGAGTATGGGTCTACCAGATCACCAAGAATGGCCTCGCCCTTCAGTTGACCCTGCAGGGTACGAAGTACTACAAGGACGACGACCTGAATAAAACGGCTAAATCGTAGCAGTGGGTTACCAACCGGATCAGGGCCACGCAACTGCAACCAGAGTTCGCTACTGTCGGCGAGTAGACAACCCGGAACAAGCCATCATCGGAGGAGAATCAAACATGATTTCACGCAAAGGTTGGCCACGTATCCCAGGTAGCCTGTCCGCGGTGGGCGTTGTTTGCATCACCTTGGCGTTTTCTGCAAATTCGCAAGTAAAAACAGAAACGAAGACCGACGAGGGCCTGGCTTCTCAAACTGTCAAGATCGAGACCGCTGAGGTATTGTATGTTTCCGGCAGCGATCTCGTCGTCAAGACCGACGACGGGGAGCTACGACATTTCCCGAATGTTTCAGATGACAAAACCGTGACTGTCGCCGGCAAGGAATTGACGGTTCACGATCTGAAACCTGGCATGAAGCTGCAGCGGACCACGATCACGAGCACCACACCGAGAATGATCACCACGGTAAAGACCGTGACCGGTAAAGTCTGGCACGTCAGTCCACCGAACTCAGTCATTCTAACGTTGGAAGATGGTACGAATCAGTCCTTTAACATCCCTAAGGGCCAGAAATTCAATGTCGACGGCCAGGAGACCGACGCTTGGGGCCTTAAAGAAGGAATGAACATTTCGGCAACAGCGGTCACCGAGACACCTGAAACGGTCGTGTCACAAGAGGTGGTGCGTACGGGGACGGCGCCACCTCCGAAGCCTGACCCGCCAAGACAGGGTGCCACGCTGCTCATCATTTTTGTTCCGGCTAAGTAGCTCGAATCGACTCCGCAACTTCTATTTCAATGGCTGGCTATGATTTTATTTGATTATGCGGGCTCTCCCTGCGATCACTGGCTCTCAAATGAGTCCGCTCGGGACAATCTTGTCTTCGTCCGTAGCATTTGCAGTTCCGCGGAATGTCGTGGGCCTTCTGCAGTTCGAATGCCCCGCCGCCAGGTGACTTACCTACCGGGTGGGACGACTCACCGGGGGCGGCATAGCTCAACATTTTAAAACCGAACTGCGCCGGCGGAGTTCCCCTGGGATCTGATTACGCCGGAGTTTTCCGTGCGTGAAGCTGGGCGACCTTCCCCCGAGCTTGCATTGACGCCTTGGGCGAGCGATACTCCTGAACAAAAGACCCTTTACTGAAGTTAATTTTATCGATCTATGCGTTCAATCGCCCACTCCGCTCTATTCCTTCTCAGCTTTTGTATCGGAACTTCAATAGCCTCCGCTCAAGTGTCCTCATCAAGTCACATTGTCCCGGGGTCGACCGCCGACGAGCACATTCAGCGGCTCATTTCTTCTATCTCCGAGGAGCGCCTCCAATCCATTGTCCAGAAACTCGCAAGCTTCGGCACGCGCGAGACGCTTTCCGATACCTCTTCAGGTACGCGCGGGATTGGCGCTGCACGTCAGTGGATTTTGGACGAACTTAAACGTTCGAGCCCAAAACTGGAAGTTTCGTTTGACACATACCAGGTCGCCCCACAGGGGCGCATCCCGCGTAGCATAGAACTCCGAAATGTCATCGCCCTTCTTCCTGGGAAGACCTCGCGCCGCGTGTATATCAGCGGCCACTATGATTCGTTGAATCTCGGTCAAGGGGTGTCCGCGATGTTCGCCTCTGCCGGGCCAGACGCGCGGATCTCGAATCCACAGCGGGAGCCAACGTTTGATCATGAGACAAACGCTCCCGGTGCGGATGACGATGCGAGCGGCACTGCGTTAACAATGGAGCTCGCACGTGTATTTGCAAACAGCGGAATCGATTTCGACGCCACCCTGGTCTTTGCCTGTTGGGCGGGAGAAGAGCAGGGCCTGATCGGCTCTTCCGCGCACGCCCAGAAACTCGCCACTGAAAAAGCTGTAGTCGAAGCCGTGCTCAACAACGACATCGTCGGGGGCATTCGCGCGGGCAACGGAGTTGTAGATGCGGCCGACGTTCGGGTGTATTCGATCGGGCCAGAAGACTCCGTGTCGCGCTCCTTGGCTCGGTATGTTCAGTGGGCAGCCGACGTGTACGTGCCTTCGCACCGGGTTCGTCTGATGGCACGCGAAGATCGTTTTGGTCGAGGAAGCGATCAGTCTTCTTTCACGAGCGTGGGTTATCCAGCGGTCGTATTTCGCGAGTCCAAGGAGAATCTCTCAAGGCAACACAGCGCGGACGATACGCCTGATGGTGTGAACACCGAATACCTCGCCCAGAACGCACGCATTAATGCCGCCGCCGCTGCTTCGTTAGCGCTCGCTCCTCCCGCTCCCAAGGTCACCGGCGATCGCGGCCAACCCCTGATTGCGCGCGATCCGTCGGGCTATGATGCGAGTCTCCAGTGGACGGCATCGCCCGGAGCCGTTGCCTATCACCTGTATTGGCGCGACGCGGGGTTGTTCGAATGGGAACGCGATCAACTTGTCGGCAATACAACTCATATCGTCCTCCACAATGTTTCCATTGATGATTTCGTCTTTGGAGTCGCAGCCGTTGGTTCCGACGGTCACCAGAGCCTCATTAGCGTGTATGTCACTTCCGAACGGCCTGTTCCGCTTGTGAAGCTTGCAAACTAGCGTTCTACATGGACAGCTGAAATTCAAGAGACGAAACGCGAAAGCTCAGCGGCGCGGCAAAGGGTCGTTCTCGGCGAGTTTCTTTTCTAATTCTCCGATTCTCTGCTCAGGAGGGGTATCTTGTCTGCGCCTCTCGTGCCCGTTCGTGTCATTGCCGAGTGCCTCATAGCACTGCGATAGCTCTAAAGCTTGTTTGAAGCATCTGTTTCCAATCGGCTTCGATCTGCGCATTCATCAACGCCGACAAGACTTCCGCAACTTCCGCATGCTTCCCATTCTCAACCAAAATCCTCACTTTTGCAGACCCCTTGGGCTGCGTTCACCTCGGGCGGGCAGAACCGGCTTTGGGATACGGTTAGATCCTCACTTACTCTTGCTGGCGACCTTAATGGCCATCGAGATGCCAACAATCTCGTTGGTTTCCCAACCCTTAGGCAGATTCACTGACTGCAATAAGTAATAAGGCCGAATGGAAAAGGAATCTGTGATTGGCAGCCGGACACCTACTTGAAAGCGGTTCTGCGTAAAACTGCCACCAGCCGCAAAGCTATTGGTTCCGGGCACAATGAAGAACTCATTGCTCACGACCAGCACGGGGCGCCGCGTCATCCGCAGTGGCAATGTATAGTCGACGCCCGGACGAAATCGAAGGCGTGCCGAGGCCGTGAGGTTATCCGGAAAGCGGCCCTCAACCAGTGTGCGCAGGTTTGGCCGCCACGCGCCTCGCGATGTGCTCAGCGTGATATTGAGCTGCAGTCGATTTTCGTATGGGGTTTCCAGGAAAGCGCTGATAACGATAAATCGGTATCACGGTAACCCAAGGCCGCAGACGGAATGCAACACCGCCCTGAACGAAGTACTCGTACAGATTGGAGGCCCCTTCATCGAACCGTTCATGAAACTCAACTTCAAGAGATCTATTCGTCGAAAGACCGGCGGAAATTCCCTGATCGAGCCACAGCCCGATCTGCTTCTCATCTTCCGGATCCTCAGGAGGTTGTTGTTGCTGTGCTCTAACCGGGACAACTGTCAAACAACAGAACACTACTGCAAGCAGAACGCCCCAATGCGGGTTTCGCAACGCATACCAGCAGAACCGGGTGGAAACCACTGGTGTTGAACCCTATCGAAAAAAGAGAGCGGAACACGCACCGAGTTGTTCGGTTCCATGCTGAATTTCGCCCGAGTCCTCAGCTTAAATTGAGCCGACACTGTTAGAGATCTCCGGTAACGCGACGCAAATCAGATGGAAGGACTTCATGCGGATTTCTCGGCTACCAAGGCAGAAAGCTATCATTTCGAGGGACGTACGTTTGTAGCCTTTATATATTGGTTGCCGAAGCTCTCAATTTGATACTGTCCTTTCTTCTTATCGAAGCGGATTCTAGCAGCAGCCATGATTTGACCAGTGCCTTGACCGTTGGCATCGAGCTTCACTTGAAGGTAACCGAACGGGTAGTCGGTGGTTCGTCCATTGTTGTATAGCTCCATGAAAGGCATCGTGCGAGCGGTAACGATGGTAATGATGGTAACTGAGCCTTCTTGTCGTTTGCGAGCAACTGCAATCTGATTACCAGTCGAGCCGACGACGGCTATACGTCCTTTATCTTCCTTTTCCAACGCGCGGCGCAGAGCGTCGGTACCCTTCTCCTTGACGAGTTGGGCGAAGTTCTGGACCTCTTGATCGGTCGTGTACTGCGTGACGCGAAAATCAAACTGGATCGTTTTGCCGCCGACACCTCCACCGGTGGCTATGGCCACGCCTGAGTAAGCTTCCGGAGGTGTCTTGTCCTGGGCGAACGCGCCGAGAACCGAAATAAGGAACGCCAAGATGGCGAATGCTTTTGTGCTTTTTTTCATTTCCCTTATCCTTCGTCAAGAATCTGTGGTTCGTTTTGTGAGCAACTATACCTGCCGCTAGCGCTAACAAGCACAGATAGTGAGCACGACTTGAATCGACAGTGAGTCAGCATTTAACCGATGATAGCAGGGGTTTTTCACCACAGGTACTCCTATGCGGGTAACGCGGTGGCATGAATCGAACTCTGAGCGAATACAATGAGGAAATGAACAAATGTCACGCAACCAGCCGTTTTCATCGTGGCAGAATATCTTTGCTTTTTGCCGTGGCTCCAGTGATGGAGACGGCTCCATCAAACTCCAAACCGCCGCTCAGATGGAGTATTTGAGGATGATCGCGTTGCTTCCCCTTGGTGTGCGACGACATACGCGCGCGGAATCAGGTCCTGTGCCATCACCGCGCAAGCAGAACACAAGGCGACTCCCGCAAAGACAACGAGAGGAACCGGGATTTTCCTTCCTGTGCCTCTCACCACGCCAACGAGGGCAAGGCTGAAATCCTAGCAGCTGCAGAAGATCGCCGGCCCAGGCGACTGAACGTGGGACAGCTCTCGGTCGCGCAACTAAAGGTGACCTTTTCAGGAGCCTACAATTATAGATTCCGCAACTATTTGGAGTATTAGCATGTCGCGCCGTGCAAACGGTGTCCGTCGCTGACAATTTCCTGTAAATTGGTGCGAAGGACGGGAGGTTCCATCATGAATCAAATCGTGAGATATCCGCTGCTTGTTTTATGGTTGGCCTCGTGACGCTATGGCTCTCGGCGCAGATTGGCCTCGCCTTCCGCAAAAGGCGCCGGCACCCGGAAGAAGCCGAGCACGAAGATTTTGGCATTGTGGTGGCTGCCACCTCGCGCTGCTCGCGCTCATCATTGGATTCAGCTTCTCGATGGCCAGCAACCGCTACGATTCGCGCAAACATCTCGAGGAGTTAGAGGCCAACGCCATCGGCACGGAGTATGGCCGGGCAGACTTTCTGCCCGCGGCCAATGCCGCGAGAGTAGTCACATTGCTAGCGAGCTACCTCGATCAGCGCGTTTTGTTCTACGAGACGTACGACAGATCGATGTCGCCACGGTTCAACTCGGGAGCAATTTATGGTCCGCCGTCCGGTCTCCGGCGGCGCAACCGACATCGGTGACGACCGGCCTCGCTGGTTTGGGAATGAACGATGTGTTGAGCTCGCGCGGACATATGCAAGGCACCTGATTGAATCGCATTCCGATGGCGGCTTGGGGTCGCAGGGCAACGATCGCCATCTGCCGCAACTTGCTGGTGGGTAACGGGACGCGGCGCGGCGAAGCGCGAGCCATGCTGCTTTTAATTCTACCGTTTGTACTCTCCATCTCCTTCGCTCTTATAGCGAATGTTGATAACCCGCGGGGCGGCGTTGTTCGCGTGTATGTCCAAAACCTGATAAGTCTTTCTCAATCTCTGCATGGACAGTAACCATATTGCTTGTAACGCACGTTCCTCTCCGCTTTTTTCGCCATCGCAAGATAGGCCTTAGGCATTCACAGCGCCTCCCGGCCGTGGACCGCGTCATCTTGTGTGTTTGAAGATCCGTCGATCCCAGTTTTTCGCGTCCGACGTTGCGCCGGCTTTGGAAGGCACATGGATTACTGCTCCGCCCGCGGTGGAAGTACAGTAAGACTTACCCCGCCTTTCATAGTAGAATCCAACTCCGCAAAGGAACCGTCGTATGACGCAAGAATCTCGACGATTGGTAGAAGCCCGTGAGGGGATAGCCTGGAGAAAATGGGGACCCTATCTAAGCGAACGACAATGGGGTACTGTCCGCGAGGATTACAGCAAGGACGGCAACGCTTGGGACTATTTCAGTCATGACCAGGCGCGCTCGCGTGCCTACCGGTGGGGCGAGGACGGACTCGCCGGGATCTCCGATGATTGTCAAAATCTTTGCTTTGCACTTTCGCTATGGAATGGCAAGGATCCCATTCTTAAAGAGCGGTTATTCGGCCTGACAAATAGTGAGGGTAATCACGGGGAAGACGTGAAGGAGTACTACTTCTACCTCGACAGCACTCCCACGCATTCGTACATGAAGTACCTCTACAAGTATCCGCAGGCAGAATTTCCGTACGACAATTTGGTAGCCACGAATCGAAAACGCACGCGCCATGATTTCGAGTACGAACTTCTGGATACGGGAGTCTTTGAAGAGGACCGATATTTTGATGTCTTCGTCGAATACGCGAAACAGTCTCCTGAAGACATTCTTATCAAAATCGCTGCGTGGAATCGTGGCCCGGAGCCAGCGTCATTACACGTCCTTCCCACTCTTTGGTTCCGCAACACATGGTCATGGTCGAAGGAAACTGTCAAACCCATTCTTGTGAGAATACCGAATGTGGAGGGTGCGAGTGTTGTCTCCGCGTCTCATCCGGGATTGGGGCACAGATTCCTCTACTGCGAAGGGGACGTCCCTCTTCTCTTCACTGAGAACGAAACGAATAACGAGCGCCTCTTCGGTACGCCGAATCAAACGCAATACACAAAAGACGGGATCGATAAATGTGTCGTGCACGAGGAGTCTGCGGCGGTAAATCCACGGGGGAAAGGAACAAAGGTCTCGCCGCATTATCGAGTGACGGTTCAACCTGGTCAGTGTGCAGTGATACGTCTGCGGCTGAGCGAGACTGCTCCCAGCGACTTAAATTCGTACTCTGCGGGAAAGAGACTGTTCGGAGCGGATTTCGACGCGGTTGTAAAAACCCGGCTTGAGGAGGCCGACGAGTTTTATGCCACGGTCATTCCCGCGAAGCTGGATGCAGATGCAGCCAAAGTAATGCGCCAAGCAGTGGCGGGAATGCTGTGGTCGAAGCAGTACTACAACTTCGATGTTAACAAATGGCTTGAGGAGCATGGCGCGGACCCCTTCAAGTCAAAGCAACTCGCCCCGCGGAACAACCACTGGTACCACATGAACAACGCAGACATCATTTCGATGCCGGACAAATGGGAATACCCGTGGTACGCGGCCTGGGACCTGGCCTTCCATATTCTCGCGCTATCGCTTGTGGATGAAGAGTTCGGCAAGCAGCAATTGGACCTAATCCTCGACGGCCGCTACATACACCCAAACGGACAGCTTCCGGCGTACGAATGGAATTTCAGTGATGTTAATCCGCCAGTGCACGCCTGGTCCACCATCTTCACGTATCGGCTCGAGCAAGTGCGTCACGGCCGCGGCGACCTCGACTGGCTGGCGCGCTCGTTCCAGAAGCTGTTGTTGAATTTCACTTGGTGGGTGAATCGTAAGGATCGGACGGGTAAGAACGCGTTTGACGGCGGTTTCCTCGGGCTTGACAATATCGGGGTATTTGATCGCAGCGCACCTTTGCCCACGGGCGGATACCTGGAACAGGCGGACGGTACTGCCTGGATGGTGCTTTTTTGTCAAAACATGTTGGAAATTGCAGTGCAATTGGCTCTCGAACGACCTGCTTACGTAGAGATGTGTGTCAAGTTTGCACAGCATTTCTTTTGGATCGCTTCCGCGATGGTGCACGCGGGCGATAATACGGGGATGTGGGACGAAGAAGACGGTTTCTTTTATGACGTTCTGCGCCTTCCGAACGGGACATCGCAGCGATTGAAAGTACGCTCCATGGTAGGGTTGCTTCCCCTTTGTGCGGTCACCGTTTTTGAGGGCGAACTGAAAGGAAAATATCCGGAGATGGGGCAACGCTTTCAGCGATTCCTTTCGGAGCGCTCTGAGCTTACGGCGTACATCCACGACCCAGGTAAGATCGGCGTTTCAGGCCGAATGATGACTGCTGTCTTGAACGAAACTAAACTCCGCCGCGTACTCGCCAAGATGCTCGACGAGAAGGAGTTCCTGAGTCCGTACGGCATACGCTCTCTCTCCCGCTTTCACGCAGGGCATCCCTATATATTTCGCGCGGGGAGCCAAGACTACAGCGTGTCCTATCTTCCCGCGGAGTCCGATACGGGAATGTTCGGAGGTAACTCAAACTGGCGAGGGCCGATCTGGGTGCCTGTCAACGCGCTCATCATTCGCGCACTGCTGATGTACTACATGTATTACGGCGAAAATTTCACCATTGAATGTCCAACGGGCTCGGGAAACAAGCTGAACTTATACCAGGTTGCGGAAGAGCTGTCGCGAAGGCTGACGAGCATTTTTCTCCGCGGTGAGGACGGGCGAAGACCTGTCTACGGGGAAACCGAGAAATTTCAACGGGACCCATACTGGCGTGACCTCCTCTTGTTCTATGAATACTTCCACGGTGATAACGGAGCTGGACTCGGCGCGAGTCACCAGACCGGATGGACAGGGATCATAGCCAGAGGGATGCATTTGTTTGCCACTTCAACGGCTGAGCAATTACTGGAGCTTGGGAAAAAAGCGGGTGCAACAGAGGTCAACGATCAAGCGCCGAAGCGCTTTGCTGCAGGTAGCAGTTGAAGGATGAACGTCAAAGTCGGGTTGGGCGTTTTTGGCTCAGGATCAATGCAACAAAGAACCTCTGGTGTTGCTTTCGACGCCGTCGCGCTAGACGAAAAGATGCACTTGCCCGCAGCTTAAATTTCTTCTCTTTGTACCAGTCCGCACCCTCCTCAGCAAAGATCGATCGCGCCAGGCCTGGGTCCGACACGCCACCCAAGGTTGGGTTGCTGACCCGGACGACCTGGACGACTGTTCAAGATGGCTGAATCCTGCGCATTGTCGTTCTTGCTGACCAACCGGACAGAAGCCCTGCGGTCGCCCTTGATCTGCGATGTAGTCTCATGTTGTCATGGGCTCGTCCTTGTAACCTACCGGCCCTGCGCTCCGCTGACATCACATGTAGAAAAGTTCTGGCGCTGCGACGGATACCAGGGGGGCCATCGCACGGAACGGGTGCTGCTAGTACGTGGGAAAAGACCCGTAAATGCCGACACTCGCGTGCAACACCGCCAACCCCGCGAAAATCACTAACAAAGTCATGGTGAACCGTCGCGCAGCCAGCGAACCCGAAATAATTCCCTCCATGGATTCGAAACCGTACGCAATCTGTTGGCCGTTCTGTCCTTGTGCCGCATCGAACTCAGGCGACGCGAGCATCGCAATAGGCTTGTAGCGCCACATTCGGTTACGGAAGAGAGATCATGAAGCGAAGTTCGGTCCTCGAAGCAAATCGCGGTTCGGAATAATCACCTAATTACCCAGACCTTTTTCCGGTTCCGCGTCCGTCTCCCGAGTGACAGCGCCCTCGGACTGCTAAGTGTCGCGTGGTCCCTGCCGCCACTTTCTCTCGATCCCTTCGAGGATATAGGCAGCATGTCGGATTGCCGCAATGGAAGGTAACGTCTCAGGCCTTCGACTGCACCGCGCTCGGGTTCTTTCGAGGGCTCAGAATGAGCGCCTTGAATTCATCCTTTCCAAGGACCCGAATGATCTCTTTGGTTGCAAAAAACGGAATTAGCACGACAAACATGATGATCCCGAAAGAAAATATCTCCCTCAGAGTCGCGCCGTTGATCTCCGGAAGACTTTGACCAATCGATTTTCCGTGCCACATTCGCACCAAAAGCTCCTCCACAATGTGGCAGACCACTAGAATCATGGAAAATAACGCAGACTTAAACAAGATCGCATTCAGCAGCGGTTTGTTGTGCGATCTTTCTCCTGCGTGGAAAGCTTCCGCGATCAGTATGAACTTGGCTAGGATCAAGGCGTTGATGAAGGCAAAACCGAACTTTTCCGGCTGGCTTATGTGATAGTTGGCCAGAATCATTGCTCGATGAAGGACAAAGACACTCAACAAGACCCAAAGGTAGATAACGGTAAAGGATAGTTTTCTAAGTTCCTCCAGAAGTCGTTCTTTCCAGCTGCGCTTTTGCTGATCCAGCGTCATCGGTCCTCCTGGTTTCTACGGGACGTCCGGTCGGCGGCTAAGGTTTGTCGCTACGCGCAGCCTCGAGGTGGCTATTGCTTGAACACCAAAGGAACACCAACTCGCTTCCCTGTTAAGTCGACAGTAATCTCGACGCGGTCGGCGATCTTTACGAAGGTATTGGGACCCGCCTGCACAACCTTGGTGGAGTGAAACGTGATAACGGGATCGTCTTTCACGTCGAAAAGTCTTTGCTCTTGAGCTTATCGTCCTTCATGCCGCTTCCGTTATTCACACTGCCAGCTTGAATCTTGATGTGCCCTTTGCTGAAGGCGTCGACGAGAATCTGGCGTTCTTCAGGGGTTGAGAAGTCGTAAATTTCCACCGAAATGCCTGCCATCTGTCCCATTTGCGTGCTGGTGCCCATGGGCAGTAGCTTCAATGGTTTCGTATTTGTCGTGTCTGGCCGAAAGTGCTGGAAACGCGGAAAAGATAAGCAGTCCGGTTACGAGCAAGCCCATGAGGACCCATCTGTAAGACCAGGGATTCGATTGGTTCGTCTGTGGGGTTTTCCCTCCTTAGCGACTATGGAGAATCGGAAATAGACGAATGCCGCACATGTTGGAGCAATTTCGAAAGGAGCGGTATTGTCAAAAGTGACGGTACTGGCTTAAAAAGTGGAACGATTCGCGAACCCCGTTGAAGTGACGCGAAGACCCGACTAGTCGTTACTGGGCCTCACGCCCATCTCCACCGATTGTAAGTTTTTGACGATATCCAGCAGTGTGGCACCCGAACATCTCCGATGAGCCGACAAGGATTCGACATCAAATTATCATTACGCCGAGGCAAGACTGCCCCTTGCGTCCGTAAACTGTGGCCCATTGTCGGAGATGATCCGCGGTCTTGCTTCCGGATACTTCTCACGGGCTCGCTGCAAGATGACTTCGATTTCCGCTTCGGTCATCGATTCCCGCAAATCCCAATGGACGATCGAACGGCTATAGCCATCCAGAATGCTGCACAGGTAATAGAAGGTCCCGCTCACATTGATGTAGGAAATATCGATATGCCAATGCTGGTGCGCCTTGGGTGGTTGTTCGAAACCGGTTCCTTTGCGCGACGGCTTGCCCTTCCATCGCGATAGTAACCCGGCCTGCTGCAGGACACGCCAGACGCTCGAGGGGCTGACGGCCACGACATCCGCGTCCAACATCATGAACGTCAACCGTCGGTAGCCTTCCAGCGGATGGTCCAGATAATAACGGAGGATGGTTTGTTTCTCCCATGGCTGCAGCCAGAAATCCCGGGGAATCCAACCATTGTGCTCATTGACGCGCCCATAGCGTTCTCGCCAGTCGTAGAATTTGCTTTTTTTTTCTTGCGTTTCCTGGATACATAGATATCTACTATCAATTCGGCCGGCCCAACCAGGAATACTGCCACGCCACGGAGACGTTCTGATAGTTTCCGCCAAAGACGATATATGTGCCATCGCTATAGCTGACTTTAATTGATTGGTGTTTGCTGATCGGGATTGAAGCCGTCATTCCAATGCGCGAACCGGTCTGCTTGGTCGCTAAGTTCCGTATGCCGCTCAGGCTAGTAATGCCGCCCGACCAGAAGTTCCCGTCCAGCGACACCCAGAAGCGCGGCTTTACGTCGTAGCTCAGATGCCCCTCCAGAGCGCCTATCGGCGCCTCATTCTGTGCTTTGGTACCCTGACCGGCAAAGAATGCCGAGTTTGTGGTGTAGAACCACACTCCAGCGTAGCCGTCGAGCACCCAATGACCCCAGCGTTCGGAATACCCAAGCTCCGGCTTGAAAGCCCATCGATTGCTGCCCCAGTTGATCAGTTTCGTGTCGCTGTATTGTCCAGTGGGCGCAACCATCTTGAGACTCAGTCCCAACAGCCTCTTTTGTTTCCACTTCGCAAATTCTTTAGGTTGCATCGCCGGACCACCGATCAGGTTCACGGAAAAGCGAAAGCTCGAATCCAGCAGGCCCGAACGGTATATCGATCTGGATTGCTCGGAGACGTCACCCTGAAAAGTTCCCACTCCGTATGGCAGCGCGGCTGTGATGTTTGCAGAGCGTCCAAAGAAGTTCAGCGAGTGGTAGTAGCTCAAGATCGATACGTAGTAGGTACCGGTGGCGTTGGTGACCGGTATTGTTCCATTGAAGTTCACGCCTCCATCATAGAAGGCCCAGGTGATCGTAATTGCGTTGGAATGCTCTGCGGTTATTACATAGGCTCGAGGTGCCAGGTCTTGCGCGGAAAGCTGCGCGGCTGCCGACCCGAGTAAAACTAATGATGCCAGCACGATGCGAAGTCGCATGACCCGCCAACGAAACCTCCAGAAAGTCATGTCATCGTGCCAAGTCGGCGCTGACGCGGCGACGCGGGATAGTATCTCACGAAGACCTGAAAAACAACGCTTTATCGGGACGCTTCCCGAACATCCATTATCTTCCGGCGGATTCGATGGAGACGCAATCCTTGATTTGGCAAATTTTGCCGGCCAATTACAACTTTTGGTAATTCGAGTTTGTCGTAGTCACCACGAGCCCTTTAGCCTTCGCACTAAGAACGGTACGCTGCGCGTAGTTGGGCCCATTCGGAAGGGTGGCCATTTGCACATGGAGCGTCACCGCATCCTTCGCTTCGTCCAAGTAGGTATCAACGTCCAACGAACTAATTTTCTTTGCTGCGGTATCGAAGCGGATGGTCATGCGATCACCAGGCTGAGCGTAATCGGTGAACACCAAATTCACCGCTCCCGGAACGGGATTCAACGAGAATTTACCCGCTTGATAGGCTTCCTGCATCCTTTGCGGGTCGGGCGGCACATAGATAGAAAGCAAGCCCTTCACCTGATCCATGTAGCCCTTAATTTCCGCCTTCTTTTTCTCGATGATTCTTTGCTTGATCCGGCCACCGCTGGGTTCTGGAGGGGGAGCGCCGATAAGAGTTTTCTGAACTTGGCCGTCGGGCCCGTACTGGCAAAGACTATTCGCCGGCGGCTTCGCATCTCCTTTCAAAGTGAGCTGGGTTGTTTCGGTCCACTGATATTGGCGCAATTGCTGTTTATTTTCGGCGGCAACCTGTTTGACGGCAGCGAGTTTTTCCTGCAGCTCACTGTTTTGTGCAATGGCCGGCGCCATTGCCAGAAGCACTATCCCGCCACCGATCATCAAGCGTTTACGAGTCGCGGCGAAGATGGCGGTGGCACCTTGCTTCCCATATGTAATTTTCGGTTTCCAATTCACTAGAACTCTCCATAATACCGAGGTGAACGCCATTGAAACAACATCGTGCGAATGCAAAGCGATCGTTTCTCTTAGGGAGTTGTCACCACGCGGTAGTACACACCGTTTGCACCATAGGATGCGCTGAACCAGGTGTTGCCGCAGAGGTAGTAAGTGATCCCATTGACGACTGGAGTCGCGCACCCAGCTGGAATGCGCGGGACGATTTCGCCCATGGTGTAGTTGGCATAGGCTGCCGCGGCATTTGTGTTCGCGGCCGCAGCGTTAGCGTTGGCCACGGCGGCACTGGCGTTCAAACCTTGAACTCGCCCGCGAAAACGCACAGATGACTTTAGCGGAAGCCTGAGAACGGACCAGGAAGAGGGCGAGAAAGCGCACCGCCAGAGTCGAAACAGCGCCAGAGGGAGCACGACTGACACCCTAATGGGCTCACGCACTGTGTGAATGGAATCCCTCCATGCCCTTCTTGAGTTTTTCCAATTCGGTTGTGGGAATGACCAGCTCTGTAAATCCGCAGTCCAAGCAGACCAAGGTTTTCTCGCAAACATAGATCGGAGATAGGTTCAGTCTTTCTTTACCGGGGAAAGCAACCGTCAGCTCACCCTGAAAGGCTTGCTGGTGCGTTGACCCGCACTTATCACAAGGCATTGCCCCTCCGTAGACGCGTTAGTGACTCGCGGTAAGGGTGGGCGCCCCTGTATCGGCATAGATTCTAACACATGAAGAAGACCCCATCTGAAATGTCTGCCGTCTCAGCGAGCTTGGACCTCAAAAGACCGTTAAACCGCCGAAAAATGCTCTCTCTACCTCGATCCTTCTCAGCTAGAACCGTGCTTCGGAGGTCCAATCGGTCACCAAATTCAACGGCTCTAGCGATCCTTCCCCGGAGACCTGCATTATGAAGGCCTGCCCATCCGGCGCCACGTCGTACAACGTTCCCACCGGTGCAATGTTCACCCGGAACAACTGTCTCGGCGTCCCAATCTGCGCTCGTTCCCCTGCTCGCCTATGTCCGTGGCGAACAACTCACCGCCCACCGTCAGGTAATACAATTCCTTGCCATCGCGCCTCCACGCCGGCGCGGTCGCATTTCCGTTCGACACTTGTCACTTCCCTTGGCCCTTGGGGAACGGTGCCAAATAGACTTCATACTTCCACTGCGGAGTCGTCGCCCATCCCGCCCGCTCCGAGCGGCCCAACAATTTCGTAAGGTCCTAGTTTTGTACCTGCCGTGAGGATCATGAATTATATCTTTAGATTTCGTGAACAGCGAAATTTCCCAGCGTGCGCAAGCTCCTGAGGCATTCCATCGGCTCAATGAAGGGTCACTTCGCGCTCCGGCAGAGACCGCACTTTTCGCATCGGGAACGTCCCATGTCACGGAACGGTCAGCAAAGCGAGAATTGCTCCTAAGTTGCTGGCCACTTCCTGTCGATTTCGTCCAAAACGAAGGCGGCATTCCGGGCCACCACCTCTACGGTAGCGATTTTCTTTGGACCCGCCCTTTGTGGATTTTCTAAACTCGGCCCGTTTCGGGGCAGACAAGATTGTAGAGGCGATTAAATTCGCAAATCTTCCTTTCTTGGTCATCCGCGGCTATTGCTTCGGACGGGGCCGGTACGCCCCCATCAATCTGGCAATCAGGACTGCCAGGTACAGCACGCCGAGAATCGTTTGCAGGACCGAAACGGACCGCGCTTCAGCCGTAACCGCGGTAATTCCAGCGGCGCCCAGTGAAGTCATGGTGCCAAAACTGTAATAGATGAAATCGAATCGGTCGGGGACCCGGTGTAGATTGGTAACCGGATCGAGATAAAAAGCGTTTGGCTGTAATTTGGCCACCATGCCATAGACGCTGGCAAAACCGAACCCTACTAGCAGATAAATGCACAGGGCCCCAAAAATCGTTTCCGAATTGGCCTGCTCCTTCGAAAACACTTGGCGGAAAATGACTACGACCATGAATGCGTCAAAGACAAAGCTCAACGTCATGCTGACGATCGAGAAGGTATTCGCACTCGCCTTGGCAAACTGGATGCGTTGGTAAACCGCCGGAATTGCCAGGATCAGGGCAAAGATCAGCAGGCCCCGGCGGAAGTTAGCTGCATACACGGTAAGTAGAATAGCGGCGCTTCCGAGCACGCGGAATGTGTAGTAACCAAAGCGGCTGCTTTCCGCATATGGGTATAGAACTAACGTTGCCAGCAGAAAAAGAAACAATAAGAAGAACCTGTGGGTCGTGACGCGCGAGTCGTGTTCGGTTTGGATTGTGTGCATGATGACAAGCCCGCACCCTGCTTGGCCAATGGTACACCTTCGCTAGGTCCGTCCCACACGGTCGCCGCTAGCAGCGGCAGATAACTCCTGATAAGCAGACACTGCCTGCTCCTCTTCGCTGGTTGCGATCGATCGAGCGTGCCGCAGCGTGCGCGAGCGGGAATGTCACCTTGCCATTGCCGGTGGCGTAAATGTTCTAATCGCGCCGGAATCTCTTATCGCAGGCTCGCAGGTCGGCATGTTCGCATCTGACGGGCGGTGCAAGGCTTTTGCTGCATCGGCGGACGGATTTGTACGAGGGGAGGGATGCGGGATTGTTGTGCTCAAGCGTCTGGGCGACGCCGAAGCAGCCGGCGATCGCATTCTGGCGGTGATCCGTGGGTCGGCAGTGAACCATGATGGTCCGAGCAGTGGACTGACGGTACCGAACGGGTTGGCGCAGCAGGCGCTGATACGTCGTGCGCTGAAGGCGGCGGGAGTGGCACCGGAGGATGTGAGTTACGTTGAAGCGCATGGCACTGGGACGTCGCTCGGCGATCCGATCGAGGCGGAAGCGCTGGGCGCGGTCATGGGGAGGGGGCGGTCATCTGAATCGCCGCTGCTGATCGGCTCGGTAAAGACCAATATTGGCCATCTGGAAGCGGCCGCGGGAGTCGCGGGGCTGATCAAGGTGGTACTGGCGCTGGGGCATGGCGAGCTGCCGGGCCAGTTGCACTGGGACACGCCGAGCCCACACATCCGCTGGGACGCGCTGAAGCTGCGGGTGGTGGATCGACTGCGTGCCTGGGAGCCGATTAAGGGGCGGCGCATTGCCGGGGTGAGCTCGTTCGGGTTCAGTGGGACCAACGCGCATGTTGTAGTGGAGGCGGCGCCGGCGGTTGCGGCGGATACGACTGAGGTTGAGCGGCCCCTCGATATCCTGCCGATCGCGGCAAAAAGTGAGGGTGCGCTGCGTGTACTTGCCGAGCGCTATGTGGAACGGCTGCGGTCACCGGCATTGGACTGGGCGGATCTGTGCCATACTGCGGCGGTCGGACGGGCGCAGTTCGGCCATCGGCTGTCGGTGCGCGCGCGGGATTCGGCGGAGGGCTGCGCGGCGCTAGAGGCATTTGTAGCCGGTCAGCCGCATTCCGCGCTTATCCAGAACGCGACGAAGCCGGGGAACAGGCGACCGCGAGTGGGCCTGCTGTTTACTGGTCAGGGCTCGCAATATGCCGGTATGGGCAGAGCGCTGCATGCTTGTTCTCCCAGCTTCCGACGTGTTGTTGAACGCGCAGAAGCAGTGCTGTCCGATCGGCTCGAGGTTCCGCTAGGCGCGGTGATGCGCGGGGAGCACCAGCAGGCGCCCGAGTTGCTCAATCAGACGCTCTATACCCAGCCTGCGCTGTACGTTCTGGAATATGCCCTGGCTGAACTGTGGCGTGGTCTCGGGGTGCAGCCGGTGGGCGTATTGGGGCACAGCCTTGGCGAGTATGTTGCCTGCGCGTTCGCGGGCGTGTTCGATTTTGAGGACGGTCTACGTTTGGTTGCCGATCGGGCGCGGCTGATGCACGAACTTGCCTCGAACGGCGCGATGCTGGTGGTGGCGGCAAGCGAGGCTGAAGTTGCCGAGCTGCTGGCTAGGCACGCGGCAGAAGTATCGTTGGCAGGGATTAATGCGGCGCGGCAAGTCACGGTGTCTGGGACACGGGGGGCGGTTGAGGCGATCGCCGCGGCATGCACCGCGCGTGGTTGGCGTAGCCAGATGTTGCCGGTATCGCAGGCGTTCCATTCTCCCCTGATGGAGCCGATCGGGGCGGCATTTGAGGCCCGGGCAGGAGAAGTAGTGTATGCGGCTCCACGTCTGCCAGTGATCTCCAACCTCACCGGGGTGCCGCTGGAGATGGTGAATGCGGGCTACTGGCGTGCCCATATGCGCCAGGCGGTGCGGTTCAGTCAGGGGCTGGAAACACTCGGAGCGCTAGGCTGCGATGTGCTGATCGAGATTGGCCCCCGACCGGTGCTGATCCAGCTTGCTCGTCAGGCAGCGGGGGGGCAACCACAGCGGCGCTACCTGACGAGCCTCAAAGGTCCCGGCACCGACGAATGGGATATATTCTGTCTGGCGGTGCAAGAACTCTACGCTGCAGGCGCCGAGATCGATTGGACAGGTTGGAACCGCGACTATCGGCGCCATAAGGTCGATGCGCCACTCTATCCATTTGAGCGCCGGCGTCACTGGATCAGTCCTTCACTTAACCTGCCTGTGCCATCACGCGGGCGCATTGGCGCTCCGGCTCATCATGTGCTGCTTGGGACCCGGTTGCGTTCGGCTTTGGCGGGAGTGCAATTTGATGCCGACCTCGCCGCCGCTGGAGAGACTGCCTGGCTTGCTGAGCACCGCATCGCCGGTCAGGCGATCATTCCGGCCACCGGGTTGATCGAGATGATGCTCGCTGCTGGCGAGGCCATGGGCCCACAGTGGCGGGCTCTTGAGGCCATGTCCATCATCACCCCTTTGTGCCTGCCGAGTGAAGGCACCCGCACGGTTCAGACCGTGGTCGACGTGCCGCAGGACGGACGGGCACGAGTGCGGGTGTTCGCTGCCGAGGCCGACGGCGCGGGGATTGAAGCACCGGCAGAGGCGCAGGGACACCTCCGGTTCCGGCTGCATGCTGAAGCCCGGCTGGCTCCAGTTGAAGATTTGGCCGGTGAAGGGGCAGTTGATCTAGCTGGGCTGCGAAGTCACTGCACCCGCTCCATTGATGGAGAAGCACATTACCGACACTTGGCTGCGCGGGCTGCCGATTTCGGTCCTGCCTTCCAAGGCGTGCGGCATGTGTGGGTCGGCGATAATGAGGCTGTCGGCGAGGTCACCGTGTTGCTTCCGCCGATTGCCGGCGATCGGCCGCATCCCGCAGCACTCGATGCCTGCCTGCAGGTTGCCGCCGGCATCCTCGCCGACAGCGCCGATACCTTCATGCCCGTCATGCTGGACCGCTTCGAGTGCTTGGCCACGTCATGGCCGCAACACCTCCTCGTCCACGCTCGTCTTACCGGGCCCGATCGCATCAGGCCGGAGTTCGACTTCACGGTCCATGACGCAGAAGGCAAAACCCTCGCCCGCTTCCACCGTCTGCAATTCCGTAAGACCACAACAACCACTGTAAACGAAAGTCTCCCCCAGTCCTGGTTCTATAAAACCGAATGGAAGTCATCCGCTTCAGCCTCGGTTCCCGCGCCCGAAGTTTTCAAATTGAAAGGGCAATGGCTACTGATGGCGGATAGGCGAGGCGTAGGCGAGGCGCTGGCTGAGCGCATTCGGGCAGCCGGAGCGGCTTGTTTCTTAGCTTACGCGCACAGCGGCGATCTGCAAGTCGGTATGACGCATATCGGTATGACGCATGTCGGTATCGATCCGCGAGCGCCGGAGCAATTCCGCAGGCTATTAGAGACAATTGGAGAAGATTGCTTTCAAGGCGTCATCGATCTCTGGCCAATCGACGTCAACTTCGATCTCGATCAGGTCCCGAGGGAGGCCCTAGCGGAACAAACGCTGAGCTACGGCTCCGCGTTGCATCTGATACAAGCGCTAATCAACCGCTCGTCCGCACCGCCAGTGTTTCTCGTTACCGCGGGTGGCGCCCCCGCCGCGGAGGAGGTGGGAACGCCCGCGTACGCGGCGTTGTCGGCTGTCCGGAAGACGGCACAGGCTTATATGCCCGACCTGATCTGTCGTGTCATTGATCTGGAGAGCGCCGTTAATCCGAAGGAAGCGGCTGAAGCTCTGGCAAATGAGCTAATGCAATCGGACGAACCTGAAGTCGCGCTGCGTAAGCAAGTTCGGTACGTTCCGCGGCTAGTACCGGCGCCGCACGTCGCGGCTTCTAAAGAGCAGTTCCTCGAAATAGTACCCGCCCAGAGTCCGGTCTTATTGACAACTCGCACTTTTTAACGAAACGACGCACTGCGCCGAAACCGGGCGAGGTAGAGATTC
>CAVROZ010000010.1:0-118445 GCA_963722985.1 Candidatus Acidiferrales bacterium | reverse complement strand
ACAATTTTCGTTTGGTTTTTGATAATGATAACTCAAAATTTGAGGGGGTGTGGTTTCAATACTATTTACAAACCCACAATGGCACAACCATCCCGCTTTATTCTTTGTCTCGAATAAGATACATAGGAAAAAAAGAGGAGCCTTATCTTATTAAAGGGAACACCTATCATGGTGATGGAACTAATTTTTCCACATGGACCAGCGCTCGAATTAAATTCGATAGTACCTCTAATCGAATTGATTATTTTTATTCTGGTCACCTTTACGAAGATCAACAAGATGTGCGCGGGTTCTCACATTTGAACTTCAACGATTATACAGGATATGTGAATACGTCATGGACTCTTTCCGAAGCAATATCAACACGAAAAGCTAAGGCCGGAGCACATAAAAGCGATATCCAATTTGGAGTCGGATCGTTCGTTGACACCTCAACATCCGGTGCTGCAAGGAACAAATTTCATTTTATCCGCTTAAATGACGATATTGTGAGAGATATACTTGGGCATGGATGCGATAAGTTACAAACATTTGAAGTAGAGAGACTACTTGTTATTGAGATGCATAAACGATATGGAGCGTGCATACTTTCGCGTGGCTATTTGATGATGAACGGGGTAGGAGATGGCAAGGACGCGAGCGGGGCAGACGATAAGGCAGAACAAGGCTGAGACGCGACGGGGGCGGAGTGGACTTATCGGCTGGGGACAAAATGGAGGCTGCCAAAACATAGGCAACGGTAAGGGCGCCAACGGCGGCAAGAACATGGCTTTGAGTCACGTTGTTCAGAGGCATCATCCAATAACTATAAACTAAGCATAAAAATAAAAGCAAGGAAAAGAAAAAATCCCCGCAGCAAGCTGCGGGGTATTGGTAGGAAGGACAGGGAAAGAAAGACGCAGCAAGCTGCGGGGAATATATCCCGAGAGAGATTGAACGCAAGTACTATGTGTGGAAAATCTTCCCCGAAACGGGCTGTTTGACTGGCCCGCGCCGATCCTATAAACCCGTTACGTAACGGGTTAGGACGAGATCATGAGCCGGGGACCGAAGCCGCAGGGCGACCGGGCGATGACGCCAGCCGAGCGGCAAGCCCGCTTCCGGCAGGCGCACGCGGACGGCAGCCCTAAAATCCGCTACCGGCGACCGGGCGACCGGCGCAGCCGACCGCAGAGATGGAGCGACGCCGTGGCCGAGCTGGTGACGCTGCAAGGCGAATATCAGGACTCGCTGGATACCCTGCCCCCGAGCCTTGAGAGCAGCGCGACGGCGGAAGCCTTGCGCTCGATTTGCGATGACTGTCCGCCTTGAGAACGTCGAACCGCCGCGAGGCTTCGGACGCGACCTTTGAAGGGATGGCAGGCCGCAGAGCCTGCCCCGGCGCATGCCGGGCTGTCGGGAGCGGAGCCGGACCGGTGCCTGTCCTATTCCCTGCCCGATCTACCCACCTTCTGCCGGACCACAAGCTTTTTTGGGTTCCCACATGGACGTTTTGTATTTCCTGAAGGAGCGCACGCAATTCATCCGTAAGTATTACGAGACGGCAAGCGAGCCGTTTCGAGAGATCATGCGTAAAATCGAAGCGGGTGAAGCCCCCTTTGTTCCGGAACGCTACTTTAGAGAGGATGAACCGCCATTTCTGGAGGAGTGGTCGCAGGCGAACACCGGCCTACAAGTCTTAGGGCGCACATGTGTTTCTATGTTGTCCGCGTCTCTTAAATTATACTTTCAGACATGGGAATCAAAATTCAGTATTTCGTTAACAGAACAAGAAAAATGCAAAATGTTCAAACGAGGATTTCTTAAAGGTTATAAAAAAGTATTTAGCAAATTACCGAATATCGAATGGACTTGCTGTCCTGTTGACTTTGATATACTGGAACAAATTATTTTGGCGCGAATTGACGAACAACATCCAGAGTGTATCGTAACAATGAATGTTCAGCACGACCCTAACGTTAGGAAGAAATTTCCTTTGCCATTTTTCCTAAGTGAGCATGAAAAAGAGATTTTTGCCATGCCAAATATTCCGGCATTGTTGCAACCCGATCTGCATGTATCTTGGGAACAACTGCGTGAGGCGATAAAACAAGTCGAAGCGTTGGGTGACTGGCTCGAAGATCGGATGTTTGCGGCGTGGAAGTCGGGTGCGCACGGGTAGACAGGGCGCAGGGGCCGGATTCGGCAGAGCGGACGCGGTATCTGTCCCTGAAAACGCCCGTGATTTCGATTTTAAGGACCGTGGAGAGGCCCGAATGGGTTTCCTGCGCCCTACTCCCTCGGACCTTAGCCGGGCGGCACAGGCCGGGGCGATCCCGCACCGGCATCGTGCGACGGTTCGGCGGCGCGACCTGGCCCCGCGACTTTCCCCGAATTGCCCGCCGCATTGCCAGCCATCCGGTCATAAGCGCCCGCATGGACGCGCCGGGCGACCGCCTGTTTCTGATCCTCTGGCAGCCGGTCGAGGACATCGAACGCGGCCTTGAACAGGGGTTTCCGCGAGCATCCGCCAGTTGACCCCTTCCCCGTTCTGCCGGTCGAACAGCTTCACCGTCGCCTTGAGAACAGCAGTAGCGCCGGCCGCAGCATCGGCGTGAGGCGACGGGCGGGCAGCGGGCGGCGCGGTTCTGCGACCTCTGGGCATGGCCGATTCTTGCACGCCCTGCCCCGTCCGGCGAGGATTTCGCCCCGTCAGGCCCTTGAAAAGCAGGGGATAAATCCGGTGAGGTGGCATTTCCGGTTTGGAAATAGCGTAACAGTTTCCTATCGTTGCCGGTGAACGATAGGAAACACCAATGGCATACAGCTTGAGAGAAGCCGCCGAAGCCGTGGGGAAGGGGAAACCCGCGATCCTTAAGGCAATCCAGAGCGGCAAGATTTCAGCGCAAAAAGACCCGAACGGGGAATGGCAGATCGAACCCGCCGAACTGCACAGGGTCTATCCGCCCGTTTCCAAGGAAACGATATCGGAAGCCGGTTCCAAGGAACCGAAGGCAACGATAGGAAACGGCAACGGAAACAGCCTATTGCAGCAGGAAGTTCAGTTTTTACGCGAAAAACTGGTCGATTATGAACGCTTAAGGGAGGACGAGCGCAGGGACCTGTCGGGGCGCATCGAGGACCTACGCCGCGACCGGGACGATTTGCGCGGGGAGCGTGACCGGCTGTTGAAGGTGATCGAGGAGCAGGCGGGCAGCGTCCGGCAGTTGACCGACCAGAGGCCGCAACAGCAGCCGGAGCCAGCAGCACCGGCGCAACCACAGAAGCCAGCACCGAAGGGCTTTCGGGGTTTCCTGCATCGTCTGACCGGGTAAGCCAAAACAGACAAAGCCAATCGGCCTTTTTGGGCCGATTCCGCTTTCCCTGTTTTCCCACTGCCTGACCGACCGGGAGCGCGGCGGGTCAGGAAGCGCAGAAAGGGTTGCAGCGTCGGGTCACGGCTCTTAACTTTTAGGTAGGGAAAAGCGGCTAATCTTGTAACTGCAAGATGTGCGTGGTGACATCACGCCTCTTGGCAAGGGGCGCTTCGCCCCCGTTGCATCCCCAGACTTAGGGAGGCCCTTCGCCCCCTAAGAACCCCCGCGCCGGGAGCGCCCCGGCAGGCGGTCAACACAGGCGGCGCAGGAGGCGCTTTCGCTGTGGCACCGAAACGCCGCCCCAATCCGTTCACCATCCGGCTCGCGCCGGAGCTACGGACGCAACTTGACAGCCTTGCCGCCGAGGCCGAGCTTTCGTTAAGCGCCCTGTTCATTTCCGCCGTCCTGAAAACGCCGCCGCCGCGCAAGTCCCGCCGCCCGCACCCCGACCGGCGCTATTGGCCGAGGTTCTCGCCGCGTTTCGTCACAGCCACATCGGTTCGAACATCAACCAGCTTGCCAAAACCGCCAACGAAGGAAGCTGGCCGGACAGCCGCCTCCTGAAACAGGCTTGCGACGACATCCGCATGATCCGGAACATGCTGATCCGCGCCCTTGGCATCACGCCGCCCGACGATCCTGCGCCGTGATTATCAAGGGCAATCAGCGCGGGGGAGGGAGCGCCCTTGCCGCGCACCTGATGAACGCCCGCGACAACGATCATGTCGAATTGCACGAGGTCCGGGGGTTTCTCTCGAACGATCTGGCAGGCGCTTTCCTTGAGGTCGAAGCCGCCGCCGCCGCAACCCGCTGCCAGCAGCCGTTTTTCTCGGTCAGTCTTAATCCGCCCAAAGGACACATGGCGACCGTGGAGGATTTCGAGAAAGCGGCGGACCTGATCGAGGCGAAGTTTCCCGGCCTGAAAGGCCAGCCGCGCATCCTGATTTTTCATGAGAAGGAGGGGCGGCGGCACGCCCACGCGATCTGGGACCGCATCACCGAGCGCGGCCTTGCCGTGCAGCTTTCCCATTCGCGGGAAAAGCTCAAGGACGTCAGCCGCGCCATGTATGCCGCCATGGGGATCGAGGCCCCGGCGGGCATCCGGGACCGGCAGCGCCGCGACCCGCTCAATTACGACCTTTCGACATGGCAGCAGGCGAAGCGGATGGGCGAAGACCCCCGCGACCTGAAAGCCATCATTCAAGAGGCATGGGCCGTCTCCGACGACCGCGCCAGCTTCGAGCGGGCGCTTGAACAAAACGCCCTCTATCTCGCCAGTGGCGACCGGCGCGGTTTCGTGATCGTCGATCCCACCGGCGAGGCCATGAGCCTCACCCGCACCACCGGCCTGAAATCCAAAGACCTGAAAGCCCGGCTTGGCGACCCCGAGCGGTTGCCGACCGTGCATCAGGCGCGGAGCCTGTTGCACGACAAGATGATGCGGGCGGTCCCCCCGCAGCCGGGCAACCAGATGCGCGCGCGGCACCGCGAGGAATTGCGCCCGCTGTCCGGCGAACACCGGCAGATGAAGGCGGCGCACCGGCAGCAGCGGCAGGAGGTTGACCGGCGACAGGCCGAGCGGGCGAAGCAGGAAGGGCAGGCCCGCGCCGCCCGCCTGCGAACCGGGATCATGGGATTATGGGACCGGCTTTCGGGGAAGAGAGGGAAGGTTTCGGAGCAGAACGCCCGCGAGATCGCGGCTTGCAAGGTCCGCGACCGCGCCGAGCGTCATGCCGTGGTCGAGGCCCAGATGCAGGAGCGCGGCGAATTGCAGGGCCGCGTCATGCGGATGCGCGACCGGCACCGCGCCGACCGGAAGTTTGACCGCGCCCGGACGGCCATCGCGATTTCCATGCACAACGATCAAAACCGCGACGATTTCATGAATGCCGCGCACGAGATCGAACACGCGAAGCGCAACCCGCCGACCGCCGCGCAAATGCGCCGCGACCGGGCGGAGAAACCGCACCATGCCGGAGATCGTCGCCTGACGAGGCAAAACTCTTTTCTCTCCGCCGGTCGGATGCCGGACGTGAAGATCGTCTCCGCCGAGTTGACGGTCTGCGAAACCAGGTTGGAAAGAACATTGTGGAATTGAGGACCCTCAAAGACTCCGTGCTGTATGAATTTGGCGTCGATCACGAAAGGCAGAAAGTCGCGGCAGAGACCATCTTTCAGGCTGCCATGGTTTCGAGCGCTCTTTTTTGGAATGAACTTACGGTGCTTGAGCGCAAGCAAGACCAAGATCTGGCGGGGCACCCGAGTTTGGACGCCGTGCGTGCGCATCTCGCCAACGGTCTCGACGCCATGGCCGAAGCGGTCGATAGTCGTTTTCCCTTAGCACCCTTGCAGGATCCGCTCCAGGACGTCTAGACGCTGCAACCCGACGCGCGGGAGTCCGTCTATGCCGAGACCCTCATGTCCCGCTATCGCGACTTGCATTCTCTTCTGACCACATTCACACGGATGTTAGACCATCCTATCGGGTCCAGGATCGACATTCCTTATAATAGCCGACGATGAAGGCGGCGGAGCCAGTAGCGATACTTGGCTTTGAGCTGCTTCTCGGCACTGGAGTTCACGTCCTCCCGAGGGTTCCTAAAGGTTCGCTTTTCATTTCAGCGACACGTGTATCACGGGCTGGGCAAGGTCACGATCGCGATATTTATCACTGGTCTCCAATGGCCATGGTGAAATTCGTGGATTTTGATCTCTCATGGTAGCGACATTTTAGGCGACATTATGTGCGACATTTCTGTTGCTATGTTTCTGTAATATGCTGTCTTATAAGAAAGATAAAAGGATACTATGCCAGACGTAAAACACGACATTATAGGCGACATCGTTGACCGAGGCGAAGACGTCACCATGATGGAGCCAACCTTGCTGGCGGAAGGCTTTCGGTTCCGGCCCAAGCTGACGGACATGGCGGTCGAACTAGCCGCTCGTTCGGCGGGCTTCCGTCGAAGTCTGCCTCCGGGAATCGTCACCGCCCTCGCGGATCTTGTCCGTTCGATGAACTGCTATTACAGCAACTTGATCGAAGGGCATGACACGCATCCGATTGAAATCGAGAAAGCTCTCAAGAACGAGTATAGCAACGACGCGAAGAAGCGAAACCTGCAACGGGAAGCGAAAGCGCACATCGAGGTGCAACGCTGGATCGACAGTGGCGGCCTCCGCGGCGCGGAGACGACGAGTCACGGGATTCTCGAAATTCACCGCCGCTTCTGTGCGGAGCTGCCGGAAGAACTTCTGTGGGTAGAGAATCCGGACACACACGAGCGTCTGCGTGTGGTCCCTGGGGCACTGCGACACAGGGACGTTAGCGTCGGGCGGCATGTCCCCATCAGTCCTGGTGCCGTAGCAAGATGTCTAGCAGTTCGTTGAAAAACTCCGTTCCACTGCAACTTTAATGTAAGAGAACTCGTCTGAGTGAAGGAAGGCGAAGGAGGCGAGTGAATGCGCGGCGACGATGATCTGCAAGAAGGAATGTTCAGTTACATTTCTCCGGAGAAGCGTGTTCCCGCGGATCATCCGTTGCGACCGATCCGCAAGATGGTGGACGAGATTCTGAAGGAGATGTCGCCGAAGTTCGCGAAGCTGTACTCCGATGTGGGGCGTCCGTCGATTGCCCCGGAGCGACTGTTGAGGTCACTGCTGTTGCAGGTTTTCTATTCGGTGCGCAGCGAGCGCATGCTGATCGAACAACTACAGTACAACATGCTGTTTCGGTGGTTTGTGGGGATGGAGATGGACGAGGTGGTATGGAATCACGCGGTGTACAGCAAGAATCGGGAGCGTTTGCTGAACGAAGAGATCGCCGAGTCGTTTTTTCAACGGGTGCTGGAACGAGCGCGGGCGTACATGTCGGATGAACATTTTACGGTGGATGGGACGCTGATCGAGGCCTGGGCCAGTCAAAAGAGTTTTCGGCGGAAGGACGGCAAGGGGAAGCCGCCCGGACCAGGAGGAGAGGTCGACTTTCACAAGGAGAAGCGGAAGAACCAAACCCATGAATCCACGACAGATCCCGACGCGAGATTGTTCAAGAAATCCAAAGGGAGCGAGGCCAAGCTCGGCTACCTGGGACATGTATTGATGGAGAACCGTAACGGGCTTCTGGTGCAGACTTTTCTGACCGAGGCGAATGGAAGAGCGGAGCGAGAGGCAGCGATGCTCATGGCCGAGGCCCTCCCCAGCGGAAAGCGGGTCACCTTGGGAGGAGACAAGAACTACGACACCCAGGAATTCGTACGAGAACTCCGCGGGATGAACATTAACCCCCATGTGGCGCAGAACGATACGAATCGCAGGAGCGCAGTGGACGAGCGGACCACGCGGCATGTCGGCTATGAGGTGAGTCAGCGGAAGCGAAAACGAGTGGAGCAATCGTTCGGGTGGATGAAAATGGTGGGGATGTTACGGAAAGTGAAGTTGCGAGGAATTGACAAGGTTGGTTGGCTGTTCACCTTTACCGGCGCGGCTTACAACCTCTGCCGATTGCGAAACCTGATAGCGGAAGCATGACATCGAGTTCCGCTTCGCGCCAGCTGAGCGGATAGAACGACCAAACTGCTCTTATGCAATCAAGTGATAACCCTTGAAATTCAGAACCGACGTCTCACAAAACTCAGTTCTTCAACGGGCTGCTAGGCGACCTGTGTGCCAGAAGCTGAGACGCTCCCAGATATTAGCCAGCGAGAAATCATTGTCGCCGCAATGCCCCTGGGAGCTGTAACTCGACTGACCTGCTCTTAATTGCTTGTGGTCCAGAGGACTTCGGACTACGCTTCCCTCCAACGGTTGATGGGGCTGACAGGGTCGATTTCGACTATAACTTCCCGTTGGTTCCAGCCCATCTTTGTACGCGGTGTGGTTTGTATCGAACGTATGATCGCCAAAGAAGTATCAGATACCTAGAAGAACGGAGGTCGCGATGACCGAAGGGCAGCCCCTCCAACAACGCAATCGCTTCTATTCCATCGCACTAATGAAGAAAGATTCGGAGTGGTGCGTGTATCACGTGAAGATTGCAGGCGATGTCCGTCGTGAGTTCTTTGTCGAAATTACTGCAGCTCAAACCACCCGAGATGGCGTGACAGAACGCCTTGAATCGCTGTGCGAGGCGAATTTTGATAGTCTTCCGAAAGACGGCGGAACTATCTACCTTAATTTAAACGACGCAAGTCGAAAATCCTGACAACGGCAGTAGGAATTAAAAATCACAGAAACGCCATGTTCCCTCAGGATGCAAGGCGGGAAAATCAAGGATGTTGCAATCAAAGCCGTGGTCGAGGAAGTAAATCGGGCGCTTTCTTTTCTGAAAGGAGCATCGCACCCACCTTATCAAGACCGTCAGCTCCGTATGCCGGAGGCACTACGCTCAAAGTGTTTGGCCCTGGAATTCTTGGGTGTACAAGCGTTCACTTCGTCGAATTCAGGCACGGCAGCGCAGCAATCTTCGCTTCCGCCGTTACGAAACACCTGGTTCCGCTGGGGTCTTTCATGGACAGAAACACCCAATCGCTCTTTGCCTGTGCCCTCCTGCTGAACTCGAATACGATTTTTTCGTCATCTGCGCGTTGGTAGCTCAGCGCCCGCACCACCACGGGATACATTTCTTTCGTCACGTCTTCCGTCTGGATCTTCTTTTCCAGGTACTCGATCCGTTGTTGTTCCCCTTGCTGGTTCGCCTGGCGCTTGCTCTGGAATGGCCGCACCATTCTCAAAGAACTCTTTCTGCCAACGGTAGAATACCGTTGGCTGCAGCCCATGCTCCTCGCACAGATCAGAAATTGGCACTTTATCCAACAAGTGCCGCCTGAGGATGGCCACCGTCTCTTCCCCGCTGTAGTGCTTTCGCTCTTTTCTCATGCGTCCTCTCCGCTATCTTAACGGAAGAACGCCCTCTCCAGTTCCAGCTGAGGCAAGACAGCTGCCGGTATCCTGCAAAAAACCGGTCTCATTACCTACTCGCGCGGAAGCGTAAAAATCAAAAACCGGGCGAAGCTAGAAGATGCAGCGTGCGAGTGCTATGAGGTTATCACCGAGCAAGTAAAGAAGTGGCACGCAGAGACAAAGTAGCCAATCTGGCGATACACCGAAAACCTGATTGTATTCCGACCTTGTGGTAGGTACGCTACCGTACAGTACGTGGGTGCTCTCCAGCTTGAGGCTGTCACCTCCGGGCGGGGGTGGCGATGCCAAAATTCATCTTTATCGTCGATGACAGCGAAGTCGTCCGGAAGGCAGTACGTCATTTCTTGGAAGACCAAACCGGCTTTGAAGTTTGTGGCGAAGCGGTAGACGGTCTGGATGCTCTTGAGAAAGTGAGATATCTCAGCCCCGATTTAATCATTCTGGACCTCACTATGCCCCGCATGAACGGTTTCCAGACCGCCCGCCAGCTTCGCGCCAGAATGGTCCATGCACCCATTATCCTTTTTACAGTCTCTGCTGAACTCATAAGGCCTGAACAGGCTCAAGCGGCTGGGGTCAACGCCGTGGTAGCCAAAGAGGATTTTGACGGATTGAGAAATCACATCGAAACTCTGTTGCATCACGGTGACGATTCGAGAAGAGTCTATGGTCAAAATCTTTGAAACTTCAGTATGGTTCAATTACCTCGACGAAATGTCGCAAACAAACCACGAACACGACTACGACTGCCACTGATCATTACGTCGATTAGTTAGGTGATGCGAGCTTCTTTATCGTCGACATCAATCCATCAACAAGTTCTGTTTTATCCAACAATGTCACTGCGCCGAAGCTGTCCGCCAAAGCTTTGGTTTCTCCATCGTTCGCGACGGATATCGCCACGATTAACCCACCCAGTTGAGTCTTAAGGTCCTCAACTGCGAACGTCGTTTGGTCTTTCATGTGTAAATCCATCAAGATGACTTGAGGTTTCAAATCGTTGGTCATCTGAATCGTTTGTGCAAAACTAACCGCCTCACCGATCAATTGCCCGGCGCGCCACGTCGCTATCATCCGCTAACAGGACCTTGATCGGCGTACCCATGGCAAACTCCTCGGCCTTCGGGCGGAAGGTCTTCAGGTAAATGATCCAGTCCGGGACAATAACGATGGTGCCAAGAAGATCGCAAGAATTTAATCGGAAATTCCCTAATCACTCAGTCGAGAAATCCCTTACACGCAGAAATTACGTGATCTACCCGATGTTCAGTGAATCGTGCACATGGCAGCATCGCTACGCGTCCGTCTCAACGAATCGAAGGCGGCGACTTGGATTGTCCTCTCTTCCGAGAGGGCTCTAAGAGGTTGCCACCGATCACAACTTCGGGATTGCTAGTTGGAACGCCAGCATAGACAGAAACGCAGCCGTCGGGCCGAACACTGTTCGACTCTCACAAAAACTTCGTCGTCAATTTTCAGACAACTCGGGCGGCCCGCACGGACCTGTACGCGCGAGATAGCTTCGTGGAGCGTCGTTTCCCCGCTGTGCCAAATGTATTGGCCGTCCGGGGAAGCACCACATTATTCTTTCACAATCTGCCGTTCACGAACGAGCGCTGTCTAGTCTTTCCCAAGATCAACCTGATACCGTGGGCCGCGTGTGAATTCGTCGTGCAAGGCTTTGATTACAGCGTCTACGATTTTGCCGCTGGCATGTTCACGCGGATGTGGTCGCCGACCTTGTAGGATTTAGCAGACATAACGGCAGTCTAACAGAAGGTCCTGAGAGCGTAGGTGGCTAGTCCGAATCCGGTGTTCTCTGTAGCTCTGAAGGACAGTCGTAAGGTGACGTTGGTTCAATGATGCTTCAATCCCCGGATACCTTGAAACAGTGACTTGTCGCAGGCTTGGATAGAGGAGAACCGAAAAATGAGTAACCGGTTTCCTCTTGATGTAGCCATCGGGCTGTTTGTCGGTGGCTTTGCATCTTTCATTCTGGGCCATTCAGCGGTATACGCGTTGCGACGATACGTGAAGAAATGTTTCGTGGTGGCTGCCGGGACCAAAAAATTTAGCAGGCAAATCGTATCCCGTAGCCACGTGACGTAACGGGGTGCTGGCGCCGGGGTAATCAATTCGTAGGCCTACCCTCTTTTGGACGTGCGCAGAACTCTCCACCTTCGTTCACTCCTCACCGCGAACGCGCATCCGGTGACGCGCTAGCGTCAATTAGGACCTGGTGACTGGATATTGCCGCGAATGTGCCGTTCAGAGCGGTCTTTCCCCGCGCGGCAGGCTGCCGTTACGTCGCTCCGCGAGCCGCTGCGCCACTTCGCGACATACGGCAGCACAAACAAGTACAGACCGGTGAGGAATTCCAAGGCGAGCACGAACACGGCCAAGAGGCCCAGCCTGGCGGTATATTTCTTCTGGGCTACGGCGACACCGTTGACAATGACGGCCACAGTGAAGGCAATGCTTAGCCAGCGGTGGGCCTGCCGAAACCATTTGTTCCAGTTCATGGAACTCTCCTTGTCATTTGAGGGCGTTATTTCAATTTGCTTACGATGTCTTGCCTAAAGCCCGATTAGTTCCCTATAAAAGCAGAAGTCAAGGAAAAAAATCTCTCCCGGGTCGGAATTTTTCTTTCAGATAGGAGCTTAACGCGTGGAGGGATGAGAGAAAAGCCAGTGCAAATGCGGGACTTCGAGAACGATCTGGGTCAAACAGCCTATTGCCCTGCCGGGCATTGCGTATTTTGAGTATTGCGAAGGTCGGGCAATTCCTTTCCAGATTCGCTAACATTTCCATACAGACAGTTTGCCCCTTGCAGAGAGTTTTTGAACGAACCGTCCAAGATATTTTCCTGAAATACGTTGCCAATATTCTGAGGGTTTTTTTCAAAAAACCCAAAAACATGGGAATGATTAGTTGCCTCGTCGGCGACGATCTTGTTTCGAATCACACGGGCACTTCTGACATGTCCTTGAAAAATCAGCCCGTAGAGGGGGTGCGCTGGATCATCTGTGCTCGCAACCGTCAGGGTGTTGTCAGCAATGTAAAAATTGGAGAAGTCTCCGTTTCCGCCGATTACGAAACCATACGATTTGGGACGAATCACCTGATTATGATCAATCACTATCCCGCTATTTTGCCAGCTATCGATGTTGAAGCCGTAGGTGGTCTCGATAGCTTGATTGTCGTGAAATTTTACATTGGACATACTCCACCCCCCATATGCAACCTGATAACCGACGACCGTGTTGTACCGAACCTCGCCCTCTCCGCCAGCGATTATGATTGCAGTACAGCGGCCCCCGGCCCAGTGGTCCATTGTGACGTATTCGACGAGGTTTCCCTGATTGTCTGGATTAGGCGTCGGTGAGCTGATTCCGACGGGGAAATCTTCGGATTCTTCCCCGGAGGCATTCATGACGTGAATGTTGTGGACCCACTGGCGCCCGCGATTTGACCGCAAGATAACTGCCACAAGTTGAAGGCGAGACCGGTAGCGCGGCTTAAGCGCAGGATAATTGTCGTCTAGCGTCAAGTCCGAGACCTCAACTCCAGATGAGTCAAAGTCATGGGTACCGATAATGATTCCTTCAAGGTACCGACCGGTGGAGGGATCAGCAAACAGGTCGGCTAGGCGGAGCGTTGTTCGATCCGCGCCGGTACCGTGAATTCTCCAACCCTCCCTGACGGTGAAGCCTGCAGGATGGGCCGTGTCAAGATGTCCTTTCCCCAAAACGTAATCACGGCTGCCCTCCGTGTAAAACGTGCCGGGACCGATGCAAACGATCAGGCGTGTGACCCCGCTTTCGGAGCGGTTACGGAGCACGGTGTCGAACTTCTCGGCGGTACTGCCATCGAAAGCGTCGGATGGACTACCGGAGCCTGGTTTTCCATCGTTTCGGTTTGCAATGAAAATGCGGGTGTAGCCCGTGGGGGTAGTCCCCAAGCAGTTCGGGTTTACGAAATCGGACTGCAAAAGCGTTGGGCGCACGGCATTTGATTCCTGTGCCTCGGCGATTTCCGTCCACCCCAAGGGGCGAATGACGTTGTGCGCACGATTGAACCCACTTCCCCACCAACTGAGTGTCATCAAGAGCGTTACTTCACAAACCTTTGATACATTCAACGGGAATCCTCCAAGTGACTTACTTCTTACCTCGCCAATAGCTTGACGAACGCAAGTGCGCCCCAGGCTGGAACGTGGAGTTAGGCTGTAGAAGAGTCTAGCGCAAGTATGAAAGCATCCCGGATTTTTCGGAATTCTCCAGGGGGCGTACACAGGTTGAGAAGGAAAGCGCACACGAGGTTAAACATGGATTCTGGAAACATGTTTGGTTGGAGCGTGAATTGGGCGTAGGGTCTGCCGCTTATCGTATTCACCGGGATTCTTCACTCTTACAGTCTCGGCCATCTTAACGAGTAGGTCACTGCTAGGCAGAGTCGTCGGGCACAGCCCCTAATTCCCTTGGCCGTCGAGTTTTCTCACCAGGGGGAACAGCGCTTTCGCTCATCATGCTGCACGGGGCGGAGGGCTTGATCTGGGCGATGGCTTACCGTGTTCTCGGAGCATCCACAGACAACAAATCTGCGATGCTCTACTCGTTAAATGCCCTGACGAGTTACGGGCACGAGGAACTCCATTCGGCGCCCCACTGGAAAATGATGGGCGCCTTGGAAGGGTTGAATGGCTGGATCTACTTGGCCTCACCACGGCATTTCTATTCACTGTTGTTCAGAGGATGTGGCGACATACCTACACAGAGCAAACAACGCTGATGCAGTGGGTTCTAGCGCTCCGGGCTAATTTCTTAGGTTAGTTACGTTACCGGTAAGATCGGCAAAAATGAGGCCAGAAATAGTCAAAATGGGTTAATCAAGGATTTCCTTTGGCAAACAATTAATTGACTTTAAATCGCTGGTTTCCATCCATCACCCGGATCATAATCCGTCATGGCTTGGGCAACCGCCTTGGTCTTTTCGCCTAAGTCCTTCTGGTAGACAATCCCGTTTTTGCCAACGATGAAAGTCATGATGCCGGATTTTCTGTATTCCGCCGGATACGACACGGCTGCAAATCCACCGATCAGCTTTCCGTTTACGATAAAGTTCTTTGCGCCGCCCTTGGCTTTGTCTCCTTGTTTAGTTAGAAAACGGTAATAGTAGCCGTTGAACGGCTGTGGCTTATCACCCGCGTTGGCGTAACCGGCAGCTTTGGCAAAGTCCCGAACATCTTCAAATGGGCTTGGAGCCTGGCCCGCGGAGACTGGCCAGTACAACCCGTTTTGTTTGCCATCATCACTGATAAATTTCTGAGCGTATTGGTTTGTCGTGTCGCCGTCTCGAATCTGGCTGAAATATTCATTCTGCGCATCAGCTATGGCGACACAAGCGGCAATCGCCGCCAACTCGTCCTTGCCGATTCTGCGTGCAAGAATTTCATCTTTGCCCGCTGCTGTGTCGAAGTACCACTGGCCAGATGGGTTCTGCCCTAGCGGAATCGGAAAAGCAAAATTGTCTGCCCCTATGTAGAGGATCGCGCCACCCGCCTTGATGTCCCTCCAGCGATGCATTTGGTCATAAGATCCCACGAAACCCAGCAACGTGTCCTTGTCCTTTACAGCATCCCCTGAGAGCAGGACGTTCTGTGAATTTTCACCGAAGATCGCAACAAGCGCAGCTTGGTCACCCGCCTTGGCAGCTTGATAGAATGCGGTCCCGGCATCGTCGGGAGACGCGAAGGTTTTCTGGGCGGGTTTAGGCGCCTCCGGCTGTTTGCAAGACGTGAGTGCGCAGAGCGCCAAAAGCGCGCCAAATTTATGAAGTCGTCCACTCAAGTTCCCCTGATACCCAATCACACGCGCCATAGACGTTCCTCCAAATCTGTCATCGGATCATTTTCCGACATAGCGCAAGCTGGTATTACCGTCGGAAACCGCCTCCGCCGAAACCACCACCGCCGAATCGACCGCCACTAAACCCGCTGGAGCGCATGCTGCCCCAGCCGCGGCTACTCTCCGCCCTTGAGGACCACCCGTCTGAGCCGCCAGAGTGCCCACCTGAGCCACCGAAAGCATCGGAGTGGCCACTGGTATTATCGTGCTGCGCCCAGGAGTTAGATCCCGAGGAATGATCGTCGCCGAAGCTCTGAGCGCTCTGTTTGTTGACGTTCACGGTATTTCCGCTGACGTTTTTGTTATAGGTGTTGCCGTTGTTTTTGTAACTGCTGTTGTAATTCGAGTGATTGTAGTTATTGTAGTTGTTGTGATTGTAGGAGTTGTTGTAGCCGTAGCTGCTGTGGTAGCCGCCGTTGTAGTAGCCACCATGCCAGGCGGAATTTCCGTAGTAGCCGCCACCGTGATACACCACGGCGGTACCATGCCACCCGCAATTCCAACTGCTGTAACCCCAGCCGCAACACCCGCCGCTCATCATCGCCCCTACGGCGATACCGGCACCGAATCCAATTAGGCCCGCGGCAACCACATCGCCCGTCGTGTATACGGGGGCCACGTATCCCGGGATCACGTAAGGCGTCCCATAGATAATCATGGGATTGTATTGCGGAACGTACACAATCTGTGGGTTGGCGGGTTGGATCACAATCACGTCAGGCGACTGTTGCACCACTTTAATTTGCGTACTCGATTGCAAGTTGCCCTTTGCTTTCGCTTGGGCGCGTAAAGTCTGAATCGCAGTCATAACCTCGGCTTGCTGGTCGTGGTATGCCTCCCCGAGCGATGAAGTCCATGTGAGATTCTTCGACATGTTATCCAGCACAGTGGGAAACTCCGTCAGAGCCTTCACGCTGGGATCCCAGGATTGCTTGTCGACGGCTTGCATCAACGCGCTCCCGGTCAGACTCTTGTTCTGCTGGATCCAGTAATTCGCTATCGCAACCTGATCCGGAAACGTCGACGCAGTAAGAATCTGCGCCACCAACGAATCCGGATAGAGTGCGATAGGCGCAACTAATGCCTGGAGCGCGCTCGCACTCCGTGAAGCCGGATCTGTGGGATTTCCCGTATCCAGTGCCGAAAAAGGCGGCGCAGTCTGGTATCCATACAATACCGACGACGAAGCCGTGCAGAGGATAAAGCTGACCACCAAGGACAGGATTTTCTTGTAAGTTTTCCTATTCATCTCGCGGCTCCACAGGATGAAATTCCTATGTTTTCTTTCCTACCTTCAATTAAATCCGATTTACTATCTCGTGGGGCGACGCGAGGGTGATTCGTAGGCGCGTGGACCTTACTTCTGGTCCGTTTGGAAAGCCATACATTCCAGCGCTCTAGCAGATGCTTCACTGGTCTGTCGCTCCTAACCGAACAGGGAAAGTGGCTGGCAATCGAGGGTCAGAAATGGCAATCAGTTGCTGCCGCTCGTGACAATCAATTCCAGGTCCGAATTGCCGCACATACCGTAGATACTCCCGGGAGTGCAGGCGCCCACGGTGTATTTGTAGCATCCGGCTTTCTTTGTTACGACTGTTACGGGCCGATCGGAACCTCCCATGATCGTGCCGGATGGGTCGAACGGCGATGAGTCGCCAAAATCAACCATCACGCCGGTATTTTTGCCCGCCCCTTGCCAGGTCACGTTCGCGCCTGTCTTGATGCAAACTGCACCCTCTTTCGGGAAATTTGCAATGTTCGGCGTAACGGACGCTTCGCTTCCCCCCTCCACGCGCTTGACTTCGAGGACACAGGGAGCGCCGTTTGCGCCGCAGGTATTAGCGGCAGTGCAGAGTTGCTCGGGTCGTGGGTTGGAGCAATACGAGGTCTTTTTTTTCTTATCCTTCGCCACCGTGTGACCCGTCACCATCAACAACAACATCGCGAAACCCCACACCGTCGCTGCGAATACTCTCTTCTTCATTTCACACCTCACTTCTATCTGAAATGCCGTTACCTCGAAGACCCGGTTTAGCCTGCTACGTCAGTTGACTCCGGCCGTGCCCTTCCAATCGAGCACATCCACCAGATTCCACGCATTTTGGTTGAGCTGGATCTGCAGTTGGCCTTGCTTGTCGATCGCCAGTTGGCATTCCGGATAAAGGACGCCGGTGCTCTTGCTTTTGTCCGAGTCGTTGATGTCAAACTCTCCGCCCGTCAAGTTGAAAGCCGTCGATTGCGCGTCCGCCCAAACCTCTCCGAACCTCAGTTGACGGTTGGTGACGAAGCGAATTTTGCGGCCTGTCGGCGTGGGAATCATGCGAACAAAAGCGAGGTCGTAGCCGATTGTCCCAGTCACGGAAATATGGCCGACAGCTCGCATTTTGGTCAGGGCGTTAACCAGACCCTGGTTTTGCCCTTTGCTGAAGGCATCGACGAGAATCTGTCGTTCCTCAGGGGTTGAGAAGTCGTAAATTTCCACCGAAATGCCTGCCATCTGTCCCATTTGCGTGCTGGTGCCCATGGCAGTTGCTTCAATGGTTTCGTATTTGTCGTGTCTGGCCGAAAGTGCCGGAAACGCGGAAAAGATAAACAGTCCGGTTACCAGCAAGCTTGTGGGTACCCACCTGTAGGACCTGGGATTCGATCGTTTCGTTTGTGGCATTGGTTTTTTCTCTCCTTAGCGGCTATGGAGAATCGGAAATAGACGAATGCTGCGCATGTTGGAGCAATTTCGAAAGGAGCGGTATTGTCAAAAGTGACGGTATTGTTTAGCGGGTGGAACGATTCGCGAACCCTATTGAACTGATTTGAGACCCTGCCTGTGGTACTGGACCCACGCTCATCTCCAACCGATTGTAAGTTTTGACAATATCCAGCCGTGAAGGCTGAGTGCATGATGCCGCAGTTGAGAGCAACGGGGCAAGCTAATGAGCATCAGGCTCGATCACGTCGCCATCAGTTGAAAGTCGTTTGCGCATTGTTTTTGCCCGGCGGGCTCTGAAATTTGGCTTAGTCTCTGGAGCATCTAATGAAAAAATCAATGTTTCTGGGAACACTGATCATAGGCAGTGGGTTACTGTTGCTCGGCGTGGCGCAATCGCAGACAACCACAGGAACCGCGCCAAAGGTCAACGTCGGGCCAACCGTTGCGGCAAAAGCAAACTCGCCTGCGCCAAGCGCAGCTGCGAAGAACCAAAGCCAGAAGTCCAGCATTGGCGAAGGCAAAACGTCCGTGAAGTCGTCCACGCCTGCTTCTTTCTGGACGGACTCAGTCGACATCGATGATGATGGTACCGTCGAAGACAACCAGTTTTTGTGGGACGCCCAACGCGGCGTGCTTTACACGTATCGCGAAGATGATTTCAGCTGCGCCAACGGCAAACCCGAAACCGGCAAGATCCTCATGGCCATCTATGCAAAGAACAACAAGGCCGGAAGACCCGTAGGCTCGGGATGGTACGTCGTGGGTCTGAACGCTGGCCAGTGCGGCGTGGCAAAGGCCGGAACGTTCGGCTGCAAGTTCGATGGTTCCGGAAACTATACGGAGTGCGGCGCAGCCGTAGTGAACGATAAGACAGGCGAACTGAATGTGATGGTCGCGAAGTGACGATTTTTTGGAAGGCAGCAAACATGAATTCCTCGTCGTCATTCATGAGTGATATTCGGCCATTCTAATCTCGCCGTAAGTCACTTGGCGGTCTCCAGAAAACAGCGTTAGAGGAACTTCCAGAAGCAAAAACTGGCAGGCGCAAGCGGCAGGCGAGCGCTTAGCGGCTTACCACAAAACGAGAATTTGGAAGACAAGACTTTTGACTTCATTGAAGGAGAAAAAGTGAAGACACAATTGATGAAAGAAGCGCAGTTTTCCTGAGTTTCTTTCTGGTAGCGTTTGCGATTCCGGCGCGTTCTCAAGATCAGTGGAGTGCAGCTCCGCAAGCTGGCACGATTCGCAGAATTTGACGCGGCCCGAAGTCCGGTTGTGGGAAATCGGATTGTCGATCTCTACGAGTTGTGTGCTTGATGCGCGGATACGTGCCCAAAATAATTGATTGTTGACGGATGGCTGCGCTGCGGCCGTGGCAACGAAAGGATTTTCCAGCCTCTCCATGGCATTTCAGTCCCGATAGCGCCATGGGACGCGAGCATGCCCGCAAAAAATGTGGCTGAGTAATGGAAAAAGCTTGGGCGGGATATCAGGGCAGCAATCGTGGATCGGGAAACCCAATTAGCGTCGCATCACCGCTTTAGTAGTTGCACCAGTACGTATCAAGGAGGGGCGGCGTACTGTAAGTTTTGACGATTACATTCCGACAATGATCGGGGCAGAATCGCCAACGCACGAGTTCGGCTGGATGAGGCTGGTCGGTTTCGATCGGGCGGTTATATCCCGGATTGTGTGAGATCGCTCTACATGCGTGTAGGCACCCGTGGCAGAGCATCTCGTACTCGCCTCCACTTTTTTCCGATCACGGCGTTTTTACCGGGAGTTTAGGACCATCAAATTTAGAAGAGATTTGTAAATTCCAGTTACCCGCGTAAGATGGCGCTAGACGACGATCACATCTTCGAACGCACTGGCTTCGGGTGAACCATGAACTGGCTAAGACAACTTTTCACGCGCAGCCAGCAGCCATATGAGGATCTCAACGAGAAGGTTGCCTTTCACCTTGAACGGAGAGTGGAGGAACTGGTTGGCATTGGTATGTCCAGACAACAGGCCGTAGCGGTTGCCCACAGTGAGTTTGGGAATTTAACGTCGACCAAGCAAACGGCACGCGAAGCGTGGGGCTGGAGCTGGCTGGAAGATTTGATGATTGATTTGCGATACGGCATGCGCATGTTTAGGAAAAATCCGGTGCTGACAGTTGCAGCGGTGCTCACGTTGGCCTTAGGAATTGGTGCAAACACGGCGATTTTTACATTGCTCTACGGGCTGGTGTTGCGGAGCCTCCCGACGCCAAACGCTACGCAACTGGTGATGGTAGGGATTGCGAGCACGGCTCAACCGAGTGAGGATGACGGTGCGTGGATGACCTACCAGATGTTCGAAGCCTTTCGCTCGGAGCAATCTAGTTTCCGTGAGCTTTCAGCGTGGGAAGAAGGCCCGGTGCTACTCAGAGACAAACAGGGATCGGTTCAGCGATACACGGCGGGAATGGTTAGTGGGAACGCGTTCGATTTGTTGGGACTGCCGCCTTACCGGGGCAGGCTGATCGAACCGTCTGATGACGTGAGAGGCGGACCAAGCACGGGTTGGCCGGTCGTTCTGAGCTATGCCTTCTGGAAAGATTTCTACGGAGCGACGGAAGACATCGTTGGAAAAAAGATCACGGTTTCCGACGTGCCGATGACTATAGTTGGGATTGCTCCTCCCGATTTTCAGGGAGTTTGGCCCGGCACGCCGGCGAAAATGTATCTTCCTCTGCATTTCTTACCAATAGCGTCGAATATCCCAGATCTACTGGAAGAGACAACCACACACCTGTTTGAAGTTGATGTAATTGGTACGCTGAAACCAAGCGTATCTATGGCTCAAGCGAACGCCGAGGTGAAACAGCTACAGAGAGGACTGTTTGAGCGATCCATTCCGCAGCGTTTCCAAAAAGATTCCTATTTTCAGAAAGCCTATTTATTGGTGAGTTCGGCGCGAAATGGGTTGCCCAACTACATAACGAACACCTACAAAAAGCCCCTGTACTTGCTGCAGGGACTGGTTGCAGTTGTCTTGTTGCTGTGCTGCGTGAATATCGGTGGACTAATGTTGTCTCGCGTGGTGGCGCGACAGCAGGAATTTGCCGTTCGGACTGCGGTGGGGGCCTCAGCAAAGCGGCTGATGCTGCAATATCTAACGGAAAGCTTTGTCATCGCGATCCTTGGCAGCGCGGTGGGCGCAATAGCGGCTTGGTATGGTACCGATACACTCCTGCGCTTCTTCCGCGATCCTATGATGGACGAAGCGGTTTCTGTCCATCCAGATAAAGCTATTTTTTGGATGACTCTGGCCTTCGCTGTGCTAACAACCTTGTTGTGTGGCACCTTGCCCGCGTGGAAAGCGTCGCGTACCGATCCAGGAACGCTCCTGAAATCGCGCTCAACGATGGGTGGACGCAAAAAGATTGCAGGCCGAATGTTTGTGCCGATTCAAGTGGGCTTGTCGCTGGTGCTGGTCGCCATGGCATCCCTGCTCTCTGTAAGTGTCGTAAAACTGCGCGCCGAGCAAACGGGATTTGATCTGGACCATGTGACGATACAAAACTCACCCTTGGACATTCTAAAACTCAAAGGTGACGCCAAGCTCGATCTTTATCAACGGATGGTGGACCGACTAATGGAAATGCCAGCCGTCGATTCTGCAGCGGTCACCTTTCAGACACCAATGACTGGCGTAAAGATTACCGGTGATTTTCAGGCTGTATCGGATGGGCCGAATCCCCCCGAAGATACGCAAATGCCTTACAACGAAGTCGGCCCGGGATATTTTCACACGATGAAGACGCGCGTTCTGGCCGGCAGGGAATTTGAAAAGACTGATAGAGGGTTGAACCTGTGCATTTTGAATGAGTCCGCTGCGGAGTTCTTTTTTCCACATCAGCAAGCGGTGGGAAGGTATGTGCGGAATCGTGTAACCGATGAATTTCCCGAGAAAGTGGAATGTCGGGTAATCGGATTGGCGGAAGACGCCAAATATTATGATGTGCGGTTGCGTCCCCCACGGACGATCTATCTCCCTTTATCGACGAAGCGAGTCGATCATCTGTGGGCCATGGTGTTTTTGATCCACTCTCCGTCGAAGGCACAGGCCGTCGCAGGATTTCGCCAGACACTCTCCGAGATTGCTCCGACCGTCCCGTTGGTGATTTTTGTTACCTTGCGTGAACAAATGGACGCAGCGCTGGGCAGCCAGGAATTGATAACGCTATTGACGAACTTTTTTGGCGCCGTGGCTCTTTTGCTCAGTGCGCTGGGGCTCTATGGACTGCTCTCGGCGAGTGTGACTCACCGCCACGCAGAAATTGGAGTGCGGATGGCCCTCGGTGCAACACGGGGCAAAGTGTTGCGAATGATTTTGTTGGAAGCGTTCACTTTGCTGGGTTGGGGAATGCTGTTGGGAGCGGTAGGATTATTTTTTGCCACGCGGTTTGTCGAGTCGATGCTTCATGACGTGTCTGCTTACGATCCCACGACACTGGCATCCGTCGCTGTTACTCTGGTGCTTGTGACGATTCTGGCAGCGATTGTTCCGGCACTGCGGGCAGCGAGACTGGATCCCATTGAAACGTTGAGGACGGAGTAGCTCTGTTTTCTGCCTCGTCCGCCTAAGGCATCGTAAAGGCGATCATCGCTCGGATACTAATCGTGCATAATGGGGCAATCGCTGTTCTAGGAGCCAGAGCGTTTCCTTGTAGCGGCAAGACCTGGCAATTTGGGTGGGAGGGCAAGGGCCCCGGCGGTCCTCAGATTTTCCGGCGGGCTAGGGAACCGCTATTTCTGAGAGCCCTTGGGCTTCACAAACTCGGGATTACCATTCACTCCTTAGATGGTTCCCAAAGTTCGATCTCATTGCCATCTGGATCTTTAAGCCACGCAAAGTTTCCGTAGGGATATTCCGCGGTCTTTTCGATCGCCACGCCTTTGCTCTTAAGATGGCTGAGGACTTCTCCCATGTTCTTCACTGTGTAATTAATCTTACCTGTTCGTGGCTTGTCCTTGATGTCTTGATCAGTGGGCATAATCGCCCACGCTATCGTTCTCTTGATCTCTGGATTTTCAAGAGCCCTATATTCGAACGATGTATAGATCGAACTGCACTCAGTATCTTCGCCCTCAGGAACTATTCCGAGGCATTCGCGATACCAATTTGCCAATCTCTTTACATCGTTAGAAAACAGAAAAGCGCCGCCAATTCCGTTGATCATAAATTCCTCCCTTACGAAGTGACTCGATTATTGTCCCTTGTTTCGATCTGCTGGCGAAATAAAAGGAGTCCATGGAAGCGCGGCCCGTCAACTCCTCATATCTTCCCGTCTCCGAACCGGCAGACATAGTTCCAATTCAAAATGCGACCAATCCGTCGCGCTTTCTTTGTCCAGGAAAACCTCAAGTGCGGGCGCATGCTCGGGCTCGTAGGCACTGTTGATAAGCCAGTCTCTGTAAAGGTAGTCCCAAGCCGTAGCTACCTTGTGGATATCGCCGGAGACCTTTATGACGGCGTAGCGCATGCCTGGCATTTTCAATTTCGACATGCCTTCCCTGCACTCGAAGGGAAAAGACGACGCAAGACAGACTTCATATCGATAAAGATGTTTTGGGGTTACGTGTGGATCGTCTACCGTCATTCCGAAAAGAATCCCTTGCGAAAAAATATCCTTGGATTTGGCCCACTCGATCACTGTCTTGAGGGCCGCAAGTACTCTGTCCAGTTCGAAGGCATTCGTAACCCGAATATATGCGACTTGCCTTTCGGGAATGTCGTGCAATCTGACCGGAAACGCGGCTCTCTTTTCTTCCGCGCTCATGGGGAGACCATATTCGTCTTCCGAGTACAGTTCTTTGCAAATCTTGCTCTTTTTGATCTCGCCGTTTTTTCGAAACTGACTTGGCGAAGTGTCGTAGCCGGATCGGAAGGCACGTGAAAACGTGGCCGATGAGGAAAATCCGCAATCTAAGGCTATATCGGTCAGGTTTTGGTCGGAATAACGAAGAAGACGGGCAGCCTTTTCAAGACGAAGCCGATTCGTAAAATTCTTTAGGGTTTCGCCAGAAACCGCTCTAAAAATCCGATGGAAGTGAAATTCCGAGAAGCAAGCAACCCTAGCGAGCTCAGCTAGCTTCACCGGGCGATCCAGATTCCCGCGAAGGTAGTCAATGACCCGATCAATCCTTTGGGCATATTCGCTCTTGGCCTGGGTCTTTGGGCTTGGCACGGATTCCATTGGCACTGTGTCGTAGATATACCCCAATTGGCCCTCTGCCGTCAGCATCCAAAAGTCTGACTCCGTCTCAATGAGTCCGCTCGCGCGCAATATCTGGCCACCGAAGAGGCTCGCCGCGTCGTCATGCTCTCGTTGACGAGTGAAGTCGCGCAGGCCTATTTCCAACTCCTCGGTTTTGAATTACAACTGCAGATCGCCGAGGAAACAACGGCTTCGTTTACCGACACACTGAAGCTCTTCACAGAGCGTTACGAGGGCGGCGTCGCCTCCAAGCTCGACACTTCTCGCGCTGAGGCTGCGCAAGCTGCCGCAGCTGCTTTCATTCCGGAATACGAGCGACAAATTTGCTCTGCAGGAAAATGTAATCAGTGTCCTCCTGGGAAGTAACCCGCAGACTACTGTTCAGACAGCACAATTGCTCGAAGAGATCGTTCCCCCGGATGTCCCGGTGGGTCTGCCTTCTGCCCTGTTGGAACGACGCCCGGACGTTCTCTCAGCGGAACAACAAGTCCGCGCTGGCAATGCCCAGGTGGGGGTGGCCATCGCCAATTTCTTTCCGCAGATGGGTCTCACCGCTCTTCTCGGGCAAGCGAGCACGCCACTTTCTCAAATCACCGCTGGCAGCGCCAATGTATGGAGTATTGCAGCCAATTTCGCTGGTCCTATTTATGAAGGTGGCGCCCTCACCGCACAGAAACGTCAGGCGGTTGCCGCATGGCAACAAGCGAAATTGCAATACGAGGAAACCGCGCTCAATGCCTTCACGGATGTTTCCAACGCGCGCATTTCCCGGCGACAGTTCGAAAGGATTCGCATCGAACAAGCTCGCTCTGTGGCTGTCTACCAGGAGGCTGTCACGGTGTCCTTATAGCGTTATACGGCCGGGAGGGCAAGCTACTTTGAAGTGCTCGAGGCTCAACAACAGTTGTATCCCCAACAAAACCTTTTGGCGCAGACCGAGCTCAACCGCCGTCTCGTGGTCGTTCAACTCTATCTAGCTCATGGTGGAGGATGGAATCTCACCGATTCGGGATTGGCAGAAACATACGGTCACTCCCACGACGGCGGCATATCCGCCGATTTGACACCCATAAACGTTGGGTGTTGGACTCAAGAACTGCCTCGATTTCCTTTTCAACATTGCTAATACTCACCGGATGCACCACAATTGCCTCATTACTGCCGTATGCGATTGAACTGAATCTCTTTCTTGCGTTCAGCATATCCATCCGGTACCTGCAACGGAGCGGGCATGCGACAACTCACCACAGTTCTCCTGGTTCTCGTTTGTCTTTCCTGTGCGGGTTGCAGTGTCAACAGCATTGAAAGCATTCTCGGTTTGGGCGGTGGCAAAAAATCTGTTACCGTCGTCGTCGCTCCCAAAACGGAAAACGTCGTCGTTGACACAACCCAGCAATTCACCGCCACCGTTACTGGCTCCGCCAACACCGCCGTTGCGTGGAGTATCGGTGGCACCACTTGTTCTACCCAGAATTGCGGCTCCATTTCTGCCGACGGACTCTACAGCGCCCCCAAGACCATTCCGAATCCCGCTCTCGTCGCAGTCACTGCCACATCCAACGCCAATTCCGCGGACTTCGGCGCCGCTGGCGTTACCATCATCGCCGCGCCCGCCCCTGTCTCCGCCATGCTTCGCGGTACCTACGTCTTTCTTCTCTCCGGCTCAGACCACGAGGGTCCTCTCTCCATCGGCGGCACTTTCGAAGCCGATGGTTTCGGTCAACTCCTCAACGGCGAGCTCCGCCTCTGCCGTAGCGAATCCCATTGCTCAGATCAAGCCTTTACCGGCACCACCGCTTCCACAGACGCCGACAATGGCACCTTCTCAGCCGACATTTTCCCCGGCTCCGCCTTCACGTTCTCTCCAGGTCAAAACAATCTCTTCAAACTCGATTTAACCGGCTCCCGCAACTTCCGTGCGTCCGGTATCCTTCGCCTCAACGCCACCTCCGCTGACCAGTAACTGCTCCGGCGGGAACTTAAATTCAGTTTGAAACGCGAGTCAACCAATCGACGAATACGGCCAGGCGATGGAAATGTTCTGAGGCAAGCCTGTGGACGGGGGCAAGACTCACAAAATTCATTTGCCGCCCAACACCCGGCCAGGACCTTTTGGTCGTTTGTTGTCTACGACAATCAGACGTGCTCTGAACTCCAAACCGACGAGTGTCTTCCAAGTATCGGCAGCCAGAAGAAGGCTATCGTCATCAATCCCGACACGTCCGTAGATGTTTACTTTGGCCCAACGCCTCCACAAGCCACGAGGCGAACTGGGCGCAGACTGTGCCCGGCAAAGATGGAAGGTTTTGTTATAGCTCTACGGTCCATTGCAGCCGTGGTTCGACGACGCAGAAGCCGGGCGAATTTAAATTGGTCAACTGATTTCAACGGCGCGGGTAATACGCAAGCCCTACGAGGCAGAAGTCACTTTGTTGGATGAGATCACGGGTGTTGATGTGGCGCTGGCCGCAGCGATCATCGCCGAATTGGGTGTGGACATGAGGGTGTTCGAGGATGTCTCCCAGCTCGCCTCGTGGGTGGGAGTTCGTCCTGGCAACAATGCATCGGGGCGCAAGCACAGAAGTAGTCGCATTCCCAAGGGCAATACCTATCTGAAGACGGCACTCCTGGAGGCGGCATTTCCTCTCCTTGACTATCTAGGAGGCCTACGAGTATCATCCTAGGCTATCTAGGAGACGCCGCCTCACCCGGCATAACAACCATGGCGACTTGGATTCGACTTCGGTCCTGGCTGCTCGCGATGCTGCACCGCTCGGGCTTAGAGCGCGAGATGGACTCCGAGTTTCGCTTTCACATCGAAGCCTATGCCCAAGATTTGATCCGCAGTGGAGTTCCACACGGAGAAGCTCAGCGCCGAGCACGGGTCGAGTTCGGCGGTGTTGAGCAAGTCAAAGAGCAAGTGCGAGAGGAACGCATCGGCAGTTGGCTTCATTCCACCATTTCTGATTGCCGCTTCGGTTTCCGCCAACTCCGCAAATCCCCCGCCTTTACAGCCGTCGCCATTCTGACTCTTGCTTTGGGCATCGGCGCCACCACTGCCATTTTCAGTGCTGTAAATCCGATCTTGTTCGAGTCACTTCCATATCCGCAAGGCAATCGCATTGTGTCGATCTGGGAGATCCGCAACGACCGTTCGCATAATGCGGCGACATTCGGCATGTATCGCGGATTGTTGTCACAACAGCGCTCACTCGAATCGATTGCCGTCGTTCGTCCCTGGCAACCCACACTGACCGGCGCAGCTCCGCCGGAGCGGCTCGAAGGACAGCGCGTCAGCGCTAGTTATCTCCACGTCCTTGGCGTTTCGCCTCTGCTCGGCAGGGACTTCGATGCCACCGAGGACCAGCTGCACGGACCAAACGTGGTCATTCTCAGCGATGCACTCTGGCTTCGCCGGTTTGGCGCCGATCCAGATATTATCGGCCGCCAGATCACCCTCGATGAATCGGAAAGCTTCGCGGAGAGTACCAGTTACACCGTCATCGGTGTGATGTCCGGAAACTTTGAGGATGTGCTGGCGCCGGAAGCTGAGCTGTGGGTTCCTCTGCAGTACGACATTTCTCAAGGGCGCGCTTGGGGTCATCATTTGCGGATGGTCGGACGGCTGCAACCTGGTGTTCGTCCGATCGATGCCTCGCGCGAACTAACCGTCCTTGGCAAAATCGTCCTCGACGACCAGCATCCGGTTACCTACGGCAAAGACATTCGTTTCGATATCCTGTCGCTGCAAGATGATCTCACGATCGGCGTAAGGCCCGCTCTTCTCGCCATCGTGGCTGCAGTTCTCCTACTGCTCGTCATTGCCTGCGTCAACGTGACGAATCTTGTTCTCGCCCGCGGAGTACAGCGTCAAGGCGAGTTCGCGGTGCGCTCGGCGTTAGGCGCTGGATCCAAACGCCTAGTCCGCCAACTGCTCACAGAGAGCCTGCTCTTGGCCGGGTTGGGCAGCTTGGGTGGTCTTTTTGTCGCAAATTTCTGCGTACGCGCCCTCGTCGCGCTCGGTCCGCCAGATTTGCCGCGCCTGCACGCCATCGGAATCGATCCCGGCGCGTTTGCCTTCGGATTGCTGGTCACAACGCTGACCGGCCTGGCTTTTGGCTTGGCGCCGGCTCTTCATGCTGCTCGGAGCGCCCCTCAACGTGGCCTGCAGATTAGTTCGCACCGCATGATCGGTGGCCACCGGCGTATTCGCAGCGCGTTGGTGGTCGTTGAGGTTGCGCTTGCTCTGGTTTTGCTGGTGTGTTCGGGTTTGTTGTTACGGAGCATGCAAACCCTATTTGCCGTGCCTCCGGGTTTCAATGCCTCGAACGTTCTCACGATGCAGATCGAGGAAGTCGGTCATCAATATGACGATGACACGGCCAGATATCGATTCTTCTCTCAAGCGTTAGACGCAGTCCGCCGCGTTCCTGGCGTTACCTCTGCGGCTCTTACCAGTCAGTTGCCTCTGAGTGGTGACGCAGACATATATGGCGTCTCCTTCGAGCGCGACGGCAGTTCCGCCAATGGCGAAGTGGTCTTCCGTTACGCTGTGACTCCCGGCTATCTGGAGACTCTGCATATTCCCTTACGCAGCGGCCGCTTCCTTGGCGACGGCGACCGCGGGGGTTCGCCGCGGGTCGCTCTCATCAGTGAATCCTTCGCCAAGCGGAAACTTCCTGGTGTGGATCCCAGGGGCCAGCGCATTCACATTGGAGATCCTGACACGTGGTACACCATCGTCGGCGTTGTCGGCGATGTTCGCCAAATGTCCTTGGCCATCAATCAACCAGATGCTGTGTATGTGACAAACGCCCAATGGCATTGGGTCGACACGGTAATGTCCTTGGTAGTGCGCACGCAAGGGAATGCACAGGCGCTAGCGCCGGAGATTCGCTCCGCCATCTGGTCGGTTGACAAGGATCAGCCCATCGTCCGCATCGCAACCATGGAGCGCCTGCTCGCTGCCTCGGCTGCCGAACGCCGCTTCTCCCTGATTCTCTTCCAGGTCTTTGCCATTGCCGCTCTGCTTCTAGCCGCTGCCGGCATTTATGGCGTGGTCTCCGGCATGGTAGCCGAACGCGCCCGCGAGATGGGCGTGCGATCCGCGCTGGGCGCTACGCGCGTTGACATTATCGCTCTCGTGCTTCGCCAAGGACTAACGCTGGCGGGAGTAGGCGTGGTCATCGGTTCGGTTGCCGCGGCATTGTCGAGTTTTCTCATCGTCACGATGCTATTCGGTATCTCGCACCTCGATCCCTTGACCTACCTGACAGTGATTTTCCTCTTGCTAGCCGTATCCGTGAGCGCCTGCGGAATTCCGGCGTGGCGAGCGGCCCGCATTGATCCGATGATCGCCCTGCGATATGAATAGCTCATGGGTGCGCCGGCCGCCAGCGCAAGCTGGGAAATGCCAGACGATGGGCATAATCCAGCGGACGAGCTAGTTCCAGTCCTTCGAAATGCCAATCGGAATCACGGGCTGAATATTCAAAACATCCTGAGTCCGGTAGCCGGGATAGACACCAAAATTGCTATTGTTCTGCACCGGCACGCTGATAAGGCTGGCAACGGGATTTTGTGTTGCTTTTTTGAAGAACTTCAGTACCTTCGCTGGTGCCGGACTCCGCTTCCTCGGCGTTCAGCTTTGCTTTCGCCGCGCTACTCTCAGTCTGCGGGCCGGTTGCGGTTTGTTCCTGCGCACGCGTCACTACACCGAAAGCCAACATTAGGATGGACAGAAAGTAGGTCGCACGAGGTCTAAGATACCGATCCATTGATGTTTTTCCCCGCCACTCAACGGTGTGAGGACACCGTTCCTGTTGTGTGGGTACCACGAACGTCGCTGAAGTGTTTAAGCTGCTGTGATGCTGTCCTTCCGATGGAAAGGGCGTAATTGTCAAAAGTGACAAACACTTGCGGTTGGAGCTAAGCGAACTCCGCACGTTCATCGAGGGCAAATCGGGACAAGTACCTTCTGAATATGCTCCCACTAAGGGAAATCGGGCCGAATGCCTGGTAAACTGCTACCGCCGAAATGGGTTGCTCGAAGGAACCTTCAAATAGAAGATCCCATGAGCGCCGACTGCACTGCCTGGGCGGCCGGCGGCCGGCAGGACATTTGCATCATCGACGATCAGCACTCGCATGGTTTCCGTTCACCATTTATCCTTGTTGGATCGCGCGTAATCGTCTTGGCTGATTGGCCCAGACTTGAGTTCTTCGGATGGTCATGACTTGAATTCGCGTTGAGATCGGACCGTCAGTGAGCACCCGTAGGCGCCGGCGTTCCGTCCGACCACTCGGGCACCGGAACCATGAACTCGGTCACAGGCTCAGGAGCACCATTAAATTGTGGATTCAGCAGAACCGGGGAGCCGGGCACATCTGCACCCCAAGTCATGCCGTCTGTTAGGGGAACATAAAACATCAGATGGGGAACCCAGTGCCCAGCGGAATCGTTAAGGTACCCTTGCCTCGACATCATGTAGCACATTGCGCCAGGCTCCAGAGCGGGTAGCTCTTTCTTGTCGAATGTCTTGATACCGTCGATGATCTGAGCCTTGGAAAGTCCAGCCAATACTAATTCTGTCCTCTTGTAAGTCAGGGGCAGGATGGATCGCGCGGCCGGCGGATTGAAGCAGATCGGACCTCGCATCTTGGGGTTCCAAAACCCCGCGTGGTCGAATGGGGACATCCAAGATCGTTCGACGACACAGACGAAACCATTCTTCCCTTTGACGGCGGTTTCGTAGCCATTCCGTCCGAGGACCAATACCTCAGCGTCGCTTGATATCGCCGCAGGGGCTGCACTCCGCGCCAGGGCTATCTCGGCATTTCTATCCGTCATCAGGTACTGGTCAAGCGGGGCCATGCTCGGATACTGCGCTTTGGCGTTCTGTGCTAGTGCTTGCCACACAGTAATCAGTACGACAGCCAGCAGAAGGCTTCCTAGTGTGACTATTCTTCGGTTCATTGATTTCCCCCTTCGATACGGACTTAAATACGCCTTTAAACCTAGGATGCGGCAATAATACATACCGGCAGGTATGCTCGGGAGAGCGCAACAAACATGGACCTTAGGGCGAATCCCGTCTATTGCTCGCGCAAACGCCGGCTTGATTGCACTATGGTATTTACGAAGCATGATCCAACTCCGACGAAAGCAGCTGGCTAGGGTCGGCCTGCCGCTCGCGCCCGGCCGCGCGCCGGGCGCAGCGACTCCAAGTGGCGGCTCACGCTTCTTCGTCCTGATTGCAGCATCCGTGGATCCTGCGAATTCTTTGTTAAAGATGCGTAACCCTCATACACCGCGATCAGGAACGTAGCCGCTTCGTTTGCGTCTACATCACTCCGCACCACCCCACGTTTCTGTCCTCCCCGCAATGCAACCGCGATTGCATCATGCCAGTCCTTAAAAACCCTCGCCGTCCTTTTGCGGAATCCCGCATCAAGGGGCGACATCTCTTGGGACAGGTTATTCAGCGGACAGCCGCGCTCAAGGTCTTCGGGCTTCAGCGATGTGGACTGAACAATGCGGACCAGGGTATCGACGGGATTGTTTGCATTCTGCAAAGGCTGCACCCACTTTTCGCGCGTAATACTCGTGATGATCTCGTCCACGACCGCATACCCGAGGGCTTCTTTGTTATCGAAGTGGTAGTACAACGCGCCTTTGGTCACGCCTGCTCTGGCCAGAATGGCATCTAGGTCAGCGTTTCGAAATCCTGAGCGGTACATCTCCTGGAAGGCGGCCCGCAACAAGCGTCCTCGCGTGCGCTCTGGATCGCGCTGTGTCGTCCGGCTGCGTCTCGGTCTGTTTCTGCCTTCTAACATACCGACCAGTATGCATGTTGCGCTGCAATTGTCGAGGAAAATGTTCTTCCGGCTTACCGAATCGCGCACGAGTTTCCAAATCCGGCCTCGAAAAATCTCATGCGTCATCGGTCGTGGTTCGAGCAGCCTCGAAGCTGAGGCCGGCCAAGCCCGGCTACCAGGAGTTTTCCCGTAGGCAAATTTGCCGAGGCTACGTGGTGCGGCTTGCGATGCTTTCTTCCAACAGCGGGGTAAATAGAACGTCAAGAACTCGGCAAGATCAAAAGCTAGCTTCTCTGTCATCACTGCTACGGAAGATTGCAATGGTAAGGGAGACCGACGGTGTAAAAAAAAGAGCGGCACACCATCGCAAATGAGGTCACATTTAAACTCTTACATGAATCCTCAATCGCTTCCGCTAGGGAGCAAAGCAGCCTGAAATATCCAGAACCACGAAGGTTTGTTGGGATTCAGCGTCGACGTTGATGTCGTTGTTATTTGTGGGCACGATCGCCATGTTCGAGGTTTTCGCGCCGTCGAACGCATTAAGCATAGAGACGAGGAGTTCGAATTCGCTTGTTGGCCAAAGTACCAATACATCGAGTGCTCCTTGTATCGGAACAACCGTTGCATTGAACACGTAGGCGGCCGCGGCATTCGACAGCGGGCAATTGCTTTGCGCCGTGGCGACGGCGAACAGACCCGGGAAGGGAATAAAAGGAAGAAAACTGCGCGAGTCAAAAACCCGACACGGTTTCGTCGGGTAGAAAGATGTACCGCCTATCCCTGGCGGAGCAAAATAGCCGTTCACATCGATGAAAACGTCGGTATTATCCGCTGCGTAGAACCTACTCCCGTTGTCACTACTTCATTCAGAGTCGCCGAGCTGGAAGGGGCCGTATTGGCATCACCGAGGTAGCTTGCGACGACCAGAATCGTCTGCGGTGGGCGGCGGCGGACCTGGTCACCACGACGGCCCCATTGTTCAAAGTGTAGTTTGGACCATAGGTGCCGTTGAAGCTGATCGCTACGGGACCTGTCAGAGGCACTCGACCAGTCGTCGTAACCATCACCGTGTAGGTGACCGGTTGCCCGATGACAACAGGATTCACCGACGAGGTAAGCGTCGTGATCGTTGGTGCGACGATCGCCCGCGCCGGTGAGTTTCCCCATAGAAAGATGGCCGTACAAAGACTGACCGCAAAAAGCGTGGATGAAAGTGTGCGATTCATAGTTGGTTGTACCCTGAGCGAAATATTTGAACGGGCGGAAATGCGAAACTCTAACACAAAACCGCGATACAGCTTCGGCGTCGAGACAAACGAAAGCATCAGCGTTAGTCGACGGTTCCCATGGCAGCCGCGGGACTTCCCGCTTCAACCGCAGTCAATGACAATCCAATGGAATTGCTTTGCGCAGAGGCGCCGATCCACGGCGTGGACGGCGTTGGGCCGGATCTGTAAAAGGTAATTCGTCAGCGGGTGCATCAGCAGCAGCGGGTTTCGGCGCAACGACGGCAGGTTCGGCTGTGCCGCAATTAAGTTTTGCGCTCAGGGTGATCGAGCCGGTATAGAAGCTCATGCCTGGAACTCAATGTTAGTCGCCAGACTTCCTCGCCGTCACTTTGGCACCGCAACTGTGGCGCTAATACTGGGGATTGCTGACCTGTTTCATCCCCGTACACCGGGCGACGCGGGTCAATCCAAGGCAGGCCCTTCGCCGGGAATCACCATCGCTAAACGTGCTGCGGGCTCGACGGCCACGGCGCCTAGCACTGTTCTGACTGTGCTCTCCTGATCAGAATTGTTCATTGATCACAAACTTTAGGTGTCGAACCTGACTGTCCCGGGAGAGTTCGGCGATAACAGCCGGGATCTTGTGGTCTCCCTTTTCTGTTCTCCATTCTACCGACCAGCCGAGGCTCTTATTTTGAGGAATATCGGCCGTGTAGCCAACTAGAGTTTGCTTCAGACGCAAACCCTGACTCAAGAGCCGAGGTTCAATCGTATCTCGCGTCAGCGTTGCGCCTTCCGACAGCTCGAGCAGGAGAGAGGCTCGGTGTAGTTCGGGAAGACGCAACTCGATATGTTTCAGACCTGCCAGCACGAAAAGGCCGGCGCCGAATCCAGCGACGCCCAAACCCAATTGCCCGCCACCAAAACAAAGCCCGAGAACTGTTACGAACCAAAGCGTAGCCGCTGTAGTGACGCCGACCACCATCTCGCCGCGTTTGAGGATTGCACCCGCACCAATAAAGCCGATCCCGGACAGAATCCCCAAAGGAAGGCGCATCGTGTCCATTACAACAAAGGAGTCGCTCGTCTTCCCTATCGAATGATTTAGTAGGTTGGCTTGGATCATCGCAAGACAGGCAGCGAGTCCAACCAAAATGTTGGTACGAAGGCCCGCAGGACGACCGTGCTCATCGCGATTTAGGCCCAGCAGGCCCGCGGCGAATAGAGTCAAAAACAATCGAAGCGCGATCACGCGCCAATCGAGTTCCAATGGCATAAGTCACGCGTCCGAAAGCGATTGCAGGCATCTCTATAAGGCGCCTAAACCTTCTACGACAATACTGTGAACTGGGTATCTTGAACGGTTCGGCTGAGGAGTTTTTTCAATGTCTTGCCGTTGACCCGGTAAAACCTGCCGGCGACCCCGGCGTCCGGCTCGAACCGCAGTCAAACCAGCGAATCGCGCGCCGATCACGATGGCACCGTATGAACAAAAAGCATCTATTTGTGCTCTTCCTGTCGAAGTCAAAAAAAGACGGGAATGACAGATGGCACCAAATGTTTAGCCTGCGCGCGCCGCGAGAGTGGACTTGTAAGCACGATCGAGAAGTTGCAGCGATTCGACCCGCCAGGAACGCCTTCTCCTCCGACAGTTGCGTTTTTACAAGGGCGGTACTGGTTTTTTTGGATCGGATTACAGCAAGCGCTTCATCGCTTTCATTTGGGTTACGGGACTAACTTACCCGTTAGTTCATCAGGAACATGAGTGCACGAGCAGATTGTCGCTTAGGTTAGGAGGAAGCAATGGCCAGATACGGACGGGCCGCAGGTAAATCAGTAAAGAGCGCAATGCGCCGCAAGAAAAAAGGAACCTTGAAGTCAGGAAAGGGCGGTAAGGGCGGAAGGGTGAAAAGTCGCAAGCAGGCTATTGCCATCGGTCTTTCGGAGGCTCGAAAGAAGGGCGCCAAAGTCCCGCAGAAGAGCTCAAGCTGATCGACGCCCGGTAACAGGGAGCGAGCGACGCGTAGTAAAACGGACCTCGTCCGTAGTGTGCGTCCGGAAGCCTTCAAACAACGCAACGTCACAATCTCCGCAACCCTGATCGATCATCGCTGGCTCTAAACGGGCGGCGGCATTCATGTCAGAAAGCGCACGCCATGCTCTTTGAGGGAGCGAATCTGCTGATCGACAACTCGAACGGGGGATTGCTGCTGTTCGGCATAGGCCGGAGCCGGAAGCCTGCCGACGAAACGCATCCCTTCGGTACAGAAACTTTGTTTTTGGACGCTCGTCGAGCAGGACTGGATGCTTCGCGCGGAGTTAGCGTTGATATATACAGAGTTGCGCCACCACCCCTGCAAAGATCAGCGTCGCGAACACGTGGGCGGGAACTACATCACCCTGAGCATCTCGGCAACATGAGAAGGTAACTCACTCCGGGTAGCGCATCGCAAATTTCGGCAAACGGAAGGTGATGATGACAATCTTTGGCCGGCAATCCGATTGCGTAAGGATCCAAGCATTTTCGTCGTCCCGTTTGAGATTATGTTGGGCATTGCTCGGTCAACACAAGGTTCCGGCGAATCGAAAACAATCACATTAGAGCTTGTATTTGTTCGAAGCTTCCTTGGGAAGCCATAACCAGGGAACGATCCCCACTTACGGTTCCATTCAGTCGAACCTTATGAAACTCGGTTCGCATCGCCTGGCCCAGCCCTTCTGCGTGTTGGTTTCGTTTCTGAGGTGCTAGATAGATTTCCGTGGAGTTGCCGTCGGCTCAGCGGCCCGGCGCAAAAAGCGCCCTCCGATAGGGCTGCATGCGGAGTTTTATTTTCACCCTTACAGCAATCTGTCCATCGAAGTGGCCAGGCGCCGGGTTTAAATTGCGAATCAGCACATCGTCGAAGGATGATGAGACGACTGGAGGGCTCGAAATATGCCAGAGAAAGAGACTCTTGAAAGAGCTCGACGGGATGAACGAGAAGGGAAATCGCCAAGCACACAAGCAGGCGAATTCATCCGCGAGGAAATGCATCACATTCGTGAAGGAAAGCATGGTGCTCGATCACCTGAACAAGCCATTGCGATAGGTTTGTCCAAGGCGCGTCGTGCTGGAGTTAGATTGCCAGCACCGAAAAAGGGGCGTGCGTTCGCTGAAACGCGAACCAAGGCGAAGCGCGAGCTCGAAAAAGCGCGTAAGTCTTCAAGGCACCGGCCATCCAACCGACGCGTAAGGGCGACGCGAAGCGCACTTAAACGAGAGGGACGATCGGCAGCATCTTCGACGGCACTGGCAGGTCACGCTCAAGCGGCCGCCAAAAGACGCGGCCCGCAGGAGCGACATCAATCTGCCATGAAAGCCGTTCATACAAAAAGGGGTCGAAAAGGATTGAAGGAAAAGGCTCGTTAGACTGCCGAAATACGCGCCAGTGATCCGTAGGCCAGAGGCAAGGCAAAGACAGCAAGGCGGCATTCATGTGCCGAACACAAGAGATGGGTGGCTAAAGTGAAGACAGATTCAACGCGTCGAGCGTGGTCTGTTTGTGCCAGATTGTCGCGTCTGACAAAGACAGGAGTTGATAGTTGCGTTGATGAGACTGGGCATCGCAGAAGCAGTTTCCCGCTAAGGAGTAAACTAAGCTGCCTTCTTCCTAGCCTTCACAGCCGCCCATCTTTTCTTTTGAGCCGCTGAAATTCGTGCTCGGGCTTTCGCCGACAGTCTGCTTCGTTTGGCAGGCCTCTTGATTTTCGCGGCTTTATAGCCCAACGCAACCATCGCATTTCGCAGCTTCGATAGTTCTAGGCCGATATGATGTGCTTCCTTTTCTAACTTCCGTTCTGCTAACTGTAATGCCTTTAGTATATTCAAAAATGGATCCTCCATTCACCCGTTCGGACGATAACATTTCTGGGTTGGGAAAACACCCTTCCGGTAACTCCCATCTCGATCAATGGCTTTGAATTTGCAGCACACGTCATACGATCTCCGAGTGGTCCTTGTACTGCGAAGGGCCGCGCTAGGCGTCGTATAAGAATAGGGATAGAAATTTGTGTTGCGGTGGATGCTCGAATATCGAGATCGGACCAGTTCATGAGCGAGGTCTCGCAATCAAAAAAAGACACACGAAAAGCAGCGCAAGGCATATCCAAGCGAACCAATTCCCGAATCTTGAATAAAGAGTGCTGTCGTGGCGAACCGGAATATTGACGACGGCCGTGGCAAAACTGGGACCGATCGTATTGGCCTGAGCCAGAACGCGACCGCGATCGTCGGTAGCCGTCAGAATCCCCAATTTGGCCGAACGGGCGATGCTAAACCCGCTCTCGACGCCGCGAAGTATGGCCATGCGTCCGTGCAGCCAGCCATCATCAACGAAGTCCGATGCGGGCACGATCAGCAAAGCGACGCCATCGCGAGAGTATTGAAGGCTCAAGTTCGGGAAGTCCATATCTTTGCAAATTTCCAAACCCCACTTTCCGGATATACCGTAGACCACAGCGCGTTTCGTGCCAGGGGTGAAGCGATTTTCCCCGGGAGGCAGAAGATGGTGTTTGTTGTAGGTTGCCGCCAGCTCTCCTTGCGGCGAGTACAGACGCTCTTGATTCGAGGAGCCCGAAGCCGTGATACGAGCGACGCCCAGCTCAATGTAGGCCCTGGTCTGTTTTGCGAGCTTGTCGAAGAAATCGTCGACCTCCGCCTGGGATGCGTCGTTAACAGAACCAATCGTTTCGGGCAAAACGAACAACTGAATCCCCTGACCCGCCAAAAGTCTTACGTTGTCTGCGTAGCGTTGGAAGACTTGTTGGGGTCCGGCTGATGGGTCTGGGTTTAGGTTCTCCGGGGCGTCAGAGGCGATCAGGGCAACCTTAATGGTGGGCGAATTGGGTATCGACGCGAGCCGCCACCCACCAAAGGCGAACACACTCCCAATAAAAGCGACAACGCCGATCAGCAACGGCAGCTTCGCCGAGCGAGGAGCGGAGACACTCAGCGCTGCGACCGTGGAGGCAAACAGAAAAATCGTGAAACTGATGCCCCAAATCCCCGTAACTGCAGCAATCTGCAGAATCGGCAGGAAATTCATTTGCGAATAGCTGATGTTGAAAAACGTACCGTGAACGGAGAGCATAGAGATCAAGAATTCAACGCTTGCCCAGAAAGCGGGGAGCACGAGTGCTGCTCGCCAAAGTTGTCCGCGCACAACGCCCATGCGAAACAGCAACACGCCTGCGGCAAAGAGGCAAGCGTTCAATAAGAGAAACGAACTGACCATCCAAGTTGACAAAACCGTCCTCAAGTAGCTCCACTCATTCAGGAAGCCAAGTGCGTAGGCTGCCGCGGCGACAATAAACGCTTGCCTGACAGAAAGACGCGAAGCGGCCCAGAGCACCGGAATGGGGGCGAGCCAAGCAAGCGCCCAGAGCGGCGCAAGGCCGGTGCCGAGGAAAAACAAGGCCGCAGAAACGGCCAGGCAGGGCGCGGCCAGAAAGACGTTGTTAGGCTTTGAGTTCATGAAGAAATCTCGTTATGGGGCGATACAGCGGTTTGCGAGAGTCTTTCTCGGACAAGGCAATACGGCCGGTGCGGTGCAACATGACGTAACCGTGTACGTGACAGAGCACAGACGCTACTTCCCAGGCATCGTCGTTTTTGAGAAAGCCTTGCTTCATTTCAGCCGCGGCCCAAAAATCTTTTGGGAATTGACGCGCCTCCGAACGAGGACGCGAGAAAACGGAGTCGAAGACGCGCGGTTGACCAAAAGCGTGATCGACGTAACCTGCCATGACCGCAAGAAGGCGGTCTTCGATATGGCCATTCAGCGGGTGCGCTTGCATGTACGAGAGCAACTTCGGAAATTCGCGGTCGGTGATGGTGTTGAGAGCTTCACGCGAAGGGAAGTGATGATAGATGGCCATAGGGGTAATGCCCACGCCTTCGGCGACACGGCAAATGGAGACGTCGGGCCTTTCTTTCCGGAGAATGGTGAGAGCCGCGGCAGTGTGATTGGGATCCATGACCTATACAGTGTATAGTATACGGTGTATAGGCGCAAGGACGGATTTCCGCGGTGTGAGAGGAAATGTATGTCTCGGTTGTAAGTGGCTGCGATCGGCGACGCGTGGCGAGAAGATATGAGGAGCCCGAAAGCGAAGCGCTGCCAAGTCAATCAGACCAACAAGGCGCAAAAACCACTGCAGCCCCTATTCGATGATTTTCCCCGGTGCACCAGTTAACCGTGCAAACCCAAACTACCGCTCAATCTCAATTTCCGTCTCCCGCTTCCGTCCTTTGGCATCGTTTCTGGTCTCTTCGAGATAATCCGCCAATTGGAGCCTTAGGTTTCCCGCATTCGTCGCGTAGCTCATGCCCGCTTCAAACTCGACAGAGCCCTCTCGGATCAACCTCTCGATTTCCCCGTCAAAGTGCTGCATTCCATCCTGTGCGCCATCGTGCATAGCGTCCAGCAGTGATTTGCCTTCGCTCTCGCCCTTCTCGACGTACTCACGCGTCCGCAAGGTTGATTTCAGGATCTCCAGCGCCGCAACTCGTCCTCGGCCCTCTTTGCGCGGCAACAATCGCTGCGAAACGATGAACCGGAACGATTTCGCCAGCCGCGTTCGAATGCTCTGCTGCTCAGCCAGCGGGAACACTCCGACGATTCGCTCGACGGTCTTAGAAGCGTCAATCGTATGCAACGTGGACATGACCAGATGTCCGGTCTCGGATGCCTCGAGCGCCACCTCGATCGTTTCCCGGTCGCGCATTTCACCCACCAGGATCACTTTCGGTGCCTGCCGCAGTGCCGCCCGCAGCGCCAGCGCAAACGTCGGCGTGTCCATGTGTAGTTCGCGCTGATGGATCGTTGCCTTGTTATGCCTGTGTGCAAACTCAATCGGGTCTTCGATGGTCAAAATGTGAATCGCTCGTTCTTCGTTCATCCTTCCGACAATAGCCGCCAGCGTCGATGACTTTCCCGAACCTGTCGGACCCGTCATCAGCACCAGCCCGTTTCGCAGGTGCACGATCTCTTGGACCACCGGCGGCAATCCCAGGTCGTTGAAGTTGGGAATCGACTTGGGGATCGCGCGCATCACAATCGCGCACGTCCCGCGTTGCCGAAAGATGTTGACCCGGAAGCGCCCAATACCCGAAATTCCATGAGAAAGATCGGTCGACCCGCTCTGTTCTAACTGTCGAATGTGGTGTTGGCTGTCTCCGATCAAGTCCCGTGCAATCGACATGGTGTCGTCGGGGCTAAAACGGTTCAATCCGCCGAACGCCAGTTCCACCAACTGGCCGTCCACCTCCACCTGCGGCAGCCGGCCCGGCGAAAAGATCAGGTCGCTGATATTCGGCTTGCTCTTCATCATTGCCGTGATCAACTTGAGCGTGCGCGAGACCGGTGCCGTCGCAGGCGCGTCGGTAGCCGGTGGGTCGTTCGACGGTGTAACTGGCGCTTTCGCTGCTGGGAGTCCACCACTTTTGGGGTTTACTTCTGGGGGAGACGAAATGGTCATGGCCGTCCTTTGCAATTGAGCCCGAGAGGGTCCGCACAACAAATCCTAATTATTCTACTGGTTGGCAACGGCGCCGAAAGCGGTCATGGCCTGGCGCGCTCGCGACTTGATTACCGTCCCAATGGGCAGGCGCGACGGTTCTTTCCTTTCGATTCTTTGACCTTCTGGTTGCCCCCAGGCATCTAACTGCTGCTCACTTTTTGAGCAGAGCCTTGTTGGTAAGGGGGATCACTATGGCAATCGAGAATGAAGACCAGAACGTGCTGAGCCACATCGATAAACTGGTGAAGGAAGAAGAGGGCTTGTACGCAAAGAACGAACTGACGGGCGATGACCAACAACGATTGGACAAAGTAAAGATTCAGCTGGATCGATGCTGGGACCTCTTGCGTCAGCGGCGGGCGCTCCGCGAGTTTGGGGACGACCCGGACAAGGCAAAAGTCCGCCCGGCCAAAATTGTTGAGAATTACGAACAGTAGTTCGGGCTCGGCATCGACGAGGCTTCTGATAACTGTTGCACCGGTCTCGAAAAGCATTGTCTCACGAGCCCCGTGGGTGCGCGGCTCCCCAGCAGGGAAGAGGGAAAAGAACATGAACCATGAATCTGCAAAACAGCTTGCCGCGAAAGCGGGAGAATTCCGCATCGGCAATGATCTTCGCGTCACTCGCCTGGGCTTTGGCGCGATGCGCATCACGGGGAAGGGAGTTTGGGGCGAACCGCCCAATCGAGCCGAAGCGATCTGCGTCCTGCGGCGAGCTGTGGAATTGGGCGTAAATTTCATCGATACCGCCGATTCCTATGGTCCAGACGTCAGCGAACAGCTGGTTGCGGAGGCACTGCATCCGTATCCCACAAACTTGGTGATCGCAACGAAAGGCGGCTTCGACCGACCCGGTCCTGACCGCTGGGTGGAAAACGGACGGCCGGAGCATCTGACTTCCGCGTGTGAAGGCAGCTTGAGGCGCCTGCGCTTGGATCGGATCGACCTATATCAGCTACATCGGATCGATCCAAAAGTGCCGGCCGAGGACCAGCTCGGCACACTAAAGAATCTGCAAACCCAGGGGAAGATCAAACACATTGGTCTGTCGGAGGTGAGCGTTCGCCAACTGCAGCACGCCCAGACACTCGTGGATGTGGTGACCGTGCAGAACCGCTACAGCCTTTCCGATCGCGGGTCGGAAGATGTCCTGGATTATTGCGATCAGCATAAGATCGGTTTCATTCCTTGGTTCCCGCTGGCCGCAGGCCGGCTGTCCGGCCCAAGCAGTCCTGTCGGTCACACCGCTGCGAACGCGAACGCCACTCCATCACAAGTGGCTTTGGCGTGGCTCCTTTGGCGTTCGCCGGTAATGCTACCGATTCCAGGGACCTCGAAGGTCCCGCATCTCGAGGAAAATATTGCGGCGGCCGGGCTGAAGCTCGACGAAGCCGAATTGAACAGCCTCCGCAGGTCGGCGTCCGCAAAGTAGCTCCCTGTCAATGCAAAGTAGCAAAGTAGCTCCCTGGACTCATCGGTCCGGAAGGCGTATCCTCTGTGCCATGACTCTATCCGCGCGGAATCGCCTAGAAGGCAAAGTCACTGAAATTCAATTCGGCGGCGTCATGGCGCATGTGGTCGTGCAGGTTGGAAAGAACATCGTCGAAAGCGTCATCACCAAGCGCAGCGTCGAAGAAATGAAGCTGAAAGTCGGCGACAAAGTCTCCGCCATAATCAAATCCACCGAAGTCATGCTCGAAAAAGACTGATCGAGCAAAACCCATCGCACCGGGTCCTGGTTCTGTGCTGTTGAGGCGCCGGGCTCCTGCGCCTTATGTTCGCACGATCGCTTTAGATCGAACCGGAACAATATCACTTGCAATATGCAAGTGATATGCTATCGTTTCCTGTGCACGGCAATTTTCGAAAGGACCAAGCACATGAAAGTGAATCCTTATTTGAACTATGGCGGCAACTGCGAGGAAGCGTTTCGCTTCTACGAACAGCATCTCGGCGGAAAGGTGACCTTCATGATGACCCACGAGCAGGCGCCCACTCCGAGCAACATCCCGGACAGCTGGAAGAAAAAAATTCTCTACGCCCATATGATCATCGGAGAAAACGAAATTATGGCCAGCGACGTTCCCGCGGACCGCTTCCAGCCGATGCGCAGCGTGTATCTCTCCTTAGCCGTGGGCAGCAACGAAGAAGCGGAACGGATACACTCTCTGTTCTCGCAGGGAGGTGAAATCTTCATGCCCATGCAAGAAACTTTCTTCGCCTTTCGCTTCAGTATGCTCAGGGACAAATTCGGCACATCCTGGATGATCATCCACCAGCGCCCCGCTCCTCCGAAGCCTTAGCGAGAGACGGGTCAGCGTCCGCGGGCTTTAAGTCGGTCGCAGCAAAAGCCAATAGAAATCAGCTGATTGTTCTGGAGATCCGGACCCAGATGGCGGTCGTCACAAAGTTGTTTGGCGAGCGATGCGAGGCTCAAATTGGAGCGCCTTCCGATCAACCCGCAATGTGAACTCTAGGTCAGAAGCGATCGGTTCGCCGTTGGAAAATGCGCTTTGGCAGCACCAGAACTCCGCCAAAGAGGAGAGGAGGTTGCTGCCTGCGTCACCGCTGGCGCCGTCCTCGTCTGAGTCACGCCGCAGGCCCGAAATGACCGAAGAACGCGGCCGCAAACAGTATGCGCACAAAAAATACCATAGCCCCTCTCCACCACAAAGTGCGGAAGACTACTGCTGTTTTAGGACACAATGTTCTTGCTGAAGTTTCAGGAGATTCTGAAGATTTCTTGGGACTAGGCAGCTAAGCGTCCTGGGCTCGTATCGGTCTGAAGTTTCGGCATCTTGATGTCCCAGGCCAGGCCAAGCGTGCGTAAAGTCCAGATGCCGTACCAGTTCATGTCCACTTCATACCATCTGTGACCGTGACGGGCTGCTTGCGGCTGAGCGTGATGATTATTGTGCCAGCCTTCGCCGAAGGTCAGAATCGCGACCCACAAGCTGTTCGTCGAAGTGTCGCCGGTATCAAACCGTTGCGAACCCCAGATATGCGTGGCGGAATTTACCAGCCAGGTGAAATGCAGACTCATTACGGTGCGTACAAAAACTCCCCAAAAGACCCACGGCCAGCCACCGATCGCATAAAAAACGATGGCAAGCACGACCGAAGGAATGACGTGCCATTTGCTGATCCACAGATGAAACTTGTCCTTGCGGAGGTCGGGGACGTAAGGTAGCAATTCTGAGCGGTCCCGGTGCATCGCGCGTCCCGTGATAATCCAACCCATGTGCGCCCAGATGCCTCCATCTCGTGGCGAGTGTGGGTCGCCTTCCTTATCGGTGTTCTGATGATGGATGCGGTGAGTCGCCACCCACGCGATTGGACCGCCTTCAATGGCCAACGTGCCGCACGTGGTAAGGAAATATTCCATCCATTTCGGTGTCTTGTAGCCACGGTGCGTGAGCAAGCGGTGGTAGCCCATGCCAATGCCCAAACTGCCGCCAACCCACCACATCGCGATACACAGGACAAATGCTTTCCATGTGAAGAAGAAAACGGCCGCGAGCGCGCACAGATGCAGCGCGATCATGATGGTGGTTACGCCCCAATTGACGGGTTGAGAAAAAGTTCTGTCTTGTTTCAGGAAAGAAAGGAAGCTCATGGTCAATTACCTACTCTAACAGGTTTTTGAGAAGATGCGTGTGAAATCGGTGAGCCTTTGTACAAAAAGAACAGGTCAAAGTCCCGCTCGCTTCGGCCATGAGGGGGCGTTCAAAACCGCTCTATCGTTTGTAAGAAAACGCGCGAGCGAGGAAACCTATGGAAAATGGCTTTCGTATCACCCGTTAGCGCTTTGCGGGTAGACTCGAACCGGCAACGCAAGGAGGAAAAGTGAAACCAGGAATGCTCGTCGCGGGGATCATGGCTTCGGCGGGAATGATTCTGCCCGGAATCGCGCGCGGGCAAGCGAAGCACACTCCGACAATCGAAGAGACGCTGAGTTTGAAGTCGATCGGCGATGCCAAGATCTCGCCCGACGGCCAGTTCGTCACTTACCAGGTGCAACAAGCGAATTGGAAAGACAACGAATTCGTCAGCCAGATCTGGCTGGTAAACGTCGCCACAGGCAAAAGCATTCAGCTCACCCATGGCAAGAAATCGGCGGGCGGAGCGGACTGGTCTCCAAACGGGCGGTGGCTGGCGTTCACGACCGAACGGGAGCCGGCTGCAATCGAACCAGCGCCACCGGAAGAGAAAAAAGACGAAAAGAAGGACGAGAAAAAGGAAGACAAGAAAGAAGGAGAAGGCAAACCGGCAGGAACGCAAATCTGGCTGATCTCGCCCGAAGGTGGAGAGGCCTGGCAACTGACCAAATCAGAGTCCGACATTGGCGAATATCATTGGTCGAAGGATTCCACATACATTGCGTTCACGGCCAATGCTCCGGAAAGCAAAGCCAGCAAGGATCGCAAGGAAAAGTACAGCGACTACGATGTATTCGAGAAAGACTACCGGCAGAATCAATTGTGGTCGGTCGACGTCACGGAAGCGGAGAAAAACGACTTGCCGCAAGCGGCGAAGCGTCTGATGACGGACCTTTCTCTGAACGTCACCAGCTTCGCCTGGTCTCCTGATTCGAAGCAAATCGCCTTCAGCGCCTCGAACAACCCGTTCTTCTCGTTCGCCGGCAATCAGGATATTTATCTCCTCGATCTTGCGAAGGACGATTCCTTCAAGAAAATTATTGCGCTCGCCGGGCCTGATTCCTCGCCGATCTTTTCTCCGGACGGAAAGTCGTTGGCCTTTCAGACGGCCCTCGCGCAGCGGTATTTCTATTACGCGAACGGCCACATCGCCGTCGTCGACATAGCCACCGTCTTGAGCAAACCGGCCAGTACCCCCGCGGACGTTCGCGACATGACCACGAAATTCGACGAGGACCCCTACGCGATGAATTGGGGACCAGACGGCATTTATTTCGCGGCTGAGCAAAGGACCAACTCGCACCTGTTCCGCATTAATTCGCAAACAGGCGAAATACAGCGCATCACCTCGCCCGACGCGCTGCTCGTCGAAGAGGCTTCCTTCACGCCGGATGGCAAGACAGTGGCCCTCATGATCGAAGATCCAACGCACATGCGCGAGTTATTTGTCTCTTCGGTAGCTAACTTCTCACCGAAGAAGCTGACCGACATGACCGCACAGGTGAAAGATTGGAACTTAGGAAGATCGGAAGTGCTCTCTTGGAAGAGCACGGATGGAGCAGAGATTGAAGGGGTACTCTACAAACCGGCCGACTATGATCCGTCGCGCAAGTATCCGTTGCTAGTGATGATTCATGGCGGGCCCACGGGGACCTCACAGCCGCGGCTCGCTCCTGCCAACTATGCCTATCCGCTGCAACAGTTCCTCGCAAGAGGCGCGCTCGTGCTCGAGCCAAATTACCGTGGCAGCGCCGGCTATGGCGCAGCATTTCGGGCGTTGAACGTGCGGAACCTCGGCATTGGCGACACGTGGGACGTGATGAGCGGTGTGGATTCCCTGATTGCCAAAGGCGTGGTCGATCCGAATCGAATGGGCGCAATGGGCTGGTCGGAAGGCGGTTACATCTCCTCGTTCTTGACCACGCATACGGACCGCTTCAAAGCTATTTCCGAGGGCGCCGGTATCAGTGATTGGATGACCTACTACGTCAACACGGACATCACGCCGTTCACCCAGCAGTATCTCCACGCAACGCCGTGGGACGATCCGGAGATTTACGCCAAGACCTCGCCCATTACCACCATCAAACAGGCCAAAACCCCCACATTGATTCAGCAGGGAAGTAACGACAAGCGCGTTCCCGTGCCGGACAGCTACGAGCTATATCGCGGATTGCAGGACCAGGGCGTCGAATCTCGCATGGTGCTCTATACGGGCTTCGGACACGGTGTGAACAAGCCGAAGTCGATCCGCGCCCTGGCACAGTCGAATCTGGATTGGTTCAATCACTACATCTGGAATGAACCCATCCCCAAGGACTCTCCCATCTACGGCACCAGCGAACTCGAAAAATAGCGAATATTCTCTGTAAGGGATGCTCTGCTGAGGGGTGCCTCGCTTCACAGAGTCGTGCGCACCCGCCGCAAAACGCTGTCAAGCGCCGCCTTTTCTTCGGCGCGAAGAACTCGATGAGCCCCTTTCGCCAGCTCACCCAAGGTCACCGGTCCTATCGAAACCCGAATCAGTCTTAGCACCTCGACTCCGAGCGCCTTGAGCGCCCGCCGAATTTGTCGATTCTTCCCCTCATTGAGGATGATTTCCAGCCAGCAATGGTTTTCTCCGGAACGCAGAATCGTAGCGCGCTTCGCTTTGAGCATCTCGCCCTTCAAGACCTCGATTCCGCGTTCGAGAGCTCGCAACATTTGGTCATCGGCTAGTGCGCCGATCTGAACATGGTATAGCTTGTCGAGACGCGAAGCAGGATCGGTGATACGTGCGGCCCATTCGGAATCGTTGGTGAGGAGCAGCAAACCCTCGCTGGCTTGATCCAGTCGACCGACCGGCGAAATCCACGGAGGGTTCGAAGGCAACAGGGAATAGACCGTGTCGCGGCCTTTTTCATCGGACGCGGTAGTGACGATGCCGCGAGGCTTATTCAACACGAGATAGATCTTCTCTGCTGCTCCGAGGAACTGCCCGTCCACATGGATACGATCCTTCGCAAGACGAACAGGAGCCTCCGGATTTTTCGTCACCGCGCCGTTCAGACGCACGCGTCCTTCGCGAACGAGCCGGGCCGCCTGCGACCGCGAACAGTAGCCGAATTTTGAGAGCGCCCGTGCCATTCCCACGGGTTTGGCGCTTGAGCGACCTCGCGAAATGTTTTTGTTTTTTTTCACAACCGCATCGAATGGACTATAACTGCGAACAAAAGCCAAATCTGTTCAGCTTTTCTTCTCCGTAGTTGCGGGCATCGGGTGCTTTACTTCGCCGTAGCGCTTCGCAAGCCACGCGCGAAGTTCCTTCGGATCGTACTTGAATGGCCCATTGCCGCCTTTGTAGGAGATTTGCCCGTTCTCGTCAATCACATATAGCCGTTCCGGCCATGCCGCATATGCGTCATTCGCGGCATTGGACATCTCATCGATGCCAAACGGAACAGTGAATTTGTAACGCTGCGTAAAATCGTTCGCGATGGCTACACGATCTGCAATCGTCTTCGGTTGCTTATAGCAAACGTTGTCTTTCCCTTTTTCGTTGGACTTCATCATCCACTCGTCGGTCGGATGTGCTTCGCGGATGTAAATCGTCAAGAAATCAACGTGGTCCTTGTAGTCAGTGTAGAGTTGCTCGATGTCACCAACCTGGCGACGGAAGGGTGGTCAAGTAAAGCTGCCGAAGACCAGCACCAGCGGCCTTCGAGCCGTTCTTTCGCGAATATGGAACCTCGTCGAGCCATCGAGCGCCACCAGTCGCGCATCCGGCGCCTGCTCGCCCACCTTCAGCTTGCCACGACTCATGTGCGGCAAGGCGTACCGGATCATGTAAAGCGCGTCTTTCGGTCCGCCCGCCATCCAGCTCAGCAGTGCATAGAGGGCAACCAGAGACAAGCCCAGTGAAATCAGAGTCCATTTGAGGGCGATCGGCATAGGTTTCGGATCAGATATGCGCGGCGCGGAGGTCGTCGCGCAGCGCCTTGTACCGCAAAAGAGCCTTCTCAATAACCGTGATGGCAGCATAGGCTGGACGAATGTCCTCGACCTGAACCTGCTTGCCTTCGAGCTGTTTGTAGTCTTGAAAGAAACGCTTCACGACCAGCAGCCGGTGCGGAGGCAGGTCGCGCGCTTCGATATATTCGCTATATTCGGGATCGTTGGTGGCAACGGCGATGATTTTGTCGTCGCTCGCGCCCGAATCGATCATGGTCATGACGCCAATCGCCCGTGCCTTGATCAGAGCAAGCGGCTGAACGGCCTCCTGGCACAGCACCAGCACATCGAGAGGATCATTGTCCTCTGCGTACGTTTGCGGGATGAAACCGTAATTTGCAGGATAGTAAACGGCTGAATGAATGATGCGGTCGACTTTCAACAAACCGCTGGCTTTGTCCAGCTCATATTTGACATTCGAGCCCAGCGGAATTTCGATCAGCGCCTGAAAATCACGGGGCAGTTCTTTCCCCGGTGAAACGTCGTGCCATGGGTGCATCAGGTCGGGGCCTCGCTACGGAATTTGTACCCGTCCATTATCGCCTGAGAGCTCCGGAAAACCTAAGCACAAGAAACTCAGGCAATCTTCTTCGTCCACGCGCCGAGGATGGCTCCCATCAACACGAATCCAAACAATGGGTAGAACTCATTGATGGCGAAGAGCTGCCACGGCCGCATTTCATACATATAGGTCGTGAAGGTCACCGGGCCAACAATTCCGATCCAAAGAAGGACGCCGACCGACGCTCCCCGACCAAACGTGTTCGCGTTGCGCCAAACACAAATCAACCCGATGGCAGCCGCAATCACCAGATTGAGCAAGAACGTAATGATATAAGGAAGCACCGGATTCATGCTTTGCGCCTGCTCGGCGCTCATGTGTTCGAGCGCCATCCAAGGCTTGCTGAAGGCCACACCATACCAGAGCGCCCCAAGAATCCAGTAAGCGATAGCAGCTACGAAAACAGCCAAGTAGTTAATTCGCATGAAGGATACTCTCCTGTTTAGCGCTAGTGCCGCAGAGTCTGTAACCACAGTCGTGGGAAGTCAAGCCGTAGCTCAAGATCTTCATGCCTCAGGATTTCCCTCTACCGTAGAACCAAGAACGACCAAAAAACCTCTCCATCGACACGACGCAGACGTGATATGAGAGTGCTAGAGCCGGATCAGACAGGGGGAAAGCGGAATGGGACAACCCGTAATGTACTGGCAAATCCTCAGCAAGCAACCGGCGAAACTCGCCGAATTCTACGCTTCCATTTTTGACTGGAATGTCTGGCCGCCAGATGCGCTCGGCAGCCGCGCCGTGGAAACCGGGACCGCCGAAGGAATCCCTGGTGCGATCTGGCAGATTCCCGCGGAAGGACACAGCATGGTGCAATTGTTCATACGCGTCGATGATGTAGCGGCTTATGTCCGGCGTGTGGAATCGGCGGGCGGCAAAGTCATTTTTCCTCCGCAACTGATCCCCAGCGGCGATGAAGTCAGCATTCTGCAGGATCCCGAAGGCATTCCCTTTGGTGTTTTCCGGGCGGGCAAGAAATCCTAGGAATCACGCACGGGCTTTGTCGATCATCTCTTCCCAGATGCCCTTCGACTTGAGGATGAGCTCAATGGCGTCTCGAATGGCGCCGCGCCCGGCGGCCGAAGGAGTGATGAAGTGCGCGGCCTTTTTGACCTCCGGAACAGCATCGCCAACGGCGACGGCAAGTCCGACGCGACGCAGGATAGGCAGGTCGGGAAGATCATCGCCCACATAAGCTACGGCGGAATCGGAAACGCCCGCTTTGCCGAGGATTTCCTCGTAAGCCGGTATCTTGGCCGCCTGCTTCATGTAGATAAACTCCATTTTCATTTCGTTAGCGCGGCGAAGCAGTGCGGGGCTCTCGCGCCCCGTGATGCACCCGGTTCGCAACCCTGCAGTGTGCGCGAGGGTGAGCCCCTGGCCGTCATGGGCGTCAAACGTTTTGATTTCGAGCGCCGAGCCATCACGCTGCGACAGCAGCGTAACCGCTCCATCCGTCATAGTTCCGTCGACATCCATCAAAAGGACTTTGATCTGGGCGGCGCGTTTCTTAAGAGCAGGAGAAACTTTCGGGCTACTAGCCAAGTGACCCTCCGGTGCAAGCAAGTCGTAAAGTTTAGCAGGAATGCCGTGGCACTCGGGTACATCCATTCTTCCAGACTTCGTGGCAACACGGCTTGCGCCTGGCATCTTGGTCGCGGCGCGCAGAAATCAGCTTTCCCCGGAATCCCTCGAACAAGCCAATAAGGATTCATGCGATCTGTACGCGGAGGTCGAAGCATCCCTCCGCGAAGATCCCGCGGGTCCGAAGGCGCAGGAACTCGCCGACCGTTGGGAGAAGCGGATGGAAGACTTTACCGGGTGGCGACGCGGAGATTCTTCATGGCCCAAAAGCCATGATTGCAGACCGAGCCAACGGCCCGCCCGCGCCGCTTCGCGTGCGACGCCGGAAATCGAAGCGTTCAGCCAGAAGGCCGTCGAAACAGCCACCACAAACTCGTCCGCTAGAACAGCATACGCTGCAGGCGGGCGCGGCTCTTCGCCTGCTAAATGAGTTCCAGCGTCCACAAGTCGTGAAGGTGGACTACGCCCAAGACTCTTTGCGAAGCAGGATCGACCACGACGATGGAAGTAATCTTTTTCTTTTCCATTAGGTTCAGAGCTTCGCTCGCGAGCAAGCTGGGGCCAATGATCTGTGGCGTCCTTACCATGCAGTCGCCGGCCGCCATGGAGAGCGTGGCGCCGCCATGTTTTTCCATGAGTCGCCGAAGGTCACCATCGGTGAGGATACCCGCGAGCTTTCCGTCGGCAGTCGTCACGGTCGTCATGCCAAGTTTCTTCGCCGACATTTCATGGAACACGGCCGGCATCGGCGTTTCCGGCGAGACTCGCGGAAGCGCATCGCCTGCATGCATGAAGTGTTCGACACGAAGCAGCTTCTTGCCGAGCCTGCCGGCGGGATGAAGCGCGACGAAATCGTCAGTCTGAAATCCCCTGCGCTCGAGCAGAGCGACCGCCAACGCATCCCCAAGCGCCATGGCAACGGTAGTACTCGCCGTCGGAGCGAGATTCAAGGAGCAAGCCTCTTCCTTGACGCTGGCGTCCAGCACGACCTCGCTGGCACCCGCAAGCGTCGACTTGGGATTGCCGGTCATCGTGACGATCGGGACTTCAAATCGCTTGAGAGCCTCAAGAAGATTGAGAATCTCGGGCGTCTCTCCTCCGTAGCTGATGGCCAGAAGGGAATCGCCGCGAGCCAGCATTCCTAAATCTCCATGCAACGCCTCGGCAGCATGGAGAAAAAAGGAAGGCGTGCCCGTGCTGGAAAGCGTCGCGGAAATTTTCCTGCCAATCAGTCCGGACTTGCCCATCCCGGTGACCACGACGCGCCCCTTGCACCCGTACAACAAGTCAACGGCGCGAGTGAACGAAGAGTCAAGACGAGCAAGAAGATCGGCAATGGCTGTTGCTTCAATGCGCAACACCCGACGAGCAGAATCAAGACTCATCGAGACGTCACCGGTCGCTCATGACAAGTGACTCCAGACGGCCCACTCCTTTTGGGGGCCCAGCACGGCTCGATCGCAATCGCCCAGGGGCGTAGTTCCAAGAGAAGGCGGGTTGCGAAGCTTGAAACGCTCACGCTACGCTCCAGCGGCGAACAAGGGCGGAAAGTTCCTTTACGCGCGAGAGGAGTTGCGGCAGTTCCGCGAGCGGCAAGGCATTGGCACCATCGGAGAGGGCTGCCGCAGGATTGTCGTGAGTTTCAAGGAACAGGCCGTCGACACCGGCTGCAACACCTGCCCGGGCAAGCGTTTCTATGAACTCCGGCTGCCCACCGCTCGCGTGACCTAAGCCGCCCGGAGTTTGCACCGAATGGGTGACATCGTACACAACGGGATAGCCGAATTTCTGAAGGACGGGAAACGAGCGCATATCAACGACCAGATTGTTGTAACCGAAGGAAGCGCCACGCTCCGTGAAAATAATGTTGCGATTGCCGCAGGAAGCGACTTTTTCCGCGACGTTTCCCATATCCCACGGCGAAAGAAACTGCGCCTTCTTGATATTGACGATGCGTCCGGTTTTCGCCGCGGCAAGAAGCAGATCCGTCTGCCGCGCAAGAAAAGCCGGAATTTGCAGGATGTCTGCGACCTCCGCGGCAGGAGCGGCCTGAGCAGTCTCGTGAATGTCGACCAGGATAGGTAACCCGGTCTCAGTTTTGATTTTGCCGAGAATGCGCAACCCTTCGCCGAGCCCCGGTCCCCGGAATGCCTTGATCGAAGACCGATTCGCCTTGTCGTAGGAAGCCTTGAAGATATAAGGCACGCCTTTGTCTGCGGCAATTGTTGCAACGCGCTCCGCCATCATGCGGGCATGAGATTCGGACTCAATGACACACGGACCGGCGATCAGGAACAGTGGATTGCTGCCACCAAGGCGCAGTGAACCAATCGCGATTTCACGTGTATGAGTCATTGGAAACATTGAAGATACCACAAGGCGAGAACCCAAAGGCAGGCCACAAACCCTCAATAGCGGTTTCCTTCTCAGGCGGGGGCGTGCGGTGCGGCGCGCAGCGCGGGGGCGTGCGGCTGCTCCACGGCGGTTACGCTCGTAGTCGGACGCGCTTTTTGCAGGCGATGTTCGAGCGATGCGCCAATAAAGGCTGCAAACAACGGATGCGGTTCCAACGGCTTGGACTTGAACTCCGGGTGGAACTGGCAGCCGAGGAACCACGGATGATTCGGAGCCTCCACGATCTCGACGTAGTTTTCGTCGGGAGTGCGCCCGGTGATTCTCAGTCCGGCGGCAACCAGTGTTTTCTCATACTCGCGGTTGAATTCATAGCGGTGCCGGTGCCGCTCGCTGATCTCAGTGGCCCCATAAGCCTTTTGAGCAAAAGACCCTGGCTCTAACTTGCAAGGCCAAGCCCCGAGGCGCATCGTTCCCCCCATCTCGTCTACGCCAAGCAATTCTCGCAGCTTGTAAATCACGCGATCCGGAGTCTGCGGATCGAACTCGGTGCTGTCTGCTCTGTTAAGTCCCGCTGCATCGCGCGCATACTCAATCGTGGCGCACTGCATGCCTAGGCAAATACCGAAGAACGGAATCTTGCGTTCGCGCGCATACTGAATCGTGTACACCATTCCCTGAATGCCGCGTTTGCCAAAGCCCCCGGGAACCAGAATACCGTCGTAATTCTTCAGACGTTTTTCCGCGGTCTCGAATGAATCGATTTCCTCGGATTCGATCCATTCGATGACGGTTTTGTAATTGTGCGCGAGCCCGCCGTGCAACAAGGCCTCGCGAAGGCTCTTATAAGCATCCTCCAGTTGAACGTACTTGCCGACAATCGCGATGCGGACTTCCCCCTTGGGGTGATGCAACCGGTTCAGCATGTCCAGCCACGGCTGCATGTTGGCTGGCCGGTCCTCGAGGCGCAGAAGTCGCGTAATCTGGCCGTCCAGTCCTTCCTTGCTCAATTCCACGGGAACTTCGTAAATGGTCTTCACATCTTGCATGGAAATGACGCACGTTTCGGCGACGTTACAAAACAGGGCGATCTTTCGTTTCAAGTCTGCCGAAATCTGCCGGTCGCTGCGGCAAAGGAGAACATCCGGCTGAATTCCGATGCCCAGCATTTCCTTGACGCTGTGTTGCGTAGGCTTGGTCTTTAGTTCTCCGGCGGCGCTGATATAGGGAACTAGCGTGACGTGAACAAACAGCGTGTTCTCCGCGCCCAGTTCGAGGCGCATCTGGCGAATGGCCTCGAGGAAGGGAAGAGACTCGATATCCCCGACCGTGCCGCCAATTTCCACAATGACGACATCCACGCTTTCAGAAACTCGTTTGATACAGCGCTTGATCTCATCGGTAACGTGCGGAATAACCTGAACTGTCTTGCCCAGATAATCTCCGCGCCGTTCTTTGGAAAGGATGGTTTCGTAGATTCGCCCGGTGGTCCAGTTGTTGTCTCGAGAAAGCTGAACGTGGGTGAACCGCTCATAGTGGCCGAGATCGAGGTCGGTTTCCGCGCCGTCGTCGGTAACAAACACTTCGCCGTGCTGAAATGGACTCATCGTACCGGGATCGACGTTCAGATACGGATCGCATTTCTGAATTGTTATTTTGAAACCGCGACTTTCGAGGAGACAGCCAATCGAGGAGGCTGCAACGCCCTTACCAAGAGAAGAAACAACACCGCCGGTAACAAAGATATATTTTGGCGCCATCCGGGTCGCTCGTGCCTGCATCGCGCAGACTTGAGCTTATCGAACCTCCGCAGGATTGACGTACATACAATTATGTTCGGAAGGCCGAAGGGTGTCAATGCAAAGTCTTGGGATCAACTCATCGGAATTTCGGTTCTCCGCTGACACGGATCCCGACACCTAATGTTCCGTCTTGTTCGACAAACACACGTGTCGGCGTGAGTTTGCAGGACGACCAGAAACGATTATGCTGGACGGGGTCATTCCCAGGGAGCATGAATACATGCGGGTGTGTCGAAAACCTTGCTTGGCGTTCGCCATCACCGTCCTCACCCTCGGTCTCGCGGCTTGTGGCGGCAAGAGTCCCGCACCGCCTCCCTCGGGTCCGTTTTCAGACGCAAGCTTAAAGGGCCAATATGCTTTCTCGATGGCTGGCGTTGACGTCAACGGCGCGTACTTTGCTCGCGTGGGCTCCTTTAGCGCGGACGGAACCGGAACTATCACCGGCGGTCTAGAGGATATGCTTAATTTAAGCCTGGGACAGCCGGCCTCGCAGATCCCCTTCACCGGTGGCAGCTATCAGATCGAGTCGAACGGCCGGGGACAGATCGCACTGAATGCCGCGAGCGGCGACCTAGCGTTCAACCTGATCCTGCTGTCGGCGAGCACGGGAAACATGGTGGAAACGGACTTGAACGCCGCCACCAGCGGCACCTTCAATTTGCAAACCAGCGGCGATTTTGCCAACTCTGCGCTGGCGCACTCCTACGTTTTCGGTCTCTATGGCGTTTCCCTTACGGCGCAAAAGGCTGCGCCGATCGCCCTGGCAGGTCAGTTCGCCGGAGATGGCAACGGCAACATCACGGGCGGAGTCATGGACACGAACGACGGTAACGTGGGCACTTCGTCCGGGGCGACAGCCGTTTCGCCTGGAACGTACGCGCTCGACACGAACGGGAACGGCACCAACTTCGGGCGCGGCATGATGACCTTCAATGGGCGGACCTACGCTTTCTATATCGTCGATTCTACGCGCTTGAACATGGTCGAGGAAGACACTTTGGGCGGCAGTGCTGGCGAAGCCTTGCAGCAAACCGGAACCATCCCAACCGAGAACTCGCAAATCACTGGCAGTTTTGTCTATCTGATCGCCGGCGCATCGATTCTCGGACCGCAGGCGCAAATCACGCGAGTCGCGCGATTCACGACGGACGGAAACGGCAACTTGGGCGCAATCTCTTTGGACGACAACAACGACGGCAGTTACACGCACGTGTCGCAGGGTGGGAATATTTCTGCGGCCACCTATGCGATGGACACGACAAATTCTGGGAGCGGCAGAGGCACATTCACTTTCAAGGATTCCGGCGTGGGAACGTTCGCCGATGTGTTTTATTTGATTTCGCCGATGGCTGGAGTGGCGCTCGAAACAACAAAAGGCATCATCGGAACCGGCCCGATGTATGCTCAGGCCGCCGGACCGTTCGCGCTAAGCGCGGGGGATTATGCGGCGAGTTGGAACGGGGTGCAGTTAGGGTCCTCAACGATTGTCCCGTTCGCGGAAGATGGTATCGGGCAATACGCGCTGGCGAACACGAACGCCAGTAACATTTCGGGAATTGCCGACTACACCGAGGTCGGGCTGAGTTCAAAAACCGTCTATACCGATGTGGGTCTGGCCGGGACGCTGACAATCAACGGCGATGGCACGGCAAATAATCACTATAAATATGGCCTGTCCGGAAGCCCGTCGGTCACCTTGAACTTCCAGGCCTATTTTGTGAATGCGGGTAAAGTATTGATGATTTGTTCGGACAGTGTGCGCACTATGGCGGGAACGGTCAACCAACAATAAACGCAGTTTCTGATCGAACCAGCTTAGCTCTCCGGGCGTTTTTCCTCTCTCAACAGTTTTTCCACCCGCGAAATATCTTCAGGCACGTCAACACTCACCGCATCCCGTGGCACCTCGACGACGCGGATGCGCCAGCCGTTTTCGAGCCATCGAAGCTGTTCGAGTTGCTCGATTTTCTCGAGCTCTCCCTGCGGCAACGTCGGGTATTCGAGAAGGGCGTCTCGCTGAAAAACATACAGCCCGAGATGCTTCCAATATTTGACGTGGATTTTTTGCTGCGTGTCCCGAATCCAGGGAATCGGCGCTCGAGAGAAATAGAGAGCGTTTTCGTCAAAATCAAGGACGGTTTTGACCACGTTCGGGTCCATGATCTCGTTGGCGTGCCGAATGGGCGTGGCCACGGTTGCGATTTGTGCCGGTGGCTCCTCGAGTAACGCGGCCACCGCAGTGTCGATGGACACCGGATCAATCAGGGGTTCGTCCCCTTGCACGTTGATGAAGATATCGCCAGACTCGTGAACCGCAACCTCCGCAACGCGCTCAGTCCCGGTGCGATGATCGGGGCGAGTCATACGCGCCTCACCTCCAAACAAATGCACCGCATCGAAAATCCGTTGATCGTCCGTGGCGACCAGCACCTTGTGTACGGTTTGCGCCCGCTTGGCCCGTTCGTAAACGTGTTGGACCATGGGTTTTCCGCCTAAAGTCACAAGCGGCTTGCCTGGTAATCGCGTCGATCCGAAGCGCGCGGGAATCACAACGACGACAAGGGGATCGGACATGACAGCTGTTTCTCCCGAAGAAACATCTTTGCGATGCTAACACAGCAGCGCCATTTGGAAGATCACGTGCCAGCAACAAACGCACGACGTTGAGCCTTCGCTCGCGAAAGACGATGACGAAGGGGCTTGCCTTCCGGTGCGCCGGTGCTATCATGAGTTCACCGCGCGGCTGTCCGATAGAACCGGGTAAATGGGGGACTGTGAAGCGCGATTGGTGCAAGTCGTTTGTAGCTCATTGGCTGGCGAAAACCGGTCCCGTCGCGTGCCTGATCGCTCTCTGTGTTGCAATCCCCACCTTTGCGCAGGATCCTCCTGCCCCTGATCCACCGGAAATCTCCGCGCCACCACCGCCTGCTGCAATCATGGTGACACCGGTGCCGGACAGCGCACCGAAACCGCCGGCTGACGCCTCTCGAAACACGCCATCTGTACTCATCAAACCGGGGAAAATCATTAAGGCCGATGTCGACTTGGCGCTCGTCAACGTGACGGTGACGGATCCCTACAATCGGCTGGTGACTGGGCTCGAGCCAGACAACTTCCGCGTATTTGAAGACAACATTGAGCAGGAGATTGTCTCGTTCTCTTCTGAGGATGTTCCTATTTCGATCGGCGTGATCTTCGATTTCAGCGGTAGCATGGCTAATAAGGTCGACAAAGCACGCGAGGCGGCTTTGGAATTCTTTAAGACCGCCAATCCGCAGGATGAGTTTTTCCTTGTCAGCTTCAACGAACGCGCCGAGCTCACCAGCACGTTTACAAACAGTGTGGAAGACCTCCAGAGCCGGATGATGCTCACCGCTCCAAAAGGCCGAACCGCTCTTTTGGACGCCATCTACCTCGGGCTAAGTCAAATGAGGGGTGCACACAACGCAAAGCGCGCCTTGCTCATCCTCTCCGATGGAGGGGATAATCATAGTAGGTACAACGAGAACGATATCAAGCGGCTGGTAAAGGAAGCCGATACCCAGCTCTATGCCATCGGAATCTACGACCCGCTTGGATATCGCAATCGTACACCGGAAGAGCTCAACGGGCCTTCGCTGCTCGCCGAGGTAACCGAACTCACGGGTGGTCGTGTCTTCGCCGTCGAGCATCTAAATGATCTGCCGGACATCGCGTCCAAGATCGGCATGGAGCTGCGCAATCAATATGTACTGGGATACCGACCAAGCAATCACGTCCACGACGCTCGTTGGCGCAAAATCAAAATCAAACTGCGCGCGCCCAAAGGCCTTCCGCCTCTTTCGGTCTACTCCAAGACCGGCTATTACGCGCCCGCGCACTGACAAGCCACACTCGTCAGCCTGCGTGAAACTCGCCACACTTTTTTTTCTTGTGTTTGTTCTGCGCGCAGGAACTGCGCTTGCGCAAGTTCCGGTGGCGCCGGCACCACCACCGCCTCCTCCCGGCCAGAATACTCCTGACAATAAGCAGGGAAGAATCGCGCTGAACGTCAACTTGGTTGTGCTGCATACCAGCGTACTCGACGACCGCGGCAAATTCGTGGATGGCTTGACCGAAGAAAACTTCCGCGTCTACGAAGATAAAGTGGAACAGAAGCTTTCTGTCTTCAAGCGAGAGGACATTCCCGTTAGCATGGGACTGGTCATCGACAACAGTGGCAGCATGCGAGATAAACGCCCACGGGTAAACGAAGCTGCCTTGACACTCGTCCAGAGCAGCAATCCCCAGGATGAAGCTTTTGTCGTGAATTTCAACGACGACTTCTATCTCGATCTGGACAAAGACTTCTCGAGCAGCATACCGGAACTAAAAGAAGCACTTGAGCGCATCGATGCCCGCGGCAGCACCGCTCTCTATGACGCCATCATCGGTTCCCTGGATCACCTGAAGAAGGGCAGCAAAGAGAAGAAGGTCCTGCTGATTGTTACCGATGGTGAAGACAACACCAGCCGCAACTCTCTCGAGAAAACCATCCGCGAAATTCAAAAGACCGATACCGTCATCTACACAATCGGCCTACTGAGCCAGGAAAGTAAGAAGAGTGCTAAGAACGCGAAAAGAGCGCTCACGGAAATTGCCCAGGCATCCGGTGGTGTTGCCTTCTTCCCGGAAAATGTCGAGGACGTGCACTCAATCTGCGAACAAGTGGCCCATGACATCCGCCATCAATACACGCTGGCCTACTATCCCTCGAATACCACCAGGGATGGCAGCTTCCGCAGCGTGCACGTTGACGTCATCCCGCCCCGAGGCCACGGCAAACTCGTAGCCCGCACCCGGAACGGCTACTACGCCCCTGCCGGTGGGCCCACGGCCACCGGCAAGTAATCCTTCCTTGTAGCCCCGGCCCCGGGCAGATCGGCGTTCTTCTTCCGTCCAGGAGTCCCGCATTGTTGGACCCGTGTCCGCAAAACGTGAACCATGCCGCCAGGTTTCTCGTTGTTTCAGAGAGCAAGGGTCTACTGAAGCATGGCCAGAAAGCTTTCGCCGTGAGGAATCCGTCCGTCAAAATTCTCGGCGATGGTCTGCCCCATATCGGCAAGCGTCGATCGCACTCCAAGATACTTCCCGATTTTCTGCGCCGGAGAATACGCCAGAATCGGTACATACTCGCGCGAATGGTCAGTGGTTTCCCATCGCGGATCGGGATCACACCCGTGGTCGGCGGTGAGAATCAAAAGATCCCCCGGTCCTAGCAGCGGTAGATACACAGCCAGCGCCTCATCAAAATCTTCGAGAGACCGAGCAAAGCCCTCCACGTCCTTGCGGTGTCCAAATAGCATGTCGAAGTCCACAAGATTGCAAAAAACGAGCCCGTTCTTCCGTTCGCGCGTCGCCGTGGTCAGTTGCTCGATACCGTCGGCATTGGATTTCGTCGTGACGTAGTCACCTACGCCTCTGCCATTGTAGATGTCGTGAATTTTGCCAATACCAAAAACCGGCACATGCTTTTCGTCAAGAATGTCGAGAAGCATGGGCTTCGGCGGATCGACGGCGTAATCATGACGGCGTGACGTCCGCGTGAAATGTCCCGCCGTTCCAGTGAACGGGCGCGCAATCACGCGGCCAACGCGATGCTTCCCGTCGAGCAGTTTCCGCGCAATCTCACACATGCGATACAGGTCGCCGATAGGAATCGCATCTTCATGGGCAGCAATTTGAAAGACACTGTCGCCTGAAGTGTAGACGATCGGCTTTCCCGTGTGGACGTGCTCTTCACCGAGTTCCTTGATAATTTCCGTGCCGGAAGCGGGCTTGTTGCCAATCGTTTTGCGTCCGATCTGCGCTTCGAACGCATCCAGAATTTCCGGTGGAAACCCATGTTTGTAAACGGGAAACGCCTGATCGAGCCACACTCCTGCCATTTCCCAATGACCGGTCGTCGTGTCTTTCCCGGGTGAACGTGTAGCGCCTTTTCCGAACGATGCCAATGGATCCAGAGGCGGAGGAAGACTGGCGAGCGGGGCAATGTTGGCCAAGCCCAACTTCACAAGATTTGGAAGCCGCAAACGCCGCGACTCAGCAATATGCCCCAAGGTGCTACGGCCCGCATCGTCGTAATCCGCCGCATCGGGTAACGCCCCGATCCCGACGCTGTCCAGTACAACCCAAATGACGCGGTTAAACATCGCCATAGCTTACCTCTATCCTGAGACGTTCTTCGTCGAGTTCCAGCACTGCTGGAACCCTAATCCGCACGCGATTGTCAGCCCTCAGGCAACGGGCGTATCTCGGGGGTTCGAAGATTGGGGCTTTTCGCACTCTAGCATGGCGCCCGTCGCAGTGGGAATTTGACGCCCCGAAGAATCGAGCCTACGATGGGCGCAGTCGGCCCTCAGGTGGAACATTTGGCTGTTTTCCTACGTAGAAAAGGGTAGAAGGGGCAAGCATGGCTCAAGACAACCGCGTGCGAAGCACTTCCGTGGTCTTTCCGCTTCTCCTGATCGGAATCGGCGTGCTTTTTCTGATGACTCGCTGGCTACCGGAATTCGATCCATGGCCCGCACTCTGGAAATATTGGCCGTTGCTACTGATCCTGGTCGGCGCTGGAATGTTTTGGGATAGCGCTCAAAGGCGTAGCAACCCCGAGAGCGCGCCGCTGTTTCCCGTTGGTTCGACCATCGGCACGTTGCTCTTCATCATGGTCTTGGGCCTGCTGATTTGGCATTGGCGCGGACCATCACACCATGATTGGATGCATGTCTCTGCCGGCACCGGGCGCCACTCCCATGAGGCCGAGACAGTTGATCTGAAGGATGCCAAAGCCGTGCGCATGACGGTGAACATGCCCGCGGGAGAACTTCACATTGAGGGTGGAGCCAAGCGGCTGCTGGAGGGCGATTTTTCGCAGGGCGCGTCATGGGCCGCGCCCGCCGTGGAATACACCGTGGAGAACGGGCTTGGAACACTTTCGATCAATCAACAGAGCGCCAATCAGTTGATGACCAATTCCGACAACATCTGGAAGCTAAAGGTGAATAATCACGTGCCGCTCGAGCTGGAAATTGATGTAGGGGCAGGTCGGGGCGATCTGAATTTAGCGAATGTCGATCTGACGCGCCTGGAATTGAATATCGGCGCCGGCCAAGCCAACGTGAATCTAACTGGCGAGCGAGCCAAAGATCTGCAAGCCGAAATCCACGGCGGCGTCGGCGAAGCAATCATTCTCCTCCCAAAGACTGTGGGAGTCGTGGCCAGCGTTCACGGCGGCCTGGGATCGGTCGATGTCCACGGCTTGAAAGAAGAAGACGGCCAATACACCAACGATGCCTACGGCAAATCTCCCAACACAATCCACCTCACCGTCGAAGGCGGCATTGGCCACATCAAACTCGAACAAGAATAACCTGTAGCGCAAGCCGAGCCTGCCTGGCACAGACAAGTCCGCAAGCCCTCCGGTTTTTTTCTCACGTCAGCTCCAACATCTTGGGCCCGCGTTCTGCTTGCCCTGAGGCACGAAGGGGTGCGGCCCGCCAACATAGGGTTTTAGCACCAGGTGCACCCCAGCGGGGAATTGAATCTCGGCTTCGCTTGGCTCAATCGATCAGATCTTGGTAAACCCGTCCGCGCTCCACTCTTCGGAACCCACGCCGTTGTGCACGAAAAACAGCCCGCTCGGATCAACGTTCTTCTTTATTTCCGCAAGGCGCGAGTGGTTAGATCCCCAATACGCTTGCTGATAGCCCTCTTCGAAGAAATTACTTTCCGACACGTAGGCTCCGCCGTCGCCGGCCACATTTCGCAATTCACCCATACAACGATGCACCCTCTCCTTGGCTTTTCGGGCCTTTAGAATGTCAGGCTCATGACCAGCCACGCCGGGATAGGCTGCTTGCTGCCCGTCCGCAACGATCGCAAGCGCAAACGCGTCCAACACCGAGGGATTCGTAGCCGTGTTTTTCGTAGCTTCGATCGCCTCCGGCGGAGCTCCCGCAATGCCCTTGTTGAAATGGAGCTCGACTTCGCTATAACGGGAAGCAGCGAACAACGCGTTAGCCAACCGCTCCTGGGAGTTATCTTCAAGCAACGAAGCCGGCATCCACAGCGATTCAAATCCGTAAATCACCCAACCGACTTGTCCCCCGTCTCCCGTCCACCAAACGTCGTTTGCGCTGGCGCCGGAGCGCGTGTCAGTCTTGAAAACGGAATGGTGATGCTCTTTGCGCCAATCTACATCCCACCAGTGTCTGGCTGGCATGGCGCCGATGCTGGGTTCCGATTCAATCGTGTAAGTGCCCGGAGACTTTGCCAGCCAATCGAGAAACGGCTGCCAAACCCTTCGCGATGGTTCGGTCTCCAATCCATGGAAAACCATACTGATTTCCAGAGTATTGTCCGGCTCGAAATGCGCCTGCTCTCCCCAGTGATCGTTGAAGAGCGCTTCCCGGTAAAAACCGACGAATTGGCGAATGAGGCGCCGGTAAGCATCGTCCGTCGCCGCCTTGACCGTGAAATTGGCGCCGCCCGCAAATTCCGGAAGGTCATGCACTCGCAATGTCAATTTGCTGACCACGCCGAAGCTCCCTCCACCACCGCCTTTGAGCGCCCAGAACAGATCCGGATTTGTGCACGCATTTGCGATGCGAATCTTGCCGTCGGCGGTGACGACTTCGGCTTCGAGTAATGCAGACGCAGCGCTTCCGTAATGTTTCGAGAAACTTCCGAAGCCCCCGCTTTGAATAAGCCCGGCGACGCCAACCGTAGTGCAACCGCCGCCTTGCACGTAGGCGCCGCCTTTGGTCGTCACCGCGTCATAAGCGTGCATCCAGATCGCCCCAGCGCCCAGTGTCACGGCTCTTTGTGACGTGGGCCTTCCCCCGCATCCCTGCGGAACGAAATCGTTGTGGATCGTCACGTCATGCATGTGGCGCGTCCAGATTAGCAGCGAATCGGGCGCGTTCGACGTGCCCTGATAACTGTGCCCTCCGCCTTTTACCACAAGACGCAGGTTGTTTTCGCGAGCAAAGTTCACACCCGCCACAATGTCCTCGGCGTTTCTTGCTGCAACCGCATAAACACTAGGCTTTGTGGCCCACGCGTCGACCCAGCCGAGCGTCTGCGTAACGCCCGGTTGGTCGCCGATGTAGTACGGATTCTTGAGGCTTTTGAAAAGTTCCGTGCACTGCGCAGTGGCCGGTGCCGCCGTGCATGCTTGAATCGGAAAATCTACCGGAATCAGATTTCCGCCAACCGTATCGTTGAGCCGCTTCCAGGCTTCTTTCGACGGCCACCCCGCATCGGTAGGGCGCACGCGGCGAAACCCCGAGTCGCTAAATAATCCGCGTGACCAGATCGGCAAAAGCGACGCCGATCCTGATCTCTTCAAAAATGTTCTGCGATTCATAGGACCTCGTCTGTAGCTCATCCCTTCCAGCCGTGAGGCCTTCTATTACAAGGGTAAACGGTCGGTCCGGTGGGTCAAACCTCAAAGCTAAAAGACCGGAGCTGCAACCAGGTCTGCCCACATGGCCCACGTTTTTGTTCGCTCGTATCGTCCCAACAGCGACCACATTCAACCATGACGCACTGGCGAAGGGAAAGCTCGGCATGCCCGTCATGGTGATCGACTGCAGTCAGGATCCACGGTCGGTCGAAGGCACGACAGGTTAACGCGGGATCAAAGTTGATTTTCCACAAATTCGTCATCCGAGCGAGGTGAGGGGCACGCTCAGGTCTTGAACGGTCGTGTGCACCCGCCTTGTGCGTGCCCTTAAGCCCTAAAGGAGTGGGCCGCTCAAAACGGCTTGGGCATGCATGCCAAGGAAAAAAGTAGGCGGAAAACTCTATTTACGGTGGTTGGATTCTGCCGAAGAACGATCGCCGGAGCCATTCGACGGTGTCATCGGTTGGCGCAGCCAATGGACCAACGGCGCGAGTGCATTTTGAATGACTGACTTTCCGTTGCTGCCGTTTGCCGAAGAGCCGGTTTCGAGAGCTGGCGTAGGTGGGGTGAAAGAATGGAACAATCCATGGCAATCGCGAACGAACGACAAGACAACCGAACGAACATAGCGTGCTGACGGATGCACAATTCGGCGCCAGGCATTGCGGGAGGCCGCTTCGCAACGGCTTTGGAACACGGATGACCGCGAAAGAGATTGCCGGTCGCGTCCGGACTTTACCGGTTCGATAGTGGTAACGAAAGGAATAGCCGGACCTCGATCCACTTTGACGGTAGTCTCAGTCGATGCGTTATGCCGGCTGAATTTTTCGACGACGGCAAACAGGGTGTCGCGCAAGACGCTGGCGCAGTCAGCCATTTGGTCGGCAAAGATACGCCAGAACCGCCGCATCGACGTAACTGAACTCCGCGTAAACGCGGCCACGCTCGAAGGCGACTGGCGTTTTCGCCAAGACTTCAGAGGCTCTGCGGGCGCGGGCGGAACGGCCGGAAGGGCGTACTCATTCAACGCCGGCTCGACCTGCTCGTCAGGTTCAGTCTGTTTGTAGGCCGCGCTCGGCGCGTTCTTGAGGATATGAAAATCGATCTGTTCCCAGCCGCAAGCGGCTACACGTTGATTGGCCAGAGACGCCTTCGTTTGCTCTTCGATCAGCGGCATCCTCGGATACCGTACACCACGTTGCGGCCGCAATTCTGTATCGTTAACAGATAGAGGCTTGGCGACAAGATCAAAGTCCATGGCAATCCGCCGGACCATCTCTTGAGAAACGATAGGCTGGCGCTCTGAGTACGCGGACATAAGGGCGTGCTCGCAAAGCAGGTTCACGACCCGCGGAATGCCGTGGGAAGATTTATAAATATCCTGCACTACCTCATCGGGAAACAGCGGGGAATCCGAACTGCCCGCGACTGCCAAACGACTGGAAATATAGGCTGCCGTTTCCTTCTGGCTTAGCAGTGGCAAGTGGGCATGGAGCATAATGCGCTGGCGTAACTGGCGAAGGGCGGGTAAGCGCAGCTTCTCATCCAATTCCGGCTGGCCAGAGAGAACGATCTGCAACATCTTGCCCCGTGGATTCTCGAGATTGAGAAGTAGCCGAAGTTCATCAAGAGTGTGTGTTGGAAGAGCTTGCGCTTCATCAATAATAAGGACCGGCTGGTCCCCGGCGGCGTAGCGTTTCTGAAGCCACATGTGGAGAGCTCTGACGAGGACGCTTTTCGATCGGGACTCACAGGGCACGCCGAAATCGTTCAGGATAAATCGCAAGAGCCCAATCGGTTCGAGATGGCTGTGGAAAATGTACGCACTCGAGCGCCCACGCCGGTGCAGCCAGCCAATAATCTGGTTCAGAAGACTGGTCTTGCCTGTTCCAGCCTCGCCGGTCAGAACCATAAAGCCCTGCCGCGTTTCAATTCCGAAAACGAGCTCAACCAGTGCAGATTCATGAGCGCTTGTGGAAAAGTAAAAACGAGGGTCCGGAGACACGTGAAAAGGGTCTTCCCGCAAGCCTAGGAAATTGAAGTATTGTTGAATCATCGTATTCTTCGACCCTTACTAACCCGAGGCTGAAGTTTTGGTTGCATGCAATTCTAGAAAAGCAACGAGGGTGTAACAATCAGAAAGAAAATTTTGCTAGTGCCAAAATGAGCAAAAAAAGGTTATGGTACTGCCCCGTAATGGTACTCGTCAGGAGGTCTTGTTTGATGTCCTAAGTGCCTTACCCTTCCGAAAGGAAATTGTTAGCATTACCGAAAGGGAACCTTTTTCGATTAGGTCGGGAAGTTGCTAAAGTAGCTCGCTAGTCGAGAGAAGATAAAATCCAATCTCAGGGGCCTAGAACCTGATGCATCATACCGCCCGTCCAGACTTGTGCAGGCTATCTCTTTTTCTATTTGTAAGTTCGCTGGTTTCGCTTTCCTCTGGTTGCGCGGGGATTTCGGTCCCGTCGATTCACACGGAGCCTGCCGACCGAACCGCCTATGCATTACAGACTACTTCTTTTCAAGTGGCCGCCGGGGGTGGAGACCTCAGTTATCAGTGGCAGAAAAATGGAGCGAACATTTCTGGCGCCACAAACTCTTCTTACACGACCCCGGTCGTCTCAATGGCGGACAATGGCGCCAAGTTCCAGGTCACGGTGACCAATATTAAGGGAAAGGTGACCAGCGATCCCGCCACCTTAACGGTCGTTCCCGGTTCGGATGCACCCACCTATCATTACGACAATATGCGATCAGGCGTGAACGCCAACGAACAGGTGCTGCTCAAGACCTTAGTCAGCTACAAGAAATTCGGCCTGCTGGGCACGTTTACAGTGGATGGGCGCGTCGATGGCCAACCTCTCTATCTTTCGAACGTCAATATTCCCAATGTGGGCCCGAAAAATGTCCTCTATGTCGTCACCGAGCATGATAGTGTGTTCGCCTTCGATGCGGACAGTGCCAGTGGGAACACCAGCAAATATCTCTGGATGACCTCAGCATTGCCCACTGGCGAAACCTCTAGCGACGATCGCGGTTGCACTGCCGTCAGTCCCGAGATTGGCATAACTTCCACACCCGTCATCGATCGCACCCAGGGTGCCATTTACGTTGTTGCGTACTCTAAAGATGGCGCGGGAAATTACTACGCCCGTCTTCATGCCTTGGACTTAACGACCGGCCAGGAACTATTCGGCGGACCCACGACCGTCGCAGCGAGCTATCCGGGCGCGGGTGTAAGCAGCTCCAATGGGATTGTGCCCTTTTTAGCCAAGCACTACCTCGAACGTGCCGCTCTGCTCGAGGTGAACGGCACGATCTTCACGACCTGGGCGTCTCATTGCGATGTTGGGGCTTACACCTCTTGGGTGATCGCCTACAGCGCGTCTACTCTCCAACAAACAGGCGTTCTTAACCTCGTCCCCAACGGCAGCGACGGGGGTATTTGGGAGTCTGGCAGTGGGCCGGCTGCCGATGAGAACGGAAACATTTTCATAACCGTGGGGAACGGTACATTCGACACGGATTTGGATTCGACTAGCTTCCCGTCCAAGGGAGACTGCGGAAACTGTTTCGTCAAAATTTCCTCAACCCCGCCCCTCGCTCTTCTCGACTACTTCACTCCCGCAAATACCGTTTCCGAGTCTGCCGTCGACCAAGACTTTGGATCGGGCGGCCCATTGCTGTTGCCGGACGTTCAAGACTCCAAGGGAAATACGAAGCATTTGGCGGTGAGCGGGACCAAGGGCGTGAATCTCTACGTTTTCGATCGGGATAATCTCGGGAAATTCAACGGAAAATCAGACAGCAACTATCAGGAGATTTCCGGGGCATTCATTGGGGGCGTCTATTCGAAAGCCGTGTATTTTAACGGATCCGTCTATTTCGGGGCTTCGAGCGACGCAATAAAGGCCTTCCCGGTCACCAACGCCCAGTTGGCCACCGCGCCTCAATCCCAGACCTCGAATAAGTTTTCCTATCCCGGTACGACGCCGGCTATTTCGGCCAACGGCACCGCCAACGGTATCCTGTGGGGCATTGACAACGGACCACCCACCGGCACCACGGCCGTGCTTTACGCCTACGATGCATCGAATCTTGCCACGGAACTCTACGATTCCGCCCAAGCTCCCAAGAATCGGGACCAGTTCGATCACAACAAGTTCATCACGCCCTTGGCGATCAACGGCTACGTCTACATCGGCACATCCAATAGCGTCGCGGTCTTCGGATTATTGCCGCCTGCTCCCTGAAGCGCAGGTTTGTCCATTTGCTGCTACCTTGCGATCGACGCAATTTGCTCGCCTCTCTTGAGCATCGTATACTTTGAAGTTTAGGCAGTGCGCACGGAGCGCGCTGACTGGGCTTCCCTTTGGCCACGAACGAAATCATCACTCCCTCGCCCACGCAACAAGAGGTGCTCCTTGTCCGCGGGGCGCGCGTGCACAACCTGAAAAATATTACCGTCGAAATTCCGCACAGTGCCTTGACAGTGGTCACGGGCGTCAGCGGTTCCGGAAAGTCCTCCCTCGCGTTTGACACGGTGTACGCCGAAGGGCAGCGGCGGTACGTGGAATCCTTATCGGCTTATGCTCGCCAATTCTTGGAGCGCATGGAAAAGCCGGATGTCGACGAGATTTCAGGAATTGCGCCAGCGGTAGCCATCCGCCAGAAAAATTCCACTCGCAATCCGCGTTCCAACGTGGCCACATCTACGGAAATTTACGATTATCTGCGGCTTTTCTTTGCCCGCTGCGGCCAGACCTTTTGTACCGAGTGCGGTGCCGAAGTACGGCGCGATTCCCCGGATGAAATCGCGAACCGCATTCTGGCGCTGCAGCCGGGGCGGCGCTTTTATGTGCTCTATACGCTGAAAGTAGTTGGCTTGGAAGCGACGGCGACTGCGAAAAAAGCCGCGAAAAAGAAGGCTTCAGTGCCGCCAAAAGACGCCTTACGTCCCGCACTTCTCGAACTGCAAAAGCGAGGATTCAACCGGCTCTATCAGGACGAAAAGATCCACGAATTTTCCTCTCCCGAAACACTGCTGGATGTGGATTTCGCGAAACCCGTTCAGGTGCTTGTCGACCGCTTGTCGGTGAATCCAGAATCACGAGCGCGACTAGTGGACTCGATTGAGATTTGCTACCGCGAAGCCGGCGAAGCAATTCTGGAATTCCTCCCCGATGCGGCAGGGAATACGGCGGAACGGCTCACCTTCAACGAACGGTTCGAATGCAAGAACGATGGCACGCTCTATCAGGAGCCAGAGCCGCGGCTATTCTCGTTCAACAATCCCTATGGCGCGTGTCCCCGTTGCCAGGGATTTGGAAACACCATCGATTTTGATTTGAACTTGGTCGTGCCGGATCCAAGCAAATCGCTCGATGATGGTGCCATCGAGCCGTGGAGCAAGCCTCGCTACCGCGTGCTGATGCAAGACGCCCGGAAATGGGCACGTACTCAGGGCATTCCGACCAATATCCCATGGCGGCAACTCGCCGCCGAACAGAGGCGCCTGGTTCTCGAAGGCGATCCAGCCAACAACTACGACGGCGTAAAAGGCTTCTTCAACTGGCTAGAACGCAAGAAGTACAAACTGCATGTGCGCGTGTTCCTCAGTCGCTATCGAGGCTATGCAACCTGTCCCGACTGTGGCGGAACGCGCTTACGCGCCGAAGCGCGCGCCGTGCGGATTACGGGCCGGTCGATCACGGATTTGTGCAAACTGACCGTGAAGGAATCGCGCAAGTTTTTTGCGGAGTTGAAACTCACAGAGCGCCAGGCGAAGGTTGCCGACAAAATTCTCCACGAAATTCGCACCCGTTTGCAATTTCTGGATGAAGTGGGGCTCGACTATTTGACGCTTGAACGCCTCACGTCGACTCTCTCTGGCGGAGAATCGCAACGCATTCAACTGGCAACATCGCTCGGTTCCCACTTGGTGGGTGCGCTCTATGTGCTGGACGAACCCTCAATCGGCTTGCATCCCCGGGACACGCAGCGCCTGATCGACATCTTGAAATCCCTGCGGGACCTGGGTAACACAGTGCTGGTCGTCGAACATGATCCGGACACGATCCAATCCGCGGACCGTATTCTGGATTTAGGGCCCGGTGCGGGCGAACTCGGAGGCAAGCTGCTCTTCTCCGGTTCCTATGAAGAAATTCTGAAGGACACAAAATCGTTAACCGGCCGCTACTTGAGCGGCGAAACGAAAATCCTTGTGCCGCAAACACGGCACAAACCTGCAGGGAAATTTCTGCGTCTCTACGGCGCCACGCTGCACAACCTCAAGAATTTGGACTTGATGCTGCCCCTCGGCACGCTCACCGTCATCACGGGTGTGAGCGGCTCGGGAAAATCGACCCTGGTGCACGACGTACTGTTCCGTGCCCTGGCTGCCAAACGAAATGGAGCCAGCATCAAGGAATTTTGCGATCGCCTGGAAGGCGATCAGAGCATTCACGAAGTTGTCATCGTCGACCAATCTCCGATCGGCCGGACCCCGCGCTCGAATCCAGCCACCTACATGAAGGCGTTTGACGCCATCCGTGAAATATTTGCGGAAACGCCCGACGCCAAGCGCCGCGGCTTTGCCGCTGGCCATTTTTCGTTCAACGTGCCCGGAGGCCGCTGCGAAACCTGCCAGGGCGACGGAACTGTCACGGTGGAAATGCAGTTTCTCGCCGACGTCGAGTTGATCTGCGAGGAATGCCGCGGACAACGATTCAAGAGCGGCGTGTTGGACGTGCGCTATCACGGGAAAAACATTCACGATGTGCTGCAGATGACGGTCCGTGAAGCGCTGGCATTTTTCGTGAATGTGCCAAAAGTTGTTTCCAAACTGCGCGTGCTCAATGAAATCGGTTTGGGTTATCTCCGCTTGGGACAGTCGGCCACCACTCTTTCCGGCGGCGAGGCGCAGCGCTTGAAACTGGCCGCGCATCTGACCCGCACCGAAAACCAGGGCATCCTTTATATTTTGGATGAGCCCACCACTGGCTTGCATTTCGACGATATTGCCAAACTGCTTGCGGCTTTCCGCAAGCTGCTGGAATCCGGCGCCTCGCTGGTGGTGATTGAACACAATCTGGACGTGATCAAATCCGCCGACTGGCTGATCGATTTGGGCCCGGAAGGCGGCGAAGAAGGCGGTAAAATCGTCGCTACTGGCACGCCGGAGCAGGTCGCGCGGAATGCGCAATCTCACACCGGACGATTTCTGGCGCGGGTGCTGGCCAACGGCAATGGCCAGCCGAGACGCAACGGCGTGAAACCTGCAGTGGGAAAACGGCCATCGAACGAAGCATGATCGGCGCACGCAACCTTTTGCTGCTGACTGCGCTGTGTTTTTCGAATTCCACCGCGCGCCCGGCGCAGAGCCAGCAAGCTCCGGCAAGCAAGCAAAAGGTCCGCAACCCCCTGAATGACCTCCTGGACGAAGCCCAGGCAGCGCTGGACAAGAATGACTACAACGCCGCAATCCCTCTGTTGCAGAAATTCATTGCTGAAAAACCGGACGTGGCCTACGCGCATTTTCAACTCGGCTATGCGTACACGGCACTAAAACGTCCTGACGAAGCGCGCGCGGAATATGAGAAGTGCGTATCCCTCGATCCAAAAATGCCGGAAGCACAGCTGAACCTGGGTATTTTATTGCTCGAGACGGATCGAACCGCGGCCGTGACGCCACTCAGCAAAGCGGTGGAATTACTGCCCGCGCAAAGCCGGCCAAGGTACTTGCTTGGCCTGGCGCAAGAGCGATCCGGCGATCTGAAAGGTGCAGCAGATTCGTTCGAAGGAGCCGCGCGCCTGGATCCTAGAGATGCGGGTGCGCTGATCGAGTTGGGCCGCATCTATGCGAAAACGAATCGCGCCGCGGATGCCGAATCGAAATTTCGTGCTGCGCTCGGAATCGAACCGAAAGCGCCAGAGGCCTTGCAAGGATTGGCGTTGAGCCTGGATGCCCAGAAAAAACCCGCGGCCGTCGATGCCTATCGCGATTACCTCGCCGTGCAGCCGCAGGATAGCGCTATGCGCGCAAGGCTCGTCCGCCTTCTCATGGAGCAACAACAATACGACGCAGCCCTGGCGGAAGTGGACAAGGCGGCAGCCGGCCGGCCGCCGTCGATCGAAACCCTGAAGCTCAAAGCCGACATTCAAATCGGCCAGAAGAAATGGGATGCAGCGATCGTCACTCTGAAACAGGCTGTTGCCATCGCCCCGAACGACGCCGAGCTGCGTGGTGGCTTGGGCCGGACCTATCTCCAGACGCGCGATTTCGCGGATGCTGAAAAAGAACTGAAGACTGCTCTGAATCTCGACCGCAACAATCTTACGTATTGGAAAGATCTAAGCTCGACTTACTACCTGGGGGGAAACTACGCGGAAGCCCTGGCGACGCTCGATGTCATCGCGAAAGTGGAGACACCTGGTGCTGGTCCCTGGTTTATCCGCGCACTTTGTTACGATAAACTCAATCAAGTTGCACCCGCCCTTGACGCATATCAGAAATTCCTGGAGCTCGATGCGAACAAGAATCCCGATCAGGTTTGGCAGGCGACGCAGCGAATCCATGTGCTGGAAAAGATGGAAAAGAAGAAGTGACGGCGTGGCCAGACCATGGGGATGGTGTGCGGCGATTTCCGCGATTTTGCTGTTCGCCGCTTCGGTTGCCGCGGTCGACAAAATCAGCGATTTGCAAGCGCGCTTTGACAAAGAAACTCGTGCCTCTGGCAAAGTAAAAGCCCTCGACAAGGTGACCGACGCACAGTTCGACGAAACCCGCAAGGCCAGTGCTGCGGGCGACTACATCAACGCGGGGCTCATTTTTGAGAAGTACCGGGACAACGTGCAAGCCTGCTTGGAGCTTCTCAAAAAGCAGCAACCGGATGCCGACCGGCATCCCAACGACTATCGCCGGCTCGAGATGCAGACGCGGCGGGGCCTCCGTGAAATAGAGGACACTCTGGTAACCGCGCCTCCAGATGTGCGGCCGCCGCTCGAGATTGTGCGCAAGGATATTTTGGATATGGACGACGAATTGATTCGCCTGCTATTCCCGAAGCGGACGCCCGATCCGGAGAAAGTGCCGGCCGTACCGGAGGCGAAGCCATGAACAGCCGAACCGACTTTGCAATTTGGGCAAGTGCGCTCTTGCTGTTTGCAGCGCTGGCGACAGCTCTGCCAGTTTGCGCGCAGCGTCCGGACAAGGACTATTTGTCCGACCTCGAGGCCGACAAGATTCGCGATGCCGAAACGCCAAACGAGCGCGTCAGTCTATATCTGACGTTCGCGGAAGATCGCCTGAAAAAATTCCAGTACGAGTTGGAGCATCCTTCTCCGAACAAGCACAGGGAAATGCTCAACTACCTCATGAATTCTTACGGCGGCTGCATCGACGACGCCGCCGACCTGATCCAACTGTCGATTGAAAAACAGGAGAATATCCGTCAGGGAATCGACCAAATGACCGCTAAAGCAAAGGAATTTTTAACGGTACTGCAGAAAATCCAGAGCGCTGGCCCGGACGTAGAGCTTTACAAAGACAATCTGGATGACGCCATCGAGGGAACACAGGACGCGTTGAATGATGCCGAAAAGGCAAAGAAGAAAGCCGCGCCGCCGCCGGTGAGGCGCAAGAGTTGACGCCACGCCCTCGTAATCCGACGCAAGTGCCGGGCGGTGAGGCCCTGCTGCAAAGAATGTTCACCCGCATCGGCTGCGACGGACGCCCGCCGCACTTTCAAGTCGAGTTCTACCCATACAGCAGTCTGGTCCTAACCATCCGCCGGCGAGAAGAGCGCGTGTATGTTCGTTTTTCCGATTTGCTGAAGCGCGCGCCGCTCGAGGTGCTGGAAGGCGCGGCGGCCTTGCTGCTGTCCAAGGTTTACCGGCGAAAGGCGCCTCGCGCCATGGTGCAACATTATCTGGCTTACGCGCGCTCAAAACGCGTCCGCGGCCGAGTTGACCGCATGCGAAGCCGCCGCGTGCGCCGCGCCGTCACGCCGGCGCAGGGGCGGCACCACGATCTGGCAACTTTGTTCGAAACATTGAACCTGCAATATTTCGAAGGAAGACTTCAAAAGCCGCACATCGGCTGGAGCACGCGCAGTTGGCGCAGGCAGTTTGGTTGCTACGATCCGGGACCGAATCAGATCGTGCTAAATCGCCGGATGGACCGTCCCGGAGTCCCAAAATTCGTCGTGGAGTACGTGCTCTACCATGAAATGCTACACGTCAAGCACCCCACGCGCCGCTCGGGATGCTCACTCTTGTCTCATTCTCCGGAATTTCGGGCGGAAGAAAAGCGATTCGCGCATTTCATCGTTGCGCGAAAGTTTCTCGACCACTTCGACCGCTAGCCGCCTTCCGCCTTTTCCTTATCGATCTCTTTGTGCAGCTTTTCGATTTTCTTCCGTATCTTCTCGCCGTCTTCGGCCTTCGGATAAAGGTCCAGGTAGCGCTGGTAGGCCTTGACCGCGGGCTTTTTCTGCCCCTTTTTCTCGTACGCCTCGCCTAAATAGCGAAAGGGAATGGCGAAACCCGGCTTGGCGTCAATCGCGTCCGTGAAACGGTCGATCGCGGCATCAACGTCGCCTTTATTCATGTAATACTTCCCGACTTCAATATCTTTATCCGCGCGCAGCGGATCCCATTTCGGTTGATCCGGCGCCGATTGCGCTGCGTTATCCGTATTCGGTTTGGGTTTCGCTTGATCCTGAGGCTTTGCAGCGGGAGGTGGAGGAGCAGCAGGCGGGTCCTGCTGAAACGCGAGCAGCGCCGTCGCGGACAGAAACGCCGCGAAGCAAAGTGCCATCGCGCGGACGCCAGCCATCTTCAACACAGGGCCGAAGGATGTCGGAGCTTTCGCTCGGACCCTGACGACCGGCACACCGTCGGTTTTAGCCCCTGAGGAATTGGCTGGCAGTCTGCCCACAACCCTGCTCCTCTGTCCGATTGCAAATCAGCACCGGCAAGTTGCCCGTGCCCTCCTTTACGGCTGCTCTTACTGCCCCATGAGCTCGTCGACTAACTTCTGCGCCCCATAAAGCTTCTTCATTGCCTCGGTCATGCCTCCGGTGTGCACCGCTACTGCGCGGTTCTGGTAAGAGTCATACACAAAATCCCCAACCAGCGACTCGATGTTGCCATCGAAAATCAATCCGACGATGTCCCCATTGCGATCGACCACGGGCGACCCGGAGTTTCCCCCGATAATGTCGTTCGTCGTGACGAAATTGAACGGCGTCGAGAGATCCAGCTTGTCTTTCCCGTCTACATATCGCTTGGGCAAATCAAACGGAGCCTTGTAATCGAAACTAGCCGCACGGTCGTACAGTCCGTAAAAGGTCGTTTTGGGCGGCGCGATGGTTCCATTCATTGGATAGCTCAGCACTTGGCCGTAGGATAGCCGCAGCGTGAACGTCGCATCCGGATATGTGTTTTTGCCATAAGCCGCAAAGCGTGCTTTGCCGAGAAGTTCGCCGGCTCGCTCGTCGACGCTCTGCACGTTGTCTTCAAGCCATTTGATTTGTTCGCGCCGAATCGGATCGATACGCCGCGCCATGGCGATGAACGGATCGGTCGAAGCATCCACGGCAGCCTGCCCGCCATCGATCATCGACTTGCGGAAAGCAGGGTCACCCACCTTCGTGCCTTTGACGAGATACTCGGCCGCATCCTGGGGAGAGCGCCCATCGAGCACAGCTTTGAGGAAAGGATCGTTCGGCCCGAGTTCCTTCAAATCGAGTTCGAGAGCGCCGGTCATGCGGGCGATCTCCAGTTGCGGATAAATCGGTGCCGGAGAGAACAACCGTTGCTTCAAAGAATCCAATTGAGAGTCATGAAAACCAGGCAGGCGTTCTCCATCGGGTTTCTTGATCTCGGCGATATAGGTCACGATTTGCACTGCCAGCGCGGACAACTGAGAATCCGTGCTTCGAAAGATTTGCTCTTTGATCCGCGGTTTTTGTTTTTCGAGCGCTTCCTCTTCCATGGTCCAAGCGCTTGCGTAATCCTTCTTCCACTCAGGGTTGCCATCAACTTTCCCTCGAAAGTCCTGTTCTTCCTTGTGTTTTTTCTCCATCAAATTCTTGTTCTGAAGACCGTCGCGCCGCCCTTCGAACACCTTGCGGCTATTCTCCAGTCCAAAAATGAGAGTCGTAGCCTGCCGAGATTGCTCCGGGCCACGCGCGGCGTAGTCTTTCAAAACAGCGATACGGTTTTTCAGTAATTCGATGATGTTGGGCAAAGTATCATCGCGCAGGCTGACGAGGTACGCGTAGGTGACCAGACGTTCTGTGCCCCCGGGATTTCCCGAGACGAACACCAGATCGCCATCGCCCGCGCCTTTGGGATTCCACTTCAAATAATCCTTGCTGTCGATAGGCTTGCCATTCTCGTAGACGCGGAACAGCGCCATGTCCAGGTCGTAGCGCGGATAAGTGAAGTTGTCGGGGTCGCCGCCGTAGAACGCCGTTTGCTGCTCAACGGCAAACACCAGCCGCACGTCGGTGTACTTCTTATAGCGATAGAGCCAGTATTCGCCTCCCGAATACAGCGTGACAACGTCTGAGCGTAAACCGGTCTTCTCGGTGCTTTCCCGCGTAATATCGGCGATCACTGCCTTACGCTTGGCGAATTCCTCCTCGGGGGTTTTTGCCGCACTCACCGCGTCATTCACCCGATTCGTCACATTTTCCGTCGCTACCAGAACGTTCACCTCAAGGTCTGGCGACTTCATTTCCTCTTCCGGTCGCGCAGCGTAGAAACCGTCGCGTACATAGTCGTGCTCGGCGCTGGAGTTCTTCTGAAGCTGACCGAGTGCAACGTGGTGGTTGGTCAGCAGCAACCCGTGGGGACTGACGAAAGAACCAGACCCGCCGTCGTTTAATCGGACGGACGCGAGCCGCAGATGATCGAGCCATTGTTGCGTGGGCGTAAACTTGTATTTTTCTTGCAGCTGCTTAGTCGGCGGATTATCGAAGGTCCACATCCCTTCGTCTGCCGGTATCGCGGGACAAAGAAGCGCTGCAGCCAGCAGCGCGGCCGAAGCCTGCCGCACAACGAAGATTGCTTTCACGGAAAATGTCCTCTTTTCTGAAGTGGTTAAGCCGCGGGGCACGGCCCCTCAAAGTATATACAACTTACGTCCACAAGCGCGGGCTAGAAACTTTCGGACGATCTGGCCGAGTAGTTCGCTGAAGTCGCTGAGTTGCTCTCTTTCTGCTGTCGAAAGAGATGCAACCGCTCCCGCCAAAGATTCCACTCGCCGCTTGTCTTCAGTCGCCTGACGGCGCGCTCGAGCCCGGGGCGATGCGGCTCATGGTGGGCGGCCGTACCTGCTCTGCCTACGCCAGTTCGCCAAGCGATCTTGGTGCATGCAAAACCAATACCGATCGCGCCGTGGCGGGCTCGGATTTCCGGCTGTTTACCACAGGTGGCATGGCTTTCTTCGGTTGCGGCGAAGTTCGCCTGGTGCTGTCAAGTGTCGAAAAACCGCTGTTCGACCACCCTCGTTCGATTCTTCAGCGTGCCCGAGTTCGCGGCCGCCCACCCATCGGCGCCCTGACACGAGTGCGCTTCGAAGCCGCCCGCAACTGGTCGTGCCAGTGTCCAGGTACGATTTTTCGTGGGGTTTCTTTCACGATTCGGAAACAACATCACGGCGTTCATCCAGCGAAGTGCCTCGTAGCGCCTCGAGTCGCATCGAATCGAAAGTCGCCGTAAGATGAAAGAGACGGGTTGCTAAGATGGCCCGCCGCACCAACCGATGGAACCCAAAGAAAAAGCCGCGCAACTGCCGGAAAAGCCCGGCGTCTATCTGTTCAAAGACGCGGGTGGAACGGTGCTGTACGTTGGCAAAGCCGCGTCCTTGCGCAGCCGCGTGCGCTCGTATTTTCTCGAATCGAGCTGGGTGAATGCCAAGACCGGCTCGCTGGCCCGCGAAATTGCCGATCTCGAAACCATCGTCGTGGACAACGAGCGCGAAGCCCTGGCGCTCGAACACAACCTCATCAAGCGCTACAAGCCCAAGTTCAACGTCATGCTCCGGGACGACAAAACCTACCCGTACATCAAATTGACCATGGGCGAAAAATTTCCGCGCGTCTATTTCACGCGGAAAGTGAAAAACGACGGCGCGCTCTATTTCGGCCCATACTTCCCCGCCGGCCTGGCGCGGCGCATCCTCCATTTCATTCACAAGCGATTTCTGATCCCATCCTGTTTTGTGGATCTTGCGAAGGCCCATCCACGGCCGTGCCTTCAGTTCTATATCAAGCGTTGTCTTGGCCCCTGCGTTGCCGGACTCACCACCGACGAGCGCTACGCGGAAGCGGTGCGCGATGTGCGCATGTTTCTCGAAGGCCGCCGCCACGATCTGATGAAAAGTATCGAAGAACGCATGATGGCTGCAGCCGAGCAGGAACGCTTCGAGGAAGCGGCGTCGTATCGCGACCTGCTGAGGACCATGGAAGACATCGAAGAGCGCCAGAGAATCGCCGCAACGCAAGGCGACGACACCGACGTGGTTGCCTACTATGGTGAGCCGCCACTCGTTGCCGCCAATGTATTTCACTTGCGCGGCGGGCGAATCGTCGACCGCCGCGAATTTTACTGGGAAGACCTGGAAGCATTCGACCCGCACGAATTTGTGCCCTCGCTGCTCAAACAGCTTTACCTCGAAGCGGAATATCTTCCGAAAAAAATCCACGTGCCGATCGATTTCGAAGAGCGCGCCCTGCTCGAAGAAACGCTGAGTGACCGCGCCGGGTATAAGGTGGAAATCTTCACGCCACAAAGGGGAAGTAAGGCCGCCATTCTGGAGTTGGTCGAAAGCAACGCAAAGCACTCGTTCGAACAACGCTTTCGGGTTATGCGACCGACGTCCAAAGCCATTGCTGAGGCCCTGCAAAATGCCCTGAGCCTGCCCGAAGAGCCCAAGCGCATCGAGAGCTTCGACATTTCCCACATCCAGGGAACCGACACAGTGGCCTCTTTGGTTGTGTGGGAAAACGGAAAAATGAAAAAATCCGACTACCGCAAGTTCATCATTCGTGGCGACGCCGGTCCCGGTGGAAGACCGCGCAGCGAAAACGACGATTTTGCCAGCATGCACGAGACCGTGACTCGCCGTTACAAACGTCTTCTCGAGGAGCAAAAGCCGATGCCAAGCCTTATCCTGATCGACGGCGGCCTCGGCCAATTGCACGCCGCGGCGAAGGCCCTCGACGAACTACAAATCATCAATCAACCCGTGGCCAGCATCGCCAAGAAAGAAGAGATCCTCTACGTGCTCGGCCAGGAGCATGAACCCTGTGTCCTCGACCGCCATTCTCCGGTCTTGCACCTGATTCAGCAGATTCGTGACGAAACCCACCGTTTCGCCGTGACCTTCCACCGCCAGCGCCGGGCTGCCCGTCAGACGCACACCGCGTTGCTGGACATTCCCGGCATCGGCCCACGCACTTCCCAAAAGCTCTTGCAGAGGTATGGGAGCATCGCGAACCTTCGAAGGGCTACGATCGAGGAACTAAGCCACATCGTTACTCGAAAAAGCGCGGAAAAGATCGTCGAGCATTATGAAAAGCCCGACACCAACGTTTAACCGTTATTCTTCACCGGAGCGGTTACACTGTATTGCCACCTCCTGCCTGCTATGCTACGTTTTTTGTGGAGGTTAACATGGCAGACAATGTCGGGTCCAAAGTGAGTTTCTTCCTTGTTGGCGTAGGCATCGGAGCGCTCCTCGGCGTGCTCTTCGCGCCAAAGTCCGGCGACGAAACGCGCGAATTTCTCGGCAAGCGCGCGGACGACGGCCGGGAGTTTGCCCAGAAAAAGGCACGCGAACTCCGGGATCGCGCCGATGAGCTGATTGAGCGCGGCAAGGACGTAGCCTCGCGGAAGCGGGATTCTTTGTCGGCGGCCGTTGAAGCCGGTCGCGAAGCGTTTTTGCGCGAATCCAAGTCGTAAGCCTTCCGGAGCCGCAAGGCGTTCCGTGCACAGGACGGAAAGGATGGGGTGTGGATGCAATTCTGGATGGAGTTCTTTAGCATTGTCGCGGCCGTAGCGCTCGTGGTTCAGGTGGCAATCCTAATCGGATTGTTCCTGCAATTGAAGCGCACCACCGAATCAATCAACCGCATGATCAACGACCTCCACAACCGTGTTGGCCCGATCCTGACGCGCACCCAGATTCTGCTCGAAGACACACAGCCGAAACTCTCGAACCTTGTCGAAGATGCCTCGCAGGTCGTTTATCTGGCGCGGGCCCAAGCGCAAAAAATGGACAGAGTGTTCACCGAAGCCTCTGACAGATTGCGCGGTCAATTGGTCCGTGCCGACCGGATCATAACCGGAACGCTCGAAGCTGTCGAAGACGCGGGCACGCAAGTCCGCCGGAGTTTTCTGCGCCCGGTGCAAAAAGCATCCGCAGTCGTGCAGGGAATCAAGATCGGCCTGGATTTTCTGCGTTCCCGCCGCAGCCAAAAAGAGCCCCTCCACGAAACCATGGAGCAGGAAGACGAACTCTTCATCTGACGTAGTTTAGCTTCCTTGCCTTCGACTGTGGGCTCTACGCCAAGTCCTAACCGCTCTTTCCAATCCATCCGCCCGCAACAACGATATCTCCCGCATACACCACCGCCCCCTGTCCGGGCGTAATCGCCCGTTGCGGCTCGTCAAACACAATCCGCGCACGAAGGCCAGGCCGTGCCTCGACGGTCGCATCCGCCGCCTGATGCTTGTGTCGAATCTTCACCTGCGCCCGCAAAGGTGTGGCCGGCTCGTCAATCGAAAGCCAATTTACATTCTCAATTTCCAATGTAATCGCGCGCAACGCACCGTCTTCCCCAACAATCACGCGATTCCTCTCCGGATCGATGGCCAGAACGTAGATCGGCTTTCCGGTCGTCAATCCCAATCCTTTGCGCTGCCCGATGGTGTAATTGTGCACGCCAGAGTGCCGCCCGAGGATGGCACCGTCCTCGGTAATGATGTCGCCTTCCTTCTCGTCGAGTGGCCGGCCACTCTCGAGCGCGTACGCATGAATGAACTGCACGTAATTGCCGTTCGGGACAAAACACAACTCCATGCTCTCTGGCTTTTCGGCCACGGGAAGGTTGACCTCGCGCGCAACCTGGCGGACTTCTTCCTTTGTGAGTTCCCCAAGAGGGAATTCACTGCGCGAAAGCTGTTCCTGCGTCAGCCCCCAGAGAAAATACGATTGGTCCTTCGAATCGTCGCGTGCACGCAAAAGTTGATGGCGCCCGCTACCCTCGTCTCTGTGGATCCGCGCGTAATGTCCGGTGGCCAGGCGCTCGGCACCGATCTGCCGCGCCATGCGCAAGAGAGGTGCAAACTTCACGTCCGTGTTGCAGTTCGTGCACGCAATGGGCGTACGGCCTGCAAGGTATTGCTCGACAAAAGGACGCACCACCCGTTGCTCAAACTGCTCTTCAAAATTCACCACGTAATGCGGAAAACCCAGATGCTGCGCCACGCGCTTGGCGTCGTATACGTCATCGAGCGAGCAGCACCGGTGTTGCGCTGGTCCGTCGCCCTGCAGTTCCGGCAGGCGTCGCTGATTCCAAAGCTGCATCGTCAATCCTACAACTGGCCTGCGTTGCTGAAGAAGCAAAGCCGCCACCGCGGAAGAATCCACCCCGCCCGACATGGCAACGGCGACAAGGCCAGGCCGCAGCTCAGCGACTGCAGGCAGACAGTCAAGTTGGACTTGGGTCGACATCTCTTCTAGTTTAACGGCTTTTTGAGCGACTTTGTATCTTCGAGCCCCGAGCTTTGAAGGGTCAGGCCGGCGTCTGTGTTAAAGCGCGATACGTCGGTGACAGTCTCCGCAGTTGCGCCACAGCCGTCGGAACAATCTCAAGCGCGGCATCGATCTCTGCGGCGCTCGTATGCCGGCCAAGACTGAATCGAATGCTCGCCCGCGCTTCGGTAGCATTCAGGCCAATCGCCGTCAATACATGAGACGGCTCGACCGCCCCCGACGAACAAGCCGCTCCCGTCGAGCAACCAACGCCTTTCAGATCGAGTGCAATGATCAGAGCCTCCCCTTCAATTCCCTGGAAAGTGAAGTTGCTCGTGTTGGGCGTGCGCGGCGCTCCAACCGCATTGGCCCGCGCATCGGGTACGCGCGCGAGCAAGTCCGTTTCTAGGCGGTCTCGTAGATTCGAAATGCGCGCGGCGTCCTGCCGAAGCGCAACGCGAGCAAGTTCGGCAGCCTTGCCGAGACCCACAACTCCCGCCACATTCTCGGTCCCGGGTCGCAATCCTCGCTGATGGTGCCCGCCATAGAGAAGCTGTCGAAGCCGCGTGCCACCCTTGATGTAAATCGCGCCAACACCCTTCGGCGCGTAAATCTTGTGGCCGGAGAGAGAAAGCAAATCGAGCTGGCAAGCCTTCACGTCCACGGGAATCTTACCCGCCGATTGCACCGCGTCCGTATGGAAGTAAATGTCGTGCTCCGCCGCGATACGGCCAATCTCCGCAAGCGGCTGCACGGTGCCGAGTTCGTTGTTGGCATGCATGACGGTAATAAGCGCCGTCTCGGGTCGCACGGCCCTCCGCAGGTCCTCAAGGTCGATCAACCCGTCCCGAGAAACCGAAAGATAAGTAACGTCGACGCCGCGCTTTTCGAGCGCCTGGCAGGTGTTGAGCACGGCCTCGTGTTCGATCGCCGTAGTAATGACATGCGCGGCCGATTGACTCTCGAGCACCGGCTGGACGATCCCGAAAATGGCGTGGTTGTCCGACTCCGTGCCCCCACTGGTAAAGACGATTTCCTGCGGCCGCGCTCCTAATAGGGTCGCCACCTGCTCCCGCGCGATCTCGACTGCAGCTCGAGCCCGCTGTCCAAAGGTGTGGATCGAGGATGCATTGCCAAAATCCAGAGAGAAATAGGGCAGCATGGCCTCGAGGACCGCAGGGTCAACCGGGGTCGTCGCATTGTGGTCGAGGTAGACGCGCATGAAACCGCCGCATCTCAGGATAAACCATTTCCGCGATGAATGGCGCGCCTCTCCCTACAACCCGTGTGTCGCGCACCGGAAACCCGCAAAGACCCGAAAGAGTATCGAAATGACCTTCCGGCGCTAGGTTTCTTTCCGCAAGCGCCGTTGGCCAAGCGTCCCTTTGATCTCGTACTTGGGCCGCATGTAAAGAACCAGGATCATTTCGCCTTTTCCCCTTCATCAATTACAGAACTCAAACCGAAGCCTGGCAACTCTTCAAGACGGATTTTCCCGTCATCAATGAAGAAAATTGACGCTTCGGACGCAGTCGAGCTCGCAGGGGGTGTTCTGCGATGCAAGCTTGCGGGTCGGTTCTCAGAAATTCTTCCGGGAAAAGATCCCGCGTACCGCGTCCACGCAAGCGCTGTAGGCGCGTCCCTAGGATGCCCCGATGCTGAACGCGACATACACGATGTCCAGCTTTCATTCTTTTGCGCCTGCAACAATCGGCATGTTAGTGTGTGCGGTTGCAACCTGTGAAGCGAGCTCTTCTGGAGGCACGTAGTGGGATACGCGGATTTGCGTGAATTCATAAAGCGCCTGGAAAGGGAAGGCGAACTGCGTCGTGTAAAGGCGGAAGTCGATCCCGTCCTTGAAATCGTCGAAGTCGTCCAGCGCGCGCAAGCGCAAGCTGGACCAAAGGGAAAGCCGGGCGGAATGGCTCTTCTGTTCGAACGCCCGAAAGGCTCGCGCCATCCGTTGCTCATCAACGCCTTCGGCAGCGAACACCGCACGGAACTCGCCTTTGACGTCGACAAACTTGATGACGTCGCCGCGCGCATCCGCGGTTTCATGGACATGCAAACGCCGCAAGGCCTCTTCGACAAGATGAAAATGCTTCCCAAGCTGTTGGAGCTGGGTTCCTTCTTCCCAAAAACCGTCAAAGACGGACCTTGCAAAGAAATCATTCGCAAAGGAAACGACATAAATTTGTTCGACTTCCCAATTCTAAAATGCTGGCCCCAGGACGGCGGACGTTTCATCACCTTTCCCCTGGTGTTCACGAAAAGTCCTATCACCGGCAAGCGTAACGTGGGCATGTACCGCATGCATGTGTACGACGAGCGCACTACCGGCATGCACTGGCAAACGCAAAAGCATGGTGCCGAACACTTCCGGCGCGCCCGGGCGGCGAATCCCGAAGGAAGAATTCCTGTGAGTGTAGCAATCGGCACCGATCCGGCGACCTCGCTCGGAGGAATCTTGCCCATCCCTCCGGATCTCGACGAAATGATGTTCAGTGGTTTTCTCAAGAGGGAGCCGGTCGAACTCGTGAAGTGCGAAACGAACGAATTGGAAGTGCCGGCCAACGCGGAAATTGTCCTCGAAGGCTACATCAGTCTCGATGAAATGCGCACCGAAGGCCCTTTCGGAGACCACACTGGTTTTTATTCTCTCGAAGGCGAATTTCCCGTATTCCACGTCGAGTGCCTGACCCACCGCAAAGACCCGATCTACTTGACCACCGTCGTGGGGCGCCCCCCGCAAGAAGACTTTTACATGGGCTACGCGATCGAACGCATATTTCTGCCGCTCATGAAAATGACTCATCCGGAAATTGTGGACGTCTCCATGCCTGCCGAAGGCATCGTCCACAACCTGATGATCGTCTCCATCCGCAAATCCTTTCCCGGACATGCGCGAAAAGTAATGAACGCGATCTGGTCGCTCGGACAAGCGATGCTCACGAAAGTTATTGTCGTGGTGGATCACGACGTGAATGTGCACGATTACCGCGAAGTGGTCTGGAAAGCGCTCTGCACGTTAGATCCGGAAAGAGACGTGCAGTTTACGCTGGGCCCGGTCGACACGCTCGATCACGCCGCCCGTCTCCAGGATTTCGGTTCGAAAATGGGCGTCGACGCCACCCGCAAATGGCCATCGGAAGGTTTCACGCGCCCGTGGCCCGACGAAATTCTGATGGACGACGCCACGAGGAAACGAGTGGATTCCTTTTGGAAAACTCTAGGCATCTGATATCTCAAGAAAATTGCCATTTCGAGTGAAGCGAGGAACCTGCTTGTCAGTTCTCGGTGGCTCAAGCCTTTTAGACCCGAGGCTTTTCCCTACAAGCAAGGCGAAAATCATCAGGTCTTTCTCGCCACTCGATCACTCGCCGCTTTTTGCGAAGGCCAACCCGTCAACGCCTTTTGTCAATTGAATGGGCTTTTCCAACTGCCAGCTCTTAAGGTCCAGCACTTCAATCGTTCCCGCTTGCGGGCAACTCACATATGCACGAGCTCCATCGGGCGCCACAATCGCCTCACCGGACGCGGCCGGGATATCGTAAGAGTGCTCCACTTTGCCCGTCGACGTATCGACCACAAAGATCTTCCCGGAAAGAGCATTCGCAACAAGCCAGCGACCATCCGGCGTGACGGCAGACGAATACACCACTGACGGCACATCCCACCACTTGGCAATCACATTCTTCGAGGTGTCGATTACCGCGATCCGTGGCTTTTGTTGATCATGCGTGTAAACGGTGTGGCCGTCCGGCGATATCGAAATGCGTTGCACTTCCCCGGCAACGGGAATCGTTGTGACGAGAGAATGCTTCTGCAAGTCCAAAACGCTGACGTTGCCGGCAAATACGTTTGCGGTGTACGCGCGCGAACCGTCCGGCGTGATAACAAACATATGCGAATCGTTCTGTCCCGTCGGAACCTCGGCGACAACTTTCTGCGTGCGCGGATCAATCACGTACAACGCTTTGGCAAGCTCGGCCGAAACATACAGCATTCCGTCAGGTCCAAACTTGGCGCAGTGTGGCCGCACGCGTTTGCCCAAATCAATGATGTGCATCGCGCGGCCCGAGGCGATATCAATAATCTCTACGGTGCTTCCATCGGTCCCGGGTTTTCCGACGCCGGAGTTCCCATAAATCGGCACGTAGGCGAGCTTTCCGTCCGGGGACCCGATGACCTCGTGTCCGTTGATGTCGACTCCAACCACCGCGAGGGTTTTTCGCGTAGTCGGATCGATGACCAGCAGCGCGTGCTCGCCTTGATTGGCCACAAAGAGATTCTGCGCAGGTAGCGACGGCGCCAGCAGGACAACCCCACAAATCAGAAGCAAACTCTTCATCGGGAACCTCCGAAAAAACAGACCATGGAACTTAGCGCGAACAGTATAGCTTCGGCGTGCCGATTCGTCTGCCGAAGACGGATCGCTACGATGGATAAGGAGCGGATTTTTTCGAAACGCCAAAAAAGCGATTCGTTTTTCCGGGCGATCAAAAGGCCAGGGGCATCGGTGCTTGCGAATGCGGATTAAGAATTACCGTCCCGGGGGACAGGCCGCCATGTCGAGCCAATACAAGTAATAGCAGTCCTGATACAATAACCCTACTAGCGCTAGTGACACCTGCCTACAATAACAGGTCAATTGCCTAAGATTGCCGATGTTCTTAGGACAACTGCGGCAGAGAAAGGCTTGACGGTCGGGCGTTCGCGATGACATAACGGGAACAAGGTCAGCCCGAAGGAACCCTGTGTCCGGGTGCCCATCGGGCGAGTGCATGTCCGAAACTGGGGCATGTGAGGATGGGCGTTCCTCGTGAGCGAATCGCGCGAAGTGATGAACGTACGACAGGCGTCCCAGTATCTTGGGATCAGTCCCGACACCCTGTATCGGTACATCACAGAGGGCGAAATACCTGCGTTCAAGCTCGGGAATCGTTGGAAACTTAGGAAGACGATCCTGGATCGCTGGATGGAACGCAAGATGAGCCAGGTGGCGACAAGGCGCCGCTAAGTTCACCGAAGCGTGAGGGAAAGAGGCCGCGATATGTGGTTACTCGGGGGCAGGAAAAGCAGGCAGTTGGTCGGTTTGGACATCGGTTCGAACTCCATTAAAGCCGTGGAGTTGAAATCGACCAAGGCCGGCTATGAGCTTGTCAGTTACGGCATGGAATCCTTGGCGCAAGACACCGTCGTCGACGGCGCGATCATGGATGCGCCGCAAGTCGCCAACGCCATCACCAAGATTTTCGATCTCGAAAAAATCAAGACCAAAAGCGTTGCCACGTCAGTATCCGGCCACTCCGTGATCGTCAAGCGAGTGCCGTTGCCGCTCATGACCGAGGAAGAACTCTACGACCGCATCCCCTCCGAAGCGAGCCAGCACATTCCCTTCGATATTGCTGACGTCAATCTCAGTTACCAGTTGCTCGAAGCAATGGATTCGCAGATGGATGTCCTGCTGGTAGCGGTAAAGAAGGACAAGATTCTGAATCACACCAACGTGTTGGCGCAGGCTGGAAAAACGCCGGTAATCGTCGACATCGACGCCTTTGGCTTGCAGAACTGCTTCGAAGTCAATTACGAGCCTGACGCCGGCCAAACCGTGGCGCTGCTGAATATCGGTGCGAGCGTCATGAACATAAATATTGTCCGCGGCGGGATTCCGCTGTTTACCCGCGACGTAAGCGTCGGCGGCAACCAGTACACCGACGCGCTGCAAAAAGAGCTCGACCTCAGTTTCGACGATGCCGAGAAGCTGAAGAAGGGCGAGACTCTGCCAACCGTCACCGACGAGCAAAAGGGACAGATTCTCCGCAGCGTTTCGGACATCCTGACTCTCGAAATTCAAAAAACTTTCGACTTCTTCCGCGCCACGGCGAGCGGAGAAAACATACAGCGCATCATGGTCGCCGGAGGAACCGCCCGTGTGCCCGGCCTGGTGGACCTGCTGCGCGAAGAGTTCGCGATGCCAGTGGAAGAATTGAATCCATTCCGTAAAGTGTTAATCAACCCGGGAAAGCATAGTGAAGATCAGATCCGGGAATTAGCGCCCAGGTTGGTAGTCGCGGTGGGATTGGCACTGAGGAGCTTCGACTAGCCATGATCCGCATAAACTTACTCGGACAAATACGGCCAAAGGCCGCACGAAGGCCCGTAGACACCGGAGCGGCCATGCCGCTGGTGTTCATCGGTGCCGGTTTATTGCTGGGTTGCTTGTTCCTTTTCTACTTTTACCACTCCTGGCAGACCCAACTGAACGAAGAGAACGCCCGAATTAAGCAGTTGCAGAGCCAGAAGACGGAACTCGAGCAGATCAAGCTGCAGGTGGAATCGTTCGAGAAGCAGAAGCAAGTGCTGATGCAGCGGGTCAACACCATCGAACAACTGCAAAAGGACCGCACCGGCGGCCAGGAGCTTCTCGATCAGGTTGCCAACACGGTATCCCGCGCGGAGAATCTTTGGCTGACTTCGATGACCAAGAAAGGGTCCGAAGTTACCCTAGAAGGCGCCGCCGCCTCGATCAACTCGGTAGCAAATTTCATCACCGCGCTGAAGCGTTCCGGTTACTTTCAAAAGATCGAGATCAAGGAATCCAAGCAGGACGATAAGAACACCACCGTGCAAACTTTCTTATTCACCATCAACGCCGAAATCGCTTCGACTGGACCGGACGCGACTCCGCAGGCCAAGCCGGCCAGTTCTCAGAGTGCCCCAACAAGTGCGGCACCGGCGAAGAAAGGATAACGGACAGCCATGGCGAATCCTTTCCGCGATATGTCGGTGATCATGCAGGGGCTGGTGGCCCTGGCCATTGCAGTCATTCTAGTTCTCGTGGGCTTGTACTTGCCGTTCTCTCCGGTGGCGCAGGAGCGATCGGCCTACGACGCCGCCGTGCAGCAGCGGACCAAACTCAATCAGGAAGTCACCCAGTTGCAGGTTTACAAGCAGCGATACGGTGAATTGAAGCAACAGATGGACGCGCTGAACAAACAGCTCGACACCTTGAAAACCATCGTCCCCGAAGAAAAAGAAGTGGACGAATTCATTCGTCAGGTGCAGGGCGCGGCCAGCGCATCGAACGTGCAGTTGCGGCGGCTGACGGCGCAGAACATCGTGCCGAAAGACTTCCATTACGAAATGCCATTCGAAGCCCAAGTCGACGGCGCCTACTTCAACGTCCTGGACTTCTTCTCCCGGCTGAGCCGCCTCTCGCGCATCATCAACGTGGGCGATTTGCAGTTTGACGATCCGACTGGGACCACGGCGAAGGGCGTCAAGTACGCGGTGCGTCCGGGCGAAACGGTAACAGGCATTTTTACGATCACCACATTCTTCACTAAGCCGGCGGATACGGCTCCGGCAACGACGGGCGGTACAAAAGCACCAGCAGCGCCCGGGAGAAAACCGTGAGCAGGAATGAGCGAGCTATGCGTCGATTGAAAATACTGCTAGTCGGAATGTTGCTTCCAGCGGCGGCGTTCAGCGTGCAGGCGCAGACTGCGTCGGCTCCCAAAAACCCCGCGGTGAAGCAGAAGGCCAAGTCGGTTGCCAAGAAAGCTCCGGCGGCGTCGGCGGACGGTTCTGAGGCGGCGCCCGAGGGCAAGATCGCGCGTCGCGACCCCTTTGAGTCTTTAACCAGCCGGCAAGAGGCGGCCTCGAGGGTGACAGCGAATTTGCCCCCCGGCAAGGCGGGCTTGCAAGTCGCTTCTCTGCGGCTCGACGGAATTGTGAAAGCGCCAAACGGAATGATCGCCGTGGTTACCAATCCTCAGCAGCGAACCTATTTTCTGAGGGAAGGCGACCAGCTGTATGACGGCAAGGTAGACAAGATCGCTCTCGATGGGGTGTCTTTCCACGAGGTTGGGAAAGACGCTTTTGGCAAGCCCGTAGAACGGCAAGTGAACAAGAGAATCTACTCCAGTGTAGGAGAACAGCAATGACCACGAACTGGCGGGCCTTTCGGTGTGGCTGCCTGATATTGACGAGCGTAATGCTGGGCGAGACCCCGGCACTCGTTCGCGGGCAGGAGTCCGCTGGCGCGAGCGCGCCCTCGGCTACGGCGGTGATCAAGAGCGTGGCCATCACGCAGGATACGCAACGCGCCGCTGTCCGCGTGGAAGGCGCGGGACGTCTCGACGTGCATCCCGTGCGCATGCAGAATCCGGAGCGTCTGGTGCTGGACTTTTCCGGTGCGCACCTCAACGTTCAGAAGACCACGATTCCAGGAGTTTCGGCGCCCGTCCGCGAGGTGCGCCTTGGCCAGTTCCGGCCCGATGTGGCCCGCGTGGTGATTGACCTCACCGGCTCGGCTCCTTACCAGGTTGCCCATGAAGGCGACGCGATTGTCGTCTATCTGCAAGTACAACCGGAGGATGCCAACGCGACGGCTCAGGCGGCCATGAAGTCCACCGCCGCAGGTCAGACCAAGAAAGAAGCGGATGCCCCGGCCACGGATTCTCAGGCGAGCGCCGCCAGCATAAAGACTGCGGACACGTCCTCTTCTCATTTTCCTCTACCGAACGAACTGACCCAGCCCTCGTCCAGTTTGGCGGCAGTGAACGAAACCGCTCAGCCGGCGCCGTCCGAAGACGCCGCGCAGCAGGCGGCACAACAAGCTGTGCAGCAGGCAAGCACGGCTGCGTCGACTGTAGCGGCGCAACAGCTCTCTGCCGCACCGGCCCCGGCCGGCCGTTACACGGGCGAACCCATCTCTGTGAACTTGAAGGACGTGGACCTGAAAGATTTCTTCCGCCTAATCCATGAAATCAGCGGCCTCAACGTGGTCCTGGATCCGAACGTCAAGGGCACGCTGACGATCGTGCTCGACGAAGTTCCATGGGATCAGGCTCTCGACATCGTGCTCATCAATAATGGCCTCGACAAGCAACTCAACGGCAACGTCCTTCGCGTCGCTACCAAGGACACCCTCAAGAAGGAAGCCGAGACTGCCCGTGACCTTCAGAAGGCGCAGGCAGAAGCCGTGGCTCCTGTTACGGTGACCCGCGTCCTCAGCTATGCTAAGGCTTCGACGGTCCGCGACACGCTCAAGAAGTTCCTGTCCGCGCGCGGCGACATTTTCTCCGATGATCGCTCGAATCAATTGATCATCCGCGACATACCCTCGAACCTGCCGGTTCTCGACAACCTGATGCGCCAGCTCGATCGCAAATCGCAGCAGGTTGAAATCGAAGCCCGGGTCGTGCAAGCATCGCGGTCGTTCAGCCAGGACATCGGTGTGCAGTGGGGTTTTGCGGGAACAACTACCAGCGGCCGCACGATTTTCGGCGGTACTCCGCAAACCGGCATCAGCCCGATCACGACGGGCGCTGGATTGCCACAGCCTCCGCTCATCGCCACCTCGACCAGCAGCGGCAGCACCGGTACGGGCCTTCCTTTTAACGTCAACCTGCCCGCAGGCGCGCCGACCAGCGGTTTCTACTTTGGCCATCGCTCGCCGAACTTCGCGGTGGACTTGTACATCACGGCTGCCGAAGCCAAGGGCGTCGGCAAACTGCTTTCAAAGCCGAAGGTCATCACGCAGAACAACGAAAAGGCCACCGTCAAGCAAGGTACGAAGATTCCGATTCAGACGACCATCAATAACACCATCTCCGTGCAGTACATCGACGCGGTGCTCAAGCTGGAAGTGACTCCGCAGATTACTGCCGAGGGCACGGTGTTCATGGATGTGCTGGTGGAAAACACCCAGATCGACAACGGTATTCCCCGCGTGCAGGGCATTCCTGCGTTAGACACGCAGTCTGCGGAGACGAAAGTCCTCGTCGCCGATGGCGGTACCGTCGTGATCGGCGGCATCATCGTCACTCAACAACAAACGAGCATCACCGAGGTTCCCGTTCTCGGGAATCTTCCGGTGATTGGCCGACTCTTCCGCGAACAGAATGTAACCATCAGCTCTTCGGAGCTCCTGTTCTTCCTCACGCCGCGAATTATCCCTGGATAAGATTCGAGGCGAATTTAGAGAACTCTCAAGCTTCAGGTAAACTGGAATCGAGGAGACTCACAGTCTCCTCGATTTTTTTATGAGCGATATTTACGCAAAACGCCGGCGGAGTGTAGCACGGGAACTGAAGCGGCGGGGACTGGATTGCCTGCTCGTATCGCATCCCGCAAACTGGTATTACCTGACGGGTTTTACCGGAGATGCCGGCGTCCTGCTGGTGGGAACCGGAAAAACCACGTTGTTCACCGACGGCCGATTCGCTATCCAGGCACGCGAAGAGTCGCCGGGAATTCGACTGGAGCTGCAAAAGGGCGCGCTCTATCCGTTCGTTGGGGAATGGCTGAAGCACTGCGGCGTCCGCCGCGCTGGTTATGACCCGGATCAATGGACCGTGGCGCGCCTGAAGGCGCTCCAGCAGGCCAGCGGCGTCAAATGCCGCACAATCGAAATTGCGGGAGTGGTCGAGTGCTTGCGTATGAAAAAGGACGCCCAGGAACTCGCCGTGATGCGAAAGGCCGCCATCCTGGTCGGAGAAGTGCTGGAGGGTGCGCTCAAGCTGCTTAAGCCGGGAGTTCGGGAAACTGAGATTGCCGCCGAGATCGAATATCAGATGAAGAAGGAAGGCGCTGCCGGTCCGTCCTTTGAAACCATCGTGGCTTTCGGAGAAAGAAGCGCTCTGCCCCACGCGCGTCCCACCTCCAAGCGCTTGAGGAAAAATGAGTTTGTGGTGCTGGACCTGGGTGTTATACTCGCCCACTATTGCAGCGACATTACGCGCACCGTCTATGTGGGCCGAGCCTCGCAGCGCGCCCGGAAGCTTTACAGCGCTGTGCTGCAAGCCAACCAGGCGGCGACCGTGGCAGTCCGTGCCGGAGTGACTTGCGGCGAAGTGGACCGAGCGGCGCGCGAAGTCCTGAAGAAGAATGGCCTCGATACATTTTTCGTACACAGCACCGGACACGGCTTGGGGCTCGAAGTGCACGAATCGCCGCGGATCGCGCGCGGCCAGTCGGTTCGACTTGAAGCGGGGAATGTGATTACCATAGAACCTGGTGTGTACGTCGAAGGCTTCGGTGGCATTCGCATTGAAGACGATGTGGCAGTGGGAATTCGGGGCAGGGAAGTTTTGACCCGCGTCACGCGGGATCTCATCGAAATCTAAAACAGGCATGAAACGGAAAAAACCGTCGAAAGCGGATGAAGGTGGGTCGTTTGCAAACCCGGAGATGGGGCAGATCGAGCAATTGCTTCGCTTCATGAGCGAGCACAATCTCGAGGAATTCGAGTACTCGCGCGGCGATTTGCGCATCCGCCTGAAAAAGCCCGGTACGACAGCGGTTCTAACCGCGGCTCCTAGACCGGCGGAGATTATCGTGCCGGCGGCGGCGCCGGCCACGTCTTCGCGCGCCGCCGAAGCGGCTCCCGAATCCGACACGCGGGGCGGCGACGACCTGTTTCTCGTGAAATCGCCGATCGTGGGCACCTTCTACGGGTCGCCAAGCCCAGGCTCGGAGCCCTTTGTGAAGGTAGGCAGCTACGTCGAATCCGGACAAACGCTTTGCATCGTGGAAGCCATGAAGCTGATGAATGAAATCGAATCCGAAACCAACGGAGAAGTGCTGCGAATTTTCGTCGAAAACGGCCAGCCCGTCGAATACGGCCAGCCCTTGTTCGGCATTCGGCCCAGCCGGAAACGGTAAGCGGCCCACGCGACTATGTTCCAAAAGATTCTTGTAGCCAATCGCGGGGAAATCGCCCTGCGGGTCATCTGTGCGTGTAAGGAACTCGGCATTGCCACTGTCGCCGTCTATTCCGAGGCCGATCGCAATGCCCTGCATGTTCGTTTTGCCGACGAAGCCGTATGCATCGGCCCGCCGCGCAGCAGCGAAAGCTACCTCAACATTCCCCACGTCATCAGCGCCGCGGAAATCACCAACGTCGACGCCATCCACCCCGGTTATGGCTTTCTGTCTGAAAACGCCAACTTTGCGAAGGTCTGCGAAGCGTCGGAGATCACCTTCATCGGCCCCAAGCCCGAAGTAATCGAAATGATGGGCGAAAAAGATCGTGCCCGCCGGGAAATGAAAACCGCCGGCCTCGCCACCATTCCGGGCAGCGACGGCGTGGTCGAAGGCGAAGAGCATCTTGCGAAAGAAGCTAAGCGCATCGGCTACCCGCTGATCCTGAAAGCTGCCGCGGGTGGTGGCGGCCGCGGCATGCGCATGGTCCGAAGCAACGACGAACTCCTCGGCGCGTACCAGACGGCGCGCAGCGAAGCCCAGCAGGCCTTCGGCACGCCCGATGTTTACATGGAAAAATTCCTGGAGCACCCCCGACACATCGAATTTCAGGTGCTCGGTGACCAGCACGGCAAGGTCATTCACCTTGGCGAGCGCGAATGCACCATCCAGCGGCGCCATCAGAAGCTTCTCGAAGAATCGCCTTCTCCAGTCATCGATGGCAAACGAAGGAAAGAACTGGGCGCCAGAGTCGTCAAAGCCATGGAAGGCATCGGTTACACCAACGCGGGCACCATCGAATTTCTCATGGACGAAGACGGGTCGATCTACTTCATCGAAATGAACACCCGCATTCAGGTCGAGCATCCCGTGACCGAATTTGTGACCGGTGTGGACCTCGTCAAAGCGCAAATTCGAATTGCCGCGGGCGAACGCCTCGAGGAAGCCGCGGGCGAAGTGAGTTTCAACGGCCACTCCATCGAGTGCCGCATCAATGCCGAAGACCCTGAAACGTTTGTCCCGTCCGCCGGACGCATCACCACCTTTCAGGCGCCCGGAGGAACTGGAGTTCGTGTCGATTCGGCCGCCTACTCGGACGCGGTCATTCCTCCCTATTACGATTCCATGGTCGCCAAGCTGGTGGTGAAAGGCCGCGACCGGGGTGAAGCCATCAGCCGTATGAAGCGCGCCCTCGAAATGTTCGTCATCGAAGGCATCAAGACCTCCATCCCGCTGCACCGCCGCATCCTGGCACATCCCGATTTTGCTGCCGGCAAGATGGATACTCACTTCATCGAAAAGGTTCTCCGTATCAACGGGAAATAAGCGATCCATGCGCCTTGTGATGCCCAGGCTCTATGTGATATTAGACGCTGAGTTGGTTCGTGGACCTGCACCCGAAATTGCCAGACAACTCGTCCTGGCGGGCGTGCGTCTGCTGCAATATCGCGCCAAGAATCTCCAGCCGCGCGATATGTTGGCGACCGCCCGGCAAATCGCGGAACTGGCGCGAAGAGAAAAAGCGAATTTCTTTGTGAACGATCGCCCCGACTTGGCTTATCTCTCAGGCGCCGATGGAGTGCACGTCGGACAGGACGACTTGAGCGTGGAACAGTCGCGAACCATCGTTGGCCAGGACCGCTGGGTAGGCGTTTCGACACACAATCGCGAGCAATTTGAGCAGGCTACCCCCACTTCAGCGGATTATGTTGCCATCGGACCAATTTTCGCCACAACCAGCAAGGCGAACCCCGATCCCGTGGTCGGAACGGAACTTCTTCGTCAGTTAAGGCCATTGACGAAAAAGCCCATCGTCGCGATTGGAGGAATCCGCTTGGAACGTGCTGCAGAAGTCATCGAAGCCGGGGCCGATTCTGTCGCCGTGATTAGCGATATCTTCGCTGCCGCAGACCCGGCGGAGCGAGCCCGGCAGTTCATCGAGCGTTTGGACGCCGCGAAACACGCGTCCAACCACTGAGGCAATCGACCAATGGCGGATTCCATCAGCGTCCCACCATTGCCCACGGAAAAAACGGAACACGGATTTGTGCGCGCCATCGGTTTGTTCGACGGCACGATGATCGTCGCCGGCTCCATGATCGGTTCCGGAATTTTCATCGTGGCTGCGGACATCACCCGCCAAACCGGTTCGGCCGGTGGTCTTCTGCTCACTTGGATCCTGACCGGCCTTTTGACCATCACCGCGGCGCTGTCATACGGAGAATTGGCGGCATTGTTTCCGCACGCAGGAGGGCAGTACGTCTATTTGCGTGAGGCTTTCTCCCCGCTCTGGGGCTTCCTGTATGGCTGGACGCTGTTTCTGGTGATTCAGACCGGGACGATCGCGGCCGTCGCTGTTGGATTCGCGCGTTACCTCGGCGTTTTGTTTCCGTCGATTTCGCCAAATACTTGGATTATCCCACCGATCAACTTTTCCTCCAGGTTTGCAATGAGCCTTTCGGTCCAACAACTCGTCGGCGTGCTGATGATCCTTTTTCTGACGTTCCTCAATACCCGTGGCGTGCGCCTGGGAAAATGGATTCAGAATGTCTTCACCTCGGCAAAGGTTCTCTCGCTGCTCGGCTTGATTCTTCTCTGCCTGTTTGTCGGCAGGAACGCTTCAGCCATTGCCGACAACTTCACTCACATGTGGGCCGTTCGGGGCGCCAGCACGATTACGCCCGGGGTTGGCTTCCTCCGCGGAATTCTGCCCACTGTCACCGCCGCGAGCGGCTGGTTCGGATTGATACTTGCCCTCGGTGTTTCGCAGGTTGGTTCGCTTTTCTCTGCCGATGCCTGGAACAACATCGGCTTCACGGCCGCCGAAGTAAAAAATCCCAAGCGCGATGTGGCCTTGTCGATGGCCTTTGGCACGATCATCGTGATTTCGTTGTATTGCCTCGCGAATCTCGCCTATTTGTGCGCTCTCCCTCTCAATCAAATCCAGAATGCGCCGGACGACCGCGTCGCCACGGCCGCTCTGTCTGCGATTTTCGGAGCCAAAGGCGCTATCGTCATGGCTGTGGCGATCATCATCTCCACCTTCGGCTGCAACAACGGCTTGATCCTGGCAGGTTCCCGCGTTGCTTATGCCATGGCCAAAGACGGTTTGTTCTTCAAGGCTACCGGGAAACTGAACAGCCGCGGCGTTCCGGGAATCGCTCTCGCCTATCAAGGCGTCTGGATTGTTCTGCTGATTCTGTTACGCACGCGCAAGCCCGACGGCACGTATGGCAATTTGTATAGCAATCTTCTCGATTACGTGGTCTTCGCGGCGCTGCTGTTCTATGCCCTGACCATCGTCGGAATCTTCGTGCTGCGCCGCCGGCGCCCGAATGCTGAGCGGCCTTACAAAGCTTTCGGCTATCCGCTGGTACCACTCTTATATATAGTGGCGGCCACGGGAATCATGGTCGTGCTGCTGCTCTACGAAACTCAGACCGCGGGCATGGGCATGGTGATCGTTGTGCTCGGCTTGCCGGTGTACTGGCTGTGGCACCGGCGTGGTTCCGCGCAAGACAGGGCCTAGTTTCCTCTGCTCGGCAGTGCAAAAAAGGAGGAGTTGCATGCGCAACCCGCTCTTCGCAACTAAATCGCTCGAACAATTAGTTGCTGAAGCCAAGGAGTCCGGCGAACACAGCCTGAAAAAAACGCTCGGGCCCTTCCAGTTGACGGCCTTGGGTGTCGGAGCGGTGATCGGTGCCGGAATCTTCGTCTTCTCTGGCCTGGGCGCGCACTACGCGGGGCCCGGCTTAATGCTCTCCTTCGTAATCTCCGGCCTCGGCTGCGCTTTCGCCGCTCTTTGTTACGCGGAGTTCGCCGCCATGATCCCACTCGCGGGCAGCGCCTATACCTATGCCTACGCGACGCTCGGTGAACTGTTCGCCTGGATCATTGGATGGGACCTCACTCTCGAATACGCCATGGGTGCAAGCACCGTCTCTTCGGGTTGGTCCAATCACTTCATCGAATTGCTCAACATATTCCATCTCAAAATGCCTTTGTGGCTGGCCTATGACCACTGGACGGCGTTAGCAACTGCGCAAAAATCGGTGGCGCGCGAAATGGCTCGAGCGGCGGACCCGTCGCTCCTGCCGGGGACGCAAGCATTCCTCGACAAAGCGGACGCTATCCTAGCGGTTCATTCTCCCGAACTCCTTCAGCGCGCCCACGATCTCGTCAATGCCCCAAAAATCCTTGGCACGGAGATCGGATTCAACCTGCCGGCCTTCCTCGTGGCCATCATCATCACCATCATCCTCGCCGTCGGCATCAAAGAGAGCGCGCGCTTCAACACCGTCATCGTCGTAATCAAGGTGGCCGTTGTGCTCTTCGTCATCGCTCTCGGAGCGCATTACATCAACACCGCAAATTGGGGCACCGATTGGCATTCCTTCGCGCCCATGGGTTTTGGAGGAATAGGAGCCGGCGCCGCCTACATCTTTTTCGCGTACATCGGTTTCGACGCCGTGTCCACTACGGCACAGGAAGCCAAGAATCCGCAGCGCGACCTGCCGATTGGCATCATCGTTTCGCTGCTGGTCTGCACCATCCTCTACATAGCGGTGGCGGGCGTGCTCACTGGAATGGTTCACTGGCAGGATGTGAACATCGAAGCCCCTGTCGCGCGCGCATTTCTAGATCGCGGCCTGTCGACGGCCTCTCACATCATCACTCTCGGCGCTCTGGCTGGTTTAACCAGCGTCATGCTGGTCATGCTCCTCGGGCAAACACGCGTGCTCTATTCGATGGCGAAAGACGGCCTCTTGCCTCGCAAGTTTTTTGCCGCCATCCACCCGAAATTCCGCACTCCCTACAAAAACACGATCCTCGTGGGCTTGCTCGCAGCCATTGTCGGCAGCATCACCCCCATCGATGACATCGGAAAAATGGTCAACATCGGGACGTTACTTGCCTTCATCATTGTCTGCATCGCGGTAATGATCTTGCGCAACACAAATCCGGATCAGCCCCGGCCTTTTCGCACTCCGTTGGTTCCGGTTGTGCCCCTGCTTGGGATCGCCTTCAACGGTTACATGATGTACAAACTCGGCTGGATCAACTGGGCTCGGCTGATCATCTGGCTGGTCATCGGCCTGGTCATCTACTTCACTTACGGCCGCTACCACAGCCGCGTCCGAAATCCTCAACTCCGCGAAGAATAATTTCTGGCTCGACTAGACCGCCTGTACCCGGAAGCCATGCCGGGTAGGGACCGCCTCCTGAGGGCGGTCGGCTGCAACTGTAGAGCGGAATCTGATCCGTGCTACAAATAGGCTGCAGCGCCTAAGGCTTCCATCTTTTCCGACCACACTCGTGCCTCGTCCACGAATCGGGTAAAGTATTTCTGCAACTCCTTCTGCCATGACTGGGATACAAAACCAGCAGATTTCATTCTGGAAGGGCCTGTCCAAGCTGGACTGGGCGGCCGTCGTCTTGTGCGTGCTCGGCCTAGTAGTCAGGTGGCGCAGAGACGATCTGCTTGGTATCCCCGGCATCGGGTTGATCCAGCTCATTGGAATCTTGGCAGGCTTTTATCTCCTTTACCGCTTTTGGACCCGCTGGCGCAATCCATTGTTGTGGAGCCTGCGCAACCGTCTGATCGTGGCCTATCTCTTTATCGCCGTAGTCCCCATCATCCTGCTGCTAATCTTCGCGAGCCTACTGGCGCAAATTATCTACTCTCAATTGGGCGCCTATCTTCTATTCCACGATGTGGAAGACCGCCTTGAGATGTTGAGAAATTCCGCGGAAGCGATCGCTGCTGCGGAATCGACCATGCCGGCAAACATCGATCAAGCGACGCTAGAGCGCGCGCTGGCTGGCCAGGTTCTATACGCCGAAGAAAAGGAATTGCCCGGCCTCGTCGTGGACTTCGGAGCCAATCGGGAATACTTTCGCGAAGTCGCCGGAAAAGATGCGATGTCCTTCACCGGCCTGGTGCAAGAAGGCACGGAGCTTCGCCTTATTGCTATGAGGGAAGTAGATTCCCCGCGGGGCGTTCAATTCATCGATCTGAACGTACCAGTCACCGCGGAATTTCTGGAAGGCCTGGCCCCCGACCTCGGCCCTGTCTCCTTCACTCTCTGGTCCACTGTGGGCGCCGATCAGGCGCAATTGGCCGTGCCGATCGGCCGACAGTATTACCGTGCTATCGCCAGGGTCAAAACACAGAAAAGGTCCTTATTGTCGGCGCAATGGTGGATGGATCCGATTGTTGACGGCTTTTCACAACTAAACGCGACATATTTGGACGGGGACCGTGTTCTCAGCCGCAATCATCCGGTGTTCGGATTCTTCAACGCCCGAAGATCACAACTCACTCACCGGATTTTTACCTCACTCGGAGATTTGGGCGGCGCCAAAGGATTCGAACTTAAATTGATTGGCGTAATTTTCCTGTTTATCGAACTGGCCGCGCTGGTCATAGGTGTTCGCCTCACTCGCGCCATCACGCGCACCATTTCCGACTTGTCACGCGCTACGCAAGCCGTACAGGCCGGCAATCTATCCGCGCGCGTACCGGTTGAGCGCCGCGACCAGTTGGGCATGCTTGGCGAATCCTTTAACAACATGACTGGCTCCATCGGTCGGCTCATCAGCGAGCAGAAACACCTGCAGCGCCTCGAAAACGAAATTTCCATCGCCAGCGAGGTTCAGGATCAGCTTTTTCCAGAGCACCTGCCTCACGTCGAGGGCGTGGAAATCGAAGCCATTTGTAAAGCCGCGCGCGGCGTCAGCGGCGACTACTACGATTTCATCCAACTCAGCCCGACGCAGGTCGCGATTGCCATCGCCGATATTTCGGGAAAGGGAATTTCCGCCGCTCTCCTGATGGCCAGCTTGCAGGCGGCTTTGCGCAGTCAGTTGCTCACCGCAGGCAGCGAGAACATCAGCACCGCGGAACTGGTATCGCGTCTGAACAAACACCTGGTCCGAAACACCGGCGACGATCGCTTTGCCACGTTCCTGATCGCGATCTATGACATCGCCGCCCGCAAATTACGCTATACGAATGCCGGCCACCTACCGGGCTTTTGTCTGTCCGAGGGCAAGCCGCAGCATCTCGACGTGGGTGGAATCGTGCTAGGCATCGTGGATGACTACGATTACAAGGAAGGCTGCGTCGAGGTACCGCCAAATGCGGTAGTGATCGGCTACAGCGACGGTCTCGTGGAGCCGGAAAATGCTTACGGCGAAGAATTTGGCGTCTCCCGTCTGGAAGCCGCCGCCCAACGAGTCCGCCAAGCCTCTCCGCGCAAAATCGCCGAGTCGCTAATGACTGCGGCCGAAGAATGGGCCAGCACCGCAGAACAAGCCGATGACATGACCGTCATCGTCGCCAAATTAAAATAGGCGGTCCACTGCCGAATAAGAGCCACTCAAAACTTAGTACCGCGCCCTCAGGCCGGCATCTTCGGCTAGGGAATCCGCAGCGTATTCCCCTCCTTCACCGTCGCAGTTTGCTCTCTTCCGTTCACACGATAAGTCACCGTCAAGACCTTGTCGGCGCCAACCGCAGGGTCGCCGCCTAAGTTCCGATTGTTCACCTGAATCATCAAGGTGCCGTTCTGCTGAACCTGATTGCGCAAAATCTGCGTGACGTCGCCGGTACGGTTGTTGAGGCCCCAGAAAGCCCGGATAATTTGTAGGCCGCCATAACCAGGCCCTGGAGGTATCCCCGGACCCGGCCCGGGACCCGGGTAGCCCGGTCCGCCCGGATATCCGCCGTAATTATAAAACTGGCTCGCGTTAATGCTTGCTCCCTCCTTGTAAGAGAACTGTTGCACTTGGCCTCGACCATCACGGGCAGAGATTCGCAGTACCTTGTCGGCACCGACCGCCGGATCGCCTCCCAAATTCTGGTTGTTCACTCGCACCATGCCATTTCCAGAGATCATTGTGCGCACGCGTTGCGTCACGTCGGCCCGCCGGTTGCCCGATCCCCAGTCGGCATACATCACCTGCCAACCAGGATTGCTGGGATTGCCCGGGCCAATTCCCCCGCCATAGCTGTAGAACTGGCTGGCGTCGATCGAACTGCCTTCCTTAAACGTGAATTGCCGCGATTGCCCTTGATTGTTCCTGGCCTGGATGCGAAGAGTCTTGTCCGCGCCAACCGCCGGATCTCCTCCCAAATTCTGATTGTTCACTCTCACCATGCCGTTCCCAGACAAAAGCACGCGGACCGTCGCGGTCACGTCTATCCAGCGGTTGCCGGAGCCCCAGTCGGCCTTCATTACTTGCCAGCCGGGTCCCGGCAGGACGCCATTCGAGTATTGAGCGAATGTAGGCAGAGAAAGAAAAACCGTGCAGGCGAGGAGGGTACTGATTCGAAAAAACAACCACGCGCTTATTCATGGACGGCCCCTTTCAATTCCGGCGAATGGCTGCGGGTTTGTCGCGAAGACAATCGAAGGTCGATCTAAGCCATTCAGGATGTACAAAAACAGAAAGAGGGCGGTTCACGGAGTCTTGTCGGCTCCGATGATCGGCGAATAAAATAGCAGTATTACGAAAGAGCGTCAATCGTGGAAAGCCGGCGTGGAAAGCCGGAGTGTCAAAGCTCATTAGAAATGTCCCCTTTCTTAGCTCATTAAAAATGTCCCCTTTTTGTTTTGTTTTTCGTTTCTGCCTGAGTTGTTGACCAGGCCCGGAGCGTAGCCCTGCGGAGCCCGTAGGGCGGAGTGTTTAGGGCGAAGCAGAGGGACTGGTCAACAATGGTCGTGCTACCGCGGCGTTGTTTGGCGCGTGCTTCGCTCGCTGCTCTATGGCTCGGCGAGCAGCCTCTCGCCACGGATGGTGTGCTGGCGGCACCCACCGCCGTTTCACCAGGGGCCACGGCCCCTGGCGGGTCCGTTCCGCTGTCGACTCCGGATCGCGCTCGCGCGGTCCCACCGGCGCCGGAATTTCCCGCCACTGCAGCGCGCGTCCGCGGTACTCGATGGTGATCGTGCCATGCGGCCATTCCCACACCACCACTTTGCCTCGTGCTGGTGCGTAGTGGCTACTCTGCGGCGTAATTTGAAAATGGCGATTGTTGTAGCGCACCACCCAGTCGACGTATCGAATCAGTCCCCTGCGCCTGACTTTATTCCGCACGGTTTGCCATTCAGTCATGGCCGACGGAATAGAGGTGAGGTGGTGGAAGCAGACAGGGTGGGCTATACTGGCACGTTTTCCGAGGATCATAACGAATGTCGTTGCGAAACCGCGTTGCGGTAATCACCGGAGGTACCCGGGGAATCGGTAAGGGCATCGCCCTAGGACTGGCGCGCGAAGGCGCGAGAATCGCCCTGGTCTATCGCGCAAATAAAGCCGCCGCACAAATGGCGCTGCGTCAGTTGCAAACGGCTGGGGCGGATTGCGTCGCTGTGGAAACGGACATCGCCGAGCCGGCACGCGCGGAACAACTGATCAGAACAGTGGCGGACCGTTATGGCAGGGTCGACGTCCTGGTAAACAACGTCGGCGAATTTCGCTGGGGAACGCTGGCCGAGGCTTCCGTCGAAGAATGGACTGGCATCTTTGATTCCAATGTCACCACGGTTTTTTACATGTGCCGCGCGGCGCTGCCGCTGATGCGCAAAGGACGCTGGGGCCGCATCGTCAACCTCGGTGCCGTAGGCGCCGAGCGCGCTTTCGGGCAGGCCAAAATCTCCGCCTACGCCGCGGCAAAGGCCGCGGTTGTCGCCCTGTCGCGCTCCCTGGCTCTCGAGGAAGCCAAAAACGGCATCACCGTGAACGTCGTGAATCCTTCGAGCATTGACGAAAAAGATTTGACGCTCGAAGAAGCACGAAAGTTAAAGGACGCGCGTTATCCGATCGGCCGGCCCCCGACGGTGGACGATGTCGCGGCCGCGGTTTCCTTCTTCGCCTCCGAAGAAGCTGAATACGTGACGGGCCAAGTCGTCAACGTAAGTGGCGGTTGGATGCTCTGAACGGGAGCGAGGAATCTGCTTTTCGTAGCAACCTAGGTCCGCGGATATGAAAGCGCTAACAGCCGCCGAAATGCAGGAAGTCGACCGTCTGACGACGGAGCGTTTCAGCATCACCGGTCAACAGTTAATGGAGTCGGCAGGAAAAAGCGTCGCGGAAGTTTTTCTCGAACAATACGGCTACAAGATGTCCGATGCTCCTGGACACGTCGCCGTGCTATGCGGAAAGGGAAATAACGGTGGCGACGGCTTCGTCGTCGCGCGCTACCTCAAAGAAGAAGCCGGGCAGGTCCACGTGTACCTGTTTGCAAGCCCGCAAGAATTGCGGGGTGACGCCGCAAAGAACTTCGATCTCTGGCGCGAATTGGGCGACGTGACGTCAGTGCAAGACGCCGATGACTGGGATAAGGCCTGGGCCGGAGTCTCGAGCGCGGAAGTCATTGTAGACGCTCTGTTGGGCACGGGTATTCGCGGAGCCGCGAGCGGTCTAATTGCCCGGGCAATCGAGGATGTCAATCGATTGTCCCATGAAGCGACAAAAGCAAAGCCTGCCTGGGTCGTGGCCGTCGATACCCCCTCCGGTTTGCCGTCGAACGGGGAACCGGCCGCGGGACCGGTCGTAAGAGCCCACTGGACGGTGACATTCACGGCTCCAAAGATTGGCCAGCTGACTTCGCCGAGCGCCGGAGCGTGCGGCCAGTTGGTCGTCTGCGAGATCGGTTCACCGGCCGCCCTCGTCGAACAAACCGGGAAGGGAACTCTTCGCTGGGCAGGCCCCGACGAATTTGCGGGTTTGCCGCTGATCCGGTCCGCCGAATCCCACAAAGGCACCTTCGGTCACGCGCTACTGGTCGCTGGTTCGCTCGGCAAAAGCGGTGCCGCGGTTATGGCGGGTTATGCCGCAATGCGCACCGGCGCGGGCCTTGTGACGATTGCAACGCCTGATGTTGTGTTGCCCATCATAGCCGCAGCCCATCCCGAGTTCATGACCGAGCCGCTGCTTGCGACGGAAACTGGAACTGCTTCCAAACGCAATCTAGCACCTGTCGCGCAGGGCGAATCCGCGAGGCCCGCGGTTTTTTCCATTCTCGCTGGCAAGACTGTCCTAGCGGTTGGTCCCGGAATGGGCGATCATCCGGAGACGCAGGAGTTCATCCGTTTGATCGTGCGTGCCTCCGATCGACCGGTCATTCTCGACGCCGACGGCTTGAACGCTTTCGTAGGCAACTCAGACAAACTTGCCGATCGAAACTCCAAACATCTGGTCGTCACCCCACATCCGGGCGAGATGTCCCGGCTACTAGGAGTTCCAACCGAAAAAGTCCAAGCGGACCGGGTGCAAATCGCCGTACAAGCCGCGCAGAGATGGAATGCCTGCGTGGTGCTCAAGGGCTATCACACCGTCATTGCTTCACCCGACGGCAGAGTCTTCATCAACACCACCGGCAACCCTGGCCTCGCCAAAGGAGGCAGTGGCGACGTTCTCACCGGCCTGCTCGCAGGACTGATCGCGCAATTCGGCACCGACGATTTCCTGCGCGTCGTAGCCCTGGGAGTCTATCTCCATGGACGCGCCGCCGACCTGCTGAGCGAATCGTCGGACTCATCGGGAATCCTGGCCACGGAGGTCGCCCAGGCAATCCCTTTCGCGCGTCGCAAACTGCTGCAGGAGCTGCAGGGGCGTGACTGAGGAAGTCATCACACATTCGGCCGAGGAAACAATCGCCTGGGGAAGAAGCTTCGCCGAGAAGCTGCAACAGCCGGTGCTGGTACTTCTCTCCGGTGAATTGGGCAGCGGCAAAACCACGCTGACCAAAGGAATCGTAGCGGGACTTCATGCCGCCGAGGAAGATGAGGTAACCAGCCCTACCTTTACGCTGGTCCATGAATACGGCAGCGGCAAAAAGGTTTTCCACGGTGATCTCTACCGCATTGAGAGCTACCACGATTTCGAAACCCTGGGCCTTGAAGACGTCTTCGCCCATCCCGCCATCGTCATCCTCGAATGGAGTGAAAAGTTTCCCCTGGAGACCCCCTGGCCCCATTTCCGCCTTCGCCTAGAGCACCTGGGTGGCGATGACCGCCGCATCATCTTGCTAACTAGCGACGTTTCAGTACTATAGCGCCCACCGCGCTTACTATCTCGCCACGCCTGTACCTCCGTTTTCTTGCCTCCCACAGACCCGGCTGCTAGCTTGGCGGAGAGGCACTTGGCGGCGGCATGTCCACTGGAATTCTCAACCTCGGCGCGTCCGACCCAAACCGAAGCGCGCTGAAAGCCTACAACGTCGTCCTGCCGATGAGCTCGCTGACCATCGGCGTAGACAACATCCGCCACGACGTATTTCTCAGCCCAAAGTTTGCGCAGATCGCGCGCGACTATCTGTTCGATCTGATCCGTCAAAACGCCAGCAACAGCCATCTTGCCGGAATCGAATTTCGCAGCAGTAAGCCCGCCGACTCCTCCATGTTTCGCAAGGTGCTCGCCGACTTGTTGCGAAACTCCCTTACCACCGCCAAACACCACAAGAACATGGAGATCGACCTCCTGTTCCGGCTGGCGATCCTGAAATTTCTCACTTCGGAGCTGCAAAACCAGTTCGCCAATGTGATTCTGGATGGCAAGGAATACATCCGGAAACGCGGCGAATATTTCGAGCGGAGCCAGCAAGCGCACGTAATGAAATCCCGCTTGACCGAGATGCAATCGGCGCGCCGCGATGTGCTGCGCCTCATCGGCCAAACCATCGCGCAAATCGTCATCGACATTGAGGAAAACGTGGTCGCCAAAGGTCGCCGGGCTCTGTTCGGCGACGACTACGCGTCTTACTACGACATGTTAAAAAACCGCCTTATCTTCCTGGACGGCGGCAAGGATGATTTCTTTTTTCTGGAGCACTACGTATTGCTCGGAAATTATGCGCGCGACCCCGACCGCTTCGAAGCCATCGATACGCTCCTTCAGGAATTTCTGAAGGAAGCGGCCGTCGAACTTCCGCAGGAAACGCAATCGGCAAAAGGCGAGCGGAGTTTCCGAGAGCTATCGAGTGAAGAAGCGGGAATGCGAGCAGAGCTTGCCGCTCTCGAGGAGCAAAGGGAATCCCTGCGCAAGAAACTTCGCGGCGACGGCCTTTTGAATAAATTCCTTGGTTCGGTAAATCCCGCGGAGCTGCGTGCCTCCTGGAACGAAACGGAAGAGCAAATAAAGAGACTGCAAGCAAAGCTGGACGAGCTCGCTCCCGAGCTGGAGCTCGCCAAACAGCAAGCTGACTTCGTCAGCAAGGATAATCAAGGCAAGCTCGGCGACTATCTGAACAATCCGGAAAACGCGCGGCGGCTATTCGACGCTTCCACCGGCGGCGAGGAATCGGAACGCACCGCACGCGCGCGTCTTCTGTCGCAGTGGACTACCAGGCTCGAAGAAAGGGACTTGATTGTTCACCTGCTCGCCAGTTACGAAATCCGGTCAGTGGCCGGCGATTTCTGTCCTCCCGTGCACTTGCAGCAATTGAAGAAAGCCTTGGTCTCGAAGGAAGAAGCCCAGCGCGTAGCGGAACTGCTCAAGCAGTTCCGCGCCAAGCGTTTGTCCATGAAGCCGATTGAAGAATTGAACAAGCGCATCCGGCGCTATTCGCGGGAAGAGACGCAAGGCACGGTGCTGAAGTTCACCTCAGATTTCATGCGGCTGCGCCGGGATTTGCGAGATGCCGAGCACCTGATGGCCTGCATGGAACGCATTAACCTGGTCAGTACGGAAAAAGCGCGCGAGCTTTCGCGCCTGAACAACAAGCTCTACGAGTGCTTGCTGCGCGAAGAGGCTCGCCCGGAGCACGACCAAGTCGTGTCGCACGTAATCATCAAAGCCGACGTCCGCGGATCCACAAAAATGACTCAGGACCTGCTGGCAAAGGGCCTCAGCCCCGCCTCGCACTTTAGCCTGAACCTGCATGAGCCGGTCAAGCGCCTGCTGGAAAGGTATTCCGCCAAGAAAGTCTTCATTGAAGGCGACGCCATCGTTCTTGCGATCTTCGAGACAGAAGCGACTCGCGCCTATGCAAGGCCCGTCGCGCGAGCCTGCGCTCTCTCGAAGCAAATTCTTGCCGTCTGCAATTCCTATAACGACCAAGCGGCTTCTTCTCAACTGCCTGCGTTAGAGCTGGGCATCGGCGTTGCCTTTCAAGGATCCGCCCCAACCTACTGGACCGACGGCGAATCGCGCATCATGATCTCGAAAGCGTTGAACCTCTCGGATCGCCTATCCGGCTGCGCTAAACTCGCCAAGCGTCTGCTTTCGGGACAGAAGACTCTGTTTTCGCTCTTTCAGTTTCTGACGGCAATGGAAGGCGCCTCAGCCGAGGAGTTGGACGAATTCCTTGTGCGTTACAATATGAACGGCATCGAACTGAACGAAGAAGGCTTCGCAAAATTATCGGAAGAGATTTCGCTCGAAACGTTTCCCACTCTGCTCGAATATCCCTGGAGTAAGGAAGAAGTCCATCTCTACTACGGCGAAGTGCCCATGGGAGACAGCGTGGAGCTGTTGGTCTTGCGCAAAGGTGTCGCTCGTCAGTTGTTCCCCGACGGAAAAATCGGCAAGCCCTCCGAGCACAACTACTACGAAGTCTGCACCAACCCCGCCCTGTACGAACTGGTCGCAGCCCTGAAACGAAACCAAGCGGCTGCCTTAGAAATCACCCGCGCCTGATTTTCCGGCTTTTCTCGCTTTAGCGGCCGCCTTCTGAGGCGGGTGTTGCGTCGGCTTCGGAGAAACCCCGCCGAGCTCGAAGGGACGCCCTGCGCTACAGACGTACCATCGCGGAATCTCCACCGAAATCGCCACTCAACCGGAGTAAAGTGAAACCGCGAATCCTAAGGAGGACCTGTGCCCGAAATTCAACCGTGGTTGGCGCTTGGCGTGTTCGTATCGACCGCGGCGACTGACGCCGTTTATGTCTTGTTCAACGCAGCTGTTTCCTCGCGCCGTCGCGTCCCGGCCGCAACCTGGAGCAGCGTATGGTATCTGCTGTCCGCTTTCGCCGTAATCAGCTATACGAAGAACTGGGTCTATGTAGGTTTCGCTGCGTCCGGCTCCTGGGTGGGCGCCTACTTTTCGATGACGCTACTGAACCGCCCGGCAGGGAAGATCTGAGGTGAGCCCGATCGGGCTCGGCAGCCGCCGTGGAGGTGCCTTTCACATTGGTTGCGGTTCCTTGTCGATCTCTTTTTTGGGTTCCCCCAGATATTTCTCCAGGAATTTGCGAGCCAGGTCTTGCCCGCCCAGTCCGAACGCAATCGCCAGGCCTAACATCGACGCCCCAAACATGATCGAAAACGCCGCAATCACCGTTTGCTTCGCCAGGCCGAGTTCCTCCAGGGTCATCGTGATCGCCAGGATCCAAATCACAAATCGAATCGACCAACTGAGTATTCTCGCCGAAGCATAACCCGCGTTGACCGCCGCGAGCAGCGCCGCTCTCGATAGAAAATTAGCAATCGCCACGCCCAGGAACAAAATCAGGATCGCAACAAAAACCTCAGGCAAGAACCGCAGCAGCCGGGAAATCTGCTCCTGAAGGCTGGAAACGCCGAGAACGCTCAACCCAACGAGCATGAATCCAAACCAGGTTACCCAGAACAGAGAGCGGCTCAGCAACTCCGTCATCGACGGGAGGTGAGCCAGCCGCAAGACACGCGAGGCTCCTGCCTCCTCGGACACGCGGTCCAGCCTCGTGAAACGCAACAGCGTGCGCAGAATGTACTTGAGCACAAACGCCACTACCAGCCCGATGAGGATGATCGTCAGCATCACCAGAAAATGGGGCAAGAATTCCGCAACCATGTGGACGAGGTTGTAATAAGCCTGCTCCAGGGCCTGCACGATGGTCTCTCTCATGATTTCACCTCAACTTTTGCTTTCCATTTTTCCCTCAAGTATGGCTTTTGCAATTCAAACTCGCCGCAGAGCATCTCGTTTGCGGCTTCAATTTCGTTCGGCGAGGAATCGGCGTGTTCCACAAGGTAAGAGTGGGTCATGCCTCGGTACAGCGGCGCCAAAGCCTGCACCACGTGATCCCGGTTGATGACCGCATGATGATACGAAGCCGCAAAATCGTAGAGCGTCCGGACCCACAGGTCGGATCGAAACCGGAACTTGCCTTCTTCGAGCGAAACCATGTTCTTGATTTCCGCATGGGTATCCGGATCGAGAATCGTGCTTAGGACGGGCTCGAGCGAAGTCACGCCGGTCTGAAACATCTCGAAAATCCTATGCCGGTCCATATCGGTCGGCTCGGAGGTGAGCTGTTGTGCGGGCCCCAACGTAGGCACTGGCGGCACTGTCTCACGATCGAACCATGTGGACTGCTGGCTTTCCAAACACCAGAACAAAGTTCCAACGGTTTGTCGTAGAATTTCGACGATGTCCGGTCCGGGAACGCCTGCCTTTGGCGGCGACTTTTCCCCGACAAAAACCTGACAGCATCGGAAATCCGCACAATTGGCGGCAAGTGCCATCCACGCCTCGGGTTGCGCCCGGATGGCCTCCGCCTGCCAAACGTTCTGGTTCAGGCAATAGCTGGCGAGGCCGCCCGAAAATCCCCATTCCGAGGGGAACACCTCGCGGATTCCGCAGCCAAAGACCGCGCGGCTCATGGGGTGCAGCAGATTCCGCATCAGCAATCCTTGAAATTTGTGCCGTGTATAGAGCGGCGCAACAAAATCGTATTTATCCTTAAAAACTGGGCTCAACAGATTCCCAATAGATGCCGCGGTGAGGTTCGTGCTGGCCGGCGAGACCACCGCGCACGCCCGCGCGCGCAAAAGATCGGCCACGGCCAGGATCGTCCGTAGCGCGATTCCAGGCGTTGGCGGCGCCGCAAAATTCGCTCGCACGCGGTGTATGGTGCGCAGCGCGGTGATTCCATGCCCGCGCTCCCTCTTTTCGTCTGGCGCGCTGGTCTCCACGGAAACCACATTGTCCCCGGCCTTGTTCTCTCCGTCCATTAGCACAATCACGACTCGCTGCCGCACGAAGTGCTGCTGAAAACTGTCTTCGATCGCGCGAATCGTGGCGCTGATCGTGCTCGGCGCTTCATGCGAGGAGATCCCCACAAGAAGGTCCACTTCGCCGACGCCCATCAGTTGGCGAACTAACTCATCCGTCAGAAAGGTATCTTCGGCCATGACTTCTGAAAGTTTACTGTGATTCCGAAATTTTCGGGAAGACTCAACAGCGGGAGGTTACATGGTTCGCCCGGTCAAATCCGCCTTAGTTGAAACCAAAAAAACTGGTAAGGCCCTAGAGTCAGCAGGTAAGGCAAACTGCCAAACCGCGGAAACAAACTTCTTCCGAACATCTCAATCGGCAAGTAACCCTTGTATTTCTGCACATCCAATTCTACTGCCTGCGCCGTACTGGAAAGATTATTCACCACCAAGACCGAGTCATCCCCGAATTGGCGGATGTATGCCAGAACCCGGTGATTCGCCGGGGTCAGACACTGAATGGAACCGCGGCTGAATACACGAAACGCATTGCGAGCTCGAATCAAAATCCGCATCCATAGCAGCAGGGAATGCGCCGACCTTTCCTGCGCCTCGACGTTGACCGCCTGGTAGCCATACACGGCGTTGGAAATCACCGGTGCGTACAGGCGCTCCGGATCGGCCGCGGAAAATCCCGCGTTCAGTGTGCCATTCCACTGCATCGGAGTCCGCACGCCGTTCCGGTCGCCCAGGTAGATGTTATCTCCCATCCCGATTTCGTCGCCGTAATACACAATCGGCGTTCCCGGAAGAGACATGAGCAACCCATTCAGCAGTTCCACCTGTCTGCGGTCGTTTTTCATCAAAGGAGCCAACCGCCTGCGGATGCCGCGGTTGATGCGCATAGTCTTATCCATGGCATACTCGTCATACATGTAGTCGCGTTCGACTTCTGTCACCATTTCGAGCGTCAATTCGTCGTGGTTCCGCAAAAACGTGAACCACTGGCAGCTCGGTGGAATCTCGGGTGTCTGCTCCAGAATTTCGATGATCGGTTTGCGGTCTTCCAGCTTCACGGCCATGAACATGCGCGGCATCAAGGGAAAATGAAACGCCGCATGAAATTCGTCTCCGTCGGCAAAATACGCACGCACATCCGCCGGCCACTGGTTCGCCTCGGCCAGCAGCATCGTTCCTGGGTAGGCCAGGTCCAAGCGTTTGCGGATTTCCTTGATGATCGCATGGGTTTCCGGCAGGTTTTCGCACGGCGTTCCCTCGCGTTCCACAAGGAAGGCCACCGCATCCAGGCGGAAGCCGTCCACGCCCAGTTTCAGCCAAAACGTCATCACATCCCAAACCGCCTCGAACACGGCGGGATTGTCGAAATTCAGATCCGGCTGGTGGCTGAAGAAGCGGTGCCAGTAATAGGATTTCGAAATTGGGTCCCACGCCCAATTGGAGGTCTCCGTATCCACAAAAACGATCGGCACGCCCTGGTAGCGCGTGTCCGTTTCGCTCCACACATACCAGTCGCGCTTCGGGTCTTCCCGAGAGCTGCGCGACGCTTTGAACCATGGATGCTGGTCCGACGTGTGATTCACGACCATCTCGATAATCACGCGAATCCCGCGCTGATGCGCGGCCGTTAGGAACTTCTCGAAATCCTCGAGCGATCCGTAACTCGGATGGACCGAGGTGTAGTCCGCAATGTCGTACCCATCGTCGCGCAGGGGCGAAGGATAAAAGGGAAGAAGCCAGATGGCACTGACGCCGAGTTCCTGAAGATAATCCAACCGTTGCGTAAGCCCGGCGAAATCTCCGACGCCATCGCCGTTGCTGTCACAAAAGGTGCGCACGTGAAGCTGATAAATTACGGCATCCTTGTACCAAAAATTATCTTTTTGCGCCGGCAAAGCTCGACTCTCCTTTTTCTTGCGTCCGCGAACCTCGAACTCGCGATTCCGCGGCCCTACGCAACGCCCAACTCAAGGCCACTTATCCTACCCGGAAAGTATGCAAGAGAAATGAAAGGATTCAAGTGCAGGTGACCCACCATGCATCGAGCAAGATATCGTACCTCACGGCCAATTCATGTGGCATGACCACGCTACGGCTTCGACGCTTTCTAGGTGTCTCTGCATGAATCCTTCTTCTTCTTCCGGGGATTCGTGTCGGCGCTCCAAGCCTTTTACGCTCAATCGGGGGGCGAAAGGGCCCAGTGACCTTCCCGGCCTTCAAAGCCTTTCTGAGTACTCTGCAGGCAACTACACCGAATTGCAGCACAGCGAAATCGCTTGATTCTACAGCCTATTTCTCACTTGCGAGTGCGCACGAGTTCGCAACACCAGGCACCGTTTTGCAAAGCCAACCGACACCACAATAGCACCGGCGGCGGACAGATAAGACGGACAGCCCGCTGTGCCCTCTCGCAGCGACCGAAGCACCCAAAAACCCCCACCCAGTCAGCGTAGGCTTGTCTGCGCGGACAAATTTCTTGGAAATTTCACTCTTCGAGCACGAGTTGCTCAGGCGAATCGGTCAGGCAAGCCATCGTTGCTGGCCAACCGCTGCGCTGATAGCGGGACTCCAGTTGATGTCCGGTAATCCCGCCGTAGAAGCCGGATAGCTTTCAGTCAGCCGACAATTCGATCATAATGGCCACCCGATGTCTCGGCCTTCGCGTCGTTGAGAAGGCGTTCCGTATGTAAATGAATAGTCGGTCTCCAAGAGAACATGCCTAAGAGGCACGAATGAGCAACCGAGAAGCGCAAGCACAACCCGTCTCGCCATCGCCAGCACTAGCCTTGGGCACGCGGGACCGAAACGAAACTCCGGCGCGGGACATCGCGCTGTGGCGAATTTATCTTCTGAGGGCCGGATACCTCTTGATTGCCGTCGGCATGGGAATGCAGAAGGTTCCTGCCTTCCTTCATCATCACAGGCCTTGGGAGCTGATGCATGGCGTGGTCAATTCCATGCTGCTCGCGCTAGTGCTGTTGGCGGTCCTAGGGCTACGCTATCCCTTGAAAATGCTGCCGGTTCTATTCTGGGAAATAGCATGGAAGGCCACATGGCTTCTCGCGGTGGCGCTGCCTGCCTGGCAGAACCACACCATGGACGCAGACACCTGGGACACAACTTTTGCCTGCCTGATGAGCGTGATCTTCTTGTTCGTCGTGCCATGGGACTATGTCTGGCGGAATTTTGTTGCCGCGCGCGGCGACCACTGGTGGTGAACGCTTTGCGGTAAGCGTCCGCTGATGGCCGCCGGGCCATCGTCTCGATCAGCTTCCGCGCACACAGTAGCGTTGCTGTAAGGAGAATCGCGCGCTTGCTCTGAGATCACCCAATTTGAATTTTGATTTACAATAGCGGGGCGCTGTTACCTCCAGGCGATGCTTCTGAGTTCCGCTCCGTGTCGTTGACTTGCCTTCTGGCGGAACCTAACATGTGCTCCAAATGCCAGGCAGTGACGCTCTAATCGGCCAGACCATCTCGCACTACCGCATCGTCGAGAAGCTCGGCGGCGGTGGTATGGGTGTGGTTTACAAGGCGGAGGACACACGGCTGCACCGCAATGTGGCACTGAAGTTCCTGCCTGCCGAGATGCTCCACGACTCCGCTGCCCTCGAACGCTTCCGCCGCGAAGCGCAGGCCGCATCGGCACTAAATCACCCGAATATCTGCACCATTCACGACATTGGTGAGCAGGACGACCAGCATTTCATTGCGATGGAGTTTCTCGACGGCGAAACATTGAAGCACCGTATTTCTGGCAAGCCGCTTCCGTTCGAGGAGATGCTGGAACTATCGATTCAAATTGCCGATGCGCTCCGTGCAGCACACGCCCAAGGCATAATCCATCGAGACATCAAGCCAGCAAACATATTTGTGACCAAACTCGGCAACGCCAAGGTCCTCGATTTCGGTCTGGCGAAGTTTGCTCCCGTTGCCGAGGGAGGTGTCTCTGCGATGCCGACGGCTACATCGGATTTCTTGCTCACAAGCCCCGGCTCCACGATGGGCACCATCGCTTATATGTCCCCAGAGCAGGCACGAGGCGAGGAACTGGACGCACGCACGGACCTGTTCTCGTTCGGGGCAGTGCTCTATGAGATGACGACAGGACGGATGGCCTACTCTGGCAACACCGCTGCGGTCATTCTTGATGGAATCCTGAACCGCGCTCCCGCCCATGCGTCCCAGATTAATCAAGCCCTTCCACCCAAGTTGGACGAAATCATCGGCAAAGCTTTCGAGAAAGACCGCAAACTTCGTTATCAGAGTGCGGCGGAAATTCGCACCGATTTGCAGCGGTTGAGGCGAGACACAGAATCTGGACAAACTGGAAATGCTCAGAGCAGCGCTCCCCAGAGGCGTGTGACAAGACCTCCGCTGTGGTTGTTTCTGGCCGGGGGAGTCTTGTTAGCTGGACTGTTTTTAGCGATTCCGACGGTGCGCCATCTGTTGATCAAACCAACGGCGGAAACGGCGCACACTGAAATGGCTAGGGACCTCCCGCCGCTGAGCCAGGGAAAGTACTTGGCGGTCCTCCCATTCCGTGTGATCGGCGGTGCGACAGAGATAGGGTACGTGGCGGAAGGATTGCGGGAAGCGCTCTCGGCGAAGTTGTTCCAATTGAAGGAAGTGCATGTGGCTTCCTCCGACGATGCCGGGAAGATGGACACGAACGAGTCGTTGCCACAAATCGCAAAGGAACTTGGGGCAAATATGCTCGTGACCGGCATGGTACAAGGATCTTCCGATCAACTGCGCATCACGGTGAAATTGGACAATGTTGCGGAAAACAAGGTGTTGTGGAACGAGGAGTTTTCCGGCGTGCCCGGCGATTTGCTCACTATCGAGGACAAGATCTGCGGAAAGCTGGCGGAAGTGCTGGAAGCGAACTCATCCGCCGGGGATATTGCCGCTGGAATGGCACATCCAACGGATAACGTGGATGCGTATGACTCGTACCTGCGGGGGCGCAACGCGATGCGCGGCCAATTAAATGCCAAGAACATTCAGTCGGCCCTGGACTACTTCAACGCGGCAGTCCGCAAGGACCCGAAGTTTGCTCTAGCGTACACGGGATTGGCGGACGCAAGTTTGCGGATGTACTACGAGAACAAGGACAGCTTCTGGACGGACAAGGCCTTGAACGCGGCGAAGCAGGCACAAGCCCTAAATGACAAGCTGCCCGAAGTTCATTTTGTACTAGGCAGCGTTTATGCGGCGACGGGACAAGTGACACAGGCCATTACGGAGTTAACGCGGGCGCAAGAACTTGCGCCTAATTCGGATGAAGCATATCGCCGGCTGGGCGGCGCATATCTGGACGCCGGGCAACATGAGCAGGCCATTCGGGCGCTGGCAAAAGCGGTTGAGCTTAATCCCTATTACTGGGTGAACCAAAATGCTCTGGGAAACGCGTATCGACAGACTGGGAGCTACGACAAGGCGCTGAAGAGCTTCCAGCAGGTAACGCAGTTGGAGCCACAAAACCAGATCGGTTTTGCCAACAGTGGCGTAGTTTATATGTCGATGGGACGCTACCAGGAGAGTATCGCGCCGTTGGAAAAGGCGATGCAACTCGATCCACAACCCGCTGTGATCTCAAACCTGGGCACTTCGTATTTCTACCTCCACCGCTACGCGGATGCGGTAAAGCAGTTCGAGAAGGCTGTGGAACTGAACCCCAGCGACGAAACCATGATGGGCAACCTTGCAGACGGTTACCGGGCAGCCGGGCAAATGGATAAGGCGAATGCGACCTATGACAAGGCCATTGCCCTGGCCTTCAAAGCCTTGCGAGTAAATCCGCGGAGTGCCGAAACCATGGGCAGTCTGGGGCTGTATTTCGCGAAGAAGGGCGACATGGACCAAGCGATGGAGTTTATGAATCGCGCGCGCGGGTTGGACCCATCCTCAGTTGATCTGATCCTTTATTCGGCGGAGGTTCACGTCCTCACCAATCGGCCCGAGGATGCCATCGCAGACCTAAAGAAGGGCTTAAAGCAGGGCCTGACGACTACCAGCATTGAAACGGATCCGGAGTTGGATTCCCTGCGGAAACGGCCGGATTACCAAGCAATGATGACTCAGCCCGCAACAAAGAAGCAGTAAGGTTCGGTGCGCACGGGAAATTCTCTACCCCTTCGTACGAATGCGGGAGATCATAAGTGAAGAGGGGTCCGCCTTCCCCTCGGCTGTCCTAGGATTGTGCTGAACAAAGCCAAGGCGGCCTATGAGGATTTCCTCACACTCTGGAAAGACGCCGACCCTGACGTGCCCATCCTCATCGCAGCGAAAGCGGAATACGCGAAGCTGAAGTAATGTCGGCTCCTTGCCGCCTGAGAACTGGTGTGTCCGCGGTCGTTACGGACTAAAAATGATTACCACGAATTTCCACGAGCCGTCACTCTGCCGCCTCAGCAGATGGAGTCCTTTGGCGCTGAAGCTGGCCGGCGGGACTCCTGGAGAGAGTTTATATTGCCCTTGATGTTCGCCCCACTCGCACGCCAAGCCGTCCTCGATTTGAATGTTTTTGTATTTGGCCGCGTAGCTCAACACCTTGAAACCCGGGTATTGAGTGCGAACTTTCTCATTCTCGGCCCCAATGGCCTGCTTGCCGACCGCAGGTGGGCTTCCCGGATTAAAGCGCACCGCATCCTCCGTCCAGATATCTATAAGCCCTTTCGGGTCTTGCGTCAGTGTGGCCTCAACGTCTGCTCTATGGAGTTCTTCGATGGCCGCTAAGTCCGTAGCGTGCGACCTTCGCTGAAGCGTGCCCGCAGCGCTTCGAGCGAAGTACCCGACGCCGAGTCCTGCGAGAAACGCGATAGCCACGAATACAGACATGCGTCTCATAGGGCCTCCTTGGTGCGTTTATTTGTCACGACGGAAGAGCGATTGTCAACGGCCAGCAGGCTAGCGCACCCCGCACTGCACTGCATCCACCGCTCGCCTAAGTTCTTTAGACGCGTCGCCGCTCACCCCGAAATGTGGGGCGCGAAGAGTTGAACTCGGCCACAGGCGCGGCACAATAGAGTTATGAGGTTCCAGCGAGGCAACCACTACGAGCACCCCCCGCGTGGCCCGGGCCGCAAGCCGTACATTGCAGAACTCATGAGGCACAAGGGGTTGAGCATGACCCGGCGCTACGCGCACCTGTCCATTGCAAACCTGCACGAGGCCGTCGCCAGAATCTCAACCGACACCCCAATAGCACCAGAGCCGATTCACGAAACTCGTGCCGATACCAACCTCCACTAAACGTTTTGTAATGATGTTATTGTAACGACGGGGGCGAAAAGGGTCCGGTGACCTTCCCGGCCTTCAAAGCCGGCGACGCGTTCCTTAGCGGAACGAGTGGTGGATTCGACTTCCACACGCCTCCGCCAACTTACTTACTGCGAATCATTTAGCCTTGAACCGGAGTAAGGTAATGGAATTGGGTAATGATTGGCCACGAACTTTTTCCATGGCGTCCCGCTGTGTTTGTGGAATCGCATGCGTGTAAACGCGGAGAGTAGTAGCCACGTCGCTGTGCCGCAATTGTCTTTGCAGTACGGACAACGGAGCGTTCCCCTCGACAAGTTCTGTTGCTAACCCATGCCGGAATGCGTGGAGTCCAACGTTTACAGCCGGAATGCCAAGTTTTTTCAGCACAGGCTTCAGTCCAACCCGGACAACGTTGTCGCGGGACCGGGGACGGAGGCCATTGCGCGTTGGGAATAGGATTAGCCACTTGGCTGCCGCGCACCTTTGCTACTGTGTGACTGCGAGGGAAAATTGTTTTTGCTGGACGCCTTGCCAAGAAAAAAACCAAGAGGCCGATTTAAACTTCGACCACTACAAGAAGAGAACCCAAGACCCACTCGCAACACCGGCTATTCGTGGATCGGAGCAAGCG
>CAVROZ010000009.1:0-532978 GCA_963722985.1 Candidatus Acidiferrales bacterium | reverse complement strand
GTCACGCAAGACCGATGCGAGAGCCGGCAGCATCATGGTTACCGTTCGGACGGGCCAAACCTGATCGAAGACGAACCACGAAAATCCATCCACGTTTTGCCACGCTCTTTGATTCCACGCTAAGATTGCAAAATGATGGACTCTTCACGCGAGCCAGTGAACGCCAACGAGTTCGGCTCCGGGATTGCACCGACTCAATTTCAAACGAAATTAGCGCTGGTTCTGGGAGCGATTGCAATCGTGCTCAGCCTGGTTCTTGCGTTCGTTACTCTACGGTCGGTCCGTCGCCTGGAGACTAAGGTGGAGCAGCTCAGCCAGCAAACACAAGGTCTCCAGCAGGTGGTCGAGCGCGCACAGGAGCAATCGCAGACGTTGGCTCAGCAGGCTTCGCAAGCAGCTGCGAACGCGCAAACAGCCGCCCAACAGCGTGACCTGGCGAAACAATCTCAGGCAAACTCGGAGGCCCAGGCAGATGCTGCCCGGCAGCAGGCCGCCGTCGAGCAGCAAAGGGCGAATGAAGCCACGCAGCAGGCTGAGCAATATCGCCAAGAACGCGAAGCGGAACTCGCACAGCTGCAACAGGCGCTCGGACAGATCGCGCAAACGCGCCGTACTGCGATGGGACTGGTGATGACACTCGACAGCAAATCGGTTCGCTTCGACTTCGATAAGTCCGACATCAAACCGGAATACCGCGACACCCTCAACCGCATCGCTGGCATTCTGCTGACCCTTAAGGGATATACGATTAATGTCTACGGATATACCGACGATGTTGGCTCGCAAACATATAATCTTCAACTTTCCCAACGCCGTGCCGAAGCGGTCCGCGACTTTCTGGCGCAGGCCGGAATCTCTGAAACGATCATGAGCACCAAGGGTTTTGGCAAGTCCGATCCGCGCATTTCTGGCGACAGCGAACAAGCGCGCTCTGCCAACCGTCGTGTCGAAATCGGCATCGTGGACTCCACGCTTCTTCCGAACATTCAGACCGTCCCACGGTGAGCCACGCGGTTAATCCCAAATGTCTCCACAGGGAAGCCCATTCATTTCCAATCGCCCTGGGCTCTGAATGTTTGTGTCCCGCCACGGCCATAGTTGAGGGGACCAATCGCCCTGCTAGTGTCCGAACCGGATTTCTTTGCAAAAAAGAGGACTCTCGACGGGCTCTAGCGTCTCTATTGATGCGAACAACAAATTTTCGATCATTGCCGTGGTTTCGGTACCTACTTTTCCCGGCTCGCGGTGCATCTGGGCCACGCGGGTGTTGCATTTAGGCGCTCCATTGCGCAAGACACCAGGAAGCGGGTTGGCCACGTCCTGACCGGGTATGCCTATGTCGCGCGATGAGCAAGTTGCCCCCTAGGATACGACGATGTTCCCCTGCAGCTTAGACATCCCATCACAAGCACTTCTGCCGGGACGTCTGGTTATGAGCGCAAGAAAATTACCAGACTGGAGCGCTTGACCGAGAGAATGTCGCTGACACTCCGTGGCCGCAAGCAATACACATGAGCGCTCGTACTAGGTGCCCTAATCCAAGTTGACACGCGAAATAGCTTCCTGATCCTTGCCCACAATCATCTGAGTCTGTTGAAAAACTCGTCTCGGAACAGATTTTATTTGCCGTGACTATCCCCTGTCGTGCTACGGAGTACCTCAGGAGGAACACCGCCGATGATGGGTCAGCAGAGCCGGACAGAGTCGTTGTTTTATTATTTCCGCTTGGAAGAACAAATTCCTGCCGATCACTTGCTAAGGATGATTGACGACCACGTCGATTTCAGCTTCGTATGAGAACAGGTGAAAGACTTTTATAGCCCCACGGGCCGGCCCTCGATCGATCCCGAAGTTCTGTTGCGATTGTTGCTGGTCGGGTATCTCTATGGGATCACAGCGAACGGCGACTCATGGATGAGGTGCGGATGCATCTGGCTTATCGTTGGTTCACTCGTCTCGGTTTTGACCAAGAGATTCCCGACCACTCGACGTTCTCCAAGAATCGTCACGGTCGATTTCGGCAGTCTGGAGTATTTCGGAAAGTATTTGAGGAGATCGTGCGCCGTTGTTTAGCGGCGGGTTTCGTCGAAGGGCGGAATATGGCGGTGAATGGAACACTCGTGGGAGCCAATGCCAGCCCACAAAGCCGAGTTCCGAGGGAAAGATTAATAGAAGTGGCGAAGCTCTCACGGACGGTCCAAGACTATCTGACCGAACTAGAGCGACAGAATCCTGTGGCTGATTCGGAAGGGAGTAGCAAGCCTCAAGAAAAGGTATCGACGACCGATCCAGATGCTACCTGGGCCGTCAAGAGTGGGCCAGCGACGCTGGGATACTACGACAACTATCTTGTCGACACGACGAGCCGGGTGATTTTATCGGTCGATGCAACACCAGCCCTGTTCAGTCAAGAGACCATAGCCGCACGACGAATGATCGAGCACGTACGCCGATTGGGAATACGACCGCAGAATCCGGCGGCAGACAAAGCTTACGGAAGTGGCGAGTTTCTGGCGTGGCTTCTAGAGCGAGACATTCAACCCCACATTCCGGTCATCGATCGTCAGCACCAGACACGAGGACACTTCACCCGAGACGCGTTCCGCTACGAGCCCACGGAGAATGCCTACTATTGTCCAGAAGGAAAACCGCTGCACTATCGAGGTCAGCGGCGCAGCAGTACGGGCAATCTTTATCGCTCGACCGAAGCGCAATGCCGAGGCTGCCCACAAAAGAAATTATGTACCGCAGGTCCCTATCGGAGATTGTTTGTTCACTGGCATGAGCCAGCGCGACAAGTGGCTCGCGCATTGGCTGAGACACCTGACTATAAGCGTTCGCGAAAAGCGCGCTACAAAGTCGAAGCTTTGTTCGCCGAGCTAAAGCAGCAGATCAAACTGCGCCGAGTGCGATTGCGACGATTGTGGAATGTCGGGGAGCAGTTCTACCTGGCAGCGACGGCACAAAACTTAAAAAGGTTAGTAGGTCACCTCGTTCAAAAACCGTTGCCAGCACCTATTAATACGGGAGAGAGGTAGGAAGGGAGTCGATCTTCGAAGGTATAAGGTTCTGAAGGAGCACCAAAGCCCGTTGAACACTCCTGACGCCATTCTGGCCTCTATTTTTCAACAGACTCATCTGATTTTGGGCAACCCTAACCTGCGAATTTCGACCGTTTTGAATCAGTGGCTTACAACCGCTGGTCGCTCGGGGTTTTTGGGCAGACTGGCTACGCTCGTCGGACACTACTACAGCGACGCCGGGTACTCCCGTACTATTTTCGGATGCCATAGCGGTCAGCAAACTAAAGCCTGGAGGAGCCTGTGAACCCGACACCTGAACAAGTGGCTTTTCGCGCCAAATTGTGGAGAGAGTTCGTCGCCGGATACCAGGCTGTCTTGATCACTGCTCCTGAAGCCTTCAGCGATTACTGCACCAAGTTCCGCGAGCGCTGGATCGCGGCACGGTAGCAACGAGTCATCTTGAGATAGAGGTCTTTTTGGCCAGTCGGCGCGACAGTTTTTGTCTCGATTTCACGCTCCCGAGCCATTCGCAGTAAGACCTCGGACCTCAGCCTTTCAAATTCTTCGCTCACATGACGCCCAACTCGTCTGGGGAATCGACCGTCGCTCCATCCGTGGCCCAATACGCTTGGTAAACGCACCCTCGAGAGAGCACTGTGGACTGGGCGTCCCTATTCATTGACTTGCGTCCTGGCGCAACCTAACATGAGCGCCAAATGCCAGGCACCGACTCTCTGATCGGCCAGACCATCTCGCACTACCACATCGTCGAAAAGCTGGGCGGCGGGGGGATGGGAGTTGTGTACAAGGCCGAGGACACAGAGCTAGGCCGCTTCGTCGCCCTGAAGTTTTTGACTGATGCCCTGGCGCAGGATGCTCAAACCTTGGAGCGCTTTCGTAGGGAAGCTCGGGCAGCCTCCGCGCTCAACCATCCGAACATTTGCACTATCTATGAAATCGGCGAACACGACGGTCAACCGTTCATTGCCATGGAATTTCTCGACGGGCAGACCCTGAAGCACCGCATTTCCGGCAAGCCTCTCCCGCTTGAGCAAGTGCTGGACTTGGGAATCGAGATTGCCGGCGCGCTCGAAGCGGCCCACGCCAAGGGAATCGTCCACCGCGACGTCAAGCCAGCCAACATTTTTGTGACGGAGCGCGGAGACGCCAAGATTCTAGACTTTGGACTGGCAAAGCTAGCACCGGCGGGCGGTACCGTGAATCTTTCGACGATGCCTACGGTCAGCGAGCGAGAACTGCTTACTCGACCGGGCACGGCAATTGGGACCGTCTCGTACATGTCACCGGAACAAGTGCGGGGCGAGGAACTGGATGCCCGCACCGACTTGTTTTCGTTTGGTGTGGTGCTCTATGAGATGGTGTCAGGGGTTCGGCCTTTCCGTGGCGAGACCTCTGGCTTAATTACGGAAGCTATTCTGAATCGCAGGCCGGTTGCGCCAGTTCGACTGAATCCCGACCTCTCTCCAAAGCTCGAAGAGGTCATTAACAAGACGCTGGAGAAAGACAAGAAGCTGCGATACCAGAGCGCCGCCGATATTCGAACCGACATGCGGCGGCTGAAGCGTGACTCGGAATCAGGCAGTGCCGCCGCGGCAGCACAGGTCGAGTCGAAGCCCGCCCGCAAATCCATTCGATGGGGGACGGTCATCGCCGCAGTTATCGGAATGGCCTTGGGCGGCTGGCTGTTCTTCTCCCGCAGGGCGCACGCGCTGACGGACAAGGACACCATCGTTCTCGCCGACTTCACGAATACGACGGGGGACACCGTGTTCGACGGCACACTGCGGCAGGGGCTTTCCGTGCAACTTGAACAATCACCCTTCCTGAGCATTATCCCTGACCAGCAAGTCCAGCAGACCCTGAAGATGATGGACCAGAAGCCGGATGCGAAGCTCACGCCGGAGCTTGCGCGAGAACTCTGCCAACGGACAGGGAGTACCGCTGTCCTCGACGGTTCGATTGCGCAGATTGGCACGCAATACCTTCTGACCCTCAAGGCCGTCAACTGCGCAAGGGACGAATCGCTCGCGAGCACGGAAGCTACGGCGAGCGACAAGAACCATGTGCTCGATGCACTGGGAAAGACGGCTTCAGAAATTCGGAACAGACTAGGCGAATCGCTGAACACGGTGCAGAAATTTGATACCCCTCTTGAACAAGCCACCACGCCGTCGCTCGAAGCCCTTAAAGCCTTCAGTGCGGGTCGTAAGGTTCAGAGTACAGAAGGGGATGCCGCAGCGATTCCGTTTTTCAAGCATGCCATCGAACTCGACCCGAAGTTTGCACTCGCCTACGCATGGTTGGGCATCGTGTTTACTGACATTGGAGAACCCAGCATCGCTGCCGACTACACGCGAAAGGCTTACGAACTGCTCGACCGGACCAGTGAGGCAGAGAAGTATTTCATCATATCTCGCTTCTATAAGGTGGTCACCGGGAACATGGAAAAGGCCGAACAAACCTGCCGGCTTTGGATTCAGGCCTATCCGCGCTCGGATTTGCCGCAGGATGCCTTGTCGGGGGCAATCTACCCGGCTGTTGGACAATATGAAAAAGGTGTTGCAGCAGGCAGAGAGGCAGTCCGTTTGAAACCGGACTATTCCCCCTCCTATGCCCTCCTCATGTTCAACTACATCGCTCTGAATCGCCTCGATGAGGCGAAGGCCACGTATGGGCAAGCTCTCGAACGCAAACTGACCAACCCTTTCTTCCGTCTTCCCCTATATCAGATTGCTTTTTTCCAGAACGATTCTGCGGGGATGGCGGAGCAGGTAGTACAGTCGGCAGGCGCGCCGGGAGTGGAGGATGCCTTGTTGGCGACCGAGGCTGATACTGCCGCCTTCTCCGGGCGGCTTAGGAATGCCCGGGAGCTTTCCGACCGTGCGGCGGGTTCCGCAGAACGCGCCGGAGAAAAGGAAGCTGCTGCAACGTACTCTGCGCTGTCTGGCCTACGGGAAGTGCTGTTCGGCAACGCACGGGAAGCACGTCGGCGTGCCACTTTGGCGCTGGAGCGGTCGGCAGGTCGCGATGTGCAATATGGCGTTGCGCTCGCGTTAACCTATGCTCGGGACGACGGACGAGCGCAAACGCTGACCGATGATTTGGGCAAAAGGCTCCCGGAAGACACATTGGTGCGGTTCAATTACGTGCCAACCCTCCGCGCGAAACTCGCGCTCAGCAGGGGAAACCCTATTGAGGCCATTGAAAGTTTGAGGGCCACCGCGCAGTATGAGCTAGGACAGACGACGGGCAGTACGGTCAGTTGGACCGCCTTGTACCCCCTTTTTGTACGAGGAGAAGCCTATCTGGCCGCGCATCAAAGTAGCGAGGCCGCCGCCGAGTTCCAGAAAATCATCGACCATCGCGGAATTGTGCTGAACGAACCCATCGGAGCACTCGCGCATCTTCAAATCGGCAGAGCCTATGCCGTGCAGGGCGACACTGCCAAGGCCAAGGCTGCCTATCAGGATTTCCTCACGCTCTGGAAAGACGCCGACCCCGACATCCCCATCCTTATCGTTGCGAAAGCGGAGTACGCGAAGCTGAAATAAGTATTCCGAATCGCTTAAAAGTGGCGACCAGTACCAACTTCGGCGGTTATGTCGTTCTATAAAAGGGCAGAGTCAAGCGAAAAAACATCTCCGGCGACTGGAAGGAGCAAAAATGTTCGCTGCGCTCTCCAGCCCAGGTCATGTTGATAGGCTCTGGGATATTCGCTCTTCGTAGATCCATTCTGTTGTCGTGACGGCACTCTCGGTGTCTGAAGCAAGACAAGCTGCGCGGTTGAACGTTGTCAACCATAGTTCTATCTGAGGCTGAGGCCCATAGCTTTGATTGGTCGGGTAGAGCAATGGCGCGTAGCGGGCTTCGAATGATGCCGACGTTTCCATTGCCCTCCCTAAAATTCCGTACGGCGGGTTTTCCCCAGTACGGCTTCAAGGCCGGTTTTTCAGACAGGGCCTGCCCGTGCGACACAAGCCGCGCGTCGCTCGCTTTGCCTCCATCCTGCGCACTCCCCGCTGCATACGTCGGTTCCCCGTTCTGTGCCGGGGGACGTTGCGCGCTGAAGCACCTCCGTTCGAACGGCTTCTGCCGCTCTACCCCAGGGGCCCTCGCTCCGGTCCGAGTTCTTCTGTCTCGGTCCATCCACGCTTAATCGGCCCCATCCGCCCCACTCACAGGCACATCTCATCTTCACCGCTCTGCAGCTTATATGAGATGCCTTCGCTGTGCACACTGCGCCTAGGCGACCTCCGAGTGGTTCCACGCTTTCGCTGTCCGTCCTTCTTGACATGCCGCCCTCTGCGACCCCGGGGAGATCGCAACCGGTTTGTTCCAGACATGCGGTTCCGACATAGGCCTTCGCCATGTTATGAGTGGCTCGGCTCTCCCGACTGTCCTGCAATCCGCTTCACGCAGGGCCGACTTTTCGGGGCTTCCTGGTTCGCTTTTGCTACGGCCTGTCAAGTTGCTCGCCCCCTGTGCAGATCTGACCAGAGTTCTTCCGGCCATCGGGACTTTTACCTCCAGGCTTCCGACGAGTCGGTCACCCTTCTCGCCGCTGGATATAACTACGACAGTTACTGGACTATTCTGTCGAAGGGACTCTCACCCTTTGGAATGACAGCTAGCGTTGCTGCACCATAACAATGTCGGCTCCTCGACCCGAGTAGACTGCGGTTGCGTAACGACCACAGGAACTCGGGAGAAAGGAGCCGAACATGATGATTATGGGCGTAGATTACCACCCGAGCTTTCAGATGGTTCGAACGGCTACTGGCTGAATTGGGTTTCGAGCTGTGGATCGGCGATCCCGCGGAGATCAAGGCCAAGCGAGTGAAGAAGCAGAAGTTCGACCGTGAGGATGCCCGACTCCTGCTCAGGCTCTTGCGGGAAAATAACTTTCCGCAAATCTGGGTGCCGGATCCAGAGAATCGGGATCTGCGACAACTTCTCTGGCATCGTCATCGGTTGGTGCAGATGCGTACGCGGATCATGAATCAGCTGCATGCACTAGCGATGAACGAAGGCTATCGCTGGAAGAAAAAGCTATTCAGCGAACCAGGGCGAGCGCAGTTAGAAAAGCTAGCGTTAGGTCCTTGGGCCAGTCGCCGCCGGCAAGAGTTGTTGGAATTGCTGGACTGCTTGAATCCGACGGTTGAGGAGTTAACCGCAGCCGTCGAACGGGAAGCCAGGAAGCGACCGGAGGCTGTGCGGCTGATGACGCATCCCGGTGTGGGTTCGATAACGGCACTCGCCTTTGTGTTGATCATCGGAACTTCGACGCGGTTCGAGCGCGGCAAGCAGATCGGCACGTATGTGAGGATGATCCCGTGCGAGGAGTCCAGTGCTCGCAAGCAGCGACTTGGACACATCACCAAGCAAGGCAGTTCCTTATTGCGCTTCTTGTTGGTAGAAGCGGCCCAAGCAGCGGCGCGCATTCATCCGGACTGGAGACGTCGGTACATGCACTTGGCGATGCGCAGACACAAAAGCATTGCCAAGGTAGCGATGGGTCGCCGCATGGCGGTTCGATTGTACTGGATGTGGCGGAATGGTTGTGAGTATTCGCCGTTACTAGAGTTCGGTTCGTACGCGGGACAGCTCGGAACCAGAAATGGCGTGAAGTAGAGCGCCGTGGCTTTGATTGGGCGTCCCGCTCCCTGCGAAGGGAGTTCGAATTACTAATCATGGTCGAAGTTTTGATCGAAGAGATGTTTGGGTCGGACTGAAGCCGACCGAAAGATTACAAACGAGCCGTGGTCGTTGACGCAGAGGTCAAAAGAACGACGAAGACCACTCTTCGGAGTGGACGGAGAGGTCTGTTCAAAAACGATTTGACAGGGCCGACATTGTTAGAGATTTCTGGTTATCCGAGGGGGCCTATAGTTTACCAAGAGACTCGTGGTGCTCGAAGCACACTCTCCGCCTAACGACATAATGGAGACTCACCCTCGAACCAAAGCGTCAGAAGAACCGAAAAGCCATCACCAGAAGTGAATCTAGCAAAGGACGGTCCTCAACCCGACGCTTAAGCTGCTTGTTGTTTCAGATGTTCTGCGTCGAAACGAACTCCTTTCTTCCAAACCAGCAAAGTGACGGCGGCGATCTTGCGCGCCAAGGTGAGCCGCGCTAAATGCGGCTTCACGCCTCGGGCTACGCAGGCTTGGTAAAAGTCTTGGAAGGGCCCTACGGTGGAGGCAGCTCGCGTCGCGGCACCCTTGAAGATATTTTTCAGATCGTGATTATGGTTGAGGTTGAGCCCGCGAACGGCCAGGACCTTCTTGGAGCGTTTCAGTTGGCCACTGACAAAGCGATATTCCCCACTGGTGTACGTCCGCAATGCCAAACCACAGTAGGCCCAGAGTTGTCGCTTAGTCCGGAAGCGGTTCGGTGTCTGTATGAGCGCAAGCAGCAGAACGGCACGGATGGGGCCGATGGAGGGAATCTGCCGCAGCAACCGCATGTTCAGATGCTTCCGGCCTTCCGCCAAGAGTTCCCGTCGCACGCTCTGGCGCAATGCCGCTAAAGCATCGAACTGCTGGTAATAGAGTTCCGCACGGCGGCGTACGCCGACTTCCGAAATCTTCGCGAGCCATTCCGCACGGTAGCGCGGTGCGTAGACCTGCTTGCCGGCACAAGCAATCCCCCAGCTTCGGTAGATGGCCTTCAGCCGACTCATCACCCGCGTCAAATCACGAGTGATCGTGAGGTAGCTGCGTGCCAGTTCCTTCAGTGTACGCATACCATGTTCGCCGTGGTACACCGGGTTGAGCTTGTTCAGATACAGAAGCTCGGACAGCTTGCGTCCTTCGATCGAGAATGGCCTCCATCACCAGATTACCGCGCGAATCACGAACGGCGACAGAGATCGTTGCCTGATGCACATCCATCCCAATATACTTGGCGTCATTCATGAGGGTGCTCCTTGTTGTAGACGTTGATGCGAACGATCAAAATCTACTTCAAACGGGCGCCCTTTTATAATGCGTTTGGACTAAGCCGCTGTCGCGGCGGCCAGAGCAGCGTAGTGGTCGTAGGGTGGATGTCGCGTTAGCGTCGGAGTCACAGAGAGGAGGTCCCTGTGACCCGACTACGTCAAAGGACGTTGGAAGAACTTCAACGTCGCAACTATTCCCAAGAGACTGCCCGCAGTTACATCCACGCTGTCAAGCAGTTTGCAGAGTATTTCGGCAAATCTCCGCAAGAACTAGGAGCCGAGGAGATCCGCCGGTATCAACTCTACCTACTCAACGAAAAGAAGTACTCCGCAGGGACGGTCAAGGTGCACATGTCGGCGCTGCGTTTTTTCTACAAGAAGGTTGTCAAGCGGCGCGATCTTTCCTTCGAAGATCTGGTTTATCCCAAAAAACCAAAGAAACTGCGGGTGGTGCTGAGCCCCGAAGAAGTAACTCGTCTGATCGAAGCAAGAGGTGTGTCTCGACGTCCGCAAAAACATGAGCTTGCCCATCGAGGACTCTCTTTGCTCGATCTCCCACGAAGCCCCACGGGCCTTTTCGCCCGTCTGCGATCTTCAACACCCGTGCCCCCTGCTCCCCTCCCACCCAAAAAACCTCATTGAAAATACATAACCGCCAACACACCGCGCCAGCGGCTCACTCCAAACGGCTCTATCGAAAGTGCTCCGGAATCGGCCTTCGCCTCAATCCGCCTTCATCGGCCGAAGCACTTCCGATAGAGAACTAGCGTTAATCAGGGCTTGGCAACTAGCCAAGAATCAGGTATCAGCTAGAGGCGGTCACCAAAGCGAATCACACACAAGATCAGCGCCGAGGACGATTGGAATGAATGGACCTACCACGGCCACTTGGAAATTCTGGCAACGCAATAGATCGATGCCGAAGCGGCGAGTCAAGCTGGGGATCGATTATGGGGTAAGCACCTCCAAGATTGTGTTTCGCGATTGCGATCCATCCGGTAAGGAAAGTTGCGAGATCGTTCTACATAACGGATGTTTGCAAATCCCCTCGCGGGTGTGCCTGACCGCAACCGCACTTCTGTTTGGCCAAGCCACAATTCCCGCCATGACCTGCGATTCTTACGAGAGCCTAAAGACGCGCGTCGCGGCCGACGTTACCGCAAATCCGGCTTGCCAGCTCGGTAGGACAACAAGACTGCCTGGGGAATTCTGTGCTGCCGATCTTGCTGCGCTGACCGTGTGGTTTTTGATCTCGAAGGGCCATCAGGCCGTTGCAGCCCACTTGAAGGAACAGCTGGAGGATATAGAGTTTGGCATGACCATGGGCGTGCCGACGGAATTCCTCAATAACCAACATCTAAAGGCCATGTTCCTTGGTATTGCCCGTCGAGCGTGGTTGTTTTATTGCAAAGAGGGAGTTCTTGATTCCGAGGTGTCGATCGAGCAGGCGCGCCGAGTCCTGGACAAATACCCTCTAATGATGTCCGCGCTTCCCGAAGAGGAAGTACGCGAGTGGATCCGCAGTGAAGGTGATGCTGCACTGTGGATGGTGTTGCATTCCCCCTCGGTGGGCATTGGTCCCTATGCAAAGGTGGATATAGGCGCAGGCTCGACTCACACAAACCTGTTTCGCATTTTTGGGAAGTTGCACACGATAAGGAGGTGCCTGGCACCTTTCGGTGCAGGTGCGGTCCCCGTTGGAATGGATGCCGTGGACCGCGCCATCGCAGAATGCGAAGGACTAGGGGGCAGTTACTTGACCCTTCGCGGGTCAGAGTCGTCTCTCCTGCAAGCGAATGAGCAAGTTCGCGATGCGGTACGGCTAGTCTGCAATCAGATTTACGATTCTTACCGCAAGGCGTGGAACGAAGTGCATACAAAACTAGGCAACAATCCCCTTGAGCTTATTGCTTGGCGCCAACATAAGGTGGTCATCCTGGGTGGCGGAAGTCTGGTGCCTTTTCTCGGCGATACGATTAGGATGCATCCGGACGAACGGGAACTCCTTCCGGCAGTGACATTGGAGCAACCGGACGACTTGGTTAGACACGACCGCAGGAATCTTACGAGTGAGGAGTTGAAACTCGCGAGCGTGGCGTATGGGCTGTCAAATACAGAGTTCTACGTGCCGAATCCATATTGCCGTGATTCCGTGTAAGTGTGCCCGCGAGAGAAGTCAAAAGGAAACTCAACTCCCGATACCGTACCTCTAGCTACTATTACCCACTTCGACGTTAATCAGGACCTGGGCGGTTACTCCCGCTTTGCCGACCGTCCGCCCCCAACCCGTTCTTCGTTCCTACAGAATGCCGTCATTAGAAAACCATGTGATTGACATAGAGTTTAGGACACGCGGGCGTTCCCCTGTTGCTTTCCCAAAGAAAGCGTGGCATCCTTCCTGTTGGAAACCAAGATGTCCATTTAACGAGAGAACGCATGAAACAAAAAATGGACGTCATGCAGGGAACGTTGGCACTCATGATCCTAAAGACTCTCGATGTCTTGGGGCCGCTTCACGGCTACGGGATCGCCCGGCGCATCGAGCAGATCAGCTGCGACGTTCTCGCCGTGAATCAAGGCACTCTCTATCCCGTTCTGTTGAAGTTGGAACAGGAAGGCGCGATCGTGTCTGAGTGGGGTGCCTCAGAGAATAATCGCAGGGCCCGCTTCTATCGGCTCACAAAGGAAGGACGTAAGCAGTTGCAAGACGAGGCACGAGATTGGGAACAAACCGCGACGATCATCGGCCGGTTCTTCGAAGTGAAAGCGGAGGATTTGTCATGAAATCTCTCAGGCGTTTCCTTGCGCGTCTGACGAACATCGTCGCCAGGCAGCGAAAGGACGAACGGCTGAACGAGGAGATTGAGGAGCACATTGCTCTGCAGACCGCCGAATATCTTCGTGTTGGCTTGCCTCCCGGCGAAGCGCGGCGTCAGGCGGTTCTGAAGTTCGGTGCGGTGGAGGCAATTAAAGAAGATTATCGCGCCGAGCGGGGGATGCTATTCATCGACACCCTACATCAGGACCTGCACTACGGGCTGCGCATGCTGTGCAAGTCTCCTGGCTTCACCGCCGTCGCCATCCTAACTCTCGCTCTTGGCATCGGTGCCAACAGCGCCATCTTCAGCGTGGTCAACGGCGTGCTTCTTCGTCCGCTTCCTTATCCCGAACCAGAGCGCTTGCTGACCATCCAATCGAGCGAGTCGCTCCTTGATCTGGAAGACATCCAGAGGCAAAGCCAATCGTTTGATGCGTTGGGCGCCAGCACCATGCAGCGGCTCGACTACACTGGCGGCGCCGAACCCATCCAGATTTTCTCGATCAACTGCAATGCCGACATCTTTCGTGCGTTGCGCACCCAGCCGGCCCTCGGTCGTTTACTTAACGCGGACGACGATCGCTACGGCGCTCCCGGAGCAGTCATCTTGAGCCATGGCTTCTGGAAACGCCAATTGGGGGGCGATCCGAACATCATCGGCAAATCCATCCCGCTGAGTGGGAATTCCTACACCATTGTCGGGGTACTGCCGCCCGATTTTTGGTTACCAGGCCCGCGGGGCGACGTTTATGCGTCTCTGCGTGTCGTCTATCCGGCTGCGGCACAGGCCCGCGGCGTCCACTTCCTCAGAACGTACCTCCGCTTGAAACCCGGCGTCACGCTGTCGCAAGCGCAATCGGAAATGGATCGAACCGGTGAGTTCCTGGCGCGCGCCTATCCGGATTATGACAAAAACCGGCACCGGCGCCTCATGCCGCTGCTCGAGAACGTAGTTGGGGACTCGCGTGCCGCCTTGCTTATTCTTTTCGGCGCGGTAGGTCTGGTGCTGCTGATTGCCTGCGTAAATTTTGCGAACCTCCTTTTGGCGCGAAGCGCTTCTCGTCGGCGCGAAATCGCGATTCGGGCCGCACTGGGCGCAGGCTCATGGCGTTTAATCGCCCAAATGCTGACGGAAAGTCTGTTGCTGGCACTCGCAGGTGGCGCGGGTGGAATTTTGCTGGCGCAAGCGGGCATAAGGATGCTGATCGCGTTTGCACCTGACAATGTGCCACGCCTCGGTGCGATCGACGTCGATGCTGGCGTCCTGGTATTCACACTCACAATTTCTGTCCTGACCGGCATCGTGTTCGGCTTGTTTCCTGCGTGGAGCGCCGCGCGGCTCACCTTGGGCGAGGGACTGAAAGAATCGGGCCGCACCACGGCAGGAAGCAGGACAAGCCTCAAACTGCGCCAAACTCTGGTCGTCTCCGAAGCAGTATTAGCGACGTTGGTTTTGGTCGGTGCAGGATTGTTGGTCCGCAGTTTTCAACGCATGCAGTCGGTTTCGCCGGGCTTTCGGCCGGACAACATTCTCACCATGCGTCTGGAGCTTCCGGAATCGCGATATGAAGAAACCGCCAAACAAATACCATTTCGCACGCACCTCTTGGATTCTCTGAACTCGCTTCCCGGCGTTCAGGCTGCCATGATCAGCGAGTTGCCCATGAGCGGCGATTACCTCGACCATGATCTCACCATCGAAGGCCGGCCGGTAAAAATTGGAGAAGAACCCGAAGTCCAGACGCGCACCATCCTCGGCGATTATTTTTCCATCATGAGTATCCCGTTGCTTCGCGGACGCGAATTCTCACCGCAAGACCGCGAAGACACCCCGGTCGTCGTAGTCGTGAACGAAACTTTCGTCCGCAGGTTGTTCCCAAACCAGGACCCGATCGGTGCACGCGTAAGATGGTCTCGCGATGACCCGGCAAACTGGAAAACTATTGTTGGAGTAGTGGGCGACGTAAAGCATTTCGGCCTGGATCAATCGGAAGAACCGGCGGTGTACGATCTGTACTCGCAAACCCAAGAGCCGTGGAAACGTTGGATGTCTCTCGCAGTGCGCAGCGCCAGAGACCCCGGCGATCTCACCCGAGAAGTAGAAGCGCAAATCTGGGCGCTCGACCGCGGCCTCCCGCCCACTTCCGTTCTCACCATGAAAGACGTGATGGATGCATCCGTGACTTCCCGGAAATTTAATTTAACGCTCATGTCGATTTTCGCGGCCGTGGCCTTGGCGCTCGCGGTAATCGGCATCTACGGCGTGGTGACGTATTCCGTGACGCAGCGTACTCACGAAATCGGCATCCGTGTGGCCCTGGGCGCTCAGCAGCGTGACGTCGCATGGCTCGTGCTCGGCGAGGGCGCACGGCTCGCTGTTCTTGGCGCAATTTTCGGACTCACGGGAGCTGCGGCGATCACGCCATTCATGGCCAGCCTGCTCTTCGGAGTCGGCGTGCGCGATCCCCTCGCATTCATCTCCGTCGCCGGGATTCTTATTTGTGTTGCCGCAGCCGCTTGCTGGATTCCCGCCCGTCGCGCCATGCGGGTCGATCCCATGCAGGCTCTTCGCGAAGAATAGGTGGCTCCGCTTCGTGATGCCATCTCGTCGCCAGTGCCTGATAAGTCGTTACCGGTATGTATGGTCCGCCGCAGAGATGCAAGCGAAAAACGAAGAATGGCAGATGGTCTGCGCCAATGTATTCGGCCTTGAGTGGAGTCAGCGACTCCGGGCCATGTCCGCTGGCTCTCGTCCCTATAAACTTGACGGTCTGGAAGCGACCTTTACCGGTATCAGGTTTCGAGAGCGTGGGAGAGACCCATTGCCATCTTTTTTTTCGCCAGCAAACCGGACGAAAAAGTCATTTCTTAAACAGGGATTTTAGGTGGTGGCCGCAAGCACCGGAGCGCGATAGTTTTCGTTCTTGCACAACACCGCCCATGCGATGCGAACCAATTTGTTGGCCAAGGCCACGCGACCACCACATTTTGGTGCGTGCGCGCCAGTAGTTGTGCCAACCAACACCTGAGCAGTTTCGGCTATGCCGTCCGGGCGAGATGGGTTTGCTTGCTTCCGGCTGCATACTCATGATCGTGTTCCTGTTTCCATGATCCGGCACCATTGGCGACTCTGAACCCTCTGAATGCGGGATTTCGCAGATCTTCCGTCAACTCCGATGTGTCGAATGCTCTTTTCCGAGTTCAGGAGTCTGCGCTTTGACGTTCCCCATTTCAACGTCTGATAGGCCGTACCGCCCGAAACGCTAAGAACCGCACCGCTCTCTTCTTGGCCAGTTCTGCTCGGCACTCCCTTTTGGCCTGCCAAACACTCTCAAGCGCTGCGTAGATGCCCTGTCCTTCAGCCACCGTGTCGCCCAATTTTCGACGATCCCTCCACAGGGCATGGCCCAACCCGTATGAGCTGTGCCTCGCCCCTGTCAAGGTCTCTGTAGTCGTATTTCTGCTTCGCTGTTAGTCTCATGTGGTCGCTCACAGGCCGAATTCTTTTCGCGTCCAATTGAAAAAACAAAACATGAAATCGCGTCCAACTGCGTCCAGAACGCGACGTTTTATCGATCGAATTGAGGGTGGAAAGCCAGCAAAGCCAACTGCATCAACAGTGTGCGTTCGGACCTTCCCTATATACAACGTTCCGGAGACATGGTTTACACCTCCTGGCTGGATTAATCCAGCCAGGAGGTGTCGATGCCATGGAAGGAGCGGTCCGTCGTGGAAGAACGCATGCGGTTTGTGTTGCGGCTCAAGGATGGGGAGAGCATGGCTTCGCTATGCCGCGAGTTCGGCATCTCCCGGGTTACCGGATACAAAATCTATGAACGCTACAAAGAGTGCGGGCTAAATGGATTAACGGACCGGGCGCGAACCCCCTACCGCTACGCCAATAAGCTCCCCGCCCAGATCGAAGCAATGATTGTCACCATGCGGCGAGAGAAGCCAACTTGGGGCGCTCGCAAGATTCGGGAACGGCTGCTACGCAAGTTGCCCAACGATGTCCGAGCACCCGCCTGCAGCACCATCCACGCCATCATGGACCGCTATGGGTTGGTAACTCGGCACAGGCGCTCGCACACAAAAACCGAAGGTACCCCTTTATCCGAAGGACTCGTTCCCAATGCTTTGTGGTGCACCGACTACAAGGGCGAGTTCATGCTCGGGGACAAAAGATATTGCTACCCCCTGACCGTCTCGGACTACGCCAGCCGTTATCTTTTGCTCTGCGAAGCCCTGGAGTCGGTCAAGGAACAGGGTGCTTTTACCGCCTTTGAGCGCCTGTTCCAGGAGCGAGGCCTGCCCCAAGCCATTCGCTCCGACAACGGCGTGCCCTTTGCTTCCCCGAATGGTCTCTTCAACCTAAGTAGGCTAGCCGTTTGGTGGCTCCGCCTTGGCATTACCATCGAGCGTATCCAGCCCGGCCATCCGCAACAGAACGGTCGCCACGAACGTATGCATCGAACTTTAAAGATAGAAGCTACTCGGCCGGCCGGTTCCAACTTCCTTCAGCAACAAGCCAAGTTCGATGTCTTCGTTCACGATTTTAACAACGAGCGCCCGCATGAGGCCCTCGATATGAAGTGCCCGGTCGAAGTCTATAAGGCTTCCACGCGGCAATATCGGGGCATCGGAGAACTCTCCTATCCTTTCCACGATCGGACAGCTCTGGTTACCTACTGCGGAAGAATCTGCATTTTCAAAAAGAAAATAAATCTCAGTACTTCTCTCGCAGGTCAAGCGGTAGGCATCAAAGAGGTCGACGACGGTATTTGGCTGGTCAGCTTTATGGACTATGATCTCGGTTACATCGATCTTGAGGAGAAAACTCTGCAACCCTTAGAAAACCCTTTTGGCCCAAGGCTGTAAACTATGTCTCAGGAACGTTCTGTAAAGGATCTCTCCGGACCGTACACAGGGTTTATGGAGCGGGCGATGGGAATCGAACCCACGTCCGAAGCTTGGGAAGCTTGATTTAAATCATCAAAAACGTACGAATTGGCGGCAATTTGACGTTCTTCGGAATTTTCAAATGGATTGCAATTGGAGCAGCCGAGTGTCCCTTATTTCGACGGAGTGGCACCCCCTGCCCAAGCCAACTGGAACAGATGGAACAGGATTTAGCGTTGCCGCTCTGCTTCCGTTTGGTGATCCCGTAGGCTATTCCGGTAATCCACTCTTCTCGTCAATTGTAAGACGACACCTGCCGCTTCGCACTGACAAGGCTTCTGGTTCCCTTGATTAATCCCCCGTTAGTTTCGGTCTGGTTGTTTCTTTTACACTACATGAGGAATCCCTGACGTTGATCCCATCGTCCGGGGGAACTGGAATTTGCCGAGCGCTCTCGAAGTGCCCCAAATTGCGGCGCAGCCGGCTCTTCGCCCGAAAAATAATGGTCTTTACCGCGGGCACTCGCCGATTCAATGTCTGCGCAATCTCCGAATAACTCATCCGCTTGTAATAGCGCAGCATCAGCGGAACTTTGTAATAATCCGGCAACCGGTTCAGTTCTTCCCTCACGTACCGCTTCACCTCCTTGCGCAGCACCTGCGACAGCGGTGAAGGCGTGGAAGAATCCGCAACCGCGCACAAGTCATTTCCTGGGACCACCGAGCACCTCTCGCGCTTCCTCCGCCGCAATTTATCAATGCAGTGCCGCCCCGCAACCTGACAAACCCAAGGCCGGAACGGATGCTCCGAATCTTTCTTGTCAAGCACCAGATGCAGCTTCAGGAAAACCTCAGCCGCGGCATCTTCCGCGTCCTCCGGCCGCCGAAAGAAGCGTCGACAGACCTGCAAGACATGCTGATAGTGAGTGGTATAGATGGTGCTCAAAACCTCCGGGCAAGTGTGTAGTGCCTGATCCAGGCTCGCGCCGAAACCTGCCCTTTCAAAGAAGCTTTTGGATTGAGGTGCCATAACCTGTGTCGCCATAACTGCTCCCTTGCCGATGGATTTGGACACACCCCCAGTAACGGATCCGAGGGAGGCAACTCCTGGACCCAGCGTGCCGCTATTTAGCTATCCGGAACTGTCTCCTCCCCGGAAGACGTTCTTCGGTCGCCAGACCGGTTCACACTTCCGTTGAGAGACGAAAACTCTTCTTCGCGCAAGCACGACAACTCCGGTTTCGTCGCGTCGCGCCGGCGGACTACCAGCAGTGTCAAGTCGTCGGGCGGAGAGCACGAACCCGCGAAATCCAGAACGGTTCCAAGCAAAGAAAACAGCGCCTTGTTAGCGCTCACACTCCTGAGCGTCCGCGCCGCAGTCGCCAACCGCTCCACTCCGAACTCGTCATCCTGCGTATTTCTGCACTCCGTAACGCCGTCCGAGTATGAAATCAGCACATCGCCAGGATGAAGAATCACACAGCCCGTTGAGTAGTCGGCATTTCTCAAAGCACCGAGTATCGGCCCGCCTTTTTCCAGACGGTCCATTGTTTTGTCGCCTCTCAGAAGCAGGGGTGTCGGCAGTCCGGCGTTGCAGTAAACGAGTTCACTCGTCAACGGATCGATGCGCGCAAAGAACAGCGCAGTCAACGGCGGCGCGCCCTCGTCATGGCACAACTCGCGATTCACTTCGGCCACCACGTCCGACGGATCCGAATGCGTGCGCGCAGAACGCTGAATCAAAGCCATCAGATGCGCCTGCCAAATGCCTGCTGTGAGTCCCTTGCCCGCGATGTCGCCTAGAGCCAGACCCAGCACAGAACCGAGTTCCATCACCTTGAAAAAATCGCCGCAGAGATGACGGACGGGGAAAATCTCCCCGGCAATCTCAAAGTCGCCCCAATTCAATTCACGCGGAGCGCAAAGCCGGCGCTGAATCTGCGCCGCTTCAAAAATCGCTTGCTGCAGTTTCAATTGTTCGCCGCGCAGCGCCGAGATTTCCTCCCGGAGCGACTGAATGTCTTCCGCTCGATCACATGGCACGGATGCGGAAGCCCATGCGCTTGCCGCTGCCTCCAGCAGAGGGTTCCGCGGCGCGGTTTGTTTGACCTCCAGCATTCTTTCGGCAAATCCCATCATGGTCGTTTCATCCAATGAATTTGTACCCCACTCCATGTACGGTCAAAAAATAGCGAGGCTCATCCGGCACCGGCTCCAGCTTCTGTCGGATACGCACGATGTGCGCATCCACAGTTCGCGTCGTCGGGAAATTCTCATAGCCCCAGACCTCGTCGAGCAGCCGGTCGCGGCTGAGCGTTTCTCCCGAATGGCAGAGAAAATGTTTCAGCAGCTCAAACTCTTTCCCGGAGAACTCCACACGCTGCCCTCCACGCATCACCTGATAGCTGCGCAGATTCACGACAACATCCCCAAACGCATAGCTGTCCTGCTCCTTCGGCACCGTGTGCGCCCGCCGTAGAACGGCCTTCACGCGCGCAAGAAGCTCGCGAATGGAAAATGGCTTTGTGACATAGTCGTCCGCGCCAAGCTCCAGGCCCACAACCTTGTCCACTTCCTGTCCTCGCGCCGTCAGCATAATGATCGGAATCGACGGCCGCTTCGTCTTCAATTGCTTGCAAACATCTAATCCGCTCATGCGCGGCATCATTACGTCCAGCACAACCAGGTCAGGCGAATCCTTGAGCGCCTTCTCCAGACCTTCCACGCCGTCGCCCGCCGTGATCACCTGAAATCCCTCGTACTCGAAATTGTCGCGAAGGCCTGAAACCATGTGCGGTTCATCCTCCACGATCAAAAGTTTCGTTGCACTCACGACCTCTCCTTCATAACTCGCTGGCGACGCGCCGCTTATTCTATGCTCCGCAGTCTTCACGCGGGTACCGTTCCTACTCGCCTTGAATGGTCCAACGGTAGCGCGATCGTAAACTTACTCCCCTGCTCCGGCGCGCTCTCTACCTTGACGTCCCCGCCATGCGCGCGAACGATGTGACGCACCAGCGACAAACCCAGGCCCGAACCTTTCACGTTGTGCACCAGCGGATCCCCGCAACGGTAAAACTTCTCGAAAATCTTCTCCTGCTCGGCCGCTGGAATGCCGATCCCGTGATCGCTCACTTCCAATTTCACGCTGGCGTTTGCCCGATACAGGCTCACGCCGATGTATTTCTTGTCTTTCGAATATTTCAGCGCGTTGTTCACCAGGTTCAGCAGCGAACGCGCAATCGCTTCGCGGTCCACGTTGACCGGCGGAATATCCTTGGAAATGTTTTCTTCGAACGTGAAACCGTTCTGTTCGATCTGGAACCGGTACGTGTCCAGCGTCGACCGCACCAGTTCGGAAAGATCGGTTTCCTTGAACTCGTACTCCTTCCGGCCCGCCTCGATGCGCGAAAAATCGAGAATATTGTTGATCAACGACGACAGCCGCTCGCTCTCTTCACGAATGATCCGGAAATACTCCTGATACTTTTCCTTCGTGTTTAGCCGTCCGAGTTCCAACGTCTCCGCGTAAAGACGGATCAACGCCAGCGGCGTCCGCAGTTCATGCGAAACGTTCGCCACGAAATCCGATTTCAGTCGCGCCAGATTCATCTCCCGCGAAATATTCCGATACGTTAGGAAAATCCCCCCGATCATCAGCAAAGAAATGGCCCCAAGAATCGTGAAGTTGTAATGAAGGAACTTCGCTCCCATATCCGCGATGGTCGTTCCCGGATACTTGATCGACCACACCATCTCTTGCAGAACCTCGGAGCTATATTCAACTTCCGGCTTGCCTCCGTCCCAGTTCGCCGATGCCACCCAGGGCTCAGAATCTCGCGGAGTATGGACCATGATCGCCGGCTGGTTTGTAGCCTTCTTGAGTCCAGTTTTGCTATTCAGCACATCCTTGATGACTGCAGGAAAAAACCTCTCCTGGAGGTAGTCTTGATCGAACGACAGTAACGCGAGCGCAGCTTCTTCCTTCCCAACACCCGGTGGGATAAAGAACACCTCGTTCGCATACACATGACGTCTATGACGCGACGTCCATTCCCCGTAGAAGTCGTAGTGCATGTCCTTCTCGCCCATCATTCGAAGATGGTCCGCCATCGAAACAGCCCGCAAAGGCAACCAACTCCCGGCGCTATTGATTTCCTCCTGAGCGTGCTCCCAGAAGTCCTCATCATGTTCACGGTTCGGTTGTATGGCACTAACCATGAGGTGGCAGCTCTTGTCATAGACAATCGCATAGGCGAACTGCGGGTTCTCCCGCAGAATGCTGTTGAGATCCTCTTTGATTTTTGTCTCGCCTTCATTGACGTTGGGAAACCGCTTGCGCGCCGGCTCGATGAGTTCATTGGCTTTGTCCCAAGTCTTGTCATCCGCGATCATCAGGACATGCCGAAAATTTTGCTGAAACGTCGCTTCGATCGATTTGTCACGTTGAAGGCTCTTCAGGTTCCAGATGCCGAAGGCCATCAACGCTACCGCAGGCAGAGTAATCGCCAGCTCCAGTTTCAGGAGCATCTTCGTGCGGTCCGTCAGCTTCCACTTCGCCATTCGTTAAGCCTGTTCCACCGCTTCACAACCAGCAGCCTTTCGGGACTATAAAGGCGCCCTAGGGCCAAGGTGTCAAGCAATCGCAAACAATTGTAAAAAGTTGTAAACCCCGCATTAAGAGCCGAATCGGCGCCTTTTTCCTTTTTTTTTGCTCGCAACCATCTCATTTACACATGCTTGCGAATGTACTGTCGTTTTGTATCGCCAGCGTGGCTAGGCCGTCGCTTGCAGGACAGCGCGAGTCCTGCGGCTTTTCGCGGCAACACTTCGCTGAACGTCTCGGTTGCGAATGTTCGCGTGGACCATCAGGTCAAGATGGCCGACTTTGAGCGTTGGCTTGAGAAGCCGGGCGGGTCCCCTCGCGAGGTGGCTGAACGTCAGAGGATTCAGGCGATACTTGGAATGGAGGTATCGCGTTGATCGGACCTAAGCCTTGCACATAACTTCCAAAGCTTCTTCACCGTGTCTGTTCGTACCGGGATCAACATCTCCGGTTACCGCGCCAGCCAGGAGAAAGCAACCTTTTGTATCATCCTGCCAGTCTCATTGACCGAACTCAGCGGTTGTCTGTCATGAACCGCTGTCATGGATTGCACAAAGCAAAATTTACAATATGAAGTCTCTGTCCACTTTGATTATCACGCTTTGCCTCGCCGCTGTGTGCATCGCGCAGGGGAGCGGCCAATCTACTGTGACGGTACGTTCCAATCTGGTTCTGGTCCCGGTCTTAGTAAACACGAAGGACGGACAGATAGTGTCGGGCCTCGAAGCGGACGACTTCCTTGTCACCGATAACGGTGTATCGCAACTTCTCACACTGGAAGACGACACGGATTCGCAGCCGCTGGCGTTGGCAATCGTGGTTGAAATAGGCGGTGCCGGCGCCAGCCACCTGACCGACTACCGAGAACTGGACTCTCTCCTCGATGCATTGATCGGCGGTGTAGAGCATCGCGTCGCCGTCATCGGCTTCGACAGTACGCCGCACCTGATAGTTCACTTCACCGCCGAAACCGATGATGCTTCCAGAGCGCTTGCAACCCTTTCCGAAGGCGACCAGGACGCGGCCATTCTAGATGCAGTTGCATTCGCTGTTGCTCAGTTGCGGGAACAGCCGACGCGCTATCGTCGCACTATCTTGTTGCTTACTGAAACGATCGACCAAGGCAGTAAAACAACTCTGAATGACGCTCTTCGCCTTGTCAGCGATACGAATACGACCATATACAGTTTCGGTTTTTCGAGTACGCGCTCGGCTGTCTTGCATGAAGCGTCAAAGTTTAGTAGCAAAGACCCCGGACCCGCGCATGGTTGCTTCAGTCACACTGGGGCCGATTCCGAGTATGAAGGTCATTACAGCAAGCAAGTGCTCGACTGTATCAGCCAGCTCGCTCCGCCTCTTCGGCTGGCCACCATGACTTTTCTTGCTGCTCGGAGTTCCCTGCGCACGCACACTGCTGAATCTTTAGCCCAACTCACCGGCGGGGAGTTTTTCCCCTTCCACAACGCTAAGGACCTGAAGGCAAACTTGATCGGGCTATCGAATGACATCCCCAACTATTATGTTCTGAGTTTTCAGCCAGCGAATCCCGCTCCCGGCTTGCACGCACTACATGTGGCGACGAAGGCCCAATACGTTACAAATTTCAGAAGCGAGTATTGGGTCGACGATACTGGGCATTAGAGAAAATTTCTTGCTCTTCACAATCTGTCATTCTCGAATCAGCGGTCTGCTCGTGGCCGACTGCAATCTGCCGAGCCAAATTTTCCACAACTTCAAAAATTCCGCCGTTAACGACGCTTTCGCCCCATGCTAATGTCCCGTTCAGGAGACTCGGCATGGAAAAAGAGCGGTCGGTAGATTACGCGGGGCACCGGATTCGAGTGGTATCAAAATCCGAGGGAGCGCGAGCGACCAGGACGTACTTGAACTCACTTTATCATCGCGTTTATCAAAACTTACCTAGACGTAGTTGATTCGGCCTAGGCATGTTCCTAATCAAAGGCACGGATGATATTCACTCACCGGCTTCGGTTTCACTGGTGCCGAGAATGGGCGAATCTTTTGGTATAGGTTCTCTCCAGATGTAGTGGCTGAACCAATCGAGATTCGATTGCATGACCGCTCGCATCGATTTCGGCAAGTTGACACCGTGACCGAAGCCGCTGTACAGAATCATGCGAGAGTCGACTGTCTGATCTTGTAAACCACGGTACAACTCGTAGGCGTTCGGAGCGGGCACACGCCTATCATTGGTTCCCTGCTGAATTAACAGTGGAGTCTTCGCCTGCTTGACTGTTGTGATCGGTGAAGTTTTGGCGTAGATCTCCGGGTCGTCCCAGGGAGTTGTGCGCAGGTACTGTGGTATGAACGGATTGTCGTCCGCGTTGACATATTCCGTCATCAGGTCACTGATTCCAGAACTCTCCGAGATGGCTATGAATCGGTTCGTGTGGGTCGCCAAGAAGGATGAAACGTATCCACCCCACGACGATCCCATCGCGCACAAACGGTTTGGATCCACCCTGCCTTGAGCAATTAAGTAATCCACACCGCTCATCACATCCCACATTTCACCGACGCCCAGGTTGCGCACATTCAACCTGCGAAATGCAGAGCCATACCCCGCGCTACCCCGATAGTTCGGTTTGAGTACCAACGCACCCTTTGCGAGAAACAGTTGCACAGGATATGCATACTCGGCAGGAGAGAGCGTCGGCCTTGAGGTGTCCGATGGCCCTCCATGAATATCCACAAATAACGGATATTTCCGATTCCGATCATAATCGGCTGGCTTGTAGAGCAGCCCCTCAATTTCGGTCCCGTCTTGGCTCTTCCACGAAATTACTTCCGAACTTCCCAATTTCCATTCTTTTACCTGCGCGGTCATGTCCGTCAGCTTCTTCGGTGAAAAAGACGCAACATCTGAAACATACAGCTCGGTCATTCTGCCTGCCCGGCGAACTACGCCCTACTGGAAGTAGGCTTCGGCAGCGCTGATGGTATTGCTCGTAGCGGCGGTGGTTGCATATCGGCTGAAAGGTCCGACGAAACCAAACGTCGCGCACGCCCCCGTGAGCGTGCTGGTCGCGGACTTCACCACTCCTTTCCAAACACACAAGTGCTAATCGCCGCCCCCGAACGCGAGTTCGACGCTTAAAATGCTACCTGTCTCTCGGTCAGTTCTGCCGTAACGCCGGCATTGGAATCGGAATACTGTACGTTGTCGCTCCCACTCCCACTCCGCCCTCGCAAGTATTTGGTGGTGTGGTATTTTAAATACATCAGAAAATTCCCAGTTTCCGCGACACAGTCGAAATGGCCAGCCCCAGGCCGGCACATAAGGCCGCGGTGATAACCGCCGAAATCGCGAAGCGAATCTTCTCGGCGCGCAGCTGTACTTGGGAAGCAAATTGAGGAATCTCTCCTAGCACCGGATGACCCAAAAGTTGAACAGCCTCTACTTCACCATGCACCAACGGGTTCAACATTTCGATGAGCAACGCCAAGGCCACACCGCCAAACAAGCCGATGAACAAGCCGCCCAAGCTAATCAGGGTCCGGTGGGGACCGTATGGACGACTTGGAACCCGCGCCGAATCGAGAATGACGAACCGTTCGCCCTGCTGCCGAACTTCAAGTTTCTCTGCCATTTCCGCCGATTGCTTCTTATCGAGCAGACTCAGGTAGTGGGATAGCAGTGCATCATAGTCTCGCTGTAAACCAGCAATTTGTTGTTCAAAGACGGGCATCCGCTCCAGTTTGGAGTTGTGAAAATCAATCTGCTGTTGTAAGGAAGCTTGCAACTTCATTTGCTCCGCGATCTCCTCGTCGAACTTACTCAACTGCGCCTCGACAACAGGATTTTTCCTTTTCGACGGGGCAGGGACAGCCGTGTCAAGTGGGGGCACTGCAGGTGCCGGTGCTGGTTCCGCGGCTGCCTTCTTCCGCACGCGATCCAATTCCTTCTCAATCTTCCGGATGTCTGGATAGTTCGGCCCGTAGGTCCTCTGTAGCTCCTTCAACCGCGCCTCAAGCCTCTCAATCTCTTTTTGTAGTGCAGAGAATCCCGACGAGTCGCTAGTCTTCCCCGGATCCAGATCCACAGTGGGCGGGGGCGTGGACATGGATTGCAAGAAAAGCTTGTCCTGCTGCGCCCGGTTCACACGATCCTGGCTGGCCATGAGCCGATTTTGCAGGCTATTCAGAGTTTCGAGATGGTACGCCTTGGATTCAGGAAGATCCATTACGTTGTTACTCTTAAGCGCCTCAAGCTGTTTCTCTTTTGCTTCCAAATTCTTCTTCGTTTCTTGCAGTTCCGAGTCAAGGAACTCGGCCGTACCGACGGACTGCTTTTCGCGCTCGTTCAGGTTCTCTTTGATGAACGTCTCCGCCAGATCGTTTGCGATTTGCGCGGCCTGCTCTGGATTCTGTCCCTGATACCCGATCTTGAAAGAACTGACGCGTGAATTTACCTCGACCTTGGTGGAATTCTGTATCCGACGAATCAACTCGTCATCGCTGGTCTTTCCGCGCAGTTCAGGAAACAAATTCAGTTTGTCGATCATCGTCTTTAGACGAGTGGGAGACATTACCTGTTGTTGTATCGTGGACAGGCGGTCTTGCACATTTGTAGTTACAGTCGGAGGCACGAGATTCGAGGGTACCTGTTGTGCATCGACGAGGATCACGGTCTCCGCGCCGTAGAGGTTCGGCAGCCTTTGGGCAATCACCATTACAAGGAAGAAGACACCAACGGTCATCAGGACAATCGGAAATTTTCGCCTCCGAATAACGCTGAGGTAGTGCTTGATGTCAAATTCGGCCAGGTCTGGTGGTAGCTTACTCACGGCGCCTTCTTTCCTTCAGGGAAGCGGATACACTCGTCCCGTTCTGCTCCGACAAAGTCTGCTGCAAGCTCAACTCCACAGTCATTCTCCCACATACGTCAAGGGCTCCGAAAACAACTGTATTCGGAAGCTTGCGACCGTCTGTTTGCGCCTCGCTAAATCAGCATGTTGCGTCAGGTCGTCCAGATGGGTTTTCGGAACCGTAACATTACCCACATTTGCGGTCGATCGCCGGCCGATTGAGGATTTTTCTGGAGCGATCCCAACCCCACTTGAGGTCTGCCCGGCCGCATGCTGCTTCCAGTGTAATTTGCCGTCAACCAGTCTCGCACTAATTTGTCTTGACGGGTTATGGGAGTTGGAATCGGGACGATCTATCGATTCGCGGGACAGGGTTCAAAAATTCGGGAAAGGGATTTCTGAACCTCTGGCTCAACCGCAGGGGAAGTACCGGCACGAACTAATCGGGACTAGGACTAGCGTCGAGACGCGCTAACGAGCGGACCGTCGCCGCCGATTCCACCAGATAAGCGGACCCGTAACCGCCATCACGGGAAGCGTTAGGCTGAGTACGCAGACTAGGACTCGCGTGGGAAGACCACCAATATCACCGGTGTGAATTTCACGATTCCAGAGCTTTACCATCCGATAGCCCAAGGGGCCTGTGCGCGAGTTCAGTTGGTAGACTACGATGCCTGAATAAGCGTCAATGAAGATATTTGTACGTCCAGAAGGAGTCCGGTCCTCCGGATATTTCATTGCGACGCGAACCGGATTACCCGCGAGCAGAATCCATGTCGCGTGTGCCCCCGGTACTGTTGATTCGGCAATGGAAAGTAATCGGTCCGGGCTAAGAACGACCGCATTGGGCGTCAGAGTTTGCGGTCGAGGCAAAGCCGGAAGATCCACTGAATTGGTGATTCGATTGGCCATCTGGGTGGCTTGGTTCTCCCAATGAATGACGATGGCAGTGATGGCGAAAATCATCAGAAACAGTGAAAGATAGATTCCAAGCGCCTGATGCAACTCGAAGTTGAGCTGCTTTATCTGGCCGCGCCAGTTCACCATCAGCAGCTTGCGCGGCCACCAGAGAACGATGCCTGAAATCGACAGAAAAAGTAGAAGCACTGCGGCCAAACTCACAATCGAGCTCCCGGTATCACCCATCATCAGACGGAGATGGAAATCGTGTACATAACTTACAAAATTGTTGCGGTCAGAATCCTTGCCGAGCACGTCTCCAGTGAATTGGTTGAACGCGAGATTCAATGCGCTCTGCGATGCTTTGGATTCGAGAGTGGCTCCCCAAGCGATGTCGTTCCGGGGCGAAATGGAAAATCCAACCACAGTTCGGCCGGGATACTTTGCCTCAAGCGAAGCTTTCATCTCGGTTAGTGATAATCGCTTTTCGCTCGGCTGGATCCAGGTCAACTTCGGATTCAAAGCGCGATCAATCTCGTCTTCGAAGACCATGAAACTTCCGGTGACACTAAGGAGAAGGAGAAATATTCCGGCGATAAGGCCGGTGTAGAGATGGAGACTAAGCAAGAGTTTTCGAATGGTATGCATAGCCTGAAATTAGAACAAACGAAGTCTAGAACAAACACACCTTGGGCAGTGTAGAAAATTGGCTGGAAGGTTCCGACTACCTTTCATAAACCAGACCGATAAACTACGGCCTCTTGGACGCCGTCCATCCGAATCAATGGGACCATGTACCTTCCAGGCAGAACTGGCAGGCCAGGGAAGCACATTTCCTCAAACCTAATTCGCGAACAACTGCTGCTTGCGTTCCACGAGCAGAGCTTCGACCTTGTAACGTGCCCGTTGGGAACGTTTGTACTCAGGCGAAATTGCCAACGCGCGAACTATTTGTCGCGCTGGCTCATCCCAATGAACAAATAGTTTCCATTGGGATCTGAGGTGCAAAGCTTCTTTTGTGGACACCCGAGGCATTAAGCTTCTGTCGAACGATAAACGAGAACGTCGAAGCCAAATCGATCCAAGGAACGACGCTGCTGAAGCTGATTCATGTCGGCCTTGCAAATCCTGGCAGCTTGACGCCGGCATGTACTTTACACTATAAAGTCCGTTAGGGCCTGCGTGTGCCACTCTCGAAACGTTCCGATGGCGACGCGCCCAATCACACGAGTTCCAAGTATCCCGGTTGCGGATGTACAGTCTCGAAGAGGGGGGTCTCATGCGATTGCTGATAGTCGAGGATGATGCAGCTATCCAGGAGTTCCTGGAACGGGCATTAGTGGAATCCGGATACCAAGTAGATAGCGCCAACAATGCGAAGGTGGGAGAACTTAAGGCCTTAGAAGGAATCCACGATGCATTCATCGTTGATCTTGGTCTTCCTGACATGGATGGGTTGGATTTGATTGCGAGGTGCCGCGCCCAAGGTATTTCCGCTCCAGTGTTGATCCTCTCTGCGCGTCGTTCGGCAGACGATCGCGTACGGGGATTAGAACAGGGCGGAGATGACTATCTCACGAAGCCATTCGCCATCGCGGAGTTGCTGGCGAGGCTGAGAAATCTCCTGCGTAGGTCATCTGCGCCACAGAAAGACTCCATCCGTCTGCAGGCTGAGGACCTGCAACTGGATCTTGTACGCCATGAGGCTCGACGCGGGGATCACCTGCTACAGTTGACCCCACAGGAGTTTTCCCTCCTCGAATATCTTTGCCGGAATGCTGGGCGTGTGGTCACTCGTACTATGATTTTGGATCACGTCTGGCGCATGCGAATTGATCCCGCAACGAACGTAGTTGATGTTCACATTTATCGCCTACGTAGCAAGGTAGATCACAATACCTCCATACCACTAATCCATACGATCCGCGGCGTCGGATATGTTCTCAAACATGCCTAAGTATCTGCAGACGACCGCAGCTTGGCGCATTTCGATCTGGACGACTGTGTCGTTCGCTTTGGGAACGGCCCTGGCGTTCTCGATAGTTTACTTCCTGGTTGCGAAGACGATCCAACAGCGCAGTGATGCGTGGCTGAGTGGGGAAGCCGAGGTGCTTGCTCGCGTATCCGCCAATGTCCCCCGAGATCATCTATACAGAAGAGTTATCGGAGAAGTAGCAGAACTCGCGACCCGGGAGGTGCCGGACGAGCGCAACGCAAGTGGGCAAACTCTGAATTCCGTTTTCTTCTTGGAAAGCGACGCCAACAGCAATGACAGTCCACTGTGGGTCGGGCCAGGCTCATACGAGATTTTTCTCAAGGCAGTTCGGCAAACCACACTTGTTCCTGGTATTCCGCAATCTATAGAAGTTGAGGGGTGGCCCACGACATTTCGAGTAGTGTTCCGGCAGGAAAACGGAAAAACAATGTACTTAGGGCTTTCTAATCGCGGAGCTAGACATCTGCTTCGCACGTTGACTCTCCGTTTCCTGGTGTTGTGGAGCAGCACGGTACTTATGGGTTTCCTGATCTCCTACATGAGCGCCCGTCGTACCCTCCTTCGCGTTCAACACATTACCGACGCTGTTGCGCGAATCGGAAGCGAAGACTTAGGAGAACGATTGCCACAGCCCGTCAATTCTGATGAAGTCTCACGATTGGCGAAGACCTTCAATCACATGTTGGATCGTATTCAGTCCTCGGTAACTGAACTTCGCTCCGTCACCGACACGGTCGCGCACGACTTAAAAAGTCCGGTCACGTCGATTCGTGGCTCTCTGGAATCCGTCCTGTTCAGTGAGCCCAACGAAAGGTGGCGGGAGTCCGTCGGTGACGCAATCGAAGGCCTCGACAGACTTTTGAACGCACTGGACACCACGCTGGATGTTGCGGAAGCACAAGCTGGTGCACTTCATCTCGAACGCAGTACGGTTGACCTCTCTGCGGTCGTCAGACAACTAGCAGATCTCTACAAGCCCGCTATCGAGGAACGGCACCACACGTTCATTCTTGACCTCGAAGACCACGTTGTCGTGGACGCCGACGGGGACCAGTTAAATCGCGTTCTGAGCAATTTGATCGAGAACGAAATTGCTCACTTACCCACAGGATGCCAGATCACGATTCGACTACGGTCGCAGGACGGATCAGCGATAGCGGTCGTCGAAGACAATGGCCCAGGATTTCCGCCGGACATCAGCAGCCGAGCGTTTGAGCGTTTCGTAAGAGGAAAACAGTCACACGGGCATGGCCTGGGACTTGCTTTTGTGGATGCGGTTATTAGAGCACACGGTGGCAATGCCAAGATCTCCGATGGCCCAGCAGGCGGTGCTGTTATAACTCTTTCTCTTCCTGCGAGTGTGCTCCACACTGGATAACTCGCTGGCCGTGACTGAGGTAGAATAGCTCGGTCCCAGATGGAACAGATTATCCTCCCGCCATCTCAGGCAGAACACTTCTTGCGTGAATTTCGGCCAGTTTCGTGTGGCTGTGGTGTCGCTTCAGAAGCACTGAAGCACTCGGCGTCACCCGTATTTTAGAAAAGGGCAATGTTGCATTGCATGGTGATGCCTATCCCGTTGATTTGCATTTCGTAACCCCCTTCTGAAACTCTTGGACCCATAAGGCTACGGCGCGATTCCAGAGTCAGAATCGCCTTTCCGCAGTCTCTTGGCGGCCACAAGCGCCTCTCCCAAAGGGGTGGTCTCCAACAGGGTCAGTGCGGTCGGGACTCTTGTCGTGCACCTGCAAAGTACGCAGATCGTGCATGACATCCCCGCGTCTTCAGCTTTGAGCATCGGCCACATTTTGTGACCGGACGAACAAGGAATTTCGTGCATATGCCCAACTGCGGGAAGTTCGTTTGCCGAGTGACAATCTCTTACTTCGTCGCACAAGACCGTTCGATACGGCCTCCTTTCAAGGCGTTGCGGCGGCGAGTGGCCAGCTGGGGCGTAGTCGAATTTAAATTGGAGGAGCAGTGTGCTACAGAAAGACCCAGCGCGGCGGGTTCCACCCGGCTTACCCCAAGCGCGGGAGGTTTGCTTTCCAGACCACTACATCATGTCCATCAAGAATTCCACTATGACTCTCCGTCATAAGAGCGTGGCGAAATTCTTAGGCCGTGAACCGAGCGCGATGCTACTTCTGTGCGATTCTGGAACGCAAGCCTTTTCAGGTAAATGAACAACTTGTCATCTGCGAGACACTGTTCCTTCAGATTCCGCTGATACCATTCTGCCTTGCAGCCTCGGCAGGCTATCGATTTGGTGGACCATCAAGGGTAATTCGCTCTGACTCTAACTTCAGCACAAGGGATATTGGCTACGGGCAAAAGTTTCCGCCGCGCGCATCGACGGAAAGGCGCAGCTTTCTTTGGGTGTCTATGTGGCCGCTGTATGCACCTTGTCGTGGCCGTGTGTTTGTGCATCTTGTGTCGTCCGGTGTCGGCGCAAGATCCTCCAGAAGAAAGCTCAGCTGTCAGAGCAACGAGTTCCCCCTCGGTAACCGGGGATCATGATTCCTCGAATCCGCCCGGTTATCCGAACGCAGACCCTCAAGGAGCAAGCAATCCACCAAACGACTGCGATATATCGTTGCTTAAAGCGTGCATGAAAGACTTTCTGGGTGACCAAGCTGGAATCTGGACGAGCCCTTTACGCCTCCGTCCGCACGACGCACTGTGGCTTGTGCCTCTTGCTGGCGCCACGGCGGTGGCCTTTCACTATGATGTTGAAACGCTTCAGCAGGTGAGCAAATCTCCGAATCGGATTCGAATCAGCAATGACCTATCGAACGCGGGACTCTATGGTGCCATTGGAATTGCTGGAACTACCTATCTCGTTGGGAAATTCAAGCACAACGAAACGGCTCGGAAAACCGGCGTAATCGCACTTGAAGCTATGGCGGATTCTGGGGTTGTTGCCGAAGTTCTAAAGCTCGTGACAAATCGTGAGCGACCCTACACCGGAACGGGACAGGGGTATTTCTGGCCTGATGGTACAAAGATCTATACCTTCTCAGGGTCATTTCCGTCCGGGCACGCCACGATCGTCTGGACATTTTCGCATGTGATTTCGGACGCAACACCGGGTCGCCGCTGGCTTCACTTAGGCCTGTATGCGATGGCCGCGGGCGTGAGTGTGGCACGGGTCACCAGCAGAAACCATTTTCCATCGGATGTGGTTGTCGGTTCGGCATTAGGCTATCTGGTTGGTGGTTACGTGTATCGCCGGCATTCCAATCCATGGGGATATAACGACAGCGCTTTCAGGCTATCTCCGATGTACGATCCGCTGACGCGATCCTATGGGATGAGCGTCGCGTTTGATCCCAATCTTCTTCTGAACCTGGCCCGGTAGATGAACTATTTGTCATCTCTCAGAAAGTGCCCTGTCATTCTTCGTTGGTAATATTCACCCCGAGATGAGTTTTGCAAGGGTCTCACCCAGCCTGAGGAAGGATGGAATCTTGGGACACGAATCGGAGTGCATGCACCCTTGGAAAGCTCCCAGCCACATCTCCGCAATCGTTGTTCACGCACCAAAAATTAGCAGGAAGGCTGAAATGGCGAGATTAATCCTGATGCTAGCGATCCTGTTCTCTGCGCTCATCCTTGCGAGCCTAGTTGGTGCGCAGGAAACCGGTGCTACGTTGTCAGGCACGGTCAAAGATCCCACAGGGGCGGTTGTTGCGAAAGCAAAAATCACGGTTAGAAGCGTGGCCACTGGGCAGTCAACGCAAACGCAAACTGATTCCACCGGCCACTATAGCGTTCCAAGTCTCTCGTCCGGAGAGTACGAGCTTTCTATTTCGGCCGAAGGGTACAGCACGAACGTAAAAAAGGTGACGGTTGCCACCGGGTCAGACAACACTGCGGACGTGACGTTGGCGGGGGTGCTTTCGCTGGGCGATCTTGGTTTTGCTCCCAATCAGACCCAAGGAAGTGCTCAGGATCAAGCGAAACTCGACAAGCGATCACACATGCTCAAAATTCATCAGCGCATCGGCTTAATCGATACCGCTCCTCTAATCGCCACGGTCATCTTGGGGGCTGGAGCCGGTGGGAAGAAGACCAGCACGAGCGACCGCTGGGCGCACATGGCTTTGGGTTCGGTAACGGGAGACTTGTATTTCATTAGCGCCTACTACGCGATCCGGGCACCAAAGATTTCGGGAACGGAAACTCGGGGGCAAATCCGATGGCATAAGGCCCTTGCCTGGATTCATGGACCTGGCATGATTCTGACCCCTATCTTGGGAGCTATAGCTTTCGATCAGAAAAGTAATGGAGAGAAAGTTCACGGGATTGCGAGTGCGCATGGTCCGGTGGCCATCGTGACAGCGGCCGCGTACGGAGCCGCGATCCTATCCGTATCGGTCAAGTTTTAGAGGCAGGCGATGACCAAAACCAAAACTGTCTTGAATACTTTCCTGCTATTTGCGACTCCGGTGCTTGCGCAAACGGATAGCCAGTGGGCGCTCACACAATCCACGCTCACCTACCATGTGTCTCACCCGTTGCATCAAGTAGAAGGCGTGAGCCACGCTGCGCGCGGGAAAGGTGCTTGTCACGCTGGGCAATGCGATTTTCTGATCGCGGCGCCAGTCAAATCATTCGATTCGGGCGACAGCAATCGCGATCTTCACATGGTTCAAGTAACGCGAGGCGGAGAATTCCCTCTGATCAGCGTGCGGACTCAACTGCCCGAAGACGCCTCGAAAACAACAACCATTCATGCAGACCTGGAAGTGCAGTTTGCCGGCCAGACTGCCCACTACAAGCAGGTGTCTTTTCAAGAGGTGGCCCAGGGAAATGAGGTCCGAATCTCGGGAACGATCCCGAGTACGCTGACAGATTTTAAGATCGATCCTCCCTCGCTTTTGACAGTTGCGATTAAGAACGAAATACCCGTCCACGTGGAAATGACTTGGCAGAAACAGAAGTGATAGATAACCAAGGAGTGTCCCCTGCGATGCCCTGGGTGCTGTGCGTACGGGAAACGCACTTCGGCGGTGGCGCCACTCTCCGGAACCTAAGCGATTTCCGCGGCGGTGCTCTCGTCGATGGCGTGCTGGGGCTCATGCGAAGGCACAAGCCGACGCACGTTTCCTCGGTTGGCGGTAAGCCTTTGATTCGTCATCGCGAACTGTGTCGGATTCTTCCCGCGCTCAGCGAAATGGGCATGTTCACGCTGGTCAGGCCCGGGTCCTTCGCAAATGTCGACTGGCCGATTCATCGTACTTATCCAACCCTGTTCGTAACTCCAACCGCGGTCACCACAGACTTGCAGCGCACGCTTGGTGTACGATGCTTAGAAATTCAACGGAGTCCTCGATGACAGAAGAGAAATCCTTTCAAAAAGTCAATCGCATCTACTCCATTCAACTGATGAAGAAAGACTCAGAATGTGGTGTCTATCAGGTGAAGATCACAGGTGATGTCCATCGGGATTTCTTTGTTGAAATTACTGCGCCACAAAATAGGCGAAAGGACGTGCTAGAAGGAATCAAGCAATGGTGCGATTCGCATTTTGACAAGCTTGCGACAGACGGCAAATCTATTCAGATCAATCTTGACGATATTCGAAAGAACTGAGCCGAAACAATCCTGACCGGATTTCCATCAAGAAGGGCGGACCCAACATAGTCGCGGTGCTGCATTTGTCAACCGAAAGACGCGTACAGGGATTTTTTGCCTTGGCCATTCTTCAAAAGTTTTTGTATCCTTCGTTGAGTTTCGGATGATAAAGGAGGCCAACAAATGACCGATTGCCTCCGTCAAGGCTAATCGGTCTTCCCCAAGAGTCGTTCGACGAGCGGCGAATCGCTTCCGGGAATAAATGGGAGGCAGGTTGACCCAGCTTGCCTCCCTTCCTTCCTCTGTTCGGCTTAAGCATTGAGACTGAAGCCAGAGCTGGTTAGTTCGCCTTTTCGTGAATCTCAACGGAAACCCCGGAGCGGATCGAATCGGTGGCGGTGCGGACCACGACATCGCCGGGCGTGAGATCTCCAAATACTTCGGTTTTTCCGTTCACGGTGACTCCGGTCTTAACGTCAATCCACTCCGCTTTTCCTTGACGAATACGAATCACGAACGTGCGCTGCAAGTCTGTGGTGACCGCGGTTGCCGGTACGAACAGGGTTGGATAAGTACGATGAATCGGCCAGGCGACATTTGCGAAGGAGCCAGGAGTGATTTGAGCGTCCGCATTGTGATAATCAAGCTCGACCTGCATCGTGCGCGTGTTTTGGTTGATATCATGAGATATGCGCGCAATGGGCGCGCGGAAAGCTTTTCCAGGGTATGCGGGGACACCGAAAGTGACCTCCTGCTTTTCTTGAACCCCAGCCGCATACGCTTCCGGCACGGGAACGACGACCCGCAAGCGATTCAGATTTTCAATCTGGACGATTGGCTGTGCGCCAGACTGGCCCGATGCGGGTCCAACCAGCGCGCCGGGATGTAAGTTTCGCTCGGTCACCACGCCGTCAAACGGAGCACGAATTTCCAGATACGATTCCAGTTGAACGACGCCGCGCAAGGCATTCTGGGCGGCTTGAACATTCTTGGTTGCCGCTTCCACTTGCGCTTTGTCGGCTGCCGCCGTCTGGTCGGCAACCTGAAGATCATTGCCCGCAACAACACCGGGTGTCTGAGCCGCAGCCGCCAAGTGCAGATATGTTCCGTGGTCCGATGCGAACTTCGCTTGCGCAGCACCGAGTTGAGCTTCCGCAGTCTTGAGGGCGGCTTCCACCTCCCCACGTTTCGCCACTATCTCAGGGGCCGACAATTGAATGATGACTTGCCCAGTGCGCACGCGCGATCCCCGGTCCACAGTTATGCTGTCCAAGAAACCTGTAACCTTGGGATAAATATCCACCACTTCATATGGGGTAATCTGGCCTGGCAGTGTGAGCGTCGTCTCTAGTTTTTGAGATTCGACCGCAGTCACATTCACAGTCTGTGCAGGATTGGTGGTTGATGTTGAACTGCTCTTCTGCGGGGTAGGATTGCCACAACCCGCAAAAGCACAGCCAAAGATAAATATCGCCAAGAGGGATCTCATCGCGAAACCTCCGGTTCACCCGCAAATGCACTCTCAGGGTCGTCAGGATCAAGTGAAGGCGAAACAAGGGAGGCACGTTTCTGCACCAGGCCAAAGACAGTCGGCAGAACAAGCAATGTTGCTGCGGTGGCGCATAGCAAGCCCCCAATGACAGCCCGGCCAAGTGGCGCAGTTTCCTCGCTACCACGTCCAATCGCGAGCGCCATTGGGACCATTCCTGTGATCATTGCAAGGCTAGTCATCAACACGGGACGCAGGCGTTCGCCAGCGGCATTTCGTGCAGCGGTCTTCGCATCCGCCCCGTCTTTTCTATTCTTTTCGGCAAAAGTGACTAAGAGGATCGCGTTGGCGACAGCAACGCCGATCGCCATGATTGCTCCCATGAAGCTTTCCAGGTTCAGGCTGGTTCCCGTGATCAGCAACATGAGCAGGACGCCCGTGAGCACGGCCGGAATGGTTGACAAAACGATAAGCGATAGACGAATGGATTCGAAATTCGCGGCAAGCAGTAGAAGTATGACAAAAATGGCGAGTGTAAGTCCGATGCTCAAGTTACCGAAGATCTGTCGCATTGTGCTCACCTGGCCTCGCACCTGAACACTTATTCCACGTGGCGGACTGCCAGCGCGGGCAATTGCGCGATCAATATCCGTCCCCGCGCGACCCAAATTGCCTTTTCCGAGATTGGCGGACAGTCCGATCATCCAAAGTCCGTTCTGACGGTCAAGCTCTCCTGGCACGCTTCCGGTTCGCACGGAAGCGACCTCACTAACGAGAGGATTGGAACCAGTTGCGCTTGAAACCGGAATGGTCTCGACATCTTTCATGGAAGTCATCTGGGCCTGGGGAACCTGCACTTGAACTTGGTAACTGACCCCAGACCTGGGGTCACGCCAATAATTCGGGGACACGAACCGGCTTGAGGCCGTGGCAGCCACAACCGCTTGCCCGACCTGATCGGCGGTAACACCGAGCTGGCCGGCGAGCACGCGGTTCACGTGAACGTCTACCGAGGGGTAATGCAAGGGCTCTTCATACCCAAGATCGCGCAGTTCGGAGATTTGCGAGAGTTCTTGCCTGACGCGCTCCGCGAAGCTTAGTACGTCGTTATATTGCGGTCCGGTGGTTGCCACCTCAATAACCGAAGGCGTGCCAAAATTCAGTATCTGGCTTATAAGATCGCCGGGGTCGAAGGAGAAGTGCGATCCCGGGAAGTCGCGCCGCAACGAGTCGCGGAGTTTTTCCTTCAAATTGCCAAGAGAGATTGGTGCCCCAGGCCGAAGTGCAACGTTCATAACAGCCTGTTGAGGCCCGCTGGTCCAGAGAAACACGGCGTTGATGGGATAGGAAGAACCCTGCGTGCCTACATAGCTAAGAGTGATGGCAACGTTGCCTGGACCCGCTTCGCGATTGATGGCATCGAGAACACGACGCGCCATTTCCTCTGTCACTGGCACGCGTGTGCCGTCGGGAGCATCGAAGCGCAGACGAAACTGATTCGCCGCGGTCGAAGGGAAAATCTCTCGCGGAAGCCGCGGGCCGATGAGAAGGAGTACGGCGACGGCCACCACCGCATAAATACCTAAAAGCAGGGCCGGATGGACCATTAAACGATCTAGCCACGTGTAAAACCTTGAGCGGAAGCGGTCGAACTGGGATTCGGCGGAGCTGTCGGCATGAACATCTGCCGCCTTTAAAAGCCAGTTTGAGAGCACCGGCACGAGAGAGCTGGCCAATAGATATGATGCTCCCATGGAAAATCCGACGGCGAGGGCGAGGGGAACGAACAGCGAGCGGGCCGGACCCACCATAAAGAAGGAGGGCAAGAAAACGGCAAGTACGCACAACATCGCAAGAAAGCGCGGGATCGCGACCTCCCGACTGGCTTCCAAGACCGCCCTTGCTTTCGTTTCGCCGGCTGCCAGATGCACATGGATGTTCTCAAGAAGTACAGTTCCCTCATCTACTAGTACGCCAACGGCGAGAGCTAACCCGCCAAGAGTCATGATGTTGATCGTCTGCCCTAACGCCCACAACGCCACCACCGCCATCAGCAGAGCGAAAGGAATAGTAATCACGACGATTAGCGAACCGCGCCAATCTCGAAGAAAGAAAAGCAGTGTGAAGCCCGTAAGTATCGCACCAAGTAACCCCTCCCGGAGCACGGACTGGAGAGCATCGCGGACGTACTCGGATTGGTCCAGTTCGTAGGTAATCTTGATATCTTCGGGAATCAAGGATTGAAATCGGGGGAGGCTTTCGCGAACCTCGTTGACGACGGTAATTGTCGAAGCATCGGGGCGCTTCGTTACAGGAATGTAGACGGTTCGCTTGCCGTTGAACAAAGCATAGCCGGCGAGGATATCCGAGGAATCAGAAACGCTCCCGACATCCCGCAGGTAAACAGAAGGCCCCGAGCCCGTGCGTAGAGGAATATCGAGCAGGTCGGTAATCTGTCCGACCGTTGAATCTGTGGTAACGAGCGCCTGATAGTCTCCGATGTTCGCGTTTCCCGCGGGTTCAATACTGTTTCCTGAAACCAGGGCTTGCACCACATTTTGCGGAGAGAGCCTATATGCATGCAATTTGGCAGTGTCAACGCTAATCACAATCGTCCGCTGATTTCCGCCAAAGGGCGGCGGTGAAGAAACTCCCGGCAATGTCGCAAAAACGGGCCTGACGCGATTCAAGGCAAGATCCTGGATTTCACCGAGAGTGCGGGACTGGCTTGAAAAGACGAGATACCCAACCGGCAAAGTGCCGGCATCGTAGCGGATCACGAACGGAGAGACCGTGCCCGGAGGCATAAACGCACGAGCCCGATTCACGTAGGAAATTGTCTGTGCCAATGCCTGGCTCATGTCCGTACCGGGATGGAACGTAAGTTTCAGCAGCGCGGTTCCTTGGATCGCTTTGGCTTCGACATTCTCGATCCCGTTGACATACAGGAAGTGGTATTCGTAGTAGTAGGCGATAAACCCCTCCATCTGCTGAGGACTCATACCGCCATACGGCTGTGCAACATAAATGACTGGGAGATCTAGGCCAGGAAAAATATCGATGCGTGTTCGCGTGAGGGCGAAAATAGACGATAAACCCAAGGCGATCACGATGACGACAACCTTGATCGGGCGGCGCAACGCTGCACGAATCAGCCACATGACTATTGACCCTCTGGCGTTGTGCCACGCAAGACTCGTAAGAAATCTTCCAGGTTTCCTTGCGCGTAGGCGACACCGAAAAGCTCTCGCCAGACATTCAATCTTGCAATGGCATCGTCCATCTCTGCTTGAGCAAGCAGATTCTCGGCTTCGGCTACTTCTACCAGCGTCGCCAAACTTGATTGATAGCGAGCCTTCGACTGGGTTTCTGATTGCCGCGCCGACGCTAATTCCGTAGGCGTTTCCTGAGCGATAAGTTCAGCGCCCTTCAGTTGGTCGCGGGCGGCTCGAATCTGTCCAGTCAGGTCTTGAATCGTTTGGTTATAGTGTGCCTGCAGCGAATGTTTGTTGGCGTTCGAGATTTGTTCTTCCTCGCTGCGCGCTTTGAAGGCAAAAACATCGGGGAAAAGAATCGTTACCCCGGCTACCCAATTTCCACGTGCCGGCGCTGCACCATTCCAGTTGCCGATAATCGACCCATTGTTTGGAATTTCACTTCCGCGGCCAAACGCTTCCCCTTGCAGGAACAAGCGCGGATAATTACTGTGTGAGACGGTTTTTTCCTCCGCCTGAGCCTGCCGGACGGAAATCATTTGATCGAGCGCTAAAGGATGACCGGACACCGGGGATTCGAGAAGCAACGCTTTTCCTGGCAAGTTCAGAAGCGCGTCTGCATCCAATTGGATTTCAGCCCCTGCTGCTCCCATGAGAGACGCGAGAGTGTCGACGGACACACGCGCTGCCTGCTGCGCTTGATAAAGACGAGTTTTTGCCCTCGCCAGTTCCGCATCCGCGCGCGAAGCGTCCGCTCCAGGCCGCAATTCGTTATCGACAAGGACATGAATGGATTTGTTGAAAACCTGCCAGCGGTCAACATTCGCCTGCGCCGCCAGGACAACTTGACGGTTTGCCACTGCCAGCAGAAAGTAGTTTCCCACTGCCGACGCGACCTGGAGCCGTGTCAGGGCAAGTGCGGCTTGCGACTTTTCTTCGGCAGTCCGCGCTTGCCCAATCCTGGCTGAACGTAATCCGAAATCCAAGGGTTCCCAAGAAAACAGAGCGGCCACCTGACTACCCCAGTAACTTTGTCCACTCGAAGGATTAACCGGGCCTTCGACGCTCGGAGTGATGGGTGTTGGCAACCAGATTCCATCAACTTGATTCTGAGTGGCTCGGCTGACCTGATACACGCCGTTCAACTGAGGGAGATACTGCGTGCGCGCAAGTGTCACTCCGGCCCGTGCCGCCGCCACCTGTTCCAAAGATGCGCGAACGGCAGGATAGTGCTCAAGAGCGTAGTTCAGCGCGCCTTCCAGGGTCAGAGGTTTAGCGGGAGCTTTATCGGCCTGTCCGTTGGCCAAAGATGGAAAGAGAGAAAAAGCGCAAACAATCGTAGCGCTCACATAGAGTTGCTTCCAACAAGTTCTAGTCACGAGTCCCCCTATGAGTCGATTGCCTCCTGGATCGCAAAATACTTGTGTCATATGCGGTCGAATTCATTCCAAAAGCTCACCCAGGAGCAATTTCACTTTTTCCCTCGCCCTGGCAAGGGCTTTCCGCCCGGTCGCCGTCGCGCGATAAACGCGGCGACCCCGCCGACCGAGGCGTGTTTTCTTGGAGCGCAGCAATCCTCTTCTCTCAAGACCATGAAGCATCGGGTAAAGCGTGCCCGCGCTCAACTTGTAGCCGTGGCGTTGCAACTCCTCGATCATGCCAAGACCGAAGATAGGTTCCTTGCACGCGTGGTAGAGAATGTGGATGCGAATCAACCCTGAAAGTAGATCCTGGCCTTTGGTGGACTTGATTTCGGTTAACTGCATGGAAGGTATCGTTTATCGATATCGATCTTCGATTACCAAAAGAAGGACAATAGCCACAATCCTACTTCTTGTCAATGTGTAACAACGACCGTCGATTCCACGACTACGTTCAACGACCGTCCGCCGGAGCCGAAGCTTTTTGAGCTCAAGCGCGCTATAAAGTGTAGGTAGATCAGGCGGCAATGTAGCTCGCCCTGAAGAGACAAAATCCGCCACCCTTTTCGACATGGTCCACTTTGAGGAAATGCGGCGTCGGGTTCTCGTCTCCTCCAACCCCGTTTCCGGATAAGTTGCGAGTCGCCCAGCAACATTGTCTTGATTTCCGCTCTCCTCTGCTATCCATATTGAAGCAAAGTAGGTCTTGTCGTCTTGGAAAAACCGGGAATTCGCTACGCTGTCTAGGTGTGGTTTGCCGACGATCTGGCGACCGACGGTACACGAAACCGCACCGCCGAATCTCTTATAAGAGACTCGCTGAGCGGGCGGTTTCGGCCCTCTCAGTTCTGTTTCGCCGCGATGCGCCGCATGGTGGTCTCTAGAGTTCGAATGCGTTCAGAACCCGGACGGAGACCAACGTGTGCTCCTAGTTCGAAGTACTCCCCGGAATTGCTATCAAAAGCAGGCCATTGGGGCGCGCCATCAAAATTGGGCTCGCCAGTTTTGGCGAATTCGGCCCAATAGCCGCGCAGCAGCTCTCCGAGATATTTATCTTCGTTCGTGTGTTCCCAGTCAGCAGGAAACGAATCGCTCAAGAAGAAGAGCTCTTCACCGTGGTGTGCTCCGAGTCGCGAACGTTTGCCGGGATCGACATAGGTAAAGTTATAAAGGTATGACTCTTCGCGCGCTTTCGTCATAGCTTGCGCGATCGAATATGCTCCGCACGCAAATTCGTCGCTCTCCAGGCGCGCCGAGCGGGTCGGCACGTCGGCGTCGGAGCTCACCGGATAAAGTTGAAACTCTTCCTTCGAATATTGGCCGGTGTCTTGTTGCAGGTGCTTCCCGTAGTCACTGACAGTCTTTAAGTCGTTGTGGCCGAAAACGGTGGCTTCGTCGGCATTGCTCCCAACCAGAATCGGGATGCGCAACTGTTTCCCCTGCGCGAAGATTTGCGCCGGCTGTTTGGGAACAACCCAACCATCTACGATAGCGTCAAAGTGCAGCCCAGCATCGTTCTTCCATGCGTTCAAGATCTCAGTCGCGGGAATCTGTCGCAGCGTCCGCAAAGCACCGGAACCGCTAGGAACCCCAAGGTCCCTTGTTAGCCGCTCTCCTGACGCCTCGCCGGTGGTATCGATGAAATTGTATTTGATCGGTGCGCGGATATCTTCGTTGAGCGTGTCTTGACATTCTCCACTTTCAAGGATGGCGCCCTGGAACAGTTCTTGTGACATTGGAGACGCCATCAGCAAGCAGATATCGACAGCTCCCGCTGACTGACCTATGACCGTGACGCGGTCCGGATCGCCGCCGAATTCCCGGATGTTCTCCTTTATCCACCTCAGAGCTTGCAACTGGTCGAGAAGGCCGTAGTTCCCTGACGAGTGATGTTCTGATTCCGCTGTCAGTGCCGGATGAGCAAGGAATCCGAATGGGCCGAGTCTGTAGTTCGCGCTTACTACGACCAATCCCATCTGCGAAAGCGGGGGGCCGAGGGGCGTCATCTGACTGTAGCCCTGAGTATTGTTCCCGCCGTGGAAGTAGACGAGCACCGGGCGGCTCGCATTGGGTCGAACGCCAGTCGTCCAGATATTCAGGTACAGACAGTCCTCGTCGCCCTCGATGTATGGGAACCATGGCGCCGGAAGTTGCGGGCAAGGCGAACCGAAATTGTCCGCCTTGCGGGTTCCACTCCATTTCGGCGCCGGCTGCGCAGGCTTCCAGCGAAGTTCACCAATTGGCGGCGCCGCATACGGAACCCCGAGAAACGCGGCGTCATTCGGGTTTGAACCGAAATGAATGCCTTCCAGCAGGCCGCTCTGAATCTTCACGATTGGTTGCTGCTTGCTCTGTGCCGCAGGAGTGCCCAAGCAGCCGAGCTGCAGGCAAATCAGACATACGGCAGTCCACACCGATCTCCAACCCATAACATACCTCTCGATATCGTCATTTAAGGATTCGCTCGCGAATATTCCCCGCGGAACACCACATTCCAGGTGGTGCCGTTGTCGCCGGATTTTTCCCATGTCTGCTCGACCTTGTTCGGACTCAGCCGTATTACTTTCAGTCGGTTCAATATGGTTTCTCCATTAGGTCCGCGACTTATGCCTTCAAATTCCGCTTTGCCGTCCGCGACCTTGCCAGAGGTGAACACATGAACATGACCCTCGTTGTCGGCGAACATCCCGTACCAGCTTTTGTCGTCCGCACTGTATCCAAAGATGTTCCGGCCATCGTGGCCTTCTCCGCCGTCCCAGTTCTCGACTACCAAGCACTTGTCGAGCGAAAGGGTCACGGTGCTACGAGCATTCCCAGGCGAACCTACAGAGCTGATCTTCCAATTGCCGAGCCAATAATCAAGTTTCCGATTTGCCGAATTCGCGGCGCACGAATCGGCATCAGGGGCGGCAAAGCCGTTTGTTGCGAACGCCAAGCCGAACAAAACGGCGAGAAAAATGGATTTCGAAGCGCTACTCTTGAAATGCAGGATTAGTCTATTCATGTAACTCCTCCACAGATCGAATCATCACAGCTGGTTCGTTTCATTCCCCAATTCGTGTTTTGACAGGCGTCGCTGATGGTCGTCGAGCACGGAATCGGAAAGCTTGCGAGTACTTTTGCACCTCCAACACTTCAAAACCCGCACTCTCCAATCGCGCCCCGAAAGTATCGGGATTTACGGGAACAAGCGTGTCGCCGATATGAATGATCCTCATAAAGCAGTTCTGAAGACTGTCGCTGCCCACGAAAAAACCGCCGGGCTTCAAAACGCGGAGCACTTCCGCGAGAACCTTGTTTTGCAGTTCTTGAGAAGGAACGTGATGCAGCATCGTGAACGAAACTGCGCCCGAGAACTCCGAGTCTCCAAAAGGCATCTCCGTCGCATCACCTTCGATGACCTGAACGTTGCTTCCTTTTAAGCGCGAGCTCAGTGAACTGGCCAATGTCGCATCAATCTCCAGCGCTGTTAGTCGAGGCACCGAGGTTCGCAACAGGTCCGTCGTTAAGCCGGGGCCAGGGCCGATTTCCAAACCATTCTGTCCCAGGTCGGTATCACCGATTGCCCAGGGAAGTCTCTGTGCGACGGTACTGCGCCAGCGGTCAGAACGGCATAGCCATTGATGTAAGCGGTTCATGTTCCCCACCAAATCTTGAAACTGACCTCAGCTTACCGATTGCCAGTTGTGCGCGCTTTCGATAAGGTGACAATGGATGTCGCAAAAGCGCCAATCTGGGATTTTCGATCGGTCGGGCGATCTTAAGTCCGCAATCACTACGCTTACCCACGACTATCCGGCCGGCCACGTCGTACCTTTGCACTTCCACGATCGAGATCAACTCGTCTATGCCTCGCAGGGGGTCATGACGGTTCGTACTCGAAACGGAACGTGGGTGGTCCCTCCGCACCGTGCGGTCTGGATTCCGGCCGAGATTCCGCACACCATCACGATGTCAGGTTTGGTGGCGATGCGAACCCTGTATCTGAAGCCACGCCTCGCAAAAGGGCTGCCACGAGATTGTTGCGTGATCAATGTCTCAACTCTGCTCAAGGAACTGATTCTTCATGCTTGTACCGTGCGTACCTTTAAGAAATCGGTGAAATGGCAGATGCACCTGGTCGCGGTCATTCTTCATCAGCTGGAGGCCGTGCAGAGGATCCCGTTGCAACTTCCGCATTTGTCCGATCCAAGGCTGGTTCGAATCGCAGAAATACTGATGAGCGATCCTTGCGATTCTCGGACTCTCGCTCAGCTGTGCAAGGGGGCTGGGGCGGGAAAGCGGTCTATCGAAAGACTGTTCCAACAGAAGATCGGAATGACGTTTGGGAAATGGCGGCAGCAACTTCGGCTCATGCAGGGGATGCGGCTTTTGGCCGAGGGCGCAAAAGTGACGCATGCGGCTCTGGAATCTGGTTACAGTACGCCGAGCGCTTTTGCTTCCATGTTCAAGAAAGCGCTAGGAATCACGCCAAGTTCGTATTTTAGGTAAACGCGAAAACTTAGTTCCCTGTCCCAGAAGCGAATGGGCGTCGAGGCAGAGTTTGGAGCTCACGCTATCGAGTGAACGCGCCACTCGGATCACCCTGCGCAGACTGGTCAAATTCAGAAATCGCACAATCTGATTCAGTCGCGAGGCGTAGATTCTCAGACAGACCGGACCCGTTCCCCGACGTTGGAGATGCAACAGGAACTCCTCGCGTTCGTGAAGCAGCGGTGCCGATCGATGCTTGTGGACACCGTAGGGTGAGAAAATTGATTCAAACATCCTCGACCTACCGAGAAGTAGAGCGGCGATTATGAGGGACTGCACGTCCGTTAAACCTCTTTACTGCGTGATGGCCGCAATTGTGGCCACAAGGTTCCCTAAGTACCGAACAACGGGGCACTTGGACTAAGACAAGTTTTCGTGCCAAGCCCACAGAGTGGCCGGAATTGCGGCCACCAGGGCGCGAGAGAGGCTGCTTCGATCAAGTGCTGGCGCACGAGTAGAGGAGTTGATTTGGTTCTGAGGACGAAGCGGATCGCCGGTGACTTGGGCGTTGGCGTTGGGACTATCTATCGCCTTGCTGATACCAGCGAGTGGAAAATCCGACCTTTAATGAGACGGCTTGGTTCTAACACTCAATGCCCCAGGTGTTATCATTCGCACATTCGTTCGGCCGTGAGGTCCACCAATGATCGCTTTTAATGGCCACTTCGCACAGGACTATGTTTATCCATTTGCGCTTGGGGCGTATAACGCCGAGGATGTGCCGGCGGGCTATACCAAAGGCATCGACGCTTTCGAAATCCTCGCTGATTTGTCTCCAACCTTTCAAGTTGAGTTGGCTAGAACTGATCCGAGACACCGTAAGCCTCTTGAAAGCATGCTTGCTCACCCACGCCGTCCCCGAATCACTGACTCCAGCAATGCTACCAGCGAAGCGGTGCAGGCTATGCCGCGCAGCGCTCAACCGAACCAGCATTTCGGCTGGCTATGTGTCGACAAGAAAAATCAAAGGCTTGTTGTTTGTTTCCGCGGCACCGAATATTTTAGGGATTGGCTCGATGACTTCGATTTCGCCCCCGCACCGTACAGCCCTGTTCCCGGACGTGGCACGGTTCATCAGGGCTTCCAGATCGTCTACGAAGCTGTGCGAGAGAATCTCCGCAACCTCGTAGAGTCCAAGGCCACCAACTGCAAAGAGATTCTCATCACAGGCCACAGTCTCGGCGCAGCGCTCTGTGGCCTGTGCGCTCCTGATTTGTTAAATGATGTCGCCGGTCGTCTAGCACCCATCGTATACACATTTGCCGAGCCACGCGTCGGCCACCCTGATTATGTTCGGTTTTTCGAAACGCGGGTCAACATCTGTTATCGCATCGTGAATCTTTGGGATGTGGTGCCTCATCTTCCTCCTGTATTGGCCCTTTATGAGCACGAAGGTGCGACCCTTCACATTGACAGTGGCTTCTCAACGGACATTGTCACAAATCACGTGCTCATCACCGGCTACGCTCCGGGCCTGACTATCTGGAACGAAGACCATCCTCCCGCAGTGACACGTCTGGGTATTGCCCCATTGGTTCCCCTAGTGGGCAAAAGCACTTGAGAGGACAGAGGAAACCCAGCTATTCACCGCTTCTACGGCTCCGAAGCTAGGTTCAAATCGACGCGCTGTAGCAGCGTTCGTGTGCATAGCGAGCGTCTGAGAATGATCGAAGAATGATACTTTACAGCCAAGAAACTAGATTCGCGGTCTTAAACCGCTCAGGAGTAGACAATGGAAGAAAACGAACAGTTATTCCTTGCGGCAGCGATCCTACTCGCCGCAGCAGTCGGGCAGAGACACGAGCCAGTCGATGAAAAACAAATTAGTATCGCAGTTGAGAACGCTCACAAATTGCACAAGGCAATAGAAAAATACGCTGAAAAAGGATGAAGCGCCTGCCACTAGCTGGACTCGCCCACCGGCGAGTGCAACGCGATCACGTGAAACTTGCCGTTTTCGCCGACACGCCCAGCGGCTCAAGGTACGCGCCGGCCCAGATACCAACATGGACGTTTACTAGGAGCTGACCGCGAATTCACTCGTACTCGCGATTCGAGGGCCGGGTTATGCCGTGAATCAGGACTTTGCCGATGGACTGCGGTTCCGAAGCCCAACAGCAGACCGAACAAATGCGAGAGCGAAGAGCAAGCACCAAAGCATCGGCCCTATGGCCCTAAGGAGCAGAATCGCGTAAATCGGCGGGTGGCCCGGCTCGCCAACACGCTCACCATTTGCGCTCGGGACACCTATGAGGTTGGAACAGATCGAGTGATGCAACCTGAACTACTTCGCGCATATAACGAACTTCTGCATCGCGTCACGGGCGCGGTCAGAGACCATTTGCTGGAAAGCGAGGGTTATTCACTGAAAGACGTGTTTGAGATTCTGCGAGCCTTCGGCGAAAAGAATGGAAGGGCCGGGGAAATGCGATGGGCCTTGGAACAAGCCGCTAAATCCCTCTGACCGACTTCTAGTACGAACCTTTCCGGTTTTGCCGTTTGGACGTAGCCGCCCGGCGGCTTGAGAACCGCACATATTTCTTCTGGAATCTTCCCAAAACTCATGTGTGCTATTCCAGAAAATGCATGAGAAGTGGTCGAGACCCGCACATTCTCTCCCCATCCCTTCGCGGAAGGAATGCCGCTCGCAGAACATCACATGGGCGGCCTACAGCGGAATCACTGCGTTGCATCAGTTCGCAGGGCGGCGTCCTTCAACTCTCTCGCAAGTGGCACACATCCTCGAATTCGCGTCCCCGCATCTGGTTGAGAATCGATATGGAAGGTTCCATTCACCTGGTGAATTCTTTCCGCCATGCTTACTAGCCCCAATCCTCCTCCGCCATTCTTTAGGTTCGTCGCGTCAAACCCTGAGCCCCAATCACTGACCTCGAGTTCGATTTCTCCGTCCTTTCCTTGCAGGCGTACCTCGAAATGCGTTTGACCGCTGTACTTTACTGCATTGTGTAGGGCTTCCTGAACCACTCGAAAGAGCGAGAGCGATACTTCACGAGGCAAAGAATTTGGTACATTGCTCGAGACAAACTCGACCACGGCATTGTTTTGCTCGGAAACTTCTCGGCATAAGCTCTCGACCGCGGTCGCAAGGCCTAGATTGTCAAGAATCGAGGGGTGTAGTTCGTGAGACAAGGCTTGAACATCAGACGTAAGGGAGGAACATTGTTGCCAGATTTTATCCAGTTGATCGGCTACCGGCACGTGTCCTTGGCCCCAACCTTTGGTTACCTTCTCAATCCTTAGCGAAAGCATGGCAAGCCGCTGGCAAATGTCGTCGTGCAACTCCCTTGCTAGGTGACTTCTTTCTTTCTCTTGAGCTGCAATCAGTTGGCCACTTATCTTTTCGAGTGCTTCCCGCGCCACTTTCTGATCGGTGATGTCCACTGCCGAGGCAATAAACCCCGCAAAAGATCCATCTCCATTAGACCTAGGAGCCGCAACGTCGAATACCCATCGGTACACTCCATCCGTGCGGCGAAGCCGGTATTCCTTTGAAAAAGGCTGATGATTGTGCAGGGCCTTAGAAAGAGCATTCCTAACGTTGTTCAAATCGTCCGGATGAATGTAACCTGTCCAGCTGTCACTGTACCCAACATTTGCGTCTGAACCTGTAAACAAGCGTCTGTGTTCATTAAGGTAGGTGACCTTCCCCTTTTCGTCGCACATCCAGATAAGCGAGGGCGTGGTATCTGCCATCACTCGGAAGCGTCTCTCGCTCTCGCGAAGTACGGCCTCGGCCTTTCGTTTCCTTGCTCGTTGCCAGAGCAATGCAAAAATCAACAACGCCTGAACGACAATTACCGCTACCCCAGCTAGGAAATATTGCCGTCCGCGTTCCCAAAGAGTGGGTTCCTTATACAAAATCACAGTGCCGGGCGGTAAAGCCGACTGCGAAATATGCCATCGGCGGATCTCGCGCCAATCGACCTCAACCTGAACATTGGAGTCATTGACAATGGGAATGTTCTCTGCTGCTTCACCCGATAGCACTCGGGTGACTAGCTCCGCCGTCAACTGATGCTCTTTTGAATAGTCAGGGTACGCTCCGCCAATTCCGCCGCGATTCAAACAGAGAGAGCGCCAGGGCGAATAGGTTGGCAGACGCAGTGAGGCCAGGCGGAGCACATCCCAGTTTGTGATGGGTGACAATTTTGAAGCAGTTGGCCCAAGCAGAAATAGGACCACCGTATGAGGAGGAAGCGCTGCTACTTTCTCGACTAGCTGACTGCTAGGGGGTCCCACAAGGTCGATTTCCCTCACCTTGTCTTGATAACGAAGAAGCTCGGAGTGGGCGGCTGCCAACCACTGCCTTTCTGTTATCACCGCGACCGTATTCGTGTCAGGATGTAGATGGAGAGCAAGGTCGATCGTTCGTCGAAAATCCACAGGAACTGTCACACCCGTCACTCCTCGTCCCTTCAACTGGCTGTCTAACTCGCCGGCGGTGAGTTGTGTAAAGACGATGGGCACACCCGGAAATATCCTGTCGCGATATTGCACCGCGAATCGAAGTCCAGGGGTGTAAATTGCTATGATAAGATCCAGCTTTATCTCAGCGAACTGGCGGCGCAAAGTCTCCGCTAGGCTTTCCTGATAAGACTTGGCATCCCCTTCCGGGGTATCCATGAGTGCGACATAAAAGGTGACTTGCCCCGGAAAATGAGCTCGTATCGAAGATCCAATAACATCTGAGCCATAATTATCGATAGAAAAAACACCATATAGCACTAGAACATTCTTCCCTCCCGGTTTTGCCGTAGCAGCGGAACTAAAAACTCCACACAACAGAATCCCAAGAGCCCCGAGGCACACCTGTACGCCGACCCGCAAGCCACATAAACGACTCGATTTAACCCCCGCGGCAACTGGCATGTTCCTCACAAAGACTCGGCTATCCAACTTTCCGTTATTCTCGACCAACTTTACCCCCGCGGCTATCGAAAGGCTCGCTAAATTTTTTCTGAGTCCATTCAATAACAGGAGTCATGTAGTCGCGGTTCTTCAGATCCGGTCAGCGATGTTCAGATTGAACAAGGCGATGGTATGACTACTGAAGAATTTCTCGCCCCAGCTAACTATAACTCTCGGCATGGCGCAGCCGACGAACGCACCAACTAACCGCCGCTCGCTATCAATTCAGATAACAGTAGCCGCTCTCGGCGCGTTGCTGTCGGTCACCCACCTTCAAAGGGCCGTCTCAAACATCATTCTCGGCAATTGCGTATTCGAGATTGGGCTTCCCGATAGCGCTGCCGACAATTGAGGCCGTCTCCTTCATGGAGATGTCGCGCTGACCGTGTAGCTCCTGGACCGTGCTGCGAGACGAGTGGCGGCATACGCACCGATGTCTTGTGTGTCTATCCACGGCATTGGGACTTCGGCCCGTAAACCTCCTGGCAACGCCCCCATCGAGCGCAGTGGTACGATACTCATGAAAAGATTTTCCATAAAATACGCTGCGGGGAGGTGAAGGACCTTGAGCTCAGCGCGATTGAGCTTTTGTTCCTGATTATGTAAACCGACGATGGGGCCAGTATTTTTCGCGTGCTGAGCGCCGATACTGCTTAGATTAGCCACAAACCGGACGTGGGAGTCAGGAATGCTTGAATTTTATATCACACTACCAATTAAGTCCCGAGAAGTCGGGTAACCGGAAACTTGAAATTCAGCGGACAGCAGCCCTCTACTTTGCGGCTGTGATTTCGTTGGTGACTTTGCCGTTGCCATCGAGGAACTGAACAACCGCCACGCCGTCGGCGTTGACGCGCAGGACGAGGCGATCGCGTCCGTCGGAATCCTTGATGCGTAACGATGCGGATTTATCAGGCGAACGTCCGAGGTAAATACGATTTGCGTCGCCGCTATGTGTAGCGAAGAACTTCTTCCATTCCTCCTCCTGCTGCTCTTTGGGCAACTTGTCGATGCGCAGCTTCGCATCGTACGCTTGCTGAATTGGGTAATCACCGCGTTCGCCGATGCGAATCGCTGAGAATTTTTCCTGATCTTCACGGCCGGAATCAATAGCGAAAATCTGATCCTGCTCGTATTGGTCGAAACTCAAATGAGCGTGATTCTGAATCGTGCCGTCTTTCTCTTTCAGGCCACTAAAAATCAGGCCACCCATTTCCGAACCTTCGTCGTTGACGAAAAGCATTCCGGCGGCATCACGGCGATCCGGACGCGGGTACTCTTTTTTGCGCATGTACGCACCAGGAAAGCTTTCGCGATTCGAAATAATCAGGCGCGGCGTGCCATCGGGCTCGACGAAATCGATCCGATGCACGGTAAGGATGTCGAACGTTGCGTTACGCGTCGTTGCGAAACCACACAGCAAAGTCACGGCGAACGCGATTGTTACAACGGCGGAGTAAATTACAAGAAATCGGGGATCAGAGAATGTTTTCATCGGAGCCTCCCGAAACGGCAGAACCCTGAGATGAGTATCACAATAACGGCAACAGCGATACGGATCGCATCTAGAGCTTCGAACGGAACTAACTCCTGATACGTCGCGAAATCGGAAAGGTTCGGATTAGTACCAACTTCGACGATGGCAGCATCCCGCCCGCTCGCGGGCAATTTTTTTGCGGCGTCCAATTGGAGTCCGCAGCGTCCAACTGGCGTCCAAAACCGACCATTTCAGTAGGGCATTTCAGTAACTTAGCCGCGTAAGGGTAATTGAATCATCGATGTTTCTGGAGCGGGCGATGGGAATCGAACCCACGTCCGAAGCTTGGGAAGCTTCTATACTGCCATTGTACGACGCCCGCTCGATATTGATTTTACTACATTTAAGCTGCGATCAAAGCCGATTCCTGTTTTCAATATTTTCCAAAACATCAATTTTATTGCCAAACTTGGAAGAGAATTCTGCCTTAATCTGGTCGAGAGGAATCTCCCCGCTGTAGCGTGCCGTCATCGCCGCAGATGTATGGCCCATCTGCTGGCGAATCACGGCAGGAGCTAATCCGGCCAGTTCGCAACGACGATTGCAGCCTGCACGGAATGTGCGAAGCCCCGCGCGCTCGAACCTCAGCACGTCACGGGCTGGATGCAAGCATTGATTCAGGATTGTGGTCTCACGAAGTGGACCGTTCTTTTTCGAGAGGAAGATGAGGCGGTCCGATGTCGCACCTAGTTTGATGAAGCGACGCAACGCCGTTAATGCCTTTTGGCCTTCGGAATCATGGAGCAGCACAGTTCGATAGGCTGTCGCGTTCTTGCACGGCCCGATCTTCCCTGCTGTCCTTTGATCTGAAGATTCATCCACTCGAATCGAACTCGCATCGAAGTCAATGTCGTTGACTCGCAATGCAAGCAATTCGCTGCATCGCAGACCAGAAGCAGATGCCACTAACAACAGCGTCGAGTATTGTTCTTTGCGGGCAGCTCCCAGATTGTCGAGTTTCTGAACTTGTCCGACAATCTGAACAGTCTGATCCCAAGAGAACGCTACCTTTTGGCGGTTATCGATCTTCATCTTCAACTGTCACGCTCAAGAATTGCTAGTCCGTTTTGCGAGAAAGGGGGTTTCTTGTCCTTGGAGGCGAAAGAACACGTTGCATTGTCCGCAGAATGTTCTTGATGGTCACCCAGGAAAGGCCATCCTTCCTTTTCTTCCAGATCCACTCATTAACCGAATCGATGTTGATATGTTCCATGGGGATGACGTTCCAATCTGGCTCAAGGTGCTTCTTGAGATGCCCGTCCGCGATATCGAACGTTGAAGCCCTAAGCATTCTTGGAGCGAACACCTCCCTGTAAAACTTCACTGCATCCGAAAACGTTTGCGAAGAAGGAAGCTGATAACTACTCGGGTTGAGATTCGCAAGGAATTCCAACTTCTTTCGCTCTGCCTCACTCTTCGTGAATCCGTTTTCCACGGTGCCATCTTTGCCAGTTTTCGCCTTTGGGGTTTTCACTGGCCCGATGACTTCCGTCTTTCGCACTCTTGCTTCCTGTCCTGGAACATCAATCCAGTATTGAAAGTAAAAGTGCTTCGTTCCGTCGGAGCGTTTGCCAACACGCACCTCCGGATTCTGTCCAGTTCTGCGAGTCATGCATTTGCCTCGTTTTCTCGCTTGAACTGGCGGCAGTTGGATAATGTCAGCGACGGGCGCGGTGTCAATTGCGAAGAGTCTTTTTTGACGCGCCGTCTCCGGTGTCGCAAGCTGACCTGACTTGCCCTTTCTCTGCGATTAGGCTTTGATCCGAATCACACCGACCCCAATCGTTTTCCGCTCTCGCGCTGGCAACTTCCAGCGAGCCCTGATCGCGCGAGGATCCGAAAAGTCGATGCCAAAGCGATGCACGCATTGCTCGACGAAAAAGTCTGGCTGATCTCGCCGCGCCTCGACGATTTTCGGCAGGTCAGCAAGTGTCAACGCAAAGTAGAAATGTCCGGGTTTTCGCCAGATAGAAATGTCCGCTTCCATGGTTTTCTCCAAGGGTGATTCGCAGGTACATGGTATTTAGGTTTGATTTTGTTTTTGGGTCTTGGTGCTTGTTCCGCAAGTCCTGGAGGCCGTAGGCCGGAAGGACTTGCGGACATTCGTGAGGGTTCTGAGCAAGAGTGCAGCCGCAGATAGCGCCCGCGGTAGCGCAACCAATGACTTCCGTCTAACCGCCGTTCGATCTCAACCGCAGCTCCACGAAGCCCGGCACAGACTTCTTCCCGCACTATCCCCCAGCGATTTCCATCCCAGCTGACGGTGTGATCCTCGGCCACCCTACGGGCCACGCGCACACTCAGGATCTCTTCCAAGTGCTGTTCTCGGCTGAGTGGTCGATGCGCATTGCGCGACAAGCGAGGCACGACCGTGAACCGCTGCTCCCACTCAGGAAGAAAGCGCGTCTCCAGGAAATGATTCGCTCCCAGGATGCTGTCGATTCCCGCCAAGCGCATCTCCTTCACCAGGCGATCCTGCAGCGTTTCAAACAACCTCTCGATACGCCCTTTCGCTTGCGGGCTGTGGGCCGCGATCCATTCGATCCCCAGTTCGTGCAACGCTCGCCCAAACTGTGTGCGCAGCGGCTCTCCCCGCAGTTGTTCGGGAAGCGGCTGCGGCCCGGCCTTTCGAAAAATGCTGGCTTTATCGGTGTAATGAGCCAAGGGACGTCCATAGCGCCGTAACCATCCCTGCAGGGTTCGCAAGTTCTCTTCGGTGCTGTCGTGCTCGGTGAACCGTCCCCAGATGCGGCTGGTGGCATCATCGATCAGGGCGATGAGCTGGCAAGCCGGACCGCGATCCTCCAGCCAGCGGAACGGAGAGCTGTCCTGCATCACCAGCTCCCCGAAACTGGCTCTGCGCTCGCGCCACACATGCACGGTTTTCACGCGCTGGGCGCGCGGGCGCCACAAGGCCGCCTGGGTCATCCACTTTCGCAGCGTCTCCCGGCTCACGGAGAGACCCTCCTGGGCGAGGTGTTCGGCGGCCAGCGTGGGTCCGAAATCCGCATAACGCTGGCGCAGTCGCGCCAGAATCTTCTGTTCGAAGCGGGCTGCCAGCTTGCGGTTTGATGGCCGGCCGCGCAGCCCGTGAACCAGGGAGTGATCTCCGCGCTCGCGAAGGCGGAGCAGCATCCGCCGCACCTGGCGGTCGGTTACTTTAAGCCGCACGGCTGCCTCGACCTGCGTCAGATGCTTCTGCTGTACCTCGTGCAACACTTTCCATCGGTCCCGTTCTCGTTGGCTCAAAGCGATCCGCTCCATTTCCATGGGCCCCTCGGCCTCCCATGGAAGCGGACATTTCTACTTTGCACAAACCGGACATTCTCATTTTGCGCCGACACGGCAGGTCAGCAAGTTGTCAGAAGTCAGCTTGGTATGGTATTGCGGAGGTCTCAAAGGATGTCCATTACAGAGACATATCGCGCCGTGATGTTGACGAGGAAGGGCGGACCTGAAGTTCTTCAGGTGGTGGAATTGCCGGTAGAGCCTCTCGGCCCAGATCAACTTCGCGTGCGGGTCCGTGCTGCTGGCGTAGGTTCGACCGACTTAGCCATGCTTGCCGGCAACTATTTGTTCGCACCGAAGGTACCATTCGTGCCGGGTTATGAGGTGTCTGCTGCAGTGGAAGCTTCTGGCGCAGGAGTAACTGGCTACGAAGTTGGCCAGCGCGTTGCCGCACTCACAGTATATGGTGGCTTCGCAGAACTTTTGGTGCGGAAAGCTGAAGACTTTCTTCGTATCCCAGACGGCGTGTCTGATCTCGAAGCGGCCGCGGTAATTCTGAACTATGTGACGGCGTGGCAAATGATCCACCGAGTTGTGGAAGTGCGGGCAGGCCAAACCGCAGTGGTCACTGGTGCCGCAGGAGGAGTGGGTACGGCGGCACTACAATTATTACGGCTGGCCGGTGTAAAGACCTACGGGGCCGCATCTGCGCGGAAGCATGCCATCTTGTGGTCGCTCGGTGCGACGCCAATCGACTATCAGGCAGGGCCGCTCGACGGTCTCATGCGTTCTCTCGAACCGAAGGGTGTCGATTACGTCTTTGATGCAGTCGGCGGCGCTAATATTGGCCCGTGTATCGGCGCGTTGCGGCGGGGCGGGACGGTGGTGGGATTTGGATTCATGGGCGCTGCCGGAACGCTCTCGAAGCTTGTTATGTTCGGCAATCTTCTTCTGGGTGCGCGTCTGCGGGGCCGACGTGGCAAGTTCTACGGCATCACAGCGTTGTACCGAAAGGATCCGAAGCCTCTGCGCGAGGACCTGCCGAAGATCTTCGCACTCCTGCTAGAGAAGAAGATTGACCCGCTCGTCACCCGCACCTTTCCGCTCCTTGAAGCGAGACGGGCCATCGAACTCTTAGCGACGGGTTCGGTAGAAGGCAAGATTGTTCTGGAAAATAGGTAAGCCACCTTCGTTAATTCTCTTATCGTTGGGCACTGGCCAGTCGTCCTGAGCTACGATTTGATCCGCACCACTCCGACCCCAATCCCTTTCCGCTCTCGCTCTGGATATTTCGAGCGCGCTTTCTCCGCGAGTTGTTCCGTTTTGAGGGGTCGATAGCGGCGTGAACTCACCATCGAAATATTTGAACAGCAGCCATTGCTCGATTGTTTTTGGCACCCCAAATTTATGGCATGAGACGGGGAGTCAGCGGAGTTGCGCCTTCACTATCGATGTGGAAGCAGCGAAGATACTGCCCGCACAGCAATTACACTAAGCTCGCTCGATGATTAACCATGAGCCAAATCTCGTCCGCCGCCGGGCGGCTTCGTCCTACGCTAACAAATCGGGAGTTAGGCATCTGATGGTCTATGATGTTCTTCGATGGCACAGGAGTTAAGGTTGGAGAATCCTTCGTTCACGGTGGAATTCCTAGAACATTTGTCACCGCAAGACTGGCAACAATGGCTCATTCAGCTTGGAAACACCGGTGCATCTGTTGAGCCGCAAAGCGAGCGGGTGTATGCCGTCGTCTGCTCACGACCACAACAGCTCGCTCATGTCGGGTGGTTAATGTTTCACAGCCACCTCCGCAATCTGTGTCGCGTTGTTTCCACTTCTCGCGGAGCAGAGGCCCGTGCGAGTGCATACCCCAAACCTTCCAGCGTCTGAGGTAACGATCGGACAAGTACCTAGTACTTCCCTGTCAGGAAATGACCCGGTGCCCTTACGCCGGGACTCTCCTTCCGGCAATTGGAGGACACGGTCCGCGTGTGGAGATTCTGATCATGGATATTCTTACGCGCGAACTTCTCCCACGCGACATAGTCCTTGGTCGTGACGCGCGAAGCGATTCCACAGCGCCGTTCAGCTCGACGACAGGCGAGGGATCGACCCTTATTAACAGATCGTACAAGCCGACGATTTCGTCCCAGTCGGTGGCAGCGCTGCTTTTGGCTTCGGCGTGAATGGCGGCGATCGCGGCTTGAAGGGTATAGGGGCCGAAGCGGCGAGAGCTGAGCGCGCGGCGAACGAGCGCGGCGCCCTCACTGATATGGTCGTCGCGGTTCCAGAGGGAATGATCCCGGCAGCTTGGAATGTCCGCGCGCGCGGGAACTTCGTAGGGGATGTGGGCTTCACGGATGTTCGATTTGGCGCGGACGATGGTGGAGGCCGAAGTAAGGAACGCCCGCGCAATTTCTTCCGTTGTCAGACCGCAGACTTCTCGCAGCGTTAGCGCCACCTGCGCGTCCGGTGGCAGAGCTGGATGGCAACAGGTGAAGATCAGACGGAGGCGGTCGTCTTCGAGTTCTTGTTGTTCCTCGGCGGTTGGATATTGCGCGATTCCCAACTGATTCATTGATTCCTTGATTGACGCATCGAAGCGGGCTTGCCGACGGAGGGCGTCGATTGCTTTGAAGCGGCCCGTCGAACCCAGCCAGGCGCACGGATTTGCCGGTAAGCCTTCATGCGGCCATTGTTCGCCGGCCGCGGCGAATGCGTTTTGCACGGCTTCTTCAGCCAGATCGAAGTCGCCCAGAAGACGAATCAGTGTGGCGAAAACGCGGCGCGACTCGGTGCGGTAGATCGCGTCGACCCGGTCGTAAATTCTGTTGTTTTTTTCTCCGGTTGTCATTTGCGTGCGCCACGTGCTCGAAGCCGCCGAACGGCCGTTGTGCCTGCTCTACCAGTATGTCGAATTTGGGGCGTCGTTTTCGACTACTGAGTGAAGGAAGTTGGATTTTGCGATTTCTTGCGAGTGGGTCAGCCCGCTCGTTGAAGGAGATATTGTCATGAAAATGAACTATTTATTTGCGATTGCGGCGATTGTCGCCTTTAGCGCCTGCAGCGCCTTGTTTTTTTTCCCTTCGCAGGTGGTCCTGCCGTTGAAAGGGCTTGTCGCCGTCGCCAACTGGAAGTGCGCCGTTCCTCTGGGAATCTGGACCCGGATTCTGCCTGCAACGACCTTTGTTCTAGGGAACAGTTTGGGGACGAACAGAGTAGTCCTGTTTCTGGTGACGCATGCCGCCGGGTGCTTGGTGAGATTTCTTTCGCTGGTTGTTGGGTCGATTGTTTGAGCGAAGCAGAGCAGATTATGCAAACGACGGATAGCCCGCTGCGGCAGGCTACTGCTACTAAACACAGTGAAGCGACGTTTTATCGAGCACTACTTAGAAAGTTGCGAAAAACGATGACAGCTGACCAGGTGATCGTTAACCAGGCCCGTCGCTTGCATGAAGGCGTAGCAGATGGTGGGACCTACAAAGCGAAAACCGCGTTTCAGCAAGTCTTTGCTCAGAGCGATGGAGAGAGGGGTCTTGGCAGGAAGTTGCTTATGGGACGTCCATTTGTTCAGAATCGGCTTTCCACCTACAAATCGCCAAATGTATTTGTCGAAGCTTCCGTACTCTTTCTGGATTTCCAGAAATGCCCTTGCATTTGCGATTGTTGCCACGATTTTCAGGCGGTTGCGCACAATGCCCGGATCGCGGAGAAGAGCTCGCACCTTTTCCTTGCCGAATCGGGCTACTTTCGCCGGGTCAAAGCCGGAGAAGACTTCACGATAGCGTTTACGCTTGCGCAAGATCGTGTCCCAGCTCAGTCCGGCTTGCGCGCCTTCTAAAATCAGAAACTCGAACCATACCCGGTCGTCGTGCACCGGTCTGCCCCACTCTTCATCGTGGTACTTAATGTTCAGTTCGTTGGAAGCCCAGATACAACGCGCCGGTGTTGCGCTCTCGTTGGCCATCGGTTTCACTTTTTCAGGATGGAGTGAATGATCAAGGTGTTTCCGCCGAGGAGCACGGGATCCGACGCGAGCTCGCGCGTCCAGCGGTCCTGCCGGCGAGCTTCCGGCGTCAACGCGGTCATGAGGCGTATTAAAGCCGTGATCGGAAAATAAAGCCACTGATTTGCTTTCACGCGGTCCCTGTAGACGTCTTGAATTTCGAAGCCATTGAGCTCGAGGTAGTAACGCAACTCATTGTAGCCAATGGGGTTCGCATGAACGGCGATTTCTTTTTTTCCGGCGGTGTCGTGGTGAATTTGCGCCTTGAACTTGTTCGAGAGCGGCTTGAAGTGCGAGGTGTAGCCGAACAGAAGCCACTTCAGCCGCTCTTCTACATTCATGATATTTGGAACGCTGATGATCAGATGGCCGCTGGGCCTGAGCAAGCGACGATATTCGCGGAAGGCCTGCGGCGGCGAGTCAATGTGCTCAAGCCCGTCTAGCGACGTGATGTAATCGAAGGAGCCGCTGTCGTATGGCAGCGTTCCACTCAAATCGCCTTTCTTGATTTCCACATTGTCCAGACGGAACAGCTCGTCGTAAAGGTCGCAGGCTTGGACGTCGAATCCAGCAGAAATGAGGCGTTCGACTAGCGCGCCTTCGCCTGCTGGACAATCTAAAATGCGTCCGCGAGGAAGTGGATTGAGCACCCCCAGCACGGTTTCGTGCAATCCCGGGCGAGACATCGCGATTGGTCCACGATCCCCCGCCAATGAGGGCGGATGATCGGCCGGTTTTACTCGCCGGGTAGAGACGGATTGACTTGATGCCAAGTAGGGATCCTTGAGTCGTGCTAAGCAGTCTCACGAGCTAAAGCCCGTTTCTGCGTTTGGGGCGCAACCCCAAGAAAAGAAAGCCCCGCAGGGCCTGCGGCAGGCTCATACTGCGCTACAGGGTGGCCGTTATCCTAGGTGGCGCTCGAGAGCCTTGGTGATCTGGTCCTTTGGCACGGCGCCCACGATTTGCTCGACGACTTGGCCATCCTTGAAAACCAACAGGGTCGGAATACCGCGAATGTTGAAGCGGCCAGCGGAGTTCATGGCTTCGTCGACGTTCAACTTGGTCACTTTCAGTTTGCCGGCATAATCCTGCGCAATTTCAGCAACCGTCGGTGCTAGCATGTGACAGGGGCGGCACCACTCAGCCCAAAAATCGACCATGACCGGTTGGGCCTTGCTCGCCGTCAGCACCTCTGATTCGAAATTGCCATCATTCACCGTAAGGATGTTGTCAGCCATGACTTTTCGTTGTTTCCTCGACCGGCCGCAACCGAGCGGCCGCTTTCCTGTTTTAATTAGATGATGGAACAGCCGTTTGGTTTCGTGCCGCACGGGCAGCTTCATATAGTTTCGCATATTCTGCCGCCGAGGTGTTCCACGAAAAATCCTTGGCCATCCCGTTCAGCTGGAGGCGTCTCCAGACCCCTTCATCGGAAAAATGATGCAAGGCCTGTCGGATCGCGTGAAGCAGCTCCGGGCCAGAGTACTCCCAGAACTTGAATCCCGTCCCCGTGCCGTGCTGGAGGTCGAAGGGTTCGATGGTGTCGTCCAAACCACCCGTGGCCCGTACCACCGGAACCGTACCGTAACGCAGGCTGTAAATCTGGTTCAGACCGCAAGGTTCATACTTGGAGGGCATCAGAAAAATGTCCGCGCCCGCTTCGACCAAATGCGCTAACCGATCGTCGTAGCCAATCACTAGGCCAACGCGGCCAGGGAAATCGATCGCCAGGGCGCGGAACAATTCCTCGTAGCGGCGCTCGCCCGTTCCCAACACCGCCAGCAATACGTCTTCCTGCATCAACTCCCGCCCAATTCTCGCAATCAGGTCGAATCCCTTCTGGTCGACGAAGCGGGAGACGATTCCAAGCACGGGACGGTTCGGGTTATCCTTGATCAGTTTAAATTCTTCGATCAGCGCTTCCTTGCAGGCGCGCTTGCCGGCGAGGTTCTTCGCGGAATATTTTGCCGGAATCAAAGTGTCCCGCTCGGGACTCCAAATTGAGTAATCCACTCCGTTGAGGATGCCGGCCAGACGATCGGCTCTCGTGCGGACAACGCCTTCGAGGCCGAATCCGAATTCGGAGGTCTGGATTTCCTCCGCATATTTCTTGCTGACCGTAGTCAGATAATCCGAATAGATCAATCCGCCCTTGAGGAAATTGACGTTGCCGAAAAACTCAATTCCTCCGGGCTGGTATACGCCTGCGGGAATGCCCGCGCGGTCAAGGACATCCTTTGGAAAAAGGCCGTGATATCCCATGTTGTGAATGGTGAAGACGACGGGAACGTCCCGCATCACCGGATCATCCGCGTAGGAAGTCCGCAGTAGCAATGGGACCATGGCGCTTTGCCAGTCGTGGCAGTGAATCAGGTCGGGTTTCCAGAGCTGCTTCGCGAGCTCGATCGCCGCGCGAGAGAATTCCGTGAAACGTTCGCCATTGTCTGGATATTCGCGATTATTGCCTCCGTAGATTCCGTCGCGGTCAAAATAGAAAGGATCGTCGAGGAAAAGATAACGAACGCCGCGATGCGTGCCACCATTCGTAATCGCGGGAAAGCGGAGGCGGGTGCCCTGCGGAATGGTGAGACTGGGCATGTCCACGGAGGTGGCGATCACTCCGCGATACTGGGGCAAGAACACGGCTGTTTCGTGGCCCAATTTCACCAGGGCTCTCGGCAGGGCTTCGATCACGTCGGCGAGACCGCCGGTTTTTGCGTACGGCAAGGCTTCAGATGCCACGAAGAGGATTCGCATGGTCAGGACGAAATTCTTACGCTAACGGACCCAGGTGAAAGCGTCAAGTTTGGCTGCGGTGTCGCGGCGGCCTGTTGCTGCTTCCAATAGCGGACGGCGTCAGAGGGCGGTCCCTACGGGAGGATATGCGGATGAAAAAACCCGTTCCCCGCTGCGCCCGCCTACCTCAGGCTCGGAATGAATTTGAACTGGGGATGAACGGAAATTCTGAGGTCAGTTTGGCGCAGCGTCCTTCGAACCGATCCCTGCAATTCGAACTGTCTCTGATTTACGACTGGCGCTTTGCCGAGCTAGCCGTTCAGCTGCCTTCGATGATGCGTATATCCCTTTCCGCTGCGCCCTTTAAGAGCTTTGCAGCTGACTGATAGCGTTCACTCTCAAACGTTGCGGTTGCCTCTTTGACGCTCTCGAACTCGATCAGGACGGTGCGCTCTTTCAGCCCCGCCTCGTAGGCTTTCACCGGGACACCGCGTACCAGCAATCTTCCGCCTCCGGCCTCGATGGCTGGTCCCGCCAGCTTTCCGTACTCTACTAACGCCGCTGCATCCGTAATCGACCGATAAAAAGTAATCCAGTAGCCTTTCGCCATGTGCTCCCCCCTGTTCTGTTGAAAACGTTTGATGTTAACACGGTGCCAAAAGTTCCATCCTCTCCCTGTTACACTTTCCACACACTTCATGGCGAGACAACGGCTTGGTCAACATTTTCTCGGCGACGCCGCGTGGCGTGAAAAGATTGCTCGCGCTATCCGCGTTTCCCCATACGGAATGCAACCTAGCGCGCAATCCTCCTCGAATTTTTGCTGGATCGAAATTGGCGCCGGGCATGGGGAGATGACCGAGCACCTCCTCAAAAGCGGCGCTCCGGTGATTGCCGTGGAGCTCGACCGTGCGCTCATAGCCAGTCTGCAGCGCCTTGCAGAGAACCATGTGAATCTCACGATTGCGGCCGGGGACGTTCTTGAGGCTGATCTGGGCGCGCTTGCGCCCGGACGCCGCATGCGCATTTATGGCAATCTGCCGTACTACATCACGTCGCCGATCCTCCATCATCTGTTCGAGTTCGCCGGTCAGATCGACGAGATTCACATCGTTGTTCAGCTGGAAGTCGCCGAGCGACTTGCCGCCCGGCCAGGTACGAAAGAATATGGCTATCTGTCCGTAGTCACCCAGTTCTACACTCGGCCGGAGTTTGTGCTGCGGCTTCCTCCGGCGGCATTTCGTCCGCCGCCCAAAGTCGCTTCCGCGCTTGTCACTTTGAGATTTCCGGGCCAAGCCGTAGGGTTTGAGCGCCGCGATGCCTCAAACTTTCTTGCTTTTGTAAAAACCTGTTTCGCGCAAAAGCGCAAGACGCTTTCCAATAATCTGCGGACAGTCTCCCGTCCCGAACGCACACGCGAAATTTTGACGGAAATGAAGCTACGGCAAGATGCGCGGGCGGAACAATTAACGGTGCCGGAATTTCTGGCGCTCTATCGGGCTATTTCTTCAGCACCGTCAAAAGGCGGTCCGGATAGTCGCTCATGATTCCGTCGACGCCGGCCGAAGCCAGAATGCGCATATGGGCTGGGGAGTTTACCGTCCAGCACACCACTTGCAGGTCTCGTTTCCGTGCTTGCTGAAGGAAATTCGGCGTGACGAGATCGCCGTGCACGGCAATTTGACGCGCCCCGATTTCCAAGGCTTTGTCGAACGGATTGTCGATTTTTCCGTCGTACAAAAGGCCAGTCATCAGTGTCGGCTCGATCTTTCGCAGGGCCGCCAGGATCGAAGGATCGAAAGAGATCACCACGCTTCGTGGAATCTCTCCCGAATCGCGCAGGTTACTGATCAGGGCATGCTCTCCGCCCCAGAAGCCGCTGGGCTTGAGTTCCAAGTAAAACACTACATCGTGCTTTTTTGTAAACTCGAGGATTTCTTCCAAGGTTGGAATGCGTTCGCCGATGAATTCGCTGGCGAACCAGGAACCCGCGTCCAGTCGGCGCGCTTCCGCAAGCGTCATTTCATGGATGGAGCCGTTGCCGTTTGTGGTGCGCTCTACGGTTTCGTCGTGGATCGCAACGAAGTGGGCATCGCGGGTCAAGTGCAGATCGGTTTCGATGAAGGAGATTCCCTGCGAAACCGCGCGTCGAAAAGCAGCAAAGGTATTTTCGGGCGCGTACCCTGATGCGCCACGATGGGCAATGGCCAGCACGAGATTCACTCTCCAGGGGCAATCGGGCGCTTGAGAAATCGAGTGAGTGTCCGCGATTCCCTGTCGTATGCTAACAGTGTACCGCAAGCGAGTTCACGGCCTAAGGCCGGCGTGCCATGGATCAAAAACAGGCGCAATTTTTGCGCTGGACAAAAGAGGCCCTCCGATGAGGCGGATCGCCACTCGGCTGGCAGGGTGCGCGTTCCTTTGCGCGATCGCAACCCACGGTGTTGCCGGTCAGACCGTTCCTGTCAGAAATTCTGCGAAACCACCAGAAAACGGCACCTCCAATCTTTCGCGAGAGATTCACCACCAGATTCTGGTGCTGCCCTTTTACTCCGTTTTCGATTCCATCAACTTCACTCTTGAAGGGCGCAAGGTGACCTTGACCGGTCAAGTGCTGCGCCGCAGCCTCAAGGAGAATGCCGAAGGGGCGATGAGGAGCATTGAGGGCGTGGACACGGTAATCAATCAAATTGAAGTGCTGCCCGCTTCCCCGGCCGACGATGACCTGCGTCGTGCGGTTTATCGCGCTCTTTATGAGGACTCCACGCTCGAGCGTTATGCCGTTCAAAATGTTCCACCGGTGCACATCATCGTCAAAAACGGCAGCGTAGCGCTCACGGGTTCGGTCGAGTCTCTTTCGGACAAGAACCTTGCGGGCGCCCGGGCCAGTGCCGTGCCGAAAATCACCGGGGTCAGAAACGATCTGGTGGTACACGCGAAGGGAAGCGCATCAGAGTAGAATTCGGCGGGCGGGCGCACACTTTAAGGCGGGAGCGTAACGTGGCTTTATCCAAGGATCCCTATTCGAATCAAGGCGACGCACGGGATACTCCGTCGAGGCAGAAACTGGTTGCGCTTCGCCAGGCATTGTTGCGCATTCATAAGTCGCTTCTTGAGATGGAACGGCGAAGCTACGAGAAGGAACATGGAAGTGTGACAGCCGGCGAACTTTTCCGGCTGGTTGTTGACGATGCCCAATTTTCCTGGCTCCACAATATCTCGGAATTTGTCGTGCGCATTGATGAGTCTCTTGCCAGTGAAGAAGGCGTTACGGATAAGGATTCGCGGATTGCCATCTCGCTTGCGCGGAAGATCTTTGCGCCGTCGGAAACGGGGGACGGATTTCAGAAAAAGTATTTCGATGCAATCCAGAAGGATCCGGCAGTCGTTATGGAACACGCCGAGCTCGCTCGGCTTTTTCACAGCGAACCGTTGGAAGCCGAGTGATTCGCAAAAGTGAATCTTATCGCCTAAAATAAACGTCAGAATGCGATTGTCGTTTTGGAGTGTAGTTGCCGATGAATCGCCCTCGCTTGAACCGACCAGATTTCTTGCCCATTTCGTGTCTCTTGATCCTCGCCGCTTTCCTTTTGGTTTCACCTCTAATCGCCAAAACGGTCGTTGACTTTAACCCCGACCTTGATTTTTCTAAGTACAAGACTTTTTCCTTCATCGGCGGTGTCGACAATCTCCTCATGTTTGAGGTGAATCCGGGGCTTGTCAGTGAACGGGTTCATCGCGCCGTAAATCGAGAACTCACGAAAAAGGGGCTTCACGAGATTCAGCCTGAGCAAAAACCCGATCTAATTGTCCGTTTTTGGGCAAACCCTTCGAAACAAGTGAATGTTTCCACGATGGGCGAATGGGGGCCGTATTCTCCCTACATCAGCTCTTATTGGGAATGGACGTACAACGATGTTTCGGCCGCCAGCACCAAAGAAGGTTCGTTGATTGTCGATCTGATCAATCCTAGAAACAAAGACCTGGTCTGGAGGCTTTACCTGATTCACAAAATCACTACTCCGGACAAAGAATGGAAGAAAGCGGACGATGAGATTACCAAGGCTTTCGAAAGCTATCCGCCTTCCGGGAAGGAACTGGAGGAGAAGAAAAAGGAGCGAGCTGCTCATCCTCCGAAGGCCGACCAGCCATGATCTTCGGGGATTTTCTTTTCCCATTCCGCGGTTCGGTTGAGGTAGGTTGGAGCTTTGAACGGGAGGAAATGATGGCCAAGAAAGACAAGCTCACGCAAGTTACGGAGAAAATCGGGAAAGCGCTCGGCAAGGCCGACAAGAAAGCGCATATGCACGCCCGCAAATTGTCGGAGGCCCATAGGGCCACCAAGGAAGAGCTTCAAGCAATTTCCAGACAGGTCGAAGCGCTCAAGCGACAACTCACCAAGACAACGCACAGGCTCAAGAAGGTCCTGACTGCCTAAGCGAGCGGTGCGCTCGTAAATTGGCCCCAGGCCCTCAGTATGTGTCTCGAAATGGCCTTGTTGTGGGTGTGTTGCGACGCAACCACAACTCTTGGCCCGCTTGCGGGTTTGATGTTGTGTAAGGTGCTTCCCCCAAGGTAGTCAAGGTAGTAAAGGGGAAGCATTGCCGCTCCGTTATTTTGTAGCGGTTTTCGGGCGGAAGCGAGGATAGGCCATGCGTTATCTAAAATATGCTGCGCTGTTGGGAATTTTGCTTTTTGCTGTTGCAGGAAGCGCTCACGCTCAGGTTGCCGTGGGCGTGCGAGTGGGTCCGGTCGCGGCGGGCGTAGGAGCCGCGCCGGTTTGTGCCTACGGTTATTACGGAACTTATCCGTACGCTTGCGCGCCCTATGGCTATTATGGGCCCAGCTGGTTCGCAGGTGGTGTGTTCATCGGTGCTGGCCCTTGGTATCACGGCTACTATGGCCACAGATTCTACGGCCGCCCAGGTTACCCGTACAGAGCTGGTTGGGGCTATCGGCCGGGCTATGGATACCATCCTGGAAACGGATATAGGGCGCCGGCCCATGCCTATGTAGGCGGCGGTCATGCCACTCCAGCCTTTCACGGCGGGTTCCACGGAGGCGGCGGGTTCCATCGCTAAGGTTCCGCAAAGTGGATTCAGGAGAATGCCGGAGCTGCTTGCTCCGGCGTTCCCATTTAGAGACTCAAAATTATCAGGCGTCGATCTGGCGAGTGCCCAGCATCACCGATTTCCAAAAGGAGTTGTCGTTACTGCGAGAGTCCGCCTGCGCTGATTTCGTAGGTCATGGCGGTGAACCAGTTCCCATCCTACTTCCGATATGGGACCTGCCTGATTTCTTTTCCAACGGCCGCCGGTGCAGCCGGTGGGTGCGGCCATGGCGCCTGGGCGATGTTCGCCAGGCCGCAGACCACATGAGACGTCGGCTAAGTTCAGACCCACGCCATTCTGCGCCTCACTTAGCTCATTTCGCGAATCCCGGGAATTCTTTAATCCCTGCGGACCTGCCTTAGGCGCGCTAAACTTTTTCCAATGTTCTCCCCGGCCCCTCACAATGAAGCCAGTTGATCCTTTTCAGACCACCCGGGCCTTAATGCGCGGATTTGCTGGTTACTTGAGGGTGATTTGCCGCATTAATCTGCTTGCGACGACTTCTGCATTTTCGAAACGTTTCGTTGTCGCGTCTTGTCGGGCGCCTTTGCTTCCATAGTGCTTGAGAGTGAGTTCCTGAATCTTGGCGGCAAGCCCGTCGAGCGCGCCGTAGTTCTTATACTCGAAGGTCAACGCCAAGTCCCAATCAGCTGGCGAATCGGAGGTGGAGTTCAGGTAGATTTTGTAGTCGAGGATCAAGCCCTCTTGTTTCTCCTGGTCGTAAACGGGCCTAAGATTGTCGCGCAAATCTTGCATGAACGCGTCGAAATGACCTGGTTTGATTTTGATCAGAACGACTCTCGAAATCGTTCCTTCGTTGTAATGTTCCTGTGCCCGGGCGGGAAAAACCGCGAGAAACATCACCAAGGCGAAGATGAATGGGCTGAAGCGTCGCATTTTTCCTCCAGATGTTGAGATTTCTTGGTTTCTGCCTGTTGTGTCCCAAGTCGAAAATCGACCAGAAATCTGAAGTCCACGCGACGGCAGTTTGCGCCTTCAAAATGAGTAGACCCGCCGAAAACTGCACTTAGGCCTGGAATTCAGACGTTAGGAATGGACTTACGCACAAAGTACAGCGAACCACGCCGGAATTCAATGAATCAAAATGCTGAATCAGCTCAGCGTGACTTTGCCGTTGGCGAGGTTGTAAACCGCAGCCTGTACGTTCAGTTTGCCAGCTTTGACCGCATCGCGGACGACGGTCGAAGAAGTGCGCAGCAGATTGGCCTGAATTTTGGCGTTTGCTGCGATCGCTTTGTCGACACTGCCGTCGGATTGTTCGACTGCCTGTCTGAGATGCGCATATAACGAGCTGATTTGCCCGGGGACAGTTTCCGCTTTCATTGCGGCTTTGACCGCGCCACAACTGCTGTGGCCGAGCACGAGCAGCGTTTTCACTTGGAGTACCGCAATTCCGTATTCGAGGCTGGCGATGATCTCTGGTGTCACGATATTGCCGGCTACACGCGTGACAAAGATGTGCCCGATGGTTTGGTCGAAAACGAGTTCCACAGGAACACGGGAATCGGCACAAGCGAGCACGGCGGCAAAGGGCTCTTGCTTGTCAACGGTGTGCTCCTTGAGCATGGTCAAGTCATGCGCAATGGACGTCAACTGATTCGCCGCGAAACGCTCGTTGCCCGCAACTAATTCCTGCAGCGCCGAATCGGGACTGAGATTGGTTTGGGCGCTCAGTCGTTCAGGAGCGGCAAATTCAATCCCGGCTTTCGCCGCAGCCCCAACGGCCGCACTTGAAAGGACTGTCTGAAGGAACGTTCTCCTGCCGGAGTTTGTACGAACGCGCAGGTCGTTTCCCATAGTGCCATGACCTCCTCTATCCTGATTCGAGATTTGGATGATGCGGGATCTGACGCGCCATCATAGGACATTTTCGCAGCTTTGGACGTCCGGCTTGCGTTTGACATGAACATTTTGATCCATAACGAATTATTCATGTCTGATACACGGCATACTGCCGGCGATGACGTTGCCCGTGCTGCCGCAGGCTGAAAACGACTCGGCAGTTCTTACGCCGGAGCCGCTTGTGTCTTTCCGCAAACAAACCGCGGCAATCGCGATCAAACACAAAGGGGCGATCCTGTTCATCAATCGGCACGACGTGACCACCATTGTGGCGCACGGAAATTATGTTTTGCTGGAGCGTGAGTCCGGTTCGTACCTGTTACACGAGCCCATTTCAGCCATGGCTGAGAAACTGAAACCTTTTGGGTTTGTTCGCATTCATAGATCGACGCTGGTGAACAAATCCTGCATCGAGCAAATCTGCCCGGATGCGGCGGGAAAGTGTCGGGTGCGTTTGAAAGGTGGAAAGGAACTTACGGTTACGCGGAAGTACAAGAAAAATCTGAAGTCCCTCGCCGAGCTTTGGCTGGGGTACGACAAATGTCCGGGTAGATGATTGCCAGAAGGAAGCAGAATGGTTGCGAGCGCGCGGGGAGGTGGAATTTGCGAAAGGTGTGGATGACGATTGGATTGCTTGCTGCGATGGCGTTTTTGTTGCCCGCAGGTCCGCGGGCCCAGTGGAAGACTCGTTGGGAATACGAAGGGCTAACCGGGCCGGACCGTTGGGGCGACCTCGATCGGGAGTACGCGGCGTGCAAAACCGGCAAGGAGCAGTCTCCCATCGACATTCAAAATGCAGAGAAGGCCGAACTCTCTGGCTTACGATTCGAATACAAAAGCGGCCCACTCAAATATTTGATTAACAACGGCCACACAATTCGCGTGAACTACCACGACGCACCAGGAACCGGGAATTTTCTGATCGTCGGAGACAAGCGCTACCAATTGACGCAATTTCATTTTCATCGGCCGAGCGAGGAGTACATTCGGGGAAAGCCTTATGCGATGGAAGTGCACTTAATGCATTCAGACAGCGAAGGTCAGGTCGCCGGAGTCGCAGTTTTCCTGAAGGCAGGTAACAGAAACGCGACAGTTCAGCGCCTTTGGGAACACATGCCCATCACCGAAAGCAAGGAGTCGGACATAGCCGGAATCGAGATCGATCCTGCCGCTCTCCTGCCCGGCAATACAGTAGGTTACTACATGTATAAAGGGTCGCAAACGGCACCGCCGTGTAGTGAAGACGTCACGTGGTTTGTTTTGAAGGCTCCGGCGGAAATATCGGCTGAACAGATCCTTGAGTTTGCCAAGCTGTATCCGCATGATGTCCGCCCGATTCAACCACTGAACGGACGCATCGTCAAGCAGACCCGATGAGACGACCCACCGTTCCACAAAAAGCGCGAAGAGGGTAGGGCACGCTCGGGCGCAAGCTTCACTGGGCATTCGCACATTTGTTCCGAGGAGTTTGTGCCCAAGTCCATTTGTCTAGGGGACGAACGTGCGACTTTTTGCAATCGCCGCTTCTGCGCAATCGGTTCGACCGCCATCTTCTCCGATCCCCCTGCCGACGCCGCTCACCCTGCAAGATGAACTCGCCGCATATTACCAACTCACGGTTTGGAATTAATGGCATCGTTTACCAACCGATTCCCAGCGGCTCAGCGTTCACCGGATCGCGCCGGTAGGCAAGCACGGCTGTCTCGGGCTCACGGCATTCGCGATCCTTTACTTGTGGACCCCCGCCCTTGCGCACTCGGCGGACTCATGGCATGCCACTTGGGGTTTTTGCTGACGCGAACTCCTACAGAGGCGAATTCGGTTAATTCGTGTTGGAGCGGGAGGGAGTTTGGCGGGCTAACGGGAGGCGTACTTGAAAGGAGGTTTCACCTGGGCGGGAATCGACGCGGATGTTGCCCTGGTGGGAGTGGATGATGCGCTGGACGATATCGAGGCCGAGGCCAGTTCCCTCTCCTACCGGTTTGGTGGTGAAAAAGGGCTCGAAAATCCGGTCGCGGATTTGTATGGGAATTCCCGGGCCGTTGTCGGTGAATTCCACGAGGACGTCGTCCGGCTCGAGGACGGTGCGTACGGTAAGGGTTTTCTTTCCGTTCGACTGGGAATTCATCGCGCCGATGGCGTTGTCGATCAAGTTGGTCCAGATCTGGTTCAGTTCGCTGCCGTTTGCGGGAATCTTCGGCAGATTGCCGGCAAATTGCTTTTTGACTTCGAAGCCGTGCTTCAGTTGGTGCTGGAACATGCGCAGGGTCACGTCGATGCCGTACTCGACGTCGACTTCACTGATCGGCGTTTTATCCATGTAGGAGTAGGCTTTGACCGCCTGGATCAGATCGGAGATGCGCCTGGACGCTTCTTCGATTTCGCGCGTCAAGCACAGGATCTGGTGGTCATAGACCAGAATTTGTATGCCATGCTGAGAATCTTCATGAGAGAGCGAATTCGTGAGGGGCTTCAAATCGTCCGCGAGAATTCCCGCTTCCACCAGGTCACCCGCGAGGTCTCCGGTAAAGTTTCGCTCCTCGAGCCAATCGGCAAGTTCGGACTCGAGGTCGGCGCGCTGAAGCGCGTCGAGTTTGCTCGCGCCGCCCCCGCATTCGGCAATGGTCTCGCTAAGCCTATTCATCCGTTCTTGAATTTCGGGCGAGATCAGGTGGCCGCGCAGGGCAATGGACTCACGGCGGCGGTTGTTCAGTGCTTCGCGCAAAAGAGTGGCGGAGCGCAAGGCCGCTGAAGCGGGATTGTTCAACTCGTGAGCTAGACCTGCGGAAAGTTTGCCGAGGGCCAACATCTTTGCCGTTCGTTCCTCGGACCGCGCCATCTCTCGGGTGCGGTCGGTCATCTCGCCTACGAGCTTTTGGGCGAGATTCGGCGCGCGATAGACGAGTTCGCGGAGTTCCGTGGCGGGCATCACCGCGATCCGCGTGCGACCCACGGCCGAGCCGCGTCCACCGATGATTTTCATTCGCGAAAACGGAAGGACGCCGGTTGGATGCCCAGCGGATCGCACAAAGATGGGCGCGTACGGATCAGAAGGCCGGCGGAAGTGCATTTCTCCCTCAAGAACTACCATGAAGTCTTTCGCGGGCGAGCCCTCATGAACGATGATCTCACCCGATTCATAGCAGAACACTTTGAAGTTACTCGCGAGCCACTCGAGCGCGGCGCGATCGTCATCGGCGAAAAGCGGAATTTTCGCGAGTTCGTCGACGGTCAGGCGATCACAGGAATCGGGCATGGGCGCCTCCTAACTACCGGTTCGCGAGGTACTGGTTGACGAAGTATAAAACGATGGAGCCTTCGCCGACGCTGTTCGCCACGCGGCGCACGGCGCCGTTGCGCACGTCGCCAACGGCGAACACGCCGGGGACATTCGTCTCGAGCAATGCGGGATCGCGGTCCAGAGTCCAACCAGGCGGACGCTTGCCATCGCGGAGCAGATTCAGGCCGGTAACCAGAAAACCTTTGGCGTCCCGGCAAACGGTGCCTTCGAGCCAATCGGTTCTCGGCTCGGCGCCGATGAAAATGAAGAGGGCGCCCGCTTCACGCCGCTCATTCGTTTTCGTGTCGTGATGACGGATGGTCAGACCCGTGAGCCGGTCATCGCCGTGAACCTCGATGACTTCCGTGTGTGGTTCGACCTGGATGCTCGGGATGGTCTGAATGCGCTCGACCAGATAATGCGACATGGAGCGAGAGAGCGATTCCGCACGTACTAACATCTTGACCGAGCGGGCATATTGGGAAAAATGTACGGCCGCTTGCCCCGCGGAGTTCGCTCCGCCGACGATATATACATCTTCGTCCTGGCAGGATGACGCTTCGGTGTTCGCCGCGCCGTAATAAACACCCGCACCTGTGAGGCGATCCGTGCCGGGGATGTCGAGACGGCGCCATTGGACGCCGGAGGCGATGACGATGCAGTGACCGACCAATTCCTGGCCGGTAGAAAGCTTCACAACACGATATTCGCCCTGGACGGAGAGCGACTCGGCTTGCACCGGAGCGAGAACTTCGGTGCCGAAGCGCTTGACTTGCGACACCCCGCGGCGCGCCAAATCCGCGCCACTTAGACCTGCGGGGAAACCGAGATAATTCTCGATGCGCGAACTGAGACCGGCTTGGCCGCCGGGAGCTTCACGTTCGACAAGAATGGTTCGAAGACCTTCGGTGCTGCAATAGAGTGCACAAGCGAGTCCGGCGGGACCGGCTCCGACGATGATCACGTCGTAGAAGTCTCGCGTTGGAACAGTGACGAGTCCGAGTTTCGCAGCAACATCCGGAAGGGCAGGCTTTTGAAGGACGGAACCGTCGGGAAAGATCAGGACCGGCTGCGCAGTTGGCGAATCGCCAACTGCAGCATGGATGCGAGGATCGGATGAGGAGCCGGGCTCGATCCAGCGATAGGGAATTTGACTTTTCGCAAGAAAATCCTTCAGCTCATGCGTGCTGGGTGACCAGCGCGTACCGACGACGTAAATTCCTTCAAACGATTCGCGGCTCGTCGCGTTCCAATCGTCGAGGAGGTCCGACAGAATGGGATAAAGATTCTGCTCGGGTGGCTCCCACGGCTTCATCAGGTAATGATTCAGCTTTACTTTGTTGATGGCATCAATGGCTGCGTTGGAGTCGGCGTAGGCGGTGAGCAAGACTCGGCGGGCGTCGGGCTGCAGCGCGAGAGCGTTCATGAGGAATTCTGTGCCACTGATGTGGGGCATGCGCTGATCGACCAGAAACAGGGCCACGCGATCACCACGAGTGGTGAGTTGCTTGACGAAATCCATGGCTTTGTCTGGCGCATCCGCAGAGAGAATGCGATAGTCGGCGGAAAATTTGGACTTCAGGTCTCTTTCTACGGCACGAAGGACCGCGGGATCGTCATCAAGAGCGAGAATGAAAGGTTTTTTCGCCATGGCCGAGAATTCCTCGGATGCTGCACAGAGTACGCTGCGTCGATTTGTATTGTCCCTTCGATGCTCGATTCTGGCAATGCGATACGCTTTTTCGCGGATGCGGTACCAGCCGCGCAGATGAATCGAGGATAGCGGCCCAACCGTTCGGAACTCAGACCAACAAGGCACGGCGCTACGAGCAGAACGCGACCAGACCGGCGAAAAAGCCTTAGGCCTAGAATGCTTGAGCTACAGGTCGGGTTCGGCGGAGTCTTCCTGGAGGATTTGGTCGAGAGTGGTGGTGCAGAGAGCGGCGTCGGCGTCGGAGAAGACTAGCGGGGGACGAAATTTGATTACGTTGTGATGAGGGCCGTCGGTGCCGGCAAGGATTCCGCAATCGCGAAGGCGATTGACGACGTAACCGGCTTGGTTTGTTGCGGGTTCGCGCGTGGTGCGGTCTTTGACAAGATCGAGGCCGAGGAATAAGCCTGAGCCTCGCACGTCGCCGATAAGTGGGTGTATGGATTGTAGTTCACGGAGTTTGGCCAGCCAGCGAGTGCCGACTTCCAGGGCGTTTTGCTGCAGGTTTTCGTCGCGCAGGACATCGAGCACAGCAAGGCCGGCGGCGCACGCGACCGGATTGCCGCCGAAGGTGCTGAAAAATTCCATGCCGTTGTTGAAGGAAGCAGCGATTTCTGGTGTGGTGACGACCGCGGCTAGCGGGAAAGCGTTGCCGATCGGTTTGCCGAAGACGACAATGTCTGGGACGACGTTCTGGGTTTCGAAACCCCAGAAGTGCGTGCCCAAGCGAGCAAAGCCTACCTGGACTTCATCAGCAATGCACACGGCGCCGGATGCACGAACGTGCTTGTACACTTCCGCGAGGTAGTTTGGCGGAAAAACGATCTGACCGGCTACGCTCGGCAGGGTCTCGGCGATGAAGACGGCTACTTCGCGGCCGCCTTTTTTCAAGTTCCGCAGAATCTCTTCAACATAAGCAGCATATTTTTTCCCAAGGTCCGGTTCGCCACGACGGCGCAGGCCACGATAGTCATCGGCGATCGGCGCCACGTGGACCCATGGTTTTCGGCCGAGCCCGCCCGGGCCGTCGAATTTGTACGGACTTATGTCAACGAGCGTGGTGGTATGGCCGTGATAGGCGTGTTCGAGAACGATGATGTCTTGGTGGCCGGTATGCGCGCGAGCCAGGCGAATCGCCAGCTCATTTGCTTCGCTGCCGGAGTTTAGGAAATAGCAAACTTTGAGAGGTCGAGGAAGCAGAGAGGTAAGGCGTTCTGCGTAACGCAGAATATTGTCGTGCAGATAGCGCGTGTTGGTGTTGAGGAGTGCGAGTTGCTGTTGCGCAGCCGCGACGACGCGCGGGTGGGAATGGCCGACGAGCGGGACGTTGTTGTAGACGTCCAAACAGGCTCGGCCGGTGTCGTCGAAGAGGTATTGGCGCCAGCCTCGGACGATTTTGAGTGGACGATCGTAGGAAACGGTAAGGTTTTTCCCAAGGAGCTTGCTTCGAGCGGAGCAGTTAGCGTCTGGCGAAGGCTCGGGGGACGGGAAACATTTTTCGGGAATGCCGAGGATAAGATTGGGATCGGGTGAAAGGCCAACGAAGACTTCACGTTGAGAAGCGAACGCCACGCCGGGAAAATCGGTAGAGCGATCGAGGAGGTCGAGAATTATCTGGAAATGAAGATGCGGGGTCCAGCCGCCGTTTTCGACAGCAGTGCCAATGCGCGCGAACACTTGGCCCTGAGCGACGCAGTCACCGACACACAATTGGGAGAGAGACTCGCGGGAGAGATGGCCGAAGAGGGTGAAGAAATCGAGGCCATCCTGAGTTTGGTGCTTAAGGATTACCACTGGACCGTAATCGAGAGAAGCGCGATTGTCCGCAAACGCCTGAATCGTGGCATCGAGCGGGGCGCTGACAGGTGTTCCAGCATCAACGAAGAGATCGATTCCGAGATGGATCGTCCGGCGTTCGTCGGTCGGGTTAGGTCCACCGGCAAAGAGAGGAGAACAATAAGCTGACCGCGGCTCGTTGTAGCGGCCAATCGCCAAGTTGCCATGGGCCGCGCGCACGCGGGATTGAATTTCGGGTGTCATGCGGCTTTCGGTGAAATTTGCAGGGTCCGCACCCAAAAATGTGCTGCCAACGCTGAGATCGAGGACGACGCAATTCCCTTCCCGGAGATTCGCGGGAATGACGGAAGCGACGCTATGGGAATTCTGAGCGAGCCACCGGTGAATTCTTCCGGCGTGAGGAACGGCTGGAAAGCCGCAGGCGGCGCGAAACGTGTAATGAGCCAATTGCGGATTTATTTTGCTCAGACGCTCGAGCGCCTGCCAAGCCGCGGCTTCGCTGATCGTGACATAGGGGTCGTCGGGGACGAGCGCCTGGCGGTGCGCTGAGTTGATAACGCTGACAGTGAGGCGAGCACACATTAGAGGATAGAACGCGGCGATCTCGTGTTCGTTTAGAGGAAAACTCTTGTGGTATGCGGCGAGCAACGCAGAGGCCGGACTCAGCGGATTTTCTTGGCCGAGGACGGCGTATGCGGCGGCCACGGCAGGTTCGGCGACGATGTAACCAGTGTGCATGTCGCCGAAGTCGATGACGCTGACAACCCTGCGAGGCCGCGGCCAGGCAGGAGAAACGAGCGCATTGTGATCGTTTGCGTCACCGTAAATCACGCTGCGGCGCAGATCCGGAAATCGCGACAGAGCTTCCGTTTCAAACAAACCCAGGAATTGCCGGGCGAGGGCGCGGCGACGTTCATCCTGAATGTATCGAACATAGTGGCGCGCCCAGAGCGAACGCGAAAGGTCCCATTTCAATTCACGTTGCGTGGCCGGATGCGAAAAATCGAGAAGGATAGTATCGATTTCGGCAAGAAGGCTGCCGAGAGAACTGAGGAGTTCCGGTGGGTGCGGTTTTGTTTCGGCTAGTGTGGTGCCCTCGAGAAACGTGAGGAGCCAGACGAGCCGGCTGAGGCCATCTTCCAACTCCACATGCGAGAAGAGCTGTCCCCGCGCAGTAGGGATCACGCGAGGAAGGGCCAGGTGAGCCCCACGTGTGGCGAGATGGATCAGCGCACGGCATTGCATGTCCACAAAGGATTCTTCCCGGGCCGGATGCATGATTTTGAGAACAAATGCCCGGCCATCCGGACTAACGAGGCGGAAATTATCATCGTATTCGCCAGGAAGAGAAAGCGCCGTAGCTTCGAAGGCGTAAAGTTCGCGCGCAACGCGAGATGCCTCGGCGGGAGCGAGCGGAGGAGCCACACGCGCTTCAGGCATCATGCGAGAAATTGTAATGGGGGTACGAGCGGTTGGGCAAACACAGCCGAAAGGCTGCGGCTAGGCTCTTCCGATGAGCGCGCCCGGCCGTGCGCGGAATACGAGAAAAATCATCAGAAAGGTGATCGCGAGCGGCAGGAAAAGCCCGGCGCGAAGCGAATGCGTGGTGGAAGAGACAATACCGACGAGCCACGGGACGGCCCCGCCGCCGATGCCCGCGGCGCCAAAGAACAAAGCTCCGATCCAATTCGAATCTTGACGGAAGATGGATGTGAGCCAAGTAATGAAAATGGGATACTGTGCCGCCAGCCCCAAACCCGCAATCGCCGCACCCGCGTATAACATGTGCGGAGCCCTCGATATGACAATCAGAGAACCACCGAGCGCGGCCAAAAGAAGTCCGCCAACCGAGATGGCAATTTGAGACGCATAACGAAGGCCAATGGGAGCCACGCCGCGGCCGAAAAGCAGCGCGCCATAAAACATGGATGGAGCGAGGACGAGGGTAATCGTGCTCATCCCGGGAAGGCGCTTTTCAACCGTGGCGACCCATCCACCGAAGGCGACCTCAACGCCGACGTAGAGGAAGAAAAGGGAAAGCAGTGGGATCGCCTGGGGCACACGAAGATGGGCAAGCCAATCCTGCCATGGATGAGTCGCTCTGAGCGCGTGAACAGGCTGAGGAGTCTTGCGCGAAGAAATGAAATGCAGCGCAACGAGAACGAGGGAGAGAAAGCCGAGGAGCAGACCGAAACCGCGTAAATGGATCAACGGAAGCAACGCGCCGACAAGGAACGGGCAAAGAACGGACCCGACACTCCAGGAAAAGTTGAGTAAAGTGACGGCGGCGGCCGTGTTTCTGGATGGAAGCTCAGTGGAACGCAGGTTTATGGCAGGATTGGCAAGTCCATACCCGAAGCCGTTGATGCCAACCATGAGTGCGGAAATCGTCCAGGGACCGAGGCCGAGGAATGCAAAGCCAATTACGAAAGAAACAAAACCGGCACCGATGACTTTGGAAAATCCAAAGCGAGGAAACAGAACGCTAGTGAGAATCACACCAAGAGTGCTGAAGAAATACTGAGAAGTAAAAAAAAAACCCGCTTGCGCATCGTTGAGCGACCAGCGATGCGAAAAGGAAGGCAAGATTGGACCGAGAAGCGTGGTGATTACTCCAATAAGCACGAAACTGGCATGCAGAAGCGCCCATTCACGGCTCGGATTTGACGCAGAAGGAGAACTCGGGGACGAAGGCATGTAAACAGGAGTGTGTCACAAGACGCATGGGTGGACAAGCGCACCAAATGAATGGAGTTGAGTGATATTGGCATGAACCCGCTTGTTTGTTCGAGCCTCGGTGCTTATGGTTCCTTAATGTGGCACTCACCGTTTTCTTAGGGTACTCGAGTAGGCTAGGGGATGATTCAGGAGCCGTAAATGAGCGATGCGCTCTTCATGTTGAGCACGATTTTGTTTTTTGCGCTGGGGATTTTGTATCTGAAGGGTTGTGAAGGCCTCAAGTAAAGGTTGCCATCATGCTAGGGAATATCCTTCTCATTGTGATTTCGATTTTATTGTGTGGCTATCTGTTTTACGCGCTGTTGAAGCCGGAGAAATTCTAGCTATGACGGGTAACGGTTGGTTTCAGATCTTTTTGTATTTCGTGGCTGTGCTGCTCGTGACGAAACCGATGGGCGTATTTCTGTATCGCGTTTTCGAGCAACAAGGGACGTTTCTCGATTTTGCGCTGCGGCCGATCGAAAAACTGATCTACAAAACTTCCGGAATAGACGAACAGAACGAGATGAATTGGAGAGAGTACGGCGTGGCGATGCTGCTGTTCAGCGGAGTTTCGCTTGTAATGCTGTATCTGATTGAGCGCGTCCAGTATTGGCTGCCATGGAATCCGCAGAAGTTCCCCAGTGTCGCTCCGGACCTCGCCTGGAACACTGCCGTGTCGTTCACGACGAACACGAATTGGCAGTCGTATTCCGGCGAATCGACGATGAGCTACCTGACGCAGATGGCCGGGCTGGCATACCACAATTTTGCTTCGGCAGCGGTGGGAATCGCGTTGGCGATCGCGCTGATTCGTGGAGTGTCACGACGGGAGTCGAAGACGATTGGAAATTTTTGGGTGGACACGACGCGCGCATTCCTGTGGATTTTGCTGCCAGTCAGCCTGATTGCGGCACTTTTCTTCGTGTCTCAAGGAATGATTCAAAATCTGAAGCCGTACACCACGGTGAATTTGGTGGAACCGCAAGTTATCGAAGGAAAGAACGCCGATGGAACAGTGAAGCGAGACACGGTGACGACGCAGGTGATCGCCCAAGGTCCTGTGGCATCGCAAGAAGCGATCAAGATGTACGGTACGAACGGCGGAGGATTTTTTGGTGCGAACAGCTCACATCCGTTTGAAAATCCGACACCGCTGACGAACTTTGTGGAGATGCTGTTGATCTTCGCTGTGCCTTCGGGTCTGACGTACACCTTGGGCCGAATGACGGGATCGCGTCGGCATGGGTGGGCGGTGTGGAGCGCAATGGCGACGATGTTTCTTGCTGCTGTTGTGGTGGTGTACGCCGCGGAGGCGCGTGGGAATCCGCTGCTAAAAGGCGTGGATACGAAAACGAGTGATGTGCAACCCGGCGGGAACATGGAGGGGAAAGAGGTACGCTTCGGCATTGCGAATTCGGCGCTGTTCACCGCAGTGACAACGGACGCCAGCTGTGGGGCAGTGGATAACCAGCACGACTCCCTGACGCCTCTCGGAGGTATGGTTCCCCTGATCAATATCATGCTGGGAGAAGTGGTTTTTGGAGGCGTGGGTGCCGGCATGTACGGAATGCTGGTGTTTGTGATCCTTGCCGTGTTTATCGCTGGATTGATGGTGGGGCGCACGCCGGAGTATTTAGGGAAGAAGATCGAAGCGTTTGACGTCAAGATGGCAGTGCTGGCGATCCTGATCACCTCGATGACGATTCTGATTTTGTCGGCGATTTCCGTGGTGTCGCAATTTGGAACTTCGAGCATCAGCAACCATGGACCACACGGGTTAACGCAGATTTTGTATGCGTACACCTCGTCGGTGGGAAATAACGGGTCCGCGTTTGCGGGACTTGCGACAAATACGCTCTGGTACAACTCCAGCCTGGCTGTGGCGATGCTGCTTGGGCGCTTTTTTATGATTATCCCGATACTGGCGATAGCAGGGCATCTTGCCGCAAAAAAACACGTACCGGAATCGCTCGGCACATTTCCTGTGATCGGACCGCTCTTCACGGTGCTGCTGATCTCGGTGATTTTGATTGTGGGAGCGCTGACTTTCTTTCCCGCGCTGAGCCTGGGGCCGATTTTGGAACATCTGCTGATGAATGCAGGGAAAGCGTTTTGAGGGTCAAGATGACGACAGCACCGGCAAAAAGCGCTTCGATGACCGACCGAAAAATATTGAAGACGGCCATTGTGGAGTCATTTCGGAAACTTGATCCGCGCTTGATGTGGAAAAATCCAGTGATGTTCGTTGTGGAAGTAGGAGCGCTGATTACTCTCGTGGTGCTGGTTGCCAATCTGGTGAAGCACACTGGAGCACTCTGGTTTGGACTGCAGATTACGCTGTGGCTGTGGTTCACGGTACTCTTTGCGAATTTCGCGGAGGCTATGGCGGAGGGCCGGGGGAAAGCGCAAGCGGAAACGTTGCGTAAAGCAAGGGCGGAAACCGATGCGCGGAGGCTGCGTGAAGACGGGACGACCGAAATCGTTGCAAGTTCTAAACTGCGCGCTGGTGACGCCGTGCTCGTGTCTGCAGGTGAATTTATTCCTGGCGACGGCGAAGTGATTGAAGGCGTGGCCTCGGTCGATGAGTCAGCAATCACAGGGGAATCGGCGCCTGTGATTCGGGAATCGGGAGGGGATCGCTCCGCAGTGACCGGCGGAACGCGGGTGCTTTCGGATGAGATTAAGGTGCGTATCACATCGAATCCAGGAGAGACGTTTCTCGATCGGATGATCGGCTTGGTAGAAGGCGCGTCTAGGCAGAAAACGCCAAATGAGATTGCTCTGAATATCCTGCTGGCGGGACTGACGATCATTTTCCTATTGGCGGTGGTGACGCTGCAGCCCTTCGCGATTTATTCCGAAGCGCCACAGAACATTTTTGCTTTGGTGTCCTTGCTGGTATGCCTGATTCCGACGACGATCGGAGGATTGCTCTCGGCGATCGGCATTGCGGGAATGGACAGGCTCATTCAGCGCAATGTGATTGCCATGTCCGGCAGGGCCGTGGAAGCGGCGGGTGATGTGGACGTGTTGCTGCTCGATAAGACCGGAACAATCACTTTGGGAAACCGCGAGGCTACGGCGTTTCATCCCGCGCCGAACGTGACCGATGCGGAGCTGGCGAGCGCAGCGCAGCTGGCTTCGTTTGCCGACGAAACACCGGAAGGGCGATCGATCGTGGTGCTCGCGAAGGAGAAATATGGTCTTCGTGGCCGCGAACTCGCGCCGCATAATCCTACCTTTATTCCCTTTAGCGCACAGACCCGTATGTCCGGCGTGAATCTGGATAGCACGGAGATTCGCAAGGGCGCGCCGGAAGCGATTTCGCGCTACGTCAGTGAGAAAGGACAATTTGTTCCAAAGGAAATCCAGGAAAGTGTGGAACGGATCGCCAAATCGGGCGGGACTCCGCTACTCGTGGCGCTGAATCATCGCGTATACGGAACCATTGAGCTGACGGACATCGTGAAGGGTGGAATTCGTGAGCGGTTCGATCATCTACGAGCAATGGGCATTCGTACCATGATGATTACCGGAGACAACCCGCTGACCGCCGCGGCGATCGCTCGGCAGGCGGGAGTGGACGATTTTCTGGCGGAGGCGAAGCCGGAAGACAAGATGGCGCTGATTCGAAACGAGCAGGCCAAGGGAAAACTGGTAGCCATGACTGGCGACGGAACCAACGATGCACCGGCGCTGGCGCAAGCCGACGTAGGCGTGGCCATGAACACAGGTACACAGGCCGCGAAAGAAGCGGGCAACATGGTGGACCTCGATTCCAATCCCACAAAATTGATTGAGATTGTGGAGATCGGGAAGCAGCTGTTGATCACGCGCGGTTCGCTGACCACGTTCTCGGTGGCCAATGACGTGGCGAAGTACTTTGCAATTATCCCAGCGATGTTCGCGGGTACGTTCCCGCTTCTGGGCGCTTTAAACATCATGAAATTACGTACGCCCGAGTCCGCCATTTTGTCGGCCGTGATTTTCAATGCCCTGATTATCGTCACACTGATTCCGTTGGCGCTGCATGGAGTGAAGTACCGGCCACTGGGTGCAGCGGCGCTCCTGAGAAGGAACATGCTTATTTACGGCCTGGGCGGGGTGGTGGCGCCGTTTCTGGGGATCAAGTTGATCGACGTAATTGTGACCTGGATGCACCTAGCTTAGAGGAAAAAATGAAAAAGAATCTGAATATCGCGATTCGTTTCACGATCGTGACCACAGTTGTGTTCGGGCTAGGTTATCCACTGCTGGTGACGGGGCTAAGCCAGTGGATTTTTCCGAAGCAGGCGAACGGAAGCTTAATCGAGAGAAACGGGCAAGTGGTCGGGTCGCGTCTGATTGGCCAGGCATTTTCCGGCAACAGGTATTTCCATCCGAGGCCGTCGGCGGCCGGGAATGGATACGATCCCCTGGCGTCCGGCGGATCGAACCTAGGGCCGACGAATCAGGTGTTAGTGACGCGTGTGCAGCAGGATGTGGCCAAATGGCAGCATGAAAATCCGGGACAGCCAATAGCGGCGGACCTGGTGACGGCTTCCGGGTCCGGTTTAGATCCGAACATTTCGCCGGCCAGCGCGGAATTTCAGGTGCCGCGGGTCGCGCAGGCGCGTGGGATGACGCCTGAAGAAGTACGGCGTATCGTGGGGAAGCATACGCAGGCGCGGCAATTTGGGATTTTCGGGGAAGCACGGGTGAATGTTTTAGAGTTGAATTTGGAGTTGGATGGCCAGCAATAAGTCTTGAGTTTCTTGATTTTTGGTTTTAGTACTAATTTTGGGAACTCTAATCCTCACAATTGACAACTGAGAGCATCCCGCCGCATCGGGGGCAAAGGCGATGGAGTTTCTGACCCTTCCCGAACGGCTCGCAGCCTCGCCGTCGGTAAAGCCACGGGGCGGAAGACCCGCCACTACTCTTGGTTAGCGCTGGACACGAGCTGGAGTTTTCGGAGTAAGAGTTTTTGGTGGCTGAAAACGGTACCCGACCCAGGGTTCGGTCAGAATGAATTTGGGCTGCGACGGGTCTTTTTCGATTTTCTTGCGGAGTTGATTGATCACCACGCGAAGGTTTTCGGTTTCCTCGCCGTATTCCGGTCCCCACACGATTTGGAGGAGGCGGCGGTGCGTCACCGGTTTACCAAGGTTGGCGATGAGATGACGCAGGACTTCGAATTCTTTCGGGGCAAGATGGATTTCTTCTCCGGCGACGGCCACACGGCGCGATTCAAAATCCACTGAAAGCTCTTTGGAGACAAAGGGCGGAAGAGCATCGGCCGACGGATGACGACGCAGCGAGGCGCGAATGCGAGCGAGAAGCTCTTCGATACCGAAGGGTTTGGTGACATAGTCGTCGGCGCCTGCATCGAGGGCAATGACTTTGTCGCGTTCGGCGCTGCGGACGGTGAGCATAATAATCGGTGCGTCGGTGGTGCGTCGGATTTCGCGGCAGGTTTCGATACCGCTCATGCCCGGGAGATTCACGTCGAGAAGAATCAGATCGGGCTTGAGCTTGCCGACCACCTCCACAGCTTCTTCGCCAGAGGAAACTTCGCTGATCGTGTAACCACGAAACGAAAGCGTAGAGCGCAGAACCCGCCGGATTTGAGGTTCGTCTTCGACGACGAGAATATTGGCGGAATTCATCGCCCGTCACTCCCGGGGTGGGCCACGGGAAGCGTGAAAGAGAAAACGGAGCCACTGCCAAGCTGACTGGTGACGGAAATCGAGCCCCCATGCGCGGTAACAATGGCCTTGGCGATGGGCAATCCCATGCCCGTTCCGCGAACCTGGTAGCGCTGGTCCCGGCCCCGATAAAACTTATCGAAAACGAGGCTCTGTTCGAAAGAATCGATGCCAGGGCCTTGATCGGCAACGCTGAAGGTGATGAAATCGCCCGTAAGCTCGGCGGAAATGGTGATGGGTTTCTCCTTTGGAGAATATAGATGCGCATTGTCAATCAATTGGACCAGGATATCTTGAGCGCGCTGCAAATCGGCTCGGACCGACGGTAGGTTCTGGGTAATGTTTTGGATAACGGGGCGGTCATAGAGGTTTTTTTTCAGATGCAGGAGCGCACCGTCGATGATCGCAGGGACGGCCACCGGCTCGAGATGCAATTGGATTTCACCCGCCTCGAGCTTGGCCATTTCGGCGGCCTCTTCGACGAGTCGATTCAAGCGGTCGCACTCTTCATTGATGATGGTCAGCAGTTCGTGTTGCTGCTGGGACCCTTGCGATGGAGAGGAGAGAAGATCGGTGGCGGCTGCCTTGATCGCCGTCAGCGGAGTGCGGAAGTCGTGGGCGATGGCGTCGAGTAGAGCGGACTTGAGACGCTCACCCTGGCGTTCGGCTTCGGTTTCGCCGATCTGCTCGATGGCCCGAGCGCGTTCAATGGCAATGGCGACGAGGGAGCTGATGGCTTCCAGGGTCTGGCGATTGAGTCGAGCCCCGGAAATGCCCAGACTGCCGATCGGCTTTACGCCCAGGCGTACCGGGACGAAATAAAGGGCTTGGGCATTATTGGAAATAGTTTCGTCTCGGAGGAAGGCGCTCTTCATCTGTTCTTCATCGACCTGAGCGGCGCCGTAGCCCGAGCGATAGTATTTCTCTTTTTGCGGCAGGAAAAGTTCAGCGGCACCCGCCTCAAAACACTCCACCAGGAAATTGGGAATGGCGTTCATTAGCTGGATGACGTTGCCTTCCCCAAGCAACTTCTGGCTGAAAGCGTAGAGGCGTTCGACTTCGCGGCGGCGGCCGTGGGCGGCATCGGCTTCCTTGCGAATACGAGCGGAGAGCTGACTGCCCATGATGGAGGTGAAGAGGAACGCAAAGAGAGCCACCCAGTTTTGGGGATCGGCGATCGTGAACGTGCCCACCGGGGGAAGAAAAAAGTAATTGAAAAGCAGCATGGCGGTTATGGACATGTACACGGAGACCGCCATGCCCCAGACGGCGGAAACTGCTAAAATCGCGAGAAGAAACGACAGCGCTACCGTGGTCTGGTTGATGTGAAGAAGCTTGCTGTAGCTGAACGTAATCGAGGCAAGCAGGATCGTGGCAACAACAAAGCCAATCCCGCGCCCAGCGACCAAGCGCGACATGCCGATATTGTAACGCAGCGCCGATTCCCACTGGGGAGAGAAACAGCCCTTGCCAAAGAAGCCTGAAGAATGGCTCGAAGCGGTATCGCCCGCGCCGAAGGCCCGCGGGATCTTTAAGCTGTTCCTCGGTTATGCGCCGGGGGTGGGAAAAACCTACAGCATGCTGAGCGAAGCGCTTCGGCGGAAAAGTCGCGGCGAGGACGTGGTCATCGGAATTGTGGAGACCCACGGCCGCAAGGGCGTGGTGGAGCTAGCCAGCCAATTAGAAGAGGTCAAACGGAGGCAACTGGACTACAAGGGAACGCTGTTCGAAGAGATGGACGTGGATGCGATCCTCGAACGAGGACCCGAGGTGGTGCTGGTGGATGAGTTGGCCCACACAAATATTCCCGGAAGCAAGCACCGCAAACGGTACGAGGACGTGCAGGAGTTGCTTGCCGCCAAAATTGACGTGATCTCCACGCTGAACATTCAGCATATTGAAAGCTTGGCGCCCACTGTGCGCGCGATCACCGGGATCACCGTCCGAGAAACGGTTCCGGACTGGGTGCCTCTTTCCGCATCGGAAACCTTGTTGGTAGACCTTACTCCCGAAGCCCTGCAGAACCGCATGAAGCGTGGCGACGTTTATAGCCAGGAGAAAGTGGAACAGTCGCTGAGGAACTTTTTCCGGCGAGGAAATTTGATCGCTCTGCGCGAACTCGCTTTGCGGCAGGTCGCGGAACAAGTGGACCGTAGCCTGGAATCCTACATGGATGCGAAGGAGATACGGCAGAACTGGGGGGTGCGGGAGAGGATCGCGGTGTGCGTCTCCGGAAGTCCGGCGGGGCAATATCTGATTGCGCGATCGGCCCGAATGGCCAGAAAAATGGATGCTGAACTATATGTGTTGCACGTTCAGCGTGAGTTTGTGGCGCGAGAGGAAAATCCAAAGATCCTCGAAGCGAACTTGAGATTCGCCGAGAATCTGGGCGCGCAGGTCGTGAAGCTCAAGGGCCAAAGCGTGGCGGACACGATTGCGGAGTTTGTGCGGGGAAGGCATGTCACGCAGGTCATTTTCGGACGTGCTCCGGTGCGTGATTGGCGTAAGTATCTGTATTTGTCCGTGGTGCACAGGTTCTTGAGAGAATCGCCTCCCGTCGATGTGCACATCGTCACGCAAGAGTCGGAAGAGGCCTAATGTGTCATTTATCGGATAGTGCAAAACCGAGAAAACAGAGGCCCACCGCCGGGCAATCCTGCGTAGTTTGGGATATCTCCGCCCAAGAGATCCCAACGCTTTGACACCCGTTAAAATCAACGGATGCGCAAAGTTTCCTACACAGGATTGCGCGAAAGTGGGCCAAAACAGCGGCTTCTTGCGACAATCCGTTTCATGGCCAGCCAAGAGATTTACTTGCTAGCCTAGAACGCTTGGCGATTATATGAAGTTCCGTCTCTTCTAGGAACTGTCAATAGTTACAGTTCAGAAGAAAGAATGGTCTAGAGAGCTTTTCGAGTCGCGGGAGAGAATTCATTCGATTTTGACTTGTCGTTAAAGAAGCGCGACGGAACCGACGTTGCACGCTATTTTGTCGAGTAATATCCGTCTCGGGTTTGCACGATCAGGTCTTTGTTTTTGGTTGTGAGCTGAATCTTGTGATAACCCGGGCCGGTGTCTTTGTCTGGGGTGTAGCCCAAACTGTACTGGCTGCGCAGTTCTTCGGCGATCTCCGCGTAAATTTTGTCGACGTTTTCCTTCTTAGAGACTTCGTATAGTCGGCCTCCTGTGGCTTTCGAGATTTGCTCCAGGATTTTCTTTCCGTCCGGACGTTGTTCCTGGGGATATCTTCCGCCACCGTGGTGGCCTCCTCCGTAACCTCCATGAGGTCCCATCATCCCGGCGGGATAGCCGCCATATCCTTCGTCATCTTTGAACAAAATCGAATAGATCACGGTGTCAGAGCGTTGCGCTGTTTCAATGGCTTCGGTGAGAGTCTCTTTACTTCCGCGATCCACTCCGTCGGAAAGAATGATCAGCGCCTTGCGGCCTTGCTGTTTGCTCATCAACTCATCGGAAGCAAGATAAATCGCGTCGTAGAGGAGCGTTCCTGCTCCGCGCGGGTGTTGGCCATGTCCTCCCGGGCTACCGCCCCCCGTGCCGCCGTTGCCGTCGTCGGTCCCACCGCTACTTCCTCCTCCATTCGAGGCGCCTCCGCGCCCTCCCCCAAATTGTGGTGTTTGGAGATGCTGGAGGGCGGCCTGCAATTTTGGCCGCGACGAGGTGAAATCCTGGAGCAATTCCACTTCTCTGTCAAAATGAACAACGAATCCCAGGTCTTTTTCTGCTCGCAGCAGATGATCGAGGAAGCTGTAACTCGCGTTGCGTTCCTGATCGAGCACTTTTCGTTGGCTCAGGCTGGTGTCGACGAGCAGACCCAGGCAGAGCGCCAGATCACTTTCGCGGGCGAAATAATTGATCGTTTGCGGTCGACCGTCTTCTTCGAGAGAGAAATCATCTTTCGAAAGATTCGAGACAATCTTGCTGTGTTTGTCGTGGACGGTGGCCAGAACGCTGACGGTGTTCACCTGCAGGGCGATCTTGGGATGCTGTTGCTGCGGTTCTTGCGTCGCGTTCTGTAACGGCGGCTTTAGGTCTGTTTGCTGCGGTTGCGGCGGCTGCTGGCTTTGTGCGTATGCGCCGAACGCGGCCAGAAAAACCGCCGTGATCAGGCCGATTAAATGCAAAAGATGGGTCGAGAACTGCACTCTGCGGCCTTGCAAAACTGGGATCATTTCAGGTCGACCTACTATTCCTCTCCTGCGACATCTACAAGCGGATCCGTGAGAGTTGGACGCGCGCTCCCCCGAATGTGTTATCCGGCAGAGCACACCCTTCCCTCCACTTCAGGGCTTCATGTGCTCTTCCCGCACAGCCAACAATTAGTTCCTGGAATCTATTGACCAGCCTTTAGCTGATCGTTGTAGGAATGCCGAGCCCATCCGAGGTAGTGCGGGTTTGAACGATTTGCTTCATCGAGTTGCTTCAGTATCTGCGGGAGAAGCTCGAGATAATCGGGAGTGCGCAGAGCGATCGCCATTTTCGCCAAATGCCCATCACTGAGCCCCTGGTAAGCCATCTCGAGGAATTTTTGGCTGGATTGCTGGGCTTTTTCCGCTTTCTGCTGCGGGCTTTCGCCATCGGTAGGACTGCTGAGTTCGTACATCATCAGGGTGACTCTGGGAACCGCGGAAAGCAGCATTTTGCGTTGCGCAGGATCACCTTTGAGCAGTTTGTTCTGGATATCGGCATTGACCATCAACCGAGCAGGCTCCGCAACGGCGCAAACGGCCCGATAGGCATCGGCCAGGCCGGGCAAAAAACGTAGGTTCCCCGGACCTTTATTCTCCGGCCGCTGCTGCGGCTCTATATCGAGGTGGATGCCGTCGAAACGATCGGACGCGTGACGATGATTGAATTCCAAGATTTCCTGGACGTGGTGCACCAGCGTGTCTCTGTGTTTGCCCGGTTCATCAGCTTCCGTGCTCGACAGCAAGGCTTCCACGCGAATATTCGAACGATGGAGAAGCCTAATAAGCTGCACCAGCTTGCCTTCCTCCGCGTCCTTGCTGCGCTCGGAGATCGAAACATATACTTCGTTGATGCCTTGGGCTTTGCAGAACTCGAGCAGTGCTTCTGCGGCGCGCGGTTCATCGAGTACCGTAGGGCTTTTCCAAACCCACAATCCGTGAACCAAACTATCAGCGGCGTGCGCCGGATACGCGAACGAAAATGTGGCAAGGAGTACAAGGAGCGCGAGGGGAGTCGACAGTCTCGACGCACGCCGGCCTGAACTCAGCATTCGGTCACCCTACGGGGGCACGCTTGCCCAGCTGATCGCGCTTGATGCGTTGTAATGCTACACCTGAACGGTCTTGCCGGTACGGGCTGCTTCGTAAACAGCCATGATCAGGGCGATATCCTTCAGGCCTTCTTCGCCGGGGGTTAGAGGCTCTTTATTGTCCATCACGCACTGCGACATGTGATCCATTTCCATCGCAAAATGATCGCGAACCGGAAGATCGACGTCGGTAACGGTATTTTTGCGGCCAACGGTCATGCGCAAACCGCTATTCCAAGTCGCTGGATCCATATCCACCCACCCCTGAGTTCCAACTACGCGATAGTGGCTTTGGGGGAAGTAACCGTAACTCGAGGTGCAGTTTGCGATCGCGCCACTCGAGAAACGCAGTTGGAAGTTGACAGTTTCTTCCACTTCCTTGAAGCGGGGATCGCCCGGAGTGCTGTACATCATGGCGTTTACTTCCGTCGGTTCCTCTCCGGAGAGATAGCGCGAGGCATTGAGAGCGTAAATGCCAATATCCAGCATCGAGCCGCCTCCGGCTAGATCTTTCTTCAAGCGCCATTGATCTGGATTCCCCATCGTGAATCCGGCATCCGCCAGAATCACTTGCGTGGGTCCGAGCTCTCCGGAGCGCGCGAGACGAATGGCTTCCTGATTGTACGGCTCGTACCGGCAGCGATAAGCGACCATCAATTTCTTGCCGGCGGCGCGGCCTGCGTCGATCATCTTCTGGCATTCAAGGGGAGTGCAGGCCATGGGCTTTTCCGTCAGAACGTTCTTGCCCGCCTGAAAACCGCGGATGGTGTATTCCGCGTGCATGCAGTTAGGGAGAACGACATAGATGACGTCGACTTCGGGATTGTCTTTGATCGAGTCGTAGTTCTGATAATTGTAGATATTCTTTGGGTTGATCCCGTACCGCAAAGCCAATTTATTGGCTTTATCCGGATGGCCGCTCACAAAGGCCACGGGCTTGGACTTTTCGCATTTAGCAAATGCCGGCAGAATTTGGTAAATGGACAGACTGCCGAGGCCGACAATCGCCCAGCCCATCTTTTTCCCCGGCGGTTCCGGGACAATGAGGCCTTGCTGCGCCACGGAGTTCTTCAGAAGCGTTCCGGCCGTAGTGGCCGCAACCAAGCCTTTGCTCATTTTTCCCAGAAATCCGCGGCGCGAGATTTCTTGTTCTGGCAGATCTGGCATGGCATCCTCCTTCTCACTACTGCTCGGAAGCGCGTTGCTTCTTCAACTCCTCAAGCTTCTGCTTGAGGTAGTCCTGGTATTCCTGCTTCAATTTTGGATCGCTCGGCGAGGAGTAAATCTCGCTGGATTTGTATTTCCCTTCCGCGAACTTCTTCTTCGTCCATTCGTCGTGGATGTGAATCTCATCGGCGCGGTCCAGTACTTCTTTGACGAATTGGGGAGGAATAAAATACACGCCTTCGCGATCTCCAACGGCCAGATCGCCGGGCATGACCGTCACGTCCCCGATTCGAATGGGAACGTTGATCCCGGTGAGCATGACGTTGCCGATTGGGGTAGGGTCTGATGCACGAAAATAGCCCGGCATGTCGATTTCGGAGATTCCGTCGAGATCGCGAATGCTGCCGTCGACCACGAGTCCTCCCTTATGTGTCGCCGTCATAACGTAATAATAGAGATTGTCTCCGACGACCGTGCCATTCACTTTCTTCCCGAACATATCCACCACGAGCACATCGCCCGGCTGAAGCATGTCGATCGCGGTCTGGTTCATCAAGCGATGGATTCCTCGTTCCTGCGCTTTCTTTTGGGCGACCTTTTCCAAATCCTCCCGGACCGGCATGAATTGCACGGTAAAGACGCGGCCGACCATTGTTTTCTCGGGATGCACGAGCAGAAATCCGTCTGCGAACTGGTTGTTGTAGCCCTTCTCTTGCAGCGTGGCCCAAATATCTTCGGCCGAGAGGCCCCGCGCTCTTTCCAAGAGCGCGTCCGGCACCTTAGGCCGGCCATCGGAAAAGCGGTCGAACGGGTTCGCGGCCGTGTAATCGATTAAATCCTGCTTCGAGAAAGTCATCAATTGCGCTTTTGCAAAACCAGGAAAGAGGAGAACCATCGAAACAACAGCGAGAACGGCGATCAGTCGGCCACGTGCGGAAAAACTGCGAAGCGCCTCAATCATGGAGACCCCAATGCTGCGGAGATTTTTGCGAGCGATCAGCGGAAGCGCCGGAGGATCCCGTTCACCCTGCCCAGTTCGCGAGCCGCCGGACTTCACAGATCGCTGGCAACTTATCATGCTCCCAGATGCGCAAGCAATGGTAGGATCCATTTTGAATTTCCCCATAACGATATTCTTGGGCCGAATGTGACGGCGGCTGACTCGGTGTGTTTTGCTCGCAACGAGAGCGGCTGTAAAAATCACTGGAAGCCGAAGGAATTTCGAACTATAAGGGTCTGGGAGGATGTCGTTCCATGCACAAAAACAATGGAAACTTGTTCGGCAGGCGCGATGTTCTGAAAACTTCCGCGCTGACGCTAGGCGCTGGGCTGCTTTCTCGATCCGTTAAGGCTGCGGCGGAATACCCTAAAGGCGTAAACACGAACTCAAGTCCGTCGACGCTCAAAATCACCGATCTGCGTGTCGCTACAGTTGTGAAACCGGGACCCAGCCCTTGCCCGATCATTCGTCTCGATACGAACCAGGGCGTCTATGGACTTGGCGAAGTGCGTGATGGAGCCAGCGCCACTTACGCGCTATTTCTGAAGAGCCGCCTGGTCGGACAGAATCCGTTGGAGCTCGATAGAATCTTTCGCGAGATCAAACAATTTGGCGGCCACGCCAGGCAAGGCGGCGGAGTGTCGGCAATCGAGATGGCCCTGTGGGACATCATGGGAAAGGTCTACAACGCTCCAGTGTATGTCCTGCTCGGTGGCGGCAGGTTTCGCGACAAGATCCGCATCTACGCGGACACCACGGAGTCCGATGATCCAAAGGTCTATGCGCAACGGATGAAGGAGCGCAAGGAAGTGATGGGACTCACCTGGCTCAAGATGGATTTGGGAGTAGAGATGGTAGCGAGCACGCCCGGCACGGTGACAAACCCGACCGACGTCGAGCAATGGAAACCGCATCAACTCCCCCATCCGTTGGTTGCAATGGAAGTGACGGACAAAGGAATCGCGATGCTTGAGCAATATGTTGCGGCGGTCCGCGACGCGGTGGGCATGGAGATTCCTCTCTCGATGGACCACTTGGGGCATTTGGGCGTGAAGTCAATCATTCGGCTTGGCAAGGCCTATGAGAAATACAATTTGTCGTGGATGGAAGATGTGATCCCGTGGAACTACACCGACTTGCTGAAGGAGATTTCGCTGGAAAGTCCGACTCCGATTCTTACGGGCGAAGACATCTATTTGAAAGAGCCGTTTCAAGTCCTTTGCGAAAATCATGCCATCGGCAAGATTCAGCCGGACCTGGCAACCGCGGGCGGAATTCTTGAGACCAAGAAGATCGGCGATATGGCGCAGGACTACGGTGTGCCCATGGCGATGCACTTTGCGGGAACTCCCGTCAGTTGCATGGCAAACGTTCACTGTGCCGCGGCGACCGAGAATTTTCTTGCTCTCGAGAACCACTCGCTCGATGTGCCTTGGTGGTCTTCGTTGGTCGAAGAAGGCGTCAAGACTCCGATCGTGAATCATGGCTGGATTGAGGTGCCGGATCGGCCCGGCCTCGGCGTGACGCTCAACGAAGATCTGGTGAAGCAACATTTGGCGCCGGGAACCGGCTACTTCGAGCCGACGCCGCAGTGGGATCAGGAACGTTCCTGGGACCGCTTGTGGAGTTAGGCCAGGTTACAGTTTTCGTGGAGGGCCGGTCGAGCGGCGAGAAATCAATTCCGGTTCAACCGCGATTTCAGGGACAAATTCGCTGCGGTCTTCAATTCTGTCGAGCAATGTTTGGGCGGCGATTCTGCCCATCTTTTCCAATGGCTGCCGAACGGTCGTGAGCGGCGGAATGGAGAACGACGCGATCGAAATGTCGTCGAACCCGACCACCGAAATATCCTCCGGCACGTGCAAACCCGCTTCCTGAAACGCTCTCATCGCTCCGATGGCTGAAATGTCATTGTACGCGAACAAAGCGGTGAAAGGAATTTTGCGGGCGATCAGGGCTTTTCCGTAGGGATAGCCAAGTTCCGGCGTCGATTCCATTCCTTCGAGTTGCAGGACGAGTTCCGACCTTATCTTGATATCAAATTCCCTCGCGACTTCCTGGATCGCATCCCAGCGCGACGCAGAGTCCGAGCTCTTGGGCTGGCCGCGCAAAAAGGCGATGCGTTCATGCCCGAGTTCCTTAAGGTGGCGTAAGCCAAGCTCAGCCGCGCGACGGTGATCCAGAATGATGTTGGTGACGTTTTCAACTTTCTGGTGGCCGGCGACCGCGACGGTCGGCAACGCCGGTTCTTCATCGATCGAGGTATCGATGGTAATGAGTCCTTCGACCCCGCGCGAAGCCAGCAATTGTGAATAGGTCTGGAGCAACCGGGGATCGTGCCGGTGAGCCACGGTAAGGAAAAAGAAATTATTGTCGCGGAGATAGGGCTCGATGCCACTGACGATCGAGCCGCCATAGGTGTCCCCGATTTCTTCCACGATCACGCCGACGGAGTAGGTTCGTTTCACTCGCAACGAGCGCGCCAGAAAGTTCGGCTGATAATTCAACTGGCGGGCGGCTTCGACGATCCGTTTGCGGGTGTTTTCGGGAATCGTGCGGGCAGCTTTTGTATTATTCAGCACCGCCGAAACCGTGCCCGGCGTGAGCCCCAAATGCTGCGCAACAGATTTCAGAGTGACGACAGTTCCAATCTGCCTAGATTTGGGCGTTTTTGCACCTGTCATGACAGTTTCCTCTGGGGCCGCAGAAAGGCCTTTCTCACTTCTTATTCGCCTGTTTACCGCAGGGCCTCGACATGGAATTGAACACATTCTAGCGCTTCCCCCTGCGAAATACCTAACGCATCGCTACCGCAAGGACCGCCGGCCAAGCCACCCAACCTCCTCCTCGGAATTTCGCAGATTCTCCCGAAACGATTATCTAGACGCTGATCATGTCTGGACGTATAATCGCGCGTCGCTCGGAAAAACCATCCATGCATCGCCGGACGTTTGTGAAGGCGGAACCTAAAATACGAGGATTTTGAATGCATCAGGCGTTCAGATGAATTCCCTCGTCAAGGGCGATCTCTTTTTTTGGTGCTCGATCTCCCTCTCTTGCTTTGGCTAAGATCCGAGGTTCTGATGTCTTCGTTCAGAATGACATTTCTTCTCCTGTTTATGGGATCCACGGTCTTGTTGATTGTTTTTCCAGGTTTCGCGAATGCGCAAACTGCTACCGCAGACGATTCCATTGTTTATTTGCCGGCAACGCGGGATATCTATCTGCAATTCGCCAGGCAAGTGGATGAGGCGCTCAATCAAGATGTCATCGACGTGTGGTTTCCACGCGCGGTCGACAATGAACGCGGCGGTTTTCGCTCAAACTTTTCGCGAGACTGGCAGCCTTCCGGAAAGGAAAGCAAATTTTCTGTTTTCCAAGGACGCATGACCTGGATCTCTTCGCAAATCGTGCAGCGCCGTCCCGCCAGAAAAAAGCAGTATCTGCCCTATGTCACTCACGGAATCGAATATCTGACCGAGACGCTCTGGGATAACCAGTATGGTGGGTTCTATTGGGGCTTGTCGGAAACGGGCGAGACTACGCCCTTCTATACCGATGGGAAGCAGCTTTACGGCATCGGCTTCGCGATTTATGGCTTGGCCTCGGCTTATCAAGCCACGCATGATCCGCGGGCGCTAGAATATGCGCAAAAGGGCTTCCGCTGGTTGGAGGAACACGCTCATGACTCCAATAACGGCGGCTACCTCGAATATCTGACGCGCGATGGCCATCCCTATGAGGCTCATACGTCGACCGGCATCGTTCAATTGGCACCGGTAGCGGGATTCCCGGTCGGCTATAAATCGATGAACACGCACATCCACCTGCTGGAGACCCTGACGCAGTTATACGCAGTGTGGCAAGACGATGTGTTGCGGCAAAGGGTCGAAGAAATCTTGGCAATTGTTCGAGACAAGGTTTGCGTTGACCCGGGCGCGATGAACCTCTACTTTACCAATGCTTGGCAGCCTTTTCCGGACCATGATTCCTACGGCCATGACGTCGAGACGGCTTACCTGATGCTCGAAGCGGAAGACGTGCTCGGCAAAGGCCACGATCCGCGAACCGAACGGATGGCACGGATGCTTGTGGACCACGCGTTGCATTATGGTTGGGACAAGAAGCTTGGCGGCTTTTATCAGGAAGGCACTACGACGGGCGAGCCGGAACGCAAGTCGAAAGAGTGGTGGGTGGAGTTCGAGGGCTTGAATGCCCTTCTGATGATGCATGATCGTTACGGCAAACAGACCGATGTTTATTTCAAGGCGTTTCAGCTGCAGTGGGATTTCATCCGAAAGTATCAGATCGATTCGGAGTTTCGCGGCGTATATCCAATGGTCGGAGAAGACGGCAAGCCGATCCAAACGGCAAAGGGAAGTATCTGGAAAGCTGCTTATCATGATGGACGAGCATTGTTCAATGTCAACGATCGGCTGAATCGATTGGCCGAAAAGGGAGTGCAATGATGCGATTGGGTGTCAGGAAGTTCGCTGCTCCCAGCAAGTTGATTACAGCGGCTTTGGTACTAACCACGGCTGTGTGCTTCTCGAGCTACGGGGCGGGAGAAGCGGGGGACACGCTCGGAATATTCGAAGGCCACGGCGATGTTGGCACCGTGCTGCACGCAGGCTCGGCCAAGTTCGATGCAGCCACTGGCAGTTTAACGCTCGCGGGCAGTGGCGAAAATATGTGGTTTACCAAGGATGCGTTTTATTTTGTCTGGAAGAAGGCAAGCGGAGACAATTCCATTCGCGCGGATGTTAATTTCGTCGGTGAGGGCAAGAACCCGCATCGCAAAGCGGTGGTGATGATCCGCCAATCTCTGGAAGCGGATTCCGCCTATGTGGACATTGCGCTTCACGGCGTCGGGCTGACTTCGTTGCAATATCGCGATGAACAGGGAGCGACAACGCATGAAATCCAGGCGAACATTTCCGCTCCCCTGACGATCCAATTGGAAAAGGACGGCGATTATTTTTCCATGTTGCTCGGGATGCCTGGAGGAAAGGTGGAAGTGGCGGGCGGTTCGATCCGCGTGCCGATTCACGGGGAGTATTACATCGGCATTGGTGTTTGCTCTCACGACAAAGATATTTTGGAGCAGGCAGTTTTCTCCAAAGTCACTGTCCGGCCGTTGAATCCAGCTGGCCAAGCAACTCTGTACAGCACGCTCGAAACGATCAGCATCGATTCGACGGATCGCCACGTGGTTTATGTTGCGCCAGAGCGTTTTGAAGCGCCGAATTGGGCGCGCGACGGGAGCTACCTGCTTTTCAACCGCAACGGCCACATCGAGAAGATCGCAGCGACGGGCGGAACGCCGGAGAAAATCAACACGGGCTTCGCGAATCGCTGCAACAACGATCATGGAATTTCCCCAGACGGCAAATGGCTGGTCATCAGCGATCAATCGCAAGAAGAGCATAAATCTCTCGTTTACGCCCTGCCGATTTCCGGAGGGGATCCGAAGCGCATCACGCAGAATTCGCCTTCTTACTGGCACGGTTGGTCTCCGGACGGAACTACCTTGGCGGTTGTGGGGCAACGCAATGGCGATTTTGACATCTATGCGATTCCGGCGGCTGGAGGCGCGGAAAAACAATTGACCACCGCCAAGGGATTGGACGACGGACCGGATTATGCCCCTGACGGATCGTTGATCTACTTCAATTCGGAGCGCACCGGCCAGATGCAGATTTGGAGAATGAAACCGGATGGCAGTGCACAGGAACAAATCACTTCAGATGAATTCAATAATTGGTTTCCACATCCGTCGCCCGATGGAAAATGGATTGTTTTTCTTTCCTATGGAAAGGACGTGAGCGGCCACCCCGAAAACAAGGATGTTACGCTGCGGCTCATGTCGCTTTCGGATCGTAAAATCACGGTCCTCGCAAAATTGTTTGGTGGACAGGGCACCATTAACGTTCCTTCATGGGCCCCCGATAGCAAAAAGCTTGCGTTCGTAAGCTACCAACTGTTGCCGTAAGGTAGCGGCAGTTCCTGATGACAGTCCCTATTTCGTGGCGGCCGGCGGATTCAAGCTGGAGTCAAGCTTATGGGCTTCAGTGAATTCGGCCTGCGCGGAGGTCACTTCATTGAGCCGCAGAAGCGCCATGCCCAAGTTGTAGTGCGCGTGGGCGAAGGACGGATTCAGGCCGATTGCTTCGCGGTAACTGGCCGCGGCTTCTTGGAATTTTCCGGCGTTGAAAAAAGCAGTCCCGCCGTTGAAGCGGATATTGGCATCGTTCGGCTTCAAAGGGACCAGTTTTTGGTACGTCGTAATTGCATCGTCAAATTTGCCGGCAGCTAGTTGGCTAGCGCCTAGGCCGACGAGAGATTCCGGGAAGTCGGGTTTTTGCGCGTAAGCCTTTTGGTAGTAACTGCTGGATTTGGCATAATCCTTTTGCGCGTAATAGGCATTTCCCAAACTGTAGAGTGCGTAGAAGTCATCGGGCTTAAGCGCTAGAGACTTTTCGAGAGATTGAATTCCGTTGGGCACCTCGCCCTCGTCGATTTGCGCCTGACCAAGGGCCGCAAGCACGTCTGGCTGATCAGGTTTGAGAGCAAGGCTTTTCTGAAACGCCGAGGTAGCCTGGGCATAACGTTTCGATTTGTAGTAGGCATGTCCGAGTTGCGTCCAAGCGCTTGGTTCGTTGGGATTCTTGACCGTGGCTTTGTGGAACGCCGCGACTGCTTCGTGGAGCTGGCCAGTCCCATCCAGTGCGCGCCCATAATTTTCGAGAAACTCCGGAACGTCCGGGCGTAACAAATGAGCTTTGCGCAGAAAGGGGAGCGCCTCCTTGGCCTTGTTTTCCGACAGCAGCGCCGATCCAAGATTGCCGAGGGCATCGGCATTCTTGGGGTTGATCGCGACAGCAGAACGGAAGGCGGAGATGGCTTCATCGGTTTTGCCGAGGTGTAGGAGCGCGCCGCCGAGGCCGTTTTGCGCTTCGGAGAATTGCTTATGGTGTTCAAGCGCCTGTCGATATGCGGCGGCGGCGTCCTCATACTTCCCCTCGTGAAACAGCGCCAAGCCCTTGTCGGCATAGACGGCAGCGTTGTCTGGCGCCAACTGGATGGCTTTGTCGAAATCGGCGACCGCTTCCGCGTCCTTGTTTGTGGCCTCTAGAGCTTTGCCTAGATTGTCGAGGGCCTCGGGAAATTCGGGCTGTTGCTGCAGTGCCGCCCGGAAGTTCGCGATAGCCGCGTCGTATTCTTTCATCTGCAGTTGCCCTACGCCGAGTTGATTCAGCTTTGCGGCTTGCTGAGAATTTTGTTGTGCCGGCTCCGCGCTACTCTTCGTGGACCAAGGCATGGCCAATATCAGGCAAATAATAACGGCAGCAGACCCAGCGCACGACGATTTCATGTTTCGACCCCCGTTCGATCCCAGGCGGCACGAGCATATTACTGGAATCGAATGCGAGTTTCACCGCTTCGGAACGAGCAAACTCGGGATCGGTTCCGATTTCCATCGGGCCAAGGCAATGCTAATCCTGCACTCTTGCTGGCGAAGTTTACGACGGAATGGAACTTGTTGGTTTGATGGTTATAATCTGGATACTTCGACCTTCAGAGTCGGTTGATCAGAAAGCTATTCGACCCGAAACGAACGCCTGCCTAGGCGGTATATTCTGTATCACGCGCCCAGGCTGGACTCCGGAAAAGATGGTGCATGGGTTAGCTATAGCTAGGGAGTTTCCTAGGCGCAAATTACGTACGAGAGCCGGACAACAGTAGCGGCTAATACCCCACGAAATCAGAGAAAGCGCTGCACGCTTTCGGCTCGCGTAGGCCAGTTTTGTAGCCAGTTCATGGACCATTTACAGACAATTTCGAGCCGCACGTTCGAACCACAAGCAGCAGCGGGGGAAAACGCGCAGGTGCCAGCATGGCCCTTCACAACCATGCCGGCGTGCCTGTCGGGCGGGCAAGACCAAAAAACCACCACTTCTTGAATCTTGACACGCACGAGGATCTGCTGTCATTGCTCCAGAGCAACGTTTCGCTAGGCCAACTTGAACGCTGGCCCCCTTTCACTTTTTACCGAGCAATTAAGGTTCGGTATTGCGGTCACGGTGCCGATTTTGCCCTTGGCCTGCAGCCTCGCGGGCATCCTGACGGTTCGCCGAAACGCGACTCTGCGATTCGAGACGTGCTTAACGAGTTCGAAAACTCTCGACCGAGGTCCTCCCAACTGTTTGAGTGGAAAAGGGTTTATCGAACGCGCGCGGAGGTCCTTGCCTACTCACACCAGTCCCCCAAAACGCGCCTCCGATAAAGCTCTGACGTTAATCGGGACTCAGACGTGTAATCAAGCAGGAGCCCGATAAATTCATCTACTCGATGGCGAAATTGGCGCTGCGTACGGGAGTGCTGCGCCCATCGGACTCGGTGGCTTGGACGTCCACGCGGTAGTTACCCTTCGGGAGTTGTGCAATAGGCAAATCCCCGGCCACTGCCAGGATGGTGCTGCCTGCCCGCTCGTAGGAGTTTGCGTCGATTGGAGCGAATTGAAACCGCACCTCTCCCGTCTGGCCGTCCACGATGCGAATGTGGGCCTGAACGGCGGTTTTCGGCTGATCAGCCAGCAACGGTTCGTAAACTTCAAAGTATGCAGTTAAATGGTCGCTGGACTTGAAGTGCGTTTGCGTCGCGGGCGTGAACTGCAGGCCCTTGCTGACCAGTGGCACATATCCCGGCGCCAGATTCACTGCGGCGGCTTCCTGAGCCGCAACGCTTGCGTCGCGAAACCGATTGCTCAGTACAACGGAGCTGACCGCCAGCTGCTTTCCGTCGTAGCTGTCAATCTTCAGTGGAGTGTTCGCTCGGCCAAAGTTCTCTCCATCACTCAGCACAACCCCAAGATCGTATTCTGCCCCAGCAGGCAAATCAATTTGCGTCTCATAATGGTTCGGCAAGTTCCCCGCTTCGACTAAAGGATTCGCGAACCAGCGTGTTCCGGAAGCACAGCACCCAAAGTCAGTGAACTGTGTGGCCACATTGTGGTCTTTCTTGTAGGCCACACCTAAAACACCGATCGAAGCGCGCAAATCCCTTAGGGTGAATTGATGTGCGAGCTGCTTCCAAGGGAATTCGAGAACGATATCGACCCGCGCCATCTGAGAGTCCAAATAGAAAAAGCTCGCCTGCATAACCAACGCAATTCTTGGCCTCTTATCCGAGGTCAAATCGGTCTCCATCTGCTTATCAAACGTTGTCCCGCCCAAGGGATCGGTTGCTGGTTTTGTTGTGTAGCAGTATTGGTCGGTGGCGTAAACAGCCGCATTAGGTCGATCGACGGTTACCTTTATTTTGTGACACTTACCCTCTTCTGGATTGCTTGGGACATAGGCCAGACGGTAAAAGTGAATTGATGGAGCGGCCAGCCACTGCGTTCCCAAGTCAATCGTGCTCCATTTTCCACGCGGCGTGTGAGACCACTCACCGTGAAATCCACGGTTGTCGCGAGCGTCGATCATTGCCTCGGGCTCATACTGTACGCTCTCGACTTTTTCTTCTACGCCATCTTCGAAAACATGGAAATCACTAGCGCCGAGACCATGGATCACTATGTCGTGGTAGCAGTCCTTGGGAGTGAACGGCTTGGAAAAAGGCAGGCCGTCGAAAATGTTCCCATTCTCGGTGCGACATTGCCTGAAGGCTGGGGTATTCGTTGAATGCGTGTCGTACACCTCCGTGTGCACCAGAACCAAGTTCGATTCGACACGGATCGAGAACGGGTCCTCTGTTTGTGCTCTGGCAGAAAGAGACATGCAAAGAAATGCGCTCAACAACCACAAGCAGAAGTTGGGGAGTTTTCTTCGTGTGTTCATGGAGCCGTCCCTATCTTAGAATCTGCTCCATGAATTGAGCCAGATAGTGCAAAGGGTTGGATGTGGGAACCGTCAACTCCCGATTCGTGCCGCAAAATCGGAAAGGCTTCTCATAAAACCGACTTGGGAGGTGCCTCGCTGAAAATCAATCCGGCTTTTCTGTATACTGACGCAGTCGAAGGAGGCCTCGGTGGACGACGTCACCGGTCTTGTTGCCGAAATTCGTGCGTTTCGGCCCTTCCTTCCCGCAAGGGAATTTGAGACGAGTCTGCGCTTCTACAAGGCGATTGGTTTCGCAGCTTATCCGCTCGGGGAGACTCTCGCCGAACTAAGCCTTGGGACTCACGCCTTCCTACTCCAAGGCTACTACGTTAAGGAATGGGCCGAAAACACGGTGATGCATGTCCTCGTCGAGGATGTCCACGCCTGGTGGCGACATATCGATTCACTGGCCCTTACCCGTCAATTCGACGTTTCACCCCCGGCGCCGCCTCGGGTCGAGCCGTGGGGCCTCACCGTAGCCTACGTATTCGATCCGTCCGGGGTGCTGTGGCACTTTGCCCAAACAACCCCAGAAAATCCGAAATAAGACCCTACCTAATTTCAAACTGAGACACTAGCAGGACTTGGCCCCACTTGCCGTGTACTGCATCGGAGAAATGGCTGACCGGACTTTTCCGATTTCGTCTACCAGGTACCCCGGCAAGCGGCTACGTGCCGCGTAGGGGCAGGCCGGAATCCGGGCACCTGGTTGCATGCACGGCGGCTGCATGGGGAAAATACCGCACACACCACTTATTGGCCCGTTTCGAAATCGCCTTTATTTTATTGGCTTTCCATTTCACTGTACGAGGCGATTTGTTGTAGTGCCGGATGTAGTGCAACAGTTTCCTCTTCAGATCAGAGACGGAAGTGAATACCCCTCGCGCGATGACGTCGCGGTCGATCTTGCTGAACCACAGCTCGACTTGATTCAACCAGGAAGAGTAGGTTGGAGTGAAGTGCAAGTGAACTTTGGGATGCACCGCCAGGAAGTCCGTGACCGGCCTGCTCTTGTGCGCAGATTGATTGTCAGCGATCACATGGATCTCTTTGCCGCGAGGCTGATCGATCACAATGTCGGTAAGGAAGGCGACGAATTCAGCCGAGGTATGCCGCGCGGTCGTTTTACCGAGCACTTCGCCGGTCTTGGTGTTGAACGCGGCATACAGCGACAACGTGCCGTGACGAAAGTATTCAAAACCATGGCGTTCGGCGCGCCCCGGGGATAGCGGTAGAACCGGATCTTTACGATCCAGGGCCTGGATGGAGGTCTTTTCATCCACGCTGAATACTGCCGCATGCGCGGGCGGATTCAGATACAACCCAATAATATCGGCGGCCTTCTTCTCAAAATCCGGATCGTTCGAGGCCATGTAGCGTTCTATACGATGCGGCTGAAGTCCGTGTTTACGCCACACCCGTGCCACCATCATGTGGCTGACCTCCAGGTGCGCTCCGAGTTTGCGCGTGCTCCAGTGGGTTGCTGCACCTGGCGGTGCATGTCGTGTGGCCTCCAGAATCCGTGCTTCCAGTTCCGGGGTCAGCACGGTAGCGACTTGCCCCAAATGCCGGCTGTAGAGTCCCGCGATGCGCTGCTCGGTGAATCGTCGGCTCCAACTAGCGACAAAACCTCGGCTGCAGTCGATGCGCTCCGACACTTCATCCCAGGTATGGCCTTCGGCCAGCAGCAAGATCAGCCGTGCCCGTCGGGAATCTTCGGCCCGGCCGGTCCGGCTAGTGGCTCGCCGAGTCAATTCCTTAAGCTCCGAATTTGTCAGAGTGATCGCGTCTCTCATGGACACGATTATAGTCTATAAATGGTTGTTACAGTCAACTAGTAGGCACTTTCCCGGTAAAATCAGGAGTTAACGACACGCATGGCCCTTCGAGTAATATGAATTTCGTTGAGGATGGCAGAGGCGCGAGAAGTATCCCGCGCCACCGCCTTTTTTAGTTATTTACAGCCCGAGCAGTGAGAACAGCAGTCTTCCGACGAACAACAGCCGGAATGCGCTACTACTGTGCTTGCTCCCAATGTTAGAACTATAAACAGCAATGCAGCTAGAATCTTCATTTCCTTCTCCTTTTTAAATGTAGAGCCATTGTTTCGCGGATGCCGACATCCGCACGGGAGAAACTCGTCTTGTGGGACGTTCTTTCTAGATTCGGAGGACACGCATTTGCAGGAGAACATCTCTACCTGCATGCCAGATCACCGGGGAGAATACCGCCCCCTTTATGAAGTGAATGAACGATGGAAGTGCTGTCGCGCTTCTAACTACAAATCCCAAATCAGAGACGGTCAGCGAGTGTGTTGAATTCTTTTGAACGGTGGCAGTAGTGAGACAACAAGACCCGTCTTGATGGTTTTGAGATTTATTGTGGTTTTGGTGGTGCTGACAACATGAACCATCGGAATCCGCAGGAATGGCCTTTTGAGCCACATGTTGGTCACATTGAGCGGCAACGGTGGGAGCCGCGCATCCTAGAATACAGGCAAGAAAGCCGAGCCAACATGAAAGCATGATAGAAACAACCTTCATGTGAGTAGTTTACCGCAACTGTGCAATAACTGCGTCACCTGTGCCCGTAATCCGTGAAAACATAATCTCTTGTCTTCACTATCGTATGGCACGCAAACCCGCACTTGGCGTCGCTCCCCTGCGGTGGCTTATCTTTCAAGTCGGCTGGCCTGAAGGCATTCGACGCCGGGTCATACTCGAACGCGCCGTAACCCCAGCCGCCACTGTCCGCGAACCTCTTGCTGTCCTTCACCATCAAGTCGACATCATGCTGGGTGTCAGGCACCGTTGCAGTCGGGAACGCCTCCATCTTTTTGGAATTCCAGTGGATCTTCACCATCATGGCACCATCCGGGAAGGGCTTGCCGTTACCGGGAATGCCCGCTTTATAAGCATTTATCATCACCGGGTTTCCGACGATCCCTGCGAGCTTATCCCCGTTATGGCTAACGGAGATTATCTGCCAGCTCTCGTATCCTTTGAACTCAGAGAACGCCAGACCATGCGGTATTTTGAGAGAGTACTTATCCTGCGCGGAAACGGCGGCTGGTGCCGACGAAACTACCGTGGACGCGGAGGCAGCGCCGAGGCGTGGGAGGTTGTGGATGAAACGTGCAAGCTTCCACGTGTCGTTCTCGGAGATGCTGGACTTCCAGGAAGGCATGCCCGTGAGGCGAACTCCGTTCTGTATGATCCAAAATAGCTCGGCGTCGCTCCAATGCTGCACGTGGGATGAGGTCAAGTCCATGGCAGGCGGGTACATGTTGCGCCCGACGTCAGTGTCTCCGTGCGCATCCGCACCGTGGCATTGGGCGCAAGACCCAAGAAACACTTCCTGGCCCTGGCTCACGACCTCATCTGTTTCAGGCAACGGGTTCTTCATCTTCCCTGCCTCCAATGGAATGGTAACGTCCTTAGCCGCATTGGCTAGGCGGGTTTCCTCCTCGGAAGGCTGTTTGCCCGCTGAGCAACCTTGAAGCAGAGCACCCAGCATTGCACCGATCACGCCAAGTATCAGCTTATGTTTCAAGGGCAGACCCACGGATTTCGTCACAAGTTCAGACATGCTTTGTTCTCCTTCACTATTCCATGGCTCGATAACAATGAACCAGGACTTGACCGCGTGGTCCGTCGATAACTCCCGGTTTGCCACTCGAAAGTTGGCCAGACCAGTCAATGTAAGGGCATGAATCAGGAGTTTTGCGCAGTACGAATCGGCGCTGGCGGTACCACGATCTCGACAAGTCCGGTCGCCACGTCGTAGACGAGGCCTGATATAAGCCAAGCGCCCGGCAATGCGGGAATTGTCCGGAGCGCAGCAACGTCGAAGGCGACTGCCGCCCGAGGATCGATGACCGCTTTTGTCTTGAGTTCGCCTTCCTGTATTTGAAAATAGTGGGCCAGCTTGGCGGGATCGCCGACAAGGCGAGTGATGCCGCAATCGGTGTGCTGAAGTACGATGATGTGAAACTCACCGCCGCCTCCAGGAATCTCTCCGGCAACTTCACCGATTCGCCCGAGTAGTCCCAACTCCTCCAACAACCCCGGCGTGATTCGACCGCCGATGTTACGCATCACGACGGCCTCGCCCGGTTTGATTCCAAGTATGTCAGCAGGATCTACACGCATATCAGCGCAACCGATGACGATCGCCTTCACATTTGGCAGCGCCCTCGGAAGCGAGGGCATAAGTGTGCCCGCAGCAGACTGCCCAGCAGCAAATTCTTTGTTACGTTGTAACAAGTGATCGAGATGGTTCAACTCGCTGCCTCGTTGTGTAGCACTGGATTGGGTCATGGTGTCCTCCTTTTCAAATAGATTTTGATTTCTCTTACTGGGGGGCTGGGAAGTTAGAAGTATTGTTTCAAGTCCCGACGGACGAGCACCGGGGCTGAGCGGCCAAAGAATAGCACAAGATGAACGCCCCGCAGCATTAGACTCCGGTACATCGGCAAGAACCTGATTGAGCGCTATGGCCTAAATTAGTGGATTATGGGCAACCCGGAAGTGATCCTCAAGTCCTGATTAACGACAAAATCTCCCAGAACCGGACTTGGCCCTTGCGTTGGATTCGTGTCCGCGAACAGCGCGCTTTTCACGACGGTAGTTGGAGCTCAAATCCGTTGGATCTGGACGTAGAGAATCAATCCCGCAAAACCCTGGCAGGATCGGTGCGTGTGGCGCGCCATGCCGGCACGAAGCACGCTGCCAGAGCGGCGACGCTCATCACGACGAGCGCCGAGCCGAACGCGAGTGGATCGCGCGGGCTGACGCTGTACAAGAGATTTCCAAGTAATCGAGTCAATCCAAGTGCCGCCGCGGCGCCCAACAACACGCCGCCCGCGGTCAAAGCCAAACCGCGCGACAACACCAGCCGCAAAAGATTGGATGCACTCGCGCCAAGCGCCATGCGCAGCCCCAACTCGCGCCTGCTTTGCGACACCGCATACGACATCACGCCATACAGCCCGATGACAGTGAGCAGCAGCGCCAGTCCACCCAAGACCCCGACTGAAGTTACCGCCACCAATTGTGGCGATGTTGAACGGTCTACCTGCTCTTGGAGCGTTATCACCTCATACAGGGCAAGATTCCCATCCAGCGCATGGACCTCACGCATCAGAGCTTTCGCCATGCTGCCCGGGCTCAGCGCCGTTCGGATATACAGCCCGGCAGCGCTTGAAAAATTCTGGCGCAGAGGCACATAGAAAAAAGGCTTCGGTGCTTCGCGAACACTTTCGTACTTGGAGTCTTTTGTCACGCCGACCACCTGCATCCATCGTCCCTTGACCTGAAGGCGCTCACCGATTGGATTCTTGCCGCGCCAATACCGCGCCACCATCGTTTCATTCACCACAGCGACCAGAGCAGATTTTTCGTCGTCCGCGCGGGTGAATTCGCGGCCAGATACGAGTGGAATGCCCATCGTCGAGAAATAGTTCGGCCCTACTTCGTTGTACTGCACCGTGGGCTGCTCTTCAGGCGGCGGTTGATAGCCATCCACGGCAATCGGCGTTGAAGAATAGCTTCCATAGCTCAGCGGCGTCATTCGGGCGAACACTGCCGACTCCACGCCAGGCAAGGCTTTCACACGCTCCAGAAGTTCGTCCTGGAAAGTCTGGGCCCGCTGCGCATCGTATCCCAGCGACACCAAATTGACGCCAGTACACAGCACATCATGCGTGGAAAAACCCGGGCTGAAATTGCGAATTCTCTGCAGGCTCTGCAGCAGCAGCCCGGCCCCTACTAGCAGCACGAAACTCAGCGACACTTGAACCACGACCAAGCCCGAGCGGACCCACTCTCTTCCACCGCCCCCAACGACCGCCGCAGCATCGGATTTCAGCGCGCCTGCAAGATCGATCTTGCTGGTTTGCATTGCGGGAACCAGCCCGAGCAGAAGCGTCGTGATCAGGCAAACTGCGGCGCTCAGCACCAGAACGCGCCAATCGATTTCGCCAGGAAGGTGCATCGCCACACCACCGCGTGCGGGGAAGAGCAGTACCAGGGCGTGACGGCACCACTGCGCCACGACGAGTCCCCCGGCTGCGCCAAAAGCCGACAGGATCAGTCCTTCCGTGAAAAGTTGTTTCAACAACCGACCACGTCCTGCACCGATGGCGAGCCGGACGGTCATCTCATTTCGGCGTGTGAACGACCTCACCAGCAGCAAATTACCGACGTTCGCGCACGCGATGAGCAGGACAAAAACAACGACGGCAAGCATTATTTCGAGTGTGGGAAGCAAAGTACGTGCATTGTTGAAGGGCGTTTGCCATAACGGCCACAGCTTAATGCCGCGGCCGCGGTTGGTCGCCGGATAGTCATTTTCCAGCCTCTTGGCCACGGCGGAAATCTCTTGCTGCGCCTGCGAGAAAGTCACACCAGGTTTGAGCCGCACGTAAGCTTCAATCCAGCGCGCGCCACGGTCCTCCAGTTTGTAGCCGCCAGCTTCAAAAATCTCCTCCATTGATGCGGGAACCCAGAACTGCATCGCCCAGCCCACGAATGTCCCATAAAACCCTTCTGGCGCGACGCCGACAATTGTGTGCATCACACCATTGAGCCGCTGCGTTTTCCCGATAATTTGTGGATCGCCCTTGAATCGCCCTTTCCATAGCTGGTAGCTGATGACCGTCACGGGGTGCGCATTTCGTCCGGAGTCTTCGCCGGTCTCGAATCCGCGCCCAAGAATCGGGTGGACCCCGATGGCATCAAAATAATTCGCGGATACGATGCTCCCCGTCGTGACCTCGGCCCGGTCACCAATGCTCAGGGTAGTGCCCGTGATTTTGGTCACAAAAAAAGAGTCAACCAGCGTGCAATTTCTCTGCAAATCCAGGAGATCCGGCCAGGAAGTCAGGTCCGCCTCTCCAAGGGCCGTTCCGGTAACTGCAAAGAGCTGCTCTTGATGAACCACCGCCGGGTAAGGACGGAACAGGATCCCCTCGATCCAGCTGAAGACGGCAGCGTTCGCGCCAATACCCAAGGTCAGGCAGAGAACGGCCAGAAGAAAAAAACTCGGGCTGCGCCGGAGCATCCGGAAGCCGAAGCGGAGGTCCTGCCAAGTCGTCTCGATCATCGGTAGTCCCCTCTGGTCGCGGCACATTTCCTTGGTGCGCTCGACGCCGCCGAAGCTGCGAAGGGCTTCGCGGCGCGCTTCAGCAGCAGACATGCCCTTTCGGACGTTGAGTTCGATGGCCATCTCAAGATGCGAACGCAACTCCTCATCCAGGTCGTCTTCGAGCCGCCGGCGGCGGAAGAGTGCGGCGAGACGCTGAACGAACGTGCGGAAAAGTTCACGCATAGGCTAGGTCGTCCTTAGCACCCGATTGATCATCCCGGACATACGATCCCAGCTTTCCGCTTCTTCCACGAGTTGCCTGCGCCCGGCCCGCGTCAAAGAGTAGTACTTCGCCTTGCGATTATTCTCCGAAACACCCCACTTGGATGCGATCCAACCGCGCTGCTCTAGCCGCAGCAGGGCGGGATAGAGGGTTCCCTGGTTCAATTGCAGCAGGTCTTCGGAGACCTGCTGGATGCGCAGGGCGATCCCGAAGCCGTGTATTGGGCCTATGGAATCGAGCGTCTTCAGCACTAGCAAATCGAGTGTTCCCTGGAGGACTTCCGATTTGGAAAATGACATATACTCCTTTAGACGTTCAACAGGAGAGGAAGAATAGCACATTCCTATTGGGCGTCAACAGGAATTTGGGAGAACGCCTCGGGGTCTCTACGCCGGCTCTTCTCAACTGGGCGGCGGAGAGGGGGATACACGGATGTTCAATTACATGCGAGCGAACATACGGAAAATAGTGGCGCGGCCTGACTTGCCTCGGGATCAAATGACTGCAGCGGATTATTGCCGCGCTAGGAAGCTCGACCGCGATCCGCTTGGTCGCAGAATAAAATGATGCCAGGATTGCCATCGCGGGCCGAAATCGAAGCCGAATTGAAATGTCGAGCCGAACATGGGCATGGATCGTACGGGCCCGCGAGTGCTTTGAAGTTCGCGCGACCCGCGCCAGATGGCCCGCATAATCAAATAGAATCAAAGCCAGCCATCGGAGCGGAAAGTGTGGATAAGAGTTGTTGAAGAAGCGGGGGCGGTGGCTTAAAATCCCGATTGCGGATCGACTTCTCCAATTCGGTAGCGGTGTGGCTTGTGACAGCAAATCGAACCGCCTAATCAATTAAACGAGTGGACAGGTTGATTGCGTCCCGCTAAGCTCCTTTCGCCCGGCGTACGATGTCCCGTCCTCTCCGGCCACTACCCTGCTTCGCCCAATCGATACGTTTGACTGGAGACGCGACGCGTCTCTCTTCTGGAGGCTAGCTCATGTACCGTATCAAATCGTGGATGCTTTTGGTGATTGCCCTGTTCGTGTTGCCGCACTTTTCCAGCGTCGAAGCGCAGTGGGTGATGGCGGCTCATGCCGCGAAAAACCGCATTCAGCAAATGAAACAGAAATCCAGTAATGGCGGTTACGATGTGGCTATTGTACTACTCGAAGCCGCTCCCACTGCCGTGTACGACAAAACCCTCAAGACGCTGCAGACTCATCCCGATGTCAAAATCACCAAGAACGACAGCAAGAACGGAAGGATCGAGATCAGCAAGGGTCAAATGGTCGCCGGGTTTCAGATTACGGCGCTTGGTGACAAGCTCACACAGCTCGTGATTGCTTCCAACGTCAGTGCGAATGCGGAGCCAAGCCCCACCTCGATGGTCGTCGAAGCAGTCCTGCGCGTCTGCGAGCAAGTGAACGTGAAGTGCAGCGTGGAACAAAACTGAACGGGTATCGTGTCGAGTACGGTTAACTCAATATCTTAAAGGCTCGTAGCCGTCCGATGTCCCACTATCCCAAACCCGCACACGTGAATCGTGGGACACTCCGATGAAGATAGAGATAAGAAGAAGAAAAGACAAGTACTTAAGACTCTCTCTAGCTGTCCCACTCGATGGGACGCTGAGACAGTAGACTGGGACAGTCTCATGTGCCTGTCGGCCTCGAAATGCCTCTCAACAACTGTCTCGAACGTCGCCCATTGATTGACTTATCGCAGTAGCCATCCAATCAAACTAACCAATAGCAACGCTCCTAAAATAGCTCCCACCATGATGTTCTGCCGGCGGTCCAAGTCCCGCTCCTCCGCCGCCTCCAGGTCGGGCATTTGTCGGCGATACCATTCCAACTGTGTTGCAGCAAGTTTGGCTTGGAGCTTCGCGGCTTGCGCGGTGCGGTGACGGCGCGGGATGCCTGATAGCCAGTAAAGAAACAGCAGAAATAGCACGAAGATCATAGCCCGGGAACCAATTGGGAACAGTGTGATGGTGCGGGCTGGCTATTTGTACGCGGGAGGGCCTTCCGGTAATTCCAAACTTATACTTTCGGCAGGCCGGGCTTTGGCAGCGGAAATTGACAAGAGTCATCCTCGGGTGCAAGAAGCAATTGAATGATGCAGTTCTGTATCATGTTGTGAAACCTCTCGCCGTCGTCGAGTTGCCTTTCTAGCGCTGCTCCTGTGTGCAATGAGATTGGGTCCAACTGTGGCGAGACAGGATGTATCGATCCATCAACCGATGTGCTGCAGTCTCCTCTTGCGAGGCACCTGTTCTGCATAAGCAAAATCAGTTGTCGGTCGTGGTACCACTGGAAAACCGCATGCTCTATTCGTCTGGTGTCGCATCGGCTGAACTGTCGATCCATCAGCCAATGAACTGCATTGTCCTGCCGTTCCGACGTGCTGCCATCGTGCGATAAGCCGTACGTGTGCGACAAGCGGTACGTCACGTTAAAAAAAGACTCGTAGGCTTGACGACGTAAATCAAGCTCACGTTGTTGTTGAGCGTCGATTGTTTGCGAAAGGGCCGGAACCGCTAGGGTAGTAGAACGGCAAGGGCGAGCTGTTTCATATTTGCCCCCGAAGTGACCCAGAGGCTATAACACAATCACGTGCCACGCAAGCAAAGGGACTAGGGATTCCTCCAGTTGTTTTGTAGGGGGCCTGAGTCCAAACATTGTCTTGCGATGACAGCTTGTGCGATTCCCCCAGGCGGAGGCAATCGCTACGGGTTGAAGCCGTATGGGGGTGGCCTCTCCATGACATGGGGGCCATCCCCCATTGCCGTGCTGCCGAGCTGGGCGGTTTAATCCCACGGGTTACGACTTTCCGACGTGCTCCTCATTGAAGACCTTATAGGCTTCGGCGAACGCTCGCCGAGTTGCCTTCTCTTGGGCCTCTGCTTGCTTGCCCAAGACATTGAACTGTCGATGATTGTCTGCGAGCGTTCTGGCCTCGCGATAGCGACACGCGTTGTCTAGCAAAACCTTAAACTGGGCGGTCAAGAGAGGTGTATTGCCCGCTTGGACGTTTACTCCCCAAGCATTCACGACTTCTTGAGCCAGTTTGTCGGCCTGTTCTAAGTATTGTTCAAGTGAAGGCATCCCGAAGCTCTCACATTCGATATCAGGATATCACGATGCGCGGTGGCTAAATGGTTGTGTGGCGATTAGGTTCTGAGGCAAACTGTAAGCCCTTCCTCCGCACACCACGAACGGAATCTCCAATGACCGAAGAACGAAAGTTCGCAATCCTATTCGCCGCCACGATCTTGTCCGCTCGGAAGCTGGCCGAGTTAGAAAATCCAGATAAGCCCAGCCCGAAGAAAATCGCTACGGTGGAAACAGCCATTCGACACGCAGCTTACATTCTTGGGGAAATTGACAAGAAGTGGCCGTCAAAGGCTCCGTTTGCGAGTTGATCCCGGCCACTCAGTAGCTTTAGCAGAACCGGAGAAAGTTCCTCCCAGTTCCTACATTTCCGATTATGCCTGCCGGGACTTTGGACATAACGGCCTACACGCAAAGTGTACAATTTTGTACAGTCAGGCGTTCCATGATTGCTTACGCTCTCTCCGCACGGAGTAGCGTGCACCCTAATGTGGGGCAGACTCTGATTCGCCCACGCATCCTATTAACCGATGACCATCTAGCTCTTCTCGAAGCCGAGATTGCTCTGTTGTCTCCCTATTTTGAGGTCGTAGGGACCGCAGCAGATGGTGCAGCATTGGTGTCGAAAGTCCACAGCCTCAATCCTGACGTCGTTGTGACCGATATCACCATGCCCGTTTCGGACGGAATTGACGCCGTGCACAAACTCCGGGAGTCTGGTTGCACAGTAGCGTTCGTGTTTCTAACTGTTCATTCGGAAAAAGACTACGTCGACGCTTCCATGCGAGCTGGCGCGTTGGGCTACGCTAACATTCCCAATTTAAAAAGACCGGTCTGCCACCATTTCAACGCGAAGGTCCTGAAGATATTCATGCGATGCGCCTTTCTTCGTCGAGGTGGATCGTCTTGCCGAAAAAGTAGAGCTCCCAGTACCGATAGCAGTAACCTCGCAACCACCGGCGCGTCCCCGCTACTTCTCTTTACTGCCTTATACTCATCAATCGCCCGCCGAATCAGCTCTCTAACCGTGGCTCCTGTCTTGTCGGACAATTGGGCCAGGATCTTGTGCTGATGCTCGCGAAGATTAATGTTGGTGCGTTTCACAGGTGTATCTACACACCTAACGGCCAAAATGCGTCAATAGCCAGGGACTTTGTAAATGTCATCTTTGTGGTAGGTCCTCAGAACCTTCCCAGACTTGAGGTAATTGATCTCGTAATAGCCAGTGATATGACCTATGGCAACCTCGGCGGGGTGTGTCGGAAAATTCGCCAGATCGACTAAATCCCCGACCTTGAACTCTTCTGGGACCTTGGTCCCCTCGGGTAATGTGAATCCGCGGATTATTGACAGGGGACCAGCCCCTTCCTGAAGGAATATCGCCACGGTGCCGATATCGAAAATTGTGTGTGACATGGCTGGAGAATAGCACGGCCCAAACATCTAGAGTAGCAAACCGGTAGCAAAGTGCCAAAATCAATGTACCAAATCCGGTTTGAGTGACTTGCGAAATCGCCTTTATTTTATTAGTTTTGTGCGCCCTGGGGGATTCGAACTCCCGACCTTCTGGTTCGTAGGCGGAAATTGCACACTACAGGAAACAACAGCAGCATACAACACCCAACGAAATCAGCGAAAAACACAACTGGCTTTAGGCTGGCTTCGGCTGGTGTTGTACCGAGTTCACGGACAATTACACGGACACTTTCGGAGCAGGTGCCAGCATGGTGTCTTAGCCTCGACTTCTCACCATGCCGGCGGGCGGAACCAAAAAACCACCACTTGGGTTGGATCTTGACATGCATGCGGATCTGGCGTCGTTGCTCCAGAGCAATGTTGCACAAGGCCAGTTTGGCTTCTCGCAAGCGGTCGATTATTTGGCCAACAGGAACCAAATGACCAAAAAATCAATCGCGACGAGCGTGAAGACGATGACCTCGATAGTCGTATTCTTTAATATGAGTCGCAATCGATGGGGATTCCGGTGAAGGCGATCAGCATTCCGCTCGGATGCCGATCAGTGTTCCGGGATGATCCGATCAGTCCTCGAAGCGAAGCGACGCTGGTTTTAGCATTTTGTTGAAAGTGATCGCGATCGTCAACCTTGTTGTTGTTGAAGCTGTGCGAAAAGTGGAAATCCCGAAGGGATTTCCAAGGGCGTTTTATGCCCGTCTTTTCCACAGCTTTTGGGCCGCCGATTCATTCACTTTTCCTCTTTTACTCCTTTCTGTTTACGTATCGAATCCCCGCGCATGTCGATGCGATGTGCGTTGTGAACCAAGCGATCGAGGATTCCGTCGGCCAGTGTGGGATCTCCGATCTGTTCGTGCCAGCGAGATACCGGCAACTGCGAAGTCAGGATCATCGAGTGTGTCTGGTAGCGATCCTCAGCGATCTCCCAGAAGTCTCTTCTCTCCGGTTCCGACATCGGGGCCATGACCCAGTCATCGACGACCAGAACATCGATCCGATTCAACCTCCTCAGCAGTTGCCGCAGACTGCCATCGGCGCGTGCCAGACTCAGATCCCGGAACAGCGCCGCGGCCCGCGTGTAGTACACCCGATAGCCATCCCGGCAAGCTTTCTGTGCCAGTGCCGAAGCAACATAACTCTTGCCCACACCCGTAGGACCCAGCACGAAGATGTGTTCGTGGTTGGTTACCCAGGCAGACTCCTGGGCCAAGGCACGAATCACGCTCCGGTTCAGTCCTCGCTCGGCACGATAGTCGATGTTCTCGACGCAGGCAGCTCCCCGTAAGCGAGCCGCCAGGACTCGTCTGGTGAGGGCCTGGTTCTGCCGCCAGTTCCACTGCTGATCGACGAGGAGTGCCAGACGGTCGAGGAAGCTCAACTCCCTCGTCGCTTCATCCTGTTCTTGATGCTCCAGTGCTTCGATCATTCCCTGGAGCTTGAGTGCATATAATTTTTCTTTCATCGGCTGTTGCAACATGATCGTCTCTCTCCTTTACTCGAAGTACTCGGCGCCACGAATGTTGTCATGCGATGGCGGAACAGGAAGTGCTGGAAGTTCCGGGAGCGGTTGCTGGTCGAGCGAGTTCTTCAGGATCGATTTCACGTTCTGGTAGCGGCAAGCGCCGGTCCGTATGGCTCGATCAGCAGCTGCTTCCATCCTCGTCGAGGAGTACTCCTCGGCCAATCGGATGATCCCGAGGCAGGATCGATACCCCATCTCTGGATGCGGTTTTTCGGCGAGGATCCGATCTAACAACTTGGCGGTGTTCGGTCCGATCTGTTCGGCCCAGCTCACCATGCGTGAGGGCGTCCACTCGAGATGTGCTTGGTGACTCTTCGGCCGGTGCTCTGTCTGCGTGAACACCTGTTCTCGTCCATGACCACGGACGTGCGAGGCTACGCGCTGGCCCTTGTGAAAGATTTCGATGGTAGTTGGTGTCGCTCGAACTTCCACTCTTTCTTGCACCAGCGTGTAGGGCACGCTGTAGAAGTTAGCGTCGAAGGCGATGTGGTAGTCGATGTTCACTCGAGCGTAGGACCACTGGCTCATGTCGAACGGCTCGGCGGGCAACGCTCGCAAAGCGTTACGTTCGACCGCGGCGAACACACTGGCACGCGATCCCTCGCGCTTCCGGAACGGTCGCTGGTTCAACCGCTCCAGCAGTTCGCGAATCGCATGGTTCAAATCCGCCAGCCGAAAGAACTTCTGGTGGCGTAGAGCGGCAATGATCCAGCGTTCGACAACTTGCACGCCGACTTCGACCTTAGGCCCGAGCTTCTCACTTTTGCCGCACAATCAAGACGGCTGTCACGATCACCGCATCGATTTTGAGCGAGAAAATACGAAGCACGACTTTGTGGTGGCAAACGTAGTGCCGGGCGCATCTGCCAATGCACCAGATGTTCCTTGGCAACTGGCTGATTGTGTTGAGGTTGCAAAGACTGTCCGTGAGTGTGTCCGAGTGTTGCAGAGCGGCATGACCGCGATAACGATGTGGTGTACCTGACCGGAGAGTATGCCAGAGCTATGGCTGAGCCCGCTGTACACTCTGATGCAATTCGAACCCGTGGGCAATACGTCCCCATATTCATCGACCCAGCGAGCAATGCCTCGAGCCAGATCGATGGCCGCAAGTTATTCGAGATTTATCGACGTTCAGGATTGAATGTGCTGATGGCAGATAACGGGAGAGACGCAGGCTTCTACGAGGTCTGGATTCGCCTAAGCACTGGCAGGCTCAAGATATTCCAAAGCTGCAAGCGCTGGCTGGACGAGTTCCGCGTTTTCGCAAGAGACGAAAATGGTCAAATTATTCAGGAAGCTAAATTCCACGGAATGGCAGCGACCAGATACGCGCTACTCAATACGTTGAGTCAGTGGCGGCCAGCAAAGCCAAGGGTGCAAAAGCCACTCCCCGAATATTCCTGGCCGAGTCTAAATGGGCAGCGTTGGATGGCTTAATGTGAGAGAACACGGACAATTCACGGACAATCGGCAGAATGCGGAGGCTTGCGTGAGCCGTACCCTGAGAAATATGGTGCGCCCTGGGGGATTCGAACTCCCGACCTTCTGGTTCGTAGCCAGACGCTCTATCCAGCTGAGCTAAGGGCGCGCCGCGTTTTATTTATCGTAGCATATTCGACCTGAGGCCTTCTACTTCGCGAGAAGAGCTATGCGCGCGCGATTTCGGAAGTTTCTCGCTGGAAGCTTCTGCCGTGGGCTTCCGCGCCCCGCCATATCAGCAGCGCTAACGAGAGAATCGTTACGATTTCAAAGCCGGCGAGCGACCACCTATATCCAAACCTTTCGCACAAGGTGTACTGAATCGAATTTGTGGGCGAAGCGAGGAGGATTCCAAGCTGATAGGTCAGGCCGGGCATGAGACCACGCGCGGAGTCGGCCGCAAGTTCGTTCAGGTGTACGGGTATCACTCCCCAGGCGCCCTGGACGCCCATCTGCAAGACCACCGGAGCGATGGCGAATGCCAGAATACCGCTCCCAAATGCCCACAGAGGGATCACCAGAAGGCACAAACCCAATGCAGCCAGCATTCCCATCCGCCGCCCGGCTTTTTGCGAGAACGCGCCAAATAGCACAGCTCCGAAGATTGCGCCGCAGTTGTAGAGAATTGCGATGTTGGCCACTTGCGATTGGCTTAGTTTGTGCACTTCTTTCAAAAAGTCCGGATACAGATCCTGCGTGCCGTGAGAGAGGAACATCATGAAGGTCATCAGAATGACGAGATAGGCAAAGCGTTTCCAGTGCGAGGCGACGACTCGCAACACTTGCGTCATGCTTGCCGCTCGATGCTGTGCCCAAGCTTCAGATTCCGGCACCTTGGTTCGGATGTACAGCGCTAGCAACGCCGGAACAGCGCCCAACCAGAACATCCAGCGCCAACCCAGCGTGGGCAAGACAAATCGCGCGGACACCGACGCTAGCAGGTAGCCCATGGAATAGCCGCTTTGCAAAACGCCACTGAGGATTCCGCGCCAGCGCTTCGGGGCAGCTTCCATCGCGAGCGAAGCGCCTACGCCCCATTCGCCGCCCATGCCGATGCCGAACAAGGCGCGAAGGACGAAGAACACTTTGTAACTCGGCGCGAAGCCGCACAGCACCTCGATCAACGAAAAATACAGCACGTTGGCGATCAACGGGATGCGACGGCCATAACGGTCAGAGAGCAGACCGAAGAGCATCGCGCCTACCGGGCGAAGCGCCAGAGTTGCTGCAGTCGTGAGTACGATAGCCTTCTTCGAAACACTGAATTCGCGCGCGAGCGTGTCATACAGAAAAACGATGACAAAAAAGTCGAAGGCGTCGAGCGTCCAGCCGAGAAAACCGGCGAGGAGCGCGTGGTGCGCTGCGGGCTTATTGGCGGGACCGGGCATTCGTGAAGGCTACGCTTTGGCGCCTTCGAAATGGGCTTCGATTTCTTCTAGGGTCTTGCCCTTGGTTTCGGGTAAGAAGAACGCCGCCGTTACAAAATAGAGGACGGTACAGGCGGCAAATCCGAAGAACATGGCGGAATAACCGTGCTTGCCGACGGTGGGTAAGAAAACTGCCGCAATAATTGTGGCGACTGCCTGATTGAGCAACAGGGCGATGCTCATACCATTTGAACGAATACGGGTGGGCATCAGTTCAGAAAGGGCCAGCCAGACGCACACGCCAGGTCCAACGGCATAGAACGCAACAAAGACATACAGGGTGATGGCGACCAGCCAGCCGTTTTGCATGCTCGGAACCGGCGTGATCAAGGCGTTCTCGATCCTCAGCGGCGCAGTTCGCGCGGCGTCCAGATTTCCGAACGGATTAGAGAAAAACGCCACAACTTTGTTGGCGGGCACAGTAGTGTCGCGAAGGATTTCGACTGGTTTTGCAGCCAGGTCATCCGACCGAACGACTTTAGAGGCCGCGCGAAAGTCTCCGTACGAATAGATAATGCTGAGCGAAGTTGGCTTGCCGCTGTCTTGCCTCTCAGGGTCGTCTCGCCCCGCGAGCAACTCTTCCGCGATCTTTGCGTCGTACGGAAGAGAAAGGCTCTGGTTCGGCTTTACCATTGTTTGCACGGCCCCGCTCACATCCACGCGGAATTTTTCCGTCCTGCGAAACAACAGACCTGTACAAATCAACGCGAGAATGATTCCAGCGGTGCCCACGGAGAGAAGAAACTTTCTTCCCTTTCGATCCACCAGGAGCACTCCGCCGATGGTGAACAGAAAATTCATCAGCGTGAAAATTACATAGCCCCAATGTGCTTGCACATCCGAGAGGCCACTTTGCAGCAGGATATTGGTATTGAATCCAACAATAGAGTTGATGCCCAAACCTTGGTTGCAGGCGAGGATGATGCACGCCAGGATAAAAGGGATCACATATTTCCGCCGCAGCAGTGATTCCTTCACCCTGCTGCCCGACGAGTCCGTGGCTTTCTCCGTCGCGGAGGTTTCTTCCATCTCGTGCAGCTCGGATTGCGCTTGTTCGGTCGAGCGCGAGCGCAGAAGCGCGTTCAACGCGGCTTCCTTTTTGCCGCGCCAGAACAGCCAGCGTGGTGACTCCGCCACGAGAAAGCTGCCGATCACAAATAGGATGCCGGGCGGCAGCGAAACCCAGAAGATGCCTCGCCACGCTGAGTCTTTGAATGTGAAAAGCTTCGCAGGATCGCCGAGCTTGGCGACTTCGTCGACGCGGATACTGAAGTAAATGCCCACCAACGCTGCCGAAACAATTCCCAGCGTCAGCAGCCATTGGAACATGGCGGTACCCTTGCCGCGACTCGCCGCCGACAGGCATTCCGCGAGGTAAAGCGGAACGACTACTCCGATCAGTCCGGCGCTCACTCCTTGCAGCAGGCGACCGAGAATCAGCGGCCCATATCCGTGAGACAGCGCGATCACGGGAATGCTAATGACGAACATCACGCCGCTGAGAATCATCAACGCTTTTCGACCCATCCAATCGGCGAGGAGTCCGGCGAACAGTGTCGAAATTACGCTGCCGAGAAGTACGGCCGCAACCACGATGGACAGTTGACCCGCGTTGAGACCCGAGGTGGCTTCGAGGTACGGCAAGGCGCCGGCGACAATGCCGACGTCGACCCCATAAAGCAAACCGCCGAGCCCGGCCACTAGCAATAAGAAGCGGTTATAACCTGCCTTGTTGCTCAATGCGGCCGCGCCTGCATCGGTCATGGTTCCGCCTTTGCTGTATTGTGTGGATCGCCGCTCAGTTTCCTAGGGATTCCCACGGAAGTCAAAGAGTTTATGAACCGATTCAACAGCGCTCATTTGAAGTTAATCACGAAGAAAAACCCGGCTCGCTGGGGGGAGCGAGCCGGGCCGGGGCACTTCTGAGGGGGGCCGCAGGGAAGTCAATTTTTTCAGTGCGTGGTCATCGCTGCATGCGTTGCCAACACGCAAATCTGTTGGAGTTCCTCGTAGGTAAAGTACAGTTCTTCCTGGCCGCCGGCGCGCTCCACGTGGCCGATGCCGGACTCATACGAGATTCGGGAGAGTTGATCGACCGGCAATCCCAATAAATACGACGCGCGTGCCTGAGTCACATACTTGGGTATCTGATCGTCCATAGTTCCTCCTCAAGCTGGAATGAATGCCAGCCCGTCATGTTCTACATCCAGAATCATGTTCTTGTAGATATCAACGTCCCAGCCGTCGCCGATCCTCATCCGGACCGTGTCTCCACCCTCCTTCAAAAGCCTGCCCCGGAGCGGAACCTTGATGTCCCCCAAAGCCACCTGCAAGACCACCGGCTGACCCACCCACGCGTTGTATCCCGTTTGCATTGTCCGTCCCTCAGTTGACTGGATGTTGTTTGTTTCGAGTACTAGCTTCGCGTGCGGGCAGGAAACTCACAATGGTACAGCGAGGGTACTAAGCTAGTATTTCCGTACTGCCGGAACTCTTTTTCCTCTCTTTTGGCCGCATTTTTGCGAAGTACGTTGGTACTGCTATTCCGGAACGCACGTCCCATCGCATCAGAAGCGTTCCTCTCGATAGAATTTCCTTCGTGACTCTCAGCTTCGAATTGCCAATTCGACTGACGGAAGAGCCCGCCTTGCGGCCGGGAATCGGCTTGGCGCTCGGCGGTGGCTTCGCGCGCGGTTACGCCCATCTAGGTGTCTTGCGCGTATTCGAGGAAGAGGGGATCCCGATTTCGTGCATCACTGGCAGCAGCATCGGCAGCATTCTGGGCGCGGCATATGCCAGCGGAGCCCCGATTCCCCGGATCGTTCGAAAATGCCGCGAAATCCGGTTTCGCGATTTCGCGCGCTGGCGGGTTTCAAGATTTGGGTTGGCCAGCAACGACCGACTCGGGGCTTTGGTCGACCGACTTTTTGATACGCGTCAGTTTGAGGACCTGTTGATTCCAATGGCAATTGTGGCAACGGATTTGGGATCGGGCGATCCGGTCGTTTTCAGACAAGGTAACCTGGCCGAGGCGATCCGGGCTAGCTGCGCTTTCCCAGGGCTATTCGAACCTATACAGATTGGCACACGCTGTCTGGCCGACGGCGGCCTCGTTGCGCCCGTACCGACGCGGGCGGCGCGCGAACTGGGCGCCAAAATCGTTGTTGGAATTTCGGTGGGCTTGCATGACGGTCAGCGCGGCGCCCCCACCAACATTTTTCAAGTCGTCAGCCGTGCGGTCAGCGCCGCACAAAAGCATCAACTGGAGGCGTGGGAACGCCACGCCGACATTGTCCTGCGCCCATCCATACAATCCCTTGCGTGGGACGATTTTGAACGCATTGATGAAGCGATCAAGGCAGGCGCAGCGGCCGCGCGTTCTGCGGTCGCGCCGATCAAGAAGTTACTGCACTCCCGCGCCGTTGAAATAGAGCCGGTCCAACCTGGCCGGCAGGGTGAATTCTTGTTCGCTCAAGCTTTGCAATGATTCGTCGCTCGCGCTGGTACCCGGCCTTATCGCTTATGATTCTGCTCTGGGAGGAAAGTGGCGAGAATCTGGCGCTCTTCTGTTACCTTATGGGTTGGGCGCCGTGACCAGGCTGCATTCGTGAGGGTTAGCGGCAATTCCCTACTCCTAGAGGCTTGAAACCGTTTGTTCGAATCTATCCTCCACTTTCTCCGCGCACTCTATAATCCCGAAGGGCTCCGAGAGCTAATCCGTTCGGGAGGCCCTCCCCTCGTTTGCCTCATTATTTTTGTCGAAACTGGTTTATTCGTCGGCTTTTTCCTTCCTGGCGATTCGCTTCTTGTCACCGCCGGCATCTTCTCCGGGCAAAATGTAGTGCCCCTTCGTTGGCTTCTGGTGCCGGGTATCCTGTGCGCCATCGCCGGAGACCAGCTTGGGTATTGGATCGGCCGTTCAGCTGGCCCGGCTTTGTATAGCCGCGAAGATTCCTTCTTTTTCCGGCGCAGCCATCTGCAGCGGGCTCATGATTTCTATGAGAAATACGGCGGCCGAGCGGTGATCCTGGCGCGATTCGTGCCAATTATCCGCACCTTCTGTCCGCCAGTTGCAGGCGCTGCGAAAATGCGGTACTCGACTTATCTTATCTACGACATCTTTGGCGGCACTGTGTGGATCAGCAGCATGCTGTTGGGAGGGTACATCGCGGGTTCACGCATCCCGAACATCGGGCGATATATCCACCTTATTATCGCCGTGATCATCGTACTTTCGATTTTGCCACCGATTATCGGGATCTTGCGCGCCTGGCGAACCGGTGGTAGTACGCCAGTCCCGGAGGCTCAGCCCAAGTGACCGCTGCCGCGAAGTTCCAGGCCATCATCTTTGACATCGGCCGCGTACTTGTCCGGGTGGATATTCAGAAAGTGCAACTCGGGCTGACCAAGGGCTTGTCTCTTACGCCCGAGGAGCTTTGGTCGGCGATCGAGAAGGATCCCCGTTGGCCGGACTGGCAAGAGGGCCGGATGTCGGCCCGGGAGTGGCATCTTAATCTCTGCAAGAAGCTAGGCATCGTGCTTGATTTCGACAAATTCACCAAGGTCTGGAATTCGGCTCTGGATCCCGAGCCCATTCAGTCCGACAGTCTGTTCGAGCACCTCTCGAAGTCCTATCGCCTGGGGCTTCTCTCCAACACGGACCCCATCCACGTTGCTCATCTTGAGACGACGTATAGCTTTTTTCGCTATTTTCCGAGCCCCGTGCGCATTTATTCCTGTTCTGTCGGGACCAGCAAGCCGGATCCTTTGATTTTTCGGGAAGCGCTCCGCGCTTGCAAGACGAAGGCCGACCAGGCCGTATATGTTGATGACATTGCGGCATTTGTCGATGCTGCTCGGGCTTTGGGTTGCACGGGAATCCAGTTTCGAAGTCCTGAGCAACTGTCGAAAGACCTTGGCGATCTCGGCATAGGCGTTAGATAGTATAGAACTACGTAGGAATTCATCATTGCCATTCATCTGTGAGTAAAGATTCCCAGAACTAGTACTGCCCTTACTTCCAACGCTCGTTTGGCAACCCATCTTTCTACAGTGACTTACCAGTCCGGCGGTACAGCATCTGCTCGGCATCTCGCGTGCATTTTCCCGTACACAGAGACTACGAACGGCAGCCGACTCGAGCTGCCCTAGATCCAAGGATTGTGACCCTTCGGGGTAAGGAGAATGTTTTCACCATGGCAGACGATTATTCGATACAGGAAGTCAAGAGCAGTCCATCCTGGCAGTTGCCCGCGATCGTCATTCTGGCGTTGCTGGCGTTGGGCGGACTCGCGTTCGGTTGGAGCAATTCAAACAAGGTAGATGAAGCCAAGCAGGCGGTGGCGGATCAGATGAAGACGTTCCAGGCCTCGGTTCAGCAGGATATGACCGGCTTGAAGGATCGTCTGACTGTATCGGAGAAGGCCAACAGCGATCTGCAGGGCGACCTGAAGGTTGTCACGGACAAGCTCAAGATCACCCAGGGCCAACTCAAGAAGGCCCGTGCAGAAGCCGCCGAAAGCAACACTCAGACAGCTGAGATGGTCAAGACTCTCGATACCTCCGTTCACTCCGAACTGGCCACCAAGGCGTCTTCAGATGACGTGAAGACAGTCGACACCCGGGTGAGCAAGGTGAGCACTGATCTCGACAAGACCAATTCTGACCTGAATATGGCCCGCAGCGAACTTGGAACGCTGATTGCCCGCAACCACGATGAAATCGATGTTCTCCGTCGCCAGGGCGAACGTGACTACACCGAGTTCACCATCACTGGGAAGAATCAGCCACAGAAGGTCGGCAATGTTACCATCGTGCTCAAAGGCGTCAACGAGAAGCGCAACCGCTCGAACATCGTTTACACGGTGGAAGACAAGAGCTATGAAGCGAAGAACGCGAATATTAACACTCCCTTGTTCTTCTATATGTCAGGCTCTCATCAGCCGGAAGAACTCGTGATCAACAAGGTCGGGAAGAACACCGTCAGCGGCTACCTGAGTGTTCCGAAGGCCGGTGTCACACCCGCGACGGCGGCTTCAGCCACGAAGTCTGGCATCTAACCCAATCCAATTCATCCTTCGTCACGGCGGATGGTCAAGGACCTTCCGCCGTTTCATTTTCGGTGCCTGCTGATTTCAGATACAATTCCCTGCCGGCTTGAGGGACCCTTTGCGTTCTTCGAACACTGTCGTTTTCTGCGCCATTGATGAGTTGATTCTCCTGCCGGGCAAGCCTCTATCGGGCTTCCCTGAGTTTCTGGAGTCCCTCGCCGATACCGCCGGTATTCCCTGCGTATGGGTTACTTCCCGGAACCGACACCAGCTTGATGCCTCTCTTCGGAGACTTGGTTATGGCGAACCCTTCATCGCTGAAGGCGGTTCGTGCGTGTACCTGGCCGAGGACTACTTTCATCTGAAGCCTCCTCGTACCGTTCGGTTGGGGAGGTTCATCGCCATCCCGGTTGCAAAACCGCAGCCGGAGGCTGCCGAAGCGCTCGATCTGGTGTCGGAGCAGTCGGGAGTTACGGTCGTGCCGTTAAGGTCGCTCTCGCCACGCGAATTGATCCAAAACACCGGCCTTCCTCGAAACGAGGCTGATTCTATCCGGCAACGCGATTTTGATGAACTCTTTTTCTTTGCCGGGGCTTCCGAGCAAGATATCGAACGCTTTCTGCGGCAGGCCGCCCATTTCAAGTTCACCGTCCGTCCGCAGGGGTCGTTGTGGTCCTTAGCAGTCAATCCAAGCCTCACCTCGTGCGTTCGCGAATTGCGCAGGCTGTATGACCGTGCCTTCCACAGGCCTGCTTTCTTGGTTGGCCTAGCGACCGCATTGGACTCCGCTGAGCTTTTTCCTGGCTGTGACCGCAGCCTGCTCTTGACTAACCATGCGACTGCGCCTACGACGGGCGACCCGAACGCCCGGCCCCCGGTTAAGCCTCTTCGTCTTTTCCAGAGGGATTCCTGGGACGAGGCCCTGAAGGCCATCTGTACGAGCCAGTCTTAGAGGAAAATTGGGTGCCAAATTGTCCTCTTTTTTTGCACACTGACTGAGAAGGCGTCGAACCCAGGATCGAAGGCTCGCGGAAACCCTTTTGAATCATAGGTACTGATGGTTCTATAACTTAACTCCTTTTCTGGTCACTCAATTGCCTTCCTCTAGTGGGACAGCTTGAACTGCCCAGCTGAAGGAGCCGCCCAGCATGGAATGGATTCGCCGCGTTTTTCACATTCCCGCAACGGAAACACAGACCGGCCTTGTCCTGGCGCTCTGCATTTTTGCGATGAGCGTCATGTCCCTTGTTCTTGTGTGGCAGGCCCAAGTGATCGCCAAACAGAATGCCGTCATCCGGATGTTTGAATCCCGATTCGGGAGTTGATGCATACAGTTATTCGTTTCGCCACAACATTTCCCAGTGCGATTCCCCTCCCGTCCGTTGCCGCTTCGTGCTCCAATTTCCCCTGGAAAAGATTCCTCTTAAGGAAGAGTCAACGTGGCTCGTTTACTTGCAGCTATTGCGCTCGCATTTTCATTTTTCTTGTTCTCGTTAGTTCAGGCTGACGCTGAACCGGGTCCGACTTCCGCTTCTCGCATCAGCACTCATCACTACAATCACCACCATCACTACAATCATCACATCACGGCAAGCATCACTGGAACCATCATCGCGCTTCTCACCTAGCTCAGCCTTACTAGAGAAGTCAGATTCGGTCAGGATAAACTGATAAAGCAAAGGGTCCCGTGTGTATACGGGACCCTTTTTTCGTTTTGGCTGTATCGCGTCTTGAACGAATGTAAAGCTTTCTGTTCTTCGGCGACTCGCACCGCGTGCGCGGTGTGTTCAGCGTTAATGCGCTTCTAAGCCCGGTGGAGTCATCAATCCTCCCCTCCGTAGCTCTCGGAGCTCACATCCTTCTCTTACGCCCGTGAGTAGCCGGTGGCAAGGGTTATTTTTGCGTTTCTGAGGGAACGCTTGTTCAGAACTGGCTTGGAAATTACCTGTAAAAGGTCCGTTTACCTAATAAAGAGGTTTTCCCGCAACTGGTCGCGGCCAACGAAAGATTTCACGCTGCGGAATCTTCCGAACAATTCCTGTATCTCGCGGTTTTGCAGCGGTTTTTGCGCGGGCAAAATCGAATTCGTAGTAAGCACCTGCAGCGTGTTCGTGTCCATCACCCGATAACGCTGGAAACTTTCCGGCTTTTTGCTGTGAAACATGGCCAGAACCGCGCCGCCAGGGCGCAGAATTTCCGTCAAGTGAGCGACCATCGGTTTCACCAGGGCCGGTTCCAGATAATCGAGAGAATCCCACAGCAACAACGCATCGAAGGAGGCAGGCGCATATTGAAGATTCGCTTGCAGAAATTTCTTGGCCAGCGCTTCCGGCGTACGTTCCGCGTAATCTTCCACGGTCAACGTCTTCTTGCCGTTTGCCAATTCCGCGGCTTGAAATTCCTTCCAATCCCGCAGCACGTCGTCGGAGGTGACTCGAAATCCGCGCTCAATGAAAAAGTTCAGAGTGGTTTGCCATGCCGGACCCAGGTCCAACAGCGTTCCGCGACCCACTCCGTCTAGGTTCCAGAGAAATTCCTTGAGGCCATTCGAAACTCGCGTGGCTTCGTGCGTTTCTGGCTCGCGGTGCACTCCCGCCGCAACCGCGCCCGCATGCCCGTTGGCTCCGTTTCTTCCCTTCGGCAGAGCCCGCGCACTTTCGCGCGGAGCGTGCCCGCCATTTCCAATGCCCAGTTTATTCAGAAAACTCATTTCCTAATCCGCTCCTGCCGTGGCCGCGCCCGTTGCGGGACTCGCACCCTTGGCAGCCGCATCAGTGACTTTGCCAGGCTCGGCTTTCTTGCCGCGTCCCGAGGAGTCATCCGTGGCCAGCTTGTTCGACACTTTACCGGCTTCTACTTTCCCGCGCAACTCGGCGCCGTCCTCGATCGATATTCTTTGGGATTTCAAATCCCCATGGACGCGCGCCGTATGCCAGATCTGTATGCGATCTTCCGCTATAAACTTGCCTTCCGCTTGACCGCGCAACGTCAATTCCCGCGCAACGATGTCGGCTTTTACAGTTCCGTTCGGCCCAACAGTAACGCCCGCGCTCTCCAGTGTAATTGTGCCTTCAACCACGCCGTCGATGAAAAGGTCTTCGGAACCCCTGACCTCTCCCTTAATCTTGATGCCCTGACTTATGCAGGCCGTGGGCTTTTGGGAAGCCGATGTGCTTCCAACGCTCGCTTTTGCAGGGTTTGCCGAACCCTGATGTGACACTTCGGGGGAAGGTTGTGCATCTTCTTTACGCCACATGGGGACACCTCGACAGGACTTTTCTCGTTTCGGAGTCGCATTTCGTGGCTGGAGTTCCGTCGCGACTCAGAATCTTCATGATATTACTGCACTTAGGCGATGTAAAGGGCAAGTGCGGAGTTTTCGCCGGACTGTGCCGAAATTGTGCATAGTCGTTCCCATTTGCTACCTCCCTTCTTTTCATCATCATCCCAATAGTCGACGTTGCACGGTCGGCGCTTCTCAATTCCCACATGGCCTCGACCATGCCTGCGATCTCTCGCGTGAACAGCTTGACCGATTTCCTTTTCTCCCACCACCGCTCCGGGTCAAAATCTCCGTCGTGGGCGCCTGCCACGGTCACCACGATCCCCGGGGGAAACACCTTGTCGAAGATGTACCGGGCGCGGCGAGTGTGATAGTTGGAGGTTACGACTACCAGCGCCTTCCAATGTTGGTCCTTCGCCAGTTTCGCCAGGGATTGCGCCTCTTCTCTCGTGCTATCGGCGTCATGAGTAAATCTAATGATTTTTTCTTTCGGCACACCTCGCTCCGCAAGGTCATGCTCGATCAGTTCACTGACGCCGGCGTTTGGCCGCAGTCGCCTTCCACTCGCGACCACCACGGACGCGACGCCCTGCCGGTACAATTCGGTGGCGCGAGTCGCGCGGTCGGCGTAGAAATTGTCGTCCCCCAGCACCACGATTGCGTCCGCGTGAGCAGCGGGTTCGTCGATCACCCAGGATTCCGCCACGAATCGCATGATCGGATGGCGCGCAAAATATACCAGGGCGCACAGGAGCAGAACGAAAAGCAGTGCCACGAGGTTGGTTATGATTCCCCCGTGTTCGCTGCCACCTTTCAATCTCGTTTTCATGTGTCCGGATCAATCGAGCGAAGTTGTTCGGCGGCCTGTTCTGGGAGAATGGCGTTGAAATAGATTTCTTTAATGCTGTATGACTTGCTCCGCTTTTCGACAATCGGCATGATTTCAATGTGCCAGTGATAATCGTCCGCTAAAGTCTTCCAGTAGCCCGCCAACTCGCCCTTTTTGTTTCGCGTATTCGGTGCCGTATGTACCACCAGGTGGAATGTAGGCGCAATTTTCTCCAGCCTGCGCAGCACACGACCCAACAACGCCGCCAAGTGCCGACGGTTGGAGCCCGGCCGGGCTTGTTCGAAAAGGTGGTTGTGGCGGCGGTGCATCACCCAGATTTCAAACGGCACGCGGGACGCATAGGGGCACAGCGCGTAATAGTCGCCCTGCACGTCGACAATCCGTTTACCCTGCTTTTCTTCCTGCCGGACGATATCGCAGAAAACGCATCGCTCACGATCCTTGAACCATTCGTGCGCGGAACTCAACTCATACTTGATCCGACGCGGAACAAAGATTGTCGCGGTGACTTCAGAGTGCGCATGCGCCCACTCTTCGCCAGCCAGCGCTCCCTGATTCTTGAAAACGCTTACATATTTGAATCGCGGGTCTTTTTTCAGATCGGCAATTCGTGATCCCCATACCCAGAGGACGCGATCAATTTCGTCGTCGGCCATCTGCGAGAACCGCTTGTCGTGCTGGCGGGTTTCGATGACAACTTCGTGGGCTCCGAGCGGTCCCATTTTGTCGTAGATTCCTTCGGCCACCCGTCCGGGATCATTTTCGACTCGATAGAGTGGATCCGGATGCGGAACAACACGGACCTGCCAGGTCCCTTCCGGCGGCCAGGTCAGAATGCTGGCCGTCTGTTCCACGACGCCAGGATCCAATGGGCAGGGTAATTCAACATCTCCCATGCGTTCGCGCTGACCGCTTACAACCCAACTTTGTGAGACTGGATCTCGTCGGATTTCCATGAATGAATTATCGGGTGTACCGCGTCAGAAAGTCCGCCTGTGAAGGAACTGGTGTCCCGCATTTTCCATGTTCTCAGTCTCTTTCGAGCCTGCGCGGTTGTCAAGGACCGTTGCGGGTCGTCTTTTCGTTCCCACCTTCGGGTAATCGTGGCGGGCGTGTTATTCTCGGGCTCTCGATGGCGGACGATCTGCACTTCATGCGACTCGCGCTTGCCGAAGCCCAGGCTTCGGCAGAAGCTGGTGAAGTTCCGATTGGCGCGGTCCTGGTCCAGAATGAAATGATCCTTGCGCGCGCCGGCAATCGTACGATCCGCGATAACGATCCCACGGCGCATGCCGAGGTTGTCGCCATTCGCGAGAGCGCAAAACGGATAGGTAACTACCGCCTCGTCGATAGTACCCTCTACGTGACGCTCGAGCCCTGCGCCATGTGCGCCGGCGCCGTTATTCAGGCTCGAATCCCCCGACTTATCTACGCTGCCGACGATCCCAAAGGCGGCGCTTTCCGTTCCTGCTTTGCAGTCCTCACCTCCGCCAAACTCAACCATCGTGTCGCAGTTACCCCCGGCCTCCTCGCCGAGGACGCAACTACCTTGCTGCAAGCTTTTTTTTCCTCTCGCCGGTAGCTGGGCCGCCGCTCCGGACCCTACTCTCGGCTGCGCTTTCCGGCAAATCCTTTCCGCACCATAGCCCATCCTGCATACCTTTGCTAAACTAAAGAACCAACGACCGCGGAGAGGTGACTGAGCGGTTGAAAGTACTCGCCTCGAAAGCGAGCGTACGGGGAACCGTACCGTGGGTTCGAATCCCACCCTCTCCGCCATTTTTACTGTGTACGGTCCGGAGAGATCCACGTACTTTTCGAACAGGTTGCTGCTCGCCGGACGTATGCGTGTGGCGAGCGGGTCGTCTCTTACCGGTGTGCTTGGCGTGCAATTCGTCTCCGGTTTGCTCGATCGGGGATTCGTTCCGGAACCGAATCTTTTCGAAATTGACCGCGCGTGCTAACACCCCAAAGCAGCTTGTGCGGCCAGGGCGCGAATGCCGTGCTCGATCCTACCGAGATGCAGTACAGTCCCATCGTAGGTTTGAGGAAGTAATTCGCAGGACCGGAGCTACTGTCATGTCGACAACAACTCTTCCGAGACATCCACGATACCTCTCGTTCCATTGGGAAATGAGCGAGTTTTGGTCTGGCGATTTGGGCCTTACCTTGATAACCATTTCGCTTGTCCTGCTGATCTTCGTCATCACTCCGCTTCGCACCGCGGGCGTTCCCGGGCGCTACATGCTGGACGTCGTCATGATGTTTCTGATGTTGTACGGTGCGGCAAAAGTTGAGCCGAGCCGCGTTGCGAAACTGCTGCTGATCGGATTGGTTGCCCTGGATGCCGTTGTCTTGGGAATGGCTCGCCTGAATCCCTCAGCTTCCTTAAACCTGTTGGGAAGCATTCTGGTAACCGCGACACTCGCTCTTTATGTCCGGATCATTTTAGTCGTGATGTTTCGTGGTGGCCCGATGCGCTGGAGCCGCATCCAGGGAGCGGTATGCGCTTACATGCTGCTGGGCATGACGTGGGCGTCGGCGTACCAGGTGCTGGAGCAACTGCGGCCCACCGCGTTCCGTTTCGTTACGGCACCCGCGACCTTCGACGAATTGACTTCAAAACTGACCTACTACAGCTTTTGTACACTAACGACGGTGGGAAGCGACGTCACACCCTTGGACCCCTTCGCGCGCTCACTGACCACCGCCGAATCGATGACCGGCCAACTGTTTCCGGCAATTCTAATCGGTGCGCTGGTAGCGATGGCGGTTCAGTCCCGTGGCAAACCCTGATTGCTAGGCACGGTGTCGGCCGGTTTTTTCCAGAGATTCGGTGCGCTGTCAAGCGCCCCAAGCGGGAACAACACGCACCATGTTCCAAACGAGTTGATCGAGCGCTGCATCCATTTCGCCATGCGGTTCTGTCCTCGTGTTGGTCAGTGCTGCCCAGCACATTCCCGTGGCCGTGCGCACCATGATTGTCGTCGTCCCTGGGAGGCTGCCGCTATGCCACCAATTTCCCTGGCCGTTATTTCGAACCATCCAGCCTCGGGCGTATTTTCCCGGCGAATTCTGAGGATACGCGGGAGCTGGAGTGGTCATCATCCGGATCGTTTCCGGCTTCAGCAAACTCGGAAGGTTCGGCAAGCCGCCCAAGTGGTCCAGGAATTGGACGAGACTCGCGGGCGACGCAACCCAACCTCCATGCGAGTCCATGCGCGTCACGTTCATCTTGTACGGATCCTCGTTGTACTGGCCGAAGTAGGTAACTTCATTCGGAAAGCGCTGCCCCTCTTTATTCCGGCCGATCTGCATGTCCGTAATGCCGCAAGGGGCGAGGATGTTGCCTTGGACGTAGGCGTCGTAAGGCTGGCCGGTGATCTGTTCAATCACACGACCCAACAAGCAATATCCAAAATTCGAATACGCCCAATGCTGCCCCGGCGGATAGCTGAGCGCGAGGTTTTCCAATGTCCAAGAAATCAGCTTCTCGTGGTCCCAGGAGTCGTGCTCGAACATGGGATCGGTGGCATCGTTCGGCCAACCGCCGCAGGTGTGCGTCAAAAGGTGATCGACGGTGATATCGGTCACGTATTGCTTGTATGGGCCCTTGCCGTACTTCGTATCGAAAACGCCGGACGGCCCAAAGACTTTATCGGTAAGGTTGAGCTTACCTTTCTCGATCAGGCTGAAAATCGTAACGGAAGTGATTGGCTTGGTGACACTCGCAATACGAAACACGGTGGATTGCTCAGCTTGCAGCGCTTTGCTACTGTCCATCAATCCGAAAGCCCGATCGTAAACGAATTGGCCGTTTCGAGAGATCGCGACTGACATCGCCGGCACAGAGAAGGACCTCTTGAACTCCGCCACCAGCCTTCCCATTTCCCCGCGTTCTCGTCCCGTGAATCGGTCATCCGCGCCTTGCTCGAACAAAACCGCAGGCGTCGAAAAACCAGCCGCTCCTGTGGCGGCAGCGCCAAGAAGATTCCGCACCATCGTTCGCCTGCTCGAACGTTCTGGCATCTGATTTGAGTCCTTTCTCGCTTTTGTTCGTTTGAGCCTATTCGATCGGAATGAGCCCTCGCAAGAGTCGAACTTAGCTGGCCTTCGCGGCGTCAGGCAGATAAAACCGCTCGCGCTTACGCGCCTCCGGCCCAATCGCTCTGCCTTTCTGATCCGAGGCGACCGAACGACGGTGTCGCGTAGCCGCTTGTTTTCGAGAAGACTGGTTTTGGCCTGCTTCTTGCCTTATAAATGCATAAAACGAATTTCAGGAGGTTATCATGGATAGGTTGCCCCGCAGGCCGCGGTTGGTCGTCTTCGCTTTCCTGTCCCTTGGATTAGCACCTCTGGCGGTCGGCCAAGAACCGCCCGCCGAGAAGCCTCCGGCCCATGTCGCCGGCAAGTGGACGATCTATGCGAAAGCGGCGGACGGGGAAACATCGACCAAATATGTCGAACTGAAACAGGACGGCAACGCCATCACCGGCCACTTCAAAGGGCCCAATCAGTCAGGAGGGCTTGAAGGCACAATCAACGAACAACACATCGTGTTTCGGACGAAAACGCGCTGGGTGTTTACCTTTCGCGGAAGAGTCGACGGCGATACCATCGAAGGCACCTTCCATGATCGCCGTGGCACTGGAGAATGGCAGGCGCAGCGAACCAGCACCAACTGAATGGCTGAGGAAGCGGCGAGCTCGAGTCCTCGTCGAAGGCTCATGCGGGAAAGGTACACGGGGTAGGCGAATTCCGAACGCCCTGCTTTTTCCTGTAAGATTTGTTCGCTTTTATCCACACGTTTAAACTAAGGTTGTTGCTTATCCGCCTCTCCGCGCATCAAAACCGATGTCGTCTGCTTCCACTGCCCTCGGGAAATTATGAACTTCAGCTCGATCGATCAGGTTCGTCGCTTCTTCAAAATCTTGGGGGGCTTCACGCTTCTGTTGGCTGGGGCTGTCATGGTCTTTACTCCGGGCCCGGGATGGCCGGTGATCCTGCTGGGTCTGACGTTGTTGGCTGCGGAGTTTGTCTGGGCGAAACGGCTGATGGATCGCATGAAGCAGGAAGGCAACCGGCTGAAAGATACCCTCTTAAAGTTTGGCAAATCCGACTCGGCCTGAGAAGATCTCCCCATGCAAAAACACTGGCAGGGCAAGTGGGCCCTGGTTACCGGGGCCAGTGCCGGTATCGGCGCTGCCCTGGCCTCCCAGCTTGCAACCGGAGGGACGCACCTGGTGCTCACCGCTCGGCGGCGGGATCGCCTGGAAGATCTCTCCCGAAAACTAAGAGGGACGCACGACATCCAGACGGAAATTTTTGTCGCGGATTTGGCCCGACCCGACGCCCCCGGAAAGATCTACGAGTTCACCAGGGAAAAAGGCGTCACGATCGACCTGCTGATCAACAATGCCGGTTTCGGTCAATACGGCGAACTGACTCAGGTGGAGACGCAAAGGCTTCTGGACATGGTCCAGGTCAATTGCACCGCGGTCGTGCATCTCACGCGACTGTTTCTTCCCGACATGATTGCCAGGCGCCGCGGCGACGTTCTGATCGTCGCTTCGACGGCGTCCTTTCAGGCGGTTCCCTACATCACCACCTATGCGGCAACCAAAGCGTTTGACCTGTTCTTTGCGGAAGGGCTCGCCGAGGAGATGAAGCCACACGGCGTAAAGGTCTGCGCCCTCTGCCCGGGGTCGACGGAATCGGAGTTTCACGCCATCGCCGGCCAAGAGCGGTTCACCAGCAAGCACCCGGAGACGGCCGAAAAGGTAGCCAGGACGGGCCTTGAGGCCCTGGCAGCTGGCAAGAGCTACGTGATTTCTGGGCTGGGCAACTACCTGGGAGCGCATTCGCAGCGTCTTGCTCCCCGCCGGGTCGTTACCCGGGTTGCCGCGAACATGTTCCGACCCGGCAAGACACCCTGAACCCGCCAAATTTCCTGAAACCTGGACGCGCTCGTTCGTGTTCTATACATAGTTCTCTTTTTTGGAGCGAACGATGGGATCAGCCGGTCGAAAACTCGGGAACCTTTTCCCACGGCTAGGGGAAATACGAAAGAAAGCAGGCGTCATACCAGGAGAGATGCAGATCGAGTCACACGATCGGGATGACGTGCTACTTAAACGCTCGGCCAAGGGTGATGAGCTGGCTTTCGCTGAGCTGTACCGGCGTCACCAGGCCCCGTTGTTTCGCTTTGCCGTGCGCATGACCGGCAGTTCCTGGGCCGCGGAAGAAATTGTGCAGGATGTTTTTATGACGCTGGTGCGCGAGCCGAAAAAATATGACGTAGATCGTGGCACCCTGGGCGCGTTCCTTTACGGAGTCGCGCGCAACCGCATCATGAAGTATTTGGAGCGGACCCCCAGGGATTTTTCGCTCGACGAAGCGGGTGAGGCTGGACGCGAGAGCCATCCACAGCTTCAAGAGCAGATGACACCGGCACGGTGGGCCGAACTCCGCGAGCGCCGTGAGCAGGTGCGCGCGGCTGTGTTGGAGCTGCCATCGGAGTTTCGCGAAGCGGTGGTCCTTTGCGAACTCGAGGAAATGAGCTACGACGAGGCTGCTTCCGCTCTCAATTGCCCAGTGGGAACGATTCGTTCCCGCTTGCATCGTGGCCGCGCGCTCTTGCTGGCAAAACTGGAAATCCTGCGTGAGGTTCCGAAACGCGCCAATGCGAGTCGTAGATGAATTTGGCCGGAGATACAGAATGACTTGCGAAGAATTTGCTACCGCGGGAATCGACCTTGGCTCTGCCGAGGCCAGTGGTCTGCTGCAGAAAGCGGCCCGCGAGCACTTGCGCGAGTGCCCCCATTGTGCCGCGCTCCAGGAAAGCTGGCTGTCTTTGCGTGAAGACTTGCGAGGTCTTGGAGCGGAGACCGCCGGTACCGAGGCACCTGCCCGTGTAGAGGTGCATTTGCGCCAGGAGTTTCTCAGGAAACACCAGGCCTTGAGGTATCGCTCGGCCACGATTTTGGCCTGGAGTCTGGCAGCGGCTCTGACGTTGGCCTTCGCCGTTACCGGAGCAAATTGGTACCGGCATAGAGGCCTGGCCGTGGCCAACATTCAATCGAAAGCCCGGATTACCGGCAATGCGTCGCAAAGCAGCGCCGCCGCTGCACGGTCTGCGCCTAGCGAAGCCCTGGTAGCGTCGAATGACTCTGGCGACTTTACGCTTTTGCCAGACAGCATGCCCCCGGCCCTAGAGGACGCCACCGTGGTGCGCGTACAGATGCAGCGCGCCGCGCTTGGAGCGCTCGGATTGACGGTAAATGAAGAGCATGCCGCCGACTGGATTCAAGTAGATTTACTGGTCGGCGATGATGGGCTGCCGCAGGCAGTGCGCTTGCCGCAATCGGCGTCCGGAGCGAGCAATTGATTTTAGCGGCGTCAAGGCCGCAGAGCGGGAGAGAAGAGGAGAAGTTGGCCATGAAGATGAAACGAACTTGTTTGTTGGCGAGCGGAGCGCTGTTGTTCGGAATGTCCATTCTGTGTGCTCAAGAGCCGGCGGTCGAGCCAGCCCCTCCGCCGGATGCTGCTATGGCCGGTGGTCCCGTGGGACCACGCATGGAGATTTTGGGCTTCGGCGAGATGCACCCGGGAAAAGTGGTGACCGGCGCTCCGTATAGCGCTGTGGCTGTCACCGAGAGCAAGCAGACTCTTGCGGATGGTAACGTCATCGACCGCAAAGTTCAGTCCAATATCTATCGCGACAGCCAGGGGCGAACCCGCCGCGAAACTACCTTCACCGGCGTGGGCCCTCTGGCCTCTTCCGGCCAACCCCGCACCATGGTCAGTATTCATGACCCTGTGGCTTCGACCGCTTATATTCTCCACGCGGACACGAAAGTAGCGGAACAGCTTCCCGTGCCGCCGAAGCGGGCAAATAATTCTGCAGACGTCCGCGGCAAAATTGATGCACATTTTCAACAGGAAATTGCCAACGGCACTTTGAAGCAAGATGATCTTGGCACGCAGGCGATCAACGGCATCAGCGCGCAGGGCACGCGGTACACGCGTACCATTCCCGCGGGGCAGATTGGCAATGCCAACGCCATGACGATAGTAAATGAGCAGTGGTATTCGTCAGACCTGCAGCTTGTGGTGAAGAGCGTGCGCACTGATCCCCGCCTCGGGCAAGTGACCTACACGCTGACGAATATCCAGCGCACCGAGCCGGCGGCGGCTCTCTTCTCTGTGCCTTCGGATTACACCGTGAAGGCCGCCACGATGCACGGTGGTCACGCCAGGCATGGCGGTCCGCCGCCAGCGGGCGGGCCGGTTCCACCACCGAGCGAATAGCTCGGCATAACGAACTTCTCTCCTGAAGACGGCGCGCCCTTTCTGCAGCAACCCCCATTTCTGCAGGGAGGGCGTTGTCGTGTCGGGACCGATACAGAATGTCTGTTCGTTAGAGTAAAAATTATGGGAATGACGGAAAACGAACTTGCCGCGCAACTGCAACGTGAAGGCTTTCGACACACATATGTCTGGGAGGATGGACCCAACACCACCTACCCGGACCACAAGCATCCACTGCAAACGGCGAACATTGTTCTGACTGGCGAAGTAACGATCACAGTAGATGGGAAGTCACGTACGTACCGGCCAAGCGACCGCTGTGATATTGCAGCGAACACGACGCACTCGGCGGTAATGGGGCCGCTTGGCTGCCGATATCTTGTCGGCGAACGCTGACGCGGAAGCGCGCGCTCTATTTTTCGATGGCTCGATCGAGAAGCTCGACGACGTGTAGCACTTGCTGTCCTGTCCCGTGCATCTCGGCACCTGCGCGGAGTTGGAGCAAACAACCTGGATTTGCGGTCGCAATCACCTGCGCACGCGTTTCTTTCGCATACAACATTTTTTCGTTCAGCAGATCCAAAGACGCCCGAGTCTCGGTCACGTTGTATACACCGGCCGACCCGCAACAAATATCCGAATAGGGCAGTTCCACAAATTCTAGTCCGGGGATCGCGCGTAACAGTTGTCGCGGGGCCTCTCGGACTTTTTGTCCATGCAGCAGATGGCAGGAATCCTGATAGGTCACACGCGCTCCGATCAGTTTGAGTTTTGCCGACAACCCGTGGCGTGCCAGAAATTCTGTTACGTCTTGCACCTTGCTTCCGAACAACTCGGCCGAGGCACGCTCGGGTTCATTGGACGCAAACAAATGGTGGTATTCCTTTAACGTAGAGCCGCAACCCGCCGCGTTCGTCACAATCGCATCAAATTCTCTCTCTCGAAATGCTTTTAGGTTGCTCCGCGCCAGTTTCCGCGCAGCCTCGCGCATCCCGGCATGAGCCGCTAGCGCTCCGCAGCAGTATTGGTCGCGTGGCACGATGACCTCACAACCATTGGCCGTGAGCACTCGAATCGTCGCCTCGTTCAGTTTGCTGAAGGTGACATTGGCGACACAGCCGGCGAAAAATGCGACGCGAGCGCGCCGTGGCCCCTTAGCCGGGAACGTCATTCCCAATTTTTCGAAGAAGAATTCATCGTCAATTCGCGGGAGCAATCGTTCCCGCTCCGAAAGCCCCAAAAGCTTCAGAATCCCTGTTCCACGAGCGATGGACTGCAGGCCCGCTCGCTGGTAGAAACGCAATAACTTCGCCGCCGCCACGATTCGGTTCGGAAATGGCAACCATCGCTCAAAAACGAATTTTCGAGCCATTCGTGAGAACCAGGGCCGTCGATACTCTGTTTCGATTCGCGCCCGCGCATGTTCCACCAGCTTTCCGTATTCCACGCCAGACGGGCAAGCGGTCTCGCAAGAACGGCAATCGAGACATTTATCGATGTGGTCGACAAAGGTGCTCGAGAGCGGAGACTGCCCTTCGTTCACCTGGATCATTTGTCGGATGCGCCCGCGAGGCGAATCGGCCTCCAACTGCCATAGCCGGTAGGTCGGACAATGGTTCAGGCACAGGCCGCAGTGGACGCACCGCGCGTAATCTTCGTAAACGGGAATTGTCCCGGGAATGGGTTCTGCCGACGGCAAGCCTAAATCCCCCCCACTACGCGCCCAGGCGCAAAAATGCCCGAAGGGTCAAAGGCGTGCTTTACGCGCTGTTGTAGATCAATTTCCATTTTGCTCATGTTCCCGCCAGCAATTTTTTTAACCGCCAGTGGCGCATGCAGCAGAGCGGCGTGCCCTCCGGCCGCGATGGCGATCGAGCGGACCGCGGATACCGTTTTCGCCAAATGGGCGGTTGCAACTTCATCCTCAGTTTCGGCGAGGAAGGTGCAGTACACAATGCCCGCCGCGCGCACCAGCAACGCTGCCCGGAGTTCTGCGCCTGCTGCGATTTGCGAAAGTTCGGACAGCGTAGCAACCTTTACCGCCGGCAAAGCCAGCCGGTAAATCACATTGGATGGCGACGCCCACCGCAGCCATTCAAAGCACTCGCGAAGCATGCCCCCCACGACTTCACCGTCTTTGGCTTCCAGAATTCGGCTCCCCGCAGCTTCCGTTTTTCGAGCAATGCCCTGCATCTCACGACCGACCCTTGCCACCACCTCTGCATTTCCTTCAAACGAACTATAAACTTGCCATTCCCCTCGTCCGACGTCCAGCACCGACAGGTTGCTGGACCTTTGCCAAATCGCTTGCATCATTTTTGCCGTATTTGAATCAAGCAATTCCAAGCTGGATACCGGCAGCCCAGATTTCTCTACCCCTTCGCGATATTTCAAAGCCTGGTCGATGCTTTCGAAGCAAGCCAGATGCCCGCCAGCAGTATCCGGCAAAGGGAATGTTTTGAAATTCACCCGTGTAATGACGCCGAGTGTTCCCAAGGAACCGATCAGAAGTTTGTGGAGGTCATAGCCGGTGACATTCTTAACGACGCGGCCACCGCTCTTGCAGAGTTGCCCTGTGCCGTCCACGAATTCCGCCCCGATCACAAAATCGCGCGCCGAGCCGTATTGCAGCCGCAACGCCGAATCCACGCCAGAGGCAATCGTCCCACCCACCGTCGCGCTCTCAAAGCACGGCACGGCCAGCGGCAGGAATTGTCGGTGGTCTTTTAGATAAATCTCCAATTCCCGCAAAGGCATTCCCACGTCCACGCTCAAGGTCAAATCGCCTGCGTCGAAATGTGCGATCCCGCGCAATGCTGACATATCGATCGCTATGTCATAACGCTCGAGCGGCATTCCCATTTCGCACTTGCTCCTCGATCCGAGCGGCAGAACCGCCAGTTTGTCGGCTACCGCAAACCGGACCACTTCCGCCGTTTCTTCCGCAGAAGCGGGCCGAACGATCGCGCTTGGAACCAGGCCATCGATTGCATAAGCCGCCAATTCCTCCGCGGCGCTCACGACGCGCTTAACCCCGATCGATTGGCTGAACGGCTGGCGATATCAACTGCAACCATCATGTTTTCAAACCCGCAGATTCTGTTTTCCGTATTCGAATTTCGCCGCAGCCTTTACTCAACGGAAAGATTTTTCCTGGATTCAGAAACGAATCCGGGTTGAATGCATCGTGCACGCGCCGCATCAGCGCAAAATCCGCGTCGCTGAAAAGCAACCCCATCAGCTCATTCTTTTCCATTCCGACGCCATGCTCTCCCGTCAAGGCTCCGCCCATTTCAACACACGAGCGAATAATCTCTCTCGAGGCGGCAATGGCGTTCTCAAACTGCCCCGCTGCCCGCGGGTCGAACAACACGATCGGATGAAGATTCCCATCACCGGCGTGAAAAATATTTCCGATGTTGAATCCGTATTTCTTTCCAATTTCCTTGATTCGCTCCATTGCCTGCGGAAGTCTTGACCGCGGAATCACGCCGTCCAGCACATAATTGCTCGGCGCCACTCGACCCATCGCGCCAAACGCGTTCTTCCTTCCCTTCCACAGCAGATCGCGTTCGTGGTTATCTTTTGCCAACCGCACTTCCCGCGCGTGGCATTTTCCGCATACCGCCTCGATGGCAGCGGCTTGCCCCTCCACGGCCTCTTGCAACCCTTCGACTTCGAGCAGCAGCACCGCGCCGCTATCTCTCGGATAACCCGCGTGAATGTAATCTTCCACGACACGCAGAGTCCAACCATCCATCATTTCGCACGCAGCCGGAGTGATACCGTTCGCCGTGATTTCCGCTACCGCCCGCGACGCATCTTCGATCGTCTCAAAAATCGCAAGCAGCGTTTTCACCGCTTCCGGCTTGCGCGCAAGCTTCACGGTGATTTCGGTCACCAGCGCGAGCGTGCCCTCGCTGCCCACCAACAATCCACAAAGATCGTATCCCGCAACTTCGCCGTGTTTGCTGCCCACGCGGACGATTTCGCCGTCCGGCAAGACCAGTTCGAGAGCTGCGATGTGATTGGTCGTGACTCCATACGCGAGGGTGTGCGGCCCGCCAGCGTTCTCCGCCACGTTTCCGCCGATGGTGCACGATTTCGCGCTCGAAGGATCAGGTGCGAAATAAAGGCCCGCGTGTTCTACGGCGCGAGTAATATCGAGATTCACGACTCCCGGCTGCACCACGGCACGCCGATTCTCTACATCGATCTCGATAATCTTGTTCATCCGGGCGAACACGATCATCACTCCGCCGCTGCGCGCCAATGCCCCGCCGGAAAGGCCAGTGCCCGCTCCGCGCCCCACAACCGGAACCTCGTAGCGCTTCGCGAGCTTCAAAATCTGCGATACCTCTTCGGTCGTGCGGGGGAAAGCAATCATGTCGGGCCGGCCTTTTTCAACCGAGCCGTCAAACTCGTATAGGGACAGATCTTCCTGTTTATCCAAAACGTTTTCGACACCCACGAGCGATTTCATCTCGCGAAGTAAGGATGGACTGATGGATGCACGCAGCGGGCTCACCGTTCCACTATAGTAATGCACACCGCATGGTGGCAAGGGTTGCCGTCGCGCTGCCTTTCAGCTGTGTTAGTGTAGAGCGGCCCGCCAAAATCCAGAGGTCAAGGAATGCCGAGACCGAAAGTCTACTCCACACATCCGCTGTTCGAAGAAGCCAGAAAAATTCTAGACACTAACTGCGATATCCAATATTGGTGCGAGGCAGAACGCCCGTCTCGCGAGGAGTTTCTGAGACGACTGAAAGACAGAGAAGGCTTAATCTGCCTTCTGACCGAAAAAATCAACGAAGAACTCCTTCGAACTGCCCCGAAACTTCGAGTCGTAGCCAATGTCGCAGTCGGCTTCGACAACATCGACGTCGAAGCTTGCACGAAACGTGGCGTGGTCGCCACGAACACTCCCGGGGTTCTCGACGAGACGACTGCCGATTTTGCCTGGACGCTTCTGTGCGCCGTTGCCCGCCGGCTCGGTGAAGGCGAGGCTCTTGCTCGCTCCGGAAATTGGAAGGGCTGGAATCTGGACCAACTTTGTGGCGCCGATGTTTGGGGCAAAACCCTGGGCATCGTGGGCTTTGGCCGTATCGGCCGCGCCGTCGCTCGCCGCGCCGCCGGTTTTCAGATGAAGGTGATTTATACGGATTCAGTTCGTGCACCGGAAGACGCCGAGAAATCTGTGAATGCCGAATTCCGTGACATGAATTCCCTGCTCGCGGATTCCGATTTCATCAGCCTGCACGTGCCGCTCCTTCCAGACACTCGGGGCTTGTTCGACGCTGCCAAGTTCTATCGCATGAAACCTACCGCTTTTCTGATCAATACTTCCCGGGGGCCGGTGGTGGACGAACACGCTCTCGTCGCGGCCCTCGAAAGCAAGAAGATCGCCGGAGCTGCGCTGGATGTTTACGAAAATGAGCCTTTTATCCACCCTGGCCTCAAACGGTCAAATGTTGTTCTTGCGCCCCATCTCGCCTCGGCTTCCCTCGAAACGAGGACGAAAATGGCTGTGATAGCCGCTCAAAACGTGATTGCTCTTTTCAACGGGCAGCGTCCTCCCAATATGCTGAACCCGGATATCTTCAAGAAGCGCTGAACCCTGATGGTCGCAACATGCCACCCGCAAAACAACTCCTGCGCGAAATCTTTCGCCAAACTCTAGCGTCGATTGACATTCCTTCGGTCATGGAGCGCAAGCTCGCATGGGACCGCTCTCGTTTAATCCTTCCATCGGGCTGCGTTGACATGGCCGGTATCTCCCGAGTCGTGGTCATCGCCATCGGCAAAGCCGCGCACGCCATGGTGTCGGGCTTCATCCCTTTCGTGCCACCTCAGGCGTCTTTGCAAGGAGTGGTGGCCGCTCCCACTAAACCCGCGGCTCCGCTCCCAGAGTTCGAGTATTTCGTTGCGGGGCATCCGATTCCGAACGGCGACAGCGTGCGAGCGGCCACAGCAATACTTACGTTGCTGCGCGCCTGCGATATAAATACTTTGGCCGTCTTCCTGCTCTCGGGCGGCGGCTCAGCACTCGTGGATCTCCCGCTCCATCCGGGTCTGAGTCTTGAAGATGTTCAGAGTGTTCATCGTACCTTGGTCACCTGTGGCGCCCCCATCGATGCGATGAATACGGTGCGCCGCCATCTCTCTGCGGTGAAAGGCGGCCGGCTCGCGATTGCCGCCGGCGCGGCGCAGAAAATTACACTTGCGGTGACCGATGTTCCGCTCGGCAAAGAAGCGGCACTTGCTTCCGGGCCCGCTCTTCATGACCCCACGACCATAGCGGATGTCCATCGCGTATTTGCGCAGTACAAATTGCTTCCGCGCTTTCCGGCAGCCCTGCGGCAATGGATTGAGGCCGGCCTCATGCCAGAGACGCCTAAGCCAGGCCACCCTGCCTTCGCCAATGCGCATTTCGAACTGCTTCTCGGCATGGACGACCTTTTTCACGCCGCCCATCACGCAGTCGAATCCCGCGGCTACACTTGTTTTTGTGACAATTCCACAGACGACTGGCCTGTGCCGAAGGCCGCACACAACTTGCTGGCACAATTGGAGGCCTGGCAACGCGAAAACCGAGGCCATCGGGTGGCCGTCATCGCTGACGGAGAGGTCAGTTCACCGGTAACGGGTGCGGGGATTGGCGGCAGAAACTCCGCGTTCGTTTTGGCAACCGTGGAAAATATCACTGGCCGTAAAATTGCGATTCTCAGCGCGGGTACGGACGGCGTCGACGGCAACAGTCCCGCAGCAGGCGCCGTTGCCGATGGAGAAACATTCACGCGCGCAAGAGCTCTTGGCCTCGATCCGGGCTCGGCGTTTGCCCAAAGCGATGCTTACACGTTTTTCTCGCAGCTCGACGACGTCATCGTCACGGGTCCGACGGGAAACAACTTGCGCGACCTTCGCGTCCTTCTGGCCGACCCTTAGGTGCTACGATTTTGGTGGAGGGAGCCGTGACTCGATCGCTTTCAGCCGATCGTTCATCTCTTCCACCAGTTTTTCAAGGTGACTCAGCCGCTGGTCGTCTCCGCTCTTGGCACTCGCTTCCGGTGGTTCCTCGCCGATCCCCATTCGTCTGCCGGAGCCGCCCTTTCCGGGATTCTTCAACATCTCAATCTGTGTCTTGATCCTCGGGGCCATCTCAATGCTCAAATCATTGCTCTGCAACAATGCCTCGAGTGCAGGGATCGCCGAAGCATCCCCTCGCGCGCCCAGAGCAAAAACCGAAGCCATCCGTACCGGGAAATGCGGCTCCGTCAAATAGCCGGCAATCTGATTGGTGATTTCCTTATTGTCTTTTTGCAGCCGTGCAAGGCTGCCGATCGCCGCTTGCCGCGAAGGAATCTCTTTCCCCGGCCCAGCCCATTCCCGCAAGAGCGGAACAGCATTGTCGTCACCGAGCGGGCCCAGCGCGCGCAATGCAGCATTCCGCAAGAAGCCATCCGGAGAATCGCCGTTCACGGTGGCCGTCAAGATTTCGTAGGCCTTCGGAGTCTTCATTCTGGCGATCGCACCGAGCCCTGCTGCGCGCGCACGATAAGATTGATCGTCTCTTGCAACAGTCTCCAACTTTGCGCTGATTTCGAGCGTTTCCTTGAATGTGCCGAGGGCCTGGACGATGGACGCGCGCACTTCGGGTTCCTTCACGTCATCGATTGCGCTCAATAGTTGCTTCGCCGCCGCGGGGCTGTTCAAATCCCCCAGCGCTTCCGCGGTAACTTCCCGTACGCCTCGCGTTTTGTCGTTCTTCAACGCATCGCCTAGGCCAGCCGCCGCTTCGTCGTCTTCTTTCAGCTTGCCGAGCGCCACGGCTGCATCGGCGCGATCCGCGAGTTCTCCCGCGTTCTTGAGCTGGTACAGCAATTCTCTCTTTTCCTTTTGGAATTCGATCGTTTTCAGGACTTGCGTGCCTTTATCAAACAGCACCATCTGCGGCGCCGATTCTGACGGGAACGCGAACGTTGCGTCTGCCCTCGACACCATAATCGGATAGAGCTTCGGACCGGTAGCGTTGGTAATCTCAATATCCACAGGCACCGTGAACAATCCCACACGCCCTTCGACCGCTTGCGTCTGTTTTACGGTCATCGCGACTTGCTTTTTCCCCGCGTCGTAGGTGTAAGCGACCTCAAATTTCGGAGCGCCCGCCCCATAAACCCACTGATCGAAAAACTGGTCCACGTTCGTATGCGTCGCTTCATCGATCGCTTTGATCAAATCCGCGGTCACCACGTTCTTTCCGCGATTGACCTCCAGGTAATGTTTCAGCCCCGCGTAAAAAGCGTCTTCGCCGAGCTGGCGACGCAGCATGTACAGGACCCAGCCGCCCTTGTCGTATGCATTTTGGTCAAACTCGCTCGAATCGTCGAAATCATGACGGACGATCGGTCTCGGATACAGAACCCTTTGCCGAAACCAAGCCCGCGCCGCTCCCCAACGATTCCAATCCGCCTGATCTTTTCCGTAGTGGGCTTCGGTCCAGACAGTTTCCATGAAAGTGGCGAACCCTTCGTTCAGCCAGATGTCCGCCCAATCTTTGGTGGTGACCAAGTCGCCAAACCATTGGTGCCCCAGTTCATGAGAGATCAAGTCATCTTCATCTTCCGGGTATTCCGGCACAAGCTTTGGGTTCCGCAAAGAGCTCGACGTGTTTGTCGTGGCGCTGGAGTTTTCCATTCCTCCAGCCACGAAGTCGTCCACCATACTCTGCGCGTACTTTTCCCACGGATAATCTACGCCCAATTTCTTACTGAAAAGCTCGATCATGGCGGGCGTCCGGCTATAGTTCGCAGTCAGCCGGTCTCCGCGGTCTTTTGGCGCATAATATGTCACCGGCATGTTCCGCCAGCTGTCTTTCACCTCTACGAATTCGCCGGCCACCACGGTGAAAAGATAGGTTGAGCTTGGCTGAGACTCGCGCCACGTCCACGTTTTCATTCCGTTGGCCGAATCGGTCGTGCTGATCAGCTTGCCGTTGGAAACCGTCAGCCAATCCGAAGGCACGGTCAGAATGGTTTCCGTTGTCAGCCTATCGTTCGGGTAGTCATAGGTCGGCAGGTAATAGCGCGTGTCCTCCGATTCACCTTGGGACCACACCTGCTTCGGCCGGTTCGGATAGTCTTTATCCGGCAGAATGAAATACAAACCCTTTGTCGGCTTGCCTTCGTACTTGATCTCGATGTCATATTTTTCGCCGATCTTGCCCACCTTCGGTAAGTCCACGATCAAACTCTTATCCGTAGTGGCAAATTTCGCGTCGTTCTTGTTTATCCGGACGCTTTCGATCTGCAGTCCGACCGAGTCGAACACGATCTTGTCGACACTTTCTCGCACCGGCGAGACCGTATGCGTCACATCCCCGATGACTTTTTTCTGCTCGAGGTCGAACCGCAGGGCGATTTTCGAATGCTGCAATTCATAGTCCTTGCTCGGCGCGTAGGGCTCGTCAGCCCACAAAATAAACGCACCGCACGAGAGCGCAACCGTGCAAACCAATACTCTCGCGCGGACCGCGAGATACCACCGCCATGCTATGATTCTGGTCATTCGTAGCTCTCCCTTGTCCCGGCAGTTCCGCAAAGTCTTTATCGACGCTCGAGTGCGCGTCCCAAACTTATGATCATCTCGCGTCTCGTCGTTTGAGGTCAAATCGCACCACCCGTCCGCCGCTCCTTCCGCGCGCAAAAAGATTTGCACCTGGCCTGCCTCCGCACTAAGATGCGCGGTTGAGAGGTCGCCACTTCGCTCATGAAACTTACGGGAGGTAAGCATGTGGTCACGGATTCTTACTGCCCTGTTGTTGTTCGTGCTGTTTTTCGCCCCGGCCAGTCAAGCGCAATTAGGAAAGAGTGTCACGATTCCCGCAGGCTCGGAAGCGGATCGTCAGCTGAGCGCGATCTATGCTGCCGAGCCTTCTCAAAAGGTGTCCTTGCTTGACGAATTTTCGAAAGCCCACCCGGAACCCGACTTCCAGATTGCCGCCGACGAGCAGTACGTCGTCTATTACCTCAATACCAAGGAGTACGACAAAGCGTACGAATATGGGGACAAACTCTTTGCCATCGATCCCGACAACTACACGAACGCCGTAAATATGGTACGCGCCGCCTCCGAGAAGGGCGACGGCGACAAGCTCTTCACCTACGGAGAAAAAGCCAATTCGATCGTGCGGAACTACAAGGCCGCTCCTCCTCCGGAAGGCACAAACGCAGCCGATTGGGACCGCACGCGGGATGAAAAGCTCGCCACCATCAAAGACAATCAGGATTATGTCCGCCAGGCTCTCCTCAACGGCGCTTACAACGCGAAAGACCCCGCGAAGAGGGCCGACTACTTTGTTCGCTTCGCCAAAATGTATCCGGGCACCCCGGAAGGCGAGCAAGCTCTAACGATGGCCGCCTCTGCCTACCAGCAGATGCAAAATCGGGCCAAGATGCAGGAAGTCGCCAACGACGCGCTGGCCAAGGATCCGAATGACATCGGCATGTTGCTGCTTCTTGCCGACGATTACGGCGAGAAGGGCGACCAATTGGCCAAAGCCGAGGAGTATGCGAAAAAGGCCGCTGCGCTGACCGAAACGGCGAAGAAACCGGACAATCTTTCCGACGATCAATGGAAGCAGCAAACCTCCGTACAAAAGGGCTTGTCGCTCAGCACTCTTGGCCAGATCAATTTGCAGAAAAAGCAGAATGGGCTCGCCGTCGACAATCTTTCCAAGGCTGCGCCACTGTTGAAGCCCAACGCTACCTTGTACGCCCGCAATGAGTATCGTCTCGGCTACGCTTATCTCAATCTAAAGAGAAATGCGGACGCTACGAAGGCATTTGGCGAAGCAGCATCTGTCGACAGCCCTTACAAGGGTCCAGCGCAGCAAAAACTGGCCGAGATCAGCGGCGCCAAACACGCAACGGCCGCCAAGAAAGCTTCCTAGAAGAGGCCGGGCGCACCTCTACGTCAAGTTTCCGCATCTAACGTCAGTACAATTTAAATGAATGATTTAGCAAAGGGGTCTCGCATGTCTGAAATCGCCACATTTGGTGCCGGTTGTTTTTGGGGCGTGGAAGCCAATTTTCGTCGGGTTCCCGGTGTCGTTGACGCCGTCTCTGGTTACTCCGGCGGACACACGGAAAATCCCAGTTACCGCGACGTTTGCACGGACACGACCGGCCATGCCGAAGTCGTCCAGGTCACTTTTGATCCGTCAAAAGTCTCTTACGAACAACTCCTCGATGTGTTCTGGAAAATGCATGACCCGACGCAAGTAAACCGCCAAGGTCCGGACTTTGGCAAGCAATACCGAACGGCTATCTTTTTTCACTCACCGGAGCAGGAAGCGGCAGCGAAAAAAGCCAAGCAGGCGCTGGAGGCCAGCGGCAAGTTACGCCATCCCATCGCCACCGAGATTACTCCCGCTGGAACCTTTTGGCCCGCCGAGGAATACCACCAACGCTACCTCGAAAAGCGCGGCGCTACGAACTGTCATATCTAAACGTGGGAGCGCGGCCGTTCGTTTGACTTGGGAACACCAAATCCGATTGGCGCAGCGATTCAGAGAAACACACCCACAGCAAGCCGCTGCCAATCGCAGCAGCAGAGGCCAAGAGCTCAAGCTGCGCGCAGCGCTTCTTGATTAGTGCGTCTGGCGCGAGATCGCCGGTGTATCGACCGACTTCAGTTCCACGGTCATCTCGGACGTCTTCAACCAATCCACGTCCTCGGCCTTCAACGCTCCACTGCGGCCCTGCGTGTCCTGAACCATCACGTAGTCGCCATCCCGTTGATATTTCACTGCTTCCACAACCTGGTTGGATTTGAGCACCAGAATCGTGAATCGCTCGCTCGATTGCGGAATCTCTGCGGGAACGCTCGCTGCCGGCGCATCCGCGACGAAGGCTGCTGGCGCCGCCGGAGTTGCAACTTTCTCCGCCGCCACTTGCATCGCGTCAGCCTGCGGCGCCCCGGCAGGCGCAGTGTAGTTACTCGGCCGCGTGATGATCGCCGTCGGTGGACGGTCCGGATGCTGGACCTGCGCCACATGCTGAGGAATCACGATGTCGTCCATCAGCCGCAACTCCAGGGGCTCTTCCCCCTTCAATGTTGGCCGTGGCCCTCGAAATGGCAGGCTGATCACCTTCCATGGCCAGAGTGGCGGAATCATCCACTCAACCACGTCCCGGGTCGCGTGGCCGTTACCGTCGATCGCACCCTGCTTGTCTACCTTGTATCCTCGAGCCTGGATCACCTTCGCAGGAACAGGCAGATCCCCGTTTGGCAAGATCACGCGGTCAAAGGTGATCTTCAAATAGCCCTTCCCTACGAAATGCCCCGGATCCTTTTCCGCCTCCAGATGCCCGCCGAGCATGCTGCCCCGAGGAAACAACGGCCTGCCGAACTCCTGCTGTGTCCGCAAGTGACACAATACGGGATCACCGACTGCCGCCGTCGCCGAAGAGAAATTCGGCTCGTCCATCGTACATTGCAGTAGCGTCCCGGCAGGCACCAGCAGGTCCTGAGCGTGGACCTTCGCTGCACACACCAGTAGCGCCACCGCACTCACCGTGATGAGTCGTTTCATGTTGTCCTCCAGATTGTCGTTTCCGATCGACGGCCAGGCGAGTTAGCCGTTTCCACCGGCGGGTAAACCCGAAGCCTCCACACAGAACACACCCGGGCTTATCCGCGGTTCCGGGCAACAACCCTGGGTTCTTCGAAAAGTTGCGGCAGGGTCGAACTTTTTAATTAGTTTTGGAGGTTTCCGTACTGGCTAGCCCGAACCGGCTCGGTTTTCAGCTATCGGGCAAAGAAGTCGACAGTCCGTGGGATTCTTCTCAGGTTGTACCTCCGGTCGCGTTAAATAGGGCAGCGGCAACTGCCGGAGGCACTAAGCGCTCCACCCATCTTGACCAAGCCACGCCGCATAATCGGTCGTGTGATCAGAGAATCGCCGGCTGTTTCGACATTCCTGCACACGGCAATTTCCTTCAGGACCTCATTCCCTTCGCCGCGCGCTGCACCGCGTCGATGATGGCGGAGTAGGTCCCGCAGCGGCACAGATGAGCTGACGGCGGCGTGTTCGTGAAGGCGTCTTTGATCTGCGCGACCGTCGGGTTCGGAGTTTTCTTCAACAACTGCACCGCGGCAATCATCATTCCGCTTTGGCAGTAGCCGCACTGCGGGACCTGCTCGTCAATCCATGCCTGCTGTACCGGGTGCAGCGTCTCGCTCGCTTCACTTTTACTCAAGCCTTTCTCCGCCGCCCAGACGGCGGGCAGCCCTTCGATACTCGTCAATTCCTTGCCCGCCGCATAGGAGACCGGAGTAACACATGTGCGAATTTCTTCTCCGTCGAGCAGCACCGCACACGCGCCGCACTGCGCCATCCCACATCCCATGCGCGGCCCAGTCAGTTTCAGTTCGTTGCGCAAAACAAACAACAACGGAGTCTCCGGAGACACGGACACCACCTGCTTTGCACCGTTCACCGACAGCGTAATTTCGTTTGCCATATTAATTCCTAACGGTTTCTCCGGCAGGCCAGGGCATCATCATCCTGGTTACCACCAGAACCAACGTTGTGCTCAGCTTCATCCGCTGCGTTCCACCGTCAATGCTTTGATCAAGAGCCCCGATCGAGCACTTTCGAACCGTCGTGGACTCAATTTCTTCGCGGATCGCCGCGCCGTAGGCTTCCTCGCCGAGTCCCGCGGCCGTCGTGATCATCAGGCATTCGACTACGCCAACCATGATTAGAATCACATTGTGATACTAATATGGGCTCCTGTCAACCAACGGTAACGATTGGAAAAGGCGCTATCATTTCTCCGGATGGACTTCTGGACCCCAAGATTCCTCTGCTGGTTTGCCGGTCCTCGCCCTCCGGGACCGCCAGGTTATCTTCTGCCGCGATGGCTGTTTATTCGCGCGATAGGGATGATCTATTTCTCGGCGTTCTATTCACTCGCGTTTCAGATTCGTGGTTTGCTCGGGCCGGATGGCTTGCTGCCGGTGGGCGCATACCTGAAGTTGGTTGCGCAAGACATGCCCGGTTCACGCTACTGGTTTGCGCCGACATTGCTTTGGCTCAATAGCAGCAATGCCGCGTTGATGGCCCTTTGTTCGGTCGGGATGGCTGCGTCGGTGCTCCTGTTTTTGAATCTTTGGCCGCGCGGAATGCTGGTCATCTGCTTCGTGTTGTTTTTGTCGTTCGTCACGGCGGCGCAGGATTTTTCCAGTTACCAATCCGATGGCATGCTGCTTTCTTCGGGGATTATTTGTGTGTTTTTCGCGCCGCGAGGATTTCGCCCTGGATGGGGCGCTTCTCTGCCTCCATCGCGAGTCAGCCTGTTTCTGCTGCAACTGGTCTGGTTTTCGATTTATTTCGATTCTGGTGTCGCCAAGTATTTCGGTGGCGATCCTTCCTGGCACGATTTCACAGCAATGAATGAGTATTACCAAAACGGTCCACTGCCGACATGGATTGGCTGGTACGCGCAGCATATGCCGCAGTGGTTTCATGCCTCCGCTGCGCGGTTCACGATCTTCGTCGAACTCCTGCTCGCTTGGATGGTGTTTCTACCGCGCTACTTCCGTATCGCGTGTTTTTGCATGGTCACATTTCTGCAGGTCAATATCATTTTGACTGCGAACTATGCCTTTCTGAATTACTTGGTTCTGGCGCTTGGCTTCTTGCTGCTCGACGACCGCTTCCTCGTCAAACTCCTTCCAGAACGATGGGCCATTCCCGTTCGCGAGAACTTGACCGCCACGACGGCAGAAGAAGCGATCGTCGAACTGGACCTTTCTGCTGACACGCCATCCGACACGCGGCCGCGAACTCCTGCTCAAGAATCGCTGAGCAGTTCTCTACCGAACTGGTTACTACTGGCTCGGCGGATCGGCTCCGCCTTATCTCTGTGGCTTGCCGCCCTGCTGCTCGCTTGGCTTCTCTATGCCAATGCATTTCTCACTGTTGCCCAGGTTCTGCGCAGTTCCTCCTTTCCCGCAAAACCCGTCGCGCTGCTGGAGCCGTTTCGCGTGGCCAATCAGTACGGACTGTTCGGCCGCATGACGTGGAAACGCTATGAGATCGAGTTCCAGGGTTCGAACGACGGCACGAACTGGACCGCCTATCCGTTCCGGAATAAGCCACAAAATCCCGCGGAGGCGCCGCGCATCTACGCACCGTACCAGCCACGTTTTGATTGGAACCTGTGGTTCGCCTCTCTCGGGGAGTGGCGCGAAAATCAATGGGTCCTGCGCGTAGAAGAGTTGCTGCTCTCGAACGACCGCGACGTCATCGCTTTGTTTAAAGGAAACCCTTTTCCGGACCATCCGCCGAAGCAAGTCCGCGCGGTCCTCTGGCAATATTGGTTCACTGATCTCGCCACAAAACGAGCCGCGGGGATGTGGTGGCGTCGCGAATATCTCGGGCTTTACGCACCCTCGTTGGAGCGTTTGCCGGATGGCAAGTTTCAGGTCACCGGCATGCCCGGCACCTATCCGCCTCCATGATGACTCGTGGCTACTTCGGCAAAACCGCGCCGTGTGCTTTTACATCCTGGATGGACGATTGGCAGGCGGCCTGCATTCCGCCTGGAATGGCGGCACATTTTGTGTACGCGGCAAGGGCCTGATCGAAATTTGTGGCCGCTTCGTTGGATTTGCCGAGGATGTAATAATCCACCGCATCGGTTCCTCCACCTAGCTTCACGGCCTGCTCGAGGTTCGGAATCGCATCCGTATACTTGCCTCTGCGGAATGCGACGACTCCGAGACCACTGTACGCGACGGCAGAGGTTTGGTTTTTAGCCTCCGCGAACTTGTCGTCGGACATGTCCGCGGGTTTTTTGGCGGTCGACAGGTCTTCGAGGGATTTCTTGCAATACGTTTCCGCCTGATCGAGGTGCTTCTGCAGATCGGGCGTGTTCGCATTCAGCGCTCGAGCTAAGTTCGAACCGAGAACAGCGAGGGAAACCGGATTGCTAGGCGTCAACTCGAGTTCCTTCTGGCCTTCGGCCTGCAATTTGTCCACCTGGGCCTTCGTCAGATAGACCCTGGCCACCCAATTGACCACTTCAGGGCGGTAGCGGCTCTGCGGGTAATTCTGGATGAAATCCTCGCCCAGTTGGGTTTTCTTGTCTACATCGCTCGGAGCAGCGTCTCGGAATGCTTTGATGGCTTTCGCTTCTTGCTTGCTGACCGGCTGCTGCTGAACGGTTTCGGTTGTTGGCGTCGGTGCAGCGCCGTCCTTACTAACCGGCTGTAAACCGCCAGGCGGTTCGGTCCCGACGGGCCGCTGGGCAAACGCCGCTCCCGCGCTTGATAGCGCCAGAACAACCAACAAACATTTGCAAACACACCTTCCACTCGCTCGCATGAATTCCTGCTCCTTTTTGAAAAGGGCTCCTAGCTCGGCCCCCAGTTCCCGGTGACCCACACACCTCTATGATGGTCCTGAGTCGCGCCGCTGACAAGCCGCGGAGTACTGATTCACGCCCCATGCAATGCACTTCACCTACAGTCATGGACGTCGCGAAGACGTCAGGTTCGCGCTTAGCGCGGCGGTTCCGAACTTACAATTCCCTGCCCTTCTTTTACTTTGTAGACGCGGTCAGCGGCCAGATGGATCAGCGCCTCCACTTTCCCGCTCGGCCAGATGATTTCGGCCTTGTCGAGATGGTCGTGAGCCGCCAAGCCAAAATGAACGCGAAGGTCACTTTGCGAAAGGTAGCTACCGCCGCTAAGGACCTGATCGGTCTGCACAAGATCGCCGGCAGTGGCTTTGATGCGCGCGTTGAGCGCCAAGCGGTTGCTCTTGGTTCCTTCGAGTTTGAAGCCGATCCAGTGATTCGGCGCAAGTCCTTGTGGCTGAAGAATCACGGGCTCTCCATTTAGAGTTTCGACCACGATCTCCATGCGGCCGTCGTTGAACAGATCGCCGCAGGCTACGCCGCGGCCCACGATGGGAACCTGAATCGCAGGACCGACGAGCTTGCTGATGTCCTTGAAGGTGCCGTTCCGCTGGTTCTCAAAAAGCAGCATGGGCTCGCGAAATTTTGTGCCAACCTCCGCGGTGTCGACCTGCGGATAAACGTGGCCGCCGACCACAAAAATATCTTGCCAACCATTGTTGCGCCAGTCGAGAAAAGCGTCGCCCCATTGCACGTAAGGCGTGGTGTGGGCGGCGACACCGGAAGCGTAGGATTCGTCGGAAAAGTTCATGTTGCCGTCGTTGCGATAGAGCACAGCGTATTCGTCGCTAAAGTGCGAGATGAAGATGCTGAAGCGGCCGGTGTGGAGATAATCGCCGAGAGCAACTCCCATGTTGGCCTGTTCGACGCCGTCCTGACTGACTGCTACGCCAGCGGTATAAGCAATTTCTTTGAAGTGCCCGGAACCGTCATTCCGGTATAGATAGTTCGGCTGGCCGTCATTTGCGACGAACAGATCGATGTGGCCATCCTGATCGAAGTCCGTCCAGACGGCCGTGAGGCCCAGACGTTTTTGCGGGTCGGAAACACCGACGGCTTCGCTGACCTCCGTGAAGGTACCGTCGCCATTGTTATGATAGAGCGAATCGGGAAGGCCCTTGAGACCACGTGGACCGCATTGGACGTCGATACCATGGTATTGGCAAGTCTTGCTTGAGCCAAAGACCGGAAGGTTGTTGAGACGGATGTCGACGTAGCGTGAAACGAACAAATCGGCGAAACCGTCGGCGTCGTAATCGCCGAATGCCGAACCCATCGTCCAACCCTTGTCGCCCGCCAGTCCGACCTCCTTCGTCACGTCGGTAAACGTGCCATCGCCGTTGTTGCGATAGAGCACTACACCTTCGAAGCACGTCACCAGCATGTCGGGCCAGCCATCGTTGTTGTAATCGCCGACGGAAACGCCATTCGCCCAACAGGGATATGCCACTCCGGCCTTATCCGTCACGTCCGTAAAGGTGCCATCGTGATTGTTGTGAAATAATGCGCTGCGCGATCTTTTGCCCGTCTTAGCCATTTCCACGCTTTCGGCGTTCGTGAAATAGATATCCGGCCAGCCATCGCCATCGTAGTCGATCATAGCGATTCCAGCGCTCATTGATTCCATGATGTATTTCTGTTCGGGGCTGGACAGATGTTGAAAATGAATGCCGCTCGAAGCCGTGATGTCGACAAGCTGAGGAAGTGGCGGCGATTGTGTCGAAGGTTTCGCGGGAGATTGCGTGAAAAGCGAACTCGCGGCGAGAAGGCAGAATAGAACGACACCGGAGGTCTGAATCACCTGCGCCGAAGTGGCACCCAAGCTCCTAGCGGCCGCCATATTGCATTTGAACAGCATAGAGCGAAGAGCGCGCGGCGATGAAGAGAGTTTTGCGGTCCGCACCACCGAATAACAATTGAGCGGGGCGCTCGGGAACATCGATTGTGTCGATGAGCTTGCCAGCGGGATTAAAAACATAGATTTGACCGGCCGCGAGGTAGACATTCCCCTCTGAATCTTCTGCCACCCCTTCCCCACCTACATTCACGAACAACTTCAGATCCTTAAGAGTCCCGTCCTGATCTACGGACGCTTTGAAGGTTCGCTGTTCTTCTTCGTCTGTAACGTACAAGCCCTGACCGGCGGGAACGGGAGCAACTCCGAAAGCACGAAGAACGTCATGCATCTTGGCGCCATAATAAAGCTGGCCCTTGACGAAATCTTCCCCTACGGGAATGAAAACGCTGCCGTCGGGCGACAGGAATTGATATGGCTTTTTGCGCGCGACGGCCTCGAGAAAGTCATTTTGGTTGCGCCAGTAATCGACAGGAAGAATCGCAGTCATTCCGGGACGAGACCCGCTTTGCTCCGGCTTCAAAACAGTCAGCTGACCGAAGTCGGTGCGAGGTTTGAACGAGTAAACCGTGCCGTTCCCTTGGGCAGAAATGACGATGAGGTTGCCGGACTTGTCGAAGGCGAGCTGAATGGGATCGAGAGGGTTATCGCGAACGATCGAAACTTGTCGGGAAGCGGCGGACCAGCGATAGATCATCTGCCATTTGGCGTCGACGAAATAGAAATCGCCGGAATCGTTCACCGCTCCGCCGGAAATATTGAAAAAGCCACCGGCCAACCGTTCAACCTTCGCTCCGGTAGCCACGACGGGAGATTGTTCGTTCCGGAGAGTTTGTGGTGCATCGCCCGACAGAGTGAGCCAGGAAAATTCGCGCTGGCGAAGTTCAAAGTTGTGGGTCTGGTCGAAGATCGAGTTGTCGAAGGAGACTTTGCTGTCGCTGTAGCAATGAATGTTGCGAAAGCGAATATTCTTCGAGTCGGTGACGCGGATAGCGTAGGGAAACGGCTGATAGCTGCTGACGACGCGATAGATGTGGAAATTCGCAATGGTGATATCGCTCGAGTCGCGGATCTCCAGCGGCAAAGCAAAACCACCTTCGCCGCGCTCCTCTTCCGTTTGTAACGCGTAGATCTGCCAGTTCGAAACGTTGTGGAGCACAGCTTCATTGCGAACGTGGTGCTCACTCGACATTTCATAGATCCGGCCGCTCGTTGAAGTATTGGAAATGTACATGCCCGCTTGCGCGAAGGTGCTAGGAGTCCAAATGTCGACGAACGTGCCACCACCGCCGTCGGTGATCCAAAGGCTCGGGTATTGTCCATCCCAGCGCCGGCTTAGATCCGCATCGGCGGTATGCGTGTTGTTATAGATTTGTCCCCAAATCTTTCGATTTTCAGCCGCGGAGGCGCCAAGGTCGACCGTGCCGTGGCCGCCGAGGAAGCGCACATCGTCAACCATCGAATCTTCGCCGGCCATCCACTTGAGAGCCACGGCACGCGGGTTGATGCCATTTGTGTACAGGCCGATTCCGGTCATGATGTTGTGGCCGCCCGTGGGAGCTTCGACGAGTGGCTTCGGGGCACCTACTCCCTGGAACGCCGGCGTCCCATCTTCGAGAAAAATGCGCGTGACACTCGGATGCAATCCAACAAGAACCGTATCGGGCTGGAGCTCGATCGTGTCCGTGACGCGATATTGGCCAGACGGGAAATAAATGGTCTGATGCTCGGCGATGGCCTTCCGCAGAGCTGCCGTGTCGTCCGTCGTGCCGTCTCCCCTAGCGCCAGCAGCGCGAACGCTGAACCACGTGTGGATCGCCGGCAACTCGCGAATATCCGACTTCGCTGGCGCAGGCAAAACCGTCTTGGGCGCAAGCTCGAACACGTCCTGAATCGACGGAGTTGCCCCCAAGTCTTCGTAATGAAGACCGTGCGAAAAGATCTTCACCACGTACGTTTGCGAACCCTTCTCTTCCCGACCGCTTTCGCGAAAAGAAGCGAACACCGAGACGTTGCGGCAAATCACATTTTCCATATTGATTTCGGTTCGTGGGCTGTACTCGTTGCTGATGATGAAACCCGGCCCGCTCACATTTTCGAGAACGGCATCTTTGACCCACAGCTCGTCGAAATAGCCCGGATCAATGGAGACCGCCGTGGGAACATTCTTGAATTGCGGACGAATCAATGTCAGTCCCGCTTCATGTTCGCGGATCGCAGCTTCGTTCTGGCCTTCGAAGGTGCTATCCAGGATCGTAAACTGCCATCCCGGAGAGGGTTTGCGCGTCCAAATGCCGTACTTTCCGCCAAAGAAATGCAAATCCATGGCCACGTTACCGCCGTCGTGAATTCCGGCGAGCGCGGAGCCTAGGTGGAATTCCATATGAGCGAGATAGCAGTGCTGGGCGTAGTGCGCGCGAATTCCAACCGCGCCGGAATTGCCCGCCTGGATCTCAATATCGACGTTATTGATGGCGGAATAAAACGTGCCGGGGCTGGCATCGGGAGGCTTGGAGTTTGCCTGGTTCGCGGCGGGCCGTCCGCCGGCAAAGAAAATCATGTAGGAGGGGCCCTCTTGATAGTTGGGAGTATTTGCACCAAGCATGATGACCGGCCGGGTTTTGCCATAGCCAATCATGCGAATGCCCGGCCAGACGTAGATGGTGCGAGTGACGCGATAGCGGCCCGAGGGCAAAAACAGAATGCCCTGATTCGTGGTCTCCTGGATCTTGTCCATGGCCTCCTGTAAAGCGTCCGAGTCGTCGGCAATGCCGTCGCCATGGACCGGAAATTTGTCGGGTGTGAGATAGACGGCGCTCGGATCGTCCGGGCGCTCGGTGAAGACGGAAGTCGAAGCCAGCGATTTGTGAGAGAAACAGAGAACAATCGCCAATGCGAGAAGAGCTTTTGTCATTTGTCCAGTTCCGCGAATTTGCTTTGGCAAGTACGGACTCCCAGGTTTAGTTTCGGGCGTCGTCTTCTTGGTCTTTCTTACCCGGCTCGAGGCGCATCCGACGATACGTCTCCCGCAGCTTTTCTTTCATGGCCTTATATTTCTGATATTCCGCGAGTTCGCGGTCGGCGTCATCGGCGCGGCCCATTTTCCGGTAGAGCGTACCTAGCCGAAAATGCGCAACAGCATTGGTAGGATCCAGTTTGACGGCGTGTTCTAGCAAAGGAAGCGCCTTTTCCGGTTGGTTCATGGTCATCAAAGTCTTGGAGAGCCCAAGAAGCGCCTCCGAATCGTTTGGCTGGAGCTTGAGCGCGCGCTGGTAGTATTCGGCGGCGGCTTGTTGATCTCCGCGCAATGCGGCAAGATCACCGAGTTTGCATTCCGCTTTCTCGTCGAGAGGGTTGACTGCGAGAGCGGCCAGATACTCCTTCTCGGCTTCCTCGCGGCCGCCCGCAACGGCGGAATTGTTGAGCATTTCGGCAAGCTCAAAATGAAGCCCTGAGGCGTTGGCATCAATCTTCAGCGCCTCGCGGTAGTTGGCGATCGCTTCGTCGGTTTGGCCCTGTCTGGCGAGTTCGTGAGCCATCATCTGATGCACACGTGCGGAGTTTGGACCAGCAACGATCAAACTCAGCCGGCTCTCGTCGAGGAGATCGGAATAAAGGCGATAGGCGGTGTAGATCAGCTCGACGTTGGTCGGATCCGCGTCGCGAAGAGCGGCGATGACCGGCGCGGCTTTGGGCAAGTCACCCACGACCGAATACAGGTCGATGAGTTCCACTCCCGCCTGGAAGCGTATCTTCGGTTCAGTCAAATTGGGAAAGGCCTTTTCGAGGTCGGTGGTAGCGCTTTTGAGATCGCCGGTATGCTTTTCGGCCATGCCGAGAAGCGCCTGTATCTTCCACAGGTTTGCTTGAAGCGTCAGGGCTGCACGGAGCTGAGGTATTGCGTCGACGTATTGGCCCTGGAAAAAAAGAAGCACCCCGAGGTTGCCCCGCGCGTCCACATTTTTCGGATCGAGTGCAACAATAGCCTTAAATTCAGGGATAGCAAGATCGGGTCTGTTCTCACTCAAGTAGGTTTGAGCCTGTTTCAGGTGCGATTCGATCTGTTGTTCGCGATTTGGCGACGTTTGCGATAGGCCCGGAACGGTCGAAAGGAAGGACAAAACGCCTACCAAAAGAATGATTTCTGTTGTCTTCATGAAGCTAGTATACGGCGAACGCTCTTCATGAAAAAAAGAGAGGATGGCGGGGTGAGCCATCCTCTCTCCTCGACGACTCGGTTGATTTAGAAGGAAAACAGTGCACTCAATTGACCGCTGCGGGGAGCCACCGCAACACCACCGTTTTGCGTTGCGGCATTGATCTCTCCGAAGTTGGGTGCTCCTAACGTCTGGCCGGGCAGGCCGAGGCTCGGGTGATTGAGGGCGTTCACGAAGTCGGCGCGCAACTCCAGGCTGTACCGCTCCGCAAACCGAACGGACTTTGCAAGCGATAGGTTCACGACGGCGAGCCGGGGTCCCCGCAGCATGTTCCGACCCTCATTGCCAAACGCAAAGATGGCCGTCGGATCCGTCTTGCTCGGAGCCGACGGACTGACAAATGCGGAGGTGTTAAACCATTCCGACGTCGTCTTCGGCCCATTTACATTGCCCACAACGTTGGCGAACCAGTTGCATCCGTTGTTGACGTCACCGCCAGTGGCCGTACCACCCACGCCACAACCTGTGATCGTGGAGTTCATGTTGTCATTCATCACGACAGTGAACGGGTTTCCGTTTTGGGCGATCCACGTACCTGCGACTCGCCATCCTCCAAAGATCAAGTCCATTGGCTTGCTCTGGTTGAGGAACTGTTTGCCTTGGCCGAAAGGCAGATCGTAGGAGACATAGCCCTTGAAGGCGATGGGGATGTCAAAATTCGAATTGCCGTAATTGGCAGCGGGGCTGTTTCCGATCTGCCAATACTGCGTTCCTCCACGACTGCCCCATCCGCCGGAATCCTGGTCATCGAGCATGTGCGACCAGACGAAGTTCGCGCTGAAGAGCAGTCCGTTGTGGTAACGCTTGGTGATCTGCGTCTGGAGGGCGTCGTAGTTCGAAATAGCGTTCCAGTTGTAACCTGTGAGCGTTCCCCAAGCCGGAAACGGGCGATCGGCCTGAACGAACCCGAGATTGGCGGAGCTTGCGGCAATACCGGCCGCGCTGGTGATCTGATTGATATCCGTCGGGAATTGCAGGTTCATGCCATGACTGCCCACGTAGGCAATGGATGCCATGAAGTCTTTTGCAAATTGACGCTCAACGCTTAACTGCCATTCGTTGATACGGCCCGTCGGAACATTATAGGGAACATAGGTTTGATTCGACGGGGAGGCAAGGTTGAGGTACGTGTAAGGGATTCTCGCGCTTGGCGAACCCACAACATAATTCAGCACGGAGTTCGCTACCGAGACAGGCGAATTCAGGTAGATAAGCGGTTTCGGTCCAGTTCCTGCGTTCGGGTCAGAAGCGCTTCCCGTGCTGGTGCTGAGGGAGCCAGCTCCCATTCCGTTTCCGTAATTATCCTGGCTGAAGTTGTACGAATACATTCCGAATCCACCTCGTACCACTGTATTCGGCAGAATCTGCCAGGCGAAGCCGACGCGCGGCAGAAAGATGTTGTAAATAGGCTTCTGCAACGAGTTTCGATTATCCTGCCCACCGAACCACATCGATCCCAACTGACCCGAGAACGAGCAGTCCGTAAATTGGGTCGAAGGGCAAGGATAGACAAGCGGAATATTCGGATCGAAGCCACCGATGGAGTTATGAATTTCGGTGAAACCTGTGGTGGCCGTGTAACGAAGGCCCAGGTTGATGGTCAGATTTGGTTTAAGTTTATAGTCGTCCTGAACAAACAGTTGCGGGCTCTTCAGCCGAGCGTAGGAGACCGACTGGTTGGTTGCGCTCCAGGTCTGCACGTCGCCAAGCAGAAAGTCAGCAAGACCCGTTCCGGTGCTTCCCGGGGCCACACCGTTCTGCGCGGTGTAATTGCCGTTAAAGTTGAAATTGCCGGCTGTTAGGTTGCCCCACGGCGTGGTGTTGCCTTGACCCATCAACACCTCAACACCGAAGTGGAGAATGTGCTTTCCCTTGATCAAGGTGATCATGTCCGATGGGTCGTAAAGATTCTCGATATAGATCGCATTGGTTCCGGGAGCGATCTGCGCGCAGCAAAACCCTGCGCCACCGATGGTGATCTGAGGAAGAACGTCCGCTTTGGCGTATTGCAAACCAAGGGCCGATTGGGCGTTGAAGCCGATACTGTCGGGAACAAACCAGTTACCCTGTTTGGTATAAGCCATACGGAATTCATTGACCATCGTCGGACTGATCGTCCACGTGTCGGTGTACTGCACGTTGTATCCGTCGATATCGCCGGAGAAGCAGTTGTTCGGGCATGCCAGCGGTCCGTATTTGTTGACCCCGGGGTTGTTCTTCGCACTGATGGAGAAATTCATCGTATTGGTCGAGGAAAGCGTGTAGTCCAGGCGCCCGAAATATCGAAGATTCGGGTTAGGCGTCGGCAAGGTCGTGCTGAAGTTGTTTACGGTTGCACCAGCCGAGCCTGCATTTGGCAAGGGGTACAGGTTGAGAATCTTCGCCGCGACAGAGTCTATGCGACCTGCGGGAATGGCATTTATGCCAGCCAGTGCTCCCGTGTTTTCCGCTGCAAAGGAAGTTCGCGTGCAACCCGGAGTGCTGCAACTCAGCGGGTCGTAGAGGGTCGGCAAGCCAGTGAAGTCGAAAGCGCCCGGATGGGCGGTTCCCTGTCCTCTTTCGGCGAGCGTCGGAACCGTTCCGAGCGTCGCGCTGGCCGCTCCGTTGTTGTAAATCTTGTCGACTGCAAAGAAGAAAAAGAGCTTCGACTTTACGATCGGTCCGCCGACCGTTCCGCCGTACTCATCGTAGCGAAGATAGCCTACCGGCTGAGGAGTAAAACCGCCGCTGGCATTCGGAATGCCAAAAAACGGTCGCGCGTTCAGAACTGAGTTCTGCCAGTATTCATACGCGGAACCATGAAAGCTGTTGGTTCCGCTCTTGGTAATCTGGTTAAAGACCGCGCCGCCGATGCCATACTGTGCCGAGAACGACGAGGTCGTGATCTGGACCTCTTGCAAGGCGGAAAACAATGTGTTGTCCACGTTGTTGCTCACCGGCAATTGCACCACACCACCATCCTGCAGGTAATTTGCATAATTCGGCAGGTTGCCGTTGATCGAAACCGCGTCACCCGCGTTGTAGGCGCCACTGCCTTCTGAGCCTGGCGCGGTTGGAGAACCGGCAGCACCCGGTAAGAGGATATTAAAGTTGGCCCAGTCATTGCCGGTAATGCCCGCCCCGATTTGAGGCAACTTGGCCATGGTTTCTGCTTCCTGAATCGTTCCGAGGTGACCGGATTCGGTCTGCAGGAGGGGCGCTCCGGCTTCAACGACCGTCACTTCTTCCTGAACTTGGCCAACTTCGAGACTGGCGTCCACGGTGATGGTGGAGACTTGCACCACAACCGGCTCAACGGTCGACTTCTTGAAGCCTTGTTTGGTGAAAACGACCTTGTAGTTGCCAGGTCGCGTCGAAACCGTGTCGTAGATGCCGTTGTCGTTGGTGACGAAATCCTTCGTCTCGCCGGTGTCTATATTGATCAATGTGACCGTGGTTCCGGCGACCGCGGCGCCGCTGGCATCCATAACCGTCCCGCGGATTTCACCAGAATTTGTGCTCTGAGCGAAAGATAGACCAGCTGCGAAAGCCAGAAGAACGATAGCAATCGCAAAACGCATTGCAGTCCTCATGGATCTCCTCCAAATAGCAAGTGAAAACGTCCTCGACAGGAAACCAAAGCATAGACGTCGACTGGGACCGCTACTGACGAAGCACCGACCGCCAGGAACACACCATAACGTCGCATCGCCGTCCCCCGAAACGGTCCGGCAACCTCGATGCACCTTAATTTGTTCTGGTACGTCCCTACTACTTACGCACTACATTGCCCCGCATTACAGACCTTCGAGCAAAGCTTGTCAAGGAAAAAATGCGATGGAATGCATTTAGGCAATCGTTTGTCTACAAACAAGGCCAAACGAGCGCACTCAAGGGACGGCGGCGTAAATTTTGCAAGAAAGCCGTTTTCCGTTGAAAACAATCGATTGTCTCCAAATACTGGCCATTTCGCCGGTACCCACTCGGGCCGCAGGCGCAAACGACAACTTGTCCGCGCCGCCAACCCCGAGGCCGGTGAAATAGTTTTGATTGACCCTATTTAGATCTTCGATTCACCCGTCGCTCATTTAACCGCCGGGCTTTTTTGTTGTCAAGCGAAAAATACCGGTATTCTAAGCGTCGACACCTTAGAATACAGGTTTTCTAGGGGCTTTCTGTAACTTAACCGCGAATTTGCGTGGCGTTCCGCATGGATTGGGGAGTAGAATCTGGCCAAGGAAGTTTGTGGTCAGGTGCCGTTGGCCTGCGTCGCCCAACGGGAGTGCGTCAGGAGCGATCGCCGAATGAAGGGTCCGACAAAGAAAATCGGTAAGCGCAAGAATATCCATCCGGTGACACTTCAGATGCTCGCCGAGCATGTGGGACTGACCAAGGGGACTTGCTCGGCGGTATTGAACAACTCCGCCGCGTCGCGATCGATTCCCCAACCTACAAAGGAACGCGTGCTTCAAGCCGCACGCGAATTGAAATATCGCCCCAGCTTTTATGCGCGGAACCTCGGAGTCAAACGAACTTATATGATCGGGGTAGTCACGCAGGAGATCGGAGATTTTTATAGCTCGCCGATCATCAGCGGAATCGAAAAGTATCTTCGCGAGCGAAAGTTCTTCTTCCTGACCGTGGCCTATCGCCACGAGTCGAAGCTCTTGCAACATTACGAGCAGATTCTCGCCGATCGCGGTGTGGAAGGTTTCATTACCGTAGACACCTTTCTCGAACACCCGCTGTCGCTACCGACCGTCGCCGTTGCCGGACACCATCGCATTCGGGGCGTAACCAATGTGGTTTTGGATCATCGCCGCGCCGCGTGGCTGGCGCTCAGCCATTTGCTCGAACTCGGACACCGAGAGATCGCCTTCATGAAAGGCTCCAGTTTGAGCTCCGACACGGAGGTTCGCTGGCAAGCGATTGAGGAAGTCGCCGAAGAACTCAAAATCCCTTTGAGGCCCGAACTTATCGTGCAATTGAAAGGCGACGACCCGACGCCCCAGTTAGGTTACCCGTTCGCAAAGGAACTTGTCGCGCGGCGAGAACCTTTCACCGCTCTATTCGCTTACAACGACATTTCCGCCATTGGATCGATTCGAGCATTGCAGGAAGCCGGGTTGCGCGTGCCGGAGGACGTTTCCGTGGTGGGGTTCGATGACATTCAAATCGCGGTTCATAATTTGCCGAGTCTCACGACGGTGCGCCAGCCGTTGCAAAGGATGGGGGAGCTGGCCGCACGCACATTGTTAAATCGACTTGAAGGCCGGAATGGATTCGAACCGGAAATCACCGTAGAACCAGACTTCGTCGTACGCCGCTCAACGGGGAAAGCGCCAACCGATGCCATCGGTCTTGCGAATCGGGACCTTCGCCTGAAGAGCGATCGCGTTTCATATTAGTCGGGCCGACGAACCGTTTTTCCGTTGCACTCAACGCGACAAGCAGAGTAGCCTTAGGACAATCGTTTGTCTTATCTATTGGTCTGCGCGAAGAGGAATGATGAAATCGGCCTTACGGTGGTGCGCGCTGGCAATGTCTCTCGTGGCGGTTTCTCTCCCCGCCCGAGGGCAGAAAGCGTCCGCTCAAATGTGGCTGACGAACGCAGATCGATCGGCGCTGTTCCAAAAGCAAAAAGATAAACTTCACTTTAGGTCGGCGGCGAACCGGAACCAAAGCCCCACGATCGAAATCAACGACCAAAAGGCCCGGCAACCAATCGATGGATTTGGATTCGCCCTGACGTGGGGCAGCGCACAGCACCTGTATCACATGGACCCAAGGAAGAGGAAAGCTGTTTTAAGGGAGCTTTTTGATACGCGCGGTAACGATATCGGCATCAGCTATCTGCGCGTCAGCATCGGCGCATCAGACCTGAATCAATATGTCTACTCGTATGATGACGTCCCGGCGGGTCAAACCGATCCGGCACTGACGAAATTCACGCTAAAGGACGATGAGAACTACGTTATTCCGGTCTTAAAACTCATTCTAGCAATTCGACCAGACATCAAAATCCTAGGTTCCCCTTGGTCCGCTCCCGCTTGGATGAAAACCAACGAAAACGTGAAGAGCGGAAATCTGAAGCCGGAGTATTACCAGCCGTATGCGGACTACTTCGTCAAATACGTTAAAGAAATGAACGCCCATGGCATCCGCATCGACGCCATCACGATCCAGAACGAACCGCTGAACGAAAAGAACACTCCGAGCATGCAAATGTCGGCTACCGAGCAAGCGGAATTCATCAAGGATCACCTCGGGCCCGCGTTCAAGGCGACAGCCATTACCACAAAAATCCTGCTGTTCGATCACAACTGCAATCATCCCGATTATCCACTCGCGATTTTGAGCGATCCGCGAGCCATGCCGTACGTGGATGGATCCGCTTTTCATTTGTATGAGGGCAAGATCGCCGCGATGTCCAGTGTGCACGATGCTTACCCCGACAAAAACCTGTATTTCACGGAATATATGGCGGTGGAACGCAGCGACGAGCCGACGTTATTGATCGCCAAGCACGTTGCCGGAACGGTGATCGGCGCGCTACAGAACTGGAGCAGGAATGTGTTGCTTTGGAACCTGGCAGCAAATACCAAATTCGAACCCCACACCGACAATGGCGGCTGTCCAGTCTGCCAAGGAGCGATCACCATCGAGGGGAACGAAGTTACACGCAATCTGGCGTACTATACCGTCGCACATTTTTCGAAGTTCGTACGGCCCGGGTCGGTCCGTATCGAAACGAATTCGTTCGACACCCTTCCTAACGTTGCCTTTCGCGGACCGCAGAACGCGTTCGTCTTGGTCGTCGCGAATACCGCAGAAGCCGCTCAGTCGTTCAACGTCACGTTTCACAGCCGATTTTTCGTCGCGACGCTTCAGGCGGGCGCCGTAGCAACGTTTGTTTGGTAACAGAGACCGCCAGATTCGGGATTAGCTCGTGGCGCCAGACAAGCTTGCGCCAGCGGATGGAAGTCTTATGAAAACAAAGGAATTTACGCTAGGATGAATCCAACCGATCCGTCAAAGGGACCGAATGGCAATGGTGTCAGGCCGCCCTCGCGCGACGAAGTTCGCACGCAGGAACGGACCGACCATCAAGACGTCTCCCAACCACCAGACGAAACCGTGAGCGGTATGGCGAAGGGAAAAAGGCAGGCGGAGAAAAAGACCAAACCGGCCGAGAAGCCGATCGGATTGAAGAAGCTTGCGGCCCATCTCGGACTGAATCCCACGACTGTCTCCGTTGTGCTCAACGATGTTCCCGGTCGATCCATTCCTCAAGCCACCCGGGACCGCATCAAAGCTGCGGCGAAAAAATTCAATTACCAGCCCAGTCTTTTGGCGCGCTCGTTGCGCAACAAGCGCACGTACACGATCGGAATTCTCGTGCCGGAACTCGGAGACGGCTACCACACCCAAGTGATGAGCGGCATCGGCGACCACTTGATGGAAGCCGGATATTTCTATTTCACCGCGCACCACCGCCACAGGAAAGATTTGATCGAAGAGTACGGCCGCATGCTCCTTGGACGCGGCGCAGAAGCGCTCATCGCGATTGATACTGCCCTCGAACATGACTTCCCCGTTCCCGTCGCCGCGGTAGCTGGACATCGTTTCATCAGCGGCGTCACCAACGTGACGCTGGACCATCGGTTTGCGGCGCAATTGACGTTGACCCACTTGCATTCGCTTGGGCACCGCGAAATCGCATTTATCAAGGGCCAATCCTTCAGTTCCGATTCCGCCGGCCGATGGAACAGCATCGTCGCTTCAGCTCAGGAGATTGGCATAACCATTAATCCCCGACTCGTGGTGCAGCTCGACCGCGACATTTCATCTCCGGAGCTCGGCTATCCGGTCGTGCAACAACTTTTGTCTGGCGGCCGGACGTTCACAGCGCTGGTGGCCTTCAACGATATGTCGGCGATCGGAGCCATCCGCGCGCTGCAAGACCTGGGCCTAAGCGTGCCCCGCGACGTCTCCGTCATCGGATTTGACGATATTCGGGTTGCCGCATTCAACAATCCGAGACTTACGACGATCCGGCAGCCCCTCTCGAACATGGGCAGGATTGCTGCGCAATGTGTGCTGAGCCAACTGAACGGTGCAGAACCGTTCCGTAAGCTGATTCTGGTCGAGCCTGAACTTGCCGTGCGGGAATCCACGCGCGCAGTCGATCACAACGGGCGAGCAGAGAATCGAAAGAAAAGCTGACTTCTTACCGCAGGCCTGCCACGAAATGCCTCAGTTCTCTGGCAGAAAATCGAAATACGCGAGATTGTTTCCCTTTTTATAGCGCAAAGTCAGAAGCTGCCGCCCTGCTTCGGGAAAATGGATTTGCCCGCATTCGGCCTTGTTCCAAATGTGCCAGACAATCCAATCGGGATAACTTTTGAGGGGAAAGTCCTTGAAGGCATCGATCGGAAGCGCGCAGTCCGCGGCAGGTTGGTTGTTCAGCGAAAACTGGATGGTCTGCGCCAGGTTTGAATACATGGCGATGATCCTATAGGTTCCGGGATTTTTAACCTCCACCGTGTAATTCGTCCACTCTCCATCCTCCGTCCAGCCGATATATAATTGTTGCCAGTCAGGCGCGACCATATTCGGGTGATTCAGATCCGCTCCGATTTTCACGTAAGAAATGTCGACACCTTCACCTTCGCGGAAGTGACAAACAGAAACGGGTACGTTTTTCTCGCAATGTTCCGGCTGATGGTTTAGTTCGCCGCTGCCGTGATTGATCGGATCCACGTCATGATAGGCGACGCCTTCGCCACCTAGATCGTAGAGTGCGGCCTGCAAGCGCCCGGGGATCGACTGCGGCCCGCTCGCATACTGTTCATCCTGAAACGGTTTGCCCTGGTAATCATCGGGGACGCTCCCCTTCGCAGCCAAGGCGAGCACAAGCAGCGGCAGACCCCAAAAACAGATTGGCTTCACGGATTCCTTCCGAACGCGAGATGCAGCAAGAGCACGTGGGAATGGTCCACGAATCGTGTACGAGCGTCAAGCCTGACGAGCGCTGGCGGAAGGAGTCACGTTCTTCTCTTCGTCTTTTGGCCCTTGGGGGCTTGCGGCTTCTTCTGCACGGCCGATTTGCCGCTCAAACCGTTTGCGGTAATTTTTCCTTGGGCCAGGTCCAAAGTAACCGAATCCGCCAACGTTACGGGTTCGCCGCGAAGCGCTGTTTTGAACGTTATCGTGAGGGTTTTGGCGTCCGTTGTAATGGTCAGGTATCCGTATTTTACAATGGGCGTTACTTCCAGCTTATGGTCTCCGACCACGGTCCCCGCGGGTGGCGATCCTCCTTGCGGAGGAGTGGCTGCGTATCCACCCGAGCCGGAAACAATATAAGGAACCTGTCTTCCGTTCACCGTTCTCGTGAATCGCTGATACAGGTGCGCGTGGCCCGAGAGCAACGCGTCCGGCCACTGTTGCGCGTTCTTACAACAAGCATCGATGTCATCTGTCAGCCCTTTGGTCCCTCCGGTCTTGGCATCGGCCGAAAGCGGGGGATGGTGAACGGCAACAAGAATGGCTCGCTTTCCCGCCTGCCGCTCTGGTTTCAGCCGTTCGAGCTCTGAGGTAAGGAAGTCCAGTTGATCATTGACGAGCGGAAAATGACCGCCTTGCGAGGAAATGACCCCGCCACCGGTATCGAGGACATTGCTGTAAAGTCCGATGATCGAGACATACGGAGCATCGAGCGTGAAATAAACGCCGGGCTGCGTCATCACACTGCGTGTAATGCTCGGGGCGTCCGACGATGGGTTCGGAGAAGCAGCGCAGAAATTCGAGAGGAATGCGGCCAAAGTCGGTACCTGTGGCGCGCTCGACGACGAGCCGAACACCATGCCGTCGTGGTTGCCGGGAATGGCAAAAATGGGGCGATCGTATTCGCGGAAAGGTTCGTAAAACTGGTCGTAGTAATATTGGCCCTCGCCAAAGTTGTAGATAACGTCTCCCAAGTGAAAGAAGAACGCAGGCCCATCTGAACCACCGGTCTGCACGTCGTTCACCATCGCGTCGGCAACTGCGCCTTCGTTTGCGATCGCAGTGGAGGCCGTCTCCGCTCTATTCACTTTGGCTGCGCCAGTGTCTCCAACACAGTGAAATGTGATCTTCTCCTCGGAACTGATGCTATCCGTTAACCCTTCGGGAATAAAATCACTTAGCGAGAGATAGGGCAAAGCGCCGCTGCGCGGCGGCGGAATAGGCTGGACTTGGTTTTTGTAGAGCTTGTAGTAAACCGAGTTGTAATAGGCCTCACTGGTGTTGTCTATCTGAAATGCGTCCTCATCGGGCGTGGGTTTCGGGTCGGCGTAAAGCTGGCCGTGCGGCCCAAGAATATTTCCATTTCTGGCCATGGCATCGTCCTCGGGTGAGTGCAATCCTTGAGAGATACCGGCAGGCCGAAAACAGTCCCCGTCCCGGCCTGTTCCTTCCGTGCCGCGATCTCCTAGGTGGAGAGACACGATAAGGCGGTGTCAAAAGCAATGTCAACCATCGTTTGAAGAATATACCTTCGAGACTTGATCACGGCTGGCTCATAAGAGTGGTCCAGGCCAACGGCGCCAGGAAGGGGAAAAATACTTCCCGGGGTGTTTTTCCCAGCGCCGCCAGCAACTCAGAAAGATATCCGCGCGATCAGTTGGATCTGTCGCGCGGGTAGGGCGGATGTCACCCGTCCAAACGTAAGGTCGGCCATGTTGCCATCAACCGGACCCAGGTTGGAGTGGTTAAAGAGGTTCAGGAAATCAAACCGCAATTGCAGGTTCCCCGCTTCACCGAGCCACGGCAAGTGGGTATTTTTCGCCACGCTCGCGTCCACGTTGACCATGCCTGGGTTGCGATAGCAGTTGCGCGGCTCATTCCCTTCGGTCAGGGGCGACGGAGCCGGAAAGTCCGACGCGGTGAACAGTCCATTGAGATAACCATTGCGGCTGTAGTTGGCATTGCAACCAAACGTCGGTTTGTTCGGAATGTCATAGTTCGTTCCGTCGAGGTTGTAATCTCCGGGGTTGACGGGCGCCGTCGAGGGGTTCGTGTTCACCACCCAGAACGGCGTGCCGCTCTGTGCCACGATGATGCTGCTGAGCGACCATCCGGACGTCAACACCTTAGCCAGCCCGTTCGAGAATCCTGGCAACGTATAAACGCCCGACAGCGCGAAGCGGTTGTGGACATCCCAGTTCGCATCGCCCCAGTAGCCGAAGTACGCGTTCTGATTCGGGATATTCAGACCGGCGTCCTGGTCGAAACGCGTATTGGCCTCTGGGAAATCCATGGTATGAGACAAAGTGTAAGACGCCTGGAAGTTCAGGTGCGAGTTGGGATTTCCTCTGAGCGCAAGAATCATCGAATTGTAGGTTGCGCGATTGTTGTTGGTGACGTAGTTGATCGTTCCAAAGTTGGGATTTAGCCGGTTGATCGTGCCGTCCACGAAGCCACCGGCGTAGCGGTTCTCGTCGGCACCGGTCAAGCCGTCATAGGAAAGAGAGCCGGAATAACTCGCGCTGGCGACCAACTTCCACGGAATCTGGTGGTCGACTCCAATCACATAGTTGGTGGCCAGCGGCGGCACCAAATTGCGCGCCAAAGCCCACACGTTCGACTGCACGCCGGTAATGCCGCCGGCCGGATTTATCGTGCCTGCGGGAATCGGCGGCAACGGGAAGTTGTACGGGTAGTTGCCTGAATTTGCCAAAGCAAAATAATTGCCTAGAGGAGTGGTGACGCCATTGTAGGTGACCGTGTTCGTGAAGGTCGTTCCCACCAGCCCCGGGGGGTTGGTGCGCATCTCATCGACGCTCTGCCCCAGGGTCACCCAGTCTCGGTATACACCCACGCCTCCTCGGATGCTCCATTTCCCGGTTTTCGTGGGATCCCAGGCAAAGCCGATGCGCGGGCTCCAATAATTGGTCTGGCTGCTCGAGAACACGCCGTTTACGGGACCGACGGTCGAGGTCGCAATCTGCTGCGCTAGCGTGCTGCCGCTACCGAGGAATAGCGTGTTGAATTTGAAACCGCTGTTACCCCAAGCGGTGGCATTCGTAAAGTCGTCCCACCGCAAGGCAAGGGTGAGCGATAGATTCGATCTTACTTTCCAGGTGTCTTGAGCGAAGAAACCGAAGGGATTGGTCTGCCCTCCAAAAACCACCTTGCCGGCATCTCCCGTCAGCGGGTTATAGGCATTGAAGGTGTACTGATAGACATTGTCTTGTACCAGGTCGAATAGGGTATTGAAGGACAGCGTTGGCCGGACATTGACCGGCGTAAAATCGCCATGCTCGATGGCATGGTCGCCGTTGTAGCCGAACTTAAACGTGTGCGCGCCGTGAATCCAGCTCAAGACCGCGCGCCAATTGTAGTTAGGTCCGCGATATTCCCCCGGTCCCCAACCGCCGCCCACGTTGAAACCCTGTGTACCGTCGTTGATATTGACAATCGGTACTCTTAGGTCGGCATCCTGACCGTTCGCGCCGCCCACGCTAGCAAACGCAAAACCACCCTCGGCGAGCAAAGTCGAAGAGAAAGTGTGCGTGTAGTCGATCTGCGCGTAACGATTGCGCATGATGTCCTGGGCACTGAGCCCTGCGCGAGAGGCAATCTCGCCGATATTGAAAGAGTCGTTGTAGTAGCTCAGATAGACGCGGTCTTTCGACGTGGCATACCAGTCGCCGCGGAAGTTGTATTGTGTAGCGTTATAGATCGGCGCGGCCGAAAAGCTCCCGTAGTTCAGCACCGGCAGACTGCAAGGAATCGTGACGCTAGTGGTAATCGGAATGATGGTCTGTCCCGCCGCGCAACCCGCTTTCCCGTAATAGTAGTTCCCCGCCGATTCCGTCGTCCCATTGGGGATTAGGTATTTCGCTGGATAAAGTCCCAGAACTTGTGTTCCGGTCGTAGTCGGAAAATTCTGCGTAGCCCAGGAATCAAACTGCGAGGTTTCCCAATACGTGGAAGTGGCGCCCGAACCGGCCAAACTTGTCGATGTCGGCGTCTTCGACCATAGCGACTCCACGTCAGCGAAAAAGAATAGCTTATTCTTGATGACCGGTCCGCCTAACGCAGCAGAGACATCCTTTCGTTGAAAGCGAACTGGCGAGAAGAAATCCGGATTCGCCTGGAGGTCTTGATTTGTATACAACAAGCTTCCCGTACCGTGGAATTGATTCGTTCCTGATTTCGTTGTGACTTGCACCAGCACCGAACTGCCCAGAGCATTTTCTGCGTCCCAGGAGTTTGCCTGTAGCGATATTTCCTGAACGGCATCGGGAACAGGCGAGAGGATGAGGTTACCGTTCTGCACCGGACTGGTTACGTTCATTCCGTCAACGTAGACGACATTGCCGGTATAGCTGCGTCCGTTCGCGCTGATTTGCGGTGTTTGCGTCCCAAAATTGTCGGAACCGCCTCCCGGAGATGCCCCGGCGCCGCGCGTACCCGTGCCCACAATTCCGGGGGTGACACTCAGCGTATCCCACAGGTTTCTGTTGAGCTCAGGAAGTTCAAGGACGGTGTGGGAATCGAGAGTCGCCTGGATACGGCTATCGTCGGGGTCGATCGTCTGCGCGAGTTCGGTCACGATTGTTGTTTGGCTCACGGAGGCGACGGTCAGGGCGATATTCACGCCTTGCGTCTCGGCTGTGGCTAGCGCGAGTTCGACCTCTTTGGTTTGAAATCCCTTGGCTTCGGCGCGCACCAGGTAGCGACCCGGAGCCAAACTGGGAAAGCTGTAATTTCCCGAGCCGCTGGTGGTGGTGGTCTGTTCAATGCCCGTGTTTATGTTGCGCAATACGACGTTCGCATCGGGGACCGCGGCGCCGGTCGGATCCGTGATCACCCCTTGAACGCTGCTACTGTACTGACCATGGGCAAACGTTGCGGAAAGGCAAAACAGAGCGAGCGCGAATAGCACACGACCCGGATATCTCCTCACAAAACCTCCTGTGCACGGGTGACGCACCAGGCACCCCAAGGAATCAGAATATTGGCCCGCTGACGCAAACGTTTCTGCCGAACAAGGAGAAAACGTTTACTCGATTATCGAGAGCCTACATCCGTTTTTGCGATAGTGTCAAGAGAAAATCTCCATAGACGCCACCTGCTTACACATGGGGCAAAGTAGGCCCGTCTTTACAGCAGCGGAGCAGCGCCAGAGGACAACCGTTATTGCCGGAGGCTTACACCCAGGCTATTGCTAGCAAACGATTTCTGGAGGATTGGGCGGGCCGGCTGTCGCTCTCGTTCCGGTTTAATCGATCGAGTCGGATATAAACTGCCGATCACCAGGAGATTCGGATGAGGGAGAGACCCTGACGGGGCAACGAGAAGTGCAAATGGGCCGAGCCATCCTCGATGGTTTCCCAAAAAGGAGACTTCCATAATTGAAGTTGGCCGGCAGCCTCGAGTTTCGAGTATTCCGTGGCGCTTGGCGACTGCGGCGACCCCATCGCTTTCCATGCTGCATAGGAATTACTGTGCTCGGCGTCTACCCGAAAATGCTCGACAACGGCGTGTGACGTGTCCTTCGGCAGTCCGCTAACGGCAAGACTGACCGGGATGGCAGGAGCCTCGAGATCGTCGTCGTGGTAGTTCCAGATCAGAACTGCTACCTCTTGTTTCTTCCGCGTGGCCATGGCGTCTATGTCCGGAGCACCGCGTACGCCGGAAGAGAGAATCTCGGCGGTTTGCAGCGCGCCCGAACTCGTCGCCTTGATCCGCTCTGGCCCGAGCAGCCCAAACATTCGAAAGGCATTGAGGACTGGTTTGTCGATGCCGTTGGTTGCAAGTTCGCGAAAACCGGCGAAGTAAGGCTGATCTTCAAATTCGAAGGCCCAAGTTACGATGCCTTCCAATGAAATATGTTCCTGCTCGGCGAACTCCAAGGTGCGCCTCAACGCCTCGGCCGTATAGCATGCATAGAGCGGGCCGTTTCGATAGGAGTTCTGCGGATTCTGCTGCGCCGAACAGGCCGCGCAGCCCTCTGGATCCCATTCGCCCAGCACAATCGGTATGCGCCGCCACTCGGGAACCGACGCCACCATCTCAAATCCCTTCTCAATCGACAACAGCTGAGCGGCCAGGCCCATCTGCACGTGATCGTTCACCCACTTGGGCGAACCTTTGGGATGAAACGAAATGAAGTCGAGATGAGTGCCTATTTTTCCATTCGAATAGTTTTTCTGCCGCGTGCAATGTTCAAGGAATAGCCGCAAGAATTCGGCTGCTCTCGGCGAGGCAGCCCCGGTCGTGTCCGGCCCTCCAATTCTGGCGCTCGGGAAAGCGTTCAGAACTGCGTCCACGGAAAAATCGTAGAGCTTGAAGAATTCCTCGGGAGTTCCCTTCCAGTAGCCGATGTCCGGCTCGTTCCAAACCTCCCAAAGCCAGCTTTTCAACACCTCATCGCCATACCGGCTGCGCAAATGGCTGACAAACTGAAAAATTAAATCCGACCATTTCTGATAATTTTTCGGAGGATAAGCCCACCCGGTATAAATCGAATTCACAGGACCTTGCGGGAAATTGTGGCGATAGGGATCGGGATGAGTTGAGAGCGCCTCCGGCATGAAACCAAGTTCGACGAGCGGTTTTATGCCCGATCCGGTGAAGGTGTCGAAGATGCGGTCCGCAATGGTCCAGTCATAGATCGGTCTCCCCGCGGCATCCTCGGTGTACACGTTTGTCGAACCCCATTTGAGCGACGCCGAACCGTCTCCCGATGTCAGTAGATTATGCACGCGGACATAAACGGGCTGTGGACTAAATGCCGCCAGTTCCCGCAGCAACTTCTTACCGTTTGGAGCGTATGTGTAATTTGGTTCGTCGTATCCGAAGAAGGCCCAAACCGGCGGGAACGTCCCTTCGACCTTGTTGAAGTCCACCCGAATAGAAACTTCTGTTCGAACGTCTTGCGGAGAAGTGGGCCCGTTCGCACTCAACGAAAGGATCATGATCACAAGGAAGCTTCGAACGCGATGGGAGCCCGCTCGCACTTTGTTATTTGGGTTCCGTGATCAACAGTGTCTGATTTTCCGGCACGCCCGTCGTTAGGACTTGCTTGCGCCCGGAAGGCCAGTCCACTGCAACCCGATCGACCGTCTTTGCGCTGGCCAGCCCAAAATAAAGGGGCAGAACACTCTGCGACAGGTAACCCGATTTGCCATCGTTGTATCGGTCGTATGTTTGCCCGCCGGCGGAAACCCGGACCATGGCGCCCAACCCGTCGCGATTCGAAGTGCTACCATTCAGCACAATCTTGAGCCAATGAATCTGTTTTCGTTCCGAAAGATTGCTGATCAGGATTTGCGGCTCGGAATTGAAATCGTTCACCACGATGTCTAGATCGCCGTCATCGTCGAGATCAAAAATAGCAGCGGACCTGCTTGAGCGCGGCGACATGACGACGGATTTCCCGCTCTGGCCAACGCAGACTTTGCTATCCAGTTTGGTTTGCTCCTGCACTTCCTGCGGATCGGAACAATCGATTTCAAACCACGGAGTGTAAAGTTTTTTTCTTGGCTCGATCCCGAGCACGAACTCGGCGTCGACAAACTTTTTCCCTAGTTCATTGAGGAGCAGTGAGTTTATCCCGTAGCGATAGGGATAACTCATGCCGGCCGCAACAAATACATCTTCCCAACCATCCGCGTTCAGATCCGCAACGCTCGGACCCCATGGCCAATATGTCTCGAGCCCCAGGCGGTCAGAAATTTCCTCGAATTTGTCATCTCCGAGGTTGTGGTACAGGGCGTTGCCGAAAATAAACTCCTCTTTCGTGCCCTGAAGATAGGTCTCGTCCCACGTGACATTGGATTTTAGTTTTTCGTTTTCGGGGCCGGGCTCCTGGCTCATATCGGAATGCATGTCGGCGATAAACAGATCCATCCGGCCATCATTGTCATAATCGAAGAACTTCAGGCCCATCGCACCCCAGGGCGTCTTTGGAAAATATTCGTTCGTTTTTTCGATGAACTTCGTACCGCCGATATTCTCGTAATAGTGGCTGTGGCCCTGCATATTCAAGAAAAAGATGCCGGGAAAGCCTTCGCCCCGCAAATCGGCAAAACTCGCGTCGCCACACCATCCATGCGGACGCAACCCTAGCTCAGCCGTGACATCCTTGAAGTGATTGTGGCCCATGTTCTTGTAAAGGACCGGGTACTCGAAGCGCTCCGGAAAGAGGTGCCCGGAAAAAGCACCTTGAATTCCGATGTATTCTCCGTTTGGACCCTTTTCATCGGTCGTATATTTCCCCACGTTGCAGACCAACAGATCGAGCAAACCATCATTGTCGTAGTCAAAGAAAAAAGCACCGGAGGAATGCGCCGCGAGACTAAGCCCGGCCTCCTGCGTAATGTCCTTGAAATGACCGTGGCCATCGTTTTCAAACAGCGCGTTTCCGCCCCGAACAGTGGTCACGAACAAATCCTGGTCTCCGTCGTTATCGATGTCCGCAAACGCAGCCGCCACGCTGATTCGACCGGGCAAAGCCACACCCGCTTCCTGGGTAATATTTTTGAATCTTCCGCCGCCGAGATTTTTCCAGAGTTCGTTCCCACCGAACTGATTTACAAAATAGATATCGTAACGGCCGTCGCCGTCGACGTCCGCGACAGCAACGCCATTGCCATGGTCGTAATGCCCCATGCGCATATGCTTGGTCGCATCGTCCACGGCATGATGAACAAAAGTGATGCCACTCTCTTTCAGGCGATCCGTGAATTGAAAGTCATGGAAGACCTTGAATTGCTTGGCTTCTTCGATTTGGGCTTTCTTCCGAGCCGGCAACGAGTCGGCCCCCATGTCGTCGGTCGGATAGCGCAGGTGTGTCTGCGAATCATTCCGGGCTGTTAAAGGAATCAGCGAGGCCACGGCGAATGTGAGGACCGCTAGGAACGGCAGCTCTTTTCCGCTAAGACTTATACTCATGCGAGTTCCATAGAAAAACAGCTTGATGACTCACGGGTTCCGGCCGGCGCTCGACACGCATTGTAGCCTCGCCTCAATAACGCGAGCAATCGTTTTCTCAGTTTCCGACTCTGAAATCGGGGTGATAATGGACAAAATGCGTATTCGCCAACCATTTTGCCTGGCAGCGATCCTTCTAGCGCTACCCACTCTGCTCTTCGCTCAAACGGATCGGGATCTCACGGCGAGTGTCGCTTCGGCGCTTTCTGCAAAAGATTTCGACAAGGCGTTGGTCTTGCTGCAACCTGCGCTCAAGCAATGGCCCCAGAACGCCAAGCTTTGGACGCTGCAGGCGCTCGCGCTCGCCGGCAAAGGGAACACCAAAGAGGCGCTTATCGCCTATCAGACCGCCCTAAAAATTTCTCCGGATTATCTGCCCGCCCTCGAGGGCGCTGCACAATCCGAATACAACGCCGGGAGCCAAAATGCGATCCCTCTCCTAAATCACCTTTTGAAGCTGCGGCCTGATGATCCCACAACACACGCCATGCTGGCCGTTCTTGCCGCCAGAAACGGTGACTGCCATCAGGCGGTAGAGCACTTCCTTGCGATCGGCTCGCTACTCGATTCCCAGGCACAGCTGCGCGAAGAGTATGGCGCTTGTTTGCTGAAACTCAAACAGCCGGAGCAGGCAATTTCCATCTATCGGAAGCCAGTCGAACTAAATCCGACGGACAATGAAGCACGCTATCAATTGGCTGTCGTGCAACTGATGGCGGAAAAACCGAGCGATGCGCTTGACACTCTCGGTCCGCTGCTCCAAGTGGATGAGCCCGGCACCAAAACGCTGGAATTGGCGGCTTCTGCGTATGAAGACGCGGGGAACACAAAAATGGCCGTAAACACTCTCCGTCAGGCCATTCTTGCAGACCCTCACAACGTCGATCTGTACTTGGACTTTGCTGCCATCTCCATGGATCACCAGTCTTTTCAAGTGGGCATTGACATGGTCGAGGTTGGACTCAAAGCGGAGCCCAAAGCGGCGCCTCTCTATGTGGCGCGCGGGGTCCTCTACGTACAGCTTGCAAAGTACGACCAGGCACAGGATGACTTCGAAAAAGCGGAGCAGCTCGAACCGAATCAGCCCCTCGCCTCTGTCGCGAAGGGGTTAGAACTGGCTCAGACAAATGATCTGACGGAGGCCCTGCGGACGGTTCGATCGAAACTGGCAGGTACTCCGAACGACCCTTATCTGCTATACCTGCAAGCAGATATTCTGGCCCAATCGGGACCCGAACCCGGAAGTCAGAATTTCCAAAACGCACTGCGCTCGGCAAAACGTGCCGTGGCCCTTGAACCGGGCCTCGTTGTTGTCAGGGACCTGCTCGCCAAGCTTTACCTTCAGGCCGGACAGAACCAATCCGCCATTGAACAATGCCGCGAGGCGCTCAAAAGCGATCCGAAGGACCAGACCGCCTTGTACCACCTGATCCAGGCGCTGCGAAAAACCGGCGACAAACAGGAACTTCCGGATTTGCTGAAGCGCCTGGCAGAACTTCGTGCGGAGAGCACAAAACAAGAGCGCGAACGTAACCGCTACAAATTGGTCGAAGCCGGAGCTTCCTCGACGACGCCCCAGTAACCGTTGCGAAGCCGGAATCGGTTAAGCGCTTACCCGAATCAGCCGCGGCGTTCAAGAACTCATCGGCTCAGCGTCCGGATACGACCGTCAAATCACGAAGACGTTCCAACACATCCGGCTTGACCTGCTCCTTCTTAAACCGCCAGCCCCAGTTTCCCTTGGCCCTTCCGGGAAAATTCATTCGCGCCTCCGACCCCAACTCCAAGACATCCTGTAAGGGGATGATCGCGACGTCTGCAACGGAGGTTAGAATTGCTTGAATAAACGACCAGGAGATGTCTTTGCCATTGGTTTGCAAATAGCATTTCACCCGATGCATGGCGGCACGCTCGCCCACATTCCCGCGCTTATGCGACGCTCGTTCTAATGCGCGCCACCATCCTACCGTCGTGTCGTTGTCATGGGTTCCAGTGAAGCAGACTTGCTGCCGGACGTAATTGCTCGGGCGATGCTGTCCACCGTCGTCGAAACCAAACTGAAGCACTGCCATCCCCGGGAATCCAAGCCGCCGCCGAAGGTCTTCAACTTCGCGGGTGATTGTTCCGAGATTCTCTGCGACAAACGGCAGGCCGCCCACTTCTTCTTGGACCTTGTTAAACAACTGGGCTCCCGGTCCCTTAACCCAGCGCCCTTTCCTGGCCGTCGATTGACGCGCACGGACAGACCAAAACGCTTCGAATCCGCGAAAATGGTCCAGTCGCAACAGGTCCACGACGGCCAGCATTGCCTTAAAGCGGTCGACCCACCATCGAAATCCCGTCTTCTTCAATTTTTCCCAGCGATAAATCGGCGTTCCCCATAACTGTCCGTCTTTGCTGAAGTAGTCCGGAGGAACCCCCCCGACCGTTCGCGGTTCTCCGTCTGCGCCGAGATCAAACAGTGACGGATTGCTCCACACGTCGGCGCCATTGTGCTCCACATAGAACGGCAGATCGCCCATGATCGAGATTTTTCGCTCGCCGCAATACTTGTGAAGCATGTGCCACTGGCGAAAAAATTCGTACTGTACGAATTTGTGGTAACCGATCGCTTCGGCCGGAGGCCTGATGCGCTTGTCGAATTTCGTCCACGGAACACCGGCGTTGGCCTCGAGCAAACTCATGAACAGGGCGTAGTTCTCGAGCCAAGCCGAGCTCTTGCGTACGAATTGCAGATAGTCCTTGGTTTCCGTGAAACTTTGGAAGGCCTTCTTCAACAGCGATTCTTTGTAGGACCGGACTGCAGCGAAGTCTACGCGTCGGTAAGAAAAACGCGGTGCGGCGCGCAATTCGCTCCGTGGGAGGTATCCGCGCTCGACGAGCAGTTCCGGACTGATCAAAAGAGGATTCCCGGCAAACGCCGACCGGCATTGATAGGGCGAATTTTCCTGGCCAGTAGGACTCAGGGGCAACACGCACCACAGCTTCTGCCCCGCCTCACCCAGCATATCCACGAAGCACCGGCTTTCCGGCCCCAAGTCTCCGATGCCGAACCTTCCCGGCAAAGACGTCACATGGAGCAGGATTCCGCTGGACCGTTCGATTTTCACGAGAAACTCACGGTCTTTAGGCCCCTTTGCCGACTTCTCTGTTCTGTTTCAGATCCGCGATTTTGACATGCAAGCGCAGGACTTCAGCGACGCTCCATGCCTGCGCAACGCAACCTCTGTGCATGTACGGCGGTTCCGGATCAAAAATCTCACCGATCGAACCTACCGCAGTCTTTGCCAGCCGTTCATCAAACGCGTGCAACAGATTCTCCGCATGATCCAGCTTTTCTGGATGCAATTTCAGCAAAGCATCGAGATAAGGTCCAATCAACCACGGCCAGACCGTACCCTGGTGATAGGCGGCATCGCGCTCGCGCAAGTTCCCGGAATATTTCGCTTTGTATTCTTTGTCGCGAGGGGAAAGCGATCGCAATCCGACTGGAGTCACCAATTCCTGTGTCACGCAATCCATGACGGAAGCCCATTTCTCTTTCCCGAGCACGGGAAAATCCAAAGAGATCGCGAAAAGCTGGTTGGGCCGTAGCGATGGATCGTCACCGTTTTCTCCGTCGACGACGTCGTAGAGGTAACCGCCGTGTTCGTACCAGAATCGTTGTTGAAATGAGTTGCGACACTTCTCCGCGTGCCCGTTCATCTCTTGCGCTTTCTCTGTTTCTCCGCTCTGCCGCAGCCACTCCGTCATGTAGCGTAGCGCGTTGTACCAAAGCGCGTTGATCTCCACGGCCTTGCCGCGCCGTGGCGTGACAACCCAGTCGTCGACCTTTGCGTCCATCCATGTCAGTTGGTAACCGGCCGCCCCTTCCTTGAGCAAACCATCGTGTGGATCAACCCCGATGCCAAAGTCCGTTCCGTGTAAGTGAAATCGAATGACTTCCTGCAATTGTGGGAGTACCTGTGAGAGGAAAAGATGGTCTCCTGAGGCCATGACGTATCTTGCAATGGCGTGAAAAAACCACAGCGTGGCATCTGCCGTGTGATAGAGGCCTTCGTCACGGCCCTCGGGAAACATGTTCGGAATCAATCCGTGACGAATGTAATGCGCGAAAGTCCGCAGAACGTAGCCGGCCTCCGTGTGGCGGCCAGTGGTCAATGTCAAGCCTTCCAGGGTGATCATCGTGTCGCGGCCCCAGTCGAGGAACCAGGGATACCCCGCGATGATCGAGCGCACATCGTCCCCCGCCGCACGAGCGCGTAATGTGTCGTCTCCTCTTCCCTCGGGAATAATGATGAACTGGTCCGCCGCAAGAACCAGCTCTGCGGCGACGCTCTGCTTCGGCACGCTCACCGCCCGGGCCAGCAACCTCTTTCGACGCAGAATCTCGGCGGTTTTCGCATATTCGGGCGTAACGGCTCGCACGGCATCCCATGATTCGGCAGATGCAATGAGAGTGACCTCGTCGTTCGGCGTCAAGAGAACGGAAAAGTAACCAGGACTCCAGAGATCGCCGCGAGCCGCGTAACCCCTACTTTCTTCGATGCGATAGATGATTTCATGAAATCGCGTGCGATCCATCGTCAGGGATTTGTTGCGTCCATGCAGCATAAGCCTCAACGGAGGAATATCCGTCTGAGACGAAATCTCAAAGGTATCTTCGATGACCGTGAATGCGTAATTCCCGGCGAGTGGCGTGTCGACCGGCGCTCCATGTGGCCTGAAATTGATGGAAGGGCGCAATGTCAGATTGATCCGTTCGCCGCTCTTCAACTGATAGTTGACGTGCACAGTATTCTGTCGGTGCACCATGATCACGCGTTTTTCGAGGACCAAGTCTCCGAAGCGGAACTTCCACACCGGAATGCCATCCTCCAAGCAGAATTCTTCGAGGTATTCCGCTCCTTGCGTCTTCAGCGGCGTGTTGACGCGCTCTTCCCCGCTCAGCTGAACGGAAATGCCATTTGGAATTTCCACTCGTTCGATCAAATCGTTCAACATCATGATCCGGCCGAGTGGTGTGGGCAAAGCAGCGACCAGGTATCCGTGAAAGCCTCTTGTTATTACTCCCGCCAAACTCCCCGACGCGTAACCGCCCAAACCATTCGTTACAAGCCACTCCTTGTCCAGCAGCGACTCGTGCGATTCCGACTTCGACTTTCGATAGGCGACTCGATAGAGCACGTCCGTCATGCGTGTTCCCGTCCTTCTTGGTTCGTTACTGGTCTCAGTACGACCGCTGCGTGTGCGGGAATGATCCACTTCGACTCGGAATCGAGAGGAGCCGTGCCGTTTCCGCCATACTTGGCATCCTCTGTGGACCATAGTACCTCCCATTGTGACTGCTCGGGAGCGCCCAACAAAGGCACCGGACATGGACTTAGAAATAATTGAGCGCCGAGGTTCACCACCAGCAACCGATGGTCCCGAAGATCGCTCGAGAAAAATCGCACGACAAAGGCCTCGGGTCCAAGCACCGCACCATCAAACTCTCGCGTTTGCCGTGAGAACGAAGGCTCACGCTGCCGCAGCTTTAGCAGATCGCCGTGCAAGGCATAGATCTCTGCGTGCTTTTCGCGATCGGAAAAATCCAATTTACATTTGTCAAATGTGTCTCGACTGCAGGGGTCTTCGTATTGCACTTGGCCGGTCGCCAGGCTTGGCCATTGCCGAAGGAATTGCGCTCGGCCTTCGCGAACCAATTTGGCTAGCTTGGACCCATGGTCGGCAAAGAAAAGAAACGGAGCCGACGCTGCGAACTCCTGCCCCTGAAAGAGCAGCGGCGTGCCCGGTCCAAGCAAGCAGACTGCGGTAACCGCCTTGTATCTGCCATAGGTCGTCAATTTGTCGAGCCGCAGGCCACGCGCCGAGTTCGCCACCTGATCGTGATTTTGTGAGTACACAATCATGGCCGCCGGATTCGTCCCGAGCGTGCTACCCCCACGCCTCTGTTTCTGCCAGGCATACCATTGACCTTGATAAAGGAAGCCGTACTTCAGACAGGACAATAACTCCTGCGACGAGCCCAGATAGTCAAGGAAGTAGCCTTCGCGATTGCCCGTTGCCGCGACCATAAGCGAATGGTGAAAATCGTCGTTCCACAGCGCGTCCAGTCCGTAGCCGCCTGCCGCCTCGGGACGGATCAGCTTTGTGTCCTGCGGTTCGTTTTCTGCGACGACGAGAACACTTCGCGGTCTCGCGGCGCGACGGGCCGCGGCGGTGATCTCGGCAACAATGTGCTTCTCGGACTCATCGAAAATGGATTGCGTGGCATCCAGTCGGAGCCCGTCCAGATGGAACTCCTTGATCCAGTAAGCCGCATTGGCGCTGAAAAAATCACGCACCGGTCGGCTTTTTTCGCCGTAAAAGTGCAGCGCTTCGCCCCACTCGGTCGAATGTTTCTTGGTGAAATAGCTTTCGGAAAACATTGCGAGATAATTTCCGTCCGGCCCCACGTGGTTGTAAACCACGTCCAAGAGCACGCCGAGTCCCTGGGCATGCGCTTCATTCACAAAACCTCGAAAGTCATCCGGCGATCCGTAGTTGCGAGTTGGTGCAAATAGGTCCACGCCGTCGTAGCCCCAACCGAAGGTTCCGGCGAAGTCTGCCACCGGCATTACTTCAACTGCCGTAATGCCTAGGTTTGCAAGCTCCTTCAATTCTTTCATCGCCGCCCGCCACGTTCCTTCACGCGTGAAAGTTCCGATGTGCAGTTCGTATATGATTTGACGGGCCAGTTCGATTCCGGACCAGGCCGCGTCGCTCCACGCGAACCTGTTTGGATCTACGAGTTTCGATGGCCCATGTGGTCCCTCTGGCTGTGAGCGTGAAGCTGGATCGGGAAACGGGCCCCTCCCGTCGACGAGGAATGTATACGTGTCGCCTTCGCGAGCGCCCTCGACCGAACCCGAGAAATAACCGTTCGACTGCGCCAGGAGTTTGTGTTGGGAATCTTGTACCCGGACGGAAACCTCGTTGTGCCCGTCAGCCCACACACGGAAGCTGGCACCTCCTTCATAGAGTTGCCCACCAACGGGGTACCACCAAGGAAATGAGGCGTCCATTGAGCGAGATAAGTTTAAGTGCTTTTGACCCGAACCGCTCCGCTTACTTCCGAACCGTCGCGTTTACGGAGTGGTCAGGCCACTCGCTCGCTTCACTGTAAGCGTGAGATCTTCGCCCTTGATGTAAGCACTCGCGGTCGAAGGGTCAACGGAACTTGGCCACGTGGCGACCAGAAACAGAGATTCCCGGCCAGGCCTCCCGCCTTCTGCAGCCTTTCCGCCAGCGGGCTCGGGATTGTCCGCCGTGATGATCACGCCATTTTCATCGACCCCTACTTGGATTTGCTCGGGCGCAAAGTGTTGGACGGGTATATTCACGACATACCAAGAAGACGATTCGCGAATTTCGGGAACTCTCGTGACCATCTCGGATTCAGCCCGAAGCCAATGGGCTAGATCCATTCCGTCTGGCGCACCTTCGGCCAAATAGATTGCGTAAGCCCGCCCTCGAACCGCGCTATTGGCACGGTCTTTTAAGTGCTGATGTTCCTTTTGCACGCGTACGGGGTACGCGGTTTCTTTCGATCTCACTGTTCCGGTCTGGCTAGCCATGGTTTCCTGCTTTTCCTTGAAGAAATTTGCCTTCCTTCTGTTTGTAAGCGCTGGGAGACGAGCAAACAATACAGCAGAATGTGTACAGACGCTCGAAGGCAGCAAAGATTCTAGGCCGGAACTAACAAAGCAATCGGCAGCACAGCGAACACTTCCGCCACGTTCACGTCTCCATTTTCCGCCTGAATTCGCTCGTCAGTCAGGATGTCCCGCCACCGGGAAAACCGCGTTTGCTCGTCTACACCGCCCAAATTGATGAACAGTTCGGGGTAGGTACCCGGCCGCAGCCGGGCATCGAGCGACGCAATGGCCACGAAGGTTTGCTGCCGCAGAGTTCGACGGAAACCACAGAAACGCGATGGAGAGGTTTCTGCGATCTGCAGCGGCTCATAACTTCCCTTCTCGAATAACTCGAAAGCGTCGCGCCGAGATTCTAACAGCTTCTGGATCACCACAAGCTTAATGCCGCCATCGTGCCAGTTTTTGAGTCGTTTGCAAAACCAGGAGCGTCGGTCTTCTGGAACGGTGTCCCGCAGTTTTCGCAACAACGTCTGCCGAACATCAAAGGCAACGGGCCGCCGGCTATCCGGATCGGCCAAATTGAGGTCCCACAAGTCACTTCCCTGATAAAAGTCAGGGACTCCTGGCGAGGTTATTTTGAGCAGGACTTGCACCATTGAATTGTGCGCACCCATTTCCGCGATTCGTTGCTGAAATGGCAGAAAATTCTCGAGGAATGTGTGCGCGATTTCCGGATTCAGAGCGTCGCGAACAAACTCTGTCAGAGCCTTCTCGTACCCTTCATCCGGAGAAATCCAATTCGATCGCACCCGCGCTTCGCGCACAGACTTGATCATTGCGGCTTGCAGCCGCTCGGAGTAAGGCGCTAGCAGAGCTATATCCATCGGCTGCGGCAGGGTTAGTTCCGCCGGCCAAGTCCCGATCAGATTCTGAAAGAATAGATACTCGTCGTTACGAGCCGGAGGCGCCGTGCCCTCGACGTCAGCGCGCCTGGCCCGCAGAATCCGGCTCCACGCCACGACCTTTGCCGCCCATTCTTCCGGCACCAAAGAAAGCGCGGCTAGCCGCGCGCGGGCATCTTCTCCGTGCTTCACGTCATGAGTTGATGTCGCCAGCATCGTGCGTGGCCATTTCTCCGCTCGATGCAGATTTTCTTTATGAAATGCCGCAGTGGAAAAGCCGAACTGTTCGGGAGCGCTGCCGACTTCATTCAATGCGATGAACCGGTTATAACGATAGATCGCAGTGTCTTCCAGGCCCTTGGCCATCACCGGCCCGCTGAGCTGCTGGGCCTTCATCGCGCAGCGAATCGCTGAGCGAGTTTGGAAATCACTGGCGCTCTCTTGAGCGAGCTTCCCGGTGAGAAGCTTGTCGAGAAACTCAAACACGCTTTTGTCCACTTCTTGTTCGTTCTTCACCGCCCGTGCAATGGCCCAGCGAATATAGCGTTCGTCGACTTCATGGAGCTCCGCACCGTCGACATAGGTTCGATAAACCGGGAATGAAGCAATGATTTCCTTCAACGCTCGCCGCAGAATATTCTGGGTGAAGTCGATCGTATAGGGATCCTGTCTCGCTACTCGTTCAGCTTCGCGCGACAGTGTCTCCAGCTCGCTGCGCAGCTCGTTTTCCAGAATCTTGATTTTGCATTCCCGCACGATTTCCGCAAAAGGTTGTGATTCGCCGGCAAAATCCCGATAGAACCAGGTTAGGAACTCTTCCGCCGCCGGGTCCACCAGTAAGGCGGTCACCTGAGCGCAAAATTCATATCCGGTTGTGCCCTGCACGGGCCAGTCTTGCCGAAGGCTTTCATGCCTGCCCAGAATTTTTTCGACTACGAGATAAAAGGAAGAGTCCACGCTCGCCCGAAGTTGTTCGAGATATGCTTTCGGATTGTAGAGCCCGTCGATATGGTCGATCCGCAATCCCTGCAGCCTGCCTTCCTTCAGTAACCGTGAGACGAGCCGGTGAGTGTGTTCGAACACTTCCGGAAGCTCCATGCGAATTCCGGCCAATTCGCTGATGTTGAAAAATCGTCTGTAATTGATGTCGTCCGCGGCTACGCGAAAATGCGTTGGCCTCCAGTATTGAACGCGGATCAATGCGTCCAACCTGGCCCAGGTCTCAAGTTCACCCGGCCGGCCGCGAAATCGTTCTAAGGCGCCGTTCAGCGCCAAGCGCACGCGGGGGTCGTTCGCGACGCAGTCCACAAGTTCGGCTTTGAGCGTAGCCGCTCGGCTCTGCGCATGCTGCCAGTCGTCTCGAAGACCATCGAAGGCCTCGGCAAACTTCTTCAGTTCAATGACCTCATGGTTAAGAATCTGTGCGTACGACGGCGGGGCGACCGGCAGCTTGTGAGTGCCGTAAAGCCAAATGCTGAACGTGCCTTCTTTCGCGTCGAACTTCAGTTCGAGATGCCCGGATTTCAGCTCGATTCCATATTGATCCGCAAGGAATGGCACCAGAAGTTTCCCGCGCAAGTATTCGGAGTGGGAATCCCAATCAATGTCGAACCAGTTCGCATACCGAGAAGCGCTACCCCATTCAAGCACATCCACCCAGAGCGGATTGTCCGACCCTCCGACACCCATGTGGTTAGGCACGTAGTCGAGGATGTGTTGCAGCCCATGGTCTCGAAACGCCCGCAGCATGCGCTCAAACCCTTCCTCGCCTCCCAATTCAACGTTTATTGCATCGTGGTTGGTGATGTCGTAGCCGTGTATACTGCCGGGCCGGGACTGCAAGTAAGGCGAAGCGTAAACATGGCTGATGCCCAGTTCGGCCAGGTACGGCGCAATTGCCGCGGCATCGTCGAATCCAAATTGTTTTCCAAATTGAACGCGATAGGTGGCCCGCGGAATTACGGGAGCTTTCATCTATGCCAATCCACGGCAGATTTTCCTGCTACTGCATCAAAAATACGCTGACGGACCGCGCCGGCGTTTCGCGCTCCTGGCTCGGCGCAAACCATTGCCCAGCCTGCGAAGGATCGTTCGTATCCAGCAGTAATTGCCATTTCTCTCCGTCCACGGGCGAAGGCAATACAAATTGCCCCTTTTCGTGGTAACCGTTGAAAACCAATAGCAATGTCGCTTCGCTACCTCGCTCTCGTACGCCCGTCATTTGCGCGCGTCCGTCGATCAACATCCCGATCGAGCGTAATCCTGTATCACGCCAGGTTTCATCGTTCATTTCTTTTCCGCTGGGATGGATCCAGGTAACGTCCTTCACACCCAGCTCTTCGTTGTAGGCTCCGGTCAGAAAACGGTTTCGGCGCAAAACCGGATAGCGGTTTCTCAACGACGTCAGCTTGCGCACGAATTCGATCATCGGCTGCTGTTTTTCGGCCAAACTCCAGTCCAACCAACTGATCGGGTTGTCCTGGCAATAGGCATTGTTGTTCCCTTGCTGGGTTCGTCGGAATTCATCGCCGGCCACCATCATGGGTAAACCTTGCGAGAGCAACAACGTGGCCAGAAAATTTCGTACCTGCTTTTCGCGCAAGGCATGGATGGCTGGGTCATCGCTCGGGCCTTCCACGCCGCAATTCCAGGAACGGTTATTGGAACTTCCATCCTGATTGTTCTCGCCATTCGCTTCGTTGTGTTTGTCGTTGTAGCTCACCAGATCATTCAGGGTGAAGCCATCATGAGCGGTGACAAAGTTCACCGAGCTCCACGGCTTGCGCCCCTGATGATTGAACACATCGCCCGAGGCGCAAAGGCGCTTCACAAACTCACCAACCGAGGACTCCCCTTTCCAGAAATCGCGCACCGTATCCCGAAACTTGTCATTCCACTCTGCCCAACCCGGGGGAAATTCACCAACCTGATATCCTCCCGGACCGCAGTCCCACGGCTCCGCGATCCTCTTCACCGACTGAAGCGTAGGATCCTGGCTGCACACTTTGAGGAACCCGCTCTGACGATCGAATCCATCCGGTTCGCGCGCAAGAATCGTACCCAAGTCAAATCGAAACCCATCCACCTGCGTTTCCTGATGCCAGTAGCGAAGGCTGTCCGCCACCATTTGAATGACCCGTGGATTGGAAAGATTCAACGTGTTTCCCGTGCCGGTGTCGTTGATGTAGTAACGCGGTTTTTCCGGATTCAACCGGTAATAGCTCGCGTTGTCGATCCCTTTGAACGAAAGGGTCGGGCCAAGTTCATTGCCTTCTGCCGTATGGTTGTACACCACATCGAGAATCACTTCGATTCCCGCGTCGTGGAACTTTGCGATCATCTGCTTGAACTCTTTTAAGCTATCCGCTCGATCCGAAGCATAACGAGGATCGGGCGCAAAAAAACCAATCGTGTTGTAACCCCAGTAGTTTGCAAGCTTTTTCTCTTCCAATCCGCGGTCGTTCACGAACGTACACACCGGCAGCAGTTCCACTGCATTGACGCCAAGCGACTTGATGTACTCGATCACCTGCCGCTGGGCCAACCCAGCAAATGTGCCGCGCTTTTTCCTCGGCACCGCTGGATGCCGCTCCGTAAAACCGCGCACATGGAGTTCATAGATCACGCTCTGGCTCCAGGGCGTGGCGCGGCGGCTCCGCGTGCTTTGCCGCCAACGAAATTCCGGGTCCACCACGATGCATTTCGGCACAAACGGCGCGCTGTCGCGCTCGTCGAACGACAGATCCGCGTTTTCCGCGCCGACGGTATACCCGAAACAGGCATCATTCCATTGAAGGGAGCCAACGTGCGCGTTCGCGTAAGGATCCAAAAGAAGCTTGTTCGGATTAAAACGATGCCCCTGCTCGGGCGCGTAAGGCCCGTGCACGCGGAAGCCATATACCGCACCAGGGCGCAAATCCTTCACGTACCCGTGCCAGATTTCGTCCGTAAATTCGGGAAGCTCGATGCGCTGCACTTCTTCCTTGCCTGCGCTGTCAAACAAGCAGAGTTCGACCTTCGTGGCGTGCGCGGAAAAAAGGGCGAAATTCACACCTTGCGAATCCCAGGTGGCACCCCTCGGATGGGGCAGCCCCTCGCGAATTTCCAGACGTTTTGGAGAGACGGCGGAATTGAAAATAGAGGGGAGCAACTCTGCAAAGCTGACCCGGCCTGAGCTTTGATCTTCGGTCATAGAGGTAAGATTCCGCATTCCTGCTTTCATGATAAAAAGGTGCCCGTCCGGAAGCGCTTCATTCTGGGCCTATTGCGCGTCAGTAGCTATCCGGATTTTTATGTAAATTAGACCGGCACATGCGGGTGAATTCCGGGACGACTCAGTCGAATCTTTACGACCGGTAAACAATCGCCGCGATAATCGCAAGCGTTCAAGCGCAGCCAAATTACAGACAACCGCTTCAAAAGCCAGTCCATCTCTCGTCCGCGCCGAAGCTTTCTTGGGTTCCTATCGGCGTCAGGGCGGAGGCACTTGAACCGTGTGCCGGACTGTATCGGATACGCCTGTCTCATTTCTTGCTGTCAGCAGAAAAATCGGCTGCCTGAGGCACCGGCCCGATCGCTTTCAGCATAGTTTCACATTTCGAAACTTCGAGGCCGATGGTTTTCATATCCTCCCTGTCGTCCTTGCCTAGCGCGCCACGCTGTTCGAGATCACGCATCACTTCGAGCCCGTGCCCATACCAGTTGCAGCCGTCGCGCACGTACTCTGGGTTTCCGCTTTTGTGGCCAAGCATGGTGCTAATGGCACCGAGCTGCTGATAGGTGCCTGCCAGGTAGCTCCGCACTTCCGCATTCTTTTCGTCCTTCGCAGCCACGCTCTCCCGCAATACGCGGGCGTGATTTTCACTGACCAGAGCGCCGGAGAGGTCACCCGCTTTCATCAGCATTCTGCTGATATCTTCGTGACTCTCAGCGCAATCCAACTGCTCCTGTGCGTTACCCGGATCGCCGTCCGAAAGTCTTGTGTCGATTCCGAGCGATTGCCGGTACTGCGCCAGCGCCCCAGCCGTATCGCCTGATCGGGCCAGCAAATTGCCAATCTTTTCATGGCTGATCGAAAGGTCGCGTTGGATCTCGGCGTTGTTGGGGTCGGCGTCGGCAATAGCGGCGCGGACTTCGAGGGCCATCTGGTAATTCCGCAGCGCGTCGGCCGTATCCTTCGAAGCAGCCAGGACGTTGCCGATCTTGTCGTGGACGGCGGCGGCTTCCCGTTTTGCTTTCGTTTTATCCTCGGCAATCGATTCGACAGCCGTAGCGATCGGTAACGCCTGGCGATAATTCTTCAGGGCCTCCGGTTTATTGCCACTCGCCATCAGCAGGTCGCCATGCTTGATGTAGGCAATAAACAGGTCGCGTTGCGCGACGGCATCGCCCGGCCGTTCGGCAACCAATGCCTCGAAGGTGGCCAACGCCGGCCGTTCTGTTTCTTTCGCCTCGGGTAGGTTGCCGCTTTGCGCCAACGCCTGAGCCAGGCGTTGAGAAACTGTCGCGTAACCGCGACGTGCGTCGCGGTCGTCCGGATTTGCGGCCAGAATGGCCTTCCGTATCGCAAGATCCTCGCGGTAATTCGCGAGAGCTTCTGCGGTTTGACCGGTGGTCAGCAAAGTATCACCAATGCGCTCGTAGTTCGTGGCCAAATCGCGCTGCAGAGTCAGATCTGGCGTTCCTGTCGCCGCGAGATTCCTGCGAATTGCTAGCGCCTGCCGGTAACTTTCGAGAGCACCAATTTTATCACCGATGTTTGCGAAGGCGGGACGCCCTTGGGCATCTCCGACTTTCTGATACGCAGTTGCCAGCTCGAGTTGCAACTCCCTATCGCCGCTCGCTTCCTTCGCCAAGCTGTTCAGATATTGCAACGCCCCTTTCACGACAAGCGCCCGGGCAGCCGTTGTACCAGGAACCTTGGCGATCTCGTCGTGAAACTCAAAAAGGTTGGAGCTCGCCAGCTTCCGCACATCATTGAAGCGCCGCTCCGCCTTGGCCTGTGCCGCTTGCGCTCGTCGCGCTTGCCAGATCGTGGTGGTCAGACCGGCAATCAGCGACAAGACGATGAGTGCCGCTGCGGCCACGCCCGTTTTGTGACGCTGCACAAACTTGGTCGCGCGATAGCCGAACGTGTCACCTCGCGCGCTGACCGGCAAACCCTCTAGGTGCCGGCGAATGTCGTCGGAAAATTGATTCACCGACGCATAGCGTCGTAGCGGCTCCTTGCGGAGCGCCATCAGCAAGATATTGTCGAGGTCACCTTTCAATTGTCGGCGAAACTTCGCTTCATACCGCGGCAGCGCAACCGTCTGTGCCGCGTTAGCTCCAGCGCTCGCCGCTTGACCCGGTTGGTCTGGTCCGAAAATTCTCGTCACCGCCTTGCTCGGCAATTCCGGATCGACCGTGCAGATCAGTTGCTCAACGCTTTCTTTCTTGTGGTGCTCCAGATCATAGGGATCTGTTCCGACCAATAGCTCATACAGAATGACGCCGAGCGTGTAAATGTCCGTAGAGGTGTCGACTGGCTCGCGGCGCACCTGTTCCGGGCTGAAGTAACGTTCCGTGCCGATCAAAACATAAGTGCTGGACGCAGCTTGTGCCCCGCTACGATGAATCGGGTCAAGGATCTTCGCTATGCCGAAATCGAGCAGCCGCGGCGTTCCATCCTTGGTGACCAAAATATTGCTCGGCTTCAGGTCGCGATGAACGACCAGCTTACGATGAGCGTAAGCAACGGCTTCACAAACTTTCCGAAACAGTTGCAAGCGATCTTTTACAGACAGCTCTTTCCCCCGGCAGTAGACATCGATCGGCAGCGCATCGTCGACGTAGTCCATCACCAGATACGGCTGGCCGTCGCGGCTCAGTCCTGCGTCAATCAGCCCCACAATCCAGGAATGATTCAAATTGGCCAGAATTTGACGCTCATCGAGGAAGCGCAATTCCATGTCCCGACTGTAAACCGTGCCCTTCAGAAACTTAACCGCGCCCAGTTGCCGCACTTGCCCATCGTTCCGTTCGGCCAGGTACACCAAGCCGAAGCCACCTTCGCCCAGAGAACGCAGGAGTTTCCAGGGCCCAATCTGTTTGTTCTCGAAAGAAGCCGGCGCCGGCTCAGCGATGACCGGCTCGACGCTCATGTCGTCTGCGCCGCTGATATATTCCAAAACCAAAGCTTTCAGCGCTTCGTCCAGGCCACACGCGTCCTCTATATACGCGGTGCGTTCCTTACCGGCGTTAAACTCGAGCGCGTGGTCGCCTATTCGCTCGGCTTGTCGTCTCTGTTCGTCGTGGCCCATTTTCACCTAGTCGGTCATGCGCTCCAAGGAATCAAGCGAGCGCCTTCAATTTGGACCCGCGGCGCGGCCTGCTTCCGGTCCTGCACTTTCGCGGCGAACATAACTCGCCATTTTTGCTTTCGCCTTCCGAAACTCCTTTGTCACCGTCTCCGAACTGCAGCCCAGAACCTCAGCGGCTTCCTCCTCGGTCAAACCCAGGAAGACGCGAAGCCTTACAATTTCCGCCTGACGCCGCAAGATCTGGACGTTCCCTTCTCCCTCGCCGTCGTGTTCCAGATGGTCCAAAAGCTCTTTGACGACAACCGCCTGCTCAACATTGTCCTGCGATAGATTCTTTCCCATGGGAGCAGACAGCGGCCCACCGGTCGCCTGGAAGCCATTCTCCGCCAAGGCATCCAACGAATCTGTTCTGCTGCGGCCGTGAGCGCGGCCTTTAAACTGCCGCGCATGGTCAATCAGCAACTGCTCCATGGCGAGCGCCATGGTGTTGAAGAAATGCCTCGCGGATTCCCATTGGAACTCCGGGGATTTCTTGCCAAACAGGCGCATATATAGATCGCTGAGGAGGCGTGTCGCATGCATGCTGGCGCCCGGCGGCTGCCGAGACACTTTCCTGCGTGCTAATTGCTTCAGGTCGCCGTAAAGAACGACAAAGATCTCCTCGCTCGACTTGCCGGAAGCGCGCAGCTCATCGAAAAGGTCGGAAACCTGTTTAATTTCCTGGCGTTCGGTTGGCACCGTCATGTTCGTCCTGGGCAGCGAAGTCTCTGCGGGATTAGACGACTCCGGAGATGACGATCGGGGCGCAATAATGGCATTTTTCGCAGCAAATAGGAAGGGCCTGCTGACCTCGAACTGAGTACTGGACCCACTCTAACCCACGAAATCGCAACCCATGTAGCTCGTCGAGGGCGCGCCTGTAGAGAGCGAAATCGAGCTCGCTTCGCGGGCAGGACGAGCATACATGCCTCGAAGGCCTCAGCCACAGACTCGTTTACCCGTTTTCCTTGCGCCTTCCGTATCCGCTCTGTGAAGGAGGCTGAGCGTCACCAGAATCCCTCAAATGACAACCTCCCTCAAATCTGAAACTTCGAAAGGACAAACAATGAACTCCAAGCGCACAAGCTCCCTGCAGCAAACCAAGTGCCTCGTTCTGGCGCTCGCGGTCGCCTTGTTCCTCATCCCGGCATCGCATTCGAATGTGTACGCGGACGCTCCCGTAGCGCCTGCCTATGTCGAGCTGAACGCGGTACAGCTCGATCAACTCGTGGCTCCGATCGCCCTCGACCCGGACCCGCTGGTCGCAGAAATCCTTACCGCATCCACCTATCCCGATCAGGTCGCCGAAGCCGACAAATGGCTCAACGATCATATGAATCTGACGCCCGATCAGCGCGCCACCGAGGCGGACCAACTGTCCTGGGATCCGGCCGTGAAGAGTCTCATCGAATTTCCCTCGACGCTCGACAGCCTGGCGAAGAACGGCGCCTGGACCGCACAGCTTGGTAACGCGTACTACAACCAGCCCGGGGATGTGCAGAACGCCCTCCAAGCCATGCGTCTCGAGGCGGAAGACTCGAAAAAACTAGTGACCACGGCGCAGCAAAAGGTCGTCATCGTAGACGACGCCATTGAAATCCTGCCCGTCAACCCCACTTTGATCTACGTCCCTTACTACAACCCGTGGGCCATCTGGGGAGGTTTCGTCACCGCCTATCCCGACTACGTCATCGCGGCCCCCCCGGTCGGCGTCATCGCCGCGGTGGGTGTTAGCTTCGATCCGCCAGTGGCCGTCGGCGTGTATAGCGGCTTCGACTGGGGCTTCGCCGGGTGGGCGCCTGCTTGGGGCACCGGGTCGGTTTTGCTGGGCGGCACCACGTACGTTTCAAACAGCGTCACCGTCATCAATCATGGCCATTTCGGCTATCACGACCATGGTGCCTTCGAACACGGCGGCCGCGGCGTACCGGGACGTTTTCATCCGTGCGCTCATGGGTTTGCTGCTCGCGACCGCGCCTTCCACGACCGCGACCGAATGGCCGCGCGGGATCGCCGGCTACGCGAAGACCATCTAAGACGGTACTCCGACGGTCACAAGGGCGGCCGTTTGGACACCCGGAACCATCCGATCAATCACGGCCGTATCGATGCGCGTAACCATCCCGAAAACCACACTCCTCTGAATCATCAGCCTGCGAATCACACGCCGGCGAACCACACTCCATCAAGTCGCAACCCAACTCCAGCCAGCCATACTCCGTCCAGCCACACTCCGACAACGCACGCTCCTTCCTCTCACGGACCGGCCCGAGTCGGACCATCGACCTCAAACCATACCTCCACCGCGAACAACCGCTCGACTTCGAGCCGGCCAACGCAATCGACCAATCGCACGTCCACTCCGAACCGGGCGACGCCATCGGCGAACCGTACACCGTCTGTCCCCAGCCGGAGCGCGACCTCCGCGAGCCGGCAAACACCAAGTGCTAGCCACGCCTCGCCAGCGAGCCGCGGCCGCGGGAAGTGAAGCAGTAACGGGCCAGCAGCCGAGCCGCGCCAACTCGCAGGACAAAAGTCGAAGAGTTGGCGCGGCAAAGATAGAAGAGAGATACAGAAAGATTTTCTAAATAAAAGGAGAACGGCAATGAGCGTAAAATCCAATATGATCGTTGGCCTAGCGGCGGTAGTCATTTCCGGGGCGCTGGTTTTCGACGGAATCTCCCGCCGCCACAATGACAGCAGCACAGCTGTGGCTTTAGAGAATATGCCGGCGCAACCGCCTGCGGCAGCACCGGCAGACTCCGCGAACATCGCCGTCGATCCCGCAGTCGATGCTGCGGCGGCGACAACCGACACCGATCAGACCACGGATCGAAGCGATACGGCCGACACGCAAGACGCCGATACAAGCAGCACCGAGGCGCCAACAACTGAGATCGACGCGCAACCGGTTCAGCCAGCCCAGACAGCGGTCTTGCGCACGCTCCGTTCCACGACGAAAAAGGTCAAGCAGGTCGCCGTCGCGCCTGTAGCCGATTCCTCACCGCAAACGGATTCAGACACCCCCGCTGCGGCCCCTGTCCGGATCGTCGTCATTCCGATCGGAACCACACTGACGGTTCGCCTGAGCGAAGAACTCGGTTCGAAGATCAGTGAAGATGGCCAGAGCTTTTCTGGCACCTTGGATCAAGATGTAGTCGTTGGCGGTCAGACCGTCATGCCTGCGGGCACAAGTGTTAGCGGCAAGGTCGTTTCCGCTAAACCCGTCGGGGCGCTGCACGGTGAAGCCGAATTGCAACTCAAACTGACGTCCGTAAAGCTGAACGACGGTAACGTGCACGTGTCAACAGCCACCCATAGTTTCGGCCCGCAGATCAAAGGGAAGAGCAAGGTCGGCAAATTCTTCAAAGGCTTGGCCAAGCGCGCCGAAGGTGACGAACGAGAAGTCGTGCTCGCCGAAAACTCCGCCTACAGCTTCACTCTCCAAAAATCCTTACTAGTCCCGTAACCAACCACCCCGGGCGGTGTGCGCCTCTAACGCACGCCGCCTCTCTCCTGGTGATTGCTCGTCGTGCCTGACTCGAGCCGTGATGAAACGCAATGCTGCGAACGATAAACGTTGCCGCTCCGCAAAGTGTGGTAACCCTTTTTTTATTGTCCCGGAACTGCGTCGGCATGGTGGTCGGGCAGGGTCTAGATCGCCGCACGGGTAGAGCACCGAGTAAGTTATGCCGACATCGCAACTCTGTTTAAACACTCGGCGGCGGATAGTGGAATCGCCTGGTTATCCGAGAGACCTACGAACGAAGGAAGTTGTCAGGGCCATCCTTTTACTTCGGGTTGGTTACTGCCATGCGAGCAGATGTAGACTTGAGCTATGCCTTCCAGAAACGACGACCTTTAAAATGGGAGCAGGGCGATGAAAAAGGAAGCGGTGCAGGCCTGCATCGAGGATATCGGCATCATCCCGGCTGTTCGCACCTTTTCAAAGGATGACGCCCTGTTCGCGGCAACCACCGTTGCTCGCGTGGGTATTCCCATCGCAGAAATCACCGTGACCGTGCCGGGAGCGATCGAGCTAATCTCGGAACTTCGACGTGACCTGCCGAAGATGATTGTCGGCGCAGGAACCGTCTTGAATACAGAAACTGCGCAGCGTTGTCTAGACGCAGGCGCCCAATTCTTGACCAGTACCGGGCTGGTTCTGGAACTCGTGGAGTTTGCCAGAAAGAAAGAAGTCGTGGTGATCCCGGGCGCTTTGACGCCCACGGAAGTCCTAGCGGCCTCGAAAGCCGGCGCCAACCTTGTCAAAGTGTTTCCCTGTGCCAACGTCGGCGGAGCTGCCTACATAAAAGCACTCAAAAGACCTTTTCCAGACATTCCCCTCATCGCCTCGGGTGGTGTGAATCAACAGTCGGCGTTCGGTTTCATTACCGCGGGTGCTATTGCACTCGGCATTGGCGGAGAGCTGATCCCGAAAGAGTCTATCGAACATCGGCGAGAGGACCGCATTCGCGAGTTGGCGCGCAGATTCATAGCCATAGTGAAAGACGCGCGTTCACGGACGTCGTCTTGATCGGGAGCTCAAACGAGGCGACCTAGCCATACTCCAGGCGACCGCGGCAAGAAGGCAAAGGCCGGGGCCAGCCTTGAACCGAGAGCTCTTTCGGTCATCCTTTACACGATACCTTTGCCTTCGACGATGCGGATGTACCGGTTTGGAGCAACACCCGTTAGCTTTTCGATCTGCTTGCTCGGAACCGGCCAATGTATTTCAAGCTCATCGATTTGAGAAGCCGTTCCGATCCCAAGGACCTCACGGGGATCGTGCGACGAGAGATAGCTGCCGCCATTGTTTTTAAGGCGCTCGATCCATCTGCCGTTCGCCTTCCAACGGATTCGCGCGCCGATCGCGTCTCGGTTCGAGGTAACGCTTTCTAATTTGAGTCCGAGCCAATTATTGCCTTTGGCCGCATTGTTTTTCAGGAGCACGGGAGCCCCGCCGTTGATGCCAACAATGACGTCGATTGCGCCATCGTTGTCGTAGTCGCCCACGGCCAGCCCGCGGGCCGCAAAATCCTTCTGAAAGACAGGCCCCGCGCCCTCACTCACGTCATGCAGCTTGTGATCTTCCCCTTGGTGGAACAAAAGCATCGGTTCTTTGTATTTTACTTGCATCGAGTACAGATCGATCATGTCGTCCGGATGGCCATTGGCCAGTAGCAGATCGATCAGCCCATCGTTGTCGTAATCGAAATACTTCAATCCCCAGCCGCTTAGTAATCTCGTGTCGCGAGCGACCCCGTGCATCTGTGCAGAGTCCCGAAATGTTTCATCTTTGTTGTTTTCATAGACCGAAAACATTTCGTGATCAACGTTGGCGACAAACAAATCCTGCCAGCCATCTCCGTTCAGGTCAGCCGCATCCACGCCCATGCCGGAACGAGGCCTGCCACTTTCGCTGAAGCCCACGCCCGACTGCAGGGCAATTTCCTCCCAATTCCAGTGGCCATTCGCGCCGGGGCCACGATTCACAAACAGAAAGTTCTGTACCGTGTCATTGGCGACAAACAAGTCCATCCAACCGTCATTGTTGATGTCCGTGGCGACTACCCCGAGTCCTTTTCCCAAGGCTTTCGCAATTGCAGTACCCTTGCTGGTCTCAGTGAACGTGCCGTCGCCGTTGTTGTGGTAGAGAAAATTTGCGCTGGGATTGAACAGGCGCGGTACACAATAGTAGTTCTTGCCGATCTGATTGTTCCCACACGCGAGTTTGCGCACGCCAGAGTAATCCACGAAACTGCAGACGAACAGATCCAACTTGCCGTCATTGTCATAATCGAACCAAACCGCGCTGGTCGTCCATCCGGGAGTCGCGACACCTGCGCGTTCGGTTACATCCGTAAATGTTCCATCGTGGTTGTTTTTGTACAATATACATTTTCCATACGCAGTCACGAAAATATCAGGCCAGCCATCGTTGTCATAATCTGCCACGGCAACGCCCATCCCGAAGTATCTGCCAGCGACGCCGGCCTTCTCCGTAACGTCGGTGAATGTTCCATCCCGGTTGTTCTTGTACAATGCATTGCGAAGAGGATGGGGTGGCTTCCAGAAATCACTCGGTCCGCTGTTGACGAGGAAAATGTCCATCCAGCCATCGTTATCGTAGTCGAGGAATGCACAACCAGGACCAAGCGCTTCGGGCAGATATCGGCTGGGAGACATTGCGTTTTCATGAACCCAGTCAATGCCCGATATCGAAGACGGGACTTCGCTAAACATGGGGTTTTCCGTCGCTTTCGAATTCCTTGAGGAAATGCCGAGCGCCTTCGCGGCGCCGACGGCCATGCCAAAACGCAGAAATCCTCGTCTCGAAAAATCCATCCAATCACCCTTGTGTCAATCAATTGTTGCCGGTTCTATCGTCTTAGCCCGGGTATTTTTCTCCTGGCTTCACAATTCGAATTCGATGATCCGAAAACTGGAAGTGCGCCCCGGGCAATTCGAGTTTCGGCATATGACATGTCACGCATTTGTCTTTCGACGCGGGACAAAGCTTGGCGCCAATTTTTGCACCGCCATGACAGGCCAAGCACTTCGCGTCATAATCGCTCGATTTCGTGCTGACCTCGTGGTGTGGATCGTGGCATGCAAGGCAGCTGATTCGCGCGTCGTCAGGGTCGTAGCATTTGCTGCCGGTCAGCCGATACGGTTGGAAGCGAATGTTCGCAATACTCGGGTTCTTCTGAGTCGCAATCTCTTCCCAAGTTCGGTGACACTGCCCACAAAAGTGGGACGCCTGATCCGCAGACATTCCGTGTAGCTGGGCCAATTCCTTTGGCACCGCCAGCTCATAACTGTCGAGCGGCGCGGCTGCCAGATGCGCTTCGATTCCCTCGTGGCAGTGGCTGCATTGCACTCCTGGCCTGAGCTTGTCCAAGCCGAGTTGTTTTCCCTCTGTTGCATTGGTAGCGTGACACCCAAAACAGCGCAGCTTCTCGTCGGGGCTCAGGAGCCGACCCGCCGCCTCGGTAATATCCATCGGCGTTGTGCCTTGGTATCCCAACGTGAGATCGAGTCCCTTCAGTTCCCTGAAGTAACTAACGCGGCTCTCATACAACTCGCCGTCTTTCTCGAGGATGTAAGTTTGACCGATGCCGGAACTGGCTCCCAGCGCCCAGCGGATGGGCATGCTGACTGTGTTGACGCCATCTGAAACCGTATAGATGCTCTGGTTTCCTGTGCGCTCGATCCGGTACGTGTATTTGCCGACGGTGGTAGTAAGGACGGGATGTTCGAGCAGAATCTTGCCTTGCGCAAGCGGTTCGAGCGCATGCGCCATCGATGTGCCTGGCTGGGTTTTCGCTTGGGAGTGACACGGAACGCACGCGGTTGCTTCCGATGAGGCAGTTTGCGCCACAACAACCACAGGAAAAACCAAACCGAAGAGTAGTCGGCGCCACTTCATCGTGATCTAAGAACGATCCTCAGCGGCCCTCATTGCTGCTTCACGCCCGGTTCCTTCGCTTGCGCTTCCGCCGTCAGTTTTTGGACGATCTCGCGCTCGCGCTTGCCATCATCCGGTCTTTTGAGCCGGTAGTAAACAAGCGACAGCGAAACATGAGCTTCCGTAAACTGTGGCGATTCTTTCACCAAAGCTTCAAGCTTCTGGCGAGACTCGTCGAACTTACCCTGATCGAGATCGAGTAGCGCCAGTTGATAGCGCACGCCGGGGTCTCCTGGCCTTGTCTCGAGTGCGCGCAGGAAGTATTGGTTGGCCTGCTCGTAATTGTGATCCTGCCTGGCCATGGCACCCAATTGCAGGTTGGCCTCAAAGTTGAATGGATCGAAAGTCAGTTCCGCCTGAAATTCCTTGACCGACAAATCGGAGTCTCCGGTAAGCTTCAATGCATCGGCGTAGAGGACGTGCGCCTCGGGAAGCTTTGGATTGAGCGCAACGGCTTTAGCGAATTCATTCCGGGCGCCGGCAAAATCGGAAACGTTCATTTTCGCGGTACCCAGCATCAAGTGCGCCTCGGCCGAATCGCCGTTCCGCAGGATCCGATCTACTAGAATCTGTCCTTCCTCAACCTGCTTGTCTCGAATCAACGCCGTCCCAAGGAGGTAGGCGACGGCCATATCATCGGGATGTGCCTTCTCGACCGGCTCCAGGATGCGAATCACGTCCTTCTCTTGCCCCATTCGCAAATAACAATCCGCCAGCAGCAGTGACGCTTGTTGATTGCTTGGATCTCTCGCGTGAACTTTCTCGAGCTCCTTCGTCGCTTCCGAAATACGCCCCATTTTGTAATAGGCCAGCGCCAGGTTCAGCCTGGCGCTTTCGAGCTCCGGGGCCTGCTTGAGAGCGATCCTGTACTCAGGAATCGCTTCTTCGTATCGGCCGAGGCCTGCCAAAGCCGCACCGAGGTTCGAATGGATCGCCGTAGCTTCAGGATGCAGCTTTAGGAATTCCCTATACTCATTCACGGCACCCTCAAGATCGCCCGTCTGTTGCTTCTGGATTGCATCTTGGACCAATTCCTGAGGAGTCTGAGCCCGCGCGACCGTGCTAAAGCTGAAAATCAAAAGGAGGGTGAATTTCCGCATAGGGGCCAGCGCATCCGAACTCAGTATAGCAGGAGAAAAATGGGATGACCGAAGCCATCCCATTTCTTGGGGCGTCTTCTCTGATTGAGGCGTCGCGCTGCTAGCCAGGCATAAAGCCAAAAAATGCGGGTTTCCACATGCCAATAACAGATCCGAAGTAAGTCTACAAGAAAACGGGATGGCTGAAGCCATCCCGTTTTAACCCTCGATCGTTTTTGTCGCACTTGTGGTTTAGAAGAAGAACTTCACCGCCAACTCCAGAATACGGGCTCCTTGCTTCTGGGTCGCCGTGCCGAAGTTTTGATTGACCTGGGTGAACTGTTGCGTCACCGGATCCTGTTGGAATTGCAGCGTCAAATTGCTGCCGCTGGGGAAGGAATACAAAGGATGGTTCAGCCAGTTATAGGCTTGAATCCGGAATTGAAGGTTCTTCGATTCCGTGATTTTGAAGTTCTTGAACAACGACATATCCCAGTTGAAGAAAGCCGGTCCGTAAGACACTGGAAGCATCGTGGGGCCATTCATGCCAACCGTAGTTGGCACGGCGAAGCAGCTCCCATTTACGAACCCATGGGAGCCGCGACCAGAATTAGGATTGCAGGTGACGAGCGGGTTCAACACCTCAGCGTCAGTCCCCAAGATGGACTTGTTGTTGAGCGTAATACCCGTCAGCGCGTTAACTCCGACATTGGAGCCCGGAACGATGGCAGGGCCTGACAAGCCGCCGCCAGGGGTGCCGTCCGGGCATCCTTTGCCGGCGGCGACCTCCGTAGCAGTCGCCACACAGTCCAGGGTCATGTTGTAGTTGCCGTTGGGTGGTCCACTCGATCCAGCTTCGTAGTTTCCGCCGGTAGTCAGATTGGCCCCGCTTTCCAGCGTTAGGATGCCGGAGACTTGCCAGCCATTGGCGGCTCCGTCCACGAACTTGTTTGAATGTACAACGGTACCAATGTTAACCGAGTAGGCAACATTGAAGAGCTGCCGGCGGTCTGACGGCTGAACTCCATAATTGGCTCCTAGACTGAAAGGATCATAGCTCGGAGCGACAATCCCCAAGCTCTTTTGATAGGTGTAATTGGCTTGAACGGTATAGCGCCCAGCGTGGCGCACCCACGACAACTGCAGGGCGTTGTAGTTGTCATATAGATTGTTAACGAAAACGGGGAGATTCGAGTAACCCTGCAGCGGCCGCCAATCGTTGGCATTCGCGTTACCGGGGTTGGTGTTGGGATTCCCAGTTACCGGGTCAGTCGAGGATAGCATCGCTCCATAGGGAACGATATTGATGTCGCTGCCGTAATTGTTGTTCCCGCCATTGATCTGATCCCGGCTGCGGTTCCCGAGATACGAAGCTTCGAAGTAGCCTTGCCACGGCGTTTGTTGCCCGATGGTAAAGCTCCAGCTATCGGTATATGGCTGATCGTTATCCGTCGAGGAGACGGCTGCGGGTGAAGCAGGTGTGGCAGCCACGTTTAGACAAGAAAGGTAGGCAACAAATAGAGCCGACCCAGTAGAAGGGTTGGTCGGGCAACCCGGCCCTCCCACCCAATTGGATGGCGACAAGTTGGCCTGCTTTACTCCGGCCGACGCATCCAAGCCGCTTGTGAACTGCCCGGAGTGGTAGTAGAAGCGTCCCCAGCCTCCACGCAAAACAGTCTTGCCCGTTCCGAACAGGTCATAGGCCGCCCCTACGCGCGGCTGATAAAACAATGCCCGCGTCGGGAATCCACCCACGGGAACGGAGGAGTCCTTGGCGTGCCATTCGAATCCGCAGAACGTCGGTGCATTGGCGCACGCAGCACCGCCACCCGCGGTATAGGAGGCCACGTCGAAGATGGAGTAGCCGTACCCCAGATCATCCCGCCACGGTGTGAAATGGCTAAAGCGTAAGCCCAATTGGACAGTCAGCTTCTTTGTCGCTTTCCAGGAGTCCTGAACAAAGAACTCATAGGTGCCGTAGGAGATGTCGTTGACGCGGTTGAAGTTCGCTTCGTTGTAACTATTTAGGTTGCCGGTCAGCAGGTCGGCATACTCATTGCCGTAGCTGAAAGGATTGCCGCTGGCGGAAACCAGCTCTTCGCCGTTTGAATTGTTGTTGGCCGGCTGAGAGTTGCGAATATACTCATAGAAGAAGCCAGCCTTCAAAGTGTGGGTCTTGACCACCTTCGTGAGCGTATCACTAAAGCTAGGCATCCACTTGTCGGCGTACAACCCTGACGAAGCGCCGCCCGCTTCGAATCCACCGGGATTGAACACCAATGCTGCTTCGCTTGGGCCAAAATTGCCGAAGGAGGGAATCTGCGCAACGCCGTTCTTGAAGAGTCCCGCATAGCCGTAGCCCACCGTGGAGCGGTCGACCGCCGAAGGGTTGGCAAAGACGTTGGGGAATCCCACATACGTATAGGCCATAACCGTTTCATTGGTCATGGTTGGATTGAATACGTGCGTAATTGTTCCGGCCAAGGAGTCCGACCTGTTCTTGCCCTCGATCGGAGATGGATATGGAACCTGGTCCCCATTGCGCCACCACAGGCCAACGGGGAACTGCTGGACTTCGCGCTGGTAGTTATAGCGGACAAACACCTTGGTATTGTCGCTGACGTTGTAATCTACACGTATCGCCCACTGCCGGTTGTTTTGGTCGAAAATTTCAGACTGGACATAGTTGTAACCCCCGGTCGTGGCCGGATCTGCGTTCGGCGCGGGAAACAACTTCACCAACGCCAGCATGCTGGGGTCGATGCACTTGCCGTTGGGAGTGCCTACGCAGGCAGGGATCGTCGTGCCTCCGAAAGCGGCAATGGCGGTCGTATTGAGCTGTCCAGGGGGCTTTCCCGCCGCAGTCATAGCACCCTCTTGGTCCACACACGAGGGTGAGAAATTACCAGCGAGTTCGCAGGCAGGGGGAGTCGTCGCCCTCAGCAAGCCGGTGTCTAAAGTCTGGTGATAGTATTCAAAACCGGTCCAGAAGAAGACCTTCTGGCGGCTCTTGTTGAACCCGGTGCCAGGAATAATCACGGGGCCACCGAAGGTACCGCCTGGGTAATAAAAAGCGTCCGCAGGCTGCTTTACACCGCTGGCGTTATTTAGCCAGTCGTTCGCGTTGAGCGAATGGTTCCGCGCAGAGAAGAACGCGCTTCCGTGGAAGTCCGTTCCTCCCGCCTTGGTCACAGAGCTAATGACGATAGGCCCCTTCTGGTCTTCCGCGCTGAAATTCGACGTCAGAATCTTGAACTCCTGGAGGAAATCCGAGTTGGGATTGACCGGCGTGTCGCAATTGCAACCGGGATCGGATACGTGGGCGCCGTCTGCGGTGATGTCCAAGGTATTCACGGGTAGACCGTTGTATGAATAAGCGGCGTTCAGTGGGCTCTGACTACCGCCGTCGCCGTTGGCATTAATTCCGATTACCTGACCGGTGTAGTTCGCCTTGTTGGACGTTCCGTTTTGGATGGAAAAGCCGGGTGCAATTTTGATGTACTCGGCGGCGTTGCTACCCACCTGAATGAAATTTTCCAGTTCCTTGGTTTCCAAAGTGAAGGATTTCTCGCCGGAGTCGGTCGTAACAAGGGCCGTGGCCTCGGCGTTGACCTCGACCGTCTGGCTGGCGGCACCAACCACGAGCGAGATATTGAGGTTGCGCTTTTCACCGCCCTCCAGGCGGATACCATCCGCCTTGTACAGCTCAAAACCCTTCGCTTCGACCGACAGGGAGTAGGTTGCGACGGGCACCGACGCGAACGTGAAAAAGCCGTCGGAGCTCGTCACCGTCTCGCGAAGAGAGCCCGAATCGGCGTCCCTCAGCACGATCTTTGCATCCGCAACGACCGCTCCCGAGGGGTCGGACACCACGCCAGTAAGCGTGGCGAAAATACCCTGACCTCGGAGAGAACCCACGGAGAGGAGTGCGAGACAAGCGAAACCTAACAACAAGTAAGCAATGCGCCTGCTGAATAAACCCTGCAGAATAACGATATTCCTATCCATCATAAAAACACCCCCTGGAGAATAAGGTTATTCTGCTCTTGCACGGAGGCACCTCGTGTTGAATAACGTTATTCTATTGACGGACGACCCAGCCCCATACCGCACACATCGGAAGTAGATAGCACATAAATACTAGATGGCGAGATATTGTCAAGCAAAAACTACAACGTTAACGTACCCGTTCGGCTCGAAACCGCTAATACGCACATTTCTCTTCACTTATTGGCGTAGCGCTGGCTGTGCGCATTGGCGATATGGGCACAAGCACATCCATTGCTTCATTGAAACGGAAGATTCTATCGAAGACGCTGCTCTCGATTCGATCTCTCGGGCGGTTCTCGCGCCCCCCAAGGCACTCACCTTCGGGGCTTGGTAAGTTATCCCATGGTAATCTACGAAGGGTTACGCGCGTGCCTGTCCGCATGAAAGATATTGCAAGAGACCTCGGACTTTCCGTCATCACCGTGTCCAAGGCTCTGCGCAATCGTAGCGACATCAGTGCCAATACACGTCTGCGTGTTTTGCGGCGATGCGAAGAACTGAACTATCGCCCGAATCTCTCCGCGCGATCGCTTGTCACCGGTCGCACCAACATGATGGGTTTGGTAATTCCCGACTTGGCCCATGCATTTTTTTCTGAGCTTGCGAGAGGCTTGGCAGGCGTTTTGCGGAACGCTGGCTTCACACTTCTGATCGCCTCCTCGGAACAGCAGCGGGAACTTGAACGACAAATCATCGATCAATTTGTATCTCGTCGCGTGGACGCATTATTGATTGCCTCTACGCAATTTACACCGCAGACCTTTGAGCAACTGAAGAAGGAACGCATTCCCCATATACTTTTGGATCGCAAATTCGAAGGTTTCCCATGTCACTTCGTAGGCGTCGACGATGAAAACCTCGGATACCTTGCGACCAAGCATCTTGTCGAGATCGGCTGCCGGAGGATCGCCCACATCAGCACCACCAAATTGAGCACGGTGATAGGCCGGCTTGCCGGCTACAAAAAGGCGCTGGCAGAGCATGGCCTTGCGCTTGGTCCGGAATACGTAGCGAGCACCACAATTGCGGATTCCGTCGGCGCGCCAGCTGGCCAGGATGCCGCCAAAGAATTGCTGCGTCTAGTTCCACGGCCGGATGCGATTTTCTGCTACAACGACCTCTTGGCCATGGGAGCAATGAAAGCGATCCTGGAAGCCGGGTTGCGTATTCCCCATGACGTCGCGCTGATCGGCTGTGGCAACCTTTATTTTGCCGATTACTCTCAGGTGCGCCTCAGTAGCATCGATCAGCAAAGCACGGCAATCGGCGTGCGCGCGGGGCAAATGGCGGTTGACTTGGTGGAATCAGAAAAGGGGTCGCGCCCAAAGACCATCCTGCTCGAGCCAAAACTCATTCAGCGGGATTCCACCCGCCGTTGATCGCACCGAAAGGCACAACCTATTCACTGCGCTTTGCCGAGGGCCCTCGGTCTTAGAAACCGACTCGGACGCTCCAGTTTCGCATCGCGTTGGGCACCGCCAGCACAAGGGACTGCGTCGGACTGTCGTAATGCCACGAGGTCACTGTGTCGGTATCGAGTCGAACTTCCTTTGGAGCAGTGGCCACACCGAACAGTTTCAACTCGGCGCTGTTCCACCAGGGCCGAAAAGCGTTTTTCTCGATAGTGCTCCTTACCGTCACTAGGTTCGCTGAAACCTCGCAGACATAGTTGACCCGCAGAATCTCTCCTCGCTCGTAAGCAAACGTGTGTCCGTCGTCTTGATACAGAGTTCCCCGACAATCATCGGCACTGGTTTTGAAAGGAAGATAGACGCGCAGTTCGAGTGGTCCATGGGGCGTCTGCCCGGTGTATTCGACGAGAGGCTGCATGGTCACGATCGAGCCGGCGCGAACGTACAGGGGCAGTTCGTCCATTCGTGGATGCAGGTCGATTTGATCTTTGTTGGTATGCTTCGCCAGAGTCCAAAAGTCGTACCACTCACCCGGAGGTAGAACGACTCTCTGGGCGTCGACAGTTTCGCTGACCGCAGGAGCTACAAAAAAATCCGGACCAAACAGAAAATCGTGATCGTCGCCATAGAATTCGTCTGCGTGAGGATATTCGAGAAAAACGGGCCGCATGAGGGGAATGCCGGTGCGCGTCTCTTCTTCGGTGACCGTATAGATGTACGGCAGCAGTTTGTAGCGCAGCTCGATGTATTTCCGGCGAATTGCTTCCTGTTCTGGCCCGCTAGACCAGGGTTCATGATCGGCGGTGCCTTTTGCCGCGTGATTGCGGTAGATCGGGTTGAACGCGCCGAGTTCATACCAGCGCGTCAAAAGATCTGGAGCCGGCGAACTCGCAAAGCCGCCGATGTCGTCGCCCACCATTGGATAACCGGAGACACCCATGCTCAGAAGCATGGGTGTGCTCATTGCGAGATGATTCCATGTCGCGCTATTGTCGCCGGTCCAGGTGGCGGCAAACCGCTGCGTGCCGGAATAAGCGGCGCGGGTCAGGACGAAGGGCCGCTCGTCAGACTGAAGTTTGCGCAGGCCGTCGTACGTTGCGCGGGCATTCTGCATGCCGAAGATGTTGTGGACGGCTCGATGATCGAGAGTCGTCCCGTCGTCCAACCGATGAACAACCGAGAGAGGCATGGTTTTCTCAGGCGGCCGAAAAACAGCGGGTTCGTTCATATCGTTCCAGAAGCCGGAGACTCCCATAGCAACGAAATCTTTGTAGAGCCCGCCCCACCAGTCGCGGACCCGCGTCAGGGTGAAATCGGGAAACACACTGTCTCCGGGCCAGACCACACCAACGTAAACCGAGCCATCCAGATTCTTTACAAAGACATCGTTCTTCATCCCGGAATCGTAGGGCGCGTATTCGTGGTCCGGATTCTTCTTGATATGCAGGTCGGTGATCAGAATCACGTGAAAACCTTGATTGCGCAGATCGGCGATCATGTTTTCAAAGGTTGGAAAGTATTGCCGATTGATCGTAAACGGCGCGTTTCCATCCTGATAATCGATGTCGAGATAAATCGTATCCGCGGGAATTTTCTTTTCACGCAAAGTTGCGGCAATCTCCCTCACACGGGCTTCGGGATAATAGCTGTATCGGCATTGCTGGTACCCAAGCGTCCACAATGGCGGCAGAGGCGGCCGCCCCGTAAGCGCGGTGTATTGCTCGATGATTTTCTTCGGCTCCGGTCCGGCGATGAAGTAGTAGTTCAATTCCCCGCCTTCTGCACCGAAGGAGAAATAGTCTGCCGATTCCTTCCCAAAGTCGAAGCTGCTCCGGTACGTGTTGTCAAAAAAAAGACCGTACGCGGTACCTTTGTTAAGGCCGATGAAAAAAGGAATGGACTTGTAAAGGGGGTCCGTGGACTCTTGCCAGCCGTATGCATCGGAGTTCCAGTTTGTGAAGGCGCGGTTCCGTCGGTTCATGGGCCCGGCCTTGTCTCCGAGTCCGTAGTAGTTTTCCTCGAGCGGCATCTTTTTCCAGGCGCGAACCCGGGGTCCGTCCGAAGCCATCGGCAAACTAGGTTCGTCGGCAAGGAGGACTTTCCCGTCTGTGTCGGAGAAACGGATCAAAAGAGGTGATTTCTGCGCCGTAGCGACTAGCTTGCCTGCAGTGATGCGTACTTCTTTCCGGTCTTCCTCGATGGTCACGGCCGGGGGCTCGGGCGATTGAATCAACGCCCAAGAGAGGTCCTTCTGGAAGGTGCCGTTCGGGGCGACTCGCACGCGGAACATTCCGTCGGCGAAAGCCGTGATCCGCACTTTCGCGGTGCCGTCCGTTAATTCCACGCCGTCGTTCCGCTTCGCCACTCCGCGGACCTTACCGAGATGCCGCCAGCCTTGGGCTGCACAGTCCCCACACAGCAGCACCAGCGTGAGCAGGCATCCAATCGCTCGAGCCGCCGCCCTCCCAACGATCGCGAGAAATCCCATTCGAGTCACTCAGAGCCCATGTAGAATATCGTTTCGGCCAATCCTTATACCATCGTTTGGTGACAAGGAACTACCGAGAACATGATTGTCTTTGCGCCGATTTATGGCGTGGGAGGGTGAACATGCACCCATGGCGTCTCCGTAGGCTGGCTATCCTGCTTGTTGGCGTGGCATCAGCAGTATGGGTTCCCGGCGCGATCGCGCAAAGCAACGCGATCGATGAAGAAGGTCACCCGTGGTGGAAGCACGCCGTCTTCTACGAAATCTATCCTCGCAGTTTTGCGGACAGCAACAACGATGGCATTGGCGACATTCCCGGCATCACTTCAAAGCTCGATTACCTGCGTTGGCTGGGAGTGGATGCCCTCTGGATCGCGCCAATGTTTCCTTCGCCGGAAGTCGATTGGGGCTACGACGTCTCCGACTACTACAACGTAAATCCGGATTACGGAACGCTGAAGGACATGGATGAGCTGGTCGTCAAAGGGAAAGAACACCACATTCGCACCCTGCTCGATTTTGTTCTCACCTACACATCGGATCAGAACAAATGGTTCGTGGAGTCGCGCTCTTCACGCACCAATCCGAAACGCGACTGGTATATTTGGCGCGACGGGCAAACTCCGGGACAACCTCCCAATAATTGGACGTCGAACTTCGGCGGGTCGGCTTGGGTGCATGACGCAAAAACCGATCAATGGTACTACCACTATTTTTATCCGCCGCAACCCAATTTGAATTGGCGAAATCCCGAGGTGGAAAAGAACATGTTCGATGTGACGCGCTGGTGGTACAAGCGCGGGATTGCCGGGTTTCGCCTGGACGCCGTGGACGTCATGTTCGTCGACCCGGAGTTTCGCGACAATCCCGTGGTCGGGAACGAAAAGAACGCTTTCGGCGATCCGGTCGAGCGCGAAATCTACGACAAGAACCAACCGGAACTGCACGGTGTGCTGCAACGCTTGCGCAAAGTTGCGGACGAGTACAACGCGGTGCTGATTGGGGAAACCTGGACGAACGACATCGCCCAGTTGAAGGCCTATTACGGAAAAAACAACGACGAAGTGAACATGCCCATGGACTTCATGTTCACGATGGTCAATAAACTCTCGCCCGAAGATTTCCGCAAGCAAATCGCCTGGGTAGACGGCTCGGGCGGCTGGCCCGTGTACGTCGTGAGCAATCACGACATCCGGCGTGTGTACGACCGCTACGGCGACGGCAAGCATAACGACCAGATCGCCAAGCTCATGGCCTCCCTCTACCTGACACTGCGCGGCACGGCTGTTATGTATTACGGCGAAGAGATCGGGATGGCAAATAACGACCCCAAAAGGCCGGAAGACGTAAAGGATTCTATGGGAAAAACCGGCTGGCCTAAAGAAAAAGGGCGCGATGGCGAACGCACGCCGATGCAATGGAACGCCGAAGCAAATGCAGGATTCAGCAAGGAGGCGCCTTGGCTGCCGGTCCATGCGAATTACAAATCCCACAACGTGGAGACCGAAAAAAATGATGCAAACTCCATTCTGAACTACTACCACCAACTGCTGGCAATGCGGCACACAAACAAGGCGCTGCTGGATGGCAGGTATGTTCCGTTGACGGAGAACGACAAGAATGTGCTGTCGTACATGCGGATCTACAAAGGTGAGATCACGCTGGTGGTCTTGAACATGAGCACCGCAACACAAAAGGTAAACCTGGACCTGGCCTCCAAGGACGTCCAGGCGAAATCGGCGAAGACACTCCTTTCCTCATTCGGCGCGCCAAGCCAGATAGACCCGGGGGCAATTTCCCTGGAGCCCTTGGGCGCGTGGATCGGCTCAGTCGAAGCGGAAAAATGAAATCGAGAGTGGCGATTTCGTGACGATGTCTTGGCAACTCTTAGGGATGCTGTGAACAAACTCGATGTGAGCCCATGGTGCTGCACCGTCGACCGCCTGAGCGGCAGCGTTCATCGGGACTTGGAAAACGGAGCCCGCTCCTCGATTTATGGAAGGTTTTGGTTGCTTACTGAGTTTTTGGCTTCTGGGTCTTCTCTTCCGTCTCTACCGTAAATCGTTTGAAATTGCGGAAGGTGTGAAAGAGGATGACGCGGTAGGTTCCAAACTCCCAGAACGCTTCCAGTCCCTGAGGTAACCACAATTGCAAGTTCCGCGATCGAATCTCCACCGGTGCATAATCCACGGTCATCGCTCCGCTTCGCAGTCCCACATCCGGAATGTCGCGCATCAGTTTCGTTTCCAGGTGCAGTACTTGCCCACTCTCCATGCCGATCCACGCGCGTCCCTTCAGCATTACCCCAATTTCCCCACCTGGGATGTGAAATTGCATCGTTCGACGCGGCTTATCCTTCCGCTGCTGAAAACGGATTACCCACGCCTTTTGCCCATTCGATAGATCCCAGCCCTCGCACTTCATCTCATAATCCGTCTGCATGTTCGGGTGGAAGATCAGCCCGAGCGCCACCTGCCCGGTGTCCTGGCCGCTCGCCGGAAAAGAATGTCCACCCTTCCAAGGACTTCGATACTCCCGGCTGACCAATTCCCCGCCGTGCTGCTCAAATGCGAAAACGTAATGGAACATGCCGGTGTCGTTCTCTTGGGGAACTCCGCTGTAACTCCATTTTTCATACTTGATTTGTTCGTCGGCCGTAAAGTTCTCCAGGTTCGCGGTCAACTCCAATGCCCGCGAGCCAACATGTTCTAGCACTTTGGCGAGGTCACAAGGCGGAATGGCCGCGAGCGAAAGAAGCGGTGCGTCGATATTGGGCGGTGACCAATTCAAGTGCTTGCGCTTCGCTTCTTGCTCAATCGCATTTCGCTGCTGCGCTGCCAAATCCATGTACGCGATCAACGCCAGGCAGCACAGAGCAATCGCCCGACTAACTCTCAACTTCGGAGTCATTAACATTCGATCAATCCGACTGTCACGCAGCAGCAAACCGAGTCTACACAAATTCCTTCAGGCGTTCATTCGCCAAAACCGCGCGAACGAAGGCGGTAGCACCGGAAGAATTATTCTTCCATTAGGACGCTATAGAGCCAAGTCTTTGGCTAGATATAAGTATTCGGACGGCGAAGCGATCCCTCACCGAGGGAAATCACGGCTGCGGTGCGGCGGATGTCGGAGTCGAGGGAGGGTTGGCGCCTGGCGGGAGTTGAACTTGTTTCTGGAGTTCGTCTCGGGTATGGCGAACCGCATCACTCCTCGGGCCGTTAGGGTCGAGTTTGAGGTAAGCATCCAAATCCTGGACGGCCGCCTGGTAATTCTGTTGAAGTACGTGAACATTAGCTAGTACCAGATAGACCTGCGAATTCTGTGGTGCCAAGTTGCGGGCACGCAAGACATTGGTTTCTGCTTCAGTTGCTCGCTTCAATCCCACCTGCGAGCGAGCCAGCTCCAAGAAACTGTTCCAGGTGGCACTATCCAAAGCGATCGCTTGGCGGGCCAAAGGTTCGGCTTCCTGATACTTTCCTTGGGTGTTGTAGAGATCGGCAAGGAGATAAAGAGGTGCGACGTATTTGCCGTCACTCAGTTCGATAGCCTTCTTGAGCGAAACTTCTGCCTCGGGAACTTTGCCAAGGTGATAGTTCGCAATGCCTAACTCCGAGTAGGCCTCGTAGTAGGAAGGAAACACCTTGATGGCTTTTTCAAATTCGGGAATGGAACCCGCGGGATCTTTTTGGTCTTCGAGGAGTCTGAGGCCTTTTTCATAGGCCGCGCGCGCCCCCTTTGGCACTTGCAACTGATGCGCGGAGATCGGACCACCCGGACCACCACTGCCAGCCGGAGGAGTCCTGCGCAGCAAAATCGTGGCCTCCGGCGCGCCCGTACGCATCACGGTGACAGTTACGCTGACAGCAACGTATCCATTTTTTTTCGCCGTGATCACGTACTCTCCATCCTGGAGCCCGTGAAACAGAAATTCCCCTTCGATTCCGGACGTCACCGGAGGATGTCCTTCGCTCCCGGAACGCGAAATTTCCAGAGTAGCAGCAGCGATCGGAACGTTACTCCCCTCTTCGCGCACGTGCCCTGTAATGGTCTGCATGCCGAGTTCCTGCGCAGCCAGGACTCTGACTCCGAGAACCGTGAGCAGCAGCAGAAGGGCGCGGCCGAAACGCATAGTCCCACCATTCTGGACTGCTCCAATGGTCTGAGACAAGTGAGCACCTGTGGTCGCCCGGGCACTCCCGAATCCGATCTTGAACCGTTGTTGCCGTGGTAAGCCCCCGCTAATATTTCGCACACGGCGTCTTTTCTTGCTTTTTCGCGTAGTCGGTGGGATGCGAGCTTGTCAAGTCCCTCCATGAGAAGGCCGATCCCTGTCGATCGTTTTTTCTGAAGGTTGTGGCGGAGAGGGTAGGATTCGAACCTAAATAGGTTCCTCTAACTTGAGAAATGATTCATCATCTCGATACGCGTGCTATACTGCGGCGAATTCCTCCAAGGAAATCCATCAGTAACGGACATGCATGAGGCTGGTCAGTGAACCGGAACTTTTCACGTCGCGATTTTCTGAAGGCAACAGCCATCTCAGGAGCGGCGAATGTCCTACCAAAGCCCTTCGCGGATGGCACGCGTGCCCAAAGTGTGTCGTCCGATTCCGACAAGGCTGACCGCATCATTGATATTCACGTTCACTTTGACGACAAAAACTCGAGCTTCGTCGAAGATTTGCTAAAGGTCTGCCATCGTTTGAATCTTACGGCTTGTGTGCTGACACCCCACAGCAATCGCAATATCATCGCGGACGCAGCTAACCGTCATCCAGCGCAAATCGTTCCGATTGGATTCGTTGACTTGGATGCCCAAGACGCAGTTCAACAAGTGAAAGAGTTTCACAAGCTCGGATACCGAGGCTTGGGCGAACTCGAATTTGTGAAAAAGCCGTTCCCTGATCCTGGCTACACTCCCGTCTATGAATTGGCGAACGAATACGGTTGGCTCGTTTTGTTCCATACTGGGATCGTTTTGCGAAGGAAAGTTGATGAACCGGAGGACGTGGCTTCATACCGAATGCGTGCGTTTTACCTCGAGGAAATCGCTCGGCGCTTCCCTCGAATAACGGTGGTTGGCGCGCATTGCGGAAATCCGGAGTATGAATGGGCTGCCGAGGTTTCGCGATGGAACCCAAACGTATTCTTCGACCTAAGCGGATCGACTCTCACGAAATTTAGCAACCGTCTGAGCGAGTTCCGGAACATCTTCTGGTGGTCTGGAACCGATTGGGGAACCAGGCCGGCCGAGAACGACCCAAGCGCATTCAGCAAGTTAGTGTTTGGCTCGGACACTAGTCTTGACCGAATTGAAGCCGTGGTCGGCCAATATCGGTCGATGTTCCAAGCCTGCGACGTTCCCGCACATACGCAGAAGTTGATCATGGGCGGGACTCTTTCGAGGATACTCAGCTTAACGGACTAGAGTTCTAAGAAGCCGTCGAATCGTGCCATGCGCTGATCGTTGGCCATGGTCAAACGTGATGGACGGTAGATCGACGCTGGCGCTTCCAATTGGACGCTGCCCGCTCGGATCGTGCCGGGGCCGGAATCGCCAGGGTGGCCATGGTAGACGCGCAGGGAGTCCGCCCGCTCAATGGCACGGTGCCTGTCGGCACACTGGTATCGACGAAAAGGGTTGCATCATTTGTGCCCTCTATCTTGATGCGCGATGTGTTCAAAAACCAAAAAAAGAATCTAAATTGCAGGGTAAGCTGCCAAAGATGACGAGACGTAGCCTTCATTTGCCGAGCGCCGGGCGCGGCTCACTCGGACAGTCACGATCTATCGTCATTCGTTGGACCGACACAGCGACCGAAACTTTGCAAAGGACAAATTTCAAAAAGGTCGTGGCCTGCTAGGCAATCTTTGCGCCCCAAACGAAAGTACGGAACGTCTGAAGTGAATAAAACCACTGCAGCGTATCGTACTACGATATAATGGTTTGTAAATGATGGAACAGGCAAAACCAAGTAAGTCCTGGGAAGTCCTGGGGGACTTCACAACAACCAGTCGTTTATTGCCGATTTCAGCGTTAGCGCTTGGTATCGGAGTAGTGGCGTCCTTTGTGGCATTGGCGTTGCTCCGATTGATCGGACTCTTCACAAACTTATTTTATTTCGGGCGCTGGAGCACCAGTTTGGTTTCCCCCGCAGGCAATCACCTCGGGATTTTTAGCGTACTGGTCCCAATCGCAGGGGCGCTGATTATCGGCTTGATGGCGCGGTATGGGTCGGAACGAATTCGCGGACACGGTATTCCGGAAGCGATCGAAGCGATTTTGATCAATGGCAGCCGTGTCGAACCAAAAGTCGCATTGCTGAAACCTATTTCTTCGGCAATCTCGATCGGTTCAGGCGGTCCGTTTGGAGCCGAGGGTCCGATTATCATGACTGGTGGTGCATTCGGATCGATGATCGCCCAATTATTTCACCTTACGAGCGCGGAGCGAAAGACACTGTTAGTGGCCGGCGCCGCCGCCGGGATGTCCGCCACGTTTGCAGCACCGGTAGCATCGGCTCTTCTCGCGGTCGAGTTGCTACTGTTTGAATGGAAACCCCGGAGTTTAATTCCCGTGGCCCTGGCCAGCGCGATCGCAGCCGTGCTTCGGCGTTATCTTCTTGGTTTTGGTCCACTCTTCCCTGTCCCGGAGCATCCGTTATTCATCGGTATCAACGGCCTGCTGGGGTGTGTACTAGTTGGCGTACTGGCGGGGGCGTTGTCTGCGCTGCTTACGATGTCGGTTTACGCTGCCGAGGATGCGTTTCAGCGTTTACCGATCCACTGGATGTGGTGGCCAGCCATCGGCGGACTGGCGATCGGCCTAGGCGGATTGATTTTCCCACAAGCTCTCGGCGTAGGTTACGACACAATCGGTGCATTGCTTCAGGGCAGTGTGACGACCCGGGTAATCCTTGGAGTGTTGCTCGTCAAATGGTTTATTTGGGCCGTATCGCTCGGTTCTGGCACCTCCGGCGGAGTTCTGGCGCCGTTATTGATGATGGGCGGCGCACTCGGCGGCCTCGAAGCGATGTTTTTGCCGAACGAAGGTGCAGGATTCTGGCCGTTGATTAGCATGGGCGCGGTCTTGGGCGGGACCATGCGGTCTCCATTCACAAGTATCGTGTTCGCGTTTGAACTGACCCACGACAGTAACGTATTTCTTCCGCTGCTGATTGGCAGCGTAATTTCTCATGGTTTTACAGTGCTCACCCTGAAACGGTCCATTTTGACGGAAAAAGTGGCGCGGCGTGGATTTCATTTAAGCAGAGAATATGCGGTAGACCCGCTCGAGATTCTGTTTGTGCGCGAAGTGATGCGCACAACAGTCGTGGTACTGGACGCATCGAGCACCGTCGGCGAGATGCAGGAGTCGTTACGGGCAGAGCACAAGCAATCTCAGCGGCTGCTGCCCGTTGTGGATGCAAACACACGGCTGGTTGGCGTCCTGACCAGGAAAGATATTCGTGAGGAAATCGAGCGGAACGATGCTGGCGCGCTATGCCGACCGCTACGTGAACTTGCGCGCAAAGACGCTATTTACGCTTATCCGGACGAGCCCCTTCGCGTAGTCGTCTATCGTATGGCGGAGAAAGGTTTCACCCGCTTGCCGGTGATCGAGCACGGCTCGGATAGATTTTTGGGGCTGATTTCACTCGATGATTTATTGAAGGCCCGTGGGCGTAACCTCGAAGAGGAACGGACTCGGGAGCGGGTATTAAAGCTGCGAATCCTTTGATGGTCAACCCTTGTCACCCTGGAACGATCGATTGGATTCGGCTGGTTTCTGCGCCATGCTCAACACGCCTTGGTGTTTCTGATATCGCCGATGGCCTTAAGTTCTTTCAAGTAGATGAAAAAAATAGCGGAGAGGGTGGATTCGAACCCGGAACGGTTACTCGAAATACGTAACTTGCTGATTTCAAGGTCCGACCAAAACGCTGGAACCGCTTGCATCGCTGGAGTTGGTACAAAAAAGGTACAAAAACGCGAGCACGGCAAACGGCGAAATAGGAGCGACGGAGATGTACGTCCGGATGATGGTGCCGGGGGCATGGCATGCACGGTGCTGCCACGGGTGGAATTCAGGATGGCAGCCTAAGCAGTGTGATTAATCCCACCGCACCGCGGGGGATCCAGTGAGTTCATTCAAGGGAACCTAGGAGTGGGCTGACATGCCGCCAACCGATGTTCATTCTGGAGAAATTGGTCGGACGAAATGACAAGTATGCGGCACTCTCCGCGGGATATTCCTTGAGTGTTGCCGAGAACATGCCGAATTACCCGAATCAAACAGAATCAAAGCTTTCAGGATTGCAGGATGCACCGTGTCGAAGCCGAAGCAGGAATCTCGAGAGGCGGCCGACCGGTTGAAGACTTCGCAGCACTCGGCTAAATAGCAGTTTGCGGTCGCAGGGTTTATCTTATCGGCGAAAGTCTCGATAAATAGTCCATCTCCAGCTCGCCTTCATAAGTTTCGGCGCCGACCTTCAGTACTTCCGTCACGCGCGCTTGCGTCACTTCGTTAACGACACTCAAATCGGACTCATGGGCTTCCACAAGAAGCCCCTCTGCCATGGATCTAAATGCTCCAGTATCCACGGCCGCCTTGGCGTGAGCGATGGCATGCGCGGGAAATGAGGCGATGCGGTGAGCCAGTTTCTCGACAAAAGGCGTCAGCTCGTCCGTTGGCAACGCTCGATTGATATAGCCGTAACGTTCTGCCAGCTCTGCCGAGAGATCATTGCAACCCAGGAGCACCTCCAAGGCTCGTCCCCGCCCGATGAGCCGTGGCAATCTTTGCGTTGCGCCACCGCCCGGAACAAGCCCAATCGCCACCTCTGGATGGCCGAAGATCGCTTTGTTAGCGGCAGCAAAACACATGTCCACGGCCAGCGCGATCTCACTCCCTCCGCCGCGGGCGCGTCCCTCGATTTTGGCAATGGTTACCTTAGGCATGTTCCTGAACCGCTCACCGATTATTTGTGTAAGACGGAAGCTGCGCGTATGCGAAACCATTTTGGAAACGGTTGTAACCCGGCCCAAACCAGAGTGGGCTATAAAGAAATCAGGAAGTGCGCTCTGCAAAACCACGACCCGGACGCTCTCATCGGCCTCGAGTTCCTTGCTGAGTTCGTCGAATTCCTGCGACAGAACTTCATCAAGAAGATTTATCGGCGGGTGATCGATGCTGACGAATGCGACTCCAGAATCAAACGCGAACCGGAAACACCTGTAATCAGAATATCGCATAGGAGTTGCTCCATTTCGGTAACCGTTACGGATGCTGTCATTCCTGCCCGTGCGTTTTTCAGCCGTCCTGCACTGGGTTAGTCAGGACCCCGATACCCTCGACCTCTACTTCGAAGATATCGCCGGGCTTCATGAAAACGGGTGGCTTACGCGCCGCTCCGACGCCGCCCGGCGTGCCGGTGATGATCAGATCTCCTCGCTCCAGACTCACCGCAACACTGATCATTTCAATCAGCGCTGAGACACTGAAGATAAGCAAGTCTGTGCGTGAATCCTGCATAACGCGGCCATTTAAACGGCCCTGGATGCGCAATCCTCCGGCGGCCGGCGGAACGGCATCGGGTGTTACCAGCCACGGGCCGAACGATCCGGTGCCATCGAAATTCTTGCCCATCGTCCATTGCGGTGTGCGGAGCTGAAAATCACGCACCGTCGCATCGTTGAATAGGGAGTAGCCCGCCACGTGATCGAGGGACTGCTCTCGGGAGATGCGGCGCCCCGGCTTGCCGATCACCACGGCCAACTCGGCTTCATAGTCGAGCTCAATTGATTCGCGAGGCCGCCGGATCGGCTCTTGATGAGCGATTAGGCTCGTCGCGAAGCGGGCGAAGATTTCCGGATAGGCTGGCTTCTTCAGCCCGCTTTCCTCCAGGTGGTCATCGTAGTTGAGACCAACGCACAGAATTTTCGGCGGTACGGGAACCGGCGGCAGTAGCCGGACAGCGTTCAGGTCGATTTCCGGCGATTGCCTCAGGCTTCTGCCGATGCCCGACAGGTCCGCGCCTTGCGCGATCAGCTCGGGCAGAGTGCCTGGAAATCCGCCGTCCCGCTGCGTGACACCATGCCAGCCCGAGCCTTCATCCGAGGCAATTCCGCGGACTCCGCCTCTTTCAAAATGGATGATGCGCATAACAGTGCCCCTTTAGCTCGACTGTGGACGACTCAGCTCCTCGAGCAGAAAAATAAACGACTCATAAGGCCGCCCGGTCGCGTGCCGAAGGCCCATCTCACAGGTTCGGTTCGCCGAGAGGTAGGCGTCGCAGGGCCGATCGATCAGCACTAATCGAACCTCCCGCGTCGCTGAAACGACCAACTCGGGGTGCAAGAGCCCTCGGTCGCCGGCAGTGCCGCAACAGGTTGTGCCAACTGGGACCTCCACTTCGTCAGCCAGGCAGCCGGCAATCTGTTTGAGTGCGCCAGCCAGCCCGAGGTCCGTCGTCGAGCACGTCGGATGCACAGCGACTCGCCTCAGCGTACGTGAGATTTCCAAGTTCGGCAGAAGATCACGACACCACGCTATCGAGTCGATGATCTTGAGGCTCGCGTACTGCTCTTTTCGCTCTCCTTCGAGTTGTGTTGCGATATCCTCTCTGAGACCAAGAGAGCACGAGGCGGCATCGACGACGATGGGAAGAGTCCCTCCATCGCTCCAGCGCCACAGCGCATCGGCAACGGCCTTCGCCATGTGCTTATGCCCCCGCCGATAGCCTTTCGATTTCCACGGCGTCGAGCAGCACACCCCAGCGACATCCGGCGGAATCCATAGTGGCTTGCCGGCGCGTCTGGACAAAGAGACAAAGGCTTGCGCAAGCGAGGGAGCGGCCGGTCCGGCGGGATCGCGACCGAACATGCGGTTGATGCATGCGCAGAAATAGACTGCCGCGGCACCGCTCTTGTCCGTTTCGGGTAGGCCGGAAGCGGCACGTGGCATTGGCCCGGGCACTGCGGGCACGAGGTCCGGGCTGACAACACTTCGCACGGCAGCGGTAAGCGCCGTGAGCGGTTTCACCCCGAACACGGAGGAGAAGGCATGCGCTCCCCTTAGGCTCAAGCGCGCTAAGGGTTCGACCGCTTTCCAGTGCTGCGCGAAGCGCAATGCTATCCACTCAGCGGCAGGGCTGTTCTCGCGCGCTCTGAACTCTTTGATCAACGCGCCGGTGTTAATTCCGATCGGACAGGGAATAGAGCACATGCCATCGCCCGCGCAGGTCTCGATCCCGTCGTACTGATACTCCCGTTGGAGTTGTGCAAGCATGGCGGAGCCGTCTTTCTGGCGCGCCATCTCTCGCCGCAAAGCGATCCGTTGACGCGGGGTCATGGTGACATTGCGGCTCGGACAGACAGGTTCGCAGAATCCGCATTCGATGCATTGTGAGGAACCCGTAACCTTCTCGATTTGTGGGAAGGACTTCAAATTCTCCAGGTGCAGGCGGGGATTGCGCGTCAGAATCACGTTCGGTGCCAGAATCCCGTGAGGGTCGGCGAGCTGCTTAATGCGCCACATCATGCCGGTGGCCTTCTCACCCCACTCCGATGCGACAAACGGCGCCATGTTCAGGCCGGTTCCGTGCTCGGCCTTCAGAGAGCCGTCATGTTTCTTGACGACGAGATCCACGAGTTCGGTCATGAAAGCCGAGTACCGGGATAGTCCGTCGGCGCCTCCGAGATCCGCGACGAGGGTGAAATGAAGGTTCCCGTGAGCTGCGTGGCCCGCGACACCGGGAACGAACCCGTGCTTGGCGAGTAATTCCTGCACGTCGTGCGCACCCTGCGCCAAACGCTCGGGCGGAAAACAGACGTCCTCCGTGATGAGCGTCGAGCCTTCGGGGCGATTCTTGCCGATCAAACCGAGAAGTCCCTCTCGGACGTGCCAGGCAAGCTCGATGGCTTCGGCGACGCTTGTGAACTCGACGGGCTTGATCAGCCTGGCGGCTGTGACGAGCTCGAGGACTTGGCGTTGTGTTGCTTCAAGCGAATTCGAGTCCTCGGCGCCAATCTCGACGAGCAGGGCCGAGGCGTTGGGATCGAGAGTTCTCCAGTAAGACGGCGTCTCCGCAAAGGCCTGACCGGCCGCGGTGAGCGCCGGAGCGACCATCAGCTCGACGGCGGAGGCACCGAGGCTCACGAGGCCAGGAACAAGGGCGATCGCTTCATCGATCGTGGGGACAGGAATCCACGCCACGCTCGTCACGCGGGGTGCTGGAATCGTTTCCAGTACGGCTTCAGCGATGAACGCGAGTGTACCCTCTGAGCCGACGAGCAGCCGCCGAAAAATCCCGAGGGGTGTTTCACCGTCGAGAAGCGCACAAAGCCGCAACCCGTGCGTGTTCCTGATCGCGTACTTGCGACGCGTACGATCCGCCAGCACCGGATCTGCCAGAATCTCTTTTCGCAGTTCGAGCAAGCCTTCGGCGAGCTGCGGCTCTGCCAGCGCAAATTCTTTTTCCGCATCGGGTCTCGAGGTGTCAATTACAGCGCCGGATGGCGTTACGAAAGTGAGCGCGGAGACGGTATGGTAGGCGTCTTTCTGCACGGTGCACCGCATGCCACCGGCGTTGTTCGCAATTACGCCTCCGATGGTGCAAGCATGCGCGCTCGCGGGATCCGGTCCCAGCCGGCGACCGTGCCGCTCGAGGAGTGAGTTGATGTGGCCGAGAATCATCCCAGGGCGCGCTCGCACGCGTTGACCGTCATCCTCCACTTTGCCGCCATACCAGTGACGGCGCACATCGATCAGAATGTCGTCGGATTGCGATTGGCCGTTGAGACTCGTGCCGGCCGCCCGAAACGTCGCGTGCCGCCCGGTCTCACGGCAATAGCGGAAGAGCTTCGCGATGTCAGCGGTCGTTCGAGGTAGCACGACAACTTGAGGGACGAGCCGATACGGGCTCGCATCGGAGGCATACCGTACGAGATCGATTGCTCTGTGGAGGACGTTCTCTTTACCCAGAAGGGCGATGAGGTCGGCCTTCAGGTCATTTGGTGTTCCGTCGAGCAGAGACGCGGGGACTGCATCACTCGTCGGTGGCCCGTCGTACCGTCCTATCCGCGTAGGGTTCGCCGCAAGTAGCTTTCTAATCATGGCTGTCTTGTGTTCTTGTGAATGCGACGATGATTAGAAGGCATCCTGTAAGCCAAAGATGCGGATGGCTTAGGTCTCTGAAAAGAAGAGCGTTACCTTTTCTGTGATGATTCGGGTTGCTGAACTCCTGTCAACACCTTCACTCTACTGACTAGGCTTTGACGGCGGGGATTGTCGACTCAGTCCCGCGAACGGTCTGCTGGTGATCCCATAGAGATACCCGACTGGCAACAATCGCAACAGAACTTCGGGATCGATCGAGGGCCGGCCCGTGGGGCGGGCTATAAAAGTCTTTCACCTGTTCTCGCACGAAGCTGAAATTGACGTGGTCGTCAATCATCCGCAGCAGGTGATCGGCAGGAATCTGTTCTTCCAAGCGGAAATAATAAGACAACCACTCTGTCCGGGTCTGCTGACCCATCATCGGCGGTGTTCCTCCCTGAGGTACTCCGTAGCACGACAGGGGATAGTCACGGCAAATAAAATCTGTTCGAGCCGAGTCTTTCAACAGAATCATGTGATTCTGGGTAATCAATCGCGTGAAAATCGGGCGCGTAGAATCAACGACTTGTGTAGCAAAGATTGGTTGGTTTTTCGGCGGAACGCATTTCCCGCTCTCATCCGTTACGCCAAGCGGTTGGTTTATGAAATGAAACCAAATACTTATTCTGTTGGTTAGGTTTCTTCCTTTTCACGGGTCGATTTCTAGGCACTCAGCGCTATGAGATGCGTGCGACAACCCGAGTCACCGGTTCATTGTTGGTGAAGAGGGCCGTCACCATGCTTGTTGCACATCACGTCGCGCAACGAAAAGACTTAACGTTTCTGCATTCAGCGCCGCGGTCGCCGGAGCTCCCGCAATTTCCTAGCGCATTCGCATTTGAGGCCTATTGAACCGATTCCAAACAAGATCGGTGAGGCATCGTTTCAGCGAAGTCTTTGAAACTGTTCTTACTGATCTTCAGTGATCGAATCTTGTACTCCAGTGTAGATCGGGCAATGCCCAGTCTGGAAGCCGCGCCCGAAGGTCCGAAGACGCGCCCTGCGACTTTCTCTCAAGACAGCCTCAATCATCTCTTTTTCCTGAGCGGCGAGTTTTTCGGAGAGGTCCTGCGGGGTTTTCGGTTCGGTCGCAAGCGGTTGCTGAGCAAGCCAGGTCTTGTCGAGCGAGAAATTCTCTGTTTCGCACATGATGACAGATCGCTCAATCACGTTCTGCAATTCGCGGATGTTCCCTGGCCAGGGGTAGGAGCGAAGCAAGTCGAGGCTTTCTTTGGATATCCCCTGCATGTTCTTTCCTACTTTCCTCGCACAATGATCGATGAAGTATTCGACCAGCACAGGAATGTCTTCTCGTCGTTCCCGCAGAGGAGGCATATCAATCGGAAAAACGTTGAGACGGTAGAAGAGATCGCTGCGAAACGTGCCAGCCTGGATGGCCACCTGCAAGTTACGGTTTGTGGCAGCAATCACCCGTACGTTGGTACGGATGGAGCGAGTTCCGCCGACACGCTCAAATTCGCGTTCTTGCAAAACGCGTAGCAAAGCAATCTGGGTTTCGAGAGGAAGCTCTCCGGCTTCATCGAGGAACATCGTGCCTCCTTCTGCAAGTTCGAACTTCCCCAGACGGCGCCGCAACGCTCCAGTGAAAGAGCCCTTCTCATGGCCAAACAATTCAGAGGCAATCAAATCGCGCGGGATGGCTGCGCAGTTTACGCTTACAAAAGCGCGTGAGGAGCGCCGCGACCGCCGATGGACCGCACGCGCCACAAGTTCCTTGCCCGTTCCGGTCTCTCCGGTGATCAGCACGGTGGCATCTGCGGGAGCAACCTTACACACAAGAGAGAGTACTTTTTGCAAGGCGCCAGAACTCCCGACGATCTCGTCGCACATCGATTCCTCATCGATTTCCTCGGGCAGCGCGACGCTCTTGTGTTTGAGCCTCTCTTCAGGCTGCTTTGGATCCGCCATGACTACCGCGACGCTAGCCATAAGTTGCCTCACTGATCTATGAACGTTGCACGCTTGTTAGACCCGTTTGTTAATGTCACGCATTCTGCAGGCAGCCCCGTTTGCGAACAACCCCATTTTGAGTCGCTCTGCACACCATATCGGGACGCCCTATCAACAATTTCGAGGGCCATAGGCACTCAGTTGAAAGAACCGGCCACCCTTTTGGACCGAGCAATCCCTCATAAAGAAAGGTGAAGTAAAGGGTCGTGAGGGCTAGCTCTCCCGATCAGGAATGCGGATGCGCTTCCATCCAAAAAGGCGAGCATCGACCGACCAGGCTCCGGGGCCGAGTAGTGCCAGGGCGGCACCGAGCGTCCCCAATTGGATGCAAGGCCAAGGATTTCCCGGATGCGAGACCGCGTTCCACAGCGCGATGACAGCCACAAGTGCGCCCGCGACGGGCGTCCCTAAACCTGCGAGCAGAAGTATTCCTACGCACGTCGTGACGGCGGGTAGTATCGCCGATCCGAGCGGAAGCCCGCTTAGCAGTTTTGTGATGCCATGCACAATCAACGCAATTCCGGCAACCAGCCGCATCAACAGGAGGCCAATGCCGGGGGAACCATGGGCAAACGTGGAGTATAGACGTCGCACGACAAAGGCGAGAGTACAAGACTCCCAACGCACTCTGTAACCTCGAAAGTGCCTCGTAAGCCACTCTTTTGAGGAGACTAAACCTCGATGATTCCGCGCTTCACGCCGATCATGGCGGCATGGGTTCTGTCGTTAGCACCCAATTTGGCGAGGATGTTTCGGACTTGGCCCTTGACGGTTTCTTCGCTGACCGAAAGCTGCGCCGCAATCTCTTTATTCGCATTCCCTTCGGCGATCAAACGCAGGACGCGGATTTCCGCTGGGGTCAGAGCTTCGTCGATGGAATGCTCGGCGATTTGGTAGGAGGCCTCAGGGGACAATGCCTTTCTCCCGGCATGGACGGCGCGGATTGTCTCCAACAGTTCCTTGTGCAAGCTGTTTTTTAGCAGATAAGCCCGCGCGCCAGCTTTCATCGCACGCAAAACCTGTACATCCCCGGCGTAGGTCGTCAAGACGACGATTCTTGCCTCGGGAAACTCGCCTCGAATCGCGCTCAACGCATCAAGTCCGCCCATTTCCGGCATCTGCAAATCCATCAGCGTGACGTCCGGACGATGCGCACGGAATTGTTGGATCGCTTCACGCCCATTCGATGCTTCCGCTACTAAACTCATATCTGCTTGACCAGCGACGAGCGCAGCGATCCTTGGCGCAGGACCGGGTGATCGTCGACCGACAAGATCCGAATCGGACCTGCCTCAGCGCTCATCACTTCGCCTCCGTGTCTTTCCCAGCGAGCTTCTCAAACAGCCACGACCGGTGTCTCACAGATGTCTCGTAAGCACGCGAGGCAGGAATGCTCAGCTCAAGCTCTGTACCCGAATGAAGCTCGCTCCACACCGCCAGTTCGCCGCCCATCAGCGTGGCGCGTTCCCGTATGCCGGGCAAACCGTAGTGTCCGGGCTGTCCCTCTTTACTGAGAACCGTCGGGTCAATGCCCTTTCCGTCATCCCGGACCCGCAGCCAAAGCTGCCAGTCGTCATAACGGATTTCGACTTCGATCTTGTTCGCTTGTGCGTGTTTGAAGGCGTTGCGCACAGCCTCACCTGCAATCCGGTAGACTTCGTCCCGCAGGATTGGTCGGAGATCCCGCGGTGTGCCTTCCACTTCCACATAAAACTCGGCTCCATTCGGGTTCATTTCACCAGAGGCAAGTTCTTTGCCCAAAGTATTTATCGCCTGTGCAAGATCATTGGGAACGACCATAGAGGAGCGCAACCCCTGCACGGCATCCCGCCCCTCGGTAATCGCTTGCGCGGCTTGATCGATCGCGCTCTCAAATCTTTGTTTCGCCTCACCCTGCGAGAGTAGGTTGGTAGCTGCTTGAAACTGCAGCATCAGTCCGTGAAAACTCTGCAGCAGCGTATCGTGCAGTTCTCGCGCGATGCGCGTCCGCTCGTTTACGCGCTCTTCCAGGCGCACATGGAATTGCTGCGCCATCTGCCGCAGCCGTAGCCGATAAAGCGCCCACAGCAATCCCAGGAAGGCGCCCACGGATGACAAACGGAACCAGGTGGTCTGGTAGAAATACGGCTGCTGCGTGATTTTGTACGCGATGCCCATCCGATCCCAGACTTCGTCGGCGTTACATGCCCGCACATGGAATTCATGGGTACCTACGGGTAAGCCCGTATAGACCGCAGTGACGGCCGCGTCCGCGTCCAGCCACTCCCGATCTACATCATCCAAGCGGTATTGGAACCGGACCCTCTCGGGTGACGTCATTTCGATGTCGTCGAAGTGCAATTCAATATGGTTTGAGCCGGGCGGCACGACCAACTCACGGCCGACGGGTTGCGGCGTCTTTCCAACCACAATCTTCTCCATATAAATCGCTGGCTCTTCAGAACTGTGAGGTGGCGCGGAAGACTCAAGCATAGCCACTCCTTGCTCCGTCGCGACCCAGACCTTGCCGTCTTTCGTCATGGCCATATTGCGATAGCCGCCACTGCATTCCGCGGTATTCATCCCGTCCGCCCGGTCGAAGCGAGTGTAATCCGGAGGCGCGTCCGGATTGTTCTCCCATTTTTCAAGGCTGTCCGGCGCGGCCCGGTAAATGCCATCTCCGCAAAACCAAAGAGCGTCTGGAGACCTCAGCATGCCTGTGATCTTCGGCGCGACATCCAGCCGGACGGACCGAGTTTCCTGGACATGGAAGGTGCCGCTGAAAGGTCCAAATGCAAAAAGCTCACCGCGTTGATCCTCCCCGAATCCGAATCGCCCCGCCCAATGGAAGTATTGTTGGTCGTTGAGACCGCAACGAACCTGTCCTTCTCCAGGCGGTCGATCCCTCCGGTAGTCAGCGCCCAGATTACACCGCGCCGATCCTCATACACCGATAACACGTTGTCACTCGAAATCCCATCGAGGGTGGTAAAGTTCCGCACCTGCCCATCCTGGATACGGCGAAGACCGTCAGAATAAGGAATCCAGAGCGAACCGTCGCTTGCAGGCAGGATGGCGACCGGGATCTTGTCCGTCAGCTTGTCCTCTTTGAGCAATGCCGTAAACCGCCCTTCCCGGAAGCGGAAGATTCACCGCCGAAGGTACCGATCAAAATATCTCGGTTTCGATCTTCGGCAAGCGAATACACGCAAGAGTTTGGAAGGCCATTTTTCTCGGAATAGGAATGAAACCGGCGTCCGTCGAACCGAGACAATCCTCCGCAATCGCTGCCGACCCAAAGCTTGCCGTCGCTTGCAGCCAGCACCGCCCGGGGAACGCCCAGTGGCAGACCATCCGCCACCGTAAACATTCTTACCGCTCGTCTCTTGAATCGAATGAGTCCTGTCCCCTTCGTGCCGGCCCACACATCGCCATTGCGATCAAAACATAGATAAGTAGGAAGGGCGGCGCCCATATTGGACGCTATCAACTCTCGACCAGAGTTTGTCACGCGATATAAGCTGCCTGATTGGGAGAACCAGACCGCTCCTTGTGGGTCTTCATTTACCCGAAACACTGCGGCAACAGGCTTCAACCGTTCAATCGACGCCCCCACTTGCCGCGCCAAGCCTGCCACACTGCAGTACCAAATCGTTCCGGCATGGTCCTCGAAAACGTGAAAAATCTCATTCTGGCCCACACCCAGACTCGCGGACACCTCCGGATGTTGAATCACTTGCGCGCCGTCCCATTCCATGAATCCTTTGGAAGTGATCACAAGGAGATGACCGTTGGAGGCTTCCTCGATCCGGGACGTCCAAAGTTTTGGGATGACTACTGAGAATTTATCTTGATCGAATCGATACAGTCCGGTCATTGTCCCCACAAAGAGGGTGCCGGTGCGACTGAAGTGAAGGCATTGAATAGAATCGCCTTCGCCGAGTCGGGATGATATAGGTCGGATATTGTGTGTCCCGGGTCGCTCATCCCTCCGCTCTGAATTCGCGCCAGGCCGCCTTTGGTCCCACCCAAGGCGCCGTCCGGCGCCTCAGCCATAGATTCACCGAGACAGGCGACGCTTGCGGCAGAAACATGACCGGAGCGAAGTGTCGGCCATCGAAGCGCAAGAGCCCCTCTTCGGTGCGACCCTAGATAGCCATTTGTGTTTGCACTATGCGTTCACGCGATTGATAAAAGCCGTCTTTAACGGTAAAGATTTTGCCGACGTAATCGTTGGCCGATCGGGTAAGGTCTAGCGCAAGCGCCCGGTCGCCGATACATGCGACGAGACTTATGCCTAAACACGCAGTCTTACGAGGCCATGCTCGCAACGAACGCACTACATACGAAGTGAATCCAGGTTATGGGACCCCTTTGACGCAGTCACTTAGGTTAGTGTTCCGGGCGCCGGTAGCCGCCTGTCCGATAATAAATAACTGGATCGTCCTTGCCGATATTCTCGGCCTACTGTTCTCGGTCTACAAGAAGCGTCAATCGTTGTCATGGCCAACCGGTGAAAGATAAGCTGGGCTGAAGAAAATGCGCGGGTATCGATTGGGCCGGCGCCCGAGACGCCTGGAGCAAGAAGGAGACTATCTCGAGATCGGGAGCGACTAAATCATTTCGCGGCTCGGTTTTGTTCGTCAGGATCATTTTCGGTGCGGTGTAAAGGCGTTGTCGAGAGTAACCGACGCGCCGAAAAACCTCGAACCGGGATCGCTTGTAACTCATTCATCGACGGAATCGGGATCTACAGTTTTACGCTGCCCAGAATCAGTGTTTTTGGGAACGCTTTGTTAGCCAACCGCGGTTTCGATGTGTTGGGCAGGAGCGCCGAACCTGTGCCAAATGACACGCAAAGAGGCGACTAACGGCACGGAAAGATAAATCCCCACCATTCCCCCCGACCGCGCCCCCAATCATGACCGTGAAGATGGCCAGCAGGGGATGGATCTCCAGTTCGTGGCCCATGACGCGCGGGGAAATACCGTAGTCCATGACCATCCGCCAAAGGCCCAGCAGTGCCGCCATCCAAATCCAGTGGGAGTGCGTAAGCATCCCGACTGTAGCGATGGCGATTAACGCGGTGATCCAACCGGCCACGGGAATGAATTCCAGGACTCCGGCCATGAGGCCCAGAGCAAGTAGGTGCGGGTAACCGAGGAACAGCATTGCAACGCAGCAAAACATGAGCGACAGGACGGCAAGGATGACCTTGGCCCGGATGTAGTGTCGCAGCATGCTGTTGAGGTCCGCGGCTAAGCCCTTCTCGGCTTCCTCGTACGTTTCCCTGGTCGAGACGAGTTGAATGACACCATTCGCCATTTTCTCGCCGTCACTCAGGAAAAAAAGGCCGAGAATCGGAATCAGCACAATGCCACCAAATGCAACCGATACAAACCGCCGAAGGGATCTCACCAAACCGCGGATACTTTCCTTGCGCTGGTGCAAAAAAGCTTTTGCGCGAAGCGACTGGGCCTCGTCCCAGCCATTTCGCTGTCCCATGTCAACGGCAATGTCGCCTGAATAAACATTTTCCATCATCGCCGGTGAGCCCCGGATGAGCTGTTCCAGTCTGGGGACGAGTTGCGGAGCGAAATTGTGGGTAATGAACCCGAGAAGAATCAGCAGCGCCAGATAGAAGTTTTTGCAACGTGCGGGCCTCTCAGATTTTTGAAAAACAGTGAGTGGCTCTGCAGAAACCTCACTATGGGATTAATCAGGTAAGCGAACAGAATCGAGAAAGCGAAAATCACGATGATGGCGCGGGCGACGTACACAATCGCCAGCATCAATCCGAACAGCAGCGCGGTCATCAGTATGTTCAGGGTGCGGCGATCCGGGAAAGCCATGTTCATCACCTTGGGTGATTCGATGATTGCGCTTGAGACTCGAGTTTCTGCTTGATGGAAGCCAGGGCCTTCTCGAGCGAAGACCGGGTCTTATCCACTGCGCATCTGCAAATTCCACCCTTCAAACCGGTCAGGCCCGCCTGTTGTGATCCCTTCATGGTTATCAGGTAGAAGCCGGGATGAACCGAGTGCTCGTCGTCTTTGACGCACACCGTCAGGTCCAGCGCGCTTTCGAAGTAGTGGCTCGCGTATAGCTGTTTCACAGCTACAGCATACGCAGGCCGTTCCGGCGACTTGCCTTGATAAACGATCGCTTGCAGCACGCGCAGGGTCGGCTTCAGTCCAAAATTCATTTTTTCCCAGGAGAACTCGGATTGGATATTGCCGGAATCGGCCTTGGGATAGTTGAGGAGGTATTCACGCAATTCGGGCAGATACACAGGGAGTGCCTTCGAGCGGCTGAGCAAAGTATCCGAACGTTTCCGCCACGACGGCTGGGTGATCTTTGTCGCGATAGGTTCCCAGGGCCGCGTTGCCGCCCTGTTCGTAGTTGAGGAGGGCTTGCAGAGCCATTTCCTGTGCCAGGCGATTGGCCCGCTCGTTGGCATCCGCGACAGACGAATTCACGGAACGCTGGAACTCTTCCATTGCTTCGGTCGGCGTGTACCTCGCAATGGCTTGGGTTGGAATTCTTCAGTTGCTTGAAATCTTCTTCATCCATCGTGAAGTCATAAGATCCGAAAGCTGCGGCGGATCGCTGAACTTTCGGATTGCGATGTAACTCGGGAGTTTGCGCAGCGAATCGATATCCGATGCGAATTCAAGGTAACGCTGCGGTGTCGAATTTATGTAGACGGAGCCAAAAACAAATACCTGATCCGCGGTCGGGGAGTCCAGTATCTTCGCGATTGCCTTTCCTTCGCGGATTTCCTTGATTTGGTCGTCGTTCAGGCCAATGAACTCGTGAAAAACTTGCCGGGTTCGGCCGGCTTGTCCGTTGATGGAATTCCCGATCCGATGACCAGAGAAAGTAGCAGGGCGAGCGTAACCACAGCAGCGATTTTTCCGTGCATGAGGCGATTCTCCGATACCTGGTTTCGAAGCCGGAAAATGGCCGTTTTTCCGCTCTTGGCTTATGCCGCCGCGTCACGGTCTAATTCTTCAGCCAAAACCGCGACACCAAGATTGCAAGCCTGCACTCCCTGTACCACACCGAGCTTTAGAACTTCCAGTTACTGCGACAGTTGCACCGGCCTTGAACGCGTTCTTGATGTGTCGCCGTGTGCCCGGGCCATAAATGTGTACGTAAGCTGCGTCGAAAGCGACGAGCAGGAGTTCCAGCTCTTTGAGAGGAAGAACGTTTTCGGCGTACAGTGAGGTACACATGGCCATGTATTGATCGGTCCACCCGGGGTCAAGAAATAGAACGGAATCCCACTCTTCGCTCCGGTGTCCGATCGCCTTCATCTTTTCCACCGACGGGGTGGCATTTCCAACTCTTTCCAACTGCTTCTTCCGCAAGTCGCTGAAGTCTTTCAAGCTACCCATGCTGGCTTCCTGAATTAAGAGGGGAGCATTAAAGCTAATGGAATGAACGGACATTACAGACGCACACTTGAGAACGAATAAGATCTCGTGACGGCTCGCACCACGCGGCGAGCGCAGCTCGAATGTGGCGGCGTGTGCCCTCCGGGTTCAGGTTTGTGCGGGAAGCATTTAAGCCGACGCTGACTAATTCTATGAACCTGATGGGCAACATTCCGTCCATCTGCGGATTTGTGGTCATCTTCAGGGTGTGTTCCGCCCAGGCTGGATCCCATTCTTTGAGTTGGTTAAGTGTCTTGCGGCCCAGGGGCTTACCGGCTGCTGATTCACTGACGCCTTTGCCTTACCGCTTTCCGTTGCCATCTTTCTTCCTCTTTATACGTCGTTTGCCAGACTGGATGTTTCTTTTGAATCATTGGATGAACGAGTGAGCTAAATGATGTTTTTTTCTGGTCGCTCCGAGGAGCTACTGTTGAGTTCTTCGATTCCGATTTCACAAATTCACCTAAACTTGGCTAACTACAAGCGATGGCGCGGGCTTACCAGCCAATACCGCGCCAATGTTGTCCAATGCAAGCATGCCCATCGCCGTCCGCGTCTCGATGGTGGCGCTGCCAATGTGGGGCAGGAGGAATGCGTTCTTGAGATCAAGATATCCCGGATGAAGTTTTGGTTCGCCTTCAAAAACGTCCAGTCCGGCCGCCGCAATCTGACCACTTTTTAGCGCGGCGATCAGATCCTCGTCCACAACCAATCCACCCCGAGCCGTGTTGACAATGATTGAACCCTTTGGCAAAAGCTTGATCGTTTCGGCATTCAGAAAATGATGCGTTTCAGGCGTCTCAGGAACATGCAAGCTCAGAAATTGACTTTCACGAAGCAAATCCCGGGCACTTTCGTGAAATACGGCGTTGCCTGCGACTTCGTCCGGCAATCGTGATGAATTCGAATAATGGATCTTCATTCCAAAACCCCGCGCCCGCCTCGCAACGGCTTGCCCTACGCGTCCCATTCCAAAAGATGCCTAAGATTTTCCCGCCGACTTGCCAGCCCAGCAATACGTTGGGATTCGACGGTCTCCAGGCCCCGGTGCGAATGATTTCTTGCGCCTCGAAGGCTCGCCGTGAAGCACCGAGCATCAGTAATATGGCTATGTCAGCCGTAGCTTCGTGGTTGACGCCCGGCGTATAGGCGATCGCAATCTTTCTGCGGGCAGCCGCTGCCAAATCGATGTGCTCAAATCCCACGGAATAGGTCGCAATCACTTTTACCGAAGGCGAGAGTCTCTTGAAAAACTCCGAGTCGAGTCTGTCAACGGGCGTGATAAACAATGCGTCAGCTCCATCCGATGCCGCGAGCAAGGCTTGCCGACTGAATGGAGTTTCGTTTGGATTACGGCGGGCGTCGTAATTCCGGGTCGATTCGCTCCTCCACCTCTTTAACGTGGTGAGTCGTTACGACGAGAATCGGTTTGCTCATTCTGCTTTCTCTCCTTCGGTTCGAACCGGCTCCTGGCTCGCTCGCTGGGCGGAAGGTGAATTTCTTGACCTCAGTGAAAGAGATTGGTTTTCGCTAAATCGATCAATTCATCGCCGCGGCCGTTCATTACGGTGCGAAGCATGTACAAACTGAATCCCTTTGCCTCCTCGAGCGTGATCGTAGGAGGCATCGCAAGTTCCAGTCGCTGTGCTAGGACTTCAACAAGCGCGGGCCCTTTTTGTGAAAATGCGGCTCGCAAAGCGGGCTCAAGTTGTTCGGAACGTTCCACACGCGCCAAACATCCCCATCGCTTCCGCGACCTTCGCAAAGCTGGGGTTCTTCAGGTCCGTGCTGAATGTGACGTAACCGCTGCTCTTCATTTCAACTTCAACGAACCCTAGAGCTCCGTTATTAAAGACAACAACCTTCACCGGCAGCTCCATCTGATTCAGCGTGAGAAGATCGCCCATGAGCATGGCTATACCACCGTCACCCGAGAAGCTGATTACCTGGCGACCACGAAATGCGGCCTGCGCGCCAATCGCTTGCGGCATTGCGTTCGCCATGGAGCCGTGATTGAAGGAGCCCAGAATGCGGCGTTTGCCGTTCACCTTTAGATAGCGCGCGGTCCAGATGACTTCCGTACCGACATCACAGGTAAAAACGGCGTCTTCGGCGGCAAGTTTGTCGATGGTGGCGACCACGAACTCGGGGCGAAGAGGCGACGTGCGTTCTTTGCCGATGGCGAGAGCGTTGAGATCCTTTCTGGTATGCGCATAGTGAGCCAGGGCTTTGTCCAAGTGACTGCGATCCGCCTTGTCGGAGAGCAGCGGCAATAAGGCTTGCAAGGTGCTTTTCACGTCGCCGATGAGTCCGATCTCGACGTGTGTTCGCCGGCCAATCTGTTCACCACGAATGTCGACCTGGATGACGGTGGCTTTCCCGGGATAGAACTGGCGATACGGAAAGTCTGTCCCGAGCATGAGGAGCACCTCAGAATCCATGATCGCGTGATATCCAGACGAAACTCCGAGAAGCCCTGTCATCCCGACATCATAAGGATTGTCGTACTCGATAAATTCCTTGCCCCGAAACGCGAAGACAATAGGAGCCTTGAGCTTCGCTGCGGTGGCGATTAGTTCATCGTGTGCTCCCTTGCAGCCTGCGCCTCCGAGAATCGTGATTTTTTTCGCGCTGTTGAGCGCATGCGCGGCTCGTTTGAGCTGTTCTTTGTTGGGAATCAAGGAATATGTATTGTCCTCCACGGCTATGGCCAATGGTTTTTGCGTGCATTCACTGCTCATGACCGTTCCCGAGATGACAACGACAGCGACCGTGCGTTTGACGATTGCGGTCCGCATTGCAGTGGCTAGAACCCGCGGAAGTTGATCTGGCTCCGAAACCAAAGCGCAATAATCGCTGCACTCTTTGTAGAGAATCTCTGGATGAGTTTCTTGAAAGTAGTTGTTGCCGAGTTCGATGCTCGGAATTTGGGCGGCGATCGCGAGAACCGGCACTCTGCTGCGGTAACAGTCGAATAGTCCATTAATGAGATGCAGATTCCCGGGCCCGCAACTGCCGGCGCACACGGCCAGTTCGTCGGTCAGGTGCGCTTCGGCACCCGCGGAAGGCCCCAGCTTCTTCATGGCGGACGTGAACCCATTGTATGCCCCCGTCAATGCGTATAGCGTCGGTGAAGGCATTCAGGGAATCTCCGGATACGCCATAAACGCGGGTCACACCCACGCCGCGCAGCATTTGAACAAGAACTTCACCTGTTTTCATGGTTGAGAGGCTCCTTCTCAGTTCAGGAGAAAGCACCTCGATTGCCAACCGCCGGAGGCGCATCAACCTTGGCAGCGAGTAACTTGCGTAAGATCACGGCGATTCGAGCATCGGCTGATCTGGCAATCTCTGGCGTATGGTTAAAGTTGTCAGCTAGTCGAGGGCTCGACTTTTCGGTCTAAAAATTGACACGTCCGCGGCGCGACTATGACATCAGGACCGCAGCCACTGACTCTGGAGTTCCGCCCATCGCACGCACGAACTCATCGTGTGCGCGTGCATAATCCAACTGTGATTGCAGAAGGAGAGCCTTGGCGTCGAACTCTTGAGCGCTCGCCGCGGCGGCTTGCGACTTGAGCGCGGCGCCTCGCAATAGTTCTTGCTGTTGGACGCGGTTCGATTCGTGCCGCAGCGTCAAGATCTCTTCCGAGACTTTGAGCATCTGTTGTGTTCGTTCCACTTTGTTGTAGGCGGTTTGAACCTGCAGTTCGACCTCGTCGGTAACCTTCGCAAGGTTCTCCTTCGCTCCGGACAACTGGGATTCGCGTTCATGGAGAACGGCGCGTTTGTGGCCGGCGTCGAAGAGGTCGTAGCTGAAGTGAACGCCGAAGGTGCCGAAGTTGTGCGCGAGAAACGGAACATTGTTCTGGTAACTATAGCGGCCAAACGCGTCAACATCGGGCAGCCAGATATCGGTCTTGGCCAGGCGCACGGCGGCCACCGCTTTCTCGACCTCGGCGCGGGCGGCTCGTATTTCCGGGTGTGAGTCCTTCGCCGTCGCAACACATTCCTCGCGTGGGCAGCTCTCCTGAACTTCGCCAACCGACGGATCGAGGTCAATAGCCGTGTTCAGAGGCAGGCCCATGAGGTCGTTGAGTTTCAGCTTGAGGTCTGTCAACTGAAAATCCATGGTCAACAATTCCTGTTTCGCTTGCAGAAGATTCGCGCGGCTTTCGATGACTCCTGCTCAAGAGAAGCGCCGAACTTAACCTGAGCGATGCGCTCGCTCTGAATGTCCTGCGCGGCCTGAATTCTCGCCTCAGTGGCGCTGCGATGTGCTTGAGCAATCAAGACGGTGTAATACACCTCATGCACCGCCAGAGCCACGTCATTGTTGGTCAGTTGCGCCTTCGCGCGCGACACCATCACCTCGGCCTGAGCGATATCGTTCGCCCTTCTGATTTTCAGCAGCGAGGTCAACGGCTGAGTGATCTGCGTTCCACTGGTCGTGAGGTTACGTCCCCCCTGGTTGAGGATCGTGTCTGCCGCGGGAATCGGAGTGCCGGCAACCGTGCCTAGGCTGCCGCCCTGAATCTCAATCAGTTGCGTATCCGTCAGTCGGGCAAAGTTGCTGTCATTGTGAATCGACGGGAAATAGGAACTTTTTTTCAGCCTCTTTTGCGTGTTGCTTCTCGTCGAGAGAATCCCGCGAGGCGTACGTTATGGTTGTGTTTAAGCGCCAGCTCAACCGCTTCGCGCAGATATGTGTCGCGGACCCGCGGCGTCTGGCGTCTGACCAGTCACACCAGGTGAAGTCCAAAGCATCATCGCGACCAGAAGAGCAAGAGCCTTTCGCTTCATGATTTTGACTCCTTCTGGAGTGACAATGTTTGCTGAATCGCCTTCAGATCGCCATAGTCCAAAGGCGATTTGCGCAGCAGCGCCACCAACACCAGCGCACACGCGCAACTCCAGGCGATCAACAGAAAGCCGTCGACAATACTCAGGCTGTACGCTTGGAGACGCAGCCGCGCCGCAATCAAATTCACCGCGCGCTCTCCGGCAGCCGCCATGCCGGCTGTTTTCCCAGCTAAGCCAGCCGTCATCGCGCGTATGTTCTGAGTAGTGATCCAGTCTCCAGCGCTGACGTGCAGCCCCAGCAGATTGGAATGTAGTTTTTCGCGCTGAGCCAGGAAGTGACCCATGTAGATCGCGCCCGCGGTTCCCCCAAACAGCCGGACTACGTGGAAGAAGGCGGAGAAAGTAAGAGCCCACTCCGGCTTTGACAACCCACCCGTGAAAATGGCCTGCAAGACGATGCACCCGACGAGGCCGATGAAAGCAAATGCCTGCCCGACTCCGGTTAGCAATTCGGTGGGGTAAAAATTCCCGGCCGCCCACGTGCTGCTGTAGTGCGCGTCAACCAGGCAGTGAGTGCGGTGCAAGCAAGACCAGCGGCTAGAGCAGGCGCGGATCGACTTTGCGCAGCAAAAGATATCCAGCCGTAAACGCGACCGGAAGAAGCGGAAGGGCGCTCCAAATAATCGCCGGCCCGATCTGATCGGCTTCCAATCCGCATCGCGAGCGACTGCGGAATAAGAATGATGGTCGTGCATAGCGTGAAGCGAAACCAAAAAAGCAGGGCGCCCAGTAACACAGTGTTCCACTTCCCCAGATACGGCAGTGCCACGAGGGGTTGGGGCCGCGCAGCCTCCGGGCGAGCGCGCACAAAAGAAAAAACATCCCGCACGAAAACCAGGCATTGAACACGCCGGAACTAAACCAGTCGAGTCGCTGACCTTGCTGCAAAGCGGCGAATACGAAAGCCAAACCCAGACTCAGATAGAGGAACCCGGCGAAGCTCGGGGCAGGGCCAGTTTTCTTGCGTGGCGGCGTCGGCGGAATGCCCAGGTACACGCAGAGAATCATGAAGGGCGCGATGGCGGCCGAGTTCCAGAACATCCATTGCCACGACAGGTGGTCTCGGTACCAGCCGTAGAGCGACGGCGCGATGTTCACCGCGCCGTCGACAAAAGTGGCGTACAAGGCAATCGTAAAGGGTAGATAGCGCAACGGAATGTTGCGGAGCGCGAACGTCAATGTGAGCGGATAAAAGGTGCCTGAGGTCATCCCGGCAAGAACCAGCGCGGCGAGAAGCAGTGCGTAGCTGTGTACGAATGGAAGGAAGGCGCAAGTTAGGGCGAAGATTGCGGCGGCGCTGAGCAGGACGCGTCGCGGGCCCAGCAATCCTCCGAGATAAACTGTGAAGGGCCCGATGAACATCAATGAAGCGTTATAGGCGCTATCCAGCCAGGCGCCATCGTCGAAGCTTATGTCGACGTGTCCCCTCAGATCCGCAAGACCAAGACTCAGCATGCGGCCGGCCAGCGTCACCAGTCCCGCACCGAGACGACCCCGAGATTCCAAGCAGGGGGCGCGTCGACACTTCCGATGGGATGGCGGCAGCGGCGCCATGCGCAATGTCGAGTGCGGAGGGGCGGATGGAAATGCTTGGAGTTCCCATGGGTACGGCTACTGTCTCGTCCGGACCGTTGCTATCACGGAAAGTCCCGGACGCAGTTTCGCAGCGAAGCTGGAATCATCGAGCGCAATCTTGACCGGAATCCTCTGCACGACTTTGGTGAAATTCCCGGTCGCATTGTCGGGCGGAAGCAGTGCGAATTGCGATCCGCTGGCTGGCGCTATCTCCAACACCTTTCCGTGAATGACTTGTTCTGGGAATTGGTCGATCCGAAGTTCGGCGGGATCGCCGACCTTAACGTTGGTCAGCTGGGTCTCGCGGTAGTTGGCTTGTACCCACTTCGTGACGTCAACGAAGGAGATAACCTGTGTACCGGGTGAAACAAGCTGTCCGGTACGGACTTGCCGTTCACCTACGGTGCCATCGCCCGGGGCGTAGATCTGCGTATATCCCAGATTGACCCTGGCGGCCACCAAGTTCGCTTGCTTTGCGCGGAGATCGGCCTGCAGTTGCAAGTCTTGAGATTCGAGGACGGCCTTCGAGCGGCGCTCGGCTTCGGCGCCGAGCTCGTTGCTGCGTAACAGAGTCTGGGCCTGAGCAAGGTCGGCGTCGCGGCTGGCGAACTGTGCCGTGAGGCGCCCTTCGTCGGCCACTGCTGACTCGAGTTTCTGCTGTGTGGTTGAATGCGCTTGATAGAGGTCTTCCTGGCGCTTGCGTTCGGAGCGGGCGTGAATGAGATCGGCTTCTACGGCCTCCTTTCCGGCCTGAGCCGCCGCGATTTGCGCCTTTGCCTGATCAATCCCGGCCAAGGCCTTGTCGATTCGTGTGTCCTGCAACTCGCGTTGCCGGCGATTGTTTTCGATCGCTGCCCGAGCTGCCTCGACTGCCGCGCTGGCTTGGTCCACCTGTGCTCGGTAATCGTCATCCTGTAATTCGACAATCAGATCGCCCTTGTGAACCTGTTGATAGTCGGCGACGTGGACCGCTCGAACGATGCCTGCCACTTTGGTGCTCAACGGCGTCAGATCGCCGCGAACGTAGGCGTCATCCGTGACCTGCTCCGCTTTTCCGCCCTCCCAGGCATTCCAGTTGCGCGTAAGCGTAATCAGAATGGCAAGCGCCAGCAGAATAACCACCAGGGGAGTTACGAATTTTTTCCATCCGGCCTCTGGCCGAGGGACGTTCTGAGTTGTCTCGTGCTCAGACGCCGGTTTCACGGAAGGTTTATCAGGATTGCCGGACGCGGCTGCGGAGGACATTAACTTGCTCCTTCACAGCAACGTGTGGCAAGCGGTGGGCCAAATGGGTTGTAATGAGACCAGCGGCAAGATGCTGGGTTGAAAGGTCTTGGCACGGGCCCAATGGCGCTCAAGCCTTCTACGGATTTGCCGCTGCCAACCGTTTAGCGCTTTCGCCACCGGATTGACACCGGTCTATTTTCAGCTGGATGTCGGTCGATTGGTTCTCATGTGGATTTCGGCGAGGACTGTGTTTTCAATTGGTGGAAATGAATCACTCAAAGACCCGAGGTGACTAAGCGTGGCCTGAACGCTAGGAGCCAACACAGGGAGTACTCTTTCAATGGGTCGCCTACATGAACGACGGTCGGGCCGATCCGGCCGCAAGGTTCCGTTGATGGATCGGCGCAACCACAGCTCGTGGTACTATTCGCGAAAGCTGCCGTCTCGCACGCAATAGCCGAGCCTTGAAAGTACCACTGGAAACGCCGAGTAGCGCGCAAGCTTCTCGGATCGATAACTCCTGGAAATGGATCATGCTGAATGCCTGTCGAAGCAAAGGCTTCATGTTGCCGAGGCGCTCGTTGATCAGTTGAAGGGTCTCTTGTTCTCCGTGCGCCACTTCCGGATCCGATTGCAAGCCGGCGATTCGCTCGGTCCAGTTGGATTCATGCGATGCATTCGTTTCAGGAAACGAGACGATCCGCGATAGCCTGCGTTTTCGTTGAACCATCAACGCCGCGTTAAACACGATTCGCGTGAACCACGTCGTGAGTGCGGACCGGCCCTCGAAGCCGCGTAGGTTCAGATAACCGGAAAGATAGGCATTGTGGACAGCATCTTCGGCGTCTTCAGTGTTTCGAACGATGCTACGGGCAAGCGCCAGGAATCTCTGACGAGAGGTCTCGAACATTTCCTGAAAGGCCTCCCTCTGAAGCGCGTCTGTGTGGCGGCGCTCGGTTTTTGGCTCGAGAGCTGCCGAGTGGCGAGAGACTGAGCCGGCATTCCTGCTTCGTGCCCGAAGTAGACGCAGAGCGTTACAGGCAACGTCTGTGTCGGCAGCTCGTCGCAATCCCACCGGCTCTAATTCGTAGGTGATCATCAGCATCTCCGGTTGTTTCACGACTCCGTCCAGCAAATCCACTTCCAACCGGAGTCGCAAGTCGGATCCGCGCGGCAATCAGGGTAGTGGCCTGCTTTCAAACGGATATGCAGATCCGCGCCTCCGGTAGAGACCAACAATTTCTGTCAGCGGAGGAAGTTCGTGGCGGCGCTTTGACGGTAGCGTCGATTGTGTGACTTGGTATGGCGAGCCGCTGGCTGTGACACTTCTCACCTCTGAATCCACCTGTGCTTTTCAGTGATGGCCTCGGTCGTCAACCGCTTGCATGATTTGTCCCATTTCCATGGCGTTACTTGCAGGAATCTCTTGAAGAGATATCGCCAATTGCTCGGTAGTGACTCCAGTTAGCTGTTGAAACATGGACCAAAGCCTCTTGAGCATGTCGTTCTTCTCTTGAGCGGTGTGACCGATACGCAAAACACAGTTCAGCGCAACGGTGCGACCCTTTTCGCCAGCGGTATAACCACACCCGATCCCGTAAGAAAGAAACACGACACGCACGAAGCTCTTTGGGACTTTCATCACCTCCGCGTGTACGCGTGTGATTTTCTCGGCGATTTTGGCTTTCGTCTTATCGGAAATGCTGCCGTCCTCGGCGAATATGGTGTACAGCGGCATTCGTGTCACCTCGTACGCTATTTCCTCAAATCCCTGAGTGTCTTGAGGTCATCGACGATGTAAGCCATAGAGGCGCGCACGCCTTTGCCCGTGCGGATTGGCGCGAGGTCAGACATCTCTTCCTCCTCCGCCACGGGCAGCTTAAGCGAAGCCTCTCCCATCCACGCTTGCTCAATCCTCACATCGTGCGGAACGTTCTGCACCAGTTCGTGTACAACCGGTTGGCCTTGCTTGTCCGCGGCGAGCCGCGGGAAATGCAACAGGTTGACGACAGGTTTTTGCGTCAGCACCGATGGATCCTTTATGGGTTCTCTGAGAGTCACGACAGCCTCGGCAAGACGGCGACCGCTGGCTGTGAGGGAGCCCGCAAATTTCGATCCTGACGCGAGAGGCGGACCGGCTTTTCCGGTAGCCGCGTGATACCTGGTCTGAAACACTCGGCCAAAGCGCTTCGGATATCCCTGCGTCCAGCCGCGCCCAAGCGCTGCATGATTGTCGACAAAAATATAGGGGCAATAAGACACGGGCTTTCCGTCGTACAGAGCGTCGAGAAGAATGAAAAATTCGCGGTATTGGTAGCGCTCCGGATCCAGATATTCGTCATTCTTTCCGCTGAACTGCCAATCGTAGAAGAACGCCGCTGCGTGACCGTTCGCGGCGCGGTCTGCTTCAAGACCCGGCGGCAGTGTCGCCGCGACAGCAGAACTATCCGCCCAAAACTCAATGCTCAGAAAGTCCGACGAGTAGTACCAGGGAGGCGCTGGATTCAGTGTCGATTTCCCCTTCGGTGTTAGCGGATAATGGAAGCCCTTGAGCATCGCCCTTTCTCCTTTTCGCCCCTCAACAATGAATCTCTGTGCCTGATTCTGGCCTCTGGCCTGCACAGCAACTCGAAGTCCAAGGCGGGATTTCGACCGAGAACTCGCATCTGCTGTGTCTCTCGAAACAAAGACGTAACGGGAGCAATGGCACGTGCCGCAAATTCGCACTCGCCGTCGGAGGTTCGACGATAATGTCGAACTCTTGACTGAATCGCGAAAGTTCGGACTGCACCTTGTGGATCGCCGGCCAGTCTGGCGATGAGGGGCGGGGCTGCAATTCCCAGACGCTTCATTTAGTAAAACGATGTCTCGAAAGGCCTCAACTTTCTAGATCCGTCTTGAAGCGATTCTTGTGGATTTTTAGTACCTTAATCTTCGATTCCAGCGTAGACCGCGGTATTCCCAACTTGACCGCAGCCCCGTTGGGTCCCGACACGCGCCCACGGGTCTCTTTCAACACAGCTTCGATCATGGACTTCTCTTGCACGAGGAGTCTCCGGGGGAGCTCAACTTGCTGTTTCAGCTCCGGGGTCACAGCCGGTGATTGCTGCGGCAACCAGTTTCCGTCGATCGAGAAAATCTCTGTTTCGCAAAGGATCACGGAACGCTCGATCACATTCTGCAGTTCGCGGATGTTTCCAGGCCACGGATATGACTTAAGCAGTTCCAGCGTCTTCTTGTTAACACGCTTTATGCTCTTCCCAGCTTTTCGCGCATAGCTATCGATGAAGTATTCCACCAGCAGAGGAATGTCCTCTCTTCGCTCACGGAGGGAAGGTATGTTAATCGGGAAAACGTGCAGCCGATAAAACAAATCACTACGGAAGGACCCCGCGTTGATGGCGCCCTGCAAGTCGCGGTTGGTGGCAGCGATCACCCGGACGTCAGCGCGGATTCGACGAGTTCCACCGACACGCTCAAACTCATGCTCCTGCAAAACGCGAAGGAGGGCAATTTGGGTTTCGGCAGGAAGTTCTCCGACTTCGTCCAGGAATAGTGTACCCCCGCCTGCTAATTCAAACCTCCCCAAGCGCTGCTGAGTCGCGCCCGTGAAGGCTCCCTTTTCGTGTCCGAACAACTCTGAGGCAATCAGATCACGAGGTATCGCTGCACAGTTCACGCTAACGAATGTCCGCGAGCTGCGATCGGATCGTCGGTGGATAGCCCGCGCAACGAGCTCTTTGCCTGTGCCCGTTTCGCCAGTTATGAGAACCGTAGAATTACTTGGTGCAACTTTGGAAATGCGCGATAGCACAGCTTTCAAAACTGGAGAGGTTCCAACAATCTCTTCGAACATTGAAGCCTTATCGACTTCTTCACGTAGGGCGACGTTTTCGCGGAGAAGAGTATCCTCAGCCTGCTTGCGATCTTCGATGTCCGTTGCCGTAAAATACCACCGTGTAATCTGTCCCTGTTCGTCCCGCAATGGGTTAAAGCGAGCCAAGAACCAGCGATATGTTCCATCACGCTTGTGTAGTCGCAACTCCAACTCGTCAGCAGCGCCACTTGATAAAGCACGATCCGCATAGGACTTGAGCCGTTCCGAGTCGTCAGGATGAGCACTAGCCGCAAAGTTCTTGTGCCGCCATTCGTCGAGGCTTATGCCGAGGTAATCGAGCGCGGTGCGGTTTGCATAGAGCCGTTCACGGTTAGGCCCATACACCGCAATAAGTTGAGGTACAAGGTCGACTATCTGGCGGAGCTCTGCTTCTTGTTCTCGTATCTTTTCTTCTGCGTCCTTACGCTCGGTGATGTCGGATACCGCCCCGACAAACTCGCGATTGCCAGAGGCATCCTGTGAAACGTGGGCTATGGCGAGGACGTGCTTGATTTGCTGACCAGGGAGTAGCAAGGAATAGGCATGTTGGAAATCTGTCGCTCCTGCAAGGGCACGATGAATGACCTGTTCGAAATCGGCGCGGTCTTCGGGATGGACGCGTTGCGCCACTGAATCTATTGTCGGCTTCACAGAGCGGTCGTACTCAAAGATACGGTAGGTTTCATCTGACCAAACGATCTCGCCAGTGTCGGGTTTCCATCCGAAGCTCCCCGTGCGACTAAGACTTTGGGCTTCAGTAAGGTACGCTTCGCGTCGGCGCAGTTCCTGCGTCAGGAGTTCGTGCTCCGTAACATCTATGGCGCTGCCAATGTACTTTTTCAGGCTCTGGTTCTCGACAACAGGGACACCGACACAGCGGATGTACCGGACCTCACCGTTGGCACGAATGATACGCTTTGTAGCATCGAAGGTCGAAGCCTTCGCCAAGATTCCTTTGATCAGGTCCGCCATGGACTCGCGATCGTGCGGGTGGACACAATCCAGGTATTCCTGGACGCTAGGGGGCTTGCTGGCCGGATTGAGTCCGTGCATCCGAAATAATTCGGGAGACCAATAGTAAAAGCCGTCAGGATCGAAGGCCCAACTTCCCATGTGGGCAAGACGCTGCCCTTCGGCAAGATAGAACTCGCTTCTTTTTAGCTCTTGGGCGTTCCAGCGAAGCTGTTCTTCCGTCGTTTTACGCTCGTCAATATCCAAGCTCGATCCATACCACTTAACGATGTTGCCGCGTGTATCGCGAAGGGGCACTTTCCGGTGAAGCATCCAGCGGTATTCTCCATTTGCTCTGCGGACGCGAGTTTCGTACTCGAAGGTTTCCCCAGTCGCGAGGCAGGCCCGCCATTTGGCCACAATTCCATCAAGTTCTTCAGGGTGAATGAAAGCGGTCCAATTCCAGCCGGCCACTTTATCCAGCGTGACACCTAAATATTCCAGCCAAGGCTGATTGAAGTAATCGAGGTAACCGTCTGGTCTGGCAGTGTGAATCAGCGCAGGAATCGAGTCGACGAGTACGTGAACATCTACCGCGTCGAATTCACGCCTTGGAGACGACATGGCGCGCATCATACACCCTCAAACCGCGCATCGATAAGATCGATAGAACGGAGCTTCCCCGCAGTCCGAACCCTTCCAGCATTTCGATTCTTTGCGGGGTCTTTTTCCAGAGCACAGTATCGACGCTGCCGATAGATTTGTACAGGCCCTCGCCAATTGTCGAAAGTTCGGCACTGACTCAGCCGCTAACGGATTGTTTGTAAAGTACTTGCGATTGGAACTCCGATTGCCATCTACACTGCATGCTTGTGATGGCGAGGAACCCGATGCTCCCGATGCTAAGGATCACGAGGAAGGCAAACGGTGAAGTCGTCTTTAAGGTCAGCGGTCAGCTGAATTCCCAAAACGTGGCGGAAATTGGAACGCTGATCGAAGCAGAGAACAAGGGGAGTCGTATTGTCCTGGACTTGACAGATTTGCGGTCGGTAGACGGCGAAGCCGTCAAATCTCTTGAGAAGTGGGAAGCGGATTCAATCAAGCTAAAGAACTGTGCCGGATACATCCGAGAGTGGATCCGCAGGCAACGAGTGGAAAGGCGGTCTGAGAAGGGGACGTAGATAACGTGTCCCATTTAATTTGGCAGGGAGAGTCGGCGCGATGTTTAGGAGTGAAAAATGAGCTCAGCTTCTACTTCCGTGATGCAAATTAACGGAAATGCGGAAAACATGCCAATGAACACACTTATGTATCGGAATGAAGAGCTGCGCTCTCACAAAGACGAGCACGCGGAACTTGCCTTTGTGGAGACAATCGTGGGCCGACGTGGAAGTCTCCGCGGCATCCTGGCTCTAGTAGAAGCGGTTGCGCCCACAAATACGACAGTTCTGATCGCGGGTGAAACCGGCACTGGAAAGGAGGTCATCGCTCGCGCGATTCATGAGTTCAGCCCCCGTCGAAACCGAAGTCTGGTGAAGGTGAATTGCGCGGCAATCCCCGCCGGCCTTCTTGAAAGCGAGCTGTTCGGGCACGAACGCGGAGCCTTTACGGGCGCCGTCAACTCTCACGTCGGCCGCTTCACGTTGGCCGATCGCGGCACGCTATTTCTCGATGAGATTGGAGACATGCCATTGGAGCTTCAACCCAAACTGCTCCGCGTCATGCAGGAGCGTGAGTTTGAGGCCGTCGGTAGCACACGCACAACGCGAGTCGATGTTCGCGTTGTCGTTGCAACCAACCAAGACTTGAAGCGAATGACTCAGGATCGTGAATTCCGCCAAGACTTATACTACCGGCTGAATGTTTTCCCAATTTATCTGCCGCCACTGCGCGAGAGAAAAGCCGATATCCCCGAACTCGTGGAATATTTCATTCAACAGTTTGCCGTCTCGATGGACAAATCGATCGAATCGATTCCTCAGGAAACCATGCGCTCCTTGGTTCGCTATCACTGGCCCGGCAACATTCGAGAGCTCCAAAACTACATCGCGCGTGGCGTCATTCTCTCCAACGATGGCATCTTTGAACCAGCATCTCTCGAAAGCTACGAGCAGTCGGAACCAGAGATTTTAAACCCCACCCTGGAAGACAAGGTGCGTAGAGAAATTCTGACTGCTTGCCAGCGCGCCAATTGGAAGCTCGGAGGTCCGCGAGGGGCAGCTGCAAGACTTGGCCTGAAGCGCACAACGCTCTTTTACAAAATGAAACGCCTTGGTATTGCACCGCCGGCAGACCATTCACAGGACTAAGTCGAGAATCCCCGCCGTCAAAGCCTAGGCAGTTGAGTGAACGTGTTGACAGCGATTCTGCGGCCCAAATCACATCGGAAAGCGCAACGCGTCTCTTTTCAGTCACGTAAGCCGACGGCATCTTTGGCCGACAGGATGCTTTCAGTCCTCGTTCATTCACAAACGCGCGAGGTAAAGGGAACAACAGGAAACTTCATGGCGAGTCCAAATAGCTAGTCGGGAATTGTCTCGTATAAGGAGATTGTCATGTCGATGAAAGTCGCAGATGTCTTGTGTGAGATGCTGGCCAACGCCGGCGTCAAACGCTGCTATGGAATTGTGGGAGACGCACTCAACCCGTTTATCGATGCACTTCGCCGAAACGGCAAGATCGATTTCATCCATGTCCGTCACGAGGAATATGGAGTTTTTGCCGCTGTTGCCGAAGCTTACCTGACGGGCAATCCGGTGGCAGTTTGTGGAACCGCTGGTCCCGGGGTCACTCATCTGTTTAACGGATTGATGGATGCACGCAAAGAAGGTGCGCCGATTATCGCAATTGCGGGCGACGTCGAAACAAGCATCTTGGACACGTTCACGCTTGAGGAACTCAATCCGTACAAATTCTTCGATACCGTCTCGCTCTATACCGCACGAGTCGTCAATCCCGAGCAGGCTCGTGCCGTGTTCCATACCGCAATTTTAACGGCGATCCTGGAGAAAGGCCCCACGGTCATTTCTCTACCCGGTAACATCGCGTCCATGGATGTGGAAGTCGAGTCGACCCGGATAACGATTCCGGCGGCCCCGCTTTTGCGCCCAGCCGATGCGGACTTAAATCGACTCGTGGAAATGATCGACGATGCAAAAACGGTAACAATTTTCGGGGGCGATGGCTGCAGGTACGCACGCGATGAAGTGGTTGAACTTGCAGAAAGATTAAAAGCGCCAGTCGGGTATGCGCTCCGCGGCAAACAGTGGCTGGAGCACGCCAATCCTAATGCCGTCGGCATGACAGGCCTGATCGGTTACGGCGGAGCCTACGACGCAATTAATCAGGCCGAGCTCTTGCTGCTGCTGGGCACCGATTTTCCATTCTCAGAGTTCCTCCCCGGCGACAAGGTGAAAAAAGTCCAGGTTGACAAGAACCCGAAACATATTGGGCGCCGCACGGCTGTTGATCTTGGCCTTGTTGGCGACATCCAGACCACTGTGAATGCACTGCTCGAGCGCGTGCGGGAAAAAACCGACAGACGCTTCCTCGAAAACCACATCGCGGAAACGAACTCGTTCCACGGTCTCTTGCAGCACTACGTTGATAAAGGTCCCCAGATCAAGCCCATACGTCCGGAATTCTTGGCCAAAACGCTCAGCGATCTGGCTTCGGATGACGCGCTTTTTTTCGCTGATACCGGAACGGCTGTTATATGGCTGGCGCGACATATTAGTGGCGGCAGGGATCGAAGGCTTTTCGGCTCGTTCTCATGGGCATCCATGGCGAACGCCGCGCCCAATGCTTTTGGCGCACAGTTGGCATATCCAGGTCGCCAAACGATCGCCCTCTGCGGCGACGGCGGCTACGCGATGCTTGCCTTTGGCGATCTCTTGACGCAAGTGGAACGAAGAACTCCGGTGCTTCAGGTCATCCTCAACAACGATTCTTTCGACTTCGTCAAAATCGAACAGCAAGAGGCCGGCATTGTCCCCTTCGGAGTGGATTTCAAAAGCCCCAACTTCGCCAAGGTTGCCGAAGCGATGGGAGCAAAGGGAATCCGTATCGAGGAGCCCAGCGAAGTTCGAGATGCGCTTGCTGAAGCTCTTGCATACAAGGACGGCCCCGTTGTCGTGGATGCAGTAGTGGATCCGTTCGCCCTGGCCTTGCCGTCGCACGTTCCGTTTCACGCGGTGAAAGGCTTCACATTGAGCATGGCGAAGCAGGTGCTCAACGGCAGGATGGACTCAATTATCAGGACGATGGAACGCAATATCAGACTGGTTTGAGGTGTTGCCGGCGCGTAAACCTCGATGAACAGGTCTCTAAAAAATTGAAAAGTGAATCGGAACAATGGCAAAGGAAGGAGTCAATTCAATGTCATGCCAACGACGTTACGACGAGTACGAAGGGTTCGCGATGCACTGGACAACATCGAGAGCCGAGTGCTCACCAATTGGCACATGAAGAAATCCAATGTCGAGCGAACCGGTCTCCAGCATCTGTACCCGATGCGCCGTGGGAATTGCGCGCAAAGAGAACTCTACTTCGGGATTCAACTCCCAATGATGCCGAAAGGCAAGTTGCCATCGAAGGCTTTGGCGAGATGGAAGCGTATCTGGTTGAGGGGCGCTCTATTGGCGGTTTAAGCGGGTCGCCTGCATTTGTGCGCAACACAGTGAAGACCCCCATGCAAACCGCGGCTGGAACACGTACTGCGATGTCCGGGCTCGGTGGCGCGCACCTATTGGGACTGGCACGGGCAGTGGGATATTCCTTTTTCGTCCACAACAGCACAAGCAGAGGCAGTCAATATGGGAGTAAGCATCATCATCGTTCCAGCGAGGAAAATTTTGGAAACTCTTCCCGGAACTGTCTGCCCTCAGGCGGAACCACTGGGACGATACGCGGTCATCGAGTCAGGCCTTAACAGCGTCCGCAAGCTCACCTTGACATTCTACTGGAGGCACAATAGCATCACCTAGAATGTCTACTTCAGAACAAAAGGAACGCATCGAACTGCTGCAAGGTACCTTGGACGTGATTCTCCGCACGCTTCCCCTCGGACCTGCTCACGGCCACGCTTTCGCGAGAGCGATCGAATTCAGGTCAGACGATGTGTTGCAAGTCGAGCAGGGATCGCTTTACCCGGCACCCCATCGACTCATAAAGCGTAGATGGATTTCGGCTGAAGAAGGAACCTCTGAAAATAATCGTCGGGCCAAGTTTTACAAGCTAACCGCAAAGGGAAGGAAGCAACTTACTCTCGAAACGACCAAGTGGGCCAAACTTTCGCGGGCAATCGCGCAGATTCTTCGCCCAACGGAGGGGAGAGAATCATGAAACTCCGTAAGCGCCTGTTGGAGGAGCTCCATGAAGAGATTCGGAATCACATCGAAACAGCGACGCAAGAGAACATCGACCGCGGAATGTCGCCAGACGAAGCGCGTTATGCGGCGGTGCGCAAGTTCGGGACTGTGACGCGAGTGCAGGAAGACACGCGAGAGCTTTGGACTTTTGTCTGGTTCGATCAGTTGCTGCAGGACATTCGCTTTGGACTGCGCGGGTTGCGCAATTCTCCGGGGTTTGCGGCGGTCGCGATTCTTACGCTGGCGCTAGGCATCGGCGCGAATACAGCCATTTTTAGTTTGATCGACGCTGTGATGCTGCGGTCGCTTCCGGTCGAGAATCCGTCGCAATTGGTTTTGCTGCGATGGAGCGCGCGTAAGTCGCCCAACGTTCACGGATATCAAATCGCAGGCGATTGTGTAAACGATTTGCGGATGGGCGCACAGAATCCGTCGGGCTGCTCGTTCTCTGAGCCAATGTTTCGCGAAATCGCGAAAACGAATATGTTTTCGGGGACTGCGGCGTTTGCCAATAGCGGGCGGTTGGATTTGACGGGCAACGGCCCCGCGAAGGTAATCACCGGCCAGCTGGTTTCCGGAGATTTCTTCCGAACTTTGGGTCTGAAACCCGCGGCGGGACGGCTTTTCGACCAGAGCGATGATGCTCCGGCGGCGGCCCCCGTCGCGGTATTGAGCTATGGGTATTGGCAGAGCGCGTTCGGAGGTGCGCACGATATTGTGGGCCGTGCTGTGGAATTGAACAGCGTGCCATTCACGATCATTGGCGTTGCTGAACAACGATTCACTGGAATTACACCCGGCAGTGACTATGACGTTTGGTTGCCGCTTTCCGTGGCACAACGGATTTCCGATGGCACGCTTTGGAGGAACCGGCAAAGCGACGCGGGTTATTGGTGGCTGACGATTGTTGGCCGGCTTAAACCTGGAACGCAACTCGTCGAGGTCCAGCCCGCTCTGAACGGACTTTTCAGAAATGAAACGCTGTATGGACCCGTCGCCATTTTCCACGGTGCCGAGGCTGCGCCGAGTCCCGCTGCGCAAACGACAATTCCGGCTGCTGGCGGTCTTTCGGTTACTGCACCAGTGCCGCTCAAACAAAAGCCGGGAACTGCGCCAAAATCTGAAACGCCGGCAGATGGAAAGCAGGTGCCACCAGAGCCCACTACACCTAAGGTATCGTTGGCTCTCGAAGATGACCCGCAGTTGACACTTGTGCCTGCGCACAGCGGACTGAGCGGACACCGCAAACGCTTCGCTGATCCGCTGTATGTGCTCATGCTCGCCGTCGGAATAATTTTGCTGATTGCTTGTGCGAACGTCGCGGGACTGATGCTGGCTCGGGCGACTGCGCGACGACAGGAAATGTCCGTGCGACTAGCGCTGGGCGCGGGGCGGGCCCGGGTGGTTCGGCAACTCCTGACGGAAAGCGTGGTGCTTTCGCTGCTTGGCGGCGCGGTGGGGATTCTTTTTGCGTACTGGGGAGCGAGCGCGATTGTTTCCTTTGTCGCGACCAGTCAGACGCGTCCGTTGGGATTTGCAATGGGCGTTGACCCACGCGTGCTGGCGTTCACTGTCGCCATTTCACTGCTGACCGGAATTCTATTCGGCTTGGCACCGGCGCTTCGGAGCTCGTGGACCGATTTGACGCAGGCGCTGAAGGAAGGAGGAAGCGCCGTGAGTTCGCGACACGTGGGCGGAAAATGGTTCAGCATTGGGAATGCGCTGGTGGTGGCGCAAGTGGCGCTGGCGATTGTGGTGCTGGTGGGCGCGGGACTGCTGGTGCGCACCCTTGCGAACCTCCGTAGCGTTGACGCTGGATTCGATTCGCACAACATTTTGATATTCGACGTTGATCCACGCCTTGCCGGTTACAAAGGCGCGCAGATTGATAGTTTCTATCGCGACTTGCAGGGTCGGCTTTCGGAAGCTCCCGGTATTAAATCCGCGAGCTATTCGATGCTTCCACTCTTGAGCAACGGACTCTTGATCACTAGTTTCCACTGGCCAGGAACACCGCAGGATCAAGAGGCTCAAGCGGATATACTTGGTGTCGGACCGAATTTCTTTGAGACTGTCCACATTCCATTTGTTGCGGGCCGCGGATTCGAGGCTCCTGATTTCGGTGTGTCGGCTGCGAACAACGGAGCGACTCCAAGTTCGGCGCCGACTCCCGTGATCGTGAATCAGGCCTTCGTCGCAAAATATCTGGGGAAAGAAAGTCCGCTCGGTAAGATGTTCGGTAAGTCGGAAGGTGGCGCAGACGAGCCAGCAAGTCCAGGGTACGAAATCGTTGGGGTGGTCCGCGATGCGAAATACAACGACCTGCGGCGAGAGATTCACGCCACGATCTACGAGCCGCAGACACGCGGTGGCGCGTCGTTTGAGGTGCGTATGGCAGCTGATCCGCAGGCCATTCTCCCCGCGATACGGGAAGTGGTGGCGCAGGTGAGCACCAATCTGCCGCTGTTTGATGTGCGCACAGAATCTGAGTTGATTGATCGGCTGCTGTTTCAAGAGCGTTTGATCGCACGGCTGGCGGTTTTCTTTGGTGTCCTGGCGTTGGCGCTCGCTTGCCTGGGACTATACGGTTTGCTTTCGTACGAAGTCTCGCGACGCACGCGTGAAATCGGAATTCGCATGGCACTTGGGGCTCCATCGGGGAGCGTGCTGAAGCTAGTGTTGCGCCAGGGAATTGTGCTGACGATTGTTGGCGCTGGGGTTGGGATTGGCGTGGCGCTTGGGGTGATGCGTTATCTGAAGGCGATGCTTTTCGATGTGTATGCCAACGATCCGGTGACTATGATTGCTGTCGCGATTTTGCTGGCAATGTTATCGGTAGCAGCCTGCTATATTCCTGCTCGCCGAGCAATTCGCGTCGATCCAATCATCGCCTTGCGCTATGAATAGGAATAACTCTACAAATTGCACGCAAACTACCTTGATCCCCTGACGGACGTCGGCCGCATAATTCAACGATTCGATAAACGGTCTTCCTCGTCCACTGCATGGGATTCCTTCATAGCGGATCTCGAAGCCCAGGCCGTGACGCCGGGAACGGTCACTACAAAAGAGGTACAGCCGCAAGACGGGCGTCCTAACTAGAAGTTATCTCATAAACACATTCAAGCCGCTGAACGGTTGAAACTTATGACAAACGGCGTAAACCGAGAGCATGGACCTCACCGACGCCCAGTGGGCCGTTCTCGAACCATTGTTCCGTCCGAAGCGACGGGCCGATGGACGCGGGAGGCCGTGGCAGGACACACGCGCGGTGCTGAACGGAGTCTTTTGGGTTCTACGCACGGGTGCTCCTTGGCACGATTTGCCGTCTCGCTATCCGCCCTATCAGACCTGTCATCGGCGCTTCCAACATTGGCAACGCAGTGGGTTGTTGACTCGCCTACTGCACAAACTGGCCGAAGACTTACGAGACCGAGGAAAGCTCGATCTGAGCGAATCCTTCATTTGAAAACAAAAACAGGAAAATGGCGGAGAGGGTGGGAAACAAACCCTAAACGCTAAAGTACCATAAGATCAATAACTTAACCGTTCTCCCGGCTACGGTACCCGCCGTTAAAACAGCGGAAAACGCGTCTAACCGTAGCCGCTAACCGTACCGTAACCGTTCCCAAACTGAAAGTAAACTGTAGAATTTCCGCACCGCCGGTCAGCGGTTAAGTCCAGTGCTACTCGAAGAACTCCATGCACATTGCCGCCGTTTGCGCCGAAGACCAATTACCTGGCTGTTTCCAGGCAACCGCTGGCACACCGGCGATATACCGATCACCACCAAGGTGGTCTGGGACGCTTGCAAGGAAGCCGCCCAGCGAGCGGGCCTCCAGAAAGACGTGCACCCACACATTCTACGGCATAGCTTCGCCACTCATCTCCTCGAAGACGGCGCTGATCTACGAACTATCCAGATGCTGTTAGGCCATCGCGATCTGGAAGAAACCACCATCTACCTGCACCTCTCCCAACGCCATCTGAACGCAACCGCCAGTCCTCTCGACTCGCTGAAGCTCAAAGACAGGTCACCACAGGACAAGTAGATGGACCGGCCACCGCTGGAGGTGGCCGATCTGGTCCGCGCTGCGGGAGACGCATTCATCGAACGAAGCCGTAAGTGGATCCGCTGGAAGCACGTCAAAGTGCTCCAGGCCATCGCGCGGTGTCGTACTGCCGCGCTCGGCGGGCATCTCGATGAATGCACCCGCTGCGGACATCGTGCCATCTCCTACAACTCGTGCAGAAATCGGCACTGCCCGAAGTGTCAGGCAGGAGCTCGCGATCGCTGGCTCGCAGCGCGTCGCCAGGAACTTCTCCCGACGCGCTACGCCCACGTTGTGTTCACGCTTCCTCGTCATTTGGCTCCGTTGGTCTTGCAAAACAAGAAGGTCATCTACGATCTCCTGTTTCGCACCAGTGCGGAAACCCTTCTGGAAGTCGCGCGCGATCCCCAGCATCTCGGTGCGGAAATCGGCTTCTTCAGCGTGCTGCACAGCTGGACTCAAAAGCTCGAATTTCACCCGCATATACATAGCGTGGTGCCGGCCGGTGGGCTGTCTGCCGATCACACCCGCTGGATCAAACCACGCTACGACTTCTTTCTTCCCGTCCAAGTGCTCGGCGCTATCTTTCGCGGCAAATTCCACGAAGCGCTCAAGCGCGCTTTTCATGACGGCAAGCTCAACTTTTATGGAGACTTGAAGCTCCTCGCTCAACCGAAAATTTTTGCTGCCTGGCTGAGACCACTGTTCCGAAAGGACTGGGTGGTCTACGCGAAACGTCCCTTCGGAGGCCCAGAGCATGTGCTCCGTTCTCTGGGCCGTTACACTCATCGCGTGGCCATCTCCAACCACCGCCTGGTCTCATTTGCTGACGGAAAGGTCACGTTTCGTTGGCGCGATTCCGTCCACAATAACGAGCAGAAATTGCTGTCTCTATCTGTCGATGAGTTCTTACGCCGCTTCCTGTTGCATCTGCTTCCCCAAGGTTTCGTGCGCATCCGTAACTTCGGCTTCTTGGCCAATCGCAGACGGGCCACAACCTTGCCACTTTGCTTTCAGTTGCTCGGCTCGGCACCACATGCCGAGCCAGAGGTAACCACCGCCAGTTCGAGCGATGCTTGGCTTTGTCCCAAGTGCGGTGGGCCGATGCTGGTCATTCAAAGACTTGCAGCTGCGGAGCTCCAGCTTCGTTCTCCGCCCACCCGGGAGGCTGTTGCTGCATGAGACGCCGATCAACATCAAGAAACTTCTGCGTGCTTCCGCTCGCTACCTCACTTTGTGTCTTCCCGTCCAACCAATCTCTCTTCTTCACTCCCCAGGGTCATCCTTACCGCATCACATTTGAGCTTTCAGCAACTCTTCTTCTGTCCCGGTTGGGTGCTGTGCTTTTCTGCCTCTCTCCGGGACGCCGCCAAACCTACTCTTCCTCAATTGAATTTGGTCGGGTAGAGCAATGGCGCGTAGCGGGCTTCGAATGATGCCGACGTTTCCATTGCCCTCCCTAAAATTCCGTACGGCGGGTTTTCCCCAGTACGGCTTCAAGGCCGGTTTTTCAGACAGGGCCTGCCCGTGCGACACAAGCCGCGCGTCGCTCGGTTTGCCTCCATCCTGCGCACTCCCCGCTGCATACGTCGGTTCCCCGTTCTGTGCCGGGGGACGTTGCGCGCTGAAGCACCTCCGTTCGAACGGCTTCTGCCGCTCTACCCCAGGGGCCCTCGCTCCGGTCCGAGTTCTTCTGTCTCGGTCCATCCACGCTTAATCGGCCCCATCCGCCCCACTCACAGGCACATCTCATCTTCACCGCTCTGCAGCTTATATGAGATGCCTTCGCTGTGCACACTGCGCCTAGGCGACCTCCGAGTGGTTCCACGCTTTCGCTGTCCGTCCTTCTTGACATGCCGCCCTCTGCGACCCCGGGGAGATCGCAACCGGTTTGTTCCAGACATGCGGTTCCGACATAGGCCTTCGCCATGTTATGAGTGGCTCGGCTCTCCCGACTGTCCTGCAATCCGCTTCACGCAGGGCCGACTTTTCGGGGCTTCCTGGTTCGCTTTTGCTACGGCCTGTCAAGTTGCTCGCCCCCTGTGCAGATCTGACCAGAGTTCTTCCGGCCATCGGGACTTTTACCTCCAGGCTTCCGACGAGTCGGTCACCCTTCTCGCCGCTGGATATAACTACGACAGTTACTAGACTATTCTGTCGAAGGGACTCTCACCCTTTGGAATGACAGCTAGCGTTGCTGCACCATAACACCCGCGTCCGCCGCAACCCGAGCCGCTCCCTTCAAGTCGCTGTATCGAAAGCGCGCAATCCCAACGAGCTTCTGTGCGCACCTTGCTTACTCGCGCTTCCGATACAGCCCTAAGATTTGTCGGTACTGATCCGCTCGTGGCCAGCAGGATTACGTCCGGATTGGCAACGATACGGGGCTTAGTTTCTAAGCCAAAATATCCGCACATTGTTTGCGGACGGGAACTTCCACTAGGTCGAAAGTTTGAGTTGGTGTTCCAGACGCCTGAATCTTGCTTGATCGCGTATAGCGTCGTAACCGGGGAACACCATCGCAGATCCCAAGAACGGATCGTGTTCGGCCAGAGCTGTCTCTAACCAGTCGAGGGCAGCGACTGTTTCACCCAAGCCGACATAGGTCCACGCAATCGGCAAGGCGGGGCTGTAAGCCTGTTCGCGACGGGTTTCCAGTTTCCTGACCACGCTGCGAGCCTCGATCTTGTGTCCCAGCATTGCGGCAAGGTAGCCGAAATAGCCCTCGCCAAGCGGCATGCCGCCGGCAAGCTTTCTGCCCATGCTTGCCATTTCCCAAGCTTCTTCATTCGAGCCCAATACTGCCAAGGATAAGGCCAGGTAGAAATAGGTGTAAGGCGAGTCTGGGGTCAGCTCGATGGCGATACGCCCAGCGCGCACCGCCTCGTCATATCGGCGTGCATAACAATTGGCCTGCACGAGGCGAAAGTTGGTCATCAAGTCCAACGCGTCGAGTTCGACAGCTTTGGAGGCATGGAACACAGCTTCGTCATGCCGCCCCAGAAAGCTACAAAGAATGGGATAACATTGGTGCGGAAACGCATTCGCCGGCTCCAGACTGATCGCCCGCCGGTGCGCCTTTTCCGACTCGGCCCACCGCCACTGAAACATTCGCAGCATTCCCAATGTGCTGTGGAGAATTGCTGAATTCTCGTCGAGTGCCAGCCCCTTCGAGACCAAGTTTTCCGCCTCGGGTAGGGCAGTACCGGGAGGCAACTCTCCGTAAATTGTCCTCACGATGTAAGACATGGCCGCGCCGTAATAGGGTTCGGCCCAATCGGGCTCCAGCCGGATCGCCTCCTGCTGGTACTCGAAAGCGCGCCGGATGCCGTCTGGCCGCCGCTTCTTAAGAAGGTAGGCTCCCTTCAGGTACTGCATGTAGGCTGTTGCGTTGCGTGGGTGCGCTTTCGGGAGCTGGGACGCCAAGCGGATGTGCATTGCTTCAGCTACCGCCGAGCAAACCTCATCTTGGATAGTGAACACGTCGCCTAAATTGCTGTCGAAGCGCTGTGCCCAGAGATTGAAGCCATCCTTCACGCCGACGAGGTTAACGCTAATGCGGATGCTGTCTCCTGTCCTCCATACCGACCCTTCCAGCACAGCTTCAACCCCCAGTTCGTTGCCGATTTGTCTTGCATCGCAACGCTGGCCTTTAAAGCGAAATACAACGCTGCCTGCAGTGACCCGCAGGCCTTGGACACGCGAGAGCCCGCGAATCAATTCGTCCGTCAATCCATCACTGAAATATTCATCCTTCGCGTCTCCGGTTTGGCTCACGAACGGCATCACCGCTACGGCAGGCCGTTTAGGTATCGGGACAACTAAGCGATAGCCCCGCTTGGGAATCGTCTCGATGAAACTGGGAGAATTGGCCGAGTCGCCCAGAGCATCGCGCAACCGGCTAACGGCGGAATTTAGCGCAACTTCGAAATCGACGAACGTGTCCGACGACCAGAGCCGTCGGCGCAACTCTTCGCGCGTAACAATCTCGCCGGGCTGTTCCATGAGAGCTGCGAGTACCTGAAACGATTGTTCCCGGAGGCTGATTGGCATTCCCCTCTTCAACAGCCGGCGGCCATCCAGATCGACCTCGAATGCTCCGAAGCGCACGTTCATGGCAGTTCGAACATTCTTGCTTTCAGTCACTTGCCTGTCAATGTTTTGGTCAGGCGCAAACCATTGTCATGTCTGCAGTCGCTGTTAAGCTGCAAGACGATAGGAAGGTACGTATGGCAAGCGCCCCTAGGATTGTTTCGAACCCCATCGAGACGGTGACGATCCGGAAGCTCAGGATCAGGCTGCTGCCATTCCTGTTTGTACTTTTTGTGCTTGCCTTCATCGACAGAATCAACCTGGGATTCGCAGCTCTGACAATGAATCGGGAGCTGGCGATCACCAGCCAGCAGTTCGGATTTGCAGCAGGAATTTTCTTTTGGGGCTACTTCTTGTTCGAGATCCCCAGCAACCTCATCCTTCACAAGATTGGCGCGCGTGTCTGGATCGCCCGCATCCTGATCACGTGGGGCGCGGTTGCCACTCTAACGGGGTTTGTGCAGTCCGTCCATCAGCTCTATGTCGCCCGTTTTGCGCTTGGTCTCGCGGAGTCTGGATACTTTCCGGGCATCGTTCTGTACTTGGGCTACTGGTTCCGGCAAAGAGAAAAGGCGCAGGCGATTGCGTTGATTTTGGTAGGCATACCCTTAGCCGGCGTATTGGGTGGCCCAATTTCAGGTTTCATTCTGGATCACGCGCACTGGCTCGGCCTCAGTAGTTGGAGATGGCTGCTCATCCTGGAAGGTTTGCCCGCCGCATCGTTCGCGTTTCTGGTGCCTGTCCTGTTGCCGAGCAAACCGGCAGAGGCGAACTTTCTGACCACAGATGAAAAGGCATGGATCGCCGACCAATTGGAGCGAGAAGACCGGCTAAAGCTCGGTGCAAAGAAGCAATCCCTTTCCGTGGCACGGACTCTGGTGAACGCCAGAGTCTGGCATCTGGCTTGTATGGGTCTTGCTTTCGCGTTTGCCTCCTACACCTTTAGCTTCTGGCTGCCGCAGGTCATGAAGTCGGGCTTTGGTGGGCAATCCAACACCGTAGTCGGCATCGCGGTTATGATCCCTAATCTGCTTGCTCTGATTGCCATGATCCTCGTATCCCGGCACTCGGACCGCACGCTAGAGCGCCGGTATCACATGGCAAGTTTGGGCGCTCTAGCCGGAATTGCCTTCCTGCTGCTCGGAGGGCCTCGCTCGCCCTTTTTCTTTGTTGTTCTTTTTTCGGCTGTCGCTGTCGGAGCCTACAGCTTCTTGCCTATCTTCTTCTCGTTGCCCGGCGAATTCCTGACCGGCTCCTCAGCTGCTGCGGGCATTGCGCTGGTGACATCGGTTACCAACTTCGGCGGTTTTGTCGGACCTTATACGGTAGGTCTGATTCGCCAAAAGATGGGCAGTTTTTACCCCGGCCTGACTTGTGCCGGGGTTTCCTTCCTTGTATCAGCGGCCCTGGCCTTTGCCCTGCCCAAGCGATCCCAGTCTGCTGCTGGTGAACTATCAGTGGCAGCTGACGTAGAACTGGAGACAAATCCCAAAGCACTGCTCGAGGATTCATGAAACTCATTCCTAAGCCTATTCGCATCGAGCCGGCATTTGCGGACCGTGAACAGATACGCTCCATGTTTGAGCGATATGCTCCCTATCGGGCGCTCGCAACCTACGCTCCAGAGGGGATTAAAGATGAAGCGCATGAGGAAGCCATACGGCCGGTTGATCCGTGGTTCCGGGGAGACTGGGCCGTGGGCGGCGAGCCGCTTGTCGACGGTGCCGATCTGATTCTGCACAATAAGAGATTTCTTGAGGCCGCGAAGGCTGCCTTCGGCACATCGTGCGTGAATCCTGAATTCGTGGCCGTCAACATAAATGGACCTATGCTCGCAGGCAGAACGCACGTGGACAACCCATCCTTTTACGGAGCAACACGCGTCAACTATCCGTTGCCGTTCTTAAGAGTGATGGGCAGTTCCGGGCTGTTCGAACCATGGCGCGTCGTCCGCGCCAGCACGCTCTCCTGGTTTTATGAAGGCTCTGGCGGCAGTTTCGATTACTGGCCGGAAGGACTCGATGGTCCAATGCGGAGCGAGCAGTCGCCCTTCGGAAATGTCGCTCTCTGCGCGGACACGGATCGGGTGTACCACCGCATCGGTCCCATCGGCGATTCGGATGCGGCGTCGCCCCACATGTCGGCCGCAGCGCAGATTCATTCGAACGCCGATGGCAACTGGTCAATTCTCGAAAATGGACAGGTCCGCGCCACGTACCCAAGCCATGCCATTCGCTTTTCCATTCTCTGGAAAGCCGCAATTGGGGACCGGGCATCAAACGCTGACAATTTGACTCTGGGTCGCATCATGTCGATTTTCTCAACAGACCTCCGCCATCGGGGCGTGGATTTCCAGGTGCCTTCCGATCCATTGGCCGACACCGCGTGGATTCTTCTGCTGCAGCGGATTTATGCTGACTCGACCGATTCCAGCGGGAAGCAATAAAACCCTTGCAGCGTCAAGCGCTCCCATTCCTAAGCTCATCACCAACAAGATTCAGGGCGCGCTGCCCAGGGCCAATTTCCGCCGGAAGTCGGTTGTCGGAAGTTTCACCAAATAGGTAACGAAAAACGCGCATCTCGTCAGTGTTTGATTTGCTGACGAGATGCCGACTTGAAGGTACTAATCTCCCGAAACTGGCCCCGATCGCTTCCGGATCGGCAATACATCCAGAATCGTTGCCTCGACAAGAGAGCACAAACATGTGGCGTGAACGCGTTCTTCAATCGAGAAGAGTACTTGACGAATCTCGGAATGTCGGTGATCTCGTCTGGAAACAAGGCATTCAAGAAATCGTCCTGCACAAGAAGGACAGCATTTTCTCGAATGACCAAATTTCTTGCGAGAGTGGACTTGCCTGCCGTCATCTTCTCGCAGAAGAACATCAACTTCGCTGAATTTTTTTGGCCCATCTTGGACAAAAAGTATCACAGCCCACCAGCAAAGTCTTGATACGTCGCGTACTCGTCTAAGTGCCTTTCATTGGCGGTAACGGGGTTCGATGAAATCCGAACGCAAGCCACTTCTGAAGAACCCTCACTTCACCCAAGCGGACTTCTGGCCCCGAATAACTTCCAGTTAAGCCCGTCATTTGCCCAGAATCGGCCCGTTACTGTGAACGTAAACGCTCGTTTTCGCCAGTGACTGCCGAAAACCCCAATGTGCGGATCACTGCAACGGCTTGACGGCGTATCCCATGTAAAGAATTTTCAAGTCGTGGCTTTCTACGAGTTTGAATCTCTGGCCAAGCTCCTTGTAGCCGATTTTGCCTTGGGCTCTTTTTCGCAGCAGGCTGATCATTTTGGGAACGCTCACGTCCGGCGACGTGCCACGAAACTCTTTGAACTCAAATCCGGCCTGCACAAGCAATCCTCTTAATTCTTCCGGCCGAATAAACATTCTCCACTCGTGAAGCCGGGGCGGCATGAAGGCCGTGCTCTTCCATTCCTGCCATATCTTGATCGCCACCAGCTTACTGACGAAGGTGCGGTTCAGCGTGTCGAAGAAAAATACGCCGCCCGGTTTCATCACTCGGTAGATTTCGCCGATCACTTTTGGCAAGTCGCGCACGTGCTCCAGCACGTCGCAACAGTACACAACCGGATAAGTATTATCGGCAAACGGAATAGATTCCCCGGTCCCCTGCTGGTACTGGAGGGACAAGCCCATGGAGCGGGCATGTTGTCTGGCCGTGTTCAGCGATTGCTCCGAGGGATCAATGCCTGTCACATGAAAGCCCATCGCAGCAAATTCCTCAGCAAGAATGCCGCCGCCACAGCCTACATCCAGCGCCGCCGCGCCGCGATAGTCGAACTTAAGCGCGTGATCGAGGAGTCTGCGGAAGTACCCAACACGGGCCGGATTGACGGACGACTTGAGCAAGTGCAGACACTGGTTTTCATCCCACCAGGTGCCGCCCTGCTCGTTATACAGAGCGTTGTCAATCTGCTTGTAGACCTCATCCGAAGTGGCTCGCATTTGTTGCTGCTCCGTTTTGGCCGGGCTTTATCCTGCTTCTGCTCGCAGGCAAACTCTTACCTGACAGTTGGCGAAACATTGCTATTACGCTCTCAATCCCCAGAGTTTGCAATCCCTTGGAGGATTGTCGGCAACCCTTCCTTACCGGATTATGTCAGGGTTGCTCGTGACTCGGGCGTAGCGACAACAATGGCACGAAAGCATCAGTAAAGCCTTCGCGACTGGTTTCGAGTAGTTGTCCTCTCGAGGTCACGCGGTGGGCCACGTTACGAAAGGCGCGAATCTCAAGGATCTTCCCCGTGGCGGCGCATTCGCTTTAATTGCGCGTGGGGCCTTGCCAGCTGCAGTCGGTGTAGAATTGCCAAATGCCCCTGTCCCCCGGAGATCGGTTGGGACCCTATGAGATCTTGTGCGCGATTGGCGCGGGCGGGATGGGTGAGGTGTATCGCGCGCGGGACTCGCGCCTTGGCCGTGACGTGGCGCTGAAAGTCCTGCCGGAAGTGTTTGCTCGCGATGCTGAACGCATGCTGCGCTTCGAGCGCGAGGCGAAGGTCCTTGCCTCCCTCAATCATCCCAACATTTCCCAGCTTTATGGACTTGAAGAATCGAATGGCGTTCGCGCGCTCGTAATGGAACTGGTGGAAGGGCCAACGCTTGCCGAGCAAATCAAGCAGGGATCGCTTGGCATTGGGGAAGCAATGCCGCTTGCCAAGCAAATCGCCGAGGGGCTCGAGTACGCGCATGAGCGCGGCATCATTCACCGCGATCTGAAACCCTCGAACGTGAAACTGACGCCGGACGGCCAAGTGAAGGTATTGGACTTTGGCTTGGCGAAAGCTCTCGAAGGCGAAAGCACCGAAGAGGAGCTGCGGAACTCACCCACCCTGAGCGCCGCAGCAACGCGTGCGGGCGTGCTCCTTGGCACTGCCGCGTATATGTCGCCGGAACAAGCTCGCTGCAAGCGCGTGGACCGCCGCACGGATATTTGGGCTTTCGGCTGTGTGTTGTATGAAATGCTTTCAGGCTTGCCTGCTTTCGCAGGCGAAACCACTTCGGACATCCTGGCCTGTGTAATTCGCGCCGAGCCCGACTGGTCTTCTCTCCCGGCTTCCGTTCCGCCGCGACTTCGCGAACTCCTGCGCCGCTGCCTCCAGAAGGATCCCAAGCAGCGTCTGCAAGCCATCGGCGAGGCCCGTGTCACCATGGAAGAGATACTTGCCGGCTCGCCGGACGTCACGACTCTCACCGCCGCTCCAGTGGATGCGCGTCTCAGACTTCACGAGCGCATCGCGTGGTTTTCCACGGTGGCACTCCTCACGATAGTTGCGGCCCTGCTCGGTATTGGATATTTCTCTCGTGCGCCTAAACCGGCGCAGCCGATCATTTCGCAAATTGGGCCGCCAGAAAACACCAAGTTTGTTTTGGCGGGGCTTTCCGCAGGACCACCCGTGTTGTCACCGGACGGCAATTCGTTGGCATTCGCTGCCCGAAGCGCCGATGGTAAGCAGCTCCTATGGGTGCGGTCCCTGGACGGAGCAACGGAACGAGCACTTGCCGGAACCGAAGGAGCCACCTTCCCCTTTTGGTCGTCTGACAACCGCTCGCTGGCATTCTTTGCCAATGGCAAGCTCTATCGGATCGATGCCGCCGGTGGCCCTCTGCTGGCCCTTTGCGACGCGGCTTCTGGGCGCGGCGGCGCTTGGGGAACCGATGGCACGATATTATTCGCTTTGTTATCTGGCCCGATATTTCGCGTTCCGGCGTCCGGAGGCGCTCCTCAACCCGTCACAAAACTCACTGAATCTTTGAGCCAGTACTCTCATCGTTGGCCGCAATTTCTGCCAGACGCCAGGCATTTCCTCTTTCTTGGCCAGGCCACGTCCTCAGGGGACTCCACGATTTACATAGGGTCTCTGGACGGCGGCGAGCCCAAGCTGTTGCTTCGGAACGAATCGAGCGCAATTTATGCCCCGCCGGGATATCTATTGTTCGTGCGCCAAGGAACCCTGCTGGGCCAGAGGTTCGACGCCAACAAGCTGCAGCTCACGGGAGACGCCTTGCCACTCGCCGGGCATGACGCTGTCGATAGCGCCATGGCGAAAGGGAATTTCTCGGTTTCGGAGAATGGGATTCTCGTCTATGCCAGTGGAGCCGTGAGCGAAGCACGGCTTTTGTGGTTTGATCGCATGGGCAAACAGTTGGCGGAGACAGCGAGAGTGGACGTCTACGGCTTTCCGCGAATCTCCCCCGATGGCCGCAAGCTGGCTGTCTCCAGGGCCTCCGAGGCTAGCACTTCCAACATCTGGATATTCGACCTCGATCGAGGTACCAGCTCGCGCCTCACATTCTCCGCCGGCCGCGATGAACTGCCAGTGTGGTCGCCCGACGGCAAATTCATAGCCTTCGCATCAACTCAGGGCGGCAAACGTCACATCTATCAGCAGGCTGCTGACGGAACGGGAACCGCAACCCTCCTCGTACCAGGCGAAGGAGACGAAATCTTTCCGTCGTGGTCTTCCGACGGGCGCTATCTCATTTTTCAGAGTCACTCTAATCAAGGGAATTCGCCGTGAGAAATCTGGGCGGAGCCACTGTTCGGTGATCACAAAATCTTTCCAGTTGTCCAGAACCCGCACTTTTTACGCGGAACACCGGCCCTTTCACCCGATGGCAAATGGCTCGTGTACGACACGGATGAATCCGGAAGGATTGAGGTGTACATGACGCCGTTTCTCCACGGCGGAGGAAAATGGCAAGTCTCGCCGAGCGGCGGCGATTGCGCGCGGTGGCGCGCGGTGGCGCGCTGATGGACGAGAGCTTTTCTATATGTCTTTGGATAATAAACTGATGTCCGTTGAGATTTCTGAACAACCTTCGAGCGTGGTCATCGGAAAAGTGCAGCCGTTGTTTCAGACAAATCCGGTTCCGAGGGCTCCTGAATGCATGTATGACATAGCGCCCGATGGACAGAAGTTCGTGGTCGTTACTCTGGCCCTAGAACTGGGATCCCAACCGGAGACGCTAGTCGTGAATTGGCCTACGCTGCTGAAGAAACAACGAGAACCATGACGCTTGTACGCCGGCTGGAAACGGCTTCGCAGAAAACGAGCAATGAAGTTCCGGACGGATGGTCGGCAACCCTTACCTAATCGCGTTACGTCAGAGTTGCCCGCGACACGACCCACAAGGCCTGCAGCACGGAAACGAATCCAGGCGGATTTGGGGGTCCAGTCAGAGCGTCTTCAAGAAAGGCGATCAGCGCAAGGCGCCGCTGGATCTTCACTCGACGGACTTTCAGAGTCTCGACGGCTGTATAGTTAAGCCTGAGGAATGCCCTCGGAGGAGGTGTGAAATGAAAAAAGGAGCGACCTTCGTATTGCTACTGCTGTTCCTTGGCCCTATCGGCTCGGATAGAGCAATTTCAGCATTAGGCGGTGCTCCGGCCGACGAGGAAACTGTCCGATCGCTCGACGACCAGGAGCGAAAAGCAGTTCTGGAACGGAACTACGCCCCGCTCGAACACCTGTGGTGTGAACAGCTGACGGTCAATTCGCCAGCGAACAACGTGGTGATCGGTCGGCACGATGTCCTAGCCAGGGTTCAGAAATCAGCCGTTTACTCCTCGTTCGAGCGGAAGATCGAATTCATCCGCATCGACGGCAATTTCGCCATCATCATGGGCGCGGAGATCGTCCAACCGATCGGCGATGCCCCCCTGGCTGGAAAGACGGTCCAGCGACGGTTCACGAATATCTGGAAGAAAGACGGGAATACGTGGTGTGCGATCGCGCGCCACGCCAACGTGGTTTCGGCTCAATGAGCCCCTGAGCCCAGCTTAACTACTAACGTTTCCAACAAATCGGGGAATCTGCTTCGCCAGCGTTGGGGCGACCTCGGACAACGTGGTTCGACGAGTGACTTTCATCCTTCAGCATCATATTGCCACAACCGAGGGCGCTTAGGGCAACTCTTACCTTACCGGATTATGGAAGGGTTGCCCGTCATCCGCCCGGAATTCGCGAGAGAGCGTCGAAGATCGCTTACTAACAAGTTTACGATATAACTAGTGTGATACTATAGCGGTTTTCAGATGACCTAGTCCGGCAGGGCCTCAATGATGCTCAAATCGGGCGAAGTCGGAATGACCTGATTGAGGCGGAAACCTGCGTCGGCCAGTAGTTGACGGTATTCTTCGGCCGTGCGTTCCTTCCCGCCGGTCATGACCAGCATTACTACATCAAAGAGCTTGCCTGAAGATGGGAGATTCCCTTCGGGCAGCGTCCACTCCACAAGCAGGAGCGCGCCGTCCGGCTGAACCACGCGGCGGCAATTAGCGAGGATCTCCCGGGCATGTTCGTCGTCCCAGTCATGGATCACGTGTTTCATCACGTAAGCCCGGCAGCCGGAAGGCACTTCGCGGAAGAAATCGCAGGGTTGCATTGCGCTGCGTGCCTCCAGCTCACCACCGAGGAAGCCGCGCTGCTGCGCGCGTTCGAGCACATGCGGCAGGTCCGCCAGAACACCACGCAGTTCCGGATGCACTTTGAGGATGGACGCAAGCAGGATGCCATTGCCACCTCCCACGTCCATGATGCTTCCCCAACGCCCGAAGTCGTATGCACCGGCGACAGCTGGCCCCACGAGCGCAGAGAGGTCCGTCATCGCGTTATCGAAGATACGAGCGATTTCGGGATGCAATTGCAGATATTCCCAGCCATCCATCCCGAAAACCTCTGTTCTCGCCGACTGACCGGTACGAACGCTGTAGAGGATTTCTCCGAACGAACGGTAATAAGTCTCGGTCCCCCAGAAAATCACCATGGACCGGACCGATCCAGGCACTCCGGTCTGCAGGTAGCTGGACAGCGGGTTATTGACGAAAGTACCGGGCGACGTCTCCTCAAAAATTCCTTGGCCGCCAAGCGCCCGCAAGACGCGATGCAGCGCCGATTCGTTGACGTCCAGTTGACGAGCAAGATCTGCTGCCGTGCGCGGACCATCCTGTAACAAGTCCGCAACACCCAGTTTCGCTGCAGCGTACAGCGCTTGATGCACGATCAGGCCGTCGCGCACACGCAGCAACTCGAACGGTGTCGTGGCCGATGCGACTTGCGCTGTCATCGTCCTCTCCTCATATTATCTCTTCCGGTTGAAGCTGCAACGTCTCGGTGTCTTCTGCCCCGCGCGCGCTGTATCGGTATGGCCCAAGTCGAGTCATCAGCGCAATTGCAACTAAAGTTGCAGCAAAGAATCCAACAAGAGGTGTCCTATAGGACCCCGTCAAATCGAAACCGAAGCCCATCAAGAACGTGCCAATTCCGCCCGCGAGAGCGAACGCGCCGAAAGCATATCCATAAATTTCTCCGAAGGCACGCAGGCCAAAATAGCGGCTGGTCAAGTACGCAATGATGTCCACCTCCGCTCCCATTCCCAGCCCCACCAGAAATGCGCCAGTGAACCCGAGTTCCCTGCTATTGCCGATCCAAAGTAAGGCAATTCCAATGGCCACGGCTCCGAAAAAGATGGCTGCGATGCGTGGGCCGAAGAATCGGTCGAGCAAATAACCCGATCCCACTCTCCCGATCAGCAGTGCTACACCAACAAGCGAGCTGGCCAGCGCGGCAGCCTGCGCAGTGCTTCCGAGGTCAGTCAGGATCGCCGCCGTATGAAGGACACAGGCATGCACACTCGCTCCTACCAGGAAAAACGCGGACACCATGAGCCAAAAGGTTGGGCTATGCCAGGCATCATGCCAGCTCAGACCCAGGTCGTCGCATTCTCTGGCCCTTGCGCTGGATGCACGCGCTACTCCGTCGGGCAAGAGGCCCATTTTCTCAGGGCTCTCTCTCAGAAACGCTGCGACAACCGGCGCTGAAATAAGCAGAATCCCAGAGCCGACAGCCGCGTATGCCACACGCCAGCCGAACATTGCTATCAGCCGTTGCGCCAGGGAGGGCATGACCATCGCTCCGAAACCTAGCCCGAACATCATCAGACCGAGACCCAACCCCCTGCGCCTATCGAACCAGTGTGACACTACGTTGCCGTAGGGTACCGGGCTCATCCCGCTTCCGATGACGCCTAGAGTCAAATAGAAAGCGTAAAATTGCCAGAGGTTGGCTGTGAGGATCTTGCTCAACACAAGGATAGAACCAAAGATTACTGTCGCGGGTAGGACCACTCTTCGTGCGCCGTAGCGATCGACGAGCAATCCTATCAATGGAGCGCTAACGGCGCTGATCAGATTGTGCAGAGTGAAAGCGAGCGAAATGGCAGCGCGGCCGGTGTGGAATTCCTGGCTCAACGGTCCGAGAAAAACTGCGAAAGAGAATACCAGGATCGGGGGGCTGCCCAGGCAAAGCCCAAGAGCCGCCGCGATGACTACCCACCAACCGTAAAATACTCGGGGTCGATGGCCGCTCATTCAGAAATTCCTAATAAGTGACAGTCTTAGCGAGTACGGAAGCCATTTTTCTTGCGGCACTCGTTTCGTTGTGTTTTGTTCAGCCGGCTGCCACAAAGTTGCCCTGACGTTACACTGCGAGCTCGCCCTAGTCAACGCCACCGTTGTGGCGGGAACGTTAGTCAAGTCTTCCTGTCCGTTTCTCGAGCCAAATGATCCCAATTTGCCGCACGCCGAGCGGACCTGCTTTCTGATGTCGGCACATCCCGGTTAGCCGGAGAAAGGGCAACCCATACATGGTTTTTGTTGTTCATCACGGCACAATGGACTCGATTCTGGGCGAGTGGTCAAACAAGAAGTAATTCGGGTAATTCGGCTTCTTCCTGTTTGCCCGTCATCCGTTCCCTATTCGTATACAGCACAGTACAATCGTTGACCTCCTATGCCGCTGCCTCCTGGAACTCGCTTGGGTCCCTACGAGATCACGGCCTCCCTCGGTGTTGGCGGCATGGGCGAAGTCTACAAAGCTCGCGACACTCGACTGAACCGCATCGTAGCCGTCAAGGTTTCCAACGAACAGTTCTCCGAACGATTCGAGGGCGAAGCGCACGCCGTGGCTGCATTGAACCATGCCAACATCTGCACGCTAGACGACGTGGGCCCGAATTATCTGGTGATGGAGTACATCGAAGGCATGCCACTGAAGGGGCCTTTGCCGGTACGGCAAGCGCTAAAGTATGGAGCACAGATTTGCGACGCACTCGATGCCGCGCACAAGAAGGGCATCATTCATCGCGACCTGAAGCCCGGCAATATCCTGGTCACAAAGAGCGGCATCAAGCTTTTGGACTTCGGCTTGGCAAAAATGTTGAAAACGGGCAAGCCGACGGACGATGCCACGCTCACGATGGCACTCACCGGTAAGAACAAAATCGTAGGCACGCTTTACTACATGTCGCCGGAGCAGTTGCAGGCGCAAGCCACGGGCCAGGAGATCGATGCGCGCAGTGACATCTTCTCCTTTGGCTTGGTCCTCTACGAAATGCTCACTGGCAAGCGTGCATTCGATGGCTCCCCCCCTGCCACCGTGATTGCCGCCATCATGGAACGGCCGGCTCCATCTATTAGCGAGGTTGCCCCGCCGGCGTTGGACCGAGTGTTGAAGCGGTGTTGGAGAAGGACAGGGAAAACCGCTGGCAAAACGCGCGGGATTTGAAGGCCGAGTTGGAATGGATTGAACAAAGTGGAGCGAAGGCAACAGTCTCGCTGGTGCAATCGTTCGGCAGCGGCCGTGGCCATGGATCGCAGCAGGGGTGCTGGGCCTGGTGGCAGCAGGCGCTTGCTGGATCGCGTATCGCTCGACGCGCCCCGCAGAACTGAAGCCGCTGGTGCGGCTGGAAGTGGATCTGGGACGCGACGTTAATTTGAACGCATTGGGCGGGTCGGACGTAATTATTTCGCCGGATGGCACGCGCATTGCCTACCTGTCCCGCGGCCACCTTTTCACGCGGAAGCTCGATCAACCGGTAGCCGCCGAGCTGGCCATCACGCAAGGTGCGACCAGCCCGTTTTTTTCGCCCGATGGCCAGTGGATTGGGTTTACCGCGAGCGGAAAGCTGAGAAAAATTTCGGTGGAAGGCGGGACGGAGATCGTGCTGTGCGACACCGGATCCTCTTACACGGGCGACGATTGGGGTGAGGACGGCAATATTATCGCGAGCCTTCGGATTTCCGGCGGGCTGTCGCAAGTGTCCTCGGCGGGCAGCACTCCCACGCCGGTCACCGAGCTTCAAGGCGAAGAAAAGACTCATCGCTGGCCGCAGATCTTGCCCGGCGGCAAAGCCATATTGTTCACCGCGCAAAATTCCACGGTAGGTTTTGACGATGGAAAAATCGAAGTCATGACTCTTGCGGCTCACCACAGGAAAACGCTGCAGCGCAGGGGGACTTTCGGGCGTTATTTGGGAGTGAGCGGCGGCAAAGGCTATCTCACGTATGTGAACCGGGGAACGTTGTTCGCGGTCCCATTCGACCTGGAAAAACTGGAGACCAGCGGTTCGCCCGTGCCGGTGTTGCAGCAGGTTTCCTATTCTCCAATGTTTGGCAGCGCAAAGCTGAGCTTCTCGCGCACCGGGACATTCTTGTACCGCAGTCGCGAAATCGACTTCTCCCGGGTATCGATCCAATGGCTTGATGCGGATGGGAGGACGCAACCACTAATGGACAAGCCCGGCCTCTTCGTGAATCCCCATCTCTCACCCGACGCCCAGCGGTTGGCAGTCGTGAACAACGACGAGATGTCCGGAGTTTGGATCTACGATATCCGGCGCGACACAATGGCGCCGCTAACGGGTGAACGGAATGCAGGTCACCCGGTATGGACGCCCGACGGCAAATACATCGTTTACACTGGAGTTAGTGGGATTTCCTGTGCGCGCGCCGACGGCGGTGGTAAGGCCCAGTCTCTGACGGAGAGCAAGGAATTTCAGTATCCCACGGCCTTCTCGCCGGACGGCAAACGCCTTGTGTTTCACCAAATGGGACCACAAGGCTACGACATTTGGACCTTGCCAGTCGAACATGACGAAAACGGATTGAAACCGGGTAAGGCAGAGTTGTTTCTCCACACGACCAACGGAGGGCGGGACGCGCATTTCTCCCCTGACGGACGCTGGATCGCCTACTCTTCGAGTGAGTCAGGAAGTCCGCAGGTTTATGTGAGCGGGTTTCCCGACACAGGTAGGCACTGGCAAGTTTCAAGCAACGGCGGACTCTCGCCGATCATTTCTCGGAATGGGAAGCAACTCTTTTACTTTGATGTTCTTGACGATCAGATTATGGTGGCCAGCTACGCGGTAAAGGGCGACTCGTTGGTGGTTGAAAAGCCGCAAGTGTGGTCGAGACAGAGTGTGGCGCTGGCGCTCAACGGCGCCGTAGGAGCGCAATACGACGTTGCGCCCGACGGAAAGCGCATGGTCGTCAGTACCTACGCCAGCTCGACGCAACAGGGGTCAGGCCACGTGATCTTCCTGGAGAATTTCATCGACGAATTGCAACGCAAGATGCCTTTGGGCTTGAAATAAGGCACTCATTCCGAACGGAACGGAGTGGCTCTGTGCAGTGCCGCCGCAGGAGACCAGAACGGAGAACGAGACCGCTTGATTGTGTCCGCCCAGTCAACGTGCCCGGGAAGGGTGTCGTCGATGGCGAGAGATGGGCCCGAGGACGGCGAGAGAGACCTCTCCGGGACGATATATGCTGCCCCAAACAGCCTCATCGGCTAATAAGGCGATGTATCTGCCGCTCCTACTGAGCGCCCCTGTTGGGGTGTCCCTACCGCAAAATTCAGGAAAGTTTCTGAAATCAACGGCTCCGCCATTCATCATGCTTCTTGACGCGCAAGACCCGATTGCCGCGAGTTACTGGCGCGATAGCGGTACGGGCCAAGACGGGTGATGAGTAGGGCGGCAGACAAAGTCGCGGCCAGAAAAGCGATAAGGGAGGCCCGGTACGAGCGTGTGAGGTCGAAGCTCCATCCCATCAAGAGCGGGCCCACGGCGCCGGACAAAATGAAGGTGGCGAGGACTACACTGTAGATCTGCGCGAAGGAGCGAAGGCCAAAATAGCGGCTGACGAGGTATGGGATCATGTCTACCTCGGCACCCAAACCCAGGCCGATCAGGAATGCTCCGAGGAAAGCCGGCCGTGGCGCCGCGCCGACCAGAAATAGGCCGATTCCCGCAGCGACACAGACGAAAAACCAGGCAGCGACTCGCGCACCAAACAAGCGGTCAAGCAAGTAGCCGGTCCCAACGCGGCCAATCATGACAGCAGCGCCTAAGAGAGAACTTCCCAATGCCGCACCTTGCAGACCTACGCCGCGGTCGTTAAGCATGGCTGCGGTGTGAACGATGCAACCTTGGACGCTTGCACCGACGAGAAAAAATGAAGACACGATGAGCCAAAACGCGGGGATTCGCCATGCTTCAGACGCCGTCAGACCTGAAGCATCGTGGCGTGCTGGCGCAAGGCTGTCTGCCGACGCGACTCCGTCCGGTAAGAGTCCGAGATCCTCTGGCTTTTCCTTAAGGAAAGCGGCCACGATGGGTACGGGAATAAAAAGAACCGCAACGCCGAGAATCGCGTAGGCGTTCCGCCAGCCAAAGTTCGCGATCAGACGCTGCGCGAAGGGCGGCATGATCATAGCTCCGCAACCTATACCAAGCATCGTGAGTCCAAGAGCCAGACCCCTTCTCCGGTCGAACCAGAAGGACACTACATTTCCGTAAGCGAGGGGTCCGAAACCAATGGATGCTGCCAAAGCAAAGGCGACGTAAAAGAGATAGAATTGCCCAATGCCGCCTGACAGAACCCTAATGGAGAGAAGGATCAAGCCAAACATGACCGCAGAAGGGAGGATTACTCTGCGCGTCCCAAAGCGAGCGATCGGCCAACCAACAAACGGAGTGCAGATCGCGTCAGCGATAGAACGAAGAGTGTAGGCCAGTGAAACGGCGGCACGGGTCGAGTGGAAGTCCTGGATGAGAGGCTTGAGGAAGACGCTGAAAGAATAGACCGTTATGGGAATTCCCCAGAAAACGGCGACCGCGGCAGTGAGTACAACCCACCATCCATAAAACAAGTGATGGCCATGGCGCGAGGTTAATGCCGATGGATTCGGCGGTGGCAGCGAGCCGGTTTGCCTGGAGGTGTCGGTCATCCGAAAGCTCACTGATTGTGGGCCGAATCGTGTGCTGGACCTTGTTTTGCGAGCACGATCGTCTGGACAAAGGAGTGAACCGGCGTAGGCGGGTCTGACAGACGCCGAACGAGCTTTTCCTGCAAGAGATCGGGAAAGGCACTGCGCTTGCGCTCGTCGGCGATAGCAGCGGCCAAAGAAGGAGCGAAAATCGAGCGGAAAAAGCGGGCGTGGCGCGTCGCCAGCGCTTGCTTGTTTGAGTCGCGCTCGTAATCGGCCCAGGCGGCGTCTGGGAGCGTGAGCAATTCGTAGTGCTCAAGCGTGAGGCCGTGGAATTGATTGTCCGTAAACGGCGCCAAGAGCTCGCTCCGCCGCCGCGGGTAGGAGCCCACAACCATGCGGGCACGTTCGTCAGCTGTGATCGCTCCCTCCGTTACCAACTGAGCGAGCGCTTCGTTCGCGTGCAGGAAAACGGGCTCAAGCCCGCTAACGCCCTCGTCATCCATTCCGGGAAGCACGACGACCAGCCGGCCACCGGGCTTCAACTCAACGGCTCGGAGGGAAAGGAAAGCCTTCCAGTCCTCGGCGGCCTGGCGTTCGAACGCCTCGCGCACAGTCCCCGTGGCAACGCGTGGAAAAAAGTGGCCTGGAATTCTCGCCGGATTCCGGCTCAACCACACCGCTGCATATGACGACCAGCCAAGATGAACATGCGCCTTGGGAAACACGTTCTCGTAGAACGACCTTCCAATGGCTGACGGAAAAACGTTCGGATCATCTAGAGAATAGCGTTCAGGATCGGCGTGAAGCACTTCAAAGAGCGTATTGAAATCGTTGGCGGGCTGGTCGACGTGCACGACGATGATAGGCCGAGCGGGGCCAACACGACCTCGCAATGTTCTGATGGCCGCTCGTAGGGGCGGAAGAGAGTTCTTCCCTTGCGACGAACCGTAATCGGCGATGACCAGCGGCTGTTCGGTGCTGTCGAGCGCGATTGTTCGCGCGGCCTGCTCCAGCAATGGCAAAGCCAGGCCTGCTCCGCCCGCTGGAATCGCGGAATGCAGATTGTAAGAACCGCCGCTTTCCATCACGCCGTGAGGTGCGGCTGCCCGTTGCCCCATGGTGGTTCCTTTCGCGGTAGAGTGGCGTCAGGATCGCGTGGTCTGAACGATTGCAAACTATGTTAGGGTTGCGGCGAGCAATCGCAAAGACACAGCAACGAGGAGAAAGCCTAAGCTACATCCTCCGGTCTAATTCTGTCCAACAAATAGTGCAGTCGGCAGGCCTGGCGTTTCATCGCTTCATGTTCGGCACTCACGGACTGATCTACTCCCGCCTCGTGGGTCTTAGCAGGCTTGCCTCCACAGTGTCAACGTACCATCGTGCGGAAAGATAACAACTTAGATCGTATCGAACATCCTCTCCACAAGCGTTAACCTGTTTCACAGGTAGAGATCACAGGTTCCGTTTAATCGGCGTTTGCCAGAGCCTGCGCTTCGCGTTTGGCTGCCACCCAGTTGATCATCCTTTCGTGTAAATCTCCGGATGAGAAGGTGAATTATCAGAGTGATATCATCCAGTTTCCTCGCCCGATGAAAGGAAATTCGCCATGAACTCAAGGTCACTTAGGACAACGCTTGCAACCATGGCTGTGATCCTCTTTGCGGTTTGCCTGTTTCAAACTCGATCAGCACAATCCAGTTCCGCAACCACATCTGAGGTCTCCGCAAAACCTCTCCTGCTAGAGAAAAATGAGGGTGAGCGGCGGATTTGGCGAGAGCCTCCTCCTGGCGACTTCATACTGAAGGTCAGCCCCAAAAACAACGGTTCTCAGCACCTTGTTATGGGAACCGAGGACATGGCTCCGGGAGACGAATTTCCAACACACAGGCACCTTGAGCAGGATGAAATTCTCTATATCGTAAAAGGAACGGTTCACGCTCATGTAGGAGATCAGGACGGCGATCTGCACGCGGGAGGAACGGTGTTCATCCCGGCGAATACCTGGGTAGATGTAAAGAACGCGGCAAGAGAAACCGCCAGCGTGGTGTTCGTATTTTCAGCGCCCGGCTTTGAGAACTACATGCGGTGCGACTCTGTGCTGCCCAATGAAAAAGTCATACCTCTCTCGATAGAAGAACAGAGAGCGTGCGGTCACGAAGGGCACGTCATTTACAAAGACCTAGAAGAGAATCTCAAAAAGTGAAGGCTTGCCCGTCGCCCACAGATGGGTATCAGGTGTTCGCCACCCACTTTGACTTCAGCCCAAACGCCCTCAGCCAACATAGGAAAACTCCGAAAAAAATCTGGCGCCGTGTTTTCAAGAATACTATCAGTTGGCGCTGGTTAATGTATTGGGATATGTTTCATGAAAATCCTCAGGCCTCACCTTTCGCCGCCAGCGCAGCCTGAAAATGCTTGGCATCAACACCCGCCGCCGCTCGCTGCGCCCAAGTCATCTTCGGTCCCTTTGGTCCGTACACCTTGATGAACTGCGCTTTGGTCGGCCGTCCAGCGAGAGCGAACAGCCGCGTGCCTTCCTCGATGTTTGCACGTGCCAGTTTGGACCTTTTGTGAACTTGCTGCCGTGCGATTTACTTCTTTAACTTCTTGGCCACTTTTGCCTTCTTCTTCCTCTTCATCGGCCCTTAGAAAGCAGCATTCCGAGGCCTTACTCCCCAACGCAGATAACAGCTGACCACGATTGAATCCCTAGAAGAGGACAAACCGATGCGCGCCTAATATATTTACTTGCATTAACTTAGGATATTAACTACGATTAATATCGTGGCTATCGTGGCTATCGTGGCTATCGTGGCTATCGTGGCTATCGTGGCTATCGTGGCTATCGTGGCTATCGTGGCTGTTGGGGCTGGTGACCGTGTTCGTCAAATCGCTCTCAACCATGGTCCTTGCGTGCTGCTTTCTTTTGTTTGTGCCCACCGTTCTTCTCGCCCAGGGTGAAACTACGAGCGCCATTGTCGGCCAAGTTACCGACGTCACGGGTGCGGACGTCCCGGGTGCTCTCGTGTCCATCTCTAACCTCGAAACGGGGCTACAACGTAGTGCAACGACTGACAGCCAAGGCCGATTCGATTTTCCCCAGCTCAAGCCCGGCACCTACTCCGTCAAAGTGAGTGCTGACGGATTCGAACCTCAGCAAAATCACAATGTGGCAGCTGGCCTCGGCCAAAAACAAGGCGTTAACTTCAGTCTAAAACTGGCCAAATCTCATCTCACGGTCGAAGTGAGCGGCGAAGCTCCGCTCCTTAATCCTGCGAACGCAAACACTTCCACAAATCTGAGTGCTCCCGTGCTTGAAAATCTTCCCAATCCCGGTGGCGATCTCACGTATCCGTTGCAATTTGCCCCCGGCGCACTCATCAATACCGCAGGAAGCGGAAATGACTTCGTAGGCGGCACCAATGGATACGGCAACGTCGAGTTCAATGGCCTTCCTGCGCTCTCGAACGGTTATATCGTCGATGGCCTCGAAACTAACGACCCATTAACCAACCTCAATAGCGGACTCTCGACAAATCTCGTCCTCGGTCTGAACTCTATTTCTGAGGTAACCGTCAACACGCTCTCTTACGCCGTGGACCAGGGCCGTTACGGTGCCTCGCAAGTGAATTACGTAACAAAGTCCGGCTCCAACCAATTTCACGGCAATCTCTATGAACTCTGGAACGGGTCTCGTTTCAATGCAGCCGACTTCTTCACCAATTCCACCCCGGGAAATCACAAGCCGCGTTCCAACCTCAATCATTTTGGTGGCAGTCTCGGTGGCCCCATTCTTCATGACAAACTTTTTTTCTTTTTTGATACCGAGTGGGTCCGCATCGCCCTTCCAATTGTTACCGCCGCCACCGTTCCGACCCTTGCGTTTCAGAATTATGTCTTGCAGCAACTCCCGGTCGGGGGAATCGATTCGGTCACCGGGAGTGTCTACAAACCATCTCCTCAATCTGTGCCTTTCTATCAGAAAATGTTCTCGCTTTACGGAAACACCAGCGGTACGCCTCTCGCGGTTCTTGGCTGTCCCTTCGATTCAGGTGGTTCCGCTCCCGCAATTGCCTATGACGGCAACGGTTGCGCCAATCGACAAAGCGTTTCCCGCTCCAGCGATGACCACGAACAAGTGCAAACCGCCCGCATCGACTACAACATTGATGAACACAACACCACATGGTTTCGTTTTCAGGCTGATACTGGAGTCCAAGCGGCCTACACCGACCCTATCAATCCGATTTTTGACGCCGTCTCTCCTCAGCCGCTGTATTCTTTCGCCGCAGGCTAGACGCATGTCTTTTCGCAAAATCTCGTCAACTACTTCAATCCCGCCTGCTCTTGGTACGAAAGCCTCTTCGGTCCCGCCAATCTCCAACAAACTCTTTCGGCTTTTCCGATTGTCCTAGAAGGCCTCGGTGCAAACGCCCCTTTTACGACCATCGGTGGTTTGGACAATACCTGGATTCAAGGCCGACGCGCCTCTCGTTTCTTTATTAACGATAATCTCGCCTGGAACCATGGCGCACACGCATTGCGCTTCGGTACGAACACGCGGATTTTCCGCCTGAACGATTATGATTTCGGCGAAGGTTCTGTCCCCACCGTCACCTATACCACACTCCCACAGTTCATCTACGGGGTCGCTTCTACCGCATCGCAAACGTTCCCCACCAGTGCCAACGAACCCTTCAATTTCCTCAATTTCGACCTGTACGCTCAGGACACCTGGAAGCTAACGAAAACGCTGACCTGGACGATTGGGTTGCGGGACACTCTGAATTCCAATCCGCTCAATCCTCATGACCACATTGCCCGGCTCAGCGGAGCATTTAATAACATTTCACATGACGTGAACGAGCCGTTGAACACTGCGATTCACACGGCGCTCGGCAACGTTTTCGCGTCAACGCCGCTTGCGATTTTCCAGCCGCGCACCGCTATAGCATGGCAATTCGCGCCCAATACCGTGCTTCGCTCGGGCTTCGGTCTCTTCAGCGACATCCTCCCCGGCACCATCGCCGATGTCGTCGGCAACAATCCGCCTTACGTTCAAACATTTCAAGGCGGGCTTCTTGGCACGGTTGGGGGTACGACGATGGCACCCGGAGTGCCCGACAGTGCGCTCGATGCCGTTGCTGCCGCGCACCAGACGTTCACCTCCGGTTTTCCACTCGGCGCATATTCTTATGCCTCCACTCTCGCTAACCCCGCTACCTGCCTACCTCCGGTGAACATCACCGCCGTGCCTAGCGGAAAACTCCATGCGCCATACTTTATGCAATGGAGTCTCGGTCTCGAACATCAATTCGGGCAAACGGCAAGCGTGCACGCACAGTATGTTGGTACCCGAGCCGTCAATCAGCCCTACCTCACTCAAGTGAACGGTTACCAAACTGTCTGCGACGGGTGCTTTGCTCCTTTTCCCTATTTGGGGCCAACCGACCCTCGTTTCGCAGCTGTCACGCAATTCTCGACTGGTGCCAACAGCCACTACGATGGGCTACAACTCTCTGCCATCAAGCGCCTCGGTCACGGTCTTATGGGGCAAGTGAATTACACATGGAGCCGCTGCATGGATACGGTTTCCAATGGCGGCTTCCTGCAATTCTCAGCGGGTGGCATTCTCTCTCCGCTGCCAGGGGATTTGCAGCGAGACTATGGCCCATGCGATTACGACATCCGAAATAATCTCAATGCGCAATATGTTTACGAACTACCATTCAAATTAAAAAATAACGCTCTCGCCCACGCCTTTAATGGATGGCAAATTTCTGGAACCGTCTTTTGGCACAGTGGCATTCCATTTTCGGTCCTGAGCACTCCCTATTCCGCAAACGGGAACGGCATCGTCAATGGAAGTGGCCCTCAGTTTTCCAGCGTCATTCCGGGTGTCCCACTCTATGAACACAAACCCATTCCCGGCGTCACGCAACCCGGCACAGTCCAATGGCTCAATCCAAATGCCTTTGTGTCGGCAGTGGACCCCAGCACTGGCGCGTGCAACGGCGCTAACACTCCTCACAACTGTCAATTTGGCAATCTCGGCCGCAATGCGCTTCGCGGTCCCAATTTCACATGGAGCGATTTGTATCTTACGAAATGGTTTCTCTTGACGGAGAGAGTGAGGCTTCGGTTCGACACACAGTTTTTCAATGTCTTTAATCATCCGAAATTTCGGATTGCCCAGCATGGTCCTCGCTGGAATCCCCGGCAAACCCTCGACACAGACTGGATTCGGTGCTCTCACCTACGCAACTTCGCCTCCAACTGGCCTTCTCGGAGTCGGTTTGGGTGGCGACAGCACACCCCGCATGATTGCCTTCCAACTCCGGTTAGAGTTTTGAGGTTAGTCCGACTGCGTCTGATTGGCCCTAATCGCCAGCGCAATCTCTCTCTGCGCCGCCAGTTCAGACCCCGTCCGTCGCTTGTGAATAGAAGAACTCGCAGTGCAGTGATACGGCGCGAGATGGACGGGGTTCGAGCCCCCACGGGCCTACCATTTATTTCAATCACTTAGCAAAAACCACCAGAAAACTTCACCGGTAAATTGGTGGGTGTGTGTCCCGTTCGTTGACTTGCCTCACCGCGCAACCTAACATGAACGCCAAATGGCGGACTCTTCATCACTCATCGGCCAGGCCATTTCGCACTATCGCATTCTCGAAAAGCTCGGCGGTGGCGGTATGGGAGTGGTGTACAAGGCCGAGGACGTGCGGTTGCACCGCAATGTGGCACTGAAGTTCCTGCCGGAGAATGTAGCGAAAGACCCACAAGCATTGGCGCGATTTGAGCGAGAGGCGCAGGCGGCGTCGGCACTGAACCATCCGAATATCTGCACGATTCATGACGTGGGTGAGGAGGAGGGGAAGGCGTTTATCGCCATGGAGTACCTCGATGGCATGACGCTAAAGCGTTTGATTAATGGGCAGCCGATGGAGCCGGAGCCGCTGCTGGATCTGGCGATTGAGATAACGGAAGGATTGGATGCGGCGCACAGTGAAGGAATTGTCCACCGCGATATGAAGCCAGCGAATATTTTGTGACGAAAAAGGAGCACGCGAAAATTCTTGATTTTGGGTTGGCGAAGATAAGGACGGCAACAGCGGTTGGCAGCGGGGAAGGCGCGGTGACGTGGGCACGGTGACGATTGACACGGATCAATTGACAAGTCCGGGAAGCGCGCTGGGGACGGTAGGGTACATGTCGCCGGAGCAGGAGCTGGGGAAGCCGCTGGATGCACGCACGGACTTGTTCTCTTTCGGTGCGATGCTGTACGAAATGGCGACGGGATTTTTGCCGTTCACGGGAGATAGCACGGGCGGTGTGTTTGACGCGATTTTGCACAAAGAGCCGACCGAAGCGGTGCGGCTGAATACAGCGGTGCCGGTAGAGTTGCAGAGAATCTCATCGATAAGCCATTGGAGAAAGACCGGGAGCTGCGGTATCACTCGGCAGCAAACTTGCGGACAGATTTGAAGCGGCTGAAGAGGGATACGAGTTCGGGGCGAGTGCCGCGAGAAAAAAACGGAGCGCGTGTGCCAGAACGGGCAGGAGTGCCTGTGCTGCCAGGAAGCGGGAGCGCGGTAACGGTTGGGGCGAGCGGAGAACACAGAGAAGAGCAGGAGGGAGGCGGGAGGAGCAAATGGATTGCGGCGGGAGTAGTGGTTGCGGCGGCGTTGGCATTTATCGCGGTGGTGGGAACGGTTTTGTATCTGCGGAATGTGGAAGCGGGAAAAGCGGAAACGGGGAAGTGGGAGCAGCTCACCTTTTTCACGGATTCCGCCGTGTATCCGGCGCTGTCGCCGGACGGGCGGATGGTGACGTATTTGCGCGGAGAAGACACGTTCCTCGGGCCGGGGAACGTGTACGTGCAGATGCTACCGACGGGCGACCCGGTGCAATTGACGCATGACGATCAGCCGAAATTGCGTCCGGTGTTTTCGCCGGATGGGACCAAGATCGCGTATGGAACGGTGGACCCGTGGGACATCTGGGGAGTGGGAGTGTTGGGAGGAGAGCCGCGGCTGATGCTGAGGAACGCGTCCTCGTTGAGCTGGATTGAGGGAGGGAAGCGGCTGTTGTTCAGCGAGATGAAGAGCGGAATGCATATGGGCGTGATGACGACGGACGAAGGGCGAGGGGAGAGCCGGGACGTGTTTGTGCCGGAGGGAAACCGGAGCATGGCGCACCATTCGTATTTGTCGCCGGATCGGAAGTGGGTGCTGATCGTGATGATGAACGAGCAGGGAAGCCTGGTGCAGTGCCGCGTGGTACCGTTTGACGGAAGTGGCAAGCAACAATTGGTTGGACCGGACGAAGGAGAATGCAGGGCGGGAGCGTGGAGTCCGGATGGGAAGTGGGTGTACGTAAGCGCGAAGAAGGACGGGGAGTTTCACATCTGGCGGCAAAGATTTCCGCAGGAAGATTTGGAGCAGGCGACGTCTGGGCCAACGCAAGAAGAAGGGATCGCGATGGGCGGATGGAAAGTCGTTTATCACGTCGGTGGGAACGACGGATTCGAGCATATGGATTCATGACAAGAAGGGGCAGAGGCAGTTGTCGTCGGAGGGAAACGCGACGAGCCCGAAATTCTCGAACGATGGAACGAAGTTGTACTACCTGAACCAGAGCGGACGAGAGGCGAAGACGGAGTTGTGGAAGATGGATCTGAAGAGCGGAGAGAATGATCGCTTGCTGCCAGGATACGATGTGGAGACGCGCGGGTTTTGGAAGGATTATTCGGTGTCGCGAGATGACAAGCACGTGGCCTTCACGATGAAGGATGAGAAAGGAACTTCGCATATCTGGATTGCGGCGACGGATCACCGGGGATCGCCCGTGAAGTTGGCGTCGAAGGAAAACGAGGATACCCCCTTGTTGTTGCCGAACGGAGAGGTGATTTACCGGGCCAGCCGGGACGAAAAGAATTATAGGTGCAAGAGAAGCGCGGAACGCGGGGAAGAAAAACAGGTGGTAGAGGAGCCAATCCTGAATTTAGTGGAAGTGTCGCCGGATGGGAAGTGGATGGTGGTGGAGGTGAGCGACAATCAGAATTTGGAGTATCCGTACCGCACGGTGGCGTATCCGGTGGCGGGAGGGGCGGAGGTGACGTTATGCCGGAGGCTGTGCGCAGGTTCTGAAGGATCAAAATTGGAAGAATTCTAGTGTAAGACCTGCGTACGACTGTCAAAACAAGCGGAGATTCTTCAGCGACGCGCGAGCGAGTCCGCCACCGATATTCGGCTTGATGACCACTTCGAGCAAAGTAACGTTTGAAAGGTCCACTTGGTATTCTTCGATCTCGCGTGTCGATTCAGGCGGACTAAAGGTCCATTGCTGCCGCACAATCTCTTTCACAGAGAGACCGCCATCAGGCGACCACTGCAAAACGAACTCTTGTGTGCGCTGGGTTTCGTTCTCCTCAAAAACGAGCGATATACACTTGAGTTTTTGCGGCTGGTCGAAGATTAGTCGAATCGTTTGACTCCCCGGCGCGGCCGCGCGCCAACCTAGCGAATCCCCGGAGACAAAGGCCCACTCGACCGGAAAGTCCTTGTCTTCCGACGTGACCTCGACAATAGCTGCACTCTCAACATCTAACCCCCCTCCTCCGCGAGTTCGAATGGTCTCTGGAGGTGGCGTGATGAGGCGCTTCCGCATATACGAAGTCTACCCCTGTTTAGACTCTCACGCCCGATTTGGTCCGAACTACTCCGACCCCAATCATTTTCCGGTCTCGCTCCGAATATTCCGCGCGCTTTCTCAGCGAGCTGTTTCGATTTGAATGGCTTCGACAGAAAAGTGATCTCGCCATCGATGTACTTGAACAGCAGCCATCGCTCAGTGATATTGGGCATCACAAATTTATAGCATGGTGCGGCACGGCCACGCCCACTTTTCGCCACTACTTGAGCAGTCCACGAAAACACCGTGTACGCGACAACGCCGGGACCCACGTCTATTAGAAATGTCCGCGACTCAGTTCGTTCACACCTTACTGTTTGTTTGCCTGAATGCAGTTCCCCGGTGGCGATAAGCCGCGTTACCCAAGGAAGGGATTGGGAAATAGTTGATGCGGAGCGGCTGAGCATAAAGTGCAGCTTCTGTGACAAATCTTCCGATGCAATTGCTGTTACGGCTAAGCGACATCATCTTGAGGAGTGGCCTCCCGCCCGTAGACGGTCAGCCGAGTAACCGATAGCTGTTATCCATAGCCTCGACACCGCGAGTTGTCTTTCGTCGTTCTCTCCTTGCTAATGTCGGTCATATTTTCACCTCTTCGTCGCGCCTTCGCAAGGCGGCTCCTTGAGGGTCGGTGATTATATCGACCCACTTCGGGTCAGGCGAGGCCTCGGCGTCGTAGTTGTCGTGCCAGTCCCACCACTTGTATGGCGGGGTCTGGGGATAACCCTCTGGCGAGTCTTCCCAAGTCTCCTGACGACCGAGCGCCGTCATATCGAGGTAACTCCAAGTGGTCCCCATCGCCTCGTCGCCGCGGCTGTTGATGAAGTAGGTGCGGAACACCTTCTCGCCATCGTGGATGAAGGCATTATGGCCGTGCCACTCGTCCACGCTGAAGTCTTTGTCGAAGCTGTCTGTGATGGTGTACCACGGCATCTTCCAACCCATTTGTGCCTTTAGCCGCTCGATGTCCTTCTGTGGCGCACGGGAGGCGTACGCGAGCGTGGTGTCGCGGGCGTTCAGATGGGCCAGGTTGGCGACTTGATCGGCGCCCAGGGAGCATCCGCGGCAAGCATGATCGGGCCAGCCGAAGACACTGGGGTCGAAGAAGGCGCGATAGACGATCAACTGCCGACGATCCTCGAACAAATCGACCAGGCTTACCTTGCCCTTGGGTCCGTCGAACTCGTACTTCTTCTCCACCGCCATCCACGGCATCCGTCGACGCTCCGCAGCCAGCGCATCACGAGCGCGGGTCAACTCCTTCTCCTTAACGAGCAGCTGCTGGCGCGCAGCTTCCCACTCCTGCGCCGATACGATCGGGGGAGTGTTCTTTGGGAGGTGTCCTTTTGGGTTCTCCATGTCTCTCTTCGTGCCTGTTGCCATTTTATTTCTCCTTTGTTTTCTGAAGGAGACCGCGACCACTCGGCCTAAAAACTTTTCTAATCTTGCCGATGCACAGGGCCAGAGTCCCTCCCGTGGACCCCGCTCCAGCGGCCATGACTGCTGCGCTTGCGATACATGCTGGACACATATTTCCCTCTCTGAACTTCTAAGCAAGGGCACGGAAGAAGACTATCGGGTAATCGCGGTATTCGCCCACGCCTCAGTGGGCCCAAGCTACCGTGAAGTCAAAGGACCCGGAATCGGCAAAAGTGACAGTACGTGTTTTCACCGCACCTTAATCTCTTCAACCCTCGTCACCCGACCTGCCACGGCCATTGCGCCAAAATCCCAGCCCCACAACTTGTCGCCTGTCTTCGCGAATTCGAACAGACAACTTGGGCATTCCACATGCACCACGTCGGTCTCCTCGAATTTCTTCACACCCGCAGGCCACTTCAACCGAAAGAATCTTCCGCATTGCAAACATTCGGTCACGTAGCACAACCACTGGGGCGAACTCCCCTTGCGAACGTACTCTTCATGCGGTGTCCCACGCGGGCGATTGAAAGTTTGGGTTGCACGGCTGACCTCCACGAAGAGGTGAGCTAAAAACCCCACGCGAAAGGCACCGGCTAACACCACTATAAAGGATACTTAGCGGCGGCAGTTTTGACGGGCGGAATGATGCACCAAACCCGGCGGCGGCTGTCGCTGCGCGAGGGCCTGCTCCAGAGCGACGATCGGCAGCTCTGGTTACCTACTGCGGAAGAATCTGCATTTTCAAAAAGAAAATAAATCTCAGTACTTCTCTCGCAGGTCAAGCGGTAGGCATCAAAGAGGTCGACGACGGTATTTGGCTGGTCAGCTTTATGGACTATGATCTCGGTTACATCGATCTTGAGGAGAAAACTCTGCAACCCTTAGAAAACCCTTTTGGCCCAAGGCTGTAAACTATGTCTCAGGAACGTTCTGTAAAGGATCTCTCAGGACCGTACATTCTACATAATGGCGGAGAGGGTGGGATTCGAACCCACGGTAGGGGTTAACCTACACACGCTTTCCAAGCGTGCGCCTTAAACCACTCGGCCACCTCTCCCTAGGAGTGCTCAATCTTTCGATTCTAGCAAAAAAGTAAGCCCGTGGACATTTGATGGACGCACCGCGTCGCAGGCATTTGCCAGTTGGAAGCCATCAAGTAAACTAGTAGGGTTACGCCACGACTCCGGGGTCGTCTAATTGGTAGGACATCAGCCTTTGGAGCTGACTATCCTGGTTCGAGTCCAGGCCCCGGAGCCATTTTAGGCGTCCATTGCGCTGCTGTCAGCGCGGTCAACAATTGCCGGAGACGAGCGATGACCATGAACTTGGCCGAACGACCCGCGCAACCTTCGGAGCGAAGGCGCACTGCCGAAACCGGCATGACGCTGCTTGAGCTGATCATTGCCTGCGCCGTCCTTCTGATTTTGGCTGGCGCGGCCGAGCCTATGGTGCGCATCACGATTGTGCGAAGCCGGGAAGCGGAATTACACCGGAATCTGCGCGAGATTCGCAACGCGATCGACCACTACAAGGACATGGCCGATGCCATGGCATTTCGGACTGAGGTCACCAGCAACGGCTACCCTCCCGATTTGGACACCCTGGTGAAAGGCGTGGTTATTGCTGGCAACAAGAAAGTTCGCTTTCTTCGCAGAATTCCGGTCGATCCGATGACCGGGCAGCGTGACTGGGGAATGCGCTCCGTGCAGGACGACCCCGACTCGACCAGCCAGGGTGGAGACAATGTGTTCGACGTGTTCTCCAAGTCGCAAGGTACCGCGCTCGACGGGACGAAGTACGCATCCTGGTAGAAGAGCAGAGGCTGTCCCTTCCAGCAGCATCCCAGCCGGAGGTCAGAATGTTATTCGGATCAACTGGCGGGCTGTTTCGCGGCGATGAGAGTGCTCGTCGTGGCCACGCATTGCCACGCTCCGTTCGTTTTGACCCAGGTATCGACGAAGCGCTCGCGATGCGAGAAAGGCTTGCCTTTCTGCGTTCCTTTTATTCGAAAGATGCCGACCACAACAGCGGTATTGCCGTAGACTTCGACGTTGCTCTGCTCCGTGACCGCCTGCGAAGCCTGAAAATCAGGCGCTTTGATGCTGACAAGAAATTCGCCCTTGGATTGCACACTCCCGTCGATGTCAACGGAAACCAGCGTGCTCGCGAGAAGCATATCGAGCGCCTTTGCATCTTTTTCTTCAATCGCACGATTCCACGCTTTTTCGAGAGCAAGTACGCGTCCACCTTCGTCACTGATCGCGCTCTGGCGCGCCGTGGCAAGAGCGACAATCGAGAGTAGTAAGGCGCAAACCACCGCGATGACTTTCATGGAATCCGTCCTTGCCATGGAATTTTCCCGGAGTAGATAAGCCTAGATTAGGACAGAACTCACAGCAGCACCGTGGTTTCGAGATGCTCGTTGCTGAAGCAGCACCTTACACATCAGGAGCCCTGCGCAAGCAATTCTCCGACGGCGCGATACGCTTGGTCAATTGCGACGTCCGTATAAGCGTTTGCGCCTGCATCGGAATTGGCGATGGCAATGCGGCCGAAAGTCTTGCGGCCGAGCACCCACGGCTCTTCTCCTTTTTTCCAGTCCGGAGTATCGAGGCCAAACGGCGTATAAGAGTAGCCATGAGCCCAACGGTTAACGGTAATGCCGGTGATATCGGTACCGGGATCGAATCCCGCCGGCCCTAACATGCGGCCCAGTTGGTCGTTGATGCTGTGCTCAAACTTGGAGAATGGTGTTTGCAGCAGCTCGACTCGCCCTGCGCGATTCTGGTCGCGCACGGGCAAACCAGGTTTACAAGGCGTCCGTAGCATGAACAGGACCGCTGGATCCTTCGGCTTGCTCGGAAATTCATACTGGCCAAGGCTCACCGGAAAATCGAGCGCTGTGAGAGTGTGATAACTGCCTGGCGACACGATTTGATGAATCCCGAGGTTCGAAAACGAAACCCAATTCCGCACCGCGACATGCGTATAGACCAGCGGCGCCTTCACTAGATACGACAGCGACTCCTTTTGTGCCTCAGGCAATTCGGGGCAGATGTAAGGAATCATGACGTTGTAGCACGCCAGAACACACAGCTTCCCTTTCACAAGGTAGGGTTTGCCGCCGCGTGTGTAGGTGACATGCACTTCTTTCGCGGGGTTCTCCGACGGTGAATGCTTGACGTTAACCACGGTGCTATTCAGCCTGACTCGTACGGAGTTTCCCGTGTGGTCCAACTGGCTGTAATCCGCTCTCGCCGTGACCACATCTTCCATTGTGCTCCCCGGGATTGCCGCGGGAACCAGAGAGCGCACCAAAAGCCGCGCGATGGACGCGTTTCCATCCGGAAAATGAAAGATGTAAGGCTCTTCTTTTTCCTTCGTCGGCAGACCCAATCCGTCAAAACCCGGGTAAACGAATGAGGCGTAGTCGTCCGCTCCTTCGTAACAGGCGATGGCCGGCACGGCCTCAATGCCGACGCAAAACAAATCGTGTGGGAACGTCTGAAAAAACGGCAAGGCCTCTGGCGTGAGTTTGCAATATTTCGTCAGGTACTCCGCGTAACTGATTTTCTTCAACTGCTCGGCCTTCTGCCTCCGCGAAAGCCCTTTCATGTAATCGACCTTTTCCGTGTAAACACGTGCGATGTCTTTGCGCACGGTGTCACTTAGAGGACTCTTCCGGAGAAATTCCTGCCAAGGTGTGGTGTTCATGCCGGTGAGGAGGCAATCTTCGCCAAAGGTTTCCTTGTCGAAAAACGCAGCGGTGCCGAGGTGAGTGTAAAGGGAGCGGTCGTAGGCCTTGTAAAACTTGTGCGTATCAATCCCGAGCTCTTTCAGCAAAACCTTGGCTTCCCGGCTGTAGCTGCCCGGACTTTCGATCGACTGGGTACCACCGTTGCTGAGCAGTAAGCGGCCGCCCACCTGAAATTCGTTGCGTTTGGCATGCCCGCCAAAATCGTCGTGATTGTCCAGAATCAAAATTCTTGCGCTGTTCCCAGCCTTTTGGCGGAAGCGATAAGCCGCGGCCAGACCACTGATTCCTCCTCCAACGACGACGAGGTCATAGTTTTCGCCGGTCTGCGCGGATTCGCCAAATGCATCCGCTTTGCCGCCATCGCGCATGCGATGGGCTGTGGCAAAGCTGCCATCGTGGTTGCCGCGCATGCCCATCTTGGCGGGAGGATAGTAGTCTGGAGCTTTTTCTGGCCAAGGTTCATCCAGAATTCCGGCGGCGAGCAATGTCTCCGCGCTGAGAGAACCAGCCAACAAACCGGCTCCCGCGCCGATGGCGACACCGTTCAGAAAATCGCGCCGCGAGATTTCTCGATTCGTTTCCTTTTCTGCGTTCTTTTTCTCTTTGTCCATTCCCTGCCCCGGTCAACACGTGAACAACGTAGTATAACGAATCCTTACATATTTTCAGCAAACTTTGCCCAACCCGTCCGCCACCGGATTCCACCGGAAACGCATGTGGCCGAGCCTTTCGAATTCTCGCGAAGGGCTGCTACTCTTACTTCTGAATCCAGGACTGAAAATGCAAGCGCAGACGACGGCAACACATGAGGAAAAGGAAACCGGCCGGCTCGAAGCGTTCAGCGACGGCGTGTTTGCCATTGCCATCACACTTCTGGTCCTCGAACTGAAAGTTCCTGATCTGCACACAGCCGCTGGGTCGTCAGCGAGCCTCGGTAAAGCGCTATTGCAGCAGTGGCCGAGCTACATCGGTCTGGTCACAAGTTTCTTCACGATTCTCATCATGTGGGTCCACCATCACGCCATTTTGCGCAACGTTTGCCGCACCGACGCATGGCTCCATTTTGCAAACGGCTGTCTCTTGCTCGGCGTAACCTTCATTCCTTACCCCACGTCGGTTTTGGCTACCTATCTCGAAACTCCAGCCGCAAAAATGGCCGCCGCTTTTTACTCAGGTACATTCGTTTTCATGGCCTTCTGTTTCTATCTGTTCATCCGCGCGGCGTTCCGCAAACCATTGCTCTCTCGAAGTGCGTCACAAGCATTCATTGAAAAAACCTGTCATCAGTACATGTTCGGACCGCCCGCGTATTTTCTCGCAACCTTGGGAGCGCTTCTGGATGTGCGGCTGTCTCTGGCGATCTGTACGATTCTGTGGATTTTCTGGGCAACCACCATCACGAGGAATACCCGGGCTTAATCGGAGCTGTCAATAATTGCCTTCACTGATAGGTGGCCACGAGCTGTCCGTTCTCGATGTGCATGTCGGAAACGTCGGCGGGTAACTTGAGTTTCTCGCGATTCTCGGGCGAGTCCATCAGCCGTTTCACGGCGGATTCTAACGTGGACTGCGGAATTGGCAGAGATCCGATCTGGCCGCTGACCGGCTCAAACTTCAGGTATCCGTCTTGCGAACCAAGTTTCCCTACTAGGTTTAGCGTCATGTCCTTGCCATGAACATCGAACACGACATATGCCCTCACTTGATCTCCTTCCATCTGCACCTTGACGTCCTTCACAGAATTCCGCATTTGCTCCACATCGGCCGGGGACGGCTCTCCGGATTCAGGTGAATTCTGCGTAGCGTCCGGCGTAGCAGCGCTAATGCTCGAAAGGGGGGAAGGCGTGGGCGCGTCCTTCGCCAAATCTAAGTGTGACGCCAGGTAAGAGTTCACTTCGCTCTCGTCCAGTCGCAACGTCGCTTTCTGGCCTTGAGAAACCGTCTGCTCCACCTGTTCCAGCTTTTGCTCGGCTCGGGCCGCGGCCTGCGGCGTGGATTGCACCGCGGGAGGCGGAGTTTTATGGAGCAACAAAATCAGCGTGAGCAAAGCAGCCAAGTAGGTGGACCAACGAAGGCAACGAAATGCCCAAATCCAGGTGCTGACGGGCTTTCCGGGGGGTACCGGGTTTGGCGTGTTTGTGGCGCTCAAGATCGGTATCTCGCAACACTTCGGCCGTGGCCTAGGTTCATCCAACCCTACCGAACGGAGCAAGTTGCGGGCAATGGAACGACTGGTCTATGCGGCCAAATCGGCACCTGTCCGCACTGACAGCGTGTGGGATACTTCTGCAGCAAGCGATCGGAGAACAGCGTGGAAGCGGAAACGGGAGTTGTACAGGAGGAAAAGTCCCCTACGCGACTTGTACCGGCATATTTGGCACTGGTTGCGGGAATTGTATGCATCGCCTGGTCAGCTCTGTTTGTGCGCTGGACGGATATCCCCGGTCCGGCGTCCGCATTTTACCGGATGCTGATTCCAGCAGTCGTGTTGTTGCCGACATTTCTGTTCGATCGCGAAGGCACGCGTCTGAACGCGCGAATGCTCGGAATCATTGCGCTGGGCGGCTTGTTTTTCGCGCTTGATTTGGCGCTCTACAATACCGCCATCCTGAAGACAAGCGCGGCAAATGCAACGCTGCTCGGCAACAATACTCCAATCGTAGTGGGCCTGCTGAGTTGGTTGATCTTCCGGAAGCGGCCGAAGGCGGCATTCTGGCTGGGATTGTTGCTGGCTCTCGCCGGAATCGTAGTGATCCTGTGGGCGGACTTCGGCAAACACACCCGGTTCAGCGTGGGCGATTTGATGTCACTGGGCGCTGCCGCGTGCTTCGCCGTTTATCTGTTGGCGACGGAAACAGTCCGAACCACGACGAGCACACTGGGATTCTTGCGTCTGGCAATGATCTCCAGCACCGTGGCTCTTTTCCTGATCAACATTCTCATGGGAATCTCTCTGCGCGTGCCGCATGGCAGAACGCTGTGGGCCGTTCTCGGGTTGGGCCTGGTTTCGCAGCTCGGCGGGTACCTGGCTCTGACCTACGCGCTCGGGCATTTGCCGGCAACGGTCACTTCCGTGAGCTTGCTCACCCAAGGCCCGCTAACGGCGGTGATGGCCGCACTTCTGCTGGGAGAGCCACTGACATGGGCACAAATCTTGGGCGGAGCATTAGTGCTCTCTGGAGTTGGTTTGGCACACCGACAACCGCATCCTGAAGATGAGGCAAACGTTTAGCCAATGTTTGGCTTTGTTTTTTCTCCGGAGACTTTGCGCCTCTGTGTGAGCTTCTTTTTTCGCCACGTCCGACAGCCGTAACAAACCGCCTTGCCACTCGGCCAAGCCTGAGTGAAACTAGGTGCGTTTTTCAAACTCGCCCAACACTCCATCCGAGGATCTGCCATGCGTCTACTGCCTTACGCTTTATTCGCGTCGTTGGTGTACGCCGCGCCTTGCTGCTTGGCGCAAGAAACACCTGCCCAACCGCAGAAACCAGAACAGCCGCTCACCACGAAACCCGTCAATCCCAGCGAAAAGCCTATTCCGAAGACGCGCCCAACTGTCGGCGTGGCGCTAGAAGGGGGCGGAGCCCTGGGCGAAGCCCACATCGGCGTGTTGAAGTGGTTCGAGGATCACCATATCCCGATCGATTACCTAGCCGGAACGAGTATGGGCGGATTGGTAGGCGGTTTGTACGCCACCGGCAAGTCTGCAGATCAACTGAACGATATTTTGAAAACCGCGGATTGGTCACTTCTGCTCGTGGGCGACACTCCTTATCAAGATTTGTCTTTTCGCAGGAAAGAAGACGCCCGCGACATTCCGAACTCCATTCAAGTTGGCCTGAAAAACGGCCCCGCTCTTCCCCCGGGACTGAACTCCGGCCACCAAGTGAATCTACTTATCGACAAGGAAACCCTGCCTTATTCCGGCATCCCCTCCTTCGACGATCTGCCTATTCCCTTTCGCTGTGTCTCGACAGAAATTGTTTCCGGAAAGGCCTATGTCTTCGATCGCGGTTCCCTTTCCGACGCCATGCGAGCCACCATGTCCATTCCCGGTGTCTTTGCACCCTTGCGTCGCGGCAATCAGATCTTTGTCGACGGGGGCATGGTGGACAACCTTCCGACCGACGTGGTCAAAAAGATGGGCGCTGACGTGGTCATCGCGGTCCACTTGCAAATCGCGCCGGTCGCCGCAAAGGAGATTCAATCGGCGTTCGGCATCCTCGGGCGCTCCGTCGAACTCGTCATCGCCGAAACCGAACTTCGCGGTATGGCCGGCGCGGATATTATTGTCAAAACGAATGTCGAGAAATTCAGCACGATGGACTATGAAAAAACCGACGAACTGGTCAAAGCCGGTTACGACGCCGCCGAGGAAAAGGCACAGGTCCTGAAAGTCTACGAACTCGATGACCAAGCCTGGGCACAGTATCTCCGAGACAAGGACAAGCGCCTTCGAACCAAGATCGGCACCCCGCAATTCCTGAAGATCGAAGGCGTCACGGGTGAGGCAGCGCTCAATGTGCAAAGGTTTTTGATGCCGCTGGTTGGAAAGCCAATCGACCAAAAGGATCTGGAGCAACTGCTCACTCGGCTGACCGGGATCGGTCTTTACGACAGCATCACCTACGACCTTATCCAGGAAGACGGTAAAGACGGTCTACTCATCCGTGTGCACGAAAAAAGCTATGCGCCACCAACGCTTCGACCGGGAGTCGTCGTCGACGGCACGCAGACCGATGACGTGACCTTTACTGCCGGCGCCCGGTTGACCTTCATGGACGTCGCCGGTTACCGCTCGGAATGGAGGACTGATTTTCAGTTCGGGCAGACCTATGGTCTCACGACCGACCTGTATCGCCCCTTGACGCCATTAGGGAAATGGTTCGTCGATCCATTTCTTAGTGCAAAGCAATTCACATTTCTCGTCTACAAAATGTCGAACCCGCGCGCCGACTACCGCATCGACGACGTATTAGGCGGCGCAGATATGGGGTATGCGATCAGCCGCTTCAGCGAAATTCGCGCCGGGTATGGCATTGGCTACACGCAGGAATTCCTGCGTCTCGGGACCCCCGATTTCGCGTCCACGACTGGCCGGATAGGCGCCTTGCACGCACGCTATATTCTCGACCACACCAACGACGCCGTGATCCCTACGCGCGGCTATTATGTTCAATCGAACTTCTACTATTACGACACCTACCCCGACGCAACGGAGGCGTTTCCGTCGCTAACAACAACAGTCCAGTTCTTTCAGCCGGTTCATCGCGACTCTATTTTCTTCGTTGGCTCTGGCGGTTCGACCTTTGGCTACCGGAATACCGGCGACCCACAGTTCTTCCTCGGCGGCGTAGGCCGGCTGACTGCGTATGGTCTCAACGAACTTCTTGGGAATCAGTTCTTTGTCGGGCGGGTGGGCTATTTGCGCCAGATTTTCACTCTACCCACCTTCGTCGGCAAGAATGTCTATCTCATCGGCTATGGCGAGGTAGGCAAGATGTATGGCGATCCTTTCGGTGCTCCCCGCCTGTCTGGTGATGGGGCCCTCGGCGTGATTGCCGACACGGCCCTTGGTCCCATCTTTATCGGCGGAAGTGCAGGCGACACGGGTCATTACAAGTGGTTTTTTCAGTTAGGACGTGTTTTTTGAACGTTCATCAGCGAGTAACAATTCCCGACTATAAGAGTGAGTCCCAACGTACTCGCAGGGAAACTGTCCACCCGCTTCTGAAAGGACTGTCATGGCCACAGCCAGCACATCTACGCCTGCCCCCGTTTCGACGCATAGTGTCAGTGAAAAGCTGAACAAACGCCCAAGCCGGGTCGGCACGTTGATCTTCGGTTTGGTGCTCGTCGGTGGACTGATTTTCATCGGGTCGAGCATATCCAAGGATCTCGAAAACGTGGTTTTGGGCTCGGCTTGGCCCTATATTTTGCTGGGCATTGCGCTGCTGGTGGCCCTCGGTTTCGAATTCGTGAACGGCTTCCACGACACCGCGAATGCCGTGGCGACGGTTATTTACACGCATTCGCTCGACCCAAACATTGCTGTCGTTTGGTCCGGCTTCTGGAACTTCATCGGCGTTGTGACCTCCACCGGCGCCGTCGCATTCGCGATCGTTTCCCTTCTCCCGGTGGAATTGATTTTGCAAGTGGGCAGCGGCGCGGGATTCGCCATGGTTTTTGCCCTTCTGATCGCGGCAATAATGTGGAACCTCGGTACCTGGTGGTTCGGCCTCCCTGCCTCGAGTTCCCATACTCTGATTGGCTCGATTATCGGCGTCGGAATCGCCAACCAGTTGATGAGCTCAAACAGCGGCACCAGTGGCGTGGATTGGGCGCAAGCTGCCAACATCGGGAAGTCCTTGCTGCTTTCTCCGATCTTCGGGTTTCTTCTCGCATCGCTTCTGTTTATCACCATGAAAGCGCTCATCAAGGACAAGAGACTGTACGAATCCCCTCATGGCACTGAGCCGCCCCCATTCTGGATTCGTGGTCTGTTGATCCTCACCTGCACGGGCGTCAGCTTCTTCCACGGTTCAAACGACGGACAAAAAGGCATGGGCCTAATCATGCTAATTTTGATCGGAACGGTACCGACAACCTATGCTCTGAACCACGCCGTGACCGCGCGGCAATCGCAGGATTTTGTAGCTGTCTCTCGCCAAGCCGCGGATACCTTGGGAAAGTATGTGGAAGGCACCGCGGTTGTGGGGAATCCGTCCCAGGAAATAACGGATTATGTGCGCACAAAGAATTTCAAGCCTTCGACAATGCTCGCTTTGCGCAACATGGTCAACGATATCGGCACGGAAATGGCGCAATTCAAGGAGCTTTCGAAAGTGCCGCAAACCCAGGTGCGCAACTTCCGCAACGATATGTACCTAGTCAGCGAAGCGTTGCGCCTGATGCAGAAATCCGGGAAGCCCGCGTTAGCCGCAGCGGACGTCGCGGTACTGAAGAATTACAAGGGTCACATCGACCAAGCGACGCGTTTTATTCCGCTTTGGGTAAAAGTAGCAGTCGCACTTGCCCTTGGACTCGGAACCATGGTTGGCTGGAAGCGCATCGTCGTCACGGTAGGCGAGAAAATCGGAAAGACCCACCTGACCTACGCGCAAGGCGCCGCTGCGGAGATCACCGCAATGGCAACCATCGGCGCCGCCGACGGCCTGGGCTTACCGGTGAGTACCACGCACGTGCTGTCCTCAGGTGTAGCAGGCACCATGATGGCGAACCACTCCGGTCTGCAAATGAGCACAGTGCGCAATTTGGCGCTAGCCTGGATCCTGACCCTGCCAGTCGCCATGATGCTCTCCGGCCTACTGTTCTTCGGCCTGAAAACGCTGGTGTTCAAATCCTAGCCTTCTAACCATGCGCCGGACAGGCGTGGTCGTCGGGTCTCTTTAGACCTGTCCTCTGACACCGGGCGAGTACGCGAGCCCCGCGGCAGTTTCGGAGTGGCCTTCTGAAGCTGGCGCTTCAGAACCAAGCTTCTTCATTTCGGTGCTTGCGGCGGCCTCGCCACCCGGGAAGGCGAAATCGGCGAATCCGCTCCTTGGGATGACGCATTCGCGGGCGCAACATTTCGAGCGTCTGCCTGCGCTTCATCCCAATCCACGTGGTGCTGCTGCAACAAGGAAACAGCGTAACGAATGGGTACGGCCGCTCCGACCCCGCCCGTCGATGGATTTGCCGACGCTGCCAGCGAAGCCGCATTCACTCGCAACCACCGCCCTTCGATCAACCCAACAACTGCCTGTGATTCGGCGGATACCACAGGCGCTCCACTGTTGCCGAGCAACACTTCATGCCCGAACAGAAGCAGCTCCGTGTCCGGGCTACCCTTCTCGAGCTGCGAAAACTCGTACCCTAGCACCTGGCCGGTGGGTCGATCTTCCGAAAAGGCATCGAACGTATGCGGATCCCTCAACCGCGAAGGTCGCACCGCCGCAGCCAGCACGCGTTGCGACACCGGAGGCCGTTCGACTGCCAATGCCAGATATCGCACCTGATATTTCCCCTCGAACGGGTTCGGCGTGACTCGCAGAACGGCGACGTCGTGATCGCGATCCATCGCAATAACCGCAGCCTTCAGCAGACGAGGCGGAGCCATCGGCAGCCGTAGCACAACATAAGGTGGCGTGTCGCTCAACTGGCTGAGAACGTGCGCGGCAGTCAGAAGATAGCCTTTGTCGTTAATGAAAAATCCGTTGCCATAAAAAATGTAGTGAAAACCACGGTCGGAAGGCGATTGGTCCAGGGGATAGACAATCGGACAAATAGCGAAGGACAAATCGGATCCGTCTCGAGCCTCGTTGGGGCCACCATAGGCTGAAGTCAACCAAGCCAGCAGCAGCGCGGCCAGAAGGCATAAAATGTCTGCGCGAAGGGATTTCATCCTCTCGCTAGCATAACGCGGCCCGATAGGGATGCAATGGAACGAAAGAACAGGTGACCGGCTTCAGCCACCGCGCTGCGGTTTGGTGACTCACCCAGCCATTCGAGGGAGGCTTTTTTTCCACTGAGCGAAGCGAGGGGCCGAACCTACTTCGTTACCGCTGCCGGCGCCTGATGCTCTTTCAAGTGCGTAATAATGTCCTGAGAAATCTCTCCCGCCGTTTTCTTGACCGTCTTTCCCGGCGCGTTTTTCTCCATTACGAACTTTGCTGCCGCGACATACGGGTTCATGGTGATGGCCGCGCCAACTTTCTTACCGCTGTCTCCGCTCTCCGCAACGTTGTAAAGAGGCTGCTCGGGATGCGAGAGGTCATGCATCGTGACATAGAGATCCATTTTCGCCTCGCCGGCGCCAAAACCGATCACCGCACGACGAATGCGGTTGCCTTCGTCCAATTCCGTAAACACGCCATGCACCCACACGCCGGTCGCCGGCTTCACCTCCGACGCGCTAAGGCGCTCGGCCTTGTAACCCATTTTCTTCAAGTCATTCACGATGTCGGTGGCCATGCCGTCTACCATTTTCTTCGCCTGCGTTGCGGGGTCCTGATTTTTTCGGATGATGCCCGGACGCTGCACAATCTTGGTGCGTCCTTCATCGGCCTGAAAATTCTCCGCGTCCAGTTCAAAATCACTGACGTAAATCACGCTGGTAGCCGGAGAAAAAACAAACGGTTGCTCGGCGGGTGGCGTGGCGGTTTGCGGGCCGCGCGCGGCCGCAGCGCCAGACAACAAAAATCCAAAGACCAGCAAACTCCGGCAACGGATGAGAAATACTTCATGCTGGGTTCTCCTGACACAAATTGAGATCTGAAACAGAAACTTTGGGAGCAACACCGTCGCCCGGGCTGTCCATCTTTCTTTATCACAGTGTAAAACACCTAGTCCGAGCTCCCTCCCCTTAGACTCAACAGCTGCAAACTCTCGCAAAACACAACACTTACACTGTACCTGTCTTCCTTAAAATCAACAGATCCAAGCGTGTCACAAGAAGCGAATCACGGCTTACCCGGATAACTTCAACTCGCGAATCGCTGCTCCAGCGCCGCCGAGATCGGCCAGTCGCATCTCGGAATATTTGCGAGAGAGAATCACGCCTGGAGCGCCGGCGCGGAAGGCAGCCAGCACCGCCTGTTTCACGCTTTCTGGCGTGCACTTGCTGTTCGTGGGCTCGGTCGGGATGTCGATATCGATCCCGGGCCAGATCAGAGTGTGCGTGCCGGCCACGCCCTCTAGCGAGCGTTTCGTCTCGCGATAGACGTAATCGGCTGAGAGGCCGGTGTGCGGAATTTGCTCGTAGCTTCCCTCTTTGAGATTCATCACGGCATAGTCGAAATCCAACAAGCTCTGTTTCGAGAGGTCGGCAAAAAGTGTCGAGCCGATATTGTCGACGTAGAGTGCCATGCGTTCGCCGCCGCAGTTGTTGTACATGACGACTTTGATGAAGTCCGAGTATTTCGAGAGCTCCTTGAGATCCTGCTCGGCGCGATAGATGGGATTGAAAGAATTGTTGTGCCAGATGTGCCAACCCACCGGAAGGGTTTGTTTAGCGGATTTTACTGTGCCGTAGATTGCGGCGTAGGTCTCGCGAAGACTGTCCGTCCACAGCATTTCCCACGCAGCGAGTTCGGGATAACGCAACAATAGCCGCCAGAATTGCACGTAATAGCCGTCCACCGGGCGTTTGCCGCTGCGAGATGCGCGCACATATTTTTCTAACTCGAGGAATGCCTCTCGCGCGCGATCCGGATTGATGCCGCGCTCCTTGGCCTTGCTGCGGCAGAACTCGCAGAAGCAGGTGACGCGGCCCGGATCGATCGGCGGTATGTCGTGCGTGGCGCCCAGGCTGTCCAAAAGCGCGCCTTGTCGCTCCGATCCCCACATGATCCCGTCGATGTCATAGGAACGCGCATAATCTTCCACCAGGCCGGTCAGGAAGTTGCGGTAGTCCGGATTGTTGACGCACAACGTCTCAGCGTTGCGCCCGTACAGATCGCGCTCCTGCACTTTCTCAATGTTCGGCAAGTCGCCGCGAAACACGTCCTCCAGCCAGCAAATGACTTTCATGTTGCGCTTTTTCGCAGCCGGCAGAACTTCGGCTAGGATGTCGAGGCTACCGTGGTCCGGCGCGCGGGTGTCCTTGAGAACCGTGTTCTTGTAGAACTGTGCATGTGGAGTGGCGAAGTTTCCGCCGTGAAAGTTGAGATCGTATTCCTGCTTGCCGTGATCGGGCAGTGGCTGGCCGGGAATCTGCCTACCGGCAATGCCCCGGCCGTAGGTGAACACCGCAAGGAACAGAGTATTCACGCGGCCGCGCTCCTGAAGCACGTCGAGAACTTTTTCCGTGCCTTCATCCACGAAGGAAATTGCTCCGACCTGGATGCCGATCGTTTTCGAAGGCGCAGCAGCCTCGGCCGGATCCGGCATGGCCAACGCGGCGCCTGCTCCAGCGGTGATCTTAAGAAATTCGCGGCGATTCACGTCCGATCCGAACATGGATGACTCCTATCGTCTTGAGTGACAGCCGGCCATATCTGTATTCCGGACTCGGCAGCAGAGATTGTAATCGATACTCCGGGGCTTGGTCGCTTGCGGACCGGGACTTGCCTAGGGCGCAGTTGACGAATGTCCAAATTTTGATAAGACCACTGCTCGTACACGAACGCACCACTTCTAAACGGACCCATTACCAATCACAGAATCTGCTTGACTTTCGCTTTTTATTCGCCTACTCTGACTCCCGGTAGAGGAAACGGGAACGGGTGGCTTCGGCTCCATTGCCTTCGGGCTCTCCCGAGTTGGACGCCACCCGTAAAACAACGCGATTCCGCTCCTTCTCGTCTCCCACATCGAAAACATCGCCTGTAAGGCACTAACCACCGCGGAACCGTTGGTCTTCCCGAATGTACCAAGTTGCCTCGACGGACAACCCCACCCGCCTAAACCTTGCGGCTCCGAGAACGCGGACGCATACTTTGTCCATGCGCACAGTCAGCAGTCGAAGACTTGTTTTGGGCGTTTTGCTTTTGGCTTCGGCGGGGTTGGGCGCCGGCCTGGCCTGCGGTGACGAGATTCGGCTGAAGGATGGCAAGAAACTTTACGGCGTGATCGTCGGTTACGAAGATAACATGTTCAAGATCAAGACCGACTTTGGCTTTGTGCTGGTCGAGAAGGACAAGATCGCCTCGATCATTCCGGATTCGCCGGGGCAGCCAACGTCCGCCAAGACAGAATCAGATTCGACTGACGGGACTGCTAGGAAAGCGACACCAACGGCGGACGCCACCAAAAAGGAAAAAGCCGCGGCGATCCTGACGAACGCAGGCGCACGGCCAGAAATTCCGCCGGTCAATAAAGCAGCAACGGATGCCAAAGCGCCAGCCTTAAAGGCGACAACTGCCGCGCCGAAGGTAACACTTGCTACGGCGACCGCGCCGCCGCCTCCCCCGAAAGAAGAGCTACCTGCCAATCGCGAGGAAATCCAAGGTAATCTCTACATCAACCACGAATTTGCGTTTCGCATGTACAAAGCGCCGAGTTGGCAAATCATCGACGGCGCAGGCCAGACGCTCCCCAATGCGATTGTCGCCATGGGCACGCCAAACGAATCCACACTCCTGGTCGTCGGACATGAAAAGTCCAACGATTCACTGGAAATGACCGCGGGAGCGGTCGAAAAGCGCCTCCATGATGTGTATGACAACTACCGTCTGATCTCGCAGCGGAAAACCGTGGTGGGAGGGCAGCCGGCGGTCGAATACCGCTACCAGGGATTGGCCGATGAGCATGACTGGTCCGGGACGCTTTCCGTAGTTCCCCACGGCGGCGAATTTCTGACCGTGCTCGGCATGACCTTCGCGGATACGGATCTTATCCAGATTCAGGAAAACGTGATTACACGCGCGATTGCCAGCCTAGATTTCAACGTGAAGTGATTCAGCTGGCGACGGCAGAGTCCTGCAGCTTGCGGCTCTCACGGATCATTGCGATAAGAGACTGAACCGCTCGCGGCAAACTGCGATCGCGGCGGTAAACCAGCGCGAGTTCGCGATAAAGGTCCACGCCCTCGACGTTCAGGAGCTTTACTTCCCCGCTTTTCACCTGATCGCGCGCGAAACTCTCACTGATAATGGAAATGCCCACGTCGGCGGCGACAAAAGTCTTGATCATGCCGATGCTAGGCAATTCCATACTCACGCGGATCCGCGACCGGTGGGGCCGGAACAGCTTATCGAGCACCTGTCGCGTATAGCCGGTTTTAGGGAAGATGAGCGGCGCGGCGGCAACCTCGTCTAAGGTGACGTGGCTGCGCTGGGCCAGCGAGTTCTTGCTGCTTACGAAAAACCGCAGGCGGTCGCGGTTGATGATATGCATCTTAAGATTCGGCGATTTCACGGGCAGGGTGACGATGCCAAGATCCAACGACCCGTCCTCCAGGCGCTGCAGAATCTTGTGGCTGAAGTTGCGATAAATGCTGATGTGTACCAGCGGGTAGCGCCGTTGAAATTCCGCAAGAATGTCCGGAAGCAAATAGAGACAAGTGGCCTCATTCGCCCCGAAGGTCACTGGCCCCTGCACCACACTGCCACGATCCGCAACCACCTGCATAGATTCGTCCCGTAACCGCAAGAGCCTCTCTGCGAATTCAAACAAAACCTCTCCGGCAGGCGTGAGTTCCACCGATTTTGCCGAGCGATCCAGCAACTTCGCATGATAGGCCTGTTCGAGCTGGCGGATCTGCGCACTCACCGCGGACTGTGAGCGGAATACCTTTTGACCCGCCTTCGAAAAGCTCTTGAGCTTGGCCACTTGTACAAATGTAGTTAGTTGGTCGAAGTCCATAGCCTCTACTCTCTCGCTTAGGCGTAAGAGTATAACGAAATTGCTAGAAGTAAAAAGTGAAGTTCCTGAAAAGCCTCAGGCATAGTTCGGAGCGGGGTTCTCCGAAATGCTGAGAAAGCTGGGAGTCTCAACAGGATTGAGATCGACTGCAACTGCCAGCACGCATTTCCAGGCGGTCTCGACCGTCCCCTGGAAATGAATCGGCTGGACGCGCACCAGCGGCAAGCAAGTCCTTCGCCTAAGCAGGCGCGACGCGATAGGGCTATCCGTCAAGGCGACATGGCATTCGAGCAGGCGTCGCAGGTAATCCTCCTCCTGCATTTCCAATTCGTGGGCTTGTACAAACTCCAGGTTGAGAACATGTTCCATTTCGCTGCGAAGGATGTAGGCAAGCCCGCCGGTCATCCCTGAGCCAAAATTGAGTCCGATGCGCCCAAGAACGGCGACAATCCCTCCGGTCATGTATTCGCAGCCATGCTGCCCCAGGCCTTCGACGACCGCAACGGCGCCGCTGTTGCGCACCGCGAATCGCTCCCCCGCTTGACCGGCGACATAGAGCTGTCCCGCCGTCGCACCATAAAGCACGGTGTTCCCGACAAGAACATCTCCGCGCTTCGAAGCGTTGTGTCCGGAGCGAATGACGATCGTGCCTCCGGAAAGACCTTTGCCAACGTAGTCGTTCGCTTCTCCGGAAAGCTTCAAGGTCAGCCCGGAAGTGAGAAACGCTCCGAAAGACTGTCCAGCGGTGCCTTGAAAATCGCGCGTGGACGCCGGAGTTTCCTTCTGGTCCAGGCGGACGCTCATGCATTCGCCGCTGAAGTGCGCGCCAATGCTTCGGTGAAAATTGTGAATCGGCGAACAGCCGGCGCCGGTCGGTTGCGGATGCTCGAAAGACAGTTCGGTTTCTTCGACCCCCCCATCGAGAACCGAAGTTTGCTGAGGAAGAACGCGCCGCGGCTTCGAAACGGGGATAACCAGCAATGCATCCAGGCCGGACCGCGTTTCCAGACGGTCGTACCAGCCACGAAGTTCCGTCAAACCGCGTACGCCAAGTTCAGCCAGACCCTTGCGAATTTCTTCGGCGAGGGATCGGAAATAGGCAACCACCATTTCAGGCTTTCCGTTGAAGCGTGTTCGCAAAGTTTCGTCCTGCGTGGCGATGCCGACCGGGCAAGTGTTCAGGTGACACTGGCGCGCCATAACGCAGCCGATTGCGACCAAGGCGGCCGTTCCAAATCCGAATTCATCTGCGCCAAGCGTTGCAGCAATGAGAATGTCACGCGAAAAACGCAACCCGCCGTCGACACGCAGCTTGACGCGCGAGCGCAGGCCGGCTCGCAACAACGTTTCGTGAGTTTCGCGTAGCCCGATTTCCCAGGGAAGGCCCGTATTCTTGATCGAAGTTAGTGGCGAAGAGCCTGTTCCGCCGTTGTGACCACTGATCGTGATCACATCGGCTCCGGCCTTTGCCACGCCGGCGGCAATCACGCCGACGCCGGTACCGGAAACAAGCTTCACGCCGATGCGAGCGCGCGAATTAATCGCGCGCAAGTCGTGAATCAGTTGCGCAAGGTCTTCGATACTATAAATGTCGTGATGCGGAGGAGGCGAAATCAGCGGCGTGCCGGGTGTGGCATGCCGGATGCGCGCGATGTATTCGGTAACCTTACGCGCGGGAAGCTGCCCCCCTTCACCGGGTTTCGATCCCTGCGCCATTTTGATTTCAAGTTCTTCGGCGCGCACCAGATACTCCGCGGTCACACCGAAACGGCCCGATGCAACCTGTTTAATCTTGCTCGACGAACCCGGAAACTGGTAAAGGTCGCTGTCTTCACCGCCTTCCCCGGTATTGCTACGCCCTCCAATTTGGTTCATCGCGATCGAAAGCGCCTTGTGCGCCTCTGGGCTCAAAGAACCGAGCGACATGGCTTGCGTACTGAAGCGCGCTAGAATGGACTCGACCGGCTCAACCTCTTCGACCGGGACAGGCTGCTCCGGCAGCATTTCCAGCAGATCGCGCAGGAAGGTTGGTCCATCCGCCTTGGCCAACTGCTCAAAAGCGCTGTAATGACCCTGCTCTGGCTTTCGAACGTGCGCGTGCATGCGCCGAATTAGTTCCGGCGAAGTAGCGTGAAGTTCCGCACCCTTGCGAAAGCGATAAAGGCCGTGGTCGGCCAGCTCGTCCGTGGGGCCACCGTATCCGGCCGCGTGCATGTGCAGGTAGTCCTGCAGCAGCGCATCAAGCGTCTTCGTGCCCGGATAGCATGCCGCGTCCTCGAAATATTCGCGGCAAATGTCCTCGTCTAGGCCGAGCAGTTCAAACAAATGGCTGTTGCGGTAACTGGCCAACGTGGAAATTCCCATGCGGGCAAGCACTTTCCGCAAGCCCGCCAGCATGGCTTTGCGAATCTTGTCGAACGCACCGGATTCTTCTGTTTCGGCGAATTCTTCGGCGAGATACGGAACTACGGCGCTCGCGCCCGCCGCCAACAGCATGGCCACATGATGGGTCTCAAAGACCTGCGCGCTCTCGACCACAAGCGGCACATCAGCCATTTCCTGATTGAGTAGACTTTTCCACGCATTCGCGGCCGCCAACATCGCAGGCAAAGCGGCGCGCTCCGGGCCAATCTTGCGGTCAGAAAGGAGGAGGAGTCCCGGGCGCTCGCCGCTACTCAGTGGGGTAGTTTTACACTGAGTCAAGCCGCGGCGTGCACCCGGGACTCCCTGGGTGGAAGAGAACGTAAAATCGATGGTCTGCACGGGAGCGAGTTCGGCGGAGAGCGACGAAAGTTCCGTCGCGCTCAAGATCGGACTGGCGAGAAAATTCCCGTGACCAAGCGGCACTTCGAGCGACATTACATGCGATTCGCGCAGTGGATCGATCGGAGGATTGGTGACCTGCGCAAAACGCTGTTTGCAGTAGTCCCACAGTCCGCGATGCATCACCGAAAGGAACGCCGGAGGAGCGTCGTCGCCCATGCTCCAGTCGGCTTCCTTGCCGCTTAGTAGCGGCCGGAACAAAATCTTGTACTGATCGTCGGACCAACCCGCCGCAGCGGCGATGCGCTTTGGATGAGAGATCGCAGGTCGTACGGCTGCTGCCTCCAAACGAAGAACAGCCGAGCGCGTAAGAGTCTTCCGGGGAATCTCCGCCGTAACCCTCTTCAGAATCTCGCGCCAGCGGAGCAACGAACCGGTGTGCGGAGTGGCAAGCAGGATTTCTCCCGGGCCAAGCCGGTGCCGTTCCGCAATCCGCGACTCCTCGAGATCAAGCAAGCCGGTTTCCGATCCGGCGATAACCAAACCATCGTGCGTTACTGTGTAGCGCATCGGGCGCAAACCGTTTCGATCCAACTTCACTCCGACCGAGAGGCCATTGCTGAAAACCAGCGCCGCCGGACCGTCCCAAGGCTCACCCTCGCGCGACAACGCTTCGAGCGCCGCTCGCACATCGGAAGAAAGAAATGGGTCCTGCGAGAAAGCCGGAGGAACCAGCGCCAGCATAGCCGCCTCGACGCTCTTGCCCTCGAGCAGCTTCAGTTCGAGCGCATTGTCGAAACTCGCCGAGTCGCTGACATTGTCCTCGAGCAGCCGGAACCACTTCCCTACGCCGATTCGCTTGCGAATCTCGCGCTCCCGCGCACGTAACCAGCGGCGGTTGCTGATGATGGTGTTGATTTCGCCGTTATGCGCTACATAACGGAACGGTTGCGCAAGCTGCCAGGAAGGTTCCGTGTTTGTGGAGTAGCGTTGATGAAAAATCGCAAACCGAGCGGCAAAATCAGAGCTGCGTAGATCCTCGTAAAATCGCGGGAACTGCCAAGGCGTAAGCAGACCCTTGTATACGACAGTCTGGGAAGAGAGAGAGCAGATGTAGCAGCGCTCGGGAAGAACCGCCTCGGCGCGCTTCCGCAACAAGGCCAGGCTACGTTCAAACCTCTGCGCAAAATTTGGGGCGGAATTCCGAGCGGAGGCGGGCTCGATGAAGAATTGCCAGATCTCCGGCATGGTTTCAAACGCACGTTGTCCTAACGCGTTCGAATTCGTCGGAACACGCCGCCAGCCGACGAGGCGCAATTTACTTCTGCCGATGGAGTCTTCGACGGCCGTGCGGGCATCCGCCATTCGATTCGGAGTGGCGAACAGCATGCCCACGCCAAAGAGCTCGTCCAAATCGATTTTCTCATCGGCCGCACGGGCCCGAAAGAACGCCACGGGCAAGCTCGTCAGCAAACCTGCGCCATCGCCGCTGGCACCGTCGGCATCGACGCCCCCACGGTGCGACAGCCGCTCGAGCGCTTGCAAGGAAAAGGTCAGAATATCGTGGGAAGGGGGACCGGCCAGTTGGGCGATAAAGCCAGTGCCGCAGGCGTCATGATCGGGGTGTCCCCAATTGGGATGGCTCTGCTTACTTATCCTATTTGGCCAGCTACACATACTAGTGTAATAGTGTCCAAGCCGCCGAATGTACAATGCAGAATTTTTCTGGAATGAATCGGTTTTACAGGGGCATCCAAACAGCTAACTATATTAGAACTTTGTGACTTCGCTGAAGTGAAAATTGCTGATTTTCATTGGCGGAACCACCATTTCGAAGGCCTCTTCACCGGTCGCTCGGCGGGCCACACCCAGGCATTCAACGTTCCGTAACATTTCCAGGACGGATTGGTTGAATCGGAAATTCCTCGCGGCCGATACGATTTTACCCTTCTCGACCAGGAACAGCCCGTCACGGGTCATCCCGGTCATGATCTTCTCGTAAGGGTCGACTTCGCGGATATACCAAAGTCGGGTGACCAATAGACCCCGGTCGGTAGACGCGACCATCTGCTCCACGGAGGTTTTCCCACCGACGACGACCAGGTTGAGTGGAGCCTCTCCGTACTCGTTCGGCAGCGGAAACCCGTGTCCGGTAGGCTTGGTGCCCGCCTGCTTCGCCGACCGGCGGGAATAGACCAGGTTCTTAACCGCACCGCGATCGACGAGGACTACCCGATCGCGAGGCAGGCCTTCGCCGTCGAAGGGCGCGCCACATTGCTGCGGGTGATAAGCGTCGTCGGTAATGGTGATGTTTTTTCCGAAGATCGCTTTGCCGACGCGGCCGGAAAGGCATGAGCGTTGGTCGGCCACGGCGGTGGCCGCGAAATCGTAGAAGAGAAAACCAACCAGATCGAGAACGGCCGCCGGTTCAAGGATGACGGTGTAGCGACCCGGCTCCAACTCCACAGGATTTTCGGCACGAATTACTTTGTCGCTTGCGATTTTCGCAAGTTGCAAGGGGCGAAACTCGCGAACGTCTGCCGCATTTGCTTTCGCCCAGCTTGCAGCTGAGCCTTGCTGCATGGTAATGGAAAAAGTCGCGCTGGTATGGCGGTAGGAGGCAGAGAGACCGTGCGAATTCACGAGCACGCTTTGGTTTTGTCCGCTCGAAAAGATTCCAGCCGCCACCTGCCCGCGCGTCTCCGCTAGCTGACAGGCGCCCTGGACCGCGCGGGCCCGTTCGTCCGCTGTGAGATTAGCCGTCGGCGCGTGAAAGCGGCGAACAGCGCGATATTTCTGTCTACCGAGCAGCGACAAGAGTTTGGAATCCTTGGGTTGGTGAGAGGCGAGGGATAGGCAGTCATCGATGGCGGCACGCAGGGCGTCTTCATCCACTTTGTTGGTTGTGACCCGGGCGGTGCGGCCGTCGAGCACGGTGCGAATCGAAACAACCAGCCCTTGCTCGGCAACATGCTGGTGAATGGTGTTATTGGCGAAGCGCGTCAGCGCATGGATGGTCTCGTCAATGTGAACTTCAGCTTCCGGAACGCCCTGCAGCTTGGCCAGTCGCAAAACGGCGCCGCCAATCTGATGCAACTCACGTTCGGGTCGCAGAGTTACCGACTCGGAGCGTTTGGAAACGCTTTGTCTTTTGGTCGGGCTCATTGGTTTGAAAACGCCGCTCCGATCCTTACGTTGCGAAACCGCGAAGGAGAAGCTCCATGGCCGGTGCCCATCACCTGCATGGGCTGCCCCTTGCCGCAGTTCGGAGTACCCCAGAGAACCCAACCGTCCGCGTTACCAATCGCGTCGCAGGAATTCCAGAATTCCGTGGTGATGCCGCTATAGCTCGGATTCTTCAGCATGCGCCCCTTCTTGCCACCCTTGATCTCCCAGGCAATTTCCGTAGAGAACTGAAATTGATAACGGCGGTCGTCGATCGACCAGGAACGGTTCGTGTCCATCAGTATTCCGTCATCGGTGTCGGCGATAAGGTTGTCGAAAGTCCACGATCCTGGAAGAAGACTGATATTGGTCATGCGGATCATCGGCAAACGATTCCATCCTTCCGTGCGCATAGTGCCCCCGGAACGGGAAAGTCCGATCAGATGCGCCGTTTCGCGGCTGGAGAGGTAGCCGTGGAATTCGCCTTCACGGATTACATCGATGCGTTGCGCCGGAACGCCCTCGTCGTCGTAGGCAAAGCTACCGAGGCCCGGGCCGTGCGCGATCCGCGCGTCTGCGACCACGTTGACGATCGGCGACCCGTAGCGCAGCTTGTGCAGCTTATCCAGAGTCAAGAAACTCGTGCCGGCAAAATTCGCTTCCTGGCCGAGAACGCGGTCGAGTTCGATCGGATGGCCTACCGATTCATGAATCTGCAATCCGAGTTGGCTGCCTCCAAGAATCAACGTCCCGGTTCTTTCCGGGCATCGCGCCGCGGAGTGCAGCGCTACGGCTTCTTCCCCGACTCTCGGCGCATGGCGCAGCAATTCCATCGATTCAATCAGTTCGTAGCCGCCAAGAATGTGCTGGCCTCCAAAACTGTTCGGATAAGAACGCTTCTGAATGCCATCCTTCGTAAATGAGGTCGCAACGATTCCGCAGCCGGAAATTAGGCGCCGCTGATGGATTTTTGAACCGCTGCTGGAGGCAAACCAAGTATCGATTTTGCGGAACTGCAGGTCTGTCTCCGACAGCGTGACACCTTTGATCTTGCGCATCTCCGCGTCGGCCCGGAGAAGTAGATCGAGTTGCGTTTCGAGCGGAATTTCGAATGGGTCTTTCAAGCAAGGGCTCTGCCAGCTATCGATGTACGTTCCTTCCGCCGCCAATTGCACGTTTTCTTTCTTTGCCAATGACGAGGATCGCGCAATCGCTACCGCCTGAGCGGCACAACCGGCAAGGCCTTCGCGCGTCAACTGGTCGGTCGAGGCAAACCCCCACGAGCCGTTCGCCACCACACGGATTCCCAAGCCGATGGATTCACTCTGACCGAGTGTGCCAACTTGCCCGCTCTTAGTGGTCAGGTCGCGCTGCCGCAAATGCATCACGCGCACATCGGCATACGTCGCGCCTCGCAGCCGCGCTACATCAAGAGAGTGTCCGCAATAGTCCCACATGGTCTCCGCCAAAAAATTGGGGGCGCCTCGAACCTGCGAGACGCCCCGGTAAAGATACCACGCAAAGTTGAGTGCGAGCTTGCTCAGGTGCCTTCTTGCCACGAAGCGAGATACTGCTCCTGCTCCGCGGTGAGCTTATCCAGGCGATGACCCATGGATTCCAGCTTGAGCCGCGCGATCTCGCGGTCGAGATGTTCCGGAACCACGTAGACGTCAGGCTTCATTTCCTTGTAGTGCTTCATCAAATATTCCGCGGCCAGCGACTGGTTCGCGAAGCTCATATCCATCACCGAAGCAGGGTGGCCCTCGGCGGTTGCCAGGTTCACCAGGCGGCCCTCGGCGATGAGATAAATCTTGCGCCCGTCCTTCATCTGGAACTCATCCACCAGCGGTCGCACTTCCTTCTTTCCAGAAGAGAGCGCTTCGAGCGCAGGAATCTCGATCTCGACGTTGAAGTGCCCTGAATTGCAGACAATGGCGCCGCCCTTCATGGCTTCGAAATGTTCACGGCGAATCACGTTCTTGTTTCCGGTGACGGTAATGAAAACGTCGCCTTCTTTTGCAGCATCGGCCATGGGCATCACGCGGAAGCCGTCCATGACCGCTTCAATGCCCTTGACCGGATCGATTTCGGTGATAATGACGTCGGCGCCCAGCCCCTTGGCGCGCATCGCAGCGCCCCGGCCGCACCACCCATAGCCGGCGATGACCACCTTTAATCCGGCGATCAGAACGTTGGTCGCGCGGATGACACCGTCGAGTGTGGACTGTCCCGTGCCGTAGCGATTGTCGAAGAAGTGTTTGGTCATCGCATCGTTCACGGCGATCACGGGATATTTCAAAGTGCCATCCTTGGCCATGGCGCGAAGGCGAATCACGCCCGTCGTGGTCTCTTCGGTGCCGGCAAGCACATTCGCCACGAGGTCCTGGCGCTTGGTGAGCAACATGGTTACCAGGTCGCAACCGTCGTCCATGGTGAATTGCGGCTTGTGCTCGAGCGCCGCCTGAAGGTGCTGATAGTAGGTGGAATTGTCCTCGCCCTTAATGGCGAAGGTCGGTATCCCGAAATCGCGATTGAGGGAAGCGGCGACTTCATCCTGCGTCGAAAGCGGGTTCGATGCGCAAAGCACCGCGTCCGCCCCGCCGTCGCGCAGCGCAATCATCAGGTTCGCGGTTTCGCTGGTCACGTGGAGACAAGCAGAAACGCGCAAGCCCTTCAGCGGCTGCTCTTTGATGAAACGCTTGCGGATCTGCTGCAGCACGGGCATCTGCTGCGCAGCCCACTCGATCTTGCGCTTGCCCGCATCGGCCAGTGCGAAATCTTTCACATCACCCTTCTTTAGTTCTGCTGTTGCCATGCTTACTCTCCTCGTTCTGATTTTGTTCTGTGTTTCCCTGATACACCCAACCGGGAAGGGGAATTCCAGTTGGGACGGTCATGCCTCAACCAGGCGCTATTGCGAAACTGCTTGGCGGTTGCTTAGCGGCGAACCGCAACTTCCGCGACAGCAGGCGATCCTGCGGCTTTCTGTAATGCTTCGGCGCGGTCCGTGCGTTCCCAAGTGAAACCCGAACCCGTGCGGCCGAAATGCCCATAAGCCGCGGTCGTCTTGTAGATCGGACGGCGGAGGTCCAGCGTTTCGATGATCGCCTTCGGCGTCAACGAGAAATTCTCGCGAACCAGTTGGGTGATTCGTTCTTCCGGAATTGTGCCGGTCCCAAACGTGTCCACCATCACGGACACTGGTTCCGCGACACCGATGGCATAGGCCAGTTGAACTTCCGCACGCGAGGCCAGGCCAGCCGCCACGATGTTCTTCGCGATATAGCGCGCCATGTAGCACGCCGAGCGATCTACCTTGGACGGATCCTTGCCCGAGAAAGCCCCACCGCCATGACGACTGTAACCGCCGTAAGAGTCCACGATGATCTTGCGCCCGGTCAGTCCGGCGTCACCCATCGGTCCGCCGATGACGAACCGCCCGGTCGGGTTGATATGAAACTTAGTCTTCGAATCCAACATGTTGGCCGGAATGATGGGCTTGATGACTTGCTCCATCACGCCCCTATGCAACTCCTCGTTCGAGACTTCGTTGCTGTGCTGCGTCGAGATCACCACGCAGTCCACACGCAGCGGCCTGCCATCACGATACTCTACGGTGACTTGGGATTTTCCATCAGGACGGAGGAAGGGGAGTTTTTTGTTCTTACGGACTTCCGAAAGGCGCTGCGTGAGGCGGTGGGCCAGCTGAATCGGCATGGGCATCAATTCTTCGGTTTCGTTGCAAGCATAGCCGAACATGAGGCCTTGGTCGCCGGCGCCTCCCGTATCGACGCCCATAGCAATGTCCGGGGATTGGCGCTTCACTGTACACATCACGGCGCAGGTATTCGAATCGAACCCGTAAAGCGCATCGTTGTAGCCGACTTGGTCGACGGTCTTGCGAATCAACTCGTCATAGTCAACCTGGGCGCTGGTGGTGATTTCGCCGGACACTACGACAAGGCCAGTGGTGACCAGGGTTTCACAGGCCACACGGCCCTTGGGGTCCTGGCGCATGACCTCATCGAGCACGGCATCCGAAATCTGGTCGGCAATCTTGTCTGGGTGGCCTTCGGTTACAGATTCGGATGTAAACAGGAAATTCCTCTTTGCTTCGCTCAAAACACCTCTCCTATCAGCTTGTCTTTGCGGGTAGGGTTGCTTGTGTTCACCCTATTCCCCAAATTCGCGAGAATCGTGGTCAAACTCTATGCAAGAGTACCACCGCCGAATTGATGGAATCAACCCATTGATTATCCAAGGCTTACGCCTTGCATCGAATGGGGAATACGACCATTGAGTGGAGGTGTTTTGCACTTAACAGTAAGCGCCGGGCACCGGGGTGCGCGTCGAGGAGCCAGCGAGCAACCCGCGCTACGCTGGTCTGACACCTGCCAAGAGCGCCAATTCCCTCCATTTCCAGTGGCAGTCCACATCCTCGAAGCCGATTTCCCGGAGCCAGATCAATTGTGTGTGCAGGTCGAAACGCTTGTTCGAAGGATCCTCGTTTTCCTGCAAGATGTCGAGCTTTGCCAAGAACTGGCGATGCAGCGCGAGCGGCGGGGAAGCAACATGCTCGAGATTGCAGAAAACACCGCCCGGAACAAGCATCGCGAATATTTCCTGATAGAGAGAGCGTTTGCGCTGGTGCGGCAAATGGTGAATCGCAAAGCTGGACACCACAGCCGCGAAGCTTCCCAAATCCGGCAACGGCTCGGCTAGGTCGTGCGTAACGACGCTGATTGTTTGATCCTGAGCAAACCGGTCACGCAGCGTTTCGAGCATGGTTCGTGAGAAGTCTAACGCAACAAACTCGGCATCTGGGCGTGCCGCTTTTACCAACCCGAGGAGTCTTCCTCCGCCACTTCCGAGGTCGAGAACACGCGTCGGGCGCGGAGCCAGAAACTCGAGCAAGGTAGCCTCGCCTTCGACGCGATGCGGTATCGAATCGGCGCGCCTTAGGTAGTCCAAAGCGTGTTCGGCGGAAGACCAGAGATTGACCTCAGACATAAATGAATTTTCGCACGCGAGGCCCAACCAAAAACAGATGAGTAATTCTTATCCCGTCGCTCACTGTTTCTGGGGGCCAGGCTTGTCGGTAGCGCCGGCAGGGTTGCTTCGACAAAATGAAAAACCCCAGGCCTGGAAGGCCTGAGCTACAAGCATTAGGCTTGCTCGTCTGCGTCGTCGACCTGGATGTCTAACTTTCCTTTGGTCTTTTTCGCCATAAGGTAGGAACGAATGAAAGGGTCCAGGTCGCCATCGAGGGCACGATCCACGTCACCGACGGAAAACTTCGTGCGATGATCCTTGATCAGCCGGTACGGCTGCAGGATGTACGAGCGGATCTGGCTGCCGAAGGAAATGTCCAGCTTCGATTCATCCAGGCGGTCGGTTTCGTCGCGACGCTTTTGCATCTCGAGGTCGTAGAGCTTCGATCGCAACATCTTCATGGCCATTTCGCGATTCTTGTGTTGGCTGCGCCCCATCTGGCAGGCCACGACAATCCCCGTGGGCATGTGCGTGATGCGTACGGCCGTTTCGACCTTGTTGACGTTCTGTCCGCCTTTGCCGCCGGAACGAAACGTATCCAGTTTCAAATCATCCGGTTTAATGTTCACCTCGATGCGATCATCGACCTCGGGAATCACGAACACCGACGCGAACGAAGTGTGCCGGCGTGCGGCTTGATCGAACGGTGAAATGCGTACCAAGCGGTGCACTCCCGTTTCACCGGCAAGCAATCCGTAGGCGTTTTCTCCGCTGACTTGAATCGTGGCGTTTTTGATCCCCGCCTCTTCTCCCGCGGTTTCATCGAGTACGTCAGCGCCAAAACCTTTGCGCTCTGCCCATCGCAGATACATGCGCAGAAGAATCGAGGCCCAATCCTGCGATTCGGTGCCGCCGGCGCCGGGCTTGATGGTCATGATGGCGTTCAGGTGATCGTTTTCGCCAGACAGTAGGGTCTGCGTTTCAAGGCCGCTTAAGTAGGATTCCGCGATGGTCAACTCGCGGTTCAGATCCTTCAGCAGTTCCTCTTTCTGTTCCGCGTTAGTCTCACTCTTGGCGAGTTCGATGTAGGTCTCCAAATCGCCGGTCAGCGCGTCAAGCTTTTCGTCGGCGGTAAGGTTCGCTTCTGCGCGCTTGCGGTCGCGTAATACGATCTGCGCTTGTTCCTGATTGCTCCAAAAATTGGGATCGCTGGCTCGTTCGTCGAGAGACTTCAATAGCGCGCGGTTGTAGCCGACGTCAAAGATAGCTCCGCACAAGCTCGAGGCGTTGCTTCATTCCTTCATACTGATGCTGCAGATCTTCGAGAATCATATCGGCGTGGAATCACCCGCGTGATGCGGCGGGTTTACTTTTCCTTTCGAAAGGTGATCACCACAAGAATAGCGGAAACCAACACGCACATCCAGGCGAACCAGTCGTCGAAGCGTACATAAGGCGTCTGGTCCGTGCGGAAATCGTAAGGCAAATCGGCGGAACCTCGCACATCACGACCCATCACACGGGTCAGATTGCCATAGGGATCGATCGACGCGGAAAGTCCGCTGTTTGTGTCCCGCACGAGCCAGCGGCGGTTCTCGACGGCGCGAACGCGCGCCATCCGCAGGTGCTGTTCCGCAGCGGCGGAGGTGCCGAACCATCCGTCGTTTGAAATGTTAATGAGGAGCTGGGCTCCTCGCTCGGTGAAAGCGCGCACTTCGCGAGGATAAATGGCTTCGTAACAAATGAAAACGGAAAACCGGTAACCGTTCCGAAACGTTCCGACGGTGCGTTGCGTTCCTTTGTGGAAGCCTCCGACTTCCTCCGACACGCTCGTCACGACTTGATGAATCAATGGAAAAGGTTCGTATTCGCCGAACGGGACGAGGTGCATCTTGTCATACAGAAACACTCGCTGGCCGGAAGCATTCAGCATCGCCGCGCTGTTATAGGGAATCATGGCGGGATGCGGCCGCGCACCCGCCGGCTCGGTATTTGGTTTCCATTCAATCACGCCGACGATCACCGGGCCATGAAATTCAGTGGCCAAACGTGAAATGTAGGGCACGAAACGCTGATCTTGAAAGGAGAATGGCGCGGGCGCTTCGGACCAGATGAGCAGGTCCGGTTGTTGTGCGCCGGGTGAGGGCCGCAAGCTGAGCTTTTCGAGCTCCGCCATCTCAGCTTTATGATCGGCATACCAATCGCCGACATCTAACTTCTCCGGAAAATTTGCCTGCACCACCCGTGCGATATGATGCGCCTCTCCGATCGGAACGAAGTGCGGTCCGATGCCCATGATCAACAGAAGCGCTACAACAACGCTACAGAGAATACCGAACCTGCGCTTTGATTGTTCAGGCCGGCCACAATCGGCCCACAGCAGCAGAGCGTTAAACGCTACGGCGAGAAATGACAATCCATAAACGCCGGTGATTGTGACCAGTTGCAGCAAGGCGGAATTTTCTGCCGGTGCGTATCCGAGCAAGGCCCACGGGAAGCTGATCTCCGGCAAATACGCCCGAAAGACCTCGGTGCAGATGAAAACGAAAGGCGCTCCCGCGAGCGCCAGCGTGTAACTGCGGAGTGACAATCGCTGCACGATCCAGGCGAAAATCCCGACCGAAGCGGCCCAAACTGATCCGATCAAAAACAGCACGCCCCAGCCTGCTGCCGCCGACATTCCTCCGTGAACGGAAAGCGTTTCTGCGATCCATGGAACGGCCGTAAATACGAACGTCAGCCCGTGGAGGAATCCGCAGAAAAAGGCGACGCGCGCACGCGCGCCCAAAATACTGGAAAGTAGAAGCGCAATGCAAAACCAGGCGTAGAAACTCGGAAACGAACCACGGTAGGACAGCGAGAGAATCGGGCCGCTCAGCGACGCAAGAATCAAACGAACAATGGCAGGCGTTTCCCGCAGGCGATGCGGCCGCAGGTACCTGTACCAGGCCGAACGCGCCATCAATGTTTTACGTAGAACGCTTTGAAGCCCTCGTCCTCGAGGCCTTTCTTTGCGGCGTCAGCGCTTTTCTGATCCTTAAACGGGCCCACCTGCACTCGAAAATATTTGTCCTTTTGGGGAGTCTGCACATAGACGGCGTAATGTTTTCTCTGCAAGCCGTTGGCGATGGCAAACGCGTCATCCTGCTTCAGCAGTGCCGCTACCTGAACTACGTAAGCGCCACTCGGAATCGGCGGAGCGGCCATCGGGCCTTTGCTATTCTTCGCCGGCGCGTGAATCGAGACTGGTTGGGCTTGCGCTTTGCTCTTCGCACTGGCCGGCTTCGAAACAGCTTCCGTCGTCCGAGAAGCCGGCGGAGCATCTAGATGGGGGTCCACAGCAGCGGCGCTGTTGCTGCCAAGATTCGTCCAGGCAGGCGAGGAAGAATCCGTCGAGGGATCAGCGTCCGCCAAGTCATCGGCTATTTTTTTCGGAGCTCCGGCGTTCTTCGCTTCGTACACCGGCTCCGCTTTGCCGGCCGCAGTCGTGGCCGCACGCACTTGGCCGTCATATTGGTTCCGGCCCATCACATATCCCAATGTGAAAAAAACGCCGGAAAACAGAAGCATCAAAAGGAACAGACCGATCACGTGCTTGCTTTCAAGCACGCGGTCGCTTGCTCCTCGTTTTCCCCCAGACGCCATATCTATTTTGCGGCCCCTCCCAGCGACTTTACCCAGCTATTAATAATATCGATTGGGAGGGGGAAAACAATCGTTGTGTTCTTTTCGACACCTATCTCGGTCAGGGTCTGGAGGTAGCGAAGCTGGATAGCGGAGGCCTGCGTTTCAAGTATTTTCGCGGCGTCGGCCAGTTTTGCCGAGGCTTCGAACTCGCCTTCCGCGTGAATAATCTTCGCGCGGCGTTCGCGCTCGGCTTCAGCCTGCTTGGCGATGGCGCGCTGCATCTGTTCGGGAATGTCGACCTGCTTCACTTCCACTTTACTCACTTTGATGCCCCAGGGTTCGGTGTCCTGATCGAGAATCACCTGCAGCTTTGCATTAACTTTGTCGCGTTGAGAAAGAATTTCGTCCAGTTCAAATTGTCCGACGACGCTACGAAGCGTAGTCTGCGCGAGTTGCGATGTCGCGTACTGATAATTTTGAACTTGAGAGAGTGCAAGGTTGGCGTCCACGACGCGAAAATAGGTGACCGCGTTCACTTTCACGGACACATTGTCTCGCGTGATGATGTCTTGCGGGGGTACGTCCAAAGTTTCCAGACGCATACTGATGCGATAGAGCGTTTCGATCGGCCAGAAGACCAGCCGCAATCCCGCTCCTTTGGCTTCCGGCAAAAGGCGCCCTAACCGTAGAACGACGCCGCGTTCCCATTCCTTGATGATATTGATGGAATTCCACAGCCAAAGCAGAAGAAAGAAACCGATAATGAGCACGCCAATCCCGCCAACTTGTAGCATCCCATGCCTTCCTTTCCACCACGACGTTCACTTGTCGATGGATGTCCCTGCGGGAAGAGGCTCAACGTCAAGCTTCAACCCATTAACTCGGAGCACCCGAACTTTAGCGCCGACCTGAACATTTTCGCGCGAACTGGCGCGCCACAATTCCCCATGAACGCGTATCATACCCTCGCCGCCGGCCAACGCGGCCGTGACAATGCCTTCCTCACCGAGCAACTCTTCTTTCCCAGTGGCCGACTTCCAACTGCGCGACTTCAGCACCAATCGCATCAGGAAAACTGAGAGGAAAGCGAACGGCAATACCGCAGCCAGAGCTACGCCGAAGCTCACTCCGCCCGGTGTCAGCGGCGATCGCACCAGAAACATCGCTCCCAAAAGCATGGATATGATACCGCCTAGGAGCAAAACGCCATGGCTGACAAATTTTGCCTCTAGGATGAATAGCGCCAGCCCAAGCAAGATGAGCAGCACCCCTGCGATATTCACCGGCAGAATCTGCATGGCATACAGCGCGAGCAACATACAGATCCCACCCACAACGCCGGGTGCAACCACTCCGGGATGCGTGAATTCCGTATACAGCCCCAGGGCACCCACGAGCAAGAGTAGGAAAAACACATCCGGGTCGGCGATGCGAGCGAGGAATCTTTGTCGGGCAGAGAGCTGGAAATCGGCGAGTGTGTAATTCTGCAGGGAGAGCGTTTCTTTCTTTCCGCTGAATCGCGTAATCTCCCGTCCATTTAATTGTCGAAGCAATTCATCTTTGTCAGCGACAACCAGATCGATCATGTGCCCGTCCAGAGCTTCCTGTTCGGTGAACGCTCGTGCATCTGTGATCGCTGTTTCCGCCAGTTTCGAATTTCGGCCGCGCTTCTCGGTGAAACTGCGCAGGAACGCCGTGGCATCGTTATTGATTTTTTTTCGCAGCACTTCGTCCATCGGCATGGTGACCCAACTAGGCATCACAACAGGCGTTGCCGCTCCCGTCCGTGTTCCTGGGGCCATAGCCGCGACGTCCGCGGAAAGCAGAATTAGGAAACCGGCAGAAGCGCCGCGCGCCCCGTCGGGACTGACATAAACCACCACGGGAACAGGGGAATCCAGGATGTGGTGAATGATGTCGGTCATCGAATCGCTCAGTCCGCCGGGTGTATTCATGGTGATGAGCACGAGCGCTGCGTGCCGCCGCGCAGCGTCCGCCAGCCCTTCGTCAATGTAATTGGATAAAATCGGCTCCACTTCGCCGTCGAGTTTCACCTCAAGCACGAGTGGCGAGGCTGAAGTATCCGCGGCTCGCACGTTGGTCGGCGGAGAAAGCAAGAGTGGCGCGACGAGACCGAGAAGAACGAAGGCTCCCGTCAAACATCGAGATATTCGCTGAGTTCCACGAGCGTTCATGGCGTACCTCCCGTGGGCTTGCTCTTTTCTAAATGCTCGAGCAATTCTTTCGCTTCCGGATAATTCGGTGCAAGCTGTATCGCTTTTTGCACCTCGGCTAGCGCCAGGTCATTCTTTTTTTGCTCCAGGTAAATCCTCGCTAGCGTTGTGCGGACGGCCGCAGAATCCCGGGCGCTCAGGGAAAGCTGCAACTCATGTGCGGCATCATCCAGTTTACCCCTCCGGCGGTAAATCTCGGCGAGTTCGCGGTGCGCGCTGGCGTTGAGCGGATCGGCCAGGAGCGCCGCGCGGTATTCCTTTTCGGCGCTGTCCAGGCGCCCCGCTCGATATTCCTGCTGCCCGTGGCGAATATGTGCCACGGCGCTGTTGGCCGGCATCGCCCCATCCGATCCGGCGGCTTGCTGGGTCTGCGGCCCCTCGAGTTGCAAGCGGAGAGAAGTCACATCCAACTCCGGTTTGATGCGCTGGTATTTGTCGAACGCGTCCGCTTTCTTTGAGTCGAACTTCAACAGCGGCAATCCCTTATCTCCAAATGCCTCCGAGGCCGCGTCTCGCTGAGTTTCCGCCTCGGTCTTCTTTCCCAATTTATCGAGGGTGTAGATCAGAAATGCCAGGTCCTCGGGATTATCCGGCTCACGCTCGACGGCTTCACTAAAATGCGTTTCCGCGGTGGCCAGGTCCTTTTGCTGAAGCGCGAGTAGGCCAAGATTAAACGGGTAGTCATCTTCATCCGGCTCAATGTCGCGCGCGCGGCCTAGAGCGGTGAGGGCCGGCGCGAAATCGTCCTGCCGCGCGCGTGCAATCGCGAGATTATTCAAAATTTCGGGCAAGTCCGCCCCGTTCACAAGGTTGCTGCGCAGATCCTCCTCGAGACCGTTGAAAACGTCTTCGGCTTTGTCCGGCTGACCCAGGCGTAAGCGACAAACCCCGGTTGCAAAGGTGGCTTCCACTCTTCGCGCGTGCTTTGACGGAACCTTTGCAAACCAGGGCAAGGCTGCCGCGCAATCGTTTTTTTGGAAATACGCTTCTCCAATCGCAAACGCGGGCTCCGGCCAGTCAGGTTCAAGCCGCGCGGCTTCCTTCAGATCGCGCAGCCGGATTTCATCGTCATTCGCCAGCAGCCCACGGATGTATTGCTCGAAAGCAGCCAGACTGAGCGGCTGTTGCAGCTTGGCAAAGTCAGCTAGGCTCAGCGGGTATCCGTGATTGGTGGTCCCGAGCAGGCGCCAGGTCAACTTTTCGTGCAACTGCATGAGAGAAGCGAGTTCGTCCTTTTCCTCCACGATGGGAAGAAGTGCCACCGGATTAACGCGAAGCAGGCGGGCACTGACGGCAATGGTTTTTTCGTCGGACGTATAGTCTCCAAAAACGATGTAATCGGCGTCCATCTCCTGCGCAATGTGCAGCATGGTCGCGCGGCTTAACTTGCCTGAAGATGGCAGGCCGTAACGGTCCATTTCGTTCAAGCGGCCCGCGTGAGAATAGACCTGTTGGCCGGCTGCGGACAGTTGCTGGACGCTGAGTTCCTCCAAGCCCTCGCCAATCCAATCGAGGCGCCCGCTGACACCACTATTTTCAAACGGGAAAACCAGGAAGATGCCTTCTTGAGGAAGCGGCGGATGCGTCGCTGAAGGACCGCCGGATTGCTGCGCCGCAAGCTGCCGAGCCCCCGCCAAAAGACAGAGACCGATCAGGAGCGAGGGGCAAAGGCGCATACGGAAGGAACGCGCTCTCATGCTGCGCTCATTGTAACAGACCGGCGACGAGCCGTTTCGGTGAAAACTTCGAGTCTTGGCGGGTTTTCGCGCGCGTTTTATTGCTGCACGACGTCAGCCGTCTTTTCCGGCAGCAGGAGATCCTGCACCGCCGGATCTTTGATGACGATCTGGAACGAAGGATCGGTCTTGACCGCCTTCATGTCCTGATAGCCTTCTTCACGGGCTTTTTTCAAATAGACGATGCAGCGCTGGACGTTTCCAGACTCAGCGAACGACTTCGCCAACAGAAAATAGAATTGGGCCCGGTCATTCGCAATCGAGCGGTCCTGAATGATGGTGCCGCTGCGCGATCTTGACGCGTCGAAGGTTTCCGGGTCGATCTGAAGCGCCTTGCGAAACGACGCGATCGAATCGTCGTACTTCTTTTCGCTGAAGTACGCATAACCCAGATTCAGGTAGAAGGAAGCATAATCTTCCCGAATCGCGATGGCCTTTTTGTAGGCACGGATGGCTTTCGCGTATTTTCTCCGCTCATAGTAGATGGTACCTACATTGTTCTCCGCATCAGCGTACTTCGAATCAAGCTTCGTCGATTTCTGGTAGCACCGCAGAGCGAGATCGAGTTCCGACTGATTGTGAAAGCTGATGCCCAGTTCGTTCCAATAGATGGCGTTCTTGGGCTGCTCTACGGTCAATTTATGGAACAGATCCTGCGCTTCCCGGAATTGTTTCCGGATGAGGTACAGCCGAGCTAGATCTTCGTCCGATAATTTGGGTTTCTGGTCCGCGACGACCGCCGCAGACGCAACTTGACTCTGTGGGTTATCCAGATTGGTTTGAGCGCTAACAGGAAGCAGTAAGGACACTAAGAGGAAAGAACCAACCGGAATCGCCAAGCAGTTCTTCATGGCGAATCTCCTTTGTCCCGATCAGGCTTATCGGGATCCTTCTTCTTCTTGCCTCCAAAGATACCAAAAATCTTCTGCAAAGGCCCTTTTTTCTTTTCGGTAGCCTTGGCCGGTTGAACACTGTCCGCATCGCCATTAGCTTGAACGTTTTGCCCATCCGCGGCGGTCCCTGCATCTGGGGGTTTAGGCGAACCCCCACCACCGAAGATATGCGACAGGAAAGAGCCAACCGTTGTGGCCGGACCATGACCGCCGTGCAATTCACATAACTGCGTCGGCTGCGAGCCCGCAATGTAAACCTCCTGGCGGGTCACGGGACAAGACGGCGTCGCCACTTGGAGCGTCTCCGCGTCGATAAGAATGGAATCGACTCCCTCGGGTTGATCAAAGGGCTTCACGTCGCGATAACCTGGAAGCGTGGTGGCCTTCATCATGAAATCCGCCCACATCGGAGCCGCGGTCGCCCCACCCGACAGACCGAGGTCGTGGTTGTCATCGAAACCGATCCAGATCACGCAGACCAGGTTGTTGGTGAATCCGGCAAACCAGCCGTCGCGGGACGTTCCGGTTTTTCCGGCCGCGGGCAAGGTGAATCCTTTGGCGCGGACCTGAGCACCTGTGCCTTTGTTTATGACGTCAACCAGTATGCTATCCACAAGATATGCTACGCGCGGGTCGAGCACCAATTTGTTCTGCGGGCTGTTTTTCTCCAACACATTGCCGTTGGCCCCGGCGATGCTCTTGACATACATCGGCTCGGCTCGCGTGCCCAGAGTCGCGAATGCCGTATAGGCACCGGCCACTTCGACGGGCGTCAGTTCGTATGCTCCTAGAGCGACGGCGGGCGTGGCCTTGATGTTCGGCGTCAAACCCATCTGCCGGGCAATCTGAACCACGCGGCCATAGCCGACCATCTCCGCCACTTTTACGGTGGCGACGTTCAAGGAGTTGGTCAGCGCCTGGCGTACGGTGACTTTACCCAAGAATTTTTCGCCGTAGTTGTTCGGCGTATATTCCTGACCGTCAAATTCGAAGACGGTCGGTTCATCATCGACGGTAGTGGCGGGTGTTACGAGGGGCTGCGCGCCATCCACGGCATTGTTGAAGGCCGCCGCGTAGACGAATGGCTTAAACACCGACCCCGGCTGGCGATGAGCGAGTGCGTGGTTCAACTGGCTTTGCCCATAGTCGCGGCCTCCGATGAGCGCCTTGATTTCACCGGTACGGGGATCCAACGCGACCAGGGCAACCTGCGGCGTTGGAATCAGCTCATCCATCGTGGCGCTTTTGCCTTTGGCCTTGCGCGCGCGTTCGTACTTTTTGGCCAGCAGCGCGTCCACGGCTTTCATATTGCTCTGGACCGCCGCGGCTGCCGCGCGTTGCAATTGCGGATCGATGGTCGTGTATATCCGGTAGTTCGTGCTCAGTAACTCTTGTTCGGAATATTTTTCAAGGAGGTGGTCTTTCACCATATCCACAAAATAGGGAGCTTCATTCCCGGTAACCGATGCGCGCGCCAGCTTAATCGGTTCGCGTTTGGCATCCTGCACGTCGGCTTCGGTGACATATTTGTTTTCCACCATCTGCGTCAGCACGCGGTCCCGCGCTTGAACGGCACGTTCCGGGTGTCGGTCGGACACGGAGTAGTAATTTGGCGCGCGGATAAGTCCGGCAAGGAAAGCGCATTCGGGAAGCGTGAGTTGCCGGAGATCTTTCCCGAAGTAAGCGACGCTGGCTTCGGCGAACCCCCGTATCCCGAAGCTGCCGCGGTTGCCAAGGTAGACCTCGTTGGCGTACATCTCGAAAATCTGTTTCTTCGTGAAACGCTGTTCCAGTTCGAACGAGAGCATCGCTTCAGCCAGCTTCCGCTTCCAGGTACGGTCCGTCGAAAGGAAATAGGTGCGCGCCACCTGCATCGTGATCGTGCTCGCGCCCTGCATATGCTGACCGTGGCGAATATCATTCCACGCCGCGCCAAAAATTCGGATGAAGTCGAAGCCCGGATGTTCGAAAAAGCGCTTGTCCTCGGCGGAAAGAATGGCCTGGACCAGCACGGGAGGCAGGTCATCATAATGGACGGGGCGTCGTTTCTCTCGCGCGCTGTCGAATAGATTGGTGATCAGCTCAGGCTCAATTTCAGCCGTGCCCATGTCGGGGCCGCCGCCGAGCGGCCTGATCGAGCGAATCGTTCTCCCGTTGAACTGGACCGCGATGTCGTTGGTGCCGCCAAAATAGGAAAGCTTGGACGGCTTGATGTCGACATAGTTTCCGCCAACCGAATACTGTCCCAAAGCATTCTCGTCGGCTTCCGGGCGGTATCCCGCGCGCTGCAAGTAGGAGGTCAGGTCGTCCGCACCCCAAGCCTGGCCGTCGGAAATTCGCGGAGGCGCGGAGAAAATCTGCGTGGTGTTCTGAAAAATGTGACCGGACAATCGTGCATCGATCATCCGGGCGTCCTTGATGTAATAGAAAGTGAAGACGCCGGCGCTGGCGAGAACGCCAAGGGCCAGGAAGCCGAGAAGGCTCAGTCCGAAGGCAGAGGTCCAGAAACCCTTTTCAAGGCGAAATCGCAAAGAAGTCCCCCAGGAGCTGGCCAGTCTTTATTGTCTCGCATTCGAGAGGCGGAACAAAATCGGCCATGGCACAGGAACGGCCGGAGCGGGCGCGCCTGGAAATACCAAGGGCTACTTCATGTAGTCACGGCCCTCGGACGAAGTGTCAAAGTTCAAATCGGTCTTGTACACGATAAAATCAACCGGAACGGTGTACTGCACTCCGATTGCGAGTCCGTGATTGGTGTTGGTCACTTTGATGTCTTCGCGCTTGGCCGGGATGTCCAAGTCCTGGATGGTGCGGAAAATGTTGTCTTTAATCTGATCTTCCGTGTAGCGATTCACGATGGCGAACTTGGCCTGTTCGCTCATTTTATCTTTTAACTGGTAATCGGCCACGTAGGCGGGTACGACCTTAATCGCAACAAAAACTGCGATGACGAGAAACGCCAGATAAAGAAGGCCTTTCAGACGGCCTTCGCCTCTTTGCAAACGCTGGGTGGATTGCAATTTGCGGTTCACAGCATACCCCAAGGGCCAATGCCGGCATTGCTCCGACTGGCCAAGATTTTCTGCCCAATAGATTTACGCTAGCACTACCGGTTTCCGCTGTCGAGCGCGGGTGTGCGCAAATGTTCTTGGTGGACAACGCCGTACAGGTTTTGTACGAACCGATGGAAACCAAGCAAGTTCAATAGGCTTTCGCGAAGATGGCGCGTTCCTTTGCTGGTTCGGAGCAGTAGACGCAGGTGCCTGCGTCGCTTCCTCCGGCGTGGCCCATCACCGCGGATGGGTCCAACGGGATGCAGCGCATCGTCGCCCGCGTCTGTTCCTTGATTTTCTCTTCGCAGTCGCTATTGCCGCACCAATGCGCAAAAGCAAAACCGGCTTCCACCGCTTTCTTGAATTCGTCGTAATTGTTTGTCTCTTGGGTATGGGCGCGACGGAACACCAGGGCTTTGTCAAATAAAGCTTGTTGAATGTCGACGAGCAGTTTCTCGATAGTGCCCGCTAAATCGGCCAACGGCGCGCTGACCTTCCCTTCTTTGCCGGGCCTGTCGCGTCGCGCCAACATCGCGGCTTCCTTCGCCACATCCTTCGGACCCAACTCGACGCGCAACGGCACGCCGCGCATCTCCCAATCGTTGAACTTCCAGCCCGGACTGAAACCTTCGCGCTCATCCAGCGTTACGCGCAGGTTGGCTTTGATCAGCTGGCCTTTCAATTCCTTCGCCGCTTTGAGGACGGTCGATTTCTCTTCGTCTGTCTTGAAGATGGGTACAATGACCACCTGCGTCGGCGCCAGGCGCGGAGGCAGCACTAATCCTTGATCATCTCCGTGCACCATGATGATGCCGCCGATGACGCGCGTCGAAAGCCCCCACGATGTCGTCCAGCAATGCTGCAACTGGCCGCTCTGGTCGAGATATTTCACTTCGAAGGCTTCGGCGAAGTTCTGCCCAAGGAAGTGAGAGGTGCAGAATTGCAGCGCCTTGCAATCTCCCATCATGGCTTCCAGCGAATAGGTGGTGTCGGCGCCGGCGAATTTTTCCGCGTCGGATTTTTTGCCGGGGATCACCGGAATAGCGGCTTCGTTCACGGCAAAATCGGTATAGACATCCAGCATCTGGCGCGTTTCCTCGACGGCCTCCTCGCAGGTTGCGTGCGCTGTGTGGCCTTCCTGCCAGTAAAATTCCAAGGTGCGCAGAAAAAGCTTGGTGCGCAACTCCCAACGCACCACGCTGTTCCACTGGTTCATCAGGACCGGCAGGTCGCGATAGGACTGAATCCACTTCGACCACATGTGCCCGATGATGGTTTCCGACGTCGGGCGTACGATGAGCGGTTCGGCCAGTTCCTCTCCGCCGCCGATCGTTACAACGGCCAATTCGGGCGAGAAGCCCTCGACGTGATGCTTCTCTTTCTCAATGAAACTCTTCGGAATGAATAGGGGAAATGCAACATTTTGGTGACCGGTGGCTTTGAAGCGGCGATCGAGCGCTCCCTGGATATTTTCCCACAGCGCCCAGCCATACGGACGCACGATCATGCAGCCGCGCACGGGTGCGTAGTCGGCTAGTTGCGCCTTCAAAACCAATTGGTTGTACCACTCGGAAAAATCTTCCGCGCGTGTCGGCAGCTTCTCGTCAGCCATGCGTTTTCCTATCCATTCCTTCACCAGCAAGTAAGCATTTGAGCGTAGCGGACGCTATCTCTCACTGTCAACGATGCGCTCGACGGCGCCGAGCGAGTCTCGTTCCCCTTGCACTTAAGAATAAGGCACACCGATCGCGCCGCAGTGTGTAAAGACTGTCTAGATCGAACTGCCGAGGAACCATTCCCAATCCGTGTCTTTGGCGTTTGTGCGGATCACCAGTTCCGGATCGCGCAGGGCTACTCGGCTGAAAGGGGCTACCGAGTGTGTCAGCCAGACATTACCGCCGATGATGCTGTGATGGCCGATGCGCGTTTCTCCGCCGATGATGGTTGCGCCGGCATAGACGGTGACGTGATCCTCGATATTCGGATGGCGCTTGTTGGCGATTCCGCGGACGAGCTGCCCGCCGGCGTCGCGCCGCCCGGTAGGGTTGAACGCGCCCAAGGTCACTCCATGGTACAGCGTGACTTGCTTTCCGATCGTGGCGGTCTCTCCGATGACCACGCCTGTGCCATGGTCGATGAAGAACGAATCGTCAATCGTGGCGCCAGGGTGAATGTCGATCCCTGTTCGGCTATGCGCCACTTCGGTCATGATCCGCGGAAGATAGGGCACTTTTAGCTTGTACAACTCGTGCGCCAACCGTTGTACGGTGATGGCTTCTACGCCGGGATAGCTGAGCCAGATTTCTTGCAATCCGCTTGCAGCGGGATCATTCTTTAACGCCGCCTGAAGATCGGTTGCCAGTAGATGCGCCAATTCCGGCAGCCTTCCCCGTATGGCCATGACGATTTCTTCCGCAGACTTTCCGGGATCCACGGGACTCTTCTCGCCGCGGCAACTGCTGTCGAAATGCATGGCTCGAACGATCTGTTCGGCCAGCCGTGCTTCCAAATCCTGCACAAAATGCGCTAACACCGGTTCGAGATTCGGGTCGGGCGAGTAGTACAACGGAAAAAGCCCTTCGAGGTAGCGCCGGCAAAATTCTTGCACGCCATCCTTCGAAGCCAACCTGTAGCGGTCGTCGGTGTCGCCCGAAAGGCGAGCCTCAAGTGCCGAGCGAAACTCCTCGGCCAGAGAGATCAACTCATTGTTCGGCGTTGTCATGAAAGTTTTCGGTCCGTTCGATGCTGAATCGCGGGACACGGGCGCACAACCGTTGCTTTCTCCCCTGTCCATCTGGCGAGCCCGTTCGTTTTTTCGGTTATCCAATCCCTTCGAACAGGATTGTCGACAGATAGCGCTCGCCGCCATCCGGCAACACCGTCACGATGGTCTTACCTGTAAATTCCGGCAGCTTCGCGAGCCGCACCGACGCAGCGGCCGCTGCACCACAGGAGATGCCGCTGAGGATGCCCTCTTCGCGCGCCAGGCGTCTCGCCATTTCGACCGACTCCTCATTGGTCACCTGTTCCACGCGATCGATCAGGCTCAGGTCCAGATTCTTCGGCACGAAGCCTGCGCCGATTCCCTGAATCTTGTGCGGTCCCGGCACGAGCGGCTGCCCCGCGCGGGCTTGCGTGATCACCGCACTGACGTTCGGTTCGACGGCAACCGAAAGGATCTTCTTGCCTTTGGTGTTCTTGATATAGCGCGAAACCCCCGTGATGGTTCCACCCGTGCCGACGCCGCTGACAAAAATGTCGATGCCGCCGTCGGTGTCATTCCAAATTTCAGGGCCGGTGGTTTGCTCATGAATGGCAGGGTTTGCGGGATTGTCGAACTGCTGCGGCAGAAAGTAATGATTCTTGTCCGATTCATAGATTTCGGTCGCCTTCTTGATGGCGCCCTTCATGCCCTCCGGCCCGGGCGTCAGCACGAGCTTCGCGCCAAAAGCCGCCAACACGCGACGCCGTTCAAGCGACATGGTTTCAGGCATGGTCAACGTAATCGCGTAACCGCGGGCCGCCGCGACATACGCTAACGCGATACCGGTGTTGCCGCTGGTCGGTTCAACAATTTCAATCCCCGGCTTCAGCACACCGCGCTTCTCCGCATCCCAAATCATCGAAGCCCCGATACGACACTTTACCGAGTACGCAGGGTTCCTACCCTCAATCTTCGCGAGCACCGTGGCCTTGGCGCCATCGGTCACGCGATTCAATTTGATCAGAGGGGTTCTGCCAATACTCAACGAGTTGTCGGCGTAGACGGTGGACATGACTCAACCTCAGCGAAGTAGATTTGGCTGTATCGGGACAGCCCCATCAGTATAGGACTCTTGCGACGAACACGTTAGCCGTTGCGTCTGAGACCGTGGACCATTGCATTTGTTTTCCTTATGCCGCTGATGCGCTCGATTGCGGTTGCCCGCGCAGTCCGATAAAATCTTGATTTCGCGTTGTGCGCGACAAATCGGTCTGCAAGACCAGGAGGCGCGATGACCACGGAAGCAAACGAAAGAATGCAGCGGCATCTGGAAACGGTCGATCCACAGATCGAGGCCTTACTCGGCGAGGAAGCGCGGCGGCAAGCCACCGGACTCGAGCTGATTCCCTCCGAAAATCTGGTTTCCGAAGCCATTCTTGAAGCCATGGGCTCCATCTTCACCAATAAATATGCGGAGGGATATCCGGGCAAGCGCTATTACGGAGGTTGCGAATTCGCAGACAAAGTGGAACAACTGGCGATCGACCGTGCCAAGGGACTCTTTGGTGCCGATCACGCCAATGTGCAAGCCCACTCCGGCACTTCAGCCAATGTTTCTGTGTACATGTCCGTACTGCAACCCGGTGACACGGTTCTCGGAATGGCCCTGGCACACGGAGGGCACCTGACACACGGCCACCCGTTGAATTTCTCCGGCCGCATGTACAAATTCATTGAGTATCACGTGCGCCGCGACACCGAGCAAATTGATTACAGCGAAATCGAGGAACTTGCCCATTCGCATAAACCCAAAATGATCGTCGCCGGCGCCAGCGCATATTCCCGAGTGATCGATTTCGCGCGTACGGCGGCAATCGCCAAGTCGATTGACGCGATTTTCTTTGTGGACATGGCGCACATTGCGGGATTGGTTGCTGCTGGGGTGCATCCGAGCCCCGTGCCGCATGCCGACATCGTCTCGACCACAACCCACAAAACCCTGCGCGGACCTCGCGGCGGCTTGGTGCTTTGCCGCTCGGCATACGCGAAGGAGATTGACAAGCTCACTTTTCCCGGCACACAGGGTGGCCCGTTGGTCCACACCATCGCGGCCAAGGCGGTTTGCCTGAAGGAAGCAATGGAACCTGGCTTCAAGGAATATCAAAAGCAGGTAACCGCCAACGCTAAGGCTATGGCCGCCGCTGTTGCTGAAAAGGGCCTTCGCATTGTTACCGGAGGAACGGACAATCACCTTTTCCTCGTCGAGGTTCATTCCCGCGGCATCACAGGAAGCGACGCAGAGAAGGCGCTCGACCGAGCCGGTATCACCGTAAACAAGAACGCCATTCCGTTTGATCCGCTGCCGCCCATGAAGGCCGGTGGAATTCGCCTTGGTAGTCCCTCGGTCACCACGCGCGGTATGAAAGAACCGGAGATGCATTTGATCGGCGCGTGGGTGGCGGAAGTCCTCAGCCACGTCGGCGATTCGAATATTGAACAGAAGGTGCGACAGCAAGTCGCAGAACTGGCCGCGCGTTTTCCCATCTACCAATCCCGCCTGCGACCGGCCGTTGTACATGCGCGGGTCTAGCCATTTGCTACAAGTGATAAGGCAATAGTTGTAAACTGTCCCCGCCCGGGCCACCCCGCCCTAGTCGGAGATCAGAGAGAGATGAGCGGCAAGCCAGCTAAACTCCCCAACATTGTCGATGCCACAGCCGATTTTGAGGCGTGGGCTTCCCGCCACGTCAACCTCGTTCGCTCCGACGTGAAACTCAAGCATCGCCTCATGGCGCTTTCTTCTTTCCCATTTTTCCGAGCCACGTTTTATCGATGGGCGCAGTGGTGGCCCATCATCTGCCCTGAACTTGCCGGCGCTCCACAAGTGCTGGCCGTCGGCGACCTGCACGTTGAAAATTTTGGCACCTGGAGGGACATGGAAGGCCGCCTGATTTGGGGCGTGAATGATTTCGACGAGGTCTGGCCGGCGGCCTACACTGTCGACTTGACGCGGCTGGTGACCAGCAGCTATCTCGCCATGCACGCCGAGCATCTGATGCTCTCTCGCAAACAGGCCGCTCGGGCTATCGAAGAAGGGTATCGTGATTGCATGGCCAAAGGCGGGGCGCCATTCATTCTCGCTGAACATCACAGATGGCTTCGCTTGGTTGCACTGAGCGACCTGCGCGACCCGGTCGTTTTCTGGAAGAAAATCCTCGCCTGCCCAAAATATAAGGGCGATCTGCCGAAGGATGTCTGGAGGTTGGTTCATAATTCCATGCCCCTGCGCACCCTCCATTACGAATTGCGGTCCCGAATCGCGGGCCTCGGCAGCCTAGGCCATCCACGCATTCTATCTCTGGCTACCTGGGACGGCGCTCACGTGGTGCGCGAAGCCAAGCAACTGACTCCTTCGGCCTGGATCTGGGCCCGGCATCTGAGGACTTCGACGATACTGAGCAGAAAGCTCATCGAACGCTCCGTACGCATTCGCGACCCTCATGTTCATTTTGCAGCTCACTGGATCGTGCGACGCTTGGCTCCCGACTGCAGCCACATCGAGATGCAGACCCTCCCGCAAGAACGCGACGAAGAGCGGCTGGCATATTGCATGGGATGGGAAACCGCCAACATACACCTCGGCACTCCGCGGGCTATTGCTGCCATCAAACGGGACCTCGCCAAGCGGAAAGGCCGTTGGCTCCACAAAGCCTCGAAAGCGATGTACAACGTGACCATGGAGGATTGGAAGGTTTGGCGTCGAAAATGGCAGAGAACTGCAGCTACGAGGTAAAGCCCGTCCAAGCAATTTTTTGAAGATACTGCCTCAATCCTCTTTCCATAAGAACGTGAAAAAATTGCCTAGAACGCAAAGCCGTTGGCCCTAGACTGGCCCCTTGGTCAGTAGATTCTTCGGCTTCCCCGCCGTAACTTACCCTCAACCGTGAAATGCGGACTCCAGCGACAGCCTCGCCTGACTTTCGCGTTCGGCAGCGGCTCTCGTCTTTCGCGTGGTGCGAATTCTGGGGTTCCTAGCTTCCCGGCGGGGTCCTCCCAATCAAAGTGAGGTGGAATCAATGATGGATACGGAAGCCTTCCGTGAGTTCAAGACCGGCTTAACATTTTTGCGCGACAACTATGCCAACCGAGCCTTTGAACACATTAAGCGCGCCGCGGACATGGAGAAGACCAATCCATACTACATGTCCTACCTCGGTGTGGCGCTTGCCCGCACGCAGCAAAAATGGGCGGACGCGGAACGCCTTTGCGACACGGCCGTGCGCTTGAAGCGCAACCAAGCCCAGCTTTATCTGAATCTCGCCGAAGTTTACATGGCCGCCGGCAGAAAAGACGAAGCTCGCGAGGCGCTGCTCGCCGGGATGAAGTACGCCCGGCGCGACATTCGCCTCAACATTGCCATGGCCAAGTTGACGCCTCGCCGCTCACCGGTCTTTACGTTCCTGGAACGCAAACATCCTTTAAACCGACATTTCGGCATTCTCCGCCACAAAGCGCTCCAGGCCCTCGGCAGGAGTTGAGCGACGTCGACTTTCCCCACCCCCAAACGCAAAAAGGGCGGGTGGCTTCGGCCACTCGCCTTTTTTGTTTGTCGGCTCTTGCAGCCTGCAGATGAAGTTTTTTTGGCCCCTTATCGGGGACGCTCCAATATCACCCCTGAGGCGAACGAACCGCCAAGGTCGATATCCGCAGCGGCAGGTGACTGAATCATGATTGTGTTCGCGTGCCGTCTTCTGGCTGCGATACGTCGGAGCGCTAGCAAAGGTTAACGAGCGCAGGCGAGCACGGACGGTCATCCGAGGTACCGCCAGGGCCTTTTTATGAAAGGGCTTAGCACCACCCGTTGTTGTCAAAATGCAACTGGTTACTGGTTGGGATTTACGGCCGGAACAACCGGCGTGCCAAAAACGGCTGTGTTGTATAAAGAAAGTTCGTCACCTCTGAAGGAGCTTGTCCATGAAACGCCAAGAATCTCTCCTGGAAATGAATGAGACTCTTGGTGTGCGCGCGCAAGGCTTGCGGCGTATGCAAACTCCTGAGGCCTTTGAGAAAGGAACCTCCGAAGGTTCGCTCTCGGGTGATCTGCAGCAGATTTACAGAACTCGCTTTAGCGCACAGTCCGGATACCGGCAGCAGGTATGGGAGGTTCTTTGCCCGTTTTTCTCGCGCTGGATTTCACCCGGTTCGACCGTGCTGGATTTAGGGTGTGGTTGGTGCGAATTCATTAATGCGATTCACTGCCGGGTTAAGTTTGCGATGGACTTGAATCCCGACGCACAACTCCATGCCCACCCTGAGGTCACGCTCCTGCAACAGGACTGCAGCGAGAATTGGCAGCTTGAGAGTGAAAGCCTGCATGTCGTGTTCTCCAGTAATTTCTTTGAGCACTTACCAACCAAAGTGGCACTCGAACAGACCCTGGTTGAGGCTCATCGCACGTTGAAACCTGGTGGCAGGCTGATTTGCATGGGCCCAAATATTAAATACCTTCCCGGAGCCTATTGGGATTTTATCGATCATCATTTGCCGCTTACCGAATTATCGATTGTGGAGTTGATGAAAAAATGTGGTTTCGAGACTGATTGTTGTTTGGACCGCTTTTTGCCTTACACCATGGCACAGGGGCCCCAGTACCCCGTTTGGATGCTCCGCGCGTACCTGGCTTTTCCCTTCGCTTGGCGGTTTTGGGGAAAGCAGTTCCTGGTGGTCGTACGGAAGAAATCGCGCTAGACCGGCGCGAATTTCCCCCAAGCTGAAAGACAACCCTCAGGCCTCGAAGGCTTCTGCTAAACAGAACGAGATTTTTTCCAGTTCAATGGAGGCAGCTCGGAGTTGGCAACGCGGCCTAGATAGGCGGCCGCGTGGGCTGCGGCGCGATCTTTTCCCTGGTCAATATCGTCGACCGGCTCGGATGGAGCAATCCAGTTTTTCTCGTTTACGTTGTAAACCGAGGCGTGCACTCCTAGCGGAGTTTCCTCTGAAAATAGTCGCAGATGTTGATTGCCAACGATGACCTCGGCCCAGACCCCTTGCTCCAACATTGGAGGACTCCAGAGAAGAAAGGTGAACGCCGCTATTCTACCGCGGCAAAAGCTTGCATCGTAGGAAAAGACGCAACAGCAGGCCCAGGTGTTTCGCTCGGATGAACAGGGGGGAAACTTCACCGTGGACTTGCTGGTGTCGGCGTCACCGTGTACAAAGGCGAGCTGGTTAGGGAAGTTCTCGGCTGATTCGACAAGTATCCTGGCCGAGTGAAAGACAAGCGGTGACACCGTCCGCAAACCTGCGGATGTTGATCTGAACCTTTGGGGTATGTTATTCGAGAGTACCGCCCAGGCATGCTCGAACGAGCGTTTTCAGCAGAACCGAAAGGCACACAGTTATGCGGGGGAAAATTGCGGAGTTCTGTTCGAGGACGGCCCGCTCGGGAGGCTTGATCGTAATTTTGGTGACCCTGGTTGCGTGCTCGAGCGCGGGTTCAGGGTCTTCAACGGCTCCTCCTTTCGGAAGGATCCAACACATCGTAATGATCGTTCAGGAAAATCGAACACCGGACAATCTGTTTCACGGGCTCCCCAATGCCGACATCGCGGAAAGCGGCTTGGATTCGACAGGAGCGATGATTCCCCTAACGCCCCTGGGGCTTGCGACGAATTACGATCTGAGTCACTCGCACTTTGCGTTTCTTGCAATGTTCGACGATGGAAGGATGGATGGGGCGGACAAGATCTCGATCGTATGCGACCCGAGAGCCCTCGATTGTCCTCGCCCACGTGCACAATTCCATTATGCCGATGCCGCCGATGTCCGTCCCTACCTCGAAATGGCCGAGCAATACACCTTCGCGGACCGCATGTTTCAGACCAATCAGGGCCCGAGTTTCCCGGCGCATCAATTCCTCATTGCCGGCACCTCCGCACCGACGGCAACCAGCCTCCTGTTCGCGGCCGAAAACGTGGTGTTCGCTCACCACCCGTTTAACATAACCGCCGGTTGTGCGGGACCCGCTGCGGAAACGGTGGCCATGATCGATCCGATGGGCGACGAAGGCACCGAGCAGTTTCCGTGCTTTGAGCATCAGACCCTCATCGACTTGCTGGATTCTCATGGGATTAGCTGGCGCTATTACACGCCTTCAGCGGGATCAATCTGGACCGGTCCGAATGCGATTCATCACCTGCGGTTCGGCGCTGATTGGCAAAACGTCATTATTCCTCAGACAACCGTGCTGACGGACATTGTGAGCGGGCAACTCCCGCAAGTGGCGTGGGTTATTCCCGATGGACGCGCGTCCGATCACGCGCAGCAAAATGACGGCAGCGGACCATCGTGGGTGGCGTCGATCGTCAATGCGATAGGGAGCAGTTCATACTGGTCAAACACCGTCATTCTCGTTACCTGGGACGACTGGGGCGGCTGGTATGATCACGTTGCCCCCAAAATCCACAACTCGTACGAGTACGGGTTCCGGGTTCCCTTGATTGTCATTTCGCCCTACGCAAAGACAGGGTATGTGTCTCACGTAACGCACGATTTTGGCAGCCTGCTGCATTTCACCGAAGCGACGTTCCGCTTGCCGACTCTCGGATACGCGGACTCCCGGGCCGACGATCTCGCCGATTGTTTCGACTTTTCTCGCACGGCGGTGCCGTTCGAGCCGTTTGTCGCGAAATTCGACGCCGTTTATTTTCTGACCGATCACCGTCCACCAACCGATCCCGACGATGATTGATTGCGAAAACCTCAACAGAAGCACGTTCGCAAAGGCTAAGTCCGTTCGACGCAAAAGCCGGATGGCTGGGCTCCATCCGGCTTTTGCTTACGATTGAATCTCGGTTTTGTCGGTGCGCTTTCTTACTTTCGCTGGCTGTAGCCTAACCCGGTGCTGTGTCCGCCCTGGAAACCCATTTCCATGAGGATTTTGAACCCCACGCCGAACAACCCGTTCGGCAGGCTTTCGCGGCGCACCACTTCCGCCAGATATTCCCGAGTCATCGCCGCGGGCTCTTTCGAGTAAGGCATGGAGACAAAGAGCCGCATGCCCACCTCGTATCCGGCCTCGCTCGACTGAAAATACACGCCGTTGCGCGAAACGCTGACGGTGCCGCGAATATCATCGAATGGATCGCGCTCCGGATCCGAAGGGCGGATGCGCATTAATTGGTTGATCTTGCAGCGTCGGCTGGAACGCCGTTCGGTGTTCGAAGTGCGCGCCGGACTTCCGGGCTTTGCAGTTGGTTTACCCATAGATTCGAGAGCAGATTCCATCGCGTTCCACCTTTCCCAAACGGACTTCTCTTGAGTGGGACAAGGTTAGTTCGGTGAGGCCTTAAAACCTATAGCGAGAGCGTACTTGGCGAAACGTAGGCCTTCTTCGCGCGCTGGTAGTACTAAAGTACCATCTACGCATTTTTCTGGCTAATGAAAATTCGCAGACGGACTCCCGGGTGGGATGACTTTCCAGAGCTTTTTGTGCCATTCTCTAGCGGGAGTTCTCCGAGCTAAACCCACTATGCTCAAGCGCTTCAAGGATTTGACGGAACGGGAAATTCTGGCGATCGCCATTTCGAACGAAGAGGAAGACGGCCGCATTTACGGTGAATTTGCCGACGCCTTGCGCGAGTCTTACCCCAGTACGGCGTCGATTTTCGAAGAAATGCGGACAGAAGAGACCGTGCACCGTGACCGGCTCCTGGTCATGTTTCGGCAGCGCTTCGGCGATCATATCCCCCCCATTCGCCGCGAAGACGTTCGAGGGTTCCTGCAACGGCGGCCCGTGTGGATGATGCGCCCGCTAGGCGTGAAAGTGGCCCGCCGACAAGCGGAAATCATGGAGATGGAGGCCAGCCGGTTCTACATGCGTGCCGCAGGCCGCACCTCCGATGTCGCCACGCGCGAATTGCTGAACATGCTCGCGGATGAAGAAAGAAAGCACACCCGTGCGGCGAGCGAGTACGAAGAAAAACACCTGACCGAAAAAGCCAGGTCCGACGAAGAGGAGTCGCACAAGCGGCTCTTTATGTTGCAATTCGTCCAGCCGGGCTTGGCTGGACTGATGGATGGCTCGGTTTCGACGCTCGCCCCGCTTTTTGCCGCGGCTTTTGCGACGCACAAGAGTTGGGACGCGTTTTTGGTGGGAATGGCGGCCAGCCTCGGCGCGGGTATTTCTATGGGCTTCGCGGAGTCGCTTTCCGATGATGGCTCGTTGACTGGACGCGGGTCGCCTTGGATTCGCGGGACGGTGACAGGACTGATGACCGCCGCGGGTGGCCTGGGCCATACGCTTCCCTTTCTGATTTCGGACTTTCGGCTTGCGACCGGCATCGCCGTGATCGTTGTCGCCGTTGAACTTGGGGTGATCAGTTATATTCGGCACCGCTACATGGATACGCCGTTTCTGCAGGCGGCGTTCCAGGTCATTGTCGGCGGAGTACTGGTGTTTCTCACCGGTTGGCTCATCGGTAGCTCTTAAGCAGAACACGTTCAGAAGGACTATTTCGCACTTGTTCCAAAAGAGCTTGCATCTATACGCTGTATACTATACGCTGTATAGGTGACCAAGAATCATACCGCTGAACGGATCGCCCGCGTCGCCCTCGCGATTCTCGAAAAGGAGGGCCCGGAAGCCGTTAGCATGCGGCGCGTAGCCCAGGCTGTAGGCGTCACGCCGATGGCCATCTATCATCACTTCTCCAATCGGGAAGCTCTCCTAAACAGCATTGCTGATCACGAATTCGCCAAGCTTCTTTCGCATATTCAGGCACACCCGCTCGAAGGCACGATCGAGAACCGCCTTGTCGCTGTGATGGAAGGCTATGTCGACTATGCCTTTGCACAGCCGCGGGTTTTTGATTACGTTTTCTCCCGCGTTCGGCCCGACGCTCGCAAATTCCCTGAGGATTTTCGCGCGCGCCGCTCTCCGACCCTCAATCCAATTGCAGATATGCTCGCCGGCGAGATGAAAAAAGGCTTTCTGAAAAATGACGATGTCTGGGAAGTCGCTTTCGCGCTATGGGCCCACGTCCACGGCTACATCATGCTCTATCGCGGAGGTCGCATCGCCCTGTCCGAAAAAGAATTCCGAAAGCTCTTGCATCGCTCGTTGCGGAGATTCCTATATGGACTCAAAACCGAATAACGCCTTCCTCGCGGCGCCCTGCCTGGCCTTGGCTGCCGTATTCTTCTTTCTCGGAACTGGCCTGGCTCCCGTCTGGGCGTTTACCTGGCTCGCCGCCATTCCGGTGCTTTGGATCGCTCCGCGAGTAACGGCTCGGCAAGCCTTTTTCGTCGCGGTCGCGGCATTTTCTCTCGGAGGCCTGAACCAGTGGAGCTACTCCCGAACCGTTCTGCCAACATGGCTCGTCGCGTCGATTCTGCTTTTTATGGGATGCATCTTTGGCATGGGAGTTTTGCTTTTTCGGAACGGCATCGTGCGCGGAAAACTTTGGCAGGCAGCCCTCGCTTTTCCAGCATTTTGGGTCACTGTGGAATTTGCAATCGCCACGTACTCCGTCCACGGCACATTCGGCAACCTCAGCTATTCGCAAATGAATTTTCTGCCGATCTTGCAGATCGCTTCCGTCACGGGCATCTGGGGCATCAGTTTCTGTATGTTTCTGTTTGCCTCCACGATCGCCGCGCTGTTTAGTCCAGGTGCGAGGTCCGCGAAAATTCCTCTGGCTAGCGGCGTTGCTATTTTTCTCCTTGGCGTCATCGGATTCGGGTTCTGGCGCCTTGGCGCGACTCCGAAGAACTCCCCGGCGATCAAAGTCGCTCTCGTCGTTTCCGATGCGCCGGACAACATCAATGCAGGTACTGCGGCTGAGGCGCAAGGTATTTTCGAGCGCTACGCGAATGCCATGAGGCCAATGGCCGCACAGGGCGTGCAACTGTTTGTCCTGCCAGAGCACAATGGCCCGATTACGGACGCGTCGCAGGCGAACGCGGATGCATTCTTTGGACAACTCGCCATCGAGACCGGCGCGTTCATCGCAATTGGCATCGATCGCATCACACCGAATGTTTCCTGGAACCAGGCGCGGCTATATTCGGCAAAGGACGGGTCGGTTGCGTTGTACAACAAACACCACCTTCTTCCGCGCTTTGAAGATCAATTCGCCCCAGACACAAAACGTACTGTCGTTCAGGGCGTGTCCGGCAAGTGGGGCATGCAAATCTGCAAGGACATGGATTTCCCTCGCCTGAGCCGCGAATACTCCGGCGACGGAATAGGCCTGCTGATCGTGCCGGCATGGGATTTCGTCGATGACGGCTGGCTACACGGGCGCATGGCGATTCTCCGCGGCGTCGAAAGCGGATTCAGCATCGCGCGCTCCGCGAAGCTGGGCATCCTTACGGTCACCGACGATCGCGGTCGCATTCTGGCCGAGCGCAAAACCATCGGGCCTCCCTTTGCTTCGATCGTCGCCATGGTTCCGGTTCGTCACGATGCAACGATCTACGCGCGGTTCGGCAACTGGTTCGCGTGGGTGTGCGTACTGTTACTCCTTGCGACGCTCCTCTCCCTTTACTGGCGCCGCTCGTCGACGAAGAATCCCGTCGCCCGTGACTGAGGTTACCAAGAATGTTCCCCTGCGCCGCCAAGAGGAGCCAGGTGAAAGTTCACCTCTTGTCGGCAGGCTTCAAAATGGGTGGCGCAATGGCAATCGTCTAATTAGCCATCGGTTTAATCGGCGGCGGTGGTCGCAGCATCGCGGGCGCCATTTTGAAAAAGTTCAGTCTTGGCCCCGATCGCTAATCCCGCGTGGGATGCTAAGGTCATGAGCATCGTAGGTTCGATGAAGAACGCGATGTTTAAGTCCTAAACCGCATAGCTCGGCCGCAGCGGTTTGTTTCGCAATTCTGAAAAATCTTGCTGGCTGGGCCGAATTGTGGCTGTAACATTGCCCGCTCCCGGCGTGCGCTTAAACGAGTTCGGTTCTTGCCGCCGTGTCTATTCAAATCCCTCATGCAGAGCAGAACAAATTCCGATCCTTTCCTTGACGAGATTCTTATGCCTTGGCACCTACCATGCTCAAAGAAGAGGTTCGACTACTTTGAGATCGATCAGACGCAATCACGGCTTCTTTTTCTGTGTTTTGCTTGCGATCCTGGCGTTTTTCGCTGGCAATGCTCCGTCGGCACGCGGCCAAACGAGCCATCGAGCGCCTTCCGATGGTGTGGACAGCGTGTCCACCACCGCAGTTGAAAAATCATCCGCTTCCGAGGGTTTTTTCCGGCGTCTAGGAAAGGCTTATCGGGACGACTGGACCGGCGCATCCGGCGACAGTCCCGACTTGCCACGTCGCGGGGATCCCGCTCCTGTCTCGTCCCCTCCCTTTCCGTTCTCGGCCTGGCCCTATGGCGGATCGCCCACCATTGGCGGGCCAGATACAACCGGTGGCCCGTTGATGACCGCTATCTATCGAGGAAAACACGGAAAGAGCTGGGAAGACAGCCGCATCAAAATCTATGGCTGGATCAACGGGGGGTTCAACGTTAGCACCTCCGATCGGCACTACGGCAACGCTCCGGCGGCTTATTACCTGCAACCGAACTCGGTACAACTAGATCAAGCCGCTGTCTATGTCGAGCGCGCTCCGGACACCGTACAAAACGATCATTTCGATTGGGGCTTTCGTGTGACGCAGTTGTACGGTGTCGACTACCGCTTCACCACCGCGTACGGCTACTTCAGCCAGCAACTGCTGAAAAATAATAACGAGTACGGTTACGATCCGGTGATGGCCTACGTGGATTTGTACTGGGGCCAAATCGCGGACGGAATAAATGTCCGAATCGGACGCTATATTTCGCTCCCCGATATCGAAGCCCAGCTCGCCCCCGACAATTACACCTACAGCCATTCGATTCTCTACACCTACGACGCTTACACGCAGACGGGAATCAACGTCACCACGCGACTGAACAATCGTTGGATGTTTCAGGTTGGACTTTCCGCGGGGAATGATGTCGCTCCGTGGATCGGAGAGCCGAACGCCAAGCCTACGCTAAACGCCTGTGTCGGATACACCTGGAAGCAGGGTGGCGACAACCTTTACGTGTGCGATAACTCCACGAACTCCGGCAAATACGCCTACAACAATGTGCAAGCCTACTACGCAACTTGGTATCACAAGATCAACAGTTCGTGGCATACAGACACCGAGACCTGGTACATGTGGGAGAAAAACGTCCCCAACCTAAACAATCCCGCCGCCGCACCGCGATTGATTCCCGGAGCGAATGGCGCTATCTGCGATTCTCCCTCGGACCTGACTTGTTACGCACCGGAATGGGCGATTGTGAATTATCTGGCCAAGCAATTCTCCACCCACGACTATCTAACCATCCGGAATGAATACTTCAACGACATCGTCGGACAACGCACCGGCTACAAGACGCAGTATTCAGAGCACCTGATTGGCTGGGGACACTGGATTGGCACGACCATTCTGATCCGGCCGGAGCTACGTTTCGAACACTCCTATGACGCCCCTGCCTACAACCTCGGGACAAAGAGAAGCCAATTCGTGTTTGCGAGCGACATCATTTATCACTTTTGAGTTGTGGGAATCAGTCGGAATGCGCAGGCGCGTGACGGCGTGCCGCGCTTTTTGCAAAGGTTCGTCTAAGGTAGGATTGGAATCGGTCCATGTAGATGTACACGACCGGTGTGGTGAACAACGTCAACATCTGGCTCAGGATCAGACCGCCCACGATTGCCACGCCGAGTGGGCGGCGGATTTCCGCACCGACTCCCGTGCCCAGTGCGAGCGGCATGGCTCCCAAAAGCGCGGCCATGGTGGTCATTATAATCGGCCGGAACCGCAGCAAGCATGCTTTGTAAATCGCCTCTTCCGGCAATTTTTCTTCCTCGCGCTCGGTCTGCACCGCAAAGTCGATCATAAGGATGGCGTTTTTCTTGACGATTCCAATCAACAAAATGATTCCGATCAGAGCGATGATGCTCAGGTCCATGTTGAACAGTTCGAGAGCCAGCAGCGCACCAATACCAGCTGATGGAATGGTCGAGAGAATGGTGATTGGGTGGATATAGCTTTCGTACAGAATCCCTAAGACGATGTATACCGCGGCAAGCGCTGTCAGAATCAAAATGATCTGATTCGCCAGTGAATCCTGGAACGCTTGCGCGGTGCCTTCGAACGAGGCGTGGACTGTATTGGGCACGCCCAGGGTGTTTCGCGCTTCCTCGATGTGCTGCACCGCCGGTCCGAGCGAAGCCCCCGGCGCGAGATTGAACGAAATCGTAATCGCCGGGAAAATTCCCTGATGGTTGACGGAAAGTGCCGTGTTCGAATGCTCGTAGTGCGAAAACGCGCTCAGCGGCACAAGCTTCCCCGTGTTCGACGGAACATAGATGTCCTTCAACCCTTCGGGGCTTTCCTGAAATTCCGGCGCGACTTCCATCACCACGTGGTATTGGTTCAACCCTTTGTAAATGTTCGATACCTGCCTCTGCCCGAAGGCATCGCCTAAGGCATTGTCGATGTCCTGCACCGAGACGCCTAATCTGCCTGCGGTGTCACGATCCACCGCTAGAAAGGTTTGCAGGCCGGCGTTCTGCTCATCGGTATTGATGTCCCGCAATTCTGGAATTTGTTGCATGCGGTTCATGATGATGGGCGCCCAGTGATACAAATCGCTTAAGTTATCTGCCTGCAAGGTGTATTGGTATTGCGCGCCGCCGAAACGTCCGCCGACGCCCACGTCCTGCACCGATTGCAAGAAAAGCGAGGCACCCGGAATGTTCGCGGTTTTGTCTCGAATCCGCGCGATCACTAGGTCCGAGTTGATCTTTCGTTCCGCCAACGGCTTGAGCCCGGCGAACAGGCGCGCCGTGCTCGTGCCATTTCCTCCACCGGTAAAGGAGGTAACCGACGCGATGGCCGGATCGGCACGCACAATGTCGGTGAACGCCCGCATCTTCTTGGACATCTCGTCGAAGGAAGTATCCTGATCGGCCTGAATGAACCCATTAATGCGCCCGGTGTCCTGTTGCGGGAAAAACCCTTTGTTTACGTGTTGGAACATGAAGACGCTCAACCCGGCCGTGAAAATCGTCAAGCACAGGACCAAGAATTGGTGCCGCAGGACCCAGCGGAGCATGAGATCGTATCCATGCAGCATGTCGTTGAATCCGCCTTCTGCGAGCCGGTAGAAGAAACCGTGTTTTTTCTTGTGATCGATCTTCAGGAAGCGCGCGCACATCATGGGTGTAGCGGTAAGCGATACGAACAGGGACACGGCAATTGCCGCGCTCAACGTCACAGCAAACTCGCGAAACAGGCGCCCAACCAGTCCGCTCATCATTAGGATCGGAATGAATACCGCAACGAGCGACGCGCTCATCGACAGCACCGTAAACCCGATTTCGCTCGCCCCCTGCATTGCAGCTGCGTAGGCTGGCATGCCATTTTCCATATGCCGCGCGATGTTTTCGATTACCACGATGGCATCGTCCACGACAAAGCCCGTCGATATCGTCAGCGCCATGAGGGACAGGTTGTCCAACGAGTAGCCGCACAGGTACATGACCCCAAAGGTGCCGACGAGCGAAAGTGGCACGGCCACGCTCGGAATGAGCGTGGCCCAGTAGTTCCGTAAGAATGCAAACACGACGAACACGACCAACACGATCGAGATCACCATCGCGCGTTCGACGTCGTGCACCGAAGAACGGATCACCGTCGTGCGGTCGATCGTTACATTCAGGTTCAGGGCTGGGGAGATGGACGCGCGCAACCACGGCAGAGTCGCCTTCACACGATCGGCCGTGTCGATGATGTTGGCGCCCGGCTGTCGGAACACTGCGATGATGACGCCGCGCCTTCCGCCAAATAGGCCGAGGTTGCGGATGTCTTCCACGGAATCGGTCACCGTGGCGATGTCCGATAATCGGACCGGGGCGCCCGCGTGACCCGCGACGATCAGCGGTTCATACTCTTCGGCTTTGAAAAGCTGATCGGTATCGGAAACCGCCCATGCCCGATCGTTATTCGAAAGCGACCCCTTCGCCAGGTTGGAGTTGGCCGATTGCAGCGCCTTCCGGACGGTCTCGAGGCTGATGCCGTAACTGTTCAACTGCTGTGGATTGACTTGAACGCGCACCGCCGGTTTCGACGATCCCCAGGTAAACACCTGACCCACACCAGGAATTTGCGCGATTTTCTGCGCAAGGATGGAGTCGGACGCATCGTAAATTTGCCCAACCGGAATTGTGTCGGAAGTAAGTGAGAGGAATAAAACGGGAGAATCCGCGGTATTCACCTTCCGGTACGACGGTTGCGACGGTAAATCCGCCGGCAATTGGCTGCGCGCCGCATTGATGGCCGCTTCTACGTCCCGCGCAGCCGCGTTGATATCGCGATCCAGATCAAATTGCAGAGCTATGCCTGTGTCGCCCAGGGTTGAACTCGACGTCATTTGCGTCACCCCGGCGATGCGGCCAAACTGCCGCTCGAGAGGCGTTGCGACCGACGATGCCATCGTTTCCGGGCTGGCCCCAGGCAACGAAGCACCGACGCCGATGGTAGGAAGGTCCACCTGCGGCAGCGAGGCGACCGGCAAAAATCGGAAGGCGACCACCCCGGACAGAAAAATCGCTATCGTCACTAACGAAGTTGCAACTGGCCTGCGGATGAACGGCGCGGAGAAATTGGCTTGGAAGTTCACCCTCAGTCTCCGCTGGCCGCTTCTTCGGCAAGACTGTGCGTCCCAAGATGCAAACGCCGCGCGAGCCAATCAAAAGCTAGGTAAACAACCGGAGTGGTGTACAGCGTCAGTAACTGGCTGAGAATCAGTCCGCCGACAATCGTAATGCCCAGCGGCCGGCGCAATTCCGAGCCGACACCGTGCCCGAGCGCCAGCGGCAATCCGCCCAATAGCGCCGCCATCGTCGTCATCATGATCGGCCGGAAACGCAGCAAGCACGCTTCGTAAATCGCATCGAGAGGGCTTTTGCCCGCTTCGCGTTCCGCTTCTAACGCGAAGTCGATCATCATGATGGCGTTTTTTTTCACGATACCGATCAACAAGATGATGCCGATCAGCGAGATGATGCTGAAGTCCGTGCGACAAAGCAGCAGCGCCAGAATCGCACCCACCCCTGCGGACGGTAGTGTCGACAAGATCGTAATCGGGTGGATGTAGCTCTCGTACAAAATGCCCAGCACGATGTACACCGTCACAACCGCCGCCAAAATCAAAATTGGCTCGTTGCTGATGGACCGCAAGAACGCTGCGGCCGTCCCCTGGAACGTAGCCTGAATGCTCGCTGGTAATCCGATTTCCTGTCGCGCCTTTTCAATGGCATTGGTTGCTTCGCCAAGGGAACCGTGTGGGGCAAGATTGAAGGAAATGGTCACCACCGGAAATTGCCCTTGGTGGTTGATCGCTAGTGGCGTAGTTCCCGGTTCGAACCTCGTGAATGCGCTTAACGGAATCTGCGGTCCGTTTGCGGAATGCACGTAAATATTTTTCAACGCATCCGGATTTTGCTGAAAGCTCGGATCCACTTCCATGACCACGTGGTACTGATTGAGTTGCGTGAAAATCGTAGAGACTTGCCGCTCGCCAAACGCGTCATAAAGCGTATTGTCAATATCGGCCGGAAAGATTCCGAGCCGCGAAGCCGTATCGCGATCGATCGTCAGCGTGGCCATTAGGCCATCGTTCAATTGGTCCGTGGCCACATCGCGCAATTCCGGCAAAGTTTTCAGCTTGGCCACAAATTTTGGCACCCAATGCGCGAGTTCTTTAGGGTCAACATCTTCTAGAGAATACTGATATTGCGTCCGCGACACGCGGTCTTCGACCGTCAGATCTTGCACCGGCTGCATGTAAAGCGTGATCCCCGTTACCTTTGACAATTCCGGCTGAAGCCGCCGAATCACATCGGACGCACTGATCGCTCTCTCCGCCAGTGGCTTCAGATTAATCTGGACGCGTCCGCTGTTCAGCGTCGTGTTTGTGCCATCAATGCCGATGAAGGAGGACAAACTCTCGACCGCCGGGTCCTGAAGGATTACATCGGCCAGAGCACGCTGGCGCGAGGACATGGCCTTGAAGGATAGGTATTGTGGCGCTTCCGAAACGCCAAGAATCACGCCGGTATCTTGCACCGGGAAAAATCCTTTCGGCACGTAAATATAGAGAAGGATGGTGCCCACCAACGTTCCGACCGTCACGAGCAGCGTAATTGTGCGGAATCGCAAGACTACTTGCAGTGTTTTTCCGTAGAACGCGATCACCTGTTCGAATACTTTCTCTGATTTCCGGTAGAACCAGGTCCGTTCCGATTCCGGCTGATGTTTCAACAGCTTCGCGCACATCATCGGCGTCAGCGTCAAAGACACGATCGCCGACACCAGAATGGTCACCGAAAGGGTAATGGCGAATTCCCGGAACAAGCGCCCTACGATGTCGCCCATGAACAGTAAGGGAATCAGCACGGCGATCAGGGACACCGTCAGCGAAACGATCGTGAAGCCGATCTGTTCCGAGCCCTTCAGGGCCGCTTGCAAAGGCGACTCACCTTGCTCGATATAGCGGCTGATGTTCTCGATCATCACAATGGCGTCGTCCACGACGAATCCGGTGGAAATGGTCAATGCCATTAGCGTGAGATTGTTCAGCGAGTACCCCAGGAGATACATCACGCCGAATGTGCCGACGATCGATAGCGGCACGGCAAAGCTTGGAATAATCGTCGCTCGCACGCTGCGCAGGAATAGGAAAATCACCATGACCACGAGCGCGATGGTGAGCATTAACGTGAATTTCACGTCGTCAACGGAGGCGCGAATCGTCGTGGTGCGATCCGTCAGGGTTTCTACGTGCACCGATCCCGGCAATGCCGCTTGCAATTGCGGCAAAATGCGCTTCACCCGGTCGACGACGCTGATGATGTTCGCGCCCGGCTGCCGCTGGATATTCAGGATGACCGCCGGGTGCTTGTTGGCCCACGCCGCTTGCCGGACGCTCTCCGCTCCATCCGTTGCCAAGGCCACGTCCGACAAGCGCACGGGAGCGCCGTTCCGGTAAGCGATAATGATCGAGTTATAGCCCGCGCTCGAGAGAAGTTGGTCGTTCGCACCAATTGTAAAAGCTTGATGCTGCCCATCAAACGTGCCTTTGGCTTGGTCCACGTTCGCGTTGCCGAGCGCCGTCCGCAAGTCTTCCAAGCTGAGCCCATACGAAGCGAGTGCCGTCGGATTCGCCTGCACACGCACGGCTGGCCGCTGCCCGCCGCTGATGCTGACCAGGCCTACACCAGAAAGTTGCGAGATCTTCTGCGCTAGCGTGGTATCCGCCAAATCCTCGACTTTCTGAAGCGGAAGGGTGTCTGAAGTCAGCGCCAGCGTCAGGATGGGTGCGTCGGCCGGATTGATTTTGCTGTAGATCGGTGGATTCGGCAGGTCTTTCGGCAGGAGCTGCGACGCGCTGTTGATTTCCGCTTGCACCTCCTGTTCCGCGACGTCGATGTTCAGATCGAGAACGAATTGCAGCGTAATAACCGAGCATCCAAACGAGCTCGTTGACGTCATCTGCTGCAACCCGGGAATCTGTCCGAAATTTCTTTCAAGAGGAGAGGTCACCGACGACGCCATCACCTCCGGGCTTCCACCGGGATAAAACGTCGTGACTTGAATCGTCGGGTAATCGACTTGCGGCAACGCGGAAACCGGCAATTGCCGGTAGGCCACAAAGCCAACCAGCATCACGGCCACCATCAATAATGTGGTGGCTACCGGCCGCAGAATAAACGGCCGCGACGGATTCATCGACCGGGTCCTCCAGTCGGGGCGCCCGGAGTCGAACCGTCCGGCAAGAACGAATTTTGCGCAGAGCTGCTTCCCCCCGGCCGTTGCGTGTGGGGATCAACCACGATGCCGTCTTTCAATTTATCCTGGCCGTCCACCACAACGACATCGCCGTCGGCGAGCCCGGAAGAAACCCCCGACAGGTTACCCGTCGTTTCGGCCACTTTTACGGTCTTTACGGTCACCGAATTCTTGGAGTTGACTCCAAACACGTATGTGCCTTGCGGGCCGCGCAGAATGGCCGTCGTCGGCACCAGCACTACATTCCTCTTCGTATCGACTAGAAGATGCACGTTCACAAACTGGTTCGGAAACAGTTCGTTCTTCGAATTGTCAAAAACAGCCTTCAGCTTGTAGGTCCCGGTCGTCGTATCGATCTGATTGTCGATGGTCAGCAATTTCCCGGTGGCGATCTTGTCGCTGTTGTCCCGGTCGTAAGCGTCCACCACTAGCTGCCGGTCGGAACGCATTTTCGACACCACCTCCGGCAATTGATCCTGCGGCAGGCTGAATAACACGGCGATAGGCTGTAATTGCGTAATCACCAGCAGGCCATTGGTATCCGTGGCGTGGACGATGTTCCCGATATCCACCAGCCGCAATCCAACGCGTCCACCGATCGGAGCCGTGATGTGCGAATAGGTGATCTGCAGTTTCGCATTGTCGATGGTGGCGACATCTGCCTTGATGGCTCCTTCGAACGTACCCACCTGCGCCTGCTGCGTATCCAGTTGTTGCTGCGGAATGACTCCGTCTTTGAAGAGCAACTTGTACCGCTCATAATCTACCTGTACGTCCTTCAGTTGTGCTTGGTCCTTGGCAAGCTGCCCCTCGGCTTGCTCGAGTTGCACCTGATAGGGCCGCGGATCGATCTCGATCAGGGCATCGCCCTCTTTCACATATTGACCTTCCGTGAAGTTAATTTTTACAATTTGGCCATCGACTCGGCTTCGTACGGTAACGGTATTGAACGCGGTCACCGTCCCCAGCCCGTTAAAATAAACGGGCAGATCCCCACGATGAGCGGTCGCAACCACGACAGGAACGGGTCCATTGGACGCTAGCCCGCTGATATCGCTCCCGTTGGCGGCTGCAGCTCCGATGCCATTGGCTTGGCCGCCGCGGTAGTGAAAATACCAGTACACTCCCCCCAGCACGACTGCCAGTAAAAACAAAATGAGCCAACCACGATGGGAAGAATTTTCCCCGTGGGTTGGGTTCTGTAGGGAAACACCAGCTCTGTCTGCGCTTGGCGCATCGACCTCATCAATTGGGGGCATTCGATCTCTCCTGAGTCTATGACCGTGGTGCGATCGGCTCGAAATCTGTCGGAGCCTGGCGGGTACCTACACCTACAGTGTACCGCTTCAAGCGTTCAAAGGCTCTTTAGTATAAGGACGCCAAGATCGGTACTTTGGTTACTACCCAGAAGCAGTTTTCTAACCGTTTTTTTGATGCTTCAAATCCATCGTGCAGAATTTGACCGCCCATCGTAAACTACATGCGGTCTTATCGATACGGCGGCCCATAGGTCACCTGAGGAGAATCCAGAATGCTTAGAGGCGTCATTTTAGGGATCGTGCTGGGTATCCTGCTGGTTGTCTTTGGCGTATATTTTTACTTCGCCGGCGGCCACGCCCCTGTGGCCACGAAAGCTCCGGAAATGCCCTTTGAGCACAAGCTGGCGCACATGGCCCAGGACGCGTATCTCGACAAGCTCCCCCATCCAAAACCGGGCGTCGTCGAGGACGAAGCGAATTTCCTCGCGGGCGCGAAGGTATACAAGGAAAATTGCGCAGTATGCCACGGCCTGCCGGGCGAACCGAAGACCGCCATTGCAGACGGTATGTTCCCTACTCCGCCGCAACTGTTTCGCGGCACCGGAGTCACCGACGATGAAGCGTGGGAAACCTACTGGAAGGTCTCCGGCGGAATTCGTATGACCGGGATGCCGGGTTTCGCCGAACATCTCGGAGAAACCAAAATGTGGCAGGTCAGCGTGCTTCTGAAAAACGCGGACAAGATTTCTCCGGCGGTAAAAGCGGCGCTGGCATCCGATGCGACGGCAACGCCCGTGCAACCTTCGGCTACGCCGGGGGGTGCCGCTTCGACTCCTCCGCCAACTTCGGCGCCCGCAGCAACGACGGCACCCCATAACTAGCGGCTGCTGTCGTTTTCTCGTATTCATTCAGGCCGCGTTCCTGCCAACTTGTCCGCTTTTCTCAGTTCCGGAAACAACCAAGCCCAAAGCCCAACCACCAGGATCGTTCCGAGTCCTCCGAAGACAACTGCGGGCACAGCACCAACCCATTGCGCCGTGAGCCCCGACTCGAATTCACCTAACTCATTCGAAGCGCCGATGAAAACCATGTCGACGGCGTTCACGCGACCCCTCATTTCGTCGGGGGTATCCAACTGAATCAGCACGCCACGCACCACTACGCTGACCATGTCGGCCGCTCCGACGAACAACAAGGAAATCAGCGAGAGTGGCAGACTCTTCGAGAATCCGAACACCATCGTAAACACGCCGAATCCCCCCACGCACCACAGCATCGTTGCGCCCGCGCGGCGCCGGATCGGCTTGTAAGCGATCAGCAAGGCCATCGCACCGGCTCCGATTCCTGGCGCGCTGCGCAGCAAGCCAAGACCCCACGGGCCCGCGTGCAGGATTTCTTTCGCGTACACCGGAAGCAGCGCCACAGCCCCGCCGAGCAGCACGGCAAAAAGGTCCAGGGAGATTGACCCCAGCACCAGTTTGTGGGTCCAGATATAGCGGAAGCCCGCGAGCACGGTTTTGAGTCGGAATGGTTCGCGTGGCCTGGGACGCCGCTCAATCCGAATTCTTAACGTCGTCAACACCGAGAAAATGGCGGCGAGCAGGGCGACCGCATAGACGAGCGCTGGCCCCCGCGAAAGTGCATAGAGCAATCCGCCAAGTGCCGGACCCAAAATCGTCGCGCCCTGAAAAATGCCCGAATTCCAGGCTACCGCACCCTGGAACTGCTCTTCGGGAACCAGTTGGGGCAACAAAGCCCGGCTTGCCGGCATGCTGAAACTGCGCACGACCCCCACAAGAAACAAAATTGAAAAAATCGCGCCAACTGTTTCCGCGCGGTGGAGCAATTGAAACAGCAACGTGACTGCCAGAAGCAACGCAGAGGAAAGACCGTAGCCACCATAACAAACGGTCAGCAGCTTCCGCCGATCAAACCGGTCGGCCGCGTGACCGGCGAGCAAGAAAAGCACGACGCCCGGGAGGAACTGCACTAGGCCCGTCAATCCGAGATCGAGTGGGCGCTTGGTGATCTCATACACCTGCCAGCCCACAGCAACGGACTGCATCTCCGTGCAGAACACGATCGAAAATCGCGCGATCTGGTAGAGCCGGAATCCGGAAAATTGGAAGGCGGCGGTTCCTGTGGCAAGCCGTTGGTCGGTGGTCGCCATTCCTGATTAGCATGCCACAAGAGGGCGCGATTTCATTAAACGGGGGTTCGGGCACGAGGGTTCGGAATCGCTTCACAAAACCTGTTCGGCGTTGTAGAAGTAGAAGCCCCCCTCGCGTGCCTTGTTTGGGTTCCGCACCGAGTGGGTCCTTCTGGAGTGAATTCCTTTGTTCCTGCGACCAGGTACGCTCGAAGAAGCCCTGCAAGCACTGGCTGATACACCCGCGACGATTCTCTCCGGCGGTACAGATTTGTTCCCGGCTTTTACGGGTCCTCAACTCAAAGGCCCGGTGATGGACATTTCCGCGATCAGCGAGTTAAAAGGCATCCACACCACTCCGGATTTCATCCAGATTGGCGCCCGAACGACATGGAGCGAGCTCCTCACCGCACCTCTGCCTCCAGGCTTTGACGGCCTTCGCGCCGCTGCTCGTGAGATCGGCGCTATTCAGATTCAAAACTCGGCCACCATCGCCGGCAATATCTGCAATGCTTCTCCCGCGGCGGATGGCGTTGCCGCTTTGCTCGCGATCGATGCCGAGATTGTCTTGGCCTCTCGCAACGCGACGCGCACACTTCTCCTCTCCGATTTCATCCAAGGAAATCGCAAGACGGCGCTTCGGCCAAATGAAATTCTTACGACGATCCGCATTCCGCGCCGCTGGGAGAATGCGGCATCTAGTTTTCTCAAGCTCGGAGCGCGGCGCTATCTGGTCATTTCCATCGTCATGGTCGCCGCCAATTTGCTCGTAGGCGCCGATCGACGCATTCGTGAAGCTGCGATTTGTGTCGGATCATGTTCCGCGAAGTCGATTCGTCTTGCAAAATTGGAGGCCGTTCTCGTCGGTGCTATCGTGGACGCGCCGATGACTCACTTGGTCAGCCCCGAACATCTTTCCGACCTTTCGCCCATCGACGATATTCGCTCGACGGCGGAGTACCGCTTGGAAGCGGCGAGAACGTTGGTCTCTCGCGCCCTCGCGGAATGCGCGCGCAAGGTATCCTGAAATGGAGACCCTCACAAAACTGTCGATCGAGCTGAATGAAAAGATCGTCCCCATCCGCTCCGATCCGCGCACGCGTCTCTCCACGGTGCTTCGCGAGGAGTTTCGCCTCATGGGTACGAAGGTCGGTTGCGATGCCGGCGATTGCGGCGCTTGCACTGTTTTGGTGAATGGCAGGCCCGTCTGTGCCTGCCTCATCGCGATCGGTCAGCTCCAGGACACCGAAGTCGTCACCATTGAAGGCCTGCGCGAGTCGTCCCTCGCATTCGACCGGCTGCAAAAATCTTTCCTTCACTATGGTGCGGCACAGTGCGGAATTTGCACTCCAGGCATGCTCGTCAGTGCGGTTTCACTTCTGGAGGAAAATCCGCAGCCGACAGCGTCGGAAGTCATGGATGCGCTCGGCGGCGTTCTCTGCCGCTGCACGGGCTATCGCAAGATCGTTCAGGCGGTCATGCGCGCCAACCAATTGCGGCAAACCACGCCCGCTTCGCAAAATGGCGCGGTGGGTCAACGCCTCGTCCGGCTCGATGGTCCGCGCAAAGTGACCGGCCAAGACATTTACGGCGCAGACGAATGGCCCGTAGACTCCCTCGTTTTGTTCGTCATTCGGTCGCCCTACGCTCATGCGCAATTTGCGTTCGGCGAACTGGCGCAATTCGTGCAGCGAACGCCGGGCATCGAGGCCGTGTTCACCGCTCGCGACGTGCCTGGCAAGAACTGCTATGGAGTGCATCCGAATTTCGCGGATCAGCCCGTATTTGCGGAGAATGAAACCCGCTACCGCGGCGAAGCAGTCGCTGCCGTTGTCGGCGAAGCCACCACAATGGCCGGTTTTGATCCCTCAACCTTTCCGGTGAACTGGCAAGAGTTACCGGCGCTCCTGACGCCTGAGGCGGCGCAATTACCGGGTGCAGCGGCGATTCATCGGTCGCGTCCAGACAATATTCTGGTGCGCGGCCGCGTGGTTCACGGCGATGTTGAGACGGCGTTGCGGGATGCCGCGGTTGTCGTCGCAGCTGAATATGAGACCGGCTTTATCGAACACGCCTACATTGAGCCCGAAGCGGGTTTTGCGCGACGTGTCGGAGACCGAATCGAAGTCCAGTCCTGCACGCAGTCTCCTTACATGACGCGCAAAGACATTGCCACGATCCTCGGCATTGCTGAACACGCTGTCCGCATCATACCAACCGCCGTCGGCGGTGGCTTCGGCTCGAAGCTCGATCTTTCCACGCAACCTTTTCTCGCCGTTGCTGCCTGGCACCTTGGCAAGCCGGTGAGAATGATCTACTCACGGCCAGAATCGATTCGCAGCACCACCAAGCGTCACCCTTCGAAGATTCATTGCCGCGCCGGCGCAACCGCCGATGGGAGATTGCTGGCCATGGATCTGGAAGCTGAATTCAACACCGGTGCGTATGCATCCTGGGGCCCGACCGTCGCGGCACGCGTCCCGATCCACGGTTCCGGGCCTTATAAGGTCCCGCATTATCGCGCGGTGACCCGCGCGGTCCATACCAACATCGTCCCCGCCGGTGCTTTCCGCGGTTTCGGCGTTCCCCAAGGAACCATCGCGCAAGAGCAGCTCTACGACGCGCTCGCCGAAAAACTCGGAACGGACAAGCTCGAGTTTCGTATTCTCAACGCACTCGAGGACAACAGCCCGACCATCACGGGCCAGGTGCTCGGAGCCGGTGTCGGTATGCGCGCCTGCTTTGAAGCTTTGCGTCCGCGTTGGTTGCTTGCGCATCAAGAGGTCGCGGGATTCAATCAGCTGCACGGCATGAAGCGGCGCCGCGGCGTGGGCGTTGCCGGTATGTGGTACGGCTGCGGGAACACGTCGCTCGCGAATCCTTCGACCATGCGTATTGGCCTTCAACGCAATGGCCGCATCGCCATTCACATGGGCGCTGTCGATATCGGTCAGGGTTCTTTTACCGTGCTTACGCAAATTTGCGCTGAAGCAATGGGCTTGCCTGTTGATCGCTTCGATCTTCTTCCCGCCGACACCGATGTTTCCCCTGACTGCGGAAAAACTTCAGCGTCGCGCCAGACTTTCGTGAGTGGAAACGCGGCCATGCTTGCAGGCAAGAAATTGCGAAGTGCTATTCTGCAAATGGCTGGCGGATGGCCGGAAAACACGCGCCTGCATCTGTCGGATGGTTGTTTGCATCTTAGCGAACAATCGGCAAGCAAGCACCTGACCCTCCGTGAGTCTCCACTCGATGAGCGCAGCTATGTGCTCAGCGCGGAAGTAACCTACGATCCTCCGACCAAGCCACTCGATCCGAATGGCCAGGGCATTCCCTACGCCGTTTATGGTTTCGGTGCGCATCTGGCCGAGCTCGAAGTCGATCTCGAACTCGGCACCATCAAAGTTCTGAAGCTCACCGCCGCGCATGACGTTGGCCGCGCGATCAATCCCACGCTGATCGAAGGACAGATTGAAGGCGGTATCGCACAGGGTCTTGGCATGGCCTTGATGGAAGAATTTATTCCCGGGAAAGGCGAAAATCTGCACGATTACCTGATTCCGACGATCGGCGACGTGCCACCGGTCGAATCGATCCTCATCGAGGATTCATCGCCAGTTGGTCCCTTTGGGGCAAAAGGAATTGGCGAACAGGCGCTGATCCCTACCGCCCCAGCGATTCTCAACGCTCTCTATGATGCAGCCGGCGTGCGCATCTACAAGCTCCCCGCAACTCCCGACAAAGTCCGTGCGGCAATTCGCGCAAAGCGCGATCCCGCGAGAGGACACGCGCATGACTGAGGTTTTCCCAAAGGACACGATCCGCTGCGATGCCTGCCCCGTGCTGTGCTACATCAAGATTGGGCAAACCGGCGCTTGCGATCGCTACGGCAATTTCAACGGCCAACTCGTCCGCGTCGATCCGCATGTGCTTCTGGATCGCGCCAAGTCCGAAGGCACTCCACTGGTTCCATTCCTCGAAGGCGAAGGAGAGTGGGACGGCACACTGATGAAGTCCAAGGATACGTTCGTAACCGCCATCGGTGCGGGGACGACCTATCCCGACTACAAGCCCGCTCCATTCATCGTTTCCGCCGAGGTGGATGGAGTGGATATGGTCACCGTGGTCACCGAAGGCATCTTCAGTTATTGCGGTGTGAAACTGAAAATCGATACCGACCGCCATCTCGGCCCCGAGCGCAATCTCGTCCGAGCGCAGGGTGAGCCGGTCGGCCATGTGACGACCGCTGAATATGGCTCACAGATGATTTCGATCGGCGGTGTGCATCACCTCACGGGAGGCTCCAAAAGCGAAGGCCGCGTCACCTGCGAAACCCTACTCGACCTTTGCAACAGCAAGGAAGTGGCCCTCACCATCGACGGAGGCGCCCGTATTACCGTTGCTGCCGGCAAACCTCCAGTCGTAAATGGGCAACAGGAAGAGCGTATGCGTGTCGGCTGCGGCTCCGCGACGATCGGCATGTTCGCGAAGCAATGGTTAGGGAAAGTCGATGAAGTCGTCGTCGTCGACGATCACATTACCGGCGTCCTCTCCGAGCATCAGGCCGGCAGGATGCTCGGTGTGCGGGAAACCGGCATCGCTATTCAAGGCCGCCGTTCGACCCCCGGCCGCTATTTTCAGGTCGCAGAGCCCGGCGCCGGTTGGGGCGGTACGAACATTTCTGATCCGCTCTCAATCCTGAAGCCCTTCAAGCCCAAGATTGCCTGGCCGCACCTGCGCCTTCTCATGGTCAGTACGACGGGCGAGCAGTTCGCTTATTACGAGCTGGACGAATCGCTGCTTCCGGTTGAGAAAGAGCTACCGGAGCAGTTGCAGGAGTCCGTCGCCCGCATCCGCGAAAATTGCGAAGCGGCTCTCACCACGGTTCTCTTCATGGCTGGAGCCGGCGGCTCGCTCCGCGCCGGCGCCACGGAAAATCCCGTGAAGCTCACGGACTCTGTTAAGCACAGTCTTACTCGGGTAACTTCGGGCGGTGCGCCCGCTTATGTCTGGCCCGGCGGTGGGATCACATTCATGGTCGACGTCTCCCGCATGCCGGACAATGCCTTTGGTTATGTGCCGACTCCCGCTCTGGTAGCGCCCATCGAATTTACACTGAAGAGAACGGACTACGCTGCGCTCGGAGGACACATGGATTACGTCCGGCCGCTCGACGAAGTCCTACGCGAAAAGCAGCGCCGGCGTCAGGTTTCCTCTCTTCCGCAAAATCCTTGGCCGCTCAAACCTCCGCCCGAAAGCGATTCTCATCGGTGAGAGTTCCCGCCACAATCCGGATGCTCCCCGACGGACACCGCCTTCATCTGAACGACGGGCCTATTGACCTGATCATCGGCGCGGACGCTCTCCCGGTTGAAATCCGATCCGCCTACGAGGCCGCCGCGCGACGCTTCCTCACCATCCTCGACGAACTCTGTGAAGAACTTCCACTTCTTCGCCGCCGCCAAACTGCCGCTTCCGCGCTGCCCGCCGGCCCCATCGCACGTTGCATGGTCGCCGCGGTTTCACCGTATCGCAATCGCTGCTTCATCACACCCATGGCTGCGGTCGCCGGCGCTGTCGCCGAAGCTGTTCTCACCGCGATGAGGAAAGCCGCGCAACTCCGTCGTGCTTACGTCAACAATGGTGGCGACATTGCCTTGCACCTTGCAGACAACCAGAGCTATCGCGTCGGCCTGGTCGAACGGCCGGAAACTCCTTCTGTGTTTGGTTGCGCGGAAATCTCCGCAACCATGAAAATTCGCGGAGTGGCCACAAGCGGCTGGCGTGGGCGCAGTTTTTCTCTCGGCATCGCCGATGCCGTCACCGTGCTCGCCGAGACTGCCGCACAAGCCGATTCCGCTGCCACGATCATTGCCAACGCCGTCGACTTGCCCAATCATCCGGCGATTGTGCGGATCCCCGCTCGCAAGCTAGCTCCCGATTCCGATCTTCTCGAACTTCCGGTCACCCGCGCCGTGGGTCCACTCCGTCCGCAAGAAATTACGAAAGCCCTCGATGCCGGAGTGGCTGTCGCCGAAGCAATCCGCTCGACAGGTTTAATCCATTCAGCTGCACTTTGCCTACGAGACCAAGTCCGCATTGTTTCTTCTCTTTGTAGGGACGGCCTTCTGAGGCAGGACGCCACCGCTCCCATTCGCCGCCTCATCGATACAAGCTCGATGGCCAATCCGAAACAAGTTGCCGCCGATCTCCGTTCGCGCGAACACAAAACGTTAAGCGTCATTCCGAGGGGAGCCAGGAAACGGCTTCCGCGCCCTTTCGAGGAGGAGCCGTCTTCATGCCAGAAGTAAACCTTCGTAAACGCGTCGTCACGGTGGAAGAAATCTTCCACGAAGGTGGACCCGTCGCCGCTACACCGCTTCGCCGGGCGGCCGCCCTGGCGGTCATTCACAATCCGTTTTCTGGCAAATATGCCGCGGAAATCGTGGGTTTCATGGATGATCTAAAACCGCTTGGCCTCGAAATGGCCAAATCGCTGGTCGCCGCGCTCGGCGGCAATCCCAACATCGTAGAAGGCTACGGCAAAGGTGCCATCGTCGGCCAGGCTGGCGAACTAGAACACGGCGCGCTCTGGCACGTCCCGGGTGGTTATGCCATGCGCGAAATCCTCGGCGGCGCAAAAGCCATCGTGGCCTCCACAAAAAAAGTCGGCGGACCTGGAACACGCCTCGACGTGCCAATTACTCACATCAACGCCTCGTACGTGCGCAGCCATTTTGATTCCATGGAAGTCGGCATTGCCGACGCTCCTCGTGCCGAAGAAATTCTCCTGGCGCTCGTGATGACCACCGGCCCGCGGATTCACGCCAGAGTCGGTGGCCTGCAAGCCTCGGAAATCAAAGGCGAGGACGGCCTGCGATGAAATCCAAAATCCGCAAGATCGTAACCTTCGTGGAAGAAACGCACACCGAGATGGGCCAACCTGTGAATCCGCCGACCCGACGAGCAGCTGTCGCAGCCGTCATCGAAAATCCATTCGCAGGGAAATTCGTCCAGGATCTGACTGAACTGATGGACATCGGCGAAGAATTGGGTGCCCTACTTACGGAACGCGCTGTCGCCGCACTTGGTATCCCCGGCTCATGCGCCGAAAGCTATGGCAAAGCCGCCGCGGTCGGCGAAAACGGGGAGCTCGAGCATGCCGCCGCCGTGCTCCACCCGAAACTTGGCACGCCGGTCCGTAAAGTACTCGGCAAGGGTGCGGCTCTAATTCCCTCTTCCAAAAAAAGCGGAGGCCCCGGCGTTGCGCTCGATATTCCTCTCGGCCACAAAGATGCAGCCTTCGTCCGAAGTCATTTCGACGGAATGGAAATTCGCGTGAACGATGCGCCGCGTGCAAACGAAATTCTCGTGGCCATCGCGGTCACCGACAGCGGTAGGCCGCTGCCACGCGTGGGCGGCCTGTCCAAAGGCCATATCAAAGGTGAAGACGGGCTACGCTGATTTTCCAGCGCGACAGCGGCTTTACAAGCCCACGATTGTTGGTACACGCGTTGCCGGCGGCGTGTTCCGGCTCCGTTCACTGCGCACCATGCCATCAATGACGGTCATCCCAATCCCCGGCAAATCCCCTAGCCGCACGCTTTCGAGCAGATTCTTTCCCGCTGAATGCTGGGGCGCATCCATAAACACAAAATCAGCCGGGCGGCCAACTTCCATCAGCCCGCTGTCCAGTTTTCGCATCCGCGCCGTGTTGCCCGTGGCAAAACAGAACACCGTTTCGGCCGGAATTTCCCCCACAGAAGATAGCGCCGCAATTACGCGCAGGATTCCGAGAGGCTGAACACCAGAGCCCGCGGGTGAATCGGTGCCCAGGATCACGCGGTGTAATTGCTTAAGCTCCTGCGCCACGTGTAACGTAAACAGCGCCGCGCGCTCGTTTCCGTTGTGCACAATCTCGAGCGCCCGCTGCGATTGCTCGCAGAGCGCTCGTATCTGCGTGTCCGGCAAAGCCGTATGCCCCCCGTTGACATGCCCGATTACGTCCGCATCGGCAGCCAGCACCACATCTTGATCGATCAAGCTCGATCCGGGAATCGACGGTCCGCCCGTATGGATGGTGCTCTGTATTCCGTATTTTCGTGCCCAACCAACCATCTGTCGAGCGGTCGGTCCGTCTTTCACGCTGCCAAGTCCTACTTCGCCGAGCAACTTCACGCCAGCCTCTGCTAGCGCGCGGAAATCTTCCTCCACCATTCCCTGCTCAATCACCGGAGCGCCACCCAGCACTTTGACGCCGCTCGGCCGCATCGCCGCAAAGGTTCGCTGCGCGGTAATCGCCAGAGCCTTTAGCCCTACAATGTCTTTCGGCCGGCCCGGAGTATGCACTTCGCCTGCCGAAATCATGGACGTCACGCCTCCATGCAGGCAACTATCGATCCATCCCCATTGATTCTGCCGCGGGGTCCAATCGCCAATCACCGGATGCACGTGACTGTCGATCAGGCCCGGCACGAGCGCGGTTCGATTTGCGTCGATGATCGTCGTCGCATTCGCGCAATCCAAGTCCTTCTCTTTGCCGATGGCGCTAATGCGGCCGTCCTTGGCGACGACGGCGTCTGCGTCGAGAATAGGTTTCCTCAAATCGCCACTCAACAGCAATCCAAGGTTGCGAATTACAAGTTTTGTCCCACTACTGGTTCTTGCCGTTGATTCAGCTGACATTGCTCACTCGCTTTTGTCTCAACTTCGCGGTCTCTGGAAGATTTCAGATGCCCCGCAGGAGGTGCGGCCGTTGCTGGCTTAACTTGACGATCAACTCTCCAAACAATGTGTTCGCCCAAGCGAACCAGGCTCGCGTGAATTTCGCCGGATTGTCCTTATCGAAGGATTCGTGCATGAATCCGCTGCCGTTGTGCGTGGTCTTCAGCCAGTGCAAACACTGCAGAATCTCTGCGTCATCATGGCTCGTCAGCGCTTGCGCGATCAGCGCCATAGGCCAGATCATGTTTAGCCCCTCGTGCGGGCCGCCGATGCCTTCGGCGGCGCTCCCTTTGAAGAAATAAGGATTATCCTCGCCCAACACCATCTGACGTGTTCTCTGGTAGACAGGGTCGTTCCCAGGGCAACAACCCAAATACGGCAAACTTAGCAAACCCGGAATATTGGCATCGTCCATAAAGAGTTGGTTGCCGTATCCATCCACCTCGAACGCCCAAACTTCGGCTCCATCCGGTCCTTTCCTGCGTCCGTATTTCGTAAGTGCCGCGTCCACTTCGCCAGCTAGTGTTTGGCATTCGCTCGCAAGGGCGGTGTCCTTCAGAATCTCGCTGGCCATATTCGACAACTTTCGCAGCGACACAACGGCGAACAGGTTGGAGGGCACATAAAAGGAAAAAAAACACGCATCGTCCGACGGCCGGAACATGGAATAAATCATCCCAACAGGCCGCGCCGGGTTTCCGAATCCTTCGAGCGCTTGTGTGTCCGTCGGGGTCTCGGTGCGCCGCTGGAAGTGATATGGCCCTGGACCTTTCTGTCTCTGCTGCTCGCGAAATGTGGCTACGACCAATCGCATCGCGGAAGCCCACTCCTTGTCGAATGGTGCCGTATCGTCCGTCGCTTTCCAATACCCATGCGCCAACCGGATGCAGTAGCACAGCGAATCCACTTCCCATTTCCGCTCCGCAACTCCCGGCCGCATCTCCGTCATATCCTCCACGGCCCATTCAAGCGCTTTTTTGCTTCCTGGATCAGGTAAAAACGCGTTCGCATAAGGATCGATCAGGATGCACTTCGCCTGCCTCGCAATCAGCCCTTGAAACATTCTGCGCAAATCAGCGTCGCCCTTCGCCAGCGGCACGTACGGCCACACTTGGCACGCCGAATCGCGCAGCCACATTGCATTGATGTCTCCGGTAATAATGAAGGTGTCTGGCCGTCCGGCCGTTTCGTCGAACCTGACCGTCGTATCCAAGGTATTGGGGTAGCAGTTCTCAAACATCCACGCGAGTTCCGGATCGCCAATGCTAGCTTTTACGCGTGATATGGTTTCCTCGACGGCGCGTGAAACAAACTTCCTGAGCCCCGGCGACGGCCGTTTGGAGACAAAAGTTTCGGGCGCGAACGCGATTTTTACTCGCGGGATTGTCGCGGCGAGCGCTCCACACGCGGCGGTCTTCATGAGCTCTCGTCTGTTGTAGATGACCAGCTCCCGACTCGTTTTCGAAATTCAAAGATTGATCATACCTTGCACCACTTTGTCCTCCAAATGGCCCCGAAAGTCGGTGCACATATCGCAGCCGTAAAGGGCAGAAAGAGGTGTAAAAGGGTGAGTGCAGGCCCAAAGCGGCTGCGAGATTTGCGACGAACGAGCCGCAATCTATTAAGAAAAGAGGTTCAACATGGACGCTCAGTCGAAACCGGTAGTAAGCCTCGTGCCGCCTTTCACAGCAGAGACGGCCATTCTGAAAATACGAGCCGTCGAGGATAATTGGAACACACGTGATCCGGAAAGAGTTGCGCGTGGTTACAGTCCTGACTGTTTCTGGCGGAACCGGTCTGAGTTCTTGCATGGTCGCGCCGAAGTCGTTGCGTTCCTCGCCAGAAAATGGGCGGCCGAACTAGACTATCGCCTCATTAAAGAGCTTTGGGCTTTCGGCGGAAACAGAATTGCTGTCCGCTTCGCCTACGAATCGCACGACGCGTCCGGCCAATGGTATCGATCGTACGGAAATGAGAACTGGGAGTTCGACGACACCGGACTCTCGAGGTTCCGTCACGCCAGCATCAACGATCTTGCGATCAAGAATGAAGATCGACTCTTTCACTGGCCCTTCGGTCCGCGGCCGGCTGACCACGCCGGCTTAAGCGACCTCGGCCTGTAGATGAGTCGTTCCGCAGGCGGAGTTGAACCAGGCGAATGTTGCGTTCTATCGTCTTAATGACCGCGTCCATTCCTCGGGACAATACCTGCTTGGCAAGACTCAGGGTGTAGTTTTGCTTCGTTTTCTTTCACGCGATTACACTCCATGGAGTCTCGGGAAAACTTCCCACAGGTGGTTTTTTGGGGCGGGCCATCGGCTGCGCAACACAACATTTCTGTCGAAGTTCGGGTGATAGAGGCGGACGTGGGTGAATCACCGGTGCTGAGGACCCGGACGGAAGGTTTGTGCCGTTGTGCGTAGCCCTAACGGCGACGGTCACCTGTGGATTGGCAAGCTTACCTTCCAGTTTGGGCCGGATTAGGTCAGCCAGTTGCATCGCTGAGAGGCCCGAGGCTTTCACATCGTCAATCAGTGGCAGATGAATATCTCTGTCGCGATTGACTTGAATGATCCTCGAAATATCGGGCTCCCGCCAGACATCGATTTGGATAATATCTCCGGCAACGATTCGATATTCTCCCGGCGAAGCTGGTTCCGGTTTCTCCTGTGCATTCAAAGACCCGCAAGAAACGGCGGCCATCAGGAGTGCTGCGCCGAACCAAATCCGAAGAACTTTAGGTTCGAGCGAGCATGGTTATTGTCTCCTTAGGTAACGATCATACACTTACTTGAGCTTTCGGAATGATAGGATGATTACAGAATTCAGGAACTTAGATGCACACGGCCATGTATCTGAAGCTTTCGTGCTTTCTATTGGCATGTCTGACTTGCAAGACGTGTCTCCCACAAACCCCCACAATCCCGAGCAAAGATAGCAACGACAAACCAACCTGTACCGTTTCCGGGATTGTCATCCGGAGCCAGGACAGCGCTCCGTTAAAAAATGCGTCGGTGCGACTGACAAACGATGCGGACCGCGAACACCACATCGCAACAAAAACCTCGGCGGACGGGCATTTTCTGCTGAAGAATGTGCCGGCAGGCCAATACAAGCTGATTGTCGCGCAGAACGGTTACGTCACCGAGGAATATGGGCAGAAGAAACCCGGGGATCCCGGGGCGACGATTACGCTGAGGCCGGGTCAACGGATCACGGATCTGGTGTTCAAGCTTGGGCGTGCGGCGGTGATCAGCGGCAAGGTGTTTGACGAAGACGGCGAGCCAATGGTAGGAGTCGCGGTGCGCGCCATGCGTCAGGTGTACAAGGACGGCCGGAAATCGCTTCTGGTAATAAGCTTGCAGGAAACGAACGACTTGGGGGAATTCCGAATCTTCGGATTGGCACCCGGCCGCTATTACTGCAGCGCGGAAATGCCCGGGTGGGACGAGGACGCCGGAGATCGCCAATTTTCAGGTTCGGAGAAAGGTTCAGGAGAAAAAGGATACGCGAAAATCTACTATCCGAGCACGCAAGATGCTGCGAGTGCGTCGAGCATTTCCGTCAAAGAAGGAGATGAGATTTCTTCGATCGACATCCTGATGAAAGAAGTGGAGGTGTACCGGGTGAGCGGAAAGGTTCAATATCTGTTCCCCCATAAGGGAAGTGGCAATACGGAAGTGATGGTGGGGCGGCGCGACCAGACAACCGATTGGCCCCCCATGAGCGCGCGGGCGCTGGTGCGGGCGGACAATTCCTTTGAGATTGCGAACCTGGCGCCGGGTGAGTACACGGTAACTGCTTTTTTCTTTGACCAGGGGAAGCTGCTCTCGAGCGAGGAAGACGTGGATGTGGGGAACGCGGATGTGAGCGGCTTGACGCTGGTGTTAGGTCCGGGAGTGGATATTCCCGGGCGAGTGGTTTGGGACGGCAAGCCAAGTCTTGAAGGCGAACGACTGAACATTTATCTGGCTCCGGAGGGACCCGGCTTCGTTGCGTGGGGCGGCACTGAGGCCCACGTCGACGAGAATAACCAGTTCACGATGAAAGAGGTGGCGCAGGGAGCCTTTCGGATACACGTAAGTGGAATTTCGAAGGATTGTTACATGAAGGATGTTCAGTTCGGCGAAAATCTTTTGCCTGACCATGTGCTTCGCGCCAAGAGAGACGTAACGGGTGAGCTGAGCATCACCATCAGCAGCAAAGGGGCGCGATTGCAAGGAACTGTGACCAACGACGAAAGTATTCCGGTCGCGGGCGTATGGGTCGTTGCAGTTCCTGAAGAAAGCAAGAGAAGCCTGCCATTTTTGTACAAAGCAGTAACCACCGATCAATACGGGCGCTACGATCTGCGGGGCCTGGCGCCTGGGAAATATGCGATATTCGGGTGGGATGGCGTTCAGGCCGGGGAGTGGGAAGACCCAGAGTTCCTCAAAACAAACGCACCCAAAGGCGTGACGGTGGAAGTAAGCGATGGTGATACAAAGTCTTCCGATCTCCAACTGATCCAGCTGAGCAAAACTAGCCAGGCCGAATAGATTGCACTTCATCAGCTCGTAGATCTGAATTTGGATTGACCGCACTTTGGTGTGCTTCTTTTGCGCTGGACTGGATTGCGCGGCGGCGACGCCGTCAGCTTGGACGGCGACAGTCCGCACGTGCGCATCCCGCCCGCCGCGCACACCTACCAGAGCGACGTGGAAACCGTGCATCCCCTGGAAAAAGACGAGTTTTTCGATCTGGAAGACTTCACCAGCCGCGGCGAGTTCGCCAAAGTCCACACCTACCAGCTCTACTTCAATCTCGCTCGTCCCAATTCCCACAAAGAAAATCAAAGCCCTTGGCAAATCATCGAGCGGCTCGCTCCCCGCTCGCCGCTCCACTCTGCTTGCTTCCACCCGTCTTTTTGGATTATTACCTCAACGACCCAGGGGGATACGATGTACCAGGGCATCCCTATGATGTCAGCTTTGGCAGCAAAGTCAGGATTCCTGCCACAAACTTGCCACAGTTTTTTTGTGGATGTTGGCGTTGGTCAGGCGAACATTTTTACGACAGTTGCCATGGGTAGAAACAATCGGTTCGGCGTCTTCGGTACTTCGATGAATCCATATTGCCTATAAAAGGCGATGGCCGCGTCATCCTTGGCATCGACAATGACGGCCCAAGACGCAACTTGTCGGCTGTTGATTAGGCAGCGGTGCAATGCATCCATTAGCAACATTTCACCCAGTCCCATTTCACGAAAGGATTCGCTTCTAGCAAGTCGTCCAATCAATGTCGCAGGCATTTCATTGTGTCTAGTCAATTTTCGTGCGATTTCTTCGGGAATGTTGTCCAACTTCACCGAATATTGCGATAGGGTGTGATAACCAGCGATGGTTTTGCTATCTGGCGTCAAGACGAATGCGACGGAGAGATTTTTCTTCGGGTCCTGACCTGCCTGAGTCTGCAGGTATGTATCTAACTTGGGTGAGCCACAAGAAAAAGCCGCCCGGTCATGGCTAGGTCCGAGCGGCTCAAAAACGAACTTTAGTTTGTCTTGGTGTTCTTCCAATCACAGCCCCATCTGCTCTTTGTAACGAGCGGCTGCAGCCTTCGCGGTATTGCTGGGCTCTGGCGGATTCAGTAATGCGTGAACAAAGAGTTCACGCTCCTCATCGCGTAGACACAATGTCTCAAAATCCCTTATAGTCGCGGCTGCTGCTGCTTGCAGGTTGGTCACAACAAAGTCCGTGACTGATGTTCCTTGCAATCGTGCGGCACGTTCGATGAGGCGTTTTTGGGCTGACGTAACCCGAGCTTCCAGACGTTCTGGTCTAATAGGGGTCCTCATTGTCTGCGGCATAATGCACCTCCGATTTACCATCTCAATGTACGGCAAATTGCCGGGCGTGTCAAAGGGAAGTTACGGCAATTTGCCGCATAGCATTCAGAATGCTCATTATAAATGGGTTAGAAGAATAGCTCTGTGGTGTGCATTCACGGCTGTGCTGGCGGCAATCTGGTATTTGTTAAATAACGTGGAAATGCCACGGAGAGCAGTAAACACGAAAAACACGATGAATGCATCTGAAATGAGCGAACGACTTTGTACTCTGCCGTGCCGCTGATAAATGGGATGTTGTATGCCTTGTTCGCTGTGGCAATCGCGACGGTTGCGAGAGTATTCCAGACTCCCGCAATGGGCTAAGAGACCAGGTGGGCACCGGAAGGGACGGTCTGTTGTGAACCTAGTGTGCAGGTCGCTGGCACCAGCTCATTTCTCAGAAGCGGGAAGTACTGTAAGGCGAGACTACTGGTCGCGTTCTAGTTGAATTAGTACTATGGGCATTAGTAAGAAGAATTAGTAAGAAGAAATAGTAACATCCGTTAATCCCCCACCTGCTAATGGTCCCTGAGCCTAATGAGACGGGGTTTGCATGGGAAAGAGGTCAAACATGCGATCGCACCTGTGGTTGCTTTGTCGGATGGTTCTCCTCATCGCTCCCGTGCTGCTGTTTGTTCTTGCCTCTTTCCATCAGCTTTCCAAGACGGACTTTGTAGCCAGGCTCGGCAATGTCCCGACCATAAGCCGGTTCGGCCCGTTCGGACGCAGCTCCGTCGGTCAGCCTCAAGGGCACCGCGCCCCGGACCACAATCTGCTGATCGACCCCGTCCTCGTCTACTCCACGTTCCTTGGCGGCACGAATTTTTCTGGTCCGGGCGGCGCCCAACAACAAGCAAACGCCTCGTTCGTGGATGGCCCGGGCAACGTATACATCACTGGACCGACAGATGCCCCGGATTTTCCGGTGACTCCCGGAACGGTGCAGACCACGAATGGATCGGGAGCTCAAATCTCCTTCTTGACGAAGATTAATCCAGCCGGAACGTCGCTTGTTTTTTCCACCTATCTCAACCTGTACGACGCTACAGTACTGGCCGTCGACGCCTCAGGAAATATTTTCGTAGCTGGAACCAACGCGTCTTTCCCGATCCCAGCTGGCACGACACCGTTTCAAGCAACACCCAAAACGGCCAACAGCATCCTGATCGTTAAGCTCAACAGCACCGCGACCACGGTTCTCAATGCCACCTATCTTGGTGGCAGCGGAGAAGACTTTCTGTTCGGTCTTGCTGTGGATGCAGACGGCAACCTCTACGCGTCCGGATCTACGACCTCAAATGATTTCCCAACGAAAAATGCGTACCAAACATCGCTTGGAAGCGGAGGCAACAGCAACTTCGTAACCGAGCTGGATCCCAGTCTGAGCACCCTGTTGTATTCAACCTATCTCGGACAAGACTCGGGCGGGTTGGCTTTGCTTGCTGTCGATGCTTCAAAAAATGCATACGTCGTCGGGCAAACGTCGAGCGGATTTCCCGTGACCTCGGGCGCGCTTCAAGCCACCTGCGATGGTGGTGCTTTATGCGGTACGCTCGCTAAACTCAATCCCTCGGCCTCCGGATCGGCTTCCCTTCTGTATGCAACATATCTCGGAGGAGCTTCGATGGATACTGCCCCGGCGGCAGTGGCCGTGGACAGCTCCCAAAATGTTTACATATCTGGCGGAACCGGCTCGGGCTTTCCGCAGGTGAAATCCCTACAAGCGTGCAGTCCTATAACCGGGAACGGTTTTGTCGCGGAAGTGAATGCGGCTGGTGCCCTGGCCTTTTCCACCTGCTTGGGAGATAACACCGTGACCGATGTGGCTGTCGACAGTTCGGGCATCGCCTACGTGACGGGAAGCGCTGAAGCAACCCTGCCCCTCATCAATCCGATCCAGGCAATCGCCAACCCGCCGCAAGGCGCTCAATTCGTAGCCGCAATCAATGCCATTGCAGGTTCCTTGCTGTTTTCATCCTTCGTCAGTGGAGTCCAATCGTCCAACGGCGCGACTTTCAAGTCCGTCGGTGCCGATGCCTCCGGAAATATCGTTGCCGCTGGTATTGCAGGCGGCCTTGGGAACGGCGTGCCTGCGTTCCCCACCTTCAATGCATTCCAGCCTTCGCCCAGTGCGCTCGGAGGATGTACAGTTGAGGCGCTCCCGTGCACGGCTTCCGACGCAATCATTGTGAAGATTTCCCCGACCGCCGGCGCGGCAGCAGCTTTAACTCCCGCCAGCGTGACCTTTCCACCCCAGCAAGTAGGAACTGTAAGCGCCGCGCAAACGGTCACAATCATCGACATGGGCAGTGCCGCGCTCACCGTATCAAACGCCACCGTGACCGCCGACTTCTCGATTCAAAATGGCTGCACTAGCGTGGCCGCCGCCGGCGGTACCTGCGCAATCCAGGTCACTTTTACTCCGACGATGTTAGGTACCCGCCCAGGCACCCTGACCATTACCGACAGTTCCGCAGGCAGCCCCCACACGGTTCAACTGACAGGCGAGGGAGCCCAAGCATCAGCCTCCCTCTCACCCGCGAACCTTTCGTTCCCCGACCAGCAGCCCGGCAGCACCAGCTCTGCGCAAACGGTAACGCTTTCCAACTCTGGCGCACTCGCTCTGCAAATTTCCAGTGTGCAAGTCTCCGGCCCCTTCGGCGAGACCAACAACTGCGGTGCCACTCTGACGGCAACCAACGGATCCTGCACAATCAGCGTGACCTTCACGCCAACCGCGACAGGAACCGCCACCGGCACCCTCACTATCACAGACAGCGCCCCAAATAGCCCACAAACCGTGCCTCTTACTGGAACCGGAGGAACCTCCAGCCTCGGCCTCGGCGTGGCTTCAGGTGGTACCGCTTCCACCACAGTTGCCGCTGGCACCACCACTTCCTACGCCCTCGCCATCGGCGGCGCGGGCATGAGCGGCATTGCCTCCCTCACCTGCACCGGCGCTCCCACCGGAGCAACGTGCTCAGTTCCCGCAAGCGTCACATTGAGCGCAACCACCGCCTCCACCTTCAAGGCCAGCGTCACCACAACAGCTCGCTCGCTGGCTTTCTTTACTCCCGTTCGGCCAACACCGTGGCTCTTCGTCTTGGCGCTTCTCGCATGCCTGGCTCTACTGCTCATCTCCGCCTCGGCGCAACAGTCCCGCCGATGGCGCCTCGCACCGCTCATGGCGCTCCTCCTCTGCGCCTGCGGCGGCGGCTCTACCTCGATGCAGAATCCCAATGGCACCCCAGCAGGCGACTACACCCTCGTCGTAACCGCCAAATCCGGCACGACCACGCAAACTCAAAACCTAACGCTTACCGTGCAATAGTCGCTCAAATCCGCTCACTCGCTTATTAGGATTTTGGCAGTAGGTCCAACAGGAGTTCGATCTTCGCAGCGGCATAGCTCCCAAGTTGTCGCATTCACGGACAAGTGCCCGTCACCGGCCAGGAAACGAGGTTCGCGGCAACCATACCGGCGTATGCGTTCATTAACAGCTCGCGTGGTTGGCGCCGCGCGGTTGCCTACAACGTCTTGTTCTGCGCCTTTCTTCGCACAAAGTGATCCAGCGGGCCGAATATCGAGTAATACTCATCCAGAAAACGATCGCGCTCATATCGGGTGAGGGCTGGGACGAGTGCTTCACGTCGCTTGGGATCCAGTTCGTAGTTGTACTCGTGGGTTAAATCCAAAATAAACTCCTTGCCCTTCTCCCACAAATCCACTTCGAAGGTCCCGTTGTAGTCGTCGTAACGCGCGATCATCTTCACTGAGGGGGCACCTTTCATGTAGGAGCGCTGAATGGGCGCACCGCGCGGATCAAGGAAGTCCACTGATGCCCGGTCCTTGCGCACTTTCTTGATGCACAAACGATACCCTGAGGCGGAAACCCAGGAGCCAACGAATCGTGCAATGCCGTAGCACATCATGATGCAGAACGTCCTGAGCTCAGGCTCGCGGAACCCCTGACATCCGTAAACCCTCGAGTTCTCGTAGGACTTACAGCACCATCCCGCGTTAGCCACAGCGATTTACTAGTCCACTCGTTTCGTTGGATCTTGAACTCTCTTTTTCTTGTCCGGGTTCACGGTCTTTCCGCCTTCTCATCAAGGCGTGCAAGGTCTCATCCGCTGCCTTCAACCCCGGTTCGTTGAGTCCGATCGGCTTCAGCTCTGCTCCGATGCGTTGGCAGACAACTCTGGCCTCGCGAAAGTCTTGGTCGGTCCAAAATCTATCTTCGCGTCGAAAATAATCTGTCCCCTGCACGAACACCTACCATACTGGAAGCACGTTGAGGCAGCGCGGAATTCTAAGAAATGGTTTGTAAAGACAATCTGCGAAATCAACTGCGTGCACGTACACAAGCAGCTGTCCATCTTGGGCCTTTTAGGTTTCTGGCGATCTGGAAATAGGCTGCACATGGCTCCCTGCTGCGCATTGTAAATATCACAGATTGCTCTGGTGATTCTGGCATTGAGAGTGTATCCGGATTATCATCAATCACCATATGGAACCCCACTCATTCGTCGTGCGCAGCCTTGCGACGCGCAAGTCATTTTCCGAGATTTACAGCTGTTACGTGTTGAATACCACGGTTACGTTTGAGACTGGCGATCGATCCGTTCGAGACGCGGCGCCGGACTCTGGAAAACCTCACCAACCGCAATCGATGGGAACCTGAGCGCCCCGGCACCATTGCGGTATCGTTGGAAAAGGATGGAGTGACGATGCTGCCCTGGTCCGTAATCAGGTATCTGGTCCTTCTTTGTTGTTTTTGGCTGTGGGCCTCGTCGAGCATTGGCGCTTTAGCGCAGGTGAGGCTCCTTTCCGAACACCCGGCAGAACGGCCGGCGAGGCTCGATCGCGACTGGCCGGCGGTTTTGACCCACACGCACAACTGGAGATTTCGCGAAGGAGAGAAGGCAGGCAGCTTTCCTGCCGCCGAGGAGCAACTCGTCCGCTGGTGCCGGGACCTTGGCATCCGGGCCGTCGGCGTAGGCAGCGCCTGGAACCCGGCAAACGAAGCCAACTTCCAGCGATTTGAGGGACCGGATCGCGATCTGTACTACTCCGGCCAGTTCGATCAGAAATCAGTCATGGATGTTGCAGGAGTAAACGCCACTCTTACGGACCTGAACGCGCAGTCCCATGGCTCGACCCTCTTCTATCTGGATAATGAAACGCCGAAGAGCCGCATGGGGCACATGTGGTGGTTTGGATATGTGTATGACTACCCGGCCTGGCACGATTACTCCCAAGACCACCCGGTCAAGTATTACGAGAACGATCCTTCGGTTGAGATCAATGCGCTGACAGGCGAACCGCATACGCGCCGCAATCTGTTTGAGATTATGGCCATACAGCGAAAGGGCGGTGCAATCGGGGTCTTCGCCCATCCCACTCGCTGGTGGGTCAGCAACGGGAAATTCACGTCAAATATCGCCGCGATGTCGGGGCTGTTCCTGATGGTGGATGGGTACCTCGATGGCATAGCTGTGATGGGCGATCGTGTGTACAACAAATCCTACCAGGACCTGTGGTTTTCGTATTTGGACATGGGCGGGAAAGTGCCGGGGTTTGCCGAGACGGATTTCTTTCTGAACGAGGCCAGACAACATAACCAACTCGACACTTTCAGGAATTACTCGCACATCGGGAACCATCCCTTAACAGCGCGAGCCATCCGCGATGTTGCCCGGTCCGGGGAGGTCTTCGTCAGCAATGGAGGGTTCCTCAACGTCTCTGTGGATGGCGTACCGATGGGCTCGGTTCTCCGAACTGGTCAGGCAAGGCGTCACACGCTGCGCATTGAAGTGTATCCTGCGCCGAACAGCCGGCTTGGGCGAATCGAGATTATCGGAAAACACGGCGCAGTACTCGCTGCGAAGGACAAGTTCTCTGGCGGCGTGCTCGAATATAAAGTTCCGGGACGCGGCGAACCCGACTATGTTGTCGTGCGCGCGTTCGGCTCAGGCGACGATCCTAATCACGATCCCGACCACGTGCGATATTTGGCCGTTTCCAACCCAGTCTATCTGTGGCCGCAGGGCTTCCATCCGGAACCGGCCCGCACGTCGTGCACGCTACGTGTTGCCTCCGGTAGCAAATGGATTGGCGGGTCGCTTGAGTTTCAGACGGCGGATGGACAACGTATCAGGCGTGAGTCGATCCATGCTGGAATCATTTCCGTTTCGGTTCCGGCAGACTCACGTATCGTGTTATCGAAAGAAGGGCTTCAATCCCGGATGTTCTATATCGCGATGGAGAATGCGGACGTGGAAAAAGATATTTCCTATCTGTACAGCGGAAAATTCCGCGAAGACTATACAGGCCTCCCTGAGAGTGTTGTCCCGCCGGAGGCGTTTCGTCTCGAGTCGCTGCGTCAGGCCCTGAAGCGGTTTGAATATGAGATCCGGTAAGGAGTAGTTTGCGCCTTTCCTTCGCCTTTTCCGAGGTCGATGAGTGTTATCGGGATATTTCAACAGTCATGGTTTGAATAGAAAGTTTTGCTTGCCACAATCGTTTACCTACAAAACCTAACTGCTTCTCTTGCAAATACTTTATGGCGGATGAGCCTGTAAGCTGGATTCTCCGGGCTGGCTATTCCTTTCAACAAGTTGCGCGGAATCAACAAGTCCTTGCCGTCAATCGAGTCAGTGGCGTCACCACTGACACGTTTCATTCACATTTTTTGCACACTTCAACGGAGGGAGCGTATGAATCGAGACGCAGCGGAAGTGCCGAGCCAGTTGCAGAAAGAAAGACCCGTTCGTGCCGACGAAGCAACGCGCTGGAAACCCGGCCAAAGCGGCAGCCCCGGCGGTCGACCTAAGCGAACGCCACTCATCGATGCCTGCCGAGAGGTGTTATCGCATCCAGTCCCTGGGCCTTAGACTCCAGCTAGTCCGTTCTGGTATCCCAATCCCATTTATCTCGGGAAGTTTCCGGGCGGAGCATTGTCCCAATACTGTTTCTATCCCTTGCATGAGGCATCTGCGCTGTCCCGACAAGTGCCACCGTGTCGTCACGACGAACTGCACACCGAAAACTCAACCGTGGAGGACGAAAGTTCAGCTCTCATGAATAAAGCGGGCTAGCTGTGTGAATTTTCAGGATCTACCGACCACCTGAGGCGGTAGTTTTTCACCAACTTTCACCCACCCGTTTTCACCAACTTTCACCCACATTTTCAGGATCATTCACCCACCCCCCGATTGCGGTTGAGCGAGCAGGTGTGCCAACCAGTTCTCCAGGAGGACAGGAGATGGCATACCGGGAGGTGAGGAGGATGGACATTGATCAGATCATCCGGCGGTGGTTGGCCGGGGAGAAGATTCGAGCAATAGCACGATCGACCGGTGCGGACCGGAACACCGTACGGCGGATCGTGCGTTTCGCGGAGAACGAGGGAATCGGGCAGGAAACGCCGTGGCCCGACGAAGGCAAGCTCCAAGTGATCCGGCAGCGCATGGGCCGGCCGGGTACGGCTGTCGCCAGCAGCGAGCCAGAGCAGCGGTTGAAGCCGCGAACCGAGCAGATTCAAGCCTGGCTGGACAAAGACCACCTGCTGTTGAGCAAAGTACACGAACTGTTGGGGCGCGAGGGGCTGGCGGTTTCCTACAGCAGCTTGTATCGATTTGCACGGAAGTGGTGCGATTTCGGAACTGCTTCGGCGATCACCGTACGACGGGCGGAGAGCCTACCGGGCGAGATGGCCGAAGTCGACTTTGGCCGACTTGGTCCGTTGCAGGAACTGGGTAGCCGCCAACCGCGTATGGTCCACGGCTTCATCCTGACGCTGGGCTACAGCCGGCTCAGCTGCGTAATCCCGGTGTTCAAACAGGATCTGCCCACGGTCATCGATTGCTTCGAACGCATCTGGTTGTTTTTGGGAGGCTGTCCCCGGCGTGTGGTCCTGGATGGAATGAAAGCTTGTATCGATCGAGCCGATCCTTACACTCCGCGCTTCAACCGGACCTTTCTGGAGTACGCCAACTATCGGGGCTTTCTGCCCGATCCAGCCAGGCCGCGCCATCCCCAGGACAAGCCGCTTGTTGAGAATAGCGTGGCCTATATACGGGAGCGCTTCTTTAAAGGGGAGACGTTCATCGATCTCGACGACGTAGCGCGTCGTGCCTTGGTCTGGTGTCGCGAAGTTGCCGGCCGTCGGATCCACGGAACCACCCGGCGAGTCCCCCTGGAGGTCTTTGAGGTGGAGGAAAAGCCCAAGCTGATTCCACTCGAGGGCGAACGCTTCGATACCCCGACTTGGGCGCAATGCAAAGTACATCCGGATCACCACGTCCGCTTTGCTCAGGCGTTGTACTCGGTTCCCACGCGCTGGATCGGCTGCCAGGTCGATGTCCGCGGCGATCGATCGCTGGTGCGCATCTACCTGCACGGCGAGTTGATTAAGACCCATGAGCGGAAACTTCCCGGTCAGCGCTCCACCGATTACGCGGATTATCCCGATGGCCGCGCTCCCTACGCTTTGCGCTGGCCCAACTTCTACTGCAAGCGGGCCCGTGAACTTGGATCGGCTGCCGGCGATTTCACCGATAAACTTCTGAGCGGCGAGTTCCCCTGGAGCCGACTGCGCCAGGCGCAGAAGCTACTGGGCTTGGCCGAACGCTACGGCGCCGCTCGTCTGGACGCGGCTTGCCGGCGGGCTCTCGACTTTGACTTGCTGGACGTTCACCGCCTGAAGCGCATTCTGGAACAGGGACTGGAATCGCAAACCGAACCGCAGCCCATCGTTGGCCAACAGGCGGCGCTGGAATTGAAGTTCCTGCGTCCCGCCGAACACTTCGTTTCTGACAAGGGAGGCCCCGATGCAGATCCAGCCTGAATTGAAAAGTGTGCTGAAGCGCTTGAGACTCTCCGGCATCCTAGCCACCCTGCCCGACCGCTGGGCATATGCCCGCCAGGAAAAACTCGACTACCCGCAGTTTTTGGAGCTGGTGCTTTCCGACGAAGTTGAGCGCCGCGATCACAAGCATCTGGAGAACCGCTTACAGGATGCCGGCTTCGAGGAAGAATGTACCCTGGAACGGTTCGATTGGTCCGCCAAAATCCGCATCGAGAAGGCGCGTTTAATGGATCTGTTCAGCCTACATTTCATCGAGCGCCATGAAAATGTCATTTTTTGCGGACCGGTAGGCGTAGGCAAATCCTTTTGGGCCCAGGCTCTGGGCCACGCCGCTTGCCGCGCCGGCTATCGCGTGCGGTTTATCCGCAGTGACGGGCTATTGAAAAACCTGGCACGCTCCCGTGCCGACAACTCCTTTGACCGTGAGTTGCGTTCCTTTATCAGCCCGGATCTACTCATCGTCGATGACTTCGCTCTAAAGAAGCTCTCCAGCCAGGCCACTTCCGACTTCTATGATCTGTTGATCGAACGGCACACGCGCAGCTCGACGATTCTCACTTCCGATCGCGGCATTGAAGAATGGATGGCGGTCTTTGATGATCCGATGTTAGGCCAGAGCGCTTTGGATCGCTTCTGCCACCGCGCCCACCAGTTCGTCATCGAAGGCGACTCCTATCGGAAACGTACCGCTCCCGGAGCGACGGCGCCTCCGAAAACTGGAGGAAAGCCAGGACCTGAACCATGAGCGACCTCGAGAAAATGCAGCCACGGTCATCCCAACGCGAATTTCTTCAAGCTTCGAGCCAGAAATGGGCGTCCGCCCCAAAAGTCAGACCAACTGCCGTTGCCGATTGCCACGGAGAAAGGAAACTGCTAGAAACTTAAAAGCAAAACCCGGGGGTGGGTGAATGATGGTGAAAACCCCTGGGTGAAAGAATGTGAAAATCCGCAAGCTGTGATAATTTGGATACGCATATAATACAACCACAGTGCTTACATCTTTCTTCGCTAGACACCTTCCATGGCAAGCACGCGTGATGTGCGTCCTTCTTCTCGTAAGTCTCCTCTGGACACAGAAAACTTGTGGACAGAATAACAACGATAAAATTGGCGGCTTGAAAGCGGCAACGCCGACGCTGCCCACGCCATCCGGCCCATTTGGGATCGGTCGAGTTGGCTATGAATGGATCGATACCTCTCGTCCTGACACCTATTCTGCTAATCCGGACGCACACCGCGATTTAATGGTATATCTCTGGTACCCAGCGCCCCGAACAGATACAGGGAATAGAGGGCCGTATCTCCCCGGTGCAAATCTGATGGATGCGAACCCCGAGGTTCAGAGCCGGGTGGGGGATGAGTTTGGAGCCGCCTGGAAACTGATTGTTTCAGGAGACCTCGTTTCTCATGCGGTCGAAAATGGGCCGGCCGCAAAGTCGCCCAAACATTTTCCTGTCGTGCTCTTTTCGCATGGCATGGGAAGCATGGGTTTTGCATACACATCCCTGATTGAAGACCTCGTCAGCCACGGATATGTTGTTGCATCGATTGAACACACGTACACGGCAATGGCAGTCGTATTTCCGAATGGCAGAGTTGTACCGTTCCATCAAGAAGCCGAGCCCGTGGGCCTGACACCTCAGCAACGATTTCAACGAATGGAAGCTTCCGCCGGACTTGCGATCACCGAGGGCGCTCGAGACGTAGTGTTCGTGCTGAGCAAGCTGACAGAGATGAACGGCCAAAAGACGCACGAATTCGCACTCGGCAGAAGACTTGACGTTTACCGGGTAGCGGCAATAGGGCACTCTTCTGGAGGAGCATTTGCAACGCTTGCATGTCAGATGGATCAGCGTTTCAAAGCGTGTATAAGCCTCGACGGAGCGCTAGTGCCCGTCGCCGCATTTCCCGAATATGGCAAAGGATTTACCCAGCCTGTTCTCCTTCTCGAAATTGACCACTCCGGCGAACGGAGAGGCTTTGATGCCGCGCAAGAGACACAATATATGAAGAAGAAGGAAGCTCAACTCAATGCCTGCCCTATCGGTAGTTACGACATTGTGTTGAAATCCGCAGGCCTAAATCACGGAAGTTTTAGCGACGTCCCTCTTCTATTTGCGAACGGCAAAAAGGCCGAAACCGGAGAGGCGCTCTATAACTTGCGTGCAACCCAAGCGTTCACACGCTCTTTTCTCGACAAGTATTTAAATCATGATACCGGAGGAGCGCTTACCGACCCGTCGGAGTATCCGGGGACCGTCGTCACGCCCTATGGCCAGTAGTACCAGGCAGGAAGCCCTCAGCAGATTTTCCACGTTTCTGTCACGTTGCAGAACGTTCGTTTTTATCCCAGAGAGAACTAAGTCCTGATAAACGCTAGTGCTTTAACGGATGCGCGTTCTCGGTAAGAAGTGAACGGAGGCGGGGAGCTCTGCGCGCGTCCGGTAAAGCCGTTTGGACGTGGCCGTCCGTGGTTGCGGTGGACGCGGGCCCTATGCAAATTCAATCGTGGGAAGGAGCGGTATTAAGCCGTGCCAAGACTGTGCTGCGGGGCACGACACATGACACCGTGCGCACGAAAATTGGCTACGGCGAAAAAGTATCGCAAAGACTGTGCTCGAAGAAGCTGGAAGAAGGGATCGGTTTGACGGCGGGGCACAGAGATGCGGAGCGCCCGGAAGGACACGGAGTTTTCGAGTTGGAGCGAGTAGTCTCATGCCGTAGAGCTGATCGGTGGTGGAGAACGAAGTTGAATTTCGGCAGCGGTGAGCGTTTCGATGACCTTCATCGGTCCACCGCATTTAGGGCAGCGCCAAAGATCGGTACAGTCTTCGGTGGAAGAGGCGTGCTGTTCTGCTTGCGGCTGTTGTTCCGCACCCAACAACTGGAAGCAAAGCGGTAGGAGCGTGGCGCGTTTGCGGTTGGCCAAAAAGCCGAAGTTACGGATGCGCACGAAGCCTTTTGGAAGAATGTGCAGTAAGAAGCGGCATAAAAATTCATTGAGCGATAGGGGCAGCAACTTCTGTTCGTTGTGGTGAGCAGAATCGCGCCAGCGAAAAGTGACTTGGCCATCAGCGAAGGAGACCAGGCGGTGATTGGAGATGGCCACGCGATGGGTATAGCGGCCCACATATGGCAGCACATATTCGGGGCCACCACAGGGACGTTTCAAGTAGACCACCCAGTCTTGTCGAAACAGCGGCCGCAGCCAGGCGGCAAAGATCTTGGGTTGCGCAAGAAGCTTCAGGTCTCCCTCGAAGCGAAGCTGGCCATTCTGGAAAGCCTGCTCGAGAGCGTCGACGAACTTGCCGCGAAAGATTTCCCGCAGCACTTCCTTAGGAAGAAAGTAGTTGTCTCGTGAGCGAACCCAGCGGGTGTGATCGAGCGAGAGGCCGCCGGCAGGAACGACACAATGAACGTGCGGATGAATTTTGAGCTTCTGACTCCACGTGTGTAACACGCTGAAGAAGCCAATCTCCGCGCCGAGGTGCTTCGGATCACGAGCCACTTCGAGAAGGGTTTCCGCAGTGGTACGGAACAGGCAATCGTAGAGGACCTTTTTGTTCTGCAGAACCAGTGGAGCCAACCGGCCAGGTAGTGTGAAGACCACGTGCAGATAGCGGGTCGGGAGAAGTTCTCGTCGACGCGCAGCGATCCAGCGGTCCCGAGCAGCGGTCTGACACTTCGGGCAATGGCGATCGCGGCAGCGGTTATACGAGATGGCGGCACGATGTCCGCAGCGGGTGCCCTCATCGAGATGACCACCGAGGGCGGCGGTACGACACCGGCGAATGGCCAGCAATACTTTGATGTGCTTCCACTGGAGCCAGTGGCGATTTCGTTCGAGGAAAGCATCTCCCGCGGCGCGGATCAGATCGGCCACCTCGAGCGGTGGCCGGGCCATCTACTCCTCCTGGGGCGAAGGACCTTCGAGCGGCAGCGAATCCAATGGACTCGCGGCCGCATGCAATGACCTAACAGGATCTGAATGGTGCGCAGGTCAGCACCATCCTCGAGTAGATGGGTCGCAAAACAGTGACGAAGCGTGTGAGGATGAACAGCTTTCTGGAGGCCGGCTCGCTGGGCGGCTTCCTTGCAAGCGTTCCACACCACCTTGGTGGTGATCGGAGTATCACCGCTATGCCAGCGGTTGCCTGGAAACAGCCATACGCTTGACTTGTGCTGTAATCCGCGCCAGTGCTCCCGCAGCGCCTCGAGTAGTTTTGGGCTGAGCATCACATCCCGGTCTTTGCGTCCCTTGCCGATTGGCTCACCGACTTTGGTAAGTTTACCGATGCGAATGGGCGGGTAGTTGAAGGCGTTTGACTCCGGATAACCCCAGATTTCTCCAGTGGAAGGGTCGTAAAGAGCCAAGACCCACCTGACTCCCGAGCTGGCGGTTTACACGGCTAGCTTCGTATCGGATGCCGAGGAAAACGTCGTAGCCAACTGCTTTCGTGCTCTAAACAATCTTGAACGAATCGCGCCCGGCGGCACTTGCAGCATCGCGCCGGCTTCTTCGGCGGTGTATTCATAAATCTCGCAGAGAAGAAGGACAGCTCGCTGCCCCGAAGTCAAATGGGAGAGTTTGCGCATTAGGGCACTGGCACTTTGCTTCTGAGAAATGAGTTGCTCCGGATTTGGTCCTGGGTCCGGGAGCAGGTCCGCTGCCTCCCCTCGTTCTTGAGGGATCGAGCATTCGGAGGAATAGCTTCGCTTTCGCTTGCGAAGAATCGTGATCGCTTCGTTGACGAGTATCCTTGCCAGCCAACTGCGAAACGCACCTTCGTACTTAAAACTCTCCATCTTGCGGAAGGCCACCAGCGAACAATTCTGGACGGCATCCTCGGATTCCTCGTGGTTGCGCAGGATGCGTTGCGCCAAGCGGTAAAGGATTGGCCGATACCGTGAAAACAAGATCTCAAACGCGTTCCTGTCCCCTTGCAAGCCATCCGAAATCAATTTGCTGTCATCCAGATGTGCCTGCACTTCGCTGTCGTTCGCGCTTTTGTCCTTCCACGTTCCTTGCACTTTTGTTTCCCTCATTTCCTTATTTCCCGGGACACATCAATACCCGGCATTCCGCCAAACGGCGCACCCGGGAAGTAAAGCCGCGATTGGAGTTGCTTCCATATTCGATTCTCGAACAGTTCTGGCGTTTACATGCCAATTTGTCATCTCTCGTGTAACGGTCTTCGGGTGCCCTACCTTCACTATATAGTCGAACGGCCGGCCCGGAATTCGACAAAGCGCCCAAAAAATTTTCCGGCCGCTGCTTCGCAGTCTCCCTCCGAATACTTGACTTGATTGGTCGGGTAGAGCAATGGCGCGTAGCGGGCTTCGAATGATGCCGACGTTTCCATTGCCCTCCCTAAAATTCCGTACGGCGGGTTTTCCCCAGTACGGCTTCAAGGCCGGTTTTTCAGACAGGGCCTGCCCGTGCGACACAAGCCGCGCGTCGCTCGCTTTGCCTCCATCCTGCGCACTCCCCGCTGCATACGTCGGTTCCCCGTTCTGTGCCGGGGGACGTTGCGCGCTGAAGCACCTCCGTTCGAACGGCTTCTGCCGCTCTACCCCAGGGGCCCTCGCTCCGGTCCGAGTTCTTCTGTCTCGGTCCATCCACGCTTAATCGGCCCCATCCGCCCCACTCACAGGCACATCTCATCTTCACCGCTCTGCAGCTTATATGAGATGCCTTCGCTGTGCACACTGCGCCTAGGCGACCTCCGAGTGGTTCCACGCTTTCGCTGTCCGTCCTTCTTGACATGCCGCCCTCTGCGACCCCGGGGAGATCGCAACCGGTTTGTTCCAGACATGCGGTTCCGACATAGGCCTTCGCCATGTTATGAGTGGCTCGGCTCTCCCGACTGTCCTGCAATCCGCTTCACGCAGGGCCGACTTTTCGGGGCTTCCTGGTTCGCTTTTGCTACGGCCTGTCAAGTTGCTCGCCCCCTGTGCAGATCTGACCAGAGTTCTTCCGGCCATCGGGACTTTTACCTCCAGGCTTCCGACGAGTCGGTCACCCTTCTCGCCGCTGGATATAACTACGACAGTTACTAGACTATTCTGTCGAAGGGACTCTCACCCTTTGGAATGACAGCTAGCGTTGCTGCACCATAACAATGTCGGCTCCCTCGACCGTACACTGTGGTTGCATAGCTACTAGCTGAATTGGGTTTCGAGCTGTGGATCGGAGACCCTGCGGAGATCAAAGCCAAGCGAGTGAAGAAGCAGAAGTTCGACCGTGAGGATGCCCGACTCCTACTCCGGCTGTTGCGGGAAAATAACTTTCCGCAAATTTGGATGCCGGGTCCGGAGAACCGGGATCTGCGACAACTGCTGTGGCACCGCCATCGGTTGGTGCAGATGCGCACCCGGATCATGAATCAGCTGCATGCTCTAGCGATGAACGAGGGCTATTGCTGGAAGAAGCAGCTATTCAGCGAAAAAGGACGGGTAGTGTTAGAGAAGCTCTCGTTGGCTCCTTGGGCCAGTCGACGCCGGCAAGAGTTGTTGGAGTTGCTCGATCGTATGAATCCAACGATTGAAGAACTAACCGCAGCCGTCGAACGGGAAGCCAGGAAGCGACCCGAGGTTCTGCGTCTGATGACTCATCCTAGTGTCGGTCCACTTACAGCCCTCGCCTACGTGCTGATCATCGGAACTCCGACTCGGTTTCAATGCGGCAAGCAGATCGGCACGTACGTGGGGATGATTCCGTGTGAGAACTCCAGTGCTCGGCCCCCGTACTCCAATCCTCCAAATCCTTTACCTCATTTCCTTCCTTTACGTCCTTCACTTCCTTATTTCTTCGGCCGTGATTCTGGCGGCACCATGCCGTTGGCCCGGTAATAGACCACCAACTGGCCGTAATGCTCTCCTGAATGCTCGATCAGCCCGTATGCCAGGTCATACAACCGGTCCAGATGCGGCCCGCCGTCGTTGACCGCTTCCATCAGGCCTTTGTCGCCCTTGGCCTTGACCTCCGCGGCGCCGTCTTCGACGCACTTCTTTACGAACGCCACCAGATCCGCCCGGTTCTTGATATTGACGTCCTTGGGATCATCGGCGTAGGCCATTTTGCGGGGCTTCTTGCCAGCGGCGGTATCCGTGAAAAAGTACATGGACGCCGAAGCGTGCACCAGATTCGCGACGAAGGTCCGCGACTCCGCCTGCGGCTTATACGAAAACTTGTCCTCCGGAAAATCACTCGCCATGGCAATCAGCTTCCGTCCGATGTCGTTCCATGACTCCAGCACGGCTTCCGACGGGCTGGGAGCCGGCCCCGGCGCTTTCTTCGGGGCTTCCTGGGCCCGCAGGGGAGCCAATGCAAAACACACCGCCAACCATACCAAGGCAAACCTTGAAAAACGTTTCATAGCTTCTCTCCTTATGAATGTTGAGGCGAAGGGCTTACTATCCCCCATAAGACGCTCCGCTACCCCGGATATTTCACTTTGGGGTGGGAAAAAGGCAGGCCAATCGGCCCCTGGCCGCCCGCCATTATACTTTATGGCCTCTGCTGCGTTACCGTTTATTGGGGAGTTCTCTCGATTCATTCGATTACGGCGACGCACTCAATCTTCAACTCCTGATTAACTGCATTACCGCCGAAGTGCCGTACCAGAACGCTGCGCGGAAATCAGGTTGGCACTAGTTTGTCGAAATCCGCTTCACTCACCCACGCGACATTGAAGTACAGTTGGCCTTGCTCGACAATATCGGAAGGATTAAACGAATGGAGGTATGTGCTAGTTTCGGCCGCCAAACGCGCGGCGAAGGAACTCCAAGCCTCGTGGGTTTGCCTATTCACAGTGTTGCCATGTACCTCTCGCATTCCGCCCTGTCCGATTGGTAGGCTCTGAATTCCATCAACTTGCGAAAGCCAAAGTTCTGTACCCAGAACAGCATAGTCGTGCGAACCGAACCACTCGACCGCCAAGACGGCAACCGCAGGCGGCCATGCAACCTCGTCTCCCGCTAAAAACGCGGCAGCGGCTAATTCTGCTGGGAACTGCGGAGGAAGTAGGTCGGAGCGCATAGAGAGTCAGGCCGGATATAGTGACGTGCGAAAATTCTAGCATTCACCGCTGGCAAAGTCCCCGATTAACGAATCAGGCACTTTAGATTACTCGGCATCGTGACTGGCCGTTCAGATGTGAAGCGTAAACGCTTGTGCTTACAGGTATGATTGCGGCATGAACCCGACGACCCCAATACGTCACATTTCGGATACTGCCCTTTGGGTCGCAGTGTACCGTGGGCAGGAGAGCCAGCGCACCGACGCTGTCTTCCGCGACCCATATGCCAGCAAGTTGGCCGGAGAACGCGGGGTGCAAATTGCCGGTGCAATGCCTTTTGCTCGGCGGCATTCCTGGTCCTATGTCGCCCGAACTTGGCTAATCGATCGAGTCATCGAGCGGTCAGTGCAGCAGGGTACAGATATGGTCATCAATCTGGCGGCCGGTCTCGATTCCAGGCCGTACCGGATGCGGCTTCCCACTTCCCTGAGGTGGATCGAGATCGATCTGCCGGACATGCTCAACTACAAGAATGAGGTTCTCGCTGCTGAACGTCCGGTGTGCGCGCTTGATCGAGTGCCGCTGGATTTAAGAGATACAACAGCACGCGGTGTGTTGTTTCAGCGGCTCGGGGCCGAAGCACGACGGGTGCTGATAGTGAGCGAAGGGCTGATCATTTATTTCGATGCTGAAGACGTGGCTGAACTCGCGCACGATTTGGCAGCCCCTACGACTTTCCGGCTGTGGGTCACTGATCTTGCCTCACCCGCTCTTCTCCGGATGCTCCAAAAAGCCATTGGAGGCCCACTGGTCGAGGCCGGTTCGCCGCTGAAATTTGCGCCTCGTGAAGGGCCGGAATTCTTTGCCCGGTACGGGTGGAAAGCGGTCGAAACGTGCTCCCTGTTACACACCGCAGCCAAGTTGAAGCGCCTGTCGTTGGGAATGCGGCTACTGTCGCTGCTCCCCGATCCCCGCGGCCGCAAGCCCGACAAGCCTTGGGGAGGGGTGTGTCTATTGGAAAACTGCGGAGCAATGCAGTCCGCTTAGCCGTTGCCAAATCATCCACGGGTTAACCGACAAGGTCCCGGTACGAACTTTACCGGCACGACTAACCAGGCCCAATCAGCCACAGTTGCTGGAATCAGACGGTTTTGCGAATCTTAGGGGGGCACTGTTGGTCGTGCGATAGTGTCCAACACCAAAGAGATCGAGACCCGGCATGAAGGACATTTAGCCGTGAGGCTTATTCTCCAGCTCTTGCTTGCAACTCTCGTAGCCTTGACGGCTTTGCCTCTATGTGGACAGGACCTGTCGCCGCGAGCATACGTCATCACGCCGGTAGGGTTTAATGCAGTCACTCTGACGTGGTCGTATTTCAACGGAGGAGTGAACTTCAACGGTAGTGTCCCCATCACAGGAGCGACAGGAATTTACAACATCTCCAGTTTCACCTACTACCATTCCTTTCGCTTCTTCGGCAGATCCGCCAATATGGCTGCTTCGCTTCCTTACGCAGTCGGTAATTTTCAGGGGAAGTTACAGCAAGAGCAGCGTACGGTGTATCGCTCCGGCCTGGTGGATTTTGGCGCCCGTCTTTCTGTGAACCTAGTAGGAGGCCCTGCGATGCCCGCCGAGAAGTTCGCCAAGTGGAAACAGAAGGTTCTTCTCGGTGTGAGTCTAAAGATAATTGCTCCAACGGGGCAATATAATGCTGCGAAGCTGGTGAATTGGGGAATCAATCGCTGGGCTTTTAAGCCGGAGCTCGGTTATTCGGAGCAATGGGGAAACTGGCTAGTCGACGCCTACGCCGGGGCATGGTTTTATACCACCAACCCAGCTTCTTACGCCGTTCCGCTACCCAGACCACAAACAGAGCAACCTATCGGCGCTCTGGAAGGCCATCTGAGCCGCAACTTCAAGTACGGGACGTGGGCTTCTTTGGACGCCAATTTCTGGTGGGGCGGTGTCACGAGCCTAAGCGGCGTACAGAATTTGGCAACTAAACAGACGGGCTCACGTATCGGCGCGACGGTTGCGTGGCGCTTCTCCAAACACCAGTCGCTGAAGGTCAGCTACAGCGATGGCACCTACATTCGTTTTGGCGGCAACTATCAGGTTGTGCAAGCGGCTTGGCAGTACTCTTGGCTTGGCTGGCCGAAGATCAGGTAGCACATTTTATTGTGGCCTACGGCTTCGAGTAGGCGGTCAAGTCCTGGGTGACGGCGAAACCGTCCATCTCTAACAATGCTGGCGGTGTCAAGTCTTTTTGTTCTTTCCTTCGACAGCTTTTTTTGCACACTTCACCATTCACTCGTGCGAGTGGTCTTGTTCGTTTTCTTCTTCAATCCTGCTGTGCGGATAAATGCCTGGACGAGTCTGAAAATTCTCGACAAAGGCGTAACCAAGGAGCACACCCAGCAGCAGCAAGCCGGTTACGATCACTGTTAGATTCCAGAATCGCAGCGAGAGGGAAATGCTTAAAACAGAAGGGGCGTCACTGTGAAAGCCTATCGAGAGAATCGACAAAGCGTTAAGTGTAAACGCAGCGAGCAAAGCACCGAGCAAGATGACGGGACTCCCGAGCAACGTGAGCCCGGGTGCGTCCTGCCGAAGAGTCGAGGCACCTATGAAGTAGATGGGGATGAACAGAAGAGTCAGTCCCATCCGTGCAGCAACGGCGGGTTTGATCGTCGAAACAGTTCTCATGCTTCCGTCTCCTGTGACGAGGGATCTTATGTGGAACTCAGACAGGAAAATATCATTTCAGCTCTGCTATGTAAAGTACTTCATAGACAAAAGCACTATTCCGTTCGAGGAAAACTGGGTGCCGGAACCCTTAAATTAGCTAACCCCCCATAAACCGCGCAACAGCCAAACGAGTGCAAGTTTGGGACCGACGCGGCGGTTTGCCCAAAAACCTCTCCCCTCCGTTGCCTTTAAATGATTGATTATACGGACTTTAGAATTGCCTCAGGGGTCACTCAAAACCGGCCAGTCAGGGTCACTTCAAAACCGGCCAACGGTGAAAGCTTGGGACATTGACGTCGACAGGGGCCCTTATAGGCTCTGTCGGCATGAGCAATGTCTTGACCGAAGAAAAGAAACAACAAGTCATCGCGCTGGGAAAGCTCGGATGGTCTTTACGAAAGATCGAGCGAGAAACCGGTGTACGGCGTGAAACCGCGGGCGCTTACCTAAGGGCGGTTGGGATTGCGGTACGGATCCCGCGTGCCTGGGGAAGGCGGGCGCCGGCAAAACCGGCCAACGAAGTGACCCCCGACCCATCAAAACCGGCCAATGAAGTGACCCCCGACTAGGCCTTTTATCGCAAATACCAAGCTCCCCTGCGGGCCGGGTCAGTGCCTGCAAACCCTACCGGGAGCTCATCGAGGAGCAACTGAGCCGTGGACGGAATGCCAAGGCCATCTGGCAGGATCTAGTTACGGACCACGGTTATCCAGGCGACTACCAAACGGTAAAGCGTTTCGTACGCAGGCTAGGTGGTTGCCCGCTGCCCCAGGCAGTGGGGATCATCCTGACCGAGCCAGGGGAAGAAGCCCAGGTCGATTACGGCAGCGGCCCTCCGGTCCGCGACCTGCAAACGGGCAAGTACCGGAGGACCAGGCTGTTCGTGTTGACCATGGGATACAGCCGCAAATCGGTCCGCTTGCTGGCGTGGCGGTCGAGTGCGCGCATCTGGTCGGAACTCCATGAGAAAGCCTTTCGCCGACTCGGTGGTTGTCCGAGAGTCGTCGTTCTCGACAACTTGAAAGAAGGCGTCCTGGTTCCGGACGTTTACGATGCCACGATTAATCCACTGTTTCGCGATGTGCTCGCCCACTACGGCGTGGTGGCTCTGCCTTGCCGGATCCGGGATGCGGATCGCAAAGGAAAAGTAGAGTCGGGGGTCGGCCACGCCAAGAAAACGCCTCTCAAAGGGATGCGCTTCGAGAGCTTGGAAGAAGCACAGGCGTATTTAGACCGCTGGGAGGAGCGCTGGGCGGACACGCGCATCCATGGCACGACGAAACGACAAGTGGCGGTCATGTTCGCCGAAGAAAAACTGCACTTGCTGCCACTACCACTGGAACCGTTCCGCTATTACCAATACGGAGAACGCGTGGTGCATCTGGATGGTTGCGTGGAAGTGGAGGCCGCCTACTACAGCTTGCCGCCGGGATGGATCGGGCGGCTGGTCCAAGTGCAATGGGATGAGTTGCACGTGCGCATCCTGCATCCGAACACGAGCCAACTTCTTCGTGAGCATCTCCGCCAGAAACGTGGAGGATATCGCATCCAGGAAGAAGACCATCCGAAGAAAATGCCGCTCAGCACAGCGCAACTGTTGCGTCGCGCCGAACATGCGGGAGCTCCCATCGGCAAGTTCTGCCAATTGATCTATCAACAGAACGGAGAGATCGGCATCCGCCGTATTCTCGGGGTGTTTTCTCTAATGAAGAAATACGGGGCCGCGGCAGTCGAAGATGCCTGCGTCACTGCGATCGACATTGGCGTTTATGAATATCGCTTCGTGCGCCGATATCTCGAACGCCGTCCGCACCCGCAAATGTTTTTGCGACAGATCGATCCGTTGATCCGCCAGCTCACCGAGTACCGCGACTTCATCAATCTCAAAACCAAGGAGCAACCAGAATGAATCTAATCGAGTTGAATCGTGCTTTGCGTCAACTACGCCTCGGTGGCATGGCCGCGGTGTTGGAAACACGCCTGCAGCAGGCCCAAGCAGAACCGATGGTGCCCCTCGACTTCCTCTCCTGTCTGGTGTCTGACGAACTGACTCGTCGCGGCGACCGACTATTGGAACGGCGCCGGAAACAAGCACAATTTCGCGATCCGCAGGTGAGCTTCGACAACTTCGATTTCGACTTCAACAAAAAGATGAATCGCAGCTTGGTTTTCGATCTGGCGACCGCAACGTTCGTCGCTCGCCATGACGATGCGTTATTTTTGGGGCCACCTGGCACCGGCAAAAGTCACTTGGCCCAGACCATCGGGAAGGCCGTCATCGGCCAAGGCTACCGCGTGATCTACCGTGAGGCGCATGCCTTGCTGGAGGAAATCGCGGAAGCCGCTCTCGACGGGACCCGCAAAGAACTCATGGAAGTGTTGGCTACCGTGCCGCTACTGATCATCGATGACTTGGGGATGCGCAAGCTAGGACCCACAGCGGCAGAAGAGCTGCTGGAGATCGTTATGCGCCGCTATCAACGCGCCAGCACCTTGGTGACTTCTAACCGGCCCGTCGAGGACTGGGGAAAACTCCTCGGCGACATCGCCGCCGTCACTGCCATGCTGGACCGCCTCCTGCACCATGGTCACATCCTCAAGTGTGGACCGCGGAGCTGGAGGACCAAGTCGCAGACCGACCCCTCGGCGTCGGAAAAGCCATGACCAGAACCATGGGCGCCCTCGACAAAACGCGGCTGCGGCCTTCTGAAAGCAATTTTTTTAGAGCTTTGAGGAAAAAGACTCGTTTTGCCTTGCATGGAGAGTTCTCGATCGGGTACAACTTCTAACCGTTCCGAGCCAATTCCGTTGGCCGGTTTTGAACTGACCCCAGTTGGCCGCTTTTGAACTGACCCCCGAGGAGAATTGCGGTCTGATTCTGGGCAGCGCAATAGCGCGTAACCTCTCAGACAACGCCACGAGAGTCGGCGGCAGTATAAGTGCCGAGTTGGTGAGGGTCAATCATTTGAGGGGGTGAACAACAATACCCCCTAAAGTTGACCCCGAAACTTCAGTATAGGCTGCGATGTTTAGGCCCTCAATTCAAAGGGGGGTAGGTGGTAGGAGAGGGTAAAACTGCCCTATTTGCGCTATTTTGGCGCAATTGGTGGTTCCTGCGAGTGAGCTAAAATGCTGCATACTCCTTCGGCGCCTAGACCAGCTTGTCCCGCGAAGGCGATTTTAGGGATACGAACACGGATTCGGGTTCCACAATTCAATTCGGATTCTATGGAGAGCTGTCCGCCGACTAAGCGCAATCGTTCTCGCATACTGACTAGCCCCAGCCCAGCTGCTTCGTTAGCTGACTCGACGTTGAACCCGTGGCCCGAGTCGGAAATGCACAGATAAATCTCATCTGCGTTACTGAGAAGTTCTATTTCGGCCTTCGACGCTCCACTGTGTTTTGCGACGTTGCGCAATCCTTCTTGAGCGATCCGAAACAAGCAAAGAGCGACGTTGCTTGGAATCTCTTTCGGAATGTCTTTCTGGATGAACTGAACTTCTAGCTTGTATTGCGTGCCGAATTCTGTACAAATCCGCTTCAACAACGCCACCAGTCCCAAGCTTTCAAGCAGGCCGGGGTGAAGTTGACGGGACAAAACATGTAGGTCGGATGATACATCCGCGAGTATCTCGCCAAGATTGTCCAGTTGTTGTTGGCCCTGGGATGACAGGCCAGGAATGCCCTGTTTGAATTCCTCGAGACCCATCTGCACAAGAGCCATCCTCTGACTTAGATCGTCATGCAACTCTCTAGCTATTCGCGCGCGCTCTTCCTCCTGCGCAGTAATCAAGCGCCCGCTCATCGCAGTGAGCGCTTCTTCGGATCGTTTCCTCTCCTCTACAAGAACTGACAGGGTGATAAATGGCGCAGCGGTGAAAAATAAGAAAAATTGCAGCGATGCAACGTTCACGATTGGACCCGGTTCCGTGAACGGGCCTCGGCCATGAACCGCCTCCCAAATCGACAGGAAAGCAATCGCAATGATCGAAGTACTCACTCCCGTAGTTCCGAAACGCAGCGTAGACCACAGTAGCAAAGGCACGAGAGAATAGAGCAGTGCTGGACGGTTACTTGTGGCAGGTAGGGCGAAAGCAAGGTGACCAAGAATAATTAAGGCTACCAGCAGAGCTGCTTGTTCCAAGTAATAGGTGCGACGTCTCTGGCGCCAGGTGCGACTTTCACTGACCCAACCCAAAATTGCCGGCATTAGAGTGAGAAATCCCAGCGCTTCTGAAAAGAAGGCTATCTTCCAACTCGCCCAATATTTGCTAGCTGTGGCGAACGCCCCAAAGAAGGCTCCAACGAACGGAGCCAGGAACACGCCGTAGAAGGAATACTTGGCGAGGGCCTTCAAACTATTTAGCCGAGGCATGCCCTTGAACGATACATGCAGACACCAACTGGCGGTGAGGACTTCCACGGCATTCGAGAGAGTAAACGAAACGATGGAGCGAATCGGTTCCCCTGCCAAGAAGTCATACAGGATAAATCCAGCTAGGCCAGCCGGCAGGAGGATGGGCCAGATTTTGCGCGGGACCAATAACAACACCGCGACTAGAACCACGTTCCCCAACCAAAGGGGTGAAACCAATTGCGGCCGTAGGATTAGCGCCCCCCCCACTCTGGCCACAACATAAGACAGGACACCCACCGAGCTCGCGAGGGCCACCAACCGCCGTGGTGAATATTGATCTGTCATCGTTACGACTATTTATTCGGGACGAACGGATCAATTCTATAGTAGAGCGCTTTGGTGTCGACCATCTGGAGCCAATAGTACCCGGTAAGGCACCGTTTACCAGGGTCGAAAATCACTGCGCCCGTGCTTGGCTAGGTTGAGGGTTAGGTGGTTCGATTCGATAGCCCAGACTTCGGAGCTGACGAATCATTCTCCATGTGCGCTTATACTTGGATTGTTTGGTGACTGCCGGGCCCCGTTCTTCGTAACGGGTTCCCTGATGCAGGATCAACCAGATCAGACAACACTGTCGATGTGCAATGACGCCGATGGCTTGATTATATCCGAGGCGCGGGACACAGCGGCGATAGACAAACATCGAAGATACGTCCTTTGACTTTTACGGCGGCGTTGGCAGCCTGATTGAGTAAGCGACAGCTTCAGACAGTGAAGGAGCAACTTGAGGATTACCGTAGCCGTCTCGAAATCACCTATCTCAGCGAGATCGCAACGCCTGAGCTCCTGAAACGGCTGAAGACCTTGCCGGAGCGTTCAATCGTACTCTTTACCACGCTCACCCGCGATAGCGCCGGAACGTACTACACTTCGAGAGAGACTGGGCCAATGATCGGCTCTGCCGCGAATGCCCCTGTATTTACTCTATTCGATGTGTTCATCGGATATGGACAGGTTGGAGGTAATCTCACCAAAATCAGGGCCCATGGGACACTTGCGGGTAAGGCAGCCCTGGAGATTCTGGATGGAGTGAGCCCCAACGACATTCCTATTGCTAAGGCGACCAACAGCTTTGTCTTCGATTGGCGGGCGCTAAAGCGCTGGGGACTAAAAGCAAGTGATCTTCCTCCAGGCAGCACTTTGTTGTTCCGAGAGGTTTCAGTTTGGGAACGTACCAAATGGATCTGGATCAGCGGGCTACTCGTAATTCTCGCCTTGTCTGTTCTCGCGACTTACCTTCACCACAGCCGAGCGGAACTGAAGAAGTCTCGAGACGCACGGGTGCGGCTCAGCGATCAGACTGCGGCCTCCACTGTTGTGAAGCGCATCGAACGCGCCGTGGCGCTGAGGGAGCTCGTCCCTTTGGCCTGAACTCGAGCGAGCGCTTCCACTTAGGGCGTTCGATATTTTGGCAAAGATTGCGGACTACCGTGAAGCACCGCCAGAAAAGATTTTCCTTTGGGAAGATCTGCGCACGATGTTCACGTTGGAAATGCGACAGCGAATTGCCCTCGACAAACTGCGCGACTCGACGTGGTACAGATACCAGCAGACCCAGAGCGCGTTCGAGGCGTTCCTAGTTGAGCAGGGTGTGTTCGAACCACGTCTCATGAACCGGCCATTCATCGAGAGTTTCAAAGTTTGGCGTCGGGCCAAGATTCTCGAGAAGAAATTCTCCCGTGGCGCTGGCAGCCTAGCCCTTGACGCAGCGATTTTGCATCCCACCTTTGCACTGGCGGTGGACAATGAAATGATTGCGAAGAATCCGGTAAGGATGGAGGGACGGCCAGGTGATAACCCAGAGAAAGGTGCGCAACCCTTTAACAGCAACGAACTGAGCAGACTCCGGGCCGTCGCCGGGGACGATCCTTTGATTTTTCTTGTACTTCGATGGACGGGACTGCGCGGCTCAGACGCAGCCAAGTTCACATGGCAGGAGGTTTCGTTCAAGGGTAAGGAAATCGAACACGTCACCCAGAAGCGGCGGAAGAAAGTTGTACTGCCGATCAACGTCGAATTGCTTTTGGCTTTGGAAGCGGAGCATTCACGGCGGAAGCCCCAGCCGAAGGATCGGGTACTCATTAACCCTGCAACGAACCGTCCGCTAACCCGCCCGGCCTGTATCGTCGAATTCGGGCACTCGGCAAACGGGCAGGCGTGCAAGACGCACACCCACACCGCTTCAGAGATACCCTCGCGGTAGACATGTTGTCACGTGGTGCGAGCCCGTATGATGTGGCGAAGATACTCGCGGACACGATTGAGACTGTCGAACGGCACTACGCACCCTTCACGAAGGAGTTGAGGGAACGAGTGCGAGGCCTGATCGACAATGGCGAAGGTTTGGAGAAAACCGACTGCACAAATATTGCACAGTCAGATCTGGCCAGCAAGAGAATCCAATGAGCCTAAAAGACTTAGTGGCGGATGAGCCTATAAGCCGGATTCTGTATGGCGCTCACCCTTGCGGGTGGCGCCGCGACGATCATTCCTCTAGCCCCGGTCTCGCGGCCGGGATCGAGCGACCTACCCGAGGGTTCATCCTTTCGCGCTGCTTGCGCGGCACAAAGGGAGCTTACTCTTTCGAGTTCGCTCAACGAGCCGGGCCGGCTCTGCCCTCCTATTTGGTCTTGCACCACGCGGGGTTTGCCTAGCCTCCGCCATTGCTGGCGGAGCGGTGGGCTCTTACCCCACCTTTTCACCCTTACCTTCGTCGCGTTCCATTCGAAGACATTCCGAAGGTTTTCCTCCGGGCTATCACCGGGATACGCTACGCTGGCGGTATTTTCTCTGTGGCACTTTCCGTGAACAGTAGCACAACGTGCTACCACTCCCCTGGCGTTACCAGGCGCGTCGCCCTTTTACCCTGAAACCCGCGGAAGCGGGCCGAAGGGTTGCCCTCTGCTCCTGTAACGCCGCACTTACGCCGGCATCCATTCGCAGAGTGGTGTCCGGACTTTCCTCCCGCTCAGCCGCTTGCGCAGCCAAGCCAGCGATCATCCAGCTCATCCGCCGTCTCTATTATATCGTGCTTTGTTCACCAGGATGTCGGCTGTGGCGCCAGCTTTACACCGCCGCAAATACTACTCATCGTGTACATTCTAGACTCAGGGGATTGGAGCAGAGGACCGCCTAACCCGGAAATCTCACAAGAAATAGCAACGAATCATTGAATTGAAGTGGAAAAAGGCCGCTTTCTCGGGCATAACTGCGTTGTCTAGGCGTAGTTAAAGTCCCAGGAAAAGAGGCCTTTCAATGACAGAGTGTAACCAGACTCTCTTCCCATTTGAAGCCCATTTTTCGCGCCAAGTGGTGGCCCAGTTTGAGGGCAGTTGGTTGAGCACCGAGGGTGGTTCTCTCTTGCTTCGTCGGGCCGATCGCAAGATCGACTTGCTGCGGCGGGTGGCTCGTTGCTTCAGCGACTACCGGCAGCCGGAACGGATCACGCACCGTCTGGAAGAGATGCTGGCGCAACGAATTTACGGGCTGGCACTGGGTTACGAAGACCTGAATGATCACGAGCAGCTGCGGCAAGATCCGCTGCTTGGAGTGCTGGCCGGAAAACGGGATCTCTCGGAACCTCTGGCTGGGAAAAGCACCCTAAACCGGCTGGAACTGACGCCGGCCGGTTCTCCTGCGGCCGAGCGCTACAACAAGATCGCCTACGCTCCGGAAGCGATCGACACACTGCTAGTCACGCTGTTTCTGGAGTCCCATCGAAGAGCACCCCAGTCTATCGTTCTGGATCTGGATGCTACCGACACGCCGCTGCACGGGAAGCAGGAAGCGCGCTTCTTCCACGGTTACTACAACCACTACTGCTACCTACCGTTGTACGTTTTCTGTGGGGACCAACTGCTGTGCGCGCGCTTGCGGCCTTCGAATATTGATGCCAGTGCCGGGAGTCGGGAGGAAGTCGCCCGGATCGTCACACAGATTCAGAAAGCCTGGCCGCATACGCAGATCATCCTACGCGCGGACTCCGGGTTCTGCCGCGAAGAGCTGATGGCTTGGTGCGAAAAACACAAGGTGGATTACGTTTTCGGCTTCGCACGCAATCCACGCTTGCGTAGAAAAATCGCCAAGGAGATGCGCCAGGCCAAGAAAGAACAGCAGCGCAATGGGAAACCTGCACGCGTGTTCTCCGAGTTCTTCTACCAGACGCGGAAAACTTGGAGCCAGAGCCGCCGCATAGTGGCCAAAGCCGAACAGATCCCCGGCAAGGAAAATCCGCGCTACGTGGTGACTTCCTTGTCCCCTTCGCCTTGGCCGGCGCAGGAACTGTACGAGCGGCTGTACTGTGCACGAGGGGAAATGGAGAACCGCATCAAACAGCAACTCAGCCTGTTCAGTGACCGCATGAGCACGGAGAGTCTGCGAGCCAACCAACTGCGCCTGTACTTTTCCTCGCTTGCCTATGTCTTGGTGGAGGCCCTACGGAGAGTTGGTCTAGCGGGAACAGAAGGGGCGGAGAGCTTCAAGTCGAAACCATTCGTCTACGTCTGTTGAAGATCGCCGCCCAGGTGCGCATCACTGCGCGAAGGATTTGGATCCGCTATACGAAGGCGTACCCATGGCAGAACATCTTTATTTCGGCTTGGGCAGCGCTGCGCTGCTGAACGAAAAAAGAACTCCCGGATCCAAACCTTGTCTCGCTCTCCAAATCCACAGGGCGAAGTTCGTCCAAACAAGAACGCACCCGTGGTCCGAACCCTCCATCACCCCAAAGCGATGAGCACAGATCGCGTCACACAAGAAAAGTGACTTCCAAAACGTCCGAATCGATAGGTTAATCTCCCTTCGTGAGAAAAGGCGGCTAATCCCGCGAGTCGCCTGGCCGTCGGCGATCCAGTCCTCGTGCTTCGTTAGGGGCGGCTCTTCGAGATTGGCTGCGAGCGAGACGGCCTGGCGCATCGTAGTCTGAGCATCCCCGGCGATATCGATCTGTCCAGGGGCTGGATGTGCCGGTCGGGATGATGTCTCAAGCCTAGCTGGCTGACGCGGCGCAAGAGCTGGCAATCGACTCCAGGCAGATCGAGCTACGGAACAGATCCCAAGCGCGCATGCGCAGCTGGTGCACTTGGCGCGAGCGCTCAAGGCGGAGCTCGAGGACGAATTCAGGACCGGCCGCTTTTATGTGAACGGCATCGAGTAGGCCAGCTGCTCGCGATTCATCGGAGTTTATTTTGGTTTTCTTCTAACTTTCGGAAGGAATGGGGAGGCGTTCTCCTGGACCGCGGACAAAGTCCGTGGTCACCACGAGCACTCAAAAGGAAGAGACTGCAACGCAGCCTCTGCTCCAATGCCAGACGTGAACAGTCTGACGCTATTTCAACAACTTCTCAAACTCCGCCTCCGTTAAAATCGCCACGCCCAATTCCTTTGCCTTGTCGTACTTCGACCCTGGATCCGTCCCCACCACCGCGTAATCCGTCTTTTTACTTACCGAGCCGCTGACCTTACCCCCGTGTTGTTGCACCAGCAGGCCCGCCTCTTCCCGCGATCGATTCAGCAAACCACCGGTAAACACAAATGACTTCCCCGCTAGGTTCTGACTCTTGATTTCGCGTTTTTCCGCCGTGGGTCGCACGCCCGCCTTATTCAGTCTCTTAATCACATTTCGGTTCGCTGGCTCGCTGAAAAACTCTGTAATGCTCATCGCCACTTTCGGCCCCACTTCCGGCACGTTCTCCAGTTCCTCGGTTGTGGCAGCGGCCAACTCCTCCGGAGAAGAGAAATGCTCCGCCAGCAACTGGCCCGTGCGTTCCCCCACAAACTGAACTCCCAGCGCGTAAATCAGTCGCGCTAGCGGTTGCTTCTTGCTGCCCTCAATTTCATCTATCAAATTCTGGGCCGATTTTTCCGCCATTCTTTCCAGTTCCGCCACTTCCTCCATTTTCAGCGCGTATAAGTCCGCAAAGTCTTTCACCATTCCTTTTTCTACCAGCTGATCGACAATCTTTTCGCCCAAGCCGTCAATATTCATCGCGTGCCGGCCGGCGAAGTGCTGCACGGACTCTTTCAGTTTTGCCGGACAAGCGGAATTCACGCACCGGTACGCCACTTCCCCTTCGACGCGATGAATCGTACTCCCGCATACTGGGCACTTCTTTGGCATCCGAAACGGCCGGCGATCCTTCCCTTCTTTCACCATTTTCAACACATGCGGGATCACTTCGCCGGCGCGCTCGATCAACACCGTGTCGCCGATCTGTACGCCCAGCCGCTCTATTTCGTCCATGTTGTGGAGCGTGGAGCGGCTCACCGTCACGCCGCCCACCTGCACTGGCTCGAGCATCGCCACTGGAGTCAGCGCGCCGGTCCTCCCCACATTCACGAGAATGTCCCGGACCACCGTCGTTTCCTGTCGCGCGGGATACTTGTATGCAATCGCCCATCGCGGCGCTTTTGACGTGAATCCCAGCTCGTTCTGCTGCGCCGTGGAATTCAGCTTGACCACCACACCGTCAATTTCATAGGGCAGCTTTTCGCGCTTCCTGTCATAGGTCTCACAATATGAGATCACCGCGTCGATACCTTCGCACAATCTCCAATCCGTTGACGCGCGGAAGCGCATTTGTTTCAACGCCTCGAGCGAATCCGAATGCTTCGCGAAAGGCACTTTTCCATCGACGTACAGGTAGTATGCGAAGAAATCCAGCTTCCGCTGTGCCGTGATCGACGGATCCAACACGCGTACTGCTCCCGCCGCGGCATTGCGTGGATTCACAAAAATCTTCCCTCCGCTCTCCTCCTGCTGACGGTTGAGCGCCTCAAACGATTTCCGCGTCATCATGATTTCGCCACGCACTTCGAACGCCTTCGGTAATTTCGCTTTCTTCAAGTTCGCAGCGTCGACCCGCAATGGAACCGACCAGATCGTTTTCACATTCGGCGTAACGTCTTCTCCGGTTGTTCCATCCCCTCGCGTCACGCCGCGCGTCAGCACGCCATCTTCGTACTGAAGCGAAATACTCAGCCCGTCAAATTTGTGCTCAGCGATGTATTCGTTTACCGGCCGGCCCGTGACCTCTCGCACACGCCGGTCCCAATCTTTCAGCGCATCGAACGAAAATGCGTTGTCCAGGCTCAGCATGGCCCGCGCGTGCTTTACGGTAGTAAATCCTTCCCGCGGCGTCCCGCCTACGCGCACCGTAGGTGAATCGGGAGTCACCAATTCCGGATGTGCCGCTTCGATCTCCTTCAACCGGTTCATCAGCTTGTCGAATGCCGCGTCGGAAATCTCTGGCTCATCCGCCACGTGATACAAATACTCGTGATGCCAGATTTGCTCGCGCAGCTTTTCTGCTTCCTGTTTCACTTTTCCGTTGGCCTTCGCCATTTGCGCCTTCATCATCCAGCTCATCTCCGGGCGTGCAATCGATTCGTATTATACCCGCTCGTTACAGCATCATTGGGGCGCGACAATCTTCGTCGAAACCCGGTACCGCCTGTAATTCGTATAATGATGCACATTCTTGAATTCAACCTCAAAAGGCCGGTTCAGGACGGGCCCCAGTTTTAGGAATACGACCACATCCTGCGGCAGCCACAAAGGAGTGGCAACGTCCTGTAGTCGTACTTCGCCGAAGTTTACCTTGGTGGTCTGCGCATCGAGACCGGCCGTTGGTTGTGGCGCCAACAGGTCCGTCCTCATTCGCAGAATGTGGAAATTCTCTTTGTCCACCCACGCGATTCCCTGGAGCTCCATGTGCACCTCCGATCCGCCAGAGCCTCTCAGTGTGACTTCGAGGCCGGTTTCGCCTGACATCTGCGCGAATGCCACCACGTAAGCGTCCCGTTTGGCAATCTTTTGATCGCCAAGATAGCGAAAGGTCGAAGCTAGCTGGAGCGCAGACGAGAATTGCATGCAAGTCAGTGCAAACCCTGATGTGATCAGAAAGCCTCGTCGTGGACTGGCGTCCAACCGGTTCCCCCCTTCATCCATCCGGAATTCATCGAAGCCTGCCTGGTCCCCTTCCCCGTGGCGCAGAATCAAATAGTTGTCTTGCACGGGCTTGCCAGCGCTCCGAATCCCGTTTCTTTCCTGTTTGATTTCTTCCTGCGCCACAAGATCGACGACGCCGTCAAGAAACTCATCCACTCTCTGTCCCGTTTTTTTCAGGATCATCGGCAGCGACTGTTGGTCCATGGCCGGGTGAAAACCCTTCAATTCCGGAATATGTTTCGTCAGTTGCTTTGGCGCATCTTCTAAATAGGGATGGACTTCCAAATCGGAATTCTTTTCGTTCTTGTCCTCTTGAAACGGAGCCTGGGCGCTTCGTTTTGTAAGACCGGTTTTTCCGGAACCGCCATTTGACCAACTGAGAAGAAAAAAGCCGGCCATCGCTGCCCGCACCAAAAGCGAACGACTCGGATGCGACTTTGTGGTCCTGACACGGACGGCGATGGACATAGGACGAGTCCGGGAGAAGATTCTCCTCCATTAAACCCGCAAACTGCACGCTTTCTTAGCCATCGCCAACATAGCACAGCGTTAGATTACCGCAAAAGCGACTCAGCAGCGGGCACCACGGCCAAACCCGTTTGCTCCAAATCATGCTATAAATGTACCTCTTCAGGTTGGAAGGAATGTCCAATTAGAAGCTCACGCCCTAGTCTGAGCCGATCTGGCGCAGCTTTCCTTTGCTGGGTATCTCTTGCTGCTTCTTTTGAACTCGTAGCGCAGCAGTCGCAAGAAGTTCCCGCTCAGGCGACGCCTCCCGTCATCCAATCCAACGTAAATGAAGTGCTCGTACCCGTGGTCGTCCGCGACGCCCGAGGTCAAGCCGTCAGCACCCTCTCGAAAGATGATTTCCAGGTTTTCGACAACGGCAAGCCACAGGCACTCACCGGCTTTACGATCATCAAGCGCGCCAACACGGCAGAGGCGGCTCATTCTTCCACCGCGAATCCAGCTACCGCTCCTTCCTCGGCCGTGCCGCAGCCAACATCTCCGCCTCAACGATTTGTCATCTTCCTGTTTGACGACTTCAACTTTAGTTTCGCCGATCTGGCCCAAGCGCAGGAGGCTACCACAAAGGCGCTCGACTCATCCTTGTCGCCGACAGATATAGCAGCGGTACTTTCTACTTCGGGAACCAACAGCGGTTTGACACGCGATCGCGCAAAATTGAAGCAAGTAATCCTGGGCTTGCGAGTAAAAGGTCTCTATCACCACGATGAGCATGAGTGCCCCAATGTCGACTACTACCAGGGCGACCGGATTCTCAACAAGAACGACTCGATTGCTCTCGACGCGGCTGTAGCCGACGTTATGTCTTGCTCTAGCGTGCGTGAGCCTGCTGTCGCCGAAACTATGGCGCGAAATGCCGCACAACGGGCGGTTGAATTGGGTGAACAAAACTATCGAACCAATCTTGATTTTCTGAAAGTCGTTCTAAACCAAATGGGGCCTCTCCCCGGACAGCATGTCATTATTCTCGTTTCTTCCGGCTTCCTTACTCCTGATGCGGAGGCCATGACCGATAAATCGAATATTCTAGACATCGCTAGTCGAGCAAACGTGGTCATCAACACTGTCGACGCGCGTGGCTTGTACACGACGAATCAGGACGCTTCGGCCCCCATGCGAACCGATCCTGCCACGCAACGCCTGCTCGACCAATATCGCCGCGAATCAATGGCCGCCAATCAGGACGTGCTGGCAGAACTGGCTGATGGATCCGGTGGGACCTTTTTTCATAACAACAACGACTTGGAAGCGGGTCTTCGGACGCTTATCTCGGGGCCAGATTATCTATATCTCCTGGCGTTTTCGAACGCCAACATGAAATCCAATGGCGCCTACCACAATTTAAAAGTCAGAGTGAATCGGCCCAACTTGACGATTCAGGCCCGCCGCGGTTACTTTGCTCCCGCTTCAGGAAAGGGCAAAAAGTAGCGCGAATCACATTGTGCATTTCCTTTTTTATTGTCTTGCCTTCTCTTCTTTCCGTGGCCTCTCGTTTTTTCAGTTAGAATGAAGGTTTGACTTGCCGCAATCTGGAATTTATGGATGCTCGTATCCAAGACGCTGTTCTGATCCACAACCCCAACGCCGGCAATGGCGGCAGTGGGCGGCGGCGGCTCGTCGAGCAGGCGCGCCGGATTCTCGCCTCGAATGGAATCGAGGCTGACCTTGCCGAAACCACCGGCCCGGGACACGCTACGGAAATTGCTCAGCAGGCCGTGCGCGACCGCCGTCAACTCGTTATTACTTGCGGCGGCGATGGCACGCTCAACGAAGTCGTCAATGGCCTGGCCAATCATACCAATGGCCACCGCGTTCCTCTCGCGCTTCTTCCTGGAGGCACGGCCAATGTTCTCGCTAAGGAACTCGATCTTCCTTGGGACATCCCGCGCGCCGCGCGCCGCCTCGTCGATGCCGAGATTCGCGAAATCGCTCTCGGTCTGGCGACTCCCCTTGAGCGGCCCGATCGCAAGCGCTATTTTCTTTCCGTCTCGGGCGCCGGTCCGGACGGCATGATTGTCTATTCGGTTGATCTCGGTCTGAAAGCCCGCGTGGGCATCCTAGCGTACTGGTGGCAGGGCGCGCGTGAAGTTCTTCGCTACACTTTCCCGCGCTTCCGCGTCCGAACTGGCGACCGTCAACTGGAAGCTACTCTCGTCGTCGTCGGCCGCACAAAAAATTATGGTGGTCCGTTCAAGATTACCGACCAAGCCGATCTGTTCGAAGACCGTTTCGAGGTCATGGCGCTCACCACACAGAGCGGTTTCCGCTATCTCAGCTATTTGCCGACTCTCTGGATGGGAAAGCTTCGTAAAGAGGAAGGCGTGCACTTTTGGAAAGCCGAATCCCTCGTCTGCGAACCACTGGACGCCAAACCCGTCTATGCTCAAGTCGATGGTGAGTCTCTGGCTCGTCTGCCCATCGAATTTTCGATTGTGCCTCGAGCCCTGAAATTGCTCGTACCGCGCGATTCCGCACAACGCGACGCCGGCACTGCTTCGAAAACATAAATCGTGGACATTGCTACGCATGCCCTCGCGTCGTTGGTCCTAGCGCGCGGCTTCTTTGCTCGCCGCCGTTGGCCGGTCGTTGTCGGCATCCTCATCGCCGGCACCATTGCCGATATTGACCTTCTCAGCTCTCTTTTCGGCCCGGCGGCGTATTTCGCGCTTCGACGGACCTACACTCATTCGCTTCTCGGAACCATTATGGTCGTCGTTGTGACGGCGCTTTTGATTCGTTACGTTGTCACAATACATCCCCAGCCGATTTTCACACTCCTTGTGCCACTTGGTGCCGCGGCAGTTCTCCACATTGTGCTCGATCTTTTCCAATCCGAGGGCGTCGTTCTGCTTTGGCCCTTTCGTCTCACCCGATTTGCCATGGATTGGCTTCCAACGGTCGATCCCTGGATTCTCGTCATTTTCATCGCTGGAATCCTGATCCCGGAGTTGATGCTCTTGGTGACGTCCGAAATTGGCGTCAAGAACAAGACACCACGGGGCCGAAACGGTGCGATCGTCGCCTTATCCTTGGTCGTTCTCTACATCGTCGCTCGTGCTTTGCTTCATGCTGGCAGCATCGCTTCGCTCGAACCCCATTCCTACCAACGGGAATCCGCGCGCACGGTCGGCTCCTTCCCCAACGCGCTTTCGATTTTTACCTGGCGCGGCGTGGTCGAGACCCGTTCGCTCCTCTGCACAGCAGACGTCCCGTCTGGTCTTGGACGAAACTTTGATCCAGAGAGCGCGGAATGCTTCCATAAGCCAGATCCATCGCCGGAACTGGACGCAGCGCAAAGAACCCATGTCGCGAAGGAGTATCTTCGTGTTGCGCCATTCCCGCGCGCCATCGTCGCCAAGACAGAAGACGGCTACCAGGTGGTCATTCGTTCCATGCGTGACGTTGCGGAGGAAGAGGTGCGCCACCGCGTCGCCGCCCTCATTCTCCTCGATTCGAAATTAGCAATCGCTGACCAGCAACTGATCTGGACGAGCGATATCCACCTCCACTGATCTTTGCCCGACCGGACGGTCACGAGTACTTCGCCTATGCTTTTTCGTTCTCTTTGCCGTCTGTCTTTTCCCGCAGAATCAACCGCGACAATCCATAGCTCACCGCCACGAACACGATCGCTCCTGCCACCACCGGCAATCTATGCTGGGCGATAAACGGCATCGCCTGCTCTCCGTAGTTCGTTGCTAGATAACCAATTCCGAAATATCGAATCGCCCTCGCCAGCCCAATCGCGGATGCGAAGCTGCTCAATGGCACTTCGAAAACGCCCGCCGCAAAAACAAATATTTTGAATGGCGTGGGCGGCGGCAGTAGAGCCGCCGCCAGCATTCCTCCAAAGCCGTTTTTCACCACCCACTTACGGATCACTTGCCCGCGCTGCCCGGCCTTCTTCCGAAAAAATGCTTCCCCGCCCTTCTTCGCGATGAAATACAGCAACACGCACCCCAATACCGAACCCGTCATGGCCATCGCCGCATACAAGGGCATCCGCAGTGGTCTCTGGATGCACAGTTCGATCAAGAGCAGATCATTGATTATTGGGAAGGTCAGCACCGAAGAATCAAGGAAGGAAATCAGGAACAGTCCGGGCGCTCCCAATGCGCCCGCAAAGGCTACAATCTTCTGCCTCCACCCGCTGAGCCGCGTGGCCAACGATAGCTCCTCCGCCGATCCAGTTCAGGAGTCTACCAGAGGCGCCCTCGGCCTTCGTCGGTCAACAGCGTGCAGTTAACTCGCCTGCGCGATCTTCCCCAACGAATGTTTTTTTACGGGCAATTCGCGAATCCGCACGCCGGTGGCCGAAAAGATGGCATTCGTCAACGCTGGCGCAATGGGTGGGATTCCCGGCTCGCCGGCGCCACCAAGAGGCGCATCGCTCTCGTGAATGTGCACTTCAATCTCCGGACACTCCGCGAGTCTCACCACGTCGTAGTCCGGAAAATTCTGCTGCACGACAGCCCCGTGATCGATCGTGATTTCCCCATGCAATGCCGCGCTCAGGCCAAAAATGATTCCGCCTTCCATCTGGGCCTTAAAACCATCCGGATTCACCGCCATGCCGCAATCGGCGGCCGTGGTAACGCGGCGAACCTTCACGGCGCCGTCGTCCTTGATCTCGACCTCAGCGACATGCGCCACTATCGTCCCGAAAGATTCCACCATCGCGATTCCGCGCCCGCAGCCGGCGGGCAGTGGAGTGCGCCATCTCGCTTTTTCGCCCGCGAGAGTCAGCGTAGCGGCGTGCCGTGGCTTCTCTTTCAAAAGTGCCAAGCGAAACTCGAGGGGATCACGCTTCGCCTCATGAGCCAATTCGTCGATGAATGACTCCACAAAAAATCCGTGCCACGAAGCTTCCACGCTTCGCCACGGCCCCGTCGGCACTTGAGCTGGCAGCTTCACCGTGCCGTAGGCTTGGTTCTTCACCCGGTACAAAATATGCGACTCAGGATTTGGATCATCGTTGGTGGTGTAATGATTCACCCAAACCAGGGGCAAACCGTCGTTGTCGACCGCCGCCCGAAAGCGGCTTGTTACGTTCGGCCGATAGTAATCGTGCTGCATGTCTTGCTCTCGGTTGAAGAGCAGCTTCACCGGCACGCCCGGCATCGCCTTGGCCGTTTCGACCGCATAAGTCAAAAAATTCCACAGATCCGGCAGGCGTCGGCCGTAGCCGCCGCCGCTCGGCATCAGGTGAAATGTGACTTTCTCTATTTTGAGCCCGGCCGCCTTGGCGCAAAATGCTCGCGATCCCAGGCCATCCTGCGTACCGGCCCAAACCTCCAACGTCCCATCGTTTTTGTAGAACACCGTGGCGTTCACCGGCTCCATCGGAGCATGCGCAAGATACGGCACATTGTAGATTCGTTCGATGACTCTGCCGTCCTTCAGACCCTCGGCCCCACTCCCGGTCTTCCTGTCTTGTTGGATTTTCCCGTTTTTTAACCCGTCGAGATGCATCTCGACGATGGTCTTCGACGAGACATCTCCCTTCCCCCCGTCATCAAATACCGGATTGAGCTCGTCAACCGCTTTGCGCGCCCGCCAGAATCGATCGGCGACCACGATCACCGCATCGTCCAGCTTCACAACCTTCTGAACGCCGCGGCTCTTGGCGATTCGCGATTCATCCGCCGAAATCAGCTTGCCGCCGAACGCGGGCGATATCCGGATGGCCCCATACAACATGTTCGGCAAGTGCGTGTCGATACCGTATTGCGTGGTACCGTTCACCTTGGCCGGGATGTCCAGGCGCTCGACGGATTGACCGACGAATTTGTATTCGCTTTTCGCCTTCAAATTCGGACGCGAAGAAGGGCTATAATCCGCCGCCTCCGACGCGAGTTCACCGTAGCCGAAGCTTTTTCCCGACGGTATGTGGATGACGCGACTCATTTCCGTGCGAAATTCCTCCATAGGTGCGTTCATTCGCGCCGCCGCCGCTTTCACGAGCATTTCCCGTACAGCGGCCCCGGCGACGCGTGTTCCATAAACGCCCGTGAAGCGCACTCCAGAGGAACCGCCCGTCGTTTGCAAATCCATGTACTCGGCAAGGATGCGCAGCGAGCTGACCGTCGTCCCCCGAAGATACCTCGGGAGCTGATCGCCCGGTACATTCAATTCTTCAAGAGCGAAGCCCTCCGCCATCGCGCTGTTTGCAAACAGCCGATCGGCAGGAGCCGTTTCTGCGCGCACCTTCGTCCAATCGGCGTCAAGCTCGTCGGCAGCCATCTGCGAAAGTGACGTGTAAATGCCCGTGCCCATATCGCAGTGCGGCACGACCACGGTGATCGTTCCGTCGTTGGCAAGTTTGATCCAGTTCGCGAGAAATCGTTCGCCCGATTTTGCAGCCAGCAAATCGGCCTTGCCCAGTCTTCCGCTCGGCCAAAGTGCGTAGCCGACGACCAGCGCGCCCGTCGCCGTCGCGCCCCCCAGTAAAAACTTCCTGCGGTTCATGACCGGGCACCGGCAGCACTGTTCCGTGCCGCCAATTCACGCACTGCGGCGCGAATCCGCGGAAGTGTCCCGCAACGGCAAATATTGGTAATCGCCGCGGCAAACTGTTCGTCCGTGGCCCCGGCATTGGTCTCCAAAAACGCGCTTACGGCCATGATTATTCCAGACTGACAATAACCGCACTGCGGTACTTGGTGTTTGATCCACGCCTGCTGAACCACGTTCAGCCCTCCCGTGGCGAGCCCCTCGATCGTCCGTATCTCTGCGTCTTCGACCGATCCCGCGGGAACACTGCAACTCCGAACGGCCTTCCCGTTCACGTGCACAGTGCAAGCCCCGCAAGCCGCGATCCCGCATCCGAACTTTGTACCGGTCAAATGCAACTCATCGCGAATCACCCACAGCAGCGGAGCATCCGGCTCGACGTCTACGTCGTGGACCACGCCATTCACTTTCAATCGAATGCCCATCGGTAGAACTCCTAGCGCGAACGTCAGGTATGGAATGCGAGGAGCCACTCCTCGCATCAGCGTCTCGGCGTTTATTCTTGCTTACCAGTCCAATTACAGCAACCTCTCAATCGCCTCTACAATCACGTCGTAAACACGATGCAACTCGTCCGGCGCAATTACATAGGGTGGCAAAACATACACAACATTTCCGAGCGGCCGTAGCAGCACACCATGCTCAAGAAAAAATCCGTACAGCTTTGGGCGCAGCCCGGAAAGGTAGCCCGCATCCTCCGCCACCAGTTCTATCGCCCCCATCGTCCCAATTTGTCGCGTCTCTCCAACTTTCTGGATCCCTCGGAGCTGAGCCAATCGCTCGCCGTGAATCTTTCCAATCGTCGCTATCCGGTCAAACACCGGCTCATCGTCAAAAATCTGTAAATTGGCATTCGCCGCCGCGCACGCTAGTGCATTCCCGGTATAAGAATGCCCGTGATAAAACGTGTGCATTCGGTTTTCGCTGCGAAACGCCCTCTCTACGCGGTCCGTGCACAGTGTCACTCCCATGGTCAGAAATCCGCCCGTGATTCCCTTTGAAATGCACATCAAATCCGGCACGACATTCGCCAAATTGCATGCAAACATCTTGCCGGTACGCCCAAACCCGGTCAGCACCTCGTCGGCGATCAATAGCACCTCATGCTTCGTGCACAGTGCCCGAACCTTTGCCAGAAACTCCACCGGATGCACGATCATCCCGCCCGCGCCCTGCAATAGCGGCTCCACAATCACCGCGGCGATTCGTTCGCCCCGTTCCTCCAGTAACTTTTCCAGTCGCCCCACGCACTCGATGTGGCAACTCTCTCTCTTCAATCCCACCGGGCACCGGTAGCAATATGCCGAATTCACCCGATGTACGGCATAACGCATTGATCGGAATGGCTGTGTGAAGGGCGATTCGTCGCTCACGGACATCGCGCCAGCCGTATCCCCGTGGTATCCATGCGCCAACGCCACAATTTCCGTTTTTTCTGGCCGCGCCAAGTTTTGGAAATATTGCACCGCTAGTTTTAGCGCCACTTCCACGGCTGTCGATCCATCATCGGAAAAAAAAAGGTGCCGCAAATCATCAGGCAGCCATTTGCTCAGCCGCCCGGCCAATTCTTCGGCAGCCTCGTGCGAAAATCCCGCCAGGATCACGTGCTCCAGTTTCTTCGCCTGCTCTCGAATCGCCGCCGCAATCCGCGGATTCGCATGACCGTGCAAATTCACCCACCATGAGGAAATCGCATCGATGATTTCTCGCCCGTCGGCCGTATACAGGTACACACCCTCCGCTTTGCGCACCAGAATTGGAGCGGGATCAAGCGCACCATTCGTAAATGGGTGCCAAATCTGCAATGGAGAATTCATTGAGCAAATGCGGATCGGTCGAAGTGATTCAGGAAAACCTGCATGAGCGCTGTGCGATGCAGATTGGGGAGTTTGGGAATTTCGCCGATGACGCGAACGTGGCCGAATTTCTCGATGGTTTCGCGGTTCTCGCGGTTCTGGTCGCCGATCAGCACCACGCCGTGTACAGGCAATTCCGCTGCGTGCAGCGCCGCCAGCGAGAGTAACGTGTGGTTGATCGTGCCCAGGCTGCTGCGCGCTGCCAGAATCACGGGCAACTTGAATTTCACCATCAAATCCAGAATGAACTGCTTTCCGTTAATGGGCACCAGCACACCGCCGGCTCCCTCTACGATCAGCCAGTCATTTAGCAAACTCGTCGGCGGATTGATGCGCGCCAGATCAATTTCGACGCCCGCCCATCGTGCCGCCAGATCCGGCGACACCGGCGGCACAAACTTGTACACCTCTTCGAGTGTGCGGTCCGTTCCGATGCCCGCCAGTCGCATCACTGTCACACGGTCGGAACCCTCCAGAGTCCCCGTTTGGATAGGCTTCCAGTAGACCGCGTCGAGCGCTGCGCACAGCAAAGCGGCCAGCGTCGTCTTCCCTACTCCCGTGTCCGTGCCAGTGATAAAAAAGTGCCGTCTCATGCGTATTTTGCCGCCAGTGTCGGCGATTTTCCCTCGCGCCACTCGACCAGCGACTTTACCAATCGTTTCAGTTCTTCCTCCGCAATTCGTGCCGTCAGAGACAATCGCAACCGTGCCCGGCCCGCGGGTACTGTCGGCGGCCGGATGGCCCGCACTGCGAATCCATCTCGCTGTAACCGCGCCGCTGCTTGCAAGGCGTCCTCATTGTTCCCCAAAATCACGGGCACGATCTGGCTCGTGCTACCCCCGGTGTCGAATCCCGCTCGCTGCAGCGACCGATTCAATCGCTCGGCGCGTTCCAACAAAGCCTGACGCTCCATGTCCATTCCTGCGCACAGCTTTACAGCCGCGCCGATTTGCTCCGCGAAGTACGGCGGCAGAGCCGTGCTAAAGATAAATGTCCGCGCGTGATTGATCAGGTGGTCCTTCACCACCGCCGGCCCGCACACAAACGCGCCCGCGCTTCCCAGAGCCTTTCCACACGTGTGAATCGTCGCCAACACCTGAGTCAAAATCCCCTCCCGCACCGTTAGGCCGCTACCCGCCTTGCCCTGCACACCGGTCGCGTGGGCTTCGTCCACGATCATCGCGGCGCCGAACTTCTCCGCCAGAGATGCCATCTCCTTCAACGGGGCAACATCCCCGTTCATGCTGAAAACACTTTCCGTGACGATGATTCTCCGCCATGGCGCGCCGGCATCCTGTCGCAATGAGTTTTCTAGCGCGTCTAGGTTGAGGTGAGGATAGATGACTTTCCGGGCTCCCGACAAGCGCATTCCGTCAATGAGACTTGCGTGGTTCAACGTGTCGGAATACACCACGTCGTCCCGACCAACCAGCGCGGAGAGCAGTCCCATGTTGGCCGCATAGCCGCTGCCGAAAAACAATGCCGCTTCTGTCCCGGCAAAGGCCGCAAACTCCTCTTCCAGTTTGTGCCAACCTTCCGTTTGCCCCGAAAGCAGTCGCGATGCCGTTCCGCCCATCCTTGTCGTGTTGCCGACCGCGCGAACCACCGCCTCCCGCAGCGCGGGATGTTCCGCCAATCCCAAATAATCGTTCGAACAAAGATCGATCCCTCGTATCTCCCCCAGGCTCCGTCGCTGGTGCTGGTGTTCGAGAGCGCTCAGCCCTTTTCCGAGCGTCGCTTTCCACGCTGATAGGACCTCATCCGGCATGGGACTCCAGCGCCTTCATTCCTAGGCTTTGCAGCAAATGTTCATCCTCATCCGGTCCTGGATTGGGCGTGGTCAACAGCTTTTCGCCCACAAAAATTGAATTCGCTCCGGCCAGAAAACAGAGCGTGACCGCTTCAGGCGACAATTGCTTGCGTCCTGCAGCCAATCGCACGCGCGAAGCCGGCATGAGTATGCGCGCCGTTGCAATCGCCCGCACCATTTCCAGCGGATCGAGAGCCGGCATCGATGCCAGCGGCGTGCCTTCGACTCTGACCAGCATGTTGACAGGCACGCTCTCCGGATGCGGCTGTAATGCGGCCAACTGTTGCAACAAGCCAACGCGATCGCTCGCCGTTTCACCCATCCCTAGGATCCCGCCGCAACACACAGTGATTCCCGCTTTGCGCACCGACCGCAACGTCCGCAATCGCTCGTCATACAACCGCGTCGTAATAATCGACCCGTAAAATTCGGGCGACGTGTCCAAATTGTGGTTGTAGGCTGTCAGCCCCGCTTCCTTCAGCCGCATCGCCTGGTCATCGGTCAACATCCCCAGCGTGCAACACACCTCCATCCCGAGCACCGACACACCGCGGACCATCTCGAGCACTTTCTCGAATTCCTTGCCTTTCGGAGCGTCCCGCCACGCCGCCCCCATGCAGAATCGTGTCACGCCTCGCTTCGCCGCCTCCCGTGCTACTCCCACCACATGCGCCGGATCCAGTAGACCTTGCCGCTCGACGCCCGCATCGTAGTGCGCGCTCTGTGGGCAATACGCGCAATCCTCCGGGCATCCGCCGGTCTTGATCGAAATCAATTGGCACGTCTGTACGCGATGTGGTTCGTGGTATTGCCGGTGCACAGACTGCGCCCGGTACACCAATTCCGGCAGCGGCGTGTCGTAAATCGCTTGTACTTCGCCCTTCTTCCAGTCGTATCGCAGGCCGCCGCTGCTTTTTGCCTGCGCCAACGCGTCCATTTCCTTATTCATTTCTGTAGGTCTCACCTGGCCCGGCTGAATCTGTCGCTCACTTCGTGGCCCCTCATACTATCATTAGCCATTCCATTCAGACCATTTGTCGCCGTTTCGTTTCTCTCCGGGCCCTGTTCCTGTATTCCAAAGCGTTTGACCCAACATTAGCGAAATGTTATAAATCCAAGTCATCCATTCGCTCTCCTGCGAGGCAGAATTGCCGGGGTAGTCTGGACCCAACCAGGGGTCTGAGGGGTATCGCGGGCGATACGATGGGTTCCTGTCCGGTTCAGGTTATATGGGACTTTTGCCGACGCCGGCGAGACGCTCCCCCGCTGTTTGTGGATAACTGCAGGTTCAATGGATTTCGTTTCCCGTTGACCTGTGAGTGTGTGTGTTGGTAGTAATTGGGGCGGTGACGGGCTTCCCGCTCGCGCGTTCTGCCCCCAAAATATGCATCGGGAAACTTCTGGAGGAATTTTCATGCGCATCTCGATCGTCCCGGCGTGGGACAAGATCAGCACTTTGCTGAAGCGCTTTTCTGCCGCCGTCGCTCTTTCCCTGTTTTCTGCGGCAGCCATGTTCCCTGCGCAAGGCGATGAAGCCGGTGGCGAGGCGGGTCTTCGCCTTCCAGATCTTTCTTCGGTCTCGTTCCTCGGCGTCGACGGCCACAAGCTTCTCCTTTATGGAATCGGCGTCTGTATCCTCGGCTTGTTATTCGGCATGACCATCTTCAACCGCCTCAAAAACATGCCCGTCCATCGCTCCATGCGAGACATCTCCGAGCTCATCTACGAAACCTGCAAGACTTACCTTATCAACCAGGGCAAATTCCTTTTGCTCCTTTGGATTTTTATCGCTATCGTCATCGTCCTTTATTTCGGTGTTCTCGCTCCCGTTCCGGGAAAATCCGTCTTCGTCACTCTGCCGATCATTCTTCTGTTTAGTCTCGTCGGCATGGGTGGCAGCTATAGCGTCGCTTGGTTCGGCATTCGCGTGAACACCTTCGCCAATTCCCGCACCGCTTTTGCGGGCTTGCGTGGTATCCCGTATCCCATCAATAAAATTCCTCTCGAAGCGGGCATGAGCGTAGGCATGATGCTCATCAGTGTCGAGCTCTTGATGATGCTCATCATCCTGCTATTCATTCCGGGCGATTATGCCGGCCCTTGCTTCATCGGCTTTGCCATCGGCGAATCCCTCGGTGCCGCGGCGCTTCGTATCGCGGGCGGCATTTTCACAAAGATTGCCGACATCGGTTCCGACTTGATGAAAATCGTCTTCAAGATTAAGGAAGACGATGCGCGCAACCCCGGTGTCATCGCGGATTGCACCGGCGACAATGCCGGCGACTCCGTCGGTCCCACCGCCGATGGCTTCGAAACCTACGGCGTAACCGGCGTTGCTCTCATCACCTTCATTCTTCTGGCCGTCAAGAGCCCGAACGTGCAGGTCCAGCTCCTGGTCTGGATCTTTGTTATGCGCATCATCATGCTGATCGCCAGCGCCGTGGCTTACTTCATCAACAGCGTGATCCAGAATGGCCGCTACGCCACGGCCAAGGAAATGAACTTCGAAACGCCCCTTACCTGGCTCGTCTGGATTACTTCCTTCGTTTCAATCGCTCTCACCTATGTCGTTTCCGCCATCATTATTCCCGTTCTCGGCGGTGATTCTTCGCTTTGGTGGAAGCTCGCAACCATCATCTCCTGCGGTACTTTGGCCGGCGCCATCATCCCAGAGCTGGTGAAAGTCTTCACCTCGACCGAATCCCGCCATACCAGGGAAGTCGTCACTTCCGCGCAGGAAGGCGGCGCGTCTCTCGGCATTCTTTCCGGATTTGTCGCCGGCAATTTTTCCGCCTACTACCTTGGCATCACCATGGTCGCTCTCATGTCCATCGGCTATCTCATCAGCACCATGGGCGTCGGCAGCCTCATGGTCGCCGCGCCCGTCTTCGCTTTTGGGCTTGTCGCTTTCGGATTCCTCGGGATGGGGCCAGTCACCATCGCTGTCGATTCCTACGGACCGGTGACAGACAACGCACAGTCGGTCTATGAGCTTTCGCTCATCGAGCAGATACCCAACATCGCACAGGAGCTTAAGAAGGACTACAACATCGACGTGGATTTCGAACGCGCCAAGCACCTGCTCGAAGCCAACGATGGCGCCGGTAACACGTTTAAAGCCACCGCGAAACCTGTGCTAATCGGTACCGCTGTCGTCGGCGCGACCACCATGATTTTTTCCATCATCATGGCGCTCACCCACGGCCTCACTTCCGGCGTCAACAATCTCTCCTTGCTCCATGCGCCTTTCGTTCTTGGCCTGATCACCGGCGGCGCTATGATTTACTGGTTCACCGGCGCCTCGACCCAGGCCGTCACGACCGGCGCTTACCGCGCCGTTGAATTCATCAAGGCGCATATCAAGCTGGACGGCGCGGAAAAGGCCAGCGTCTCCGATTCGAAGAAAGTCGTCGCCATCTGCACCCAATACGCGCAGAAGGGCATGCTCAACATTTTCATCGCCGTCTTTTTTGCCACTCTCTCTTTCGCCTTCGTCGAGCCTTTTTTCTTCATCGGCTATCTCTTCTCCATCGCCATCTTCGGCCTCTACCAAGCGATCTTCATGGCCAACGCCGGCGGCGCCTGGGATAACGCCAAGAAAATCGTCGAAGTCGAACTCAAGCAGAAAGGCACGCCGCTCCACGATGCCACCGTCGTGGGCGATACCGTGGGCGATCCCTTCAAGGACACCTCTTCGGTCGCGCTCAACCCGGTTATCAAATTCACCACCCTCTTCGGCCTGCTCGCCGTCGAGCTTGCCGTGAAACTCACCTCCAATTCCGGTGCTGGTCTGTCACATCTCCTGGCCGCGGCCTTTTTCATCGTCTCCTTCTTCTTCGTTTACCGTTCTTTCTACGGCATGCGGATCCGCGGCTCTAACTAGCCTGCTCCGCAGAAGTTCAGCTTGTGCGGAGCCCCGAAGGATTCCAGCTCTGCCAAAACGCAGCTCCCGCCAAAACCAATGATAGAATTTTTGGGCGGCGGTTCAGTCGAGGTGAACTCAATGAAAAAATATTCGGTCCTCACGATTGGGTTAGCGCTGTTTTCCGTGGCTTCCGTTCACGCGCAGGTCGACACCAAATGGAAAATCCACGACACGAATCGTCCCGTGCCTCCGATCGTCACTCCCGGCACTTCCAGCACGCAGGACACGCCGGGTAAAGCTCCCTCGGATGCGATCGTGCTCTTCGATGGAAAAGATCTCTCGGCATGGCTCGACAAAGAAAACGGTCCCGCCAAATGGAAAGTGGAAAACGGCTACATTGAGGTCGTGGCGAAGACCGGCTACATCCACACGAAAATGGCATTCGGCGATTGCCAGCTTCACGTCGAGTTTTCCGAACCTGTTCCGCCGAAAGGCGAAAGCCAGGATCGCGGCAACAGCGGGGTTTTCCTGATGGGTCTCTACGAAATTCAGGTGCTCGATTCCTACGAGAACAAAACCTACGCCGATGGCCAAGCCTCGGCCGTCTACGGGCAATACCCGCCTGCCGTCAACGCCTCTCGGCCTCCGGGCCAATGGCAATGGTATGACATCGTCTTCCACGGTCCGCGCTTCGACAGTTCCGGTAAACTGCTTCGCCCCGCACGCATCACCGTCTTCCACAACGGCGTTCTCGTCCAGGACAATGTCGAGCCCACCGGCCCCACGGGGCACGGCGTGCGCCCGCCCTACGAGCCCGGCCCAGACAAATTGCCGCTGGCCCTTCAGGATCACGGCAATCCCGTCCGTTACCGCAATATCTGGATCCGCGAACTGTAGCGTGTGACGGCTGCCTGCCGAGGGGGGCGCTTAGGGGGAATCAACACAATCTCGGAAGTGTGTTGGCCGGACTCAATCCCGGCCACCGGCGGCCCCGTTTGAACGAATCCGGCTAGGCCTTCAGCAATCCCACAAATTTCCTCGAACTACCATCAAATCCCGGAAACACTGGTCCCAAATCTTTCACACCCAGATGCTTGTTCAGAATTTCTCCCACCACCGTTCGGAAATCCGTCGTTAGCGCCAAATCCCGCCCTTCATTCAACTGATGGTCCGCCAGCCCCGGCCACTTGCCGTACACGCGGCCGCCTTTTACATCTCCGCCCATCACAAACATACAATTTGCGTGCCCATGATCGGTACCGCGGTTCCCATTTTCCTTCGCCGTCCGTCCGAATTCGCTCATCGTTACTACCACGACGTTCGCCATCCAGTCGCCCATATCCTGATGAAATGCCGCCAGTGACTGCCCAAGATCCTTCAGCAAATTTGCCAACTGGCCCTGCGCTCCACCTTCATTCACGTGGTTGTCCCAACCGCCACAATCGAGGAACAACACTTCCGCGCCTATGTTCGCCTTGATCATCACGCCGATCTGCTGCAATCGCTGTCCCACGGCACTCTTCGGATAGTCCGCGCCGTTATCCGGCGGGTACTTCGTCGTGTCGATCTTTCTCAGCAGGTCGATCGCTTCAAACGTCTCCGCGCCGGTGCCGTGCAACGCATGGTCCACGCTCTGCGAATACATCGCTTCAAAGCCGCCTTCTGCGACGTTCGCCATCGCCGCCGATTGCGGCTGCACCTTGAATTGGCGCAAATCGGGAATCGCCACGGCACCGGTGCTGCCCTGCAGCATCCGCGGCAGATTCGGACCCATGGCCACTGCGCGGAACGGCGAAGCATGTTCTTCCGGCACGGTTCCGATAGCGCGATCCAGCCATCCGTCTTCCGTGGCTTTCACTCCGGGTGTCCCGGACTCCATATAATCCTGCGCGTCAAAATGTGAGCGCGTCGGATCGGGTGATCCAGCCGCGTGCACAATCGCCAACTGATTTTTCTGAAACAAGGGCGACAACGCCGCCAGTCCCGGGTGCAATCCGAAAAATCCATCCAGGTCGATGACGGTGTCGCCTGTGCCGCGTCTCGGCGCGGGAATCGCAATCGTCGGCCGCATCCGGTAATAGTTCGGTTCCGCGAACGGCACCACAATGTTCAATCCGTCGGCTGCGCCACGCTGGAACAGCACGACTAGCTGCTTCTTGCTATCCGCCGGCGTTGACGCAACGGCTCGCTGCAGGAATGCCGGCATCGTGCTTAGCCCGACCAAACCAATTCCGCCTTGCTTCAAGAAATAGCGCCGCGAAAATTTCGCCGGCCTCACGCCTTCGCAACATTGGTTACTCATGGTTTCTCACTCATCTGCTGCGGAACTGGTCTCGGATCCTACCGTCTCTGAAACTCTGGCGCTCCGAGGACCAATCCCGTTAAGACTCCTAAGTCGACCTGCTTTACGGGATCATCGAGCCTTGCCTGCAAGACCTGCGGGTTCTCCAACTGCTTCTGCAATGTGTCCACCGTTCCCGGCGCCGCCTCGCCCAGAAATACTCCGACAGCCCTGTCCAACGTTTGCTTCGGATCCACGTCGGACTCGCTTCCAAGCAGTGCCGCCACATCGCTTCGCGATCCGCGCACTTTGTTGCCGGCCAGCGCCAACGAAAAATTCAAGCGGTTCAGCAGCGCACCCGAATTTACCCACGTCTCTGACTTATCCGAGTATCCTGTCGGCGGCTGGCATTGATACAGCGGCTCTCCAATGCGTCCGACCCACTGCACCAGCGGCATCGGCGTATCCACCTCCGTTCCGAGCGCCCTCACCGACGACGCCACCAGTTCATACGGTGTCTTCACCTTGGCTCGGAACGTATCTCGCGACCAGAATTCCGGGGAATAAATCATCGTCCGCATCACTTCCCGGATATCTCCATTCGACTTCTGGAAAGCTTGCGCCATTCGCGCCACGAGCTCTGGCGGCGGTGTATCTGAAACAAATCTCCTCCCCAGTTTCGTGGATATGAATTTCGCAGTGTTGGGATTCTTCGCAAGTAGGTCGATGACTTGTTCGCCGTCCTTCATTCCTCCCGCGTGAATCTTCTTCCCCAGCACCACTTTCGGGGACGGATCGTGCACCTTCTCATCAAACTTGAATCGCGCCAACTCCCGAGGTTTTTCGATCGTCCATCCTGTGAAGCACCGCGCCACTTCTGTCACATCCTTTTGCGTATAGCCGCCGTCGACGCCAAGCGTGTGCAGTTCCATCAATTCGCGCCCGTAGTTTTCATTCAGGCCGCGTTGCTGTTTTTTGTTCTGTGCTTGCTTCGGATTCGGCGGATCGTAGGGGCCACGGCGCATCTGCCGCAGCATCGCTTGCCGCTGCGCCGCGTTCGGATCGGCGCTCAAAAAATTATCCAGATAGAAAAGCATCGCCGGGCTTTTTGCCGTAGCCGTCAGCAAATCCTTGAATTTCCCCAACGCGTTCGGCTGAATGACATCGCGCTCGTAGGACGTCAGGTACCACTTCACTTCGCCCTTACCGGCAAACACGTTGAAATGGTTAAACCAGAAATCGTCCATGACCTGCTGCAGTTGCCGCTCGCTGTAAACCGCGCGCGTCATTTTCGCCATTGCCAGTTCTTCCACCACGCGTTGCGGCCGTTTGCTGTCGTCGGAAATCGCTCTGGGCACGGCGTTCGGATCAACACCCAACGGATCCTTTTTCCCAGCACCCTGCGTCGCGGGGTTCAATTTCATCGGAGACGGATTGTCCGTGGTCGTCGCACTGACCGTGCCAGTCCCGCTACCGCCGCTCGCGTCCATGTCCCGCGCCATGGTCATGATCGCTTGGTCCGCTTGCGTTTGCGCCACCCGGACTTGTGTGGGCTCTTGCTTGATTTGCTCAGCTTGTTTTGCGGCCTGCTTAGGGTTCGGGTATTCGGCCATCAATTGCGCGGAACTCATCCTCAACGTTGGGTATGCATTCAAGCGCGCTTCGACCACGCCATCGTCGATCGATTTGGGATTCAACTGCTGGTCGATCCACTTGGCCAAGCCCATCTGCCGCACTCGTTGCACCTCTCCGGGCCGTGGTCCATACGTCAGCCGGTTCAACGCATGCTGGATGGCTTCGTCCGTGCTGAGTTCCGTAATCGGCAGACCCTTCAGCACGGGATCTTGGTTCTTCTTGGATTTAGTCGTTGCTGCGGCCAGCGCCGGCACGTCCGCAGCAAGCGTCAGGATGCACGAAATCGTCAGCAGGGAGGCCAAAAGGGCATGCGGGGTGCAAGAAACAAGGCCGGTACGCGCCCTCTCTCGAGCGCTCTCGCGGATGGCACCATCAAGAACGAAGTCTTTCCGCATATAATTCACACTAACCCCGTTAAGCGCGGAAAGTTGCTGCCCATTAGGGCAGGTGTTCTCTATCGATAGCCTCTACTTCGGCCTTCTACAGTCTTGCTCACTGCACGGCGAACGCGACAGGTCTCTGTGGCGCCTGGTTGTTCTTTCCGTCCACAGCCAATAGTACCAGTCGATACGACCCCGGCGGCAGTTTGCTGGCATCCACTTTCAGCGCGAAGGGCACGACCGGATTTCCCTTTTCGACAAATCCGTCCATCGGTATTGCGCCCGTAAAGAAAATCTCCTTGTTCGTGGCGTCATAGATTCGATAGCCGGTTGCGACCTTCGTCGTCGGTTCCGTCTTCAACAGCGGCTCATACAACTCTGAATACAACATGATGTTGTCCGTCTTTTTAAACTGGTAGCTCGCCGCCGGATTGATTTGCATGCCCTTCACAATTAGAGGCTTTCGATCTTCCAACAGTGTCGCGTCAACCTCTGTAGGAATCTCGTCCACCCTCTGCATGTTGGTCGACAACACCACTCCGCCCAGCACGAATCGATTCCCGTCGTACGCGTCGATCGTCAGCGGTGTTTCCATCTTGGCAAAGCCTTCCCCGCCCGAGCTGAGCACCACTGCCAACTTGTAAGTTCCTGGTGCCGCATCGAATTGGTTCTGATATCGGTAGGGCCCCTTGGTGAACTCCTTCCATTCATCTTTCTCCATTTCCATGTTTAGCGTATCGCTGAACCGCGCTCCCACACTTCCATCCGGTTTGTACGCAATTCCCAAAATGTTCACGTTGGCGTGATATTTCCCCTTATCCTTATTAAATACTACCGATTCTCCCGGAATCTCCATGGTCAGATTGACCCGCGCAACATTGGGAGCCGCATAGAAATAGGGCACTTCCATGCTCGCGTGGATCGTACCTTGCCCGGTTCCACTTGCTTGGGCCTCCATCTGCTTCTCGATCGGCTTACCGTCGAGCGGGTTCGTCGGCCTGACGTTGCAATACCCCGTACGCGATCGTACATCCATCCCGCCCTTGTTCAGTTTTACCTTTAAGGTGTGACAAGCACCCTCTTCGGCTTCGTGCGGCACGTATCCCAACACGTAAAACTGATTCGACTCCGCCGTGATTCGCTGCAGTCCTCCAAGTAAGTCATTCGTGTTGTAAATCGCGAATCCGCCGGTGCCATCCGCTAACATCTGCATGACTTGCTGGTTGGTCGTGGCGGTATTCAGGATCTTTGGCAACAAAACCTGGGGCTGGTTCGCGGGGTTGTTGTAATAATTCGCATACGGTGACCCCGCCGTCGTGCCAGTCGTTCCGGTCGCTCCACCCTTTCCGCCGGTTCCGGTTCCGGTTCCGGTTCCCGTTCCTGTGCCCGCTCCGCCCTTTCCACCTCCGCCACCCCCGCCGGTTCCGCCCGTCCCGGTCCCGCCAGTTCCACCGTGGCCACCTGCCCCACCACCGCCACCCGTACCACCACCTCCTCCTGTGCCGCCGCCGGTTCCGCCTCCGCCCCCACCGGTGTGCTGCGGATCAAACATGGAGGCCGGGTGATATGCTGCCAAGACCAACCGAGGTGCCCCGTCGCTCGCCGCGATGGCAGCGTTTCCTTTGTGGGCCGGCGTAGAAAGCTTCACACTGGGCGCCACCAATCCACGTACGTCCAACGGGTAAATCGCAACATTCGCCTTATTACAAGCGTCGATCGTGGCGGTAAGTTCTGTCAGGTTTTCATTGCTCAGGGGAAAGCCAGCCGTAAACAAAATCAACATTTTCCGGCCGGGCACGCCTCGTAGATTCTTAGCCAAGCTTCGGATAGAGAGCAGCATCGACCGCGCCCCAAAATCCGCTTCCGCGTTGCTCAAGGAAGGAACCCCCGCCATCGCCACCATGACCGGAGCGGAACTCGGCGCACTCGCTCCGCTTGCGGTCTGTGGATTTGAATTGACGTGCGGCGCGCTGTTCGACAGCACCGCGGCGGTCAGCAACTTGGCATCCGCAGTAAAATTCTGCCGGATGACCAGTGTTCCGCCAAAATTCACAACTGCCATCAGCCGGTCTGGCCCTGCGTCACTCTCAATGAACTTCTGTGCCGCACTCTGGGCTTGAATCCGGTCGCCGGTTTCCATCGACGAATTGTCAAAAAACAAAATCATGTAATGCTTTTGTCCCGCTGCCTGCACGGTTGGGTTCGCTTCGGACGAAAAGCTTGTGATGGTCTGCTCTTTGTTGTCTTCGAAAACTTTAAAATCGCCTTGCGTCAGGTCCGTGACGTAGTGCCCCTTCTTGTCCGCCACCACCGCATCGACCAGTACGATGCGCGATTCCGTCTTGATCACGCTGTTGGTCGGAACGGCTTGCCCGGCGCCGGCGTCCGGCTTCGCTTCCTGTGTTTGCGATTGCGCCTGGGGCTGTGATACCTGTGCCCCCGCAAGCAATCCGGCCACTAGCAATAACCCCGCAAATCTCCAGCTGCCATTATTCCGCGCAACGTTCATAAACGCCCCCATTTTCGCCTTCGTCAGGACCTAGTCAGGGATCACCACGGCGCCGTTCTTCGCCGCCATTTGCGACCCTTCCGAATCCCGAATCACCTGTCTCACCATGTACTTTCCCGGTTTCAACTCAAAACTGGATTTCATCACCACGCCCGACTGGCTGAGCCTGTCATAAGTCTTGTCGAGCAGCCGCATTTCGAGAATCTTCTCTCCCCCGGTTACAAAATTCCCATTCTCGTCAAAGATTACCGTCGCCACCGTCAGATCGTCGTAGTTTCGGCCCTCCGCCTTGCGAAAATGCATTCCTTTCAAGTCGATCCTCGATACCACACTCAGATGCGCTCCCGCGTCGCCGGTCTTGAAATACTGCGTCTGCAAATCGAGCGGCAAGTCTTGAATCTCATCTTGCGAGAACACCGCTTCCTGCATCTCGACCCTCGCCTGTTCCTTCGGGTCGTCGACCTTCCTGGGCGCGTAGTATCCTCGCCGCGCCTGAACTTCATACTTCCGCTTCTCGGTAATTACCACTTTGATTGTGTGGTACTTGCCATCCATCTTCTGATTCTGCGGCGAAAAACCTAAGACGTAGGAAACCCCCGGTGTTCCCCCCGCTCGATCCAGCCCGGATGCCAGATCATTGGAGTTCTGAAAGAAGGTTCCTCCGGTGCCATACGCAAAATCTCCCAGCACATAGGAGTTCTCTGTCTGTTCCTGTACCCGGTAGGTGGTCTTGAAACTTGTCGTCTGTGGAGTATCCGTCAACGGCTTGCTTACGTCGCCGAGAAGATCCGTCGTATAGAGCCCGCGCGCATCCACCGTGTTAATCACGATGCTCGCCTTATTTGCCCTCTCGATGATGCCCGTCTCATCCAAAAACTGCGTGCTTAACAAAAATCCAGGCGATGCCAGCACCAGCACGCGTTCTCCCGGCATGGTCGCCAACCTTCGGATCACGTCTTCGAGCGCCCGATAGGTGAACTCATTGTCTGTGTCCCCTGCCACCAATGCCTGTTGCAACGCGGATTGCGCCGTCACCCGTGCGGCCCCAACCATCAGTGGGTTTGACTGGTACATACATACCAAGGTCTCCTGGGCCACCACACCGAGCACGGTCATATCGTTCTTGTTGAGCGCTTGGTCCGCCATGTAGTGCGACACGTCCGGACAATTCGTCACGTCATTGATCTTCCCCATCTTCGGTCGCGGCATGATCTGCAACAGCATTTTCTCGAGCGCGGCTTTGTCGTTCGTGTATTGCAGCCCCACCTGGCCCGAGGTCCCAAAGATTCCAATGCGGTCTGTGGGCGTCATGCCGTCCACCAACTTTTTCGCGCTTAACCGCACAAATGCCGCATCTCCCATGTTCAAGTGAATATCGTCGAAGACCAGCGCTACAAACCGTTCTGGCAGCGCCACCTTGTCGCCCGAAGTGTCATCGGCGTCTTGTTGCGTCTTCAGCAGCGCCTCCACCCTCTTCTTCCGGGTCTCCGGTGTTTCCACTCCAAATGTCGTGATGACTTGCAATTTACCTTGGTCGTACAGCTGAAAATCCTCCCGCTTGAGGTCTCGTATCAACTGGCCCTTGCTATCGCGCACCACGGCCTTCACCTGGACCAAGTTCACGCGCACCTTGAACGTCGTCTCCGTATCCTTCGTGGAAAGTTCCGTCTTCGGTTCAGTTGTCTTGGGGGTTCCCGAGTTAGGACTATTGCTGGGGGCCTTCTCGGTTGGCAGTGTTCCGCTCGATGAGCTGGTTCCCGGCGTCCCGGCGGGTTCCTGGGTGCGGGCTACCGGCATCCAGGTGAACACAGCCACCAGAACCGACAGCCATCCAATCCGACGGCAGCTACACTTCAGGTAAGTAGGCCCGAACGTGAACCCCTCCCTTGCCCCCATTGCGACCTCCTGATCTGGCACCCCGCCAGACTGGCCGGTCACAATGACGCGGGTGGGACTTCCTGACTATAGGCCGAGCTATTTTTCGTGTCAACGCACCCAAGGGATAGGCGATATCAAAGTGATTCTTTTCGAGCTTTGCGTGGGGAACGTTACCGATAAATGTCTAGCATGCCAAACCGGTCAGTGTGCTCACTCCTTTGCGGTGGACTGGTCGCGTTAGTCTGTGCGGGAAGGGCTTCGGCTCAATACGCAACCGCTCCGAACAACTACTACCCTGGGGATTTCCACGGAGTAACTTTCATAGGAACGATTACGCAAATTAACAATGACACGCTCACGTTGACCTATACGCATGGTCATAAGACGGACGCGTTTGAGGGCTATTTCGCCACTCAATGTAATATCCCGCCGAGTAAAACGAACGTTGTTAAGAAGGGGGCAGTGATCACTGTCCTATACGAACCCGAAACAACTAAGACCAACGGGCAGAAGGTAAAGAAAAACAGAATACTTGGAATCTCATTCAAAGAGGTGGATGGTAAGACGATTGCCGATAATCAGCGGGGAGTCTATTACTGCATCGCTGGCTCGTTTCCAATGTAGACCGGGCGCCACACTTCGTAGTGCATCTTAGGACCGTGCCAACACAAGGTGAGTGGTCTTGGTTGAAGGAACGCGCTCGACACAACGGTAGCCGAGCGATGGCAGGTCAAGGCCGGTGAACAAAGATTCTCCGGAGCCGAGCAGGACTGGCGACTGCGCGAGGTGCAATTCGTCAACCAAGCCAGCCCGCAGATAGGCTCGAACCGTGGCGGTTCCACCGCCGAGTCGCACGTCCTTGCCTTTGGCTGCGACCGTCGCGCGTCGCCACGCGGCTTCGATTCCATCGGTGACGAAATGGAACGTGGTACCGCCTTCCATAGTGAGCGGTGCTCGGGCATGATGCGTGAGTACAAACACATCGCAATGAAAGGGCGGATTGTCACCCCACCAACCCTTCCAGTCGTCATCCCCCCATGCACCGCGGACGGGGCCGAACATGTTCCGTCCTATTATCCAAGCACCGATATTCTCAAACCCGCGGGTGGCGAAGTCATTGTCAATGCCCGCTTCACCATCCTCCGGGCCGAATAGATGGTCCGGCACATTCACGAGTCCCGCTGTGCCGCGGGACTCCAGGTTGTGCATTCTCTGGAACGTGCGCGTCGGGAAGAACCATTCCATCAGCCCCGAGCCGCCGACGCCGAGGGGATGATCGAGGCTCTGTTTCGGTCCGGCGCTATAGCCATCCAGTGAAATCCCGAAGCAGCGGACCCTTAGTTTTTGCGTAGTCAAGCCGTCTCCTTACGCACAAGCATATTACGACCATTCACCATTGTCTCGATCGGTCCAGATTACCCCTAAAGTACCTCACAGTACTTCATCACTCTGCCTGAGGATGCCGCGAATGTTCCGCGCCCTCGGGCCATGGATCTATTCGTTGCGGATCTCGCAATTTTCTACCAGTAGAGAGAATTAGAGTGGGATCAGCGGGCACGTCAGATGCCAGCGTACCAAGCATAGCCAGCTTCTGGGGACGCGGATCCGAGCCCTTTGCCGAATCGTTTCAGGCTGTCGGTGACCGTCATGTGGGTGACAAATTTTACGCTCTTGTAACCGAGTTGGCGGGGGAGCCGCAAGCGCAGCGGGCCGCCGTTGCTTACAGGAAGTTCATCACCATTCAAGCCATAGGCGAGAAAAGTCTGCGGATGCAATGCGTCAGCCATATCAATGCTTTCCCACCAGTCGGGCTCGATCGAAAAGTACACAACGTATCGAGCGTGCGGTTGGATCTCCGCGATTTCCAGGACATGAGAGAGAGGCACGCCGGTCCATTCGGCGATGTAAGACCAACCCTCTTCGCATGCCAGTTGCGTGATCTGGCTCCGTGATGGGTAGCTCTTTAGCTGAGAGAGCGAAAATGTGGAGGGCCGGTCGACCAGGCCGTCGACGGAGAGCCGCCAGTCTGCGAATCCTCCCGCCTGCAGGCGCTTGAACGCTTCATTCGGAGGTGCCATTTCGTTCGGGAAGGGACGCTCAGAAATCTGACTGCGAGAAAATTCACGCGCCAACGAGTGTCTAGTAAGCAGCCGCTGGGAAGCGTAGGTCAGCGTTTCTCCTAGTCCGAAGATTCCGCCATGATCGGGCGGGACCAGTCCATAGCTTTGTGCAATGTTAGCGGCCACCCCCAAACCTGTCACGCCCGCTGCGGCGGCGAGTCCGGTGGTGATCAGTTTGCGACGCGAGAGATCGCTCATAGGGAGTCCTTATCTTGTAGCGGCACGGCCCGTGATCATGGCTCGCATGCGGCTCCAGAATCCGGCAAACCAAACCATCACCACATGGACCACAAGGAACAAGGCGAGAGCCATCGAGACGAAGAAGTGAATTGTACGAGCGGACTGCTGGCCGCCCAGCAAAGTGATGGTAGCAGGAAACGCGGAAACAAAGGCGAGGGACATCGCCAAGCCCGTCCAGATAACCAAGGGAAACAGGATGAAAATAACAAATAGGTAGGTCAGACGCTGCAGCACGTTATATGACCCGGCTTCTGCCGGACTCGGCCGCTTGAAGCGCAAATGGTCTGCGATTGAGCCTGAGACCGCACGCCAAGACAGATCGGGCTTCCTTGGGAAGAGGTTTTCCAGCAGATGACCTGTAAATAAACTAGAGATTAGATACAGCGATCCGGTCAATATGACGATCCAGGCAGCTTGAAAATGAAGCGCGCGGCTCCAGCCGTTCTGGTCCGGCAGCACGTAGCCATAACCGGTTGGCACAAGCGCTCTCGAAGAAGGAATCGGTATTTTGAATAAAGGTTGAGTCAAATTGTTGCCGGTTTCGCCCCAATAGAAGCGCGGGTGAGAGATAACAATTTCAATTCCGGTGACGAGCAAAGCAATAAAACACAACGCGGTGATCCAGTGAGTTACGCGGACGAGGGCAGAATGGCGTGCAGGAGCCGTGGTGGACGGGACAGCCGAAGCAGAGTTTGAGATGTAAACGAAACGGCTCACGCCCTGATGGTATCACTCGGCGCACGCCGGAACCTACGGTCGGCCACTCCTTCACGCCAAAAAGAAGGCGCGAACCAAACGGTCCGCGCCTTCGCCATTCACCTACCTAGCTTACTTATCGCATCCAGAACAGGAAGCACAACAGTCTGCGGAAGCACAGCATGTTGAGTTTCCTGCCTTCGCCGCTCCTGTAAAACCGAGTGCGATCACTGCCATCAACAGAATTGCGCGAATGTTCTCCATGATTTTTCTCCTTTGAAAAATCTAATTGGTTTTTGTCGACCGATGGCGATACCACCTGCGTGAACCAGCAAGAACTGGGACGAGTTTGCTAAACCGGGTGCGCTCGAATTCAATTTTGTCTTCACGGTCTGCGATAACGCCGCCAAAGAAGTCTGCCCAATCTGGCCGGGCCAGCCGATGACCGCACATTGGGGCGTGCCGGATCCCGCGGCAGTTGCAGGCTCACCTGAGCAAGGCGAGCGAGCATTCCGCGACGCATTCATGATCTTAGAACGCAGGATCAGTCTCCTCCTGTCCCTGCCGCTTTCAAGCCTCGACAAACTAGGCATTCAAAAACAAATCGACGGCATTGGTCATCAATGAAATCGCTTTATGTTCGCATTACCTCTGAATTTCTAGGAACGGCGTTTCTAGTTTCCGCCGTCTTGGGTTCGGGAATTATGGGCGAGCGATTAGCCGCCGGAAACGTTGCTATTGCTCTCCTGGCCAACACAATCGCAACGGGTGCGGCTCTCGTCGCTTTGATTTTAACGTTTGGTCCAATTTCAGGTGCTCACTTTAATCCCGTGGTCACACTTGCGGACGCTTGGCAAGGCGGAATTCCGTGGGCGGAGACCTCGCATTACATTTTGGCGCAGATCTTCGGAGGAATCACCGGAGCGATTGTCGCTCACTTGATGTTTGGACTTCCAATCGTTTCGCTCGCCCATCACGCTCGGACAGGTCTCGCCCAATGGTCTAGTGAATTTGTGGCAACATTCGCACTGCTCTCAGTGATTTGGGGTTGCTCGCGAACGCGCTCAAGTGTCGTTCCTTTTGCCGTAGGCGCTTACATCATGGCGGCTTATTGGTTCACGGCCTCTACCTCGTTTGCAAATCCTGCTGTCACAATTGCACGATGTCTCAGTGATACTTTCGCAGGCATTCGGCCCATCGATGTGCCCTGGTTTATCATTGCGCAGTTCTTTGGTGGTTTTGCGGCGACAGTCGTCTTTGGCTGGCTTGTTCCCAATTTGCAAGTTCGCGCTAAGCGCATTCTCCTTGCGCATGACGGGGAAATTCGCGGCTAATGCCTGGTCGCGTAAACGGCGCTAGCCGTACTCGATACCAATCCGTTCGCCTTTCAAGCGGTGCTTTTCAAAGCCCATGAGTTTCGCTAGTGGAAACCAGTGTCTCGGATGAGGAATGCAACGACCCGCCCTATTCTCTCGTTCAACAATGGACCAGCTCAATTTTTTCCTAAACATCCGGCCTTACTCTCTCCCGATGAAATATGAGCAGCGGAAGACCGCCGCTTGGAGAGAAAACCGCCAGGTATCCACGGCAAAGATTTGGGCGATTATTTTTCAATGTGAGGAAATACTAGTCCTCCTGACGGCGGTCTCATTGTTGTCGGTATGGAACGTCACTCGGACAAAAGAGGGCAGTTTTGCTCTAGCCTATCTCCTATCCTCCGGCGTTCGGAAAGGTCGTGGACGAAACCATTGCCGCATCAAGTTTGGCGCCCCGGAACCGCCTCAGGATCGCTGCGGGAGGGAAGCACGACTCCTTTTTCAAGCCTGTGCGTCGTGCCATCTGACCTCGCCAGCCCCCTCAGCTTCCGTCGCTCCTAACCACTGCGGATTCCGCATTCCACGCCGCTCCGAAGAAAACAATAATCGCTGAAATCTGCATCCAAACCAGCAAACCGATCACCGCCGCCAAACCTCCGTACACGACGTTTGCCGGCATGCGCCTCACATAAAATCCAAACAGCGCGTTCGCCAGCCACCATAATAGCGTCGCCAAGGCCGCCCCTGGCAGTACGTTGCTCAAATGCTTCTCTCTCGGCCGCGCCACCCAATAGATCACGGTGAGCGCGAGCATCGCCAGCACCATCGCCATAAGCGGAAAAAACACCAGCCACATCCCATGCACCGGTGCATTCGTCCACAACTGCCCGGTCAACCAATGCCGCAACGGTCTGCCGAACACACCTAAAATTCCCGCCGCTACGATCGGCAGCATGGTGATCAACAGCAGCAGCAGCCCTCGCAACTGTCGATGTACGAATCCAATGTTCTCCTCATCTCCGTAAATCTGATGAATTCCCTGCATCAACAGCTTCATCACCTGCGTTCCGCCGATCAATGCTCCTGCAGCCCCTGCCAACGCGTATTTCCAAACGTCCGGCGCGCGCCGGTCCAGAAAATCTGTCACGATTCCTTGGCTCCCGGGCGGCAAAAAGTCCGTGAAATTCCGAAACGCGTCCAGCGTCCCGGTCTTGTTTCCGATCCACGTCGACGCAAAGCCCACCGCCAGCAACAGCATCGGGAAAAACGCCAGAAACACGTTGTACGCAATCGCCTGCGTCAGCGTGCTGCACCGCGGGTACACCCGCTCGAGCATTCGCCACATTCGCTTCGCCAATTCGCCCCTCACTCCCTTCGCATTATAGCCATTGTCACTCCCGGTCGGTCACGCGCGTTTTCTCGAAGGGCCCCGGCCACATCTCGGTTCTCTCGGCCGGTGTTCAGGACACAACGGCTGCTTGCCCCGATCCTGAAAGGCGGCCGGCACCGTTCCGCAAAACCACGATTCAATCCAAATTTTCGTTGTGTTGTTCCACCGTCGCACGACTCTGTTCGGTGTCGATTCCCTGGCCTTAACGGTAACCCCGAAGGCGCCAACCTCCCTCTCCTCCCGCGCTTTTCTCTTGCCACCTCAAGCCCTACCGAATGGCCCTTCGAGGGGTGAGGCTTTCCGCCTCAGGCAACCTCGATCCCTCTGAGAAAAATCCTAAGCATCGAACGCCTGAACCACCGGTGCGATCTTTTCCACATTTGTCCACAGAAATCCACAGCATATCAGCTCGAGACCTCTTGCCAACTCCCGGCGTGAGGCTTATTCTGTACTCAGATTGAGCCGGGGAGCCTTAAAAACTTCGCGGCACAATTGAACGAGGGCGCAAGAATCGCAAGGTTCCTGTGCCCTCAATTTTTTGCGCCCCCCACTTTCCGCAGCCTTTTCAACAGTCATACACAGCAATCCACAGCAAATCGCCTCGACCCCTCTTGCTAAGTCGAAGCGCTAGCTATACTCTCCCGTCAGATTGAGCCGGGGAGCCTGGAAGACTTCGCGGCACAACAAAAACGAGGACGCAAGAATCTCCAGATTCATGCGTCCTCAATTTTTTGCAGAGCAATGCGCTCGATCAGTCGTCGGTGCGCTAGAAGTGTCAGAGTGCGTTCGTCACCGGCTGACCGCACAGGCATTTGCTCCCGCGGGAGATCTGGCTTCGCTCTAATCATCCCCTCCGCTTTTCCCAATAATATGGAAACGGTCCCATCCGATTGATTTGTGAAAATCAGGTCTTTCAATCGCGTCTATAATCCGCGTTATCAACTTGGGTTCGCCACTCTTCCCTCTTGTCGTACACTTTCTCTACCCGCTCTCGACGAGGGATAACCATGCCGCCATCTGCGACCTCCAATCCGAAAGCGCCGGACCTTGATATGCGCAAATCCCTGTTGGAAGCATTTGCGATCAGCGAAAAAGCCAATCAGTTGCTTCTGAGCCACGTCGCCGACGCTGCGTGGCGTGCTGCGCCTCCTGCGGGCAAGGGCCGCTCGATCGGCTCGATGGCCGCGCACATGCATCAGGTGCGGTTGATGTGGCTGAACGCCGCCGACAAAACCGGCAAGCATCCGGCCAAATTGGACACGGACAAAGCCACGCGCTTACAAGTTCAGGCTTCGCTGAAGGCTAGTGCCGATGCCATTCACACGCTTTTAGCGAAGGCCCTGAACACTCCGGATGGCAGAGTGCCGAACTTCAAACCCAACGTCGTGGCGTTCGTCGGCTATTTGATCGCTCATGATTCGCACCATCGCGGCCAAATCACCATGTTGTCGCGTCAAGTGGGTCATCCGCTTCCACCGCAAACGGGATTCGCGCTGTGGGAATGGGGCACTCTGTGGCGCGAGTGCGGTTTCGGCAAATGAACACCTGCTCCCGGATCACTGTTCGCCGCGTCGCGCCCGTTTTGCTCTGGCTCGCCGTCGCCGTCTCATCGAGCGCACAAGCTCCGCCTGAAACCTCAAAGAAGCTCACCTGGCACACACTGGAATTCGCCATCGTCCGCTATAACGACAACGCGCCCAATTCCTGGAATATTTATCATTCGGAGAAAAAAGGTGTGCTTCTCGTGCGCCTCTGGAAGCGCTACCTGCTCGTCAACGTTCAGGATCAGGAAGTCTTCGACGTTGATCCGCAAAAAATCAAAGTATCGGGGGACGCCGTCGAATGGTCTCTCGCCGACATCCCCGACAAGCCCATCGACGCTCCGGATTTCGTCGGCCGAAACGTCGGCTCCATGGAGCGCATCCGCTTCCGCCTCGGCAAGAATGGTCATATGCTGGAGTTGCAGATTCCGCTCGGCTTGAATGGCCGGCCCATTTATTGATTCGGAGGATCAGGCTTCTCGTCCGGCGGATTTTTCGGCGAGTCCGCTTTCATGTGCGTCTCCGAGGGCAACTCCACTCTCACCTGCCCGGCTCGATACACGCCATAAAACCATGGAATGCCCAGCGCGCCGCGCTCTTCGCCCACATTGATTCTGTCCCCTTCGTGGAAGCGGTCAAAATCGTCAGGGTCGACCGCGAGCCGCTCGATCTTTCGACCATCGCGCCAGGAAGACACGAACAGCCGTCGCGTCCCGCGCACAACGCCCTTCATCAGGTATCGCCCCACCACAGTCGTTTGGTGATAAGTCACACTCTTCGGCGAATCGAGCTTGCCGTTCAGGAACAAAGCCGCCGAAAGGATGAACGGGATCGGAATCAACCCCGTGAACAAATGCCGCAAAATCTCAATGTCCTTGCGACCTCGCGCCTGGCGGTCGAGGAATATCGCTAGCGTCAGCGCCGCAAAAAAAACTAACCCAAAGAACACCAGCATGGCATCCAGATCGAGGGGAGGATAAACCTGGCTGACGTATGGAAAAAGCAGAGATCCGACGAGGAAAATAGCCATTTGCCGCAAAAGCCGCCGCCGGAATACAAGTTCCGCGGCAGCGGAGGTCAAGCCGCAGTTCGGACACTGGTCACTCGTCCGCGACGAACCGCAATCCAAACAACGCGTCATGAAAAATAGTATACGGCGGGATGACTATCTCGATGCCAGTTTCGCGAGCAAGTCTTTGTAGCGCTGGCTCTGATCTTCCCGAACCTCAACCGTTACACCCATGCCTTGCCCCGGTTCGACGCGCTTCACTGAGCAATCCACCCAGAGCGGACGTTCCACCGCAAGCCGCGCACGAAAACCGGCGCCGACCCAGAGAACGTCGTCGGCCTCAATAAACATTCCGTTCTCGCTGATGTCCCGCGTGCGAGCCCTCAAGCGAGCAGAACCCCACTCGATTTCCAGCAACGCCTCATACCGGTAGCGAGGCGCTCTTCGACGCTCTTGGTTTCGTTCCCATTCCCCCATGTTCATGGCAACGGCACCCCACGCTGATCATTGGCGCGCAAAGGTCGAGCCCGTGCAGCGTGCCTCTGCCCTGAAGATACGACGGAACACCAGCCGTGTTTCAGACACCACAAAGCGATGTTTTGTTCCTGCCATCTACCATTTTAGGCACAAGTGCAACAGCCATGGAAATCACTTGCCTCGACACCCCTGGCAGCGCCGTGGTTTTAGTCCGGCGTCTTCGTTTTCCCTTCGAAAGGGTTGCGGCCCCATGTGCAGCGATCGTCGTATCTTGAGCTTGTCTGGCTGGGCCGGAGACACACTGACGGAAAAACACCAAACTAAGCTAAAATCTCGCTGCCAATCAACCAAAGGTAGAAACTTGTCCCTCGAACCTGACTTACTGCGGCGCCTGATTGCAGATACCTATACCAGAAAAAGCTTGTCGAAAATCAGAAACGTCCTCGCGGAACACGGATCGCATCAAATATTCCCCGTTGCTAATGGCCTCTTTGCCGCCAGCTCCAGCCAGGCACCCCATTCGCTGACCGGCTATCAAAACGTCTGGGTCCGCGACAATATTATGGTTGCCGACTCATTTCGCCGCCGCGGCGAATTTGCACCCGCCATCGCCTGCATTCAGGGCTTGACGAAATTCTTTGCCACGCAGCTGCCCCGATTCCACAACATCATTGCCGACCCGAAGCGCGTATTGCACAACGGCGCCAACGACCGGCCGCACATTCGCTTTACAGCGCAAACCCTGGCGGAACTCCCGGAAAAATGGACGCATGCACAGAATGACGCCCTGGGGGAAGCGCTATGGTTCCGCTTCCTGCTCGCAAACACAAATGTGCTGCCGATCGATCCCTCAGACTACGAAATTTATCTGGTTTTTCCCGCGTATTTTGCGGCTATCAAGTACTGGCAGGATCTAGACAGTGGTATGTGGGAAGAAGGGAGCAAGATAAACAATTCGAGTGTGGGAGCCGTTCTCGCTGGGCTGGAGGAAATGCAAAGGTATCATGTAGTGCGATTTCCCGGCTCTGCGGACCGAGCGAAACTGCCGCAATTGATCGCAAAAGGCCGCCAGCGTCTGGACGCCATGCTGCCCTTCGAATCCCCGCCGGAACGAAAGGTAGATTCCGCGCTGCTCTTCCTCATTCATCCCCTGGGGGTAGTGCAGACGCGCGCAATGGAAGATGCCATCCTCAATTTGGTCGAAGCACGATTGAAGGGGACAATTGGCATCAAACGCTACCCGGGCGATTCCTATTTCTGCCAGGACTATGACGAATGGTTTCCCCCGGAGCAAATGACTACGGCATTCAACGAAACATTGGATTTCCGCAACGCCCATTTACAGACCGATTGCGAGGCGCAATGGTGCATTTTCGATCCCCTGCTCTCCATCATTTACGGCCAGCGTTTTCTCGCTGATCGCTCCGACCGCGCCAGCTTTCATAAACAGGTTCATTACTTCAACCGTTCCCTGGCGCAAACAACCGTCGCGGGAGCCTGTCCGGAGCTTTATTTTCTGAAAAACGGCATATATATTCCCAATGCTCATACGCCGTTAGCATGGACCCAAGCGAACCAGGCGCTCGCTCTGTACTTGATGGAGAAATCCGTAGGAGGAGATTCATGAATTTCCATTGGAGGCACGGAGCAACTCTCGTTTTCATATTGGGCGCGGCTATTTTCTTGGCCCCGCGCGCCGGTGCGCAAATCGAGCGCAACTCACTGGCGCAAACGCCGCCGATGGGTTGGAACAGCTGGAACAAGTTCGCCTGCAACGTGAATGAAGACCTGATCAAGTCCGTAGCCGATGCCATTGCAACCAACGGTATGAAGGATGCCGGCTATCAGTACGTGGTCGTCGACGATTGCTGGCAGGTGAGTCGCGATGAAAATGGATTCATCGTGGCGGACTCACAACATTTTCCATCCGGAATAAAAGCGCTCGCCGACTATGTGCACACGAAGGGATTAAAGTTCGGTGTCTATTCAGATGCCGGTTCGAAGACCTGCGCTGGCAGACCGGGCAGCCAGGGACATGAATATCAGGACGCGCAGCAATATGCGCGTTGGGGCGTCGACTACCTGAAATACGATTGGTGCAACACCGGCAAGCGCAATGCCGAGGAAGCGTACTCGACCATGAGCAACGCCCTCCAGGCCACTGGTCGGCCAATCGTCTTCAACATGTGCGAGTGGGGCACGGCCAAGCCCTGGCTCTGGGCGAACGGCATTGGCAACCTCTGGCGCACGACCGGAGACATCAGCGACCACTGGGCCAGCAACAAAAAATGGCCCAATGGCAGCTGCTGTGAACTCGGCTTTCTCGATATCCTGGATCTGCAGGTCGGTTTGGAATCTTTCGCAGGCCCGGGCCACTGGAACGACCCGGACATGCTGGAAGTCGGCAACGGCGGCATGACCATTCCGGAGTATCGCGCGCATTTTAGTTTCTGGGCCCTGCTTGCCGCGCCGCTCATCGCCGGCAACGATGTGCGCTCGATGATGCCGGAAATTAAAGACATTCTCACCAATGCGGAAGTCATCGCCGTCAACCAGGACAAACTCGGCCGCCAAGGCCACCGCGTCGCGAAGAACGGCGACCTGGAAGTTTGGGCCAAGACTCTAAACGACGGCAGTCGCGCCGTGATCCTCTTTAACCGCGGCCTATCGGAGAGTGACTTCAATGTGTCCTGGGAACAAATCGGCTATCCCAATCATCTCCCAGCCAAGGTGCGCGACCTGTGGTCCCACAAGGACGCAGGCTCGTTCACGGGCAACTATTCCGCAAAGGTTCCAGCGCATTCCGTTGTAATGGTTAAGATCACGCCTTAGTAGGAGGCTTTATGTCCCCCAATCCCGAAAATGGCATGGTGCGAATTCAGAGTCAGCATTCGGTCACCGATACCGTTACCAAGCTCGAATCCATACTGCAGGCGAAGAACGTCAAGCTCTTCGCCGTGATCGATCATAGCGGCGAGGCAGAAAAAATCGGCCTAACGATGCCCGATACCAAGTTGCTGATTTTCGGCAATCCCAAGGGCGGAACGCCCCTGATGCTTGCTGCCCCCAGCGTTGCCTTGGACCTTCCGTTGAAGATTCTGATCGCCGAAGATGCCGCGGGCAAAGTCTGGATTTCCTACAACACGCCTGCCTTCCTCCAGCAGCGCCACAATCTTCCGGCAAATCTCCAACCCAACATAGCTGTGATCGAAGCTCTCGCCAACAACGCAGCTCAGTAAGCAACCGAACAACGAGGTCGGATATGAATCACCAAAACTCGTCCAAATGGCTCATCCAGGCAGTTTCGGCTCTCGCGATTCAGCTTGTACTTCTCCAGACCATCGCTTACCCGCAAGTCACCACCTCCCAATACGACAATCAGCGTACCGGCGCAACACTGAACGAAACGCTTCTGACATCGCGAAACGTGAACCGAGAGGAGTTCGGAAAGTTGGGCGAGTTCAAAGTAGACGGCGCCGTTTACGCCCAGCCGCTGTTCCTTCCTGCCGTCGAAGTCCCGGGCAAAGGCACACACGACATTCTGTTCATCGCCACGGAACACGACAGCGTCTACGCCTTCGACGCCTATCGCACCACCGATCTGCCGCTGTGGCACGTCAGCTTACTGGACAAAAAGAAAGGCGAGACTCCGGTTTCCTGCGCGCCGTGGCCTGCCCCTTCATTCAACCGGAAGTGGGCATCACTCCCACTCCGGTCATTGACCGGAAAACAGGAACTCTCTATGTTCTCGCTCGTACCTCGGTCGACCGTCAGTATTTCCAGTTTCTCCATGCGCTGGCGGTCACGACAGGTGCGGAAAAATTCGGCGGCCCGAAAGTGATTGCAGCCTCGATCCGAGCTCATGGTGACGGCGCCGAAAACGGTCAAGTTCGCTTTGATCCCTTACGCGAGAATCCTCGCGCGTCGCTTCTACTCATCAACGGAGTTGTCTACCTCACATGGGCCTCCTCCTGCGATGTCGATCCCTACCACGGCTGGGTCATGGCGTACGACGCAGCAACCCTCGCGCAGAAAGCAGTCCTCAACGTCACGCCCGACGGAAAACAAGGTGGTATCTGGGCCAGCGATACCGGGCCAGCGGCAGATTCCTCAGGCAACATCTACGTTCCCACGGGCAACGGCACTTTCGATGCCTCGTCCGGTGGCAGGGATTACGGCGATTCCGTACTGAAATTGAAGCTGACAAACTCAAGGATCGAAATCAGCGATTACTTCACGCCATTTGACCAGGCCAAACTAAGTGACGCCGACGCTGACCTCGGCTCCAGTGGCCCGCTTCTTCTGCCCGACCAGCCCGGAACGCACCCTCATCTGCTCCTTCAACCCACAAAAAATTCGACGCTATACGTGATCGATCGAGACCAAATGGGCCAATTCAATGGCGATGGCGACGCGGTCGTGCAACGGCTCCGCATGGGCGGACAAGGGGCTTATCGCGCAATGGCCTACTGGAACGGTCACGTATTCTTCGCAACGAGTGATGACTTCCTCCGCGATTACACAATAACAGGCGGGCATGTCATCCCCAGCAAATCCTCAAACACCAAATTCGAAAATCCCGGCGCGTCACCGACAGTTTCCGCAAACGGGACGCAAAACGCGGTCGTTTGGGCCGTAGCCACCAAAACATGGGACGGCCGGGACCGGCCCGCCACCCTCTACGCCTTCGACGCAAAGCAAATCGCTCAACCCATCTATTCCTCTGAGCAAAACAGCCAGCGCGACCGTGCCGCTACCGCCACGCGCTTCGTCATTCCCATCGTCGTCAACGCCCATGTTTATTTCGCTGCCCGCAACGCCGTCGAAGTCTACGGCCTCCTCCAACACCAATAGATGAGGCCAAAGGCGCTTCCTCCGAATTCGTGCAGTGGCCGTCCTTTAGGTGCGGCCGGCCTTTCCCTTTCTTGTTAGGAATTGTCTTACGCCCAAATGCCAGCCAATTTGCCCGTTGAACCCAGCCGCCAACACGCCACAATCAAACAGGAACCGTTCGGAGGTGGAACCATGCTCGACGTCATTCTCAAACGCTTCGACGAATCCGACGAAATTCGCACATTCCCCAAAGGCAAATTCGAAATCATCCACATCGCCGGCCAGACCATCGGCCGCGCCACCTACGAACCCGGCTGGCGCTGGTCGGAACACGTCGGGGCAGCAACTGGCAAACGCGAATGCCAAATCGAACACGTTGGCTTCGTCGTTTCTGGCAGAGCCACAGCTGCCATGACCGACGGCACCATCTATGAAATGAAAGCAGGTGACCTCTTCTACGTGCCGCCCGGTCACGACAGCTGGGTCGTCGGCGACGAGCCTTACGTTTCTATTCATTTGATGGGCGCCGACGATTACGCGCGCCACGTCTGAACTTTCATCAAGAGAATCGAGGAGCATCATGGAACACAATCTGCAAAACTCAATCGCGCTGCTCACCCGCACTCCCGCGGCCATCAACATCCTTGTGCGCGATCTACCGGAAGAGTGGACGTTTCGCAATGAAGGGGAAAATACCTGGAGCGTTTTCGATATCGTCGGTCATCTGATTCACGGCGAACGCACTGACTGGATGGCTCGCACGAGAATCATTCTGCAATTCGGCGAAACGAAGCCATTCGACCGCTTCGATCGTTGGGCGCAACAACGTGAAAGCGAAGGCAAATCACTTCCGCAATTGTTGGACGACTTTGCTCAGCTGCGCTCGCACAATCTGAGCGAATTGCGCGCGCTCAACCTGAAACCGGAAGATCTTCGGAAACGCGGAACACATCCCGCCCTCGGAACAGTCGCCTTGTCGGAGTTGCTGGCAACCTGGGCGGCTCATGACCTAACCCACCTGCATCAAATCTCCCGGGTCATGGCCTACCAATACCGCACGTCGGTCGGCCCTTGGGTCAAGTTCCTTGGTGTTTTGCAATGCGCAGGCCACAGCGCACAACCATAAGTCACTGCTGTGCTGACCATCCTTTTGCAGGCAGGCTTCTCTGTACTGCTTAGAACAAACATCTAAAACGCAGCCGAATACCTTGCGTCCTTCTCCATGAACTGCTCAATGCTCTCGACAGACTGAATACCTCCGCGCGCCCCTACGGCGGTGCAATTCAAAGCGGCGGCGGCGCATGCAAACTCAAGCTGGCGCTGCAACGGCCACTCCTGCAGAAAGCCATAGATGAATCCCGCGTGAAAGGTATCTCCCGCACCCGTGGTGTCCACTGTCTCCACACGATACGCAGGTACGTAATGAAAACCCTGGCCATCCCAGGCCAAAACGCCATCCTGCCCTAACGTAGCCGCCGCCAACCGGCACCCATAACGTCGCTGCACCTCTTTGAGCGAATACCGAAGGTCGGGCTTATGCGTAAGCCGCGTGGGTATATCTCTGCTGGTAATCAGGAAATCGATATTCGGTAGAAGCTCTTCATAACCGGGATACAGATCGTCAAGATCCGCAATCACCGGGATTCCCTCCTCCCGCGCCCACGCTGCCGCTTGTGCAGCAGCGCGAGTATCGTGCCCGTCCAAGTGCAGCGCGCGCGCATGCACAATCCATTCGCGTTTGAGTTCCTCGGGGGACAACGTCAGCCGTGAATCTCGTTTCCACAGCACCGTCCGCTCGCCACTGGGGTCGACAAGAATAAACGCCTGCTGGCTGGGACATTGCCGCGCGGTGCAAAGATGCGTCTCGACACCAAGCCGGTCGAACTCCGTCCGGTGCAGCAGCGCCGCGTGATCTTCGCCCAATTTCCCGACATAACGTGTGCGCAAACCCCATTGCTGGCACGCGGCCATCGCTGACGCCACCTGTCCGCCTAAAAGCGTGTTTGCGAAATGAACTTCAACCTTTGACCCGCGTTCGGGAAACACCGGAACTGGAATGAGCGTATCCGTCGCATTCAAGCCGACGCCGACGACGTCTACCTTTGGAAGGTCCCCCATTTGTCGAAGAAATACCTTATCAATGAAAGTGGGTCGTTCGCCAAATCGGCAGGCATGATGATCCGGCAACCTTCAGTGCAAAAGCCTGAGCAGCAGCAACCCGCCGAAGAGCACCGCCGCCGGCACCCAAAAGTGAATGTCCGTGAAAATACTTGCCACCCTGCTGCGTGTTTGTTTCTTGGGACCCGTAGGCATTCTGCGATTCCCTCAAGGGGCGTTTCTGCGGGCATTATCCCAGATCACCCAGGTTTCCACACTTGCAAAAATCACGGTTGCGGGGCTGCAGCCGTCATGTTAGCCTGAGCGAACAAAAAGCGAATGACTGGAGCTATCGGGATGCCTGATTCTTTTGCTGTTCGTTTGGCCGCGGTTACTTCGCCAGAGCGCGTCTCTAAGTCCGATTCACTCGCCCGCGTCTCTCAGCTGCTCGACGCGTTTGCTCAGCGCGATTTGAGCGGCGAAATCCTGACCGCCATGCGCTACTATCCAGCTCGCGCCGCGCACTGGACGGAGTTCCCCACATGGATTCATCCGGATCTGCAAGCAGCCTACGCCACAAAAGGCATCCGCCGGCCTTATGTCCACCAAGCCGCCGCGGCCGAAGCGGTCCACGCGGGAAAAAACGTTGTGGTCGTGACGCCTACCGCCAGTGGCAAGACGCTCTGTTACAACCTGCCGGTCCTCGATGCGATCCTGCATGATACCAACACTCGCGCCCTTTATCTGTTTCCAACCAAAGCCCTCGCGCAGGATCAGCTGGCGGAACTCCACGACCTTAACCATCGCCTTGAGAATCGCTTCGGCGTCTTCACCTACGACGGCGACACACCTAGCGACGCCCGCAAAGCCATCCGCGAAAAAAGCCACATCGTCTTGACCAACCCAGACATGCTCCATACCGGCATCCTTCCGCATCACACCCGCTGGACACGCCTGTTCGAAAATCTGCGCTACATCGTTGTCGATGAGCTGCACACCTACCGCGGCGTCTTCGGCAGCCATCTCTGCAACGTCTTACGGCGCCTGCGCCGAGTCGCTCGATTCTACGGGTGCACGCCGAAAGTGATCTGCTGCTCCGCAACCATCGCAAACCCGGGAGAGCTGGCTTCTCGCCTGATCGAGGATGAAGTCGAAGTGCAATCCGAAAATGGCGCGCCGGCAGCGGAGAAAACTTTTGTCTTCTACAATCCTCCCGTCGTAAACCGCGCCCTCGGCATCCGCCGCAGCTACATCAACGAAGCCACCCGCGTGTCCCAGGAATGCTTGAATCACGATTTGCAGACCATGGTCTTCGCCAATTCTCGCCTGCACACGGAAATTATCCTGACCTATCTTCTCCAGGCGAACCCGCAATTCCCCGGCAAACCGGCAACCATTCGCGGCTATCGTGGCGGCTATCTTCCGACGGAACGCCGCGAAATCGAACGCGGCTTGCGCGAAGGCCGCATTCGCGGCGTCGTCACCACCTCGGCCATGGAACTCGGCATCGATGTCGGATCGCTCGATGCCGTCGTGATGGCCGGCTATCCCGGCACGATTGCAGCCACCTGGCAGCGCGCTGGCCGCGCAGGACGCCGCACAGGAAGTTCCTGTGCTGTCCTTGTAGCCTCTTCCGCCCCACTCGACCAGTTCATCGTCCGGCATCCCGACTATTTCTTCGGCAACACTCCCGAGCACGCTTTCATTCAGCCGGACAATCTGGAAATTCTGATCAATCATCTGAAATGCGCTGCGTTCGAATTACCCATTGCGCCAAACGAAAAATTCGGCGATGTAGATGTTCAGGACCTCTGTTCGCGTCTCGCCGACGCGGGTTACCTGCACCGCGCCGGAGAAAACTATCACTGGACTGAGGAGGCCTATCCCGCGGACGCCGTCAGCCTCCGCTCCGTAACCAGCGATAATTTCATCGTTATCGATATCACAGGTGCGCCGGTTGTCATCGGTGAAGTCGATTTCGTTAGCGGGCTAACCACCGTCCACGAAAAAGCCATCTACCTTCACGGCGCGCAGCAATATCATGTTGAACATCTCGACTTCAAAGAGCGCAAAGCGTACACCAAACAAGTCAACGTCGATTACTACACCGATGCCATCCGCTACACGCAAGTCCGCATACTCGAAATCGCCGAAACCCTCTGTCCTTCTCGATCCGTCTGTTCTCAGTCGCACGGCGATGTCCTTGTCCGCTCCCAAGTCGTCGGCTTCAAAAAAATCAAATTCTTCACCAACGAAAACATCGGCTCCGGAAAGCTTGAACTGCCCGAAAATGAAATGCACACCACTGCGTATTGGATGACTCTCGAGCGTCCTCTCCTCGACTCTCTGCCCTACTCCATCGGCGAACGCCAATCCGGCATGTTCGGGCTGCTTCACGCCATGGAAACCGTTGCCACGTTGCTGTTGATGTGCGACGGCCGGGACCTGGGCACCGCGATTGGCGAGCGGCCTCCCTTTCTCGATGCCAGTGCGCCGACGAGCTTCACCGACATGAAAAACGGCAACCCGGACCCTTGGATTACTGGCCAAAAAGAATTCTTCGAACCGAATTTGTATTTATATGACGCCTATCCGGGTGGAATCGGCTTCTCGCAGCCGCTCTTTCGGGCACACGAACTGCTCATCGGCAAAACCCGAGAGCTCATCCACGCGTGTCCCTGCGAGTCAGGCTGCCCGTCCTGTGTCGGACCCGCTGGCGACCTGGCTCCACGAGCCAAAGAAGCAGCTCTCGCCATTCTGGATCGCTTGTGCGCGTAACGTTTGCAGTTCGGCACCTCGCTTGCCCTGAGCTTCGAAGGGCCGCCGTTTTTGACCTACCTTCAAGGAGCTTCAACGCCCCATATGTCCGCAGCCGCTGACAAATTCTCACGACTCGCAGCGTTAAAACCGACCCGCTCTGCGCCGCAAAAGCCAGGCCCGCTGCGCCTCCCCGACGAAACCGATCCCATCAGCCTGCTCCTCGGCGGGGGCATCGCCACAAATCACTACGGAGAGCATCTCGCCATCCGAAACTGGTTCTCCACCCCGGAATTCGTGCCTCCATCGTCCGCCGCCCTCGAACTCCTCTCGCGCACTCGCGACGAAAAAATCTCCCGCCGCGCTCACTCGGCCATAAGCGACCCGGAAAAATGGCTTTTCCTCGACACCGAAACTACCGGACTCGCCGGCGGCACCGGCACTTACGCTTTCCTCGTTGGGCTCGGCTGGTGGGACGCCGGCGGCCTTCAAATTGAACAGCTTTTCCTCCGCGACCTGCACGAAGAATATTCCCTTCTTCACGAACTCGCGGCCCGCATCGCCGAGCGTCCTGTGCTTGTCACCTTCAACGGGAAAACCTTCGATTGGCCGCTCCTTGAAAATCGCTTCACCATGACCCGCTCCATACGCGTCCCGCAACTCGCCGCGCATCTCGACCTGCTCCATCCCGCCCGCGCCCTGTGGAGATTGCGCCTCGGTTCCGTGCGCCTCGTCGAACTCGAGCGCCACGTGCTCGACGCCACCCGCCTCGGCTGGCGCCGCGAAGACGACATCGCCTCCGCTCTCATCCCTCAGTTCTACTTCGATTATCTGCGCGGCGGACGCGGCCAGCCGCTCGCTGGAGTCGTCAGACACAATCAGATGGACCTGCGTGGACTCGCGGCTCTTTTCGGCAAAATCAATTCCCTGCTCGGATCGCGCGAAGATTGCTTCGCACAAACCGACTCTCTCGATCTTTTCGGTCTGTCGAAATTCCTTCACCGGAAAGGCGAAAGAGACCTTGCCCATGCGGCCTGCGCGTTTGCGCTCGATACTGGTCTTCCGGCCGAGTTCCGTCCACAAGCAACTCGCGAACTGGCGCTGATGGCAAAACGTCGTGGCGACCGCGAACGAGCCGCCAGCCTGTGGCACGAACTGGTCGCCGATCCGCAGGAAGCTGCTTTTGCCTGCGAACAATTGGCGATGCACTACGAGCGCTACGCCCGCGATTTTCTGCGCGCCATGGAGTTCGCCGAACTCGGATTCAAAATTAGTCAGCGCCAATTTGGCACCTCTCGCGATCCTTTTTCTGCTAGCCGCCACACCCGTCGAGCGAGCAAACTCATGTGCCGCATGAAGCATTTGCGGCATCGCATAAAGAGCGCGGATGCCGCCTCCGGCGCTCCGTTGTTAGCTCAAGTTCCGGCCATTGCAGACCATCGGTAACGCGATCGTTGAATCTCCGTAAGCTCTGTGATCGGCCCGAATTTGGAGGTATAAACCGGATGGATTTCAGAGCAACAGCTCCGCAATCTATGGATAGAGGAGTCATGGCCACCACGGAGAATGCCTATTTTCGAACCGAACTCGAAATTCGCCGGGAGCGCCTGCTGGAGGCCTCGCAAGCCAACAGCGCCGATGGCACACTGCGCAACCTGCTGGCCAGCGTCGACGCTGCACTTTCTCGTGTCCGGCAAGGTACCTTCGGCATCTGCGAACAATGCCACGACACGATCGAAGTCGATCGCCTGGTCTGCAATCCCTTAATCCGTTTCTGTCTCGACCATCTTTCCGCCGATGAGCAGCGCGCCCTCGAAAAAGATCTCGTCCTCGCCGCCGGCATCCAGAAAGCCCTTCTGCCCCGCCAGGATTGGTCGGTAGATGGCTGGCAAGCGCGATATCACTACCAGCCCGCAAATATGGTTAGCGGAGACTATTGCGACCTGATCGAAAATGAGGGTGGCTTTCTATTCTTGCTGGGCGACGTCTCCGGCAAGGGTGTAGCCGCTTCCATGCTCATGAGCCACCTTCATGCGACGTTTCGCAGCCTCGCGGGGCAAAATCTCTCTCTTCAAAAATTGGTGGAACACGCCAATCGTCTCTTTGCCGAAAGCACCAACGCCGGTCAATTCGCCACCATGATCGTCGGCAGCGCCAAGCAAAACGGAAAAGTCACTTACGTAAGCGCCGGCCACCTGCCGCTCTTCCATATCTCCGAATCAGGTGTGCGCGCGCGCGAATCCACAGGCGTTCCCCTGGGAATGTTTTGCTCCACGAATTTTCCCGTCTGCGAACTCACCCTCGCTCCGGGGGACAAGCTGCTCTTGTACACCGACGGGCTAACCGAAATCTTCAACGCCGCCGGCGACGAATTCGGCGTTGCCCGGGTCCATTCACTCGCCAAACGGCACGGCGCCACCGAACCTCAAGCCATCCTCAACGCTTGCCTCGACGAAATCCACAATTTCTCCGCCACAACAAAACAAACCGACGACCTAACTCTGATGGTCCTCCACCGCGCCGTGTAGTTAAGCCACTTTTCAACCGTGGCGCCGCGCCTTCAGGCCGGCATCTTGGGGTCACTCAACCGGCTTCACCGAATCGCCACCGCAGCCGGCGCTGCTGCAACCCATCCAATCTTCTTAATCCACGCCGCAAACTCCTTCTCTTCCCCGCCTTCGAGCGTCAGGCACTCCTTCGCGGCACACCGAAGAAATACACCGCCGTCTGCCGTGCTGAACTCCAAATCCTCGTCGGTGTCCGCCACAGCCTTGCGCTCCGGGTATTTCTTCTTCAACGCTTTCGCGTACGCCCCAAAAAACGCTGACGCATCCGCCTCGCTATCGAATCGTTCGCGCGTAAACAACATCAATTGTTTAGTGTCTTTCTGTTGGAAGGTCGCGTAATCGTCGCCGTCCCATCCCGCGGCTATTTTTCCTTCTTGTCCCTCGCTCAGAAACTGTTTCAACACCTCCTTCCACCCAAACTCACCCATGGCGTTCTCTTCCAACTTATTCCAAGCAGTCCCCGGCACTCCATCGGGAAGGTCGACCTTCAAGGGCGCTGGAACTTTGTCCGCCCGATAAAGTTCGGGGTGCATGATCTGCTGCGTATTGGCCGGAGGCTTCGCGAAAATTGCATCGAACCCGCCCCAACCTCCGGTCCTCAACACCGACATCGAAAAACGCAGCCCGTCGAAATAAGGAAACATCAGCGAATCCTTGATGAAAGCAGGAGCCTTCTTCAGCATTGGCGTGTCGGTCAGATCGCCCAGAAAAACCGACGGATCGAAGTCCGGCAGATCGCGCAGCTTGAAACCCTTGTCGCGGAGCTCATATTCCAGCATTCCGGCCATCGCGCTGCCTTCGAGCACCGAGTCTCGCGCCAGCTCCGCGTCGTCGTTCGGCCGGGCCGCGCGCGTCCAGGCGTCAATGTGAAAATACTGGTCCTGCAGCGCATGGGTGAGCTCGTGCGACATGACCATCCGCTGTTCATCGGGCTCGATCCAGTCAGCAATATAAAACTCGTGTTTCTTTGGATCGTAGAGACCGGCGATTTGCTCGGTCAAAAGATCCACCATAAAACTGTCCAGATCAAAATTCTTGGGGAGCAAACCGAACGCTTCGGCGCTCCGTGCCGAGGCGTACCGTTCTTTGGCATCTTTTTCATCGTCCATCTCGGAAACCACATAGGCGTGGATTTCCTCGCGCGTGCGAATGGACTTTTTCAATGGGGCCTTGAGCCGCCACCCGGTGATTTCGCTCATGTCTCTCATCACTTCGTCGGCGGTCGCAAGAAATTCTGGATTATTGCTTCCACCAGCCGGCGGAGCGGGAGCCGGCGACGTCTGCTGCGAACGGGCAGGGGCTGCACTCATTAAGCAGGCCATGAAAGAAATGGTTAGAAAAGGGCGAACTCGACGGAATCGAGGTAGCAAACGCATCACCACGCCAGAATAACAGATTCCGCTCTTTGGCCCTTTGGCTGCGGCGATGTAGCTGATAAGGCGAATGTTGTCAGTCAACTCGAAAGCAACCGGCTGAGAGCTGCTCTGCGACCACCGCTTTCATCAAAGTTCCCGAAGAATCCGATGTTTCGTCTTCGTAACATACTGGTAACTGATTATACTGTGAATAAGCCGTTTTCTCCGTGAGGAGTGCCGCATGCTTCCACCAGGCCTTCGATTGCGACAAACGCGCGAGGCGCTCGGCTTTACCTATCGCGACGTTGAAAAAGCGAGCTATCAGATCGCCGTCAACCGCGGCCGCCCGGACTTCATCCTGCACATCAGCCGCCTGGCAGACATTGAAAACCGTGGCGTGGTACCGAGCCTCCACAAGCTCTTTTCACTGGCAGCCATCCTGCACCTCGATCCCCTTGAAATTTCGACTTGGTACGAAGCTCCCTTGGACCAAGCTTCGACGGATGGCGCCTCCTTCCCTCCTCCTCGCACTCATCTGAGTTCATCGCCCCTCAAAACCCCGCCATCCTCCCCGGCCACATGTCTTGTCGCGTTTGAAAATACCGAACTGCTGCAGCAATGCCCGGCCTCTCCTGTTCCGATGCCTCACTTCCAAACTTCGGTCAAAAATAAACACCGCTATGGCTTCGTTGGGTTGTCGGACCGCCGCATGATGCCGTTATTACGTCCGGGCAGCACCGTGCTCATTGACACCACGTTGCGGCGAATCGAGGATGCGCAATGGTCGAATGAATATGATAGGCCGATGTATTTCGTGGAGATCCGGAATGGCTATCGATGCGGCTGGTTTCAGAAGGACAAAGCCCGCCTCATCATGCAACCGCATACGCTCTCGCGGTGCGCGCCCGAAACGTGGCTTACCCCCGATGAAGCCGAAGTCATCGGACAAGTGGTTGGAATCTTCAGCTATTCGGACGTGACGTGGGCCTATCGTCCAGAAGCAATTCCAGAAGTACGTCCAAATTGGAACAATAAAGTTCTCTAAGATAGCTGGGCGCCCCTCGGGGAACCCAATCCCGGCAGTCTTTCTTGTAGCGAATCGCATTCTCCTCAATCGTTCCCGGCAAGCTTCCTAACTGCAGTCGCAGTTCCTCTCCCTGCACGTTGAGCGGCATTTCCAACAGCCGCTCGAACACCTCTTCATGACAATGCGCGATCACTTGGTTGACAGGCTCGTCTCCGTACAGGCTGGCCAACTCAGCGTGCACATATTTACCGGTGGAATCGCTTTGCAAACTCGAGAGGTAGGCCAGCCGCTGAAAAGCGCTGCTCATGGGCTCCAGATAATTCGCGGTTAGATCAAACAAAACCTGCTGGTAGGTCTGGATTTTCTCGAGCATGAGGAGCTTCGCACCTTAGTCGCTGTTCCGTCCTCGGAACTTTTTCCCGCGCAAAAAACGAATCGTGGGGCTTAGCCACACCCTCCGCGCCAGGAGGGTACCCCATGAAAATACGTTCTTGGGCCCGGGCAATTCTTTTGCCCATCAGTTTAGTCTTGTCCTTTGTTTTAGTCCCTGCTTATCTTTCTTCTCTTCCCCCATTCCATCCAGACGCAACGCTCTTGACCGATGGCGTCCCTTTGCCCCCACCCGAGCCGCTGCCTCCCCCGCCTCGACCGAGTGGGATTAAGGGCGCTTCCTTCGATGGCGTGCCACTTCCTCCGCCCGAACCACTCCCGCCTCCTCCCCCACCACGTGGAATTAAGAACACTTGTTTCGACGGTGTACCGCTTCTGCCCCCGGAGCCGTTGCCTGCTCTGCCTCACGGCGGGATCGCAGGATCGAATTACCAAGGATAACGCCGGTAAATTAGGCTCGGCCATTTCCTAACGGTCGAGGTTCACGCGGAACAGTCTGTGGTGATTTACTTGTGAACTAGGTAATGATAGCCTGCGTGAAATGGCTGAGCCCCAGATCCTTCAGAACCTTTTTTGGGCCCTCACCACACTGCTTGAAGTTGTTCTGTTGTTTTACCTCTTTCGCCGAAAACTTTATGGTAGTCATCTTGCCTTCTTCATTTACATTCTCGCAGTAATTCTTCAGAGTGGAATCGTCGCCGCCTCGTACTCATATTTCGGCACTGGTAGCGTGACCTCCTTCAACATCGCTTGGAGCACACAGGCAGTCGTGATTTGTGCTCGTTGGTTCGCTGTGATCGATCTTGCAAGGAAAACTCTCGCCGGATTTTCCGGAATCTGGGAACTGGCAATCCGCGTCTTGTTCGTGGTGACCGCGGGTGCGCTCGTTTATTCGATCTGGTCTTCAGAAGACCGCTGGAATCTCGCCGTCCTTACGTCCGATCGCGCTGAAGAATTGTGCATCGCCACCTTTGTCGTTTCCCTGTTGCTCTTCATCCGTTATTACCGCCTCTCGGTCCGCAATTTGGAACGCATGTTGGCCATCGGCTTCTGCCTCTATTCATGCTCCGCCGTAATTAATAACTCGATCTACGAATACCTGCGTCTTCCTTTTGCTTCCATGTGGAATTATCTTAATACGCTCACCTTTATCGCGAGCCTGCTGCTCTGGATTAGTGCAGTAAGAAAATACTCAGAATCGCGAGATCAAGCCGTTGAGCCCGCGTTAACACCAGAACACTATGCAGAGCTTTCCCACAACTTGAACGCTCGCCTGCACCTCCTCAACCATCGCCTGGACCGCCTCTTCCGCTCGGGAGATTTCCGCCCTTGAGCCTCGCACTCCTTCTCTTCATCTCTTTTGCGGTCCTGCTTATTCTCTTGCTGGCATGGGCAGTTCGGCCTACCAGAAAATCCCAGCTCTCCGTAGACGACGTGTTCAATGCCCTCTCAGAGAAAAGGCATTATGCGCGGTTGCCGCAAATCCTCCAATCGCTCCGCCACGAGGACACAGACTTCCTCTATGCCCGGGGCCACGACCGATTTGCCGACCGTTTGCGCCGCGAGCGTAAGCGTATCGCGCTTCGCTACTTGAATTATCTTGAGGATGAATATCGACTCCTTCTCGAGGCGTCGCGTATCTTGGCCAGGGTCGCGCCGGAAGTCTCTCCCATGGCGGAGTTCGACCGCTTCAAGCTCAACGTCCGCTTCGTGCTCTCTTGCCGTTATTTGCGCTGGCGTTTGCGGCTTGGCCTAGAGCCCTGGGATGTTTTTGGCGTCCTATCGGACATGGAAGGAGATATGACCCTTCGGCTGGAGGCCGCCGCAACCCGTATCGGCGAGCGCGCAGCAATCGCCGGGGAATTTCCTTTATTCCTGGAGAATCGGAGCCGCGACTCGAAATAGCTTCGATTCCACCGCGGCATACAGCTCCTCCGCCTGGAACGGTTTCTGCAGGATGGCTGCATCGGCCGGCAGGAACTGCGCAGCGCCTTTCTCCATCGCGGATACCGAGGTTGTCCACAGCACTCGCGGTCCCAAGCCGTGTTCCTGGTTCAATCGATCCGCATCGGCGCGCCTGGACTCCTGTTCATAAACCATCTGCCAATCGGCCACCACCAAATCGAATTCCTTCGCGCTCACCAAACGGCGCGCCTCTTCGAGCGACTTCGAAATCGTTACAAAGTGCTCATTTCCGCTCAGCAGTTCTGCCACTGTTTCTAGTACAGACTCGTTTGCATCGACCACCAAAATCCGGCCGCTTTTGATCGCTCGCTGGGCCTCGACACCCAGGGTCTTCGAACCACGGACATCTGATCGTAGCGGCAATGCAACGCGGAAAATTGCCCCTCGTTCCGGGGCATTCCTGACCTCAATGCTCCCACCATGCTCCGTGATGATGCCGTAGCAGATACTCAGCCCAAGGCCGGTTCCTTTCCCCACTGGCTTGGTCGTGTAAAACGGATCAAACACGCGCGACGTATCCTTTACGCCGGGACCACTGTCCCGAAATTCAACGAAGGCCTTTCCGCCGTCCGCCCACGTGCGAACCGTTAAATCTCCTTCCGTCCCGACCTCGAGGATGGCGTCAACCGCATTGTTGATAAGGTTGAGAAATACTTGTTGAAGTTGGTGCGGGTCGGCAGGCACCGACGGCAATTCGCTGGCAAGATTCAAATGCACCCGGACATGACTCATCCGCAGGTCATAGTCGCGCAGCGCCAGTGTGTCTTCCAGGATCGAATTCAGCCGCACGGGAACGCGCTCCGGTTTATGTTGCCGTGCGAAGCTCAGCAGGTTTTGCACAATTCGGTGTGTTCGCTGCGCCTGCTTGTACAGTTTCTCGCTGTATCCGAGCGCTTGTGGTCCGACTTCTCCGCTGGACGACAGAAGTTGGCTGTAGCCGAGAATTGCCGTCAGCGGATTATTTAATTCGTGCGCAACGCCGGAGATGAGCTGGCCGACCGCTGCAAGCTTTTCGCTGTGCACCAGTTGCTCCTGTGTTCGCCGCAAATGCTCATAAGCCTGGCGCGTCTCCTCATACAACCGGCTATGATCCACTGCGCTCGCCACTTGACTGCCCACCGCCGTAAGCAGGCTGATGTCGGCAACGGAAAACTCGCGAACTTTCCGGCTGCCCACCACCAATCCACCGATGATCTTTTCTTTGGCCCAGAGTGTGACTACATAGGCGGACTTGATCCCTTCTTTTCGGAGCATTTCCCGGGCCAGGCCAGGCAAGGGAAGCCCCTGCACCGACAGGAACGTCGCATGTGTCGTGCGCAGTTGCTGAATTAAACCGGCGGGAAGCGTCAGAACGGGGAAGGTCTTGGCATGCTCTGACTGATGTCCGACCGCGGCAACCCGTCTGACCGTCACGTCGTCGTTCTCGAACAAATAAAGGGACGCCGCATCCAGCTCAAACAGCTCTAACATCTGGCACAGAGTGCGATGCACGGACTCGCGAAGATCGAGCGTATAGGAAAGCGTCTCGGCAATGGAGTTCAGCACGACGAGTTCCCGGTTCCTTCGCCGAATTTGGCGTTCGGCCCGCCGACGTTCACTCACGTCCAAGAGGAAACCCTGATAAGCGATAACGTTTCCCGCCGAATCGCGGACAGCCGTCGATGATTCGCTCACCGTCCGAATTTCTCCATCCTTGCGCTTTATATCGAATTCGAAGTCATTCACCGAACCGTGCTCATGCAAGAGCTTTCTCAGCCGCTCATATTCAGCAGGATTCACATAGAGTTGTTGCCCAATATCGAGGCTGAGAAGCTCGTCGCGGTTCTCATAACCGGTGATTCGCATCAAAGCGTCATTGAAATCCAGGAACCGGCCGCTGACCGTGCCGATAAACACGCCTTCCTGCACGCTGGCCACGAGCGTGCGATATTTTTCCTCAGCCTTCTTTCGTTCGGTGATGTCTTTCAACACGTGAATCGTGCCGAGCTTGCGTCCTCCCGGATCGGTAAATTGCGAATTGGATGTCAGAAAATAGCCTTGCAGCCAGGGATCCGGATAATCCCCTTCCCCTGACATTCCTTCGCAGTAAGGGCAGATCGTATAGGGTTCCTCGCGTGCCTTGAAAAGCTCCGCGACCGTTCGGCCGAACATCGCCTGCGTTGTTCGCCCAAGAAGATCGGCAAGGCGAAGGTTCGTGCGCAATATTCTGCCTTCTTCGTCATGAACGAGGATTGGATCGCCGATGGAATCGAACGTATAGACCCACTGCTGCTGCACCGATTTGATCTGTTCAAACAGGTTCACATTCTCAATCGTGGTGCCCAGGAAATTACCCACGTTCACCAGATATGCCAATTCGTCTTCTTGAAATCGCTTGCCTGGCAGCGCTCCCACATTCAGCAGTCCGACGGGACCTTCCTTGCCGCAAAGCGGCACGGTCACCAGCTGCGTGATTCCTGCTTCGGCCATCTTCCGTCGCACCTTCACGTCTTGCTCATTCTCAAAGCGGGCGATCTGGTACTCTTCCTTCAACACTTTTTGAACCCAGTCACTCTGCAAAGAAATCCGTTGATACTTCTCTAAGTAACTCTGTGTGAATCCAACCGAGGCGCCGATGGCAAATTCCACCGTGTCGCCCTTGCCCACAAGCAATCGGATGGTTCCATGGCTGGTGTTTACGCTGCCCGTAATCTGCTCCAAAACTCTCTGCAGAAGTTTCTGCAACGATACCGACTGGCTGCTTGACGCCGTCAGCATCGTGAACTGCCGCATCTTTTCGCTGATTTCCTCGGATCGGCTGCGCGCAGACTCCAGCAGCATGACCATCATCCCAATTCCTAATCCCGCATTCAGGAAATGGTCAAAAGCGAAACGGAGAAGATGAATTTCCCCTTGCGTCCAAATCCTGCGATCGAGGTTATTCAATCCCAACAGCAAAAACGCTCCGGCCAGTAGCTTGCCGCCATTCCCGCTCTCGACACCGGAGGCGCGCCAAAGAATCCACCCGGCGCAGAGGCAAATCGAGCTCGTGAGAATACCGGTCTCCCAACCCGTTTCATCCCAACGTGGCATTTTCTGCTGGTAATAGCACGCCGTCAGTGCGATCAAAACGGTCAGCCACCACATGGGCCAGTACAGCCGGTTCGGTGCCGTCACGTATTGCACGATGGAAGACAAAAAAAGCACCAGCGCCCCTGCTCCGGCGAACGAATAAAGCGCCCCCAGGAACCTAGAAGGTTGATAAAACATGGCCAACTCGGCGAAGGAGGACAGCGTCAGGCCCAACCAGCCAAACAGCCACAGCCGGTAGAAGATCCGCGGATTATCTCGCTTCAGGTGGACAAACAACACCAGCAGGGTGAGGCAGACCGTCGCCTCAAAAAAGGCAATACCCTGGAGGCCTTGGTTTGGCACGACCGCTGATCCTCCCAAGTGGCGAACGGGATGAAATGTATAACGGAGCCTGTGTCTACCCTCACAAAGGGGGCAGACGCGTTTTCAATAGCTTTCTGCTGACGCTAACACGCTATTTTCTGACTAGGCAATGGTACGAAAAAGGGTCTGTGCTGTCCCTTATAATGCTTGTTGGGAGAAAGATCACCGTGGACTCCGACCATATCCTGGTAGTGGATGACGAAGAAGCTATCCGCGAAGTCGTTTCAACGATGCTCGAGTCGCGCGGATACCGTTGCACCGCCGTGAGCAATGGCCGCTCCGCGCAAGACTATGTTCGCAAGGAAACCCCTGATCTGGTCCTGAGCGACATGATCATGCCCGAAATGGACGGCATCAAGCTGCTGGATTGGCTGCATGGCTTTGATCCCGAAGTTCCCGTGATCATGGTAACCGCCATACACGACATTTCGACTGCTCTCGAAGCCATCCGTCGCGGCGCCTACGACTACATCCTCAAGCCTTTCGAGAAAGACCAGCTGTACCACGGTGTGGAGCGGGCTCTTCAGCACCGTCGCTTGGTGGTCGAAGTCCGGAATTACCAGGCCGATCTCGAGAGAAAAGTCGAAGAGCGCACCGCCGCCCTCGAGGCAAAAAACGTTCAACTGGAGCAATCCTACGACGACACCCTGGAAGCGCTCGGCAGTGCCCTGGACTTGAAGGATGCCGAGACAGAAGGGCACTGCCAGCGCGTTACCGCTTTCACCATTTCCATCGCCAGGGCCGTTCCGGTGCCTGCCAACTACCTGCCGATTCTCGCGCGCGCGGCCTTTCTCCACGATATCGGCAAAATGGCCATTCCCGATTCAATCCTGCGCAAGCCCGGTCCGCTCGACAACGACGAGAAGCAAATCATGCGCACTCATTGCGAAATTGGCTATAACGTCCTGACGCGCATCCCGTTCCTTCGAGACGCCGCCGAGATCGTTCTGGCTCACCAGGAATTTTTCGACGGCACCGGGTATCCCCGAGGCCTGCGCGGAGAGAAAATTCCGCTCGGGGCGCGAATCTTCTCGATCGCCGACGCGCTCGACGCCATGATTAGCGATCGCCCTTACCGCAAGGCTCTTCCCATGAGCCACGCCCGCGAAGAAATTCGCCGATGTTCTGGCACGCAATTCGATCCGAAGGTAGTCGAAGTCTTCCTCGCCATTCCGGAGCAGCACTGGCTCGAACTGCGCGAGAATCTCGGCTCTCCGTTCCGTCTGGCCCAACTGAAAAACTTGCGCGGCTAACGCGCTCAGTGCCGCAGGAGTGGCATACGTTCGCCGAGCCCCGACGGGTTCGGCCACTGAACCGTCCAGCGACGAGCACCGGGGGTGCGGCACGATGCTTTAAGCAGCCGCGTCGCCTGCCCCTTCCTTTCCGATAGGTCACAACACGAAAACGAAACGGATTGACTCCCTGAACTTGGTGCTAAACTGGCCCGCATCTGAACGGTCTGGGGGGCTGTCCCTTCCTAACGGTGTGAACCCCAGGCTCCTTACCGTCCACGGTCAGGACGAGTTTCTCTGGGGGATTCAATGAAGCGCGTTTTTCTCTGCATCTCGATCGCTCTTTGCCTGCTCTCTCTCCTGTTGCCGGCTCCAGCGCGTGCGCAAACCGCCAGCGTCGGCGGCGTTATCCGCGATCCCAGCGAAAAAGTAGTCAGCGGCGCCAAGGTCAGCCTCTTGAATAGCCAGACCGGGATCTCCCGAGATGTCTCAACCAACGACGACGGTCTCTTCTGGTTCACCAACGTCGCTCCCGGTCCCTATTCGATCACCGTCCTGCGCGACGGCTTCAAAGTCATTCACATCGACGATCTCAGCCTCACCGTTAACCAATCCTTCACCTTTGAAGCTCACCTCGAATTGGGTCCCGTCGCCACAACCACGGAAGTCAAAGCCTCCGAGCTTCCTCCGATCGACCTCGACAATGCGCAAATCAGCAATCTCGTAGACTCCAAACGTATTCAGGAACTCCCGCTTCTGACCCGTGACCCTTATATATTGGTTCTCTTGAGTCCCGGAGTCATCCAAAGCAACAACCCTGGCCTCAATGGTTTCTCTGTCAATGGCGCTAGTCAGCGCGACAACAATTTCCTTCTCGACGGCGTCGATAACAACGACACCGATGTACCCGGTGCACCCAAGGGGCTGAACGCCCTGAACCCGGACTCCGCTCAGGAATTCCGCGTCATCACCAGCAATTTCGCGCCTGAATACGGCCGCAACGACGGCTCCATCGTTCAAGTCCTCACGCGCAGCGGCACCAACGACTACCACGGCGATGCCTACTGGTTCGGCCGCTATGACGCTCTCGGTGCACGCGATTTCTTTAATCCTGCTTCCACGGGACCTAAAAACCCCTATACCCGCAACGATTTTGGCGGCTCCATGGGTGGACCGATCATCAAGGACAAATTGTTTTGGTTTCTAAACTACGAAGGTCAGCGCTTCATCACGACCCTAACCAACGTCAGTACCGTGCCGACGCCGCAATTGAAGACGGGCGTCTTCACCGCGCCCGATCCCACGACCGGCGCGCCGATAACCGTCAACGTCAGCACTCCCTCGAGTCCGGACAACGTCCTCGGCCTGCCGCTCGATCCGACGATGCAGAAGATCCTCTCCTACTATCCTGCTCCAAACGGCCCTGCCGTAGTCCCCGGCATCTCCGGCACTCTGTTCTACCCCAGCACGTCGCGCCTGCAGTCGGATAGCGGCACCGCCAAAGTCGACTACAACATCAACAAGCAAAATACTCTCAGCGTCCGCTACACCATCAACCAGCAAAATGATCCGAATTTCGACCACATGGATTTTCTCCCAAACAGTTTGGGGGCCACCAGTTTGTATCTCCGTAATCAAAATGCAGCCATCAGCTTAACCACCACCCTCTCTGACACCCTTGTCAACGAATTCCGCTTTGGCGCCAATCGCTCTCATCAAGACTACGGCTGCGACGGCTCAAAACTATTCGACAGCCTTGGTCAGATTGATTCGGTCGGCACCGGCGCAGACTATGGCATTCCTTTCGGTCAGCAAAACGGCTATGAAGGTTTCGGCTGCATCAATCTGGGCGATGCCGACGCCCAGGCGCGCTACACCGGCACTTATCAGACCGTGGATTACATGACACGTTCTGTCGGTCGTCATCTGTTCAAATGGGGTGCGGAATTCCGCGACATCTACTCCAATTCTTATGATGATTTCGGCACCAGGACTTTTTTGGACTTTCAAGGCTACACAAACTCGCAAATTATCGCGCTTCCTGCCACTTCGCCGCTCGTGAGCGATACGACGACGGAAAATGCCGTCCTCAGCCTCCTCGGATATGTGGACTACCAGTCGCAAACTCAATACTTCAACAAGAATCAGCAGCGTAGCTCGACCGATTTGCGCGGCTTCCGCCAGCGGGAATGGGCTGGCTTCGCTCAGGACACCTGGAAACTGTTGCCGAATCTCACCGCCACATACGGTTTGCGATATGAATACTTCGGGGTCCCCTTCGAAGTGAACAACAACCTCTCGAATCTTTTTGCCGATCCGAGCGGGCCGGGTCCTTTTACTTTTTCGATCGTGGGACCTGGCACGAGCCACACCCTCTACAACAATCAGTACAACAATTTTGAACCGCGCCTCGGCCTCGCTTGGGATCCCTTCAAAAATGGCCGCACTGCCGTGCGGGCCGGATATGGCATCTTCCATGATCGCGTCTACGGGAACCTAATGGGGAACACGCGAGGTAATCCGCCTTTCTCGCTAACCGCGTTCAACACGCCCGATCTGGCGCTCTCCGGCGTGACTCCACCCGCCGCCATCACGCCGAACGACCCCGCGTTCGTTCCGAATGGCTCGTTTGAATATGTCACACTTATCGACCCTAACCTCAAGACGCCCTACAGCCAGAACTGGAATTTCGGCGTGCAGCATGCCATTACGCCAAGCCTTACCCTTGAAGTGAACTATGTCGGCGTAAAAGGAACACATCTTTTCCGTGTCGTCGACGGAAATCCTCCGCAGCCCAATCTGGTCGCGAAACTTTTGGCCGATTGCACTCCCGGCAATGCCTTTGGGTGCTCCACATCCACTCTGCAGTTCAGCACTCTCTGGGACGGCGGGGACAATGGAACGCTTCCGTTCAACGCTGTCAACAACAACGCGTTTTATGCCGGCGGCGGCCCTGGCGCCTTTGTCTACAAATCCATTGGCGATTCCATTTACAACGGCTTGCAAGTCAACTTGCAGAAGCAGTTTACCCGCGGCTTCCAATTCCAGTTCGCCTACACCTATTCCCATGCGATCGATAACGTGAATGACCCTCTCGTGCCCGCAGTGGGAAATGGAAACCTGCCTCGCAATTCCTTCGACTTGCAGGCGGAACGCGGCAACTCGGACTTCGATATCCGCCACCGCGCGGTGATCAACTTCATCTACGAACCGAACATCGGTCGTGGCCGCGGCCACCTGAATGAAGGGATCGCCGGTCGCGCTCTCGAAGGTTGGTCTCTGTCCGGAATCATTTCGGCCCAAACCGGCCATCCGTATGACATTTTCGGCCTAACGGATGCCGATCACACCGGAGAGTACGCCCGCGTAAGCCGCACCGGCAGCACGGCCCAACCGCCGGGCACGGACAAAACTTACACCGGCCCGAGCGCCGCAAGCATCTTCACGACGCCCTTCGACGTTCAACCGAACACCGGAAAAAATTTCTTCTATGGTCCAGGATTCTCGAATATCGACATTGCCGCGATCAAAGACACGGCGCTGACGGAAAAACTAAAGCTCCAATTTCGTACAGAAATCTACAACCTCTTCAATCACGCGCAATTCGCCCAACCGTACAATTTCTTCATTCCCGGCGACGCCACGTTCGGCGAGTCCCTGTCGACGATCACCCGTGCGGACGGCACCACCAGCGCTCGCCAAATCCAATTCGCCCTGAAACTCATTTTTTAGCCAACCGCCTGGGCGCCCTTTGGCCATAGTAAGGCCGCCTACCCTGCCTCAGGATCGGGCCGGCATTGGGGGTTCCCCGTCCTACCTTCCCAAATACATCAACGCCAAAAGGAACAACCAAAGCCCATCCATAAAATGCCAATAATACGACGTCACTTCCGCGGCCACCGTACGCGTTACCTTCGCCTTGTCGAAATTCCTCCGCGCCACATAAATCAACCCTAGAACCCCGCCGAGCAAATGCAATCCATGCGCCCCGGTAAAAATGAAAAAGAAACTGCTCGCCGGGTTACTGGCCAAATAGATACCCTGTCCAACCAGGATCCGCCACGCCACCACTTGTCCGACCAAAAAAATCACGCCGAGAATCGTCGTCACCAGCCAGAATCTCTTAAAACCATCAACATCAACCTGCGCTAGCCGTTTTCTTGCCAGCTCCAAAGTCCCGCTGCTCGCCAACAGCACAACCGTGTTCACCCACAGCAGCCAGGGAATCTGCACCGGCACCCAATCCGGCCCCCCTTTGCGCACAAGAAACGCGCTTGCCAGCGCCATGAAGAACATCAATACCGAAATAATGGCGATCGCGATTCCCGTGTAGTAGCGCCCGGGCGAAACCCGCCGGTTCGGCCGCTTCTTCCCGTCGTCGCCGCCTCCCCCGTCTCCTCCTGCGGGAGGCGCAGCTCCCCCTCCGCCTCCGCCCTTTTTCTCGATGATCAGTTCAATCTCGTCGCTGACAATTGTGCCGGGCATGACTTTCCTTCTCCCCGTTCACTGCGTTTTCTGTGCCAACAGCTCGGGCGAGAGATGCTGTGGCGCAAACTCATACGCCCCGCGGTAAACCACGGGAACTTGCCTGCCGAAATTCTCTTCAGGCACAGGCGAACCCACGCTCCATTCGAGCGTCGTAGCGCCCCACGGGTTGTCCGCTTCCACCTTCCGGCGCAACAAGCTGCCAAAAAAATTCACGACAAACAACACCTGCGCCACGACGGTCCAAATCGTCGCCGCCGTCACCAGCATGCGGATCGATTGTCCCGCCGACGCCACCACTACCCGCTGTGCCTCCGGAAAGATCGTAGATTGCGTCAGCAGCCCCATCCAGTGCATCGGCATGAAAATGCAGTACACGCCTAGAAATGTCAGCCAGAAATGCGCTTTACCCAAGGTCTCGTTCATCCGGCAGCCGAACAGCTTAGGAAACCAGAAGAAAAGCCCGGCAAGAATCGCGAACGTCGATGCGACGCCCATCACCAAATGGAAATGCCCAATCACAAAGTCTTGGCTTACCGCCGCTTGCGAAAGGTCGTGCCGCGCCAGAAAAATTCCGGAAAGTCCACCCGCGATAAATAAGGATATGAACCCGATCGCAAACAGCATCGCCGTAGTGAATTGGACCCGCGCATCCCAAAGGGTCCCGAGCCAGCTCGCCAGCAGAAACGTCGCGGGAACGCCCAACGATGAAGCCAGCACCGAAAAAACCAGAGGTGCGTAGGGGTTCATGCCGGTGGCAAACATGTGGTAGCCCCACACACAGAATCCGATCACGCCCACTCCGCAAATCGCCAGCACCACCAGTCGCTCTTTCCAAACGGGCTTGCGCGAAAACGTCGCCACTAGGTGAGTAATGATTCCAAAACTCGGCAGAATCGCTACATAGACCTCCGCTTGAGCAAAATACCAGAATAGCCGCTGCCAGAGCGCCGGCGAGCTCCCCTCGCGCACCAGATTCAACGGCTGTTGCGCAAGGAATCCCGCCGAGCTGAAAAAATTGGAGCCAAGCAGGCGGTCAGACAGCACCGTCGTGCAGCCTGCCAGTAGCACGCTGAAGATCAATAAGCTCAGAACCGCATTCACGAACCACGCCCACACGGTCACCGGCATCCGCGGCAATGTCATGCCTTTCGTGCGCAGCTCGATTGTCGTGACACAGAAATTCAACGCGCTGAAAAGCGCGCCAAGCGAAAATATCGCAGCGCTCATGAGCCAAAGATCGATCCCCTGACGGATCGGCCAGAAAAACGAACTGGTCATGCCTGCTAGAGATACCACCGTCAGCCACAGCGACAGGCAGTTGAGCGTTGGAAAGGCCATCTCTCCCGCGCCAATCTGCAAGGGAAGGAAAAAATTGCCAAATCCAAGCTGCGGCGCCGCCGTCAAAACAAAAAATACCATTAGCGAACCGTGCAGCAACCGCACCGCCGCATATCGCTCCGGCGTGCTTTCTAGGCCGCTCAGGAAAGGGATCGCCGCGTCCGGCCACGAAGTGTGCACCCGCAACAGCGCCGACAGCACCATCCCGGCCAGCACGCTGGCCAACGAAAGCCACAGATATTGCAACCCGATCGTCTTGTGCCGGGTCGAAAATACGCGTGAAAGTAGCCGAGAGCCAGCGGTTGGAGAGGCGTTCCCGCCTTTGTCGTAAGTCACCATGGTAGTGGCCGATCTCTAGACCGGTTCTTCTTGATCACTGGGGTTCGCTCACCGTGCGCCCTGAACCAGCCTGTATCTTACCGTCTGCCCCCCAAATTACCAATAAAGCGGCTTCTCCTCAATCACTGGAGCCCAAGGCATACTTCCCCCCGCTCAAATACTCCTCCGCCATTGGATCGCAGCGCAAAATCTCGTGATTACACTGAGGAATGGATGCGATTACGGTATGGTGCCGAGCCTGCCTTCTGGTCTTTGACGTTGCCCCTTTTCCGCAAGTTCGTACGCCGAGCCCACCGCGTCCCCGCGGGCATGGCGGAAAGGAGCAATCTTCACAACATGAATGGACCGCGCTATTTCGTGATGGACCGCAACGCGATTCTCAACCCCGGTAGGATCGCCAACTTCCCCTACCCGCTCATGGAATAGGGCAGCGTCGCACTTCTTTTTCTGGAATATCATAAGGAGTTATTACCAGGAGAGGTGCAATCGCATGCCAGCGGACAAATGGGCTAATCCGCAAAAAATGTGGGACGAGCGTTTCTCGCAGCATGAACCGGTCTACGGCGAGGCGCCCAACGCCTTTTTGGCCACGCAGGCCACCCGCTTCCAGCCCGGCTTGAAACTGCTCGTACCCGGTGACGGCTACGGCCGCAATGGCATTTGGCTCGCGAAGCAAGGCTTTCAAGTCCACACCGTGGACTTATCTCAAGTGGGCGTGGAACGAGCCTTGGAAGCGGCGCATGCTGCGGGCGTCGACATGACCATCGAGCAAGCCGACCTCACCGCTTGGAATTGGCCCAGCGATCACTTCGATGGAGCTTTTTCGATCTTTCTGCATTTACCACCCGATATACGTCCCCAGATCCATGCTTCCATGCTGCGCACAATCAAACCTGGCGGTCTGATCATCCTCGAAGCCTTTTCTCCCGCCCAACTGCAACACTCTTCCGGCGGTCCGAAGCAAATTGATCTCCTCTACACCGCCGAAGCTCTTCGCCACGACTTCGCTCCAGCCGAAGCGCTTCTCCTCGAAGAAAAAGAAACCCTAATCAACGAAGGGCCCATGCACCGCGGCTCCGCCTCCGTGGTCCAAGCCATCTTCCGCAAGTAAAGCGAAGCCTCTAATTTAGGCGGTTGTTCTTCCGAGCGAAGCGAGTTTTGCGGACGACTGCCGAAACACCCTCTACTGAAACTGCCTTTGAAACGACGCAAACTGCTCCCGCAACGTCTCCAATTCCCTGCGCAACTGCCGCACTTCATCTTCCAACTCGTGAATCCGGTCCACTGAACCATGTTCACTGGCAACGCTCTCGTCCTCCGCCCGTTCCGCCGGCGTCACATCTCCCGAGAGCAAATGCATATACCGCGCTTCCTTCCTCCCCGCTTGTCTCGGCAGTACCTTCACCAACGGGGGCTCACGCCGCATCAACAAATTTAGCGCCCCATGCACCGCATCCAGGTCCTCGAACTCATACATCCGCTCTGAACGTGTCCGCAATTCCCCAGGCGTCTGCGGCCCTCGCAGCATCAGCACACACAGCACCGCAATCTCATGCCGGTGAAAGTTGTACAGCTCGTTCAACCGGTGCTCGAATTTCGCCACCCGCGAATCCCCACCCGCCGCCCGCGCCAGTGCCTGATCGGTCAGCGTACGCAACGCTTTCCTCACCGCGTCCTCGTCCAAAGCCATCACCGGCTCGCGATTCGATTTCTGATTGCATGCATTCACAAGCGCATTCAGGGACAGTGGATAGTACTCCGGCGTGGTCGTTTCCTTCTCCACCAAAGCTCCCAACACGCGCACTTCAGTTTCAGTAAGTTCCAAGCTCATCTGGAAATAATAACAGCAGGCAAATCCTTATGCCCGGAAACCAAAAACCATGGCATGCTGAATGCTAGGCATAAAGGAGACCGTAATGGGGAAAAAGCTATCGGTATTGGCAATCCTGGTTCTCGGCGCTGCTTTCAACCTGTCTGCGCAAAACAAAGGGCAAGCGACGATCATTTCTCACACAACCGTCCAGTGCGGCACCAAGAATAAGGGCAAGAAAGAGTCCACGGTTATCCTCTGCCACCAGTACACCGTTCACTCTTCCACGACTGAATTTCAGATCCGCCAGACTAAACCCGCCCAGATGGATATTCTCGAGCCGAACACTCCGATCGACTTCACCCTCGACAAAGACAGGATGAAGTTCAAAGCCAACGGCAAGAAATACGAATTCCTAGTCGTCGGCACTTCCGCAATTACCGCCAGCCCCCAGCCCTAATGGCACTCGCTGCTTGCCGCGCGCCGGCCACCGCCCCTAGCCTGGTGCGAACTCCCTCGCGGACGCTCTCGTGAGCATCATCTGAGTTACTTCCCTTTCCGGGTACGTCTGGTGTATCGCCCACTCTTTAAGATAAGTTTCTTGCGGAGGAATTGAATGAACCTTTTAGCGACAATCCGGCGGGAAGAACGAAAGATCGAAAACCAAGTGAAGAAATTGCAGCATCAATTGGAAAGTGTGCGAGCCGCAGGAAAGGCCTTGGGGCGTTCGACCAGTCGCGAACTGACCGGCATCAAGAAACGGGTACTGTCTGAGGCAGGGCGAGCCAAGATTGCCAAAGCCGCCAAAAAGCGCTGGGCAAAGGTCAGAGCCCAAGCTAAAAAAGCCGTGGGCTAGTTCCTAGCCCAGCCATCAAATCAGCTCGTTAAGTCAGCCAAAGTCACCCAAAAAAACCGTGGCGAACAGGAGCGGGCTCGAAGCTCCAAGCCATTGATTATCTTAGGAGCATAGCAGCTATCTTGTCATCTTCGCGAGTGGCACGCTTTAGCAGGAAAAGTCGGCCGTTTGGCTCACTCTTCCGTTCTCGCACGTTTGAGACGGCTCTTACGATGGCAGGTAAACCGATGTTTCCATACGACCGGCGAATGCTCTTTCGATCGAGACGTGTCGATACCAGCCACGGCGCGTTTCGCCGCTTTTTGCCTTTGTGATCGTCCTGCCGGAACTCGACTCCGAGGAGTTTAGCGGGCATGTGGTCTAGAATCACGTAGAGCCTGACTGCACAATCGCGTCCAGACCATGGCATCGCAAAAGCGACACTCCATCGTCTAGAAAATAGCCTAGACCTGCAATCTAAATTTGAAGCGCGTGATTACGACCGTTGCGGTAAGAACGAGCGCAGCGAATAAAAGCGAACGTATCACTCCGTGCCAGCCCTCAGTACCATCAGCCGTAAGCCGAAAAAGCGACGGGAGGAAGTACGCCGTGTAGGCCAGCAAGTAGGCAAGTAAAGCACTAGCTCCAACCGTTTTGATGGGTGCATCCCATTTCGTCCAGCGTTGAACATCCGCAATCCAGTACAGGAACAGGACGAGCAAGGTATTTGCGGCCGCGCAATACAAACACCATGCCGGCGTATCTCGTAACTTGGATATTCCGAAAGGAGTCAACAACCAAGCAGCCCCTGCAAGAAGGGCCGCGTAACTCGACGCCAAAAGTGTCCTAGCCTGTAAATCACCGCCGAGCGTACCTTTCACAATAATCAAATAAGCTAGCAACCCCGCCATAGTGATCGAACTGAGGCCTGCTTCGAACGGTTGAATGAAGGGAGGAAAGCGCTTGAGCCAGGCAAACCATCCCACTGTGGACGCGACATTCACAGCGCTAAGCAGAGCCAGGGAAGCCGCGAGGGCGACCACACTTTTCCTGAAGAGCAAATAGAGAGTACTCACCAGTAGATAAGCCCAGCCAAGCAGGCCAAGAATTTCCCAGTCTGAACAATCGAGCCACGCCACATGGCCGTCCTGGGTTGTTCGCCTAAACACGATCGCGAGTATTACCAGAAGCAACAAACCGCCATATTTCGTAATGCAACGTAGCTGCCCGTTCGCCCGAGGAAAGATGCCCCAGAACAGGGCGATGCCGGCAAACCCCAAGAGGTCCCACCAAACAGTGGTAATGCCCGTTCGCTGGAAATCCACCTGCGGGCCATTTGCGATAAATAAGCCGAGCGCCACAAGGCTTAGTGAACGCGCAACGACGTGCAGCCATATTTTCCGTTGCGAGTCGCCTTCGACATCCCTGCGATCCACGGCTATCGGAATCGACATTCCCATCACGAATAAGAATGCGGGGAACACCATATCCACGTAGGTCAGGCCATTGGTTTCGCGAGGCATATGGTACGTCCACCATGGAAGGCCTTTGACGAAATCCAGATTGTCGACGAACACCATCACGAGTACGGTTAGGCCGCGGAAAATATCGATGGAGGCGATCCGGCCAGGGAGCGGTTCGAGGCGGTTTGGCGTATAGGCCGTTGCAACATCGTGAGCCTTCATGACAGACCGATTTTAGACCAAAACCAATGCGGAAATAGAATCCAGAGATGGAGAAATTGGTTCGCAACGTCGACGCGTCGCTAGTGCCAGAAACCTGTCCCGAGAGTTCCCTTTTTGCCAAGGAGATCCCGGGTTCGATTCGGCAAGCTAAGCCGATACGCGACATAGCGCTTCGTGCCCGACGGTAAGCATGGCTCCGGTACTGGCTATCACCAGTCTGGTGGCAAGGACCTAGATGGAACGGCCCGTCACCAGTCTGATGCACACCGTCATTCCTGAGGGTGTTCCTTGTTGGTGATTGATGCGAACGATCAAAACCCGAAGAAGTTCGACAACAATTCAATTTTATCCAGTTGATTGAGCAGAATCATCGGCTGCAGCTTTTCAACTTTTTATATATCTCGGGTCCTGTCGGTCGAAGCATTTTCTGCGGTCGCCGTCGCCAGCAAGCAGAAAGGCGGCATGGTAATTACCGTAAGGAACAACATGTGTCCCGCCGTCGACCATATCCTGCGCGAGGCGTTTATGCAGCTCGGGCAGTTCTGACCAATGGACCCTGGGATACTCGTGGTGCTCAAGGTGAAAACCTATATTGAACATCGTGAAATTGAAAAGGTCCGACGCAAATACGGTGGAGTGGCTGATCGGCTTGACGGGAGACTTCTCGACGCATCCCGAGTGTTGGACATACATTCCGGAATTCATCACAAATGCGTTCGCGATCCAGTGAGGCAACACCCAAAGCCATAGAGCCATAACGGGATCGATCCAAAACGGAATCGACCAAAGTGCAAGGAAGATTACGAGCTCACGGAGCGCTCGGCGACGGAGGCTTTGGCGCGCGGTCAATGCCTTCCAAAGATGCACGGTAAGCCGCCACGGCCAATGTGTAAACAAATACCATTGAAAGTTTTCAAATGATCCGTCGGCATTCCTCTTGGGCAGAGTCCAATCCTCGGCGGCAAGCAGATTTGCGTGGTGAACAGTGACGTGGCAGTACTCCCAAAAGAACGACGGCCAGCCGCCCGAAAATGTCCATAGTCGGCCAAACCACCGATTGACGAACTGCGACCTGAAGATGGGACGATGGGAATGATTGTGGAAGTTGACACCCACATCGATGCCGGCGATCCAACCGAGCAGCATGGCCGAAGCTGCCGCAAAAGCGATGCGGGTCCACGGGCCTGTGATGTGCGCCAGTTTAGGATGCAGATAAAGCCAGAACGCGCAAACGTACGCTGCAAGGCAAATTACGTGGAAAATTACGCAGTGCCAGTCCTGGGGATGAGAGAGAATGCGGGGAGGACCCAACTCGGGTGGGACATCACGCACATCTTCGCTCATAGCAACCTCAAGGCGGCCGCTATCGCAATGATCGTGAATGTCAGGCTAACCCACGGCCCCCAAATCGTGACCCCTGCGATGATGGTGATGGCAAACAGTGGAAAGAACGATCTGCCGATAACGTGACTGGCTTGTGACAAAAACGTGCGCTCTAGACGATCGATTTTGCGCTCTTTTCCACGGAGACGATGGCGGGTCCGAAACGTCTTCTCACGCTCGAAGAATGCAACACCACGCATTCGCGAATCTGTACAATTTTGAACACTTTTCGGTCTATGATACGACCAGGAACTCTTAAACAGCTTTCGCTGAGGCGCTTGAGAAGCACGGTCCCTCTGCGTGCCTTCGCAAACCATTCGGTCCGATGGCGCGGCGCATCGACCGGCTTGCCGCCAGAAGGAATGGCCCAACCGCGATAGATGGCTTTCACCCGCGACATGATCCGGCCGAGTTTGGCCCAAAGTCAATTTTCTGTTGCAGGCTCAAAGGTCGAAAGGCGGCAGTGACGATTTTCGCGTGGATCTCGAGCTACTGTGCTTTGGGCTTTGGTTGGTGCTCCGCCCTTTCTTTTCGCTTTTCTTGCCTTTCCTTTTCCGTTGGCGGGAAGCTTTCAAAGGCTTTCGTGATCTCTTCGTTCACTTTTTGCCAGACATCGTTCCGATTCAGAATTTTTTGCTCTAAGTACAACCGCCATGCCAGATCCTTCGCCTTTACATCGATCAGATCGATCAGCAACGAACCTTCCTCAGTGCTTTGGGCATTCATCAAATCGAAGTTATAAGCCCAATAGTCCCCAATATAAAGGGCATATCCATTCCAAATTCCAGTGGGAGCGTAGTCAGCCCCCATCTGGCTATTGACCCAGTAGCGGACAACCAAATCTGGGTTTTGGTCTTGCTTTACCTCTCTCAGACCTCGCTTGCCGAGTTCTCGGGCCACCGCCGCATGAAGCTCATCTCTGATCTGCTCCGGATTCAACTGCATCATCGCCAGATGTTCTACGCCGCCGAGATATGCGAACGTCTTGAACTTTGAAAAGTTCAAATTCGGATCGAAGTCGATGACCGTTTTCGCCATCGCCGCTGGCGCCAGCATTAGCATGCCCAAGATGAACACAAACAGACCCGTATCGGTTCTCCAAGGCATTCGTTTTCTGCATTTTGCCGCGTTACTGGCTGCCGGCACATCACTCTGGTGTTCGAGCTTCGAGGAATACAAACCGTGAGGCATAGGTTGAACGTCCTTCATAATCGATCGACTCAGGACATCTGGGCCGCGCATTTTCACACAGCGCCAATTTTCAAAGCTGCCCAAAATTGAACACTCGGACGTTGCGCCAGCCAGATCATATAGTTCCGCACCGGTCAGTGCTGCAGATGCCCGCACTGGAGCTCGGCAACCGACTCTAATTTTTCATCGAAGTGAAAATCAACGGTTTTTTGTCGTTTACCCTGAAGTTATCGATGCGGCTTCATCGCTAACTTCCTGACCGGCGACGGGCACATGGCCGACATGACCGCTTCCTTTTCCGCAGACCGTACGACGATTCACCTAGCTATGTCGCAGCCTACGATCATGGGCATGCTCGGAATGGCTATTCACTTCCAGCCACGCCAAGAGCGACCGAATGCTACCGCGCGCGAGCGCAATGCTCGAATCAGCGGCACCGTAGTAGAGATTGATGGTATCTCCATCGTCTGCCACCGTATAGCCGCAAGGAAACACAACATCCTGTACGTCGCCGTGGCGTTCATACTCTGCTTCCGGAGCAAACATCCAAGAATCGCCTCGCTTCAAGCACTTCTCCGGCTGTTCCAGATCAAACAGCGCCAGGCCAAGGCGATAAATGGAACTGGATGGTGTCCTTCGGACTCCGTGATAAATCACCAGCCAGCCCTTTGGGGTTCCGATCGGAGGCGGTGACATGCCAATCTTGTTCGCATCCCACCACGCCCCCCGGCGAGCTTCCAGCATCAGCTTATGATTGCCCCAATGCCTCAGATCGGGTGAGTAGGAAATCCAAATGTGGGCACCTAGCGGCGTCATGGGACGGTGGATCAACGCCCAGAGGCCGTTAATTCTTCGGGGTAGCAAGGCCGCATCCTTGTCATCAGGCGACATCACAACGCCCAGCCGTTCGAAGACGCGGAAATCTTTCGTGAGTGCGAGCGATACTCCCGGACCACCCCGGGAATACGACGTGTACGCCACGGCATATTGCTTAAGTTCTGCGACATAGGTGATGCGTGGATCCTCGATGCCCCAGAGCTCCTCTGGATATTTTTCGGGATCGGGCATGAAGGTCGGCTCGCGATCGATTTGCCATCCATCGATTCCATTTATCGAGCGTGCCGCGCACAAGTGCGATAGACCGCGGCGATCCTCCACGCGACACAGCAGAAGAGTGGAACCGTCGGGCAGCAAAGTGGCGCCGGCGTTAAAAACGGTATTCATCGAGTACGGCCAATCCTTGCCGCTGAGAATCGGATTGGCGGGGTGTCGATGGAAGAGCGTTTCGTATTGTGCATCCGTGGCGTTCACGGAGATTTTTGTAGCAGTCATTTGAAGGGCCTTTTCCATATTTTGCAAAATTTTCGAGATTATTTGCGATGCCGATTAAAGACTATTTCCGGTCCCGCTGGATCCCTCGAGCTTGCGCATTTCGAGCAGTGCCATCAAGAACGATAGGGTAGATTCAGCTCCCTGGTTTTCATTGGCGCGGTCGGGATGCAGGCCGTCCCGGCATCCGCCCGTGGCGGGATCGTAGAGTGCAACTTGCAGGTCGTTATCCCCCAGGAACCAGTTGAAAGCGGTCCACGCCTCTTTCCTCCAGCGGTGCTGTCCCGTTGCACGATACGCCTGGAGCGCGGCTGAAACCATTGCGCAGGCTTCCACCGGCTGCTGGTCGAAGCGTGCTTTTTCTGTATTTTTCGAATAGAAACCGTGCGATCCGATAGGCACGAAGTGGCCTTTTCGGTCACACCGCTGGATCAGCGCTAACCACTCCAACGCTTCGAAGCCAGCCGAAACCATCTCCACGTTTGCGCTGCGATTCCCTGCCCGCAAAAGTGCCTGCGGCAACCGGGCATTGGAGTATGCAAGCCCGTTCTCAAACCATTTCCAGTCAACCGAGCGGTGTGCTCGGTACGAATCGAGCAACCGATTTGCCAGTGCGTCCGCCGCGTTCAGAGCGGCTCGATCGCCCGGAAACGACTCGAGATATTCCTCGATACCCAGCAAAGCGAAAGCACAAGCTCGCGGACTTTTGAACTCAACCGACGCTGGCACGGCTAATTCAAACAGACGGCCGGCAGCTCCCCTGAGCCCGGCAGCCCTGGTTCTGCCGAGGACGGTGCCCAATCCCCATAAGGCGCGACCGTGGCTGTCTTCTGAACCTTCCGGTTCCTGCCACTGGCGTTCATAGCTGAGGCAATTCCTGAATCTCTTGGTCTTCGGATCGAACGCCAGCCACAAAAAAGCAAGATAGCGTGACGCGAGCTCAAGCGAACCAACTGGGGCCATGCTGCCAAAGTCCTCGAGCAGGATGGCCACAATGAGAGCACGCGCGTTGTCATCGGTTGAGTAACCCTCTGGATAGTTTGGGACCACAAAGACGGCGTGTTCAATGATCCCGGTATGGTCGGTCATCCGCTCTAAGTGATCGAGCTTTACTGCCGGAAGCCGATCGAGGGCCTTCTGGGTGTTCTGTGCCGAAAATGTGGCACGCGGACTTCGCAACCGTTCGTTGTACACACGTTCAAAACTCCCCATGTATTGCTGGGCCACGCGGTTCCAAACCATATCTCGGGAATAGAGATACGCACGTTTCCGCATGGCGTGTCGCGCGGTGCCATTGTCCAATAGTTCGATCGTTTTCGCGGCAATAGCCTGGGGATCGTCGAAGGGAACGAGCACGCCGCGCTCATCGTCCAACAATTCGGTGGCATGCAAATAGGGCGTGGAGATGATGGCCTTGCCGGCACTCAGGGCATATGCGAGAGTTCCTGAGACGACTTGTCCTTTGTGTTTATAAGGCGTTATGTAAATGTCCGCAGCGCCGATCAATTCCACCAGCTCTTGAGCAGTGACAAAGCGGTTGCGAAAAATCACTTTGTCCTCAAGCCCTAGTTCCCTGACAAGATTCTGCAAGTATAGCCTGTATTTGTCTTGGCCATCGTGGCGGAGGATGTGTGGGTGGGTGATACCGGAAATCATGTAAACAACATTGGGGTGCCGTGCGAGGATACTGGGCAAAGCCTGAATCACGTTTTCTATACCTTTGTTCGGTGAGAGCAAACCAAAGGTGAGCAAAACCTCCTTTCCTTCCGTTCCGAACGCATCCTTGTAAAAATTGGGGTCGGTAAACGCGAGATCCGGAATGCCGTGCGGAATGAGATCTATCTTTTCCAAGGAGACGTGAAACACTTCCTGGAGGATCTCCGCTGACTGTCGGCTCATGACGATCAAGCGGTCCGACAGAGCAGCAATTGCCTCCATCACGGCCCACTGATCGGGATCCGGATCGCGCAACACCGTGTGCAAGGTGGTAACGATAGGCATGTGCAGACGGCGTAAAAATTCTACGATGTGACCACCGGCCGGTCCGCCGTAAATTCCATACTCGTGCTGCAAGCAGACCAGATCGATGTTGCTGAAATTCAGGAATTCTGCGGCTTGCCGATAGGAAGCCAACTCATCTTGGGAGAGTGCAAACCGGATCCGCGCGGGATAGTTGTAGCCTTCTTCAGTGTCATTGACCGGCAACGCCAAAAGCTCCGCGCCACCGTATTCCGCGTGAATTGCATCACACAGGTCGGTCGTGAATGTCGCGATGCCGCATTTCCGAGGCAGGTAGTTTCCAACGACCGCGATTCTGCTTGGAAGGACCGGCCGTGGATGGATTGGCCATAGAGGCGCCAATTTTTCTTCCGCGGCAAGCGGTTCTAGGCTGATTACTTCAAGTTCCTTCGTATTAGCTGCAGTGTCGATCAGAGATGACCCTTCCGCCGGAGATTCGATCTCCGATTGTGGCATTCAATTCCCATCTTTATGCTGATTCGTTCGAGTCTTCAGCAGCTATGGTTAATACGTTCCGCTCGGCCCTCCGCCATAGCCTGCGCCAGCTGCCGCCGTTCTCTCTTCATCTTTATAGTCGGCAATCAGGACTTCGGTCGTAAGCATCAAGGACACGATGGAGGCAGCATTCTGCAGTGCGAGACGGGTAACCTTCGACGGATCAATCACACCGGCCTTGATCAGATCGCCAAACTCACCGGTCTCCGCGTTAAAGCCAAAGTTATCATCCTTCGATTCGCGCACGCGTCCCACGATCAATGCACCTTCGTGGCCGGCGTTTTGTGCGATCTGTCGCAAGGGTTCTTCAAGCGCCCGCCTGACGATGTTCACTCCGGTGGCTTCGTCGTCGTGGAGCTTGAGCTTTTCTAGCGCGGGCAAGCAACGCAGGAGGACCGTGCCGCCGCCTGGGACAATACCTTCTTCAACCGCCGCCCGGGTCGCATGCATGGCATCCTCGACACGAGCTTTCTTCTCTTTCAGTTCTGTCTCAGTCGCCGCACCCACCTTGATGATCGCAACTCCGCCGACAAGTTTTGCCAGACGTTCCTGCAGCTTTTCCCGGTCATAGTCCGAAGTTGTCTCTTCGATCTGCACCCGGAGCTGTCTGATCCGGCCCTCGACTTCGCCGGATTTTCCAGCGCCGGCAATAATGGTGGTGTTGTCCTTGTCGATCACCACCCGTTTTGCGCTACCGAGCTCCTCAATTTTCACGTTCTCGAGTTTAAGGCCAAGTTCCTCGGTGATGGATTTCCCACCGGTGAGAACGGCGATGTCCTCAAGCATGGCCTTACGCCGGTCCCCGAAACCCGGGGCTTTCACGGCGGCGCATTGCAGTGTGCCGCGCAACTTGTTCACCACCAATGTGGCCAAAGCTTCGCCATCGATGTCCTCTCCGATAATCAGCAGCGGCTTGCTCAGTTTGGCCATCTGCTCCAGCAATGGCAGTAGGTCCTTCATCGAGCTGATCTTCTTCTCATGGATCAGAATGCGAACATCTTCGAGGATGCATTCCATGCGTTCTGGATCAGTGACGAAATAAGGTGAAAGATAGCCGCGATCGAACTGCATCCCCTCGACGATTTCGAGGGTGGTGTCCATGGTTTTGGACTCTTCGACCGTGATGACGCCGTCTTTGCCGACCTTGTTCATGGCTTCAGCAATGATCTTGCCCACTTGTTTGTCAGTGTTCGCGCTAATGGTACCAACCTGCGCGATCATGTCACCCTTTACGTCGCGGGAGAGTCTTTTAATCTCGCCAACCGAAACTTCCACCGCCCTATCGATGCCGCGCTTGAGCGCCATTGGGTTCGCGCCAGCCGCTACGGTGCGCACGCCTTCACGGAAAATTGCCTGCGCCAGGACCGTCGCAGTCGTAGTACCATCACCGGCTACATCCGAGGTCTTGGATGCAACCTCTTTCACCATCTGCGCGCCCATATTTTCGAGTGGGTTTTGCAGATCGATCTCTTTTGCGACGGTTACGCCATCTTTTGTGATGATGGGCGCCCCGAATTTCTTCTCGATGACGGCATTGCGCCCCTTCGGGCCGAGCGTGATCTTTACCGCGTCAGCTAGAATATTGACGCCCCGCAAAATCGCCTGACGTGAATTTTCACCAGTTACAATTTGTTTTGCCATAGGACTTCACCCTCCTCGGTGATCGAGCTTTTCCATTCCATCAGAACTTCTTTTCAGGGACGCTACTTCCTGCTGGAAGCTGCTTTGGCCATCCCGCTTACCTTCGCCAGGATCTCCTCCTCGCGGAGAATCAAATACTCCTGCCCATCGATGGTGATATCGCTTCCGGTGTACTTGCCGAACAGGATTCGATCTCCCACCTGAACGTCGAGAGGCACACGATGACCTTTTTCCCTCTTCCCGCTGCCGGCAGCGATCACTTCGCCCTCTTGTGGCTTTTCTTGGGCCGTATCGGGGATGATGATCCCACCTCTCGCGGTTTCCCCTTTTTCCAACCTGCGCACGAACACGCGATCATGCAAAGGCGTGATATTGGCTCTCATTTCTTTGACCTCCATTCAATCTATATAATCTTTTCTATCTTGACCTCGAACGCGTGGGACCTCACTACGGGCGGAAAGATTTCTGGTTCTTTTCCCGCGTCGCTTCAAGGTCGTCGGCATCCCTTTTCCTCTGACTGGCTTCCCTCTCCGGGCGCTCCTGTTCTTCCAACTTCACGGCTTGCTCAATACTCTGCTCGGCTGCTGCGTTCGCCGCTTTGGAGTAGATGCTTAGTCCGAGACGATCCGTGTACGAAGCCCGGACAAGTTCGAAGGAGTATTGTGAATCCTGCCAAGCCGCGACAGGGCCGGGCTTCGTGTCATATCCCTTGTTTGAGGCATCCATTTCCGATTCAACATTTGTCGGAGGGCCGTATTCCTCCGAAATGGAGCTCACCATGTCCTGCACCGTGAGGCCTTGCGTGGAGGCGCGCTCGTAGGTCACGGAAATCTTATAAAGTTCGCCGCCAGAGAAAGAGAAGAGAATTTCCTCAACGCTTTGCGGCTGGGCAGAAGCCCCAGGAGAGCTTCCCGGCCACCAGGACAACTCCTGAATCAATGCGGGCCGAGCGTGAAGTGTCTTCACATCCGTCAATTTCTGACCGCTGAGTTTTAAAACGTCTGCCAGGTTCGTCCCAAGCGAAAAACCTCGATACTTCGAAAGCTCCTGTCCCTGGAGCAAAGTGGTCCCAAGAAGCACGGCAGTCAGGCACAGAATCGAATTACGCATCGTTTTCATTTTCATATCTCCCGCGAATTCTTACGAACTCGAAATCAGGGCTCCGACCTTTGCGTTTTCTTCCGTGCGATCTATTTGCTTGGCGCGATCCATTTCCCCGCTTGGCGTCGCGGCAACGGGCCTTATCGCGGACAGTTTCTTGTCAAGGATCAGGTACATGCTCTCTTGAATATGTCGAACATTCGCAGTAGCACTCAGAAAGGGAATCCCCAGAAAACGTTTCGCCGTGACTTTGGTGATCTCCAGGCAGTTAAAATCGTTCTCTTTCAATTTCCCCAGGATCCGCCTCGCTGCCCGGCGTTCCGTTTCTTGACCTTCGCGCCCCCAAGCGATTGCCTTGGTTTCTCCGACCATACAGAAGAAGTTCCAATGCGCTTGCGCAAGTTTTCGGCCGAGTTCGTATGCGTCGATGTCACTGATAATTCTCCAGCCCGGCAAGAAAGATTCGCTCTCCGCGGTCAATCCTGCCGGCAAGAGTGTGCCTTGCCTTATTAGGATGATTCCCGATCCGTTTTCTGCTGACATGAAAGCTTCTCCTGACCCAGCCTGCGCATGGTCTGTGACCGAGCCGACCTCAATCATCGGAACTCTTCACCTGGCTGAGGTGAAGCCTTCTTCCATTCGCTAAACCAACAACAAGTACCAGAATCGCCGCACCGATTGCCGCGGCCAATGTAGTTGCTGCTGTTCCGCCGACGCCTTGGATGTTCGCCGAACGCATGACGAATCCACCGCTGATAGCGCCGCCTACTCCCATAGCCAAGTCCATGAGCGGGCCGTAGCCATGCCCTTTAAGAAGCCTTCCTGTGCCCCATCCAACGATTAACCCGATGAGAATTCCAGCAAGTAAGTACATACCTTCCTCTTTTCGCGTTCGAAGCAAGATTACGAGGGCAGCCGAGCTCTCCCCGATACGACAACGACTTCGGCTCTTATAAGGCCATAGCGGCGGCAACTTTAGGGAAGGTGGGATTCACAATTCCGGCCGTGCAGCATCAATCTTACTGACTGTCAGAGATTCACGCTGTGCTGTTTTGGACAGTTTCACAAGATCGTCGTCCTGCGAACGAATTCCATGCACTAGGGCTCAACTTCACAGTCCCTCAATTTGGCTGAATTCAATCGAAAGGCATTCGGCGCGGCGATAGATAAATGGACGGCGAACGGAAAAGCACTATCCGAGCCCCGCCTAGGCTGGTCAATGCCTCTCTGTACCGCCATCCGGCACGAATGTTACGAATTCCCTGCGAGGCATGCTGTCCTGTTTTGCACACCTTTACGGATATCGTGCTGATAGCATGGTCTGGTTCCATAGCGCTCTCTTGTCACATGAAAATGAAACCAAAGAAACGCCGCAAGAATCTAGCTGCCGGCGCTTTCACTGCGCAGACCTTCCTCGACACCGCCGGAGTGACGAGAAGAGTCGCAGAATATCATAGAAACGAATGCATCTATTCGCAAGGCGATGCAGCCGACACGGTGATGTACATCCAGAAGGGTGGCGTCAAACTGTCCGTTGTGAACGGGTCCGGGAAAGAAGCGGTTGTGGCGATGTTCGGTCCGACGGATTTTTTCGGCGAGGGCTGCATGGCGGGTCAGACGCTCCGGATGGGCTCAACAACGGCCGTGACACCAACCACCCTTCTCGTCATTCGGAAGGAAGAGTTGCTACGCGTGCTGCATGAGGAGCACGCATTATCGGATCACTTCATCGCCTATATGCTCGCCCACAATATCCGGGTGGAAGAGGATTTGATTGACCAGCTCTTCAACTCTAGTGAAAAGCGACTTGCTCGCACATTGCTCTTGCTGGCACGCTACGGGAAACAGGAACAACCGGACCGAATGCTGCCAAAGGTGTCGCAGGAGACTTTGGCGAGTATGGTCGGGACGACCCGATCGCGCGTGAATTTCTTTATGAACAAATTCCGGAAGTTGGGGTTTATCGAATACAACGGAAAAATCAAGGTCAATAAATCCCTTCTGACCGTCGTCCTGCACGAGTAAGGCGCTTTCGGAACTATCATCTCCACCTAAATTTTTTGAGCGCGCAGAACCTTTCACTTTTCTCCGTGCTGACTGTTGACCGCGCGACGACTCTTGAGCGCGGATTGCGCTCCTCAGATTAATGAGCGAGAGGCATTGGGGCTCCGTCCGCACCTATGTTGTCCGGAGTGCTATGATTGTGTTGGTTCTCGAAAATATATTGGCTCTTTACCAAAGCTCGGCTATCAGGAATGCCCAAAACATTTGCCAAAAAGTCCAAGCGTCGATCCCGGAAAACATTCGTTTTCGATCTGCAGGCATTTCTCGATACGGCGGGCGCCGCGCGGAAAATTGTAAAGTTTCGAAAATCGGAAAAAATCTATTCTCAAGGCGATGCTGCAAAAGGTGTGGAATACATTCAGGAAGGCGGTGTAAGGCTTTCGGTCATTAATGAAGACGGCAAAGAAGCGGTCGTGGCAGTTCTCGGCCCAGGCGATTTCTTTGGTGAGGGATGTTTGGCGGGCCAGTCCGTCTGCATGGGAACAGCCACCGCGATCGTACCTACCTCCATTCTTTCCATCGCAAGAAACGAAATGATACGCGTCCTCCGCACGGAACATGCGTTCTCTGATCTATTCATCGCTCATATACTTACGCGGAACATCCGTATCGAAGAAGATCTTATTGACCAGCTCTTTAACTCGAGCGAGAAGCGTCTGGCTCGGGCCTTACTTTTGCTGGCCCGCTATGGCAAGGAAGATCAGCTCCAAGGAGTCCTTCCCAAAGTATCGCAAGAAATGTTGGCGGAAATGATCGGCACGACTCGCTCTCGTGTCAACTTTTTCATGAATAAGTTCAGAAAACTCGGTTTCATCAAGTACAACGGCGGCCTGCAGATTAATGATTCCCTCTTGAGCGTCGTGCTCCACGACTGAGGCCATTTATTGCGCAAGACTCGCGGAAGGCTGAGAAAAGCAGGTGTTGGGAGACATCCCCTTTGTGACTGGATACCTCGTCTCAGGGTCCGGATAAGAATCGGAAACTTCCAGGCGTGATGCAAATCGCTCCGCGTCGACGAAATCTTCGTCAAACGATATCTCGGATTGGTTGCGGCTTCTGCGCAGGAACATCAGACTTTCGTTAATCGCGATGCGTGTCAACCAAGTGGAGAGCTTTATCTTTCAGAGATCCAACGCTCGCATCCTGCGGAGCGACGCAGTAGCGCGCTACTTGCGATTGGCTGGTTCTTTTAGTGTCGATGATCGCAAAAACTCTCATCGACTGAGAAATTCTCCGCGTCACACTCGATACCGATCTCTCGATGACGTTCTGCAATTCGCGATAAAGAGTGTCGAAGCTGCCGTGGCAACGGAGCAATAGTCAGTGCGGAGCAAAGGCGTCCTGGCGAGACTTCCACTCTTCGGCTGACGCTTTGCCGGTGGCTCTCAAGGATTGCACATTGGATTTGTCGGAGTCGAGTCTGGAACACGCAAGATTTTGGCGGCGTCCCTCGTCCGAAACTCGGTCCGAGATGCATAACTTTGCGTCCGCAATGTACCGCTGATGATCGCGATAGATCTCCGTCTGCCAATGGGACCGCCTTGGAAATTGAACTTCCCCCAGATCGGGCCCTAGTATCTTGGCAGCATACTGCTGCTCCGTTAAATTCTCCGTTTTCCTCAGGAACAGTTCGATCTTGGCTTTACTCGCGGCCCAATCGGAGTTCGCCGCCGGGGAATTCGTTACGTGCGATGGTTGCCCTGCGGCGTTTCCGCCCGGGGATGGCGTTGCTGAGATATTTATCGGAACCGGCGAAACCGGGGAAGAAGGGAAGTCATCGTCAGTGAACACCCGGCCTTCGGCATCGACCTCGCCCTTTAGCCCCAATTGCCGCGCAACATCTCCCAACGGCGATGCCGGTTTCGGCGGAGGGGCGGCCTTCCTTACCACATTCATTTGATCGATCAGGGCCTGCACATCCAGCGGAGGATTTTCTTTCGCGTTCAACTCTTCAGTGCGTGCAAAATTGATGTCCGTCAGGAGAACCGATAGCTCTTCGCCGCTTTGGGACAGATAGAGGAGTTCATTGTTCACCACGCGGTATTTCTGAAAATGAATGACAGATCCGTTCCGGAGGGCGATCTGGTACGCACAGACCAACGGCGCTAGCAGGATCACAACAAATCCAAGCGTTAGCAGGCGGCGCAATCTTTCCACCATGCAAGAAGAATAGCAACGCTGGCAGGACCGCGAGCGAGAAACCATCCTGGCGACGCGAAAGCAATAACCGCGATTTCGCCACCATTCCATGCGCAAACCGAGAACCATTGCCCAAAATGACGAGCCACACCCTAAGTCTTGGCGAGAATTCGAAGAGAAGGCACCGAAGATTGGGCAACTCCGAGACTTGGCGATCAATGGAATCATGTCCACTAATCCTGAGAGTCTCATCGCCCGTGAAGCTAATTTTGGACTTTTCCAGGCTGGCATAAACAGCCTGGAAATCCTAGAGGTCCTGGTCGGGATGGCTGTGCTTGAAACTTCAACTCCCTCCGCGAAGGCTGGCGTCCAACGTCCCTCAAACCGGAACATACAACATGGGATTTCGCCCCGCTTTTCCAAGGAATTGCCGGCGTTAATCAATAGAGTAAACAAACCGGCAAATGCAATAGAAAAACTCAATGCGCTTGCGTTTGTGAAAAGAGACGGGCAGGCCACGTTACCCGGAATTAGTCGCTATACTGAACGCGGCAACCAGGGCGGCGGGAGTACAGAAGGACTTCAACCCAGGTCTACTCAACATGGCCGTGTTCCGCCGTCGGAAACACCGATCGAAACAACCCTGAACGCTTTCCCGCCGAATCCTTTCCCCGCTCAGTTACCGACCCAATGCCGAAATTGCGCAATACTGCGGCTCGAGAGGAGCAAAAGTGCACGAAATAACCCCGAATACGACTGGCACCGTACAAAGTGAAAGCATTTTCCCCCCGCAGAATCGATTCATCTCGTTGGGAGTATCTCTTACCGTGCGGTCTCTTTGGGCAGTAGCCCGAATGCATGTAGGGGCTGTTGGCAGTGGGCTCGATTCTAGATCTGCTCCTCGTCTTGTCATCGCGTATTGGTTCTCCGGGCCGCGCTGGCCGCACCCGGTCCACTTGACAATCAAGTAAAGCCATTAGATACTGACGGCCGAGGATTACTTGGATGTCAAGCGAAGACCGCCGGATGGGAGTACTGCAGGGCACACTCGACCTGATCGTTCTGCGCGTCTTGAAAACCATGGGCGCCCAACATGCCTATGCGATCGCTGCGCGGTTGCAGCAGATGTCGGACGAACTGCTCCAGCTCAACCAGGGCACACTCTACCCCGCGCTGGTGCGGCTCGAACAGCAGGGCTGGATTAAAGGTACCTGGGGCAGGACCGAGAGCAACCGCGAAGCCAAGTTTTACGCCATCACCAAGGCTGGAGAAAAGGCGCTGGCGCAAGAGACCCTACGTTGGAGGCGCATGTCCGGTTTGGTGGACAAGCTGCTGGCGGAAGGAGCCTGAAAGATGCGCCGATTCTTCGCCCGACTGGTTAACCTGTTCCGCCGGAATGCTGCAGAGCGCGAACTCTCTCGGGAAATCGCATCCCACCTTTCATTGTTAGAGGAAAACTACGAGCGCCGCGGCCTGACCCCTTGCGATGCCAGGATGGCCGCTCGCCGCGCGTATGGGGGCATCGAACTCGTCAAAGAACTGCACCGCGAGGCACGTTCCTTTGTTTGGATCGAGCAGCGTTGCCAGGATTTTTCCCAAGGTGCCCGTAGTCTCCGGCGTGCGCCCGGCTTTACGGTACTCGCAACAGTTACGCTGGCGCTTGGCATTGGCGCCAACACCGCGATCTTTAGCGTGGTCAATGCCGTGCTGCTCCGACCACTACCATTTCGCGCTCCGAATCAACTGTGCATTATCACCGAGCGCCTTCCAGCAATTCCGGTGGTCGGTCCTTCCTATGAGAATTTTCAGGATTTCCGCGGCCGCGCTAAATCCTTCTCGGCGATGTCTGCCACGCGAATTACCACGCTTACGTTGACTGGAAACGCGGAACCAGAGCGTCTGCCGGCGCAAATGACTTCCGCTTCGATGTTCCCTTTGCTGGGAGTTCGTGCTCGTTTGGGCCGCACTTTTGCGTCAGAAGAAGACCGGGCCGGAGGAGCGCAAGTGGTGGTGTTGGGCTACGGTTTTTGGCTCCGCCACTTTGTCGGCTCCGAGGAAGCACTCGGCAAGTCCCTTATCCTGGACAACAAGAGCTACACCATAATCGGTGTGCTGCCTCCCGATTATCAGCTTTTGGTTCCTTCCGACGTGTACGTCCCGTTTGAGCCATGGGCAAAGGCACTCCCCGACGATCGCAACTGGCATCCTGGAATTACTGCGGTAGGACGCTTGCGCGACGATGTCTCACTAGCGGAAGCGCAGTCGGAGATGAAGATTATCGCCGCGAATCTTGCGCGAGAGTATCCCACGTTTGATACGGATATGGGTGCGGGCGTGACGTCGATGCGCGACCAGCTGGTCGCGAATATTCGGCCGGCATTGCTGGTGATGCTGGCCGCGGTGGGTCTGGTTTTGCTGATCGCCTGCGGAAATGTCGCGAACCTGTTACTCGCGCGAGCAACGACACGGCGCCAGGAAATCGCTGTGCGCAGCGCAGTGGGAGCGTCGCAAGCGCAAGTGCTGCGGCAATTACTTATGGAAAGCGGCCTGCTCGCGCTCGTGGGCACCAGCGTAGGCGTTTTGTTCGCGTGGTGCAGCATGAGCTGGCTGCTGAGGCTCGCTGGCACCGCAGTGCCACATGTTTCTCCGGTCACTCTCGATTGGCGCGTGCTGCTCTTCGCTGTTGGTTTGGCGGTGTTGTCCGAGGTGTTATTCGGACTGGTGCCCGCATGGCAAACAGCGCGCGTCGATTTGCGCGATGTCCTGAATGAAACGCCTCGCGCTTCAACAGGAACGAGGCGCAGGCGTCACGTTCGCAATGCTCTGATCGTTGCCCAGGTCGCGCTCGCCCTATTCCTGCTTGTGGGCGCAGGTCTGTTGCTGCAGAGCTTCGAACGGCTGTCCAGCCAGCTTCCTGGTTTCCGGCCCGAAAATCTTCTGGTAGCCGACATTCCACTTTCGACCAACGCTTACGCGAAATCCGCCGATCGCATGGCATTTTTCGATCGCTTGATGGAAAAGCTTCGGGCCACCCCCGGTGTACGCAACGCCGGCGGTGCTACCACTTTGCCGGTTACCGGTACCGGCAGTGCCATTCACTTCAACATCGAGGGGCGCGCGCCAAAATCGCCACACGAGTACGTGGTCATTGGCTACAGACCAGTGACCGCGGGATATTTGGAAACTCTGGGCGTGCCGCTTATCCGTGGCAGGCTGATTGCGGAATCCGACATGGAGGGCACGCCGTATGTGACAGTGATCAATCAAGCGGCGGCGCGGCAGTATTTTCCCGATGCTGATCCGATTGGCAAGCGCATCCAGCTCGGCGCTACGTCCGATGCCTCCGTTCCCTGGATGGAAGTTGTCGGAATTGTCGGCGACCTTAAGCAGGACCTCGCCGGTGAACCCCAGGGGGAAATGTACGTGTCGGTGCGCCAGGGGGATTCCTTGTTGCCTGTGTTTGCTCTCTCGGTGGTGCTCCGTACCGAGCGCGATCCTCTCGCCGACGTCACGGCTTTGCAAAGCGCTGTTCACGACATCAATCCTGATCAGCCAGTCGTGCGCGTGCGCACCATGGAGGACAACATTTCTGGCTCGGTCAGCGGTCCGCGTTTCCGAGCGATGCTACTGGCGATTTTTGCAGGGACGGCGCTTGTACTCGCGATGGTCGGACTATACGGGCTGATGATCTATTCGGTCACGCAGCGCGTGCCGGAAATCGGCATTCGCATGGCTCTCGGCGCGGACCGTAGCACGGTCCTGCGTATGGTGATTGCGCAAGGTCTGAGACTTGCGATGTATGGGGTCTTGATAGGAGTGGCCGGATCGCTCGCTTTGGGGTGGGTGCTGTCCGGATTTCTGTACGATGTCAGGCCCAGCGATCCCACGACGATTCTTGGCGTCGCGGCCCTTCTGATGCTCGTGGCGCTGCTGGCTTCTTACCTGCCAGCGAGACGAGCAGTGCGAGTGGACCCAATCGTCGCCCTGCGCTACGAATAAAAATTGCGCAATACAGTGCCACGCACCGGGTGAGGCGTGAGAACTAGTAAAGAAACCTATGGACCTTGGTTGTCCCGAGGAACGCAGTCCGGAGAGGAGACAGTTCCGCATAGTAAATGGCGGCACGCTGGGTCCAGGATTGCCTTGGATCCGCCTTTGAGGGTGTGCCCAGAATTCACCGGCAAGGGAGCAGTCATGGCGACACAGGTTATTGCACCTCAATCCAAAAGCTTCTTTGAAAGGGCAGGCTTCGGCGAGGGCCTGGATCAAGCGCTACAGACTTCTCCGGAAGTTTTGAGCGCCATTTATACTGCCCACTATCAGCACGTCTTGCAGGTCTGTCGACGCTTCTTTCGGCGGCCGGAAGACGCGGAAGATGCCGCGGCTGAGGTTTTCTTGAAACTGCATCTGGTGCTCGACAAGAAAGATTCGGAGCATCCGTTGCGGCCCTGGGTTTGTCAGGTCGCGGGGCGGCACTGCATTGATAAATTGCGGCGGCGGAAGCGTGAGAGGTGCTCGGTGCTCGCGCGAAATGATTTGTGCGCGGTGGCGGATTCTTCGACGCCTTCGCCTCTTTCGCAGGTGCTTCGCAAGGAAGCGAAGCGGTACGTGAGGGAAGAGCTGAACCGGTTGCCGGACTGCTACAAGCGTCCGCTCGTACTGCGCTACTACAAGCGCATGAGTTATTCCGAGATTGCCCAAGCGCTGAATCGCCGGGTGCCGGCGGTGAAAACAATTATTTTCAGAGCGAAGAGCCGGTTGCGCAGAAATCTGATGCCTCATTGGTGCACGAAGAATTTGTGAACTGTTCGAAACGGAACCACAGGAGCCACTGCTCTCTGTGAGCGTGGGGATTGCCAGTTATCCGGAAAACGCGGATACAATCGGAACTCTTCTGTATGCCGCGGACAAAGCGCTGTACGACGGGCAGCGGACGCTGGCGCAAGGAAGCATGGACTGCCTTCAATTGGTTCCTGGGCGATAACGACCTGCAGAGTGTCTTGTACGATCCCACGACGAGTGGGTGTCGAGATGCGAGCCTGAACACTACGTCTTCCCACACGAAAGGTATGGCCTCGCAGGGACAATCGGAAGCTTTGCGGCCTATGAGATTACTCCCACCGAGCCAATGCACCGCGGGAAGGTCGCTTCGAAAGCTCACGAAAAGTCGCAAAAATTGTTTCAAGCGGTTTCCTGGTTTCGGGGATGGCGGAAATGGGCGGTTTTAGGCGCACTTGTTAACACAGATGTTACCAAGTTCCCTGCCTTTGACAATGAGGTCTAGAGCGTGCGTCGTGTTCGCTGGCGGCTCGCATTTGAACTACCTTGCTGGCGCTGCTTCCAGAGGGCGCACATCGCGTTCGACCTCAGCAATTTCATCTTGGGCAACTTCTAGGTCATAGCGCGTTTGGAAATTCATCCAGAACGCCGGATTGTTGTTGAAGTAGCGCGCGAAGCGCATAGGTCTGTCGGCTGTAATTGCGCGTTTCCCGTTGACGATATCGGCGATCCGGGTCACAGGAACGCGCAAATCCGTGGCAATTCCGTTCATACTCAGTCCGAGAGGAACCATAAACTCCTCTCGGAGAATTTCTCCTGGATGCACCGGAAATGTAAATCGGTACAGTTGCCGTAGAATTCATGTCTTGGCCGTAGAATTCACGAGCGACGGTCTGCCTGAGAGATCGAAGCCCGTATGGTCAAAAACTTGCCCTGGTCGCTGCCATGAGCCAGAAGCCTGTTGTCCATCTATTGAACAGCAGTCGCCGGGGGAAATTGAATTCACTCGAAGCTAGGCTGTCTAGCAAGGCGGGAGACATGGTCGGCAGAAATGAATTTCCACTAAGCTGCGATTACCAAGAACATTTAGACATCCGGATCGAACTTCATCAAACTCACGCGTTCACTTGTGAGCACAAAGTGAGCAGAATCAGATGAACTTTGAAATTCGCAAACGCATCCGAATTGTGAGGAATACGATCTATTCGAGATCGGGCGGAGTCACCTTGGCAATCCAGGATTCGTAGTCGGAAGTGAAACCCGCTTTTTGCTGAAGGGCATGAACCTGGCGCTCCACTTCCGCCATTTGGTCGTCTGAAAGCTGTGGGATCACTTCTTGAGCGCTGCCGGCAACGCCAGCGTGTCCGTCATCGCCCATCATGCAATCCACCACGCGCTTAGTCACTTTCTGGCTGTGCACTAGCGACGCACGGATATTCCCCTGTCCCGTGACGACGTTTCCGACCCCGAATACGCGGTCCATAGCGGCGTACCGCGGCACATTCTTGCCAGCGAATGTGTAGTATTCACCATTCATGTTGATCCCAGAAAGCTTCTCCGGCACTGAGCCGATCGAAGAAACGATCATCGGCGCGTGGAGTTCGTGTTCCGAGCCGGGGATCGGTTCAGCCTTGCGGCCCTCGATTTTCGTTTCAACCACCTTCAGCCCAGCGAGCCGTCCATTTTGCACGATGATCCCGGTCGTCAGCCTGCAATCCTGGATGCGAAACAGGTATTTATCGCGCGCCAAGCGCAGCATTTTCTGCCGCACCTGTTCCGTTTTGGCGATCTGCTCGGAGGTCGCGTTGTCGGGTGGTTGTGCTAGCGGCATGTCCTGTTCGCGACGACGATAAATTAGCAGGCAACCCTTTACGCCGAGCTCTTCCGGCTTGACGCCGTGTGCTTTGCATGCCTCCGGAATACCTTTTTCCAGCTCGCGCATGCTGGTCTGAAGGCCGCGAGCCCTTAAAGCACGTTCGTAGTTTTCGAGCTGGAGCACCTTGACCACATCAATTGATGCCAGCCCGCCGCCCACCACCACGGCTTCGTCGGGTGTTTCATAATGCGGTCCGAGGTAGTCCTTTTCGTTCTTGTGGTTGTACCAGTAGATAAAAGGATTTTGGTAAACGAGGCCTCTGCCGACATACTGCTCTGCTTCCGGCACACCCAATTCTCTGTCGCGCCACGCGCCGTTGGCGAGAATTACCGCCGAAAAGCCCCACTCGAAAAGGTGGTGGAGATTAAAATCTCGGCCTAGCTTGGTACAGGGGATGAAATACACATTCGGCTTCTTCATGCGCGCGTCGATGCGCGCATATTCCTGTCTACGCTGCTCGATGTGCCAACGCGGCAGACCGTCTTCAATCTTGCCATACGGCCGCGTGTTCTGCTCAAACACGGCGACTCGAATTCCGTGATCCGCCAGAATTTCCGCGGCCGACGAGCCTGAAATCGCCCCGCCAATTACCGCCACGAAATGATGGCTAGGATTCGTCATAATGTCGGCCGCCCCGTGCATTGGAGTGCGATTTTACAAGGCAAATCGTGCAAAGTGCTCCAAATCCGCAAGGGTCTACATGACTCTTTGCAAAGCTCGCGCCTGCTTCGATGGCCAAGCGCAATTACGAGACAAGGACGCTAAAGCTGTGGACCGACCTAAGCTCGGTCGTACACATGACTCTAACATGCGCGGGTTTTCCTTTTACTCTAGATCTCATGGATGACAAGCCTGTCGAGACCTTACGGTGGCTAAAACAACATGTCGCTGAGGAAAACTGGCTAGCCCCCTCGGTTAACAGTTTGCGGCGAACGTGTCTATGGAGTGCGATGCTTTGCTATTTTGTTGAATCAGCGCATCATTAACAGTGGCTCACCTGCTGGTATATTGTTACCGTCCGCGACGTCGCGCAATCTTCATAAGAGAGTTATCTACTTGACGGATCATCAAATTATCGTCGTAGGCAGTTATGCCACGGGCCTCACCATGAGAGTAGATCGCCTACCAAGTCCTGGCGAAACGCTGCTGGGGAAGGGCTACCGCGTTGATTTCGGCGGCAAAGGTTCTAATCAAGCGGTGGCCTGCGCACGACTGGGATCGCGAGTAAGGTTCATCGCTAAAATTGGGCTGGATAACTTCGGTGACATGGCGTTGGGCCTTCATCGCGAAGAAAAAGTCGATGTGAGTTCGGTGATCCAGGTCCCGGATAAACCTACTGGCGTAGGATTCATTATTGTGGATGCGAAGGGCAACAATTGCATAACCATCGATCCAGCCGCGAATGACCTATTAACCGCCGAGGAAGTCTCCCAATGTCTGAAAATTTTGACGCCTGAGACAATCGTGCTTACCCAGCTGGAAATTCCAGCTGAAGCGGCTGGAGCGGCAATGGCACAAGGTCGCGAAAAAGGAGCTCTTACAATTCTGAATCCTGCGCCAGCTAGAATTTTGCCGGACTCTGTGTTGCAATTCGTCGACATTCTCACACCCAATCAAAGCGAAGCCAAAGTATTAACGGGGCGAATCCCGAATGCCGCCGTTGAGCCGGAGACAGTAGCCCGAGAACTTATTTGTCGTGGCGTAAAACGAGTCGTCATGACACTCGGCGAGACGGGAGCGTTGGTCATGACGGACAATTCCTCTTCGTACATCCCTGCAATAAAAGTATCGGCCGAAGATACAACAGGCGCGGGGGACGCCTTCAATGGAGGATTAGCAGTTGCGCTGTCACGTGGCGCGAACTTGGACGACGCTGTGCGCTTCGCGGTGGTGACCGGAGGCCTGGCAGTGACACGTGAAGGAGTGGTCCCTTCCCTACCAACACGGGCTGAAGTCTTGCAGTTCTACCGCCAACGGGGTCAGGTGCCTCCGCACTGGCTGTCATAAAAAATATAAAAAGCAGCCAGTTAAATCACCCTAGACGTAGCAGTCCGATTTACAAAGACCCCATGCATCATTCTCAATTCTGCCTTAGAATTGAATTCACTCGGTCTGGATCAAGAGTTTCGCGCGTGAAAATATGCCGCACGTATCCGATTTTCTATTGACGTCACAGCAGCGGGCACGCTGGATGCGATTCGACACCGCGCAATTGCTCAAGCGTTTCTTTTTCTGCGAGCGTTCCGTTTTGATCGCAGAAGCGTCCTGGATTACGGCAATTGCTCCCCTCGAAATTAAAACCAATCTGGCTCGCTATGTCTGGCAAAGTGGGGAAACTGCCAACTCCTTGCGGGAGCGGGTTTTCGAGCTTCGTTTTCCGAGCCGCTTGATGGAGGAAGAGGGCACGGATCGCGCGCTGGTCGCGCTTTTTGATGCCGTGAAGGACTCGCCTTCTGTTCCCGCATTTCTTCTTGGTGTTGGAAGAGTTCTATTGCCGGCTATGCGCGATGCCTACCAATCGTATTTGCAGGCCTCCGACTTGATCGCGGATGGTCCCACTCACCGATTCCTTGCATTGGCCGTTGCGGAGAAGGCGGAGCAAATCAGTGCTTTTGAATCCTGGATCCAAGGCATATCGCAAGAGATTGAAGCGAGGTCTGAAGCGGCCGCGTGGGCAGACGCACTCGCGAAGCGGCTTTCTGCACTCGGTGGAGTGGGAGTGGAATCTGCTGCCTCTTCCGTTGCTGAGGATCCCGTGCCGGGAGCGAGACCCTATTCCATTCCCGTACATCCTGCAAGAGATCGGCGATTTTGGCCATGCCGATTTTATTGGCCAGATATTGTCGATCCCTCCTATCCATATGGCGAAGGCATTCAATTACAGTTGCGTTCGGCCATTAGCCACATAAATGAGGTTTGGGCCGCTGAAGCAGGCGGTGTGATCCTGGCCGCGTTTGCGGACACGCTGCCCTGGGAATGGATTTATAACTCTGCGCGCTGGACCTACGACGAATCGCGGCACTGCCGAATGGGCTATGAGCGGCTGATGGCGTGGAAGCTTGATCCCGCCCGGGTACCCCTTGGCACTTACATATATGAAAGTGCCACTACGGGCGCGGGTGAAGTTCCCCTCAATTTGCTGGGCATGCTGTTTTTCTTCGAAACCAAGAATATCCGGCATAAGCCGGAGCGCGCACGTTTGTTTCATTCCTACGGCGACTCTTTAAGCGAACATGACATGGATTTCGATTGGGCCGACGAAACGCTCCACGCCAGTTACGGAAAGCGCTGGCTGAAGGAACTACTCGCGATTCGTGGTCAAGATCCTGCAGCTTACGAAGAAGTCCGCAAGAACTGCGAGAAGCTAGTAAGTGATTATGTGCAGACGGCAACATCGGCTGAAGTCACTGATCTGAAAAACGCCTCCAGCCAGCTCCTGAATCAGGCACGGGCCGACTGATTCCCCCTGGATGCCTGTTTTGGATCCATTGGAGTCTACTAGGGTCATGGGGAGCTCCTATGACCAGACAACTTATCTCAACCGAAAAGCAAGCATCGCTCCGTTCGTCTCACGCGAAGCGTCCGCCGCGGAGCGGCTTTGTTCTGGTCGGTATCTCGCCAGCAATACAACGGTCACTGCTATGAGCCTGTTCTCACAACTCCTCCCTGACTTCCCTGAGAAGGCTGAGGACGCGGTGAACAAGCGCGTCTACATTGCCACGCGACCAGAGAGCAAACGTGTCCAACGGTCCGATAGAAAAACCTGGAGGTCGTAACACGACCCCATCAGGAACAAAGTCTTTTGCAGAAGATGGAAGGAACATGAATCCCACACGGGCCTTTGTCAGGTTGACCCCAGTCTGGAAATGTTCCGCCATTTGATATCTGTCCAGCGGCATGCGATTCTCCAGAAAGGCCGTCGCGATCATTTGATGCAGACCTGGCAACAAATCTTTCGAGGGCATGATGAGAAGCTCACCTTTAAGGTCTCTTAAGCCCACATACCTCTTGCGGGCTGCGCGATGCCCTTTCGGGAGAGCCACAACAAGTCGCTCCCGAATCAGCAGCATGCTCTCGATTTGGTCGTAGGTACGACTCAAATGACCAATGCAGACATCAAACGCTCCCGAGCGTAGTCCTGCGATTTGAGGGTCTTCAGGCCCTTCCTTAAGCTCCACATTCACAAGGGGAAGAGTGCTTCTTATCTTCTCGAGAACCCGGGGAAGAATATGGAAGCTCGCCGTCGGAATGAATCCGAGCCGGATTGTTCCTACCTCGCCGCGCTCTGCATGAAGTGCTGCTACCGTTGCCTGCTGAAGTCTCAACAGGATTTCTCGTGCCGCAGACAAGAAGACTTCGCCCGCCCGAGTGATTTCAACCCGTCGCTTTGATCGCCGGAAGAGTGCGACACCCAGTTCTTCTTCAAGTTGTTTGATCTGGACGCTCAGTGAGGGTTGGGAGACATGGAGTCGTTTGCTTGCCTGCCGAAACCCGAGGGTTTCGGCAACGGCAACGAAATATCGCACATGTCTAAGTTCCATGGCTGATAGCTCATGCCTATCAGAGTGACAGGAACAAAGTACCGCACCTTATCACCGGCAGCCGAATCTTACAATCGGTAACGCCAATGAGAGTGGCGAAATTAGTAGGCAAGTCCAGCCGAAGAAAGGAGATTGGTCATGAAAGTAGGTTTTATAGGTGCCGGTACCGTAACGGGTACATTCGGCCGCCATTTGATAATCGCTGGTCATACCGTAGTTGTATCCAATTCCAGGGGTCCGGAGACACTGGCTAAGTTTGTCGCTGACCTCGGTCCAGGCGCCATCGCGGGGACCAGGGAAGAGGCGGCCGAGTGCGACATCGTTATTCTCGCTGTACATTGGGTGAACGTGCGTGAAGCGCTGAAAGGTATCGATTGGCGTGGCCGAATTCTGATTGATGCGACCAACGCGCATATGGACCCTAAACCCGATATCAGTCTGGCGGGAGTCACCAGATCGCGGGCCGCGTTGAAGGGGCGCACATCTAGCGAGCTGGTCGCCGATATGGCGGTTGGCGCACGGCTTGTAAAATCGATCAGCAACATGCCGATGAGATGGATACTGGACTTCTCGCCGAACAAGCCCCGTACCGTCATCTTTACGTCCGGCGACGACAGCGGAGCCAAACAGCTAGTGATCGAGTTGATCAACAGCGCCGGATTAGTCGCGATTGATCTCGGATCACTCGCAATAGGCGGTGCAATGCACGAGGTCGGCGCTCCTTTGTCCGGCCTAGATCTCCACTTCGTCCGCCGACTTCGGTGAGAGCGGCTTTAACACGAAGCTCAGGCCCTGGTGGCTCCAAAACACCATAAGGCTTATCTGAGTAAGGTCTGCACAAACGGAACTTCGATAACGGCTGAGGATGTTCTGAATCAAAATATAGGTAACTGAGCCATGGAAAATTCATTCGTACTGCTCGTTCTCTTTCTTGCCGCACTCGCAACCGGCGGATTGCTCGTAAACTGGATCGGGCTGGGACGCGCAACGTCCCGGCTTTCGGTTTCTGCCTATGTTGAATTCCACCAGCATACCAATCACACTTTTGATCCCTACATGCCGATCGTGGACGGGGCTCTGGCAGGAGGCGTAGCCCTTTCTGTGATATATGGTGTTCATTCCACTTCAGGACAACTTGCTGCAGCAGGTGCGGTCGGCTATGCGTTGGTATTAATCATCACCCTACCCACAAATCTGCGTGTGAACCATCAAATCGAGTCCTGGTCGATTCAGAATCCACCGCGGGAATGGGCCCAAACACGCGCGCGCTGGCTTCGGTTTCACATTATTCGGACGTTATTCTCCGTTCCCACGTTTGCCTTTTATCTTCTTGCAGTGATGTCAAATACCAGTCGATAACTATCGGAGGAGAATATATGAAGACGACGATTCAAGAGAACCGTCTCTAGTCAAACAATCCATACGATTAGTGCAGAAGACAGCGCTGCGATGGCCGCCATGCGGGCGATCGTTGAACCCATCAGAGGATGCTTGCGAGTGACGGCGGCCCGTGTTCCCTTCGACGACATCGGCAGCGAACAGCGCTTCCTTCACAAGAATCGTGGCGAAACTATTCATGTCGCAGTGCGTCCGCGGGACTGATGCGACTCGCCCGGATGGCCGGAAGCATCGCCGACAAGAAAACAACAAGACCGAGCGCCCCGGGAATCGTTGCGGACACGAGTGGGTCCCAAGGTTTGACAGCGAATCCAGGGTTCGGTTTTGAAACCTGTTTCAGGGTGCTAGCCGCAGCTGGACCGTCATGCTTCAAGGCCAAGTCGCTCAAGGATACAATGCCCACGAGGCGCTTTTGGCGATTCAACACCAGCAACCGGCGCACCTGCAGTTTGCTCATGTTGTGTGCCACTGTGGGGGTTGCTTCGTCCTCAAAAACGTATTTGATCGGCGAGGACATGACCTCGCGCACAGTACAGTGATTCGGTGCGTTGCCCTTCGACACTGCGCGAAGTGTGATATCTCGGTCTGTGACTATGCCGAGTAGCCTGCCATTTTCTCCGACGGGAAGGGCGCCGCAATTTGTTGCGGCCATAAGCTGCGCCGCTTGCATGATCGTATCCTCAGGAGAAGCAATCTTTAGGTCTTTGCTCATGATTTCGCGAACTTGCTGCATCGGGGTTCTCCTGTTCCGCTCTCATCGCTTGATCTTGTGTCGGGCATTGCTAACTTGCATCAGTCGTGACGATCCGACGCTCTCCTTGTGAATGATCGGAGAACCTCCGGGGATGATCGCTTCTTTGGGTACTCGGTAAAGGTCACCCGACCCATGCTCTACGTAGGCTCCGGGCTTGTTCAGTTCGTCAGAGTTCACCTCGGGAAGGGCAGTTCGACCGATCTTGTTTTTGCGTGTTCCATAGTCGTCTTCATCTTTCCAGGGGATCGAGGTTGTGCGCTCCCAGCCAGGCCGCTTCGGACCATTTTTTAGTTGTTACTCTCGGGTCCGCAGCCTGTCAACGGTATAAATGTTAAAACTGAAGGCTCTGCAATTTTTCCGCAAGAACGCAAGAATTCATGGCGGGAGGTTTGAGAAATGGGGTATTCACTGTATCGACATCAATCCTTCGTCCGTAAGGATGGAAACTATGGAAGAGGCGCTTGTCAGCACGTCGATTGTGCTCGCGCTCGGTCTCGGCGCCTGTCTTTTTTACCTGAACAAAGCGTACCAAGGAAAAGAAGCGCTTCTGGAGCGGCCCATCATAGCTTCGTATGTAGCCGTCAATCACGGCCAGGGATATGATTTAAAGGGACTGGTCGCGATCGGACCGAGTCAAATACAGCGGTGTTCGCCTTGATCGAGCACAAGGAGCACACGAAAATGAAGCCAAAGAACACGATCTGCCTCTGGTTCGACAAAGACGCGCATGAGGCGGCGCGCTTTTACGCCGCCACCTTTCCGGATAGCAAAGTAACCAGCGTTCACGAGGCTCCCGGTGACTATCCGAGCGGCAAGAAGGGCGATGTGCTGACAGTGGAGTTCACCGTGCTGGGCATTCCCTGTCTCGGTCTCAATGGTGGCCCGACCTTCAAGCACACCGAAGCATTTTCCTTTCAGATCGCGACGGAGAATCAGGAAGAGACGGACCGCTACTGGAACGCGATCGTTGGCAATGGCGGGGCGGAAAGCGCATGCGGTTGGTGTAAGGACCGGTGGGGTCTCTCCTGGCAGATCACCCCGCGTGCGCTAACCGATGCGCTTGCGGCTGGTGGCGGTGAGGCCAAGCGTGCCTTCGAGGCGATGATGACGATGAAGAAGATCGACGTTGCCGCCATCGAGGCAGCGCGACGAGGCTGAAGGGAACCCGCTGACACGTTCGGGCTGCGGCTGAAAGCTTTTAGAATCCCGTTAGTCTGGAATGGGGGAATTTGGCAGTTGAAGCCGGCGCATTGTAATTGGCTCGACGATTGAGCTTCTCCGGGGCGTCGCGCCTCACTGCAACATTATCTCAAAGAAACGCTCTCAAGTTCGTGGCCGCGAGATCCAGACGATCGTTCGCGGAAAAGAAAGCTCATGCCTCGCTCGCGGCCACGTGTTCCGTCTGCCTGAAATGCTCCCTCTATCGAACAATTCAGATCAAGTCCAATCACAAGTTCGAGGTCGTGGAAGAGCAAGAGTTGCTGGTGCGGGTGCCTTTGCCCATCGCCGAGGTGTGGGCGGGGATGCAAGCAGAGGCGGAAGAGCCGACCGGTAAAGCGGGGCTGCAGATCCTGCGGGCCATTCTGGAAAACGAAGTCACGCGTCGGGTGGGGCCTCCGCATCGCCCCAATCCCACGGCCGGCTGTGTGCGCTGGGGGAAGCAGCCGGGTTATGTAGTGTTTGGGGGACAGAAAATCCCGCTGGAACGACCGCGGGTACGAACGCGGGAAGGCCAAGAAGTGGAACTGGAGAGCTACGGGCAGTTGCAGCGAGACGGAAAACTGCAACGAGTCCACGGTGCAGCGGTGGCGCGCAACGTAAAACGTTGGCGAGAAGGAGATCAGCCACTGCGCTGGACCGCCACCGGGCTACTGGAAGCTGAGAAAAAGTTCCGGCGCATCAAAGGCTATCAAGAGATCCTGTTGCTGAAGGAACGGCGGAATCCGTAGAAGGAGGTCCGGACAGTAGAAGTCGCTTGAACTTGGTTCGAGGTAGGCTTACAGTGCCGAACATTGAGAGTCGCTGCAATCAACTAAAACTCGGACATCCTCAGGTGGCCAGTGCTGTTGACGAGCGACATCTTGACCATCTAACTACAAGTTAAAAGACCGCGGACATTGCCAGCGTTCGCGGAAGGCGTTATGTGCGTTTCTTTGCCGTTTGAACGCGCGCTGCTGATCTCGAGCACCGTGAAAAATGTGGAGAATATCTGTCCCGCGTCTCGTACGGCGATCGCAGATTAGATACTTCCCTGCCGGGAAGCACCTCACGCCGGAAGCTGTGTCGCTTGTAGATTTGCTTGCCCGCCTGTGGGTGCTCTCCGAGGAGCCAGAAACGCTCTTTAATCCTGTCAACTATTCGATCAGCTATTGACTGACAGTGTCGGACTTCGCGGCCAGCTTTTCTGTGGCGAGTTTCTTGGCGGCAGTCAAGGCATCGGCGGCGGGAACTTTGACTTCCGGCTCAACGCCGGTGCCCTCCCAGTTGGTGTGCGTGATGGGATTAATGGCGCGAGCGAAAGGCACGCCAATCGCGAAATGCTCGGTGATGCGGTGCCCACGGACAGGGTGAGCGCCGCCGCCGGTGGTCTCACCAACGATGGTGGCCCGTTTGAGAGTCTTTAGGTTATAGGCGAACTCTTCTCCGCCCGAAAAGGTGTGTGACGATGTCAGGACAAAGGCGGGCTTGCCGTCCAGCCGCTTACCGGGTACATACGGAAGCGTCCAGTACTGATCGGTGATGTCGCCCTTGCGGGTCCACAAATCGTTGAGATGCGTCCGCTCAACAAACAGATAAGATGAGACGAACGCGACCATCTTGGGGTCGCCCCCTCCGTTTTCTCGCAAGTCGAAGATGATGGCGTCCGCGTTGGCGAGGAAATTCATCGCCGCAACAACCGTAGGTCCGCAGATCCCCGGGTCGGCAAAGAAATCGAACTTGAGATAGCCAACGTTATCTTCGAGAATTTCCGCTTTATTAAAACCACAATTCATGCGCTCCATCTCTTTTCGTTCCTCGGCTTCGCGCTTGGGGTCGCCGTGAGGCTCCATATCCGGCGGCAAGGGCGCGGGGCTAAACATGACACGCAGATGCTTGTCGTGGCTGACGGCCTGGAAATCGTCGGTTAAGCGTTTGGCAAAATCGTCGCCGTCGGTAATCGAATCGTAGTCCCCGTTCTTCTGATGTGCCCTGACGGTCTCCTCCATTTTTTTGGCAGCGTCCGGGAAGACATAGGATTCGTTTAGAGCTACAACGGCGCCATCGATGACCGTGGCACGGGTGACGGCGTCGATCGTGAAACTGAGGTCACTGACTTTCGTGTCAGGAGGGACGGCACGGAGAGAGAAACTAGCGACCATGGCGGGGTCGCTGGGTTTCACCTCCATTTTGCCGACAGCCATGGTTTCGCTGTTGCGCTCCTTCACCATGAATTCAAGCTGCAGTGGGTCGCTTTTGATGATTTTAAGAATCACGAACCCACCCGTCATTCCACGGAAGCGCATTTCGTCGTCGAGAGACCGAAGGGGATCGTACGTATGGAGGTATTTTTCTTCCACGGCACGGTCGCCGCTGTTGAAGGCGTCGAGCCAAACCTTAAAGGTATGGCCGGCCGGGGTATCAGGAACTATCTGCTGGGCCTGAACTGCTGAAAGCCCAAGAAATAAAACGAGAGTCAAGAGGAACAACGCCTTGGGGAGCATATGCGACCTCCTGAGGACAATTCTAATTGCTTTGGAAGCAGGTAAAGCAAGTTTGGTGGTTCGCGAATCGTCTCCGTCAATCTGGACTTGCAAAATCAGGGCGAGCCCGGGAAGAAACCTTGCCTATTTCGCCAGAGTTGGACAGAACTATGAAAGTGATCCACAACGCCACAATCCACTTCGCTTACCTGAGCAAGCCGTTTCCCCGGTACTGGACGAGACGGAAGCAAACTCGTATCGGCCGCACCCATAACCGCGCCTATCAGGACTTCCCAAGGGAGATCGCGAAAATAATCCTTTAGGTTGCGGCCACGATATTGTTGGAGAGTAACAATTTTCATCGAGATGATACCCACCTGTTTAGATAACACTTTTGGGCGATTCGATGAACGAGATTTCGCGCCGAGTCAACATCTGATGGCGTACATGCACTTTGTAGCTGCAAAAACACTCGAAGGGCATCGATTCTCTTAGACAGCTGTGCTATTTCAACTTTGCATATTCCGCTTTGGCAGTGATGAGGATAGGAACGTCAGGGTCGGCGTCTTTCCAGAGCGTGAGGAAATCCTTGTAGGCGTTGAGAGCGCGTGTGCGTGCCACGTCGGCGTCCGCTCCCTGTGATGACCTCGCGACTAGCGCGTTCGCCCGCGCCACGCCGAGGTGAGCGAGAGAACCCGTCCAGCAATTCCACACGATGCCGTTGTGGTCGAGGATCTTCTGGAACTCGGTGGCAGCTTCCTTGCCCTGCCCCGCGGCCAGATACGCCTGGCCGCGAATGTAGGCCGGAAATATACAAGTCATGTTGGTCGTCCACGAGATTTGTCCCATCTCAATAGGAATGGCAACCTGCAACGCTTCGATAGCAGCGGTCGGGTTGTTGCGGTTCAATTCCACTTGAGCTCGAATGGAGGGCAGCCACACAGACTGCAGTTGAGTGTCCAGCGGGAAACGTCTGTTCAGTTCTTGGGCCACAGTTTCCGCACGCGCGGGCTAAGGCTGCCTCGTCAGCCACCGCTTGGCTGGCAGGCATAAGTTGTAAACCAGCAGCGGCAGCGCCCAGCGCCCAGCGCCTCCGCAGTGTTTCCGAAAGCAGCCTTGCGTAGAGCACCATTTTCCGCCCAGATCCCGGCGTTTTCTTTGCTTTCGGCCTTAATCGATGATGTAATTACACGCTTGGTTATCTCTCGTGCCTTGCTCAGATGGCCAGCGTATGCCTCCGTATCAGAAATGAGCGACAGTCTGAAGTGCTCCCCCTCGGGGTGAGTCTCGTACCACTCTTGTTGTTCCTTCAGGCCGGCTGCATCCGAATTAAAAAAGGCCAGGATGTAAAAGGTATTGTGAGGGAGGAAGTCATCTGCCCTTGCCGGCAGGGCTTTCTGAATTGCTGCACGGGCTTCACTAAACTGTTGAAGCGCCATGAGGCTGTTCCCCATGTTCATGTAGGGGACGAGGTAGCCCGAATCAATGCGCACGGCTTGGCGATACGCTTCCGTCGCAGAGTCATACTGTCCGAGAGAAGTGTAGGCATTTCCCAGGCGGCTGTAGGCGTTCGCCTGCCTTGGGTAGTTCTGGATATATTCCTTGTAAGCTTTTATGGCCTTATCCTGCTCGCCAGTCACCGTGTCATAGTAACTTCCGGCAATTTCGTGGCGTTCGCGTTCACTGGCGTGGTCGCGCAGTTCGAAAGCTTTCTTGTAATATTCGCTGGGGCGTTCTACTTCGGCCATGGAACCGTAGGCATTTCCCACCTCGATGTAGGCCATAGCAAAGTTGGGGTCCAGTTCGATTGCATGTTGAAAATAGGGTAACGCCGCCATCGAACCTTTTTCGTTCTTGGCTTTTAGGCCGAGACTAAAGGCCTTTAGCGCTTCCAGTGATGTGGTCGTCGCGTCCGCCAGTGGAGCACCGAACTTCTTGATCGAAGTCAGCGATTCGCCCAACTGCTCGCGCAGTCTGGCCGTGGCCTGCCCCAAGGCTTCCAGCACTTTTTCCTTACTCGAAGCGGTGGCTTGCTCCTGGGCCAGAACGTCACCACTCTGGCAGTTCACTGCCTTCAGACCCAACACATATTCGTTGCCGAGAGTTGCCACAGATCCAGCAATGTAAACTTTGCTGCCCGCGCGCTGGCAGACTTCACTCGCGACTTCGGGTGTCAGCGGAGTATTGGCGGGTTTCGCCATCAGCTTGATAGCTTCAGCGACTTTGTTTTCCCCTAGCACATTGAGGAACGGCGACTGATTTAGAGCAACAATCAGCGCAGTACGCAATGTGTCGTCAAAGACCGAGTCTCCGGTACTGTTCGCAAAATTCGCCAAGACAACAGAGTCCTTATCAGTCAACTTTTTTTGTTGTTGGGCGCGTTGATAGTGGTCGTAAAACCCGCCGGCCAGCAGCGCTGCGAGCAACACAGCCGATATAGCGGCAATCTTCCCGCTTTTTCTGGGCGCAGTTTGCGCCGCGAGTTGTTCTGAGGATTGTCTGGCCGCTGACGATGTACCGGGTACGGCGGGTGCGCTGCGTCCGCTATCCATGTCGCGCCTGAGTCTCTGCAGATCGGAGCGCAAGTCCGAAGCATGCTGGTAACGCAGGTCGCGGTCCTTCTCCAGAGCCTTGTTGATGATCTCTTCGAGTTTTGCCGGTAGCGCCGGATTCAAACGGGTTGGCGGCACCGGTGACTTTTCCAGAATCGCGCTGAAAATCACAGCGGTGCTCTCACCAGGAAAAGCAAGTTGCCCAGTGGTCATCTCATACAGCACGGCTCCAAACGAGAATAGATCCGTACGGGAATCCAGTTCCCTGGTGCGCGCTTGCTCCGGCGACATGTACGCCACCGTTCCCAACGTGCTTCCCGGACTGGTCAACTGATTGAAATCGACTCCGCGAGTGGCGGCCGTGTCGCCATCGGCCACATTGTCTGCCACATCCACTTTGGCCAAGCCAAAATCTAGGATCTTCGCGCGGCCCCGTTCGTTCACAAAGACGTTGGCAGGCTTGATGTCGCGATGGACGATGCCTTTGATGTGCGCAGCGTCCAGTCCATCCGCGATATCAATCGCGATGGTCAGCAACCGGTCCAACTCGATCGGACGACCCGCGATGAAATGCTTCAGCGTCTGGCCCTCGAGATACTCCATGGCGATGAACGCCTTACCACTGTCTTCGCCAATATCGGAAACGGTGCAGATACAGGGATGATTGAGGGCCGAGGCAGCTTTGGCTTCGCGGCGGAAACGTTCGAGCGCCTGCGGGTCGTGCGCCAGCGCGTCCGGCAAAAACTTCAATGCGACGAAGCGATCCAGGCGCGTGTCCTCCGCCTTGTAGACAACACCCATACCACCGCCGCCGAGCTTCTCGACGATGTGGTAATGCGAGATGGTTTGGCCAATTAGAGAGGCGGAGTCCGTCACTGGAAACCAATCTTATGCTGGGATGGGACAGCGAGTCAAAGAACCCGGATAGGTGGTGGAAGAGCCCTGTCACATGGTACCCCTCTGACGAAGTTGAACTGTTTGAGCGATACGAGGCGGGAAGAGTTGGCCGCCCGGCTGGGGGGAGAGCCGGGCGGGGACGCGGCGGGTAGAATCGCCGCGTCATGGCCATCGCCTCTCGTTATTTCGATTTGGTGCGTGAGATGAAAGACGCTCTACAACCATCGCCTGCGCTTGGTGGAGAGCGCCAAGAACATCGGCATCAAGCCGACCGCACGGTTGTTCACTACCACTGTGCCCACCGTCCGCAAATGGCCGCGCCGCTTTAAACAGCATGGGCCTTCCGGCCTTCTCGAACAGTCCCGAGCACGCCACCATCAGCCTCACAAGACTCCTCCTAACATCGAAGTTCAAGTGCTCGAGCTTCGCAAAACCTTGCCGACGTTCGGCTCCCGCCGTCTGATCCGCGAATTCGATCTGCGCATCGGCCACAACGCGCTCGACCCCATCTGGCGCGAACACGGTTTGATGGAAAAGCGCCGCCGGAAATACCAGCGCAAGCAAGACCTCGCGCACATCAAAGCGCAGTGGGCGCTCTTTCAGCAAATCAGTGCGGATACCAAGGATTAGACGATATTCCGCGCTACTGGCGGCAGGCCCAGCGGTTGCACTTGCCGGTCGTGCAGTACACCGCGCGGGAAATTCGCAGCAGCCCGTTGTTCTGGTCTTTCGGGCAAGCGCGTAGCGCATCAGCTAGCGCGGTGTTCGCTGCGCGCATCCAGCAGTATCTGGATCGCTACGGCGTCTCGCTGCGCGATCTGGTCTGGCAGACCGATAACGGCGGCGAGTTCAAAGGCGACTAAAGCTGCACATGACTGCTAGTCGCCGAACGGTGATGAAATGCAAAGGTTGCACCGATTACCGCTGCACTTGAGCAGCCACCGCAGACGGCTATAGTATAGCTAGATAATCTAGCTATGGAGTGGCGATGGAATGGAGACTTGCAGACGCCAAAAACCGCTTTAGTGAACTCGTGACCCGCGCTCTTGCAGAAGGGCCGCAACGGGTCCGCCGTCACGATGACGCCGTTGTCGTCGTGGCTGAACGCGATTACGAAAAGCTCACCGGCAAGCGGCCCGGATTCAAGGAATTTCTTATGGGCGAAGGGCCGAACTTCGAACAACTGGATCTTACGCGCGATGACGCACCCATGCGAGACGTAAAACTGTGAGAGTCCTTCTCGATACCTGCGTGCTCCCCGAATTGCGCCACCCCAAGGGGCATCCCGGCGTCCGCGGCGCAGTGGAAGCTCTCGAAAACGACAGTCTGTTTGTCAGTGTCATATCCATCGGAGAGATCGCCAAAGGAATTGCTCTTCTGAAAGAAAGCAAGAACAAACGTGAACTTCAGGCATGGTTACAGGCCCTCGAACGCTATTACGAGGACCGAATCCTTCCCGTCGATCTCGAAACCAGCCACACCTGGGGAGAACTCACAGCCGCCGTTCCTGCAAGTGACGGTCTCATTGCTGCCACAGCGAGACGCCACGGCCTGCACGTCATGACTAGAAACAACGAGCACTTCTCGCCTACGGGTGTGTTGCTGCTCAATCCTTGGACAGGCCAAAAACCATAGGCACTCCGAAACAGAAATGTGACTTTGTTGCGATCAGCATGACAATCCGGCTTGGACAAGTTTCGCCCACACCTTGTTCCACTTGAGCAAGTTCGCGGTTTGGTGGCTCGGGTTTGGCATTGAACGGATCAGGCCTGGCCATCCGCAACAAAACGGCCCCTGGCAACTTCCTGCAGCCAGGACCGTTTCGACGACTTCCTGTGTCCAAGGCTTCATGAGGAGGTTCATGGTTGAAGACTTCGATCTGGCTTGTCAGTTTTTTGGATTATGACTTAGGAATCTAGAGACGCGCCTGTTAGAACCGCTGGAAAAACCCTATGGCCCAAAAGTGACCTTTGTCCTAGGTACGTTGTCTCACGTCAAGAGAGAGACCACAGAACCAAAGGCTGCGATAGCGATACATCACGGATGGGCACATCCTACCATTTCGAAACTCGCGAGCAACCGATCGTCTCGAATCTCGACGGCGCGAGCTCGGATAAGCTCGCTGGCGCAAGACGGGTCCAACTCATTTATGCGTCGAGAATCCTTTATTATCCCCGCAAGCCAAAAAAACAGGTGGTGTATCTGCAGTTGCGCAACTCCGCCAATCAACCGCAGCGATCGCTCAACCTTCAGTCTTGGAAAAGTTCGATCCCGGGCGCTTTCGCGAGATTACATCATGATTCCTATCCCCAATTCCGTCCGGCGTGGCCGGAGTGCACTAATCCTTATACCTTTAGGTCACAGCTTTCGCATGTAATTTTTCCTGGAACAGTTTTGATTGACTCGAATATTAGAAAATGCAAACTGCATACCACTAGAAAGAAAATCAGCGAATTGGATGACTGTCAAAATGTTGACACTGGTCGTTCCAGGATAAAGGCAGGCTTCTTCCCAGTTAGATGGCGCACACGACTCAGAACCTAAAGTGCGAAAATGCTTTACGGCAAAGCCTTTGGTCGACGAACGCACCCTTACGCTGTTGAGATTGCTTCCTCCACTAGGGAGCTTGCCCTGCGGATGTTGGCTCGCGCCATAGAAACACAAATTGAGCCGCCCGAACACCGCATCATGGATGCATCGTCCTATCCCGAGTTGGATAAACTGCCGGCTAGGCGTTAAACGAACGCAACCTACTTCGTTTCGCTCAGTCGCCCGATTTCTTTTCGCTCTCGGGAAGCGGTGGGACGTCCAGATTTTGCGCAATCCATGGCAGCAAGACACGCTTGAAAATGATCGGGTCCGGCCACACTTTCACTTGTCGTCCCAAATGCCCGCCGGAGGGATTTATCCACGCCTCCTTCGGCACATCTCCGGCGCTCATCAGCTCATAAATGTCGGAGATGGGCACCTGCGTGTCTTTCACACCGGCGATCACCAGCATTGGAGTGGTGGGTTTGCCCAGGATGCCCTGGTTTACCAGCGACATTTTCGCAAAAATCTCGGCGACTTGATCCACCGAGTTCACATTGTCGAAAATCGCCATCAGTGCCGGGACCTGATCGAACAGATATTCCCGATTGCCGAGCAATGATTCGGTTAGGAATTTTTTGGTGAAAAACAGATCCGTGGGAGGAGACTGCACGCTCACAGCCTTCAACCGATTACGTTCCACCACGGCCATCTTTGTGCCCCAGTAAGCTCCCCAGCTCACACCATGAAAGGCAATCCGCGTCTTGTCGACATCCGGCCGCGATTGCAGATAATCGATCACCTTGGACAACAACCGATCCGCGGTCGGGCTCGCCTTAATCGGACACTGCCCGGTGCCCGGCCCGTCTACCGCCAGAAATCCGATGCCGTACGGAAGAATGGCGCCAAAACTTTCCGTTAAATCTTCTTTCCGGCTATCGAGCCCATTCACGGCAATGACCATGGGCACGGGACCGCTCGCATTTTTCGGCAGGCGAAGATAACCGATAATCTCCGAACCTTCGAACGGAATATGCACCACTTCTAGCGGGGGTTCCATAAACTTCGCGTGGTCCAGAAACGCCTCAATGGCCTTGGCGTACGACTCTTTCTTCTTCGGCGACGAAGGAATAGGCCAGCGCCCGAAGGAGTAAATGTGCCAGGCACGAATGAAGTCGGCGTTCGCCTTGGTTGGATCTGATTTCTCGTGAGATTTGCCCTCCGCCATATATTTGTCCGCCACATGCATGAACGCAGTGGCCCACTCGTCCTTATCGCGCGTTTTGATCGAAACGAATGCTTCTTCGACGTCGGCTGGGTCGAGCCCGATCATCGGATACATCCCCGTCTGCGCACGTTTGATGGCTTCGACTTTGATTTCTTCAATCGTCCGTTCCTGCCGCTCCTGAGCCAACGCCAGACACGGCATGAGAACCGTGGCGCCCAGAGAAATTATGCACAGCAAGAAATATCGCGAACAAGCCCGAATGATTTGCATTTTGCGGCCCCTAATGAAATAGCGAATATTGTGAAAGACCCGCCAGGCGGAGCATTTTCCAGCGCGGCGCGGCAACCAACAAGCACGCGCCCCGCGTGTCCCCCAGTCGAAATCCAGCGTCTAGAAAGTGAACTTCAATCCCAGCTGTACGGCGCGGCTGCCCCCGGAACCAATCACCGGGTTCGATGCCGCAACGTCGGGAGTAGCGCAAGAGCAGCCGAAACCGCCTGGGCCGGGCACGGATGGATCGTTGTGTCCCCAGCCGTTCTGGCCGCCGAAAGGATTCGCGAAGTTCGGATGATTAAACAGGTTGAAGAACTCCGCACGGAATTGCATGTTCACGCGCTCGGTCAAGGTGAAATTTTTCATCGCCGAAAAATCAACATTTCGGAAGCCGAAGTCTCGGAAAATATTGCGGCCCATGGTTCCGAAAGTGCCGACAGCAGGTGGCAGCATCGTCGAATTGCCCATCACGTAGCATCCCCACGTGCTGAGGGAGTAGGTGTGACCCGCCGGCGTGCCGCCATCCAGCGCCAGCGCCTTCGCAGCGCAGGACGGATTGGTGGTGCCCGCGAACCACGGAACACCGGACGAAATGGTCGGCTTGAAGTTCGACGGGTTGCCGAAGAAATCCCAACGGTCCACCAGCTCCCCGGTGCCGCTGACATCAGTTCCCGCGTCGATCGGTCCCCAAGGCTGCGCGCCATAAACGCTGATGATCGTGTTCACCTGCCATCCTTCCAACAATTGGCCCCAGGTCTTGATCCCGGGAACTTTATAGGTGAACGACAAGGTGAAGCGATTGCGCATGTCAAAGTCGCTGCTGGCATACTCATTCGCAGCGTGCGCGCTATTCATCGGGAGGCCCGACCCTGCGCCAAAATCCCAGTTGGCGCCCACATCGTCCAAGGCGTGCGAATACGTGTAGCCCGCCAGCACTGTTAGGCCGTGATAATCCCGACCCGTCAAAGTCAACTGCAGGCCGTTGTAATTGGAGCGGTAGATGTTCCCCACTTGATAGATCTGCCCCAGGAAGGGAAATTTTGCGTTGAAAGGCCGTGCGTTTTGCTCCGCTACGGGATCGGCGCCCGCACCGCAGATCGTGGGATCATAGTCCGACGCGATACACGCAGACCAGCCGGCGCCTACGGTCGGTTGATTCACGTCGCGAATGCCCAAGAGCTTTGAGCCGTGATTGCCGACGTAGGCAGCTTCCAACGTGATTTTCGTGGTGAACGCGTGCTGCAGGTTCAGGTTCCAGTTGGTGACGTAAGGAGTTTTGAAGTTTTGCGTGATGCCCATGATTGTGCAGGGATTTCCCGTGGCAACGCTGCAATCGATCGTGCCGGTGGGAAACACGGTGTTCCCGCCTGTCGCATTCCAGTTGAGTTGCGGAGGAAAAAAGGTGACGAGGCCGGTGGCGATATTACCGTTGCCCGGCGTGACGCCCACGCCTCCCGTCGGAATCGTGCTGAGGCCGAGGTTGTTATTGAGTGCCAGAAACGCTTCCCAGTTGATGGTTTCGTAGGTGACTCCCGCGCCGCCGCGAATAACAGTGCGGTTATCTCCATTGATATCCCAGGCAAAACCGCCTCGTGGTCCAAAGTTGGTTGGATCGTCATTGTACGGACCGCTGATTCCCTTCCCGACCTGCACGAGGCCGACATTGGGATTGAAGTTGGCCAATTGGTTGTTGGAGTCCTTGATGACAGTGTTCAGTTCGTATCGCAAACCAAAATTTATGGTCAGGTGATTGGTGATGCGCCAGTCATCCTGCGCAAACAGCGCAATTCCCCAATTGTGGATATCCCGGGTTGGATCGCCGATCAGCAAGCTTCCGTTAGCAGGCGCGCCCGCAAAAAAATCTTCGAGCGGTGTGGAACTGGGAAAGGCCGTACCGCCAAGGAACTTGAATCTGCCGCGCGTTCCCCCGTATGCCCCGCCTTCAAAGCCATCGCGGTGGATTTCTCCACCAAATTTGAAGGTGTGTTTTCCCATGATGTGCGTAATATGGTCGACGAATTGGAATCGTGTGTCGGGACCTTGTACCTTCGGCCAATTGAAACCGCCAAGCCCGTTGGCCGGAAAACCGTCCAGCCCCAGAATGTTGATGCGAGGCAAGCCGCCATAAAGCGGATTTGTGACCCCCGTATTCAGGCCATAGTCGCTCGCGGGCGTGTCTACGTCGTTGACGACCGTCGGTTGGTACAAACGGTTGTAACCAAAACGCGCTTCGTTTACCCACTCCGGGCTCGGCGTGGCGATCCAGTTCAAGCCCACCACTTGTGCGCGGGTGTGAATTCGCGTCAACCATTTGGTCTGTAATTGGCTGGCGTCCTGAACCGTGCCGTTGTTATCGCCATAGAAATACATCCCGGTCAACATGTTCTGTGTATTGATCTGGTAATCGGCTTTGCCCAAAGCGTTATCCACGCTGACGCTGTTCGGCAGACCGTAATCGATCGTATTGCTGCCCGCAGGGTTCGTTCCGTTATTCAACGGGAATCCAGCGCCATTGCAGGTGATGGGCGGTCCCAGCGTGCAACCGGCGATTTTCAAGCTGGCGGCACTGATGGGCACGCCGCCGGCCTGCAGGTCCTGGATCGAGTTGACGATGCTATTCGAACAGTCACCGGTGCTGGTATAGGTGCAGCCTGAACCCCCGGAAGGAGTGCTAAGGCCAACCGTGGCCGGCGTTGTCAGCAGCCCCGCGTTGCCGACCGTGTAGCGTTGCCCTTCATAGGCGCCGAAGAAGAAGAGTTTGTCCTTCAAGATTGGACCGCCAAGTGTGGCGCCGAACTGCTCCAGGTGCCTGGGATCTTTTGCACCGGATTCGACCGTGTTATAGAAGTTCCTCGCGTCCAGAGCGGTGGTGCGGAAAAAACCATATGCTGTGCCATGCAGATTGTTCGTGCCGGATTTCAGCGCGACGTTTATGTTGGCGCCAGGTTTCCAACCGTATTCGGCCGGAGGGCTCTGGATCACATTGAATTCCTGAATGGCGTCGATCGGCAGAATGGTCGCGGAATCGCCGGCGATGCCCGCGCCGTTGATAATGCTTTGGCCGGAAAATGGTTCGCTGTTGAACAAGCCGTCGATCAAATAGGCGTTGTCTTCCGCGCGCAACCCGTTGCTGCTTGTGGTGGAAAATCCGCCGCCCGGATAGCGCATCACGCCGGGACGCAATTGCAAAAGATTCTCGTAGTTCCTACCGTTCAGTGGTAGGTCGTTGATTTCCTTGTTGCTCATCGTGCCGCCAAGCATAGAGTTCGTCGTGTCTAGCATCGCGGACGATGCATCCACGGTAATCACTTCAGTCGAGTCGCCGGTCTTCAGTGACACGTCCAAGCGAAAGTCCTTGCCTACTTCAATCAGAACGCTCTGAGCCACGTAACTGTTGAACCCCTTCGCCTCGATCTGCACTTTGTATGTGCTTGGCTGCAGGTCTGGCACCAGGTACTCGCCGTTTTCATCGGACACCGTGGTGCGCACGGTATTCCGTTGCGTGTCGGTGACGGTCACCTTTGCGTCGACAATCGCCGCGTCCTGGAAGTCATGCACGCTACCCAGAATCCGGCCGGTCGTCGTTTGCCCGGATGCGCTCTGGAGCATAGAGAGCAGGACGATGAGAAAAACCGAGACAAGCAGAGCAGACCAACGGTCATGGCCTGAATGGAACAAGGAGCGCAGAGAAACCTTCATTGAGGACCCCTCCCCTAAACGAACTGCCATCAACCATAGCCCAAGAACCAGCGAGACAACGTGGTGTGATGGTACTACCACCAGATAATTAGGAGTGTCAAGAAATATTTCCGATAGCCGAAATCAGATTTATGGTATAGATGTCATACCAAGCGGGAATCAACATTCAATGTTTTTCCGCGTGCGAATCTCTGAAAGCGACGTCGAACGGCAGCGCCTTCCTTACTTGAGCACCGGTCCCATCAAGTCGTGCGCAGGTTCGCTGCGGGAAATGAAGGGGAACATCATTGGCGATTGCAACCATTAATCCCTCAACTGGAGAACTCGTAAAGAGTTTTGAGCCGTTAACCGATTCGCAAATTGAAGAAAAAATCCGGGTGGCTGAGCAACGATTTCCAGAATTCCGCGCACTCACCTTTGCCGAGCGCGGCGGAATGATGATGACGGCTGCGGACCTATTGGAAGCCGAGAAGAACGAATTGGCGAAATTAATGACCCTCGAAATGGGGAAAACCTACCGCTCGGCGGTGGAAGAAGCCGTTAAGTGCGCTTGGGCCTGCAGATATTACGCCGAGAATGCGGAGAAATTTCTGGCCGACGAGGTCATCGAGACCTCGGCGAAGAAAAGCTACATCCGTTACCAGCCGATGGGCATCATCCTTGTGATCATGCCGTGGAATTATCCCTTCTGGCAGGTCTTTCGATTTATTGCACCGGGCCTGATGGCGGGAAACGTCGGATTATTGAAACATGCTTCGAATGTGCCTCAGTGTGCGCTCAAAGTGGAAGATTTGCTGCTGCGCGCCGGGTTCCCTCAAGGCGCATTTCAAGCTCTGCTGATCGGTGCGAATAAGGTGGACGCCATCCTGGCCGATCCGCGAATCGCCGCTGCTACATTGACGGGAAGCGAAGAGGCAGGAGTGAAAGTTGGCGCGGGAGCGGCTAGCCGGATCAAGAAAGTGGTGTTGGAGCTCGGCGGCAGCGACCCATTCATTGTAATGCCAAGCGCAAACGTAGACGACGCCGTCGCCACCGGGGTGAAAGCCAGGACACTGAACAACGGCCAGTCTTGTATCGCTGCAAAACGATTTATCGTGGCCGATGAAATTGCGGACAAGTTTGAACGAGCATTTGTCGAGAAAATGCAAGCTCTCAGGCTCGGCAATCCCTTCGATGAAAAGACGGACGTCGGGCCTCTGGCCACCGCGGACGCCATGGAGTCCTTGCACGCTGACGTGGAGAAAAGCGTGAACGCCGGCGCCAAAGTTCTGACGGGGGGCCAACCGGCGAAACTTTCCGGCAACTTCTACCTTCCAACCGTGCTCACGAATATTCCACGGAATTCGCCGGCCTATCGCGGGGAACTCTTCGGTCCGGTGGCTTCGCTGTTTCGCGTGAAAAATCTGGACGAGGCCATACGCGTGGCGAATGACAGCCGGTTCGGGTTAGGCGCAAGCGCTTGGACAAATAATTCCGGCGAGCAAGAGCGCTTCATCAACGAACTCGAAGCTGGAATGGTCTTCATCAATCAGATGGTGGCCTCGGATCCGCGAGTTCCCTTCGGCGGTGTAAAACGATCCGGATACGGCCGAGAATTAAGCGTTTTGGGGATTCGCGAGTTCGCAAATGTGAAGACCGTGTGGGTGAAATAGGGGAATAGTTGACGTCCACCATGGCCTATTGTATGATGATCATACCAAGAGACCAGTGAAGGCGCTTCTCCGCCGCCCGTCGCGATTTCTCCGCACAGGCTGGTTCTTTTTGCTTGGAAATCCAGGGAGCAAGACATGTACAAGCTAGTCCAAAGTTCTCGCCTCTATGAACAAATCGTGAAACAGATCGAAGATTCCATCGAGCGAGGTGACCTCAAAGAGGGCGATCAACTCCCAGCGGAGCGCGAGCTCGCGCACCAGTTTGGCGTCAGCCGGACCGCCGTCCGCGAAGCAGTGAAGGCCCTCCAGGAGAAGGGACTTGTCGAAGCATATCCCGGCCGCGGCACCTTTATTACCAGCGAAACCTCCAACTCGATTCGACTGACCTTTGATCGCATGATTAAATCCGGCCCGCGCGAGGGCACCCTGCACCTCGTGGAGGTGCGGGAGATTTTGGAGCCGGAGATCGCTGCACTCGCGGCAAAGCGCGTCACCGAAGAAAGCCTGAACGAACTTCGCGAAGCCATCGCGATTATGGACGGCGCAAAAGGCGATCCCGATTCCTTCATCGAAGCCGATCTCGATTTCCATCTCGCTTTGGCGGAAGCGGCCGCGAATCCCCTGATTTTGTCGCTCATCGATTCCATCGTTGGCGTTCTGCGCGAACAGCGCCTTCGGATTTTCAAGGTCGATGGCGGACCGGAGCGCGGCCAGTATCACCACAAACGGATTCTGGAAGCGATCGAGAATCACGATGCGCTAGGAGCACGCGAAGCGATGCGCGCGCACCTCCGGCAAGTCCGGGACGATTCAAGAAGCTTCAGCGCTGAAAGCGAATAAGCCGGTCTTGAGATTCGGAGAGTAGCGAATATGGCAAATCTCGGCTTCGTTGGGCTGGGCGTGATGGGCGGGGAATTGGTCAACCGCCTCATCAGTAAGGGCCACACCGTCACGGGCTACAACCGGACAAGATCAAAAGTGGAGTGGCTCATCAAAGCGGGCATGATGTGGGCCGACTCTCCGCGAGCGGTTGCGGCGGCGGCGGATATCACCTTCTCCATGGTCACCAATTCTGAGGCCCTGGAATCCGTCTTTGAAGGTCACGATGGCATTCGGGCCGGATTGGCGCCGGGAAAGATTTACGTTGATATCAGCACGGTAAGCCCGGACTACAGCCGCGCCGTTGCAGAGAAAGTGCGGGCAAAAGGCGCGGACATGTTGGACTCACCTGTTTCCGGAAGCGTGAGTACGCTACAGGAAGGAAAGCTTTCCGTGATGGTAGGTGGCCGCAAAGAAACTTTTGAAAAAGTGAAGCCGATCCTGTTGGACATCGGCCCCAAAGTCACTCATGTCGGTGGAAACGGCCAGGCACTGGTGCTTAAAATTGCCGCCAACCTGAGCCTGGCGGTGCAGATGCTAGCGTTCTCAGAAGGAGTGTTGCTCGCCGAAAAAAGCGGCATCTCCCGGGAGATTGCCGTCGATGTGCTCACCAACAGCGCCATCGGCTCTCCCATGGTGAAGTACCGCGGACCGTTCGTGATCACGTTGCCGGCCGAAGCATGGTTCAACGTCAACATGATGCAGAAAGATATGCTGCTGGCGCTGGAACTCGGGCGCAGACTAGAGGTTCCCATGCCCTCGACGGCGGTTGCCAATCAGTTCCTCACCGCCGCGCGCGGTATCGGTTTGGAAAGAGAAGACTTTGCCGTAGTGTTTGACGTGCTGGCGAACCTATGCGGGGTGAAACGATGAGCGAGACCGCGGACGCGATACAACCTTCCTCGGGAGTGACCGAAAAGTGGCTGCACATGTACCGCCGCATGCAGATGATTCGATTGTTCGAAGAACAGGTCAACGAACTTTACACACGCGCGTTGATGCCCGGCCTGGCGCATCTTTACGTCGGGGAAGAAGCCGTCGCGGTGGGCATCTGCGAAGCTTTGTGCAAGGACGATTACATTACCAGCACGCATCGCGGCCATGGCCACTGCGTAGCGAAGGGTGCTGCTCCCGATCGCATGTTCGCGGAATTGCTGGGTAAGGAAGCCGGATACTGTCGCGGCAAAGGCGGATCGATGCACATCGCCGATCCGGCCACGGGAAATCTTGGCGCCAACGCCATCGTTGCTGGCAGCGCGGGGATCGCGACAGGCGCTGCGTTTTCCGCCAAACATGCCGGTAAGGGGCAAGTGGCCGTGTGCTTTTTTGGTGAAGGAGCATTGGGGCAAGGCGTCATCTATGAAGTGATGAATCTTGCGGCGCTCTGGAAATTGCCGGTGATTTACGCCTGCGAGAACAACTTTTACACCGAATACACGCATTTTTCGGAAACGACCGCCGGAGACGTGCTTGCCCGCGGGGAAGCGTTCGGGGTTCCTTCGGAAAGTGTGGACGGCCAGGACGTGCGCGCTGTGTACGAAACTGCATCCCGATTGGTGGATCGCGCGCGAAACGGCGGAGGCCCCGCATTTCTGCTTTGCAATACGTACCGCTACGCGGGCCATCACGTTGGCGATATCAACCGCGAATATTACCGCTCCAAGCAGGAAGAGCACGAGTGGAAAACGAACCGCGATCCCATCCAAATTTTCTCAGCCTGGCTGACCGCCGAACAAATCGCCGACACAAAAACTTTGGCTGCGATTGAGTCCGAGGTTCGCGCCGAAATGCAAGCCGCGGTGGATTTCGCGATCGCTGCTTCTTATCCGAAGCCAGAGCAAGCGGAGCAAGACGTCTATGCCTGAGCCCCAAGTGCGGGAACTTACGTTTGCGCAGGCCGTCAAGGAGGCTCTCGCCGAGGAAATGCGGCGTGACACCCGAGTCTGCATCCTGGGTGAAGACGTCGCCGAAGCCGGCACGCCTTTCAAGGTACTCTCCGGCTTGGTGGAAGAGTTCGGAAAAGACCGCGTGATCGACACGCCCATTTCGGAAGCAGGCTTCACCGGCGTCGGTGTCGGCGCGGCCATGACCGGGATGCGGCCGGTGATCGACATCATGTTTGGCGATTTTCTGACGCTCACCATGGACCAGATGGTGAATCAGGCCGCAAAAGTTCACTATATGTCCGGCGGCAAATGGAAAGTGCCGATGGTGTTGCGTACGACCTTGGGCGCGACCCGCAGGTCGGCCGCGCAGCACTCACAATCGTTGCACGCGTGGCTTAGCCATATTCCCGGTCTCAAAGTGGTTCTGCCGTCCACGCCATACGACGCCAAGGGCTTACTGAAGAGTGCGATTCGAGACGACAATCCGGTCGTCTTCTTCGAAGACAAAATGATGTATCGCCAAAAAGGCCCGGTGCCTGCGGAAGACTACACCATTCCCCTGGGTGTCGCGGACATCAAGCGCGTCGGCGAAAATATTACTTTGGTCGCGACCAGCAGCATGGTACAGGTGGCGCTGGCAGCTGCGGTTTTGCTGGAAAAAGATGGCATCAGCGCCGAAGTGATCGATCCGCGCACCACCTGGCCGCTGGACGAAAAAACGCTGGTGGAATCGGTTAAAAAAACATCCAAGGCCATTGTGATCGACGAGGGCTACGGGCGATATGGAGTGACGGGAGAACTCGCTTCGGTCATTTCCGAAGGCGCATTCTTCAGCCTGGAAGCTCCAGTAAAAAGAATGGGAGCGATGCACGTGCCCATTCCGTTTTCGCCGCCGCTCGAAGATGTGACCGTCCCAACCGATCAAACAGTCTACCAAGCAGCGCGTGCCTTGTGCGGTAAGGACTGACGCATGCATCAAGGAGGACCATCGTGGCACTAAAAACATATGGACCGATGGCAGTGGATTGGGAAAACCGCATCGATTTTGACCGCTTGCGGAAAGAACGTCTTGCCCGCGCTAAAGCGTTGCTGTCCAAATCCGAAATGGGCGCGCTCCTTTGCTTCGACATGAATAATGTCCGCTACATTACGTCGACCCACATCGGAAGCTGGGCGCAGGACAAGATCAGCCGTTTTACCCTTTTGCCACAGAATGACGAACCCATACTCTGGGATTTTGGCTCGGCGGCCAAGCATCACCAGTTAAACTGCCCGTGGCTCGGCGAAAGATCGCGCTCGGGAATTCCGCTTTTGCGCGGCGCGATGTCCCCGGAGATGGGCCGCGCGGAAAATGTGGCGCGCAAGATCAAGGCCGAACTCGTCGAGCGCAGTTTGCACAAAGAACCGCTCGGGGTCGATGTGATCGAGCCTCCCATCCTTTTTGCTTTGCAGAAGGAAGGCATCACGGTTGTAGACGGACAGCAATTGATGTCCGATGCGCGCGTGATCAAGACGCAAGACGAAATTTCTCTTCTCAATCACTCAGCAATGATGGTCGATGCCGCCTACGATGAGCTGTATCGCGCCATGAAACCGGGCATGAGTGAAAGCCAGGCTGTCGGACTCGCCAGCAAAGTTCTGTACGACCTTGGATCCGAGTACGTGGAAGCCGTAAACGCGATTTCTGGCGAGCGCTGCAGTCCGCACCCGCACGTTTTTTCCGACCGCATACTGCGGCCGGGTGATCCCGTCTACTACGACATTTTGCATTCGTATATGGGCTATCGCACTTGCTATTACCGCTGCTTCACGATCGGCTACGCGTCTCACGCCATGATCGACGCCTATAAGCGCTGCAGGGAATATCTCGACGCCGCCATCTCACTGGTGAAGCCGGGAAGAACAACGGCGGAGATTGCATCCGTCTGGCCAAAAGCCGAGGAGTTCGGATTTCCCGACGAAGAAGCTGCGTTTGCGCTTCAGTTTGGCCACGGCATCGGCCTGGCGATCTGGGAAAAGCCAGTCATCAGTCGCATGGTCTCGCTCGAACACTCTCACGAAATCAAACCCGGAATGGTCTTCGCCCTTGAAACTTTCTGGCCATCCACGGATGGATGGAGCGCCGCACGAATCGAGGAAGAAATCGTCGTCACCGAAACCGGCCATGAAGTGATCACGCGTTTTCCAGCGGACCAGCTCATGGTTGCCGGGGCCCACTACCACACGGTGAACGGCCCGTTGCCCACGACGCGCGAGAACGAACAGGCGCCCAGCAAGCGCGTGGTGGAAATGGTGGAAGCGAGCGCGAAAAAAGAAGGCGTGGGAGTGACGGACTGACGAATCCGATTTTTCTCATACCAAGGAAATCCTTATGGCGATCAGTGTGGTGATGCCTGCGCTCGAAATGGCGCAGGAGACCGGCAAGCTGTTGGCTTGGCGCAAAAACGAAGGCGATCAGGTGACAAAAGGCGAGCCGCTCTTGGAGATCGAGACCGATAAAGCCGTGGTCGAAGTCGAAGCTCCCGGAGACGGAGTGCTGGCCTCCATAACCGCCAAGGTCGGTGACGAAATTCCCGTGGGAAGGATAATCGCGTGGCTGGTGAAGCCAGGAGAAACGCTTCCCACCTCGGAAGGGAAACAAAAATCGCCATCCGCTCGCGCGACCAGTACGCCGGATCGCGCCGCCACCCATTCACCGGCCAGCCTAAGCGCAAATGCGTCGGCCGCTCCACAAATTTCGCCAAAAGCGCGCCGCTTGGCCAGGGAACTGGGCGTCGATTTCGACAAAATCAAAGGCACCGGAGCCGATGGCGTGATCACCGCGGAAGATGTGCAAGCTTTTGCGGATGCAAACACCGGCGCTGTCGCAAGCTTAACAACCCAGCCCGAAACGTTGAGCCCCGTCGCCCGTCTTATGGCCGAGCGTACCACGCAAAGCTGGACCACCGTGCCGCACTTTTTCGTTTCACGCGACGCGGACGCCGCTGCGCTTTCCGAATTTCAGAAAGCCCAAGCCGTTCAGTTGGAAAAAATCGGCGCCGGTAAATTATCCGTCACCGATGTGCTCGTTGGCCTGGTGGCGCGCGTTATCACGAAGCATCCCAAGATCAACTCCTCGTGGGTCGACGGTGCCATTAAGTCAACTAAGGATATAAATATCAGCGTCGCCATGGCCGTGAAAGACGGAGTTGTCAGCGCCGTCATTCACAGCGCGCAGAGCAAAACGCTTGCGGAAATTTGCGCGAAGCGACAAGAACTCACAGAACTCGCCCGCAACAATAAATTGCGGCCCGCGGACATCCGCGGTGGCACATTTACGGTTAGCAACCTCGGCATGTTTAAGGTAGACGCCTTCACGGCCATCATTCCCCAGCCGCAGGCCGCCATTTTGGCCGTCGGCGGAATCGGAGATCGAGTCGTCGCTGTGGATGGGAAACCTGCCGTTCGCCCGGTGATGACCCTCACGCTTTCGAGCGATCATCGCGTGATTGATGGAGCCCGCGCCGCCGAATTCCTGCGCGATCTCGTCGACGCCATCCTCGAACCACAAAAGTGGCTCAAACGCTGATGACCACCACCCCTGCCGCACGCAACAAACCATTCTACGCAAACCTTTGGGTGCAAGTCCTCGTGGCGATTACCGTGGCCGTTGGCTTTGGGTATCTCAGCCCAGCCAAGGCCATCGCCATGAAGCCACTCGGCGATGGTTTCATTCGCCTCATTACGATGGTCATTTCGTTGATCATTTTTTGCACCGTGATCTCCGGCATCGCCAGCATGCAAGACCTAAAAAAGGTGGGTCGCGTCGGCGGCAAGGCGTTGCTGTATTTCGAGGTCGTCTCCACGCTCGCGCTGATCATAGGAATGCTGGTCGGCAACCTCGTCCATCCCGGCGCAGGCTTTAATGTCAGCGCTGCAAATCTCGACGCGAAAGCGGTTGCAGATTACGCTGGTCAGGCCAAGTCGCAGAATATCACTGAATTTATCCTGCACATCATTCCCACTACTGTCGTCGATGCATTCGCAAAAGGCGATATCCTGCAGGTCGTCTTCGTCGCCATTTTATTTGGCCTCGCTCTTTCCGCCCTGGCGGACCGCTGCAAGCCTTTGGTCGTCTTGATCGATTTGCTCACGCAAGCCGTTTTCAGCGTAGTGAATATCCTCATGCGCTTCGCTCCCATCGGTGCTTTTGGCGCCATGGCCTTTACGGTCGGAAAATATGGCATTGCCTCGCTCGGGCCGCTGGCAAAGCTTGTTGGCACTTTTTATCTGACGTCGACTTTTTTCGTGCTGGTCGTTCTCGGCCTGGTTTCCTGGACTGCCGGATTCAACATCGTCAGGTTTCTCATCTATATCAAGGAAGAAGTGCTTCTTGTGTTGGCCATCAGTTCGTCCGAACCCGCGATTCCCACGTTAATGTCCAAACTGGAGAAACTGGGTTGCTCGAAGGCACTTGTCGGTCTCGTCGTTCCCACTGGCTACACCTTTAACACCGACGGTTCCGCCATTTATATGAGCATCGCCGCGCTGTTCGTTGCTCAGGCCACCAACACGCCGCTCACGCTGGGCCAACAGCTAACCATTTTTGCGGTGGCGTTGCTCACTTCCAAAGGAGCTAGCGGTGTGCAGGGCGCGTCCTTTATCGCTCTGGTCGCCACTCTCGCGGTGATTCCCACAATTCCGGTGGCAGGAATGGCCTTGATTCTCGGCATCGACCGCTTCCTGAGCATGTTTCGCGCGCTCGTAAATATGATCGGCAACGGTGTCGCCACCATCGTGGTAGCGCGCTGGGAAAATGAGCTGTCTCGCGAAAACCTGCAACAGCAACTGGCGGAAACCTCCAAGCCCGTCACGGTCTAAGCTCGCCTCTTCACCCTGATCGCCCCGGTTGAGCCTGGTCGTATTCACGGTTAAATGCCCGATTAATTGCCGTAGACAAGTAGCGTAAAAGTGTCCAGAAGTATGGCGGGGCGCGGGCGCGGATTATCTTCGGTAGCCGCCGGAGCCGGACCGAACTCTGCGGTCACAAGATAATTACCGGCAATGCCCATGAATATGCCTCCTCGCTAGGATAGCAGGAAACCGCCTTTCGCCTTTGGAACCAACCCTTGCAGCTACAGGAGGACAACTTATGAAGCGAATTCAACGAATGCTAGAACCTAAAGCACCGCGAGGCGCTTAGAGGTCGCTACTTGTGCTTGCAATCGTCCTTGCTACGGCTGCTATGTCCGTAGCTGCGTGGCAATCGGAGGCACCAACGCGAAGCACGATTTCCAAACCGGTGCAAACAAGCGAAACGGAACCCCCTCCTCCTATTCCAAATGGCTCGGCGAAGATGTGATCTATATTATCGATGACGCTGAACCCGCTGCCTTTCTGCAACTCACCACTGATGAAGAGCGAAACGACTTTATCGTCCACTTCTCGGAGCGTCGCAATACGCCTTCGCGATGCATGCGCCGGAACTCGGCAATCGTCTTGTGGTCCGGCGCCAGCCGTCCCAGCAACCACATCAACTCAATGTTCCGTCGGCACTCCGACTCTAGTCGCCGCGAGGAACGGATCTGCTGCAAATAGCCGTAACAGGTAGAGCTTCAGCAGATCGCGTGGATCATAACCAGGCCGCCCAGTCTCGGCCGCCTCGGCGCGCTCAAATCTCAATCGCGCCATGTCCAGGCGATCGACAAAAGCATCGATGACCCGACAAACATGATCGTCCGAAACCAACTCTTCCAAGGTGACTGGAAAAAGAGTTCCCTGCGTACGGCCCTCACCTTACACAAAGCCCATAAGAGATGCCTTCGCTTTCACGACGGGGCATCTTCTCATTTATTTTTAAGCGGTCAACAGAGTTTCGTAACAGTCTGCTTTTGGGCGGCATTTTCCGGATTCTTGTCCGCGCGGAGTACTCATTTAAGGTAGCGCGTAAGATTCCTAGGTCTTTTGATTTTCTTGGAGACCAACGAGCATTTGGAACTCGGGATCGTCGTGCAGGCAATCGAAATCGGTGTCCTTAGCCGCCCACTCTCGGTTGCTGTAGCCAGCCGCAATCGACTTTTTTAGGGTTTCGAGCGCTTGTTTTTTCTCGCCAAAAACTCCGTACGTACAAGCAGCATTGTAAAGCGTACTGGGGTCGCCGGGCCGGAGGGCGACGGAGGTTTGTAAGTGCCTGACGGTCTCGTCTCTATGTTCGGTGCAAGAGGCAAGTTGAGTGGCCAACAAGATGCGCGCTCGCACGTCCTCGGGTACAAGCTCCAGTTGTTGGCGGAGGACCTTTATGAAGCGTTCCTGGACGTGCTCGGCCTCTTTTTTACGTCCGAGTCGTTTAAGCGCCCGACCGTAAGGAACATAAGTATTGTAATCATCACCGTTGGCTTCGATGGCTTGCTCTGCGAGCGCCGCAGCCTCAGGGAAACGGCCTGAAGCGGAATACGCGCGACCGAGGATGTTCCAAGATCCTTCGCAGTCCGGTTTCCGCTCGATAGCGCTCCGGGCCAGACGTGCAGATTCGTCGAATTTCTTTTGGGCATATGAAATTCGGGCTCGCGCCACCAATACTTCCGGCAGTTCCGGCGCTAGTGCATTCGCCCGGTCGCAAGCAGCCAGGCCTCGCTCAATCCATTTGGGATTCTGTTCGCGAATCTCATGGATTAGCCCGCACAAGTGCGCGATCCCGGCATGTGCAAGAGCAAACTGGGGGTCGAGTTGTATCGCCTGCTCAAACATCTGCAGCGCATAATCCAAATTCTCGCGCCGTGTATAGCTTCTTCCGCGAAGATAAAAATCATAGGCCTGCGGATTTTCCGTAGGCTTTCGAGCGATGTTCTTCTCTTCCTGCGGAGTGAGGGCAATACGCAGTGCCTGCGCGAGACTGCGCGCGATTTCCTCTTGGATAGCGAAGACGTCTTCGAGCTGCCGGTCATAGCGTTCGGCCCAGACGGAATGTCGAGTGGAGGCCTCGACAAGCTGCGTGGTGATACGTACGCGATTCCCGGCCCTGCGAATAGAACCTTCGAGTACGTAGGCGGCGCCCAGCGCCTGGCTTACCTGTTGTGTGGTCACTGGCCTATCGCGGAACGCGAGAATTTCCGAACGCGGAAAGATCTTCAGTTGCGAGATTTTCGAAAGCTCTGTGACAATGTCCTCGGTGATTCCATCGCGAAAATATTCGTCTTCCTTCGCGCCACTTTGGTTCTCAAAGTAAAGCACGGCAACGGATTTTTCACGCAATGTCGTCGCTGTTTGAGGGGTACCGAAGCTCTGCTTACTAAATCCAGGCGAGCGACCGGAGGATTCGCGATCGCGCTTCAGCCGCTTTAGGTCTGTTTTGATCTCAGAAGCGGTCTGGTAACGCAGGTCGCGCTCTTTTTCCAAAGCTTTGTTGATAATTCGCTCGAACTCACTAGGCATTTCAGAATTGAGTTCAATGGGTGGCCTCGGCGTGCCGTGGAGGATCGAATCGAACATCGCGGCTGAGGTATCACCAGCGAAGGGCAATTTGCCGGTGCCCATCTCGTAGAGGACAGTCCCAAGTGAAAACAGATCGGTGCGTGCATCGAGCTCTTTACCAAGCGCCTGCTCAGGAGACATATACGCCAAAGTACCGAGAGTTGTTCCTGGACTGGTGAGATGTTCGGGAGAAACAGCGATGGTGACCTGGTCAGAAACTCCGGCAGGTTCCACCTGTTGCTGTCGTCTAGGGGCCATCTTTGCGAGACCGAAATCAAGAATCTTTGACTGGCCACGAAGGGAAACAAATATATTCGCTGGTTTAATGTCCCGGTGGACGATCCCTCGGGCATGCGCCACCGATAATGCATCGGTAATTTCGATGCCAAGGTCTAAAATCTGGTCTGTCTCGAGAGGCTTTCCACTGATCAAGGGCTTTAGCGTCTGTCCCTCGAGTAATTCCATAACAATGAAGGGCTTGCCCTCGTTTTCTCCGACGTCGTAAATCGTGCAAATATTGGGATGGTTCAGTGCCGAAGCTGCGCGGGCCTCGCGCTGAAATCTTTCAAGTGTGAGTGCATCCGTCGGAGTGTTCTCCGGCAGGAACTTAAGGGCGACAAACCGATCGAGCCGCGTGTCTTCCGCTTTGTAGACCACACCCATACCGCCACCACCGAGCTTTTCTACGATGCGATAATGTGAAATCGTGCGGCCAATGAAGGGCTGTGCGTTCGACGTGCGGAGCTCATCTTAAATTGGGAACTAGGCCAAGTCAACGACACGACATGTCGCTGCAAAATGAGAATGTCCGGTTTGTGCAAAGTAAAAATGTCCGCTTTCATGGGTGGCCGAGGGGCGGTTTTATCGTGATGCACACTCAACCCTTGACTGGGGAGAACCAGTAGACTAGACTCATTGAACTTAGTTCATTTAAGGAAGTCTTTGATGACCACTGTCAACATTCATGAAGCGAAGACCCAGCTATCCCGATTGGTGGACCAGGCAGCGAATGGAAAACCGTTCATCATCGCCAAGGCCGGCAAGCCTTTGGTGAAGGTCATGGCGCTCGAAACGCCCACTGGCAAGCAGATGCGCAGACTCGGCTTTCTCAAAGGTCAGTTTCGCGTTCCTGCGGACTTCGACACCATGGGCTGCACGGAGATCACACGCATGTTCGGTGGCGAAAAGTGAAGTTGCTCCTCGATACCCATTTGCTGCTCTGGGTCGCGAATGAACCGAAACGACTTCCCAAACCTGCCCGCGTGCAGATCGAGAATCCCGAGAATGAGCTGTTGTTTAGCGCCGCCAGCATCTGGGAGATCACCATCAAACGCAGTCTAGGTCGAGATGATTTCGATGTGGACTCGAGAGTTCTCCGGCGTTCGTTGCTGGACAATGGATATACCGAGTTACCCATCACCAGCGAACACGCGATCAATGTCGACCAGCTACCTCCCGGACACAAGGACCCGTTCGATCGCATCCTTGTGGCTCAGGCGACTGTGGAGGGCATTACGCTGTTGACCAACGATAGGAAACTCACGGAATATCCCGGCCCGGTACGCCTCGTTGGCAGAGCATAGGTCGCGGCTAAAACGGTAGCGTTCCTCCGTGCCGTTTGGCGATGCACAGCGCAGTTTCGATCGCCGCATTGGAATCGATCCGGCCGGCCTTCGGCTGAAATACGCCAGCGTGTCCCTCATCGAAACGCCGGGAGCAAGCGTGAAATTTCGGTCGGGGTGTATTGGTGCCAAATTTCCTTTATCTGTTTCAGATTGAAGAGCAAACCCAAGATTCTATTTGCGTTCAGCAATTACGCGAGCAATTGAACGCAAGCTTTTGAGCAAAAAATAGATTCCCCGATTTGTTGGAAAACGTTAGTAGTTAGAAGTAATGGGCGGAGTTACCCGCATCTTCGCAATCGTTCTCCTGTGTCCTTATATCAGGGTGTTCGGGAGGGTTTTGGACTCGTTTTGGACCCAACAGGAGCGTCTTGAGAGTAGCAGCGATTCGCGCACGCGGGGCATGATCGGCGATGCGACGTGCGCAGTCGCTGCCTGATAGGAGGGTGATCCAATTCAGCTGAGATTTGCAGCAGCAATCCTAAGATTGTGCAAGTGGGAACAAGCACCATGGCTACGCAGCCAAAAGCACCTAAGCCTCGGATGTCACAGCCGGAATTGTAGTGTCAGTACCTACTCGCAAAATACGCGAACTTTCTTTCCGCCGCTCTCATCCACTTGTACATTCAGTTCTTTCAGCACATTTTCCAGTTCCTGGCCCTTGAGCCGCGAAAGGCTGCCAATGTCGACGCCGTTCGCGTAAAGCTTGTCTTGTACCTTCTGGGGCAGCAAGAGGTGCAAGCCGGCCGACGCCCGAATAAAACTCAAGGGAATGCGCATGTTCACGTTGTCACTGCTTCCCGGCTTTTCCACTTCCACCCTTAAGTAGCGTAGAGGTTTGCTGTCGCTCGGTTTGGCTTCGGAAAACACGGCCGGTCCGCTTTCGCTTTCCGCACCTGCCAGCGTATCCAGCTTGTTCAGCAGTTTTTCCGCTTCCTCGGTCGTAATTTTGCCTGTAGCGAGCAATTCGAGTACTTTCTTGCGTTCGGCCGACATGGCGATGCTCCTTTCGAGTTCAGTCCAGCTTGGTCCTAGGAAAGTTTGTTGAGCGCTTCTTCCACGCTGATCTCACCAAGAGCGATTTGCTCCAGCACGTACAGATTCGGCGAAGGCGCCTCAAAATCGCGGTCCAGCGCGGCGGCGATGGCGTTCAAGCGGTTTTTCACGGTCGGATAGCTGATGTTGAAGATTCTCTCCATCTTCTTGATGGTTCCGTGATGCCGAATGAATGCAATCACAAACGATTGGTCTTCAGGAGATAGTCTGGCTAGCGGCGAGAGTTCGAATTCACCCTCTACGTTCACACCGCAACCCGGGCAGGAGAGCCTGGCGAGTTTGAGCGGTTGCGAGCAGGAGGGACATTTGGCTAGAGAAATATACATAGATGCCTATACAAGTAAACGTAGTGAATCTGTAACTTAATTTTATCAAGTTAAATTCTAAAAAATTTAAGGGACGACCAGCCGTTTTCCCGGTTGTCCATGATCTGGACGGTTCCACGGCCGACCGCTCAGGGTTAGGTGTCCGAATTGTCACTGATGGATTGTGCAAGCCGGCGCTTGCCTTGGATTGTCAAAAACAGAGCACGAGCCTAGCTTGGTTCTAGTACTAACGAAGGAAGCGACATGGTCCGGAACCGTCCTCCCATCCGTATCGCCAGCCTGATGACGCTGGTCTTCACCGCCTGCTTATTCGCCCATGGGCAGGTCTGGGACTTTCTAGGCTACACCCAAGTCGATGGCCGTTTGGATCACGGCAAGATCGAGATCAGTCGCCGCGATTGCCTGTTTCGCACAATTCAGTTGAGGATCACAGGCGATGCCATCTTTTTTGACCACCTCGTAGTCCACTTCGATAATGGCACCTACCAGAACGTAATCATTAGCGACCGGATTTTCTCTGAACAAGAGGAATATGTCATCAATCTCCCTGGCGAAGGTCGCGCGCTCGAAAGCGTTGAACTCTTTTATGTCAAAGAGCCTTGGCAGCACAATCCCCGAGTAAGCTTGTACGGGCTCCGTTTGCCGGATCCGGGGATGCAGGTGAAGGCAGAATGAGGTAGTCGTCACGTGGATGTTTCGCGGTAGAAACTGTACTCGACAAGATGTGCCGCCAAGCCATCGCGCGAGTTAATTGCCAGCGATCCCGTAGCCGTGCAGATGGATGACGGCACGGTCTAAAACCCTGGTGCGGACTCTAGGGTGTATGTGGAGGAGAGCGACCAGGTCATCGCCCGCTCAGAATCCCCGATGATTCGATTGTCTTTCCTCCTAGAAACGACTGAAAATCTTCCCCAAAACTGAGGGTTTTGTTCCAGGATGTTCCTAATGTCGTACATTTGTTCACAAGACTTATTCGGTTGATCTTGGAAGGACGTGAATCATAAACGGAAATGCGGCTTCGTTTGAGTTGACGCTCAAGATAGAAGACCAGCCGGAATCGATCGCTAGACATTCATAAGCATTTAGTCAGCAGATGACAATCAAGAATCCGAATCGCGGAAGACGCAAGCGGCCCTTAACGGCAAAACAACAGGTTTACTTTAAACTCCTTTGTGAGGCCATACCGGCAACTGAGGCAGCCCGCCACGCGGGGACTCTCAAAGGAATCCTGCACAATCTGCCTACCAGGCATCGCGGAGTATCCGAGAACGGGTCCAATATGCGCTCTTCTGAAGTGGGACTCACATCTGAAGGTCTCATACACAAATACCTTTTCCCCGCGCTTGAGGCCGAGGAAACAGAATTTTGTAAGTTTAAAGGCAAGATTACCGACTCTCGCAGCGCGCCAGCACGGGAAGTCCGACTTCGCGCTATCGAAATTGTCGCGGAGATGGGTGGCTATTATGCCTCGAAATCACCTCAGGCTGAAAATGTGGATTCTGAAAGCAGAATTCCCCAGGTAATCGACGCTACCGTGATGCGAACCACACAGCCAAAAAGCCAAGGTCAGAACCAATTTCATCCTTGAGACATCAAGTCTGGTCGGAATTGACTCTCCGATGGCTTGTAAACACGTGTTTACAGATCGCTGGCGCACGATCACCTTAGAATTTGGTCTGAAGCCTTGACTCCACATTTACACGGGACATAAGGCTGCCAGCGCATTCCGACAGCATCTACTTCTTACGCCGAAAACCACAATTCATTATCCCAAGATTCCTAACCGGGACCTACTTCTCCCTCCGACCAAATCCGCGAAGGATTACGCATTATAGAAGGACGCCCCTCTTTTGGAGTAGGTTTTGAGCGCTGACCTCATCCCCTACTGAAAGGAGCGCCCTAAATGGACAGTGCGAAGTATATCGGCATGGACGTTCACAAGGAAACCGTTTCGATCGCGGTGATGGATTCCGCCGGCAAGCTGGTGATGGAGTCTATCCTCGAAACGAAAGCGGCAACGATTCTGCAGTTTATTCAAGGGCTGCGCGGAAACTTACACGTCACATTTGAAAAGGGAACTTGGGCCGCTTGGTTGTATGACCTGTTGAAGCCGCACGTCACGAAAATCGTGGTGTGCGATCCGCGAAGGAGTGCCTTGCTGAAAGAAGGCAACAAGGGTGACAAGGTGGATGCGCGCAAGCTGGCCGAGCTGCTACGCGCTGGGCTTCTCCGGCCGGTCTACCATGGAGAGAACGGCCTACGAACGCTGAAAGAGTTGTCGCGCAGTTATCTGACGATCAGCAAAGATCTCACGCGCGTCATGAATCGGCTCAAGGCTCTCTACCGGGGCTGGGGCATTGCCTGCGAAGGTGCGACCGTCTACGCACCGCACCATCGTTCGGAATGGCTGGGCAAAATAACGGAAGCGGCGTGCGCCGTCGGGCCGAGTTCTTCTACCAGCAGCTCGATGCCCTGCAGGCCCTGCGCCAACAAGTGCGGCGAGATCTCTTGGCGGAGAGTCGAAAACATAGCGAGAGGAAATTGTTACGCCAGATTCCTTCGATTGGTCCGATCCGGGCGGCTCTGTTGATCGCGCTGAACTGCAACGTTCGAAGAAACCACAGCAGCTTCGTGGGCTGAATCAAAATCACAATCATGATTTGAAAGCCATCTTCAAAGGTGCAGCCTCAAAGGCCAGCAGCGGTGCTGGACCCTTCCACGATTTCTACGAGGCCTTGCTCACCAAAGGCATGAGGCCTTCGATGGCTCGCCTCACCTTAGCGCGGAAGATTGCGGCGATCACTTTAATGGTCTGGAAGAAAGGAGCACATTTCGACGCTGAACAACTGAAACCGCAAGCAGCTTGAGCGTCTCGGGCAGAGAGTCCGTTCCATCCCTTGAGGAAATCATATCCTTGGCGGTGGCCAGTCGGGTTCTTGTTGAGACGCTCGGGTCGAGAGAGAGTATCCAGCCGGAAGTTAGGCGATTTATGTGCTTCGGCACCGAGTCTCCTGGATTACCCTATGCCCTCTCGCATGACCCAAGAAAGCTATAGGCCACGAGTCTCAAATAGGACCATGGTTGGCAACTCTGCAACCACCTTTGCTTACGAGTTTCAGAGAACCGAATGGCGCCGTCATGAAAGCGAACATGAAACGAATGGGATGGGAAGGAAGCATCGGGGCCTCGTCGCTCCGCGGCCTACAGGGCTGCTCCGCGACGAATCAAAACGGTCAAGCGGCTGAAGAAAAAAAGACAAAAGGTCGTGGTGGCCTGGATGCAGCCAAAACAGTTCGGGCTTCCGGCTCAGGGAGAAGTGTTTTTCGCTTGACATCCCCTTCTATAGGACTTCCGGTTTGCCCGCCCAGGACACTAAATTATCAGCGGACTCGTCGATGAACGCGGCTTGTCCCTAAAGCGGCCGAGTGCGGAGAGATTCTTATTCGGCGCGCAGCGCTTCTGACGGAGATATCCTGCTTGCCCGCAGAGCGGGAATGAATGCTGCGACAAGCGTTGAAAAGCTGAGTGTCAGGATGGCCAGGAGAGTCGCCGCGGGGTCATACGGATTTAATCCGTACAGTTGGCTGCCCAGGAACTTGCCCGCTGCCAAAGCCACCGGAAATCCAAGCGCCAGACCGACAGCTACCAGGGCCAACGCTCTTCGGATTACAAGGACTGCCACCTGCGCGGGTGTAGCGCCGAGTGCAAAGCACACCCCAATCTCAGTTGTGCGCTGTCCGACGTTATAGGAAGTAACTCCGTATAGTCCAATGGAAGCAAGCACTAGCGAAAGCATTCCGAAGAAGGATGACAACTTTGCAATCAGCCGCTGTTGCCGGAACTGGTTGGATACTTGCTCACCCAAAGTTCCTATCGACTCGATCGGCAGACGGGGATCTACCGAAACTATCGCTTGGCGTATTGCCGCAGCGGATACAGTGGCGCCAGGCCGCGTCACAAGGATGATATCGTGCAGGTGATGCGAGCCGGGATTGCTGTCTCCCCCAGTCTTTGGCACCACATCGTGCTGCGCTTCGGCCAGAAAAAAGAATGGACCAATCGGCTTGTCGAAATCGAAGTTGAGGTAGCGTGCGTCTTGCGCTACACCTACGATTTTGTAGAGACGCGGTGATTCCAGTTCGGGACGTCCGAAGTATTGTCCAATCGGGTTTTCCTTGTTGAAATACTTCTTCGCGAACGCCTCATTGATCACCGCCACATGCTGCGAAGTTGCTGTATCTTCCTCAGATATGCTTCGTCCTTCGATGATTTGAGTTCCGATAGCGCTGAAGTATCCTGGTGTCACCCGATCCCAGTAAACCATGTTTTCAACATTATCCTCGTTAGGCCCGGGAGCTGGACGCCCATTCACCCACACGCTGGTAGCCCAATTATTTCCGCTCTGCGGGGCGTACTGGCAGATCGCCGCGGCCGTTACGCCGGGAATGCTGGATAATGAGCCGCGCATCCGATCGTATAGTGTGGTGAACTGGTTTGGTTGATAGTCGATCAGACCTGGATCAATCCTGACGATCGTGCGCTGCTCCTGGAGGAAGCCAAAGCGTTGACTCTCCAACTGGTGCACAGCAGCTGTCAGTAATCCGGATGCTGCCAGCAATACCAATGAAAGAGCTGCCTGGAATACCACCAGCATCTTGCGGGGAAGCGCACCTGTGCGAGCGGTGGAGCGGCTCACTCCCCGAAGAGCTTCAATCGGATCTACCCGCGTGGTCATCCATGCGGGAGCGATGCCGAAGACCACGGCCGCGACCATCGAAACGCCGAAAGCAAACAACAACACTGGCATGGAAGGGGACGCGTTGATCGGTATACCTGTTGCGCCCCGGGCCGATGGAAATGCAAAAAGCAAAATGAGGTGCGTACCGGCAAATGCGATGACCAGACTTGTCATGCCTCCCGCAAGTGAGAGCAGAATGCTCTCCGTAAGAGCCTGCCTCACAAGGCGCGACGTGTGCGCGCCTAGTGCTACGCTCAACGATGTCTCCCTTCGCCGCTGCATGCCGCGAACAAGCATCAGATTGGCCACGTTGGCGCAGACAATCAGCAGCACAAACGCCGACACCATCATCAGGATATGAAGCCAGTGTTCATATTCCGCGCGCATGCTGGTGATTCCCGAGCCTCCGGGACGCAGGAACAGCGTTTGCTCGGGCAACTTCGCGCGATCGTTCGCGTTCATCTCGCTCTGGTACGAAAGCAGCCACTGCTTCAGTTCCACCCGCATTTGAGCTTCTATTGATGTGGGCTCAGCGCCGGGTTTGATGCGTCCGATCAAATCCAGCCAATACTGGTCAGCCTGATTAAGATCGCCAGCATCCGCTTGAGGCACCAATGTTTCCGCGTTGAGCGGCAGAAAGAAATCGGGTGGCTCGCTGCGAAGCGTATCGCCAAAGAAGCTGGGTGGAGTGATTCCTACGATGGTGAATGGCGTGTTATCTATGTTGAAGACAGCGCCAACGATGGACGGGTCCGATCCGTGTTGCCGCCACAGGCGATAGCTCATCACTGCTACCGCCGGAGCGCCGGGTTGATCGTCGGTGGAAGTCAGCAGCCGTCCGGCATACGCGCTTATGCCGAACATGGTGAAGTAATTCCCCGAAACGAACTCACCAGGATAGCTTTGTGCTGACTCTGTGCCGCCGGAACGTTGCACACCCAACAGCGGATCGTCAGCCTGGAACGCCGCCAATTCCACAAAACCCTGGGTGTGGTCCCGAAAATGTTTGTAGAGATCGTAGGAGACAAGGGAATACTCATTCTCTTGGCTGTATCCGCCCCAGTAGCAGCAACGTGCCTCTTTGCCTAGGCGGTACAATTCGCCCGGATTAGCCACTGTCAGCGATTTCAGCAGAACATCGTAGAACAGAGTAAAAATAGAAGTTGTTGCACCAATGCCCAGCGCCAGCGTCAGGACCACAGTAATGGTGAATGACGGTGACTTCCGCAATCGACGCAGCGCATAGCGCGTGTCGTAAAGCAGAGTCTCTACAAATGGCAATCCTGTTTGAGCCCGATATTCTTCCTTAATCACCTCTACTGCGCCAAACTTCAGCAACGCTTGGCGGCGCGCCTCCACGGGCGGCAGTCCCGCTTTCATATACTCTGCCGTCTGCAGAGCGATATGTTCCTCAATTTCCTCTTTCAGTCGCTCGTCGTTGCGCCGCCTTGTCACCAGGTTCCTAAATCTTTTGAGGAACCGCCTCAGGTCCCTCACGACAAATCCTCCGCCTTCAATTCAAAGAATCGCCCGATGATCCCTGCGGTTTGCTCCCAATCGCGGAGCTCAGCCTGCAACTGCTTGCGTCCGTCCCGTGTCAAACAATAGAAGCGCGCCCGGCGATTATTCTCTGAGGCGCCGTACTCGGAAACTATCGAACCTTCCTGCTCCAGCTTCAGCAGCACCGGATAGAGCGTGCCTTGATTCACGGCGAGCACGTCCCGGCTGATCTGCTCGATTCGTCGGGCGATACCGTAACCATGCAGCGGGCCGAGGACGTCGAGAGTCTTAAGGATCATCAGCGCCAAAGTGCCTTGAGGAACGTCCGTTTTTCGTTTCATTGCCAACGCCCTTTTGGTTTCCAACAGGAAGCATACTCCACACTCATTGGGAACACAACAGGTCGGCCGCGCGTCCGCGCGTCTTCAGCATGTGCCGCTCCTGCATGAGACGAAGAACGAGGTTACAGTGGTCGGCAACTCGGAACTAATCAAAAAGTCGTGGTAAAACGACAAAACCGTCCACTTAGGCACTGGGTCGAACTTACCGGTAACGCGACTTCGGAATTGCTTCGTTTCCATTCCAAACTTGAAAAATCTTCCGATGAGGTTGAGGATGTCAAGGATGATCGCCCATCGGCCCCGCATACGAGGGATCGACTTTTTGGCCTCACGCCTAACCCTTTAGGAGAAGATTCGCCATGTCGCATCATTTCGATACGCCTACCGCAAAAGAAGACCCCCGCATCAACATTTGCGACTTCTACTTGTTTCGCGGCCGCCCGGGCACAACGGTCATGGCTTTGACCGTGAATCCGAACGCCGGCGTCGGCGCGCCAGACACCTTCCGCGACGAAGGTCTCTACGCCTTTCGCTTCGACACGGATCGCGATCTTCGAGAAGACGTCGCGTTCAAGGTCCAGTTCGGCGCACCCGCCCACGCCGATGGCGGCGAGTACCGGCACGTTCAGACCTTCGCGGTCCGGCTCGCCACCGGAGCGGACGCTCTGAAGGGTGCCGCGGGCGAACTCATCGTTTCTGGGAATACGGGACGCGTCGTGAAAGCGGATCAGGGCTGCCTGGCGTACGCAGGCCTCGCGCCCGATCTGTTCGCCACCGATGGCGCCGGTTTCGGTGCCTTCAGAAAAGCTCTGTGGTCCGAAAACCGGTTTGCCCCGGAGGCGTTCCAGAATCGCCAGAACCTCTTCGGCGGCAACAATGTCACCGCCATCGTCCTCGAGGTTCCCAGCAGCCTGATCGGCCGAGGTGTGGTGCATGCCTGGGCTACCGCATCGCTCTACGGGCACGCGCCGGAGGTGCAGGTATCGCGTTGGGGCCTGCCGATGATCACCCACATCCTGCTCTCCGATCCTTCGCTGCACGACGCATCGGAAAACTACAACCGCGCGGTCCCGGCGGACGAAGTGGCGCTGTTCTCCAAACCGATCCGCGACTTCGTGGAAAAAGTCACCGCGCTCGCCCACTCAGCGGCCGACCCATCCGCCTACGCTACGCAACTCCTCGCGCGCCTCTGCCCATCGGTCCTGCCGTATGAACTGGACACGCCCGCCTCATTCAGCTTTGCCGCCTTCAACGGCCGCGGCCTCTGCGACGACGTGATGGACGTGATTCTCACGCTGGTCACGAACACGGCCCTCGGCGATGGGGTGGCGCCCGATATGCGGCTGATGCGCCCGGATTTTCCCTATTTCGGCGAGCCGCACCCTACGGCGGCGAGTTCCGCAAAGCAATGAGGGCGATGGAGTGTCGTGGTCGAGCATCGCCACCGTCTGCTGGCGACCGTGCAAATCACATCCTATAATTCGCATTCGGCCTCCTTCGTTCCGAGCGCTTCGGGGTGAACACCGTAAGTCTACTCGGCTCGTCGTGAGGCCGACCTCGTTATGTCAACCGGAAACATAGGTACTGGACCTGTCGCCATCCAACAAAGCATACCTTGGATCGTCATCATGCACGCCCCACATACAGATACACATATCAGGCCATCAAGAACCGCATGAATTGGAGAGATTCGATGACCACCGGCATTAGGTCGCGGGTCATTAAACTGGATTCATCTCACGTCTTTTTATTCCGAATTCTCACCCTATTGGTGTTAAGCGCTACAACGACTGCTTCTGGGTCTGCCGAGTCGCCGAGAACCAAATTTGGACAGGAAGATAAGAGCGAGCAAACCCCAGGGGAAAGATAATCTCGTACGTCGACGAACCAATAGAGAAATTGATGAAGAATATTCCAGAGTTGAAGACACTCCAGCCTGCGGTGAATCAGCACGAACTACCGGCCATATTGGCAAAGGCCGGTGATAGTGTGAATGTGTCTTGCCTCAGCTGGAACTGGAGAGGGCGTTCTTCCGTTAAGATAGCGGAGAGGACGCATGAGAAAAGAGCGAAAGCACTACAGCGGGGAAGAGAAGGTGGCCATCCTCAGGCGGCACTTGTTGGATAAAGTGCCAATTTCTGATCTGTGCGAGGAGCATGGGCTGCAGCCAACGGTATTCTACCGTTGGCAGAAAGAGTTCTTTGAGAATGGTGCGGCCGCGTTCCAGAGCAAGCGCCAGGCGAACCAGCAAGGGGAACAACAACGGATCGAGTACCTGGAAAAGAAGATCCAGACGAAGGACGAGGTGCTAGCGGAATTGATGGCCGAGCACATTGCCTTAAAAAAAAGTCTTGGGGAGCTCTGACCAAAGTGTGGGTGCCGCACGACGTGCGCGACTTGGTGGTCGATTTCGTCCGGTACTGGTCAGAAAAGACCGCGATCGTTGCCGGACGATTCATCCACTGGCTGGGCGTACGCGCCAGCAAATTCTACGACTGGCGAGAACGCTATGGGCGCGTCAATGAGCACAATGGTTGGATTCCCCGGGATTTCTGGCTGCAGCCATGGGAGAAACAAACCATCCTCCGTTATTATCTGGACCATCCGCTGGAAGGCTACCGACGGTTGACGTTCATGATGTTGGACGCGGATGTCGTGGCCGTCAGCCCCTCGAGCGTCTGGCGTGTCCTGCAGCAGGCCGGGTTACTATCGCGATGGAAGGGCAAGCCGTCGCGCAAAGGAACCGGTTTCGAACAACCACCCAAGGCGCACCAGCATTGGCATATCGATGTTTCCTACATCAATGTGAGCGGGACCTTCTATTACCTGTGCAGCATTCTGGATGGCTATAGCCGTTCGATCGTCCATTGGGATTTGCGGGAATCGATGACCGAAGCGGAAATCGAAGTCATCTTGCAGCGAGCCCGTGAGAAGTATCCGGAAGCAAGACCGCGGATCATCTCCGACAATGGGCCACAGTTTATCGCCCGAGACTTCAAGGAGTTCATCCGCATCGCAGGCATGACCCATGTGCGAACCTCACCCGGCTATCCGCAATCAAACGGCAAACTGGAACGCTGGCACAAATCGCTAAAATCGGAGTGCATCCGGCCGGGTACACCGTTGACGAGAGAAGACGCGGTGCGTTTGATTCAAACCTACGTGGATCACTACAACACCGTGCGCCTGCACAGTGCCATCGGCTATGTGACGCCGCACGACATGCTCGCCGACCGACAGGCTGAAATCCATGCGGCACGCGATCGCAAGCTTGAGGAGGCACGTCAGCAACGACAACTTCGGCGCCGCGCAATGCTTGCACATTTTTCGAACACGACTACAATGACCTCGCCAGGTGAAACAGAAGCGGGCTCTGCAGGGATGCAACCATGCTGAGGGATAATCTGGTAGGACTTATCGCGCCAATGCAAAGCAGCGGGACACAGACATCGGACGATAGATCCTCATGCCTCGAAAATCCCCGCCCCACAGGGGCGGAATCTTCACTAACGGAAAGCACTTCTTCTCCATTTCAGACTGAACCAAGACAAATAGTATGTCGACACTTGGTTGACCTGGTGGCAGACGACACTCCAGGGCTAGCTAAGCTAGTCTTCTTTGTGTGATCTTCTCGCTTGTGGATTAAATCCGAGTACGCTGACAACTCGCGATCCTATGCCAGCGACGGCTGCACGCTTTGCTGATTCTGAACCGGCTGCTGCTGAGTCGCGATCGAGTCGGCGAATATCCAGGCGGCGCCCACTAAAGCTAGATTGAACGCGTTGCCGCCCCAGGCAGCATGGTCCTTGGGATTGGCAAAAATGAAAGGCGGCAATGCGAATGCATTAAAGGCCAAAAACATCAGGGCAAGCAGACGCGCCGCCAGGACGTCCTGAATTCCAGCAAGTATGGCGAGACCTGCGAGCACGAAACAAATTCCGGTCAGGATAATCCAGAAGTCTCTTCCGAAGGGCATCCACCTGGGGACATAAACCAGGTTGTCCGCAACGGCATCCAAATGGTTCAAACCAAAGTTGATTGAGCAGAGTCCAAATATCCAGCGGGTGATAAGAATCGTTCGGGTCCATGAAGAACTGCGCGTGACCAGCGACGCGTAGACCAGTGCTCCTGCGGCGAACGCTATAAGTTCTATTCCCACTCCAGCTGACACACCGATAAGGACGGGAATACGAAAACCGAGATAGTGGGGGGCCGTATAAAGTCGAGGCAACCAGAATATGGCAAACACGAAATAGATGATGGCTAGCGCTGCCCCACCGGCGCGAGCGCTGCGGCTCCACAGGATCGCCGCGCCCCCGGCCATCATCCAGATGGCTGTGATATAGGCCAGAATCTCAACCCCAGGAATGTGGTCACCGAAAGCCTGAATCGGTTGATGGGACGCGTCAAAATCGCCCCAGACTAAGTCCATAATGCCGCAAGCCGCTGACGCGAGGCCATACACAATTACGCCGACTCTCATTTTGATCGCTCCACCTGCCATTCCAGAGAGCCAAGCCTAGTGAAAGGCCCCGGCTACGGTCAAGAGCCAGCGCGTCCATCTTGCTCCGCAGTGGCAATGTTACGCCGCAAGCGGCAAACTCCTGGTGAGCCCGGAAACCGGAAGCGTCCGTATTAAAACCCACTTTCCGGGAACCCCACTAACCCAGAAGTCAGGAACTCAGTCTAAATACCCAGCTCCCGCGTAATTAAGGAAAACTGATGCGCTACTCTGCTCTCCTGTTCGTCATGGTCGTAGCACTCGTAGTGGTAGTTATACCGGGTCTTTCCGCACAGAACGATACGACCACACAGCAGCGGGTAGAGCTGACACTGGACCCCTCCGAGGCCAAACAAGCCTTGGTAATCTTGCACAAGGAGCGGTCAAGCGAAGCGGTGACCAGTGACGACTGGCAAAAATTGTTTGCAACCATTCCTTACCAATGGCTAAAGGCGCGCGAGACGTCGATGCGACGTGAATTTACTGACGACGATTTTCGGATTTTTATGCAAGCCCCGGCAACGCAAGCTCGGACTGCCGAGTGGGAAGAGTCGCGCACCGTTATCGAGCGCACAAACGCGACGGGCCTTGGAGAACGTGTGCTTGGCTGGTTGCCCAGCGGTGCCGTTATTCAGGCGCGCGTGTTTCCTTTGATCAAACCAAAGACGAACAGCTTTGTCTGGCGCAATTCGCAGGGTGAACCGGCAATTTTCATCTATCTGGAAAAGCAGACACAGGCGCAGTTCGAGACAACAGTTATGCATGAGTTGCATCACATCGGCATGTTCGGCCTGCAGAACCAGCAGCAGAAAGCATTTGCCGAATTGCCGCAGAATGTCAGGACGGTCGCAGAGTTAATGGGCGCGTTCGGCGAAGGAGATGCCGTGCTCGCAGCAGCCGGTTCGACAGACTTGCGTCCTCACTGGGAGGACGATGCGCTCGCACGAGCACGATGGGACAGTGACATGCTGCGTTTCAACCAGGATTTGGGTTCTTTGACCATGTTTTTTAACGATGTGCTTGATGGAAAACTGAAAGGTGACGCGATTGACGAAAAAGCTTCCACATTTTTCGGCTATCAGGGCCCCTGGTACACCGTTGGTTATGAAATGGCGGCCTTAGTGGAGAAGCGATTTGGGAGGAAAGCTTTCACCAATTGCTTAATGGATCCTAGGCTGCTGTTAGTGCGCTACAACGAAGTTGCAGTGGAAGCCAATAAAAACGGCGCATCCCTCGCATTGTGGCCCGGCAGTCTACTGTGGCGTATCTATGCCGATCATCCGCCCCCGCCAATAGTGCCAGTGCCATAGAAAAACGGAATGAACAGCGCGGTTTCTAACGAAGAGACTCGCACACATGCATTGCCGCATTCTGTACATCAACCCTTGATTTGTGGGCAAATCGGCAAGATAGGGGCTAGCTATAGCTAGTACCTACAAGGAAGGTTGATGTCATAACGAGGTCGGCCTCACGACGAGCCGAGTAGATTTACGGTGTTCACCCCGAAGCGCTCGGAACGAAGGAGGCCGAATGCGAATTATAGGATGTGATTTGCACGCTCGCCAGCAGATTGGCGATGCTCGACACCGAGCCCGGAGAAGTGGTGAATCGTACGCTGCAGCACGAAGGCAAGGAAGTGCGGGAGTTTTATTCCCAGCTTCCGCAGCCCGTGCTGGTGGGCATCGAAGCGATTGGACCCATGCAGTGGTTTCTCAATCTGCTGGAAGAATTAAAAATCGAATGCCCGGTTGGAGATGCGACGAAAATCCGCGCCGCGGAACCCCGCAAGCAGAAACATGATCGGCGCGATGCCGAGCTGATTCTGAAGCTGCTGGTGGAAAAACGGTTTCCGGCGATTTGGATGCCCAGCAAAGAACTGCTCGACTTGCGCGCCTTGTTGCTGCACCGACATCAGTGGGTGCGCCTGCGGCACGCAGGTACAAAATGCACTACAGGCCATCGCCTTGGCGCATGGATTGCGTCGCGGTCCGAGCTTGTGGAGCTATGACGGGTTAGCGAAGATGCGCGGCCACAGCGGAGAGGCACTATGTTGAGGAGTGAGCAAAGTGGCAACGCGAGTCAACGAAAAACTCAAATAAGATGTGTAGGAGAAAGCCAGGAGTTGACTTCTCCAACGTAACTGAACCACAGGACAGTTATGGGCTGAAACCTGAAATGCTAGGCTGACTCCAAGCACCGAAGACGTGGTCTAGGTGCAAACTATCACCAAAGGCTCATTGGACAGACATCGGCTAAAGATGCTGCGGCTGGATTACATCTCGTGCGTTTTTATACATTCAAACTTATCGGGAGTTGAGCCGAAAGGATTCGTTCGCTGCGATGATTTCACTGGCCGGAATCCTTCTCGTTTGTCGACCGATCTTTTGGCAGCAACAAATTCCCCAGTTTCGTGTTTGTAAACACAGGCCCACTCAGTCCGGTGTAGCTCGAAAAAAGAACGCTGTTTTGGATTGCACCTCTGCTTGAGGAGGAAGCTCATGTCTATTCTCTCGGGATTTCGAAGGCTGCTCGTCGCCGCCGCGATGACCGCGCCAATGCTCACTTTGCCGGTCGCGCACGCCCAGATTGCCGTCGGCATCGGTATCTCCGTGCACGTTGCTCCACCCGCTTTGCCCGTGTACGTGCAGCCCCCGCTCCCCGCTGCGGGCTATATCTGGACCCCCGGCTACTGGTCCTACGGAGACGCTGGTTACTATTGGGTTCCCGGCGTTTGGGTGCAACCGCCCAGGGTAGGCGTTCTTTGGACCCCTGGCTACTGGGGCTTCGCGGGCGGCGTTTACGGCTGGCACGCTGGCTACTGGGGCCCCCACATCGGCTTCTATGGTGGAGTAAACTACGGCTTCGGCTACGGCGGCGTCGGATTCGTCGGCGGCGAGTGGCGCGGCGGAGCATTCGCCTACAACAGCGCCGTCGCGAATTTCGGGAGCGTCCACGTCACCAATGTCTACGAGAACCGCACTATTGTCACGCAAAACACTATCATCAACAACGAGCACGTCAGCTTCAACGGCGGTGCGGGCATCCAGGCGCAGGCATCTGCAACAGAGCTGCAAGCTGCCAACGAGCAGCATATCCAGCCCACCGCCAACCAGGTTCAGCACCAGAACTTCGCTGCTCAAGACCGTTCCCAACTGGCCTCGGTAAACCACGGAACTCCCGGAACTCCGGCGGCCTCCAACGTGAACGCCTATCATCAGGTCGCGCAGCAGCACGCGCAGTCGCAGCCGATATCGGCTGCCGACCGCACCGCTGGCCAAAACTATCACCCCAACGAGCGCGAAGCCAATCAGGATCAGCGCATCGCCAACGGCCTCCGCAGCGGTCAGATGACATCTGGTGAAGCGGCCCGCGCCGAGCGCACGCAGTCGAACATCGATCAGCAGGTCCACGATGATCGCGCCGCCAACGGTGGCAAGCTAACAGGCCAGGAGCGCCAGCAGATCAACAGCGAACAAAACGCTGCCAGCCGCCAGATCTACGACGAAAAACACAACGCCAACACCGTCAAACCCAACGAGGTAGACGACCGTGAGGCTAATCAGCAGCAGCGCACCGCCAACGGCCTCCGTAGCGGTCAGATGACCTCCGGTGAAGCCGCCAAGACGAATGGCAACCAGGCCAAGACCGCCCAACAAGTTCACGACGAACGCACCGCTAACGGCGGAGCCCTCAACGCCAGGCAGAAAAAGCAAGTCAACAAAGAGCAAAACAAAAACAGCAAACAGATCTACAACGAAAAGCACAACGGCAAGACCACCAAACACGCGGCCGACTGAACGAGTCGCTAACCAGGAGCAAGTTGTAACACCAAGCAACCGACACATACGCTCGAACGACTGGGAAGGATGCCAGGCGTCCGCTTGTGCCTTACACATATTCGGGTGATGCCTGTATTTGAGCGCGGCCAAAGGGATCATCACGGCATCTAATTTGGCCCTCGTCCTCTGGCAGGTCGCTCACTGCTGATCAGGATTTTGGCCGCGTTGACTGTGATCAATTGGCTGAAAGTCTATGAATTCGACGCCACTCCGAGCGCTGAGTCGATGACAATATAGGCGCGGGTGCTGCTGACGATTGCTTTAAGTTGGGTTTGCTCCTCGGCCGGCACCTTGAACTTATCCAGTGTCACTCACGATGCAAATATCTTTCGCCGACGAGCACGTTACGTTAGTCCATGCCGTGAAGCGACTTGGAGCGGACCAGGCGAAGGCTCGCAAAGATTTTGGCGCTGAGAAAACCACCGAAGATATTTTTGTGCTAAAGGGTTCGCCCGCTGGGAGAAGGAACATAGTTGGATTCCTGCCAAAACGGATGAAGGACGCGGACATGAATCGGATGTTGCCGGCACTGGCGGCCTATATAG
>CAVROZ010000008.1:0-2494181 GCA_963722985.1 Candidatus Acidiferrales bacterium | reverse complement strand
GTGTGTTGATAGGCTTACCGGCTCGATGCTGCTGCATCTCGCGTGACAGGATTGTGCGACTAATCGCTCCAAACGCTTTCGTGCCCTACTGCGTGCAAAAGCGAACCTGCCTGGAGGAGGAAGGAAACAGCGTTTCACAATCTGCCGCTTTCAAAAGTGGCAGCCGCGAAGCCTGAGCAACGGCCATTGTCTTCGTAAGATATTCAAACATCAATGGCTAGTGCCCGGACCCGTCTTGGGCGCCGTCGAGGGAGGTGCAGGGGTGATCGTCTGGTTCTGCCAATCGGAATCTGTGAGATTCCAGCCGCCGCCAAGAGCCAGATAGAGTTGCACGACAATCAAACGGCGGTTGATCTCGGTTTGCGCCAGGGAATTTTGCTCCGGGTATAGTTGGATCTGAGCATCAAGCACTTCGAAGTAGCTAGCTCTCCCGGCCGTGTATCGTTGCAACGCGACCGTCACAGCTTCCTGGTAAGCCGACACGGAACGAGCCTGCTCCGCCCGAATGGCCTCAAATTTCTGCCGCGAAATTAGCGCGTTTGAAACGTCTGTGAATGCATTCAGTGCAGACTGCTCATACTGGAGCTTGCTCTGTTGCCAGAACGCGACGGCCTGACGCTTTTGCGCGCGAAGAGCGCCGCCCTCATAGATGGGCCCAGTGAAATTGGCGGCGACGCTCCAGACGTTGGCGCTGCCAGCAGTGATTTGAGATAGCGGCGTGCTGGCTTGTCCGAGCAGAGCAGTGAGGCCAAACTGCGGAAAGAAATTGGCGATCGCGACGCCGACTTGAGCGTTGGCGGCACGGACTTGTTGTTCGGCCGCCAGCACATCAGGGCGACGTTCGAGCAGGGCAGACGGCAAACCAATGGGGATATCTGGCGGAACAATTTCGTCGAACAATTTTGCCGTATGAACAATCGGCTCGGGATTGGCGCCGATGAGAACGCTGATCACGTTCTCCTGTAATGCAATCAGTCGCTCGAATTCCGGGATGTTCGCAGCAGAGGCGGCCTGTGCGGCCTCTGCACGGGATGTATCCAGCTTAGAGGCAACACCACCTTCGTATCGTTGTGTGAAAAGTTTCAGAGTGTCGGTAAATGAAGCGGTGGTTTCCTTGGCGATCTGAAGTTGCAGCTCCAAGCCGAGGAGTTGGAAATAGGCTTGTGCCACATTGCTCGTCAGTGTAAGCATGACGCCACGGCGAGCCTCTTCCGTGGAGAGATATTGCGCGCGGGCAGATTCGTTCAGCCGTCGAATGCGGCCCCAAATGTCTGCCTCCCAGGCGGCGCTGCCCACAGCCAGAAAGGCGCCTTTGGTGGTTCCCACTCCGGGAACCACAGTACCCAGGAACTCATTCTTGCCGTCACTGGCGCCAACGGAATAGTTAACGGCTGGAAAATATTGGGCTCGGGCAACGTTTGCGAGTTGGCGCGCTTGCTCAACGCGAGAGACCGCGATGGCCAGATCGTAGTTATTCGCGAGAGCGGTTTTGATCAGTGCTTTGAGTTGTTCGTCTTTGAAGACTTCCCACCAAGGCAGATCCGCGTAGGAGGCTTGCTGGGCGGCCCCTTCCGCGCCCCGAAAATCGGCGGGGACATTGACCTTCGCACGAACATAATTTGGACCTACGGCACAGCCAGAAAGGATCAGTGTCGCCGAGAGGAGCGCGGCGATCAGAGAGTGGCGGATTTCGCGGCGGGCGTCACCGAACCTCTCCTGCGAATAGGAGTTTTTCGTGGTCATCGAGCGCAAATGATTCTCCGTTTCATCTACTCCCGGTTAGTCCGCGCGTCCGGGAGCAGGGGGAGCCAATCCGGGCGTGCCGGGTTGTGGTGCCTGCAAACGCTCGACCCTTGCGCCGCCGAGCCGCTCAATCATGTAGAACAGCGCAGGAATGATGAAAATAGCGATAGCGCTCGCGGCAGTCATCCCGCCGATTACAGCCGTACCCATCACCTGCCGGGACACCGCCCCCGAACCCGATGCGCGCCAGAGCGGCACACAACCCAGAATGAACGCAAAAGAGGTCATCAAAATTGGGCGCAGGCGCAATCGGGCGCCTTCGAGAGCCGCATCGGAGAGTGACTCGCCCTTGTCGTATCCGGCTTTCGCGAACTCGACGATCAGAATCGCATTTTTGGCAGCCAGGCCGATGAGCATCACCAGGCCGATCTGAGCGTAAACGTTGTTCTCCAGACCGAGTCCGGTGTATTGCTTGAAAACCAGCAGGTCGATCATTCGGCGAACCAGTAGAGTCGCAAATGCGCCGAACACAGCGATCGGCACGCTCAACAGCACGCTGAATGGTAATGTCCAGCTCTCATAGAGCGCCGCGAGTATCAGGAACGCGAACAAGAGCGACAATCCGAAAATCGCGAACGGCGATACGCCCTGTGAAGCCTTTTCCTCCTGGAAAGACATGCCCATGTAGTCAAAACCCATTCCCGAGGGCATGGTTTGGGCATAAACCTCCTCAAGCGCGCGCATGGCTTGGTTGGAACTGAATCCTCGCGCGACGGTCGCATTGATCTGCGAGGCGCGATGGAGGTTGAATCGCATCGTGAATTCCGGCCCGTTGGTATCCTGGATGGCGGTGACAGCCGACAACGGCACCATGTTCCCATTCACATTGCGGACATAGAACTGTCCGAGATTTTCCGCGCGCGTGCGGTAAGCCCCTTCGGCCTGCGTATACACCTGCCACTGGCGGCCGAAGCGGTTGAAATAGTTGATGAACGCGCCGCCCATGAACGTTTGCAGCGTTCCATAAACGTCCTTCAATTGCACACCTTGCGTAAGCACCTTGTCGCGATCGACCTTCGCGAACACCTGAGGCACGGAGGGGAGACTGGTGGTAAAAATTCGCGCTATCTCTGGCCGCTTGCTCGCCGCCTCGATAAATTTCTTCGTCTGCGCGGCTAGGAATTCGACATCGCGGCCCCCTCGGTCTTCCAATATGTACGTCACACCACCGGATGCGCCGACTCCGGGAATCGCGGGCGGCGGGAAAGCCACCGTGACGCCTTCGGGAAGCTTTCCGAGAACGTTATTCAGATGAATCAGCAAATCCATGTATTGCTCGTCCTTTGCAATACGTTCGTGCCAGGGTTTAAACGTTACCCAAAAGAACGTGCTGTAAGTATTCTGAACGCCGCTCAACATGCTGTAGCCAATCACGGTGGTGACATGGGCAATGCCCGGGGTCTTCATCAAGATGTCTTCCACTTTTTCGGCGGCCGTAGAAGTTCTTTGCAGAGAGGAAGCATCGGGCAACTGCTGGACAACGAAAACATAGCCCTGGTCCTCATCGGGCAGGAAGCTGGCCGGCAGTTTACTTCCCGAGAATCCGGCCAGTACCGTAAAACCCAGAAGGAGGATCACCGCAAAGGACAGCTTGTGAATGAAGAAGCGGCACCAGGTTACGTAGTGATTCGTCGCCGAAGTGAACATCCTGTTGAACCAGGCAAAGAATTTTCCGAGGGGCCCGCGAGATTCCTTTTTGGGCCGAAGAAGCAGAGCCGAAAGCGCCGGGCTCAGAGTGAGTGCGTTGAACGCGGAGAAAATTACCGACACCGCGATGGTAACTGCGAATTGCTGGTAAAGACGCCCGGTGATTCCGGGAACGAAGGCCGTGGGGATGAACACAGCAGAGAGAATGACGGCAATACCGATGACCGGTGCGGAAACCTCTTCCATGGCTTTCAACGAAGCTTCCTTTGGAGAAAGGCCATGTTCGATGTGATGCTCCACGGCCTCGACAACCACGATGGCGTCGTCAACGACCAAGCCGATGGCCAGGACCAAGCCAAACAGTGACAGGGTGTTGACAGAAAATCCCAGGAGAGGAAATACCATGAACGTGCCGATCAACGAAACCGGCACTGCCAACAGTGGAATGAGAGTCGCACGCCAGCCCTGGAGAAAGATATACACAACGAGAATAACGAGTACCAATGCTTCGAGTAGCGTATGCTCAATTTCCTTAATGCCTTCGGTCACAGGGAGGGTCGTATCGAGGGCAGTTACATAATCCAGCCCTGGAGGAAACCTTTTCTTCTGCTCCTCCATGTAGGCAATGACGCCCTTGGCAGCGGCTACCGCGTTGGAGCCGGGCAGTTGATAGACGGCGATGACGGCGGCGGGCTTGCCATCGAGGCGGCCCAGCATGTTGTAGACCTGAGCGCCCAATTCGATGCGCGCAACATCCTTCAGCCGCAGCACCGAACCGTCGGGTCGAGCCCGCACCACGATCTCGCCAAACTCTTGCTCGGAAATCAGGCGTCCCTGAGCACGCACGGCGTAGGTGTATTCCTGTCCCGCCGGGACCGGTTCACCGCCTATCTGTCCCGCCGGGTTCACGTTGTTCTGAACCTGAATGGCGTTGATGATGTCCGGCACCGTGACCTGCAGCTTTGCGAGTTGATCGGGCTTCACCCAGATGCGCATAGCGTACTGGCCTGCGCCAAAGACAGAAACGCTGGCGATTCCCGGCACCTGCGTTAAACCATCTTTGAGATTGATATAGGTGTAATTGGCAAGGAAGCGCGAGTCGTACGTCCCGTTGGGAGAATAAAGGTCAAACAACATCATTGGCGCCATGGTGGACTTCTGCACTGTGACGCCATAATTGTTGACGGCGGTCGGAAGTTGCGACGCAGCCTGATTCTGCCGCATCTGCGCCAAAATCTGGTCAGTACTCGCATCGGTCTTGATGTTGAAATCTACCGTGAGTGTCGCCTGGCCGTTGTTGGCGTTCAGCGAATACATGTATTCCATGTTGTCCACGCCGCTCATTTGCTGCTCGATGGGAGTGGCTACGGACTGCTCCACGGTCAACGCATCGGCGCCCACGTAGGTGGCCAGGACTTGAATTTGTGGATCGGCGATGTTGGGGAACTGCGCCGTCGGGAGCCCGAGCACCGCGACAACGCCGACAATCACCATGATCGCTGCAATCACCATGGACACGATGGGTCGTTCGATGAAGAATTTGTACATGGCTCCCGGTTAGTTCGCAGTTCCCTTGTTGGATTCGGTTGCAGTCGTGGAGCCTGACTGATAAGGCTTTGGGTTAACTTGCTGGCCGTCCTTCACCTTTTGAATCCCTTCAGCAACGACACGGTCCCCAGGTTTTACACCCTCAGAAACAATCCACTCGGTAGCTGTTTTCTCGCCCACGACGACGGGCCGGATGGCCACTTTATTGTCGCTCCCGACAACCGCCACTAGGAATTTGCTTTGTATATCGCTGACAGCTCGCTGCGGTACCAGCAGTGCGCCTTTCTCGACTCTCGTTACCACCCGGATATTTCCGAATCCCCCCGGCCGCAGTAAATTATCCGGATTGGGGAACTCGACTTGCAGGAGTATGGCACCCGTACCGACATTCACCTGCCGATCGAGGGCGTAGAATTTGCCTGTGTGGTTATAAATGGAGCCATCCGTGAGTTCTAGCTCCCAGACCAATCGGCTGAGGCCCTGTACTTCCGCCTCGCCCGCCTTAAGCATTTCACGCCTGGCCTTCAGATAGTCCTGCTCGCTAGGTGTGAAATTCACCAGGATCGGATTCACGGCAGAAATCGTGGTGAGCGCGTTCGCACTCTGCGGGCTGATAAAATCGCCGACTTGCGCGTCGGCGATGCCAGCAATGCCATCGATTGGCGCCGTAATCGTCGCAAATCCAAGGTTCAATTTCGCGCCGTCGAGCGACGCTTGTGCCGAAGCTATGGCCGCTTTCGCCGCTTCCATCTGTGCCAGAGCAGACAGGTTGTTCTGCGTCGCGTCATCCAGTTCTTGTTTGCTGATCGCACCTTGGGCCGCCAGAGGGGTGTAGCGCGTCACGTCCTGCTGCGTTTTGCCTTGTTGTGCCGCCGCGCGAGCCAGGTCTCCCTTGGCCTGCTGCAGAACGCCCGTCGCCTGATCTACGGCGGCCTGGAATGTTCGTGGGTCGAGTTGAAAGAGCGGCGTGCCCTTTTTCACGTACGCCCCGTTCTGATATGCCTGGCTCATCAAATAGCCTGCCACTTGCGCGCGAATCTGCGCGTTGACCTTTCCAGTTAATGTGGCTACCCACTCCCGCGTGATTGGCACATCCTTCTGTACCACCTGCACCACTTCCACGTCCGGCGCGGCCGCTTCTGCCTTCTTCTCGTTCCCGCAGCCCGACAAGAGCGTCGTGGATAGTAGCAACGAAGTCACACCCATCAGTGCGCAGATCTCTGCTTTTATTCTTCGAAGAGGTTTACCCATACTCGAATCCGGGAAATGTTTGGTCGTAAACATAAAAATTTCTGAACAGGATATTTCTAAACGGATTTCCGTTTTGATCTCCAACATGGGCACTTTAATACACCCAAAGCCCTTCCGAGTACAGCAAAATTGATTTCGTCGCAGCTGTCGAAGACCCTCAGCCCGATTCGCACTGACTTGCAATCGACTGGAAGTTCCGTTCCGAGGCATTTCTCGGACACTACCCCTCTGAGCCCTTTCTTCGCCTCGCTGCTTTGTCGCACTCGCCCGCCTCAGCCCGTTGCGACCGGTAATCGATTTTGTCAACTCCGAGCGATAACTTTAGGACAGCGATCTGCCGGTCTTTGATGTCGCGCCTCCGAGTCGACTGGAGGCGGTTAAACAAGTCGTACATCATGTTTCGGAAGAGCGCACGCTCCATGTTCTTCCGGATTTCACTGCAGAGCCGCTGGCATCGCAGTGTGATGCCCCTCAAAGCAAAAAGCAAAAATGCAATCCTGCAAGCTTTGGGCACAGGATTATCCCCGCGCTGAGATGCCGCACGATTACTTGTCGGGCGGCATCTACCCGCAGATGGGCCGATATGATGGAGTGGTTTCAGAAGCCCGAGAGGCAATTCGTTTAAAACCGGACTATTCTGTCTCCTACGTCTTGCTCATGTTTGGCGATATGGCTCTGAATCGCCTCGATGATGCGAACGCGACGTATCGGCAAGCTGTCGAACGCAAGCTGTACCACTTTTTCTATCCTCTCGCTCTCTACCAGATGGCCTTTTTGCAGAATGATGCAGCGGGAATGAAACAGCAGGTCACGCTGTCGGCAGGTCAGCCCGAGATAGAAGATACGTTGCTAGCCAATGAGGCGGATACCGCTGCCTATTCCGCGCCTCAGCACGGTCGCCGTGGTGATCGGTGCGCATCCTGAGGGCGGTTACACCATCGGTGGCGTCGCTCAATGTGGCGGGAAAAATCTTGTAGAGGGCGTCCGACCGGGCGACGAACTCCTCAGCATCAATGACTGGGCGGTGGGGATCGCTAGCGGACGCCCTGCATGAGTTGGAGGGGACGCCTGGCGAAGTAAAGAACCTGGTCGTAGAACGTGATGGAAGACAGATCACCATCGAAACGACCGTCACTTCTCTTTGGTAGTCCGCAGATAACTTGCCGCCACTGTCTTTTACGCAATAACTGATCTTCAGCTTGTGTACATCTAGTCCGATGTAATACATAGGTTCCATGGGGGAGCCTCCTTGGTGTTCCGAATCAACGTCCGCGCTGAGTCCAGCTTTTCTACACGAAACGCTCCTCCCTTGACCTATTCATTCAAACAAATCGGGACTTATCGACAATCGTCGCAACCAAGTTACGCGGATTCCACCGGTCAGAAAAGCGTCCTCACCCTCTCTAAGAGTTCTTATGAATGGATTTCTAGGGTTGTTGTGTATGTGCTCCGAGTCGGCATCTCGTTTCTTGGCGCGGGGAAGGTCTGATTGCCTTCATTTTAAGTAGCTGTCTATCGAGTGACGCCAAAACCGGTCTAACGCTAAAATCGGAGAGCCTAAAAAACTTCCCTTGTTCTGATTTTGGAAAAAACGCATTCATTCCTTGACATATAGACAGTCTCGGTATGATTCTGCGATCAGCTCGGGGCGCGATAGGTGAGACAGAGGTGACCTGCGATGAGCAGAATGTTGCTATCTTCACTCTCCCCAACGAGTATGGAGCGTGTTAACACGTCCGAAACCCACGAGTCGTCTGTTCCAGTTAGCCGAATCCTGTCGACCGTGAGTGCCGCGCTTCTGGTAGGAATTAGCTACTACGTCGGGACACGGATCGGCTTTGCCTGGACCCCCAGCGGTCAGCCGAATTCGACTTTTTGGCCTCCCAACGCCATTCTTTTGGCCGCGTTTTTGCTGACTCCACGGAGAGCATGGTGGACGTTCCTTCTGGCAGTGCTTCCCGCCCACATGTTCGCTCAACGACAAACCGGAGTGCCGATGTGGACCGCTAGCGGATGGTTCATAACCAACGGCATCGAAGCGTTAATCGGAGCCTATTGCATTACAAAATTCACTGATTCGGCAAAAAGGTTCGAAGGCGTGCGCTGGGTTCTCGTCTTTGTGGTCTTCGGTGTCCTATTTGCCCCCTTGGCAACCTCGTTCCTGGATGCCGCTGCAGTGGTAATTACAGGCTGGGGACGGGATTATTGGCATCTCGGGATGGAGCGATTTTGGACTAATGCACTGGCCGAGCTGACAATCGTCCCAACCGTCGTGCTCTGCAGCTCAAAAGGTATCTCCTGGATTCGGAGAATCAGTGTAGCCCGAGGGGGGGAGGCGGCTTTGCTGGCGGTTGGAACAGTTCTGGTTGCCGTTGTAGTGTTCGGCTCGCCAACTTTTACACCTGCGACTACTCCCGCATTGCTGTATCTTCCTCTTCCATTTTTGTTGTGGGCTGCTGCCCGATTTGGTTTGGCTGGATTGAGCCTGTCTCTCTTGTCCCTCGCGCTGACCTCGACGTGGTACACAATGCACGGACGAGAACCGTTCCCGTACGCGTCCTTGCCACAGAACATCCTGTCCCTGCAGATTTTATTTTGTGTTGTCGCTGTGCCACTTATGTTCCTGTCGGCCGTCATGGCCGAGACGCGACGCACGCAAGAATCGCTGCGTAGGGTTAGTGGCAGCCTGATTGACGCCCAGGAGCAAGAACGTCACCGGATCGCGTGTGAGCTTCACGACGACCTCGGACAGGAGTTGGCGTTGGTTAATGTAGCGCTTGATAGGCTTATAGAAGAGTCTGATGCGTCTTTGAAGCCCACTTTGACTGATTTGTCCAGCCGGGTTTCGGCCATTTGCCACACCACACATGAGATTTCGCACGATCTGTATCCGACGAATTTAGAGTTTCTAGGCCTTCGGAAGTCTGTGAGGAAACTGTGCGATGAAGTGCAGCGCGGGAAAGAGCTTTCGGTTCATTTGACGATCGGCAATCTGCCAGACCAGTTGCTACCCTCAACCTCGCTTTCTCTGTATCGTGTCGCGCAGGAAACGCTGCATAACATCATTAAGCACAGCCAAGCGAAGAACGTGCAGGTAGAGCTTGCGTTCGATAATGGGCAAATCTTGCTTCGGGTCTTCGACGATGGAGTCGGCTTCGATGTCAGTCACGAAGGAGCTGGTCTGGGAATCCCAAGCATGCGACAACGAGTCCGAGCAGTAGCCGGGTCCATTGACATCTCATCATCCCGGAGGGCAGGGGGGACAGTAATTGAAGTCCGAGTGCCGTTCCGCAAACATCCCTCGGACGATGTTCCGGGTCCGGCTTAATCTCAGTATCTTTTAATCACAGTTACATTCGGCCTGTCTGGGCTAATGCTTTTCACGGACGATAATTATCGTAATTCCTTTGCCCCTGTATGCATAGGAAAACTCATTCCGCAAGCCACTGGGACCGTCGTAGATGGTCTAACGACAAAATCGGAAATCTCTCCGAGTAGCTGCGGTACATAATTTCTTTTGTGGGCAGCCTCGGCATTGCGCTTCGGTCGAGCGATAAAGGTTGCCCGTACTGCTGCGCCGCTGACCTCGATAGTGCAGCGGTTTCCCTTCTGGACAATAGTAGGCATTCTCCGTGGGCTCGTAGCGGAACGCGTCTCGGGTGAAGTGTCCTCGTGTCTGGGGCTGACGATCGATGACCGGAATGTGGGGTTGAATGTCTCGCTCTGGATATGAGGCTTGCTACTCCCTTCCGAATCAGCCACAGGATTCTGTCGCTCTAGTTCGGTCAGATACTCTTGGATCGTCCGTGAGAGCTTCGCTACTTCTATTAATCTTTCCCTCGGAACTCGGCTTTGTGAGCTGGCATTGGCTCCCACAAGTGATGCGCGATGCCATGCGTAGGCAAGACGCCTAACGAGAGCATCCAGCCCGTCGACCGCGTCGCCACAAACCTCAAAGCTGGTTTCGGCCTCCAAGAAGCGGCGGAGTGCGGTGCGCACTGTTTCATTGTCATCAACGATGAGGATGAACTTCGGCACTGCCAGCCTCCGCACTGTGGGAACACTGTAGTGGGCCGCCCATTTAACATAAATACTGCGACCGGCGTAGGGAAATCCACTATCGACGGCCTTGATTCGTGAAAGGAGATCGTGGAGGTGTCTCGGAGTTTCAAAAGCGTTACGCACACTTGATCGTTGCAAAACTCGGTATGCTGCGGGGTGAATGTCGATTCGACACCCATCCTGAGCCGTGTGGAAATCTTGGTGATCTCCAAGTATTCCATCGGTTCAACGAAAGCAGCCTTGTTGTTGACTTAAAACACGACCGGGCCTAGCGTGGTTAGCACGTACTTATAAAGGAGGGAGAACTCCCCATGTCAGGTCAGGTCGCCGCCGGGGATTCTCTCATTGGGCTCGAATTCGCCCACTACCGCATTCTCGAAAGAGTTGGGAGTGGAGGCATGGGTGTTGTCTATCGCGGCTTCGATGCGCACCTCGAACGCGATGTGGCCATTAAGATTCTCCATCCCGATGCTCTTTCCGGCGACCAATCCCGAAAGCAATTCCGCAATGAAGCGCAGGCCCTCTCGAAGCTGAATCATCCCAACATCGCCACGGTGTTCGATTTTCTTACGCAAGATGGACGTGATTTCCTGGTGATGGAATTCATCGAGGGAGTCACTTTAAACAAACGACTCCTCGAAGGCTCCTTCCCGGAAAATGAAGCCTTGACTCTCGGCATCCAGCTGGCCGAAGGTCTCTCCGCTGCCCATGAACGCGGAGTGGTTCATCGCGACCTCAAACCCGCCAATCTGCGCTTGACCCCCGATGGCCGGCTCAAAATTCTCGATTTCGGTTTGGCAAAACTCTGGCTTCGCTCCGGCGTCAGTCAGGTGTCTGAGACCCTCAGCGAAACGCAAGTCATGGCCGGAACTCTCCCGTACATGGCGCCGGAGCAGTTGCTTGGCGGCAAGATCGACGCGCGGACCGACATTCACGCGGCCGGCACCGTGCTCTATCAGGCCGCCACAGGTCGGCCTCCTTTCCCCGCCTCCGATCGCTCTGAAATGGTCAACGAGGTCCTGCGCAGCGCTCCGTCTCCCGCGAATGTTCTTAACCCCGTTCTCTCTGCCGAGCTAGCCCGCATCATTGGCAAGTGCCTCGAGCGCGACCCCGACAACCGCTACCAATCTGCCAGGGAATTCGCCATTGACCTGCGTCGTCTGCAGAGCGGAATCCCACTCTCCGCCACCTCCTCCAAAATACCGCGTGCACCTTTCTCACGGATCGCTCCGATGGTGAAGTGGATTGCTCTCACCGTATTCATCCTCGCGTTTGGCCTCGCTCTAGGTGCCGGCTATCTCGCCCGGGTTCCCGCGTGGCTCGGTTCGCCGGAAATTCCGGCGGACAAGCAACTTGCCGTTCTTCCTTTCAACGTAACGGGCAACGATGCTGAAACCGGAGCCTTCGGCGCGGGGCTCACCGAAACTCTTACCGCCAAGCTCACCCAGCTAACCCAGGATCCGCAACTGCAAGTCGTCCCCGCCACTGACGTCCGCTCAAAACACATTGCCAGCGCCGAAGAAGCGAGCCAGGAGTTTGGCGTTAATCTGGTCCTCGAAGGCAACCTCCACAAAATCGGCGACCAGATCCGTATAAATTACATCTTGGTGGATCCTCGCACTCGCCGTCAGCTTCGCAGCCGAAGCTTGACCGTTTCCTCCGAAGACGCTTTTCGCGCCGAGGACGCCGTGGTCAATGGCGCAATTGACATGCTCGGGCTCAACGCGCGCCGCAAACCGTCGTCCGACCTCGAGAATTACGGAACGCAAGTAGCCGGCGCGTACGACTATTACCTTCAGGGTCTTGGTTATCTTGAAAACTATGACCGCGAGGAAAACCTCGCAAGCGCCATCCAGGTCTTCCAACACGCTCTTGCTCTCGACAAAAACTACGCTGCCGCTTTGGCCGGTCTCGGAGAAGCCTACAAGCAGAAGTACCTGAACAATCCGGATCCACAATGGCTCAACCAGAGCCGCGATGCATGCCAAAAGGCCAACAAACTCGATCCGCAGCTCCCCGCCGCCCACGCCTGTCTTGGCGCTCTTTTCGTCAGCACCGGAAACTACTCCGGCGCAGCCGCCGAGTTTTCCCGCGTCCTCGAACGTGAGCCCACCAATGATCTCGCCTATAAAGGCCTCGCCGACGCCTATGAGCGCCTCGGCGCCCTTGCCCAAGCTGAGAGTACATACAAACGCGCGATCGCTCTCCGCCCCCACTACTGGGCCACCTACAACTGGCTCGGCGTCTTTTATTACCACCAGGCCCGCTTCCACGAAGCCTCGCAAATGTTTCAACAGGTCGTTGCCCTCGCCCCGGACAGCGTTCGCGGCCATTTCAACTTGGGCGCTTCCTTGATGGACGAAGGTCTTTACGAAGATTCGATTCGCGCCTCGCAACACTCGATTGAAATTCAACCTTCGGACTACGGCTACTCCAACCTCGGCACCGCTTTCTTTTTTCTCCGCCGCTACCACGACGCCATTCGCGCCTACGAACAGGCCATACACCTCTCTCCGAACGATTCCTTGCTCTGGTCGAACCTGGGCGATGGCTATTACTGGGCGCCCAGTCGGCGGCAAGACTCGGTAGCGGCTTACCAGAAATGTCGCGATCTGGCCGCCGGCGAACTCAAGGTCAATCCGAACAGCTCGGACAGTCTCGCTAGTCTCGCCGTCTGCCAGGCCATGCTCGGACAGCGGGACAACGCCGTTGCCGCCGTAAACCGCGGACTCCGCCTTGCACCCAATGATTCCTCTCTGATGTTCCAGGCCGCGTTGGTCTACATCCAGTTCGGCGACCGGGAAGAAGCCCTGCGTTGGCTGGCCAAGTGCCGCTCCGCCGGCTATCCGCTGGCTCGCATTCGCGACTATCCCAACTTCGAATCCCTTCATTCGGAACCGCGATTTCAGGAACTACTCAGGACCCCATGATCAAATCCGTTAGCAGAAAAGGAGAACTCGTATGGCTACTCCAGAAATGACAAAACTCCCGCGCACATCGGGCGAACCGGTGATCGTTGTTGTCTGTCCAGATCCAACCACGAAACAGATCCGGGTCTACCCGGAAACCTTCTGGATCAGCAAGTCCAGAAAGGAAGAAGTGCTGTGGGTTTGTAAGCAGGACCATAATCACGGACCAAAATCCTGTTTCTCCGTGCACTTCGAGGAGGAATCTCCTTTCGAGAACCAGAAATTCCATGATGACTGGGCCATGTCAGGAGGCCCGGTTGTTACGCCCCACCCGACGAAACTCTACAAATACACCGTGTTCGTTGACGGCTATCCTCCGCTCGATCCACGGGGCGGCGTAAAGCCGTAGCGTCACTCACGGGTCCCCGCGTTTGGACGTAGCCGCCCGGCGGCGGACGCTTCGCGTGAGGTAGTGGAGTGTTTGTTGCTCGATGGCTTGAGATAAATTTTGGGTCACAAGGAGGTCCCTGTGACCCATCTCAGAAAAATAATGCTGGAAGAACTCCAGCGACGTAATTACGCTCAACATACCACACGTTCCTACATCCGCACAGTCGAGGATTTTGCTCGACACTTCAACTGCTCTCCGGATCGCTTAGGCCCTCGACACATTCGCGAATACCAAGCGGAGCTATTTGAGAAGCGCAAGTTGTCAGCGGGTAGCGTCGCGGTCCGTCTGGCAGCCTTAAGGTTCTTTTAGTGTAAGACACTCAAGAGAGCCTGGAGCATTGCCGACACTCCCTACCCGAAAGGGGCCCATCGCCTTCCAACGATCCTCAGCCAGGAAGAAGTTGCTCAACTCATTCAGGCGGCCAGCACTTCCTTCCATCGCACTCTGCTGATGACGCTCTACGCCACTGGAGTACGACGCGCTGAATTGACTCACCTGAAAGTCAGCGACATCGATAGCAAACGCATGGTGATTCACGTCCAGGGCGGCAAGGGACGCAAAGACCGGGATGTGATGCTCAGCCCAAAACTACTCGAGGCGCTGCGGGAGCACTGGCGCGGATTACAGCACAAGTCAAGCGTATGGCTGTTTCCAGGCAACCGCTGGCATAGCGGTGATACTCCGATCACCACCAAGGTGGTGTGAAACGCTTGCAAGGAAGCCGCCCAGCGAGCCGGCCTCCAGAAAGCTGTTCATCCTCACACGCTTCGTCACTGTTTTGCGACCCATCTACTCGAGGATGGTGCTGACCTGCGCACCATTCAGATGCTGTTAGGTCATAACGATCTGAAAGAGACGGCCCGCTATCTGCATCTCTCCCAACGTCACCTGCATGCGGCCTCGAGTCCATTGGATTCGCTGCCGCTCGAAGGTCCTTCGCCCCAGGAAGAGTAGATGGCCCGGCCACCACTCGAGGTGGCCGATCTGATCCTCGCCGCGGGAGATGCTTTCCTCGAACGAAATCGCCACTGGCTCCAGTGGAAGCACATCAAAGTATTGCTGGCCATTCGCCGGTGTCGTACCGCCGCCCTCGGTGGTCATCTCGATGAGGACACCCGCTGCGGACATCGTGCCGCCATCTCGTATAACCGCTGCCGCGATCGCCATTGCCCGAAGTGTCAGACCGCTGCTCGGGACCGCTGGATCGCTGCGCGTCGACGAGAACTTCTCCCGACCCGCTATCTGCACGTGGTCTTCACACTACCTGGCCGGTTGGCTCCACTGGTTCTGCAGAACAAAAAGGTCCTCTACGATTGCCTGTTCCGTACCACTGCGGAAACCCTTCTCGAAGTGGCTCGTGATCCGAAGCACCTCGGCGCGGAGATTGGCTTCTTCAGCGTGTTACACACGTGGAGTCAGAAGCTCAAAATTCATCCGCACGTTCATTGTGTCGTTCCTGCCGGCGGCCTCTCGCTCGATCACACCCGCTGGGTTCGCTCACGAGACAACTACTTTCTTCCTAAGGAAGTGCTGCGGGAAATCTTTCGCGGCAAGTTCGTCGACGCTCTCGAGCAGGCTTTCCAGAATGGCCAGCTTCGCTTCGAGGGAGACCTGAAGCTTCTTGCGCAACCCAAGATCTTTGCCGCCTGGCTGCGGCCGCTGTTTCGACAAGACTGGGTGGTCTACTTGAAACGTCCCTGTGGTGGCCCCGAATATGTGCTGCCATATGTGGGCCGCTATACCCATCGCGTGGCCATCTCCAATCACCGCCTGGTCTCCTTCGCTGATGGCCAAGTCACTTTTCGCTGGCGCGATTCTGCTCACCACAACGAACAGAAGTTGCTGCCCCTATCGCTCAATGAATTTTTATGCCGCTTCTTACTGCACATTCTTCCAAAAGGCTTCGTGCGCATCCGTAACTTCGGCTTTTTGGCCAACCGCAAACGCGCCACGCTCCTACCGCTTTGCTTCCAGTTGTTGGGTGCGGAACAACAGCCGCAAGCAGAACAGCACGCCTCTTCCACCGAAGACTGTACCGATCTTTGGCGCTGCCCTAAATGCGGTGGACCGATGAAGGTCATCGAAACGCTCACCGCTGCCGAAATTCAACTTCGTTCTCCACCACCGATCAGCTCTACGGCATGAGACTACTCGCTCCAACTCGAAAACTCCGTGTCCTTCCGGGCGCTCCGCATCTTTGTGCCCCGCCGTCAAACCGATCCCTTCTTCCAGCTTCTTCGAGCACAGTCTTTGCGATACTTTTTCGCCGTAGCCAATTTCCGTGCGCACGGTGTCATGTGTCGTGCCCCGCAGCACAGTCTTGGCACGGCTTAATACCGCTCCTTCCCACGATTGAATTTGCATAGGGCCCGCGTCCACCGCAACCACGGACGGCCACGTCCAAACGGCTTTACCGGACGCGCGCAGAGCTCCCCGCCTCCGTTCACTTCTTACCGAGAACGCGCATCCGTTAAAGCACTAGCGTTTCTCGTTACCTATCTGGAAAGACTTCCCACAGGCGGACTTCTGGACAAGCCGATAAGCCGGTTGCAATCCTTTTCTACCCGACCTTCCAAGCCCTAACTTGGTTTGCAAGCCCGGCTGTGCGACGTGGACGATGCCAAACTGCCGGGCGTTCCCGCGTCGAGGAGCAAACCTATGCTCCCAGCGAGCGCAGGTATTCTCGCAGCTCGACCTGCCCAAAATATGCCGCGGCGCCTTCGGCAGTTCCGCGGTAGAGATCGTCTTGGACTGATCGATCAGCACCACGTTCGACCAGAAGCTTTACGATCGGCATGTGTCCAGATTGAGCGGCCATGTGGAGTGCGGTAACGCCTTGACCATGCGTTAACCCACCAAAGGTACTCTTCTGGTTAATGTTGGCGCCGTGATCTAACAACCATGCGGCAGCCTCTGTGCAGTTGCATACTGCGGCCCAAACTAGAGGAGTTCCCCGATATGGGTCGGCATCCAGCCGCGCGCCGGCTCGCACTATGCGCTCCAACACCCTTACACGGTTGCTCTTGCACGCCCACACGAGCGCTTCGTCGAGCACCTCCTGTGGAGCGGTCGACGGCTGCCAATCGGGGAAGCCGCTATGCGGGCGATAAAAGCCTCGAGCGGCGCCGGCTTCGGGGGTTAGAGTGTGTTCGCCGCTAAAACAAGCCTCCACTAACTCTGGGATGCCGAGCCCGGCCGCAGTGCGAAGATTGCCAGGAGACACCGCATGGCTCCCCAGCAAATCGGCGACCTCGCGGTGCCCCCAGAACAGCGCAGCGATCAAGGGAGTACCGCCCGCGCCGTGCGCTTCTGCATCCAAGGCCGCACCTTTCGCAAGCAAGATGGCCGCAATCTCCGGTTTGTTCGCGTAGGCAGCCGCATGGAGCGGCGTCCAGCCGCGATCGTTAGCGTCATTTACGTCGGCACCTGCGGCTAGCAGCGCCTCTATCGCAGACACACCACCTTTCCAGTCCGGCTTGGCGGCGAAGCTGACGGCGAGATTCAGCAGCGTGTTGCCATTCGTCCCGCGTTCATTTACCAAGCGGGGATTTGCGCGCAACAAGGCTTCGAAGCTGGCGACTTCACCCGACTGCAGTGCGCGGAATGCCGCCATGAACGGTTCGGTAGTTGCCGTGTCCGTTCTCGACGCCAATAGATTCACCCGGCTTGTCAGGTCCTCCCAAGTCTCGAACCCATGCTCCCGTGCGTAGACCAGTTGGGCGTCGTCCTCGGTAAATGGAGCTCGTCGAATCTCCTCGTCGGTACAATCCGCAAAGCGCGGATGCCATTCACGAATCTGTTCCAACGCTGCCGGGCCGGCCGATTGGCGCGTTCGCAACAAACCATGAACCCGGTCGGTGATCCACGCCACGTCGGCGACGAACAAACGCGTGTGGGGGAAACGCGATGACGGCTCGGCGTAGGCCTTCAACTTGGGCCAACTGGCGAACCCTTGCTCACGAGCCAGGACGAACTGGGCATCGTGCAGCGCCAGCAGTTGACGGACGGTTGCTTCGTCCACCGTGGTCCAGCGGCCATGATGGCGGCGCAGGCGAGAAAGTGCGTCTTCGTTTCCGGCGCGAATCGCCCGCAACAATTCGCGGGCCTGCTTCTTTTGTTGTTCGAGATTCAAGACTCCTCCTTCGTATGCCTGGCCCGCATGACAGGCGAAAGAGGATCAACCAAGAAGTGATGTCTCAAATAAGCAGGTGGGCGCAGCCCTTTCCGCGGACAGGACGCGTCCTGCAGGCGTCAGGCGAAGTCTACCATAGTCGAAGAATCTTGCCGAGACTAACTCCAGTATAGCGCGTTCAAGTCGGCTTGTAAGCTGTGATCCGCGCGTTTGGCATCGAATCGAATCAGTGGGCTGAAGGCGACGTACTACGCTTTCCAAGACCGTTGTCCCTACGCACCCGATTTATATTGTTTGGTCACGACTTGGTTTCAAGGTCCAGTCTGAGCGACTGGGCAAACCCATCGAGACCGGGAAAGAGTGAGGCTCTGTGAATGTTCATCGCTTTCAGCCTTCTGAGAAACTCGGCCCGATGGCTGATATCAAGTTCGAGTTTTCTCACCACCGGTTGAGTAGGCGTTTCTGGGTGGATCATCATTCGCATTAAAGTCACACTAAACGGCGCCTCATGAAATAGTTTGCAGAGTAAGATACCCTGCTGAACGGCCCTACGCTCGTTCAGCATCATCGGATTGACTCTAATAATTACAGCCTTCTCGGCCGCTTGGCACTGAAGGAGTGACGTATTCTCCCAGTGGGCGCGAGCTTCGCTAGCGTTGCCCGATTTCAACAGCTCTGTTGTGAGCAATTCGCGTCCCCTCCTCTCGAGCCAATCCAGGTCAATTGCCCAAACTGCCGAGCGTTTCTCCTGTGCCTCCTGTTCAAAAGCGAAGTAAGCTGCTACATAGAGTGATTCTGTCCAATCGAGAAGCTGTGTCGGCGCACCATGGTGCTGCATGAGTGCAAACCAACTGGCCAAGTCTTCGGTCGTCGGTAGGTTCTCGATGTAAAGGTGCGCCTGTTGCTGGAAACGGAACAGCAGTTCACTCTGTTCGGCCTCACGGTCGAGGTGGTGATAACCAGTCACGCGGATGCCGCCTGGATAGTTCGAGGAATGGTCCCTTCTAACTGCGCGGTCTAAGGTCGTAAGCAGGGGCCATGCAGTCTTACGCTGGCCTCGATAGCACCAAGAGCCCTGAAGCTCGCTCGACCACGCGAGAAGATCGTTCCAAGAGTCCGCTTGTTCCGTCAGAACGAAATTTCTTAAGGGCGCATCGCCCCAGTACTCCTCGTCGAGCGAATTCGGATTCCGCTTCCATTCATCTACAAACTGCTTGAGTTTTTGGGACCAGCCGGAGGGTACGGGCATAGTCTACTACCCTTTAGTGCCTGACCAGACGAACTCCAAGGTGTGAGATGGGCTGTTGTGTACACCGACATTAAGGCCTCTCGGGCGATAGACAGTGTTCGGCTGAATCTTATGCTTGCCATCCATTGAAACAAAACTGAACGGTCCACTCGGTCCATCATTCAGGACCAGAAGCAGGTTCAGGCCCCAGAACCAATACCTGGCTCCTGCAAGACGCTGCGCATTGTCTGAAAATGTCGTTACCACAACACCTTCGGTAGAAGTTATCGTGTCTCCAGATTTACCCATCCAATACAGGCCCGCTCGTGAAGCCCGAATTCTCTCAGCCCAAACGCGGTTTCCACCAATTCGCTCGAAGGCTTGCCAGGTAACTCGCCTTCGCCTATTGGTACCGGCCCGCCGAACGCGATTGTGATGAGAGTTTTGAGACACCATCGTTCAATCGCAAATCCGTTTACGCGGAATCTTTCGATGGTCCAACTCTTCCCGGCTGCCGTCAGCTTTCGTCCTTCTGACAAGGCAGTTGTGTCACAGATCGCATCGCGAAGCCGGATCACCAATGTCTGCTGTTGACAGTTGGGAGTTGTGACGCGCGCAAAGTACGTTCCGAACCAAACTGGCAATGCCAATGCTTTTGAAATCAGGACACCACGAAAGGCCTTTGACTTTAAGAGAATCAGTTAGAAAAACCCCATTCGTGATGATATGTTCACCCGAAATCTTGTCAGAGCAACCGCCCAAGCTCGCTGCCCAACACTCGCGCATTTTCAGTCCTCTCTCCGCGCAGTGGCTGCCACATGCAAAGAAATTTTATCGCGCTGACGCTGAGCATATTGGGAGATCCTCCACGAACTCCCGGCTGAACTCAAATGCGGGTGCGCGCAACTGCGAACGGTAACTGCTTTGGATTTCCTTTTCAAAAGAGAGTCGAACCATCCCACGGAACAAGTCGACGGCCCTTGATCCAAGACGCAGCCCGACTTTCTCCACAACCGACCCAATCAGTTCGATACCGCGTGTCATCTGTTCGCTGGACATAACCCGTTCTGAATGCTTTAAGGCTTCGTCGATCTTCGCACGAAGCAGCACTTCCCTGAAGGCTTTGCTTTACCCTTCTACCTTAGCAATGGCTCGCTCTATTCGAGTGAGTTCGTCATCCGTGATTTCCGAAAATAGGTCGCGCTTGCTCTTCGCCAAACTGCCTTTGTTCTGCATGATCAGCCGCACTAGCAGTGATGCACGCTTGTCCGGCATATCGACTATCTCCTTGGTTTCATCGAGAGCGCGATCGTACTTCTCGATGAAACCTATTTCTTCTCGAAGATCCTTCTCGATGGTTTCCGCCACGCATTGATAGAGATACTCCGCTTGCGCCGTCGCATCGAAATACGGATACAACACTTTCGTCTCGTTCAGAACCGTCATTCTCTGCGCATCGTCCATGCTGTATTCAACGAACGGCGCTATTTTGCCCGAGAACGTGTTCAGCGCTTTGTCGTACCTAGCCAGGTCGCGCAGCATTACCGCGGAAATCGGAAAAATGATTCCCTGCGGCGTGAATCCCAATTTTGCCAAAGTGTGGTGAATCAAAAAGCGGTGAATTCGCCCGTTACCGTCCTCGAACGGATGAATAAACACGAAGCCAAATCCCGCAAGCGCAGCCGCACAGACCGGATCCATTTTTTCCGTTTCGACGCGCGCCACCATTCGCATCCAACCATCCATGAGAGAGGAAACGTCTTCCGGTTTGGGACACACGAAATCAACAATCTCGGCATAGTCCCGCCCGGTCTCTGATACGTAGTTCTGTCCTGTGCGCCAATCCTTCTGTGCATAGCGTGTATCGACGATCGCATTCTGCAACCCGACAAATGCGGTCTTGCTCGACGTGTCGAACTGAGGAGCCTGCGCCAGGGCACGCACGAACCGTTCGGTTCGTTCCGAAGTTGGTTTCTCTCCCTCGATGGCGAACGACGACTTCGTTTCTTTCGTAAATAGGTAGTGAACTGCCCTCCGCAACACGACCGGATCACAGTCTTCAACGATCTTTTTGGCTTCCGCCTGGAGATTCCGCGCCATGGCGGCGTTCAGAGTTTCCGTACGCCGGATGGTCGGACAATAGTCTGCGTTCCCCAGCATATTGTCGATGACTCGCTGTCTCCGTACTCGAGTGCCGAGGCTCGTTACGTGCAAAGCCGGATCCAGCAACATTACATTGTTCGTCGGAGGCACATCCCGAACATCCAGTGTTTTCCTTGTCAAAAGCTCATACAGGTACCATGCCCGCCTGACATATTTCCCGATGTGTTCCGACCGCACCCACTTCTGCATTTCTTCTTCCGGGATCTTTGCAAACGCGGACGCCAGCACACCGATGTCGAGCGGCTCGTACCGCATTGCAAATCTCAACTGTCCGAGGAGGTCGTTCGGGGCATACGTCATCGGATATTGTTCGAGAATCGAATCGTCCGAGATTTTTTTCCTTCGCGCTCCGCGCACGGCCTCGGAACGCACTGCTGGTGCAGGCACTCGCAGTCTGAGTTCGTCGATTAATTTCGCAAGGCCGATCGGTTGGGCTTCTCGACTCAATTGACTCCAAAATCGCTAAGGTTCATGCGTAAACGCTAAGAATCGTGCCTGTCGACACAAATCCAATAAGCCTTACTACCATCAAATTTCGCTAAAGTACATCTCAAATCACTAAGATCTGCCTCATCCAACACAGAATCGCTAAACTCACCTCGCCCCCAAAGAGCCCCGCTTCAATGCCTGATCGCAGCGGTGAAAGCCACCAGGATCATTCCAAGCGAACTTTATTCCGAAGTCCATGGCAGAATGGCATCGCCGAGCGGTGGGTGGGAAGCTGTCGGCGAGACTTGCTGGACCACATTGTTGCCCTGAATGAACGGCATCTGAAAAGATTGCTCTCCGAGTATGTTCGTTACCATCATCAGGACCGCACGCATCTCGGACTTGAAAAGGGTACACCTTACAGCAGGATTCGTTCCCTAGCTTCCGGTCGAGTCCTTTCACAGCTGCGGCTCGGTGGGCTGCACCATCGTTACAATCGAGCGGCCTAGTTAGGATCGACTTTCCGCCGCTCCTTTATATATATATGTGTCCTCCATCCACTCGGATTCGTGACCTCCAGAGTCATTCATGCTGTATCGAGGAGATGACCCTTTCAGCACCGCTCTACCAGAACCGCCGCGCCTTGGTCTCCGCTCAAGTTTTGGCGAACCACAGCGGGTGCGGGCTAAATCCTGCGTCCTGCAGCTTCGCGGCTTCTGCTTTCCCGGTTCCTTCCTTAACTCGATCGGGCCCTCCCATAAAGCAGCCGCTCGCTTTGGAAGCGGAGGTCACTCGCTTCTGTGTGCCCCAAAAAAATGGGGCAGAAAATGGCGAATCAATCGATATGTCCTACTTAAGTGTTAAGTGGAATAGCTTCGGCGTGGTTTGCTCGCTAGCGGTTTAGTGATTAAAGCATGTCGTGCGTCTCTCTTGCCACTCCCGGAACGGAGGCCTGCGACGCCGTAGGCGGCGCGCTTAAGCCGAAGTTGAGGTGGCGGTGAGCGCGGGGAATCACCCCTAAAACCAAGATTGCCTGGCAAGTGGCCGTGTGCGTTGGCGCTTACTGTCGGTGTCCTTCACGACGATCCCACCCTTCATCACGAACTGGACTCGCTCCAATTCCGAAATGTCCTTAAGCGGATCGCCACTCACTGCAATCAAGTCAGCGAATTTCCCCGCCTCTAGAGCACCGACGCGGTCCTGCCAACCAAGCAGCTCTGCTGCGTTGAGAGTAGCGGTGCGAATTGCCTCGAGTGGCGACATGCCCGACTCGACGTAACCATGCACGACGGCGACACTCGCCTCTCCGCGCGTTATCCCAGGATGGTCAACGTAGACATCGGATCCCGCGGCAATCGGCACTCCGGTCGCCATGGCGCGGCGGAGTCGTTGGCTGCGCGAACCAAAAACGCCTCTTACGATATCATTTGTTTGCTTTAGCTCCTCGGGGGTCGCGCGTTCGCCGAATTCCGGCCGAATGGTCCTTCTCCACAATTCTTCCGATCCATCTGTGGGAACCAAGAAAATGTGTTTCTGGGCCATTACCTTCAATACATCGTCCGGCACATCGTAACCGTGTTCGATCGAGTCCACTCCTGCCTCGGCCGCCGTCCTGGTTTCCAGTTCATCGATCGCGTGCGCGGCGACTTTCTTGCCGGCGCGGTGTGCTTCCTCTACAATGGCTCTCATTTCCTCCGGCGAAATCGCATGACTCGTGATCACCTTGATGCAGTCCGCGCCAGCGTACACCGCCTGTTGCACCGCCTTGCGCGCCTCGTCGGGCGTGCTGATGATCGAATATTCCTGCTCGATGACGTTCTGACGATCAGGTGGGATACGCTCTGCGGGTTCGAATTGCCCACCCGGCGCCGCGAGTGCTCGCGTGGTAACCACCATGCGCGGGCCTGCCACCCAACCACTTTCGATGGCATCGCGAAGGGCAACGTCTCCATTCAACCCGGAATTGCCTACGTCCCGCACCGTGGTGATCCCAGCTTCCAGATCTTGACGCCCCATCGCGGCACCGAGAAGCGCTCGCAATGCCGTGCTCATCGAGGTCACGATGATGAGCAAATTGGGCTCATCGCCGAGCCCGGAAGCGTTGTTTTGCAGCAAATGCGTGTGCGCGTCGATCAGCCCGGGCAACACCGTGAAATGCGTCAGATCGATGATGGCCGCGTCTTTGGGTGCATGCGATTGGACAACCGATAGTGTACCGACTTCCTTGATGCGCTCGTCGACAATCAATAGCCCCTGATCGATCCGATAGTCACCGGTCTTCACATCGAGCAGTCTCCCGGCTTTGACCAGTGCGGTGCTGGCACCACTGGATGGCGTCTGCGCCACCGCGAACCCGCTCGAAAACAACAAGAAAATCGCGGCGATCCCTCGTCTTGCAACGGATGCCATTCGCCAAGATACGAAGTCCCGAGGAGTCAACTTGCCTGGCGCCACGATGGTTCCCTCTCGTTTAGGCCTGCTCGTTCCTTACTAGAGACTTAAAAGAACGTCATCAATTCTTCGGCAACCGGGCGTAATGGGTGCCCGGTTTCTCTTTTTACTGGACCTGCATGGCGGCCCGCGCGCGCCGCCGCGCCATCAAAACCAGCCCCCTACGGGCACGTAATTCTTCCGACCTTCCTCACTTTTGACTCGCAGTGCTATCCATATTTAGCGGTTCGCCCGCAGCTGGAACTATCCGCCAGGTGTCCACTTCCGGGAAGAATCGTCGCGAAATCGGACATTCGTTCCTAAAGCCTGTCTGATTAAACAAATTCTCTACTTCGGTCTAGGCCCAGTAGAAGTCTATCATTTTATAATCAGACTGTCTATTGGAACAGAGAAACCGAAGGCCGACCTTTGCCTGGCACGCTGGACATGCTTGTTCTCAAAATATTGATGCGAGGCCATTTACATGGCTATGCGATTGCGCAACTGATACAGCATTGTCCGACGACCTGCTGCGAGTCGAAGAAGGCTCTCTTTACCCAGCTCTGCAGCGGCTGGAGTTGAATGGCTGGATCGAGGGCGAGTGGGGCCTCTCAGCCAACAATCGGCGCGCTCGCTTCTACAGGCTGACTCCTGAGGCTACAAATGTTTTCCTAGGGTGCTGCGGTGCGCGGGGTTGTGAAATGGTTCAATGCTTCCAAGGGCTTCGGGGTTTCCGGGCCGAACGACGGACCGGATGTTTTCGTGCACGATAGCGCCGTCGGCGGCGACGGCTACCGATCGCTGCAAGTGAGGCCGTCGAGTTCGAGATCGGCGCAGACCCAAGGGACCACAAGCGATCGAGGCCAGGAAGGTTGAATCAAATCCCGTCGGAAATCGGGAAAAAAGGCCGGATGCAAGCGGATGAACTGTTTAAGCAATTGGAACGGAACCTCGACGAATACGACCTGTTGCGTCACCGGTTCTACGAGGCCTGGTCGGCGGGGGAACTCACGGAGGAAGACTTACGGGAATATGCCGCCGAGTACCGCCATCACGTCGCTGAAATCGTGGGCCGAAGAAGCTCTTCCGCCACTACCGGGCGATGCCCTTTGCGACCGCGGGATTGCTACTCCCGCGCTTAACTCCGCAAAAACCATATGTGTTCGGAAGAATGGCAGAACTTCGGTATAGATTCGGCCGTCAGCACCCCAATTTGATTCGTCAAACGGTCCGGTGTATTCTTCGGCGCCGTGAACCACTCCGAACTCATTCAGCTTGCGGGTAAAAGCCTGGTTGGCATACACGTGGTCATAATTTGCATCGTTGCGCGTCCAGTCAAACTTGAATCCTCTTAGAGATTTAAGGTTATCGGCATATTGCGGAATCATCGTTTCCAGATAGAAGTTATTGCGGAAACGATCCATTAGTTTGGCATCGATGATCAACCTGCCATTCTCCTGCCGTGCCAGCAGGTCGATGAACAGGGGCGGCTTGGTTGGATTAGGCAGATGAGCCTGAAACATGGCAGTGAAGATGCGTGTACCTCCATCTTTCTGTACGTCATCCATTGATTTGGCGTTCGCCAAAATATCCCATTTTGGTATAGTCATGCTAACGCCGACACCTGTCGCCGTTCCTACCGGGTGCATGGCATACACAGAGCCAAAAACGTCCGGGTGCCGCATTCCCAAGCGGATAGCTCCATACCCTCCGATGAAAATTCCGGCAATGCCTCGTGAATCCCTGTTGGAAAGAGTTTTGAAATTCGCATCGATGCAAGGCACTAGTTCGTGAATCACGAAATCTTCCCAGTTACCGGTAACCGATGAGTTTGCATACCACGAACTTCCAAGTGGCGTATTCATATCAACCGCAACGAGGATAAATTTCCGGATCACACCGTCCGCAATAGCGCGATCAAACAGACCCTGAGCATCTCTGTGATCAAAATCGTACCGATAGCTCTCCTCGAAAGGGTTAGGAAGAAAATAGATCACCGGGTAACGCTGTGAGGAAGATAGGTCGTAACCAGGAGGAAGATAAACCAGCATCCTTCTTACAGAATCGATGCCGATTTTATTATGTGCGATATTTTCCGACCGTAGCTCTTGGGCTATAACTTGGCTTTTCATAGAAGCGGCAGAGGTTGCACCCACATTCAGAAGAGCGAGCGACAAACCAAATATTGAAACCAATGAGCTGCGCGTTCGTGGTGAGATCATCAATTACTCCCCGAAAAAGCCTGCACGGCCACCCGCAATACCTTGAATCGCGCCGGGTAAGGTGTGTCCCTTTCATAAGCATCTTTAGTTTTGTAGACAACGACGGCATCAATGGCCGGGAAAACAGAAATACTTTGCCCCATCGCGCCTAGCGCGGAATATCCGCCTGTGAACCGCGGGTCGGTCACATTTTGCCATAACCACCACAGGTAACCGTAACCAAAGTAATAATTAGAATCACGGTAAGCGGGACAGTTTCTATTCACTTCCGTCCAGTCCGTTCTTGGTTTGATCATCTCATTTATCCAGTCTTTGGAAATGACTTGCTTGTCGCGCCACTTGCCCATGTTCAGCATCAACAGACCGATTCTGGCCATGTCACGTGCTGAGAACCACATCGGATACGCTTTATAGATCGACTTCGAGGTATCTCCCTCTTTGTGCTGAAGCGCCCGGCTCCAGTCCTGCATTTGCAGGGGTTCTGCCAGCATGCGCTGCACCTCATCATAAATGTCTTTATGCGTTTCTTTTTCAAAGATGAAGCCGGCGACATTAAAATCCCAATTGCTGTAAAGCCAATAGGAACCCGGTTTCACCGATCCCCTGGCGGGGGCGTATTCCAGGTAATCGCCGGGATAACTGGCCTCGTGAAATACACCGGAGCGGGCGGCAAGAATATCGCTGACGGTAGCTTCTTTTTCTATAGGTAACAAACCTCCGATATCATCAATTTCGAGTTCTTTAAGAGTTTTATTTAGGTTAATTTCCCCGGATCGGATATGCGAACCGTAAAGCATGGCCAAGATACTTTTCCGGCAAGAGGCGATATAACTGCTTTCCTCCAGGTCGCCGTAATCGAAGATAATTTTTCCATGTTGGACGATCATGAAGCTGGTCATTTGGGTGTTGTCCCGGATAAATTTATGCAAATCGTTCAATTTCCCTTGATCCCAGCCCTTTTGCAATGGATGTTCAGCAAATTCCCAGCCTTCAGAGTTGGGGTACTGTGCATGGGCGGCGCCACTGAGCAATAGCAGGCTGATGATCAGATAGCCGGCGCCCCTGTTAATACCCATAGGTAAAAAATTCTTTAAGATGTTTTTCGAAAGCATCGGACTTATCGCAATTTGTAAAATAGACATAGCCGCTTTTCTGCGATTTGTACCACACGAAGTTGGACTGGAAATTGCCATTGTTCCCGCCATGCTGGTACCTGGTGCCATACGGCGTATCGGTGATGAATACCCCTAGGCCGGTTTCGGTACCGGCCGGGTCCTCCGGGAGTTTGTATTGCGGCTTCACCATTTCTTCAAAACTCTTTTTGGTCAGGCCCTTGCCATTCATCCAGTTGATCACAAAATTCGCATAGCTGACGGCATCGGTGTGCAATGAGGCGGCAGGGTTGAAATAGGTGGAATCCCATGTCGGAAAACTAATAGGCCAGGTGGTGCCATTACTAAATTGAACTTTCCCATCTACGTGTCCTGAAACTTTATGTTCTGTTATATAGCTATTACCGGTAAACCAGGCGTGCTGCATTCCAAGCGGGACAGCTACTTCTTGCTCATAAAGGGGTTCAAGGGTTTGCAGTGTCCTGCCGGTCAAATGCGCAACCACTTTTGCCAGGTAAAGAAAACCCTCGCCGGAATATCCGTAGCGGGTACCAGGCGTGAAATTCAGGTAAAGGTCAGGATAATTCACATTCAGGCTTGAATCTGCCCTGTTAAAATAGCGCCAGTTTGGAAACCCCGTCCGGTGCGTCAGTACAATTCTGGCTGTGATCAGTTTATAGCGTTCATCTTTTTCTATATCCGGATAGGGCAGATAAAGGTATAGCGGCGTATCCAAATCAAGCAACCCCCGATCAACCATCCTCATAACCAGGTAAGCGAATACCGGTTTTGACATGGAAGCTGCCTCAAAAATCGATTGTTCATCAACGCTCACTTTGGTGTCCACATTAGCTATGCCAAGGGCTATATGAGAGACGATCTTTCCATTGTTTATGACGGCGATTGTCAGCCCGGGCATTCCAACGGAGTCCATTTCTTTTTTCAGGAAGGATTCGTACCGGACAGCAGACACCTTTTTACCGCTTAAGGTGGTGAACTGGGCTGCTGCTGTAGTGAAATGGGCTGCTGTAGTGAAATGCAGAAATAGTAGACACAAGAAAGCTCTCCGCTGCCCTATCAAAACCAGCCCCCGGACGGCTCGAGGCCATTGAGGCGCACATACGTGACGAGATTGCCGTAATGCAAGGCGTCATGATTTGCGACTTGCGTCAAGATGAACATCTTGTTCGTCTTGACGCCCCAGAAGTCCGCCGGGTCATTGAGGTGCACATCGATGAACCCGGAATAAACGCCATCGCAGTAGTCGAACGCGCGTTTGAGGTAGGCGATGATCTCGGTCTTCGAACGCTTCGCGGTAGCCGTGGCGGGGGGCGCTTCACCCTTGACGTTTGAACATAAAACGTAGGATATATCCGCCACATGATTCAGGATCTCGGCAAACGAGCGAACGTCCTTTGTCGGCCGGTAGCTATACTTGGACTCTGGCATCGCGTCCGCCGACTTCATGATCTTGTCCTGCATATTGCTACGAAAAATGGATATCGTCGTCGTCAGCGGATTCGGCGCCGCGGTCGGATTGGGCAGGCTCGGCGAGACTTGGGCGTTGGCCAAGGACGCCAAGGCGGAAACAGATACCAGGCCAACAGAAACCACGACGCGCGCAATGGATCGGAACATTTAAGAATCCTCCAAACATGTTGTAACCTAGACTAAAATTTTATGTTTGCTATAATCAGACTGTCTATGGGAGTATGTCAAGTCCCAATTAACGTGGTAACCAAAAAATTTTCCATTTAAGCCTAGCCAAATCAGGAGTCCATCGTCTTATAATTAGACTGTCTATGGGAACCGAGAAACCGAAGGCCGACCTTTTGCCTGGCACGCTGGACATGCTTGTTCTCAAAATATTGATGCGAGGCCATTTGCATGGCTATGCGATTGCGCAACTGATACAGCAATTGTCCGACGACCTGCTGCGAGTCGAAGAAGGCTCTCTTTACCCAGCTCTGCAGCGGCTGGAGTTGAATGGCTGGATCGAGGGCGAGTGGGGCCTCTCAGCCAACAATCGGCGCGCTCGCTTCTACAAGCTGACTTCTGAGGGCCGTAAACATTTGACTGAGGAGTCGGCCCGGTACCGCCAGGTCACCGGCGCGGTGGCCCGCATTATGGGATTCGCCTAAGTAAACGGACAAGATATGCAAGCCGATTCGCATTGGAAGCGTTTTCGAAGGCGTTTAGTGTACTGGCTCGACCGCCGCGAAAGGAATCGTTGGCTGTGGGCGGAGATGGAATTCCACATCCAGTCAATGATTGATGAGTTGGTGGCGCAAGGGATGTCGGAGCCGGAAGCGCTCGCCGCAGCTCACAGAAAGTTTGGCAATATGACACAAAAATCGGAAGAGGCTCGCTCCACCTGGATCGCGCGCTGGATGAGCGATTTCGGGCAGGATCTACACCATGCGTTTCGCGGCATGCGGCGCAATGCCGGATTTACGGCGTTTATGATTCTCATAGCCGGGCTCGGCATCGGAGCCGGTTCCACGGTCTTCAGTGTAGTCAACGCGCTGCTACTGCGCCCGCTCCCCTTTCGCGATCCAGGACGGTTGGTATGGATTGCCAACGGCGCGCAGAACTTCAACACCCAAACCGAACACTATTCGGACCTCCGGGAGTTGAACCGGTCATTCTACGATCTGGCGGGTTGGTCCGCGTACTACCGCGCGGGCGACCAAGAACTGACAGGAAACGGCGAGCCACAGCGGCTCACCGCCGTCCCTGTGACAGAAAATTTCTTCGCCCTGTTGGGTGTGCAACCCGCCATCGGAAGATCATTCACCACCGAGGAGTGCCAGGGGGAATATTCGGCGCCGCCGGCCGTGCTGCTCAACTACAGCTTTTGGCGGGGGCATTTTTCCGCCGACCCAAGCATCGTGGGCCGGAAGCTTTTGTTGAACAACAAGCCTACGGTGGTGGTGGGAGTGCTGCCAGCATCCTTTGATTTCGCGAGCATCTTTGCCCCAGGAACGCCCGTCGATCTGTTCATCCCCTGGCCGCTGATGGACAAAACAAAACCCCAGGGAAACACGATGTGGATCATCGGAAGGCTGAAGCCGGGCGTGACGCTGGCGCGGGCTCAGGCTGAGTCTACAACGCTGGGGAAACAACTGGAGAGCCAGCATCCGGAACGGAACGCAATGGATCCGAGGCTGATCCCGCTCGAGCAGCATGTGAGCGGACCAGTGAGACCGGCTCTGTTCGTGCTTGCGTGTGCTGTCGGGGTAGTGATGTTGATTGTTTGTGCAAATATTTCGAATCTTCAATTGGCGAGGTTAGGCGCGCGGCAGAAGGAGATAGCTACGCGAGCCGCGCTAGGAGCGGGACGCTTTCGCCTGCTGCGGCAGATGCTTACGGAGAGCGTGGCGCTCTCGTGTTGCGGCGCCGCGTTGGGGCTGCTCCTCGCAGTGGCCGGCACGCGTGGACTGGCGCAGCTCCATGCATTTAATCTTCCTTTGCTCGAAAGCGTTAGGATCGATGGAAGCGCGCTGGTTTTCACCGTACTGGCGGCGTTCGCTTGCGGCGTGCTCTTTGGCCTGCTGCCAGCTCTACGGGTCACGGCACTCTCTCTCCGGGAAGGCATGCAAGATGCCAGCCGCGGATCGAGCGGCGGCAAGCTGCATGCCTGGGTCCGCGATGGGCTGGTGATTTCTGAACTCGTCTTCGCCTGCATACTGCTGGTCGGCGCGGGACTGTTGATTCGGAGCTTTCTCCGAGTACTTGACGTGAATCTGGGATTTCAACCGGAGCGAGCGGCGGCGCTGAGGATTGACCCGAGTTTCCAGATCTCCAGTTATCGGCAGCAGAACACTTTTATCGACGAAGTGCTGCATCGCGCACGGTCTGTTCCCGGTATTCGGGCCGCCGGCATTACCGATGTTCTGCCGCTGGGCGGCGACCGCGGGTGGATTGTCTTCGCCAAAGGACAGGTTTACCAGAAGGGCCACGAACCATTGGCATTCATTCGCGTTGCGAGCGACGGGTATTTCGAGGCGGCAGGAATTCCGTTGCGCTCGGGCCGAACCTTCACGGAGAGGGATCGCGCAATGAGCGAACCTGTGGTGGTGATCAATGAGACCATGGCCCAGACACTCTGGCCCGCTCAGAACTCATTGGGGCAGATGCTTACCGTGGACGGTAAGACGTTCGTCGAAGTGGTCGGCGTCGTCGCCGACGTCCGCCATGAAGCTCTGGAAAAGCAAAGCGGGTCAGAGATGTATCTGCCCATGCGGCAAACCGCGGACTTTGCGGCCATGCAACTGGTGGTGCGAACCGCGCTGCCACCGAACAGTGTTGCGGCGGGGCTTAGAACGGCTCTCCGGCCGATCGACCCCAATCTGCCGGTCCGTGACTTTGTAAATCTCCAGGATCTGGTCGACAGAGCGGTTTCACCGCGGCGGTTCCTGGTGCTGTCGCTGGCCGGGTTCGCGGGCTTCGCCTTGATACTAGCTTCCATGGGGATCTACGCCGTGATTTCGTTTTCGGTAAGTCAACGGGTGCAGGAAATCGGGATCCGGATGGCGCTGGGGGCATCCCCCCGCGACGTGCAGATCGGCATCCTTCTCCGCACGTTGGCATTGGCTGCCTTAGGGCTAGTGTCGGGGATGGCAGTGTCGCGAGCTCTAGCGAGCGCGCTGGGCAGCCTGTTGTTTGGGATAACGACCGGCGACCCGGTCACGTTTATCGAGATGGGAGCGCTTCTGATCGCGGTTGCCGCAATCGCTGGGTATATTCCCGCCTGGAAAGCATCCAGGATCGATCCGATGGTTGCACTGCGGTCGGATTAAGCGAAGCGAATGAACGCGTTCTGCAGGACGTTGACACCTCGCCCACAAACTCGAATCCCTGAGTTGTGGTTCGCCAAAACTCTGGCCGACTTTAAATCAATGACTTGGCTGTCCTTCCGTCACTGCTTTGGTATAACTCCTAGCCATGCTTCGATTCATCGGTCTGTGCTTCGGAACGCTGGTTCGCCTCTTTCGCGGGCGGCGGAGTCTCCTTATCGAGAATCTCGCTTTGCGGCAACAACTCGTCGCGCTGAAGCGTCGACATCCTCGCCCGAGCCTCGACATCCTCGATAAGCTCTTCTGGGTAATCGCTCGTCGGGTCTGGTCGGCTTGGAAGCAGTCCCTCCTCATCGTCATCCCCGAAACCATCGTCCACTGGCACCGGACTGGTTTTTGTATGTACTGGCGGCTGATCTCCAGAGTCCGTAGGCAAGTCGGAAGAAGATCGACACCGAAGGTTCGAGAATTGATCGTCCGGATGGTCGTTGAGAACCCACCTGGGGAGCACCGCGGATCCATGGGGAACTCCGCATGCTCGGTTTTGACCTTTCCGAGAGAACCATCTCCCGTTGGATGAAGCGATCTCCGAGAGATCCTAACCGGGCCAACGCTGGCTGGTCTTCCTTCGAAACCATCGGGAAGCGATGGCGGCCATGGATTTCTTCACGGTGCCAACGATTACGTTCGGCGTACTCTACTGCTTCTTCGTCAACGGTCATGACAGGCGGCACATCTTGCACGTTAACGTCACGAAGCATCCGACGAGCGGTTGGATCATCCAGCAGTTGCGCGAGGCGTTTCCCTTTGAAGCCGCTCACAAATACTTGATCTTTGATCGCGACCAGAAGTTTGGCCTTGAGGTGATCGCAGCGGTGAAAGCCACCAGGATCATTCCCAAGCGAACTTCATTCCGAAGTCCATGGCAGAATGGCATCGCCGAGCGGTGGGTGGGAAGCTGTCGGCGAGACTTGCTGGACCACATTGTTGCCCTGAATGAACGGCATCTGAAAAGATTGCTCTCCGAGTATGTTCGTTACCATCATGAGGACCGCACGCATCTCGGGCTTGAAAAGGGTACACCTTACAGCAGGATTCGTTCCCTAGCTTCCGGTCGAGTCCTTTCACAGCTGCGGCTCGGTGGGCTGCACCATCGTTACAATCGAGAGGCCTAGTTAGGATCGACTTTCCGCCGCTCCTTTATATATATATGTGTCCTCCATCCACTCGGATTCGTGACCTCCAGAGTCATTCATGCTGTATCGAGGAGATGATCCTATTCAGCACCGCTCTACCAGAACCGCCGCGCCTTGGTCTCCGTAAAGTTTTGGCGAACCACAGGTGAATCGCATATGTCCATGCGGGGAGGGTGCACACTCGTTCGCACGAATGTCTTCTTAACCGCCTTTTCTCACGAGGAGCAAATTAACTTGGCGATTCAGGCTTTATGTTGATCAGTTCTCTCTGATGAATTGTTAGCTGTCTATTTGGAGGCTAACGGTTATCCCGTTCCCTGTTGGAAACGTTTTTTCGGGCAGACTTCGACTGCTTCTGGAAGTGCGAGACAAGGTTTTGTTCTTTCTTCTTTTTCAGCAGCGTAGGGCTGTCCAGGCCGCGGCGAAAACGTTCTGCCAGGGATAGGCACAACTGTAACGAACCCAGATGCGGCGGGCGGTGACGCGCACCTGCGCCGCGATTTTTAGCAGCTTCAGCCGGATGGTATCGACTTGGGCGTTCGCCAACTCCGTGCCCGCCAAGCCCAACCGCCGCAAGGCCTCGACCAGAACATAGGCCAGCGAGGAGAAGTATAGGCGCAACTGGTTGGCCCGCAGGGTCTCCGTGCTCATGCGGTCCGCGAACAGGCTCAACTGCTCCTTGATGCGATTCTCCATTTCACCTCTCGCGCAGTAGAGCTGCTCATAAAGTTTTTGCGCGGGCCAGTGCTGCGCCCCCAGAGACGTGACCAGGTAACGAGGATTTTCCTTGCCTTCGATCTGTTCGGCTTTGGCGATCACGCGCCGCGATCGCGACCAGCTTTTCTTGGTGCGATAAGTGAACTCACAGAACACTCGCGCAGGTTTTTTTGTGCGCTGGTGCTCTTGTTTGGCTTCCTGCATCGCGCGGCCGATAATCCGCCGCAAGCGCTTGTTCCGTGCAAAGCCGAATACATAGTCCACATCGTTGTTTTCGCACCAAGCCAGCAACTCCTCCCGGCAGAACCCCGAGTCCGCCCGCAGAATGATCCGGGTCTTCGGCCACCGCGCGCGAATCTGCCGCACGATGGGCTGCACTTCTTCGAGACTTCCTGCGCTGGCGTCGATGTTCGAGGGCCGCAGCCGTGCACACAGAAGATAATCTCCGCAGAACACATACAGTGGCAGATAGCAGTAGTGCCCGTAGTAGCCGTGGAAAAAACGTGCTTCTTGCCGTCCGTGCAGCGGCGTGTCCGTGGCGTCCAGGTCCAGCACGATCTCGCACGGTGCGCATGGGTGCGCTTCCAGAAATAGATCGACGAGCAGAGTGTCCAGTGCTTCGGCCGAATAGCTGATCTTGTTGTAGCGTTCCGCGGCAGGGGAACCAACCGGTGTCAGTTCCAATCGGTTCAGCGTGCTCTTGCCGGCCAGCGGCTCTCCCAAATCTCCCTTCCCCGCCAACACTCCCAACAGTGGATCCTGCCGCAACTGCTCGTGGTCGTTCAGGTCTTCATAGCCCAGCGCCAGCCCGTAAATGCGCTGCGCCAGCATTTCTTCCAGGCGGTGTTCGATCCGTTCCCGCTGCCGGTAGTCCGTGAAGCAAGCTGCTACACGCCGCAGCAAACCTATCTTGCGCTCGGCCTGGCGCAGCAGCAATGATCCACCCTCTGTGGTTAGCCGATCCCCCGCGAACTGCCCCACCACGCGACGCGAAAAATGTGCTTCAAATGGAAAGAGAGTCTCGCTACACTCTGTCATTGAAAAGGCCTCTTTTCCTGGGACTTTAACTACGTCTAGACACCGCAGTTATGCCCGAGAAAGTGGCCTTTTTCCACTTCTATTTAACGTTTTGATCTTATCCCTTGTGAGATTTCCGGGTTAATAGGTAAAGCGGTCTCCCGGAAGGGGAGGAGTTGTCGTTGGTTGACGCAACGCATGAGTGGCCTTCTCGAAGGCGTACCCATACGCCAGCAGTCTCATGTCGCTGTATGCGGGTCCGATGAAGGAAATTCCGATGGGGAGACCGTCGGAGGTGAAGCCCGCCGGAACTGTCAATTCGGGCCAACCCATCAAGCTGGTGATCCCATGGCCAAAGTTGCCAAACAGCCCGCGCGAGTTGCGCTTGGGAGCCTCACCGATCTTTTGCATCGGTCTGGTCTGGGTTGGACAAACTATCGCGTCAAGTTTGTCTTGGATCAGGATCGCCTCCATGGATGCCTTAACGAAGGCACGACCTTGGTCCCGAGCAGCAATATAGAGGGGATTCGTCGGCGGCGGAGTCGCGGCTTCCGCACGATATCCGTCCAGCCGACCGGGGTTCGGCTGGATGCCGGCGGGAGCCGACGAAGCGATTTGCTCACTCATTGCCAGAATCTCTGCATGGGTCCGCGGATATCCGGATGGAAAGGAGGCTTGAAGATAGGCGTTCAGATTTGGAGCAGATTCCGTTCGGACGATGAGCGATTCCAAATCACCATGGAAGTGTATGAGCCAAAACGGGAGTTGAACGTCGATCACGGTGGCCCCGCTGGCTTTGAGCTTCTCCACGGCAGCATTCATGATGGCATCGGTCTCTGGGTCGTCTCCCGAGAAATCGCGACGCAAGAAACCGAGACGGGCGCCGCGAAGAGTGTCAGGCCCAAGACCCGCTTTGTAGTCTGAAGGGTAATAGAACAGTTTTTCACTTCGAATCGCTGGGTCTCGTACATCGATTCCTTGCAGTATGCTAAGAACCAGTGAAACGTCCGATACCGAACGCGCGATGGGGCCTACGGTGTCGAGAGTGGGCGCTGTGGGCATAACTCCGACGGTGCTGATCACGCCAGTCGTTGGCTTCAGGCCGACCACTCCATTCGTGGCTGCGGGCCAGCGGACCGACCCGGTAGTATCTGTGCCGATTCCGATGGGAGCATAACCAGCCGCTACGCCAACCGCAGTGCCGCTTGAAGATCCAGCAGGGCTGTAAGCTAAATTGTGCGGGTTGTGAGTTTGCCCTCCAAGCGAACTCATCGAGGGTCCTCCTGCGAGTTCACTGAGATTGACTTTCGCCAAGACGATTGCGCCCGCTGTCCGTAGTTTCTGGACGACCTCCGCATCCGCGTAAGGCACGGCTCCCCTCAATCCGTAGAACCCCAACGTGGTTGGAAGGTCTCGCGTGTTGATGTTGTCTTTAAGCAGCACCGGTATTCCGTGCAGCAGGGAGCGAGGACCCTTGGCCCGCCGTTCGACGTCGAGCGCGCGAGCTTCATCAAGGGCATGCGAATTGAGCGTGATAATTGCATGCAGTTCCGGCTCGTATGCTTTGATTCGCGCTAGCGACAGCCGTACGAGCTGCTCCGAAGTCAAGGCACCTTTGTCCATGGCCCGGCTGATGTCCTCTATGGTTGCCGTCTCAAGATCAAAACTATTGGTTCCGGCGGTTGCTGCAGTGGGTCTGGCCGGTGGATTTAGGTTTGGACGAACTGAAAAGCAAAGGCAAAGTGCGAGGCACAAGGGGACGACAGATTTGCGTAACAGCTTCATTAACCATGCTCCGCGACTGCGACACGCGACTGGGTGACTCACAGGCCAGCCGGCACAGCCTTTCGGCTATGGTAGAGACGATCCATGACGTCCGAACGTTTGATTGGTCTGCCGCTACGATTGGAGAAATCCGCTTGAAATCCCCTCGTTGTTTGCTACGAGACGTGCCGGCACCACGCCAACACCGTAGTGCATCGCGAACTCTTGGTAGGTGGGGTTGAGATCTGGATCGTAGCGGCACGCACGGCTCACTCCCGTGCGCGGGTTATCCGGAACCAGAAGCCTCGGCACTCCTCCGAAATATTCAAAGGCGTGCATGTGTACACTGAGCCAGGCGTTCAGCTGCTGATCTCTTGTGGCTTCGGCGTAGGTGTAGGAACTCGCACCCAACACCATCACGAACAGCGAAGCTGTCCAGATCTCGCCGCTGACTGGATCCTGCACGGGGATCGTGGCTCCCGCCCAGTCGACGAATCCCTTCTCGGCGGGCTTGTGCTCCTGGCGAAGAACCACATCCTGTTTCCTCCGCCACCGCCCGTAGAGTTCGCAGAAGCGGCTGTAGCCGTATCCTTCCGGATGCACTTGTCGGTACTCTTCCCAAGCCCAACTGCAGCGTTAGATGGCGATGCTGTTGTAACTGCGCATGCAGAGCAGGAAAGTCAGGACGCACACGTTCGGGAAACTGCTCGATGAATCGGCGCTCTGCAAACAGTGCTGTTTCCACTCGCTCTTGGTCCCAACCTTCTGGCAACGGCCACGGGACCTTGGCCACCTCGGCTCGCTTGAGATATTCATGAACCGTGCTCTGGCTGATTGAACAAGCGCGGGCGATGGCCCGCTGCCCCAGCCCAGCTCGAAGCGAAGGCGGAGCACTCCTTTGATCTTGCGCATGGACAATCTCCTGGTTGGCACTCGGTCTCTCCCGTAAGTCAAATAGGAGAAACAGCCTGCCTTCTGTGATGTCCAGCGTCACTTCGCCCTGTGGAAAACGTTCCGGGCATCGTGATCACCCTTCCGGCGATGGCGATAAACTGATCGCGATCATCCCGGAATGAGTGATCGGCATCAGCCCGGAACGCTGATCGGCATCGTCCGGAATCCGCAGAGGGCACAAGGGTCTTTGCAGGAGCTTTACTGAACCATCTGCTTCACGGCAAAGGCTCCTTGCGGGAAGAGTACAGAAAACAATTAAATCAAAAAATGCAGGCAAAAGACGGAATGGGATTGCTGCCTGTCTTTCAGAATTTGGATGGTAAAACGGAGAGAAAGTTTGATACTTGGAAATTAAGAGTTTTGTAGCGTAGTTTTTTGCACGCTATTGCATGACCGCGTGACTGGTAATTGTTCGACATCGGTTCGGTAGAACGAATACAGCCGAGATGGCAGAACGTGGCGCGATGACGGACAAGATGACGGCGCGACGAATGAACCTAAATGACCTCTTATCCAAGGCGGGACTTCACCCACATCAATCAAAACAGGTTCTTGTAATGCGTCATAGGCCCAAAGAACCAGAGTTGAGAAAAGTGTTACCTTGGCTCGCTGCCGACCGCCCTCAGGTTTTTAACAAATACCAAGAGACCCAGAACCCAATGCAAGAGAGGTCGCTTCAACGGGCAAGGTTCTTAGTATCCTCGCCAACGGCGATTGCGCCGTGCACTGCCAGACGCGCTGGATCTTCTGGTGATCTGCGTCGAAGCCGGACTGGGACTGGACCAGGCGCTGCTGAAGGTCGCGCAAGAATTGCGCATTACTCACCCCGTGCTCAGCGAGGAGTTCCAGCCCGTGAATTTGGAAATGCGTGTCGGTAAGACCAGAATTGAGGCCCTTCATGAGCTGGGGCGGCGCACTGGCCTCGACGATATCAAGGCATTGGTGGCCATGCTCGTCCAAACGGAACGTTTTGGGACAAGTATCGCGCAGTCGCTCCGTGTTTATGCTGACGACATGCGCATTCGACGTCGTCAACGGGCCGAGGAGATGAGTGCGAAAACCGCAGTGAAGATGGTGCCGGCGCTGGTCTTTTTCATCTTCCCCGCGCTCATGGTCGTGATCTTGGGCCCCGCGGTAATCAGTTTGATGAATCAGTTCTCTGGAATGCCGAAGTGATGAATTCGATCTTCCTGTCCGTCGGAAGCTCGGCGGGCGGAATTCAATAGGAAAAAGGAGAAAAACAATGAGCGTCCTAGCCATTCGGGTAGTTGTGTGAATTTTCAGGATCTACCGACCACCTGAGGCGGTAGTTTTTCACCAACTTTCACCCACCCGTTTTCACCAACTTTCACCCACATTTTCAGGATCATTCACCCACCCCCCGATTGCGGTTGAGCGAGCAGGTGTGCCAACCAGTTCTCCAGGAGGACAGGAGATGGCATACCGGGAGGTGAGGAGGATGGACATTGATCAGATCATCCGGCGGTGGTTGGCCGGGGAGAAGATTCGAGCAATAGCACGATCGACCGGTGCGGACCGGAACACCGTACGGCGGATCGTGCGTTTCGCGGAGAACGAGGGAATCGGGCAGGAAACGCCGTGGCCCGACGAAGGCAAGCTCCAAGTGATCCGGCAGCGCATGGGCCGGCCGGGTACGGCTGTCGCCAGCAGCGAGCCAGAGCAGCGGTTGAAGCCGCGAACCGAGCAGATTCAAGCCTGGCTGGACAAAGACCACCTGCTGTTGAGCAAAGTACACGAACTGTTGGGGCGCGAGGGGCTGGCGGTTTCCTACAGCAGCTTGTATCGATTTGCACGGAAGTGGTGCGATTTCGGAACTGCTTCGGCGATCACCGTACGACGGGCGGAGAGCCTACCGGGCGAGATGGCCGAAGTCGACTTTGGCCGACTTGGTCCGTTGCAGGAACTGGGTAGCCGCCAACCGCGTATGGTCCACGGCTTCATCCTGACGCTGGGCTACAGCCGGCTCAGCTGCGTAATCCCGGTGTTCAAACAGGATCTGCCCACGGTCATCGATTGCTTCGAACGCATCTGGTTGTTTTTGGGAGGCTGTCCCCGGCGTGTGGTCCTGGATGGAATGAAAGCTTGTATCGATCGAGCCGATCCTTACACTCCGCGCTTCAACCGGACCTTTCTGGAGTACGCCAACTATCGGGGCTTTCTGCCCGATCCAGCCAGGCCGCGCCATCCCCAGGACAAGCCGCTTGTTGAGAATAGCGTGGCCTATATACGGGAGCGCTTCTTTAAAGGGGAGACGTTCATCGATCTCGACGACGTAGCGCGTCGTGCCTTGGTCTGGTGTCGCGAAGTTGCCGGCCGTCGGATCCACGGAACCACCCGGCGAGTCCCCCTGGAGGTCTTTGAGGTGGAGGAAAAGCCCAAGCTGATTCCACTCGAGGGCGAACGCTTCGATACCCCGACTTGGGCGCAATGCAAAGTACATCCGGATCACCACGTCCGCTTTGCTCAGGCGTTGTACTCGGTTCCCACGCGCTGGATCGGCTGCCAGGTCGATGTCCGCGGCGATCGATCGCTGGTGCGCATCTACCTGCACGGCGAGTTGATTAAGACCCATGAGCGGAAACTTCCCGGTCAGCGCTCCACCGATTACGCGGATTATCCCGATGGCCGCGCTCCCTACGCTTTGCGCTGGCCCAACTTCTACTGCAAGCGGGCCCGTGAACTTGGATCGGCTGCCGGCGATTTCACCGATAAACTTCTGAGCGGCGAGTTCCCCTGGAGCCGACTGCGCCAGGCGCAGAAGCTACTGGGCTTGGCCGAACGCTACGGCGCCGCTCGTCTGGACGCGGCTTGCCGGCGGGCTCTCGACTTTGACTTGCTGGACGTTCACCGCCTGAAGCGCATTCTGGAACAGGGACTGGAATCGCAAACCGAACCGCAGCCCATCGTTGGCCAACAGGCGGCGCTGGAATTGAAGTTCCTGCGTCCCGCCGAACACTTCGTTTCTGACAAGGGAGGCCCCGATGCAGATCCAGCCTGAATTGAAAAGTGTGCTGAAGCGCTTGAGACTCTCCGGCATCCTAGCCACCCTGCCCGACCGCTGGGCATATGCCCGCCAGGAAAAACTCGACTACCCGCAGTTTTTGGAGCTGGTGCTTTCCGACGAAGTTGAGCGCCGCGATCACAAGCATCTGGAGAACCGCTTACAGGATGCCGGCTTCGAGGAAGAATGTACCCTGGAACGGTTCGATTGGTCCGCCAAAATCCGCATCGAGAAGGCGCGTTTAATGGATCTGTTCAGCCTACATTTCATCGAGCGCCATGAAAATGTCATTTTTTGCGGACCGGTAGGCGTAGGCAAATCCTTTTGGGCCCAGGCTCTGGGCCACGCCGCTTGCCGCGCCGGCTATCGCGTGCGGTTTATCCGCAGTGACGGGCTATTGAAAAACCTGGCACGCTCCCGTGCCGACAACTCCTTTGACCGTGAGTTGCGTTCCTTTATCAGCCCGGATCTACTCATCGTCGATGACTTCGCTCTAAAGAAGCTCTCCAGCCAGGCCACTTCCGACTTCTATGATCTGTTGATCGAACGGCACACGCGCAGCTCGACGATTCTCACTTCCGATCGCGGCATTGAAGAATGGATGGCGGTCTTTGATGATCCGATGTTAGGCCAGAGCGCTTTGGATCGCTTCTGCCACCGCGCCCACCAGTTCGTCATCGAAGGCGACTCCTATCGGAAACGTACCGCTCCCGGAGCGACGGCGCCTCCGAAAACTGGAGGAAAGCCAGGACCTGAACCATGAGCGACCTCGAGAAAATGCAGCCACGGTCATCCCAACGCGAATTTCTTCAAGCTTCGAGCCAGAAATGGGCGTCCGCCCCAAAAGTCAGACCAACTGCCGTTGCCGATTGCCACGGAGAAAGGAAACTGCTAGAAACTTAAAAGCAAAACCCGGGGGTGGGTGAATGATGGTGAAAACCCCTGGGTGAAAGAATGTGAAAATCCGCAGTTGCTGGAATCCTTGCGGTGATCATCCTTGGCATCATCATTTGGCGCCGGAAACGTCAGTCCGTCGACTAAACAGAAGGGTCAAAATCCACTCCACTTCGGAAGAGTCAATTCGGGAGAAGGGCGAGGTATGGACAGTCGAAAGTCATCGCGGTCGGTGTGTGTGTATAACAAGACGCGGGAAACCTTCGTCGCGACGGAGGCGGCCGTGGCTGACAGCTACGTTCGCCGCCTCGTCGGGCTTTTGGGAAAAACCGGTCGATGGGCCAGGCTCGGTCGCGGTCTTTGGATCATTCCTTCGCGGGGAGTGGATTCCATTGGAATGCTCTTTTCAATCGACCTCGTCTTTCTGAATAAAGACAAGAAAGTCGTCCACCTGGAGGAGCACTTCCGGCCATTTCGTGTGTCCAGAGTTTCACTGAAGGCTGCAAGCGTTCTCGAGCTTCCTACACACACGATCTATCGCTCTGGCACTAAAGTCGGAGATTCGCTCGAGATTTCGGTAAACGGCTAAACAAGTTTTAGTGTCTCAATTGGCTCACTCGGAACACGCTAGGAAGGCATGTGTGGCAGGAGGAATGAGTATGCGAGTAGCATCGACGCCAATTCTCGTCTTAACCGTATTTTCGATTCTTTTTGTAAGTCTGCAACTGGCGCCTGGCGCGTTTATCATGGACCTGTTCTCGCTGGCGTTGTGGTTGCCAATTCTCATTGTGCTAATGATCACGATTGGGGTTCTATTCTTGTTTCGACTCCTGGACAGGTACGCCGATCGGGAACGCCGGTATTAGCCGAATCTTGCAATTTCGCGGAGATCTGACCAGCACCTTGTATCAGCGGTCTTCTCGCGTGAAGAAGGGTCAACGATATTCCGCTTTAGGTATTGTGGGCGTGAGGCCGGGGGCGAGTCTTCGGTTTTTTCTGGTCCGTCCCTCTCGGATGGACTCGGTGCTTGCTCCGTGGCGTCTTAGCGTGATGCGGGCCATGATTGTGGTGCGTCCGGTGAGGCCACGAAACGCTCCGAGCATCTGCCGATTGACAGCTGAAAGCGAAAAGCAGCAACATGAGCGACATTAGGAAAGCAGCGCGTTTCATTGAGCCTCCGGCAACCTAAGTCTCTAAGGCAGGCTTAATTCCAGTCGCTGTTAATTGCTAAGTCTCTATTGTTCAATTACATAGTTCTTAGACAGCACCAGCATCTGAGCGGGAATAGGCATTAAGCGGACACATTCGGTTTCTAGGTTTGACCCCGATTGGTTACAGTTTCAGAGGTGCAAAAAGCGCCGACAATGTTAGAGATGCCGCACCGTCTTTCACGCCATAGCTGATCTTCTGCTTGTGCGTGGGGATTCCGGACGATGCCCATCAGTGTTCCGGGGGATGCCGATCAACGGTTCCGGGATGATGGCGATCATGCCCCGTGGCGGGCCGTGTTTGACGTAGATCGTCAAGGATTTCTGACGCCTGCCATATTTCTTCGGCATTCCACAAAGCTGCCTACGGAAACGCCTGTAACTGGCTTGTTTTCATTAGGTTTTTTGGAGTTTTCGGCATCCAGAATGAACACTCTGTGGAAGGGACGAAGCTTTGAGTTGTCTCAAATTGCCTCGCCTCCCATTGCCACCGTCTTTCTCTGGTAAGATGTTCTTTTTATCTCAGTTACGGGAAACTCCAGGTCTGTTAGGGGTCCTACTTTTGCGATGCCCGACCCACCCGGCCAACTCCCTCAACATACACATAATAAATGACTTGACCGTCGTATAGATTGAACTTTCAAAGCTCTCAAATAAACTTCCCTCTCAAATACCCTCTTGCGACCCTCTAGAAGCCATCTCAAATTCGAAATCAAGACCATCCCAGGCACTCGACAGACGCTCAAACTCGAAGCAGGTCACCGCGCCTCCATCCGGGTTTGACCTCCGACCTGTTTACGGTCTACAAAGCGACGGGGCACGACCTTTTCGTGATTCCGAGATGTCGGGTGAGGCACGCAACCCAGTCATTTGTTCGATCAATATGCAGTAATAGACGGGGACGGCAGGTCTAGACCGACGACGAACCTGGTTGATGGTATAGCCGCTCTGCCACCACAGGGACCTTTTTCGCAGCAAGGAGCGGACGTATTCCCGAGCCTTGGCATCTTCGGGAGCGTTCGGAATCTCCACGTAGCGCCCAAAAACAACTACGCTTTCCCAATCATCGTGGGCGCGGATTTCATCGGCCTCTAAGCACACAAGAGGATTCTGCCGCATCCACAAAATCTTTTGTCCCAGTGTCGAGAAGCAATACAAGCGATCAGCGTCGTAGAGGAAATAGATGGGGACGACGTAGGGCCGGTCATTCGACGCGCAGGCCAATCTGCCAAAGCCGAGACGCACAAGGGTCTCTCGGCATTCCTTAGTTCGCATTTTCGTGATTAGCACGGATAGACTGATGTTATCGGGAACTGAAAGCGAAAGTTTACTCCGGAATTTCTGGATCGTCCACATTCCGACGAACCAGCGAACCACACGAACAAGAAATGCCGCGGCAAGTGCACGAGAGGCATCTCTTTCAACCTTTATACGAGGCCGTTACATTCAGCGCTCAGATATTTTAGACATGACCTATTTGATCACGGCTCGTCGAGGCTAGACTCCGGCCAATCGCTCGAGTGCTCCCTTATTTAGGATGGTAAGAGTCGTCCCGTGAATATCGACAAATTGTTTGCTTTTTAAGCCCGCAAAGAGGCGACTTACTGTTTCCCGTGAGGTACCAATCATGTTGGCAACTTCTTCGTGAGTCAAACCGAGGACAACGCGAGTTTTGCCTGGCTCCGAGTTTTTTGCTGGTCTCAAATCTAATATAAAGCGAGCGAGCTTTTCAGCGGCGGAACTAGAAAGGCCAAGATAACGGACCTCGCGGCAAGTTGCATGATAAATTTCACCCAACATCTGTGCGACTCTTAAAGCCGCTTCGCCATACTTGCGTAGAAACATCAAAAAATCGTCACGACGAATGAAATTCGCTTGAATCGGCTCCAGCGCTTCCGCCGTCAACTCGTAAGGTTTGCCCGAAAGAGTGCTCGGCAGGCCGATGATTTCACCAGGGTCGGCAATGCGAAAAATCAAAGCCTTGCCGCTCGATGAGGTTCCGAAGAGCTTGACTTTTCCGTTGCACAGAATGAACACTCCTCGCGGCGATTGACCTTCCACGAACAAGACCGAACCCCGCGGATAGGTGGCCGACGAGGAAATTGCGTCCAGCCCGGCCAAGGCATTCTCCGGCAAGCTGCAGAACAGCCGGTCCTTATGCACCGGACAGGCAATGCAATCCTCGATGACATTTAAACCATAAGGTGTCTTCATGTTGCTGGGATTATACGCCGGTCTGGGAGCGCGTGACGTGCATCACTACGAGGGATGACCAACATCACAGAATGTGAATCCACTAAAAATGTAATGTGCCAATCAAGGAGGCTCGATATGTTTGCCACAAAACAAGCAAAACAAACCAAACAACGAGTGACTTTTGAAAATATCTTGTTCGCCACCGATTTCTTGCCTGCCTCTCAAGCCGCATTGCCATACGCTGCCGGCCTAGCAAAGAGCTTCGGAGCGAAGCTCTACGCGATTCACGTTACGGAACCCGTCAACTACACTTTGCCGCCCGAGGCTTGGGTGGGCACGCAGACAGCAGTGGAAGCCGAGAAAAAAGCCCTTCGGGAGCAGTTTCAGCGCGAATGTCCCGAGGCCGCTGCAAAAATCGTTGAAGCTGAAGGCAACATTTGGACAGCAGTAGAAACCGCCATCGAGAAGTACGAGATAGACCTGATCATCCTGGGTACCCGAGGCCGGACCGGGTTTGAGAAGGTGTTGCTAGGTTCGAAGGCAGAGGAGATTCTTCGACGCGCCCATTGTCCCGTTCTGACTGTAGGTCCCGACGTGCCCGCTAGCCTTGGGTCACGCGGAAAGATCGCGTCCATTCTTTACGCTACACATTTTGGTCCTGCGTCTTTGAAGGCCTCCCGCATAGCCGTGTCGCTTGCCGAGGAGTATCAAGCGAAGCTGACGGTGATGACGGTTCTTCCTCCGGACCGGAATGATAGACAGGAAGGTCTCAAAGAGGAAATCGCCGAAGCGTGCGAAGAGGAACTGCGCGGACTCGTGCCGGAGGATGCCAAGCTGTGGTGCACTCCGCATTTTAAGGTTGAGTACGGGGACCAACCCGCCGAAACCATCTTGCACCGTGCGCAAGAAATAGGGGCCGACCTTATTCTACTCGGCGCACATAAACCGGAAGGCGTGCCGGGAGCAGCGACGCACCTTCCAACAGCGACGATTCACCAGGTGGTTGCACATGCGAATTGCCCGGTGATGACAATTAGAGGCTAGTCTTGTAGGACACGAAGGCGACCGTTCTTGCCTAGGCGGTCGCCTCTGTTGTGTGAGGTCGCACCACGGCAGGACGCATTAGACAAGGAGCGCAAAATGAAGAAGAAAATCGCTAAACCTAAGTCGAAGGCCAGCATGAGAAAATACGCGAAATTGAGAAAAGAAAAAGCAATGAAGAAATGGCAGAAAGAGACCACTCTTGCTTTCATCGGCAACACAGTCGCCGTGCCAGATCAACCAATTCAGCCAGATGATATCGTCTGAATTACATCAGCCGCGCAATTCGCACATTATGAGTAGTTACGAGAAATAACCCTGTGTCTGTGGACACGTGGAGCGTGGTTATGTCAAAAGAAGCGACGACAGTGAAAACGACAATCCCGGTGAACATCTGCCACCCCGGAGCAGATGTTCAGATCCGGTCCGTAACGAATGTTTGGAAATGCACCAAGTGCGGCGGTGTCTTGGTGAAGGTACCCCGGAAAACATCACAACCACTGACGGACCGAAGAAGTAGAACTTCCTACCCTTACTTCTTGCGCCGGGGACGGACAGAGGTCCCAGTAAACGGTATGGCAACGGGTAAAGTAGGCCGGTACTATGAGGAAGCTTTCCGGTAATGCGTGACGATTCAGGAGTTAACCTCACCTGATGTTTGTCTGGGCAAACATCTGTGTTACGTTCTCAGAACATCACTACCAAAGTGATGCGTCAATGCCCAGCGCGATGGGAGGCGGTATGCCCTGCAAGTCGTGCGGGTCAGTCAACCAGAAGAAGTTTAGCGCGGAGATGGGCATCCATCTCCCCGAACTAAAAGATATTGACAAGCCCACGGTGTGGGTATTTCCCGATGGAATCCTTGCGGTGATCATCCTTGGCATCATCATTTGGCGCCGGAAACGTCAGTCCGTCGACTAAACAGAAGGGTCAAAATCCACTCCACTTCGGAAGAGTCAATTCGGGAGAAGGCGAGGTATGGACAGTCGAAAGTCATCGCGGTCGGTGTGTGTGTATAACAAGACGCGGGAAACCTTCGTCGCGACGGAGGCGGCCGTGGCTGACAGCTACGTTCGCCGCCTCGTCGGGCTTTTGGGAAAAACCGGTCGATGGGCCAGGCTCGGTCGCGGTCTTTGGATCATTCCTTCGCGGGGAGTGGATTCCATTGGAATGCTCTTTTCAATCGACCTCGTCTTTCTGAATAAAGACAAGAAAGTCGTCCACCTGGAGGAGCACTTCCGGCCATTTCGTGTGTCCAGAGTTTCACTGAAGGCTGCAAGCGTTCTCGAGCTTCCTACACACACGATCTATCGCTCTGGCACTAAAGTCGGAGATTCGCTCGAGATTTCGGTAAACGGCTAAACAAGTTTTAGTGTCTCAATTGGCTCACTCGGAACACGCTAGGAAGGCATGTGTGGCAGGAGGAATGAGTATGCGAGTAGCATCGACGCCAATTCTCGTCTTAACCGTATTTTCGATTCTTTTTGTAAGTCTGCAACTGGCGCCTGGCGCGTTTATCATGGACCTGTTCTCGCTGGCGTTGTGGTTGCCAATTCTCATTGTGCTAATGATCACGATTGGGGTTCTATTCTTGTTTCGACTCCTGGACAGGTACGCCGATCGGGAACGCCGGTATTAGCCGAATCTTGCAATTTCGCGGAGATCTGACCAGCACCTTGTATCAGCGGTCTTCTCGCGTGAAGAAGGGTCAACGATATTCCGCTTTAGGTATTGTGGGCGTGAGGCCGGGGGCGAGTCTTCGGTTTTTTCTGGTCCGTCCCTCTCGGATGGACTCGGTGCTTGCTCCGTGGCGTCTTAGCGTGATGCGGGCCATGATTGTGGTGCGTCCGGTGAGGCCACGAAACGCTCCGAGCATCTGCCGATTGACAGCTGAAAGCGAAAAGCAGCAACATGAGCGACATTAGGAAAGCAGCGCGTTTCATTGAGCCTCCGGCAACCTAAGTCTCTAAGGCAGGCTTAATTCCAGTCGCTGTTAATTGCTAAGTCTCTATTGTTCAATTACATAGTTCTTAGACAGCACCAGCATCTGAGCGGGAATAGGCATTAAGCGGACACATTCGGTTTCTAGGTTTGACCCCGATTGGTTACAGTTTCAGAGGTGCAAAAAGCGCCGACAATGTTAGAGATGCCGCACCGTCTTTCACGCCATAGCTGATCTTCTGCTTGTGCGTGGGGATTCCGGACGATGCCCATCAGTGTTCCGGGGGATGCCGATCAACGGTTCCGGGATGATGGCGATCATGCCCCGTGGCGGGCCGTGTTTGACGTAGATCGTCAAGGATTTCTGACGCCTGCCATATTTCTTCGGCATTCCACAAAGCTGCCTACGGAAACGCCTGTAACTGGCTTGTTTTCATTAGGTTTTTTGGAGTTTTCGGCATCCAGAATGAACACTCTGTGGAAGGGACGAAGCTTTGAGTTGTCTCAAATTGCCTCGCCTCCCATTGCCACCGTCTTTCTCTGGTAAGATGTTCTTTTTATCTCAGTTACGGGAAACTCCAGGTCTGTTAGGGGTCCTACTTTTGCGATGCCCGACCCACCCGGCCAACTCCCTCAACATACACATAATAAATGACTTGACCGTCGTATAGATTGAACTTTCAAAGCTCTCAAATAAACTTCCCTCTCAAATACCCTCTTGCGACCCTCTAGAAGCCATCTCAAATTCGAAATCAAGACCATCCCAGGCACTCGACAGACGCTCAAACTCGAAGCAGGTCACCGCGCCTCCATCCGGGTTTGACCTCCGACCTGTTTACGGTCTACAAAGCGACGGGGCACGACCTTTTCGTGATTCCGAGATGTCGGGTGAGGCACGCAACCCAGTCATTTGTTCGATCAATATGCAGTAATAGACGGGGACGGCAGGTCTAGACCGACGACGAACCTGGTTGATGGTATAGCCGCTCTGCCACCACAGGGACCTTTTTCGCAGCAAGGAGCGGACGTATTCCCGAGCCTTGGCATCTTCGGGAGCGTTCGGAATCTCCACGTAGCGCCCAAAAACAACTACGCTTTCCCAATCATCGTGGGCGCGGATTTCATCGGCCTCTAAGCACACAAGAGGATTCTGCCGCATCCACAAAATCTTTTGTCCCAGTGTCGAGAAGCAATACAAGCGATCAGCGTCGTAGAGGAAATAGATGGGGACGACGTAGGGCCGGTCATTCGACGCGCAGGCCAATCTGCCAAAGCCGAGACGCACAAGGGTCTCTCGGCATTCCTTAGTTCGCATTTTCGTGATTAGCACGGATAGACTGATGTTATCGGGAACTGAAAGCGAAAGTTTACTCCGGAATTTCTGGATCGTCCACATTCCGACGAACCAGCGAACCACACGAACAAGAAATGCCGCGGCAAGTGCACGAGAGGCATCTCTTTCAACCTTTATACGAGGCCGTTACATTCAGCGCTCAGATATTTTAGACATGACCTATTTGATCACGGCTCGTCGAGGCTAGACTCCGGCCAATCGCTCGAGTGCTCCCTTATTTAGGATGGTAAGAGTCGTCCCGTGAATATCGACAAATTGTTTGCTTTTTAAGCCCGCAAAGAGGCGACTTACTGTTTCCCGTGAGGTACCAATCATGTTGGCAACTTCTTCGTGAGTCAAACCGAGGACAACGCGAGTTTTGCCTGGCTCCGAGTTTTTTGCTGGTCTCAAATCTAATATAAAGCGAGCGAGCTTTTCAGCGGCGGAACTAGAAAGGCCAAGATAACGGACCTCGCGGCAAGTTGCATGATAAATTTCACCCAACATCTGTGCGACTCTTAAAGCCGCTTCGCCATACTTGCGTAGAAACATCAAAAAATCGTCACGACGAATGAAATTCGCTTGAATCGGCTCCAGCGCTTCCGCCGTCAACTCGTAAGGTTTGCCCGAAAGAGTGCTCGGCAGGCCGATGATTTCACCAGGGTCGGCAATGCGAAAAATCAAAGCCTTGCCGCTCGATGAGGTTCCGAAGAGCTTGACTTTTCCGTTGCACAGAATGAACACTCCTCGCGGCGATTGACCTTCCACGAACAAGACCGAACCCCGCGGATAGGTGGCCGACGAGGAAATTGCGTCCAGCCCGGCCAAGGCATTCTCCGGCAAGCTGCAGAACAGCCGGTCCTTATGCACCGGACAGGCAATGCAATCCTCGATGACATTTAAACCATAAGGTGTCTTCATGTTGCTGGGATTATACGCCGGTCTGGGAGCGCGTGACGTGCATCACTACGAGGGATGACCAACATCACAGAATGTGAATCCACTAAAAATGTAATGTGCCAATCAAGGAGGCTCGATATGTTTGCCACAAAACAAGCAAAACAAACCAAACAACGAGTGACTTTTGAAAATATCTTGTTCGCCACCGATTTCTTGCCTGCCTCTCAAGCCGCATTGCCATACGCTGCCGGCCTAGCAAAGAGCTTCGGAGCGAAGCTCTACGCGATTCACGTTACGGAACCCGTCAACTACACTTTGCCGCCCGAGGCTTGGGTGGGCACGCAGACAGCAGTGGAAGCCGAGAAAAAAGCCCTTCGGGAGCAGTTTCAGCGCGAATGTCCCGAGGCCGCTGCAAAAATCGTTGAAGCTGAAGGCAACATTTGGACAGCAGTAGAAACCGCCATCGAGAAGTACGAGATAGACCTGATCATCCTGGGTACCCGAGGCCGGACCGGGTTTGAGAAGGTGTTGCTAGGTTCGAAGGCAGAGGAGATTCTTCGACGCGCCCATTGTCCCGTTCTGACTGTAGGTCCCGACGTGCCCGCTAGCCTTGGGTCACGCGGAAAGATCGCGTCCATTCTTTACGCTACACATTTTGGTCCTGCGTCTTTGAAGGCCTCCCGCATAGCCGTGTCGCTTGCCGAGGAGTATCAAGCGAAGCTGACGGTGATGACGGTTCTTCCTCCGGACCGGAATGATAGACAGGAAGGTCTCAAAGAGGAAATCGCCGAAGCGTGCGAAGAGGAACTGCGCGGACTCGTGCCGGAGGATGCCAAGCTGTGGTGCACTCCGCATTTTAAGGTTGAGTACGGGGACCAACCCGCCGAAACCATCTTGCACCGTGCGCAAGAAATAGGGGCCGACCTTATTCTACTCGGCGCACATAAACCGGAAGGCGTGCCGGGAGCAGCGACGCACCTTCCAACAGCGACGATTCACCAGGTGGTTGCACATGCGAATTGCCCGGTGATGACAATTAGAGGCTAGTCTTGTAGGACACGAAGGCGACCGTTCTTGCCTAGGCGGTCGCCTCTGTTGTGTGAGGTCGCACCACGGCAGGACGCATTAGACAAGGAGCGCAAAATGAAGAAGAAAATCGCTAAACCTAAGTCGAAGGCCAGCATGAGAAAATACGCGAAATTGAGAAAAGAAAAAGCAATGAAGAAATGGCAGAAAGAGACCACTCTTGCTTTCATCGGCAACACAGTCGCCGTGCCAGATCAACCAATTCAGCCAGATGATATCGTCTGAATTACATCAGCCGCGCAATTCGCACATTATGAGTAGTTACGAGAAATAACCCTGTGTCTGTGGACACGTGGAGCGTGGTTATGTCAAAAGAAGCGACGACAGTGAAAACGACAATCCCGGTGAACATCTGCCACCCCGGAGCAGATGTTCAGATCCGGTCCGTAACGAATGTTTGGAAATGCACCAAGTGCGGCGGTGTCTTGGTGAAGGTACCCCCGGAAAACATCACAACCACTGACGGACCGAAGAAGTAGAACTTCCTACCCTTACTTCTTGCGCCGGGGACGGACAGAGGTCCCAGTAAACGGTATGGCAACGGGTAAAGTAGGCCGGTACTATGAGGAAGCTTTCCGGTAATGCGTGACGATTCAGGAGTTAACCTCACCTGATGTTTGTCTGGGCAAACATCTGTGTTACGTTCTCAGAACATCACTACCAAAGTGATGCGTCAATGCCCAGCGCGATGGGAGGCGGTATGCCCTGCAAGTCGTGCGGGTCAGTCAACCAGAAGAAGTTTAGCGCGGAGATGGGCATCCATCTCCCCGAACTAAAAGATATTGACAAGCCCACGGTGTGGGTATTTCCCGATGTCTTGCCTCAGCTGGAACTGGAGAGGGCGTTCTTCCGTTAAGATAGCGGAGAGGACGCATGAGAAAAGAGCGAAAGCACTACAGCGGGGAAGAGAAGGTGGCCATCCTCAGGCGGCACTTGTTGGATAAAGTGCCAATTTCTGATCTGTGCGAGGAGCATGGGCTGCAGCCAACGGTATTCTACCGTTGGCAGAAAGAGTTCTTTGAGAATGGTGCGGCCGCGTTCCAGAGCAAGCGCCAGGCGAACCAGCAAGGGGAACAACAACGGATCGAGTACCTGGAAAAGAAGATCCAGACGAAGGACGAGGTGCTAGCGGAATTGATGGCCGAGCACATTGCCTTAAAAAAAAGTCTTGGGGAGCTCTGACCAAAGTGTGGGTGCCGCACGACGTGCGCGACTTGGTGGTCGATTTCGTCCGGTACTGGTCAGAAAAGACCGCGATCGTTGCCGGACGATTCATCCACTGGCTGGGCGTACGCGCCAGCAAATTCTACGACTGGCGAGAACGCTATGGGCGCGTCAATGAGCACAATGGTTGGATTCCCCGGGATTTCTGGCTGCAGCCATGGGAGAAACAAACCATCCTCCGTTATTATCTGGACCATCCGCTGGAAGGCTACCGACGGTTGACGTTCATGATGTTGGACGCGGATGTCGTGGCCGTCAGCCCCTCGAGCGTCTGGCGTGTCCTGCAGCAGGCCGGGTTACTATCGCGATGGAAGGGCAAGCCGTCGCGCAAAGGAACCGGTTTCGAACAACCACCCAAGGCGCACCAGCATTGGCATATCGATGTTTCCTACATCAATGTGAGCGGGACCTTCTATTACCTGTGCAGCATTCTGGATGGCTATAGCCGTTCGATCGTCCATTGGGATTTGCGGGAATCGATGACCGAAGCGGAAATCGAAGTCATCTTGCAGCGAGCCCGTGAGAAGTATCCGGAAGCAAGACCGCGGATCATCTCCGACAATGGGCCACAGTTTATCGCCCGAGACTTCAAGGAGTTCATCCGCATCGCAGGCATGACCCATGTGCGAACCTCACCCGGCTATCCGCAATCAAACGGCAAACTGGAACGCTGGCACAAATCGCTAAAATCGGAGTGCATCCGGCCGGGTACACCGTTGACGAGAGAAGACGCGGTGCGTTTGATTCAAACCTACGTGGATCACTACAACACCGTGCGCCTGCACAGTGCCATCGGCTATGTGACGCCGCACGACATGCTCGCCGACCGACAGGCTGAAATCCATGCGGCACGCGATCGCAAGCTTGAGGAGGCACGTCAGCAACGACAACTTCGGCGCCGCGCAATGCTTGCACATTTTTCGAACACGACTACAATGACCTCGCCAGGTGAAACAGAAGCGGGCTCTGCAGGGATGCAACCATGCTGAGGGATAATCTGGTAGGACTTATCGCGCCAATGCAAAGCAGCGGGACACAGACATCGGACGATAGATCCTCATGCCTCGAAAATCCCCGCCCCACAGGGGCGGAATCTTCACTAACGGAAAGCACTTCTTCTCCATTTCAGACTGAACCAAGACACCGAGGTCATGGTCTGCTTGGATTGTGGCACTGCTGAATTTACTGTTCGTGAAGATGAACTGCGCCAACTCCAACGAAGCGATTCCGCTGCTCCGTGACGTGGAATCTTTGCAGGTGCTTTGGCTTTTCAGGTATCGGTGAACTTGAAGCCGTTTGAGCCGCTGATAAATTGCTCACCACGAAGAACCTTATCCATGGCAAGCAGTAATTCGCGTCGGGCATCTGTCTTACGAACGTAGCCCAACGCGCCCGTACCCAAAGCTGCCCGGATGACATCCGGGTCTTTGTTCTGACTGAGGAAGATAATGTTGGAGGTAGGGGTGAGTTGTCGCATCCGCCGGGCAGCTTCGAGTCCGTCCAACTGGGAAGACCGATGTCCAGCAGAATTATGTCCGGTTTCAGGTCTCCGGCTTTCTGAACAGCTTCTAATCCGTCCGACGCCTCGTCCATTCTGGCCGCCCCCGGAAGCAGCAAACGGACTTGCCTGCGGCTAGGTCCCTAATGATAAGCAAGAGCGATGGCGCGATTCTCCAGGTCAGAATTATTCACATTGGTTACAACGGCACTACGCCTCTACCTCCTCCACATATGATCAAATGGGACGGAGGTGTTACTGAGTTCATCCACGTCAGCGGCAAGGAACGGGTCAATTGCGGCGGCAGTGTGCGGTGGGGAAGGAAGTTGGATTTCGGCAGCGGTAAGCCTTGAAGCGTCGTCTACCACTGCACGCCCGGATATAGGCTCGGCAACCGGAATGCTCGATAGGCGAACTGCGCGGCAACGTGCAGATGCCAGACCGTTTGTGCGCCGCTCTCTTGCGTCACTTCAAAGACATCAGCGCTGGGATTCTGAAGACCTGTGCTGTCCGTTTGAACGAACTCCATGTTCCCGTTTTCCAGCACTTCGGCATTACCCCCAAAGCCTGAATACTGAAAAGCGGGAAAATGGAATGCCAATGTCGCTGTCATCGCTGTTTCGTCGATGTTCAGAACCTGGACCGTGCTGTACGGGCAGGTCGATTGAGCTGGTTGAGCGCAAGTTACACCCGGAGGAAACACTCGGTCATCTCCGTTATCGAACAACGCCAACGAGAATTGACCGCTCGTGTTTGCGGTCGCGAAGGAAGGACCATGTTGCGCATAAAACCAATCGGTGGGGTCCATACCATTCTTAAGAGTGAAATTTCCCTGATAACCCAACTTCCAAATGATGTTTCCAGCGCCATTTCCATCTTTATAGTCTACTTTTACTAACAGATTCTGGTTTCGTATTGAGACGATCAGATTGCCGTCACTGGCCGAATAAATGATGGCGTTGGTGTGCGTCCAATCTGGAAACATGAACGGCTGCCGATTCACGTCCAAATGATCAAACTCGTTCCACACCCAAACCGGCTTCAAATTGGTATCCAGATCCACCAAGACGTCCCCTAGAACATTAGTTACGCCGGGATACCCTGGCAAGTCTGTGAATTGTTTTACCGTATTCGTTAGAACGATCCAATGCCCGTTGGGCAGCGGCAACACGTCGTGATGAAACACCCCAACGGTCAAGTTATATCCCGCAGCAGACAAGGTGGCATTCAAGGCGTCGATGGATATTTCTTTAATCGTATTGCCAGCCAAATCGATCTCCCGAACTGCATCCACGGTCCCCGCTGGAGGAGGGACCGAAATAGGTGTAGTTGAGCCGGGGCTGATCACCACGATGAGATTACCGTTTGGTAGAAGTTTAATCGGCTGGATGCTGTCGAAAGAGCTTCCTTGAAATTGATACCACCAAATCACATTGCCGGTCAGGTCCGTAGCAAATACAGGCACGGGAGCGCTTTGGGAGAGGAGATTGACCATTTCCACTCCCGGCTGCGGGGTCATTCCTGCAGACGTTGTTGTCGTAAAATTTGGCATCAAGTTTGCCGGCAGACCACCAGTTGTGAATGCCTGATCCAAATCATAGGCTTGCGATCCGTTTGGTAGGTCCAGCCTTGCGCGCATGTGATAAGTAGTGTTTGCGCGCATGCCCGCTACCTCAATGTTGACGGTCCCGCCGGCATACACAGGGCGGGACCACGTTTGCAGGCCATAGTTCGTGTCCGTGCCGAACTCAACCGTCACGATAGCATCCGTGGGAGAGGCGACAGTGTACAGTGCTACCTGAGGATTGGCGGTATTACTAATCGTGCCGAGCAGGGTTGAATTGTTGGAACTCGCGCAGCCTGTCAGATAGATGGTGAAAAGCAGAAAACACACTGAAAACAACACAATTCGGATTGCGGAGAAAATGTGAATCCTCCTGGTTCGAGCTTTATCCAGACGATCTTACGCCTGACAAGTTTTTTAGATCCGTACGGCTATATCCGTTCCCAGAATGACGAAAGAACAACGAAATCGACGCTATTTTGGGCGAAACACGACAAGCCGATAAGGATTATAAACCGATCGAGTCATTCACAGCGACATTCATCCAATCCATTTGCATCGGCACAGTTTTGAGCTGACCCGTTTTCGAGGAAAGGCAACAGCGGGAATCTTCAAAGATGTCGTGATGCCTGAAGACCTGACTAGGCGCAAGTCTACTCACTCGTGGCCTTAGACTCTCCGCTCCAAAACGTGAAAGAAGGTAAAGAATGTAAAGAGGATGGCCCCCAAAGAGAGAGAAGAGCCACCCCCTACAGCGATTCCCTGGCGGGAAATCGCACGAGTTCGTCCCTGTTTAGCCTTAGCCCCGCTACGAAACAACGGGGGAATCCCTAAGTCCGTACCTTCTGCATGTCTCGATGTCGTACAATCCTCATCGTAGACGCAACCATTCGCGGTGTGACCGGACACACGGACGCTTGAATGAAGTATTAATTCCCGGTTACAAACCATGCTGTAACTACTAAAAGGTAAGCGTCAGGTCTGAACCGTGTAGACGAAGTGTGAGTAATTAAGGATGCTGCCGGATGTGGGCACATCGCTAGGTGTCCACGAGGGGATAAGTGGACACATCCGAGCAGATGACCATTGAGGTCGCCAGCCAGGTAAAAAAGAGGCAGAAAAGGTCGGTCGAAGAAAAGCGACGCATCGTCGAAGAGACGTTGGTAGCCGGGGCGTCGGTAGCACGTGTGGCGCGGCGGCATGCCGTGAACGCCAATCAGGTTTTTTACTGGCGCAAGAAGTATCACGAAGGGCAGCTTGGTAAGGGCCCGTCCAGCAAGCTCCTGCCTGTAACTTTGTCGGATAGTACGTGCGGTAAATCTGCGTCTTTGTCATCCGCGGTCGGGTCGCTGGAGATCAAGCTCAGCAAAGGAACGGTTCGCGTAGCAGGGAATGTGGACGTGGTGATGTTGCGTACGGCCATCGAGAGTTTGCTGGGATGATCGGGCTGCCAGCGGGAACGCACATCTGGATCGCCGCGGGCGTGACCGATCTGCGTCGTGGATTCACGGGTCTGAGCGGGATGGTGCAGACGGCACTCAAAGAGAATCCGTTTTCAGGTCACGTGTTCGTCTTTCGTGGGCGGCGCGGTGATTTGATCAAGCTCTTGTGGTGGTCGGGCGATGGTCTGTGTCTTTTTTCGAAGAGACTTGAGCGCGGGAGATTCCTCTGGCCACAAGCGACGAGCGGAACGGTCTCACTGACGCCCGCACAGTTATCTATGTTGCTTGAAGGAATCGATTGGCGGCATCCGGTACGCAGCTACGAACCGCAGATGGCGCTGTGAAGAAAAGGTTTTTTCTATTTTCTGGTACGTTTTCATCATGCTGTAAAGAAAGTGCGGTATGTTGGCGTGCAATGGATGCCGCCACACCGCGCGATCTCGATCAACTCGATTCCGGAGCATTAAAGGCACTCATCCTGGCGCTGCGTGAGCAAGTCTTCTCGCATCGGAAACAGCTGACCACACAGCAAGAAGAAATCCTTTCGCAGCGTGAGCAGCTCGCTTCGCGCGACGTGGAAATCGAACACTTGAAGCTGCTGATCGCGAAACTGCGTCGCCTGCAGTTCGGCCGCTCGTCGGAGAAGCGGGAATACCAGATCGAACAACTGGAACTGCGGCTGGAAGAACTGGAAGCAAGGCGAACCAAAGAAACAGCTGCAGTGGAAAAATCACCGCCAACGATCACCGCGATGGCGCGGCCTGTGCGGCGCGCATTACCCGAGCACTTGCCACGAGAAGTGCGAAAGTATCTTCCGAAGCAAGAAGCTTGTCCGGACTGTGGAGGTAAGCTGAAACATCTTGGCGAAGATGTTTCGGAAATCTTGGAGTACGTGCCGGCCAGTCTCAAAGTCATCCAGTACGTTCGTCCCAAGCTAGCCTGCGCGTGCTGCGATCGCATCGTGCAAGCCGAAGCGCCGAGCCGGCCGATCGAGCGAGGCATTGCTGGGCCTGGGCTTCTGGCGCATGTGCTGGTATCGAAATATTGTGACCACCTTCCTCTCTATCGTCAGTCGCAGATCTACGCTCGTGCAGGGGTGGGGTTGGATCGCTCCACCCTGGCGGAGTGGGTCGGTGGATCAAGCCGACTGCTCGCGCCGCTGGTGGAAGCGTTGGGACGTCACGTGATGGCGGCGGGAAAACTACACGCGGATGACACGCCAGTTCCGGTGTTGGCACCAGGGTTGGGTAAGACCAAAACGGGGCGGCTGTGGACGTACGTGCGCGACGATCGTCCTGCGGGATGCAGCGTACCAGCTGCTGTATGGTTCGCGTATTCACCGGATCGCAAGGGCGAACATCCGCAGTCTCACCTGAGTAACTTTACCGGCACGCTGCAAGCGGATGGCTATGCTGGCTTTGATCAGATCTATGCAGCAGGCCGCATTCAGGAAGCGGCGTGCTGGGCGCACGTGCGAAGAAAGTTCTACGATCTCGAGACTGCGCACAAATCCCCGGTTGCGGCTGAGGCTCTGGAACGCATCGCGGGGCTGTATGCCATTGAGAAAGAAATCCGCGGACGTCCACCCGACAAGCGGCGTGAGGTTCGCAACACGCGCAGCAGGCCCTTGCTGGAAGCGCTGAAACAATGGTTCGAGGAGACATTAGGGAAACTCTCGAGAAAATCGGACACGGCTCTGGCCGTTCGTTACGCACTCGGACGATGGGAAGCACTGCTGCGCTTCTGTGATGACGGACGCATCGAAATCGATAATAATGCTGCGGAACGAGCGTTACGGGTCGTGGCTCTGGGCAGAAAGAATTTTCTTTTTGCGGGTTCCGACGGTGGTGGAGAAAGTGCCGCGGCGATTTACAGTCTGCTCGGTACGGCCAAGCTGAACGGAATCGATCCGGAAAGTTATCTCCGGAACGTGTTGTCCCGTATCGCGAGTTATCCCATCAACCGCATCGAGGAGTTACTGCCATGGAACGTCGCCACAAGTCTGTCACCCGGAATAGACGAAGCGGCGTAAACAAAGACGCAGCCGGGAAAGTCGGCGTCGGCAGTTCCTCGGAGTTACCTCACATCGCAGAGCTGATCAGCGACGGCGAAATCACGGTCGGCACGCTCGTACCGGTCGGGTGCGTGGCCATAGCGACTGACGGGCACAACAGTTTAGCCATGCTGAAACGCCGAGAAGGCGAAACCCTAGCCCAGTTGCTCACACGTCTCGATCTGGCGATTGGCAAAGCGTTCACCGAAGATGTCTTCACCGACGAGATCAATACACCGCTGAGAAACTCGTACCGCCGATAGCATCTTGGGTGGACGGTAACGAACGACAACGAACGAACGCTTACGGAAAGTCTCAAGCGCTTACGAAGAAACGTACAGGAGCTTCTGGAGTTTCTTTCTGGCGGCGGGCTTAAGGCTGGCTACATAGCCGCGGAGTTCATAGGGGTTGAAAATTTCCCACACCGCCGCTTGAAAGCGCGGGAGTTCGGCGGCAAACTCTGAATCCTCATCTGCCGCCCTTGCGAAGGTTAGCAACTTCTCGCCGACCAGATAGTCCAACGCGTTCTTAACGCCGAAACGCTCGCGAATCGTGCGGGTGGCCTCGCACTGCTCTTGCCAGATCTTGTGGAAGTCCATGTGAAACTCCGTGGACACTAACTATATCGTTCGGCGCCCGGCCTCAGCAAGATCGTGACAGCCATCTGTAGGCGATCATCTGTATTCGCCGGACGGATGCGATGATCTAGCGCCGATAGCAGCATTATCGGTTGCTTCAAGACGGTGAGAAACCACCGCTTACACTAAAAGTATCAACGATGGAAGCGTTAAGTCATGATCTCTGACAAGTCACCCAAACCTTATCTGACCACCATGGGACGCTGATAATAAGGCGTCCTCCCACCTTCGTCACCGACAGTGAGCAGAAGCCCCACATCTTCAGCAAGAATGATGCGCCAAGGGACTATCCCATTTTACTGTCTCAGCGTCCCATCGAGTGAGACAGTTAGTGAGAGTCTCAAGAACTTGCTTTTTCTTCTTCTTATTTCTATCCGCTTAAATTGGCTGCTTTTCCGGGGAATTCATGGCCCGTACGCGCCTCTGCTTGCGGCGCTTGTTTCCTGGCCGCTCACGGTTTATGCCGTAGAGGCGTAACCGTTTCTCGCGACGAGCCCCAACTGAACACACCGCGAAAGCAGACAGTGTTGCGCACGAAAGCGTTAGACTACCCGCCGGATGTCAGGCATCCACCGTTCACGACGTTTTGGAGATCTCCTTATCCTGACCATCAAAAGCGCAGCCAGGGCAACGACGAGTACCCCTATCAAAAGAAGCTGGTTCATAAGACCGCCTTGTTTCGCATTCAGAATGGGATGAATCGACCGGATCGTCTGGTTATTCCTACAATAGGCGACTCCCGAGCGCCGCTCTCGGCTTTTTGAAGTCTTGTTACGGGTTCATTAACAGTGCCGCGCAAAAAACATCATCTGTTTTCGGCCTACGGCGCGCCTGACGATTACATCAGAAAGCGCAAGGCTTTCGACGAGGAACTTTACGATGCTATTGTTTCGGCGCCATCGGAATCAGCCGCACTCGACCGGGCTAAAGCAATGATCACTCGTGGCGTGGCCGACAAAATCATTGATGCGAACGAGGCGGAATCGTTAGCCAAAGACGACACAACAGCCTGGGAGAGGTACTTTCTCGCCTATGATCCCGCACCCACTTTGGCACGAATCACGGTGCCGGTTCTGCTTCTAAATGGCTCACTGGATGTACAGGTGCCAGCAAAAGAAAATCTCGCCTCCGCCCGCCAAGCTTTGAAAAATAACCCGAAAGCCACTGTCGTTGAGTTACCGAGCATGAACCATCTCCTGCAGGACGCCAAGACTGGGGCGCCAAACGAATACAACGATATCGAAGAGACCACGTCGCCCACCGCTCTCAAAACAATCACTGACTGGCTGAATAAGATTGTTCAAACGCATCGCAACGAAACCGCTGGTTAGTCGACGCTCTGGCTATCTTCCACGCATACACTCTGCTCAATAAGTCTGCATTCCGGGCCTTATCAAGGCCAAATCGGACATCATTCCTCTATGGCTTCAATTCAACATGCTTGATTTGTCGCGAAACCGGAAAGGTTCCTCATAGTACCGACTTGGGAGATTGATGTCATAACGAGGTCGGCCTCACGACGAGCCGAGTAGACTGTCGGTGTTCGCCCTAACAGCGCTCGGACCGAAGGAGGCCGAATGCGAATTATAGGATGTGATTTGCACGCTCGCCAGCAAACGTTAGCGATGCTGGAAACGACAACGGGAGAGATGGTGAATCTGACGGTGATGCACGAGGGCAACAACGTGGGAGAGTTTTATTCCAAGCTTCCGCGCCCGGTGCTGGTAGGCATCGAGGCCACCGGATCGATGCATTGGTTTCTGAACCGATGGACGAGTTGGGAATCGAATGCCGGGTCGGCCATCCGGCCACCATTCGAGCGGCGGAGCCGCGGAAGCAGAAACATGACCGACGTGACGCGGACTTGATTCTGAAGCTGCTGGCAGAAAATCGTTTTCCGGCGATTTGGCTAGCAACGAAGGAACTGCTCGATCTGCGGGCTCTGCTGCGATTGACGTTCAAGAACAGATCCGTCGTCACGCATTCCAAATTTACAAACAGCGCGGGAGAGAAGACAGTCACGACCTAGAAGACTGGCTGCAAGCAGAATCGGAAATAGTTCAGCAGCGGGCCAGAACAGTAGCGGCGAATGCTGGCTTGCGTTTGAGTTAGTTCCGGAAAACCGTTTCGGGCCATCGAGCAATCCTCCAGGGAAATTCCTACATCGCACGTTCACTTTGCAGCCGGACCGTCGCGGACTTCTTACTGCACTGTTCGGGCGGCCAGAGAACTCGTAGGCGTCCGGAACGTGCGACAGCAACCATGAAGGGACCATTATTGCTGCTTAGGAATTTCTCGATCTTCCCGCGGGCGCAAAGGAAGATTGTAGCCATCTCCTCTGCGGTAACATCGCGGGCTGTCAGCACGAATGTGTGAAGACAACCCATCTATTTTTGCCGACAGTGACAAGCCACTCTTCGTCAACTGCATCTTGTGCAAAATGGTCATCGTGTACCTCAACGTTCAGACCCGCTTGGCGGGGCGCGGTCGCTAACTTAATTCTTCCAACCAATGTATCGAGGAAGTAAGTGGGCGGCCCAGGCAGGAATGAACAGTGGAGAATTTAGCTTCCGGGGACGACTGCGGATGCTTCCAACCCATCGTACACCTCCTCCGCGCGGCGCAACGCTTCCTGCACGTTTTCGCAGATATTCTCGGGGCCAATGAGGCTCGCAAATTCAGCTTGCTGGATGAACCGTGAGGGTTGGTCGCGGGCGCCGCAAAGAATCAAAGTGCGCTTGGTTGCATGCAGTTGTTTGGCGACTTCTTCTAATGCGAACAGGCCGGTCGCGTCGAGCGCCGTCATGTTGCGAAGACGCAGAATGACGACGGGCGGCAATCGGTGCAAGCTCTCGGTTACCACTGAAAGCTTATCGGCTGCGCCGAACAAAAATGGCCCGTGAATGCGGAAGATGGTGGCGTAATACGGAATATCTTTATCTTGCAGGATATGCACGCGACCATCTTCCACATAGTCACTGGTGACCTGCGAGACCGTAGTCGTGCCAGCCACGCGGTTGATGAATAACAGGGCAGCGAGAATCATTCCGGCTTCCACTGCCACGGTTAAGTCGGCAAACACCGTGAGGGCAAACGTAACAAGCCATACGCTGATATCAGTCTTCGTGAGCTTCAGCAACTGCGGGATTTCGCGCCACTCGCCCATGTTGTAGGAAACAACCATCAAGATGCCGGCAAGCACGGCCATCGGCACGAAGCGGACGAGTGGCGACGCGAACAACACAATGCACAGCAACGTGAACGAGTGGATGATGCCCGCAATCGGTGTCTGGGCTCCCGCCCGAATGCTGGTTGCAGTCCGCGCGATGGCGCCGGTCGCAGGGAGCCCGCCAAACAGTGGCGACACAATATTCGCAACGCCCTGGCCGAACAACTCCACGTTGGGATTGTGGCGGTCATTGCTCATGCGGTCTGACACCACGGCTGACATGAGAGACTCAATCGCGCCCAACATCGCTACCGTTATGGCTGGGCCGAGCAATCCGTGAATAAGATCAGCACGAAATTTGGGGATCGAGAAATGAGGCAGGCCGCTTGGTATACCGCCAAAGCGTGTTCCGATCGTTTCGACCGGCAGTTTGAAGAGGACGACAGCGGCGGTGCCTAGCACCAACGCAACAATCGGTCCCGGAATGCGGCTCGAAACTAGCCGACATCCAACCATGATGGCTACCGTGCCGGCTGCCAGGATGGTCGCTTCGTAGCTGAAGGTGCGGAAATGGCTTGTGAGGGCCTCGATGCGCAGCCAGAAAATCCCCGGAACTTTTTCGAGTTGCAGTCCAAAAAAATCTCTTACTTGCGTGCTGGCAATTAGAATCGCGATGCCGTTGGTGAAGCCAACCACAATGGGACGAGGAATGAACTTCACCGCCGAACCCATGCCGGTTATGCCCATGACTACAAGCATGACGCCTGCCATTACTGTGCACATGAACAAGCCGTCTACACCGTGGACCGCGACGATTCCTGCAATCACCACGACGAACGCGCCGGTCGGGCCGGCTATCTGAGTTTTAGAGCCGCCCAGCACAGAAACCACAAAAGCCGTGATAATAGCACAGTAGATGCCGGCTTGCGGCGTGAGGCCGGAGGCAATCGCGAACGCCATGGCCAGCGGCAGCGCAACTAAGCCGACGGTTATCCCAGCAAGGAGGTCGAGCAGGAACTTGTCGAAGCTGTAGTTACGCAGAGAGAGCACGGACTTCGGAAGCCAACGTTGATCACGAAAATCAAAGGACATTTCTTCATTATGCCTATGGAACGGAATCCACGGACAGAAACCTGCGTTCAGCAACGTCCTAAGAGGTACACACGCGTACCGGCCCGGTGCCTTCCATGAGAAGGCCGATCCCTGTCAATAGTTTTTTCTGCTCTTTCCGTCATTTCTTCCATTTTTTCCCCGTTCAGCCGATCCGACCCCAAGATCGCAAACGGCCAAGAGCATCTATTTCTGCAGCTCGTCGATTACGAGCGAGCGATAAACGTCGATTTGCTTGCAAATCTCAGGATCTAAGTCCTTGGCATGCAGGAATCGCCCGAGATGGTTGATAAATAGCGCAAACGCCTCGTCTGAAAGAGCTACCGCCCTAGAGGCCGGCCCTCTGAGATAAGTGTGCAAGGACTTTCGAGGGATCGGCTGCATGAGCTCGAACCGAGCCGCGCACACTTCGGTATCTCCGTTTGTGTGCGCAGGTAGGTAAAAGAGGTCGGGGTAGCAGAAGCCCATTGCTTGATCCGAAATTCATCGCTATGGCGTGGCTTAAAGCTGAAGATCGGGACGCACACATAGAGACTCTCATCGTATAAGGGATTCAGCCACCGCGATCCTATGCCTTGCACGATGATGAGTGGCCGTTCCTTCCCAATGTAGAGGTAATAGTTTTCATCGCTGCGGAGCGCGAGTTCGGCAATGGGCATATGGCTTTGGTCGTCTTTTTCAAACCGCTTTGCCACATATTGCGACTTCGATTCATCGAACGCATTGTAATTGATAACCTTCAAGATCCATGGATCAGTTGGCGGATATACGGTGTGAGCAACGACGATTTGCCCCGGGAAAAGCGATGTCGGAGATGGGCGTAAAAAGGTCCAAAGGTCGAAGAACTCGCGAGTTCGTCGTTCTCGTCCATGCCTGCGACCCGCCGGATATACTGCTCGGGAGACGAATCCTCAGTCCCGCTATTGCCCGCGCCGTTTACAACCCAAGTCTCCCTGCGTCCGAAGGGTTGACGCGAGACTTTGGAAAACGGAGGAGCTATTTATGGTATTAGGCGGATCAGCATTGATGCTCAGGTTGATTGGCCCCGGTCCTCCCCGCTCACACTGATGGTCGATGCACCACGTAAGTGCATCCACCACGTCGGCGCTGAGGATCGGCATGACGAATGGCCGTTTCCACGGCAGCGACTTTCTTCGGAGTAAGTTTATCTGGATCCGCCAACTGAAAGGTTTTGGCTGCCCGATGGAGCCGTGCCGCCAAAAATTTAGGGAAAAGGGGCTGGTGTTCTTCGAGGAGCGGCAGCCCCCACTTTCTCTTTACGTTTTGCCCCCGACGCTATATTCGCAGGGCCTACGTAGACGGCGTCGCTCACTAAGAATGTCTCGGACACGGCGACGAAGCCGAGTTCATGGAGCGCAAAGTATTCGGCTTCTGCCTCGATGGCAGCGATTATGAGAGCGCCGTTGCGTGTCCTTCGAGCTTCTTTCCCATCACCGAGGCCTCACGACGAGCCGAGTAGACTGTCGGTGTCCACCGTAACAGCGCTCGGACCGAAGGAGGCCGAATGCGAATTAAATTCTCCTGCTCGTAGTCCAAATCTGGCTGCTGAGCGCCACTCTAGAAACCTTCCTTGCAGGTCACTCGGGAGCAGTTCTCCCGGCTGCGATTTTCTCCGGACTGATTTTCTCGGGATGCTTGGCTCTGGACTTCTTCGTAACTCGAGTGGATCAAGAGCCGCGCAAATTTTAGTAAGCACGCGAACAAAAGTGGCCGTCATGAAAAAGTCGTACGAATTGCAGAGAATTGCTAGCAAGTCGTGCAGACTTGAGCGACAACGCGACTCTCAGCTCCATCCCAGCTGCAAAGACCGACGAAACTACAATCGCTACAGCCTTCAGGGGGAGCACACGACTTTGTTCTTCACATCACTTCTCGTGCTGCTGCCAAGACCTCTTGCGGGACGCTGTCGATATCCGCATTGGTAGTGCGATGATTCACTATGCAAGCACGCAGGCAGAATCTCGATTTCAGCGTTGCATTGGAGAGATACACATGACCGCGCTCAATAACTCGCCGCAGAATATCGAAGTTCAATCGGTTGAGCTCGTCTTTGTTCAAACTTCTATTGCCGACGTATTGAAAACAAACCGCACTGAGCTCGATTGGTGCCTGCAACTCTAGTTCAGGAGCGCCTTTAATCGAGTTGCCCAACCTCAGAGCGTGCGACAAGTCTTTCTCGATGGACTGCCTCAAGGAATTGAATCCGTGATACCGCAGGGAGAACCACAGCTTTAGTGCTCGGAATCTACGGGACAATTCGATTGACTCCTCGAAGACTGCATAACCTTCTATGGGGTCGCGGTTGAGTGTGCGCACGTAGTCGCCACTATTTTCGAAAGCTCGGTGCGCGGCGCCGTCATCACGGTACAGAAGACACCCGCAGTCAATCGGCTGGTAAAGCCATTTGTGAGGGTCGAGGGAAATAGAGTCGGCGAGTGCCAAGCCTTGAAACTTTTGCGGGACAGCGATGGCTCCAAGGGCACCGTAAGCACCGTCGACGTGAAGCCATGCTCCATATTCCGCGGCGATCCCGGCGATTTCGGGAAGTGGATCAATCGCACCCGTATTTACCGTGCCCGCCGTCGCGACCACCGCCAATGGTGTGATGCCAAGTTTCTTGTCCCGCCGCATGGCTGTCTCGAGCTGCCCTGGATCCATGCGGAAGGAATCATCCACGGAAATTAGCCGCAGGTTGTCTCGGCCGATACCGAGCAAAGCGATGGCTTTAGTGATCGACATGTGCACTTCCGATGAGGCGTAGACCGCCAGCGCAATGCCTGCTCGAACTCCACACTCATTGGCGGGAGACTTCGCCTCTCTCGCCATCGTCAAACCCATCAGGTTTGCAGCAGATCCCCCACCGGTGAGAACTCCGTAGAAATTCTGGCAGGCGATAGCTCGCGCCAGCCAGTCCACAACGATTCGCTCAATCGTCACGGCGGCCGGGGCCGACCGCCAGGCCGTAACGTTCTGATTCAGCACGCTACACAGCAGATCAGCGGCCGCTGCCGCCGGCTCTCCAGAGCCAAGTACGTAACCAAAAAAGCGCCCGTTCTGCGCGCGGGAGTGCTGGACAACTTCGGCCAAGCCATTACAGGCTTCCTCACCCAATCCAGTTTCAGGCAATGGCGTGCGATAGATGTGCTCCAATTCTGAGCCCCGTCGCTCAGGAGGAATTCTTCGAGTGTCCATGCCTTTGAGATAGTCGGTGGCTATCTCTATGATGCGTTCGGAAAGGCGACGGAACTGTTCCGGGGATATATCTAAAGGGTTCATCGTTTGCGATTCTATACCAGACTCCATTCTGAAATTGTGTCCTCAAGCCCAAAGCACCGATCCACACTATGTTTTCTCATCAGCAGGCGCTTTGGGCGTTGACAGAACCTTATGTAGTTTGATTATTGCGGTTAGCCTTCGAGCGAAAAGCAGATGTCCCAAGTTGCGGCAGGACATGAATTGCGACGAATCTTAGCGAGTCGCGAACATAAGGTGAGGAGAAAAGGAAAGCTCCTATTTGCTGCGAGTTGATTGCATACTTTCGAGTGGACTAGGGCCACTTAGCGATCAAGTCGTCACTGTATCTGTGGAGCGGCGACACTCAACTTCGCATGGCTCTCGAAGACACTCTGAACAACCCGATCGCAGCGCGCGCCCATGAATCGAAACGCAGTTTTTGCGTTTGTTCCGACACGTGAAAAGAGCCAGCCGCGCGCCATCTCGTGGCCCCGATGCAGGCGTTTTTTTGCGTTCTCTTCGCTAAGGTCGAGCGCGGCAGCCGTCTCGGACGTACTCAATTCTTCGACATCACGCAGCATGACCACCGTACGGTACTTCTCGGGAAGAGCAAGCAGCGCCTCCTTCAGAAGGTGCCCAAGCTCGGCTGTGGATGCATTTTGTTCCGGATCAGGCGAAGTCTCGACGATATCCATACGAAGTTCTCCATTATCCTCGGTGTCGTCCAGTTGTGGATTGCGTTTACGCAGGCGGAGGCGGCCCAGTGCTTCGTGAACCGCAATGCGCGTCAACCAGGCACAAAAGGGTGCGCGTCCGGCAAACTGGTCAAGATGCTGATAAGCCCGGACGTAGGCATCCGGCACCCTGCTCCGCTACAGGCTCAGGCAATCTCTGCCAAAGCCAAATCTAGACGAACCTCTGCTGGTAATATTGCCCTAACGGTTGTGCCAGCGTCCGACGACTCAATTTGCAGATTGCCACCCAACGGGCGCAACCGCTCCTGCATACTGTTGACCCCGACTCCTCGGTTCGCGTGCTTACAGTCAACGGGCAGACCCCTGCCTTGGTCACGAACTTCGAGGACCACACAATTTCCGCGACAGAGCATCGCAATATTTGCCACCGTGCTCCCGGAATGTCGATGAATGTTTCCGAGCGCCTCTTAAATGATTCGGAAGACGGTGTCCCTGCCTACTCACACCAGTCCCCAAAACGGGCCTCCGATAGAGCTGACTAATCGAGACTTAGGTGTTTCTTGCGCTGACGTTCATTACTGCCAACGCAACACCCTCGCATCGAAGTCGAATTCAATGCGTTTTGCCTGCATGGATGCAGGACCTAAATAGCCATCCACTCCGGGGAGAGCGTCTTCATCAGGGCCGTCAATTAATAAGACGGTGGTTACCACTTCCGCGTCTACGATTCGCACGCCGGGCAGTCTTACCTGTGTTGCTCGTAAACCTCTCATCGCTGCGTTGGTAGATTCCCCGTCAACTCGCATCTTCGGCAGTCGCTTGCGGAGGCGATTTTCATACAGGAGGATGCCCTGCAATCCTGTATCGACTGCGAGATGGATTGGAATCCCCTGAACGACAAGTGGAATGACAAAGCATGAGGCGGGGGAACGTTCAGGACTCCCAGCTTCTGGCAGCTGAAGAGAAACAGTCTTTCTATCGTAATCGATGGTGAACTTCTTAGTTCTGCTCAACAGATCCAGTCCAATAATTCCGTCCGCGTTTTCTGCCAACTCGGAATATTCGGCCAGTTTTACCACCATCACCCGGACGGCCTGAACTCGCATGGGTCCAAGTTGGAGGTCCTGAATGTTCGACCACTCGACAGGGATGTACTTGTCAATATTCATGACTTTTCCCGCGCGTCGCTGCAACCGCAGTCTGTCAGCCACCTTCCGGTCAATCAGGCTATGTGTGGCACCGGTGTCCAAGATGAACTTTAAACCGTTCAAATTTCCGATCTGTCCATCGACGACCACAAGGAAACCTGCAACCAGCTCGAAAGGCATCGTTAGGCTAATGCTGGATCCGACTATGTCTTGCGCATGGGTCGGGGAGGTGGAGATCATTCCGAGGACTAGAATGGTCCTGCCTGCAATGCGCATCCAACGATGCATCCCACACCCCCCGGCCACAGCAGCGGCTTCGGCCAAGGTCGAGCAGGCGAGCTGGTACTTCAATGCACCCAGCTTCTCCTCCTTGTATTGACTTTGTTAACCTCCAATGATTTGATAACGCAGCTAGTTAGGTTTAGTTGTCTCCTCTCACAATTGCACCGAGAAACTTGCGAGGCATTGAATGTCCGAGTCCGTTCGAGATTCCAAGATTCGATTCGGGGTCTTCGAATTGGATATGCGATCGGGCGAGCTTCGCAAAGCGGGCACTCGGATTAGTCTGCAAGATCAACCCTTAAAAGTTCTGAACGCCCTCGTGGAACATCCCGGCGAGGTGGTTACCCGCGAGGAACTGAAACGCCGAATCTGGCCGAATGACTCCTTTGGCGACTTTGATCACGCCGTAAGCGTCGCGGTGGCCAAGCTCAGGGCGGCGCTGGGAGATTCCGCGGATGTCCCTCGCTATGTTGAAACCCTACCTCGCCGCGGCTATCGGTTCATCTTCCCCGTCGCCTTGCCAACGGCACCGGACTCAGGAGCCCCTTCTGGCGAAGCGAAGGCCGAGGTAAAGCCCGCCAAGAAATCCGCCAGGTTTCTATGGGCGGCGGCTGGTGCAACAATTGTGATTGTCGGATTGATCGTGGGCGGCCGGTGGTTTTTCTCACGTAAGACCTACGCGCCGATGCAGCTCAGTGCCGAACTGCCAGTTGGCGCAGGACTTGATCGGTTCTTTGGCGCTCAACTGGCACTGTCACCCGACGGTACGCACATCGTTGTTTCCGAGGACGAGCCGGACCGCAACTGGCGCCTGGCCATGCGCAGTGTGGATCAAAGTCAGTTTGTGCCGCTGTCCGGTGCCGACCACGCTTCCCGGCCCTTCTTTTCGCCTGATGGTCAGTGGATCGCCTTCTTTGCGGATCACAAGCTAAAGAAGTTGCCAGTACAGGGCGGCGCGCCTGTGACTTTGATCGACGCGCCCGGATACAGCAGAGGTGCAAGTTGGGGTGACGATGGCAACATCATAGCGGCATTCAGTGGGGGCACTGCCGGCCTGGTGCGAGTTCCTTCAGGCGGAGGCGCACCCGTGCAGGTAACCCAACTAAGCAACGACAAAGGCGAAACCGCGCACGCTTGGCCGCAGGTTCTGCCAGGCAGCCAGGCGGTTCTATTCACCGCCTACGGCAGTGGCGCTTATGACGACGGAGAAATCATCGTCTTTACCTTCAAGACTGGCGAGCGGAAGACCCTTCATGGTGGCGCCTCCTTCGGCCGGTACCTGCCAAGCGGACATCTGGTCTACCTGCACCAGAACACGCTGTGGGCCGCTCCGTTTGACCTCCGTCGGCTGGAAGTGACCGGAACCCCACAGCCTGTGCTCGAAGAGGTCAATAGCAACGTTAATGGAGGGGGCGATTTCGACTTTTCCCAAAATGGAACTTTCGTGTACGTCAGCTCGGAAATGCCAATTCCGTTCCCATATTCGATCTGGTGGCTAGAGAGCACGGGCCAGACCAGGGCGTTACAGGTGCCCCCAGGGTTGTATGAGAATCCGCGTTTTTCACCCGACGGTAAGCACTTGGCATTTGAGTTGGCAACTGCTTCGGTGCGAGCGGACATCTGGGTGAAAGACCTTGAGCGCGACACTGTTTCGCGTCTCACAAAACTGCCGGGTCGGAACAATTTCCCCGTGTGGACCCCGGACGGCAAGAACATTGTTTTCGAATCGTGGGGCTGGGCAGGTTCGGGCATTTATTGGATCCGCGCTGACGGTGTGGGCGAGGCACAACGGCTAACCGAGGCGAACCTAAGAGCTTTTCAGTCCCCGCATTCGTTCTCGCCGGGCGGCAAAAGGCTCGCTTACTCGTATCAACAGGAGAGTTCCGGCTTCCGTGCGGAGATCTGGACTGCACCGATGGAAGGCGACCGGGACCATCCGCGGCTCGGAAAGGCGGAGGTGTTTCTGCGCACATCATTTTCCGAGTGGGATCCGGTGTTCTCGCCTGATGGCCATTGGTTGGCGTATTCCTCGGATGAGTCGGGGAAAGAGGAAGTGTACGTGCGACCCTTCACAGGACCTGGAGGCAAGTCACAGATCTCGACCGGCGGCGGCTCGTACCCCCTCTGGTCGCGCGATGGGCACAAGCTTTTTTTCCTTACTCCGGATTGGCTCATCATGGTAACCGGCTGCACAGCCAAAGGCGATTCCTTTGCCGCCGGAAAACCCCAGGTTTGGGCCCGGGAGAACTTGCCGTCTCTGGGCGGTAATTATCCCTATGACCTGGCGCCCGACGGGAAACGCTTCGCGGTGGTTCTGAATCCAGGCGGGACGCAAGTGAGGTCCACCGACAGTGTCATGGTCCTCCTGAACTTCTTCGACGAGCTCCGCCGGAAAGTGCCCCCAGGTAAAGATTGAGATTGTTTTCGAATGTGAGCCCTGGCATCGCGCGGTTTGAGCAACTCCAGCGAGATATTAATCTCCCCTCAAAAAGACCGAATCATCACTCTCCGAGAACTTCCTAAGCGCATAGCGCAAACCCAACCAGCGATAGTGATAGGTCAAGCGACTGGTCAGAACTATGCCTGTTCTATGCCTAAACTCGGGGCGACAGCAACCAAAACGGTCCAATCCACATTCGCAAATTTGCTGGATTTTCGAGTGTTTCGTCGGGTTCTCTTGGTCCGCGTCAGCCCCGGGATTGCCCTCATAACCCGAAGGTCGGGCAGCGCGGCAGGTCTCCCGAAAGTTCTTGGGTTTCAGTACCGGTAACGCGACTACACCTCCAGGTGGTTCAGGCCACCCGATGGGCTTTCACGCACATTGACGGATACGCGTTCTCAGGACGTGGATGCGTCAGGCTTCACCTGCGACGTACGAACGCCCCGAATTCCCAAGCCGTGAGTCGCAAACACTAACGCGACAATTGTGAATACCAAGAAATTGGCGGCGGCGTCGGTCCACAGCAGGCCGTGGGTGCCGAATTTGGTAAAGCTTTGGCCTTCGAGCCAGGTCAGGGAGGCGATAGGAATGTTGGAGGCGGCGACGAGGGCACTATACCACGTGCTGGTGCCGCGGTCTTCGGGCCCAATGATGTCCAATACAAGCGCGATAAATCGAGCGTTACACAAGCCCGCTGTCAGTAAGTAGAGAAGCGTTCCCCAAGAGTAGACGGAAGGGCGACTCCCGGCGAGCAACAAGATGGCGGCGAACGCATTGGTCAGCCCCGCGCATGCGTAGGTGAGACGGCGGTCCCAGTCGGCGGGAATCAGCACGCCCGAGAGCGATCCTAAGGCCAACACAATTCCGCCCCCAACGCCGTTGGTCCAGAGCACGCCGGTGGCGCCGACACCGTAGTGGGAGGCGAGAGCGGGAAGAAGGCCCTGGGCGGCGCACGTGCTTCCGGGGGCTACGAGCAGAAGGACGCTCCATCGTCGCCTGGGTGAGCGAAACAGGGCCAAGGCTTCTCTCCGGAATTGAGCGAAGCGCCCGCGAAACCAAGACGAGGCAGCGGGAGGCGGCTCCGTGATGGTGAAGGCGAGGAAGGACGGGAGAGCAATAAGGGCAGCTGCGGTCAGGCCGGCCAACGGCAGGGAAAAGTGCGCGACCAGCCATAAGATCAAAGCGCCGCCCAGGCCGACTCCGCCCCAGTTTCCAGCTTGATTCCATGCCGAAGCTTTGGCTTGCCCAGAGGCCGATAGCATAGTGGCCATCAGCCCGCCACAACCGGCTGGGACCAGCGCGACTACGACACCGGCGAAGAATAAGAACGCGGTCAAGAGTCTGACGTACGCTGTGCCGATCTGACACGCAAGCAAGAACAGGAGTGCGGTTGCCAAGGCTCCGAGAACCAGCCAAGTGCGGCGGCGCAGTTTGACATCGACGATCGGCGTCCAGAGAAACATCAAAATAGGGGGAACTTGCAGGATGGCGTCGATGCGGGCGATCTGGCCAATGGTGAGTCCAGCCTGGCTGAGCAGGAGCGGCAGAGCAGTCCAGATGAATCCGACGTAAATGCCGAGAGGCAGGATGAGCGGGCAAAAGAGCCAAGGTTGGGGCCATTGGCGAGGGTCACGCATTGGGGCAAGGATACCACCTGAGGAGCAGCTCAAAACGGAATTCCGATCCGGACAACTCCGCTGGACTGAGAGGCGGCAGCCAGCAACTAAAGCACTCACTTACTTGATTACGCGGTAATCGGACAAGTGAAAAATTCTCGAATCGTCGCGTCCAAGATGCCCGCTGCGGCCGGAATCCGCGTCGAACTGCTGTCCAAAACCGGCCATTCTTCGGCAAGGGAACGATAGAAACTTTCGGCCGCCGTTGTAGGCTGTTCCGGTACTGGCAGTATTGTTGTCGAACAACTCGCGCGGATGGGGATCGGTCGGCTTGTCCTCGTTGATCCGGACGTCGTTGAAGAGAAAAATCTGAATCGCATACTGAACAGCGGCAAAGAGGACGCCTACTTGGGGAAGCCAAAGGTCTTTGCGTTGGCTTCTGCTGTCGCGCGCATGGGACTTGGCCAAGAGTTGCTGCCACTTGCAATCATCTTGTTTCGCAACGTGCCGTCCGCGAAGTTGCTACCTGTGACGTGATTTTCGGCTGTACCGACGGCGCCGAGGCCCGACATCTACTTAACCGCATCGCAGCCTTCTATACAGTTCCGTATTTTGACGTCTGCATACGGCTCGATGCGGATGGCTTTGGTGGAATCGCGAATATTTCCGGCGCGGTACATTATGTGCAGCCGGGAGGTTCCAGCTTGATGAGCCGCGACGTATACACCATGGCGGATGTGGAGGCTGAGGAGTTACGCCGAACGAATCCCGGCATGTACCGCGCCAGGCGCGATGAAGGTTACATTCGTGGCGTGCGCGAAGACCGTCCCGCCGTCATCTCCGTCAACATGTTTTTCGCAGCTCTGACGATTCAGGAATTCTTGGCGCGTCTTCACCCGTTTCGGAATGAGCCAAACGCTTCCTACGCCACGGTTCGCGCAAATCTCCTAGAGCCTTTTCTTGTAACCGAACCAGACGGCCCACCGTGTATCGTCTTCTCACGCCGCGTTGGACGCGGCGATGTGGAACCTCTAGTGGATCGTCCCGACTTGTCATGAGGAACTTCTTTCAAGATCTATACAAGAGGCTTCGCGACTCCGGGTTGTACTTCGACTCGGCCCGTTATACAACACCAAAACCGTCGACGAATTGCCGGATCGGCTCAAAACTCGGACGCTCTACCTAATCGGTGCACCGGAGCCTTGGTCGGCCGCTCTCGTCTGCCCCTGCGGGTGTGGCGAATTAATCCAACTCAGTCTCCTATTCGATGACTCCCCGTCATGGCGTTTACACTGGGAGTCTAGACAGAGACCGTCAGTAGAACCCTCAATTTGGAGAAGGAAGGGTTGCGGATCGCATTTCTTTCTGAGGCGAGGCCGGATTGTTTGGTGCCGTTTACTAACCTTCTCCCACAGGACTAAACTCAAGCAGAGACGAACGAGGGCTGTCCACGATCTTGAAATCCGCCGGAACGGTGAAGAGCGAAGGATCCGGCTCCGCGCGTACAATGTTGTTCGTAAGCTTGAACGTTTGCTCGCCCATTCGGGGGTCGCCCCAAAACGGTGCTCCGGACCATCAAGGACCACCGCATAACTATCCAGCTCGCCATATGTAACATCTCCGACGGCAGTGCTGCCAGCGTATCTTATTGGCGTACGAAAACGCCGCATCGTTTGCTAAAACGGTCGGAAGACAACTCCGGAGAATCATTTGCCAGTCGCGCTTCAAAAATGGCTTGACAGCTAGGCGGCCGCGATAGTAGTTAGTTGATCATCCATGATGAACAGCATGGCTAGAAACACCCAAACACCACTTTTCTTGTCAGGCAACTCATGGTTGGCCGAGCACTCGACTGGAGTTAATCCAGCGACAGTTCCCCCGGAAGGCATTATAAGAGGATGTACTATGGAGATCATCGCCGAAGGATAGGTATTGGACTGAATGTCGTCAATGAGATGCCCATGAACCAACACAGAAGTGGACGCGACAAGTTCATGGCAGAAAGCTAGGAAGACGATCGGATTTGCGGGCGTGCTTGATGCACGATTGCGACAAAAAGGAAGGAAGTTGACAGATGGCCAAGATGTCTGGCGCGGAAGCGATGGTTCGAATGTTGCAGTTACATGGCGTAAAGTACTTGTTTGGCTTGTGTGGCGACACCAGCTTGCCGTTTTACGATGCCTTGTTCCGAATTGATCACGGCATGCGGCATATCTTGACGCGCGACGAACGATCTGCCGGATATATGGCCGACGCGTACGCCAGGGTGACTGGAAATGTGGGAGTCTGTGAGGGGCCTTCGGGTGGAGGTGCCACGTACATAATCCCAGGTCTCGTCGAGGCCAATGAAAGCTCGAGCGCCGTGCTTGCCATCACGACGGACATTTCCACTTCCTCGCGAGGTCGCTATGCTCTCACGGAACTGGACCAGTACAGTCTGTTTAAGCCCTTGACCAAGTGGAATGAGGTTATTGACCGCGCCGACAGATTGCCGAGCCTGGTGAGAACGGCTTTTCGAGCAATGACCACAGGTAGACCAGGGGCCGCACACCTGGTTTTCCCGTTCAATGTTCAGAACGAAGAGGTGTCGGACACGGAGATCTGGTGCCAACCAGATACCGGTGTCTTTCCAACGTGGCGCTTCCTGCCAGATCCCGATGCCATAAAGCATGCCGCAAGAACGCTAGTAATGGCCCGTTGCCCCGTCTTCATCTGTGGTGGGGGAGTTGTAATTTCCAGGGCGCAGCCCGAACTGGGTCGACTCGTGGAGATGCTCGGAGCTCCCGTCGCTACAACGATCAGCGGGCAGGGGAGCCTTGGCGAAAAGCACCCATTGTGTCTTGGCGTTGTGGGCAGCAACGGTGGGACTTCAGCTACTCGCAACGTGATTGAGAATTCCGATCTGGTTATTTTCGTCGGTTGTCGGGCGGGATCGGTAACGACAGAGCGTTGGCGACATCCCCGCATCGGCACGCCCGTAATTCACATCGACGTGGATCCAATGGTGATAGGTGCTAACTATCCGACAGCCGTCGCACTCGTTGGTGACGCAAAATTGACTCTCAAGGCGATCGCGGACGAACTGTGTTCGAATCACGAAACCCAACAGACCCAAGGAGCGTTGGTAGTAGAGCGAGCGCGAGCCGAGAAGTATGCAACATTTGGCGAACTCGCCGTGAAGGAAGACACCCCCGTACTCCCCGAGCGTGTAGTAAAGGAACTGCACCAAATACTCCCAAGTGATGCTGTTGTCGTTTGTGATCCAGGAACACCGTGCCCTTATTTCTCTGCGTTCTATGAATTCCTGGAAGCCGGGCGTCACTTCATTTCCAACCGCGCTCACGGGGCATTGGGATATGCCATGTCGGCTGCTGTCGGTGCGTACTTCGGCCGCCCACGGACAAAGATCGTAGCGATCATGGGTGATGGAAGTTTTGGGTTCACGGCTGGTGAATTGGAGACGATTGTCCGGTACAAAGCGCCGGTCTTGATGGTTGTGTTGTCGAATAGCGCATACGGATGGATTAAGGCAGGACAGAAATCAGGATACGGGGGTAGGTATTTCTCGGTAGATTTTTCGAGGACGGATCACGCCATGGTGGCCCGGTCCTTCGGTGTCCCGGCTTGGACGGTTGAGGACCCCTCGCAACTGCATAGTGCGCTCGCCGCAGCGACTGAAGAGAGCGGTCCGGCGCTGGTGGACATCATCGTGCAACCGCTGCAAGATGCAGCGGCTCCCGTGAGCGAATGGGTGGCGTGAAAATTTTCATTCATCACCCGGCTCTTTGGGACGAACGCATTGTTGCTGCCACGTTCTCCCATAACGTTATTCAAAGGTTTGCCACGACATATCTGTTTCAAATGGTATCGTGCGACGCGGAGATCGGCGCTCAATGACAACGACCCGAAGGACAGGGAACAAGAGAACAACAGTCGGTATTCGAGGTATCTTGATCGCCTCGATCCCCGTATTGGCGCTGACAGCCGGTATTCCTCTAGCCAATCGCATCGAACCGTTGATACTGGGCTTACCATTTCTCATTGCCTACCAAACCTTTTGGGTTCTCCTGACCCCGGGTTTCCTGTACCTCGTGGATAAAACGCGAAACTGAAAATGAACGTCTTTGTCTCTGTTTGCATTCTCGCGTTTCTTGTTGTGATGGCCACAAGTGCCGGCCTGCTTGGCGCCGGCAGAAACCGCAAGAAGATGGACTTGGCCGAATTGACCGTGAGCAGGCGCTCGCTCCGCGGCCTGTTTCTCTGGTTCCTGATGGCCGGAGAAAACTACACGACGTATACCTTCCTTGGCGCGGCTGGATGGGCTTACGGAAAGGGAATACCCGCATTCTACGTGTTTTGTTCGTTCACGGTCGCATGCATTGTCTCGTACTTCATTCTTCCGCCCATCTGGAGAAGAGCAAAGGATTTCAATCTACTGACGAATGCCGATTACCTCGAGAATTGCTACGAAAGCCCGGGGCTGGGCGTCTTTTCGGCTCTTGTGGGCATTGTCGCGCTGGTCCCGTTTGTAACGTTACAGCTGGCGGGAATCCACATTCTTGTGCACCTAGGGAGCTACGGGAGAATCAACTCCACGGCGGCGGCGGGAGTGGCATTTTTGCTTATTATCGGGTTTGTCTTCATCCGCGGCATCCGTGGCCTTGTTTGGACAAGCCTCGTAAAAGACGGCCTGATGATCCTCGCCTTGATTTTTGCAGGAATCGCGATCCCTACTCGTTTCTTTGGCTCACCTGCAGGTGCAATCAGTGCGGTGCTTCGGGAACGACCGAATTGGATGACCCTGGCCAGTGGGAGCGGCGAAAACAGCGTCACGTGGTTCGTCAGCACGGTCATCCTAACCGCATGTGGAGCGTTTATGTGGCCACACGTCGTGGCCGCCTCATTCTGCGCCAAAAGTGAAGATGCCATACGATGGAACGCCATTCGTTTGCCGTTCTACCAGCTCATGCTGCTATTGGTATACCTGGCAGGTTTTTCGGCGATCGTTCTGAGGCCTGGTTTGACAGGTTCTTCGGTTGACCAGTCGTTCCTGCTTGTCGTTCAAAGCCATTACCCTGCGTGGGTGCTCGGTTTCGTGGCGGGAACAGGGTGTTTGGCCGGCTTGGTTGCGGCCAGCACGCAGGTGCTTGCGGCTGCGAGCCTGCTGTCCCGGAACATCATCACGCCATTGGCACCCACGATAACAGAGGAACAACAGATGATGGTCACGCGCGGTATGATCGTTTTCATCGCGGTGCTGGCCCTGGGGTTCTGGTTGTCCTCCGACACGACGATCATTGGGCTGGTTTTGCTGGGCTACAGCGTGGTAACTCAGCTTTTTCCAGGAGTAATGTTTTCTTTTATCGCGCGAAAGCCCAGAGCAGCTAGCGTCGCCGGAGGACTTGCGCTGTCTCTCATCTTGTTGGCGGCGTTTGGAATTTTCCACATAGGGGTCTTGTTCGGAATCAACGCTGGTCTAATCGCGTTGATTCTGAATGCTTCTGCGATTGGCGCAATCGAATGGGCGCTGCTCAAACTAAGTCGTGGCTCGAAATCAGGCGTCAGCAATTCGCTTTAGGAAGCGCGATATCGAGTTGATGCCTGAGTCAGTCTATTCATCTCTTCGGCCTGGAGTTTGAGGACGTCGGGCCAATGCGAAGCGCGACATGCGGTAGAAAAGAACAACGAAAAAACGACTGGCGGGAGCCTCCATCATTTATAATTAGTCATCTCTGATGATCGGTAAGGAGTATTAAAGCATACGAGGAGAGAAACTACTCCGGAAGATGGCGCGCGACGAGAAAAACCGCGGGCGCGCGAGTCGGCTTCTAACAGTTCGTTGAAAAACTCCGTTCCACTGCAACTTTAATGTAAGAGAACTCGTCTGAGTGAAGGAAGGCGAAGGAGGCGAGTGAATGCGCGGCGACGATGATCTGCAAGAAGGAATGTTCAGTTACATTTCTCCGGAGAAGCGTGTTCCCGCGGATCATCCGTTGCGACCGATCCGCAAGATGGTGGACGAGATTCTGAAGGAGATGTCGCCGAAGTTCGCGAAGCTGTACTCCGATGTGGGGCGTCCGTCGATTGCCCCGGAGCGACTGTTGAGGTCACTGCTGTTGCAGGTTTTCTATTCGGTGCGCAGCGAGCGCATGCTGATCGAACAACTACAGTACAACATGCTGTTTCGGTGGTTTGTGGGGATGGAGATGGACGAGGTGGTATGGAATCACGCGGTGTACAGCAAGAATCGGGAGCGTTTGCTGAACGAAGAGATCGCCGAGTCGTTTTTTCAACGGGTGCTGGAACGAGCGCGGGCGTACATGTCGGATGAACATTTTACGGTGGATGGGACGCTGATCGAGGCCTGGGCCAGTCAAAAGAGTTTTCGGCGGAAGGACGGCAAGGGGAAGCCGCCCGGACCAGGAGGAGAGGTCGACTTTTCACAAGGAGAAGCGGAAAAACCAAACCCATGAATCCACGACAGATCCCGACGCTAGATTGTTCAAGAAATCCAAAGGGAGCGAGGCCAAGCTCGGCTACCTGGGACATGTATTGATGGAGAACCGTAACGGGCTTCTGGTGCAGACTTTTCTGACCGAGGCGAATGGAAGAGCGGAGCGAGAGGCAGCGATGCTCATGGCCGAGGCCCTCCCCAGCGGAAAGCGGGTCACCTTGGGAGGAGACAAGAACTACGACACCCAGGAATTCGTACGAGAACTCCGCGGGATGAACATTACCCCCCATGTGGCGCAGAACGATACGAATCGCAGGAGCGCAGTGGACGAGCGGACCACGCGGCATGTCGGCTATGAGGTGAGTCAGCGGAAGCGAAAACGAGTGGAGCAATCGTTCGGGTGGATGAAAATGGTGGGGATGTTACGGAAAGTGAAGTTGCGAGGAATTGACAAGGTTGGTTGGCTGTTCACCTTTACCGGCGCGGCTTACAACCTCTGCCGATTGCGAAACCTGATAGCGGAAGCATGACATCAGGATCCGCTTGGCGCCAGCTGAGCGGATAGAACGACCGAACGGCTCTTATGCAATGCAGTGATAACCCTTGAAATTCAGAACCGACGTCTCACAAAACTCAGTTCTTCAACGAGCTGCTAAAGCTTCTCGATGGGAAGACACGAAAGGACGTCATCGACCAACTGACTGTGCGCCGGATCATTGAGGTGGAGGGCGCGGGGTTGGCCGCGACGCACGCTACACAAACGGACATCGCAAGGTTGGAGGCGGTGGTCCAAAAACAGAAGGATTCCATCGAACGAGGCGAGATGGGGGTAAAGGAAGACAACAGCTTTCATGAAACGCTCGCCAAGGCATCCGGGAACAAAGTTATCTTCCTTACCGTCCACCTGCTGCGCTCGCAGGAATGGATGAACTATGCCGTAACTGCCATCCGGAGCAGGATGGGCACACGGCTCGCGGTGGATCACGAGAAAATCATCTCTGCGTTGAAAGACCGAGACACTTTGTCGGCCCGACGGGCGATGGAACGACACATCGACCAGCTTGTCGCGGACGTGGAACGCTACTGGAAACAGTTCCGACAGAGCGAGGAGCCTTAAGGAAATCAAGTCTCCCTATTAATGCGAGGATTTCTATCGCCGTAATTCGAATCACACATTCGCGACCCTGTCTGAGAATATTAATGGCGTTGAGCATCTTGTATTGCTCGCAACCTTGGCGCGCCGACGTCCAGTCAACCGAATTTATTCCGCACTAGCGGAATTCCTTGTTTAGGAATTGCTGGAGAACAGTTCGCTGAGACTTCGCAGAAAACCTATGCCAGTCGTTTTCACTAAATGAGAATCTTCGCGCTTAGAGCTCTCGATCAACGGAGGCTGCGCTTACGTTTCGGCTTGCGCTCCTATGAAGATAATTCTGCTGCTATTCGGGTTGGTTTGTTTAATTGGAGTTCCCTATTCGGTTTTGGTGCCGATCATCGCTTCGGGCCTGTTGCACGGCGGACCGCACACTTTTGGTTTTTTGATGGGGGCGGTGGGAGTAGGTGCGTTTGTCTCCGGTATTCGCCTGGCGGCCCGCAGATCGGCCGATGATCTCGGAAAACTCGTTGCGGTATCTGCCGGCCTGTTTGGAGTTGGACTGATTGGGCTTTCACAGTCGCGCACGGTCTGGCTGTTGTTGACCTTGATGGGCGTGATGGGCTTGGGAATGATGCAGCAATTTACAGCCAGTAACACGGTGGTCCAGACGCTCGCCCCAGAAGCCAAACGCGGTCGGGTTTTGAGTTATTGGACTATGACTTATATGGGAGCGGTACCGGCTGGTAGTTTGATTGTGGGAGCTATGGCCCAGACGCTGGGTGTCTCGAAGACCGCTGTGCTGTGTGGGTTAGGTTGTTTGGTCGGGGCTGCATGGTTTGAGAAGAGTCGTCGGAGTATGAAGCATCAAGCTGTTTAATAAATGCAGCAAAGCCAAGATAATCGACCCCAGCATCGCCTTGCAAATCTGTTGATCATCAGAGATGAACAGCTAAGTTGTTATCCCTTGACAGGTGTTTCTTAACTGCGGTATGGTTTGCGCGCTGCAACGGTAAACGTAACGGCATTAATTTGCGTATGTCGTTTCTAGAGTGCTCTCTTCCGCCTCGTGCGCAGGCCGACTTCACTGGCAAACCGGCAGCCTACACAACGTTTTGTTCAAAACACGGGAGTGATGTGGCCGGCAACGCGCACAAAACAGAGAGTAAGGGTCGAGCTCGCCATGCGGTTTTGGCCGGCTTTCTGGGCTGGACCTTGGATGCTTTCGATTTCTTTGTTGTGGTTTTCTTGATCGATACCCTCGCTCTTCAGTTTGGCGTCCCCAAGAAGGAGATTGTACGCACACTGGCAGCGACCCTGGCGATGCGTCCCTTCGGCGCGCTGCTGTTCGGGCTCTTAGCAGACCGTTACGGCCGACGCACCCCGCTGATGGTGAATGTGGTGTTCTTCTCCGTGATCGAGGTGCTATGCGGCTTTGCTCCGAACTACACCTTCTTTTTGATAATGCGCTCGTTGTTCGGCATTGGCATGGGGGGAGAATGGGGCGTGGGCGCGTCGCTGGTGATGGAGGCCGCGCCCGCTCGTTGGCGGGGAATCTTTAGCGGTGTACTGCAGAGCGGCTATTCGATCGGTTATCTGTTGGCAGCTCTGGCGGCACGGTTTTTGCTTCCTATGTGGGGTTGGAGGGCGATGTTCTGGGTCGGCGCGTTGCCGGCCCTGCTCGGCCTCTATATCCGAGCGAAAGTCCCGGAATCGGAAGCTTGGAAGGAACATCGGGCAGCCACCACGGGGCAAATCATGCGGGTCGTTCTCGGACAATGGAAAAGGTTTGCTTATCTCGTCGCGCTGATGACCGCTATGGTGTTTCTCTCCCACGGAACACAGGACTTGTATCCGGATTTCCTGCAAGAAGTGCACCGGGCGTCCGCGACTGTGCGCGCCAATGTAGCTATCGTTTACAACCTGGGGGCCGTGGTGGGAGCCATTGCGTTTGGACACTTCTCGCAAAGAGCGGGGCGACGCAAAAGCATGATCGCAGCGTTAGGGCTCTCGTTTTTGGTCATCCCGGCGTGGGCATTTGGTGGCACGCTCTCGATATTGGTCTTGGGTGCATTTTTGATGCAGGCCGGAGTGTCAGGAGCATGGGGAGTGATCCCGGTGCACTTGAACGAACTGTCAGCCGATGCAGCGCGTGGCCTGATGCCGGGACTGGCCTATCAATTGGGGATTCTCTTCGCATCGCCGACGAATTCAATCCAGTACGCCTTGAGGGAGCGGGTTGGATATCGCTGGGCGATCGCGAGTTTCGAAACTGTGGTAATTCTCACCATCGCAGCGTTATTGTGGTTTGGCAGCGAAGCACATGGACGGAGTTTTGTGCGGGACGGAGACAAGACCTGAACGCACAAGCCGGTCCCGCGTTGTCGCGCCTCCGTGGCGGCCCTAACGGCATCGATAGATTTCTAACCGGGCAAATCGCGTGAAAGCCTTGCAAGACTGCGTACGAGAGTCCGGAGCATCTTTTTCAAGAGCATCGGGGTTCCGAGGGAATGAATGAGAGTCGGTGGCGGCCCGAGATCTCCCGATGAGCGCGCTACAATGTTTTGACGTAGGCGACGACGTCCCTGATCTGCTCAGAAGTAAGCGCGTCTTTAAAGGGAGGCATCAGCGTGTCTCCATTTTCGATCCAGTCCTTTAGCGATTCGTCGGTAATCTTTTTGCCGCTGATCGTGAACGTCGTCCGCTTCGACATTCCCTTCAGGCCGGGACCAATCTTCTTCGCCGTACTGTCCGCATTGTGGCAGACCGCACATTTCTCGCCAAAAATGTTCTTGCCGCGAACGGCAGAGCCACCCGACGAGGACTTCGACTTCGGAGGCGAGTTCTGCGCTAGCAGTAGTCCCGTCGTCAGCACCACGCCAATCGCAAGGCCAACAAAAGAACGATTCACAACACCTCCTGCATCGAAAACCCGAGCCTGCAAACGCTCTGGAGCCGAGTTTGCAACATCCATTGTCCCTTCTTGATTGATTCATTAATTCATGTGAAAAATGAGAACCTTCGCGGGATCCCAACCCATCATGGGGAGAGCCACAAAGAACTCGTGGAGTTCCGGAACGAGCAAGCCGGTCTTCCCCAGAAGCCCTGTTTCGGCTTTGCCGAGTAAAACATAATCGTCGGGGGAGAGTTGCTGATACACGTATACATATCCGACGCCGCACAGGGCGTATAGCCGACCCGTCTGAGCGTCGAATGCCAGATAGTCGAGCCAGCCCCCAATGGGGAGAGCCTTTAGTTCCTTTCCCGTCTCCGTATCGATAACGACGATGGAGCCGTTTAAGTCTGTCGTACGACAGGCGACGAACAAGCGGTGGTGCGCTCCGTCCACAATCGCCGCCACAACCGTTCCCCCTTTGGTGATGGGCCACGTTGCAACAGTGGTTCGCTCTTGGCGATCCAGAACCACGAGGTTGTTTGCATCCTCATCGGTGATGTAAAAGACGCGATCCCGAAGTATCGATGTCCATATCCTCAAGAAATTTGGAGGAAGCCTCGATGTCACCGATATGGTCGCTGGTGGAGCTGTCGATGATGCTAATCAGTGAGTGCGCCATATCCGCACGCTCTCCGCCATTGACCAGATAGAGATACTTTGAGACCGGATCGTAGCCCATAGAGTCCGTCCCTTTCGCCAGCCCGATGGACTTCACGAGATGGTAGTCGCGCCCACTGAAAATCTTTAGACCGGGCTTCGCCAAATCGCCGTCCGAAACATAAAGCTGCTCGAGGTCCGCCCGATACTCGCAGGCATGGGGATTGCCGACCGGAATGTTCTGAAGGATTTTCTTCGTTTGAAGGTCTATGACGGCTACGACCTTTTGGGCCTGCATGGTCGTAAACAGACGATGACCTTTGATGTCGATGCACAGATGGTCTGTGAATGCGCCTCGGGGCACATCGGGTAGCTCGATCGTTTGCACTAAGGTCAACGGTTCGAACACCAGCGCGCAAGTCGAAATTGCACCCAGCAGGGCGAAAACAAGCAGAACGCTGACCCTTGTTATCTGGTCCATCTTTATCACTTCCTCCTTGTGTCCACTGCCATTCCAAACGCGATGAGTTGGATTACCAAATGGGCGCCCGCATTCACTCCGGGCTCGAATAGTACAAGGACGGGTTTCGTTCGATGTCGACTTCCGTCCAGACCTCCGTCCATTGCGCCAAGGTCAGAGCCCAACGACGCCGTTCGGCCTTCACGTAATCGTCAATGTCGGGAAACAGTTTGCGTATCATTTGCGCCCGCGTCAGGTCCGGTTTCTTTCTCTGTCCGGCGGCCGGAAGCACGAACACAATGGCAATGTCCCAGGATGGAGATTGCTGGTGGACATTGCGCGTATAAATGGTCTCGCTCAGTACCAGCCCGTGATCCAGCTGGTACCGCATGATCGGGTAGTGGTAGGCCTTGTAAAGGGCAAGCCATTCGTCCTGTTGACCTGGAGGCAATTTGTAGAAATCCACATACACGTGGGCTTAGCGTCGCCAGCGCCATTGTTCGCTTGCGGGAAAACCCCGGCCGAATAGAGAACGGTCAATACGGCAGCGCGGGACAGAACTCTTAGCATTCTCTACCTCCATGCGCACGTACGAACTGGTTCGTTTACTGAATACGGAACTCGAGAATCTTCGCATTCTGGGTGCCTCCGAGATTCGGAACTCCCACAAAAAAACGGTGCAGTTCCGGAACCAGCAGGCCCGTTTTTGCCATCACAGCCGTTTCAGGCTTGCCGATTAATTCGTACTTGTCTGGCGAACTTTCCTGGTACACATAAACGTTGCCCGTACCGCAGGTTGCGTAGGGCCGGGTGTTTTGCGAGTCAAAATCCATGTAGTCCACATTTCCGCCGATAGGTAGAGAGGTAATTTCTTTCCCCGTTTGCGTGTCAATCACTACCATGACGCCGCTAGCGTCGGCGGTGCGACAGCCGACGAACAGACGATGGTGCTTCTCATCGAGAGCCAGAGGGTAATTGTTCTTGGCTAAGTAAGAGGCCACCTCACAAGCAAGGTGCGCTTTTCCTTGTCCATCACGCCGATTTCGTTCTTATCTTCAATGTTGACGTAAATTCGCGACCCGATCTCCTCGGCCACGATTTGCTCGAGGTGACCCGACCCGGGCACCTGGATTTCGCCCACGCGCTCACCCTTGCTAGTATCGATGACGGTTACCGCGGAATAATCCACTTTGGCGCTTGGGCCGCCGGTAACAACATAGAACTCCTTTGCCCCCGGGTCATAGCCGCTCGAGTCTGCGCCGATCAATCCTCCCACGGACTTGATCAGGTGATAGTCTTTGCCGCTGAAGATTTTGACTTCCCCGGCATCGCCCCCATCGGATACATAAAACTGATCGATGTCGTCGCGGTACGTGATCCCATGCGCGTTCCCGAAGCCCGTTAGTTCGAGCAGAAATTTGCCCGATTCGATATCAAACACTTGTACGCTTTTGTGGGCCTGGGGCGTCGCAAATAACCGGCGCCCCTTCACGTCCACTCCAAAGTGATCGACATAGGGGCCGAGCGGCACCCCCGGCATGTCCATGGATCGAACAAAAACGAGGGGACCGGTCGCTTGCGATGCACACGCAAGCGCACAGACGAGCAATGCCGCAACTAAACCGAAAGGCCGCTTCAGGGCTATACCTCGTTGGACGCTGTTCATAGAAGGCCGTATTTCTGACGGATTCCTCATCGGTGAATCAAGATAAACCTCGCAACGAAGCAAGGGAGGTCTCCTGGCTCAATCCGGCTTCGGGTAGTAGAGCGAAGGGTTCTTCTCGATATCGACCTCGACCCAACGTTCGTCCCAGTGTTCCAGCGTCAAGGCCCACCGCTGCTTCTCTGCTTTCACATACTCGTCGATATCGGGATAAAGTTTTCGCATTAACTGGCCCCTGGTTAGCTCGGACTTTTTCCGCTGGGAGGCCGGTGGGATGATGATCATGATCGCAATGTCCCACGACGGCGACAGTTGATGAATGGCGCGGGTGTAGACCGTCTCGCTTGTAATTTCTCCATGCTCGATCTGCCACTTCATCATGGGATAGTGCCACTTCTTGTATAACGCAAGCCATTCGTCTTGACGACCTGGCGGTAGTTTGTAGAAATCGACGTGTACTTCGGGTTTTCCCTCTCCAGCCCCATTGTTGGCTTGCGGAAAGGCTGGAACAAAACCCGAGAGACTCACGACTGCGAGAATTAATGCCAACCGTTTTTGCATAGTTTCACCTCTTTGCGCTGTAAATTGCGTAAACAAAACAGGTTGCACCCGACAAATGCATCCGCCGGACTGCCCCTTCCCCAGCTCACCTGTGACAACATCAGTGTTTTCCCGCCGGACTATCGCCCACCGGATTCAAAAGCGGGATCTCCCTCGACGGCAAAGGACGCGGTACAGTCCGAAGGAATGCGTAGATATCGGCCAACTCCTGGTTCGACAGAACTTTCTCTGCATAGGCCGGCATGGACCCCGCGGGCCGTCGAACATAGGCCGTGAAGCCATCCAACGGAGCCAGCGTTGGCGTGAGAGCCGGCCCCGCACGGGACGCGATTTGCCCCTGAGTGCCGTGGCATTCGTAGCAGCCACTCTTCTTGAAAAGTTGCTTGCCTGTTTCGACATTGCCGGCCGGAGTAGCAGCGGCGCCCTTCGCCTGGCCCCGGGCACTATGCGCAAAGAGAGCCACCGTTGCTACCGCGACAAAGACGACAATCACCGGCCGCCAAGAACCTCCTCCCCCGTCAGCCAAACAGAAGCAATTGACAGTCGATTCCGTCTTGTTCGGATTAGTCGTCACGACGCCGTCTCCGCGTTTTCGTTTCATTTGAATTTCTCAGCGCGCCTGGGTAACCACATCAACTAGCGCGGGCTCGCCACTCTTTACAACCGCGACAGCCTGTTGAAGCGCCTTGGCCAGATCTTTTGGATCGGTGACAGGACCCTCGGCGTGGACTCCCATACTCTGGGCGAGTCTCGCAAAGTCGATGTCAGGATCCTGAAGGGTGGTGCCGATCTTGGCTCGGTCAATTCCGCGGTCATGCCGATTGCACATGCGCTGAAGGTACATAAGTTCCTGATGATAAGCGCGGTTGTTGTGCATCACCATCAAGATCGGGATGCGATGATGTGCAGCCGTCCAGAGAATCCCTGGCGCATACATTAAATCCCCATCGCTTTGAATGCTGACCGTGAGACGCCCGTGTTTCCGGTTGGCGAGGGCGGCTCCAACCGTGGCCGGAGCGTTGTAACCGATTCCGTAGCCACCCGACTCGCCGATATATTGATAATGTTTCGTGAAGTCAAAGATTTGGAGCGGCCACCAACTCAGGTAGGAAGAAATGGACACCAAAGACCAGTCTTCATTCCGGATCTGAGCCCAAAGCTCAGCGCATAGACGGGCGACGCTAATCGGGCTATCGTCCCACCCGTACGCCGCATGATCGCGTATCATTTGCTTGTCTTTTTCGCGAACCGCAGCTAATTTTGCCGCCCTCTCCTCAAAAGCCTTCTTCCGATCGACGGTAATCCTCCGCCGGATTTCTTCCGTTAGCGAGGGTAACGTCGCCTGCGCATCGGCGGCGATGTCCAGGGTAAGTTCGGTGTAGCGTTGGAAGTCTTGGTAGTTAGACTTCAGGTACAAATCGTCAGAGTTGATGCTAATCAATTTTGCATCAGCCTTTGCGGCGCGCTTCCATGTTCCGCCGGGCTGATCCCTGAACGAATTCACGGTGTCCCAGAAGTCGGTGACTTCGAGACCCAAGATGACGTCGGCGTCGGCAATCACTTGTCGACCTTGACGGCCAGGCTGGGCGCTGATCGACTGGATCAGCGGGTGCCGATTTGGAAAATTCATCCGCAAAGCTTTATCAACCACCGGCGCTTGCAGCAATTCAGCCAGTTCTACCAGTCGGTCGACTCCCGCTTGGTCCCGGGCGGCCCGACCCAGCACGATGACCGGATTCTCGGCCCCGACCAGAAGACGCGCAGCTTCGGCCACGGCGCCGGATTCCCCTTGCGGGGGGGCAGGCAACGTAAGTTTCGGAATATGAAGGTCAGCTCCAGCCGGAATCGGATTTTCCGCCAATTCTTGATCGGCCACCAACACCACTGGTTCTGTGGGAGGAGTCATCGCAATCTTGTAAGCGCGGACGGCAGACTCGGCGAAATGGGGCAACGAAGCAGGAAGGTCATCCCACTTTACGAAATCACGAACCATGGACACCGCGTCTTGCACAGAATGGTCCCAATCGCCATAGGAGTGCCGTCTTGTCGCATCGCTTGTGTTGCCGATGACCAGATAAACGGGAACACGATCGCACCACGCATTGTAGATCGCCATCGAGGCATGCTGTAGGCCGACCGTGCCGTGAGCACATACCAGCAGAGGCTTCCCTTCAATCTTGTAATATCCGTGGGCCATAGCCACGGATGACTCTTCGTGACAGCAGGTAATAAATTCGGGGTTTTTGTTGCCGCCATAGTTGATGAGCGACTCGTGCAAGCTTCGAAAACTGGTGCCGGGATTGGCACACACATAGTCGAAGCCCAGGGTCTTCAATACGTCGACCATAAAGTCAGAACCCGGACGTTCCTCCACCGAAAGCGCCTGTGCGTCGGGTGGCAGACCGATTTCCGCCGCTTCCGACATCAGCGGCACGACGCTTCTCTGCGGATTTTTCGGCGAATCGCCATGGCCGTTGTCAGCAGCAGGGATCGCAACGACTGCGGCGGCGCCTACCACCGCACTCTTCAAAAAGTCACGCCGATCAACCGAACCGTGCTTACGCTTTCTCATTGGCTTTATTTCCGGGCCCCTTTAATCGACGATCGCTTCCTTCGAAGACACCGATGGATCCTACGTTTCACGAAATCACTTTCAACCCAAACTGGATCTGCCGGGAGGTCGTGGTTGTCGCATCGATCACGCCCGCGCCGGGCGTGGGCGTTCCATCCTGGTTTAGCACCGTGCTGTTGTCGAGCGGCGACTGAAAGTTGGCACGATTGAAGATGTTGAAGAATTCGGCTCTGAATTGAATGTCGAAGGACTCAGAAATCTTCCTGACGTAGGTGTCCTTGGTTACCGAGAAATCCCAGTCAACGAGCCCCGGCCCGTAGATGGTGTTTCGTCCGTTGTTGCCAAAGAGATTCATACAAGTATTCGGAATCGCTGCCGCAACGCTGGGCGCCGCGGGCTGGCACATCGCCGCGTAGGAAGTGGGAGCGATGGGGGAGTGAAGCAACTCAATTTGAGATAATTATTGGGGTTTCCGGGATTGACGGGATCGGCACACCCGGGCAATGTAGCCCTGCTCGGAAAGTTGTTGGGCCCGCTGCTGAGCTGACCAAGGGAATCGCCGCCAATGTATACCGAGAACTGCGTGCCGCTGCTTAACGTGATCACTCCTCCCAAGGACCAGCCCCCCAGCACCATCTCGCCAAACGCGCCGCCGAAGCCCGGCTTGGGAAGCTGCCATAGATAGTTCCCCACGAAGCTGTTTCGGACGTCGAAGTCGCAAGCGCCGTTGCGGTTCGCAGGATCGAAGAATATGGGGTTCTGGACGCTGTTGTTGAAGGAACCCGTCGCCGGGCCTAATGTACCGGTATCGTCGCATTTGCTGTGAACGAAAGAACCTTGCGCTTGGAAACTGTGACTGAATTTTTTGACGATGCCCGCCACAAGACCCTCGTATGAGCCAGCGACATCGGCAGTGAGGCCGACGGCCGAGCCGACTCCCGGATTTACCCGTGTCCCGCTGCCTCCCGGGTAGGGCCAGAGATATCCTGCCGAAGTCAGGGTCGTCGGCAGAACCATGTCCTGATCGTCGGACTTTTGATACCCGTGCACAGAATGAGAACCGACATAGCTGACGGTGGCCGTCAGACTCGGCAGCAGCTGCTGCTGAATGTTAAGATTCCAATTCATCGCGTAACTACGCATCGGATCCTGGTTGGTCCATAAAACAGCGGCATGTTCAATGTCGAATGGAACGAGACTTGCGGCCCCGGTTGGGAAGGATCCCCGGGGCAACCCCCCGGCAACCACGAATAAGCTGAATGGATAAGATGCTGCGTTCGGTACCGTCCACGTCCACGGAAGAGGAAGATTGTCATAAATGCCAAAGCCGCCCCGCACCGCGGTTGTTCCCTTTTTGAACGGGTCCCAAGAGAACCCGACCCGGGGCGAAAAGTCATGGAGGGTCGCGTTTGACGCCCATAGGGTATCTACGGGGACGACCGGACCACCATAGATGTCCTTAATCACTTGGAACCGATTATGTTCGTCTTTGGGCAGCGTCGTCGGCTCATAGCGCAGACCGAAGTTCAGAGTCAAATTCGACTTCACATGCCAATCATCCTGGGCATAGCCGGCAAACAAGCTCTGACGGCCTCCCACTTCTTCGAGTTGAGTCAGATCCAGCAACGTGACATACGTCGGTTCATTCTCGAGGAACCCCTGCAAGGACGGGAAACCAAAACCGCCATTCTGCCGGATGACAATTTCGACGTTGCTTCGCATGTTTTCGTAGGCAAAGCCAAACTTCAGAGTGTGTTTGCCTTTCGTAAAAAACAAATCGTCGTAAGCTTGGATGGAGTTCATTACTTGAGCGCTGATTGGCAGTGCGCCCAAGGATCCTTGCATGGTCGTCAGGCTAGGCACCGACAAAATGGGGGCATACTTGCCGGGTAGGGCCGCCAGACTGGTATCCTTCGCCAGCGAGTTCAGCGCCTCCAACGGCGAACTGAGAAGTTCCTGGGGGCGGTTATAACCCATGCGGAAGCTGTTCACGAGAGAAGGGCTGAAGACGTGATTCCATTCGAAGGTGAACAACTGTCGTTGGCTCAAATTCGTAGTGGTGCTGAGTAGTAGCGCGTCCGGTTGCGCCTGGGTTGATTTGTCGTACCTGTAGCTGGCGGACAAACTATCCTTCTCGGAAAAGTGCTGGTCGACTCTTACGGTAACGTAGTTCTCTACGGTAGGCGACGATGCGGTGGTGTTGTAAAAGCCGATGTCGCCATTCCCACCCGGTACGAGGCCGGCATTCGGCAAAGGCCACAAACTTAAGAACGGCGCGACAAGCGGATCCACCGTGATGGTGTTCGGCGTGCACGACGCACCTGATGGAACAGAGCACAGGCTACCGGCGCGCACCGCTGCGCTTGGCACGGTGTCGTGGAACGTTAAGCCCAGGTCCTGACGGATTCCCTCGTAATTGACGAAAATGAACGTCTTGTCCTTTCGAATGGGTCCACCTCCCGCCGCTCCGAATTGATTGCGGTGGAAGGGAGCAATCTGCGGCGGATCAAAGAAGTTTCGCGCCAGTGCGATCCCCGTCTCTAGTTTTGAAGAAAATCCAGGGGCTGAGGTCGTGACCTCGTAGTTCCCGGGCTGTAGATTCGGGACCGAGAAGAAGCCTGCGGCGTCCGGCTTCACCTCTCGCGTGACGCCGGTCTCCACGTTTTTCACAACGATTGTGGCGTCGAGAACCACCCCTCCGCCGGCGTCTGTCACCGTGCCCGACAGCGTCGCTCCCGCCACCTGTGCGCGCACAGGATTCGAAACAGAGAAAGTCAGCACTATGGCGACCAGAATGAGCCGCCAGCCGCGCGTTTTGAAAACCGAGACTAGGTCCATCATTTCATCCCCTCCGGAAAGAAGGTAAGCCCCGTGCTGCAAATCAAAATCTTGCGACGCGACCGTCAAATCCTCGACCTGCCTTTGCCCTGATTTTCGCTGAAGTGCGCAAACCGTACTCCACTTGTAAAATCATTGTCAAGAATAATTTCGATCTGTTCATCTATGATGATCAACTGTAAATGATGCCTGAGTAACCCCTGCACAAAAACAGACGCTACAAATTCATTCTCCTTATGTGTTGGACCCGCCGCGACGACCCGCGCACCTACACGCAGTCTTGTGAAACTTACAGTAGGAGTTGGGCGGTATCGATGAGACCCGGCCGCACGGTACGGCATACTGCGAGGCGCTCGATCGCGTCAATACAGAGACGCGTCTTGCCACTGTGGAAAGTGAATTTGGCGTGATTGATGCGGCTGTTACTGTCTGGGCGACGTCTCTGTCTCGATCTGACGGACGTGGGAAACAATACACTTCGAGGATTCGGATAAGTGATACTCGAGAGCCGCTGTCGCTCTTTCCACGTCGCGAGCGCGACAAGCCTCCAGAATCTGGCGGTGCTGCTTCTGCGATTGCTCCTTCAGCTGCAAAGCGATGAACGCCACGTGTTGATAGCGAAGTGTATTGAGGTTCAACACCTTGATCATGCTGAGCAATCGCGCCAAGCCACACGGCAAATACAGAGTCTCGTGGAAGTCCCAGTTCAACTCTCCCATGTGCGTGGGATTCGGATCCGCATCTGTGCGTTCGAGTATGGACTCCGCGTTCCGCAAGTCCGCCTCCGTCATCTTGGGAACCGAAAGACGCAGAGCGCTCTTTTCCAGAGCCTGACGAATCAGGAACACCTCTTCGACGTCGTCCGCGGTCAGAACGGCGACCGTCGTGCCGCGATGAGGATAGGAAACCACGAGACCTTCGGCTTCGAGCTGGCGCAGGGCTTCCCGGACCGGCACCCGGCTTAGTCCAAACTGTTTGGCGAGTTCCACCTGCCCCAACGATTGCCCCGGGGACAGTTGACCGCGCACGATCGCTAGGCGTATCGCATCCGCCACGAGGCCCGGGGTAGACCGCTGCTTCTGGAGCACACTTGCGGCCAACTTGCTGATATCCATTGATGTCATGGCGACAAGAGTAGCACATCCGATTTTTGCCACCCCGCTAGGAAAAACACGACAGCTGATGGATGCATAGATACATGGATACATGGATACATGTCAAGGATTATTTTGCTCCGAGTTCATATGATCTTTTCCTGGAGGGTGGCTGCCTATTTAGGCTCGAAAGACCGAGGGGAGACAAGCGAATTGCCTGTACAGCCCGCGAACTCCGAGGACACAAGGTCTAGAAAATGGGGGTTGTTCTGGAATTCTGAGGCCAGAGCATCGGGCGAGCAAGCCAGTCCTTGCCTCCGATGGCGAATACAGAAGAGGTCACCTCAGTTCCCTGCTGAGCCAAGGCGTCGTGATATCTGTCCAAGGACTGACCTATGAACCAAAGGTCCCCACACGGGCATTTCTGCGCGATCGGGTGCACCGGCGGTCGAGTCATTGCCAAATTTCAGGGCAAGAATCACCGAGTTCACGGGAAACTCTTCGTCGTGTTTCCGACCGAGTTGACTCGAGTCCGTCGGTGAAACGTTCGTCGCGCGCGCGGCTGGCCCATCCCGGTTCGCGGCGCCGTGGCGGTGCGCAGTGTTGTGAGTACATTTTTTTCGGGACGCGGCAATCGTTTGTTTGATTGGAACCGTCTTGACCGCGGGTTTGCGCTGGGTGTTATCCCTCGCTAAATAGCTTCGGCACCGCATAACCGTCGGCAGAATTGCGTTTTTTCTTGAACATCACTCGTTCGCGCAGACAGCGAACACGTGCGTTTGGTTCCAGTCAAAGTTTCAGAAGCATCACTCGGTCGAGGTCCAGCTTTCCGCTTCTTCAAGCGAGCGGGCCCGGATCTTTCAGGTAGCTGTCCACAATGGCGTCGGCAGCGCGGATCGTAAGGGTTATCAAGGTCAGAGTTGGACGCCCGGCAGGAGCATAGGGAATCACCGAAGCTCCAAGTATAAAGAGATTCGAGGCTTGCCAGTGTTGTTGATGACGATTGAGAACGGAAGTCTCGGGCGACGCTCCCATAATCGTGCCTCCCCGGAGTTGGGTTACGACATAGGGATTTGCGTCAAAATGTCCGAGGCCGCGAAACGGAACTATCTCCTTGGCTCCCATCACTTTGGCGACCTCTACTCCTTTAGCCGTTCCAAACTCCGCCATGCGCCGTTCGTTCTCGCCCCAATCCATCGTGAGCCGAACCAAGGGATCCCCATGAACGTCTCTGTAGGTGGGATCCAAGTCCATGTAGTTCGACTTGTAGGCGAACAACTCACCATCGAATCGAACATCTTCCATATGATCGTAGAGAGACACGGCCGCTTTCTTCCACTCGGCGCCCCAACTGCTTTTCACCGACCGTGGCACCGGCCCAAATGTCGCTATGGGTTGGTAGCCGGAATTTAGAGCTCGGACCATGCCCCCCCGCAGAAAAGGAAGGTTTGTGTTGTCAAGCACGCCTCCATCCAAGTCTCCAATGGAGATCCCAGTCGGAGCGGAGCCCATGAACCGGTTTAGCGGTTTGTCCATCCAAACTCGAGCGGCAGCAAATTTGAAGTCGACGGTCAAATTGCGACCGATGTTTCCTTTGCCCGTTTTGACGTCGTAGGGGTCGCCAATTCCGGACAGGAGCAGCAGCCGCGTGTTATTAAGCGTCCAGGTTGCGAGCACTACGAGGTGTGCGGGTTGAAAGAACTCTTCGCCTGATGCGTCGATGTACGTGACTCCTCGAACTCGCTTTTTGTCGCCGGAATCCTCGTGCAGAATCCGGCGGACCCACGCCCCGGTGCGAATAGAGATGTTTTTGTGTTTCCTAATGACGGGTAGCAAGAGACTTGTTGGCTGCGCCTTTGCGCCGATCATGCATCCGTACATATTGCAGTATCCACAGTAGGTGCAACCGGGGCGCGAAACACCGTCGGGATTCGTGTACGCCTGGCTTAGAGTTCCCGTGGGAGCCGGAAAAGGATGGTAGCCAAGGGACTTGGCCGCCTCGCCGAACAACGAAGAGAAATATGGTGTGGTCGTCGGCGGATTCGGATACTCGCCAGTTCGCGGTCCCTCAAAGATATTTCCACCCTCGATCCGTTTACCCCGTATATTTCCGGCTTTCCCGGAAACCCCAAGCAGCGCCTCCGCTCTCGTGTAGTACGGTTCCATCTCATCGAACGTGACGCCCCAGTCTTGCATCGAGTGGTCTTCTGGCAGTCTTTTCGATCCGTACTTTTCGAGGGTCTTTGAGTAGACCTCGAAACATTCCGGCATCATCCGGTAGCAGGTGGCGCCCCAATGCTCGCCTGCGCCGCCGACGCCCAATCCTGGAATCAAGAGGCCGAGTTCCCGCAATGGAAGCGCGCGTTCGCTCTCAGAACGTCGAAGCGTCGCGGTTTCTTTAGAACAGTCTTGTACCTTGACGCCGCTTCGCATGCGAATAGCGCCGTCGAGTTCATCCATTTCCTTCACGTAGTCGTCGGGGTTGTGAACCGGACCACGCTCAAGAACTAGAACAGAAAGCGACGTACGCGAGCCGATCTCTTTGGCCATGACCAGGCCCGTCCAACCCCCACCGAGAATCAGCACATCCGCCGCAGGCAGGTTCTTCATTATTATTTTTCATCCTCGCTGGGGCGCACCTTCGAACCCGTGATTTGGAATAAACTCGCGGGTTTGGGACGGAAAGGCTCTCCAAAGCTCTTGCCCACCTCATCCTTATTGCTCATCCGCGGCCCTGGAAACCCGATCATCTGCCAGCCGACCATGTCGATGTTTCCGCCGTGGACTGGGTCGCTGAACATCCCTTCAATCGTGTGTCTCCGAAGAAGAACAAAAAAACGGGACGACTCGATGCCCTTCAATTTTTCGTCCTGTGCAGCGCCGTCCATCCGATCAAACCCTTTGAGACTCTTAAGCGCTTCCCGGTAGATCTGACTCGGAGACTCTTTGCCTTGATATCCGAGATCGGGCGAGCCCGTCTCGAACGGACCCTGTGTGTATCGATACCGGTCGCTTCCATAGGGGCCGGCGAGCTGCCGGTCAATGTAGATCACGGCGCCCGCTTCTTTGGCGCCGGGCCCCGTTTCGTCGCTCGGAAAAATTCTTTCCGTGGCTGCGGCCACGATGCGCGCTTCTTCCTCAGTGAAGAAGCGCAGAGGGACGCGAACGGTTTTGTCCTGAGCCACAATTCGAAAAGATTTTCCGTCGAGCGAGTACACAACGAAACCGCCAACGGATCCCGCAGATAGTGTTAGGAAATGACGGCGTTTCATGAGGCGCAGCATAGGCAAAGCACAATCCAGTTGTCAAGCGCGAATTTGTACTTGTTCATCTGTGATGATCAACGACAATAAACAAAAGAACCTGACAGTCGAGTCTGCGAAGCTTCGGAAAACGAATTGGTTCATTTGCACACGACGAAACCATGGTCGTTCCTCAATCAATATTTCCAGTGCATGAGTTTACTCCGTCAGAATTTTGAAGATACGCTCGTGCGAGTTCGAGCTGGTGGCTGCGTCCACAATTCATTCCGAGTAGGCGTTCCTCCGTGGTCGCCTACCATGACAATAGCCGCGGCCGATGAAGCGTATCCCACATCGATGATCGATCGACTGTGGTCGCAATTTTCTCGTCCGTTGGTCCTCATTCGTATTTGGCACAGCTTGCTTCTTGGCCGTTCCTTAGACCGTCGAGTCTCAGCCAGTATGGCCCGCATTCTAGCCGCTTTCTCCATTGATGTATACATGTATCCGTGTATACTTGTGTGCTCTGAACCTGGACCGCGGAGCGTCTCTTTTCCGACCCTGCTTCGAAAATCCACAAGACAGAACAAAAGGTTGACCGACGCGTATGGCAAACGGCAGAACACAGGAGCATAACGGAATGGATCGACCATATAGAGACTTCGTTGCTCGATATCCTTCGTACAACGGGACGGTTTTATTGGATCGTCTGCGGTTGACCGAGTATAGGCGCTTGGACGAGGGAGGAAGTGTTTACCTAGACTATACCGGGGCTTCCGTATACGCGGAGTCTCAGCTTCAACGACACCACGAAATCCTGCTCTCAACCGTCTTTGGCAATCCACATTCCGCGAATCCAAGTTCGGTCGCAATGACGGAACTTGTGGAGCGAACCCGACGTTATGTACTGACATTCTTCAACGCTCCCTTGGACGATTATTTTCTTGTTTTCACTCAGAACGCTTCGGCGGGACTGAAGCTGGTTGGCGAGTCTTTTCCTTTTGCACCGGGCAGCCGGTGTTTACTCACGTTTGACAACCATAACTCCGTGAACGGAATCCGAGAATTCGCCCGGGCCAAAGGCGCTGGCCTCTTCTACGCACCGCTGAAGACGCCTGGACTGGAGTTGGATCTTGCGGAGTTGGATATCTTGTTGGACCACGGTGACCCGGCGTACGCTAACTTGTTTGCCTATCCAGCGCAGTCGAATTTCTCGGGAGTAAAACATCCGCTTCAACTGATATCCAGAGCGCGGACCAAAGGTTGGCAGGTGCTCCTAGATGCGGCGGCCTTCGTCCCTACGAATTCTCTAGACCTTACCGCAGTACAACCGGACTTTGTGAGCGTTTCGTTCTATAAAATGTTTGGATATCCTACAGGGGTTGGAGCCCTCTTCATTCATCGTGCTTCCTTTACGACTCTGAAACGTCCGTGGTTTGCCGGCGGGACAATTAACTTTGCCTCAGTTCAGGGGCAGGCACACGTTTTATCGCCAAACGAAGCCGGATTCGAGGATGGCACCCTCAATTTTCTTTCGATTCCCGCAGTCGAAATTGGCCTGCGGCATCTACAGAGAATTGGTTTAGACATGATTCGCGAACGTGTTCGCTGTCTGACGGGATGGCTCTTGGATGAATTACTCGCGCTGCGCCATACCAACGGGAAAGCCATGGTTCAAATCTACGGTCCGGTAAACACTGAGAACCGAGGCGGGACGATCACCTTCAATCTGCTCGACCCCCAGGGGCGTTTGCTTCACTACCGCAGAATTGAACAACTGGCCAGCAAGGAAGGGATATCGCTGCGTACCGGGTGCTTCTGCAACCCCGGGGCCGGGGAGATGGCGGAAGGACTGACGGAAGACGACATGAGAGCCGGTCTTGCACTTGGGCCGGATGTCAATCCGTTGAGTTTCTCGCGATTGATGCGCGAGCGCAGCAACAAAGGCGCCGGTTCCATTCGGGCGTCCATAGGCATAGCCACGAATTTCTCCGACATCTGGCGTTTTCTCGCCTTCATCTCAGGCTTCTGCGATCAGGACGCACTGACCATTGGAGATGTCTCGGTCGACGTTGGGTCTTGCCAGATTAGCCGCGAAGGGAGCTAGCTCCGGCTTCATTTTGCACCTCGTTCACTCATGTAATAGAGCACTGGAACCGCCATACGCGAAAGCAGGGTGGAAGCGACTTCTCCGGCCATCAAGGAAATTGCCAGCCCTTGAAAAATGGGATCAAACAGGATCGCGCCGGCGCCCACCACCACAGCGGCTGCCGTCAATAACATTGGACGAAACCTCACAGCGCCAGCATCGACGACGGCGTCCTCCAAAACCATTCCTTGTTCGCGACGCAGTTTGATGAAATCCGCCAATATGATCGAATTGCTGACGATGATACCCGCTCCTGCGATGAAACCGATCATGGACGTGGCGGTGAAAAACGCGCCCATCGCGGCATGCGCAGGCAAGATGCCCACCAGCGTCAACGGAATGGGCGCCATGATGACCAGCGGCATTTTGAACGATTGGAACCAACCAACGACAAGCACGTAAATCAGTACGAGAACAGCCGCGAAGGCCAGGCCCAAATCACGAAAGACTTCATAGGTGATGTGCCATTCGCCGTCCCACTTGATGGCCAGCCTTTTCGAATCAGGTGGCTGAATCGCGGTGAACTGTTCCATCTTGTATCCTTCCGGTAGATGCAGCGCGTGGATCTCGTCGCCCAGTTTGCCGATGGCATATACCGGGCTTTCTTCGGCGCCGGCAACGTCGGCGGTGACATAAACGACCTCCCGCAGATTCCTGCGATAAATGTTTTTGTCCAGCGTGCGCTCTTCTACTTTCGCGAGTTCACCCAGAGGCACCATGGCCCCATCAGGCGCGTTCAGGTAAATTCCCCGCAAGCCATCCACACTGGATCGGCTCGCCCGGGACATCTGCACGTGGATCGGCACATCTTCGGTTTCGCCCGGCGCATGCGTCAGCCCGACCTCTTTTCCGGCCAGGGCCAGGGCTAAGGTCTGCGAGATGTCTGCCGCGGTGATTCCCCGGAGGCCCGCTTTGTCCTGCGCGACGTTAAAATCCAACTCTCGCTGATCAGCCGCGACGTACCAGTCGGCGTCGACCACGCCTGGAGTGTGGTCAAAGATAGCGCGAATCTGTCGCGCAACTTCAATCTGGCGTTTGTAATCGGGACCGTAGACTTCGGCGACTAAGGTGGACACGACAGGTGGGCCCGGAGGAACCTCCGCGATTTTGATTCGCGCATTCCATTTTTTCGCTATTTCCTGAATTGGGCCGCGCATTTCTTTGGCTAGATCGTGGCTCTGCCGGCCGCGCACCTCCACGGAACGCAAATTCACCTGGATATCGCCCTGATTCGCACCGCGACGGAGATAGTAGTGCCGTACCAGACCGTTGAAATTGTAGGCGCCCGAAGTTCCAGCATAGAGCTGGTAGTTCACGACCTCAGGCTGGGTGCGAAGATACGCTCCGATTTCCTGTTCCGCCGCCAGAGTACGTTCGAGTGGGGTCCCTTCCGGCATATCGACTATGACCTGGAATTCGCTTTTGTTGTCGAAGGGGAGCATTTTGACGCGAACCAACTTGAAGGCCACCAGCGAACATGCCAAGAGAAAAAGGACGACTATCGTTGTCAGAAATGCCCAGCGTTTGCGAGTGTCGCGAATCAGACCGGTCATCACCCGCCGATACAGGCGCGTCGCCGTTCCCTCGGCTTCACCTTCGGTTTGTTTTCCGGTATGGCCGTGCAGCAGACGCAACGCCGCCCACGGAGAGACCACGAAGGCAATGATGAGAGAAAACATCATGGCCGCGGAAGCGCCTATGGGAATCGGCCGCATGTACGGCCCCATCAAACCGCGCACGAACGCCATCGGTAGAATTGCGGCAATCACTGCAAAAGTGGCCAGGATGGTCGGATTGCCGACCTCGTCGACGGCTTCCACGGCCACATCGCTCCACGGCCGGCCTTTGTTTTCCGCCAGCCGGAAGTGGCGCACGATGTTTTCGACGACGACAATGGCGTCGTCGACCAGGATGCCGATGGAAAAAATTAACGCGAACAGCGTTCCGCGATTCAGAGTGTAGCCATACGCGTAAAAGATAAACAGAGTCAGGGCCAGTGTGACGGGAATGGCCAGCAGCACAACACCGGATTCGCGCCAGCCTAGGGCCAGGGCCACCAGCAAAGTTACCGAAAGCGTCGCCAGAAGAAGGTGTTTGAGAAGGTCGTCGGATTTGTGTTTTGTGCTCTGACCGTAATCGCGCGTCACGGTGACTTGCACGTCAGTGGGGAGAACGTAACCGCGCAGCGAATCGATCTTCGCCGCTACCGCCCGAGACACGTCGGTCGCGTTGGCTCCCTTGCGTTTGGCCACAGCCAAGGTCACCGCCGGATACGTCCCCGGTTCCGCTGCCGAAGCTCCGCCAAGTCCAAAGTAGACGTAGTCGGCGGGCTCTTCAGGCCCGTCGGTGACGCTGGCAACTTCTCCGAGGTATACCGGCCTTCCGTTTTGCACGTTCACAATAACGCTTCGGGCTTCTTCGGCGGTGTGCAAAAAGGTTCCGCCCTCGACGGCAAACTGCTGGTTGTTTTCTGCAAACGAGCCCGCCTGCAAACGTTGATTGTTCATTTGCAAAGCCCGCGCGATCAGGAGCGGACTCGCGTGATTGGTGAAGAGCTTCTGCGGATCGAGGGTCACCCGGAGCTCGCGGCGCTGGCCGCCAAGAAGAGTGGTCTCCGAAACGTCTTCGACTTGCTTTACGGCTTGCTGCACTTCTGCGGCGATCCGTCGCAATGTGAAGCCGTCATAGTTGTTGCCCCAAAGCGTTACAGCAAGCACGGGAACGTCATCGATCGAACGCACTTTGATGAGCGGTTGGCTGGCTCCCTGTGGAATCCCATCAAAGTTGGAATAAAGCTTGTTGTAGGTGCGGACAATGGCGTCCTCTTCCTTGATCCCAACATAGAAGCGCACGATGACCAGAGCGCCACCCGGTTGGCTCGTGGAATAGAGATATTCGACGCCCGGCACGTCTCGGAGCAGGCGCTCCATGGGGGTTGTGACCCGCTCCTCCACTTCCTGTGCCGAAGCTCCAGGCATGCCCACATGCACATCGAGCATTGGCACCACGATCTGGGGTTCCTCTTCGCGTGGGGTCTGCAAAATGCTAAAGAACCCGAGGAGCAAGGACGTGAGGATAACGAGTGGCGTCAATCGGGAGTCGATGAAGGCACGCGCAATTTTCCCGGCGACTCCCCGTTTCACGGACGCTTCTCCCCGGTGGGCCGGATGGTCGCCAAGATTTTCTTGCCGTCAAGTTCCTGGGTTCCGGGACTCAATGCGATGGAATCGCCTTCGTTGACGCCTGACAGCACTTCCCACTGCTCGCCGAGCATCTTGCCGAGAGTCAGCACCCGCCAGTGCGCTACGCCACTCGAGTCTGTAACATACAGACCATCCAGTTGCCCGCGTGTAACCACGGCAATCCCGGGCACGATCAGCGCGTGCCTTTCTCCTTGTGTGAAGAATGCGCGGCCGAACAAACCGGACTGCACTCCGGGCTGTTTGGCTAGATCGACCCGTGCACGAGCTGTGTGCGACGCTGGATCCGCGCCGGCTTCGATCTCCGCGAGTTTTCCCACCATCGTTTTTTCGGGAAGTGTCTCCAGTGCACGCGTGCCGTGCCACCCTTATGAACCTTTGCCAGGACATCGGCGGGCAAAGTGACTGCAAGTTGGTAGCGCGATGTGTCTTCGATGATGAATAGAGGTAGTCCCGGTGACACCAGTGAACCGGATTCTACGTCGCGGCGAAGTACCCGCCCTTCGAATGGAGCGACGACTCGAGCATAACTGACGACGCTCGCAGCAGCTTGCACTTCCGACTTCGCCTGATCGGCGGCCGCTTCGGCTTGATGCAAAGCGGCCGTGACTTGCTCCAACCCGCTTTCTGCCGCCTGGTTTTTCGCGGACACTTCGTCAAATTCCTGGGGGCTGACGGATTTCTGTTCTTTCAAATACACGTAGCGGTCGTACGTTTTCTTGGCGACATCCGCTTGCGCCTGTGCCACCGCCCTTGCCTTCCTCGCCTGGTCGATTGCCGCGGTCGCCGCTTGCTCACCCGCCTCCGCGGAGTTCCGGCGCGCCACGAGTTCCCGTTCATCGAGTTGCGCCAACAATTGCCCGGGCTTCACGGAGTCTCCTTCGCGAACCGGCACCTGCAAAACCGTTCCCGTGACTCGCGCGGTATTTACAGCGATCACGGATCCGGGAGCTTCGATTTCGTCCGGCACGGCTTGCATTTCGATTTTCTGTGTGCGAATTCCTGCAACGCTGTCGACCTTCTGTTCCGGACCTTCGCCGGTGCCGCCACACCCCGCCGGCAGCAAGGTCAACACAATCCCGAGAATCCAATTTCGACGCGCGCTTGTTTCGTTCGCCATTTTCATTGTCATGGATTGTCTGCTCCCGTTACCAGCGCGGACTCCGGGGTAAGGACGCCCGCCGCGCGTTCCAACTGCGCCCTGGCGACCTGCCAATCCTGAAGCGCGGATAAATATTCGGTTGTAGCTTCGAGTACCGCCGTTTCTGTTCGAAAAAGCTCAGTGGCCGTGGTGAGCCCGGTTTCGTAGCGGTTTTGCACGATGCGTAGGCTTTCCTTGGCCTGGTCGGTAGCGTCGCGAGCAGCAGCCGCGCGCTGTGCCGCCGCGTTCGCATCCAGGTAAGCCTGTCTGACCTCCATTTGGACACCGGAGCGGAACCATTCCACGCTGTGCTTCGCCTTGCTGGCGTTCGCCGTCGCTTCCGCCAGTTTCGCTTTCTGGGCGCCGCCGGCAAAAAGGGTAAAGTCGAATTGAACGCCTGCCGTCCAGTTCGTCCCTGATGGCCCTCCCAGAGTCATGGCGTCGCGTTCCGTATTGCCAAACAGACCCATCTTTGGTCCGAATTCCGCTTTGGCTGCTTTTCTTTCTTGCTCCATGGCGTCCTGTTGCAACTGCGCTGACCGCAGAGCCGGCCGGTGATCGAGCGCCGTGTCGATCCAATCTTCGATGGTTTTTTGAGAGGGCCCAGGTTCCGTCAGCGTTTGCGCCAGTTGCGCCGATGCATCGACTGGCAGTCCCATCTCGCGTAGCAACTGCATATCAGCTAAGGCCAGATGGTTTTGCGCTCGAATCTGTCGGTCTTTCCTTTGCGCCAGAAAAACCTTGGCGCTCAACAGATCGGAGTCCACGATGAGCCCGGCTTTGTGCATGGTCTCCATGCGCTGGGCGATCGCCTCTGCGGCCTTCACCGATTCGTCGGCCGCCCGCAAGTTTTCTTGAAGCACCAGCACGTCGTAATAGCTGCGAACCACTTCGAGGATTAGGTCCTGACGCGCCTGCTCGGTCGCAAAGTCCGCGGCGGTAACGAGCTTCCGAGCACTCCGCTGGTGAAATAAGGTCTCGCCTGAATCGAACAGCCTCCACTGGCCATCGAAACGCGTTTGAAAGTTGTCTAGGGGCGGAGGCGTATTCAACGTGTTCAATTGGAAATCGTCGGCGGAAAACTGTCGCTGCGTTAGCTTGGTACCAAACACGTACACCGGATTGTTGCCGCGCGTGAAGTCCTGGTGAACGTCGAATCTGGGAAACCACCCCGACTGAATCTGCTTGAGTCTTGCGCGCGCGGCTGCAGCCTCGTCATTGCACTCACGAAACGCTGGGTTCTGATCCAGAGCCATCCAGACAGCCTGTTCCAACGTCAATGATCCCGTTGCTCGCGCTTCCTGAGCACGAACCGGTCTCGCAGCTCCAGCCACCAAACAGAACGCAAGCGCGGCGGCCATACGCCTAAGTTGTCCCCAATTCCTGCCCATGAATGTTCCTAAGGAAACTATGTACACTCCGCTACCCATCGCCGCATGTAGGATTCGCACCCCTGAAATACCGCGGTGGGCGTCGCTTTTGGTGGGCTCCGACGTGGAACCGTGCCCGGTCACCTTTTGATGACGCTTTAGCGAAGCCTACGATGTCGAAATAGGCAACTCGACCAACGTGACGGCCAAAAGTTCGATCAATTTGGCACAGCGTTCTCTGGGTCACGTCTGGAGGATGAAGTAGTGCTCGCCTCCGGTTTCCGTTACGAACTGGCGTTCGACCTTAAGAGGTTCGGCGAGGCCGACACTTACAGCCATCATGGAATGCCTCCCCCAGCTTCTTTTGCCTGTAAGGAGAAATGCAATTGCCAGAGATTTGTTACAAGGAAAAATGAAACAAACGAGCGCTGGAAAGCATTCTCGCCAGACCACAGCAAACTGCAGCGAGTGCAGTGGCTTCTGGCCGTATTCCACAATACGCAGAGCTCGTATGGTATCTTGGGTTGGGATGAGGAAAGAAATTCAACAAGCGGTAGCACTTTTGGGTGATAAGCGCCCGGGATCCTTCGATCAGGCACTACAACTTCTGCAAAGTACAGTCTTCTCTTTCAGCATGAAGGTATGCGGCCACCGCGAAGATGCTGAGGACACCATGCAAGAAGTGCTGGTGAGATCCGTGCCACACCTTCCGAAGTTTGAGAGTCCCCGTGCGCTGATGGTGTGGCTGTATAAGGTGGCAAAGAATCGCTGCCTCATGAGCCGTCGCCGCAGCAAGTTCGCGCCAAAGCTGGATACGCCTCTCGATGGCCCGATGCCGGGCAGGAAGGAGCTCGAGCAGATCCCTGGGGGCGCCCAGGTTAATCCGGAATCGCTTGCGATTCGTGGAGAGCAGGCGCGCCATCTGCGTCAGGCGATTCAGAAGCTACCGCCGCAGTACCGCATTGTTCTCGTGCTGCGGGATATGGAAGGTCTGACGGATGAAGAAGTAGCGGAAATTACGGGTCTGCGCACAGGTACAGTACGTGTTCGCCTCCACCGTGCTCGTCAACGACTTGCGGGCGCGGTCGGATCGGCAGGCATAGGCAGAAATGCCCTCGGGCAGACAGGTAGATAGTTGCCATTCCTAGCCATGATGCGGGACTAGGATTGAAAATTCCCGTTTCTTGGCCTTGCTGAGATTCTCATTTGCCGACCTACCCAGAACCTTTGTTACTGATTGCAGGCCCGAATCGCCCTTCTTGACAAGGGATGCTGGAGGTAGGCTGCAGCGATTTCGAGCCAGCCCCCTGAATTCGACCTTTCACAAGCGTTAGGCTGTCAGCGCCGGTGCAAAAATCCCCGTAGTGCCGGTTGAAAAATCCCCACCCTAGCCCGGAAATCTCACAAGGGATAAGATCAAAACGTTAAATAGAAGTGGAAAAAGGCCACTTTCTCGGGCATAACTGCGGTGTCTAGACGTAGTTAAAGTCCCAGGAAAAGAGGCCTTTTCAATGACAGAGTGTAGCGAGACTCTCTTTCCATTTGAAGCACATTTTTCGCGTCGCGTGGTGGGGCAGTTCGCGGGGGATCGGCTAACCACAGAGGGTGGATCATTGCTGCTGCGCCAGGCCGAGCGCAAGATAGGTTTGCTGCGGCGTGTAGCAGCTTGCTTCACGGACTACCGGCAGCGGGAACGGATCGAACACCGCCTGGAAGAAATGCTGGCGCAGCGCATTTACGGGCTGGCGCTGGGCTATGAAGACCTGAACGACCACGAGCAGTTGCGGCAGGATCCACTGTTGGGAGTGTTGGCGGGGAAGGGAGATTTGGGAGAGCCGCTGGCCGGCAAGAGCACGCTGAACCGATTGGAACTGACACCGGTTGGTTCCCCTGCCGCGGAACGCTACAACAAGATCAGCTATTCGGCCGAAGCACTGGACACTCTGCTCGTCGATCTATTTCTGGAAGCGCACCCATGCGCACCGTGCGAGATCGTGCTGGACCTGGACGCCACGGACACGCCGCTGCACGGACGGCAAGAAGCACGTTTTTTCCACGGCTACTACGGGCACTACTGCTATCTGCCACTGTATGTGTTCTGCGGAGATTATCTTCTGTGTGCACGGCTGCGGCCCTCGAACATCGACGCCAGCGCAGGAAGTCTCGAAGAAGTGCAGCCCATCGTGCGGCAGATTCGCGCGCGGTGGCCGAAGACCCGGATCATTCTGCGGGCGGACTCGGGGTTCTGCCGGGAGGAGTTGCTGGCTTGGTGCGAAAACAACGATGTGGACTATGTATTCGGCTTTGCACGGAACAAGCGCTTGCGGCGGATTATCGGCCGCGCGATGCAGGAAGCCAAACAAGAGCACCAGCGCACAAAAAAACCTGCGCGAGTGTTCTGTGAGTTCACTTATCGCACCAAGAAAAGCTGGTCGCGATCGCGGCGGGTGATCGCCAAAGCCGAACAGATCGAAGGCAAGGAAAATCCTCGTTACCTGGTCACGTCTCTGGGGGCGCAGCACTGGCCCGCGCAAAAACTTTATGAGCAGCTCTACTGCGCGAGAGGTGAAATGGAGAATCGCATCAAGGAGCAGTTGAGCTTGTTCGCGGACCGCATGAGCACGGAGACCCTGCGGGCCAACCAGTTGCGCCTATACTTCTCCTCGCTGGCCTATGTTCTGGTCGAGGCCTTGCGGCGGTTGGGCTTGGCGGGCACGGAGTTGGCGAACGCCCAAGTCGATACCATCCGGCTGAAGCTGCTAAAAATCGCGGCGCAGGTGCGCGTCACCGCCCGCCGCATCTGGGTTCGTTACAGTTGTGCCTATCCCTGGCAGAACGTTTTCGCCGCGGCCTGGACAGCCCTACGCTGCTGAAAAAGAAGAAAGAACAAAACCTTGTCTCGCACTTCCAGAAGCAGTCGAAGTCTGCCCGAAAAAACGTTTCCAACAGGGAACGGGATAACCGTTAGCCTCCAAATAGACAGCTAACAATTCATCAGAGAGAACTGATCAACATAAAGCCTGAATCGCCAAGTTAATTTGCTCCTCGTGAGAAAAGGCGGCTAGCGTGGTAAACCGGAGCCCACTCCGCACGGAGGAGGTTCCGAGACTTGCTAAGGGGGCGAGAAGTGCAAGAGCTAAAAGAACTGCAACGACAGGGTATGAGCACCAAGCGATCAGCAAGCTGAGCGGCTGGGATCGCAAGACCATTCGAAAGTACCTACAACAACCAAGTACGCTGCCGGAGTACGGACCGCGGCAAACGCAAGCCAGTACTCGATCCGTTCAAGCCGTATCTGAAAGAACGGATGCGCGCCGGCGTGTGGAACGCGTGCGTCCTGTTGCGAGAGCTGCGCGAGCGGAACTACAGCGGTGGGTACACGATTCTGAAAGACTGGCTACAACCGCAGCGGAAGGCCACGCGAACCGTGGCGGTACGACGATTCGAGACCCCACCCGGCAAGCAAGCGCAAGTGGACTGGGGACATCTGGGAACCCTGGAGTGGGAAGACCAGGAGCGAAAGCTTTGGGCGTTCATCGTCACGTTGGGTTATAGCCGAAGGATGATGGCGGAAGTAGCGCTGGATCAGAAGATCGGCACGCTGTTGCGGATGCACGAAGAAGCCTTTCGGCAGATGGGCGGAGTTCCCGAAGAGATTCTCTATGACCGCATGAAGACGGTGTGGCTAGGCAGCGATGAACGTCTGGCATCCGGTGTTTTTGGATTTTGCTCGGTACTGGGGATTCCGCTACAGTAGCTTTTTCGCCCCATAATGCGATTCTCTTGTAAGTTCTTTAAATTGAGTGGTGAACCGGGGACGACTCGAACCTCCAACCCGTTGGTCGTCTCCCGAAACGCTAAATACTCAATGTTTCAAGCGGTTTCCTGGTTTCGGGAAGGCCGAAAATAGGCGGTTTTAGGCGCAGTTGTTACCATTGTTGTTACCAAATAGACTTATTTGTCAGCATCCCGAAGTCCTCTTTTAAATGCTGCCAGCCAACTCGTCGCGCTGAAGCGTCGACATCCTCGCCCGAGTCTCGACCTCTTCGATAAGCTCTTCTGGTTAATCGCTCGGCGGGTCGGGTCGGCTTGGAAGCAATCCCGCCTCATCGTCGCGCCCGAAACCACCGTCCGCTGGCGCCGGGCTGGCTTTTGTATGTACTGGCGGCTAATCTCCAGAGTCCGGAGGCAAGTCGGAAGAAGGCCGACACCGAAGGAGGTTCGAGAATTGATCTTCCGGATGGTCCTTGAGAACTCCACCTGGGGAGCACCGCGGATCCATGGGTAACTCCGCATGCCATCTCGGATCTTGAAAAGGGTAGACCTGATGGCAGGATTCGTTCCCTAGCTTCCGGTCGGGCCCTTTCACAGCTGCGACTCGGCGGGCTGCACCATCGTTACCATCGAGCGGCCTAGTCCGGATCGACTTTCCGCCGGTCCTTTATATGTGTCCTCCGCGCACTCGGATTCTTGAGCTCCAGAGTCTTTTATGCTGTATCGAGGAGATGATCCTATTCAGGACCGCTCTACCAAAACCGCCGCGTCTTTGGTCTCGGCTCAAGTTTTGGCGAACCACGACAAGTACGGTACTGGCCATCGATTCCGCTCGCACCGTGGCATTCATTCAACCTGAAAGACCAGAATCCTCGCGGGCTTCCAAGCCATCATTGGGACAGCCGCATAAAACCGATGGAGTTCGGGGACCAGCAGGCCTGTCTTTGCCATGAGGGCAGTCTCAGCTTTCCCAAGCAGAACATAGTCATCGGGGGCTAGCTGTTGATAGACATATATGTCACCCACGCCGCACACACCATATATTCGTCCGCTTTTCGCATCAAATACCATGTAGTCAAGCCAGCCACCGATAGGAAGCGCTTTGAGCTCTTTTCCTGTTTCCGTATCGATTACCACGATGACGCCGTGCAAATCAGTAGTACGGCAGGCGACAAACAATCGATGGTGCAATTCGTCCACTGCGGTGGCCACAGGCGTACTGCCTTTAGTAATCGGCCAAGTTTCAAGGACCGACCGCTTCTGTGGATCCACAACTACGACCTTGTTGGCATCTTCTTCAGTGATGTAAAGTCTCGACCCAGAAGGGGCGATATCCATATCCTCCAGTACCTCGGATGCAACCTTGACGTCGCCCACGCGCTCGCTTGTCGTAGTATTTATGATGCTAATCAACGAGTAATCTAATTTCCCGCCGGCTCCCCCATTGACGATATAGAGGAGCTTTGAATTTGGGTCGTACACCATCGAATCGCTGCGTTTTTCTAGTCCGATGGCTTTAACAAGGTGGTAGTCGCGTGCACTGAAGATTTTTAGCCCGGGCTGCGTCGGGTCTCCATCACCAACATAGAGCTGGTCAAGGTCACTCCGATAAGCACAGGAATGAGGGTTTCCTACGGGAATATTTCTTAGGACCTTACCGGTATCGAGGTCAACGACCGCCACAGCTTTCTGAGCTTGCATCGTGGTGAAAAGCCGATGTCCCTTTGTGTCCACGCAAAGGTGATCTGTATATGGGCCCTCTGGCACATCCGGAAGGTCAATCGTCTGAACTGGAGTCAAGGGCTCGAATGTTTGCCCGCGTCCGGGGATTGCGTAAAGTGCAGCAAACAAGAACAAATAAGGTACCTTCTTCATTGTCTCCTCTTCTTACCCTATTCCTTAAAATTGGCAATATTTTCGTGCTGCCAGACACTGCCCTCCGGCAAATAACAAGACCATAAATTCCTGACTCATTCCGGTTTTGGATAGTACAGCGATGGGTTCTTATCTATATCTATTTCGACCCATGATTCGTTCCACTGTTCAAGAGTCAGTGCCCAACGTTTCCTCTCTCCCTGGACATAGTCATCGAGATCTGGATATAGCTTACGGATGAGCTGCGCCCTGGTGAACTCAGATTTCTTCCTTTGCCCTGCGGGGGGAATTACGATCACGATAGAGACATCCCACGACGGAGATAGCTCATGAACGGCACGGGTATAAATCGTTTCACTCGTCATCTGTCCATGCTCGACCAAGTATCGAACAATGGGGTAATGATATTTTTTGTAAAGAGCAAGCCATTCGTCTTGGCGACCGGGCGGCAGCTTATAGTAATCCACATGAACCTCGGGTTTGCCGTCACCCGCACCGTTGTTGGCCTGGCTCAACGCGACGGCGGGGCTCAAAGCCCCTAAGACCAGAACGGAAAACAAAAGTCCGAATGTTCCCTTCATCGATCCTCCTATCGGCTCTTCATTGGCTTCGGAAAAAGCCCTTTACCGCGGTTGTGACTCTGATTCGCTTTGGGCTTAGTTAGCCTATTCAGGTACAGGCTGTAGACGCGGGCATTCTCACTGGATCTTAAATTCTAGAATCTTCGGATTCTGTATCCCACCGAGGTTTGGAACACCGACAAAAAAGAGATTTAGCTCAGGAACGAGAAGACCCGTTTTTGCCATTACTGCTGTTTCTGGTTTACCAATCAGCGCGTACTTATCAGGCGAATTTTCTTGATAAACGAAAACGTTCCCTGTGCCGCAAGTTGCATAGAGACGGCCGTTTCTGGCGTCAAAGTCCAAATAGTCGACGTTGCCCCCGATGGGAAGCGATTCGACCTCCTTCCCAGTTTCGGTATCGATCACGACAATGACGCCACTGGCATCGGTAGTTCGACAGCCGACAAACAGGCGATGGTGTTGTTCATCCAGAGCAATGGGAAAATTGTTTTTGCCTTTAGTGAGGGGCCACTGTGCAAGGAGTGTTCGCTTTCTCTTGTCCATCACCGCAATCGCATTCTTGTCTTCAATATTTACGTAGAGTCTAGAACCCGAGTGTTCGACGACAATTTGTTCAAGGTGTCCCGACCCCGGAACCCGAATTTCACCGACTCGTTCACCCTTCGTAGTATCGACAATACTTATAGCCGAATAATCCAATTTTGCGCCCGGCCCCCCAGTAACGATGTACATTTCCTTCGTTCCTGGATCGTATCCGTTCGAGTCAGTTCCGATTAGGCCAGTGACTGACTTGATAAGATGGTAGTCTAGGCCGCTGAAAATTTTCACTTCGCCAGCATCACCACCGTCCGCTACATAGATTTGATTAAGGTCATCTCGATAGACTACCCCGTGAGCGTTCCCGAACCCAGTCAACTCTCGAAGAAACTTACCGGTCTCAATGTCGAAGACCTGGACACTCTTGTGGGCCTGAGGCGTAGCGAACAACCGATGCCCTTTTACATCCACTCCAAAGTGATCGACGTAAGGCCCCAGCGGGACGGCCGGCATCTCCATCGTCCGAACTAAGACGAGAGGCTCCTTCGTTTGCGCACCGCTCCACAATTCGAACAACAGAACAATTCCTAGCAGCAAAAATAGTCTCTTCATGTTGACTCCTTAGGATTACGACGATTCCCATTTTTCCCCAAGCCCACCCGGCGGCTTCCCGGGAATTACCGACCTAATTTGGGCTCGGATAATATAGAGATGGATTTTTCTCTATATCGACCTCAACCCATCGCTCGTCCCAATGTTCGACTGTAAGGGTCCACCGTTGTCTCTCTTCCTTCACATACTCTTCAATATCAGGATAGATTTTCCTCAACAATTGTGCCTTCGTCAGCTCCGGTTTCTTTCTCTGGTCGGCTGGGGGAAGTACGATCACGATCGCAATGTCCCACGAGGGAGACAGTTCATGCACCGCGCGCGTGTAGACTGTCTCGCTGATAATCTGCCCATGCTCGATTTGCCATTTCATCATGGGAAAATGGGACTTCTTATATAAAGCCAGCCACTCATCCTGTCGGCCTGGTGGCAGCTTATAAAAGTCGACGTGAGCCACAGCCAGTTTGGCCCGACGATCTTGAAACAATATCCTGCGATCGACGGTGATTTCGCTCTGTATAGCGTCAATAAGGGAAGGTAATGTCGCCTCCACATCTGCTGCGATATCCAGGTCGATTTCGGTGTAGCGCTGAAAATCCTGGTAATTCGATTTACTAAAGAGATCTTCAGAATTAATGCTGATTAGCTTTGTCCCGGGCTTTGTAATCCGCCTCCAAGCCCCATTTAGTTGATCCGTGAAAGAGTTGACCACATCCCAGAAATCGTTGACTTCGAGACCTAGGATCACGTCCGCTTCGGCGATAAGCTGTCGACCATGGCGACCCGGTTGTGCACCAACGGATTGGCTAAGGGGGTGTCGAGTTGGGAAATTCATCCTCAAGGTCTTGTCGATGACTGGAGCCTGCAGTAGGTCAGCAAGCTCTACAAGTCGGTCGACGCCAGCCTGCGTCCGCGCGGCACGGCCGAGCACGATTACTGGATTTTCCGCCTTGACTAGCAGTCTTGCAGCTTCCGCAACGGCGCCAGAATCACCTTGTGGAGCCGCAACGAGCGTTAGTTCCGGGATGGACAGTCTGGTGCCTGAAGGAATAGGGTTTTCAGACAATTCTTGATCCACCACCAATACAACCGGCTCCATCGGCGGTGTCATCGCGATCTTGTAGGCGCGGACAGCAGACTCGGCGAAGTGAGGCAACGATGTTGGGAGGTCGTCCCACTTCACGAAGTCACGAACCGTCGCCGCGGCGTCCTGGACGGAATGGTCCCAATCACCGTATGAGTGCCGCTTCGTAGCGTCAATCGCGTTGCCAAGCACGATGTAAACCGGCACGCGATCACACCAGGCGTTGTAAATGGCCATGGAAGCGTGCTGCAACCCTACCGTCCCATGGGCGCAAACGCACAACCGCTTCCCTTCAATCTTGTAGAAGCCGTGAGCCATAGCAACGGAGGACTCTTCGTGGCAACAAGTAATGAACTCAGGATTCTTGTTTCCACCATAGTTAATGATCGACTCGTGTAATCCTCGGAAGCTCGTGCCTGGATTTGCGCAAAGGTATTCAAATCCCAGTGACTTGAACACGTCGACCATGAAGTCCGACCCGGTGCGTTCCCCTGGCCCCAACACTTCAACATCACTAGGAGGCTCTGTCTCCGTCGCTGGTGACATCGGAAGCACAGTGGATGGCTCACGTGGCACCACTGGCTGTGCAGAGACAATTTCTGCGCGGGCAGTGAGGGTTGCGGCACCGACGACAGCATTCTTTAAGAAATTCCGCCGGCCAACCGAAAGTTTATTGCCTTTCGCCACAGTTTCTTTTTTCCACCCTAGTTAACCGAGTTCCAGCATCAAACATCACTGTTATCGCATCAGAGGTTTGCCTGATTCCGTCCCCAAGCATCAAGATCGATTGACCATGACCGGTTTCAAGCCAGAATTTTCCATCAAAGTCACCAGATGACTTTCAGGCCGAACTGGATTTGTCGCGATGTTGTTGTAGTGCCGTTGATTGCGCCCGCTCCCGGCGTTGGTGTCCCATCCTGATTTAGAACCGTGTTGGATCCGGTTGGTGATTGGAAATTCGCATGGTTAAAGATGTTAAAAAACTCTGCCCGGAATTGGACGTCGAAAGTTTCCGAAATCTTCCGAATAAAGGTGTCTTTAATCAAAGAGTAATCCCACTCGTCTATACCCGGTCCGTAAATTGAATTCCGTCCAATGTTGCCAAGGAGATTCATACAAGTATTTGGAATCACGGAGGAAACACTAGCCGCAGCCGGTTGACACATTGAGGCGAACGAAGCTGGAGCAATTGGAGGGGTGAAGCAGTTCAGCTTCAAGTAGTTGGTGGGGTTCCCGCTATTAACGGGGTTGGCACATCCAGGCGCACTCGAGCGGTCTGGGAAATTGAAAGTCCCGGAGCTATTTTCACCGAGAGAATCTCCTCCGATGACAACTGAAAAGGGGGTACCGCTACTGAAAGTAATAACGCCACTCATCGACCAACCACCGAGGGCGGTTGCCACGAACGCTCCGCCGAACTTTGGGTTGGGGAGCTCCCATAGGAAGTTCCCAACAAGGAGGTTCCGCATGTCGTAGTCACATGGACCGTACCGAGCTTCGCGACTAAAAAACATTGGATTCACTAAAGTATTTGCAAACGGGTCAGTAGCTGTGCCCGTCGTACCGGTATCGAAGCACTTGCCATGAGTAAATGACGCCTGGGCCTGGAAACCATTGCCAAAGGTCTTCTTTAACTCTGCAATGAGACCCTGGTAGCGAGCTTCAGTGTCATAAATGGATGTAACTACGGCCCCGACATTGGTGTTCAGCTTGGTTCCACTTCCCACCGGGTAAGGCCAGAGATACCCCGCCGATGTCAAAGTTGGCAGGACCATATCTTCATCATCGGCCTTGAACGGTAGATGAACAGAATGGTTGCCAACGTAACCGACCAAGACGGAGACGGTAGACGTCAATTGACGTTCAGCGTTTAGGTTCCAGTTCATACTGTAAGCCCGGCTCGGATTCGGGGTAGTGTAGCGCGCTGCAGCGCTGTCGACATTGAACCCGATGAGCGCCAGAGCACCGGTGGGAAACGTACCAGCAGGTAAATTGCCTGCCGCGACGGTGAAGCTAAAAGGGTAGGATGTCCCAGTTGGAATAGCCCACTCCCATTCAAGTGGTAGGATGTCATAGAGGCCAAATCCACCTCGGATAGCCGTCTTTCCGTCGTGGAACGGGTCCCATGAAAAGCCCAGGCGCGGCTGGAAGTTATGCAGAGTTGCGTTCGTGTCCCACATTGGGTTAGTGGGAACTATCGGACCGCTCAAAGTTTTTAAGACCTGTAGTTGGTTCTTACTGTCGATGGGGATGGTTGCTGGCTCGTAGCGCAAACCGATGTTGAGGGTTAGATTCGGACGGATGTGCCAATCATCGTTCACATAAAATCCGTAAAGTGTCTGTCGACCACCAAGCCACTTAACGCTATCGGCCTGTGCTGCGTAGAAGCTTGTTGGCTGGTTTAGGAGGAAACCTGCCAAGGATGGGAACGCAAAATCGCCGTTATTCCTCCCACCGAGAAATAAGTTTGTTCGCATGTTTTCAAACGCAAACCCAAATTTTATAGCATGTTTCCCTTTGCTCAGAAACATGTCGTCATACCCCTGGATAGAGTTCAAAATATAATCGGTAATAGCAAGAGATCCGTATCCTCCTTCCTCGGTCGTCAGGCTCGGAACCTCGAGGACGGGCGCATAAAAGCCAGGGACGGCGGACAAACTCGTATCCTTGGCGATCGGGTTAATCACGCTGCCAGGCTGGGCATTAAGCTCCTGCGGCCGGTTGTAGCCTAACCGGGCACTGTTAACAAGCGTCGGACCAAAGGTATGGTCCCATTCGACAGTGGCTAATTGCCTTTCACTTGAATAGTTAAGTGAACTTAATAAGAAAGAATCCGGTATCGTCTCAGTTGATTTGTCATACAGATAGCTAACCGCAATGGAATCTGACTCCGAAAAATGGTGGTCAAGCCTCACAATAGTGTAGTTTTCTACTGAAGGAGACGATCCGGAAGTATTGAATATACCGATATCCCCATTCCCGCCGGGTAACAAGCCGGCGTTTTGGTTGGGGTACAAGGCAAGAAATGGTTGAACCAGAGGATCTACAGTGATCGTGGTTGGCGTGCAAGTACCCGTTGTTGGAACCGAGCAGAGATTTCCTTCGCGTGCAGCTGGGGAAGGAACGAAATTATGAAAGGAGAGTCCCAAATCCTGGCGGACCCCCTCATAGGCAGCGAAAATAAAGGTTTTGTCCTTCTTGATCGGCCCTCCACCCGACGCCCCGAATTGATTACGATGAAACGGAGCGATTTGAGGAGGGTCAAAAAAATTGCGCGCATCAAAACCTTCGTCACGCAGGAACCAAAACGCTGACCCGTGGAACGCATTCGCACCAGTTTTCGTTATAGCATTGATGACGGCTCCAGCGCTGCGGCCGTACTCCGCTGAATAGTTCGTAGTCTGAACGGAGAATTCCTGAACGGCGTCGACCCCCAGTTGGCCTCCTAACACCCCACCCGGCGCCCCGTTCGAGTAATCCGACGAGCTGATACCGTTTATCTGGTAATTGTTGAAATAGGGGCTGTGGCCAGCATCCGTTAACTCGAGCCCCCAGCCTCGATTACCTCTTCCTCCGGGATTATTCGTCGCCTTCTCAGTTCGGACGGCATAGATTCCTGGCTGGAGTGTTGCCAATTGGGCCCAATCGCGCCCATTTAAAGGGATCGTTTTAATAGTCTGCTCGAAGACTTGGTCATCGATTGCTGAGGTGGCGAGTTCTATGGTGGGATTCAGTCCAGTAACTTCAATCTTTTGAGTTATTGTCCCAATTTGCAGCGAAATATTCAAGAGTCGTTCTTCTGTTACGCCCAAAGTAACGCCTCTTAATTCTTGGGACGAAAACCCACTCGCGGAGACGGTGACCTCGTACGTTCCTGGTAATAAGTTTGGTGCCGAGTAAACGCCTGCAGAATCCGAGCTGAACTCCACCGTGAACCCCGTGGCCTGATTCTTGATGGATACTTTTGCGTGCGGGACTGGTCCACCGTTTGGATCCGTAACCGTGCCCGACAGTGTTCCGCCGGACACTTGCGCAATCATCGGAACGGGAATAAAAAAGGAGAGCGCAGCCACAACGAGTACTGCAAGACCGAAATTGGACGACCTAGGAGCTGTTTTTGAAACCATGGTCTCAATCCTTTCCACGTATCCCTCATTTATGTTTTGCAGGCGATTACATTTGATCGGCATGTTAACGGAATCCGCATGGGTCAGGCCGTTCCCCTCGACCTAAATCAGACTTGACAATCGCGAAGTTGGCAAAACGTACTTCAATTGTGAAATGCTTGTCAAGCTATATTTTTTGCTTGTTCATCTGTGATGATCAACTAGTGGATTTTGGTTCCAGGCTGCGAAATACAAATTGAGTTTGGTGTGGCGCGCCATAAACAAGATTCTTGAATATCATTTAGCAAGATTTGTGCATCGTCGCCCACTGCCGGACGGCTAGAGGTAGGAAAAAGCACGAATCAGAGCTCTTTCTTTTGGAAGGATCAGAGACGCCGCTCTCGATGTTTTCGATCATGAGTTCTTAACCAGAGATGATCCGTTCTACGAGCCCGAAAACGCATTGCTCTTTTCCGCACGGCGCAGACCACTCATACAACCAACTAGACAAAGCCATGCAGTTGTTCAGCGCACCATTCAGGCGCTTCCCCGACGGAGCCATTGACGAATGTGGTTGATCAGAAGGGGGCTGATCGGCCGAATGTGCTGTCGATGATTGAAGAGCTATTGGGATTCCAGGGAAGCTTCACGGCTCGCGGCGGCTCTGGTAAAGATGGATGATTAACTCATCGCGGAGTAAGATTCACAGATGTTTCTCAGCCATAGACTCTCACTAAAAACCAGCACGGGAGTGTAGATTCTTACCAGACGTAGTCATCGCATGCCGCCACTCAAAAAAGGTCTAGCTCCGGCGATAAACCGTACAAGAACGTTGCCGTCTAGGGAAGGCCACCATAACCGATCCGCCAACAAACCTAACGACACCTCACCGACGGGCCGCATTGTCAGTGTCACCATTAATTTGCGCACGATGTCTTTTTTGGGGGAACGCCAAGCCATTCTGCCTGGCTATCAAACAAAGAGAACTACGACAAAGAAATCATGGGCAGCACCACAAGGTGTGCAGCACTCTTCTACGCGACCTTACCCTTATGACTCGACACGCCACCCGATTGCACTTTGCTCCTTGTCGTAACCTCCATCGACGCACTGGCGCTTGTCAATTTCCAAGCGCTCATGCCAATGGTCCGGGGATTTTCAAATACTTGCCAATGATGGCGTCAGCTACGCGAATGGTCATGGCAATCAGACTCAGCGTGGGACGCGCAGTGGGCGCCTGAGGAATTACTGAACTCCCTAGAATGAAAAGATTCGAGATGGGCGAGCTGGATGTGGTTCTCTGGGCAGAAGCGAAGGAGCAGGGATGCCAGGGAAACCACACAGCGAAGAGCAGATCGTGTACGCTTTGCGGCAAGTCGAAGGGGGCAAGAAGGTCAGCGAAGTTTGTCGGTGGGGGCATCGCAGCAAGCGTTTTACAGCTGGAGGCGCCGATACGCAGGGCTGGGATTGCAGGAGCTGCGGGAACTCCGGCAAGTGCGCGAAGAAAACCGCAAGCTAAAAGGGATCGTAGCGGATCTCACGTTGGACAAGCACATTTTGCAGGAAGTGCTCTCAAAAAAGGCGTGAAGCCCGCCAAGCGTCGGGAGTTGGTGCGCGAAGTACGACAAGCGTATCAGCTGAGTGAAAACCGCGCTTGCGGGCTGATGCGCATCACGCGTTGGTCGAATCGTTACCAGAGCCGTCGCGATCCCCAGAGCGAGCTTCGCATCCGGCTGCGGGATTTGGCCGGCACGCGGATCCGGTACGGATATCGAAGACTGACGGTGATACTGCGGCGAGAAGGTTGGCGAGTAAATACAAAACGCGTTTACCGGTTGTATCGGGAAGAGGCGTTGCAGGTGCGGACGAAGAAGCGAGTCAAACGTGCCGCCCAAGTGCGAATCACGCTTTCCGAAGCCACTTTTGCGAACCAGCGTTGGAGCATGGACTTTGTGAGTGAGCGATTGACGGACGGACGATGGTTTCGAATTCTGACGATCGTCGATCAATACACCAGGGAGTGTCTGTGCATGCATGCCGATCGTTCGCAGACGGGCGAGAAGGTTGCAGAACAACTGGACCGGCTGATGGCACTCCGCGGTGCACCGGAATCGATCACCTCGGACAATGGTAGCGAGTTTACGGGCAAGGCCCTGGACCTTTGGGCGCATCAAGCAGGCGTGAAACTAAATTTTATTCGTCCTGGCAGACCCGTTGAGAATAGCTACATCGAAAGTTTCAACGGTCGGCTGCGCGATGAAGGCCTGAACGTGGAGGTGTTCTTGGATCTGGCCGATGCGCGATCGAAACTCGACCAGTGGAGAAGCGACTACAACCAACACCGTCCACACAGCGCGCTGGCAGATCGAACACCCAACGATTTAGCCAGCGTGGCCACGCAACTTTCCTTTTCCCTTTCCGCAGCGGAAAGGGAAAAGGATCTCACCCAGGAAGCAGTTTGTGTTGAGAGGTTCAAGTGAGTTACTTTAGGCCGCAGAAGGCCAGAAAAATCGGCCCGGGTACCACCTACAGCTCCTCGGATTCAACTTCGCTGCTGTCTCAAAATGCGGGGCGGGTCACAGCTCCTCGGATTCAACTTCGCTGCTGTCTCAAAATGCGGGGCAGGTCGCCGCAGATAGCGTCAGAAAGTGACGACGTCTCATGGCCAGGGAGCATCGTTAATCCTTAGAGTTATTGTCAAGATCAAATTTCGTCATCCTGTTCATCTTTGATGATCAAGTGTTTTTGACAGCATTAAAGTTCTCTTGTATATTGCCCCTTATGTCGCCGCCACTTTTGTCAAACGATGTAACCGAGCCAAATGAGTCCGTACATCTAAAGCATCTCATCGACCGAGCAGTACGTTCTGGCGGAACCGATACGATCGTCGACAGAGTCCAACGAGGTTTGCCGAGGGTCATTAAGTCAGGCCAGATTCAGCTTCGAGCTAGGCTCTACCAGATCAAACGGGATTCGTACGCACGGCGATTGCTGCTCCGCGACGAGTCTACAGGCTACACCGTAGTTGTCATGACCTGGGCGCCGGGGCAAGCAACGCCAATTCACGACCACGCTGGAATTTGGTGTGTCGAAGATGTCGTCCGGGGGGAAATCTGCGTAACTCGCTATAAGATCGAACGGCAAAGCAATGAGCTATTTCTTTTTGTTGATGAAGCCGTTATTCGAGCAAGCGCTGGATCGACCGGTTCGCTGATTCCGCCCCAACGAGTATCACGTACTCGCGAATACAACAGATTCAGTTGCGCTAACTTTACTCGTGTATGGAGGTAAGATGGATCACTGTAACGTCTATGCGCCGTGGCCGGACGGATGGTGTGAGCGCACTCGCCACAAACTAACCTACGATACTTAGTTCTAAACCCAATGAGAACTATATGAATAGCCCGATTTGCGAGTGGCCGTACATTACTCGGGTAAAGACCTGTCTACCGCGATTAGTTCGTGTGGACAGGCCTTTACGCTCGAGACGGACGGGCGGAAAGCGACAGTAACTCTAATTAGTTATTGTTGATGGCACGCGGCGCATGTACCAGATCGGATGTTGTTTCCAACATGAGAAAGAAGGGCTAGAAATTCCAGCTAAAATATTTGTTTGGGTTATGGAGTTGGTTTGTAGCGCAGTGTTCTTTTTTGTTTCTCCGGCGTTCGCCCAAGACAATTATGAAATCCAGGTGTACGGCTCTGATCTTGTTGAACCAAGTCACACGATGGTGGAACTACACAGTAATTTCACGATCGATGGCACTAAGACTTCGCTGGACGGCCTCTATCCCACGAACCACGCCGAGCACGAAACGATCGAGATCACGCATGGCTTCAGTGACTGGCTCGAAGTAGGCTTCTACATCTTTACTTCAGAGCGCAGTGGGCAGGGCATAGACTGGGTGGGCGACCATATTCGCCCTCGTATAGGCATCCCAAAGAAATGGAATTGGCCTGTTGGCCTCAGCCTATCGAACGAGATCGGTTACCAGCGGCGCCCATTTTCCGTCGATACGTGGACCTGGGAGATGCGTCCCATCATCGACAAACAAATCGGCCGCTGGTATCTCGCTTTCAACCCCACCTTCGACAAATCCTTGCATGGCCAAACGGCGAATCAAGGTTTCATTTTTTCGCCCAACGCCAAAATTAGTTACGACTTTACGAAGTATATCTCTGGGGGTCTCGAATACTACGGCTCTCTGGGGCCGGTCACGGGTTTTTATCCAATCAGCCAGCAGCAACAACAGATTTTTCCGGCCTTCGACCTGAATCTATCGCCCAAATGGGAGTTTAACTTTGGTCTCGGCGTGGGCCTCACGGGCTCAACCGATCACTTAATTGTCAAAATGATTCTGGGCTATCGTTTCGACTTCTGATCCAATTGAATTGGGGTCGGATGTCAACGATCCAAGATCGCTGTTCCTTTCTGCTCGCACCTAGATAAGCTGCGTCTACTTGAATATTGGCGCTCCGAGTCCGGCTTAATCAGACAGCGAACTTCGTGGTCGATTCCGCCAAAACCACCCCGCGCCAGCAATGCAACCGACCCCGCATAGCACGAGCGCTCCCGGAGCGCCAAAAGCATAGGCCAGGCCTCCCACCAGCAGGCTCCCGAACGGAACCCCACCCATGTAGGCCATCGTCCAATAGCTCATAACCCGGCCCCGTTTACCCTCGGGCACGAGGGTTTGGATCACAGTACTGCTAGCGGTGAACTGCTGCATCATTCCAAAGCCCATTACCACCATGAGAAGTAGCGACAACCATAAAATGCGTGAAAAGGAGAAGGCGATTATTCCGACGCCAAACAGAGCCGCAGAACCCGCAATGATACTTTCGAGCCCCACTACTGATTTGCGAGTTGCAAGGCGAATTCCGGAAATCAACGCTCCTACCGCGACCGCCGCCATCAAGGAGCCGAAGCTGTGCGGTCCACCGTGAAGCAGTCTCGATGCAAAGATGGGCATCAGAACTGCGTACGGCACTCCGATGAAGCAGACGATCGCGAACAACAACAGGACCGTTCGTATCGGAATGAATCCAGAAACATAAGTCCAACCTTCCCGTAATTCCTCAACTACGCTAGTTCCGCTACTTTTGATCACCAAAGCGTTTATTCGCATCATCAGTAAAGAGGTGATAACCGCGATGTAACTGACGCCATCAAACAAGAAACAGTAACCCTCTCCGACTGCAGCGATCATAAATCCAGCGAGCGCGGCACCGACAAGCCGAGCTAGGTTTTCCATGGAATAGGTTAATGCGATCGCATTGCCCCAGTCCGAGCGACCTTCGACCAAGTCAACGAGGAACGCATTTCGGCTGGGAATTTCAAACGCATTGACGAACCCTTGCAATAGACTCAGGCAAATGATTTCAAGAAGTGTGATTCGCCCAGAAAACGTCAAGACAGCCATTGTTAACGTTTGCAATGCTAGCAGAATCTGAGTCAGTATCAACACACCGCGCCGGTCCAGTCGATCTGCCCACACACCTCCTATCGGAGCTAGCAGGAATGTTGGTATATGGGCAGTGAAACCAATTAGACCAAGTAAAAAACCCGAACGCGTCAATCTATAAACGAGCCAACTCGTGGCAAGCCGCGTCGTCCAGGTGCCAATCAGAGAAATGCTCTGCCCAATGAAGAAAAGGCGATAGTTGCGGTAGCGTAATGCTCTGAGAGCGAAAATTTGTATTTTATTTCTTCCGTGAGACTCATCAGACAAAGTCTTATATATCACATTCGTGACATACTCCGGTCAAGGCTGAAACTGATAAGGAGTAACGAACCCGTCATGCATACAAGTCTTTAGCGCAGAAGCGCCGCAACCGGAACGCTGCAAGTTCGCTTAGACCACGCGCTCGCCCTGCTTGGAAACGAAAAGGGCAGCCAGCAGCGGACAAGGGTGAGGTTGAACGCTCACGATATCTAAGCGCACGAGTACCAGCGATACTTTGGCGCGAAGAGGCCCTCAGGCCGGGGACTTCTGCCGAAGTACTTGATGCCCGTACCGCTCCACATCCGCGATCAGCTGGTTAAGATGGCGCTCCATAGCCTTTCTGGCCGAGGACGAGTTGCGTTTTTTTAGGGCTGAAATAATTTTCTTATGATCCACAGCGAGACGGGTGCCCACCTTGTTGCGTATTTCTGTGACAACATAATTCATCCACTCCTGCGAACGCAGCAGATGGACGGTGGTGGAAATAATTTTATTACCGGATGCCTTGGCGAGGGCTTCATGGAAACCAACATCTTCTCCCACTCCCATGCGACCCTTCTTAATCGCCCGCTGTTGCTTCCGGACAATCTCCTCCAATTTGGCAATTGACGATCGTGACGCATGCAACGCTGCTAGACCAGCGCTTTCCACTTCGATGATCCGGCGAACGTGTAGCTGATCAATGATGTCCTTGCGTGTTCTGCCGTCGAGCGCCTTTAGGAGTTTATCCGCATGGGCTCGATTCTGCTCATCAAGGGTTGCCTTTCGAAGTAGGCGCATACCTGCGGGGGTGATAATTCGACCTTCCACAGTACTTTTCCCTAGCAGGTTCAGCCGCTCCATGTCTCGAAGCTTCCGTCCAATGGTCGGGGCACTGACGTCATACCCGTGCTCACGTAGCAAATAATAAAGACTCCATGAACCCATGGGCTGGCGGCTCGACTGCAGTGTCCGCAGGATGGCGTAATCGAGATCTTGACTTTTATTTTCCTGCATGATAGTTCTTCCTAAGTTGATCATCACAGATGAACAGCACACAAATTAATTCGTTAATTGTCTGCTGTATTCTTTCCGAAAGCACTCTTGAGCGCCAGCGAAAACTTCAGAAGAAGTGTTTGCTCGCAAGAATAAAGAGTCGCGACCAGGAGGAACCAAGAAATCCAGCTGAACGATACATGTTCCCTCATTATATTTTTCTGGAAGAGTAATTAACCTTCCAATAAGCATAAGAATTATCAAAGAAGACTTCACCTGGGAAACGGATGAAGCGCTCAAGAGGAGGACACATTTGCTGACCCATGCAGACATGATAGCAAAGTCGCTGGCTGAACGCGGCATAAAATTTGCGTTTGGGTTGCCGGGCGGGGAAATTGCTGCATTCATGGACGCCTGCAGGCGGGCCGACATCCGCGTTTTATTGACGGGTCATGAAAGCAGCGCCGCTTGGATGGCACAAGTCTTCGGGCAAATCACGGGGATTCCGGGCGTATGCTTCGCGACACTTGGTCCAGGTGCAACGAACCTTGTCACGGGTGTAGCTAGTGCCTTCCTCGACCGTGCCCCTTTGCTCGTCGTTACCGCGCAGATTCCTAACGGTGTTCGCGATACGCTGACACACCAGCGGCTGGACCTCGAAGCGATGTTTGCCCCCATTACGAAACGTACAGCTGTCGTTGGAACCGCTGATACGTGCCAGCTTATCGACGACTGCATGTCCCTAGCCACAGCGCCGCGGCCGGGTCCTGTACTTCTTGTCTTGCCAAGTGACACGGCCAAGCAGGAGCATCACTGCTCTATCGAGACGCACAAACCTAACTTTGCAGTGGATCGACGGGAGGGTTACGATTCGCTTCTCGAGATTCGAGATAAGGCCGCGGTCTGCCAACGTCCGTTGATCCTTATCGGCTTGGGAGCTCCTCCGAGCGCGGCAGCGGAGATTAGAGAACTCGTCGAGAAACTCGAGGCGCCTTTCTTGGTCACACCGAAAGTGAAGGGGATCATGCCGGAGGATCATCCACTGTTCGTTGGAGTGGCGTCCGGAATGGCGATTGACAAAGACATCGTGGAGACCCTCCGGGCAAGTGACCTAATACTTAGCATTGGATTTGATCCGGTCGAAGCTGACAGCACTTGGTTCGCTGAACTCAACATGGTCACCATCGATTCGGTATCAATGGCAGCAGGAGACTATCATCCACCTGAGGCCATCGGAGATCTCCGATCTCTTGTCTCAGAACTTACCACGCTAATAGCGGAGCCTAAGCCGTGGTCCATGGAGCTGCTCCAGGCACGGCGTCAAGTCTTGAAACGAACACCCAGATGCACATACCAAGCTACGTCTCCCCTCGGATTAATTGAAGGATTGCGATCAGTGTTCCCGAGAAACGGCGTGGTCGCGTGTGATGTCGGCTCCCACAAACTACTTATGGGTCAATTTTGGCGAAGCTACGAGCCTGGGACTTTTTTCATGTCTAACGGCCTTTCGGGGATGGGGTTTGGTGTTCCGGCCGCCGTCGCGGCTCAACTAACTAATCCCGATCGCGCGGTTATGGTAGTGGTGGGTGACGGCGGAATGTTGATGATGACCCATGACCTAGTCCTCATTCGTGAACTCGGTCTGCCAATTATCATCGTCGTGTTGAAAGACAATAGCCTAAGCCTGATTCGAGTCTCGCAAGAACGCCGAGGTTACCCTCCCTGTGGAGTGGATTTCACTTCACCTGATTTTGCGGCGATAGCCGAGGCATTTGGCATTTGCGGAGAGAGGGCCGAGACGGTTGCTCAAGCGCTAGCGGCCGTCGAGAATGCGCTGCGCGGACGAAACCCGCTTGTGCTTGAGGTTCCCGTGGACCTCCGCGAGTACTACGATCTCGTCTAAGCTCACGGAACAAATTACATCTATGGGAGGGGGCCAAGGGATGGGTGAGACAAGTTCAAGAATGACAGATAGGTTTGCCGAGTTTGTCGAGAGTTTCACGTTTGATCAACTGCCTGCACCTGTTATCACCAGGACAAAGGAAATCCTTTATGACGGTCTGGGATGCGTTCTATCGGCTACTTCACCTCGGTATGACATCGGAGCCGTGCTCCAGCGCCTCGTATCCGAAACGGGCGGAGTGCAGGAATGTCAGGTTTTCGGAACGTCTCTTCGCACCAACTGTGCGACCGCGGCATTGGTAAATGGGACGCTCGGCTACTATTGCGACATGGAAAGCCACCATGCCGGAGCAATCATGCACGCTATCGCAGTCGTGGGCGCTGCCGCCTTGGCAGTAGGAGAAAGGCAGCATAGCTCGGGTCGAGACGTCCTGACGGCGATCGTGGTCGGGATAGATGCCGCGTGTCGCGTAAGCTACGCGTTGAGTGCGCCAGCACTTTATGCTCGAGGGTTTCATCCAACTTGCGTTGCCGGCACTTTCGGCGCCTTGGCTGCCGCAGCCCGTCTTTTTGGCTTGAAAGGCCGAGCGCTTAGAAGCGCGTTTGGCCTTGCAGGGACCGAGGCATCAGGGCTTCTGGCCTGGGTTAGCGATGCAACTGAACACTCGCGTCCTTTCAACATGGGGCTTGCTTCCCGTCACGGCGTTTTTGCAGCCCATTTGGCATCTTGCGGTTTCGGGGGCCCACCCGCAATCTTCGAGGGGAAATATCCCTTAGGACACGCTTTCACGGGACAATGGCACGAAGACGAGCTATTCAACAAGCTCAGCCAGCAATTCAAGGTAATGGAACTCTACTTCAAGCCTTACGCTTGCTGCGCATTTATCCACCCCGGACTGGACGGACTGTTGGATATTCAGAAATCTAACGGAGTCCGAGCGGACGAGATTGAGAGCATCCTTCTGCGTTTTCCCAAATCGGGATACAAGGTTATTGACAACAATGCATTGCGTTCGCACTGCGCCCAGTATGTCTTAGCTTTGGCCGCCACGAAGGGCTACGTACACTTTTACGACATCCTACAAGACCAACGCTCCGATCCGCTGGTCAAATATCTTTCGGATCGAGTTTCCGTCGTTGGAGATGAGCTACTCGACCGGACTTACCCAGACCTCTATCGCTCAATCATCGAGGTAAAAACAAGCACCGGGACTTCTCACGTGAGGGATGTTTCTCACCCACGGGGCTCTCCGGAGAATCCCCTAAGCCACGAGGAACTAAGCGATAAGTTCTTGGCCCTGACAACTGAGGTACTCACGCGTTCGCGAGCTGAGGCAATAAGCCAAACCATAGATCGTTTGGAGGAATTGGAGGATATCTCGTCCTTAACCGTATTACTTGCGAGGGATGCTCACGGGGAAACCCCTTAATATGAAAAGGTCCGAGATTCTTTGGCTTTCCCGCGATGATGTGAATGCGGTTTCACTAGGGGCCACTGACTGTCTGAATCTGGTTCATAAGGCTATGGAGTGGCAAGCCGATGGTGCATTAGAAATCCCTGCGAAGATAGGAATCCATCCACCTAAGGGCCGCCACATAAATGCAATGCCGGCATTCCTGCCCCCGTTAGGGGCTGCAGGTTTAAAGTGGGTTGCCGATTTTCCCGAAAATAAGAAGCTGGGCTTGGCAACCATACATGGTTTGATCGTATTAAACGACCCCGAAACGGGAGTTCCCTTTTGCATCATGGAAGGAGCGATTGTTACTGCGAAGCGCACTGCCGCAATGACAGGACTATCTTTCCAAGCCTGTGCGCTCCCGAACGTAACGCTGGGCACAATCGTGGGAACAGGAACGGAAGCCTTTTGGCACGTAATCACACTTCCGAAAGCTCTACCAACGCTCAAGGCGCTGCGCGTTGTCGGACGCGAACTCGCAGCCGCAGAACGTTTTTGCCAGGAAATGGCCTGCGTGGCTAATATCGAGCTGATTCCTTTTTTGGATCGTGAGCTCGCGGTACGCGGTGCAGAGGTGATTGTGACGGTCACGAATGCGGTAAGCACGCGCCTGCTCGAGCCGGAATGGATTACACCGGGCGCCACCGTGGCGGTTCTGGACAACGCCGGGAAAGAGACAACTCTCCTACATGTGATGGATCGGATGATTGTAGACGACCGTCGGCCTTTCGCGACGGAGGAAGTGCGGCGTCGATTTGGAGCCGGGTTACCCCGTATCGACGGCGAAGTGGGTGAGATTCTTAGGGGGCGCATCCAAGGTCGGCGCAATGCGCGAGAACGAATCGTTGTCTTGAATCTGGGCAGCGCCGCTTGTGACGTCGTCGTGGCGACAGAGATCCACCAGCGGGCAGTCAAGATGGGACTTGGCGTGACGATTGAGCTCTAGCCGAACTCTCTCATGAATCCTCTCGTAGGTGAGGGGGCGCTCGGTGTCGAATGGTATCTATGATGCGAACTATACTTGTTCGGGCGCTGAGGCATGTGAACCTTGAGTGCCTTGTCCGAATACAGTTCCACAACAAGAAACTGCAATGCTTGTCTTAGGGAGCAAGAGGCCGGACTTCCCACTCATTGGAGTAAAGAACGGGAAGCTATACAGATGCAAAAAGCAATCAGACATTGTCGAGACAATTGACAACGCGAACTTGCAACCAATGCAGAGCGAGACTGATCCCCTTCGGGTCTGCGGGAGTGAGAACCCTATCAGATATTTGCGCCAGAGGCATAACTCTGCTCTTACGGGTGTTTCTCAGTGACAGCTCATCCGACCACAAACACTCTATTTTTGCTTGCGACTCTTTTCGTCATAGGGTTAATGCTCTTTCTCATCCTGTACTGTAAGATGCACGCTTTTTTCGCGCTGCTGTTCTCAAGCTTGACATTAGGTCTGATCACGGGGATGCCTGCCGTCGCCATAGTAAATTCTTTTCAGAGAGGGATAGGAGAGTTGTTAGGTTCGACCGCGGTTATCATTGCTGTTGGAGCTGTAATGGGGCGGCTGATTGAGATTTCTGGTGGGGGGGACGTGATCGCCCAGACGATGATTCGACTGCTGGGTGAGAAACGAATTCCATGGGCAATTCTTCTCTTCGCTTATCTGATCGGCATCCCGGTTTTCTTCGATGTGGGCTTCATCACCTTTGTTCCGTTGGTCTGGAATATCAGTAAAGCAACGAAAAAGTCCCTCCTCTTGTATGTGCTGCCGCTCCTTTCCGGACTTATGACCTCATTTGGCCTGATCCCAACTAATCCGGGTCCGGCCGCAGCGTCGCAGCTTCTTGGGGCAGATCTTGGGAAAACTGTCTTATATGGCCTCGTGATCGCTCTTCCCATGGCGATCGCCGGTGGGATTCTCTACGGGGGCTGGATCGGCAAGCGCATTTTTGTTGAGGTCCCGGAGAATCTGGCGCCCGAGGTCAAAAGCGCCGAGGAAGCAGAATGTAGTCGACCCTCCTTTCTGTCCGTTTTGGTAATTGTGTTGCTGCCCATCGTGCTTATCGTATTGGGAGTCCTAATTCCTCTGCGGTTTCCTATTGATTCCAAATTTGCTGTTTGGGCAAAATTCGTTGGCTATCCGCCCATTGCTCTGTTGTCAACAACCGCCTTGGCCCTAATCGTTCTGGGACGGCGCCTGGGTTTCTCTCCGAATGCCCTAGTGCGACACACAACTGGGGCTTTGAATTCGGTCGGCTCCCTGATTCTGATCATCGGGGCAAGTGGCGCATTCAAGCAGATCGTAGTGGACTCTGGAGTAGGCAGCTCGATCGTGAACTTCATAGTTGGCACAAGAATTTCGCCCCTGTTGATGGCCTATTTGGTTGCCGCGATATTGCGCATCGCCCTTGGGTCGACCGCGGCGGCGATCGCGACTGCAGGAGGAATCGTGGCGCCAATCGTCATGTATTTCCCCGATGTCAATCGCTCCCTCATGGTGATGGCGGTTGCGACAGGGGGTTCTATATTCGCTTATGTCAATGACGGGGCTTTCTGGATGGTGAAGGTCTACTGCGGCATGAGTGTTTCCCAGACTCTTAAAACTTATTCAGTCATGAAACTCGTGACATCTCTGGTCGGCTTATTAGCGCTGTGGATCATCAGTCTGTTTGTGTAGGTGCCTAGCATGGCGAAAAGAGTCGACGTTCTTGTTATCGGTGGAGGCTGCATCGGTATTTGTTGCGCGTACTTTTTGGCCGACAGAGGGAGGAAAGTCACGGTAATTGACCAAGGTCAAATCGGGGCGGCTTGTTCCTATGGCAATGCTGGGCTCCTCGCTCGTAGCCATATTATCCCCCTGCCTGCTCCCGGAGTGCTTCTGAAGGGGATTAAGTGGATGTTCAATCCGGAAAGCCCGCTATACATCAAGCCTCGATTAAACTTGGCGCTGTTGTCATGGCTCGCGCGCTTCGGTGCTGCCTGCCGCAAGGCTCCTATGCTAAGGGCAATGTCTTTGCTCAATGAGTTGATCCAAGCCAGTATGTCGATCTTCGAAGAGCTAGCGAGTGTGGGCGGCTCTGAATTTTACTTGAAACACAACGGGTCGCTGGCACTTTACAAAAGTCGCGATGGATTTGAGGCAGGCGTGAGACAGGCAGAACTGGTGGAGCCGTACGGGATTCAATCGAAGGTGCTCGACCAGGCCGGGGTCCGCGTGATCGAGCCAAGAATTCAACAACGGATTGTTGGGGGCATCTACATGAATGGCGACGCCCACCTCAATCCGTCTGAGTTTGTGAGCTGGCTAGCGTCAAGGGCTCAGAGTAAGGGAGTGAGTTTTCTGACTTCGACTGAAGTCTTGGGCTTTGAGAAATCGGGAAGAACCATTTCTACAGTGGAGACGACGCGAGGTAATTTGAAAGTCGATCAGGTTGTGCTGGCGGCAGGGGCTTGGTCTCCAGGGCTTGCGAGAGACCTAGCACTCGCTCTGCCGATTCAATCCGCCAAGGGATATAGCATCACCGTTAAATCCGAAGAGAGAGATGGATCGCCGCCGATATGGTTGACCGAATCGAAAGTTACCGTCACCCCGATGGGAGGAATTCTGCGGTTTGCCGGGACCCTTGAGTTGGCTGACTTGGACTATTCAATTAATCGACTGCGAGTTGATGCAATCAGGCGCGCTGCGCGAGAATATCTCGTCGGCACGGACGAGTACCAAACTCTGGAGATTTGGCGCGGATTACGCCCCCTGACGCCGGATGGTCTCCCAATCGTCGGGATCTCAAAATCTTGGAGCAATCTAATCATTGCCACAGGACACGGCATGCAAGGCATTTCACTAGGTCCGATCACGGGCAAACTCGTCGCGCAACTAATAACCCAAGAAACGCCCTCGATTGACGTGGCGCGATTGGGAGAAGCACGATTTCGATAAGAAAGTGAAGTCTTTCAGGGCAAGACTCCGCTAAAGCGGCTCTACCAGATTTCCGTCGCTAACGAGTTGTCGATCACTTTGGCGGCTTTCAGTAAGCAAAGTTGCAAACCGAACTTTATTATTAAAACAGTCTTACCCTTAGCATATTTAGCCTGAGGATGCCCCGGGTTTAGTTGAAACTTGAGAACAAGAAGCAGCAGCGGCTCTCGCCCGAACTCAGATAGAGTTCGGGTTGCGAATCCCTTTTAAAGGAGAGAGCCGCCGTGAGAAAGAATTATCAGAGGAAAGAGCGCAAGTCCAATCACAAGTTTGAGGTCGTGGGAGAGCAAGAGTTGCTGGTGCGGGTGCCCTTGCCCATCGCCGAGGTGTGGGCGGAGATGCAAGCAAAGGTGGAAGAGCTGACCGGTAAAGCGGGGCTGCAGATCCTGCAGGCCATTCTGGAAAACGAAGTCACGCGTCGGGTGGGGCCTCGCATCGGCCCAATCCCACGGCCGGTTGTGTGCGCTAGGGAAAGCAGCCGGGTTATGTGGTGTTTGCGGGACAGAAGATCCCGCTGGAACGGCCGCGGGTACGAACGCGGGAAGGCCAAGAAGTGGAACTGGAGAGCTAAGGGCAGTTGCAGCGAGACGGAAAACTGCAACGAGCGGTGCAGGAGCGCATAGTGGCCGGGTTGTTTACGCGGAACTATCGGCGAGCGGTCGAGAGTGTTCTGGAAGGCTATGGGATCGAGAAGAGCAGCGTGAGCCGACAGTTTGTGGCGGCCAGTAGCAATCAACTACGAGTGCTGTGCGAACGACGCCTGGAAGATCTGCACTTGGTGGTGCTGATGATCGATGGCATTCACTTTGGTGGTCAGGTGCTGGTGGTGGCTCTGGGTATCGCCGAAGGGGGAGAAAAGCACGTTTTGGGAGTGTGGCAAGGAGCCACAGAGAACACCACGGTGGTCAAAGGGCTGTTGGAAGATCTGGTGGACCGCGGACTGGATCGGACGCGGCGGTATCTGGTGGTGATGGATGGATCGAAAGCGCTGCGAGCCGGTGTGGAGCGGGTTTTCGGTGACCAAGTGGAAGTGCAGCGATGCCAGATACACAAGCGGCGGAATGTGAAGGAGTATCTGCCGGAGAACTGCCAGAAAGACTACGACCGGCGGATGAGGAATGCCTACGCGATGAACCATTACGCGGATGCCAAAGAGGCGTTGCAGAAAATCTTCCGGCAACTGGAACGGATCAATCCGAGCGCGGCCCGGAGCCTGGAAGAAGGGCTGGAAGAAACGCTGACCGTGCATCGCTTAGGTATCGGGGTGTTGCGGCGGAAACTGGCCACCACCAACCCGATCGAATCGTGTCTATCCACGGTGCAGCGGGTGGCGCGCAACGTAAAACGCTGGCGAGAAGGAGATCAGCCGCTGCGCTGGACCGCCACCGGGCTACTGGAAGCTGAGAAAAAGTTCCGGCGCATCAAAGGCTATCAAGAAATCCTGTTGCTGAAGGAACGGCTGAATCCGTCTCGCATTCAGCAGAAGGAGGTCCGGACAGTCGAAGTCGCTTGAACTTGGTTCGAGGTAGGCTTACAGTGCCGAACATTGAGAGTCGCTGCAATCAACTAAAACTCGGACATCCTCTTTAGCCTAAACCGCGATCCAGCAATCCGTGCTCAGCATTTGGGTGGTCCCAGTAACTGTCAGACTAGGTCGACAGTAGATGAATCCCGCCCAGAATTCAATAAAAGGCAGACCGCGGAAGCAACCAGCATGCTCGCCCCAACCAAGCCAAAACCGTAGAGAAAGCTTCCTGTACCTTTGTTGAGGTAACCTGAAGCAACAAATAACCCCAAAAAAACACCCCGCCACGCTACCGGCTTGAGGAGAGTCCATATGTAGATCGCGGATCATGGATGGCAGCGCCATGGAGATATTGGTACGGTCGACAAACGAAATCGTGTACATGCCGACCGCTACTGGAATGATCCGCAGCCAACGTTGCTGGGGTATCACGCTAACGATGCCTAAACATTGTTTCAGATGCCCGCCCCGATCCAAGTGGCGACTCAGCCCCTTCCAAATCGGTTCGATCGCCAGATTCGTCTGCGCCCAACGAGTCCTGGGCACATCGATGCAAACCTGCGTTGCCAGAAGCGCTCTCCGGCACAGACCAGATATAGACACTTATCGGGCCAGCGCGAGAATGACGCTGTCGAAGAAAATTGCTAGTCTCGTTTTTGTTGCTCTCTCCGCAAAACTTTGGGAAAAGAGCCGTCTCGTAGGCGCTTCATCGGCTCCAACCGCTAAGAAGATTGGACCGCGGTGAGCTTGCCGATGAAAGCACTTAGACCAACTTTCCTGGCTCTTTCAAGTACCGGTTCACGACGGCGTCAGCCGTGCGAAGCGTTAAAGCCATCAGAGTCAGGGTGGGACCGATGGAATCCCCCTGAGGAATTGTCGACCCGCCCAGCACAAAGAGATTGGGAACTCGCCAGTGCTGCAAAGAAGTGTTAACCACCGACGATTCTGGCGATGTCCCCATAATCGTACCACCTCGGATTTGGGTAGACTGATAGCGCGTTCCTTCATACCGTCGCAAACCTGAATATGGCGTGATCTCTTTGGCCCCCATCTCCCGACCGATTTCGACGGCTTTTCCAGTCGCGAACTCCACCATCTGTCGCTCGTTATCTCGCCAGTCAATCGTCATGCGTACCAGTGGGTCACCATTGTGGTCCTTATACGTTGGGTCAAGATCCATGTAGTTGCCTTTGTAGGCCATATGCTCGCCAATAAAATTGATACTGGCAGTGCGATCGTAGTGGTAAGCCGCCGCCTTCTTCCAATCCGAACCCCACCTACTTTTCATCGATGGCGGGAGGATTCCAAAGGTCTTGATTGGCAAGCCCGTGTCACTCAATGCCCGCAAAATGCCCCCACGCAGAAATAAAAGATTAGTGTGATCGAAGTTGTCGGCATCAAAGTCATCAATGCTAATTCCCACAGAGCCAGTGCCCATGAAACGATTTAATGGCTTGTCAAAAAAGAGCATGGCCGCTGGGACGATGACTTGGTGCGTCAGATTGCGTCCGAGTGTGCCCTTGCCTGTTGCCGGGTCATAAGGTTCTCCTATACCGGAAAGGAGTAACAGCCGCGAATTGTTAAGAATGAAGGAAGCCAGGAAAACTAATTCCGCGGGTTGAAAGAACTCTTGACCCGAGGCATCGACGTACGTAACGCCTCGAGCTCGACCATTCATTGCGGAGCCCTCGTGCAGAACACGACGGACCGACGCACCCGTGCGAACGGACACGTTGCTGTGTTTCGCAATTACCGGCAAAAGGATCGTGGTTGGTTGCGCCTTCGCGCCGATCATACAGCCATACCCCGTACAAAACCCGCAATAGGTACAGGCTGGCCGCGTCACACCGTCCGGGTTCGTGTATAGCGTGCTGATAGTAGCGGAGGGATTAGGATAAGGATGATATCCGAGAGATTTTGTAGCGTCGCGGAAAAGGGACGAAAAATACGGTATTTTATTAGCCGGTGTCGGGAAGTCTGTGCTGCGTGGACCTTCAAAGATGTTACCGCCTTCGATCCGCCTTCCCTGAAGATTCCCTGCTTGGCCAGAAGTACCGAGCAGTCCCTCGGCATGCGCATAGTACAGCTCCAGATCGTCGTACGTGATCCCCCAATCCTGAATCGAATGGTCTGCGGGTAATTTCTTCGCGCCATACCTTTCGATCGTCTTAGACAACATTTCAAAACAATTCGGTACGAATCGCTTGCAGAGTGCACTCCAGTGTTCTCCAGCTCCGCCAACGCCGGTCCCTGGAAGGAAATTACCCAGTTGCCTCAAGGGATAAGCTCGATCCGTCGTGGAATGACGGATTGTAAATGCTTCTTTCGAAAAATCCTGCATCATCCTGTGGTGAACAGCGTAGTCCACTTCATCCATATCGCTGACATAGTCCGAAACTTTACGGGGCGCGCCGCGTTCGAGCACCACGATGGAGAGGGGAGTTCGCGAACCCACCTCTTTTGCCATGAGCAATCCCGTCCATCCACCACCGACAATCACCACATCCACAGCGGGTAGGGTCTTCATTTCTCGTCCTCGCTGGGAACTACCTTGATACCCGTGATCTGTTGGAGGCTGGCAGGCTTGGGACGAAACGCTTCGCCGAAATGCTTATCCACGTCGTCCGAATAGCTCATTTGTGGCCCCGGAAATCCGATCATCTGCCAACCCACCAACTCAATGTTTCCACCGTGTATTGGGTCACAAAACATCCCTTCAACCGAATGCTGGCGAAGGAGCGAGAAGAACAATGTAGACTCGATCTCCTTTAGGGCGTCGTCTTGCTCCGTAGCCGACAAGTGATCAAAACCTCTTAGCTTCTTCAGCCCTTCGCGGTAGATTTCCCTCGGAGTTGCCATGCCCTGATAACCGAATTCTGGCGGACCATCTTCGAATGGAGGTTCGGTATAACGATGAGCGTCCCGACCATAAGGCCCCGCGAGTTGCCGATCGATGTAAATGACCACACCGGCTTCTTTGGCTCCAGGGCCGGAATCATCACTCGGAAAGATTCGCGCCGTGGCAGCGGCAACGATCAGGGCTTCAGTTTGATCAAAAAAACGGAGCGGAATTCGGAGCGGTTTATCTTGCGGGAAAATTCGAAAGGCTTTTCGGTCTACGGAGTAAACAAGAACTCCGCCAACGGTCGATACAGAGAGGTTTAAAAAATGACGGCGGCGCAGCATAGGGACGAGTTCACCTTTTCGCACTCCGGATCGCCTTAAGGCCATCCGCGCATAACTTATATCGCAAAACCGGTCCAGCATGAAGTTTCCGGCGTGCAACACACGCTAACTCAAGCGCTCGAATTTTGTCAAGCACGGATTTCCTCGTTATTCATCGTTGATGATCAGGCCTGTAAAACATGCTGACGCCCGAGAGCGAAAGTAAGCCGGGGATAATCAGAGCAGGATTCCTTGACCTACGGTGCCGCGATTGAAACGAGAAGTGCGTGCCAACGCATTAGGTGCATTAGGTGTTGACTTTGGGTTTTGCCTTATGTTAAATGCCTTTTCCTATTGATCATCAATGGTGAACAGTTAGAGGAGAAGACTATGCCGCTGCCCAATCCTTACGGAGCGCCCATCAGCCTCGAGAATGCCAAGAAAACGGCTGCGCCAGCACTCGTGGAAGCTCTAAAGAATAATTGGTCCGTCGCTGTGGCCATCGTGGACACATCCGGGAGTCTGGTCTATTACGAGAAAATGGACGACACAATGTTTGGTAGCGCAAATGTGGCCATCGACAAGGCTCGCTCCGCGGCCGCATTTAAACGGCCGACCAAGGCGTTTGAGGATGTTTTAGCAGCTGGCGGGACAGGGCTTCGCGTTCTTCATCTTCCAGGCGCAGTGCCGCTTGAGGGCGGCATACCGCTCTTAATAGACGGCAAGATCGTCGGAGCGATCGGGGTCTCGGGCGCTACCAGTGCACAGGATGCTCAATGCGCAAAGGCTGGTGCCGACGCTCTAGAATAGCGCCCCCAAGTGATAGCAATTCTTGGACGGGTACGCGACTTTTCGTCGGAGAGCAAAACTAAATCCATGAAACTGATGCTGAGGAGATGCTTGTGGTGGACGTGAAGGACGGGAGCGTCCGGGGAAACGGGAAGTTTTTACTTCCGGCGACGCAAAAGCGCAAATACCACAGTGATAAAGGCATTGAAGGAAGAAAGCACCGGGAACTCTAGTTCGGCAACCCAACGCCTACGGGGCTTGTAATACGCTTTCACCTTTGACTGCGTTCCGAGACATTCCACGTAACAAGCGGTTCGGAATTCTTTTTAGGAGGAGTAAAACCTGTGAACTGGACGCAAGTTTATAACCCCTTGGGCTATTGGTGGCTCTCCACGCTGATTGCCGCCCTTCCCGTCATTATTCTTCTCGGTTTGCTCGCCGGTTTCAAACTCCCAGCGCACATCTGCTCCATCGCAGGCGCAGCGACTGCGGTACTTTGCGCCATCTTCGTCTTTCACATGCCTGCTCCGATGGCTGTGAGCAGCTTCACCTACGGGGCAGCTTACGGGCTCCTGAAAATCGTTTGGATTGTCATCGCCGCAGTTTTCCTATACGACATCTCAGTGGCGACCGGACAATTTGAAATCATGAAGCAATCTGTGGCGGCTATCACACCAGATCGCCGGCTCCAACTTCTTCTTGTTGCCTTTTGCTTCGGCGCGTTTATCGAAGGTTGTGCCGGATTCGGTGCGCCCGTCGCTATTGCAGGAGCTTTCATGATTGGCCTGGGCTTCAAGCCTTTTCACGCCGCCGCTCTTAACCTTATCGCTAACACCGCTCCAGTCGCTTGGGGTGCCATCGGCACTCCCGTCCACGCGCTGGCCTCTGTGACGGCTCTGCCGGAAAGCGATCTGAACGCAATGATCGGCCGCATTCTCCCCTTCACCGCGGTGATAGTGCCGTTCTGGCTTGTTCGCGCTATGGTGAGCTGGTCTGAAACCCTCGAAGTCCTCCCGGCGATCTTGGTCGTCGGCTTCTCATTCGCCGGCGTCCAATTCTTTTGGGCCAACTACATGGACAGTAATCTGGTGGACATCGTCGCCGGAGTAGTTTCTCTATTGGCTGCCATGCTTTTCCTCCGCGTCTGGGAGCCTCAGCGAGTCTGGCGCTTCGAAGACGAACGCGAAGAGGATGCAGCAAAGCTAGTGCGTAAGGATGTAGCCAAGTACTACTCGCCCAGACAGATTGCCAAGGCTTGGCTACCTTTCGCCATTCTCTCGATTTTTGTGCTGGCGTGGGGACTCCCCAGCGTAAAGCTTGCAATGAACAGGGCGACTACGCCTGCTTTCAGGGTTGTGTTTCCTGACGGCAAAGTTCGCACCGGACCGCCTGGATGGGACTGGCCCTATCTCCATGCCAAAGTGTTTCGGACCGCTCCAGTCGCGCAAAAACCGGCAGCCGAAGCGGCGCGATTCGACTTCAACTGGCTCACAGCCACCGGAACGGGGTGCTTCTTGGCAGCCCTAGTCGCGGGCATAATTCTAGGCCTCAAACCAGGCAGAATCATCCAGATCTTCGGTCGCACTCTCGTTCGATTGCGATTTGCTATCGCAGCCATGACCTGTATGCTCGGCTTGGGCTCTGTCACTCGATACTCAGGGATGGACGCGGTCCTGGGCCTCGCATTTACTCGCACTGGCTGGTTCTTCCCTTTCTTCGGGGCTTTTATCGGATGGCTTGGTGTGGCGCTTACCGGAAGCGACACCTCTTCAAACGTCCTCTTCGGCGGGTTGCAAAAAATCACTGCGCAGCAACTCAACCTCAGCCCAATTTTAATGTGCGCTACCAATAGCGCCGGAGGCGTCATGGGCAAAATGATCGACGCGCAATCCATTTGCATTGCCACCGCCGCTACCAACCAGGTCGGCCAGGAAGGCTCCATCTTCCGGTTTGTCTTCTGGCATTCGGTAGCCCTCGCTTCCATCGTCGGAGTCATTGTCATGTTGTACGCCTACGTCTTCTCACATTTCATACCGAGCGGCCTGACCTTTATCCACTGAGGAGGAATTTTCTTGTCGAGTTGAATTGCAGGAAAATTCGCGCTGCGCGAGCCAACTATAGCCAAGTAATCGGAGCACATTCTAAAGCTAAAGGAGAACAGTGACCATGTCGTTGAAACGCCTTAGGCCCTTCATTGTCGTACTCTGCATTGTCTGCACCTCTGCCATCGCGCTTCCGCAGATGCCCAATCCTTACGGTGCGCCCATCAGCCTGGAGAATGCCAAGAAAACGGCTGCGCCAGCACTCGTGGAAGCTCTAAAGAATAATTTGTCCGTCGCTGTTGCCATCGTGGACACATCCGGGAATCTGGTCTATTACGAGAAAATGGATAACACGCAACTCGGCAGCGCTAACGTGGCCATCGATAAAGCTCGCTCCGCGGCCGCATTCAAACGGCCGACCAAGGTGTTTGAGGATGCTCTAGCAGCTGGCGGGACAGGGCTTCGCGTTCTTCATCTTCCAGGCGCAGTGCCGCTTGAGGGCGGCATACCGCTCTTAATAGACGGCAAGATCGTCGGAGCGATCGGGGTCTCGGGCGCTACCAGTGCACAGGATGCTCAATGCGCAAAGGCTGGTGCCGACGCCCTAAGATAGCCGTTTCGCCTTGTCATGCATGTTGAGCCGCTTCGACGCCGAACCACCATGGTGAAGATTACGGCGACTCGATCTTCTCGATGACGTCCACTATCCGGCTACCGCTTCCAGCGAGGAGTGGCCGACGAGCTCATGCCACTCGACAAGCTTCTGATTGAAGGGTTCGAGGAAAATGGTTGCGCAATAAGGCCATTGAACTGGGTCAAACCCCACTCGCGAACGACGGATCATTGCTGCTTGTTGCTAGATGCCTGTAAGCACTCGGGTTCGACGAGGAACATGCAAAGAATACGGTCTCTCCTCTACGTACGCTGCATTATTTGCGCACGTAAATTTACCGATCGCAAAACGTATGGAGCCTATAAAAGGGTCTTTTACTGTAAGAGCTGCTCCGTGACTTATTTCTCTCTACAGGGTATTTTCGCCAAGCTCCTAGCAGTTTGTTGAAAAATCGCCGTCCACTGCAACTTTAATGTGTGAGAACTCGTCTGAGTGAAGGAAAGCGAAGGAGGCGAGTGAATGCGCGGCGACGACGACCTACAAGAAGGGATGACATTTCTCCGGAGAAGCGTGTTCCCGCGGATCATCCGTTGCGACCGATCCGCAAGATGGTGGACGAGATCCTGAAGGAGATGTCGCCGAAGTTCGCGAAGCTGTACTCCTATGTGGGGCGGCCGTCGATTGCCCCGGAGCGGCTGTTGAGGTCACTGGGATGGAGATGGACGAAGCGGTATGGAATCACGCGGTGTACAGTAAGAATCGGGAGCGTTTGCTGAACGAAGAGATCGCGGAGTCGTTTTTTCAACGGGTGCTGGAACGAGCGCGGCCGTATATGTCGGATGAACACTTCACCGTGGACGGGACACTGATCGAAGCTTGGGCAAGTCAGAAGAGTTTCCAGCGCAAGGACGGGAAGGGTAAGCCACCCGGAGCGGGGGGAGAAGTCGATTTTCACGGGGAGAAGCGGAAGAACCAGACGCATGAATCGGCGACCGATCCTGAAGCACGGCTGTTCAAGAAATCCAGAGGCAGCGAGGCGAAGCTCGGCTACCTGGGACACGTATTGATGGAGAACCGCAACGGGCTTTTGGTGCAGACTTTTCTGACCGAAGCGAATAGCGGAGCGGGATGCGGCTCTACTGATGATGGAGGCCATCCCCGGCGGGAAACGGGTGACCTTAGCAGGGGATAAGAACTACGACACGGGGGAATTCGTGGGAGAACTCCGAGGGATGAACATCACCCCGCATGTGGCGCAGAACGATAAGAGCCGAAGGAGCGTGGATCAGCGGACCACAAGGCATCCCGGGTACGAGATAAGTCAGCGGAAGCGAAAACGAATAGAGCAGTCGTTCGGGTGGATGAAGATGGTCGGGATGTTAAGGAAAGTGAAGTTGCGAGGGATCGACAAGGTTGGGTGGCTGTTCACCTTCACCGGGGCTGCTTACAATCTCTGCCGATTGCGAAACTTGATGGCGGAAGCATGACAACGGGTTTCGCTTTGGACCAGCTGAGCGGATAGAACGACCCAACGGCTCCTACGCAACGCAGTGATAACCTCGAAATTCAAAATCGAAGTCTCACAAAACTCGATTCTTCAACGAGCTGCTAGAGCTTCTTTCTTGCATTTCACGCGCCAGTTGGGCCGAAGACGGTGATGACTCGAGAGCGAAAAAGGCCGGAATAATCGGTACTCTATAGACATACAACCGAGGAGAAACGCAATTGCCATGAGTTCCAATAACCCTTCCATTCCTCTCAGTAAGAACGCTCACCTATTGCGGTGGGTGGAAAAGATGGCGACGCTTTCCCGCCCTTCATCGATCCATTGGGTGAACGGGTCGCAAGAGGAGTACGAACAGCTCTGCGCAGAAATGGTAGAGGGGGGCACGCTCGTCAAGTTGGACCAGCAGCTCTGGCCGGGTTGTTACTATGCGCGGTCCCACGCGGGCGACGTGGCTCGGGTGGAAGACCGGACCTTTATCTGCTCCCATGCCAAAGACGGCGCCGGTCCAACCAACAATTGGGAAGATCCGTATGAAATGCGCAAGAAGCTGAAGGTTTTTTTCGACGGGTCGATGCGGGGCCGCACGATGTACGTCCTGCCGTTCAGCATGGGCCCCATTGGCTCGCCTATGTCTAAGATCGGCGTCGAACTCACCGACTCACCTTACGTGGTTGTGAACATGCGCATCATGGCCCGCATCGGCGCCAGCGTATTCGAAGAGATCGATAAGGGCGCCCGCGTTGTGCCGTGCATGCATTCTGTTGGTGCGCCTCTCAAGGCGGGACAAAGAGACGTACCTTGGCCCTGTAACAAAGAAAAGTACATTGTGCATTTTCCGGAGACTCGGGAGATCTGGTCGTATGGTTCCGGATATGGAGGCAATGCGCTGCTCGGCAAGAAATGCTTTGCATTGCGTATCGCTTCAAATATCGCCCGCGATGAGGGATGGATGGCGGAGCACATGCTGATTCTCGGCGTGGAAGATCCAAAGGGCGAACGGACTTATGTCGCAGCGGCTTTCCCGAGCTCTTGTGGCAAGACGAATCTTGCCATGCTCATTCCACCCAAAGGATTCGAGGGTTGGAAGGTATGGACCGTAGGGGACGACATCGCCTGGATTCGCCCGGACCAGGCTGGAACGCTGCGAGCCATCAATCCGGAAGCGGGCTTCTTTGGTGTTGCGCCAGGAACTTCAGTGCGAACGAATCCCAACGCTATGGCTACGCTTTCGAAGAATACGATTTTTACCAACGTGGCGCTCACTCCTGAGGGCGGTGTCTGGTGGGAGGGAATGACCGAGACTCCCCCTGCAGAGTGTCTGGACTGGCAAGGAAACCGATGGACCCCACAGATTGCGAAGGACAGCGGAGCGAAGGCCGCGCATCCCAACGCAAGATTCACCGCACCGGCATCGCAGTGCCCGACGATCGATCCGGCCTGGGAAGATCCGGATGGTGTTCCGCTTCACGCTTTCATTTTTGGTGGCCGTCGCGCTGGCACCATGCCCTTGGTGTATCAGGCTTTCAACTGGGGAGCGGGTGTCTATACTGGCGCAACGATGGGTTCAGAAATGACCGCAGCGGCCACTGGGACAGTTGGCAAGGTACGACGCGATCCCATGGCCATGCTGCCGTTTTGCGGGTATCACATGGGAGATTACTTTCGACACTGGATCAAGATGCAGCGGACCTTAACTGTCACCCCGCGCATTTTTCACGTGAATTGGTTTAGGAAGGATGCCGCCGGCAACTTTCTTTGGCCTGGCTATGGTGAAAACATGCGCGTACTCAAGTGGATTGTGGATCGCGTGCGCGGGCGTGCGCTGGGCAAGGAAACGCCCATCGGCTGGATGCCGCGTTACGAAGACATGACGTGGAATGAACTGGATTTTTCCCGGGAGAAATTCGGCCAGTTGCAGGAATTCAACAGGGACGCCTGGCGAAAGGAGGTCATGGAACATGAGGAGCTCTTTATCGATCTTCATGACCGCTTGCCCAAGGAAATGATCTATGAACGCGAACTGCTCATTTGCCGCCTTTAAGGCATGGGCTTAAGGTAGACAGGATTTATTGAATGGGTTTGGTGAACCGGGGAGGACTCGAACCTCCAACCCGTTGATTTCCGCAGATACGCAATAGTGTTGCATCGTCTAGTCTTTACCGGTGTCTCCTGTGTCCTTGTATCACGGTGTTTGGGAGGGTTTTGGACTCGTTTTGGACCTAACTTACGAAATCGTCTTGAGTGTAGCAGCGATTCGCGCACACATGCAGACAGTACAGTTTCGACTATGCCGTCCAGGCGAGATAGGCATTACTTGTTTCTGGCTGGCGCGAGACGCAATAAGAGTTCAGATCGTGAAGAACCAGGTGTACATAGCAGCTAGCCTGAAGTCGAATCGACCGACCCTGTACTGACGTACAGGCCACCGACAACGACCCAATGATAATATGCCGCTGCGTCCCCAAGAGAGAGAAGAAGAATGAGAGCCCACGCACACGACCACGATATCCCTGGCAAGCGAAGAAGAGTCAAGCGAAAGCTCATAACACGCACCACACCGCCTACGCCGCCGCTTACGCCGCCTCCCGCACCACCGTCGCCGCCTACCAATCCCAACTTACATTACGAAGCCCCATGGACCGACAGCTGGCATCATCGTCATTGCGAGCATAAACACCGGACGTTGATCGAGGCCGCGAAGTGCGCCGCGCCCTATGGATGCGGGTGGTATGTCTTTGCGGTCGAGAATGACCTACCGCGCCAACTGGACGACGAAGAAGACGAGATTGTGAATGCTTATCGTTTTCGAAAATAAACCGAGACGCTCCCCCCAGCGCAACGCAACAAGAACGCCGGCATCTCCCAAATGAGGCCGGGCTGACCTGGTACGCCGAGCAGGCGAAAAAGTGGAACTTATGGACTGGCATGACGATCGACCGCCCGAGCGTGGCCATGATGCCGAAACGGGGATGCAGGTGAAGCGCGGAGTGAGGTAGTCGTCATGTGGATGTTTCGCGTAGGAACCGTACTCGACAAGATGTGCCGCCAAGCCATCGCGCGAGTTAATTGCCAACGATCCGGTAGCCGTGCAGATGGATGACGGCACGGTCTAAAACCCTGGTGCGGACTCGAGGGTGTATGTGGAGGAGAGCGGCGAGGTCATCGCCCGCTCAGAATCCCCGATGATTCGATTGCCTTTCCGCCTGGAAACGACTGAAAATCTTCCCCGAAACTGAGGGTTTTGTTCCAGGATGTTCCTAATGTCGCACATTTGTTCACAAGACTTATTCGGTTGATCTTGGAAGGACGTGAATCATAACCGGAACTGCGGGTTCGTTTGAGTTTACGCTCAAGATAGAAGACCAGCCGGAATCGATCGCTAGACATTCATAAGCATTTAGTCTGCGAGCGTCAAAAATACTCTGGAAGGACAGATGACAATCAAGAACCCGAATCGCGAAAGACGCAACCGGCCCTTAACGGCAAAACAACAGGTTTACTTCAAACTCCTTTGTGAGGCCGTACCGGCAACCGAGGCAGCCCGCCGCGCGGGGTACTCCCAAAGGAATCCAGCACAATCTGCCTACCAGGCATCGCGGAGTATCCGAGAACGGATCCAATATGCGCTCTTCGAAGTGGGACTCACACCTGAAGGTCTCATACACAAATACCTTTTCCCCGCGCTTGAGGCCGAGGAAACAGAATTTTGTAAGTTTAAAGGCAAGATTACCGACTCTCGTAAGGCGCCAGCATGGGAAGTCCGACTGCGCGCTATCGAAATTGTCGCGGAGATGGGTGGCTATTATGCCTCGAAATCACCTCAGGCTGAAGATGTGGATTCCGAAAGCAGAATTCCCGAGGTAATCGACGCTACCGTCATGCGAGCCAAAAAGCCAAGGTCAGAACCAATTTCATCCTTGGGACATCAAGTCTGCTCGGGGTTGACTCTACGATGGCTTGTAAACACGTGTTTACAGATCGCTGGCGCACGATCACTTTAGAATTTGGTCTGAAGCCTTGACTCCACATTTACACGGGACATAAGGCTTCCAGCGCATTCCCATGCATCTACTTCTTGCGCCGAAAACCACAATTCATTATCCCGAGATTCCTGTGTGGATAACGCACGCATATCCTCTGAGTACTACCTTTTAGTGTGGAAGAAGCCACCCGGTGGCGATTGGAAGATTGCGGTAGATACGGGCGCAGAGGACCCGCCGCCCGCGCCGCCTACGAAATAACCTAAGCTCGAAACTTACGGTTTTTCTAACTCTGCGCGGTTCCAATGCGCAAGATTGGCGGCCGCATCGTAGGTGCTTTGACAGAAATCCAGAAGGGTCTGCTCTGGATACTCCGACAATCGAACGTCGTCATACATCAAGAAAAATTCATTCTTATCCGGGCTGTAGAATGCCTTTGCAGGCCGCACCACGCTGTCCCTGAAACCTGGCGGTTCGGGTGCCGCATAGGCGTAAAACGCTGCGTCTTTTATTATTTCGCCATCACCTGGCCAAAATCCCACACTGATAAGCTCATGGGAGTAGCCTTCGCGGGTGATAAAGTCGGCATTGGATCGCTCTGGTGCGCGTTTGCCAGAAAATCGCGATACCGCTAGATCAAAGCTCCCCCAGAAGAAATGTACTGGACTGGCCTTCCCAATAAACCCCGCTCGAAACCTCTGGAAGATTGGGTTCACGGTTGCAAGTATCTGCCAAAACCGATGTGCGTATTCGCAATCGTAAGAAGCATGAAGATCATCGAGTTTGAATCGAACAGGTCTGGGAACTTCAACGGGCATCCCCCAGATCTTCACATCAATGCCCAAAGAATGTAGAGCGCCTTGGAGTTCTTCGTAGAAATCGGCAACGGTGCGCGGCATGAGACGAAACGAACTGCTTTCGCCACGGCTGGTCTCGATTTGTAAAGAATGCGCGACGAAATCGAAGTGAATCTCGAAAAGTCCTTTCTCGTAAGGTATCGCAGAAGTGGTCAAACCGCGGACCGTCACATAGAAAGCGCAACCCCACCAATGATTGATGTTTGGGCTGAGTGCCAGACGGATCTTACCCACGATCTGGGTCCACATGTGCAGAGTTGCGTAGGTGTCCTTCCATGCAGCCAAAGGCAGTTCAGGCCAAGCCATTGATTGTTTCATGTTAATCCCCGCCGGTAATTTGCAGGCTCGAGATGCGCATCGTATCACGGACCGACTTTTAGCTGAGCAACGCTTGATTAACGGCGTACTCGTCCACATGGATTTCAAGTTTCCGAGTACGCGACTTCTCAGGAGCGCAGCCCATTTCCTCTGTATGGTCTTGCAAATTCCCCGAGCCGCAATGACAATTCCCGCTCTAGGAGTTGTTATGAAGCGAACGCCTCAATGGGTGCTCGGATTTCTCTTCCTTGTTCTAGCCTTTGCCGTTTCCCCGTCAGTGACTCTTGGACAGTCCTGTTCCTTCAACACGGATCCCCGGGGACGCGTTTGCGCCAAGCTTGGCGCTCGATGCAGCCCTCCTACCGTGGGCGGGGGCGATGTAGGCGTGTGCATCAACGAGTCTGGGCACGCGGATGCCTTGGCATGCGAATGTCAAGGCGCACCAACTCCCAGCTACAACGTGACTCTTACGCTTCTGTCCTTCCGACATGAATGCGGGCGTCGCCACTTTCAGGATCGCGGTCATTCCATTTAACGGATTCACTGGCAAGGTAGACTTCACCTGCGCCGTCTCCGGACCGAACAACCCCGCCGCCGCGTTACCGGCCCTTAGGGCGACAGCAATGAATCGAGTAAGGTTATCTAGAAGAATCGCGTCATCAGAATAGAACAGAACTTCATGGCGATGAGGGGCTTTCTCTTCTGAGGTGCCGGTGAACCGGTGGCCTTCTAAGCTACTACTGAGAAATTGCTTACCTCCAAGAACCGCATCCACGCCAGGCAGTAGTTCGCTTCCGGCATCTGTCTTATGAACGTAACCCAACGCGCCCATATCGAAGGCTGCCCTGACGACGTCGAGATCGCTGTTCTGACTTAGAAAGATGATCTTGGAGTTGGGGGAGCGTTGTCGTATCTGCCGGGCAGCTTCGATTCCACTCAAATTCGGGAGACCGACGTCCAGCACAATCAAATCCGGCTTCAATTCTTCGGCCTTCTGAACGGCTTCTGATCCATCCGACGCTTCAGCAATGACCTGGCATTCTGGGCGGGATTGAAACAGCAAACGGACTTGCCGTAGCCAATCCTTGAAATCGTCAACTACGAGAATGCGAATTAATGACAAGTCGCTACTCCATTTCTGTTCTTATTGGGAGCGGGGCAACGCAAATCAATTGTACGGAATCTCCGAGTCCCTGCGCAGCTATGAAAGAATCGTGTGACGGAGTAGTTCGGGATAGACCAACTACCATCGCATTCGCACCATTCACAGCAACTCTGTTAGTCCCATGTCTTAACGGCGTAGTCGTCTCCAGGGTTCTTGACAGTTCTGGTGGGCGGAGAAGCTCCCTTAATTGCAGCAGTATAAGCATCACATGCCAGCTGGTTGCCGTCGTTGCCTGCACGCAAGCTTGGGCTTGCTCTAACGCAATTTTGGAAATTCAACAGTAGTGGGAAACTTAACAGCGGTCACATCGTACGCAAGAACAGCCGTTCAGGCCATCGGAGTAAAACCTTACCGCGACGCTTTACTAAGGCACGGTCACGTTGCCACTTGCTCATCAGGCGGCTTGCAGTGAATGGCGTGATGTTCGCCGCGTTAGCCAACTCCTCATTTGTGATGTGGAGTTCAACGCCATCGGAGGTTTCCTTGCCGATAGTGCGGGCAAGAGTTACCAGTATTTGAGCAACTCTTTGCCGAACCGTGTAGCAGGCTAAACTTATGTGGGACGCAAGATGCCAAGCCACGTAGTCTGACGCAGTTAACAACGCGTTCTCGAGCAACCTGGGACCGTTTGACCAAGTCTCGGATTGTGGGGCGATCCCACACCAACACCGAGCTGTTCGTTACTGTTTCTGTGCTGAAGAGATAAGAAGAGGTGACCGACAAAATCGTGCGAGCACCGAATAGATCTCCTGATCCAAACCACTGAAAGAGAAGCTTCTTGCCCCCTTCTGTAACGAAGAAAACTCTGACAAGACCTTCCGTCAGCACGAAAAAATGGTCGGCAGGGTGACCCTGGTTTGTGATCACGGAATTGGCTACGAATTGCCGCCGTGTTGCTGCTACCAGGATGGTATCGCGATCAGCCGGAGTCAGCCCGTCGAGGAATTGCGATCTCAGGCCCAGGGAAACGACAGCAATCCCTGAGGCAGGTATAGGTGCGTCTCGCTGTGAGTAAATGGGCACAGTCCTTCCTCAATGGGCGGCTCACACCGCGTTCGCAAAAAAGGAAGGGATGGCCATCAGGAGAAGAAAGCCATCCCTACAACGATTCCCTGGCGGGAAATCGCACGGGTTCATTCCTGTTTAGACTTAGCCCCGCTACGAAACAACTGGAGGAATCCCTACTTCCCTAACAGTGTCCCAGAGCTAAGCGTAGGAGCTTGACTCCCTGCGATGCAGAAATTAGCAACAAACCAAGGAGTCCGACCAAGGGCAGATTGCTTGCTGTCTTCGGCAGGTTCTTCTGAGGAGCCGCCGCTGTTTCCACGGCTGAAGGAGCAGGAGTGGATTCTTCCTTAGTAATCAGCAGAGGGACATCTGCGGGTGGCGCCTGCGGGTGAGTTGGCATAGTCCCCGAAACATACTTGTGTTCAGACACCAAAGTTTCCGGAACCTCGACGATCTTGGTGGCGGTGACAACCATTCCCTTTTTCAGGCCGAAGGCATCGACCTCCTGGCCGTCGATCGTAAATTTCTGGCCATTGGGAATCTTGAAGGACTGATTCGTTCCGTCCTCCAGTGTGAGGATCACCGAGTTAGGCGGCGTGACGTGCCATACTTTTCCGGTAACCTTTTGGACGGTCGTGATGGTTTGAGGAGTGGATGCGGTAATGGTTGCTCGCTGGAGCTTCATGCCCGGCTTCAGGTCATGAATACCGAGTTGTTTGTCATCCACGGTGACCTTGGCGCTTTCCGGCACATTGGGGAAGTGGCGAATGGTGCCATCCTCCATCTTGACGACGAGGTCGTTGCCGTCCACAAGCACAACTTCCCCGCGTTCCATCTGAACTTGCATAGTGGTGCGGCCTACCGTCGTGGACTTTTCGGTTTTTATTTGCGCATTGGTAGACACCGCAAATACGAAGCAGAGTGTTCCCAATATCAACACGACTGCTGTTGTTGTCCAACTGCTGCTTGACTTCATTTCTTCCTCCCTAACCGAATTGCTGATGATTCGTTGAACCTGGGCTAAATCAAGAAGCCACCCCGCCAGCACGTAATTCAGCCGAGTCCGGGAACTCCAGATTTTCGTCTATTGTCACAGAAGCGCTATTGAAGCCAGCCAGCGGAAGACGGTCCCCTGGGTGTCCCAAAAATCTCCTCCGTAGAGATCGAAGTTCCTGTCCAGAAACGAACCGACGATCCTACGTTGAATCGTGCTGTCGCCCACATCGACAAAGGAACATCAGAAATCGCCGGACACCGAGGTGCATTTTTCTCGCGGCCGAAAGACCTCCGCTTGGGCGGCTCCATTGACCGAAGGGAAGTACCCGCTATCTTCGTAGACTGACTCCGACGCGAATACTACTAGGCAAATCCCTAGTGGGTGCTAACTTCTGGCGCGTCAGGAAGCCGGAATCCCTGATTCCACAAACACCATATCTTGGGATTGTTCAACCTTCATAAGCACCGCCGACATAGTCTTGTTTGCCTTGAAGCAAGGATTGATCTCGATCAAGCCCTAAATGTCCCGGCGGTTGTCATGCTAGGGATTCCCCTAGTTGCCTGGGGACTTGGTTACGTCTAAGAAAAATTGAGAAATTTTGGGCCTTCGGCCCAACAGGGGTGGAGATCGAGGCAGCGGTGCAGCAGGTGATCGCGGTGGTAACCGTGCAGGTGGAGGCGGTCGGAGGAGGCACAGAAACCATGTGCAAGGACACGCCAATGAACTCGCGAGCGAAACGTCCAATTACACTGGCGCTTTTCAGCTTGCTGCTCTTTGCCTGTGCCTGCGGAATCCTCTACGAGTCGCCTACATCAGCGCAACAACAGCAGAAGACGACGGACACGGCCCAACCGGCGCAGAAAACCTTCCCCTCTGCTCAAGCGGCGGCTGATGCTTTCGTCCAAGCGGCAGAGGGTTGGGATGTGGCGGCCCTCAATCAGATCTTGGGACCACATGGTGAAGATTTGGTTTCCTCGGAAGACCCGGTTCGGGATAGGAACTTCGCGGCCCAATTTTCCGCCGAGGCCCATGAGAAAACGTGGGTTTCGATTGATCCGAAAAATCCAAACCGCGCCAGCCTTGTGGTCGGCAACGATGATTGGCCGATGCCGATTCCCATCGTCAAGCGCAACGGCGTGTGGATCTTCGATACCAAATCGGGCAAACAAGAGATTCTCGACCGGCGCATCGGTGCGAATGAATTAGACGCCATCCAAATTTGCCGCGGCTATGTTGAATCGCAACAGGAATACGCCTTGGAGAAGCACGACGGCTCCGAAGTCAACCAATACGCGCAGAAAGTCATCAGCACTCCCGGAAAACACGATGGCCTCGTCTGGCGCAATCCTGATGGCAGCCTGGGAGGTCCGATCGCCGAGGGTATCGCCGACGCCCTCGAAGAGGGCTACTCCGACAAAGCCAAGCCGTACCACGGCTATTTCTTCAAAATCTTGAAAGGGCAGGGACCCGCGGCGCCTCTTGGGAAAATGGACTTCGTAGTCGAAGGCGCGATGATCGGCGGTTTCGCCCTCGCAGCCGCGCCGGCGGAATACGGGGTCACAGGAGTTATGACGTTTATCGTGAGCTATCAGGGCATCGTCTTTCAGAAAGATCTTGGCCCGGACACGCTGAAGATCTTCCAGGACATACAGCTGTACAACCCGGATAATCCTGGCAACCCACGAACGACAATTGGCCAACTCAATCTTCGGACGCGCCCGTTCCCGAAGCCAGGAATTAGGCTGCTTGTCTGCATCGTGCTGGACAAAGTCGCCGAAGGGATCGTGGCAGCGCGTGACCGCGCAAACTGCGCGACGAATCAAAGATCCTGATCGTACACAATTCTTGGCTTTTTCATAGTATTAACACTGGTCCTCCCCTTGGTAACGGCGGTTTTCTTCATTCAACGGCTGACGTCGCCGCACGCTCTTCCACCGGAAGAAGGACACGTCGGCAGACACTTCATGCCCAGAGCAAGACTTATGCCCGAAATTACAGGACCACTGACAACATATGAGCGTACCTTGGCGTCTAGAATCGCGCATTCCCCTAGTGTTTATGCGGGAATTGCGCTTAGCCCTATTTCTCTAGTCACCGGTATGTCAGCGGAGAGTCAACTGCGCGACACTTCTCCGAAGCATGCGTTTTTCTTCCTCGCACATGGCTTCGATGATTCTTCAGCCAATGCGTGAACGCCCCAATTCCTTTTGGTAATCCGCCAGCCGCCTTTCCCACTTCTCGCGGCGCAAACGATTCGCCGGCCCCAGGAGCTTCTTTACGCGGGCCTCGATTCTCGGAATGATCTGGTTTTCGAGCAACCATGCCCGCCGCTGCGACCTGAATCCCTCTCGACGCTCTGATTTTCTTTCGCGGCAGGCGGCTTTGCATGTCCTGGCATCTTTCCTACCGAGGAACCACTTCCGGCACACTTGGCACAAGTGGAGCTTGTCCCAGTAGCCCGACAGAAAAAGGGCGGCGATGCGCTCGGCAAGCCGGCCCAGGGGCGGGGCTCTGCGCGCCTTCCACTCTTCCTCATTTCGTGGCGCGGGAGTGTGGGCGAGAATCGCGTATCGCCTGGAAATAAGCAGCGGCAGATCGTCCGTGGAGTGAAGCGGCGGACGTTCGGGAAGCAACCGCCTGTAATTTGGCTCGAACTTGTTTCCTGACACAGCCGCTATCGCTCGTCTGAGCCGTTCCGGCACTTCGTCCGCCTCAGAAAGAAGCCCGATAAATTTCTCAACGCTCGCGTAGTCGGAACCCTGACGATCCAGCCGGTTGAGCAGATCGGGTACGTCCATAAATAGTGTGACTGACGGTTTAATATTATCTGCAATTCACAATACTCTCGCTTCTGCGTGCTGTCCACAATAGATTGGCCATGAATGGCAGTAGATAGGAGGCGAAAAATGGAAGTAACGGAACAAATGAGTAGCAAAAGAGATGCGATGGCGGCGCAATCCATCTTCACGGAGTACTTGGGCCCCCATTGCCTGGCCAAGAATCTAGGCGTCAGCACTCGCACCTTGGACCGTTGGCATTCCCTTCGCATCGGCCCGCCGCGAACTGTGATCGGCAAAACGATTCTCTATCGCCGTGAAGCGGTGTCTGAATGGTTGCGAAGTCGCGAGGATGGTGCTCGCGACGGACGAAAACGCCGACGCGCAGCTTAAGGAGAGAAAGTCACTATGAGCCATAGACCGAAAAGTGCTCCTGCGAGATAGAACATGCTCATCAAACACCCCCCCCCAAATATGCTGCCGAATCGTCCGTCTTACCTACAATTGGCACCCGAACCCCAGTTCTCAGTTTCTTCAAATGCACCTTGATCGCCTTGATGACCACCGCGACTGTGAGTTTCATAACACCTCATCCAACTCCGCGTTTTCTCTCACACCGGCTCACGCGTGGTACCACACCCTTTTCACGAAAGACGCTATGAGCGAACTACCACGGCGAGGAAAGCGCCCCCGCGATTAACACCCATAAACATACTGCGACAACATCATCCATTGAACGTGGCTTGCTTTTAGGACTCTGGGTTGGTTGCATATCAGCATCTTCACAGCTTTATTGGAAGATTTCGAACGTCTTCTCCTGCCACGCCTTATCCGCCAAGATGCCTGAACCGTGCCACGTGCTCAGTTCGAAGACGAACAGTATAATTCTGGAATGGCGTTAACATCGCTTGCCAACAAGCTATTTCGAACGCTGAAGAGAGTCATTCCGCAATGCAGTATGGTTTCGCAGGCGGTGGCATTCAATATGTTCTTGGCGTTCTTTGCAGTCCTGGTGACTGCGCTAAGCCTTATGAAGAGTTCCTTGGAAGGGGAGGGCGGTCAGCAGGTCGCCACGCGGATTTCGGCGGTTCTTCCCCCGGGCAGCTGGCAACTCATATCCGGATACTTGTTGCGTCAGGAAGTTAACACGTGGTACCTGGCGCTTATCGGTTGGGTCGGCACGCTGCTCGTGGGCTCGCAGATGATAAAGCTCATGATCAAGGGCATTGAGCTAATTTATGGTGACCACGCCGCACATTCCTTTCTCGGTCGCCAGATTCGTGGTTTGCTTTTGTTTTCCTTTGCAAGTGTGGCATGGCTCGTTGCCGTTGCGTTGAGTGTCTTTGGTCGGCCATTGAAGCAGTGGATTACATCCGAATTTGGCAACTCTTCGTTCGTTCGCAACTTTTTTATCGTCACGCTTCCGGTCTTGGCGATGATTCTGGCAACGTTTGTGCTGGCCTTGATTTATCGTGTTGCGCGATCAGGATCAACAACCTGGAGGTCCGTTCTGCCTGGAGCGGCTGCCGCAACAATTCTGTGGTGGGGGGTCAATTGGCTATTCGGAATTTACGTTCGGAAGATCCAATTTGGGCCTGTCTATGGTGGCCTGGCCGCGGTGATCGGATTGATGGCATGGATGGAAACTTCTGCGATGCTTTTCTTTGTTGGTGCGGCTTGGAACTCAGAAAGTGCTACTCGGGACGATTGAGGTTACACCACTGGCGGAAAAGCATCAGAATGTTCAACGCTGCCAAAGGTAAGGAACTGCGCCTCTACAGACCAGGGCTAGTGCTTTCAGCCTGCAGCTGAGGCGGGGAGTTTGAAGTGTGCCGGTCGTCGCGGAAGGGTTCTCCGTAGACAGAGGAGTCGCCGGTAGTCTCATGACTCAGGACTTGTTGAAGTCAACTCCAGGCGGTCGACGTGATGGTATAATTTCTTTTGGGGCCTGCTATGGCTACATCTGCGAAGCTCCCTCGTTCCCTCAAAAAAGTGATTCCGAAGATCCCTGTTTTCGATGTGAAATTGTTTCTCGACTCGGCCGGTCTAGGTAGAAAGGTAGCCAAGTTTCGAGCGAAAGAAACCGTCTTCACGCAGGGCGATCCCGCGATTCAGGTCATGTACATTCAGGAGGGCGGTGCGAAGCTTACTGTGGTAAATAAGACCGGCAAAGAAGCCGTTGTGGCGATCCTTGGGCCGGGGGATTTTCTTGGGGAAGGGTGCCTTGCCGGCCAGTCCAATTACCTCGTAACCGCGACCACAATCTCGCCTACCAGCGTGCTGGTCATTGAGAGAAGCGAGATGATTCGCGCGCTCCATGAGGAGCACGAGTTCTCCGACCGCTTCATCGCGTATATGCTAGGGCGAAACATTCGAGTGGAGGCGGACCTCATAGACCAGCTTTTCAACTCCACCGAGAAGCGCCTGGCGCGTACTCTGCTGCTGCTCGCGCGCTATGGCGTGCCGGGTCATCCTCACAAAGCGCTTCCGAAAGTATCGCAAGAGATGCTAGCGGAGATGATTGGCACAACGCGGTCCCGGGTCAATTTTTTCATGAACAAATTCAGGAAACTGGGCTTCATCCAATACAACGGAGAGATTCAAGTCAACGATTCCCTCCTCAGTGTCGTACTGCACGAATAGCTCATTGCGCCACCAAGAGGAATGCTTCAGAATACGCAGTCGGTCGTGCGTAATGTCGGCGCAAGAGCGTCGCTTTACATTTCCGTATTTGCGAAGCTAACCAGGGATGTAAGGATAGGGAGTCTCGGGATTGTGACGGCGAAAGCACAGGCCGAGGATCTCACGCCAATTCGTTTCGCTGTCTTTGTCGGCTTTGGTTATGGACGTCCTTGGCTGTGACAGTAACCTCGACGTGAGCCCCCTTTTTGAGTCTCACCTCATCTCCATGTTCATCGGTTAACGTATTTTCAATGAATAAGTGTTGATTCTGGCAGTCGGAGTCGCCAACTGCAATCTGTGCGTTTTCCGGTTGACTCGGAAGTGAAGGCGGGATGATTTTGTCGACGGTTCCGGGCATCGAGGTGCTCGGCTGTTCTTGAATTCGCGCGATATCTAAATTTAGTGCCGCTATTCGAGCGGATTTCGCCATGCGCGGCTTCGCCAATTCCTTCTTGACGCTGGCGTGCGTTGCGGTATCAAGTGCTTTCCTATTCTTCTTGTGCGGCATAAAAGGATTATGAAATTGAGGTCGAATCCATGCAGTCCCGTTTCGCACAGTTTCGTAAAATGGTTCACGATTCTTCCCTTGACCCCGGCGAGGATGAAACGATTATTTTTCGAGAACTACACGGCCGCGCAACATCGCGCTTTCTCGCGCCAAGCTGGGGAGAAATGGCATGAATGTTTGCAGTCAGTTTTGGACAGTCTCGCGAGCATCTTCTTCCTGATGAGAGGGATTAGAGGCGTGTCAGTCGCCGAGGGGAAGCTGAAAATTGTCCTCAACATGAAAGAAATTGAATATATCGACAGCGCGGGGCTGGGGATGCTGGTCGCCGCTCATTTGAGCACGAAAACCCACGAGCAGCAGCAGGGAGCGAGCCAGGCGCTTCTCGGTGGAATTAAAGAGCCGATCCACCAGGTCCTCTTCGGTCCGGATGTTCCGTGTCAGCACATGGGCTATGAACATATCCGAGAGCGTGCATGTTCCGTGCGTAGCGCATCACCTCCGCCTTACCAATAGATAGAATGGAAGTTGGCGCGATAGCCGTGGCCGTTCCCATACAAAACGGGTTGGCCTGCCAGGCAGCCTTCGCCAAAAAAATCGCCGGGACCGAGAACCGCCACGACCGCTTCCTCACCGTCTTCATTGATAATCGAAAGTCTCACGCCGCCTTCCTGAATGTATTTCACACTCCGGGCAGGCTCACCCTGCCGGTAGATCTTCTCTCCTTGGCGAAATTTCAGAACGCGGCGTGTTGCGCCGGCGGTGTCCAGAAAAGCCCGCAAATCGAACTTGAACTCTTTGGCAGGAATTCGTGTGGTCTTCTTGGGAGTTGCCTTGGGCATCGTGGTTTACCGCACGAGCGGATCGGGGCGATCAGAAACCTGAAAACCTGTATACAAGTGAACAGATATCTTCCATAGGAACGCTTAGGATGCAGTTGCCGCGAAAAGACTGTTTTGTTGGACAGTCCGTCCCGAAGCTTATTCCCCGCGGCGGTCACAAGCCTCAAGGATTCTCGAACGACAATTTAGACAAGGCCTATTGCAGTGCAGAAGGTCCGGATGTTGTCCAAGGAGTGCCTGTACGTTTTCTGAATGAGAAAGTGTACGGAGAACTTCTTGGTCAAGGCTGGAAGTGTCTTGGGTTAGCGAGAAAGGAAGAAAGAGCATGCCTCTCATTCAAATTCTATTAGCCCTGATCGTCGTGGGCGTTCTGTTGTGGCTTGTGAACCGCTTCATACCAATGCAAGGCACGATCAAATCGATCCTGAACGGGGTCGTAGTGATTGCGGTGGTGTTGTGGCTCCTAAACATTTTTGGGCTATTTCATTCTCTCGCGCATATACGCGTCGGAACGTAAATCAATGCCGATGAGAGGCTGCGTCGACAGTCGCGATTCGGGGATCAACGATTGTTCATCGACAAGAACCAGCAAGTCTTTTGCCTGGACTATAGCGGGCAAGAAATATTCGATAGTGGAGACAACATCAATGAGATCCATTGGAGTATTTAGCACCACAGCGCTATTTTTGTTGCTGGGATTTGGCCCCACGGCAAACGCGCGCCAGGACAAACCAGAAGACAAGCCCACGAAACAGGAAGAGCCGGCTAAGCCACAAAAACAGCAACAAGAGGCAAAGGCCCCGAAGCAGGAGCCGGAAGCTAAGCCTGAGAAGCAACAGCAACAGGCAAAAGCTCCAAAACAAGAACCACAAGCGAAGTCCGAAAAGCAGCAGCAGGCTAAGGCTCCGAAACAAGAACCGCAAGCGAAGCCCGAAAAGCAACAGCAAGCTAAGGCCCCCAAACAGGCGCCACAGGCGAAGCCTGAAAAACAACAGCAGCAAGCCAAGGGTCAGCAGGAACAACAACAGAAGCAGCAGGAGCAGGAGCAGGCAAAGTCCACCAAACAGCAGACTCCCCACGCCAAGCAAGTCAAGGCCGTGCAGTCTGATCAAAAACAGACTACATCTTCAAAGGGTCCTAAGCGCACGCAGGAGGAAACGGCCATGCAGCATGCCCAACCGGCACTGCGATTGAGCGCCAGGGGCAGCGGTCGAATTCCCGACGATCGATTCCATTCCAATTTTGGTCGTGGGCATGAGTTCCGCATGGGCGACCCCGTTATGGTCGGCGGGTATTCTCGCTTCCAGTACGGCGGCTATTGGTTTGGATACGTTCAACCATGGCCGGCTGAGTGGTTTTACACGGACCAGTTCTACATCGATTACGTCGATGGCGGCTATTACATGTACGACCCGTACTATCCCGGTTCTCGCTTTGCGATCACCGTCGTGATCTAGCGCCAGGACCAGCAGGTTGAACGAAGAAGACTCCGGCCCAGCGTGTGGGCACCGCTGGGCCGGAGATGTTAAGAGATTCAGAACAGAATGCGGTGGACAAAGGGGAAGCATCCTTGGACCTGTATTGATCGTGATCTTGATTTTGGCACTCTTGGGTGCTCTGCCTCGGTGGTCACACAGCCGCGAGTGGGCTATGTCCCAACAGGCGGCGTGGGACTCGTTCTTCTCATTGTTGTCGTCCTGGTGCTTGTCGGGCGTCTTTAGAGTGATGGTTTGAAACTGTCGGCGGATTGTGACGATCGATTCTGGTCTTTTCGGTAAGTTATGAACTTCAACATACCTGGGGAATTGTGAAAGTGTCCCGCCTGAGAGTCGGGTAACGCATAGCCCTCTCGCGTTGTAGGTGTGTTGAAAGATCTTCAACCACGAGTTTTGATGAAACTAAATCGACAAGAGAAGTCTAGACCGTGGGGGTCCGTAATGAAGAAATACTTGGTTGCCGCAGTATGTCTTACGCTTGCAGCGGGAGCGGTATCTGCTCAAGATTTGGCCAAAGAGCAAAAGCGACTTGAGGAAAGTGGAGTGGTTTTGCGGGAAGTCCTCAACATCCCCGACAACATTCCTCATGATCTCTTGGAAAAGGCGGAATGCGTCATCGTTTTTCCATCCTTGATGAAGGCGGCATTTGTGGTTGGCGCGGAATACGGGCGCGGAGCCATGGTTTGCCGCACCGGTGATAAATTCCGCGGGGCGTGGGGAGCTCCGGCGATGTATGCGCTGGAAGGTGGAAGTTTCGGCTTTCAGATCGGGGCGGAAGCCACGGATTTGATCCTGCTAGTAATGAATGATCGAGGTATGGAATCGATTCTCAGCAGCAAGGTCAAATTGGGAGCAGACGCCTCAGTCGCAGCAGGCCCCATGGGCCGTACCGCTGCCGCGGATACCGACGCCTGGATGCGCGCCGAGATCCTCAGCTACTCGCGTGCCCGCGGTCTGTTTGCCGGTGTATCCGTTGAAGGAACCACCCTTCGCCCCGACGATGATGCGAGCGAAAAGGTCTACGGACACGCCATCAAGGCAAAGGACATCGTGAGAGGCGAGAAGACGGCCGTGCCCCCCACTGGCATTGAACTCGTCAACGTACTGCAAAAGAGCGCGCCGCTTAATGAATCGAAAGAAGCCGCTTCGATCAAGTAACTTGGATAATCAGCTTGCCGGGCATTCCTATCCCCGGCCCCGGCAAGCTGCCAATCCTTTGAGAAGTTCTGTTCCTTTAATTGGAATTCTTGTTATTCGTGCAAGACAACGGTGAGCAAGGATTTTATTGACCTTGATTTTGCCGTTGTATTCGATGAAGCCCAGTTTGTGGAACTTGTTCATGAAGAAGTTTCACGCGCGAACGCGTGGTTCCCACCATGTTTGTGCGACTTGTGGTCACCTCACCACCGAACTCGTCGAGTTCCCGGTTCGCATTTTGAGATGAGCTGCTGGTTTCAGTTTTTGATTAATGGCGTCCAATTTAGACGGTTGTATCTCGCGATCTCCTCTACCATGCAGATACAAGGACTCTCCGGGGTTGCAAGGCAAGCTCTCGGATGCACTTTATGCACTAGCGCGGCGGCGCGGAATCCCTGAAGAAAATAACGAACCAAATAGTTTTCCCACCAGATATGCCAGCGCGTGCGCTGCCGCTACACGAGCGACACATCCTGAGTCAGTTTACCTTGAAATCCCGGGCATTGCCGTAGGCAAGAACTTTTCGGTTAGTCCGTAAGACCCAGTTTTCGATTGTACAACCGCGCTACGATTCCTTTGCTCCATCCGTGTACTAAACAGAACAGAATGCACAGTCGATTCGATGCTATTGCTTCCTGTCGGGAGTTCTTATGCCTCGAAGAAAAAATGTACGCGAACTCGGGGTCCTTACCAAGCAGGACGTTTCGGACGATCAATACGTGGGCCCGATATCCGTTGATGGTATCGAACCCAAGCTGCAATCATTTAATAGTGAAAGGATTTCCCTCGACGCGAACTACGCTAGGCTTGCTAGTCCCTTTGTCGCCGAATGACCGTTACCAGCAACAAGAGAAGAGTGGCGATGCTATCGCCGGTAGCCTGGCGAACGCCTCCCCTGCACTATGGTGCCTGGGAGACGGTGGCTAGCAACATTACCGAAGGGCTGGTCGCACGGGGCTGGGATGTAACCTTGTTCGCTACAAGGGATTCTGTGACCCGCGCTCATCTGCATGCCGTCGTGGACCGGGGATATGAGGAGGATCCCTCAGGCGATCCCAAAGTGGCTGAGTACCTCCACATCTCTGAAGCGTTCGAGCATGCGACTGAGTTTGACCTCATCCACAGCCATTACGATTTCATGGCGTTGACCTACACCCGGTTGGTCACGACGCCGGTGCTCACGACCGTCCACGGGTTCTCGTCGCCCAGAATCATGCCCGTCTATCAAAAGTATAGGGACGGATATTTCGTTTCCATCAGCGATTCGGATCGTGCGCCCGGACTGAATTACGTGGCAACCGTCTATAACGGGATCGACCTCTCACTGTACCCGTTGCAGGAATCCGGCGGCGATGACCTGATCTTTCTAGGCCGAATTCACCCGGATAAGGGCGTGCATCTGGCAATTGAGGTCGCGCGCCTGAGCGGCCGACGTTTGATCATCGCAGGAATCATCCAGGACGAAGTCTATTACCGGGAAAAGCTCAAGCCACACATTGACGGTCAAAAAATCTGCTTCGTAGGGCCGGTCGGGATAGCGGGAAAAAATGCATTGTTCGCGCGGGCCTGTGCACTACTTCATCTGAACACCATTCCCGAGCGATTTGGTCTGGTCCTGGCGGAAGCCAATGCCGCTGGCGTGCCTGTGATTGCCATGGATCTGGGCTCGTGCCGTGAGGTGATCCAGGACGGACAGACCGGCTTTCTGGTCAACAACGTCAATGAAGCGGTGCTGGGGCTGGACCGCCTTTCTGGAATCGATCGTCGCGCGTGCCGTCAACGAGTCCAGCAATGCTTTTCTATCGAAACTATGGTGGAGGGCTACGAACAGGTTTACGCAACGATTTTTGATTTGATAGAAAAAGAAAAGAGGCAGTCATGAAGGCGGACATTGTCAGACGCTATAACCACAACCCCATCCTGACCAACAAGGATATCCCCTACGCGGTGGAAACAGTTCACAACGCAGCGGTTATCAAACATAACAATGAATACATTATGCTTTTCCGTTCCCATTTGCGCACGGGCCGGTCGATCCTTGGTTTGGCCCGCAGCCGCGACGGATTTCAATTCACCGCCGACCCACAGCCCTTTCTCACTCCTGCGCGGAACGGCCCATTTGCCGCCTATGAAGAGTTCGGCGTTGAAGACCCACGTGTGACTCTGCTGGATGGGGAATACATCATCACCTACAGCGCCTACTCGCGCAATGGAGTGCGGATCGCTCTAGCGAAGACGAAGGACTTCAGTAAGGTAGAAAGAGTCTCCCTCATCACCGAGGCGGATTATCGGAATGTGGTGATCTTTCCCGAGAAGTTTGATGGACTCTATGTCCGACTGGACCGTCCTCATTCTGAAATCTCTCCCTGGTCAATCTGGATTTCCTATTCTCCCGACTTATGTTTCTGGGGCCTATCTCAGCTCATCATGAGGCCGGTCCCGTACCACTGGGACGAAATGAAGATCGGTCCGGGAGCGCCGCCGATCAAAACGGACCAGGGATGGCTTTCCATCTATCACGGAGTTTTCAAGACGATGGATGGATCGGTCTATCGTCTAGGGGTTGCTCTGCATGACCTGCAGGACCCGGCCAAGATAATTGGGGTGGGCGACTCTTGGATTTTGCAACCGCAAGATCCCTGGGAAATAACCGGATATGTCCACAATGTAGTCTTCACCTGTGGGGCCGTTCCCGAGTCCGACGGAACCGTGAAGATTTACTGGGGTGCCGCAGATACGGTCATGTGCGTCGGCGAAGCAAACATAGCAGATCTGGTCGCCCTATGCCAGGACCACGGCAGGCAAGCCAAGTAGATGCCTGGACTGTCCCCTTCAACAAAATCGACAGCAGTTCACAGCGATCCTTTCGGCCTTTACTTGGTTGCGTTCAATCAGGCTGAAGCAGAAAGTGAATATCGATTCGCGTGAAGTTCACGTTCTTAGCGTTTGCAACATATCGCTGATCAAGTCGGAACCCAGGGCAGGTTTCCCACGGTAGTTCCGACTGGTCGGCTCAGGAAGTTGGGCAGAAACGGGGTTCGAGGAAGGTGAGTGAGCCCTCCCCGAACTGCACTAACTCCTGAGAGAACGGCCTACGAACGCTGAAAGAGTTGATCTCACGCGCGTCATGAATCGGCTCAAGGCTCTCTACCGGGGCTGGGGCATTGCCTGCGAAGGTGCGACCGTCTACGCACCGCACCATCGTTCGGAATGGCTGGGCAAAATAACGGAAGCCGGCGTGCGCCGTCGGGCCGAGTTCTTCTACCAGCAGCTCGATGCCCTGCAGGCCCTGCGCCAACAAGTGCGGCGAGATCTCTTGGCGGAGAGTCGAAAACATAGCGAGAGGAAATTGTTACGCCAGATTCCTTCGATTGGTCCGATCCGGGCGGCTCTGTTGATCGCGCTGATTCAGACACCGCATCGCTTCCGCACCAATCGGCAACTGTGGGCCTACAGCGGCCTGGCGATGGAGACGTACGACAGTGCGCAATACCGCTACGTGGCCGGACAACTGCAACGTTCGAAGAAACCACAGCAGCTTCGTGGGCTGAATCAAAATCACAATCATGATTTGAAAGCCATCTTCAAAGGTGCAGCCTCAAAGGCCAGCAGCGGTGCTGGACCCTTCCACGATTTCTACGAGGCCTTGCTCACCAAAGGCATGAGGCCTTCGATGGCTCGCCTCACCTTAGCGCGGAAGATTGCGGCGATCACTTTAATGGTCTGGAAGAAAGGAGCACATTTCGACGCTGAACAACTGAAACCGCAAGCAGCTTGAGCGTCTCGGGCAGAGAGTCCGTTCCATCCCTTGAGGAAATCATATCCTTGGCGGTGGCCAGTCGGGTTCTTGTTGAGACGCTCGGGTCGAGAGAGAGTATCCAGCCGGAAGTTAGGCGATTTATGTGCTTCGGCACCGAGTCTCCTGGATTACCCTATGCCCTCTCGCATGACCCAAGAAAGCTATAGGCCACGAGTCTCAAATAGGACCATGGTTGGCAACTCTGCAACCACCTTTGCTTACGAGTTTCAGAGAACCGAATGGCGCCGTCATGAAAGCGAACATGAAACGAATGGGATGGGAAGGAAGCATCGGGGCCTCGTCGCTCCGCGGCCTACAGGGCTGCTCCGCGACGAATCAAAACGGTCAAGCGGCTGAAGAAAAAAAGACAAAAGGTCGTGGTGGCCTGGATGCAGCCAAAACAGTTCGGGCTTCCGGCTCAGGGAGAAGTGTTTTTCGCTTGACATCCCCTTCTATAGGACTTCCGGTTGGCACGACAATTCGGGAGTTAGGAATTTCAGTCGAGAACTTTCAAGGGCCTTATCGCGGCCGCGATGCCGGCGGCACCATGTTGTTGGCGCGATAGTACACCACGAGCTGGCCGCAGTGCTCGCCGCTGTCCTCGATGACGAACATCCAGTTGTAGGAATTGTGGACCAGCTTGTTCCTAAACGGAAATTTCGTCGTTTCTTCCAGTCCCGCGTCGCCCTGCTGTTGAATCAGGTTCGCTCCGTCCGCGACTGCCTGCTGAATCAGATTCACCACGTCGGCCTTCGTCTTGTAAACGTCTCGCGACGGGTTTACCACGTCCTTGCCCAGGTCAGGCCCGATGTTCGACCCGGAAACCGTCCGTATCAGGAGGTAATCGACCCCGGCGACGTGTAAAAGAGTTTGGGCAAAGGTGCGCTGGTCTCTGCACCTTGAAGTCGTATTTGTCTTCGGGAAAATCCTGGGCCATGGCGATGAGTTTGTTCGCGATGCTGTTCCACATTGCCAGCGTCTCGTCTGCTCGGGAACGCGCAGGGCGCGGAGGTTGATTCTGCGGTTGGCCTTGACTGTAAAAACTGGTTCCGACGACGGCAAGCAGTGTGACCGCAACCAGCACAGGCGAAGACCGCCTCATGGTAAATTTCTCCTTTGGATTGGCAATGAACTGCGAAAACACACCCACGCGAGGCTAGGACTGTCCTTATGAACGGGCCGTAAACCCAGCAAGTTCATGCCTCGCGCAGGGCAATAATTGGGTCCACCTTGGTCGCGCGCCGGGCTGGAAGGTAGCTGGCTAGAACGGCAACGGCAAACAAAAGCAGAGGAACGATCACAAACACAGCCGGATCATGCGGGCGCACGCCGTAAAGCAAACTGCCCATCAACGACGCAGTGGATGCAGAAACGACGATGCCGGCCACAATTCCGAGGCCCGCCAGCACTATACCCTTTTGCAAGAACACCTTCAGGACGCCGCCTCGCCCGGCCCCCAAGGCCATGCGAATACCGATCTCGCGCGATCTTTGGCTGACCATGTAGGCCAGCAAGCCATAAATTCCGATGGAGGCCAGAAGCACCGCCAGGCCGGCGAATCCGCCCACCAGGTCGGCAGAAAAACGGCGTGAAGCCAGTGACCGATCAAGGATGTCATTCATAGAGACAACATTGAATACGGGCAGGCCGGGATCAATGCTCTGGATTTCATGCCGAATCTGCGGTTCGACCAGGGTCGCGGGCAGAGAAGTCCGCAACACCACGTTCACTTGCTTGCTGGGGTCTTGATAGGTCGAAACGTAGATGTGGGGAACGCCATCGATGTCGAGACCGTCACTCTTAATATCCTTAATAATGCCCACGACGGTCGTCCATGGCTCCGTAGGGTCTTGTCCGAACCGCACTCGGCGGCCCAGCGGATCGCGGGTTGGCCAATACTTATGAGCGGTGCTTTCATCAATGATGGCCACCAGCGGTTTGCCGTCTTCATCGCCCTCGGTGAATGAGCGGCCCCGTAGGAGCGGCGCCTGGAACACCTTAAAATAATCAGGGCTTATCCGAATTCTCTCGGCGCGCAGATCCTGCGAGGACTCGACCGGTCTATCTTCAATCGCGAAGCCTTCAATCGCTAAGCCACCGACCGCGTTGGGGTTGCTATTGGTGGTCGGTAGAGATGAGGTGATTGCGGCGAGTTCTACTCCCGGAATTGCCTTCATGCGCCGCAGCAACTCACGATCAAAGGTGGCGTTACCAGGAATACCGAGATACGGATCCGTCTTCGGATCGTTGGGATTTCCTAGCCACGTGTTTGCCGTGACGACTTGAGTTGGATTAAAGCCTGGATTTTCCCGCAACAGATCCCGCAGCGTACGCAGCAGCAAGCCGGCTCCCACCATCAGTATGACGGCAAATGCCAGTTCCGAGACGATTAGAGCATCCCGCAATCGGCCGGTCGTAGTGCTATAGCCGGAACCGCGACCGCCTTCACGAATGGCCGAGGAGAGAGCGACTTTTGCCGAATGAAGCGCTGGAGCAAGTCCAAACACTAAGCCGGTAAGAATGGAAATCAGCAGAGCGAAGGCCAGCACCACCCAGTCGATTCGTACTTCGTTGAGCCGGGGAACGTTCGATGGCACAAAGCGCAGGATGAAGCCTAAAGTACCAACTGCGGTTGCGATTCCCGCGGCACCGCCGATGAGCGACAGCAGCATGGACTCGGTCAGCATCTGGCGCACCATGCGGCCGCGGCTCGCGCCCAGCGCTAACCGCACCGCCATCTCTTGTTGTCGCCCCGAAGCGCGCGCCAAGAGGAGATTGGCAATGTTCAACGATACGATGAAAACGATTAGGATTACCGCACCCAGTAACACCAGCAGCATGGGCCGAACATTGCCTACCAAAGTTTCTTGCAATGGTTGAATCTCAATTGTCCATTGCGCCTGCGGCGGGTAATCGGTGGGAAAGTCGTGACGCAATTCGTGGGCCATGGCAGTGAGCCGCGCCTGAGCTTGCGCCAGTGTCAGGCCAGGCTTAAGTCGTCCGATTCCAGATACTAAAATCCGGGTACCACGCATTGGCTGGGGAAAGGGATCTGCGCTGAATCCGCCGGCGCCAAACACTTCCACGTCGCCGGAAGTCGTCGGTCCAGGATGGCGAAATCCGCGTGGCAGGACCCCGATAATTGTAAAGGGATCACCGTCGAGCCGGATGGTACGGCCGAGAACATTCGGGTCGGCGCCATAGGCACGGCGCCACAGTCCATCGCTGATCACGGCCACTGAAGCGAAACCAGGCGCGAAGTCCTGTGGACCAAACAACCGTCCAATTTGCGGGGTCACACCCAGCATGGAAAAGTAGCTGAAACTGCCATTAACCGCCTCGACGCGCTCGGGCTGTTTGGCGCCGGTCAAATTCTCGCTACCCTCGAAAATCGGGGTCACATCTTCAAATACACCCGCTCGCGTCTGCAGGTCATCCAGTTCGGGCTTGGAAAACTCAACGTCCCGCAATCCTACGCCGGGCTCGTTAAAGAAGATCCTCACCAAACGATCGGGGTCGCGGTAGGGCAGAGAATGCAACAACACGGCATTCACGATGCTGAAAATTGCCGTGTTGGCTCCCACGCCGAGAGCCAGAGTCAAAATCGCAACCGCGGTGAAACCTGGATTCTTGCGCAACAATCTCAATCCATGACGCATGTCCGAACCTAGTTCACCCCACCAGCGCACGCCTACGGATGCCCGCACGGCATCTTTGTGAGACTCGATTCCGCCGAACTCAATCCTCGCCTGTCGCATCGCTTCTTGCTGGGAAAGGCCGTTGCGAACCAGGTCCGCTGCGCGGCTCTCAATGTGGAAACGCATTTCCGTTTCCATTTCACTTTCAAGCCGCTGTCCCTTGACCATCCACTTCAACCAGGAGCGGAAGCGAGTGAGATTCATATCTCCTCCGGAGTAGTTCGCAGAATACTCGCGATCAACGACGCCATTCGGTTCCACTTTTCGGTTTCCGAATGGAGTTGGCGCCGCCCGGTTGCGGTCAGGCTATAGAACTTTGCTTTGCGGTTGTTGTCTGATTCCCCCCACTCGCTGGCGATCCAGCCCTGATGTTCCACACGATAGAGCGCTGGATATAACGAGCCTTGCTGGATCTCCAGTTGTTCGCCAGAGATCTGCTGAATGCGCAGCAAAACCCCGTAGCCGTGCAGCGGGCCAAGCGAGACAGCTTTGAGGATCAGCATGTCCAGTGTGCCTTGCAGCAAATCAATCGCTTTGCCCACGATCTCTCCTTGTGTGTCTAGGAGAGAGACCTTAACAGAACTCTCCTAGTTGGTCAAGGAGAGAGTATTTTGGCGGGACAGTTGGCTGCCAACCACCCCGCCGACGCTCAGAAATACCACGGCGGCTCATTACGAATATGCTCTAACCTCCTACGTTATCCCGGCATTCGGAGAACGTGAAATAAAGAGCATTACTCGGTTCGATGCGGAGCTTTTCTTAGCGGAAAAGGCAAAAAAATTCTGCCGTTCAACAATTCGCAGTATGCGGGTCGTTCTGAATCGTCTGCTTTCGTGGGCGGTTGCTAGCGGTTGGTTGGATAAAAACCCTTCCGTTGGCATAACCCTACCCAAGCCCCTACAAAAGTGCACCGCACTGTCCTCAGGCCGGAGCAAGTGATTGCGTTGGCGTCGCAGTTGGGAGAGCCGTATTCGACGCTGGTGTTGTTTCTCGCTGCTACAGGATTGCGGATCAGCGAAGCCGTAGGGGTGAAACGCCAGGACTTCGAGGCGAACGTGCTCCGATTGCGCCACAGATTCTACCAAGGGAACTGTGGAGGCGAGTACGGAGAGCTAAAAACGAAGAAGTCTGCGCGAGACCTACCACTTCCTGCTTGGTTGGCGGACCGCGTGAAGTGCCTCACCGAGGGGGATGGCTTCTGTTTTCGTTCACAAGCTGAGTCTACGCCGATAAATCAGAAGAATGCTTTGCGGCGGTATATCCACCCAGCTTGCGCGAAACTGGGCTTTCGTATCGGTGGCTGGCATGACCTACGCCACTCGGTAACGACGTGGGCGCTCCGAACGTACCCGACAAAGGTTGTGTCGGAAATGCTTGGACACGCGAACACCCGAACTACGTTGGATGTTTACGGCCATGTTTTACAGGAGGACTTTGCAGCGCCTCTTGCAGAAATGGCGGGGAAGTTGTTGCCTGATGTTGCCTAAAACGCCGGGACTCAACTTTCTGGACGTCTAACTTATTGTTTCTGAAAGAGATGGTGAACCGGGGAGGACTCGAACCTCCAACCCGTTGTTCTCAACAGACTCTGTAAGTAGCTGATTTTTCTAGTCTCTCGCTGCGTCATACAGCACCGTTTTAGGGGTATCTGGGGGGTTCTGTTCTCGATTTGTTCTCCGGTTTGAACCTTCCAACGAACCCCCAATTTTCTTGAAAACATTTTGACCGCTCCGCGAGAGTTCTATTCGACGATTTGTCCTCGAGCTTGAACGCCGCAACTGACCCCAATTTTCTTGGGCGCATTTTGAGCGCACCGCGAGGTGTCTCTCTCGATTTGTTCTCGACGTTGTGGGTTGAACCCCTAAGTTGGCAATAGGGCCTTTGGCCTGCATTAATGGTTGTCTTGACGCCTTCCCATAAATATGGGAGTATAGAAAAATGAAGACGACTTTGGAGATTCCAGACACCATATTTCGACGAGCGAAATCAGCGGCAGCGGAGAGAGGAATTCCGTTTCGGGAGTACGTCACAGAGGCGGTCAAGGATAAGCTCGTCGCTTCTCCAAAGACGAAGGAAAAACCTTGGATGAAGGCGTTTGGTAAGCTTCAGCACCTTCGCAAGGAAACAGCCAAGGTCAACCGCATCATCGAACAGGAGTTCGAGCAGATCGAGCCAGAGGACCGCTTGTGATCTTGGACACGAACGGACTCTCTGCCTTGGTCGAGGGCGACCCGGGGATAGAGTCCTTTCTTCGGAAGGCGGCTCAAATCGCCATTCCCGTGATTGTGTTGGGCGAATACCGATACGGGATTTCACACTCTCGTAGGCGGCAGATCTACGAAGAATGGCTCACCGAATACCTATCGGACTTTCGAATTCTCGGCGTAGAAGAACCGACGACGGTTCACTACAGCGCCGTTCGCACCGAACTGAAAAAAGCCGGCACACCGATTCCATCGAATGACGTTTGGATCGCGGCGCTCTGCAGGCAGCACGGGCTTCCCCTCTTGAGCCGCGATCATCATTTCGACCTCGTACCAGCAATTCAACGAGTCAGTTGGTGATTCCCTGAATCGATGACCTGCATTAAGTGCCTGACCGGCGCGGCTTGTCGTTGCAGCAGCCTACGACCTAACTATCGCCGGAGAAGAAATCTTACGGCGATCACGATAGTAAGAAGCGCGAGGCATACACAGTGCCTGGCAAGCAGCGCTGGTGCCGACGTCGTTTGCTAGTTCGATGACGGCGGCCATCAGGATTTCCCCTCGGGGTCGGAGTCCGGCTCCGGAATCGGGTGACCCAACAGCGCCGCCACTTTTTTTTGGACGTCGATGATGATGGCCACGCCTCCTTATCGCAGATGACCACGCCATGTTCGCTGAGACATTGCGGGTCTATTTGGAAAAGACCTATACCGTTGTAGGGTTGGTGATGAACGGTCGCGCCATGGTCGAAGAAGCCTTACAACTTCGCCCAGACGTGATTGTTGTGGACGTCGGAATGCCACTCATGAATGGCCTAGATGCGGCGCGGCGAATCAAAGCCGATGCTCCCTGCACCAAGTTCGTGTTCCTGACAATGAGAGACGATCCAAATCTTGCGGCTGCGGCTCTCGAACTCGGCCCGATCGGGTTTGTGCTGAAACATTCAGCCGGAGAAGAACTGCTAAAGGCGATTGATCGCGTCTTGCATAACGAGTCCTATTTAACGCCCCGGTTGAGACCTGAAGACTGGGTTGCCACGAAGGCCAGGGCGCGGCAGTTTTCCAAGTGCCTGACCCAACGACAGCGGGAAATCGTTCAGTTGTATGGTGAAGGACTGCCCATCAAACAAATCGCGGGCGCGCTCAACCTAAGTGAAAAGACCGTGGAATTTCACAAGCATCACATCATGGGAGCTTTCAATCTTCGGAGTAACGCCGAGCTGGTTTTATTTGCGGTAAAGGAAGGATTGGTGTCGGTTGAGTCTTCCTTAGAGAGAAGCTTTCCATCAACAGATGTGTCCTAAGGGGGACTTCGGATGCCCTGCAAGTCGTGTGGGTCAGTTGACCAAAGGAACTTCAGCGCGGAGATGGCCATCCATTTTCTCGAACTGAAAAATATTGACAAGCCCTCGGTGTGGGTGTTCCCCGCGGTTGTGGTCTGCTTGAATTGTGGCACTGCTGAATTTGCTGTGCCGGTAGAAGACCTGCGCCAACTCAAAGAGGGAGACGCCGCTGCGGCAGATTAACCTAGAATTGAGTCTTACTTCTCACTGAGCATGAACAGCTGAGTGTTCCGTACAGATGCTCTGGAAGACGTGTTCGTCTTCCTCCCCGTGGAAGCTGCTCGATGGATATGCGCACAGGATATTTACCTCGTGTCTTTTGGCCACCTCGTTCCAAAGTTGTTCAAGCCGAATCGCGGCATCCGCTTTGCCTTCCGCCTGCAAGAGAGCCACAGCTTCACCGAACACAACAACCTGAGGTTGCTCTGATTTTGCTGCTCTAGCAGCTGCTTCAATGAAGCCGTCAATCCGCTCGAAAAATCGAACCGGGTCGGGCAAACCATTCACCATGATTGTCGAGAGCGTGTCTGCGGCATCCAATGAAGTGCAGGTGCCCTGTCGAAGGGCGCCATCAATATCCACACCCCCTGCCTTCAATCTCTGAAGAAGACTGTCCCGGTGTGACTTCGTAGCGAGCACAATCGTCGCGTTACCGGCCCTTAGGGCGACAGCAATGAATCGAGTAAGGTTATCTAGAAGAATCGCGTCATCAGAATAGAACAGAACTTCATGGCGATGAGGGGCTTTCTCTTCTGAGGTGCCGGTGAACCGGTGGCCTTCTAAGCTACTACTGAGAAATTGCTTACCTCCAAGAACCGCATCCACGCCAGGCAGTAGTTCGCTTCCGGCATCTGTCTTGTGAACGTAACCCAACGCGCCCGTATCGAAGGCTGCCCTGACGACGTCGAGATCGCTGTTCTGACTTAGAAAGATGATCTTGGAGTTGGGGGAGCGTTGTCGTATCTGCCGGGCAGCTTCGATTCCACTCAAATTCGGGAGACCGACGTCCAGCACAATCAAATCCGGCTTCAATTCTTCGGCCTTCTGAACGGCTTCTGATCCATCCGACGCTTCAGCAATGACCTGGCATTCTGGGCGGGATTGAAACAGCAAACGGACTTGCCGTAGCCAATCCTTGAAATCGTCAACTACGAGAATGCGAATTAATGACAAGTCGCTACTCCATTTCTGTTCTTATTGGGAGCGGGGCAACGCAAATCAATTGTACGGAATCTCCGAGTCCCTGCGCAGCTATGAAAGAATCGTGTGACGGAGTAGTTCGGGATAGACCAACTACCATCGCATTCGCACCATTCACAGCAACTCTGTTAGTCCCATGTCTTAACGGCGTAGTCGTCTCCAGGGTTCTTGACAGTTCTGGTGGGCGGAGAAGCTCCCTTAATTGCAGCAGTATAAGCATCACATGCCAGCTGGTTGCCGTCGTTGCCTGCACGCAACGTTGGGACTGCTCTAGCGCAATGTCGAATCTCGGTTCGTTTAACAGGCTGAGTCCTGACAAACGACTGTAATGGCCGAAGTGGGTCCCGGTCGCCATCTTTAAGCGATTCGGATGCTTATTTCAGCTTCGCGTACTCCGCTTTCGCGGCGACGAGGATGGGAATGTCGGGGTCGAATGGAGGCAGCACCCTCGGTCCCATGGCAACTCCATATCAAGTGCGTAGATCTCTTGGCTGCCAACATTTCGCACCACCAAAGGAGAATCGTCTGGAGCTAGACCAGTCAGATTACCGCCATACGTTGGCGCGAGGCGGATGCCTCCTAGGCTTGCCACCTTCTCTAGACTGTGGTCGGCGATCCTAACGCGATACAAGTTCGGGACGCTTTCAAGAGAGTCGAAGTAGATATACTTTGAGTCCCACGACCACATTGGGAACCCAACGACAATCCTGGCCAATTCTGCCCATTTCTTCGTGCGGACATCGAAGATTTGCAAGGTCTCCGAACCCACTCGCAGGGCAGCGATGTGGCGCCCATCCGGCGACCACCGCGGGGAATACAATCCCTCTGAATCCGGGATTGTTGAAACTTGCCGAGTCTTCAAGTCCAGCAGCTGGATAGCTCGCGGCGAGGTTGACGCAAAATCGGCCATACCCGAATGAAAGATCAAAGAGGTTCCGTCAGGTGACCAACCCGGATCTCCGATGCCGGTCATGACTTCTTCCGGCGCACCCCCGTCTGAGGAGATGAGATACATCTTCCACGGTTGTCCTGGTATGATCCCCTGGAAAGCGATCCTCTTGCCATCCGGAGACCAGCGTGGCTCGTAAGCAGTCAAAGGAAGAAACGTGAGTTGCAGCCGCTCGCTTCCATCCAACTTACTTTTCCAAAGATTCCCCTCCGGAATGCTTACGTAAGTTACCCACTGCCGGTCTCGTGAAAAGCTCGGAACCCTCGGCCGATATTCCCGACATAAACGGCACGAACTGGCCGGATTTCGCGTCGTAGCGGGCGAGTTCGCCGCGTCGCTGCCAACCCAACACGAACAGCTTCTTGCCATCTTTGCTGGGAACTGGCCCCAGAAAGTCCATCGGACCCAACGTCAAGTGTGTGGGTGCCTGGTTAGATTTTCCCCATAGCGTCCCTTTCTCGCGTATCGCCCAGATGTCCGACCTACCGCGCTGCGTGGACTGAAAGACAAAATATCTTCCGTCCGGGGTCCAACCGCCACAACATTCAGAGGGAGGATTGTTCCAGCCTGGAAGCAGTGGATGAGGATTGGTTCCGTCCGCTCCAGCTTCCCAAAGTGACTCCGATCCGGTCTTTAGATCAGCCACAGTGAAACGTAGCTTCTTGGCGTCAGGCGACCATCGAATCCAAGAAGGTGGGCCGTCCAAGGTCAAGATGGTATGTGCTCCCGAACCATCGCTTCGTGCAAGATTCAATGTACCGCCTCTGGCAAAAGCAATTGTTTGTCCATCCGCTGACCAACTGGCCGCACTGGAGACGATGTTACCCAGTCGGTGTCTTGATCCCATTAAAGTTGGCACTACCCAGAGGGATCCTTCGCCCGTTGACCCGCCTTCATAACCCTGTACCAGGAGTTCCGACCCACTGGGGGACATTCCTTCCAATTCAGCAATAAGACCTGGGAAGGGTTCCGAAATGGGCGCAGCTCCCCCGCCTGCCACGGAGACCTGATAGAGAACATTTCCTTGAAAGAGTGCCATGTAGAACAAGCGCGAGCCGTCGGTAAGAGTTGGCGGGTACTTCGAGCTTCCGTCATTTGTGACTTGCGTCAAACCCAAGACACTGGGTGGCGGCACTTGCCACTTTAGCCGAGCCAAGAGCATTCCAGCCACAATCACGATGGCTGCAAAAAGCACGGCCCATCTGGACCAAAACCGGTGAGCTGGTGCTTCCTTCTCCGTCGTTGTCACCGCGGTCGCGAGACCGGGCTTGGGCGCCTTTCCGGAATCCGTGTCCCGCTTCAGCCGTTGGAGATCAGTACGAACGTCAGAGGCGTGTTGATAACGCAAGTTGCGATCTTTCTCCAAAGCCTTGTTGATTATTTCTTCCAGCTTCCCAGGCAAGTCGGGATTCAATCGCACTGGAGCAACTGGAACACGATTCAGGATGGAATCGAAAATCGTCGCTGTACTTTCGCCTCGAAAGGGCAGCTTGCCAGTCGCCATCTCATAGAGCACTGTCCCAAAGGAAAACAAATCGGTGCGTGCATCCAGTTCTTTGATCTGAGCCTGTTCCGGCGACATATATGCAACGGTTCCCAAGGTACTGCCGGGACTTGTCAGTTGGTCCGTGTCGACGCCTTGGGTAGCCAGAGTGTCCGTGTCGCTCGTCGCGCTCTTTGCCGTTCTCACCTTTGCAAGGCCAAAGTCGAGAGCCCTCGGTAACGAAAATGTTCGCTGGCTTGATGTCTCGATGGACGATGCCTTTCGAGTGCGCCGCGTTCAGTCCCTCGGCCACTCCAATCGCAACGTCCAGCAACGCCTCCATTTCCATTGGCCGACCTGCGATGGCGTGCTTTAGGGTATTGCCTTCCAGATACTCCATGGCGATAAAGGCCCGACTGTTTTCTTCGCCTATATCGTAAATCGTGCAGATATTCGGATGGTTCAACGCCGAAGCAGCCTGCGCTTCGCGCTGGAATCGCGCTAACGCCTGCGGGTCTTTGGCCACAGTATCAGGAAGGAACTTCAGAGCAACGAAGCGGCCGAGACGCGTGTCTTCGGCCTTATAAACAACACCCATCCCGCCGCCGCCCAACTTCTCGAGGATGCGGTAATGCGAGACAGTCTGGCCGATTAGAGCGTTGGTGCCCGGCATTTGGAGCACATGGTAGGTTGCGCCAGGAGGCAAGTCAACGAACAGAACTCAGGCGTCTCCCGCCCGGCCCGCGACAGACAGTTTCGAGCTAGTTCGATCTCGGAAAGACATCAGCGGGACCGCGAAATCTTAGACTAAGAATCAGGCCTCCCGCCGCAACATAGACGAACGCTATGAACGCGAAGCTGGCTGCAAGTGAGTGCGTTCGATCGTTGAGAAAACCAATCGCATAATTTCCAGCAAAGCCGCCGAGTTGCCCGATGGAATTGATCAGTCCGAATGTGGCGGCGGCCGCTGCCTCGCTTAGAATCATAGTCGGTATCGCCCAGAAAGCGGGGTAGTACGCATACAAGAAACCACTGCCCAGGAGCAAAAACGCAATCGCCAGCGGGACTTCGTGGCGGAAGAGGGTCAAGAACCCGAACATCAATCCGGCAGCGACAAGCGGAATGGTACTGTGCCAGTGCCGCTCGGCAGTCTTGTCGGAGTGCCAGCCGTTGATGAGCATCCCGGCGATCCCCATCAGAGCGGGAATCAGCAGCAGTGAAGTCACTGTCCGGTTAGGAAATCCCGAGAGGCGCTTGACGAAGGTTGGTATCCAGTAGATGGTTCCAAGGGCTCCTGTGAGAGCCAGAAAATATGCAAGAATCAATCTTAGAGTGCGTGTGTCTCCAAAAGCTTCCAAAATCGTAGGGTTTCGAATTTTGTTTTTTGCTTGTAGCTCCTCCTGCAATTCCTTAACGAGCCAGTCTCGTTCATCCCCAGGAAGCCAAGCCGCTCGCACCGGCCTATCCGTCATGTAGAAGAAGGTGATAATCCCCACGACTACGGCAGGAATCCCCTCCAGAATAAAGAGCCAGCGCCAGCCTGCAAGTGACTGCCAATGTACCCCGAGGAGCCAGCCCGCCAGGGGCGAGCCGATCAAAGAAGCCGCGGGATTAGCTGCATATAAGCACGCGATGGCTCGGCTCCGGTCGCGCGCGCAAAACCAATGTGTCAAGTAAACGATCATGCCGGGGAAGAAGCTGGATTCAGCAGCCCCTAAAAAGAAACGGGCGACATAGAACTGTGTTGCAGTGTGCACAAACCCGGTCAGAATCGTGACGATTCCCCACGAAATCATGATTCGTGCAATCCATTTCCTCGCGCTCCAGCGTTCGACGATGACGGCTCCAGGTATCTCGAACAAGACATAGGTTATGTAGAACATCCCTACTCCTAAACCGTAGACCCGGTCGCTGAAGCCTAAATCTGCACTCATCCTGAGGTTGGCAAAGGAAACGTTGACGCGGTCGATGTAATTGACGATGTAAAGGAGAAATACAAAAGGAAGCAGCCGGTAAGCGACGCGCCGTCTGGCGCGCTGGCCGACATCACTTAACTCGGCCATCGCCTTAGCAGCCGTTCCATGCGAGTTCATGGGGCCTCCCTTTGCCTCTTGGAAACTACTCAGCTCAACTTCTTTGAAACATAGACGAAGCGAGAAAGGCGGCCTTCTCTGGCGACACTGGCGGCAACGGCCAGGAACTCCTGCTGGCCTTCATATGCCTGCTGGCCTTCGATTTCACGAAGCGCCGCGCTTCTCGATGCGCGAGCAGCGCGTCTCGCCTCGGCAACTTTGGCCATGTTCGCAGTTACGTCTTCACAAACCAGCAGTTGCAATCCGCACCGCGCAATAGCGGATTCGTCGTAGCCATGCGGAACGAAGAGATAAAAACCAGCCGAACTCCTCACCGCGACCTCCGCATTCGTCAGCGGCCCAGTCACAGTGACGGGATCGGTGAACAGCAGTCGTCCGCCGCGCTTCAGCAAGCGCGCCCACTCCGTAATGACGCGTGGCCGGTCGGAGAAGTGGTTGATGGCGTCAATACAGGTGATTGCGTCAAAGCTGGCGTCAGAAAATGGCAACGGCCCGGTAGCATCTATAGATCGAAATTTGGCGCGCTCGGCCAAGCCGCGCTCGCTTGCAAGCGCACTCGCGGTCGCAACCGCCTCGGCGTGAACGTCAATGCCGGCGACGGAACAGCCGGTCGTAGTGGCGATCCGCAGCGCCGGGCCTCCTGCACCGCAAGCAACATCGAGGAGCGTCTTCCCCGGGGAAAGGTCGAGCCACCCCAAAAACTTGTCCTGCTCCTCTGAGGTGAGCCAACTGTTTTGCCCAATATCCTCCCCAAAAGCTTCCTGACGGATCTGTGCGTACAGTTCCGTTTGAAAATTCCCGTAGTTGGCGTTGTAGTGTCCGGCGGGAGGCAGCGAGTTGGATTTGCCCATCTGGATCTCCGCTCAAACCGACTTACAGACTATGTTTTTTGCGGGTTTTGAAAGTGCAGCGAATTGTATCCTTTCTGTGCGCTTCGTGAACAGTCGTACCCATTCATCTACGCTTTAAGCAAGCCTCTTTTTATTTCATGGGCCGCATTGGGCGATAGGGCTTTCGCTGTTTAATGGGCGCGTAGCCGATCCGACAATTCTGGGCGGATTGTGGCGATTCGGAAGTCCTATAGAAGGGGATGTCAAGCGAAAAACACTTCTCCCTGAGCCGGAAGCCCGAACTGTTTTGGCTGCATCCAGGCCACCACGACCTTTTGTCTTTTTTTCTTCAGCCGCTTGACCGTTTTGATTCGTCGCGGAGCAGCCCTGTAGGCCGCGGAGCGACGAGGCCCCGATGCTTCCTTCCCATCCCATTCGTTTCATGTTCGCTTTCATGACGGCGCCATTCGGTTCTCTGAAACTCGTAAGCAAAGGTGGTTGCAGAGTTGCCAACCATGGTCCTATTTGAGACTCGTGGCCTATAGCTTTCTTGGGTCATGCGAGAGGGCATAGGGTAATCCAGGAGACTCGGTGCCGAAGCACATAAATCGCCTAACTTCCGGCTGGATACTCTCTCTCGACCCGAGCGTCTCAACAAGAACCCGACTGGCCACCGCCAAGGATATGATTTCCTCAAGGGATGGAACGGACTCTCTGCCCGAGACGCTCAAGCTGCTTGCGGTTTCAGTTGTTCAGCGTCGAAATGTGCTCCTTTCTTCCAGACCATTAAAGTGATCGCCGCAATCTTCCGCGCTAAGGTGAGGCGAGCCATCGAAGGCCTCATGCCTTTGGTGAGCAAGGCCTCGTAGAAATCGTGGAAGGGTCCAGCACCGCTGCTGGCCTTTGAGGCTGCACCTTTGAAGATGGCTTTCAAATCATGATTGTGATTTTGATTCAGCCCACGAAGCTGCTGTGGTTTCTTCGAACGTTGCAGTTGTCCGGCCACGTAGCGGTATTGCGCACTGTCGTGCGTCTCCATCGCCAGGCCGCTGTAGGCCCACAGTTGCCGATTGGTGCGGAAGCGATGCGGTGTCTGAATCAGCGCGATCAACAGAGCCGCCCGGATCGGACCAATCGAAGGAATCTGGCGTAACAATTTCCTCTCGCTATGTTTTCGACTCTCCGCCAAGAGATCTCGCCGCACTTGTTGGCGCAGGGCCTGCAGGGCATCGAGCTGCTGGTAGAAGAACTCGGCCCGACGGCGCACGCCGGCTTCCGTTATTTTGCCCAGCCATTCCGAACGATGGTGCGGTGCGTAGACGCCTGTTCTCCCTTGATGTTCAAGAATCCCTATAATCTACGTCCTTCTAACTCATTGAAATCACGAAGGGAGATCCGTTGGCTATCGGTGTTCGATATTCATCTGATTCTAAACAGCGAATACCACTGCGATTCAACGAATGGAAAAGCGTCTAACCAAATGAATCCGTTGTGTTTATGCTATTTTTCTGCCTTTTCCAGTCAGCCTAACTGTGATGTGAGGGGGCGACTCGCCTGGCTGTCCTTCCCTGTTTATTCGCTCTGCTTGCGAATAAGACTTCAACGCTCTTGTCGCGGACCGAGCACGCTGACCGGCGCCTTTCTGAGCATCTGTGAGTTGGTTGTTTGGTCCTTGCACTCACCTCGCATATGTAAGCTGCTATTTTTCTGTCAGTTACGCTAGATTCTGGCATTTTACGGGTCCTACTTTCTCGGTGTCCGACCCGCCCGGCCAACCCCCTCAACATGCACATAATAAATGACTTGACCGTCGTATTAATCAAACTCTCAAATTCTCAAATAAACTACCCTCTCAATACCCTGTTGCGACGCTCTAGAAGCCGTCTCACGCGAACTCAAGGTCATCCCAGATACGTCTTGGCTAATTGCATGGCGCTAACTGCATTGCCTCCATCTTGGAAATAACCTCGGGATCAATCAAACAGACAGCTCCTGGCAAAGGGTAAAGTAGGCCGGTACTATGAGGAAGCTTTCCGGTACCGGACTCTCCGGGAGTTTTCCAGGCTTTACTCTCAATAAGAGTTTTGCCGTCGGTGTCGTGTCTCGCCTGCCGTTTCCGATTTACTAAGTAGAAGGCCGCAAGGGTCAATCCCATTCGCAATGCGCGTTCTGTACAAGTCCCCCGAATTCAGAAACCTGCACGATCAGATGGAAAACAGACACAGACCAGACCCACATCATGGCAACCCAATCCACTTTGCGCCAGTCTCGGAGGACTTGAGCAGGTTCGCTATAGGAAACGCGCCGAGGAGGAAATCATGCAGTCTCCACGCACGATTGGACGAACCAGATCACTCCCGAAGGTGAGATTCCATCCGAGAGCGATTGCCCTGGCTATCGCCGCAGTGATGGGCTTTTGGGGCTGTGGCGGAGGTTCAGCTCCTCCGCACTCTTCTGCTCCCACGGCGACTCCTTCGCCTAGCATAAGTGTCACCGTCACACCCAATTCCGCCACCGTGTTGCAGGGCGCGACACAATCTTTTGCGGCTACGGTCACAGGGACGACCCACACCGCGGTTACGTGGAGCGTGCAAGAAAACGGCGGTGGCACGATTGACAGCACGGGTCTCTATACGGCTCCGCAAGGTACGGGTACGAATGGCACGTTCCATGTCGTGGCTACTAGTCAGGCCAATTCAGCTGCCAAGGGCATCGCTACAGTGACTGTTCAGCAAACCCAGTTAACGATTTCTCCTGCGGCGGTCACGCTGGCGCCTGGTGGGGCCCAGACCTTTACCGCGTCTGTCGCGGGATTTCCAAATGCGAATGTGACTTGGACAGTTCAGGAGACAGGTGGGGGGGTTATAAACGGCGCTGGATTCTATACCGCACCGAGCGCTGTAGGTTTCTATCATGTAGTCGCCAACAGTATAGAAAACACGACGCTCACCGCAAGCTCTACAGTCACCGTGACGACCTCTTCCAGTGGATTTACGCCTACCGGGAGTCTCCACGAGGCGCGGGGCCTGCACACTGCCACCTTGCTACCGAATAACAAAGTCCTCGTGGCGTATGGCTCAAACAGTAGCTCATACACCAATGCAACCGGTTACGTCGGCCTCTCCTCGATAGAAGTGTACGACCCTGGAACGGGCACGTTGACTGAGATCGTCGGAGAGGATGGCGCAGGGATATTCGGTCACACCGCGACACTATTGCCAAACGGAAAGGTTTTGCTAGCCGGGGGCTTGGTAAACTCTGTTTGGGACTACGGAGGGGGTACCTCAGACAACGAGGCAAATCTCTACGACTCGGCCACTGGTGTATTCAGCGCGACGGGCAACATGACGGCCAACCGCGGGTATCATACAGCGACTTTGCTGGCGAACGGCAAAGTGCTGATTGTAGGAGGGGAAGATGCAACTGGGACGGGCTTGGCCAGCGCCGAACTCTTTGATCCAAGCACAGGTACTTTCACACAAACGGGAAGCATGGCCGTGGGGCGCTTCCTGCACACCGCTACGCTGCTGCAAAATGGGACGGTGCTCATTGTAGGTGGTGTCCCAACATCTGCATCAGACCCGGTTGCCACGGTTGCACCAGACCCGGTTGCCACGGCGGAAGTCTACGACCCGGCCACTGGCATCTTCACTACGACCGGCGCAATGGCGACGGCCCGCGAACGACATACGGCAACGCTTCTCGCCGACGGTAGGGTGCTGATCGTCGGCGGCACAACCTCCACGGGCACAGGTGACTTGCAGCCGACCGCAACTGTGGAAGTTTACGACCCATCTACTGGATCGTTTTCGGTTACCGGATCAATGGCCGAAGCCCGAACTTTACATACAGCGACGCTGTTACCGAGCGAGATAGTGCTGGTAGCAGGCGGCGGCGACGAAAATTCCACCGCGGAGGTCTACGATCCGGCGACCGGCGCTTTCAGCATTACCGGTGGGATGGAGATCGGGCGCTCGGGATACACCGCAACGCTGCTCCCGAATGGGAGCGTATTGGTTGCGGGCGGTGGTATTTTTGCCGGTCTGGCATCCGCGGAGTTGTATCATTGAATACCAGAGGTGTCCACCGCGATGCTGTTGAGTTCGAACTTGTACGCTTGTCCATGATCTGGACGCCCTATTCTGGCTTGGATAGCGCCGCCATGCTGAGCAATCGAGTCTAGTTGCGGTTGGGCGGTTGTGCAGATTCTCTGGCTATCACGGGTCCCCTTTTAATTCGGCTCCGGCCCACCGGCCTTCCCCCTCAACCGCTTCAAAAATAAGGCACTTGACCGGCGTGCAAGATCGAACTCTGGATTCTATGAAAAAGTCTTCACTCAAATACCCTCTCGTTCATGTCCGGATACGTCTTGCGTAACCGCCGCATGGCCCTCACTGCCTTTCCGCCAGGGTCACGTCCTTCGTGATTTTTCTCGTCTCCCCGGATGGCGGTGACGATCACCCTCCCGATGCAGGCCCAAGTATTCCTGACATAGTCAGTTTCCATTCACCTTGGGTTCTCACTGAAAAGCCTTGAAATACATTGGAAACGAGCCAGCGATGCAGTAATAGACTCCCCGATGATTATCGGCAATGGTCTTGCCATCCACCTCTTTGAATGAGACTCCAAGTATTCTGTTTTTCTTTACCTTCTGCCCGTTGGTTTTAGTTGTTTCGGGTTCGTATAGGACAGTAATCACTGCCCCCTTCTTAACAACGGTCGTTTTATGAGGCGGAATATTACATTGAGTGGCGACATAGCCCTCAAACGCGTCCGTCTTATTACCATGCGTATAGGTCAACGTGAGCGTGTCCTTGTTAATTTGCGTAATCGTTCCGGTGAAAGTTGCTCCGTGGTAACCCCCAGGGTAGTAGTTGTTCGGAGCGGTTGCGTATTGAGCCGAAGCCCTTCCCGCACAGACTAACGCGATCAGTCCACAGCAAAGGAGTGAGCACACGGACCGGTTTGGCATGCTAGACATTTCGAATTGAGAATACCAATGGGAACCGCGAACATGGACTGAAACTCTTGGTAAGATATCTTATCGGTAATGGGGCACGACAAGTGTAGCGATGAAGGCCCGACTACTGTGAGCGACCTTACCGGTATTGCGTAACTTACCGAGCACTGACCGTGCATCATGCAAAATGGACAACTGTCAGGTGCCCTTATGGAAAAATGGTTTGAGGTGGCCGGACTCGAAGCCGGGCGGCTCCTTGCCGAGTGGGATTGGCTATGTCCGTCACCACTATCTCTTGTTGCGAGAAATGTATTCGGTGAATTGTTCCTACAAGACGAAACTGGCTCAGTCTTTTGGTTGAATACAAGCACAGGAAAATTGAACAGAATTTCAAACTCATTTCAGAATTTCTGGAATTAGCTAAGACCGCCGAAAAGCGACGAGAGTGGTTCGTCGAAAAAGAAGCGATGAACTATGCACAGCTCGGTCTTGTTCCGGGTTCAACGCAGTGTATCGGCTTTGGTGTGCCTGCGGTGTTCGCCGAAGGTGGCACTCCTGCCACAGCTTTCACTGCGGACATCTACGAGTATGTTTCCTTTCTTGGAGACCTTCATAGGCAAATCGCCAGTTTGCCAAATGGAAGTAAGGTACATCTCCGAGTCAATCCTCCAAAACCTGCACTGTCTTGCCTCAGCTGGAACTGGAGAGGGCGTTCTTCCGTTAAGATAGCGGAGAGGACGCATGAGAAAAGAGCGAAAGCACTACAGCGGGGAAGAGAAGGTGGCCATCCTCAGGCGGCACTTGTTGGATAAAGTGCCAATTTCTGATCTGTGCGAGGAGCATGGGCTGCAGCCAACGGTATTCTACCGTTGGCAGAAAGAGTTCTTTGAGAATGGTGCGGCCGGGTTACTATCGCGATGGAAGGGCAAGCCGTCGCGCAAAGGAACCGGTTTCGAACAACCACCCAAGGCGCACCAGCATTGGCATATCGATGTTTCCTACATCAATGTGAGCGGGACCTTCTATTACCTGTGCAGCATTCTGGATGGCTATAGCCGTTCGATCGTCCATTGGGATTTGCGGGAATCGATGACCGAAGCGGAAATCGAAGTCATCTTGCAGCGAGCCCGTGAGAAGTATCCGGAAGCAAGACCGCGGATCATCTCCGACAATGGGCCACAGTTTATCGCCCGAGACTTCAAGGAGTTCATCCGCATCGCAGGCATGACCCATGTGCGAACCTCACCCGGCTATCCGCAATCAAACGGCAAACTGGAACGCTGGCACAAATCGCTAAAATCGGAGTGCATCCGGCCGGGTACACCGTTGACGAGAGAAGACGCGGTGCGTTTGATTCAAACCTACGTGGATCACTACAACACCGTGCGCCTGCACAGTGCCATCGGCTATGTGACGCCGCACGACATGCTCGCCGGCCGACAGGCTGAAATCCATGCGGCACGCGATCGCAAGCTTGAGGAGGCACGTCAGCAACGACAACTTCGGCGCCGCGCAATGCTTGCACATTTTTCGAACACGACTACAATGACCTCGCCAGGTGAAACAGAAGCGGGCTCTGCAGGGATGCAACCATGCTGAGGGATAATCTGGTAGGACTTATCGCGCCAATGCAAAGCAGCGGGACACAGACATCGGACGATAGATCCTCATGCCTCGAAAATCCCCGCCCCACAGGGGCGGAATCTTCACTAACGGAAAGCACTTCTTCTCCATTTCAGACTGAACCAAGACACAATCGCAAGACGAACAGACGCCGCCGACAGAAATACTTCCAGAAAGTGCCGATACCTTCTTCATTCCCGGTGACCCCACTCGCCTGAGGTTCGTCAGGGACGCGAACGGAAAAGTGATTGCGCTGATCTGCCACTTTCCTGAGCGTCAGATCTTTCGAGAACCAAAAATCAAGTAGACAAGAAGCATTCCGCAGTGTTGACAACAGGTATGAGGATGCCCCGGGTTTAGTTGAAACTTGAGAACAAGAAGCAGCGGCTCTCGCCCGAACTCAGATAGAGTTCGGGTTGCGAATCCCTTTTAAAGGAGAGAGCCGCCGTGAGAAAGAATTACCAGAGGAAAGAGCGCAAGTCCAATCACAAGTTCGAGGTCGTGGGAGAGCAAGAGTTGCTGGTGCGGGTGCCCTTGCCCATCGCCGAGGTTTGGGCGGAGATGCAAGCACAGGTGGAAGAGCTAACCGGTAAAGCGGGGCTGCAGATCCTGCGGGCCATTCTGGAAAACGAAGTCACGCGTCGGGTGGGGCCTCCGCATCGGCCCAATCCCACGGCCGGTTGTGTGCGCTGGGGAAAGCAGCCGGGTTATGTGGTGTTTGCGGGACAGAAGATCCCGCTGGAACGACCGCGGGTACGAACGCGGGAAGGCCAAGAAGTGGAACTGGAGAGCTACGGGCAGTTGCAGCGAGACGGAAAACTGCAACGAGCGGTGCAGGAGCGCATGGTGGCTGGGTCGTCTACGCGGAACTATCGGCGAGCGGTCGAGAGTGTTCTGGAAGGCTATGGGATCGAGAAGAGCAGCGTGAGCCGGCAGTTTGTGGCGGCCAGTAGCAATCAGCTACGAGTGCTGTGCGAGCGACGACTGGAGGATCTGCACCTGGTGGTGTTGATGATCGATGGCATTCACTTTGGTGGTCAGGTGCTGGTGGTGGCTCTGGGTATCGCCGAAGGGGGAGAAAAGCACGTTTTGGGAGTGTGGCAAGGAGCCACAGAGAACACCACGGTGGTCAAAGGGCTGTTGGACGATCTGGTGGACCGCGGACTGGATCGGACGCGGCGGTATCTGGTGGTGATGGATGGATCGAAAGCGCTGCGAGCCGGTGTGGAGCGGGTTTTCGGTGACCAAGTGGAAGTGCAGCGATGCCAGATACACAAGCGGCGGAATGTGAAGGAGTATCTGCCGGAGAACTGCCAGAAAGACTACGACCGGCGGATGAGGAATGCCTACGCGATGAACCATTACGCGGATGCCAAAGAGGCGTTGCAGAAAATCTTCCGGCAACTGGAACGGATCAATCCGAGCGCGGCCCGGAGCCTGGAAGAAGGGCTGGAAGAAACGCTGACCGTGCATCGCTTAGGTATCGGAGGGGTGTTGCGGCGGAAACTGGCCACCACCAACCCGATCGAATCGTGTCTATCCACGGTGCAGCGGGTGGCGCGCAACGTAAAACGCTGGCGAGAAGGAGATCAGCCGCTGCGCTGGACCGCCACCGGGCTACTGGAAGCTGAGAAAAAGTTCCGGCGCATCAAAGGCTATCAAGAAATCCTGTTGCTGAAGGAACGGCTGAATCCGTCTCGCATTCAGCAGAAGGAGGTCCGGACAGTCGAAGTCGCTTGAACTTGGTCCCAGGTAGGCTTACAGTGCCGAACATTGAGAGTCGCTGCAATCAACTAAAACTCGGACATCCTCGGTATTCTGAGTTGGGTTTGCTAAGTCCTGGTTTGTCGCGTTCCCGTCCATTTGACGCGTCAGCTTTCGCGCGTGAATTCACTTCTCCGCGAATGCCGTTTACCAGGAGCTAACCAAAATTTCTGCATATTTGATAGAGTGCCGATAATGGCCAACGCAATCGGATTGCTTTTCTTTGGCGCAATCGTAATTGCCAGAGTGGCGCCATGGAAAATCAACTACGGTAGATGAATTGCGCTGCTTGCACCTGTGGGCGCGTGGGTTGCAGGAGAGCCCTTGTTTTATTGATGGGCAATGGGAGGTCAACATGCTGCGGAAGATCTCAGTAGTCGCTTTGATGTTTTGCGGGTCTCTTTTGCTCTCTAACGTATTGTTCGCTCAGGATGCTGAGCAAGTCGCTCAGCCTGCAAAGCAAATCGCTCAGCCTGCTGCCAGCAGCGCAGGGCTAGATGAACAGATCGCATTGATGAGGTTGGACCTGCGATCCAACCGAAAGAAAGTTATCGCAGCCAATATGAAGTTGGCCCCGGACGAAGGGCGCTGGTTCTGGCCGACCTTCGACGAGTATGTCAAGGAGCTGGTGCAGATCAACAATGCCAAATATGATCTCATCAAAGAGTATCTGCAAAACGAAAACATGACGGACGAACAGGCCAATACCCTGCCGAAGAGGTGGGAAGAAGTGGATGAATCCGTGGTCCAACTCCGGCTCAAATACATTCCTATATTCCGTAAGGTCCTGTCTGCGAAAGGTGTGGCGATGTTTTTTCAACTCGACCGGCGCATACAAATGATGATCGACCTTCAGCTGTTAAGCTCACTTCCGCTGGTTCAGCCTTGCAACCACCCCGGCACAACGATTTGCAATCAACAATAATGCGCAACTTCGATTGCTGGCGACTCTTCTACGACGCAGATTCAAAGATGGGTCTCTGGTGACGAGTCAAGTCCCGATTGACGGTGCCGACTCAGATGGTCGATGCAACATGGCTTACCGGAAAAGTACCAGTTAAACGGCATTGGGCACCCGAATGCCGGTTCGGTCACCGATTAACGGAACGTTAGGTAATAGTTCCTGATGCAGCCCCTAAAGTATGGCTCACTTCTTTTTTCCGGTTAGTAGTTCGTGTCGTCCTTCAGAGTTTTGGACGCGAAAATATTCAAGGTGAAACATGAGCGGAACAATTCTCGACGCAACTTGGGGCGCTCGCAAGCTTAGGGGGTGGATCGCTTGCTGAGCCACAGCCCCCAAAGCGCCAGTGCAACCAAAAAAACCAGGAGGACAATGCCCACGGCCCGGAGCATGTTCCCGATGGTCCAGCCCAAGCGTGTTACCGACACGGTCGAAGATTGTGCTCCGTTGTCCGGGGGCCGACCGTGGCCGTCCACTGCGCTGACTGTCACGAGGTAGGCACCCTGAGCTGTAGAACTGACTACAGAGACCGCGAGCTTTGAAGTGGCAGAGCCCGGGCCCGTTATGTTAGCGGGAGGGGGAGTAGCACAGGATGGCGCGGGGTTGTTCGGTCCGGAGACGGCGCAGGTGAAGTCTACCTTGCCAATGAATCCGTTAAATGGAATGACCGCGATCCTGAAAGTGGCGACGCCCGTATTCATGTCGGAAGGAGTCAGAAGCGTAAGGGTCAGGTTGTAGCTGGGAGTTGGTGCGCCTTGACATTCGCATGCCAAGGTATTCGCCTGCCCAGACTCGTTGATGCACACGCCTACATCGCCCCCGCCCACGGTAGGAGGGCTGCATCGAGCGCCAAGCTTAGCGCAAACGCGTCCCCGGGGAACCGTGTTGAAGGAACAGGACTGTCCAAGAGTCACTGACGGGGAAACGGCAAAGGCTAGAACAAGGAAGAGAAATCCGAGCACCCATTGAGGCGTTCGCTTCATAACAACTCCTAGAGCGGGAATTGTCATTGCGGCTCGGGGAATTTGCAAGACCATACAGAGGAAATGGGTTGCGCTCCTGAGAAGTCGGGGTTAGCGGAAACGTGGCTACTAGTTGACTGTAACAACCATTTATAGACTATAATCGTGTCCATGAGAGACGCGATCACTCTGACAAATTCGGAGCTTAAGGAATTGACTCGGCGAGCCACTAGCCGGACCGGCCGGGCCGAAGATTCCCGACGGGCACGGCTGATCTTGCTGCTGGCCGAAGGCCATACCTGGGATGAAGTGTCGGAGCGCATCGACTGCAGCCGAGGTTTTGTCGCTAGTTGGAGCCGACGATTCACCGAGCAGCGCATCGCGGGACTCTACAGCCGGCATTTGGGGCAAGTCGCTACCGTGCTGACCCCGGAACTGGAAGCACGGATTCTGGAGGCCACACGACATGCACCGCCAGGTGCAGCAACCCACTGGAGCACGCGCAAACTCGGAGCGTACCTGGAGGTCAGCCACATGATGGTGGCACGGGTCTGGCGTAAACACGGACTTCAGCCGCATCGTATAGAACGCTACATGGCCTCGAACGATCCGGATTTTGAGAAGAAGGCCGCCGATATTATTGGGTTGTATCTGAATCCGCCCGCGCATGCGGCAGTATTCAGCGTGGATGAAAAGACCTCCATCCAGGCCCTGGATCGTAAAGATCCGGTTCTACCGCTATCCCCGGGGCGCGCCGAACGCCATGGTTTTGAATACTTTCGTCACGGCACGTTGTCGCTGTATGCCGCGTTCAACACCAAGACCGGCGAAGTGCTCGGTAAAACGACCGCGCGGCATACCTCGGCTGAATTCGTCGCCTTCCTTACCGACATTGTGATCGATCAGCCTCGCGGCAAAGAGATCCATGTGATCGCTGACAATCAATCTGCGCACAAGAGCAGGCCGGTCACGGACTTCCTGGCGGTGCATCCCAAAGTTCACTTGCACTTCACTCCAACCTACTCTTCCTGGTTGAATCAAGTCGAGCTGTGGTTCAGCAAGATCGACCGCGACGTCATCGCGCGAGGGGTATTCACTTCCGTCTCTGATCTGAAGAGGAAACTGTTGCACTACATCCGGCACTACAACAAATCGCCTCGTACAGTGAAATGGAAATATGCCGATCCATCGCGCCATCTCAGTACACAATCAGTTGGTACAGCCCACTAGTACTCAGAGGATATGCGTGCCTAGGCCACACAGGAATCTTGGGATAATGAGTTGTGGTTTTCGGCGTAAGAAGTAGATGTATGCGGAATGCGCTCGCAGCCTTATGTCCGGTGTAAATGTGGAGTCAAGGCTTCAGACCAAATTCTAAGGTGATCGTGCGCCAGCGATCTGTAAACACTTGTTTACCTGCCACTGCACGAAGTCTCTCAATCGTCGCGGAGCATTGGCGAGGCATGCCGCGATTTCACTTTATGTGTCTCAGGAAACCTCGACTCGCGCCGGCGGAAGTTCTTCGGCTTTGCGCCTGATCGTTACATCGATGATCTGAGGGACATCGTTATCGGTCTCACCGAAGCGGCCGACCCGCTCGGCCTCGTAGTTGTAACCGGCCATTTCGGCGACAATCTCGATCGCGCGCAGGCGCGCCGTCCAGTTAATCTCCTGAACTGAGGCGGTGATCTGGCCTTCGAATTTCGCGTATTCGGTCCGTTCTGCCGAGAGCGCTGGCAGTAGATACTTGTGTATGACTCCTTCGGGCGTCAGACCGGCCTCGTGGAGTGCTTTCTCGAGGCGGTCCCGAAGGCCCTGTTTCGCTTGGTAACCCGAGTATCGCGCATGCTTCGGTGAGTACCCTGCTTTAACGGCCGCTTGGCTTGCCGGCATTCCTTTGCAGAGGTACCGAAAGAACAAAGCTTGTTTAGACGTCAGCGCGCGGCGCAGGCGTTTCTCTTATTGGCCACCTGATTCGTCCTTTACCCCGTACTTGTCGTCGTTGATCACACTCCCACCAAGGTAGGATCCGCGCAACTTGGGCGCAACTTGGGCGCAACTTGGGCGCAACTTGGGCGCAAAATCCAGCCCAGAAGGGCCTAAATGGAGGGGGTAGCGGTGAGTAAGGGCAGCCGAATCAACGCGGATTTTGCGGATTTGGTGGACCGGACGTGGGTTCGATTCCCATCGCCCGCTCCAGAAACCTCGATGATTCAATTACCCTTACGCGGCTAAGTTACTGAAATGCCCTACTGAAATGGTCGGCTTTGGACGCCAGTTGGACGCTGCGGACTCCAATTGGACGCCGCAAAAAAATTGCCTGCGAGCGGGCGGGATGCTGCCATCGTCGAAGTTGGTACTAATCCGAACCTTTCCGATTTCGCGTATCAGGAGTTAGCAGCATTGTTTCCCGGATATTGACAATAACACGACGGTACGAGTGGTCACAAAAGTGTAAGGTCACTTGGGTTTCAACGGAACCCGTTTGCGGCGATGTGCGTATTAGAGGCTGTGGAGACTTCCGAATCATCAATCCATTCCAGAACATACTTGTTAGAGAAATAATGTGTTCGTTTAGATCGTAAAAGCGGTGGCTCGCCGCCACACTCTAAAAGGGCCTTAGATGACGCGCATAACGGTTGTGGTTTTGGTGGTGATTGCAGCGCTGATTGGCGCGGGAGTTTGGTTCTGGGTAGAGGAGGCGCCGGGGATTCGTGTGGGGACGGCGGTGGTGAGCCAGAGGTTGTGTTCGGCTGTGTTTGTGTCCGGCCTGGACCCGGATAAGTTGTATGCGGAGGCAGTGAAGCCGATTCCAGGACAGGATTCGCTGGCGAAGCACTTGAAGATCGATGTGGACCGAAAAGGGCGAGAGGTTACGACGAGATGGGCGGGGATATTTGGGAGCCGCGCCGTTTATCACGAAGGATTCGGCTGCAGGCTGGTGCATGGCGATGATGCGAAATATGCGCAGAGGTGGGCTGGCTCGGAGGTTACCATCGAGAAACCTGTTGCGACCGACCCGATGGGGTCGTTAGAAGTGGCTGCGGCTTCACCGCGGCTGGAAGCCGCTTTGGGTACGGCGTTTGCGGAGCCAGAGAAGCCGCGATATCGATTCGTGAAGGCGATTGTGATTCTGCACGACGGAAAGCTAGTGGCGGAACGATATGCACCGGGCTATAGAGCGGAGACGCCGGTGCTTGGATACTCACTGTCGAAATCGGTGATCAATGCGCTGATTGGAATTTTGGTCCGGCAGGGACAATTGTCGGTGGGGCAGCGCGCGCCGGTGGCGGAGTGGGCCTATGCTTCGGACCCGCGGCACGCGATTACCATTGAACAGCTGATGCGGATGAGTTCGGGACTGGCGATTGAGGAGGAGTCCGACACGGGATTGGATCCGGTTTCGAGGATGCTCTTTCTGGAATCGGACATGGGGGGATTTGCGGCACGATCGAAATTGAAGACGACGCCGGGCACGCAGTGGGAGTACACGAGCGGAAACGCGTTAATTTTGTCGCGAATCATCCGGGATGCAGTGGGCGGGCACGGGGAAGATGCAGCGGAGTTTGCGCGGAAAGAATTGTTTGAGCCGTTGGGGATTACGACCGCGACGATTGAATTTGATGCGGCTGGGACTCCGGTGGGATCGACGAATGTGCTGGCTTCCGCGCGGGATTGGGCGCGGTTCGGGGAACTCTACCGGAACGATGGCGTGGTCAATGGCAGGCGAATCTTGCCGGAACGATGGGTGAACTATTCCACCACGCCGACGCTGAATACCGATTACGGGGCTGGGTTCTGGACCAATCGCGGCGGTCATGGTCACGCCAAGGGTCGCATCGAGGCCGGGATGCCGGAAGATGCGTTCTATGGCTCAGGCAATCTTGGGCAACGCGTGGTGGTGATCCCTTCGGAAGGGCTTGTCGTGGTGAGGCTGGGATTGACACATAGCGACGGCTTCGACATGAAAGGGTTGTTGCGACTGATTTCCGATGCGAGGGCGGCGCTCCAGAATCCGTAGCTCCAGATGAGTTTTACTAGAAGTTGAATTTTGCCGATTGGTTATGGGGATTTCGGTAGACACCTCCTGTGGTGAAAGTGCAATGCTGGGAGTGGCATTCTGATGTCCTGGTTAACGGGGTGGATTCAATAGGTAGTTGCCCAAGTGCGAGGAAAGGCAGACCTCCCATGTAAAGTTCTAGAACTTCACTTCTCCGATTACGCGACTCTCCAGGAGTTAGCTTGCTCAGTCGCTCAGTCAGAGCCGCAACCTGTTGCAATTTCAGGCTACCCGATTTGTCAGGCGTCAACAGCTCAGGATCGATCCCGAAGTAGAAAACCAAATCCACAAGCGCTGAGCGTTGGAGTGCTGCTTTTCGTGTTTCCGAACACCAGTCAACAAAGGTGAGCTACAGACGCGGCGCCTGAGATCAGGGGACCCGCGTCATCGGTGTTTTTCCTTTGGCGGTCGTTGACCATAGACAAACGACTCGGGCTGATCCTCGAGCATTCGCGAGAGCTCGCGCAATTCTTGGAGCGAATCCCGAATGGCCGGTAGGGTGCGTCGGATATCGTCCGCCGCCAGTCTGGAATTGTCCGCCGCTTCGCGCGCTGCTTGGGTCGCGGCCGGAAAGTCTGCGGCCTTGATTGCGGCCCGCGCCTCTTCAGAGAACTTGACCAGTGACCCTTCGCTGCCGTCCATGTCGGACCTGATCTGCTCGATCTGCGCACTTGTCGTCGCAAAGAATTCCCGGGAGTCGGCGCTCAGCGTTGGTAGCTCGCTCTCGTGCATGATGCGGTTAGTGTTGTCGAAGAATCGGTCGCTCCGATCGAGGCTATCGGGCATCCGCGCGACAATCTCTCGGAGGGTCTCCAGCGTCGCATTAGCGCGGTCCAAAAGCGCAGGCACCCGATCTTGCGCCATCTCGAACGGCGAGGGCACCGACGGAACGTAGGGCCGATTCGGTTTGAACCCAAGCTCCATCGGCGGGGGTGGATTCTCGGGTTGATCGAGCAATAAGTACGCCTCACCCGTTATTGGGTTGCCCATGAGCTGGGCCCGAAGGTGGGGGAACACGCCTCCAACATCGGTAAGCGTCCGGAGCCGGCTGACGTCCAGGCCAATGGTGTCAAGACGATCGAGGAACATCTCGAAGTCGATTTGGACGATCGTGCCGTGTGGGTTCACACGTATGGCTGTGACGCGGCCCACTGGCACGCCCCTAAGCCGAACGGCGCTAGAGACGTCCAGGCCGAAGACATTGTCGGTGGTGTAGGTGACCAAGCCGATTGCGGGACGCTGCTTCAGCCGTTGAATGAAGAAAACCGCCGTTACCAAGAGGAGGACCAGTGTTACTACTATGAAGAAGCCAAGCCGGGCGTAGCTCTTCTCGACAGCCATTGGGTTACCCTCCCTTATGCGCGGACATGCCAGGTGCCGACCGCGTGAAGAAATTGTGTACGAACGGGATCTTGGATTCGTCGCGCAGTTTGCGCTGCCACGATCCCTTCGACGGCTTTGTCCAGCACGATGCAGACAAGCAGCCTAATTCCTGGCTTGCGCTTGCGCGTCCGAATATTGGGTTGGCCAATTGTCGTTCGTGGGCTGCCAGGATTTATCCGGGTTGTACAGCTGTATGTCTTGGAAGATCTTCAGCGTGTCCTGGCCAAGATCTTTTTGGTAGACGATGCCCTGATAGCTCACGACGAACGACATAACCCCTGTGACCCGGTATTCCGCCGGCGCGGCCGCGAGGGCGAAACCGCCGATCATCGCGCCTTCGACCAAGAAGTCCATTTTCCCAAGAGGTGCCGCGGGTCCCTGCCCTTTCAAGATTTTGAAGAAATAGCCGTGATACGGCTTGGCTTTGTCGGAGTAGCCCTGTGCGAGGGCGTCGGCGATATTCTCAGCGATTGGACCTCCCAGGCTGCCATCGGGATTCCGCCAGACGAGGCCATCGTGTTTTCCAGGAGTGCTAATGATTTTCTGCGCGTATTGGTTGACTTCGGAGCCGTCATGCTTCTCCAAGGCGTACTCCTGTTGCGCTTCAACAAAGCCGCGGCAAATTTGGATGGCGTCTAATTCATTGGCACCGATGCGCCGGTCGAGAATCTGTTGTTTGCCCGATTTGGTATCGAAGAGCCACACGCCGTTGCGCTTGACGATGGGAATCGGCATCGGCCATTCATCATCGCCGACCACCAGGCTGGCGCGGTTTGGATTTTTCGGATCAACCGAAACCAACGTTTTCTCATGGGCCTCGGCGGAAAAGTGGGCCGCGATGTTCTTATCTTGAACCGGGTCTTCTGAGGAAACCAAATCTTCACCATGTGGTCCCAAGATCTGATTGAGGGCCGCCACATCCCAACTTTCTGCCGATTGGACGAAAGCATCAGCCGCCGCTTGAGCAGAGGGGAACGTTTTCTGCGCCGGTTGGGCCGTTTCTGTCGTCTTCTGCTGTTGTTGCGCTGATGTAGGCGAGTCGTAGAGGATCCCGCAGGCACAGGCAAAGAGCAACAAGCTGAAAAGCGCCAGTGTAATTGGATGTTTCTCTCGTGAGGCCATGGGCGTGTCCTTGCACATGGTTTCTCTACCTCCTCCGACCTAAATCTCTCAATTTATTAGGCGTAACCAGGTCCCCGTGCAACTAGGGGAATCCCTAACAACCGCTAGTCACACAATCGGCATTGATTCTCCGGCCCGTTCGCTCCAAGTGCTTGGTAAACGGCAAAACCGTCCATGTTGGTACTGGGGGGAACTTGTCCGATTTCGCGTGCAAATCACGCAAGTTCCAGAAACGCGGCACCGATGTCAATCGTGCAACTAAGCCGGAAGAAGCGCAGCCACGGCTAGTAATGTTGCGCAGAGCGCACGAGAATGATCACTCATTCAGCGCGCATTTTCTGACGTAATTACTCGGATCGAATTCCAAACGCCGGGTAAAGCTCAGCAGGTTTGTAAACCACGCCATTTTTGATAACCGTGTCTACTCGGCGAATGTCGCTGATTCGCTGGGTCGGGTCGCCATTGACTAGAATCATGTCGGCATATTTGCCGGGAGCGACTGAACCGAAATCTTTCTCCATGTGCATGACCTGAGCGGCCTCGATGGTGGCGATGCGAAGAACCTCGGGTGCAGGAACCCCAGCTTCGGCGTAAATCTCCAACTCACGATCCAGGGCATAGCCGTTGCTATTATCGGTCCCGGCGACAACTTGAATTCCATTGTCGTACAACTTTTTCACCATGCGAACCATGTTGGCGTAAGCGGCGCGGTACTGTTTGTCGGTGGCAGGATCGGAGGCATCAAGCGCCTCGGGAGCCATTCGCGAAATGCGCTGCACTTGAATGGGCAGCCGATCATAGATAGCCGCATCTACTCGCCCGGGCTGACCGCGCCGGTCAAGATAAGTACTCTCCCAGATGCCCATCGTGGGGTCGACAACCGTGTGATGCTGTTTGAGGAAGACAATAAAGTCGTTGACCTGCTGAGAATTCAGATCGAGATCACCGCCCCGCTTGCCTGGCTCGATGAAGCGCGCTGGTGTACGCGTCTCCTTCACATCCGGCCAGTCCCGCCAGATATGCCGGTCGTGAAGATCCTCCCGGCGCCTAAAGAACCAAAATGATGAATCTGTAGCGGATCATCTCCGCGCTTTGTCGGCACAGTAGGTTTACTGTTCCGGGCCTCTCGCCAAGGCCTTCTTGCCAAAGCGTCCACCGCACTCAAACACACTTACAACATTTACTTCATTTTGTGATGACGGAGAGAGGGCGTAGCTCGTAAGACACAAAATATCCAAGTCCCGTTGTCCGATGCAAACTGGTTCCACACACTGCAGAAATGGACAGAGGTTATGCGGTAAAAACAATCCCACTTGTACTCTTAATGTTCCTTAGTTGTGGAACGGCAACGGCACAGCTTTCTTTGAAAGGCGACGTGTTGGGTGAGCCGCTTCCTACCTTTAAGACCAACCATCCTCGCGCTACCTGCGAGCATTTCTCTGATGTGGTTATAAATTGCCAAGAAGCAGATGCATCCTTCGCCGGCCACCAGCCTTACATCTTTTATTCAAAAGAAGGAGACTGCTTTAGCATCTGTGGTTTGGTTGCAGAATTCTATCGGGGAAAACTTAGTTTTGTGGCCTACAACGTTAGCAACCGAGACGGAGGCGGCAATGTAGTGCAATTGCTGAAACAAAAATTTGGTAAGCCACAATTCCTATACAGCGACGACATGTTAACGTCAGCAACTTGGGAAACGCCTACACAATCTCTGCGTCTGCAGATATCGAATGCAGCTTTAGGCGCACCGGAGATTTCTGTTTCGCTCGAATACAAACAATCGCCTGAAAAGGGAGACATCTGAGTAATCCGCCACTGCGAACGAGCATCAGTCCTTCACCACCTGCCACAACTCAATCAGCGCCGTTTCATCGTGCCCGAAAATCAACCTGAAGCCGGACACCATCATCATGCGGAACGACGGCGGCTCCTCTACACTCTAACAGGGTAGAACAATACATCAACTCGTGACAGGCTCATGATGCCTTCACGTGGCGTGTCGGGATCGCACTGATGTCGATCTTGATCGGATCGGGGCCGTTCAGAGCAGTTCCGATGGGTTTGTATTCGGGTACAAATCTATCAACGGATGCACCACGGCTGGCATTGGAGTGCTCGCTTCGTCAACTCAAGCTCAAGCGGTACAAGTAACGGCAGCCCAAAAAGCCATGCTCAACAAAGCTTTCGATGCCCTGCAAGCAAAAGTGAAGGGCAGAATTGCCGAGAAGCAAAGAGAACTCCTCCGTCACTGCGCGAGTTGGCGATTTCGCACTCGGCCATCTGCTTTTGACAAAACTCGTAACCATCTTGTTCCTGCTTCAGCACAAACAGCAAATCTTGGTGCCAGTTGCCTTCCAGGCTTTGTGCGATCTGCTCCTCGCTCGCTTGTGTAGATTGCGCCATACACTGCAACTTTGGGGGAGCGTTTTAGGATACGCTAAGCAGCGGCGGCTGGTGGTAGAGGGTACTGCCGTCAACTTTCAGCAGTTGGCCTGACTGTCACGAGCGAGTGCGAGGGTGAGGCCAGAGCCGTTATTTCGATGTTCTCAAGACTGCTTGATAGAATTGATTCCGAAGGCGCTGGCGTAGGTAAAAACCAGTGATTCGACGACACGAGTTGTTGACGTTCATGAGAAGCGTACCGCTGGTGACGACGGCGACAATTTCGCCGGATGGCGCGCCGCAAGCGGCGATATTGGGCGTGGCGGCCAACGATCAGCTGGAGCTTGTGTTTGATACGGTAGATAATTCGCGGAAGTTCCGGAATGTGCAGCGCGACGGGCGAGTTGCGGTGGTGTTTGGCGCGGCGGGTGGGTACGTGAGCGGCAGTCATGACGAGCGGACGGTTCAGTATGAGGGCATTGCGGATATTCCGAGTGGAGCAGAACTCAAACGCGTGCAGGAGGAGATTTACTTCAAACAATTTCCTGATGGGCGCGAGCGTTTGAAGTGGGAGCACATTACTTATGTGCGCGTGCGGCCAACGTGGATTCGCTATAGCAATTATAACGAGGGCCCGCCGGAGATTGTCGAGTGGAGCGGAGATGCGCTCGCCAAGTTAGTTGCAAGAGTCTGAACACTTTACTAGCGTGCCCGCCACCTTCTCGAACGAACTAAGAAACTTGCAAGCATGAAAAATAGTGGCGATGGGAGTGAGGATGCACTCAGGATGGGACGCACTGGCCGCGCGGATAGCTTTGTGCACGCCCAAAAGGGAGTAGCCCGATCAACGCAAACACAAATCCGCGCGGCTATGATGGCGAGAGCAGCGAGGTCGACGTGACCAAGCGCTACCCGAATCTGTTTCGCGAGGCCGGGCATCCGCAGCCGGGATTCGTGATCGTGCTATTCGTGCACCTGGCAGGCCAGGCGCACGCGTCGGTCTACCCTGGCTCATGGTGACCGCGCTGGCAAATGGACGGCTCTGGGGGTGGCGGGCACGCGACTGGGCGGACGTCCAGGAATGTCAGATGTCGGCCGCCTATCGCACCATCCTAGCCAAACTCGCACTCAACCCGGGACAGTCTCTTCTCGATGTGGGATGCGGGGCCGGAATGTTCGCATCCATGGCAAGCGCGAGCGGGCTTCTCGTGTCTGGCATCGACGCATCAGACGCGCTGCTCGCCATCGCGCGGGAAAGAGCGCCAGGCATCGTGCGCACTCAAGACTTGTCTTGCAACTCAGTGCGGACTTGAGCTTCCTTGAGACACTCTACGAGCGGCGAGCAAGGACTTGGACAGCAGGAGTCGGTGCAACACCTCAGGGCGCAGGCTCATATTTTGGTAGCCTCCGTTTCAGACAATACATGCCGGGTTTCACTGAGGGCACCTGCTCGGGTTGAATCCGAAGTCGACCCGAGGAACATCTTGATGGAGTGTGAAGTTCCCAGTCTGTCCGTTCGATGTCACTGTGTAGTGTCCGGTGATCGAATGCCCGACTCTGGTGCCAGTAAAGCTGATCTTCACGTCCGGTGCGTCGAGATTCAGGGCCACGCTGCGTCCGGTGGAAGTCCCATTAACTGGTCCGGTGCCGATCAGCGGCATTTCGACTTGCATGCAGCCCCGCACTCCGCTGGCGGCTTCGACTAGCTGCACTTCGAAGAGAGCATCCAGATTTGCGGTGTTGTTGTGCACGGTGCCGTTGTATTTGCCAGCCAGCTCGGGCGAAGACAGGAACACACAACGCTTCGACAACAATGTGGAGCCCGTGCGTACATCCCTGAAGCGAACGACCGGGAGCAGAGCGGACGAAACTTGATTGCACCAAATGTCCGCCGACGCTGCGACCAGTTCGTCTCGATCTGGATAGGGCACAGCTTCGTAGGCGGCCCGATTGACCAATACATCCAAGCTACTGTCGAACTTCGGTACCAGAATCGCATCGACAGCTGCGCCGTGAAGTCCCAGCTCGGAAAGTATCTCAGTCGCCGTGAAAAACCACGGATCGTCGGCCGGATGAAGGCGTGACAGGCTCAGTCTGGCAGAGGGCATTGCAGGGCGAAAATCGCCTTGCAGAATTTTGGAGTCCCCACAAAAGTCCCCACACTGAGGAAAAACGAGGGGAATGGAGAAATGAGCTAAGTCGTTACGGGAGAGTGGTGAACCGGGGAGGACTCGAACCTCCAACCCGTTGATTAAGAGTCAACTGCTCTACCATTGAGCTACCGGTCCACAGGTAATCCTTTTATTTTACCTATTTCCAATTTTCCTGTCGACACGAACGCCGAGGCGCACGGCTCATTCACGCAAAACTGCGACTCACTTCGCCCGCAGCACCGCGGCTAAGTCGCGCGCCACTTTTCGCGCGCGCTCCAGGTCCTGCGGATCAAACGAAATCGCCGAAACACGTTGGTGTCCTCCGCCGCCATATTGCTCGGCGAGCGTCGCCAGGTTCTTATCGGCGGTAGCCTGGTTCCACGGATTCGTGCCCAGAGAGACCTTGGCACGCACAGGCGAAGCGCTCACGCTCACCGAATACACGCCGTCCGGATAGAGCAGATAGGGAATGAATTTGTTGTATCCCTCCAGATCGAGATCGCTCACGTCGAAGAAAATCACGCCATCTCTCGATTCGCACCGCTCGCGCAAGATTTCGATCGATTTGCGGTGCCGCTCAAGCAACGGGCCAAGGTATTTCGCCACCATCGGTAGTTTCACCATCTCCGCCAGTGGCCGGTACGCCAATTCCGGCACAATCTGGGTGGGGATTCCGTTTTCCGGCGCCGCTTCGATCACCAACGCCAATTGCGTCGCTGGCTCGACCAATTCCGTGGCCGATTGTGGCGTGGGAAATTGCGCTCCATCGATGATGTCGCCCCAATGAATCAAGTCGGCCATCGGTTTGGTATCGAATCTAAATTTTTCCTTCGTCACCGTCGCAATCAATTTCGTGCACGACTTGTAATTCGGCTCGTAATACATATTCTTGCCGGGAAATCGCTTGAAATATTCGGCGTCAGCAGGCGTCAGAAACGCACTCTGGTGATGGTCGAACCACCACGTAACCTTCGGTGAATTCGAATACTTGAAATCGACGATGACGTTTTCGTCCCCGTCGAACAGTTCATCTTCCCAAGGGTGTTTGGCCTTGTGCGTCATTCCGCTCAGATGGAATTCCGCATTGCCGTCGAATTTCTCCCGGTAAAAACGGTAGAAAAGCGCGGCCGAAGCAGCCCCATCAAAACATCGATCGTGAAAACACAGCCGAACCTTCGTCATAGAGCCGAGTAAGCCTGACCCTCCCAAACAGATGCCCCGCCACAAGGAGCAAAGCCAATAACCATGTACGGGTCCTTACAGAAAGTCAAGTTGAATTCGGCGGTGCACAAGAAAGCCCCATTTCCGGCCCGTTTCTCCGTGAACTGGTGGCTCCTTCGCCACCGCTCATCCCGATGGCCATTCGAAGCATCGAATAACGTGTAACCTCGAGACATGCTTTGACTCTCATGTACGGGTAGCGCTCACTGAACCAGGAGGCGCAATTGTGGGCAAATTCGGCGAGCTGACGAAGGGGGATGTAACTCCGAAGTCTGTCTATTTCAATCGCAGGCAAATTCTTCGTGCGATGGGCCTTGCCGGAGCCGCCGTTGCAGGCGCAAAAGTGTTCTCTCATCTTGCGTTTCCGCCCGCCACAGTCCAAGCCGGGACCAAATTGAATGTTGCTTCGAGGAGTCCCTTCAGCACGACAGAAACGATAAATTCGTTCCAGGACATCACCCACTACAATAATTTTTACGAATTCGGCACTGACAAAAGCGATCCGTCGAAGAACTCCCAGAAATTCCGCACTTCGCCCTGGACCATTTCTGTGGAAGGCGAAGTTAAAAACAAAACGAAATACAGCATGGACGACATCCTCAAGCTGGCGCCGCTGGAGGAACGCATCTATCGTCATCGGTGTGTAGAAGGCTGGTCGATCGTCGTGCCATGGATCGGCTATTCACTGAGTACGATTCTCAAGTTCGCTGAACCCACCGATAAAGCCAAGTTTGTCGCTTTCGAGTCCTACTACGACCCCGGTCAAATGCCGTGGGCCGCAAGTTCCGGCATAGTGCTCCCTTACGTCGAAGGCCTGCGCCTCGACGAAGCCATGAACCCGCTGACTCTGTTGTGCGTCGGCATGTACGGCGAATCACTCCCCAATCAAGATGGCGCTCCGGTCCGCCTGGTGATTCCATGGAAGTACGGCTTCAAGAGCATTAAATCCATCGTCAAAATCCGCTGTGTCAAAGGAATGCCTTCGACCACCTGGAATATTTACGCGCCCAACGAGTATGGATTCTATTCAAACGTAAATCCCAACGTCGACCACCCGCGATGGAGTCAGGCCACAGAACGCCGTTTGGGCGAATTTCTAAAACGCAAGACGCTGATGTTCAACGGTTATGGCGATCAGGTAGCCAGCTTGTACAACGGCATGGATCTGAAGAAGAATTACTGACGTGCGCGGTCTCGTACGTCAGCTCCTCCTAAGCCGCTCGACCAAAGTTGCCGTGTTTGCGGTTTGCCTCACGCCGCTCGCATGGCTTGTCTGGCGCGCCTATCATGGCAACCTAACTGCAAACCCTGTCGAATTCGTTCAGCACTTTACCGGAGACTGGACGTTGCGCTTCCTGCTCATTACGCTCTCCGTCACACCGCTCCGCAAACTCCTGAATATTCCCGATCTCATCCGCTTCCGCCGCATGCTCGGCCTGTTCGCGTTTTTCTACGTCTGCCTTCACTTCCTTACGTATCTCTGGCCCGATCAAAACTTTGATATCGCCGGCATGTGGAAAGACGTCGCCAAGCGCCCCTTCATCACCGTAGGTTTTCTCGGTTTTGTCCTGCTGATCCCGCTCGCGCTGACTTCCACCAAGGGCGGGATTCGCCGCCTCGGCGGCAAACGCTGGCAAGCTCTTCATCGCCTAATCTACGTCAGCGCCCTCTGCGGCGTAGTTCACTACTACTGGCTAGTAAAGTCCGACCACCGCCTCCCACTCCTCTACGCCGCAGTCCTGGCCGTCCTTCTCCTCTATCGCCTCGCCACTTTCTACCGAAGCCCCGCCAAGTCGTAGCCATTTCGCGCCACAACTGACACACGCTTGTCATTTCCAGGTTTTCGCAGCCGGCGCCTTCCTCGAACCACTACACGCCTAAGCCCGGCGGACCCCCGGGTTGAGTAGAGGCCGCCGCCTTCCAACCGTATCCGTCCAAATCATCAAGGAGAAATCTATGCGCTCTGAGCGCCACTCGTTTTCGTGGCGGCAGCGTTCTGCCTCACTGCGAAGGCAACGGGGACGGTTCACAGAAACCTATGCACGCCTTGTAGCGCGTGCCTTCAGGCCGGCATCTTGGGTCAATCACCCCGCCGCTCTCACGCGTCCGCCGTCAATCCTGCACGCGACTCTTCAACCGGAACAACAGTCAGCCGCGTCTTATCCAGATGCACCAGATTCCTACGCAACCGGTTCTTCGCTCTGAAAATAATCGTTTTCACCGCCGGCACCCGGCGATTCAGCGCATGAGCAATCTCGGAATAGCTCATACGCTTGTAATAGCGCAGCATCAGCGGAACTTTGTAGTAATCCGGCAACCGGTTCAGTTCTTCCCTCACGTACCGCTTCGCCTCCTTGCGCAGCACCTGCGAGAGCGGTGAAGGCGTCGAAGAATCCGCAACCGCGCACAAATCATTTCCCGGGACCACCGAGCACCTCTCGCGCTTCCTCCGCCGCAATTTATCAATGCAGTGCCGCCCGGCAACCTGGCAAACCCAAGGCCGGAACGGATGCTCCGAATCTTTCTTGTCAAGCACCAGATGCAACTTCAGAAAAACTTCAGCCGCGGCATCTTCCGCGTCCTCCGGCCGCCGAAAAAAGCGTCGACAGACCTGCAAGACGTGCTGATAGTGAGTGGTATAAATAGTGCTCAAAACCTCTGGACACGCCTGCAGTGCCTGATCCAGGCTCGCTCCGAAGCCTGCCCCTTCAAAGAAGCTTTTGGATTGAGGTGCCATAACCTGTGTCGCCATAACTTGCTCCCTTGCCGATGGATTTTGGGCACACCCTCAGTGACGGATCCGAGGGAGGCAACTCCTGGACCCAGCGTGCCGCTATCTAACTATTTGGAACTGTCTCCTCCCCGGAAGACATTCTTCGGCCGCCAGACCAATTCACGCTTCCGTTAAGGGACGAAAAATCCTTTTTGCGCGATCGCAACAACTCCGCCTTTGCCACGTCGTGGCGGCGAACCACTAAGAGCGTCAAGTCGTCGGGCGGAGAGCATGAGTCCGCGAAATCCAGAACAGTTCCAAGCAACGAGAACAACGTCTTGTTCGCACTCGCACCACCCGTGACCGATCGCGCCGCAGCCGCCAACCGCGCCACTTCAAACTCATCATCCTGCGTATTTCTGCACTCCGTCACGCCGTCTGAGTAAGCAATCAGCACATCGCCCGGATGAAGAACGACGCTGCCCGTTGAATAGCCGGCAGTCTTCAAAGCGCCCAGGATCGGCCCACCCTTTTCCAGACGCTCCATCGTTTTGTCACCTCTCAGCAGCAGAGGCGTCGGCAGCCCGGCGTTGCAGTAAACCAGTTCATTCGTCACCGGATCGATGCGCGCAAAGAACAGCGCTGTCAACGGCGGCGCGCCTTCGTCATGGCACAACTCGCGATTCACTTCGGCCACGACGTCCGACGCATCCGAATGCGTGCGCGCAGAACGCTGAATCAAAGCCATCAGATGGGCCTGCCAAATGCCGGCTGTGAGCCCCTTTCCCGCGATGTCGCCCAGAGCGAGACCCAGTACAGAGCCGAGTTCCATCACTTTGAAGAAATCGCCGCAGAGATGACGAACCGGAAAAATCTCCCCGGCAATCTCGAACTCACCCCAATTTAATTCACGGGGAGCGCAAAGCCGTCGCTGAACCTGTGCGGCTTCAAAAATCGCCTGTTGCAGCTTCAATTGTTCGCCGCGCAGCGCCGAGAGTTCTTCCCGGAGCGACTGAATGTCTGCCGCGCGATCGCTCGATACAGATGCGGAAGCCCATGCGCTCGCCGCAGCCTCCAGCAACGGGTTCCGCGGTGCGGTTTGTTTGATCTCCAGCATTCTTTCGGCAAATCCCATCATGGTCGTCTCATCCAACGAATTTGTAACCCACTCCATGCACGGTCAAAAAATAGCGAGGCTCATCCGGCACGGGTTCGAGCTTCTGCCGGATACGCACGATGTGCGCATCCACAGTTCGCGTCGTCGGGAAATTCTCATAGCCCCAGACCTCGTCGAGCAGCCGGTCGCGGCTGAGCGTTTCTCCCGAATGGCAGAGAAAATGTTTCAGCAGCTCAAACTCTTTCCCGGAAAGCTCAACTCGCTGCCCTCCGCGTATCACCTGATAGCTGCGCAGATTCACGACTACATCCCCAAACGTATAGCTGTCCTGCTCCTTCGGCACCGTGTGCGCCCGCCGTAGAACGGCCTTCACGCGCGCAAGGAGCTCGCGAATGGAAAATGGCTTTGTGACATAGTCGTCCGCCCCAAGTTCTAAGCCCACAACCTTGTCCACTTCCTGTCCCCGCGCCGTCAGCATAATGATCGGAATCGACGGCCGCTTTGCCTTCAATTGTTTGCAAACATCCAACCCGCTCATGCGCGGCATCATCACGTCCAGCACAACCAGGTCCGGCGAATCCTTGAGCGCCTTCTCTAGACCTTCCACGCCGTCGCCGGCCGTGATCACCTGAAATCCCTCGTACTCGAAATTGTCGCGAAGACCTGAAACCATGTTAGGTTCATCCTCCACGATCAAAATTTTCGTTGCACTCATGACCTCTCCCTCAAACTTTGTCGGTGCCGCCTCACCCCACCCTACTCGGTAATGGGTGTTCACGCCGATGCCATTCCAGTTCGCGCCGAATGATCTAGCGGCAGCGCGATCGTGAACTTGCTCCCCTGCTCCGGCGCGCTCTCTACCTTGACGTCTCCGCCATGCGCACGAACGATGTGACGCACCAGCGACAAACCCAGGCCCGAACCTTTCACGTTGTGCACCAGCGGATCCCCGCAACGGTAAAACTTCTCGAAAATCTTCTCCTGCTCGGCCGCTGGAATGCCGATCCCGTGATCGCTCACTTCCAGTTTCACGCTGCCGTTTGCCCGGTACAGGCTTACGCCGATGTATTTCTTGTCCTTCGAATATTTCAGTGCGTTATTCACCAGGTTCAGGAGCGAACGCGCAATCGCTTCCCGGTCCACGTTGACCGGCGGAATATCCTTGGAAATGTTTTCTTCGAACGTGAAACCGTTCTGCTCGATCTGGAACCGGTACGTGTCCAGCGTCGACCGCACCAGTTCGGAAAGATCGGTTTCCTTGAACTCGTATTCCTTCCGGCCCGCTTCGATACGCGAAAAATCGAGGATATTGTTGATCAACGACGACAGCCGCTCGCTTTCTTCACGAATGATCCGGAAATACTCCTGATACTTTTCCTTCGTGTTCAGCCGTCCGAGTTCCAACGTCTCCGCGTAAAGGCGAATCAACGCCAGCGGCGTCCGCAGTTCATGCGAAACGTTCGCCACGAAATCCGATTTCAGCCGCGCCAAATTCATCTCCCGCGAAATGTTACGGTAAGTAAGGAAAATTCCTCCGATCATCAGCAAAGAAATGGCCCCAAGAATCGTGAAGTTGTAATGCAGGAACTTCGCTCCCATCTCCGCAATGGTCGTGCCCCTGTATTTAATCGACCACACTAGATTAGGAAGCGCGTCGTCAAAGGTGTACTCCACCTCCGGCTTGCCGCCGTCCCAATTTGCTGAAGCGACCCAGGGCGTTTCATCCCGGTTCGAATGGATCATGATGGCTGGCGGGTTTGCGTCGTTCTTCAGACCATTGGTCTTGCTGCTCAACACGTCCTTGATGATTCCAGGTAGAAGATCGTCCTGCAGATAATCTTGGTCAAACGACAGGATGGCGAGTGCTGCTTCCTCCTTCCCTACACCGGGAGGGAGAAAGTAAGCGCTGCTCGAATAAAAGCGATGCTTGTGTCGAGCCATCCAATCACCGTAGACGTCGAAGTGTTCACCCTTCTCGCCGATCATCCGGAGATGCTCGGACATGGAAGGTGCCTCAATGGGCAGCCAATTCGCCGCACTATTGATTGATTCCTGTGCGTGCTCCCAGAAGTCCTCATCATGTTCCCGGTTCGGCTGTATGGCGCTAACCATAATGTGGCAGTTCTTGTCGTAAACGATCGCGTAGGCGAATTGCGGGTGCTCTTGAAGAATGCGCGTGAGATCAGCCTTGATTTTCATCTCGCCTTCGTTGACGTTCGGAAACTCCTTGAGCGCCGGCTCGACCAACTCTTCCACTTTCATCCAACTCTTCTTTTCGGCGATTCTCAGGACGTAACGAAAATCACGTTGGATCGCTGCTTCAATCTCCTGATTTCGTTGAATATGCTTGAGATTAAGAATGCTGAACGCCATCAACGCTACCGCAGGCAGAGTAATCGCCAGCTCTAGTTTCAAGAGCATCTTCGTGCGGTCTGTCAGCTTCCACTTCATCGCCATTCGTTAAGCCTGTTCCACCGCTTCACACCCAGCAGCCTTTCGGGACTATAAAGGTGCCCTCGGGCCAATGTGTCAAGCCGTAGCAAACGATTGTAAAAAGTTGTAAATCCGTTTTGTAGAGCCGAAATGGGTGGTCTGCTGGGTTCGACCCGCAATTAACTGATTCCATGGTACTTCGAAACTATGCGTCCGCCGTCTTTGCGTCGCGCCGCATTTATGTGCCTAAGAAGTAATTCTTCAATTTATGCCGCAATCACTGCGGCTGGATCATTACGTAACGAGTGTTGCCAGCTCGATTGATCAACAGGAGTACAGATTGGCTGTCAGCTCCCGTCAACGCCTCACGATACTGCTGGACATTGTGCACCGGCTTGCGGTTGACTTCCTGAATGATATCGCCGCGCTGCAGCCCGGCCTCCGCTGCCGAACTGGACGAATCGATACTGGCGATCACAACCCCGACCGTCGAAGCCGGCAGCTGCAGTTGTCTTGCGATTTCCGGTGTCAAATTCTGTACTTGGATACCCTTCAATCCCGTCGGCGCCGCTTCTCCTTGTTCTGTTTTGGCCCCGGCCTTTTCCGGATATTCTGCGAGGGTCACATCTACATCTTTCGACTCACCGTTCCGGAAGATCTTCAGGTGTGCGACCGTCCCCGGCGCAGATTGAGAGACACGAACACTTAGGTCATCCGGCCCGCTGACTGCTTGTCCGTTTAGTTCAAGAACAACGTCGCCCCTCTCGACACCGGCCTTCGCCGCCGGGCTGTCCGCCGTGACATCTCCGATCAACGCGCCGCCACCGTGCTTCAAGCCAAAGGCTTTGGCCATGTCCGGATCAACTTCTTGAATGCCCACACCGAGGTAGCCACGAATCACTTTGCCATGCTCGACAATCTGATCCATCACGTTGCGCGCCATGTTAATCGGAATGGCGAACCCGACACCTTCATTGCCGCCTTCCGCGCCTCCCCCTGAAAGAATCGCGGTATTGATTCCCACTAGGTTTCCACGAAGGTCAATTAGCGCGCCCCCGGAATTTCCCGGATTAATCGCCGCGTCGGTCTGAATAAAATCTTCGTAGTGTTCGATAGCGCCGCCAAATCCGCGGCCAGTAGCGCTGACAATTCCCATCGTAGCGGTCTCTCCAATGCCGAACGGCTGGCCGATGGCAAACACCACGTCGCCGACTTTCAAATTGCTCGAATCTCCCAGCGTGAGGGTCGGAAGACCGGTCGCCTCAATTTTAATAACGGCCACATCGGTCAGCGGATCGCTTCCGATCACCTTGGCTCTATACTTCTTTTGATCCTGCGTGAACACCTCAACGTCCGAAGCCTCCGACACCACGTGATTGTTCGTCAGGATGTATCCCTGGGGATTCACGATGACACCCGACCCGAGTCCAAACTCGCGTTGCGAATGTGGCGCCGCATTGGGAGGCGCCTGATTACCAAAGAATTGCCGAAACATCGGGTCGTTGAAGAAGTCAGGAGTGTTGCCTTGCGGGGCTTTAACGATCTTGGTCGAAGAAATATTCACCACTGCTGGCAAGGCCGGCCCGAGTACCGACGAAAACCCATTCTTGAAATCTCCTAGGCCCACCGGCAGGGTATTTTTCGCCACGTTTACACTCACCTTCTCCGAACCTAAAACGGAATGTCCCGGCCATCGCGCGTTTCCGTCACGGAACAATACGCAAGCCAGCACCGCAATCGCCCCAATCAGAAGCAGCCAGCAAGAAGCCCTTTTCGTTGTAGTGCTCATTGTGTTGATCCTCCTCGCGATGAAAATCTACACGCTTTCCGCGTATCCCGCCCTTATCCGGCGAAACATGCAACAACCGACTGTTTTGGTTTACTCAACTCGTTCGATGCGACGAATGTGCGAAAGACCTGTTCATTCGGAACCGTGGCCGGATCTTCGCTCCTGGCCGAATGGTATTCGTCCCAGCCTCTTAGCGGCAAGTCTCGAAACTAAGAATCGACACACGTTTTCAACAAGTCTATACAGCGAACAACGTACAATGCTTGCCCCCTCCGCACATCTGCAGCAAAATGCCTAGCGGAGCCGCCTACATGATCGAATACCCCCTCGGCGAACTTTTGACTTTATACAATCCGCACAACCCTCTCGAGAAAGCTTCGACCATCCCGGCGCCCTGGTATTTCGATCCCCGCATTGCCCAGATCGAACGCGAAACGGTCTTCGCCGGAAACTGGCAAATGGTAGGCCGCCTCGATGCAGTGAAAGAACCTGGCCAATTCTTCACCATCGACGTGAACGGCGAACCTCTCCTGGTCGTCCGTAGTCAAGACGGCAGGCTTCGTGCATTTTACAACGTCTGCCGTCATCACGCCGCCGCCGTCGAAGTGCAAGCCGCCGGCTGCGCCAAGCAGTTTCGCTGCCCTTATCACGGCTGGACCTACGGCGACGACGGCGCATTGAAGGGCATGGTCGAATTCGAAGGCGTCTGCAACTTCGACCGCAAAGACAACGGTCTGGTGCCGATCCGCGTCAACATCTGGGAAAACTTCGTGTTCGTGAACCTCGACGGCAAGGCCGCACCCCTCGCCGAATTCCTCGAAAAGGTTCCGTCCCTTGTGGCGCCCCTGGGGCTCACCGAACGACTGCGCTATTTCGACCGCCGTATCTACACTCTGAAATGCAACTGGAAAGTGTACGTCGACAATTACCTCGACGGCGGCTACCACGTCCCTCACGCGCACAAAGGCCTTAGCAGCGTAGTCGAGTACACCAAATACACCATCGAAAATTTCTCGCGCGCCTGCCTGCAATCAAGCCCGCTCGATACTTCAAGCGCAGCCGACTCCACCATCGGCGCAACGCGCCAAGGACACGCCTTTTATCTCTGGATTTACCCGAACTTCATGATCAACGCCTACTCCGGCGTGATGGATACCAACCTGGTCCTGCCTCTCGGCGTTGACAAATGCCTCGTCATCTTCGACTACTATTTCGCGGACATCAGCCCGGCAGCGGCGCAGCAACACCGCGACAGCATCGCTGTAAGCGAAAAAGTTCAGGACGAAGACATGGCCATCTGCGATTCCGTTCAGCGTGGCCTCGCATCGAGAGCCTACATCGCCGGCCGCCTCTCGGTCCGCCGCGAAGCCGGCGAGCACCTCTTCCACCGCCTCCTGCACCGCGACCTAACGACCGCCTGAGGCCATTTCGCGGCCGACTGAAAATTCAAAGGGTAGGCCGAAATCTCGAGTTTCTCTTACCTTTTTAGAGCGCCAGCAGCAAGAGGGCGCTCAAGGAAAGAAAAAAGGGCGGCAGGAAAAGAGGCCGCCCTTTTTCTTTTGGTCCTCTTTTAAAGCTTTTCGAAGAAGTGCGCGACTTTCTTCCCGCCTTCTTCGGTGTAATACACAGTCACTTTGCCGGTTTTGTCCGAGGCCTTGCCGATGTCCTTGGCAGCGTCGGCGGTGTCATGGCCAGCAACACTGAAGGTGTGTTCCGTGCCATCGGCGGCCTTTACCACCACGACCTTCCCATCCTTGCCAACTTTGGTGACGGTTCCGTCCACATACTTCAGACCGTCTTTTCCGACCTTGTCGACTTCGGTCGCGGTCTTCTCTCCGCCCTTCTCCGTATAGTGCACCACAACTTCGGAGCCTTCCGACAATCCCTTGAATGAATCTTTCGCGCCAGCGGCGGTCTTATCTGCGCCCCAAACCGAGGTCTTATCCGCGAAATGCACGGTATGCTCCGTACCGTCCTTGGTCTTGACGACCATGGTCTTCGTTCCAGCGTCCAACTTCGTGATCGTTCCATGCACGGCGCTGACCACGTCATCCGCGGCGCGCGCAGTGAAAATCAACAGTGACGCCACAGCCAAAAATCGCAACAAATTCTTCATAAGATAAAGCCTCCCGTTCCCGTCGAAATCCCGACCGATGTGTCAAAAAAGGTTAGCGCAAGCCCGCTGCAAATCCTAGCAAAAACCAAATGCGCCAGAGGTAGCGGCGGCTATTTAGAGCGATAGACCTAGCAAATCGCAACCGCCGTTGGTCATTTAACTTCACGCAGCAGCCCGCTCGCCACATCATATACAAATCCCCGAACTGCCACCTTTTCCGGAACCCAGGGATGGCTCCGCAGTTTTTGCAGTTGGTGGCGGACATTCTCTTCGATGTTTTGGAAAGCGTAGAAAAACGCCGGAGCAATCGCGGCCGTTCCGGTGCGGTTCTGAATCCGCGTGCGCAAATCCTGCTCGGAAGTCTGCATCAATCCGCAATCCGTATGATTAATCACCATGAATTCTTCCGTGCCCAGCAGATAGTGCGAAATCAGCAGCGAACGCAGCGTGTCGTCCGTCACAATGCCGCCCGCATTTCGGATAATGTGCGCGTCCGCCGCCTTCAGCCCCAGCGTGACAATCGAAAGCCGCGTATCCATACATGTAAGCACCGCGAGCTTCCGCTCCGGCCGCGGCGTGAGTTTGCGCAATTCATGCGTGCGCGCATAGATTTCGTTTGCAGCAATCACTTCGTCAATCACAGTCATAGCCGCAACAGTGTAGCGTAGCTTTTCGAATGCCCGAAGCCCCGTAGTCGGGAGGATTCGGGAAGTTGCAAAAATGGATTGGCGAATCGCAGGCGCTGCCCGAGTTGAAAGTCTTCGCTGCATTTTCGCTGTATCGCTGCATTCTCGTTCAGCCGCAGCAGCGGCAATCGCATCGTACCCGGATAGCTTGAATTTTCCGCAATCGCAGAGCTTCCCGCGCAACAAGCCAACCGAAGAATGGTGGCAAGAGGGGTCGAGCAGTCGTGGAGAAGCACTGCTCAATCGGGGCAACCGCATGAAACGGTTGCCGAGTTCGTTTAGCGGCAGCAAAGTCGTGGAGGCGCACACTCCAATGGTCCTTTGTCTTCCTGAATCCGCCGACGTGCCGAAGGCATGGGGGATGAATGAAGCACTGCCAACAGACATGAATCGTCTGGCCAGGTCCCGAGATCTACGTCAACTGCCCCGAGAGTTTAGGAAAGACCACCTTCTTTGGCCAGCTTGAACGCTTCAATAGCGGCGCCTCGCGCGCCTGCAGTGTCGCCGTTCGGGATCACGTGTATGGGAATGCCCCCTTGCTCTTCGCGCTGCGTAGGCATACCTGCGCGAATCTCGCTGATGAACCATTGCTGGAACGCCGGGCTGGCTTCAATCGCTCCTCCGCCAACGATCAACGCATCCGGATCAAAGGTATTCACCATTTCATCGAAGAACAGTCCCAAAGCATGGGCCTGCACGCGAAAAACCTCCTTCGACAATCGATCCCCTGCATCCGCCATCCCGCGAACCAGCTTGGCCGCTTGGTGCAAATCGTGCTTCGCCAACTCATGTCCCGGATACCGCGGCAAAAGAAACGGAAGGATATTCCTCTCTATCGCGGTTAAAGAACATAGCGATTCGAGATCGCCCGTTCGTCCGCAATTGCAAACCGGATTAATCCCAGCGACTCCCGCAATGCTTTGATGTGGAATCAGCACATGGCCTAACTCACCTCCAAAACCGTTTTTGCCCTTCACCACGTTTCCATCGAGAATAATTCCGCCGCCGTTGCCCGTTCCGATAATGATGGAAATTGAGGTTTCGCGGCTGTTTGCGCCAAAGATGGCATAATGTCCCCAAAGCGCAGCCGCATTTGCGTCATTCAAATAGCAAACCGGCTTCCCGAGCTTCCGCGCCAACCCTTCGCGAATATCGAACCCCGCCCAATTCGCATGAACGAAATTCGTCGAACCGCGCGCGCTCAGCCGCCCGCCCGCGCTCGCGGGACCAGGCGTATCCAAACCAACTGCAACCACATCCAGCAGCTCAACACCGGCTCGGCCAACGGCGATCTTCAACCCATCCGCAATTTGCTGCAAGCAAACGTCCGGCCCTTGCTTCGCCAGCGCAGGATGCTCGCAAAGCCCCTCAATCAAGAACCGCTCATTCTGATCCAATATTGTGTAGTTAACCGCAGTCCCGCCCAGGTCCACTCCGGCCACAACAGTCACGCCAATTCTCCTCTACTGTACGAAGCGTTCAGGCTCAGCCTAGCAGAAACCGCAAGCGCGACCGAGTAATTCTTCCCACCACAGCGCTGCGCCTTCAAGTCCGAACTTGGCGCAGGCACTCTGCCTGCGCTCTCGGGCTTCTCTTTGCAGGCGCGGCACTCCCGTGCCATAATTTTTATGCAGGTTATGCCGAAATAGCCCGCCGGATGACCACAGGGTGATTCCAGAAATTTCCGAAAGCGGTCGGAGTCTGGCTCCGACGTTATGTCCGCCACCAAATGGGCCTAGCCGCATTGAACGATTTTGGACGCAGGGAAAAGGGAGAATGCTAAATGGCCGAAGCAACGTGCCGGAGAGAACTCGATCTGGAAATTCCGGCAGATGAAGTAACAAAAGCCACTGAAAAAGTCGCCAAGGATTTTGCGAAGGTAGCGCGAGTGCCGGGCTTCCGGCCCGGCAAGGCCCCCATTTCGCTGATCAAACGCCGCTTCGCCAACGACATTAAAGGCGAAGTGTTGCAGACCCTGGTGCCCGAACACGTGGAAAAAGCCGTCGCCGAGCAAAAACTGACGCCGGTGTCTCAGCCCCAGGTAGACAAGCTCGAATACAACGAGGGCCAACCGGTCAAATTCCGCGCTTCGTTCGAAGTCCTGCCGGAATTCTCCCTTGGCAATTACAAGAATCTCGAAATCGAAATGCCGGAGATGAACATCACCGACCAGAGCGTGGCCAACACCCTTGCGGAAATGCAGCAGCGCGCTGCGGCATTTGCCCCTGTAGAAGGCCGGGCCGTCGAAAATGACGATTTCGTCCAAGTCAAGCTCCTGGGCACGCCTGACGGTGACGGTGAACCTCTGCAGGCCGAAAGCGTCCTCTGCCACGTCGGCGCTGAAGAAACCATGGAGCCCTTCAACGAAAATCTCCGCGGCGCAAACGTCGGCGACCAAAAGACCTTCGACGTTGATTATCCCGCTGATTATCCGGACGCAAAGCTGGCCGGCAAGAAATTCCACTACAGCGTCGACGTTCTCGGCATCAAGACCAAAAAGCTGCCCGAACTGAACGACGAATTCGCCAAAGACGTCAGCGATGCCACCTCCCTCGACGACCTGAAGACAAAAATCCGCGAAGGCCTAGAGCACGAGCGCGATCATCGCCAGAAAGAGCTTCAGCGCGAAAAAATCATCGCCGAACTCGTCAAGCTCCACGACTTCCCGGTGCCAGAATCTTTGGTCGACCATCAAATGGACGTCCGCTTGGAACGCGTGGTTCGGTCACTCGCCCAACAAGGCGTTGACCCTCGCGCCGTCAACGTCGACTGGGTCAGCCTGCGAAAGCGCCAGGAAGAGCGCGCCAAGGAGGACGTCAAGGCCGAACTGGTTATTGATCGCATCGCCACGGACGAAAAGATCGACATCACCGAAGAAGAACTCCAGCACGAACTTGCCCATATGGCCAGCCATAGTGGCGAATCGGCGGAAGCAATTCGCGCTCGTTTGACAAAGCAAGGTGCCCTCGATAGGATGAGAGCTAAGCTGCGCAGTGACAAAACTGTGGACTGGCTGGCGCAGAATGCGCAGGTCAAAACCGTCGCAGCAAGCGCAAAGTGAATCCAACCTCGGGCTTTACAGGCAAACTCTCTCAAATGAAAAACTTCGACGATCCGCAATATCGCGCCACCACTCTAGTTCCCATGGTTGTGGAGCAAACCAGTCGAGGCGAACGCGCCTACGACATTTACTCTCGCCTCTTGAAGGAACACATCATCTTCATCGGCACTCCGATCGACGACCACGTCGCCAATCTCGCTACCGCGCAGATGCTTTTCCTCCAAGCCGAAGACCCCGAAAAGGACATTCAGCTCTACATTAACTCTCCAGGTGGCTCCATCACCGCCGGCTTCGCCATCTACGACACCATGCAGTTCGTCAAACCCGATGTGGTCACGACCTGCGTTGGGCAGGCTGCCTCGATCGCTGCGGTTCTGCTCGTCGGCGGAGCGCCCAAGAAGCGCTTTTCTCTCCCGAACTCCCGAATTCTCATCCACCAGCCATGGATGAGCGGCTTAGGCGGCCAGGCTACGGATATCGACCTTCACGCCAAGGAAATCCTGCGCATGCGGTCCACCATCAACAAGATTTTGTCCAAACATACCGGCCAGACCGTTGAGCGCATCGAAAAAGATGTCGAGCGCGACTACATCATGAACCCAGAGCAAGCCAAGGAATACGGGATGGTCGATGAGATCATTTTCAAGCACCGGTAAGTTCGCGGAGTTGTCATTTCGAATGGAGTTTGCGAAGAGAGGAACCTGTTTTTCCTTTCTGCCGTCCTTCGGAATGTGGCGGTTGCCCTGAATTCTACTTTCCACAGCGAGTTCCTGATTGACGGCACAGCCGCGATATTCTCTATCGCCGCGGAAAGTTTCGTCCTACAATGATTTATCGGCTTCGGGTGACTACCTTCAGGAGAGGTCTCCTCCAACGTGAAAAAATATAGCCCAGACGAACCGCTTCGCTGCTCGTTCTGCCACAAGACGCAGGAGCAGGTGGAAAAGCTGATCAGTTCGCCTTCCGACTACCCTCGCGCCTACATCTGCAACGAGTGCGTGGGCGTTTGTCAGACCATTCTCGAAGACGAAAAGCGCGAGCAGGCTGCGGCTCCGGCGCGGCGTTTGCCTCGTCCGCCCGAAATCAAGCAATTCCTCGACAGCTATGTCATCGGGCAAGATCGCACCAAGAAAAAGCTCGCCGTCGCTGTCTATAACCATTACAAGCGCATCTTCCTCAACAAGCAGCCCGGCGAAGTCGAGTTGAGTAAGTCCAACATTCTCCTCATCGGCCCGACCGGTACCGGCAAAACGCTCTTGGCGCAGACCCTCTCGCGCATGCTGGACGTGCCCTTTGCCATCGTCGACGCCACCACGCTGACCGAAGCTGGCTATGTTGGCGAGGACGTCGAAAACATCATTCTGAAGCTGCTCCAGGCTGCCGACGGTGACGTCCAGAAAACCCAGCAAGGCATCATCTATATCGACGAAATCGACAAGATCGCCAAGAAGGACGAAAATCCTTCTATCACTCGCGATGTCAGCGGCGAAGGGGTCCAACAAGCTCTCTTGAAAATCCTCGAGGGCACTACCGCCAACGTGCCTCCCCAGGGCGGCCGCAAGCATCCCCACCAGGAATTTACCCCGGTCGACACCACGAACATCCTGTTTATCTGTGGTGGGGCTTTCGTCGGCCTGGAAAAGATTATCGAACGCCGCGTGGGTCGCCGTTCACTTGGTTTCCACACCGACGCCGCGCCAACAACCGCGCAGCGGCGCAATACGGATTTGCTCGAGCAGGTACAGCCCACGGATCTGATCAAGTACGGTCTGATTCCCGAATTTGTCGGCCGCCTGCCCGTCGCTGGCGTCATGAGTGACCTCGACAAGTCCGCGCTCATGAAGATCCTCACCGAACCGAAGAACGCCCTGCTGAAGCAGTATCAGCGTCTCTTTGAGTTTGAGAACGTCCGGCTTCGCTTCACCGACGACGCCCTCGAGACCGTGGCCGAGTTGGCACTTCAGCGCAAAGTCGGCGCGCGCGGCTTGCGTATGATCCTCGAAGACCTCATGCTGGAGTTGATGTATCACCTCCCGATGCAGAAGAGAGTGCGCGATTTCGTGGTCACAGCAGATATGGTGCGTGGCCGCGAGATCAATTGGACTTTGCTCGAAAAGGTCGGATGACAGCCGACGCGGGGCAATAGGAGTTTCAGGGGCCCGAATGTTTAATCGTGAAAAACAGGAATTAAAGCGCGTACCGATGATGCCGGTGCGCGATATGGTCATCTTCCCGCAGCAGATGACGCCGTTCATCGTCGGTCGCGAAGCCAGCGTCCGCGCGCTCGAAGAGGCACTCGCCGGCGACAAGAAAATCTTCCTGTCCACGCAGCATGACGCGTCAATCGACGACCCCAAGCCCGAAGAAATCTACGCCGTCGGTACCCTCGCAAACATCGTCCAGAGCGTGAAGCTCCCTGATGGCAACATCAAAGTTCTCGTCGAAGGCGTCGAGCGTGCCCGGGCCTTGTCGATCAGCAGCGAGGAAGGTTTCTTCCGCGCCAATCTTCGTCTGCTCACCGCCCGCATCGAAGTCACTCCCCAAGTCGAACAACTCGTCCAGAAAATCACCAATCTCTACGAGCAATTCATCAAGCTTTCTCAGAGCCTGAATTACGACACCATGATCGCCGCCGCGCGCGTCGACGACCCAGCTCGTCTCTCGGATACGATCGCCGCCAATCTGCAGCTGCCGGTGGACGAAAAGCAGGACTTACTCGAAACCGCCGACCCGCTCGAGCGTCTCAACCGAGTCTCCGACATTCTCGAAATCGAACTCGAAAAGCTCAACGTCGACCGTAATATCAATACCCGCGTTAAGCGTCAGATGGAGCGCGCCCAGAAAGAGTACTACCTCAACGAGAAGCTCAAGGCCATCCAGAAAGAACTGGGCCGCGGCGAGAAAAATGAAGTAGAGGAACTCAAGAAAAAGATCGATTCTGCCGGCATGTCCAAGGACGTGCACGAAAAGGCCATCGCCGAGCTGAAGCGCCTCGAACTCATGCCGCCCATGTCCGCTGAATCCACCGTCAGCCGCAATTACGTGGATTGGCTCATCGCCGTTCCTTGGAAAAAACGCTCCAAGGAAATCCGCGACATCAAAGCTGCCGAGCAGATTCTCAACGACGAGCACTACGGCCTCGAAAAAGTCAAAGAGCGCATCCTCGAATTCCTGGCCGTCCGTCAGCTCGTAAAAAATCCCAAAGGCTCCATCCTCTGCTTTGTAGGCCCTCCGGGCGTTGGCAAGACTTCACTGGCCATGTCCATCGGCCATGCCACGGGCCGAAAATTTGTCCGCGTATCCCTCGGCGGCGTCCGTGACGAAGCCGAAATTCGCGGCCACCGCCGCACTTACATCGGGGCTCTGCCCGGCCAGATCATCCAGATGATGAAGAAAGCCGGCACGGTCAATCCGATTTTTGTTCTCGACGAAGTGGACAAGATGTCCACCGATTTCCGCGGCGATCCATCCGCGGCCCTCATGGAAGTTCTGGATCCGGAGTTGAACCACGCTTTCACGGATCATTATCTGGACGTCGAATACGACCTATCCAAAGTCATGTTCGTCTGTACCGCCAACGTCCTCCACACCATTCCGCAGCCTCTGCAGGACCGCATGGAAATCCTTCGCTTGCCCGGCTACACGGAACAGGAAAAACTCGAAATCGCCAAGCGCTTCCTGGTAAAGCGCGCCCGCGAAGCTACTGGCCTTTCCGGAAAAAATCTCACTTTCACCGATGAAAGCTTGCTTCACTTGATTCGCCATTACACCCACGAAGCCGGCGTTCGCAACCTCGAGCGCGAAATTCAGAACATCGCGCGCAAGATGGCCCGCCGCGTGGTCACCGACGGACCGGAAACCACCATTGAAATCATCCCAGCCAATGTGCAGGAATATCTCGGCGTCCTGAAATTCCGCGAAATGTGGCTCGAAAAGCACAACGAAGTCGGCCTAGCCACCGGCCTCGCCTGGACCGAAGTGGGCGGCTCCGTTCTAGCTGTCGAAGCCACCATCATGGAAGGCAAGGGTCGCCTGACCCCTACCGGTAAACTCGGCGAAGTCATGCAGGAATCCGCGCAGGCCGCCATGAGCTACGTCCGCTCGCGCACTGAGCAATTCGGCCTGCAAAAAGATTTCTATCGCACCCTCGATATTCACGTGCACGTGCCCGAAGGCGCCATTCCGAAAGACGGCCCTTCCGCCGGTATCACGATCTGCACCTCCATCGTCAGCGCGCTCACGCGTAACGCCGTACGCTGCGATGTGGCCATGACCGGCGAAATTACTCTGCGCGGCAAAGTTCTCCCTATCGGTGGCGTCAAGGAGAAGCTCCTGGCCGCTCATCGAATGGGCTTGCGTACCATCATAGTTCCGAAGGATAATGAGAAAGACCTTGCGGAAGTTCCCCAGGAGATACTCTCCAGCCTGACAACACACTCGGTCGAAACAATGGATGAAGTGTTGCAGATTGCGCTGGAGCGGCCGATTGTACCTCTTGAACATACTGGGGTTGCGCCTGTGGCCGAGCCGTATAGCGGCGCCGATAAAGACACGAGTTTGACCAACTAGGCAGCGTTTCAGGCACGGCTCGCACCCGCGAGCTGCTGTTTCGGTTCAGGTCTGAAGCAACTGCTTCCGGTTGAAGACAGTCTGGTTTGCCCGCCCTGCCGGTGTCTCAACGCCGTCGGAAGGTACACCACCACGCAGTCCAGTTCCGGAACAACACGGTCAATTTCAATCATCACCACATCACTAAAGTCAGGATATATGGCAAAAGAAACAAACTCAGAAACAAAAAATGAAGTGAGTATCAGCCTTGCTGAACTCAAAGAGAAGAACATCACCGATCTCGCTAAAATCGCCAAGGAATTGAATATTCCCGGCGCCAGCGGCATGCGCAAGCAGGAGTTGATCTTCCAGATTCTCCGGGCACAGACCGAAAAGAGCGGATTGATCTTCTCTGAAGGCGTTCTCGAATGCCTTCCCGACGGTTTCGGTTTTCTTCGCGCCCCGGAGTACAACTATCTCCCGGGCCCCGACGACATCTACGTCTCCCCGTCGCAAATTCGCAAGTTTGACCTTCGTACCGGCGACACCGTCTCCGGCCAGGTCCGCCCTCCCAAGGACGGCGAACGCTATTTCGCGCTAATTAAGGTCGAAGCTGTCAATTTCGAAGATCCGGAAGTCGCGCGCAACAAAATCTTCTTCGATAACCTCACGCCGCTGTATCCGCAGGGCCGCTTGAAGATGGAAACCGTCAAGGAAAACCTCACCGGACGCGTTCTCGACCTTCTTTGCCCTGTCGGCAAAGGTCAGCGCGGTTTGATCAATGCCCCGCCGCGTACCGGCAAAACCATGATGCTGCAGTCCATCGCCAATTCCATCACCGTCAATCACCCCGAAGTCGCCCTCATCGTCCTGCTCATCGACGAGCGCCCCGAAGAAGTTACCGACATGCAGCGCACCGTCAAGGGCGAGGTCATCAGCTCCACCTTCGACGAGCCACCTCAGCGCCACATTCAAGTGGCCGAAATGGTTCTCGAAAAAGCCAAGCGTCTCGTGGAGCACAAGCGCGATGTCGTCGTCCTTCTCGACTCCATCACCCGTCTTGCTCGCGCTTACAACGCCGTCACTCCGCCTTCCGGCAAAGTCCTCTCCGGCGGTATCGACGCCAACGCCTTGCAGCGGCCTCGCCGGTTCTTCGCCGCGGCCCGCAACGTCGAAGAAGGTGGTTCTCTCACCATCATTGCCACCGCGCTCATCGATACCGGTAGCCGCATGGACGACGTCATCTTCGAAGAATTTAAAGGCACCGGTAACATGGAAATCTATCTCGATCGCCGCCTCGCCGATAAACGCGTCTTCCCGGCCATCGATATTCAGCGTTCCGGCACGCGTAAAGACGAGCTGCTTCTCCCACCCGACGAGCTAAGCCGCGTCTGGGTGCTGCGCAAGGTCCTCAGCCCGCTTTCGACCGTCGAAGCCATGGAACTGCTCCTCAGCCGGCTCACCAAGTCGAAATCCAATAACGAATTCCTGGGTTCCATGTCTGCCCCCACTTGAGCCACTCCTGTTTCTCTTCGTACGGGTCCAGGATTGCTCGACTCTATGCCCGCATATTCGCTAGAAGCAGTCCTCCAACCCGCCCAGTTTGCGGAACGGGTAGCGCGTTCTCGCTTTCTTGCTGAGCGGTACAAGGAGGGTCGGAGCTTGCCCTAGGATTTAGTCCCTCCGAAAGCCTCTCAATCGGTCGCGTAGTATACTGTCGTTAGCCCCTGAGGAACTCCTCTCCCCAAGCACTTGACAGAGTATGTTCCGCGTCCGCCGAGGAGCGTCCGCATGCACGAACGTTTCATCGCTCGCCAACCCATCTTTGACGATTGGCTGCAAGTCTACGCGTACGAATTGCTTTTCCGCGGCGGCCCGCAAAACTATTTCCAACCGTCCCGCAACGCCTCTTCCAGCGTAATCGCGGATTCCGTCACCCTGTTCGACCTGCAAACCCTGACTGGCCGTGCCCGGGCGTTCGTAAACGTGGATGAGCTCGCTCTCAAGCTCGGCGTCCCGCGGCTCCTTCCGCCGAACCGCATCGTTGTGGAGATTCTAGAAACGGTGAAGCCGACCGAAGAGATCGTATCGATCTGCCGCGATTTACATTCCTCCGGCTACGTGCTCGCGCTCGATGATTTCACGGGTGATTCGAAACTCAGCTCCCTGGTCGAACTCGCGCAATTTTTGAAAGTCGACTTTCAATTGCTCGACAAGGACGGTCGAGCCTCCGTCGCCAAGAAATACGGAAACGGTAAACTCTCCCTGCTTGCGGAAAAGGTGGAAACCGAACACGACCTCGCCGAGGCCCGTCATCTCGGCTATTCCTATTTCCAGGGCTATTTCTTCTGCAAGCCTTCCATGATCGAAACCTGCGGAATCCCCGGCGACAAGCTACTGCAATTGCAATTGCTCAGCGCCGTCGCCGCTCCGGAACTGGACTACGCCAAGATCGAGGAACTGCTCAAGCGCCAGCCTTCCCTCCTGTACCGCTTGCTTCGTTATTTGAATTCACCTCTACTCGTCGTGCGCGCGGAAATCCAGAGCGTGCCTCAGGCATTATCCTTGCTCGGCGAAGATGAATTTCGCCGCTGGGTCTCCATTTTCGCGATTCTCGATATGGGCAAGGGCAAACCACCGGAGTTGATTCGAACGGCGCTGACCCGGGCCTACTTTTGTGAAGAAATCTCCAGTGCCGCAAATCTTGGTGAAAAAAAATCTAGTCTCTTCCTGATGGGCCTGTTGTCGATCACCGATGCCCTCCTGGACAAACCCATCGAAGAAGTTCTGAAATCTCTACCCGCCGCCGAGGAAGTAAAAACCGCGTTGATCGGCGGCGAAAATCGTCTCCGCGATGTTTACGATCTCCTGCTCGCTCTCGAGCGCGCGGAGTGGTCCAGCCTATCCACCCGGGTAGGCCGCCTTGGCTGCAATGAAGAAACCATCCCGGACTCCTACGAGGCCGCCCTTCAAAAAGCCGCTGCCATCGCCTTCTAGACCTGACGCTTCCCGGCCGCAAACAAAGGTTCCTTAAGGTTGTGCCTCTTGACCTCGCCTCAAGGGCAGAGGGCATCGTGCCTTCGTGGCACAGGCACTTTGCTTGTGCCCCTCTTGGCGGGGGCGCGCACCATCTTCTGATCTTGCAGCTCTTCGGATCTCTGGCCGGGTGGCCGACCGTTGGCTTCGAAGCGTGGGTCTTGGGGTTTTCTAGCTTTGGGGGTCTCTTCCCTTCCCATTTTCAATTTCCCGCTGCGCCTCACCGCACACTCGGTACGCGCTCGTTCGCCAAAAACACGATCAACCGCGCCGTCTCCTCAATGCCCATCGCGGTGTTGTCCACCAACACAGCGTCCTTCGCTTTCACCAACGGCGAAACCTTCCGTTCCCGGTCCCGTTTATCCCGTTCGCGCACTTCCTGCAAAACCTCCAGCAGCGTCAAAGTCTCGCCTTTCTCCTGATGCTCTTTCCACCGCCGTTGCGCCCGCACCTCTGGCGAAGCCTCCAAAAAAATCTTCAACTCCGCGTCTGGAAACACCACCGCCCCGATGTCGCGTCCTTCCATCACCACGCGGCCGCCCTGCCCCGCGCGCTGCTGTTCCACCACCAGCAGGTGACGCACACCTGCGATCGTCGCCACCCGCGAAGCCGCCTCTGCTACTTCACTCGTGCGAATCTCTTTCGTCACTTCTCTGCCGTCCAGAAATACACGGTTGTTCAACCCCGCCGCTTCCTGCTCCGCCGTCGCAGCCTTCAACTCAATGCGCGTCTCCCGCGCCAGCGACTCCAACTCCGCGTCATTTCCGAGCGAAATCCTGCGCTCTAGCGCCTTCAGCGCAACGGCCCGGTACATCGCCCCGCTGTCCAAATATAAATACCCGAGCAACGCTGCCACCCGCCGCGCCACGGTACTTTTCCCCGACCCCGCCGGCCCATCGATCGCAATCGTCATGCGCCCCGCCATTTTCTATCTTCGAATTTCGGAGTTCGAATCCCGGCCTCCCTCAAAACCCCATAATGTTATACCCACAATCCACATAAATCGTCTCACCCGTAATTCCCGACCCCGCCTCCGACAGCAAAAACGTCGCCGTACCACCGACCTCGCCCGGATCGACATTTCTCTTCAGCGGCGACCGATCCGCATGCGCCTTCAGCATCTCCCCCAACTGCGAAATCCCGCGCGCCGCTAGCGTCTTGATCGGCCCTGCGGAAATCGCATTCACGCGAATCCCTTTCGGCCCCAAATCATTCGCCAGATACCGTACCGTAGCCTCCAGAGCCGCCTTCGCCACGCCCATCACGTTGTACTTCGGCACCACCTTCTCCGCGCCGTAATAGGTCATCGTCACAATCCCGCCGCCCGCCGTCATCAGCGGCGCAGTCGCGCGCGCCACGGCAATCAACGAATACACACTCACATCATGTGCAATCCGAAACCCTTCACGCGACGTATTCACAAACTCGCCCTTCAGCTCCTCCGCCGGGGCAAACGCCACGCTGTGCACCAACCCATGCAGCACCCCATACCGCGCCTTCAACTTCTCAAACAGCGTGGCAATCTGTTCGTCAAAGCTCACATCGCACATGAACCCTTCCGCGCCCGGCAAATCCGTAATCAAATCCTTGGCTTCCTGCTCTAACCGCTCGTTTTGGTAAGTAATCGCCAATTGCCAGCCCGCCGCATGCAACTTCTGCGCAATCGCCCAGGCAATACTCCGCTTGTTCGCCAATCCAAAAATCACCGCCGTCTTCTGTCCCTCGCTCAATGGGCCCTCGCTCACCTGATTTAGACTTCAGCACAAACCATGTAGCGGCCGCCTTTTGAGGCGGGCGCCTTTTCATGCCATCGTTCGCTCAGTGTTTTGGTCACACCTATTCTCAAATTTCCTTTTTCAATTTTCTCTCGTCCCACTCGCCCCTAGATCCTATGAAACGCCCTCTCAATCTCCTTTACCGAATACCGCAACACCACCGGCCTACCATGCGGACAACTCATCGGACAATCCGTCTTCGCCAACGCCGCCAACAGCCACTCCATCTTCGTCTGGTCCAGCGGCATATTCACTTTGATCGCCGCATGACACGAAGTCGAAGCCGCAATTTTAGCCTGCAGCGTATCAATCGAAATCGCTGCGTTCTCGCGGTCGAGCCCGTCCAGTATCTCCATCAGCAAATGTTCCGCATCATTCGTCGCAATTCCCGCAGGGACCGCCTGAATCGCCACGCTCTTCGGCCCCATCAACTCCACTTCAAATCCGTTTGCCCCGAGCTCCTCCGCGATTTTCTCGTAAGTCACCAGCTGCCTGGGTGATAGCTCAATCACCAAAGCCATCAGCAGCCGCTGCGCTTCCACTTTCCCCGCGCGCCGCGCCTCCAAATGCTGCTCGAACAGCACGCGCTCGTGCGCCACATGCTGGTCCACAATCCAAAGCCCTTCCCCATTCACCGCTACGATGAAACTCGCGCTCACCTGTCCAAGCGGCTTCAAATCCGCGATCTGCTGGGGCCGCGGCAACGTCGCCGGAGCATCCACCCCCGCGCGCGAAAAATTCTCCGCCCAGTTCGGCACTCGACTCGATGCACCGCCCGGCATCGCACCCGGACTAAATCCATTCCCCGGCTGAAACGGAAACCGCTGCGGCACCGGCTGCATCGGCCCGTTCGCCAGTTCAAAGGCGCTCAGTGCGGCGTAATCCGATCCCACACCCGATCCAACTCCAATCTCTTCTATCTCCGGAATCATCGCCCGAGGCACGCCGGAATTTGGATTCGCCTCCACAAATCCCGCACCAGACGACGTCGGAGGCGCCACCGGATTCCCGACGATATTTCCCGAAGTCCCCGCCGCCGCAAAACTCGCAATAGGCCGCGTACTCATCAACGCCTGCCGAATCGCATCGCGCGTGAAATCGTGGACGAACTGCGACCGCCGGAAGCGCACTTCAATTTTCGCCGGATGTACATTCACGTCCACTTCGTCGTACGGCATCTCCAGAAACAAAAGCGTCGCCGGAAACGCATTCGGCGGCAAAATATTCCGGTAAGCCTCATGAATCGCGTGCAAAATCAACCGGTCGCGCACCAGCCGTCGGTTCACGAACACATAAATCCCATTGCGATTCAACCGCTGTACCGCCGGACGCGACGTAAATCCCGTCACCGTCAGCGTCGCCTTTTCCTCGCCCGTTTCGATTTCCGGTTCAGCAATCGCCCCGCGAAACGCCGTCGATGTCGCCGGAATCTCCACCAACTCGTCCAGCGCCTGCCGCCCAAACAATTGATACACTCGATCCGCCAATTTCTCCGCGGTCGGGCAATTGATGATTTCCTGTGTCGGCGTGGTCAATGCAAACTGCTTCCCTGGATTCGCCAGCGCGTAATGTGTCACGAGCGAAGCAATATGACCCAACTCCGTCGTATCCGATTTCAAAAATTTCCGCCGCGCCGGCACGCAATAGAACAAATCCGCTACGCTGATCGTCGTTCCCGGCGGCAATCCCGCGGGCTTCACCCCCGTAAGCTTTCCTCCCGCAAACTCCACGCGGGTGCCTTCGACCTCCGCCGCATCGCGCGTCTCCAGCAACAACCGCGACACCGCCGCAATCGTCGGCAGCGCCTCTCCACGAAATCCGAGCGTTGCAATCGAAAGCAAATCATCGGCTGTGCGCAGCTTGCTGGTCGCATGCCGTTCGAACGCCAACAGCGCATCGTCATGCGTCATACCGTGCCCATCGTCAATCACGCGGATCATACGCTTGCCACCCATCTCTGTCTCGATCCGCACCGACGTCGCGCCCGCATCGAGCGCATTCTCCAACAACTCCTTCACCACCGACGCAGGCCTCTCCACCACCTCGCCCGCCGCGATCTTATTCGCCACCGCCTCCGGCAATATTCTTATCCTGCTCATTTCTTCTTAATTTCTATCCCCAACTGCCCCAGCTGTCCTTCATCGACATCGCTCGGCGATTCCGCCATCAAATCCTGCGCCGCCGTCGTCTTCCCAAACGCGATCACCTCGCGAATGGATTTCTCCCCCGACAACAGCATCACAATCCGATCCAGGCCCAACGCAATTCCCCCATGAGGAGGCGTCCCATACGTCAGCGCATCCAGGAAAAATCCAAATCGCTTCCGCAACTGTTCCTGCGACAGTCCGAGCGCCTTAAACACACGCTCCTGCACGTCCTGCCGGTGGATCCGGATACTCCCCGATCCGAGCTCGGATCCATTCAGCACCAAATCGTATCCCTTCGACCGCACTTCCCACGGCGCGCTCTCGAGCTTCTCCAAATCCTCCTCCACGATTCCCGTAAATGGATGCTGCGCGCTCGCCCATGTTTTCTCGTTCTCGCTCCATTCAAACAGCGGAAATCCCGTCAGCCACAAAAATTTCCACTGGGTCTTATCGATTGCGCCCAACGCTTCGCCCAAGTGCAACCGCAACTGCCCGGCCACCAGTGCCGCCGCGTCCGTCCCTTTGATTTGCTCCTTCGCCGAAACCGCCACCACCAGGTCGCCCGTCTTTGCCCCGCAAGCCTCCGCCAGCTTCTTCCCATTTTCCGCGCCAATCAGCTTTTCGACCGTCGACGTCGTTCCTTCCGCCGCCAGCTTCACAAAATAAGCGCCGCGCGCGCCCGCCGACTTGGCCTTCTCCGTCAACTCATCCAATTGTTTCCTGGAGTAACTCACCGCGCCTGGCGCTGCGAAAGCAAATACGTTTCCTTCAATCTGCAATTTCTGCCGCGCCTCAGCCGGAAAACAATCCGTAACCTCATGCAATTCCATCCCGAATCGCAAATCGGGCTTGTCGCTGCCATACTTCCGAATCGCATCCTTATACAGCATGTGCGGAAACGGCCCTTTCGCCTCAATCCCCGCCATCGCGCACACCCGCACCATCACATTCTCAATTACCTGGAAAATATCTTCCTGCCGGGGAAACGACATCTCGAGGTCCAATTGCGTAAACTCCGGCTGCCGATCCGCGCGCAAATCCTCGTCGCGGAAGCACTTCACGATCTGAAAATAGCGGTCCAGCCCTCCAATCATCAAAATCTGTTTGAAAATCTGCGGCGACTGCGGCAAAGCATAAAACTGCCCGTGATGCACGCGGCTCGGCACCAGGTAATCGCGCGCTCCCTCCGGCGTTGACCGCGTCAACATCGGCGTCTCCACCTCGATGAACCCCATCTCGTCCATCGCCTTGCGCATCTCCAGCACAATCTTGTGCCGCAGCGCCAGATTCCGGTACGGCTTGGGCCTCCGCAAATCCAAATACCGAAAGCGTAGCCGCGTCTCTTCTGCAGCATGAATCTCGTCTTCAATGGGAAACGGCGGTGTCTTCGCCGTATTCAGAATGTGCAGCTTCGTCGCCAGTAGCTCGATCTCGCCGGTCGCAATGTCCGGATTGGCTTTCTCGCGCTTAACAACTTTTCCTTCCACCGCAACCACAAACTCACTCCGCACCTGCTCTGCTTTCGCGTGCGCCTCCGGCTGCGCCTCCTTATTGAACACCACCTGTACAATTCCCGAACGATCGCGCACATCCAAAAACAACAAATTCCCCAAGTCGCGCCGCCGGTGCACCCATCCCATCACCACTACGTCGCGCCCCGCATCCCCAACCCGCAGCGCCCCGCAATAATGCGTCCTCTTCAAACTCCCCAAAAAATCCAGCACCGTCGTCACCTGTAGCTCACCCCTTCAGGGGTGAGGCTTTTCCGCACCGCCAGCAAAATTCGACCGTGTCACACTCATCCACACTGGCACACAGACACTCTTTTACTTCTTCCCTTTCAAGAACTCCACCACTTCCCCCTCGCTAACCTTGCTCTGCGTCCCATCCCTCAAATTCTTCAACGTCCACAGACCGCTCTCCACTTCATCTTCTCCCAAAATCAACGCAATCCGCGCTCCCAGTCTATCCGCTTGCCCCAACGCCTTGCCAAATTTCTGCTCCACTAGAGGCAACTCTACCCGCAATCCCGCCTCACGCAATTTCCGCGCGGCCGCAATCGCCGTAGCCTGCGCCTTCTCTCCCATCCACGCAATGTACACGTCCCGCCCCTGCGCGGCGCCGCCCTTCCCAGCCTCAAGCAGCGATAAAATCAACCGATCTTCTCCAATCGCAAACCCAATCCCCTTCGTAGGCGGCCCGCCGAGCAATTCCATCAACCCGTCATACCGGCCGCCGCCGCACACTGCATTCTGCGAACCCAACCCCTCGGCGGTAATCTCAAACGTCGTCCGCATGTAGTAGTCCAGCCCGCGTACCAATCTCCAATTCTCATGAAAGGCCACGCCACGCATCTCGAGCTGCCGCTTCACTTCCGCGTAATGTGCCTTACAGTCGTCGCACAAAGAATCGCCAATCTTCGGCAGCGTCGCAATAATCGCCTGCTCTTGCTCCAGCTTCGAATCGAGCACGCGCAGCGGATTCGTCTCCATCCTCCGTCGGCTGTCCTCACCAAGCTTGTCCTGCACTTCGACCAGCGCCGCCCGCAGTTTGTCGACGTATCCACGCCGGCACTCCGGCGCATTATGTCCAATGGAATTGATATCCAACTGGACGCCCTGCAACTCCAGCCGCCCGAAAAATGTCATCACCATCTCGATCACTTCTGCATCAATCCCCGGCGCATCGGTCCCGCCCAACACTTCTGCCCCAATCTGATAAAACTGCCGGTATCTCCCTTTCTGCGGCCGCTCACGCCGAAACATCGGCCCCATGTAATACAACTTCACCGGCGCCGGCAACTGATTCATGTTGTGCTCAATGTACGCGCGGCAAACCGAAGCCGTCGCCTCCGGCCGCAGACTGATCTGTTGTCCCAATCGGAGCATGGATCTATCCGCCGTGAATCGAAGCACCGCTAGTTCGAACTCCTGGGCATTCTCTTGACTCGGGAGATTCTCCGCTACGGAGCGAAGCTGCGCCCAGGAATCCTCAAGACGAAGCACAACATCTCGGTTCGTCTTGTCGTCCGGAATTGTGTGACGGTCCATAAGCGTCTTAAGACTCGCGATAATCTCATCCATTCTCTTAAACTGCTTGGGTTCTTCTGAGGTAAAGGGGCGATCCTCAAACGAATACATCTCCTTCGAAACAATATCCGTGTCCCCGCCCACGGCCCGCGCAAACAACTCCGTCGGTTCAAAAATCGGCGGACGGATCTCTCCATATCCGAACGTGCCAAACACTACGCGCGCCGTCGCCTCCACTCGATTCCACAACTCCGTCTCCGGCGACAACAAATCCCGCGTACCCTTAATCGCTTGAAATTTCCTTTTTTCGGCCATGACTTAGTAACGCACCGCAGGAAGCGGCGAGTAGCAAGCGGCGAGTGGCGAGTCAACTTCCTTGCGTTTAAGAGAAACAATCATCTTCTGAAGCTCATCGACTTCTTTGAGGCTAGGAGCGTTCCCTCCTTGATTGGCGGGTCCCAAATTCAGACTCAGCAACAACTGCGTCTCCGCCTCAGCCAGCAGTCTTTGCGCGTGCGATGGAAATTGCAGGAACTCTTTCGTCGTGTGCCGCGCCGGCCTGTCCGCAATGTTTGACGGAAGCGAAACCGCCGCTTTATGCATCTGCGAAATCAATCCACAACGCTCATCCACAGGAAACCGCCGAGACATCTTGAACACAAATTTCGCCAGCGCCATCCCCCTCCGCCAAAACGTTAAATCCTTACACAACCTAGGCTTCTCTCTGTTTTCCACTTCCTTCTCTCTTCTTGCGCCAATCGTCGTTTGCTTAAAGCGTCTAAAATTTGCCCCGTTTGTCTTTTTTTGAATCTCTTCGTTCGTCACTCGCCGCTCGCCACTTCGCTCCTATATATCCTGCCGTACCCCACATACCTTTCCGCATACTCACCGATCGAAGCAAGTTCTCCGGCGCTGAGCGTCCGCTTCACCTTCCCCGGCGAACCCATCACAATGCTTCCCGCGGGAATAATCGTCCTCTCAGTAATCAGACTCCCCGCGGCGATAATGCAATTCGTCCCAATCACTGCTCCATTCAAAATCACGCAGCCCATCCCCACCAAAACCCGCGACTCAATCGTGCATCCATGCAGCGTCACCGAATGCCCCACGGTCACCTCATCCGCCAGCACAAGCGGATACTGATCCTTCATCACGTGCAGCACGCACCCATCCTGAACATTGGTGCGATTCCCAATCCGAACGTAATGTACGTCGCCGCGCACGACCGTCATCGGCCATACGCTCGACTCTTCCCCAATCGTCACGTCGCCAATAATCACCGACGCCGGGTCGATATACGCCGACGCCGCGATCTGCGGAAATTTCCCGCGATAGCCTCGAATATCCGCTACGCGATTCAAGGAATTTGAAATCCCCGTAACTACTTGCAGGACTTAGACATAGCACGCCAAGCCAGGTTCGCACACACGCTGCGAAACATCCAAGATAGCATTCGGCTCCCCAACCTGACAAGGAATCCGCCCGAGTGGAATCCGCCCGAACGACGGTTTTTGTAAGGGCCGCCTTCCCCAGGCGGGCCGTTTTTCGAACTCTACGACCTTCCGTGGCACAGCCACTCGTCGCTGTACACTTGGGTCTTCCTACTTCCTCTCCTCAAACAATCCGTTGTAAACCAATCCACCGAGCGCCCCGCCAATAATCGGCGCTACCCAGAACAGCCACAACTGCTGCACTGCCCATCCACCCACAAAAATTGCCGGCCCGGTGCTGCGCGCAGGATTCACGGACAAATTCGTCACTGGAATCCCGATAAGATGAATCAACGTAAGCCCCAACCCAATCGCGATCCCGGCAAAGCCGCCCGGCACGCGCGTGTCCGTCGCTCCATGAATAATCAGCAAAAAGAAAAATGTCAGCACCACTTCCGCCACAAAACAAGCCACCAACGAATAACCGCCCGGCGAGTGCGCGCCGTAACCATTCGAAGCGAATCCGCCCGTCAATGAAAACCCATCCCGTCCGCTGGCGATCACATACAAAACTCCACTGGCAGCCAGCGCGCCGACAACCTGCGCAATGATGTACGGGATCAAGTCTGAAAACGGAAACCGCTTCCCCATTGCCAGTCCCACGGAAACCGCCGGATTCAAATGGCACCCCGAAATGTGCCCGACGGTGTACACCATCGTCAAAACCGTCAGCCCAAACGCCAGCGCCACTCCCAGAAACCCGATCCCAAGACCTGGAAACGCGGCAGCCAGCACCGCCGCGCCACAACCGCCAAACACTAGCCAAAACGTGCCGAAAAATTCAGCCGCTAGTTTCTTCGATAGAGGCATAGCCTATCCTTTCGAATTGCACCGCGAATTGTGGGCGGAACGTAAGGCGAACCACTGTCTGCGCGGGGATTCTACTCAATGGCTCCTGCCAATACAAGCAAATGTCCTCGTCGACTAGGAGACTGACATCTAAACGAGATTTGTCACTCGAAGCCTGGTAGCTCAAGCCGTCGAGGCTTGCGCCCGTTTCCTTCCGCAGGGCGCAGCACTTTCAGCGGCGTCACAGAAAATCCTCCGAGCGGCGTGCCTCTTTCCCTGCTGCCTTGGAGGGTTAGGCCGGCACCTTCGGTTGCCGCCGGCCAAGACACGCCGGCCCCTCTATCTTTACGTTTCCCCTCACCCGCGTCATACTTCCTCCGTGCAGAAACTTTGCGCAAAATGCGGCGCCGCCATGAGCTGCCAGCCGGAAGGCGGCTGCTGGTGCGCCGATCTTCCGCATCTCGCTCTGCCGCCGAATCTCGAATCCGCCAGCTGCCTCTGCCGCATTTGCCTCCTTGAAAAAATAAAGGCCGCCGAAGCCTCTCTCCTCAGCGGCGCATCCGAATCGAATTCAACGACTCCCGGCTCTTAATCGAACTTTTATACTCTTACACCGTTCTACTCTTCCACTCCCTCTTTCCGTCCTTTAATCAATCTGCACCCTCGGCCCACCTGACGTCGCCGCCACTTCCTCTACACGCGCGCTCACCGCCTTCGCCATGTGATACAAACTCTGCGCTGCCGGCGCGGTCTCTCCCTCCGCCGCAACTGGTTTCCCGGTATCTCCACCAACCCGAATTCTCGGATCAATCTCAATCTCACCCAGCACCGGCACGCCATATTCAATCGCCGTCTTCGCCCCATCCCCATGGCCGAAAATATCCACCGGCTTCCCGCAATGTGGACACGCAAACGTGCTCATGTTCTCCACCACTCCGAGCACTTCCACATTCACCTGCCGGAACATTTCAATCGCCTTCCGCACATCCGCCAGCGCCACCGTCGACGGCGTCGTCACCACCACTGCGCCCGTCACTTCGACCGTCTGAATCAGCGTCAACTGCACATCGCCGGTCCCCGGTGGCAAATCGATCACCAGAAAATCAAGCTCGCCCCAATCCACACTGCGCAAGAACTGCGTAATCACGCTGTGCAGCATCGGCCCACGCCAAATCACCGGCTTGTCGCCAGGATTCAGCAACCCCATCGAAATCATTTTTAATCCTTGCGCCACTACGGGAATAATCCGCTGCTGTGGTGTAGCCATCGGTTCTGCGGTTGACCCCAACATGATCGGCACATTCGGCCCATAAACATCCGCGTCCAGCAGCCCAACTTTGTTTCCCATCTTCGCAAGCGCCAGCGCCAGATTTACTGCCACGGTGGTCTTCCCCACGCCACCCTTCCCGCTAGCCACCGCCACCAAATACTTCACGCCTGGAATCGGCTGTCGCTGCGGCATCTGCTGCTGTCCTGGCATCCCCGGTGGCATAGAGTCCCCGTTTCCCTTTCATGTTGATGAAAATGAGCTTCCCGCTTTGTGCGCCGGCCGTCGTGGCGGATCTTCAGAATCGTGTTTGTTCTCTGCGTCTTGGCTCCCAAGCAAAGACCAAAAAATTTGTCATTCCGATTCGGCCCGAGGGATCCTTTTCCTGCTTCCTACGCATTCGTTCCATGGCACTTCTTGTACTTCTTCCCCGACCCGCACGGGCAAGGATCATTCCTCCCGACCTTCGCTCCCGAGCGCACTGGTTTCGGCGCCTCCGCTTGCGCCGGACCCGTCTGAAATTGCATATCCTTCAGCTGCCGCTCCTGCTTTCGCTCGAGCGCGCGCGCAAAATCCGGCAATTTTGTCGGAGCCTCTTCGACCCGAGCTGCAGCGCTAGCCACCGCCGTAGCCGCGCCCTGCAATTGTCGCGCAGGAGCCGCCGCCGCTTCCCGCGACTGCTGCGGCGGAGCCTCCTGTTGCTGAATCTGCACGTGAAACAAATACCGGATCGTCTCGATGTCGATCCGCCCCATCATGTCTTCAAACAGAATAAACGCTTCTTTCTTGAACTCCACCAGCGGGTCTTTCTGCCCGTATCCGCGCAGCCCGATCCCTTCCTTCAAATGGTCCAGCGACAACAAGTGGTCCTTCCACTGTGTATCCACTACGTCCAAAATAATCCGCCGCTCCAACCAGCGCAGCACATCCGGGCTGAACTGCTTCTCCTTCTCGGCGTAGCGGTTCTTCACCGCTTCAATCGTTGCTTCAGCAAGTTCCTCGTGATTCAGCGTCGTCGGATCGGCTCCCGCCGTCTTCGCATCGATCCCAAACTGACTATGCACTTCCGCCAAGAACGAAGCCGTATTCCACTGCCCCGGATGTTGCTCGCGCGGGCAATACGTTTCGACCAACTCGCCCGCCAATTCTTCCGCAATTCCCAGCACGTATTCCCGCTGATCCTTGCCTTCGAGCGCCGATCGCCGAATCGCGTAAATCGTCTCGCGCTGCTTGTTCATCACGTCGTCGTACTCAAGCAAGTGTTTGCGCGCGTCGAAGTTCTGGGATTCCACCGATTTCTGCGCATTCTCAATACGGTTCGAAATCAGTTTCGATTCAATCGGCACTCCCTCGGTCATTCCCAGACGGAACATCAACTGCTTCACACGCTCACCGCCAAAAATCCGCATCAAATCGTCTTCCAAAGACAAAAAGAATCGTGACGACCCCGGGTCGCCCTGCCGACCTGCCCGTCCCCGCAGTTGATTATCGATGCGCCGAGCTTCGTGCCGTTCCGTTCCCAAAATGTGTAACCCGCCGAGCTCTACCACTTCGTCGTGCTCCGCTTTACACTGGTCCGCGAACTGGTCGTACACCGGCTTCCACTGCTCCTGCGGCACTTGGAAAATCTTCCCTTCGTGTTGGAAGAGCACCATCGGCACGACGGCAGCCTGCGCTCCATCTCCGTTCGCGCTTTCCGCTCCAATCACCGCGGGCGCCGCAGCGTACGGCATCGCCAGTTTGTTCTTCAAAAAGTATTCGCGCGTCAACGATTCCGGATTCCCACCAAGCAGAATGTCCGTCCCGCGGCCGGCCATGTTCGTTGCCACGGTGACTGCGCCTTTGCGCCCAGCCTGCGCCACGATGCGCGATTCCCGCTCGTGCTGCTTCGCGTTCAATACCTCGTGCGGAATCTTTGCCTGTTTCAACAAATCCGCAATCGTTTCCGATTTTTCGATGGAAATCGTGCCTACCAGCACCGGCTGCCCGCGCTCGTGATAGTGCCGGATTCCATGCGCCAGCGAATCGTCTTCCTGGAGAATCCCGTTCACGACCGCTTCAAATTTTTCCCGTTCCGTACGGTACACGATATCCGGATTCTCGATGCGAATCAGCGTCCGGTTGGTCGGAACCACCACCACGTCCAGGTCGTAAATCTTGCCGAATTCAGCCGCTTCGGTTTCCGCAGTACCCGTCATGCCCGCCAGTTTTTCGTACATGCGAAAATAATTCTGGAACGTGATCGTCGCCAGTGTCTGATTTTCCCGCTCGATTTTCACGCCTTCTCTTGCTTCCACCGCCTGGTGCAAGCCATCCGACCAACGCCGCCCGGGCATCTGCCGCCCTGTAAACTCGTCAACGATGATCACTTCCCCGTCTTTCACTACGTAATCCACATCGCGTTTATACAGGGCGTGCGCCCGCAGTGCCTGGTACACGTGGTGAATCGTCTCCATGTGCGCCGGGTCGTACAAATTGCCCAAATTCAGCAACCGCTCGCACTTGCTCACGCCTTCTTCCGTTAGCGTCGCGGTGCGATGCTTTTCATCGAGCGTGTAGTCGATGTCCTGAATCAGCTTGGGAATAATCTTGTCGATTTTGAAATACTTGTCCGTCGATTCTTCGGAAGGTCCGGAAATGATCAGCGGCGTCCGCGCTTCGTCGATCAGGATCGAGTCCACCTCGTCCACAATCGCGAACTGGTGCCCGCGCTGCACGCAGCTCGCCAGGTCATACTTCATGTTGTCGCGCAGATAATCGAATCCAAATTCGTTGTTCGTGCCGTACGTAATGTCCGCGCCGTACGCCGCGCGCCGCTGCGCATCATCCAAGTCATGCACAATCACGCCAACTGTCAGTCCCAAGGCCTTGTACAGCGGGCTCATCCATTCTGCGTCGCGCCTCGCCAGATAATCATTCACCGTCACGATGTGTACGCCGCGTCCCACCAGCGCATTCAACGCCGCCGGCAGCGTGGCCACCAGGGTTTTCCCTTCTCCGGTCTTCATTTCCGCGATTTTCCCGTCGTTCAGCACCATTCCGCCGATCAACTGCACATCGAAGTGCCGCATCTTCAGGAATCGCCGGCCAGCCTCGCGCACCAAAGCAAACGCCGGCACAATGACTGGCTCCAACGCCCGGGCCAGCTCATCCTTGTAAGAGTCCTCCTCCGGATCGCTCTCTTTCAACGATTCCTGTACCTGTATTTTCAACGCCTGAAAGCGCTCTCGCAGCTGCTCGTCGCTGAGCGCCTGCGTCTCCGCCTCTTTTGCGTTGATCGCCGCCACAACGGGCTGCATCTTTTTGATGTCGCGGTCGTGCTTCGTCCCAATGAACTTCGCGACCACCTGATCGAGTATCTTTGCCGCTTCCATGTAGTTTCCGCCGCTTCCCAAACGCCGTTGCGCAGTGGCTTTCGCTTGCCCTGACGCAGGAACGACCCGGCATCTTGGGTGGCAAAGCAATTCCGCTTGCGCTCAATCGATAGAAATTGCCAAACATCTCATTGTAACTGGTTAGACGCGCGCCCGCCAACAATCGCGCCAAATGCCGTTACCTGTAGCGCAGGCGTATACTCTTGTCATGGAACACCCAAACCTGATTATCGTTCAGACTTACGGCACTCGCCCCGAAGCTGACTTAGCAAAGAGCGAACTCGAATCGGCTGGCATTCCCGCGATGATCCAAGCCGACACCGCGGGAGGAATGCGCGAACACCTCGCCTGGTCCGGCCAGGGATTCAAGCTTCTAGTGCGTGAGGAAGACCTGACGACAGCCAGCGATCTGTTAACCCCGCCCAAAGATCCACCCGCGTAACTCGGCCCTCTGAGCGGAGGGCCTTCTCTGGTGTAGGCAAGGTCGCTCGCGCCAACCAAGCAGCCTTTCCTCCCCTTTTACTCTCCCTTTTACTCTCCCCTTGACAACTTAGGAGAACCTGTCTTACCCTCCTAATCATCTTAGGGGGCTGCGTGTCCAGCCAAGCCGATCTCCTTCCCGGCACTCTTGATCTGCTGATTCTGAAAGCTGTCTCCCTCGGCTCCCTCCATGGCTACGGCGTCCTTCTCCGCATCGAACAAATCTCCCGCGGCGCGCTCCTCGTCGAACAAGGCGCCCTCTACCCCGCTCTTTTTCGCCTGGTCCGCCAAGGCCTGCTCAAGGCAAGCTGGGGCACCTCCGACAACAACCGCCGCGCCAAATATTACGATCTCACCACCGCCGGCCGCAAACGACTCCGCGAAGAACAAGACGGCTGGAACCGCCTGGTCGCGGCCATGGGCGCTGCTCTCAACTCTAAACCCGAGGAAGTATGAAACCCACCACGACAAGGTATCGTCCCGTGGCACAGGCACTTCGGCCTGTGCCTCTGTCCACTTCTCCCCTGCCGGCGCTGCATCCTGGCTCTTCGCTTCGCGCTCGATAACCATCCAATGAAATTCCTAGGCGATCTCCGTCAATTCCTCTCGACCCGCTTCGGTCGTGCTCAATCCGACCGCGAACTCGACGAAGAACTCCTCAATCATATCCGACAACAAGCCAACGACCTTGAAAGCTCCGGCCTCCCTCGCCCCGAAGCCGAACGTCGCGCCCGCATCGCCTTCGGCTCCTGCGAAAAAGCCAAAGAAAACGTTCGCGAACAGCGCCCCAGCTTCTTCCTCGAAACCCTGCGGGCCGATGCACGTTTCACTCTCCGCATGCTCCGCAAAAATCCTGCCTTCACCTCCATCGCCATCCTCACCCTGGCACTAGGCATCGGCGCCAATACCGCGATCTTCAGTGTTGTCGATGCCGTCCTCCTTCGCCCGTTGCCCTATTCCGAGCCCGATCGCCTGGTCACTGTCTCTGAATCCAATCGCCCCTATGATCTGCTCACACGCAACGCCGTTGCACCCGGAAATTTTCTGGATTGGCGTGATCGCAATCACGTATTCGAGCAAATAGCAGCCGTCCACCTCCCCGGCTTCAGCCTGACCGGGGCTGATCGGCCCGAACGCGTTCTAGGTGCCGCCACCTCCGCTGGCATGTTGCGCCTTCTCGGTCTGCGTCCAGCCCTTGGCCGGGAGATTGAAGCCACCGACGATCACAACGGCGCAGCTCCGGTCGTGATGCTGACGCACGCGCTTTGGAAGCGTCGCTTTGCTGCCGATCCGGGCATTCTCGGGAAAACAATTCATCTGGGAACAACGCCATACACCGTAATCGGCATATTGCCCGCGGGTCTAACATTTCCGGATCCAAATGTGCAATTGTGGGTTCCGCTCGAACAGGGCCTTTCCCCGCAGGAGATGCACTGGCACAGCTCGCACTATCTGGATGTCTACGCGCGTCTCAAACCGGGCGGCACCCTGGCGCAAGCCAACGAAGAACTGAGCCGCATCGCCGCCGAAGTCAAAAACGAGAACCCCGATAGCAACAGTGGTGCAGCCGCGCTGGTTATCACCATGCAGGAAGATCTGGCCGGGACGATTCGCCCAGCTCTGCTTACGCTACTCGTCGCCGTAGGTTTCGTCCTCCTGATCGCTTGCGTCAACGTAGCGAATCTCCTTCTGGTCCGCGCAACCGGCCGCGGAAAGGAGTTGGCCATTCGCATGGCGCTTGGAGCCGGCAAATCGCGCGTGATCCGCCAGATGCTCACCGAAAGCGTTCTGTTAAGCGCCGCAGGGGGTTCAGCCGGACTCTGCGTGGCGTCTTGGACGCGCCATGCTTTGCTCGCTCTCAAGCCGGATAGCCTGCCGCAGTTCAACATCATCCAAACAGATTGGCGGGTGCTCCTATTCACTCTCGCAATCTCCATTCTGACGGGTCTCCTGTTCGGCCTCGTCCCCGCGCTCCGCGGCACCGGACTGAATCTCGCTCCTGCCCTGCATGGCTCGCCGAGAAGCGTAACCGCCAACAAAAATACCCAGCGTCTGCGCAATATATTTGTCTCCGCCGAAATTGCCATCTCGCTGGTTCTGCTCGTTGGAGCCGGTCTCACCATCCGCAGTTTTCTTCAGCTTCGCAACATTCCTCTCGGTTTTCGCACCGACCACACCGTCACCGCAAGAATCTCGATTCCAGAAGACAAATACTCACGCGATGAGCAAGTCGTGTCCTTCTACGATTCGGTCCTTAACCGCATCCGCGCAACACCCGGTGTCGAATCGGCCGGAATGATCAGCTTCCTTCCCCTCACCGGTCACAACTTCGATAACAGTTTTGACGTCGTCGGCCGGCCGGTTCTCCCGGCCTCCAATCGCGACTATGCCCTGGTTCGCTTCGTCGACCCACAATTTTTCAATGTCCTGCAAATCCCACTCCTCAGCGGCCGATCGCTCGAGCCCTACGACCGCGCCGGTTCTTCCCGCTCTATTGTGCTCAGCGAATCCATGGCCAAGCGTTATTGGCCGAAGGCCAGCAGAAGCGCTGTCGGCGCGCATCTTATCGTGTACCTGGGTATGGACCAAAGTCCCTGGGAAGTGGTCGGGATTGTGGGCGATGTGCGGACGGGCATCGTCGAGAAACCCCAGCCGACGATCTATTTTCCCTACGCCCAAATTCCATACCGCTTCATGGTGCTGGCCGTGCGCACCCACGGTGATGCCCACGCCATGAGTGAAACCATCCGCAAAACCGTCAGCCAGCTCGACCCGGATCAACCGGTCTTCCAGTCCCGCACGCTCGCCGAACTTGTCGATGAAACCCTGGTCCCGTGGCGCTTCTCGATGACCCTTCTCGCAGCGTTCGCCGCCATGGCTCTTCTGCTGGCCGCGGCAGGAATCTACGGCGTGATGAGCTACATGGTCGGACAGCGAACCCACGAAATGGGAGTCCGCATGGCCCTCGGTGCACAACGCGCCGACGTGTTGCGCTTGGTCATCGCACAAGGCGCGAAGCTCGCGTTCATCGGCGTGCTCGTAGGTCTTCTCGTTTCGTTGAGCGTGACGCGTTTGATGTCGAAGCTTCTTTTCGGCGTAAGCGCAAAAGATCCATTTACGTTGAGCGCGGTGGCGCTGTTGCTTGCGCTCGTGGCTCTGGCAGCCTGTTACATTCCAGCTCGCCGCGCCACCAAGGTCGATCCCACGATCGCCTTACGATGCGAGTAGTGCGCGTAGAGCGCCGCGATTCGCTCGGCGCGGAAAGGCAAGAATCATGAACTTGCTGGCCTATTTAGGTTCTCTGATCTCCTCGCTCTTCCGGCGCCCCCATCTCGACCGCGAAATCGATGAAGAACTCCGCGCCCACATTCAACAGCAAGCCGACGACCTCGCACGCTCCGGCCTCCCCCGCGCCGAAGCCGAGCGCCGCGCTCGCATCGCCTTCGGCGCCTACGAAAAAGCCAAAGAAAACGTCCGCGAACAGCGCCCCGGCTTCTTGCTCGAAACACTCGCAAGCGACGCCCGATTCGCAATCCGCATTCTCCGCAAAAGCCCCGGCTTCACTCTCGTCGCCATCCTCACCCTCGCCTTCGGTATCGGCGCCAACATCGCCATCTTCGAGTTGCTCGACGCGATCCGCCTCCGCTCCCTGCCCATCCAGGACCCGCAGCAACTTGCCGAAATTCAAATCGCAGGCGGCCATCACGACATGGGCCTCAATCAGGACTACGGCATTCTCACGCGCCCTCTCTATCAGGAAATCCGCGACAAGCAACAGGCCTTTTCCGGCACCTTCGCTTGGAGCATCAACCAGCGTTACACCGGCCAGGGCGCGGGCATGCGCCGTTTCAAAGGCCTCTGGGTCAGCGGCGATTTCTTCTCTGTTCTCGGCGTACAGCCTTGGCGCGGCCGCTTGTTGCAGCCGCAAGATGCAGGCGCCTGCCCGGTCACTCACGCCGTCGTCAGCTACGGTTACTGGCAAAATGCATTGGGCGGTCGCGACCTCCACGAAGGCATTCAATTCATCGCCGACAACAATCTCGTCCAAGTTGTCGGCGTTACTCCCCCCAAATTCTTCGGCATGGTGGTCGGCGACAATTTCGATATCGCCCTTCCCTTCTGTCAAACGCCCGAGCCGCTCCGCAAAGACGTTTTCGACGTTACGGTAATGGGTCGCCTCAAACCGGGCTGGTCCGTCGAGCGCGCCTCGACAGAATTGGCCGTCCTTAGTCCCGGTATTTTCGAAGCCACCGTTCCTCCGGATCGCGGTCCCGAATTCACAAGCACCTACAAAAACTTTCGTCTTGCCGCCATCCCCGCCAAAACCGGTGTCAGCGCCCTCCGCGAATACGACCGCTCCCTCTATCTGTTGCTCGCTATCGCTGGTCTAGTGCTCTTGATCGCCTGCGCCAATCTCGCGAGCCTGATGCTCGCCCGCGCCAGCTCCCGGCAAAATGAAATCGCCGTACGGCTGGCCCTCGGAGCCTCTCGCCGCCGCATCGTGCGTCAATTATTGATGGAAAGCGCTCTGCTCGCCGCAACCGGCGCCGCATTCGCCGTTGCCTTGGCGCAATTCCTCAGCCGTGTGCTGGTTTGGCAGATCTCTGCCAAAGACAACGTCGTGAATTTGCAGATGGTGACCGACTGGCGGGTGTTGTTTTTCGCCACCGCCGTCGCCGTACTGACCTGCATTCTCTTTGGTATCGCTCCCGGCCTGCGCGCCACGCGCACTGACCCTCTCGCCGCCATGAAATCAGGAGGACGTACCACGGCCGGACGCGAGCGTCTCTCACTCCAGCAATTCATGGTTGTCGGGCAAATTTCTGTGTCGCTGGTCTTGCTCGTCGGCGCGCTTCTGTTCATACGCAGTTTTCACAATCTGGTCACCTTCGATCCCGGCATGCGCGAAAGCGGCATCACCGCCGCCTTTCTCGGCTTCTGGCAATCCGACATGCCGACGGAACGCTGGGCCGATTTTCACCGCGAGTTACTCGAAGAAGTTCAATCCGTTCCTGGCGTGCTGAGCGCGGCCATCACCACCAACGTTCCGCTCTCTGGCGGAAGCTGGGAGCACGACATTCATCTGGGATCCGTAGAAGGAACTTCGAAATTCAGCTGGGTCAGCCCGGACTATTTCAGAACCATGGACATTCCGATCCTCAAAGGTCGCAGCTTCACGCGCGACGACACCACCTCTTCTCCCCATGTCGCCGTCGTAAACGATACTTTCGTCCGACGCTTCTTGCCGAACGTCAATCCCATTGGCCAAACCCTTCGCACCGAAGCCGAGCCCAGCTATCCCTCCACCGTCTACGAAATCGTCGGCATCATCCCGGACACCCGCTACAACACTCTGCGCGGAGAAACTCCGCCAATGACCTTCGCGCCGGCGACACAATTTCCCAACGCCGGTCCGTGGACCACCATGGTCATTTACTCGAAGCTTCCCTCCGCAACCATCTCCGCGGCCGCAAAACGCATGCTCGCCGAAAAACATCCCGACGTCCTTACGGAATTTTTCGATTTCCAAAAAGCCATTCGAGACGGCCTGCTCCAGGAACGTTTGATGGCCACGCTGTCCGGTTTCTTCGGTGCTTTGGCGGGCCTGCTCACCATGATCGGCGTCTACGGTGTAATTTCCTATATGGTTGCTACGCGCCGCAACGAAATCGGCATCCGCATGGCCTTGGGGGCCCGCCGCTCGAACGTGGTGCGCCTCGTCCTGCGGCAAACCCTCATCGCCCTCAGTTTCGGCGTTGTGATTGGAATCGTTTTAGCCCTACTCGCCACCCGCGGCGCAGCCACCCTGCTCTACGGCCTTCAACCAAACGACGTTCTCACCTACGCCGCAGCTATCGCTCTCCTCATCCTCATCGCCCTGGCAGGCAGCTTACAACCCGCCCGTCGAGCCGCGTCGGTCGATCCGATCGAAGCGCTTCGCTATGAATAAGGCACTTTGCTTGTCCTCTTACAGCTGGTAGAGAGATCCGGCGCACCCATTCGGCGTATCGTCGCAAAAGAGAACTGTCACTCCGAACGTAGTGCGCGAAGCGAGGAATCAACCGATGAGACCGCAGATAACGGCGCCGCCCGCTTCAAAAGCAATTTCTTTCCGAGCGCCACAGTCGTCAAAACCTCAACAATCTTCTCCGAAGCGGTCCCATCCCCATACGGATTACTCATCTCGCGCAGCGACTCGCGAAAATCCGGCGCTCGCGCGGCGTGAACGGCAGCAAGGATCTCCGCGGAATCGGCCGCCGCATCCAACACATTCCTCGGCCGCTCCCTTCCCTGCTGTCGAATTCCAATATTCACCGTAGGTAATCCAAACGAAGCCGTCTCCATAATCCCGCTACTCGAATTCCCCACCATCAATTCCACTCGCTGCAGCAAACTCCAATAGGTCGCCGCGTCGAGATTCACAAACATGCGCCCGTTCCCGCGCACCGCAAGGAAACCCCTAGTGCGCTCGATCAGCGCCCGGCTCCCAGCGTCGGCGTTCGGATAACAGAACAACAACTGATCGCCAAGCTGCGACAAGGCCGAAAACAACGCCTCCGCCTCTTCCAGCGTATCGTCCGCCAAGGTGACCGGGTGATAGGAGACCAGCACCGTAGGCACTCCAAGATCGCACCCAAGCTTCTCTTCTAGCTGCGTCCGCTTCAGTAAACTGGATCGTCGCAAATGGTCGAGCGACGGCGCGCCAGCGCGATGCACGCGCCATTCTTCCTCCCCCATCGCGATAATCCGCTGCCGCGCCGCAAACGTGGAAGTAAAGTGAATCTGCGCCATCTTCGTCAGAGCGTTGCGCACCGCATCGTCAATCGCGCCCTCGCTTGTCTCACCCCCCTCGATATGCGCAATCGGAATCCGCAAGGCCAAGGCCACCGCAGCCGGCGCCAGCATCTCGTAGCGATCTGCGATCAGCAACAAAATGTCCGGCCGAATCACGCTAAGATGCTCCGCCAGTCCCAGAGCCGCCACGCCGATCGTTTTCGCCATGCCCACATCAGAATCCGAGGAAAGCAGGCACTCAATCCGTGCAGCGATCGGGAAACCATCCTTCTCAATTTCCTGAACGGTCCTGCCGAATTCAGCGGAAAGATGCGCGCCCAACACAATCAGCCGAAGATCCACATCCGGCCGATCCGCAAGCGCTCGCAGCGGCCAAGAGAGATGGCTGTAATCCGCCCGTGAAGTACTCACCACAGCAATCCTACGCCGCGCGTCACTCATGACTGATCGCCCATTCTGTGTGGGCCAACCTGTAGTTCAGCCCTTCGAAGTCTGAGGCTTTCGGTAGCCACGCCGAGCTTTCTATAAAAAAACCACACCCAAATTATACGGTGCCGCACCCACCGCCTGAAACGCATCATCGTTCGACAAACGCTCTTAACCTCGAGAGCGCCTGGTCCCACTGCGCCGAAACATCGTCGAGATACTCCCGGATTCCGCGCATCGGCTCGGGATCGAACTCAAACAAATTTTGCCGCCCCGTTCGCACGCTGTGCACAACGCCAGCGCCCTCGAGCACACGCAGATGCTTGGTGATCGCCTGCCGCGTCAACCTCGACCCTTCCGTTAGTTGAGAGATGGAATACGGCCTCCCCTGGCACAACTTCGCGACAAGCAACAGCCGCGTCTCGTCCCCGAGGGCTGCAAACAACGGCGCAGCCGACCGGCCTCGGGCCGTCCTCCTACGAGTTCTTTGCGACATAGTTCTCAACGCTGTTCATTTGCTCCGCCCAACCGCCCTCGTTCCTGCGAAACGCTTCGAGACGGCGGTCGTTGGGAAGCTGGTCGAAGCCGCATTCGGTGACCACCAGCAACGTGCCGCGGGCGGTCTTCTCCAGCCTGAATTCGACGAGTGTGGTCGGTTCACCCGTATAGTCGGACGAGTAATCCGCTTTCTCGAGCGACTTGGCATGGGGCCAGGTGAAGGAAAACAGCCGCTCATGCTCCATCTTCTGCACGACTGCCTCCCACCGCACATGCTCGTAACCGGGATAAGTGATATGGCCTCGTGAAAGCTGGCCCACCACGAACGGTCCGTCCAGCTTCACGCGGAACCACTCCCCAAACTCCTGGTAATCCGTCAGCGCCCGCCACACGCGCGGCACCGGCACTTTCAATTCAATCCGCTTCTCGATGCAATCCGTTGGCATATGCAACCCCCTAGTTGCATATATACACGAAGTCACAGGAAAGTGCAACCTTTTGGTTGCTCCACGGGCGGCCCGTCAAGAGCAGGTAGGATGGCAGCGTCGCACGACACGGGTCGAGGGCCGGGAGCCACGGGTCACATTCTCACTCACAGCTTTCCCCTCTTCTTCACCGTGGCGACAATCTTCTCCACCAGCCCCGCCAAGGGTCCCTGCCCTTCCACCGCAATCCATGTATCTCCGAAGGTGACGATTCGGCGGTCACCCTGGCCCGCGCCGACGTAACCTCCTCCTCGACAATCCGTGCGCCATTCCATCTGGCCGCCCTCGAGGATGGTCATTCCCCGTTGATCCGTACCGGGGGCATCCTTGCAGCGTTCGGCTCTTTCACATTTACAGTTGTAACCGTAGATCCATTTGTCGCCGCATTGAATGAAGTCTGTCGTCGCGTTGTTCGCGTCCGCCCCTTGCATCACGTTGATTTCGTATCCGTCATAAGCCATCAGTGACGCATCCGGACATGTCAGTGTCACGGTGTCGCCATTCGTGCCAACGTGCCACGAAGCCGGATAAGAAAAAGAGACCGGCCAATGCCCGTCCTGGAACGTCTTCCACGCGCCCGTTCCATCACACTTCGGCTGGGCCGCGGCTTTCAACTGAAATGCGGTGCCATTCTCTTCCGCTCCGGCCTTCCAAACGCCGTCAAAGCCACGCTCAGTAACATGCCCTTTCAGAATCGCTGCCGCGGCGTCGCGAACGCTAAGAGCGGTAACTTCAATCGATTCCTGGTCGCCCGTAATCCACCGGCCACCGAGTATCAAGGGATTCCAGTCGGCCGTGTCGTAGAGAACGCCCACCACGCCGCTGCCGCCCCGTTCGAGATATATGCGCACATGTTTTTGTCCAATATACCCGTCAAACCAATATTTGCTGCTCGGAGACACTTCGAGCTCCGCCGTTTTGGGACAAAAACCGGTTTGATATTGTTTTCCGCGTGGCGCCTGAGCCGGCACCGAGGGCAACACCAATAACATGAGCAGTGCGTATCGCAACACGCACCCAATCTTAACCTAAGAATCCCCAACAGCCGCCTTCACTCCGTATCTCTATGAACTCCGTTCCCTCGGTGTCCTCCCGGGTAAGAATTCCTCCGCCTCAAACAATCTGCACCAAATCCGTAGGGCAATCACGCAAATTCTCAATCGACACGCTCTTCTCCGAGCGGTAGACATCCCGCCCAGGCAGCATGCCGTAACTGCGGTTCCGTCCCTCGCGCTTGGCGAGGTACAAGGCTTTGTCCGCCAGTTCGATCACGTTGTCGATCGACAGCAACCCCACGTCGCCCTTCAACCAGGGAAATGGCGCCCAGCCAATCGAGCAGGTTTTGTGAATCTCCACGCCATTACCCACATCGAACGGCAACTCTCGAACCGTTTCGAGCACTCGGCTGCAAAGCATGGACGCGTTCTCGCGATCCGTCGTGCGGCAAACCAGTAGGAATTCTTCCCCGCCCCAGCGCACCAGATCGTCAGATTTCCGCATAACGGACTCAATCCGTTTCGCCACTTCCTGCAGCAAACGGTCGCCCGCGGCGTGGCCCAGATCATCATTCACTCTCTTGAACCGGTCAATGTCCACCAGCAGGAAAATCAACTCCTGCTTTGGCAGAGGCGGGCAGTTCGGATGGCTATGATTGGTCTTCTGGTGAGAACGCAGCGCTTGCGCAATGTCAGTCGAGATCGTCTCGTAGAAATAGCGCCGGTTTCGCGTCCCGGTCAGCGGGTCGGTCAGCGAAATATCCTGCAACTCTTTGTTCTTCTGCATCAATTCCGCACTGCGTTCGGCCACCGCTTTCTCCAGTTCCAGCCTGCGGCGGTTCAGCGCTCGCGTGCGCAGTGAAACATATCCCCACACGCATCCGAGCAAAACAAAAACGCCCGCTACGCGCGCCCACCACGTCTGCCAGAAATTCGGTAACACATCAAAGTGGAATGTCGCCGGCTTCGATGCCAGCGCAATTCCCGGCTGCCGGCACTGAACCCAAAATTCATAGTTCCCCGGTGGCAAGCCTCCATACTGCAACTCCCGCTGCTGCGTTTCCGTAGCCTGTTGCTCTAATCCCTTCAGTTGATAGAGGCACACCACGCGATCCGGATTCCCGAGGATCATCGGGGCAAATTGCACCGTCAGCGAGCCATCCGCGCTTTGCACCTTGGCCGTATCATCCATCTGGCGATCGAGACCGCCCAAAGCCACTTTGGTAAGCACCACATTCATCTGCTTTTCTTGGAACTTATCCGTTTCGGGCTTGTACCGCGCGAGTCCGCGCGACGTCGCGATCATATAGCTTCCGTCTTTCTCTTCGCGCATTCCCGTCCACGGGCTAACATCGTCCCACAACAAACCATCGGCGTGGCTCAGGGTTTGCAACGCTCCGTTTGGCGATCGAATCGCCAACCCGTCCGGTCCGTCGAACCACACGCGGCCTCTCGAGTCGCGTCCCACAATCAACCAATCCCACGCGTGATTTTCAAAGTGCGCCTTGCCGGTGTCGTCGAGCACGATGCGCGTTACTTCCACCACGTCGTTATATGCCACCCACGCTTCCTTATCGCTCATCGCCGCCATGCTGGTGATCTCTTGGCCTTGCAGCCCGTCCTTCATCGTCAGCGTCTGCCAGTTCCGTCCGTCGTAGCGGTACACCACCGCCGTCCCGCTGACCCACACAGCACCCTCAGGGGAAAACGACACGTAGAATACTTCCGTTCGCGATCCGAGTGGCAACGGTACATCCACGGCCTCGGCAGTTGGATTGCTTGTGTCAAATCTCACCAGGTGATCCCGCGTTGTGGACCAGATCTCGCCCTTCGGCGAAGCGTACACCGTCTGGAACGGCCGGCCCCTGAAGCCAGCATGAATCGTGGTCGAAAAATTGTCCGGATTGATCCGCACCAGTGCGCCGGTCACGGTCAGCGTCCAGACCGCCCCATCCGCCGCCACCTGCATCTGCCGCACTTGCGCTCGCCCAGTTCCTCCAAGCGACGGGACTTTCTCCCATCTGCGTGCGGTTTCGTTCCACACCGCTAAGCCCTGCGCAGTGCTTACCCACAACCGTCCGCTGTGATCTCTTTGCGTCGCCCATGTCGTGTTGTCAGGCAACCCTTCTGCAGTCGTCCAACCCGACCATTCATGCACGCCCGGCAGTCGGTCAAGCCCGGTCCCCGACCCGCCGATCCACAAGGTCCCTTCGCGGTCTTCCATCCCAAATTGAATATCATTGCTCGAAATTCCCTGCTTGTCCGTGATCACTTGCCAGTGACCGTCCGCGCTTTGCCAGAACAGTCCAGTCATCGACGGCACCAATAATCGCCCGGCTTGGTCTAGGGCCGGTTTGCCTTCCACGTCGTCCGCCGGTCCAACCTCAATTTTCTCCATTGTCAGCTTGTGCGTTCCTGGGTTCAGCCGCGCCAGCTTGGTGATCGAACGCATCCACAATTCATTTTTGCCGTCCCACAATAGCGCTACCACGCGCTCTTTCGGCAGTTCAATTCCTGGGTCGACGTCTACATTGTTGGAGCCGGGCCGCACATGCGCCAAGTGTGTTCCATAGGTGAACCAGATCGAGTCGTCCTCCGCCCTCACGATGGCCGCGGCCGCCTCGTTGGTGCCTTCCGCGAGCACGATGTTTTGTGCAGGATTGTGCGAATCGACGCGGAGTACTCCGTGATTGAACAACAGCGCGTACACCATGTCCTTGCTATCGACGGCGAAGATTTGCGAGCCGCTGGCCAGCGCTGACGCCGATGCGGGAATCGTCAGTCCCTCAAATCGTCCGTCTTTGTAGTATGCAATTCCGCGGTTCCCCGCGAACCACGGCGTGCCATCGGGCGCAATGAGCATGTCCAAAACGTAGTGCCCGATCAGCCCTTCCACTTCTGTCATTTTCTGGGCGTGCGCGCCGTCATAGCGATAGAGCCCTGTTTGCGTCCCGATCCACAAAAATCCCAGGGAGTCCTGCCCCATCGAAGTGACCGTTACCGCTCCCAAGCCAAACTGATCCGCCAGTCTCTGCACTGTGAAACGGGGATGATCAGGAAAGTTAACGCGCGGTTTTTCGGTAGCCGCAATCGTGCCCGCACACGCGAGAGCGCACAGGAATACCAGCGACCCGATTTTACGTGATGCGGTCACAGTCTTAGACCGACACAAAAGATTTGCTGGTGTTTTGGGCGGTTTCGCACACCAGTCCTTCGTCATGATCCAGAGTAAGCTACGTCTGTGTCGGGGGTAAATCCAACAAAGGTACCCAGTTGTAGTACCAGCGAATCGTTACTACTTCGGCACCAAAAGTGTCTCATCCCTGCCGTGCTCACCAGTTCCGGTCCGGGTAGAACCTACCGCCGCCGTCTCTGACTCGTTGTTCAGCTCTTTGTTTCTCGCTCCCTTGGCCATATTTTCCAGCAGCAGCTTTCGGAATTTCGTCCGTTCTTCGAGAGTGATATCGACGATCTCAAACGACATATCCTGCGCGCGGTAGTCCCGCATCAACGCGGTCGCCTGCAGGTTGCGCAATCCGACCTGCATGCGTAACTGCACCTGCGTCCCAGGCGCCAGGTGCATGTTCGTGGTCGCCAATCCGCCGCTCAAGCTGGCCGTCTTGATATCCAACCGGCAGTTTTGCTTCAGGTTGGTGCTCACCGCCGCAATCGATTTCTGTAGACGCACGCGCCGGTGACGCCGGTGGCGCACAAACTTGGAATTGCGTGGTACTTCGAGCGGCGCCAGTTTCAGGTCATCCTGTTCAATGCCGCTCTTCGGCTGATACTCCCTGACCCACGCGGGGTCCAGTTTCTCCAACGCCAACAACGCGGCGATTCGCAATTCCTGTGGGTGTACCCACCCAAAAATCTTGCGTGCTTCGAGAATGCGTTTCAGCGCATTGATCGATTCCGCCGCCTTCACTCGCCCGAGCGCTTCTACGGCCTTGACGCGCAAGTATGGCGCCGCTCCCACCGGTAAATCTCCATCCGCCAAAGTGAGTAGCCGTGGAAGCGCCTCCCGGTCTTCCGTCATCCCCGCCTCGTCCACCACCAGCGGCATGATCAGCGGGTCCACGTGATCCAGCACCTTCAACAAAATCCGGCAGCGCTCGGGTGCACCCGATGAGGCGATCTGCCTCACCATGCGATCCTGCGCCGCGCGTGTAAAATCCTTGATGCGAGCCGGCAGAAATACTTCGGCTGCCGTCGGATCCAGCTTCACCAGCAATCCCACCATTTCCACGGCATCCGCGTGAGCTCCGCCGCGCACCGTGCTGCGGAGGTATTGCACCGCATCTTCTCCGAGGTCGTGCGCGAGATTTCCGATGTTCTCCAGGTCGTCGCGGTACTGGCATCGGTTAAACCGCATCGCCAGCTGCTCCATCGCGGTCTGTGGCAGTTGCTTCAATACCCCCGTGAGTCCAGCGGAAAGCTTCCGCGCCCGGAGCGCTTCTTCTACGAACTCCGGGACGCGATCTTCGATGCCCATTTTCGCGCGCAGCGTTTTCGCTATACCGGGTCGTTGTGCTTCGACTCCCGACAGGAGGTTCAGCGCCTGCTCCATCGCCGGAAAACACCGCTTCGAGGCGGCCTCCTGACTCAACCGCACGAAGGCCGCGCTTACCAGCGATTGCAAATCCTGATCCTGCTCCACACTCAACCGCACGCCCACATGCTGTAGCGCCTGCACCAGCAATTTCGGATCGGCCTGAGCGTACAACTCAGCCAGTTCGGACAATCCCGTCGCCGCCCGTTTCCGCGCATCGGGCTCTTCGCTGTCGGCGCAGCTCGCATAATTCTTCAGGATGCTGATCGCTTCGGCCGCGTCTCCGTTCTCGATCAGCCCCGCAACGTAGGAGTGCACATTCTTCGGTGGAATGCACCATGCCTCCGAAGATAGTAGTACTTCCCTCTTCGCGTTCTCCGGCACGCTCGCCCAGAACTGCCGGTCCAGCAATTCCCGATGGGACTCGACCAGCAGCCCCGCTTCCATCATCTTGTCTTCGTGCTGTCCCAGAATCTTTCGCAGCGCGTCGATCTCCTGGTTCATGCGGTCCAGCATCTGCCGCACCGCGTTTACCTTTACTTCGCCGCGCTCAAATCGTTCCAGCGCAAACCGGATCGACAGGTGCTCCGCCAGCTTCACCAGCATGTTCTGATCGAGCTTGGTGTTTTTCCCCTGCTCGGCAATTCCCGCCAGTGCTGTTCGCAGCAAGTCCTGCGCCCGTGCGGGCATTTGCGCCACTTGCCCCTGGAATTCCACCGCCGCGCCCGCAGGATTCGGCCCACTACCCACTTTTCCAAATGTCGTCAAGGCATGCAAGATCGCGTAAATCTCATCATCGGTCGGTTCGCCTGATCTCTCACCCGACCTTGCGCTCGCTCCGTTTCCGCTACCAATCACGCTTCCCAATCCAAATCCAGACCCAGTTCCCGTGCCCCCGCCGGTTCCCGTGCCGGAACCGGAACCCATCCCGGCGCCATTCAGAAATCCTGAGCCTGTTCCACCCTCGATTCCGCCGCCCGTCGCACCGACTGTGCCTGTTCCAAACCCACCGCCCGAGCCCGATCCTCGGCCCGCGCCCCAACCGCCAACATTTCCGACGCCGGCTCCGCCGTGTACGCCCTGTGCTGAGCCGTTTTCTCCTCCGTTACCATTTCCCGCACCACCCGTTCCGACTCCGCCCGTTCCGCCCGCTCCCGTTCCTGGACCGTTCGCGCCACCGCTTGTTCCGGTTCCCCTCGACTGCGAGCCCTCGGCCGCTGCGATCAATTCCAGCAGCTTCTGCGGATCGTTCAACATTTTTTTGAACGAGTCCTGATCGTCTCCGAACGACGCTGCGGCGATTTGCGCCGCCAGACTGGCATCCTTCAATCGCGCGTCGGTTGCTACAAAGCAGACCTCATTCACATGGATTCCCTGGGCACCCACAATCGCTTCTTTTAATTGTTGGGCTAATTCCGCAGGCTTCGCTTTCCCGGTCGGAAAGGCGTGGATTAGTTTGGCCAACTCTTCCTCAGTCACGCGCGGCTGAAACTGTAAACTCGCCAGTCCTGCGGCGCTCAACAGTTGCGCAAACTGCTTTTCCGCCGGCGACCCTTCGAGCGGAACCCCATCGAGCAGCAGTTGTGTCCCTGTCGCACCGAGCAGCAACCCGTTTTCCGCATTCTCGGGTACTGCGGTTCGCAATTCGCCCCAGGCAATCGCCAACTGTTCGGTCGTCCGGGCGTGGTCATACCCGTACAAGCGGGCAAACTTCAATAGGATATTTAAGCTTCGCACGAATGCGCGGGCGGCGGTCGTTTTTGGGTCCGTTTTCATTCGAGGTTTGCGCCTTCATGCCGTCGGTAATCCCGGCGTTTTTCGTCCTATTACACCCCTTCCTAGTACGGTAGGACCGTTGCAGGGGCCTCACAATGGTACAGTCGTCCCATGTGACCCTCACGATATCGCGACTCTTGGACAGTACTCACACCTGTTCATCCGGACGGTTTTTGCGATCGTCGGGACAGGTCAAGTTTTGAGGAAAGTGGTTTTGCGAAATTAGTTATTTTGACACGGCCATACGACCTTGCCGTCGGCTTCGGTTGGACACTTGCGCAGGCTGTGGCAACCCACCCAACTCGAGCAACAACTTCCGCAACCGCGATCTCTCGTCGAGTTCCATGTCCACAAATTCGAATGCCATCGCCTGTGGCCTCGCCCCGCGCACGACCGCCTGGGCCCGAATGTTTCTGACGCCATGGGACAGCTTCAAGGTCAGCAGCGATCCCGGCGCCAGGTGGCGATCCGCCGCTCCGATTCCGCCGCCCATGTTTAATTCCGCGATCGACAATCTCATGTTTTCGCGCAAATTCGTCGTTATCGCTGGCACATGCTTGGTCAATTTCAACCGCGCGTATCTCCGCTGGCGGATCACCGGCGCATTCGGCTCAGGATCCGTTGGCTCGAGCACCAATTCTCTGCGATCGAGCCCGCTCGAGGCGATTTTCTGCATGGCCATCGTCGGTTCGATCTTTTGCAACGCTTGCGCCGCCGAGATTCGCAATTCGTTGTGATAGGCCCACCGCCAGACCTGTTTTGTCTCCAGTATTTTTTGCAGCATCGGACTTGCCGCGCTGGATCGCAACCTTCCTGCGGCTTCAATCGCCTTGATGCGCGTGAACCCGGGCGTGCTGTCATCCTGCAGCAAATCTACGATTTTGGTCAGGCATTCCGGACGCCCGCTCATGCCCATCTCGTCAAGGCCAAGCGGGCGGATCAAGGCATCGAGCGAGTCATAGAGCGAAACAAGCAGCCTTGCCCTTTGTTCCGCCGTTGCGCTCGAGAGCTGCCGTACGGTGCGGTCGTGCGAAGCCCGCGGCCACTGCGTCAACCGCGTGGGCAGTATTTTTTCCACCGAGTCCGCATCAAGCTGTGTCAACAGCCCGATCACTTCGGTCGCTTCATTCGCTGGCGCGTTCTGCAGCGTATCCGCCAAGCGTTGGACCGCATCTTCCCCCAGTCCGGAAGTCAATGACCCCAGTAATTCGCAATCCTCGCGGAATCCGCAATTTGCAAATCGTGTCGTGATGTATTGCAAAGTGGCTTTCGGCATCAGCGCCAGGATATCCAGCAGCCCGTCGGGAATCTGCCCGGTCCGCATCGTGTCTTCTACGAATTCCGGCAGCCGGTCTTCCGCGCCGATTCTTTGTCGCAAATTGTTCGTCGATCCCGGACGCAGTCCTTCCACGCTGTCTAGCGATGCCAATGCTTGCTGCATCGCCGGATAGAATCGCTTCGAGCCCGCCTCCTGGCTCATACGCACGAACGCCGCGCCGACCAGCGTCTGCAAATCTCCTTCACGTTCGATCGCCAACTGGTTTCCGAGCCTCTGGATCACGTCGATCAACGAGCTTCCGTCGCCGCTTCCATAAAACTCCGCCAGGTCTGCCAAGCCGATCGCGGTGGTTCTCCGGGCTTCCGGAGCTTCGAGCGCCACACAAGCGGCGTACTTCGTCAAAATCTCGTTGACCGACTTCAACTCTCCGCGACGCAGCATCTCTTCGAGAAATGCGCGCACATTGCGCGGCGGCACGCACCACGCCTCGTCCGACGTCAACACTTCCTTTTTATTCTCTTCCGGAACCTGCTGCCAAAATTCCTGGTCCAGCAATTCGGTATACGACTGCACCGAAATGCCTGCGTTCGCCATGGTCTCTTCCTGCTGCCCCAGGATTTTTCGCAGCGCTTCAATCTCCGAATTCATGCGGTCGAGAAGCTGCTTCACCGCATTCACCCGGAGTTCTCCGCGCTCGTAGCTATCCAGCGCAAATCGAATCGCCACGTGCTCCGCAAGCTTCAGCAGCATGGGCTTGTCCGGCTTGTCCATCGGCGCCTGCGCCGCGAGGCCTGCCAGAGCCTGCTGCAACGTGTACTGCGCCCTCACCGGTAGCGCCGACAATCTGGATTGAAAAGTGGTCGAATCCATCCGGCTCTCCGGATCCTTCCGGGCCTTCCCCAATTGCGCGAACAACCCGATCATCGAGCGGACATCTTCTTCCTGTACGGAAAAACCGCCGGTGCCGGCCTCCGCTCCACCCGGCAACGTGCCGAGTCCGGTTCCACCCATCATCGAGCCGCGCAACATCGCCGTAGCGCTCATCCATCTGCCGCGCTCCGAGCTTCCGCCCGCGCCAGCTCCTCCACCGCCTGCTAAACCCGAGCCTCCGCCAGTTCCACCGTTACCGCCTGAGCCTCCCGGGCCGGTTCCTGAACCGCCAGAACCGCTGGTTCCTGTTCCTACGCCACCACCGCCACCGCCACCACCGCCACCACCGCCTCCGCCGCCGGATGCCTTCCCGGCATCCCACAAACTTCCGCTACTGTCGGTGCCGCCGCTCCAACTTGAGCCGCTGCCGCCCCCGCTGCCGCCGCCTGATCCCGACCCTCCGCCGCCTCCAGCAGTACGGCTGCTTTCCGCCGCCAGAATCAACTGCAGCATTTTTTGCGGATCTTCAAACACGTCGCGGTACTTGTCGCCCGCGCCGCCCAAAAGCTTTGCGGTCAACTGCGCGGCTACTTTGATTCCCGCCACCGATCCATCTTCCGCCACGTAGCGAATCTCGTTGATCTTGATAGTGCTTTCTCCGGCAAGCGCCGCTTTCAATTGTTCGGCCAGCTGACTCGGCTTGTTGTTCCCGCTCGGAAACGCTCGCACGAATCGCGCAAAGTTGCCTTGTGTCGTGTTTGGAGAAAAATGAATGCTGGCGATGCCAGAACTCGTCAGTAGATGGGCGAAGCTTTTCTCCGCTGCCGCCGCACCCAGCGGAACTCCGTCGAGCACGATCTGGTTGCCCGAAGCTCCGAGCAGCAGTCCCGCGTCCCCGCCCTGATCGAGCGCCGAACGCAATTCCTTCCACGCGATTTCAAACTGCGCCGCCGTGCGTACGTGGCCAAATTCATAGAGGCGCGCAAACTTCAGCAATATGTTCAGGCTGTGAACGAATGTCCGCGCCGCTTGTCGTGTGTCGGTCGCCATTTTCTGCGGATTTCCCAGTTATACCTTCCCTTTACACTACGGCTGCCCAGCCCTTCAAAACAAGCCCCGTTGCGCCTCCGGTAGCCTTATGAGCAACCTGACCGCCCGGCGGCTCTTTGGGTTTGGCAAGGACCCGGCGGGATGACGGGGTCTTGAACTTGCCCTAATCTTCAATCTTTTCTTTCTGGAAACATCCTAGCCTCCTTTATCTTGCTCATTCTGTCACCTGCTCCGTACAATGCAAGGTGTTGGTTCGATTGCTTGCTGAAGTTTTCGTGGATTTCTTCGGGCGTAGATCACGTCATTCTCGCTCTTGGTGGGGTGACGCCAATTGGCCCGTATTCAGGACCGCTCATGGCTGATGAATCTTCACCCGCGCGCTTTAAAGCAGACATGCCACAAATCCCGGGCGTTTCGACCGCTCTGACCCGGCCCGGGCGATCCAACCCGCTGCTGCCTCTAATCGTTGGTGTGGTCGTTTTTGGAATTGCGCTTCTTCTCGCAGCTCGCTGGTTCTCCCGTCCACATCCGACCGCCGAAGCTTCGCACGCTCTGCCTACTGCTCCCCCGCAAATTGAAGTCCCGCCTCCCCCACCCGATCCTGCGTCTTTATTGCCGCATGTGAATAAAGCCAATCCTGAAGTTACCGATCTAGCCGCCCTGTCCAAGCCCTGGTCTTCGGTCGATTTTTATATTCACGATTTGACCACCGACGAAAGCGTCCTCGCAACGATCGTGCGCCTCCCCACGGGCTCTCCAAACGCCGTCTCGGGCTACTGGGCATTTTCTCGCAAGGCCCCGTCCGGCAGCTGCCCGCTCGAATACATCACCGATCTCGGCAAGCTCCGCGGCGAATACGAATTTCAAGCAGCCAATCATCCCTTGGTTGGAAATCCCTGCAGCCATACCTTGTACGACCCACTCAAAACCGCGAATCTTCCCGGCGACATCTGGATACGCGGCGCTATCGTCCAGGGCAGTGACATCCGCCCGCCCTTCGGCGTTGAGATCAAAGTGCAAGGGAAGCAGATTCTCGCCATTCGCACCGAATAACCTGATCTGGTGACCAGCCATCCCTGGCCGCGGTGGTCCAGGAACCATGTGCCTCGGGGCTAGATTGACACCGCCCGTAACGGCGACATACCGCGCGCTTTGCAAGGCCTATGGAATCCGGCCATGCTCGGTTGAGGAACTCGGCGCGCTCCCCACTGCGCGGACTTCCTCCGACAGTTCCATTCCAACGAATGGATCACAATCCTCCAACGGCAACGGGAAACCCCGGCTGCGGGATCAGCTTTGCCTTTTGAGGCTCCGCTATGAGGCGCTTGATCCCTGGACTCCATTCCCAACATCGTGCGTCATGCGCGAATCTCGATGGGATTTTTCTGGTCCGGGCCGAGCGCGCTTCCTATCGGCGGCATCCTCAGAAGGCATGGAAGGTACTTTCGCCGGCCAGCAAATCAATGAGTAGTGATCCTCGGTGGTAATTAACACTCGCTTTGCTCGCGTCCAACCCCGTCAGCCCGAGCAACTGCATCGCCCTTAAACCCTTTGAGCTTTTGCGCATCGGCAAAGATCGCACATTTCGGCTCGCCGTAAAACTGCACCGAATAAAAAAGGGCGGCCACTTCTTGGGCCGCCCTTTTCCTCCGCGTTTTCGCGGAATCCGTTAGAAGTTCAACTTCAGCGACAGCTGCACGACGCGCACGGAAGAGTCGAACCCTAAGAAGTTGCCGTACGGGCTGGTCGGCACGCCTTGCATTCCCAGGATTTGGCCGAACGTCGGGCTGCCGAGCAACGAATCCGGCAGGTTGAAGTTGGGATGGTTGAACACGTTGAACGCCGTCGCGCCCAAGCCGAAGTTGAACCGCTCCTTCACCGAGAACGTCTTGTACAGCCCCATATCGAAATCAATATAGCCAGGACCGCGGTATTGGTTACGGGCCTGGTGAGGATAACTGGTGTATGCGAAGCCAGGCGCGGTGGTATCCGCAAACGCGGAGGCATTCGTGCACGGGTTCGGAGCCTTGTTCGTGACCACCGCTCCTACACCGCACGAAGGGTTGGCCTGCCCGCCGATTTGAGAGGCTACAACGCTGAATACGTTGTTCTGAGCGAGATCACCAAAGGAATTGGCGTCCAGCACAGTGTACGGCAACGCCGAGCGGGCAAACACCTTCCCGGACCATTGCCATCCACCCAGCGCTGCCTTAACGAACCGGTTCTCAAAGTGCACGGGCGGCGTGATCACGTAGTCGGCGTTGAACAGGTTGCGGATATCATAGTCCGCGTTTCCATAATTGTTGGCTCTCAGGCTGCCGGGATTCACCTGGGTTTGGATGTTGTAGCCATTGGGCCAGCCGCCGATCGCGAAAAGTCCGCCATTGGAGGTTTCGTCCAGCGTATGTGAGAGCGTGTAATTGAAGTGCGACATGAACCAGGTGTGGTATTGCACGCGCACGGAGCCGGTCACACCGTTGTAGTTGGAAACCGCGCCACTCTGGAAGGTCGATACGGTCCCGTAGTTCGGCAGCACCGTAGCCGCCGTCTTGATCCCGGGCACGTCGGCGAACACGCCGTTTGTTGCAACGGCATTCCACCAATAGTTGCTGTAGGGGATGTGAATCGAGTGGTTTCCGACGTAATTGACGGATACCGCCACGCTCTTCGTGACCTCTTGGTCTATCTTCAGGTTCCATTCCTGCGCTTGCGGCGAATGGATCGTGCCTTGGATGGAATTGAAGCTTACCGGAGGATTGAACCCAATGATCGGATCCAGAATGCTGGTGAGCTGATTGTAGCTCTTGCTCAACGTGAAAGCGGAAGATGCCGCGGCAAATGCTGCGGGACCTGCCGTGAACGGGACAATACCGGTTGTCGCACCGGTTGAGTCCAGCGGCGCGATGGTGAACAGCGTTGTTGCCGGTGGATTTCCGGGGTTGCCCAGTTCGTAGTCCAACATACCGGCCGCTGGGTTGTCGTAGAAGATCCCGATGCCGCCGCTGATAACAGTCTTGTTTGCTCCCGGGAAATAGGGGAAGCGGTCGCGTCCTCCCGGCGCCCAACTGAAAGCCAGGCGGGGCGAAACGTTGAGTGCATCCGTGCTCGAGAACGGATGGCGCAGGCCGGTGTTGATGTCGCTCGAATAGGGCACGTCTCCCGCTCCGCCAGGCCCTGCCTGGACGCTCGGGAGGTCATTAAACGGCGCATTGTAGTTCGAGAAGCAGTTGACGTTGCAAGTTGGGTTCGCGTTGTGCTCAAACCGCAGCGCGGCAGTCAAAGTGAAGTTCGACGTGACCTTCCACTGGTCTTCCACGTAGAATCCCATGCCCCAGATGCCGATCGGCACGTCATTACGTGGGCTGTACGCTTGTGTATAGGATTGGGACAGGCCCTGCGAGAATGCCTGCAACCCGCTGATACCCGGATTTGCCGCTGTGCCACCGAGTGCGAGCGAACTCAGGTCGCCGAAATTGATCGTCGGATAGGTATTGAAGAAGTTATGATCGCTGACGTCGTAGCGGCGGAAGTTTTCTCCGAGTTTAATGTTGTGCTTCCCGTGCACCCACGAGAAGTCATCAATGAACTGGTACTGTGTAATGTTGCGGCCCTGAGGAAATGCGCCGACGTTTGGGTTGATACCGGTAAAGCCAACGTCGCCGGCGAAGGTTACTCCGCCGTAGGGAAATTCCTTTTGCCACGACGGTACATCTTGGGCAAACTGGGCAACATAATGGCTCACCGTGGCCGTAAAGTTGTTGGTCACGTTGCTGCTGAAAACGTGCCGCAGGTTCACTTGGTAGTCCCACGCCGGCTGATTGGAATTCGCATCAAACGCAGAACTGAGACCGTTGATCGCCGTCGGCTGCAATCCGTGATCCAACTTGAACCGGAAGAACAGATCATCCTTCGAGCTCAGTTTCTGGTCGATACGGCCTGCCAGGATCCATTCCTTGGCGAACGAGGTCGGTGTTACGGTAATGTTCTCCTGGCACGGAGCGCCGCTCGCAAATCCCGGCAGCACGATTCCGTCACACTGTGTGCCCGTCGGAGCTATGGGCGACGCTTGCTTTCCCGCCGCTGCCGCAGAGTAAATGCTGAACATGTTCTGATAGGCGGCAGCTTGCGTAGGAGCAACAGTCTGTATATTGCCCATCACCGCCGATGCAAACGCAGGAGTCGGTATGGTTAGTACATCGACGTTCGGCAGGATGAACCGCAGTCCTTCGGTATCGACAAAGAACCATGTGTGGTCCTTGATCACCGGGCCGCCGACCGAGGCAGCCCATTGGTTGGCGTTCGAAAACGGTCGTGGCGCGGCGCTGGCGTTCGAGATGAAGTCGTTCGCATTCATCAGGCGGCCATTCCAAAAATACTGCGCGTTGCCGTGGAAGGAGTTCGTGCCGGACTTGGTCACGTAGCTAACCTGCGCTCCGGTCAACTGCCCGTACTCTCCAGAGTATGCGTTCGTCGAAATTGTGACTTCCTGCACTTCGTTCGACCCCAAGGTCAAGTTCGTCGCGCCGGAGTTGTTGATGTTGAAGTACGGGTCCATGTCGTTCTCGCCGTTCACCGTGTACAGGTTCGATGTGCCCGGCAGACCGTTCACCGTGAAGTTTCCGTAGCCGGTTCCCTGAGCCACAACCACACCGGGAGCCGTAAACGCCAATGTCGTGAGGTCACCACCCGCCGTCGGCAGCAGCGCTACCTCTTCCGGCGTATAGGACGTGGCCACACCAGGTTCGGTACTGATCAGCGGCGCCGCGCCCGAAACTTCGATCGTCTCGGCCGTCTTCGAGATTTCTAGCGTGACGTCAACTGAAGTTGTTTGACCTACTGCCACCTGAACCGCCTGTAACGTCTTCGCAAAACCAGAGACGGACGTCGATATCTCGTAGCGTCCGGTCTTCAGCAGGTTGAACCGGTAAACGCCTTCAGAATTCGTGGTCGTTGCCTGAGTCTCCCCCGTATCAAGACTCTTCAGACCCACCGACGCATTCGCGATCACCGCTCCGGTCGGGTCGGTCACACGGCCGGCAATGCCACCCAACGTCAACGATTGGCCCACAGCGAAATTAACGAAGACCAACGTTAGAAGGAAAGCCACCACAACTCCCATTCTAAACAGCTTCATTCAAACCTCCTTGATATAACGCCACCCTGAAGCGTGGACGCCCACCTAGAAACACGAAAAATCGAACAAACCGGCTCAAAATTCATCAAGCCGTGAAACTACAAGTTTTGCGTTTAGTTTCCCCCACCACAGGGACGAAACTGTCATAAAACCTATTGGCAATTGACCGACCAAACGTGCCCCGATTTATGCCCTGTATTTACATCAATGTGCAGCCAGCTGCAAGCATTTCCTTTCTCTAACCTCTATGAATTTATGTATGTTTCTAGCTTTATACGAAATTTCATATGCCGTTTACCCCTCTTCCTCCCCAGCTTGCACTTGTCTCCCGTTGATCCGTCCCCTCCCTGTTTGGGCGCGCTCGCGTCGCGCCTGTCACGCCGTGCGCTGGTTCTTTCTCGTCGCGAGACCCGCCACAGAATTGTCATCCCGAGCCACGCGACGACTGCTTTTTTCTTCGAACTCATGGCTCTTTGCTTCTTTCCCCCTTTCTTGGCATCCTCTAACGTCATGACCCGCCAAAATCGTCGAACTTTCCTGCAATCGACCGCCGCCTTGTCAGCGCTGGTTTTGCCATCGACGTCAGCGAACCGGCAGTCCCCGCTCCCCTCTTCCTTCTCCGGCTTGAAACCGCTCGGCGATCGCGTCCATGCCATCGCTCCCGAAGCTTTTCACGCCCGGCTCCTCCACGCCCAGGAACTCATGTCTCAGCTCGATCCAAAATTGGACGCCATGCTCCTCGGCCCCGGCGCCTCTCTCTACTATTTCACCGGCATCCGCTGGGGACTCAGCGAACGCCTCCTCGCACTCGTCATTCCGCGCACCGGTCAGCCTCTCTTTGTCTCTCCCGCTTTCGAAGAGGGTCGCATGCGCGAACTCATGCGCTACCCCATCGAAGTCCGTGTCTGGCAGGAAGACGAGAGCCCCACCGCGCTCATCGCCAGTTTCCTCTCCGAGCGCGGCATCCGCACCGGCCGCGCCGGAATAGAAGAAGATCTGCCGTTCACTTTCTACGATCACTTTCGCGTCGCTGCCCCCGGAATCGAGTGCGTGTCTGCCGATCCCGTCACAATCGCCTGCCGCGCATGCAAGTCTCCGCAGGAACTCGAACTCATACGCCTCGCGTGTGAAGCTACCTGCGACGTCTATCGCCTGGTTTTCGAGAATTTGACTGCAGGAATGACCGAAGAAGACATCAGCCACATGGTCACGGGCGGCTACGCGAAAATGGGCTTGCGCGGCTACGCCCTTGTTCTGCTCGGCCCGGCCGCAGCCCTCCCGCATGGCACCCGCGAACCGCAACAACTAAAGGAAGGCGATGTAGTTCTGATCGACGACGGCTGCATGGTCGAGGGCTACTGGTCCGACGTCACACGCACGGGCATGTACGGAAAGCCCACGGGAAAAATGCTGCGCGCCTACGACGCCGTTCGCAAAGCGCAGGACGCAGCTCTAGCCGCCGCCCGCGCTGGCAAACTTTCCGGCTCCGTCGACGACGCAGCGCGCGGAGTCATCACCTCCGCCGGCTTCGGCCCCGACTACAAGTTCTTCACCCATCGGCTCGGCCACGGTATCGGCCTCGACGGCCACGAACATCCTTATCTAGTGCGCGCCAGCAAAACTGTCCTCGGGCCCGGCATGACCTTCTCGAATGAACCGGGGATCTACATTCCCGGCGAATTCGGCATCCGCTGCGAAGACCTCATGGCCATCGCTCCCGATGGCCCCGCCCAACTATTAACTCCCGGCTTTCAGGTCTCGCTCGAAAAACCCTTTGGCTAAACCTGTGGCTCATCGCTCCCGAGGGGTCAGGCTTTTCCCTTGGTGGCAACAACGCCACCAGTAGAGAAATCCTCAGGCCTATAAGGCCTACGCTGCAGGCTTTGCTGCCGCTCGTTCTACAAACTCCACAACCCTTTCCTCTGCCCAAAATTTCTCGGGCCCCGCAAACCGCGACACAAACCCGCAATGCCCACCATGCTCAGGCGCCAAAAAACTCACGCGCGGGTTCTCCTCCACCTTCGCCGCCAAAAACGAAACGAATGGTACAAACGGATCATCTTGCGCCGTGATCAGCAGCAACGGCACCGCTACCTTTCGAATCACGCTCTTCGCTCCCGCCGCTTCGTAGTACTCCTCCGCATCCTTATACCCGAAGCACGGCGCTGTAATCGCATCGTCAAACTCTCTCACTGTGCGGACCCGAGCAAAGTTATTTCGAGAATATCGGCCGGGAAACAGTTCGCACTTCCTCTGGTACCGCTCCATCAATCCATGCACAAAATGCCATTGATACAAATAATTCTGGCGTTCTTCGAGTGCATCCGCGCACCGGGACAAATCGAGCGCCGGGCATACTCCCGCCACTCCAAGCAACGCCTGCGGGGCGGCTTCGCCCAATTCTCCTGCCATCTTCGTCACCAAATTCCCGCCCATCGAGTAACCTACGAAAAAAATCCTGTCAAAGCCCTCCTCCATCAATTCCATTAGCACCGCGCGATAGTCGCCGCTCAACCCACTGTTGTAAAGTGTTGGCGTCAACCGTTCTGTCCCTCCGCAATTCCTCTGATTCATCCGCACCGAATGAAATCCGCGGGCCCAAGCTTTATCCGCAATTCCCCGCGCATAATTCGAATCGCACGAACCCTCCAGTCCGTGCACAATCACGATCACCGGCAGGTCCTTCCGCTTCCCGGCTTGCCAGTGACAAACGCCCTTCAACTGCGTCCACGGATCGACGCGAAACAGCCGCTCTTCTCCCGCCGGCAACGCAAATGTCCGCCGAATAAACGCCGACCCAATCGTCTGCGCGTGCCCACTCCTCAGCCACCGATGCGGCTCAAACACTCGCATTCCCCGTTCCACGTCTTCTACTTTAGCAGTTCAAACCTGTAGCTCAGCCCTACCAGGTGAGGCTTTTCGCATGGGCGGCAACCACGCCTCCACTTTGGGCCCCCCCGAGCCTCGCAGGCCCGAGCTATGGGTACGACCACCTACCCACCTACCTACCGAGCTGTTTTCTTGCCGCCACCGCGCGTATTGTTAACACCGTGTGCCTTTCCCACGTCTACTCGAAGAGGTTCGCACTGGCACCACCGTGGCCACGCAACTTGAATTCCGCACCCCATTGCAGGGCAAACTCGCCATGAACCGCAGCCCCGACGACGCCCTAGTCCGTGCCGCCCAGCAAGGGAACCGCACCGCCTTCGGCCTGCTCTATTCCCGTTATTCCCGCATGGTGCACGGCATCCTTCTCTCGCGGGTTCCCTACTCGGACGTCGACGACTTGGTGCAAGATGTTTTCCTCCAAGCCCTCCCTCGTCTTACCTCTCTTCGCGAAGTCTCCAAATTCCCCGGCTGGCTCGCCTCCATCGCACGCAACCGCGCCACCGATTTTCACCGCCGCAGCAAGCCGCACGACGAATTTTCCGAAGAATCCACCGGCGAAGAAATCGATGCGCCCTCGTCCATGCCGCCCCCTCAGTCGAGCGTCGAGGCTCAGGCTGCCCTCGACGCCATCCTCTCTCTTCCCGAAACCTATCGCGAAACTCTCATCCTTCGCCTCGTCGAAGGCATGACCGGACCAGAAATCGCCGAACGCACTGGACTCACGCACGGCTCCGTGCGGGTCAATCTTCATCGCGGCATGCAGCAGCTCCGCGAAATTCTCGGGCGCAAGGCCGCGCCGCTCATCGGGGATCAGCTATGACGACACCAAACGATCCTGAAAAAGAAATCCCCATGAAAATGACCATGAACGACGACTATTTGTGGGACGGCTCGGGCACGCCCGATCCCGAAATCCAACACCTCGAAGCGCTCCTCTGCGAGTTTCGCCACGCCGAACACTCGCTCGGTCTTTCTGCGGAGACGCTGCTCGCCAGAACCAAGCCGAGCGGATGGCTCGTGCAATTTCCCTGGCTTCCGCGATTCGCGGCCGCAGCCGTAATTCTTCTCGCTCTGGTCATTCCCTTCATCCTTCCGACGACTCGCCCAATCGCCCCGCCGACCGGCCCGAGTTGGGATGTGGCCAACCTCGAAGGCACCCCGCAAATCGGTTCCGAATCCATTTCGACCAGTCAATCCGCGGCCAAACTTTATGTCGGCCAAACGCTGACCACGAACTCTTCTTCTCGCGCCTCTCTCTCCAAAGAGGATCTCGGCGAGATTCAGATCGATCCGAACTCACGCGTGCGATTGCTGCAGTCCGGCCCGAACCATAAACACCTGCAACTCGAAGTCGGCACCATCCACGCCTCCATCTGGGCTCCACCCGGCGAATTTGTTGTGGACACGCCATCCGCCATCGCCGTCGATCTCGGCTGCGCGTACACTCTTCACATCGCACCTGACGGTTCCGGCACCATTCGCACAACTCTCGGATGGGTCGGCTTCCATCTCAACGGACGCGACTCTTTCATCCCCGCAGGCGCCATGTGTTCAACGCGCCGCCAAGTTGGGCCGGGCACTCCCCATTTTGAAGATTCCAGCGAATCTTTCCGCGAAGCGCTGCAGAGTTTCGATCAATCCGAGCCCGCATCGGACGCCGCATCCGCCGCGCTCGTCAACGTACTTTCAGAAGCGCGCGCAAAAGACGGCCTCACGCTTTGGCATCTTCTCTCGCGCACTTCAGGCGACGAGCGCAAGCAGGTCTACAAGCGATTCGCGGTTCTTGTTCCTCCGCCGCAAGGCGTCACGCGCGACGGCATCCTCGCCCTCAATCCCTCGATGCTCGACCTCTATTGGAACGCCCTCAACCTCGGCGACATCTCCATCTGGCGCTACTGGGAACAATCCTCCAACCCGCATGCAACTCCCGCACCAGAACAACCTCAGAAAAAGGCGATGCTGCTGAAGAAAATCCCCGCTCCCTAGGGACCTGCTTTTCTTCGCAGAACCAGTGCGTCCATCCTGTAGCTCCTTCGACGGGTGAGGTTTTTCTCGTCGATGGCAAGCACGCTTCTGCGGCAAAAAAACTCAGTCCTCGAAGGCCTGAGCTACAGGTTGCCTGAACGGCGTCGGTGATCGGGCAGTGGGCCGCCGTTAACACATCGCGCTCCTCCGCGTCTCCTCCATTGATCGCACGCTTACCCGAAGGAGCCAAAATGAAAGCTGATGCAACAAAATTCGCCGCCGCAGTTCTCTTCATGTTCTCACTCTTCGCCACATCCGCCTTCGCCGGTCCTCCCCTCCTCTGCCACACCTTCGACATCGGTGAGGCCCGATCTCTTCCCTGGATCGGCCACAACTGGAATCTCACCGGGAGCGAAACCTACAACACCAACAATCTCGCCGCCGACACCGTCTCGGTCCTCGACAGCGACTCCACCATACTCGTCCACATGGAAACCCTGCGCCGCGCCGCGCTCTATGGTCAGAAAAATCCGCAAGCGCTGAAGCAGCTTCTCCTAAGACTGGTCGGCCGCTCGGATGTCGGCGGAAAAAACGGCGCCATCGCCTCGTTTGATCTCGGCTATTTCGTCGCGACGCTCAATCAGGTTCACTTGGTCGACAACGATTTCGTCAATCCCGTCCGCACGCTCGACGCCAATGCCCTAGTCAAAAAAGCCATCCAACTGCGCGGCAACGACCCGCAAATGGAATTCGCCGCCGCTCTCGTTACCATGGACGGCCCGGCGGATGAGCACAGCGCGCACGCACAGAAGACGCTCGTCGGCGCGAAATCAGACGCGCTCCTCACCCGCAATCTCGACACCCACTTCATGAGCCCGCAATCGGAAACCATGGCGCAAATGATCACCCGCAACGCCAACGTGAAGGTTGCCCAACAATGACACGCACAACGAAAGGAGCCGCCTCGCGGCGGCTCCTTCTCTCGGCGATTGTTGTAGCGATGCTTGTAGCGCGGGGCGAGTCCGCGAACCCGGCGGCCTTTTCTGTGTTCTCGCAGCAATCCGCATCTCGGGACCTCACCGTTCACGAATGGGGCACCTTCACTTCCATCTCCGCTGCGAACGGCCGCGCCATCGATTGGCTCCCTCTCACCGGTTCCAGTGAACTTCCCTCCTTCGTCGAACATTTTCGCGACGTCAAGTTCAAGGGAGGGCTGCGCGGCACCGTCCGCATGGAAACTCCCGTCCTTTATTTTTATTCCCCGCAGGAAACCACCGTGTCCGTGCAGGTCTCTTTCGCAAAGGGACTGATCACCGAGTGGTATCCCCACACCGATTCGGCGAACAGTGGCCTGAGCTCAAAGGACTACGCTCTTGACAGGATGAAACGTCCGGGCACCATCGCCTGGCCCTCCGTGCGCATCGATCCGCACGCTGCCTCAGACTTCCCCACAGACCAATCCGAAAATCACTATTACGCCGCGCGTCAAACCTCTTCCGCCGCAATTGAAGTTTCAACTCCGACAGGTACGCAGAGCGAAAAATTCCTCTTCTATCGCGGCGTCGCGGCATTCTCCCCGCCCATCACTGCGACTCTGTCCGCGGATAACACGGTGTCTCTCCAAAACGATTCTTCCGAACCAATTCCGAACGTCATCCTCTTCGAGCGCCGCGGCGCGCAGTTCGGCTACCGCGTCCTCGGACCTCTTTCGAGCCAAGCCTCTCTCCCTCCGCCGGTCCTCGATGGCTCGCTCGATTCTCTCTACTCGACCCTCGAAGGCATGCTCATCTCCGAAGGCCTGTTCCCAGACGAAGCCCACGCTATGCTCGAAACCTGGAAAAATTCCTGGTTCGAGGAAGGCTCCCGCCTCATCTACATAGTCCCGCGCGCGTTCGTCGATTCCGTTCTCCCGCTCCAGGTCGACCCGGTTCCGGCCAACACCACGCGCGTTTTCGTAGGCCGCCTCGAACTCATCACACCGACCACCGAACACGCCGTCGAGTCCGCCTTTGTCCGCGGCGATCGCGCCATTCTCCAGAAATACTCGCGCTTCCTCGAACCAATTGTCATTTCAATGATCCTGCAGACAACCGACGAGGCCCGCCGGCAGCTCCTTTTCAGCTACCTCGGCTCCATACCGTCTCCCTAACCTTGCCGATGATCGGCCCTGACTGGGTCGTCGACCCTGCTCGGCGACTTACGACGTTTAGCTGGCCTTATGTTCCTCGCCACAGCACGACGCCCCTGCGCTCATCGTGCGCGCGGCGCCGGCGCACCACATCTCGGCATAATAATCCTGCTCGTACCGGTCATGATGCCGGGTCCACGCCATCGGAAACGGCAATCCTTCCTCATGCCGCCCCTTCGGAGTGACGTCCAGGTACGTGTATACGCCCATCATCAATTCGCCGCCGCGTCCATACGTCGAATAGGTGTGAAACACTTCGCCACCTTCGTTCTTGTAGAACACGCTGAGTCCCGGTCCTTCCTGGCTCGGGAACGATTGCGTCTTGAAGTTGTAATACATCTCCTGTTTCGCCACTTCGTCCGCAGTGAACGAAACATGGTAATCGCGATTGAACTCGCTCCCAAACGACGACGCCCACTTGAATCTCCATCCCATGCGCTCCTTGAACGCCTCGATCTTTGCCACAGGCGCGCGCGACACCGCGATCAACGTTACATCTCGATTCGCCAGGTGCGTCACGCTTCCGTCGATATGGTCGCCCAGAATCGAACAACTCGGGCATCCCTCCTCCCACTCCGGAGCGAACATGAAGTGATACACCACCAGCTGGCTCCGGCCCTCGAACAGATCCGCCAGCTTCTTCTTCCCGCTCAGCGTGTCGAACACATATTCCTTTTCTACCTTTACCCACGGTAAATTGCGGCGTTCCGCGGCCAGAGCGTCGGTCGCGCGTGTCAACTCTTTCTCCTTCGCCAGCAATTCTTTCCTTGCCGCCAACCACTCCAATTGCGAAACAACTTTCGGACTTTCTACGATACTGTGGGTCATGACTTTTTCTCCTTTTCCTCTAGACTGGGAAACTCTTCAGCGGTTCGAACGGCAACACGGTGGCGGTCCGGGGCCTTCTTCTGAAGGAGCGTCTTTGCGGCCAGCGCAGTGGCACCGCCGGTCGAAAGCGCTCCCGCTACGATCATCGAAATTGTCGCCAAACATGCTGGACACATAACGCACTCCTCGGTAGCTCTGACCCTTACCTCCGCGCTCGCTCAATGCGTACGCAAACCCTCCACTCGCTCCTTCAGGCGGTTCATCATGTACGTCCAGCCCGTGTTCACGCCCATCTTGTGCTGCTCTTCTATGAATCCAAACGCGGTGTGTCGAAACTTGATCAGCGTCCCGCCTTTTTCTTCGCTCAAGCGGTACTGCACATTCGACACCAGCGGGTAGGAGGCAAACAGCGGCCCGCACATCTCCAACAGCGTCGGCCTCTTGATCGCCTGCACCACGCCCCAGAAATGTCCATTGCCGTCTCCCAAGTCGCGGAACCACCTTCCGCCCGGCCAAGCCTCCAGCTTCATCTTCAGAGAGACTCCTTCTGGCGTCTCGTTCAGCGGGCCGACCTGATCGAGCAGGGCCGCGAACGTGGCTTCGATGCCTGCTTTCACATGCGTGTCGATCGTGATGTTCAACGTGAAGTCTTCGATTTTCTGTGCTGTCCCGGCCATGCTTCCTCCTCAGAATTGAATCGGTAAATCTTTTACTCTTTCTTGCCGCTGGCCTGCGCCTGCTCTTTCACCCGGGCCAGCTGATGCCGCCACATACGCTCGAATGTCTGCGTCCATTCGTGCAACGGACGGATCGCTTCCGCATTGGTTCGGTAAAACATTTGTCTTCCTTCGCGGCGCGCGTCGACGAGTCCCACTTCGCGCAGCACCCGCAAATGCTTGGAGACCGAGGGCTGCTCCAGTCCCAATTCATCCACGATGTCTGCCACCGGACGTTCTTGCAGCGCGAGGAAGTTCAAAATGTCCCGGCGCCGCGGTTCCGCTACGGCGTTGAACGCATCCGACGTTGTTGCCGCTCGTGCCATGCACCTAATATATTCCTATATGGGAATATGTCAAGCACTCTTTTCTCTTTCCCGACTCGCGTTAGGAATTCCTTCCTGACCGCGCCATAATGTTGTTGAGGTCTGTGCCAAGGCAGAATGCTTGCTTCCACTCTCTGGCTTATCGCGGTTGCGGTAACGCTCTTTATCCCCGCGCTGCTCCTCTGGGGCTGGGTTCGCTGGTCGAAGGACAAAGACTATCCCCGCACTCGCTCCTCTACCTGCTCGCTGGTCGGCTTTTCGCTCGCCACGGCTTCGGCAACGCTAGCCATCGCTACGCATCTCTATGCGCGCTTCGTGCACAATTTTCCTACCGACGATCCCGCACTCATGAAAATCTATGCCATTGGCTGCCTGTTCTCGATCGTCGGCATCGCTCTCGGAGTCGCTGGCACGGGACGTCCCAACTCCATCCGCTGGCTGGCTCCGGTCTGCGCCGTCGGCACCCTCGTCTTTTGGCTGCTAGCAATGAGCAGCGATTAAGCACTCTTTTCTGCCTCGCAACGCTTTTCCCTTGGTACCCGATAGCTCAACCCCTTTTAAGCGTGAGAGTTTTCTAACATAAGGGAAGGACATTGACCGGAGGAAAATCCTCAAGCCACAAAGGCCTGAGCTATCGTTTTTTTATCCACCGGCGATGGCCCCGATGATCAGCAGCGGTTGTTCGCCATTGGCCACCGCCTCCGGCAACAACGCATCCGGCCCTTCCTGTGACCAATCTTCCTCGCACGCAAAAAATCGCAGGAACGGCCGCCGCTGCTTCGTCACATGATCCCGAATCGTCCCGCGCAGCATCGGAAACTTCTCTTCGAGAGCATCGACTACAGTGCGCTGCGTCACCGGCCCGGCAATCTCCAGCTTCACTTCATCGTTCACCTTCGCGAGCGTCCGTAGGTGAGCTGGCAATACCACGCGAATCATGACAGCGTCTGCACTTCGATCGACAAAACTCCGGGAAGATCCCGTGCCGCAGCCATCCACGTGTTTCCCGCGTCGGCCGACACGTAAACCTGCCCGCCCGTCGTGCCAAAATAAACGCCGCATTCATCCAGCGTGTCCACCGACATCGCGTCTCGCAGCACGTTGACGTAGCAGTCCTTCGGCGGTAGCCCTTTGCCTAACTCTTCCCATTCGTTCCCGCCTTCGCGGCTACGATATACACGCAGCTTTCCATCCATCGGAAAATGCTCAGAATCACTCTTGATCGGCACCACGTAAATCGTCTCCGGCTCGTGCGCGTGCACGTCAATAACAAACCCAAAATCCGTCGGCAAATTTCCGCTGATTTTCTGCCACGATTCACCGGCATCGTCGCTGCGCATTACGTCCCAGTGTTTTTGCATGAACAACACGCCCGGCCGACCGGGATGCATGGCGATGTGGTGCACGCAATGCCCCACATCGGCCGTCGGATCGGGAATATACTTCGAATACAAGCCTTTGTTAATCGGCTTCCAACTTTCGCCCCCGTCGTCAGAACGGAAAGCGCCCGCCGCCGAAATCGCGATGTAAATCCGTTTCGAATTCGTCGGATCGAGGATGATGCTGTGCAAGCACATCCCGCCGGCTCCTGGCTGCCACCGTGGACCCGAGCCGTGCTTGCGCAACCCACTCAATTCCGCCCAGCTTTTTCCCCCATCCTTTGTCTGAAACAACGCCGCGTCTTCCACTCCCGCATACACCGTGTCCGGATCATCCAACGACGGTTCAAGATGCCACACGCGTTTGAACTCCCACGGATGCGCCGTGCCGTCATACCACTGGTGCGTTCCCGCAACTCCGTCATACACAAACTTGTTGTCCATGGGCTCCCAGGTTTTGCCGCCATCATTCGATCGCTGGACCAATTGCCCAAACCATCCGCTCGTTTGCGACGTGTATATCCGCTCGGGATCGGCCGGCGAACCCTTCATGTGGTAAATCTCCCAACCGGCAAAGTACGGCCCATCGATGTTCCAACGCTCCCGCTTCCCGTCCGAGGTCAGAACGAACGCGCCCTTCCTCGTTCCCACCAATACCCGCACTCCGCTCATCTTTTCTCCCCTCCCACGCTAAGAAAGCCCCTCAGGCCGCGAAGGTCTGAGGGGCAAGGCCGCACCAATTTCGATTTTCTATTTCGCCTTTTCCATTTCTCGGCCCCAGTCTGGCGCAACTCACTTGCTTATTGCAAGTAAATTGTGCTAATCTACAGTATGCCCGATTTGAAGCCACACCCGAAGCGCCGTTCCGGGTGTCCTCTCAATGCTTCCATCGAGATGCTCGGTGATCGTTGGTCGCTGCTCATCATCCGCGACATGATGCTTCGCAGGTCCAGGACCTTTAAGGAGTTCCTTGGCGCCTACGAGAAAATCGCCACCAACATTCTGGCCGATCGCCTCCGCCGCCTCGAATCCTACGGCATCATCGCCACGCAACCCGATCCGACCGATGGCCGCAAACTGATCTACCTGCTTACGCAAAAAGGCATAGATCTCGCGCCGGTCTTGACCGAGATGGTCCTCTGGGCCGCGGCGCACGAGCGCACCGGCAACCAGGAACTGGTTCGCGAAATGCAAAAAGACAAGCTCGCTTTTATCGAAACGATCCGCCAGCGCTGCGCTGCCCGCACTGATCCCTCAGGACGCACAGCGACTTAGTCAGATTTTCCTCTGTGGCGGTTTCTTATCCGGCCTGGAAGCTCGTTGTCCCAATCCAGAGTGGCGTGAGGGACCGAAGGTTCTTCTTATACGTGCGGGAAACCGCGAACTCTCTTCCTCCCTTGATCCGTACGATGTTGTCTCCCGTGTTCAAGGTCAGAATTTCTTCCACGAGCGAAGCGTTGACGATCGCGGAACGATGAATGCGCACAAATCCGTAAGGGCGAAGTTTCTCCTCTACGATGGACATCGACTCGCGCAGAAGTTCCGACCCCGACGTCCGTTGCAGCAAAATGTAATTGCCCCTCGCCTCGACCGCGGCAACCTCGTCCGGATCCAGGAACAAAATCTTGCCTTTGGCCTTGACCGCAATCCTCGCTCGCTTGGGAAGGGCTGCTGCCAATGGATGGGGATGAATGTCGAGCGTAATCGTTTTTTCAAACATGGGATGGAGTTTCCTTTGGCATGGCTTGCGCCAGAAGCAAAGCGGCTCCGCCGAACATCAGCGTATCCGCAAAGTAGTTCAGCCCGTTGCCGATGTCGGAGAGACTCGCTCCCCACAAAGGCAAATACACAAACACGAGCAGCAGAATGACCGTGGCGCCGAGACCGGTCGCCGCCAGTCGTGTCTTCCGATTCACTAAAAGGCACGCGCCCGCGGCGACGGACACAATTCCCGCAAGATACGACCAGAAAATGTGGCCGGGAATCCACACCGGTGTGATTTTTCCCAGCGGAACGCCCGGGACGAAATCCGGATGCAATAATTGCATCACCCCAAAAAAGATCGTCGTGATAGCGATAAAAGTCTGGCCGGTGCGGATGGCGATCTTTTTGGTCCACTCCGGCCAATTCCGCGCTCGCGTTCCGGCAAATGCCAACGCGCCGCCAGTGAACGACAGGTCACGCAACAAAACTGCCCATCCAATCCGGTCGCTCGGCTTTGCGGCGACCGCCGGCACGCTGATCAGAACCACGAAAAGAAACAGCATCAGCGCAAGGAGCGGCGAAGAAAGCCCGGCCTTCTGCTTTAGCGTAATGCTGGTCGCCGCGCAGATGAGCGCAACGCCCACAAAATAAGTCCAGAACAAGGGTACCGGAATCCACGACGGCACCAGCTGCATTATGCTTTTGGCGGAGGCAAAGTGTTCCGCACCAAACACGGCCAGCGGCACCGCAAAAAACACAGGCCCCAAGAGCGCAACCTTGTCCTGTCCGCGCGCCGACGACAGTTCTCCCCTGGTCGCAATGACGCCGACCAGAGACATCGCCGCACCCGCAAAGTAGGGCCAGAAAACCTCGCCCGCAATCACGAGCGCTCACCTCGCTTCTTAAGGAATGGCAGCATTTCGGACAGTCTGGCGCAGAAAGTGGTCTGCGGCAATAACCACTTACAGTCATTTGGATATAACCACATAGGACCACCCTTCGGCAGCCAGGCGAGCGCCTGCTACCATTCGCTTTGCCAGTCCGCGCCTACCAGTGTTACCTTGCTTACCATTCGGTCGAACCGAACGAAGGCAGGCTGATCTGCCGCACATGGGCGCCAAGAAGCAATCCACTCTTCCCTATCTCTGCCTAGCGATCATCCTTGCGATTGCTTGCGCCTACCAGATTCGCGCCGTTATTTACTCCTTCCCCGACTACCTACATATTCCGGCGGTACAGTGGCCGCTCGTCCCTACGTATGTGCATGGCCAGCCGCTCGCCGAATTTGTAAACGAAGCCGCATCTCAAGCAGGAATGAAAGAAAACGACGTCATCGTCGCCGTCAATGGCCAGCCGTTCAAGGGCCTGGCGGTCTTCGGCGAATCTATGCGCCTCGCCAAACCGGGCGACTCCGTCTCGCTCATGGTGCAAGCACCAGGCGATCCCGACCCTCGCAAGGTCTCCGTCCCGCTCGCGCAGCGCCGCCAGCCAGGCAACCTGCTCGCGGCCAGTCTGCTCGTGTGTATCAAGCTCCTTATGCCCGTTTTTTGCCTTCTGCTCGGAGGCTGGGTCGTCGCCATCCGTCCGCGCGACATTTCCGCTTGGCTGCTGTTCTTCATCATGCAGTTTTTTTCCGTCACTTCCGGCGCGGGCAGCGAGAGCTGGGGCCCGGTCATTCGCGACATTGCGCAGATTTACCGCGACAGTCTGCTCTCGGCCTGGCCGATCGTTATGCTCCTTTTCGGTCTCTATTTCCCCGAGCCGTTTCCTGAAAAGGAGGCTCGCCGTTGGAAATGGGCCAAGCACATTCTTATTCCCCTGCTGGTCGTGATCAGCGTCACGACCGTTGTCGTAAACGTGGGCGAGATTGAGAATTTCTCCTCGGTCGCCGCGCTGTCCCTTGCGCTCGAGCGCATATCGAGGTTCACCTTCCTCGTCAGTTTCCTGGCCACTGGCTGTTTTTTCGCTGCCACCGCGTCAAAACTGGGCTCGGCCGTCACTCCCGATGCAAAACGCCGTCTGCGCCTCCTTTATTGGGGCACCACCATCAGCATGGCGCCTGCCTGCATTCTCTTTGTCACTCAGTCGCTCAAAGGCGGCGGCTATGTGGAAAAAATGTTCCCCGAGTGGTTCGTGCTTCCCGCTCTTTTGCTGATGATTCTCTTCCCCATCACCCTCGCCTACGTCATCGTCGTTCATCGTGCCCTCGACGTCCGCGTCGTCATTCGTCAGGGCCTTCAGTACACGCTCGCGACGAAGGGAGTTCGCGTAGTGCAGGTCATCTTGATGGCCATCATGCTGGCCATTGCAATCACGTACATGAATCGTCAGGAGCTCAGCAGTGCGCGCAGGCTTACGATCATTGCTCTCTTGTTTGCCGCCATCTTTTCGTTACGCAAAATCGCCGTCAGACTCCGCGCCTGGATTGATCACCGTTTTTTCAGGGATGCCTATAACTCCGAGCAAATTCTCGCCAGCCTTGGTGACGAAGTGCGCACCATCGTCGAAACGCGTCCGCTCCTCGAACGTGTCGCGGGCAAAATCGTAGAATCGCTCCACGTCCCGCGCGTCGCGGTTTTCCTTCTACAGAATGGGTTTTATCGTCCGGCGTATGCCCTCGGGTACGAGTCCGTCCCACCAGCTGAATTTCCCGATTCCGCCGCCACCATCGAACGTCTACGCAAGGAACCGGAACCCGCGCGCGTGTATCTCGACGACGAACACTCCTGGGTCAACACGGAACTTCCGCAAGACGAGAGGCAGAATCTTGCGGCGCTGTCTCCGCAGTTGCTGTTGCCTCTTTCCGTCAAAGACAAACTCCTCGGCCTCATCTCACTCGGCGCAAAGCGCTCCGAAGAACCATATTCAAGCGGTGATCTCCGTTTGCTGAAATCCGTTGCCTCCCAGACCGCTCTCGCGCTCTCGAACGCGCAACTCTCCGCCGTCATCGCCGAGGAAGTGGCTCGCCGCGAGAAACTCAATCGCGAAATCGAAATTGCGCGCGAAGTCCAGGAGCGGCTCTTTCCCCAACGCTTGCCGGAAGTTGCTGGCCTGCGCTACTTTGGGCAGTGCCGCACCGCTCTCGGCGTGGGCGGCGATTACTATGATTTCCTTCCGCTGCCGGATGGCAAACTCGGCGTAGCGCTCGGCGATGTCTCGGGCAAGGGCATCGCTGCCGCGCTTACCATGGCCAGCCTGCAAGCCTGTCTGCGCGCTGACGCCATGCGCGCCGGTGACGATCTCGCCGGTCTCATCGCTCGCGTCAACAATATGGTCTACGACGCGTCGACCGAAGACCGCTACGCCACTCTTTTCTACGCCCAGTTCGATCCCGTCACGCGCCGGATGACGTACGTGAATGCAGGTCATTGCCCGCCGATCCTTCTCCGGGGCACCGACACAGGCCACGCTATCGAGCGCCTCGACAAAGCCGGCGGTACCGTCGTAGGCCTTGTACCCGATGCCACCTACGATCAAGCGCAAGTCGATCTGGCCGCAGGCGACCTTCTGGTCATCTACACCGACGGTTTCAGCGAGGCCATGAATCCGAAGCTCGAAGAATGGGGCGAAACGCGTCTCCTCGACGCCGTGAAATCCTGTGATGGCCTCCCCGCCAAAGACGCCATCTCCAAAATTATGCAATCCGCCGACGCCTTCGCCTCGGGCGCTCCCCAATCGGACGACATGACCCTGGTCATCCTGCGCGCCGTCTAACCTTGCCTCACCCGTTTGGAGCAGTGGCTTTCTCGCGGCAACCGAGGTTAGATACAAAAGGAAGAAAAACCCGCAGGCCTAAATGGCCTGCTACAGCGCCGTGCACGCCGTGCACCCAAAACGTGCACCCAAAACTTGACCCAATCTCTGAGCGCCTCTAAAATAGAAATTTCACCGTGATGCAAATTTTTGATCTGTTGAATTTATTAACCGGCCCAGCGCCTACCCGCTGGGCTGCGCTATTTTTGGACTGCGGCGGTCTGCCGCCGCTTTTGCCGTGTCGGCCGCTCTGCATAACCACGAAAAGCACGGGTCGAAGGACCCGCCACTACGAGAGGACGAGGTACTCATGATTGACGGTCCCATCCCCGAAGGTCTGACATTCGACGACGTGCTGCTGCAACCCGGCCGCTCGTCCGTCCTTCCGACCGAGGTCGACACCTCCACGCATTTCACGCGCAAACTCCCGATGAACATCCCTCTTGCCTCTGCCGCCATGGACACCGTCACCGAATCACGCCTGGCCATCGGCATCGCCCGCCAGGGAGGCATCGGCATCATTCATCGCAATCTCTCGCTCGACCGCCAAGCCGAAGAAGTCGACCGCGTGAAACGCTCCGAATCCGGCATGATCGTCGACCCGGTCACTATCTCTCCCGACATCACCATCCGCCAGGCACTGGAGATCATGACCAAGTACCGCATCTCCGGTCTGCCCGTCACGCGGGGCACGCGGCTCACGGGCATTCTCACCAACCGCGACTTGCGTTTCGAAAAAAATCACAGCCAACTCGTCGGCCAGGTGATGACCAAAGACAATCTCGTCACCGTTCCGGTAGGCACGACCCTCGATCAAGCCGAAAAAATTCTTCAGAAACATCGCATTGAGAAACTTCTTGTCGTCGATCAGGACTTTAACCTCAAAGGCCTCATTACCGTAAAGGACATTCAGAAAAAACTCGAATATCCCCGTTCCGCCAAAGACCCTCAGGGCCGCCTGCGCGTCGGCGCCGCCGTGGGCGCCACCGGCGATTTCCTCGAACGCGCCGTCGACATGGCCAAAATCGGCGCCGACGTTCTCGCCATTGACACGGCGCACGGTCACACCGAACGCGTCATTGAAGCCATAAAAGCCATTCGCCATCGCTTGCCCGATATGCAAATCATCGCCGGCAACGTCGCCAGCTACGACGGCGCGAAGGAACTCATCTCGCTCGGCATCGATGGCCTGAAAGTTGGTATCGGCCCCGGCTCGATCTGCACGACGCGCATCGTTACCGGAGCCGGCGTTCCCCAACTCACCGCCATCATGGAAGCCGCCCGCGCCGCCGAAGGCACCAGCGTGCCCATCATCGCGGATGGAGGAATAAAATATTCCGGCGACATCACCAAAGCCATCGCCGCAGGCGCCAGCGCCGTGATGATTGGCAGCCTCTTTGCCGGCACCGAAGAAGCGCCGGGAGAAACTATCCTGTATCAAGGCCGTACCTTCAAATCCTACCGGGGAATGGGCTCCACAGGCGCCATGGACGCGGGCTCCGCTGATCGCTATTCACAGGAAGGCGCGGAACGCGGCAAATCCGTGCCCGAAGGCGTGGAAGGACGCGTCGCCTACAAAGGCCCGTTGTCCGGCCTCACCGACCAACTCGTCGGCGGCCTAAAAAGTGGTATGGGCTACGTTGGCGCCACCACTCTTCGCGAACTCACCGAAAAAAGCCGCTTCATCCGCATCACCGCCGCGGGCCTTCGGGAGTCTCACGTCCACGATGTAGTCATCACCAAAGAAGCCCCCAACTATCGCATGGAGTGATCATGGCTCCGTGCGGGAAACCCTCCGGCGCCTGAAAGACCTGAGCTATACGCTTTTCGCATTTTCGCTTTTCTATTTCTCTTCTCCCCATTCTGTACTCCGCTCATTGTTCGTTTACAATATGAATAGGAACCTAAATCCTTCATGGCTTCGACCGAATCCTGGCGCACCGCACAATCGACCACCGATCTCGACCAGTCACGTCCTCCCGCTCCGCCAAAATCTACGCTTGGCGCCTGGCTGCGCGCCTGGTGGCCCGCCCTTCTGTGGGCCACGATCATTTCTTTTCTTTCCACCGATTCTTTCTCCTCCGCCCACACAAGCCGGATCTTCGAGCCGCTTCTCCGCTGGCTGCTCCCGTCGCTGTCCATCGACAATTTCGAACTCCTGCATCACATCATTCGCAAGTGCGCCCACTTCGCCGAGTACTTCATTTTCGGCCTGCTCCTCTACCACGGGTTTCGCGCCTCCCACCGGGACAGCCGCCCCTGGCACTGGTCCTGGGCCGTTATCGCTTGGCTGATTGCCGCTTGTTATTCGGCGCTCGATGAAATCCACCAAATTTTCGTTCCGTCCCGCGGCCCCTCCGCGTGGGACGCCTTGCTTGATTCGACCGCCGCACTGTGCGCGCTTGCCGTGCTTTTCTTTCTCTACCGCCGCTTTCTCGGCAACCGACCCAGCTAGCCGATTTTCTAATTTCGCTACCTGCCCGCCGTATAATGCTCTCTCATGCTCGACCCGAGCGATCCCGCCAACGCCCCCACGGTCCGCCTCGACCGGAAAAATCCATACTTGCGCCTACAGGCGGTCAGCGTTTTTGTGCGCGATCTCGACCGCAGCATCGATTTCTTCGTCAACCTTCTCGACTTCCATCTCGTCTTTGACGCTCGCGCCCTAGCCGGACGCGCTTACGCCGTCGTCGCTCCTCCCGACGGCACCAGCAACGTCGCCCTGGTCGCTCCGGGATCCGCCTCAGAACAAGTCAAGCTCATCGGCCGCAATACGCAAATCTCCTTCATCACCGAAGATGTCCTAGCGAAGTTCCGCGAATGGAGCCGCCGCGGCGTCGTGTTCCACATCTCTCCGCGTCTGCGACACCTCCGATATGGTGCGCGCGTGCCCACGCAGCCGCAGGAATCTTCGCCATCCGCTCCCGATAGCCCGACCGTCTGGGGCGGCGTCTTCGCGCGCTTCAAGGATCCCGACGGCAACATCTACACGTTGGTCAGCTTCGATGAAGTCACCCGCGGTATCGAAGCCGAACGCCAAGCCATCGCCGAAAAGCAGGAAGCCGAGCTTCGCGCCTCGCAGGAGCTAGAAATCGCCAAGCAGGTGCAAGCGCGTCTTTTTCCCCAGAACATGCCGTCCCTCAAAACTCTTCAATTTGAAGGCGTGTGCCTACCCGCCCGGCACGTTGGCGGAGACTACTACGATTTTCTCGATCTCGGCGGCCAGAGGCTCGGCCTCGTGATCGGCGACATCTCCGGCAAAGGCATCGCCGCCGCTCTTCTCATGGCCAATCTTCAAGCGAATGTTCGCAGCCAATGCGCCCTCGCCCTCGATCAATTGCAGCGCTTGCTGTGTTCGGTCAATCAGCTTTTCTGCCAGAACACCTCGGACGCTGCCTTCGCCACGCTGTTCTTTGCCGAATATGATGACTCCACGCGGCGCTTGCGCTACGTAAACTGCGGCCATCTCCCGCCTCTCGTCTTGCGCAGTGACAATTCTCTCGAACGCCTGCAAGCGACCGCGACAATCGTTGGCGCTTTTAAAGATTGGGACTGCTCGCTCGCCGACTGCCAACTCGGCCCCGGCGACACACTGGTCCTCTATACCGACGGCATCACCGAATCCTTCAACCGGGCTCGTGAAGAATTTGGCGAAGAACGCCTCATCGACGCCCTGCGCCGCAACCAAAATCTGTGCTGCCAAGATCTGCGCTCCGCCATCGTCGACGAGGTCCGCCACTTCAGTCCCCATGAACAACACGACGACATCACGCTGATCATCGCCAAGTGCCTTCCGTTGTAGCCATTTGTTCGCACAGAAATGGCGTTCGCTGCAGCGCTGTCGTCGAAGGCCTCCGTTACAGGCACTTTTCGATTGACGCGCCTCCCCGCTCGCGTTACATTTTCTTCTCTATTCAACCGTTTTAATTCATTGTGATTTGCCGGCACAAACCGCCCTGGCCAAGGAATCCGCCATGAATCGACTCCTACTTTTCTTCGCTCTCGCCCTCACCGCGCCTCTCGCCTTCGCGCAAACCATTCACGTCGACGCCACGCCGGCCCACTCCACGAACACCATACGTCCCACCGAGGCGCTCGGCGCCGGCATCGACCGCCTCCCCTATGGCGCCGCCGACAAACTCTACGTTCCCGACACCATCAAGCAAGTGCTCTCCGCTGGCTGGCAGACGGTTACTTACCGCCAGAACACGGAACTACACATGGAAGCATGGCACTGGAATCCCAACGGCAAATGGAGCGACCCTGCCGGTAAAGGCTACTTCGTTGGCGACCCCGCACCCGGAGCGGAGCCGATTCGTCATTCCTACGGCTACCCACTTCCCCATCGCGGCGTCACGCGCGACGACGGCACCGACACCGACGGCTACTCACGCCTGACCGACGGCAATCCGGACAGCTACTGGAAGAGCAATCCCTACCTCGCCGAACCCTTCACGCACGAATCCGATTCCCTGCACCCACAATGGGTAATTCTCGACCTCGCCCAGCCTCGGGAAATTTCTGCCATTCGCATCGATTGGGCTGCGCCTTACGCTACGCATTTCGTCGTGCAGTACTTCACCGGCGAAGACGCCATCCACAAGCCAACGCTCGGCGTCTGGCAGACGTTTCCGGGCGGCGCGGTCAATGACGGCAAAGGCGGCAATGGCATCCTGCAACTCGCGAACGCGCCTGTTCTCGCGCGATTCATCCGCATCTTGATGACTGCATCCTCTAGCACCTGCGACACACACGGTTCCGCCGACAAGCGCAACTGCCTCGGCTATGCCATCCACGAAATCTACGTCGGCACCACTTCCCGCGACGGCAAGTTCCACGATCTCCTCCGCCACACGCCCGACCAGGATCAAACCATGACGTATTGTTCCTCCGTCGATCCCTGGCACGAACCGAGCGACCTCGACGAGCAAGCCGGCGAACAAGTCGGCTTCGACCTTTTCTTCATGCCCGATGGATACACCCGCGGACTTCCTACCATGATTCCCATCGCCATGATTTACAGTACCCCGGAAGACGCCGCGAACCAGCTTGCCTATCTCGAAAAGCGCGGCTATCCCATTTCTCACGTCGAAATGGGCGAAGAACCCGACGGCCACTTCATGAATCCCGAGGATTACGCGGAGTTCTACATTCAGTTCGCCGCCGCAATCCATCGCGTCGATCGCAAGCTTAAGCTCGGCGGGCCGATCTACACCGGCGTCAACAAAGATATCGAAACCTGGCCCGACGCCAGTGGCCAAACGTCCTGGACACGCCGCTTTATCAACTACCTGAAATCCCACAACAAGATCGACGAACTCGCGTTCTTCTCCTTCGAACACTACCCCTTCCAGCCCGGCACCATTCAGTGGAGCAATCTCTACGACGAACCCAAATTGGTCACCGGCATCATGAAAATCTGGCGTCAGGACGGTGTTCCCGACAACGTTCCCCTGCTGATCACTGAATCCAATCTCTCCTGGGTCGATTCCGAAGCGTTCCCCGACATTTTCGGTGGTCTCTGGCTCGCTGATTACATCTGCTCGTTCTTGAACGGTGGTGGCCAAGCCGTGTACTTCTTCCACTACATGCCGGAAGCCATTGGTCACGGCTTCAACAATTCCCATGGCACATTCGCAATGTTCTCCGCCACGCGCGATTACAAAATTATTCAGCCTCTCTCGCAGTATTTCTCGAGCCAGCTTATCAATCTCGAATGGGTGCAGCCGGGCAGCGGCGAACACAAGCTGTTCGACGCCTCCAGCGATATCTTCGACGGCGCGGGCAACAATCTCGTCACCGCGTATGCCGTTCATCGCCCCGACGGCGACTGGTCGCTGCTGGTCATCAATAAAGATCAGGAAAATTCTCACAGCGTTAAAATCGCATTTGACGACGCAGATAAATCTGGATCAGGCACCTTCTCCGGCCAAGTGTCCGTAAAAACGTTCGGCAAAACGCAATACCAATGGCATCCCGCCACGCTCACCGCCGATCCCGACGGCCCCATCCTAAGTTCGACCTTGAACGCCGACGCAAACTCTTTGGTCGACCTGCCGCCTTCTTCGATCACAGTCCTCCGCGGCCAAATCAAATTCCCGAAACACTAGAAGGCCTGAGCGACAACCTTCCCTTTTTCAATTTTCCCTTTCCTCCTCTCTCCACTACCATCTCTCCATGGCCCCGTACCCGCCAGGTCCCGAACAGGGCTTCTTCGATGGCCTGCACAGCCCGCTGCGCCACGACCCTCTCGGCTTCATGACCCGCGCCGCCCACGACTACGGCGACATCGTCTGCCTGCGCTTCTTCCATCTGCGCACCTATCTTCTCTTCCACCCCGACCAGATTGAAGATGTCATCGTCAACAACAGCCGCAAATTCATCAAGGGCCGCATCCTGCGCGCCAATCGTCATCTTTTCGGCAATGGCCTGCTCACCAGCGAAGGCGACTTCTGGCTTCGTCAGCGCCGCATGATGCAGCCCGCATTTCATCGCAACCGCATCGCCCACTACGCCACGACCATGACTGATTGCGCCATGCGGCTCATCGCCGGATGGAAAGACGCCCAGCAACTCAACCTGCACGACGCCATGATGGGCCTGACGCTGCAAATCGTCGGCAAAACTCTGTTCCACGCCGACGTCGAACGCGATGCTCCGCAGGTCGGAGAAAATCTCCACACGCTCCTTGAATACACCTTGGATTTTCGCCGCCTGCTCATCACTCCTCGCTGGCTTCCCACCCGTCGCAATCGCGGAGCCAAGCGCGCCGTGCGCGAACTCACCCGCATCATCGACCGCATCATCCAGCAGCGCCGCGATTCGGACGACGACGCCGGCGACCTTCTCTCTCTGCTTATAGAAGCGCAGGATGAAGACGGTTCTCGCATGACCACCCAGCAACTTCGCGACGAAGCTCTTACTGTTTTCCTCGCCGGACACGAAACCACCGCTAGCGCGCTCTCCTGGACCTGGATGCTCCTCGCGCAAAATCCTCGCGTCGAACAAAAACTGCTCGCCGAACTCGACCGCGTCCTCGCCGGCCGCGGTCCCACTCTCGACGACATCCCGCGCCTCCCCTACACCGGCCACATCCTCTCCGAATCAATGCGGTTGTATCCTCCAGCTTGGGCCATGGCGCGTCTAGCCATCGAAGATCACGAACTCGCCGGCTATCCCGTTACGAAGGGCACCGGCATCGCCGCCGTCGCCTACATCGTCCACCGCGATTCCCGCTGGTATGAGAATCCCGAAGAGTTTCTCCCCGAACGCTGGGAAGGCGACCTGCTCAAGAAGATACCCCGCTTCGCCTACTTCCCTTTCGGCTTCGGCCCTCGCCAATGCATCGGCAACGCCTTCGCGCTGATGGAAGCCACCCTCGTTCTCGCCAGCATCGCCGCACGCTTCCGTTTCACCCTTCTCCCGAATCACCCGATCGTTCCGCTCCCCTCCATCACTCTGCGCCCCCGTCACGGCATCCACGTCGAGCTCCATGCACGCACCTGTAGCTCACCCCTTCAGAGGTGAGGGCACAAGGTGCGAGTTGCTGCACTTGCTGTGCAAGCTAGAACGCGGATTGAACGGCGCCGGGGCTGGCGAGGCCGCGCCTGTGTTTGGCCTTGCCGCCGTGTTTCGGGGCGGCACATTCGCCCGAGTTGTCCTGCGGAAGACTGTTTGCGGAGCGTTGGCTTGCGGTGTGTTGTTTGCCCTCCCCGCCGGCCCGGCTGCTCGGTTGGCTTGAGCTGCTGCTCTGTGAAGTTGTGCGATCGGTGACGCCATAAAATCTCTTGAACCGGTCTATCGCCAGTTCGCTCATTTACCTTCATTCGCTTGATCTCGGAGCAAATTTCGAGAAGTGGTCCAGGCCGCCCTCGAACTTCCTTTGTGATAAATTGGAGCTGTCCGGCAATCAGCTGGAGCGCGGCGGAGAATCCTGAGGAATTCCCAACATGATGGGCACGACTAGGAAGGAACGCGGCGGCACAACTCTGCTCGGTATCCTGCTCGCTCTTGGACTGATCATTGGCGGCTGGATGCTCGGCGTACAAATCAAGAACACACGGCTTGCCGACCGCTATGTCACAGTGAAAGGCCTGGTAGAACGAAACGTAAAATCCGATCTGGCTATCTGGCCGCTCAACTACAAAGAAGCCGGAGATGACCTCACCGCGCTATACGCCAAAACGGAAGCCGACAAAAAAGTGATCCTGGAGTTTCTGCAGCAGCAAAGCATCCAGCCCAACGAAATTGAACTCGGTATCATCCGTGTTGTCGACACCCAAGCCAACGAATACGGCGGCGGCCAGCGCGCGCCGCACCGCTACATCGTTGAGCAGCAAATCACCGTACGCACCAGCCGCGTCGATGTAGTCGCCAACGCCTCGCAAAAGACCATGCTGCTTCTGCAAAAAGGCATCGTCCTCGGTGGGAATCCCGGCCAGGGCCTTGCTTATAAGTTCACCGGCCTCAATTCCATCAAGCCGGACATGATCACCGAAGCAACGCGCAACGCTCGCGCCGCCGCAGATCGCTTCGCCTCCGATTCCGGCAGCAAAGTTGCCGCCATCCGCCAGGCGAATCAGGGCGTTTTCTCCATCCTCGCCGCCGACCAAGGCGCGGCCACCTTAGAGCCCGGCGAAGGCGGCGAGATGAGCTTCGGCGCTGACGCCAGCCTCATGAAAACCGTCCGTGTGGTCACTACCGTGCAATATTATTTGAATCAATGAGTGGCAAGAGCGAAATGGCGAGTGGCATGCAAGAGGTAAAGAAAGCCTCGCACCTCTAAGTCTTTGTCAGTGAAAAAGAACTTGCGGAGGGAATCACGGCAAGTGACGGCAAGTTTTCCTTCGACAGCCTGAGAGCAGGCAACCATCAAGTGCAGGTTCACGCCCATGGCTTTAAGGACGACTGATTCACCAGCGCGATAACCGACTCCACCAAGCAGTGCGAACGGCGTGTCCCGATTCCGCTCGACGTCGGCGGGCTCCCTCTGCCCGGCAGGATCCGGATCGTAACCATAGCCTCCCTATTCTTTCCGAGCATGCGTAGTCGCGGGTCTTCAGAACCTCCAGCCGTTCTATTTTCCAATTTCGATTCTGTAATTTCTCGCCACTCACCGAGCCGTCCATCCTCCATCGATCAGGATTGTCTCGCCGGTGATTAGCGAGGCCGCGGGCGAAGCCAAAAACACCACCACGCCCGCTACTTCCATAGGCTCGCCGATGCGATGCAACGCCGCGATGCGCTCGACAGTATCGACGAGATGCCTCGGGTCCGACAGATACTCCTCGGTCCCCGCCGTTTTAATGAATGTCGGCGCCACGGCATTCACGGTAATCCCATACTTGCCCCATTCGACCGCGAGGCATTTTGTAAGGTGCGCGATGCCGGCTTTCGTCATGCAATAAATGGATTCGGTCGGCAGCGCCGCAAACCCCGCCTGCGAACTCATATTGATGATCGTTCCCTTTTTCTGGCCGATCATCACTCGCCCCGCAGCCTGGCTCGCGAAAAAAGTCCCTTTCAAATTCACGGCGAGCGTCGCGTCAAAATCCTCTTCGCGTACATTCTCCGCCGGATTTTCCGGCGCGATTCCCGCGTTGTTCACTAGGATGTCGATGCGCCCAAACTCCTTCACGGTGTCATCCACGGCGCGAAAAATCTGGTCCATCCTGCTGACGTCCATTTGCACCGGCAGCGCCTTGCTCCCGAGGTTACGAATCTCGGCCATCAGGCCGGCATCCGCCTTGACGTCACGCAATCCGAGCGCCACATCCGCTCCTGCATTCGCCAGCGCCAGCGAAATCGCGCGGCCCAATCCGCGCGCCGCACCCGTCACCAGCGCCACTTGCCCCTTCAGCCCAAACTCTGGAAATTCCATTCGTGTTTCCTCCGCCACGATTGTACAACCCGAATCGGCCATAGGTAGCTCGGCCTTCCGTGAGTGCGATCAGTGCAAGGGGAACCTCCCGCTGAACGGGGTAAGCGACCGGTATTGACTTGACGGGCCCACCAAAACGAAAGCCCGCGATGGTTGCTCAGCGCGGGCGCCAATTTCCAATATCTATTTTCTGCCTCTATTGCTTGCGCAGGTCTTCTACGATTGCTCTCAGCAGCTCTTCCGCCACGCGCTCGTTGTTCCCGCGCTTGGTTTGTTCCGGCCACTCCTCCGCAATGGCTGCGCCATCTTCCGAGTATGCCGTCGCGTACCAGACTTGCCCCTGGCTGACTTCGCCTGTTAGCCCACCTCGATAGCTCCACATTCTACCGTTCTCCGCCGTAAACGTGCCCGCCGATGCCGAATCGGGCATAGCCATCGCCGCGTTCGAACTCCCGGCGGAAGGCATGAAATAAAGCACGATCAGATAATTTCTTGCGCCGCGCATCGGCGCTTCAGAGAAGCACACATTCGGCATCGCCATCTGATTCTTTGCGATCCACGCTTGCGCCCATCCGCTCTTGCTGACGTCGAGTGTCTCCTCTTTTAGGCTGCCCAACGTAATATTCTTCGTGCACTCCGGACGCTGCCCTTCTCGTAAGCCGGCGGTGTTTGTATTCTGCCTAGGTGCGGCCGCGTCGGAAGTGGCGTCTTTCGGCCTGTCAAACCCTCCCATTTGCACTTGCGTGCGCGCCGCTGCTGGTACGGTAGCTCGGGACGCACTCTCTGCGCGCGCTGCTGCTGCGACCGGAGTTGCAACAGCGTTCGCGTCGGAGAATCCGTAATCTCTTTCCGGAGGTTCCGAGGGCGTGCCGGCAGCAACGGGTGCGTCGCGCTTTACGCGTATTGGTAGAGCATCGGTCCCCGCCGATGCGGCAGCAACGGATGGCACGGCAGCGGGTTGCGCGGGAGCGGGCGTAACCAGCAAAGCAGCTGGCGCCGGCCCCGCTGCTGGCGGAGCTGAAACAGCTGCGGCCAGCCCGGGAACCGCCGCAGGAGCGGGCTCTCGAACTGCTTCCGGTGGCTTCGGCACGGGCTTGGTAGGTTCCGCAACCGGCGCTCGAGTACTTACCGCCGGTGCCGGCAGCGCCGCCGACGGGCTCGCGGCGTTCTGCTTCGCCGCCAACCGCTGCTTATTCAGCCTTGCCGCTTCCGCTACGCTCATCGGCTGCTCGGGAGACACCATCCCGTCTGCCTGAGGCTTCGCAGCCTCTATTTTCGCCGGCGCAGGAGCAATGGTGCCCGGCTTCCGTTTTTGGCACACCATATTGCCCTCGATCACTTCGTCGGGGCCGACGAAATTCCCGGCCGCTTCGAGCGTACGGCAATTCACAAGTTTGGTTTCTTGGGCGAAAAGAAGAGCAGGCGTCGCAGCAATCAGCCACATAGCAACCAGTTGGCGATTCATGGAGTTGCTCCTGAAGCCCGTCGCCCAAGCATTGAGCAGCGCCGGCGCAGTGTCAATTGAGAATTGTGTCGGTTGTGCTGAGAACGTGATTCGCGGCCCGCGAGGACCTCTTCCTAGGACACGAATGACAAGACACGACATGCCATTCAGAGCGAGCTGAGCCCTACCTTTCCGCCGTATCCAAGAACTCCTGCACCGCTTCGATCGTAAAAGGCCCCTTGCAATCCAGCACCACGTGCCCGCAGCCGGGAATCACCGCCAATTGTCCCTGTGGCAACAACTGATAGAGCTCGACAAACTTGCCGATCTGGTTGTACGGGTCGTGATCCCCCACGATGATCAGCGTCGGTATTTTGATTGAGCGGATCTGCTCGTCCGTCACATACACCGGGCCCGACCACATCTTGATCAGCCTGGTCTCAAACTCCTGCCACATTTCAGGTGCGGGCATCAGCTTCTTCCGGTCCGCCACAAACTGTGGCGAATCTCGCTCCACGTCTCCGGGTTTGGAGGCCCGAAATTCCGCTAGCGCCTGCGGCGTCCAATCTGCCAATTTTCTCGGGCCGCCGATGGCTACTAGCCGCCGCACCAATTCCGGATGCGCGGCGGTCAAAGTGTAGGAGGTCACCGCGCCGTCGCTGAATCCGAGCACATCCACCCTACCTGAGTCACGTGCTTGACGACTGTATACGCGTCGTTCGCAAACAGCGCGTAAGAAAATGGCTCGCTTCCAAGTTCAGACTTTCCGTGCCCGCGCGTGGCGATCGCAATCACGCGACGGTGCTTGCTCAACTCCTGAATCAAGCCGCCAAACTCCTCAATATATCCATACATACCCCCGTGCAGCAGCACCAGCGGAGTTCCCCCGCCGCTGCCGTAGGTCTCGTAATAAATCTTCGCGTCGTCGACCTGCAGGTAGTGTCCCGCCACGGCATTCGCACCGTACGGAATCTTTTCTCCCGCACCTTGCCCTATGGCAAGGGATGAACCCAAAACACCCGACACACACAACACGGCCAACGTCTTCAGGCTATTTCGCACGGTAGATTCCTCCTCGGACGCACTGCGGCCGTGTGAATATGAAAACGTCCGGGAAAAGACCGCGTTTCGTCTCTAGGTGGGTTCGGGTAGCGTCGTTTGGTGCCGAGCCCTCCCCCAAACGGCTAGGGAGGCCCGCGTCAATCATCGCCCTGGAAACGCACCCTCTCGTTCAGGCCCCTGCTCCCAGTGCTACCCGGATTGACTGACCAAGAAATATCGCGGGTCGGCCCCTTCTGTCAACATCAACCATGGTTCAATTCCCCCCGGCCAAAACAAAAGCCCGCGCCGGTTTCCCGGAGCGGGCCACTTGTGCCTTTGCGGAGGCGGGTTAACTCTTGGCGTCCACTGCTTCCTGCAGTTTACTCTTTTCTTTCTTTTCCTTCTTCTTGAACTCGTAGCCCACAAGCTCGAGAATGGCCACCTTTGCGCCATCGCCCACGCGGATTCCCACGGGGATGATGCGCGTATAGCCACCAGCACGATCGGCGAACTTCGGCGCGATTTCGCTGAAGAGCTTTTTCGTGACCGCGGGGGTCATGATGTAGGAAGCGGCGAGGCGGCGCGCCTGAAGCGTGTCGCGCTTGCCGAGCGTGATCATTTTTTCCGCCACCGGGCGCGTCGCTTTCGCGCGCGTCAGCGTAGTGGTGATCCGTCCGTGTTCGAGAAGATTGGTTACAAGGTTGCGCATGGTCGCGCGGCGGTGCCACGGATTGCGGCCTAGTTTTGATCCCGACTTCAGATGTCGCATTTCAGAGTCCTTTGAAAAGTAAGAACGGCCCGCCTCGGAAGGAGAGCCCTACACAACCGGCATTACAGTCCCAGATTTTCTTCTGTGCTTGGCATGGACGTCTGGCTCGGCAGCGGCGGCCAGATGATGCGGCCGTGCTCGTCGAACTTCATGCCCAGGCTGAGGCCCATCTTCACTAGTATATCTTTGATCTCGTTCAGCGATTTGCGGCCGAAGTTCTTGGTCTTCAGCATTTCGTTCTCACTCTTTTGCACGAGCTCGCGGATCGTCTGAATGTTCGCGTTCTTCAGGCAGTTGTAGCTGCGCACGGAAAGCTCCAGCTCTTCGACGGAGCGATCCAGGTGCTCAAGCCGCGGATCGTGTACCGTGTCGGTCGGCACTTCCACGTTTTCCACCGGCTCCTCGAAGTTGATGAAGATGCTCATATGGTCCTTCACCAGTTTCGCGGCCAGTCCCACTGCGTCCGACGGCGTTATCGCGCCATTGGTCCATACTTCGAGCATCAGCTTTTCGTAGTCCGTCATCTGTCCAAGACGAGCGGATTCCACGGCGAAGTTCACCTTGCGCACGGGCGAGTGCACGCTGTCCACCGGAATGTAACCGATCGGCAGGTCTTCATCGTAATTGCGGTCCGCCGCCACGTAGCCGCGGCCGTTCTTCACGCGCATCTCGATCCGCAGCTTACCGCCTTCGCTGACGGTCGCGATGTATACGCTCTTGTCGAGAACCGCGAAGTCCGCGTCTTCCTCGATCTGCGCGCTGGTGACCACGCCCGGAGCTTCCACATTCAGATAAATGGTCTTCGGTAGGTCGTTGTTCAGCTTGATCGGCACCTGCTTGAGATTCAGGATGATGTCCGTGGCATCTTCGACGACGCCCGGGATCGAAGAAAATTCGTGCAGTACACCGTCGATTTTTACCGCGGTGATGGCCGCTCCCTCAATCGAGCTGAGCAGCGCGCGCCGCAGGGCGTTTCCGACCGTGGTGCCCCAGCCGCGTTCAAACGGCTGAGCGGAAAACCGCCCGTACTTCTCAGTCAGCGATTCAAACTCCGGCGCAAGACGCTTCGGTTTCTGAAATCCCTTCCACATTGTGTTCCTTCTTTCTGGGCTGCCCAAAACAGCCCGAAAATCCTCGCCGTGATGGCCGGTCGAGTGACCGGCCACTACAAAACCTCTTACTTGGAATAGAGCTCGACGATCAGCTGCTCGTTGATCGGCGGCGTCTGCACATCTTCGCGCTTCGGCAACGCTACAACTTTGGCTTTGAACTGATCGCGTTCCTGCTCCAACCACGGCACCGTGCTCTGGCTCTGGGCGACATTGCGCGCCTCGAGGACCATGGCGTTCTGGTGCATCTTTTCCTTCATGGCGACCTCTTCGCCGACGTTCACCTGGTACGACGGGATGTTGACCTTCTTCCCGTTGATCCGCACGTGCCCGTGCAGCACGAGTTGCCGTGCCTGCGCCCGCGAGGACGCCAGGCCGGCCCGCCAGACCACATTGTCCAGACGGCGCTCGAGCATAACGATCAGGTTTTCACCCGTGGGACCCTTGGAGCGCTCCGCCTTCTCAAAATAATTGCGGAATTGCCGTTCCAACAGCCCGTAGGTGCGCTTTACTTTCTGCTTCTCGCGCAGTTGCAGGCCGTAGCCTGCGACTTTGGCGCGCCGCGATTGCCCGTGCTGTCCCGGCACAAAGTTGCGCTTCTCAATCGCGCACTTGTCCGTGAAGCAACGAAGCCCCTTCAAAAACAGTTTCTGCCCTTCCCGGCGGCACAGGCGGCAGACTGCATCTCGATGTCTTGCCAACTTCTATTCTCCCTTCCCGAAACTTTCTCAACTTCCTTGGAAACCTCAAGGCCTAGAAGGCCTGAGCTACAAAACTGTGGCACTCATCACACTCTACGGCGCTTCGGCGGGCGGCAACCGTTGTGCGGAATTGGCGTCACGTCGCGGATCACCACGATGTGCAGCCCGGCTGCAGCAAGAGCGCGCACCGCGGACTCGCGGCCGGAGCCCGGACCCTTGACGCGCACTTCGACGCTCTTCATACCGAACTGGTCGCGCGCGGCGCTGGCAGCGGCCAGCGAAGCCTGCTGCGCGGCGTATGGCGTGCCTTTGCGCGAACCCTTGAAGCCGATTGCTCCTGCCGAAGAGTTGCACACCACGCGGCCATCCGGATCGGTGATGGTGATCTGCGTGTTGTTGAACGACGCGGAAACGTGCACGAGACCGTGCGGAACCGTGCGGCGTTCCTTCTTCTTCTTGAATTCCTTCTTCTTCTTTGATGCCGCGGCCGGTTTCGCTGGTGCCCCTGCGTCCGGTCCTGCGTTCTGTTGCTCTTTAGCCACGTTTCACTCCCATTCTTCCTGTCGAGTGGTCGGTCTTTAGACCCAGCCGAAGACCTGTCCACGACAAATTCTGTCTGTCGATTGTTCCCTCCGCGCTAGCCCTTCTTGCCCTTCACCTGCTTCTTGCCGGCGACGGCGCCGCGGCGTGGACCCTTTCGCGTGCGCGCATTGGTGTGTGTGCGCTGCCCGCGAACCGGTAGATTGCGCCGGTGGCGGATGCCACGATACGCCTGGACTTCGATCAAGCGGCGGATGTTCATCTGGATCTCCTTCCGGAGATCGCCCTCGACGCGCCCTTCCTGCTCGATGACCGTGCGGATGCGGTTTACTTCGTCTTCGGTCAGGTCGCGCACTTTCTTCGTGAAGTCCACGTTGGCCTTTTCAGCGATGGACTTCGCGCGCACCTGCCCGATGCCGTAGATCGACGTCAGCCCGACCCAAAGCCGCTTCTGCGGCGGAAGATCAACACCTGCGATACGTGCCATAGTTCCCTCGCTCCCTTATCCCTGACGCTGCTTGTGCTTCGGGTTGACGCAAATTACCCGAACCACTCCCCGGCGGTGGATGACTTTGCATTTGTCGCAAATCTTCTTAACGCTTGCCCTGACTTTCACTGCGTTCTCCTTCTTCTGCCAAACCGTACAGGTCCAAAGACCCGCCACTACAAACCTTCCCGCTACTTGTAGCGGTATACGATGCGGCCGCGGGTCAGATCGTAAGGCGAAAGTTCCACCGCTACTTTGTCTCCCGCCAGGATCCGGATGAAGTTCTTTCTCATTTTGCCGGAGACATGCGCCAACACCTTGTGCTTGTTCTCCAGCTCCACCCGGAACATCGCATTCGGCAACGGTTCCAACACCGTCGCCATCACTTCAATGGCGTCCTCCTTCGGATTTCCGGAGTCGCCCTTGCTCTTATCCTCAAACTGCTTTGCCATAAGCCTCGCAACTTCCGCCAAGATTAAGACCGTTTCAGAACGGTCTACAGAGCCACCACTACCTCACCAACTCGGCCCGGTCATTTCCTTCGGCCGGGTCAAAATCCACGGGCCGTTCGCGGTGATCGCTACGGTGTGCTCGAAATGCGCCGAGGCACTGCCATCGGCCGTTTCCGCCACCCATTCGCCACGCATCTGCACTTCCGGCTGGCCTGCATTCACCATCGGTTCGACGGCGATGACCATGCCCTCCTGCAAACGCGCCCCGCGTCCGGGCTCGCCGTAGTTCGGAAGATTCGGTTCGTCGTGCATCCTGGTGCCGATGCCGTGTCCAACAAACTCCCGCACTACCGAAAAACCGTGCTGCTCGACCCAACTCTGCACCGCGTATCCGACATCGCCCAGCCGATTTCCCGGGCGCATCTTGTCGATCGCGCGGTCCAACGATTCGCGGGTCACGTCAAGTAGCTTCTGCAGCTCAGGACGAATCTTACCCACCGGTACGGTGACCGCCGAATCCGCGTAATACCCGTCGACCTCCATGCCAAAGTCGATCGAGACGATGTCGCCTTCGCGCAACTTGCGTTTCGGCGACGGTATTCCGTGAACGATCTCGCTGTTCACCGAAGTACACAACACACAGGGGTACCCGCGATACCCTTTGAACGCCGCTTTACCCGGCCACTTCAGAATGAGCCCCACCGCAACGTCCTCGAGGTCCATCGTCGTCATTCCGGGTTTCACTTGCTCCCGAAGCGCGTTCAAAACTTCATGCACGATCTGGCCGGCGCGATACATCTTTTCCAACTCTGCGCCGCTGCGTAACTGAATCGCCATCTCAACGCACTCCGCGCATGCCCGCCACCGCCAGTTCAATGTCCTGCTCTACCTCGGCCACGCTTTTGCTGGCATCGATCTCATGCAGCCAGCCGTGCCTGCGGTAGTAGCTCACCAGCGGCGACGTCAGCTTCTCGTACGCATGTAGCCGCTGCTTGATCACTTCCTCGCGATCGTCGGGGCGCTGAATCAGCTCGCCGCCATCGACATCGCAAATCCCCTCCACTTTCGGCGGGCGGTCGTAAATATTATAGATCTCCCCGCCTACCTTGCAGGTCCTTCGGCCCGTCAAGCGCCGCAGCAGCAGCTCGTGGCCAATGACCATGTGAATCACGAACGGCTGCTTGAAGCCTTGCCTCTTCAGCAGCTCACCGAGATACCTCGCCTGGGTGACCGTCCGCGGAAACCCGTCAAACACAAAACCGTGACTGCAATCCGGCCGCTCGATCCGGTCGGCGACCATTTTCAAAACGAGCGAGTCCGGCACCAACTCGCCTCGCTCCATGATCGGCTTCGCTTTCAAGCCGAGCGGCGAACCCTGAACGATATGCTCTCGAAGCATATCGCCCGTCGAGAGATGCGGCACTCCGTACTTTCCCGCCAGAACTTTCGCCTGGGTTCCCTTCCCGGAGCCCGGAGGACCCAGAAAAATCACCGCGCGGTCGAGTTTTCCGACAGGACGCTGTTCGAGCGCCACGATGCCGTCTCCCTTCGCTCATTAGCGACGGCCGCGCACTCTTCCTTTGCGCGCAAAGCCTTCGTAATTACGCATGACGAGTTGTGCCTCCAACTGCTGCACGGTATCCATCGCCACGCCCACCACGATCAGGAGCGAAGTGCCACCGAAATAAAACCTCACGCCCAGACCATGCAGGATCCAACTGGGAAAATGCCGGTCAAACCAATCGCCACCGAGCCAGGTGGGCAAATGGTTCAGGTTGATACCTGCAATCATCCATTCCGGCAAGATGCAAACCACCGCCAAGTAGACCGCACCAATAAACGTCAGGCGCTTCAAAATGGTGCTGACGTATTCGGAGGTGCTGCGTCCAGGGCGGATGCCGGGGATAAATCCGCCGTTCTTGCGCATGTTGTCCGCGAGCTCGGTGGGATTGAAGACGATTCCCACATAAAAGAACGCGAAAATAATGATCATCGCAATGTACAGCAGCGTGTAGAGAGGTTCTCCCCACTTCAGCCTGTCTGCGATGCCCTTCAAGAACGGCCAGCGAGTTCCGAGCACCAGCGCGGCTGTGGCGGGAAACGCCAGGAGCGAGCTTGCAAAGATCGGCGGAATCACGCCGCCGGAGTTCACGCGCAACGGAAGGTAGGTCGCCTGCCCCCCCATCACGCGGCGTCCCACGACGCGCTTCGCATACTGCACCGGAATGCGGCGTTGCGCGCCCTCCACAAAGACGATGAAGCCGACGACAACGATCATCAACGCGATCAGTAGAAGGGCCGCCATGGGAGTGAACGCGCCCCACGCCTGGGTCTTCACCTTTTCATACAAATCCAGAATGGCGCGCGGCAATCCGACGACGATGCCGACGAAAATGATCAGCGACATGCCGTTTCCGATGCCGCGTTCGCTGATCTGCTCTCCGAGCCACATGATGAAGGTGGACCCGGTGGTCAGCGTCAGCACGGTCATCAGCCAGAAGCTCAAACCCGGGTGATAGACGAGCGCCTGCCCCGAGTACGTTTGCGCTTGCAAGGTCGTCGCGATCGTAGACGACTGGATAATGCTCAGCACAATCGTCAGATACCTCGTATATTGCGTGATCTTGCGCCGGCCCAACTCGCCTTCTTTTTGCAGCCTCTCGAGGTAGGGAAAGACCACCTGCATCAACTGCAGAATGATCGACGCCGTGATGTAGGGCATGATGCCAAGCGCAAAAATGGTCATCTGACGGAAGGTGCCGCCGCTGAAGAGATCGAAAATGCCCAGCATGGAACTCGAAGCGGCCTGCTTGAAGAGTTCTTCCATCAATCCGGTATTGATTCCCGGCGTCGGAATGTGCGCGCCGAAGCGGTAGACCGCGAGCAGCGCCAGCGTAAAGAACAGCCGGTTGCGCAGATCTTCGATCCGGAAGAGATTCGTAAATGCTTGCCAAAAACGATTCATTGCAATTCCCCGATGCCGACTACGCTACCTTTACCACCTCAAACGTCCCGCCCGCCTTGGTGATTTTGTCCTTCGCCGAGGAGCTGAACGCGTGGGCGTGAATGACGAGCTTGTTCTTCAACTCACCGTCGCCCAAAATCTTGATCGGACCCCTGGCGCGGCGAACGAAACCGTGCGCGCGCAATAGCTCCGGCGTAACCGTTTCTCCCGCGGGGAACACATTCAGTTCCTCGATATTGATGACGGAGAATTCTACGCCAAACGGATTGTGAAAACCGCGCTTCGGAATGCGGCGATGCAGCGGCATCTGGCCGCCCTCAAAACCGCGACGGCGCGAGTAGCCGCGCCGGGATTTCTGTCCTTTGTTTCCGGAGCCGGACGTTTTCCCTAGCTTCGAGCCAATGCCGCGGCCGACGCGCACTTTCTTCTTGCGCGAGCCCTTGGCCGGTCCGAGCGTCGAGAGCGAAATCGTGTTGTGTTCCTTCTTCTTCGACTTATCCGCCATAACTTACTCCACCACTTCCACGAGATGACGCACCTTGTGAATCATGCCGCGCGTCTCCGGAGTGTCCTGCCGCTCGACCACCTGCTGCATTCGGCGCAGGCCGAGGCCGCGGATGGTCGCCCGCATATCGTCGGTGCAGCCGATGAAACTGACCACCCACTTGATCTTTACTGTTCCGGCGCTCTTTGCTCCTTTTCTCTCTGCCATGATTTATTCCCCCGCCGCCTTTTCGACCGGCTGTTCCTGCTTCGGCACCTTCGGCGGTCTGCCGGTCATCTCTTCCACGGTCTTCGAGCGCGTTTCCGCAACTTGCGCCGCATCTTTCAAGCCGAGCAAGGCCGCAAACGTGGCCTTGATCACATTGTGCGGGTTTGAGGTGCCGAGCGACTTCGTCAACACGTTCTGGATTCCCGCCACCTGCATTACCTTGCGCACCGGGCCGCCGGCGATCACACCGGTGCCCTCCGGGGCGGGCTTCAGCAGCACCTGCGCGGACCCGTACCAGCCGGTGACCTGGTGCGGAATCGTGGAACCCTTGACGTTCAGCTTGATCAGGTTCTTTTTCGCTTGCTCAATTCCCTTCTTGATAGCCATGGGGACTTCGCGAGCCTTGCCCATCCCGAAGCCGGCGTGGCCGCGGCTGTCGCCGACCACGACGAGAGCCGAGAAGCTGAGGTTCTTGCCGCCCTTGACGACCTTGGTTACGCGGTTGATGGCGACCACATCGTCCTTCAGGTCCGAAGGATTCACCTCGAGGATCCGCCGTACCGCCAGACTGTCACGCAAAATTTGTTTCGACATAAGTTAGAACTGTAACCCCGCTTCCCGCGCCGCATCTGCGAGCGCCTTAACGCGGCCGTGATACTTGTACCCGCCGCGGTCGAACACCACTTTGGAAACCCCGGCCCCCTTGGCGCGCTCGGCGATGAATTTGCCGACGGCCTTCGCAGAGGCAATGTTGCCACCACCCTTCAGATTCTTTTTCGATTCCTTGTCGACGGAGCTTGCAGACACCAGGGTCCGGCCGCTCCGGTCGTCAATGATCTGTGCGTAGATGTGCCCGAGGGTGCGATAGACGCAAAGCCGGGGCCGCTCTGGCGTGCCGGTTACGCGGGTGCGCACGCGCGAGTGCACGCGACGCCGCTGCTCATCTTTCGATAGCTTCCTAACTGGTACCGATGCCACGTTGATTCTCCTTCAAAACTTTGTTCCCCAAGTAAACCCACGGGCCCCATGACCCGCCACTGCAGAGCCTAAGCCGCTCCGGCCTTGGCTCCGGCCTTGCCTGCTTTCTTCTTCAGGCGCTCGCCGGTGATGCGAATTCCCTTCTGCTTGTACGGGTCGGGCGGACGGAGCGAACGAAGATCCGCGGCGACCTGGCCTACCTGCGCCTTGTCGGCGCCGCTGACGACGATGTGCGTCTGCTTGTCGACTGCGATCTGAATCCCCTCGGGGATCGCAAACTCGATCGGATGGGACTTGCCGAGCGCGAAGGCCACGGCTTTGCCCTTCACTTCGGCGCGGTAACCGACGCCGACGATGTCGAGCTCCTTCTTGAAGCCTTGGGTCACGCCGTGAACGGCGTTCGCGAGCAAGGCGCGCGCCAAGCCGTGCAGCGCGCGGTGCTCCTCGTTGTCGCGGATGGCGGTCAAAATGCCATCCTTCTGCTCTAAGCGAATCTGCTGCGGCACGAGCACCTGCAGTTTGCCCTTCGGGCCTTGCACTTCGACCCTACCGCCGGTGGAGTTGATCTTCACGCCCGCGGGCACTGGAATCGGTTTGCGACCAATACGTGACATCTGTCTCGTCCTTCTCTCTCGAATGACTAGCCGAACTCTCTAAACGACAAAACCTCGGAAACTGCCGCCGGGCTCCTAGACTCGCCCCGCGATCGGCCGATCTGAAGCTCGGCCCACTACAAAATCCCTTACCAGACTTCGCAGAGCAACTCGCCACCGACGTTGGCTTTGCGGGCTGCCCGCCCCGTCATGAGGCCTTTGGGCGTCGTCAGAATACTGATGCCCAGGCCGCCGACGACCGGCTTTACTTCCGTGGCGCCGAGATAATTCCGCTGGCCGGGGCGCGATATGCGCTTCAGCCCGCTGATGACGCTGCGGCGATCCGGCGTGTACTTCAGGAAGATGCGGAGCGATTTGCGCGTCTTGTTTTCGTCGACCATTTTGTAGGTCGAGATGTAGCCTTCTTCTTTGAGGATGCGTGCGATCTCCGTCTTCAGCTTGGAGACCGGCACGTCAACGCGCTGGTGCTTGGCCGCCGCGGCGTTCCGCAGGCGGGTCAAAAAATCGGCAATGGGATCGGTTTGCATAGTTGTCCTATCTCGCTCCTACCAGCTGGATTTCACGACGCCGGGGATTTCCCCCTTGAGCGCCATGCCGCGAAAACAGATGCGGCACATTTCGAACTTGCGGATATAGCCGCGGGCGCGTCCACAGACGCGGCAGCGGTTGCGCACGCGAACCTTGAACTTCGGCTTCTTGCGCGTCTTGGCGATTTTTGCGGTGCGTGCCATTTATTGTGCGGCTCCTTTTTCACGCAACGGAACGCCGAGGCCCTTCAGAAGTTCGCGGCCCTCTTCGTCGTTGCGCGCAGACGTGGTCAAGGTGATGTTCATGCCCTTGATCTTATCCACGCGGGTGTAATCAATTTCCGGAAACACCAACTGGTCTTTCAAACCGAGCGTGTAATTGCCGCGGCCATCGAAGGCGTTCGATGGGAGGCCACGGAAATCGCGCACACGGGGCAGCACCACATTGCACAGGCGGTCGAGAAATTCGTACATCTTTTCTCCGCGCAACGTAACCGCGCAACCGATGGGCATGCCCTTGCGGATTTTGAAGTTGGCGATGGACTTCTTCGCCCGCGTGATCATGGCTTTCTGGCCAGTGATCTGGCCTAGCTCGACGGCGGCAGTGTCCAGCAGCTTGGCGTTCTGGCTGGCTTCGCCAAGGCCAATGTTCACGGTGATTTTCTTCAATTTGGGCACCGCCATGCTGTTTGTCCAGTTAAACCGCTTCATCAGCGCCGGGACGGTCTGCTTGCTAAAGGATTCGTGTAATCGACTCTTCATTGCCTTGTTCTATTCCTTCCATCTCCTGGCCGGTCTAAGGACCGGCCACAACAAAACCGTCACTTGTCGAGCGTGGTGCCGCAGCGCTTGCAGATGCGCACTTTGGTGCCATCCGGCAGGATATTGTGGCCCAAGCGCGCGTGCTTGTTGCAACTGCTGCACACGATCAAAACGTTCGAGACGTTGATAGGCGCTTCGCGTTCGACGATGCCGCCCTTGATGTTCTTTGCCGGGTTCGGCCGAGTGTGCCGCTTGATCAGATGCGTGTGTTCCACGATCACCGTGTTCTTGCGCGGATTGACGCTCAAAACGCGTCCACTCTTGCCGACGTCGCGCCCGCTCATGACGCGGACCGTGTCGCCCTTGCGAATGCTTATGGTGTGGCGCTTTACTTCCTGTTGTGCCATGACTACCAAACCTCCGGTGCCAGCGAAACGATCTTGGTGAATTTCTTTTCGCGCAACTCTCTAGCCACCGGTCCGAAAACGCGGGTGCCCACCGGCTCGCCGGTGTCGTTAATCAATACCGCGGCGTTATCGTCGAAACGGATGTAGGTGCCATCCTTGCGGCGACACTCCTTGCGCATCCGAACGATCACGCACTTCACGACTTTACCTTCCTTGATCTGGCTTTCCGGCGTCGCTTCCTTTACCGAAGCGGTGACAATATCGCCGAGTCCGGCCTTCAATCCCGCATCGCCCCCGATGGGGAGAATGCACATGAGCTTGCGCGCCCCGGAATTGTCGGCCACCGTCAGCCAGGTTCGCATCTGAATCATGATTCGCTCCCCTGTCCCTGTTACTTCGCCGACGCTTTCTGCGTCAGCACTTCCTTCAAGCGCCAGCGCTTCAGTCGCGAGAGCGGCCGCGCGGACACGATGCGGACCGTGTCACCCTGCTTGGCTTCGCGCTTTTCGTCGTGCGCATAGAACTTTTTCGAAATGCGGACCACGCGGCGGTACTTGGGGTGCTGCACCAACCGCTGCACTTCGACCACAATCGTTTTTTCCATCTTGGCGCTGGTGACCTTGCCGATGAGCTCTTGGCGCTCACCGCGCTCGGCTTGTTGCGGCGCCGCTTGCGTTCCCGTTGTCATACCGCCTTACCTGCCTTCGCCGGCTTCGCGCCGGCCGTCAATTCCTGTGCGCGCAGAAGCGTTTTCACGCGCGCGAGATCCTTCTTGGTTTCGCGGAGGCGCTTCAGCGCTTCCGCTTGTCCGGTGGTCAACTGAAAACGCAACCGGAAAATCTGTTCGGTCAAATCCTTCTCGCGGGCCGCCAGTTCCGTCGTGCCTTCTTCGCGAATTTTTTCAATGCGCCGGGGCATGGTCTAGAGTCCTCCTGTGCGGCTGACGAATTTCGTCGGGATCGGCAACTTGTGCGACGCGAGTCCCAGGGCTTCGCGCGCCGTGGACTCGTCGATGCCGGCCATTTCAAACATGATGCGTCCAGGCTTCACCACCGCGACCCACCGCTCCGGAGCGCCTTTGCCTTTACCCATACGGGTTTCCGCAGGCTTCTTGGTGAAGGGCTTGTCCGGGAAAATGCGGATCCAGAGTTTGCCGCCGCGCTTGATGTAACGCGTAATGGCCACACGGGAGGCTTCGATCTGGCGGTCGGTGATCCAAGCGTTTTCGAGAGCCTTCAGTCCGTATTCCCCGAAAGCCAAACTTCCGCCGCGCCAGGCCTTGCCTTTACGGCGGCCGCGCTGCTGCTTTCTATATTTCACTTTCTTCGGCATCAACATCGTTTTCTTCTCGCTTCCGGTTTCCTCTGCGTTTCACCGGCCCGCTTCAGAAAGCGGGCCCTACAAAAACCTTCATCACTAAAGACCCACCGATACAAACCCCCTAGGCGGCGGCCAGGGGCTTGTCGTCCTCGCGCTTAACACGGCGGGGGACGTTTTCGCCCTGGTAGATCCAGCACTTCACGCCGATGACGCCGTAGGTCGTATGCGCTTCGGCGGTGCCGTAGTCGATGTCCGCGCGCAGGGTCTGCAATGGCAAGCGGCCTTGCAAGTACCACTCTTTGCGGGCGATTTCGGCGCCATTCAAACGGCCGGCGACGCGAACCTTGATGCCTTTGCAGCCGAAGCGCAGGGCTGAATCAACTGCTTTGCGCATGGCGCGGCGGAAAGCTACGCGCTTTTCAAGCTGCAGCGCGATCGATTCGGCGACCAGCGTGGCATCCAGTTCGGGACGGTGCACTTCCTGAATGTCGATGTGCACTTCGCGCTTGGTGCGCTTCGAGACTTCCTGCTTGAGCTTGTCGATTTCCGCGCCCTTGCGCCCGATGATGATTCCGGGACGCGCGGTAGCGATGCGCACGACGAGCTTGTTGGCGGCGCGTTCGATATCGATCGAACTGACGCCCGCGCTTTTCAGGCGATCTTTCAGTTCCTTGCGGAGTTTGACGTCTTCGTGCAGCAGGTCCGCGTATTCGCGGTCGGCATACCAGCGCGACTTCCACGGTTTGTTGTAGCCGAGGCGAAATCCGTACGGGTGTGTTTTCTGTCCCATGGTTACTTCTTTCCCTTCTTAGCCGAACCCTGTTTGCCGGTCAAAGCCTTGCGAACGCGACGCGCCGTTCCGCGAACGCCCTTCTGGGCTTCCGCTTCGGCGAGATTGGCAGCAACGCGCTCGGCGGCAGCGCGGTGATGCTCTGCGACGGCCACCCAGATGTGCGCGGTGCGCTTCTGGTAGCGGAACGCGCGGCCCATCGGCGCGGGACGCAAACGCTTCCAGCGCGCGCCTTCGTTCACGAAGCACTTGCTGACGAAGAGCTGATCGACGTCGAGCGGTGAACCAGAGTCTTCGGCCTTGCGCTCGGCGTTGGCGATAGCGCTGCGCAGCACTTTTTCGATGTGCTTCGCGGCGCGTTTTGGCGTGTAGCGAAGCGACTGCAGCGCATCCTGAGCTTTTTGCCCGCGGATCAAATCGATCACCAAGCGCGCCTTTTGCGGAGACATGCGCACATGCCGCGCAATGGCGTGAGCTTCAATCGAACCTGCTGGTATCTGTACGTCAGCCATTTTTTATGCCTTCGGCGCGGGCGCCCCTGCTGCTGGCACCGCACCACCTCCTGCGGGAGCTGCTCCGGCAGCCTTCTCGAGGGCGGCCTTGACGGCATGGCCCTTGAACTGGCGCGTCGGGGCGAACTCTCCGAGCTTGTGCCCGACCATCTGCTCGGTCACATACACGGGAATAAATTTCTTTCCGTTGTGGACCGCGATGGTGTGCCCGATCATATCCGGCACGATCGTCGACCGCCGCGACCACGTCTTCAGCACTTTCTTTTCGTTGCGCGCATTCAGTCCTTCGACTTTGACGCGCAAATGACCGTCCACAAAGGGACCTTTTTTGGTTGACCGTGCCATTGCTTCCTTATTCCTCCACGCGGCGCAAACGACCCCACTGGGCATGCCGCATCTTTCTAAACCCACGCACCGGACCAGGCACACGATGCGACTTCGGACAGAACGGGCAAACGAAGCGAGTGCCGAGCGCGTTCGGTATGCGTTCGACGATCACCGCCCAGCCCCGCTTGCACAACTTGTACAGCACCGGTTCGGGTGGAACGACCGTTTTGGCCGCCCGCTTGGCGACTGGTTTGACCGCCGCTCGCTTTACAGCTCGTTTCGCGGGACGCGCCCGGCGCCTCGAGGAACGTGTGGTTCGTGTTCGTGTCGCTCGCATGGTTGTCGCTTCCTCCCAGCCGCCAAGTTGCGTGCGGCCGGATTCTGCGTCGTTTCTCTTTCTACCCCGGGCGTTCTCGTTCAGGATCGCGCCCGTCCAGAAAACGTTTTGAGTTCTAAGTAAAGCGTTCTGAACTTAAAACGTACTGTTTAAAACCTGTGCCGCCTTGGTGCTGCTTCAGCGGCAGCCGGCCTCGCAAGGCCACCCTACATTTCGAAATCCCACTCGAGCTGGCCGATCTACCGTTCGGCCACTACACGCCCAAGCAGGCCCGCCTACTTCCTGCGCTCGACGATCATGCGGTCGGTGCGCTTGTTGCCGCGCGTTTTCTTGCCGAGCGTCGGGAAGGCCCACGGTGTTTGCGGGTGATTGCCCTTGACGCGGCCTTCACCACCACCGTGCGGGTGATCGACCGGGTTCATCGCCACGCCGCGAACCGTCGGCTTCTTTCCACGCCAACGCGTGCGTCCGGCTTTGCCGTAGGTTTCATTTTCGTGGTCGAGATTGCCGACCTGCCCTACGGTCGCTTTGCAATCGACGGAAAACTTCCTAACTTCGCCCGAAGGCATTTTGACCAGAGCGAGATCGCCTTCCTTGCTGAGCAACTGTGCAGACGCGCCGGCGGTGCGAACGGCCTGACCGCCGCGGCCGGGATAGAGCTCGAGGTTGTGCACCGTGGTGCCGGGAGGAATATGGCGGATCTTCAGGCAATTGCCGGGAAGAATGTCCGCGTTTTCGCCGGTCGAAACCGTGGCGCCGACTTCGAGACCCACGGGGTGAAGGATGTAGCGCTTCTCGCCGTCGGAATAATGCAAGAGCGCGATGTTGGAACTGCGATTCGGGTCGTACTCGATGGCAGCGACCTTGGCCGTGATGCCGTCCTTGTCGCGGCGGAAATCGACCACGCGATACTGCTTCTTGTGGCCGCCACCGCGGTGCCAGATGACAATTTCGCCCTGATTGTTACGCCCACCGGAGCGTTTCTTCGGTTCCAGCAAGCTTTTTTCGGGCGTCTGCTTGGTGATTTCGCTCTTGTCGAGCACGGTCATGAAGCGCCGCGACGCCGTGTATGGATTAAAACTCTTGAGTCCCATCTCTGCCTCTTGCCTTCTAAATCTCCCGCCAACTTGGCGGCCGTACCAACGAGCCTGGTGTTACAAATTCTCCGAATATTCGATCATCTTCTCGCCTTCGGCGAGCTTGACGTACGCCTTCTTCCAATCGCGGCGATAGCCTTCGTTCTGACCGCGGCGGCGCATCTTGCCGACAAAATTCGCGGTGCGCACGGCGTCGACTTTGACCTTGAAGATCTGCTGCACGGCTTCTTTGATCTCCGTCTTGGTGGCCGCCGCGTTAACTTCGAAAACCACCGTGTGCTGCGTCTCCTTCACACCCAGTCCCTTCTCGGTGATGATCGGACGCCGGATCACTTGATAGTGCGGGGCTGCCATGGCTTACTCCTTGCCCTTCTTGGCGGCCGGCTTTTTCGCGGCGGCCGGTTTCTTGGCCGCTGCTTTCGGGGCGGCTGCTTTTGGCGCAGCTTCCTTCTTCGGAGCCGGCGCCGGAGCGATGGATTCGATCTGCGGCGCAGCTGCTCGATCGTGGTTCGGATCGAGCGTGCGGATCAAACGCGCGGCGGCATCTTTCGAGACAACCACGCGATCGTGGCGCAGCACGTCGTACGGCTGCAGCAGGTTCGAAGCCGAGAGCTTCACGCCGTCGAGATTGCGGCTGGCGAGCTCGAGGTTGCGGTTTGCGCCGTAAGCAACGAGCAACGCCGTGCTATCCGCGTTGAGCTTCTCGAGGGCTACGCGCAAGGATTTCGTCTTGTGCGTGTCGAGAGACCATGCATCGACGATCGTAAGCTTCTGCTCCGCGAGCTTCGCAGAAAGCGCCGAGCGCAACGCGCCGAGAATCATTTTCTTCGGCAGCGCGTAGGCGTAGGAGCGCGGCTTCGGCCCGTGAACTGTGCCGCCATGGCGCCACAGAGGCGAACGGATCGAGCCTACACGCGCGCGTCCCGTGCCTTTCTGCCGCCAAAGCTTGCGGCCTGCGCCGCTCACTTCGCTCTTGTCCTTGGTCTTCGCCGAGCCGCGGCGCAATCCCGCGAGATACCAGCGAGAGGCTTCGTGCAGGAGATTCTTGTTAATCTCCGCACTGAAGACGGCGTCCGCCAGTTCGACCTGACCGACTTTCTTGCCATCCAAATTGACTACGTCTACGACCGGCATTGTTTCTTCTCTCTCATACGGCTAAATTCGCTGCTCTCATTTCTTCTGACTGCCGCGAGTCTCCTAGACTCGCCCCGCGCTACGGCTGGCCGATTTAAAGTTCGGCCACTGCAAACCGAAGAGCGGCCCGCCTCGGAAGGCGGACCCTACCCAAAACCTACTTTGCTTTCTTTGCTGCTTTCTTGGCCTTGTGGATGAAAATATAGGTTCCACTTGGCCCGGGAACAGAGCCTCGAACCAACAACAGGTTCTCGTCCGTGTCCACCTTGATCACCTTCAGATTTTTTGCCGTGACACGTTCGTTGCCCATGTGTCCCGGAAAATGCTGGTTCTTCCATACACGCGACGGAAACGAACTGCCGCCGATGCCGCCGGGCGCGCGATGGAACATGGAACCGTGCGTGGCGTCGCCGCCGGCATAGTGCCAACGCTTCACGCCGCCAGCAAAACCGCGGCCCTTGCTGACACCGGATACATCGACAAGCTCTCCCGTCTTGAAATTCTCCACAAGCACGCGGTCGCCGACTTTGGTTTCATCCTTCGATTCCGGCAAGCGCACTTCGCGAAGAATCTTGACCGGCGCGACGTTGGATTTCTTGAAGTGCCCGGTCATGGCCTTGTTGACACGCTGCGGCTTGACGAATTCCACGAGGCCGAGTTGCGCGGCGTCGTAGCCGTCCTTTTCCTTGGTACGGCGTTGCACGACGACGCAAGGACCCGCCTGAAGAACGGTGACCCCAACGAGGTTGCCGTCTTCGGCGAAGATTTGCGTCATGCCCAGTTTGATTCCAATGATTCCGTCGACTGCCATTTTTTCTCTCTCTTAGCAGCTTGCCGTTTTGGTATTGGCTGCTTGGATCTAAATCGTTTTTGACTGCTCTTTCCTGCCGACCACCAACCGTTATTTTGCGGCGTGGCCGAAGGCCTTGATTTCTACGTCTACGCCGGGAGGCAGGTCGAGCTTCATCAGCGCGTCTACCGTGTCCGGGGTAGGTTCGAGGATATCGATGAGCCGCTTGTGCGTGCGCATTTCAAACTGTTCGCGCGACTTCTTGTCAACGTGCGGCGACCGCAGCACGGTCCAGCGGTTGATGGTCGTAGGCAGAGGAATCGGACCGGCAACATCGGCGCCGGTACGCTTCGCGGTTTCCACGATTTCGCGCGTGGACTGATCGAGAATGCGGTGATCGTAAGCCTTGAGGCGAATGCGAATTTTGTCTCCTTGTCTCATGGCGTTACTCAATGATCTCCGTGACGGCGCCCGCGCCGACGGTGTGGCCGCCTTCGCGAATAGCGAAGCGCAAGCCCTTTTCGAGTGCAACCGGCGTGATCAGCGTGACCTCGCAACTCACGTTGTCGCCCGGCATGACCATTTCGACGCCAGCTGGCAACTTCATGTCGCCGGTGACGTCCGTGGTGCGGAAGTAGAACTGTGGACGATAACCGGAGAAGAACGGGGTATGACGCCCGCCTTCTTCCTTGGTCAGCACGTAGGCTTCGGCCTTGAACTTGGTGTGCGGAGTGATCGAGCCTGGCTTGCAGACCACCTGGCCACGCTCGACATCTTCCTTTTCCGTGCCGCGAAGCAGCAAACCAACGTTGTCGCCCGCAATGCCTTCATCGAGAAGCTTCTTAAACATCTCGACGCCGGTAACCACCTTCTTCTGTGTTTCGCGGAAGCCGACGATCTCCACTTCTTCGGCGGTCTTGACCTTACCGCGCTCGATCCTGCCGGTCACGACGGTGCCGCGTCCGGAAATCGAGAAGATGTCTTCGATCGGCATGGCGAAGGGTTTGTCGACATCGCGGACAGGGAGTGGAATCTTTTCATCGACCGCGGCCATCAGCTCGTCAATTTTGGCTTCCCACTTGGCGTCGCCGTTCAGCGCCTGAAGCGCGGAGCCGCGAATCACCGGAACAGTGTCGCCGGGGAATTGATAGCTCTTCAGCAGCTCACGAACTTCGAGTTCCACGAGTTCGAGCAATTCGGTGTCTTCGACCATGTCGCACTTGTTCAGAAACACGACGATGTACGGCACGCCGACCTGGCGGGCAAGCAGGATGTGCTCGCGCGTCTGCGGCATCGGTCCGTCGGTGGCGGCCACAACCAAAATCGCGCCATCCATCTGCGCCGCGCCAGTGATCATGTTCTTGATGTAGTCGGCGTGGCCCGGGCAATCCATGTGCGCGTAGTGGCGGTTCGCGGTTTCATACTCGACGTGCGAAACCGCGATGGTGATGCCGCGCTCGCGCTCTTCCGGAGCGTTGTCGATCGAATCGAACGCACGGAAGGCCACCTTGGGGTTGTGCTTCGACAACACCTTGGTGATCGCCGCGGTCAGTGTGGTTTTGCCATGGTCGATGTGACCGATCGTGCCGATGTTCACGTGCGGCTTTGTACGCTCAAATTTTTCCTTAGCCATTGCTTCTCCTGCTCCTCATTCGATAATGGTGCAAAATCTAAAGTCTTTACTTCTCCCCGCGATGCTTCTTGATGACGTCCTCGGCAAGCGCCGCGGGCAATTCCGCATAATGCGAGAAATGCATGGTGAACGTGGCGCGGCCCTGAGTGCGGCTGCGCAAGTCCGTGGCGTAACCGAACATTTGCGCCAGCGGAACTTCCACGCGGATCACATTGCTGCCGGCGCGGTTTTCCGTCCCCTGAATCGCCGAACGCCGGGAATTCAGGTCGCCGAACACCTGGGCCATATATTCTTCCGGAACCACCACTTCGACTTTCATGATGGGTTCGAGGAGAACGGCCTTGGCGCGGGCGCAAGCTTCCTTGAAGGCCATGGAACCGGCAATCTTGAAGGCCATTTCGTTGCTGTCGACGTCGTGGTAGCTGCCGTCGATGAGCACTACGGCGACATCCACCATGGTGAATCCGGCCAGGATGCCGTTGTCGAGCGCTTCACGAATGCCCGCTTCGATCGGGGGAATGAATTCGCGGGGGATCGCGCCACCAATAATCTTGTCGATGAAAAGGAAGCGATGTTCCTTGTCGAACTTCCACTTGCCCGGGGTGCCGCCGGTGACGGACTTGGCGAGCTCGTCGAGGTCGTCGGTCGAAAGCTCCTTCATGTTTTCATGATCGGAACTCGGCAGTGGATGCAATTCAATCTTGCAATGCCCGTACTGACCCTTACCCCCGGTCTGCTTGATGTACCTGCCTTCTGCGAGAGACTTTTTGCGAATGGTTTCGCGATAGGCAACCTGTGGACGGCCGACATTGGCCTGCACGTTATATTCTCGGAGCATGCGGTCGACGATGATTTCAAGGTGCAGTTCGCCCATGCCCGAGATCAGCGTCTGACCGGTGTCAGGCTCGGTCGAAACGCGGAAGGTCGGATCTTCCTGCGCCAGGCGCTGAAGAGCGACGCCAAGTTTGTCCTGGTCGGCCTTGGTTTTCGGCTCGATGGCGACGGAAATGACGGGCGTCGGAAATTCAATCGATTCGAGAATGATGGGCTTGTTTTCGTCGCACAGAGTGTCGCCGGTGTTTACGCTCTTCAAGCCGACGCACGCGCAGATGTCACCCGCGCAGACTTCGTCGATTTCCTCGCGCTTGTTGGCATGCATCTGCAACAAGCGGGAAATGCGCTCGCGAGAACCTTTGGCGGAGTTCAATACATAACTTCCGGATTTCAGAACGCCCGAATACACGCGGATGTAGGTCACATGGCCGACGAACGGGTCAGACATGATCTTGAAGGCCAGCGCCGCGAAAGGCTGATCGTCGGCGGCACGCCGCAGAATGGATTCGTCGTCTTCCGGATTGATTCCTTCGACCGGCGGAACATCGACCGGAGAAGGAAGATAATCGACCACCGCGTCGAGCAAAGGCTGAATGCCCTTGTTCTTGAAGGCAGAACCCGCGAGCACAGGAACGATTTTCAGCGCCAGTGTGGATTTGCGAACGGACTTGCGCATTTCGTCGACGGACAAGGTACCCTCCGTCAGGTACTTGTCGAGGACAGTGTCATCATGTTCGGCGATATATTCGACGGTCTTGTTGCGGTGCTCGTCGTAGAAGGCTTTATCGATCGCCGAGCCCTTCAGGGCCGCAGCCACATCGGGGCGAGTGGCAACGAAAGCGGGATCCCACAGCTTGGCGACTTCAAAGACTTCGTATTTGGCCCCGAGAGTTTCCTCGAGCCAGACCACTACTTTCTCTTCGATGAAATCGATAATGCCGATGAAATTGTCTTCGCGGCCGAGGGGAAACTGCAGCGGTACGGGATGTGCGCCGAGGCGCTGGCGAATGGTGCGGATCACGTGATCGAAATCGGCGCCCATGCGGTCCATCTTGTTGACGAAACAAATGCGCGGCACGCGGTATTTGTCCGCCTGGCGCCACACGGTTTCAGATTGCGGCTGCACGCCGGCGACGGAGTCAAACACGCAAACCGCGCCGTCCAGCACACGCAGAGAACGTTCGACTTCGACGGTGAAGTCGACGTGACCAGGCGTGTCAATAATGTTCACGCGATACTTTTTGTCGAAACGGGTCCAACTAGCGGTGGTAGCGGCGCTCGTGATGGTGATACCGCGCTCGCGCTCTTGCTCCATCCAGTCCATGGTGGCAGTGCCTTCATCGACCGAACCGATCTTGTAAGTCACACCCGTGTAGTACAGGATGCGCTCGGTCGACGTGGTTTTGCCGGCGTCGATGTGCGCCATGATCCCGATATTGCGAGTATCTTCGAGTTTGAATACGCGACTCATTGGTCCTTGAACAGCCTTTTTCTCCCCTGTACGTGTTGCGACCGCTTCACTCACATCAACCTCAAATCCAGTCTTAATTCCAAAACTCGTAAAACGAACTACCTGTCTCAGACCGCGAGCCCTACAAAACTTTTCAAACTGCCGCTCCCTGTTGGCCGGCCTCAAGGGCGGCCACCGCACAAACCTGCTACCAGCGGTAGTGAGCGAAAGCCTTGTTGGCTTCGGCCATGCGGTGCACATCTTCCTTCTTTTTGATGGCGCCGCCACGGGAGTTGGCCGCATCGACGAGCTCGTCGGCGAGCTTGTCGATCATGGTTTTTCCCGCACGTTCCCGCGAATACTGCAAGAGCCAGCGAATGGCCAGGGATTGCCGGCGAAAGGGATTTACTTCGACAGGCACCTGGTAGTTGGCGCCGCCGACGCGGCGCGTTTTTACCTCGACGAGCGGCTTGAGGTTTTCGATGGCCTTCTTGAAAATCTTCAACGCGTCGTCGTTGGTCTTCTTTGCGACCTGATCCATGGCGCCGTAGAACACACGCTGCGCGGTGCTCTTTTTGCCTTCCCACATCATCGAGCAGATGAACTTCTCGACGAGGGCTTCACCATAAACCGGGTCGGTCGCTTGTACACGCCGGCTGACTAATCCTTTACGAGGCATTGCGTTTCTCGCTCCTTCGAAAATCGACACCGCTTTTTCAAACTGCCGCAGGGCTCGCGGACTCGCCCTGCGCTCGTGGCCGATTTCGAGTTCGGCCACTTCAAACCAAAGAAAATCTTACTTCGCGGCGGCGCCGGCTTTCGGCCGCTTTGCGCCGTATTTCGAGCGGCCCTGCTTGCGGTTTTCCACGCCTGCAGCGTCGAGAGTACCGCGGACGATGTGATAGCGAACGCCGGGAAGATCCTTCACACGGCCGCCGCGCACGAGCACGATCGAGTGCTCCTGCAGGTTGTGGCCGATACCGGGAATGTACGTGGTGACTTCGACGGCATTGGTCAAACGCACGCGGGCTACTTTGCGCAGCGCGGAGTTCGGCTTCTTCGGAGTCTGCGTGTAGACGCGAATGCATACGCCGCGCTTTTCGGGGCAGCCCATCAGGGCGGGCGATTTGGTCTTCGAGAGAACCCCTTCTCTTCCCATTCTTACGAGTTGCGAAAACGTCGGCACAGTGAATCCTCTTTTCGAGCGTTACAAAACTTCGAAACTGCCACAGGGCTCGCGGACTTGCCCTGCCCTAGAACACGGGTCGAAAGACCCGCGCTACAAGACCTTTGCGCGCAGACCAATGTTCAGGCTCTCGCATTGCGCGCAGACCAATGCGCGAGAGCACACACGAACGCTGAAAGGTACTGCGAATCCGGAGAGAAGCAGCAAGAAACTCCGCGCACAATCCAAGAGACAGACTTACGCTCCCGGTGAACGAATCGGAGAGGCTTACTCGGCTTTTCGGGGCTGGCGCCCCATTCCGGCCGCTCTTCTGTCCCATTCCGTCGATCTATGTTCTGGGACCGAAGAATTTCCTTCCAACCAGCCTACCCCACAAAAGAGAAGGCCGTGACTACACGGGTAAAATACCCCTGACAAAGCAGAAAGTATAAAGAAGTTAACTGAAGCTGTCAAATTTCTTTGGTAGAAAAGGGTGTGGAAAAAGCAGGAAGTAAAGATTTACGTGGCTTCTAGGGCAAGGCGCGATCTAGCAGACCTGCCGCTCGACACCGAAGATAACCGCCATATGGCCACAGGGCCGCTTCCTCCCCTGCCTCCCGGCAAGTCTTTGGCGGAGGCCCCGCACTCATATTAACTCATTATTTTTCATCTAGTTAGAAACTGGTCCTTGCCCTAGACCCATGTCGCCGAAAGGCCAGATGTTGAACGATTTCAGCATGTCGTAGTCGCCTTTTTCCCGAAGCATCTTAGCGGTGCGCTCGGCCGGCCAGGGGACGGCGAAGCGCTCTGGGCGGTCGGCGAGCCAAAAGGCGGTGAGGGCCATAATTGTGGCGTCTTGGGTGAGCACGTCCGGCTTTACCTCTTCGAGAGAATCGGCGGCCGAGTGGTGCGTATATTTGTAGTCGGGGGAATCCTGGTCGAGATTGATTCCGGGAAGGCCGGCGAGAATGAAAGGACCGGTGTCGGTGCCGAATTCGCGTTTGTCGCTGACGGAGATCTCGCGGATGTTGTCGAGCGAGTCCGCGAAAGCTCTCATGGAATCGACCAAATCGTTGCGGCCGCCGAGTTGAAATTCCTTGATTGGTCCCTGGCCATCGTCGAGCACAACGGCGGCTACGTGATTTTTCATTTCGTTGGCGTGTTGCTTCACGTAGGCGAGTGAACCGAGGAGCCCTTGTTCTTCTCCTGTGAAGAGAACGAAACGGATCGTCCGTCGAGGACGCTGCCCGCTTTTCACGATGGCGTCGGCGGCTGCGAGAACAGCGGTTGCGCCGGTGCCGTTGTCCGTCGCCCCTTCACTTAGATCCCAGGAATCGAGATGCGCTCCGACGACTACGATTTCATCGGGATGCTCGTGGCCAACAATATCGCCAACAACGTTAGCGGATTCCACCGGACCGCCAGTAAAAGTGTTCTGGACAGTGATGCGCAGGCGAACGGTTTTTCCTGAGGCAAGGAAGCGTTCGAGTTGGCTTTGGTCTTCCATCGCCATATCGACGACGGGAAGATCAAAATCCTGAGCAAAACCCAGGATTCCCGTGTGGGTGAGATGCATGCCTTCGGCTTTGAAACCACCCTGTCCGCCGATTACGGCAACCGCGCCGGCTTTGCCGAGATCCTTCAGGAAATCGCCGTATTGCGCGAAAAGCGGCCAAAAGTTTTTCTTGGGGGCGCCTTCGGGTTTCATCATGACGATTTTTCCACGGAAGCGAGAGATGTTGGCGATTTCAGAGTCCAGGTCGAAGAGGTTTGCGGTGACGACTTCGGCTTCGGCGCCGCCGACGGGAGTCGAACCGGTCCAGCCCATCGCGTCGACGGTGAGGGTGCGGTGGAGCGGAGCGATTAGCTCGGCGGAGGCGGTGCCACGGGTCCAACCCTTCCACATCGACCATTTTTCGTCGTGGACGTTGGAGAGGCCGATCGTTTTCATTTTATCCACGCCCCAGTTGATGGCTTTTTGACCGGCGGGCGACCCGGTGACCCGGCCGCCGACGTTGTCGCTCAGTTCGGTGAGGTAGGCGTAGCCGTTGGAATTGTAGAAACCTTGGCCGGCGATGCTGGTAAGTGCGGGCTTGGTGCCGTCTTCGTCCGGGCCCTTGGGCTTCACGGAATCGTTGGCTTGGGCGAGGAAACCGGTGAGGCCGACGGCAAATGTCGCTAGCAGCAACCGTTTTTTCATGTCCGCTCCTTCTGCGGAATTTGGTGAATGCGGAAACCTTGACTCTAACACAGGGAAAAGGCACGCCTTCAGACGCCGGCGCTCGTTGGCGCTCGTCAACCTGCCGCCCTGCTGCAGGGCTCTCGGACTCGGCCTGCGCTCGAGGTTGCGGCCTTCCCATCACATTTAGACGAAGACCTTGCGCCTTGGTTGCAGTTCAGGGTTGATGACTGCGGGGAAACGGTCGGGAAACGCGGCTTTACGATTGCGGCAGTCCTGCCTAAACTTTCAACGTGACACTTTTGCGACGCGCAGTTTTTGTTTGCACGATTGTGATTTCTTGTGGCGGCGCTCTCGCGGCACGAGCACAGGAACCTGCCGATCAGCCCGCCGCCCCGGCCGCCGGGAGAGTCCCCGCGCAAAAAGAGGGGAAAGAGAAGACGGCGGAGAAGCCGCAGCTTCCTTTTCAAATTCAATTACTGGAAACGCAGATACGGTTTGAAGCCAATGGGGACTCGCGCAAGGAAGTTCACACGATCGTCAAGATCATTAATGTGCTGGGCGTGCAGCAGTTTGGGCGCATTTCGTTTGATTACGACCGATCCTTTCAGAAGGTCGAGATTCCGCTGATCCGCGTGAGTCATGCGAACGGGGGCACTTCCGAGGTGCTGCCGGGCGCGGTGACGGATGTGCCGAACCCCGCGGTCGAACAATTTCCGTCGTATCACGACGCGCGCGTGAAGGCGGTGCGGATTCTTGGATTGCAGGAAGGAGACACGGTCGAGTATCGCGTGGTTACGAGTACGACGAAGCATCCGCTGGCTCCGGATTTTTGGCTGGAACATACATTTGATCGATCCGGGCAAGTGCTCGAGGAAGATTACGAGCTGGACCTTCCGAGCTCGCGGAACATCGAGCCGTCGATCAGCGCGGATGCGTCGGTCAGCTCGAAAGAAAATGCAGCTTCCGGGCCGGAGGCGTTCACCGTTTATAAGTGGAAGCGGACCTTTTCGCCTTCGACGGAAGGGGAAGATGCCGCGGCTGCCGGTTCGACTGTAGCGGACGTGAGCGTGTCGACATTTACGTGGGAGCGGTTGTCGGAGCGGCTTGCAGAGTTGCTCATGCCTGGCTCGAGACCGCTACAGGAAATCAAATCGCGCGAGGAGTCGGTGAAGGAGCTGGGCCGCAGGCCGGAAGTTGCGGAGGCGGTGCGAGAAAAAGCGGTCGCGCTGACGAAAGAATCGAAGAGCGACCTCGAACGAATGAAAGCGATCTACGAATTTGTATCGACAAAAATTAGCACCGTGGATTTGCCACTGGGCAGCGAGGGCTTTCGTTCGCGGACGGCGGCGGACATTTTGAATTCCGGCTATGCGACCGGGGAAGATAAATATGTCTTGTTAGCGGCTTTGACTGCCGCTGTGAATTTACGGGCCGACGCGGTGCTGACGGGATTTTGCGACAGGAAAGCACCGGCGAATCCGAGTTCGTTCAAACATCTGGTGGTCATCGGCGCGACGAAGGAGCGGCCATACTGGCTTGATCCAGCGGTGGAAGTGGCGCCCTTTGGGATGATTTCACCGTCGGAGGCGAAGTGCGCTTTTTTGCTGCGGCGCGATGCGTCGGCGACGAATGCGGGACAGGAATGGGTGAACACGCCTACGACGCTGCCATTTGCTGCGTTTCAGAGGGTCAACGTGGATGCGGTGATTTCCGATACCGGACAACTGACGGCCAAAGTGAAATATGTGGTGCGCGGTGAAAATGAACTGTTGCTGCGTGTGGCGTTTCACCAGGCTCCGAACGACAAGTGGAAAGATATCGCGACGCTGCTGGCGATTTCGGATGGATTTCGGGGACAGATTACGGAGGCGAAGGCTTCCGATCCGCTTTCGACCGAGGATGCGTTTACGGTGGAGTATGAGCTGGCGCAGTTGAAGTTTGTGGATTGGTCGAAGAAGCCGGTGCGGATTCCGGCGCTGTTGCCGCAGATTGGTTTGCCGGATTTGCCGGCGGCGCGGGCCGAAGGGAAGGCAGCGGCGAAGATTGAGTTGGGCACGCCGCTCGATGTGCAGACGGCGATGACGTTGCGATTGCCTGAAGGGACTACGGTGCAGACTCCGGCGGGAACGTCGATGGTGCGGGACTATGCGACGTATGCGTCGAAGTATTCGAGCACTCAGAATACGGTGCTGGCGACGAGGAAGATTGATTTTCTGAAGCGGGAAATCGCCGCGGATCGCGCGACCGACTACATTGCGTTTCTGCATGCGGTGCAGAATGATCAGGCGCAGCGGTTGATTCTTGTGCCGGCGCCGCGAGAGAGCCCACCCAAATCCTCAGCCGACCGTGCCAATCCGTAACTGCCCGCTTCGGAAAGCGGGCCCTGCCGAGACCGGAGGTGCGTGCCCCCGGATGCGGTCTGAAAAACTGCCGCTACAGAAAGAAGGAGGTTATTCGGTCAAAAAAACGCACGGATGCATTGCGAAGCGTCGAGCCGATGCTAGCGGATTTCCATTACTTCTTTTTCTTTGGTGGCAGAGAGTTCTTCTACTTTCTTGGTTTCGGCTTGGGAGAGTTTGTCGAGTTCGTCGAGGGCGCGCTTTTGTTCGTCCTGGCTGATCTTTTTTTCTTTTTCGAGTTTGTCGATGGCTTCTTTCAGATCGCGGCGGATATTGCGAATGGCGGTGCGGTGATTTTCGAGGGCTTTGTGGATGTGCTTGACCAGTTCCTTGCGCCGTTCTTCGGTGGGGGAGGGGATCGGAATGCGGACGACTTTGCCGTCGTTTGTGGGATTGAGACCTAGGTCCGAGGAGCGAATCGCTTTGTCGATGAGCGCCACGGCGCTGGGATCCCAGGGTGAGATGACCAGCATGCCGGCGTCCGGAATGGTGACGCTGCCGAGCTGGTTCACGGGCATGGGCGTGCCGTGGTAGTCGACGCGCACGTGATCGAGAATGGCGGCGTTGGCGCGGCCGGTGCGGACAGAGGCCAGCTCCTTGCGGAAGTCTTCGACGGCTTTTTCCATCCGAGTCTTTGCGGCAGATTGTGCTTCTTTGGTATTGGTGATTGTGCTCATTGTGTTGATCCTTCGAAGTTATTCATTCCCATGTTTTGGAAGATTCGTATACAACGAGCGCAGGCCTCGCGGACTTCCCTCGGCTATAGGGTGGCCGACCAAAAGGGCGGCCACTACCATTTACTGCTAGTTCGGCAGCACGGTTGAGCCGACGCGTTCCCCAAGAACCGCGCGGCGGATGTTGCCGGGCTTGTGCATATTGAAAATGACTATGGGCATGCCATTGTCCATGCACAGGGAAATGGCGGTGGAATCCATAACCTTCAGGTCCTGGTGCAAAACTTCGCGGTAGGTAATCTCCGCGAAAAACTTGGCGCCGCTGACGACTTCAGGATCGGCGTCGTAAATGCCATCGACGCGGGTGGCTTTGAGAATGACGTCGGCTTTGATTTCCATGGCGCGAAGAGCGGCAGCAGTGTCGGTCGAGAAATAGGGATTGCCCGTGCCGGCGGCGAAGATGACGACGCGACCCTTTTCGAGATGGCGCGTAGCGCGGCGACGGATGAAGGGTTCGCAAACCTGGTGCATTTCGATGGCGCTTTGCACACGGGTGTGCACACCGAGTTTTTCGAGCGCGTCCTGGAGAGCGAGCGCATTGAGGACGGTGGCGAGCATACCCATGTAATCGCCCGTGGCGCGGTCGACTTCGAAGCCTTTCTGGCGCGCGCCGCGGAAAATGTTGCCGCCGCCGACCATAATGGCGATCTGCACGCCGAGCTTGAGGACGTCGCGTAGTTCCTGAGCGATGGAGTAGATGGTTTGGCCGTCAATTCCAAAGCCTTGCGGACCCTGCAGCGATTCTCCAGAGACTTTCAGCAGGATCCGGCGATACGCCGGAATTCTCTTGGTGCTTTTTGTCGTTAATTTGGATTTCCTTGGCATGTCTGTCCGTTCACGTTGGGCGAAGCCTTGAGGATTGTAGCAGATAGGACGTGGCTTCGTGACGCGGGATTGGTAAGTAGGGCGTCATCGGAGAACTGCGCCGCGCCTCTCGGTGGCGTCGGCGGCGGGATGGAAGAGAAGTTGCTCGAGTGTTGATGGCGGACCGCCTCAGAAGGCGGTCCCTACAACAAGAAGGCGAAGCGCACGCGGCTCCGATGCTGCGCCTATAAAAATGGGGCCTAGGCGTTTTCGGGGGTTGGCGTGGGTTCGGACTCTGGCGTGTGCGTCACGGAGGCGCTCGGGCCCGAGCCTTCGCCGACTTTGAAGCGGGCGAACCGGCGGATGGTGATGTTTTCGCCGAGTTTGGCTATGGCTGCGTTGATCATTTCGCTGATCGTTTGGCTTTCATCCTTGATGTAGTGCTGCTCGTAGAGGCAGGTGTCCTCGTAGAACTTTTCCATTTTGCCCTGGACGATTTTCTGGATGACCGGTTCGGGCTTACCGGTGGCGCGGGCTTGCGCGGTATAGATTTCGCGCTCGCGCTCGAGCATTTCGCTCGTGACATCCTCGCGGCGGACATACCGCGGATCGACGGCGGCGATGTGCATGGCCAGATCGTGGCAGAGATGCTGGAAGGCTTCGGTGCGCGCGACAAAATCGCTTTCGCAGTTGAGCTCGACGATCACGCCGATTTTTCCTCCGGCGTGAATGTAGTGGCCGATGAGACCTTCGGTGGCTTCACGCGAGGCTTTTTTGGCTGCGGCGGCCTGGCCTTTTTTGCGCAGAACGTCGATGGCCTTTTCAATGTCGCCGTTGGTTTCGACCAGGGCGGCACGGCAATCGCTGAAGCCGGCGTTGGTGCGCTCACGGAGTTCTTTTACGAGCTTTGCTGGAATATCCACGACGGGTTTGCTTGTGCTCATCCTTTTTTCTCTCTGTTACTCAAACGATGCTGTTGAACCTAAAATTTTGAAACTGCCGTGAGATTCGCGGACCTACCTGCGGCAGGCTCGCCCGCGCTAGAGAACCGGCTATGTTCGCACACGGACCGCCGCAGAAGGCGGGCCTACACACCCAAGAGGCGAATTAACGCTTGACCTCATCGGGAGGGACCGTGGTTTCGGCGGCTTCGATGAAAGCCTCCGTGCCATCGGCTTCTGTGGCTTCGACGAAGTCGCCTTCCTGTTTTTCGTACTGCTCGTAGGCGCTGGTGTCGACGTAGTCGACGCCGGCTTCCAGAGCCTGGTCGGCGGCAACCTTTTGGTCGGCCACCTGGGATTGTTCGTAGAGGGAGCGGCCTTCGGCGACGGAGTCGGCGATCTTGGTGGTGAACAGGCGAATGGCGCGCAGGGCGTCATCGTTGCCTGGAATGATCCAGTCCACCACGTCCGGGTCGCAGTTGGTATCAACCACGCTGACCACCGGAATACCCATGCGGCGGGCTTCCTTGACGGCGATTTCCTCGGCGTTCGAATCGATGACGAACAGAGCGTCAGGCAACTGCGCCATGTTCTCGATGCCCTCGAGATTCTGATGCAGGTGCTTCATCTCGCGGTCCAGGCGCGCGCGCTCCTTCTTCGAGAGCTGTTCCATGCGGCCGTCTTCGGTCATGGCTTTCAAGAGTTTCAGGCGCTTGATGGACTTTTGCAGCGTGGCCCAATTGGTCAGCGTACCGCCGAGCCAGCGATGATTCACGAAGTAGGCGCCGGCGCGCTTGGCTTCTTCAGCGATGGCTTCCTGGGCTTGACGCTTGGTACCGACAAAAAGAACGGTACGACCGTGGCTGGAAATTTCCGTGACGAAGCGGCTGGCTTCGCGGAACATCTTCAGCGTTTTCTGCAAATCGATGATGTGAATGCCATTGCGCTCCCCGAAGATGTATTCCTTCATCTTGGGATTCCAACGGCGCGTCTGGTGACCGAAGTGAACGCCGGCCTCCAGCAGCTCCTTCATGGTGATTTCTACTGCCACTTTTCCTCCTTAAGAGATGGATGCTTTTCGTAGTCGACGTCGAGCAGTGCCAGCCAGAAGGCACGGCACGACAACGGAGACTACGCAGCAGCCTCTTGCCGGCTTCTTGCCGGCCATGATCTTGAAGCCTCCGCAAAAGCGGAGGCTTCAGAGTCCATGCGTGCGGAATATGTTCCGCACCAAACTTGTCCCAGCCAGTTCTTAGCGCTTGGTGAACTGGAAACGCTTGCGCGCGCCTTTTTGACCGTATTTCTTGCGTTCCTTCATACGGGAATCTCGGGTCAAGAAACCGTTCTTGCGCAGCGCCGGGCGCAATTCCGGGTTGAAGCGGCTGATCGCACGCGACAAGCCCATGCGCACCGCTCCAGACTGACCGCCTACGCCGCCGCCCTTGGCCGTGCAGACCACGTCGACCTGGTCGACGAGGCTCGTGAACTTTAGCGGCTCGGTCGCGTCATGCTCCCAGGCATGATTCGGGAAATACTCCTTGGGCGTGCGACCGTTCACCGTGAATTTGCCGCTGCCAGCGCGGACAAAAACGCGGGCAATGGATTCCTTGCGACGGCCCGTGCCGTGAAACCAGGTCTTGTTGCCCAGTGCGGGCGTGTTCGAAGTACTCAATGATCATTCCTCCCGAAGAACTCAAACCCTTGCTCAAAACTTGCAAAATGACGAGACGAGTACGCTGGTTCTTGAACTCCACGCTCGGAAGGCTCCCCGCTAAGGCACCACTTAGAAGGAACAACCAACGTGCGGAAACTCTCGTGCAACCCGGCGACGCCGGGAAACTCTTAGACCGCTACTTGCTGCGGCTTCTGCCCCGCATGGCGCGCCAAACCCGCGGCATCGCGATACACGCGCAATTTCTTGGCGCGGCGGGCGCGTAGTTTGTTCTTTGGCAGCATACCGACGATCGCTTCGCGAACGACCCATTCAGGTTTGGTTTCGCGGACACGCTTGGCTGGAACGGCCTTCAAACCGCCAGGGTAACCACTGTGGGAGTAGTAGACTTTCTGCTCCACCTTGTTCCCAGTCATTTTGATCTTGTCGGCGTTGATCACGACGACGTGATCGCCGGAATCCAAATAGGGCGTAAAAGCCGCCTTGTCTTTGCCGATTAGAATTCGCGCGGCTCTGGTCGCCAGGCGGCCGAGCGCCTTGTCGGTGGCGTCCAAAACGAACCACTGAGCGCCCACTTTGAGCGCCTCTGCTTCATCTCCCTTGGCTACGTACGTCCTCATTGCGATCGGTCACACCTTTCCCTGTAAAGACAAAATCTAAGTTTAGAGGGTGCGTGGGCCTTTGTCAACGAAGTGGTTCGCATGGTTCGCAACACAATCGGTCGGGGGGCTTCGCTCGGATGGACAGACAACAACTGCGGTTTTGCGTGCATCTTTAGGTGGACGTTCGCGGCAAAGACGCCGAACCTTTCCCGAAAGAGACGGGCTTGCCCGATCGAGTGAAATGGTCGATGGCCGAAGTGAGTCTGGCGCACCGGTAGGCCACGATCCTGGTCGAGGAATGCTGCCCCTACAAGGATAGCGGTGCACGAAGTGCGGGTTGGAGTACTGTTGCGCAAGCCTTCGCTGTGTTGTAGCCTTCGCGCGGAGGTGACCTGCGATGCGCCCCGGAGTCAAGCACTTGAGCACCTTGCCGAACAAACCGCTTCGCATATCCGGCAAATCCGAGCCCTCTCCCGATGCGGAATCCCGAGAGGAAATGAATCGAAGGCTCCTCGAATTGCTGGGAGAAGTGATTCGAATGTCGCAAGCGTGGGTGCGAGCCCTCGAGTCCGGCGACCCGTTCACGGCAGACAAGTGCGAAGCGGAATGTGTGGCAGCGATGGAGAGGTTCGAGGCGAAGCGGGAAAGAGGTCTTTCGAGTTCCGATTCACTCGAGCAGACCCAATGAAGCAGGGAGGGTGAATCAGAGGATGTTGACGGCGCGGGCGGCTAATAGGGCGATGATGGTCAGGGAGATTAGGGATTGCAGCATGGTCCCTAATTTTGCGCCGCGGGAAAGAACGGCGGTGTCGGTGGGGGAAAATGCGGTGCTGGTGTTGAAGGCCAGAAACAGGTAGTCGATGAAATGTGGGGTCCACGAAGGGTTTTGATTTTCGCGACCCAACATTTGGGGAAAGAGGAAGGAAGTTTTCGCGAGGCCGCCGGGACGTTCGCGGTACAGCGGGCCGCCGCCGTCGAGTTTCCAGTACCACAGAGCGAAAATCAGGATGTTGGCGATCCAGAGGGTAAGGGCGGACCGCAACAGCGCTCTTGGTGTTTCCAGATGTTGAGGGATGCCTTGCACCAGATGGATAAGCGCTGCGATGAGCGCTATGGTGATGATGCCGTTGGCGGTGAAGGAGAGGATGCGCGTGACTTTGTGATCGCCGCGCCGGTCGGAGATCACAATTGGGATCATGAGTAAGACGATGATGACGAGTAAGAACCAGCTTGGACCTAAGGTCAATGGTTCCGGCAGAGCGAGGTAGATGGCGGCGGCGGCCAGCATAGCGATGAAGGCGGGCCAGCGCGGTTCGCGTAGAGGTGGATGGCGCATAGAAGAACGTGCGGCATAGTTTAATACAGATGAGCCGGCCGACGAGAACAAGCAGAGCGTCTGGCCACGCAAATGTAGAACAACAGAAGAAATCCGCGTCAGGACGGAAGATCCCACACGCAAGTGGGCATGTAGGGAATCCTCGACAGAGAAAAAAGCACGCCACTGACGACCCGCCGCTACGAAAAGGTTGCTGAGAGGCTACAGGAGCGAAATCTTCGTTGCTAGGGTTGAGGGGGTTTCATTAAGATAGCCGCAGTGGGCAGGCGCGCATCGGATCCTCGAAACCAGGTGCAAATGCAACGGCCGCCTGCAGCAAGGAGCTACCAATGTTGTTTCCCCGAATTGCGCGGATAGGTTTGTGTGTCTTGGCTGCCGCATGGGTGTGCGCGCCAGCGCCGGCACAAGACGCCCCAGCCCCAGCCGCGGCCGCGGTGCCCGAAGCGACCGGTCCGAAGAAGCTTGTGACCATCATGAATTTTGATTATGGGACCGTACAAAATTACGTGCAGGCGATTTTTGGTTCGAACCAGGACATCGGCAAAGGCATCTCCGACATGCTGGTCGATAAACTGCTGAAAGACGGGAAGTACCGGCTGATCGAACGGTCCGCGCTGGACAAGATTTTGTCCGAACAGAATTTTTCTAATAGTGATCGCGCGGATTCGAACACGGCGGCAAAGATCGGGAAGGTGCTTGGCGTGGATGCAATCATTATTGGCTCGATCACGCAATTTGGGAGGGATGACCAGCACACGAATGTGGGCGGAGGCGGATACGGTTTAGGCAAGTTCGGGCTTGGCGGCGTGGGAGTGGGTAAGGCCAAGGCGGTGGTGGCGATCACCGCGCGTGTAATCAACGTTTCGACTGGCGAGATTCTGGCGTCGGTGCAAGGTACCGGCGAATCGACGCGATCGAGTACTTCCCTGCTGGGTGGAGGCGGTGGGTGGAGTGGCGGCGGGGGCGGCGCGCTCGATATGGGGAGCAGCAACTTTGCGAATACGATTCTGGGTGAAGCTACGCACAAGGCTGTCGATGATGTCGGCGCCAAGTTGGACGACGAGGCGGAGAAGATTCCCGAGCGTGTTCTGACGATTTCCGGGTTGGTGGCGGATGCGACCGGCAATACGCTGATCCTTAATGTCGGCAGGAAAGCGGGAGTAAAAGTCGGCGACAGGTTGTCGGTGACGCGGCAAGTGCGCGTCGTGAAGGATCCCGCGACGGGGAAAGTCATCAAATCAGTCGAGGACAAAGTTGGCGACGCTACGGTGACAGAAGTGGATGATGATTCGGCGACGGCAACTTTTAGCGGGGCCGGGCCGGCAAAGGTCGGAGATGTAGTCAAAAACTGATCTATTTTTGGTAAGTTATCAGAAGCGCCAGCTCGCAGCCGAACGCTGCGGGCTGGTTCTATTTTGAGCACGTTTTTTCATGTATCCTCGCTAGGACGCGGTAAACGCTGTGCGGAGGGGTTATGACTGCTGAATTTAATGTGGGACAGCATGTTGGCGACTACGAGATTCTGTCCATCCTCGGGATGGGCGGGATGGGCAAGGTTTATAAAGTCCGCAACGTGATTTCCGACCGCGTAGAGGCGATGAAGATTTTGCTGCCGGACTTGAACAGCAATCAGGGGTTGGCGGACCGGTTTCTGCGGGAGATCCGGTTGCTGGCTACCTTGGATCACCCGAACATCGCGGCTTTGCGCACGGCACTGACCTACGAGAATCAGTTGGCGATGATTATGGAGTTTGTGGAAGGGGAGACGCTCGCGAACCGGGCGGCGCGGGCGCCGCTTTCGACCGCCGACGCCGTGAATTATTCGGACCAGGTGCTTTCGGCGCTGAGTTATGCGCACAAGCAGAACATTATTCACCGCGATATCAAGCCAGCGAACATGATGCTGACGCCACATGGCGTGGTGAAGTTGATGGATTTCGGGATTGCGCGATCGGCGACCGACGGATCGCTCACTTCCACCGGAACGACACTGGGCTCGCTGAATTACATGCCACCGGAACAGGTGCGCGGAGAAGCGGCAGATGCGCGGTCGGATATTTATTCTTTTGGCGTTTCGCTTTATGAAATGCTGACGGGCAAACTTCCCTTCCAGGGCGATTCGCAATACTCGTTGATGACGGCGCATTTGAATCAGACGCCGCCAGAGCCGATAACCCTGCGGGGCGATTTACCGGCCGGTCTGAACACCATTATTATGATGGCGATCGCGAAGGACCCGGCAAGCCGGTTTCAGTCGGCCGATGCGGTTCGCGCCGCTTTGAGCAGCGTGGAAGTGAGCCACCTGCCGGCATCGAACACCACGGCGGTAACGCCAACGCCGAAATCGTCCGGCGCGACGACGCTGGTCGACACACCGCAGACGCCGCGAATTGCTCCGACTCCCACGCCGCGCACGCCGGCCCCCGCTCGGACGCCCGTTCGGGCAGCGACGCCTGCGCTCGCGACAGTGCCGATGACTTCGCCTGGTGCGCCAGCCTCGGCCATAGCTTCCCCGCCAGCGGCGGGACCAAGTTCGAGCCGCGGTGTGTGGCTCGCGATTGGTTCTCTGCTGGGAGCCAGCGTCTTGATCGCGGGTGGGATCTATATTCCGCGGCATATGGGAACGCATGCGGATCCGAAGAAGGCGATGTTCCCAGCAAACGCGACACAGGATTCATCGAGTTCGGCTCCGCGTCCAGATGCCGGCAACTCTCTGGCGACGCCGCCCACGCCTTCGACCCCTTCCAAGCCGATCGTCGATTTGAAGGGTGATCAGGGCAGCCTCAAGGTTGACTCGGACGGAAGTGTGTCGGTCGATGGTTCGAGCGGGAGCATGCATGTCGATGCGAAGACCGGATCAGTAACGATGTCCGGGAAACCGAGTACCAAGGCTGGCCAAAATGTGGCGAACGGGGCACCCACGCCTTCGCGGACTGATGCTCCGCCGGTCGCAGGACCGCCGCCGGGACCTACGCCGGATGAGATTGCGCAAGCGGAGGATGACGCGGACAAGTTGAATGTGCGGGCGGAGACGGCGACGCAGAGCGTGGAAACGCTCCGGAAACAGCAGCAGGCGGCCGGATACAACTTGCGGGCGGATATTGCTTCGTCGGAGGAACGTATGCAGTTGTACATGTCGAAGGGGAATAACGCTTTGAAAGCGCAGGATTTGAAGAATGCAGAGAAATACTTTGATATGGCGGAGACGGAGTTGACGAAGATTGAGAAGTTTCTGGGGCATTGATTCGAGAGTCGTGGACGATTGAAGGGTGGTGCCAATCTGGGACCGGTAGCGATTCCGGGTGGATCTGAGCGAAAGCAGGCCGTTCGCTCCGCTCAGGATGACAGTCTGTGTGGCGGACCGCACGCCCTCGAAGACGCAGCACCCTCAAAAAACTCAAGGTGCTGGCCTTAGGACGCCGCGTTCGATGAGCGCTGTATCCCCCTTTTCGTGACATCCTTTTGACAAAATCCCAGTTGGAAGTGTGACCACGGAGGAGTAAACTCCCCGGCACGAGACTGACGCCGTTGGCATCCCGCCTGGCTTCCGCGTCGAGGGGGCGACAGTGAAACCATCGCTTTTGTTTCTAGTGTTGTCTGCCGTTGGGCTTCTCCAGGCAAGTACTAGCGTAAGTGCTCGCTCGGCAACCGCGGACCAGAATGCCGCTCCTTTGCCGGGCGAGTATGAAGTGACCATTCCGGGACCGTTGCGTTCCTTCCTGCGCATGAGCGGAAGCAGCCAGGAAATTTCGACCACGGAAGTTTTGCCTACACTTGCGCATAACCTGGTTCTTCTCGGATATCAAAGAGGCAAAGCGACCGAGTATCTGATTTTGCTGCGGCGGTATGTCGTACAGGCGAAAGAGTTGGGGGCGTTGGCGGGGCCGGACGGGAATATACACATCAGCGGCTGTAAGGATTCTGAGCCGCTGCTTCGTGTCCTCGGGTACCGGACACAGGGAGAATGCGCGCGCACGGGCATGAGCCTGGTAACGGCCGATCCCGAGAGGGCCTTTGTGGCGGTTGATTCAGGGTTTCCGCTCGTGGACCTTGAGGAGGCTCTACAGAAGGATGCGCCGTTCACTTATGGATACACGGGAACAAAGGTGCCTGCAATGTTTTCGGCCGCAGATTGGGCCAACGTGGCGACGGAAAAAAAGTCGGAGAACAAAGACATTTTGAGCGCGCTATTGTATGAAGCGGATGTGGCGCGCTTGTATTGGGGATTGTCGCGAATCGAGCCGGAAACGCGGATGGTGATCAAGAAGGAGATCGGGCTGACCAAGCTCCTGCCGGTGGCGCCGATTGTGGATCTTTACGGGAGCCAGATATGCGCGCGTCACGGTGTGGTGGTGCTGCCCGGAGGAGAAAAGGCGGAGAAGGAGTGGCAAGACTTAGTAGGGGCGAGTCCGAAGAAGCCGGGCGAATTCATCTATACACTGCTGACGAAAGACCGAGGTTGGTTCGCTTCTTATTTTGACGCAATGGCGCGGACCAGTCAGAGCCAGCAAGAACACTTTGCCGAAAACCAGCGATTGAAGAGGTATTATGCGGCGTTCCGCACACCGGGACTAGGCGCCGAACCGGCGGCAAGATTGGCGTTCCGGCCGGCGCCAGCGCTCATGGTGCTGGTCGCGCGGATGCAATGGGACGGCAATGGCGATCCGTATGTGCCGGGAAGCATGCAGACGTGGTCGGAAATCCTGCAAAAGAGCTCCGACGCGAAATACATTCATGTTTGGGAGAAGCATTTTGGCGGATGGAAAAACCCGGATCAGCTAGCAGAAGCGATGTTCGTATTTTCGCGACAAGAGACCGATGCGGGACCGCTGCAAGCTTATCTCGGATTAAGCGAGCTGGACCTTCGTCGCGGACCAACACACCGGCTGAGTAACGCGACGGTTACATTGATGGCCAGGAGGTACGCGGATCTTGGCGATCAGTATCTGATCTTTTCGGAATTCCCGGAACTCAGTGAAGATTCGATTACGCGTTTCATCACTACGACCGATGCGGTAAGCAAGATTTCCGATCACACGGTGCGCGGGAACGCCATGGGAATTTTCCAGGCGAACGTCGGGCTGTGGCAAATACTGGCCAGGCAGGGACAGATCGATCGTGGGCAGCTGAATGCATCGTGGCAGGAGGTCATCAAGCCCTTCGCGGATGTTTCGTCGGCTGCGCAGTTGGTGACCGCCGGGCGTACTTCGTTGGAGCAAGTGTTTCACGCGGCCAATGGCAAAGCGAAAGTGACGCAGGACGAAATGGTCGATCTGCTGGCCGGGGCCCATCAAACGACGCCAGACGGACAAAAGATGCACACGGAAGTAGCCGACCGGATCATGTCAGTGATGGCGGATCAGCGGCTGGTCTCGGTCGATACGCTATTTGCTCTCGATGATGGGCTAAAAGGGCAAGGCAACAAGGATTTGGCAGCGCTGGCGGGCGGGCTTCGTGAATTCGAAATGCCGCAACCCATATTTACCAGTAGCGAGCGGACGAACTGGGCTGCGGGTACTTACAACAACCGGCACACGGAACTGGAGATGAAGACGGACCTGGTAAAGGTTCTGAACTCTTCGGCGACGCCCAAGCAAAAAGAAGAAGCGCGTGGGAAACTCGCTACGTTTCTACGAGACACGCTTGTGGGCATGAACTATGCCTATTACGAGCCACCCGGTTCACAAGTTTTGCACAACAATCCCTTGTTTGTCCGTTCGCACGATTTTTCCGGCGACACGGTGATGGGTGTCGAGCGGTTGTGGCAAGCCCCACACTTGTTTGGCGAGGGCTCGCCAGCGGGCGGCGGCGCGCATTTGATTGGTTCGCTCGCGGACTTGCCGTACGTGCTGGCAGAGGCGGAGGAGGATTTCATTGCGCCAGATCACGTCCAAGCATTGATTTGGCAGCAATTCGTTCCGGGACTGTTAAGCAACGCGGTGGTGCCGCGGTGGTGGGGCGTGAGCCGGAACGAACTGCACGCCGTGGCGCTCTATCAAAGGGCTGGAGAGGAGTTGTTGATAGCGGGGGCGAAAGACGACCAGTTGCGCAGCCAGGTTATCACCGTTCTTTCCGATCGCATGCCTCCCGAGAGGCGCGCCTGGCTCGAACAGACCATGCAGGCGGGAAAAACCGCGGAAATGATTGAAGGAACGGCGCCGGCGGATACTTTTTATCTGACCGCGGAGTTCCGCAGGAAATATCCAGGAGAATTGAGCAAGAGCGGCGCCTCGGGTCGGGAGCTCGAAGATTTGATTCGCGACAGAGCGGAGGAGGTCAGTTGGGACCGGCTGTCGCGCGACTTTGGCGTGATCCATCCGGTTTTTGCGCAGTCGTATGCGCGGGAGTTCATCAGCGTAAGGCCCTTCCCGGCGTTGGGAGGAAGTTATAGCCGGTTGATGAGCGAATGCTGGGATTCGGGAAATCTCTACTGGGCGCGGTTGGCCGATGAAATGGGTTATGACCCGGTCTTGCTGAATCGTGTTGTGCCCGAGCTGACGCTTCGTATGGTCGAAAGAATTTACGCCAGCGACCTGGAAGACTGGCCGGCGACTTTACGTGCGTTGCGAGGCGCCGGCGAGGAGTTCCGGCAAGGAAAGCTTTCGACGGTGGCTGGAAATGCCGCAGCGAAAGACTGAAGCCAAAGGATTTTATGCTCGTATCCGTTAGGAAAAATGCCATGTTTAAGAAAATCTATTGCTGGGTGGTGTGTGGATGTCTTGGTTTTTATCTTTTGGTGGGGCAAGGCGCAACTGCGCAGCAATCACCGACGCCGGTGGATCCTCATATTCACGTGGTGGTCGAATTGGTGCAGCTGAATGTAGCGGTGACGGACAGCCGCGGGAATTATGTCACCGGGCTGCAGCCGAGTGACTTTTCCGTGGTGGAGGATGGGATCCCACAGAAGGTTGCCACATTTGGCGAGGGCAATGAGCCGACTCGAAAGCTGCTGGATGCTTCGGCGCCGAACAGCGATGCGAGTGACCGTTCCGCTAGCGCGGACAAGAACGGCGCGGAACGGAATGGCTCGGGTGGGCTCGTGACCGGGGCGGACTTGAGTTCGGTAGTGGCCGGGGCGAACGTTTTTGTTCTGTTCGATACGAGCAACTATATGTATCGCGGATTCGTATTTGCGCAGGACTCGATCTCGGATTTCATACGCTCGCTGGATGGCGCCGATCGAATTGCGTTCTATTCCTATAGCCGGGACTTGTCGAGAGGGGCGCGGCTCACGGCGGAGCGAGCGCAGGTACTTCGCGGGGTACGAACGACCGTGGCGGGGGACGATGCGGCGCTGTACAACTGCCTCTTGCTCACGATTAAGGATGCGGCGCAACACACCGGCCGCAAAGTGATCGTGGTTTTCTCGAATGGGCCGGACAACGCGAGTGTCGTGCCACCGGAGGACGTGGCGGAGTTAGCCCAGTCCACCGGGATCGCGATCTACATGGTGTGCACGCGGCAGGCGCAGTTGGAGCCGATTTCGACGGCCGTGTTTGAACGCATGACCGCGGCCACGGGCGGGAAAGCCTATTTTGCGAAGAGCTGGAAAGATGAGGAGCGGGCGTTCGCGTCGATTCGCGACGATTTGGCGCACCTTTATACTTTGAGCTACTACCCGCAGCCGAATCCAAACCGGGGTTGGCGAAGCATCACGGTGAATTTGACCCCGGACCGGTTGAAGAAATGCCACGTGAGAACGCGGAATGGGTACCGGTTGCAACCTACGCGATTTTCGAAGACGGACACGGTGTCGGAAGTGCAGTCGCCGGGAAGGTCGCAGACCGCAACGCAATAACGCCTAACACCTAAACCCGAAGACCGCGCTCATACTTGGTGTCGACTGGACGCCAACCGGCGCTCGACATAGTCATTCATGTATCCTTCAAACGCTTCGTCGAGCTTCTTCGTGAGCGGCCCCATCGCACCGTCAGCGATCGTATGTCCGGCAATCTCTTTCACTGCAATGGCATTCCGATTCGTCGAGGTCACGAACACCTCGTCGGCTCCGTAGAAATCTTCCAACCGCATGGTTTGTTCCACGACGCTCGTACCTGCTTCACTCGCAATCTCCATCAGGATGCCGCGGGTCACGCCCTCCAAACAACCCGAACTCAGAGGCGGCGTGAACACCTTTTCTCCTCGCACGGCAAAAATGTTCGCTGCCGTGCACTCGCTCACCTCGCCCCGTTCATTGAGGAGCACGACTTCGTCGAATCCGTCCCGCTGCGCCTCAGCTACAGCCCATACGCTGTTCAACCACGAGATCGTTTTCACACCTGAGAGTGGCGAGGCAGCGTGCCGCCCATGCTCGCGCACGGTCAGCCTGACCATGTCCGGATAATGAGGCAGGTTCGCGGTCGTAATCACTAAATCCAGATCCGGCATCTTCTCGTCGCTTCGCCAACCGCCCACTGTGTTCCAAACCAGATAAATTCGCGCGCAACCGTCCTTGACTTGATTGGAACGGATTACATCCTGCAACATCACGCGCACCTTCGCGCCCGAATGAGTCAAAGGCAATCGCGTCAGCGCGGCATCCTTCTCGAGCCGCCGCCAATGTCGTTCATAGGCAAACGCCTCGCCGCGCACAATGCGGACAGTCGTAAAAAGGCCCCACCCGCAGATCAAACCGGCCTGCCCCGGCGACCAGCGAATTTTCTCAACCGGCTTCACTTCGTCATTATGAAAAACATAGCGATGTATCACAGCTCACCTGTCCCATTTACGACCTCACTCGACGCATTCAAATTGTACCGGAAACGAACCCGCGTTGACCTTTCCGGTCTTCGTTCTTCGCGCTATCTATTGTGGTGTCACTTCGGTAAGGAACTTTACGGCCACGCCGATCTGGCTATCTGTCAATCTTTCCACGCGCACAACTTGTGCCAGGTATTCCCGGTCCTGCGGTTCTCGGGGCGCATGATAAGGGACGGTTACGTAAAGTCGCATGCCCTCGTGATAAGCCGCCAGCGGGCTGACAAAATAAATACCCTCGCGCGCTACGTTTTTGGTTAGATTGACTTCCTCGAGGTGAGACTCTTTCGGACCAGATACACGGATCTTGATCGGCTGACCGATTCGAATGCGCCGGCTTCGGCGTTTGTCCTGAGGTTGCATGGGCAGTACCAGCCTGGCCGATCACGTTCGTGCAGGAGGCAGAGTAACCCAGGGAATGAGCCGTTCAATATTGTACTTGAGAAGTATTTGTTCGTGTTTTGATCTTATTGCTTGGCCATCGTACTGTAAAGCTGAAACTCCCGGACGTGTGCCGCATTCGATGTCGCAAGCAAATTCAAACGCACGTGTTCGGCGGTTACCGGTCGAAAAACATCAATCTTCTTGTGGCCGATCGCCCGCCCCTGCACCACGTGCTTCCAGGCTCCGCCTTGCAACACCTCAATGGCGTACTTCTGCACGCGTTGTCCATCATTCAACCATTCCATCGTGAGCGCTCGATCAAACGTCACCGGCTCGGGAAAATTCACTTCAATCACAGCGCTGTGCGAACCTTCAGGCGCGGACCAAAACGTATCCGGATCCCCATCGAAGGCGGCCGGAGCCGTTCCGTGCCCCTGTTTTTCCTTGACCAGATTGTTGCCGTAGATTTTCCGTATGGCTTCTCCCAATTCCTTCAGGCGTGCCACATCCGCATCCGGCACGCGCCCACTGCGATCCGGCGCAATTCCCAGCATCAACTGTGCCCCTCGCCCCACGGTTAGTTCGTAATCTTCCACCAATTCCGCCAGGCTCTTCAGACTGGCTTCGTCATTCGGATGCCAGAACCAATGCAATTTCCGCAGAGGCGTGTCCGCTTCGATCGGCCGCCATCGCAAGTAACCCGATCGATCCACTACATTCCAGTTCTCGTAAGGCACCCGCCCATTCTCATTCCCCGCCCATCGCAAATCCGCATATTTGTAGAGCGCGACATCGGCGAAAACCAAAGTATTCGGCTGCCACATTCGCAATTCTTGAACAATCTTGTCGAAATCATAGGTGTGTCCTCCGCTCCCGGCTCCATCCATCCAGAATTCCACCAGCTCGCCGTAATGCGACGCTAGTTCATCCAACTGCGCGAAATAATATTTGTCATACTCCGCCGCATCCTTATAGCGCGGATCGTGGCGGTCCCATGGCGAGAGGTAAATCCCGAACCTCAACCCATTCTTCCGCGCCGCCTGGGCCACTTCAGCGACCAAATCGCCTTTCCCTCCCCTCCACGGACTACTTTTCACGCTGTAATTCGTTAGTTCGCTCGGCCATAGGCAAAAACCATCATGATGTTTGGCGACCAAAATCACGTACTTCGCACCCGCCGCCTTGACGGCCTGAATCCATTGCTCGGCGTCGACGCTGCTCGGATTGAAGACACTGGGCTCCGCGGTCCCGTCGCCCCACTCGCGGTCCAAGAACGTATTTGTGCCAAAGTGGAAAATGACGCCAATCTCCATGTCCTGCCATTCGACCTGCTGCGGAGCAGGTTTAATGTCCGAAAAATTCTGCGAAGAAATCTTCCTGGGAAGGACGCAGGACATAAACAAAATGAGCGCGCAAAGAAAATGCCTGTGGCACATGAAAGGAAACCCGCCTCCGTAAATCAAGAGTGCGGCGTCATTGTAGGAAGCCCCCAACGGGCTGTCAACGAGAGTGGCACGGCTGTTCCGGGTTGCAACCTCCGATGTTCTTTGTTCGAACGAGTTGTTGGATCTCGAGATCGTGCGGACCTCTGGCGCAGCCCTCTGATGCTCAGGCTAAACGGTGCTGCGTCGCTACGAAGTATGGGTCTTGAGGTATGCTTTACCCGCGATCAATCTACAACAGCTACGAGGCCCCATGCGTCGATCGATCACAATCGCTTTTCTCACTGTTTCCATTCTCTACGCACCCCCCTCTCGCGCCGACGATGCAAAGATTCTCACGAACCAGGTCGGCTACGATGCCAACGGTCCGAAACACGCCGTGATTCTGGCTAGCTCCCAAGATCAATTCACCACCTGCACACTGAACGACGCCGCCGACCATCACAAAGTCCTCGACATCCCGGCGCAACACGCCGGTCCCGTAAAAAAATGGCGCGACTGGGATTTCTGGACTCTCGACTTCGACTCTTTCGTTACCGAAGGCACCTATTACCTAACCTGTAGTTCCGGGGATCACTCGATGCAATCCGGACCGTTCAAAGTTCAGCGGCTCCTCCTAGAACGCAACACGCTCTCCGACGCCGTTTACTTCTTCAAAGAAGAACGCAGCAGCGGCCGCATGGACGAATTTGACCGCCACCTCCCCTTCGACGGCAAGAAGACTGGAACACTGGACGCTCACGGCGCCTGGTGGGACGCGACCGGGGACTTTGGCAAGCACCTCTCGCACCTCTCCTTCTCGACCTATTTCAACCCACAACAAATTCCGCTGGTTATCTACAGTTTCTTCAAGAGTGCCGAGCTGCTAATCGCTCGAAACGTCCCAGACATGATTCGCTATCAAAACCGCATGCAGGACGAAGCCATGTATGGAGCCGATTATCTGGTGCGAGTGAAAGTTCCGAATGGCTCATTTTACCGGTCCATTTCGACCGGAGGTCCGAAGCAAGTCCCGGAACTGCGCAAGGTCGCCGGTGAGATGAAAAAGTTCGGCATCTACCAGTCCAGCGGGGATTCCCCCCGCGGGATCGTTGAAGAAGCCAACAACGATCTCGAATACGAAGTCAGTTATCGTTCTGGGGGTGGCGTAGCCATAGCCGCACTCGCCATAGCTAGCACGTATCCTTTCTCCGGTCAGTTCAAGAGCGCCGATTACCTGAAAGCGGCCGAAGAGGCCTTCGATTTTTTGGAAAAAAACAACTTAAAGCTGACCAACGATGGCAAGGAAAATATCGTCGACGACTACTGCGCGCTCACTGCCGCCACGGAACTTTACAAAGCGACAAAAAAGTCGGTGTACAAAGCGGCCGCCGACAAGCGTGCCGCGAGCCTGATGTCCCGGCTAATTACCGACGGTGGTTACACGAATTATTGGCGCGCCGATGACGCTGTCCGCCCCTTCTTCCACGCGTCGGATGCGGGTTTCCCGGTCGTAAGCCTGCTTTACTACGTCGAAATCGCCAGTCCCGAAATTCATCAAAGAGTCCGCTTAGCTGTCAAAAAGTCATTTGAATTCCAACTGGATATCAATCATGACGTGAACAACCCTTTCGGCTACGCCCGCCAGCTCACACAGGACAAAGACGGCAATCGCCACATCACCTTTTTCTTTCCCCACAACACCGAGGTTGCTCCCTGGTGGCAAGGCGAAAACGCGCGTCTCGCTTCCCTAGCCACCGCGGCGAGACTGGCCACGAAACAATTCCCCAACGACCTGGAATTCCAAAGGCGGCTCCAGATTTTTGCCACCGCGCAACTCAACTGGATTCTCGGACTCAACCCTTTCGACTCTTCCATGATGAAGGGCGTAGGCCGCAACAACCCGCAATACCTGTTTTTTGATTCGTGGGAATACACCAACGCTCCTGGCGGAATTTCGAATGGCATCACGGGTGGTTTTAAAGATGAAGAGGATATTGATTACAACTTAACCTACCATCAAACCGGAGCCGACAATGACTGGCGCTGGCAGGAGCAATGGCTGCCGCACGGCGCCTGGTATATCTTCGCCGTCTCCGCCGACGACGAATCCGGCGCTTCTAAACCCTGACGAGCCATGCTGCGCGCGTTCCCCCGGCGCGTGCAAAGGGCCTAAAGACCCGCCACTAGGTATTCCCCGCGGCTGGCGTTCGATTTGGCAAAATCCAAAATTCGCCCAACAAATACTTGTACAAATAATCCAGCGGCTTCGCCGGATGCAATCGGTCCGCATAGACCAATCCATTCGTATCTTCCCAAGTCCATCCGGTAATTTCCGCTTCTTTCACCCATCGCTCTAGATCGGCTGTCCGCATCGGATGTACCACCAATCGCACATTGTGCGCGAACAGCCGCGCAATTCCCTCGAGCAGCGTTCCAGCGAGTCCCTTATAGCGATCCTCCATCACCCGCACCAGCACCGACAGCCCAATCGCGAAATGTATTCGAAATTTCGTATACCGATTCAAGAACGCGCTCATCCGATACAATTCCGACGAACGAAACAACATCACGCCATAGCCCTCTTTTTGCAACTCGCTGACAATTTTCGCAATTTGCGCGGCCGGCAAGGTTTTCAAGTCCGCGAGCAAGGGATCGACCGACAAACAGAACAAGCCCAGCGCGCCCTTGCTCTCCTTCAATTCCTCCGCGGGGAGCTCTGTCAGCGTAATCCGAACCAGGTCCGCGTGGAGCTGGTCAAGATGAGCGAACCTTCCGGGCGCCAGGACGACCGCCCGCTTATAAAACAGTTCATTCGACGGCAAAAACTGATTGTCCACCGTGAACAACACAGCCTCCGCATGACCTTCGGTCACAAGAGTGGCGTGAAGCTCGTTGCGGTCCCAGGCTTCAAATGCCGGCCCGCTCAATTCCATGCAATCCAGTTCCAAGCGTTCGAGACTGAGACCGTCCAGTAAATTTTGCAGGAACTCGCCGGCGCTCTTCAGGTCGTGTTGGACTGAATACAATAGATTCACGCCAAGGATCCCGACGGCTTCCTGCTGCTGCAGGTTGGTTGGATCGCGCAGATTTACGTGGAGAATCACGTCATTTGAGGGCCCGCCCGGCTGCTGCAGAAAACGCAATCCGAGCCAACCATGGCAATCGTTGGTCCCGGAAAAATTCCGTGCGGAAATCGTGTCCACAAAAGAGAAAAACCGGGTGGTCGCTCCACGTGTCGCGTGCAACTGGCTCAGCAACTGCGCCCACTCGTTGTCCAACATCGCCTGCAACCGGGCCTTTGACACGTAACGCGTCCCCGCACCGTACAAGTCGTCGCTGACCTCTTTGTCATAAGCGGAGATGGTCTTGGCGACAGTTCCCGATGCGCCACCGACCGTCAGGAACCATCGCGCCACTTCCTGGCCAGCGCCAATTTCTGCGAACGATCCAAACACCGCAGCATCGAGGTTAATGGTCAACGCTTTCTGATGAGTCCCAAGCTTTTCCGGTTCATCCATGGCGCCCTCTCCGACAGGCCATAGACTTTACCAGAAGGTGGGCCAAGACAGCAGGGCAAGATGCCGACCGTTAGGCACGACGCTCCATCCGTGACGATCAGGCGGATTTTGCGGGGGCTAGCTTTTCAAGGGGCGGCATGGAACTGGCGGCGGTAAAGGCGCGCTCCGGGACGGATTTGTTATTTTGTAACGCGTCGACGAGCATTTCCAGGGCAGGCCCGCTGCTTGGCGGAATGTGGACGGTGGCGGTCAGTAGGCCGCTGCGGACCCAAGCTTGACCTGTTTTTGGAACACCATCGCAGCCTAGAAATGGAATCGTGAGCCAACGTTCGCGCTCCAATTCGGCCGGCAGTTCCTGAAAGGCTTTTCGCGCGCCGATGGCCATAGCGTCGTTCTGCGACAGCACCAGATCGATGATGGCTTTCCTTGAAGTGGACAGGCTCAGCCAGGAACGTACAGCGCGCTGGGCGCTCTCTTCGGTCCACTGGCCGCGGAGAACCGAAAGGTGAATATTTCGTGGAATTGCATCGTGCAGACCTGCTTCCCGGCCTTTCGAGACGGTGGTCTGGGAGGGGCCCTGGATGTAGAGAATCGCGCCGCCCCGCGGGAGCAGGGTCGCGCACTGGCGGCCGGCAATGCGGCCCACTTCCAGTTGATCAGAACTGACGCTGAAGACGGGGACTTTCGTAGAAGGCCGAATCTCGGCAATGTAGGAGGCTTCTCGATTTAAGACGACCCAGCCGATGCCCGCGGCAACGGCTGCGCGAGCGACTTGAGGCAGGGCGGTGGCGCCGACCGGTTCAAAAACGATGGCGTTCGGGCGATCCTTTTCGGGGGCTTGAATGGCTCTCAGGATTTGCGTGCTTTGTGTGATTGCATCGTTTTCAGCAAAGAGGATTTGGGCTTCGACTCCGAGCCTGCGCGCGGTTTCTTCGGCGGAACGAGCTTGCTCCAGTTGGTAGTCGTTGTCATTGGTCATCAGGGAGACGAGGAATTTGAGTTTTGGCATGAGCGGTAAATTCCTTTGGGGTTCGAGGGCTGATTGCAATTATATTGCGCAAACGTTTACTTGGAAGAGGTTTATTGTGAAACGTACTGCGGGAGAAAAAGATTTTGGGGGTTGAAGATTAGGTCGAAACGCACAGATTGAGTAGAGATCGGCAGGTCGAGGAATCGGCTGCCTGCCGGCGGCAGGCTCGAAATTGCGGATCGTTCGAGGGTGGCTTGAGGCGCAGCCGAAGAAAAACTGAACATGCCGGCCTCGTGATCGGCGCCCTAAGCAGGAAAAATCCAGGATCCGGCACCCTGCCTCGATCAAGAAAGCGCAGGACGCGGCGCGATTGGGCCTTGCCCCAGAGTGGCGCGAAGCAGGATGGGAGCCAGCACGGTGGTAACCATTACCAGGAGAACGATAGCTGAGAAGAGACCTTCGTCGACTACGCCGATGCTGCGGCCTATGCCGGCGAAGATCAGCCCGACTTCGCCGCGGGGCATCATGCCAAAACCGACGGCGAGGCGGTTTAACTCGGCCGGGCAGCCCCAACCGGCGGCAACTTTTCCGACGATGGCGACGATGGTGAGGGCGAGGCCAGCCATGACGACGTCCTTGCTCGCCATGGTTTCGAGTTTCACTTGAATACCCATCCAGACGAAGAACAACGGCACCAAAAGAGATTCGATCGGCGAGAGCAATTCGTGCAGGGAGGTTCCTTCTACTTCCTTGTCGAAGAAACTGTTGAGAACCATGCCTGCGGCGAAAGCGCCGACGATGGTGGCCAGCTGTGCAACGTTGGCCAGCCACGCGAGGAGAAGCGCGAAGCTTACCCCGAAGAGAAGTTTTAGATTGCTGACGCCAGAATGGGCGAGGCGGCGCACGAGTTTCGGAGTGAGCCAGATACCGATGCCGAGGGAAGCCACGAGGAAGAGTGCGGCTTTGCCAGTCGTAGCGGCAATGGAAACGAAGCTGACGGTGCCGGTGGCGACCAGGCCACTGACTACAGCGAGAACGATGAGGCAAAGGACGTCATCGATGACGGCGGCGCCGAGGATGATACGGGCCTCTTCGGTTTTTTCGCGGTTGAGATCGCGGAGGACGCGCGCGGTAATGCCAACGCTGGTGGCCGTGAGGATGCCGCCGACGAACAGATCGACGGCGAGAGGACTCTCTGGGTGCAGGAGTCTCATCACGCCCATGCCGAGGAGCATGGGGAGAATAATGCCGAGGAGTGCTACGTAGGTGGAGTATTTGCCGACGCGCTTCATCTCGACGAGGCTGATTTCCAGGCCGACCATGAAGAGGAGAACGAGAATGGCGAGACGGGAGATGACATCGATGAACTCGTAGACGGAGATGTAGGTTTGCCCCTGAGGGCCGGAAAGTAGATTGGCGAGGTAGGTCGCGTGGGCACTGGGCGGAAGGATCTCTAAGGTAGCTTCGCCGAGGCTGAAATGTGTAGTGAGGGCCATCGAAGCGATGCGAGAGAGAGTGTCGCCTTCACGGAGAACCGCGAGAGTAGGATTGCCGAAATAGTAACCGAGGTTTCCGGCGAGAAGACCGACCAGGAGTTCTCCGAGAACGGCTGGCTGCCTCATCCATCGCATGAGGAAACCACCGAGCGCGGCTCCGAGAGTGATGAAAATCGAAGCGATCAGGATCGGGACGACCGGATCGGTGTGAGAGAGACCCGCATCGGTAGAGAGGGTGCCCATGAGCAAAATGCAATGCTGCTTGCAAGGCAAAGAGCACAGCGGGGACATGGGTAGACTCCTAGAGATTCCGAAGTGCGGCATATCGGAACAGACGGCGGGGGTATTTTGGCGGGGACCTAGGCAGGAAGCAAGGGGTAAGGCGCTGGCAGGCGTATGCGTGTTACAATTTGCGGTTTGGCGGGCAAGTCAGGATAGAGAACGAATGACGGAAGCGCTGGCACAAGCGGAAGCGGTACTGGAAGTCATCTCGCCGGATGGCGCACGGAAGTACGTGCGCGTGACGCAAACGCCGTTCCTGATCGGACGGGGCGCGGAAACCGGCAACCATCTACAACTGACAGATCGCCGTATTTCGCGAAACTGCGGAGCGATTGTTACCGAGGCGAACCGCTACTACTTGGAAGATCGCGGACAACGTCGCGGCATCTTTGTGAACGGCGAAAAAGTGGAGAGCCGTGCATTGACCGACGGCGACATGATTACATTTGGGCTCGAGGATTCTTATCAAGTCATTTTTCGCGCCGCGACCGGCACTTCCGACGAATCGATTCCGCAGTTGTTGACTCGCATCGATCATATGACAAGCTCGGAGTCGACCGGCGGCGGGTTGCGGAAGTTGAACCTGCTGCTCGAGGCCACTTCCCTGCTGCACTCGCAATTGCCGCTGGATTCGGTCCTGGCGAAGATGATCGATCATGCCGTGGCCGTGACGGATGCTGATCGCGGACTGCTCGAAGAAGCGGTGGAAACCATTTCCGCGAGCCCGTCGGAGCGGTTGCGCGTGCGATTGGCGCGGCGTAGTGGCGGGCAGCGGTTGCCCCCCGAAAGCATGACGCCGAGCCAGACGGCCATTCAGTTGGCGATGAAGAAACAGCTGCCGGTGATTACGGAAGATATCGAGCAGGCGGAAATGAACCTGCAGGCTGCGGCCAGCATCGTGGCGCAGGGTTTGCGCGCGGTGGTGGTGATCCCGCTGTACGCGTCCTCGCGCGCCAGCAGCGAATCGGCTACCAATGTATCGAAGGGCGAATTTCTTGGCGTCCTGTATCTGGATTCGAAGCGGCCCACCGCGTTTTCCAAACTGGATCGTCAGATTTTGGACGCGCTGGCGGCCGACGCAGCGAGCATCCTGGACAACGCGCGATTGGTGGAACGCGAGCGCGAACGGCAGCGACTAGAGCAGGAGATCGGAATTGCGCGGGATATTCAACAGGCACTTTTGCCCAAGAACTTCCGTGATTTCCCCCATTTGGCCGTTGTTGGCGTGAATTTTCCGTGCTTGTCGGTCGGCGGAGATTATTTTGATGTGTTTCCGCTCGATGACCGGCGGACGGCGTTTTTGTTGGCAGACGTCAGCGGGAAAGGATTGGGCGCGGCACTGCTTACGACGATGTTGCAGGGAGCGCTTTCCGGTATGACGCTGGGAACCGATCCGGCGCGCGTGTTTAATCATGTGAACCGGTTTTTGTGCGATCACGCCGAGGTAGGGCGTTACGCAACGATGTTCTTTGGAATTATGAGTGACACCGGGAAGCTGGAATATATCAATGCAGGGCATCCATCGCCGGTGTTGATGCGCGGGGCGACTGCGGAGGAGGCTTTCACGGAAGGATCGTTCCCCGTCGGACTGGTTCCGGAGGCAGAGTTTTCAACAACTACGTTGCAGTTGGAGCCGAACGACACGCTGGTGCTGTATAGCGACGGTGTTACGGAGGCGATGGACCCCGATGAGCAGCTGTATGGGACGGGACGATTGCGGGCTGTGCTGCTCGGGAAGAATGAAATGCCGCTCGATGAGATTCAGAAGACGGTTCTGGAATCGGTGGAGAATTTCGCGCGAGGAGCGCGGCAAGCGGATGATTTGACCATATTGGTGGTGCGGTTCCGGGCCGTGGGGAGCGTGGTGACGGAGACGGATGCGTCGGGAACGCGAAATGCAGCGGCCAGTGATTGAGTGCAGGTAGGTGATTTGAGCGCAGATTGACGCGCCGACCCTGGTCGGCGCGTTTTTTGCTTTTAAGGAAGTAATTATTGTAATCGTAGGGACTCGGGGGGGGCCATCTCTTCGAGGCTCAGGGTCAACAGTGCTTGGGCCGAACGAAAGAGAAACACGGGTCAAAAGACCCGCCACCGTGAGAACCAGTCACGACGCAAGGTTGCCGGTCCATTGTTCGAAGCTCAGGGCAAGACAGCGCTACAAGCGCGATTTCATGGGCTGCACGATGGAGCCGGTGCGGAGGCTGGGGCGTAATTGATTGGGGCTAGTTTTTGGAATTCGAGGAGTTTGTTCAGGGCTGGCAGTGTGGCGGTGGCGAATTTTTGGGAGGCGGTGGTGTCGGTGGTGAAGGCATCGCAGGTGTGTTTGTAGAGGCTGCGGACGGATTCGGTCGGAGCGGTGTCGGCGGCCTGGACCATTTCGAGGTAGCGGCCGGCGTCGCGGTTGATGATACCGAAGCCGGGGTTGGCTCCGTTGCCGGTTTCGAGCTCGTCAGCCTGTTTTTCGGCGTTTGCGAATGCGTCAGTCAGTTCTTTGGGCGCGTTGGTTGGCAGAGATTTCTTGCGCTCGCCAAGTTGTTCATCGAGGGAAGCGAAGCCGTGGAAGGCGGTGGCGGAGACCTCCATCAGGTCGCAGAATTTTTGGGAGAGATTGAATTGGGCCGCGTAGTCCGATGCGGAAATCTTGATGCGCGGATCGGGAGCGACCTGGAGTTTCTGCCTATAGGATTTCCCGTTGACGGTCAAGACGAGATCGTAAGTGCCGGGAGAGATGAATGGGCCTGGCGGCTGGAAGCGGGGCGTTTCGCCGGGAACGGCGTGATCGGGAAGCGTGTATTCGGTGTATTCGAGGCGTTCGCCGAAGAAGCCGAAGGGTAGAGCTGTTGGGTGCGGGTACTGAAGGTTCCATACGAAACGATTGATTCCCGGAGTTGCGGGAAGAGCAGCAGGTGGATAAAACCAGTATTCGGGAACATTGGCGGGAGGGAGCGATTCCTCCTTGGCGATACTGGAGAAATGTTGGATGCGCACGCCTTTCTCGTCGAGAACGTCGAGAGCAATTTCACCTTTTGGCGGCGCACTCAGGAAATAGTAGAGGATGGCGCCGTCGGGAGGGTTTCCTGAGGCTTCGGTATCGCGTTGTAGGGGCGTGTCAGGGTGATTGTCCCAGTGAGTGCGGATGGCAGTTTGCGGGGTGAAAAAGTGCACGAGACTCTTTTGGACGCTGTCGTTCCACTGACGAAGAGGAGAAATGTCGTCGAGAATCCAGAGGCCGCGGCCGAACGTGGCGGCCACAAGATCGTCGCCATGAATAGTGATGTCGCGCACAGAGGCGGTGGGAAGACCGAGCCGGAGCGTTTGCCAGTGATCGCCGCAATCGTAAGAGAGGTAGATACCGGTTTCAGTGCCGGCGAAGAGCATGCCTTTACGCTTGGGATCTTCGCGAATAACGCGAGCGATACCCGCTTCGGGAAGGCCAGACACGATCTTCTGCCAGGTTTTGCCGGCATCATTGGTGCGATAGAAGTACGGATGCGTGTCGCGGCGAACGAAAACGGCGGCGTAGGCGGCGTTGGGGTCTTGCGGCGAGGGCTCAATGGAGTTTACATAGGCATGTTCGGGAAGATTCACCGGAGTGACATCGGACCACGTTGAGCCATCGTGTGTGACCTGGATGAGGCCCGTGGAAGTACCCACCCAGATGAGGTTGGCGTCGAGTGGAGAAGGCGCGATGGATTGAATGAAGCCGCGGACGGGCCCGCCCTGCGGATCGTCATCGTCGTCGTCCCAAAAGGAACCGGAGTTTTCGTTGTCATCTTTAGATGGAATGTGGCCCGCGGCATCGGATTTGGACGCCGGAGAAGTTGCGGAAGGTTTTACGGTGAGGTCCGGGCTGACCTCTTTCCAGGTTTGGCCGCCATCGCTGGTTTTCACTAGGAATTGAGCGGCATAGTACAGCGCGTGAGGATCGCGCGGAGAAAAGGTGATGGGCGTTTCCCAACTGGCTCGATAGTTTGGCGGGGCGATGAAGAGCGTGGCAATCTGGCCGGTATTGCGATCCATACGAATGACATTGCCATACCAGCCGAGAGAGAAGACGTATTTCGGGTTAAGCGGATCGGGAGCGATGAAGCTGCTTTCAAAAGAGCCGCTGGTAAACCAGTCGCGATAGGTGATGAGGCCGAAGTCGGTGCGGTTGGGAACGACGATCGAGCCGGAATCCTGCTGAGAGGCGTAGAGGCGATAGGGAAAATCGTTGTCGGTCGAGACGCGGTAGAACTGGCCGGTGGGCTGATTGAGCCAAGTGCTCCAGGTTTTGCCGCAATCGTAGGTGATGACTGCGCCCTGATCGGTGCCTTCGACGATGTGATTGGGATCTTGGGGATCGATCCAGAGGACGTGATCATCTTCGCCACTGGGAGTGCCCTTCCAGGCCACGAAGGTGCGGCCGCCGTCAGAAGAGCGGTAGGTCGAGGTTTGCATTACGTAAACCACGTCGGGGTTTTGCGTATCCGCAAAAACGCGACCGAAATAGTTTGAGCCCCGGATGCGCGGGTCGGTTGTGATTTTCTGCCAACTGGAGCCGGAATTGTCGGAGCGAAACAGGCCCTGCTCCATGAGCGCAAAAATGCGCTTGCCGCCGAGCGCGGGCGCGACGGAAAGGCCGACGCGCTGGCGATGCGCCGCGGGAAGGCCTTGGTCGCCCATGGGGAGCCAGGTTTCGCCGGAGTCCGTCGAGCGGAGAAGTTGACTGTCAACACCTTCGACGGGCTTTTCTCCAGGAGCGGGAGGAATGCGGCGGATGACCGCGACGATGGTGTGAGAGTTGGCGGGATCGAAATCAAGTTCGGTGGGGCTGGTATGGTCGTCTTTGTAGAACACCCTGCGCCAGGTTTTGCCGCCGTCCGTGGATTTGAAAATACCGCGTGATTCGCTCGGGGTGAACTTGCCAGCGACGGCGACGTAGACGAAATTGGCGTCGTCGGGATCGACCAGGACCGAGGGAATGATTGGAGAATCGGAGAAGCCGAGATTGATCCAGGTGGCGCCCGCGTCGGTGGATTTCCACAAGCCGTTGCCGTCGGTTTGCTCGCCGGTGGCAACGTAGATGACGTTGGGATCCGACGGGGCAACGACGAGATCGCCGATCGAAGCTACGTGGGCCTGGTCGAAGATGGGCTCCCAGGTGCGGCCTGCGTTGGTGGTTTTCCAGACACCGCCGCCGGGCGTGCCCATGTAGTATGTCTGCGTGTTTCGAGCGATGCCGGCGACGGCAGTGACGCGTCCGCCGCGATGCGGGCCGATGAGCCGCCAGGTGAGACCGTGGAAAAGATCGGAAGAGGGTCGCTGGGCGGAGAGAGCGGGAAGGACCAGAGACGAGAGTAGCAGCGCCATTTGAACGCGGAGTGACGAGGACGCGAGCGATAGACTCATGATTTTTCCTCTGTAAATGTGCAGTTTAGCATGTGCGTTGCGAAAATTCCGGTGGGGTACGGAAACAAATGTGCAAGAGGTTCTTCCTGGAGCGGGGCGAGCACGGTCTCAGGCCTCTAGCGGCTGGGGTCGATGGACACAAACGAGCGCCCACGCGATGGGCGAGACGGCGGCGCGGCTTGTGAGGCAGACGCGCAAGATTATTTGATTTGTGCGGACTTAAGGCACAGCAGAGCTGCGCCCTACGAAAAAGAAACCCTCGATGCCTGCCCGCAGGCCCGGCGCAATCAGGTGCAGTTTAGAGCTCCCTGAGCGCTACGGAGACTGGCTGCACCGCGGCACGGATTGCCGGCAGAAGACCACCTAAAACACCCATCACCAGAGCGAAGAGCACGCCCATAAGCAGGAGGTCGAAGGTGATTTTGAAGGCGAAGGCTACGTTCGAGAAGGTTTGGAAATTCATGGTGCTGGTGGTTAGCCCGTTCAATGGAAGGACGGCCATGCAGCCGATGATTCCGCCGAGGAAGGAAATCAGCAGCGCTTCGAAGAGGAAGGAGAGGATTACGTTCCAGGAGGAGAAGCCTACTGCGCGCATGGTAGCGATTTCGCGGCCGCGCTCGGCGACGGCGGAGTACATGGTGTTGAGGGCGCCGAAGATCGCACCGACGGCCATGATGAGAGCGACCAGGCCGCCGAGTACAGTGATGAGCTTAGTCATCGTCGTTGATTGCTTGGCGTAGTAGTCGATTTCGCGGTAGACGTCCACGTTCATGCGGGGATCAGACGTGACAGCGTCTTTGAATTCCTGAAATGTGGCGGGCGAAGCGAGATGGACGGTAGCGGACTGGAACACGTCGGCTGGCCGCTGTAACACTTGATTGAAAATCTGCGAGTCGCACCAGATTTCCGAGTCGAATGCGGAACCACCGGCGTCGAATTCGCCGACCACTGTCCAATGGCCGCTGGCGAAATCGATCTTGTTGCCAACGGTCAATCCTTGATATGTGGTAGCGGCATTCTTGCCGACAACAAGTTCGTTGAGGCCGGATTGAAACATGCGGCCCTTTATGATTTTCACAAACTTGCGAATTTCCAGAACATTCGGAGAGACACCTCGGACCTGCACGTTGGCGTCCGTGCCGGTGCTGATCATCGGAACGGGGATGACGCCGACCACGTCTTGAGTGAGAAGCGGGCTGCCGGACGCATTGCGCGCAATGCCTGGAGCGTCCTGAAGGACTTTAATGGAGTCCAGCGTGATGCCGCCCATCATTTCGGAGGTAGAACCCGCGCGCATAACCAAGGCGTTGCCGGGAGATCCGGAAGCAACAAGAGTTGCTTTGAAGCCACGAGCGAGTGACAGCATGGCAACGAAGACGCCCACGGTCCCAGCGATTCCAAGAACGGCGACAATTGTGGAGGTCCAGCGCGCGCGGATGCTGCGGAAGTTGTAGGAGATTGGAACATTCCCGAGAAATGGCGCGAGCAAGCCTGCGAGGACGCCGAAAACGACTAAGAGAATGAGCAGAAGGGCGATGATCGCGGCAATGGTGATGAGAAAGAAACCGAAGAATTTTTCGACCATGATCAGACTCTCCGCAGTGCGTTGACGATGCGCAAGTGCATGGCGCTCATGCCCGGCAGGAAGCCGCTGAGGAACCCCGTGATGACGGCAACGAGAAGGCCGAACAGGAGCATTTTGGGCGCCAGAACGATGTTCGGGAGCAGGCCATTCAGAGCAGCTGCCAGACCCGGCACCGCGACCATAGCCAGAACCATGCCGAGGAGGCCCCCAATCAAGGCAATGGTCAGGGCTTCGGCGAGAACGAAGAAAAGGACAGAGCGGTCGGAATAGCCGATCGCTTTGAAGACGGCGAGTTCCGAGGTGCGCTCTCGGACGGAGATGGCCATGGTGTTGCCCGTGACGAGAAGAAGCGTGAAGAAGACGACGACGCCGATGCTAACAATGAGTTTCTGTATGTTGCCGAACTGTTTCACCCAGTTGGCGGCGAAGGCGGACTCGGCCTGGGTCTTGGTCTCGAAGGGGGAGTTGGCGAATTCGGCGTCGATGGCCTGGGAGATGCGGGGAGAATCTTCCGGATTGTTGATGCGGAGAACGTACCAGCCAATGCGGCCTTTGTCGGTTTCCGGGACTTTTTCTTCGAAATAATCCCACTGCAGCCAAAATTGAGTTTCGTCCGACTGGGGCTTGTTCCCATGATAGATGCCAACGAGATTAAATTCCCAGGAAGCGCCGCCATAGAAGGTGGTCTTGATGGGAATGCGATCGCCAATCTTCCAGTGAAAGCGCTGGGCGAGCTTAGCGCCGGCGATGGCACCCTGACGGTCGTTCACAAAAGCCTTCCACTGGTCATCCGGAACCACGAGTTCGGGAAAAACCGTGCGCTGATTTTCCGGATCGATCACAAATTGTGGGAAGAAGTTTTTCTCTTCGATGTAGGTGCCGCCAAACCAGTTGTTGTGAGTAACCGCTTTGACACCAGGAATACGGAGAATCTTGTCACGGTAGGCGAGCGGGATGGGATTGATGATGGAGGTGCGGTTGATGACCACGAGGCGGTCGGCACTAGCGACATCGGCGCCGCGGTTAAAGGCGTCACGAACAACCGCCAGAAAGACAAAGAGGAAGAGAGCGACGGCAAAGGAACCAATGGTGAGAAGGAGGCGAACTTTCTTGCGAAAGAGGTTGGCCCAGATGATACGCGCGAATTTCATGCAACACCCCCGGCGGTGACGGTGCTAGGGAATTTAGAGCCTTCGACGAGAACGCCCTTTTCGAGATGCAGGATGGTCTGAGCACGGGCCGCGACAAGAGGATCATGAGTGACCATCAGTACGGTTTTGTGGTGCTGGCCGACGAGTTCTTCGAGAAGAGCCATGACTTCGTCGGCGCTTTTACGGTCGAGGTCTCCGGTTGGCTCGTCGCAGAGGAGGAAGGTAGGGTCGGAAACGATGGCGCGGGCGATCGTGACGCGCTGCTCCTGACCGCCGGAGAGCTGGCGGGGAAAGTGGCTCATCCGATCCGTGAGACCGACGATGGAAAGAGCAGTTTCGACGTGGGCGCGGCGTTCCGCTTTGGAGAGCTTGGTGAGGAGAAGAGGAAGCTCGACGTTTTGGAACGCGGTGAGGACGGGAATCAGGTTGTACATCTGAAAGATGAAGCCAACGTGGCGGGCGCGCCATTCGGTGAGCCTGCCGGCGGACATGTTGGTGATCTCATCGCCGGCAACGTTGATGCTGCCGCGTGTAGGAACGTCCAAACCGCCGAGAAGATTCAAGAGAGTGGTCTTGCCGGAACCGCTCGGCCCCATAAAGGCGACGAATTCGCCGGCAGAGACGTCGAGATTCAGGCCCTGAAGAACGTGGATCTCTTCGCCGCCACGACGATAGGTTTTGTCGAGGTCGCGGACTTGGATCAGTCCGCGTTTGCCCCCACTGCTGTCAACATTGACCATCGGAACGCGCTCCTATTTTTGAATCTGGACGGACTGACCGTCTCGAAGAGTGTCCGGGCCGGTGACGACCACCACGGTCTGAGGTTGAATGCCCGCTAGAATTTCGACGTCGGACCCACGAGCTTCGCCCGTGGTTACGGCTCTGCGCTCGACGGTGTCACCTGTGACGACAAAGACGTACTTGGAGGAATTGTCCTGGCGAATGGCCTTTTGCGGGACCAGTGCCACGGCGGGCGTCTTGGTCTCTTTTGCGCCGGGTTTGCTTTCGTTCTCGAGGAAAGTCACCTTCACGCCCATGTCCGGTAAGATGCGCGGGTCTTTGGCCGGGTCAAAAAGTTTCTTGTGATCGGGCTCAGTAATCGAAATTCGTACCTTAACGGTAGCTTTCTGGCGATCAGCCGTAGGAATTACGGTGCGAACCTTGGCGGGAATGACCCAGTCAGGATAGGCATCGAGAACCGCATTGACCGCTTGACTGTCGAACACTCGGGCGATGTAGGCTTCGCTGACATCAACTTCAAATTCATTGGAATGAAGATCAACGATCGTGGCGATACCGGTTCGCGTGAAGCCGCCACCTGCGGAGACGGGGGAGACCATCTCGCCGACTTGTGCGTCCTTCGAAACGACGATTCCGGCGAAGGGCGCGCGGATGGTGCAATTGTCGACGGCCTGCTGCTGCTCCTTAATGCGGGCATCCGCCGCAACGACCTGCTGTTTAGCTAAGGCGATTTTGGCGCGCAAGCTGTCTGCGGTCATGACAGCGGAGTCAAGGGCCTGCTGCGTGGAGACACCCTCCTGGACCAGTTGCTGAGTGCGCCGATATTCGATTTCCGCGTTTTTGAGTTGGACCTCGTAGTCCAAAATGGCGGCTTGCGAGGAGTCGCGGTCGGCTTTGGCGGAATCCAGGGCTCGGCGAGCGTCCGAATCGTCGAGGGTCGCGAGAAGCTGATTTTCCTGGACTCGAGTGCCTTCATCGAAAAATACGCCGGTGACGCGGCCGGTGATTTTGGCGGCGATGGTGGCGCGGCGGCGCGGCGTGACGTAGCCGCTGGCGTTGAGCACGCCGGCTGGTCCCGTGGCGGGTTTAGAGGCACTGGCTACTTCGACCTCTACTTTACGATTCCTGAAAGCGAAGGCAGCGGCGCCAGCCATACCAAAGAGAATTACGAAGAGAGCGACCCATATCCAGCGCTTGCCGGAGCGCGGGTTGGTGCGTTTGGTATCGGAGATCCTCAAGGAGGACAAGTCCGGCTTCAGCGTTTTCGGTGGCGTCACCATCCGGCGGCTGCTCCTTGATTGTTCACAGAGTTCCTGGTGTGGATACGTATCCGCGCTGCTGAAAATATCGATTCCTGGGCGGGCGGATTCGGTACACGGTATTTTACCGAGGGTAGGCGAAAATCGGGAGAGAAATGGTGGAGTTGGGGGACCGGAGGGTTGCTGAAACCCAAGACGATAACCGAGGGTGGGATAACCGGCCAGTGACGCATGTGAGAGAGGCGGTTAGACGCGAGAGCCGTGATAGAAGAATTGGCCTAGGCCGATGGTGAAAATGAAGTTGCCGAAGATGGCATGGTCGATGCAAGTCAGCAGGAGGGAGCCGGAGTGTTGATAGGTGAGTGAGAAGAGCAAGCCACCGATCGTGCAAAGTAAGACGGAGAGCCAATTACCGAAAATGATGTGAACGAAACCGAAGGCGCAGGCACTCGCAACCAGCATCGCCGAGCCGGAGCCGAACAGCGGTTGGTAGCGATGAAAGAAAAAAGAGCGATAAAGCAGTTCCTGGGGATAAACGGAGAGGAGTGGGTAGAAGAGCATAACCAAAGCCCAAAAGCCCGGAGCGCGTTTTGGGAAGGAAAACAGGAGTTGCGGCACGAAGAATCGCACGGCGAGGCCGAGGAATAGGAGGAAGATTGCGTCTCGGAGCAAAAGACCCCGGAGGTTTGCGCTGATGCCGCTGACGGAGAGCAATTGGGTGGAATTGAAAGTCGCATCGTGGCGCAGGAAGAGAAACGCGGCCAGGCCGGCAACCAGCAGAAACAGCATCGGACGATTGGGAAGAACGCGACAGAAAATAAGCAGAGGAACGCCAAGAAAGATGAGAACGAACTCGAACGCAAGCAAGAGCAGGTTTGGCATGGCGCAGCGAAAAGAATGTATCAAGAAGCCGATTTTTTATCGATCACGACGGAATTCGACGAAGTTTGCTGACGCAAGGTGTTGCGCAGGCTGTTGACGGCGGCTTGTGCATGATGAACTTGCTGCTGAATGAGTTGCGCGTGGACGCGGTCTTCTGGCGTGAGAGATGGAATATCGGTGAGCAGTTCGGAATAACCGAAGATGGCGGTGAGGGGGTTGCTGATTTCGTGGGCGGCACCGGCGGCAAGGCGGCCGAGGGCGACTAACTTTTCGGAATGGGTGACCTGTTGCTGAACGGCGTTGAGATTTTGGATGGAGTCGGCTGTCAGCTTCACGAGATGGCGCAGTTCGTGCGCCAAAAGATTGAATTTCCAATAAACCAAAGCGCCAAGCAGAAACATGGCGCAAAACACGAGTCGCAAGCGGAACGTGGCGATATCGGCGGGGATGTATTTTTCGTAAAGTCCGAGGATGGCGATGACGGGGAGAGAGAGTACGCCGAGCATTGCGCATCGGGCAGTCCAGACGCTTTGGCTGAGTTCACGATTCGGGCGGTTGTCTGCGCGGGGCTCTAACGTGGGACCGGAAGCCGCGATGGGAAGAAGAAGATAGATCGCCAGAAGAAAGGGAGTGTCCCAAAAACTTCCTGAATAATACGAGGCCGAATCGATCGCGGCGCTGAGTAGCAGATTACCGCCTGCGATAAGGCTGAAGACGATGCAGAGCCGGAGATAGAATGCTCCCCAAGGAGCCGAGTTTCTGACCCACAAAACGGCAAGCGCGATGATAATCACCAGATGCTGGAGAAATGCGAGCGTGTAATAGCTAGGATTGTAGTGAGAAAAATCCTGACGGCCGATTTGCCACGGAAGGCTAAAGTAGCCGTATAACGCGAGCCACCAAAAACTGAGCAGGATCAAATCGAGAAAGCGGATTTGCAGATTGCGACCGGCGGCAGCGGAATGGGGGCGAAGCGCCAGAGCCGCAAGGAAAAAGACGTTCGACAGAAGAAAGAGAGTGTCGCCCGTGATCGGACTCGGGGAGCCCGTAAGCTTACGCCAATCAAAATAGAACCAATAAATCTGCGAGAGCAACATGCCGCCGAGACTGCCAGCAAAGAGTTTCCAGAAAAGAGGAAGGATTCCAATGCGTCGGCGGAAATTTTCCCCGACGGCCAGGATGGCGAGGATGAGCAGCGCACAGGGGGTCGCGTCGCCATACATGGTGAGAAGAAAGGAAGGCTTGGCCACGGCAGCAACGCACAAGTGAAACAGGAAAACGATGGTGGCGAGAACAAAATAGAATTTTTGGCGCGAACCGTAGTTCACCGTGCGCCCTCCGTGACCAAGGCGGGAGCCGTCACTTGGCTTTCCTGCGGAACAGACTCGAGAGCGAGCGGAAGCAGGATGATGAAGACAGCCCCGCCTTCCGGCCTGTTGTGGCAGGAGATTTCGCCGGCGTGCTGTTGGATGATGCCGTAACAGGTGCTGAGACCGAGGCCAGTTCCCTTCCCTACCGATTTGGTGGTGTAGAACGGCTCGAACACGCGCTGCGGTTCCTTGAGACCCGGGCCGGAGTCTGCAAATTCCAACATGAGTTGCGAGCCGTTCGCGCGAAGCGTGATGTCCAATGTTCCGCCGTCGACTTCTTCGAGAGCATCGACGACGTTCGAGATTAATTGCAGAAAGACGTGGAGAAGGTGACCGGAATCGCCGCGGACAGGCCGGCAGTCTCCTTCCTCGGCGACATCGACGCGAATGCGGGGAAGCTTGGCAATACGGCTGAGATGCAGGGCACTTTCAAGGACGGGTTTGACGTCCAACCGAACCAATTGCAATGGAGTTTCCTGTGCGAAATGAAGCATGTGATCGACCAGGACGTCCGTGCGTTTGGCGTACTGGCCGATTTTTCCAGCCATGCTTTGGATCCGGGAATCCACGTCCGCGCGAGCCGTAAAGAGTGTCGCAGCCTCGAGAATTGATGTCATACAACCCTTGATCTGATTCGCTACCTTGGCGACGAGTTCTCCGAGGGAAGCGAGTTTTTCGCTTTGCGTGAGATGGGTTTTGAATCGCTCGATGCTGCTGCGGTTCTCTGAGAGCCGTTTCAACGACTGGAAAAGTCCTTCGGCGAGGATGTCCTGTTTGATGGAGAGGAGGAACGTAACCAGAAAAATAGTGAGCAGAGTGATTGTGAGGCGGAAGGAGCGAAGCTGGGAAGGTGCGGATGTGTGAGAGAGCAACCAAAGTCCAATCATGGGAGTGGACAGCGCCACAAACATCGCCAGATGTTCGGACAAAAAGGTTGCTGGATTTGCAGGAGCTTGCGACTGCTTCGTCGCCGGTTCGAGACGCTGATCCTGGCAGGACGTACGGCCCGCGAGAATCATGCAAATGAAGGCCACCAAAGAAATCACGAGCGGAACATCATAGAGGCTGCCGGTGTAGTAGGTTCCCGTATCGATCGCTACGTTGCTGAGGTTGGAACCCAAGGCGTAGCACGCAGCGCAGCAGAAATAGAGCCGGTAGAGGCCGCGCCAGTTGCCTTGCGCGCGCAAAACCGCGACGCCGACCACGACTACCAGCGTTTGATTGCCGATGGCGTCGGCTACATCGAAATAGAGATTGTAACTGGGCTCCGCGCCGGGTAAGAGCCGAAAGGCAAAGACGCCGAAGGCGAAAAGATAGAGGGAATAGATCATCAAAACGAAGACGTCCAGAAGGCCGAAGGCACGGAAATGCGCGTCTTGCTTGCGGTCGGGAGCGATGGCGATAGCGGCAGTAAGCGGCACCACCTTCAAGAAAAGGAGAATATCCGAGAGTGGGACATCCGGCACGAGATGCGCGGACCGCAATTCGTTGACTGCCCAAATCCCGTTGCTGACGGTCCAGAGAAAAGAGCCCGTAAGGATCAAGAACCAAAAAATGCGCACTCGCGAATGGCTGTGCAGGAAGTTCTGGAAGCTAAGAATCGTTGCGGCGGTGACAAGTGCGACCTGCACGGTGTCGCCAATGGCGGCAAGAGTGAATCCTTTTGGAAGGAGAAGGGCGGCGATTACCGAACCCAAGAGTACGGTGAGGCCCAAGATGATTCCGACCCGCAAGGCCAACCGAAAAGGAGGCCTGAGAGGGCCGTGAGATTGCGCGAGATTGGTTCCGTCTGCCATAGACCAAGAGCTGGAGCCTCGAAAGAACCTGGGTAGACCTCAGTTGCCGGAATCGAATGGATCGCCAAAACTGGGCCTGAGCGGACGAACTCCGCACGTACCTTTATTCTTGGGCATCCGAGGAAGGAGCGCAGGGGAAATCCACCGGATGTGCCGCGACCGAAACTAGCACTTTGGTACAGCGCAGCCCCGAGGGCCTGTTGCACGACTTTCGGCAAAAAAAGACGGCTTTTTTGACCACCGTTCTGTTAGCGCCAGGCTTCCAGCAATCACCGGTATATCCGTTTTTCGGGGCCCCCAACGTCAATCGGCTTGACAGCGGACGGGCTGGCAGAATAGAAAGGATTCGCCGCGCCTTCGGCATCGCTTCACCATAAAGGTCCAGGGGGAAGAATTATGGAAGCGTCTCGCCGGGATTTTCTCAAGTTAGCAACGGTTGGAGGCGCGGCCGCCGCTGTTTTTGGGTTTGATCTTCAACCTGCCTTCGCCGAACTCCGATCATTAAAGATTGCACGCGCGAATGAGACGCGGTCGACGTGTCCGTATTGCTCGGTCAGTTGCGGAGTCATCATTTACACGATTGGCGACCGGGCGAAGAACGTCACCCCCCAGGTGGTTCACGTCGAAGGAGATCCGGATCACCCGATTAATCGTGGGACACTTTGTCCCAAGGGTTCGTCGCTCGAGCAGGACATCATGAATGATCGACGGATCGTGAAACCGCAGGTGCGGCGGCCCGGCGGCACGGATTGGGAAGATATCTCCTGGGATCAGGCGCTTTCGGAGATTGCGGAGAAGGTCAAGAAGACCCGCGACGATAGTTTTGTTGAAACCGATGCTGCCGGGCATCGCGTGAACCGCTGCGAATCAATCGCCTGGACCGGCGGCTGTACCGATACGAACGAGTTCAACTATCTTGTGGTGAAGTCCATGCGCGCCTTGGGGGTCGTGCACCTGGAAAACCAGGCCAGGGTTTGACACGGACCTACGGTCTCAAGTTTGGGACCAACATTCGGACGCGGGGCGATGACCAACGGCTGGGTTGACATCAAGAATGCCGACATGATGCTGGTCATGGGCGGAAACCCGGCCGAAAATCACCCTTGCGGATTTAAATGGGTGATCGAAGCCAAGCGCACTCGAAATGCAAAGCTGATTGTGGTTGATCCGCGCTATACGCGCACTGCGGCGGTGAGCGATTTGTTTCTGCAGATCCGCGCCGGCTCAGATATCGCGTTTCTTGGCGGGTTCATCCGTTACGCGATTGAAAACAACCGGTTCGCCAAAGACTACCTGCTGAATTACACGAACGCCGCGTTTATCGTGAAGGATGACTTCAAGCTCTCGGAAGAGGACGGTCTGTTCTCCGGATTCGACGCGAAGACACAGACCTACGACCGAGCGAGCTGGAATTACGCGAGCGGCGATAGTTCTGGAAAAGCAATGCCGGCCGCCCATCCCACCGAGGGAGCACCGCCGCCGGCTCCGGTGCTTCCCGAGAAGCCTGCCTACGATCTCACGCTGCAGAACCCCCGGTGTGTGTTCCAGCTTCTGCGCAGGCAGTATGCGCGTTATACACCAGAGATGGTGGAACGCATCACGGGAATCCCGCAGGAAAAATACCTGCAGGCGGCAGACCTGTTCACGTCCGTTCGCAAAGATGGCGACATGAAGAGAGTCGCCAGCGTCATTTATGCCGTGGGTTGGACGCACCACAGCTTTGGAACGCAGATCATTCGTACGGCCGCGATTCTGCAACTCGTGATGGGCAACATTGGGCGCGCGGGCGGAGGCGTGAATGCCCTTCGAGGACATTCGAATATCCAGGGCGCTACGGATATGGCGGGGATTTTCGACAACTTGCCCGGCTACCTGAAGGTACCTACGCCGGCGGACGGTTCGTTCGAAGGCTGGATGAAACGGATCACTCCCACTCCGTCGAAACCGGAGAAGTGGGCTTCCTTCAACTATTACGGCAACACACCGAAATTCGCGGTGAGCATGCTGAAAGCGTTCTATGGCGATGCCGCAACGAAACAAAACGACTGGGCCTACGATTACTTGCCCAAGGTAGATCGCAACTATTCCTGGACCTACCTTTGGGACAACATGTACAACGGTATCGTCAAAGGCATATTCGCATTCGGCATGAATGGCGTGGCCATCGGGCCGGATACGAAGAAAAATATCGACGCGCTGAAAAGAGCCGACTGGCTCGTCGTTGGCGAAATCTATGAGGATGAGACTAGCGAGTTCTGGAGGGCTCCTGGAACCACGACCGAAGAGATGAGGGCCATCCAGACGACCGTGTACCGGTTGCCTTGTGCGGGATTTGCCGAAAAGGATGGAACGTTCACCAACTCCGCGCGATGGCTGCAATGGAAGAACGCTGCGTTACCTGCGCCGCTGAACTGCAAGCTGGATCAAGCCATCGTGGCGCAGATTTTTCTGAAGGTTCGCAGTTTGTATCAATCCGAAGGCGGGAAGTTCCCCGATCCGATTTTGAAGCTGGCGTGGGCCTACAGCGACCCAGCGAACCCTTCACTCGCCGAAGTGCTGAAGGAAGTCAATGGAAAGACTTTCTTGGATGCCGAGGATCCCGCGACGAAGCAGCAGCTAAAGGCGGGGCAACAATTGCCCGGATTTGCCTGGTTGAAGGATGACGGAAGTACCGCTTGCGGCAATTGGATCTACAGCGGCGCCTACACCGAAGCAGGCAATCTGACGATGCGGCGCGATGCCGGCGATCCTTCGGGACTGGGCGTGCACCAGAATTGGGCATGGTCCTGGCCGGCGAATCGACGCGTGCTGTATAACCGCGCTTCCTGCAACCCAGATGGCAGGCCCTGGGATTCTTCACGGCGGCAAATCTGGTGGAGCGAATCGGCCGAGAAGTGGGTGGGCAACGACGTGCCGGACTTCAAGGTCGATTCCAAGCCGGCCGAGCACATGGGTCCATTTATCATGAATCCGGAAGGTGTGGGGCGCATCTTCGCTCCCCTCGGAGCTTTCTCTGATGGACCGCTTCCCGAATATTACGAGCCGACGGAAAGCCCGGTGGGCAATTTGCTGCACCCACAACAGACGCACAATCCGGTCATAAGGAGATTCAAGACGCCGGACGATAAGTACAGCACACCGGAAGAAGGTTACACGGTGGTCTGCACCACTTACCGGTTGACCGAGCACTATCACTATTGGACGAAGAATAATCCGATGAACGTGCAGCTTGTGCCGGAGCCATTCGTGGAAATTCCCGAGCAGTTGGCCGAGGACCTGGGGATCAGCGGCGGAGAGAAGGTGAAGGTTTCGAGTATTCGGGGGACGTACATCGCGAAGGCCATGGTCACGAAGCGAATTAAGCCAATGATGATCGATGGGAAGAAAACGTATCAGGTCGGATTCCCGATTCATTGGGGCTTCCGCGGCATTTCGGAGGATGAGGGGAAGACTGCAAAGACACTCGCGAACATCGTGACACCGACGGTGGTAGATCCCAATGCGTATACGCCGGAATTCAAGGGATTTCTTGTGAAGGTGGAGAAAGCGTAGAAACGATGAGCCAGGCGACACTACGTGTTCAGAAGATCAGCGGGCACGCGGGGAGCGTGCCGGGGGAGGGGACGCAGCGTCAACCATTGGTGTGCAAGCTGGTCGACACCACGACTTGCATCGGTTGCAAAGCTTGCGAAGTGGCGTGCGTGGAATGGAATGATATGCCCTTTTCGCCGACGTCGTTTGACAACACGTATCAGACGATGCCGGAGACACGCTGGAATTACTGGAACCTGATTCTTTTCAATGAGCATGAACGTGAGGATGGGTCCCTGCAATGGCTGATGCGGAAACATCAGTGTATGCACTGCGCGGAGCCGGGTTGCCTAGAGGCTTGTCCTTCGGATGGCGCGATCGTGCAGTACACGAATGGAGTGGTGGACTTTCAGCAGGATCACTGCATCGGCTGCGGGTACTGCATCACCGGCTGCCCTTTCAATATTCCGAAACTGAATAAGGTAACCAAGCGCGTATACAAGTGCACGCTTTGCACGGATCGTGTGAGCCAGGGACTGGAGCCGGCTTGCATCAAGGCTTGCCCCACAGGCTGCCTGCACTTTGGAACCAAAGATGACATGAAGGACCTGGCCGAGGCGCGCGCGGCGCAATTGAAGAATCACTATGGTTTTGCGAATGCGGGAGTATATGATCCGCCGGGTGTTGGCGGAACGGGCGTGATTTACGTGCTTCACGACGCGACGAAACCGGAATTGTACGGCGGCCTACCGCGCAATCCGTCGATTCCGCTTTCCGTGAAACTTTGGAAGCACCCGCTGAAGTGGATCGGCAATTTGGCCATCGCGGGCGGATTGGTCGGATTGTTCGTGCACTACCTGCGCTTCGGGCCAAAAGCGCACGATGAGGACGAGGCTCACCCTTCAGGAGGTCAGCGATGACGCACACGGAGCAGGTGCTTCCGCGCGGACGCGTGCTGCGCTATGCGTTCCATGAGCGCCTGACGCACTGGGTGGCAGCGGGCTCTTATATCTATTTGCTGTTAACCGGCTTTGCGTTTTGGTCGCCGTGGCTATTCTGGCTGGCCATTGTGTTTGGCGGAGGGCAGATCTCGAGAATTCTGCATCCTTGGGTGGGCTTGGTCTTTGTCGCCGCTGTCATCTACATGTTCATGATGTGGCATAAGCAGATGCACTTCACGGCCGTGGACCGGGAATGGTGGAAGTCGCTGCATTACTACATCACGAACCAGGACGATAAAATGCCGCCGGCGGGACGCTACAATGCCGGGCAGAAGATGCTGTTCTGGACATTTTTCTGGGCGGGGCTGGTTCTGTTGGTGTCTGGTGTAGTGCTCTGGTTCACCGATTATTTGCCGTGGAGCTTACGGTGGTTGCGCTATGCTGCGGTGCTGGTGCATCCAATCGCGGCGCTTGTGACGATTGCAAATTTCATGATTCACATCTATATGGGCGTTTTTGCGGAACGCGGCGCTTTCGGTTCCGTGATTCGCGGCGACGTGACTTTGGCCTTCGCCAAGCGCTTTCATCCAGGTTGGTATGAGGAGATTGTTGGATCGTCTGATCAGCCGAAATGAGTTTTCTTCCCGCCGGAAAAGTGAATTATCGCGGACGTTTGCAACGCGCGGAGTTGCTTGCGCGAGGTTACCCCTCTTCCCGTCAGATCCTTGAGTTTTACGGGCACATCGTTCGATTTCAGAAGGAATTCTCAGAGGAACTGTCGAAGCCGCGTGAAAAAAGCTCGGTTGTTCCCTCCGGCGGCAACCTTCGTGCGGAGTTCGATGTTTCCACCTTGCTGGCGCCATTCAGAAGGTTTTTGTCCGTGGTCGAGGCACACGGTCCTGGGCCACTGTCAGGTCGCGCAAAGCAGTTTAAGATGCAAGGAGAGTCCGCGAGCCTGAATGTGTTGACGGAATTTTGGAAGGCGGGATTGTTGAAATCAGAATCGGCTGAACCGCTCACAGAGTTCTTAGCGCGCGCGTTCTTACAGCCGTACGCCGAGCTTCTTGCCGGCACTTTGCCCCCTCCAGCTTTGCCGATGACTGTTTGCCGGTGCCCGCAGTGCAATTCCCTCCCCCTGCTTGGCGTGTTGCGGCCTGAAGGGGATGGAGGAAAGCGGTTTTTGCAATGTGCATTCTGTTCGCAGGAGTGGGAATTTCGACGAATTCTTTGCGCTCATTGCGGAGAGGAACAGGAGCAGAAACTTCCGGTGTATGTTGCCGAGCAGTTTCCGCATGTTCGCGTAGAGTGTTGCGAAAGCTGCAAGCATTTTTTGCGGACCATCGACCTCACGAAGGACGGTAACGCCGTGCCCATCGTTGACGACATAGCGGCGATTCCGCTCAGCTTGTGGGCGCAGGAGAACAGTTATAGACGCATTCAGAGCAATCTTTTGGGAACTTGACGGGCGGCCGATCAGGACTTGCCGGAGAGGGTGGTCCAGGCTCGGTGGAGAAGTTGGCCGAGCGTCTCCGGCTCGCCGATATTGTCCGCGCCGTTGTTTGAAGGTGGTGTGGAGAGGGCCGAGAGAACGGACGCATTCATGCTTGTGGAATGCTGAGAATCCTCGCTTGTGCCGTACATAATTCTGGCGAAGCTCAGGTTGGTCATGGCTTGCTCCTTGCTTCCGCCTGGGAAGCTCCGTGCATTCATCCATTGTGCGCTTGGGCGGACGCGATGGAGTCGCGACGCGAGCTTGCGTAACGTGAGGATCACTGTCCCGACGGGCAGGTCTGCTAAAATGCAAGGCCAGGACGGAGGTTTGCGATGACGAAGCAAGATTTTTCACATCATACGAAGTGGGTGCCTACGTTCCACTTTTTTGTGATCCCGGTTTTGATAACGAATTTCATTTCGGCGATCGTTCGGGTGGTGCGCATGGGAATTACGTCGGACAACGTGATTCACCTGCTCACGGCAACGGCACTGTTGATTTTTATTTTTAACGCGCGTCTGTTTGCTTTGCGCGTCCAGGATCGCGTCATTCGATTGGAGGAACGGCTGCGGATGGCGAAGCTGTTGCCGCAAGATTTGCAGGGACGAATTGAGGAGTTTACGCCGGGGCAATTAGTGGCTTTACGGTTTGCGGGGGATGATGAATTGCCAGGGCTGGCGCGGAGGGTTTTGAACGACAAGTTGACGGACGGAAAAACGATTAAACAGATGGTGCAGCATTGGCGAGTGGATCATTTGCGGGCGTGAAGGATGATGATTGCTGGAACCCAACAGCTCGAGCCAGGGCTCGAGCTACGGAAATTAGATTCGTGCGCTCTCCAAGGGCTGAAGCCGGAATCCCTTGCATCATTAAAATGGACGGAACCCTTCGAAACTCAGGGTGAACCAAAACTCCGACTCCCTGGTTTGCCCGTGCGGAGTTCGAGCATGGCCCGCGGCTAAAGGATGGATTGGATTACGCCGCCGTCGGCGCGCAGGGCCGCGCCGTTGATGATGTTGGATTGGTTGCCGGCTACGAAGGCTACTATGGCGGCAACTTCTTCGGGGGTTTCGAAGCGTTTTAGGAGCGAGGTGGGGCGGGCAGTGGAGAAAAATTGTTTTTCCATTTCCGCGGGGTTGATGCCCTGGGCGCGCGCAGCTTGCGCAACGAAGGTACTAGCACCTTCCGAGGCGGTCGGACCGACCAGGATGGAATTCGAGGTTACGCCGGTTCCAACGCAGGAGCGCGCGATGCCATTGGCGATGGCGACTTGCGCGGTTTTGGTCATGCCGTAGTGAACCATTTCGGCAGGAATTTGCTGGGCGGATTCGCTAGAGATGAAAATGACGCGGCCCCAGTTTTTCTTAAGCATGTTCGAAAGATAGTGGCGGCTTAGGCGAACGCCGCTGAGAATATTCACATCGAAGAAGCGCTGCCAATCGTCATCAGTGATTTCCAAGAAAGGTTTGACCTCGAAGATTCCGAGATTGTTGACGAGGACGTCCGCTACAGGGACGGCTTCGATAAACGCATCGATGCCTTTGATGGTGCCGAGGTCAGCGGCCACACCGGTGAATTCGGCGCCGCGATTGTTCATGCGCAATCTCTCGAGAGCGGAGCCGACGCGGGCGTCCGTTCTGCCGTTGATGACGACGCGGGCTCCTTCCTCGGCTAGCGTGGCGGCAATGGCATAGCCTATGCCGGCCGTCGAACCGGTGACCGCAGCCAGTTTTCCGTGTAGACCTAAGTTCATTTCGAGTTCTCTCCCCGCACTTCTTTCTTATTTTTATCCTGGGCCTACGACGCTGCCGACATTTTGGCGATGCCCGCGGAATAGTATTCGATTTCCGCTATTTCTTCTGCGTTCAAGTGGAAAGAATCCGCGCGCATGACACCTTCGGCTTGTTTCGCAGTGCGCGTGCCGACGATTGCGCCGGTGATTCGCGGGTTGCGAAGCGTCCAGGCTACAGCAACTTCTCCGGGGCGACGGCCATAGCGGGCGCCGATTTCGCCGAGTTTTTCGACCAGTTCGAGATTTTGCGAGAGCTTTGGTTCTTTGAACTCGGGATTGCGGCTGCGGAAATCGTCGGCGGGGAGAGACGCAGCGCGTTCGCGGGTCATGCCACCGGTCAACATACCAGAGAACATGGGAGAATAAACGATTACGCCGATGTTGTGTTTTTCGCAGTAGGGCAGAACCTCTCCTTCGATTTGACGACGCAGGATGGAATAGGGCGGCTGCAAGGAGGTGACGGGAGCGATTTGTTCGGCGCGATCCAACTGCGGCACGTTGAAATTCGAGACCCCGATCCAGCGAACCTTGCCTTCTGTCTGGAGGGCGGCGAGCGTTTGCCAGGATTCTTCAAGGCCTACGCCATTGTCCGGGGGAGGCCAGTGGATCTGGTAGAGATCGATGATCTCTGTTTGCAAGCGGCGCAAACTGTTTTCGCATTCCTGGCGGATGGAAGCGGTGGCATGGTTCGGCGAGATTTTACATTCAGAATCCCAGCGCAGGACACACTTCGTGAAAATGTAAGGACGCGGGCCGCGCCATTCTTTCAAGGCTTGGGCCACGACCACTTCGGAGTGGCCCAAGCCGTAGACGGCGGCGGTGTCGATCCAGTTGACTCCCATCTCGAGGGCTTTGTGGATCGCGGCGATCGACTCTTTGTCGTCCTGCGGTCCCCACGCATATTCCCAATTGCCTCCGCCGGTGGCCCAGGTGCCGAAACCCACGGGTGTGATTTGAAGATCGGAATTTCCTAGTTTGCGAGTTTCCATTGTTCTGTTCTCTCTGATTTGTGGGGCGAGGTCGCCCAGGACGCGGGGCGCAGGCGCGCATCCGTAAGATGAAAAGGAACAGATACAGGTTAACTCATTTTCATTGCGCGACAAATGCGGCATCGAGAGAAACGCATTCGTCATCGGTATTGATCAGAACGAGTTACCGAGGAAAGACATGGGGCAGCCAACATCCAGGTGTTCCACCATTCCACCAGGTCCGTGCAGTCGACGCGGATTTTCCGCCGAGCATGGCCTTTATGTCGGTCGCAAAGCCACTGCCCGGAAGGCCGATTGGGGGGCCTCCGCGCTGTAGGGCCAGAGGAAGGAGATAAAGTGCCAATGCCGAGTGGGACGTCCGCAATCTTCACGATAGCCTGCGAAGAACCGGGCGTGAGGTATGCCGCAGAGACCTACATCGAGAGGTATTCCATTCGGCGGGGTTCGATGGGCCGATGCAACGCGATGCGTTTAGGTCGCAGGCGTCGACGTGGTCTGGCGGCGACCAAAAAAAGAGCGCCCCGATGTATCGGGACGCCCTTTGGTAGAACAGGCTATGCGTTAGAAAAATTTAAATGGTCTTGGGGCCGACGGCGGCTGCCTGCGTACTCCGACCGAAGGAGCTGGCGCCGGATTCCTTGTCGCTGGTCTTATCGATCTCGATGGAGCCCTTGAAGTAGGCGCCGTCTTCGATCATGATGCGCGCGGTCGTTAGGTCGCCGTTGACCGAGCCATCCTTCTTGATTTCGATGCGATCCTTAGCGCGGAGATTACCTTTCACCGTGCCGTAGACCACGACTTCGCGTGCGATCACGTCGGCGGTAACTTTGGCCGTGGCGCCAACGGTGAGTTTGCGCTCGTCCAATTGAACCAACCCTTCGACCGATCCTTCAATGACGAGATCTTCGTTACCGGAGATTTCGCCCTTCACGTGCAAACTGGGACCGAGCCGAGCCGTGGAACGGTCTGCGGTTGCTCCCAACGGACGCATAGCATCTGTACTCATTGCGGTAGTTCCCTCCCAAGTTGCCGCAGCTGGCTTAGGCGGCGGATTGACTGGAAAACTTTTCTGATTCTGCTCCGGCTGCGCTGGTTGAGGCGTATCCGGTTTCTTATTCCCCCACATCGGTCCTCCCAAAGGGACAAATCAACCCCACGCGATTTCCGGCCCGGGGTAGAGAAACAATAGACCCGGGGAAAGACAGTAGCAAGACAATATGTGAAATTCTCGCGAGAGGGTAACTTGGACGCAGGAACAGGTGGCCAACTGTACGCAAGAACCGGGCGAAGTTGAAGCGAATGTCGATGTTTTGCTTTGTACCTATCGCTCGTCTAAGCCGCGTCCATCTCAGCAGCATTGAGCAACACCGATTCTGGCGCGGATGTTTGTCGTACGACGATTGATCCCAGTGTGGAGGTGCCCTATGGTCTACGATCGAGTTCGCTGCGTTTTTCTTCCCATTGTTCTGTTTTCGGTCATCGCCACAGTTCGAGCCCAACAACCTGAGAGCACTGCCAAAGGCCAGCCCGGCGCGATCACCCTCGATGTGGTTGTGACCCCGAAATCCGGCCCGCCCGTCAGCGGGTTGCAGCAGCAAGATTTCGTCATCTTGGATAACAAAGTGCCGCAGACGATTGCGTCCTTCCAAGCATCCCGGGAACGCGACGCTCCGATTCAAGTGATTCTCCTTGTCGATGATGTGAACACCGGGCTCGAACATGTCGCCTACGAACGGTCCGAGATCGACAAATTCCTGAAGATCGATGGAGGCCGCCTGGCGAATCCCACGGCTTTGGCGTTCCTTGCGGATTCAGGCCTGAAGATGCAAGAAGGCTTTACGAACGATGGTAACGCGCTTAGTGCTTCGCTCGATCAGTATGCGGTCGGGCTGCATTCCATTTTGCGTTCCGGTGGAATTTACAGCGCCGCCGAACGGTTTCAGGTTTCGTTGAAAGCTCTCTATGAACTTGTAAGCCGTGAGTCTGCCCGACCAGGGCGGAAGTTTATTGTGTGGGTCTCTCCGGGCTGGCCTATCCTTTCTGGCCCGTCGGTCGAGGAGCAACTTGACAACAAGCAACGGCAGGAAATCTTTTCGGAAATTGTCCAACTCTCGACGATGCTGCGTGAGGGTCGCACCACGCTATATAGCATCGATCCATTAGGGACAGCCGACTTCGAGGGGCGCGCGTTTCGATGGGAGGCTTTTGTCAAAGGAGTGAGCAAGCCCTATCAGGCTGATCCCGGTGATCTGGCGTTGCAAGTGCTGGCTGTGCAGAGCGGCGGCTTGGCGCTCACGACCGGCAATGACCTCGCGGCGTATTTGCAAAAATGTGTAGCCGATGGGCTGGCGTATTATGAGCTGTCTTTTGTTCCGGGTTTGGATCAGAAGCGGGATGAATATCATCACCTCGAAGTGCGTGTGGCGAAAGAAGGAGTGACGGCGCGAACCCGGCAGGGGTATTACTCGAAGCCGTGAGCATCAGTGTGCTGAGGAAAAGCCACGATGCCGTTCCCTTTCTGCATCAGAGCAAGCGAAGAGCATGGCGCTGGATGTAGCAGGGAGCTCCGCGCCGAGCTGCGGCTAGGTGGTGGGTTTGTCGGGAACCGGTTGGGTGGCCAGGAAATCGGAGGAGAAGCGTTCGGAGTAGGAGGCGAGGAGTTCTTCGATGCGTTCGGAGGAACGGGATTTAAGGACAAATCCGGCGTGGTGGTATTTCTCGATCCGTTCGACGATTTCGGGGTCGTTGTAGGCGGAAGTGTCCGGTTCTTGCTGGCGGGCCAGAGAGATGATTACGCCTGCGTAGTCTTCGCGTGCTTGGGGGAGCTGGTAGGGCATCTTCCCTGCTGTGACTTCGAGATGAGCCCATTCGCGCCACAGGTTGATGCCGGTGGCGGTTTCGACCATATCGGAGATGTAGGCACCGCCGACGCGAGCGGCGACTTCGAGGAAATAGAAGCGGTTGTCGCTGCGAGCTTTCAGGAATTCCGCGTGGGTTACGCCGCGCACCAATCCGAGACCTTGAATGAGTCTCGCGTGGATTTCTTTCAGCGCGAGAGTTTCAGCCGAATCCCGTTGCATGGTGCGCGTGGTGAAGACGCCGCCATGATGAGAGACATCGAGAGGTGGGACGCCGTAGGTGTGGGCTTCGGCGAACAGGACCGAGCGATCGGAGACTATGCCATCCACGTGGAAGACGCTGCCGGGGATGAATTGCTCGAGGAGATATTCGGATTGGCGATCCCCTAGTTGGTCGAGCCACGGCCAGAGATCCTCGGGAGATTGGATTTTTTTCATGCCGATGCCGGAGGCTTGGGAGCGCGGCTTGAGCAGCCAAGGGCCAGGGACGTAGCCCATGAACTCGCGGAGGTCGTCGTAGTTGAGGACGTGGGTGAATTCGGGGACGAGGATACCGGATTCGCGGGCTTGTGCGCGCATTGCGAGTTTGTCGCGAAAGTAGCGGATGGTGGTGAGGCCGATTCCCGGGAGGCGTAGGTGTTCGCGGAGGGCGGCCACGTTTTCCATGTCGAATTCGTCGAGCGCGACGATGCGGTCGATGTGCCGTGTGCGTGCGGCGTAGCTTACGGCGTGGATCAGATCGATCAACGGGAGCTCATCGGGCATGAAGAACATTTCGTCGATTTCATCGCGCGGCCAGTCGGCATGGCGGAGCTTTTCGACAGTGAGCAGGAAGACCGTGCAGCCGAGATTCTTGCAAGTACGTAGGAATTCCTGACCTTTTTCGTAGGAGGAGACGCAGAGGATGGTGATCGGTCGTACGACAGCCATGGTTCCTCTTGGACGCGCATGGCCAACCCCAAGATGTCGGCCTTGAGGCCCGCCGCTACACCCAGGCGCGCCGGTCCGCGGATTATATATGGGTTTGCTCGGATTGTAAGCCGTAGAACAGCTCGCATCATTGGCTAGCGCGCGGGAAAGAGGAATTGCAGGAAAGGGCCGACGCGGCGGGACCAGGCGGCTTCGTTGTGTTCGGCACCTTCGACGCGCTCGTAGTAGAGACTACCGCCGGGTTGCCATCCCTTGTGGATGAGAATGTCTCGAAAGCGTTCGACATCGTCTACGATGCGCGGGCCTTCGCGTGTGCCGATGTCGAGCCAGATTCGGGGAAGCGGTTGAACTGAAGCGGTTGCAGCGAAACGCAGGATGACGCGTTCGTTCCACCAAACGGAAGGGGATAACGCCGCGATTTTGCCGAAAACTTGCGGGCGGTGCAAACCGAGATACAGGGACACCAGGCCGCCCAGCGAGGAGCCGCCGATTCCGGTATTTTCTGCGGCTTGCTCGACACGATATTGTTTGTTCATGAAAGGCCGAACCTCTTCCAGAAGAAATTTGGCGTAGCGATTTGCGCGGCCGCCGCCGAGTCGAGGCATGCGGGTTGGCGTATACTCGCCGAGCCGCTGTTTGCCTGTGTTGTAGATGCCCACGATGATGAGCGGCTCGACTCGGCCGTTTTGGATGCATTCGTCGGCGGTTTGGCCTACGTGCCAGTCCACGCCGGGAATGAAGGAAGTGGCGCCATCGAAAAGATTTTGGCCATCGTGCAGATAGAGGACGGGAAAGCTGCGGGCGAGCCGCGCGTCATAGCCGGGAGGAAGGTAGACGATGAGATCGCGCTTGTTGCGTAGGACTCGCGAAGGAAACTGTTCGTGCTTGATCAGGTTGGGCGAACTCACGGAGCGATGATCACCAGGAGATCTTTAGCCTCGACGTGTTGGCCCGGCGCCACCAGGAGCTTGTTGATTTTTCCTGCGATCGGCGCGTAGATATTGGATTGCATTTTCATCGCTTCCAGGGTCAGAAGTTTAGCACCTCGCTCGACGGCGTGGTTTGCTTGCACTGCGATGCTGCTGATCAAACCAGCGGTGGGTGCGCCTACCTGGCCGGGATCTGAGACGTCGGCTTTCGGATGGCTGCGTTCGACGACACGCAGGGAGCGGTCGCGGACGTTGACTTCGCGGGGCTGGCCGTTCAATTCGAAGAACAACGTGCGCGTGCCGTCGGGATGAGCGTCACTCGCCGTGAGAAATTTCACGATCATCGTTTTTCCATCCTCGATGTCGATGGTGATTTCCTCGCCCGGCTTCAAACCGTAGTAGAAGGCAGGGGTCGGCAGAACGCTGACGTCGGAATAGGATTGGCGGAAGGCGTCGAACTTCAGATAGACGTCGGGATAGAGAAGATAGCTCAACATCGCGTCCCGGTCGACAGAATGGCCTACTTTTTTCCGTAACTCCTCGCGTGTCGCGTCAAAGTCGGCGGGTGGCAGGCTGCCGCCGGGACGTCCTTTGAGCGGAGCGTGGCCCCGCAAAATAATTTTTTGCAGTTTTTTCGGCCAGCCACCCGGGGGGACGCCGAGCGCCCCCGAGAACATCTCGACCACCGAATTTGGCAGCGAGATGTCGTGATGCTCGTCCAGCTTTAGGAGGTCGGTGGGTTTCAGTTCGTTGGCAAGAAGAAACAGGGCCATGTCTCCGACGACTTTGCTGGACGGCGTGACTTTTACGATGTCGCCAAAGAGCTGGTTCACATCGGCGTAGGTTTTCTCGACTTCGCGCCAGCGCTGGCCGAGACCCATGGCTGCGGCTTGTTCCCGGAGATTGGTGAATTGGCCACCCGGGATTTCGTGTTCGTAGAGCCGCGCAGAACCGGACTTCGGGCCGGAGTCGAACGGCAGGTAGTGACCGCGCACCACCTCCCAGAAATCGGAGCACTCGTTGAGCGCGGCCATATCGAGTTGCGTGGCGCGCGGAGTGTTGGCGAGCGCTTCGACGATGGAATTGAGGTTGGGTTGGCTGGTGCCGCCGCTCACCGATGCAATTGCAGCATCGGCGACATCGACTCCCGCATCCGCGGCTTTTAAGAGAGAGGCGGAATTGATGCCGCTCGTATCGTGAGTGTGAAAGTGAATGGGAATGCCGATCTCATCGTGGAGCGCTTTCACCAAAGCATGGGCAGCGTAAGGGCGACAAAGCCCGGCCATATCCTTTATCGCAAGGAAATGGGCACCGAGTTTTTCAAGCTGCTTGGCCATCTTTACGTAATAGTTCAGCGAATATTTGGGACGATTTTTGTCGAAGAGATCGCCGGTATAACAGATTGCGGGCTCGCAGACCGCGCCGGTGTCCAGAACGGCGTCAATCGAGACACGCATGTTTTCGATGGAATTGAGCGAATCGAAAATGCGGAAGATGTCGATTCCCTGCTCGTAAGCTTCCCGGACAAAGTCGATGATCACATTGTCGGGATAGGAGGTGTAACCGACGGCGTTTGCACCGCGGAGCAACATCTGGAAACAGATGTTGGGCACGAGCCGTCGCAATTCACGGAGGCGCTGCCAGGGATCTTCATGAAGGAAGCGCATCGTGGTGTCGAAGGTTGCGCCGCCCCACATTTCCAGGCTGAAGAGGTTCGGCAGGCGTCGGGCGACTGCAGTCGCCGTGGCGAGAAGGTCGTAAGTACGGACACGCGTAGCCATTAACGATTGATGCGCGTCACGGAACGTCGTATCCGTGAGCAGCAGACGCTTTTCCTTGCGGGCCCAGGCTGCGAATCTCGTTGGACCGAGCTTCTGCAGAAGTTGACGTGAGCCTCGAGGCGGAGCAATACCGGGGACCGCCGGCAAGGCTGGCTTTTCGATGTTTGCTGGCAGGCTCTTCCCTTTTACTTCGGGGTTGCCGTTGAGGATCACGTCGCCGAGGTAAGAGAGGAGCTTGGTGGCGCGATCCGCGCGGCCGGAGAAGCGAAACAGCTCGGGAGATTCATCAAGGAACGAGGTGGTGACTTCGCTGGCGCGGAAACGCGGGTGGTTGACCACGTTTTCGAGGAACGGGATGTTTGTTTTCACGCCGCGGATGCGGAATTCGCGAAGGGCTCGGTCCATGCGCTGGCACGCTTCGGGAAGATTCGTGCCCCAGGCGGTGACTTTCACCAAGAGCGAATCATAGTAAGCCGCGAGGAGCGCACCGGCGTAAGCGGTGCCGCCGTCGAGACGAATGCCGAAACCGGCCGGAGAACGATAGGTGGAAATCCGACCGTAGTCCGGGGCAAAATTTTTCTCTGGGTCTTCGGTGGTTACGCGGCACTGCAGGGCAGCGCCGTAGAGAGGGATTTTTTCCTGCTTTGGCAGCGCGAGCGCTTCTTCGTCGAGCTTGTGCCCCTGCGCTACGAGAATTTGTGCGCGGACGATGTCGATGCCGGTGACAACCTCGGTCACGGTGTGTTCGACCTGAATACGGGGGTTAACCTCGATGAAATACCATTTTTCGGCGTCGACGTCGTAAAGAAACTCGACTGTGCCAGCATTCTGATATTTGGCTTGGCGCGCAATTTTCAAAGCGGCGTCACATATTTCCTGACGAACGCGCTCCGGCAGATTCAATGCGGGGGCAACTTCGACGACTTTTTGGTGGCGGCGCTGGACCGAACAATCGCGCTCGTACAGGTGAAGCAGGTTGCCGTGTTCGTCGGCGAGAATCTGGACTTCGATGTGGCGGGCGCGTTTGAGATATTTTTCAAGAAAGACCGAGGCATCGCCGAAGGCGGATTTGGCTTCGCCCTGCGCTTCTTCCAGGCGGGCTTCGAGTTGGGCAGGATCCTGAACAACGCGCATGCCGCGACCGCCACCGCCCATCGCAGCTTTTACGATGACGGGAAAGCCAATCTCCACCGCGATTTTTTCGGCCTCGGCTAGGGAAGAAACGGGATTTTCCGTTCCGGGTAGAACTGAGACGCCCGCAGTGGCGGCTAAGCGCCTTGCGGCGGTTTTGTCGCCGAGGAGTTCGAGGAGCTCCGGCGTAGGACCGATGAATGCGAGGCCGGCTTTGGCGCAAGCTCGCGCCAGGGCTGGATTTTCTGATAGAAATCCGTAGCCCGGATGGATGGCGTCAACTTCGTGCTCTCTTGCGATGGCGATGATACCAGGAATGTCGAGGTAGGCTTCCACCGGACCTTTCCCGGCGCCGACTTGGTAGGCTTCGTCGGCTTTGAAGCGATGCAGGGCGAGGCGATCTTCCTGGGAGTAGATCGCGACGGTGCGCAGGCCCAATTCATTTGCCGCGCGAAAAATGCGGATGGCGATTTCGCTGCGGTTGGCGGCGAGGAGTTTGCGGATTGGGCGAATTTTGTTCATGCGTAGATGCGGTTCGCACCTGCAGGACAATCCGAAATTTTACATTGTTTTGCGGGAAAAACCACGCGGCCCGATAATTTTGATTTATGGGATGCGAAAAATCGATGAGTGATGATAATGTGGCGCGAGATCGTGATCGATGTGCGCCGCGCATGGCACATATTGTTTGGTGCGGAGTGCGGAGATCGGTCTGTACCGGCTGGACTGGTTCGTTCCGCGGCTCCGCCGCTTACGGGTTTGCAGACCGCCACATCACGCCGATCTAAAGCCCGTCAATGCGTCAGAAGCGGGGAGGCGAAACGGATCGGCACTCCGAAATTGGAGCCGCCAAAGCCTTTTACCACGGCGAACGTAACGCCGATCACGCCGCCTTGGCGATTGAGCAGCGGACCACCCGAGCCACCTGACGTGGTTTGCGCGTCGTAGACAATTTTGTCGGTCAACACGTCGCCGACGTGGCCTTGCGTGACGAGCGGCCGAATGAGTTTGCGTTTGGCGAGTTCTTGGAGGATCAGCTTTGGATCGCCGCCGCTGATTTTCACAATGTCCCTGACGGTGTCGTCGCCAGCACGCGCGAGAATCGCATCAATGCCGGTCGCATAGCCGAAGCTGATTAACGCGTCGCCGCTGATGGCGGCTTCTTTGCGGTTGTCTAACTTCAGGGCCGGACGCCGCAACTCTGACAGATCCCCATGGACGACCGCCAGGTCCGCGTCCTGAGAAATCTGGGAAATACCGACCGGAACTCCGTTGGCTGCACCGGGGAAATACGCCGTCATGTCCGCGATGACCGGCTCAAGGCCCTGTTTTAGAGCGTCGGCCATTTCATCGTTCATCCACCACGGTTGGACGACGTGATGATTGGTCAGGATTTTGCCTTCGCTCGCGATGAAGCCGCTGCCGAAGAAGTCTGCGCGGACTTCAGGGGCCTTACCTTCCGTGGTGTAAACGGTGTTGCCGTCGCTATCTTTGAGGGGCGAGCCGTCGGCGGTGATGCCGCCGTAGCGCAAGCGCATGCCCGAGCCCTTTTCGTTGAAGGCTACGGAGACGTGTAGGAGACAGACGCTTGGGGCATAGTCGCGAATGACCGTTTCCGCAGCCTGCGAACTACCCTCGAGTTTGGTCAGGCGGTCGGTAGCTTCTGCCAGCTGATGGCGGAGGTCGCTGACATCGGCGCCATCTGGAGCGGAAAGCTTCTTGCGCAGCTCGTCAGTGCGCTGCTGCAATTGCTCCTTCTGTTGCGTGAGATCCGCATTGGTGGGGTCTTCGCGTAAACGCCGCGCCGAAGCCAGCAACTGTTGTTCATTCTGGGCATTGTGCTCGAGTTGCGAAATCAGGGTGTAAGCACGGCGCGACTCTTTGTCTGCTTTGTGAGAAAAGACAAAGAAGATTCCAGCGATGACGATCGCCAGACCCAACAGCGTTCCGACCCCGATTTTCAGAGCACGCTCCAGAGAAAATGCATCGCGGGTCATTTTTTCGGTGACTGCGAGTGCCTGAAAGGCGGTCTGTGAAACCTGGAAAACCTCTTCGGAGTTGCGCAAGCGGCGCTCCAGGTCGTCGATGGTTCGTTTGTGCCTGAGCTGGGCGCGAACGCGGGCAAGGAATTCCTGATCATCACAGGGAATGGAAAGAACGTCGTCGGCGCCCTGATCGATCCAGAGAGCACGTTGGGCCGAATCATTTGGTGCCAGGAGCAGGATGCGCGGCCGGTCAACGTCGCCGGTCGATTGGGGAGAGGTGAGCAGAGCGCGGATAGTGGCATCATGCAGAGCTTCGACCGCGATGACGATTTGAGCGATTTCGGACTCGTGGACCAACGATGCGGCATGTTCCGCCGAGTCGCTTTCGCTGACCCCATAGGCTTCGGACTCGAGCAGGGCGCGCAGGTGTCCGCGCAAGCCGGGGTCGGCAGCTACAAGCAGTATGTTTTGCGAGGAAGAAGACAAAAGCCCTCCAACGGCGCCAATAAAGCAAGCGCGAACTTCCTTTGGGAGCGGGAAGTTTACCCTAAATTGTTTAGACGTGCGAAGGGAAGGGGTTGGACACAGGAATCTTTCGGTAGCCGAAGAGCGAACCGCCTCCGGTCATGCCTCAGGACGGGCAGAAAGCCACCTTAAGGGCAAGAGTATGTGATCTCAGTATTTGCGAAGGACGCCGATTACCCGGCCCTGAACCTTTACGTCGGTGGCCGAAAGAATGATGGGAGCCATTTCGGAGTTGGCGGGTTGCAGTCGGATTTTTCCGGAGCCTTCGCGGTAGAAGCGCTTCAGCGTGGCTTCGTCTTCGCCAACCAGGGCAACCACGATATCGCCGGCGTTAGCTACTTGAGTTTGTTCGCAGACGACGAAATCGCCGTCCATAATGTGGTCTTCAATCATGGAATTGCCTTTTACCTGGAGGACAAAGGAGTTGCCGCCACGGGCGAAATCACCGAGAGAGATGGTTTCGCGCTCTTCAACGGCTTCGAGTGGGCGCCCAGCGGCGATCCGGCCGACGAGCGGGAGTTCCTGCACTCGCCGCTCGATGACTTGCTCTTTCGGGGTTTTTGGCAACTGGACAATTTCGATCGAGCGACTCTGGTTGTAGCCACGGCGGATGAAGCCTTTCTTCTCGAGCGTGGTGATGTGCTTGTGGACAGTAGCGAGCGAGGTGAGCTTCAAGCCTTTGCCGATTTCTTCGAAGCTCGGGGCATAGCCGTGACGAGTCTCAAAGGAAACCAAGTAATCGAGAACTTCCTTTTGCCGTTTGGTCAGGGCCATCGGAGCCTCCGTTGTTTTCTGACGCCAGGCCGCTCTGCTGGTCGACGCCCGCGTGGCGACAGCATGCTTACTGTAGGCGAAAAGAAAGCGAACGTCAAGTGGCGTTTTGCATACGCGGCCATGACGCTCGTGCTATTCACGCTCCTCTCTCTATGTTGTCATTGTGGGAGCAATGGCAAACCCTCACCCTCGTTCCGCCGCCGTCACCGCCGCAGGCACGTTCGCCATTCTTGTTTGCGCGAGCGCATTTTGCTTTTGGGGCTATGTCCTGTTGACGCTGCTGAATTCTCCAGCCGACGAACTGGGAAATCATGTTTACCAAACCCATCCCCTGTTCGTACTCGCCGTTGCGCTTGTTCCTTCCGCCTTGATTGCGCTTGGCATTCGCATGGGAATCGGGCTGTTTCAACTAAGAGCCTGGGCACGAATTGCAGCTCTGATTTGGGCGGCGATTGCTTTCTTTTTGTGCGTCAGCATCATTGCTTTGCGGCCGTTCGAGACTTTCTTCATCTCTGAACGCTTCGTGGGACCCGGGGAATCGCTAAAGCAATTGATCGTTATCGCATTTGTCGTGCTGCTGCTGCCTGCCAGCGTGTGGTGGTTGTTTCTTTTCCGCATGAAAAGCGTCAAAGAGCAGTTCCTTGCCGCAAACACGGATGAACCGGGATAAGAGCACAGCGAAGACCCACCCTTCGCGCGAACGGCGCGGAGAAACGTAGGCGCCCTTCGACACCCAGGCCGGACCCTATGTGTTATTCTTAAGAAGTTAGCCCCTGGCGGCCGGGAGCGATCCGTTACCTTTCAACCGTGCAGCTACACTCGAGGGGCTATCCTCCTCTGGGCACAGGTGGAGTCCATATTGACGGGAGTCGACCAAGCAAGATGTCTACACTGACGGAAATTCCTGCAAGTAAATCCAAACCGGAGGTCTTGGACCAGGCGGTCATCCGATTTGCCGGCGATTCCGGCGATGGGATGCAGGTTACGGGCAGCCAGTTTACAAACACCGTGGCGTTGTACGGTAACGACATTGCCACGTTTCCGGACTATCCCGCGGAAATCCGGGCCCCTGCGGGCACGGTGCCGGGAGTCAGCGGTTTCCAACTGCATTTTTCTTCGGGCGAAGTGCACACGCCGGGCGATTCCGTGGATGTGCTGATCGCCATGAACCCGGCCGCGTTGATGGTGAATATCGCCGACCTGAAGGCCAACGGCATCCTGATCGTCAATTCCGACAGTTTCGAAGCGAATGACCTGCGTAAGGCCAAGCTGAACGTCAATCCGATGGAGGATCACTCACTCGACAAGTTCCGGGTGTTTCCAGTCGAATTGCAGAGGTTGACGCGGGCAGCGCTGCAGCATCTGGGGCTAGACACGAAATCGGTGGACCGTTGCAAGAACTTCTTTGCGCTTGGCATGTGCTACTGGCTTTACAACCGGTCGATGGATCCCACAGTCCGTTGGATCGAGGACAAGTTCAAGAAAAAGGCTTTGCTTGTTGAGGCCAACAAGCTGGCGCTCAAAGCGGGTTATTCCTACTGCGAGGCCACCGAGGCGTTTCAGATCAACTATGAGATCCCGCCGGCGCAGTTGAGCCCCGGCTTCTATCGAAATCTCAGCGGGAACCAGGCGCTGGCCATGGGATTCGTGACCGCGGCGAACAAGGCGGGACTGAAGCTTTTCCTCGGCAGTTATCCGATCACGCCAGCATCGGATATTCTGCATGAGCTTTCTCAATACAAAGACTTTGGAGTTCTGACGTTTCAGGCGGAGGACGAAATTGCCGCGATCACTTCGGCGATTGGCGCTTCCTACTCGGGCGCGCTCGCCATTACCAGCACCTCGGGCCCAGGCATGGCGCTAAAAACCGAAGCGCTCGGCCTTGCGGTTGCGACCGAGCTGCCGCTCGTGATCTGCGACATCCAGCGCGGGGGACCTTCGACCGGATTGCCCACGAAGACGGAGCAGGCGGACTTGCTACAGGCGCTGTTTGGGCGAAACTCCGAAGCGCCGATTCCAGTGCTCGCCGCGGCGACTCCGGGCGACTGTTTCTGGACCGCTGTGGAAGCCAGCCGAATCGCTTTGAAATATATGGTGCCGGTGATTATTTTATCGGACGGCTACCTGGCCAACGGCGCAGAACCCTGGCGCATCCCGAACGTCGATGAGATTCCATCGTTCAAAGTGAAATTTGCGACCAACCCCGAGGGTTTCCAACCTTACAAGCGCGATCCGGATACTTTGGCTCGGCCGTGGGCCATTCCCGGCACGCCCGGACTGGAACATCGCATCGGTGGACTCGAAAAGCAGGACGTCACCGGCAACATCAACTACGAACCGCTGAATCACGAAAACATGGTGCGCATTCGTGCCGCGAAGGTTGAAGCCATCGTGCAGGACATACCTAATCTACTGCCGAATGGTGATCCGGAAGGAGACCTGCTTATCGTGTCATGGGGCTCGACGTTTGGTGCGATCACGCAGGCGGTGAACGGGCAGCGCGCGAAAGGCAGAAAAATCGGGCATCTGCACCTGCGCTATCTGAATCCCCTGCCAGCAAATGTCGGCGATATTCTGAAGCGCTACAAGAAAGTTCTTGTGCCCGAGCTCAACATGGGGCAACTGCTGTGGGTTCTGCGCGCCAAATATCTGGTGAATGCGGTGGGCCTCAACAAGATTCAGGGCCGGCCTTTCAAACAAGCGGAACTCGACCAGAAGATCGAAGAAATGTTGGGGCGGTAGGAGAGCGCGATGACCACGACTGCTTTGCCAACTTTGACGAAGAAGGATTTCCAGACCGACCAGGAAGTTCGCTGGTGCCCGGGCTGTGGCGATTATGCCATTCTTGCGGCTGTGCAGATGGTGTTTCCGGAACTGGGGATCAAGCGGGAAAATTTCGTCATTGTTTCAGGTATCGGGTGTTCCAGTCGTTTCCCTTATTACATGAACACGTTCGGGTTCCATACGATTCACGGGCGCGCTCCGGCCGTTGCCACGGGGATTAAGGCGAATCGGCCGGATTTAGAAGTCTGGGTTGCGACCGGAGATGGAGATGCTCTATCGATCGGCGGCAACCATACGATGCATATGCTGCGGCGGAATGTCGGTATTAAGGTGTTGTTGTTCAACAATCGCATTTATGGTTTGACCAAGGGGCAATATTCGCCGACGTCGGAATTTAACAAGATCACGAAGTCGACGCCTTACGGTTCGGCGGACCGGCCGTTTAACCCTATTTCTCTCGCGATTGGGGCGGAGGCGACGTTTGTCGCGCGTTCCGTGGACGTTTTCCAGGCGCACTTGAAGGATACGTTGAAGGCTGCCGCCGCGCACCGTGGGTCTGCGTTTGTGGAGATCTTGCAAAACTGCAATATTTTTAATGATGGCGCCTGGAACAGCTTGACCGAGAAAGAGGCGCGCAGCGAGCGGGTGCTCCAGCTCGAACATGGCAAGCCCCTCGTTTTCGGCAAGAATCGCGACAAGGGCATCCGTCGGAAGGCCGATGGCGACATTGAAGTGGTAGACCTAGGGAATGGCATCTCGGAATCCGATCTTTTGGTTCATGATGCGCATCATCCGCGTCCTTCCTATGCTTTTCTGCTGTCGCACATGGAACAACGCCCAGGGTTCCCGACACCGATTGGTGTTTTGCGCGCGTGGGACGCCCTGCCACGTTATGAGGATGTCATCAACGAGCAGGTGCAAATGGTGATCCAGAAAAAGGGTCCAGGGGATTTGACCAAGTTGTTGAGGGCTGGCGATACCTGGGAAGTGAAGTAGGGTTCGCAACGAAAGATCTAGAAAAGAAAAACCCAAGATCCGCCCTTAAAACCCAAGGGCGGGCACCGGTAGAAATAAAACCCAGGATGCCGGACTCCTGCTCAGTCAGCTCGAATCTAAGCGGGGGGGGGTGCTACGCTAAATCGCATCGTTCGGCAGTATTTTTGATTCGGTGCCGATTCCGTGCATTGCGCGGGAATCGGCGTCGATCCCGCCAGCGACAATTCTTGCGTTGGATGAAACCATCTTTCCCGCTTATCATCCAACGGATGCAGTTAGAATCTTTCCAATGGATTCGACACCAAAAATGGTTCCGTTTTCGCGGCGTAGCGAGGCTGATCCCGCGCCGCCCAGCTTCTATGTCGAGAAGCCGGAGCAGGCGGAGACGATTGCGCTGCTGGTTGAGATCAGCCACGAACTGACGTCCATCCTCGATCGCGAGGAATTGCTGCGGCGGATTGCAGAACGGGTCAAAAAGCTCGTCGACTACCATGTATTCACGGTGATGCTATGGGACGAAGAAGGGCAGGTGCTGGAGAGCGGCTTTTCCATGCGCTTCGATAACGCCATCCCTTCTCGATTTCAAATGTCTCTGAACCAGGGGATCACCGGCGCGGCCGCGGCGGAGCGGCGTACGATTCGCGTGGTGGATGTGCGGCTGGACCCGCGCTACGTGCGGTGCGGAAGCGATGTGGAGGTGCGCTCCGAGTTGGTTGTGCCTCTATTGCGGCAGGACCGCTTGGTTGGCGTGCTGGACCTCGAAAGCACCGAACCCCATGCGTTTACCGCTGACCACGAGAGGCTGCTGAATATCCTCGGCTCTTATATCGCTGTGGCTTTGGAAAATTCCAAGCTTTTCGAGCAGTCGCGTGAAAATCAAGCGCGCCTTCAGAACGATCTGGAAACGGCGCGAGAGATTCAGCGGCAATTGCTGCCGTCGGGCGCCCGCGAGGTGCCGGGCTTGGATGTGGCGACCGCGTACGTTCCTGCGCGCGAATTGGGTGGGGATTTTTACGATTTGTTGCCGTATGGCGTCGGGCGACTGGCCATCGTGAACGGCGACGTTTCCGGCAAAGGCACGGCGGCGGCGCTGTTTGGTTCGCTGGCCATCGGCATCTTGCGCGAGTTGGTGCACGAAAGCGAGGCGACCGCGGCGGAAATGCTTCATCAATTGAACGGGCGGCTGCTGGCGGCGCGACTGGACGCGAAGTTCGTTGCCATGCAATTCGGCATTTACGATGCCGCCCTGCGCGAGCTGAATGTTGCCAATGCCGGCGGAACACTGCCGTTGCTGGTCCGTAACGGCGAAGTGACGGAGATCAACGTGACTGGCATGCCGCTAGGGCTTATTGCCGAGGCGGAGTTCGACGAGCAGACGATTACCTTGTTTCCCGGCGACATTGTAGTCTTTGCTTCCGATGGCATTCACGAATCGATGAACAGGGACCAGGAGGAATTCGGCGTGGAGCGGCTGAAAGCACTTCTGGCGACGGTTGTACCTGAGGATCCGGGTTACACTGTGGCGCAGCGGATCGTTAAGGCGACGGACGAACACACGGGGCTAGGGCGGCCGGCACATGATGACCGTACGCTATTGATTCTGCGCGTGACGGAAGACTCCGAGGCGGATTTCTCGAAGCTGCCCATTATCTATTAGGCTTCCCCCTGGCTGTCTCGAACCGGAAGCCCATTCCGCAAGTCCAATTCTCTACCCGACCGGAACGCAGATCGGATCAAACTCTTGCAAAAGTGAGGACGCCCGTCTGTTTGTCGATCCCGGAAATATCCGTCAATCTCGGATTGGTTCTGGAGTTCGCCTTTGACTGTTTGACGGTAGTGCTCCACGTTGTCGGCCGTATGCTGATCGGGCGAAGCTTTTTGTGCTGACTCATGTCATTCATGGCGGCACGATGGTGTCGGTCACCAAATTGCATGGATTGGAATCCGGCTTTCGGATACTTCCGGGTTCACGCGTTGCCCGACAAGAAATCGGCAATGCTTTATTCGCTGAGTACGATGACTTCCGGGCATTGTGGATCGACGCTCGGCGTTTCTTTACAGAATTCTTCAGCAAGCATGAATCGGGCTCGGGTTCAACGGAATTGAGAAAGTGGTGGTGTAGAGAAGCGTGGAAAGCGGGCAGACACCAATTCGGGTTTCTAGGTTAAGGCGACGACTGAGAAATTGAAGAGTACCGGTCGATTAAAGCTCGGCGCAGGCAGGAGTGCCTGCGCCCCTTACTTTGATTTTAGGAAGGTGCCTTTTTCCAGATCGTGGAAGGCATCGCGCAGCTGTTCCTGGGTGTTCATGACGATTGGGCCGTACCACGCGACCGGTTCTTCAAGAGGCTTCCCGGAAACCAGGAGGAAGCGGATGCCATCGTCGCCTGCTTGGACCATCACCTCGTCACCCCGATCGAATAGAACAAGAGAGCGATTGTCGGCTTCCGATGGAGGATTTGTATCTATCCAACTGACAGGTTCGGTCGGCACGGTGAGAGGGTCGGAGGCGTTGCAGAATTTCCCCCCTCCAGCGAAAACGTAGGCGAAGGCGTGCCGCGTAGTTTCGACGGGCAGGACTTTCCGTTTTCCCGCCGGCACGGAGACATCGAGATAAATTGGATCGGCGGCGATGCCGTCAACCGGGCCCTTTGTGCCCCAGAAACTGCCGCAGACTACGCGCGCGTGTGTGCCGTCGTCGTCCGTTACTTCGGGGATGTCTGGAGATTTGACTTCCTGATACCGCGGCGAGGTCATCTTTAGCGAGGACGGAAGATTTGCCCACAATTGGAAACCGTGCATTCGGCCTGCGGGATCGCCCTTCGGCATTTCTTGATGGATGATGCCACTTCCCGCGGTCATCCACTGCACGTCGCCGGAGGCAATCGCGCCTCGATTGCCGAGGCTGTCGCCATGTTCGACTGTACCCGCTAAAACATAGGTGATGGTTTCGATGCCGCGGTGCGGGTGCCACGGGAATCCGGCCAGATAATCCTCGGGAACGTCGTTTCGGAAATCATCCAGCAGGAGAAATGGATCGAACTCCGAGGTGTTGCCAAAGCCAAAGGCGCGGCGCAGGTGCACGCCGGCACCTTCGCGTGTTGGTTTCGAGCGGACCAGGCGCTTGACGGGTCGAATGGACATGGTAGCCTCCGAGGGTTGTTAGTTTAGCGCGTTTAAGCGAATCGGCGGAGGTGGGAGCGGAAGTGCTAAATCGCCAGCGAATCATTTGACCGGTAAGCGTGCAGAAATGTATTGGGAGCTACGATCCGCAGCAGGCGGATCGAGATTGGCGAGCACGGCGACGATGTAGCCGGAGGTAGGGCAAACACTCAAGTCGCCGTTCATTCCGGGTGCGCCTCCACCGTGGCCGTAGCAACGCACTCCGCCTTCAGTGCGAATTGCAAAACCGTAGCCGTACCTTTCCCCACCCGGCCGATCTGGCTTTCCGGTCACGAGCATGTCGGAATGCGTCGCATCAAGAAGCTTGTGATTCTCTAATGCCAGGCCAAAGCGAAACAAATCCTCGACCGTCGAATAGCCTCCGCCCGCTGAGGTGCCGCGCCACGGCAATGTGTCGGTGTTCGGAGTGAGCGGTCCCGGGCCGGGTTGCATGTAGCCAACCGAACGGCCCGGCACGGCTTCATTTTCCGGCAAAGAATCCGTCCGTGTCATACCCGCGGTTTTGAAGACGTGCTCGCGGACATAGTCGTAGTAGCTCTGTCCGGTCACTTTCTCGATCACGACTCCAAGCAAGAGAAAGCCGTAGTTGCTGTATTCGGACTTCGTGCCCGGCTCGAATTTCAGGGGACGTTTTTCATAGAGATTCACGTAATCCTGCAACGTTTTCAGCTCGAGCCGGTGGGTTTCGAATTCGGGGCCGAAGAAATCTCCTGTGCCGCCGGTGTGGTTCAGCAGCTGTTCGATGGTCACTTTGGAAGCCATTTCTTTGTTGGCGTAATCCGGCAGATATTTTCCAAAGGAATCGGTCAACTGAATCTTGCCAGCCTGCACCAACTGCATGATGGACACCGCAGTGAACATTTTGTTCATCGAGCCGATCCGGAATTGGGTGTTCACCTGGTTGGGAATTTTCTTTTCGCGGTCCGCCATGCCATAAGCCTGTTCGAAAACGATCTTTCCGTCTTTGCCGACCAGCGCCGAACCTGAAAAATGGTCGGCGGCGGTTTCTGTCTCAAGCCGCTTGCCCAGGAGGGCGAGCGCTTCCGCTTCACTGACGCGTGGAATGGCATATTCCGCAGGACGAGGGATGGCCTCCAATCCCAGTTTGCTGATGCCGTGGGGCGGATCGGGTTCGACGTCGACTTCGATGCGCGCGAACTGGTCGCTGTCTTTTTCTTTCAACAAGGCAGTGAAGCGCGTGGGCGTGCTCTGTTCGGCTTTGACGAAATCGAATCCACCGGTTCTTTGGCGGAAAGCCATTTCATCGTCGATGTGATCCACTGACGACGGCCTGTTTTTCTTGAGATATTCCAAGAGGTTGGCGCGGTCGCCTGAATCGAACGCGGCGAGCCAAGCTTTGGCTTGTTGTTCGGCGGCAGGTGGTTCGCTCGGCGTTTGAGCACGGACGACCGACGTTGCTGCCATCCCCAGGGCACAGAGCCACTTTGCGCTTTTCACCATTCTTTTGTTCATGGAACCTCTTTCCGGTTTTAGACGGCGGTGGATCGGAATAGTCAACTGCTGGGTTTGTGACGCGGAGAAACCCGAGACGCCGACCTAACCTATCGGGGCTCAGGACAACAGGCACGGTGCTCCCTGCGTACTCCGTTCGTAAGCAGGGGATCTCTTCTTCTCAGAACACCACAGGTTACGGCGTTGTGCCCGACAAGAGGACGAAGAGCAGGGGATCGCCCGAGTCTGGAATGGCGAAGACGACGGTTCCGTTGGTCACCAGCGGGAATTTTCCTCCATCCAGGTTGCCGGAGCCATCGGTATTGACGGCGATTGATCCGGTCGTTGGGATTTTTGGGACTGTGCCTGTCGTTTTCGGAGTTAAGGTATAACCATTCGTTCCGTTGAAGGAAAATTCGCCGAGAAATGCTCCGTTCAACCCGTCCACATCTTCTGCGGTGCTCGCCGCATAGGTTCCTGTGATACTGCCGACGGTGTAGGCCGGCGTCGTGGCGGTTTGGATGACCACGACTCCCGAACTTGCCTGTGCGTCCGTTCCGACTGAGAAGCCCGCGATTGCGTCGTCAGTGCCCGTGCCGGCGGTTAGGTAGACAACGGGCGAAGCTGCCGTCAGTCCGGAGATTGAAACACGCCCTGAAGCTGCTTCGACGGAATAGGTGCCACCGGCATATTGATTGGTCGTATAGGTTCCGGCGTCATTCGAATAAATCGTCGTGGTCGGAATGTTGCCGTTGCCGTCGGCGTTGAGCGTGCCGAGTTCCGCAAGATTGCCTGTGCTTGTTCCAACCGATTGGAATCCTTGGGAGGCCAGCAAATAGTAGCCGGCCAGCGAGCTGGTGCTGGACGTTGCGTTCGATGCCAAGGCGCGGCCGGCCAACAATGGAGTGGTGCTATCGTCTTCGGCCAGATCCGTTGACAGCAGGATGAGATCGGAAGCGTTGAGAATGTAGAATGCGAAGTCGAAGGTCAGATTGCCTGTAGGCGTGGTTGTAAAATAACTGCCCGTACCACGGCCGGTGGTCGAGTCGATGGTGCTGTTGAGAACGCCATAGCCTCCTTGCATCTCGCCTGAGGGTGTGCCACCGGCATTCAGGTCAGCGTAGCCCGCCGACAAAGTCCCGGAGCTGTTTGTGAACGTCCCGGCCATTGCTGTTCGTACAACCCCCGGAGTGGCAGTCCATCCATCCAAGCCGAATGCATAATTTGCCTGCAAAGAGGTCAGGGCGAAGGCGGCGGGAGTTTGAACCTGGACGAAACCCGAGGCGTTGGTTCCCTTTCCGTTCGTGTTGTCCGATTCGATGATTCTGCCGGTATGGTAGAGCGTTCCGTCGAAGCCGCTGAGATAGAAGGTGAACAGGACACTGGCAACGGGAACGGCGGTGATCTCAGGCTTTCTGATTTTTCTTGTGGGCGTAGACGCGGCCAGCTGTAGAACGGACGGCCGAGTCGAATGGCCTCTGCGGACGTCTCCGGAGGCGAGGCCGGAGAAAGCAAGATACAAACATCCCTCCGTCGAGGAGGGACGAAATGCATAAGAACTTGAGGCCAGATTCACAGCCAACGGCTCGGGACCGTTCGTCAATCCGTTGTAGTCAGCGGCCGCGGCTGAGATTCCTCCCGCGCCGTCTGGCGTAAAGCTGCCGGCAATGTCAATGGGATTGCCATTGGCGTCGGTTCCTTTCAGTAGGAAGGCGTAAGGAGTTGCCGGCGTGAGCGCCGCTTCATTACCAAGGGGTGCGCAGACCGCCGTCGCGCTGCCCGTAATGGTGATCATCATGGCAACAGAGGTTGCCGCCGTATTTTTGGTATCCATCACAGTGAACACGTAGGGGCCGTAGGTGCCCGCGCTGGTGGGAGTACCAGCGATGACCCCAGCGCCAGTGATGCTAGCGATACCCGGAGGCATAGCACCGCCCGAGGTTTCTGACCAGCTATAGGGAGAAGCTCCTCCGCTTGCTGAGAGCGTTGTCGAGTAGGCCATTCCGACGGCGCCGTTCGGCAAAGAGGTCGTGCTCACCGACAGAGAGCTGGAGGCGATCTTGATGCTGATGCCTGGAGAGGTGGCGACATCACTATCTGCGTCGGTGACTTTGAACGTATAGGGCCCAAAAGTACCGGAGTTCGTTGGCGTACCGGAAAAAATGCCGGCGCTGCTTAGCGTTACTCCGGGCGGCATAGCACCACCGGCAGTTTGAGACCAAGTGTAGGGAGACGTGCCGCCGGTGCCTTGGAGGCTGGCCGAATAGGGAGTGTTTTCTAAGCCACTCGGTAGAGCCGTGCTCGTGACAGCCAGAGGAGCGGTGGTGGCGGTGCCGCTGTTACAACCTGCGATGTGTACACAGGCAAACAGCACAACCATCAGAATTGCGCACGAAGAACGACGATCCATTCAGCCTCCTCAGGCCTTGCAAACTGAAGTTTCCGGCTGGCCACTTGCGGCCTGCGCCGACACACGAATTGGAATCCATTCCTGCTGTTCGCGTTGTCCGCTGTTGTTTCCGATTCCCTAACTATTTTCCTCGTTTCGGAGGAGCCTCCGCAGCTGCTTTTGCTTGTTGCTCGTCTGGATTTTCCAGCAGCGGCAGCCACTGCTGGCGCAATGCGGTAAATTCCGGCCAATCCCTTTTCGAGACCGGATCCGACGGCGGGAGACCCAATTTTTCGAAATTCAGGAATTGACCCTTTTGGGAGATGCGGAAATCGAGATGCGGGCCGGTGGCCAGTCCGGTCATGCCGACGAGTCCGATGGTTTTGCCGATCTCGACGTGCTCGCCAACGTGCACGAAAACTCTGGAGAGATGCAGGTACATCGTTTCGTAGCCCTGCGAATGGGCGATTTTCACCATGTTGCCATCGCCGCCTTTGCGTCCGGCAAACTCCACACGACCTCCGCCGATCGATTGCACCGGAGTGCCGGTTGGTGCACCGTAATCCGTACCGAGATGAGGCCGGTAAACCTTCAAGATTGGATGGAAGCGGGCCTTACTGAAGTGCGACGTTACGAGCGCCGCAAATTTCAGAGGCGACCGGAGAAACGTTTTTTGCAGCGACTTACCTTCGGCCGTGTAGTAAGCCGGATGGCCCTGATCGTCGTGGAACAGCAAAGCCTGATACTTTTTGCCGCCGTTGATGTATTCGGCGGCCAGGATGCTACCGTAACCGGCGCTTTCACCGTTTTTGTATTTCTTCTTTTCGAGAACGATGGCGAAACGGTCGCCTTTGCGGGGGTCCGTGTAGAAATCCAGGTCGTACCCGAAAATCTGCGCCAGGCGCATGGCTACTTCAGCGGATTCACCGGCGTCTTCCACCGCGTTGAAGAGAGAGTCTTCCAGGCGGCCGCTTACCGTGCTGACTTCCAGATGCGAGGAGATCTTCAGCACTTCGGCGGAAAAGCCGTCGGTTGCAGGAACAATGTGCAGCATGCGGTCGGGATCGATTTTGTAATTGATTTCCCGCAGTTCGCCCTGGACGGAACGACCGACGACGAGCGTATTGCCGGCGCGCAATTGGCGCAAATTGAAAGCACGCTGCGCCGCGGCGGTGGCTCCGCCTGCTTGCTCGGAGGTGAGTCCAAATCGTTGGAGCGCCGCTGCGAAATTCTCGCCCTGGGGCAATCTGTTTGTCGTGGGCAAAACCATCTGAGCGCGAATGCGATCCGCTTCCGCGCGCGCCTGTGCCGCTTGAGATTGAAATTCTTGTTCGACGAACTGGCGTTGGCGGAGCGCGTGGCGATCAACCGCAATCCCTGCCACGACCACGATTGTCAGAACGCACCAAAATCCCTTGCTCAATCTTTCCCCCAGAACGTTTGCCTTTTTGATTTTGCCGATTCCCCTTCGAAATCATCGCCCCATGACATATTCAGGATACCGCACGCTCTCTTTTGTCCCAAACTGGCGGCGGCGTCAATGGCGGATGCTGAGGCTGCGCTCAAACCAATACGGGCCGGCGAAATGCCGGCGGCGCAAACCAGAGACCCAAGAAGCCGGCCTAAAAGTAAGCCGCTACAAAGTGAGATGCTCGATTTTTTGGAAATTCTTACTTGCCGGACGAAGGACCGGTGGCGACTGTGGTTGTTGCTGTTTGAGCGAAATAGTTCTGTTCACGGAGGCGACGGTAGATGCCGCCGGCCACTTGCGCCGCTGTGGGACCTTTCACACGACGGGTGTTGCCTCGGAGCAGGACTGCCAGCGCGATTTTGGGATGGGTTTCATCGGCGTAGCTTACGAACCAGCCAATGCGGGAGGGATTCGTGTGGTCGTCGCAGGTGCCGGTTTTGCCGAGCGGGGTCTCGTCACCGCCCTTGTCGTAACTCAGGCGGCCGGTGCCATAGAGGACCGCTGCGAGCATGCCTTCGCGGACTTCCGGAAGGACGCTGGCGATATTCAGATCGCGCTTTACTTTTGGCTCGAAGTTTTGCACTTCTTCCTGGGTGTGGGGATATTGCAGGTAGTAAAGCGTGCCGCCGTTCGCGAACGCCGCTGCCAGTGCCGCCAACTGAAGCGGAGTGATCTGGATGCCTTCGCCAAAGCTGGACATTCTGGCTACGCCGCCGAACACGGGAGGCTGCGATGGAAACGCACCGGGATGTTCGTCGACGAGATTGTATCCGGAGAGTTCGCCGAGTCCGAGGAGGCGACCGTATTTAGAAACGGTGTCAAAACCCATGCGCCGACCGAGTTCTTCGAAGAATGCATTGTTCGAGTGCGCCAGCGCTTCGGTAAGATTCATGTATTTGCGTCGGCCGACCTTCAACATTGTGTCGTTGGTGATTACGTTTTCTTCGAGAGCCGCGATCGCAATCGTGGGTTTGATCGTGGAACAAGGAATATAGCCGTCGCTGAAGGCGACCTTTTGATTCACTACGGTTAGAATTCGTCCAGTATTTGGATCGACCGCAACGACGGAACCATTGTAACGGCCCAGCGCTTCGACAGCCGCTTGGCGAACGATGGGATCGTCGTATGTCGGATCATCGGCGCTCACCGAATCTGCGTAGGTCGGAGCGTAACCGCGATAGCTTGACGGAACGAGACGTTTCTTGGACTTCTTGGACTTGGCTTTTGAACTGGTGCTGACAACGATGGGATCGCCCGCGGGCGCCGCCGGAACAGGCAGGGCGAGGGTGGCAGTCAGTAGTGCTACAGATACAGATTTACACAAGTTCTTGATCATGCGATCCCTAAACTCTCAAACGATTATCACTATTTGAAGTATCGCACCGGGAATCTACACTTACTCGACGCACCCGGTCAATATTCTTTCGAACAGTGCATTCAGTATTCCAATCTCTTGCCGATTCATTCCAACGTACTTACGTCTATCTAGGAGTGTCGGTATCATCCGTGTAGGAGCCGATGCGTCCCAAACTGAGACGTAGTCTAACGGCATTCCTGTATGGCTGACAATAGCTAAATAGGACCAGTACGAAATTATGTGCTTTGTTTTGAACGACTGACCGGCGGTGCAGCAAATCGCGCTGGGCCCTGTACCGGCGGTCACGAGACTTAGCAACTTATTTGGCGGGGTTACCCTTCCCCGCCCCGCCAGCTCCACTTCTTCGAAACAGCTCCTGCTTATCGCGACGATGGACGCGCTTTGCCGTCCGATGCCGACGCGGCGGCGGCCTTCAATGGCGGCTTTTCCGACGCGACGTTGGCGTGTCCATTCGGCCCGAGTGCCGGTGCGGCGGAGTTTTGGGAGCTGCCTGGGATTTCCATTTTTTTGCGCAGGGCCGCTTCGATTTTTTCGCGGATGTCGGCGTTTTCTTTCAAGAAGACGCGCGCGTTCTCGCGGCCCTGGCCCATTCTTTCGCCACCGTAGCTGAGCCATGTGCCGTTCTTTTCGATGACGCCTTTATCCACGCCGAGATCGAGGAGATCGCCTTCGCGGGAAAACCCCTCACCGTAGAGAATGTCGAACTCGGCTTCGCGGAACGGAGCGGCGACTTTGTTCTTTACGACTTTGGCGCGCGTGCGCGAGCCGACGACGCGATCGCCTTCCTTGATCGCCTGGATGCGGCGGATGTCGATACGCATGGAGGCGTAAAACTTCAGCGCGCGGCCGCCAGTCGTAGTCTCGGGATTACCGAACATGACACCGATCTTTTCGCGAATCTGGTTGATGAAGATCAGGCAGGTCTTTGACTTGGAGACGATGGCGGTCAATTTACGCAATGCTTGCGACATCAGCCGCGCTTGCAAACCCATTTGCGGGTCGCCCATTTCGCCTTCGAGCTCGGCCTTCGGAACCAATGCCGCGACCGAGTCCACGACAACCACGTCCACGCCACCCGAACGGATCAGCGTTTCGGCGATTTCCAGCGCTTGTTCGCCATGGTCGGGCTGCGAAACCAGTAAGTTGTCCACATCCACACCCAGTTTTCTCGCATAGACCGGATCCAGTGCGTGTTCGGCATCGATAAATGCGGCTTGCCCGCCCAACTTCTGAGCTTCGGCAATTATGTGAAGAGTCATCGTGGTCTTGCCGCCCGATTCCGGGCCATAAATTTCAATTACGCGACCGCGCGGGAATCCGCCCACGCCCAGAGCCGCATCGAGCGACAAGCAACCGGAGGGAATGACACTCACCGGCACAAGCACGTCCTTGCTGCCCAGACGCATGATCGAGCCCTTGCCGTAGGACTTTTCGATCTGCGAGATCGCCGCTTCCAACAATTTCGCCCGTTCATCAGCCATTTCTCACCTCGATGGAGGAATTGGGAATTTTGCAGTTAGGAATTCGGATTCGACTTCGCGCCCCAGTGTTGATATGGAATGATATTACCATATCGTACTTCACGAAGGCCAACCCTCTTTCCCTTTCGCCCGCAGTTTTTGTCTGTAGCGACCGGCTTTCAAGTCGCTTTGGCCTAGATCAGGAATCATCTCCGCCAATGCTGGCCTTGAGGCACGATGCTGCCAGCGAGCTTTCAACGGCTTCGGCCCAAACCGACGGCTCGAAGTTGAGTCTCTCATGTTCGATGCGGGTTGGTACAGCGAACCGCAGGCAGCAGAGAGGTCCTGTTGAAAACCGCGTCGCACGACAGAATACACGAAGGCGAACAAAAAGCAAATAGATAATTCGCCTTATATTCGCCCAAGGGTTCTTTGAAGCCTGTCTCGTATACTACTCGACTCATGTGGACGAATTTTTTCATTGCGGCGGCGGGCTCTTCTGCGGCGCTCGCTGGACTCGCCATTGTGGCTATCTCCGTGAATGTTGGACGCATTTTGGAGTTTGCGCACCTCCCCGCGCGGTCCGCGGCGACCGTCGCACGGCTCATCTTGATCCTGGTGTGCAGCATGGCGGCGCTGGTTCCACAACCTTCTTCGACACTCGGCGCGGAAATTCTCGTGTTTACACTAGCTGGCTGGTTCTGGAAATCCGCTCCAACCGCCGTGCCATTCGTGCGCACGTGGAATTGCGCCGGCCGCGTTTCGAATCTTTACTGGAATCGATCGTGGGGGAGGTGCAGTTGCTTCCGTTTCTGCTCAGAGGGATTCTGCTTCTGACCGGGCGTCCCTCGGGGTACTTCTGCGTTGCCGCCGGGGCGATTGCTATTTTCATTTTTTCGACGCTGAATATTTGGGTACTGCTCGTTGGGATTCTGCGGTAGGGGACCGTAAGAAAGAGCCGATTCTTCGCTTCGCTCAGAATGACCGTCGTCGGGACGAATGGGACGAGAGCGAGCGAGATAGGCCTTATTTTTCGTATGAGTAGAAGCCGTGGCCGGATTTGCGGCCGAGCCAGCCCGCGGCGACGTACTTTTTCAGCAGCGGGCAGGCGCGATATTTTTGATCGCCCAGACCTTCGAGCAGGACATTTAGAATATCGACGCAGACATCGAGCCCAATGAAATCGGCCAATTCGAGTGGGCCCATGGGGTGGTTCATGCCGAGTTTCATTACAGCATCGACCGCCTCCGGCGTTGCCACGCCTTCCATAACGGTGTAAGCCGCTTCATTAATGAGTGGCATAAGCACGCGATTTGAAACGAAGCCAGGCGCGTCGTTCACGGCTACCGGGGTCTTCCCGAGATTTCTTGCTAGTTCCATCGTGGTAGCGTAGGCCACGTCACCTGTTTGTAAGGCGCGAATTACCTCTACCAGGACCATCATCGGGACCGGATTCATGAAGTGCATGCCGACGAAACGGTCCGGGCGCTTGGTCATCGCAGCGAGCGTGGTCACGGAAATCGAAGACGTGTTGCTGGCCAGAATCACTTCTGGCCGCAAAAGCCTGTCGGCTTCAGTGAGCACGACGCGCTTAATCTCCAGTTTTTCCGGGACGGCTTCTAGCGCGAAATCTGCCGCCGCTATCGCGGCCATGTCGGTTACCGGCTTCAGTCGCGCAAGGACGGCGGGCTTTTCGCCTTCCGTCAGTTTCCCTTTTTTTACTTCGCGGTCGAGATTCTTGCCGATTGTCTCGATGCCCCGTTGCAGAAAGCGCTCCTCCACGTCGCGCAGGATTACGCTGTAACCGGCACGGGCAAAGACGTGTGCAATGCCATTGCCCATGGTGCCGGCGCCGAGGACAGCAACTGTTTTAATGGAATCGATGGTCACGAATCCCCTCCCTTACAGAAGCTAAAATCAAACTCGTAAATCGTCGGCTGTTTCACCTCAGGGGCAAAACTCCTTGCGTTTCGGAGGTTTCGGCACGGCTGAAGCCTCCCGTAGAGTATGAGCGCTCGGACGATTGCCAAACACTTGTGTTGGCGGACTGCCGCAGAAGGCGCTCCCTACATTCGAAGTTCCTTGACCTGGAGCGGTCTACGCCATTCTAGTCGCCGACCAGCGACAGCCAGGCTGCGAGCGAAGCAAATTTTTCATCTCGCGACCATGGGGAACCGAGCGGGCGACCCAATTCTTTGGCCTCCCGCAAAAGCACCGCTTCGGTCTTACCAAGCCTCCGCGCCGCTTGAATCAGGAGTTCTTTCTCTCTTACACGAAACAGAGGCATGCCAACTCGCCTACTCGCTTCGGCCCATGCTTCCCGAAACAACTCTCCATCGGCGGTGTGGATCAGCGCGTGCGACGCGAGAATTTTTTCAAGCATCGGCAGCGCCTTCCCGGATGCCAGAAGCAGCGCCCCAAGGCCAAGCTTGTATCCGCCCTGTTCCAACTGCGCCTGCATTGTTTGGATGGCGCGATGTGCCAGATTTGCGGCTGCCGTCCGTACCTTGGCAATGAATTTGCCCGCATCCGCAAACGCCATTTTCTGCGCTGTGTGATACGGCTGCCTGAACCTGTATGTGAATTCTTCGACCAGGTGGATCCGATCGCGATGCAAGATCGCTGGAGAACCGTGCTCGAGGCTCAGCGCCACGACCACGCTCCATCCCGAGTGCACACAAAATCCCACCGCCGCTTGTTTCACGGGAGCCTCCAGGTAGGGGAACGGAGGAGTCCTATGGTCCTGACTGGCGGAAATAATGTCAAGCTTACTCTGGCGGTGTGTTTTCGACAATTTCGCGCACAATTTCGCGGGCGCGAGTTTCGTTTTCCGGCAGGACGTACAACTCCGCTTTCTGGCCATCTTTCGCGAGGCGACAGGGGATGGCGTTTTCGTGCAGGGCGGCAACGAGAAAATCGGCAGGTTCGGCATTTTCGGTGGACCAGACTTTCACTGTGGCGTCTTCGGGAAACCAGTCCGTGCCTTCGCCTGAGTTCGGTGGGCCGGGGAGGTTTTGCTCTTCGGTAGGTGTCCATGTTCCGGGCAACTTGCGTATTGGATGTTCCGAACGTGATGGCAGCGCCTTCAGCTCGACCTCCTGTGCACCTACGTCCGAGACGTCGTCCGTACCGTAGGCTTCTTTCACCACTTGTCCCGCTCTTTCGTACATGGAGAACGGCACGCCCACTTCATAGGCAGCGTAGTTGCTCAAATTGAAGAGGTGGTCGCGGCGAAAAACCGTCGTGTGTGGAATGCCCGCTTCCTCCAGCACGCCACATAATTCGGCGTGGACGCGCGGGTCATTGCCTTTCCAAAAGGAGCAGAATGGGTCTTCATTGGGATCGCCGGGCCCTCCGGCTACGCGGTATTCGCCGTCCTCACCGGTTTGCCGCATTTCAATTGCGTGTTTCGGCAGTTCCGAGACCAAATCCACATCGCAATCGACGCAGTGGGTGAAGCCTGGGCGATACTCGGATTTGCATTTGGGGCAAAACATGCAGCGATTCCTAGCGCGAGTTTGTCGCGATTGATCAGGTCATTGATCAAGTCATTGATCAGCTCATTGATCAGGTCATTGATCAAGTCAACGAGTCTATTTTGCCGCAAATTTGGGGTTGAGAACTAGCGGCTTCGCGCTCGGCCGGGGTGTGTGGTGAACAAGCCGAAGCAAGTTCCTCACTTCGTGGACTACGTCCGGAATGACGCGCGTTGAAGGTTTGGAGATCGCTCGACTCGGCCGCCACAGAGCGACGGCGGTGCTGCCGTTTGGAGAATTTTCTCGATGCGGCAGAACGCGGAGAAAGTCGCCGGCCTCAGAAGACGACCGCGCTCGAAAGTCCTCAACAATTGCAACGTACTGATAACAATACGCTTCTTGATTCCCTTTGTTGGTTCGCGCACCCCTGTATTCCGCGACGTTGCGTCTTTTTGCGTGGTTCGGTCGTATCCAAGATAGTATGAGCGCACAGGCATTCACTTTTGCGGTTTCGAGGTTCCCGGTCCTGTTTACCGGGCTCATGACTGAGGAACGCCAAACCATTGCCGCGGGCTTACGGCGACGCGATCCAGAACTGCTCGATCGACTCATCGAACAGCACCAGCAGCGGCTTTACCGCTATTTGCTGTTTCTCACCGGTGATTCTGCTCTGGCGGAGGATCTCTTTCAAGAGACCTGGATCCGCGTGCTTGAGAGAGGGCACCAGTACAATGCCAACTCCAAGTTCGAATCATGGTTGTTCGCCATCGCGCGGCACTTGGTTATCGATCTTTCGCGACGCAAGAAATTTTCGAGTCTGGAAGCGCTGGCCGACCCCGAATCGGGTCAGCCTTACGAGCCCCGGGACGACCACGCAACCTCCGCGCTGCAGCTTCTGGTCGTGAGAGAGAACGAACGTGCTGTGCAGATCTCCCTTATGAAAATTCCCGCTTACTATCGCGAAGTGCTGCTACTGCGTTTTCACGAAGAACTTGGGCTCGAAGAAATTGCAGGGGTTCTGTCGACGCCGTTATCGACAGTCAAGTCGCGTTTGTACCGCGGACTCGAGGCATTGAAAACTGCTTTGCCGGAAGGTGCCGCTTGAACGAAAACGTCCACGTCCGCGCGCGACAGCTTTTCGAGCGATCCCTCGGAGAGAGACTCGGTTCGACCGACCAGGGGTGGCTCGATGCGCACCTTCGCGAGTGCGCGGATTGCTCACGCGAAGCCAGGCGCACGGGAGAGTTGTTGCGAGCGTTCCGTAGCGTGCCGGTTTCTGTACCGCGTGATCTCGCCGCACGCACGCAGTTCCGCGTTCGGCTTCGCGCGCAGGAGGCTGCGCAGGCTTCCGGTGGGGGCGCCCTGCTCTGGGTAATTACGGCCGCCAGTTGGTTACTCGGAGTTTTTAGCGCTCCGTTTGTCTGGCGCGTGTTTGTGTGGGCCGGGTCGGAACTGAATCTGCCGAAGCTGGTTTTGGAAATGGGATTTGTGCTGTGGTGGACGGTCCCGGCATTGATTGCCGTGGCTGTGGTTCTGCACCAGCGGGGAGTGGCGAAAGGCTTTACGGGTCGCGGGTCTTTGTAGCGGCCGTTGCTGTTCGGAGTACGAGAGGAAACTATGTCTGACGCATTGAATGAACGACTTCGCATGATTCGCTTCCGCCAGAAGCGGGAGCGTACGCGCTTCCGGGACGAGCTTCGCATCATTCCTAAGTGGCTTGTCTGGATGTGCCTTTTCCTTTCTGTTCTTGCGCTCATCATCGGATTGGCCGTCAATATCCATGGCGTTCACACCAACGGTGCAATCTTTCCGGGGGACGAAAGCCTTCGCAACGAGCCGTTTCTTTCCTGCCTCGCTCTTGCCGGAGTGATTACCGCTGGCGGGTTTGCACTTTCCTGCCTGTTTTTCATGCTTGGCTATGTCTATCGAGATGCCAAGCGGCGCGGGATGAATTCGGCGTTGTGGACGCTACTCGTTCTGATTCTTTCGGGCGGATACTTTTTCATCGGTTTGATTATCTATCTGCTGGTGAGGGAGCCGCTTCCTTACACTTGCCCGCAATGCGCGGCGACGGTGAATGCACGCTTCAATTTTTGCCCAACCTGCAAATACAACCTGCACCCGGCTTGCCCTCAGTGCCAGCGAGAGGTTTCCGACGATGATAAGTTTTGCCCCTATTGCGCGACGGAATTGCACCACGCGCCGAAGCCCGCCGGGGAGTTAGCGAGTGGGGAGGTGGCTGACCGAAAGGAAGTCTTGTAGCTCAGGCCTTCTAGGCTTGAGGCGTTTCAGAAGCGTTGGCTTGGGTGTCACCGCGAGAAGAAAGCCTTACTCCTCGAATGGGGTGAGCTACACGGATAGGGTGAGATAGGAACCGCTTTTCTTGTTTTAAGGACGTTCCACGGCTAGGGCTACGGCGTTACCGCCGCCTAGGCAAAGGGCGGCGATGCCGCGATGCAGGTTGCGGCGTTGGAGTTCGTAGAGGAGTGTCACCAAAATACGGGCGCCCGAGGCGCCGATGGGATGGCCTAGTGCTACCGCGCCGCCGTTTACATTTACTTTTTCGGGATTGAGCTTGAGTCGGCCCGTGACGGCGATAGCCGCTACGGCGAAGGCTTCGTTCAGTTCCACAAGGTCCACGTCCTGATCGCGGTCCCAGCCTGTTTTGGTGAGCAACTTTTCGACGGCGTCAACGGGCGCCATCATCACCCACTTTGGTTCGACGCCGCTGACTGCTTGGGCCACAATGCGCGCGATTGGCTGCTTGCCTAATTTCGCGGCTACGCGTTCGCTGGTTACCACCAGCGCTGCTGCGCCGTCGTTTGTGCCCGGGGCGTTTCCGGCGGTCACGGTTCCCTCTTTTTTGAACGCCGGCTTCAGTTTGGCCAGGGCTTCAAGCGTGGCGTCTTCTCTGGGTGATTCGTCGTATTTGATGATTAGCGGGTCGCCCTTTTTCTGAGGGACCTCGATCGGGAGGATTTGCGCTTCGAAGAAACAGGCTTTGCGCGCGCGAATTGCTTTTTGGTGACTTTCGTACGCGAATTTATCCTGCTGTGCGCGGGTGATTCCGTAACTCTCCGCTACCAGCTCCCCGGTCATGCCCATGTGGAAATTCTCGTAGGCGTCCCAGAGGCCGTCCGAAATCATGGAATCCACGACTTTTTGGTCGCCGATGCGGTAGCCGGTGCGAGCGTTCGGCAGTAGGTAGGGGCAGTTGGACATCGATTCCATGCCGCCGCCTACCACGATTTCACTCTCTCCAAGTTGCACCGCCTGCGCCGCGAGGGCTACGGCTTTTAACCCCGATCCGCATACTTTGTTGATGGTCATGGCGGCCACGCGCGGGTCGCAACCGCCCTTGAGCGCCGCCTGACGCGCGGGATTCTGGCCGAGGCCTGCTTGCACCACGTTTCCCATGATCGCTTCATCGACTTGTTTTAGATCGAGTCCGGCACGGCGGACGGCTTCGGCGATTACCTTGCCGCCGAGTTCGGGCGCAGTGAAACCGGAAAGCCCTCCCTGGAATTTCCCGATGGGAGTACGGACCGCAGAAAGGATGACGGGAGAATCCATAAGTGACCTCCGAATGCCGATGTCTCACTGGCTTATCTATTGTAGATGTTCGCAGCGCGGCAGAGGAAACGGGACGCTCTTGTTCGAGAGTGCGAGGCCGGCCGGTCTACCCTACACAGGTGGCGCGCCCGCTTCAGCCGTTCGCTCTGTTCGCGACAAAAGCGGGCCATGCAACCGTTAGAAGGCCTGCTCGTCCTTGCTTGGCCCGTAGATCGAAGGCACGGGAACGCCCGCGATGCGGTAGAAGGCTGCGAGCTGCCCGCGGTGGTGGATCATGTGGCTCATGACGAAGGATCGCAACACCGCGGCTTTCGGCAAGGTCATCACTGTTTTCCCGGTGACCACCAGGCTCCACGGCTTCATGAGAGCTTCGTCGCTTGCTGCGGCAATCGTGGCTCTTGCCGCGGTCACGGTTTCATCGAATTTCTTGAGCGTTTCGGTGCGTGAATTCAGCACGGACGGGGTGAACGTACTCGGATCGAGCTCCAGTTTGTCCTGGGCGATCGTTGGAATGGTCCAGGCCGGAATTTCCGCGACGTGGCCGGCGAGGCGCCCAAGGGTCATACAAGTATCGTGCGGCTTCCAATCGACCTTGTCTTCCGGGAAACGCTCCAACATTTTTCTCGTGGTGGCCATTTCGTGATCGAACTCGGGTAATAGTGCTTGTGCGATTGCCATGGGATTCTCCTGAAAAAGATTTGGCAGAAGGATTTCGGACGGGCGTTGAGTGTACACCAATTTGATGGGTGTTGTGTTACCCGCAACACCGGAGGAGAATGCGTCCATGGCACACCAATTCACGGCGTCTCATGTGAAAGACTCCATCGATTTGTTCCGGCATTACAAACGCTTGACGGAACGCGCTCTCGAACAATGCCCGGATAGTGGATTGTTTGAGGTTCTTGATGGGGAGTCCAACTGCATCGCGATTATCGTAAAGCATACGGCCGGAAACATGCGCTCTCGCTGGACGAATTTCTTGACGAGCGACGGAGAAAAACCGGACCGGAACCGCGACACGGAATTTGAAACGCCACCAAAGACGCGGGAGGAGTTGCTGGCGCTGTGGGAGCAGGGTTGGAAGTGCGTGTTTGAAGCGCTGGAACCGTTGACGGATGCGGATTTGTCGCGAACGGTCATGATTCGCACGGAGCCTCATTCGGTCACGCAGGCGATCAATCGGCAGATCGCGCATTATTCGTATCACATGGGGCAGATTGTTTTTCTGGCGAAGCATTTTGCGGCTCATCGGGGGAAATGGACGGCGCTCACCGTGCCGCGAAATAAATCGGCGGATTTTAATGCGCGCGTGGCGTCGGGAGAAGCTTCGCAGCGGTAGCCTTCCGGGGTGAAACTCCGACCCCCTTAGGAAAGAAAAAGACGCCCGTGCTTTGTCCGGGGCAGCCGGAAGGCGACCGCTACAAAACCAAGAACATGCACGGGTAGAAGAATCAAATATTCGGCCATTTCCACACCTGAATTTAGCTCACCTGTCAAAGCGAATGATTCTGCCTTATGCTTTGGGTGAATATGCCGTCGTTGCAAAAGACGTTGTTCGAAATGGGCAAGCCGGAAAGCGCCGGTCTGCAGCTCAATGAGGCACAGCGGCGAGCCATCACGCATGGAGACGGGCCCCTTCTGGTGATTGCTGGGGCTGGAACCGGAAAAACCCGCGTCATCACGGAACGCATCCGGCATTTGCTTGAGTCGGATGCTTCGCTGCTTGGCGAAAACATCCTTGGACTGACATTCACGAACAAAGCCGCGGGAGAGATGAAGGCTCGCGTGGTGAAAACCGCCGGTGAGCGCGGCAAAAATGTTGTGCTCGCCACGTTTCACTCTTTTTGCGAGACGATTTTGAAAGAGGTTGACCCGAACCGGTTGGCCCTGGAATCTGTCGATCATTGGATCCTGTTGCGACGGAATCTGGCACGACTGAAGCTTGAAAAGTACCGGCGTCTGGCGGAGCCCGGACAGTTCCTGAGCGATTTCATTGCATTCTTTTCGCGTTGCCAGGATGAGTTGGTTTCCAGCGAACAGTACCAGGCTTTTGCCGACCAGCTTGCCACGGAGCTGCAAGCGGAAAAGACAGCTCTCGACGAGGACACTTACGAGGAGCGCGCCGAGCAGGTGGCGTTACAGCAGGAGATTGCGCGGGCTTACCGGGCTAGCGAAGAGATTTTGCGCGACAAGCGCGCAATCGCCATCAACGGATCGATCGCCGAGGCAGTTGCGTTGCTGAAGAGCGATGCGAAACGGTTGCGCCAGCTTCGTGAACGCTACAAGCACATCGTTGTCGATGAGTTTCAAGACACCAACATTGCTCAACTCGAGCTTCTACACCTTTTGAGTCACGATTCGAGGAATATTGTGGTGGTGGGTGATAACGATCAGGCGATCTATCGTTTTCGCGGGGCATCTTTTGGCAGCTTCAAGCTTTTTTTGGAGCGATTTACAGACTGGCGAGAAGATCAGGATTCCACTCCCTACCGCATTTCGTTGACGCACAATTACCGATCCACTCCGAACATCCTCCGGGTGGCCACGCAGGCCATCGGCATGAATGAGATCAGCGCGGAATTTCCGAAGAAATTGCTACAGGCGAACCGAGATGAGGGCGAAAAGATTCGCATCGTGGAGTTGGAGTCACCGGAAGCGGAAGCGAGTTGGGTTGCCGGAGAATTGCAGCGGCTTCACGATGCGGGACGACGGTGGCGAGGCTTTGCCGTTCTGTATCGTCAGCACGCTCACCGGGACTTCCTGGTGGACGAGCTTTCGCAATGCAAAATTCCCTTTGTGATCAGTCGGCTTTCGATTCTCGAACACCCCTTGGTTCGCGACGTGCTTGCGTATTTGAGGTTGATTGCGTTTCCTTTCGACGACATCGCTTGCGCTCGCGTGCTGTCTTCGCCTGCATGGCATCTCACGGCGCCGGACCTCGTGCGTCTGGCCGAGCGCGCCGACAGAAAGCGTGGAAGATCGCTTCACGATGTGCTGCAGGCGCCTCAAGGCGAGCTGCCCTTTGATCCTTCTCCTGCAGCATGTAAAGAGCTGCTGGAATTCCTGGCTGGACAGCGAAAGACGATGCGCCGGCATACCGCGCGGGAAGTTCTGGGTGAACTGATCGAATGGCTGGAAGTGCCGCAACGCTCCGCGCCTCAGGATCGCAAGTATGTGACTCAGCTTTGTCAGTTCGTAAAGGATTGGGAACCGAAGAGCGAGACCCGAGGTTTGTGGGAATTCTTGGAGTATCTCGATTACTTCGCGCAGGCCGGTGGGGTTTTGAGTCTCGAAGATGACGCGCCGGGCGACGCCGTACAGTTAATGACCGTCCACGGAGCAAAAGGCCTGGAGTTTTCTCATGTTTTCCTGTTGCGCGTGAATTCGAAAGCGTTTCCCGCGCGGGATCGCGCGCCGCTGTTCGAGTTTCCGGTGCGGTTGATGAAGGAAGAGTTGCCGCAGGGCGATTTCCATATTCAAGAGGAGCGGCGGCTTTTTTATGTGGCTTTGACGCGGGCTCAGGACCGGCTGACGATTACGACCCTGACGGAGAAGAAGAGCAAAGTTCCGGTTTTCATTGAAGACATCGTCATGGATCCGGCGGTCAAGCGACGCGATGTTTTGCTGCTCGCCCCTAAGGTGAAGAAGAGAGGAGAAACAACGCCCGAAACCGCGGCTGCCGAGGCAGCACTTTTTCCGGCCAGTGAAGCTCCGCCAAAAATCTTCGCTCGGATCGCGCATTGGGCGCAGGTGTTTCATCCATCCGTGCCGGAACCACTCAAATTAAGCAGTTCGGCGATCGAAAATTTCCGGAAGTGCCCTCAGCAATATGCTTTCAGTTATCTTTGGTCTTTAAAGGAGGGTCCACACGCCACATTGACATTCGGCAGCGTCATGCACACAACCATCAAGCGGTTTCTGGAGCAAGTGAAGAAAGGAAAGACGCTGCCATTTGAAGAACTCCAGCACATTTACGAAACCGAGTGGAACAGCGCTGGTTACGAAGATGAATACCAGGAAGCGGAGTACAAGAAGGACGGCTTAGAGCAGCTCAAGTTCTTTTATGCCTCGGTTCTCGCCGACGCTCCCCATATTCTCGATTTGGAGAAGCCATTCGATTTGCCGTTGGAAAACGACGTGATCCTTGCCGGGCGCATAGACCAAGTGAATACGATTGGACGCAACAAGGTGGAAATTGTGGATTACAAGACCGGTAAGCCCCGGAAAGAGGCCGATGCGCGGAAGAGTTTGCAGCTCAGCATCTATGCGCTGGCGGCAAAAGAGATCTTCGAGTGGGACCCGGAACGGTTGGTATTTCACTATTTGCAGGACAATTCGACTGTAGTGACATCGCGGGATGCGAAGCAGATAAGCGATGCGGAGAAGATCATCCAGGAAACGGCAGCGGACATTCGAGCGAAACATTTCCCGGCGCGACCAGGGTTTGCGTGCAGGAGTTGCGCGTACACGCTCATTTGTCCGGCACATGAGGAAAAATTGAGCGGGTTGGGGAATTAAGAATAACCCGAGGGAGACCGCAGGTCGAAAGCGGGGAACGTCAACCACGGGCCGCTTCCCTTCATGCCTCAGGGTGAGCAGAAAGCGGCCTTACAAGAGCAAGAAACCCAAGGCGCCGGCCTGCCCTTTTGAAGCTCGGGACCAGCGGGATACGCCGCTACACGGCCAACGGACAAAAAAAGGCGCCTCGATCGAGGCGCCTTTTGCGCAAATTCGTTGCGGGCCGGACCTACTTCATCATCATCGCTTTTTTCGGGGCTTTCTTCGCGGGTTTCTTCGCTTTCTTTGCCATTTACCTTTTCCTCCTCACGTTCGTTGCTTGGGCGAGGAGTGCATACCGCGTGCAATCCCGCCTCGTAACATTCGTATACGGGCGCGCACGACAGGTGTCAAGAAAATTCCGTGATTTGACGTATTTTCCGGATTACTTCGGAGGAATGCTGGCGAAGGTTCCACCGTAGTAGCCGTCGCGCGCCAGGACGGTCAAGCCTTCGCGGCGAACGCGGACTTCAATGCCGTGATAGTCGACCTTTTTGTCGCCCCTGGGTGAATAGGTAAGGATGTACTGGTTGCGCGCTTCTTCGGTGATGCGCGAGTAAAACTCAGAGAAGGCGTCTTGCCGGACGCCGTAGAAGATGTCCCCGCCGGTATCGTGAGCATAGCTGACCAGGCGGCTGAACTTGCGATCGAAGTAGGAATTGCCGGTGGCCACGCAGTAGACGGTGATGCCCTGGCGGAGCAGTTCCTCGCGGACAACGTCGTATTTGTGAGTATTGAATTTGGCCCCGTTCTGCCCATCGGAGATCAGCAGAATGATCTTTCGCCGTTTGAGGTTGTCGCGATCCCTTAGCAGCAGCGCTGCATCGTAGACCGCGTCGTCGAGCGCTTTGGTAGGCTGGCCTTTGATCGCCAACAGGGAAGGGTTGGCCGTTGTGTCCGGCGCACCCGGGGCAGGAACATTATTGATCGTCGGCCCACTGAACGGGTCGCCCGACGGCGGCGCGGAGGGGGTAGAGGCAAGTTCGGTCCGACGCAACTCGGTGATCAGGACGTCTTGATCTTTCGAGAATCCTTTGCCCTCGTGAAAGTACTGGTCGAAGCGGCAAATGAAGGCTTCGTCGTTGGCACTTAATCCCCCCACAATCGAGATGAGGCTCGGCTCAACCTGTTGCATGTCCTTCGATTTTAGATCGTTGTCGATCAGGACGACCATCGAAATGGGCGTGGCTTCCGTGCTGAGCCGCTGGATTTGTTGTTCGACGCCATCTTCGAAGATACGGAATTCATCCCGCTTGAGGTCCGCCACCAGATTGCCGTTTCGGTCTTTGACCGTCACGGGAACCACCACGAGTGAGGTCGTCGTCGAGATGGTGGCTGGGCTTTTCGGAGGTGTTGAGGGGGTTTGACCTTGAACCGGTTGGACCGGACCCGACGCCGGTGGAGGAGCCGAAGTTGCCGGACTTTGCGCGTGCACGTCCGAACAGAGAAAGCACACAACCCCCAAGCACACAACCCCTAGGACGACAAACGTGATTTTTCGTAGACTTTTCATAGTGATCGGGCCAAACTTTCGGGGCTGGAACTCGCTACCCTCCGGCAATTATAAGACGCATCCCGCGGCGCTGGTCGTTGCATCGAATCATTGCATACCGTTCAGCGTTCCGCGGCGTTAAGCTACAGGCAGGCCAAGTCAAGCGGCTTTGGCCGGACTTCATTAAGGATACAGAGAAACCGTGAAATTCGGGAATGTGAATATGGGATTGTTCAAGAAGTTGGGGTTGCCAGGATTGGCTTGCGCGGCGGCTGTGACCCTCGCGCTTCCGGCGCTTCCCGGTCCGCGCCAGTCTCCGTCTCAAGGGCAGCAGTCCCAGGGTCAGACGCCAACGATCAAAGCCGAAGTCAACCTCGTCAACCTGTTCGCCACGGTCCGCGACAAGAACAAACGCATCGTTACAGACATGAAGCAGACCGATTTCAAGATTTTTGAGGACAACCACGAGGAGGCCATTGCCTTCTTCTCGAAGGAAATGAATCTGCCAATCACCCTCGGGCTTCTTCTCGATACTTCCGGCAGCGAACAGAATATGCTCGGCGCGATTCAGGACGCCGGGGCTGCCTTCCTGCGGCGGGTACTGCGGAAAGGCGACGAGGCCATGGTCATGTCGTTTGACAGCGACGTTGACCTGCTCGCCGATTTCACGGATGACCATTCGATTCTCACTCGCGCCATTAACAAGGCGCGTATCAACGTGCCGGGCGGTGGCTACATCGCCGGAAACCCGGGGCCGGTCGGGGGAAATATGACCGGCACGGCGCTCTACGATGCCATCTATTTGGCTTGCGGCGAGAAGCTAAATGGTGAGACCGGGCGGAAGGCGATTGTGGTCGTCACCGACGCCGAAGATGAAGGAAGCAAGACCAGACTGGAAGAAGCCATCGAGGCAGCCCAGCGGACAGACACTGTTATTCATCTTTTGCTTGTCTACGATCCACGCTACGGCGGCAACACGAGCGTGGGGCACCGATTGACCGAGGAAACTGGCGGGCGCATGATCGTCGTCAATTCGGAGAAGAAGCTGCAGGAAGCCTTCGACCAGATTTCCGAGGAACTGCGCAGCCAATACACGCTAGGCTACTACCCGAGCAATACGACCAAGGACGGGAAATTCAGGAAGATCCACGTGGACGTGGATAATAAGGAATACAAGGTGCTGGCGCGCAAGGGTTATTACGCTCCAAAGGCGCCCCGCGGGTAGTCGCTTGTCGGTCGGGCGGTTTGAAATCCACCCAGGAATTAAGCGATACCGCCGGCGCGGGTCCTGTTTGAGTCCTCTGCCGAGATGAAGCATAGCCCTTCGAGGCTCAGGGCCAGAAGCCGCGGCGCTAGCAGATAAAAGCGCGGATTGACCGGGACCTGTGCCTTGGCTAGTATCGCAAGGCGACGCTTTTTCTGCGTCGTCCCTATGCTCAACGAAATAGTTGGCCACTATCGTATCATCCGCGAATTGGGCAGTGGCGGGATGGGTTTGGTTTATGAAGCCGAGGATTCCAAGTTAGGCCGGCACGTCGCGTTGAAGTTTCTGCAGCAAAACAGCATCAAGGACACTTCCGCCGTTGAGCGATTCCTTCGAGAGGCTCGCTCTGCTTCCGCGCTGAATCACCCCGGGATATGCACCATTTACGCAATCGAAGAGCATGAAGGCCAGACGTTCATTGCTATGGAGCTGCTGGATGGGGAGTCCTTGGAAAAAATTCTGCCTCGCGGGCCTCTGGCGGTGTCGCGGACCCTAACGATTGGCATCGAAGTCGCCGACGCCCTGGACGCGGCTCACAAGAAAGGAATCATCCACCGCGACATCAAGCCGGCCAATATTTTCATTACTGATCGCGGCACGGCGAAGATTTTGGATTTTGGCCTAGCCAAGCTGCTTGAACCCGAAGGAGCGGATGAAGGTGTGACTCTTGCGCCCTCCGAAGCCACCCTCCTCACCAGTCCTGGCACTACGGTTGGCACGATCGCTTATATGTCGCCCGAGCAAGCCCGCGGCGAAGTTCTTGATTCTCGCAGCGATCTGTTTTCTCTTGGCTCTGTTCTCTACCAAACCGTAACAGGCGCGCTTCCCTTCCCCGGATCCACAAGCGCGGTGATTTTTGGAAATATACTTCACACCGCTCCCGTTTCTCCCATACAGCTCAATGGCAGTGTACCCGCGGAGCTCGAGCGCATTCTGAATAAGCTTCTCGAAAAGGATAGGGATCTACGCTACCAGGTCGCCGCCGAGGTGCGCGCCGACCTAAAACGCTTGCAGCGCGAGTTGGAACCCGGCCGGGTGAGTTCCGACCCGTCTGTGAGTGCTAATCGAACATCGACCGGCGGTGTGCGAGCGGCAAGCGGATCGACGGCAGCGGCGGCCACGCCACATACGGGAAGCGGCAAAGTTTTGGTGGAGGCAGCGCAGAAAAACAAAATTGGCGCCGGGGCTCTCATGGTTGGGCTGCTGGTACTGGCCGCTGCGGCCGCTTACGGTGTGTACGAGTTCGTGAAAATGGGGCAGAAACCGAAGCTTTTGCCGTTTGATAAATTCTCGATCGAAAATGTTTCAAACAATGGGCACATTTCGCAGGTGGCCATTTCGCCGGACGGCAAGTATCTGTTGCAGGCGCTCGAGGAAGCCGGGGAGCAGTCTCTTTGGCTCAGGCACATTCCGTCGATGACCAATAAAGAGGTGCTGGCGCCCGCGCTCACGCGCTATCAAGGGCTTTCGTTTTCGCCCGACGGGAACTACATTTATTTTTTGCGGCGCGACGAGGAGAACGAATCGGAGTCACGGCTGTATAGCGCATCGGTCCTCGGCGGGCAGCCGCGCGTGATAATCGATGACGTGGACAGCCCGGTGAGTTTTTCTCCGGATGGGCAGCATTTTGTGTTTCTGCGCGAGTTGCATGATTCGACGAACTGGGACCTGTTGCTAGCAAAGAGCGACGGAACCATCGAAAAAGCTATCTTCCGCAACCATCCGCTGGCGAGCGACAGCCACGTGCCGGCATGGTCTCCGGATGGAAAGACCATCGTGATTCCCATCGTGCAACCGACGAAGGACGCGATTGGTGGGTTTCTGGCGATCGACGCGAATACCGGACAAGAACAGGTTTTCGGCGCCTCCGCCGACCGTGACTATTTCGGACCCGCCTGGATGCCCGACGGGAGCTCTTTGCTTGTGAGCGCCACGCAGCTCGATGCGGAACACATGCAGATGCAGATCGGGATTGTGAATTATCCCGCAGGCGAATACCGGGCCGTCACTGCCGATACGAATGACTACAACCACGTGGGAATCGCCAAGAACGGTAAAACGCTGGTGGCGCTGCAGAGCAAGCTGCACGTCCAATTGGGGTTGGCTCCCGCGGGCGACCCGGACCAGTTGACGCAGGTGCCACTGCAATCGGAGTTGCCGCTGTGGGTCTGGAACTGGATGCCCGATGGTCGGTTGCTGATTCCGCAGGGAGGAAGCCTGAAAGCGGTCACGGCAAAAGGCGAAGAAACAACGCTACGCTACGACACGAAGCACATTGCGGACCAGGTGGCGATCTGCGGCGATGGCCGCTACATCGTATTCCGGCAAATTGGCGGAAGCAGCGCCGCTTCTTCAAATTTATGGCGCATGGACCTGAACGGGACGAATCGGAAGCAACTCACTAGTGGGATCAACGAGCAGGAACCCTCGTGTGCGAAGAATGGAAACTGGGTCTACTTTGTCGACAACAAGGACAATCGCTATGTGAAGCGCGTGTCTGTCGAAGGTGGATCGCCGGAAACGGTGGTGAAGTACTCTGTGGGCCAGTACAGCCTTTCGCCCGATGGCAAGGAGATCGCGTCGCTCGAGGTGCGCGAACGGGATCACAGGCTGATGCTGCGCAGCGACGCGGTGGAAACGCAAAAGACAACGTATGGAGAGATCGATCAGCGGGCTTTGCCAAATGGCCTGGCGTTCACGCCGGACGGGAAGAACGTCGTCTACATCATCCGCGAGAAGGGCGTGGACAATTTGTGGGAGCAGCCGCGCGATGGCAAGACGCGCAGGCAGTTAACACATTTCAAGAAGGATAGGCTGCTGCGGTTCGAGTATTCGTCCGACGGAACGCAGATTGCGATTGCAACCGGGGCTGATGAGTCCGACGCCGTGTTGTTGCACGATGAGGGCCAGTAGGCACAGGCAGTTCGCGGAAAGAAGAAAAACCTTCCTCGAGGGCCTGGACGATCGGGGCGTTATTGTGCTGCGTTGGCCCCCGTGGCCCGTGCATAGTAGCCACGGCGGGCGCGGACCTGGTAGCCTTTGTGATCGGGTGTGTCGATTTTGATGTTGTGGTAGCGGCCGTCGAGAGAATGGTTCGTGGGATTGTAGGCTATCGAGTATTGATTGCGGAGTTCCTCACCTATGTCCTGGAAGGATTGATCGAGGTCGTCGACGTGATACGGATAAAAAGCCCGACCGCCGGTTTCGTCGGCTAAGTCCTTCAGGATTTTGTCTCCTTCCGTCAAGTGGTACTTACGGTTTCCCGTTTTTTCCTTGCCGGGATCATCCAACGTAACCCACTGCGTGCTCGTGCTGATGGTGTAGATCACCACGCTGGTGCGCTGCGCCATTTCGATGGCTTCGGCCCGCGTGTGCGTTGAGAGGTTATCCTCCCCGTCGCTGATCAGGATCATTACGCGGCGAACCACGTCCGGCTGATCGCCGGGAGGACGAGGAGGATGGTTTAACTGGGTTGAACACGCCGTGTAGATCGCATCATAGACCGCAGTGCCGCCACCTGCGCGCGTTCGGAGAATGTGGTCGCGGAGCGAGCCGGTATCTCCGGTAAAACCCGTGAGGAGTTGCGGTTCGTCGTCGAAGGTCATGACAAACGCCTGATCCTTGTTTCGCCGCAAGACGCTGAAGAGAAAATTATTGGCGGCGTCCTGCTCGAATTTCAGCCTGTCGCGGATGCTGTTGGAGGTGTCCATCAACATGCCGATGCGCAGAGGAAGGTCGCTTTGCTTGCTGAAGTAGCGGATGTCCTGGGGAACATTGTCGTCGTAAATCTTGAAATCCTGCTTCTCCAGATCTGGAACCAGCTTGTTGCGACGGTCCAGCACGGTGAGGAGAACGTCGACGAGGTTGACGCTAACCGGAATCGTGGTCTGGCTTTTTTGTGGGGCTTGTTGCGGCTCGGGATTTGTGGCGGATGGTGGAGTGGGGTTTTGGGGTTGCCGGCCGAAGAAAGGCGCAGCGCCACAGAGGATGATCGCGAAGAGCAACACGAGAGATGTGGTTCGCATGTGGTTCGATTATAAAAAGCCCTTCAGTGCAGCGTCAAATCGCGTTGGGGTCTCGCCTGCGGCGAGGCCGAGTTTCTCGAGGTAGTCCCTTAGTTCTGCCGGGAGAGGCGCGGAAAGCTCGATGAGTTCGCCGGTGCGGGGTTGCGCGAAAGTGATTTTCGCGGCGTGCAGGAAGTTTCGCCCTAAAGAAGGAAGCGCCGTCCGGCCGACATGCAATTGTCCCGCCGCGCCGTACAAGGTGTCGCCGACGACGGGATGGCGCAGAACGGAAAAGTGCACGCGAATTTGATGGGTTCGGCCGGTGTGCAGTTGGATTTCAAGCAGGCTGTTCGAATCGATCCTTAGGAGCACGCGCCAGTCCGTGCGCGCAGGGCGCGAATTGGGGAGGAGAAGGGCGCGCTTTGCGGTCATACGCGTGCGGCGGTTTGGGTCGCGCGCGATGGCTAATTCGATTCGACCGCGATCTTCCTCCATGCTTCCTTGTACCAGCGCAATGTAGATTTTGCGGATGGTGCGCTGCTTGAACGCTTCGGCGAGCCTGGCGTGGGCGAAATCGTTTTTGGCGACAAGGAGAATGCCGGATGTTTCTTTGTCTAGCCGATGGACGATGCCCGGCCGTAAAGGATCATCCGACTGCGAAAGGGCTTGCCCGCGGCCGAGGAGCGCGTTGACCAACGTCCCATGAGAGTTCCCCGCCCCGGCGTGAATGCTCATGCCCGCAGGTTTGTTGATGGCCATGACGTCTGCGTCTTCGTAGAGAACGTCGAGCGGAATGGGTTCAGGCTCGGCGCGCAGGGCGGGTCGTTCCTGCGGGACTACCTGGATCACATCATTTGCACGAACTTTGTGGGAGTCCTTCGCAAGCTTGCCGTTCAGAACAACCAAACCCTCTTCGATCAATTCCTGCACTCGAGTACGCGATAGCTCCGGACAATGTTGCACAACCACGCGATCCAGACGCCGGCCAGCCTCTTCTGGCGTCACCGCAAACTCTTGCTGGATGTGGTCAGTCACGCGGAGAGTGTACCGCATTCAAAGATTTACTTTCGTGTCTCAGCTGTGGACGTGGCTTGCGGACGAAACAACAAATCAAAAATAATTTGGATGGCCCCGATGGTTACGGCAGAGTCCGCCACGTTGAACGTTGGCCAGGGGTTGAAAATGTGCAAGGGCAGGAAAGGCAGCCAGACTTGCAGAAAATCTGTTACCGCGCCGTGGATCATGCGGTCGGTCACGTTGCCGGTGGCACCCGCGAGCACCAAGGCCAACCCCGCCGCGCTGAGGGTATTCAGATTGCGGCTGGCCACCAGCATCCAGGCGATCACTCCAATGATGACGACCGAGCCGAAGATCAGGAGGTAGCGACCGACTGAGGAAGCGTCTGCAAAGAAGCTGAAGGCGACGCCTGGATTGTGCGAGCGAATGATTTCGACGGTGTTGGCAATCAGCGGGTGTGGGAAATACTCTTCGGGCTTCGATTCAATCCAGGCTTTGGACACACGGTCCAGAAAGACTACACCGAGCGTGAGCCAGAGCCAGCGGAGACGGCGGGAAATAATCATGAAGTGAGGAGGTAAAGGAGGTTAGGAAGTGAAGGAACGGCACTGGAGGCTGTGGTGCGCGCAAGGCCTGTTCGTTTCCCTTCCTTCTTTTATTTCCTTCAGATCCTTTGCCTCCTGTGGAGCTTATTGGCTGGCCCATCTAAAGTTCGGCCACGACGGGTTCGGCGATAAAACCGCGACTGGGTGGGTCAATTTCCTGCTTCAATCTCCGCGACGGCTTCGCTGCAACGTTCACAGATCGTCGGATAACGGGCATTTTCGCCGACGTGGGTCGAATAGTTCCAGCACCGTTCGCACTTCTTGCCTTCCGCGCGTTGGACGGTCAGTTCGAGGCTCGCCACGGTTTCGGATTTGAATTCGCCGGCGGTGTTGATGAGTTCCACTTGCGAGACGATGAACAGTCCCGGCAATTGCGGGAGATAGTGTTTCAGTTTGGCCTTCAACTCAAGATCGGCGTTGAGCAGCACTTTGCCTTCGAGACCCGAGTTGATTAGTTTCTTTTCGTTGCGGGCAACCTCCAGGGCTTTTAGAACTTCTCCGCGCACACGGCTGAGGAGTTCCCAGGTGTCGACTTTGCCAGCCGCGATTCCAGTACGCAGTTCCGCTTCGTCCGGGAAAATCGCCATGTGCACGCTTTCCGGTTCGCCTGCAACTTTTGGAAAATATTTCCAAATTTCTTCGGAGGTGAAGACCAAGATCGGTACCGCCAGCCGCAACAGTGCGCTCGTGATTTTCCATACGGCGGTCTGGCCCGAACGGCGAGACTTGTTGTTCGGGGCTTTGGTATAGAGCCGGTCTTTGAGCACATCGTAGTAAAACGCGCTGAGATCGACCACGCAAAAATCGTGAATCGCGTGGTAGATGCGGTGGAATTCGTAGGACGAGTACCATTCGCGGCAGCGCTTGACGAGGTCCGCAGTGCGCTCGAGCATCCAGAGATCCATTTCATCCAGTTGGTCATTTGGCAGAGCGTGACGCGCCGGATCGAAATCGTTCAGGTTGCCCAGCGCAAAACGGAAGGTGTTGCGGATTTTGCGGTAGGCTTCGCTGAGCTGCGTCATGACGCGATCGCTCATCTTCACGTCGGCTTGATATTCGACCGAGGCGACCCAAACCCGCAACAGATCCGCTCCCCATTTTTCGCAGATCTCGTTCGGCTCGATGGCATTCCCGAGCGACTTGGACATCGGCCGGCCTTGCTCGTCGAGCGTCCAGCCGTGAGTGACCACGCCGCGATAGGGAGCCTTGTCCTTTACGCCCACGGCGATCAGCAGCGAACTGTGGAACCAGCCGCGATATTGATCCGGGCCTTCGAGATACACATCGGCGGGCCATTCACGACCTTGCAATACCGCCAAATGAGATGAGCCTGAGTCGAACCAGACGTCGAGAATGTCGTTTTCTTTGCGCCACTTCACTCCGCCGCAGTGGCATTTTGTGCCGGGTGGCAGCAACTCTTCGGCCGAGCGCTTGTACCACGCGTCGGCGCCTTCCTTTTCGAACCACTTCACGACATTCCGCAGCGCGCAGAAATCCTCAAGACGGGTGCCGCAGGCGTCGCAATAAAGCATGATGATCGGCGTGCCCCAGAAACGCTGGCGAGAGACGCACCAGTCCGGGCGCTTTTCGATCATTTCGTACATGCGATCCTGGCCCCAGGCCGGGAGCCACTTCACTGTGGGGATTTGCGCCAGAGCTTCCTGGCGGAATGTTTGCGTTGCGCCTTTTTTCGGTTGATCCATTTTGATAAACCACTGCTCGGTGGCGCGGAAAATCACTGGATTGTGGCAGCGCCAACAGTGCGGGTAACTGTGCTTGTACGGGTGATTTGCGAGCAAAGCACCGCGATCCCCCAACAGCTTGACGATGATGGGATTTGCGGTGAAAACATCCTTGCCTTTGTATTCGGGCAGGCCTTCGAGATAGACGCCGCGGTCGTCGATCGGCGCGTAAGCTTCGATTCCATATTTTTGGCCGGTCACAAAATCGTCGGCGCCGTGTCCGGGAGCTGTGTGGACGATGCCGCTGCCCTGATCGAGAGTTACGTATTCGGCGAGCACGCCCGGAACCTGCAGGGGCAGGAAGGGATGCTGGAATTTCATTCCTTCAAAATCTTGGCCCTTAAAGCGGGCGAGTTCGTTGGCTTGCTTGAGGTCGCAATCGGCTTCGAGCGCGGCCACGCGATCAGCGGCCAACAGCAATTTCCCTTTTTCCGTTTGCACCACGACATATTCGTAGTCGGGATGAAAAGCCAGCGCGCGATTGTGCGGAATAGTCCAGGGAGTTGTTGTCCAGATCACCGCGGAAACGTCAGGGCCCAGTTGCGACGCGCTGCCCTTGCCTCCCCCTAGGACCTTGAACGAAACCCAGATCGAGGGGCTGATCTGATCTTCGTACTCGATCTCCGCTTCGGCCAGCGCCGTGTTGTCGTAAATGCACCAATAGACCGGCTTGCGGCCGCGGTAGACGTAGCCTTTTTCCATGAAGTCGAGAAATGCGTTGGCGGTCGTAGCTTCATAGCCATGGCTCATGGTCAGATACGGATCGTTGAAGCGGCCGAAGACGCCCAGACGTTGAAAATCGCGCTTGTGTTGTTCGACGTATTTTGTCGCGTAGTCGCGGCAACGCTGACGAAACTCTGCTGGTGGAATCTTTCCTTTGCCGCCGAGTTCCTTTTCCACCTGAGTTTCGATGGGCAGGCCGTGGCAATCCCATCCGGGCACGTACGGAGCATAGTGGCCGGCCATGCTCTTGGACTTGACGATCATGTCTTTCAGAATTTTGTTTAGACCGGTCCCCAAGTGGATGGTCCCTGTCGGATACGGCGGCCCGTCGTGAAGAACGAACAGAGGCTGGCCTTCGCGAGCTTTCAGGATCCGCTCGTACAATTTTGATTCCTGCCACGCAGCAAGCTGCTTCGGTTCGTTTTGCGGCAGACTCGCCTTCATGGGAAAGTCTGTTTTCGGCAAGTTGAGGGTCTTCTTCAGTTCCAGTGGTTCGGCCATAGTAATAGTTCGGTTGTATCCCTTCTAACGCCGCCACTTTCTGAGGGGCCGGGTAAAGGTCGCACGCCTCTGCTTGTACGGCGGGAAAATAAGGAAAGCAGTGTAAACACCTATGTTACAATAACCGAAGAAGAAGTGTCAGCCATGGGGGGACGCGCGCAACCTTTCCCAGTTGACGGGAATCATACGGCTATGCGAACTTTTGACGCCCGAACCGCGTCTTAACGAGCAGAGGGACAGACACAGGTGCAAGGTTTCATAAACCTCCTTCCCGATGAGATAAGCAAGCCCAAGCGGACGGGGCCGGAAGAAGTTATCCCTGTGCCCAACTCCGCTCTGCCGGATTTCGGCACTCCCGAGATTCTAATTCCCGATAATTTCTGGTCGAACCTCAAGCAGTTCCTCTTTGAGAAGCCTGTTAAGGTGATCGAGCGCAGCGACGTCCCCTTTCACAAGAACACGTTTGGCTCGGGCCTGCGCGAAAACCTGAAGTTTTTTTTGTCGGCGCCGGCTGCTCCGAAGCAGGTGGTCAACAAGCGCCTGGAAGTCGATTGGGGTGGAAATTTCGGTGGATTTGTCGACCGCATCAAGGACGTTTTCAATCCTCCAAAGCAAGCGCCCCTGCCCCCGGGCATTCATCCGGTCAAAGTAAAGGACATTTGGAGCAAGGATGAGAATTTCGGCTGGACCCAGGCCATTGCTTTCGCAGTCCACGCTGGCATTATCGCCCTGCTCATCACTCCTTTTATTATTGGTCTGACCACCCCGACAAAGGCCAAGAACAAGCAGATTGACGTGACGCCCTTGGACATTTCGCCGTATATCGCGAAATTGCCTGCGGGCGCGGACAAGGCGGGCGGCGGTGGAGGCGGTGGAGATCGTTCGGTCATTCCAGCAACCAAAGGCAAGGCGCCGAGGTTCAGCATGACGCAGTTTACGCCGCCGACTGCGGTGATAAAGAATCCCAACCCGAAATTGGCGATGGATCCGACTTTGCTGGGGCCGCCGGACTTGAAAGTAGCGAATCCGAATCTGTCTAATTTTGGCGATCCCATGGCTGCTGAAGTAAATATGTCGAATGGCAATGGCGGAGGCGGCGGTATTGGCTCGGGCGAAGCGGGCGGTATTGGCAGCGGTAGCGGTGGCGGTCTTGGACCGGGTGAAGGAGGGGGCACGGGCGGCGGCGCGTTTCATGCCGGCGTGAATGGCGTGGGCATGCCGAGTTGCTTCTATATGCCGAACCCGCCGTATTCGGAGGAAGCTCGCAAGGCGAAATATTCTGGGATCGTGCTGGTCGAAGCGGTCGTGAATCTCGATGGCCACCTGTCGAATCTGAAGCTCATCAAGAGCCCCGGACTTGGACTCGACGAAAATACTCTCACAACTCTGAAGACGTGGCGCTGCAAGGCAGCGACCGGCGCTTCGGGCAAGCCGGTTCCAACCATTGTCACCTTCGAAGTAAATTTCCGGCTGTATTAGTCCTTACAAAATCCTTTACGGAATTCGTCGGCCGCTGTAGCGGGCGCGTTCGCGCGTTGTCGATCGACATGCCATTCGGGCCTTCCATCGCACGCCTCTTCCGGTTGCCGGGCCTTCTGCGCCGAAGCGAAGGACGCGACTTGTTGCGCGGTTCAATTGAATCGCCCGCTTTCCTTTCTCCAAGCAGTTCCGAGGCAACCTCCTTTTTGAGGCTGCGTTCTCATTCATCGGATGTGCACGATAGGGATGATGAGGCGGCTTCCTTTGGGATCGTTTGAGAATTCTGCGCTGTATTTTCAGGCCATCGACTCCCCGCAGCGGGGTGGGCGGGCGCAAAGCTTGTCAGCTGGATTGCATGTCGCGACTCTCATTGTGCTCGCTTCAGCGCCCGCTGCAAGTACCTCACGACCTTTCGCTTCCGTCGGGGTAGGGAACAGGCTGCTTTCCTATATTCCTCCTCTTCGACCGAATGGGACAACTTCCTATGGCAGTGAGGGCAGCGGCGGTGGTCGAGATGCGCAACCGGTGCGCTCTGGCGGGTTCGCGCCGGCGTCGTCGGTGCCACTTGTTCCTCCGCGGTTAATTCACAATGAGCAGCCGGCTCTGCCCGCGCCGCCAGCCGTGTTTGATCCGAATGCGCCGGCGAATGTAGCAGTGGTCACGAATCTGGGACGGCCTTCGATGGCGTCCGATACCGATTCTGCCGGGCGCGGAAGCGGCCACGGATGGGGCGAAGCTGGCGGGGACACGATGGGGGACGGAAACGGGAATGGATCCGGAGAGGGCGATGATCATGGGCCTTACGGCAATGTCATTTCGACAGTGACGTGTCTTTATTGCTCCGAGCCGGGTTATACAGAGGAGGCAAGGAAGGCGAAACTGCAGGGTAAATTGTTGCTGCAGGTTCTCGTCGGGACCGATGGCAGGGCGACGCGTGTGCAGGTTGTGCAAGGTTTGGGGATGGGACTGGACGAGGCCGCGGTTGCGGCGGTGCACGCTTGGAGGTTTTCGCCGGGGCGGGACGCGAGTCAACGAACCATATCAACTTGGATAACGATGGAAACGCGGTTCCAGCTGTTTTGATTCTCGAGGAGAGGCTAGCCCGGAAATCTCACAAGGGATAAGATCAAAACGTTAAATAGAAGTGGAAAAAGGCCACTTTCTCGGGCATAACTGCGGTGTCTAGACGTAGTTAAAGTCCCAGGAAAAGAGGCCTTTTCAATGACAGAGTGTAGCGAGACTCTCTTTCCATTTGAAGCACATTTTTCGCGTCGCGTGGTGGGGCAGTTCGCGGGGGATCGGCTAACCACAGAGGGTGGATCATTGCTGCTGCGCCAGGCCGAGCGCAAGATAGGTTTGCTGCGGCGTGTAGCAGCTTGCTTCACGGACTACCGGCAGCGGGAACGGATCGAACACCGCCTGGAAGAAATGCTGGCGCAGCGCATTTACGGGCTGGCGCTGGGCTATGAAGACCTGAACGACCACGAGCAGTTGCGGCAGGATCCACTGTTGGGAGTGTTGGCGGGGAAGGGAGATTTGGGAGAGCCGCTGGCCGGCAAGAGCACGCTGAACCGATTGGAACTGACACCGGTTGGTTCCCCTGCCGCGGAACGCTACAACAAGATCAGCTATTCGGCCGAAGCACTGGACACTCTGCTCGTCGATCTATTTCTGGAAGCGCACCCATGCGCACCGTGCGAGATCGTGCTGGACCTGGACGCCACGGACACGCCGCTGCACGGACGGCAAGAAGCACGTTTTTTCCACGGCTACTACGGGCACTACTGCTATCTGCCACTGTATGTGTTCTGCGGAGATTATCTTCTGTGTGCACGGCTGCGGCCCTCGAACATCGACGCCAGCGCAGGAAGTCTCGAAGAAGTGCAGCCCATCGTGCGGCAGATTCGCGCGCGGTGGCCGAAGACCCGGATCATTCTGCGGGCGGACTCGGGGTTCTGCCGGGAGGAGTTGCTGGCTTGGTGCGAAAACAACGATGTGGACTATGTATTCGGCTTTGCACGGAACAAGCGCTTGCGGCGGATTATCGGCCGCGCGATGCAGGAAGCCAAACAAGAGCACCAGCGCACAAAAAAACCTGCGCGAGTGTTCTGTGAGTTCACTTATCGCACCAAGAAAAGCTGGTCGCGATCGCGGCGCGTGATCGCCAAAGCCGAACAGATCGAAGGCAAGGAAAATCCTCGTTACCTGGTCACGTCTCTGGGGGCGCAGCACTGGCCCGCGCAAAAACTTTATGAGCAGCTCTACTGCGCGAGAGGTGAAATGGAGAATCGCATCAAGGAGCAGTTGAGCCTGTTCGCGGACCGCATGAGCACGGAGACCCTGCGGGCCAACCAGTTGCGCCTATACTTCTCCTCGCTGGCCTATGTTCTGGTCGAGGCCTTGCGGCGGTTGGGCTTGGCGGGCACGGAGTTGGCGAACGCCCAAGTCGATACCATCCGGCTGAAGCTGCTAAAAATCGCGGCGCAGGTGCGCGTCACCGCCCGCCGCATCTGGGTTCGTTACAGTTGTGCCTATCCCTGGCAGAACGTTTTCGCCGCGGCCTGGACAGCCCTACGCTGCTGAAAAAGAAGAAAGAACAAAACCTTGTCTCGCACTTCCAGAAGCAGTCGAAGTCTGCCCGAAAAAACGTTTCCAACAGGGAACGGGATAACCGTTAGCCTCCAAATAGACAGCTAACAATTCATCAGAGAGAACTGATCAACATAAAGCCTGAATCGCCAAGTTAATTTGCTCCTCGTGAGAAAAGGCGGCTAGGCGGATTGGACAACGCAGTTTTGTTTCCGCGCAGGTGGCAAAAGTAATCTGCTACGATGACGCACATGCGAAATTGTTTGCGCATTGTGCTGGTTTTTGCGGCCAGTTTCTTTTTCGTTGTTGCACTGGCCTCCGCTCAGGGGGCTAGCGGAGCAATTGATGTTTCCGCTCGCGTGGCAGCGACCGGAGCGCAGCCCGAACCCGTTCGGCAGTTCCCGCTTTATGTTCTGACCAAGAGCTATGCCGATGTCGTGAAGGAAGTTGAAGGCCAGGATGCGCTTCCTTCCCGCGACAAGTTTATTGACGACCTAAAGGTTTCTTCAGAATTGAAGGATTGGCTGAAGAAGCATGACCTGATCGACCTGACTTCGCCCGACCTAGACAAAGCGATTACTGTTGACGACATCATGAACGTCCCGGAATTTTTTGCCGCCTATGAGCGCTCCAACTCGGGGGGCGTCACCAAAGGCTTTCCCATGCCGAAGTACCGCGAGGCCGACAAGGAGGCGAACCCCGATCGGTACCAGAAGCAAAAAGAGGAATTTCTGACCACGACCAGAAAATTCATCGAGAGCCATCCTTCTTCAGTTCAGGGTATTGAGCTCGAGCTGACAGGGGTCAATCCCAAGGTCCCCTGGGACGACATGCATGCGCGTCATAACGCAAAGGTCGCACAATACGCGCCGGAAACCGCGCAACTGAAATATCTCGGTGGAAAGGTGCAAACGGACCTCGATGGCCGCGCGGTTATCAGTGGACTTCCTGCCGGGAATTACTGGGTCAGCAGTCTCGGCATGTATGCAACCTCGGGTGACCGGCGACTTCTGTGGGACGTTCCCGTCACGATTCCTCCGGGGCGGACCGTTCATTTGGATTTGAGCAATCTCAACGGGACGGATATGCACGCGAACACCTCGCCGTAGGGTATCTCGCGTTAGTTGCGATATGCTGCGGTGATGGGCTCCCCCCTGCTGTGGGTTGGCTTCAACCTCTTCGTCCTCTCTGCCTTGGCCTTGGATCTGGGCATCTTTCATCGCCGGGCTCACAAGATAAGGTTTCAAGAAGCGGCGTTCTGGACCGTCGTGTGGATTGGGCTTGCTCTGTCGTTCGGCTACTTTGTGTGGCATTGGTATGGCGCACAACGTGGCCTCGAATATCTCACCGGATACGTCATCGAAAAATCCCTCAGCATGGACAATCTGTTTGTTTTTCTGGTGATCTTCCGGGCGTTCCAGGTGGATGAACAGGTGCAGCACCGCGTGCTCGAATGGGGGATTCTTGGGGCGCTCGTGATGCGCGGAATGATGATTGCCGCAGGCGCGGCACTGATCTCCCGTTTCCACTGGATTCTTCCGGTCTTTGGAATCTTTATCGTTTACACCGGGCTGCACATGTTATGGAAGCATGGCAAGCAGGTTCATTACGAACGGAATCCCATTTTTCGCTTCGCCAGCACGCACCTGCGCGTCACGAAGGAATACCATGGCGCCAGCTTCTTTGTACGGCAGGGTGGCCAACTGTTTGCCACTCCTCTGTTTTTGGTCCTGCTTGTCATCGAGATTTCAGACGTCACATTCGCAGTCGATTCCATTCCGGCGATTTTCGGAATTACACGGGATGCTTTTATCGTTTACACCTCAAACGTTTTTGCGATCCTCGGGCTTCGCGCTCTTTATTTTCTGCTTTCGGATTTGCTGCAGTATCTGCGCTATCTTGCATATGGGTTAGCGTTGGTGCTGATCTTCATCGGCGTGAAAATGGTGGCCGAACCGTGGATACATATCTCAGTGCGCGTTTCGCTGAGTGTGGTGGCTAGTATCCTCTTGATTGCCACGGTTGTTTCGTTACTGGCCGGACGCCGCAAGGAGCCTGGGGCAGGCCGGGCATAGTGCGGCTTTCAGGCGGGCCGCAGGCGCTTTCACGAAGCGGCTCTGCGACCTGACAGGAGCCTTGCCGGCGCCGTTGCGCTGCTCGGAGCCGCAGCAGCGCTTAGGAATTGCCATGCGCGTACGACTTCGGCCACGGTCCAGGCTTGCGCAATAGCACCAACGGAACTAAACGGCGCGTCGCCTGTATAAATCTCTCCGAGCGTGCCGAGTCCCGCGCTTGCGACGCTCCTTCCGAGCGGCTCCAAGAAACTTTGCGCCGTGGCTAGGTCCTGGTAGACCCGATAATGGGCCAGCGCGAAGGGGCCGAGCAGCCAACCCCACACAGCTCCTTGGTGGTAGGCAGAATCGCGTTCGCGCGGCCCTCCGGCGTATTGGCCTTTGTAGCCTGGCTCATTCGGGCCGAGGCTCCGCAACCCATGAGAGGTCAGCAATTGCGATGACACGATGTCAATCACGGCTTTCTGTTGGTTTGGAGAGAGCAGAGTCGCCGGCAGGGAGAGCGCGAAGATCTGATTGGGCCGCAGTAAGGGGTCTTTTTCGCCAGAAGGCGTGTCGATCACGTCGTAGCAACACTGCCGCTCCGTGTTCCAGAATTTTTGGAAACTGCGCGTGGCTTTTTCGGTGAGCCTCTCGTAGCCTTCTCCGGGTTGCTCGAGGAGCTTTGCGAACGCGGTCATGCTGTGGAGTGCGTTGATCCAGAGCGCGTTGATTTCTACGGGCTTGCCTGTGCGCGGCGTCACCACCCAATCGCCGACTTTACCGTCCATCCACGTCAGTTGCACTTCCGGAGTCCCCGCATACAGGAGCGCGTCGGCGGGATCCACCTTGATGTTGTAGCGGGTGCCTTGGACATGGGCGTCAATGATGTCAGTGAGTGTCGGAAACAATTGATGCAGGATTTGTAGGTCGTGCGTGGCCTCAAGGTATTGCCGCAAAGCTTCGAAGAGCCAAAGCGTCGCGTCCACGGTGTTATAAGCGGGCGTTTCCCCAGCCTCCGGAAAATTATTAGGAAGCATTCCCCTGTCTACATAGCGAGTAAGGGAAAGCAGAATCTTGCGGGCGATTTCCGGCCGACCCATCGCCAAGGTCAGGCCGGGCAAAGCGACCATCGTGTCGCGTCCCCAATTATTGAACCAGTGGTAGCCGGCGATGATACTGCGGCCATCGGACTCATCCGGCAGCTTCCTTTGCACGATGAATTGGTCGGCTGCCAGCACGAGTTGCCACAGCCAACTGGGTTCGTCTTCAGCAGAGGTTCGACAGCATCGCTCGTGCTGAGCTTGCCAGCTTTGAAACAGTTTTACTTCGTAGTTTGACTGAGTGGTGATGGCTTCCTCGCCATCCAGCGCAGTGTCGGGATTTGTGCTGAAAACCAGGCAGACGCTCTCCCCGGTGCGAAGCTGACAGTGGAACTGCGAAGCGTAAAGACGGTCTTCCTCGTCGTCCAGACCGCGGGCCTGCTCGACCGGAAGGAAGTAACTGCGATACCACTCCTGTCGCGCAGCCCAAGTGCCGGAAGCGCTTTTCAGGTAAATGGGCGTGGCACCTTCAAATGCCACCACGCGCATGCCGCTCTCGACCGGCTCGACACACGTTCGCCAATTCGGCAAGTGAGTGGCGTGATGGAAGTCGCGATGGTTGACGAGAACTTTGGCATCCAGTTCGATTGGCGCGCGGCCACGAATAAGGCTGAATTGTACGTAGGTCGTGTTCTCGCCCTGCTTCATCCAGACGCGTTTTTCCAACAACGCGTCTTCGATCGCATAGCGCCACACGGGCTTCGATCCTTCCAGGTGAAAACCTTCCATCGGCAGATAGCCGTTCGGCGAAACAAAGCCACTTTTCCAACGATTGGTTTCCAGCGACGCATTCGTGCCGAGATAGCGCACCGTTTCGTCCAGGCCGTTGACCAACATTGTGCGCTTCACCGGAGGCTGGAGCGCCGCGATCAGCAGCCCGTGGTATCTCCGAGTGGTTGTGCCGGCAACCGTACCGCTCGCGTAGCCGCCGAGCCCGTTTGTAACCAACCACTCCCGGGATTCTGCAACCTCCAAGTTTCCGCAAACTTCCCTTCCAAATTGCACTTCCGCGACCAAGGACATTCTCACTCTCCGCTCTGCTCTAGCAGTTTGGCGACAAGTCCGGTCCAACCGGTTTGGTGACTGGCGCCAAGGCCCGCTCCGGTGTCGCCATTGAAATATTCAAAGAAAAGGATCAGATCACGCCAATGTGGATCCTTGTTAAATAAATCGTTACTGCCCGTGAAGGGGCGGCGGCCGGTTTTGTCGCGCAAGAAGAGGCGCGTCAAGCGGCGCGAGATTTCAGCAGCGACCTGCCACAAATCCACTTCCTGGCGCGAATAGGTCGGGCACTCGATCTTAAAATCTTCGCCATAGTAATGGTGAAACTTTTGCAGCGATTCGATCAGAAGGTAGTTCAACGGAAACCATATTGGGCCGCGCCAGTTGGAGTTGCCTCCGAAGATACTCGAAGAGGACTCAGCGGGTTCATAGTCCACGCGACTGACATGGCCGTCGATCTGGACTTCGTAAGGGTGGTCCAGATGGTAACGGGAGAGAGCGCGAATGCCGTGGGGCGATAGAAACTCCGCTTCGTCCAGCATGCGTTTTAGAATGCGTTTCAACTGCTTGCGATTTGCCAAGGCGAGCAGCCGGCGGACTCCGCGCGGAGAGCGCTGCGTCATTTCGATGTGTTCCGGTACGTCCGCGTGATTGTCGATAAACCACTGCATGCGACGTTTGAATCCCGGCAGACGATCGACAACTTCGGGTTCGAGCGTTTCCACTGCAAATAAAGGAATCAAACCGACCATCGAACGGATTTTCATGAAATGATCTTCGCCGTTCGGCAAATGCAGCAAGTCATAGTAGAAACCGTCTTCGTCATCCCACAACGACATTCCGTCGGTGCCGATGTCGTTCATGGCATGCGCAATGTGCACGAAGTGTTCGAAGAACTTGCTGGCCACGTCTTCGTAGGCCATGTCATCTTTGGCCAATTCGAGGGCGATCGCGAGCATGTTCAAGCAATACATGCCCATCCAGCTTGTGCCGTCGGATTGCTCCAGATGGCCGCCAGTGGGCAAAGGAGCGGACCGGTCGAACACACCAATGTTGTCGAGTCCTAGAAATCCTCCCTGAAAAATGTTGTGGCCATCGGGATCTTTGCGGTTTACCCACCAGGTGAAATTCAACAAGAGCTTGTGAAACACTCTCTCGAGGAATTCGCGGTCCGCTACGCCGCGCAAGCGGCGGTCGATTTTATAGATGCGCCACGCGGCCCACGCATGCACCGGCGGATTTACGTCGCCGAAGGCCCACTCGTAGGCGGGGAGCTGGCCGTTCGGGTGCATGTACCATTCGCGAAGGAGCAGGATGAGTTGCTCTTTTGCAAAATCGGAGTCGATGATGGCCAGCGGAATGGTGTGGAAGGCCAAGTCCCACGCCGCGTACCACGGGTATTCCCACTTGTCCGGCATGGATAGGACGTCGTCGTTGTAGAGGTGCGTCCAGTCCTTGTTTCGCCCTTTCACACGCTCCGCGGGTGGCGCCGGGCCGGCCGGGTCTCCTAGCAGCCAGGCTTCCACTTCATAGTGATAGAACTGCTTCGACCAGAGCATTCCCGAATACGCCTGGCGCATAACCATGCGCGCGTCCGGTGAAAGATTGGGGGGAATGCGCGAATCGTAGAATTCGTCGGCGTCCTTTTTCCGTTTACTGAATATGCCATCGAACTGGTCGCCAAAATCTCCGGGAGCCAGCGGTCCGGCACTCGGGGTATGTTGGCCGGCACCGGGGTTGCCTCCAACCCACGGTAATTCCGGATCCAGGCTTCCTAGAGGATCGAGATCCGTCAGTCTCAATTTGATCGTCGTCGATTCTCCCGGAGGAAGATGAAATTCGTAATGGGCCGCCAATTTGGTGCCCGTTGAAGCAGGGTTTACCGCTTCTTTGTTTCCACGAATTACATATTCATGGAAAGCATCTTTGACATAGGGAACGCGTTCGCGGTGGTTGAACAACTTGACGTAGTTAGTCTCGTTTTCCGTGAAAAGCAATTCCGGTTTACCGGCGGCGAGCAGCCATCGCTTGCCGTATTGCCAATGCTCAATCTCCACGCCGGCCGCCCCCGGAGTGTCAGGGGCCCTACGGGCGGTCGGACGCCTGAGGTCTTTTCCCCAGGACCACGTGTTGCGAAACCACAGCGTCGGCAAGAGGTGCAGATCTGCAGCCTCTGGGCCGCGATTGTGGGCGGTAATCCGGATCAGGATATCTTCCGAATCGCTTTTGGCGTAGTCGATGAACACATCGAAGTAACGATTTTCGCTGAAGACCCCGGTGTCCAGGAGTTCGAACTCGGCACCACTCCGCCTCCGTTTTTGATTCTCTTCGACCAATTGACGGTAGGGAAACTCTGCCTGCGGATATTTGTACAACATCCGCATGTAGCTGTGCGTGGGCGTGGAATCGAGGTAAAAGTACTGTTCCTTTACGTCTTCGCCGTGATTGCCTTGGTTGCCGGTAAGCCCAAACAAGCGCTCCTTCAATATGGGGTCGCGGCCGTTCCAAAGTGCTAAGGCAAAGCAGATCATCTGGTGGCGATCGCTGATGCCCCCCAGGCCGTCCTCGCCCCACCGGTAGGTGCGCGCGTGCGCATGCTCAAAGGGGAAAGATTCCCACGCGGCGCCGGAGGCACTATAGTCTTCGCGAACCGTGCCCCATTGGCGCTCGGATAGATACGGTCCCCATCTTTTCCAATGCTTCTTGCGCAACCTGGATTCTTCCAGGCGAACATCTTCGGTGGTCAGCGGTCCGGGCATGACGGGTCCCTTCCTGCGAAAGTAGGACCTACATATTCGCATCATTTTGGTAAGTGGCGGAAGAGAAGTAGAGTTTGTTCTTGGGTGGGACGATTGGTTCAAATGGGTACAACGGCCCACATCAGCATTTGTCCCGCGCTAGCCCGAGAACCTTAAAGTTTCGAGTCCGGCGTGTTTTTCAAAACAAGCGGGGAAGCCCAGGGTGCTTGCCTAAGGGCACGGCACTACAGCATAGGCGTCCTTGGCGCTTTAAGGCCTTGAAGCAGTGAAAAGAATGTCAGTTCATACAGGAGATTGGGCTTTTTCCGGGACACCGGCAGCGACTGGTGTACTTCCGACAGGCATGGCCATCGATCCGACCGGCGTGCTGCTCGCAGTGGACAACTCTAACGTGCAAACAACTCCGGCCCCGGGCTCCATTTCGCTCTTCACGATTGGCAGCGGTGGGACATTGACTGTCGATGCTCCGGTGGCGGCCGGAATGGACGCCGAATTTGTCACTTTCTACGACGCTCCGTAACTAGCGCCGAAGGGCAGAAAAAATCAGCTGGGTTCTTTCTAGGAACTCATTTCGACCTCCGGAGGGGTGGCCGCGACCACCCCTCCTTTTTTGTGTGGGTCATAGGGTGCAAGATCATGTCGGCCCCTTGCTCCGTCAGAGCGGGCTAACGCATGGCGCTAGAGGCCCGGCAGAATTAGGGGCGAGAGGCAGGCACCTGCACTTGAAAAAGGAAGCGGTCACTCGCCGTAGGGCACCCAGATATTTTTCACTTGGTAGGCGTGCTCGAGATACCAGGGACCCTCTGACTGGTTCACGTCGGAGAAGTCGATGTGCCGGCCTTCGTTCGTCCAAACCTGTTTGAGGTTGCCGATGGAAAGTGCTTTCGCTGCCGCACAAGCGTCCGCACCCCCGTAGCACCAGAGTGCGTCGAGGTCATCGTGTTCGGCAAGGACCTTCAGCAATTCGGTGGAGCGGCCAGGCACGAGATTCACAACTCCGCCCGGCAAATCGCTTGTTTCGAAAACTTGATAGAGATCCCCGGTAATCAGCGGATAGTCTTCAGAGGGTACCGCGATGACTGTGTTCCCGGCGGCGATCAACGGAAGCACGAGCGAGAAAAATCCGAGAAGTGGAACTTGTGCCGGGCAGATTACGCCTACCGTTCCGACCGGTTCATTCATCGCGATGGAAATGTTCCTGAACGGCGGATTGTGTACCGCGCCATCGAACTTATCCGCCCACCCTGCGTAGGAAAACAGGCGCTCCACGCTGAGCTTCACTTCGAGAGCGGCCTGTTTTTTTCCGACAGCTGCCGCCAGGCGCCCAGTGATTTCGCCCGCGCGCTGCGAGAGATTTTCTGCGGTGTAATAAAGAACCTGCGCGCGATTGTGCGCAGTGGTTTTCGCCCAAGCTTCCGCTTTCCGCGCCGCTTCGACCGCGTTACGAATATCTTTGCGATTGCCGAGGGGTGACTCGCCGAGCAACTTCCCGTTCTTCGCACGAACTTCCACGCTGTAGCCAGAATCCGGCCTCGTCTGCTTGCCGCCAATGTAGAGTTTCACAGTGCGGTCGACGGTTGGATTCGCGACTTCCGCTGGTTCACCGCGCTTCAAAAAGCCGTTTCCTAGAGAAGGCGCCTTTCGGAACCAGACAGGCTCCAGATACTCGCGCAGGCCTTCCTTGCCGCCTTCGCGGCCGTAGCCGCTCTCGCGGTAGCCCCCGAATCCGCAAGCGGCGTCGAACAGGTTGGTGCTATTCACCCATACGACTCCAGCCTTAATCTGCGCTGCTGCTTGCAGCGCCACATTGATGCTCTCGCTCCAAACGCTGGCGGCAAGCCCGTAGGCCGTATTGTTCGCCAATTCTACGGCTTCCTTCGGGGTGCGGAACGTCATCGTCGCCAGAACCGGCCCGAAAATTTCTTGTTGTGCGACAATCGAAGTCGGGTGCACGTTGCTGAGCAGTGTCGGCTTGTAGTACAGCCCGCGGTCCGGCATCACGACTTCCGGTTGCCAGCAGGTCGCGCCGTCGGCGACGCCCTCCTTCACCAGGCGGTCGATTCGCTCTAACTGTACTCTCGCCACAATCGCACCGACGTCGACCGCCTTATCGAGTGGCGCGCCGATCCGGAGGGTGCTCATGCGCGCCTGCAATTTTTTTGTCAGCTTTTGCGCAACGCTTTCTTGCACCAGCAAGCGCGAACCTGCGCAGCACACCTGCCCCTGGTTGAACCAGATGCCGTCCACCAAGCCTTCGACGGCTCCGTCCAAGTCCGCGTCTTCGAAGACGACGAATGGCGACTTCCCGCCCAATTCGAGAGACAGTTTCTTGTGCGTGGCCGCGGTCGCCTTTCGAATCGCCCTGCCCACCTCGGTCGATCCGGTGAAGGCAATTTTATCGACTCCCGTGTGTTTCACGAGTGCATCGCCTGTCGATCCATCTCCTGTGACAATATTCACCACGCCCTTGGGTAAACCCACCTCATCGCAAATTTCGGCAAATGCCAGCGCGGTCAGTGGCGTATATTCTGCGGGCTTTAGCACCACCGTGTTGCCCGTGGCCAATGCCGGCGCGATTTTCCATGCCAGCATCAGCAAAGGAAAATTCCACGGGATGATCTGACCTACCACGCCGCAGGCTTCGTAACCAGGGAATTCCCTTTGCACCAGTTGCGCCCAGCCGGCGTGGTAATAAAAATGGCGCGCGACCAGCGGGATGTCGATGTCGCGGCTCTCCCGAATGGGCTTGCCATTGTCGATCGTTTCCAGAACCGCCAGGCGCCGCGCATGTTTTTGCACTTGCCGCGCGAGCGCATATAAGAATTTGGCTCGCTCATGGCCGGTGAGGGCTTGCCATCCTTTTAAGGCGGCACGCGCCCGCTTCACCGCCGCATCGACGTCCGCTGCACTTCCCTGAGCGACTTCCGCGATCTTCTCTCCGGTCGACGGATCGTTCGTTTCAAAGTATTTTCCGTCCACCGGAGCCGTCCACGCCCCGCCAATGAAGTGGCCGAAGTGTCGCTGAAAGCGATCAAGCCACTGCAGAGATTCCTTCGGATCTTCCGGAGCCGGCCCGTATTCCATCGTCCTGAACTTCTCAACAACGCTCATCGTTTCTCCACTTTTGTGCACTCAGGCGTTCTTCTGTATTTTCTCGCGCCAGAACTCCAGCCTCTTCGTTAGGAATTTCAAACGCTCGCGGCCCCATTTCGTGCGCATGACGACTTTTTCGATATCGATGAAAGATTCTGGGTCGCCGAGTTTTTCACGAAGTTCTTCTAGGAAAGGGTAGACTTTTGCGAACAACACAAACATTTCGCCGCTGAATCCGGGTACGAGGAAAAGATCTTCGTCCAACGCTCCCTGCAACACAAACGACGTGGCGATCCCCCAATAGCCTGCCACTTGGCGCAGCCATTTATTTTCTTGTGTTCCGGGAGCCGAGGTTACCTTCATGAAATCGTCCGCATTGTTCGGCCAAAACTCCGTGGCCCACCATTCGCGCGCCTTGCGCATTTCCGCCTCGCGCCGCAGGTCGTAAAGCTGAATGATCAACTGCGCGTCCCGCGAACTGGCTTTCTTGGGCATGGCTCCTCCGGTTTTTCTCACGCGACGGGATGGCGGTACTCCGCCGAGTATCTTCCGGTCACATGAAATTCCAGTTGGCGCTCAATGTCGCCGAGCATGCTGCTGGCGCCCAAACGAAACAGCTTTGCTTCGAGCCAATTGTTTCCCAATTCTTCCTTCATCAGCAACAGCCATTCGACCGATTGCTTTGCTGTGCGGATGCCTCCTGCGGGCTTGAATCCGACGGCCATTCCCGTTTCTTCGGCGTATTCCCGGATCGCGCGTGTCATTACCAAGCCGACCGGAAGCGTGGCGTTCACGGTTTCTTTGCCGGTCGAAGTTTTGATAAAGTCTGCGCCTGCCATCATGGCTACGAAGCTTGCCTTCGCTACGTTCCGCAAAGTCATTAAATCGCCTGTTCCCAGGATGACTTTCAAATGCGCGGGGCCAGAAGCGTCCTTGAAGGCGACAATTTCGTCGTAGAGGCGCTGCCATTGCGCGCCGAAGACGTGCGCGCGCGTGATGACGATGTCGATTTCCTGGGCGCCCGCTTCAACCGAACGCCGAATCTCCGCGAGGCGTTCTTCGAAAGGATTGAGGCCGGCGGGAAATCCCGTGGACACGGCGGCCACGGGAATTTTCGTTCCCTCCAGGGCTTTGCGCGCTGTTTCTATAAACAAATGGTAAACGCACACTGCTCCCACGTGAATTTGTAATTCCTCGATGCCCAATTTTTGGGCCATCGCCTGCTGAATCGGATGCTTGGCTTTGGCGCAAAGGCGTTTCACGCGCTCGTCGGTGTCGTCGCCGGATAGGGTTGTCAGGTCCATGCATGTGATTGCCCGGAGCAGCCAGGCGATTTGCCAATCTTTCTTCACTGTGCGACGTGTCGCCAGGGTGGCCGCACGCCGCTCCACCGCGCTGGTGTTCACGCGCACGTTTTCGATCCAATCGAGATTCAAGGAAGTTCCACGATTGGGAGCCAGGGAGCGACCGGCCAACACGGCGATCGTTTCTTTGGGCGTGTGCTCGCGCGCCTCCACAATGCGGTTTCCATGGCGATCCGTGATTTCCAGCCGCGGCTTGATTTCTCCGCTCATTGTTCTGTCTCCTAGGAAGAAAATCCAAGATGCCGGCCTGCCCTTTGACCCTTAGGGCAAGAAGGCACGGCGCCACACGAAGAGCCCCGCCTCAGAAGCGCCCCTACACAAACCATGAGCATATCATTCCGCTCGACGACCGGCGAGCGGCCCTGTTTACTAGCGTATGGGTTCCATCAAGGCATAACCGGCGAGTTTCTGGAACTGTGCACGGCGTTGTCTCGAAGCGAAGATCATCCGAAATAGCATTCCAGCTTTGAGGAACAAAGGCACTCGTGGCGGCCGTTTCAGCCGGTCGCCCTCTTCCGACATGTAGCGCATTTCCTTCACTAGCCAGCCATGTTCGCGGAAGAAGCTGGACCAGTCGAGCGGCTTGAATTTGAACGGTGCATTCCTGGTCTTTTGCGCGAGCCTGCCTGTCGCCCGGAATTTGATGGCTTCAGGCGAAAGGTAATCCACGATCCAATACGAAATGTGCTGCATCGCTTTCAGGTCATCGGCGAGAGATCCAGCTTCCTCAATACTGAGATAGGTAACAACGCCCTCAGTAAGGACCAATAGCTTCTTTGAGCGCGCGTCGACGGCAGTAAGCAGCTGCTGGCGCGCGGATCGATCGGCGAGGTCCACAGCGATTCGTTCGAGCTTACACCGTGGAACTTCGCCGGAAAGCCGGTTCTCCTTAAATTCGATCATTCGAGGATAATCGGCCTCGACCCAGAGAAAAGTTCCTGGAAGATCCATGCGGTACGGGCGCGTGTCGAGTCCGGCACCGAGGTTAACGACGGTGTCCACGCTTTCGGCGATCGCTGTTTGAATGTAGTGGTCAATAATGCAGGTGCGGATTGCGACGAACCACTCGGTCATGAACGACATCGGCATTGTCTCTGCGATGTTCTTGCCTTGCTCGCCTGCCAGCAGAGCGGCAAAAGGATCATGGAAAAGCGCATCGGGCCGAGCGGATTCGACGGCGCGATAGTGAGCGATCCAAAAGGCAGTGTCGGAAACGTTCTCAATCAGAGTGTCGGCCATGTTTGCCTCCACGCCAGTCTCGTTTTCCGTTAGATGTGCGCGAACGTTATACGTGCACAACGCCTTGGGCCTAGGAGGTTCAACGTGAAACTTTGCGGTTCAGCGGCGAGCAGAATCGGATGTATAATATCGGCCACTGTCGATCGCGAGATTTCAGGTCTGTCCTTCTGCGGAAACAAAAGTCCGACACGCGATTGCGATGGGGTTGAGAGCTGCGCAATCTGAACGAGTGGCCGCCGCCCGTAATCTTGCTGACGAAAGAAAATTCTCCCAACGCGATCTCCGAAAAGGTGTGCGCCTTGAAGAAACGCCGTTCGATTCTGGCTCTTGCCGTTACTTTGACACTGATTTTCGGGTTGGCGCTTCCTCCGCTGGCGCTTGCGACTCCGGCCGCCAGCGCGGTCTCTACCTCTCCCGCGCCTTGGCCGAGAGTCTTCGACAGGAACGGTGCGCACATCGTCGTTTATCAGCCGCAAATCCGGACCTGGAGAAGTTACCGCTCGCTGATCGCCGACACGGCCATTTCCATCACGCAGAACAATGCCAAGCCGATTCTCGGCGTCATTTCCTGGCACGCCGACACAATCACTGATGTCAGCACCCGGACGGTTTTTGTCAGAAATATTGAAGTTGTCAGTTCGCGATTCCCAGCTCTTGATGCCGTGCAGGAATCGGCCATGCAAGCCCGCGTTCGCCAGGTATATCCTACGATGACCTTCACCATCAGCCTGGACCGCATGATTGCCGGCGTGGAAAAGGCCAACGCTCCGGTGCAAAGCATTACGGCCAATCCCGAGGCGCCACCGATCTTCACGAGCGATACCTCTGCGATTCTGCTGGTCGTCGAAGGAAAACCTGTGCTGGCGCCTGTTCCGGGCACGACTCTGCAATATGTCGTCAATACGAACTGGGATCTGTTCTTCGATCGTTCCGACTATTTCCTGCTGGACGGTAATACCTGGCTGAAGTCGAAGGAATTGAGCGGAACGTGGACGGTCACCGCCAAGTTGCCGCCGGATTTTGCGAAGATTCCCAAGGGGCAGAATTGGGATGATCTATTGAAAGCGGTTCCGCCTTCGGCAGGTGCAGGCTCTGTTTCCAAAATTATTTTCACCGACAAGCCGGCAGAATTGATTCTTTTTAAAGGCGCACCAGTCTACGCAAAGATTCCCGGAACGGCCCTTCAGTATGCAACCAACACGGAATCGAATGTGTTTGTGCACACCCCGGATAATCAGGTCTACGTGCTGCTTTCCGGCAGATGGTTCCGAGCGAAGAGCCTACAAGGACCCTGGACTTTCGCCAGCAACGATCTTCCGTCGGATTTTTCCAGATTGCCCAAAAAACAGGCTTATTCGGTGGTGCTTGCGGCGGTGCCCGGAACACAGGAAGCCAACGACGCGGTCCTGCTTTCTCAAGTGCCTACGACAGCCATCGTGAATCGTGCACAGGCGGAAGCTCAGGTGAAAGTGGCTTACGCGGGTGAGCCGCAATTTGTGCCGGTTGAAAGCACCTCGATGTTTTATGCCGTGAACACTCCATACAAAATCATTCGCGTCGGCAATGCGTATTACCTGTGCTATCAGGCCGTTTGGTTCGTTTCGATGAGCCCCAACGGCCCGTGGAAAACGGCCGACAGCGTTCCGGTCGTGATTTACAGCATTCCGCCGAGCTCGCCGGTGTACAACGTCACCTACGTCGTCGTTTCCAATCCCACGCCGACCGCGGTCGAAATGAGTTATTCGAGCGGGTATATGGGGATGTTCGTGATGGGAATGGCTGTGGGTGCGACGATTGTCTATGGAACCGGCTACTACTATCCGCCCTATGTTTATTGGGGACCGCGCCCGATCTACTATCCGTATCCCTGCACGTATGGTGTCGCCGCAGTTTATAACCCTTACACCGGAGGGTACGCCGTTGGACGGTCGGTTTATGGCCCTTATGGTTCAGCGGGCAGCGCAGCGTGGTACAACCCGGCGACGGGAATGTATGGGCATGCGGTAACGACGCAGAATGCGTATGGCGGCCGCACGTACGCGTCGGGCTACAATCCCTGGACCGGAACTTCCTTCGCGACCTCGCAAGGCCACAACCAGTACGGCTCTTGGGGCAGCACGGTTGTGAATAATGGCAACAATTGGGCGGAGGCTCAGCACGGGTCAAACGCCAATGGTAGCGCCGGTTCGTTCCGCACTTCCGGCGGAAGCGCTGGGGCGGGATTCTCCGGAGCGGGCGGGAATAGCGGCTTCGTCGCGAAAGATGCGAACAATAATAACGTGTATGCGGGTGCCGACGGCAACGTGTACAAGAAGGACTCGAGCGGGAATTGGAGTAAGTATGACAACGGGAGCTGGACTCCGGTTGATCCTTCGACGGGCGCGGCGCAGACGAGGAATTCGCAGAACCTTGGAAGTTCGAAGAGTGGCGGCTCAACCAACACTCCCAACACGGCGCCGGGAAGCGCCACAAACAGCAACAAGCCGGATTCGAGCCAACGCGGGCAGAGGGGTCAAGCGCAAACGACTCCCGGTGCGACTCCTTCGCCGAGCCAGCCCGGCCTGGCGGACCCCTCTTCATCCGGCACGATGGGGCAACTTCAGAACGACGCACGCAACCGCGACCGCGGCGCTCAGCTGGAGCAGAACAATAATCGCGGTGCGGAATCTAACCGTGGCGCGGGTGCTGCTGCCGGAAACCGTCGGCGTCCGTAGTTGTCGCCGATGGGGCGGCGGAGCTGAGAGTTGGGTTCGTCCCGGCAAACACCGCCCTCGGTATGATCGTTTGCCTTTTTTTCCAAAACGTGGCCGGGATCGTTAGCTCACTGGTTGGTTGAGTTTTTCGCTTCAGGCGTCGGGCGCGTTAGCAAGTCCACGTATTCTTTGTAGAATCTTGCTTTGTCCACATCGTCCTGCACATCCACCAGAATCTCGCCGCAACCCGGCTGACTTCCTGGTTGCCAGACGAGAGTGTTCCCATAGCCCGGGCCGCGGTCGGTATTGACGTCCATGTAGAGCTTTGTCGATTTTGTGATGATCGTCGGGTCGAGCCACGCTACGGCCGCGAGTTCATCCCATAGGAAATTTGCTTGAGCGTATTTCGCCACGTACTGCGCAGCCGGCGTCGGACTTTTCCGGATTTCCTCAATCAGATCTTTTTCCATGCGCGTCTTCACGGAAATATCCACGGTCGTGATCGCCACACGGGGCCAGTGCGCGTGAAGCACCGCTTTTGAGGCTTCTGGATCCATCCAGAAATTGAATTCGTGACTTGGGGATAGTGCGAACTCCGGATTTTCCGTATGAGGATTGATGCTCCCTCCCATCACGATGAGTTCCCTGCTCAACTCTGCAAATTGTGGATCCAGAGCGATGGCGAGCGCCAGATCGGTCATAGGTCCAGCGGCGTAAATTGTGATTTCGTGCGGATACTGACGCACCATACGCACGAGAAAATTTGCCGCTTTTTCCGTGGACGGCTTCGTCGTCGGTTTTCCCTCGGGCAGAGGCCCGATCTCGTAAGGACCGTGCACTGGACCGCCGCGAGGGATATTCCACGCGCCCTGATAGACGAGCTTGCCGTACAACGTTTCCCATTTCGCGATGTACTCTTTGCTGTTCACCAGCGGAAACACCGCGCCCGGCACCACGGGGATATCTGTTCGGCCGATAATTTCCATCAGGCGGAGCGTGTGCTGTACTTCTTCGTCGCGCCACGCGTCTCCCGTGAGCACGGTGATGCCGAGGACGTCCGTATCCGGAGAATTCACTAGCGCGAGGATGGATTGCATGTCCGTGCCGCCGGGCCCGGCCGCATCCTGGTCGATAATTACTTTACGCTTCCCTTGCGCTTGCACGCCGAAGCCACAAACGCAAAACAGCATCGTCAGAGCACAGATTCGGTTGCGCCAGTTCATAAAGACTTCCTTTCATTGTGGGCATGAAACAAAAATCCTAATACATGATGGTGCGGGTCAAGTGATGCGGCCATGACGTGGTATGAAAAGGGAACCAGAAACGCGCGTCGATCTGTGGAATCAGCACCTGCCGATTCGGTGGACGCAACTTATTGATCTCCTCCGTCAACAGCGCAGTGGCGTAAATGCAATGCGCGCGAATTTCGATTTCCCGGCGCGAATCGCGCGGAATCAGCTTATGAGACTCAATGGCGTTTTCCAGTTCCGCGGAATAACTGGTGATTCCGTGCAAGCGCAATGCAACGGGGACGATGTAATCGGCAAAGGCGGTCATTTTCGCGATGTCGTCCACACGGAATTTTCCCGTGCGACCCAGCGTGGCGTACAGCATCCAAATACCCAGTTGCACGAGTTTGTAAAACCTGATTTCGCGGCCGTCCAGCAGACTCGAGTCATTGAACCGGGGAAATTCCTTCACCAGGCGGTCGATCAGGCCATTTCCGTTGTCGTACAGGCGCGGCGAGCAGGAGTGCAGGAAGCGGTAAAATCGGCCGCCGTAGTTCTCTGCCAGTACTTTGCCCGCTTGATGGAGGACTTCTAGCTTTTCGTCCAGCATCGGCATTTCGATGTTGCCCTGGAAAATCTGCTGCAGCTCCGCGCGCGTGATTCGCGCCAAGTAATTCCCATCCAGAAAAGGGAGGCCGTTATCCAACGCGCGCTTGATGCAGGCGAATTCGGCCTCCGAATCCGACCAGTGCTTTCCTAGATAGTCGACCTGAAATTTTTCATGCCGATCGAAATCGGTGAAGGCGGTATCAATCACGTCGGCCACAAGGATGAAGTCGATGGCTTGGTCCGGATCACCCTGGCCGATGCCGTGCGGCAAGACAAATTCCGGCATAGGCAAGTCTTCGTATGCCATCCAGGAGGCGACTTCGACGATTTTGTCGTAATTCGTCCGCACGTCGTGCGAGGATTCGATAGCATAGCGCAGACTGTCGAGCACGGGACTCCCCGTCAATTTTGGCCAATGCATCGTTCTCGCTCAGCCCATCCGCGCCAGGATGATCAGCACGAGGCCCACCAGGAAGCAGCCGAACATGGCCGCAATCAGCCGCGATGTACCAACAGGAGCGGTGCGGAATTCCTTCCAGATGAAGACGCCCCACACCGCCGCGACCATGGTCGCGCCCTGGCCAAGGCCGTAGGAAATCGCAAAGCCAGCGCGGCCCGACGCGATGATGTTGAAGGACATGCCCATGCCCCAGATGATCCCGCCCAGAATGCCCGTAAGGTGCGTTCCGAAACCGCCTTTGAAATAGTCCGCGTACGAAACGGGCGCTCCGGCGAAAGGCTTTTTCATGACCAAGGTGTTGATGATGAGGTTGCTCAGGAAAATGCCGATGGCGAAAACAAATACCGCCCCATAAGGCCCAAATTTGCCTTCTTCCGGTCGCGCGAAATCCGGATACATCGAAGCAGCGACGAAACGGTAGAAAAAACCCATCAAAACGCCGCACGCGACCGAGAGGACCAAACCTTTCGTGCTGACTCCCGCCGCTCCGCCGGGAATCTTGCGGTAGGCTACTGCGTCCAAAATGATAGCGAGCACGACGAGCGCCACGCCAATGAACAATAACGTCGCGTTTCCGATCGGATCTGCGATGTAGTTCAAAACCACGCCCAAGACCAGGGCGATGCCAATTCCCACCGGAAACGCCACGGACATTCCCGCGATATCGATAGCCGCCACCAGCAAGATGTTGGCTAAATTGAAAATCGCGCCGCCAAGTAAAGCCGAATACACGCTTGAACGTGAAATGTGATTGAAATCATTAAGGAATGACCGGCCCACGTTGCCATGACTACCGAGCGTAAGTCCGAGGACGAGCGTCAGAAGCAATACGCCGATGGTGTAGTCCCAGTAGAAAAGCTCAAAGCGCCAACCTTTCTTTGCCAGTTTCTGTGTATTGGCCCAGGAACCCCAGCAAAACATCGTAATCACGCAGAAAACAACTGCCCACGGATAGCTTTCGAGAACGAACATTTCAGCTCCTTGACAACCCGTCGTCCGATCCAATCGTGTGCATGCGAAACCGCGCTCCTGGCGGAGAAAGCCTCAGGCCTGTGTGGCCTGCGCCACAAGCCCAACATTACAGACCCCGGCGCGCCCACTCGGCTTCAAATTCGTCACGCTTCGGAAATGATTTTTGCGTGCCGACGCGCATCGTCGAGATCCCGGCATACAGATTCGCTCGCAACAGCGCTTCTTTTTCCGGCAGTCCTTCGGCCAGGAATACGGAGAAACTTCCGATAAAGGCGTCTCCCGCCCCGGTCGTATCCTTCGGCGTAACCGCGAATGAAGGAATGAGTTCCGCTGAGCCATCACCGGCAATCAGGGAACCACGCGCGCCGAGTGTCAGAATCACCTTTCGGAAGCCTTTCTGCAAGAAAGAAGCCGCGCACGCCTTCGCTTCTTCGAGCGAATGCACGGGCAACCCGGCAATCACTTCCGCTTCCGTTTCGTTCGGAACGAAATAGTCTGCTGCCGCTAACGCATTGAGCTGAACCGGTTGGGCGGGGGCGGGATTCACGATACAGCGGATATGGTGGTGGCGAGCAAAATCCACCGTGTAATAAACAGTGGCGAGGGGAATCTCGAACTGAAGGATAATGACATCCACATTTTGCAGCGAGGTTGCGGCTGCATCGACATCGGCGGGCTTCAGCGTGTCATTCGCACCCTTGACCACGATGATGCGGTTCTGGCCGTTGGGTTCGACAAAGATGGGAGCCACGCCGCTCGAAACACCGTCGACAATACGCACATGGGTCGCATCAATCCCGAGCGATTGGAAGTTTTTGACCGTCGCTTCGCCAAAAAGGTCGTTGCCCACATTGGCGACCATCAACACATCCGCGCCACAGTATCGCGCGGCCACGGCCTGGTTAGCGCCTTTGCCGCCGAAGCCAAGATCAAAGCCTGTTCCGAATATCGTTTCTCCCGGTCTTGGGAAAGTGTCGCTGAAGGTGATCATATCCGTGTTGGCGCTGCCAACCACAGCAATGCGAGGCAATCTAGACATGCGTTCTCCGTGTGAATGGTAAACCGCGAAAATATAACAGCACGAGAGAATGAGCAAGTTTGACGACAGGATGACAGGCGTGAGAATAACGAGGGACCGCAGTTCGACCGCAGTTCGTTGACGGCCGTATGCGCCGATGTTAGTCTCGCACTGCGTTTCGAAACGCATGCGCGCTGTCGACCTCATCCGAAAAAAAAGAGATTCCGGGGAACATTCCCGCGAAGAGATTGCTTACCTTGTTGCTGGCTACACCAGAGGCGAGATTCCCGATTATCAAATGGCTGCGTGGTTGATGGCTGTATGGATTCGCGGCATGACACATGCCGAAATCACGGCGCTCACCGAAATGATGCTGTACTCCGGCGAGATCGTGGACCATTTCGAATTGCCCATGAAAAAAGTGGACAAACACTCGACCGGCGGGGTCGGAGATAAAACTTCGCTTATTCTCGCTCCGATCGTGGCCGCTGGCGGCCTCGCCGTGCCTATGATCAGCGGACGAGGTTTAGGGCATACGGGCGGCACGCTCGACAAGCTGGAAGCGATTCCCGGCTTCAACACCTCGCTCTCCCTAGCGGATTTCCGGCGCGTCGTGAAGGAATGCCGCATGGGATTGATCGGCCAAACGTCGGAAATAGCACCCGCCGACAAGAAGATTTATGCGCTGCGCGATGCGACTTCAACGGTGGAAAACATTGGCCTGATCTGCGCGTCGATCATGAGCAAGAAGCTAGCTGAAGGAATCGATGCGTTGGTGCTGGATGTAAAGACCGGCTCCGGCGCATTCATGGCCAAGGAGGAAGACGCCGTTCGGCTGGCCGAGCTGATGGTGGACACGGCGCGCCGCATGGGGAAGAAATGCGTTGCACTGCTCACCGACATGGACCAGCCGCTAGGCCGCATGGCTGGCCATTCGAACGAGGTCATCGAGTCGATCGAGGTGCTGAAGGGCAGAGGGCCGGCCGACTTGCGTGAACTTAGCCTGGAACTTTCCGCATGGATGTTTTGTCTCGGTGAGCGCACAACGTCTGTAGAAGAAGGGCGAAGCCTCGCGGAAGAAATGATCTTCTCGGGAAAGGCGCTGGCCAGTTTTCGTGAGTGCATTCGTTTGCAAGGCGGGGACGCGCGTGTGGTTGACGACTATTCGGTTATGCCAACAGCGAAATTCCAGACAGACGTTACGAGTTCGATGTCTGGGTACCTGGTCGCCACGCGTTGCCGCGATTTAGGGCTCGCGCTCGCCGTACTCGAAGGCGGCCGCAATAAAAAAGAAGACGTGATTGATCCGGCCGTCGGGTTGGAATTCCACAAGCGCGTCGGCGACTATGTTAAGACCGGCGAAAAATTGGTTACAATTCAATACAATTCCGAGGCGAAGTTGGCCGCAGTCGAAAAACTGATCGTAAACAGCTTCATTTTTGGACAAGGAGAGCCACTCGTGCCTCCGCTGATTCGCCAGGTCATCGGCGGATAGACACGCAACGGCGTTGGTCATCAGGGGAAAATAGAAGGAGACGGAATGGGCCGACTAACGGGTTTGCTCGGAATGGCTGTATTCCTGGGGCTGGCCTATCTCTTTTCCACGGAAAGAAAGGCCATCAAGCTTAAAACAGTTCTTTGGGGCTTGGGACTGCAGTTTGCTTTTGGCGTTTTTGTACTGAATTTCGGGCTGGGTCGAAGGATTTTTCAGTTTTTGGGCGATGTGGTCAATAAGCTTCTTAGCTTTGCTTTTGTCGGCTCTGAATTTGTGTTCGGCGGATTGGGCATGCAGCACTCGACGTTTGGATTTATTTTTGCTTTCCAGGTTTTGCCTACCATTATTTTTATCGCAGCGGTGTTTGCGTTTCTTTATCACATCGGCGTGATGCAGATTTTCATCCGCGCTTTCGCGTGGGTGATGACGCGGGTGATGGGCGCGAGCGGCGCGGAGTCGCTGGACATCGCCGCCAGCATATTCATGGGACAGACCGAAGCGCCGCTGACCATCCGGCCGTTCCTGAATAAACTCACGAAATCGGAACTGATGTGCGTGATGACCTGCGGCATGGCGCATGTATCGGGTGGGATCATGGCCGCGTACATTGCTTCGGGCGTCGAAGCAAAGCACTTATTGACCGCGGTCATTATGACCGCTCCCGGCACACTGTTGATGGCCAAGATGCTGGTGCCGGAGACGGAGCAGCCACTGACGGCGGGGAAAGTGCAGATGCCGGAGATGGAAAAAGAAGCGAACTTTCTTGGCGCCATTTCGCGTGGCACGGCCGATGGGCTGCAGCTTGCGATCAACGTCGGCGCGATGCTCATTTCGTTTATTGCGTTGCTGGCGCTGGTCGACTATCTGATTGGAGGAACGCATAATTGGCTGGCGCTTCATCGCATAGCATGGTTTCCAGCCAGCCTGGAGCAATTTTTTGGCTGGATTTTTGCGCCGATCGCTTGGTTGATCGGCATCCCATGGAAAGATGCATCGAGCATCGGCTACCTGCTGGGCACACGCATGACGATCAATGAAGTCGTGGCGTTTGCAAAACTTGGACAGATGAGGAACGCTTTGGACCCGCGCTCTTTCACGATCGCCACGTTCGCGCTTTGCGGGTTCGCAAATTTCAGCTCCATCGGCATTCAAATTGGCGGCATCGGAGCGTTGGCGCCGGAGCAGCGCGGGCAACTTGCCCGCTTCGGCATCCGCGCCATGCTCGCGGGTACCATGGCGAATTTGATGTCAGCGTGCATTGTGGGAATCCTTTCATGACGGCGAGGAAGAAGCATGAATCGCCGTCGCGGCCCGGGCCAGAGTTTGTGCGCGCCGAATCAGCGGCAAAGTTCATTCAACAAAAGACCAAGCTTCGGCCGAAAATCGCGCTGGTGCTGGGTTCCGGTCTCGGGGCATTTGCCGATGAATTTTCGAATGCGGTGCGCGTTCCTTACGCTAACATTCCTCATTTCCCGCCTTCGACGGCCATTGGGCACGCGGGACAACTGGTTCTCGGAAGCGTAGAAGGCGTCGACGTCGTCGGCATGCAGGGCCGTGTGCATTGTTATGAAGGCTACTCCATCAAGGATGTGGCGTTTCCGATTCGCGTCTTTGTTCGGATGGGAGTTAAGGCCGTGGTGCTGACGAATGCGGCCGGTGGAATCAAGAAGGATTTTACGCAAGGACGGCTGGTGGTAATCAGTGACCACATTAATCTGCTGGGCGCAAATCCGCTGATTGGTCCGAACGACGAACATTTTGGGCCTCGCTTTCCCGATATGAGCACGGCTTATGACAAGAAACTGCGCGAACTGACTCTGGCGGAAGGGCCACGTCTCGGAATCAATCTTGGCGAGGGCGTGTACGCGGCACTTGCCGGACCAAGTTACGAGACCCCCGCAGAGATTCGCTATTTGCGCAGCATTGGAGCAGATCTTGTGGGTATGTCCACGGTGCCGGAGGTTATCGCCGCGCGGCACAGCGGAATGTGGGTCCTGGGGATTTCGTGCGTGACCAATGCGGCCGCGGGCATTTTGGATCAGCCGCTCGATCACAAGGAAGTGCTGGAAACTGCGGAGCGCATCCAGGGGCAGTTCATTCGCTTGTTGCGGGCGGTGATTCCGGGGATTGCGGCGGCACTGTGAGCGGTGTGGAAAAGAGATCGCTCACTTCCCTCGGAATCATGGTTTGTTCTTTTGGAGGAGATTGTGTCTGAGTATGAAGCGTTGATTGCGGCGGCGAAGAAGGCTCGCGAGAATGCGCACGCGCCGTTTTCCAATTTCAAGGTTGGTGCGGGGCTGCGCGCAGCTTCGGGGAAGATTTATGGCGGCTGCAACGTGGAAAACGCGACCTACGGGCTGACGGTGTGCGCGGAGCGCATCGCGATTTTCAAGGCTATCAGTGAAGGCGAACGTAAATTTGACGCTATCGCTGTCGTAACGGACACCGACGCGCTGACGCCGCCTTGTGGGGCTTGCCGGCAATTGATCTGGGAATTTTGCGGGGATGTGCCGGTTGTGATGACGAATCGGAAGGGGCAAGTCGAAGTGGTTCGAATGCGCGAACTGTTTCCGAAGCCATTCGATTCGTCGAATTTGTGAGTGGGCGGCAAACCCAATAGGCCGGCCGGAAGGCGCGGCGCTTCAGTCCGACACAGGGAGGGGAAAAGAATGAAGGGGACACTCACGATTGCCGGGTTGACCGCTATCTCGCTTGCTTGTGTCGTGCCTGCCGCAGATGCGCAGACGAAAAAGGAAGCAGCGGATTTGCTGGTGACGGGCGTGACCATCGTCACCATGGATCGAGAAAGGCATGTGTTTGACGATGGCGCGATTGCCGTGAAGGGCGACACCATCGCGGCGATTGGGGTTGGTCAGGACGTTTTGGCCAAATTTGATGCGCCACAAACAATCGATGCCAGCGGAAAATTGATCATTCCAGGCTTGATCAACGGGCACACTCACATTCCGATGGTTCTGCTGCGGGGACTGATCGACGACGTGACACTGGACGATTGGCTGCGCAAGTATATCTTTCCCGCCGAAGCGCGCAATGTGACCGAAGATTTCGTGCGTTGGGGCTCGCGGCTTGCGCTGGCAGAAATGATTCGCGGAGGAACGACCACCTTTGCTGACATGTACTACTTTGAAGACACCGAAGCGGAAGAGACCAAGGCTGCCGGTCTGCGTGGTTTTCTGGGGGAGACGTGGATCGACTTTCCCGCGCCGGACAACAAGAACGAAGCCGAAATGGCGGCCTACACAGAGAAATTCCTAAAGAAATGGCAGGGTGATCCGCTGATTCACGCGTCGGTGGCGCCGCATTCGATTTACACATGTTCGGAAAAGACGCTAAAGGATTCCGCAGCTCTGGCCCGCAAATATCAAGCGCCGATTTTGATTCACGTTGCTGAAATGCGAAAGGAACTCGACGATAGCCTGGTGAAAAATGGGGCGACGCCGGTGCAATATCTGCAACGAATCGAGTTTCTGGGGCCGGACGTGCTCGCCGCGCACTGCATCTGGGTCGATTACACGGACATGAAGATCTTGGCCGATCGTCAGGTGGGCTGCGTGCACAATCCTTCGAGCAATATGATGCTGGCAAGCGGCGTCGCGCCAGTGGTCGATGAGAGAGCTGCCGGGATGCGCGTCGGGCTCGGAACCGACGGTCCGGCGGGAAGCAACAACGACTTGGACATGATGGAAGAGATGGACCTGGCGGCGAAATTGCAAAAAACGGATCGTGTTGATCCGCGCGCGCTCGGCGCGAAAGGCGCAGTCGAGATGGCTACGATCGAAGGCGCTCGCGCTCTTCATATGGAAAAGGAAATTGGCTCGCTGGAGCCCGGCAAGAAAGCCGATTTTGTGATTCTCAATCTCGCTGTGCCGAATGCCGTGCCGATGTACAACGTGTATTCGCAGGTTGTCTACGCTTTGAAAGCGAGCGAGGTTGAGACCGTCGTGGTCGGCGGTAAGATCTTGCTTAAGGACGGCAAGCTGCTGACCGTCGATGAAGCTCAGGCGATGGCCAAAGCCAAGGAATACGCGAAGAAAGTTAAAGCTTCGCTGCAGCAATAGCGACGCGAGGCATCGACGCAACTAAGCTTTGAGCTTGCGATAGCGCCGAATCACCGCATTGGTCGAGCTGTCGTGTTTGAGCGGCGGCTCGGTTTTGTTCTCCAGCTCGGGAATGATGCGCTGCGCGAGAACCTTGCCGAGTTCCACGCCCCACTGATCGAAGGAATCGATATGCCAGATCGCGCCTTGCGTGAAGACGGCATGTTCATAGAGAGCAACCAACTTGCCCAACGTTTCGGGCGTCAGACTTTCGAGCAAGATCGTGTTCGACGGACGATTTCCATCAAATACGCGATGAGGCACAAGCCAATCCGGTGTGCCCTCGGCTTTCACCTGCGCGGGAGTCTTGCCGAACGCCAGTGCTTCGCTCTGCGCGCAAACGTTGGCGACTAATATGTCATGGTGACGTCCGAGCGAATTCAATGCTTTTCCGAAAGCGATGAAATCGCATGGAATGAGACGAGTTCCTTGATGGATCAACTGATAGAAGGAATGCTGGCCGTTGGTCCCAGGTTCGCCCCAGAAAATTTGACCCGTATCGTAGTTCACTTTCGTGCCGTCGAGCGTCACGTGCTTGCCGTTGCTTTCCATCGTTAGCTGCTGCAGATAAGCGGGAAAGCGCTTCAGATATTGTTCGTAGGGCAAAACGGCAATGGTCTGCGCACCGAAGAAATCGGTGTACCAAAGCGCCAGCAGACCAAGCAGAACGGGAAGATTGCGATCGAGCGACGCGGTGCGGAAGTGCTCGTCCATTTCGTGAAAGCCGTTCAACATCGCGCTGAAATTGTCCGGGCCGATGGCCAGCATGGTCGAAAGCCCGATGGCGGAATCCATCGAATAGCGGCCACCGACCCAGTCCCAAAAGCCGAACATGTTGGCGGTGTCGATGCCGAATTTCGAGACTTCCGCCGCGTTGGTGGAAACAGCGGCGAAATGCTTGGCGACCGCCTTTTCGTCTCCACCGAGGCCTTTCAGTGACCAATCGCGAGCGGTGTGTGCGTTGGTCATGGTTTCGAGCGTGGTGAAGGTCTTTGAGGAGATTATGAAAAGGGTTTCGGCAGGATCGAGGTCGAGTACTGCTTCGGCGAAATCCGTTCCGTCCACGTTAGAGACGAAACGGAACGTCATGCTGCGCTCGCTGTAAAACTTCAAGGCTTCGTACGCCATCACCGGGCCGAGATCTGAACCGCCAATGCCGATATTGATGACGTTGCGAATGCGCTTTCCGGTGTGGCCTTTCCACGCGCCACTGCGGATGCGATTCGAAAAGTCCGCCATTTTGGCGAGGACTTCGTGCACTTCCGGCACGACATTCTTTCCGTCGACAAGGATGGATGCGTCTTTCGGTGCGCGCAAGGCGACATGGAGCACGGCGCGGTTCTCGGTGATGTTGATTTTTTCGCCGCGAAACATGGCATCCCGGCGCTCTTGCACCTTGGATTCACGCGCCAGGTCGAGCAACAGCTTGATCGTCTTTTCGGTGATCAGGTTCTTCGAATAGTCGAGATAGATGCCCACCGCATCCACCGTGAAACGCTCCCCGCGCTTGGAATCGTCGGCAAATAACTTGCGCAGATGCGCCCGACTGATTTGCCTGTGGTGAGCTTTGAGCGCTGCCCAAGCTTTGCGCTTGGTCAGAGGCTTTAAACCCGGAACCTTGGGGGTATGTTTCGCACGTGGTGCCATGATGGAGACTCCTTTGTGATTTAGAAACTACTCTTCGGCCGTTGGCTGTGCGGGTTTGATGCTCTTCGGAGGTGGAACGTTCCAAAGTCGGAAGCCTCCGCGAAAGGCGTTGGCGTTGTCTCCCGCGCGGCAATGGGGCGGCATCACTTTCAGTTTCCTTACATTGCCGCCACCGAGAACAACTTCGTCCGGCTCCAGTGCGGCAGTCAGCTTTTCGACCACATCGGTGACATACTTACGCCATTTCTTCTTGCCGAGTTTTTTCAGGCCGCGCAACCCAACGTAATCTTCGTAGGTTTTCTTTTTGTAAGGAAGGTGCCCTAACTCCATCGGCTCGACGATTCCCTCCTCCACGAGAGCGGTTCCCAAGCCCGTGCCGAGGCCAAGGAAAAGCATTCGGCCTTTCTTATAGCTTCCCAGAGCCTGCATGGCGGCATCATTCACGATTTTGATCGGGCAGCCGAAGGATTGCTCGTAATGAAATCCTGCCCAACCTTTGCCGAGGTTGTGAGGGTCTAGGAGTGGACGATTACGCACCACGGGCCCGGGATATCCCATGGCGATGGCGTCATATTTCCAGTCTTTCGTGATCTGCTTTACACCCTTAACCATTTCGCCCGGGGTCATGGTGGGCCCGGACTCGAACTTGCGAGGTGTTTCTTCGCCGCTCAGCAGCACCTTCACGTGCGTTCCCCCCACATCGATCACAAGAACTTTCATCGGCTGGCTTCTCCTTGGGAAGGTTAATTGCGAGCCTTGCGGCGAAACGGCCCAAAAGAGTGTACCGAAAACGGACCGTTTGTGGGTCGAAAGAATCGCTTCGAGGGACCGAAGGCGGAAGGCACTTAGCCGGGAAGCACCTCGAGCAGATGGAGCCTTTCCTAGTCCTAGCAGCGACGCACGCTTGGGTGCGGCCGCCTCCAGAGAAAGTTTCAGTGGAACAGTCGCTTTCGTCGAAGGGAATGGTAAAGTGGGACGCGTCGAGAAAACAAATCATTAACATTCAAAGTCTTGCACAGAGCTTCCTCAACAACTGCTTGACAGGGACGCGGATGAGAAGTAATTTTCCTCAAGGTTTTCGGAATCGTACGTTGGTTTCGAAGTAGGGGTGTCGTCAGCAGGTCAAATTCTGGAATCGCCCACTCGGTACGCCGCTCTCGATAAAGGAATCCAATTCTTTCCGATCATTGGGGGAAGGCGTCTGGTTTTCTTTTGGGCATATACATTCTGGAAGGTCCGTTTGTCGGGGAGAGGGGTAAGGAGAATGAGTAAGCGATTTTTGTTCGCGGTTGTGTCGTGCATTGTTTTGTTCTGTTGCTTTGGAGTGCGCACGTACGGTCAGGCAAACGGCAGTTTTCTCGGAACGGTAACGGACAAGTCCGGCTCCCCGATTTCCGGAGCCACGGTTACGGTTACGTCGCAGAGTACAGGCGCAACTCGCCAAACGGTCACCGACGAAGTAGGTCACTATAACCTGAACCTGCTGCCGGTTTCTGTGTACGCCGTCCGCGTAGAATTCAAGGGTTTCCAAACAGCGGAGACCAAAGATGTAAGACTGCAGGTCGACGAGGCGCGGGAATTGGATTTCACCTTGTCCCCCGCCACGGTCAGTTCCTCGGTAGAAGTTGTTGCCAACGAAGTGGCCGTTGAGACCGCCAATCCTACCCTCGGCCAGGTCATCACCTCGCAGCAAGTTTCGCAACTCCCGCTGAACGGTCGCGACTTCGTGCAGCTTGCGACGCTCACTCCGGGAACGACAGCGGAAACCAATCCCAACAGCTTCTTCACCAGCGCTGCGAGTAGCGAGGTGGCTGCACGCGGCCCGTTTTCGCTTTCGGTCGGCGGTTCGCGTCCGAATAGCACAGACTGGCTGATCGACGGCGTGGATAACAATGAATTGACGGCCGGTGGCATTGCGATTCTATCTTCCATCGACTCCATTCAGGAGTTCAAGGTCCTGACTTATAACTATTCGGCGGAGTACGGAACGCGCGCGGGACCGACCGTTCTGCTTACGACCAAATCGGGTAGTAATGATTTTCACGGCAGCCTTTTTGAGTTCTTCCGCAATACCGACCTCGATGCGCGCAGCTTTTTCGCTTCCTCAAGGGAGAAATTCAACCTGAATCAGTTTGGCGGTTCTGTCGGTGGTCCGATTCGGAAGAACAAGACCTTCTTCTTTTTGGATGGCGAGCAGAAATACCAACGCCATGGCATTCCCTTCACGGGACTCGTGCCGTCCGAAGCTATGCGCAGCGGCGATTTTAGCGATGATCCGTTCGGCAATCCTGTTTTCGGCACAACAACTGTGGGTGGCGCGCAAGTCCAGGTCCCTGCAATCATCAACCCCAATATGTATGGAGCGTCGACGAATCCAGCCGTCACTCCCAACGTCTATTTCCAGTGCAGTCCCGGTGGAACTCCGCTTCCTGTGAACGCCAATGGAAGCCAGGCGCCGGGAATCCCATGCAGCAAAATCCCCGCAGGGCTTTTCAATTCGATTGGCCAGGCCATGATAAACCTGTACCCTGCGCCCAACGCAACCGGTAACTCCAGCTACAACTTCGCCGACGTACCTGTCCGCACGCTGGACGAAACCAAGTTTGACATCCGATTGGATCAGAACATCTCGAGTTCGGATACTCTGTTTGCGCGCTTCAGCTACGATCAGGCCACTTCCTACGTGCCTGGAGGCGCCCCGGGCTTCGCAGAACAGAATGCCTTCGGCAGCAACCAGGGCATTCTTAACCACGCGCGTAACGTGGCCATCGGTGAGACTCACATCTTTTCGCCGGTGACTGTGAATCAATTCAGCTTCGGCTACAACCGCATTTTCGACTACATCACTTCGCAGGGCACGGGGAGTTGCGAATCCGCAAAGCTGGGTATCCCTGGCGCAAACCTCGGATGTCCGAACGGTGGCACCACCTGCACGCCCGGGGCATACAGTTGCGGACTGGTTATGACGTTAATGACGGGCGGCTACTGGTCACTCGGCGATCGTGGTTACACCCCCTTTCAGGGTGGCACTAACATTTTTACCGTAAATGACACACTCGATATGATTCGTGGAAAGCACGATATCAAGTTCGGCATCGGCATCCGTGCGAATCAGATGAATGTGGGCACCGAGGCGTTCCAGGATGGATTCTGGATCCCGGGCGGCGCCACGGGCGGCAATTTCACCGGTCTTGCGACCAGTGCCACGAACATTTCTGGTAATCCCGAAGCGGATTTCTTGCTCGGCATAAGCGGCTTGGCAGAACATGACCAAACCTACAACGGCCCGGTCAGTGGCCGGCGTTGGAAAATCTACCGACCATTTATCCAGGATGACTGGAGAGCGACGAAAGACCTCACCCTCAATCTTGGCTTGGCCTGGGATATCACCAATCCCGTCTCGGAATCCGATGGCCGTTTGGCAGATTACAATCCGTATACTGGCCAACTTCTCGTTGCCGGGCAAAATGGAGTTGCACAGTCGGCAGGTGTCAACAAGAACTGGACCGCATTTGAACCAAGGCTCGGCCTAGCATACAAACTTTTCGGTAGCGATAAAACCGTACTCCGAGCCGGCGCAGCCATCTATCACGATTCGGCCTGGAGTATGGGTGCCCAAGGGCTGTGGCAGAATCCACCCTTCTTCGCTGAGTCCGACGCTTTCGCCACCGCGGGGTGCCCCTTCACAACTTCGTACTGCGCTACCACACTTGGAAAGACTGCCAGTGGTGTCGGCCTTTCTCAAGGATTCGAACTTCTTCCTACCGCACCGACGCTTTCCACCTTCACCGGAACGTTATTCTATCAGCCCACCAATTTCAAACTGGGCAAAGTGCAGCAATTCAATGTGAATGTGGAGCATCAAATACCGGGGAATATTGTGCTCACGGCTGGCTATGCTGGCGCTCGCGGTAATCACATCCTGGTGGCCGGAAACAGCCTGAATACGTTCGGCCCGACGGATTGCAGCGTCGGTACGATCGGTTGCAATGCTAACGGAACTCCCTATGTGCCGCCGATCACCGTACCCAATTTCAACGCCGTATTGGCGTTCGGCGATTACGGCAAAACCACATATGATTCGCTGCAGATCAAGGCCGAGACCAAAACGCCGAAATACGGTCTTTACGCCCTGATTGGGTACACTTATTCAAAGACATATGACAACGGCTTGAGCGACGGGTTAGGTTCGTTGCTGAGCGCACCATATTTCCCGCTTCCCAACTGGAACAAGCTCGACTGGGCCTTGTCCCAAATCAATCTCGACAATAGTTTCACCGCCAGCGTGATTTATGATCTGCCGTTCGGCAGAGGCAAGAAATTTGGCAACGACTGGAATAACGCGACTAACTCGTTGCTTGGCGGTTGGCAACTGACCGTGATCCAGAAAATCACCTCCGGGTTTCCTGATCCTCTGATTGACAGTAACAACCAATCTACCGTTTTCTTCAACAACGGCGGCAACGGAAACAACTTTAACCGTCCGAACCAGGTGGCGGGTTGCAATCCTTCTTCTGCCAACCACGCTCAACTCCAATACATAAATGCTTCCTGCTTCGTAGCACCGCCCATTGGTACACTCGGCGACGCCTCTCGTGTCCCAGTGTTTGGTCCTGGCTTCGTGAATACGGACTTTTCTGTCATCAAACAATTTGCTTTGCCCTGGGAGAATGTGGGGCTGAATTTCCGGGCAGAGTTCTTCAACTTGTGGAATCACGCTCAGTTCGGCTTGCCCGTGAATGACATCAACGCTCCGGGCTTTGGCTCGGTTAACTCTACCGTGAACAACCCTCGCGTCGTGCAGTTCGGACTGAAGCTTACGTTCTAAGTCCGGCCTCAACCTAACTTCATTCACCGCCCCGTCGGACGCCGATGGGGCGGTTTTCTGTCCGCAGTTGTAGTTTAGGTCTACCAGTGTAAGGGTGTTCCGCGACCAGAGGCATGACCGCCGGATGGAGGAAGAGCCCATCGAAAGCCGGCCGGTGCATGAAAGGTGGCTTACTCGGGACTGGGCGTTGCGGGCGCCGGGCTCTGGCTCCGCAGCGTATAGACGAACTGCGGAATCTCGCGGCGTTCGCGTTCCGCTTGTTCGTCCCTCTGTGCTGTGAGTTTCCGGTATTCCGCAACTTCCCGGCTGGCCTTCTCCGTGTTTCCTAAGTGCCGATACACCTGAGCCAGGCGGTAATGCGCCTCCTCGGGGAAAGGCATGGTCTCGACCGCCTTCTGCAGCGCTTCAATTGCACCCGGAAAATCCGCATGCTGCATGCGGAGAATGCCTAACTGGAGATAGGCGTCGCCGAGACGCGGATCAAGCTTAACCGCAGTATGCAGTTCCGCTTCCGCGGTAGCGAGGTTTGGCGCGGGTTGTCCGCTTTTGAGGATGGCCATGGCGTGCAGGTAGTGCGCCATGGCGTTCTCTGGGTGCAAGGTGACGAACCGCGTCATTCTATCCGCCCAACCGGCCGGCAAGTCGTGCTCGGACACTTGGAGACTGCCGAGGAAAAGATAAGGCGTGGGATCCGCGGGACTCAAATCGCAAGCTTCCATGAAAATCCGCACGGCCTCCTCGCTCGAGCGCTGCGCATACAGCGCCGCGCCGAAGCCAAGCATCATGCGGCTCGATTGCGGATAGAGACGGTGACCCTTGGCGAAAACCTCGATGGCTGGCTCGGCAGCGTGGTGAAGCAAAAGTTCGGCGCCCCAGGCGAACAGATGCGACTCTGTCGGCTGCATCTCGGCGGCGCGCTGGTAGTCGGCGACGGCATCGAGAGGATGGCCTTCCGCTTCTTCTATCTCCCCAAGTTGGGCGCGCAGATCGGCGTTTTCTTCGTGGGCGAGATTGGTCCGAAGTGCGGCTTCCCTTGCTGCCAGATCTGCTCTCGGCGCGTTTGGCGACGCGCTCGCCAGTGGGCTGCCAGCCGCCAGAGAAGCAGTCTCCTTTGATAGCGCGTTGCTGGTGCGCATGATCGGACCGGAGCCATGGCCGCCCAATGCGGGTGTATCGGTGACGCCGGCCACCGTGAATGAAGGCTCATCCGAGAAAGAGATGCTGCTCATCTCGTCGTTCGAGGGACTCGATTTTGCCAGGAGGAGGACGAAAGATTTGGTGTCGTGGTCATCGACGACGAACGGCCCTTTCAAGCATTCCTGGTATCCGCCTAGCTTCGCGCGCAGCGTGTAAGTTCCCGGAGTGACGGCCGTGAAGTGAAATTCCCCTGTGGAATCCGCAGTCGATTGAACAGTGCGATTAGAATCTGCTCCTTCAAGCGAAATAACCGCCCCGGCGACTGGACCGTTCTGAGCATCCTGCACTTTGCCTTCGACGACGGAGGAACCTTTTTTGACAGACGTCTGACCGTAGAGTTGCGGGGCCCACAGAATAGGCAGAAGGGCAAATACGCCGACGATGCAGAGTATCCTGGTTGAAACTGTATTCATGGGCTGCCGCGCGTCTGGACTAAGAATGAAGCTTCATTCTAGCGGCCGTTCGTAGACCATGCAATGCAGCGCGATGTGTGATTCTATTCTCCGAGCTGATTCAATTCTTCTTTGGCCTTCGCGTGGTCGGGATGTTGCTTGAGCAGTTCGCGCAGAACGCCTTTCGCCTTCTCGCGCTCTCCCCGAATGACGTAAACGCGCGCGAGATTCAGATATGCCTGGTCGTACGCCGGAGCGACGCGAATCGACTCTTCGAAACTCTTCACCGCCTCATCGGGGCGATGTGTCCGGAGGTATAAAATTCCGAGATTGTTGAGCGCTTCCGGATATGCGGGTCGCAAGGCGACGGCTTTCTCTAAGTAGTCGTAGGCGCGGTCGGTATCGTTCAGCTGCGCGTACACGATGCCGAGACCATAATTTGCCTCGGCGTCGTCGGGATTTAATGCCAGGGCACGCTCCAGCGCGGACTTTGCTTTAGGCCAGTCTTTTTTCTGTCGATACGCGCTGGCAAGATTCTGTAAAGCGATGGAGTGTTGCGAATCGATCTGAAGAGCGCGTTGAAAATTGTCAATGGCCAAATCGTAGTTCCCTTCCCTCGCCGCCAGAATGCCGAGGTTGTTCCAGCAATTCGGAAGCGTCCCCGGATAGCTGGCGTGAAGCTTGAACGTCCGCTGAAAGCAGTCGCGAGCCTCAGTCGTTTTTTGCAGTTGGAGGTAGCAACTTCCGAGGCCATAAAGAGCTTCCGCGCTGTTGGGATCGTCTTTCACAGCTTGGCCGAGAAATACCTGCGCTTGCTCGAAATAGCCGCGGTCATAGAAAACAAAACCAAGGGAAAGATAATTGCGGTCGAAGTCGTAGGTTTCCGTGAGGCCCGCAAAAGGCAGCGCTTTGTGGAGGCGCTCAAGGTCCGTCTTCGGAAAGGTTTGAAAATCCGCCTCGATCTTCTGCTTCGAAAAAGGCTCTTGGTAAATCTTGATGATGTTTCCAGCAGGATCAACCAGGAACGAAAGAGGAACGCTCATATCGCGGTGACGGTCAAATAACTGGCGAAACAGCAGGTTATAGGCGGCGATGACGTCGGGAGAAGCCTTGAGCATCGGGAAGGAATCATGACCTTGTAGCGATTGTGCCAGGCCGTTGCGAGCCTTTTCCCCCGTTTCGACATCGATCGTGATAAGTTGCAGACCCTTTTGCGCCCAATCTTCGTACGAGCGTTGAAGTTCTCCACGCATTCTTTCGGAATCCGGCGAGATTGCCGACCAGAAATGGAGCAGCACCGCTCTGCCTCGATAAGAGGAAAGATTTTTTGCCTGACCGAAAGCGTCGGGCAAAGAAAAATCAGGAGCGAGAACCGGCACAAGCAGCCAAGCTTCAAAGGTCTCCGGAAATACTCTCAGAAGGGCTGGGGGTGTCGTATCCTCCGCCAAAATTTGCGACTTCGCGTATGGCTCTTGCTTGCTTGGGGGAAGCCCTTCCTCAACATAGATCCGGTGATTAAGGGGCAAATCGCGCAGCTCTTGTGAAAGACCGCTCGGCCATTCGATCGTCGCGTGGACAGGCGACTTGGCGTCGCCTAAGCCGAAGAACAGCTCCTTCGTGTGTTGGGCAAGAAAACCCGATCCGCACCTGATCGTGCGGGTCTGACGACCCGCGGCTGTTTCAATCGTGATCCTTGCACCGATAGCGTCGCGGTTGCTCCTCTTCCCTGACAAGCGAAAGGAAACCATTGGCGGAAGGTCCGGTAACACATTCTTCAGATAGCGTAGCTGAGGGCTATTCCGATTCTTCAACACGATTTCCAGGCGTCCATCCGAATCGAAGTCTCCCAGCGCAAACGTGCGGCTGTCTTCGACAAAGTCCAGCCCGGCAATTCCGGAGATGTCGGAAAAAGTTCCGTCGCGATTGTTGAGGTACAGCACGTTTCGTTCGAAGCCGCTCCAGGTCCGGTCGGATCGAATCAGTTCATTGATGGCATTCCAGGCTTGTTCATATTTTTGATTTGGCCTGGATTCGTTCGGCGAATTGGCCACGACCTGGCGCCAGAAAAAACTGTTTAAATCGTCGCGCGTGGTGCCGGAAATCATTCCATTGACGATGTAAAGATCGGAAAATCCATCATGATTGAAATCCCAAGCATCGCTTGACCAGGCCCAGCGTCCCATGGACGCTCCGGAGCGCATGCTGACATCCTCGAAGTGATCGGCATTATTTTTAAAAATCGCGTTGCCCATGGCGTGCTTGCGGTAGAGCATGCGAGCCGCCGTCCCGGCATCCTTTTGGAAAATATCTTGTTCGGAAATGCGCATTCCGGCTGCGGTCCACATATCGGCGACGTAAAGGTCTTCGCGCCCATCATTATCGAAATCGACCCAAGCGCCGCTCATGCCTGCGCCGACGTCTTCCACGCCCAGATTGTGGGCCATGTCCGTGAATGTGCCGTCGCCGTTGTTGCGATAGAGGTTCTTTCTTCCGAAATCGTTCACGACATAAAGATCCGGCCATCCGTCGCCGTTATAATCACCCCAGGTGCAACAGAAACTGAAGCGCGTATTGTTTTGATTCAATCCGGATTGTGCGGTGACGTCGTGAAACGTTCCATCGTGACGGTTGCGCATCATGAAATTTGGCGGCCCGTTCTCCGCGTCGAAATAGGGCATGGGGTAGCGGTATTGATCGGCGCCCTGGTAGTAGGAATAGAGGCAGAAATAAATGTCCAGATAGCCATCGCGATCATAGTCGGCGATGGCCGCGCCGGTAAAGGTTCCCAGGGGAGGATTCGTAAATTGGAATGCATCACGCCTCAAACGAAATTTTCCGTTCCCCTGATTGAGAAACAAGAGCGGGCCATTGTTGCGCACGACGATCAGATCCTGCCGGCCATCATTGTCAACGTCAGCAAACAAAGCGCAAGCCGAATATTCCAGCACGCCGACTCCGGAGGAGTCCGTAATGTCTTCGAATTTGCCATCGCCACGATTGCGAAACAGCCGGTTCGGAAGGCCCGCGGGTTGGCAGATATAAATGTCGTCAAGCCCATCTCCGTCGACGTCGGCAACCGAAATTCCATTGTGACCGTAGATATCAATGCCGCTGGCGCCATCGAGAACGGTTCGCCAATCATCGACCCCGGGAATCAATTGGCGAGCGTAAGAGGGATTGTCGCCGAAGGAATGCACGGTAATATCCTGAAAAACAGGGACCGATGTGCGGCTGCGCTGTTCGTCGAGGACGTGCCATTTCAGGAGTCGCATCTCGCCAGAAGCCAGCCGTTCCCAACGCGTTTCCCAGTGCCCTGCCCGTTGCTCACGATGGAATCCGGCGCCCGTGCCGACCAATTCGAAGCGAATCGTGGTAACCAATGGAGTGAGGTCTCTTGAGGCTAGCCCCGCATGCATGCCGACGATTTCAAACTCGGCCGTAGTGATTTTTGAGAAAGACGCGAGCGAGGAACGCAATTCCGCAAGGAAAGCCTCGCTTCCCAGTGTGGTTTCGGACGGATACAGCACTTTCCACGTCTTAATAACGCCACCCTCATGCACGATCCGGTCCTGAGCAGGATTCAAGGAACTCCCTTGAAAACCGTCAGAAACCAACTTTCGCAATGCCGCGATTTCTTGGGGTGATTGCAGGAGCTGAGCAGCCCAACCTCGAAAAATGGCTTGGATTTCATCCTGATATTTCTCGGTGAAGAAATCGTCGAAACCCGAAGGGACCTTGCGCAGTACCTCTTCGATGCTCCTTCGCACGCGGTATTCGGGATGCAGCTGCAATTCAACCGGCGGTGCAGCCTTTTCCTCAAACGCTGCTGGAAGAAAGACCCGGAATGGCACATCGGATGGGAAAAAGACGAGCGGAACTCCCTGGACGTAATGGAGGAATTTGCGGCGGCTTAAATCGACAGGACGATGTTTCTTCCGCGACCTACTCAGACAGATACTCCCTCGGAACCGCTCGGCAGAGACCGAAATGTAGCACCCGCGTCATCGCGCGTCAAGGCTGGGCACGCTTTAAAGCCAAATTTCACCTATGGTATTCGATTTCGCAGAGTATAATGCGACTGTATTCCGCCCCGCAGTCTTCTCTCAACAAAAGACAAGTCTCAGGAGAAAATCCATATGTCTACTTCTTTGTTGGACGGGGTTCTGGCTTTAGTGACTCCAGAAATGAAGCAGGCGCTTGCTTCGCGACTGGGCGAATCTCCAACGGCTATTCAATCGGGTTTGGGCACGGCGGCGGCAGCGACTCTCGGAGGATTGGTCAATAAGGCTGGGGATAGCAGTTTTCTCAATCAGATTATCGGGTTGGTGAGCGGTTCCTCAGGTCAGAGCATTCTCAGCAGTCTATCGAGCGTGGGATCGACCGGCCAAGCGAGCGGTGCGAGCGATATCGTCAGTCGATTTCTGACGATGGTCTTTGGTGGCCAGCAAAATCAAGTGGCGGGTGTCATATCACAAAAGGCTGGAATCAGCTCATCCACAGCGACCAGTCTCCTTCAAACGGCGGTGCCCCTGATTCTAGGTTTCTTTGCCAAAATGCATACGAGCGGGTCACTGAGCGCCAGCTCTTTGGCCGGCATGTTGTCGGCAGAGGCTCCCAATCTTCAAAAGTTTCTTCCCTCCGGGTTCCTTGGCAATTTTTCTTCGGCCGTGCCGGGCGTCGGCAGCAAAGTTGTTGCCGCCGAACATGCAGTCGAGGAAAAGGCCAAGGGCATGAACTGGATGGCTATTCTCGGCGTGCTCATAGCTCTTCTGGTCGTGTGGTTCGTGTATCGCGCCTTGCAAGGCTCGAATGTCGACACGAAGCCTGTGACCAACGCGACAGCAACCGCCAGTAACGCCGCGAATTCCGCGTGGGCTGCGCTTGGCTCCTTTTTCAAGACCAAGCTGCCTGACGGGACGGAATTGAACATTCCGCAGTATGGCGTTGAGAATAAGCTGATTCAATACTTGCAAGACAGCTCGAAGCCGGTCGACAAGGACACCTGGTTCGACTTCGATCGCCTGCTGTTCGACACCGGTAGCGCCACGCTCCAACCGGCATCGAACGAGCAACTGAGCAATATCGCTGCAATTCTGAAAGCCTATCCCCAAGTGAAGATCAAGATTGGCGGCTACACCGACAACACGGGCGACAAAGCGGCTAATCTAAAACTATCCCAGGATCGGGCAAACAACGTCATGGCGGAACTTGTAACCCTCGGCGTAGCATCGGATCGTCTGGACGCACAGGGATACGGCGAGGATCATCCCATCGCGGACAACAGCACGGACGCAGGCCGGCAGAAGAATCGCCGCATTTCCCTTCGCGTTACCGCAAAGTAGCACGACCAAGCTATCGTCTTGCGGCCAAAAGCCTCACGCGCCTTGCACCGCGTGAGGCTTTACCTTTTGGCGATTGAGGACTCATGGTCAGGAAAACGGCCGCGCATTCGAGGAGTCGAGAAAGGATACGTCATCGCTGGAGTCGCCGGTCAGGCACGAGATGGTCTCCATCAACCCGCGCCTGCTCGACGGGTGTGTGCACCCCGAGTTCACGAAAGCGGACCTTTTGCAAAGTAGGCTTCAACTTCAAGACGTTGTGGCAGGCCAGACGAGTATCGGAGTCATCTTTGACGATCGTTCGAGTTACGATTTGAGTTCGAGTCACAATTTGTGAAAGGTAAAGCCAGATTTCATGAGTTCGCAAACGAAGGCGCTCGGTGCAAATAATGCGCCAAACGGCGCGCGCAACATCCCTGGGATCGATTGGCCGCGCGGGCATCCGTGAGTCCGCTAATGGGCAAGAGGAAGCAAGGTCTTGTTGGTCCAATCACTTCGGCACGTTTGTTTCTACTTGACGCATTCGCAGAGGGATTTTTATTTTTTCGATAAACAGGTTGCCGAGGCTGCCTTACTCAAGCGGTTAGAACGCGCGAATGCTGTACGGTTTGGATACCAAACCGAACCAGGCTGCCAAGGCTGGAAATAGGAACTCGAATCGAGCCTGCCCCGGGGCGACCGATTCCAATCTGCTGGACAATCGGATTAGGAAGTAGTTTACTGTGCTTGCAGGACTGAACCTGCAAAGAACCGCCAGGTTTTTGCATTTCACATTAAAGTAGCCTATTTCAAGACGCTACCTTTACATCCGCCCGCGTTTGATACCGGCCTCTCCTTTAGGCATTGATGGTCATGAGGCGGCTGACAGGAGCGGTGAGTGTTTCAATTCAGGAGGTTTTATGGGGAAGTATTCCAAAGAAGCGGTTGCAACTCTGCTGGTAGGCGCAATGTTGGGTTTGGCGGCCGGATGCAAGAAACAAGCGACCGCGAGCGACGACACGATTGTCCAGGATATTCAAACCAAAGTGGCAGCAGACCCGGTGACCAAAGACTCCGCCGTAATTGTGGCTGCAAAGGACGGCAAAGTGACGTTGAAAGGCACGGCGAAAGACACCGCGGCACAACAGAAAATCGAGCAGATCGCGCATGATGAACCCGGTGCTACTAGTGTAAGCGATGAGACTGCGGTCGTGGCAGGAGCAGCCGCAGCGGCGGATCAAGGTGTCAATACACCCGCAACGGCGCCGACGCCAGCACCAGCTCCTCCGCCACCACAGCCCATTGTTGTGCCTGCGGGCACGTCGTTGACGGTTACCGTGGACCAGGCTCTGAGCTCGAAGACGAGCCAAGCCGGACAAACATTCCTGGCGACGCTAGCACGGCCCATTTCGATTGACGGAAAGAGCGCGATACCGAAGGGCGCGAGCGTGACAGGCACTGTGATTGCGGCTAAGGAAAAGGGAAAGATTAAAGGAGAGGGCCAGCTGTCGCTGGCCCTGACCAGTATCACCATCCGCGGAAAAAACTACAACATTCAAACCGGCGCGCTGGACAGCACGGTGAAAGGAAAAGGTAAGCGGACGGCGGTCACCACTGGCGGCGGAGCTGCAGGGGGCGCATTGATCGGCGGTATAGCAGGCGGAGGAAAAGGAGCCGGAATTGGCGCGCTGGTGGGCGCCGCCGGAGGTTTGGTCGGAGGCGCGTTTACCGGGAACAAGCAGATCGAAATCCCAGCCGAGACGGCGCTCACCTTCACATTGTCCAGTTCGCTGACACTCCCGCCGCGGCCGGAATAATCCGGTTACCGAGTCGAGAGGTACCGAAGCTGATTGAGGGAAAGAATTGGCTGGGAGGCCTGGACTCGAACCAAGATAGCCAGATCCAGAATCTGGAGTCCTACCAATTGGACGACCTCCCAGTTGTTGAAAACTAAAGCAGTTAACAGTTTTGTCGGCGGATCCGAGGGGCTCTTTTCACCGATATCTAACCATTTGAATCATCGAACACTAAATCTTGTCGCTGTACTGGTGTCCGCTGACCTTCATGGCTCCTTCCCGTTCACACCGGACTTCATCAAGTTCTTGATAGCAGACCGGCGCAAATCGTGGATGATGTGTTCATTATATCGTGGGTCTGTTTTACCTTCAACCTCGATGAACTTCCCGAGTTCGGCTTTTACATATGCCTTTTGCCACGCTGAAGTGAGTGAATGGCGTCGAACACTAAACAGTCCTTGATATCAACCTGGGTCAAACGAGCCACGAGGACGCCCGGGAGTCGGACGGTCGGGGCTTCGCTGTTCTTCGTTCGATCCTCCTCCGATCGAACAATTTATGGCATTCAAATCAAGCTGTGCCCGTTCGATTTGCGTCGCCTCGCCATGACGGACACTGCAGCCCATCCTTTTTTCTGTTTCCTGCTCCGGCCATCGAACTTTTCCGGCGCACAGGTGTTCTGCTAAGCTGCCTCTGCCGACGGAACCGCTAGAAAACTTACCGAAAAACTGTGCTTCTTGGATGCGTGCTGAACAACGGGCACTTTGCCTATGAGCCCTCAGAAAGCTCAAGCCTACCCACGATGGCTTCACCAATGGCCTTTTGATAGACTCGTCCAGACGGTTATGACTCGCGACAGTATTCTCTTGCTGATTTTGGTTGGGTTGCTTTCGGGGCCGCCCCTTGCCGGCCAAACTACGCAAAGCCCTCTGCCTAATTCGGAGCTGAAAGAGCCGCAGGGGAAGCAGGTCGTGTTCCGGTTCCAAACGCTACCCACGAGCGTCCAAATCTACACCTGCCGACAAGCCGGTCAGGGCTTGGCCTGGGTGTCGGATCCGGACGCGATCATGACGAACTCCGACAAGACCTTGTTGGTCCACCACTACATTGGCCCGGTGTGGGAGGCCACCGATGGTAGCTTCGTGCGCGGCGATGGCCCCAATGCAAAACACTATCAACCGAAGAATCCGGATGCGATCCATTGGTTGGAATTGCCGGCCAAAACCGCGGCGGGACAATTTGCAACCGTGGTGTTGATTCGCCGCATCGATACAACGGGTGGCTTGCTTCCCGCTGGCAAGCCGTGCGATGCACAGCATGCGGGCGATCAGGAACGGGTCGGCTATAGCGCGACCTATCTGTTATACGCAACCAAGTAGGCGGCCATTCGTACGCATGCCACCCATTGCACTACCTCCCAGCCGAAGGGAAGGCGCTCGACTCAACCTCCTAGATTAGAGAACTCTACGGTCCGTCAACTTGCTCAAATCGCCTAATGTCAGTCTCTTTCCGTTGACACGATCCGGAATCGACCCCTTTACCCGAAGATGCTGATTGCAGGAGTATGCCAGCCGTGATATTTTCGCCCCATTGGATTTCTTTGAGTGCTTGTCCAAGCGGAGTCAAAACGATCATAGGCAAGAAGTTGTCCCCGAAGCCGTGATGCCCAAAATGCCGCACAAAAAACGTCCGCCTCAAGCAAGTGGCCGGTTGGGCGCAACTCCTTCAGCGAAAAAGAAAAGCATCGTGAAGCTTCTTCCCTCGATGGTTCGTGCGAGGGGTCTACGATCTGTGTATGTCCTGCTTGGCGTCTGTCTCTCGTTTCCCATTGTGATTTCTGCGCAAGCGCCCGCGGGTGCCGGCACGGGAAATACTTCCCTGCCGGATTCGCCACAGCCCAAGCCGCAAGGGGCCACAAATCCGGCCGTGGGTACGACGACTAAATTCATCGGCTACGTAACGAACAAATCCATCGTGTTTCCGGACATCGCCAATAGCGAGGGCTCGCTGTCGAGAGGCCAAAAATTCCGGCTGTTCGTTAACCAGAGTATTTCGCCGCCTTACATTCTGGCGCCAGCCATAAGCGCCGCATATGACCAGGCGAGGGATTCTCCGAAGGCCTACGGCCAGGGTTGGTCTGCGTACGCAGACCGGTTCGGAGCCGACGTTGCCCGAGCGGATTCGAACGCTTTTTTCACGAGCTTTCTTCTTGCTTCTGCGTTCCATCAGGACCCGCGCTTTTTTCCGCAGAACCGTCCTACGATCTGGGGCAGTGTAAAGTACTCGGTGGTGCGGCTGTTCGTCACACGGACCGATTCCGGCAGGGACGTCGTTAACAGTTCAGGGCTTTTGGGAACGGCGGCGGCGGAAGCGCTGGCAAATGCATATCTCCCTGTTTCTGAGCAAACCGCGGCAAAGAATGCAGAGCGTTTCGGAACAGACCTGGCCTGGAGATTCGCGGGAAATATGTTCAAGAACTATTGGCCGACTCTGTTTCATAGCATGGGACTGAATCACCTGAAGGTCATTCCCGACCCCGGTTCACCGGACAATCCCAATCCGCATCCGGCGACCTAAGCTGAAAGCTGGCCAAACCACCTTCTCCGCTTGGGCTATTGCCTTTCCAGATGTTTGCGCGCTTTTTTCAGCTCCGCGCGCTCAGCCGCCGTCAACCTTGGATATTCCAGGTTGAGGCCGTCCAATGTATCCACGATTGTGGCGACAACCAACAAGCGGCTGAACCATTTGTTGTCTGCCGGCACGATCACCCACGGTGCACATTCCGTGGCTGTATTGCGGATCATTTTTTCATAGGCATCCTGGTATTCATCCCAGTATTTGCGTTCTTTCAAGTCATCGAGAGAAAATTTCCAATGTTTGTCCTTCTTGTCCAGCCGCTGCAGGAACCGCCGCTTCTGTTCTTTCCTAGAAAGATGAAGGAAGAACTTGCAAACGGCGATCCCGTTTCGCGTAGCATAGCGCTCAAATGCACTGATGGCCTCATAGCGGTCCTTCCAGAAATGATCACTTTGCACGGCATCAGGCAGCCGCTGCTTCTGCAAAAGTTGCGGGTGGACGCGCACGACCAGAACTTCTTCATAATAGGAGCGGTTAAAAATGTGGATTTTGCCGCGCGGCGGCATGCAGCGGCTCGTTCGCCAAAGAAAATCGTGCGCAAGTTCTCCGGCGGACGGAGCCTTGAAGGAATGCACATCGACCCCTTGGGGGTTTACGCCGGTCATGACGTGCCGGATCGTGCTGTCTTTTCCTGCAGCGTCCATCGCCTGAAGAATTACTAGCAATCCCCAAGTGCCCTGTGCGTAGAGCATGTCTTGAAGATCGGAGAGCAGCGATACCCCCTCCTCGAGCCATTCCTTGGCTTCCGGCTTGTCTTCAGAATTCAAGTGGTGCGTATCGCCCGGATCGAAATCTTTGAGGCGAAAATGCTTTCCCGACGTGATGATGTACGGCTTGATGAACTTGTGGACGTGCTTCAGTTTGCGCTTAGGCATGTTGTTTTACTCCGGTTCTGAGTTTCGCAGCTAAGAGCTGACTTCCTTCATCTTGCCGTTTTCGATGGCGTACTCTGTGCCACCCCACTTCACGCGATTCGATGCAAAGCTGCTTACCCAGACGACAAAATGAATGGCGTCCCGCATCGGAACCAGCCATAATTTCTTGCGCAGAACTTCATCGCCGATTCCCCAAACGCCGGCTACCCAGGCGAGCGTCAGCCTCAAGAAAAGATACGCCAGAAGATAGGCCACGGAAATCCACGCCGAGGGCGCCGCTAGAGCGGCCACGATTGCCCAAGGTAGTCCGTGCGTCACAATCAAACCGAAAAAAGAAGCAGGTCGCACCAATCTCACGGTTCGCGCCCAGCGCACCTGGTGCTCCCAGAATTGGCGGAAGCTTTGGTCAGGATACATCGTCCAGACGGCTTCGCGTGAAAGCAGTACTTTACCACCGGCTTTGTGGACGCGATTGCCGATCTCGTAGTCATCGGCAAGATCATTCGCGAATGACTCATAGCCACCGATTCTTGCTAGCCAGCCTTTGGTTGTCGCAACCGAAGCACCTAGGGCGAAGGTCACACCCTCCATCCAATCCGCGACTAAAGCCCCCGCAAAAAAATCGCTGGCCGCGCCAACGGCTTCAAGTTCTGCCGCGAGGTTTGGTTGCGCAACTCCGCGATAAAAACAACTCACCACGCCCACCGAAGGATCCACAAAAGGCGCTAGCACTTCCCGCAAATAATTAGGTCCGACGCGCACGTCGCCATCACTCTGCACCAGAAATTCATGTCGAGCCTCTTGGGTCAAAAGAGCCAGATTGTTCACTTTGCGGTTCGTCCCGTATCGAGTCGCGCCAGAAAGAATTCGAATCTTCCTTTGGGGAAATTCCGCAATTACCTTTTGAATGATCGGGACCGCGGCATCCGACATTTCGTTTACACAGTAAAGAATTTCGTAGTCCTCGTAGTTTTGCCGGCAAAAGCTCGAAAAGTTTTCGAAGGAAGCGAAATCGACTCCATGAACGGGCTTCAAAATGCTGACCGCCGGGCAAAAGTCAGGCAGGGTCTTTTTCCTCTCTTTCAAAAAGAACCGGAAGGCGGCGAGTATGGCGGCGACGTAATAGGCAAAGGGCGCGATCGACAACAACAAAATCACGAGACGCCAAATGGCAATGTGAGGAATCATTCCGTCAAATCAAAACGTTGAAATTGCGACCGGGTGTTCAATTGCCGCCGGTGAGCAGAACCAACGACACACCGGCGCACACCATGATCACACCCATCCACCGCTTTACCGATACCTGTTCCCTAAGCAGATATTTCGCCCCGAATGTTCCCACGACGTAGTTGAACGCCGAAGCCGGGATCACCACACTCAACGGCGCCCAGGAAAATAGTATCAGGAGAGAATAAAATGCGGCGGCCAGAAGCGGCATGGCAAACCAAACCCAGCTATTCTGGACGGCCTTGCCGACAAACCGCACAAGCGCCATCGGTCGGAAACTTTCGGGCTCACCCACCTGCTTCATTCCGTGCGTCATCGCGATTTCGCCGCCGGTGGTACAGCAGATGAAAAATACCAGCATCAGACCCACTCTGATCACGGGGTCACCGTCTTGGTCCGCGTCGTGCTCGGATGAGTCTGGCCAACCAACAACACGCCGGTCACGATCAGCGCGACACCAATCCATCGTTGCATATTCACGGCTTCGTGCAGGACAACAACTGCAAGCGTCGTCTGTATCGCGTAGCCGAACGCGCCTGCAGGCATAACGTAGCTGTAGTCCGCCCAACTCACAGCAGTCATGTAGCTGAAGGTAAAGCCGATAAGAAAGAGAATACCCAGCCAGATCGTACCGTTATGAATGGTCGAAAGTAGAGCGTGCCAGATCCCGGCCGGGGTGGTCTGTACCGCACCAATTTGCAGCATTCCTCGCTTCAGCATGAGATCGCCCGTATTTGCGCACACCACCATCAGCAAGACCGCGACAAGAGTCTTGATCCTAAGACTGCGCTCGTGAGTCATTCTGTCTGGTTAGTCGTTCCCGCTCGCTGAAGAGGTTCCGGATACCGCCACCATGGTCTTCGGCGTGTCTCCGCCGTTGCGCACCCACTTCAGCCGCTCTGCGCGCAATTTAAGGAAGTCGGTGGCCTCGTGGTACAGTCGCTTGCGCTCGTGGCCATCCCACAGCGCGTCTTTCACGATGCGCCAGACGACCTTCGGACGAAAGTAATACTGGTCATAAAAGCGCGTAACCCCCGCCATCATGTCCGCCTTGGAGAGGTGGGGAAACTCTATGTGCGGCAACTGGTGACCGCCTTGATCAGCAAGAGCTTCCACACGCAGGAAACCTTCTTTGGACATCTGCTCGTGAAGCTCGGTTCCCGGCATGGCATGAGCGAGGGAAACCTGGATGGTCTCGCAATCGAGCTCCTTGGCAAAATCGATCGTCTTATTTATGGTTTCCTTAGTTTCGCCCGGCAAACCGATAATGAAGTCGCCATGGACCTTGATCCCGACCTTCTTGCAGTTCTTCATGAATTCGCGTGCCATTTCGATGGTCGCGCCCTTCTTGATGTTCTTGAGGATTTGCGCGTCGCCCGACTCGAATCCCACGATAAACAAGCGCGCGCCGCCATCGGCCATGGCCTTCAATTCTTCGTACTTGCTGTGACAGCGCGCAGTGCAGGACCACTGGAACTTTAGTGGCTTGAACTTCTTGCTCATTTCGATGGCGCGATCCTTGCGGATGTTGAAGGTGTCGTCATCGAAAAAAATCTCCTTCATCTGCGGGAAGTACCCAAGGGCATTCTTCACTTCCTGGACAACGTTGTCCACGGAACGAATACGCCACGCGTGGCCGGAGAGCGTCTGCGGCCACATACAGAAGGTGCACAGCGCCGGACAACCTCGCGAACTGTAGAAAGAGACAAAGGGATTCAGCAGAAACGGCACGTTGTAACGCTCGATCTGCAAATCGCGCTTGTAAATATCCGTCGCGAACGGCAGCGCATCCAGCTCTTCGGTATGCAGCTGCGGCCTCGAAGCGTTGTGCACGACCTTACCGTCTTTTTTATAGCTCGCACCCAAAATTTCGTCCAGCGGCTTGCCGTGGGCATATTCTGCTACTGCGTGATCGAATTCGCCGCGCACGATGAAATCGATGTCTTCGCTGGCATTCAACGTTTCATCCGGCTTGATGTGTCCGTGCGGTCCGACGAACGCCACTTTCATGGACGGGTTCGATTCCTTGATCTTTCGCAACAGCTTGACGTCGCTCTCGAAACCCACCGTCGAAGTGAACAGAATCAGGAACTCGTAGTCCTTCGCGATTTGGATCGTTTGCTGCCAATTAATCTTGTGGGGAGACGCATCGAGCAGCCGGCTGCCGGGAATCAATCCAGCGGGATAGCTCAACCACACGGGATACCAATACGATTCAATCTCGCGCGTAGCCGGCCAGCGCGAACTGGCGCCACCGTCGAAGTTTTCAAAGCTCGGCGGATTTAAGAGCAACGTTTTCAATACATCTGGCATTCTTCACCCTCAGAGTGTTTCGAATGGGACCCGGCGGCCACACAGACGAGCACGGGTCGGCGGCCAGTTTTGCTACCCATTACCCCTAGATCCTAGTTTACCGGAGTTGGTTGCTGGATGGCACATCTTTCCGCAAAGCGGTTCAAAGACGCATCCAATGGCTAAACCTCGCATTGAGCGGGAGTTAGCAATCTACCTACGGGAGTTCGCCGGTAGATTCTGAAAGAATAGTCCAGATTCGATCGATCCAATCGCGATGTTCGGGCTTCATGAGTACCGAGCGCAGGCACGTGAGACTCGTTTGGTCTTGCTTCACCCGAGCGGGGACGTCAAAAAACTTGCTGGGCAACTCCGCTAGGGCCAGGTGCAGGTTTCTTTTGGCCGTCGCGTCGAAGATCTTTTTGCTGAACGCCGAGGCTTCGCTGAAGCTGGCAGCGCGGGGAGCGAAGATCACAATGTCGAGTTCGGGAGAGAACCCGGCCCAGAATCGATCGTCGCTCTCGATTTTTCCGTGAAGATCGAGGGCTGCTTCCCTGCACTGTTCGAGTCCCTTCGCGAACTCTCCATTTTTTTCCAGCGGCAACAGCTTTTGGGTAGCCCATAACGCTACAGCTGAAGCTCCGGGACGCGAGCACTCCAGGCTGATTTCCCCAAGGTGCAATTCTTGCGAACTGAAATACGTGTAGGGCGAATCGTGTTTGTACAGGCGGCCGACGTCGGGATGGCGGAACAAAACGCACCCGCAACCATATGGCTGAAGTCCATGTTTGTGAGGGTCAATTACAATCGAATCCGCGTTTCGCATGTGCTCGAATGCCACGCGTGTTTGCTCGGCAAGATTTCCCGCGAGCCCGAAGTATCCGCCATATGCCGCGTCGCAATGCACGCGGAATTCATATTTGTCTCGTAAAGCCAGAATTTCCGGAAGCGGGTCGACAGAGCCGGTTGCGGTCGTCCCCATGGTGGCTACGACCGTTCCGACGTTGCCTCGAGCCAAACGTTTCTTCAGGGCTTCAAGGTCCATGCGCGCGCGCACATCGCACGTTATGAATTCGAACGGAACCTGCAGCACACCGCTGATCCGATGGTGTGTGTAGTGAGACTGCTCACTGGCCAGAACCGTTTTCCTTGGCTTCAATTGCCCGGCGACCCAAAGGGCTTCCAGGTTGGCCATCGTTCCGCTGCTCGTCAGATGGCCAAGGTACTCGCTCCAGCCGAACATCTGTGCCAACTCGCCGACGGACTCTTTCTCCATCGCCGAAGACGCGCGCCCGCCATCGAGCGCATGATTATTGGGATTAATCCACTGCGCCAACGCATAGGACAGCCGCGCAACGGGGTGCGGCGGTTTTAGCATTTGCCCTGCGTAAAGCGGGTGAAAATAGGGATAGTTGTCTTGCAGCCGTTCCGCCGTCGCCGCCAGGACTCCAGCAATGCGCTCAAACCCGGGAGCGGCGGACGAACTCTCCGGCAGCGTGTGGAAGCCGGAGTCCAATTTTTCCAACGCCTGTTCGAGAATCTTCAGGCTGTCCTTTTCCAACATGCACTATTCCAGCGCCTTTTCGAGTTGCCCCGCCGTGCGCAAAAGCTCCAGTTGTGCCTGCTGCCTTTGGAAATTCGCATCGAGAAAGGCCATCCACTTTTCGTTTTCGTCGAGCCGGGCTTTTTCCATGTCGCGCAGATTCGTTTTACCTTCATTGAACTGAGATTGCAAAACGGCCACATTTTGCTGCACCAATTGCAGCTCCAGCCGCGCCACTTCTTTGGCCGCATCAGCCTCCTGTACTTTTCTGGACCGCTGGCGCACTTCGGCACTGACTTGCGTACGCTTGTTCGCAAGGTTGAGCTGTGCCGCATCCAGGCTGGCCTGAGCTAAAGCAATATTTGCGCGCGTCTTCGAACTGAAGATAGGAACGTTGACATTTATCCCGACATTCAGGTTGTTGTAGGTAAAATTGTTATAGATGTTGGAATAGTTGCGAAAACTGTATTTTTCCAGTACGCCGTAAATACCGACCAACTGCAGGGTGGGGTAGTTGCCCTTCTTTTCACCGGCCAGGCGGAATTGCTTGGCCTTTACGTCGGATTCCGCAAACGCAAGACTGGTATTTCCTTGTGTGGCCATGGCCACCAGGGTTGCGCCTTCCTGTTCCGCGGAGCCCGGCAACTCCTCAGGCGTTACGTCTAGCCGTTGGTCTGTGCCCAGTCCGAGCTGATCGCGCAAAAACACCTCCAGTTCGTCCTGTCGGCCCTCGAGCTGAAGAATCCGCTGAACGACTTGAGCTTTTGTCAGTTGGGCTTTGGTTACTTCGGTGGGTAACTCAAATCCCTCACCTTGGCGTTCCTGTGTGATGTCGACAATTTTCTCGGCGCTGTCTTTTTCCTTGCGAAGCAATTCGAGCGAGTGCCGTACCTTTACCAGTTCCAGATACGCCGACGCCACCCGTTCCATCACCACGTTCCGCGTATCTTCAAGCAGCAAGCGCTGCGACTTCGCTTGCTCCTGCTGCTCTTTGGCCAGCCCGCGCAACGGGCCGTTCAGAACTTCCTGCGTATACGTCAAGCTGAAAATCTCCGGAGGCCTCCCACCGGGAGTTTCCGGCAAACCGTAGGTATAGCCCGCACCCGACCCGGCATAGAAGTTCGGCAGAAATTCCGCCTTGGTCAGATTCGTCGATTGGTCCGCGACGCGCGCTCGAATCTTAGCTAGCTGAATGTCTTTGCTGTTCTGAAGAGCAAGATCGACGCTCCGCTTCAAAGTCAGCACGATCGGCGCACTAGTGGGTACTGCCTCGGTGGTTTCTTGCGCTCGCGTCGGCACCCAGCTTGCGGCGATGCACAAAATCCCACAGGCAACACGACGTTTCCACGCCATATCTGTTCCTCCTGCTTGCTCCCGTTCGCGAATTCCTATTCGTACCGCAGGGCTTCGACGGGGTCGAGCTTCGCCGCCTGATTCGCGGGCAGCCATCCGAAGAAGAGACCCGTCAGGCTGGACACCAGAAATGCCAGCACCACGCTCCATGTCGAGACCGGCACGCGTAGATTACCGGGCAGAAGCTGCTGCACCACAACCGGAATGATCAGCCCGATCAAGATTCCCAGTACCGCCCCGCCGCCACTGATCAGGAAGGCCTCAATCAGAAACTGCGCCATGATTTCCTTGCGTGGCGCTCCAATCGCTTTGCGCACTCCGATTTCCCTCGTTCGCTCTCTCACTGTCACCAGCATGATGTTCATGATGCCGATCCCGCTGATGAGCATGGCAATAAACGCCACGACCACCAGCATGATCGTCAATCCCAGAGAGATCGAGCGCGCAGCCGTCAAAATCGCTGTAAGTGTCTGTACGTTGTAACTCGCGTCGGCCGGGTGCCGGCTCTTGAGGAGGCGCTCCATCTGAATCTTTACGCTTGGCACCTGGTCGGGCGCCGACGCCTGGGCATAAAGCGAGTTCAGCACCTCGCGACCTTTGTAGACGCTAATCAGTGGAAGCGGGATCAGGACGGAATCTTCCTGCACCTCGGTCAAACCGAACGTGGTCACCCGTTCTTTAAACACGCCAACCACTGTGAAGGATAACTCCCCCATCCGAATGTTCCGGCCGACGGGATTTTCCACACCGAACACGCGCTTCGCCAGCGGCTGAGTGATCAGACATACCTTGCTCCTCGAAGCCATGTCTCCGGAATCAAAGTATCGGCCGCGCAAGATAACCAGCCGACGAATTTTTTGGTAACCCTCGGTCACGCCAATCAGTGCGGCCGGACGCGACTGCCCTGCGACAACCACAGACATCGGCATATCAGAGAGACCCGCAACGTTGATGACACCGGGAATTCCGGCCTTGACTGCTTCCAGATCTCCAACCGTCAATTCGTGGCTGAGCGGCTGGACTTTGTCGGGCGTCGGCTGCATTTCCGCCCACACGAGATTAGAGCCCACCGCTTCGATCTGGGAAATGACATACTTTCTGCTCGTGAGAGCCACGGTCACAACCAAAACGATGGATGCGCTGCCGATAATGACACCAATCGAAGTGAGCACAGTGCGCAACTTGTTGGCGCGCAAAGCATCCACTGCCACGGTTAAGGATTCTCTTAATTGCATTTTGGTCCCTCAATCCGCAGGAGCTACTGCCCACCCAGTTGCTTCAGCGCATCCTGGGCTTTCTTGTATTTGGGATTCAATTTGAGTGCCTCTTGATATTCTTTCCTTGCGCCGTCCATATTTTCCTGAGCAACGTAGAGGCGGCCCAACCAGTAGTGTGTCTCCCAAGGCTTCGGATAGATGGAGCGCAGTGGCAATGCGGCGAGATATCCTCTTAACTGTGTTTCTGCGTCCGGTAATTTTTCGCCTTTCAGAATCCAACCGACGGCTTGGTAATACATGCCGCGCGGGTCTTTCGGGGCCACGGCTTCTCCCGCCGAAGCAACTTCGAGGAGTCTGTCCCCTTGACCGCGCTGCAGGAAATAATCCCCAATGTCGTAGATACGGTCGGCCGTTTTTGGTTTGCTTTCCAAAGCTTTCGCGTATTCAACGTCCGCGCCGGCATAATCCTTCTTCACGGCTTTGCAAACGCCCGCGGCAAAATGACCCTCGGCCGGGTCCATGCCCATCACTTTCTGCATGACCGGCTGAGCCTTGTCTTCTCCTCCGCCCACGATCGAAGGCGCCGTGCAATCGTATTCGATGAGGTCCTGGTTCGCGTCGAAATTTCTGGGGTTCAATTCGACGGCGGTCTCAAATTCTTTCTGCGTCTTGCGAGCCCAAGAATAAGCGCTCAGCATGCTCGCATGATCGGCCTTGCCGCCGTAAGATTCTCCCAACCATTGGTGATATTCGGAATTCTTTGGATCGATGCTTACGGCTTTTTCCCCGCTGCTGATGGCTTCGTCGTATTGGTGCGCTTCGAGATACGATTTCGTCAACAGGAGTTGAATCTCTCCGTTCGAGGGCTCTTTGCCCGCCGCAGCCTTCAGGACTTCGATGGCCTTATGGTAGTCGCCCTTTTCATAGGCGCTCTTGGCCACGTCAAGAGAGGAGTCCTGCGCTGCACTCGCCATGTGCAACGCAACCAAACACACTGACACGGCAAGAGTCGCTTTATACGCCTGCATTCCTCGCTCCCTCAACATTCGAATTGTCCATGTTCACGACTTTGACCGTCATGCCGCTTTTCAGCTCGACGTCGCCCGGCAAGGCTACGACCTCGTTCCCCTGCAAACCGCCGACGACTTCAAAATTCGTGGCATCCGCAATTCCCACCTGAATCTCGCGCCTTTCGAGCGTTTCGTTGGTCACGCCGCTATTCTTCACGACAAACACATAGCGCTTTCCGTTCTCTGTTTCGACCGCCCCGCGCGGCACGGTGATGACATTCATCCGCTCTTTGGAATTGATTCTTACATTTACGTTGATGTTCGGCAGCAGCTGTAATTTGCCGTTGTCCACCGAGCATAAAAGCTCGCCTACGCTACGCGAATTGTGCTGAACCACTTGCTTCGGAATAACTTCGGTCTTGCCTTGCCAGAAATCGTTCGGCAAGGCATCCCAGGTAATTTTCACTGGCAGGTCCGGCTCGAGGCCTCCTAGATCAGGTTCATCGATGAAGGCCCGCACGCGTACTTTGTGTAGATCTGCCATTTCCGCCAGTAAATCGCCGGTTTTGACGAACATTCCTGTCCTGGTCGGAAGAGAATACAAGGTGCAGTCTTCCGGCGCCGTGATTCGCCCCTGACGCACCTTTTCTTCGAGCGCGGCAATCTCACTCTGTGCCTGCTGTACGGCCAAAGCTGAGCTAGACCCGTCCAGGGTTGATTGACGCGCGAATTCTTGTTTGGCGGCGGCAAACTTATCCACATCCGAGCGGGCTTTCTCTAAAGCGAGTTCATTCACAGCCAGCTCATCTTTTGTCGCCGCGCCCTTCGCGATGAGACGTTCCAAGGCGTCATGGTCGCGCTGCAGTCGGTCCCGTTCGGCCTGAGCCTTGGTCAAGTCACTGGCAACTTGCGCAGCGGTATCTGTCTTCCCGCCGGCTTGCGCTACACGGAAATCCTCCTGTGCGTTCAGGAGCTTGCGCCGGGCCGCTGCCAATTGTGCTGCCGCTTCTTTCACGTCGAGCACCGCGAGCAGCTGGCCTTTCTTTACTTTTTGCCCTTCCGTGACATACACCTTCTCGATGAACGTGTCCGATTGCGCCCGGACAACGTAGGGCGAAATCGGCTCGACCTTGCCGTTGCCTGTGATCGAAGACATGATGTTCTGCCGGAAAGGTCGGGTTGCCGAAATTTTTGCTACCGGCTGGCGTCCGCTGACGCGAATCAACACAAACGCCGCTACCGCTGCTAACCCCAGCAGCAAGAGCGTCCGGTTTCTCAGCTTCTTATCCATGGTTCACTGTTCGAAGTTCACCATCAGGGTTCGCCGTCAACTTTCTGTCTTTTCGCGGAGCAAGCCGCAACTTCAGGTCTCCGGTCCCCCATGCCGGGACGTCTCGTCGATCGATGGAGCTTACGGGCCGGTTGTTTTGGCGGTCGGCGGCTAATCTAAAGTCTATCAGGAGGTTACTCCATTTCTCTACCGCTTCCGAAGAGTACCGATCCTTCTGATGCTTCGGGCAACCACCAGGACGTTGCCCATTGGCCGCGCTCCCTCTGGTGCTGCCAAATGGTGCCCAAACGACCCGAAAGGATCGGGTTTTTCCGGCTCGACACATTTTCGCGTTGCTTCTGATACTATTCGCGAGACATTTGCGTATTCCTCCTAGACTGGTTGCCTGCTGCTCGTGTCACAAGAGGGTTCCTTCATGATTGAAACTCGTGGTCTGACCAAGGTGTTTCAAGACAAGAAGCGCGGCCAAGTCCGCGCCGTCGATCATGTAACGTTCACCTGCAAACCGGGGCAGATTTACGGCCTGCTGGGCGCCAACGGGGCCGGAAAGACCACTACGCTCCGCATGCTGGCCACCATTCTGGAGCCGACCGACGGCGACGCCACGGTTTGCGGCCACGACGTGATCGAGGAGCCCGAGAAAGTTCGCGCCAACGTGGGTTTCCTTTCTACCGCCACCGCCCTGTACCCCCGCCTTACCTCCCAGGAAATGGTCGAATATTTCGGCCGTTTGAATGGTCTCGACGAAGCCGTCCTGAAAAAACGCATCGATGAGATTTTCTCTCGATTGGATATGAACTCTTTCCGCGACCGCCGCTGCGACAAGCTTTCCACCGGTATGAAACAGAAAACTTCCATCGCCCGCACCCTGGTTCACGATCCCCAGGTGATGATCTTCGACGAGCCGACCTTGGGGCTCGACATTATGACCGCGCGCACCATCATCGAGTTTATCCGCGAGTGCCGCCAACGCCGCAAAACCGTCATTTTCTCCACGCACATCATGAGCGAGGTCGAGAAACTCTGCGATGTCATCGGCATCATTCAGTCCGGCAAACTGCTCGCCGAGGGCTCGCTCGCCGAACTACGCGAGCGTTATCAGGAACGGGACCTCGAGGAGATCTTCGTCAAGATCGTCGCTCCTCTTTACGTCGGGCAGGAGAACAACTGACATGAATCTGCGCAACATCGCCGTCGTTTACCGCAAGGAACTCCGCGAAGCCCTCCGCGACCGGCGGACCCTGGTCTCCTCGATTCTAGTGCCGCTGATTCTTTTTCCTCTTCTTACCGCGGGACTCGGCGCCGCGATATCGGCGCTGATCGGCAAGGCGAAAGAGGAGGTTCCTCGGATCATGATTCTCGGAGGAGACGATTCGCCGGGAATTGTCGCGGAGTTGCACAGTTCGAGCAAAATCAAAATTGTCCCGACGCAACCGAACTGGAAGGATCAGATCATCAATAAGGAGATTCGCGCGGCCGTTGAGATTCCACCCGGTTTTCAGAGCGCCGTCGCCCGGCAAGCAAACGCCGCTCTTCTCATCCACAATTACGAGGGCGATTTGAAATCGTCCATCGCCACCGACAACATTCAGAAAAGTCTCGAGAAGTACCGAGAACGCATCGTTCACGATAATCTCGCCGCCCGAAACGTGCCGGATACTGCTTTGAAACCGTTTGAGATCAAGGAAAACAACGTCGCCCCTCCCGAAAAAGTCGGCGGCGCGGCCTTCGGCGGCGTAATCGGCTACATGGTCATCCTGCTATGCCTGGTCGGCAGCATGTATCCCGCCATGGACCTGACCGCGGGTGAAAAAGAGCGCGGCACGATGGAAACGATCTTGTCCAGCCCAATTTCCCGCGTGGATTTGGTCTTCGGCAAGTTTTTTCTGGTTCTTACCACCGCGCTCGTCACCGCCGGTCTTTCCGTAACCTCCATGGGTGTCTCGTTCGCCGTCCTGGGGCATCTCCACGCCTTCGACAAGGCCGGAGAAGACGCCGCCCAGATGCAGCTCCACATCGGTTTTGGCACAGTCCTTTCCATTTTCATCATGGTCTTGCCGATCGCGGTGCTCTTTGCTGCGGGTCTGATGACCGTTGCGCTCTTCGCAAAAAGCTACAAGGAAGCCCAGAGCTATATCAGTCCGCTGATGTTCGTGGTGATCATTCCAGCCGTAGCCGCGATGCTTCCAATCGACCTGGACGCCAAGCTCGCCCTCGTTCCCATCCTGAACGCCAGCTTGCTGTGCAAGGAACTCGTCACCGGCACGTATCACTGGAACTTCATCGCCATCATCTTTCTTTCCACCTGCGTCTACGCCGGCATCGCTCTGTTTCTAGCGGTGAAAATGTTCCAGCGCGAAGACGTGCTCTTCCGTTCCTGAACGACGTCGATGAACGATTCGTTCCGACCGAATGGAGCGAGACCCAACCGTTTCATACCTCAGGGCGGGTATGTGCAAGGTAGGAGCTCGGCAGAACGAAACGACAGGGCAGCGAAGGCGCGGCACATTCCATGCCTGATTCGCGGAACGAAAGCGATTGGATTTTCGTACATCGAGAAGAGGGCCATGGCTCGGCGAATCATGCGAATCCTCGTCATTTTGCTGCTTTTTCCGGTGCTGGCCGCGATCGTTACCGGCTGGCTCGTCGCTCCTTCCTTCTTGCATCCCGTCCGGCGCGCCCTTACGCCGGACCTGATCCAACAGGCCGATGCTTCCTTTGCGCAGCTCGGTGTTCACCAGGAAACGTTTGACGTTCGCGCTCCGGATGGAATTTTGCTTCGCGGCTGGAAAGTGCGAGCCGCGCGGCCAAACGGTTCCTGGGTACTGCTGTTTCACGGCGTCGCCGACAACCGCGTAGGCGTTCTCGAACATGCGTTGTTTCTTATTCGCGGCGGCTATGGCGTTACCTTGATGGACGCGCGCACACATGGCGAGAGCGAAGGGTCGATGGGTACCTATGGTTGGCTCGAACGGAGCGACACACGCGCGATCATCGACGCGCTCGTGGCCGCAGAACATCCCGCGCATATTTTTGCCTTGGGGGAATCCATGGGCGCCGGAATTGCGCTGCAATCGGCCGGCGCTGATCCACGCCTCGAGGCGGTCGTGGCGGAAGCGCCGTTCGCCAGCCTGCGTGAGGCATCGTACGACTACGCGGGACTGCAGAAATATCCATGGCTCGGAAAAACTTTATTCGCTCCCGGCGCTTGGGTGATGCTGGCCCGCGGACAATCCCTCGCCGGTTTTTCCGCGGCCGACGTTTCCCCCGAGAGCTCCGTCGCGGCACGAACTTTCCCTATCCTATTGATTTGCGATGCAGCGGATACCACGCTTCCCTGTCGCCATGCGGAAAGACTCTATGCGGCCGCTCGCGGCCCCAAATCGCTCTGGATCGTACCAAGCGCGTTTCATACCGCAGCGCTTGGCTTCGAGCCGTCGGAATTCAAGCGCCGTGTGCTGGCGTTCTACGCGAGTCCCTTCGCGGTGCCTTAGGCAGCCGGCTGCGACGCTAGAATTTTTTCTCATCGCGCCGCTTTTGACGGCTCCCGGTGCAAATCCAATCGTAAAAGCCCTTCGCTCTGCGAGCCGGCCAAAACGGCTCCGTCTGGCGTTGCCACGAGCCCGGTAATCCGGCTCCGTTCCTGATCCTGGTCGACGCCCTTCCAGGAAGCCCCGCTATCCTCTGAAACATAAAATCTGCCGCCCCGTTCGACGACAACCCAAAGACCGGAACGCAGCCATCGCTCGACCTGACCGGCAGGCAGGCCTCCGGCAAGGCGCTGCCAAGGCTCATCTGACTCGTGGGACACGAAGATACCTTCCCTTGTGACAAGGTAGAGCATTATTCGATCCGCTGATTGGTCGGCATCCAACCAATCTACTTGTTCTGCTGGTACGGGGAGGTCGCGCCAAACGGCGGTTTTCCCGCCATCCGAGGAAAGTCCCAACTTGTCGTCCGCCACGACGGCGATTCTTTGCTCTTCGACCGAAGAGATCCATGCAGCTTGAATCGGACCGGATGAAAATGCCTTGAGCAGTGTACAGATTCCGCTCTTGTGGCAAAGCATCAGGCCCTGTTTCGCGGACACCACGGCATCGTTTTGCGAAAAGCCCAACACCCCTCTGGCTTTGAGCTCTCGCGCCGGTTCCGGTTGCGCTTTCCCTCCGGCGGAATTCGCACTCCGTCGAACGGACGCAGGCAGGGAAAGCCTCCATTCCTTCCACAATTTCTTGCCCTCGTCCCACAACCAGAGTTCCCCGTTTTCAAGTCGCAGGAGCCAGCCCCACGGACTCGACAGCGCGTCCTGCACTTCTTCCGCGTCCAACGTGATCGATTTCCCATGGTCTTCTGCCGCCATCGATACATTCGACCATCTTCGCCCTTGATCGTGGCTCTCGAGAATCTCTGCCGTGCTTCGCTCGATGATCAGCAGCAAGTGCCCGGGGCTGCCCCCATCGGCGAGCAACTTCTTCACAATGACGTGCGTGAAGCCACGATTTGCTTCTGCAAAATTCGCCCCGGCGTCGTCACTAACCTCAATTCCACGTCCTTCGGTGCCGACCACGACTCTGCCCGAGGCTCCGTTCTTCCCATCAAGCACGACGACGCTATTCACAACCCAGTCTTTCGGCGTCGTTTGTGACCAACTTTCACCGCCGTCTCGCGTCACCCACAATCCTTCCGTCGTTCCAGCGTACAACGTCTGCGGATTCGCCGGGTCTTGCTCGATCATCTGGGTTCTTCTCGCAGCGTACGGAATCCCCTGCAGCTTGACCCACTCTCCACCCTGATTTTCACTGCGATAAATCCCGGAGCATGCGCTCATGTAAACACGGTCAGGATTCGTGGCGTCGAGACGCAAGCTCATAATGTCCGAATCGTCGATAATTCCCGCGATCACCGCCTTCCAGGTTTTTCCGCCATCGCGCGTCAACCATGGCAAGTGATAGGTCCCTGCGTAGATGACTTGTGGATCGCGCGGGTCGATCGCCAGTGAATCCAAATTTCTTATTTCCTCGTCGCCTTCCGGAGAAATACGTCGCCAGCTCTTGCCGCCGTCAGCCGAGAGAAACACTCCGCTTCTCGTTCCGGCGACAAGTTCGGCTGGCTCGGATGGCGCGATCTCAAGAGCGCGGACTGCTTCCGTTTCTAGCCCTGACGACTTCCAAGTCTGTCCGCGGTCTCGACTGACGAACACTCCCCCGCCGATTCCGGGCTCCTGATACCAAACGGCAGCGAAGAGCCGACTGCTCTGTCCGGGATCGGCCACGATCCTCGTGATAACGGCGTCCAGCCGGTTTCCGACCCGGCCGCGGAGTTCCCATGACTTCGCCCTGTCTTTCGAGGCAAACACATGCCCGTCGGCTGAGCCCAAATAGACCTCGTCTGGTCCGGCAGTTGCCAGGGAAACGACCATGCCGCCTTCGGGTCCCAGTCTCTGCCACGTCTGCGCGCAGATCCCGCCTTTCGTAATCAGCGCCAACAGTGCGGCGGCCAAGAGCCTCAGTCGCAAAATATCCCCTCCATACCTGTCAGATTCCCCCGAATGTTAAAGAAAACGGGCTCTCCGAAGCTGCCCTCGGAGAGCCCGTTTTCGGTTACTGTTTGACGACCGCCCGGAGTACAAAACACTCCTCGCGGCCCTGGCGGTTAGTAGGTCGCGCCTTCCGGAACGAAGATGAACTCGACACGGCGGTTCTCCTTCTCCGTGCCCTTCTCCGTTGAGGCCTGGCCGACGCGGGTCGAGATGCGGGAAGCATCGATGCCCTTTTCGCCCAGGTACTTCTTGGCGCCATCCGCGCGCGTTTGCGCGAGCTTATCTGGCTTTGGTTCCTTCTTGTCGGCATAGCCAACGATGACCACCTTGGCGTTCGGTTCGTTCTTCAGGCGCAGGGCCACGTCGTCTCCAACGCGCTTGCAAGCGTTGTCGAAGCGGCCTGCCCCGACCTTGTTGTAACCGCAATCGCCGACCTTGGTCGCCTGCGGCGGCGGTGCCGGCTGCTGAACGTCAACGCTGGTCGTGCCGCTGGTGCGTCCGCCTTGACCGTCGTCTGCCGTACAAGTGATGGTGTAATTTCCAGCCGAGAGTCCGGTGGAATCAAACTGCGCCGTAGGACCGCTGCCGGAAATCTGGCCGCTTGTCGCAGAGTAGCTGTAAGTCAACGGGTCGCCGTCCGGGTCGCTCGCGGTGGAATTGATCGCGACGCGTTCGCCGGCGATAATCGGGTTGCGTTCAGGAGCGCAGGAGATCACTGGCGGCCGGTTCGGGCGCTTGTTGACCGCAAGATCAGCCGAGCAAGTAGCTGTCCCGCCGCGTCCGTCGTCCACCTTGACATTGACGGTGTAGGAGCCAATGGCCAATCCGGAGGGGTTCCAACGCACATCCGGGCCAGTCCCATCGACCGTTCCGCCGGTCGCCGTGTAGGCGTAAGTGAGCGGATCGTTATCCGCGTCGGTCGCCGCTACGTGAACCGCCACCACATCCGTCGAGCCTTGGTAGACCGACGTCGGCGATGCGGAGCAGGAAGCCACTGGCGGATGATTCGGTTTCGGCGGTTCCGGAGGATAACCCCAACGCAGAACGACGCCGGTGCCGATGCGGAAGTTGTTCTGACGCCCATTCGCCCCCACGAGGGTACCCGTGAAGTTGGTCATGAAATAATCCGCTTCGAAGAAGCGCCACGCGAGGTTCTTGAAAAGAACGACGTCCACGCCGCCGCCCGCGGCCAGCGCAAAGGTAGACTGTTCTGATGTTCCGGTCAGCTGCGAGCCCGAGCGCACCGCTCCGAACAACACTTCGCCGAAGGGCACAAAATGGTCGAACTTGCGGAAGTTGATGCGTGGACCGAACAGGTAGCTTTGGAAGCTACCCGAGGTCGATTCGAGCAACGAAATCCCAGCCGAGTCGGGCGGGCCGTAAATCTGCCGCTTGAAGTGATACCCACCGATCTCCGCCGTCAGGCCCAGCCAGCTGTTCGCGTTATACGTGAACGATCCGGTGGCGCCGAACGTGTTGAAATTAGGGAATCCAGAGCCAGGAGCAAAATTGACGTACTGAAACAGACCGGCGAGTTCGAATTTGGGAGTCAGCAAGCCCCAGGCGCGACGATTCCAAGGGTTGTTGTCCCAATCAGAAAAAATGTCCGCCGGATTCGCCGCCGCGGCTGCGGGCATGGCAAACAGCGTGGGTGTTGCAGGGGCGATTCTAAAATCGCTCGATGGGGCGTTGCCGGTTGCCGTGCTGTCGGTTGTTCCGTAGGTATTACTTCCTGTGCTTGCGTCCTTCTGCTGCGCACAGAGCGGCAGGGCTAACAGCGCTCCCAAAGCCACGATTGCACACCATTTGCGCATAATTTCTTCCTCCCTAAAATTACTAAAGAAATCCCTTGTGCTTCATTTGCCTTGTCCTTAGACCACCAGCCGTGCCAAACGGTGTCGTTGGACAACCCTCAGCGTGACGCTTGTTCTGTAACCTTGGGCGGTTCCGCGTGGAAAAAAATCACTCGCTCAGCACGAGACGGATAGAACAAGTCGCTGTGGTCCAAAAGCATATTCTATAAGTTCATCATTCTGCAAGTATTTCCTGTTGGAATTCAGGCCCCACGTCCTAGGACCCTGCCTTCCGGTGTTAGCCCGAATTGGGAATGCCGCTCGGGCTGCGCTACACTCAGATTTGCCGTGCATTCCACCACCGCTCTTGATCTTCAATGGGTTGGCCATTCGCGCTCGATCGCGTCCGCTCTTCTCCGCTCGCAACACGAATCGGCGCTTGTTGATCCCGGCCCCGCTTCGACCCTTGATATTCTCCGCGAGCAACTCGGACAGCGTGGCTTGCGTGTTTCCGACCTCAGGGCAGTGTTCCTGACACACATCCATCTGGACCACGCCGGAGCTACTGGCGCGCTCGTCGGTGAGAATCCCCAACTGAAAGTTTATGTGCACTCACGGGGCGCGGCGCACATGGTTGATCCGTCGAAACTACTTCAGAGCGCCTCGCGATTGTATGGAGAAAACCTGAAGCCCTTGTATGGAGAATTTCTTCCGGTTCCCGCTGCGAATATTCAGTCGCTGCAGGGCGGCGAGACGATCACTGTCGGATCGCGACAATTGCAAGTCCTCTATACGCCCGGGCACGCCTCGCATCATGTGACCTATTTCGATCCTGCCGACGGTATAGCTTTCGTCGGAGATACGGCCGGCATTTCGATCAACGGGCACTCCTTTGTGCTTCCGGTGACCCCTCCGCCCGACATTTCCATTGAACTTTGGGATAACTCGCTTGATGCCATTGCCGGCCTCCATCCCAAGAAATTATTTCTGACTCATTTTTCCTTCGCGGACAATCCAGCCGTCCATATCGCCGGGTATCGCCGGCGACTGCATCGCTGGCGCGATCTGTCCGCCAGCCTTCTTGCCCGGGACCTCGAAGACTCGGATGCCATGCACCGATTCGCGCAGGAGGTTGGTGCGGAAGCGGCGCAGTTCCTTCCGCCGAACGAGCTCTCCCATTATCTCTTCAACGGGGCGTTGAATCTTTCCTGGGTGGGATTGTCTCGCTATCACCGGAAACGCAACGAGGCTGCGGTTCAGCCCGAATCGCCTTCAACGAATTGAGAGTTGTTCGAGATTCAATCGCGGATTTATGCAGGCCGAATTCGAGGTGCAAACTTCGTAACGCCGGCACAACGGATTGTTCTTCGATCACAAAGGAAATATTGGTCTCCGAGGAGCCCTGCGCGATGGCAATCAGGTTCACGCCTTCTTTCCCCATCGTATTAAAAGTCCTGCCGGCGATTCCAGGTGTGCCGCACATGTTCTGCCCGACCACGGCCACGATGGCAATCTGGGGATCGACCCGAATGTGTTCCACCTTGTGGTGATCCAAATCCTGCGCAAATTCTTTCCGCAGCGCTTCAACGGTTTTTTGCGCATCCGCCGAAGAGACCCCGAAGCAAATGTCATTTTGTGAAGACGATTGGGAAATCAGCAGGACGTTGGCGCGAACTTCCGCCGTTGTCGAAAATGTCCGCGCCACGACGTCCGGTAATCCCACAATCCCAGGCCCTCCTACGCTGATCAGCGTCACGTCGCGGATCGCCGTCAGGGCTTTGACTCCCCCGCCGATGTTTTGGCCTTCGGGCGTAATCTTCGTCCCCGGCTTCTCCGGTGCAAAGCTGTTTCGAATCCACACCGGAATTCCGGCCTGCACCACTGGTCTGAGCGTTTTCGGATGCAAGACCTTCGCGCCGAAGTATGCCAATTCGGCTGCTTCGCGATAGGAGATCTCGGAAATGGTTTGCGCCTCTGTCACCAGGCGAGGATCGGCCGTTAACACGCCGTCCACATCGGTCCAAATGATGACTTCGTCGGCGTCCAGTGCCGCTCCAAGAATGGTCGCGGAGTAGTCCGACCCCCCTCGCCCGAGCGTGGTGAGCTCACCGCCTGGCGTGGCTCCGAGGAAGCCTGTCACGAGCGGCACCACTCCGTTTTCTAGAAGCGGAAGTATGCGGGCCTGGGATCTTTCACGCGTTTGCTCCATCTGCGGTTCCGCGCCGCCGTGAAACTCATCGGTCACGATTAATTCGGTCGCTTCCACTGCTTCGCTCTTGAGGCCGAGCTCTTTCACTGCCGCGGCAACCAGGGGTGCGGACAATCGCTCTCCGAGGCTGGAAATCGCATCCATCGTTCGGGGCGAAAGTTCCCTGAGCAGCGCCGTTCCTTCGCAGAATCGCGAGCCCTCTGCCAGTACCGCGCCCAACTTCGCACGAACTCGCGCGCCCTCGTCTTTGTTGTTGACCAACGTGGTCAGAGCGGTTTCATGCAGCGTCAGCAATTCTTGAATCACTGCGAGCGCCGCGCTTCGATTTCCCGTCTGCGCCGTTTTCGCCGCTTCGATCAACCGGTTCGTCACTCCGCTCATCGCCGAAACAACCGCCACGCACCGGCCTTGCGCTGCACCCTGGCAAATGATCTTAGCCGCGCGCGCGATGCATTCCGCATTGCCGACCGACGTTCCGCCAAACTTCATTACTTGCAGCCGAGACTTCATCGGGCTCCATCTTTAAGCTGATTTTCGAGCACACCCGGTCTTCCCGAAGATTATCTTCATTCTATCTTTAGCATGCGATTCTCGGAACGGATATTCCTGCCGCGATTGCAATCCCGGTCGTTCACGGCTTCCTGGCCTGAAACTCTCGTTCGACGCGACCAGCGGTGCTTGATTGCGAGAAAGCCTCGCCCCTTGAAGGGGCGGTCGACAGCAAAAGGATTGGGGTGTGTTCAGCCAAACCGTCGTTGCTGATGCAGGGCACTCGACAGGCTCTCAAAATCCAAACCGCCTACTTTCGAGATGTACTGGCAACTGACGCATGCCCGCTCGTGGGTTTCGATCAAAGCACAGGCACGGGCATATTGAGCCTGAAGGCGTTTCAACTGTCCTCGCATACGTGGAGTGGCCAAGGCGGCCCGCACAGCGAGCGAGCGCTGCTGCTGCCACACCGCTAAGGCTTTTTGACAGGAATCGAGTAAACGTTGGTATTCCATGCAAACCCCGATTCGGGGCGCTGTTGCTGTCGACATAGGATCCCCCTGTTGGGATTTCCGCCGATAAGAGCGTTCGTTGCGCCGCTCCCCTAACTCCCGTCATGCTTGCTCTGTTCTCTGTTCATCGACAGATTACATCATCGCGAAAGAAATGGTAGGAAAAAATTCTCTAGCAATCATTCGTTTCGGCAATTCTTATCAAGGGATTCAGTCAGAAAAAATGTTCCGAGTGGCGAAGTCGTTCGGTCTTGCAAGCGATTTACGCCGATGTGGAAGATTCCGATGGTGTTGGATCGGGAACCGGATTGTTGGACGTGGCGGGTCGAACGAGCGCCTCGAAGCGCGCCGAAAAGGCATCGGCAAGCAAACTGATCAGTTTCTTCACGGCCGAGCCGTCCGGGTCCTTATCCGGGTTGTACTGACCCACATACACGCCCAGCAGGTTCTTCTGCTTTGCAAATTCGATCAGCGACGATTGAACTTCCGCGAAGGAGAGGCCGCCGCTTCCTGGCACGTTGGTGGAGGAAAATTCCTCCTGCGCTATCACATCCAAATCCAGATGCAGTATGAACTCACGCGTGTCGGCGTGTAACTGCGACAGCGCGTTTTGCGCCGCGTTGCTGGCGCCCTTCAACTGAATATCGGCGGTATAAATATGGCGAACGGGAGAACGCGTAAGAAAATCCTGTTCGGCCGGATCCACTTGCTCCAAGCCATAGATCAGCGTGTCCGGTTCGCGAACGAGCGGCGGTTCTCCCCAGAAGCGCACTAACTCTGCCGAGCCTCTTCCTTGAATGGCGGCGAGAGCCATGCCGTCGAGGCGTCCGGAAGGCGTGCTAGCGGGGGTGTTCAAGTCGGCGTGGCGGTCGAACCAAAGCAGACTGATTTGCTTGTAATAGCGCCGCGCACCGGTCAGTAATGCAATGCTTTGAACACAATCGCCGCCCAAAACAAGAATCAGGCCGCCTGTTTTTGCGGCAAGTTCGGCGCGGGGCTTCAGGTCGTTTAGACCCGCGACGATTTGCGGGATATTGCGCGCCCGCTTGTGCTCATCGTCATCGGCAAATTGGCGCGGCGCACAATCGCCGAAGTCCACAACTTCATAGCCGATCGATTGGAGACTTTCGACCAGGCCGGCGGCTCGCATTGCTGCTGGCGCCTTTTCCGAACCGGGGCCGAAAGCAGCCGCACTTGATGGCGCGCCGATCAAAGCAATCTTATTCGGTTGCCGGGCGATTTTGACCGCCAAAATGCGCTCCTTGTAAAACGATTGACTCTACCGGACTCTGCGATAACGCCGGGAATTTCCCCTGCCCGGCAAAACAATTCTTTCAACTCGTCGGCTGCTTCAACGGCGCGGAGCCGGCGCGATCGAGGCTAGCTCCGCAGGTAAAGTGAAGCGCACGTCCTCGCGGATCAGATCCAAATCCCGCTGGTCGGTAAAGCCGAATTGAGCCAAGCGATCGCTGACCTGCTCGACCAGCACTTCCGGCGCCGAAGCGCCGGCGGTGAGGCCTATGCGCCGCACTCCGTCGAGCCAATCGGGATCGATGTGAGCCGCGGAATCAATGAGGCGGGCCTTCACACTTAGACGCTCGGCAAGCTCCACGAGTCGATTGCTGTTGGAGCTGTTCTGCGACCCGACCACCAAGATCAAATCGACGTCTCTTGCTACCTGTTCCACGGCTTCCTGGCGATTTTGCGTGGCATAGCAGATGTCGTCGCTGGCTGGTCCAACAATCTTCGGGAATCGCTGGCGCAACCGCCCCACGATTTCCTGCGTGTCATAAAGGCTCAGCGTGGTCTGTGTGAGGAACGCCAGCCTTTCCGGGTCTTCGACCTGCAGCGCGTCCACGGCCTCGATCGAATCGACCACCAACGTGCGGTCGGGAGCTTCACCGGACGTGCCGACAATTTCCTGATGATCTTTGTGGCCAATCAGGATAATCGTGCGGTTTTCGCGGGCGAATTTGAGCGCTTCGAAGTGCACCTTGGTCACCAGCGGGCATGTTGCATCGATCACCCGCAGAGACCGCTCCTTGGCCTCCAGTCGAACCGTGGGAGGCACCCCGTGAGCGCTAAAGACCAGCACCGCGCCCGAAGGCACCTCGGCGATGGTTTCTACGAAAATAGCGCCGCTGCGCCGAAGTTGTTCGACGACGTAGGTATTGTGCACAATCTCGTGGTGAACATAGACTGGCGCACCGTAGGCTTCCAAAGCCAGTTCGACGATGTCGACTGCACGCACGACGCCGGCGCAGAATCCGCGAGGCCGGACGCGAAGAAGGGTTTTTACCTCAGTTTGTGTCGCCATCAGTTCCTTAAACTACTGAATTTTCAAAATTCTATCATACCAAACTCGCCGTTCTGACGCTTTTGGTTTCCGCAAAGCCGCTTGGAACAGATTGTCGGTCCTGCCTGTTGGTACAGTCCACAAATGACTGAAAGGGGTAAAATGGCAAGGGAAGGGGCTAATCGATGCTCTCGCCACAGAATCGCCGCCGAAGCGAACGCGTACTGCTTCGCCTGAGTGTGCTGGTCGTGGCAGAAGACGAGGACCGCAAACAGATCCAAGAAAAGGCGGAAACCCAGGTAGTCAATGCCCACGGCGGTCTCCTCAGAATGCGCCAACACCTGCATGTCGGACAGTCCTTCCTCCTCAATAATCCCCAAAATGCCATGGAAATGAGCTGCCGGGTCGTGCGCACCGAAGAAGACGGATTGGACTTCTTCAAAGTGGCGTTTGAATTCGACCGCCCTGCCGCGCATTTCTGGCCGGTTGTGTTTCCCCCCGCCGATTGGGTAGCTTCCGAGGTAAAGTAATAGGGTTCGAAGAAAAGCCAACTTTTTACCGAGATCGGTGTTTCTTACTGTGTGGAGGTATGTAACGTGGAATTGGGGAACCGTAGAATAAGTGCAGGTTTGATGTCAGTCGTGCTTTTGGGGGGCATGGTACTAAGCAGTTGCAACGATAATGTCGAGATTTTGCGCGATCCGGATGTACGCGTCGCGAAAGGTATGACATGGGCATGGCGCCCTGTATCGCCGCCTGGGGCAGCGGCCCAGGGTACAGGCGACGCGGGTGGCCGCCCTGTGGTGTCTCGGGATGTGATCTCGATGGCCCCGCCAAAGGACCAGCACATGGAAAGCAATCGGGATTGGAACACCGAGGCCAATCGCGATCAGCTTAAGTCCGCTATTGAACGGGCGCTCAAGTCCAAAGGCTTGGTGCAAACGCCCGACCCGGTGACAGCCGATTTTCTGGTCGACTATCACGTAGCGGTCAAAACACAGAAGGCCACCGTCGGCACAGCTTACCCCGGCTATCCTGGGGGTCTCGTCTGCGGGCCCTATGGGTGCTGGTCGGGTTGGGGTTGGGGACCACCGGAAGTGGAGTATCGCACGGTGAGGTGGCACGAAGGAACGTTCGTGCTGGACATCGCTCTGCGGTCTCCGCGAAAGCTGGCATACCGGGCGATCAGTCAAAAGGAATTGAAGAACAAGCCCACCATTACGCCTTACCAGGCGGAAGAGGCGGTCAATCACCTGTTGCAGGGCTTCAAGGTTAGGTAGTCGCGAACTGCAAAATTACAAAAGCCGGAAAGGGTCAGCGAGACGGCCCTTTCCGAGCTTCTGGATTTCCCTGACCTGTTTTCGGCAGACGGATATTGTCGTCTATTGGGGCTTAGGCTCTGACGGTGCAGGTGTCGACGGCTGCGACACAGGCGGCGTCTTCGTCTGACCATCGGGACTGCTCATGACAGGTGGCGCCGGCTTCGATTCTGCTTTTGGCTGAATGGAAATCAGCTCAACGTCGAAAACCAGCGTTGCATTGGGACCAATCGGACCGCCATTGGTGCCTTGTTCGCCGTAAGCGAGCGACGGAGGAACGAAGAGTTCCCATTTGGAACCGACCGGCATTAATTGCAAAGCTTCTGTCCAACCCTTGATGACCCGTCCGACCGGAATGGTCGCAGGCTGCCCGCGCTTGTAGGAACTGTCGAACTCCGTGCCATCGAGGAGCGTCCCTTTGTAGTTGCAGACAATCACATCGGCGGCGGTCGGCTTCGGGCCATTCCCTTCGGTAATGACTTTGTATTGCAGTCCGCTCGGGAGCGTTACCACGCCCGGTTTCGTCTTGTTTGCAGTCAAAAATTCCTGGCCCTCCGTCGTGTTCTTTGCCACTGCCGCGTCATGGACGTCTTTCTGATGCTTTTTCATATCGGCCTGAAGAGTTTCGAGAACGGTCTTCGTCTCTTCCTCGGTGAGAAGCGGTTTGGCCCCGCCTAGAGCGTCCTTCATTCCGCGCAGGAGAATATCGGAACTGATATCGACATCATCTTTTTTCAGGCTATCTTTGAGGCCTTTTCCAATATTCAAGCCAATCGCATAGCTCTCCTTCTCCTTCTGGGTCTTCAAGGTCAGGGGAATTGGCGCTTTCTTGACGGTAGCGGTTCCGGGCTTTGCCGTAGTTTGCGTTTTCGGCGTGGCAGTGGTTGAGGTTGACCCTGCCGGTGGATTAGTCGAGGGGGCAGACGTCTGCTGGGCAAGGGCAATTCCGCAGAACAGCGAGCCGGCCAGCGAGAGCGTCATGGCGCGATAAGTTGTTTTGTACATCTTTTTATTGTCACATCGTTGCCGGGAGTCGCGCAAATGAAGTTTCGGTCAAGGGTGGCACGAGAGAAGAAAAGGCTGGTATCGTCTGAAGACGATGCTCTTGAAAAACAAAGTTGCCTTAATAACCGGTTCGGGGCGTGGCATCGGACGCGCGATCGCCGGCGTCTTTGCCGCGGAAGGTGCGAGCGTTTTCTTGTCGGCACGTACGGAATCGGAATTGGCCGAATCCACGAAAGGAGTGACCTCGGCCAATGGAAAAGCGGCCTACCTTCGAGCGGACCTTTCGCGGGAGGAGGATTGCTCTCGTGTCGTGAAAGCCGCGCGTCAAGAATTCGGCCGCATCGATATTTTGGTGAACAACGCCGGTCACTATGGCCCGGTTGTTCCCGTGGAAGAATATCCCTTGGAGGAATTCGACAAGGTCGTCGGCATCCATCTGCGCGCCGCGTTCATCTTGAGCAAGCTAGTGTTGCCGGAAATGTATGCGCGGAAATCGGGCGTCATTTTGAATATTTCCAGTCTCTCCGCTAAGTCCGCCTTCGGCTGGGGCTCGGCCTATGCTGCGGCCAAGGCGGGACTTCTTGGGCTGACCCGGGTGATGGCCGCCGAGGCATCGCGCCAAGGCGTGCGCGTCAATGCCCTCTGCCCCGGGCCGGTCACAGAGACGGTCATGAGCAAGGAACTCGGGAACACGCTTGCCAAGAAATTGGGTGTCGGTCCGGAAGAGCAGCTGAAGGGTTTTCTGAGTTCCCTGTTACAGGGGCGAGGGCAGACCGCGGCGGAGATCGCTGAGGTTGCTCTGTTTTTGTGCTCGCAGATGTCCAGCGCCATGGTGGGACAATCGATCAACGTCGATGGCGGCGGCGCCTTCTTCTAATCTCGTTTTTCGAAAAACAGCAAAAGGGTCATCCGCTCTCTCAGGACGGATGGCCCTTCCATGCTCTGGCTAACAACCGCAAAGCAGAAAAACCTTAGCGGGCAGCTTCCGAATCCGGACGCCGGATTGAACGCCGCGCCATATCTTCAAAAGCGGACACGCTCCGCCGCGCCGCCAAAATCATCGGGTGCTTGCTGGCCGCCAGCCAGACAACTCCCGCCTCCCAAGTCTTGTGGAGGAAATAGACCCCGCCAACGCAAACGGCGATGACTGCGAACCCCAGGATGAAAATAGCGAACGCGGCAAGTAACTCGCGCACCGCGTAGACCTGAAGAGCCGCGACGACGAGCAAAAACAACCACATCCATTTCCGTAGGTTATCTTTGTTCTTCATTTCGACTGGTTCTCTCTTTCCGATCGACCGTTGGCTGGATGGGAAGCTTCTTTCAACCCGCTCCCCTGACCAAAGGGGATAGCCTCTCAACCTGTCCCATTAGACAGGCGTGAGGAAAGGAAACCTATGGTACAGGAGCACCAAAATTGGCATTAAACCATTGTTCTAGTACGTCAGAGAACGGTCGCGAGCGGCCGTAACCGAATTATTTCGTGTGACTTACAACGACGTGCTTGGCCTGGGAAATTGCACGCACCTAGGCCTATCGAAGGCTGTCGAAAACTTGTCCTGCAGGACAGGGAACAGGCTCGAGTTGTCTCCAAAATGGGACCGCGCCGGCGCTCCTTTTCGAGGCTCCCGGCGCGGAATTAGACTCCCTTAATCGACGGCCGTCAGGCTTTCTTGATGAGCCGGGTTATCCACACCAGGATTACCGCACCTATGAAGGCAACGATAATCGATCCGATGATTCCCCCGCCTGGCCAGAGGTGAAGCATCCCGAAGATCCAACCACCCACCAATCCACCCAGGATTCCAAGGATGATGTCCACGAGAATTCCGTAGCCCCCACCCTTCATTACTTGGCCCGCCAGCCAGCCCGCGATCAGACCCACTACGATCCAAGTTAAAAAGCTCATAAATATTGTCTCCTGTATTCCGATCCGTGGATTCTAGTTCAGGTACAAGTCGCTACAATTTGACCTTTCCCCACGCCACGCGGAAGCCGGTGGACAGCACCAAGTCATTCCCTTTAAGGCCTGGCGGCGGATAGCTGATGTACCGGTCGCTGAACGTGGTTTGCCAGCTTAGCCAAGTTTTCATCTGCAAAGCAACTGCTGCGTCGAACTGCATACGGTACTCCCCGGTGTGAGATAGGTTCGGGAAGAAGGAGAAGCGTTCGCTTACCGTTGTGCGCTTGGAAATATTCGAATCGAATTCCTCGCCGACCAGCGCCTCGGCGCTGTTCATGTAATAAGCCGCAACCGGAAGAACCGGCGGAGGAGGTGTCGGGTTGATGTAGGAGTAACTTGAGAACGCATCGCGGTCGTAGTCCGCGCCGGCAAAGACATCAAAAGTTGTATTGTCCGTTTTGATGATGTGATAACCAACGCCTCCGCCATAATCCTGGCGAAGACTCAAGTGCTGAAGTTGGTTGGTCATGAAATCTCCAAAAGCAAAGACAAACACCCGCGGACCAACATTTAAATCGCCGCGCACGCCGGCTTGGAACAAGTTCGCGGTCGTAGTCGCCGGAACGCTAACTTGATTGTCGGCAAAGATGTAGTTGGAGTACAGAGTCAGCTTGTCGCGGGGCGTTTCACGAACCGCTTTCGCATCGAGCGTATAACTGGCGGTCGAGGAGTTGCCCCGGGTCAACGCCAGGCCGGTGTCAAACAAGCCACTCCAAAAATAATAGAACTTCGGATGGGCCATCTTTTCGGCATCGATGTCGAAGGCTTTCTGCTCCGCATCGTCGCGGACGGCGACAATGGCGTCCTTCGCTGCAGGAGCCGCCTTGGTGGGGGCGCCAGCGACCACGAATTTTCCGTCCACGGTTGTGATTTTGCCGGAAAGCTTCGTGCCATCCTTCAGCGTAAGGTTGAGATTCTCCGCTGATTCAATCCCGACAATTGCATCCCATTGGATCGTAATGTCACCGGCAAATTCCGTCTTCAGCAGCAGAGTCTTGCCGTCTTCAGAGGTCGAGGTGATATCGCCGCTGAGGCGGTCTCCATTTTTCAATGTCACTTGATCGGCCATACCTGCTGCGGCAAATACTGCGCTGAGAAGCGCACACAATAGACTTCGACGCATCTGCGTCCTCCTTGCAATCTCCATTAAATTGGACACGAGCTGGACTTCACGCGGGCGAACGGGAAGCGTCCCCTGAACCCAACTGAAAAAACTAGCGCTAGCATTCTAGTGAATCCTCGAATTCCCCGCAACCGCAGAGATAGAAACCCAGCTCCGCGCTCATCAACTTCAATTACCGTGAGCGGGGAACAAAGTTCCACGGCAGCATTCTGATGCAAGTTCTGGAATCATCACCGGTCCAAAGTTGCCGGATGAATCGTTGCCCGTTGAGCTTGCAAGGGGAGCCCGCGACCGGCGCGGCATCGGCCTCGGCTAAGTTGACCTTCCGCTCTGTCCATCGCCTATAATTGACGCGCATCCTGGGGACTTCATTGAGGCGGATCATTCGAATTGGCGTTGTTCAGGTGTTTCTGATTCCGTGCATGCTGCTCTTGGGTTGTTCTACGCAACAAACCGAAGGCCGCGGCGCCAGAGCACCTGCGGCGCTGCGGCCTACCATCGTTTTCATGACCGACTTCGGCACCGCAAACGACGCCGTGGCCATCTGCAGAGCTGTCATGCTCGGTATCGCGCCCGACGTCCGAATTATGGACATCACCCATCAGGTCACTCCCTACTCGATCGAAGAGGGCGCCCGTTTCTTGAGTGCAGTGACCCCGTATTATCCTGAAGGAACCGTGTTCGTGGTCGTGATCGATCCAGGAGTGGGCACATCGCGCAAAGCCGTTATCGTGAAGACGAAAAAGAGCCAATATTTCGTTTTGCCCGACAATGGATTGATTTCTCCGGTCATCGATCGCGACGGATTGGAAAGCGCCAGAGAAATCACAAATGTCGCCTGGATGATCGGGGACAAGGTTTCCTCTACGTTTCACGGCCGCGATATCTTTTCTCCAGCCGGCGCGCACCTCGCTGCCGGTTGGGAGTACACACTCGCGGGACCGGAAGTAACCCAACTCGTGCGTCTGCTGCCCAAAGTTGCCACTGTGACCGACAAAGGGATTGAGGGGCAGGTGATTGCCCTTGACGATCCTTTTGGCTCTCTCATTTCAGATATTCCGGGCGACGACTTCCGGAAACTCGGCTACTTCTTGGGCGACAAAGTCACGGTGCAACTCGACAAAAAGCCTTTCACCCTTCCTTACGTGAAAACATTCATGGATGTCCCCGTAGGTCAGCCGCTGCTTTATCAGGATTCCCGCGGCCGCATGGGATTGGCAATAAACCAGGGCAATTTTTCGCAGGTCCACAAAATCACGCCGGCGGTGCCTCTGCTCATCTCGAGAAAGGGAGCACCTTCGAAAGCGAAGTAACGATCCCTCCAGTCGATTTGCTTTTTTGCAAACAGCGGCCGAAAATTGAGTGAATCGCATCGAGCGAGGTTTGCCATGGCCGAAGCTGTGATCGTCTCCTCCGTAAGAACTCCCGTCGGACGAGGTTTCAAGGGTTCACTGCGCACCAGCAGGCCCGATGATCTAGCCGCGCTGGTCATCAAAGAGGCCCTCGCGCGTGTGTCCGCCCTCGATCCCAAAGAGATCGACGACGTCATTCTCGGTTGCGCCATGCCGGAAGGCGAGCAAGGCATGAACGTGGCCCGCATCGCCGCTTTGCGCGCGGGATTGCCCGTGGAAACTTCCGCAATGACCGTGAATCGCTTCTGTGCCAGCGGTTTGCAGGCGATTGCCCTGGCCGCGGAAAGAATTCGCGGCGGATCGGCTCAAGTGATCATCGCCGGTGGCACGGAGTCGATGTCGCTCGTGCCCATGGGCGGAAACAAAATTTCGCCGAATCCCTGGCTCGTGGATCATTATCCGGATGCCTACATCAATATGGGCTTGGGGACGGAAAACCTCGCCCGCAAATTCGGTATCACGCGCGAGAAGGCCGATCAATTCGCCGTCGATTCGCACAAGAAGGCCATCGCTGCGCTCGCCGAGGACAGATTCAAGGACGAAACGGTTCCCGTCGAGGTGAAAATCACTTCCCTGCCGAACGGAAACGGCGCCAAAGGTAAACCCGCACCGAAGCCGGCTACAGAATCGTTTGTGTTTGCAAAAGACGAAATGCCGCGGCCGGACACTTCGATCGAAGTTCTCAGTGGATTGAAACCGGCGTTTCACGCCAAAGGAACCGTAACCGCGGGCAACAGCTCACCGATGAGCGACGGCGCCGCTGCCGTTGTGGTCATGAGCGACACGAAGGCGAAGCAACTGGGGCTAAAACCACAAGCAAGGTTTGTCTCTTTTGCAACGGCCGGCTGTCCGCCCGAGGAATTCGGTATTGGACCGGTTTACGCGATTCCAAAAGCGCTGGATCTCGCGAGCTTGACCCTGAATGATGTTGCGGTGATCGAATTGAACGAAGCGTTCGCCGCCCAGTCGCTCGCGGTGATTCAGCAAGCGAATCTCGATTCCGCGCGCGTCAATCCGAATGGCGGCGCGATCGCTCTCGGTCACCCGCTCGGTTGCACCGGCTCCAAGCTGACCGCTTCCCTGCTCCGCGAACTTGAACGCCGCAAGGCCCGCTACGGTATGGTCACCATGTGCATCGGCGGTGGCATGGGCGCCGCCGGCATCTTCGAACGCCTCTGATTGGATGTTATCGATCGAAAGTCTGAAGCGAGGGTTCCTCAGTCTCTCTCCCTAAGAATCAGCCCTTCGCTTTCCACAAACCGACGGTGTTCCCGTCGGGATCCTGCATCCAGGCAAACGTCCCGTTGGGAATGTCGACCGGAGGCACCAGAGTTTTGCCGCCAAGCGATTCCGCTTGTTTCAAAGCGGCGGCCACGTCTTCTACGTCTACATAAAAAGTCGTGTAGTGGAACGGTTCATGCCCGAGCGTGCTGATGTGCCCGCCAATTCCGCCGGATTCGGCCGCAATCATCGCCGCGGGACCGAAAGCTTCAATTTTCCAGTCAAACAGCTTTTTGTAAAACTCTTGCGTTTTCGCAGAATCGCGGCACCCGATTTCGAAATGGACAACGGGTCGTCCCATAGGATGTTCCTCCGGCTCGAACAAGCGCACTCGGCGCCAAGGAGTCTGCCACAGGAATTCGGATTTTGCACTCGGACAGACGTTGCGTTCCATTTACGCCACAAATTACACCCTCAGGTCGAAGTCCTATTGCCGAAGCACCATTCCGGAAGGTAAAATTATCTAGTCGAATTTTCAAACACTTGTTTGAATTTTATCGCTGCACCACCCCGGCAAGGAGACGATCATGGCGACCTCCGTTCTCACCGACCCAGCAGCAAAGGGCGGGAGCTTTCTCCTTGCATGCCCTTCTCCACAAGACGTATTCACTCCGGCAGACCTGAGCGATGACCAGAAGCTGATCGGTCAAACCGCCGAAGAGTTTGTAATAAAGGAAGTGCTCCCGGTGGTGAAGGACTTAGAGAACAAGAAGCCCGGCTTGATGGCTCAGCTAGTACGAAAGGGCGCTGAATTGGGGTTGATGAGTGGCGGCACGCCCGAAGAATATGGTGGCGCCGGCCTGGACAAGATCGCGACCACTGTCTTGACTGAAAAAATTTCAATCTATGGCAGTTTTGCCGTGACACATGGGGCGCATGCAGGCATCGGAACGCTCCCCATCGTTTATTTCGGCACGGAAGAGCAAAAGAAAAAGTATCTGCCGAAGCTGGCCAGCGGCGAGCTCATCGGAGCGTATTGCCTTTCCGAACCACAAGCCGGCAGCGATGCGCAAAACCTGCTGACGCGCGCGGTGTTGAACAAGGAAGGCACGCACTACATTCTGAACGGTCAGAAGATGTGGATCACCAACGGAGGCTTCGCGGACCTCTATATCGTGTTCGCTAAAGTCGATGGCGAAAAATTGACGGCCTTCATCGTCGAACGTAATTTCTCGGGCTGCAAGCCGGGCAATGAAGAGCACAAGATGGGCATTCACGGAAGTTCGACCACTCCTGTGTTCCTCGAAAATTGCCCTGTGCCGAAAGAAAATGTGCTGCATGAAATCGGACGCGGCCACATCGTCGCCTTCAACGTGCTGAACGCCGGGCGATTTACGCTTGGCGCTTCGTGTGTAGGCGGTGCCAAGCATGTTCTGATGAGTGCATCCAAATATTCGAAAGAGCGTAAAGCGTTCGGCAAACAAATCGGCGATTTCGGTCTTGTGAAAGAGAAGCTCGCGGAGATGGCCATTCGTATGTTCGCCGTCGAATCCATGATTTACCGCAGCGCCGGCTATATCGAAGCCGCCATGAAGGCAGCCGCCGGTTCCGGGAACAAAACCCAGAACACGATGCAGGTCCTCGAAGAATACGCCATCGAAAGTTCCATTGCCAAGGTGTACGGCAGCGAAATGCTGAGTTTCGTTGTGGACGAAGCGGTGCAAATTTTTGGCGGCTACGGTTTCCACGAAGATTACCCAGTCTGCCGCGCGTATCGCGATTCCCGTATCAATCGCATTTTCGAGGGCACCAACGAAATCAACCGCATGCTCATCATCCAAATGCTGATGAAACGCGCGATGGGAGGGCAGCTCCCGCTCATTCCCGCGGCCATGAAGCTAGCCGATGAAATCTTGGCGGGTCCTTCGTTCGAGGAGACTTCCGAAGGCGTTCTCGTCGATGAAGCGCGCACCATCGCCAACGCAAAGAAGATGTTTCTGCAGGCCGCTGGCGGAGCGCTGCAAAAATACCGCGAAAAGTTGGCTGAAGAGCAGGAACTGATCGCCGCGCTAGCCAACATTGTCATGGAAATCTACGCGATGGAATCCGTCCTGCTTCGCGCTCAGAAGGCTGCCGCAGCCAAAGGAGAATCCGCGGCCGGGGCGATGATCGATGCCGCACGAGTTTTTATCGCCGAAGCGGCCGATCGTGCTGACCATGAAGCCAGGCGGGCGATCGCAGCCGTCCACGAAGGCGATATGCTCACAACGCAATTGGCCGTGCTTAAACGATTTGGCAAACGGCCTGTCGTGGACACGATGGCGCTCCGCCGCCGCGTCGCGGGCGCCGTACAAGCGCAGGATCGCTACCCGTTCGAGAATCGCTAGAAGGATTTCCCCTGAAAGCCGCTCCTCCCTATGACCCATCGACTCAGTATCTTGAGTGACCTGTTCCAAAACGGGACCATGCTCCCTTTGGGTGTACCAGCAGGGCGATAACAAGGCCGACACACGCCATTAGAGATCGTTTTCCGCTAACGAAACCGCCTATTAAACTGACGAAGTCAGGTACTAGAACCTTGCGCATTAAACCATTCCCCCGAGCCTTGGCCTTTGTGGCCCTTTTTGTAGTGGCGGCCCAGGCTTGCTCGATTGTCTTTCTCGGTATCTCTCCTGCCGGTTCGGTCGTCGGGAATGGTCTCCAAATCTTCTCCAGTTTCTTTGCCGCGACCCTGTGTTTTCGCGCTTCTCGCCGGGCTACCGGTTTCAGTCAGTCGTTTTGGACATTGATCGGTTTTGGAATGGCCGTTTGGGGCGTAGCCGATTTCGGCTGGATTTATTACGAAGTCTTCCACCGATGCGAGCCGCCCACGGGTTCTCTGATTCGCTTCCTCTTCGACACCCACGGCATGTTTTTCGTGATGGCCATTTTTTTGAATCAAGAAAAGAACGACTCGCAGGTCGAAACAGAAGAAGCGCTCGATTTTGTTCAGGTGGGGATTCTCTTCTTCCTGTTTTACTTCCGGACATACTACTTGCCCTCACTGAACCTCACCGAACAGACGGCGTTCGCGCGGGAAATGACCATCTCTTTTTGGACCGATTTGGGCATCATTCTTTTGGCCGTTCTGCAGTGGCGTCGCGCGCGCTTCCCGGAAGTCCGCCAGCTCTACGGCGGGCTGGCTCTCTATCACCTTTTCTACACCATCGGCTCGCATTCCCTCGACGCGTATCAAGCGCAACAGGAAATCCCGACAGGCACCTGGTATGACCTTGCCTGGACCCTGCCATTGCTCTACGGCGCGTTTTGGGCTGCACGATGGCAACCTGAAGCGGCGAGCAGTTCCCTATCTGGCGTTCGCAAAAAGTCTCTTACGAGCATTTTGATCACGAACGGAATGTTTGCCTTTGTGCCGCTGGCAATACTTTTCGTGGTGTCTGAGCTGGGGCCTGGCTGGAAGCTCATCCGTTACAGCCTTTTGTTCGTCTCCTTTACTTGTTACGCGCTACGAATCGCCCTGATGCAGTTCCGCCAACAGCAGGATGAAGAGACCGTGCGCCGGCAAACTCTGGCGATGGATACCTCCATCGACGGAATCGCGCTGATCAACGAAAAAGGCGTCCACATCTACGCCAATTCGGCTTTTGCAAGAATGTTCGGTTTCGAAAGCCCTAATCGAGTCATCGGCCAGCCTTGGCGGGTCGTTTATGCGTTTCAGGATCTCCACAAACTGGAACCCGAGATTCGCGGGGCCTTGGCGCAAAGCGGCAAATGGTCATCCCAACTTACTCTGTTGCGGCCAAATGGCACGCTACTTTCTACGGAAATGATCGTGGCTTTGTTGCCTGGTGGCGGAACGATGTGCGCTTGCCGTGATCTCACGCAGCGCGAGGAAGCCGAAAGAGCGCGCGCTCAGGCCGAAGCGAAGTACCGTACGCTGGTGGAGCAGGTGAACGCAATCACGTACATCGCCGAGATTGGCATCAATGGCCAATGGCATTATGTCAGCCCTCAGATTGAGGACATTCTCGGCTACAAACCGGAAGAATGGCTGGCCATCGCACACCAATGGGCTGCACTGATCCATCCGGATGATCTTTCGATCGTCGAAGCAGCCGAAGCCGCGAGCGAAAGAGGGGAACCGTTCCAAGCGGAATTCCGCGTGAAGAGGAAAGATGGGCGCGAAGTCTGGCTTAACGATACAGGCGTCGTCATTCGAGGCAACAATTCGCATCCGGTGATGGAAGGAATCATCCTGGACATTACCGAGCGCAAGATCCTGGAAACACAGCTTCAGCAATCGCGCAAAATGGAAGCAGTGGGGCGCCTCGCCGGAGGGATTGCACACGATTTTAACAATCTGCTGACCATCATTACCGGCTATACCGACCTCGCATTGAGCCGGCCTACGGTGCCCCTCGATCTACGAAACGATATCGAACGCATCGAGAGTGCATCGGCCCGCGCAGCCGCCCTCGTTCGCCAATTGCTCGCCTTTAGCCGCAAACAGGTTTTGCAACCAAAAACTCTGGATCTGAATGCGATCGTAACCAATATGGAGAAACTGTTGCGCCGGCTGATCGACGACCACGTCGAAATGGTCACCTGCGTTCAGGACAACGTGGGCAAGGTAAAGGCGGATCCCGCGCAGATTGAACAGGTGATCATGAACCTGGTGGTGAATGCTCGCGACGCTATGCCACAAGGCGGACAACTGCTCATCGAAACAACAAATGTAGAACTCGATTCCGGTTACGCCATTGACCATCATCCCCTCAAGCCCGGCCCTTACGTGATGCTGGCAGTGTCGGACACCGGAGTAGGAATGGACGCCGGCACCGTCGTGCACATTTTCGAACCCTTCTACACCACCAAGGAAAGCGGACGCGGCACCGGGCTCGGCCTTTCCACCGTGTACGGCATCGTCAAGCAAAGCGGCGGCTACATCTGGGTGTACAGCGAACCAGGAAAAGGGAGCACGTTCAAGGTTTATCTGCCACGAGTAGATGAGGTGGTCGAACCCGAGGTATCCAAGCAAGTGTCTCTCGTCGAAAAGCGCGGAAATGAAGTCGTCCTACTGGTCGAAGATGAAGAAGCGGTTCGCGATTTGGTGCGCACCATTCTTGCCGGACAGGGCTATGAAGTCATTGTGGCAATCGACCCTCAGCATGCCGAGGCCATCGCCAGTAAATTCCCCGGTGAAATCCAATTGCTGCTGACCGACATGGTCATGCCCGGCATCAGCGGTCGAGAACTTGCTTCGCGCATCATGATCAGCCGCCCGGGAATTCGCGTTCTGTACATGTCTGGTTACACCGAAAATGTCATGACCAGCGGCGGGATGCTGGAACATGGGTTAGCGTTCTTGCAAAAGCCGTTCTCACCCGCAGTCCTGATTCGCAAAATCCGCGAAATCTTGACCCAGACACCAGCTGCTTAAGGTTTGGAAGGCGCATCAGCCGATTCCTTCGGCTTGTTGATGGTATTGAGCGTCTCAACGTTGAAACGCTTATAGTCCGAGTACTTCGTTGTGACATTCATCTTGAAACCCTTTACGAGCAAAAACCTTACTCCAATGTGTGCTTCCATATAGGTCGGCAACCAAACCTCGTTGTTCACATACGCTTGTTCAAAAACAAAGCTAGTTCCCTTTTGTAGATTGGCCAGCACGCCGCCGCCGATGTGTAAGTCGCCCACGAAATAGGCCTCCAAGCGCACTACGTCTTTTGCCTTTTCATCGATCCAAACCACTCCGGCCAGCTCCTTGACCACTTTTTCTTCGATGTTCTTCGGCTTGTACTCCGGATTGGGCTCGAAATCAAAAACCAGCACGTCCTGCCCGCGAAATCGCTCCCTTCTCGGATTCACGAATTGGCTCACGCGCAAAAACACTTCGATACTGGGATCGTCGTTATCCTTCGACTCCTTCCCCTCTTCCTTTGCTTTCTCATCTTTCTCCTCTTTTTTCTTTTCCCTCTTTTGCGCTTCCTCGATGCGCTTCTTGGTCTTGTCGTTCTCTTTGGTCTGGTCCGCTTCGCTCAGAGGCTTGCCGTCCTTCTTTACGAGCGTGGTGACCTCGTCCCCGTTCAAATAGAAGAAGGTGTATTGGTTGACTTCCTTCTTGCTTACCGCTCCAGCCTTGTCATACTCGGTTTCTTCCTCCACTTGCGTGCCGGCGTAGTTTTCTTTGATCTTGTCGATTTCTTTTTGATTGGCGTCGATCTCCTCGAACAGCTTCTTCAAATCAGGAAGCTGCACTTGGGACTTCATCGGAAAGTCGAAGACTCTTTCTCCAATGGTTTCGTCCGTGACCGCTCGCGTGACGCTCACCGCATAAACCCCTGCGCCACGGTGAATTTCTATCTTGTAAGGAGTTTTTATGCCGTTCGTTGTCCGCCAATCATCGTAATAAATCTCTAGCGGAACGCCCGCGAGTTTCCCTTTCTCCGCTGCGATCAGATGACTCTGCTGATCGAAAAAAACCTCCCATTGAACGCCGGTAGGATAGGTCAATTCGATCTGATCGGTCTGGCGACCGCGCACCGCAACCGTCCCTTTGTAGGCAGCGCCGATCTTTTGCTTGGCAAGCCCCAGGAATCGCAAGTTGTAATATTCCGCGGCGGCTTCCACTTCGAGCGCCTCTGCACCAAGCAATGTCTCGATCTGTCCCGAATCGCCCTGGTGCCACACGGATTTGCCGTTGTAAGCGACGATCTCTGTCTTTGCTCCGTTGCGCAATTCCGTGTAATAGCGGTTCGGCAACTTCACGCGGAAGCTGTAGGTACCAGATTTGCTGTCGTTGTCCGCCTGCGCCTGAACCGTGCCATCGATAAGCACCGTGCGAACCTTGCTGAGTGCCTTGCTGCCGCCAGCGGCTTTCACATACTGGTCGATGATCTTCGAAGCATCCAGCTGTGCGCGGCAAACCACGGGAAACAGAAGCAAAAGCTCAATCACAAGCAATAGCGGGGATATGCGGCGCATGGTGTCCTTCTAGGATACGAACTCCCCGTCAAAATGTTGCGACGGCCTGCTCAAATGTTGCAAAAGTTTTCTCCTGGCGATCATTTTATCTCAGCAATTCTCTAAGTTACTCCCACGCCCATAGAAAGTACCAGTATTCCTAAAGCGATATTCCCATGGCAAAAATGTATCCGCAAAACCTTCAAAACCTCGCGTATTTATTGGCTATTTCCTTGACACAACTCGCGCGAGAGGTCAGAATACCAAAAGTTTGCGCTCATCAGGCTGAGCGCCGGTGGCCGTTCCGCTCTCTTTCTGCTAGAGGAAATCAGATTTGCCGTGGAGTTTCCTGAATCATTTTGTTTGCCCCAAGGAGGGCTTGATGAAAGTGCTTGGCCTATTTCCGCGTGAGTTGTGCGTTATCCTCATTTCATCCTGTCTGCTCTTCCTGATTTTCGCGCCCCCCGCTCATGCGCAAAATTCGTTCACCTATCCTGCCTTCCCTTTGACTTCCGCGAGCGGCCTGCAGGTCAACGGCAGTGCTACTCAGGGAACTGGAACGATCCTTCAGCTAACCTCCGCTGCGGGAACTGAAGTGGGTAGCGCCTGGTACACTAACCCTGCGTCGCAAAGCGACGGTGCGGCCACGTTGGTCTTGTCCGGCGGGTTCTCGACAACATTCACTTTCCAATTCACCGGCCAAGGTGGAAGCACGAATGTCGGCAAAGCGGGAGCGGATGGCATCGCCTTCATCGTTCAGAATGGCGGGTTCGCCGGCTATGGCGGCGATACCTCTAAGGGAGCCTTCGCGGTCGGGCCAAGCAACGGATTGGGTGGCGAGATCGGCTTCAATGGTCTGACCAACAGCGTAGCTATTCAGTTCGACACTTGGTGCAACGCGGAATATGCTGACAAGTGCGCCTCCGGAAATAGCCCCACGAGCGCCGACCAGGTTACGATCGAGAGTTGCGGCACTGCGGCAAACACCGTAACGCATAATACCTCATGCCAGTTTGGCACTGTCGATTTGAGTGTTCTTGCCAACCCAATTTATCTGGGCGACGGTAATGTGCATACGGCTCAGATCCAATACGTACCCCCAACCGTCGCGGGTACCTGCCCTTCGGGGTCTGCTCTAGGCACTTCGGGCTGCGGAACTCTGACGGTATCCTTGGGCGGCCCGACGGCGGCTAACCAGGTTGTACTCCAGGTGGCGTTCAACCTTGGCATCATTAATGGCTACAGCGACTCGACAGATTCCGCCTTCGTGGGTTTTACTGGCGCAACCGGCGGTTCGTACGAACTCCAGGACGTCACGAGTTGGAATTTTGGCGTTACCGTCACCCAGACTTTCAACCCGAGCGCCCCGACGACTGCCGATTTCACTACAACCGGCGGAGAGAACGAGCAGACCCTCGATCTGAGTACGGCGAATGGCAATCTGACTTGCAAAGACGCGCAGGGCAACCCAATTACTTGCCCCACGATTACGCTGCTTACCACCAACAACGCAATCTCCGCCGCTACCACGTGGCCCCAATATGTGAATGGCACGCCTTGGGCAACATCGGTCTGCGCTGCTCGTCCGGCCAATGGCGGCAGCGGTGATCTGTGCTCCTTGTTCGTCAATGCTTGCTTTGGCGGCACGGTCTCCCAAAGTCAGGCCGACGATTATTTCTGTCCGAGTGTCACGCCTAACACAAATGGCACGATCACTCTCGCTGACACGTGGGATCCTCTCGCGCAGAAGCCGACCATCGCTCCGGGAACAACCGTGTCCCTGATCGATTTCGTGCCGAGTACCCCTGGCGAAACTTGGACCGCAAGCACCGGTACCGAGAATCCCAACGCCGTTTGCACCAATGTCAACACACCCTTCCAGTGCAACATCTCCGACACCCTCACCGTGGTGTATGGCGACCAGACCACCACGCGCGGAAGCAAGCCGAAGAAGGGCTGGATCGTCACGGTCTTCAACGTACCCATGTTGACCACGCAATGGTCCATTTTGAGCAGCGGCCCCAACACCGCCTGCCCCACTCCGGCCACGAACCTCAACAATAACCCGGCGTCCTCCAGTGCGTGGTTCAATGCTTCCTGCCAGGTGCAATATCAGGTCACCGAGGCCGCAACACCCGCGCCGCCGAACAACAACTTCGTGGCTGCGCCGCCCCAGTCGATCAGCTATGGACTCGGACCCGCGACGGTTCCGGCCGCCACGGACATATCGAACTCGAACAGCGCCCCCCCTGTGAATCCATGGACAGTCGGTCCTGGCTCACTGACTACATTCCTCAAGACCCTTGGCGGAAGTGGCGGGGACGGAACCTACATCCTGCACTGGTCGGCAGTCGACAATGTCGGCATCTCTGAGAAAAGCATCCAGTTGGACTCCAACACAGCAGATACATGCGTCAACCCGGTAACCGGCGGGACTCCGGCGACTTTCAATGGGCCATGCTACAACACCAACTTGTTCACGACGCAAATCAACGTCGATTCCACGCCGCCTAATATCGCCGGCGTTTTGTCGACACCGGGTTCGCCAGCCGGCACGTTCTACCAGGGCCAGTCGGTCAACGTGACCTACACATGCAACGATCCGTATAGCAACAATGTTGCTTCCGGCATTTCGACATGCGCCAACAGCGGCGTTCCAACGGTCGGCGGCGCTTGCCCGACTTCGCCTGCGCCTGTGGTGGTCAGCCTGATTACGTCACGCCTCGGCTCTCAGAGTCTTATCGAGACTGCTGTGGACTGCGCCGGCAACACCACTTCGAATACCATCAACTACTTCGTCGCGCCAAACGACAACCTGCAGATCAGCACCATTCCCTTGCTGACCCTCAGCACAGGAATTCCTGGCCTCATCCCGGTGACCTTCGGTGCAGCCATCACCAACCTGAGCCCCGCTGTTGCGGATGATGTCACCGTCACAACTACGTTCTCGAGTCTCCCGAGCGGAGTCGTTCTGGGCACGCCCACTGCCACGATCTCCACCGTCACTTGCTCGAACAGCCCCTGCACTTTGAGGGGCATCACCGTGACCACGGCCTCGTGCAGTGTATCGTGGCCAACGGTCACCTGCAGCGTTCCAACCCTTGGAGCGGCCTCTTCAAAGACCGGCCTGTGGATGGAAATCATCGTCCCGGTGGCCAAGAACTCGAAAGCGGGTAAATTCACCTCGACATCGGTGGTTGAGTCCGCTGGTACGGATCCGACGCCAGGGAATAACACCGTTACACAGACATACACCATCTTTTAGACTAGACGGTCCAAGCGGGTCAGCCAGGACGGCACCCCCTTAAACCTTTTCGAGAGAAGCTCCGGTTTCCCGGAGCTTCTTTTTTTGGGCAGTGTGACGTTGAGGAGTAACTAAGCCTTTGGGCCGGCGCCCTGTCTGGCTTGTGCGTAGACGACTTTCAAATCTGCGCGATCCAAGGTGTGTTCCCCGCCCTGTTCCTTCTTGACCTCATCCAGAATGCTGGTGGTCTGCCGGTATTCAGCGGCAGCGCCGCTCAGGTCGCCCTTTTGCTTCAGCAGATTGCCAAGTTGATAATGAACCAGCGCGGTCTGCAACCGCACACCCAGTTTTTCGCTGGTATTGAGGGACTGATCGAGCACTTCTTTGGCGTGGGCATAATCCTTGCTGTTGATCAAGGCCTCGGCAAGATCCACGGAGCTGACCAGCGCCAGATACTTCATGCCCTGCTTGTCCGCATCCTGCGAAACAGCTCGCAAGTCATTTACGACAGACGCCGAACGACCCTCGGCGATGGCAACGCGAGCCAAGTTCAATTTGGCGGTGAGTACCGTTTCCGGCGCCTTGGCACGCTGCGCCAGTTGCAGTGCCTGCTGATATTGCTCCTTGGCCGTTCTTGTTTCACCGCCATAAAAGGCGATGTCGCCCGCGGCGTTGTGCGTGTCAGCGATCAGCTTATCGTTTTTCAATTCCGTAGCGAGCGATCGTGCTTCGTCTAAGCTCTTGCCCACCTCACTGCTCCGTCCTGCCTTTGCCAGCGCTTCGGCATAGTCGATCAGTACCTGAACCATCAGGCGGCTGCGATCTTCTGCCTTCTGGAAGCCTTGCACAGATTCACTGAGGTTACTCACCGCCGCGCCGAACCGCCCTTGATTCAGAAACACCATGCCCATGCTGTGCAGTTCCAACGCGCCGTTGTGAGAATCGTTCCCGGAGCGCCGTAGTGTCAGCGCGCGCATATACGACTGCATCGCTTGGTCGTACTGCGCGGTCATCGCGTACGCTTCTCCTAGATTGTGCAACGTATCGGCTGTATCAACGGGATTGTTCAGTTTTTCTCGCAAATCGAGAGCCTGCTTGTAATACGCAATAGCATCCTCGTTTTGTCCTTTGGCAAGGTAGATGCTTCCGATGTTGTTTAGGCAGACCGCTTGCAGCGCAGGGTCCCCCACATCTCGTTGCGTCTGGAGCGACTGTTTATATAAATCGAGTGCCTTGTCGTAGTTTCCGCGATCCTCTTCTAAACCGCCGATACTGATCAGCGAATTGGCAATGTCCTTCTTCGCGCCAATTTCCCGCCGAAGCGTCAACGCCTGGTTGTACGCCGCATAGGCCAGATCGGGCTTGCCCAGATTCCCCTGAATATCGCCGATTTCCGAGTAGTTGTTCGCCTCCGCGCTTTTGTCACCCAGCTTTTTGTTGATTTCGAGGGACTGGTTTACGTTTCGCAGCGCTTCTTCGTACTTATTCATGACGTCATACGCAATCCCGAGGAACTGAAGAACCTGTGCGTGCTGCTCTTCGTTCTCGAGCTCGACCGCTAAAGTCAACGCACTGTTCAGCGGATCTAAACCCGCTTGCGGTTTGCCATTCACTACTTCGAGCCAACCCGTCTGGATCAACGCGGCGAGGTTCTTCGGATCGTTCTTCAGCACTTTCGCGTATTGCGCGCGCGCTTTGTCAAATTGTCCGGCGTCGAGATAAGCATTTCCGAGGGCAAACTGTACGTCGCCGTCTCCCGGCTGGCTCGCGGCCAGTTTCTGGTAAGTCTCCACGGCCTTGTTGCTGTCTTTCATCACGCGCGCGTGATTGGCTTCGATGAGATATTTTTCCGCCAGAGGCAACTGCGAATCTAGTTCCATGGCTTTCCGCGAAGCTTGCTCCGCCTGCGAGTCATACCCTAGCGCCGAATTCGTTTCCGCCAACCGCGAATATGCCAGCGCGAAGTCCGGGTCAGCCTGTACGGCTGCCTCGAACAATTTTACCGCTTCCAGATTTTTCCCCTGGCGCCGCATCTGCAATCCCTGCAAATACGCACTCAAAGCGGAGGCTGACTTCGAAGTCGGCTGGAAGGAACTGGCTTTCAGTTCCTTCTGCACGTCGGAGGAAACCGTCAGATTTTGCCGAATCAGTTCAGCCAATTGATTCACGGGCGCGCTGATGTCGTTCTGGCTCGCGGCATCCACGCTAATCGGATTGTCGCGGCCCGATTTCAGGTCCTTCACGGTTCCTTCGATGTGGATCTTGTCGCCATTCTTGAAAAATTTTCCCCACACCAGCGTATCGGCGTTGCTGAATTTTGCAACATTCGTCAGCATCGAAGAATCCACCGCCGTTCCCGGCGTGACGCGCAAATCCGTCAGCACTTGATGCAAACGGTCCGGCGACACGATGCGCAGGTGCGCCGACTGCCCGACGGCTGTCGTCAACATGTCCGCCAGGTTCGATCCCCACTGATCCAGGGAAGGATCGCCGGACGTATTCTGAAACGGCAGAATAGCCAGCGAAAGTTCCGGTCCCTTGGCGTCCGACACAGCGCCCGAAGAATTCGAGTGGTCTAACGCCGGGCGTACAACGAACCAACCTCCTCCGACGACAACCAGGGCGATCGCACCAATGCCAACCCATTTCCACGGCGTCGTCGGTTTCGGGAGCACAACGGGTACAGGGAGAGAAATCGAAGCAAACGTGGGCCGCGAGCCCTGAAACGCATCCAGGTCAAACAAAATCTCCTGGACGCTCTGATACCGATGCTCCAGGTCGCGTTCCAAGCACTTCGAAACGATATCGCTCAGCGGCTTCGGTACGGACGAATCGAGTTCGGCGGCGGGAACCGCGCGCTCCTGATTGCGTCGCAGCAAGCTGGCCATCGCCGTGTCGGCCTTGTACGGCGTCTTGCCCACCAGTAATTCGTAGAAAATCAATCCCACCGCGAAAATGTCGGAGCGCTGGTCGAGCGCCTTCCCCATCGACTGCTCCGGAGACATATATTCAATCGTCCCGAGCAGCGCGCCCGTTTGTGTCATCCCATCACCGCCGATGGTGCGCGCCAGTCCGAAATCCATCACCAGGATTCGGCCTGTTTTTGTTTCCTGCATGATGTTCTGTGGCTTCAAATCGCGGTGAATGACGCCCGCGCTGTGCGCCGCGTCCAGCGCGTGGCACACCTGGCGAATAATCTCAACGGTCCTTTCAACAGGCAGCCTCCCCTCGTCCGTCAGGATCCGCCGAAGGTCGTCGCCTTCCACAAACTCCATGGTGATGAACTTCACGCCATCCGCTTCCGAAATGTCGTAAATGCGGATCACGTTTCTGTGCGTGACCTGATGCGCCGTCAACAACTCCTGCTTGAAACGCGCAAGAATCGCGGGATTCGACGCAAGCTCCGGGCGAATCAGTTTCAGGGCGACCGTGCGCTCCACTTCCCGATCAAGCGCCTTGTACACCGCACCCATCCCGCCTTCGCCGAGCAATGCCACAATTTCGTATCTCGCGCCGATCAGGTCACCCGGCTGCAGAATGGCTTCCTTCATGTAAATGCCGGAAAGCACAGGCCCGCGCGAGGAAGCTGGTGTCGCGGGCAGACTGTCGGAAATCGTGGCGTCCGGATGTAACTCCGGCTGGCTAGGTGGTTTTACCGATGTGGTCGGCTTGGCAGGTGGTGGTGGCGGCGTCACCGGGACGTCGGAAATCGTAGCTTCCCCAAGCGGCTTCGGCTGAGCCAGTGGCTTTACCGGCTGGGTCGGCAACTTTACCGATGTGGCCGGCTTGGCAGGTGGTGGTGGCGGCAACGGGACGTCAGAAATCGTGGCGTCCCCAAGCGGCTTCGCCTGGGCCGGTGGCTTTACCGGCTGGGTCGGCAACTTTACCGATGTGGCCGGCTTGGCAGGTGGTGGTGGTGGCGTCGCCAACGGTACGTCAGAAATCGTGGCGCCTTCCTGCGGATCAAACGGCGCGTTGCTCGCGGAACTGTCGCCCTTGGCGGGCACACCTACTCCTTGCGGACCGCCGGCACCCTTTTTGGATTTAGGATCGTCCATACAGCTTCAAACACCTGACCGCTAATACGCGGGCAAACAGCTTCGAAGCCGCGCACACCAGCAGTTGGCTAAGTATAGCGATTTGCTGGCTCGAACGCAGCTATTTGCAGTGGTAAGGCGTATCGTTTATAACGTTAGAAACTCTCAGCTCGTATTCTGTGATGGTGTGGCGGCCGTTTACCCCGAACCCGCCGCCAAAGGCAGGCGTTGAGTAGGGCCGATGCGGGCGCTTTCCCGCCCTAAGGTTTCTTCTTGCCACCCAACAAACCACCCAGCTGGTTGACCACCCCGCTGGTATTCGCGCCACCAGCTCCGCCGGCTAGTCCCTTCGCCATGCCTTCCACATTGCCTGCTCCGCCAGCGCAGCCGAGTTCCGCCTTCAACATACTAGCCGCAGCTCCTCCGACGTCCGGTACAAATTGCGGATTCGAGGTCGTCCCGCGTACCTGCAGCGGCACTTTGACGGCGCCATTCTTGCAGTTGGTAGCGCCGCCGCCTAGCGCTTGCCCGGCGATTCCGCCAATCGCTGATCCCGCAGCCCCGCCCAACTGGGCCGTCACCGTCGCGACGAGCTTGAAATCCATGTTGTTTTTCGAATCTAGGGTCCCGTTGCCCACAACCGTCCCGAGCGACGGCACTACCAGATCGAGATTATCCGCGCGCAATCCCGTCGGCGCCATTTTCACGTTGCTCGTGAATTTTTGTATCTCGAGATCATTGCCCGTCTTGATCCCCGCCAGCGCGCCAACGCCGGCGAGCTTCTGGCCCAGATTGAAGCCAGCCAGTTTCCCGTTGAACAGTCCAATCGTGCCATCGGTCACCAGCTTGTTCGTCGGCCCGGTCAAGTGCAGATCGGCGTTGAGCGTTCCCGTGGATAGCCTGGAACCCGAGGGCAAATTGATCGCGAGCGCGGGCAGAAACGATTCCAAATCTGTCGCCGGCAAATTCTGCCCATTAACCTTCATGTCCAGCACAACCTCGTCTCCTACCGATTTATAAGTACCGCTCAAGTTGGTCGTGGCCTTGCCAATCTTCAGCGTAGTCGCGTTCAGCACGCCGCTCCCCGCCGCCATGTCATAGTTCGTATCGAAATCAATCACTGCCGGCGTACCCGCCGGGCTTCCGCCCGCGACCAACACCGCTTTCGAAAGCTTCAATTGCCCTTTCGTTTGCATGTGACCGCCCTGGCTGACCAGGTTCGCGTCCACGTCCACCACGCCCGCAAGCCCCACGCCGGGATCGAGAAAACCCGTTTTCGCTAAGTCCAGGCTGGTGATATTCAACTTCGCATTCTGCGGCGTAAACGCGGCGTTGGTCTGATCGACGGGGCCAACTTTTCCATCGACGCTCATAGTGCCTCCACCGGGAAATTCCAGCGACAACTTCGCGGGGAAGCTATTCGTCATCGCTACATCGGTGGCCGTCAGATTCACTTTCGTATAAACGCTGCGCTTGCTGGAGTTGGTGTTCCCGACCGTGATCTGTCCGTCCTCCAGCGTCAATTCCCCGATGGACACCGCCTCGGTGTTTTTGCTGCCGCTTGCTGGCTGCGCTGGTTTCTGCGCCGGCGTCGAACTCGAGCTACCTCCGATCGACGAAAAATTCCATTTTCCGCTCGGATCCTTCAGCATGGTCACCTGCGGGTCCACGATGGAAATTTCCGTCACGTTGAGCTGCTTCGAGAAAATCAGCGGCATCAATTCCACGCCGACCTTGACGTTCTTCGCGGTCAGGAACGGCCCGGAGTTAAATTTCGGATCGTCTGCGATCGACAGATTATCGATTCCCACCGACCCGCCCAGGATGGACAGGCTCAAATTGCCGAGCGAGACTTTGCGGCCAAGCGCGTCCGAAGCCTTTGCCTCGATGGTTGGGCGGAAGCTGTTCACGGGAATTAGAAAGGGCAGGACTAGCAAAATGACAATTAGAACGACGACGACGATAGCGATCCATTTTAGAGCTTTCATGATGGCCTCCGGGAGGCAAGGCGTAGGCGGGCGCCCCACTCGTGTGAGGCTGGATAATACCACACTCCTCGAAGCCTAATCCGTTGCCGCCTCGGTGTAAAGTCCCGCCGCCTGCAGTGTCTTGGCCCCCTGCGGCCAGCAGCCACGAATCCATGTAGCGGCCGTCGTCTGCGACCGGTGCTCTTGTAAAAAACTGCCATTCCGCGTGGAGTCTTCGAAACGCTCTTCTCTCGCTACTCGCGCTTGCTCTGAGCTTCGAAGGGCGCACTTGCATCTGTGCCGCAGCTCGCCCCGAGCCTTCTGCCGAGCGTCGGGCCCCCTTTCATAGTGCCGTTTTGTGTTTGCCGTCTGGTGGGGCTGGGGAGATTCGAACTCCCGACACTTGGTTTAGGAAACCAATGCTCTATCCATCTGAGCTACAGCCCCTACGTTGATTTTATCACGCTGCGCGCGCACTACCTGAACGTCATTTCTACGCTGGTGTAAGTGCCGGAAGGCCTCATCGCTCGCGACCCCTCTGGGTATGATCGAAGACGTTCCTGCCGTTTCCATCTGATCCTCGCGGCAGCAGACTTTTCCCCGCGCGACTAGGAAGCGGACATACAAACGGAAGGACAATCAAGAATGGAAGACATTAAGGCCGTGGTGAACGACTACGGCGTCGGGCTTCACATAGGCATTGCGACCGATAAAGAGGCCCTTGGCGGGCCACTCATGGAATTGGGAGGCATCCGCGATCGTCCGACACCTAGCCTCCTGCGAATTTCCTATAAAGATGAGCTCGCGAAAGAGCGCCAAACCCCTTCTTCAAGCGCTGCGGCATACCCTTTTGAAAAACCCGAAAACGCGCTCGCCTAAGGTTATAGGAGGCGGCTCGAACCTTCTGAGGTATCCGGAAAATGGCATGCGCGTTACGGCAAGAACTGAAAAGGGAACCTTGCCGCGGCCGAACCGAAGCATTCCGGTGTCTGCCAAAAAATCTTACTGATTTCGCCGCTTCGTCTCTTCTGCCAGCGCTCTCTTCAGTAATTCCTGTCCGCCTGGCTGCTTCAAAAGATGAGCAAGCTCGGCGACCTGCTCGGACGTCAGCGAATTCACGACCGTTTCAATCGGGTCTGCTTTCGTGGGCATGGAAATTGCCTCCTTCCCCCATGATGGCGGAGGGTGTCAGGCGCGGGCTACTGGCCTCGAGAACAGCGTATCCGCGAAAGTTACGTAGGGGTGGCCGATTGCCGAGAACGGAGCCCGGCCATCCGGGCGTGCATAACGCTCAGCCGGGTTGTAATTGCGGGCGCCCCGTTTAGAGACCTTGCACGATTTCCGCGAGGAACCAGGTCCGGCGTTCGGTTTGATCGACCCAAACCTCGATCAGACTGGCTGTGGCGATGTCGTCATATTTTTCGCAGGTTTCGTGAGCGGAGCGGAAATAGCGGGTCATTGCCTGATTATCGGCCAAAAGCTCCGAAAGCATGTCCTTCGGCGACACATTTTCCTCGTTGCTGTCCTTCAAGCGCTGGTGTCTGGTGACATCGCTGACGGAGCGCAGCGTGGTTCCACCGATTTTCCGCGCGCGTTCCGCAATGTCGTCGGTCATAGCGAAAATCTGATCGGCGTGTTCATCGAGCAACAGGTGATAATCGCGGAAGTGCCGGCCGGTCATGTGCCAATGGAAATTTTTGGTCTTCAGGTACAGCGCGAACGTGTCGGCCAGCATCTCTCGCAGGGCGGTACAAATTTCATCGACGCCCTCGCGCTTCAAGTCCGTTGGTATCTCGTGATGATTCGCGTGATGCTTTTCCTTCGCTGGTGCTGTGGCTTCCTTCGGCATGGCCTTTCTCCTTTGTTCGATTCGCGGCCTCGCGGAGTGTCTCAAATCGCGGATCGACCGGACTGTCGATTCCGGAGGCGGGAAGGCCATGTTAACAGACTTGTTTTCAGGGTGGGAGCTGCTTACTCCGGCACGGGAGGGCAACCAGGAAATACGGTAAGCGCGGTATTTCCGATGTACTTCAAATCTGCGATGCCCATTTTCGCGGTATAGAATCCGTCGCAAGTCATCAACCGAAGTTTTGCAAAAAACGCTATGCCATAGCTCAGCGTTGGATCGCTTTTCCCATTCTTGCGAAATGCGATCAGGTCCAGCACTTCCTTCTGCTGCTCGGGGTTGCATTCGAGGTACGTGCGCTGGTAGCGGTCTGCGCAGAAACCGTCCAGCCACATCAGCCCTCCGCCGAGAACCGCCTGATAATCTTCGTTTTCGCTGGTGAGAAGGTCGATGAATTCCGGTGCGCCCGCTTCCACCGCGCCGCCGGAGACTTCGTCCTTTGGAAGGATGGTGTCGCAAAGAAGCAGCAGCGTTTGATACTGGTGCGCGGGAAAAAACCTCGGCGTGTACTTCCCTGCTCCAGCTTTTTCGTCCCGGATCATTTCGTGCGCCAGTTCCGCGGCCTGCGCCGAAATTACTTGCAAAACAGAGCCACCCGCTGCGCCGAGCGCGAGATTGCGAAGAACATCTCGTCGGGAGATTGCGTGCGCGCGTTTTTCGTTTGCGTCGCCCATCTTACACATTCCCCTTCTTGGCTTGATCCAGCAGATATTCGGATGCGCGCCATGAGAGCGCCATGATCGTTAACGTGGGATTCTTGTCGGGATTGGTGACCAACGGCGCGCCGTCTGTGACAAAGACATTTTTGACGTCATGCGCCTGGCAATATTCGTTCAGCACAGATGTTTTGGGATCGGCGCCCATCCGCGCGGTGCCGACTTCGTGAATGATTTTCCCTCCCGCTTGAATCCCGAAAGGATAAGGGCCGTCACTCTCCGTTTCCGTAAGATATTGGCCGCCGGCGGTCTCGACGATTGCCCTGAAGGTTTCCTGCATGTCGCGCGCCTGCAGCAGCTCGCTGTCATTCCACTTGAAGTGGAAACGCAGCACCGGAATTCCGTACTGATCGACGACATATGGATCGATCTCGCAATACGTGTCGGGATTCGAGACCATTTCGCCGCGTCCAGCAAAGCTGATCGTCGTTCCATACCGCTTGCGGCAAGTGGCCTTCAGGCTGGCACCGTAGCCTTCGAACTGTTCACAAACACCGTCGAACATACCCGCACTCGGTAGCTCGCGTCCGCCGCCCAGCTCAATATGATAGCCACGGGGAAAGCTATTCTGGCGATCGTATTTCCACCACGGAACGTAGAGATGCATGCCTCCAGTTCCATCGTGATTGTGCGGCGGAATCTTTTCCATCTGAGGAATGTAGCCTTCGCCGGAGCTGCCCACGGAGTCGGTCAGATTGCGACCGACTTGTCCGGACGAGTTCGCGAGGCCATCGGGAAACAGTTTGGATTTCGAATTCAAAAGCAAGCGCGCCGATTCACAAGCGCTGGCCGCCACAACGACTGCGCGCGCCGAAATTCTCTGCTCGGTGCGCGTTGTTTTGTCAATGTAGGAGACACCGCTGGCTTTGCCATCCGACCCAAGCAGGATTTCGCGCGCCATCGCATGAGGAATCAAGGTGAGTTTTCCCGTTTGCAGGGCGGGAGGAATGAACACTTGGCTGGAGCTGAAATTGGAAGCCGTCGCGCATCCCCGCCCGCATTGGCCGCAATAGTGGCAGGAAGGACGGCCGTTCCATGGCTTTGTAAGAATGGCGAGCCGCGAGGCAATACAAGGGATGTTCAGCTTGTCGCAGGATTTCTTGATGATCAGCTCGTTGCAGCGCGGCTTCGGAGGAGGAAGGAAGATTCCATTCGGCGCGCTCGGAAGATCTTCCTTCGAGCCGAAAACGCCTATGTAGGACTCTACCTTGTCGTAGTAGGGCGAGATGTCCTCGTAGCGGATCGGCCAGTCTTCACCGAGGCCGTCGCGGCTGCGCGATTTGAAATCAACCGAGGAAAAGCGGAGCGCAATGCGGCCCCAATGGTTCGTCCGACCTCCTACAATGCGCGACCGAAACCACTGGAAATTTGAGCCGGGAGCGGACGTGTAGGGTTCACCCTCGATCTTCCAAGCACCATTCGGTGCCAGAAACTCGCCGAAATTCTCCGCCGCTTTTCCCCCAATCCCAACTCCGCGATGAGGCAGATCGTACGGCCAAAGGAACATTTTGTAATCGGTGTTGGGGTTGACCGTGGGGCCCGCTTCGAGCAGCGCCACAGTCAGGCCTCCTTCGGTGAGGATCTTCGCGGCCATGCCGCCGCCCGCACCCGAGCCAATCACGCACACGTCGTATTTTTTTGCCGAGCGGATTACTTGAGTCATGGCGCGACTACAATTTGTCTTCCGTGTGCAGCGAAAACGTTACGCCCACGCACAGGATGGCTCTTGACTAGATTTGCGAGCGGTGTTCTGGCGACCTTCGGCATAACATTTCTGCGCGAATTCTCGCGCGGTGCGCAGTTCAGAGACCGGATCGCTGGTAGGGCGAAATTCCATCGCGATGTACCGCGAATAGCCAAACTGGCCAAGCTTTCGATAGATGTTTCCGTAGTTGATCTCACCGGTGCCCGGCGCGTGGCGCCCGGGAACATCCGCAATATGAACTAGCCCGACAATATCGATATTTTTTTCAAGTTTCGCGATGAGGTTGCCTTCCGAAATCTGCTCGTGGAAAAAATCGTAAAGAAATCGGACGGTGGGCAGATTCACTTCGCGGACGATCTGAAAACCTTCCGTAACAGAGGTCAGAAAATACTTCGGATTTTCCTCCGGATCGATATTTTCGAGGAGGATCTCCACGTTTTGCGAAGCACAAAGGTCGGCGGCGCGCTTGAGGGCTTCGACACAGTTGACGTGCATTTGCTCGCGGCTCAGACCCGGCACGAGATTGCCCGTGAGAAGGATGAGACGGGGACAACCTAACTCGGCGAAAACAGGCAATTTTTCACGAATTTGCTGGAGAAGCGTCTCCCGTTGGGCCGGATCGCACAGACTTCCTTTGACGCCACTGGACGCATCGACCACCATGCCCAATTGCTGCAATTGGCGGCGCGCTTGGGCAAGCTCAGATGCACTCCAGGCGTCGTATTCACCCACCAGTTCGACCGCGTGATAACCGGCCTCTGCCACGATCCCGATGCGGCGTTCAAATGGGAGTTTCGGCTCAATGGTCCATAACATCACAGAAAGAAGATTGCCAGGTGCATCCGGGGCGGGCGCGAAGAACTCTCTCGCGAGCGAGACCTGCCTTCGATATGCTACGGCGGTCAACACAGTGCCAGCGCTGGCTCGAGCAAATTGGCGGCGGTTCATTTCAAACTCCGAGGATCTCGTTGCGAACATTCTTCAAAACGTAGGCAGCTCGCTCGACGCCGACTTCACCGGATAGAATTGGATCCTCGTTTTCGATGCTGAGAATGCCTTCGTAATTGATGTCCATGTACGCCTGCAGGATGGCTTTCCAGGTCGAAGCGCTGTGGCCATAACCGACCGCGCGGAAGGCATCGGACGCCAGCGGCAAATCCTGTTTTTCAAACACAAAATTCAAGACGCCATACTTCGCGACGTTCTCCGGATACAAAACCGTGTCCTTCATGTGAGCGTGATAGATCATGCCCTGCTTGCCGAGGAAATGGATCACTTCGACCGGATCGCAGCCTTGCCAGAAAAGGTGGCTGAGGTCGCAGTTGGCACCAATTTCTTCGCCTACCGCCTCGCGAAGCCTCAACAGCGTCCGCGGATTATAGACCACAAAATTAGGATGCATTTCGAACGCCAAGCGATGGATACCGTGTTCTCGCGCGAATTTGGCCGCTTCTTTCCAGTACGGCACCACTTTTTCCTTCCACTGCCATTGCAGCGCTTGGTCGTATTCTTCCGGCCAGCGATAGGTGATCCAGTTCGGTTGGGTGTCGGTCGGCGAACCGCCCGGACAACCCGAAAACCCGACGATGACTTTCACTCCAATCCTTTCCGCCAGAAGCACGGTCTTCTGAAAGCTTTCCGCGTCACGCGCGGCATGCTTCGGATCAGGGTGAACGGGATTGCCATGACAACTGAGGGTAGCGACCTTAATGCCGCGATCTTCAAATTTCTTGACCCACGCTTTGGCCTTTACCTGATCGGCGAGCAGTTCGTCTATCGGGCAATGACCGCTTCCCGGGTAACCTCCCGTGCCGATTTCTACAGCTTCAAGGCCAAGCCCGCTGATCTTATCGATCATCGCGTCCAACGAAAGATCTGCATACACGGGATCAAACACGCCGATAGGAATTTTCTTTTTCGCACCGGTCGAGACTTGAGGTGAACGCGACGAATTCGCTTCCTTTGAAGAAACGGCGGCCGTTTCCGCGCGGCGAGAACCGGGTATGGCCGCAGCGAGCAACCCCGTGCCCGTCGCTGCGAGAAATTTCCTGCGATCAAAACCAAATGACGAATCTGGACGACCCGGATGGCGTGCGCTCATGCTAGAGCCTCCAAGAGGATGAGTTAAAGGGTGGAGCGACGAGACGGGAAAATTATACGCCCGGACGAGCGACCGGGGGAAACGAAACAATCGATTATTTACAGGCTATTATTTACGTGGGCGCAAGGATTCAAGAGCGGGAATGGAAAGGGCATTGGTCAAGGCGCGCTCCGGCGGCCTCTTTCCATTCTGCAAAGCATCCACCAACATTTCCATCGCCTGGCCGCTGTTCGGGGGAATAAAAATCGTGGCCGCAAGCTGGCCGCCACGGACCCAGGCTTGGCCCGTGTTGGGCAACCCGTCGCAACCGAGAAATGGAAGGCCGAGCCAGCGCTCGCGCTCCATTTCGGACGACAATTCCTGGAACGCTTTGCGAGCGCCGATGGCCATGGAATCATCCTGAGCGGCAATAAGGTCAATGCTGGCCTTCTGCGAAGTTGTAAGCTTCAGCCAAGAGCGCACTGCGCGCTGCGCGCTTTCTTCAGTCCATTGGCCCTTGAGCATCACGAGGTGAATGTTGGCCGGCTTCGCTTCCTGCATTCCGAGCGTGCGTTCTTTGGCCGCTGAATTCTCGGATGGCCCCTGGATGTAAAGAACTGAACCGCCTGTCGGGAGCAGCGCGGCACATTGGCGTCCCTGAATGCGGCCGATTTCGACGTGATCGGAACTCACCGTGAATACGGGTGTCTTGGCACTGGATTGCCGGAGCTCGGGAATATAATTGGCATCGCGATTGAGCACGGCCCAACCAATTCCAGCGCTAACGGCTGCGCGCGCGACCTGGGGCAGCGCCGTACCTCCGACAGGCTCGAAGATAATTGCGTCCGGACGATCCGCGGGCGATACCTGTACGGCTTTCAGAATTTGTGTGCTTTGGTTGATGGCATCGTTGTCTGCGTAAATAATCTGAAGGTCTACACTGCATTTCTTCGCGCTTTGTTCGGCGGCGCGCGCCTGTTCGGTCTGGTAATCGTTGTCGTTCGTCGTCAGAGCAAGAAGAAACCGTAACTTTCGCATGGACGCCCCAAGAGAGTTGATTTCTTTTTTACCATACACCCTTCTCGGGTTTAAATGCGCAGGAATCCGAACCGAGGTTTCGCACCAGAAAACTGGCTTTTTGCGGCAAAATACCTGGTTACGTCTCGAGAAAATGATGCTGGCTGGGGATGAGAATTGCCCTTCTGACCCGCCGGCACGAGTCTAAGTCCATTTGCCTTCACCCTCGATAATCGTGATGTAGCGGTCGACCAGAACATTCGTGAATCGTTCAATTTTCCCGCTGGGCAGAGGCCATTTTATTTCGAGCCAGTCGAGCTTTTCGCGGCTGCCCAAGCCAAGAACCAGGCGAGGATCGTGGTAGGAAAGATAACTTCCACCGCCAACTTTCATACGGCCACGCTTCAGATCACCCGCCTGGTACGTAATGCGTGCGCCGACCGCATCGGGATTGCACTTTTTGCCGATGAGGCACACACCCAGCCAGTGATTGCCGGCCGCGGCTGTGTTTTTCAGAAGAAGCGGCGCGGCATTGTTGACAGCAACGAGCACATCGACCGCTCCGTCGTTATCGAAATCTCCCACCGCGAGGCCCCGGGCGTTAATCCTGCGTGCAAAGACCGGTCCGCTGGACATGCTCACATCCTGAAATCCCTTGCCCGTGTTGTGAAAAAGCATCAGAGGCTCTTCATAGGTGACCTCGCCGTGCAGCGAGTTGATCAGGTCGTCGGGATTGCCATTCGCAAGGAACAGGTCAAGGTTGCCGTCATTATCGTAGTCGAGAAATTTCAATCCCCATCCGCTCATGAGCCTAGTGGCCTTGCCTATACCGGTGGGAACCGAGACGTCGTCGAATGTTCCGTCGCGATTGTTCTTATAAATGGCGAACGTTTCGCGATCGATGTTGGCGACGAACAGGTCCATCGAGCCGTCTTCGTTGAAATCCGCGGAATCCACGCCCATTCCCGAGCGCGGGCGCCCACTGTCGCTGTAGGCAACGCCTGCAGCTGTTCCGCTCTCAGTGAATCTTCCCTTACCCTGATTGACGAAAAGAAAATCAGCTGTAGTATCGTTGCTCACCCACAGATCCATCAACCCGTCGTTGTTGATGTCCGTCGCGACCACGCCCCAAACCTTTCCGAAATGGCCGGCGATACCGGATTCCTTGCTGACGTCGGTAAACGTGCCGTCGCCATTGTTATGAAACAAATAGCTCGGCATCGGCGAGTATGTCTGCGGAATGCAATAGTGGCGGTGGCCATCCTCCTCGACACCGCAGGCCCGATTGAGGGTCTTGCTGAAATCGACGAAACGGCCCACGAACAAATCAAGGCGACCATCATTATCGTAGTCAAACCATACCGCGCTCGAGCCCCAGCCGGGCGCGGCAACACCGGCTTTCTCGGTAACGTCCGTGAAGGTGCCGTCGCCATTATTGTGGTAGAGAATGCTTTTCCCGTATTGCGTGACGTATAGATCGGGAAAGCCGTCGCCATCGTAGTCAGCGACGGCCACACCCTGGCCAAATCCGCCGGCTCCCACGCCGGCCTTCTCCGTCACGTCGGTAAATGTGCCGTCGCGATTATTCTTGTACAAGGCGTTCTGCAGAGGCGGATCTGGATTGAAGAAGTCGCATTTGCCACTGTTCACCAGGTAGATGTCCATCCAGCCGTCATTGTCGAAGTCGAAAAACGCACACCCGGCTCCTGTCGTTTCTGGCAAATACTTTCCCGGGGACTTCCCCGATGAATGAGCCCAACGAATGCCGCTTTTTTCTGGAAGAACTTCTTGAAATGGATAACGCGCTGGATCTGGCGAAGCTAACCTTCGCCATTTCGGCATAACCATCGCCCCTGCCAATGCCGAGAGGAAAGCGCGCCGGTGCAAACAGGGCCAAGTTTGGCCCGGACCTGGGACCTGCATAAGACGATTTTGCTTTTCTTTTGGCCTGGAATCAAACCAAAAAAGGGGGCTATTGCGGCTTGTCGCCCCCGGCTGGGGGCGGCGCGGAAGCAGTAAGCGTGCGATGGATGGCGAATTCCTTCTCCGCTTCCTCCTTCTGTCCGGTTCGGATGAGCGCGGTACCTAGAGAATAATGCACCGACGGATTTCCGGGTGTCAGCCGCTCCGCAACTCGCAAAGGAGCAATCGCTTCCTGATAACGTTTGACAGTGACGAGCGCGAAGCCCCAACCGAGATAAGCTTCGGCGAAGTGAGCATCGAGTTTTGCAGCGGTCGAGAATTGGGCAATGGCTTCGTCCCAGTTCTCGTCCCGCCTCGCCAATTCTCCGAGGACGTAGTGGGCGCCGGCGTTCTTCGGATCAATTTCGATTTCTTTCTGGAATTCCTGCCTCGCGCGTTCCGTCATCTTGGCATCCGCGTCCGGGCGCGAAAGCAGTGACCTGCCGAGCAAAAAGTGTAGCCCGGGCGAATTCGGTTCTTTCGCGATCATTCCCTCGTACTCGCGTTGGGCGTCGTCCCACTTCCCTTGCATCTCGAGCGCCTCGGCGTTGAGTTTGTGCGCGGAGATAGACTGCGGCGCCGTGCGGGCCAGATCCTGCGCCTCTCGCGTGGACAAATCGGAGTAGCCATGGGTAAGGATGAACAGCACTTCGGGATCCTGGGGGAATTGCTTGCTGAGGAACCGGATGAAGTCCATAGCGGAGTCGCGACTATCCAGGGACAGCGAACAGTTCAATCCCGCGACGGCAGCTCTCTTTTTTGCTTCTTCCGGGGCTTGACTGCTTAGGGTGCGCTTGAGAGCGGGTATTGCTTCTTTGCAGTGGCCCTCCTGCGCCATCGCAAGTGCCTTTTCAGAGGCTGCTGAAGGCGACGCGGCATCGCCCGTTCCGGAGGGGGCCTTGGGAGCCTGACCGGCGAGCGGGATAGCCGAGAGCAAGACGCTGGTTAAAAGCGCGAAGAGTGGAGCTGTATTTCTGGGCATTCGATTTTGACGCCGTTGAAGCAGGCAGAGGTTTGCCGAAAACTCCCCCCAGAAATAAAAATGAGGCAGGCGGGGGTGAACGCCTGCCTCATTATACGTTGTTCTAGCGGTTAGAAGTAAAGCTTCAACGCAAACTGGATGTTACGCGCAGGTTGCGAGGCGGTGATTTGACCGGTGGTGTTTTGATCCACGGTGGTATTGGGAGCCGCAAGATTAACGCGGTTGAAGGCGTTCAGGAAATCGGAGCGGAACTGCAATTTGAACCGTTCCGTCAACTGGAAGTTTTTCTGCAAGCTGATATCCCAGTTGTAATAGCCCGGCCCTCGCAGTCCGCCAAGCTGTGGCGCGCAGGTACCGAAGCCGCTGGTGTTGTTGGTGTAGTTGCTCGGGTCAAACCAGATGTAACCGCCGCCGAGGCCGGCTGCGGTGAAGTTGCGACGCCCGTAAATGGTGTTCGTACCGTTGCAATCGGGCCGGATACCGCCCGAGAACGTACCGGTCGGGTCGCCGCCCAGGTTGTACATCGCCATCGGGAAACCCGTGTGCAGAGAGAGAATGGGGCTGACCGTCCAGCCGCCGACAATGGCGTCCGCTACTCGGTTCATGTCGTTGCCGAATTGCCGGCCCTTGCCGACCGGCAGGTCGTAGATAGCATAGCTCGTCAGCGTATTGGCTGCGTCGTAGTAGCACGGCGCCCATTCTGCTCCTGGCTGATAAACGTTCTGCCAGTACGGGCTAGCTGTGTTCGAGCCTCTCGCTCCGGACCAAGTACCGTAGTAGCCGGTGTTGTTCGACATGCACTTCGAGAGCGTGTAGGACACTTGGAACTGCAGTCCCTTGCTCATGGTCTTTTGCAGTACAGCCTGCAGGGAGTTGTACATCATTCTGCCATTCGACTGTGTGCCGGAAACCGTACCGCCCGTCGAGTCGATCGAAGCGGCCAATGCCGGGCCGCTGCCATTCTGGAAATAGAGGCTCGGCGAGCTGCAGGGAGGCGTCGCGCAAGCCGAATTGGGCTGCGCGACAAGCTGGTTGTACTTGAAAGGTACCATCAGATGATAGGCGACCTGACCGACGTAACCGACCTGAAAGGTCAGGCTATTCGAGAATTGGTGCTGGATGGTCAGGTTGACTTGATCGTCGATGGCCGGCTGAACGTTGGCATCCCAGAGACGAAATACGCCACCCTGGTAGCATGAGAAGTTCGGGCAGGAAAGGCCCGTCGCCGGCGGCGCGATGACGCCCTGCGCCAAATTCGTCGTCGGCAAACCAAAGACGGTGCTCCCGGTTGGAGTGTAAAGCGTCTGGAATTCGCCACCGGTCGTTGCACCACCGTCATACGGCGGGTTAAGAGGCAACCGGAGGTTGGTGCCGGTTCCTTCAAGGTAGTCGGAGATGGTGAAGGCTCCACGAATTACGGTCTTGCCCTCGAACCGTCCGCCGGGAGTAAAGGCGAAACCGATGCGCGGCTGAAAGTCCTTACCGCCATATGTCCCGTTGTAGAGGGATCGGCTGGCCCCATCCTGGTTGGCGTACTGAATTTCGCCGAGGCGGATGTTGTAGTTTACCTGCTGATCATTGCGCTCGATCCACGGAGTGTGCGCTTCGTAGCGCAGGCCGTAGTTCAAAGTGAGGTGATCAGAGACGCGCCAGGTGTCTTGGGCATAACCCGCGAAGATATTGGAGGTCTGAACCCAGTTACCGCCACTGAGGCCGCGGCCGAAGGTGCTGGGCAATCCGAGCAGGAAATCGCCCATTCCGTTGCCGCCGTTTGGAGCTACACCGGCAAGGGTCGTCGTAGCCGAAGAGGCAGTAAAGTTAGGTCCGAAGGTAATATTGCCCAACGAGCCGCTGTTCCCGGAGTAGAAGACAGTGATGTTGTCGAACATGTACTGTCCGCCGAGTTTCAGCGTGTGGCGGCCTTTCGTCCAAGTGACGCCATCGTCGAACTGCCAGACTTGGCTGTTGAAGCTCTGGGTGATCAGGCTGTTTCCGATGCAGTTAATCGTTCCGCATGTCGGGCCGGAGGGCGTACCACCGCCGAATGCCAAGCCGATAAGGCCTGCCAAGGTACCCGGATTGGAGTTCGCGATTCCGATGGACTCGCCGAAGGCGCCAACGGACGGATCCCAAGTCGACCCCGTATTCAGGACGATGTGGTTCCAGCCAAAGCGCATGTCGTTCACGACGGTAGGAGAAATGGTGTGGGTCCAATCACCGACGGTACTCCAAATGGGAGCCGTAACAAGGCCGTTACCAAAAAGAGGCTGTGAGTTGTTCGAAGGATCGGTCTGCAAGGCGCGAGTGAACCGACCGGAAATCTGGTCTGAATCGGAGACTCTGTAGTCGATCCGGATGTCGCCTTGGTCTGCATTGTACTGTTGCCCGATGAATTGATAAGCGTTGTCAACCAAGTTGTTATTGATGGTCTTCGGATACAGAGCCGAGTTAAACAATGCAGTCGCCACGGGACTGATCATATTGGCCGGAATAATGTTGTTCGGAAAAATCGGACGCGTGCCGGTGGTTGGCGCAGAAGCTGCCGTGCAAGAGACGTTTGCGCACGGGTTGTAGAGCTGATTGGCCGCACTCGCGCAAACCCCACCAACAAAGCCCTGTGTACAAAGCGCGCCAAGATTTCCGCCCTGTTCAGCTGGTGTGAAAACAGAAATGAAGCTGGCCGCCGGAGGATGGTCGAACCGCTGTCCCTGATAATCAACGAAGAAGAACAGCTTGTTCTTAATAATCGGACCACCCAGGGTGCCGCCGAACATGTTCCAGCGGAGCGGAGCCACAGGAATCGGAGGGGCGGCCGGATTGATTTTGTTCTCCCACTGGTCGGCGTTTAGCACGTTGTTGCGGAAAAACTCCCAAAGGTCGCCATGCAAGCCGTTGGTGCCGGACTTGATGGTGGCACTGACGACGCCCCCCATAAAGTTACCGAATTCCGCGGGCGCGTTATTGCTGATCATGTTGAATTCTTGGATTGCGTCCGGTGACGGCGTGTAACCGAGGAGGTTATCCGAGACTTCGTTGTTGTCCATACCGTCGAGCAGGAAGTTGTTTGCCTGTTCGCGGTTGCCGTTGATAAACGGGCGCGCGCCGCTGTTGACATTGTCGCCGTTGTTGAAACTGCTGGGGTCAGGGTGAATTGCTCCAGGCGAAAGCAAAGTCAACTCGACATAGTTGCGCGTGGCCAGTGGCAACGCGTCGTTCGTCGCGGCGTCGATAACCGTGTCAACCTGAGTCGCTTCGGTTTTCAGAATCGGTGCGGCGCCAGTGACCTCGATAGTCTGACTGACTTGACCGACCTTCATCTCCACGTCAACGCGAGCAATCTGGTTCAAAACGAGGGTGAATGCGGGGTACAGCGCGGTTTGGAATCCGGCCTTTTCGACCCGCAAGTCATAATTGCCTACCGGCAACAGCGGTATCCGATAGATGCCCGCGTCGTTGGTACTTGCCGCATACTTCGTGCCGCGTTCGACCGAGGTGGCCGTGACGTTAGCCCCGGCAACGGCGGCACCGCTCGGATCGGTAACCGTCCCAGTGATGGTTGCGGTGACTTCTTGAGCGAAAGTGGCGCTAGCGCCGCAAATCGAGACGATGAACGCAAGGCAACAAAGCGCCAACACCAGTGACTGCAATTTCTTCATAAAGATCCTCCCATGCTGACTCGTGGTCCACGAGCAGCGTCTCCCCGGCTTCAAACGATTAGAGTCAACGACAAGCACCCCAAATCAGCAACAGCTGACGCACGCAGTGTGACTAGCTATATAGCACCAAGAAATGCTTGTCAAGCAGAAATTCTTAATTTATAAGAGAAACACGACACGTGCGCTATAGCACCAGGGAATCACGTCCGTCCTAGGGGATTGGTCGCGGGGAAGGGGTGCCCCTTTGCTGCGTTCGGTACTGGATTCAGACACGAGTGTGTGTACGAACGAAAGAAGTAGCGCCATGGGTGCCAGCCGAGACTGCAAGTTTCATTTGAAGAATATCGATTATGTAGCCGGTCGCCCAGGCCCCCGCGGATTGTCGAGGAACAGCAGATGCCGGTAAAAACTCGCAACGGACTTCCCGCCTATCAAAGGATCCAGGGAGCGGTCCGTCGGATTATTGCCTCGGGAGGACTGCGCCCGGGAGATGCCGTCCCTTCAGAGCGGGAGTTGGCTCGCATTCACGCCGTAAGCCTCATGACCGCGCGCCATGCCCTCGCGACCCTCGAACGGGAAGGAGTGGTCGAGCGGCGGCGCGGTGTTGGCACGTTTGTTTCGACACCGAAGATTCACTTCAACAAATTGATGAGTTACACGGAGCAGATGAGAACCCGCAGCTTGATCGTCGGATCGAAGGTGCTCTTCTCCGAAGTGGTCGACGATGAACCGGAAGCCACCGCGCGGCTTTCGCTCGCACCGAAGAGCCAAGTGTTGAAGCTCGAGCGCCTGCGGCACACGGCCGGAGAGCCGTTCGCCCTCGAAACCTGCTATTTCTCGGCGAAGCAATATGGCGGGTTGCTCTCTGAGCCGTTGGAGCGCGAGTCGTTGTTCGGAATTCTGGAACGTAGCTATGGCGTCGTGCTCGGCTACGCGGATGAAGAGGTAGATGCGACGGCGGCCGACCCACGCACAGCAGAGTTTCTGGGCGTGCCGAGGCGCGAGCCTTTGTTACGAATCCGGCAGGTTATCTACTCGACAAAAGGTACAGTGATCTTGTATGTATTGGGCCTTTATCGTTCGGACCGACACAATCTTGTGATTCGCCGCTTCCGCTAAAGCCCAGGACCATTTTTTGTTTTTCTCCCTAGTTGGCGCGAGCGGCGGTCCAATCGCCGGTCTTTCCACTCCCTGTCATTGTTCCCTTCATCGAATTGCCATCAACGGTCCCTTTGTAATCGAGCGGAACACGAGTCGAGACATGGAAAGAGATGTTCTTGCCGTCCACGGTCCCTTCGAGAGGACCAGACTGGCGAGGCCCTTTGAAAGAACCGGCAATCTTGTTTCCCTCCTGTTTGAGGACGATCGTCTGCTCGGCGCTTCCAGCGCCGCCGCTGACAGAAACCTTCCAGGTACCGGCAACGTTCGCCGGCTCATCCGCTGCCAGCGCCAAACCGCACGAAAACAGCAGACCGAGGGCGACACAAGCCGCCAATAATTGTCGATTGAACTGCTTCATGAAATCCTCCGTGAAATGAGTCGATCAACGAAGAATGGGAGCGCCGCTGACTTCAGAAAACCTCTTCCAGGTCATGCTTGAAGAAACTGGCTCGATATTTCTACTTCCCATTTGGGCGGGGCGGTAATCTAACACCGAGTCCGCTACGGGAACAACTGTTTTCGGTTGCGCATCGGCCAATTACCGTTGACAAAAGCGGAAGGCGAGTTATAAAGTCCGCCGCAAGTTGAAGTTGAAGGAGTGTAACCGTTAGCGGCGAGTTCTGTTTTCGCCCGTCCCGAGAACAGGCCGTTCACCACCGAAATCCGTCAGGAGCGGGCGTTTGAAAATCCTTAGTTGCGGCGTCTTTTTTCTTCTGGCGGCAGGGTGTGTTCCCATGCATGCCCAGGAGAGCGTACCTGCGGAGGAAGAAATTCTCACGCTGGACCAGGCCCTCTCGATCGCTCAATCGAGTAACCGGCAGATCAAAATCGCGAAACAAGCCGAACTATCCGCAAACGACCAGATTCTTGCCGCGCGCACCCAGAGGTATCCCCAATTTAATGTGCAACTGACCGGTGGCGGCCTTCTGACGCCCGTGACAATCACGTTTGATAAAGGAGTATTTGGAACGGTGAACGGCGTGCCGGTGCCGAACCAGAATCAGCCCATCACGACCGGAGTCAAGGCGACAGGAATGGCGGTTGTGCAGGCCTATCAACCCCTCTCTCAGCTCTACGACATTCATTTGAACATTGAAGCCTTGCAGGTGGGCAAGAAACTTGCCGAAGAACAAACTCGCCAGCAACGGCAACAGATCACGAACACGGTGAAGGATGTTTATTATTCCTTGCTGCAAACGCAAAGCGCGCTCGATGCCGCGGAGGAGAACGTAAAGTCGCTCCGCGAAATCGATCGCACCACGGACGAATACCTAAAGGAGAAGACAGTTCTCGCCTATCAGAGCGCGGGCGTCAAAAGTCAGCTGGCGCAGGCCGAGGTGCAGGTGCTGACGTTAAACGACACGCTGGACTCGCAGAAGGAAAATCTGAATGTGCTTCTCGCCAGAGATATTCGGATCAAGTTTCGGCCTGCCGCTTTGCCGGAAGAACTGCCGGAAGAATCGAATCTGGATGCGGCGCGGGAGAAAGCGCTGGATTACCGGTCAGAAATTCGACAGGCCAAGTTGAAATTGGATCAAGCCGTCTATTCCCGCCGAATCCAAAAAGCCGCGTACATTCCGGAAGTCGGCCTTCAGTACCTTTTCTTTTCGCCGTTCAGCGTTCAAGGTCTGCCGAATTACATCAACACCGTCGGGATCAATTTCAAGTGGGATTTGTACGACTGGGGTTACAAACGGCATTTGATGGACGAAAAGCAGCGAACGATTGAACAGAGTTCGCTGAGTCTTACGGAAACGCAAAGCCAGGTTGCCGTCGATCTCGGCAATCGCTTCCGGAAATTGCGCGAGGCGCGCGCCAATGTACAGGTGGCGCAACTGGCACAGCAAGCGGAGAAGGAAAAACTCCAGACGGTGATGGATCAATACAAGGAGAAGGCAGCGCTGCTGACCAGTGCCTTGGCGGAACAGACCAACATGGCGCAAGCCAGCGCGCAGTACATTCAGGCCGTCACGGCTTTTTGGACGGCTCGCTCTGATTTCGAGAAATCGCTCGGTGAGGATTAAGAGATGCATCGAAGTAGCGCGAGAAAGATTGTTCGGACCACGTTCTGTTGCGCGCTCGTCGGATTTTGTGGCGGCTGTTCGGAAGAGAAAAAGTCGACCGAAAATCCGCCAACGCCGGTCGTGGTTACACCCGTGGAGCAGTACTCGGGGAACGAAGCGGTGAACTATTCGGCAAGCCTGGTTCCTTACACGCAGGTATCCCTGTCGTTCAAATCGAGCGGATATGTGGTGAGTATTTTACAGCGCAAGGGCGCCGACGGGCGCGTGAGGAATATCCAGCAAGGGGACTACGAGAAGAGGGGAACGGTGCTGGCCACGGTCCGACAGGAGGACTATCGCCACACTGTCGAGCAGTACGCGGGGCAAGTGGAACAAGCCAAAGCCGGCGCGCAAAAAGCGCGGGAGGATTTCAACCGCGCGAAGGCGTTGTACGCAGCGAACGCCATGACCCAACCCGATTACGATGCGGCCAAGGCGCAGAATGACTCCGCGGAGGGCTCGCTGGTCACGGCGCAGGCGATGCTCAGCCAAGCGCAGCAAGCGCTTTCCGATTGCGAATTGCGGGCTCCAACGGACGGGACGATTCTCAGCCGCAATATAGAAATTGGCGCGCTGGTCGCTGCGGGCACAACGGGCTTTACGTTTGGAGATATTCACCTGCTCAAAGCGATCTTTGGCGTACCCGATACCGTTCTGAGCACGGTGAAACTCGGAAAGAAGCAGGCGGTGGCAACGGAAACCTATCGCCAGGAATTCATCGGACAGGTCACGGCGATCTCGCCGCAAGCAGACCAGAAAAGCCGGACATTTCAAATTGAAGTAACTTTGCCGAACGAGAAAGAATTGTTGAAGGCCGGCATGGTGGCGACTCTGGACCTTGGGCAAACGAAGTTTCAACGCCCGGTGCTGGTTGTTCCGTTGAGTTCCATTGTCTCGGTGAACGATGGCACGAAGGTGTTCAGCGTGTTCGTGGTCAATCAGGAAAGCGGGAAAGACGTGGCGCGCCGCAAGAATGTGACTCCCGGCGATGCTTTCGGAAATAAAGTGTCGATCGTGAGCGGCCTATCCCTTGGTGAAAAGGTCATCTCGAACGGGGCGCCGCTGCTCGTCGACGGACAAGTCGTCCGGCTTATTCCATAGCCCATTTGAGACCAGTTCATGGCACACCGCACTGACGGCGACTACATCCAAAACGAGCACAACACGGCGCGGTTCTTCGTCGAGAACCGTCAAGTCTCGTGGATTTTGCTGCTGGCGACGGTGGCCATGGGGATTTACGGATACACGCGGATGCCCAAACGCAAGGATCCGAATATTCCTGTGCGCGTGGCTTCGGTCATTACGCAATGGCCCGGAGCAACCGCGCAACAAGTCGAACAATTGGTGACGCGCCCGATCGAATCAACGATCGCGGAGAATTCGCACATCCGGGCCCCCCTGGGGGCAGATTTTGGTCTCAAGTCTCTGTCTATGCCGGGGTTGTCGATCATCCAAGTACAACTTGCGGACAGCATCACAGATTCGAAAAAGGAATTCAGCGACATGAATTTAAAGCTGAATTCGCTGAGCCTGCCGCAAGGGGCCGGACCGATCAAGTTCAACAGTGATTTTGGCGACACGGCGGCACTGATGCTGACTGTGGCAAGCCCCCTTGAAGCAATGACCACGATCGCGGTTCGAGCGCAGGCCATCGAAACTGCGATTGCCAAAGTCCGCAACCAACGAAGGGGAAAACCCGCAGGGACGCCCGTTTCCGTGGTCACCTGTTTCCCGGAATCAGTGCCGGTCGGATCGGTCGGGCGGGCCATGCGGTTGTTTGTGCAGTACGCGGAAGAGCAGGGCCTTCTCTCAAACATGGAGTTGTTTGATGGGCCCGGCTTTGTGGTTGCGGATGGTTTTACAACCAAGGATGACGCCACGCTGTACGGGGCCGGCCAGTCTTTTCTGCAAACTCGCGTGCACGAGTCCGAGATTCATCCGGACGCCTGGCCGCCCGTGCTGGTCCATGATCCCCAACAGCTCGGCGCGACGCTGGCGGCAAATCCCGGAAACAAGTACACCTACCATGAGCTGGATAACTTCACTGATTTACTTTCGCGCGCGCTGCGTGGAGCGCCCGAAGTCTCCCGAGTGGACACGTCCGGTGTTTTGGCGGAGCAGATTTATCTAGATTATTCGCAGGAGCGGCTGGCTTCCTATGGGTTGCAGCCTTCTAATCTGAAGAGCATTCTGAACGCCCGCAACATCACCCTGCCCGGCGGGACGCTCGAAGCTGCTTCGAAAAATATCCTCATCGACCCATCGGGGGAATTCGTCAGACCGGAAGATATTGGGAATGTCATTGTCGGCACGTCCAGTTTTGGTGCGGCGGTGTATCTGCGCGACCTGGTCGATATCCGCAGCGGGTATCAAAGCCCGGCGCGGTATCTCAACTATTACACGTGGAGGGACGAAGGAGGGAAATGGCAACGGACGCGGGCCGTCACGCTCGCCGTACAGATGCGCGAAGGGGAACAGATCGACCGGTTCGCCAAGGACGTTCAGGCGAAGCTGGCCGAGACGAAACGACTATTGCCGGCGGACCTGATGATCGCTGCCACTTCCGATCAGCCCCGGCAGGTGAAGGAAAATGTGGACCTGTTCATGGACGCGCTGTACGAGGCAATTGGGTTGGTGGTGATTGTTTCACTGATCGGTTTCTGGGAATGGAGATCGGCGCTGCTGATGGCGCTGTCCATTCCCATCACGCTGGCGATGACCTTCGGATTCGCGCATCTACTCGGGATTGATCTGCAACAGGTGTCCATCGCCACGTTGATCATCGCACTGGGATTGCTTGTGGATGATCCGGTGGTTGCGAGCGATTCGATCAAGCGCATGTTGGCGGAGCACCATCGGCCTGTCATTGCTTCATGGCTTGGTCCGACCCGGCTGGCGCACGCGATTCTGTTTGCGACGATCACAAATATCGTCGCGTACATTCCGTTTCTTCTGCTGACCGGTACCACCGGAGAATTTTTGTTCAGCCTGCCCGTGATGATGACCTGCGCGCTGGTAGCTTCTCGGCTCGTTTCCATGACATTTATTCCCTTCTTGGGCTACTACCTGCTTGGTCCGACGAAAAAGGCGGAGCAATCCATGGAGCAGCGACGCAGCCGCGGCTTCAGCGGCTTTTATTATCGCATTGGGAAGTTCGCCATCGATCACCGCTGGCTGGTCTTCGCGGGTTCCCTTTTGTTTCTGGCGCTTGGCGGCTTCGTGGGCCACCGGTTGAAGACGCAATTTTTCCCGGACGATGTGCAATACCTTTCGTTCATGGATGTGTGGCTACCGAACGACGTCCCACTCTTCGTTACGAATCAAACGGCCATACAAGTGGAAAATGCAATTCGTGCGAGCACGGAAAAATACGGGCTGGAGCATCCTGGAAAGGATGGAAAACCGCGGCCGGTGTTGAAATCCATCACCACCTTTGAAGGAGGCGGTGGCCCCCGATTCTGGTTTTCGGTGACGCCGCAATTGCAGCAACTGAACTACGCGCAGATCATCGTCGAATTGTACGAAAAGGAAGATACGCCGAAACTGATCGGTTTACTACAAGCGGCCGTATCGCAAACGGTTGCTGGTGCGCGGGTGGATGTGCGCCAACTACAAACCAATCCTGTCGATTATCCTGTGGAGTTGCGTGTGACCGGCCTCGCCGACGTAAATCCACTCGAGGAAGAAAAGGACATTGCGAACTTGCGGTCGATTTCGAGCAAAGTTGCCGCGATTTTGAGCGCGGTGCCGAACGCCGCTCGCGTGCGGGACGATTGGGGTCAGGATGGATTCCAGGTCACTCTTAAGGTCGATCCCGACCGGGCGAACATGGCTGGCGTCACCAATCAAGACGTTGCGCAATCGTCGAGCTCCGCGCTGAACGGATCTGCCCTAACCACGCTCCGCCGCGGAGACCAGCAAATTCCTGTGGTTGCGCGTCTGCGTATGGAGGAACGCGCCAGTCTTTCCGATGTCCAGAATCTTTATGTGTATTCGTCGTCGTCAAACAATAAAGTGCCGCTGTTGTCGGTTTCATCAATCGAAAATGTCCTGCAAGGCCTACGGATCCGGCATCTTGAACATTTTCGAACCATCTCGGTGCAGAGCTTTCCAACCTCGGGCACGCTGCCGTCCGAAGTTTTCGCGGCAGCGAGGCCGCAATTGGCAGAGTTGCAGAAGACGCTGCCGCCCGGCTACAGCATCAATGTAAGCGGAGAGCAGGCCAAGCAGGAACAGGGGTTCAAAAATTTGGCGGTGGTCATGGCGGTTTCGATTGCGCTGATTTTTCTTGCGCTGGCGTTCCAATTCAAGCATGCCGTCAAGCCTATCCTGGTTTTGGCAGCGACGCCGTATGGCGTTGTGGGCGCGCTACTGGCACTGTACTTCATGGGATCATCGTTCGGTTTTATGGCGTTTCTTGGCATTGCCAGTTTGATTGGCGTTATTGTTAGCCACGTCATAGTGCTGTTCGATTTCATAGAGGAAATGCATGAAAAGGGTGAGCCGCTCGAACTGGCGTTGCTGGATGCGGGGATCGTGCGGTTACGGCCGGTGATGATCACGGTTGGAGCTACCATTCTTGCGCTGTTCCCTCTGGCCATGCATGGGGGGCCGCTCTGGCAGCCGCTTTGTTACGCGCAGATTGGCGGGCTTGGGGTGGCGACCTTTATTACGCTGCTGCTTGTTCCCGTGCTTTATTCCATTTTTGTGCTGGACCTGAAAATCGTGCAGTGGGAAGGTTCGACGGAACGGCACGAAGCGAGTGCTGCCCCGTCTCCGAAGGGTGAACTCTCGTGAGATTCATGGCATGCCATCAAGAATGTGTCCTCCGGCTGTTGCGTGGATTTGTTCTGCTGCTTCCTTGCGTGTTTTTGGCCGCGGACGCCGCATTTCCGCAAACGCCTCCCGCGAAGGCGGGTGTAGATGTAATTCATGACATGAGCGCCGCATTTGAATCACTGGTCAAGCGAGTTTCGCCGGCCGTGGTCGAGGTGCTGGTCACCGGATATGGCACCGGCGATGAAGATGAAGATGATAAGAGCAACAGCCCGAGCCCGTTTGGGAGAGAACGCAGTCTTGGATCGGGAGTGATCATCGATCCGGACGGATATATTGTTACGAATTTTCACGTGGTGAAGGGTGCGGACCGCGTTCGCGTTGTGTTGACGCCGCAGGCGGGAGAAGACGGGGAAGCACCGGCGATGTTGAAGTCCAAGGGGCGCATTCTGAATGCGCGCATTGTCGGCGCCAGCAAGACGATTGATTTAGCCGTTTTGAAGGTCGAAGCGGCGGGGTTACCGACGCTTCCATTCGCTCGCTACGACCGCTTGCACAAAGGAGAAGTCGTTTTGGCGTTTGGGAGTCCCGAGGGGCTGGAGAACTCCGTGACGTTTGGGTTGGTCAGTTCCGTCCTCCGGCAACCCGATCCCGATGATCCGATGGTGTATATCCAGACAGACGCGGCGATTAATCCAGGCAACAGTGGCGGTCCGCTGGTGGACGTCGAAGGTGAGGTCGTCGGCATCGACACATTCATCTACACAAAATCCGGGGGTAATGAAGGCATTGGCTTCGCGATTCCGAGTGGGATTGCTCGCTATGCGTACGAACAGATTCGCAAATACGGCCGTGTGCGACGACGAACGATCGGCGCAGATTTGCAATCGCTCACGCCGGACTTGGCCGGCGGATTGAGTCTAACGGAAACTCCCGGCGTCGTCGTTGCCGACGTGGATGAAGGTGGTCCAGCTGCTCACGCCGGCCTGCGCGTCGGTGACGTCATTGAATCGATCGACGGCATGCCGGTTGACAACGTGGCGCTGTTCACGTTGAGCCTGTATTTGCGGACCACTGGTGACAAGGTGGGCCTGCAAATTGTGCGGGGAAGCAAGCGGATGGAATTGCAGGTTCCCGTGCTTGAACCTCTCCATGATCTCAGCCGGCTTTCAGACCTTTCGAATCCGGCAACGGACCTGATCGCGCGGCTTGGGATTATTGGAACCACCATCAACCGGGAGATTGAAGAATTTGTGGGACCGCTGCGAATTCCTTCTGGTGTTCTGGTCACCGCCACCGTCGCGAACCGGCTGGCGGTGGATTCCGGGCTGCAGGAGGGCGACGTCATTCACGCTTTCAATCGTGTTCCCATTACGAGCATGGAGCAACTTCGCACCGAATTCGGGAAGCTCAAGCCGGGCGATCCTGCGGCGCTGCAAGTGGAGCGCAACGGTAAGCTGACCTTCCTGACATTTGAGATGGAATGATCAAGAGGCGAGACGCGCGCGCCACGTTCGCCGACTTTCTGAACAATCATTAATTAGTCCTTGAAGGAACGATTGTTTGTTGGTATTTTCGCGGTGAAGCCGTATTTCGAACGCTTCCTGCTTCTTTCGGCACTCCCGGCCCCAGGCGAATGGCTTCAACTGCAAGGGCCATCGAGGTTCCAAGATGCTCCGAGCGCAAAGATTTTGGCTGAGCAGGTTCGTGGCGCTGTTTTTGCTGACGCTCGTATCCATTGGGACGACGGGGAATGCCTGCGCACAGGAAAAGACTCCTCGTTTTCGTGTGATTGCCCTGGCCGAGCATGGCGGAATACACCAACCGTTTGTCGATGCGGCGAAAAACTGGCTGGGAGAATTTTCGAAAGAAAACAATTTCACCGTCGACTACATCGAAGACACGAAAAAAATCAATGACAGTTTTCTGGCGCAATACAAACTGTTCCTTCAGCTGAATTATCCTCCTTACAATTGGACAGACACGGCGAAAGCTGCATTCATCAAATACATTGAAGAAGGAAAAGGCGGGTGGATCGGATTTCATCACGCGACTTTGCTCGGTGAATTCGATGGGTATGCGATTTGGCCGTGGTTCCGCGACTTCCTGGGAGGCATCCGCTTCAAGAATTACATCGCCACATTCGTAACCGGGACAGTCGCCATCGAGGACAAAAATCATCCCACGATGAAAGGCGTGCCGTCTCCGTTTGTGATCGAGAACGAGGAGTTTTATACCTACGACAAATCGCCGCGGCCCAACGTACATGTGCTGGCGAGTGTCGATGAGAAGACGTATACGCCAACAACGGAGATCAAGATGGGAGATCATCCCGTGATTTGGACAAACGAGCACGTAAAGGCGCGGAACATTTATATTTTCATGGGGCATCATGGCGAGCTGTTCCAGAACCCGGCCTTCGTGCAAATCGTGAAGAACTCCATCCTCTGGGCTGCGGGCCAATAGGAGAGTCTGTACCATGAAGGGAAAACCTTTAGCGACTGCGGTACGCACTTTCTGTGCGATGGCCTTTTTTCTTTGTGTGGGCACGACCGGCGCTATGGCGCAGAAGCCTGCGTTCCGGGCCTTGGCCTTTTATTCAACCAACGTCGAACCCGATCACGTCCGCACCGGCAAGGAAGGACTGACTTTTTTTCGCGATTTGGCGGCGAAGAACAACTTCGTGTTCGACACCACCACGGATTGGGACAAGCTCAATGACAACGATCTAAAGCCCTATCAGGTGATCCTGTGGATCAACGATTTTCCGCATACTGCCGCGCAACGGGTCGCTTTCGAGAAATACATGGAGCATGGCGGCAGTTGGCTGGGGTTGCACATCGCCGGATACAACGACGAGTCGACGAAATGGCCCTGGTTCGTGGATTTTCTCGGTGGCGCCGTGTTTTATACCAACAATTGGCCGGTGCAGAAGGCCAAAATGATTGTCGATGATCGAACCCATCCGGTGACAGTGGGTATGCCTGCGAGCTATGCCGCGCCCTCCAACGAGTGGTATCAGTGGAAGCCTAGCCCGCGGCTAAATAAATCTGTTCGCGTGCTTGTGACCCTTGACCCCTCGAACTATCCGATTGGCGTGAAGGACGTGATTACTCAGGGCGACATGCCCATTGTGTGGACCAACACGAAATACAGGATGGTTTATATGAACATGGGCCATGGCGAGAATGTTTTCGGCGACGCCACCCAAAACAAGCTGTTCGCCAACGCCATCATGTGGCTTGGCAAGAAGCAATAGTTCGGGCTAATAAAGGATAGGTGCAGATGAAGAAGTTCCGCTTGATTTTATTTGTGCTGGCGACTCTCGCTCTCGGTGGCCGCTGTTTCGGTCAGGCCGAGGCGCATGCAAAGAAGCACCTGCTAGTGCTCGGGGAAGAAAAAGGTTATCGGCACGAAGCGGTTTCTCACGCGATGGCTACCATCGAACGCATGGGGCGCGACTCCGGATTGTGGGATACCACCCTTCGAACCGACACGGAAGTGCTCACGAAAAAGAAGTTGGAGTACAACGCAAAGAATCTGAACGATTTCGACGCCGTGCTCTTCTACACCGGCGGCGAGTTGGAAATGAACGATGAGCAGAAGGCTGCACTCATTTCGTTCGTGCACGACGACGGCAAGGGCTTCGTCGGCGTGCACAGTGCGACAATTACGTTCACGAGTTGGCCGGAGTATGGCGAGATGATTGGCGGCTATTTCGACGAGCATCCATGGGGAACTTTCGATGCGCCGATCATCGTTGAAGATCCGGATTTTCCCGGGATGCAGCAATGGGGAAAGTCGTTCGTTCTGCGAGACGAAATCTATCAGCTCAAGGATTTTTCGCGGGAGAAGGTACGTGTCTTGATGCGGCTGGATGCTTCGAAACTGGACTTGAACAATCCGCGGGTGCATCGCAAGGACCACGACTTCGCCGTCACCTGGGCGAAGCAATATGGCAAGGGCCGTGTTTATTACTCCACGCTGGGGCATGTGGACCAAAACTGGGATGACCCGCGGCTGCAGAGAATGTACCTGGAAGCCATAAAATGGGCCATGGGGCTGGTGAATGCGGATCTGAGCCCGCGCCCGCTTGCGAATGTGTCGGCTGTTGCCGCGCGTTGAGCGTAAACTTGATTTGTGGTGTCTGGTTTGGAGGTCCTGATCTGATGTGGCGCGCGATTTTTCTTTTGTTGGTCATTTCTCCCGTCTACGGACAAACGACGCATCCAATTCTTGCTTTGGGATCGCCGGCTCCGGATTTTGCTCTGCCCGGCGTCGATGGAAAGGCTCATCGCCTAAGCGACTACGCCTCGAGCCCGGTCCTCGCCGTTGTGTTTGCTTGCAATCATTGCCCGATTTCGCAGATGTATGAGCAACGCATTCAGCAACTGCAGGATGATTACGGCGGAAAGGGCGTGGCCGTCGTTGCGATTCAGCCGAATGACCCGAAGGCTATTCGCATCGATGAACTGGATTCCTCAGATACGAGCGATTCTCTGGACGAAATGAAGATTCGCGTGGAGTTCAAGCACCTGCGTTATCCGTATCTCTACGATGGAGAGACGCAATCGGTGACGCGAGCCTACGGCCCGCAGGCTACGCCACATATTTTCATTTTTGATAAGGATCGCAAGCTGCGGTACGAAGGACGCATCGACAATAGCTACCGGATCGAGCAGGTGAAAACGCAGGATGCAAGGAACGCCATCGAGTCATTGCTGGCCGGCCGCGAAGTGGAGGTGAAGCACACGGGAGTTTTTGGTTGTTCGACGAAATGGCAAGAGAAGGCCGCGGCTCGCGAGGCGGCGCTCAGGAAAATTGAGGAGGAGCCGGTAAAGGTGGAGATGGCTACGGCGGAGGATTTAGAGAAGCTTCGCGCGAATCCCACGAAGCATATGCTGCTTGTGAGTTTCTGGGCCACGTGGTGCGGGTCGTGCATCGATGAATTTGCCAATTTTCAAGATACGTTTCAGATGTACAAGGTTCGGGATTTCGATTTAGTCACCGTGGCGGCCAACATGCCCGACGAAAGCAACAGCGTCCTCAAGATGCTTGAGAAAAAACACGCCACCAGCCGGAATTTGCTTTTTGCCTCGGACGACACGGCTAGGTTGCAGAAGGCGTTTGATCCGACGTGGGAGTCAGCAGTGCCGTATACAGTGTTGATCGATACCGACGGGAAGATACTCTACAAACGAATCGGTACTGTCGACATGCTGGAGCTGCGCCGAACGATTTTGGCGTATTTGCCGTCGGATTATATTGGATTTAACAAATATTGGCAGGCGGGATTGGCACAGCCGGAAACGAACAAGAGCGGGGGAGCACAGTAGCCCAAGCCTTCCAGGCCCAAGGCTTTTTCTTAAATTGCTAAACTTGCCTGCGTTGTGGAAGGCCCATTCCCTCGAATGGCGAAGCTACAGTCCGAATTTACTTCTTTTCTGTTTGCATGCCGTTTTTCGCTTTTTGGAGACTGATTTCGAGCTCGGCGGCCTTCTCGACGGCTTCGCGCAGGGCTTTGCGCCATTCGTCAGGTGAGTACAGCGGGTCACGGCGTCCTTTGCGGCGCGCCATTTTCAAACCGAAGGCAATCCCCGCGCTGAAAATCTCGACGACCTCCGGATCTGCGACCGCCCACGCTTCGCTTTGACGGCCTTCGGCTTTCCAGCTTGCGGTCATTCTTTGCTGTTCCGCCTTCATGTCGGCGAAGCTGCTTCGATGGGTCATTTCCGCCTCCGGAGGGATGAATGAAGTCTGAAATGGATGAGCGGAATGGTACACCGTACCGAAGGACAGGTGTGCCGAAATGATTTACTTTCGGAGATCTACAAAAGGCCAGCCAGCCGAAGGATATTCGGAAAACACTTCCACTTCGATCGGTTTGCGGACCTTGCGATCTGGAGTCACGGGGATCGACAGCGGCTCGGAGGAACGATGCGCGCGGCGGAGCAGAGGAGATTCAAAATACGTCCACGACAGTCTGGCGATGCCGACAGAGAGGAGAAGAGCGATAGGAGCAACGGTGAAGTCCAGGCGAAGATCGGCGCCAAACTGGGTGTGCAGGACGAAACGGAAAATCATCCAGAGAATACCCCAGTGAATCAGGTAGAGGCAGTAACTGATTTTTCCCAATTCGCGCATGGTTTCCGAAGAAAGAAATCTTCCGATCCCGGATTCCGGGCGGTAGAGAAGACAGACGAGCAGGCAGAGACAGGCGAATTCGACGGCGGTACGTCCGAAAGCGACGCTGAGGAACAGGCAGTAGCTGAAGTTCGCATTGGCCAGCCACCACAGAACAATCGTGGACCCGGAACCAGCAACCTTGATCGAGACGGGATAAGATTGACCGCAGCGTGACGGACAGACGCGAATACGACGGCGTTGTCGTTGGCTCGGGGCCAAACGGCTTAGCTGCGGCGATTGTTCTTGCTCGTGCCGGGCGGTCCGTGGTGGTCCTTGAGGCTCAGGAACAGGTCGGTGGCGGCACTCGCTCGAAAGCCCTGACACTGCCTGGCTTTACTCATGATGTTTGTTCGGCCGTGCACCCCATGGCGGTGGCGTCGCCCTTCTTGCGCACCCTTCCCCTTCACGAACACGGACTCGAATGGATTCATCCGCCGTATCCCTTGGCCCACCCATTAGACGACGGGTCCGCAGCGATCCTCGAGCATGACCTCGAGAAAACGTGTCAATGCCTCGGCGCGGATGCGAAGGCCTATCGACGTCTGGTGGGCACTTTGGCGAGAAACTGGAGGTTTTTGGAAGACGATATCCTGAGCCCGGTTGGTATTCCGAAGCGACCCATGCTGATGGCTCGCTTTGGTCTTCAGGCGATACGGCCCGCGAACCGATTTGCCAAGTCACATTTCAGATCAGAACTCGCTCGGGCGCTTTTCGCGGGACTTGCGGCGCATTCAATGATGCCGCTCGACTGTTGGGGAACGGCGGCGATCGGTCTGGTGTTAGCGGCTCAGGCGCATGTGAGCGGCTGGCCTATCGCGAAAGGCGGCTCGCAGCGGATTGCGGATGCGTTGGCATCTTACCTCCGATCGTTGGGTGGAGAAATTGTTACAGGAGTGCGTGTTCGCTCAATGAAGGAGCTGCCGCCTTCCCGAGTCGTCCTTTGCGATCTTTCACCGAAGGGTCTGCTGGAAATTGCAAATCACAGCTTACCGGACAGCTATTACCGCGCACTCGAACAATACGAGTACGGCCCTGGTGCATTCAAACTGGATTGGGCGCTGAGCGGACCAATTCCGTGGAAAGCGTCGCAATGCATTCAGGCTGGCACGGTACATATTGGTGGCAGCCTCGACGACGTTGTCGATGCTGAGCGGGGGCTATTCGGAACGCAAGATCCCGAGCGCCCGTTTGTCTTGCTCTCGCAGTCAAGTCTCTTCGATCCGAGCCGCGCTCCGGCAGGTCGTCATACGGCCTGGGCTTACTGCCATGTTCCGAAAGGCAGTCAGTCAGACATGACCAGTCGCATCGAAGCTCAGGTAGAACGGTTCGCCCCCGGCTTCGGGAGTTTGATCCTCGCTCGCTCGACGAAATCACCGGAGCAAATGGAACAGGAAAACCCCAATCTTGTTGGCGGGAATATTACCGGAGGTGCAAACTCTCTGCGCCAGCTTTTTTTCCGTCCGACGTTCCGCCAGTACCAGACTCCGGTGAAAGGGTTATTTCTCTGTTCTGCGTCGACTCCGCCCGGCGGGGGCGTGCATGGAATGTGCGGCTTCCACGCTGCAACGCAGGCGTTGGCAAGTACGGATTTCAGTTGAGAGACCGGTCTATTTCGCGTTCATTCGTTCACAGGCCCAGCGTGCAGGTCTAGTCAAAAAGTAGAGTGAGGAGAAAAAGTCCGGCACGCGTAGAAAACGCCGGTCGCGTTCATCGGGAGCGAGCCTGGTCGGAAGGTGCCGACGAGGTGGTCATTCTTTGTGCGCACCTCGATTCCTGGGATCTGGCGTCGGGTTCGACCGACGATGGCACTGGGGTCGTGGCTGTTCTCGAAGCGGGCCGCGCGATAAAAACTCTGGGGATGCGGCCCAGGCGGACGATTCGGATCGTTCTGTTTACGGGAGAAGAACAGGGTGAAATTGGATCGCGCGAATACGTGAAACAACATCAGGCGGAGTGGGACAAAATTTCGGCTGTTCTTGCGGACGATACGGGGACAGCCCGGATTCTCACGATCCGTTTGCACCAGAATTACGCGGCTCGCAAGATGGTCGATACTACCCTTGCGCCGATGGAGGACTTGGGGTTGATCCAACCGTGGATGGAGCGCTACTACGGCAGCGACTACGCTTCCTTCAACGATGTTGGTATTCCAGGTTTCTCCGTAATCGGCAATCAAACCGATTACGAGTACGACCAGACACATCACACGCAGGCGGACACCTTCGACAAGGTGAAAGAAGATAACGTCTTACAGCACGCTCAGGTCCTGGCAGGCTGGGCTTACAACACCGCTCAACTGCCCGAACTCCTTCCAAGGAATTGAGTCGAGAGCGAAACCTTCGGAACGATCTACTGCAATTGCGCTCGCTCCAATAGACGCCGGCCTAATTGCACAAACTCTGCCTTCAAGAGCCCCGTCTCCTCACCGGACCTTGTCGCGGCATCAATCTCTGTCGTCAGCAAAATCGACGTGGCTACATCGGCGCTGCATTCGTAACAGTACCTTTCCCTTCTTCCCGGAAGCTCATATAACTCGACACGGCTTCCACACACAGCACATTGCGCGCTGCACGCCTTTGCACTGCCTTTCGGACCGCCTTCCATAAACGCTCCTCCCACTGCCCGCGCACGTCGCGGCTCGAGATCTTTGCATCACCATCGTATGAAGGCCCATTCAGGAATTCCTGAGCCTTCCGTTAGGATTTCGTAAGCCAGGAAAAAAGGTTTCTTGGATGAAGCGTCGAGCGCTTCTGGCGATCAGCGAACTTATTGTCTCCTACCCGCCCGACTGCACATACAATGTCGAGACTCCAGAGGGCCTGGGATGTTACGCAGAGAGAAAACCGTTTCGGTCAGTGCCGTTTTGCTCTCGGCATTTATTCTGTTGCCGCAGTTGGAACGTAAGGCGAGGGCGCAAGCTCCTGAGTTGGGTGCGAAGACGCAGCAGGCACTCGTCGATACAGCCAACGCCGAGCTCAAAGCGTTCGGGGGCAAAAGCCCGATTCCCGGGGCGGTACTTGGAGTGTGGATTCCTGGCAAAGCGCCCTGGCGCAAAGGTGTCGGATTCCAGAGCATCTCGCCCGAAGAGGCGATGCAACTTGACGACAAGTTTCGCATCGGTAGCAATACCAAGACGTTTGTCGTCACCGTACTGCTGCAACTGGTGGATGAGGGAAAGCTGAATCTTGACGATCCGCTGAGCAAGTTCGATGTCGGAGTGAAAGTTCCGAACGCCGAGAAGATCACCCTGCGCGAACTTTGCCAGATGCGGAGCGGTTTGTTTGAAGCTTACAACACGCCGGAATTAGACAAGCTGAACATAACCCTACAAACAAAAATTACGGCGCGGGAGCTGGTTGGGTATGCGGTCAAGCAGCCGCCGTTGTTTCTGCCGGGGACGAAATGGAATTACTGCAACACGAATTACTTGCTGCTCGGCCTAATTATAGAAGCAGTTGCCCACCATCCCGTCGAAGAAGAGATCCGCAACCGTCTTTTGGTTCCACTCGGGCTGCACAATACCAGTTTTCCGACGAGCAACCCGAACATGCCGCAGCCGTTCGCGCACGGCTACACCTTGGAGAAGGACGGAGGATGGAAGGACGAGACGGTATTGCTCCCGCCAATGCTGACTTGGGCCGCGGGCGTTATGATCTCGGACATGGCGGACATGAAAATTTGGGTGAAGGACTACGTCACGGGAACCACAAATAGCCCGGTGACACAGAAACAGCGGCTGGATTGCCTGCCGATTGGAAAACCGGGGCTGTCGTTCGGCCTGGGCATCGGCTGCTCCGCGGGCTGGTACGGATACACGGGTGGGACCCCCGGCTATAACACCGGCGTATATTATTCCCCGGCCAAAGACATAACCACCATTGCGTTGGTAAATTCGCAGAGGGAAAAGCCCGATCCGGGCGTAGCCAGCGCCATCGTGCGGGATTTTACAAAGATTCTGACTCCGGAAAATGTTGCGTTCCCGGAGAAGTGAGCTACAAAAACCGGAAAAATGATGCTCTAAAACCCGTGGGCGGTAGCTCAGTCTCCGGGTCCGAAGATAGATGTGGATTTGCGAAGGACCAGGGTGGTCTTGAGCTCGAACTCAGTGCCCCCGACCGATTCTTCCTTTCTTCCGACTTCCGCTAACAGTGAATGGAAGGCCAGACGCGCCAATTCTGATTGCGACATCTGCACGGTGGTAAGAGGGGGAAGACAGAATTGCGCCAGCCGGATGTCGTCGAAGCCGATCACCGACAGGTCTCTCGGAATATGAATTCCCAGTTCATAGCTCCTCCGCATGACTCCCATTGCCGTCAGGTCGTTGGAGCAAACGATGGCGCTCGGCTTACGTGCTCCCGACAAGAGTCCGGCGCAAGCAAGATGTCCGCCCTCAAGGGTGTGATTTCCCTCGATAATCAAGCGGGGATCCGGGCGCAAACCGATCTCTTCCATCGATTGCAGGAATGCCTGTTGCCGGGCCGCCGCGGACTTCAAATTTTGCGGGCCGCTGATGAATGCTATATTTCGATGGCGCAAAGCGGCAAGATGCTGAACGGCTTGCCGGATTCCGTTCAGGTAATCGATGCGGATGGTGCTGACGCCGGGCCGGGTGTGAACCACATCGACGAGAACCACCGGCACTTCGCGCAATTTGAAGTCCTCCAGTAGAACTTCTTCCATCCCAAACGTGACGATGGCGACGCCTTCCACACGGCGTTCGAGCATGCGGCGTACAGAGCTTTTCATGTGTTCCCGATCATTCATCGTGGAGGCCAAGAGAATTTCATAGTGATGTTGCACGGCAAGGGTTTCAAAAACCTGCACGATTTCCGGAAAAAAAGGATTCGTCAGGTCGGAGACAATTAGGCCGAAAATCTGGCTTCGTCCGGAGACCAGCCCCCGCGCTTGCGTGTTGGGGTAATATCCTAGCTCCCGAACGGCCTTCCAAACGCGCCTCGCGAGCGCCGGAGTCACCGTTGAATTTCGGTTCACAGTGCGCGATACGGTAGCTGTCGAAACGGCAGCGCGCTTGGCAACCGCACGAATGTCCATTGTGGCATCTCCTATTGACATGGTTTTTATTCCTGGCGCAGGGCGTGCATCGGATCGACCTGCGTGGCTCTGTGCGCCGGAATAAAGCAGGCGAGCAGGCCCGCAAGCAAAAGGGCCGCGGCGACAGCGCCAAAGGCAGCGTAGTCGAACGCAGCGACATTGAAAAAAATGCCGTGCATGGCTTTTCCGATGCCATACGCCCCGAACAGGCCCAGGACGAATCCGACTCCGGCCAGGAACATCCCTTCTTTCAGGATGAGAGAGAACACACGGCCGCGACCGGCGCCGAGAGCCATGCGCAATCCTATCTCGTGAGTGCGCTGCGTGACGGTGAAAGACATAACGCCATAAATCCCCACGGCCGCCAACACGAGAGCGATGGCGGCGAAGCCTCCAAACAAAAAAGCCATGAAGCGTCGACCCGACAACATTTCGTCCAGAATTTGATCCATGGTTTGCACGTTGCTTAACGGAAGCTCGGGATCCAAGGATTGAACGATCCCGGCGAGACTTTTCCTCAAAATTTCTGGATCCTCGGCTGAGCGGACGGCGATTCGCGCCTGTGGCCAGGGACTCTGTGAGAAAGGCACATCAATTTCGGTCAAGTCTTCGTCAGGCCCGCCATTACGAATATCCTGGTAGACGCCCACGATTTGCCACGCGATTTGCGGGCCAAACTTCGTGACTCCCGGAATTAACTGTTCGACGAGAATGTGCTGGGACAGCGCGTCGAGACCGGTAAGGTATTTCCTCGCGAAAGTTTGGTTGATCACAGCCACGGGCGCGTTCCCGGCGGAATCCTGATCGGTGAATCCACGTCCCTTCAGCATGCGAATCTCGAACACCTTGAAAAACTGGGGAGTGACCATATTGAAGCGTGCCGCAGGCCGTCGGGACATATCCTCGGTTTCGTTGCCGGCAATTTGTACGGGTATACCGAAACTTCTGCCACGAAGTGGAATTCCTGTGGAGGCCGAGACCGATGTCACGCCGGGAAGCGCCTGAATTTGGTCGATCAATTGCCGGTAGAAGCTCGTAATCTGACGCGGCTCGGTCAAATGGCCTCTCGTTACGGGGAGATCGAAGGTAAGCAGATGGTCGGAACGGAAGCCGAGATCCAGGTGCTCCAGGTTCCACAAACTATGCATCGCGAGTCCGCCGCCAGCGAGTAAGCTCAGAGCCAACGCAAACTCGGCAATCACAAACGCGCGGCGCATGCCGTGACGTCCCAGACCGTGCACCGCTGCCCCGCTCTCCTTCAGTACCTCGTTCAGATTTATCCGCGTCGCATGCCACGCCGGAGCGCAGCCAAAGAAAACGCCAGCCAGCAAGGTGGCGGCCAAGGTGAAGAGCAGGACGGGAACGCTCATGCGCACGTCTGCCTCTGAAAGCAGAGTGTACGGCGGCATCGAGGCCACAATCGCTTTCATCAGCACATAAGCGAGGGCCACACCCATCACGCCTCCGATAAGCGCCATCAGTAGACTCTCGATCAGAAATTGTCCGAAGATTCTCTGGCGCGAAGCGCCCATTGACGCGCGCACGGCGATCTCTTTCTGACGCGTCGCGCCTCGCGCCAGCAAAAGATTGGCCACGTTAGCGCAGGCGATAAGGAGCACGAAAGCGACCACGCCTTGAAGGAGCAGCAGCATGGTTTGTACCTCGCGGTCGAGGAAGTCGTTCTTCAGCGGTTCGACCTTCACTCTCCAGCCCTTGTTTGATTTCGGATAAGCCTCGGCGATATGACTCGCCACCCCATCCAGATCTGCATTAGCCTGCGCGATCGTTATACCCGGCTTTAGGCGGCCTAAGACGACCAGCCAATGAAAATCGTGGTTCATCTGTTCGGGCGAAAAGGCCATCGGCACGACGAGCTGTCTGCCAAGCCGGTCCGGCTGCCCCGGAGGTTGAACGCCAATCACGGTGTAGAGCTCACCGTTCAGGTGGACCTGCTTGCCGACGATATTCGTATCGCTGGCGAAATATCGTTGCCACAGCTTGTGGGTAATAATGACCACGTGATCTTTGCCTGGCTGTGCTTCTTCCGGCAAGACATAGCGGCCGAGGAACGGCTTGTCGCCAATCAACTGATCGAGGAAGCCAGGCGTTAGATAGCTACCTTCAATCTGCTCCGGACGTTCACCCATGGATAAGTTAAATTCATCGCCGTAAACAGCTCCCAGGGTTTGGAAGACCTTGCTTTCGCGCTTCCAATCCAGATAGTCTCCCGCAGAGACGGCACGCCTGTTTCCATCCACGCTGGACCACACGACCACGAGTTGATCGGGTTGCGGGTAGGGAAACGGCGCGAGCAGCGTCGCATAAAAGATGCTAAAGATCGCGGTATTTGCACCGATGCCGAGCGCGACTGTGAGGATGGCGACGGCAGTGTAAGCAGGCGATTTGCACAGCAAGCGGACGGCGAACCGGAGGTCTTGCATCAATTGCTCAAACCACACGATACTCCACACTGCTCTGGCGTCCTCCTTGACTCGCGTTACGTTTCCAAACTTCCGCAAGGCTGCATAACGCGCTTCTTCGGGGGCCATCCCGCGATCGATATTCTCCCGCGTCTCCAGTTCAATGTGTTCGCGGATCTCTTGATCGAGACCTTCCAGCAAGCGTTTCCCGCGCAGGGTCATTCGCGCTCCTCCGTCGGCGGCAGAATTCGCGCGATGGCTCCCGGCCATTTGTCCCACTTGCTGGTCTCAAGCGTCAATTGCCTTCGACCTTTGCCGTAGTTCGTAAAACTTGGCACCATTGTTTTTGCTCTTTAGTAGACATTCTAGGTGATACTAGAATCGCTCCAGTAGAATGTCAAGGGGGGAGGGGAGGGGAGCAAGCCTTGCTCTTGCAAATGACTAGGGCTAGGCATTTTCGTCCTGGCACACACGCTTGATTTTCCTACGAGCACGTCATCCTCAGCATGGCCTTCTGCTTTCCTATGCTGGACGGAGTGACGGCTCCCCGGGCCTATGAAAACGTCAACTTTTCCGTAGCGCTCGTTTCGCGAAGCAAACGTCGCCCGGCTCAATTCGCTGACTCCTAAACAATGGAAAACCGTGGTATGCGGGGAGCGGAGACAACGGAGACCCTCGTAAAGATGTTCGCCGGGCACGATCTCAATCACTTTCAACAGATCGAACGGATCCTTACATCGCGCCCAAAGTAGGAACAGCGTCCAAAATCAGCAAATCCAAAGCCGGACGAACAGAAGTTGTTTTGGCCACCGTCCAAGGCTCATCGTTCGAGCATCCGTTGGTGTCAGATGCGACTTTAGTACAGTTTGCCACCCGCGAAGAAGTGCTCGACAGCGTCCGCCTCGCCTACACGTCCCGCCGGACAAGGACAGAATTCCATCTAGCAAGGGGCCGGGCCGTCGCCCGAACCCCTTTGGCAGTGATCCGCCGACCGCCGCAAACCTGGAGCTGTTGTGGTCTGTACGTCAAGGCCTGTCATGGCCTTGTTCATGAGATTGAGATTCGTGAGCTGTAGACTCATGAGCTGGTTTTTCTGCATGCGCGGGCTTTTGTGCAGACTCATGGGCCGCGGGCTTCTCGGCGTGAGCGGGCTTCGCTGTAGACTCATGAGCTGGTTTTTCTGTATGCGCGGGCTTTGGTGCAGACTCATGGGCCGCGGGCTTCTCGGCGTGAGCGGGCTTCGCTGCAGACTCATGAGCTGGTTTTTCTGTATGCGCGGGCTTTGGTGCAGACTCATGGGCCGCGGGCTTCTCGGCGTGAGCGGGCTTCGCTGTAGACTCATGAGCTGGTTTTTCTGTATGCGCGGGCTTTGGTGCAGACTCATGGGCCGCGGGCTTCTCGGCGTGAGCTGGCTTCGCTGCAGACTCATGAGCTGGTTTTTCTGTGTGCGCGGGCTTTGGTGCAGACTCATGGGCCGCGGGCTTCTCGGCGTGAGCTGGCTTCGCTGCAGACTCATGAGCTGGTTTTTCTGTATGCGCGGGCTTTGGTGCAGACTCATGGGCCGCGGGCTTCTCGGCGTGAGCTGGAGCACGCGCTGGCGCGTGTTCGGTTCGAGCGGGTGTGGCTGCAGTCGAATTACTTGTGCGGGGCCGTTCCGTCGATGCAGCCCTGTTGTGAAGCTCAGATGAGCGATTGCTCAAGGTTTCTGGCCGAGAGCTGGCAGCAACATCGGGCCGGCCGTGGTTCACCGAGGCAAGCATGGTTCTGTCGGAGCTGGCTTCTCGTTGGTGCTGGGTCTGCGCTGCGGTCATCGGCATCCGCCGTTCACGAGCGGAAAGCTCCGCTGCAGTCGGTCGAACATTCACGCCTCCGGTTCCATTAAAGCTGGCGCGGTTGACGGATCGCTCGTTCACCACAGTCCTGTTATAAACGTTATGAATGACCGTGGTGTTCACGTTCGTGACGCTGCGATTGTAGAAATATTGGCCCCCGCTCCAATAGCCACCATAAAATCCGGATCCAGGGTAACCAAATCCATAGTTAATGCCACCGTAGAAGCCAACTGTGGGACCCCAATAACCGGTATTCCAAGCATAGAGCCCATTGGAAAAACCCCAGTAGCCTGGAGTCCAGAGAAGACCTACTTGCGGAGGGCGAACCCAGATGCCTGAGACCCAGTAGTAGCCGTCAACTCCGTATGCCCAGTAACCAGGTTCCCATACGTAGCCGGCATCTGGACAAAGCGGTTGGCTATAGACGGGAAGAACCGGTGGGCCGACGCGGATGGAAACTGCGACGCCCACTTGTGCGGGTGGACTTGCCCGAAGCGGGACGGCAACGGCAAGCAGAGGTACAGATAGGACCAGCGAACTAATCAGATTGGTGATACGCATATAACCACCTTTCTGGCGTCGGCTGAGTTTTTAGGTCTTGCGTGCGCCCAGTCGCCATATCGGACGCACGACTAATTAAACCGCGACAGCGCGAAACTGTGGTTCTGAATTAGCGAACTAAAATTATCTACGAGCGGGGTGGAATTGCCTTTAGGGGCCGCTCCCGGAACCACCTGAGGTTTACCGCGCGTTTCTCAATGTCTCAGTTGTTTTTTTCGTCCTTGTTACGCCTCGCGTCGGTAAGTTGCTTTTTTTCTGTCGGTTGACCTTGAGCCTGGCACATATTAGTCCTATTTTTCGGGCTTTCGGCCCCCCCCGGCTTTCCGGCCGCGATCTACGTCGTCACTCACATGCCATCTCATGGCCATCTCAGGACCTCTTGGGCGCCATTCGCTCGTAGATCCGCAAAATCTACCCTTGCAAGAACGCCAGCAGGTCCTCTGGAGCAACTCGTGAGTTTTGCGGCGACAATCCTGTGCGGGAATAAACAGGCGCGCCATGAACGGTGAGCTTGACTCAGTCGGGTCGAGTCATTGCGCACGAGCATGAGGCCCCGACGGGACTGCCACTCACAAAGTTGCGGAGAGCACCGGACTCGAACGTAACGACTACTTCAGATTCACGGTCGCGACGAAGAGGAGACTCCTGGTGGATGCGTCATGAAGGGCATATCAGACGCAGCTTGCGCCCAAGCTTCAAGCGGATCTCCCAATGACCTGCGTGGTTTGGTCTTTAACCAACGTGCGCGTTCTTTTGCTGGCAACTTCACCGCTCCAGCGGGTGCGATTGATGCTACCAATAGGCGTGCTGTCTGGAGTCGCATGCCCAGTAACATCAAAATAAGCGGCGTTTTAGGGTGGCGGGCCCAGTTCGTCCTGCAGGGCGTTCGAGTTGCCCTTCTGCAGCAGATGCGCCGGATTATCCGGAAGAGGCGTTGCCGAATATTTCACAATGTCGCTTGGTCCGTGACGAAACGGAGTGTTGCTTCCATATCGCAATTTCTGATACGGCTGGATTTTTTGATGCGCCCGTATTTGAGCCAACATAAGAGTTCTCATCACGCGCAATTTGTCTTTGAAAGAGAGGGACCACCAGGCAGGTTGCCTCAGCAATGATTCGCATCCAAAGGTCAAGCCGCCCCACACACGGACCATCCTATAGGGTAGGCACAATCACTTTTGACCCCGAAAAGTCCAAAACAGTTCCGGACGAGAACCGCTGGCAGTTGCGCATGTGCGATTCGTCTCCTCAAACCCAGCGGAGTGCTGCGAGGTTGCCGTTGATCATGCCCCACTCGAAATCGTCCCAACGGTCCAAGGTTCTTCTTTCCGAACCGGCGCTCTACCCGGTGGGCGGCCTTGATTGACCCGAAAACGGAAGATGGTCGACCAACACAACGGACAGCCTCGTGCGAGACATGGCGTCTTCCGGGATTTAGGTACTCAGTCTGTAAAAACCTACCCGTTACTTTTGACAATAGCATCATTGGCCGATCGTCCCCCACAATCGCACACCCAGATATCAGGTTGGGGCTTTTGCAGTTGAAGTCCGAATGAACTACGAGTTGAACCACGTCGGCAGCAACAGTTGGGAATTGAATCGTGAGCAGTGTGTTTTCGCTGGAGGAGCAACTTGAGCTCAATCACGATCAGTTTGATTACCTTGGCATTCGTTTTTGGCGGCGCGCTGCTCGGTATGGTTCTTCGTGCCGCGTTGCCACAGAATGCATCGACTTCTGATTCGAGAGACGTTGTGAAGTTAGGGATGGGATTGGTCGGAACGTTGGCGGCTCTTGTTCTCGGCCTACTGATCGCCTCTGCCAAGACATCGTTTGACACGCAGAACGTCGAATTGACCGAAATATCGAGTAAGGCCGTCCTGCTTGACCGTGTGCTGGCCCACTACGGGCCGGAGGCGAAGGAAGCACGCAATGAGCTGCGCGGTTCGGTCGTGCACACACTCGATACGATGTTCTCCCAGGATGCGTCCCAATTGGAGTCCACCAAAGGCGAACTTCTCTACGACACAATTCAGGAGCTCTCGCCAAGGGACGATGCGCAACGATCGATGCAGGCCCAAGCGTTGAGCATTACCTTAGCCTTGGGACAAACGCGTTGGTTGATAGCCGAACAAAGACTCAGCTCGATTTCCGTTCCCTTGCTGGTCGTGTTGATTTTCTGGCTTACCATTATTTTCATGAGCTTCGGCATCTTCGCGCCTCGCAACTTGATTGTCGTCGTCAGCCTATTGGTTTCCGCGCTCTCGGTTTCTGGTGCAATCTTCTTGATTCTGGAGATGTATTCCCCTTATGCCGGACTGATTCACGTCTCCGCCGACCCGCTCCGCGCCGCCCTTGCGCGTCTCGGCCAATAGGCCGAAATGCGTTGGGGCGCGGGTTGACATCGTTACTTTTCACAATGTCGGATATGCCGAGAGCGTATGATCCTCTGGGCTAACTCGGAGCCTCTCTTTCCATTGTGACTACCAGGGAAGAAATCAAGAAAAAGTACATTTTCAATGGCGCTGCGTCCATTTCATCTAAGCAAACAATCCCGAATTCAGCGATGCTTGTTATTCACTCTAATGCCTCAAAATTGGTAGTTTTGACAGTTCTCAGCACATTCAGGGCGCTCTATGCTCCTTCCAACAACCTACAAGGGGGGTCCGGCTCAGGACACCTGATCTCGAAGGAATGGCTTCCCCAAGCTGAGTTCTTTCACTAAATCGACCGGATCCTCCTCCTCTAACAAGATGTAGCAAAGCGCACAACTTAAAGCAGACAGTGGCCATCCAGTCTGACCGGTCGCGCGCCCCTTTCCGTCGGACCGGCGCGATCAAATGCGTTGGCGTGTTTGGGTCGACTCCAGGAATCGTCTTCAGTCGTTGGCAAGATTCATTCTCTCGAGCCTCTTGCTCGATGACATGTCTATCTGCTCGATGCCTGCTGGTCGCTCCAGTTCCAATTTGAGTTACTCCAACAGAACCCGAAACGCTCCGGACTTGATGGCATATCGGGGCCGGCTCCTCGACCCGAGTATGTCTTGGCTGACAATCAAACGCTCGGGAATAAGGCCGAACATCTTATAGATACTTCGGTTCGGCGTTTACCAGGCTCGACGACTCTAGTATGGGTCGGCAGTGGATTTTTTGGAGGGACTGTCCGAAGCGCATTGAAATGGTACTTTTGACAGTGCCCAGCGGAACTCGGCGGTCCTATGCTCGAGTGAACTGTAGCCTAGCGGGGATCCGGCTCGAGACACCCCACACCCCCGGAAGAATGCCTCTCCGAGGCTCAATTCTTTCAGAAGGTTAACCGGATCCTCTTCCCCTAGCCGCTAGGACAGCTAGGAGTAGAACCAACTTTCGGTCCAGGGAGACACGCCTATGGCTGCCTCGGGGATTGCGGCTGTATCCGTGGACCTGAGCTCGCAATTTCTCTCAGGATTGATTGCCGCTCATCGCAAGACAATCTTGGCCGCCGCAACACAACGCCGACTCCTCGCCAATACCGTAATCACAAATCAGGATCACCCTGCCGACCATTTCTACCTGCTGACCAAAGGACTGGCCAGATTTTTCTATATTACAGAAGGAGGCAGGAAGCTTCTCTTTCAGTGGCTTGGACCCGGAGATCTGTTTGGGGGTCGGACGATTTTGTCGAGCCATTCTTCCTATCTCTTCAGCACAGAAACGGTAACGGACAGCTCGGTGCTGGTGTGGGACCGTCCAACAATTCGGGGTCTTGTCGAACGGTATCCCAGATTGCTCGAGAACTCATTGTTAACTGCGTCAGACTTCCTGGCTTGGCATCTCGCATCCTACATAGGTTTAGCTTGCTACACTGCTCGACGTCGCGTTGCCCAAGTACTCGTCACACTTGGCCGGACTATCGGCAAGAAAGATCCGGATGGTGTTGAAGTCCGCATCACAAACGAGGAGTTGGCCAACGCGGCAAACGTCACGCCTTTCACAGCGAGCCGCCTGATGAGTGAGTGGCAACGTGACCGTGCGCTGGTGAAACGTCGCGGCTCGATTCTTCTCCGATCGCCCGAACGGTTGTTCTTGCGTATGACGTGACCGTTTCTCGCCTCTTTTTCCCACGATTGTTGAATTCCGAAATTGCGCTGGAGCAAGCAGAAGGTTGCTTAGACGCAACGACCGGGGCCATTTCGCATGGGATGCTTCAACGTGCAGCAGTTCGCATTCAAGGCGCGCAGTCCATCGAGAACTCCAAGGAGGAGGCATTAGCAAGCTCGTAAGTGTCCTGTAGATAGTTTTGTCGCTTGGCGGCGCTGTGTCATGCAAAGTTCCAAGAAAATCGTAGCTTGCAGGTTATCGGTGTGACGGCCGGCGGCCTTGCAGCTGTTCTCAAAGCAGAGGCGCTACAGCGGGAGCTCATTGTATTGGACATTGGAGTGCCTAAGCTGGCTGCGATTCAGGTTGCTCGGCAGATTCGCAAGGTCGCGCCCGAATCCAAAATACTCTTTCTAAGTGAAGAGCTCGATCCCGATGTGGCACGGGCAGCTCTCAATGTTGGGGGGGCAAGGTTACTTAATTAAGTCGAATGCTCACAGCGAACTATTCGCCCCTGTAGAAGTGGTCCTGTTCGGAAAGAGGTTCGTTAGCCGCGGATTGGCTGATCATGCGATTTGAGATTCGACACAACAGTAAAGAAGCTAAAGAGAGCTGATTCTCACTCTATTCTTTCTTACTTGAAGAAGGGAATTTACAATGCCCGCCTACTTCAGAATCGATAAGGAACGCAAACTGGTGATGAGCATCATCTCGGGCGTCTTCACCTTGACCGAAGGATTGGCGCATCAGGAGAATCTCCTGAAGGACCTAGATTTTGACTCTAGCTTCTCTCAGTTGGTGGACTGTACCCACGTCACCAAAGTCGCGCTGAGATCTGAAGATGTGCGTAGACTCGCCCGGAGATCCATATTCTCACCCAATTCGCATCGGGCGATCCTTGTCAGTAATGACTTGGTTTTTGGGTTTGCCCGGATGTTTTTGATGTTTCGTGAAACCTTGGGGGAAAAAGGAATTCGCGTCTTTTACGACCTAGACGAGGCACTTCACTGGGTCTTTTCGGCTTGAAAGTCGCCTCTACCAATAAAGACAATGGTTGAACGTGCATTCTCATCCACTCGATGAGTGGCAACGCACAGCCTATTTGACACACGGGACTTTCTTGACAGAGGCCATGGCAGAGCGGAACGAGATGAAACGATGCTGATGGCAGAAGCGATCTCCGGGGCAAGCAGGTGGTATTGGGCGGCGACAAGAACGATGACACCCGGAAGTTCATCCGAGGACTACCCAGGACTCCGGGACTCCGCAGCCCGCTCCACAGCGATTCGACTACCTTCGCCAAAAATTCAGTTCGAGGAATCTTTGGGCTTGCCTATTTTCTGACCTGTATCGACGAAAAAGACCCGGTAGTCGCTATACGTGTGACGTGCGACTAAGCGTGTCCCTCGCAACTCGACCGTTACTTCAGCCACGTGTGGTAACCACAGGCTAACCTGCCGTTCGGTGAACGCAACAGATCCGTAATCTACAGACTGATGTTCTCGTTCGATTCTCATCTCGGGGATCGGTTTCAGTAGGTCTGTTTCCAGATGGACAATCTGATAATTGTCGCTGTCGATCCAGGCGAAACCCTTGAGCAAGATCTCGAAATAATGGCCGTCAACTTTGATATTCGTCATCGTGGCCGGACGATCCAAGCGTTGCTCGAAGCATACCCGCCAAACACTGTGGCCCTTCCAATCAGCCAGGCCCTCACACGTCATGTCGAATTCTTCAATGTGGGATGGGTGAAAAATGAGAGCAAGAGCCGGGGCTCCGGTGGCCGAGACGCTCCCCTGAAACCTGATCTCTCCGTGCCTGTCATTACGATATTCTTCCACCACGAAGACTCCAGTAATCGCTTCCTTATTAATCGTGGCGACATAATTGGATTTGCTTTGCGCTTTCTCTTTAAGTCTCCCGGCTTTGTTGCGCCGCTCGAGATCGAGCACTTCCGTGGCGCTGAGACGATTTACGTTTTCAACGAATTCCTTTACGTGTGATGTCACTCGAGGCAGCAGTTCCCCGACTCGGCAAGAATTATTTGAGCTAGATACCGATAAACCTTGACCGTTAAGAACCGCTTGCGGGTCGTTGCTCGGAAAATGCACGGTTCCCGAATCGATCAAGACCATGTTGTTGGGCTCGCGAGCGGGCACGCTGAAGTTGAACGCTGTCCTTATGGCGGTCGCTCGAAACGGCAGTACGGACAGAACATTCAACGGTGACGCGAGCGTGAACGCAGGGGAACTGCTCCTGCTCCTTCCATGGCAAGCATCGAGCAAATACACACTGCCGATTAGAATCAAGCGCAAAAGAGATTTCTTCACGGCTCTACCTCAAGAACAAGCGGTTCGCGTTCAGAGCGGGTAAATGCACCAGGTGATCGGAATTCAACGAGGCCGATGGTGCCGAAGGACCAAGGCGAACTCTCGAATCCGCCTTTGCCTGACACGCGAGAATTGCCTCGATTGTGCGTGCGGTCCAGGCAATTTACTTTTCACCACGAGCCGGAACGGGAACGGCCCCCCCGGAGTCGATGCTTACAACCACCTCCGGCTTCCGGAGACTCGCATCTGCTAACTGCTTCTGTTCCGTCGAAATCTTGAAATAGTAAGTTGACTCCCACGATCGGTCGGACACGGCGCTTAGGAAATATTGGTTGTCATAGCGGCGGAACACCAGCCTGATCTGTCCGTTTCCTTCCTTGCGTGATTGCGCAGGTTGCACCGACTGAAAAGTCGAGACGTGATCGTTCCGATTACAGACCTCGAGCAAGAACAGTGACCGTCGAGTGAACTCATAATCGCCCGGCGCGAACGTCTGGCTATCGATGCTGAATGAAAACGGCACACGAAATTGAAGTTTGAAGTGAGTGGCCTGAGCGTGCATCGTTGGTGTGATTAGGAAAAGTCCGAAGGTAACTACGGCAAGAGAAAGAGTGCGCTTCATGGGAACTCCTCAAGGACAGGGCCGTAAATTGAGCTTCGCGGCTTCGGCGATGCTCACCCCGTGAGGTTGCACAGTCGCATCACTGGGAATGTTGCTCAATAGACGCGGGGAGAACTCGGGATGGATTCCAAGTTCACCCGCGAACTGCGTGAGCCAGCAGAAGTTAGATAAAGGGTGAACTGGATGGTTCAGCCCTCTCATGCGCTGAAGCGACCAATTGCTGTCAAAGAGGGTTATACTGCCCGCCAAAGGATGGGAGATTCGATGGCCATCTCAAATTCCTTTCCCCTCCGTGCGCGATTCGATCAATTCCATGTCGATTTCAGCAGTGGAGTGCTGCAACGCTCCGGTGTCCGCGTGCCCGTACAGAGTCAGCCCCTGCAAGTGCTGCGATTGTTGCTGGCGGCGGAAGGGAAAGTCGTTACCCGCGAAGAACTGCGCAAGGTTCTATGGCCGGAAGATACTTTCGTCGATTTCGAACTCGGTGTGAATACGGCGGTCAAGAAACTGCGCCAGGCACTGACGGACCCGGCGGATCATCCCAAGTTCATCGAGACCTTGCCCAGAATTGGGCATCGTTTCATGGTCCCGGTGGAGTGGGTGACCGAAGATAGCCAGAAAGGAACCTTGGCGGAATCAGCGAATTCCGTGACGGCTGGGGGAGGGGCGGTTGCTTCCGCTCGAGAGCGTACCACCATCGGGTTGTATTCAGTTGGGAATTTGAGGTGGATGGCGGTAGGGTACACAATTTTGGTGGCGTTGTGCGGAATTGCAGTCTGGAGATTCATTCGGTCACGAACGGCGCTACCGCCCATCGAGGTGGTTCCTCTGGTTGGTCTACCCGGTATGGAGCACGACCCGGCTTTTTCGCCCGACGGCAACCAGGTCGCGTTTGCCATACGGAATCCGGCGAACTCTGGAATTTACACGACGGTGGTCGGCGGGGAGAAGTCGCTGCGCCTGACCACCCATCCGGGCGACGGCAATCCCAGGTGGTCGCCCGATGGCCGGCAGCTTGCCTTCATCCGTCACACCGAGGAGGGAGTAGCGATTTATGTTATTCCTGCTCTCGGAGGCACGGAGCACCGCTTGTACTCCAGCCCCGCCGGCATCAATACTCGTTCCTTGGATTGGTCCCCCGATGGCAAAGTCCTGGCCATTACGGCGATTGATGCGGACAGGATTCACACCTGGATCGCATTGCTTTCTCTCGAAGATTCCACCACACAACGACTTACTTCGCCTTCAGATCAGGAGCAAGATTGTACTCCTGCTTTCTCACCCGACGGCGGCACCGTGGCTTTCGTTCGAGGGATCACCCCGGGCGTGGTTTCAGACGTATATGTTGTTCCCTCCTCAGGCGGCGAACCGAAGCGTTTGACGTACGACAACACCTGGATAATGGGCGCTCTCACCTGGACTCCCGACGGCCGCGATATCGTGTTCTCTTCCATGCGTGCAGGTCTTGCCAGTCTGTGGCGTGTCTCCGCTTCCGGTAGTACGCCGCGCCCGTTGGTTGGCGTAGGCTTGAACGCCTCGGGCCCTTCCGTCTCGCGTAAGGGCAACCAACTCGTCTACCAGCAAACGGACTTCAAGAACAATGTCTGGCGGTTGAACATGAGTGATGAAAAAACTCGCCGGGGTCCGCCCTCCATCGTCATATCGGATAAAGGTCCGAGTTTAGGGCGACCTCACTTCTCTCCCGACGGAAAACGGATCGCCTTCGAATCGGACCGCTTGGGGTACGCGAATCTTTGGACTTGCGATAGCGATGGATCGAATTGCAGCCAATTGACTTCCTTGCACGGCACCTCTGGAGCGGCAACTTGGTCCCCGGATGGCCGCCAGATCGCTTTCGAATTTCGACCCAAGCAACACAGCGAGGTGTATGTTGCAGAGGTTGGAGGGGGCCCGCCTCGGCTTCTCGAAACCTTCCGAGGATCCGATAACGGTGGACCCAATTGGTCGCGAGATGGAAAGTGGATTTATTTCTACTCCAACCACGGTGGCTCGCTTCAAATATGGAAGATGCAACTCAACGGAGGATCTCCTGTTCAGGTCACCACAAAAGGTGGTGTAGTTGGAGCAGAATCTTCGGACGGACGCTTTCTTTACTTCGCGAAGCTCAACGTCCCAGGCCTATGGAAGATGCCACTCCACGGGGGGCAAGAAACTCGCATCTTCGATCAACCTTTCGTGCCATTTTCCTGGTGGGACTGGGGCCTGACCGAGAAAGGAATTTACTTTATTAATTTCCAGACGAGTCCCACTGCGACGGTGGCATTCTTCGAATTTGCCACAAACAAAATCTTTCCCATCTGGGCTCTCGCCGACCGGCCCTTCGTCGGCCTGTCAGTATCCTCCGACGGTAAGTCCATCCTGTACGTTCAAAACGAATACTCGCAATCCGATATCATGTTGGTTAAGAATTTTCGTTAGGCGCGACACTTCAGCGCGGTTATTTCCACGGTACGCGGCATGCTCGCTGTGTGCGCGACGAATGCCGTCTAGGACGCTGAAACGGGCCGGTTTGGTCGAGGTCGCGATGGCGGCACGCTAAGCGCACCACGTCACCGTTCGGAATGGCTTAGTAAGATCAGCGAAGCCGGCGCGCGACGAAGCTAATTAGATTAAGCATTGCTTATTACTGGATCGGGCTTAGGGGCTTGAGTTTGCTCAGCGTTCGAATGCAACCACGCTCTTTGAATGACTGTAAAAAGAAATGCAGTGGTGAGACCAAATAGAATCCAGCCATTCAACGCTTCTAAAGCGCCCATCATTTTCCAGTGTGGTGCGAGATGGAGTTCCTCGTGACCATAACTCGTAAGGGCGTTCAATGAGTACAGTGTCGCAGATTTGTTGTCTAAGGATGCCCCGAGAAGACGGTAAGCTGTTGCCCAGATAAGACCCTCCACTCCATGTAGAACGGTGAGCGCAAGCGCCGTTCCACCGATGAGAAAACTTGGAACAGACAATGGACGTCCGAGCCGTCGCCTTTGATTGAGCGTCGCGCTTACCTCTGTGTTGAGACGGCCGAGGCTGTAGGCGTGAAGAGTCACAGTGAGGACGATCAGCGGCAAACCCCATGCCCAATTCGCGCTCCAACCAAGCATATTTCCAGCATCCATAAGCAACCTCTCTATCCCCGACGAGCGGGTGTGGGCAATGTTTCGACTCCAGAGTTTTGCGACGCCTCTCCGTAAAGAGGAGGCGCTTGTCGTGCCCTTTCGTCTTCTGTCGAACCCTTCTTTACGTCTGTGATTTTCCGCGCTCCGTCCAGAATGTAGGCCGACAACAGGCAACATGTCTAGCGTTACTACCAACGATGCGACGTTGGCCTTATGTGCGAGGAAGCGCAGTGGCGCAGGGCGTGGCAATGCACGCCTTTCTGGATTCCGCTCTCTTGTCGGCCGCGTGGCATGCGTGCCACACGGTTTTCGTATCGCGTCATCCGGCCGGAAAGATGAATTGATGGCAGGGAAACCGGTCGGCTGTCGTTACACATCTTTCTAAAGGGGCTATTCTATCGAGTGGCTCTATTCTTCTTGCTTCGCAATCTTTTCGCTTGCCCAGCTCACTCGTACCTCAACGCCTCGACTGGATCGACCTTCTCGGCGCGCCGCACAGGCACCCAGCACGCCAGGAGCGCGACCCCCACAAACAATAGCCCAACAACGACCAATGTCGCCGAGTCGCCGGGCTGCACATCAAACAGGAATGATGTCAGCGCCCGCGACAAAATCATAGCCAGTGCCACCCCTAGGATCACTCCGGCCGCGATCAATCGAAATCCTTCGCCGAAGACCAACTTGCGAATGTCTTTTTGTTGCGCGCCCACCGCGCTGCGAATCGCCAATTCTCGCCGCCGAGAAGCGACCGACAGCGAAAGCACGCCGTAAATTCCCACGAGCGTCAATGCACTTCCCACCACCGCGAACCCCACTAGCAGTTGCATCGCGAAGGTCCGCGACGCCAGCGATTCGTTCCGAATCTGTTCCAGAGTCTTCACGTTCTCGATCGCCGTCGTGGGATCTACGGAGTGCAGTTCCCGTTCTACAGCGAGCACCACCGCGCGCGGGTCCCCCGCCGTCCGCACCACCAAATGCTTCGAAAACGCATGCGCCTGCCACAGAGGCAGGTAGACCTCGGGAGACGCCTCCTGAGTCAAATCATCGGTTCGGCTATTCGCAATCTCTCCGACAATTTCCGTGCCCGCTTTGTCCCGCCCGTCTAGCCAGAACTGCCGCCCAACCGGATTCTCGTGGGGGAAGAAGCGGTCTGCGAATGCTTGGTTCACGATTGCCACCTTCGCCCCCTTATCATCATCCGTCGAGCGAAATTCCCGGCCCTCAAGCAACGCTTCGCCCATCAATTTGAAGTAGTCCGGCGTCACGGCGCGCAGCGGAAGCGCCGTCTTGTCGCTCTCTTTCACCGCAGGGGGCTGCCCCTCGATTTCTAAAGTCGCCGGCCAATTATTTCCGGTTAGCGGCACTCCCCAGGCGAACGCTGCATACTGCACGCCGGGTATAGCCGCAATGCGCTCCAAAGCCTGCCGGTGAAAGCTGTCCCAGTTGGAGTACTGCACCTCCGTCACACTCATCGTCAAGATCCGTCCGGTGTTGTAACCCGACGGCACCTCCGCGATTTTCAGCATGGTGCGAATCAGCAATCCTGCGCCAACCAGCAGCGCCAGCGTCAGAGCCGTCTGCGCCATCGTCACTCCGCGCAAAAGGCGCCGTTCTCCCAATCCAGCAGTGCCTTTCGGCCCGGCACTTTTCAGAATCTCCATCGGGTCCAGCCGGAAAGCCCGCTGTGCCGGAAGAATCCCGGCGAAAAGCGCAGCGAGCACCGCCGCGCTGAATCCCCACCCCAACACGGCCCAACCCGCTGTCACCCCGTCCAGCCGCGGAACTGCATGTCCCGCAATCAACTTGAACACCTTTACCACAGCAAAGGCCAGTCCTACTCCAAACGTTCCCCCTATCGACGCCAGCAGCAAGCCTTCGGCTAAAACCTGTCGAAAAAGCGCAACGCGCCCCATGCCGAGTGCGCCCCGTACGGCGTATTCCTGCTGCCGTTGCAGTCCACGCACCAGCAGGAGGGCTGCTGCGTTCCCACATCCGATCAGCAGCACCAGCGCAGCGGCTCCCAACAGCGGAACCAATATCCTTCGGCCATCTCGATTCATTTCCTCGGTCAACGGTTCCAGTTGCGGTGTGAACCCCTCAAACTGCGGCTCGGCCTGCCCTTCTCTTGCCACCAGCACGGCCAACTCTTCCTGTGCTTGCCGCGGCGGCGTTCCCTCGCGCACGCGCGCCACAACGTCCCAGTAGGCATCCTTCATCTGCTTGGGGTCGGGCATGGCAGGAGCCCAGAAATCCACCGTTGCGTTCACATTGTAGTTTGGCTCTTTCGCAGCCCCCGGCGACGGAAGAAAGCGTACCCCTGGTTGCATCACCCCAATTACCGTAGGCGGCACATCCCACCGACTGATGCGCACGGTTCTGCCAATAATCTGCGGGTCGCCGTTGAACGCCCGCTGCCAAAACTCGTAGCCGAGCAAAATCGCCTTTGTGGATCCCAACGAAAAGTCCGAGTCCTCGAACTCTCGTCCAGTGATCGTTTTCAGTCCCATCACCGGCATGTAATCTTTAGTTACGAACATCCCCTGCATGGATTGGCTGCCATCGCCTCGAATAAGGAAGTTGAACGTCCAGTTGTACGCGGCGATTCCTTCGAACGACTTCGCCTCATTTTGCCATTCCGTCCACTGCTCGGCTGCCCACTCATGCGTGCCGTCCATCTTCTGGCCGTCCGTCCGCACCGCGGGAAGGAGCACCAACTGCTCCGGCTTCTTGTACGGGGGCGGTATCAGCAGCACGCCCTGGATCAGGCTGAAGACCGCCGAAGTCGCGCCAATCCCGAGCGTCAACGTCAGGATCGCAATGAGGCTGAAGCCCGGCTGTTTCAACAGCATCCGAACCGCAAATCGAAGCTCTCGCAGCATGTATTCCCCCATCCGCTCTTGGTTCCGTCGACACCCGCCTCGTCGGTCCTCTTAGGTAGACGCCGGCCACCGCGTTTCTGTTCCCTGATCGATCCAGTTGGACGATGGCATCCCCGCTCGGTTGGACCCCAACCGAAAGAGTCTCAGAGTTAGCTTCGGACGAATTCGGGTACTCGCTTGAGACTTGGAGGGTGCCGCGCTGTTTCTCCAGAAGAAATCACAAGTAGGTCAGCCACCAATCATGCCGACGCTGTTTGAGTCGCGCAAACCAAAGGCAACCAGGATAGAGAAGCAGCAGCACCACAATCCAGACCGCATACACCGCCCAAAGTGGGAATCCGTAGTCATCCGGAAAAATCTCGCTGGGGCTTCCCATGGAGGGCGGCGCAATCAGCAGGAACGAGTTTGCGCCGTAGCGCACGAAGTTCATCCCAATCTCAATCAGATGGGCCAAAAGCAAATGCGCCCCGTAGTAGAAGAAGGGGACACGACCGAAAACAATCAAAGGATTGGTGAAATGAAAGTCAAAGTTTTCCAGCCACGCCATGACGACCATTGCCGGGCCAAGCGTCATCAGCAAAAAATCCAGTGAAGGCGGATATTTTGTGACATTGAGGAAAGAGAGCACCGTAAAAACTGTTGATGCCTGGTGACTCCAATGCAAAGGATCGCCATAAATATTAACAGCGCGCACCAGAACAAATGCTCCCGTAAGCGCTAGCCCCAGACGCACCAGAAAATGGCGGCGGCGATCGGCATCCCAATCAAACACCATGCCCAGGCAATAACCACCAGCCATCACGCCAATCCAAGGCAGCACCGGATATGCGGGCCTGAACTTAACGCCGCCCAAGGCGACGACACCTCGCTGATACAGAATGTCCCAAATCCATGCCGCTCGCCCAAAGCGCTCGGCCGAAACACCTTCGAGCAAATTGTGCAGCACAATGATCGCTATGCTGATGCCCACCAGCACGCGCATTCGAAGATAAATCAGTCCGGCCAACGCGATCATGGAAAGCCCAATTGCCCAAAGGATGATCAGGAGCACGGGATTCGCCGTGAAGCTTATCTGCGAGAAAAAGATCAGGCGCAGTAATGTAACCTCAAGGATAATCAGCCAAATACCGCGACTGATCAACAACCGCGACAGAGCGCCTTTCGTGTGATGACCGCGCGTCATCCATAAATATGCGCCCAAGCCGGCTGTCAGCATGAAAACGGGTGCACAAAAATGGGCGATCCAACGAGTAAAAAAGATAGCTGGAGTCGTTTGCGTCAGATCAGTAGGCAGGAACTGCTGGGCGCTTCGGGCCACATAGTCGCGAATGTGGTCGATCGCCATTAACATCATGATGGCGCCGCGCAGAGCATCCACTGACTGAATGCGAGCCGCCGGTACAAAAGTTCTTGCTTGAGTGCCCGAAGCAGGCTGTCTATGAGTGTCCATCTTGAACCTCATGTACCGGCCATCATCCTGCCTCCATACGAACTCTCGCAAACCGAATCGAAAACGTGCCTATGCTCTGTGCAGTTTTCCGATTGTCGGTAGCTCGGAACTTATGGCGAAGCTCCTTCCATCTCGTAAACGCCGTTTCTCGAACGGACCTCCAACTTTCCTCGTACCAAATCCAACACTCACCCACAAAATGGCTATTCCTGCAGACGCTAGGATGGCGACAGACCCAAGCAAATAACGGCGAATGACTCGCTCGCCCATCCAATCGTCCTACTGCGGTCAACGGGTACGATGGAAGTAAGGAACAAGACGGCGATCCAGAATCAAACATGGCTCAAAGCCTCGCCTATGAGAGCTACTACGAACATCCGTTTGCGCGAGGGCGTTTGAACATCACCGTTTCGCGTTGCGGATATCCACGCGGGGACGATCAGGGCAAAAGGCAATGAGACCAGCATCAGGCCAAATATCGAGGAAGGAGTTTGCATCTTAGACCATGTGCTATCTTTTGGGCATGCAGAAACAGAGACCATTGCCGTCTGGATCAGTCACCGCAAATTCGCGCAGTCCCCACGTCTGATCAACGGGAGCAGTGTGAACTGGAGACTCAGAACGCTTCGTGGTAAGACCCCGGGCGCGAAAGGTCACGTAACGCTCATCAACGTCATCGACAAACACGCGGTTGACGGAGCCAAAGACTCCGTCTCCTGCATGACGTGAAAGCTGTAGTTCAGCTCCATCCCGAACTAAGTCAATGACCCCGTTAGCCATCTCGCGGTCTTCATGCCCAGGCCACTTGCGCTCAAAGTCGAGAATTTCGGTGTAAAAGTGTAATGATCTTTGCAAATCGCTAGATTTGATCACAGGCACGATCTTCATGACGTTCTCCCGCACTGCAAACCAATACAATACTCCAGTGATACACGAACAAACCAGATTGTCTGAACGAGCCTTTCATCCCTCAGCTGGCTTCGCTTCGAGAATCCCGACGTTCCGAATCATAAGAGTGTCGCCCCCGACCGGGCACATCCCGGTCAGAATGAATCCTGCCGCCTCGCAAGAATTGCTCTCACTCACGCTCGTTACGCGCTCTACCCCCCGGTAACAGCATTCATGTTGAGATCACTCATCAGGCGGCCTGCCAGTTGCGGATCTGAATGATCGGCGGCCTAGGTTTCGCGCCTGCGAACGTTGCTCTGTTGAGTTTGAGCCAACCGGACTCAAAACCGGTGGACTTATCCGGACACCTCATTTCGTGAACTTGTCGCCGAACATGGGCCGCCCGCTCTTTGACTCTGCCTTGGTGGCTTCGTCCTGGATTACGTTCCAGTGCTCAAGAAAAACGCCATCCTTGATGCGAAGAATGTCGGCTGCAATCCCGTTCGTCGCCTGAAACCCTGAAAATCGTCCGTGGATAATCACGAACTCGCCCGTGGAGGCTAACGCGAGAGCCATCGGGCGAATTCTGGGCTCACAACCAAGGGGAGGTTAAAAGCCATGTTCGGAACTCCCTATCGGCGCAATATAAGAAGATCTCCTCCAGACGAAACTGAGCATCCTAGTGGGAGGAAGCGGTGGCACGGAGGGAAAACCAACCCGGTTTGCTCATTTTGATGCGGCAGCCGGTCGAAAGGACAAGCCAGGTTTCGGAGCGGCCTTCCCGGCGGATTTCGCGGACGAAATTGACGTTGACAATGGCGGAGCGGTGGACGCGGACGAAGAGCGAGGGATCGAGCGAGGCGGAGAGTTGTTTGATGGATTCACGGAGCAAGAAGGATTTTGCGCCGACGTGGACGCGGGCGTAGTAGTCAGCGGCTTCGATCCATTCGATTTCGGAGACGTTGACGAAGAAATTCTTGGGGCCGTCGGGAATCAGGAGTCGTTGCGGATAGGAGGGGCGTACGGCTTCATTCTTGGCGAGGATTTCGAGGAGACCAGTGAGTTGCTCATGCGTGGCCAGCGCAGTTTTTGCGGCGATGGTTTGTTTGACGTGCTTGAGCATAGAGTGCAGGCGCTCGGGTTCGATGGGTTTGGTCAGATAGTCGACGGCGTGAACTTCGAAGGCTCTAACGGCGTAAGTGTTGTAGGCAGTGACGAAAACGGTAGCGGGCATGTGTGCGGGGCCGATTTTCTCGATGACTTCGAAGCCGGAGTTGCCGGGCATCTGGATGTCCAGAAAAATGAGATCGACGGGCTTGAATTTGAGGGCGGATAAAACTTCGTGGCCGTTGCGACACTCTTCGACAATTTCGATTTCAGGATCGGGGGCGAGGAGGAAGCGGAGACGCTCTCTGGCGAGGGGTTCGTCATCGGCGATGAGGGCTTTGAGTTTCATTTTTCAGGTGCGCTCGTAGGGGATGTCGATGGCAACTTCAAAGCCGCCCGTGCTGAGGGGTTCCGCTTTCATAGCGTAGCCGGTGCCGTAGAAATGGGAGAGGCGCTCGCGGGTGTTGCGGAGTCCGATGCCGTGGCCGTTGGTGAGGTTTATGGGTAGGGCGGATCCGGAATTCCGGACGCGGAGGTGGAGTGTCGAGCCATCCAGACGCGCGGAGGCCTCGACGAAGCCTTCGGTTTCGCAATGGGCAATGCCGTGACGAATGGCGTTTTCGACGATGGGTTGAAGAAGGAAGCAAGGAACGAGGCCTTCGAGGGCGGCGGGGCCGACCGTGATTTCGATGCGCAGGCGATCGGCGAAGCGGACCTGCTCGATGGCCAGATAGTTTTCGACAAGTTGGAGTTCCTGAGCAAGCGGAACTTTTTCGGGCGTGGCCCGTTTCAGAGCGCTTTTGAGGATGGCGTTGAGGTGAGCGAGCATCCGAGCTGCTTCGTTCTGGCGACCGAGCTCGACAAGCGTGGTGATGGCGTTGAGGGTGTTGAACAGGAAGTGCGGCTCGAGCTGCATTTGCAAGGCGCGCAGATGCGCGGCGGACAGTTGCTTTTGCAGCTCGAGGGAGTTCATGGCGTGGTGTTGCGCACGCATCTGAAGCTGGACGATGCCGGCAATGCCGAGGATGAAGCCGTAAATGAGAAGTCCCAAGCCGATGTGATTGATATCGAGGCTGCGGACCCAAATGGAACTGGTGGCCATGAGAGCTGGCGACATGTCCCCTAGTCGCGCTATGAGCCAGTGGTGAAGAGCGGCAAGCGTCGAACCGATGAAGAGATGAGCGGCGAAAATCTTCGGGGAGAAACTCAAGATGGATGGAAAGGGCCTGCCTAAGGTCCAGATGGCGCTGGCGACGCAGCCCCACCATCCCCAAAGTGCGACGCCATAGATGAGCGAAGGAAGATTCGCGATGGAGTGGCATTCGCTGGCGGTGACCATGACAAGAATTGTCGTGAGAGAAAAAATCACCGCGTGGGCATTGAAGGGGGTGCGCCAGTGCAGAAAGGAAGCAAGCAACGGAAGCTTGGCCGAAAGTTGCACGTTTTCGGGACTGCCGACAGTGGTCATAACCTTCCTATTCTTACTGCTATGACGCTGGAATTGACGGCGGGTTCCCCCGGCCTAATGGACGAGTATGAGGATTGCCTGGTGGTTTGCCATGCGGATGCGGGGGAAACGCGTGATTATGCAGGGAAGACGGCGGTTTGTGCAGCGAGTGCTGGCCCGAGTCTGGGCCCGAGGAAGTGAATCTCGCGAGTTGAAGCAGTGGCTAGCCGTGGGTGAAGAAAACCGAAGTGCACAGGTGGGAGTGCCTGTGCCACAGGGATGCGAGATTGCTTTCAGCGGAAGGACAGGATACTGGTGGTGCACGCGGGACAATGGGTGCCGTAAAAATCGCGGACGGCTTGAGCGGTTTCTTTCTTGAGTTGCTCGGATTCGGTATGGAGCCCAGAGAGATCGAGAACCTGCGCGTACATGGTTTCGGCCACGAAATAGCGCATGGTTTGACGGCCCTCGCTGGCCTGGATTATGGCGAGGCCTTTGCGAGCATTTTCGAGAGCGAGATCGGTGTGGCCTTGTTTAGCGAGGGAGAGGCCCAGATACGCGTACATCGAGCCGGCCATGAAACTACTCTCTCCTATTATTTTTTTTGAAAGATCGAGGGCCGCTTGATAGCCGGAGGCGGCCTCCGCGAAGCGGCCTTCGCGATAGGACACGGAAGCCTTGGTGAAGTAGAAGTGGGCTACGTCGGTGGGGAGCCATTCCTCGCTTGCGAGGGCACTGTGGGCGGCCTGGTCCACGTACTTTCTGGCTAGCTTCAGGCGATTAGTGAGGAGCGCGTGCTGCGCGAGGTTTAGGTAGACGCGCGCGAGCCCGGCGCGATAGCCGGTTTGCTCGAAAATTTTTGCGGCTTTTTTCCACTCGCGTCCTGCGGCGTCCTGTTGGGCGACGATGCTGTCGAGGATACCCATGTGATCCAGAGCGGAGGCGTAGTCGTCCCGGAGATTTTGGGCTTCGAAGAGGCGCGCGGCTTGTTCGAACGACTGGCGGGCTTTTGTGTATTCGCCGAGCTCACGATAGGCGGAGCCGAGGAGAAGCCATGCGCGGCCGAGGTCGGCGGGAGGAAGGGTGTTGGAGTCGATGAGGGATTGGACGGTGGAAATGGTCTCGTCGAATTGGGAGGAGAGCTCGAGGAGGTTGATTCGTTGGAGTGGCGTGGGGGTTTGGGAATGAGCGCGGCGGACGAGGAGGGTGGTTAGCAAGAGGATAAAGAGTGTGCGTCTCATGGTGGAAGAATGAAGTCGGGATGGGGATGAGGCGAGGGGAATTCCGTGAAGATGCGGTTGCGCGCAGGGAGCAGTGGGCTTTTTGCAGGTAGGGGAGTGAACCGCACTACAATTCCGGCTGCGGAGGTCGTTCAGTTCGGATGGGCTTTTAGACAAAAGAGCTTCAATCCCCGCTCGCCGCTTGGCAATGTTGTGGTTCACGCGTTGAATGTCGGCGGGGTCGATCCCCCGGCTAGGGTTGAACTTAAATGTGAGCCACACATTATAAAAGGGCGCCCTTTTCCGGAGTTGTTAAGGCAACTAAACGGCCACCGAGCGATTCCTAGATGTTCGAGTCAGCGACTTTATTGAAGACGATTTCTTGTCTGAAACGAAGAAGGTCTCACGAAGAATCGACTCGGATTTGCTCTTGCAGTCGCGCCCTTGCTCTGGTGCTCCCTGGGGTGCGCCCAAACCGGTGGGCAATCGACTGGAGATCCCCAGGGTGCGAACAGCGCAATAACGGCGAGCCTGTTCTTTCTTTAACCGCCGACGACTTCATCCTGACTGACAATGGCGTTCCTCAGTTGGTGCGACTGGCGCTTGATACGGACTCCCAACCTTTGGCTTTGGCGGTGGTCGTGCAAACGGGCCGTCAGGGAGCGATACACCTAAGTGACACCAAAATCTCGGAACGTTGCTAGATGCCGTAATTGGGAATGTCCCTTATCACCTAGCTGTGATTGGGTTCGACAGCACTCCTCACCTCGAACAGGATTTCACGAACGACACAGACGCCACGGCGCAGACGGTCGCAGGTCTTAAGAGAGGCGATGCTGGTGCGGCGATTCTCGACGCGCTTGACTTCGGCATTGGCCTCTTGCGACATCAGCCCCCCGCCTATCGTCGCGCGGTGCTGTTATTCAGCGAAACCATCGACAACGGTAGTCAAATCAGTATCGAGGATGCCGTACGCGAAATCGATGACACAAACACTGCAATCTACAGTTTCGCTTTTTCGAGTGTTGGAACGGGAGTGACACACGAAGCATCGAAAATCCCGAGGCCGGGCGATAGTCCGTACATGCGTGAACCGTACCCTTCGGACGGCTGCATGAGCAAAGACCCGAATGCCGATCCCGACGCACACGACAATCGTAGCGTTCAGGCGCTCGACTGCGCGAGCGATTTACTCCCTCCCTTGCGACTGGCGAGGATGGCGTTCATCGTCACCAGCGAAGGTCTCAAACAAAACACACCTAAGTCGGTTGCGAGATTGACAGGAGGCGAATACCTCGCATTCAATAACGCAAGTAATCTAAAGCGGGAACTTATCAGCCTCTCGCACGACGTACCCACCTATTACGTCCTAAGTTTTCGCCCACAATCTCCAGACTCGGGTCTACATGCGCTTGGAGTAGGTCTCAAGGGGAAACCGGGCCTCCAGGTCGAGGCTGCGAAAGGCATACTGGGTAGACGCAGAGCCGTCCGCCAAGAAGTAGTAAAAGTGATTACCATTGCTTGCACGTCCTCCCTACATAGTCAGGATACAGCGTGACTTGCTAATGTTCTGTCCTATCAATAACTGACATTAGTATGGCTGGGAATATAGAAATCCCCCGTGCACAATGGAGGTGACTATGGCGATGGAACGGCCAAACGCGAGGTCCTGGATATTGCCGGTGTGGTTCTTGATTCTTGGACTGTCCAGCTGTGGTGGCTATCCTTCACCCTCCTCGGGCCCTCCGCCCGAGTCCGCCCCAAAAACTATCTTCCCGGAGCAGCGGTAAACCCATAATTCTACGAGATCGAAAATCGAGTATCTTACGCCGCCATGCGGTCTGGCTCACACACTCCGAAACAAAGAAGCTGGCTAAGGTCAACGCTTCTCAGTCTCGTGAGGCTACGGTTATCCAGACTTCATGAGTCGAGGAACCGCTGGCGTAGCTGACGGGAACTCGCGTTCCTGGTTTAAGAGCTGCCACCGCCGATTGCAATTCTTTGCCTTTGACCCGCCGTCCATCGAGCGCCAAGATTACATCTCCCACGTGTATTCCCGCTAGCGCTGCCGGACCTAGCGCGGTCACGTCGGTCACCAACGCTCCTTCACTATCGTTTTTCGTGGAGACTCCTATCCAGCCGACGGGCTTTTGTGTCGAGCGTATTGATCCTCGATCTGCACCCGATTCCTTTGAACGGTCGGGCTTCGGGGGCGGGTCTGCTGTGTTCATTTCATTGGGTACCTCGGCCAAGTCGGCATTCAAGGTGATTAAACCACCGGAAAAATTCACGATGCGGACCCAATCTTGAAACCCAGATTTCTTCACGGTTATGACGTGCTTTCCGGCCGTGACATTTATGGTCGAGGGCGTGTTACCGACGAAATCGTCATCGACGAAGACCTCGGCTCCGGGCAGGGTGGAACTTACGCTCACGGTGGAGGTGACGACTGATGATTGGGCCGGAGAGGGTTTGAGGGCGGTCGCCTGAACTGCGGATGGGACTGTCGGCTGAACAGTGTCGAGGGAACTCCGAGGTGTAGCTGAGGGAGTTTCGCTTGGCGCTGACGGCGGGTTAGTTATCGGCCTGATGGTAACCACAGCCCAGCCCTTTTCTTTGGCCGCCAGTCTTTCCTTCTCTCTTTGGCCAATCTGTTCCATTGCGTCCTTGAGCAGTGACGCGGAAGCGGAGGTCAAGTCAGCACGGCTGTGATTATGAAGGGGTGCGATAGGCACGAAACGTCCTTTGCTTTTACTCGTTTGTACGTTCCAAACTGCCAACCATCCATCCGCCACATAGTGCTTCTTCGTGTTTGAGCTTGCGTGACTGACAGGCACGCTGGTACTGGCCGCGCCTGAAACCGCGCTTTTGTTGCCATTCTGATCCGATATGGTCGCGTTCACATCCCCGTTGGCCGCCGCAGTCGCTTCATAACTGTAAGTGTATGGTTCACTCACCAAATGCTCGCCCCACACGATCGCGTAGAGTGGCTCATCGGCCGGTGCGCGCGCGCCATTTTCGACGTAACAAATTCCCGCATACTTGTCCCGGTTACCGTACTTCTGGTACCAACTGCTCTGCGGTTTGTTCATCGTCAATATGGAGACGTGGACGGGGACTTCATCATTTTCGAGTACTGTGAAATACACCGCACAAGGGGCCGGCTGTTCGTTCGCCTCGATCTTACCGAGGACAAGGAGTAGTGTTGCGAGACATACGATGGGCTTTAGGTTCATAAGGCGGAAGAACTAGCCGTACACCGAGGCAATAACAAAACGGGGACATGCCGAAAACATCGTATTCCGATGACCCTTCCAGGTCAATCAACTCCATCTCAACTCCATCTTGCAACGTCGAGAATCTCGCAGAGATGAAATTCACCCTGAAGGCGACATTGGACGGAAAATCGACCGGCAGATGGCCAGACCTATGGTCCGCTTCGCGTTGCCAACCCGTTAATCGTCCCGGTTGAGCGGCCCGGGAAGATTCGAACTTCTGACCTCTTGCTTCGGAGAACAGATTGACGTTTTGCCGGTGTTCAAAAATGTTTGCTTATAGCTTAACGGTCAAGCACTTACGCGAATCGTCCTTGCGCACGGAGAACAACATGAAAAACTTCAACGTCTACACGATGTCCGCCACCCTTTTTTTGCCGACGGTTCTGCTTCCGTCTCATTGAATATTTACAACAGATGTCGCAACTATGGAAGCGAACACATGCCGGTCTTGTGCTATTCGGTGCGGAGGGCTTCGAGAGGAGATATGCGGCTGGCGCGGAAGGCCGGGACTAGGGCCGCGACAAACGCCGAGAGGCCGACAGCCAGGACAGCGAGCGCGGTGATGCCGACGCTATAGGGCTTCATGCCAAAGAGCTGACTTCCGAGAACATAACCGGCGGCGACGGTCAGGGGGATGCCGATCACCAGTCCAGATGTGATCAGGAGCAGCGCACCGCGAAGGAGCAGCGCGATGACGTTGGCCTGATTCGCACCGAGCGCCATGCGAACACCGATTTCGTTCACGCGTTGCTTGGAATTGTAGGCCGTGACGCCGTACACGCCGATGGACGCGAGGAGCAAGGCAACAAGACCCAGCGAAGAGGTGAGGCGGGCAATCAGGCGCTGCTGCGTGTACTGGTTGGCGACCTGCTCCCGCATGGAGACAATGGAGATGATCGGCATCGTGCTGTCCACAGATTCCATGGCGCGCTGAATATCGGCGGCGGCGAGCTTGACGCCCGGCTTCGTCTTGATGATGATGTCGTGCGCGTAGTGCGTGGGGACGTCGCTTTGCGTCAACTCGGGCGTGGGAAACGTGTCGTACTGCTCCTGGGGAATAAAGAAAAACGGGCCGACAGGTTGGTCGGAGTTGTAGGTGAGGATGCGCGAATCCTTGGCCACACCAACGACCTCGTAGAGGCGCGAGGCGTCGATTTCCATCCTGCCGAAATACTTACCGATGGGATCTTCGTTGCGGAAGAATTTGCGCGCAAAGGCCTCATTCACGATCGCGACGTTGTGTGACTGGCGGTTATCTTGTTCGCTGAACGCACGTCCCTCAACAATCGGATTGCCAACCACCTCGAAGTAATCCGGCGTAATACGGTCGAAGCTAGCGGCATTGTCGTCCTGTGGGCGAGGTGCGGAGCGGCCGTCGATATACATGGTGTCGGTCCAGCTATCACCGCTCTGGGGAGCATAGGTGGCACTGGCGACGGATTCGACGCCGGGAATGGCCAACATCGCGTCGCGCAGGCGAAGGTATAGATTCGTGAGTTGGTCGGCATGATAGCCTGCGAGGTTCGGGTCAAGGTTGACGACCGTGCGTCCGTCTTGTTCAAAACCCAGATCTTGGTTCTCAAGATTGTGAAGCGTGGCGGTTAGCAAACCCGCAACAGATAGAAGAACGAGGGCAAGAGCCGCTTGAAGGACGACGAGGACGCGGCGAGGCATCGAGCCAGTTCCGCCGGTTGACCGGCTAGCGCCGCGGAGCGCTTCGATCGGGTCAGCCTTCGCGGCCATCCAGGCGGGCGCGATGCCGAAGATGATACCGGTTAGGAGAGAAACGGCGAACGCAAACAGCAGAATCGGAAGCGAGGGCGAAGAGCTGATCGGGACATTGCCGAACCCGTCGATGTGTGCGAACGCGAAACGTAGAATGAGTTTTGTGCTGATGACGGAGATGACGAGGCCAGCCGCGCCGCCGATCAAGGCCAACAGAAAGCTTTCCGTCAGGGCAGAACGAACAAGACGAGAGGTGCTGTTTGCGGCCTGCGCGGGTGAGCTTGTAGAAGCGCGCCTTGCGATTGTTTTCGGAGATGCCCCATTCGGCGGAAATGGCACCTTCCTGCTGGAGTTTGAGAAGCAACGGGTAGAGCGTGCCCTGGTTGAGAGAGAGCTTGTCGCCGCTAATCTGCTCGATGCGACGGGCGATGTTGTAGCCATGCAGCGGTCCGAGGACGCTGAGCGCCTTGAGGACCATGAGGGCAAGGGTGCCCTGGGGAATGTCGGTTTTGTCTTTCATGAGGCTCTGTTAGGCAACCAACAGGAGAGCGGCACATCTTCATTGGGAAAGCAACAGGAGAGTCCGCACTGTAAATCGCAGGTAGCCGCATAAGATGGCGCTAGACGGCGACCACATTTTCGAATGTACTGGCTTCGCGCGAAACATGAACTGCCTAAGACAACTTTTCAGACGCCAGCAGCCATACAAGGTCGCCATGAGGGCGGCTCGATTGTACTAGAGTGCGGATAGCTAACTGCTGACGATCGTACCGGCGGGCTGGTAGTTCGCAACCGCCTGAGCACTCCGGCCAGCGGCGGCGTTGGCGTCACCTTCCGCTAATTGCTTATTGGCACTCGCCAGCCTCCGTAGACTTGCTTTAGTGGCGTCGGTCCGCCTCTACAAGATTGTCGACACATCCCTCCAGCACCGGAACAGAAAAACCACCTCCATGATCGGCAATTAGGTTTGCCGCGAAGAAATTACTAATCGCGGGAATTTTTCCGGTGTTGCTCGCGCTCAGCATGTTGGTGCAACTCGCTCTCAATGGGGCCGAGATCCTGACGCAGCGATCAGAGGAGGTAAGGCACCAGAGCAGCGGTCTGACGAGCATAGGTGGTATACGCCTCGCCGAACTGGGAACGCATCCACTGTTCCTCCATGCGGAGCTTGATCCAGAACGCCAGGAAGATCAGAACAAAAACGATGAGCCCGCGCACTTGGGAAATGGCAATCGCCATGCCAAGGAAACCGGTCAGAATGCCGGTGTAGATGGGGTGACGGACCACGGCATAGGGACCGGTGGTGATCAGCTCGTGGCCCTGCTTAATGGTCACGGAGTGGCTCCAGTTGCTGCCGAGGTGCTCACGCGCCCAGACGGCAAACAGAAGGCCGGCGATGGTGACGGCAGCTCCCAACCAGAAGGGCAAAAAGCCAACCGGCCAGAGCTGCAGGTAAAGCCAGGGCAGCGGGATGCGAGTTGTCGAGAGGAGGACGATCGCGATCAGGAAAATGACGACGCGCAGGATGCGGGAGACAGCCGGTTCGAGGCGCTGGGTGGCTTTGGTATTGGTGGCTTTGATCTGCCAGTAGAGAAGAAAGAAAATCCAGACCACAGGAAAGAACGATTCGTAGAACCAGAGCATTCAGGACCTCCGAAGTTCTTTACGCAGGTGAGCGTGCTCGATTGAGTCCTCATTAACTTGCAACTCGTATCGAGCGTACCAATGCGCAGAACATGTGGCAACGCCAAAGGCTACTCATATCGTGTTAACCAAGCGGTCTAAACAGTTGCTGTGAGAGTTTGAGCCCGGCGAGATTCGAACTCCCGACCCTTGATTTCGGAGGACAGAGTGACGTTTTGCCGGTGTTCAAAAATTTTGATTATATCTGAACGGTCAAGCACTTACGCGGACCTCGATTGGGCTACGGCCGCATGGTTTTGCCGCGTTCTGAACTAGACCGATCTCGTTTTTATCACACCAAAATTCTTGGACTAGGATGCCCGCTCAGACCATGGATCGGCACCTACCACGGCTCAACTTGTGTCTGAAGACAGCTGATACCGTATTCTCGCTAGCGAGAATACTAATTGCTCACGGATGCCCAGGCTTGCTGGTAGTTCGCAACCGCCTGAGTACTCCGACCGGCGGCGGAGTTGGCATCACCTTCCGCTAATTGTTTTTGGGCATTAGCGAGCGTTGATGGATTTCCTTTCGTCGCGTCGGCAATCGCGACGCTAGCCAGGATGCGATCCGCTTCCACAAGATTGTTGACACATCCATCGAGCACCGGAACAGAAAAACCTCCACCATGATCACCAATCAGAATGTTCAGATACGTGACGGCTTGTTCTTCATCTTCAAACACATTTGAGGAACTGATATGGTCTCCATCTGCCGCCCACAGCTTATAGAACAATGACATTTGCAGTTGGCGGATGGCGTCCTGCATGGTGATGTCTCCCGGCACTGGCGGAGAATCGTGAAGCAGGTTCTCGGCCTGGTACATCACAGCTTGCTTAATGGATTGAGCTGTTCCTGTGGATATCTTTGTGACAGTGGCATCGCCGATCCCACCATAAGTCTGTTGGAAGGCACCTGAAGTGGTCGGAAAATTGGAGGAATAAGTGTAACCTCCGACGTAAGCACCACCCACGCCATCGATCGCTATGGCCGAGCTTTGGTCGATGTCATTTCCGCCAAAATAAGAAGAATAGAGCAACGCCGAACCATCGGCATTCAGCTTACTGAAGAACGCATCGCCGGCGCCTCCGAATTCGGTCTGGAATGCCCCAGGGGTCGTCGGGAAATTGCTGGAGGTCGTGGCACCCGCTACGTAAGCGTTGCCGGAGGCATCGACCGCTATGGCGTAGGCCGTGTCAAATCCATTCCCACCGAGAAGCGTGGAATAGATCAAACCCGAGCCTATGGGGTTTAACTTGATGATGAACGCTTTCGCTAGATTACAGTCTTCACAGCTTGTTTGAAAGGCGCCGGGTGTAGTCCGGAAATCGGGTGCGCTCACATGACCGGTGACATAGGCGTTCCCGGATGTATCGAGCGCTACGCTAGTGCAGACCGCCGCCCCAAGGAGTACAGAGTAGGCGAGGGCCGAACCCTTAGGATTCAGCTTGGTAATAAAACCATTCCCGGATATCGAAAACGTGCCGCTAGTGCTAGGGAAATCGGGGGAATTGGTGAAGCCCGCCACATAGGCGCCGCCCGCAGCATCGACCGTTATGCCCATGCCGTCGGTGTCTGTCGCACCCAAGTAGGTGGAGTAAACAAGAGCGGAGCCCGCGGCGTTCAGCTTACTTATAAACGTATCTTGTACCCTTCCTTGCCCACCATAGTTCGGAGTTGTCTGATAGGCACCTTGAGTGATCGGAAAATCTGCTGAGTCGGTAGTACCCGTGACATAGGCGTTGCCATAGCCATCAACCGCGATCCCGGCTGTCGTACCTTGGCTGAGGAATGTCGAATAAAGTAGGCCCGAGCCGGTCGGATTCAGTTTCGTGATGAAAGACCCGAATGTGCTGAGCAGCGCGGTCTGAAAGGCACCCGGTGTGGTAGGGAAATCCGGCGACTGAGTGCTTCCAGTAACATAGGCGTTCCCGGATGTATCGAGCGCTATGGCGCCGGCTGCGTCTCCGTGGGTTCCGCCGAGGTAAGTGGAATAAACCAGGGCTGAGCCGGAGAAGTCCAATTTGGTGATGAAGGCAAGCGAATTCTCTGAAGCTTTGGTTTGCAAAGCGCCCGCAGTGGTTGGGAAATCTAGCCCAAGCGTACTGCCTACGATATAGGCGTTACCGGCCACATTCACGGCGATCCCACCACCAATATCGTTATTACTCCCCCCGAGATAAGTCGAGTAAGAGAGTACCGGGTCAATGACCAGCGGCTGGCTGTGGTCATATGTTCCAAGGCAAAATCCGACACTCTTCGCCGTGGCCATCACATAGCTGCCTTCGACAGGTTCTCTCACACCATCGGCGGTCTGATACACGACGGGCTTCTGGAACCGCACCTCTCCCGAAGCGGCTGGCAGTAGCAAGTCGCCGTTCTTGTCGATACTCGCCTTCCCGCGACCCGCAAATGCCAGCCGAATGGACCGAGGGTCGGTGCCGGGAGCGACTGCAAAGTCATACTCGAGTTGCCCCTGGTGGCCGTAGTACACGAGATCGATGCCCGGATAGACGTCCTTATACCGGACCTTGGCGTAAGTCGGCACGTTGGTGCGCCACTTCGATGGATCGTTGCCGATGAAATAGTTGGCTTTGCCGGGTAATTCCTCGGCGCCAAGGACGCGAGGCGAAGGATTCGCGCCCAGCAGTCGCATGCGAACTGTTTCGGCCGACTGATTGCCTCCAGGCATTACGTGAACGTCGCGCAAGAGTGTCGGCTTTCGATTGCTTTTCCTAAGCGTGATCACCGCTTCATCCTTCGTCAAAAACAGGGCGTACCCGTTCCCGCGTGAGAGAAATTTCACGCGAGTGTCCGTCTGAGCCGTGTTCGCCTCAAAACTCATAGGTAGCTTGCCATAGCTGGACCGCATAACATCTCTGTCCGCAGGCAAGACCGGCGCAGTAGCGTTTTGAGCAGACACACAAACGGAAAAACCAACTGCGAAAAGCAGGGCAAACAAGGTTCTACGCATGATAGATTCCTCCAACTTTCAGCGAAACCCTCAATTAACCGCGTTCGCCCGGGCGAGGACAACGAAGGTGTTTCAGGTTTTAGTCCGGCACGACCGGCCCGGTTGACTGTCTAGCAAGTGCAGTACCAACGTTATAGAACCGATTTAGGCGCAAAAGCGCGGAGTTAGATACCCGGATACTGCAAAAGTCTTCACGTTATTGGTAGATTAATTCCAAATGCCATTATCAAAAATGTTGACGCTGGAACTAAGACTCGGCGCTGGCGGACGAGGCCGCATGCGGAATCCCGAAGCACAGTCGCCTCGTACCCAGGTGCGGGATGTGGGAAGCAGGTATGCGAAAACTCTGGAAGATCAATAAGCTAGGCCACCGCACTATTCTCCTCAAAAATCGGCGAATGAGCGATTTTCCCAAGCCCCAAATCTCAATTAACTACTTATGTCTATCATTTTCAATGGACTGCTAGAGAGCAGCCAGATTTTGCCGGGGTCTGCACACTAAGCGCGGCAATACCGTGATTTTGATGAGAGCGTTAAACGGGTAGTGAGAATGATCGGTGAAATGCGTCGCGGTTTTTTTGAAGGACGAGGCCTCACAGACATTTCCGGCGACGCATTTACACCACCAGATGAAGCGTTCCAACCTCGAAGCAAACCTAGTTGGACTTCTCAAGACTGTATAATGCTGTAGGTTTCGGGGGCTTGCGACTCGGCTAAGGGCTGAAGCGAGCGCCCGGAGTTTTCTCGCAGTTCAGCTCCTCCGTAATGTCCCTTCGCCGATAGCAGGTGGATGTGATGAAGTGCGAATCGCCGCGGCCCACGCGGGTTGCAGGTTTCTCGGCAAGTACCAAAGAGAGGCCTACCCTTGTTGTTTCAATTCGGCTGAACCGAGAATCGTTTAGTACTTCAATGCTCCACCTGCCAAATCGTTCCGTCACTTGCAACAGAAAGATTTATGGGTCTGTTCCACAGTATTCGTAATTCGCTGACTCATTCTTGCTAGAAGCTGAAGCGAGCGCCCAGGGTAACTACGCGCGCGGCGAGAGCGCCGGTGATGGTGCCGAAATTGGAGCTGCCGATGTTGTTCGAGATGTCATTCGGGTTGAGATTCAGATTGTTGAAGATATTGTAGGCGTCGACGCGGAGTTCGAGCTTGGCGTTTTTCGCCGAGCACCGGCGCTTTGGGCAGGCCGAAGGCCTTGGACAGCGTCAGATCCAAATCCTTGTATCCCGGTAGTGTGAGCGAATTGCGACGGACCCCCGGGGTCTGATGAAGCGCGGTCCCGTAAGTTGCGCCGCCGAAAGCGGTGTATGTTGGCGTGGAGAAATAAGCGGCGCCCCCTTTGGGAAAGTTAGAGTTCGCGACGGTCTCAAATGCACTGTTGCTGGTGCTGCTTCCCGCACCGCCGAGGTAGGTCGCGGGAAAGAGTGTCGTGTAGCCGCATTGTCCGCAATAGAGGCTTCCTCCGTCGACGCTGACGACCGGGTTCCAGGGGAAGCCACTGTGAAGATTGAAGATGCCACTGAGGGACCAGCCGCTAACGATCTTTTCGACCCAACCGTGGCTCGCGTGGAAGAAGACCGGTTGCCAGACGCCATAGAGCTTGAGCGCTTTGCCGACGTTGTAGTTGCAGCGGCCATAGTCCAAATTGGTGTTGTAGGGACAAGGTTGCTCGAAATAAGGACCGGAACTGGTGTCCATGCATTTGGACCAAGTGAATTGAGCATCGCCGAGGACTTGGTGAGAGAACTGATGCTTTAATTCCGCAAGCATGGCGTTATAGTTTCCGTAGCCAATCAAGTTCCAATAGTTTCCACCACCGATCCGGGGATTGAGCGTGTAACCTTGGGTTGCGGGAACAGCGAGCGGATTCTCATTGAAGAGAAGGTTATTGGACAAACTTCCCTCATATCCCAAGGAAGCCACGAGTTGATGCCCCAGATCGTACTGAACATCCGCCGAGGAATGATGTGTGTATGTGGTGGGAAAGCTGTTGGGTCCAGCGTGGCGGCTGGCGGTCTTGGCGGAGGCATTGTGACGGCGATGGTTGGGCTGATTAGAAATCAGTTGGCAAAGAGCAACTGAATTTTGCAGTTCTATGGGATTCGTGGCTACGCGATGACATTACGGCGAAAGGTTTACTCTCTACAGCACCTTTGGGACAAGAAGCCTCACCGAGGTGGGCCGAAGCTGTCGCAGGTCGAAAACGGCGACCGCCCCACAATGATCGCAACGTCTCTCGACCGTCCCCACGGGAAGGTTCTCTACAACCTGCGCTCCGCTTACATCAACCACGTTTCTAACGTCACGGTAGCCGACCATTCCACCGCACTTCTTGCAGCGAGCCGCCCAATACATTTTTTCTAGCATAAGACCCCCGGCATGCGTTGACGCAAGGGGCCGGCGCGGTCTACGCCTAGCGGTTCGATTGGTTTATCCATGCGCAAAGGATGCCTACTAAACTTACTTGAAAAGATGGGGCTGCAAGAATCGTGGTCTAGCTAACAGTAGCGTGAAAGAGAAATCGATTCGGACTCCGTCAACTCCATCAACCGTTGGATGGAGCGTAGACTTTAGTTCTGTTGACCACAAGCAATTTAAAGCAAGTGAGTCTGCTATGCCGCGCGGTAAGTAGGGTGTTCCCCCCATCGTCGAGGTCTTAGGCTGCCAGGTGAAGCACCTATCGGGTGGGGCTGCATGCCTGGCGCCAAGCTATACATGGTTTTGCTATTCTTGCGGCGAATCGGAGGCTGGCATGCAAAGGATTCTCATAATATTCTGCTGGTTGCTCTGGCACCAAAGCTTCAGTCGCAACAACCGCAAGCGCGAAGTTGGCATTGCGTCAGACAACCTTTTGCTGAAACGACTGGCGGTGACGCAGTGCAATGCATAGCCGCTCTCCCGCAGGATGAGAAGTTGGATGCCGAAGCTGAGGAGACCCTCAGCAAGCTTCATATCATTCGACACACCGCCATGACCTTCAAGCGATTCGAGCGCGAAAGCCCTGGGAACTCGTCATTGGATGCGGTCAAAGAGGAAAAAAATTGGATGCCATACTGATGGGCTTCGGTCAAAAAGTTGGTCAACTATGCCAGAAGCATCCCAACATTGTGCTAGCACCGCTCTTCCCCGATTTGACTTCGGGCACAACGACACTCTACGGATGCAAGAATATAATCGCTGCGCCCGACCAGTAATCTTACGCGCGAGCGACTGACTAAGGTCCTGTGCATTAGCCTATCAGGCTGGGCAGGCATTGCGGACCAAAGGTCTTAGACCCCGCTGCGATGTAGGAAGAGGTATGGGCGGGGGCGCCTAGGGGGTGGCGTCGGCTGGAAATACTAAAATCGGATGTGCTGGCCGAGTTCGATCACGATCAGTATCGAGAATGCACCGGATCACTCGCAATCCAGGTTTCGGACCTTAACAGCATCGCAAGAACGTAGAGCAGTAAGTCTCCAGCGGCGAGCGTCCGGAAACTCGTCGGCAGCCCCTTCCTTGCCGTGCCTAAAGAACTAATCTGAGCAAACGGACAAGCGTTCCCACTGTCCGACGCTGCAGCAAATGTCATGAGTCCGAAGGCGAGCATGGGCAGGCCGATCACGAGTTTAAGCTGGATGCAGCGAGCACACAGTGCGGCTGGTACAGTCTGCGCCGCGGAGTGAGAGACAACAACACTCGCGGGACTGACCCGCGACGGCATGGCCTCGAAGGGTTTACTGCGTCACACGGACCTTGCGACGACGACGAGACACTATGCCAAGATGTGCCAGAAAATACGCTTTCCGCGATGAATCAACTTTAAACGTTGTTCAACGAACATAAAACCGGGAATACCGTTCGACTGAACTAACTGAAAAGAATGGCGCGCCCGCCGAGATTCGAACTCGGGACCTCTTGCTTCGGAGTTCATCCTTCAATCGCTGGCGCACGCAGAATCAGCAGGTTGGACGTGCGGTTGTCGGCAACCGTTGGCTTTGTCGGGCAGGGTCGGACAGATTTTGTGCAACGATTTGTGCAACCGGTTTCGGCGGCAAAACAATCGTTGTTCACCTTCATCTTGCTGAGGAAGCTAAAGCGCTACGATGTCCCCTCGTCGGTCGGTTTTGGCGGCGCTGGCGGTGCCACTGGTTTGTATTCAACCGCCGGCCGCGCCGGCCTGATTGACAACTTAATTTCCTTCTTCTTTGGCTTTTTCTTCTCTCGGCTTCGCTTGTCGCGGTTGCCCATAAATTTCTTCTCCTGGTGGGGGTTTTTTTACTCGCCGCGTTCATTGTACGTCTAGCGTGGATTTGGGCAACCCATCCTATGCGCACGAAGCCGCTTCTGCTGCAATCAAGCGATTCAGGCGATTTTGAAGGGCGATGCGGAATGAATTTCCACAGTGTGCGGATATTGGCTTGTACCTATACGAACATAGGTATATTTTCACAGACCTGAGAAGGCCGGGCTAGCTACCCAGCCCGGCAGCACGGCAATGGGGGATGGCGGTCAGATAGGATCCATCCCCCGATACGGCTTCAACCTGAGGCGATCCGTCCCCCCCGGGGGCATCGCATCGGGCTGTCATCGCAAGACCTGTTTAGACTTTAGGCCCGCTAAGAAACAACTGGGGGAACCCCTAGCTGTAACTACTACCAATATCAACGACGGAAACGTTGCGTCATCCTATCTAACAAATCACTCCTGCACCTCACCCCGGGACGCTGATAATAAGGCGTCCCACCTTCATCCCCGAGTCCCTTTCCTTGCGCGATACGTGATTGTGTTATAGCCTCTGGGTCACTTTGGGGGCATATATGAAACAACTCGCCCTTGCCGTTCTACTAACCCTCGCAATTGCCTCTTCCGTGCATGTGGACAAGCCTGACGAACTTGGATTGGGAACGCTAAACGGTCAGGTATACGAAGTGGAAGAGAGCGGAGATTTCCAACACGCCAGTAACGCGCAAGGACATCTCATATCATGCGAACCGCCGAAAGACTGGCACGCGGACGCCGTCCCTAGCGCGTGCTTCGCATTCGTGATGCAACTCCAGGCGCCGGGATTCCCGTCATACTCAGCTGCTCTCTCCACATTGGTAGAGTACGCGCGTATTCACCGCGTTCGCGACATCCCTTTCCAGGCTGACGCACAGGGGGTTTTCAGTGTCTCCGCTGTTAAGGGGGACTACTTGGTCTATGCTGATGGGGTAGTGGGAGGTCGCAGCTGCACCTGGCTGCTGATGCGCCCAATTCGCTTGGAAAAAAGACCCGTGAGCATCAAACTTTCTCGTCCCGCTATCGTGGAAGGGTATTCACCGCCACTGCTGACGATACCCAACCTCATTCTGCGAACATCGGAGCGCCTATAAACCGCGCTCCGCGCTCCTCCGGTTCTTTGGCCCCCGACGTCGCACTTGGGAAGAGCCGTTTGTCAGCCTTCGCCAGCATGTTCCTTGATGACCTTGCGGGCGTCCTTGTCATTACGCAGACCGGTAAACTTCGCATGCCGCAGATGATCGCCGTCAGTCCATTCTAGATATTCGATTCGCGCCACAATCTCAGGTTGAACCCAAACACACTTCTTCATGTCCTCCGCGGTCAAGCCGGTTCCCCAGCGGCCCTTTGTGCGTTTCGGGCAGATTCGAGAAAGGACAATCTGCCACTATGAGAGGCCGCAACTTCCCGAATACTTGCCTCCGTGTCGCCGGCACAAATCCATTCCGGACTCTCGCCACATATATCAGCTCTGATTTTTTGTAGTAGCCAACGATGATGGACTCCACCCTGTGGGCGCCCGGGACATACCCGCCGATGACCAGTTCCTGGCCGTTGTTCAGGCGGTATTTCGCCCACGCTCCACTGCGTTTGCCGGCCTCGTAGCGGCTGTCCTTCCGCTTGGCCACGACGCCTTCCAATCCTTGCTCGCGGGCGCTCCGAAGCATTGTCTCTGCAGAGGTCTCGAAGTATTGGGCGATGCGAATGTTCGGAGACACGAGTTTGAGGACGGAGGTCAGGGTTTCACGACGCTCGATTAGCGAGAGTTGCGTGAGGTCACGTCCCTGATAAACGAGCAGATCGAATACAAAATAACAAATACGGGAGGCTTGGCTCCGCGAATGCTGCAGCGCGTTGAAGTTTGGCCTGCCGGCATCATCAAGCGCAACGATTTCACCATCGACCACTGTATCCTTCGGCAGATCGTTCAGCGCTTCGACGATACGCAGATACTGACGGTTGAAGGATTTCCGATTCCTTGAATAGAGACTTAGTTTGCCGTTCGAATTGAGTGCGACAGCGCGATAACCGTCCAATTTGATCTCGTACACCCAGTCCGAGCCGTCCGGGAGGTTCGGGACGGCGAAGCACTCCATCGGCTCAACGAAGGCGGCCTCGCGGCGTGGCAAAGAGTTGAACTCGCGCATGAACAGACCCCTATACCACGAGAAAGGTTCTATCCGGAATTGTGTAAATGATTTCCCGGGCAATGGCGCCTAGGTCAGTACTGACGTCTTTATCAATGCGAGAACAGATTCGCAGGTCAGCACTTACGTTTTCCACAGACAATGCCCCGCATTAGACGGCAAATTGCTCCGGCGTGAGTGGGGCGGTCCATCCAAACGGAAATTTTGGTTAAGGAAGCAACGGTTATGAAGAAATTTGCCTTGTTGCTCGCGGCGATCCTTGCAGTACCCCTGTGCGCACATTCCCAAGACTTGCAGTTTACGGACCTTGTGGACTTCCAGAGTCCAACGCAACCAAGCCTTCAAACGCTTTTCTATGCGCAATTCGTGTTTGACCCGACCAGCGGACAAATCGTGCCGGGTACGATGCCATTAACGGCCAAACAAGTTGCGGAGTGGATGCTCGACGAATTGAAACGGAAGGGCGAGCTCTATCCAGGATACGGTCGTTGGCGAGACAGCAAAGAGGTTCGGAAATCAGTTCACATACGCCAACGACAATGGCAATGAAGCGATACGAAAAGGCGTTCTCTCTGCATTCCGGAAAATGAGCAAAGACCTTGTAATTTGGGAGCGAGAGGATCGTTATTGGCGAATGCGCAAGCCGAACGATCAACCCGGCAGGCAACAGGGCTAGGCTTCGGCTTCATTGGCCGCCCTCTTTCGCGTTCTCGGAAATCTGCCTCGCCCTGAGTCTTGGTTTCCTTACGTCTTTACGTCCATCGATGATCCGAGCATCGATGAGATTGTGCGCCGGAATCATCTGCAACCGCGAAATTAAGAGCACTTGCTTGTAACGCAGGGAGGCTATTGCTTTCGCTCAAAGAACTTCATACATTAGCTTTGTTCCGCGAAAATTCTGGCGCCCACTAAACGATGAGCAGAACACGCACTAGACTGCGGCGGATATTCGGACTTCTGCTATTCGGTAATGGGATTCTTGCATTCCTTTGGTTTCGCTACTGGCGGGTGAAAATTCAGACTCGTGCAGATGTATATTTTTGGTGTGTGGTATTCGCTTGGTTTTTGTTGTGCTTCTTGATTTCCCTCAGGGGACTCTGGATAACAATCAAGATGCATTTAGAAAAGCGTGTGCGTTAGGCCCCGCTATGAGGTGGGGTACCTACCGGCTGGGGCGACCCGCCGGGAGTGGCATAGCTCAAAATTCCAATATCGAAAATGTGCCAGGTCGTCAGCCACGCCAGGCTTCGTGGGCCACTTATTGAATTAGGCCGTCGCACCGTAGCCCTTTACGGCTTTCTCAATCCCAGAACCAGCATTTGCTAGGTCCTTGGCATTCATTGCCGGTCGGACTGTAAGTCTCGCATTGAAGGCGAGGAACCACGGTTCGGCGATGGCGGGCAACTCCGATGAGTCCTTCATGTCGAAGAATATGTATCCGGTCCGCTCACCGTTATCTTCGGAAAAGTATGCCGCTTCGGGCTTCATGCCATCGACGATGGTTTTGATTGTTGTCCCTAGACTGCCGTTGCGAGCCGCGGCATTGCCAGCTTCGACCGGAATAGAGACCTTCAGCATCATGCGCATGTTAACCGCCCTCCAAGGCGGGAGCCGATTCTACACGCTCGCCATGTGGCGCGGAAGGTCTTTGCAGAAACCAAAGCTAAGGCCCCGCTGCGATGTCAGAGGTGGTATGGGCGGGGGCGCCCTGCCTGGGGTGGGGTTGCCCAAAAATCCCAAAACTGAATCCAACTGCGGAGTTCACCTTGCGACGACGACGAGGCACTATGTCAAAGATGTGCCAGAAAATACGCTTTCAGCGATGAATCAACTTGAAACGTTGTTCAACGAATGTGTAACCGGGAATACCGTTCGACTGAACTAACTGATTAAAAAGAATGGCGCGCCCGCCGAGATTCGAACTCGGGACCTCTTGCTTCGGAGGCAAGCGCTCTATCCAGCTGAGCTACGGGCGCGAAGGACAAATGCTGATTATTAGTTTAGCCGTTCCGTGGCAGCGCCGCTAGTCGTCACTGCTGAGGATTCTTGAGCAGGAGAGCGCCGCCTCCCTTCGCAGGTCGAGGCAAGCGGAGGCGACCGCTGCAAGGCAAGAAACTCAGAAACCAAAATGCCGGCCTTAAAGAACGGCTCACTACAGCTAGGAGCGCGAAACAAGCCTGCGCTCGGACGCTCGAAAAAAATGGGCACGTTACACCGTGTCCCTGCCCGCAAGGCCTGCCCGAACTAGTTAACCTTTGTGCGGTTCTTTATGTCGTGGGCTAGCTTCTCGATTTCCTCGGCTTTCCTTACCAGATCGAGACTTAGCACTTTGCTTGAATCTGTTTTTTCCACTTCTTCTTTCAGCTGCGACACCAATTCGTACAACTGCTGGACTTTTTTCTTCATGTCCTTGTCGTTGCTTTCTAGAAGCTTCTTGTCGGCCGTTGGCGGCTGCGGAGCATCCGAATCGGTTCCCTGGGCAGAGGCGGGATTCTGTGTTTTTGGTATGGGGTTTTGCGCAGTCGCCGGTCGAGCCGTCAAACCCAAGGAAATTGCCAACAGGAACAGGATTAACAGAAATGGCTTTTGTACTTTCATGGGCCCTTCTCCTCTTGTCCACTCGCGAGCCAAGGCTGCGCCATGCCCCCACCAATGTTATACTCCCCTCCCGATAAGCCTATGTCCAGTCTCCTGTCGGAAATCCCTACGCTGGCGGTTTCGAACCTACTGCACATCGTCAGTATTATCGCCGTCGCAATCATCGTTAACCGGCTTTTGCGTGTAATTACGGAGCAGATCGCCAAGCCGGTTGACTCACAGACGCGCGCTGCCCAGGCTCATGAGCAGCAGATTCGAGAACTGGCGGCGTTGGCGTACGGAGTAATCAGCAAGTTTATTTGGATGCTCGCGCTGTTGCTGGTGGCGCAGGAGTTCGGAATTAACGTGACGCCGGTCGTCGTGCTCCTCGGGCTCGTGTGCCTAGCCACTGGTTTCGGAGCGCAAGATTTGGTCCGTGACGTTATCTCGGGCTTTTACATTGTGTTAGAGAATCAATTCACCGTGGGCGATGTCATCCAAGTGGCTGACACCGTAGGACGTGTCGAGCATCTAACTTTAAGGCGAACAGTTGTCCGCGACGGCCGGGGAGCACTGGTGACGCTTTCCAACGGCGAACTACGAACCGTGGGCAATCTGAGCCGCGATTGGTCGCAGGCATTTGTCGACGTTGCCCTTTCATCACAGTTTCCGCAGGAACGCGCTTTGCAGGCGCTGGATGCGGCGGCGGCGGAATTGCGCAACGATCCGTCCTGGTCCCAAGCGCTCGTGGATGGACCGCGGATTCTTGGCTTACAAGCCTACGATCAAAGCACTTCCACCGTTCGGTTGCAGGTTCGCACCGCGCCGGCGCGCCACGATGATGTTTCAAGGGAATTGCGGCGTAGGATTCAACTTGAGTTTCAACGGCAGGGTATTCCCCTGTCGAATGTGCAGCGAGTGGAACTGGTTAATCCATCTGGATCGCGTCCCCCGGACGCACCTACCCATTCCGCCTGAATCGTTTAAGGAGAATTGCGATGTCTCAGGTTAGCTATGATGAAGTGAACCTTATGCTGCGGCTTTATGACCTTCGCCGCGAACCGCGGCTGCGCGAAGCGCGTTCGTGGTTTGTGGAACACTTCCACGCCGGCACGCCCGAAGAGTTGATGGTGAAATACCCGCAGGGCAGCCAGGAAAACACATTTATTCGCATGGTCATCAGTTATTGGGAAATGGTCGCGAGTATCGTCAATCGTGGGCTAATCAACGATGAACTTTTTTTTGAAAGTAACGGCGAAATCTGGGTCGTGTGGGACCGCATGCGGTCGATTGTGCCCACATGGCGCGCCGCGTTCAAGAATCCCTCTCTGTTTGCGGGAATCGAGGAAGCTTGCAAACGGCTCGAACTTTGGCGAGAAAAACGCGCTCCTGGCTCTACGGCGGCGATGCGACAGATGATGGAACAAAGCCGGACGAAATTCAAGTGATGGTCCTTCCGAAGTTCTTCACGAATGACAGATAGTTCAACAAATTCTCAGGCTGTGCTGAGTCTGGTTCATTTCTGCGTTTGGCGCCGGAGTCGCTCTTCGGACGCAATTTCGCCCTGCGGTGCCTGACGAAAATCGGATGGTGAGGCAAGAGGCGACGGAAAGCACGAATCTAACCCGCCATTACTGAGTGGTACGCAGCGAAAGAAAAATGCACAGGGATGCACACTTTTCCACAGTTACGCCCCTTATCCGTATGCCCCCGCATTTATACAATGAGTGCGCTAGAGCATTTGGGGGGGGCTATGCTGTTTGCAACGGTGTCCCGCGGGAGAAAGCTTGGAACGCGATTGGTTCCACATCGATTCAAAGATAATCGTTATCGCGTCCAATTGGGGAAAGAAGGTCCCTACATTCCATTGGCCGATTACCGGGAGATCCCTTCTTATCTCGCCAACGGTTATTCGCTTTTGATGAGTAATAAAGCCGAGGGTCACACTCCGAGCTTGATCAAACCGCAGTCCATCCATGGATGGAGCACGGACTCAACGGATCTTTTCTTCCCTGCCCTTTAGATTGACAACTGACTTGCCGCATCACTTCAAGTCGTCGACAACACACCAGCGATCAAACCGATCGTAAGAATTAACCAAACCCAGCCTGCACGGGCTACAAGAAAGTCGCACGCTTGTTTAATCCCTGCCGACCATCCCTTAGGGTTTCTCAATCGCCCACATTCGACCCGCTGGATCTTGATGGATGCCCGGGTGCTTGGCCATGATCGCCTCCAAAGAGCAATCATCGCGAGAGTATTGGCTGCGGGAATACTGGCCGAATGGACAGGCGATACCAAAAGTCAACTCCGATGCCACGCGGCCGGACATCTCCAAAACGATCGTTAACAAAATGTGTGTTATTATTGAGCTGTTAAACTTCGGCTTGCACTATGATGCCTTCACTGAACGATTTCTTGGACCGGGTTAGAAGTGTTTTTGCGCGCACCGTTAATTCACTTAGAAGGCGCTCCAAATTAAGAACGCTTCCGGAGGGTCTCTCATTCGCCGGAGTGTGCCCGTTTTGCGGACTCCTTACTCCCCGCAATCAATCACGCTGCCTTGAGTGCGGAAAATCTCTCAAACTGGCCTAGGCCGAATCGGCCCATCTCACCGCCCATTGACTCCTTTCTAGGACAAACGGACCCGCGAACCTGGCGCTTTCAACGGACTGGCAAACCTGCGTTTCTATACAGGCAACGCGAGCTCCACGCCAGCTATTCGTAAGCGGTTTTGGGGTGCATACTCACGTAGAGGTCACCACCGTGTCATCCGTTCCAAGTGTTTGGAAGAAGAAGCGCGAAATCTTAATAGCGCAACGAGATAAGTTGGCTAAGGAATTTGACAAGAACCCGAGCGATCTCCGCCTTGGTGTGAAGATTAAAGCCATCGACGACGAAGTCGCGGCGTACACTGAGGAGATTACGAAAGAGAAGAGGCAAAACCCCTCATCTGTTTTAGTCAAGAGCTAGGGGCGAGCGAACTCGCTCAGCTGAGGTCTTCCTCGATGGCAAGTCGGCCACGTTTCTCCCGTTATATTCGACTTCCACCTTCTAGGTTTTCGCAGTACGCGAAATCGGGTAGCCTCAGTTTGCTATTACTCCTGCGCTCGGGTGAGTTCCACGGTCGTGAGATTCGCAGTCGACATCCGAGTTCCACCGCTGGTTTCTTCGATTGCGAATGGTATGGTGCCGAAATTGGTCCAACTCGTTAAACTTGTGCAACAGGAACTCGGCGTGGCAGGCTCACTAGCCGCGCGGCCGTCCGAACCCATTTCGTTCTACGGAGAAATGTGCAGCACCAATCCCTTATTCGATCTGTCGGAGGCGCGCTGGCTGGTTTTGCCGAACGGATCGCAGGAGATCTTTGCGGCTCCTTTTCGCGCGGAAGCAAGTCAGTTGTACAAAACCCGGGTTAGTTTTTCTGAGCGAATTGTACAGGAAGGAACTCAGGGTTCTTGAGGGGAAAAACCGGCTTGCATACGCTGGCGAAAGGGACGGCCGCAGCGTAAGGCCGAGTCTTCATGTCCATCGTTTTGAGCGAGGGCCTGCCGATACACCGCCAGCGCATGGCCAAAGCCACGCGATTCATGGCTACACCTGTGGGATCGGCCTCGACCGTCGAGATTGATGTGGCGCCACCATGTTGCGCTACCAGCTGTAGCTCCGAGCGTTTGACCAAATCGCCCGGCCGCAGCCAGAATCTGGTCCGTGGACTGTCCGTTTACGAACAGAACTCGGACCAGGGCGAGGACAAGGTTCGAACGCTCCTTCAAGCTCATCTGAATTCCTCGCGGACCGAACGACGTCGCGGAAGGCTAACCAGCGGTCCGAGATGATTTGGTTTGCCGTTGAAATTCGTACGGTACATACACCGGCTCCCAAATATTTCCCTCAAGTTCGCGAATTAGAGCCGCTTCGTCGGCAACCTGCGCTTGGCCATCTTGGATCGCCTGTTTTCCGACCGCGTGACCGATCAGGCGAGCGAGCGCGCGTGCTTCCGAAAGCGCTGGCAGGAGGCTTGCCTGCTTGTCTTTTTGCGTGGGAAGGTGACGCACAAGTTCTTGCGCTGCGGCTTTGACCATCGTGTCGGTCACCCGCTTGGCTTTTGAAGCCACGATTCCCAAGGCAAGCCCTGGGAAGATGTAAGAGTTGTTCGTTTGAGCGATGTGAATGTCCTTCCCCGCAAAATGTACGGGTGGGAACGCAGTCCCTGTGCCAATCAGCGCTCTCCCGTCCGTCCAGTTCATCAGGTCCTGAGGGGTCGCTTCGCTGCGCGACGTGGGATTCGAAAGCGGAAAAATGACGGGCCGGGCTGTGCACTTTGCCATTTCCTGCACCGATTGTTCGGTAAAAGTTCCCGGTTGACCGGACACTCCGATAAGCACGGTTGGCTTTACGTGGCGGATCACATCGAGCAACATGATTTCTCCGTTCGGTTGCATCCAATCGCGCACCTCGTCGTCTTTCCGCGCGTAGACGCGTTGTTCCGGCCGCAAATCTTTCGTGTTCTCAGTAATAAGGCCGCGGCGGTCGACACCATAGAACCGGCTGAGTGCCTGTTCACGAGACAGGCCACGATCTTGCATGAATTGCGCCAGAAGGTGGGTGATGCCGATGCCCGCGCTTCCGAAGCCAAATACGACGATCTTCTGTTGTTCAAGCGGGATGCCCGTCACATTGATCGCGGAGATTAGCGTAGCAGTCGTGATTGCGGCTGTGGCCTGGATGTCATCGTTAAAGGTACAGAGTTGGTCTCGGTAGCGCGCAAGAAAGCGGGCGGCATTCGCGCCAGCGAAGTCTTCCCACTGCAAGAGAACGTGCGGCCAGCGCTTCTTGACGCTCTGAACGAACACACGCACGAATGCGTCGTATTCTTCGCCGCGCACCCGATGATGTCTCCATCCGATGTAAATCGGACTCTTTAGTCTGTCTTCGTTGTCTGTTCCCACGTCGAGCAGAATCGGCAGGCAACTTTCCGGATGAATTCCCCCGAGCGCGGTGTAAAGCGCCATCTTGCCAATCGGAATGCCCATCCCTCCTGCGCCCTGATCGCCTAGCCCGAGGATGCGCTCGCCGTCGCTGACGACGATGCACTTAATACCGTCAAAATGGGAACGACTCAGGATTTGAGAGATGCGACCCTTATTCGGATAGCTGAGAAATAAACCCCGGGGCTTTCTCCAAATCTCGCTCAGGCGCTGGCAGCCTTCTCCCACGGTCGGCGTGTAAACCAGTGGCAGCATCTGCTCGACGTTGCGAACGAGCATCGCGTAGAACAGCGTCTCGTTCGTATCCTGGAGATCGCGAAGAAAACTGTATTTGTTGAAAGGGGTGGTCTGATTGTTCAGCGCCTGCATGCGGCGCTCCAACTGATCGTCGAGGTTCCCGACGTGGGGCGGCAACAGTCCGTGCAAATGGAAGATGTCGCGCTCTTGATCGTTAAAGGCAGTACCCTTATTCCAACGGGGGGAATTGATCAGATCATATCCGGAAAGGGAAATGGTTTGAGCGTTCATTTTGTGGTCGCGAGATCCAGTTTTCTATTGGACGGTTTTCATGAAATAGAGGATGGTTTGGACCACGGTTTCGTCGCCGATGGACGTGTTGAGCATGACGTGATAAACGGCTCGGGACGGCCATTCGACGTTGAAATACTTTTGAACGAACTCGACGCGATCGCGATCCACGGTGTCGACGAGCTCGTGGGCTTCGCTTTCCGACTTGCCGCTAGCCATAAGGCGCCTGATCTTGCCTTCCCTCGGAGCATATAGAAACACACGCAGGGTGTCTTGGCGGCTCGCGAGGAAGTGTTGCGACCCTCGGCCGACGATAACGCAATTTCCGGTATCCGCAACCTGCAGCACCACACGCTGGGTGATTCTCAGAATGCTTTCACTGTCCACCAGCTTCAGCTTGTGCGCGTTAATGCTGCCCTCATAGCTTCCGCGCAAAAAAGATTTGAAGAGCCGATAGTAGAGCGGGTCGGTTCTTTCCTCGCGGACTTCGACGACCGCCTTCGGACACTGCGCGAGCCGCGCAATCTCCTCGGTCAGCAACTGGTCCCAAAGCTTCCATCCGAGACGCTCGGATAACAGTTGAGCGATTTCGCCGCCGCCTGAGCCGTATTCGCGTTCCACCGTAACAATTCTGATCATTTTTTTTCCCGGTTACCGAATCATTCGAGCACCAAGTCGCGGCCACCGCCTGGATCGTTCTTCCTCAAGACAAAAGCGAGGAAAAACATGATTGCTGAACCCACGGCCAGGACCATGAACGTGTCGACATACGCCAGGGTGGCCGCCTGCGCTTGCACAGCTTCATAGATCATGGCATAGGTATGCCTTTGCGCGTCAGGTGCGCTCAACCCGGAGTCAGCTGCAAGCTGGGTCAGGCCGCCGGCAGCATTTTGGAAAGTGAAACTCCCGGCGCGAACGTAGTTACCCAAGATCTCCTGATGGAATTGCGAGCGTCGCGCGATTAACGTGGTGACCATCGAGGTTCCCACGCTGCTTCCGATATTACGCATGAAATTCACGATACCGGCGACAGCATTGTTCTTCTCGGGAGCGATTCCGATGTACGCGACGAGCGTAATCGGCACAAATAGAAATCCTAATCCAACGACTTGTGCGATACGCAGCCAGGTCGCGGCGGCGAAACTGATCTGCAGGTCGATGCGTTTCGTCGAATAGAACATCGCGATACACAAGCACAGCCAGCCGAATGCAATCAGGTATCGCGCTTGAATTTTGGTCGTGAGGTGGCCCATGAGCGGCATCTCGAAAAGCAAGACGAGACCTCCGGCGGACAACGCCAGTCCGGCCAATTGCGACGTATAGCCAAGGAGGGTCTGGAGAAACTGGGGCATCAGGACCAAGCTACTGAACAGCATAATTCCCAAAGTGAACATCATCAGGCTTGCGCTGGCAAAGTTAAAACTTTTGAACATTCGAACGTCGATGAGCGGAGTCTTCTGAAACCACTCCCAAACCACCAGCGACACCAGACATACAACCGCTATGACCGTCAGCGTCGTGATGAAGTGAGAGCCGAACCAGTCGTCCTCCTGACCTTTGTCGAGCAATATCTGCAACGCTCCGATACCGAACGCCAGCAGCGCAATTCCGATGTAATCCAGCTTGACACCGGCCCCTTTGAGGCGGCTGAGGTAGGGCGGGTCTTCAACAAAACGGCGAACAAGAAACCAGGTGATGATACCCACGGGGAGATTAATAAAAAAAATCCATCGCCAGGAATAATTGAAGGTGATCCAGCCACCCAGGGTTGGACCAATGGTCGGCGCCATGATGGCCGTGATGCCATAGAGGGCAAATGCCAAGCCCCGTTGCTGTGGTGGAAACGTGTCCGCGAGAATAGCCTGCGCCATCGGTTGTAGGCCACCGCCGCCCGCACCCTGCAGCACGCGAAACAGAAGAAGAAGCCCCAGCGTCGGGGCCAAGCCACAAAGCAAGGAACTAACGGTAAACACGCTCAAGCAGATCATGAAGAAGCGCTTGCGTCCCAGAGCGCCGGCTAGCCAACCGCTGATCGGAAGAATGATGGCATTCGAGACCAGATAGGAAGTCAGCACCCATGTACTTTGATCGTTGCTCGCCCCCAGGTTGCCGGCCATATACGGCAGAGCCACATTGGCGATGCTGGTGTCCAACACCTCCATGAACGCGGCGAGTGCCACAACTAGGGCGATCAGCCACGGATTGTATTTAGGCCGCCAGATTTCGGGCTGAAGTGTGGGGCCGGTCGAACTCATTGGAGGTAAACGCTGGGCACCACATTCATGCCTGGGCGAAGCTGACGGTCGCGGTTTTCGCCCGGTTCGAGCACAATCTTCACCGGAATCCGCTGGACGATTTTCACGTAGTTGCCTGTCGCATTCTCCGGTGGAAGCAAACTGAAGAGCGGGCCGGTGGCTCCGGCGATGCTATCGACGTGCCCTTTGAAAGTCCGGCCGCTGGAATCCACGTGGACTTCCGCCTTCTGCCCGACCTGCATGTGACGAAGCTGCGTTTCTTTGAAGTTCGCGGTAATCCAAACCTCATCAAGCGGAACAACGGTGAGCAGCTGTTGACCCGGTTGCACATTCAATCCGACTACGACGGTTTTCGTTACCTCGCCGCTAACCGGCGCAAGAATCTTCGTGTATTGGAGATTCAGCTCGGCCTGCTGGAGCACGGCGCGCTTTTGGTCGACGTCGGCGAGGGCGGCACGGGCTCGCGCACGTGTCGAGGACACCTGTTGCGGCGCGGTTTCCGCAGATCGATGGTTCGCTTGCGAGCCTGCCATGCGGCTCTGCGCTTGTTGCACCGCTTGCTGTGCTGCCGCCTCATTGGCATGGGCGGCCGCCACATTTGCGGTGCTCGCTTTGGAGGCAGCCATGGCCTGATCGTAAACCTGCTCGGCCACTTCCTTCTTGTCCACAAGGAGCTTGTAACGCCGCAAATCGTCTTGGATCTTCACGTCGTTCGCTTCCGCCTCTTCCACCTGCGCGTGGGCTGCCACCAGTTGTTTTTGTGCGGCGGTAATTCCGGCCGCAGCGGTCTCGACGTCAGAGGCTGTGTACTGCAGTTGGCTGTCGGTACTGATCGACGTAATCGGAATGGTGATGTTTAGCGATTGAGCGGTAGCTTCGGCGTTGGCAAGATTGGCGCGAGCCTGGGAGACGGCGACGTCGTAGTCGGTCGGGTCGATCTCGACCAGCACTGCGCCCTTCTCTACGTACTGGTTGTCCCCCACGTTGACCTTGATCACATAACCAGAAATACGCGAGCTGACTGGAGAGAGATGAACGTCTACCTGAGCGTCGTCCGTCGATTCGTAGCTGCTCAGGTAGCGCCACAGAAAGAAACCAGCGACGAGCAACACCAAGGCGGCGCCAATAAAGATGAGTCTGCGGCGGCCCATGGTGCGCGAAGTCACGCGGGACGGGGGAGCCGTTTCCGTCCGGGAAGGGCCACGGCCTGAGGACTCCTTGTCCGCTCCGAGCGACGGAGGTGCCGCGTTCTGTTCGGGCATGATCAGTTTCCTTTGAAGTAGGACTTGACGCCCTCTTCGGCCAGACCGAGGGCGCGAGCCAGAGAAATCTTCGCGAAGTTATAATTGTACAAACTGCTGATATATTGTTCGTGAGCGCTAGCCACGGCTTCCTGCGATTGCACCACTTCCACCGTGTCGGTCACGCCAGCGGTGAAACGGTCGCGCGATTGCGCCAGCGTTTCCTCGGCTAAATTGATGTTGCTGAGAGCAACGGCGACCTGATCCGCTGACGATTGCAGGTTGAACAGCGCGGTTCGGACATCGGCGTCGATCTGAGCGCGGAGATTTTCCTGCCGCTCCCGGCTCTGTTGCAATCGCGCATCTGCTTGCAACACATCGCCGTGAACGCTGCCGCCCTGGAAAATAGGAATTGTCAGGGTACCCTTCACGTCGAAGACCTGCGTGGCGTTGGAGGGATGCGCGCCCGCCGTCCCGTAGTCGGCGTTGAAAGAAAGCGACGGCAAATAGCCGGCCGCTGCAGCCTTTTTTGCGTATTCCGCCGCGCGAGTATCCGCAAGCGCGGCCTGGTAATCCGAACGCGACGCATACGCATGCGTGAGCGCATCGTCCACAGCTATGGCTTCGAAGGGTTGGTAGGGCGATTTGTCGGTCAGCTCGAATTCCTGGCCGGGAGCTAGTCCAATCACTCGTGCAACGGTGAGTTTCTGAATCGCAAAGTTGTTTCTTGCCTGGATCAACTGCTGCTGCCGTGTCTGCAGCTCTACCTTGGCCCGCAACGCATCAATGGCCGGCGACGTTCCGGCACTCACCTGATCGGCAGCCTGATCGTAGAGCGCTTGCGCTGTCTTGACTTGTGCTTCCGCCGTCTGAATCCGGGCTTCGTCGGCAATACCTTGGAGGTAGGTGTATCCGACGGCGAGCACGACAAGATCGCGCGCGTCCTTGTAGGTATACTCTGCGGACTTCAAATTCTGACGAGCCGCGCGTTCATTGTTGATCGATTTCCAATCGAACAGCGACTGGATCACACCAACGCGGGCGTCAAAGTAAGAAAAGGGGCCTACCGACGCTGGGAGATTGAAACCGGGAAACTTGAATGTAAAGCCGAGCTCGGAAAGATTGATTTGCGATACGTCGACATAAGGCGCTGCCGTCACGTGCGGCAAAAGCGCGCTCAATTGCTCCCAACGTTGCCCGCGGGCCGATGTAATGTCTGCATTCGAAAGCAGCGCGCCGAGATTTTGCTTCAATCCGCGGTTGATCGCCTCCTGCAGCGAAAGGGGCAGCAAACCGGGAACGGGCTTTGACGCCACGCTGCCGCCAAACAGGCTGACTCCGGACGTTCCGGGAATTGCCTGCCCCGGGGTAGACGGCCCTTCAGACTGGCCGTACGATCCGGGCGCAGCACAGAGAGACGCTACAGTCATTAGGAGAATGCAAGTCGATTCATGGATGAAACGGAGCTTCAAGAGAGATCCTCCATGGCCTAGCACTCCGCCTGTGGCACTGAGCCCGGGAGGAGCATCCTAATCCAACCAACGGCTCCAGACAACCGGATTGCCGGATTGCCGGAATCGCGGATTGCCGCAGCCGGAAGACTATTTTGCGAGGACCGAATCGATTTTAGCGACGTAATTCCCGTCGAACTGCACGACGGCTGGCTAGGATTTCAACATTTGATGCTTTGCCCGACGGTTCTTTTTCAACTGCACCAGCGCCAGGGAAGCGAGGGAAGTTGCCCAGTCCGCAAGGCTGAATCGTAGATCCGTATCCATTTTGGCTGATTATTCTGCGAATCCGGTTAATCTGCGATATTGCCCCGTAGCACGACGATCGACGCTTTGGGCAACACGTATTTTGCTGCCGCACCACCTTTTAAAGTAGTTTTTGCAGGCGGGCCGTCCGGATCCGCGTGGCCGATAAGATCGGTCTGATGCCACTGATATTCCGCCGCCCCAAACGTAATCCGATCCACCGGCCCGTCGAACGAACGAATGCGTTTGGTGGTCTCGTCGGCGAAAGCCACGCTGATCTGGTGATCGTTCTCGCGGTCCCGGTTAACCAACAGCACGGACCACTGCCCGTCGGGTCGTTGCACCGCGTAAGCAGTGACAAGGGCGTTGCCCGCATCGTCGACTAAGTCGCTTGTCGCGCGAAACAGCCGATGCGGCGCATCCACTGGTTTTACCCACTCCTTGGTGATCACCTGCGCGGCTAGATACTGTGGCGGATAATTCGTCACCCGAAAATCCTTGTCTAAGGCCAAAAACTGGCCGCGGCCGCCCAACGTCGGCATGTAATGAAAATAGAAAGTTCCGCTCGCGCCTTCTGACAGCATGGAACCGACGTAGTCGGCCAGCCAGAGCGCGCTCTTCACGTCCCTCGGTCCGCCCCCTCCGCCCATGTTCCCCTCGGTCATGAAAAATGGGAGGTTCGCGGGGAGTCCATTGTCCTTCCACGCCTGGACGACGTGGTGCACGAGGCCCGGCTCCAGATACAGATCGTTCCATGACGCGGTTTCGTTTTTTCCCATGAAGGGATAGTGCTCGAAAGAAAAAAATGTGAAGTCGTTTAAGTGTCCGTGCGCCCTCAGATAATCTAGGAAACGCCCGAGAAAGGAAACGCGGCCCATGGCATCCGGCCATACGTCTACGTCTCCGAACGTCCCTTCAAACGCCGGACCGCCCAGTTTGGCTTCCGGCACTAATTTATGAATCGCCGCCGCGAACTGGATGTAGAGGGCGCCATAGTCCTCCGGCAGCATGTGTTGTCCGTCGGCCTCTTCACCCATCTCAATCCAGGAGATGGGATAGCGCCGCTTATATAGATAGGCGATTTCCGCCGCTGCATCTTCCGGCGTTGCGTAGAGCATGGCAATCGGCACCATCGTTGGCAGCCCTCGCGTGATTCCGCTGGTGAAAAAGAGGTCGAATCCAATCTGATCGCCGCGCGAATAAACTAGGTCCGATTCGGCATGCCAAGGGTCCACGGACGAAGGCCACGTTACCGTTTGTCTTCGAGTGGCCGAATGTTGCACCACGTCGTTGAAAGTGCCTCCGCCAGAAAGCGTGCCCGCGTAAAGTTCATTGATCGCGTAACCGACGCAATTCCGTTTGTCCGCCGATCCGTGTGTGTCACACGTATTCGACGATTCCGTCATCCATATCCGCAGGTAGCGCGCGGAAATCGTCCCCGTCACTAACTTCAGCGTTGCCGCACCACCCTGCCCTTCCGTGATGTAGCCTTGCGGAAAGGTCTGCCAGGTTCCCGCTTCCGTGCCGTCGTAAAACGGCTCCAACAATCCTGTCCAGAACTGCACCGCGTATTTCCGCGCATACGGATTCGCCCAGACAATGCGGATCGCGTTCACATCCACCTTGGCACCCAGATCGATCATCACCCATTGTGGATGGAGCGCGTCGTCTTCGCCCGTGAACGCTTTGGTTAGGTAAGGATTGCTTTTCCAATAGGTCGTTTCATCGCCGTCCGTCAGGCGTGACCACCCATTCCCGTCTCCCCGGCTGAATCCCCTGTGCGGAAGAGGGTAGGCATACGAATGCCGGATGGCTTCGCCCAGGTCCGTGCTCCCGGTGAAATATCCCTCTTTCTTTTCAGAATCGCTCCACGTTCCAGCGGCATTCCAATGCCAAGCCTCCACCATCAACTCGGTGTTCTGCCGGTATGTCAACGCCTGCCAGCCGGCACCGAGAATTTCTTTCACGACCGGTGCACTCAGCAGCGATTCCGTATTCTTGTCGACCTGTTCCTTTGTCGGTGGCACCGCCTCTCTGCCGGGAGCGCCTTCTCCCGCTCTCAACCGGTCAATCGCGCCGCCCAAAGCATGAGGCGGGCTGAATGTGTTGAGTACATGCGTGGGTGTTAGATCCACAACGACATTTTGCGCAAACGCTCCCTTTGCCAGGAGAAGCGTGGTAGTCGCTAATCCAAAGATTAGTCTCAACTTTCTTTTCTCCATGGGTCCCCTAACCGTTTCGCGCCCGCGGGACGCTCCTCGACTCATCTTTTCGTCGCAGCATACACCAACTCGTCCGCCAATGGTCCATGTTTCGCCACGATTAAATCGTTTCAATCTGATGGCCCGGCAAAACGGCGCCCGGGCGTCTGGTTCATGATAGATTGCCAGGCGCTGAGTTTGTAGTTGATACGCGAGGCGAGGTAAGACACATGTTGCGATTCGTGGCGGGACTACTTGCTCTGATATTGGCGAATGTTTGTTTGGCCGACGACCATCCTCCCTTACTGTTGCGCCATCCTACGGTCAGCGCGAAGCAGATCGTCTTTGTCTACGGCGGCGATTTGTGGTCTGTCCCGAAAGAAGGAGGAGTTGCGCAACGGCTTACCGCTGCCAACGGGGCCGCGTCTCTTCCGGTATTTTCGCCTGACGGAACCGAGATCGCATTTACCGGCACTTACGACGGCAACGCCGACGTTTATGTAATCCCCGCGAGCGGCGGAACCCCGCGAAGACTGACCTACCATCCATCGCCGGACCTCGTGGTGGGTTGGACGCGCGACGGCAAGCAGGTGCTGTTTAGCTCCCGGCGCAACAGTGCCCTTCGCTACAGTCGACTGTTCACGGTTTCCCGCGATGGTGGTTTCCCCTCAGAGGTTCCTTTGACCATCGCAGCGGAAGGTTCATACTCGCCCGACGGCGCGCAGCTTGCATATGTTCCCCTCGATCACGCGTTCGAAATTTGGAAGCGCTATCGTGGCGGGCAAACATCGCCCGTCTGGATCGCAAGACTTTCCGATTCCAGTGTCACGCCGATTCCGCGTGACAATTCGAACGACTTCAATCCCATGTGGGTCGGCGATCGCGTGTTTTTTCTCTCTGACCGCAGTGGCCCGGTTTCTCTCCTGAGCTATGACCCGAAAACGAAGGTCGTCAACGTCGCGCTAAAAAATGACGGCTTGGACTTCAAATCCGCCAACGCCGGACCGGATTCGATTGTCATCGAACAATTTGGCGCGATCTGGCTTTACGTTTTGAAATCTGGCGTGGCGCACAAAGTGGACATCCGTATTTCGGGAGATTTGCCGCAATTGCGCACGCGTTTCGCTAATGTTGCCAGCAGAATCGTCAACGCAGATATTTCACCGACCGGTTTGCGAGCTGTATTCGAAGCTCGCGGGAAAATTCTGACGGTGCCTGCGGAAAAAGGCGATATTCGCAACTTGACACACACTCCGGGTGCCGATGAGCGCTATCCGTCGTGGTCGCCGGACGGCACGCGAATCGCCTATTTTTCCGACGAATCCGGGCAGGTTGCGCTTTATCTCAAAAACCAAAATGGGCAAGGCGAAGCGCAGCGGATCGATCTTGGCAACCCACCTTCCTATTTTTATTACCCGACGTGGTCTCCTGACAGCAGGAAGATTGCCTACGCCGACAAGCGTCTGAATTTGTGGTATGTCGACCTGGAGAAAAAAACACCGGTGAAGGTGTCTCATGACCGTTTCACAGGCGAGCAGCAGATTTACCGCGCCGCGTGGTCGCCCGACAGCAAGTGGCTGGTGTATACGCAGCAGGGATTAAGCCACATGCGCTCGATCTTCTTGTATTCGCTGGACACCGGACAGAGCCGGCACGTTACGGATGGCATGAGCGATTCCTCTTCGCCGGTGTTCGATCACAGTGGCAAATATCTTTATCTATTGTCGAGCACGGATGCCGGCCCGACCATGGACAGCTCCATGGATAGTTTTAGCCGGCCGGTGACCAGCAGCGCTTACATTGTTGTGCTGGGCAGGGACTTGCCTTCCCCACTGGCTCCGGAAAGCGATGAGGAAGGCCAGGCCAAATCCGAAACAGCGAAAACCGAAAACGCCAAGCCAGACAAAACGGAGGGTTCGGAGAAAGACAAACCGAAATCACCAGAACCCGTCAAAGTGGATTTCGAGAAGATCGAGCAAAGAATTCTGGCATTGCCGGTTCCACCAAGAAACTACGCAGAGATTATTCCAGGCAAGGAGGGTGTGCTCTTCCTTGTGGAGGCTCCGCTGGTCGAGTCCCTCGACGGTCCCAGTCCCGTCACGGTAAGCCGGTTTGACTTGAAGACTCGAAAAACCGACAAGCTTCTCGAGAACATTCGCGCGCTTCATGTCTCGGCAGACGGAGAGAAATTGCTTTACCGTCAGGCGGACCCGCCGCAGCCGCCTGGAAATACGCCTGCTCCGCAAACTTGGGTGATCGCTCCGGTGCCGCTCGCGCCAAGTCCTGATAAACCTGGGGCTTCGTCCGCGGCGAGTGGCCCTCTCCCCGGAGGCAAAACTCTGAATCTCAGTTCGATGGATGTGCGCGTTGAGCCGCTCACAGACTGGACGGAGATTTATCACGAGGCGTTTCGTATCGAGCGTGATTTTTTCTATGATCCTGGCTTCCATGGTCTCGACCTTGCCGCCACTGAGAAAAAATATTCGGTGTTTTTGCCCGGATTGGCTTCCCGCCAGGATTTGAATTACATCTTTGAGGACGCCATGGGCGAACTTAGCGTGGGGCACCTGTTCGTCGGCGGAGGAGATGGTCCGGAAGTGAAGCGCGTCCCCGTGGGCCTCCTTGGAGCCGATTACAAAATCGAGAATGGCCGCTATCGCTTCGCCAAGGTTTACGACGGCGAAAACTGGAATCCACAACTGCATGCACCACTGACGCAGCCCGGAGTCAATGTGGTCGAGGGCGAGTATCTGCTTTCGGTCAATGGGCGCAGCGTGCTCGGTACAGATAATATTTATAGTTTTTTCGAAGAGACCGCTGGAAAATCTGTCCTCCTGCGGGTTGGGCCGAACCCTGACGGTACGGGCTCGCGGGACCTAACCGTCGTTCCCGTCGACAGCGAATACGGCCTTCGAGAATTGGAGTGGGTTGAGGGCAATCGCCGTAAAGTGGACCAGCTCAGCAATGGCAAATTGGCTTACATCTACCTTCCGGACACCGCTTCAGGCGGGTACCGATTCTTCAATCGCTACTTTTTTGCGCAAGCTGGCAAGCAGGGCGCTGTTGTCGATGAACGGTTCAACGGTGGTGGCGCAAACACCGACTACATTCTGGATTACTTGCGCCGAACGCTGATGAATTATCGCAGCACGCGCGACGGCGAGGACATGACCACGCCGGTCAGCCTGATCCTTGGACCGAAAGCGATGATCATTAATGAATATGCGGGTTCGGGCGGCGATGCGATGCCGTGGCACTTCCGCCAGGCCAACATTGGCGTGTCGGTTGGAAAGCGCACCTGGGGCGGGCTCGTCGGTTTCCACGGGCCGTTCGAGTCGTTGATGGATGGGGGAGTGGTAACCACTCCGAGCCGTGGGTTCTGGACGCCAAATAACAAATGGGAAGTCGAAAACCAGGGAGTCGCTCCCGATGTCGAGGTGGAATTGGATCCAAAGCTCGTGCGAGAAGGACACGATCCCCAACTTGAGAAAACGGTTGAGCTCCTTTTGCTCGACTTGCAGAAAAATCCCGTGCCGGTGCACAAAAAGCCGCCATATCCAAACTACCATACGAATTCAGGCCCGCCCGCCGCGCATCCGGACCACTGATGCGCTAGGCTTTGGCCGATTGCACAATTCCTGAGGCCATGGGGACTCGCCCGGATGGACGGCGAGTTTGCCGAGCGTGAGACGTGATTTATCCTGAATTAGGGCTAGAGTTCTGACGCTCGCTGGAGCGTGGAATTCGAGCCACTGCTGCAAAGTCTTCATCCCCGTGACCTCGGGCGATAGCCAGCTGAAACTTCGCCAATGCGGCGGCTGCGGTTGGCAGTGAGAGCCCTTCTCCGGTCGCGCTTTGCATGGCATAAGCAATGTCCTTCGCCATCCACCGGAGCGCAAAGACCGGCGCAAAGTCATTCGCTTCGACTTTTTCCGCCACCCTCTTGAAAATCATGCTTCCCGGAGCGCCCGCCGTGAGGATCGATAGAACCTTGCTGCGATCCAAACCGCCGGCTTCCACAAGTGAGAGTGCCTCCGCAAAAGATGCAGCCTGCACTCCGCAAAGAAAATTGTTGATGAGTTTCATCAGTGCGCCGCTCCCGGTCGGGCCGAGATGAATCACATCGCGACCGAGCACAGAAAACACGGGCCGAGCCGCATTCAGCGCCTCGCTGGAGCCACCCACCAGAAACAGAAGTTCGCCAGACGCCGCGTGAGGTTTCGTGCCCGTGACGGGTGCATCCAGAAATTGGCAGCCCTTCTCGGTTGCCTGCTTCGCAAGCACCTTTACCCAATCGGTACTCAAAGTACTCGACTCGATCAAGAGCGACCCTGGCGCCGCGCCGCTCAACGCACCCGCTTCTCCCGTCCATACATCGCGTGAAGCGTTGTCGTCGGCCACCATACTCAGCGTGATTTGTGCGCGAGATGCCGCCTCACCCGGAGTGGCGGCAATAAATGCTCCCGCATCACCCAAAGGACCAGTCTTGTCTCGATTTCGGTTATAAACCGCAAGCGGAAAATTGGACGACAGAAGGCGCCGGGCCATCCCGGATCCCATGATGCCCAGCCCGATCAGTGCAACAGATGGTTTTGACATGGTTTCACCCGCCGAAAGGAATGACGCTCATGGCCTATCTTTCGATTTCTCCGCACGGACTGCATTGCGCAAAGGCCGTCCGTAGCCGTCGGCGGCCATTTGCATGAGGTCGCCGTCCTGCAGCCGAATCTGATCACCAAAACTGAGGTAATCCGTGCCGAAGATGTGTACATGAACATCTCCCGGCCGCCGATGAGCTTCAAATTTAAGGTGGTGGTGTTCGATGTTTTGTAGCCTGTGGCACATCTCGAGTTCATTCGATTACCTCAAAGCGGTCAAGTCCGGATTCCCGAACGGTCAGTCCGAGACCCGGAATGTTGTCATCCAGATCGATGTAGCCATCTTTTGCTTTGGGTTCGCCGTCGAAAATGTACCAGAACAATTCATTGCCCACTTCCACATCGACATTCGGGAAGTACTCGGCCATGGGCGAATTCAAACTGGCCATCACAATGTGGTAATTGTGCAGTTGTCCTGCATGGGGAATTACCGGAACGGAATAAGCTTCCGCGAGAGCCGCGATCTTGCGCGCCTGCGTGATCCCACCAACCCGATTTGTGTCGAACTGAATGTAATCGAGAGCATGCGCCTCCAGCAGTTCGCGAAATCCATAGAGCGTGAACTCATGTTCGCCACCCGCAATGGGAATTCTCCCGTGCGATTTCAGGTCGGCATAGCCATGAATGTCATCGGGAATCACAGGCTCTTCAAGCCACCGCAGATGGAATGGCTCGAGTAACGGCAACATTCGTTTCGCGTAATCGAGGGTCCAACCCATATAAGCATCCGCCATCACATCGATGTCGTCGCCAACGCTGTCCCGCACCGTTCGGACGAGTTCGACGTTGCGCTGCATGCCACTCGCGCCATCGGCGGGTCCCCATCCGAATCGCAGCTTCATGGCGCGATATCCTTCCTTTTGATACTGCCTGGCTTCCGCCGCAAGTTCGCTCAGCTCGGCACTGTAGAGGCGTGAGGCATAAACGGGAATGCACGTTTTTGTCCTGCCCCCAAGCAAACGAAAAACGGGCTGCTTGGTGGATTTGCCGAGCAAGTCCCACAGCGCTATATCTACCGCGCTGATTGCCACCATGCCGATTCCCTTCCGGCCAAACGCCATGGTCTTGCGATACATGAGTTGCCACAGGCGCTCTACATCCCACGGATCCTGGCCAATCAGCAATGGTTTCAGATAGAGATCAATCACCTGCTTCGTGACCTGGGGTGCCAGCGCCGCATTTCCCAATCCAACGCAGCCATCATCGGTAAACACTTCAACCACCAGCCATTCGTGAAATGTGAACGTCCGCATGGACGCTTGAGGCAGTTCCATGAGATCCATCGGATTACTGCAGAAATGGGGAGGAAGCGGAACTGTCTTGCCACGCCAGCGGAAAACTCGGGTGCGAATCTCTTTGATTCTCATTGCACTCTACCGTAACTCAACTTTCCTTCCATTCCCAAAGGCAGCATAACGGGAACAGTCCCAAGAATAATAAGAAATGCGATAATGTGGAGCGTGCCGGCAATGCCAAACACGGCTCCATATCCGAAACCGTGGTCCAACATGTATCCGACAAGTTGCCCAAATACAATGCCGCCCATTGCCCCGCCGAATCCGACCAGTCCAGCGACGGAGCCGACAATCTCCTGAGGGAAAAGATCCGTCGGCAAAACCATGACAAGCGTCGACCAGGATTGCTGTCCGAAATACGCAACGCAGAAAAGCGCGATTGCCCAGGAAATGGGTGAATGTGGAATCAGAATCACGAAAGGCATCAATGCCGCACTCGCCCCCAAAGCCACTTTGCGGGCCACGCCAATCGAGAAATGACGCCGCACTAAGTAACTGGAGAATCCTCCGCCCAGCAAACAACCGATTCCCGCCGCGGCGTTGGGCATCCACGCGAACAAGCCGATTCCCTTTACGTCAAAGCCACGAGCGTCATAGAGGTATTTCGGTAACCAGAACAGGTAGAAGAACCAAGCCGCGTCGCTGAGGAATTTGGCGGTCACGAGTCCCCACACTTCTCGGATCTGAAACAGATGAGCCCAGGGCAACGGCGTGACGGACCTTGCCACCGCATCGGGCGCAGAACTTTCCGCCGGACGAGAATAAGAACTTCTCCACCAGACGAGCCAGAGCAGACCCAGTCCCCCGGTGATCACGAAGATCCAGCGCCAGTTCGCAAAACCGAGAACGGCTGTAATCAGTGGCGGAGCCACAATACCCCCGACTGCCGTGCCGGCATTGATGATGCCCATCGCCGTCGCCCGTTCTCCGGCCGAAAAACACTCCGCGACAGCACGCGTCGAGGCGGGGAAGGCTGCGCCTTCTCCGCCACCGAGCAGAAATCGGCTGATCGCCAACATCAGAAATCCCGTCGCCAGAGCGTGGCTTGCGCAAGCGAACGACCAAAACAACATGGCCGCGGCGAAGCCCCGCCGTGTACCGAGCAAATCCACCAGCTTCCCGCCCGCGGCGTACATGAGTGCGTAAGCGAGCAAGAAGGCCGACTGCAAAGTAGAGAACTGCTCATTGGTAAGGGGTATATCGCCGCTGATCGCTTTGACGGCGACCGGAAGAGTCTGACGATCCAAGTAACTGATGGCAATCGCAGCGCTGGCCAGAATGGCGATGCGCCATCGCAATGCGGTTCCTCCTCACGCGAAGCGGTTCCCGAAACAACCGAGGCCAAATTATACACGATTACAGAAAACGTTTACTCTATTTCCGTGTTCCGTTACAATCCCTCGTTCGGACGCGGAAAATGAACTCGGGGGGCGAAACCGATGAGCCTCAAGTGGAACCGTCGCGATGTTCTGAAAGGACTGGCCGCGGCTTCCACGGCCGCGATCCTTCCTCCGGCCAAACGGCAGGCTGCAGACTCGCCGGGGGCATCTGCGCGAGCAATCGAGCTACAGATCAGTTCGGTAAGTCCTTCCACGATTCGCGTCAGCTTGTTTCCACTTGAAAACGGGGCGATCGGCAAAATCCCTCACGACGGATCCCTCGCTCAAGAATCCTGGGGACGACCCATTGCAAAGCTGCGGTCGCAGCCTGATCGTCCGATCATCGTAGGAAATTGCCATGTGCAGATTTCCTTCCACCCTCTGTCAATCACGATAGCGGATCCGCGTGGTGAAGCGATTCAGAAGCTCGCCCTCGACGAAACTTCGGGCGCTCTTTCCTTCCAAGTCGGAAAGTCACCTCTCTATGGACTCGGTGAAGGCGGACCACAATTCGACCGCCGCGGTTCGGTTGAATCCACGCGAAACGGACAAGGCGGTTACAAACTGGCGACTCATGGGGCGCGCGTCCCGATTCCCTGGCTCATCGGTACGGCGGGGTGGGCCATATTCATTCACCAGCCGCATGGCAATTTCGACCTTTCCGGAGCGGAAGGGAAATTTCAGCCCGCAGGTGGCGCCGCAATTCTACCCTTCGATATGTTTTTCGTTTCCTCTCGGAATCCCGAGACGATCCTCTCCGAATATGCGCGCATCACCGGCCATCCGGAAATTCCTCCGCTTTGGAGTTTTGGTTATCAGCAGTCTCACCGCACGCTGGCAAGCCGCGAGGAAGTGCTCAGGGAGGCGAAAACTTTTCGCGAAAAGAAATTGCCCTGCGACGCGCTGATCTACCTGAGCACCGGTTTTTGTCCTTCCGGTTGGAATACCGAGAACGGCTCCTTCGTCTGGAATTCACGGGTATTCCCCGACCCCAAGGAAATGATGGACGAATTGCGAAACGATCATTTTCATCCTGTCATGCATACGGTGATTTTGTCCGACAGACTTTCCGGCACGGTCCACGACCCGTGTGATCTCGCGCGTTACGACGAATCGCAAGCGAGCTGCTACTGGGACGCGCATCGCAAAACCTTCGCCACCGGTGTTGACGGCTGGTGGCCGGACGAGGGTGACCCACTCGACATCGCTTCCCGTTTGGTTCGCAACCGTATGTACTGGGAAGGACCGCAGGTCGATCGCCCGAACGAGCGCCCCTATGCGTTGCACCGCAACGGCTACGCGGGCATGCAGCGGTACGCTTCATTCCTTTGGTCCGGAGACGTTTACTCGACATGGGAAACATTGAAAACTCATATCCCGCTGGCGATCAACACCGGGCTAAGCGGCATTCCCTACTGGGGCACGGACATCGGCGGCTTTGTGCCGACGCCGGAATTCACCGCGGAGTTGTATCTCCGCTGGTTTCAGTTCGGCGCGTTTTGTACGCTCTTTCGGGCGCACGGCCGCGCCTGGAAACTGCGCCTGCCTTGGGGCTGGAACACCGGCGACACCGGCCCAACGGAAATCAACAATTACCATGGGGCGGCCCTTCCGGACCCGAGCCAATTGCACGACACGCGGGTCGAACCGATCTGCAGGAAGTATCTCGAACTGCGCTACCGCCTGCTGCCCTATCTGTACAGCTCGGTCTATGAATGTGCGAAAACGGGTATGCCCATCATGCGGGCATTGTGGCTACATTTTCCCGACGATCCGAAAGCGGTCGCGTGCGGCGACCAGTACCTATGGGGCAAGAACATGCTCGTGGCTCCCGTTGTCGAAAAGGGAGCCACAACTCGCCAAGTCTACCTGCCGCCAGGTGGTTGGTACGATTTTTGGACGGGCGCTCGTGTCGAAGGTGCGGACGACGTCGGCCGACCAGTTGATCTCGAAACTATGCCTCTCTACGTTCGCGCGGGATCAATCGTACCATTGGGCCCAGTGAAGCAGTTCACCGCCGAGCAAGTCGATGAATCGCTCTCCATTTCCATTTATCCCGGCGCCGACGCATCGTTCTTGCTCTACGAAGATGACGGCGCTTCCTTCGAACACCGCAAGGGCCAATGGATGGGCATTCAAATGACCTGGAATGACGCCGCCAAGAAACTAAATCTCCATCTAGCCGACGGTTCGCGCATGCTCCAACCGTCCCCGCGCTCGATCATCGCGCAACTGGCCGGAACGAAACGAAACGTCTCCTTCAACGGAAAACCGCTTGAGGTATCGTTTTAGCTCTTAGTGCGTAGCCTTTCAGAAAGAAAACCAAAATCCCCGCGACCACGAGATTCGCCAGCAGCCACCCTAGACCGGTCGTGAATGAACCAGTCTTGGTTACCAGATATCCCATCAGCAACGGTCCCACGAAGCCTCCCAGATTTCCGATCGCGTTAATCATTCCAATCGAAGCTGCCGCGGCTGACTCGCCAAGAGTAATCGTCGGAAGGGCCCAGAAACTCGGCTGATACGCGTGAACGCACGCGGCGAACAGTGCAAAAAAACCAAACTGTGTCCAGAGTCGAGAGCCGGCAAGGATTGCCAACAACATGGCGATCGCACCCAGGAACAGAGGACCAGCCGTATGCCAACGACGCTCTTGTTCGCGATCGGAGTGCCAACTGTTCAGCAATGTCGCTGCCAAAGCCGCCAAATAAGGCAGTGAGACCAACAACGTGACTTTCCATGTGCTAAACCCGGACGCCCGCTTCACCATCGTGGGAAACCATATCGTGAATCCGTAATAACCGGTGACGCTGAAGAAGTAGATCAGCGCGAACAGAATCACGTCTCTCTGCCGCAGTGCTTGTGCAATGCTGTAAGAGCGAACGGCTGTTTTTTCCAAACTTCTCCGCTGAAGTTCGTTGGTAATCCATTCGCGTTCAGCTTCCGGCAACCATGCCGCTTGAGTCGGCCTGTCGGTCAACAAAAAGAATGTAACAATCCCCAACAATACGGCGGGAATTCCCTCGAGGATGAACAACCAACGCCAGCCCTCGAGGCCATCCCACTGAATCCGTAAAATCAGGCCTGCCAGCGGCGAGCCCAAGAAATTTGCCAGCGGAAGTGCAGCCATGAACGACGCGACAGCCTTCGCCAAGTCGCGTTGCGTGAACCAATGGGTGAGATAGACGATCACGCCGGGAAAAAAACCGGCTTCAGCGGCGCCGAGAAGAAATCTCAAGAAATAAAATTGGTGAGCCGTATGTATGAACCCGACAAACACCGTGATGATTCCCCAAGTGATCATGATGCGCGCAATCCACAACCGCGCGCTCCACCGCTCCACAATCAACGCCCCCGGAATTTCGAGCACAACATAGCCAACAAAAAAGATCCCCGCGCCCATCCCAAACACGCGATCGCTGAAACCCAAATCACGAGACATGGTTAATGCAGCGTAAGCCACGTTTACGCGGTCAAGAAAAGCGATTACGTACAGGAACCAAAGAAAAGGAAGGATACGAATTGCGATTCGGCGCCTGGCACTTCGTTCGATACCCGACGCGTGTGCCGGGTCCATTAGGGTTCGGCCACTACCATTAATTCACGTGTGATTGCCTCGCCCACCTCGCGCGTGCTCGCCGTGCCACCGAGATCGGGAGTTCGCACTTCGGATTTTGCCAATACGGATGCGATTGCTTTCTCGAGCGCTTGCGCTGCTTTCGTTTCTCCAAGGTGTTCGAGCATCATCGCGCCAGAGCAAATTTGCGCGATGGGATTGGCGATGCCCTTTCCCGCGATATCCGGCGCGGAGCCGTGCACGGGCTCAAACATGGAAGGAAATTCGCGTTCCGGATTCAGATTGGCCGAAGGCGCCAATCCGATGGAGCCAACAACCGCAGCACTGAGGTCCGACAAAATATCTCCGAACAAATTCGACCCAACCACCACATCAAACCATTCAGGATGGCGGACAAAGTGAGCGGCAAGAATGTCGATGTGGTATTGATCCGTGCGGACATCTGGAAAATCTCGCGCAACTGCCGCGAACCGCTCGTCCCAGTATGGCATGGTGTGAATAATGCCATTCGATTTGGTGGCTGACGTGAGATGTTTTCTACGGCTTCGCGCGAGTTCAAACGCGTAGCGCATGACGCGATCGCATCCTCGCCGAGTGAACACCGTTTCCTGCAGCACGATCTCCGCATCCGTGTTGTGATTGAGCCGGCCTCCCGCTTCGGAGTACTCGCCTTCATTGTTTTCTCGGACGACACAGATGTCGATTTCTCCTGGCGGAAAACCTCGGAGCGGCGATTCGACGCCGCGCATCAGCCGCACCGGTCGCAGGTTCACGTATTGTTGAAATTCCCGCCTGATCGGGATCAGTAATCCCCACAACGAAACATGATCCGGCACGCTAGGATAGCCGACGGCTCCAAGATAGATAGCATCAAAACCGCGCAATTGATCGATTCCATTCTCCGGCATCATCCTTCCCGTCTTGAGATATCTTTGGCAACTCCAGTCAAACTGTTGCCAAGTAAAAGACACACTGTAGCGGTTCCCCGCAGCTTCCAAAGCGCGCAAACCTTCGGGCACCACTTCAGGTCCGATTCCGTCGCCCTCAATGACGGCGATTCTGTACTGGCTCACTCTGCCTCCGGGCGCTCCCGCTCCAGGACATTTCTCCGATCGAGTACATCACACAACAGAGTTCTAATGCGCTGAATATTTCTTGGTATTCCGCGTGCGAGAATTGAGAACTTCGAAGTTCCCGTCTGGCCACGCGGTCAATTCCAGATAGTTGGCGTTATCTGGTCCTTCCAGGTTGGCGATAAACTCCGGAGCGACGTTGTGCGTGGGGCCACCTTCCTCAGAGAAGTGCAATTGCCACAGGTTTTCGAGGTGCGGAATATTCTCGATGTTCGTCCATGCGGACGGACTACCCCCCTTCTTGGCTCCATTGTCCATAATCGCGATGCGGGGCGAAATGGCATTCAGGAAAACCGTGCCATTGCTTTCATCCGAGCCATGATGGGAAACGATGTAAACATCGACGGTGCCAATTTTATTAGTCGGGCAGACCAACTCCCTCTCTTTATCGCGAGTGAGGTCACCCAGGTCCAGAATGCGAAGCTTCCCGAAAGTGATTAGCGTACCCAAAGAGCGAACGTTCTCGGTATGGTCAGCTGTATACGGTTCGGCTTTCTGGCATGCTGCATTCGCCTGCCCTGCGCCAGGCACCGGATGGTCGATGACGACGCCGTCCGAACTCAGCACCGTCACTTGCATCCCAGGAACCGGCAGGGTGTCACCTGCTTTTAGAGTGACGCGTTTCAGTTGTTTCGTCGCCACTGCCCGCTGATATGCATTCCAGACTTGAACCGTAGGCGCATCCGTGCTTTCCCGGTTGTCCCCATGGTCGACCACCGCGCCTACCGGAATTCGCGAAACGAGCTGCGGTAGGCCGCCTGCGTGGTCCATGTGAAAGTGAGTTAACAGCACGAAGTCTATTTTCTGAATCCTCAATTTCTTGGCCATCGCAACGATGCGATCTGCGTCTCGGCCTTCATTCCCGGGCCAGCCGGTGTCGATCAACAGCGATTTTCCCTCCGGTGTGACGAACAAGGTGGCCTGTCCTCCCTCCGCATCCACAAAAAGGACCCGCAGGACTTTCTGCTCCGGCTGTGCATGCACCGCCGACCGGGCCAGCAAAAAGACCAAGATCAGCATCGCAATTGAGGTTTTTCGGAGCACTGAAGAATGCGACTGAACTTTGTACCGGGATAAAATACGAGGCATGATTTGGGCTTCTCCAAGAATGAGGCAACGAGATCATCTTCCCCTGCGTCGCGCCTCGTCAAGCGAAACGTTCTTGCGAGATTACGTTTACCTATTGATTTTGCGCTATGATCCGCAAGGTCGGCATATTGTAGCGGGTCGCTAGATCCGTTCGCCGAACTCAAACCAGTTTGCAAGACACCGTTTTCTCAAGGACAGAATCATGAAGAAGCTGCGCAGCCAGGAGTGGTACGGACGAAAAGACCGCGACGGGTTCATCTATCGGAGCTGGATGAAAAATCAGGGCTGGCCAGGCGATCTCTTCGATGGCCGGCCGGTGATCGGTATCTGCAACACCTGGTCGGAGCTCACGCCCTGCAACGCGCATTTTCGCGAACTCGCCGAGTCCGTGAAACGGGGCGTCTGGCAGGCGGGCGGCTTTCCTCTTGAATTCCCCGTCATGTCGCTTGGCGAGACTCAATTGCGTCCGACCGCGATGCTCTTCCGTAATCTTGCCAGCATGGATGTGGAAGAGTCGATTCGAGGCAATCCCATCGACGGTGTCGTTCTGCTTATGGGTTGCGACAAGACCACGCCGTCGCTACTGATGGGTGCGGCTTCCTGCGATCTGCCCACCATCGGTCTTTCGGGCGGACCTATGCTCAGTGGGAAATTCCACGGCCAGGAATTAGGTTCCGGCACCGGACTGTGGCAGATGACCGATCAATTGCGCACCGGGAAAATGAAAATCGAAGAGTACGTCGAAGCGGAAAGTTGCATGCACCGCTCTAAAGGCCATTGCATGACCATGGGCACCGCCTCAACCATGGCATGCATGGTGGAAGCGCTTGGAATGAGCCTACCTGGCAACGCCGCGATTCCTGCGGTCGATGCGCGACGTACTACGCTCGCTCAAATGACAGGCCGCCGCATCGTGGAGATGGTAAAAGATGATCTTTGTATTTCGAAGATACTCACGCGCGAGGCCTTCGAAAACGCCATCCTGGCCAACGCCGCCATCGGCGGATCGACGAACGCAGTGATTCATTTGATCGCGATCGCCGGCCGAATCGGCGTGGCATTGCGGCTTAATGATTTTGATCGGTTGGGATCTTCCCTGCCCTGTCTTGTAGACATACAACCTTCGGGGAAACATCTCATGGAAGATTTCTTCTACGCCGGAGGATTGCCATCGGTTCTTCGCGAACTTGGAGAAGCCAATGTCCTTCGCAAGGACGCCGTCACCGTAAATGGCCAATCGATTTGGAAAAACGTCGCCGAAGCCCAATGCTGGAACCGCGAAGTCATTCACAATTTTGCCGAACCTTTCAAAGCAAGTGCCGGAATCGCTGTCCTGCGCGGCAATCTGGCGCCCGACGGCGCGGTCATTAAACCCTCGGCGGCCAGTGCGCACCTGCTGCAGCACCGCGGCCGGGCTGTCGTCTTCGAGACGATTGAACAGTTTCACTCGCACATCAACGACGAAGCCCTGGACATCGACGAAACCTGCGTGATGGTCCTAAAAAACTGCGGACCCCGCGGCTATCCCGGCATGGCGGAGGTCGGAAACATGATGCTGCCTCCCAAGCTGCTCCGCAAGGGCATCATTGACATGGTTCGCATTTCCGATGCTCGTATGAGTGGCACCGCTTATGGAACTGTCGTCCTTCATATTTCTCCCGAAGCCGCTGCCGGTGGCCCGCTCGCGCTTGTTCAATCGGGTGACCTGATCGCGCTCGATGTTCCCAAGCGATCCCTTCACCTCGAGGTAGACGACAAGACTCTCGCCGAACGGCGGAGAAGATGGACGGCCCCGGCCATTCCAGACCGCGGCTGGCTAAAACTGTACGCCGAACACGTCCAGCAAGCGGACAAAGGAGCCGACTTGGATTTTCTAGTCGGTTGCAGTGGCGCGCACGTGGCACGAGACTCTCACTAAGGAAATCCTTAGAGGATGGCAGTTCTTACGCGCTCTAGTACTACTTCGCTTGAACCAATTCCGGTCTTGCAGTTTTGCTATTTCATGTAATTTGAATGCCTTGGCGCAGCTCATTGCCGCACAAAGGAGATTGGACGAATTCTTGCGTTCCTGATACACCTCCAGCCGCAGAACGAATTGATGAGAAACGATATGCACAAGATCTTGGTCGTCGATGACAGTTCGAACGAACGCAACGGCTTATGCCGTTTGCTCGAACGCGCGGGCTATGACGTGCGCTCTGCCGCTGATGGGTTCGAAGCTCTTCAGAAAGTTGAGGACGGACACGTCGATCTGCTGTTGCTGGATATTTGGATGCCCCGCATGAACGGTATCGAATTGTTGGCACTCTTGCCCGACGACCCACGCCCGAGAGCGCTCGTCATCACCGGAGACGAATCTGCCGAAGTCCTCCTGCAGTCGCTTCGCGAGAAAGCCTATTGCTTCGTCAGTAAGCCGATAAACCCGGAGGATTTCCTGCGAATCGTTCGGAGAACGCTTGAATCGCCGTGCGCCTGCGATCCGATCGAGGTTCTGTCGGCCGATCCCAACTGGGTGGAACTTCGTTTTCCGTGCGCGATCCAAGCCGCGGATCGCATCGAAGGCGTTGTGGAACAGTTGAATCTGAGCCTGCCTCCAAGGATTAGGGAATCCGTTAAAACCGCTGTGCATGAATTATTGATGAACGCCGTCAAATGGGGCCGGCATTCCGGCCCTGATGCACAAGTGCACATGGACTATCTGCGCACCCGGAAGTTCGTGATGTGCCGTATTGCCAATCCTGGAACCGGATTTGAGCCATCCACGGGCAAGCATTCCTTTCCTTCGGAGTTGCCAAGAACAGTCTCGTGCGATCAATCGAAAAGTGAAACCGCTTCGCGACCCGATGGTTTTAGTATCCGACTCGTCAAATCCCTTGTGGACGAAATCGTTTTCAACGAATCTCGAAATGAGGTCGCCATCGTAAAGTATTTGAATTGAAATGTGCTTGGCAAACGATACAGCGATGCAATCTTGCGTATAAGGTGTTTTCCCGATGGAGAATTCCTATCTCGGCCGTAAGAATAATCGGCGTCGAACCCGCTTTTGCACGCTAGCTTCTTAGTGGGCGGAAAGACAGCAAAAATATGGTTATGAAGTACGCATTAAGCCCGGAACGAGAATTACTCTCGCTGGCGCGGAAAGGCAATGAAGGCGCCTTCACCGAGCTTGTTCGCCGCAATTGGGACATGATTTATAAAATTTCGAGGCGCGTACTCAAGAATCATGAGGACGCTGAGGATACGCTGCAGAACGTGCTCGTAAAGGTGTACCAGCGTCTGGACGGGTTTAAAGAGTGCTCGCGTTTTTCTTCCTGGCTATTCCGCGTTACTTTTAATGAAGCGCTCATGACCTTGCGCCGGAACAAGTCTCACCACGCAGACAATCGGGTGGATCTCGGCGTTTTGGATGGCAATCGCAACGGCATCGACGATGTTCAGGATGTTCGCGTAAACAGCGAGCGCCAACAGATGCATCGTGAACTCGCTTCGAAGGCCATGCACCGCCTCAGCCCCGATCTGAGAAACGCGTTTCTTCTTCACAAACACCAGGGTTGGACGCACCGCGAGATGGCAAAAGAATTAGGCGTCACTCAGGCTACCGCTAAAATGCGAGTGTTTCGGGCGCGCAGGCAACTTCGTCAAGAGTTGGAATTCCTAACCAGGTAACTGCCGACGAATCTTTTCGCCTGCTGATTAAGAGGCCGCAGCTCCCTCCAACCGCTTCTGCATTTCCTCGAGAGATATTCCTTTGGTCTCTGGATACAGGGTCAACACCACACAGAACTGCACGACCATCATCACTGCGAAAAACGCAAACGGCGTAGCCCCTGAAATTGCGGCTATCGTCGGAAATGTCCATGCAATTATGGCGTTCATGATCCAATGAGTGAACGCCCCAAGACTTTGCCCTTTCGCGCGAACCAGCGTGGGGAACACCTCGCTCAGGTAAACCCAGATCACCGCACCTTGCGACAGGGCGAAAAACGCAATGTACGCCACCAGTAGCCAAAGTAAGAGGGATTGGTGCCGCGAAGTCGCAAAAATCACGGCAACCCCTGCTAAGCAAACCGCTGTCCCCAGCGCGCCGATCAGCAGAAGGATTTTTCTGCCCGCCTTGTCGATCACAGCCATGCCGATCATCGTAAATATGAGATTCGTCGCGCCTACCGCGACTGCCTGCAGCCCACTCGACAATTTTCCAAATCCCGCATGTGCAAAAATATCATTCAGGTAGTAGAGAATGGCATTGATCCCGGCAAGCTGGTTGAACATGGCAATCGATACTGCCAAGAAAATCGGAAAACGGTAGCGCTTCTGAAACAGGGGCTCGCTCGCCTGGCCTTGCTGTCGCCCGATCGAGTCGATGATTTCTTGCAGCGCTTTTTCATAATCTGGCTCGCCGGTTTTCTTTAGTACGGCTCTTGCTTCCTCGATGCGCCCCTTTTCCGCCAGCCAGCGTGGGCTTCGAGGAATCGTGAACAGTAAAAGGAAGAAAAGTGCAGAAGGGAACGCCGCAATTCCCAATTGCCAGCGCCATTCCGCCTTCCCGAGATTGGCTAGGCTGACCAAATAGTTCGAAAGGTACGCCAGCAGGATTCCGAAGACGACATTGAACTGAAAAAACCCGACGAGCCGTCCGCGCAACCGTGCCGGCGCAATCTCTGCAACATACATGGGACCCAAAACCGAAGAAGCGCCAATGCCCAGCCCCCCGATGAATCTGAAGAGAAGCAGTGAATACCAATTCCACGCGATCGCCGCGCCCACCGCGGACGCCAAATAAAGAATGGCGGTCGCTCGCAGACTGTCGCGCCGCCCAAAACGGTCCCCGGGGATTCCCGCCAGCATCGCTCCGAAAATAGTTCCAAGCAATGCGCTCGCCACCGTCGCACCCAGCGAGCCTTCGGTCAGGTGGTAGGCGTCACTCAAAGCGCTCGTTGTCCCTGCGATAACAGCAGTATCAAATCCAAACAGCAGTCCGCCGAGCGCGGCAACGACCGTGCTTCTCAAAAGGTCGCCGTTAATCTTCATTGCGTCTCCACGTTGCCGGGGTTGCACCCGCAGCTCACGCTACAATTTGTCCAGATAATGAATGTCTGATAAGGCTTGCAATTGCTTCGCCGCCGACTCTGCAGTAATGTCCCGCTGCGGCATCGCCAGCATCTCGTATCCCACCATGAATTTCTTCACGGTCGCCGATCGCAACAGCGGCGGATAGAAATGCGCGTGAAGATGAAATCCCGAATCATCCGCGCCGTCCGTCGGCCGCTGGTGAAAGCCCATGGTGTACGGGAACGGCGCCCCGAAAAGGTTGTCGTAGCGTATGGTGATCTGCCGGAGAATCTCTGCCAGGCCACTCCGTTCCTCCATAACCAATTCGACCAGTGACCCAACATGCCGCCGGCAGACCAACAGCGTCTCGTAGGGCCAGACCGCCCAGAACGGAACCACCGCGACAAAATGATCGTTCGCGTAGACAACCCGATCCTTTTTCTCCAATTCCAGCCACAAATAGTTTTCGAGCAAACTGCGATGGTGTTTCTGAAAATAGCTCTGCTGCGTGGCTACTTCTCTGGCCAGCTCATCCGGCACGTTCTCATTCACCCAAATCTGTCCATGTGGGTGGGGATTGCTGCAACCCATCATCGCGCCGCGATTCTCAAAGATTTGAATCGAGCGTACATTCGATTGGTTTGCCAGTTTTGAACATTCATCGCACCAGGTATCGACCACCGTTCGAATGTCGCCCACGCTCATCCGCGCGAGCGTCAAATCGTGTCGCGGAGAAAAACAGATCACCCGGCATCGCCCGGATTCGCTTTGCGCGAACAGCAGATCCCCTTCCCGAAATTCTCCTTTCGGAGGGTCGGGCCGGAGCGCGGCAAAATCATTGTCGAAAACAAACGTGCTCGTGTAGGGAGGATTCCTCGCTCCGCCCGCTCGTGCGTTCCCCGGGCAGAGATAACACTGCGGATCATACTGACGCGAAGCTTCTAAAGGCGTAGCTTCAATCTGTCCTTGCCACGGCCGTTCCGCGCGATGCGGCGAGACCAACACCCATTCTTCGGTCAGCGGATTGAACCGCCGGTGCGGGTGCACACCCAAATCAAATGGGTCCATTCGAATTTCTGCTCCCCTTGCGCAGTAATTTCCGTCGCCTTTGCCAGAACCGTCAGCTGATCCCGCCTAGCTGCCCGCGTACCCATCGGGATGATTCTTGTGCCACAACCACGCGCTTCCCAGGACCGAGTCGAGTTCGTGAAATTTTGGCTTCCAATTCAGCTCCCTTTGGATTTTGTCTGAGCTGGCAATCAGCACGGCGGGATCCCCTTCGCGTCTCGGCGATTCTATCACCGGGATCTCGCGCCCGGTCACACGGCGCACGCCTTCGATCACTTCCCGCACCGTGAACCCCTGGCCATTTCCGAGGTTATAAATCAGCCGTCCGCCGCGATCGAGCGCATCGAGAGCAAGCAAATGCGCTGTGGCCAAATCCACGACGTGAACATAGTCGCGCACGCAAGTCCCGTCGCGGGTCGGGTAATCTGTGCCGAAAATCTCAACGTGCTTCTCTTTGCCCAAAGCGACTTTCATCACGCGCGGCACCAAATGCGATTCGGGCTGATGAGCCTCCCCGCGATCGGGCGCCGCTGCGCCCGCGGCATTGAAATATCGCAAGCTGGCATACCGCATCCCATGAATGCGGTGAAACCATTCGAGCATTCTTTCCACCAGCAGCTTCGATTCACCGTACGCGTTTGTCGGCAGCAGCGCATCTTGTTCTTCAATCGGAGTCTTAGCGGGATTGCCGTAAAGAGCCGCCGTCGACGAAAACACAAACCGCTTCACACCCGCAGCCAGCATCGCTTCGAGCACAGCCAGCGCATTCGCCGTATTGTTCCGGAAGAATACTTCCGGAAACTTCATGGACTCGCCGGCTTCGATGAAAGCCGCAAAATGCAATACTCCATCGAACGACTGCTCGCGAAAAAGCCCCGCAAGGTTCTCCTTGTCGGCCAGATCGCCAACAATCAGATCAGCGCCCTTTGGCACCGCCTGCCGATAGCCGTGGCTCAGATTGTCGATGATGGTTACGTGATGCCCGGCATCCAACAGTTGCCCGACAACCACACTCCCGATGTACCCCGCGCCACCGGTAACAAGCAACCTCATCGCGCGGAATACCCGGGCAACTTAGACCTGCGCTTTTTTTCGAACGTCATTTGTGATCTCACGCCAGGGTCCTCAATCCGTCGCCGGCTGTGCAAATGTAGATCTCGGGCTTCTGGCCGGTCGCTTTCTCATAACCTTCGGTTACGTGCGTCTCAAACTTTCCCACATTCTCGCTCTTTACGAGGTTAATCGTGCAACCTCCGAATCCTCCGCCGGTCATGCGCGCACCATAAACACCCTCGATGTTGTTGGCAAGCTCGACCATCGTGTCCAGCTCGCGGCAGCTCACTTCAAAATCGTCGCGCAGACTGGCGTGCGATTCCCGCATCAGTTGTCCGAATCGCGTCATATCCGCATTCGCTAAAGCGTCGGCAGCATTGATCACACGGGCATCCTCTGTGATGACATGCCGAACCCGTTTGCGCACGACCTCCGGCAAGGCGGAGCCATGTTGCTCGAAAATTTCCATTGAAACATCCCTCAAGGCCTTAACCCCGGGTACCACCCCGGAAAAATAGTGCGCGGCCATTTCGCACTCGCGCCGCCGTTTATTGTATTCACCTCCCGCATGGCTGTGTCGCACCATGGTGTTGGAGATCACCAGGCGAACGTCCTCCGGAATTCGCACATGACGCGACTCCAAGGACCGGCAATCGAGAAGCAGCGCGTGATCTTTTCGGCCATGAACTGAAACGAATTGGTCCATGATTCCGCAGTGCGCTCCAACGAAATGATTCTCGGCCCTTTGGCAAAGCTTGGCGATTTCCGTCATGCCCATTGTTCGGTGCGCTACTTCGAGAAATGCCTGGCAAACCGCGGCCTCCAGCGAAGCAGAGGAACTCAATCCCGACCCTTGCGGCACATCGCCGCGAATCAAAAGGTTTGCCCCCGGCAGGCGCACGCCCAAGTCCTCCAGTTGATGCGCCACCCCGATTACGTAGTCGCTCCAATGCTGTCGCGGACCCGCCGGTAGTTTCTCAACACTGAACTCCACCTGCTCAGCATAGTTTTCCGAGAGAAGCGTAAGAGATTGATCGGAGCGCGGCGCAATGGCCACGGTGGTTTGGAATTGGATCGCTGCGGGCAGCACAAAGCCGTCGTTATAATCGGTATGTTCCCCGATCAAATTGACTCGGCCTGGCGCCTGTACAAATCGAGCCTCGGCCCCGAAAAGCGCCGCAAATTTTTGAGAAAGCTCGTGAACAGGGCTCGTTCGCGTTTGCACCGGATTAGGTTTGCTCCCGTGTGCCAAGTATAACTGCGAAGCCAAATCCGGCAGAGAAATTGTTCTGGGCCATCCGGTCGAGAAGGACACTTTGGCGGCTTTTTTGGGGTGCGCGCTCCTTATGCATGAAAAATTCAGCATTTAACCGATTGAATATTCCCACAACGGCCGTCAAAACTTACCTGGCCCGTCTTCGTAGAACTGTAAGAATTGACAGTTCCCTTCTCCCCCGACTTGCAGCATTCTTTTGGCCACGAATCGTGGGAGTAGGTGGAGCTTTATTTTGAGCGGTGCCAACTTTCGAGCAGCCCAGGCGGTACGCAGAGTCGTTTCGTTATTTTAACGGGGCGGAGTGCATCAGAAATTCTTGGGCGGAGAATTTTTGGGGCCGTTTGGGTTGCTCGATAGTCGGCACGTCACCTTAACCTACTCTCCTCTTTTCACGCACGAATCCAACTAAGCGCATCTCCCCAGATTGTCAGAAATTCCCGTAGGCCGCGCTTTAAAGACCCGGCAGCTATGGCTTCTTTTCGATGTACACGATCGGGGGCTGAACCCAAGTAGCTTCTCATCCAAGTACTTTGTTTTTCCGCAAAACTTGATACGATTCCAAGCGCGAAAGCAAACTTCGACGATGGGACCAGGATGGAGAGACCAGATTGACCAAAGCGCGGATTTTGATTGCGGACGATCACACACTCGTCGCAGAAGCATTCAAGCGGCTCCTCGAACCCGAATGTGAGGTCGTGGGCACCGTGGGCGACGGTCGTGCGCTCCTACGGCAGGCACCGCTGCTCAAGCCAGACCTGGTGTTGGTGGATCTGAACATGCCGCTTCTAAACGGCCTCGATGCCAGCGAGCAGCTCAAGCAAGCCCTGCCCAAAATCAAGATCGTCGTCCTCACGATGAACGAGGATCCGGAGATCGCCGCCGAAACCATGAACAAATGGGCTTCCGGATATCTGCTCAAGAAGTCCGCAGGCAGCGAGTTACTGAAGGCCGTCCGCGATGTTTTGCTTGGCAGCAAGTACGTAACTCCAGCGCTCAAACAGGCCGTCACAGACATCGCTGCGCGCGATGCAGGCGCCTCGAGCGCTCGAACACTCACGCCGCGCCAGCGGGAGGTACTACAACTTCTCGCCGAAGGCCACACCATGAAGGAAGCCGCGGCGATTCTGAATGTGGCGACGCGCACGGTCGCTTTTCACAAATATCGCATCATGCAGGATTTTGGTTTGGAAAATAATTCTGAGCTTTTGCGCTTTGCCATGAAGCAGAAGCTGGTCAATCAGGGTTAAGGGCAGAATTAAGGGCAGGGTCAAGGCCGCGAAGCTCGGCGCGCTCTATTTCGAAAGCGTCTGCTGCACGGTCTTGTCTCGCCAGAAATCCTGGCCGAGTTGCGGCAGCGTGTAGATCGGGTCGAAGTATTCGTAGCGGCGGCTCAGCGCTTCCGCGTCGTCCGCTTCGATGCCGGTGCGATAGTTCTTGGTCCAATAGGAAATGCCAAGCTGCCGGTCGTACTCTTTCACCTGGTGCACCCAGCGCTTGCCTACAAAGGGTACATCACAAATCATGCGCGGCGTGGCGAAGCCGGGAAGGTATCCCATAATGTCGTGCTGCAGTTGCTGTACCTCGTGAATCGCTAGGCGCCAGTGCTCCGCGTTGGGGATCATGTCGCATTGATAGAAGTAATACGGCATGATTTTTCCGTAATCGAGCAGCGTGAAGCACAACTCCAGAAGTTCGTTGGCACTTGTATTCACGCCGCGCAGAAGCACCCCCTGATTGCGCACGTCACGGTAGCCCATATCCAGCAACGCCTGCACCGCTTTCCTCACGAGAGGCGTGACCTGCCGCGCATTATTCACATGCGTGTGCACCGCAATGTCAACGCCGCGATCGCGCGCCTTCTTCGACAATCTTTCCAAGCCCGCCAATACCTCGCTCTGCAAGAAATGCTGTGGAATGGCAATCAGCCCTTTGGTTGCCAGCCGAATATCCTTGATATTGGGAATGTCCATCAGCTTCGAACAAAAATCTTCCAGAGCACCGATCGGCGCATTTGCGATGTCGCCTCCGCTCACCACCACGTCGCGGACCGATGGCGTGACCCGCAGATAATCCAGCATCTGCTGATAGCGATCCTTCTGCGGAATCTGAAACTTCAACTTCACAACCTGCGGCACATCGTTCCCCACCAAATCCATACGTGTGCAGTGTCCACAGTATTGCGGGCAGGTCGACAGCAATTCCGCCAGCACCTTCGATGGATAGCGGTGCGTTAGACCTTCCACGGCCCACATGTCGGCTTCGTGCAAAGAATCGCGACTCGCCTTTGGATGGCTAGGCCATTCCGGATGACGATCATCGAACGCAGGAAGCATGTATCGCCGCACCGGGTCGTTCCACAGATCCTTCTCGTCCATGGTGTTCAGCATGTGAGGCGGAACGAGGACCGACATGGTCGCGCGTTCCTTGCCGTCGCGTTCAAGGCTCGCCAGCAAAGCTTGCGGTAGCAGCTCACCGAACGCCTCTTTCAACTCGCCCAGGTTTTTCACCGTGTGCCGCCGCTGCCATAGCGCGGTCTCCCACTCCTCCTTGCTGACGTTCTTGTAACCCGGCAAGCGCCGCCAATCGGGCTCGACAAACTCCCGCTTCAAAGGGTAGTGAAACGGCTGTTCACCCGCATGGACCTTGCCAGCAGGCTTCCATACCGGCCGCGCCGGCTTGTTTACGGGCGTGGTGGTTTTCGTCTCATTCATGAGCATTTCCTGTTTCTAGGGGAACTGATCGCGTCTAGCGGTGTGTGTACAATTAAGGATAGCCGACCATACCAATTTCCGCCACCCCTTCGCGGTCAGCAAATTCTCGCGGCTAGGCAAGCTCCCAGCTCGGCGCAGGCTGCTTTTTTGTTGAGGACAAGAACTTTACCGCGATCCCCCGCTGCCCATCCTTCATTTCGTCAATTCTTGCGACCTGCCCAAGGTATTCGTAGTTCTGGGGGCTGAAGGGCGAATGATAGGGCACGGTTACGTACAAACGCATACCTTCGCGATACACCGCTTTCTTCGTTACGAAGTACACGCCGTCCTGCGAGACATTGGTCGTCGTTCCGATCTCTTCAAACTGACCGTCCTTCGGGCTCGTCGAACGAACCTTCATCCCTTGCTTCATCCGTACGCGGCGTGTTCGACGGCGCTCGGCCTGCCTTTTCCCGTACATTCCTTCATCTGAGCATACCTTTTTGGCCTCGAATAGCCCGTGTGCTGAATATGCCATGGCCGTGCGGAGCCTGACGCGATCATCCCGAAGCGCAACTACCGCCAGCTCTTCGAATTACGCCAATTGTAAATAATTTGTCTCTTGGCGAACTTTCGAGGATTCTCATCCGTCTATCCCATATCGCCTCGTGCGAGCGAAGTGGTCCAGTAGGGCATCACGACATCCGCGTGCCTCGAAGGGCTGTGCTTCGTTCCGCATTCGCTGCGGTCCCTTCCCTTTTACACGCTTTGATTGTGGTGTGCCTCCCCGCCTTCTTGCAGCAGTTGCGCCAGCGACTGCTGCCAGAGGACGGGTTGCCTCGAATACATTCTGAGGGGGGCCACCTTATGGTTATCTTGTTCCGGCTCTTGACCAGTTCCTTCCTGTTTGCGTTTCCTCTATTGGTGGAGTTTTCGACGCCATTCTCCGCGGTTGCTTCTCCGCTTTCGCAGAGCCCTTATCTAAACCATCTACCCGCTGTGCCCGAGTCTCAGCCTGACGCGTTGGCAGACGCTTCGGCGGACTACAAACAGGCCTATACCCTGCTTTACGATACGCATGCGACTCCCGACGATGCCTCAGCGATTCGACTTCTGCGTTCCTCGGCAGCAGAACATTTTGCACCGGCCCAGTTCCTCCTGGGCTATCTCTACGAGCATGGACGCGGGGTTTCCGTCGACTACGGCTTGGCCGCCGAAAACTATCGGGCTGCCGCGGAACAGGGTCATGCCGGAGCGGAAAACAACCTCGGTGGACTCTATCAGTACGGCCACGGCGTTTCGAGAAACATACCGCGCGCGTTCGACTGCTATCGCGCTTCGGCCCAGCACGGCAATGCGATGGGGCAATACAACCTGGCGACCTTTTACCGTCTAGGCTATGGCACCGCTCCGGACATGGGGCAAGCCGTGAAGTGGTTCCGCGCCGCCGCGGAGCACGGCCTCGCCGCCGCCCAAGCCAACCTGGCGCTGTTCTATTTCAATGGCGAGGGTGTTCCCGTCGATTATGCCGAAGCCGCGCGCTGGTCCCGTCTCGCCGCCGAGCAGGGCCTGCCTCACGCAGCAACGAACTACGCCTACCTTTGCGAGCAGGGCAAAGGCGTTCCCCGCGATTACGTTGTGGCCTATCTGTGGTACTCGCGTGCTGCAGCCGCCGGAGACAAAGCCGCTGTCGCGTCGCTCAAGTCGGTGGCTCACCATTTGTCGCGGGCCCAGATCAATCAAGCCAAATCTCAACTCGCCGCCGACGCCAGCCACGCCCAGCGGCCAGAAACCGCCGGCGCCAACCCCGACCTTTCCCTGCTCGTCAGCCCGTGAACCGTTTGAGAGAGCGGCAGGAAGAACTCAACCTTCGAAGGGGTAAGCTACAGAGCAGAAACGGCTTGGGTCTTCCGGCCTCGGGTAGGCAGAGGCCCAGAAGAGGTGAGGCTCAGCGGTGGGGCCGTCGTAGTGACCGGTTAGGCGCTTCTCGAGGTCGGTCCGGGAGGGCTGCAGGGTCTTGCGCAGGCTGTCCATGTCGCTTTCCGGGAGAGCTGTGAAGGTACGCGCGATTTCGATGTTGTGGTCGAGCATTTCCTTACGCGGCATACCGACGACCGCTGTGGTCACCGGCAAGCTCATGGAATAGCGCAGCAACGAGTCGATGCCTTCCTTGCCGGCGTCGTTTTTCAGCAGAAACTCCTGGCCAGTTACTTTCATGGCGATGACGCCGAGGTTTTTGGCGTGGGCCGCGGGCAGCGCCAGCTCCTCGAACTGGCCGTTTTGTGAGGCGTTCAATGCCATCTGCACACAATCGAGATCGTGCTTCTGAATTGCCTGAGCCAGCACTTGGCCGCTCGTGTGGCTGGTCATGCCGATGGCGCGAGTCATTTTCTGTTCGCGCGCCTCAAGCAGGCCTTTCAATGCGCCGTCAGGAGCTTCGATTTTGGCAAGATCCTCGGCGTGACCCAAACTGTGGATGTGCAGCAGGTCCACGTGGTCGGTCTGCAGACGCTTCAGGCTGGCGTCCAGGCGGCGCATAAAATCGTCGCGCGTACGATCCGGAATTTTCGTGGCCAGCCAAACCTCCTTGCGGCGCGTGGCCATGACTTTGCCGACGCGGGTCTCGCTCTTGCCGTCGCCGTAGGCGTAAGCGGTGTCCAGGTAGCTTATGCCGCTGTCGATCGCGTGGTTCAGTATGGCCTGCGCTTCCGCTTCGTCTTCGTACATTAGGAATCGGCTACCGCAGCCGAACGCCAGGATGGAGACTTTCGCCCCCGTACGCCCAAGCGTGCGGGTCGGCAGGGCGTTCGCGGCGGCGGGGCGACCCTCGGCCCATTCGCCGAGCAGCGAATAGCCCATACCGGCGGCGGTGCCGGCTCCGAGTTTTTCTAGGAATTTTCGGCGGGTCAGGTCGTTGGACATGGTGGCTCCTCGGTGCGCGACTGTTACTCTTGTATGTCGTTCGAGAGTAAGTGTCAAACAGGTTTTTGCAGGTGAAGGTCGGGCGCTACACGGGGTCGGCCGGTACACGGGTGGTGAAGTTGCTTGCCGATTGGGTGGGGGATTCGGGATATACTTTTTTAACCCGGCAGCGGCAGCATTTCCTTGGGGAGGCACTCTATGGCGAAGCGACAAGACCGGGTGGAACTGAAGGGCAGCCAGCGCGCCGCGCTGCCGGGCGGTCAGGATGCGGGGCCGTCCGATCCGAACGAGCAGGTCGAGGTCAGCGTGTTTTTGCGGCGCGGTTCCCTACCTTCGAAGTTCCCTTCTACTGCCGGGACGGGAGCTCTCCCTCCACGCCAGCGAGAATATCTCACGCGTGAAGAGTTTGCTCGGCAGCACGGAGCGTCGACAGCCGATCTGGAAAAAGTTCGTGCGTTTGCCGGCCAATTTGGGCTGCGCGTGGTGAGCGAAGACCGCCCGCGGCGAACCGTAAAGCTGAGCGGCACGGTGCAAGCGTTCAATGTTGCCTTCGGCACAGAGTTGCGCCGTTATCAACATACGTCCGGCACCTACCGCTGCCGCACCGGCGCGCTCACCATACCTGCCGACCTGCAATCGATCATTGAAGGCGTCTTTGGGCTCGACAATCGCCCGCAGGCGAAGCCGCATTTTCGCCTGCGAAAGAAAAAACCGGAGGTACATGCCGCTCAGACAGAGGCCATTTCCTATTCGCCGGTCGAGGTTGCTGAAGCTTACGACTTTCCGTCCGGTGTGAACGGCGCCGGACAGTGTATCGCGGTGATCGAGCTTGGCGGCGGTTATAACACCAGTGATCTCGATTCTTTCTTCAGCAATCTCGGAATTACTCCGCCGCAAGTCACCGCGGTTTCCGTCGATGGCGCGACCAATTCTCCGTCGGGCGATCCCGGCAGCGCTGACGGTGAAGTCGAACTGGACCTGGAAGTGGCGGGCGCCGTCGCGCCGGGAGCGCAGCTCGTCGCCTATTTCGCCCCGAACACAGATCAGGGATTTATCGATGCGGTTACGACCGCCGTGCACGACACGACGCGGAAGCCCTCGATTGTCTCGATCAGCTGGGGAGGTCCGGAAAATTCCTGGACACAACAGTCGCTCGATGCACTCAATTCCGCTTGCCAGGATGCCTCGACCATGGGTTTAACCGTTCTGGTTGCGGCTGGGGACGACGGCTCGTCGGACGGAAGCACGAACGGCCAGCCCGAAGTGGATTTCCCCGCGTCCAGTCCTTATGTGGTCGCATGCGGAGGCACGACGCTGACGCTCTCCGCCAAAACGATCAGCAGCGAACAGGTGTGGAACGAGGAGTCCTCCGATGAAGGAGCGACCGGCGGCGGCGTGAGCGAATTGTTTGCGCTGCCTACCTTCCAGCAAGGCGCGAACGTGCCCGCGGCGCCGAATGGATTTGTGGGTCGCGGCGTGCCAGACGTCGCAGGGGACGCCGATCCGGAAACGGGCTACAACGTGGTCGTCGATGGTCAGTCAACGGTAATCGGCGGCACGAGCGCAGTGGCCCCTTTGTGGGCGGGGTTGTTGGCGTTGATCAATCAGTCGCTCGGAACGAATGTGGGTTACGTCAATCCGTTGTTGTACACCGCCACGGCCGGAGGGACGTTCCACGACATTACGGTCGGAAACAACGGGAGCTACTCGGCCGGTCCGGGTTGGGACGCGTGCACGGGCCTCGGAAGCCCGAATGGCACTGCGCTCTTGGCCGCGTTGAAGGGATGATGCCCTTTAGACGCTAACGCGCACGGGCTACGACGAGCGTTAGATCGTCAAACTGTTCGCTCGGACTGAATTTTTGCACCGCGTCCTGAATGGCATTCAGGATTTCCTGCGCTGAGCGTTCAGATTTTGCGCCGACGGTCTGTTTCAGCCGCTCTTCGCCGAATTCACTTCCGCCGACATCATTTGCTTCCGTGACGCCGTCGGTATAAATCACCAGCACATCGTTGGGCTCTAAGACGATAGTTCGCGTGTCACACTGCCACTTGGGAAACAACCCGATTACCGTGGCCGTTGCCGCAAGCTGCTCTATGCTGCCGTCGGAACGAAACACGAGCGGCGGATTCTGCCCGCAATTCGCGTAGGTAAGCTGCCGGGTCGCGTCATCGTACACCCCCAGAAACATCGTGGCGTAGCGATCATCTGGCGTATTTTCGTAGAAGAATTGGTTCACGGAGTTCAGCAGCCGCGGCAGATCATCGCGCGCGACCTCATAGCGGCTGCGCAGATTTGCCTGCAGACTGGCCATAAGCAGTGCTCCGGCAATTCCCTTTCCGGAAATATCCGCCAGCACAAAGGCAACGTGGCGAGCGTCCAGTTCCACGAAATCGTAATAATCGCCGCCGACCTGGCGTGCTTGCAGACAGGCGCCTGCGTACTCCAGACTCGCCAGCGCCGGCATAACCTGCGGGAACAACCGCGATTGCACATCACGCGCAATTTGCATTTCCCGCGCTGCACGGCGATCCAACTCCAGACGATCGGCGATTTGCTCGGCCATGGACATGTTCTCGAGCGAAACCGCGGCCTGTCCGGCGACAGACTCCAGCAGATATTTATCTTCACCAGAGTAAGGCTCTTCCGAAAGCCGCGGCCCCAGTACAAGTAAGCCCATCAACTTATTATTGCGCCCAACAATCGGAACCAGGCATTCCGGTGTGAGCGCCGCCACCCCCGGCGCTTGATCGGAAGCGGGCGGAGGGACATCCCACGCCTTAGCGTTTCGCGCAAGCTCGGCCAGAAGGGGAAGCGAGTCTGAAACTGTGCAGACATCTCGCGGGACAAAATGGGTTCCGATCCGAAAGGGAAAGCCGGGCCGAGGGACGGAGGGAGCACTCCATCCGGTTTCCGTGGAATCAGTTCTTTGTTCGACGCTTAAGTTTCCGTTACCGGCCCGGAGATAGCAGGCCAGCGATTTTGGATGCAACGCGCCTTCGACGTGCAGCTCGAGCAACCTTGCCAATTCGTGCCGCGACGACACCGTTCGCGTTTTTTCCGCCAGGTCCTGCAGAATCACGCGGGCATCATAGGAACTACGGAAAAAGGCGCGATCAATGCGATCGGTGCCGCGCTTCACCAGCGGTCCGGAGACCCACACCATAGCCACGCCGAAAGCCGCGCTCAACGCCATCCCGAACTGCGAGTTTTCCGCGAACAGGCCGGAGAAGACGCGGGAAAACAAGAAAATGGCGAGCAATGCCGCGGCGAAAAGCAGCAGAAAGTAACCACGCTGCACCAGAACGTAACGAAGGCTGCGACGAAAGAGCACCGGAATTTCGAGCACGCGGTGCCTGATGATCGAATAGGCAAACGACAGCGGATAAAGAAGAACCAGGAAGTCGAGCGTTCTGTCGATCCAGAACGGCGGCCGGTAACCGCGAAAGTCCATCAGGATATGCTCGAGAATCCAGGGAAGTACACCGACGACGGTGCCCGCGAGCAGGACGCGCGACTTTCGGCGCGATTCCGGCAAGGATTCCGCGCTGGTACAGTTCCACAGCAAGGAAGTCACGCCAAGCGCCACGAATGTGTAAGTGAATGCCAGCCGGATGTGTTCGGAGCTTTGATCGCCGGCCCAATGGCGTACAAACGACGGAAGACGCACGCCATGGCCGCTCGCCAAGCCCGGCAGCATTTGCGCGGCTGCGATCGCCAAGGCGATCCACTTCAGCCAGGGAGCGCGACGCTCCAAGGGAGACTTCTGCGGGAAGAGCGCAAAAAAGACGTAGAACGCCGGCGTGATCAGCGATTGAAATACAGTTTGAAAGACAAAGGTAAACCGCTCGAGACCGTGAGGCAGAACGCCACGATTGTTGAATGGCGGAATGGTGATAAAACAGATAAACAGCCAAGCTAGAAGCCAGGCGTCCGGGTCTTCCAAGCGCAGGAAAAGCACCGTGAATCCGACCAGTACGAAAAAGATTGGGAAAAAACTCAAGACCTCGCGAGCGGAGGTTCTCGCCGCACCTTCAGAACCTCTACCCGTGCTGCTCGGACGAAAAAAGCAGTGAAACGTCAAAGGCTCTACGACACCCGGCCGGCGCACGGTAATGTCGACCGAATCTCCGGGGCGCGAGCGGCTCCACGTTTTTGCCAGCAGGTCGTAGGATTTCAGTGCATGACCGTTGAGTGCGATGATCTGATCGCCTCCTCGCAAGCCGGCGCTTTCGGCAGGGCTTCCCGGCAGCACGTTGTAGATCGGGACGGAACCCGTCGATCGGTCGAAAAACGTATCGGCCGTTTGGTTTATGCCAATTTCAACCTGCGAAATGCTGATGTGGCGAGCGTCGACGATCCAGACAAGCGCATACACGATGGTAGCCGCGCAAAAAATCACCGCGAGCGCAAGCAACACAGGTCGCTGGATAAAACTCCACAGGTGCCGAGAGCGGTTCTGTGTGGGCGTGTCCATGCCGAGTACAGAGTATGATTCGATGCCACGGGGGTCAATCGGTCGCTCGAGCGCGTCGCCTTAAATAGCGAATTTCGGACTTTCTGGCGCGGTTTTTATGAGAGAATCCGCGCAGGCTTCGCCGAGGCCCCGTGGATGGTTTTTCTTTCCAACTGGCGTTACAAAGTAGCTTGGCTTTGCGTACTAATTCTTGGTGCTGGTGTAGCAGGTTCGTTAAGCTCTCACGGGAAACGATGAAACTCCCCAGAATGACATTGGTGTGCTGCGTTGCGAGTCTTGTACTCGCCGTGGCAGCCATCGCACACGCCGACGATTTCAAGAATTTCAAGCCCACGGGCTATGTCACCGACCGCGCTGGAATCATCAACGCACAAACCAAGACCCAGCTCGAAGCTCTTTGCACGGAGCTCGAGCAAAAGACCGGCTCGCAAATGGCCATCGTGACCGTGAAGTCTCTCGACGGCAACGAAATCCAGCCATACGCCAACGATCTCTACAAACAATTCGGCATTGGCCAGAAAAAACAGGACAACGGCGTAATGCTGTTGGTTGCGCCGAACGACCGCAAGTATTGGACCGAAGTCGGTTACGGCCTCGAACCTATCATCAATGACGCGCGCGCCGGCGATGCGGGCCGCCTCATGACTCCCTATTTTCGGCAGGGGGATTACAGCAGTGGCATCTCCGCCGCAGCATGGAAATTAGCGAAGTACGTGGCGGACGATAAAGGCGTCACGCTGACGGGCGCACCGCAATTGCGACCGGTCAAGCAGCAAGAGGATTCCAAACTGGGCATTTGGATTTTTCTTGGAATCATTCTGCTGGTCTTCTTAATGTCGCGTTCCGGCGGTTCTGGCAGTAATATCAACCGGCGTGGTGGGGGCTTGGGCAGCGGCTGGTGGGTTGGCCCGGTCATCGGTGGAGGGTGGGGCGGAAGCCGTGGTGGTTGGGGCGGCGGTGGCAGTGGCGGATGGGGCGGTGGAGGCGGCGGCTTCGGAGGATTTGGCGGGGGATCGAGTGGCGGCGGTGGTGCAGGCGGCAGTTGGTAAGCGAAGATTAGACAGCGCGCGGGTGCGACTATGGAAACGAAGCTGGGAGAACTGGTCAGCCGATTGAAGGAAGCTGCCGGGAAGAATCTGGAGTCGGTGGTGCTCTACGGATCCGCAGCCAGCGGTACGTACCGCCCGGGGACCTCTGACTTGAATGTGCTGTGTACGCTCGTGACCATCGACGTCCACGAGTTGCAGTTGTTGGCGCCGGTTGTCCTTTGGTGGACCCGTGAGGAGAAAGAACCAACTCCTCTCTTCTTTCTCAGCGAAGAATTGCAGAGCTCCACGGATGTTTTTCCTATCGAGAGCCTAGACGTCAAGCGATCGCATCGCGTGTTGTTTGGAAAAGACCCCGTGGCTGACCTGGAAATTCCCATGAACCTGCATCGCGTGCAAGTGGAACGCGACCTTCGGCTGCTTTTGCTGCGATTGCGCCAGCACGTGTTGCACGCCGGAAACAATGAGATTGAGTACACGACCATTTTGAAGAAAACGGCTTCGGGCGCGATGACTCTGCTTCGTCATACGTTGCTGGCCTTCGGCGAGGAACCGCCGGCGGAAGCGTCGGAGCTATTTGCGAGCATTGCCGCGGCAACGGGTGCGAACGCTGGAGCGTTTCAAGCCGCGTATGGTTTTCATGAGGGCGAAGGCCTGCCAGAGGATTCCTTCACCGTCTACGATCATTACATTCACGCCCTGGAAAAAGTGGTGATCGCGATGGACCGCCTGGTGCCGAAGAAGGAGTGGAAGCGCGTGGCACAGTAGAGATTCGAAACTCAACCGACCGAGGTGTATATGAAAGCGGGAATCGTAATTGTTGTAGTGCTCCTGATTGTGGCGTTCTTGTTCGGCTCTGCGTATTTCACCCGCCGAAACCAGATGGCGATCAAGAAAGAGGCGGTCAATGCGGCGTGGGCGCAGGTGGACGTTGTGTTGCAGCGCCGTGCCGACCTGATTCCGAACTTGGTTCAAACAGTGAAGGGCTACGCCGTGCAGGAGCAAACCGTCTTCGGTGATATCGCCGCTGCTCGCGCGGCCATGATGGGAGCTAGGACGCCTGCGGACAAAATCGCGGCCAACGGGCGATTGGACTCAGCGTTGAGCCGGTTGATGGTTATCGTTGAAAACTATCCGCAACTGAAATCAAACGAAAATTTCATGCGCCTGCAGGATGAACTGGCAGGCACGGAAAATCGCATCGCCGTCGAGCGCAAGCGGTACAACGACACGGTGCAGGATTACAACACCTATATTTCGCTGTTCCCCAACAGCATGATCGCTGGTTTTGCCGGCTTTACGCGCAACGACGCTTACTTCAAGACCGAAGAGGGCGCGCGCACGGCCCCCAAGGTGAATTTCGATTTCAACAAACCCGCAACGACGCCAGCGCCAACTCCGGCACCGGCGCATCCGTAGATGCGCCGCGTGGCCTCACTCGTCTGCTAACTCGGACTCGGACACCGGCGGCGCAATCGAACCCGCGCCTGCCAAATGCGCTCGCTGCCGGGACGAGAACAGGGGACCTTTCGCAGCGAGTGATGGCGCGAAGCTCAGCAATCCCGTCGGCCGCCCCAAGTCGTCATAGACCGCTTCAATTCCGCCTTGAATGAAATAGGTTTCGTGCCAAAAACCGGTACCACCGGAATCGCGTAGAAAATTCTTCCACCAGGCGCGGTGCGGCTCCGATCTTGCCCAGCGTTCGAGAGATTCAAAATCGCTCCAGTACTGACGGATTCCAGCGTGCGGGGGAAAAAAGGACCAAAGGAAACTCTCGTGTCGCAGCAACCCTTCCGGCTGATCCGCTGCGGATTTGGCGATCTTCGGGCCAAAACCGAGAAGTGTCTTGAGGCCGACGAGAGTTCGCACCTGCATTCCCAGGTAGATCACGACCAAGTTGGGATAAGCCGAAAGATCAACCGTGCGACGTTGAACGGCCATGTTTGCCCTCCTTATTGGCAATGACCACGCAATCAAGCCTACGCTTCGGAAAGCCTCAGGCCTGAAGGCCCAAAACCACAGGGTGCCAGAACCATTCTCCGCAGGCAGGTCAGCGGAGGAATTCGGACAGTAGCCGATGAAAATGATGCACGCCATTTTCGCGCTTCACGGAATAACGGCCATGGTCATAGGTGGCCGATTGCAACCCGCGTTGCACCGCTTCGCAAATCTGAATGTCTTCTTGCTGGACGGTTTCGCTGAAGGCCATAGCTTTGGAGGCGCGCTCGCGAATCTTTTCTGAATCGGCATTGTGGAAATACCATTCGAAAATCGTCAGTGTCTTGTCGTGCCCAAGCGGCACGATCAAGTTGGTCTGCATGTTGTCCGGATAAAAGTTCAGCATCATGTTTGGAAACACCCAGAAATACAGCGCTTCTTTGTGTCCCTCGCTCGGCTGATAGATTCGGTCGTGCGCTTCACCGGGCTGCACTTCCTTCACCGGTCCATGTTGCTGAGAATGAAAACGAAACGTTTCGCAGCGATAGCGGGGATAGTCGATTTCCTTCATCAATCCGGGATGCACGACGGGGATGTGATAGCCCTCGAGGAAATTGTCGACGTAGACTTTCCAATTGCAATTGATGATGTAATCGCGGCGCTCGACAAAACCGAGGCCGGTGAAAGAAAAATCGCGACACAGTTCCGGAATGTTCCCGAGATATTCGCCAAGCGACGGCCCTTCGGCGGCAAAATTGACAAAGATCAGTTGTTCCCAGGTTTCGCAACGAAGCGGCACCATTCCCATCGTGGAACGGTCAAACAATTCCATGCCGTCCACTTCGGGCGTACCAATCAATCGGCCGTCCAGCGTGTACGTCCAGCCGTGGTAGGCGCAGTTGAAAACTTTTCTACTGCCGCAACCCTGCGCAATCGGGCCGGCTCGATGGCGGCAGACATTGCTGAAGGCACGCAGAGTGCCGCGAGCATCACGTACCACCACGATCGGCTCACCGGCGAGATCAAACGTAAAAAACGATTCCGGGTCGCCGATCGTTCCTTTCGCGCCGCTCACTTCGCCGCAAGCCTGACTCAGCGTGCCCACCAACTGCCAGGTCCGTCGAAAGATACGCTCCTTCTCGAGCGCTAGCACGGCGGGATCGGTGTAATACCGCGAAGCCAGTGTTTCCGCGCATTCCAATTGAGAATTGATTTCGAGGCGATTCTGCATGGCAAGAAGTTAGCAGAGTCGAGAGTCGACAGCCAACCGTTCGGTCGACACTAGGGCAGGCGCGTGAGGCTTTCCTGCTCTTAGAACTTGCGGGTTTCTTGGCGCGACCACCGCTCTACGACAATCTTCGACTCGGTGTAGAACTCCACCGCGTCTTTGCCCTGCGCATGGAGAATGCCGAAGAAGCTGTCTTTCCAGCCGCTAAAGGGGAAATACGCCATTGGCGCAGCCACGCCGATGTTGATCCCGATATTGCCGGCAGGAGCCTCATAGCGAAACTTGCGCGCTGCCGCGCCACTGGTGGTGAAGAGCGAAGCTTGATTGCCATATGGACTCTTACGGATGAATTCAATGGCTTCGTCAATATTGTTAGCATGAACCAAGCTGAGCACCGGCCCAAATATTTCTGTATTGGCCAGAGAACTGGAAGCGGGAACGCCATCGAGAATTGTGGGCTTCAGGAAATTGCCATTTTCGTGGCCAGAAACTTTTGTGTTCCGCCCGTCGACAACGGCTCTCGCGCCGTCGTTCACACCCGTTGCGATCAGCGATTCGACGCGCGACTTGCTTTCCTTCGAAATTACCGGGCCCATCTGGACGCCCTGATCCAAACCAAAACCAACCTTGATGGACGATGCCGCGTCGGCAATCGCATCGCGAAATTTCTGTTGCGCTTCCCCGATCGTCACCGCAACGGAAACCGCCAGGCAACGCTGGCCTGCGCAGCCAAACGCGGAATCGCTGATGATCTGCTTGGCTAAATCCATGTCCGCATCGGGGAGCACAATCACGTGATTTTTCGCTCCACCCTGGCATTGGCTGCGTTTGCCGGCGGCAGCCGAACGCGTGTACACATGCTTCGCCACCGGTGTCGAGCCCACAAAGCTGATCGCGCGCACCGCTGGGTGGTCGCACAGCGCGTCGACGACTTCTTTGCCACCATTCACGACGTTGACGACACCCTTGGGAATTCCCGTCTTTTCGACCAGCTCCACAATGCGGCGCACGGCCATCGGCACGCGCTCGCTCGGTTTCAGCACAAACGTGTTGCCGCACGCAATCGCGTAAGGCAAAAACCAGAACGGAATCATCGCGGGGAAATTGAACGGCACAATCGCGGCCACAACGCCGAGCGGCTGGCGGATCAACGTTTCATCCACACCCGGAGTAATGTCTTCCAAGTTGTAGCCCTGCATCATCATCGGAATGCCGCAGGCCACTTCCACGTTTTCGATCCCGCGCCGCATTTCCGCTTTGGCCTCGCCAAAGGTCTTTCCATTTTCAAGCGTGATCATGCGGGACACTTCGTCGATGTGATCTTCCAGCAGGAATTTCAGCTTGAATAAATACTGGATACGTTCGCCAGCGGGAGTCCGGCGCCAGGCGGGAAAAGCTGCGGCGGCCGCCTGCACGACACGATCGACGTCGGCCTTGGTAGAGAGCGGCGTTTTCGCGATCACGTCGCCGCTTGCCGGGTTCGTCACATTCACAAATTCGGTCGCGGAGGATTTGCTCCAGGACCCGCTCAAATAATTCAGGATTTCTGTAACTGGGGTGGTTGCTGTACTGCTCATTCGAACACTCCGTGTCTCCGTCGGCTGTAAAGCAGACGGCGGGACTTGCTTATGAAGGATGGCGGACCAACAGGACCGCGCGTCAGAATAGAAGTCTATCAAAAATGCGCGAAATTAGGTGTGTCACGCCGGGCGTCCGGTACCACTACTTGACGGTAGCGTAGGCTTCATAGGCTGCGCCGATGAGCGGGGCCGACTCGTTCAGCACCACAGAAACCGGTACATCGAGGAGCATCTTCTCGAAATGCCATTTGTCTTTGAAGGCGTTGAAAAAAGTCCCATCCTTCATTTTGGCGAGAATCTTCACCGCGATACCGCCGGCCACGTAAACTCCTCCGAGCGCCAGGACCTTCAGCGCCAGATTGCCGGCCTCGGCACCATAAATGTTGGTCCACAGGTCGAGCGTTTCGACGCATACCGGGCAGGAACGGTCCAAGCCGCTCTTGCTAATAAATGGCGCTGGATCCGTGTCGGGGTCTTCGAAGATCGGGTGCTTTACACTGGGCGCGATGAATTCGTGCAGCGTGCGAAAACCTCGCCCGGAAAGAATCAGTTCCCAGCTCACCTGCGGATAGCGGTGGCGCATGAATTTCAGCAACTCAATCTGCTGATCGGAGTGAGGCGCATAGTCGGAGTGTCCGCCTTCGCTCGGCACCACCTTGTAACGGGTGCCCTCCCAGAACAGAATTCCTTCGCCTAAGCCTGTGCCCGCCGCCAGCAGGGCACGCGACGCGCCGGCCAGCGGTCTACCCACGTTCAAAATGCAAAAATCCTCCGGCGGAAGGTGTTCCAGGCTGTGGCCCGTGGCCCCCAGGTCATTCAACAACACCACCGATTTGACGCCCACTTCTTCCGCAAGGGTTTCGGCCTCGACAATCCAAGGCAGATTTGTGGCATGAATGCGGTTGTTGATCACCGGGCCGGCCACGCCAAATCCGGCGGCACGAATTTTCTCCTGGCCAAGGTAGGGGGCCGCGCGGCGCCCAAATTCTCGAACGATCAGGTCGAACTTAGCGAATTCCTTGCTCGCGAAGCGTTCGCGAAATACGAATTCCAGTTTGCCGTTTTTTTCCGCAAAAAGAGCCAGATTGCACTTGGTACCACCGACGTCGCCTGCAAGTATCACCTTGCCCCCCGGCAAAACTGGATCTTAAACCGATTTAAGGGTTATACCATTGTCGAGCGTCTCTTTCGAGCAGCTGGTCGGATTCCTTTGGCCCCCAGCTACCAGAAGGGTACTCTGGCACGGTGGCGGTCTTGGCCGCGCTCCACACATCCAGGATCGGATCAATCAGCGTCCATGCGGCCTCGACCGAGTCGCCCCGGTCAAACAGCGTCGCGTCTCCGCGCAGGCAATCGTTCAATAGCGTGGCATAGGCGCTTCGCGATCCGTTGCCGAACGCCTTGATGTAGTTAAAATCCATGGCTACATTCCCGATGTTCATTTCTGTGCCCGGTTTCTTGGCGCCAAAAGAAATGCAAATTCCTTCCGATGGCTGAATGTTCAACACCAGCCGGTTTGCCTGAATGTCTTTATCCCGGAAGACCATGTGCGGAGCCCGTTTGAATTGAATCATGATCTCGGTCGTGCGTTTTGCCAGTCGCTTTCCCGTGCGCAGATAGAAAGGCACCCCGGCCCAGCGCCAGTTGTCGATCAGCAGGCGCATGGAGACAAAAGTTTCCGTGCGCGAAGTCTGACTCACATTGGGTTCATCTCGATAACCTTCGACTGGTTTGTCACCCAATTTCCCCGGCGCGTATTGGCCTCTCACGACCGACTGGGCCACCATCTCCAGGTTGAATGGCCGGACCGACTGCAGCACTTTTAATTTCTCGTTGCGTACCGAATTAGCGTCGAATGAAGCCGGTGGCTCAACGGCCACGAGCGAGGTCAATTGCAGCACGTGGCTCTGGATCATGTCGCGCAAGGCGCCTGCGGTTTCATAGAAGCCGCCGCGTCGCTCTACGCCGAGCGTCTCCGAAGCGGTAATCTGCACGTGATCGACGTAATTGCGATTCCATAGGGGCTCGAAAATGCCGTTCCCAAAGCGCAGCACCAAAAGGTTTTGCACCGTATCTTTGCCGAGGTAATGGTCGATGCGATAGACCTGTTTTTCGTCGAAAAATTCGTGCACAAACTGGTTCAGTTCCTTGGCGGACGCCAGGTCGCGCCCGAATGGTTTTTCGATGATGATGCGCACCCACGAACCCGGCCCGGAAGGCTTCGACAATCCAGAGCGGCCCAACTGTTCCACGATATCCCGGTACACTTCGGGCGGCGTAGACAGGTAGAACAGCCGGTTCCCGTTTAATTTCTTCTCCGAGTCAAGTTCGGACAGGCGTTTGGCTAGCTTCGCGTAGGCGTCCGGGTCAGAGTAATCGCCGGGCGAATAGCAAAGATTCGAAGCAAAGGTGTCCCATTTGGCGGGGTCGATCGGCCCAACCTCTGATATGGTCTTTGCAGCCTCGCTCACCGTGCTGCGAAACGACTCGTCGGTCATGGGAGTACGCGCGAAGCCCACGATGGCGTAGCGTTCTCCGAGAGAATTGTGCTGCGCCAGGTCATACATGGCGGGGATGACCTTGCGCTTGGCGAGGTCTCCCGACGCTCCGAACAAAACGATGGCGCAGGGTTCCGAGGTTCCGCCATAGATCGAACCACGCCGTCCGGTTTCTTCACTCATGTTTTCCTCCGGGAGATCCGCAAGCAAGAATTGGATGCCAAACCGGTCCACAACTATACCTCGACTCCCAACCCTTTCAGGTCGCTCCGGAGTTGCGTTGCGTTCTGGTGATGAATCACGTGCATACCCAGCCGCCGCGGATTCTCGAGGTTCAAAGGGCGGTCATCGATATAAGCAGCGTGCTCGGCCGCGCGTTGCGAAACCTCGAGGGCAATCCGGTAAATGGTTTCTTCCGGCTTACGCGCGTTCAAGTAGCAGGAGCTGAAAAACGCCTGGAACTCCTTGCGCAGCCCGAACGCCTCAATGCGGTAATCGTTCAATTCTCGCGGCTCATTGTTAATGGATGCGACATAGTATTTGCCGCTTCGCGCCACATCCGAAAGCACCGCGCGCGTCTCCGGATACTCTTTGGATTGCGCAAACATGAAAGCGGTGAAATCCTCCCGCGAAAAAGAGCGTGCCCGGTAAAAAAGCGTGCGGTCGAGATACTGGTTGAGCGTGATCTGGCCTGAGTCGAACGCCGGAAAGGACAGGTCGTGCCGCTCGCGATACTCCTCCCAGTCCAGGCCAAACGCCTTGACGGCGTCCATGCGCGAGTTGTGGTCCCAGCCGTTGGTTAGGATGACTCCGCCAATGTCCCAAAAAACCGAGGTTATTTCCGCCACTTCCTGGCCTCCCGGCAAGCCCAAGAGGAATATCAGATTCGGACGCGAGACGGAAGGAAAAAGACGGTAAAAAAGACAGCGAAACCGATACCTCGCACTTGCCGCAGCATATGAAGCAACTGATTCACCTTGAGCGACTCTGGCGATTCTTTGAAACCTCTCGCCTCTATTGCAAGCCGCTTCCAGGTGACGCACAATGAGTATTCCCTGGAGGAGTGCATGGCAAACGATCCGTGTGAACGCCCGCCGGCGGCGAGCGAGCCTGTCAAGCCTGGCACACGCATGGTGCATTGCGTAAAATTCGACAAGGAATTGCCGGGACTCGACCGTGTGCCCTGGAGGGGCGACCTCGGCAAACGCGTTTATGAGAACGTCTCGAAGGAGGCCTGGAAGCTTTGGGTAGAGCACTCCAAGATGGTCATGAACGAGTACCGGCTGAATCCCCTCGATCCCAACTCCCAGAAAGTCATGGAAGAGCAAATGGAGCAATTTTTCTTTGGCGAGGGCGCAAAACTTCCCGAAGGTTACGTGGCTCCAAAAGCGAAGGGTTAGTGGGCTTTACCCGCGATCGGCGGGCAGAACCGTCTGGCTGACGGGGTGCTTGACCGGTAGCCGCGGAGTCCATGTAAACCGCAGCTTTTGATGAGCCTCACGCAAGGCGTTTTCTACTGCGCCTGGTTCTGGCGCTCTCGCAAACAAAAATCCCAAATAGCTTGATCCTTCCGGCCACGCCGCGATGAAATCATGCAGCCTGGCTGTGACTTCCAGGCCGGTGACACCCGGCGTTGCTTTCGCTTCTTCGATCCCTTCCACTTGTTCCAAAATTCCGCTCTGCGGCACGGGTATCATCATCACGCCGGATGCCTCAGTCTCGCGCGACCCGTCCGCGCCCGGCATCTCCAGAGCGTGACGCAAAAGAAGCTCTTCCAGGCCGAAGCTATCGTTCCTTCCGGCGGCATTAAACCGTAATGCGCGCGCGCAAAGCCCGCCAATCGGACGAGGGGCGATCTCGATCGGCCAGACGCCGTGCTCGTTCAATCTAAATTCGCCGTGAACGGGTCCGTGAGAAAGCCCCAGCGCTCGGACCGAACGCCACAAGCATTCTTCAATCGCTCGCTGTTCGGCCGAGGAGAGTCGCGATGGGGTCACGTAAATCGATTCCTCGAAATAAGGTCCTGCCAACGGATCAGGCTTATCGAAAATTGCCAATACCCGCAGTTCCCCCTCGGTCAGCAGGGCTTCCACCGCAACTTCTCTTCCTTCCAGATAGCCTTCCACCAGCATGTGATCGAGGTGAGGGTCGCGGGTGGCGCGAATTTCCGGCGAATCCAACAAACGTTTCAATCGCACTGCACCCTCCAGAAATTCCTCGCGATTGTTTGCGCGGACAACGCCTTGGCTCGCCGAAAGTGCAAAAGGTTTCAGCACGCACGGATACTGAATCCCGAGCAGCGACGGCTCCGGCCGCGGATTTAGTCCGACGCTTCGAAACCAGGGGCACGCAACATCCGCGCCTCTCAACACTTCCCGCATGCGCGCCTTGCTCCTGCACGCTTCCACACTGGCCGGATGATTGTGCGCAATCCCCAATCCTCGAGCAACGAACGCCGCGGTCATGGTAGGCCGGTCGCCCACCGCCAAAATCCCTTCTATGCCAAGTCCACGCACACCTTCCAACACCGTGCCGGCAGCCTCGTCCGGCGATTCGAAATGCGCCGCGAGTGCGTGATCGTTCCAGGGATCATCCAGTCGGTGGCACCGGTCGGTCACATAGAGAATCTCTACACCGAGTTTGTCCGCTGCAGCCTGGAACGAACGCGTTTGATAACCCAGTTTCGCAGCAAAAAGCAGGATTTTCTTCTTGTTAACCATCGCGCCGGTGTCCGATTTTCTATAAGAAGGTTTCCGCCTTGCGAACCGCTTCCTTGACATTTGTGATCGGCAGCAACTGCTCTCGCGTCGGCTCCGCGCAGCAATACCAAGGCTCGTTCAGATGGGGCACCGGGGCAGCCGAAGAAACCCGTGGCCCGCTAGGATGTTCGAAAACGCGATCCGCCGCTTTACTGGCCGCTCTCCACATCTGCTCGAATATCGCCGAGCGGCCTAGTTTGCGTTTTTCGTTTGCGGCCGCGATGTCCTGCAGCTCTTCGCTCAAACGATCGATGACAGGATTTGGATTTTTCCAAGGATAAACGAGGCCTTTCGCATCGAACGGACCGATCAGGCCTTGCACTTCGTCCAATTCGAGGAGCCGCGAGCCTGCCGGAATCAGCAGCCGGATCGCCAACTGGACCGGTGTGACCGCTTCCATCAAATCCGTTTGGTAAAGTTGCTCAAATAAATCGAGGAGTTGATCGAACGTGGTCCACGGCGTAAACGGAATGAAGGTGGGCTGCAACGTTATTTCCGCGCCGCGGCATAACTCGACGGCACGGAAAAAGTCTGATCGCGTGTGGTGTTTTTCGAGCTTATGCAAGACCGCGTCGTCGAGTGATTCAACCGCTGAAATAATAAAAAGACAACCAGTCGCACGCAGCGTGTGGAGCGATTCCGCATTTTTCAGAACATGCTCGATCTTGATGGTCACGTCGTAGGTCAACTCCGGAAATTCACGATGGAGCGCTTCGACTACCGGAAGCGCATGGCCCACGCCATTGAAAAAATCAGGATCGCCAAAGGTAATGTGCTTGGCACCGGCGACCACCTGCTGCCGGATATCGGCCAGCACAACTTCGCGATGCACAATGCGGAAGACTCCGTCGTAAACAGGTACGACCGGGCAGTGCCGGCAAAGATGCTTGCAGCCGCGGCTCGCCTCCGTGTAACCGACCACGCGTTGTTCTCCGGAAGGCAGAACTAGGTGCGCATAGGATCGCGGCGGCGGCAGCCCCGAGCGGTCCGGCACCTGAAACCGCAACCGGCTGCGCGAGACGTTCGAATCCAAAGTATGAATTTGCGGCAGGGCGGAAGGTTCAGCAAGGTGCTCGGCGAGATCCACAAGCATCTGCTCGAATTCTCCTCCCAAGCAGCTACCGACTCCCTTCTCGCGCAAAATATCGGCCGAAAGTGTCGCATACAATCCGTACGCACAAAGGTGGGCTGTAGGGTTGATCCGCCGGACCGGTTCGAGGAATTCCAGCGTCAGCCGCGTTGCCGTGTGCATGGGCACATAAAACGCCACCAAGCCGGCCTCGCGAATCACTTCCTCGTTCAGAAACTCGCGCGACAAGTCTATGCAAGAAACCGCATGCCCGCGCTGGCGCAACCACGCCGCCGGCGATGCCAGTCCAAACGGCTGATGTCCTAGCTCGTACGTCGAGATGAGCACGATCTTCACGATCTTCATTATAGCTGCTCGGCCCGCGCTCGTGATTTCGGTTATCATAGAGGTCGGTTCACTTTGAAAGGAAGTCGAGAATGCCCATTTCCGCAGCAAATTCCTTCAATGCCCGCGACAAGCTCAACGTTGGCGCGCAAGTCTTTGAAATTTATCGCCTGGAAAAACTCGAACAGCAGGGTCTCGGCAACATCGGCCATCTTCCTTTCTCCCTACGCATCCTTCTCGAAAATCTCCTCCGTTCCGAAGACGGCCGATTCGTGCACGCCGATCATATTCGCGCTCTTGCCAAATGGACGCCGAACGCCATACAGGAGGAAACATCATTCACTCCCGCGCGTGTCCTTCTTCAGGACTTTACCGGCGTACCCGCCGTCGTCGACCTGGCCACCATGCGCGAGGCCATGCAAAAACTCGGTGGCAATCCGAAGCGCATCAATCCGCTCTTCCCTGCCGAACTGGTGATTGATCACTCTGTTCAGGTGGATAGTTTTGGGAAGGCTGATTCTTTCGGCCTGAATGCCCAGCTGGAGTTTCAACGCAACGTCGAGCGCTACCAGTTTCTCCGTTGGGGACAGAACGCCTTCCGTAATTTCAAAGTGGTTCCGCCAGATACTGGTATCTGTCACCAGGTGAATATCGAATATCTCGCGCGCGTGGTTTGTTCCATGCCTAACGGCAATCGCCTCGAAGCGTATCCCGATTCTCTTGTCGGCACGGATTCTCACACGACCATGGTGAATGCCCTTGGCGTTTTCGGATGGGGCGTTGGGGGCATCGAAGCAGAGGCTGCCATGCTTGGCCAGCCGCTCTCGATGCTCGTGCCGGAGGTGGTCGGTTTCAAACTGGATGGGCGCTTGCCGGGGGGCTCGACGGCAACCGATCTGGTTCTAACCGTTACCGAAATCCTGCGCAAGAAGGGCGTCGTCGGAAAATTCGTGGAGTTCTACGGTGCGGGGCTGTCGAGCTTGAGTGTTCCGGACCGTGCCACGATCGCCAACATGGCGCCGGAGTACGGCGCGACGATGGGCTTTTTCCCTGTTGACGATGAAACGTTGTCCTACTTGCGTTTTACTGCGCGCAGCCACGAACAGATTGCGCTGGTCGAAGCATATTGTAAGGAACAGGCGCTTTTCCGTACGGATTCGACACCCGATCCGCAGTTCAGCGATAAGTTGGAATTGGACCTTGGTAGCGTCGAGCCCACGGTCGCGGGACCGAAGCGGCCGCAAGATCGCGTTGCGCTCAAGAACGCGAAGTCGTCCTTCACGAAAGTACTGGAAGGCGCGCCTGCCAAAGAAGTCGCTGTGAAAAGTAACGGCGATGCCTTCCACCTTTCCAGCGGTGCCGTGGTCATTGCCGCCATCACCAGTTGCACCAATACTTCGAATCCTTCGCTGATGCTCGGCGCCGGATTGCTCGCGAAAAAAGCAGTGGAGCGCGGTTTGCAGGTGAAACCGTGGGTGAAGACCAGTCTGGCGCCCGGTTCAAAGGTGGTAACGGATTATTTGCGGGCTTCAGGTCTGATCTCGTATCTCGAAAAATTGAAGTTCCATCTGGTGGGCTACGGGTGCACAACCTGTATCGGCAACAGCGGTCCCTTGCCGGAGCCGATTGGAGCGGCAATCAAAGAAAACAACATGGTGGCCGTGGCTGTCCTCAGCGGAAATCGCAATTTTGAAGGACGCGTCCATCCGCTGGTGCGGGCAAATTACTTGGCTTCTCCCCCTCTCGTCGTTGCTTATGCTCTCGCCGGGCGCATGGACTTGGACCTGACCACAGATTCGTTGGGAAATGACAGTCAGGGCAAGCCCGTTTTTCTTCGCGAAATTTGGCCGACTCCTCAGGAAGTCGAAGCCACCGTGCGGGCATCCGTGACCAGCGACCAATACCGCAAGGAATACAGCGAGGTCTTTGAAGGCGACGCTCAGTGGAAGGGCATGCAGGTGCCCGAGGGCGATCTGTATCAGTGGGACGCCAACTCCACTTACATCAAGCTCCCTCCCTATTTCGAAAACATGCCCAAGAACCCCGCGCCTCTTGCGGATATTTCTGGAGCTCGCGTGCTTGCCGTTCTCGGCGACAGCGTCACTACCGATCACATCTCGCCCGCTGGTTCGATCGCCGTGGAATCCCCGGCTGCAAAATATCTGATCGCCCATGGCGTGAAGCCGCACGAGTTCAATTCCTACGGCGCGCGCCGCGGCAATCACGAAGTCATGATGCGCGGCACGTTCGCCAACATTCGTTTGCGCAATCAGCTCGCGCCCGGCACCGAAGGAAGCTGGACACTACACCTCCCGGACAACGAGAAGATGTATATCTACGACGCCTCCGTGAAATACCGCGAAGACGGCGTGCCGCTTGTGGTTATCGCGGGGAAAGAATACGGTTCCGGCTCATCCCGCGATTGGGCGGCCAAGGGCACACGCCTGCTCGGTATCCGCGCGGTTATTGCCGAAAGCTTCGAGCGCATTCATCGCAGCAATTTGGTTGGGATGGGAGTGCTTCCGCTGGAATTCCTGCCCGGAGAGCACCGCGAATCGCTCGGCCTGACCGGCCACGAAGTTTTCGACATCGAGGGCATTGCCACATTGACTCCTCGCAAGGAAGTCGCCATCCGCGCAAAATCCGCCGATGGGAAAATGACAAACTTCAAGGCGCGCATCCGCGTCGACACTCCCGAAGAGGTCTCCTACTACCGTCATGGCGGCATCCTGCCGTACGTCCTCCGACAGATGTTGGAGTAGCTTTTACTCTGATCGATGGTCTCGACAACGCCTTAAGCCTTAAGGGCACGACCTGGTCGGGCACCGAACCTCAAGAATAAGAGCAGCGCCGCGCCGGCAAGAATGGATGCCAAGCTTGCTACTTGCGCGTTGGACATCCCGAAGATCCAAGGCGGATTGATGCGGATGATCTCGACCAGGAAGCGCGCGACTCCGGTGAGCATCAGATAACTGCAGAAAATCACCCCATTGGTTTTCGTACCCCGGAGCGCTCTCGTTCCCATGTGCCACAGAAACGCCCCGATCGCGCACCAAAGGATCAGTTCATAGAGCGGGGCCGGATGCACGCGGTCGGTCGTGGGCACAACGCCGTTCGGAAAACTCATTCCCCAGGGTAGTGCTGTTGGCTTACCGTAATCGCCATCGCCGGAAAGAAAGCATCCGATGCGCCCGATCCCATAGCCGAACGCGGCCGCCGGCGAACAGGCATCGAGAAACTGCAACAGCGGCAGCTTGGCGCGCCGTCCGAGGAGCAGCATGGCCGCAAAGCCGCCGAGAAATCCTCCGAACCATGCGAATCCATAGCGGCTGAACAGCAGTGGCCAAGGATCGGCAAAGAATACACCGGGTTCTTCGAGCAGATGATACAGCTTCGCGCCAACAATGCCCGCCAAACCGGCAACCGTGATCATGAAGAACGCGTCGGCTTTCGTCCGTCGCCGGTCGAAATCCGCCTGTAGGATATAAGCTGCGCTGATCAATGCCAACGCAACCATTAAACCAAATGTGGGAATCGTGAGCGGGCCCAAATGAAGGTAGGGAATCATTCGTCAGTGTGTGTAACTCTTCAAAAGTATACACGAGCGCGCCAGTCAAGCCGGCGCGACCGCGGGTGAGCCGCCAACCGAACGGCCATCCACATTCCGAGCGTGGCGAAATCCTATGGTTGACGGTGAGCTATGTGTGCGGTGAGCCCGTAGCGCCACGCGCACTAGTCAAAGGCGAGGACTAGTTCCGATTTTCTTCCTTCGGAAGTGTTCGGTCGGGATCGTTAAACTGATTTCTTTTTTTGTAAGCCATCCAGGTGATTCCGATGCTGATCAACATGGGTGGAATCATCAGAATCAAAATTCCGCTGCGAAGCGCCGCAATCATGCGCGATCCGGATCCCGCCGCCTGCGTATAACACAAGGCGCAGCCCTGTCCGAACGCCAATGCTGGCGCAAACAAGGGTATCGGGACAAATACGGAGAGCACGCTCCATCTAACTTTCTTCGTCATCGCTTCATTCTCTGCTGCCGTTCCCCGGTGCACTCTCACTAGAGCCTACTGCGCCAAGCTCCGTAGGTGCAACAGCCGCACGCTGTCCCCCCAGAACATGTTCATCATGATAAGCACAAAGATCGTTGCAGGGATCAGCGTGAGAAACAGACTACGGCGCTCCTCGGCCAGGTGCATAAAGTACATCAGCCCGAGACCCGCGCTGCCGATCGCGAGGAGCAATAGAATTACCACGAGCGCGACGGTCGAAAAATTGCGAAACGCCAGGAACACTTCCACCAGGAAGATGGCGATCAGCACAAAATAAACGGGAAGGTATTTTCGGATGACGTTTCCGGAAGCGCTCATGCTTTCTCCTCGTTTTTCTCGGCGCTCAGCGCGCAAAATTGGTCAGATAGACTAGTGGGACGACGAACATCCACACCAGGTCGACAAAGTGCCAATACAGGCCGGTGGTTTCCACATAACTCGGCGTCAGCCGGCCGCTCGAGTACTTTCCGGCCACCACCAACAGGGCAATCACGCCGCTGATCACATGCAGCAGATGGAGCCCGGTGATGGTGAAGAATGTTTGCCCGAACAGTCCGGAACTAAGACTGATGCCTCGATGAAAAAGTTCAAACCATTCGCGGAGGTGAAGCGCCGCGAAAACCGCTCCCAAGAGCATCGTGGAGTAAAGAAACCGCAGTGCTTTGGATTTGTCTCCCAGTTTTGAGGCGTCCACGGCCCCGAGCATCGTCAAGCTGCTGGTGATCAGCACAATGGTCATGATGATCACATTGACGACGCTCCCGGATTCAAACGGGCGCACCCAATTTGGCGAACCCACGCGAAGGTACCCGTAAACCATAAGAAACGCGCCAAAGGTCACGGCGTCCGAGATGATGAACAACCACATCGTGAACTTGCGCGACGGAATCGCATACGGTGATCCTTCCATCACATCGCTGTTCCCGTGCACCGCCAGCTCGGTTTCGCTCACTGTTTCTCTCCCCATGTCACAGCTTCATGCGGCACAGCAGAAGCAAATAAATCCAAAGCACGCCCATGAAATGCCAATACACCGCGGTGTTGTCGAACAAGTTTCGACGAAACATCCTGTGGCTGGCCATCAAGCATCCGGCGAGATACACCAGGACGAAGATCCCTACCAAGACGTGCAGAGCGTGCAAGAAAGTCAGCAGGTAAAAGAACGAGCTGTTCGGATTCGTCGCCAGATAAATGCCTTCGGCGCGAAGCTCTTGCCAGGCATGAAACTGTCCAGCGCAAAACGCCAAGCCAAGAAGCAGCGTGGCCATCACCCAGGCGCTGGCCTTGCGCGTGCTGCCTTCCGGTGCCACTTCGAGCGTCTTCCGCGCACCCTCGAGCGTCAGGCTGCTCACCAGAAGAACCAACGTATTGAGGTACAGCACCCCGGGCAGCGAGAGATGGCTCCAGTCCGTGGTTCCTTCGCGCACAAACAGTGCGCTCGTGAACGCGGCGAAGCTCATGGTGATTGCGAACACGCCCACCCAGATCCCGCTGCTCGAACCGCGGGTCCGCCCCGGGTAAAGAAGCGCGGCCGGGGCGGCGGCGCGCTTTGGCGGAGGGAGTGCACTCGTTTCGGAGCTTACCGGTGACGCAATCGTCGAAAACATTCGCCTATTCCTTTTAGATTTTTTCGCGGCGCGAAGGACATGGCGGACCTCGCGCCGCGTCCCCTGCTAATCACCACTCGCTGGCACGACTTGCTCGGGGGAATTCTGCATTACGAAATCGCCTTTGGAGCCCTTCACCCCATACTGGTAGGGATCGTGATAGACGATCGGGTGGTTATCGCCGAAATTGTTCCACGGCGGAGGCGACGGAATCGACCACTCGAGCGAAGTAGCATTCCAAGGATTTTCCGGAGCGGGTTTGCCCCAGAACCGGCTGTGAATCAGGTTGTAGAGGAAAATGAACTGCCCGGCGCCGGTGATGAGCGCCGCGATCGTTACGAACTTATGTACGCCTACGTAAGGCGCCATGAAATCGTCCACGAACGATTGGTAGCGGCGCACATTGCCAATTAATCCAAGGTAGTGGAAAGGCATGAAGATGCAGTAGGTACCAACGAAGGTGATCCAGAAATGCAGCTTGCCGAGCGTCTCATTCATCATGCGTCCCGTCATCTTCGGGAACCAGAAATACGTGCCCGTGAACACTCCGAACAACGACGCCACACCCATCACCATGTGGAAGTGGCCAACCACGAAATAGGTCGCATGCAGGTAGATATCGATCGACGGCTGTGCAAGGAAGAAACCGCTCACGCCGCCTGCCACAAACATGGAAATGAATCCCAGCGCGAACAGCGATGCGGAACTGATCTGAATGTTGGCGCCGTACAAGCTGCCCAGCCACATCAAGGTCAAAATCGTCGCAGGAATTGTGATGGTCAGCGTCGGAAACGAAAACGCAAGCGCCGACATCGGATTCATGCCGCTGAGAAACATGTGATGTCCCCAAACCATGTAGCTGAGGAATCCGATTGACATCATCGAATAGATCACTACTTTGGCGCTCAACAGCGGCTTACGCATGCTATTGACCAGGACGTGCGAAACGATGCCCATCGACGGCAAGATCGCGATGTACACTTCCGGATGTCCGAAGAACCAGAAAAGGTGCTGCCACAAGAGCGGCGAGCCTCCCGAATGCGGTTGCAACCTGTCGCTCACTACCAACCCCCCGGGAATGTAGAAACTTGTCCCGAAATGGCGGTCAAGAATCAGCAGGATGCAAGCCGGGAGCAACACGGCAAACGCCAGCAGGGCGATGCACGAGGTAATGAACCATGCCCAGGTACACAAGGGCATGCGCATCAGCGTCATGCCTTTGGCCCGTAAATCGAGGGTCGTGGCAATGAAATTGAGCGCTCCCAGCAACGAAGCAATGCAAAAAATGCCGATGGACAGACCCCAAAGGCTCATGCCCCACTGCATCCCCGGCCCGGCATCTTTTCCGAGCGCGCTGAGCGGCGCATAGCTGGTCCATCCGGCAATCGGCGGGCCATCTGGAATGAAGAAGGCCAGCATCAGCACCGCCCACGCAAGAAACGTCGTCCAGAATGACATCATGTTGAAGCGCGGAAACGCCATGTCCTCCGCGCCGATCTGAATGGGCAGGAAGTAATTGCCAAACGCAGCAAACGGCGCGTTGGTCAACACGAAAAAGACCATCAACGTCCCATGCATGGTCATCAGCGAAAGATAGTATTCCGGCGTGATGACGCCTCCGGGCGCTCCTGCGCTCGAGAGATGTTCGAGCAATGGAATTTTCGCCGTCGGCCACACCATGTGGATACGCATCAACCACGAGAGGAACATCCCGGTGAAGACTGCCACCAGTCCCAGGGCGTAATACTGCTTCCCGATGACCTTGTGGTCCAGGCTGAACACGTACTTGCGCAGAAAACCTGTCGGCGGCGCGTGTACGTGCGCTTGCTGAACGGAACCCTCTCCCATCGAATCACCTCGCCCGAGAACAGCCACACCGCCCGCGATTCCCACTGGCGACAGTGCGGAAAATCTCCAGTGCTATTGCGCTGCCTGATCCTTCAGCCATTTTTCGTAGTCGCCCTCCGAAACCACGTTCAGGTAAGCCTTCATGTTGTAATGCCCTAATCCACACAACTGCGTGCACACAATTTCATACTTGCCAATCTTTGTTGCCGTGAAATGGACGGACAGGTCCAACCCAGGCACAAAGTCTTGTTGTATGCGCAGTTCGCGAACATAAAACGAATGTCCCACGTCCTTGGCGTGCATGAGGAGCTGCACTTCACGATTTACAGGGATGACCAGCGCACCGGACACGATATCGTCTCGCGCATCCACGTCATTCGCCGGGTCGAGCCCGAAATAGTTCTGGTTGCCTTCATCGATCTTGTCCGGGTGAAGGCCTCCGAATTTTCCGTCCGCACCGGGATATCGGAAATAAAACGCGAACTGTTCCGCCTGCGCCTGAATCTGGATGGCATCGGGCTTCGGCGGGGTGAAGTACACATTTGCCCACGCCTTCTGTCCGAGGACTCCCAGCGCCATAATTTCCGTGCCGACCAGCAGGAACGCGCCGATCACCATCACGCGCGCCCCACCGGGGAAATTCTTCAGCGGGCTGCCTTCCTTTCTGCCGGTGAACGACCACACGAAAAAAGCCAGCACCAATTGAGCCGCAACGAAGGAAATTCCCGCTTCCCACATGGTCTCGTTCAGTTGTTCGTCAATGGCATGCCCATGCGTCGAAATATCCTCGGGCAAGGGAAACATGTGCGTCACGATCGGATACGCAGAGGCAACGGCAATCATCACCAGCACGATCGCTAATAATTTCCCCATGAAAATCTCGCCTCTCCGTTTTCCATTCGGGCGACAAAAGTGCTCCGCAAATTGCTAAAGCGAAACCCGACTGCGTTGCCGGCAAAACCGAGCCCGTTAGTAGGGCTTGGCCTTGAACACAAAGTTGACCGGCTTCGTTTCCGATCCGGTGATGGTTACTTCCTGCGACTGGTCCCCGTAGGATTCGTGGTACGCCGTGATGGTGTATTTTCCCGGCGGAAGGTTCGCCAAAGTAAATGTGCCGCCATCACCGGTCACCGCATAATGTGAATTTTTGAGCACGGCAAAAGTGCCATGCATCCAGGGATGAACATTGCACTTCACCGGAAAGATTTCCGCCTTGTCATATTTCTCGCTGATCGGCGGCGTTCCCGGGGGCTGCGATTTATTCCACTCGCGGTTCAACTTCGGCAGTGGGTGAATATTGTGCGAAGTCTGATCCTCGTTCTGAATCTTCAGTTCCTGGTTCACCTGAAAGGCCAGAATGTGCGGAATGTACCGGCAGCCCTTTTGCGTGAACACCGCTGCGGTTGACGGCGCCGCATCATCCGGCGCGCCAGCGGAAACATATACAACGACGTTTTCCAGGCTGTTTCCCGCGCCTGTCTCAACAGTTTCTGCCAACGGTGGTGTCGTATACATCTTCGCGCATGACGGTTCTTTGGACATGTCGATCGGCTTCATCTTCGCGGGTGTCCCCTCATAGGTCACCTTGCCGCTCACGGTGCCGCCCGCGGGCGCCGGGCCGGCCATGGCCACGGCAGAAGCCGCGAGCATCGCCAGTGCTGCGAAAATTGTCTGTTTCGTTTGCATTCGATTACCTCCTGAAATTTGGGAGCTATTCTTTATGGCCTAACTCCGGAGCCGGTGTTGGTATTCTCGACTTTCTTGGCCTCGACGATGGCCTTGCCTTCCGGTGTGCTCAGCCACAGCGCCAGTTCGGGGCTTGGATTGTTGTATTGAAGGGTACGAAGATAGTGCACGAGGTCCCATGCGTCTTCCGGCTTCACCACGTCCGCAAAGGAGGGCATGGGCGTGCCATCCAGCCCAGTCATGAAGATCTTGTACAAATCTGCATTCGTTTTCCCGCACTTAGAACGGTTATCGGAAGTGAAGTTGTAAGGCCGGATCGGCTGGTCGTTGCTGTCGGTTAGCGTGGACGCCGAAGGACCGTCGCCGCGGCCCTCCTGGCCGTGGCACTTCCAACATTCCAGCTTCTGGAATAACTCGCCGCCGTGTTTGATGCTTTCCACGGTCAACTTGGGTTCGGTCGGTATCGGGATAGGATCGGAGGGCTTTTCCGTCACCCATCGGGCGGAAAAAGTCTTGATGAATGCGACCAGGTCCGCGCGGTTCTGTGCCGTGAGCGCCTTCCAAGACGGCATGTTCGTAAAATTGAATCCGCGATACAGCGAGTTGAACAGATCGGAATCCAACGGCAGCGTGCCCGTCGGAGTGGACCGGCACTTGAAGACCGCGGCCACGAAATTCCGGGGCAGGATATTCAGGTAGGGAGCGTTCTCCCCGTCGCCATTACCGCGCGCTCCGTGGCAGCCCCAGCAGTAGCGATAATACAGCCGCGCTCCCGCCTCGGAATGTCCGGTCAAGCTCCCGATATGCGATTCCATGTGTGGATTCGGTTTAGCCGCGGGAGTCTGGTCGGCGGATGATTGCGCAAACATGGCGGAAGGAAGGATGAGGGCGACTGCGACATGCAAGCAAGTTTTCTTGATGTTCAGCATTTTCATTCCTCCTTAGAAGTCGAAGTCAAAGCCGAAGAGCAAGCTGCTCGTCGCCAGCGGCGTGAAAACAGGTGACGCGCCTTTCTGCCAGATGATCGAGTATTCCGCGTGATATGCGAATCCCGCGCGGCTTGAAATGAATGGGTAGTAGCGTGCGCCAAACGTCAGTACGTCCGCGTTGCTGAGATTTCCAGGATTACTCGAAAAAGCCTGCTGGCTCATTCGGTCGAGTTCGTAGCGTTGAATCAGGATGATCTGCGGATTGAACATGTAGTGGCTTTCAAACAGCGCGCCATTCCACGACGGTGCATGCGCTCCCGCAGGCAGCACCGCCCCTGGTACGGCGGGCGTATCCGTTCCCAGCCAGGCATTGTCTTTGCCATGGAAATAGATCGTGGTGATATCGAATTTCTTGATGTACCACATCCCGATGAGACCGTAGCGTTGAATCAGTTTGTTGCCAATTCCAGTACCGAGGTACGGTGTGGTCGTTGTCGAATTCACCGTCGCACCCGTGACGCTATCGACCCCGATCGGAGCCGTTGTCGTTAAATTGTACTGGTAATAAGTTGGCTCTTCGCCAAGGAAGGCAAACGCGCCAACGCGCTGCAAACCAAGGCTACCAACCTCAAAGGCTCGGCTCGCTGAGAGGAATGTTCCGTACCCGCGGCTGGTCGGCAGACCGACGGTGCCATCGCTCGCGCTCAGCAACGCCGCCGACACTCGTGTCCGGTCATCCGCGGAATGTCCCATCCACTCCAAACCGAGTTGGTTGTCCCCGATACCAAATGTGTAGTTTTCTGGAACTCCCGGCGAAGAGAAAGGTTGGAAGTGATAATTTTCGTAAACGCCGCCTACATTGGTCAGCGTCAAGATACGTTTTTCGGACAACAAATTGTCCAGCTCGAATTTACCGAGCTTGATGTTGATCCAGGGTGTCCCAAAAACATTGTCCAAACGCGCCCAAACCGATTCGAAGTGAAACGATGCCGTGGAATCGGAAGACGGAAGCACATAGAACGAAAAATTGTTCGCCAGGGTTCCACCGGTGTGAAAGTCCAGGCCGCTCAAATCGAAGCCTTGCGTGGTGATTTTCGCCAGCCCAGCGCCCGGCCCTGCGCTGCCATCGACCGGCGCTGAGCCAAGGCTCTCTCTGTGCCAGACCGGGGTGATGCGGAAGGTTACCGGCCAATAGGCCGCCTGCTGAAAGATAGGAGCGTCCCGGTCATTTCCCAACTGGTAGCCGTTGTCTTTGAATTGTTGACCGAAGGGACTGAGCATCGGCCAAGCCTCATGGCAAGAAGAGCACGGCAACCCGTATTTTCTCGCAAAGGCGGGCAGCGCGGCTGCAGGATGACAATCGACGAAAGCACACAGAACGACCGCTACGACGTAAAGCAAAGCCTTACCAGGACGGACAAGGCCATTGCGCACTTCGTTTGAACGCAAAGATTCCATACTGCCTCCTACGGACGTCCCGAACGGACGTCGAGCAGACAACTAGGGTCTCGTTCTATTCAATTTTTTGAGGGAGTGTTAACAAAAACACCCAGCATGGCAGATCCACCCGCGGTTACCCCAAACCGCACGGGAAACGTCTTCAAGACCGTTCCGCCCTGCTTACCAAGATTTTCACCTAGCCTCTCCGTCAAAAGAGTCTGGCAAAATGCTTGGCCCCTGAACCGGAGCGGATGCTACTCCGAGTTTATTCTGGAATGCAAGCGTTTTCTTAGAAGCATTCAGAAATTTCTTTGAGGGTCTCTGTGTTCCGTTCTGATAGCAGAATGCTCGACCGGAGGTTCAAATCCGGAAATTCGGCTAGATTTGACAGGAGCGCTGCTTCGCGTTAACAAGTTAACAAGGAAATAGCGAAACCAAGGAATACTCCCGTGCCGATGACGATTGGAATATCGAATCGCGCTATTGATCTGCGGCTTAACTGGCTGATTTTCTTTATCCTTTCGCTTGTCTCCACACTACTTGCGTCGCCGCCCAAAGAACTGACCACACCAGGTTTGGTTCGCGAATTCTTGGCTCCTATCTCTGACGTCCGCGAAGCGGTCCAGTCGGTCCAGCGAGACCACATCATCCACGGCACTCGCGTTTTCGACAAAGAGCCCACGTTGACAGACGCGGAAGACGTTCCTACGACTTCGCTCTTCGATCCTTGGCAGGGACCCGGCGAGGTTTACTACAAGATTCGCGAGAAGGCCATCGCCCCGAGGCATTTCCTTGAAAGTGCTGATCTGGGCACGATCGCGGTCCGTTATGTCATAACCTCGGTCGCCGAAGATCGCACTCGCGTTAAAGTGGACGCCGTCTATATCGAGTCCGCGCACAAAGTGATTCACCCTTCGGACGGCTCGGTCGAAAAAGCCGAAATTCAGGAAATCAAGGACGCGCTGGACTCCTTGCAACAAGCAGCCATGGAAGCTGCCGATGCTCGCCGCCGTGCGCTCAGCGCCGAACTCGTGAAGCAGAGCTATACGCGGCAACGCGACGAAGAATCCAATCGAGTGAGTAATGCGCAGACCAGCGAAAAGGAAATGCAACAGGAGATTACTTCCCTGCGGCACCAACTGGAGCGTCGCGTGAAAGCTCCCGGCGTGGATTTGAAGGCTGCACCGTTTCAATCCGCTGCCAATCTGCAAGCCCTGCCCGCTCTTACGGAGGTTGTCATTCTGATTGTCACGCCCCACTGGCTTGGCATTGAGACCCCGGAAGGCCAGCGCGGATGGCTTCCGGCCGACAAGCTGGAGTCGTTGCCGTGAAGAGAAAGATTGCATGCAGCTTGCGGCTTCCCTGCTTTGTCCTGCTGCTTGCCGCCCTCTCGGCCATGTCTCAAGGCCAGGCAGTTCCTTATGCTCGCAGCTACCCACAGCCCAAAGCCGTGGTTGAACAAGCTTTAAAAGATCTGCAAGCGTATTCGGGCCAGAAGCTTCCGATCCTGGAAGGCTTCGTTGTCCCCGGAGGAAAACCTCTAGATCGCTACGAGCGCGGTTTCTACCAATTCTCCATCGAGCTCGTTCCGGGCGAAACCGCCGCCACGATCGTTCGTGTCTCGGCTAAAATCACCGCTTGGTTTGTAGATCGCGACGTCTCGAAGTCGGGGTACGACGTACTGCCTTCTAATGGCCGACTGGAATTGGACCTGCTCGATCGGATGCAGGAAAAATTAACCGGCAAACCAGTCGATCCGGCCGGCACACCGGCGTCGAACGTGCAAACTCCTCGGCCAAAACTCGACTTATCCGGGGTTCCCGGCACCCCGGTCTCCGCGCCGGCTCCGCCCATTGCAAGAACTCCCGACGAGGTCACCGCTCTTCGAAATCAGCGTGTATTGGAAGAACGGCGCGTGCAGCAACTCACGACCGAATTGAACAACCTTAAAGACATCCAGCACAATCAGGCGCACCCACAAAATCTGGTCTCCGTCTCGATCTCCGGAACGTCGGTTTACTCGAAGCCCTCCGAACAATCCCACGTTTTTTTCAAGGCGGCAGTCAATGATGAGTTCGAATTCCTCGACTCCGAAAAGGGCTGGATTCACATCGAAATTTCCGGTGACTCGCGCGGGTACATCCGGCAGGACGCGGTGCTCCTGCCTGAATCTGTTGTCGCAAAAATGGCGAAACAAGAACACGGACCTGAGGAGAAATTCACCGGTTTTCACATAGAAAGCGAGGAAATGAGCATCTTCCCAGGCGACTGGCCGTCTTTGAAAGGCAAAACCGTGAAGATTTACACCGTCCAGCCCCTTTCGCAAAACCCCAAAGAGTCTGGTCCGGCCGTTCGCATGGATTACTCCCTCGCGCTATTTGAGAAGGGATTGCGGGAGTCCGCTTCGGTCACTCCTATGCCACAGGGCGTTGTAGTCATCTTTGACTCCGCCGATGGTGGAATCCTAGGAGCGACACTCGCCAGCATCGAGGGACTTGTTTCAGGCGCACTCACCCGCGATGCCTTCTGGTCCCAAAGCTACCTGGACCCAATCGACGCATTTCGACCGGCAGGCAACTAGAATCTTGCCACTGTTGCAATCTGCGCGAGCACCCATCGTCGGTGCTTCCATGCCAGCCTCTTACACGGTTTGCCACAAATCCGGGCTAGAATACGCAAGTCTGAGATTAGCACCTCAAGGGAGCTCCAATGCAACTGCATGCGGCAATCGTTGGTCCGGGATTTGTAGGTCGCGCTCACTTGGAAGCCCTACGCCGCCTCGGCATTTCTGTACAAGGAATTCTCGGCAGCACCCCGGAACGATCGAAGGCCGCCGCTGAATCCCTGCACCTTGCGCACGCCTACAAATCTCTCGACGAAATTGCCACCGACACTTCCGTGCAAGTCGTGCACCTCTGTACGCCAAACAACCTTCACTTTCAAGACTCCAGCAAATTGCTGCGCGCGGGAAAACATGTGCTTTGCGAAAAACCATTGGCTCTCGATTCCCGCGAATCTGCCGCGCTCGTCTCGCTACTGAAAGATACCGGTCTGGTTGGCGCGGTGACCTACAACCTGCGTTACTACCCGTTGTGCCATGAAGCGCGTGCGCTGATCCGCAAAGGCAGCATCGGCCAGGTCAAATTGATTCACGGCAGCTTCCTGCAGGATTGGCTGCTTTTTCCGACCGACTGGAATTGGCGGCTCGAAGCAAAGCTCGGTGGCGAACTTCGCGCCGTCTCGGATATCGGCACGCACTGGCTCGATCTGGTTACCTGGCTGACCAACAGTAAAGTTTCCGCACTTTGCGCGGACCTGGCGACGGTTCTTCCCACACGCCGCCGTCCCAAAGGCCGAGTGGAAACATTTCAGAAAGCAGGCACGGCGGAGACCGAAGAAGTGATGATCTCCACCGACGATTACGCCTCCGTGCTGCTTCACTTCGAAAACGAAGCGCACGGCGTCATGACCGTTTCCCAAGTCAGCCCTGGGCGTAAAACGCGCCTGTGGTTTGAAATTGACGGCACCGAAGGTTCGTTGTCGTTCGATTCGGAATCCCCAAACCAGTTGTGGATTGGCAGACGGGATCGAGCCTGCGAGGTCCTTCCAAAAGATCCGGCGTTGCAATCTCCAGAATCGCGAGGCTACGCTGCGTATCCCGGCGGCCATCCCGAAGGGTACCCGGACACGTTCGTGCAACTCTTCAAAGACGTGTACGCCTATATCGCCGCAGGTGATTTTCGCGCGCCTCGCTCATTTCCCACATTCGAAACCGGCCACGAGGAATTGGTACTCTGCGAAGCAATCGCCGAGAGCGCTCAAAACAAATCCTGGATCACCGTCGGCGCCTGATTTTTCCGCTTGAATCTTCGCGAGCCTGGGCTTTCGTTCCCGAAGAATCTACATCGCTCGGCTCATTCAGCGCGCTGGGTGTTCCTGTGTCGATTCTCGCGCGACAAGCACCGCCGGAATCTTCCGCCGCACAACCGGAATGTCTTGCTTCTTTTCCACCGCTTGAATTGCGTCCAACATCATTCCCACGCTCATCGATCCCATCGCTTCCATGGGCTGGCGCACGGTCGTCAGCGACGGCAGCGAAAGCGCGGCCTGGGCCACATCGTCGAATCCGATCACAGAACAATCTTCAGGAACGCGCAGACCCTTATTCTTCAACGCGCGCATCGCTCCGAGCGCCGTCACGTCGTCATACGCCATCAGGGCGGTAAACGACCTTCCTCCACTCAGCAATTCAGCGGTCAATTGTCCGCCGGCTTCAAAACTTGAATTCGGATCGATCGATTCCGGCAATTCCTTGATCCGCTTCCGATCCAACCGCAATCCCACCGATTGAGCAAAATTGCGAATGCCTTTCCACCTTTGCCCACTGCTCGCCAAGGTTTTCGGCCCGCGCAGAAACGCAATCTCGCGGTGTCCGAGCCGGTGCAGATGTTCCAACGCCAGCGCCGACCCATTTTCGTTGTCCACGGAAACCGTGCTGACGTTCTGTATCTCGAATGCGCGACCCGCAATCACCGTCGGCACTTGCCTCTCCGTCAAATCCGCAAGCACCTTGATATCCGTCACCAGCCAATTCGCAATGACAATCAACCCTTCCACGCGACGGTCCAGCAACATTTCGAGGTAACGCTCGAAACGGTGGGCCTCATTGTGCGCATCGGCGAGCAAGGAAAGATAGTTGGCTTGATAAAGCGCCTTCTCTAACCCGCGAAGAATTGGCGTGCAAAACGGATCGGTGATATCGAACATCATCACGCCGACGATATTCGACCGCTGGCTCCTCAGCGAACGCGCCAGCGGATTCGGCCGATAGCCCAGCCGCTGTGCGGCGGTTTGAATTCTTCCTTTTGTTTCCGCGGAGATGTAGCGCGAAAGCGGCGCGCTGTTCAGGACAATCGAAACGGTTGAAGCCGAGCAGCTGCTTTCCCGCGCCACATCGCGTATGGTGGTGGCCCCACTCTTGCGCATGTAGGCTTCCTCATTTGGGCGCGGAGTATTCGTAGCGTAAATTGACGGGCATGCGATCCGACCGTTGCCGCGTATTATAGTCGAACTGGTAGCCAAGGTGGTCGGCATCTGTCGGATATTCCATTCCTTCGGGATACGGATACGGGATTAATCCATGCCGCGGGAGTGGCTCGACGGTGAACGCGTTGGCAGCATAAAAGTCCAAATCCTTTTCGAAGCCGTCCGCGTAGAAGAAGTAGTCGCGCACCCAACCGGCTGGCACAGGCGGAATCTTCGAAGGATCAAACTCTAAGCGCACACCTTCGCCCGAGCTGAAGACCGCAAATTTGTCGTCCGAATGGCTCAAAAGGTTCTTCACGTCGCCGTACCCCGTGTAGTTTCCCGCCGCATGGGTATACGGTCCGGTCAGACTGCGATGCGAAAACGAATAGATCGTGTCGCTCGCAGGTTGAAGGCGAATTTCCTTCGGATAGCCCATGAATGCCAATTCCGCACTCGCCAGCGGCACTTCGCTGACGCGCACATCTTTTTGCGCGAGCGTCTGATCGATACGCACGCGATCCCAATAAATCTTCAAATTCGAAACGATGCGAATCCGCCGCGTTTCTCTAGGTATCTTCCCCGTAAGGTCGGTGACCATCGTTCGCGCCAGGCCAGCCGGGAATCCCATGTCGTCTACGACCCGCGTCCATTTCCCGCTCGCGTCTTGCGCTTCGACATACGGCGCGATCACTTTAATTCCCGCTTGTTCGGCGGCATACATCGACGTGGCCGTGAAGTAGTCCGTGTAGCCGTCCAGCAGCAATCGCAGCGGCTTCGTTGCGTTCCAATTGCCAAGATCGAGTTCGATCCAGTGTAACTTGGCAAATCCCGCAAACGGCAAAATCTCGAAATCGGTCACGTACTTGCGGTCGCGCTTGGCCAGCAGCGGCAGCACGTCTCGACCGTGATCGTCCCGCGCGCCAGCGGGCACGCGCGCATTTTCCGTGGCAATCACGCGAAATTCCGGAAACGGTGGGTTGCTCACGAAGCGCTCGTTCGGATTTACTTCGATGTTCGAAAGATGATCGACGGCCACAAGCCTCACCTGGTCGAGATACACCGTCTCTTCCATCGGCTCCACGAACCGGAAACTCAGCAACCCGCCCTTCGCGCTCACACTGTTTGCCGGCACCTTCAAGTATTCGTCGGGATCTGGCACATCGCGCTCACCTGGCGCAATCCAGTGGCCGACCACACCCGGCCCGATCATGTCCGCAATGAATTCGTATTCGTTCCCGTTCCATACAAACAAAACCGGACATGAGCTTCCACGCCGGTCCAGTTCGCCAATCTTCTGCGTTTTATCGGCAGCCAAGTCGATTTCGTCCTGCGGCACGCCGGTGGGCCAAAGCAATCGCGCCGCGTCGACAACCTTCTCGGATCCCAGTCCGACTAGCAGCATCCCTGAATTCCGTCCAAGATATCCCGACGATCCGCCCACCTCGAATTTCTGATAGAGCCCGCCAGCGTAAATTTCTACCTTGGTTCCGATGCCGCTCTTGTTGTCGTTTAAGGCCTTCAAGTCAACATTCATCCAGCGGTTTTTGTTCGCGCCAATATTCCCCAACAACACCGGTGCGCCGGACGCCTGCGTCACCACGATGTCCGGACTACCATCTCCTTTGAAATCCGCGACCGTCAGGGCGCGTGGCTGTTCGAGCTTCACGGCGTCTAGTTGCAACTTCTTGGTGACATCGGCCCATCCTGCATCGCCAAGATTCCTCAGCATGCGAATCTCTCCGCCGCTCGCGCCTTCGCCCATCGCAACAAGATCCAACCATCCATCGTTGTCGTAATCGACCGAAGTGATGCCCCAGCCCTGCTTCCAGCCGAGATCCGGTAACGCCACACGCTCCAGCTTTTTTCCTTCCACGTTGCGCCACAAACTGATTCCCGGCGCGCCAGCATGCGTGAAAGCCAGATCCATCCATCCGTCTTTGTTGAAATCGAAAACGGCGACGCCGACCGCAGGCGGCAGCTTGTCCTTGGCAAAATCAATTCCGGGAAACGGCTTGAATCTCCCCTCGCGCGGATTCAGATAAATCGACGCTCCTCGATTGCCGCCTGCCACAACAAAATCGATCGCGCGGTCGTTGTTAAAGTCCGTGACTGCCACATCGGCTCCGGTGGCATCCACACCGAGCCCGGACTCTTCCGAAACATCCGTAAAAGTAGAATTCCCATTGTTCCGCCACAATTTATTCTTTCGCCCGGCCGCCGGAGTCATGGTCACATACAAATCCAAATCGCCGTCGTGATCGTAATCCACAAACGACGTTCCAACGCATCCTTTCTCGCGCACGATTGCCACTTTTTGCGTAACGTCGACGAATTTTCCGCCTGCATTCTTGAACAATCGAACGCCGTCTGTTTGGCATACCGCCAGATCGGTCGCGCCATCATTGTCAAAGTCACCGGCAGCGCATCCAAAACCACCTCCAACTCCCGTCAATCCCGCCTTCTCCGTGGCATCCTCGAACTTTCCGTCACCCACATTTTTTAGCAGACGGCTCCTCCCGCCTTCCGCCGCCACGATAAACAGATCCGGCTTGCCGTCCCCGTCATAGTCGAACAGACACACCCCAGTGCTTGCTCCGGTCGCCTCCGTCAACGGTCTCGCCGCGTAGTGCACCGGAATTTCCACCGCAGCGTTGCTTTCCGTGCCGTGCACGAATTCCGCCAGCGAGAATTTCCCTTGGTCCCCATATCCAGCGCCGAATGGCGTTCCGAGATGCTCTGAAGTAAGTTTCTGGAAATGTTTCATGCCATCACGAGCCGCTTCTGTGTCTCCTTTGCGCTGATATGCGCGCGCAAGACCGAATTGCGCGGAAGCGTGGTACGGCGCGAGCTCCAGCGCTTTTTTGAAGGCCGTGATCCCCTCGTCATATTTCTGCAATTGCGAAAGAAGGAAGCCTTCGAAATAAAATGCGTCCGGCTCATCCGGGGCTATTTTTTCCACGTGCTGGAAGGCTGCGATCGCTTTCTCGGTGTCGGCCGAATCCTTGTAGACCAGGCCGAGGTTGTACCAGGCGTAAGGATCGTCCGGCAGTTTCTTTGTGGCGTCTTCCAATGCCGCGCGGGCGGGTTCCAATTTCTGCTGCGCCAGGAGCGATATGCCCAGATTCATCTTCGCCTGAGCGAAATTCGGCTCCGCCGCGAGCGCCTTCTCGAACTGCTTTTGCGCCTCAGCGTTCTTGCCCTGGTTCATGTACGCGACGCCCAGGGTATTCAGCCGTTGCGCTTCGCCCGAAATTCTTGCGGCAGGAGCGGGCGCCATTCGTTGCCAGGCGCGGGAATGGAGCGCATGTGAAAAAAACAGCGCCACAAACACAAGAACACCAGCGACAAAGGAAATCCAATGCCGAGAACTCTTTTTGAACGATGCCATCGAGGAAAGCTCTTTCTGGACGCGCTAGGACCTGACTGGCAGCTTATCGTCTTGTCGATTGTCCGGGCTGCACCAGCCACCGTCAACCGTTTTTGTAACGCGTTTTGGGCTTCCTCGTGGTGTCTAGACGCGCTGTCGCCCAGGCCTTCGAGGAGGGTTTTGCTTGTGGGGATTCGAGGTTAGCTGGGTACTGGCGCCTCAGCCCTCGAACAGCTGAACCACAGGTTTGCCGCTCGACTGCTGTGGAACCATTAGAATAACGGCATGGCTGCCCCGTTCTACGAAACCATCGCGCAAACGTTGGAGCTATACCGCAGGAAACAGATCTCGCCTGTTGAGCTGGCCACCGCGCATCTCGAACGCATTCAGCAAGTGCAGCCGAAGCTGAATGCGTTCGTTCATCTTGATCGAGAGTCGGCGCTGGCGCGCGCCCGCGGTGCTGAATCCGCGCTTGCCCAAGGCGGACCTCTGAAGCCGCTCACTGGAGTCTGTCTCACAATAAAATCTTGCATCGATGTCGCCGGCTGGCCTTGTTCCGCCGGTTCGCTGTTGCGCAAAGACTACGTTCCAATCACGGACGCGCCGCTCGTCGCGCGGCTTGAAGCTGCCGGCGCCATCCTGTTGGGGAATACAAACACTCCCGAATATTTGATGGCTTATGAAACAGACAATCTGCTCAGCGGCAAAACTTCCAATCCCTGGAATCTGACTTATTCCGCGGGTGGTTCGAGCGGCGGTGAAGCGGCGGCCATCGCTTCCGGCTGTTCAATGGGCGGAGTCGGCAGCGACGGCGGCGGCTCGATTCGCACACCGGCGCATTTTTGCGGCATTTGCGGGCTGAAGCCAACGCCCGGCCGCATCCCTTCGACCGGGCAGTTTCCCGAAGGAGCAGGCGCATGCAGTTGGCTAGGCGTGGTTGGGCCGATGGCGCGAACCGTCTCGGACCTGCGCGCGTTGTTCGAAGTCATGGCAGGGCCGGACCCGGGGGATGCGCTCTCTGCTCCAGTTCCTGTTCGGCAAATCTCTGCGCCAGAACTTCGCAGCTTGCGCATCGGAATTCTTGAAAATGCGGAGCTAGGGCGCGCTGATCCAGAAACGGTCTTGGCCATTCGCCGAGCGGCGCAGTATCTTTGCGATCTTGACTATCGCGTTGAACCACTCCAGCTCAAGAATCTCGATCGCGCGCTGGAGCTCTGGTGGTTTTTCTTCGGGCCGGTCGTCGCGGATTTGATTCGAAAAGACACCCAAGGCGAAGAGGATTCTCTCAGCCCCATGCTGAAGGGCTATCTCGAAATCGCTGCTTCGGGGCCACCCGTGACCCTCGATTCGTTATTGCATTCGTGCCAAGAGCGCGATGCCGTCCGCGCCAAACTGTTGCGCCAGGTTCGCGACATTCCGATCCTGCTGTCGCCTGTTTCAACCTCTCCTGCTTTCCAACACGGCGCCGGCAATTATCAGCCCGGCGATCCGCACAACTATCGCGACACCATGCGCTTCTGCCAGTGGTTGAATCTTGCCGGTTTTCCCGGCCTCTCTTTGCCGTTTGGCAAGTCGCCCGAAGGATTGCCCATCAACGTGCAACTGATCGGGCGGCCTCACGAAGAAGAGCTTTTGCTCGCCGTTGGCGAATCTCTCGAACAGGCTCGCGGCACATGGCTTCCTCCGGAACTATAGCTCGCGGGATTCAATTGCGTGTACAATTCCCGCATGAATCGACGCACCTTTGTGGAGTCTTCTATCGCAGCAGGAGTTCTCGCTTCTTTTCCATCATCCGCTTTCGCGTCCACCCATCATATCGGCAAGGTTGGCGTCCAGCTTTACACCGTTCGCGATCTCATGAAGTCCGACTTTGCCGGCACGATCGGGAAAGTCGCTTCCGTCGGCTACAAGGAAGTGGAGTTCGCTGGCTATTTCGATCATTCCCCAGCGGAAGTTCGGTCCATTCTCGACAAGAACGGCCTGGCCGCCCCTTCGTCCCATGTGAGCTACGACATCGTGGAGAGGCACTGGCCCGAAACCGTTGAAGCAGCCCACGCCGTCGGCCAGGGCTTCATCGTTTGCCCTTTCATCGAGAAAACCAAGCGTGATTCCGCCGACGCTTGGAAAAGTACGGTCGATCTTTTCAATAAAGCCGGGGAAACCAGCAAGAAAGCCGGGATTCAATTCGCTTATCACAATCACTGGTGGGAGTTCGCGCCCGATGCGAATCTCGGTGGCAAGCTGCCCTACAACTACCTGCTCGAATCGACGGACGCGAACCTCGTGAAAATGGAGATGGATCTCGGCTGGGCTAGCGTCGCCGGGCAAGATCCCGTCGCCTATTTTAAGCGCTATCCCGGCCGCTTCCCGTTAGTCCACGTGAAAGACTTCAAGTCGCTGCCGCATCTGAAGCCGGACCAACTTGCGACGTTTGACGCCGACAATCTAGTGAAAAACGACATGACCGCACCCGGGTCCGGAGTCATCGACTGGAAGCGTATCCTCGCTTCGTCCGACGTGGCCGGCATTCAGCACTACTTCCTGGAACACGACGCCCCCAAAGATCCCTGGGCCACGCTTACCGACGGTTACAAGTATCTTTCAATGCTGCGCTTTTAAGGCCAGAAGGTTTCTGCGTAGTGGCCGGTCTTTAAGCCCGGCCACTCGTGAGACCGGATTACTCGTGACATCCATCCGCGCTCCACTTTCGCCTTTCCCCACCCGACGTGCCTCCCCTATAATCGCCACTCGATTACGGAGCCTTGGCCTTGCCTGAAGCTGCAATTAGCCCAGAGCGTTATTTTCTCGCCGTTATCACCGACGACGGCGAATCCTTCCCGGAAATCCGCAAACAGCTTGGCAGCGAATTCCGCACCTCTCTGGCCACCACCGAAAATGAAATCAAAACCATCATGGAGCTTTCCGGTCTTCACGCGATACTCTTTAATCTCGACTGCATCGGCGATGGCCCTCTGGACGGCCTAGACGTTCTTCAGGAAATTCGCAAATTGCGGGACGATGTTGTAATCGTCGCCTTCACCAAGACGAATAGTCGCTCCATCCCTCTGAAAGCTAGCCAGGCTGGTGCCGACGAGTTCTTTCTCTTCCCGATCAACTACAGCGAACTGAAGATCGTGCTGCTTCGCGCCATTGAAAAGCGCGGGCTCGAACTGGAAGGTCGCCGCCTGATTCAGCAGGTCGAAAGCGGAACGGCGTTTTACGGTCTGGTCGGCACGAGCGCGGCGATACAGAGGGTCCATCAGGCCATCGAAGCCGTGGCACGCACAAGCGCCAGCGTCGTGCTGCGGGGCGAAAGCGGCGTCGGCAAGGAAATGATCGCCAATGCGATCGTGCAATGCAGCGACCGCGCGGACAAGCCTTTCGTCGCACTCAACTGCTCTGCGTTGCCCGAAACCCTCATGGAATCGGAACTGTTCGGCTTCGAGAAGGGCAGTTTCACCGGCGCCGACGCAGCCAAGCCTGGCCTGATCGAGACGGCACACACCGGCACGGTCTTTCTGGACGAAATTACCACTCTCAATCCCAATCTCCAAAGTAAGCTTCTTCGCGTCCTTCAAGAACGCTCGGTACAGCGTCTCGGTGGTCGTTCTGCCAAGAAAATCGATTTCCGCCTGATCTCTGCCACGAACGACGACCTAGAAGATTGTGTGCGCAAGGGCCGATTCCGCGAGGATCTCTACTTCCGCATTAACGTGGTTCCCATCTTCGTTCCGCCGCTGCGCGAGCGCGATGGCGATATAGCCATCCTAGTGGATCATTTCCTGCGCATTTATTGCGCGTCCGCCAAAAAACCTTTGAAGACGCTAAAACCCGACGTGCTCGAAATTCTGGAAGACTACAGTTGGCCGGGAAACGTCCGTGAACTCGAAAATATTGTCCAGCGCTTGGTGGTAATGGTGAGCGCGCATGAAATCACGCCCGAACATCTCCCCCAGCACATGCTGCAACAGAGCGCCGCCAGCCAGGAAGCCATTCTCATCCCCGAGAACGGCGTCGATTTCGACGCCGAAATGGAAAAAATTGAAGTCGCCTACCTGAACGCTGCCCTCCGCCGAACGGGAGGCAAGAAGACCGCAGGCGCAGCCCTCCTCCAGATCGATCCCCAGCGAATGAAATACCTTTGCCGCAAACACCACATCGAGTAGAGCCACCAGGATCAGCAACCTGAAACTGGGGGCCTAGCGTTTTCTCCAAGGAACCTGGGACTGCCAACAAGGGGAAGACCCTCAGCCTCGAAAGGGCGGTCGGCAAAAAAATAGAAGGTAATAAATTAACCTATGCGTGGTTAATTTTTAACCCGTGATCGGAATTTTCACCGGCCAGGTACTTCAGGCCAGCCACACCTTCCTACTAAGTACTGTATTTTCAGCGACATTTTATATCCGTCCGCTACGCACACTTTGGCAAGCCTCATGCACTATCCTCGATCGTCGGCGGCACAACAATTCTAGACAGGAGCGAGTGGAGACCATGTCAATCGAAAAGAAGAGCTTGATCAGCACCCTCAAGACCACCAAGAAGGCCAACGTGGCAAGTTCCAGCGACGGTGTCTCGAAGTCGCAATCGGTGAACCCTAAGAGCAAGGGCGTTTTCCCTAAGAGCAAGGGCGTTTTCCCTAAGAGCAAGGGCGTTTTCCCTAAGAGCAAGGGCGTTTTCCCCAAGAGCAAGGGTGTTTTCCCCAAGAGCAAGGGCGTTTTCCCGAAAATCAAGATGCTTTAAGCTTTGGAAGCGTTTAGGCTCCGGAAGGGCTACCTTGTGTAGCCCTTCTTTTTTTTGGTACGTCGAAGCACCAGAAGCTTCTCGCTCACCACAATTTGCGCCCCCAAAAATCGGAGAGGCTCTCCCATCCTATCCATGCGAGGCTGCGACGTTGCCCGTAGATGCGGGCAAATCCCGTCATACCGGGCTTCAAGACTCTGTCAGGATTCCGGACAGAAATATCGGCGAGATAGAAGTGTGGAGGATTCATTCCCTTGTATGCTGCAGCCGCGCTCAATCGCGGATCCATCTCGGTGGGCCTTTCGGCCATCGAGACCCCTTGTGCTTTCCACGTTTTCACATGACCTTGGACTTGAAGCCTCACTTCGGCCCCGGACTGAATCTTGTGCAGATCGTACTCCGAAACGTAAATTTGGGCGCGCATAACCGAAAGATCCGCCACTTGCAGGACCTCCGTTCCGGCCGGCAGATAGGCTCCCAGCAGATCTTGCACTTTCGGAGTCAGCACCGTTCCCGAAATAGGACTTGTCAGCTGCAGGGCGTTACTAATCTCGGACTTCTGACGGAATTCCGCCTCCAGATCATCGCGGTGTTTCAGAGCCAGTCCATAATCGGCATACCGAAGCGCTGCCGCTTTGGCCCTCTCCGCGGCTATGCTCAAGCGCGCTCTCGCGTCTTCGAACTCGGACTCCAGCGGTAGATTGCGAAGTTGTGCCAGCACCTGTCCGGACTCGACAAATTGGCCTTCCTTGGCACTCAGTTCTTGCACTTGTCCGGCAACATGCGCTCGTACAACGGCGGTCTCTCCTGGTTCTAGGAGGAATCGTCCGGAGACCGAGTCTCTTCGAATAGGAAGACCCAGGAGAAAAAGTGTGGCGAGAACGACTGCTGCTGAACGGTTGGCAGTAAACCATTCCGCGATTCGATCCTTTTTATCCAAATAGACGAATTTCATAAAATTCACCAACGAACGGATTCTTGACCTGAAGATTAAGAAGGCGACGCCTAATTCTGGAATAAAGCCCCACTCCGGACTAAAGTTTCTTACAAAATTTCCCGCAAATCGCGCGATGACGTACAGCACAAGATAGCTATAGGCACCCGACATCACCGCGTATATGAGAAACCCGAAACGACGGCGCGGTGGGACGTAAGGCACCTCGATCGGCAATCCCCAGATATGCCTTTTCACCCACGCCGACACATACGCGGTCGAGTTTTCCTTCAAATCCTGTGATCGCAGGATTTCGCCCAGCATGAAATAACCATCGAGTTTCATCAATGGATTCCAGTTGAGAACCAGCGACATAATGCCGGTCAGCAACATGATGAAGTACGCGCCGTCATGAACTAAGGTGTCCGGCGGTGTGCCCCACCAGATCGGAGTCGCGATGGAATAAAGCATCAGTTCCGACCAGACACCGGCCAGGTAGATCACAAAACGCTGAGAACGCGTTCCCAGCACAGCCCCCTCGGTCGTATCCGTGTAGAAAGCAGGGGCCAGATAGACCAGGGCAAACCCCATGGCAGGAACGCGTCCTCCGCAATGCTTGCATGCGTGGGCGTGGGCGAATTCGTGTACCGCCACCACAAGCATCCCTATGGAATACAGCAGGAAAACATCGAACCAGGTTTTGTTGGAAAAGTTGTAAAACTCAATGGTGTCGCGCCCAATTTCGGTCCAGTGCGCTATCGTGATTGCCGCGCTGATTGTGAACGCAATAATCGTGATAACAGTAAACCACGGCGTGTAAATGAATTTTGTGTGCGCATAAAGCCAGGTGAGGAATCGATCGGGATTGAATGCCGGAAATGTGATCTCCGAGAGGTCTGCCCATCTGCTGCTCGATTTGAGCCTTTTCAGGCGTTCTTCTTTGCACTGACTCATCAAGAGTACGTTTTTCTCTTGTGGCGTCTTGTACCAGAAACCGTTCGCCTCCATGTTGTCCGCAAATTTCCGTACTTCTTCGACATCGTATTCTTCTCCACTCTCTTGTGAGTAGAGTTCCGCAATGTCTTCATAGGACCGTTTTCCATCGAAAAGCTGAGCAAGGCGCCAATAGGCGCGCGGAAAAACATACATTGCCAAATCGCTTGGAAGGTAAATGCGAACCATGGGTTTGCCGTCTTCAATGTGCTCGCGAAAAGTGGCGCCGGGATCGAGACGTGGCGGTCGCTCCGATAGCACGCGTGCGGGAATATCGGGCAGGGCATTATTCAATACACGGGTAAGGTTCATTGTCCGCTAGCGGCCGTTCGGAACGTTTACATTCGCGGTCATCCCGGGACGAAACGATCCGCGGTCACCAGTCAACTCCACCAGTACTTCAAACGTTCCGCTTGAAGGATCGATCACGGGGCTGATCTCTTTAACTCGCGCCGCATGCTTCTCTCCCGGCAGGTCCGGCGAAGTAACTTCGAAGGTTTGCGCTGACCGGACATGCCCGAAATATCGTTCCGGCAAAGTAAAGCGCATCATCAGCGGGGCCTCCGCGGTTACCCAAAACAGCCGCTCACCTTTGTTCACTTCCTGTCCTTCGCGCGCGTACCGCCGGGCGACGAGTCCACTGAACGGAGCGGTGATCTTCGCCTTTTCCAGTTCCAATTCCATAGACCGTTCCTCATCATGCGAAGTGTTCAGCGTTTCCTGGACGCGCTTGATATCCCACTGATCTGATTCCGCTTTGTACTTCGCATGCGCCAGGTCTTCCTCGGAAATTAATCCCAAGTCCCACATTTTCTGCGCGCGAGTGTAATCCGCTTTCAGCACCTCGGCTTCCGCTTCCCAATTCTTCAAGTCATTCGCAATACTTCGCGATTTCGACCGCGCAGCTTCCAGATTTGCGGAAATCTGCCGGTCGTCCATCTGCGCAAGGACAGTCCCTGCTCTTACTCGCGACGGCGCGTCGAAAAATACCTTTTCCAGCACGCCGTCACGTTGCGCCGTAATTTCCACTTGATGCTCTACGATGATCGGCCCGGTTACGATCAGCCCTGGATCAGCTACTTCAGTTGAGGGCACAGGCTTCGCAACAACCGGCGGGGTTGCAGGCGCAGCATTTGTCGAAGCGGATACCGAGGGTTTCTCGTCGCCGCAACCGACCGCTATCAGCATTGTTCCGAAGGCGATCCCTGCAATCAGACTTCGCATGCCCCTCCTTACCATCCCAGCCAATACCACGCCTTGGCATAAGCCCACAAGAACAGGTGCCGGAAAAACACGTACGCAGCTGGGTACCAGCCGACGCGCACCTTACCGCGTCCTTCCATGCCCGCGCGGATCGCTCCGTCGGCGTTCTGCACGCCCACGCGGGCAAAAAAAACCGGCGAATCGTGCAGCGTTTCTGCTTTCGGGCTTACGATTAGCACATCCCCGTGAAATGTCCGAGACGGGTAGCTGTTCAACTTCATCACCGCCCGCTGCCCCGTTTTCAGCAGTCCAGCGTCTTCGTCATCGATCGCGACATCCACAACGGCGTGCGAAATGTCCACAATTTCCGCAAACGAATCGCCCGGTTGCAACTTGCGTCCTGCGAAATTCTCCACATGCGGCGTAGCCACCACTCCGTCGATCGGCGCCCGTAGTTCCGCGCGGTCCAGCATCTGCCGCGCTCGCTCCACTTCCGCCTTCCAAAAATCGGCTTGCACCCGTTCCACGCCGGCTTCGCTGCCATCGTTCGCCGCCAGCGCTCGGTTCATCTGCAGCATCGCGGTCTCATACTTGGCGTCCGCTTCTGCGACCGCCGAGCGCAGGTTCCACGCTTCCATTTCGGCCAGCACTTGCCCCTTTTGCACCATTTGACCTTCGTGCACGAAAACTTTGCCCACTACGCCCTCTACTTCCGGCTGAATCAGCGCACGCCGTCCCGGAGCCACCACCGCATCGCCATCGACCCGCAGCGGCAGCGGGCACGCCACAAGAAAAAACAGCGCGGCCGCACCAAGAATCATGTATGTTGTGCGCCGCCGCTTTCCGAGCGCCATGAACTTCCGCTTGCGCACAAGCACCGGCTCAAGTACGGAAATGAATGACACTTCCTTGTACATCTGCGCGTTGCGCAGTGCGACAGTCGCCTGCCCCGCCAGCACTTCCAGAATCTCGATGTGTGCCGGACCCAGGAAATCCGGGTCGCGGCTCTCCATCGCCAGCATTCCCACGCGGCCAGTATCGTCGTTCAGCGGCCGCGCATAGAATCCCCGCATCTCTGACTCGGCAAAATATTTCCGGAATTTCGCCCGCGTCTCTTCCCGCTCGCTGTCGATCTCTTCGCCGTGCTGGCCGACGTGAATTGTTTCTTCGCTCAGCGCCGCCCATTGCAAGATCTCATTCAGCGGCGCAATGTCCGGCGCGTCTGCGTGTACCTGCGTAAGGCCGGTCACTGCGCTAAGCTTGAATCGCCCATTCTGCTCGAGGACGATCGCCGCCCTTTCGTAAGGAATAACCGCCTGTGGCGCGTTCACAATCGTCTGCAGCATCCGTTCGAGGTTCAGCGTCGAAGTGATCTCATGGCTGACGGTGTTCAGTGTTTCTAGAATTTCCACTTTGCGCTCGGCCATCAGCAGGCCGGCATTATGCAATGCAGTGGATGCAGTCTCGTTCAGGCTGCTTAACGTAAACAGCTCGTCTTCATCGAAAGGCGTTCCGTCCGATTTATTGATCACCTCAACGACACCGACCAGAGCGTTCTTGTCGATGATCGGCGCCGCAATCATGGAAAGCACCGGATACTCCGGCGCCACCTGGTTCCGCAGTCTCAATCGCGCGTCCTCTGGATCGGAAATGCACGCAGCCTCGCCGTTGTCGGAAATCGTGCCGGCGATCCCCTCATTCGCCTTCAGCACCTGCCCCTTGAAGCTGGTCGGGTCCTCTCCTGCTTGATGCATCAATTCCACTGACTCATCCGGTTGCAACAGCCAGATGTTCACCGCATTGCACTCCAGAATTTCCGAGAATTTCGATCCGATCAGCGGCAACAACTCCTCCATTTCCAGCGTGGAGGAAAACACTTTTTCCAGATCATACAATTGCGTCAATCGCGTAATCGAACTGAACGTTCCGTGACGTTCGGCTTCGTAGGACTGAGCCGAAGAGAGCGCCGCCGCAGCCACTTCCGCCGCTGGAAGTAGAGTTTGTATGTCGTCCTCGGAGTTGGGCTCTTCGAAAGCGAGAATCTCCAGCGCTCCGATCAGATTTTCGCCTTGCATCAATGGAATGCAGGTGAGCGAAAGCATCGTCTTGCGCGTATCGATGTGCGGGTAATCTTCCCGTTTCAGTTCCGGCGCGGTGCGCAGGACCGGCACAGCATCGATCAGCAGCGCGCCAAGCAAGCCCGACTCCGCGGTGATGGCTTCTTCATGAATCGCCGCGTCACCGACGATCGCTCGAGGCTGCCAAACAGTCGTGTCTGCGATCGAAGCCAGCGTGTAGACGCTGACTGCGCAGTCCGGAAGCAACCCGACAATAAACCGGGCGAAGGCTCGCGCGCGAGGGAAAACCTCCTGCTCCGCCAGAAGTTGGGTCGACAGCGACGATAGGTCCAGTACGGATTCCTGTTCCGAACTTGCCAAGGTGTGACTTTCCGTCCGGCCCACTCTGCCGGAAGTTACGCGTTCGTCGGACGAGCTTCCTTGCTTTTTGAGCTAAGATTATCTAACTTGTGCGCGAACTGTAGCAAAGGCATTTTAGCGTGTCAACGAGGGGAACCGCCCTCAGCGGCTTTTTCCCGGGGAGTGTACGCCTTGGATATTGAGAGCAAGACGATCGACGGAGTGAAGCTATTGAAGTTAAAGGGCCGTCTCTCTATGGGACCTCCGCTCGATCGTTTCAATGCCGCTATGACCGAACTTCTCAACCAGGGCCAAAACCGCATCGTGTTAGATCTCGAAGAAGTGCCATCGATTGATTCGAGCGGTATCGGCATGCTGGTACGTCATCTCACCGCCGCCAAACAAAATGGAGGCGCGATTCGCCTGCTCAAGCCTTCGAAATTTACCGTGCAAACATTGAAAATGGTGGGCCTGCTGAATCTCTTCACCACGTTTGAAGACTCGAAAGATGCCGTCGCTTCTTTCCAATAACGACTGCGCTTTCACGAAACAACAAAGTTCTGCGAAGCCTCATCCACGGTCGGAAAAATCCGGACCAGTCTATCGATGTGCGTCATTACCAGCGCATCCTTGACCAGCCCCTCGGGTCCGGCGATGCGCACCTCACCGCCGGCCTTCCTTACTTTTCCGCCGCACATCACGATGATTCCCACACCCGTGCTGTCGATACCGTCCAGGCGGCTCAGATCAAAAATGATCTTCTTCATTCCGGCCTCCAACAATTCGGAGATCTTTCCTTCCACCTGACGGCTTTCCTTTCCCATCAACAGCTTACCGGAAAATCCAAGTAGGCAGACATCGGGGGCTGGGTGACTTTTCAGCAATTGAAGCATCATGAAAGACCTCTCTGGGTGGCGAGTTGTTGGTCAGATCATCGCGGAAGCAAAATAGGGCTGGATACGTTCGAATCTGTCGGGCAGATTCCACTCGCCTCCGCAATCGCATGATGGTAGGTCCGGGCGCGCTGTTAGTCAATGAGAAAGGTACTTACCGTGGTTAGCAAGAGTCTTCGAAACGCCGGAACTCTTCACGTTCTAGCGGCGCAACTACGCCGGGATCGAATGCATCCCACGAGCGCTCCGCCGAATCCAACTGCACGGACGCGCCTGTTGTTTTCGCGCTTTTGGCGTTCGAGTACAATTGCTGACTGGGGTAGAGATTTGAAACCAAACCGCGTTCTGCTCATTGTGATTTCCCTGTCCATCATTCTGGCGAGTCCCCGCAGCCAGGCACAACAGCCCCTCATCCTTGACGCGCTTCCGCAATCAGGCGAGGACCTGTCGACCCTCGATCCGGAATTCCGCATCCCTTCTGAGGATCAATCCCAGGTCCAGCCGGCCCCCAGTACAAAAGCAGGTCCGAGCCAGGATGGAGGCTCCAAGGTCGACTCGCCTCAACCCAAAAGCGATCCGAATGAAAGCCAGGGGCCCCAGCAAACCAAGCGTATCTTGTGGATTGTTCCCAACTTCCGTTCCGTGAGCGCCGACACCTTTCTTCCTCCGCAGAGTTTCAAGGAAAAGTTATGGCTGGCTACTCAGGAAAGCTTCGACTACTCGGCCTTCATCTACGAAGGTATCGTCGCGGGCATTGCCATGGCTGGAAAATCAGAACCTCAGTTCGGCCAAGGTGCTTCCGGTTACGGACTTTACTACGCGCACACGTTCGCGGACGGCACCATCGAGAATTACATGGTCGAAGCGTTTGTGCCCGCCGTCACCAAGGAAGACCCGCGCTACTACACGCTCGGCCATGGAGGTATCTTCAAACGCACAGGTTATGCGGTGAGCCGCCTTCTGATCACCCGAAACGACGCGGGGAACAATACCTTCAATTTTTCAGAGATCGTTGGGGCCGGGGCCGCTGCGGGAATCGGCAATCTTTACTATCCGCCACAAAACACGTGGGTGAAAACCTACCAACGTTGGGGAAGCCAGATCCTTCAGGACGGTCTCAGCTTCATCGCCAAGGAATTTTGGCCAGACATCAACCGCGCCGTCTTTCACAACAAATACTAATGCTATCGACGGCTATTGACGAATGCCTGGGCAACCCGTACCTTGCTTTTATGGACGGGAAACGCGTCTCACGTTCCGTAGCCTGCGCCGTTCTCTCCGTGTTCCTGGTCGCCTGCATGGTGACGGCCCCGCTCTGTGCTGCTCGCTGCGCTGCCCCTGTCTGTGATCCGACTCCGTCCGGGCAATCTGCCGACACCTGTCACCACGCATCGCAAGTCCCCGGCGACGTTCCCGTATTTACCGCCGCAGCGAAAAACGCCTGCACCACGGGCGAATTTCTTTTTACCGCACCACGCCTTGAACCTTGGTCTGCTTCGACCCTGACATTTGTCTTCTCGTTGGACCTTCTAAGTGTGGCCGCGCGATTTCTCGCTCCGAAGCTAAACGCACACCCGAGAAGCCCCTCTGTCTTCGGTTCTCGTCTTTCCATTGCGCTTCGAATCTGATCGCCTTTTTGATCGCGTTCAAATTAACAGAACAGCGCCGCCTCACAAGGCGGCCGCTACATTAAGAATGGAGAAACGAATTGTGTTTGGAGGCTTCATGAGCACGTCACGTAGAAATTTCTTTCAAGACGCCATGCTTTTCGGGGCAGGCTTGTTCGGCCTCAGCACCCGCGCCGGTTCCGCAGCACCTTTGCCCGCCAACGAAAAGACTGCCTCACGTCGCGCAAAGACGCTTGCTCCGCCAAAAGCGACCGTGCCTATGCGCACTCCCGACGTCCCCGACCTTCCGTTCGAGATGGACGGGACGACAAAGGTCTTCCGCCTGAAGGCTGCGCCGCTAAAACAGAAAATTGCTCCGTTCAAAACGATCGACGCCTGGGGGTACAACGAAAGCTCTCCCGGCCCCACGATCCAGGTCACCCAAGGCGATCGCGTGCGCATCCACGTCGAAAACGCGCTGCCCGAAAGCACGTCCATGCACTGGCACGGTCTCGAAGTTCCCATCGAGCAGGACGGCGTCCCGTTCATCAGCCAGAAGCCCATCGCTCCCGGCGAAATCTATACGTATGAATTCACGATCCACCAGGAAGGGACGTTCTTCTATCACGCGCACAGCGCCATGCAGGAAATGATTGGCCTCATCGGAATGTTCATCGCGCATCCGCAGACGCCGCAGACGCCGCACGTCGATCATGATTTCGGAATCGTGCTGCAGGAATGGGCGGTGCTGCCAAATAATTCCGTGCCCAACACCGCGTCGATGGAATTCAATTGGCTTACGTTCAACGGCCTTTCTGCTCCGGCTACTACACCGCTTATCGCGCGGCTAGGCAGCCGCGTGCGGATTCGCTTCGTTAACCTCGGCATGGATCATCACCCGATCCATCTCCACGGCAATCAATTCGTCATCACCGGCAGCGAAGGCGGCCGGGCGCCGGAATCCACCTGGTATCCGACGAACACCGTGCTCGTCGGCGTCGCGCAAGCCAAGGTCATCGAGTTCGAAGCCAAATATCCCGGCGCGTGGATGATTCACTGTCATTTGCCGCACCACATGATGAACAGCATGACCGACTTGATGGGCGAGCGCCCGATGGCCACCTCCGCGACCAACGACGCGCAGGCTCTCAGCCAGATGGAAACTCTCGCGCGCGACATCGGCGTCGAGCACGTCCATCATTCGCCGATCGCGGAAAATGCCAACACCGTGCCCGGGTTTCCGCAAGACGCATTCATGGAAATGGCCATGGACGCGGCCGTGGCCAAACCCGAGACTCATGGGCTGCCGCCGAACTGGTCCGCCGGCATGATGGGCATGATGACCATGGTGCGCGTCTTACCCACCCGTGAATACGACCAGATCCAAGTGCTGATTCGCGGCCGCAGCACAGAGAGCGCGTTGTAGGGACCGCCTGCCGAGGCGGTCCGCCAACCTGATTCTGTTTCTGATGGTTTCTTCGCGTTCCGAATTTTGAGGAAAGCGGTCGCCTCAGAAGGCGGCCGCTACACAGGAGACTTCCCATGCTTTCCGCAAAAACAAACGCAATCCTGACGACGGTCATCCTCTGCCTAACAGTGACCGTAGTGCGTGGTCAGCAATCGGCGCCCATGCCTGCCGAGCACATGCACCACGGCACGTTGCAACCCGTCGAGCCTCTGTTCCCGCGCATGGGCCGTGCCGAGCAACAAGCCCAAGGCAAACTCTTCACTCTCGACGAGGCGCAACGCCTAGCCGCCGAATCGAATCCTACGCTTCGCCAAGCCGAAGCCGAAATTCGTGCGGCAAAAGCGCGCACGCAACAGGCGGGCCTCTACCCCAATCCAAGCATTGGCTACACCGGCGACGAAATTCGCGGCGGCTCGAGCAACGGCGGGAAACAAGGCTTCTTCGTCGAGCAATCAATCGTCACGGACGGCAAGCTCTCCAAAAGCCGCAGCGTCTTCGAACAGGAGACGCGAATCGCCGAGCTCGAAGCCAACCAACAAAAGCTCCGCGTCCAAAACGCCGTAAAGATCGCCTATTATCGCGTACTCGCCGCCCAAGAATTCGTGGACGCAAGTTACGGCCTCGTCCAGATTGAAGGGAATTATTCCGATGTGGAGCGCCAACTCTACAATAGCGGTCAAGCCGATGAATCGGAGGTCCTCGAAGCGGAAGTGGACGTTTTGCGCGGGCGGGTGGCGTCGACGAGGCAAGAGAATCGTCTCCGCGAAGAATGGAAATCTCTCGCCGCCGTCATCGGCCGGCCTAATCTCCCGCAATCGGTTGTCGCCGGCGACCTGGCCAACGCCTGGCCGGAAATCGACGAACAGCAAGTCATGGAGGCCATCGCCACGCAAGCGCCAGCGACGCGCATCGCCGACGCCGCCAGTTCCCGTGCCGCCGCCGAAGTGGCTCGCGCCAAAAGCCAGGCCATTCCTGATCTGCATCTTCTCGGTGGTCTCGAATACAACAACGAGCCTCTGGGCAACACTCCTCGAGCCACAGGCTGGGAGGGCCTGGCCGAACTCTCTGTTCAAATACCCCTCTTCAACCGGAATCAAGGAAATATCTCCGAAGCCGGCGCCGCATTCGATCGCTCGCAGCTCGAAAAACAGCGCATTCAACTCCTTCTTCGCGAACGGACCGCCTCTCTCCTCGACCGCTATGGCACTTCAAAGGTCGTCGCAATGCAATATCGCGCCGAAATTCTCCCACGCGCCACGAAAGCCTACACGCTCCTCAACCAAAAATACGGCCTCATGCTCGCCTCATACCCACGTGTCCTCGCAGCGCAGCGCAAACTCTTCACCCTCCACGTCGAGTACCTCGCGGCCCTCGAAACCACCTGGACCACAGGCATCGCTCTCGAAGGCTTCCTCCTAACCGACGGCCTGGAGGCACCTTCAAGCACCATCGTGCCCCTCGCCGGAACCAATACGTCCATGCCCCGCGCCATCCTCCCGTCCGAACAAATGCCTCTGCCCTAGCGCGCTAACCAACTCTATTTTCTCTTCCATTCCCAATTTCTGTCTTTTGCGACCTGTACCTCCGTACATATCCATTCCGGCACACTAGTACTCCGGTAGCGTTGACCCACCGAATTCGCCACGTCTACTGTCAGAAATGGCGAGGGTGTGTGTCTCGATTGAAGCCATAACGCGGATTCGCAGCAGGTGTTACAAACAAAGGTCTCTTTCGGTTTTGCAAGCAATCGCGCTACGACGCTTCCCGCCAAACTCGGTTGAAGTAAGGATGAGCCACTTGCCCGTGGCCGACGCAGCATGACTACTGTGGCAAAAGCCGGTCGTTACGAGATTCTCGGTGAACTCGGTCGTGGCGCCATGGGTGTCGTCTATCGCGCCGTCGACCCGGTCATTGGGCGAAACGTTGCCGTAAAAACGATTCGTCTCGCCGAAGAAGTCACCGGACTCACCCGCCCCGAGCTTCTCTCCCGTTTTCAAACCGAAGCGAGAGCCGCCGGTCTACTCACGCATCCTAATATTGTCGTCGTTTACGACGCCGGCGAAGAAGACGGTCTCTACTACATCACGATGGAGCTTGTCGTCGGCAAATCCATGCAAGCGATCTTCGACAGCGGCGAATCATTCCCGGTGTCCCGCATCCTTCGCATCCTGGAGCAAACCTGCGCGGCGCTGCAATTCGCCCACGAATGCAACATCGTTCACCGCGACATCAAGCCCGCCAATCTGATGCTCACTGCAGACGACACCGTCAAGGTCACTGACTTCGGCACCGCCAAGATCCTGCAGTTCGGGACCGTCCAGCAGACCACCCACGTCATGGGCACGCCCAGCTACATGTCTCCCGAACAAGTGAAAGGCCGTCCAATCGATGGCCGCACGGACATTTTTTCTCTTGGCGTGGTGCTCTATGAAATGCTCACCGGCGAAAAACCCTTTCCCGGCCAGAGCATCACCACAGTCATCTATAAGATCGTCAACGAAGAGCCGACGCCTCCGCGCCAACTAAATCCTTCAATCCATCCCGGCCTTAGCGACATCGTAATGCGCGCACTCGCTAAGGATCCGGACGTGCGCTACCAGAGTTGCCGGGAATTGCTCGACGACCTGCGCAACTACCGCGCCTTGGGCGGAAATGATCGTGGTCCCGAAGCAACACTGGTTTCGCCCCGCAGCCTTGGCGCGGGCCAACCGTATTCAACGCCCACGAGCACTCTGCGCGCTCCGTTCATCGAAGACCCTGCACTCGCCGCCACAGCGCGTTCTTTGCAGCACCGCGCCACAACACCAACGCAGACGCCCGTGGTTCGCCGCACCGGTCCGCTTCCCCCGCTCCCGATAGAGGTCATAGAAAAAAAGAGCAGTACGATGCCGACCGTGCTTGCAGCAATTTTCCTCGTCGCCGTGATCGTTTTCGGCGTCATTCGCCTTCGCCCTGAGGTGCAAGCAGCACGCGCACGCAACAATTCTTCTTCCGCGCTGACCACGAACCCTCCGGCTCCAACGCCGAATACGCAGCCGCCCGACAATTCGAGACCTGCCGATAACTCGCCGGCTGCCGCCGCACCCGACGATACAAGAACTAGCTCTCATGACGATGCAGCCGTGTCTACCAAACCAGCCACGGAGCAGCCCATCGAACAACCTGTGGCTACGCCTCCTCCCCCGCCAAAGAAATTAGAACCAACGGTCACTCCTGCTGCCGCGGAGTACAAGCGCCAGATCGAGCAAGCCATCGCGGAGAAAGAATTGACTGGGCACGTCAAAGTCAACGCCACGGCCAGCACGTTGACGCTCGCCGGGAAGCTGAGGCCTTCCGATCACGCTTCTCTTCTCAAGTTCATGCGCAACGCTCCGGCGAGCGTACGCGTGGTCGACGACATCCAATACGACGACACTTCCGTCAGAAGCGCTGAGCAGGGCGACGATGGCGCGCACCCCGTTCCCGCAGCGGGCAAGAGTGCGATTCACATCGTCACGGACGTCATCGGCGCCACGGCTACACTCTTCGGTCCCGCAGGCCGCCAGCTCTTTGACTGCCAGACGCCTTGCAGCTTCAACAACCTCAACCCGACCCACTACAGCCTGCAAATTACAAAAGACGGTTTTACATCTTTGCAAACCGCTGTAGAGTTAAGAGCCGGTCAGGCTCTCGACCAGAAACTTCACCTCGAAGCCATCGCCAGGGGCCTCGTCGTCACCAGCCAGCCGTCCGGCGCGGACATCTTTCTTAACGGCGTTAAGCAGTCGGGGCAAACTCCTGCGACGATTCCCCTGTCCGCTGGTCAATATGATTTGGTGCTGCGTCTGCCCGGCTACGAAGCTTATGCCGGTCACATTCAAGTAACAGGCAATGGGCAAACGAAGGTCGACACGCAGCTAAAGGAAAAATCCGCGGTGCATGTCGCTTGGGCGCAGGTGCACTCTAGCCCCGAGGGCGCGGAAATCTTCATTGACGGCGCCCCGGCAGGCGAAATCTCTCCCGCTCGCGTCCAAATTCCCACTGGCCCTCACATCATCGCCTTGAAACTGAACGGATACCAGGTCGTCCGGCGCGGCGTTCAGGCGAGCGAAGGCGGCACGGTTAACATCGACGAAGTCCTTCAACCCAAATGAAACCGATTCTCGGTACAGCAAACAACAGGCGAAACCGCTCGGATCTCACTCATTCCATTTTCCTTATTTGTGCCGTCTGCAAACGCAGAATGGCCTGACGGTACTATACCGTTCGCACCTTTCCTGTCTCATCCTTAATATGCCTGATTAGCCTCTTTCGCTCATCAGGCAATCGATCACATAGGACGCGAGAGACGCTCTTGAGCTTATACGCCCCAGCCCTGCGGGACGATAAATCCGCTGCCAAGCCGCGCACCGGCCAACCGGCCTCGCCTCACGCTGCATCGGCCCATCGTCGGCGCAGCCTCATCGAAGATCCGCAGCTCGTCCAGGTATCCCAAGCGCTCCGGACATTTAACCTTCTCCTTCGCACCCGTCGCCTGTACAACTCCTCCCACCCACAAGTCCTCGACACGTTGGATCAGGCCTACGACGGTGTACTCAGCGCCGCCGCTTCTCTGAACGGCCTCGAGGTTCGCGTGGAACGCGGTGGCATTGTCGTCCCGCAATTAAATGAGGGACATTTGCCCGATGTGCGCGGCGAGTTCCACTCCCTTGCCTGCGAACTTCAGCGCGCCGCGATCCACTCTCTTTTCTTTAGCGCGAAATTTCATGTGGGCGAATTAGACACGCTCACCCGTCTCATCACCGACACCTTGCTAAGATCGGAGGAAGCAGCCAAGCGTTTTGGTGTCGGCGGTTGGCCTGCTCGCCTCCGGGAGCATCGCGTGAATGGGATCCAGGTCAACACTTTGACGGAACGAAAAGTCGATTCCGTCCTCGCAAGCCTCATTGCCGCACTCGTCGCATACGGGGGTAACGCCCCCGAAGAAACCGGTGACACACCATTTCGTGCGCCGCAGGTTGAAGAAATCAGCGAATCGCTGCGCCTCATCGGCCGCCTCACTCCGCCCATGGAAACAGCTCGCGGTCTGTCGGCGGAGGAGGCCGCGCGCGCCATCCACTCTTCGATGGAAAGTGCCACGCGTGGTTCGGTTCGCACGCTCCTCATCGCCATGAACCATTACTCTCCGAGTGAAGGCGAAGCGCCACAGGTTTATCTGAAGCGTCTGTCGCAATCCCTTGTTCTTGAATTACTGACAACGGAATTTGCCGCCGGCACGCTCGCGCCCGTCGCGGTTCGTCCCATGTTGAACCAGCTCGCCGATGAAGTCGTCTCATCCGGCGAATATCGCGGCCCTCATGCCTCGCAGCACTTTTCTTCGCTGGCCTCTTCGTGGGCAAACGATGGCCAGCGCGAGCAGCTTCTCGAGCGCTTCTGGCTGGAGCTCGCTCCGCGGGAAAAATCCGCCGTTCTTCGCGGCACGGATATCTGGTGTATACCAATTCCCGTAATTCATCAGACTATTTCGCAATTGGTTGAAGCCGGCGCCGATGCGCACCGCCGCGAGGCTCGCGCCATCCTTTTGAACTATGCGCGCCGCCTCGAGCAACGCGATCCTGCCTCTCGCCGCGTTGTCGCCGCGGGCCTCGGTGAACTTTCCCCGCTCCTCGAACGTCTCTGGCCGAATCAACTTCCCGAAGAGCTCTCCAAGCTCACGCTCATGGCGCTCACGAAAGAGCAGACGCCGGAAACCACTGCGCTGCTGGCCGCTTTCCTGGAAACCCTCGGACGCACCGCCGTCAGCCACGGAGATTTCGCCGGCTTCGAAAATATTCTAATCGCTCTCGAAAAACTTCCTCGCGATGCCGAGCACGAACATATGAACGCCCTCGGTCATCGTCTGATCGCCAACGATCGCTGGACGATGCTCGTGGACGCCTCACTCGCGAATCGTCCGCTCGATCCGCCTCTTCCGCGCCTCCTCCAGCGCGATCCCGAACGATTGCTCGATCGCCTGACGCTTTTGCTCACCGAGCCTCGTGCGATCGACATGCTCCCTGCCATGGCGCGCCTCCTTCGCGCGATCGGCGTGCCTGCTCTCACGCTGCTGGAAACGCGTTTGTTCGAAGCGCGACGTCAACGCGTCAGTGCCGCCATTCGATTGCTCGCCGCTGCGGACCCCGATCGCCTCTTGCGTGGACTGACCCGCGCCATGGCCAGCTGGGAATGGAATCTTCAAGATCTCGCCGTCAGCGAACTCGCGCGTCCCGCAAATTCTCCTTCTGCACAAAGTACGGCATTCGTCTTCTCCGCGATTCTGCAAGACGCTCATCCTCTCGTCGTCCCAATGATGATCGATCAGATTGGCATCGGCCAGGAAGCCACCGCCGTTCCTCTGCTCATGGAAATCGCCGCGGGCGAGCACGAAACTCTTCGCGATCAGTTCGTCCGCATCAAGGCCATCGAAGCCCTTGGTCGCCTCCGCGCGCTCGAAGCGATCGAACTTTTGAAACAGCTCGCCGGAAAGCGTGAGGGTCTGACCTTCACCGAGCCCGGCGGGCTTCGCGCTGCCGCCGAAGATGCGCTCGCCTTGATGGAAGAAGGTCCCGGCTCTGCGCGCGCTCGTGCTTCCTACGAACCCGCCGCGCCGTCCATTGGAAACTTTGTGGTGCCCCGCCGTTACGCCCGCGTGCCTCTCGAATCGCCGCTGCGCGCGCAAATTAGCGGCCCTCAAATGACCATGGCTCGTGTGAAAACCATCAGCCTTGGCGGCGCTTATGTGGAATCACCCAACCGCCTCAGCCCTGGTGATTCCATCCAACTCGAAATTCGATCGGGCTTGCGCAAGATTCACTTCACCGCCATCGTCCGCAACGTCGGCCCGAACGGCAACGGCGTCGAATTTGTGCACATGAAAGACGAAGACCGCGAACGTCTCCGCAAGCTCGTCCAAAAATACATGCCCACATAAATGCGGCCATGCTCCTCCGCGCCCATGCTCGCTCGCAGTACTGCTAGGCGGCGCCAATACTTCAATTAACCGACTGATGGCGAATGCTGATCCGCAGGCCGGCCAGTACAAACACCTCTCTACCCTTCTGACTACTTACAGGTTGGACACGTGCTCTCGCAAACGAGCGTTTGAATTTTCCGGTCGCAGTTTACAGTTGCCAAGGCTGGACCATTCGGCGAAAAGCCAGCCATGTTTCATCGTGTAAACGGTTATCTCTCCTCGAGAGGATTCGACGACGCTCGGGGTGGCGGTCAGATCGCCGATCGAAAAGGGATGGGGAATGCAACGCAGGCAGTCGTTGTTCGCGTTTGTCTTGTTAGGTGTTGGAATCTCTCTGGCAGCAGGCACGGCGTTTCCACAAATCAACACCGCTACCTTGTCCGGAGCTGTCACTGATCCTCAAGGCCTCGCCGTCAGCGACGCGAAAATCACGGTCACAAATACGGTCACCGGCGCAGAGCGCACTTCGGTTGCCGATGAAAACGGCCATTACAACGTCGTCGGCATAGTTCCCGGCACCTACAAACTTCGCGTCGAAGGCCGGGCCAATTTTGCGCTCTTTGAAAATCCCGAGTTGCTGCTCAAAGTCGGCACGGAATCTATTGTCAATGTGACCTTGAGTCTCAGTACACAATCGCAATCCGTCACCGTCACCACCGAATCGGCGCCAATTGAAACCACGCGTAGCCAAAGCGCACAAACGGTCGACCAGCGCCAAATCGATAATCTCCCGATCAACGGCCGCAACTATGTCAATTTCACGCTCATCAATTCTCAGGTCACTCGCGACGTTGCGCCCACCATTGGTCCTGCTCCGAATAGCGGCCTGAGCATCAGCGGCGCCCGCGGCCGCGGGAACATGGTCAGCGTCGATGGCGCTGACGCCGTCGACGCCTCCGTCGACGGCATTCGTTCCACCGTTTCGCAGGAAGCGGTCCAGGAATTTCAGATGATTCTGAGCAACTACAATCCTGAGTACGGCCGCGCCACGGGCGGCGTCGTGAACATCGTCACGAAGACCGGCACCAACGACGTGCATGGAGACGTTTTTGGGTATCTCCGCAACCGATACTTCCAGGCGCGCAATCCTTTCTCATTCGACGTCGATCCCACAAGTGGCGACCTCGTTCCGATTAAGCAGGCTTATACGCGCGTCCAGACCGGCGCCACCATCGGCGGCCCGATCGTACGGGACAAGACTTTTTATTTCTTTTCTTATGAATACACGCAGCGCGAAGAAACCGGATTTTCCAGCATCGGCGAAGGCAATTTCGGTCTCGTTTCCGTGCCCGTGCCACTTTCGACGGGTGGCGTTGTTCCCGTACAGCTCACCCCTTCGCAGGCCAGCACTGTCAATAGTCTTCTTACCTCCGGCATTCCCGCATATCAAACGCTCGGTGCCGAATACGGCATACTGATGGGCTCCGCATCGAGCGTGGCCTTGAATCGCCTCGATTTCGGCGCCGTCGCCGCGGGCGAGACCGGTGGCCTATTAAATCCAGGTCCCGGCCAGCAGTTTCCCATCCCTGTCACGTGCCCCGCGGGCGCGCGTGTGAATTTGATCACCTGCTCCGCGTTTGGAGTCGGCGTCGCGCCGCTTCCGGCTTCTTATGTCGGCCTCAATAACATTCGGGGCAATTTTCCTGTTATGGAAAAAACAAGTCTTTGGTCCGCCCGGATCGATCAACGCTGGAGCAATCACAACTCCTCTTTTCTTCGAGTCGGTGTTTCTCCGTCGGAAGTCACGGGACTTCAATCTACCTCGCAGAACCAGGTCCTGGGCCAAAACTCCGCCTCGCGCGTCGGTGAAAGTCATTATCGCGACGTCAATACCACTTTCGAGCACGACACGGTGCTCAGCGACAACGCCTACAACGAATTTCGCTTTCAGTTTGCCCGCCGCGGCCTCCATTTCGGCTATTCCCCTGCTGAGGGCGGTAGCGATATCGGCGTCAATATCCCCGGCTACGCCTATTTCGGACGCGAGCCCTACTCCACCGTCGACCGCATTGAGCGCCGCTGGCAATTCTCCGACAACGGCACCATCATTCGCGGTCGTCACACCTTTAAGGTCGGCACGGACTTCAATCTCCTTCAATTGCGTTCGTCCAAACAACAGATCTTCGAACTCGACTTCGGCGGCGTCGTCGATTTCGGTGGCCTCTCGGCGAGCGATTTCGGTTTTCCAAGCAGCGTTGCGCTTCCATCCGGCACTCTGAGTCTTCCCGCCGCTACTTCTCTTCAAAGCTATGGCCTCGGTCTTCCCACGGACTATATTCAGGGCATCGGCACTTCGAATGAGCCCTTCAACGACATCCCCATTGCTTGGTTCGCCCAGGATTCCTGGCACGCCACTCAAAGGCTCACCATCAACTATGGCTTGCGCTATGACATCGACTTGACCCCGCTCTTCGCGCCGGCCACTACCGTTAACGCCGCCGCCGAACAAGCGCTCGGCGTCGTCGAGGGAGTCCCGCGCCAGTACAAAGACATTGCCCCGCGCATCGGTCTGGCCTGGGATCCGTGGGGCGACGGTAAGACCGTGGTGCGCGCGGGCTACGGCCTGTTCTATGATCACCCGCTTCTTGCGATTGCCTTCGACTCCGTGACCGCCGATGGCGGCCGATCCGTGCAATTGCTCGCCGCCGGAGGTACCGCTTCCGCCTGCGGTCTGATCACCACGGTTTGCGGCGGCGGGCTCGATAGCCCCTCCAACCTGAACGGCTCTTCCATTTTCCAGGGCGTGCTGAACGCTCTGCCGAACATGTACTTTGAACCGAATCAGCAGCGCTTCAATCCCTTCCCTTCGAATTCCCTTTTCGCCAATCAGAACTATCTGAGCGCGGGATTTCCGCTCGCCATCCTGCCGTTCACGTTGCCAGTGGACAAGAATTTCCGCGACGGTTACGCCGAGCAAGCCAACCTGACCATCGAGCGCGTTCTTGCCGGCAACTGGAAACTGAGCGCCGGTTATCAGTGGACCAAAGGCATACATCTTTATCGCCCGATTGATATCAATTCCACCGATCCGGCTCTTTTGACGAACAACCTCGCCAATGCAGCAGCCGCTGGACTCAACTTTTCGAGTCCATTCTCCGTGGTTGTTCCGTCTGGCAACATTGCTCCGACCCCCGCAACGTGCGGCCTGTCTGTCAGTGCTCCCGGTGTGCTCGGGATTCTCAACGGATGCCCCGCGCCTTTGACTTCTTTCGATGGCAAGTTTGTTGGCACCCCGGCGTTCTTCAACTATTTCCGTAAATCCGGACCGAACCCGTCGTTCGCGGGCCTGGTTCCCGGCGGTTACGGCACGCAAGTCGCACTCGCCGGCTTCGCGGGCTACCCAACCGGCTTCGGCGTTCCCGTGCCGTTCAACAGCGTTGACACGCAAGTTTCCGATGCCTTCTCTACTTACAATGCGCTCACCGTGAATCTCGAGAAGCGCTTCTCTAAACATTTCCAGTTGCTTTCGAGCTACACCTGGTCACACTCGATCGATGACGGCACCGATCTGCAATCCACATTCGAGCCGCAAGACAGCCGCTTTCCGCAATATGAAAAGGGAAATTCCGTCAACGACCAGCGCCACCGCTGGGTCACGAGCGGCGTTTTCCAGAGCTCGCCGCACGTTGGCGGTCAGGGCTTCCTGCCAAGCTTCCTCAGCAATTGGACGTTCGCGCCACTGATCGAAGTCTCCTCGGGGCGTCCGTTCAACGTCATTTCTGACGAAGACACTCGCCTCGAGCTCAGCTCTTCAGAGGCGCGTCCGAATCTGGGCGGCGGCACTACTTCGCCTTACATCTCCGGAGTTTCCTTCGGCCTTCCCACAACTTGCCTGACCAATGCTGGTGCGCCCTTTACCGTCCCCGCAATTACGCCGCCGCTCGGCTGCGTCGGTACCCTGGGCCGTGACAAGTTCACCATGCCGATGTTCTTCCAGTTCGATGCGCGCGTTTCGAAGGGCATCAATTTCGGCGAGCGTTATCGCATCGACCTGATCGCCGATGTCTTCAACCTTTTCAATCACACCAACATTATCGCCGTGAACCAAGTCTGCGATCCGACGGCCGGTACCACCTGCGCCGCCGGCCAGCCGACTGCCGCCGCCGATTCCCGGCAATTCCAGTTTGCGCTGAAGCTCTACTTTTAACCGCGGAAGAAGCAAAAATCAAAATTCGAAAATAGAAATTGGAAAGCGACTGCGATCGCCGAATTCTAAGCCTTGCGCGTCTTCTTGGGATTCCTATGTAAGAATGGCTATTTTCATTTTTCGGATTGTGATATAGAAATCATCGATGCGACAAGGACAACGACTCTTGCGGCGAATCGTTCTGGCATTCCTGGCTGTCTTCAGCTTCTCGATTCATGCCGCCACGGCCGAAGCGCCTGCGAACGCCATACAATGGGCTGGCCGAAGCTGGATCCTGACCAACGGCGGCATGGCCGGAGTGGCCAAGGGCGATCCCGCCAACGTGTCCGTCGACTCCAACGGCTACCTGCATCTGCGCATTGTCAACCGCAACGGGACTTTTACCGCAGCGGAACTCTTCTCGACCGAAAATCTTGGCTTTGGCACTTACCAGTGGGAGGTCGAAGGGGCCGTCGACCAGATGGATCCGGCCACCGTCCTCGGTCTGTTCAATTACGGCGCGCACGCGCACATCGGCGTCGACGCAGAAAACGAAATCGACATCGAATTCTCTCGATGGGGCGACACCTGCCACGGCTGCAATGCCGACTTCACCTTTTATCCCGCTACAGGCAACAAATCCCTCGGCCCGATGGAAGACAACTTTATCTACAATCCGAACGGCTCCACACTGACCACGGCGCGCTTCGAATGGTCGTCCACGCGTATCGTCGGCACCATCATGGCCGGTTTGCAAGCCATCGGCACCACCGCGAATGTGCTGCAAACCGTCACTTTTGCTCCGCCGGATTACGCCGCGCGCATCCCGCAAGTGCCCCTGCCCGTGGCCATGAATCTCTGGTGCTTCAAATCCTTGCCGGCTTCCGATCAGGAAGCCGTTCTTCGCAACTTTCAGTTCATTCCGGAGCAGGCAACCGCGCCGTCTCGCGGACCAAACCAATAAAAACAGGCGCTACACTTTCAGGAAAATCTTTTTCCGCCACAAGAGCCAGAGCAGCACCCAACAGAAAGCCACCGCGCCCAACGAATAGACCAGCGACGCGTTCGCTACGCCGAGTCCCCAAGTTTCCAGATGTGCCTGTGCGGCCTCGTGCCAGTTCATGGTTGCGCCGCTCGGTCCTTTCGCGTTGAACGAATATCCCGGCCCATACACCAGCGAATCGGCCACGAATCCGGCAATCGCATTCATGCCGAACACCAGAATCGGCATGGTCCAGCGGCCGCGCCAACGCTTTACTTCTGTCACCCAATAGAGCAAAGAAAGGAACAGCAACGCAAACCCGCCGCTGAACAAAACAAACGAACTGGTCCACAGATTTTTGTTAATGGGAAACCAGCGATTCCACAGTTCGCCCCCGAGCATACCCAGAATTCCAAACAACACCATCGCGCCGATCAACGTGCTGGCATTTTTCTTGGCCGTCAGCCAGTGTCCTGTCAGTACGCCAATGATTGTTGTGCCAATCGCAGGAATCGTGTGCATGATTCCCTCGGGGTCGCGAGTGCCATCATATAAATGGCCCATAAACAGTTTTCGATCTAGCCATGCCGGCAAATTCTGTACCTGGTCCATGAACGGGATGTCGCGACCCGGCAAGCCGGCCCCGGGTACCGGCACAAACCGCAACAGCGCCCAATAGCCGACCAGGCATCCCAGAAGCGCCAGCAGCTGTCCACGCCTCCCAGCCCACAATTCCAGAAGCGCCCCAAAGAAGTAACAGATGCCGATACGCTGCGTGACTCCTTCGAAGCGCCACGTATGCACGTCGAGGCCGATTATCGGCGAGGCATTCACAAGCAGTCCAATAGCGATCAGAATCAGCGCGCGTTTGAAGGCGTGCAGCAGGATCTGATTCCGTGTTTCCCCACGCTGCAGACGCGCCGAAAACGAATACACTGTGGAAATTCCGACCAGGAACAAAAAAGAAGGAAAGATGAAATCCGCAGGGGTCCATCCGTTCCACTTCGCGTGCATGATGGGCCAATATGCGCCCTCGTCGCTGCCAGGATTATCGACGACGATCATCGCCGCAACCATTAGCCCACGGTAGACATCCAGACACATCAGCCGATGATTGGATAAACTTGGCTCTAAACGGCTAGAGCTGACGGGGTTAACTCGTTTCTCGGTTGGTGTCATCGGGAAACTATATCCGCTCCTCTCCCGTTTCGCTACGGCGGCGAAATGCCATCCGCTGGTCCCCGGCGAATCTTCGGCGAAAATACTGTTCCGCCGCCTCTGGCGTCTATGCAAGCTCAGGTTGAATATGTATTGCCTTCAGCTCCGGCGTGTGTGAGCCTTTAGATGCCCCCTCGTGTCCCGCTGATGATCCAGTCCTTGGCGGTATAACAAATACAAATTAGGGAACCAGGTGCATGAAAGTCTCTGTCATCATTCGCGCATTTAATCGAGCTCATTCCATCTCTCAAGCCATTGGCAGTGCTCTTGGGCAAACTTATAACAACACCGAAATCATCGTCGTAGACGACGGTTCAACCGACGCCACGCGCGAGGTGGTTCAATCTTTCCAAGACCATCGGATTCGCCTCCTTAGTCACGAGACAAACCGCGGGGTAGGTGCAGCATGCAATACCGGGATCGCTGCCGCGGCCGGCAATTTCGTCGCTTGGTTGGATTCCGATGACGTCTGGCTCCCGGATAAATTGGAAAAACAAGTTGAGTTCCTGAGGAGATACCGAGAAGTTGACGCTGTTTTTAGTGACGTCTCTATTCGGGAGCGCGGTAGGTATGTTCCCTCTCTGCTTGACCACATGACGGCGTTTCAAGCCTATCGCCAAGGAAAGCCCCGCGGCGCGGAGATTGTCGTCAGTCAACGCGAAATGTACCTCTGCCTGCTGCAAGAGGTTCCCATCAAACCAACGGCTCTGATGGTGCGCCGCGGTGTTTTTGACAAGGTAGGACTGTTTGATGAAAGTGCTCGCTCCGGCGAAGACTGGGAATTTCTTCTCCGTCTCTCGCACCATTCTTCGTTCGGTTACATTGACCGCCCGCTCGCGGAGATGACGCGTAGCGCGGATTCCACCTTCGAGCGGTTTCGCTTGGACGACAAGGCGTTTCTGGTCGACGTTTTCACTCGCGAACGCGCCCATCTGAACGATGATGCCGTGGCATCCGACATGGCCCGCCGGGGCCTCCGGCACCATTTCAAAAGCCTTGGATATTGCTATGTGGAAGCCGGAAAACTCGGTAAGGCAGTCAAAACGTATCTTCTCGGGTTCAAAGAAACCCACGACGCGCAAATGATTCTCCAGGCCGGGGCTGCGTTTATTCCCGTCACTTTCCGGAAGGAACTGATGCGCCGCGTCAAAGCAGCCCTATCCTGACGCATTCGGCCGTTTCACTGGACTTCCCGGATTCCTCCCAGCTTCCCTTTATTGCCGATACCTATTTTTCGAGGCAACTTACAGAGATGTCGCTTCATAATCCGCAGAACATTGAGTTTCAAACCAACCTGTTTGACTCGAAGTCCCCGTATTCCGGGGCTACGCGAATCACGGTTTTCGCTATATTTGCATTGCTCTCCATCGTTCCGATCTGGATCGTGAAATATCCACCCTTGGTCGACTACCCCAATCATCTGGCGCGCGCCTTCGTGCTGCATCATTTACACGACCCCAACTACGACTTCGGACGCTTCTTCGCTCCCGATTGGGGTTTGAATCCCTATTGGCTGGCGGATTTCCTCGTTCAGGTGTTTCAGTATTTTCTCGGAATCTACGCAGCCGGGCGCTTATTGCTGACCATTTGCATTTTGAGCCTGCCGCTGGGCGTTGCGTTCTTTTTACGTCGCGCCAATCCCGACAACGAGTATTTCGCGCTTTGGGCTTTCGCTTTGGCCTACAATCCCGATTTTTTGATGGGTTTTATGAGTTTTATTCTGAGCGTCGGGTTGTGTTTCGTTGTTGTGGGCTTGTGGCTCGACTACCTCCGAACCGGCCAGGCTAGGTGCTGGTTCCTGACCCTGCTATTGGCCACGCTTCTCTTTCTTACCCATCTGGGCGGATTTGGAATCGCCGCCGTGGTGATCACGCTCTACACGTTTCTCAACCGGAGACTGGACTCCAAAGCCTTTCGTCGATTGGTTATGGCGGGTCTAGCGTTCTTGCCAGGTTCTAGCTTCTTGGCATACGCAAAGCTTCACGGTTGGTCGGGTCGCGGACTGGACTATTCCCATTGGAGCATAAATCTTAAATTAAGAGGCATGACCGTTCCCTTTAGGGAATATTCTCGATCTGTCGAGGTGGTTACCATTCTGGCGGTTTTGTTAACCATCGGATACTTTCTAAGCCGGCGAAAGGATCTGCGCTTGCAGCTTGTTTGGGTACCGATCGTGATCGCAATCGTAGCCATTCATTGGATAGTTCCCGACGCATTGGGGGACTTGGGATTCGTTGACTACCGTTTTTGCATATTCGCGTTTCTTTTTTCGCTGGCGATACCCGTTTTCAAGGGTTCCCGGGCCCTTCCGATCGCTTTGGCAAGTATTGTGTTTCTCGTCCATGTCCTTCAAGCCGGAACCTACTTCGTATCCGAGCAAAAGCACCTTGCAAGGCTCGCGAGCGACTTCCGGTACATTCCTCAAAACGCTCTGGTCCTCGCCTACACATCTAGGGGCCCTGGTGTTCCTTGGGAAAAGCAGGACGATCTCCATTTTTGGGGCTACGGCGTAATCGACAAAGGTTGGATTACCCCAAGCTTGTTCCATCAAAGCGGCGTGCAGCCCCTTCAGCTTCGCGTGCGGATGTATTCAGACGACGACCAATACGGAGACAAGCTGCAAGAACGAAGATACTCGGAAGATTTGATCGGAGAAAACTACGACTATCTTTGGGCCACGAACGTCGATTATTTAAATCCCTTCTTCATCAAGATTGGGAACCGCGTTTGCTCACAGGACGAGTTGCAGATTATCAGAAGTAAGGCGAGATCGGATTAATGGCTCGGTGGAGCTTTGCATGGTTCTTGAACGCAAATCGCGTGAGAACTCGCTGGCGCTATCGAAAACTCTTTCCGCGCAGAAGATTGCCGACATCGTCGATTTTTTCGTCGAGGAGATTCAGCTTACGCGCGAGCCCCTGAATCTCCGACTCCGCGCGGCGGTTGACGTCGAAGTCCAATTCGCCCCGCAAACGATCCTTGGTATCCTGTCGATTCTGACTCATCATGATCACCGGTGCTTGAATAGCGGCGAGCAGCGAGAGAAACAGGTTAAGTAGAATAAAGGGATAGGGGTCCCACGCCTTGTGGCGCAAGATGATGTTGATGCTCACATAAACGGTCGTTGCTAGAAGAAAAACAATAATGAACGGCCAGGAGCCACCGAATTGCGCTACTTCATCGGCAACACGCTCGCCGAACGTTGCTTTCTTCTCGATGATCTCGTTTGCATTGCGCCCTGCGCGCATACGAATGAGCTGCTGTGCGGCGTGGAATTGCCGGCTCAAGGTAGTCAGCAGGTCCATTCCTGCGTGCGGTTTTCGTTGCAGTAGGGTCAGAATATCGTCGCGGGAGATCTCGATGCAGGAAGTGTCCTCAAGTGCGACGGCCGTGGTTTGATGCGCCGTCTGCTCCAACATCGAAGCGAAGCCGAAAAAGTCGCATTGGGAGACTTCGTCGACGGTGACCTCCTGATGGTCCTCGTCGATGGTCGTGATACGCACCTTGCCTGAAACCATCACGTAGGCTTGGCCGCCGGGGTCTCCTTTTTTGTACACGCGCTCGCGCGGAGCAAAAGATCTAATCTCGACCTGCCCGGCGAGGACCGCCGTCTCGTCGTCATCCAGCAAAGAAAACAGCGGCACGCTCTTCAATACATCGGGTTGGCAAGCCATCGCGCTCTCCTTTGAATCTCGGTCTGCGAAGCTTACTCCGAAACTTTCCCAACGCGGAACAAAGAAAACGGTCCTCCTCAGCGGTTCGACCGCTGCAGCGCCTCGCCTCTCTGCCCTGAGCTTCGAAGGGTAGGGTAGGCCGGCATCCTGAGTTGCAGTGATTAAAGCGAAGAGATTCGATCAACGCTTCCCGATTACCAAAGTCACGGCTTTGTTGTCTGCGCGGGACCGGCATCCACACCCGCCGCTTCTTTGGGCGCAGCGATGCGCTGTTTTTCGTCGATGCCGAACAACAGGTAATTGCTGAAGCTGTGCCGCCGATGCACTTGGTGGCCCATCCAAGCGAAATAAATTTCAGCGGTCTGAGGCAACCAAAGGTTTACACCGGCTTTCTGGAATTGCACAGGGCCGTACTCGATCGCGGTATGTTCGGCAAGCAACCTGATTTGCGGAAGGGGTGCGACAATGTCGGTCTCCATCCGGATAATCTGATAGTTGTCGGCGGAAATCCACGCGCGTCCCTTCAGGCCGACCGAATAGGACGGGCCGTGCATGCCGGACTGGTAGGACCGGATGGCGTTCGGCTTGCCCTGTATTTGCCGAAAATGAATTTGCCACGCCAGCGTGCCATTCGCCCGCGCTAACCCTTCACACTTCATCTCGTAGTTCGCCGAATAATAGGGATGAAAAACCAGCACCGTCGCTGGCAGTCCGTTTGTCACGATCCCATCCGGAAATTCCGCCTGCGCCCCTCCGCCGTTCCGGTATTCGGTCACGCTCAAATAGCCTTTCCGCACTTCCTCGATCGACACCAGGTAATCAAATTTGCGCTTTTCCGGCGATGAAGCAATTCCGTATTTGTTGATCGATTCGTGCGTCAACGTTTCCGTAGCCGTAAAACGATCCACATCATGAACGAACGTTTCCAGTTGGCTGCCGGCCTTCTGAATCACTTCGTTTAGGTTGCACGTCGCGCCCGTTTCGACCGGCGGCACTTTCTCATCCACGTCCGGCGGCAGCCAGTTCGACGCAACTTCCATGGCTGGCGTTACGTCCGCCGCTTCGTCACCGGCCACCGCGGCGCTCGCCGAAGCAGAACCGGCCGCATATCGGGCGGTTGGAGGATTTTTCAACCGATCGAGTAGTTTTGCCGCGTTCGTATCATTCGGATGCACCTGCACATAATCCTGCAAAAGGTGAATGGCCTCGTCCTTATCGCCTTTTTCATACAGCGCATGCGCCAGAAGCGGCTGCACCGACACCGCCCGCTCGTGTCCCAGTTCCATCGCGCGCTCGGCTTCCTTCACCGCGTCGTCGGGCTTGCTCTGAAACAAATCCCCCTGCGCCATCAGCATGTGCACGCGCCAGGACGACGGCTCGACCTCCACAGCGCGTTCGAGGTACGCCATTGCTTCGGTGGGCTTGTGCTGGTGCAACAGGTCCTGGCTCACCGCCAATAGCGCGCTCAAGTGTCTCGGATTCAGTTCTAACGCCCGCATCCAATAGCTTCGTGCCAAATTCATATCGTTCATCTGCGAGGCATATACGCCATATAGATAGTCCACCTCGGCGCTATTGGGTGCGTCCCGCTGTGCCGCCTGCAAATAGCCGCGCGCGTCGCTCGCCCGGTTAGCCCGCAGCGCCTCGAGCGCCCGGCCAATGTCCTTTTGTGCCTTTGGACTGAGCGCCGCGATTCCTCGATCGGACGCGGCCGCCTCTTTGTCATTCATCGGCTGAAGCTCAACGCTGACCTTTACTTCTCCCTTGTCGAGAACCTCAAATGTTTTTTTCGCCGTCTCATATCCAGAGGCCACAATCTGCGCGGTCAGTTCGCTCTTCGGCACGTTTGCGAAGCGCACTTTGCCGCGCTCAGCCATCGCCGTCATAAACACTTGCCCGTTGTCTTTAATCAGGGAGACATACACGGAACCGGGAACCGGTGCTCCATTCGGCCCTTTCACATTTACTTCCACCGACGAATACACGTACAGGTTCTCGACGCCGGGGTTAAACCCGCCATTGTACTGGCCTGGAGTCTGAAGCCCGGGCGCCTGCTGGCCCAAAACGCTCTCGCCTTGGGAGGATAAGCCAATGGCAATCAGGAGACTTACGAGGAAGCGCTTCATAGGATGCACCCACCGGATCAACCAATTTTACTGCCGCGCGGAGCACACCACTCGTGCCCTAATACTACCCCTTCATTGCTCCAAACCGTTCGGAAATATAGTGGCCGGGTCTTTCAGACCCGTGCCTTTTGTCGAGGGCATCGAAAGCCGCAGCCAGGGTTCTCGGGGGGTTGCCTGTCTTCTCAAAACCCTTGGTTGCTCGCCATGCACATCACTCGAGCCTTCCCGCTCACTGCCCGAGCGCACGCGGCAGATTCCAGTGCTTCCACAGACTAATCACCCTGAGAAAAAAACATACGAACGCGCCGAACCCCGCCGCCCAACTCGCGGAAAACCTTACCTTCGTCGCCGCAACCATGCACGCCGAACCCAGCATGGCCGCGCTCGCGTAAATCTCAAACTGCAACACCTTGGGCACCTGATTCAGCAGCACGTCTCGGATCGTTCCTCCGCCAACGCCTGTAACCGTCCCGAGTAGCACTGCCACCAAAGGATTCATCTTGTAAAGCATGGCTTTCTGCGTCCCGGCGATGGCGAAAATCGCCAGTCCAGCAGCATCCAGAATCTGGATGGCCTCCCCGGGAATCACCCGGACGAACCGGTGCAGAAAAAACACCAGAACCGCCGTCACCAGCACAATCGTCGGATAGCGCCAATCGCGAAGCGACGCCGGCGGCAGCGCCCCAAGCAGTATATCGCGCACGATACCGCCGCCCAACGCGGTAGAAAACGCCAGCGTCATCACACCGATCAGGTCCAGATTCCCAGTCACCGCAGCCATCGCGCCTTCCGCCGCAAACACAAGTGTTCCGGCAATGTCCACCGCAAGCAGCAAATGATCGGCGCTGATCGTCGCCGCCAGCGAATCGTTGCTCGTCACCTAGCTTTCTCCGTGGCCCAAGATTCTAACTGGAACTTAAGCGTGCTTCTCACCATTTTCCAATTTCCATTTTCAAACCGCCCGGAGCACAATAGGCGCACCATGGCCGGTTCCGTCAATCTCTACGACAACGCCTACGCGCATTACGATTCTGACGTCTACCGAGAAGTCCGCATCGAAACCTACGGCGAAGATCTCGGCCAAACCGGCTGGGCCACCACCGAAGAATCAAACCAGATTCCCCGCACGCTGCAACTTACACCGGCCACCGAGGTGCTCGAAATCGGCTGCGGCTCCGGCCGCTACGCCCTGCAGATAGCCGAGACCGTAGGCTCCCGCATCCTCGGCCTTGACTTGAACGAGCCCGGCATCAACAACGCCAATCATCTCGCCGCGCAGCAAAATCTCGCCAAGCGAGCCCGTTTCGAGATCGCCGACTGTTCGAAACCACTGACATTCCGCGACTCCTCGTTCGATGCCGCCTTCTCGAACGACGTCCTCTGTCACATTCCCGGGCGGTTGGCGCTCTTCTGCGAACTCTTCCGCGTCCTGAAAGAGGGGGCACGCTTCCTCTTCAGCGACGGGCTGATCATCGGCGGCGTCATCACCCATCAAGAAATCGCCACGCGCAGTTCGATCGGCTACTACCTCTTCAGCCCTCCCGGCGAAAACGAGCGCCTGCTCGAAAAAGCCGGTTTCCGCGTCTTGAGCGTAGCGGACACAACCAAAAACGCCGCCGCCATTTCCGAGCGGTGGCGCGACGGCCGCCAAAAGCGCAGCGAAGCCCTCCTCGCCATGGAAGGCCAGAAAAACTTCGACGGCCTCCAACAATTCCTCTCTAACGTCCACTTGCTCACCGCCGAACGCCGTCTCCTGCGCCTCCTGTACGTCGCCCAGAAAACATAATGGTGGTCCACGCGATTGCTGCTTCGTGCCGCAACCTGTGGCTCAGGCCGATCAGGTATTAGGATTTTCCGCGTCCTCGGCCGGGGTCGCTCCGAGGAGGTAAAGTAAAGCTTTAGCCGCTCTTCTAGCGATACAAACCCGACGCTAAGCCCTTTATTTGCCATTTGTGCCTGAACGACGGGTACAGAGGAGCGGTAAACCTTCGCTACACTTTCGCCTCGCAATCCGGTAAAGTGAAGTGATCGTTTCCCGTGAACGACCCCGAGAAACTATGACGCCGATCTCGATACTTGCCGCCGTCTTTGCTGTTGTGCTGATCGGCTTGGTGGTGTGGGTGCTGGCACAGAATACCCAGGACCAGAAAAAAAATGACGCCCTCGATGCGCAAATGAACGAAGTGCGCCGCGACTTGCTCACCCTTTCGACGTCCCAGGCGCAATCCTCCACCAAAATGGAGACCATCGCCAATATCGTCGCTTCGCGCCTCGAAGCCGTCACGACCGCTCTGCAGCAGGGCGCGAAGAACTCCGCGGAAATCACCTCCCAGATCACCTCGCAGGCGCAAACGGCAATGTCCAACGAGCTCAAGAATACCCGCGAGCAGATCACGCAGATGCAGCAGCAGCTCGGCCAAGTGCAGGAATCGGGGCATTTGATGCATGAGGCCGCGACACGCCTCGAAAACATCTTGGGTGGCACAAAGTCTCGCGGTAGTTTCGGTGAAACCACGCTGGAACGACTGCTCGAGGATTGCCTGCCTCCGTCGCAATACTCGAAGCAGTACCGCTTCCGAAGCGGCGAAGCCGCTGACGTCGTCGTTCACCTCCGCGATAAGAAATTGCTGGCCATCGACTCGAAATTTCCCCTCGAAGCGTTTCAGCGCCTCGAAGCGGAAGGTGACGACGCCCGCAAAGCGTTCGTGAACGCCGTGAAGCTCCACACCGATTCCGTCGCCAAAAAATATATCGTCCCGGACGAGGACACTCTCGAGCTCGCATTGATGTTCGTGCCAAGCGAGTCGGTATATTACGAATTGCTACGTAGCGTCGATCCGCGCGGCATTGCGCTGGACGCCTACTGCCGGTCGAAAAAAATCATGGCGGTCTCGCCAAACACGCTCTACGCACATTTGAGCGTGATCGCAATGGGCTTGCGCGGAATGCAAATCGAAGAAAACGCTAAGCGCCTGGGCGCGAACTTAGCAGGAATGCGCAAACAATTGGACACGTTCAGCGAAAGCTTCGATAAGGTAGGAACGCACCTGAAGAATGCGCAAATGAGCTATTCCGAAGCCGACAAGCGCTTCGAAAAAGCGTCCAATTCCCTCACCAATCTGCTCGACAATGGCGATGTAGTCGGCATTGTCGATGAGCGCCAAGGCAGCTTGGAGCTACCTCCGCCGCCGAACGCCGCAAAAAAATCGGCGTGATTCTGAAGTGTTGCAAGCCGGCCGCTGCCGTAAGGTGTGCGGCCCGACGAGTGTGTCTTGGGTAGGTAGGGCCCGCCTTCTGAGGCGGACCGCTTTCAAAGACCGGTCGATTTATACGCGCCTAAAGACCCGTCACGGCGACGCCTTCGGCGGCGACAGCGGCGCTAACAACCGAATAGAAACAGTGAAACTGCCATGGGCTTTACCGACCAACTCAAACTTCACGGTATTATCCGCGCCGCCGCTTGACTGAGCTTTGACCGCGGCGCCGCCGGTGAGCGCGGCAACTTCGGGCGCGAGATTGCGGGCCTCAAGCCCGACCTTTGTGGTCGTACCCCTGACTCGCACCGTTAACGTGCGCCGTTCCCCCGGAGCCAGCGCGGCGCCGTTCGATTCCAATTCCAAGCTGACAAACACAATGCTGAACGGAGCCGCGGTTTTCTGCCCGCAGCTTACGTTTACCGTCGCCGGCCCGGGATCCATATCGGTCGGCGGCAAGACCGTCAGCGAAGCGGGAGACGACGCCAGCACCAGGCCTGGCAAACCAGCGATGGTCACGTGGTTCGCATCGGCATCGCCGCAGAAGCCGTGACCGACGAATTCGAAGCGGTCGGCGATCGAAGCAACACGCGGCGCAGCGGTGACTTCTTCCGTGGCCGACGGAACATCGGTCGGAGCGAGAATCGTGCTCGAGACTCGGCCGCTGCGGCCCTCGATGCTGGCGAAGATTGTGCCCGGATTGAGCGGCGTTACGAACAGAGCTCGCCCAGTCGCATCAGTAGTGACCTTGTCGCCGTTCGAGAAGGAGATGTTTACGCCAGAAGTCAGCCGACCGGCGACGTCCAGAACCGCGAGCGTGGCGCGTTCCCCGGAGACCAGCTTGTGCGGCAGGAGCAGGATCCGTGCGCCCGAAGCGGCGGGGGCCTGCTGAGCGGGCCGAATTGGGCGGCTCATAAGCAGGAGAGACGCAGCAAGGGCCACATGGCTGAGCGGACGGGACAAAGGGCGCACAAAGGAATTGTAGTGGACTTTGCCAGTCCGTAGAAGGGTACAACTCATTTGGGGCGAGGCTGTGGGATTCGATGCATTTCGGGTATCCTTGCGGACTGGCCATTGGGCCGGTGTTGCGAATAGGCGGTTAATCACTTCGACGCAAAGGCTTTCACAGAGGGCAGGCGTCTGCTAGCGTGGATAAGAAGAGGTCGGAACGGGTGTCCGCGGCTGGGGAAACGCGTGTGCTCACGAAAAGCTTGGAAGGAGACGCTGTGCAGATCGTGTGCGGGGGTGTGAGCGACGTGGGGCGCGTGCGCACTAATAATGAGGATTCTTTCAGGATTGTCGAGGCGCTGAACCTATTTATCCTGTCCGATGGAATGGGTGGAGAGGCGCACGGCGAGGTGGCAAGCGCCATGGCGGTCGAAACGGTGGAGAAGTATTGCGCGAATCCCGAGGGGTCCAAGGCAGATAGTGGAGTCACGCTGCTTGGAGCCGCACCCGACAGCTGGAGCCCGCAGACGAAGGTGCTGCAGAACGCGGTGTACCAGGCAAATTTTAACATTCACCAGTCGGCGCAGAAGCATCCGGAGCGGCGTGGTATGGGAGCGACGCTGACGGCAGGTTGGGTGAATGGGACAAAGATGAGCTTGGCGCACGTGGGTGACAGCCGGGCCTATTTGTTGCGCACGGGAAGCTTGCAGCAACTCACGAACGATCATTCGCTGGTGGCGGAACAAGTGCGGCGCGGCATCCTGACGCGGCAGCAAGCGGAAGAGAGTGAAATGCAAAGCGTGCTGTTGCGGGCCCTCGGCGCGAATGCGGACGTCGAGGTGGAAGTTGATGAAGTCGAGGTCATGCCGAGGGATGTACTGCTGTTTTGTTCCGATGGGCTGACCCGCATGGTAAGCGAACCGGAAATCGCGGGGAAGCTGCAGGCGGAGACGGACCCTCAGTCGGCCGCGCAAAAATTGGTGGACCTGGCAAACGAACGGGGCGGAATGGATAACGTCACAGTGATTGTTGCGCGCATTCAGGACGAGAACAAAGGATGGTTTTCCTGGCTGCGACGGGACCCGGGTAAGAAAGAATAGAAGCACCCAGGGAGGAAAGCGGCATGGCCAAGCTCAGCCTAATGTTCGAGGACAAACTGGTGAAACAAGTGCCCATTGGCTCTCGTCCGGTGTCCATCGGGCGCTCCCCGGATAATGATCTTCCTATCGATAACCTGGCCGTCTCGACGTATCACGCACGGGTTTACTACGAAGGCGGACGGTTGGTGGTGGAAGACCTCGACAGCTTGAACGGGACGTTTGTAAATGATCTTCGCGTGGAGCGCGCCATGCTTCACGACGGGGATTCCATTTGGATCGGCAAGCACAGCATCAAGGTGGATGCCACCGCCGACACAGCGATTCCCGTGGATGTCGGCCGGAAAGCGGCAGCTCCAAAAATCAATGAAACGATGGTGCTGGACACCAAGGCTCGGCGCGACATGCTGCAACAGGCGGCAGCCCTGGGCGAGCGTTCGCAGTTTTCGCCTGGGCGCGTGAAGATGCCGACTCTGGTGGTCTTGAATGGCAGAGTCGATCAGAAGGAATACGTTTTGACCAATAAATTGACGGTCATTGGCAAATCGTCGATGGCCACGATTCGTCTTCGCGGATGGTTCAAACCGCAAGTCGCAGCGCAGATCAACCAGCGCGATGATGGGTATTATTTAGGGACAGGAGCCAAGATTCCGTCCGTGAACGGGGCGCCGATTCAAGGGCCAGTGCGGCTGAACGACGGCGACCTCATTGAGGTTTGCGGTATTCGCATGAATTTCATCGTTCGAGAGTAGCTTCTTGCTCCGGGTCGTTACCGTCATCGGTGGCACCATGCCGGCAACGAACTTGTAGCTCAGGCCTTCCAGGTCTGAGGATATTTTGCACATTGGATAAATCTTGCTGCCGAAAGGGAACGCATGGGTCTGAAGACCCGCCATTACCTAGTCTTTCTGTACGATGCCCGTCACTCCGGCTACAAACAGAGTAGCGAGGACCCAGCCGAGAAGAACCTGGAGACGTTGAAAGGCAAAGAGAAATCGCGATGAAGCGAGGAGTGAAGAATTTTCCGGCTCGCCCGGATTGACGCCAGCTTGCTGATTCACCGCGTGCCGCCAGGCCGGAGCCGGATCTGGCTCCCAGCGATCTGTTTGGCCGAGTTTCACCAGTGGCAGAGAATTTTCCAGCGAGTAGACGAACGGGGCGAGCGGTTCGTAGTGGTCCGGCGGAACGCCGTGCGCTTTGAATTGCGCATAGGCGGTTTCGTCGCGGGGAACCATGGCGTGCGCGGCGCGCGCTCCGCCAAAGACAGCCCAGCCGATCACGACCAAAAGTACCAGTCCAGCGAGTGCGCGAAGCGGATAGTAGCCATAGCCGACGACCAGGCTGAGCGGCCAACGAAAAAGCGCGGCGGCTAACGTGCGTTCTTCCTTCCATAAATGGTCTTCCATCGCGAACAGCACGCGGCGTGCGCCTCGGTCGACGCCCGCGTTGCGCATGACCTTGGCGAGCTGGCGATAGGGTTGCGGGGAAAACGGCTGTTGGAGAGCCAGCCAGGCAAGGCGATTTTTCGTGTCCGTCAAGCCCGCGGCGAGCTGATCATAGACGAAGCCGTCCAAGTCGAGTTTCCCGGGAGGGGGCCAACTGGACTTATCGTCGAGGATGGCGCCGGCGGAAGCGTTGCTTAAGTCGAGGGAGGCACGCTCCGGACCACGCACTCCCGTCCATTTGATGGTTCCTTTCGTAACCGAATCCGCCAGGCGCACATTGCCATCGGCGGAGAAGCCGTCGCGAAGCAAGATGTCGCCCTGCACGTTGATGCGGTCCGCGGTAAGCGCGTTCCCTCCGGAATTCCTAAAGGCCCCGCCATCGCATTCGAGATTGTCGCCGATTTGCGCGCTGAGAAGATTGACTTCGCCATCCGCCGAGAAGCCTGCGCGAAAAAAGACGAAGCCGCGAACATTGATGCTGTCCCCATTTAACGCCGTGGCGCGAGGATTCTTGAAAATGCCGGCGTCGCAGGCGAAATTATTTCCGATTTGGGCGCCGGGTAGTTCGACTTCACCGTCGGCGACGAAGCCGTTATGCAGGAGAACGTTGCCCTTCACGCTGATGCGGTCCGCGTTCAGGGCCGATGCGCCTGGATTTTTGAATTTGCCTCCGCCACACTCCAGGTTGCCGCTGATCTGTGCCCCGAGCAGACGGACCTCGCCTTCGGCAGTGAAGCCGTCCCGAAGAAAGACGCTGCCGTGGACGGTCATGCGATCGCCGCTGAGGGCGCTCCCGCCTGGATTGGAGAAAGAGCCGTCATTGCATTCGAGATTCCCGCCGACTTCCGCGCCGAGGAGGCGCACTTCGCCTTCCGCACTGAAGGCATTTCGTAGAAAAAGGCTACCGCGGATTCTGATGCGGTCAGCGCGCAGCGCCTTTCCGGTGGCGTTGCGGAATTTTCCCGCGCCGCAATCGAGATTGCTCCCGATGCGCGCGCCGAGCAATTGGACTTCCCCTTCAGAGGAGAATCCGTTGCTGAGCGAGACCGTTCCTTTGACCTTGGCGCATTCCGCGTTGATCGAACGAACGAAGCTTCCGCTGAAACTGATCGTCGGAATTCGCAAAAAACGGAGCTTCGTTTCTTCTTTCAAGCTGCAGCAGCGCAGGGCCAAAGGAAAGCGAACACGAAGGAAGGAAAGATCAAGGCCTCCATCAATTCGCGCACCGTGGGCGTGGATGCCGCGAGGATCGACGCAGCCGCGAGCTTCGCGATCGATGCACAACCAGCGAATCAGATCGGCGCGGATGCCGCGCTCGGGGCCCCAACTGTCGGCCTTCAGCGGATTATTGGCCGGATCGAAATCCTTTTGGCTCGGGCCGCACCAGGCCATTTCGCCCAGAGGCGCCGCGGCAAGTAATTTTCGCTCGGCGTCGCGCAACTGCTGGAAATGAGCTTCCGCTAACTTGAGCAGGTCTTCGGCATTTCCCGTTAAAGATGGAGTTGGCATGATGGACCTGGTGTAGGGCCTTATATCACGAGCACAAGCGATGTACCAAAGCGCTTCACAACAGGCACAGGAAGAAAAAGACAGAGGCAGCCAAATTGGCGGCCTGGCCGCACCTGGCCGTGCCTTGTGTACCTAAAGAGGCGGCTTTCGTAGTCTAATGAAGAGCTATCTCGATCGGAAGAAAAAGGGCGCCGTGCCGGGGATCGAGCCGGCGTGTCCCGCCCACGCTATCCGAGTACAGGGTAATTTTCGCATTCTATGTGGATCGTCCGATTAGCACTTTCCAGGCCATATACGTTCATCGTAATGGCACTGGTGATCGTCCTGCTGGCCTGCGTGGTGATTCCGCGCACACCGACTGACATTTTTCCGGACATTAACATCCCGGTGATCGCGCTCGACTGGACCTACACCGGCTTAGAACCACAGGAGATGGAACAACGCATCACGACCAGCGTAGAGCGCGGCATCACCACGCTGGTGAACAATGTCGAACATATCGAATCGCAATCGCTGAGCGGCATCGCGGTGATTAAGATTTTCTTCCAGCCCGGCGTCAATATTTCCACGGCGCTGGCGCAAGTGACGGCCATTTCACAGACTTTTTTGAGACAACTGCCGCCGGGGACGACTCCGCCGCTCGTGATTATCTATTCCGCTTCGACAGTTCCGGTCTTGCAGATCGGGTTGACCAGCGACCGCCTCAGCGAACAGGCCTTGTTCGACTACGGCAACAATTTTATCCGGACGCAACTGGCAACCGTGCAAGGGGCGGCCATGCCGTTTCCCTACGGGGGAAAGCCGCGCGTGATTTCGGTGGATACCGACCCTGTGGCGCTGCAGGCGAAGGGACTCTCGCCGGTCGACATCGTGAACGCAGTGAACGCCCAAAACCTGATCTTGCCAACCGGTACGGCAAAGATGGGCGCGCTCGAATACAACGTGGAACTGAATGCCAGCCCGACGACGGTAGCGGAATTGAACAACCTGCCGGTAAAAACTGTGAACGGCTCGACGATCTACCTCCGGGAAGTCGCCCACGTGCGCGACGGTTTTTCGCCGCAGACGAACGTTGTGCTGGCAAACGGCCAGCGCGGCACGTTGATGAGCGTGTATAAGACCGGCAGCGCGTCCACGCTGTCGATTGTGGATCGCGTAAAACAAACGCTGAAGGATTATGAGCCGACGCGGCCGGAAGGATTGAAAGTTTCGACTTTTTTTGACCAATCTGTGTTCGTGCGCGCGGCGATTCAGGGCGTGTTGCGCGAAGCAATGATTGCGGCGTGCCTGACGGCGATCATGATTCTGCTCTTCCTGGGTAATTGGAAAAGCACGCTGATTATCGCCATTTCGATTCCCCTATCCATCCTGGTCAGCATCCTTTGCTTAAGCGCGTTGGGAGAAACGATCAACATCATGACGCTCGGCGGACTGGCGCTGGCCGTCGGCATTCTGGTGGACGACGCAACGGTGGAAATCGAAAACATCAATCGCAACCTGGCGCTCGGCAAGGAGACGGTACAGGCGATTCTGGATGGCGCGCAGCAGATCGCCGTGCCCGCGTTCGTGTCTACGTTGTGCATTTGTATCGTGTTTATCCCGATGTTTTTTCTCTCAGGAGTCGCGAAATACCTGTTCGTGCCGCTCGCAGAAGCCGTCATTTTTGCGATGCTGGCGTCGTATATGTGGTCGCGGACGATCGTACCGACGATGGCGATGTATTTGTTGAGCGCCGCGGATGAGTATCATGCGGACGAACACGCCGGAGAGAAGATGGGATTTTTCCGGCGTTACCAGCAGAGCTTTGAGCACGGATTCGAGCGTCTGCGCATGGCCTATCGCGGCGCTCTGACGACTGTGCTTGAGCACTCCAAACTTTTTGCCGCCTGCTTTCTCGCGTTTTGCGTGCTGAGCACCTGCCTGGTTTTCGTTCTGGGGCGCGATTTTTTCCCCACTGTGGATGCCGGGCAAATTCGGCTGCACATGCGTGCTCGCACCGGGTTGCGCATCGAAGAGAGTGCTCGGCTCGCGGGTCAAATCAACCAGGTGATTCGCCAGACGATACCGCCGAGGGATCTGGAAACGGTGCTCGACAATATCGGGCTTCCTTATTCCAGCATCAACCTTACCTATAGCAATTCGGGTACGTTCGGCACCGCTGACGGAGAAATTCTGGTTCAACTTAAGCAAGAGCGGGGAAAACCGACCGGTCTTTATGTGGACGAACTGCGGCACAGGTTGCCTCGGGAATTTCCGGGAGTGCAGTTCTTTTTCCAACCGGCGGACATTGTCACGCAGATTTTGAATTTCGGAACACCTGCTCCGATCGACATCCAGATCGTCGGACAGAATCAACCAGGGAACTACGCCGTCGGGCTCAAGCTGCAAGAGGAGATCAAGCACATTCCCGGGGCTGTGGACGTGCACGTACAGCAGGCGTTCGATTCTCCGACGTTGTACATGGACATCAACCGGACGCGCGCGCAATACGTCGGGTTGCAGGCGCGCGACGTTGCAAGTAATGTGCTCATCTCATTGTCATCGAGCTTTCAGACGGCACCGAATTTCTGGCTCGATCCGAAAAATGGTGTTAGCTACAACGTGGCGGTTCAAACGCCGCAATACCGCGTGGACAGTTATCAGGCGCTGCAGAATACGCCCATCAATGCCGGCGTGAGCGGGCCCGCCCCGCAGATCCTAGCCAACTTGGTGAACACCAAAACGATAGAGCGACCGGCGTCCATCTCGCATTACAACGTGCAACCGATGATTGACGTGTATGCGTCGGTTTCCGGCCGCGACCTGGGATCGGTGGCAAAGGAAGTCGCAAAGAAGGTCAAGGCCATCGAAAATGAGTTGCCGCATGGTAGCCGCGTCGTCATCCGCGGGCAGGTGCAGACCATGACAACCTCGTTCATTGGCCTGGGGGTCGGGCTGATCGGGGCCATTGTGCTGGCGTATCTTCTCATCGTAGTCAATTTTCAGTCCTGGCTGGATCCCTTCATCATTATCACCGCGCTGCCGGGAGCGCTGGCCGGGATTTGCTGGATGCTGCTGTTTACTCGCACAACGTTGAACGTGCCGTCGTTGACGGGCGCCATCATGTGTATGGGTGTGGCAACGGCGAACAGCATCTTGATGGTGTCCTTTGCGCGTGAACAATTGAACGAGGGGAAGACCGCGATGGACGCGGCACTGGATGCGGGATTCGTCCGAATTCGTCCCGTGATCATGACGGCCCTGGCGATGATCATCGGCATGGTGCCGATGGCCACGGGGCTTGGCGAAGGCGGTGAACAGAATGCGCCTTTGGGCCGTGCGGTCATTGGCGGTTTGCTGTTTGCCACGGTGGCCACACTGTTTTTTGTGCCCTGCGTGTTTTCGATGATTCATGGACGGTTGGAACGCAAACGGCTACGCAGCGCGTAGCGCGTCCGAGCGCTATCATGGATCGAAATTGAAAGGTTAGCTGAGGCAAGAACAATGAATGAAGTCGCACATCGGGGCGGCGATGACGCCAAGGAGAACAGGCCGAAGAAAAGCTCGTTGTTTTTCGCCTTCTTCATGATCGTAGTCGCGCTGGTGATTGTAGGGGCGCTGGTCATGGTGCAGCGGCGTTCGCAATTTCAGGCGCTGGCTAAAGATACGGAAGCTCTCGCGGTTCCGACCGTAGCCGTCATCCATCCGACGCCGGAGAACGGCGCTGAAGACCTGGTGCTTCCAAGCACGCTTCAGGCATATGTAGAGTCGCCGATCTATGCGCGGACAAACGGCTATCTGAGGAAGTGGTACCACGATATCGGCAGCCGCGTGAATAAAGGAGATTTGCTGGCGGATATCGACACGCCGGAAGTAGATCAACAACTCAATCAAGCCCAGGCGGACCTAGTGACGGCGCAAGCCAACGAGCATCTTTCGCAAATCACGGAAGCGCGCTACAGCGAGTTGCTGAAGACCGACGGCGTTTCCAAGCAAGAAGTGGATAACGCGACGGGAGACTTGGCGGCGAAGCGGGCAATCGTAGAATCGTCGCAGGCAAATGTCCAGCGGCTGAGCGAGTTGAAATCGTTCCAGAAAGTGTATGCGCCATTCAGCGGCGTGGTTACGCAAAGAAACGTAGACATCGGGACACTGATCAACGCTGGCAACGGCGGCACGTCGCAGCAGCTTTTTTATTTGGCACAGACCGACCCGATTCGCGTTTATGTGAATGTGCCGGAGGCGTACGCGCCTTCGATCCGTCGAGGGCTTGGTGCATTCCTCGAACTGGGGCAATACCCGGGTCAGAAATTCCAAGGCGAAGTAGTGCGAACCGCGGAAGCGATCGATCTCGCGACGCGCACACTGCTGACCGAAGTGGACGTGCCGAACAAAACCGGGCTTTTGCTGCCCGGCGGTTATGCGCAAGTACATCTGCTGGTGCGTGTGCAGGGCGAGCGGCTGCAAGTTCCGGTGAATGCGCTTCTGTTTCGATCGGAGGGCTTGCGCGCAGTCATCATCGATGCAAATCACCGCGTGCGGCTCCAGCCGCTCGAGATCGGCAGAGATTATGGCACCTCGCTTGAAGTTCTGAACGGGTTGAAGCACGACGACTGGATCGTGCTGAATCCGCCCGATTCCATCGAAAGCGGCGAGCAAGTTCATGTCCAGGAGGTCACGAACCCTCTTGCTCCGGCGCCCGAGCCAGGTCAGCCTGCGCCGCCGGCTCAGCCTGCGGCAAGACCGATGCCTGCCAACGGGAAAAAACCCTGATGATTGTTCGGGCAATCTTGGTGAGTCGCGTTCGGGCGATTCTGTGTGGATTGACTGCGGCTTTGCTGTGCGTGAGCTGCACGGTTGGGCCGAATTACAAGCGGCCCACCGCGCCCGTGCCTGCGAACTGGCAAGTGCAGGAGCCGTGGCGCCAGGCCGACCCCCGAGATTCAGTCCCAAAGACGGAATGGTGGACTGTTTTCCATGACGAAGAGTTGAATGGCCTTGAAACGGAACTTCTGGCCGCGAATCAGACCCTGAAGGTTTCGATTGCGCACTTTGCGCAGGCCCGGGCTTCGGCTGCGGTGCAGAACGCCACACTATTTCCCACCGTGACGGCGGGCCCGCAAGCGGGAGCCGAACGATACTCCGGAACGCGACCCACGGGATCATCCGTTCCACTCAGCGGGCCGGTCACCCAGGGCAACTTCAACCTTCCCTTCACCGTTAGTTATGAAGTGGATTTGTTTGGGCAGCGGCGCCGGACGATTGAAGCGGCGCAGGCCGCTTATCAAGCGAACGCCGCGGACCTCGAAAACGTTCGGCTGGTCTTGACCGCCGAACTCGCCGCGGACTATTTCACGCTTCGCGAACTCGATTCGGAAATTGGGATAACCAACCGGACGGTGGAGACCCTGCAGAAGGGGCTCGATTTGGTGCAATCGCGGCACCGCGGGGGCATCGCTTCTGGACTCGACGTGGCTCAAGAAGAGACGTTGCTGAATACCACGCGCACGCAGGCTATCTTGCTGCAACAAACACGAAAGCAGTTCGAAGACGCGATTGCTGCACTGGTGAGCGAGCCTGCGCCGGATTTTCATCTGGCTGCGCGCGAACTTGCCGCGGAGCCACCGCATATCGACACCACGATTCCCTCGGATTTGCTGGAGCGGCGCCCGGACATCGCGGAGTCGGAACGGCAGATGGCCGTGGCGAATGCACAGATCGGAATCGCCAAGGCTGCGTATTATCCTTCGCTGACTCTTTATGGGCAGGGAGGATGGAATTCTCAGCGCATTTCGCAATTGTTGAATGCGGAGAGCGGATTTTGGGCGTTGGGCGCCAATGTAGCACAGGATATTTTCTCGGGCGGCGCTCTTCACGCACAGGTGCAATATTCGCAGGCGGGATACGACGCGACCGTGGCAAACTACCGCGATACCGTACTGAATGCGTTCCGTGAGGTGCAGGACAACGTTACCGGGCTCGAAGTGCTGGCTTCGGCGCGGCAATCGCAGGCTGACGCGGTGGGTTCCGCGCGCAAGCAAGTCGATATCGCCACCTCGCGCTACGTCGGCGGTTTGGTGAATTATCTAGACGTGGTCAGCGCGCAGCAAAACCTGTTGAGCAACGAGCAGGAAGCCGCTGTGATTCAAGGGCAGCGCCTGGTCACCTCGGTGCTCCTGGTGAAGGCTTTGGGCGGGGGTTGGGATGCCGCCAGTCTGGCCGCAGTGCACGTCAAACCCCAAGCAAAAGATTTGGTGACGCAGTAGGTGCTAATGCTCTTTTGTAGGCCGGGCAACTGCCTGCCCTCGAGGGTGTCATTTCCGAGCAGAGCGGGAGGCGAGGAATCTGCTTCCCGGGACAATGGGCTGAAGGACGCCTATGGCGGGCCTATCGTGTCAAGCATGCAAGTACGAAGATTTTCGTTGACACTACGAATACCTTCGTAGTAGAGTCTCGCCATGGCCACTCTTTCTACGAAAAAACCTACTTCTTCTGAGCTCGAGATACTCCACGTTCTATGGGAGCACGGACCGTCTACGGTTCGTGACGTGCATCTGGCGCTCAGCGAGAAAAGACCAATCGGCTACACCAGCGTCTTAAAGCTCATGCAGATCATGACCGCCAAGGGCACCGTGCAACGCAACGAGACGCAGCGTGCGCATGTATATGAAGCGGTGCAGCCGGAGGAAACGACCAAGCGCGACCTGGCGCTGGACGTCTTGCAGCGCGTCTTTGACGGCTCTGCCAGCGAATTGATGATGCACGCGCTGGCGGGACGCAAGGCTTCAAGAGAAGAGATTGACGAAATGCGTCGTTTGCTCAACGAGCATGAAAGGAAAATCCGATGATGCTGCCGATTCCGTGGCTTTCCGAAGCTACGCTGCGATTGCTGGCGCTTTCGCTGCTGCATTTTCTGTGGCAGGGAGCGGCCTTAGCGGCGCTGGCGTATGTGGCGATGTCGATTTGCCGAAGCGCATCGACGCGTTATGTGCTGGGTGTTCTGACGCTCGGATTGATGCTCTTGGCGCCGGTGGGCACTTTCCTAGTCTCTCGTACGCAGGAAACGGCGAGTTCGCCGGCCATGACCGAAAATGTGTTTATTCAGACCGTGACAACTCAGAATCTCCACGGCTCGACGGTCGTGAAGGTTGCCGTGAAACCCGAGGAAAGCGCGAGCGCTGCAACTTATTTTCCCTGGCTCGTGGAGCTCTGGTTTATCGGAGTTGTGCTGCTCAGCTTGCGTTCGGCTGGCGGCATTCTGCTGATCGAGCGACTGCGCCGCAGAGAGACGACGCCTGTAGGACAGGGTCTTCTCGAACTGTGCATTTCCTTGCAGCGGCGCATGGGCCTGACGCGAGTGGTGCGATACTGCGAAAGCCTGCGCCTGGATGCTCCTGCCGTTGCAGGATGGCTCCGGCCGGTAGTGCTGCTGCCAATGAGCGCGGTAACGGGTTTGACCGAGGCACAACTGGAAGCGGTGATTGCGCACGAATTGGCGCACATCCGCAGGTACGACGCGCTGGTTAACTTGTTCCAGGTGGCTGTCGAAACGCTGCTGTTCTACCACCCCGCGGTATGGTGGTTGGGCAAGCGCGTGAGAGTCGAACGCGAACATTGCTGCGATGACGAAGCCGTCGCGCTGTGCGGCAGTCCGGTGACCTACGCACATGCTCTGACGCGCATGGCGGAAAGCAAGGCGGTGCCGCAACTGGCGATGGCTGTGAACCGCAGCCCGCTTGTCGCGCGCGTTGCGCGGTTGCTTGGCGCCAATGCGGCGGCAGAAGTTCGCGGCGCGAGTTTGTCGGCAGGCGTTCTGTGCCTGTCGGCGGCGCTTCTGGCAGGAAGCGCGCTGCTCGGGAGTGTGCACCATATCCAGGCGGCACAAACGCCCGCTCCGGCTCTTGCTCCGACGGCAAAGGAAGCCCCGGAAGATGTAACCGCTGCGCCAATTCGACGGGCGCAGGTTCCCGCAGGGCCCGACGCCAAAGTCGGCCAACAATCGGGATCCGGCACTACGCCCGCTGCTTCGCCAACGCCGGCCCCCACTCGAGCTCGGACGGCATCGCCCGCGCCTACGCCGCGACCCGATCCAACCCCACGGCCTGCTCCGTCGTCGGCTGTGAAGGCGTACTCGTACGCATATAGCAACCTGTCCCAAGCCTACGCAAACGCGGCGGCTGCCTCTGCCTTTCAAGACAAAAATGCCGGCTCCGATGCGCCCAAGCAAAGCTACATCGACTCCCTAAGCGCCGCCGGTCTGACAGATTTGACCGTCGACGAACTGATCAGCCTGAAGGTCCAGGGCATAACCGCCGATTACATCAAGTCAATGAAGGAATACATCAAATCCAAAGATGGCAAGTTGGATGTCGACGAACTCATCGGCATGAAGGTGCAAGGCATAACCGGCGACTACGTCAACCAGATGAAAGCCGCTACCGGACACAACTTGGACGCGGACGAACTGATCGGCATGAAGGTGCAAGGAGTGACGCCCGAATATGTCCGCCAAATGCACGAACTGGGCCTGAAGACCGACGCCGACGACATCATCGGTATGAAAGTTCAGGGAATCACGCCCGAATACGTAAAAGAGATGCGCGGATTGGGTTTGAAATTGGATTCCGATGACATTATCGGCATGAAAGTACAGGGAGTCACACCGGAATATGTGAAAGGGTTCAACGACATCGGGGTTCATCCCACGTCCGAGGAACTGATCGGGATGAAGGTGCAGGGTGTGACGCCACAGTATTTCAAGGAACTGAGAGACACCGGCTTTACGGTGGACGTGGATGACGTCATTGGTGCCAAAGTGCAAGGCGTCACGCCGGAATTCATCGCGCAAGTCCGCAGCCATGGTTTCAAAGATTTGACCCTGGACAAATTGATCGCTTTGAAAGAGACCGGCGTTTTCGACGCCGAGAAGTAAGCGGGAGGACACCGTGAACCGTCGCGAGGGAATTACTGTCTACATTCTCGTGGTTTGCACGCTGCTGGCGGGTTGGGTGGCAAGCGCCGCTGAAAGCTTCAGCGGAAGCTGGACGATCGTGCGCAGCGATGAACCAGGCAAAGTGGAGTTCGCGCTGATTCACCGCCGCCAGGGGAATTCGTCAACGCACTCCTCGGCATGGCCGCTGAGCGCTTTTGTCGGGCTGGACATTTCGAAGCCGGGAAAGCAGGACGTGAAGTTCGCGATCACGCGAGACGCCGGCAAGTTCGATTGTGAAGGCTACCTGAATGATGGCGAAGGGGCCGGAGTGTTCCACTTTCTTGCCGATTCGCACTACGCGTCCGAGATGAATGCGCTCGGATTCACGGGAATTGACGAAGAAAAGCAATTCTCGATGGCGGTGATGGACGTCAGCCTGAATTTCGCGAAAGAGATGAAGGGCGAGCACCTGCTGGGACTGGACACGGACAAGCTCATCGCCTTCCGCATTTTCAATGTGAATTCCGCCTTCATCAAAGAGCTGCGAGACGCCGGAATTCCCGTGACGGATTGCGACAAGCTGGTGGCCTTTCGCATTCATGGCGTGACCCCGGAGATGGTGCGCTTCCTGCACAAATCCGGTTATCAGCCCGATGAAGACAAACTAATCGCCATGCGTATTCACGGGGCTACGCCTGAATTCATCGGGCAATTGGAAAAAGAAGGTTACCAGCACGTCGACCTCGACAAGCTGATTGCGTTCCGCATCCACGGAGTTTCGCCTGAGTTCATTCAAAAGGTGCAGTCGCTTGGCTACCCACATCCGGAACCCGATCAATTGATTGCCATGCGTATTCACGGCGTGACGCCGGAATACATCACCGGTCTCAAGTCACGAGGAATGCAGAATTTGAGCATCGATCAGCTGGTCAGTTTGCGCATCCAGGGAATCGATTAACGGAAGGAGAACCTAGTACACTTGGTACTGCTGTACCTCACGTTTGTGCTGTAGAACCGCATCTTTTCGTTGCTCTGTCCTTACGCAAGCCTTAAACTCCTTTCTCCCCGCGATGTCCAAGGCTACTGCTTTGCCGGTAGGACTCATGTACGAAGAGATCTATGGACATTTCGGACTCACGCGAAATCCCTTCCTCGTTTCGCCAGATCCGGAAAGGTTTTACTCGACGGCAGCACATGACGAAGCGCTGCTGCAGCTGGTCTCTCGCATTGAAGCGCGCCAGGGATTCCTGATTCTGACTGGCGAAGCAGGAACAGGCAAGACCATTGTTCTGCGCTATCTCCTCGATTGGCTGCGGAAGTACAATTACCCCACTGCCTATGTTTTCCACCCGTTGCTGCGGTCGGTCGACCTGCTCGAACTTATCCTTGAGGACTTTGGCGTCCCTTGCTACGCGAATTCCAGGAAAGAACTGCTGCTGGCGCTCAAGCATTGGCTGATCAACCGGCGTAGCGCCGGCGATTGCCCGGTGATTCTGATCGACGAAGCGCAGGCATTAAGAGACAAGACGATCCGCGAGCTTGGCGCGCTGTTGCGCTTGCAGGTTCAAGGCACGCAGCTCGTACAGTTAGTACTGGCAGGACAGCCCAATCTGGAGGAGAAACTCAGCGAGCAGAAACTCGCCCAATTGCAGACGCGGGTGATGTATCACTGCAAGATTCCGGCGCTGACCGTGCCGGAAACCGCGGGTTATATTGCTTCGCGATTAGCGCTGGCTGGGTCAGCCGAAGCGGCTGTGTTCCCCGAAGAGAGCATCCAGGAAGTTTTCGATTATTCGCGTGGGATTCCGCGCGTGATTAATCTGCTGTGCGAGCACGCGCTTTTGGCAGCGTATGCCGATCGTCGGAAGGTCATAAACCCGAGTGACGTTCTGCGCGTGGCGCAATACTTTGATCTGAGTGGAGCACCACAACTCGACAAAGATGCGGTGGCGTCGGGCAGGTTTGGCCGGCTGATTCCCTTCCCGCATCTGGAGACCACGGTTGCGGAGACGCAGTCCCACGAATATCGGTTGGAACAGATTTCTGTGCCCGCACCTGAAGCTCTGAAGAGTGCGACACAGGCAACCACTGTTGTATCCGATTCCCTCGCTGCGGTTGCTATTCTCGAGCCAGAACCTCTTGTGATCGAGCCTAGGACGGCCCTTGAGGAATTCGTAGAACGAGCACCGGCGATTGCGGGGATCGCGCATATCTTGCTTCCCGAGTTTGCCGCTTCCCGGAGCAGCGCCCTGGAGATTTGCGCGCACGTCGAGAGAGAAGCTTCCGCACTAGAGCTAGAGCCAATGGCAACTTTCACTGAGAGTGAACCCGTTATGCCAACCCCCGAGCTGGCACCTATTTTCGAAGCTGTTTCCGCCGAGCCTGCCGTTTCCGTCGTGCCCATCACGGAACCGCTTGTGACTGCACTTGCCTTCGAACCCGACGCGGCGGTCAAACTACCGGAGCCTGCTGTCGAGGAACCTGTGGCCGTCGAAGCGGTTACCGTTGCACTTCGCATGGAATCGATGGAGACCGTGCTGGCCTCGGAGCCCGCTATGGTGGTCGATGTGCGAGAACCGCCGGTCGAAACATCCTTGACCGTCGGAGGGGTTTCTGTCGCGGCCTCGCAGCCGCTGTCACTTGCGGCTGCGTCAGAGCCGGCTCGGGCGGTCGTGGTGGACGTCCCTCGAGTGCCTGTCGCACCTCCTCGTGCCACAGCCCAGGGTAAGGCTCGTGTCTCAAAACCTGCCGTGAAAGTTCCTTCGCGAGCACGCCTGGTGGCCTTCCCGCGGCCAACGCGGGTTGTGGTTGTGAAGCCACGCGCTTCTGTCGCAAAGCTTGCCAGCTCCTGGAAACATTCAGTCGTTCCGATGGTGCAACGTGCTACAACGCGGTTCGTCGAATATTGGCGTGCTGTTGGGCGTTCCCTAGTTCGCGACAACCGCGAATTTGGGCGTCAGTGTCTGATCTGGCTGCAGAAACCCGTCGACAGAAGGTGGATTTCTGTGGCCCGGCACAGAACCTACGTTGCCGTTTCGACTTGGCTACACCACTCCTGAATTCGGAAAGCGGGCAGAGAGCATCCACGGTGTCGCCCCAGCCGAAGTGTAGAATGTACAAGACGTGAAAGAATAGGCGCCAGCGAAGAAACATTTGGGATTGGCCGACGTCGAACCGCGGGAAAGGCGTGTGCCTGTGAAACTCAATCTTTCGCTCTTTGCGGTCTTCATCGGCGTGGCTGTTGTGACCCTGACACCGACGTCGGACGTGGGGCAGACCGATAAGCCTGGCACTGCGGCTGCGCCAACCGCAGTGCACCCGGCGGACGTGACGAGCCGCGACGCCATTGTAGCGGCTCTGTACGATTCGATCAGCGGCCCGCCAGGCGATCGCGATTGGGAACGGTTTCGATCCCTGTTTATTCCGGAGGCGCAGCTCATCGCGACATTCAAGAAAAAGGACGGAGCGCTCGGATACAAGGCGATGACCGTCCAAGGCTACGTCGACGGCGCAGGGAAATATTTCAAGGAACACGGATTTTACGAACGCGAGGTCTCGCGGAAGTTGGAGACCTTCGGAAGCGTCACGCACATCTTCAGTACCTATGAATCGCGGGAAACCAAGGATGGCAAGCCGTTTGAGCGCGGAATCAACAGCATTCAGTTGTATAACGACGGTTCGCGCTGGTGGGTTGTGGATGTGTATTGGACGGGTGAAACCGCGGACAATCCCATCCCGGATCAATACTTGTCGAAGAGTGGGGAGTAATCGAGAGCTAGCCAAGATATTTCGTAAGCGGTCCCCAGTAGTGCTCTTGCCATCCGGCCTCGAGGTGGTCGAAATCCCCCTCCGGAAAACCGGTGTGATCGAGAACGACTCTGGTTCCGCTGCTTTGCGGTTCCAGTTGGAATCGAACGATGGAAAAGACGCCTGGGTCCCAGTGAGTGGGACGCCAGGCTTGAACGATCCGCTCGTCGCGAACCAGTTCCACATTCCGGCCGACAATCATGCCACCAAACATCGAGAAAGGGCCGCCTGCCTTCGGATCGATGTCGGCAGCCAAGCCGGTGCATGCGGCGAATTGTTTTGAATCAAGTAAGACCTCGTAGATTCGTTGCGTGCTGGCCTTGAAATCAACTTCGTCGTGAAGGGATGTGCGCGTCTTGTTGAACTGCGTGGCTGGAGCCTCTTTCATGGCCTGCTGCGGAGATGAACCCCATAGGTCGAAACCGGAAGAAATCCCAGCTAGAGAGACGGCCATGCCGGAGAGAATATGCCGGCGTGGGACACGAATTGCTCGAATGAAGTCGCTCGAGACCTCTTGCATCGCTGTCCTCCAAATTATCAAGTAAGTTCGCGGGCATCTGAACATACGGACAAAATTTAATCAAGAGACGATCTTCCTCTGTCGGCGCAAAATGAGAATGTCCGGTTTGTGCAAAGTAGAAATGTCCGCTTCCATGGGAGGCCGAGGGGCCCATGGAAATGGAGCGGATCGCTTTGAGCCAACGAGAACGGGACCGATGGAAAGTGTTGCACGAGGTACAGCAGAAGCATCTGACGCAGGTCGAGGCAGCCGTGCGGCTTAGAGTAACCGACCGCCAGGTGCGGCGGATGCTGCTCCGCCTTCGCGAGCGCGGAGATCACTCCCTGGTTCACGGGCTGCGCGGCCAGCCATCAAACCGCAAGCTGGCAGCCCGCTTCGAACAGAAGATTCTGGCGCGACTGCGCCAGCGTTATGCGGATTTCGGACCCACGCTGGCCGCCGAACACCTCGCCCAGGAGGGTTTCTCCGTGAGCCGGGAGACGCTGCGAAAGTGGATGACCCAGGCGGCCTTGTGGCGCCCGCGCGCCCAGCGCGTGAAAACCGTGCATGTGTGGCGCGAGCGCAGAGCCAGTTTCGGGGAGCTGGTGATGCAGGACAGCTCTCCGTTCCGCTGGCTGGAGGATCGCGGTCCGGCTTGCCAGCTCATCGCCCTGATCGATGATGCCACCAGCCGCATCTGGGGACGGTTCACCGAGCACGACACTACCGAAGAGAACTTGCGAACCCTGCAGGGATGGTTACGGCGCTATGGACGTCCCTTGGCTCATTACACCGATAAAGCCAGCATTTTTCGAAAGGCCGGGCCGCAGCCGCTTCCCGAACAACTGCGGGGAGAGCCGCTGCGCACACAGTTTGGGCGAGCGTTGCACGAACTGGGGATCGAATGGATCGCGGCCCACAGCCCGCAAGCGAAAGGGCGTATCGAGAGGTTGTTTGAAACGCTGCAGGATGGCCTGGTGAAGGAGATGCGCTTGGCGGGAATCGACAGCATCCTGGGAGCGAATCATTTCCTGGAGACGCGCTTTCTTCCTGAGTGGGAGCAGCGGTTCACGGTCGTGCCTCGCTTGTCGCGCAATGCGCATCGACCACTCAGCCGAGAACAGCACTTGGAAGAGATCCTGAGTGTGCGCGTGGCCCGTAGGGTGGCCGAGGATCACACCGTCAGCTGGGATGGAAATCGCTGGGGGATAGTGCGGGAAGAAGTCTGTGCCGGGCTTCGTGGAGCTGCGGTTGAGATCGAACGGCGGTTAGACGGAAGTCATTGGTTGCGCTACCGCGGGCGCTATCTGCGGCTGCACTCTTGCTCAGAACCCTCACGAATGTCCGCAAGTCCTTCCGGCCTACGGCCTCCAGGACTTGCGGAACAAGCACCAAGACCCAAAAACAAAATCAAACCTAAATACCATGTACCTGCGAATCACCCTTGGAGAAAACCATGGAAGCGGACATTTCTATCTGGCGAAAACCCGGACATTTCTACTTTGCGTTGACAGAGACGATCTTCCTCGAACGTACTGAGGAAGCAGAGGCGGCTCGGAGGACACATGCCCTATCCTACTGGTCACCGCCATGCGCGGCCGCGTCTTGAAGACAGCTGTGACAGATTTAGCGCACGCTCAATTGGCCGGTGCCAACGTGGGCGTGAAGGCGATACTTGCCGCCGGCGCCCCGCGAGATGGAACGGAAGAATCCGTCCTTGGAATCCCCGAAAATCCCTGCATTGACTTCGCCGATACCAACCGACATATCGACGTGGCCGTAATCTTCGGGTTTGTCGACCGCGATGTTGAGCTCGCCGGCATGAAGTTCAAGATCCTTGTTGCCAATGACGTCCTGGACGTTGACTTCTCCGGCGAAGATGCGCGCGGTAAGGTCGGAATTCCTCGGGACATGAATGATGATTTCCAATTCGTCTCTGGGTCCACCGGTCAAGCTGAGCAGGGCGAGGTGATTGCTGACCGAGAGGCGCCCCTTCACATCCTGGATCTTGTCCGCGTTTTTGCCGGCGAGGTCGATGGTGATTTCTTGGTCGTCGGCACCGACGATGAGAATCTCGCCGGAGCGCACGTGCAGCTCGAGCGGAAGATTGGCGGGACAGCTAAACTCCATGTGGGATTTCCCCGTGAGGATGGTTTCAGATTTGGTGTTGCCGAGCACGGGAAGAACGAGGAGTAGCGCGGCAAGCCCCAAAACAAAGCGGTTCATAGGACACCTCCACAGTTGACCATTGATACGCCGGGCTCAGTCGAAATGTTCCGCGATGGCGGACCTAGTACCCCGAAAATGGCCTGACCGCAGCCTGGCGAGCGTCAGCCGAGCCGACTTCGCACTTCATGCACTTCAGCCCTTGCGGCGGAAGGCGCGGCTTTTAGCCGTGCCACAAGCCCCTCGAGACGGGTTCTTCAGCGAGCGACAATCTGCGACAATCAAAGAAACACCATGACAAGCCGGGAAGAAATCCAAAAAGCCGCCGGAATCGTAAGAGCCGGCGGGCTCGTCGCTTTCCCCACGGAAACCGTTTACGGCTTAGGCGCGAATGCGCTGGACGCCGCGGCGGTTCAAAAGATCTACGCGCTCAAGGGTCGCCCTTCGAATAGCCCATTGATTGTGCATGTTGCCAGTGTTGAGGAGGCTCGCGAACTTGCGGCCGAGTGGCCCGAAGAGGCGGAAAAGCTCGCGGGCGAATATTGGCCCGGGCCGCTGACCATTGTCGTGCCGAAGCACCATGTGATTCCTGACGAGGTGACGGCAGGGCTCTCTACAGTGGGGCTTCGCATGCCGCGTCACCCGGTGGCGCTCGAGCTGCTGCGAGCGGCAGACGTCCCGATCGCGGCACCTAGCGCGAACCGTTTCGCGCTGCTTTCACCTACAACCGCACAACATGTGCGCGAGGCGTTTGGCGACGATACCCCGTTTCTGCTCGACGGCGGACCTTGTGAAGTTGGGCTGGAATCGACGGTGATCGCCGTAACGAAAGACGGCCTCGAGGTGTTACGGCCCGGTATGGCCTTTGTGGCGGACGCGGTTTTCGCCGGAGAAGCGAGCGAGGCGGCACATCGCTCGCCGGGACAACACAAAAGGCATTACAGTCCCCGGACGCGAGTTTTGCTTGTGAATCATGGGCGACTTCCCGACCACGGTCGCGGCGCATATCTTTTTAGGGAGCATGAGGCAAAGGCGGCCTTGGTGATGAGGATGCCGGCAGATCCGATCGCGTATGCGGCGAAGCTCTATGGGCGGCTGCACGAACTCGATCGCGATGGATTGGACTGGATCGCGGTCGAGTTGCCGCCCGAAACACGGGAATGGGCGGCGATTCGGGACCGATTGACGCGCGCCGCGTACTGATGATTACTGACCAGCCGGTACCCGAATGCTCCGCGACGTGCAGCACCGAAACAGGCTACAATGCGCTCATCCGCAAAAGTTGGAGGAGAATTATGGGGCAAACGTCCTGGCTTCGCGCCGCACTTCTGTTGGCGCTCTTGATCGCGGCGGGCTTATTGGCATTCGGAGTGACTCACGCGCGAGCGGAGAGCGCGCCGCAAACGGATAAGCCATTCGTGGTGGAGTACTACTACAAGACGAAATGGGGGCACGCCGACGAGTTCATTACGCTGTTTCGGAAGAATCATTATCCGGTGCTGAAGAAAGAAGTGGAGATGGGCCGCATGCTCAAGGTCTCCGCTGTGGCGCCGTTCTATCACAGCACGGAAGATGGCCGATGGGATTACCGAGTAACGATCGTGTACAAAAACGCCACCGTGGCCCACGACGGATATGATTCAGCAGCGCTATTGAAGCAGCTTTTCCCGGATCAGGAAACTTACAAGAAAGAGGAGCAGCGACGGTTTGAGATCCTGGATGCGCACTGGGATTTGCCGCTCAAAGATGTGGATTTAGAGGCGAAATAGATCTCGGCTCGGCGAGAAACGCCGTAGAGCGGGGCCTTGTCGAGAGGCACCAGAAACTAGATTCCGTCCACACGTTTCATGCTCATCATTCCTGATGAACGGATTAACTTCGGCGGCGGAAGCGCAGGCCAGTTGAATGGCGTCAGGAGGGCGGGTCGTTCGGTCGCATCTGAGACGCGCGTGTCGAGCAGTCGCTTTCGCCTCAAACGGAATCAACAACGCTGACGCCTAGAGCGCTTACTTGTAACGCTCGGCACAAATTCAAGGCTCCATGCTCGATTGGTTTACGAGAAATCAATAGTCATCGTAAAGCTGACGAACTCATTGTAGCTTCACAAGTTATCTAGAAAGAATTGTGTGACGCGGGTCCACACGACTTTACGCGCTGGCGGGTCGCTGACGCCATGGCCACGGCCTGGGACGGCGATAACTTCGACGTATTTGCCGTGCGCAATCAGATCATTAACCAGTGCCAGAGTGTTCGAGTAGTGCACGTTGTCATCGCCGGTGCCTTGGGCGATGAGCAATTTCCATTTGAAATTTTCGACGTGGCTGACGGGAGACGATTCCTTGTACTCGTTTTCGTGTTGCTGCGGCAGGCCCATGTAGCGTTCCGTGTAAATGGAATCGTAGAAGTGCCAATCGGTGACTGGGCCGCCAGCGAAACCCACCTTGAACAGATCAGCGGCTTCAAACATGGCGTGTAAAGTCATGTGTCCGCCGTAGCTCCAGCCCCAGATGCCGATGCGCTGCGGATCAACCCAGGGTTGTTGCAGGAGCCAAGCAACTCCGTCGCGCTGGTCGGAAAGCTCCGGACCGCCGAAATGGTAGCGAATTGACTCTTCAAAAACGTGCCCGCGGCCGGCGGAGCCGCGATTGTCCAGGGCGAAAATAATGTACCCCTTTTGCGCCATCATTTCGTGCCACAGCAGATTCGGGCCGCCCCAGGCGTTCAGAACCACCTGCGCGTGGGGGCCACCGTAGGTGTACACGATCACGGGATATTTCTTGGCGGGATCAAAATTAGGCGGCTTGATGAGCAAACAATTTAGTGCGATTCCATCGCGGGCTTTGACCGTGAAAAATTCGACAGGAGAGAGGTGATATTGCGACAACTCCGGCACATTGTTTTCGTTGAGCGTGGCTGCTTTTCTGCCGTCCGGGCGATACACATCCTGCCGCGCTGGGGTCATGGCATTTGAGTAGGTGTCGACGTAGAGATTCGCCACCGGCGACAGATTGATGCTGTGCACCCCGTCTTCTTTGGTGATGCGCGCGAGACCATTGCCGTCGAGTCCCACGCGATAGAAATGCCTCTCGATAGGGGATTTTTCCGTTGCCGTGAAATACACGACCCCTGTTTTTTCGTCCACGCCGTCGATGTGGCTCACTTCCCAATCGCCCTTGGTGAGTTGCGCAATCTGCCTTCCGTCGGAGCCGTACAAATAAATATGGCGATAGCCGGTGCGCTCGCTCGACCAGAGGAATCGCTTGCCGTCTTTCAGAAAATGCAAATCGTCGTTGACGTTGATCCAGTATTGGTCCTTTTCGGTCAATAGCGCGGAAGCTTGTCCCGTGGCCGCATCGGCCAAGAGCAGCTGAAGCTGATTCTGGTCGCGGTTGAGGCGTTGAACCGCGAGACGGCGCGAATCGGGTAACCAGTTCACCCGCGGAATATACATGTCCGTCTCCGAGCCGGTATCTATGAGGCGCGGTTCGCCGCCACGCAAAGAACCGACCAGCACGCGGACGACCGGATTCGCGCCGCCGGCGACGGGATATCGCTGCAGCTCCGCCTCGCCGGTATAGGACTCGAAATTGGGCAATGAAAATTGCGTGACGTTGGTCTCGTCCATCTCGAGATAGGCGATGGCCGAAGAGTCCGGCGCCCACCAGTAGCCGGTGAATATCTCGAGCTCCTCGGGATAGACCCAATCGAGTTCACCCTTGTGGAGTTTTTCGCTGCCCCCTGTGGTGAAGGCGCGCGCTTTACCGTCGGCCGTACCGACGAGCCAAAGATTGTGATCGCGAACGTAGCTGATGTAATTGGAGTCCGGAGAGATTTTCACATCGGTGAGTTCGTCCTTGCCGGAAACAAGTACCTTGCCCGATTCTGTTTTGAGGTCGTACCAGGCGAGTGCATTTGGTCCTTCAAAGAGCAAGGCGTTGCCGTTCGGAGCCCACTGATACTGCGAAGGTGGACGCCGGCCGGCGCCAGTGGCTTGGGACTGGTGCGAGGCAGGAGCAGGGAAAATGCTTTCCAGTTTGTCTGCAGAAATCAGAACAGAGCGCTCACCGGTGGCCGCGTCCATGGACCAAAGCTCGGTCTTGGCATCTTTCCCGGCGCCTTTCGTGTCGAGAAACGTGAGGTGGGTTCCGTCCGGCGACCAGGCGATGCCGCGCGTCTGGCGGCCGTTCAGACTGGGTTGACCGTAGATGCGGTCGATCGTGAGTTCGCGAGGTTTTGCCGCCGGCGATTGCGTTTGCGCCGAGGCAATTTGTGCAGCGAGAACCGCAGTGAAAATCAGAATGATGGCGTTGAGTCGCGCACGAGAACGCATGAAACCTCCAGAAAAATTTTGTGGACTCACTTAAAATTGTCCTCGCATTCAGATCGCCTTCTCTAGCTCAGGCCTTTCAGGCCGGAGGGTTTCTTGCCTTTTTTGCGCTTCTGCTCGTTTTGGAAGCCTTCACCCTGAAGGGTGAGCTGCAGGGCTGTGCGGACTGGACTTCCCGGCGACACTTTCGCACCCCCGAATGGATTCTAGCCGGGCGGCCAGCGCAGGTTACGACCGCCGAGGAGATGCAGGTGCAGGTGAAAGACCGACTGGCTGGCGCCGCTGCCATTATTAAACACCGTGCGATAGCCGGAGAGCAGGTTGCGCTCCTTGGCGAGTTGGGCGGCCACCAGCTGCAATTTGCCAAGCACGGATTGATCTTCGGGAGTCGCATCATGGAGAGTCGCGAAATGCTTGCGGGGGCAGATCAGGATGTGCGTGGGCGCCTGCGGAGCAATATCTTCAAAAGCGAATATATCGCCATCTTCGTAGACGAGCTTGGCCGGAATCTTCCTTGCGGCGATCTTGCAGAACAGACAGTTCTCGTCCATCAGTTGGCTCCCGCAGACTTTGATTCATCCAGGCGAAAAACGAGCGCAGTGAAACCTTCCTTGGTGCGCAGCTGCACGGCTAGCTCATTGGCAGCGTCTTCTCCGGAAATTTTGCCGACACGCAAGCGATAGAACGTGCCCTCGGAAGAATCATACTGCTGAATGAAGATTGGAGAGTAGGTCAGGCCGAGGCGATCGCGGAGACGCTCCGCGTTGGTGCGCTCGCGAAACGCTCCGACCTGAACGGTAAAGAAACCTGCGGTGACATCGACATCGCCCAGGACTTCGAGGCGCACGGGAACCACGCCCGGGCCGACGGATTCAAGTTCGCGCGCGGCAGCCAGGGAAAGATCGATGACGCGGTTATCGACGAACGGGCCGCGATCGGTGATCCGGACCGTTGTGGTTTTGCCGTTATTCAGATTGGTCACGCGCACCATGGTATCGAAGGGAAGCGTACGATGCGCGGCGGTGAGCTTGTACATGTCATAGATTTCACCGTTCGAAGCGCGCCGGCCATTGAACGGTTTGCCGTACCAGGAGGCGTTGCCTTCCTCGGTGTAGCCAGCGGAAGCAGGCGTCGGAGGAGTTTTCGGACTGCGCCGAGGAGGACTGGATGGAACCGAAGTAGTACTGGGCGCGGATGTGGGTTGCGCCGCGGGCGCTGTGGAAAGAGTGCGCCGGGAGGCGCAACCGAGCAAGAGGAACGCGAGGGAACCGGAGAGCGCCAGGCCAGAGAGCTGAGACCGGCTCACGATTTCGGTTGCTGCTGCGAGTTTCGCGCCTGCCGGGCTGCGACGCGGGTTTCGAGTTTGCGCGAAGCCTCGGTGAGCTTTTCCGAAACTTCGCGGAGAAACTGCGCTGTGCGCTTTTCGGTTTCAGGCGCCACCTCATCTTCCACATACTTGCGGAGTCGAGTCAGTTCCGCGTCGAGACGGCGGCCGATTTCTTCAAACTTGTCCATAGGCTCCCCGCGCCGGTACGAAAAGCGCGATTCCGGTATTATAGGAACGCGAGTAAACAGCTGCAAGGAGGAGTGTTGGCCCTTCCCTACCAGTGGCAGATGCGCGCGGAGCGCCTAAAAAGAATGTTCAGCGGGATGTTTGGCAGAGGCGAGCGGCGGCCGCAGCTTTGCCCGGCGTGCGGAGCGTTGGTAGGCATCAACGCAACGCGATGTCATCAGTGCGGAACGAATTTGCGATTCGGGTTGGCCGCTTGGAGCAAAGGGCTCAGTGAATTTTTTGGCGGCCACGCCCCGGCAACAACCGCGATTCTAATTTTGAACGTAGTCGTCTTTGCGGCGGAAGTCATGGGCACGATCCACGCCGGCAAAATGGGCGGCTTGAGCATTTTGTGGGGTATGGATGGAGAGACGCTGTACCGGCTGGGCGCCTGTTATGGGCCGGCGATATTTGTCGGGCATGAATGGTATCGCCTGGTAACCGCAATGTTTTTGCACGGCGGTCTGATTCACATCGGATTCAACATGATGGTGCTGCTGGACATCGGCCCAATGGTCGAGGAAGTTTATGGTTCGGCACGCTATTTATTTTTGTATGTGGTCATGGGCGCGGCGAGCTTTCTGTTGAGCGCGCTGGCGGGACATTTTTCTGTCGGCGCCAGCGGGGCAATCCTGGGGATCATCGGTTTGCTCATTGCGATCACGTCGAAGCGTGGCGGAATGCAGATGAAGGAACTGCGTTCGCGGCTGATTTCCTGGGTGGTCACCATATTTGCGTTGGGATTTTTGGCATCGGGATTGAGGACGGACAACTGGGCGCACTTCGGCGGATTGGCGGCGGGCTATCTGCTGGGCAGAGTGTTTGCCGACCGTTTGCCAGAAGCGGGACAAGAGCGGACGCGATCCTACGCATTGGGATGGCTTGCAGGATTGGCAGTGATCGCGAGTTTCATTCTGATGGTGCTGCACTATTCGGACACTTTCCCAGGATAACGTCAGCCTGAAATTTCAGGAGGCATGCAGGCGGCGAGCGACGACAAAGGCATAGTGGAAGCCGGAGACGACGACGAGCGCGGCGACGAGATACGCGAGGTAGTGGATCAACAGGGGTGCGCGGTCATTCGGATAAGCAGCGGCGAAAACGACGAAGCAGACGAGTGTGATTTCGAAAAGAGTGGTGGCTTTACCGAGGAGACTCGGCGGAAACGGACGGTACCCCTGAACGATGATGATCACGGCGGCGACCACGAGCAAGAGCACGTCGCGGCTCAGAACCATGATGGTGAGCCACCAGGCGATTTTCTTTCCCATGGCAAGAACAACGAAGGACGAAGAGAGTAGCAGTTTATCGGCGATCGGATCGAGATAGGCGCCTAGAGCAGACTTTTGACGGAGCCTGCGGGCCAGAAAGCCGTCGATGGCGTCCGTGAGTGCAACGAACAGCAGAACCGCAAGTGACCAGCGGTATTCTTCATAGAAAACCAGAATCAGAAAAAACGGCAGGAAGCCTAAACGAAGAAGGGTGATCTGATTGGGTACCGTCCAGATGCGGCCTTTCATTTGCATAGAGTTTAAAGACAAATGAGGAAAGTTCAAAGTTTGAAGCAATACAGTTACAGGCTGAGCCTGTGCCGCAGGCGTTCAGATTCAGGCGAACTGAGCGAGATAATCGAAGAGCGTCCGGCCGATCTTGCGCTGAAAAACTTCAGCCATGCTAGGGATAGAACCGGAGGGTTCGTCGAGAGAAATGCGCTCGACTCGCGTCATCGGAAAAAAAACCGTGGGAAGGCCGACGCGTTCTGCGTCGAGCTGGTTGATCTGGCTGACGAAATGATCGAAGGAGTTGAGATCGATGCCGCGCACGGTCACGCCACTCGGATTGATGTCGCGCAAGATGCCCCAGACTTTTTCCTTGGGCGAGTGCAGGCTGATGATGACGATGGAATTGGGGTCCATGGTGAATTGTCGGATGGTTTCTTCTCCAGACTACAGCAGCTTGCAGGCTGTGCGCAGACCTTCGCACCTGAAAGTTCCTATGGCGCACTGCGGCGAGGCGCCGCCTTTCGTTTTGGGCCTGATCGCGCTCGTACCCTCTTCGCCGATTCCCAGGCTTGGCTGAGCCAGTAGAGTGCGTCGCGGAGACCGCTTTGCGAGTTCAGTTCACGAAAACCAGCCGTCGCTGGACGCTTTCCTGCTCGCATAAATGCGGGAATCGGCTTTGCCGCGTTCGCGCAAAGCCGGCTCCATGGAATAGACCTTGAGAATGAGTCGCCAAGGCGAGTCGAAACCGCGAGTGCGCGGAAGCCCAGCGAATACCGTGTTTCCTCGATAGAAGAATAAAAACCCGAACATCGACTTGCTGAAGACGGCCAAGAGTTCAGTTCCGATGGCAACATGGCTGACCAATGCTTCATTTCTTCCGAAATGAGCGAAAATTTGTGGGGGTTGCCGCGGCTTCCTCGTGGCCGGTTTAGCTGTTCGTTTCATCGGCGCGAGCGTCTCAAAGCGGCCCGTGTTCGGAGAGGACGAACGACCGTCAGCGTGGCGAATTCCGTCGACTGGCCAGCCTTGTTCTTGGTTTGCATCCGAGGAAAAACCATGTTTGGGCTCCTGGGCCACGGCGCGCAGGCCGTTGTTGTGTCCATCTAGATGGCCATGATTGCAGGACCGTCCGGTGGAAGAAGGAGCTTTGGTCCGCTGAGGGACTGAACTTGTTCGATGGTCGAGTCGGGAGCGACTTCGCGAAGAAGCAGGCCTTCGGGAGTAACGTCGATGACGGCGAGTTCGGTGACGATATGATCGACAACTTCGACGCCGGTTAAGGGCAAAGTGCATTTCGCGAGGATTTTTGGTTGGTTGTCGCGCGTGGTGTGTTCCATGGCGATGTACACACGCTTGGCTCCGGCGACGAGATCCATGGCACCGCCCATGCCCTTGAGCATTTTGCCGGGGATGGCCCAATTGGCGAGAGTTCCCTTTTCGTCGACCTGAAGTGCGCCGAGAACGGTGAGGTCCACGTGTCCGCCGCGAATCATGGCGAAAGAATCGGCGGAGGAAAAATAAACGGTGCCGGGAATCTCGGAGACTGTCTCTTTGCCGGCATTAATCAGGTCAGGATCCACTTCGGAGTCGAACGGATACGGCCCGACGCCGAGCATTCCGTTTTCCGATTGCATAATCACGTCCATGCCTTGAGGCACGTAGTTCGCAACCAGCGTTGGCATACCGATCCCGAGGTTGACATAGTAGCCCTCGCGCAGTTCGAGAGCGATGCGGCGGGCGATGCGTTCGCGTTTTTGGTCTTCGGTGAGAGACATGGAGAGTTTTAAGTTCTCAGTTTTGAGTTTTTCGTTCAAACCGAAAGCACGGGTCCTCCGCTCCGACAACCCTTACACCTTTCGTACGGTGCGTTTTTCGATGCGCTTGGCATAGTTTGTGCCTTGGAAAATCGCGTCAATGAAGATGCCCGGAGTGTGGATTTGATCTGGCGGAAGCTCACCGGGTTCAACGAGTTGTTCGATTTCGGCGATGACGTGATCGGCGGCGGTGGCCATCATGGGGTTAAAGTTACGCGCGGTTTTGCGGTACACGAGATTGCCCATCAGATCGCCTTTCCACGCCTTGATGAAGGCGAAGTCTCCACGCAGGGCGCGTTCAAGAATGTAATGGCGGCCGTCGAAGTCGCGGATTTCTTTTCCTTCGGCGACCATCGTGCCATAGCCGGTCGGAGTGTAAAACGCCGGAATGCCGGCCCCTGCAGCGCGCAAGCGCTCGGCGAGCGTGCCTTGGGGATTCAACTCCACCTGCAGTTCGCCGCTTAGCACGAGTTGCTCGAAAAGTTTATTTTCGCCGACGTACGAAGAGATCATTTTCTTGACCTGGCGATTTTCAAGTAGCAAGCCGATGCCGAAACCGTCGACGCCGGCGTTGTTGCTGACGATTGTGAGGTCCTTGTTGCCTTTACGGCGAACGGCTTCGATGAGATTTTCAGGTATGCCGCAAAGCCCAAAGCCGCCCATAAGGATGGTCATGCCATCGCGGAGATTCGCGATGGCTGCGTCAGCCGAGACGATGCGTTTATCCATTAGAGTTTTGTAGCACAGGCTTCCGCCCGTGTCACATGTGGCCAAGACTATGCTACAGGCTGCGGAGGAGTTTGTAGAGTTCGTTGGCGGCGTCGAAGTCGGCTTCTAATTCGCGGGAGCCCAGGCGTTCGCGCAGATCGTCGAGGCGGCGGGCGAGGAGATCGAGAGCAGCGGAGAGGACTTCGCGGTTGGTCAGGACGATGTCGCGCCAAGTGGAGTATGGGCTGCCGGCGAGACGAAGCGTATCGCGGAGTCCGGGGCCGGCCAGCGTGATGGGCAGGCCGTTTTCGTCGAGGCGATCATAAAGGAAGGAACTTAAAGCGATGGCGGCCAATTGCGGAAGGTGCGAGGCGAGGCCGACGGCATAATCGTGTTGTTGCGCACCGATCCAAAGCGGGCGCGCTCCGATTTTTTCCAAAATCTTGACGAACGCATTGATGCGGGGATCGTGCGTCTCTTCCGGATTGCCGACCAACGCGTAAGTGGAGTTTTGAAAGACATCCGCGTCGGAGTGCGCGAAACCGGCTTGTTCGCGGCCGGCCATAGGATGACCGGCGAGGAAGATGGGGCCAACTTCTTTGACGAACAGTTCGGAGGCCGCTTGCCAAATACGCGCTTTGGTGCTGCCGGCGTCGGTGACCAGCGCGTGTGGTGGAGCGTGCCGGGCGAGCTCGGGCAGGAGATCGAGTGTGTTGCCGATAGGCAAGGCAACATAGATGAGGTCGGCGCGGCGGATGGCGGGTTCGACGGAGTCGAAGAAGCCTTCGTCGATGGAGCCGGACTTTTTCGCTTCGACGATGACGTCAGCGCGGTCCCAGCCGGCGATGTGGATGTCCGGCGTGTACTTGCGAAGCGCACGAGCGAAGGAGCCGCCGATCAGGCCGGTGCCGAGGACGGTGACGCGTTGGATGAGGTGGGGCATGGAGGATAATACGTTATCAGTTTTCAGTCGTCAGCGGGTGCCGAGCATGGAGGTGCAGTTGCGTTCGAGAGATGAAGAAAGCCGCAGGGCTCGCGGACTCGCCCTGCGATACAGGCTCGTCCGGCTCAGCTGAACGCCGTGCCCTGCCATGGTTTCTAAGAGAGGCGGCGGTTTACGGCGGGGGCGATGATGCGGAGTTCGGCCATAAGTCGGGTGAATTCGACTGGATTGAGCGATTGTGCCCCGTCGGAGAGGGCGTGGTCGGGATCGTTGTGGACTTCAATGAGCAGGCCGTCGGCGCCGGCGGCTACGGCGGCACGCGCCATCGGAGGGACTTTGTCGCGGCGGCCTGTGCCATGAGAGGGATCGGCAACGATGGGAAGGTGAGAAAGTTTCTTGATCACCGGGATGGCGGCGATGTCGAGCGTGTTGCGCAGATAATTGTCGAATGTGCGGATGCCGCGCTCGCAGAGAACCACGTTGTAGTTTCCGCCAGATAGCATGTACTCGGCACTGAGAAGAAGCTCTTCGACCGTGGCGGACATGCCACGCTTGAGCAGGACGGGCTTTGGCGTTTCGCCGAGAGCGCGGAGGAGGAAGTAATTCTGCATGTTGCGCGCGCCGACCTGAAACATATCTACATAATTGGCCATCATCTGGATTTGCGAAGGGTCCATCACTTCGCTGACGACGAACAGATCGTTCTTGTCGGCGGCTTTGCGCAGCATCTCGAGCCCTTTTTCGCCGAGCCCTTGGAACGCGTAGGGCGAAGTGCGCGGCTTAAAGGCGCCGGCGCGCATGATTCTGGCGCCTGCTTTGGCCACGCATTCCGCGACGGTGTTGATCTGCTCGGGAGATTCGACCGAACAGGGTCCGGCGGCAACCGCGATTTCATTGCCGCCAATCGTAACACCACGGCCCAGATCGACGATGGTGCCTTCCGGTTTGAAATGGCGGCTGGCAAGTTTGAAAGGCTGCGTGATGCGGATGACTTCGCGGACACCTTCGAGAATCTCGAAATCGCGATGATCGAAATCGCGATGAACGCCGACGGCACCGAGAACGGTGTGGGAAGCGCCCGTCGAACGGTGTACGTCGAAGCCGCCAGCGACAACGCGGTCGATGACATGCTGGATTTGTTCGTCGGTGGCGTCTTCGTGCATGACGATGACCATGGTTAGTCCTCAATTCCCCCGAAAATTTGGCAGCGGCGGATCTTTCGACCCGTGCCTTTTAGGAAGCTTCGCCAGATTTCAAAACGCACTCGCCTCGGAAGCCGGCCGCTACAAAGGCCCTGCGAGAGAGGGTAGTAATCTTGCCGGGATGGCGCGCGCCCCCTCGGGGCTCGGGACGAGCCGTGCTCCGCCCCTACAAGGCCGTTTTGTGCCCGCAAGATCATTTCGGTTGCTCGTTGCCTGAGCCAGAGGATTTGTTGTGCATGGCTAGCCGCTCGGCGGAACGGGCCTCGTCGATGATGCGCTCGAAAAGCCGGCGGATCGCGGGATTCGAGAGCGGGCCTTGATTGTTGGTTTCGGCGTTGGCGAGGACTTCTTTTTCGCGAGCGGGTTGGTACAGGGGAATGTTCGACTGCTGCTTGATGTGACCGATCTCGAGGGCGCACTGGCAGCGTGCGTTCAGAAGTTCGACGAGTTTTTTGTCGATTTCGTCCATACGGCGTCGCCAGTCGGAGATGTTCATGGCGTGGTGGCCTCGCGGCGGGAGAGTCCGTGTCGTCCGGCTGCTTTGAGTTCTTGGAGGCGGTTGCGAAGTGCTGTGGCGGCAGAATCGAGAGTGACGGCGTGTTCAATTTCGGCGACAAGGGCGGAGCCGACGACCGCGGCGTCGGCCAAGCCGCCGAGGATGCTGACGTGGCCGGGAAGAGAGATGCCGAAGCCAACGGCGATGGGCAGATCCGTAAAGTGGCGGGCGCGGCGAAGCAGCGACGGAAGTTCGTCGGGGAGAGAATCCTTTGCGCCGGTGACACCAGTGCGGGAAATGATGTAAAGGAAGCCAGTAGAGCTAGCCGAGATGAGTTTGAGGCGCTCGTCGCTTGAGGTAGGAGCGGCGAGGAAAATGGTGTCGAGACTGTGCGCGTGGAGGATGCGGCGGTAGTCGGCGGATTCTTCAGGACTGAGATCGGTGGCGAGCACGCCGTCGACGCCTACTTCGGCAGCGGCGGCGGAAAATTTTTCGAGGCCCATTTGAAGGATCGGGTTGTAGTAGCTGAAGAGGACGAGAGGAATCTGGCTGGATTGGCGGATTCTGCGGACAAGATCGAGCACCCCCGGAAGAGATGTGCCGGATTTCAGGGCGCGTTCGGAGGCACGCTGAATCGTGGGTCCGTCGGCCAGAGGATCACTGAACGGAACGCCAAGTTCGATGACGTCAGCTCCGGCTTCAGCCAATGCAAGAACAAACCTGTGCGTGGCATCAAGCGTGGGGTCGCCGGCGGTGATGTAGGCGACTATGCCGAGTTCACCTGTGGCGCGAAGCTCGGCAAAGCGTTTTCCGATGTTGGTTTGAACCGTCACGTGGGACTCCCGTCGAAGAGCGTGTCTGGATTAAAGCTCATCCATTGGCAAACGGGGGAGCTGACGAATTCCTTCCAACCTTCTTTTTCTTTGACCAGCAGATGATAGGCAGCGCTGGTGCAATCCGGGCCGCAAAATACGGCCACATAGGCGATGGCATGGGTTCGAGAAGCGTCGAACCCGACCGCGGAGACCTCAAAGATCCTGTCGTCGAACAACGCAGGGGGAAGCTGTTTGGCGTTTGGGGTGGGCGCCAGCGGCTGGCGCTTGCTGGCCAGGTCGGCAAATTTATAACCAAACTTCAGATTGAATTTTTTGGATAAGCGCCAGTTTTGTCTATTTTTGTCGCGAAAATCGCTGACGGCGGCACTAAACTCAGCAGGGATTCTGCCTGTGCAAGACTGAAAAGAGTCCGCCTTCATGCCTGACGCGGTGATAGGAGAAATCTGAAAGGAGTGGTCGGACGCGGAATGCTCGTGGTCCAGAAGGACGGAAAGAACGGAATAGCCATCGGCATCCTCATAATCCGCAGCCTTGGAAGATTCAGGAGCAGTCTGGGCGAAAAGCGCCGCTGCGCAGGAGACAACGCACACAGCAGCCAGAATAGGAATTCTTCGCCTCACGTCAAGAATCCGGAACGCCATGATGCACCCCCAACAAATTAAGATCTGCAGATTCGTATCAGCAAGGAATCATTCTCTCCAGTATTTCCGATAGGTGTCCATGTCCTTGTCGCCGCGGCCGGAGAGATTGACGATGACGAGATCGGTGGGCTTGAGTTGCGGGATACGCTCGATGAGTCCGGCGAGGGCGTGCGCGGATTCGAGAGCGGGAATAATGCCTTCGGTGCGTGAAAGAAGCCTGGCGGCTTCGAGAGCGACGGAGTCGGAAACGGCGGCGTATTCGGCGCGGCGCTGATCGGCGAGCCAGGCGTGTTCGGGGCCGACGGCAGGATAATCAAGTCCAGCGGAAACAGAATGCGTGGCGGCGATTTGGCCGTCCTCGTTTTGCAGTACGTAGGTGTAGGTGCCTTGGAGAACACCGGGCCGCGCGCCGGTGAAACCTTGATGGGCTGCCAAGCGCGCAGCGTGTTCGCCAAGGCCGTGGCCGCGACCGCCGGCTTCAATGCCAACCATCTTTACCGCGGAATCCTTGAGAAATTCGTGGAAGAGACCAATCGAGTTGGAGCCGCCGCCAACGCAGGCGTACAGGTGCGTGGGGAGGTGCTTTTCGCCGGCGAGGATTTGTTCGCGGGCTTCGCGACCGATGACCGACTGGAAATCGCGGACCATTGTCGGATAAGGATGCGCGCCAAGAACGGAGCCCAGAAGGTAGTGGGAATTGCGCACATTGGTGACCCAGTCTCGCATGGCTTCGTTGATCGCATCTTTCAGGGTCTTGCTGCCGGATTCGACACCGATCACTTCGGCACCGAGCATCTTCATGCGGGCGACGTTGAGCGCCTGTCGCGCCATGTCCTCGGTGCCCATATAAACGGTGCATCGTAGGCCAAGATGCGCGGCGACCGTGGCCGAGGCCACGCCGTGCTGGCCTGCGCCGGTTTCCGCGATGATGCGCGGCTTGCCCATTTTCACAGCTAGCAGGCCCTGACCAATGGCGTTATTGATTTTGTGCGCGCCGGTATGGAGGAGGTCTTCGCGTTTGAGGTAGATGCGCGGGCCGCCGAATTTGGCGGTGAGACGTGAGGCGTATTCAAGCGGGGTGGGCCGTCCGGCGAAATTCTTGAGGAGATTTTGGAATTCAGATTGAAAGGCCGCATCGGTCTTGGCAAGTTCGTAGGCGCGCTCGAGTTCATAGAGTGGAACCATCAGCGTTTCGGGAACGTAGCGACCGCCGTAGGGACCGAAGCGTCCAGGCACGTGAGCAGGAATGGTGAGCTGCGTGGTCATCGGCTAAGAGAAGCATTGTACCTTGCGGGAGCAAATTGCAGACAGCGGGGATTCGCGACCTGCGAAAGAAAAACCGCCAGCCTCGCGGATCTGCATGCGGCACAGAGGTTCACTCGGCGCTCGAGCTTTCAGGAGATTTCGCGGGAGGCGCGGGAGACCTCGTCGAAAAAGGCCTGCAGCTTGACGGGATCTTTCTTGCCGGGGCGAGATTCGACGCCGCTAGCAACGTCCACCGCAAAGGGACGAACGATGCGGATGGCTTCGGCTACGTTTTCGGGAGTGAGGCCGCCGGCAAGGATGATGCGTTGCGATTGCGCGGCGGTGCGCGCGAGGTGCCAGTTGCCGGTGGTGCCGCTGCCACCGTACTGGCCAGAGAGCGCGGAATCAAGCAGGAAGGCAGAGGCGCTGCGATAGCGGGAAAAATCGGGAGCGCCGCTTCCCTGCCCGATGGGCAAAGCTTTGATGACCGTCAGGCGGCGAGCAACCGCGTCGACGATCTGGGCGGATTCGTCGCCGTGGAGTTGCGCTGCGGACAGGCGTAGCGCTTTGCAAAGAGCAACCACAGGCGCCTGCGCCCAATTTACGAAAATGCCGATCGGCGCAATGAATGGCGGGAGGCGACGGAGGATTTCGGAGGCGGCGAAAGGCGTGATGCAGCGCGGGCTAGATTCGTAGAAGTTCAGGCCGATGGCGTGGGCACCGAGATCGGCGGCGAGTTTAGCGTCTTCGAATTTGGTGATGCCGCAGATTTTGACGCGAACCATGGGTGATAGTTTAGCGGGGGAGCGAGGAAATAAGAAGTCCGATCGCTCCTCTGGCGTTTCGGGACCCCCAAGCAAAAAAGAGCGGGCAGATTATGTCGCGGGAGTGAGGAGTTCGACGAGGGCCGCGGCAGGGTCGGGGGCTTGCATGAGATGCTCACCGATCAGGAAGGCGTCGAAGCCGGCTTGACGAAGATCGCGAAGATCGGCGTGAGTGCGGAGACCGGATTCGGCTACCGCCAGGCAATCGTCGGGGATGTGATTGATCAATTCGTAGGAGGTTTCCATACGCACGGTGAGGGTTTTCAGATCGCGATTGTTGACGCCCAAGACGCGGGCACCGGCTGTGAGAGCGCGATCGAGCTCGGCGCGAGTGTGAACCTCGAGCAGCGGTTCCATACAGAGTTCACGGCCCAGAGCGATGAGATCGCCAAGGAGCACGTCATCGAGCGCGGCGACGATCAGCAGGAAGCTGTCGGCATCATTGGCGCGCGTTTCCCAGACTTGCCATAGATCGAAGATGAAATCTTTACGAAGAGCAGGAAGCGAGACTTCTTTGCGGGCGTCACGAAGATTCTTCAGGGAACCGTGAAAGAATTCACCTTCAGTGAGAACGGAGAGAGCGGCGGCTCCGGCAGAGTCGAGAGATTTGGCGAGAGCCGGCGCGTCAAAAGGATCGCGGAGGATGCCGCGCGACGGTGAGGCGGGCTTTAATTCGGCGATTACGTTCATGGCGTCGCGTGAGAGGGCCGCGGCAAAATCACGGACCGGCGAGGCGGCTTTTACTCCATATTTAAGCGCGGTTTCCGGGAGGACACGCTTGCGGTGGTCGACTTCGGCGCGGCGCGCGTCGAGGATGCGATCGAGGACCGTGCCAGTGTTGGATGAGGCGTTCATGTATTCTAGAGAATAGCAGACAACAGAACTTAGAACAGTTCCGGGGCGGAAGGGTTAGGAGAGCGGATGGCATACGCGAAGAAGTATGGGACTTTGCTCGAGGGGATTGCGGAGGAAGCAGACGCGATCGCGATGAAGTATTTCCGGTCCGGGGATATGGGCGCGGAGAAAAAGGGCGACGGAACTGTGGTGACGATCGCGGACAAAACCGTGGAGGCCATGGCGTTGCGGAAGGTGGCGGAGAGCGGGCTTCCGATCGATGTGGTGGGCGAGGAGACCAGCAAGGAGATTCCGAGTGAGCCGGCGCGCGGCGCACGCGCGAGGATGATCATCGACCCGATTGACGGGACAGAGGAGTTTTCGCGGGGGATTCCTACATTTGGGACCCTCATGGGAATTGAAGAGAACGGCGAGATGGTCGCGGGAATGGTGAGCGCTCCGGCATTGTCGCAAGGGACGCGCTGGTGGGCTTATCGCGGAGAAGGAGCTTACCGGAGCGGGAAACGGATCCATGTGTCCGCGCGGAAGAGTTTAGAGGAGGCGATGTTTTTTACGACAGGAACAGGTTGGGCCAAGAACATGGATGCTCGTATGAGGATGCGCCGCATGGCGGACGCAGCTCGCAGCAGCCGGTCGATTGGGGGATTCTGGCAGCACATGCTGGTGGCGGAAGGAGCGGTGGAAGCGGCGGTGGATTGGGTGTCCAAGCCATGGGATTTGGCACCGCTCGGAATTATTGTAGAGGAGGCGGGAGGAAGATCGACGACAATCGACGGCGAGCGGACGATTTACAAGGGGAGGTTTGTGAGCACAAACGGAATATTGCATGACGAAGTACTGCGGTTGTTGCGCGGAGACACACAGTGATTCTAACCAAGCGCGTGTATGAGAAACCGGCGAAGATGGACGGGTTTCGCGTTCTGGTGGATCGATTGTGGCCTCGTGGGCTGAGGAAGGATAAAGCGCATGTGGATTTGTGGATGAAAGAGATTGCGCCGAGCGATGAGTTGCGGAAATGGTTTCATCATGAAGAGGGGAGTTGGGGGGAGTTCGAAAAGCGATACAAAGTGGAATTAGCGAAGAAGACGGCACAGCTCGGTGAATTGCAGAAATTGGCGAAGGAACATGGGCGGGTAACGTTGTTGTTTGGCAGTAAGGATGAGAAGCAGAATCAGGCGGTGGTGTTGGCGGAGACATTGAAGAAGTTATAGGAACCACCCTCTGAGGCCGTTCGCGCGCAGATGATGTGCGTGTGACGAAAAGAGGGAGCTGGGTCTGCCTGCGCCAGGCACGCTCCCGCACTCCAAATGAAATCGCAGCTACAGATTATTGCGGAAGAAGTGAGTGCCTGCCGGAAGTGCCCGCGGCTGACGAACTATCGCGAGAAGGTGGCGCGGGAGAAGCGGCGGGCGTTTCGCGACTGGGAATATTGGGGACGCGGTGTCCCAGGCTTTGGCGACGCGAATGCGAAGCTTTTCATTTTGGGGTTGGCACCTGCGGCGCACGGAGGGAATCGTACCGGGCGCGTGTTTACCGGTGACCGCTCTGCGGATTTCTTGTTTAAGGCGTTGTTTGAGGAGGGGTTTGCGAATCAGCCGACCTCCGTCAGACGCGACGATGGATTGCGATTGACCGGCGCGTATGTTGCCGCAGCGGTGCGCTGTGCGCCTCCGGCGAACAAGCCTTTTCTGAGCGAGATTGAGAATTGCCGCGGTTATTTGCGGGGCGAATTAGAAGTGCTACAGCCTAAGGTGATTCTGGCGCTGGGGAAGATCGCGTGGGATGCATATTTAGAAATTTTAAAGCGCGACGGGAAAATTCAATCACGGGCGGCGTATAAGTTCGCTCACGGAGCCGAAGCTGAAATTGCGCAGGACCTCCCGCGATTGTTCGGTGTTTACCATCCGAGCCAGCAGAACACGCAAACCGGACGATTGACGGAAGCGATGTACGCCACAGTTTTGCGGCGAGTCCGGGCATTTCTGAGCGATGACTCGCTCTTCCAAATGCGCAGCCGTTCGGCGGAACTGCCAGAGCGTCAGAAATAAGCGACAGTGTAGAGTGGAATTCGGGCACAGTTGCTTGGCGTTCTTGTCGGCGCGACTTTATCACGTTTATTTTCAAATATTTATAAAGGACTCAAATGGTTCCATTTGTGCATTCTTGAGCCTTTCCGGGAGGGCAGGCATGCGAGACCAATCGATGAAGCTTGGTTTTCTGTGGCTAGCGGTGCTGGTCGGCACGCTATTGCCCTTGCGCTCGAGCGCACAGGAGCAGGAACAGGGGCCGGTCGTGAGCCGCGACGTGATACCGCCGCCCGACACGGGGCGAGCGAAAGAGGATTCGCAACCGACCAACCAGGTTTATCCGGCTCAGATGGCCGATGGGCAGCGGCATGGGTTGCCGGAGGAGGCGTTCGCGGTGGTCCCCGGGACGCGGTTCCTGGTGACTCTGGAAACGGAGATGAACACCAAGGAGTTGAAACGGAATCAGGGATTTCGTGTGCGCACCGTGGAGCCGCTGGAAGCCGGACGCGGAATCTATCTCCCGTCGGGCGCGATTATTCGCGGACACATCAGCCGTGTGGAGCCGGCGGGGACGGCGGGAAAGGCAAAGTTGTGGTTGACGTTTGATGAGATACACACCCGGTTTGGGAGCTTGCCGATTGTGGCGGAAGTGGCGGGGCTGCCGGGCGACCACAGCATCAAGTCCGGGCCGGTCGAGCAGGGCGTGATCGAAGGACGCAGCAGCACGCAGAAAGATGCCGCGCAGGCGGCGGCTGCGGGAGCGGCGATGGGCGCTTTCAAAGGCGTGAAAGATAAGAATAAGAAAGAGGCCGCGGAGGAAGCAGCAATGGGGGCACTCGAAGCGTACTTGATGGAGGCGGGGCGCGGGCAGGAATTGGATTTACCAAAGGGAGCGAAATTGGAATTGGAGCTCGAGCGGGCGCTGTATTTGGTGAGGGAGTAGGTGAGAGGTTGACGCGACAAGCCGAACTGGTTTCGGCATCCTAGTGCGAGCTACCTGAAACGCAGCGTTCAAATTCCTGCTGCTTGGTCGTTCAACAACGTATGGGGAGTGATTTCCTCGAGAGCTGCGGGGGAGGCCTGTGGATTGGGTAGCGAGAACCGAAAGCGCGCAACGAACCGCGGCGGGCGCATACGAGTTCAAACTTGATTGCGCGGTCATCTGGCGCAGCATGCGGCGCCCCTACGAGGAGACTCCCGATGCCGGCGCAAGCCTAGGAACGGTGCTTCGGAAAGCGGGCCCTCGACAGAAGCGCCAACTCAAGATGTCGGCCTGCCCTTTCGAAATTCATAGCCAGAGGCACGGCGCTACGGGAAGAAAGAAGCTAAACGGGCGTCGGCGCTATGAGAAGGTTTTGATCGGGAGGCGGGCAGACTCCCAGGCGGCTAGGCCGCCGGCAATTTCAGCGACGCGGACGAACTTGGCGCGTTGCAGAAGGCTGGCGGCGAGGGAGGAGCGATAGCCTCCGGCGCAGTAGACGACGAGCGGGCGGTCATTGGGGAGAAGCTTCAGATTCTCGATGAGATGGCTAAGCGGGAGGCTCAAGCTACCGGCTATGAATTTTTGGTCGCGTTCCTGGGGAGTGCGAACGTCGATGGCGAAGGGTGGCTGATTTGAAGCGAGAAGTTCCGCGGCGAATTGGGCGCTGAGGCGTTCGGTGGAGGCGACGAGCTCGGGACAGGCTTCAAGGCTTTGCAATCCGTTTTGTAGATAGCCGGCGATGTAGTCAAAGCCGATGCGGCCGAGGCGGACGGCCGATTCGCTTTCTCGGCCGGGCGCGGCGATGATGGCGATAGGATGGTCGTGAGTTAGGACAGTGCCGGCCCAGGTGGCGTACTGGCCGTTCAGGCCAATGTTGATGCTGCCGGCGAGGTGAGCGGCGCCGAATTCTTCGGGATCGCGGGTATCAAGGATTTGCGCGCCTTCAGATTGCAGGGCGAGGACGGCATCGAGAGTGAGCGGCTTCAACTGGCGTTCCAGAGCTTCATCCAGGGTGGGGCGCTCTTTGCTATTCAGGACCGCATCATACACAAAATAGGGTGGGGCTTCGGGCTGGTCGGCGGTGACCAGGTCGATGAAGGCCTGCTTCGACATGGGTTGGAGGGCATAGTTAAGGCGGCGCTGCTCGCCCATGGTCGAGACGGTTTCCTTGCTGATGGCTTTGCCGCAAAGCGAGCCGGCACCGTGAGCCGGATAGACGAGGCTTGCGTCGGGTAAGGGAAGCAATTTTGTCTGCAAGGAATCGAAAAGCAAACCGCCGAGGTCGGTTGCGGACCAGCCGAGAGCGACACGTAGGTCGGGGCGGCCGACGTCGCCAATGAACAGAGTGTCGCCGGTTAGGACCGCATATGGTTCGGTTTCACTCTGGTTCGGATCGTAGACGAGAAGAGAAATGGATTCGGGCGTGTGTCCCGGAGTTTCGAGGGCTTTCAGGCGAACCCCGCCCATTGCGACGACGGTGCCGTCGGAAAGAGGTGTGAAGCGATACTCCGCTTTCGCTTTGGCACCCAGATAGATCGTGGCACCGACGCGGTCGCGGAGCTCCAGGTGGCCTGCGACGAAATCGGCGTGGAGATGGGTGAGAAAGACGTGTTTGATTTGCAGATTGTGTTGTGCGGCGAAGGTCAGGTAACGATCGATGTCGCGTTGGGGATCGATCACGGCGGCGATGCGGGTTTGTTCGTCGCCGATGAGGTAGGAGGCGTGGGCCAGGCAGTTCAAATAGAATTGATGGAAGATCACTGTTGTAGGGTCATCAACCAAAGCGACTCGATGAGGATCCGAAACCCTCGAAACGCGGGTTGGGCACTCTTAAGATCTTATGACCACGACCATCGAAGAAAACGGCCCGCCTCAGAAGGCGGGTCTACAGAACATTACTTCGGTTGGGGGACGATGCGCAAATAGGGACGGGGTGCTTTCCAGCCGCCGGGATATTTTTGTTTGGCTTCCTCGTCGGAAACCGCGCCTGAGATGATGACGTCGTCGCCGGGTTTCCAGTTCACCGGAGTGGAAACCTTGTGTTTGGCGGTGAGTTGGATGGAGTCAAGAACGCGAACAACTTCATCGAAATTGCGGCCTGTGCTCATCGGGTAGACCAACATGAGCTTGATTTTCTTGTCGGGGCCGACGACGAACACGGTGCGGACGGCGGCGTTATCGCTTGCGGTGCGTCCTTCGGAGGTATCGCCCGATTCCGCTGGAAGCATGTTGTAGAGTTTGGCAACTTTCAGCTGAGGGTCGCCAATCATGGGATAGGTGACTTTGTGGCCCTGGGTTTCTTCAATGTCGACAGCCCATTTGCTGTGGCTCGAAACGGGGTCCACACTGAGACCGATGATTTTGCAATTGCGCTTCGCGAATTCCGGTTGCAGGCCGGCCATGTAACCGAGTTCGGTGGTGCAGACGGGAGTGAAATCTTTAGGATGGGAGAAGAGAATGGCCCAGCTTTCGCCGATCCATTCATGGAAATTGATGGTGCCCTGCGAGGTTTCCGCCGTGAAATTGGGTGCTTCATCGTTGATGCGCAGCATTCGGTTGTCTCCTGACTATAATGTTTGCTTCGCAAAGCAGACAGCGCTGGAATCTGTGCGCTGGCTTCGCGGCTGAAGCCCAACTCATCTTGGAGCAGTCCGTGGGGGTTGTTGAGGCCCTCACCTACTAAAGAGGAGGCGCGACTGGCGGCGTGTTAAGACTCCAGACAAAAAGGGTAGAGTGGACCTGTAGTGCGAGTCAATGCTTTTGATTGCGAGGCGACGAAGCGTAGAGTCTGGGGCGAGGCCCAGCGGCTTGGCAAGCGAACAGCCCCTTGTTACAGTCGTAGCACCAGCCCGAAGTTATTCAAATAATTGCTAGTTGTTCAGAGGCTAAAGGGAATGTCCGAAGAAAACAGAGCAGTCCGAACGGTCGAGACGGGCGAACGGAAAGACCGCGTCCTGATCGTGGAGGATGAAGACAACGCACGGAAGGGGTACGAACAACTTCTGCAGCGCTGGGGCTACGACGTGGTGGGTGTGGCGAGCGCAGAGGACGCGCTGGCGCGGTTTAACAGTTTCCAGCCGGATACATTGATTGCCGATGTGGAATTGCCGGGCATGAACGGTTTGGACTTGCTCAAACAGCTCGGCGATGAATTACACAATGTTCCGGCGATCATCATCACGGGCAAAGGAAGCGATGAGCGGGCGGTGGCGGCGATTGAGGCGGGCGCGTTCTGGTACATCGAGAAGCCGCTGAAGGGACCTGTGCTGCGGGCGCTGCTGGACAGGGCGTTGAGCAAGGCTCGCGATGCGCTCAATTTGGAAGTGCTGCAAAGGCAGTTGCGCGATGCCGGGCGCCTCGGCGAGTTGGTGGGTGCGTCGAAGGCGATGCAGGATGTGATGCGCGTGATCGAGATGGCGGCGCCCAGTTCGGCGTCGGTACTGATCACGGGTGAGACAGGATCCGGCAAAGAGATCGTGGCGCGGACCATCCATAAGCTGTCACCGCGGGCCGGCGGACCGTTTGTGGCGATCAATTGCTCGGCGATCCCCGAGTCGTTGATGGAAAGCGAGATTTTCGGGCACGAGCGGGGCGCATTTACCGGGGCGGCCGAAAGGCGAATCGGCTGTTTCGAATTGGCGGATGGCGGGACGCTGCTGCTGGACGAAATCGGTGAGATGCCGGCGCCCACGCAGGCGAAATTGTTGCGCGTCCTCGAAGACCGCAAGGTGAGACGGTTGGGAAGCAAGACAGAAACTCCCGTGGATGTTCGCGTACTGGCGGCGACGAACAAGGACCCGGAACAATCGGTCGCAAATGGCGGGATGCGACAGGATTTGTACTTTCGCTTAAACGTGTTTCACATCCACCTACCGCCGTTGCGGGAACACAAGGAAGATATTCCGCTGTTGGCCGAACACATTTTGCGCGACATCAACGCGAAGCACGGGAAGAGCGTTCGAGGAGTCGGCGCAGAGGTGTTGGATATTTTCATGAGCCACACGTGGCCAGGAAACATCCGCGAATTGCGCAATGTGCTGGAGCGTGCGGCGATCATGAGTGAGAAGGATTTGATCTCGAGGTCTTCGCTGCCGGGAGAGTTCGGGAAACTGGCCACCAAGAGCCCGAGCGATTTATCTGGGATTAAGTTTCCGATTGGTACAACTGTGGATGCAATGGAGCGGGAGCTGATCGTCCAGACGTTACAGGCGACGGGAAACAACAAAACGCGCGCGGCGGAACTACTGGGCGTGAGTTTGAAGACATTGCACAACAAGCTGAAGGAATACGGCAGCGACAAGGGCGAAGCGGAGTCCTAAGTGAAGATGCAGCTTGGGCTGCGAGCCAAACTAACGATGGTGATGACGGCGCTGGCGTTGCTGATGACCCTGGCGCTGTCTATGTTCTTCCTGCAGCAACAGTTGCAACAGGCTTTGCAAGACAGCGACGCGCGAGCCAAGGACCTGGCCAAGCAGATATTTGAGTGGGCGAAACATGCCGATGATGACGCGCAAGCGAAAGGAGTTCGACCGGCGTCCGAAGATTCGCAACAGATTCTCGACTTCGTGAGAAACGCGTTCGAGACGAGCGACGCGCTCAATTACCAGTTGACCACAGCAGCAGGCGACAATACCTCGATCTACGAAATGTCGATTGTGGATCGCAATGGCTTGGTGCTGGTGTCGAGCGACTCATCGGAAAACGGAAAAATCGAACCGAGAAGGCCGCCGCTGTCTCGCCTGGTGGACAGCCCGATTGTGAAGCAGATCAAGATTCTGGTCGGACCACCACAGGTGTATGAGGTGGAATATCCGTTCAACGTGAGAGGGCAGGCCTTCGGCGAGGTGAGAGTGGCGGTGCAGACGGGACTATTCCTGAAAAATATTGAGACCCAGCTGCGCCAGTGGATCACGATCGCGGTGGTTGCGTTGATCGTTTCGACATTGCTTGCCGCGGTCGTTAGCGGTGCAGCGTTGGCGCCAATTCGGGATATCAGCGTGCAATTGGATCGCATTTCGGCGGGCGAATACGATACGGCGTCGATGACCGCAGAAAAGGCAGTAGAGAGTACAGACGAGCTCGGGCAAGTACGAAGGAAGATCAAACAGGTAGGACTGCAGTTGCGCGGAGTGCACGAGATTTTCAGTTCGCTGCGGGAAAACATGAATTCGGTGATGGCAGGGCTGGAGGACGGCCTGATTCTGTTCACGCGAGACGCGCGCGCGGTGATGGTCAGTCCCGCAGCGGAAAAGTTTTTGGGTGCTCCTGCGTCCAATTTTTTGGGGCGTCGCGTGACGCAAATGTTCCCGGCGGGACACCCTCTGTTTGAGGCGTTGCGGCTCGAAGGGGATGAGCTGAGGGAAATCAATTCCGAAACGGTGTTGGCATCCGAAGAAGGGACCAGACGGGTCAGCGTGACAGTGCAGGAAATTCAAGGAGCAGGCGAGCGCATGGGCGCACTGCTGACGCTCCGCGACTTGGACTCACTGGAAAGCATCAACACCCAGTTACAAGTGAGCGAACGTTTGTCGGCGCTTGGGAGAATCACCGCGGGCGTGGCACATGAGGTGAAGAATCCACTAAATTCGATGCGGCTGTGGCTGGAAAATTTGAAGGAATCGCTTCCCAACGACACTGATGATGCGGCGAAACAAGCGGTGAACGTGTTGGACGCAGAAATCGACCGACTGGATGCGGTGGTGAAACGCTTCCTGGATTTTTCGAGACCGATGGATGTGAGACTAGAGCCGACGCAACTGGCGGAGTTGCTGCACGAGGTGCTGGAGGTGGCGGCGCCGCAACTGGAACGGTCCAGGGTACAGGTGGCGCAGCTCTTGTCGATCGATGTACCGCAAGTGATTGGAGATCGCGCGTTGTTGAAGCAGGCCATCCTGAACCTGGTGCTGAATGCTGTGGACGCGATGCCGAACGGGGGCCAACTGCAGTTGACGCTGAGCCGTCGGGGAGATATGGCGGAAGTTACGGTCGGAGATACGGGAAGAGGAATTCCGATGGAACACCGGCAGAAAGTATTTCAGCTATTTTTTACAACGACGCCCGGGGGAAGCGGGATCGGATTGGCGAGCACATTCCGGATCGTGCAACTCCATAATGGATCGATCGATTTCACGTCGGAAGTCGGGCGAGGAACGACGTTCCGCATCGAATTACCGTTGGCCGCATAGGTGTTGATCAGTACGTTATGCTATTTCGGCAAGAGTGATAAAAAAGCGCGAATGCAGATGAGCCGAGCGACGGAAACGAGAAAGAGATTACTGGCTGTGCTGTGCGCTTGCAGTTTCTGTGCATGCGGATGTGCCACGCGCAGGACGCCAGCGAAGCCGGTCGTGAATTTTGTTGCGGTGGTGCGTCCGGTGATTCCTCCGGCGAATGCCGGAGCTGCGGCGGAGCCCCCGGATTTGGAGGCTGAGGGTTTGCCCACGCCACCGACCATAGGGCCCAGCCGGGCTCAGCCGCCAAAGCCGCACGTGGCAGCCGCGACCACGCCGGAACCGGCCAGTACCGAAAAACATGTTGAACCGACGATCGCTCCGGAAGTGACGTCGGAAGAGATGACCGAAGCAAAAACAGAAACGGAGCACAGCCTGGATGCGGCGGAAAAAAATCTGAATATGACCCAAGGAAAGAAATTGAACGCCATGCAGGAGGATCTTGCGTCGAAGGTTCGGGGATTCGCGGACAACGCGCGAGAAGCAATGAAGAGCGGGGATTGGGGGAGGGCTAAGAATTTGTCGAAGAAGGCGGAGGTACTGTCGGAACAGTTGGCGAGCAGTTTGTGAAAGCGCCCGTTCCAATTTCGACGTGCTGTCGCTCAGATCTTCCCGGTCTCTGGGCATTCTTTTGCGGATGGACGTCGATTGAACGACATGGCCTTCTGAAAGAGCCCAAAAGCGCCCTCGGGATGACCAGTTTATTTCTGTGCAAACGAGAAATGTAATGGTTTTGTGATTCATCACGGCGCGCTTAGACGCGACCGGACGGGATCAGAGCGATGCCATGGACACATTTGATGCGGTGATTGCGGGCGCCGGAGTGATTGGGGCAAATATCGCTCTGGAACTCGCGGAAGCCGGCCTGAAGGTGGCTCTTTACGATGCACAGGAACCGGGGCGCGAAGCGTCGTGGGCGAGCGCGGGAATTATTTCGCCGGCACCGGAGAACCCAGAAATGATTCCGTTTGTGCCGCTGAGCCTGGCGAGCGCAAGGCTCTATCCGGAGTTTATCCGCAGAGTGGAAGGACTGGCGGGGACCGATGTCGGCTACCGCAAAGACGGGGCGCTCGATGTAGTTTTGCACAGCAACGCTCCGGAGGTGTTGAGCACGATTATCGCACTGCAGCATGGTGTTGGACTGAAGGCAGAAGCATTGAGCGCGGAAAAGGCGCGGCAAATGGAGCCGGCACTGACCGAAGAAACACAGGCGGCGATTTTTCGGGAAGACGAAGCGTCGGTGGACACGCGTGCGTTTACGGACGCCACGCTGAAAGCTGCCGAGCGAAACGGCGTGAAAGTCGTCGCGGGGAATGGAGCGAGGGCTCTTTGGAAAGAGTGCGGGCGGTGCAAGGGACTGGTGCTCGAGAAAGGACAGGTTGAAGCAAAGTGGACAGTGATTGCCGCGGGTTGTTTTTCGGCGAAGATCGAAGGCGCAGCGCCCTATGCTCCGGTATTTCCGGCAAAAGGACAAATGGTCGCGTTGCGTTGCGAATCGGTGGAGATTCGACGAGTACTTTGGCTGGAGCACACATATCTGGTGCCGCGGAAGGGTAGAAGGATCATTGCAGGGTCGACGATCGAGCGAACCGGGTTCGACCACGATGTCACGGCGGGCGGGCTCAAAAAAATCTTGAACGAAGCCACCAAACTGGCGCCCGGATTGGAGAAAGCGTCGATCGAAGAAACGTGGGCGGGTCTGCGCCCGGACTCGCCAGATCACCTGCCGATCATTGGCCCAACGGATTTGGAGGGATTGTTGATCGCGACTGGGCATTTTCGGAGCGGAATGTTGCTGGCGCCGATCACGGCGCGTCTGATCCGGGAATGGGTGACTACGCAAAAAGTGAGCATTGATTGGGACCGAGTAAACCCGATGCGGTTCTTGGAAGCGACGCGGTGGCAGAGTGCGTGAGGAAGAGCAGGAGCTTCACGTTCTAAGTTCAGATTCCGGTTGTCGCTTGACTCATTTCAGGGAAAGCCATCCGCCGCGAACTCAAGCAAGCGAAAAACCCAGAAGTGAGAACGCAAGACGACGAACCCAGAGTTCAGTTGGATTGCGGCGCTTGCTGGATCACGACTGTGTTGGGTTGGCCGACGTTCGAATAGTGAATTTGCTCGGCGTCGAGTTGAAGATCGTGCTCCAACACTAAATCCATGGAAGAGCCGCGGGGAAGTTGCGCTTCCGGGCCGCGGGAGAGCAACACGGCCGCGAGGCCGGCTACGCCGCCGATGCCGGCACCAATACCCGCTCCTTTAGCGCCACCGGCAATCGCGCCGATGCCGGCACCTGTCGCAGTGGTGGTAGCGACCGTGGTCGCGTCTTTTCCTTTACCGCCAGGACCGGTCATCTTTCCCTCGGGATCGGTTTTCACCTGGCCGGCGTCGGTGCTGTGCGGCTCCGCGTTCATGTCGACGGTGTAACCATTCGGGAAAACCATAGTGTTGAGGCGAATGCGGAGTTCCCCTTTGCCTTTGACTCGGCCGGGACGCTTGGCTTCGGTAACTTCGCCCCGCAGGTACGAGCCAACGGGAATGATGACCTTATTGTTGTTCGTGATCGGAAACGAAGTGCGGAAGTAGACAGAATCGCCCGGCTTGGCAGTAGCCGTGGAGATGCCGCTTTCAAGAATAACGCCAACATGGGTGCCAGTAGGAATCAGAATGGGTTGACCAGGGCCCGTTGGGCGAGGTGCGGCAGGCGCGGGCGCGGTAGCGGGAGCGGGAGCGTCGCTTTGCGGACCATCGGGCGCTTGGGCTGCGACGGCGGAGGTGAAAAGTAGAGTCAAGGCCGCGGCTTGCAAGAATGTATGCAACTGATATGTGGGCTTCACCGTCCGCCTCCTTCTGCCTTCTCCGATGCGGCAGGGCTGGTCATCGGATGCCCGGGGACTGGTCAGCAGAGTTTACCCCAAAATATCGCGATTTGACCGGCTCTGTGCTTGCCGCTAGGCTTGGGCGCGGAAGGGAGCTTGAAAATGGCCAAATTGGCGTTGATTTACGGGATGCGGCTGCTGCCGGTAGATGATTTAGGCGAAGTCAAGGAAGCGACGGTGCTGCTGAAGAATGGAAAGAGCGCGCGCGTGGCGATGCATTTGATCGAGGGATCGAAGGAAGAGATTGAGGAGACGTTCCGGCAATCGATCGATGCCTTTTTTGAGATGTATCCGGAGATTTAGCGGTTGCCAAAGTTCTCGGGGTCTTCGTTCGGATCGCCCAGGTTGTCGTTGATCAGGACGGTGGACTGGCCGGTGAGTTCGAAGCGCTTGCGGCACTTGTAGCAGGCGACTAGGTCGTCCAGACGGACCATGAAGGATGCCGCTTTGACGAATTTACGACGATCCTCCTCGCTCGCGCCTCGGGGCAGCTCTTTTTTCTTGCGGCTGACTTTCCAGCGCACCGGGGCTACAAATTCACCGCGGCAACTCGGACAGACTAGTTTAACTTTGCGAGTTTCTTCCTTTTCCGTGTAGAAAGAACGTTCATCCATTACGCCTCGACCGCCTTCCCGTTCGTTTCTCTCATTGTAACAAATTCGAGCCCGAGGTCACGCCAGCGGGGCAGCCAATATCTGAGCGCGGTCAGAGTGCGGATACGGTCCGCGTTCGGAATGCCGTAGTGGCCATCATGGAGGCAAAGGACATCGCCGGTCGAGAGCCTGCGAGATGGCAGATTTGTTGTCGGGACATTTTGCGCGTGCGCGGCGATCGGTTTCATGCGCTCGACGAGCCAAGCCTCAGGTTTGAGACGCCAATCGCCGGGCATGATGGTCCACATCACGGTACGCATGCGTTGCTGCAAGACGAGGGAACTAAGCCAGGGACTACGATAGCCAAACGGAGGCCGAAACCAGCGCGGCTCTTCCCATGTGGCCTGACCGATCGCCTCGCTACAGCGGAGGAGCTCCGTGCGAGTCTCGCTTGGGCCAGTGAAGAAGAGATTGGGGTGAGAGTCGGTGTGATTCCCGATGAGGTGGCCGCGCGCCGAAATCTCTTTGGCGAGTCCAGGTGATTCGCGAACATATTTGCCGAGGAGAAAGAAGGTCGCCTTTGCCCGATGGCTATCGAGGAGATCGAGGAGCTTGGGAGTAATCGAAGGATTGGGGCCGTCGTCGAAGGTGATCGCGAGTTTCTTCTGCGCGTCGGTTTGATAGAGGGTGTGGCCAAACAGTTGCGAACGCGCATTCACCGCGCCATAGGCGGTCAAGCCGGCAAAACCAGCGGCGAAGGCGGGGACAGCCACAAGCCACGGAACCATGGCGAATATTCTGCCACGAGGCGGGTGAAAATGTTAAAGCCAGGATGGGAACATCCAGGTCAGCATCAGAATGTGGCCTGCGTTGTTTGGCAACGTATTAGAGGAGCGTTCCGGTGAGCATGATTTTCGCCACGGTGAAATAGATGATCAGGCCAGTCACGTCGACAAGCGTCGCGACGAAGGGAGCGGACGCACTGGCGGGATCGAGACCACACCTGCGGAGGATGAACGGGAGCATGGAACCGGCAAGAGTGCCGAAGGTGACGACGCCGAGGAGACTGAAGGCAATGGTAAGGGCGATCAGAAGGTAATGCCTGCCGTAGGTGTGCCAAATGGATTGCCAAATCAAAATGCGGGTCATGCCGACTATCCCGAGGATGATGCCTAGCATCACACCGGCTGCAACCTCGCGGCGGATCACGCGCCACCAGTCTTTGAGACGGACTTCCCGGAGAGCTAAAGCGCGGATGATGAGCGAAGTGGCCTGCGAACCGGAATTGCCGCCGCTGCTGATAAGCAAGGGAATGAAGAGCGAGAGAACGACGGCGCGCTCAATTTCGTGTTCAAAGTGACTCATGGCCGTGGCAGTGAGCATCTCGCCAAGAAACAGAATCACCAGCCAACCCGCACGTTTTTTGATCATGGCAGGAAAGGTGGTTTCGAGATACGGACCGTCCAGAGCTTCCATACCGCCCAGTTTCTGGATGTCTTCGGTATCTTCCTCCTGGAGGACGTCGATGAGGTCGTCGGCGGTGACGATACCTTGCATGCGGCGATTTTCGTCGATGACCGGTACAGCCTTGATGCCGTGTTGGGTAAGGAGATGGGCGATTTCTGATTGATCGGTGTTCGGAAAGACGGAATAAATCTTTGTTGTCATGACATCCTTGACGGTTTTCTTCGGATCGGCGGCGACTAGATCCTTGAGTGCGACAACGCCCAGGAGAGTTTGGCCTTCGTCGAGAACGTAGGCGTAGTGGATGGTTTCCACGTGGCCGAGCTGTTGCCGCAGGTAGCTGATGGCCTCATCGATCGAAGCGTCCGGGCGGAGGCGGGCAAAGCGCGGGTTCATGAGGCCGCCGGCGATGTCTTCGCGAAAGGCCAAAAGTGCTCTCACTTCATTTCTGGTTTTGTCGTCGAGGAGATCGAGAAGAGATTGGCGCTGACGCTTGGGCGATTCCTGGATGACATCGGCGGCGTCATCGGGAGCGAGCAGGCGCATATAAAGACGGCGTTCACCTTCGGGGAGCGAGAGGAGCAGGCTCGATTGGGAGTTGGCGTCGAGGGCGAGAAAGAAATTGTCCATGAGCTCGCGGGGTAGGGCTTCGAAGCGGTCGACGCGTTGACCGCGGCGGAGGCTCGGCCAGAGATCGAGGAGTTCGTCGGCGGCGTTGAGGGAATCAGTAGGCACGGAGAAGCTCCCTTGGTGCAGGAATGGCCAGCTCCCTGCCGGATAGGGAACGGGCATGGCGGAGATTTTGTCGGAAACGTTATATCACTGCGGCCGCGTGAGGTCGCGGAATTTGTGACAGATTGCGGCGTTCCGCAGCAGCAGTAAACGAAGTGGGAACTTCATGAGGATGGAACGCGTGTGCAGTGCAGTTTGAGATGCTCGAGTCACACGCCACGTTTGATTGATGCAAGTTGAAAGCTGGCGCGCGGCGCCGCGAGTTAAAGCTGCCCGTGGCGGCGGAGGAGAAAGTAGCCAACCAGGCTTCCAGCGAGGACGGTGGCGGCGAAGAAGTAGCGCCATTCCGGAACGCCAATTAGGCCGACGATCAAGATGCCGATGACCACGATGAGGCCGGCCGGGTGGCCGGTCCAGACGCCGGCACCGTATTGGCCGTAGGGTACCACTTCCGCGGGATTGCGGTCGTCATGGGCGGATGGCACGACCTGGCCATAGGGATGCCGACGAAACGTTGTGTAGGATTTCATGGCGAATTGCTCCTTTCGCGCGCGCATCGAGACAGAATCTCAGCGGTTAGCGAATAGGAGCGGAACACGAGCGGCTCCCCCGAGCGCTACTTTGCTAGAGGCCACGACAAGGAAAAAAGTTCCCGTTGCTCCTGCGGCCTGCGCCGGCCGTGACCGAAGTCATGTCGCGATTCCTCGATTTGTGGGCGGGCGACCTTTGTGGCCCGTTGGCGGACCGCCCTCGGAAGGCGGTCCCTACAAAGAACCCCGAAAAGCATGCAGAGTGCCTGTTCCACGGGCTGCTCAGCCTACGTTTTCGGGCAAGCGGCGGGTTTTCATTTCGGTTAAGAGGCGCTCGACTTCGGCATCGCGGTCGAGGCGGTTGAGTTTTTCGGCGACGTCGTCGTTGATCAGCTCGACCTCGGCCGAGGCTGTGGCTTCGGTGTGCTGAACGCGGTCCTTCAGGCGATCGAAGGAGGCGCTCTTCGAATTGTCGCCGATGGCGACTTGCGCTTTGGCGGCTTTGTCGAGCGCGATGCTGCGGCGATGACGGGCGAGCAACACTTCGCGCTTGGATTTGGCTTCGTCGAGTTTCTGTTCAAGCTTGATAAGCGCGTTTTTCAAGGTTTCCACCTGGGCTTTCTGGTCATTGACCTGTTCCTGGAAACTTTGCGAAAGGCGCTGCGCCGTCTGGAAGCGGTCGAGCGCGGCGCGAGCGAGGTCGTCCTGGCTTTTGTCGACGGCAATTTCGGCCTTGCGCATCCAGTCCTTGCCGGTGTCGTCCTGCTCGTGGAGTTTTTTCTCGAGGATGTGCTGGTCGGCGATGGACACGGCGACCTGCGTTTTGACCTGGAGGTATTGATTTTCCATGTCGAGGATGACCTGCTTGATCATTTTTTCAGGATCCTCGGCGCGGTCGATCATGTCGTTGAGATTAGCGCGGATTAAAGTGCTGACACGTTCTAAGAGTCCCATGGTGATGCTCCTTTCAATTTCGAACGAAAACCTCTGGACGCTTCGCGTCCGCGGCTGAAGCCCCTGGCTGCCCGACTTCTTCGCGCTCGACCACGGCACGACAAAAGTCGTGACGTCCCGATGAACTAAGACCGCAAAAGGCAACCGCCGACGGCTTTGGCGATTTGGGTCCAGGCTAAATTTGTCAGCGCGAATAACGTCAGGATGCCCAGACCCCAATAGAGCGCTCGTTTTTGTTGCAGAGTAAAGCCCATCATGTTCCCTCCGTTTCGTTGTGGCGGCCCGCTTCAGAAGGCGGGTCCTACAAAACCGCCGGAGCGGGCGATTGCGGCCCGCTCGGGCGGAAAGAATTACGACTTGGCTGGAGGCTGGTCGAGCGGTTTTGGCGCTTTGTCGCCGATGAGACGGACCTTGCCGAGCAAGTCCGACACCTGCATGCCGGAGAGGGCTTCGAAGAGGGCGGGAACCTGCGCCGCGATCCTCGTAATATCGCCGGTGAGCTTGTAAGCTCCGGCGGCATCGCCATTGCCGGTCGAGACGATGGTGACTTTATCTACTTTGCTGAGCGGTTCGCTGAGAGCGCGGACAATTTCGGGCAAGCCCGAGATGAGTTTGTCCACGACGGCAGCCTGGTTATATTCCTGGAACGCTTCGGCCTTCACGTTCATCGCGCGGGCTTCTGCATCACCCTTCTTGAAAATGATTTCGGCTTCGGCTTCGCCCTGGGCGCGAGTCGAAGAAGCTTTACCTTCGGCTTCGCTCATCAGGCGCTGGCGTTCGGCGCTGGCGAGGGTTTCAATGCGCTGGCGTTCGACTTCTGCGGGTTTGAGGATGGTGGCGATGAGTTCCCGCTCGCGGCGGATGATTTCGGCATCCTGGACCTTGACTTGGGCTTCGCGCTCAACTTGCTGGACGCGGACCTGCTCGAGCATGACGGTCTGTTGCTGGCGATTGGTTTCGATTTCATAAGCCTTGTCGGCTTGCGCCTGGGCCTTCTTGCTGATTTCGAGGTAGTTGGCCTTCTTAATGTCCAAGTCACGTTGAGCTTCCGCTTGCTTGGCCATGGAGGCGGTTTCAGCGGCGACGCGTTCCTGGTCGGCCTGGGCTTTGGCGATCGCGGAAGCACGTGTTGCTTCGGCGCGCTTGATGGCGATATCGCGATCGGCTTCGGCAGCGGCTACTTCAGCATCGCGCTTGATGCGGGCAATGTCCGGGCGGCCCATGTTGGTGATGTATTCGTTCTTATCGCGCACTTCTTTTAAGGTGAAGCTGACGACTTCGAGTCCCATCTTGCTCATGTCATCGGCGCAGGTCGAGCGCATACGATCGCCGACCATTTCAGGTTCTTTGACGATCTGTTCGACAGTGAGCTGGCCGATAATGCCGCGGAGATGGCCTTCCATGACCAGGCGGATCAGGCCGTCACGCTCGGTGGGCGATTTGGTCAAAAATTGTTCGGCGGAAGTGAGAATGGATTCTTTGTCATTCTTCACCTTAATTTGCGCCACGGCTTCGACGGTAACCGCGACGCCTTGCTTGGTGTAGAGGTTCTGCTGGGGGGCGACGTCAAAGGACATCAGCTCCAGTGATAGATCTTTGCAAGTCTGCACCATGGGATAAATGATCGTGCCTCTACCGGTGTAGACTCTGGTTCCGCCGAGGCCATAGACGATCAGGGCTTCATGCGGTCCTGCCTTTCGATACATCCTGGCGATCACGGTCATGAGCATGAGCGTGACGACCACTAGGATTCCCGCTCCTATGACCACGTTCATTGGCAACCCAAACATAACCACCTCCCTTTTTCGAACCGCTGCGAATGCTTGCCCTGTGGTTCGGTTCAGAAACTCAAGATTTAACGAACTCGTCCCATCGCTTTACATAAGCGATGCCCTTTTCGTAGCGCTCGATCACGATTTCAGCGCCTTTCTCGATGGACTTGCCATCTTCACTCCGGGCGCCGGAGCAGCGGCGGCCACCGCCGAGCGGGAAGATAACTTCGCCCGTACCATTTTCGCGAATGGTCATGCTGACGGTGCCGAGCGCGCCGATGACTCGGCGGTCTTCCTCGTGCAAGGGCTCGTCGCTCGGTCCAACCAGCTTGAGCAGAAACCGTAGGACCACCCAACCCGCCACGAGACCCGCCAAAGTGGCAATGGCAACAATGAAAAATGTTTCGAGGTGCGAGTATTTGGTCATCAAATAGCCCACGCCACCAAACCAAGCGAGAAACGCGAGGACCGTGGAAGCGTTAAACCAGGAGATGTGCGGTCCGCTGCCGTGGCTTGCTCCATGCGCGGCATCCGCGTGGGGAAGATGCATCTTGAACGGCAAATGCAAATGGATGGCGCCGGCAAGAAACGAAAAGACACTGAGCAACGCACCCACCAGGAAACAGAACAAATACACGTCAGACCAAGACATACGGCACCTCGCGGAGCGACACCCCGTCGCTCGGGAGACTGCGGGGACAAGAGCGAACCCGTTTGGCTGTCAGTTGTGCGAGGCAGGCGGAGGATGACCCGAACCCACCAGCGATTTCGGTTGTAGGACTTCGCCGAGCCGCTCGGCCAGACCGGGCGTGCGAAGAATTTCACCTAGCAGCAGGATCGCGCCGCGCGAATCGGCGACTTGCGCGACATTGCAGAGCGCCTGGGAAAGTTCGGGATCGCCGGTGAATTGATCGGCGCCGGCATAAAGCCAGGAGTCGATACTGGCGTCGGCGGTGCGAAGTTCCGATTGCAGTTCGCGGGAATAGCCTGGGGGATCATCGACGAGGAATCCCGGGTAGACCCGGAAAAAACGGGCCAGCAGATCACGCGATGTATTGGTCATGTGCGGGCGCGCGCCGTTTTCGATCTGAGAAAGATAGGCCTGACTGAGGCCGCGACCGAGCTCTCTTTTCATGGCAACGACCACCTCGGATTGCGTGAGGGGGCGACCCAGGCCCCGGAGCGAGCCCTCGATAGCGCGAAGGGAGCGTATTTTGTCGCCCAGATTCATGGAAGGAGACCTTTCTGAATTATTGCGATATGCTAAATGTACATAGCAATATGTAATTTGTCAAGCAAAATCGAATACATAACTAACGTCCTATATTTCATTGGTTTACAGACAGGCCTGCGGAACGAAGATGACTCACGCGGTGTGATTCTTCGCTAGTGAAGCTCGCACGCACGTCCTTCCTCAATCGACCAAACTGCTTTGCGTCGAGAGGTGCTGGTTCGAAGTCGAACTTTATGTATCAGGAGGCCGCCTCCGAGTCGAGCGCATGGACGTCAATTGCATAGGCCAGCGATGATTTCAAAAGCGGCGAACCTCAGAAACGAGCCAAAGCACCGTCGTCCCCCTGCGACTGCTCTCCTGCCAGTGGTGCCAGGAGAATCGAACAGTTACTCGGGTTTGCGAAGGGAGTGCAGGTCGATGCCGAGTTGCTGGCACTTTTTGTAAAGGTGACTGCGCTCGAGGCCGAGGGCCCGGGCGGCATTGGTCATGTGGAAGTTGTGGTGGCGAATTTCGGCGAGGAGGACTTCGCGTTCGAAGGATTCGGTGCGCTGCTCGAGCGTTCCCTGCCCCGGCGTGGCTTCGGTTGCTGAAGTAGGGACGGAGAGTTCGCCTGCGGGAAGTGCGAGGCGGACATCGTCGTCGGTCACAACCTCTTCGGTCGAGAGAAGGACGATTCGCTCGACAATGTTGCGGAGTTCGCGGACATTGCCGGGCCAGGAGTAGCGGCAAAGTTCGGCGACGGCGTCCTCGGAAAAGAGTTTTTCCTTCCAGGTATTTTGTTTGGCGACCTGGCGGGCGAAATGCGCAACCAAAGCGGGAAAATCCTCTTTACGGTCGCGCAGCGGCGGAAGTGTGAGAGGGAAAACGAAGACGCGGTGGAAGAGGTCGGCGCGAAATTCGTTCTTCTTCACGAGGTCTTCGAGATTACGGTGCGTGGCGACGACAACGCGGACGTTGACCTTGATGGACTTATCGCCGCCGACGCGCTCGACTTCGCCTTCTTCGAGAACACGCAGAAGCTTGGCCTGCATGGCCAGCGGCATATCGCCGATTTCATCGAGGAAGAGCGTGCCGCCTTCAGCTTGTTCGAATTTTCCGGTGTGGCGCCCGGCGGCGCCGGTGAAAGCGCCCTTTTCGTGGCCGAACAGCTCCGATTCGATGAGTTCGGCGGGGACCGCAGCGCAATTCAAAGTGATGAAGGCGTTTTCTCGACGTGGAGATTTTTCGTGGATGGCGCGGGCCACGAGTTCCTTTCCGGTCCCGGTTTCGCCGAGGATGCAAACGCGGGTTTCGCTCGCGGCGACACGATCGATTTGCGCGAGGAGTCTGCTGATGGCGGGGCCGGAACCGACCAGTTCATGTTTGCCGAGACGATGGCGGAGTTCGCGGTTTTCGGTTTCGAGACGACTGAGGCGTAGCGCGTTCTCCACCGTCAGGAGCAGCTTGTCGGTGGAGAGCGGCTTTTCGAGGAAGTCGAGGGCGCCGAGTCGGGTGGCTTTGACGGCCATTTCGATATTGGCCTGGCCGGAAACTAGAACGATAGGAGTTTGCAGTCCGGATCTTTTCAGTTCTTCGAGGAGTTCCATGCCGGTTTTGTTGGGCATGACGACATCGGAGAGGATGAGGTCGAAGTGTTGGGACTCGAGAAGCTCTACGGCGCGGTTGGCGTTGTCGCAGACCGTGGCCTCGTGCCCGGCGAGACGGAACGCGCGGGAAAGAGAAGCGAGGGTGTTAGGGTCGTCGTCGATGAGGAGGAGATGAGCTTTGCGAGGCACGCGAATTCCTTTCGGGATTCAAACCCTGTGGCTCCCCCTTTGAGGGGTGAGGCCTTCCCGAACACAATCGAGGCGCCATCCACCTAAGAAAAATGCTCAAGCCGAGCCGGCCTGAGCTACAGATCAATCGGTGGCCGCGGGGGTGCGCTCGGGTTCGACCAACGCGGAGCTGACACCGGGCTTTGGTTTTGTCACGACATCTTCTTGGCGCTTGGGCAGATCGATGCGGAAAGTGGCGCCGCGCCCCTCTTCGCTCGAGACAGAAATGGTGCCGTGATGGTCGCTGACGACGGATTGAACGATGGCCAAGCCCAGGCCGGTGCCCTGCTGTTTTGTGGTGTAGTAGGGCGTGAAGAGGCGCGAGCTTTCTTCCGGCGTCAGGCCTTTGCCGGTGTCGCTCACGTCGATCCGGACGGTATCTGCGCTGTCGGAGGTGCGAAGAGTGAGCGTGCCGCCACCGGGCATGGCGTCGAGAGCGTTCAGCACCAAATTCTGGAACGCGCGGTGGAGCAGGTCGGGATCGGCGTCAATTTCCGCCAGAGATGCCCTGAGGAAATATTCGGTGGTGATGGCAGGTTTGCCTACGGCGGTGAATTGCGGCTCGAAGAGGCGGACGACATTGCGAAGAGATTCGTTCACATTGACGCGCGTGAACTGCGGGTTGGGCATTTTGGAAAAATCGCTGAAGCGGCCAACGATGCTGTTGAGATTCGCGAGTTCGGCTTTGAGAGTGGCGGTGCCTTCGGCGAAAACTTCCTGAAACTGTGCGGGGCTGAGTTGGCGGGCCCGCTGGAGATTTTCGAGGGTAATCTGCATGGGGAAGAGAGGATTGCGCAATTCGTGCGCCAGGCGGCGGGCGAGTTCGCGCCATGCGGCGACTCGCTCGGTTTGAACGAGCTTCTCCTTTTGTGCGGAGAGAGTGCGGGTCATGTGGTTGAAATCGCCGGCGAGTTGGCCGATCTCGTCGTGGCCTTGGACGTCGATGCGGGTGTCCCAACGCCCGGAAGCGACGTTGCGGGCGCCGGCGGCGAGTTCTTCAACGGGACGCGTGATACGGCGAGAAACCCACCAGGCGAGAAGCAGGCCCACGCAGATGGCGGCCAAGGCGACGAGAGCCGCGATCTTCAGGATCTGACGCTTCAAGAGAACCAATTCCTTGCTGGAGCTGCCGAGAAGGAGGATTCCGAGCAATTCACCATTACGGCCAAGAAGGGGGCTGGCGTGGAACGTTTCTGCGGTAGCCGGATCGTCGGTCCATCGAATGGTTTTGACGAGCGTGGTCGGCGCAAATTGCTTTTCTATTTGTTCGATGAGCGGCTGGAACTGATCGGCTTGCGCCACGGGACCAGACGCATCGGTGAGAGAGGTGGAAACGAAAGAACTTTGCAGGTTACGGTAGAGCAGGGCGCGCATGCCGAAGGGAAGTTCGAGGGATGCCAAGAAGTTCTGATCGAGGCGCCGGCCGCCGATGATGTAGATGATTTTGTCGCCGACCGCAGAGGTGCGGACGGCGGACAAGGACAGCGCGAAGCCGTCGGGAAGCTCCTCTCGCTTGAGGAAGGCGGGGCTGCCATCCCAGGACTTGGCCGCCGTCACCCAATCATTTTTGGAGCCTACGCGCGATGGATACTGGGCGGAAGAGATGACCGTGCCATCGGAGTTCACGAACTCGACAAAATCCAGATTGTGGGTTTGGGCGGCGCCGTTGGCGTCGTGGACCCAGAGAGAAAAATCGGCATTGGGACGGGCTAGGTCGAGGATCATGCGAACGGTTTCGCTGGCGTTGGTAATATCCTCCACCTGCTCGACGACCGTGTCGCCGCGTTGGAGAAATTCTTTTCGAAATTGAGCGACGAGAGTTTCCGTGCGCTGGCTTTCCCGCTCTTCGAAGGCGCGCTGGGTGTAGTAGGTCACGCCGTAGGTCACCAGGGAAACGGACGCCAGGACCGTGGCGAGAAAAATCAGAAAGATTTTGTTACGAAAGCTCATGGACGAACTCCCCGTGCGGCGTGCCAGTAGGAAAGCATATCGTGTTGGCCATTGCCGCAAAAGAGGCGGTGCGGGACGTGCTTGCGTTTGAAGCAACACGGCGGCGAATGTTGTTGAACAGTGAAGTGTGTCATGAAAAGTGCCCTCAAGGATTTAGGTCAGCGCTGGCGATACTCCTTGAACAGGTCCAAGCGATTGAGCATGCCGATCATGATTTGCGTATAAGCCAGATATTCGGCAAGGCTTTCGTCGGAAATGTTGTAGAGGGATTTGCGGCGAGCCTCGCGGACGACCGGGAAATCTTGCGTCTGAAGAGTGCCGATGGCAGCCGTCTGAAAGGCGGTGTGATCTTTTACGCCGTAGATGGGCAGGCTGTCGGCAACAGCCTGGGCTAACTGTTGCTGGGTAAGCTTTTTCTCACGGACCTGCTGATCGAAGGCGGCGCCTGTGGTGGCCATGATCTGGTCAAATTCCTTTTGCGTGTGAGGAAGAGAGGCGATGGTTTGCAGGACTTGTTCGCGCGTGAATTTGGGATTGGCATAGTCGGCGGGATTTTTCGGCTGATATTTCATGATGGCTTGAATGTCGTTGCGGCGGAAGTCTTCCGCGATTTTGGTGACGCCTTCCCAATTGCTGAGAGTGCGGAAACTTTCGTCGGTCATCTGTTCCGCCAAGAGATGTGCGGCGGCTTCGCGCACGAAGGGTTGGGGAGCGCCGAGAAGCGCGATCAGTGCATTGCTGGCTGGGATTGGCTCCATCGTGCCGTACAAGAAAAGAGCGGCTGTGTCTGAATCGAGATCGAGGGAGTGTTCGGAAATGTGAATGACGGCATTCGGAAAGAGAAGAAATTTGGCCGCAAGCGGGCGAATGTCGACTCCGGCTTGGCCGAGGTCGAGAGCGAGGGTCAGGTAGTTCGCAGGATCGGATTCCTCGAAATCGGCTTGGGCCAGGGAATCGCGGATCAGATTGCGGGTTTCCAGCGAAGAATCGGCGAGAAAGAGCATGCCGGCGGCGTCGACCTGAAAGATGTGATCGGTGTTTTCCTCGGCGAGAAGTTTGCGAATGCAGGTGACACCTACGGGGCCGGCTGCCTGCACCTGCTTCCAGAAGGCTTCTAGTTCTTTGGATTTGGCATCGAGTTGGGACTCGCTCAGTTGGGAGGGGTGGAAGCCGTAGGTCTTGGATTTTTCAGTGCGGAGGTCGGCGCACGTGGGAGGGCTGGCCGCGGTCGGAAGCGGAAGAGGGCGCGCCGGGGTGACAGCGGCGAAACCGATGATGGACGCAAAAAGAAAAGAGAGACTCCTCACTTCGAGGACTCCGTTCGGAATGACGCAGATTGATTGCTTACAGAACTCTGAACCATTGGAATAGTAACACTGGGCCGGTGAAGATGCCGGGCGGCGTGGTCGGTGCCGCCCGGCTGGTCGGGTGAGAGTTGTTGTTTTTTGTTTGGTGGAAGTCGTCGACTAGTGACTTGTGGCTCGCGAAAGGATTTCCGCGGTTTCCGGAATCCAGATGATGCGTTGGAACGAGCCGGCCGTTCGGAGCAGAAAACGGTAGCGACGGAGAGTGATGCGGTAAGTTGTGTAGCCGTCGAGGGAGTGGAAAGTGTAGACGGCTTTGTTCTTTTCGTTGCCTTCAAGTTGCAGCGATGCGGGTTCGAATTCGGAAGAATCTGAGGAGACGCGGCGTAGAGCGGAGGCAGCTACAAGTTGAGGATCGCGGCACCACTGGTCGTGGCCCTCGTTGACCCAGCGTTGGAGGTATTCAGCCTTGACGCGGTCGACGGGGAAACTCAAGACGACGCGATGGTCTTTCGGTTGGATTGGGGCGATGCGTAGGTCGGCGGCGGAGCCGCGGACGCAAACGAGTGCCGAGAACAGTACGGCCAGAATTCTGTTGAGGGAGTTCTGTCGAATAATTCGGTTCATGGTGTTTTCCTGAAAAATAAAATTGAAATCTCATTTCTGCTGATTCCAGCAGGGTTTTGAAATCTGGCGCCCGCGTGGGATGACCCGCCTCGGAAGGCGGGCCTTACAATCGGATTTTCTTGACGCGGGGCGCGGCGCTGGAGGGGAAGAGCACCACGGCAAGAAAAATCAAGCGCGGCGGTGCTTGTCTCCTTGCTCATGATCTTTTCTCCAGCGGCGCGCTCCGCGCCAGTCATCTCAGGGGTTAAAACGCATAGGCTGGTTGGTTCATACGGCCCGACTGAAGTCGTGCTCACACAGCGTACGGAGGTGGGGTTCGGGGAGAGCGGGAGTGCCGTTCCTGCTTTTTGGCCAGCTTTCTGCACCGGTTGTTCGAGGTGATTCGTTTTATGAGTCATCTGCGCCTCCAGTGCGAATATCGGAAAGACACTCGCCGCTTCCCCGAAGGTCATGGCCGCTTGTTCTGCTTGCGCTGCGCCGCGGCGCTGGCAACTGGCGCGGGATCCGTCGAATTGTCTGAAGAATCCGGGTCCGCGGAGTTACCAACGGAATTGCCGATGTTGTTTTGGAAAGCCGAGCGCATCACATCGGCGGCGAAGAAATTCTTACCGTCCATGGGCACCATCATGATCTGGAGCTTGTCCGACAGGCGTTCCGCGATGATTTTCTGGATCAGCATGGGATTCTGCTTGAGGACTGCAGCTTCAAACCTCATGCGCTCAGAGTCGGCAGCGGCGGTCACACGGATGCGGTTGGCTTCCGCGTCGGAAAGATTTTTCTGTCGCTCGACTTCAGCTTTGCTATCGATGATTTTGGCTTGCGCGGCGGCTTCGGCGTTTTGCAGCGTGGCTTCCTTACGGGCTTCGGCTTCGAGCTTGCTCTGCTCGATCTGCTTCTGCTTCAGCGGCAAGGTGTATTGCATCGCGTCGGCTTCGGCTTTGGCTTGCAGGACGCGGACCTGAGCCAGCGCTTCGGCTTGCTTTACTTCCCGGGCTTTCTGCGCTTCGGCTTCGAGCTCGGCAATTTTGACTTGCTTGGATTTGATCTCCTGTTCGGTGCCGAGTTGTTCATTCTCTTGCTCTTTGACGACCAGCCCTTCGAGGCCTTTGGCGTAATCGGGAGGAAGTTGAATGTCTCGCAGAAGCACTTCGCGGACGAGGATGCCGTCGCTGGCCAGGCGGGCTTTGATAGCGTCGGCCGCTTGGGTGCGGAGTTCTTCCCGCTTCAATGCAAAAATTTCGCGGGTGAGGTAATTGGGAGCAAGTTGGCGATAGATGGAAGAAACGACGGGGCCGACGACCTGTTCGTTCACCGGTTGCGGAAGATTCTGGTGAATGGTCGGGAGGCCAGAAGGATCGAGGCGATAGCGCACCGTGACGGCGAGGCCTAGGTTGAGTCCTTCGCGGGCCTGTACGGTCAGGACTTCGCCGACGGACTTTCCGTTCGTGCCGGCGTTTGCGGCAGTCGAATAGACCTGCTCGCGGGTGTCGTAAAGAACCACGCTATCGATGAGCGGCGTTTGCAGATGCACTCCGGGATATAACGTCCCGGGGCGAACTCCGGACAGTTGGCTGACGCGGATGCCGGCGAAGCCGTCGGGAATTACAGTGATGCTGAGCGCGAGCAACGCCGGAAAAATTCCCGCGATTGCTAATTTCTTTGCGAGCGCCCACTGCACCAGACCAAAAGGGCGGGGCTGGATGGCTGCGGCACCTCCTTCCGACGCTGCGGTTTTTTCCAACAACCAGCGCAAGCGAGCCGCGACGTACACGTCATACGCAACGACGGCCGCGGCGCTACCGAAGAGGCCGACGCCGAGAATCATGAGCAAAGACTTCAAAGCGAGCATGGTTTTTCCTTTCTTTCCTAAATTCCCGGCCCGCTGGCCACTTCGCGGACACCTCTGCGGCATGCGTGAACCGGAAAAATCTGTGCGCTTGTGCTGGCACGGGCACTTTGCCTGTGCTCTTCGTGCCTCGCGTGGACTAGCGCGCCTTGGCGAAGGCGCGCACGGTCATGCGTGCGCCGTGTTCGATCGACAACGGCGTGAGGCGACGCGGAGCGGTGGCCGGTTGCATTAGAGCAAAGACTCCGCGAAGCAGGAGCGCTTGCAGGGCCAGGGCGGAAAAAAGTGCGACGATGCTGACCATCACGATCGCTGCGATTTGAATGAACGTTTCCATATTTGTTCTCCTTGGGCAGACTCGGAAATTGTTTTAGCGGCCGCCGTGTGCTTTTTGCTCCTGCGCGGCGGGCAGCTCGTTTTTGGCCTGCAAAGATTCGTGGGCTCCCGAGATGGCCGATGCGGCGAAGAGTCGCACGACTTCGTCGGTGCGTTCTGCGACGAGCGAGACACGGTCGCCGACCTGAACGCGGGCGAAGAGATCTTCTATGTCGCCATTGCGGAGGCGGATGCAGCCGTGAGAGGCGTTTTTGCCGATGGAGTCCGGACGATTCGTACCGTGGATGCCGAAGCCTTGGACGTTGAGACCGATCCAACGAGGACCGAGGGGATTGTTCGCGCCGGGGCCGATCATGACTCCCGGGTGGTAGTAGCTGGGATTTGCCAAGCGCTGCACGATTTGAAATTCGCCGGAAGGGCTCGGGCTTACAGGCGCGCCGACGGCGACGTTGTAAACGTTGATGACGCGATCGCCTTCGAGGAGGGCGAGTTTGCGATCGGGAATGCTGACAACGATGCGGCGCGCAGGCTTGGTGGCGCGATTCGCTTGCACCCGGGAAGGTGTTTGGGCGATCGCGGCAGTCGAGCAAAGCATGAAGGCGGCAAATAGAACGCCGAATCGCGAAGGCCGGGATTTGGCTGGCTTCGGACTGGTTGAACTGGCTAAGCCTTTCATCGGCGCTTCCCTCCCTTTGCCTTACGTAGGAGGAATGGCACTCGGGTAACCAGTCTTTCCGTATTGATAAATAAGACTTTAGATTCAATATGCGGTAGCCGGAGGGTGGGCGGCAGGACACGTTGTGTTTGGCAGGACGCGCCGCAGGGCAAGCGCAGCGATTTTGAACATGCGACGCTTCGGGGTAGTCTAGAATTGCCGCGGAGCGCGAGGCCAACTTCATGCCCCAATCACAAGGGATTCGTATCGGGCGAATCCTAGGAATTCCCATCTATCTCGATCTCAGTTGGGTGCTGATCTTCGGATTAGTGACACTGTCGTTGGCACAGCAGTTTACGAAGGAATTTACCCAGTGGACGGCGGCTGAGCAGTGGGGATTAGGAATTTTGACGAGCCTTTTGTTTTTTGCGTCGGTGGTGTTTCACGAGCTGTCTCACAGCGTGGTGGCGCAGCACTACAAGATCAAAGTGCTTTCGATCACGCTGTTTTTGTTTGGTGGATTGGCTCGTATCGGGCGAGAGCCGTCCAAGGCGATCCAGGAATTCAACATTGCGATCGCGGGACCGATTGCCAGCGGGTTTCTGGCGGTGCTGTTTTACGGGTTGAAAGTAGCGATTCCGCAACGCGGAGTGGAAGCCGTGGCGGACCCGTTGATTCTCTCGAACGCGATGCTAGCTGGTTTTAACCTTTTGCCGGGATTTCCGCTGGATGGCGGACGAATGTTCCGCGCGATGGTGTGGGGGGCAACCAAGGATTTCGGGCGCGCGACGCGAATTGCGGCGGCGAGCGGCAAGTTGATTGCTTACGTGATGATCGGGTTAGGCATTTTTTCCCTCGTGACCGGAGGACAGGGCGGATCTATCTCTGAATACATCGGCCGGTGGGGCGGCATCTGGCTGGCGTTCATCGGATGGTTTTTGCTGACGGCGGCGCAGGCCAGCGTGAGCCAGTTGACGATTCGCGAAACGCTGACGGGATTGTGCGCCGCTGATGTGATGAGCCACGAAGTGCCGACGATACCTGGGAATCTAAACCTAGAAGAATACAGCAGCGAAGTGCTACGCACGGGCAGGCGTATTCATATTGTGACCATGGACGATAGACTGGTGGGCTTGATGAACGTGACGGCGCTGAACCAGGTACCACGAGAGGAATGGTCGATGAACTCCGTGCAGGCGGTGATGGTGCCGAGGGAGAAGATCTTGTGGACTTCGCCCGAAGAACCCTTGCCGCGGTTGCTTGAGCGGTTGATGGGCGCCGACGTAAATCAAATGCCTGTGGTGCGGCACGGCGACGATGGAGCGGCGCATATTGTGGGGATGGTGACGCGGGACGCGATCTTGCGGGTGATTCAGACGCGGAGCGAATTGAGCGCGGCGTTGAGCGGGCGCTAGAAAGCGCGTATAGCGATTACGCGCAAGCCGCCTTTGCGCGAGTCGACGGTGATTTCGGAAAACCCGGCGGAATGGAGGCGGGGAGAGACGGTGTTGGCAGCAACGGGAACGAATGTGCTCCGGACGTGGCCTAGTCGGTGAAACCAACCGTCGGCAATGTCGAAGGCGACAAAAACTCCGCTCGGGCGGAGAACCCGAAAACATTCGGCAAAGAGTTGATCCTGGAGTTCCACGGATTTGATGTGGTGCAGGACGAGAATGGCAAGGATCGAAGAAAAGGTTTGATCGGCGAACGGCAACCGCGAAGCATCGCCGCACACGGCTCGGGATGTCTCACCGTTGTTTCGGAGTTTCCCCTCGAGAATGGAATTATGATCGTACTCGAGAGAAGTGACGCGAGCGACGCGCGACTGCAAGAGTGAGGTCGCGGCGCCGTAGCCGGCGCCGATTTCGAGCAGGTGATCGCCAAGTTTAGTTTCCGAGAGAATCCACGGAAGCAGGTGGCGGTGGGTGAAACAACGCCACAGGGAAGAAGAGCAAAGGAAGCGTTCGGCGGCGTTCATGAAATAAGGTCGCGACGCTTAAGAAGTGTAGCAAGGAGCCGACGGAAAATAGGTGGATAAATTGTCTCTATCCATGATGCGCATCCCCTCTCCTATTTATGAGCCTTATCATCGATGGTTGATTGGGCGTGAGTATAGTGGCGCTAGGTTTGTTGGGTCTGAGGCCAGTTCCCGGGCCAAGAGTCTCAGGCTAAAGCCCGCATTCCGGGATGTGAGCCACCGAATGCCCGCCTCAAGGCGGCCGCTACAAAGAAGATTCGGTTGCAAGCCTGAGTCGCAGGACACGGACGACGAATCGCGAACCAGCCTAGCCATTCACCAGATTCATCATGTGTTCCGGATACCGCTGGCCGGCGGCTGAGCCGAGCGGCGCTACTTCGTCGATGCAGCGGAGGTCGTCGGCGGATAGTTTGACATTCAGAGCTGCGACGTTTTCTTCTAAATAATTGCGGCGCTTGGTCCCCGGAATGGGAATAATGTCTTCGCCTTGCGCCAACAGCCAGGCCAGAGCAAGCTGACCCGGAGTGCTCTTTTTCTCTTTTGCCAACTGTTCGACGCGCGCGACAAGATCGAGATTCTTCTGGAAGTTCTCACCCTGGAAGCGTGGAGCGAAGCGGCGATAGTCGTCCGGGGCGAGATCATCGAATTTCTTGATTTGACCGGTGAGGAAGCCGCGGCCGAGCGGGCTATAGGCTACGAAGGCGATTCCCAATTCGCGCGTGGTGAGCAACACTTCATCCTCCGGGTCGCGTGTCCAAAGTGAATATTCAGTTTGCAGGGCGGCGATCGGATGGACCGCATGGGCTCGCCGGATCGTCGCAGGAGAAGCTTCCGAGAGACCGAGGAAGCGGACCTTCCCCTGGCGAACCAGGTCAGCCATGGCACCGACGGTTTCTTCGACGGGTGTCTTCGGATCGACACGGTGCTGATAGTAGAGATCGATCGTGTCGACGCCGAGGCGCTTCAGACTGGCGTCGCAGCAAGAGCGGACATATTCGGCCTTACCATTGACACCGCGGACATTTGGATTCGCGCGATCGCGAACGATGGCAAACTTGGTGGCCAGAAAAACCTTGTCGCGGCGATCGCGTATGGCGTTGCCCACCAGGATTTCGTTGTCTCCGTAGCCGTAAACATCGGCGGTATCCAGGAAATTGATGCCGAACTCGATGGAACGATGGATCGTAGCGATGGATTCGTCGTCATTGCGAGGGCCGTAAAATTCGGACATGCCCATGCAGCCGAGGCCCAGGGGAAACAGTTTTGGTCCTGTTTTTCCTAACTGTCGGAGTTGCAAAGTTCACCTCGGAATCAATGGGAGGCATAGGATGAAGGACAGGAGAATAGGATACATGATCGAAGAGCCAGAGCCACAAAGCGAAGCCATGGGGAGGCACCTCTGGGCGGTCCTTCGCGTACTGTTATCGGCAATCACGTGTGGCGCGACATTTCTTTTTGCGTTGTACCGGCAGTTGGCGTTGGTGGAAGTGGCGGCGAGCATCGTGCTCGGCATCGAATTGTATCTTTTGAGCGCGACTGTCGGCGATTGGATCGAGAAAAAAGAAACGCCGAGCAAGTCGAGAGTGTGGAGCGCCGTTGGTTTGGCGGCCGGCGTGGTGTGTTATTTCCTGATCGCCAAAAACTCAGGGTTGTGAAGGCGGAGCGGGAGGGTCCAAATATTTGATGAGCAGGGCCTCGTTGCCTTTTTCGTTATAGATCAGATCATCGACGAGCTTTTTGGTCATAAGAATCCCAAAGCCGCCAGGGCGCATGCCGAGATTTTCCCGTTCGTTCATATGCTGAAAGGGCTGGTCGGGGGGATTGCTGAGCGCCGCGTGTTTCAGTTCCTCCAGCGAAAAACCCGTGCCGGGGTCTTTGACCTTACAAAGGATCATTCGGCGGGTGCGCACATAGGAAACTTCGATATGCTTCGATGGATCAAAATTCCCGCCATGCTCCATGGCATTTAAAAGAATTTCCCGGAAAGCGCCAGCGACTTCCTCGGTTTCCGCATCGGGCAGACCGGATCCTTCACGATAAAACTGCAGGAGGCGGTTGGCGGTGACGATATCGCAGCGGACCGCGAGGCGCACCCAATTCGGCGTGGCAGAGAGAATTTCGATCCCGTCATCCCAGAAAGGCTCGCTCATGGCGATGCGAATCATTTCCGAAAACCTTTCCGTGGAAAAGGGTTTGGAAAAATAACTGAAGGCGCGCTCGCGGATCGAACTCAGTACGTCTCCCGGCGTGAATTCATCGGTAAGAATGATGAGTCTGGTGTGAGGACGCACCATGCGGAGACGATGCAGAAGTTCGAAGTCGTCCTTACCGGAACTGTGCTCGCTCGTAACAATCAGGTCGTAGGGATCCTTCCGGGCGAGCTCGAGGGCATCGCGATTGTCCTTTGCGCGGTGCACGTCCCATTCTTCGTGCTCGAAAAGATTCGTGAGAAGTTGATTGAGTTCCGGCCCGGAATCGACGACGAGCGCGTGATGGTGCTCGACTTTGAGCGGGACGGGCAGAGAGCTGGCGGCCATAAGTCCTCCCGGGAGTCCCTTCCCGGCGGCGGAGGGAGAGAAATTAGAGTAAACAGCATGCCGGAAAGGCCGGGAGCGCGCAAGAGTCGTTGGTGGGGGCGATGGGTCAGCCTCGTTCGCTGGTCATCAGGAAGAGCGGTTTCATCTCGAAGCTTTGGTAGACAGGGCGGAGGCGATCGATGCTGTAGTGCTCCTTAATGTCCACAACTTTTTTGGTGGCGGTGACCGTGTCGATGGGGACGTTATCGTAGCGGCCGTCCTTTAGGACCACAAGGCGGCCATAGATGCGATTGAGCAGGAGGTCGAGCGCAAGGTTACCGTAAGCCATGGGGGCAATGGAATCGATGGCGTCGGGATCGCCGCAGCGGACGAGGTAGCCGAGTTTCTGGGTGATGCATTCGATTTTCTTGCCGTTGTTGAACTTTGCGGAGAGTGCCGTGAGTTCTTCGGCGACGGTTTCACCAATGCCACCCAGTTTCTTGTGGCCATAGGCGTCCGCGGCCGAACTTTGGAAGACCATTTCTCCGCCCTCAAACATCGCACCTTCGGAAACAAGGACGATGGAATAGCGGCTGGGATTCCGGTTGCGGTCGTGGACCAGGAGTTCCGTGAGCTGCTCCACATTGAATTTGTGCTCGGGGATGACGCAGCGGTTTGCCGCGCCTGCCATGGTCGGCAACATTGCCGTGAAGCCGGCGTAGCGGCCAAAAACTTCGAGAACCATGAAGCGTTCGTGCGAGCCGGCGGAGGTGCGAAGCGCATTGGTCATTTGAATTGTGCGAGTGACGCAGGTGCTGAAGCCGATGCAGTAGTCCGTGCCAGGAACGTCGTTGTCCATGGTCTTCGGAATGGCAACAACGCTGACCCCCTCTTTGTGAAGGCGCACTCCGTAGCTTAACGTGTCATCGCCGCCGATGGGAATCATGTACTCGATGCCGAGCCAGGAAAGATTCTTGAGCACTTCCGGCGTGAGGTCGTTCTTTTCAGCGTTGTACTGTCCGGCGAGATGCTGAGGAACGCTGGCCTTACTGACGCGACCAGGATTGGTTCGGGAAGAGTGAAGAAAGGTGCCACCTGTGCGGCCGGCGCGGTTCACTTCGTCTTCGGTGAGGTGCTGAAAATTATTTGAATTGTCGTACTTCTCGTCGCGAACGATATCCACGAGGCCGGCCCAGCCGCGACGAATACCGATAACCTCGTATCCTTCGTGTATGGCGCGGAGGGTGACCCCGCGAATCGCCGGGTTCAAACCCGGAACGTCGCCGCCCCCGGTGAGAATGCCGATGACGCCTTTCTTTGTGTTGATGTTAACCATGTCGCAAGAACCGCCTCAAAGTGAAGTAACAAACAGAATATTATGCGACTTGTGCGAAAAATTGGGAAGTGCAGGAATCAAAGTGCAGGAATCAAAATACAGCTATGCGAATCACTCGAAGGAAAAGTTGCAATCCATCACAGAGAAACGAAACTCCATCACTCCAGTGGTTAACTTCACCGTGGGGTGACATTTTCATCGGGCTGTTAGGGTGACATTTTCAAGTTGTTACATCAGCGCAGGTATCACCGACGAAAAGCTCGAATTAGAGGTGTGGCGTCGCGGCATTCTCTCTCCGCGCGCTCTGCGCTGCCGAATTCGATGCGGGCGCGCCGCAGCGCTTGGTCGCGCTCAATACAGGTGCGGATCAGGTCTAGAGCGTACGCGTCGATGTAAAAGCGCAACTCGGGACGCGAGCGCTGCAGGATAGAACGAAACAGGACCGGAGACGCGATGGAGAGAGTCATGAATTTCTCACTCATAACGCAGCGCCACCATCGGATCGACACGCATGGCGCGGCGCGCGGGAATGACTGCGGCGATCAGCGCGGCTAGGCCAAGCAGCAGCGTGGCCCCGGCCAGCATCAGCGGGTCCCAGGGGCTCACTTTGAAAAGCTGGCTGGCAATCACATACCCTGCGCCGATCGTTGCGGGAATCCCGAGCGCCAGCCCAATGCCCACTTGACAGAAGGCTTCTCGGAGCACCATGAGCAGCACGCGACTGCGGTCCGCGCCGAGCGCCATGCGCACCCCGATTTCGCTCGTTCGTTGTTCCACACCGTAGGCCGTCACACCATAGAGGCCCACGGCCGCGAGTACCAGCCCGACGGCTCCAAAGAGCCAGGTCAGGGTTGCGATCATGTTCTGCTGCGCAAAATAGGCATGAATGACTTCGAAATACGACTGCACGCCATATATCACGAGGTTCGGATCGACATCGGCCAGCGCCCTTTTCACCTGCACCCCCAGTTCCGGCGGATTCCCGGGAGCCCAGACCACGACGTTGTACAGGTAATGCGAGGACACTTCGCGCTCTTCCGATTCTGGTTCATCGAAGTGTGTCGTTTGGGCCTCTGGGAGGAAATACATGGGCTCCGGACCATGCCCGAAGTCTATGTCGGAAGCGACACCAATAATCTCGTACATTCCCGCGTTTTTCTCTGGTGCAGGGCCGAAGTGCCGCCCGACGGGGTTTTCCTTGGCAAAGAAGGTCTTCGCGAACGCCTCGTTGATTACAGCCACAGGCCGCGTCATGGCGTTGTCCTCGTCGGTGATGGGGCGGCCCATCACGATCTTGTCTCCGAGTATGTTGAAAAATCCCGGCGTCACGCGGGTCCAATGGGCTGAGCCATCGTCGTTGGGTTTGCCCTCAATCCGGATGTCGCGAGGCCAAACCCAACCGCCCAGCGGCGCCTCGAGTATGGCGCTGACCATCTGCACTCCGGGGATGGTAAGCAGATGATCTTCGATTTCGCGGAAGCGTGGGACCAGTTGTTCCTGCTGATAGCCGGAAATCCTCGGGTCAATGGAGATCAGATACCGGCCGCCGGTCTCGAACCCGAAATTCTGGTGCTCCAGATTGCGTAGGCTCTGACCGAGCATCGCGGCCGCGCTCAGCAGTACGAGCGATACGGCCGCCTGCACGATCACCAGGGTCTTCTGCGCCCAGTGGCGATTGCCCCCGACGGAGCGGTTCACTCCGCGGAGCGCTTCGAGCGGCTCGGCGCGCAAGGTCATCCATGCGGGTGCAATGCCGAAGACCACGCCGGTAATCGCCGAAATTCCTAGGGAAAAGAGCAGCACCGGAATCGAGGGCGCAGCGTCCACAGGGACCCAGGTGTCGGGCTGGGTGAAAGCAAGATGAAGGATAAGGCGGGCACCCGCATACGCGACGGCGAGGCCTGCGGCGGCGCCGAACAAAGCCAAAGTGAGGCTTTCAGCGAGCGCCTTGCGCACCAGCCGCGCGCGCGACGCGCCGAGCGCAGCGCGCAAGGCTGTTTGAGGTCGCTCCTTCAGGCCGCGCGCCAACAGCAGATTGGCGATGTTGGCGCAAGCCACCAGCAGAACGCAAAGAGCGGCCATCAGCAGCAACCACAAACTGTCCCGATAGTCCTCACGCATCAGAGAAACGCCCGCGCCGCCCGGCGTCAGATGCAAAGTCTGCTTTTCCAACAGCAGCTCTTCCTGCGAGGTCATGTCCGGAATATGGCTCGCGAGCCACCGGTGCAACTCCACCTGGAGCTGCGCCTCCAAAGTTCTCGGATTCGTGCCGGGGCGAACTCGCCCGATCAGATCGACCCACGCCAGGCGGGGATTCTTAAGGCGCGAAGTTGCGCCGGCGATCAACGGTTCTGTCGTCAGCGGCAGCCAGAAATCGGGCATGTCCGAGCCGGCGAGCTTCGCTCCAAAGAAGCCTGGCGGGGCAACGCCGACGATCGTGAATGGATGGCCGTTGACATCGTAGGTCGCTCCGACCACCGAGGGATCGGACCCGTACTTGTTCTTCCAGGTGTGGAAGCTCATCACGGCGACCGGCGGCGCGCCTTCCTGGTCATCGGCATCGGTGAACAGACGCCCGCGCCACACGGAAATGCCGAAGGCATTGAAGAAATTGCCGGAGACGTACTCGCCGTTAGTCGTCTCGACCAGGGCCGGCGAACCGACGCGGCGCACCCCGAGATGAGCGTTGGCTTCACCGACCTGGAACGCGGCCAGGTTCTCGAACGCCATGGTATTGGCGCGGAAGTGCTGGTAGGCCTCCCAAGAGAAAAGATTCCAGTCGTTCTCTGCACCGCGGTCGTCGTTTCCTTGCGTGTATCCGTCCGAGTAGCAACAGAGAACAGTATCGCCGACCCGCCAGAGCTGGTCGGGCTTCGCGACAGGCAGTGACCGCAGCATCACCTGGTACACCAGTGTGAAAATCGCGGTGGTTCCTCCAACGCCGAGGGCGAGGGTGAGGACGGCGACGGCGGTGAAGCCGGGGGATTTGCGGAGTTGGCGGAGGCCAAAGCGGATGTCTTGAAGCAGGGAGTCGAAGAAATTGGCGCCACTGGCGTCGCGGCATTCTTCTTTGGCGCGTTCGAGGCTGCCGAACTCAACCTGGGCGCGGCGCAGCGCTTGGTCGCGCGGCACTCCGCTGCGGATCAAATCCTCGGCGTAGGTTTCGATGTGGAAGCGCAGCTCGGCTTCCATTTCGCGCTCGACGCGCGAGCGTTGCAGAACGGAGCGAAACCAGGACCTGACGCGGCTCCAGAGATTCATATCGTTCACTCGTCGCGCAGCGCGACCATGGGATCGACTCTCACCGCGCGACGCGCGGGCAGAAAACTAGCGACCATCGATGCGAGCCCCAGTAGCATCGCTACGCAAATCAGAGTCGCAGCATCCCACGCCTCCACCCCGAACAACAGGCTACGCATCAGCATTGATGCTCCGAGTGAGCACACCAGCCCGATTGCCAGCCCTGTTCCGGTCAGCCATCCCGCCTGCCCAATTACGAGCTTATACACCGCACCGCGTCCGGCGCCGAGCGCCATTCGGATACCAATCTCCCGCGTCCGCTGGCTAACCGAATAGGCGACCGCTCCATACAGTCCAACGACGCCTAAGATCAGGGCCATTGCCGCGAATCCGCCCACCAGCCATGCCGAGAACTGGTGCAAAAGTGCCGTTTGAGTACTCCCAATCTGGTCATTCATGGTCATTTCATCGGATGTGCCGAGGTTCGGGTCGATACCGTGCAAAGTGCTCACCAGTAACGGGAGTAAGGATCCGGCGTCTTGCTGTGTGCGCACCGCAAGGCTGAAATAATGGTCCCGCGTCTGGCTGATGGGGAAGTACTCTGTCGGCCAAGCATCAACATCGAGCGGCCCCTCGCGAACGTCTTCGACCACACCTACGATCTCCCACATGCTCGGACGCCCGCCCTCGTCGTTGGCGATCCTGTTGCCAACCGGGTCTTCGCCCGGGAAGAACTTCCGAGCCAGCGTTTCATTGATCACAGCGACTCCGAGATTGGATCGGTCGTCGGAATCGCTGAAAAGGCGACCACGCAAAAGCCGCGCTTTCAGCGCGGGCAGATATTCCGAACTGATATGCCGCTCATCCACGTCATTGTGTCCGCCTTGGAACGGTCTTCCTTCAATCTGGATATCATCGGTAGCGCAATTGCATTGCACCGGAAGCAGACTGGTAAGGCCCACCGACTCGACGCCCGGCAAGTTTGAGACGCGACGCACAATTTCCCGGTCAAGGCTTACAATCTGCTCGTCACCCCCGTTGGCAGTGTCGGGAACCATTACCCGCACGGTGGCAAGATGGTTTGGATCAAATCCCAACCTCACGTGCAGTAGCCGGTAAAAGCTCTTCCCCAACAAGCCCGCGCCCGCCAGCAGCACCACGGCCACTGCCAGTTCCACCATGACCATCCTCGCCCCGAGTCTCTGCCAGAGCTGGCTTCCGGAGCCACGACCCCCTTCGGCCAATCCGTCGCGCACCTTCTGGAAACACAGCCGGAATATCGGAGCGGCAGCTAACAACAGCGCGGCCATGCACGCAATGGCAACCGTAAACGCGGTCGTATGCGCGTTCAAACCAGCACCGCCGAGGAAAGGCATATTCGCCTCTAGGTCTTGCGGCACAATGCGCGTAAGAAGTTTCATCAGCCAGTGCGCGACGAGCACGCTTGCCAAGCTGCCAAACCCAGCGAGCAACAATCCCTCTGTAGCAAACTGCCGCACGAGTCGCGCTCGAGATGCTCCTAGCGCCTCCCTTAGGGCAATCTCACGCTTGCGGCTTTCCGACCGAAGCAGCACCAGGCTCGCAACGTTGACGCACGCTATCAACAACAGCAGCGCTGCTCCGCAGAGCAACGTCAGCAGAATGGGTCGCACATCGCCGACGATAATCTCAGACAGCGGCACAATGCTCGCGCTCAGGTTGCGACCGGTTATCGCATATTGCTGTTGCAGTTGCTTTGCGATGCCAGTCATTTCGGCGAGCGCCGTCTGCAAAGTGACACCGTCCTGCAGCCTCCCGATTCCCGAAAAGCTGTAAAATTCCCGCATTTTCTCGTGAGGACTGAAGCTGTTGACGGGAACCCAAAACTCCGCATTGCCGCTCGGCGCGAAGGAAAATTCACGGGGCAGCACGCCGATGACGGTGTAGAGCTGGTTGTCGAGGTCCACAATCTGCCCCACCGCATCGCGCCGTGCATTGAAATGATGCAGCCAAGCACCGTAACTCAGGATCAGGACATTTGGCCCGCCGGGTCGATCCTCACCGGGATAAAAGTCGCGCCCGAGCAGGGGATGCACACCGAGCGTTCGGAAGAAGCCGCCACTCACGCGCTCGGCCTGCACCGGCTCTACGCCGGTAGGAGTGTGCAGAAGGTAGCCCGCATCGTTGTATACGTCGAGGGAGCTAAAGGAACGGTTCAATCGCTGCCAGTCGAGGTAATCCAGATAGGAAAGTGGCCAGCGTGTCGATTCCATGCTGCCTTCGTTCACCGACACCAATCGGCTGGGATTTGCGTAGGGAAGAGGCTCGAGTAAAGCCGCATCCACAAAACCGAAAATAGCCACGCTCACGCCCATCCCCAGCGCAAGAATCAGCATGGCGGTCAACGCAAGCCAGGGAGTTTTTGTCCACTGCCGCAGAGCGAAACGCAGATCCTGCAGGAGATTTTCGAAGATGTTGATTCCCGTAGCGTCGCGGCATTTTTCTTTGGCTTGTTCGAGACCGCCGAATTCGATGTGGGCCAGGCGTAATGCTTCATCGCGCGGCACGCCGCTGCGGATTAGATCTTCACAGTAGGCTTCAATGTGGAAGCGCAGCTCGGTGTCCATCTCGCGCTCGGTGCGCGAGCGCTGCAACGGCGCCCGCAGCAACGAACGGAGACGGGTCCAGCGGGTCATACTTTCCCGGGTGTTGTGCCAAGGATGCCGGCGATTACGTCCGCCATACGATTCCAGTTTTCGGTTTCGGTTTGCAGGCGGCGCTTGCCGGCGGGGGTGAGACGGTAATATTTGGCTTTGCGCTTATTTTCGGATTCGCCCCATTCGCTGGTGATCCAGCCTTGATGTTCGAGGCGGTAGAGAGCGGGATAGAGAGAGCCTTGCTGAATTTCCAGGCGGTCTTTGGAGATTTGCTGAATGCGCAGGAGGATGCCGTAGCCGTGGAAAGGCCCGAGGGAGACGGCTTTGAGGATGAGCATGTCCAGTGTGCCTTGCAGCAGTTCGAGTTGTTTGTCTTTGTCCAAGGGGAGCGGTTCTCCTAGATGAACTAGGAAGATACGGCAGCGCTTCCTAGACTGTCAAGGAGAAATGTTGCGGCAAGGGGCAATCGCGGACTCCGCCTGCCTGCCGCAGCAGGTTCCTAATGACGGACTTTTTTGATTGCGGCGCTGCCTAAGAGAAGAGCATGGTTCCTCGGGCAAAAACCGCCCTCGGAATGACATCGTTTTCACGTCCGGTTTTTATGCTTCGCGCGAAAAGAGGGATTGCTGACTCCGTTCGGAATGACAGGATTGTCGGATTGCGCCTTGACGAAGAGCGGTCTAGGAGTCAGGGAGCGGGTCGAGCGACGTGGGCTACGGTTCGATGCGCGTGCCTAAGACAATGAGGAACTTGGAAAGCCAGGCAGGATGAGCGGGCCAGGCGGGAGCGGAGATGAGGTTGCCGTCGACTACGGCTTCGGTCATACCAATGTCCGCGAACGTGCCACCGGAGCGAGTGACTTCGGGCGAGACGGCGGGATAGCAACTGCAATTTTTGCCCTGCAGAACGCCCGCGGCCGCCAAGACTTGTGCTCCGTGGCAAATTGCCGCGATGGGCTTTTTGGCGGAGGCGAAATGGCGGACGATTTCGAGGACGCGCGGATTGAGGCGTATGTATTCAGGCGCACGGCCGCCCGGGATGACCAGGGCGTCGTAGTCTTCTGGGCGAATGTTGTCGAATGTGGCGTTGAGGGCGAAGTTGTGGCCGCGTTTCTCGGAGTAGGTTTGGTCGCCCTCGAAGTCGTGAATGGAAGTGCGGACGATGTCGCCGGATTTCTTGCCGGGGCACACGGCGTGGACCGCGTGTCCTACCATCAGTAGAGATTGAAACGGAACCATCACTTCGTAGTCTTCTACGTAATCGCCGACGAGCATCAGGATGTTTCTGCGGGACATGCAAGCCTCCAGCTGTAAGGTTAGGATAGCAAATTGGGATTCGGGGTGATCTCGTGACAACTGGCCGGCCGATGTACACTTTGGCCACGACACAATCTGCGGCACGAAATGACCGGTCTTCGGGTGCTCGGCCTACTGAGTGACGGTGGTAGCCGGTCGGGCGGTTTCCTCGATCGTGAGCATGTCGGTGCGCATTTTGTCCCACTCGCGGAGAGTGAGGCCGCGCTGGGCGAAGAAGCGACGGATCATCGGAGAATCCCAACGAAGCACTTCCTCGAGCACGGGAACGAGCACGCTCATGGCGTTGTCGCTTAGTACCGTACGGCGCGCCACTCGGGTGATGAACTTGGCTTCGGAGACGGCGATGGTGAGGCCGTCATACTGATTGACGTGCATCATCACTGGTAAGTCGGAACTGCCGTCGCCCATATAAATGATGCGGTCGTGGCTGATGCCGAGTTCGGCGCGAAGTTCTTCGAGGACGGTGATTTTGCCCCAACCGGCGGTGGCCCGGATGATCGATTCCACTTCGCCGGTGGCTTCGTTGAAGCGGAAGCGTGTGCCGAAGATGTGGTCCGGCGGAACGATGCCTTCGAGCGCGGACTGGATGATTTCCTGGGGCGCGGCGGAGATCACATAGAATGAGATTTTGTAGCCGTCGGCAAGGCTCTCGAGCGAACGCGCGAAGAGATTGACGTCATGCTTCAGGCGGATGCGTTTGCCGGTTTCGATGAGGTGTTCGCGTCGAACCCGGCGGAAATCCGGATCGTGCAGGATTAGATAAGACAACTCGGCGCCCTGTTGGACGAGATTGATGTTGGACAGGCCTTTCACCTTGTCGTCAAAGCTGTGAAAGCCGATGAGTTCGCTCAGCGCGACTCCCGAGTCGTTGAAGCTGAGAGTCTGGTCGAAATCGCTGGCCAGAAGATAATGTTTTGCCATAGGGGTAATGCTCCTCTCTTCGTTCGCCTGCGGCGAATGCGAACCGCAAGCGGCTCGAAAAATTCCCCACCTTCACACCATAACCGCGGAAGCAGGTGATGCCCCACGAATAATTTTGATGTGTGCTATGCGTGGAAAACGTGAACAAATTGTTATCTGTTGATTAGATGCAGCGAAAGCGTAAAGGATTCATGGGAAAGAGGTTAGAAAAGGAAAGGGGTGACAAATCAAGAGTTTGGCGCAGCCAACCAGCAAAAACATTCATGCGAAGAAAAAGCGATCATTCCTTGCTCTCGATCGAACCCGTGGGTCACGTCGGTCTTTTGGCCTTTTTCTTCTTCAGTCGCGCTAAACCGGACAGTTCCTGCCGGTAATCCTCGAGCGCGTGGGGCAGCGCTTTGCTGTGGACAAACTGGCCCTGCCGTTCGCATGAGATGAGCCCGGCATCTTGCAGAATTCGTAGATGGTGGGAGACCGTAGCAGGTGTAACTCCGCGCATCGAAACGATCTGGGCGCAATTCATGTGCTCGCAAGAACTGATGGCTTCGAGGATGCGAAGGCGGGTCCGGTCCGCCAGGGCCTTCGAGATGCGTTCAATCTTTTCCCGATCCATACAAAAGGGAGTTTAGCGGATGGGTCCAGCCAGCGCCAGACCTGGTGTTGAAAATGGTTGTAACCAATTGTTTAGATATTCATCGAAATGTCGAAGCAACGGGACCCAAGATAGAACCCCCTAAGGGGCGGAGGTTCATATGAAACGACTGGAAGGCAAGGTTGCGGTAATCACCGGTGGAAACAGCGGTATCGGGCTGGCGACCGCGAAACGATTCCTCGAGGAAGGAGCCAAGGTCGCCATTTCCGGAAGAAACCAGAAGACGCTCGAGGAAGCTGTAAAGGCTCTCGGCGACGGGGTTCTGGCGATTAAGGCGGACACCGCAAAACTCGAAGAGATCGACAAATTCCTGGGCGTAGTGACCAAGAAGTTCGGAAAGATCGATGTGCTCTTTGTCAATGCGGGCGTGGCGAAGTTCGCGCCGCTACCGGACACGGCGGAAGCAGTGTTCGACGAACAGTTCGATATCAATATAAAGGGCGCTTATTTCACGACCCAGAAGGCGTTGCCGCACCTGAACGATGGCGCGTCGATTATCTTCAACACCAGCGTGGCGGCTTCGACGGGAACACCGACGACGAGCGCCTACTCGGCGACAAAAGCGGCGTTGCGCTCCCTGACGAGAACCGCTGCGGCGGAACTGACGGAACGCAACATCCGCGTCAACGCCGTGGCACCCGGACCGATTATCACCCCCATCTTCGGTAAGACCGGACTGCCACAACTGGTCATTGAAGACTGGGCCAAGGACCTGCGGGCAAAGGTGCCAATGAAGCGCTTCGGACAACCCGAGGAAGTTGCGGGAGTGGTGGCGTTCCTTGCGTCCTCGGATGCGTCCTATATCACAGGTGTGGAAATCAACGTAGATGGAGGGTTGGGGCAGATTTAATCAAGTCCCGGTTCCACGATTAGACCGCATCTAGTCGGGCGCAAGAACGCCCGCTTCCCTTCCTTCGTCAGGGGAACGGTAAAACGCGCCGTACAACACCCGGGCCCGGTGGCTCGGCCTTAGTCCCGCGCGGCGGATGGATCCGGCGAATTCGCCACGTTCAGATCGAGCCACCATTTGTGCAGAACATCTGCAGGCGCATAACAATTGCCGTCGCTATTGTAGGTCGTAGCGCACATGGCGGTGCGCTCTTTGCGGCGCGGCGATTGCGCAAACTGCCAGACGGCCGCCTCAGGGAAACCGCCTTGGGTTACTGGCGGTGGGGATTGCGAGGAGACACAGCCGGGTGAAGGCGGGCAGAAGTCGTTGAAGACCCAAAGCGTCAGTTTCGCGCCGATCAGATGTTCCTGAATATCTTCCACGGTCGTGATGGTCTTGCCGCCACCGTCATTGACGGCTACGCCAGAGCAGTAGGCGCCAGCCCGAAAATGGGATCGCAGCAAAGCGTCGATCCATGCGTGAAGATAATTATGATAAGAAGGCGGGAGGCGTCCGCCCTCCTCGATGTCCAGAAAGATGATCGTTCCAGTCGGAAAACCTTCCCGACGAGCGAGTTTGGAGGCCTGCTCGGCGTCGGCGATACCTTTTTGCGTCGCGTCCGTCGGGAATTTCAGATGGCGGCTTTTCGGACCGTTGAAGAGCACGACGAAACCGAAACCTTCTGATTGCAGCAGGGACCGCTTGCCCGACCAATTGTTGTGTTTTTCCCCGGGAGGCGGGCTGAGCCAATAACCGATAAAGGAAAAAGTCTTGTGGAGCGCCGGCAAAGCATCGTCGCCAGGATATTCATTTAGATCAAAACCGAGATAGGAAGTCCGAAAGCGGTCAGTGCGTGATCTTCCGGACAAAGCAGGCAGGATCGCCATGATCAAAAGAAGCGCAAGGGGAATGATCGGTGCTTGACGCATCAGAAAAATCTACAGCATGTCCCCGCCCAGTGAAAGGGCCCACCGTCTTCAGGCATCCGTGGTTCACTGATACTCTACGGCGACGCAAAATAAGTACCTTCGTATCCTTGCCGAATACGTGAAGAATATGTTTACATGCGTTCAATCCGCATCGTCAGGAGCGCCTATGGCAAACGTTGACCTTCGCCCGATGACCCTCGGTGAAGTGCTCGACCGGACGTTTACGCTCTATCGGGAACACTTTCCCCTTTTCGCAGGGATCACCGCGCTACCGTACCTGGTGACATTGTTCTTCAAGTTCGGGTTGTTGCTGCTCGAGCAGGGCAAGATTCCGGCAACGAGCCCAAATTTGCAGCCGGGGATGATCGGCGCGGTTCTTGGCGGGGCTTTGGCCAGCCTGTTGCTCCTGTATCTCATGATCGGTGTGGCGCAGTCCGCAACGGTTGCGGCAGTTTCCGATTTGTACCTCGGACGGGTGACCAGCGTCCGAGAGGCTTATGGACAAGCCAAAGGGATCATTCTGACGGTCTTCGCCGTGATGATCCTGTGTTATCTGGCGACCGTCGTGGGTATGATTTTTCTAATCATCCCCGGGGTTTACCTGGCGTGCAGACTGGCTGTTTCTGTGCCCGTAGCGATTGTTGAAAAGGATTCTGCGACTAGGTCGATGGAAAGAAGTATGGAGCTAACGAAAGGATTCGCCGGACAGATGTTTCTTCTTCTGCTCCTGGTGGGATTCGTCAGCTGGGCGGTGGCCATGGTTCTGCAGGCTCCGGTGATGTTCTACGCATTCACTTCGATGATGGCAAAGCATCAAGTTCCGCTCTGGGTCAGCATTTACTCGTATTTGGCGGAATATGCTTCACAGGTTGTTGTAGGGCCGATTGGGACGATTTCGGCTTCGCTGATGTACTACAATTTGCGAGTGAGAAAAGAAGGATTTGATATCGAGCACTTGATGAACTCCCTCGGAAGCGTGCCGAGACCGCTGGCCGATTCCCCGGCAACCCAATAGAGAAGATGAAGCGATGCGGGAGACGAATGCGGTCCGGATTTTTTTCCTAACAATGTTGATTGCGTCGTGGCCGCTTGCCCGCGCTCAGACCCCCATCGACAGCGAGAGCGCATCAGCAGTTTCCGAGTTTGATCTGCAGTCCTACCGGCGCGAACTGGCGCGCATTGAGGCAGCCAGCAAGAATCCAGAACAGATTCGCGAGATTCGAAAGTCTTTGCCCGCGATGTGGAAGGTGAAGGACGGCGACCGCGTCTATTCGGTGCCGACGAGAGAACTTTCCGATGCACTTCTGCAAGTCGAACGCAATCCCAAGAAACCTGTGGCCGGACAACTGGAAGCACGGCTCCGATCGATGCAGCGGCAAGCGCAGGCGCTGTCACAGCCGATGCCCAGCCTGAGTGCACTCGACGCTGAAACGGACCTAAAAAAAATCCTGGACCGCGCAGAATTTCGAGAGGCCACCGGCCCAACACCCTGGGACCTGGCACGAGCACGAATTAATCGCTGGTTCCTCGATCATGTGATCAAGCTGCTGAACCGGCTGCACATCCGTCAAAAAACGGGAAACGCTATCGCGTGGGTTGTCCTTTTTCTGGCTGTGCTGGCACTGTTCTGCGCGATCTACCGCTGGTTGACGAATTCCGCAAAATCGACCGATCGCGACGAAGAAGCCGAAGCGATGCCGAGCGACGCGCGGCGCTGGATTCAGCAAGCTCTTTCCGCTGCCGACCACGGAGATTTTCGTGAAGCAGTTCACTGCGCTTACTGGGCTTCGGTCGCGCATCTCGAGGAACTTCGAATGCTCCCTCGCGATCGCGCACGAACGCCGCGCGAGTCGCTGCGGCTTTTGGAGCTGCATCCCAAAGAACAAGGAGTGCTGCAGACAATGACGCGCAATTTTGAATTGATCTGGTACGGATACCGGCCGGTTTCCGCAGCGGAGTGGGCGGGAACCAAAGAACAGTTGGAGAAAATGGGATGCCTGCAAGCCTCGACCGCACCGACCGTTCCATCCTGATCGGGGCCGGTATCTTGGTGGTGATTCTGGCGATCGCCACTTCCCTGCTGACGCCGAGCCGCCGTAGCGGCCGCTCCGGGTTTCCCTCGAGCTACTCCACTTCGTGGGATGGTGCCAAGGCCGCATACCTGCTGCTCGAGGAATTGGGTTACGAGGTTCGACGCTGGGACAATTCACCGACGGAGTTGCAAGCCGATTCAGAGAATCAAGTTCTGATTCTCGCCAGCCCACTGCAACCTCCCACTTCCGAAGAGACAACCGCGCTCCGCCGCTTCCTCGAGGGGGGTGGACGCATCGTGGCGACCGGTGACGACGTCTCGGATTTTCTGCCGAGTGGCCAGAAGTTCATGGAGACGGATGACGCAATGGGCGAGGTTCAATTCCCTGCCCTGCTTCCCTCGCCGCTGACTTCGGGAGCGCCGGAGATTTCCATGCCTGCGCCGATTGGTTGGCGGCCGACGAGAGTCGATCAGATTGCTGTATACGGCAACAACGATACGGCCGCGGTAGTGACCTACTCAGTCGGAAAAGGAACGATTGTGTGGTGGGGTTCGCCAGCGCCGCTGACCAACCGGGGAATTCGAGAACCGGGAAATCTAGCGCTGTTGCTGAATTCGATCGGGGCGATGAAAGGCAAACAGATTCTTTGGGACGAATATTTCCACGGGGCACGCGGAGATTTCTGGTCTTACATTGGCAAGACGCCGCTTCCTTGGGCGCTTGCGCAGCTCGGCGTTCTTCTCGTGTTTGTTTTGGTGACCTATTCGAGACGTTATGGGACGATTCGCATGCCCGGAAAGATCTCGCGCTTGTCGCCATTAGAATTCGTGGATACCCTCGGCGATCTGTATACTTCGGCGCACGCCGGGTCGGCGGCTGTACGCGTAGCCCTGCAGCGATTGCGGTTTCAGTCAGCCAGGCAGTTGGGTCTCACGGGCAACGTGACGGCGGCGGAACTGGCACACGCGGCGAGCAACACGCTCGGGTGGGATGAGCCATCCTTCCTCGGGACGCTGGCTCGCGCGGATCGCAGCTCAAGAACGATTGGCGTGACCGACCAGGAAGCTTTTGAAATTGTACAGGACCTGCACGACTATGCGGCGCGCCTGGAGATCAGGAATGCGCCGGAGAAAAAGGGGCAATCGGAATGAGTCAAGCGCAGGAATTAGCAAATCATGTGCGGAGGCAACTGGCGCGCGTGATTGTCGGCCAACAGGAAGTGCTCGATCACTTGCTGCTGGTTTTGCTGATTGGGGGACACGCGCTGGTCGAAGGCCTGCCGGGGTTGGCAAAAACACTCGCGGTCAAGGCGCTTGCCGGCATCTTTCAACTGAAGTTTCAGCGCGTGCAGTGCACGCCGGACCTGATGCCCGCCGACGTGATCGGCGCGAACGTGTTCAACATGGGCACGAGTTCGTTCGCTTTGCATAGCGGGCCCATTTTCACCGATCTTTTGCTGGTGGACGAGATCAACCGGACGCCCCCGCGCACGCAGTCGGCTCTTCTGGAAGCCATGGAAGAGCGCCAGGTCACCATTGACGGCACAAGCTATGAGCTCACAGAGTTTTTCACCGTGTTTTCGACGCAAAACCCGGTGGAGTTCGAAGGCACCTATCCGCTACCTGAAGCGCAGCTCGATCGTTTCCTCGCGAAAATCCGCATTGGATATCCGAGTGGCGAGCAGGAAGTGCAGATTCTGCAAAATATTCAGAACGGTTTCGACTCGCGAGAGCTGAAGAAAGTAGCTTTCGAGAGGGTTTCCCCGCAAGCTTTGTTGGCTGCCAGAGTGGAAGCGGCCCAAGTGAAAGTCGAGCCAGCGTTGTTTGAGTACATCGTGAAGTTGGTAGCGCGCACGCGGAATTGGCCGTCGGTCAGTTTAGGCGGGAGCCCACGCGCGGCGATCAGCTTGATGCTTTTCGCAAAAGGGATGGCTGCGACAGAGGGACGTGATTTCCTAATTCCTGATGACGTCAAGGCCGCGGCCCTTCCAATTCTGCGTCACCGGCTGGTCTTGAAGCCCGAGGCCGACCTGGAAGGCGTGACTCCCGATCAGGTGGTGCGTGACGTGGTGAAGGCAGTGGAAGTTCCGAAATGACGGACTCGCCGCAACTCGCTCCGGCGCCGGTCGGCGCTCGCGGGAAAGCAAAGGGAAGATTCGGTGTGGCCTTCGGGCGCCGCTTCTTTTTGCTGCTGCTGCTTGGGCTGGTGTGGATTGGTCCCGCCTGGGCCAATTCGAGGTACCTACTCGCCATGGCGCTCTGCGACTTTCTTGTGCTGCTGTTGTGGGCAATCGATCTGCGGCGCTTACCGAAACCGGAAGAGATTGAAATACGCCGCCTGTGGGGTTCCACGCTGCAGTTGCGCGAACCCGCCGAAGCGACGCTGGAATTTTTGAATCGCGGGAAGTCGGACGTCTTGCTGCGCGTTCAAGAAGAGGCGCCGGTCGGCTTGCGCAAGGAAATCCCGGAATTGGATGCGCGCGTTCCGGCGGGCGGTTCTCAAACGGTGACCTATTCGGTCTGCCCTCGCGAGCGCGGCGACATGATTTTTGGCAACACTTACCTGCGCTACCAGTCGCTGTGGCGGATTGCGGAACGCTGGGCGTCTGCGTCGCTCAAGCAGACGATCCGCATTTATCCGAATTTCGCGGAATCGAAGAAGGACACAATTTACCTGATTCGCAGCCGGCAGATCGCTCTTGAGAAAAGATATAAGCACCAGCCGGGCCAGGGCCGAGAGTTTGAGAGCCTGCGCGAATACCGGGAATCGGACGAATGGCGCGACATTTGTTGGAGCGCCACGGCGCGGCGGGCGAAACTGATCAGCAAATCCTACCAGACCGAGCGCAGCCAAACGGTTTGGATCGTGCTCGATGCCGGGCGGCTGTTGCGCACGCGCGTGAGAGGGCTGAGCAAACTGGATTACGCGGCCGGCGCGGCGCTTTCGTTGGCTCAAGTCGCGCTCTATTCCGGGGATCGCGTAGGGATGTTGGGATATGGACGGCGAATTTTGCAGCGGCTCCCTCCGGGACGCGGTTCGCGGCACATACGCGCGCTATTGGACGGGTTGGCATTGGTGGGCGCGGAGGAATTGGAAGCGGACCATCGCCGGGCCACGGAAACCCTTTCGGTACTGCAAAAGCGGCGGAGCTTAGTCGTTTGGATGACCGATCTGGCGGAAACGGCCACCATGCCGGAAGTGATGGAAAGCGCGATGCACATGGCGAAGCGCCACCTGGTGCTGTTCACCGTGATCGGCCAACCGGAACTGCGGACCATGGTGAAGGAACGTCCCGCCGATGCGCGGCAGATGTTCCGACAGACGGCGGCGATGGAAATTGTGCAGCGGCGCGACTTGCTGTTGCGAACTTTGCGTCAACACGGGGCGCTGACCTTGGAAGTCGAACCTTCGAAGTTATCGACGGCGGTGGTCAACCAGTACTTGATGGCAAAAGACCGGAGTTTGATTTAGCGGGTTCCGGCTGTTCGAATGGATCGCTCTGTTCCGCGGGATTCTGCGATTTACCGCTGAAACCGAGATACAAAATCAAGAGAGTGAACAGTCCCGCCGCCAGAGCAAACTTCATCGCGATCGGCACGTTCGACGGGGAGATGAACCCCTCGATGAATCCGGCAATCAGCAGAAGCGGAATCGTGCCGAAGAACAATTGGGCGCTTACCTTGCCCGCGCGAACCAAAGATTCGCCTCGTGGCAGCGCTCCCGGAAACAACAATCCACGGGCAATCATGAACCCCGCGCCGCCGGCGATGAAAATGGCGGGCAGTTCGAGAACGCCGTGCCCGGCTACGAAGCTCCACAGCGGAAGGCTCATCCGTGCTTCCCAGCAAGCGGTTCCCACCACGCCAATCATCAAGCCATTCAGCAACATCATCCAGACCGTGCCAATTCCGGCGGTAATCCCGAGCGCATAGGTTGCGATCGAAACACTCAAATTGTTGGTGAGAATCTGGCTGGAAGCTACGGGCTTCACGGTCACGATCGAATCCGTCCACATTTTTTGCTGTTCGATGCTCTGAATCATGCGGGTACCGAGAATGTGGCGCGAAAAGGAAGGATCGTTGAGGCTCATCAGGCAGCCCGCGACTGCGGCGCAAAGAAAAATCAGAAAAGCGGCAAGGGTGTTCGAGAAGGTCTCTCGAAAGATCGAGGGATAGGTGTAGCGGTAAAAAGTGAGAATGCTGCGGCTCTCGGTTTTGCGACCCATGTAGATGATGTTATGGGCGCGCCCGAGAAGCTGATTCAAGTAGTGGGCCAGGTTTGTGCTCGTGGAATCTTCGCGAACGCTGGCAAGGTCGGCGGCAATCTGCCGATATAATAGAGCTAATTCTTGAAGATCGCTGGGAGAAAGGGCGGAGACGCCGCTGCGTCCGCTAAGATTGACCAACTGTTCGAGCCGGTTCCAATGCGGCCGGCGCTTTTCAACCCAGCGACTGGAGATCATGGATGCATTCCTCGGACAAGCTTACCATTGACACTCCGGAGCAGACGGCGCTCGAGTACCCGATTGCCGGATTAGGCAGCCGCTTCCTGGCCCTCCTTGCGGATACGGCAATTCAATTGGTACTGGCCTTTTTTGTCGTCATTGTTGGGGGCCTGGTTGGAATGGGACTGGCGAATTTCGGGCGCTTCGGAGCACAGTGGACGGTGGCCATCATCGTGATTGTTATTTTCCTTCTCAATTCCGGTTATTTTGCGCTGTTCGAAATTTTTTGGAATGGACAGACGCCTGGAAAACGTATGGCACAGGTTCGCGTAATCAAGGATGACGGGCGCCCGATTGGAGCTTACGAAGCGATTGTCCGCAATGCTTTACGGCTGGTCGACATGTTGCCGACGATGTATGGCGTCGGGTTGATTAGCATTTTCTTGAGTCGGCAAAGCAAACGGCTGGGAGACTTCGTGGCGGGAACCGTGGTGGTCCATGAGAAGACATTGGAAGGCGTGCGCCCTTACGTAGAAACGAAAATCGATGAGACTCTGCCACCCATCGACGCTTCAAAGGTCACCCTGGACGAAGTGCGGTTGATTGAGACATTCCTCAATCGAAGGGATGCGCTCGAGCCCGGGGTGCGCACGGCAATGGCCCTACAGATTTCCAATCGCATTGCCGGCAAAATGGAAGTGCAAATCGTCGGCTGGCCGCGAACGGAAATATTTTTGGAATCGGTGCTCGAACAGTGCCGTCAGAGCGATCGCTTTCGAAGCTGAATCATTTTGGTCACTTGCACGAAGCTCGGATTTCAGCGATCTGCTGTTGGATGCGTGACGATTTCAACGCGAGCGCCAAAGCTTCTCCTGTGAGCGACAGCTGGGGCACTGGGTCGCCGAGATGCTCGATTCGATTGTGCGCCTCTTCGCAATGATGACTTGCGGCTAATCCACGGGCTTGCTTCAGTTTGATTTCCAAATAAACGTCGAGTTGGCTAGCTCCACCTTCTTCGAGCGAAACGAAACGGGTGGCAAGTTCCTTTTGCGCATCGTCATAACGTCCTGCATCCGCGAGGTCGCCTGCAAGCCGAAAGATCAGGGTTGCCGGTGGGTTCGAGCCGGGGAATTTCTGCAGCGCGGCGACGCGCTCCTCGGGCGGGCGTCCGGCTTCGCGCAGCGCACGCTCCAGACCCAGATAGTTTTCGGCGTTTTGCGGATCGAACTTCGTGCCTTGCGTAAATAGTTCCATCGCGCGCTCGGGCGGCTGCTTTAGATACAGCGCCGTATAGCCCATATTTCGCAGCAAGGCAGGGATGGCTGGATTCATTTCGCGAGCGGCGTTCCATTCGGCCATCGCGGCATCTTCCATGCCGCCGGACATGTAAAGTGAGCCGAGCAAAGCGTGGGCATTTGCGTCTGAAGGATTTAGGGAGAGCACACGCTTAAGGACGTCGATGGATTCTGCGCGGTTCGGGAAAACGTAAATGGTCGACAGTTCCGCCGCCAAGCGGAAGTCAGGCATGCCGTCTTGATGAAGCATTTCGCGGCAGTAGCCGCGATAGTAGGCCACGAGCGGATAGGCGTCCGGATGAGGCATGCCGGGTTCGCTAACGACCCCTTCACCGGACGGGTAGTTGTGGGACAAAAAATCGGCGGCGTCGGCGAACAAACCGAAGTGCATATAAAGGACGGCGATGTTGAGGATGCGCTCGGGATCGGCGGCGAGGTGTGGCCAAAGAGCCCGGTCCTGGCGGCCGAGGAGCCCTGCTTCGTAGCGCAAGAAGGAGTTTGCCGGATCGGCGAGTTGCAGTCTTGTCAGACGTTGTTTCGCGGCTTCGATGTTTCCCAAGTGGCGCAGCAAGGTGACGTCGACGTCACTCAGGCGCAGGGCGTCAGGAAATTCCGTATACGCGGTTACCAGCTTTTCATGCGCTTTATCGAGCTTGCCGAGGCGGGCGTCCAGCGCGGCCAACTCAAAGAGCGACGGAGCGCGAAAGGTACCAAACTGTTCGCTCACTTCGAAGGCGCGGCGGGCTTTTTGCAATTCCCCTGTCCCGGCATAGGCGAGACCGAGGTAATAAGAGGCCTCTTTGTCGGTGCTGACGCGAGCGAGAACGGGAGTGAGTTGCGTCATCGCGTCGTCAAATCGTTTCAGTCCCACGTCCAAGCGGCCCGCGGCACGGTCGAGAACAAAGCTATCGGGATAACGCTTCAGGCCCTCGCGGTAAGTGGCTAGCGCCATGAGCGCTTCTCCATCGCTCTCCTGCTTGTTGCCCAGCCCCAGAAAATCGCTCTCGCTGCGGTTTTCGACGGACGGATACGGGTAAGCTGGCGGCAACTCCTTCGACATGTCGGGCACCGGCAGGAAATCATAGTGACCTTGCGTGTGCGCCAGGATCGTTTTGCCGGCCTCGTCGGTGACCGTGACAGTATACGGCCCGATTTGCGACAGGTTCGGAAGACGCTTTCGAAAGGTGGCTCGGGGCGAAAGTGACACGGTCTCTGAATCGACGAGCTTGTTTCCGTCTAGAATTTGCAACTTCGCATTCGAAAAATCTCGCGTAACATTGAGGGCCACATCAAGATCGCTGTTCTTGGCATTGCCCGGTGGGGCGAGTTCCAAACTCAGAATCACGTCGGCGTTCGCGTAGGTGATGGTGCCAATTTCGAGAACGGGCATCCAAATTTCCATGAAGTGGATGGCTTGCTGCGGATCCAGGAAGCCGTAGGTTTCCTGGTCGCGGAAAAGGCCTGCCTGGATCTCAACATAAGCGCTGTGATTGTCGGAGAGCGCGTTGCGCCATTCGAGGCCTTCGGCGTCGCTACCCCATGAAAATACTTTTTTGGAGGGAAGGTCGGTGCGTGCGGAATAGTGGACCACACCCGCATCGATTTTCGGATTGTAGACGCCCATGTAGGGCTCATTGCTGGCATAGCTGAAGCGCGAGACCGGACCAAACCTGTGATTTCTTACGACACTTAAATCCACACCGTTACGATCGACAGGCCATGTGTCCAAATCAACAAAGCCATGGGTGACGGAATAATCCTGCGGGTAATAGAGGCGTGAATCGTCCCAAACCTGAACGCCGGCGTTGGTCCACCAATAAAAACGATGGCGTTCGGGGCCGGGGTTATAGAGTGTGGTTTTCTGCTCCAGTCGGGCTTGACCCGGGTGCAAGGTCAATTCGACGCTCCATTCCATGCCGTAAACGCGATCGACGTTAGAAACCCAGACCGATGCGCTACCGTCCGCAGCGGTGGACGTGGAAAAATCGACTGGAGAAGCGGTCATCCAGTTGTGGGAAACCGGAAAATTGAATTCGATTCCGTACGCGGCCCAGACTCCGCGATAGGCGATGCGCGCGAATTTCAGCGACGGATTTGCGTAGAACATGTCCGCACCATTCCGTTTATCGATGCATCGGTAGAGATGGCCGCCCAGATCGGGCAGAATCACGCACTTCAGATAGTCATTTTCGAGATTCAGGGTCCGCCAGCGACGTGGCGCGACGCGGTTGGTCAGATTCTCACGAATGGTGTACGGGTAATTGTATCGGCCGTTGGTAACGAATTGATCGAACGGCGGATTTTCGTCCGGCAAACCCTCTTCGTAGGTAGGAATTTCCATTGTGTCTTGCCAGACGCGCACAGCGGTGGATGCCGTGGATTGCGCGGATGTGACGATCGCTAAAAACAAAGTCAGGCAGCTGAATAGCAAGCCGCGCGAACCGGGCAAAGCATATTTCCTCACGACAAACGCTCCTCGCCTAAACCCAAGCCATTTGCTGTAGTGAAGGTTTTTATATCACAGAGTCCTGAAACAGTTCGGATGACGAGGTGCGATTACTGAACGGCCAGCACTTTCAATGATTCGAGACGTTTTCTTGCCTCCGCCATGCCCGGAGCCATCCGCAGAGCGGCACGATACGCTCCCTCGGCGCGGGTGAAGTCGCCCTGGGCTTCTGCAGCACGACCCAACCAAAATAAGGAGACTGGGGAGGGCGCCCGCGAGGCTGCCTGCGAGAAATCCGCGAGCGCTTCGTTGAAACTCCCTTGCTGGAATTCCACGGTTCCGCGAGCGAGGTAGCTGTTCACCTCGTTTGGATTCAGCGCGATCGCTTTGTCGAACTCGGCTTTGGCGACCGTCAAACGATTCAGACCCAGGTACAGCACGCCGAGATTGTTGTGAGCTTGAGCCGCTTCCTGAGCATCCCCCGCGTGGGCGATTGCCAAGCCATATTGATTGGCGGCTTCTATCAGCTGGTTTTGCTTGTGAAGCACCACCGCGAGGTTGTAGTGCGCGGAGCCAAGGTCCGGGGAGTATCGAACCGCCGCCTGAAAATGCGGCAACGCCGCCCCCAGTTCGCCTTTGTCCATGAAGGCAGCACCAAGATTATTTTCGGCCAGGCCATTCTGTTTGGTTACCTCGACAGCATGTGTGAAGAGCGTCTCGCTGTCCTTCCAGAATTCGATTTGCCGGTGAGTTACAGACATCAATATGAGAAGAACCACGGCGAAACCCGCCGCTGGTATGGCTGGGCGCAACTTGCGTTCATGGATTCCATCGGCAACAAGCCAAACCACCGCAATGAACACACCGATCAGCGGTAGGTCTTCGTAACGATCCGCCATGCCCTGGCGGCCGGATTGGATCAATCCGATCATCGGAAACGCGGTGCCGAGGTACCAAAGCCAGCCGACGGTCAGATACTTTTTCGCGCGATATTTCCACACCAACAGGCAGATCCCGACGATCACACACGCGGCGATGAACACTTGCCACAGTGGCAAGCGGTTCTCCGGATGAGGATAGAACACCGCGAGTCGTGTGGGCCACACCGCCTTCCACAAATACACCGCGTAGGAATAGATCGCATTTTTCAGGCGCCAGGCAACCGGCATGGAGGCCGTGAGGGTGCCCTCCTTGCGATGAATTCCAACGGTAATCCAGCCTGCCACGGCGGAAAGCAGGAACAGCGGAATCTTTTCTTTGACGCCCGCAACGACCATACTCGAGAAGCGCGCGGTTTTTCCCGTCGCGTCCAGTTGCGAAAATCGGTTAAGCGGCCAATAGTCCAGCAGCAACAACACGAACGGTAGCGTGATGATCATGACTTTGGACATCAGCGCCAGCGCGAACAGCACGGCCACGGCCAAGTATCGCCCGGCGCTGATTTTCTTGGCATACCAGGCATAGGCCATGAGCGCCAGAAACATGAACAGAAGAGAAAGCTCCTGCTTGCGTTCCGCTACCCAGGCCACGGATTCCACGTTGAGCGGATGGACAGCAAAGATGGCCGCCACGGCCGCGCTACGCCAAAGCTTTCCGGTCATCGCAGCAAGAAAGAGAAACAGCAGAGCCACGCCCACGGCCATCAGCAAAACATTGATCAAGTGATGTCCCCACGGCTTAAGACCAAACGCTTCTACGTCCGCCATGTGCGAGAGCCAGGTTAGCGGATGCCAATTTGCCGCGGGATTATTGGTGCCAAACGCCCACTTCCCGTTCTCCCAGTTCAAGCCTTCGAGCACGTGAGCGTTGTGGGTTACGTAATCGGGATCGTCGAAATTGACGAAACCGTTGCGCACTGCGGGCAGATAGAGAGCGACAACAAGCAACGCCAGCGCGAGGGACAGGAGTGTGCGTCGATCTCGGAGGTGGTCCCGTTCGACGGGTATCTCTTTCACTTCGACCGCTGCGTCGATGGTATTCATGGGAAGGCGAATCGTTCCATTTCATTTTAGTGGGGGCTACCGTCGTCGCAAGACGGCCCGTTGGCACTGCCGCTTAACCGCCAATGCGCCGTTGCCGAACACGCCGAGCCCCTAATCGAGCACTTCGGACGCTTCGCTACGAACCGATCTCGGTTGCGTGCTATGCTGTCACTGCCGCGTAACCCGCCCGGTGCGGCTGTGGCGAAATTGGCATACGCGGCGGGCTTAAAATCCGCTGGGGATTTCCCCGTTGTCGGTTCGAGTCCGACCAGCCGCACCAATCCATTTTGCCCCGCCCCGAAAGAGTGTCGGGCAGACACCCGATTCCCTTTGCAGTACAATTCTTGCTCCGTTTTGGAAGGGAGAGCATCTAATGGCTGGATCCATACAACGGGTAACCGAATCCCACGCGGGAGTAAACGTGAGCGAGCAACACCTCGATCAACTTTGCATCAATACCATCCGCACTCTTTCGATGGACGCCGTGCAACAGGCAAATTCCGGGCATCCAGGCGCGCCCATGGGACTGGCCCCGGTGGCGTACTCGCTTTGGCAATATTTCCTCAACTACGATCCCGCCGGCCCGCACTGGCCTAATCGCGACCGCTTTGTGCTTTCCGCAGGGCATGCGTCCATGCTGCTTTACTCGATGTTGCATCTGACGGGGGTAAAGGCTGTCAACGATAAGGGCGAAGTTCAGAATGAACTCTCGATAACGATGGATCAGATTAAGCGCTTCCGGCAATTGGACAGCCGCACGCCGGGTCATCCGGAATCCCATCTGACCACGGGCGTCGAGACCACGACCGGGCCGCTTGGGCAGGGAGCCGGCAACAGCGTAGGCATGGCCATCGCCGGAAAATTCCTGGGTACGCATTTCAATCGTCCGGGCTTTGATCTTTTTAACTTCCATGTGTACACCGTTTGCGGCGATGGCGACCTGATGGAAGGCGTAGCAGCGGAAGCGGCTTCGCTCGCCGGCCATTTGCAGCTCGGCAATCTTTGCTGGATTTACGACAACAACCGCGTGACCCTGGATGGTCCGGCAAGCTGGTCCTACAGCGACGACGCGATGACGCGTTTCGTCGGCTATGGTTGGCATGTTACGCGTGTTGCTGACGCGAACGATCTTCTGCAACTGTCGCGAGGTTACAAGGAATTTCTCGCCCATGGCGACAAGCCGACGCTGATCGTTGTGGATAGCCATATCGGGTATGGCTCACCTCACAAGCAGGATTCTTACGAAGCCCACGGCGAGCCGCTTGGCGAAGCGGAGGTAAAACTGGCGAAGAAAAGCTACGGCTGGCCGGAAGACGCGAAGTTCCTCGTGCCCGACGGAGTTTACAACCACTTCCAAGAGGGCATCGGCGCGCGTGGCGCGCAGGAACACGCAAAATGGAACAGCCTGTTCTCGGAATACTCCAAGAAGTTTCCTGATCTGGCCGGGCAACTCAACCACATGCAGAAGCGCGAGCTTCCCGATGGCTGGGATAAGAATTTGCCCGTGTTTGCCGCCGACGCCAAAGGCATGGCGACGCGAGAAAGTTCCGGCAAAGTGCTGAACGTTCTGGCGCAGAATATTCCGTATATGGTGGGCGGTTCGGCGGATCTTGCCAAATCCAACAAAACCAATCTTACATTCGAAGGGGCCGGCGAGTTCTTCCCGGTTCATTTCGAAGGCCGCAACGTGCACTTCGGCGTTCGCGAACACGGTATGGGAGCTGCGGCCAACGGCATGTGCTTGAGCGGGCTGCGATCCTTCGCCGCCACGTTTTTCAACTTCAGCGATTATATGCGCGCCAGCATGAGGCTTGCGGCATTGATGGAGATTCCAGTCTTTTTCATCTTTACGCACGATTCTATCGGCTTGGGAGAGGACGGACCGACCCATCAACCCATCGAGCAATTGGCTGCGTTTCGAGCCATGCCCAACATGCTGGTATTCCGTCCTGGAGACGCCAACGAAGTGACCGAGGCGTATAAGTCAGCATTGAAGCACGCCGATGGTCCGTCGACGTTCGTTTTTAGCCGCCAGGCCATGCCGACCTTGGATCGCACGAAATATGCCCCTGCCTCCGGCGCAGCAAAGGGAGGCTACGTTCTTGCGGACGCGGAAGGCGGCAAACCGGAGGTCATCCTCCTGGCAACCGGCAGCGAACTGCAATGGGCTGTGAGCGCGTACGAGAAACTGAAGGCTGAGGGCGTCAAGTCGCGGGTCGTCAGCATGCCTTGTTGGGAGTTGTTCGACAATCAGGATGCGGCTTATAAGGAATCGGTGTTGCCTTCGAGCGTAACCGCCCGCGTGGCCGTGGAAATGGCCTCTACTTTCGGTTGGGAGCGCTACATCGGGATCAAAGGTAAAGCGATCGGAATGCACACGTTCGGCGCTTCCGCGCCATTGAAGGATGTATTGAAGAAATTCGGATTTGATGCGGAACACGTTGTTGCGGCAGCGAAGGAACTGCTTGGAAAGTGAACTGTCGATGAAGGTTGTCATTGGGTCCGATCACGCGGGCTTTCAGTTGAAAAATGCCGTAGGCGATCTGATCCGTTCTCTCGGCCACGGAGTTCTGGATGTTGGGGCGTTCAACGAAAATCCTTCGGACTATCCGGATTACGCGGAGGCGGTCGGACGGGCGATTCTCGATGGAAAGGCGGAACGGGGCGTGCTGATCTGCGGCAGCGGCATCGGGGCCAGCGTCGCCGCGAATAAACTGGTGGGCATCCGCGCCGGAATTTGCCATGACACGTATTCCGGACACCAAGGAGTCGAGCACGACGACATGAACATGTTGGTGATGGGTTCTCGCGTTGTTGGAGGGAAGCTCGCGGAAGATGTGGTAAGCGCTTTTTTGCACGCAAAATTTACAAATGAGGCGCGCCACGTGCGGCGGCTGGCAAAGGTGCATGCTCTCGAAGAGCGAGTGTTAAAAAGTTGAAATCTGGATTCGTGCGCCAATCACAGGCGTACAATAGGGCGCAGGCTCTCTAGGCAAGTAGTCGGAGTAGGGATCGCGATTTCTCACGACCCCCTCCACGGATCCGGACGAGCGGCACTACCGCATCCGGCTCTTGCCTTAGGTAATAACGCCCATACGGCGGAGAGGATAGGGATGACAGACGGTAGGCAAAGGCAACCAGCGAGTGATGAGGCGCCGCATGCGGTCCCAAAGGATGCGGCCATTCTGGCTGCGCCGCGACAGCGCGCGGTACCAGAGCCGTCCCACTTGGAACCGGAAAAGAAACAGCGCCGGTTGGTTCTGGGGCACTCCGTAATAGCGGATGTGTCCACGCACCACCGCTTGCAGCCATTTACCCAGTTCAGGAATGGGCGTATGCATGCGTCGCTGAAGCTCGGCTTTCACCTCGTTCAGCTTCGCCTGCAACCTTTTGCGGATCGTTTGCCGCAACACCGTATACATTCCGTTGCTCCTCTTCTTTACGCAGATGTGCGTAAAGCCGAGAAAGTTGAATGTCTCGGGCTTCCCTTCTCCACGCCTTTGCCGGTTGTTGATCGCAAATGGACCAAATTCCAGCAGTCGCGTTTTCTCGGGATGCAGTTCCAGGTTGAACTTCTTCATTCGTTCCGTGAGTTCCACTCGAAACTGATCGGCATCCGCTTTGCTGTGAAAGCCCACCACGATGTCGTCCGCGAATCGCACCACGATGACATCACCGTGCGCCCGCTTTTGACGCCAGGCTTGGACCCACAGATCGAATACGTAGTGAAGGTAAACGTTGGCCAGCAAAGGCGAGGCACTTCCACCCTGCGGCGTCCCTTCCTCCACTCGTATTCGTTTCCCATCCTCCAGCACGCCGGCTCTCAACCATTTCTGGATGAGCCGCACAACGCGCCGGTCCGCAATCCGATGCTCGACGAACTTCACCAGCCATTCGTGGGAAATTCCATCGAAAAAGCCCTTGATGTCCAAATCGAGCACCCAGTTCACTTTTCTCGTCAGCAGTCCCGTATACAGCGCATCCAGCGCTTGATGCTGGCTTCGCCCTGGTCGGAACCCATACGAGAAACCGAGAAAGTCCGTTTCATAGATGGCATTCAGCACCTCGACCGCCGCGCGCTGGACGATTTTGTCTTCCAGCGCCGGGACTCCGAGCGGTCTTTGCCGCCCGTCGGCCTTCGGGATGTACACTCTACGCACCGGCTTCGCTCGATACGCTCCTCGCTTCAGCCTGTCAGCAAGATCCTGGAGATTCCCTTCCAGTTGCTCGCTGTAGTGCCGCCACGTCTCTCCGTCGACGCCTGGCGCAGCTTCCTTCTTCAGTCGGAAGTAAGCCATGCGCAGCGTTTCCCGGTTGTAGATGTGGTGCAGAAGCGCCGTGAACCGCAACTTCTTATCCTTTCCTGCTGCTTGACGTACCCGCTCCAGCGCACTCGGCGCGTCTTTCCGGCTCGGTGTCCGGGACGCGTTTTGCTGTGGCAGGTTCCCTTTGGCCAGTCCCCTTCCCTCCATCCCCTCCGCCGCCGATTGTCCGGCTTTGTTCGGAGACTTCCCAGGTACATTGGGTCTGTCCGACTTCCCAGGTCCGTTCGTCATCGGCGTACGTCCTTAGACTTCCCGATGCGTCCCAAGGCTATTGCGGCCCTGGGCGGACTTGGGATCTCCCGGTTCCCGCGCGAGGTGTCTGCGCACGTGCACGGGGTCTCTGACCGCGCGGGACTCTGGCACACCTCGCGATATCGGTGTTCCAGATGGGGCCTTCCGCTTCTCCTTACAGCGTCGGCGTCCCGGAGTGAGATTCTTACGCGGCTGAATACCCGGCCCGCACGTTCCCCTGTCAACGCTTCGACGCTGCCCTTGCGAGCAGCTCCGCATGACTCGGGGCCGATGTGGGTCGCTAGTTCACATTCGTATGACATTTGCATTCATTACACCTCGCCGGTTTAGCCGGCGCACAAGGAGAAGTTTTATGACCACCTCGGTAACCGTTCCCAACACTTCTGGCACGAATCCCCTCAAAGGATTGCTGGAGTACAGCCAATCTCCCTGGATGGACTACATCCGCCGCGACCTCCTGACCGGAGGGGGCTTGAAAAAGATGATTGATACGGATGGATTGCGCGGCCAGACCTCGAATCCGTCGATCTTCGAAAAAGCCATCGCGGAGAGCACGCTGTATAACGACATTCTGCAATCACCCGATGCGAAATCGCTCAACGCGAAGAGTCTGTACGAAAAGATTGCCATCCGCGACGTGCAGGACGCTTGCGACATTTTCAAGCCTGTCTATCAATCGACGCGCCGGCGAGACGGATACGTGAGCCTGGAAGTCTCGCCCTATCTCGCGCACGACCAGAGCGGCACGCTCGAAGAGGCGCGCCGCCTATGGAAAACCGTTGGGCGCGAAAATTTGATGATCAAGGTTCCAGGCACGCCGGAAGGTATCCCCGCGATTCGCCAGCTGCTCGAAGACGGTCTCAATATCAACATCACGCTCCTGTTTGCGCAATCTGCCTACGAGCAGGTCGCCGAAGCGTATTTGGCTGCTTTGGAAGCGCGCGCCCTGAAGGGCCAGGACGTCAGCCATTCCGCGAGCGTCGCGAGCTTCTTCGTCAGCCGCATCGACACTCTGATCGATTCCAGGATTGAAGAAAAACTGAAGACCGCCTCGGGCGAGGCAAAGGCTTTGCTTTCCAGTATTGAAGGTAAGGTTGCGATCGCGAACGCCAAGCTTACCTACAAGAAATACCAGGAGCTCTTCGGCGGTCCTCGCTGGAAGGCGCTGGCGGCAAAAGGCGCGCAGACGCAGCGGCTTCTCTGGGCCAGCACCAGCACTAAGAATCCTAAGTATCGCGACGTTCTCTACGTCGAAGAACTGATCGGCGCCGATACCGTGGATACGATTCCTCCGGCTACGTTCGATGCGTTCCGCGATCATGGCAAACTGCGCGCCAGCTTGACCGAAGACGTTCCTGGCGCCGCCAAAACCATGGAGAATCTGGAGAAAGGCGGGATTTCCATGAAGGAAGTGACGCACAAGTTGCTAGAAGACGGCGTGAAACTCTTCGCCGACGCATTCAAGACTTTGCTCGACGCCACGGGCAAGTCCGCCGGCGTGCGATAGCCAAGCGGCAACGGATCAGACTGTTTCTCCTGGGTTGGTTGCGCGACGATCCGGGCTACTGGAAGAGTCAGAATTTCGAGAAGGAGACAACACATGCAATTGGGAATGATCGGTCTTGGAAGGATGGGCGCGAACATGGTTCGTCGCCTGGAGAAGGCAGGGCATAAGTGCGTTGTGTATGACCGCAGCCCAGCCGCGGTTCAGCAGTTGGCGGCCGATGGCGCTACGGGCGCAAACTCGATCGATGATTTCGTGTCCAAATTGCAGCAGCCGCGGGCCATCTGGTTGATGGTGCCGGCGGCAGTGGTGGACGCCACGATCGCCGAACTGGTTCCCAAGTTATCGAAGGACGACACGCTCATTGACGGCGGCAATTCTTATTACATCGACGATATCCGCCGCGCAAAGGAACTTTCGCCCAAGGGCATTCACTATGTCGACGTGGGCACGAGCGGCGGCGTTTGGGGACTCGACCGCGGTTACTGCGAAATGATTGGCGGAGAAACCACCGTTGTTCAGCGGCTCGATCCCATCTTCAAGGTTCTTGCTCCTGGACGGGGCGATATCCCCCGCACGCCCGGCCGAGAGAAGGCCAAGGGTACGGCGGAAGAAGGGTACCTGCATTGCGGCCCTTCCGGCGCTGGCCATTTCGTAAAGATGGTTCACAACGGAATTGAGTACGGGCTGATGGCCGCTTACGCGGAAGGCTTGAACATTCTGAAACATGCCGATGCTGGCCGCCACAAGCAAGTCGACGATGCGGAAACTACGCCGCTTCGAGACCCGGAACACTATCAATATGAATTCAATCTCGCCGATGTCGCCGAAGTATGGCGGCGAGGGAGCGTGGTTGCTTCCTGGCTGCTGGATTTGACGGCCATCTCCCTGCTCGAACAACCCACTTTGGGAAATTATTCTGGTCGGGTCTCCGATTCCGGTGAGGGGCGTTGGACTCTTCTTGCCGCAATCGAATCGACTGCCCCTGCGCCGGTTCTCAGCGCCGCGCTCTATGAGCGATTCTCCTCGCGTGGAGAAGGTGATTTTGCCGACAAGCTTCTGTCGGCGATGCGTTTCCAGTTTGGCGGGCACCTCGAGAAGAAGGCCGGACAGGGCGGCTAATTTAAGCATTCCTGGCTTCATCGGCGTGAAGGTTAGAATCGCTCCATGAACTCAAATCATTTGGAAACTGCCAGTGCAGCAGCGCCGTGTGTCATGGTGATCTTCGGCGCCACCGGCGATCTCACCAAGCGGAAACTGATCCCTGCCCTTTTGAATCTGGCGCAGGAATCTATGCTTTCCCAACAATTCGCCATCGTGGGTTTTGCGGTCAACGACTTGGACACGGAATCTTTCCGCAAGACACTTGGCCAGGAATTGCCGGATTTTGCTCCTGACCCCATCGACCTGAAAATGTGGGAGGACTTGTCGCAGCGCATTTACTTTGTGAAAGGTGATTTTCAAGACCCCGAGGCTTACCAAAGGCTCAGAAAGCAGATTGACGAAGCGGCGAAAGCCCATCATACGGGTGGCAACAAATTCTTTTACCTTGCCGTGGCTCCACGTTTTTTTGCAACCATCGTGGCGCAACTGGGCGCCGCGGGCTTAACCAAGCAGGAGGATGATCACTGGACCCGGGTGATCATCGAGAAACCGTTTGGCCACGATCTGGAATCGGCTCGGCAGCTCAATTCCGACCTCAAGAAAGCTCTGACAGAGAAGCAGATTTATCGCATCGACCATTATCTGGGCAAAGAGACAGTCCAGAACGTCATGGTGTTCCGATTCACCAATAACATCATCGAGCCGCTGTGGAATCGCAACTACGTAGATCATGTCCAGATTACCGCTGCGGAAACGGTAGGCGTGGAACACCGCGGCGGATTCTATGAAACGGCTGGGGCACTGAGAGACATGGTGCCCAATCATCTTTTCCAGCTCCTTACCATGACCGCCATGGAGCCGCCCATTTCGTTCGACGCAGATGAGGTTCGCAACAAGCAAGCGGAGGTTTTGCATGCGATTCAACCGCTAAGCCCTGAGGATGTCTTAAGAGGGATGGTGCGCGGACAATATGGCGAAGGAACTGTTGATGGTGAGCGCGTTGCCGGCTATCGCAGCGAGCCGGACGTAGCGCATGCTTCGAATACAGAAACGTTCGTGGCTCTGAAGCTGCAGATTGACAACTGGCGCTGGGCCGGAGTGCCCTTTTATCTTCGCACTGGCAAACGGCTCGCGCAGCGGGCAACGGAAATTGTGATTCAGTTTCGCCGCACTCCGTTTGTTCTGTTCCGCAATACTGAGGTCAAGAACGTCGAAACCAATCGGCTGGTGATTCACATTCAGCCGGACGAAGGTATCTCCCTTAGTTTCGGCGCCAAAGTGCCCGGCGCGGTAATGCGCCTGGGACTCGTGAATATGGATTTCGACTACAAATCCTACTTTGGCATGGAGCACGGCACCGGCTATGAGCGACTCCTGCGCGACTGCATGGCCGGCGACGCCACGCTATTTCAGCGCAGCGACATGGTCGAAGCCGGTTGGAAGGTCATCCAACCCATCCTGGATGTCTGGCATGCCATACCGCCCCGCGGCTTTCCCAATTACCCTGCCGGCTCCTGGGGGCCAGCGGAAGGCGAAGAGTTGCTGGAACGCGATGGGCGAGAATGGCGGCGCATGGGCGAGGAGGATCTCGACGTGCGTGGCCGGATCGCCACGCCGGCAGTCACAACGAAAGCAGGTTCCTGATGATGAGCCAACCCGGAACAAGCCAGTCCAGCAAGCGAGAAGTGTTTGTCCTACCCGATCCGGTGGCCATTACCCGCCGTGCTGCCGATGAGTTCCTCAAGGCTGTGAACGAGGAAATCGCGCGGAAAGATTCGTTCGCCGTGGCGCTCGCCGGCGGTTCCACCCCGAAAGCGCTTTATTCGATGTTGGTTGATGATCCCACCTATCGTTCGAAGATTCCCTGGCCGAAGCTGCGCTTCTTCTTTGGAGACGAGCGCCATGCTCCTCCCGACAGCTCCGAGAGCAATTTTCACATGGCCAGCCAGACGTTATTTTCTAAGGGGCTCATCAAGCAGGAGCAGATCACGCGAATCAAGGGTGAATATCCCGACGCGGAAAAAGCTGCGCTCGAATATGAGCAAGACCTGCGCTCCTACTTTAAACTAAGGGATGGTGAATTTCCTCGCTTCGATCTGGTGCTGCTTGGCATGGGTGAAGAAGGCCACACCCTCTCGCTTTTTCCCGGCACCAAAGCGCTCCAGGTCACCAATCGGATCGTGGTCCACAATTGGGTTGGCAAGTTGTTCACCGAACGGATCACCCTGACAGTTCCGGCCGCGAATCAGGCAAGCCGCGCAATTTTCTGCGTGACCCGCTCGGATAAAGCTTTGGCACTGAAGGCAGTGTTGGAAGGACCCTACGAGCCTGAGCAGCTTCCGGCTCAGTTCATTCAGCCGGTCAACGGCAAATTGCTTTGGCTAGTGGATAAAGACGCCGGCTCCATGCTGACGACAGGTGTTCGAAACTAATTAGGAGAAAACCATGGCAACAGCAACATTTTCGACCGTAGAACAATTCCTGGGCGCGAAGGCGGAACTGCTGCTCGGTTTCAAGTCTCCCAAAATTTCCAAGGAACGGCTGCATCTTCCCGGTCCCGATTTCATCGACCGTGTATATGCCCTATCCGACCGCAATATCCGTGTGCTCAATAATCTTCACCGGCTTTTTTTTCACGGCCGTCTCTCCGGCACCGGCTACATGTCCATTCTTCCCGTCGACCAGGGCATTGAGCATTCCGCGGGCGCGAGTTTTGCGAAAAATCCGGACTATTTCGACGGAGAAAACATCGTGAAACTCGCGATCGAGGGCGGCTGCAACGCGGTCGCATCCACTTTTGGCGTGCTTGGCTCAGTAGCTCGCAAGTATGCCCACAGGATTCCTTTCATCACAAAGATCAACCACAACGAACTGCTCACCTATCCGAACCAGTTCAATCAGGTTCTCTTCGGCACCGTTCAGGAAGCTTACGACATGGGCTCGGCCGCCGTTGGGGCGACCATTTATTTCGGATCAGAACAAAGCGACCGACAGATCATCGAAATCAGTCGCGTTTTCGCCGAGGCTCACGAACTAGGCATGGCGACGGTACTCTGGTGCTACCTGCGCAATCCGGCCTTCAAAAAGGATAAGGACTATCACGTCTCCGCCGATCTGACAGGCCAAGCCAACCATCTCGGCGTCACGATTCAGGCGGACATCATCAAACAGAAGCTGCCTGAAAATAATGGCGGCTACGAAGCCCTCAACATGGGTAATTCGAGTTACGGCAAGTTCGACAAACGGATCTACACCGAACTCAGCAGCGATCACCCCATCGACTTGACGCGCTACCAGGTCGCGAATTGCTTCATGGGGCGCTCCGGGCTCATCAACTCCGGCGGGGCGTCGGGTGCGAACGACTTCGAAGAAGCCGTGGCTACTGCCGTTATCAACAAGCGCGCCGGTGGCACTGGGCTCATCAGCGGACGCAAAGCTTTTCAGCGGCCGATGTTGGAGGGCGTGAAACTGCTGAACGCAATCCAAGACGTTTATCTCTCGAAGGAGATTACGGTCGTTTAAAGCATCGACGCATCGAGAATCGAAAAACGGCTGGCTTGACGGGCCAGCCGTTTTGCTTTTGGAGAATTTGGTCTCCGTAAAATTATTGTGAATTGGCGCCGTTGCCAGGAAATCATAGAAATCTTCTATTTTCCGGAGGCGGCCAAGTCCATTTCTCTCATCGTCAAAATAAAGTCTACATTTTGTTAAAGTTTAAAAAGGCCAAATTGGCATCCAGCTTGCACTGTTTTGAGTCACTTCAGTGTCGGTCCTGCGTGTGGTTTGCTGCGTGGTGGGCGGTTCGTTCAGGTTAGGGGCTTTTCCCAGCAGTAAAAAGTCCAAAGCGAGTGGTGGACGACGTGTGAACGCCATCTGGGATGGCAACGGGTTGGTGTGCCCGGTGTAATCCCCGATGAGGTGGAAGTCCATCTTGAGATTGAATGGGGGAATACGAGACATGACAAAGAAGTATTTCAACAACTCCTTTCTATGTTTTGTCGTCTGTCTTTGCCTTACCTGGTCGGTGCGCGCTCAATCGATTGTCACCGGCGGAATCGCCGGCACCGTAACGGATCCTACGGGCGCGGTAGTTACGGGTGCACAGTTGATCCTCAGGAATGGGGCAACTGGGGAACAGGTCATGGCCACTAGTTCCGCTAGTGGGGATTACGTGTTTGCTTTGTTGAAGCCCGGTCAATACACGCTGTCGGCCACGAAGGAGGGTTTTAAAACCTCGACGCGAAGCGTGACTGTCATGCTCGGAACAACGGTCAGCGTCACCTTCGCCTTGGAGGTGGGTTCCGCTGCCACGACCGTCGAAGTGTCCGGCGACCAAGGGGGGCAGCTTCAAACGGAAAACGCCAATATCTCCACCAACTTTGAGACCAAACAGATTCAGGAAATTCCAAATCCAGGCGGAGACGTAACTTACGTGGCGCAAACCGCTCCCGGCGTTACCATGGGCAACAGCGCAGGAGGTGGGTACGGCAATTTCAGTACCTTCGGCTTGCCAGGCACTTCGAATCTCTTCACCATGAATGGCAACGACTACAACGATCCATTCCTGAACTTGAACAATTCTGGGTCGAGCAACCTCCTGTTGGGTGGGAATGAATTGCAGGAAGTCTCCGTCGTGAACAACGCGTATTCCGGTCAATATGGGCGGCAGGCAGGATCACAAATCGACTACACAACAAAGTCTGGCACGAATAGTTTCCACGGCAACGCGGCGTACAATTGGACGGGCCGCTTCCTAAATGCCAATGACCCGATCCTCAAGGGCACGACACCCTCCGGATCTCCACTCCCGGATCGCCCATTCGAAAATAACAACCAGTGGGCTGCTTCTCTCGGCGGACCGATCATCAAGGACAAGCTCTTCTTCTTCTTGAATACCGAGGGCATTCGTTACATCTTCGGCTCCGTGAAGCCAGTAACGGTCCCAACTCCGGCGTTTGAAGCTTATACTCTAGGAAACATACCGCAGGACGCAATCACGCAAGGGTTCTACCAGAACCTCTTCAAGTTATGGAACGGGGCGCCGAATATTGCTACCGCGACGCCGAACGCGGGTAGCTGCTCGAGCAACGGCATTCCCGCGGCCGGAATACTTAGCAGTAACGAGTGCACGCAGAGTTGGACGGACTCCTCTTCGGCTGGCAACAAAGAATGGCTACTTTCCGCCCGATTCGACTTGGATCTTAGCGATAAGGACAAGGTATTCGGCCGGATGAAGTTTGACCGTGGCGTTCAGCCGACCTACACCGATGTGATTAACCCGACTTTCAACACCTCAAGCAAACAGCCTCAGAACGAAGGTCAGTTGAACTATACCCATGTTTTCACCCCCACGGTGGTGAACAATTTCATTGGTTCCGTGCTATGGTATTCCGCGATTTTCGGATCTATCGAAGCTTCATCTCCAGCACTTGGCCTTCTTCCCGGCAACCTAGCCTTCACCGATGGCTCTCTAAGTAACCTCGGATTCGGCGCCGGCAATGGAGGTTACGCCAACGGGTTTTACTTTCCACAAGGGCGCCGCGTGACCCAATGGGGATTAGTGGACGACCTCTCGATTATCCGGGGGAACCATTCCTTCAAAATGGGGATGAACTTCCGGCGGGATGACATCAGCGATTTTACCGCGTCAGAGGTGAACGTCTACCCGGCAGTGAACACAACGCTGGCAGGTCTCGCTACCGACGAGGTTGCGAGCTTTACTCAATATAACTTCGCGCAAAGCCCTGTCCAACCCGTCGCGTTCTATAGTGTGGGCTTTTATTTCCAGGACGAATACCGCGTCTCTTCAAAATTGAAACTAAACATGACCTTGAGGGCCGACCGCAATTCCGGCGGCGTATGCCAGCACAATTGCGCTGGGCTTCCGATTACACCCTTCAACGATATGCTCCACGGAGCAGACATTCCGTACGACCAATCGTTCCAGACCGGCAATAAGAGCATTATTCCCAGCAATGAACTGGTGGCCTTTCAACCACGGTTCGGCTTCGCCTGGACACCTGTGGACAACAAAACCGTGCTTCGCGGCGGTATCGGTCTATTCGCCGATCTGTACCCCGGCACCGTTCTTAGCCCCATCGACACAAACTTCCCGCAAGTGAATCAATGGGTTGTTCCCGGTGGAACGTTGGCCTGGGACCTGAAGTCCCCGTCAGCCACGGCGTTCCCGACGAGCGGCGTAAGCATTGTCCAGCAATGCAACTCTGCCTTCACCAGCAACTACTACTCGGGTGGAAATCTAACCAGCTATTTAAATTCCTTCACCAATCCAACCCTGGCCGCGTCCTGCGCCACCACGCCAACTCTCAACGACGTGAGCCGCAACCTCCAGAATCCAAAGTATGTGGAATGGAACTTCGAGATCCAGCGCCAACTTACGCCAAATACGATCTTTTCAGCGAATTATGTCGGCAATCGGGGCTATTCCGAGCTGTACTACAATGACTATCTCAATGCCTTCGCGGGGCCCGGCCAATTCGCATTCGGCCAACTCCCGGCCACAGCACCTGATCCTCGAGTAGGCCGCGTGAACTTTCTCGAGAGCGGAGCCATCTCCAACTACAATGGGCTGACGGTTTCTCTCAGGCAGAATGCCTGGCACGGTTTGAGCGGACAGTTTAATTACACCTTCTCGCATGCTTTGGACGAGAACTCAAATGGTGGCGTATTGCCGTGGGGTATCTACACGAGCGTCTTGGGCCAAATTAATCCCTACAATCTGCGGGACAACTATGCTTCGGCGGACTACGACGCCCGGCATCAGATCAGTGCCAGCTATATCTATCAGTTGCCGTTTAAGAGCGGCAACCGCCTTTTGAATGCAGCCATAGGCGGCTGGCAACTCTCCGGCACGGAATTCTGGCGTACCGGTTTTCCGTTCACAGTTGATGACAGTTCGACGGTGGCAGGCCTCGCCACGCAAAATATTGGTCCAGGTTTCGCTAACCCTGGAGCCGCGATCCTCTTACAACCGTTATTCTCCAAGAGGAACTTTTCCAACGGGGGTGCTTGCGTCCTAAACGCCTGCTTTGGCATCGCCGGTGTATCGAACACGTCCGCACCGTATCTGTTCGCGCCGGCAACGAGCTTTACCGGCGAAACCGTAGGCCGCAACGCCTTCCGCGGTCCAGGGTTCGTGGGCGGCGACATGAGCCTGCGGAAGACCTTCCGGGTCACCGAGCGTGTCGGTTTCCAATTGGGATTGAACGCCTACAACTGGCTCAACCATGCGAATTACGGGGCCCCCTATTCACAAACAATCTTGGGACAGGGGAATTTCGGCAAGACCATTTTCTCGCAGTCGCCGCCCACGTCTCCCTACGGGGCATTTGCGGCCGCAGCAACCGATATGAGAATGGCTCAGATCACAGCCAAGCTCACTTTCTAACTAAACCTCCCTTTCGCGGGCGGAGAACATTTTGCGTTCTCCGCCCAATCTTTTTTTAGAACACCATCTCCGGTGACTCGCCAAGCCCGAATCGCCAACTCTCTTTAATTGAGTTCCTCGCAGCAAGCCATTCATTTTTGCGGCCTATCTGTAAGGGCACACGGGCTGCAGTTTGTGCAAATGCTCTCCGACGTGGAACTCTAAAATGGGGATAAGAGTTGTTCGGAGCAGATGGTTATGCCGAAAGCCAGGACTTCTTCGTCACCGGGCGCCAAGAAGACGCGGGCGGTGAAAGCAAAGCCCACACAGGACGATATCGCGCTGCGCGCGTATCACATCTACCTCGAGCGTGGCCGCACGGCAGGGGATCCGATGCAAGATTGGCTCCAGGCGGAAAAGGAGTTGCTGGGATCTACGAAGAAACCTCGTCGCAAATCGAAAGTCGTTTCCATCGCCGCTTAGTTCCCCTCTCGCAACCCTGCTCGTCCGTGTCGTTCATCCCGGAGCCTCGTTCGCCCTTCCAAGCATTTGTGAATGCAGCTTCGAAATTCCTTATACTATTGCTAGTGCTGGCAGATAGAGGATGCCCGATATGAGTCGTCGAAATGACATGAGCCTCGGGCGGCTTGTTTTAATTGCCCTGATTTTGGTGCTGGGTGCGTTTTGGGTAGGAGCGCGGTACGGTCCTCGGCAACCAAACGACGTCGAGGCTCGCCGCTCTGCGCAAGCCGCTGTCCCCTCTGCGCTGCCAGCATCCGCTCCATCCCATAATGAGCATCTGACGGAAGATGAGTTGATCAATGTTCGTATTTACCGGCAGGCTACTCCAGCCGTCGCGAACATCCTCACCAAGGCAACCGAGTATGATTTTTTCATGGATGCGGTTCCGGTTGAGGGCGCCGGGTCCGGCTTTGTCATCGATCCCCGCGGGTACATTTTGACCAACTATCACGTGGTTGCCGGAGCGCAATCGATCGAGGTCGTTCTGGGAGACAAAACACGGGGCCCGGCAAAATTCATCGGGGCCGACCAGCGGAACGACGTAGCGCTGATCAAAATCGATCCCAAGGGGAAACAGCTGGCCTCATTGCCATTAGGAGATTCGTCCTCCCTTCAGGTTGGACAAAGGGTCTTGGCGATCGGCGATCCCTTTGGCTTCCAGTCCACTTTGACCACCGGGGTTGTGAGTGCGCTTGGCCGCACGGTGCAGACCAGCGACACAACGTTCATTGATGATGCGATTCAGACGGACGCTTCCATCAATCGTGGTAATTCTGGAGGTCCGCTGATCGACACACGTGGCGATGTCATTGGCATCAATTCCGCGATCTACACTCCATCGGGAACTACCGCCGGCATCGGTTTTGCCATTCCCATCAATACGGCCAAGCTCATTGCCAACGATCTGATGACTGAGGGTAAAGTCCGCCGTGCTTACCTCGGCGTGCGCACGATTCAGGTCGCCGGGTGGTTGTCGGAAGCCCTGGACCTACCCGTTCAGGAAGGTTTGCTGGTCGAACAAACGACCAAAGGCAGCCCGGCCGCTGCCGCTGGAATCCGCGGAGGAGACAGAGTCGCTCAGGCGGGCATGCGCCGCATCATGATTGGCGGCGACGTAATCGTGGGCATCGAGGGACAGAAAGTCTCGAACCAGTTCGATATCGACTACATCCTGAACCGCAAGCGCCCGGGCGACACCATTACGGTCACCCTATATCGCGGTGCGAAGAAGCTGGATATTCCAGTGAAATTGGGTGAACGTGACGGGAATGATTAATAGGCGAATTTTTAGGAGCCGATCTCCGCGCGATAGCGGTTGCGCTCTTCTTCCGTCAGAGAAAACCATCCCTCGGTGATGTCCCGTACGCGCTCCAACGCTTTTTGCATCTCTTCGTGCTTTCTCTGGATCATCTCCGCGTCGGCGTCCTGTGGAACATGAATCGTCGGCGATCCAATCAAGATGGCACGAGTAAACAGCGATGGCAGACAGAAATGGTCCCAGGTCTTTTCGAAGGTTTTCCCGCGCTCGACGCCCACGTGAAAGACCATGATCGGCGCTCCGGTCATGCGTGCCAGCAAAACCGGTCCGACTTTCGCCACATATCTCGGGCCTCGCGGTCCATCGATGGTGAAGCCGCAATCGAGCCCTTCCTTGATGCGCTGTGCCATTACCTGGAGCCCGCGCAGGCCGCCGCGCGAGGAACTTCCCTGGGCGGTGCCAAATCCCAACCATTCAATCACCTTGCGCGTCCATTGGCCGTCAAAGGCTGTTGTATTCATGATCACGATGCCGCGGTTTCGGCCGAACCATGCGATCGGAATGATGCAGCGGTGCCAGAAGGCCCAGATAATAGGCTGTTTTTGGGCCCAGGTTCGGTCGGCAGCGGCTCGGCCGAGGACCTCGAAGCGAAGCGTGGGCCCGAGCAGGCGAATTATGCTGTAAACCACCGCGGCGATGATGGGAATCTGCATCCGCCTGTGCCAGGGAAGCTTCGGCAGACGAACGTCATAGTGGGCGCTGATCGTTTCTTCCAGATGCTTTTCGCCGGTTTCCATCTTCATATAGTATAGAAGGGTTGAAGTCTCACAGTGCAGCATGGAGACCGCCGGTCTTGCAGCATTCCCGACCTTCCCGGCCCGTTTGGCTCTTCGCTACCTTCCTTTGCGTGGCTGCTGGCTTGTCTGCGCTGGCCGATCTGGAAGCGCAGCAAGCGGATAGTCCGCTGCCGCTCGGCGACGCCGTTGGAGCCATTGAAGGCGCGTCCATCTCGGTTCAGGGCCCGATGAGTGTGGATACAGCCAACGGCCAGATCAAAACCATTCTCCGCAGTGGAAGTGAGGTCAGGGTCAAATCCGGTCAGGCCCACATCGACGTGGCCGAAGGCGGCAATATCACCATTTGCGGGCCTTCTCATTTTTCGGTACTGAAGTCGGGGGCCGCCCTCACGATCGCGCTAGATAGCGGCACAATTCACGCTCACATCGAAGGCCAATTGACTTTGAACGTCTATACGGCGCAGATCCTGGCTCATACCGTGCCCATCGGCGGTGGGCCGGAGGACGTGCTGATTGGGCTCGATGCCTCTGGCACGATGTGCATTCATCCGAGCAAAGGCGCGGTCCGAATCGAGCAGCAATTGACCGGACAGAGCCTGCTGGTGCCGCAGAATGGCGAGGTTTCGCTGGCAAATGGGCAACTCGAGACGCTCCGTACTGCAGCGGGCCAATGCAATTGCGAGCTTCAGCTAAGCGAGAAGGCTTCGGGAATTTCGACGCAAGTCAGCGTCTTAGGCTCCGGTGAGGACCCGAAGAAGACAACCGAAGCAAAAACAGCGTCGCCTCTGCAGACCAACGCCGCTCCGCCTGTGAAAGAAGAGCCGGTCTACCAGGTATTCATGCCCCCGCTGCACTATGACGCGAACGCGAAAGTGCAGCAGGATTACGATCCAAATCTCATTGTGTTGGTGCGGCGTGCTCGCGTGCGCCCTACTTTAATTTTCCAGGGAAAAGTTGAAGGCGATCCCGTCGTGGCACAGGCAGGTGCCCCGGCCTTGGCTCCGGTCGTTCCACGCGCGAATCCCGGCAAAAAACCGGAGGACGACACAACGTGGAATCGCGTCCGTACGTTCTTCCACAAACTGTGGTCGCCCAGCTCGTGAAAGCATGCCGGTGGATAGGCAGGCTACATTCCTTCGTAATTCGGCCCACCACCACCTTCCGGCACGGTCCAGTCGATGATCTGGTACGGGTCGGCGATGTCGCAGGTTTTGCAGTGCACGCAATTCGCCGCGTTGATTTTCAGCTTCAGGGCTTCGCCTTCCTTCGTCATTTCGTAAACCGCCGCGGGGCAGAAGTACTGACAGGGATTGCCATACTCCTCGACGCACCGTGTCGAGCAGATGTTGAGGTCCAGAACTTTCAAGTGGCAGGGCTGATCTTCTTCGTGACGCGTTCCGGAATGATACACGTCGGTCAAACGGTCAAACGTGAGCTGGCCGTCGCCTTTGAATCGCGCCGGCGCAGGCCTACCGTGGATCTGGTTGTACGCTTTGTAGCCGGGTTGAGCGTGCATGGGATCGATCAGGCCGCGCCCACCGGTAATCTCCTGCAATCCGGAAAATACAAAGCCCTCGAAAAGTCCGTTGTGAAAGGACTGGTGGAAATTGCGCACCCTCCACAATTCTTCTTTGACGTAGCTCTGATCGATCTTGTCTTTGTAAAGCTTGAGCATTTTCGCGGAGGTGTCGCCCTTTTTCAGCGCTTCGAAAATGGTTTCCGCCGCGAGCATGCCGCTCTTCATCGCCAAGTGCACCCCTTTAAGCCGCTGCGAATCGAGGAAGCTGCCGGAATCGCCAATGATCAGCCCGCCATGCACATAATTGCGTGGCATGGCGTACCAACCGCCGTACGGCAACGATTTCGCGCCGTAACGCACGAGATTTCCGCCCTCGAGAAGATTCCGTACGAACGGGTGCGTCTTCCACGTTTGAAACGCGCCATGGGGATCGAATCGCGGATCGGCATATTCGAGGGCAACCACCAAGCCGATCGAGACGCGATTGTTCGAGAGGCCGTAAATCCAGCCGCCGCCGTACATTTTGGTCGAGAGCGGCCAGCCGAGCGTGTGGGCCACGTAGCCCGGCTTGATTTTCCCCGCCTGAACGTCCCATAACTCTTTAATACCAATGCCGTAGGTTTGCGGATTGATGTTGTCGAGTTTTTGCTGTTCAACGAGCTGCTTGGTCAGCGACCCGCGCGGCCCTTCCGCAAGCACCGTGACCTTCGCACGAAGTTCGTATCCCGGCGTGTAGTTGTCCTTGGGCTTTCCGTTTTTGTCGACTCCTTTATCCTCGGTGATAACGCCGGCGATTCCGTTGCCTTCATAGATCAGTTCTGCGCCGCCGAATTCCTTGAATACATTGACGCCGGCCGTCTCCACAAGTCCGCCCATCCACTTCACCAGGCGGCTCAGAGAAATGACAAAATTCCCGGCGTTGTCGAACGGCGGCGGCGTAATCGGAAAACGGTACGACGATTTCTCCGTAAACAGCAGCGCGGCGGAATCCGTCACCGGCGTATCGAGAGGCGCATTGTTCGCGAAATCCGGCACCAGTTCCGCCAGCGCTTTCGGATTCATGATCGCGCCAGACAGTTGGTGAGCGCCGATTTCGCGCCCTTTTTCCAAAACGTAGATATTCTCGGCAGACAACTCCGGCTTCGCGCCGCTCCCGTTGTGTTTCTTGATGAGACGGGCAAGGTGCAAAGCGCAGCTTAGCCCTGCAGGCCCTGCGCCCACGATCAATACATCCGCTTCCATTTGTTCCCGCTGGATTGCCATTCAATGATTCTATCAAACAGGCGTTTGACAAGGTCCGCCTTGATTCCGTCCGTTTAATGCCATTCAATCGGATGGAAGGATGGCTTTTCCCTTGTGCGCGACCGGCCGTAAGAGAATAAGTGCTGTGAGAAGAACGCGAGAAATCCGTTGGTGGCTGGCTCACTTCACACCTGCGGGGCTAAAACTCTTCTTTAGAACAGCGAATTCCGGCACGAGGGAAGCCTTACCCTCTCAGAACGTGTTATTTTAGAGTTTTTTAGTTATGGTGGTTGTCTAATATCAGAAAATGAATATTAACTTACTTACTCCTTCACTTTTTGTAATTCTTCCGTCAGGGCGGGCATGACTTCGAAGATGTCGGCCACGATGCCGTAGTCGGCGATCTCGAAAATGGGCGCGTTCGGATCTTTGTTGACGGCGACGATGGTACGCGCCCCCTTCATGCCGACGACGTGCTGAATGGCGCCGCTGATGCCGAGAGCGAGATATAGTTTTGGCGCGACCGTCTGACCCGAACTGCCGATCTGGCGCTCCATCGGTAGCCAGCCTTCGTCGCAAATCGGGCGCGACGCCGCGATTTCGCCACCGAGCGCCTTGGCCACTGCTTCCGCCTGAGCAATATTTTCCGGCGCTTTGATTCCGCGACCGATCGCGACGATCAATGAAGCCTGCGTGAGGTCCACTGAGGTTTTAGCTTCTTTGAACAGGTCGAGCGGCTTCGTTCGAATATTTTCGGACTTCAACTCCACTTTTGCTGCCTTCACGGGTGCTTTTCCGCCGGAATGGGCTTCTAACAAATCCACGCGAAATGCGCCCGATTGGAAGGAAGCGAACCATGGCGCTGCGCCGATAAAACTCACGTCTACTGCGGCTTTTCCCTGAAACATTTGCCGGACAAAAACCAGCTTGTCGCCTTCTTTCCGGAAGCCGATACAATCACCAACCATTCCCTTGCCGAGCATGGCCGCCAGTTTCGGGGCAAAATCCCGCACCTGATAGGTGTGCGGAAACAAAACCAAATCCGGCTTGGCGGCCTCGACAACCTGGGCGAGCGCGACGCAGTATCCGTCCGCTGTGTAGTTCTCCAACAGGTCGTGTTCGACGAGCAGCACCTCGGCCACGTTCTTGCTCGCCAATTCTTCGGCCAGCGCCGCCACGTTGTTGCCAATGACCACCGCCGTGATGCTACCCGCCGTTGACGAGGCGGTTTGCTGCGCGGCGACCAAGGCTTCAAAGCTCGTGTTGTTCCACTTCCCTTGCCGCTGCTCCGCCACTACGAGGATTTTCATGGTCAGATCACCCTCGCTTCGAACTTCAGTTTCTCCACCAGCTTCGCTGCCATTTCCTTCGGCGTCCCGCTGAGAAATTCTGTTTTCTTTGTTTTGGTCGGCACGTAGATCTTCTCGATTTTCTGTGTCGGCTCTGCGCTTACGCCGAGCGACTCACGCGTGATCGTGACGATCTCCTTTTTCTTGGCAGCCATGATTCCCTTTAAGGTGGCATACCTCACTTTGTTGATTCCCGACTGAATCGATAGCAGCGCCGGCAATGGGCACTCGATGTGCTGGAACCAACCCGCTTCCAGTTCGCGTTTCAATTTCATTTTTCCGTCTTGCACTTCGATCTGCATGATGATCGTGGCGTGCGGCAGATTCAACAGGGCAGCCATAAGAACGCCCGTCTGGCCGAACCCATGATCGTCGCTCTGCAGTCCCGTCAGGACCAGATCGCAGTTTTCTTTACCGATTGCGGCCGCGAGCACCTTCGCGGCGCCCAAGGGATCCAACTGCGCAAATTGATCGTCTACGACGTGGATCGCCCGGTCCGCTCCTTTTGCCAACGCCTCTTTGATGGTCTGCTTTACGCGATCCGGCCCAAGGGAAAGCACGATTACCTCGCCGCCATGCTTTTCTTTCAACCGCAGTGCTTCTTCGAGCGCGTAACTGTCCGGTTCGTTCATCTCAAAACCGATGTCCGATTCTTTGATCCAATTACCGGCGATGGACAGCGGCGCGTCCTTAGCCGGCACCTGTTTAATGCAAACAATGATGTTCACGGGAGTATCCTTCCAAATCCGACGGGGCCTGCGCTAAAGCGGAAGCTCGGCCGTAGGCAAGCTTTCGCACTCAAAAAGACTACTTGCCGGTCCAGCGCTTGAAAATCAGCGCGGCGTTGGTTCCACCAAAACCAAAGGAGTTCGAAAGCACGTAATCGACGCTAACGTTTCTCGCCGCATTCGGCACATAATCCAAATCGCACTCGGGATCGGGCGATTCCTGGTTGATTGTGGGCGGCAAGATCTGGTCGCGCAGAGCAAGAACGCTGATGCCGGCTTCCAGACCACCGGCGCCGCCTAGCAAGTGACCGGTCATCGATTTCGTGGAACTTACGGGAAGTTTCTTGCTCGTGGCTCGCTCGCCAAACAGCCTCTTCATCGCCCTCGTCTCGATTACATCGCCGATTGGAGTAGAAGTTCCATGCGCGTTGACGTAGCCGATATCCTCGGGCGCGAGCTTTGCATCTTTTAGCGCAGCCCTCATAACCCGGAAGGCCCCGTCGCCATTTTCGGCAGGCTGCGTGATATGAAACGCATCGCCGCTCATCCCATAACCGACGATCTCCGCAAAAATCGGCGCGTTGCGCTTCTGCGCGTGTTCGAGCGATTCGAGAATCAAAATTCCCGAACCTTCTCCCACTACAAATCCATCGCGCGACGCGTCAAAGGGACGGCTGGCCCGTTCCGGTTCGTCGTTCCGAGTGGAAAGCGCGCGCATCGAAGCGAATCCGCCAATTCCCATGGGCGTAACGGTAGCCTCGGTCCCGCCGCAAATCATCATTTCCGCAGCGCCGCGTTCGATAATCTTGAAAGAATCACCGATCGAATGCGCCGAAGCCGAGCAAGCGGTCGCGGTCGCGGAGTTCGGCCCACGCGCGCCGTAACGAATCGAGATATGACCGGAAGCAAGATTCACGATGGCCGAAGGAATAAAAAACGGCGAAATCTTTCCCGGTCCGCCTTGCATCAGCTTAATGTGTTCGCGCTCGATGATGTCGAATCCCCCGATCCCGGAAGCCACATACACGCCGACTTCGTCGAGATCGGACTTCTGCGGATCCCACTGCGCCATTTTCACGGCAAAATCCGCGGCCGCCAGAGCGATCTGGATAAAGCGCCCCATCTTCTTGAGTTCTTTTTTTTCTATCCAAAGGAACGGGTCGAAGTTTTTCACCTCACCCGCGATCTTGCAGTCGAAATCCGCGGTATCAAAATGTGTGATGCGGGTCACACCGCTCCGGCCGGCGACCAGGTTTTTCCAACTTTCCTCGGTCCCGATCCCCAGCGCACAAACCAATCCAACGCCCGTTACGACGACACGGCGAGTCAATGCACTTGCTCCTTCATGCAGGGAATGTCCTGCGATTCACTTGCCTTTCGAGTGTTTATCGATGTACTCGATGGCATCCTTCACGGTGGTCATTTTCTCGGCGTCTTCGTCCGGCACTTCGATGCCGAAGGCCTCTTCGAACGCCATCACCAATTCCACCTGGTCGAGCGAATCCGCGCCCAAGTCGTCCACGAACGAAGCGGTCGGTGTTACCTCGGCTTCATCCACGCCAAGCTGCTCGACGATAATCTGTTTTACGCGTTCTTCTACACTGGCCATTCCAGTCCTCCGCGACGTGCCGTCGCACTTTCCTTGTTCGAACTACTCCCCACCGTAATCCGGCATTTCGGCCGGCCTACAAACCCTTTTTGGCTTGCCTAGGTAACCTTGCCAGTCTACTTTCCCCGCCCACCAAGGTCAACTTTAAGACTGCATTCATTACATATCTGAACTTCTAGCTCATGCCAAATACAGGCCGCCGTTTACGTCAAGGACGTGGCCGGTGATGTAGCCGGCTTCATCACTGGCCAAAAACACAATCGCTGCCGCCACATCGCTTCCTGTCCCCATGCGTCCCAGCGGAATTCTCGTTTTCAATTCTTCCTTCACTTTGTCGGAAAGCACATCTGTCATCGGCGTCTCGATAAATCCAGGCGCGACGGCATTCACTGTGACATTCCGCGATGCAATTTCCATGGCAATCGCCTTGGTCAAACCGATCAGGCCGCCCTTGGCAGCCACATAATTCGACTGCCCGGCGTTGCCCATTTGCGCCACGACCGAAGCAATATTGATGATTCTGCCTGCGCGCGCGCGCATCATCGTCGCCAAAGCCTGCTGAGTACAGAGATGCGCTCCCGTCAGATTCGTGCGAATGACCGCGTCCCAATCTTCCTGCTTCATGCGCAGGGCCAGGCCGTCGCGCGTGATTGCCGCATTGTTCACCAGGATGTCGAGCTTGCCGAATCTTTCCAGCAACGCCTTGAAACCAGCTTTCACCTGGTCCGCATCCGCAACGTCCATCTTCACCGCAAACGCCACGGAGCCCTTTCCCGCAATCTCCTCGGCTAACGCTGCAAGCTTCTCCTCGTTGCGCGCCGCCAGGGCTACGCTTGCGCCGGCTTCTGCCAATGCCAGTGCCGTCTGGCGGCCGATACCTTGCGACGCTCCGGTAATGAGCGCCACTTTGTCTTTCAGGCTAAACATCTCCCACCCTGTCGCTCACCCCTTCGAAAAGTGAGGCTTTTCGCATCGACCGCCGTGCGGAAAATTCACCGGGAAACCCTCAGGCCTGAAAGGCCTCGGCGACAGCTATGCCGCGTCCGTCTTTGCCCCTGTGATTCTGTCGAGCGTTGCCGTTAAGCTTTTGTCATCTTCCACGTTCAGTGTGGTCACGGAACGCTCGATCTGGCGCATCAAGCCTGTCAGCACGCGCCCGGGGCCGACTTCCACAAAGGTGTTCACGCCTTCATCGAGCAGCAAGCGCATGGACTCTTCCCAACGCACCGGCATGGTCACCTGGCGCACCAGGGCGCTGCTGGCTTCTTCCCCATCGCCGATGGTGTCGGCGTCGACGTTGGTGACCAGCGGCATCTGCAAGCGGCCGAATTTCGTCGACGCTAAGTCTTGCTCGAGCCGCTGTTGCGCTGGCATCATCAAGGCACAATGAAACGGTGCGGAAACGGCCAAAACAACGGCTCGCTTTGCGCCGGATTGGGAAGCAATCTCGACGGCGCGCTTCACCGCGGCTGCGTTGCCGGAAATCACCGTTTGCTCCGGTGAGTTCAGATTCGCGGGAGAACATACTTCACCTTGCGCTGCGTGCTTACACACATCGACCACAACTGTCGGCGATAAACCCATGATCGCCGCCATGCTGCCCTGCCCGGCGGGTACCGCTTCCTGCATGTAGGCGCCGCGCTTCCGAACGAGCCGAACAGCGTCGGCAAAGCTCAGCGAACCAGCGGCCACGAGCGCGGAATATTCGCCCAGGCTGTGCCCGGCAACGTAATCGGGCGTCATGCCCTTCTCGGCCAACACTCGCAGCGCCGCAACAGAAACCGCCAGAATCGCAGGTTGCGTATTCGCCGTCAGTTTCAGTTCGTCTTCTGTGCTTTCAAAGCACAGCTTCGAAACAGAAAATCCCAGCGCTTTATCCGCTTCATCGAATACGGCCTGAGCGACGGAAAATCTTTCCGCCAATTCCTTGCCCATCCCGGAATACTGCGAAGCTTGACCGGGAAAAATGAATGCTACTTTGCCCATACTTCACTCCTCTCTCCGGACCTCACGCTTTCACGCTGGTCAGGGAGAGCTCCTGTTCGATCTTCTCGTTCACTCGCGCCCGAGCAAGGCCCGCCGCCACGCGTATCGAGTTCTTTACGGCGTTGGCGTTCGACTTGCCGTGCGCAATCACGCATACCCCGCGGACCCCGAGCAATGGCGCCCCGCCATACTCGGAATAGTCCATGGTCCGCTTGATCCCCTTGAACGCGCCCCTGGATAAGATGTAACCCAACTGCGACGCCAGCGATCCTTTGTACGTTTTCCGCAAAAACTTGACGATTTCCATCGCCAGTCCTTCGCAAATCTTCAACGCGATATTCCCCACGAATCCATCACAGACAATCACGTCCACCTTTCCGGAAAACAGATCGTTACCTTCCACATTCCCCACAAAATGCACCGGCAAGTCTTTCAGCCGGTCATACACCGCGCGCGTCAACTCGTTGCCCTTGATTTGTTCTTCGCCAATCGAGAGCAAACCCACGCGCGGCTTGCGGCTGCCGAATGTAAGCCGGTAATAGATCTCTCCCATGACGGCGAACTGCAGCAAATGCTCCGGCTTCGAGTCCACGTTCGCACCGACATCGAGCAAAACCGAAACGCCGCCCTTGGCGTTGGGAAACGGCGCAGCCAGCGCCACGCGATCGACCGCTTCGAGCGTCCCCAGGATGAACTTCGCGGTGGTCATCACCGCGCCGGTGTTTCCAGCGCTCACGAACGCGTCGGCAGTACCATCCTTCACCAATCGCGCCCCGACGTGTACAGAACTGTCCTTTTTGCGTCGGAACGCCTGCGCCGGGTGATCCTCCATGGTGATCACTTCGTTCGCCGGCACGATATCGAGCGGCACGGCCGGCCGCGAACGCCGCGCAAGCTCCCCACGGATAACATTTGGCTGGCCCACCAGAAGCACGCGAACTCCATACTCCTGTGCTGCCAGAACACTCCCCTCCACCTCAGGCCGGGGTGCGTGGTCTCCCCCCATGGCATCGACCGCGATTGTGATCATGGGAATCTATCCAGCGACTCTGGCAAGTTCGGTGGGCACGAACCAGTCTGTGCCGATCAGGACTTCGAGAGCCCCTCCATCACCCGCGTGCTACTTCGTGTCGTGTACCGCTCTCCCCTTGTAATAACCACAATGCGGGCAAGCCCGATGCGGCTGCTTCATCTCATGGCAGTTGGGGCATTTAGCCAGAGCTGGAGCGAACAACCGGTCGTGCGCCCTTCTGGTGCTGGTGCGCCGCTTCGAATGTCGTCGTTTTGGGTTTGGCATTACTTTACTCCTTGTCTCTCTTTCGCCTCACGGTCACACACAACACCTGACCGAGCGAGTCGGATTCTATGGGCTTTCGGCCCGAAAACCTATTGTTTCTTGAGCCAGTCCTGCTTCAGCCGCGCGAGGGGAGCCAGACGCGGATCGGAAGAGTGAGTTTCACAACGGCACTCTTCATGGTTTAGGTTTGCCCCACAACTCGGGCACAAACCCCGGCAATCGCTCTGGCAAATTACTTTCATCGGCAATGACAGCAGCACTTGTTCCTTCAGCACATCAGCCAGGAACAAGCCTTCTCCTTCAAAAAATCCTATCTCCGTGTCGTCGTCTTTCAGCCGCTCTTCCTCGTGCCTGGTCCCCTTGGGGAGCGGTTGATAGAACAGATCAAAATCCCGATGAATTTCCTCGATCACCGGTTCGAGACAACGAGCGCACACCATCTCAATCTTTGTTTCCAATTCGCCCGCAACCCGGATCTGCCCTTCGAGCAGTTCCGCGGTCGCCGTGACTTCCAGGGCTTCCACCTGCTTCACTTCGCTGATGCCGTAATCGATGCTTCCGGGAAGATAACTCTTCCGGATGCGCACTTTGCGGACGGCAAGATCCTTGACGTCGAGGAACATGTCTTCAGCGCCTCCGGCGCGTACGCTCATGCCTTTCCATTATTTCGGCACTTCACGCGTAAGTCAAGAAAGTGGAGGCAGTTTCATCGCCAAGCACTTTATGTATCAGCCAGGCCTACTAGTACTAATTGCCCTCCTATCAGGCTTTTAGGCCCCGTTCAGCGGTTCTTTCAGGTATTGCGTTGCCAGCTTCACGTAAGCCGGAAAGGCTATCTCTGGCTCTTGTAGGTCCGGATGCCAGACCTTCTCCCATTCGAAGCAGTAATACCCCTTGTAGCCAATTTTGCGCAAAACCATGATTTGCCGCTGCATCGGCACGTCACCGGTTCCCGGCAGCACGTACTTCCTGTCTTTTCCCACCTGCACGGAGTCTTTCAAGTGCGTGTGACGGATCCACGGACCCAATTCCGCAACGGTGTGTTCTGGTTCTTCATGCCCGTCCACATAGGTGTGATGCGCGTCCCACAGCAACGCCACGTGTTTCGAATCGGCACGCGTCAGGACCTCTTTTAATGTCGGCGAGTCGACAAATTCTCCGTGCGACTCAATAATTACGGTCACTCCCTTCTGCCCGCCATACTCTCCGAGTTGGTGCAGTCCATCGACGACCCGCGCTAGAACTTCCTCCCTCGGACCGTGTATCTGATTCCCAAAAACGCGGACATAGGGTACCTCGAGCGTGGAGGCCAAGTCGATGAACCGCCGCGCATCTGCGAGTTGTTTGGCGCGGTCGGTCGGATCCACCACATGCATTTCCGAAGAGCAGCCGAGGTCGGAGATCTTCAATCCGTGGTCGGCTACCTGCCGCTTTGACTCCGCGATCTGTTGCGGGGCGAACTCCGGGCGTGACGGCAAATCCATCTGGCCCATGATTCCGCGAAGCTCAATCGCGGCAAACCCGTTCGACTGCGCATAATCCAAAACCTTTTTCCATTCCCAACCCGGGCAACCTAGCGTGGTAAATGCTAGCGGCAGACGCGTCTCGCTTGCCCACGAAAGTCCGCTCATCAATGCCGTCGCTGCTCCCGTCGCCAGAAACTCCCTTCGGGTTATGTCCATGCGCTTCTCCCTCGGTGTATCGCTTTTTCCTTTTTTGCTCTGCCACTCGTATAATACGCTCGAACCGTGTTTCGGGGGATAACTTGGATCGACGCAAAGTCCTGAAGCTGCTTTCCTTCAGTTCCGTACCCTTCGTTATCCCTGTGGAACTCGTTCCCGCGTTTCGTGAAATTCATGGGGGACTACCTGCGGTTCCGTCGCTCAAGGCGTTAAACGCGCATCAGGATGCGACCGTTAGTGCGATGGCTGACCAGATCATCCCGGCCACCGAAACGCCCGGCGCGAAAGCGGTGCGGGTCAATGAATTCATCGACCGCATCGTCGCCGATTGGTTTCTCGACGAGGAGCGCGCGCGCTTTCTTTCCGGCATATCGGACGTGGATGCGCGCACGCAAGATCTCTTCCAAAAAAACTTTGTCGACGCATCCTCGCACCAACAATCGGAGATTCTTCGTTCGTTGGGTGACGAGATGGCGGCGGAAGCGAATGCGCTAGCCAGTGGTCCGCGCGGATACCGAGGCTCTTTGCCGGAACCTGAATCAAATTTCTACTTCTTGCTCCGGCAACTTGTACTGGTTGGATATTTCACGTCCGAAGCCGGCTTCACCCAGCAGCTTCACGAAGTCATTATTCCCGGCCGCTTCGAGGGCTGCGTTCCCGCGGGCCCGTCGACGCCCGCAAAAGGCACCTGAGCATGCCGCAAACACAAACCAAATTTGACGCTATCGTGATCGGGTCGGGAATGACGGGTGGCTGGGCGGCGAAAGAACTCACGGAAAGGGGTCTTCGCACGTTGGTGCTCGAAGCCGGCCGGCCCATTGTCCCGGAAAAAGATTACGTCGAGCACATTCCGCTTTGGGACATGCCCTATCGGGGCATGCGCGATCGAAAGAAACTGCTGCACGATCAACCGATCCAGAGCCGTTGCTACGCGTGCGAGGAAAGCAACGCGCAGTTCTTCATCAAGGACACGGATCATCCCTATACCACCGAACCTGGCAAACCATATTGGTGGATTCGCGGACGGCAGGTGGGCGGCCGTTCGATTGTCTGGGGCCGGCAGTGTTACCGCTGGAGCGATCTTGATTTCACCGCCAATGTTCGTGACGGAATCGCCATCGATTGGCCGATCCGTTATGCCGACCTTGCGCCTTGGTACGACTACGTCGAAGAATTCATTGGCATTTCCGGCGAAGCGCTTGGCCTCCTGCAATTGCCCGACAGCAAATTTCTTCCGCCGATGCCGCTCAATTGCGCTGAGCTTGCCATCAAGGAATCCGTTGCGAAGAATTTTGGCAGTGAGCGCGTCCTTACGATCGGACGCGTTGCGGTTCTCACGCAAACGCATAAGGGTCGAGCAGCCTGCCACTACTGCGGCCCTTGCCATCGTGGCTGTATCACTCTTTCCTATTTCAGTAGCGTCAACGCAACGCTTCCGGCGGCGGAGAAAACGGGCCGCCTGACACTTCGCCCCTTCAGCACGGTGCACAGCCTCGTATTCGACTCGAAATTGCGGCGCATCGGCGGTGTCCGAGTCATCGATTCAGAATCGCGAGCACCTCTGGAATTTCAAGCACCTCTCGTCTTCCTGTGCGCCTCCACGCTCGAATCCACTCGCATTCTGTTGAATTCGGCAACGCCGGAGTTTTCAACCGGCCTAGCCAACTCCTCCGGCGAGCTTGGCCACAATCTGATGGACCACATCAAGGGCGGTGGCGCCCGCTGCATTGTTCCCGGTCACGAGGAGCGCACGACGTTCGGAAATCGTCCCACGATCGCCTACATGCCCCGTTTTCGAAACGTGAAAGCAAAACATCCGACTTTGCTGCGTGGCTATGGATTACAGGCCGAAGGCGAACGCGAAGAATGGGGCCGCGGCGCGCTTGAGGTCGGGTTCGGCGCGGACTTCAAACGCCGCATCAGCCAGCCCGGCCCATGGCAATTCGCATTCGAAGGGTATGGCGAGTGCCTGCCGAATCATGACAACTTTGTCGAAGTCGACATGAACACTGTCGACGCGTGGGGAATTCCCAGCCTGAGAATTCACTGCGCGTTTGGCGAAAATGAGTTTGCAATCCGCAAGGATATGGCCATGTCCGCTGCTGAAATGTTGTCCGGAGCAGGAGCGAGGGATATCGAACCCTTCACGGACAATGACCCGCCGGGATTCTCAAACCACGAAATGGGCACCGCGCGCATGGGAGCTGATCCCAAGACCTCTGTGCTCAACTCCTGGAACCAGTGCCACGACATCAAGAACCTTTTTATCACTGACGGCTCATGCATGGTTTCGTCCGCTTGCGTGAATCCCTCACTCACTTACATGGCCCTTACCGCGCGCGCCTGCGATTACGCCGTAAACCAGATGAAACGCGGCAACCTTTAGCCTCCGATTTGCTAAGCTTCGCGGATCACATTCAACAAGCCTTCCATCGATTCGCGGCTGGACGCCTCTTTGTTTTTCGCGGCGTTCAGATAGTGCGTCTCGAGGGACAGGGTGCCCTCGTAGCCGTTTTTGATAAGCGCGCGAAACTGCCCGAGATAATCAATTTTCCCTGCTCCGACCGGCATCCACTGGCTCTCGCCCGACTTTACACCCGGGGCCGCATCTTTCAAATGCATGTGCCACATGCGCTTCTTGTCCAACGCTTCATAGCCATTCGGATACGGCGTCTCTCCCGCATCGTAGGCGTTTCCCGGGTCCCAATTCAGCCCCAACGCTGAAGATTTCACTGCCTTCAGCATCTCCGCCCCCTCTTGACCTGTCGCTACATTGCACGAAAATTCGTTCTCCAAAACCAGCCGTACTCCTGCATTCTTCGCAATCCCGGCAGTGCGGTCCAACTCTTTCGCCACTCGGTCGAACACCGTATGCGGATCGGCTACGCGCAAGAAAGCGAAAATACGCACTTTATCCGTGGCGAAGTCTTTGGCCCTGGCAATCGCCCGCTCAAGGATTCCGTTTTGTTGAGAAAAGTCGCTCTGCAGTGGATCACTTTTGCCACTGGCGAATTTTGATTCCGTTCCCGGCAGCACCGTCTTGAAATAGGCTGAATCCACGACGGAGACCTTCAAACTGTGTTTGGCCAGCAGATCGGTCGCCTTTTTCACCTCGTCGTTTGAAAGATCGGTTACGTATTTGTTCCATAAAAAACGCAGCTCCACCCATTTCAAACCAAACCCGTTAGCCCATCGCAGCGCTTGTTCAAAATCCTGCGTGATTTCGTCCGTAATCACGCCCAGCTTGAATTGCTTCACGTCGGCCGCCCCCGCAGGCAGCGTGCCCAACAAAGCTGCTACCGCACCACTCGCTACAAATTCCCGTCGTTTCATGGACCGTCCTCACTCGGCCCTCATCGTAATTCCCCTGGGGTATCACGTCAATCGGAGTGCCCGCGAGAATTGGGAGCAGCGCTCAACACGTGCGAGAATATGAGCACCCGGAAACTCTTCCGGCGGGAAATGGCATTGACCTCGGGACAAAAAATCATCCGCTCAGCTGTTTGCTGCACTACCATCCTTCTTCTTTTGGCGCACACCACCCAGGCTCAGCAAACCATCCAATTCACTGATATAACCCACCAATCCGGCATCAAATTCGTTCACTTCAAGGGCAACAAGGGAACCTCCATCAATTTGGAAGAGTTTGGCCCCGGTGTTTGTGTCTCGGATTATGACAGCGACGGATGGCAGGACATTTATTTCGTGAACGCTCGCGACCTCTACGATCGCGGGATCAAGGCCCAGAACGCGCTGTACCACAACAATGGCGATGGCACGTTCACCGATGTCACCGACAAAGCCGGCGTCCCGGGCACTGGTTTTGGACTTGGATGCGTCTGGGGCGACTACGATAACGACGGTCATCCAGATCTTTTTGTCACGCAGTACGGACGCAATGTGCTGTACCACAACAACGGTGACGGCACCTTCACCGACGTGACCGACAAAGCCGGTGTGGCGGGAATGGACTTTGGCACCTATTTTCACTCCGGGGCGGTCTTCTTCGATTACGATCACGACGGCAAACTCGATCTCTACGTAGGCGGCTATGTCGCCTTCGGTCCAAACGCGCAGCGCTATTGCAAACTTGCCGGGGTGACCAGCAGTTGCCCTCCGAGCGCCTATGAAGGCAGCCCCGATCTGCTTTATCACAACAATGGAGACGGCACGTTCACAAACGTGACCAAGGCGGCCGGCCTTTACCAGCCGCATGGCAAGAATTTGTCCGTCGGCGCCGCGGATTATGACAATGACGGCTGGCCAGACTTGTTTGTGGCGAATGACGGGATGAGTGCATACCTATATCACAACGAACACAACGGCACCTTTAAGGAAATTGGCTCGATGAGCGGCATGGCTTTCACCGGTAGCGGCCTCACGATGGCCGCGATGTGTATCTCCCTCGGCGACTACGACAACGACGGCTGGCTCGATCTTTATATTTCGGATTTCCAGGGAAGCTCGGATCATATCTGGAAAAACGACGGCACCGGATTATTTGACGAGGTCAGCGATCGCGTGGGGCTCACTGTTCCAACCAAGGCGGTTCTCAGTTTTGGCGGCGGCTTTTTTGATTACGACAATGACGGATGGCTCGATCTCTTCATTGCCAATGGCCATGTTTACCCAGAAATCGAACAAACTTCGGCCGAAGTTCACTACAAGCAGACAAACTCGCTTTTCCATAACGAAGGCAGCGGCAAATTTAGCGACGTGAGCAACCGATCGGGCGACGGCTTTCAGATTCCTCATATCGGGCGTGGCGTAGCCTTCGCCGACTTTGACAATGATGGTTTCGTCGACGTGGTGGTCGCCAACAACAATGACCCTCCATTGCTGCTCCACAACAGCGGAGGTAATGGAAATCACTTTGTCTCATTCCAGCTCGTCGGAACGAAGAGCAACCGGGACGCGATGGGCGCCCGTCTAAAACTCACGGCCGGCGGGCTGACACAGATTCGTGAAATCCAGGGCGGCGGCAGCTACCTGTCGCAGAGCGATCTGCGCGCGCATTTCGGACTCCGCGCCACAACGAAAATCGATAAATTGGAAATCACCTGGCCTAGCGGTGCGAAACAGACCTTTGCCGATTTCCCCGCCGATCAGTTTTACAGCATCCTGGAGGGCAAGGACGAATTGAGTTTGCAGCCTTTCGTAAAGGCCCCCAAGACGAAAACTGTTGCGCCCGCGGAAACGCCAAAGTCGCCTCCAGATCATCCCTCGCCGTAAAGATGTATCGCTCCGAGCCGCGCAAAGTGCTTAGGAGGGAAGCATGCTACCATCCAGTTCGTAGATCCCCTCCCGGAGCCGCCCGAATGAAATTGTGCTTTCGCGTCGGTGCGCTGATTGCGCTACTTTCGGTGGCAATTGTTCCCGTTCGCGCCGGCACGAAGATTGCCCACCGTTGGGTGCTCGGTGGAGCGCCCCTGCCCCGGTTCCACAAAATGCTCGTGGCCGGCCTTATCGAAAACTACGTGGCGCGACAGGAATTCGAAGACCAGATGAAGAAATTGCTCGTGAACTATGGAGTGGAGGGCGTGCAGAGCTATATGGTGGTGCCGCCCAGAAACGAGAGGATGGAGGGAGAACTCAAGCAGCGCATCGAGGAAAGTTCTCTCGATTGTGTGCTGGTGATACGGCCCAAGGCGGTAGGCAACGAATCGGACGAGTTTGTCAGCGGCGGAGTCTATGTCCCGCCCCAGGGTTACTACACTTTCTGGACATATTGGAACGTGGCTTCTGATCCCTCAACCTGGATCGCCAAAGGAAACGTTCCGCTTCGAGTGGAATTCAATCTTTACAGCACCAAGGATGAAAGGCTTGTCTGGAGCGGTGAAACCGACACAATTTACTACAGTAGTTTCGAGAAGATGAGAAAACAATATGCGCTGGCGTTGGTCGGCCGGCTGAGGAAAGACAAAATCATCCGCAAAAAATAACTTCGACCTCAGCGCCGCAACACCAGGCAGCTCGCAATCATGTCGTGCAGGGCCTGTTTCCGTTCCGTAATTCCGGCCATGATGTAACCGATCCCCAACGGAATCAGCCCGCTGATAATCTTGGCAAAGAATCGTCCGCTCGCCCGTCCAAACGTAATTCGATTCCCCGGCAGATCCGTGACGTACAGCCCCAGCATCTGCTTTCCCCAGGTCGCTTGCTTTTCTCCGCTTTCCAAATACGCGTAGTAAAGCCACTGTCCAAGAAGCGCCGCCGCGACCAGAATCGTGATTAAGGAAAAGAGCGCGCCCATTTGCGCTGGGTCCAGGCGATCACCGACCTCATGCCGGAACGAGGAAAAAAACGCCACGCCGCCCATCAGGAAAAAGAGCGGCACGATCAAAAACAGCATGGCGACCCCAATCAGAAATCCATCAATCAGGTGAGCCACTAACCGCAGCCAGAATCCCGCGTACGTAACGTTTGTGGCATAGGCGATGGCACCGACACCCGCATGGGGCGAAACCGCAACAGAAGGCCCGGATACCAGCGCGGCCCGGGCGACAGGATTTCCGCAGGATTGACAGAATACCGTATCACTCGCAAGGTTGGCGCCACATTTCGAACAGAACACAATAGGCCTCCGCGTAAACGTCAGCTTGGATGGCGTTTATTCTCTTACAATTCTATCGTTCAGAGGGAAAAACTTATTCGCAGCCTTCTTGCCGGAATTGTTTCAATCGCTTCTGTGCGTCCACATTTCCTTTACGCGCGGCTGCCCCAAGCAGGATGCCGGTCTGGTCGCAGTTCCGGGCGACTCCCTGTCCGCGCCAGTACAATTCGGCGAGAGTGAGTTCCGCGCTCGGATTGCCCTTCTCGACGGAGATCCAAAGCAACCGGACAGCTTCAGCAGTGTCGGTTGCAAGCCCATCATGCAAGAGCTGCGTCGCTTGGTTGTATTCGGCCGATCCTGCTTCCTGACCGGCGTCGGTACTTTGTGAAGAAGAGATTCCTGACAGCGGAGTGACTGGCGGCCGCGGCTTCTTTTCCAGTGATGGCAATGCGGATTGCGGTTTCGTGCTGTAAGGCGAACTCTCCGCGGCGTTCGTTTCTTTCGGGTCGGATTCGGGCGGAGCGCTACTCGACGCAGGCGCAGAAGGCGAGGCCGCTGCGGGCACGTTTGACGAAGGTGGATTTGTCTCGGCAGCCGGCGCTTCCTCCTTTGGAGTTTGCACCGGGGTGGGCGCTTCGTTGCCTTGGCTCGCACCTCCAATTTGTTGGCCGAGCCACACCAAACCTTGTCCAACCATGTCACGGTAGACGAAACCACCCACAATGAATGCAAGCGCCACCATGATCATCAGCGCATTTGACAGTGAGAAGCCCCTTTTGCCTGCGGCACGCGGATACGGGGGAACCAGCGGTTCGAGCATCGGGGGATTGGAAGCGTAGGCGCCCGGTCGACGCGGCGGTTGCATCAAAATCTCCGAAATGTCCGGCAGCATCGGTCCCTTGGGGCCTTGGCCGTCCGGACGTTTTGGAATCGCCGTCACCTCAGATCGTCGTGCGGGCTGCTCGACCGAAAACGTATCTCTGACCGGCTCTCGCGAGGATAGCGGTTCAAAAGCAATGTCGGTACCATCCTGGAATCCCTCTGTAACAGAAAAATCCGGCAAGCCTCGGAATGAATCGGAGTTTGTGGGGTTCCCCGACAGTTCCCTCTTCCCGGCCAGCCTTGCCGCCCCTGGGTTGTCGGGATTCTCTTCGGAGGCGCCGCGTGACGTGAGGGAAGGCCCATCGGATGGCACCTTCTCTGGCCGCCCGACGGGCCACTTCGATTTGTTTGCCCTTGGCTTCGGGGGATCGGGGCGCGGCGGCGCAGAGCGTAATTCTTCGCGAAGCATTTCGAAAGATTGGGCATCGGCCTCAGGAGGCGCATTCTTTTCAGCTTCCTGGCTTTCCAGCTCGTCATTCAGCCAGCTTCGAATCTGCCTTCGAGCTTCGGATTTAATTTCCGTAAATCGGGCGCCGGCAACCCGCCCATTTTCTTCGATCCAAAGAACCTCACCCTGGCCCTCGACGCGGGTAATCGGATCGAGCAAGAAAGAAAAGAATATTTCGTCGCCGACGCGCAACGGCATCATCGCGCGCAGGGCAAACCCCTCTTCGGACAGGTCCCGCATCATGCCGCCATTCGCGGCACTGAGCTCCACATAGATGAGGCTAGGAGGACGTTTACGGGTGCTATTCCTCCGCTCGCTGTTTGCCGTCGTAGAACCCATGTGTATCTTGCATTTTAACCCCTTGGCTGGCGCTTCGGTAGGACGGATTGTTACAAATAAAGTCGCACCACCGGTGACGAGGCTAACCCGCTACAGGCCAATACTTTGCAGAATCTCCCTTTTCTTTACGCGAAGGAGTGGTAGGATTTGGTGCGTTAGCCGCCCGGGTTTGAACCCTCTAGAATAACTGCGACAATTCCGAAGTTGCCGGTAAGGAGAATCGCCATGCGTTGGACACCCGGTGGAACCAGCGGAGATATCGAAGACCGCCGTGATCAAAGCGGTGGAGGCGGCGGAGGCTTTGGCTTCGGAGGCATGCGTCTCGGAATAGGCGGTATCTTGATTCTTCTGGTTCTGAGCGTGGTCTTTAAGCAGAACTTCTTTGCGCTCCTCGGCGGCGGGGGGGCAGCAAGTCCGGGCTCAGCGGTTGTCAGCCAGCCTAACCCGGCCAGAGATGAGGCGGAAAAGCCCTTGGTGCAATTTGTCTCCTTCGTGCTCGACGACACGCAGAGTACCTGGGACAAGTTGCTGCCACAACAGGCGGCTACACCGTACCGCCACGCCAAGCTCGTGCTTTTCCGGGATTCCACTCCGACCGCCTGTGGTGGCGCGGAGTCGGCAACAGGACCGTTCTACTGTCCCGGCGACGAAAAGGTTTATATCGATCTCGGTTTTTACGACGAGTTGAAGCGCAGATTCGGCGCGCCCGGGGAATTTGCACAAGCCTATGTGCTGGCCCACGAAATCGGGCACCACGTGCAAAAACTCATTGGAGTCGAAAGCAAGGTCCGCCGATTCCAGAGCCAGAATCCCGGCTCAGCGAATGCCGCCTCCGTGCAATTGGAACTCCAGGCCGATTGTTTTGCCGGCGTCTGGGCGCACTCCACGCAACAGCGCGGTTTATTGGAAGCAGGAGATGTACAGTCAGCCCTCGGTGCGGCCGCAGCCGTGGGCGATGATCATATTCAGCAGATGACCCGCGGGCGAGTGCAACCGGAGACCTTCACGCACGGAAGCTCCGAGCAACGCATGAACTGGTTCAACAAAGGTCTAAATTCCGGATCGATTTCGGCCTGCAACACGTTTTCGCAATAGTCAGGAAGTTGGCGGGAATTTTTGCGGACCCGGAACGCCGGGATCGCGCATCTTGTCGATCGCAGCCTTGGCGGCCTTTTCTTTTTCCGGGTCGACCCAGGAATCCTGCGTAACAAGTGTAGTTTGCGTCGGCAGAGCCACCACTGCTCCCGCCTTGTCCAGCACATCCATGACGGAAAGTAGCAGAGCTTCCTGAGTCGCGAGATAAGAGCTGTAGTCGCTTTCGAGGACGTAGCCGAAAATTTCAACCTCCAGTGCATAATCCGAGAAGCGCAGAAAACGGACGCGCGAAGTGGAATCTTCGACCTTTGGATTTTCCAGGAGCAGCTGGCGAATTTCCTCCAAGATAAAGCGCACGTGATCCGGCGAAAGATCGTAGCGGAGCCGAATGATTTGCTGGCACAGGAACTTATCGCGAAACCGCAGGTTTTCCACCACCGCCGTCGCCATGACGCCGTTGGGAATGGATAACAAGGTGCGTTCCGACGTGCGCAAGCGTGTTGAGCGTAGGCCTATATCCTCAACGACGCCGATCTGATTGTTTACCTTGCACGTATCACCGACCTGGATGACCTTGTCGAACAAAATCGACACACCGCCGAACATGTTTTCAAATGTTTTCTGCGCCCCGAGGCCCAGCGCGAGTGTGCCGATTCCCACGCCGGCCAGGGCGGCGCTCACATCGAAACCCAGGCTGTGGAGCACGACAAGGGTCACCAGAATGAAAATACTGACCTCGACGAAGCGGCGGATCAGCGAGACGATCGAACGCTCGGCAAATTTTCCTCTACTCGTCAGACTGGCGGCGATCCGCGCCGAGATCGCTCGCGTGATGCGCGTCAAGAGCCAGTAGAATGCGATCGCTAGAAATATCCAGATCACCCGCCGGTAATAAATCCTGTAGAGCAGCGACGTGCCGATGTAGGCGACCAGCTTGTAGTGAATCAACAGCGCAATCACGAACGTAAGCGGCCCGATCTTTCTAAGAGGCTCCACCGCCTCCGGCGGGAGGTGCTGTGTCTTACGCCAATAGCGTGTTCCGACTTCGAAAACCTTCGTCAGCATTCGCGCCAGGACGAACGCCACCGGGATGAAGATGAGTACCGCCAACCATTGCCAATACGGCATTGCCAGGAGCCGGTGTTCGACCAGGTAAAACGGCAACTTCTTCTCGATCATTGGAAAGGTGAGCGAGTCGTATAAGTGCGGTACCGACTCCAACGTGCTGCGGGAGAAATACCAGATTTTCCGGCCGTGTTCGTCCTCGAGGCGGACGAGCAGGATCGGAAAGCTGTCTTCGGGTCCAAGGCTGCCGCTGATCTTTTCCTGATCCGGCGGCAATCCATCATCCAAATGTCCTAGTGGATCCTTACTGACAAAATCGAGCGGGCCCGAGAATTTCTGATTCAGAATGGCCAGAAGCTGTGCAGCTAGTTCCTCCTCGTCTTCTTCGGAAAGACGTTTACGAGCGGGCAGCGGTTGAAAGTATTGCACCGCGAGTGAATATTTCTCCTCCTGCGCCGCCTTGATGAAACCCAGAAGGCAGCCCCGCGGGGTGTCACGGCCGAGCGGATCCGGTGGGACCTGTGATTGTGGTGATGCGGCGCTGCTCGTCGGCGAAGCCGTAAGGCCGGGAATCTGGGGAAGCCCCCGCGCGGGCATGGACCACAACCCGCCAAAGATCAACAGCACCAGCAGTAGTCGGCGAATTCGCATCGATACCGTTCCGGAACGCTGCTTCATTCTATCCGCTGACGCTGCCCGATTGAAATGACCGATGCGCCGATCTTGCGAAGTGCTGCTGGTGTTGCCGCAGCAGGAATTGGTCGGTCATCCCAGCGATGTAGTCGCAAACAACAGTGTGCCGAGCCGTTTCCCGGGCCATTTCTTCATGGGCTTCCGGCATCGAATGTGGTTGCTGCAGGTAGTAGACGAAAAGCTCTTCCAGGCAGCCTACGGAGCGTTCGCTGTCCTCGGTAATCAATGGAAGATTGTAGATGTGAGTGAATAGAAAATTCTTCAGCATGGTATTTTTGTGACGCGCTGTGTCGCTCAGACTTGCCAAACGGGCCGGCGCCCGCCGAACGTCATCAACCGTCTGGACGCCGGAATCTCGAATCTGACGTTGCGTGGTGTGGATGAGGTCGGTGACCAACAAATCCAGGGCGTACCGCAACGCTTCGTTGAATTTCAGTTTCGTTAGACCGGCCGGATGTTCCGCGTCCACCTTTCGATAGCCCTCTGCGAAATACGGCACTTCCCGGCACAAGGCATCGATATCCAACAAATTTGCTTCGAGCGCATCGTCTAAATCCGCGGTGTTATAGGCGATCTCGTCCACCCAGTCGATCAGCTGAGATTCCAGGGGCGGACGAACGCGAAGCTGGTATTCCGTAAGCTCTGGAAACTCCTCAAGAGCATAGTCCCGCGAATGTTTGACGATTCCCTCGCGCACCTCAAATGTCAGATTGAGCCCAGGGAATCCCAGGTAACGGTGCTCGAACTGCTCGACAATCCGCAGCGCATGTAAATTGTGGTCGAAGCGACTGCCATGAGCGCGCATCAGTTCATCGAGCTTCCGTTCACCCGCGTGGCCAAACGGGGGGTGGCCAATATCGTGTACGAGCGCCAGAGCTTCCACCAATTCCGGATTGAGTGCCAGCGCATGCGCGACCGTTCGTCCAATCTGCGAAACCTCCAGCGTGTGGGTCAGCCGATTACGGAAATGATCGGAAAACCGCGCCGTGAAGACCTGCGTCTTGGCTTCGAGACGCCGAAATGCGCGCGCGTGAATGATTCGATCGCGGTCCCGCGCATATTCGCTGCGGTAGGGATGCAGTGGCTCTGAATAGCGTCTGCCGAGGGATTTCTCCGCTCGCATGGCCCATGACGCCAAAGCTGAATTGGTTTCGATGGCCGAAGCCTCCGGCGATGCCGTTAACGGGTGGGCGGCGGACTCAGGAATTCGGAGCGAGCATCTCCAAACCCCGGTCAGCCTCATCGGCCACTGGGGTGTTTGGATAATCTTTCTTCAGCTGCTCATAGAGCGTCGTTGCCTGCTTCGCATCGGTTTGACTGTAGATGCCGGCAAGCTCAAGCAACACCATCGGCTTCGGAACCAGCACGGAGCCCGCCGTGCTCAGCTCTTTCAGCGTCTTGATGGCGTCTTCCTTGTTGCCATTTCGTTCGGCGATCAACGCCGTCTGGTATTTGGCGAGCGCCGACAGCTCTTTATCCGAACCCGCGTCGAGCTTCTTCAATTCCTCGGAAGCTTGATTGAGCTTGTCTTGATCCATCTGGCACAGGGCTGAGTAGTAGCGAGCAAGTTTGCCTGGATTCGTGTGAGGGTATTGGTTTGCCACTGCCTCTAGCTTTGGCTGCGCGGCTTCAGCCCGTTTAGCCGCATCGGGATAGGTAACTTCCCCGGGCGTGGCTGGCTGCCCTGCAGATGCAATCGGGGCGCCAAACGTTTTCATGGCATCGTCCAGGGCAACTTGCGCCTGCCCGGTCTGCCGGTCGGTGTAAAACTTCCAGCCTAAATAAGCGGCGGCAGCCAGGATGACAACGAGCAGAGCGATCGAAGCCAGCCGAGTATGCGATAGGACGGCCTCGGCACCGTGTTCGAAGGTCTCCCGAACCTTATCCTGCTTCAATTCCTTACGTGAAATGTGCTCAGTCACAAGCGCTCTCCTGGCTATCGATGGAATCTTTTATGCTAGCACAGGTGGATGAGGGCCCGCGCAACAGGCACTTGGCGGGTAACCCTTCTTGCAAGCGTGCGGCACGTCGCACCGGCCTCCCCCGACGGACGTGGTATTTTGAAAGTATGCAGGCAGGCTGCATCCATTGTGGGCAACAGCATTTGCTGAACGACTCCGTGCTGGCCAAGCATGCAAAGGTTCAGTTTCGCTGTACCAAGTGCAGTAAGACCACCATCGTCGAAGTCAAGCGCCGCGCCGATGAGACCGTTGTAATTTCGCCGATGCCATCCTTTGCTCGTGCGGATGCATCGACAGCGCGCCTGAGAGCTCCTGCCGTCGATGACAATCCGGCGTTACCGGCTGGAGTCGCTGCCACGCTGACCATCGCCGCCGGCCCTGAACTAGGCCGAACTTTGAATTTATCGAAGGTGCGGGCTGTCATTGGCCGGAAAGGCGCGGATTTTGCACTGAACGATCCGGAGGTTTCGCGTCACCATTGCCAACTGGAAGTTCGGGAGAACTTCGCCAACCTGAAAGATCTGGATTCTACCAACGGCACATTCTTCGAAAACGAACGCGTACGCGCCGCCGTCCTAGAGCATGGCGCGGAGTTTCGCGTAGGCGGCACCACCATCCGTCTCAGCCTTCGCACCGATAAAGCCCGCGAATAGTCCGAACCGGCCAGTGTCCGCGATTGCTTGAGGCTGTGAGATACTGGCCCGGGTATCCCGCGTGGCGCAGAGATGACTTGCCTGAGTGTGTGCCTCGTCGTACAGAACGAACAGGAAAATTTGCCGCGGTGCCTCTGCTCGGTTCAGGGAATTGCCGACGAAATTATTGTCGTGGACGGAGGCAGTGCGGATCGTACAAAGGAAATCGCGCGTGAATTCGGCGCGAAAGTGTACGAACGGCCCTTTACCAACCACGCCGATCAAAAAAATTTCGCCGCCACGCTGGCTTCACAGGACTGGATTTTTCTTCTCGACGCCGACGAAGAGTTGAGCAACGAGCTGCAAGAGTCCGTGCGGTGGTGGAAAACCCACGACCCGGAGTTCGCGGTTTACGAAATGCCTCGCCTCACCTGGTACCTCGGAGCGTGGATCAGACATTCGCGCTGGTATCCGGACTGGCAGCGCCGCATCTACCGCCGCGATCAAGCGAGTTTCGGCGGAGCGATCCATTCCGCCCTTCGCTATGACGGCGAGATCGGACGATTGCAGGGCGATCTGCTGCACTATACCATCCGTAGCTTTGCAGAGCATGAAGCGAAGGTGGAAAAGTATACGACCACGGTGGCCAAAGAAATGTTTGACGAGGGCCGGCGCTATTGGCGCGCAGGCATGTGGCTTGCGGCACCATGGAGTTGGATTCGCCACTATTTCCTTGGCGCCGGTTTTCTCGATGGCCATCGCGGTGCGCTCATCGCACAAATGGCTGCTCGCGGCGTGCGGTTGAAATTTAAGAAGCTGGGAAAACTGGCGGCAGCCGAAAAGCAAGCCAAGAACGGCGGTGCTTCCTGATTCCTCTCATCGTCGATCTCGAAACCGAATGGCGAGGAGGCCAAAATCAGGCTCTACTGCTTCTGAAAGGCCTGTACCAGCATGGGCATGCCGCTGAATTGCTCACGGCCGAGCATTCCGCGCTGGGGCATCGCGCCAAGAAAGAGGGCATTTGCGTGCACAGCGTTTCGCGCGGAATATTCCGACTGCCGGCCGCTGGTAGGATCCTCTCCCTTCTGTCGGATGGACGAATTGATCTTGTCCACGCGAACGAAGCGCACGCAGTCACGGCGGCGTGGTTGGCGTTGAAGGGTCGCAGTCTTCCCTTCGTGGTCTCGCGCCGCGTGGGCTATCCACTTTCCAAAGGCTCGATCGCGCAAAGGCGGTATCAGCGGGCGAATTGCATTCTGGCCAACTCTCATTGGGTGGCCGATCAAGCGGTGGGCTCGGGCGTAAACCGCGACAAGATCCACGTCGTTCACGAGGGCACCCTGGTACCTGCGGCCCTAACTCCGGCAAAGCGGGCTCAAGCGCGCAAACGCTGGAGCATCGCCGAGACAACTCCGGTTCTGGGCTGCGTCGGCGTGCTTTCTCCCGACAAAGGCCAGGAATGGCTGATTCGCGCGCTCGTCGATGTGCGCAAAGATTTCCCGGACGCGCGACTGATTCTTGCCGGCGCCGGGCCGTGCCGCGCCGATTTGGAAAAACTCGCCGGTGAATTGCAGCTTTCGAACGCGGTGATCTTCACGGGCTTTGTCAAAGACGTGGAATCGGTCTACGCCACTCTCGATGTCTTTCTGCTGCCTTCCTTCTTCGAAGCATTCAATAATTCCCTTCTTGCCGCAATGTCGTACGAAATTCCGTCGATCGCGTTCTCGCGCGGCGCTCTCACCGAAATCATGGAAGAAGAAAAAAGTGGCCTTTTCGTACCTGGACCCGACGTGGGTGAAATTTCAACCGCGGTCAGACGAATTCTCGGGGACCCGGCTTTTGCCCGTAGGTTGGGTGAAGGCGCTCGCATCCGCGTGGCGAATCATTTTACCGCCGAACATATGGTGGAAGGTACGCTGAAGGTTTACTCGCAAGTTCTCGGACTTGCCTAGCGGCGCGTTTGAGAACGACGCGGAATCAGTTATTCGAGAATACGCGCGAATCTAATCCCAAATAGCAAAAGCGCCGTGCGGTTCCTTCTCGACCCGTCCGGCGCTTTGCTTTTGCGCAGTAACTTAACTTCCCTAAGAATTGTTCCAGCAGTTCCCTCCCATCCGCTCGCCGAAAGTCGTCAAGCTAATTTGCAGATTGAACTACCCATCGCCCCACGGGCTCGAGGAACTCCACGCCGATTGCATAACCGTCGTCACGCAATGGTTGGCAGTACGCTACCCGAGCAGCAGAACGAAACTCTCCTGTGCGCGACAGAAACGTCAGCGGCGCACCTTTGTCCCAGCGCCGCGTGCTCACTACGCGCGCTCCGTTGGTACTCACGTTCTCCGTGAACGTGGCTTCCACGCCCGGCGTCTGGCGGTGCCCTTCAAGCACCACTGGAATTTCCATCGGAATTCGATTTTCTTTGCGGTTGAAGCGAAATTGACTCTTGTCATTCATTTCGCTTGGTTCCTCAGAGACACGCCGCAATGCGCGTGATGGAATTGATCGAATGTCCGCGATGCTTCATGCGGTACAAAGTGCGATCGGCGGCGGCCAGCAGCTTTTCCGCGGTATCGCCATCTTCCGGATACGCTGCAAGACCTGCGCTTACAGAAAGCGGCGGCTCTTCCGTCTCTCCGGAAAGGCGTTCGCGAATCCGCGCGGATACGCGAGCGGCAACTTCCTTGGGTGCCTCCGGAAGGACCACAGCGAATTCGTCCCCGCCGTAGCGCGCGGGAGTGTCGATGGCACGGGAATGATGGCGAAGGATTTTGCCCAGCCGCACCAAAGAGCGGCTGCCGATCAAGTGTCCATAACGGTCGTTGATGGCTTTCAGGCCATCCATATCGAGCAGCACAATGCTGAACGGGCGTCGCGTGCGGCGCGATCGATCCAACTCGGACTCGATGACTGCGAGCAGCCGGCGGTAATTCGCCAGTCCGGTCAGCGGATCGCTAATGGCCAGCGAGCGCACCTGATCAAACAGCCGGGCCTGATCAATCAGGGCGCCGGACAAAATGATGGTATAGCTCGCAACCTTGGTAATTTCTGCGATGAAGAACGGGCCGTCAAAGATTCGCCGCGAGAAGATCGCTGCTAAGTGGCACGCGGTGTTCAACAGGGCCACGAGGAACAGCGAGAAGTCATAGAGCGAACCCTCGCCATCGGTTTTCTGTTGCTCCTGGTAGCGGCGATAGAAGAAAACTGTCGCCAAGGCGAACAGCCCACCCGGAAGCAACTCCCAGGGGCGAGAGAAAAAGGCACCAAACTTGGCGATGGGAGTAGCTGGTGCCGCGATAAAGGCGGCACTGGTGATATAAGCGGCGGCGGCCACGACGAATAACGCTCCGGCTGTCTCCCGGCTGGGCTGGCGCGACGTCGGAAGGAAGCGTTCTACGGCGAGTGCCGCCAATAACAGGACGGCCAAAAGCGTCCGCCCGACCATCCACCCCATCGGCACATGAGAAAGACCAAACTGACCAGAGCGAAGCAGAGCATTCAGACCAAAATAGCCGATGGTCTCAATCATTCCCGAGAGCACGAACCCAAACGCCAAAATCAGCGCGATGCGATCATGCGTGCCGCGGAAACGGACCAGCGCATTCGCCGCGTAACAGAAACAAAGGAGAGATCCACCGACCTCGAGATAAAGGTAAGTTGTAGGCGAGCCCTTAACTTGCGCAAACCGGGAATAAAGGACCAAACCGAAGATCAGCGTCAGAAACAGGCTGTAGCCGATTACCGGCAGCCTGCCGCGGTCTTTCCGAAGAAACCCGGCGATCTTTGCCCAATCCCCCAAAACAACCCCCAATCGCCGGCGAAAACCGGCAACACGAGGGATTGCACGTACAGGCCCTTTTTTGGCCGTGCCTAGATGCTTCTTAACAGCTTGATATTGAATGGCTTACAAAGGCACCGATCAAGACACTGTAACGGCCTGAGACAAGTGCGAGACAAAGAACGGTGCAGTCGCTGTCTTGTTCTGAAACACTATCGTTTGTGTATCCAGATAGTTAGCAGACGTTTGGACATGACTGAAACAAACTTGTACCTAGTCTCATTCTGAGATTGTCTCATCCTGGGATGAGGCGCATCGTCAGGGCTTTGGCGCCGGGGGAGGCAGGTCGCGCGCGGTGATCTGACTCGCAAAATTTTGGCGCTTATGGGAGCCATCGCAGAAGGGTTTGTTTTCAGAGTGCCCGCACCGGCAAAGACTGAGGACGGTTCTTCCGCCGAGGCCGAATTTCTGGCCTTCCTGGTCCAAAATCTCAAAATCACCTTCGATCTTAATCGGACCATTGTTAAATACTGTCAATTTGGTTCCAGCCACGAATTCCCTCCGCAAGATCATCGTTGAATGTACTGCTTGAATGCGTTTACAAGATAGCCCGTGATACCGACGAATACAAGGACGTGTGACCTAACATAATTCTTGAATGCGAAGAGCAACTTTACATGGGTGCTCGGATTGTTTAGGCTGGAGGCACGATGTGGAACGTAGACGAGCGGTTTGAGAAAAAACTGATGGATACCCTGGCCGGGCTGGGCTTTTCTGTGGGCAGCACGCGTGGAGTCGTTCGTGTGGAGAAATATGGCTCGGGCTCAGAGTTCCGCCAAAACCCCGATGGTAAATTCCAGATGACCATCCTGCCGGCGATCATGTTGAAGGGCCAGTTCACTCGGTTGTGGGACGCGGGCTATCAAAAATTTCTTCTGACCGACGACGGCACAAAACTACCCGCACTCGCAGAACAACTGGCGCACCTGCGTAAGTTCAACGAAGAGCTACGAACCGCGTTGGGTGTTCCGACGTTTTACAACGAAGCGCTCGGTTCGGTGAGCGCCCTCAGCGTCTACGATCGTGTAAAGGGCCGCCCCGGAGACATCCCGGACAAAACCGTGGGCGCGCACGAACCGGTTGGCGAACATTAATTTTAATTTGCGCTGTTTTGCTGTCGCGGCTTTTTTGCTCTGTCTCGTATTTCTTCCAATTGCCGCCGGAATTGCTTTCGATCGACCCGATGCTTCGCAGCCTTGTGTTTGCCAATGAAGATGACCGGAATGTCCCAGCCGTAGAGCTCGGCGAGTTCACCATCCAGATCGATATTGACTTCTCGCAGCGTGCAACCAAATTCGAGCAGTAACGGCTGTATAACCGTCTTGGCTTGTTCACAAAGATGGCAACCCGGACGCGAGTACACGGTAACCTCGAGCGGATGCGCCGCAGCCAGGCGCGCTTGCTCCGAATGATCGCTCATGGCCTGGGGTTCGAATACTCCTGAAACGGACCAGCATGCGGATAGAAACTGTGTCCGCGGTAGAGTTCGCCAATCTGCCGCAGGTGGCCAAGATCGTGATTGGCAAGTTCGTGCAGCATTTGTGAAAGTGAGACGCTGCCAAACTCGGGGTGCTGCCCGGTGCGCCCGGCGGAGCTGGAAGGGATGGAATGCAGATAGAAAACAAACGCGCGGCGCAACGGCACAAACTCTTCCATGGATTGCCGTGCCGATTTCCTCTGAACCTCTCCTTGCGCGGGAGTGACGTACTTTGGCAACTCCGGAGAATCCTCGAGGACAATGCGCCGCGCCCTCTGCTCATATAGTTTCTCGATCATCACCATATGACGCAAAACTTCTCCGATAGACCAGCGTTCGGCCGCGGGCTTCCACTCGAGTACTTCCTCAGAAAGATCGCGCAGCAACACTTCCAGGAGCGTGGGCGTCTTCTCCAACATCGAAATCGGGGCTTGGATGGGAGCAGGAGAAAGAGGTTGCATCACGGACCTCCCGAAGGCACGCTCATTGTAGGGTACTTTACGTTAGACGCAAATGAATGAGGCTGAGTTATCTGCTGCCGCGATGTTTCGAGGGGGACCAATGGGCAGAGTCGTCGGACTGATGGATGACTTGTTTTTTCAGATGAAAGTTGCGGAAACCGCGAAGCAAATAGGCGTGGAGTTCAAGGTGGCCGCCAATGGCGACGTGCTTGCCACTATGCTCGAGCCACCCACAAAACTCGTCATCGTCGACCTCAACAACAAGAGCAATCCGGTGGCAACGATTACCCGCCTTCGGGCAACGCAAAAGGAATTGCCGATTGTCTCGTTTTTGTCGCACGTCCAGGTTGACCTTGCTGCTCAGGCAAAGGTCGCGGGATCCACTGAGGTTTTACCGCGTTCGACCTTTACACAAAACCTGGCTAAGATTCTGGCGATCGCGAAAGATTGAGGGAATCTTGAAAGTTCACAGAGCGTCCCGAACAATTTTGTGCGCACTCGCAATTCTGGCCTTGCTCGTTTCCGCCCGCGCCTCTCAGAACGAACACGGCAATGATCCGGCCTTAGTGCTGCGGGACATCTTGGTGGCTTCGTGTTCTCAGGATGCCAAGCACTTTGGCGCTTTTCTGACGGCGCGCAACGCCACCGCCTTCGCAGCGATGGCTCCTTCGGCGCAGGCCACTCTTCTTCAGCGTTTCGTCTTGTTGGACCAAGCGGGAAAGCCGAATTCGCAAACGGATGCTTCTGGAAATCTGGTCGTACTTTGCGCCACTCCCTCGGTCACCACGCAATTGCAGATCGGCAAGCCCGAAATTCGAGACAACATCGCATATTTACCTCTCGTGGTCAAAGACGCCACCGACTCTGGCGACGCCAATGCCCGTCGAGTTACGATGGGCCTTGTTCGCGAAAATAATCAGTGGAAACTTTTGTCGCTGGGAGTCCTGTTGCTCGACCTTCCGACGCTTGCCGAAGAATGGGACCGCGCTGAGATTCAGAACAATGAGAAAGCCGCCGTGGCCTCGATCAGAGAGCTCGCCGCTGCCATTGAAAAATATCGGGTGACCTACGCCCGCTTGCCTCAAACCTTGGCTGACCTCGGCCCGGCACAAAAGGCCGCTGCCAAGGGGGAACGCGTTGGTTTTGTCGATGCGAGCCTAGCTGCGGGTCGCAAAGATGGCTATTCTTTCCGTTATGTCATCGTAGGCAGCAACGAGGTCGGCGCGCCGGCGATCTACGAACTCGCCGCCATTCCAATGGACTATGGCCGAACCGGGACGCGTTCCTTCTTCCGCGATGGCACGGGAGTCTTGCATGGCGGAGACCACCAAGGCGGCGTGGGCACGTTGACCGATCCGAAAATCGAATAGTAAATGGAGCCCTTCGGAGAAGGGAGAAAACCATGACGGATGTACCGACAGAAAAACGCAGCGCGCTGCGCTACTCACTTGTTCTTGCCGTGGAACTGATCGAACTTCCCCGCGGTGCGAAGCTGAGCGGGCGCACCTCCGACATCGGTCGCAGCGGTTGCTACGTAGACACGCTCAATCCTCTGCCAAAAGGCTCGCAAGTCCGACTCCGCATGCCTCACCATGGTGAAACATTCGAAGGCATTGGCCGCGTGGTCTACACCAGTCCCGCGTTAGGCATGGGGTTGGTTTTTGAAACCGTCACTGCAGAGGAACAGGCCAAGCTCGAGCGCTGGCTGAACTCGCCCGACGAGGAATTCTGAATCGCCTTCGAGGTTAGACAAAAGAACGCCGCCGTCAGCGGACAATTTGAGGCGAGCGCAACTTGAGCTAAGATTTCCAGCAACATTATGCGATCCACCCTTCTGCGTTGTTTTTTTCTTCCCTGTCTCGGCCTGCTCGTGCTCGCCGCGTCGCCTCTCTGTCAAGCGCAGCAAGTGGACTCCATGTACGGGCCGCTGCCTGTCTTCGAATTCCACAGCGGGTTCTGGGTCAATCTGCACCATTTCCTGTACCACGAAGCTCGCTCTCGTCTGGCGGCAAAAGGATCACGCGACTCAACTCCGAAAAATCCCCCTTCGTCTGTAAAGCAAACGCCTGTCACGCTTTCCGCGGCTGAACAGAAAACCTGGGATGACGCCATTGCTTACTACATGGCGAACTACGCAGGGAAAGACCTGCTGATCAACATCGACTTGGTTCTGCTGAAGAATCAGATCGAAGACTTCGAGGACTGCGATGAGCTGACTGGCCGCAAAAAAACCAGTTGCGACGCCGGCCTCCCCGGCAACGTTGGAACGATCCTCGACTCAGTCGCACCGATTTATCGCGCTCATTGGTGGGCTGATCAAGACCGCGGAAACCGCCGCTGGGTGATGAAAGTCGCCCCGCTCGTCCGGGAACAAGGCGTTGGGCTTTCCGAGCGCCTCGCCGATATCTATCAGACGCGCTGGCCAAAGGAAAAAATCCGGGTCGACGTTTGTGCCTACGCCAATTCCGCGGGTGGCTATACAACACTCGATCCCCTGCGCGTAACCATTGCCAGCTCCGATCCCCGTAACCAAGGCCCGGAAGCTTTAGAAGTGCTTTTTCATGAAGCTTCTCATGGCATCGCCGTCCCTGTCGAAGACGCCATCAGCCGCGAGTGTAAGCAGCGCGACAAGCCTATTCCCCGTGATCTTTGGCATGCCCTCATCATTTACACCACCGGGGAAGTTCTGCGTCCGATTTTCAAAGATCCAACCATGGAAAAGGGCGCCGGGGATGCTCCGCCTCTGGCGCTCAAACCAAACCTTGTTCCCTATGCGCTCGAGGACGTTCTTTCCCAACGTGGATGGGAGCAATATCATCTTCTGCTGGTCCTTTACTGGCAGCCTTACCTCGATGGCAGGGTCAACTTCGAGGACGCCATCGCTCACCTGATCTCCGCGGCCTGACGAACTGCTTCCCCGATCATCCGGGAACGAATTTTCATGAGTTCGCTCGAAGGTTGCAACTCTGCCCGTATTTGTCCGCTGCACGCGTCTATGCTAGTCTTTGGACTGAAAAAGCTGGCCCGGCCCCGAGCTTCACGAGTCCCCAACGTCGCTCGACCTTATTTCTCTGTCCGAGAATGCGAGGGTGGGCGTATCTATCTATACGACGGCCTGGCTGAAGGACTCATAGCCCATGGCTTCGAGACAAGTGGCTTCCCAAACCGAAAAAGAACCCCGGGAAATCAAACTTGCCCATTCACCGGACTCCGATGACGCTTTCATGTTCTATGCCTTGGCGACTCATAAGCTCTCGACTCCGGGGTATAAATACACCCACGTCCTCGCCGACATTCAGTCACTGAATGAGTCTGCTCTCCAGGAGACCTACGATGTAACGGCAGTGAGTTTTGCTGCATATCCTTCCCTGCGGGATAAATATGTTCTGCTCGATTGCGGCGCCAGTTTCGGAGAGGGCTACGGACCGATCGTCGTGGCCACACACTCATTCAAGCCTCACGAAATCAAGGGCAAACGGATCGGTGTGCCTGGACTGAAGACCAGCGCCTATCTCACGCTGAAACTTTATGAATCCGACTTCGAACCGGTGGTAATACCGTTCGACAAGATCATCGAAGCGGTGCGCAACGATGTCGTCGAAGCCGGCCTCCTGATCCACGAAGGCCAACTCTTCTTTCCGCAAATGGGATTACATCGCGTCATTGATCTGGGCGTTTGGTGGCAGGAGTCAACCGGGTTGCCACTTCCCCTGGGAGGAAACGCAGTGCGCCGCGCCCTTGGGCCCGAACTCGGTCGCCAGGTCGCAAAGACGATCCGCGACAGTGTGGCCTATGGTTTGGAGCATCGTGAAGAAGCTTTGAACTACGCGATGCAGTTCGCCCGTGACATGGATGCGGAACTCGCTGACAAATTTGTGGGCATGTATGTAAATAAATGGACCCTAGGTTACGGCGAAAAAGGGAGAAAAGCAGTACGCGAACTTGTCGAACGCGGCACCGCCGCCGGTCTTCTCCCCGGCCCACCCGAAATCGAATTCCTCGCTGAATAATTTCGCTCACCTGCTCTACTTCTTCTCTACCGTCGGCGTGAAATACAAATCCTGATAATCAAAACTGAAATCCGCCAGCGGCGATACAACTGTCATCGTGAAATGATCAATCGTCCCGTCTGGCTTCAACGTGAAGGTGACAAACGCGTCCTCCACGGTGCGATCTCGCCAATGCGCCTTAAACGTGTCGTACTGCCAGTGCTGCAAATCCGCCAAACCCTTCGCCGTTCTTTCGAAATCTAAAACCAGCCCGCCATTGTCCGGCCGTATGGTCACTTTTCCGTACCAAGGATCGGAATAATCACCCACATAGTTCTCGAGTGGCAACGATGCCTTCGATTCGACGGCCCGCGACTGAGCAGCCTTGCCCATGGTCTCGTCCGCGTCCTTTCGCTGTTTATCCTCGAGCGTTTTGAAGGCCGCAATGTAGTCGTCCGTCGGCCCCCCCAGATAGGAATCGAGTATATGAAACAGCACCGATTCGAACGCTCCAGTTTCCTCGGCGTTGGTCAGAATGACCACGCCCAGATTCTCTTCCGGCACCAGCATGACCCGGCTGACGTATCCCGCTACGCCCCCGGAATGGCCCACGAGTTTTCGCCCTTTGTAATCTCGCAGCCCCCAGCCCATACCGTAGCCGAGGAAGCGCGCCTGCAGAGTCTTGAGCTCGGACGGGAGCGGATGGATGGGCATGATCATCTGTTGTGCCCACATGTCCTGCGAGGACTTTTCGCTGAAAATACGCGTCTCCGTGCCAGGAATCTTCCCGCGGTTGAGCTGCAACAACACCCACTTGGACATATCCGCCACGGAAGAATTGATGGATCCGGCCGGGCCGGCGTTATCCAAATTTTCCACGGGGATCGCTTGCAGTTTGCCCGCCACCTTCGAATGAGGCATCGCCCAGTCATCACCCTCTTTGAACGCCGTTGCACTCGTGTCCGTATTGCTCATCCCCAGGGGCGCAAAAATCGTTTCGCGCAGATACTCGTCCCAACCTTTTCCGCTCACCTCCGCCACCACCTGCCCGGCCGTCACGAACATCAAGTTGTTGTAGGCATACGTCGTTCGGAAGCTGCTCTTGGGCTTCAGGTATCGCAGCCGGTACACCACCTCGTCACGCGTGAACGTCGTGTGCGGCCAAAACATCAGGTCGCCCTCTCCCAATCCAAGCCCGCTGCGATGGCATAGCAGGTCGCGGATGCGCATCTCTTTCGACACGTAAGGATCATACATTTCGAAGCCTTTGAGCCGTTCGTACACCGGGTCATCCCAAGAGATCTTTCCTTTATCGACCAGTGTCGCCAGCGCCGCCGCAGTGAACGCTTTGGTATTCGAGCCAATCCCGAACAGTGAGTTTTCATCCACTGGCGTGGACTCGCCCAATTTCCTGACGCCGTATCCTTTCAGCAGTACCACCTTCCCGTCTTTCACGATGGCTACCGCCATCCCGGGCACTTCGAATGTTTTCATGGAACGACCGACATACTCATCCAGATCCGCAGGCGGACGCTGCTGGGCGAACAGCGGCGCAGCAATCGCCAGCAAAACAAATGCAACCGCAACTTGGCGAACCCGACGATGCATCATATTTGTGTGCTCCAGGAATAAAGGTCAGGAAAGCATACACCAATCTCGCCAGCGCTCACGCCGGTCCGAACTTGACGCTACGGTGCGAATCACATAATTTTCGACTATGCGACTGAAAGATTCTCTTCGATTCGGTGGGCTCTTGGCAGTTTTTGCTTTTTCAAGTTCGGCCGCCGCTCAGGACGCTCGCGAATTTCGTGAACATGCCGACGTTCCCAAGGAGTGGCCGCGGGAATCGGTGCGTGCTACCCACGGCATGGTTGCCACCGATGAACCGCTCGCGTCCGAAGCCGGCGTCGAAATTCTTAAACGTGGCGGCAACGCAATTGATGCCGCAGTCGCCACGGCCTTCGCTCTAGCCGTTGTTGAACCCGCGGCCGGAAACATTGGCGGAGGCGGATTCATGCTGGTGCGCCTGGCCAGTGGCAAAACGAATTTCTTCGACTATCGCGAAATGGCGCCGGAAAAAGCCACGCGCGATATGTACATCACCGCGGATGGTAAGCTCGACAAGGAAGCTTCGACGATTGGTTATCGCTCCGTTGCAGTTCCGGGCACGGTCGCGGGACTCGCTCTGGCTCTCAAAACGCACGGCACCATGAAGCTCGCCGACGTCATCGAGCCCGCCATCCGCTACGCCGAACAAGGCATTCCAGTCACCGAAAAACTCGCCCGTGAATTCCGCGATGAGCGTCCCGACCTGCAACGCTTCTCGATGAGCAGGCACATTTTTTTGAATGACGGCAAGATGCACCAAGTCGGAGACACGCTGCGCCAGCCCGAACTTGCGGCCACCCTGAAGCGCATCGCCAAAAGCGGGGCCGACGAATTTTACAAAGGCGAAACCGCGCACATGCTTGCTCGCGACATGGCTGGCTTGGGCGGTCTGATCAGTAGCGACGACCTCGCTCACTATCAGCCCAAAATTCGCGAAGTCCTGCAAGCCAACTACACACTCAACGGCCAGCATTGGCAAGTGATCTCTTCCCCGCCTCCTAGTTCTGGTGGTATTGCCGTCATCGAAGCACTCAACATGCTCGAGGATGTGCCGCTCAAAGGGTGGGACGACCCGCAAAGCGTCCACATGGTCGCGGAAGCGATGCGTCGCATGTTCGCCGATCGTGCCGCGTATCTCGCCGATCCCGATTTTTCGAATGTTCCAGTAGCTGGCCTTACCAGCCCTTGCTATGCGAAGGATCTCGTCGCCACGATCGATCCCGTGCGCGCCAGCACCAGCCAGGAAGTCCATGCCGGCAATCCGCACGTCTGCACTGCCGGCGTAAGCGCCGGCAGTGCGCCAAACGCCATCTTCGGCTTGTGGGAAGGCCCTCACACTACGCATTTTTCCGTAGTCGATGCCGCCGGCAACGCCGTCGCCAGCACCTTCACGCTAAACGACAGCTATGGCTCTCATGTCACTTCCTCTGCGGGATTTCTCCTCAACGACGAAATGGATGATTTCACGACGCAACCCGGCGTTCCGAATGCACTGTTCGGCCTCATCCAATCCGACGCCAACACCATCGCTCCCGGCAAGCGCCCGCTCAGTTCCATGACGCCCACAATCGTTCTTCACGATGGCCAGCTCAGTTTTGTCACTGGTTCTCCCGGCGGACCCACGATTATTTCCGTGACCCTTCTGAGCGTTCTGAACTGGATGCGCCTTGGAATGGACGCACAATCTGCGATCAATGCTCCGCGCTTCCATCACCAGTGGCTTCCCGACGTACTGGTTATGGAAAAACTCTTTTCCACCGGAATGGAAGATCAGATGAAAGCGCGCGGCTACGAAGTAAAGCGTCGCGGCCATCTCGGCCTAGTCAACGCGATCGGCATCGATCCCAAAACTGGAGAGCGGTGCGGCGCCGCCGATCCTCGCGACAACGGTTCCGCCATCGGCTATTAGGTTTTTTTCTGCGCCCAAGTGGGGGTAACTGATCCTTCCACCTCACTCGCTGCGCGTTGGCGAATCGACCGAGCCAGAGGCTAAACTCATAACTTATGCAAAGGATTCTTTCGACCTACTTTCTCGTCTCCAAAAAGCTCAATCGCGAGTGGTTCGCGCAGATTCACGCATCGGGCTTCCAGGCTGTCGAAATTTTTGCCAGTCGCAGCCACTTCGATTACGCTTCCAAACCTGAAGCGCGTGCCTTCGCACAAGCGCTGGCGGACAATCATCTCCAGCTCAATTCTTTGCACGCCCCGACCAGCCGCGACATGAGTGTCAACCGAGAAGGTGGCGCGCCCCTTTCTGTCACTGAAGTTGAACGAGTCCGCCGCGTCGAGGCCATGGATGAATTAAAGCGGGTGATCGACGTCGCGGAAGACCTGCCCTTTTCTCGTCTGATCCTGCATATGGGCAGTTCGCGCGAAACCGCCGACCCGCGCAAACGCGACGCCGCCTTCAGTTCTCTCGAGCACCTCATCCTTCACGCCAAGCACATCGGCGTGACCATTTGTGTCGAAAACACCACCAGCGAAATGGGCATGCCATCCTACTTGCGTTCTTTCGTTGACGAAACACGCTTGACGAGCCTGCGATTCAATTTCGATATTGGCCATGCACATCTCAGCGAGGGAGCCGAGCTAGGGCGCGTCGCCGACGGTTTCGAGCCGCTAAAGGATTTAATCGTCAGTGCCCATATCCACGACAATCACGGCGAAAAAGACGAACATCTCGCGCCGTACGACGGCACAATCGATTGGCCCGCCGCTCTCGAGCTCTTGCGCAGCACTCCTGTTGGCGCAGATCTTCCTCTCACTCTTGAAGTCAAAGAAAAGACTGGTCCCGACGCTCCCAGCCTCGCCGATCAACTCAACGCTGCCGCCAAAGCGCTCGACCGCCTGGAAGAAGACAATTCTTGATCGCATCAGGACTGTCCCAAGCGTAGATTCGCCCGCCGTCTTGTTGACTTCTCGACCGCGGGCATTTGTCCAGGCACTGCGATGACGCCGCCATCCGATTGGTGCCGAGACTTCTCTGTTAAACTAGAGTTTTGGTATACCGTTGAAAAACTCACCATGACCACGATAACGATTGAAAATGCCGGCCAATTCGATGGACAGGAAGTTACCATTCGCGGCTGGCTTTACAACATTCGCGAATCCGGCAAGCTTGTTTTCCCCATTTTTCGCGATGGCACCGGCATCATCCAGGGCGTCTGCTCGCTAAAAGAGAGTCCCGAAGCTTTCGAAGCCCTCAAAGGTCTTACGCAGGAATCCAGCGTCATCGTGACCGGTAAGATCCGCGCCGAGCAGCGCGCCCCGGGCGGTTTTGAAATCGGTGTCACCAAAATTCAGATCGTGCAGAAAGTTCCCGAATCCACCCCGTTCCCGATTCAACTCAAAGAGCATGGTGTGGACTTTCTGCTCGATCAACGCCACCTCTGGATCCGCACCCCACGCCAAGCCGCCATTCTTCGCATTCGCGCCGAAGCCATCCGCTCCGCGCGCAATTTCATGGATTCACAGGGCTATACGCTTACCGATTCCCCAATGTTCACGCCCGCGGCCTGCGAAGGCACCTCCACTCTTTTCGAAGTGAATTACATCGATGACCAGAAAGCCTACCTCTCGCAAAGTGGTCAGCTTTACATCGAAGCCACGGCTATGGCGCTTGGTAAGGTCTACACCTTTGGCCCGACCTTTCGCGCCGAAAAATCCAAAACCCGCCGCCACCTGACGGAGTTTTGGATGCTCGAGCCGGAAGCCGCATACGCCGGGCTGGCCGACATGATGGACCTCGGGGAGGGGCTCGTCAGCGCCATTGTCCAAGGCGTGGTGAAAAATAAATCCCGCGAGCTCGAAACGCTGAAGCGCGATATCATCAGGCTCGAAAACATCAAGCCACCCTTCCCGCGCGTTACTTACGAAGAAGCCGTCGGCGTTCTGCAGAAAGGCGGAAATCCCGCCAAATTCGGCGATGACTTCGGCGGCGACGAAGAGACCATCATCTCGAGCAGCTTCGACCGTCCCGTTATGGTTCACCACTACCCTGCGGCGATTAAAGCCTTCTACATGCAGCCCGACGCCGACCGTCCCGATTTGGCACTCTCCTTCGACATGCTCGCCCCGGAAGGCTATGGCGAAATCATCGGCGGCAGCCAGCGCATCCACGACTACGACCTTCTCGTTAAACGGCTGAAAGAACACAACTTACCTGCGGAACCCTTTCAGTGGTATTTGGACCTTCGCCGCTATGGTAGCGTCCCGCACGCCGGCTTCGGTCTTGGTCTCGAGCGCACCGTGGCGTGGATCTGCGGGACCGAGCACATCCGCGAGGTCATCCCCTTCCCCCGCATGATTTATCGCGTGTATCCTTAAGGACGGGTAGATTCGGCAGTCTCAGCAGTTCCCACAGCAACGGTAGGACAGGTCATGGCAACAGCCGAGGTCAGATCTACAGGCACGTCTTCTCTAGCGGCCGCCCTTCGCCATACGAGCGGCTGCGGTGGGCGCTTTTCCCCGGCGAGCGATAAATTCAGTCGTCACGGATCGGGTCACGAACAATGCCTCAGAAAATTCGCATCATCGGCGTACCCATGGACCTCGGCGCAAGCCGCCGTGGCGTAGACATGGGTCCCTCAGCCTTGCGCGTTGCGGGCCTGCAGGCCCGCATCAAGCAACTGGGCCATCAAGTCGAAGACATCGGCAACATCTCCGTAAAACAACCCGAAGAAATGTCCTACGGAGAAAAGCGCGCCAAGTACATCGAAGAAATCGCCGACGCCTGCAAAGACCTGGGGACCGCTGTGCAGAAATCCTTGGAGGACGGGTATCTTCCACTCGTTCTCGGCGGAGACCATTCGATCGCAGCCGGTTCCATCAGCGGCGTCGCAGCACATTTCCGCAAAGAGAAAAAAAGCATCGGCTGCATCTGGTTGGACGCGCACAGCGATATGAACACGCCAGATACATCGCCCTCCGGCAACGTCCACGGCATGCCGCTTTCCGCTGTCATGGGTTATGGCACCGAAGAGTTGCACGACCTGTTCGGATTCAAGCCGAAGATTGAGCCGCAAAATGTTGTGCTCGTAGGCGTGCGTGATCTCGATTCTCACGAAAAAAAGTTCATCAAGAAACTCGGTGTCAAAGCGTTCACCATGCGCGAAATCGACGAGCGCGGCATGCGGGAAGTCATGTCCGACGCTCTGAAATATGCTATGGACGATACCGAAGGCATCGCCGTGAGCTTGGATATGGACTTCGTCGATCCGAGCGACGCGCCTGGCGTCGGTACGCCTGTCCGCGGCGGCGTCACCTATCGCGAAGCGCATCTGGCGATGGAAATGATCGCGGATAGCGAAGTCATGGCCTCAATGGAAATCGTTGAGATCAATCCTGTGATCGATGAGCACAACCGCACCGCGCTTCTCGCCGTCGAACTCGTGCTTTCCGGCCTCGGCAAGAAAATCCTCTAGTAAAACCGTGTTTCTGAAAGCGATTTTTGCACTTCTCCCGCGCCAGTTTGAGTGCCAGCATTTCTCTATGGCGCGGAAGACTTTGGCGACGCTTTTGCGGCTGCCTGCATCTAATTGTCATCCGGATTTCTTGTTGCATTACCCCTGCCCCTTGCCGGTCCTCCGCGCCGGGGTTGACCATGAGGAACCAGAGCCCGTTCCTGCCCGGGCCTGTCGTTCGAAAACCGCCTCATACTATTTGAGGAGCCCGTTTAATGAGATTGGAGTCAGGGATAAAATCGAAGACTGAGAAGTTTATGAGGATCGTTCGTTTCATTCTGTGTGTGGCCTTGCTCTGCTCGGCCTCCCCTGCTGTCTTTGGCGATGCGCACACGTTCGACCTGATTGGCCCGCTCATCGACATGACGGTGAACCGCAACGGCAAAACTCTGCCTATTTCGAATGTGACCGATCTTCAGGCGGGGGACCGGTTATGGATTCACGTGCAATTGCCCGAAGACCAATCCGTCCGCTACTTGCTGGTCATCGCTTTTCTTCAGGGACCGACCAATCCGCCGCCTGAGAACTGGTTCACGCGCGTCGAAACATGGAACCGGCAGATGCGTGAAGAAGGAACTGTAGTCACCGTCCCACCAGGCGCCGAGCAGGCTCTTCTCTTTCTCGCGCCAGAAACCGGCGGTGACTTCTCAACCCTGCGCAGTGCAGTTCGAGGTCGTCCGGGTGTTTTCGTCCGTGCCGCTCAGGATCTGCAACAGGCTAGCCTCGACCGGAGTCGCCTCGACAAATATCTGGATGAAATCACCAAAACATCCAATAGCGATCCCGCCGATCTGAAAAAGAATTCCAATCTCCTCGCGCAAGCTTTGCGCATCAAGGTGAACGAAGACTGTTTTAGCAGGCCGGTGGAACAACAGCCTTCGTGCCTGACGCAGGGCAGTGACCAGTTGGTTCTCGACGACTCTCACGATCAATCGCTCGTCGCCTCTCTAACCTCGGGCGCACCGTCCGATCTCATCGGCAATGTCAGCTCCAGTCCTCTGGCCAGGGGCGGTTATTTCAGTCCTTATGTCGGTGCTGTCGTCGACGTAGTCCGGCTGATGAGTACGCTCCATACCGCGGCCTATCAATACATTCCCGCGCTTTCCTTGCCGGAGGAGGAGACGCTGAACCTCAAGCTGAATTCCCCCCCGTCGTTCCGCAATCCGAAGTCCGTCATTGTCGTCGGTCTTCCCTCGGTTAGACCTTCTCCTATTCCTGTTCTTCATCCGGTCGATCCAAAACGAATTCTTTGCCTGCAGCAGTCTCCCTTTGTCCTTCCCGTGGAAGGTGCGCCGCTAATGTTTTCCACCGCAATGAGCCACGATTTTGTCGTTCGGATTCAGGCCAAGACAGGCGATCCCGTCAATGTTCCCGCCACGCCGGATGCCGTTCGCGGCGGATTCGTCGTCGATACACGCACGCTCCACGCCGACACCCTGCCCGAAGATTTGACCGCCACAATCCGTGGCGTTTGGGGCTACACCTCCTTCGAAGGACCGTCGTTCCAGATTCGTAATGCGCGATCCCAAAATTGGGCTGTTCCTACGACCGACTCGAGTGCGCTGATTGCCGGGCGCCCAGCCACGCTGCACATCGAGGGCAATTGTGCCCCTTGCGTCGAAAAGGTCGCTCTGCTCGATGCCAGCGGCAAAGATCTGAAGCCCACGTGGAATGCGCACGAGCAAAACCAACTCGAAATTCAGCTTCCCTTAAAGGATGTTTCTGCGGGTCCGCTAAAGCTGGCCGTAACACAGTACGGTCAATTGAAGCCCGACTTGGTCTCACTGCGTGCCTATTCCGATGCCGTCCATCTCGAACACTTCACCATGTTCGCTGGAGACAGTCATGGCATCCTCACCGGTACACATTTGGAAGAGGTGGCGAGTCTTGAGTTGAACGGCGTCTCGTTCACGCCGGTGCCAGAATCGCACGCAGCAAAAGATAACTCACTCGATCTCCGGGTCAAGGATTCGGCAGCCACCGCTTCGCTGCAACCCGACTCTGCTGCTCCCGCGCACGTGACGCTGAAGGATGGGCGCACCCTGGATGTGCCGGCGACCATCGAACCACCCAGACCAAAAGTCACATTGCTCAGCAAGAATCTCCAGCCATCCACGGTTCCTTCGCCCTTCCGATTCAGCAAGCCCGAGGTTCTGCCCCAAGACGGCAGGCTTTCATTTTTCCTGAAGTCCGAAGTTCCCGCTGAGTTTTCGCACACGGAAAAAATCGAAATCGCGACCGCGGATGGTTCGTACTCCGCCACACTGAGTCTCGCGGACGGTTCGCTGATCCAACAAGATTCCAACAGCGTGCTGGCCATACTGGATCCGGTGAAAGCCTTTGGCTCCGGCGCTTTTGGGCTGCTGCAATTCCGTCCCATCGAGGCCGACGGCGCAAAGGGCGACTGGCAGCCTCTCGCGGTTCTCGTGCGTGTGCCAACGCTGAAGGAGATACATTGCGCGGACTCCACGGAAAAGCCATGCACGCTTGTAGGCTCGAACCTTTTCCTTCTGAGTTCTGTTGCATCCGATTCGGTATTCAAGAGCGCGGTTTCCGTTCCCGCTGGTTATGTAGGTGACTCTCTATCGATCCCGCGACCTTACGGCACACGGCTTTATATCAAGCTGCGCGACGACCCCGCGACGGAAGCTACGGTAGCGCTCCCAGTACTCCCGGACAATCAATAGCCCTTCGCACGGCGAGTCCGTTCGATCAAGTGCTGCGAAGTCAGACTGTGGTCCGGTAGCAGTCCAAGTTGCACCAGAATGATTGCTTGCTCCCAATCGATAGGCTCGCTCGAAAGCTTTCCGTCGCGAAAGTGCATAGTCACAACCTGGCGCTCAGAACCGATCGTCAGGGCAACCGAGAGCCCAAAACCTAAGCAGCATCCCGCCTGGACAGTGCAAAGCAGTTCCGCTCGGTCTGACTACCATTGTTGTCTGGGAAACCCGCTTCAGACTCCTTGTCCTTCCTCGATGCTTTTTGCTTTATAACTGAGAACATCTCTATTTCACATCGGCCGCAGTCCGACAGGAAGCATTCGTGACCCCAGACAATAAAAAGCTTTTGCGCGTAGGAGTTCTGTTCGGAGGCCGTTCCGGGGAGCACGAAGTGTCGCTCGCCTCCGCCGCTTCTGTCATCCGCGGCCTCGATCCGGACAAATACGAAGCAATTCCTATCGGCATCAGTAAGGACGGGCACTGGTTGGTTGGTCAAGGAGCCGCGAAGATGCTGCTGGAGGTCCTGAAGGGCGGTCGCCGTGTGATGCTCGCCGCCGACCCCACCGAAGCCGCCTTGGTCCCGCTTGATCGCGGAGCAGGCGCGCAGCGGCTTGACGTGATCTTTCCTGTTCTGCACGGAACCTTTGGCGAAGACGGCACAATCCAGGGGATGTTGGATCTGGCCGGGCTGCCATATGTCGGCGCAGGCGTCCTCGGCTCGGCGGTCGGTATGGACAAAGATGTCTCCAAGCGGCTTTGCCAGGAGGCCGGAATTCCGGTGGTGCCTTGGGTCACTGTCCATCGCTGGCACTGGGAAAAGGATCCGAAATCGGTGCAGGCTGAAATCGAAGGGAGGTTTCCTTACCCCGTCTTTGTCAAGCCCGCCACTCTGGGCTCCTCCGTCGGAATGAGCAAAGTGCACAATGCTGAAGAGCTTGGCCCCGCACTCACACTCGCCTGCGAGTTCGGCATGAAAATTCTCGTTGAGCAGGCCGTGAGCGCGCGCGAAATCGAGGTCTCCGTTTTGGGCAATCACGAACCCAAGGCGTCCGTGCCGGGCGAAATCGTTCCTCACCGGGAATTCTATGACTACACCGCGAAATATCTGGAGGAAGGCACGCAGCTTGTGATCCCCGCATCCTTGACGTCGGCGCAGGTTGAAAATACTCAATCTCTCGCTGTTCACGCCTTTCGCGTGCTCGAACTCGCTGGTATGGCCCGCGTGGATTTCTTCCTGGAGAAAAATAGCGGCAAACTCTATCTGAATGAAGTGAACACCATCCCCGGTTTCACTTCGATCAGCATGTATCCGAAACTGTGGGAAGCCAGCGGAATTCCCTTCCGCGAACTCATCGACAAGCTGATTGCACTGGCTTTGGAAATGCACCGCGAACGCGCGCGCACCAAGTACGCCATCGAGCTGCCCGAAGGCTCGGCAGGCGCGCTTTCCAGCTAAACGACCTACACATTCCGCTGAGGCGGGAAACTTTTTCCCAAATCCTGGCGTCCAATTTGGTAGAGGGTTTGCGAGGCGGCTTCTCTCCTGATACAGTTTTTCTGCCTGTTAGGCACGGAGAGCACCGGCGAAAATGGAGCAGGACACCTACAAAGGCCCGATGTCATTGCTGGAACCGCCGGCAGTAAAATCCTACAAACCGCAGGTAATGGCTTTCACGATTGGCGCTTTGGTCGTGGCGCTTGCTTTGTTTCTGTATTTTACGTTCCGCTACTATCCGGAGAAAAAAGCGGCTTCCCATTTTTTCGATGCATTGGTCGTGGGTAACACCGATAAAGCTTACGAGTTATGGCAACCCACGCCAAGTTACCGGAAGGACGATTTTCTCGCGGATTGGGGAACTTCGGGCTACTACGGCCCGGTCAAAAGCTACAAGATCATGAGTGCGAAAGCTCCGGATAAAAGCAATGCGATCGCCGTCAACGTAGCGCTGAGTCCCTACTCCCCGTTGCCAAACGCCGCAGATGCGGAAAAAAGTAGAAGCACGAAAGTGGTGACGCTGTGGGTTTCGCCGACCGACAAATCACTAAGCTTTCCGCCCTAAGCTCAGTCTTTCGCAACGGTGGCCTCCTCGGGAAGCATCACCGGGATGCCATCGCGAATGGGAAAAATACATTTACACGCATCGCACTTTAGTCCCGAGCCATCCGGTACCACGTGAACGGGGCCTTTACAGACCGGGCACACAAGAATGGCCAAAAGCTCTTCGGAAAACCCCATTGGTTCGTTCCTCATTTCAGAATCAGAGTTTAGCAGACTCAGCCTAGCGGCGGCCAGCGTCCAGACTGGTATTTAGTAGAACGCGGCAGGCTCCCCCGTAGGGGCTTTCCCCGCGTTATACTCGCGATTGGCCGGTACGTTTTTGTGCCGACGGATCCCGAAATCGAGGTATCGATGCATGAAGAAGCTAATCGCGCTCGTTTTCATTGTCTCAGCCCTTTTCCTGGCACCGCGAAGCCGGGCACAGCAGCTGGGTCCTGCGGAGCTGCGGGAACTCGCGAAGGAAAATGAGGCCAAACAGGACGAATTGACGAATCTGGAGCATGAAATGGCGCGGGCGATGCAATGGAACAATGGCACGCTCTTTCGCCGGATCTACGGGGATGACTTCGTTGGAGTTCTCCCTTCCGGGCAGCTGAAGGATAAAGCCGCCTGGATCTTGTACATCGAAGCGTCCGACGCGAAATACACGTCCTTTGTCGCATCCGATATTCGTGTCCGCATGTTCGAAGATACGGCAGTGGTCACGTGCCTTTGGAGTGCCCGCGGGGCTCAAGCAGGGCACCTGTTTGCCAAACAACTTCGCGTCACTCACGTCTATATGTACGGCCAGAGAGGATGGCAGGTTATTGCAGCCCAGGAAACCCTTCTCCCGGGCTGATTCTTGTCCGCCCGCCTCTGAGCTAACATCGCTACGAAACCATCTATCGATTGCCAGTCGCTAGGACAACGCGGGCCTGAGGTTAATATGCAGACAAAAAACTGGTGCATTTCCTTGTTGGGATTCTGTTTGACCGCAACATCAATCTACGCCCAGACTCCATCTGCCCCACCGCCCACGCAAGAACCGGTGCTCCCCTACATTCCTAGTCTGGATCTCGCTTCGATGGACAAGACGGCGGACCCGTGCGTGAACTTTTATCAGTATTCCTGTGGTGGATGGAAGAAGAACAATCCGATTCCCCCGGACCAAACCTCCTGGTCCGTGTATGCCAAGCTCTACCAGGACAATCTCGCTTTTCTGAACGGGATTTTGCAGCAAGCATCCCTCGACAACGGACAGCGAGATGCCGTCGAGCGCGAAATTGGCGACTTCTATGCCTCTTGTATGGACGAGGCGACGGTGAACAAACAAGGGACAACTCCCATCCAAGCGGATCTGGAAGCGATTGCAAATCTGCAATCGGCCAAAGAAATCGCGCCGGTCGTAGCGCGCCTGCAGCAGGCTTACGGTCGTTCCGTGCTCTTCGGCGCTGGGTCGACGCAAGACCCCGACAATTCCGAGTTGGTGATCGCGGAAATCGATCAAGGCGGCTTGGGATTGCCGGACCGCGATTATTACACCAAGGATGACGCGAAATCTGTAGAAACGCGCGCCCGCTACGTCCAACACCTTCAAAAAGTCTTCGAGTTGATGGGCGAAAGCCCGGAAGCCGGCAAAAAAGATGCCGACACGGTGATGCGCCTCGAAACGGAATTGGCCAAAGCCTCCATGACTCGCGTCGACCGACGTGACCCCTACAAGTTGAAACACAAGATGAAGCTGGCCGAGCTGAACGCGCTAGCACCGAACTTCGACTGGAAAGCCTACTACCTAACCGCAGGGTATCCCGAGTTTGAAATCTTGAACGTTGCTACGCCGGACTTCTTTAAGCAAGCAAACGAAAGGCTGGCGAAAGAGCCGCTCGAGACTTGGAAGACCTATCTTCGCTTCCACGTTGTTGATTCCGCTTCTCCTTATCTCTCCACTCCGTTCGTGGACGAGAATTTCGCCTTCTATCGGCAATATCTGCGTGGGGCCAAGGAGCAACAGCCGCGTTGGAAGCGCTGCGTCAGCTATACCGATCGCCAACTCGGTGAAGCGCTCGGTCAGGTTTTTGTAGCCAAAGTCTTCTCACCCGAATTGAAGCAAAGCACGGTGGACATGGTGCGTCAGATCGAGGACGCCATGGCCGTTCGAATCGAGCAACTAGACTGGATGAGTCCGGAAACCAAAGCGCAGGCGCTGCGCAAGCTCCACGCCATCCGCAACAAGATCGGCTATCCCGACAAATGGCGGGATTACAGCAGTATCAAGATTGCGCGCAATGATTTTGCCGGCAATGTGGCCCGCACCTCGGAGTTCGAGCATCATCGGGACTTCAACAAAATCGGCAAGCCGGTGGACCGCGGAGAATGGGGCATGAGCCCGCCCACGGTGAACGCTTATTATAACGATCAGATGAATGACATCAATTTCCCCGCCGGAGTTCTGCAGCCGCCTCTCTACGATGCGAAAATGGACGCCGCGCCCAACTATGGAAATACCGGGGGCACCATCGGCCACGAACTGACGCACGGGTTCGATGACGAAGGAAGTCAATACGATGCGGAAGGAAACTTGAAGAATTGGTGGACCAAAGGTGATCGCGAGAAATTTGAAGCCCGAACCAAATGCGTTGAGGATCAGTATGCCAACTACATCGTCGTGGACGACATCCACATCAACAGCAAGCTCACACTTGGCGAAGATGTGGCCGACTTGGGCGGCGAAATCCTCGCCTACATGGCCTGGCAAGACGCAACCAAGGGTCAATCATTGCAGCCGCGAGACGGCCTGACGCCCGAGCAGCGATTCTTCGTCGGCTTCGCGCAATGGGCCTGCGAAAACGATCGTCCTGAGGATCAGCGTGTTCATGCCGCCACCGACCCCCATTCGCCAGGGGAATATCGCATCAACGGTGTGGTCGTGAATATGCCGGAGTTCGCCAAAGCCTTTTCCTGCAAGACCGGACAGCCAATGATGAAGCCCGCCGAAAAGGTATGCAAGGTTTGGTAGCGAAATCCTTGCCCGCGATGGAATCGAACGCAGTCTAGTGGCCGAACCTAACGGAAGCCTTGAGCGGAATACATGCCTCGATGCAGGTGCCGCCACCGCGCCGAGAGTAAATGAACAGTTCTCCGCCCAGGCTGTGCAACCTCTCCTGCATGCTCAAAAGCCCCAGCCCTTGAGTGAAATCGGCGGAATCCGGATCGAATCCACCGCCTTCATCGGAAACTCGCAGCCGTAGCGATCCTGAAATTTCATCGAGTTCAATGAGGGCTCTCTGAGTTCCGCTGTGCTTCTGTACGTTGCGAATCGCTTCCTGGGCTACACGGAACAGACAAAGCGCCGCATCCTGCGCTGGTCTTTGCTGCAGCACGCCTTCGACGAATTCGATTTCCATCCCATTGCGCGCGCTGAAGTCCTTGCAGAAATTCGACAGCGCCGCTGCCAGACCCAACAGTTCGACCTGGGAAGGATGCAGCCGCCGAGAAACGTTGTGCACGTCCGAGGTAATCTCGCTGGCCGCCTTCACCAGCGATTCCAGTTGCTCCGTTAAGGATGACTTGATTTGCATGGAGGCTTGCTTCAGTTGCTCGAGGCCGATGCTCAGCAAGGCCAGCCGTTGTCCGGCATCATCGTGCAGGTCGCGTGCTATTCGCGCCCGTTCTTCTTCTTGCGCACGCGCCAATCGGTTTCGCAAACTGATCAGCTTTTCTTCGGATTTCCTGCGGTCGGTAATGTCCTGATAGATGGCAAATGCCCCGACGAACGATTTCCCCGAATACACTTTAATCCCGTGCAGTTCCACATCAAGGAACGTACCATCCTTGCGCCGTCGTCGCACCATGGTGTGGACCACACCACCGCTTTGTACCGTACGCGACAGCTGCGCTGCCTCGTCTCTGTCATGAGGCGCGATGATATCGTCCAAGTTCTTGCCTTGTATCTCCGCCTGGGAATACAAAAACATATGTTCGAACGCAGGATTGCAGAAACGGACAATCTGATTCTCGTCCTTGATGACAATTCCTAGAGGGATATTCGAAATCAGAATCTCCATATACATGGCATGTTCTTTCAGTTCCTGCTCGGCGCGTCTGGCGGCGGTAATGTCGAGAGCGGACGCCAGAATAGCCGGCTTGCCATTGAATTCGGTAAGCGCCGCAGAGAAATCCAGCCATCGTTTTTCGCCGTTCTTCGACAAAATGGCGAATTGGTACCGCGACGGGACAGGCTCCCCCGCCAGGCGGGCCTTCGTACGCGCGAAGTTTTCGGCTCGAAAGTCCGGGTCGATCAGGTCCCACGGATCCATCGACAGGATTTCCTCCCTTGAGTATCCCGTGATCCGTTCGAACTCCTGGTTGAAATAGAGAAAGCGCATGTCCTGAAGCACCCAAATTGCGGAATTCACGGTGTCAGCCACCAAGCGGAATTTTGCTTCCGACTGCCGCAGAGCCTGCTCGGCGCGAAACCGTTCGGTCACGTCGTGAGCCATGCCTCGAATGAGCGGCTCAGAAACACCCTCCCTCCGCAAAGTCGAGTTGTACTCCCAAACACGCTCTTCTCCGCTGCGCGCTGTCACCACCATAAGCCCTGTAGCCTGACCGGTTTGCATTACCCGGCGCACAAAGTGCGGGTACAACGCTTTGTGCCTAGGGGACAACAAATCCTGAATGCTCATATTTAGGATTTCTTCGACGGTGTAACCGAGACGCCGGCAGGGAGCCTCATTGATCGTCACAATCCGCCCGTCCAACCGGTGGGTTCCCAAGAGGTCTTCACTGTGCTCGACCAAATCGCGGTATCGGCTCTCGCTTGCGCCTAAATCCTCCATCGCTTTTTTGCGTTCGGTCAGATCCACAAAGCTGACCGTATACACGTCGTTCACCTGCGACAGATGGAACTCGATGTCGCGAAACGACCCATCCTTGCAGCAGACGCGCGCCTCCATCGCCAGTTGCTCGGTGCTGCCACGATTTGCTTTGTCGACTAGCTCTTGCCATCGCTGCTGTACGGACTGCCGGTATTCCGGATCGGGATAGGCGCGAGGCCACCAATCAGCGATCTGCCGGACTTCATCTTCGCTGTAACCGAACAGGCTGACGAACTTTTCGTTCGCAAACTCAATGGAAGCTAGCGATCCACGAGCGACCATCATGGCCACCGGGCTGTTTCGTACCACTTGTCGGTTGAATTCTTCGCTCCGGCGCAGCTCCTGCTCGACGCGCCGGCGGTGCTCGATTTCAAACTGCAGCGAAGCGTTATCCACTGCCAAACCGAGCCGTTGCTTCTCACTTACTTCCAATTCAATGGCCGTGTGCTGATAGCGCTCTACCAGCAACAGAATCATACCGAGGCAAATGCCACATGTATCGATCAGATCAATCAACAGCAATCCGGAATGGCCGATATACTCCATGTTCGTCAGGCTGTGCAGCGCGGCGAAGTAGTGCAAATTCCAATGAGAGAGGGCCATCTCGCTGAAGCTCAAGAAATAGAGAATCTGATCGAAGGAATAGGTCAAGCAGAATGCACCCGTAATTACGGCGGCGTAGGAACCGCTTCTTCGGAATTCCCGTCCGAATACGACGCAGCAAAACTGCAACGCCAACGCTAACAATAAAGTCCTCGGAGCATTTCGAACGGCAAAACTGAGCTGAGGAATTCCGCGAAAGCTGAAACCGAAAGCAAAACAGATCAAGGCCGCGGCAGCCGCAACGGCCAATCCTCCCCAAAGTATCTCCCGGGAGATTCTTCTCGGAGTTCGCCAGCTCAATCCTCCAAACACGAGAAGCACAGGTTGCACACATCCGGAAACGAGCAGCAGCCCGATCAGGCCGGCCTTGGGCGCGGTCCACGCGGGGCCAAGGCGCAAAGAAACCGTGGCCGTAGCCAGATAAATCGCGAACGCGGTCCACGCCCATGCCCACCAGCGGAAAAACTCAAACCGCTGCAAGCGTGTATAGAGAGCCCACAGAAGGGTCACGAGACACGCAGTCAACAACAGCTGCGTCGTCACAGATAGATAAAGGGTTTCCGAGCTGTTCAACATTGAGGCGCGTTTGTGAAGTTCCTAGACTTCTCCTGTTTCGGAATGGAGGCGGCCGGTATAGCTACTTTTTCGAAATTCTACACTAGTTCGTATCATTCCGTTGCCGAACGCCGACAACTGCAATGGCCATCAATAAGGCCACCGCAGGGTCGCACGGATGGCGGTGACGAAGCGTTGTATGAGCTATGTAAAACGTTAAAGGGAAGATCACCGGAAAACAAGCAATGGGAACGAAATAGACCGGTTGCCGAGCATAGAGTCGCAGAAGGCCCACCATCACGCCGGCCAACGCGATTCCGTTCGAAATCAGTATGAATCGGACAAAGGCTGAGTCGGCTTGCCTAAAGTCTTGCCAGGGCGATTCCGTCCCGAGCCATGTGGCAACGATTCTTCGCCCGAAGAGCTGTGCGTAAAGCGCCGGATGAACGCGGATGAAACTCACCGCTTTGCGGAATTTCTCCTGCAGGAATTCACTTTCCCCCTGTTCGGCGTACAGGTGGATCTGCTCGTAACGCGTAATGCGATTCACTTCACGCGAATACGGATCAAAGATTTCATTGTTGCCGGACCACAACTCATAAGAAAAGTTGGACCGCAGAGGAATGAACCGATGAAACTGCACATAATTTCGGGTTATCCATGGCAGGCAGGTGAGGAACAGCACGCCCAGCGTTACGAGACCCAGTCGCAACTGCGTGGCCGGTTGTTTCCGGCGACGGTAAAGCATCCAGCCAAGCAAAAATGGCAGCAGCGCCCCGAGCGCTGGGTTCGTCAGCAACGCCAAGCCCCACAGAAGTCCATACAGCACAAAATCGCGACTCCGCAGAGAATCCTTCAGTTTAAGTGTGCTCCACAACAATGCGGTCGCCAGCAGTACGGAAAGCGAAGTGTCCCAAATCCATTGAAACGGCAGAATAATACCACTGGGAAAAATCGCCCAGATCCAACCCGCCAGGAGCGCGGTCGCCGGCCCACCAATTCGTTTTCCGGAGTCAAACAGGGGAATTGTCGCCAGCGCAGAGAAAACGCAATTCAACAGGACCGCCGCGTAAAAGGACCGCAGCGTAAATATCCCAAACAGTTTGAATATACCGGCGATCAGCAGGGGATAAACCGGCGCCAGCCAGGCGGTAGGACCCGTCGCCTGGCGAAACAGGCAACAAAATCCGTCCCCTTGTGCGAGCGCGGAGGCAACATTTCCCACTTCATTTTGGAATGGCACATCGGACAACACCACGGCGGGAATCTGGCGCGCCATGTAGAGCAGATAAGCCGTGCGGAGGGCCAACGCTACAATGGCAATAAGCCACGCCGAACGTAGCAAACGAAATACTTTTCCGCGCATAGGAGACAGAAGCATACCGCGAATGCATTCGAATGAGGAACCCGCCGCTCCGCTTGCTCGTCTATTTTTTCCAGCCATACCTTGTCATGACCTGTTACGTTCTAGTAGAGTGCAGCTGGTCGAACCCAAGGTGCTCAAGCACACCGCCCGCTTGAGAAAAATCCCGGAAAGGAAATGAAATGGTCAGAAAGGCAAGCTCGATTTTGTGCGCTCTGCTCGGAGTGGGGCTGGCGGTAGCGGGGTGTGGTAATGCGCAGAAAGAAGCCACTGACGCCGCGATCAATGCCGCGCAGTCGGCCATCAATGCTGCGCAAGCGGAAGCGGGGAAATATGTTCCAGATCAATTGCAAGCCGCTCAAACGACTTTGCAAAGTGCAAAGGACGCGCTCAATAAGGGCGACTACCAGGCGGCCTTGAGCGCCGCCCAGGACGCTGCCAGCAAGGCAAAGGATCTCGCAACCGAGGCGGCTGCAAAGAGGGACGAATGGACGAAGCAATGGACCGATGTAAGCGCTTCGATGCCGAAGTCTCTTGACGAAGTGAAAGATAAGTTGAACGCCTACTCTCACGGCGCACACATGCCGGCTGGGCTGGATAAAGCTAAGCTCGGAGATGCGAAAACCCAGTACGAGCAATTGAAACAGACTTGGGCGGAGGCAACCTCCGCCGCAACCTCCGGAAACCTTAGCGACGCCATGAAGAAGGCCTCAGACGCCAAGGACGTGCTCGCGAAGCTAAAGGAGATGCTCAAAATCAAGTCGTAAACACCACCGAGGACGAGCAGCGCCGAAAAAATGCTCCTTCTTTCTTTTGAAGGCGCCCTAACAGCTAGAAAGATTCGATCCGCCACATCAATCGCGCAGAAAACGAAGCGACCTTGGTCAGGTCGGGACGCCAGAGAGCCAGAATCTGCGAGCCTTGATAGACACGCTCGAATCCGCCTTCCGATTCCGAGACCGTCTCAATTGGCGCAACCCAGAATTCCTCACTCGCCGGAGCATGCAGAGTCACTCTCAGGCGCTGCCATCCATCCTGCATGCGAAGAAACGGGCCGGGCAATCTTCCGGCAAACTGCAAGTTTTGGTTCCCGTCGGGAGTTTCGAAAAAGCGGTCAGGCTCAGTGGGCGCCAGAAGATTGATCACAGATTCTAGGCCGACCCGCAGCGGCGACGCCAGCGCTCCGGAAATCGTCAGCACAACATCGCAACTAACCTCGCACCCCTTTGGCGCGGGGCCAAACAAGAAATGTTTGGTGATCGCCAAACGCGGCGGATTTCCCCGGTCGGCGGCAAATTCTGGTAGCATCTGCTCGAACGTCAGGTCGGCGTACGTTGCGGAGGAATTGCGAATCTCAAAATTCCCCGCCGCGGGACCGGAGAGTTCGTCGAGCCGTAGCTTTTCGTAGTCGCTGAAGGTTCGCGACGGATCAAAAAGGAGCAATCGAAACGAATGTCGCAAAAACCGGTCGTATCGCAGAAACTTTTCGAGATTCGGCTCTTTTACGCGCACCTGGTCGTGGATAGACCCCGCTGCGCCGCTACCGGGCATCGCTAACGCCGCCTCGCGCAGTCGCGAATGATAGACCTCTGGCCTTCTTTGAACCGAATTGATCAGCGTCGCGGATGACGGACGAAAGTCGAACGCCGCAATCGTTGCGCCGTCCGACGGTTTCAGCAATGCTTGATACTCCGGCGCGCTAAACAGAAGCTCTGAATCCGCGTCCGCGTCGTAATCGAGAAATTCCACCCTTGGATGTGAGCCGCCCGGCATGAGCTGATCCACGAGCGTTTCGCCGCGCACTAGGTTGCGCCAAATCTCCGTCCGCAAATGCGGTGCATACAGCCCACCGAACACGCCATGCCAGTAAGCATCGTTCCCTTGCCCGCGCAGGAGATGGTCGCGCGCCTCTTGCACTTGTGCCGTATGTTCCGGACTGGAGCGGCGCGGCGGTACCGCGGCGACGCAAGCAGATACACGCAGCATTTTCTTGTGAAGCAGATTGGATTCAGGATACTTACGAAAAAACCCGCGCCATCCTCCGCCGCGCAAGAAATTGAGCAGATCAGGCCGGGAGGAAAATTCTTTGTAGAGCGCGTAATAACGCAGCCGCGTGGGAGTGGGCAATACCCACTCCATCATTTCGGCGTACGACGCCGTGGGGAGGTCGGCCCGACCCAAGGGCATATGAGAAGCGATACATTCGCTGGGCGTGATCGTTTTGAGCCAAGTCGAGTTCTCCTCAAGCGCCTCGAAAAAACGTTCCAGCCATCCGTCGGTATAGCAATGCTTGTGCGTTTCCGGCCAAACGCCAAATTTCTCCATGTCGTCGCCAAACGTGGCTACCCCGCCGGGATGTAAACTCGCGGCATGCTTGAAGTAGGAAATCGATTCTTCGACCTTACGAAACGGAATCAGGTAACGAAGCTCTTTCAGCCCTGGAAACAGCCACACGGACTTACCGCAGTCCTCCGCGATATACGGGCCAAACAGCTCCCGTAGCTCGAACCCCGCGGCGAAAAACGGAAGATCATCGACCAATGTGTACCCGACGTTGGCACCCGCTAATGACGACGGAAGCTGTGGCTCCCATACGCGTTCGGCAAGCCATGCGCCGGTTGGCCGCCTCCCAAAATGCTGCTCGAGATAATCCGCCAGTCGAGTGATTTGCTCGTGGCAGTCCGCGGCAGGGATGGAGATCAAAATCGGCTCGTAAAAGCCCCCGCCGATCAACTCCACTTGTCCGAGCTTCACCAGCTTTCGCAGGCGGTCAAAATAGTCGGGGTGATTTTTATCGATCCAAAGCAATAGCGGACCCGAATAGTGCAGCGCCAGGCGAATCTTCGGATGCGTCTCAACCAGGGAGAGGAACGCGTTGTACGAATTTTGGTAGCACTCTTCGAAAACGTGTTCGAAATTACCGGCTGGCTGGTGGGCATGAATCATCATCACGACATGAAAGGGGAGGGGCTGGCTCATGAGGCTCACGTTTCATAATACCGCGAGACCTACGAACGCGTACCATCACGAATGTCACAATCGAAAAACAGTCGACCGAAGTTCTACTTCTCTTTGGTTCGAGCCTGCACCCAGTCTCCAATGATTTGCAGGGCCTGAGGCGAAAATGTCTCATCGATCGCTGCATATTCGGTCGGAGATCCATTGTAGGCAGGCTGGAAGAGGTGGTTGAGACCGGGTAATTGACGCACGTCCGCACGGCTGTCCGCCCCGTCTGCAAACGCCTTTTGAACCATCGGCAGATTGATCTTCGGTGGAACCTGAAGATCCTTCTCTCCATACAGCGCTAGCACGGGACATTTCGTTTTTTTCAAATCGGGGAGCGGATCGTACGACAAAAAGAAGCGGAACCAGGGTGACGTCATCATATGCAGCTGCGCTTCGAGCGCTTCGGGCGGCATCGTCGTGTCCAGGCCGCTTTCCTTCACAAGTCCCCTTAGTCTCGCCGTCGCCACAGACGAATCCTGTTCCTTCTGCAGCAAATCGTAAGCTTCCTTATCGAAATTAAGGCTGGTGAGCACCTGTGCATCGCTCAGGCCTCCTGTGCGCGCGATCAGCTCGGATTGGTTCAACAAAGTGTCTTCTCCCCTGGTTGCGGGTGCCGCCAGCAGAACAACCCAGGGAGTATCGTGCGAACTTGCCGCGATCGACGGGGCAATCATGGCGCCTTCGCTGTGCCCGATCAGTCCAATTCTTGCGGCGTCAATATCCTTGCGAGACTTCAGGTAAGCAATTGCACATTCCGTATCGCTCGCCAAGTCCAGCGTCGTTGCCATTTCAAGGGATCCGGTGGACTGGCCTACGCCTCGCTTGTCGTACCGCAAAACCGCAATCCCCTTTCGTGTCAGATAATCCGACAACACCAGAAACGGTTTGTGATTCGCGATCGCACCATCTCGATCCTGAGGACCGGAGCCCGCGATCAGAATCGCCGCTGCAAATGGGCCGTTTCCATTGGGAAGCGTGAGCGTACCAGCAAGATCCACTCCGGCTTTCGCATTGGAAAACGTTACCTCTTCTTCCCGATAAGGATATGGCTTCGATGGATTCTGTGGCCGGCGCAACTCCATGGGCTGGTCGGAGCGCTTGAACTCCAGCTTTTGCTTGATTTCGCTTTGCGACCATTCCCCCGCGATCGTGCTCTTGGTCGCGTCCAGCGTTCCGTCATAGGTGCTTGAGAGCGCAGGAATCTCAAAGTGAAAAACGCTGTCCTTCTGGCTAACCTTCGTCGCCGGTAGACCACTGACAAACTGGTCAAGGCTGTCGAGCGCGGCGATCAATTCACCCTGGGGGTCATGGGAAATATGCAATTGAAAGCGCAGTCGCAAACCGTTCGCTTCCAATGCGCCCTGCCATAGTCCTTCGGCGCCGAATTTCGAACCTTCCGGCAAATGCGCGGGAGGTTCTCGTTGAAACACGAGTGGCAACGACGCGCCTCCCTGGCTCCAATTCCCTTCAATGGTTTTCTGGTCTGTCGAAACTCTTCCTTCATACTTCACGCCGACGGAATGCACTTCGAACTTGAGGGTTGCGGAATTGAGAGACAAAGAGCTGGCCTCAACGGCGAAGACCGCATTCTCCAAACTGTCCAGTGTCGCGTGCAGCGCACCGACGGAATTTCTCGAAAGATGCAGAACGATATGCAGTTCCGCGGCGCCGGCCTGCAAAATACCCGTGAACGTGCCTTCCAGAGGAGGTGTTTGCGCCCGTAGTGAAATTACGCCCGGAAAAAGGGTCAGCCCAAGAATCGCAAGCCAGAACAGTCTGAAATAACGCAAGAACAATTCCTTAGTGGATCGAAATGAACCGCTGCCGATTCGATGTAGGCTCCGCCGAAAAGGCAGCCTGAAACAAAAATGGCGCCACGAGGCAACCGCGGCGCCATCAAAAGATAATCTGCGGCAAAGCGGGCGCGCCCAAACTTACTTCTTTTCGTACCACTCGGCGTTCATCGCCGAGAATTTCTGCCATTTTTCCGGCAGGTCTTCCAGCGCAAAAATGGCCGTCACAGGACAAACGGGCACGCAAGCTCCGCAATCGATGCATTCCACGGGACTGATATAGAGCATGGTTTCGTTCTGGTGGGCCGGCTCGTCCTTGCGTGGATGGATGCAGTCCACCGGGCAAACATCAACACAAGCCGTGTCCTTCGTGTTGATGCAAGGTTCGGCAATCACGTAAGCCATTCGCAGTCTCCTTTGAAAAGGTAGCGAACCAGGTTCGAACAGCCGCATCTAACCAGCAACTTTGGATAGATACTACCGCACTGCCGGGTCGCACCCACCGAACTCATTTTACGTGGGAGCGCCAGGATTCTCAACCTACAGGGTCGCGCTAGAATAGAAGGGAGAGGTCACCGCATGAAACACAAATTTATGTTTGTAGCCTTGTTGCTCCTGGCAGGTGTGGCGATGGCGGTAGCGCAAAACGCTCCTCCGCAGGATCTGCCCCTGATTGACGCACAGGGATATCAGAAAATCTTGCAGAAAGACAAAGGCCACCCTCTGCTAGTGACCTTCTGGGCGACGTGGTGCGAACCCTGCCGCGATGAATATCCTCTGTTGAACGACCTCGCCAAGCAATATGCGCCGCAAGGATTGAAGGTAGTGGGAGTCAACATGGATCAGGACGGTGACCTGATTTTGATGCGGCGGTTCCTCCTGCGCTATAAACCCATATTTCCAAACTATCGGGAGATGAAAGGCGACGAAAACGCGTTCACAAATTCCGTGATGCCCGGCTGGAAGGGAGCGCTCCCTGCTTCCTTCTTCTATGCCAAAGACGGAAGCCAGGTTGGTAGTTTTGTTGGTGGCAGAGACCATGACACCTACGATGCGGCCATTCGCGCGCTGCTCGCTAAATAAATCGCTTTTTATTTTTCTTCCTGAAGAGACTCGCATCACAATCAATCCGAGGAGGCAGTCATGTTGGATTTGAAGGGAAATAAAATTCTTTACTACGGCCATAGCACGTTTAGCCTGACCGCGCCTAGCGGACAGGTGGCCATCATTGACCCTTTCGTCATGAGCAATCCGCGCTGCCCGGAATCGCTGAAAAAGGTGAATCGCCTGGACGCGATTTTCATCACGCACGGGCATTCCGACCATATTGCCGACCTTCTGCCGATCGCCAAACAACACAAACCGAAAACGGTCTCCACTTTCGAGACCTACGTGTGGCTCGAATCAAAAGCGACCGGCGCACAGAACCTGCCGGCGAACAAAGGTGGCTCGCTGAAAGTCGGCGACTACGAAGTCACTCTCACCCACGCGTTCCACTCCAATTCGATCGACGACAATGGCGTGCGTATTTATGGCGGCGAGGCAGGCGGTTTCATCGTCAGACTCCCCGGAGGCGTCACCATCTACCACGCGGGAGACACCAACGTCTTCGGCGACATGAAGCTCATCGGGGAAATGTACAAGCCGGATCTGGCCTGTCTCCCGATCGGCGATGTTTTCACCATGGGACCGCGCGAAGCAGCGGCGGCTATTACCTTACTCGGCGTAAAGCACGTCATCCCCATGCACTATGCCACATTCCCACTGCTCACAGGCACGCCTGAGGCATTGCGTGACGAGACCAAAGATATAGCCGGACTTCAGATCCATGCCCTGAATCCGGGCGAAACATTGAGTTGAAGGGAATCCGCCAAAGTTACGAGCGGAAGAAATTGCGGGCAAAAAAGCCCAAGTTCGCAGGGCGTTCGGCCAGCCGGCGCATAAAATAGGGAAACCATTCCTGCCCGAACGGCACATAAATCCGCACGCGGTATCCATCGCGCACCAATTTCCGCTGTAGGTCGGTCCGCACGCCATATAGCATCTGAAATTCGAAATCGTCCTTGGAAATTTTCTTTTCCGCCGCCCAGCGGATGGTTTCCGCAATCATACGCGGATCGTGCGTTGCCATCGCGTGGTAAAAACCGCTCGCGAGCAAAATCCGCATCAGTCTGACATAGTTGCCGTCCACATCCTGTTTACTCGCAAAGGCCACTTCTTGTGATTCTTTGTAAGCTCCCTTGCATAACCGAATCCTGCAACCATACGACAGCAAGTCCTGAATATCAGTTTCGCTACGGTATAGGTAGGACTGGATCACCGCCCCCACGCACGGTGTCTGCGTGCGCACACGTTTTACCAGTTCCACCGTCCGCTGCGTATAAACAGAGCCTTCCATGTCGACCCGTAGAAAATTGTCGTAGGCATTGGCACGCTCGGTGATCGACAGCATCAAGCCCTCGCAGAACTCGACGGAGAGATCGAGTCCGAGCTGCGTCAGCTTGCAGGAAACGTTCGCCTTCAGTTTTTCTTGTGCGATGCGGTCGAAAATTCCAAGGTAAGTGTCCCGCGCCTTCTGCGCATCCGCTGGGGTGGCTACGTTTTCTCCCAGGCAGTCGAGCGTCACCATCATTCCCGCGTCGTTGCATCTCTGCCCCGCCTCGATTGCCTCATCGAGCCGTTCTCCCGCGACAAATCGATGTGACATCCGGCGGGTTGTGCCGTTGGTTGAAACCCAGTTGGCGAAACCTTTGCTTTCGGAAAGTTTCAACAGAGTCGAACGGAGCATGTGCCAGTTCATTATGCCCGGAGTCAGTGAGGGAGGCCAGCGACGCGCTACTGCTTGTGCTCTTCAAGAAACTTCTCGGCGTCCAGCGCGGCCATGCAGCCCGACCCGGCGGCCGTCACGGCCTGACGATAGCGGTGATCCTGCACATCCCCTGCGATGAAGACTCCGGGCACTTTGGTAAGCGTGCCGTGATGGGCAAGCAGGTAGCCGTTTTCGTCCATATCGAGCTGCCCGCGGAAAACGATACTGTTGGGGTCATGCCCGATCGCAACGAAGACGCCATCGAGCGCAATCTCTCGTTTCTCGCCGGTCTTGACGTTGTTCAGCCGCACACCAGTGACCAATCCCTCAGGCGCCAAAATCTCTTCGACAGCGTAAGGAGTGACGAATTCCACCTTCGGATTCGCCTTCGCGCGGTCGACCATGATCTTCGAAGCGCGAAACTCGTTCCGACGATGAATCAGGTACACCCTGCTTGCATGGCGCGAAAGAAATGTGGCTTCTTCCATGGCCGAGTCGCCGCCTCCGACAACCGCGATTGGCTTGGTGCGGAAAAAGTAACCGTCACACGTGGCGCAGGTGGAGACTCCTCGGCCGATCAACTCCTTTTCACCTTTCAGTCCCAGTAATCGCGCGGACGCGCCGGCGGCCACGATCAGCGCCCGAGTTTCATGGACTTCTTTTCCTGCCATGATCTTGAACGGCCTCGTCCTCAGATCCACCTCGGTGACCGTTCCCGCCCGGAATTCCGCTCCGAATCTGATTGCCTGCTTGCGCATGTTTTCAATAAGCTCGGGCCCCATGATTCCATCTGGAAATCCCGGGAAATTCTCGACGTGCGTGGTCAGGGAAAGCTGGCCTCCCGGTTCGTGGCCTTCGAGCACGAGTGGCTTGAGGTCGGCGCGAGCGGCATAAATAGCTGCCGTGAGCCCAGCGCACCCACTTCCGATAATCGTAACGTTATGCATCCAGTTAAGCCCCACGCATTGGATTCACTAGTAACACTTTAGGGTACAAAGCGAGCGACCATTGTAGCATCCCAGCAAACTCGACCGCCGCGCCTCTCCTCGCTGAGCTTCGAAGCGTCAGCCCGGCATCTTCGGCCCGCGGCATCGCGGGCTTGTCCGTTACGAGGGGCCAATTTGGAACCTAACGCGGAAATGCAATTGTGGACGCCGATCCCCTCATCAATCTAAGCTGCTGGCTGACAACTTCTGAGGGGCAACAAATGGATCCTCGCTATCCCGTCGGCAAGTATCAATCACCCGCGGAGGTCACGCCCGCTAAGCGCGCCGAAGCCATTGGCGAAATTGCTGCTACGCCGGAAAAAATCCGAACGGCAGTGAATGGCTTGAACGATGCGCAGCTCGAAACTCCCTATCGCGACGGCGGCTGGACGCTGCGCCAAGTCGTTCATCATGTCGCCGACAGCCACATGAACGCCTACATCCGTTGGCGGCTGGCCCTGACCGAAACCGAACCCACCATCAAACCTTATGAAGAGGCGGCCTGGGCCAAATTGGAAGACGCCTCGCATGCACCCGTCGAAGTGTCATTGAAACTTCTGGCACCGCTCCACGAGCGCTGGGTTGGTTTGCTTCGCTCCGTGAAAGATAACGAATTTGCGCGGACCTTCCGCCATCCTGACCACGGCGTTAGAACGCTCGACTGGATGCTGTTTCTCTACGCCTGGCACGGCAATCACCACACCGCGCACATCGCCGCGTTGCGCCAACAAAAGGGCTGGTAACCGCCGTCGCCGGTAGCCGAACGCCGCGCCCTCGTGTAGCATGAACTATATCCAAAGGAGATTCCATGTCGCGACCAGCAGGCACGTATGCTGTTTTTGAAACTTCGCTCGGAAACATCGTCGTCAAATTGCTCGATAAAGAAGCACCCAAGACCGTAGAGAATTTCATTGGCCTCGCCGAAGGTTCCAAGGAATTTGTGAACCCGATGACCGGCAAAAAAGAAAAACGGAACTATTACGATGGTCTGAACTTCCATCGCGTCATCCCCCAGTTCATGATTCAGGGTGGCTGCCCGCAAGGGGATGGCCGTGGCGGACCCGGTTATTCCTTCGCTGACGAATTCCACCTCTCCCTTAAGCACTCGAAAGCGGGAAAGCTGTCAATGGCCAATGCCGGACCGAACACCAACGGCAGCCAATTCTTTATCACCGTCGCCCCGACGCCTCACCTCGACAATCGGCACACTATTTTTGGCGAAGTGGTCGAGGGCCAGGACGTCGCGGACAAAATCTCCAATACGCCGCGCGACAGCATGGACAAGCCTCGCACGCCGGTGACCATGAAAGTTCGCGTCGAACGCGTGGCCTGATTTCAGGACGTCCATGCTCACGCCTGCGCGGCTGACCCAATTCACGGTCGAGCTTATATTCGTGCTTCTCGGCGCCCTGGTCATTTGGCTGGGACTTCACGATCGTATTAATTTCGACCGGCGCAGTCTACCCTGGCTCGCCATCAGCATTGGCGCAATTGCCTGGGGTGCCTTGGCCCTTGCCCGACCCGGTCAATGGTCGATGCGCTGGCAGAAGTGGAATCGCGGCGGCTCGATGATTCTGCTGGGTCTGCTGATGTTGGCCATCGGTCGCGTACCTTTCGGGTGGGCAGGCCGCGTCCTGGCCGTTTGCGGCGTAGTACTGATTCTTCGCGGTGTCCTCGGCTCGCTCCTAATTTTGCAGCAGCGCTGAGCCAAAGTTCCTATATAATCCCCCCGAATCCAAAAACTTCCAGCCCGATCTTCCGCCCAAGGCCGGACGCAGCACATCGTCAAATCAAGCAAGGAGAAGACCTGTGTTCAAAGAATTTAAAGAATTCGCAATGCGGGGCAGCGTGCTGGACCTCGCCGTCGGCGTCATCATCGGCGCCGCTTTCGGCAAAGTGGTTTCCTCCCTGGTCGATGATGTCCTCATGCCACCCTTGGGTCGCCTGATTGGCAAGGTGGATTTTTCAAACCTGTACCTCAATTTGAGCGAGACACATTACAACACTCTCGCTGAAGCCAAGGCCCACGGAGCCGCGCTGAGCTACGGAAATTTCATCAATACCATCATCAATTTTGTGATCGTCGCCTTCGCGATTTTCTTGCTCGTGCGCTCGGTGAACAAGTGGCTGCCAAAACCGCCGGCGCCGGTGACCACGAAAGACTGCCCACAGTGCGCTATGAAGATTCCCGTTGCCGCCAAAAAATGCGGCCACTGCACCAGTGCTGTCTAGCTCTTTGCTCGGAAGACCGGCCCGAGAAGACGGCCCCTTGAAGACCGTGTGCTTTTGCTGCGGCGCTCAGCAAAATCCCTTAGGACTTCTCCGGCTTCTTCTTCAGGTTGGACTCCACGTGCGCGCGCAATCGGGCCATCAACGCCTCTTCCTGCCCGTCATCAAGTTCTTTTTGCACTTCTTCCAGCGCAAAATGAACGACATCATGGTGATGTAACTCCAACGGCGCAATGGTTTCGTTGAAACGCAGCCACAACCTGTGAATCAGGTTCACTTCATTCGCCGTAAGGTTCGGCGCGTGCGGCCCCAATACCTTGTAAACCTTATCGCCATTCTGCAGGTGAATCTCAAGGTTGAATTGCGGTTTGGGATCCCCCAGTTTCTCCCAGGCGTCGCCGATATGGCGCGCCTGCTCCTCGGTAGGCTCCTTCGGAGAATGGCCGAGCACGATGGTGCTCGATTGCAATGACGTCGCAGCTCGCAAAATGCCGTCCCACAAATCGCTGGCGGCCACGATCGCCAGCCGGATGCTCTTTCCACGTTTTTCCGCCATCGACAGCGCCTGGGTGAACAACTGCTGCTCGATGCTCCCGAACAATTGTTCGGCGTCCAGGTCGTATTCGGCGGAAGCGGAACGCCGCAAAAGCCGCACGTGGAGAACGACCACATCCCGGCGCCCTGGTTTCACTCGATCGAGCACACTTCCCAGATGATAAAGCGCATGAATATTGCTGACCGGCACGAGGATGTTGCCCGGACGCGCTCCAACCGCCTCTGGAGTAAGTTCTCCTTCCATAGCCAGGTGGAACTGATCCATCTCTTCATGATGCGCAGCGGCATGCCCTCGCCGGGAAATTCTCTCAGAGATCGTGAAAATGATAAAAAGAGCGACGGAAAAAATGCCGCCGGCGATCGTGGCGTCTTTCTTCGTGAATAGATTGATTACGGCGATTCCAAACAGCGTTAGGGTAATCAGACCCAGCCCGACGGGAATTTCGACACCGAAAATGTGGAAGTTCAGCGGCACGCGATATTCGCGATCCCCAGGATGCGTGTAGCGAAGCACCAGCACCGCCATGCCTTTCATGGCAAAACTCCAGATCACGCCGAATGCGTAGAGGTTCGCGAGGAAATCGACATTGCCGCGGCTGATAATGATCGTCAGAATCTGCAGCGCAGCGATGATGTTGATGATCCGGTAGGAGGTCCCGAATTTCCGGTGCGGCTGCCGGAACCAACTCGACAGCACGCCGTCTTCGGAGACTCTGTTCAACACACCGTTCGAACCAACAATCGCCGTATTTACGGCGCCGGCCAGAATCATGGTGCCGACCACGACCACAAAACCATGAAAAATCAGCCGCAGCACAAACGGACCTGCCAGGTTCATGGCCAGTCCGCCAATCAGGTTTTCTAGGAAGTGCTGCCGCGTATCGTCTGGAATGATCATCACCGCGAAGAAGGACACCAGCGAGGTGAACACCAGGCTATAGATAAAAATGACCAGCCCGGTTTTTTTTAGGTTCGGCAGCTTCGGATGTTCAATTTCGCGATAGACCTGCGCCAGCGATTCTTCACCGCTCATGGCCAGCACCGAATGACCCAGCCCGACAAAGATTGCAATCACTCCCGCGAAATGCGCGAAGTGAATGCCGTAGAGCCAGCCCATGGCGTTCGGTTCGAGCTTCAGGTTGCGCGGGTGTGGGAACGGCGGCAAAGCGGGGTGGCGCAGAAAAATCGTGTAGAGACACCAACCAATCAGGATTACGACCATCACCGTCGTGACCTGCATGATACGCATGGCCTTTTGGCTGGATTCGTGAACGCCTTTGACGTTGTACCACCAGAAGTACACGGTGCAGAAAACCGCAAAGGCCGCCGCGCCAAAATCCGGCGAAAGGTGCAATCCGAGATGGATGTAGTTGCTGGTCTCGTTGATCAGGCCGACGATATATTGCCCAGCCGACACACCGCTGATCGGGCCGGTCAGAATGTAGTCAAACATCAGGGCAGAGACGCTGAACTTTGCCAGCGTGCCACCCATTGCTTCCTTGACGACGCGGTACACTCCACCGCGTACGAACATACTGCAGCTTTCCACGTAAATCGCGCGGACCGCATAGGAAAACAGCATGATCCCTAGAATGAACCAGGGCGCTGCCTTGCCAATGTAGCTCTCCGCCTCGCCGCCGGCGTAGTAAGCAGAAGACGCAAGGTCGTTCAGCACGATCGCCGCAGCGCGCCAGAAGGAAATGAAGCTGAGGAGCGCAGTGGTCGCTACGAGAACGCGCGGGACACCGTTCCCTGGGCTGCCCGGGGCAGCCGGGTTTTGGGGATTGCTGCTCATTGATGGGTGTTTAGACCTGCAGAGAACAATGCTCGCATTTTTCGCGCGGCAAGTCCAGTTGACGCGCGATCTAAGCGTTTTGACTGAGCCAAATCAAGCGAAATGCATGGTTTGCAGAAGCGGTGGCCATCTATCCCGGAGCCGTCGCCGCCGGAGCCCCGCGAAACGCTGTCGCGCATTCCTCGCAAGCGCACAGCATCCGTAGGTACGCGTAACTGAAAATCCCCGTCGAATGGCCATCCGTAAAACTGATCTGTATCGCGTAATTCCCAACCTGCGCGGCGCCCTGCGCCTTTGCTTTTGGTTTGTACATAGGCAGAAGTGGAGAAGGCGATGGAACATTCATGCCCCCGAGGGATTCCTTCTTCTGACGCTCATCATTGCAGGTCGCACAGGGGCAGTTGTCCCGAAGAAACGCAAAATCGAAATGACTGGCATGCCCGTCGGCCCACGCAATATCCACGCCCGCTCCCGTCTTCACGTGGATTTTCACATCTTTCGGCTTCTTCCGCGGATCCATAGGTTCCGGCATGGCTATTCAGTGGCGGTCTCGATCATCCTTGTGGTTGCAGCATTCTCCAGGCGGAATGGGATTCCCATGCGGACACGTAGTTGGATGTCCGAGGAAGCTGCAGATGCGCTGGTCCAGCTCCGGGCTGATGATGTGTTCGAATTTGCACGCCTGCGTATGAGCCTCATGCTCATCAATCCGGAAAGTATCCTTGAACAACCGCTCCGCCAATCGATGACGTCGCACAACGTCGCGCGCACGGTTCTTCCCGCGATCGGTGAATTGCACTTCATGATTTTCCTTGACGGAAACAAGCCGCAAATCTTCCATGCGCGCCAGGGTACGAACCGGATCGACCCCAGCGGGCGTCCGAATGTGTTCCAAATCCGCGCGGTTTCCTTCTTCCCCACAAACCCAGATCTGCTCGAGCAAATGATCGAAGTGGATACCGTCATCCATGGTAATGCGCTGATCGATCGCCAGATGCCCGTGAGCAAGCTCGATCTTACGATCCGCCTGCCGCGCAATATCTGGATCGTGGGTGACCATGAGGATGGTGTGCCCGACCTGGTGTAACTCGCGGAACAACCCAATCACGATTTCTTCATTCGCTTCGTCCAGATTGCCCGTCGGCTCATCGGCCAGAATGATCTTCGGCTCGTTGATCAGCGCCCGCGCAATCGATACGCGCTGCTGCTCTCCACCAGAAAGCTGCGACGGTAGGTGGGTCAGTCGGTTGCCGAGCCCAACACGTTTCAGCGCTTCCGTGGCCTGCGCCTCATCGGTCATGCTGTGAAAATACTGCGCCAACATGACGTTCTCGAGCGCACTGAGATACGGTACAAGATGAAACTGCTGAAACACGAATCCGACTTTCTCCGCGCGATAGCGCACCAGATCGTTTTCCCCTAAATCCGCCAGGTCCATTCCGTCCACTACCACATGTCCCGATGTGAGCGTGTCCAGTCCTCCGAGAATGTTGATCAGTGTCGTCTTGCCGGAGCCCGACGGACCCATCAGCGCCACCCATTCCCCTCCCTCGATACTGAAAGAAATGCTGTTCAGCGCGCGCAGAGGCCCGTAGTCCTTCACCAGCCTATCGATTTTGACCTGCGTGGTCACTCTGCACCTCGAAACACAGACGCTGGCCGGACGCTGGCCAACCGCCGCAACGGAAACGCGCTCGCAATGGATGTAATTACGGTAAGAGCTACGGAGACAGGATACACAATCCACCGCGGCTCCGCAGCCACACCAAATACTGTCTTCCCGAGCCAGATCGAGGTCGCGATTCCGACTGCCGATCCAACCAGTCCCGCCGCGACGCCCAAAAGGATCGCCTCGGTCAGAAACAACCGTACTACTTGGCTGACCGAGCCCCCGATTGCTTTCATCAGCCCGACATCGTTCTTACGCTCCACGGCCACATTGCTCATGCCCGCCATCACGCATAGGAACGTCAGAAACAGCACCAGCAATACAGTTGCGGAAAGAATCCCGCTGATCCGCTTGTAAATGCGGCTCTCGGTTTCCGCAAACTGCTTGATGCCGTCCACGCTCGCGTTCGGCAGGCGCTGATTCAAAGAGGAGATGAAAGCTTTCAGAGAGTCTGGCGTGGCATTCACGCTAAGCTCTGCCAGGCTGAGGCGTCCTTCCAAATCGGCCAACTTCTGCGCAGCTTTGAGCTTGGTAAACACCTGCGTATCTTCCGCGCCGCCCGTCGCAACCACGGCAAACACTTTGCACGATGCCATTCGCCCCTGATTCCGTAATTGCAGCAAATCACCGGCGCGCACCTTGAATTGCGCCGCGGCTTTTGCGCCCACTTCGCACGCCTGCGGGTCGTTTTCTAGACGGTCCACGTAGTCCGTGCGCTGCCCGGGCCGAACTTCGGTCAATCCGCGACCTTCCGTTCCCGCGATCACCACCGGCTCGAACCGAGTCGCATCCACTTTCGCTGCTTCTCCCATCACGTAAAGAAATCCTACGGCCGGAACTCGTTTGCCTTCGTATTCACGGGGAAGCTGCCCAAGCAGTCCTTCATCGAGAGTGCCTCGGCCCGCGCTTTCGTTGCCCGTTTGGCGCGGAGTAACAATCACGTTCGCTCCGAGCGCGCGAAATTCCGAAGTCAGCCGCTTCTTCGCGTCGATCTGCAAATTCAGCAGTGCGCTCGTAACTGCTGCGCCCGCACCGAGCGCCAGCAGAATCACAAACAGGCGCCCGTAATTCGTCGTGAGCAGCCTGCGTTCGATCCGCCAGAACATGGAGAAACTTGTCATCACTCTCCGCGCAGGATGGGCGCAGGATCGTAACGCGAAGCCTGACGCAAGGGAAACGCACTGCCAAGAAGCGTAATCGCAGCTGCCAAAGCCAGAATGATGAACAGAACAAATAATTTCGGCTCGGGCGCGAACCCAAAGATTCGCTCTCCTAATACTCTTGCCAACAGAATGCCTACGGCGTAGCCAATGCCCCCGCCGACCAACGCCAGCAGCAACTGCTCCGATGCGAGCAACACCCCCACCAACCCTGCGTTTGCGCCAAGCGCCTTCATCAATCCGATTTCTGTGCGCCGCTCGATAACCGACGCAGCCGCCGAAGCACCGACCGCCAGTGCCGCGGCCAGCAGCGCCACAAAAGTGACAAGCCACAACAACGTGCGCACGTGCGTGAGCACGTTCCCTTCGCCCTCCGCCACACGGCGGATGACACGCACGTCTGTGCCCTTCAAAACCTCACTGATTTGCAACGCAATCGACGAAACGTAAGGCGAACAATACCACTTGTCATATTCGGCGGTCGTCATCGATTTCCGATCGCGGCGCGCAAACGCGTCTTCCGGTTTCGTCAGGGCGCTCACATACAATCGCCGGTATTCCCCCGGCTTGGCTGCCAACCGTTGCGCAATCGTAAGCGGCGCAACGACCGCGTTGTCTTCAGGACCACCCGTCGAGAGAATTCCGACGACTTTCAGTGCGTGCCAGCCCGTCGCGTCGCTCGCATGAATGTTGATCGTGTCACCGGCCTTGACGCCCCAACTGTTCGAAAGCCCGGAACCCACCAAACATTCATCGGCGCCTTCGTTAAACCACTCGCCGTCCACATTCCACCAAGGATTTGTCTTCTCGATCCCGGTCGTGTAATTCGTGCCATCGGGAATCGCGACGGGATGATTGCGCCAGGTGCCAATCAACGTCACATTCGCGGGCACGCCCGGACTCGACCAGCGCCCGGCAGCGGACGACCAAGCCTGCACCGGCACTTCCAAGACCGGTGCAAACGCCACGATGTTGTAGCGCCAAAAAATCGTCTTCAGTTTTCCCAGATCGGTTTCCGGTAGGTACGTTCCGAGATTCGCAGGCCGGTAGTCCACGCCCCCGATTTCCAACGGCAAAGAGTCCGCTTGCGGCGTCACCAGCAAATTCGCTCCTAGGCTGCGAAATTCCTTCGCCAGCCGGTCTCCCACATCGAGCGACACGCTCAGCGCAGCCGTAGCTACCGCCATGCCCATCGCCAGGGCAGCCATACTCAGTATTTTGCGCCGGGGGCGTCGCGTGAAGGAATCGGCTACGAGTCGCAGGAACATTTTTCCCGGGTGTGAACGATTCTCCTATTTCGGTATGTCTTGCGCAGCCTTCGCCATTGCCGAGACATCGAAAACAATTTCGTCGCCTTCCATCTGCGAAGCAAAACCGATCGGATTGCATCCGCCCTTCTGTCCGATCGATGGAATATAAATGGCGGAACCGCAATGCCGGCAAATCACGTTCTGCCCTTCCTGTCGGTAACCTTCCGCTCCGCAAATCAAGCAGGCATCGAGCGCCGTGCCGAAGCCGTTCGGTTTCTTGATCACCATGAAGCGAATCGACTGACCGTCCGTGATGAGCGTGAACAAATGAAGATTCCCGTCTTGCACTTCGGCCACAGGGATTCGCACAAGGTTGTTCACCGCCTTCACTGGCCTCGCCTGTGGCGGCGAGGAATTCACCTTCGCATAAATAAAATCCGCCGTAAGGGCCAACAGGACGCCGAGGCTTGCAAACGCCGCGGCCATCATCCAAAGCCGCTGCCGCCGGTTCTTCCCTTCCATCAGCCGGCGTTCCGCATCATTCATCGGCGCGGCCGGAGCCTTTGCCCGCGATACATTCTGCCATTCACGAAAAATCATCACGATCACGGCGCCGAAAACAAACACAAAAAAGAACAATTCGTTCCGGACGATCGGCCCGAGAACAGCCATCTCCGTCTTGCTCGATGGGATCCACTGAGCCTCACTCAATTCGTGCAGTCCCGTCACCGCCAACTGGATCGCTACCAAAATCAGAATCGAACTCGTTACCACAAAAAAACGATGCAAGGGCACCTTCAACGTGCCTTTAAAGAAGAACAATCCGACTGCTACGGCCGCCGCAATTCCGCTCACTGTTCCGATCCAGATCTGCAGCCCCTCGGTCGACATCTCCACGGCGCGCAAAATCAGGGCCAATTCCGCGCCCTCGCGCAACACCATCAAGAAAACAAATAGGCCGATGCCCCATCCCGCCGCGGACCCGCCGCGCCCGGCATATTTTTCGATTTTTTCCTCGATTTCTTTCTTGAGATGCCTGGCAATGTTGTTCATCCAGAGGATCATGGTGACCACAAAAAACGCGGCCACCAGATACATCAAACCTTCAAACCCGTCTTCGCTGATATTAAACCGCTCGAGTGCAATGGCAACAGCCAGGCTGAGCGCCACTGCAGCGGCCACACCTCCCCAAACATAACGGGACAAATGTGTCCGCCCCGTACGGGCAAGATAAACTAGTACAATACCCACGACCAGTGAGGCTTCAACGCCCTCGCGGAGAGCGATCAGAAATGCGGAGAGCACGAATACTCCAGTTGAAAATCATTTGCAACTAAAGTCCAGTTTACCTTTGCTCGTCATGTGCCGTCAAGCTCCTGTAACACGCCGCATCTTTTGCCCACCCCGCTGTAGAATGAGGACTTGTGCGTCTAACGACTCATATGGCCCGTCGTGTCTATCGGCCGCTTCTGGCGATCCTGCTTTCCTGGCTTTTGCCCTGCGCCAACCTACCCGCCCAAAATGCTCGACAAACCTCCACATCCGATGACCCTCACGCCATGGTCAAGCCAGATGCAAAGCGTGCCAAGAGACTGGTCGATCTCGGTACAAAAGAAGAAGCAACCGGGGCTTACGAAGCGGCCCTCGCCGCATACGACGAAGCCGTTCGCTACTCGCCGTTCGACGTCACCATCGTCGGCAAGGCGGCAGCTCTTCGCTCGAAGCTGATCCAGGCATATTCGGATAACGCGGAAAAGCTGGCGGTCGAAGGTAACCTCCAAGGCGCGACCCAACAACTCGCCGCTGCTCTGCACATTGATCCGAGCGATGACATCCTGCAGGAACGGTTGAAACAGATGCAATCGATGCGCAACGATCCGACAAATGCTCCGCCCGAAGAAGCCCCCGAAGGCCTGCCTCAACTCGTTCCGTCCAAAGAAAAGAAAAATTTCCATTTCCAAATGGATTCGAAAGGCGCCTTTGAACAAGTTGCTGCCGCTTACGGCCTCAAAGTCAGCTTTGATGCCGATCTTCCGGCCCGAAACATCAAGGTTCGTCTGGACGATGTGGACTTCGATACGGCGATGAAGGTTCTGTCGCTCGAAACGGGAACCTTTTGGAAGCCATTGAATGCAAAGCTGATCTTCGTTGCCGCGGACACCGCGGAAAAACGCAAAGCTTTCGACACCGTTATTGAGCAGACTTTCGTGCTTCCAGATTCGGCCTCCACCACCGAGATTGCCGACGTCGTGAAAGCGGTTCGCGACCTCACGGGCGCGCAGCGCGTCCAGCAATCCGCAAATGCCCACAGCCTCACAATTCGAGACACCATTCCCCGTGTCCACTTGGCAGGGGCCATCATTAAGGACTTGGAACACGCCCCCGGTGAAGTCCTTCTCGAATTCCAGTTCCTCGAGGTCGACCGCAACAAGGCCATGCAGCTAGGCATCACGCCGCCTTCCAGTTTGACAGTGTATTCGGTTCCTCCCAATCTGATCAGCGCCTTGCGCACCGCTCCGAGTTATACCGCTCTCCTGACTCTTCTGGCTTCCATTTTTGGCACCGCCGCCACCGGCGGCCTTAGCAGCCTAGCGACCGCCATCCCTCCGATCGCTGCCTTCGGCGGCGGCAAATCCACTTTTCTGCTCACGCTACCGTCGCTTTCCGCCGATTTCTCCGAAACGCTTTCCCTTGTTCAAAGTGGCCGTCAAGTCCTGCTCAGAGGACAAGACGGCAAGCCCGCTACATTCTTTTCAGGTGAACGTTATCCCATCACCCTTTCCTTGCTTTCAGGCAGCTTGGGCTCGAGCGGCCTCACCCCGGCCGTGGGCGGCGTTGCCACCACCACAATCGGGACCCAACAATTTACCGTGGGAAAAGGCCCGGTAGCCTTCGCGGCTGCGGATCTTCGCAGCAGCGGCAATCAAGACCTGGCCGTCGTCAATCAGGACGACAACTCCATCACCATCCTGCTGAATCAAGGAACCGGTGCCGTCTCTCAATTTGCTCAAGCCACAGGCTCGCCCATCGTTTTAGGGCCGGCCGCGTCGAGTTCCACACAAACCGGTATCGTGAGTCCCGGCGTTCCACTCACCGTCACCAGCGCAACGCTGAAATCGATTGCGTTAACCCCCACCACGGCTTCCATTGCGCCAAGCGGCACGCAGCAATTCGCCGCCACCGGAACCTTTAGTGACGGGACAACACAGGACGTCTCCTCGACCGTCACTTGGGCCTCCTCAAACACCGCCGTTGCCACCATCGGTTCGGGAAACGGTCTGGCGCTCGGCCAGGCCACCGGCACAACGCAAATCAGCGCGTCGTTCGGCAGCGTTAGTAGTTCGGCTGTGACGCTGAGGGTTACCTCGGCAACTCTTCGATCGATCGCCGTGACCCCCACAAACCCCTCGGTCGCGAGGAACGGCACGGTGCAACTTGTCGCAACCGGTACCTTCAGTGACGGCACGGCTCAGAATGTCACCGCCAGCGCGGCCTGGAATTCCTCGAACACAGGTATCGCTAGCGTCGGCGCCGGCTCCGCTCGGGGACTCGCTACCGGATCAGCGCAAATCACGGCCGCGATTGGCGGCGTGACCAGTCCAATCGTGACTGTTACGGTCACTTCAGCCACGTTGAAGTCCATCGCCGTTTCCCCTTCCAGTCGTTCGATTGCTGCCGGAACGTCCCTCGCGTTCACGGCTTTAGGAACCTACAGTGACGGTAGCACTCAGAACATCACTCCAGCGGTCGCTTGGGCTTCTTCGGAAACCTCGGTGGCCACCATGAACTCAAGTTCGGGACTGGCCACCGCCGTCGCTTTTGGTTCCACCTCCATTACCGCAACGCAGGGCGCCGCGGGCAGTCCCATTTCTATTGCCATCGGCGCCTTAAACACAGTTACCAATTCCAATCCTGATTTGGTCATCGCTTCCCAGATCAACAACTCCGTCACCATCCTGCTTGGCAACGGCGATGGCACCTTTAGCAATCCGGTGCAAGCCGTCAGCTATGTCGTCGGCAACCAACCGAGCAGCATTGCCTTGGGAACATTCAATACGAACACCGATGCGAATCTAGATTTTGTGGTCACCAATTTCGCCGACAACACCTACTCTGTCTTTACCGGTAATGGCAATGGCACATTCACGCAGGTAAAGGGATCTCCCTTTCACCTGCCCACCGGACAAACCGGCCCAATCGCCATCACCTCCGCTGATTTCAACGGGGATGGCAAACCCGATCTGGCCATCGTCAATCAGTCCACCAATAACGTCACGGTTTTGCAGGGCAACGGGGACGGTACATTTACGCCGTTCGCCGGGTCTCCTCTCCCTGTCGGCAGATTTCCCGTGGCCATCGCCTCAGGATCTCTGGCCGGAGGCACCGGACCGGGTCTGGCCATCGCCAATCAGAAAGACAGCACCATCACGGCATACCTCGGCAATGGAAACGGTACTTTCACGGCTTCGTCGCAATCACCTTTGGCCACAACGTCTGCTCCGAATGGCGTCGCCATCGCTGATTTCGCTGGGACCTCTACCGGCGGTATCGCGGCCACCGAAGGTCCTTCCGGTACGGTAATCGTGTACGTTGACCTCGGTAGCGGCCTCTTCACGGAAGCCTTGGAACCCGCGGCCGGCACGAGTCCCGGCGCTATCTTGGCCGGTAGTTTCACGGGCAATGCCCTGCCTGATATCGTGGTCACCAACAACCTCGGCAGCGATACAGACGGAGACGTCACCTTGCTGGTCAGTCCGACCAATGCGATCTCTTCCGGCTCCATCGCGCAGACACCTTATCCCGGCGCGGAATATGTCGATATCGGGCTGAAGATCAAGGCCACTCCGTACATCCACCCGAACCACGAAGTCACCTTGCAATTGGAGTACGAGCTGAAGGCCCTAAGCGGTAACAATAACAACGGTATTCCCATCATTTCGAACGAGCAGATGAGCCAGACCATCCGACTGAAGGAAGGCGAAACTTCCATTGTTTCCGGATTGATGGATTACCAGAAAACAAAATCGATCAGTGGGCTCCCGGGACTGGCCAAGATTCCATATCTAGGCTATCTCTTCGGCACAAACAACGATTCTTATACAAACAACGAACTGCTGATTCTCATTACGCCCCGCGATCTTCGCATTCCCGAACGCGAGTCGCGAACGATCTACGCAGGCCGCGGCGATGTGAGCGGCCGAAGTGCTGCTGGCGGGGCGGCGCCTCCTCCGCTTCCTCCACCGACTGGCGCACCCGAAGAACCACCTGCCGGCGCGCCTGCACAACCGGTGCCTCAGCCACCGGTTCAGCCGAACCCCGTCAATCCGCCGCAACCAGCCACCCCACCGCCCAATCAGTGACCTAATTTTTTCGCAGTCCTTGCGCTTCGAAACGAACGTTGATCTAAACGGTCAGGCGGCGCCCGGCGAGCGACTCAAGAATCTTCAAAGGTGAGCGCTGCGGTTCGACAAGGGCCGAAAGCGGTATGAGCAATGTCTGTTCGAGCGCATATTGCCCGGACAGCACCGCGTGGCTCACGCAATCGGTAAACACCATCCACGACGAATTCGGCGGAAACTCCCAGCGGTTCTTCGGCGTGTTCTCCTGAAAGTTTGCATCTTCCTTCATGGCGTTGTGGCAGCGGTGCATTAAATCGTCGTAAGGAGATCGATTCGCTGCGCGAAGATGAAATGTCCTGGCGAAAGATTGCAGTCCCTGCAGGAGCGGATTGTGGAGTGACGATGTCAGTCCTCCAGCCTTAACCAGCAAAGGGCCGAAGGCCTCAAACGTTTGTGACGTCAGCCAGACGCGGTTTTGCGTCGGGTTGATGTTCGTGAAAAATCGCAAAATGCGTCCTCCGTTCGTTGGCCTCGTCGGGAACGAATCAAAGTGCAGCAAATCGTTTCGCGCATGCAGCCGTGCAGAGCGCCCTTTTTCCTCAATCGGGCGAAAACTGGCGAACTCCAGCTTCCACCTCTCGGCATAAGGAGCCAGGAAAACCTTCAGAAATTCTATGGATCGTTTGGAGTATTCCGCCAGGATCGCGCGCAATTTCTCGGCTTCCTGAGCCTCGGTGCGGTCCAAGCCCGTCACGCGGTCCTCGAAAGGACGATAAGCAATATTCTTGTGGTAAGCCGAACTGGACTGTTTGCGGTCGAGAAGAACCTCTCGATCTACGCTGGGAATCTCAATCGGCGAGCGCGGCAGGAATACGATTTGTCCGGACTCCAGATCGCGGCACACTGCACTCGCTCTAGCTTCCGGCCAATCCCGAGGCGCAATAGGTCCATCGATTGTCACCAGGCGGCTCAAGCCAGGTGACGCGGTTCTTTCGCCTGCAGGGGCGGAATTCATAGAAACCTCTCGGGCCGCGCAAAACCGATAGACCCGCAAAAGCTAAGGCAACGGATCAAACACCACCACAGGTTGATACGTACGCGGCACCACCGCCTCGGCAATCGCGATTAGTTTATTCTCCTGGCTAAATACGCGCAATCGTGGGGCATGCACGCCGCCACTTTCGAGTTGCGTTGTCGCGCCGGGCGGCAACTCCACTCTCCCCGGTTGCACCTGAGACGCCATGATGTTGAACTGCGCTCCATGACGCACCTTTTTCTCCAGCACCGGCAAGACATTCGTCTTCGGATAATCTGGCAACAGATTTCCCAAAGCAATCAGACAGTTCTCGAATTTCCCCTCGCGCGCGGCGGCCGTCACTTCCTCTAACTCCATTGCTTGATCCAACGAAAATTCGCCCACTGCCGTGCGGCATATTTCACTCAAATGCGCGCCGCAACCAATCTTCTGCCCCATGTCGTGCGCCAACGACCGGATATAAGTCCCGGACGAGCATTCAATCGAAAACCGCGCGGTGGAACCTTCAATCTCGAGAAGCCGGTATTCAAACACTTCCACACTTGCAGGCTTCAGTTCAACAACCTGATTCTTGCGCGCCAGTTCATACGCCGGCCGCCCGTGAATCTTTTTGGCGGAAAAGATCGGCGGCATCTGCTCGAAACGTCCCACGCATACCGCTGCCAGTCGTTCGATCAACTGATGATCCAGAACGGGCGAAAGGTCCGGTCCCGTCGCTCCGCCCTCCGAATCGTAGGTGTTTGTCGCATAGCCGAAACGAAACGAAGCGTTGTAGCGTTTGCGCCGCCCAGCGTAAAACCGTACCAGCCGCGTGGCCTTTCCGAGCAGAAGGACCAGCACTCCGGTCGCAAGCGGATCAAGCGTGCCAAGATGCCCGATCTGGCGGAATCCCGCCAGATGCCGCACCGCATCCACAATGTCGTGAGAAGTCCTGCGTTGCGGTTTGTTGATCACCAGGGCGCCGTCAAAAGGCGCAGGTTGTGGCTGCCGTGCCATCTCAGCTGGATCTGAAACCAAGCCGTTGTAGCGGCTCTCTTCTGCTGGCCCTGATCGACGAAGGGGACCAGGCGCTCTCGTAGTTCAATGAATTTGAACAGCTTGTCATTCCGAGCCTACCTACCGCAGAACAGTGAAGTGCGGAACCTGCTGTTCGACTCCGAAGCTGATACCTCACGAATTCGCCTCCGGTGTCGACGGCTTCTCCGTCTTCATCTGCTTCAGCAACCGTTCGATACGCTCCACATGCTCCTGCGAAAGGTCCAGCGTGAAATGCAAATCCGGCAACCGCCGCAACTGGAGCCGCTCGATGAGTTCGTGACGGATAAAACCCGCCGCATGTTCGAGCGCCTTGATCGCGTCAGCCTGCTCTTTGGGATTTTCCGTCCGCACGCTGACGAACACGCGGGCATGCTTCATATCCGGCTGGACGCGAACTTCGCTCACGCAAACATGGCCTTCGAGCCGGGGGTCTTTCAACTCGCCCGCGAGCATGGCGTTAATCTCGTGCGCGATCTCCTCGGCCACGCGTTCATGTCGATGATGGTCCGGGCTCATAACAATGACTTTCCTTCAAAGCAACTCCACGTCATGCGAAACCAGCAGTGGTCCCAGAATTTTATACGCCTCCGCCAGAACCAATTGAAGCGATTGCTCCACGTGCTGCTCGGCGTTCGACAAAGTCACCACGCCCACGACCGAACTCTTCCACAGATCCTGGAAATCCAGTTCGGCCACCGCCACGTTGAAATGCCCGCGCAATCGATCCTTCAGGCTCCGCAGAACCTGCCGTTTGTCCTTCAGCGACCGCGCTTCCGGCAAATGCAATTCCAGCGTTAGCAATCCTACTGGCATTGTGATTTTCCCGGGGATGGACACCCGGGCTTCGACACCTACGCTATTTTCGGGCGGGAACCGACCCTTGCGCGGCAGCCTCGGCGGCGGATAGCTTTTCGACCCGGAAGCACTCCAGGATGTCGCCGATTTTCACATCGTTGAAATTGGCGATGCCGAGTCCGCACTCAAAACCGGTTCGCACTTCGCTTGCGTCATCCTTGAAACGCTTCAGCGAACTCAATTTGGATGTGTAAATTACGGCCCCATCGCGGACCACTCGTACCTGCGCGTCGCGCTTCATGATTCCGTCCAACACATAGCAACCGGCCACCGTGCCCGCGCCCTTGACCCGAAATGTATTGCGCACTTCTGCCCGGCCGAGGTACATCTCCTGCACCACAGGCTCTAACAGCCCTTCCATGGCCTTTTTGATCTCGTCGGACACTTCGTAAATGATGTTGTGCGTACGGATGTCCACATTTTCCTGCTGCGCCAATTCCGCCGCCTTGCGTTCCGGGCGCACGCCGAAGGCAATGATGATCGCGCCCGAGGCGCTAGCCAGCAACACGTCGTTTTCATTCACGGCGCCTACGCCGGCGCTGATAATCTTTAGCTTCACCTGCTCGGTCGAAAGCTTCGGAAGCATTTCTTCCAAAACTTCCGCGGAACCCTGCACGTCGGCCTTGATCACGATGGGCAGTTCTTTAACTTCGCCTGCCTTCAGTTGCTCGTGCAGCTGATCGAGCGTAATGCGCGCACCGGCGCTCGCTCGCAGGGCTGCGTCGCGCTGCTTCGATTGTCGAAACTCGACTACGTGCCGCGCCTTGGCCTCGTCGGTAACCTGGAAATGGTCGCCCGCTTCCGGCACACCCTGCAGACCCAAAATCTCTACTGGAGTGGAAGGCGGCGCATCCTTCGTGGTGCGACCGCGATCGTCAAACATCGCGCGTAACTTGCCGAACACCGAGCCAACAATGAAAAAGTCACTGGTCTTCAGCGTCCCGTTCTGCACCAAAATCGTCGCCACCGGTCCGCGGCCCTTGTCCACGCGCGATTCGAGCACCGTGCCACTCGCCGGCGCATCCGGATTCGCTTTCAACTCGCGCAAGTCTGCCACCAGCAAAATAATTTCCAGCAGCTTGTCCAGGTTCGTCTTCTGCTTCGCGGAGACTTCCACAAACTCCGTGTCGCCCCCCCACTCCGCGGGCACCAATCCCAAATCGGACAATTGCCGCTTCACGCGTTCCGGCTGCGCTTCTGGCTTGTCGATCTTGTTAACCGCCACAATGATCGGCACACTCGCCGCTTTGGCGTGATCGATGGCCTCGCGCGTCTGCGGCATGACGCCGTCATCGGCAGCAACCACCAACACCACAATGTCGGTCACCTTCGCTCCGCGCGCACGCATCCGCGTGAACGCTTCATGGCCGGGCGTATCCACAAACACCACGCTGCGCTCTCCCACCTGCACTTTGTAAGCGCCGATATGTTGCGTGATGCCTCCGGCTTCTCCTGCTGCCACATCCGCGGCTCGTATGCCGTCGAGCAGGCTGGTCTTCCCGTGGTCCACGTGACCCATCACCGTCACCACCGGCGGTCGCGGCTTCAGGTTCTCTCTGGTCTCTTCCTTGGCGACCTCCAGAACCATTTCCTCTTCAAACGAAACCACGCTCACCACGCCATTGAACGCTTGCGCCAGATCGGTTGCCGTCTGGACGTCCAGCGCCTGGTTGATGCTCGCGAACACGCCGCGATCGAGCAGCGTCTTCAGCAAGTCCTTCGCTCGAATATCCAGCTTTTCCGCAAGTTCGCGGATGGTGATTCCTTCGGTCAAAGTTACTTCGCGGGGCGCTCGTGGCTCGGGCGGTAGAATGGCCACCGCAGCCGCGCCTCTTCCACCTGCCCCGGGACGTTGTCTTGTCGGATGCAGTTTCCGCTCGCCTTCGATCTCCCGCTTGTCGACCATCGGCCGTTGCCGTTGTGTCGGTCTGCGCGTATACAGCGGCTTTCCGGGCTCCGCTTTTGGCGGTAGCTTATCCGGGAAAGGTGGCAGCATCGCCGGCCGTCCGGGCGTGCGCGGTCCAGGGCGCGAACCCGATGGAATGTTTGCGGGTCTCTGACTCCATGGCCTTTGTCCGCCGGGGGCGCCTGGCCCGCTCGGACTTCCCCCGGGACGTGACGTAAACGGTCGCCCGCCTTGTCCTGTTTGTGGGCGCATCGGTTGTCCGGGACGCGGTCCCGTCGGACGATCACTGCGAGGTTCGGTCCCCGGGATCGGCCCGCGATTTCCGCCCGTTGGCATGGGCGGTCGCACCGGCGCTGACGGTCGCGCAGCTGGAGTCGTCGCGGTCGCCCCGGTCCCTGGCCTGGTCGCGACGGGTTGCGAACCTGGCTGCGGGGGACGAACTCTGGGCGGCATTCCCTGAGGCGGACGCGCAATCGGCTGACCTGGCGTCGGCGAAGTTCTCGGTGCAGCCGCTGGTGGTGCAGGCCGCGCTGGTGGCGCCGCGGGCACGCTCGGTGCGGGAGCAGCGGGTGCCGCCGGTCTTGCGGCTATAGGAGTTGCGGGCACCGGTGCCGGCGATACTGGTTTTGGAGCGGCAGGAGCGGTTGGTGCAGTTTGCGGTGCGGCTGGTCGCGGCGCGGGTGCTGCGGCAGGTGGCGCTTGCGCAACGGGAGCTACGGGCGCAGCCGGCTTCAGAGCAACAGGCGCGGGCGGTGCAGCCACCGGCGCGGGTGGTTTAGGAGCTGCCGCTGCAGGCGTTGCCGGTTCTACAGTTCCCTGTAACGCGTGACGAACTTTCTCCGCAACGTCAGCGGGAATCGAGCTCGAGTGCGTCTTTTTCTCGGTTACGCCAAACCCCGGTAGCAGGTCAATGATTGCTTTCGCCTTGACCTCGAGCTCTCGGGCTAATTCATTAATTCGGACTTGGGTTGTGTCACTCATACTTCGCTAAGAATTTTTCTCTTCCTGCTGATTCTCGGCGGCTTCGTTTACCGTCGGTTCAGCATACGCAGAGTGATTCTCCGCGGTCGTTTCCTTTTCAGTCGTTTCCTTTTCAGTCGCTTCCGTCGACTCCGCTGCGTTCTGCTCGGTGTCAGCCGCCGGTTCCGTCTCCGGCCCTGCTTCCTTTTCTGCTACGGCCTTCGCATTTTCCTCTGTGGCTTCGGCGGTTTCATCGGCCGCCTCGGCTTCACCTTCGACCGGAGCCGCTTCTCCACCTTCATAGAAGCGATTCACGGCCTGATAAATCTTGTCCACCATCTTCTCGCCGATGCCGGGAATCTCCATCAATTGTTCCGGCGTCATACTGGCCAGTTTTTCGAGCGACGTGATTCCCGCCGCTTCGATCTTTTCGATGGTCTTCGGTCCCACGCCCGCCAGAACCGTTAGCGGTGTGGCCGGCGCCGTCAGAGCCGTCATTTGCTCTTCGATCTCGCGGCGTTTCTCCTCTTCGCTCTTGATATCAATGTCCCAGCCGATCAGCTTGCTGGCCAACCGCACGTTCTGTCCCTTTTTGCCGATCGCGAGAGAGAGCTGCGAATCCTCCACGATCACTTCCAGCTTTTTGTTCTCCGGATCGGTGATCTGCACGCGCGTCACTTTCGCGGGGCTCAAAGCCTTTTGCGCGAATGCTACGGTTTCTTCGTTGTACGGAATGATATCGATCTTCTCGCCGCGCAGTTCTCGGATGATCGATTGCACGCGCATGCCTTTCATGCCCACGCAAGCACCCACTGGATCAACATCCTTATCCCGGCTGGCAACCGCTACCTTTGTGCGTTCCCCAGCTTCACGCGCCGCGGCGCGAATCTGCACCGTGCCGTCATAAATTTCCGGCACTTCCATCTCGAACAAGCGCTGCACCAACGAGGCATCCGCGCGAGACACAATCACCTGAGGGCCCTTCGCTGCGCGGTCGACTGCTTTGATCACGACGCGCAAACGCTCGCCGATGTTGTAAGTCTCTAATCTTGACTGTTCCCGCTTCGGCAGCCGCGCTTCCGTCCTTCCCATGTCGACAATTAGGTCCGGGCCTTCCGCGCGCTTCACGATCGCGGTCACCAGCTCACCCGCGCGCGTGTGATACTCGTTGTAAATCGTATCGCGCTCGGCCTCGCGCACCTTCTGCAGGATCACCTGCTTTGCCGTCTGCGCCGCGATGCGGCCCAGCACATCGGTAGGCTTCGCCGTGCGAATCTCACCGCCCAACTCCAGGTTCGGGTCTTTTTTCTTCGCGTCCGTCAGGTTGATTTCGCGCTTTGGATCCGTAACTTCTTCAACGACGGTCAGAACCGAATACACGTCGACCTGACCGGATTCCGCGTTGAACTTTCCGCGCAGGTCCTCTTCGGACTTGTAGTACTTCCTCGCGGCCACCACCATGGCATCCTCAATGGCGGAAATCACCACTTCCGGTTCGATGTGTTTCTCCCGGCTGAGCATTTCGATTTGTTGGTAGAGCAGGTTCGCCATTTTCTTCAGTCCCTAAAATTCGATCGCCAGGTTCGCTTTGCGGATCGCCTCGAGCGGAATCTCGACCATCCGGGCCTCTTTGCCTTTCAACTCCATACGAACTTTCCCGTCGGTAAACCCCTTTAAGCGCCCTTCGAAAAACTTGGCCTCTCCGATCGGCTCGGTCGTCGAAATCTTGGCCAGCCGTCCTGTAAATCGCTGAAATTCCGACGGCGTCTTCAGCGCCCGGTCCATCCCCGGAGAGCTGATTTCGAGCACGTACCCGGGTCCAGGCACCAGTTCTTCCACGTCCAAAATCACGCTGAGCTGTTGGCTCACTTTTTCGCAATCGGCGTGGCTGATTCTCGCGTAGGGGTTCGCAACTTCTTCCCCTTCTGTCGCTTCCGTGGTCTCAGGCGGTGGAAGCCGGTCGATGTACACTCGAAGAAATCGCTGCTTGCCCACCTTCCATTCGACATCCACGACTTCCAGGCCTTCCGAGCGCGCTACCCGCTCAGCGGCTTCGCGGATCTTTTCCAAATTCACCTAAAGACTCCCCGGCCTAAGCCGGTCTGAAGCTCAGTCCATCCGGCGGCAACAAAAAAGTGGGCTTGCGCCCACTCTATGGTGCGACCCGTAACAGAGCGAAGTTAGAGTATATTCCGGTAAACTCGCAAAAGCAAGGTAGCCCGCTGTCTACTGCCTCGGCCTGCTAGGCAGTCCGGAAGCGCCAGTAAACACAGTAGCGTTGGTCGAATAGGCGGTAGAAAGGACTGAGAGTGACCTGTTCAGGACGGCCTGCGCCTATGGTGCGAAAGGTGAGCGGTTTGTCGGGCGCGCTGACCGGTTGAATCCAGCTGTCGAGGGCGTTACGGTCACCGGCGAGTTCGGGTACGGCAATGGCAGGAAAGCCCTCATGCAAAATTTTGTCGTCGGAGTAGATGCGCTTGGGGTCGAGGTCCTGCGTGCCGAGTTCGCCGGCGAGCAGGGTAGGGCCGTAGAGTATCGCGGCGAGGTTCGTGTCGTCGGGAATCGTCTGCAAATGCAAGCGCATGGGCAATTTCACTTCGACGCTGTCTCCGTTTTTCCAGGTGCGCTCGATTTTCACGTAGCTCGAGGGTGTCAACCTTTCGTTTGGCGAGAAAGGCTTGCCGTTGATCGTCAGCCTGGCATTGTCGGCCCAGTAAGGAATACGCACGTGCAAGCCGAAGGTGGCAGGCGATTCCGTCTCGACGAGAAGTCGCGTCCCGGCTTCCTCGGGAAAGCGCGTTTCCTGCCGGATGACGACGCCCTTCTCCCGCCAGTTCAGTTCGGAGGCGAAGAACAAGTTCACCCAGAGCGATTTTGTATCGTGAAAATAGAAGCCCTCGCCGAGTTTCGAGAAATTTTCGAGGCCCGTGCCGCAGCAACAGAAGAAGCCCTCGTGCGGTATGAAGTGAACCTTCCACTGGCCGGATTGCATTCCGAGATAGTAAAGTGGCGAACCCTCCGCCGGGTTCGGTGTGGCAAGAATGTGGTTCAGGAAAGCACGCTCGTAGTAGTCGGCATACTGTGGCTCAGCATGCCAGGCAAACAGATGGCTGGTTAGCTTGAGCATGTTATAGGTGTTGCAAGTCTCCTCGGTCTGATCCGTCAGAACAGCAGCAAGTACGTCCGGCGGCGTACGGAAGCGTTCACCGACGCTGTTGCCTCCGGCGACGTAACTGCGGTGCAGCGCCACTTGCTGCCAGAAGAATAGCGCGGCGTCGCGGTAATACGGGTCGCCGGTCAGTTCGTATTCGCGAGCTGCTCCAATGAACTTGGGAATCTGGGTGTTCGCGTGGAGGCCGGTGAGCGTATCGTGCCCCTCGGCGGCGGGGTCCATGACCGCGTGATGGTCGAAGCATTTCGCAACCACGAGATAACGGGGATTCCGAGTGACAGCGGAGAGGTTGGCCAGAACTTCATTCATGCCGCCGAACTCGATTTGCAGCGTGCGCTGCATCTGTTCTTCGGGAAGCCGGCCGGTTCGCCAGTCCGTCCAGGCCGCCATGCCTTCAAGCACCTGAAGTGCCTGTATATTCTGGCAATAGTCGCGAAAGTCGAGTAAACCGGCCATGATTTTGTGCAGCGCATACCAGAGGACCGCAGCAGGACGGCCCTGCTCGAGGTTGTCGAAGTCCGATTCGGGGAACGCGGAAAGATAGCCTTTGTCGCCAAGCTTCGCCTGGCATTTTGCCAGTTCCGTGACCATGGCGTCGCCCTTGGCCTTGATGCGGGCGTCGCCAGTCGAAGCATACATTTGGCCGCTGGCGGAAAGAAAATGGCCGACGTAGTGACCGCGCCAGCCGTTGCTCGGAGACTCCCGGTTGTAGAGCGGTTCGGCGGACGATGGTAACCCGGCGTTGACGCGGAAGTTATGCAGCAGGCGATCGGAATCAAGAGCGAGCATGTAGTTCAGGGTTTGCTCGCGGATCCGAAGCAGTTCCGGATCAGAGATCTTCACATCTTCGAGCCGAAACGGAATGGCCGTCTGAGTGGGGAGTGCGTGCTTGTTCTGTGAATCCGTGCCGGTCAGATTCACCAAATCGCGCGCGGCTTGATCGGCCGCACTTGTAGCGGCTAGCACCGTACTGCCGTAGATGGCGCTCCGCAGAAAGTCACGTCGCATCATGCCAATACCCTACGCGGATGGCTGCCGCCGCTCCCAGATTATACCTCGCACAGGACGCTTTGGGCGCGGCAGCTCGGCCGAGACCAGACATGGGTTTCGCGACCATTTGCCGGCTCGCCCGACGCTCACGCCTCGGATCAAAGTTCTTGTCCATTTGGCTCGCGTGTTTGCTCCACGCTTCGGTCAGACCCAGCCTAGCATCGACGCCGTTCGACTACCTCGATCAGGTTCTGAAGAGGATTGGCACCTTCGAGCTGTTCGGCATACAAACGAAAGGCCCCAGCGGTCGGCCAGGGCCTTTTTCATGGTTCTCTAAGTGCCCGAACTACTGCTGCGGCTTAGCCGCTGGAGGCGTAGCTGGCTTGGTCGGCGCAGGTTTTGCCGCGGGCGCGGCTGCCCCGCCCTTCACCGGATAGGCCTGATCGTACAGCTTGATAATTTCCTGGGTGATATCAATGTTCGTCGACGCAAACAAAATCGGCGAATTCTGCGCGGACGAATCAAACACCGCGACAAGCCCGTTCTCTCGCGCGTAGCGGTCCAGCACGTCCATCATCTTTCTCCCGATTTTGTCGACCACGTCCGCCTGCGCCGCCTGCACGTCTTCGTTCAATTCGTTATTCTTTCGGTCGAGCTGCTGCGTCAGCCGCTGGCCCTGTTGCGTCAATCGCACCTTCTCTTCGTCGCTCAGCGTGTTTGCTCCCGCGCTCAAGCGATTGCGCAGATCATTAATCTGCTTGTTCATGCCTTCCAGTTCGTTCTGCCGCGGGGCAAATTGTGTCTGCAGTTCGCTCGAAGCCAGCTTCCCTTCCGCGGTCGTCACGATCGCCTGGCGCACATTGATCACGCCAATCTTACCTGCTGACGCGGAACCGGCTGCAGTTTGCGCCTGAACGGCCGTTGTTCCGAGCAGGCACGCCATGCCGAGAACAACTACACCCATCAAATTTCTCGAATTCACTGTATTCTCCTTGTTGATCTCCGGGCACGCCTTCCACTTCCACGTTCGCCGAACGAAGGGTTACCCTGAACTTTTTGCGTAGTCCCGCTGAATGTTTTTCTGACCCGTACCGAAACGAGAACAACACAGTGGCACGGCTCCCGAACACCATGCCCGTCGCTCCCCACAGACCCGTCTCGTAGCTGAATCACAAACACTTTAGTATAGCTGACTCGCCAATTTCCCTGCAATCGAAGCAAACCTCGACACGCAAGGCGTCTGAATCTCGTTATTTCGGCATCGGCAGCAACAGAACGCGGTTGTTGTTCTGGTCAACGACCAGGGCCACATTCGTGAACTGGTCAATCGCCACCGCGAACTGCGACTGGCTGCTAATTCCGAGTGTTGCTCGCGTGGCAAATGTAGGCGCATTCACCGCGTCGATCACCGACGAAGTGTTCGATGTCGAGTTCACACTGACCATCGTTCCGGTGTTGAAGTTATACGCCAGAGAAAACGGGTTGATGCCCACGCGAATCAAGTTCGTTGTTCCGCTGTCCGGGTCAAACGTATAGATGGCATTCTGTTGAGTCGACGCCGTGTAAAACAATGCCGGCGATATGGCCGGATCGTACACGATGCCCGTCGGATTAGCCGTCAAGGAACTAATCGAAGAGGTCGTGGTCTTTGAAGGCGGCGTGGTCGCCAAATTGATCACGTCCAGCCCGCCAGTAACGCTCGTTGTACCGGCGTTCTGTATGTTTGTAACCACTGCTTCCGCTCGGTTTGGATCGACAGCGATCGCCGTAGGCGGTCCGCTCGTCGCAACCAATTGCGCCACGGGCGTGCAGCCGGTTGCAGCACCGGAAGGGGCATGGCACGCGCCCCCCGTCAACCACAACAGCGGCGTAAGGTCTATGGCGGAAAGGCTGTTGCCGCCGGTATTGGCAACCAACGCGAGCGCCCGGTCCTGATCGATGGTGACGCCTAGAGGCGATAGACCCGTGCAGATGTTGGTTGTCGTCACTCCGCTTGTGGCTGTCGTACAAGTGGTGGAGGCAAAAGCCATTTGACTCGCGCTAAAAGGGCTGCCTCCGTACTTAACGATGGACGCGGACGCGTCGGAGTTGTTGGCGACAACTGCATAACCCAGCCGTGGGATAACGTCGACTCCGGTCGGATTGTGTCCGGTTGCAACGGTCGCGAGCAAGGATCCGTACGGCACCCCGTAGTTGTGCGTGTTGCTGGCATCGAGATTGATAAACGAAATGTTGTTACATCCATAGTTGGTGACGACACCGACGTTGGCGATACTGTCGATCGCGACTGCTTCCGGCATCACCGCGGCGGAGCACAGCGACGCCAAGTCGATAACACCGACCGCATAAAGATCCATCGTGTTCGAATTCAGCCCTCCGCCGGTCACCACGTCCAACTGAAAATCGTGCGCCCTGATCAGTCGGGAAGCTGCGATGGTGATGTCAAGCTCCGTATCGGTCGAACCGGTAATGGTGATTCCGGTGGGGTCCGTGTCGAGCCGCACGACCGGCGTTCCACTGTTGAGGAATCCTTGGCCGAGTACGCGTGCCGTCGCCGACTGGCCTACCGTCACGCTTTGCGGAAAGCAAGAAGCATAAATGTTGGTCGGATTCGACGGATTGCACACTGCCTTCGGCAGCGGATTCGGCGCGCCCGGTGCGCTCGACAATGGCGGCTGCCCATTCGCCACTCCTCCCGAGGTCACGATAACGGTCTGAACGTTCACTGGCTTGAACGTGGTCGTCGGGTCTATATCGAGATAAGTCAAAGTGTTCGATCCGGCGTTTCCGACGAGCACCAGGTTCGTCTTGGGGTCGTAGACCATTGGACCGAACACCGTCACGGGCGTCGTGCTCCCGCCGGGCGTATAGCTCCCTGTGCCATTCTGACCCGTTTGAATCGCCTGAATGATGCGGTATGCAGCCGTCGATCCAGCCGCGCTCTGCCCTCCTGGATTGATCAGGGAGATTTCGTTGTAGATATTCGCTGGGTTGTACGCGACTAAAACATTGGTAAACGGATCCCACGACACCGACCGCAACCCGACTTCCGGCGCTCCCGAAGGAATCGGCGTGCACGTGTTGCAGCTTCCTCGCGTCAAATACAACGAACTCACCGACTGGTCCAGAGACGATATGAAGCCGATCTGGGGTGCCGCGGTCGCAGCGTTCGGATCGGCAAACGCGAACGTGCGCGTGATTGGATTGATCGCTCCGCCGGTCGCCGTAGAACTGACACTGAACGTGTAATAGGGATTGCCATAGGTGACCGTGCCGCCGCCGCCGGTGGCCGCTCCGCAGGATGTTCCGTTGTAGGTGTATGTGAACGTATAGTTGGCAACGCTCGTCACGTTGTACGTTCCGTTGAAGCCGGCGGGGCTGACCCCGGCAATCAAGACCGATCCTGGCGAAGAAGGATTCAATCCATTCGCCGTCGGCGTGGTCACGGTGACCACGTCGTTCGTGCAAGTCACTCCGTTCGGCGCCGCGGCAATGGGCACCGTGTTGTTCGTCAAAAGCAAATTCACGACGGAGGTGACTCCACTGCTCCCGGGCGTCGCGTTACTGCCCGGCGTCACATACGCCAGTGGTGCATCCGGCTGCATGATCACCTGCGGCGTTGCACTCGTATTCATGGACACGGAGGCAATCGCGCATGGCACCTTTTGCGAGGCCACGAAGCAGTTCGGTTGACTGGACGACGGATTTGGATTTACATCCACAACGAAGCCCACAAATGCATTGGCGAAGGCAACGACCGCATAATGCGTTATGGGGTCTACGCCTACCGAGAACGGAGTCGGCGCTGTCGTTCCGGGAGGTTCCTGAACCAATCCAGCTAGGCTAACCGGCGACCCGATGATTTGTCCCGAAGGCAATGCCAGCAGCGTCAGCGTGTAATCGGCGCTGTTTACGACCACGCCCAAGTCTTGCCCAGGATAATTGGTCAAACTGATCTGGGCGTCAATGGCAATACTCGTCGGCTGATGGCCGACGGCAACCTGCGTTCCCATTTGCGGCATGTAGCGACCAGGCTGCGATGGGTTGGGCACCAGGTTGACGATTTGCACTGCGTTCGCGGCTTGGTCCGTGAAAACAGCGTATCCCTTGGTGGGATTAAGCGCCACCGCGCTCGGCGCAAGATTTTTATTGCCCCCCGCTGCGGGAAACGGGATCGAAGGCGGATTTTGTATCTGCGTGGAAGGTGTCGTCGTTGTTCCTGTCGTGAAATAGGCTGAGCTTAAACCCGCAAAAACCGGCTGAACCGCTACGTCGGTGGTCTTGATCGAATATGGCGGCGTCGATCCCTGCGGGGCGTTGCTGACGATCGAGACCGGATACAATCCCGGAGCGTTCGTTTGGCCGCCCGTCAGCGGTCCCGTAAATTGTCGCGCGTTGAATGCGGTCGCGATATTCAACTGCCCATTGAAGAGCAGGTTGACGATCGGGCTGTTCCCGCCGCCGTAATACCCGCCGTCGGTGGAAAATTGCGTGGACGTTCCCTGCGGGTAGCTGTCCGGAACGGCGGACACCAGCGCTGGGCTCACATAAACCAAATTGATTGGAAAAGAAATCGAAGTAGTCTGCCCAGGATTGTCTTTGTCCGGAATGTTGTTGACCGTGATCTTTCCTGTGCCCGCTGTTGCCAATTGCTGCGTTGTCAGTCGGACTCTCGTCATGATGGAAGCGTCGCAGGTAATGACCGGCGTGACGCCCGTAGCACTTGGCTGACAGTAGGAAGTCGTGATCGGTATGGTGAATATATTCGACGCGGGAATTACCTGAGGAGATTGGTTCGGCCCGGGTGGCGTAAATGTGATCGTCGTTGTATTCAACAGATTCTTCGCATTCAAGAAAACGTCTTGTAACACGCCTCCTGTAGGAATCGTCGTCGGTTGAATCCCCGTAAACGTCAGTGGGTTTGTGCTGGCGGGCACGAGCGTAATCGTGGCGATGGCGTAATGGAAGATATCCGACCCCGACCATACCAACACATACACCGTCGGGGCCGCTGTCGTGTTGCTCGATCCGCTCGAAATCGGATAGGTCTGCGTCGGTTGCTTCGCCGGCGCCGTAAATACACCTTGCGCGGAAATCGTGCCGCATTGCGGGCTGCAGGTAACGTCTTGCGGCTCGGGGGTGGTTCCACTCGGGAAATCCGTCGTGTTCCCCGCTACCGGCTGCACCACTTTCCACTGCGGATTCGCATTAGCCGGTGAGACGTTCAGGAAGTCGGCGGTGAATTTCACCTGCTGTGCCGGTGATATCTCCGTAGGCACCGTCGCCGTCGAAGGCGTTACGGAGGTTCGTATTCCCGTATCGAGGGACATCACTGCTGTCCCGGTTTTACTCTTATTTGCGTCGGCGGTGGCTTTGAACGTGATCGTCGGTATGGGATTTGGAAAATCCGTCAATGTCGGCGCCGTGTACGTCAAAACGTTACTCGGAGCTGTTGGTGTGGTCGTCCATGTTCCGATCGTCCCGTTGCCCAAGGCCGGTACTTTTTGTCCCGAACTGCAATTGAGAGGCCCCACCTGCGCCGGGTTTGGCTGTGATGTCGTGGAATTCGGTGTGTACACATACGTGCACGACCACTGCGAGGTTGTCGTCGTCGAACCCGTCACCGTAGACGTGAACGTCTGCACGGTCCCTGCGATCACCGTCGCTGCCGCCGGCGACACGGTATCGATAACCGTGTTTGCACCCGACCCGCCGCACCCGTTCTGCAACATCGCCCCCGCGAGTGCCAGCATTGCGGCTGTTTTGATTGTGCGCAACTTCATGAATCACATCTCCCTGGTGAAATCTGCGCGGCCAAGTCTCCCGCGCCACTCGCTAAATTTCTCGTTCCCCGTTTGGATGGCCCGAATTCTTTTTCCCGTTGCCCTGCCTAGAACGTTCGGCTCACCGTGAACCGGAACGTCGTCAACGGCTCAAAGTAATTCAGTCTTCCCGGATTCTGCAGTACCGGTTGGACCTGATACAAAACCGATGGATCGCACTGGTTCGGGTGCAGCGGATTGATCAACCCCAGGGACTGACACGTTGTATAAAGGTTCGTCAGATTGATTCTGTCGAACGGCGCGACGATCGTCTGGTGGATGCGTAGCGGGTTATACGCATAGTAGATCCGGAAGGGCGCCTGCACGATCGGAATGTTGATATTGAATTCAATGCCCACGGAATCGCGGATGTGGAAGTTCGTGTTCGGGGCGATTTGCAACTGCTGACCCTGATTGACCAGCGGGAATTGCTGGTTGATATTTGCGACGCCTGTCGGATCCAGCTTCAGCGCGTTTTTGTTCAGGATTCCATCGGTCCCGATATCGTTGAACAAGGTCATGCCCACCGGCCCGGCGATCGGTATTCGGTACTCAAGATTCGCGACACTTTGCAGGTCCGCTCCAGGGAATGTGATTGTGTAGGCAACCACCGGGACAGTAAAAACTCCCTGAGTCGGATAGCCTCCCCCTGACAGATGATGGTTGTCGGTGAAGGTAACCGCCGTATTCACCACGCTCGGTATGTATGTGACCGGCGAGATGGCGCGAATGTCGAACCCGCGCAAATCGTTTTCGCCTCCCATATAGAAGCGGCTGAATGGTGGCACTTCTCCTCCGCCATACCCGGTCGTCCATGCAGCCAGGAAGCGAACTCCTACCGCGTTGCGTTTATGGTTGATGGGATGGAAATACTTGAACTCGCCCGTGTTGGTGATCGTCCGTACGTTTCCGCCAAGGCCGGACACTGCCAAGGAGTAAAAATAGCTTCTTCCCGTGGTTGCATTGATCGGGTTATTGAGCGTGTTTTGCGAGATCGAAGTGGTCACGGTGCTGGACAGGATTCCGTTCAGCGCGCTGGGGCCGGCGATGCTCAGATACTGCAATTGTGTGAATAACAATTGCGACGCCTGGTTGTAGGTGGTGATATCCGTGTGCGTCAGCCCATAGGTCACACCGACGCGCGTGAACGCATAGCGCTTCAGCGGATAGCTCGCGTACACGGTGAACCCTTCGCTGTTCTGGTTGTAGTCCTGGATGTACTGCGGGTTGACGCTGACGGCTTGGCCCGTCACTACCGCCGCTTGTTCCGCTTGGTTAAACTTGTACAGCGATTTGAATATCGTGAAGCCCGTGGCGATCGGACGGTCGAACAGATAAGGTTCTGAAAAGCCCAGCATGATGCTCTGGGTGTACTGCCCGACCTGGGCCGAAAGTGTCAACGTCTCGCCTAATCCCAGGAAATTGTTGGTCTGATAGGTCAGCCCGATAAACCCTCCGGCCAATCCGCTGACGCCGCCCTGCAAACCGATCGACTGTTTGCCTTTCTCTTTCAACTTCAAAAGAATGTCGACCGTACCGGCCTTGGTGTCGCGCTTGATTTCGGCCGCCTTCTCCGGTTCGATCTTGTCGAAGAAATTCAACTGATTCAGCCGCAGAATGCTGATTTCCCAAAGCCGCTTGTTAAACAGTTGCCCCTCGTCGATCAACAGTTCGCGCCGGATCACTTTGTCGCGCGTCGTTGTGTTTCCGCTAAACTCGATCCGCCGGACATAATACTGTTTGCCCTCGTCAAATCGCATCGTTACATCGATCCGCTTGGCTTTTTCGTCAAAATCCATCTGCGGCTCGGGAACGAAGTCGATGAAACCATACTGCCCGTAGATGCTCTCGTAGTCCTTCATCACTTTACGGAGCTTCGAGGCGTTGAACACGTCTCCCGGTTTCAGCGGAAACACGGTTTTCAGCGCGTCCACCTTCAAAGAAAGCGCCTTGTCAGGGTCCGAGCTCACGATTTTGATCGTCCCCATCGTGTACCTGTCGCCCTCTTCGATGGGAATGGTGATGTTCACCGCCTTACCCGCGGTCCTCCCGGTCAGCGGAATGCCATACTTCCAGCCTTCCGTGTCCACGTTCTCGAGGATTGCATCGCCGAGCGACATTTTCATGTAGCCATTGTCGTTGTAGAGACCGCGAATACCGACTTCCTCGTCCTCGATCAGCTTGTCGTGATCGTAGGTCTTCGACATCACATCGATATTGGTGAAGTACAGCGGAATCGCGTACGGCCGGTTGTTGTGCATAGCGCGAATCAACTTGCGGTCACTAAACGCGTGATTGCCGGTAAATTTGATCTTCCCGACCTTGACCTTCGGCCCTTCGCTGATCTTGAAAACCAGGATAACCGCGTTGCTCGACGCGATTTTTTCGTACTGCGGCGTTACCGTCGCAAACTGCCTCCCGTGCTCCCCCAGCAATTCCTTGATGACAACTTCCGCTCTCTTAATTCGTGTCGGATCGAACTGGCTTTCTACCGTCAGCCCGACTTTCTTCTCCTTGAAGCGGTCGAGAATGTCCGATTCGGAAATCGAGTGAATGCCGTCGTACCGGATGCGGCGGATCACCGGCCTCTCTCTCACCTCGAACACGATGACTTTTCCGTTGGGCTTTTCTCCGTCTTCCACGCGCAGTTTCACGTCCTCGAAAAACTGCGTATTCCATAGCGCCATGAAGTCGCGCCGTAAACCTTCTTCGTTATAAGGATCGCCTTGCCGCGTGAAGATGCGCGCTAGCAATGTATCTCGTCGAATGCGCCGGTTGCCGTCGAACTCGATGCGCTCGATGAACGCCTGCCCTTCATGATCCTGGGCCTGTCCAACGAGCAGATCGGTCGGCGCTTCTTCCACTTTTTCTTCGAGGGTGTTTTCGCTCAAGGTGGCGTGGAATAGCGTCACGCCGCCCGCGGGTTGTCTTCCTTCGGTTTCAGGAGATGCTGTCTTCGCAAAGCAATCCTTGCCGAGTAGCGAAAGCGCTACCGCAAAGACGAAGACACAGAACTGGCGGACACACCAGGTCGTCCGGTCCGGCGAGAAACAGACTATCCTTTGAGCGGCCGTAGATCGGCTCAAGGCCGCGCCCCCAAACGCAATTTGTATTCTCCCGCCGGTCCCGGTATGGGCCGGCCGAGCGTACTTCGCTTTACGGCCTTCCCATTTCAGGCCGCTATGCGGTCACACGCTGCGTCAGATTCACTAATGAACGACTGGGGTTGCCTCACCAACAGGCCGGAATGCGAGACCTTCCCCCGCAACATAAACTTGCAATGTTGCAGGCCTCTGAATTCCCCCCTGGATCAACGATTCGGACAGCGGGTCTTCCACATATTTTTGCAACGCCCGCCGCAACGGTCGCGCTCCGTAATTCCGGTCCGCGCACGTCTTTTCGAGGATCCATTGGCGCGCTTCGGGCGATAAAACCACTTGCACCTGCCGGTGGATCAGCGTGTCGTTCAACTGCCCGACCAGCAGGTCGATAATTCTCAGCAGATCCTCATCGCCCAGAGGATTGAACAGGATGATGTCGTCCAGCCGGTTCAGAAACTCCGGATTGAACGCCCGCTTCACTTCTCCCAAAACCATGTCTTCCATGCTCTTCAGGCTGGCTTCGTCGAGCCCCGACTGAAAGCCGATCGATGTGCGCTTTTGCAAATGCCGCGCACCGAGGTTGGAAGTCATGATGATGATTGTGTTGCGGAAATCGACCGTATTGCCGAGACCATCCGTCAATTGCCCGTCCTCAAAAACCTGCAACAAGATGTTAAAGAGGTCGGGATGCGCCTTCTCGATTTCGTCCAATAATATAACCGAATACGGCGTGCGACGCACGCGCTCGGTCAACTGTCCGCCTTCTTCGTAGCCGACATACCCTGGAGGCGCACCGATGAGTTTCGAAACCGAATGCTTCTCCATGAATTCGGACATATCGAAGCGGATTAGAGATTTTTCACTTCCGAACAGGAATTCCGACAACCGCCGAGCGACTTCGGTCTTGCCGACGCCAGTCGGACCGAGGAAGAAGAAGCAACCCACCGGCCGCAGTGGCGACTTCAACCCTGCGCGGCTTCGGCGAATGGCTCGCGCCAGCGCGGTAATCGCCTTGTCCTGACTGATGACCCGCTTATGCAGTTCCGGTTCGATGCGCAGCAACTTCTGCTGCTCATCTTCTTTAATGGAGGTTACCGCGACACCAGTCCAGCGAGAGACCACTTCTTCGATGTCTTCACGCGTCACGATACCCGTGGAAGCGTCGTCGAGCTTATAGCGTTCGCGCAGCACGCGCAGGTTTTCTTTCTCCTTGCGCTCTTCTTCCGAGTAGAATCGCGCCTTTTCGAATTCGTGCGCCGCAATGGCTGATTCCATCCGGTGGGTGATGAACTTCACGCGCTTCTGAACTTCGCTGACTTCTTCGGGGACCGACGCTTGGCGCAATTTGACCCGCGCCCCGGCTTCATCGATCAGGTCGATCGCCTTGTCCGGCAGGAAGCGGTCAGGAATATAGCGATTCGAAAGATAAACCGAATAGCGCAGCGCCTCGTCGGTATAACTCACTGCGTGAAACTTTTCGTACCGCTCGCGCACACCGCTGATCACCTGAACCGCTTCGTCTTCGGTCGGCGCAGGCACTTTCACAGCTTGGAATCTGCGCTCGAGCGAACGATCCTTCTCGACCGACTTTCGGTATTCGCTCGGCGTCGTTGCGCCAATGCACTGAATTTCTCCACGCGACAGCGCCGGCTTCAAAATATTCGCCGCGTCGAGCGAACCTTCCGCCGAACCTGCGCCGACCAGCGTATGCAGCTCATCGATGAACACGATGGAGTTCTGGCTCTCCATCAGTTCCTTCATGATGGTCTTCAATCTCTCTTCAAACTGTCCCCGGTATTTCGTTCCCGCCACGATCAAGGACAGATCGAGCGACAAAATCCGCTTGTCGGCCAGAAACGAAGGAACATCGCCATCGCTGATCCGCTGCGCCAATCCCTCGACGATCGCTGTTTTTCCAACGCCAGGCTCGCCGATCAGCACGGGATTGTTCTTTGTGCGTCGGCACAAAATCTGGATTACCCGCTCGACTTCACCCTCGCGTCCAACCAAGGGATCGAGACTACCTTCGGTGGCGGCTTGCGTCAGATCGCGGCTGAATTCAGCCAGTAGCGACGTCTCTTTGGGCCGCGCCGCCGTACTCTTCTCTCCGCTCGTCCGCGAGAGTTCTTCTCTCAACGCCGACAACCGCAGCCCGCGCTCCATCAAAATCTCTGCGCCGAAGCACTTCTCTTCGCGCAAGATTCCCAAAAGCAGATGCTCCGTGCCAACGTGCTTGTGCCCCAAACGCTCGGCCTCTTCCGCCGCGCTGTTCAGGATGCGCTTGCACTCCGCGCTTAGCGGCACTTCGACCGACGTCGAGATGCGCTCGCGAATCGTAATCCGCGCTTCAATCTCTTTTCGAATCGATTCGATCGATCCCTGCTGACGCAAGAATCGGTTCGCGAGTGCCTTGTCCTCCCGCATCAGCCCGAGCAAAAGATGCTCGGTCTCGATGTACGGGCTTCCGTACTGGCTGGCCTCGTACCTGGCAAAGAAAATGACGCGTCGCGCTTTTTCTGTATATCGTTCGAACACGTTAGCTCGCTTCTCCCCCTGGGGTCCCCTCCGCAACGTTCCCCACGCCGCGGCCGTGCAGAACACCATGCTCGAGTCCGATGATTCGGTCACACCGTTCGGCTAGCGCCAGATTGTGCGTCGCGATAAGCGACGTCAGGCGATGCGTGCGGTGCAGCCTCTCTAACAACTCAAACACAGCCCAAGCATTCTGCTCGTCTAGATCTCCGGTCGGTTCATCGGCCAGCAGCACACGAGGTCCTGTCACCAGTGCCCGCGCGATTGCTGCTCGCTGCTGTTCTCCGCCCGAAAGTTCTCCTGCACGGTGCTCGGCTCGGTCTTCTAGACCCACTTCTGCCAGCCACTTCCGCGCTTCCATCTGCGCTTTCGCTTGTGGCTCACCGCGCACTAGTAGCGGCATCGCTACATTTTCTGCTGCCGTGAAATCCGGCAACAACTGGTGCCGCTGCCAGAGAAACCCCACGGCGCAATTGCGATACTCTGCCACCGCCGCGTCTGCATTCGTTTCTATCGCTTTATTTTGAAAGTATACTGTACCGCTCGTTGGAGTGTCTAGCGCGGCCAGCAAGTGCAGCAATGTGCTTTTTCCCGCGCCCGATGGCGCAACCACCGCAACCATCTCTCCTTCGCCTAATTTCAGGTTTACATCCACCAGAACTTCCAGATTTTTTTCGCGCGCGCCGTAAGTCTTCTTCAATCCTCGCGCTTCAAGGATCGCTTCGCCGGTTTTCTCTGGGCTGTCCATCGGTTGTCTCTTGCGATCCGCTTCCTTTAATCCCTTCGTTAGAAATCCCTCACCCTTACTTACGCTGGTTGCGTGTCTAATGGTTTGATGCCTACGTCCCTCGATTCGCGAGATGGCCACCTTGTCTGCGGACCAGGGCGACGTCTGGCGCCCATCGATTTCCCATTTCTTCCCTTTTCCTACCGCGCCGTTCCGTGCTCGAATTACCGATTAGAACGATATGATTTCGACCGCCGCTAAGCTCACTATTATCAATGCCTTCACGCCGTTTCTGTGCGCTCTCTCCGTGGCACGGACCTTGAACCTCCGAAGCTCATGCGACGGGTGCTCTCCTAGGAGCAAATCTGCAGCCAAACTCAGGCCTCTAAACCCTTCATTCTCAGTCCTTTTTCTTTTCATTCAAAACGCAGAATTTCGACCGGCAGTAAGCGGGCTGCTGCTCTCGCCGGAATGACCGTCGCCATCACCGCAATCCCCATAGCGGCTAGCGCAATCCATAACCCATCAAAGAAGCTCGGGTGAAACGGAACAAATGGCACCGCATAGACCTGCGGATCCAATGGAATGAGGTGATAGGTTCCGGCGATCCATGTAAACGCATATCCAACCCCCAGTCCGAGCACAGTTCCCGAAGCTCCGATGACCATTCCGAGCAACAAGAAAATCCGTCGAACCTGCTCCCTGCGCGTTCCGAACGACAACAGCACGGCAATGTCCTTCGCCTTGTCTGTCACGGTCATCGATAACACGACTAAAATGTTTAACCCGGCCACAAATGTAATAAGCCCGATGAAAATCGCGGTGACCAGCTTTTCCAGGCGCAGTGCGCGAAACAGCGCGCGATTCTGCTCCATCCACGTCGTCGTCGTGAATCCTTCTCCGGCCTTTCGCTCTACTTTTTTCGCAATTTCCGTCGCCTGTTCCGGTTTATCCAAACGAAATTCAAGCACGTTCACGACATTACCCGTCCCAGCCAGCGATTGCGCCGCGGGCAATGTTACAAAGCACCAATTTTCGTCGTAGTCGTAAAATCCCGAATCAAAGATTCCCGTAATGCGGAATCTTCTTGTTCTCGGCATCAGCCCAAACGGAGTTAACCGTCCCTGCGGACTTGTCAGCGTTACATAATCACCCGGTCGCGCGCTCCATTCCTCTGCCAGTTGCTTACCGACCAACATCGCGTCGATCCCATCCGGGTCCGGCGAAAAATCTTTGCGCCCGGCCGAAAGCTTCTGCAGTGCCTCGTCGCCGCGCTCCTCGAGAGCCACGTCAATTCCCTTGACGACAACGCCGCGAGCTTCCCCGCCATAGGAAAGCAACATGGTTTCGTAAATGGCCGGGGTTACGAATTTCACTCCGGGCGTTTTCTGCAGATTCTCCGTCAGCGCCTTGTAGTTTTGAATTCCGTCCGAACCTGGACGCGTTAGGGAAATGTGCGCGGTTACGCCCAACAGGCGGTCCTGCAGCGTCTCCCGGAAACCGCTGTTCATCGCCAGAGCAATGACCAGCGTAGCCACGCCCGCCGCCACTCCGGCAATGCTGAACACAGTGATCAGCCGTAGGATAGCCGGCCGGTTCGGCGACCGCAGGTAGCGCTTGGCTACGAACCATTCAAAGCTCACAGCCTGATCCGTCTCTTAACCACCAATCCCACCCATAAAATTGTCATTTCAAGCCTGCCTGTAGTAAGCAGGCGGAGTTCGCGAGACGAGAACCTTCTTCTCGATCCCCACCGCCAAAATTAGGCTTTAGGCGCACCCGCCACACCGTCTTCCTTCTTGCTTTCCGGGCGCAGTTGCGGAAAAAGAATGACATCACGGATCGAATGAGAATCGGTCAGGAGCATCGTCAAGCGATCGATCCCGATGCCTTCCCCCGCGGTTGGTGGCATCCCGTGGCACAGCGCGCGTAGATAGTCCACATCCAGTTGCTTCGGCACCTCATCTCCGCCCTGAGCGATCTGCGCCAGAAAACGCCTCTCTTGTTCTGCAGGATCGTTCAGCTCCGAAAAACCGTTGGCAATCTCCATCCCCGCCACATAGATCTCGAAGCGTTCCACCAGGGATGGATCGTCCGGTTTCTGCTTCGAAAGCGGCGAAATCTCCAGTGGAAAATCGTACAGAATGGTCGGCTGCACCAACTTGTCTTCGGCGACAGTTTCAAACAGCAACCCCGTCCACTCGCCGTCCACCAGCTTTCCCTTGGCCGCGGCATATTCGGCATGATTCGCCTTCGCCCAAACGTTGTATCGTTCAGTCGCCCGTTCTGCCCCCCCCGGTGCCGCGAGCTCCTCGAACGTAGGCGCTCGGCCCGCACCCTCCGGCCAATACTTCTGGATGGCTTCCCGCATGGTCAATCGTTCGATTCTTGAAAAATCCAGCTCCACCTCGCCGTACTTTACCGTGCTCGACCCCGTGATGTTTTTTGCCAACAGCGCGAACAATTCTTCATTCAGTTGCATCAAGTCTCGGTAATTGCTGTACGCCTCGTAGAACTCCAACATCGTGAATTCGGGGTTGTGCTGCGTGCTGATCCCTTCATTTCGAAAATTCCGATTGATTTCATATACGCGATCCAAACCTCCGACCGTCAGCCGCTTCAAATACAGTTCGGGCGCGATCCGCAAATATAGATCGATGTCGAGGGTATTGTGGTGGGTGACAAATGGCCGTGCCATTGCCCCCCCCGGAATGGGATGCATCATCGGTGTTTCCACTTCCATATAACCGCGCTTATCGAAAAATTGTCGCAACTCGCGGACGATTCGCGCCCGCATTTGGAAGACTTCCCGTGATTTTTCTGTCGCGACCAGGTCCAGATACCGCTGTCTGTACCGCAACTCGATGTCCGCCAACCCGTGCCATTTTTCAGGCAGGGGCAGCAACGCTTTACTCAAAAAGAAGAGTTCCACGACCCAAACCGAAAGCTCCCCGCTCTTTGTCCGGAATAAGTGTCCATGCACGCCAACGTGGTCTCCCAAATCGAGCAAGTGAAACAACTGGAAGCCTTTTTCGCCTACCACGTCTTTTCGCACGTAGACCTGGATCTTGCTTCCGGCCCCCTGCAGGTGCGCAAATCCCGCCTTACCCATCAATCGATAGGAAACGATCCTTCCGGCGACCCGCGTCTGCTTCTTCTCTGCTTCCAATTCCGCTGTGTCCAGCGAAGAATATTTGCTCACCAGCTCCGCCGGCGTGTCCGTCCAAGGAAACTCCCGAGGAAACGCTTCATAACCGAGCGCCTGGATTTCTTCTAATTTCTTTTGCCGCTGCAGGAATTGATCTTTCGGCTCGAATTGCAAGAGGGGCTTGATCCTTTCCGAATCTAGTATTCAGCAGTATAAAGGCGGCTTCACAGACAGAGCAAGGAACCGCCCCCTTGAAGAACCAGGCGTTTCGCTCCGAGATTTTTTCGAAGAGCAACCGATTCGAATTGAAACAAATTGAATAAAGTTTCGTTGCGTTTTTGTAATTTGCTATACTGCAGCTGATTTTTAGGGAGGTGCTTGTGCGTCTCCGCCCACTCTCAATGCACTCCGTTTCTGTGTCGCAAGATTGGCGTAAACCTTTAAACGGCGACAAATCGAACGCCTACGTCAAATGCGTCCGCCGCCTCGAAACTGCTTACGCCATGTTCAGCGTGAATCTCGATGAAGCCTTCGGAATGCGGCGCATCGGGCTGAACTGCAAAGCCTCGCAAGTCCTTACTGTTGCGCCGGCGCTTTGCGCACGGCTCGCGCACCCACTCCACTCCTTGCTCGAAGTGATGCTCGATCATGCCAAGCATTTTGGCGTCGCGCCCAATCTCGCTCCTCTTGACCCCCAAAATTTTCAGAATTCCCGAAGCCAGCGAGTAGCATTCTTCAATGAGCTTTTCAGCAGAATCCTTCTCACCCGTAAATCTCAGTTCTCTCATAAAATCTCTGCCCTGGCGGATCTTGTAGATCAACTCGACTTAAGCTTTGAATCGACGGCCGAAGAGTTGGCCGGCGGCGATTCTTTCCAGCCGGATCAAGATTGGGAGCTTCTCGATTCAATCCACTACGACCTAAATACATGCCTGCGTGAGGCCGTCGTCGTTCTGAAATCTTTCCTTCACGCTCTCCCGGAGCCGCAATTGGCCGGCTTTCAGGCAGCCATGGACGAGTCCTGCGGCGGCACACACTCTCCCGTGATGGCCCATGCCAGGCATCTTGCCCATAGACGGATGGCGTTGCTAAAGGGACAATAGCGTTATCCCTGCGGATCGCCGCAGCCTCATGCAACCTATTGAGGGCTACCCCCTTCTATAGGGCATATGTGCTCCTCGACGTCCGTACTCGGGACAACTCTGAAGGGAACCCGGCGCATCGCACCTAGTGGCGCCACTAGTGGATTGTTGGCCCGACCAAGATCAACCGAGCCCATAGCGTGGACGGAAGCGGAGGCCATCCGCCGCTCCCAGGCGGGGGATTCTGCCGCTTTCGACTTTCTCTATCAACTTCATAGCCGCAGGGTCTACGCCCTCTGCTTGAGAATGGTCAACAACCCCGCGGACGCCGAAGATCTGATGCAGGAGGCTTTCCTTCAGCTCTTCCGCAAGATCGGCACGTTCCGCGGTGAATCGGCCTTCTCGACTTGGCTGCATCGCATGACCGTAAACGTCGTGCTCATGCGCCTGCGCAAGAAATCGCTTCCGACCGATTCACTGGAAGAGACTTTGGATCCGGATCAAGAGAACAGCAGTCCGAAGCGCGATGTCGGCGCTCCGGATCTGCGCTTGGCCGGCGCCGTCGACCGTGTCAACCTCGACCGCTCGATCGAGCAGCTTCCTCCGGGATATCGAACCGTGTTCGTCCTGCACGATGTTCAGGGTTACGAACACAACGAGATTGCGGACATCATGGGATGCTCGGTTGGCAATTCGAAGTCGCAGTTGCATAAAGCCCGTACTCGCCTGCGCGAGCTCCTGCAGGAAGAGATTAGGGATCAGGCTCGTCAGGAACGCCAGTCTCTGAAAGCGCAGTCGGGCACAAAGGATTGAGCTAGAATGTTGCTACCGTCAAAGATGTCAATCGGTGCGCCTGGGCTTCTACGGATTTTTGCGGGGAGAGCCACTGAGTGCTGTGCCCTGCGGAGTTTGTGGTATGCAGTGTAAAGAACTCGAAGCCGTTCTGGAACGAGAGGGCCTTGATGGTCTTCCCTCGGATGCTCGTGAGCATCTTGCCGGCTGCACTTGCTGTCGGGATTTGCTTGCCGATCTTTCCGCCGTCGTTGTCGCGGCAAGAGCCGTTCCGGCGGAGGTTACTCCTCCCGACCGCATATGGGTTTCCATCCGGGCCCAGTTGGAAGCCGAAGCAATCATCCGGGACGCTGCACCGGCCGTCACGGCTGCGGCGGCTCCCTGGTGGCAAGGTTTCTCTGAAATCTTCCGGCCGCGTACGCTTGCGACGGTTGGTGCGGGCCTTTTTGTCGTGTTGGGTAGCATCTATGTCGTTCAACACCGCCAACCGGTAAATGTCGCGCACAATCCTCTGCCGCTTCAGACAAGCGGGCAGGCCGACAAAGCTCCTGCAACTGCTGCCGTCAGTGAAGAACGGCCAGCGATCGCAACGACTCATCCGGGGCAGCAACCGCCATCGGCTCGCCTGGCGAGCAATCGAGGGGCCCGACCCTCAACCGTTGTGCTCGCGCCCTCGCCGTCTGAAGCTGCTTATCTTGGTGACAGCGCTTCTGTGCTCGACAAAACCGAAAGCTCTGTGCCGAGTAACGAGCTGGCGAACAATGCCGCGGTGAATGACGCCCTGCGCAAGAATCTACGCACCCTCAACGAGTTTATTGCGGAATGTCAGGCCCGCTTGAAGCAGAATCCTCAGGACCAGTTGACCCGTGAGTACCTCAACATGGCCTATCAGCAGAAAGCGGAATTATTGACCGCAATGTTGGATAGCGGAAGGAGTGAACACTAATGTTGCCCCAGCAGAAGGTAGTTCATAGTCTCCTGAGCATTCTTGGCACGGGTCTGCTCGTTTGCGCGGCCGCTCCGGCGATCGCTGCCACCACCGAGCAAACAGACGAGCGGCATTTCAGTGTCAAAGACCATCCCGTTGTCATCATCAACGATATTGTAAACGGCCGCATCGAGGTCAAGTCCTGGAAAAATTCTGAAGTCGTCGTCACCACCACGATGGTTCCCGGCAAGGTGGCCATCGACGCCGAACAAGTCGGCGATCGCATCGACATCAACGCCACTTCCCTGGTCAATGGTTCTCAACAGCCTCACGAAGTGGAAGCCAATTTTCAGCTTCTTGTTCCAGAGCAGACGGAGTTGCAGCTTCGTACCCAGACCGGCCTCATCCTCGTTGAGCAAGTGAACGGCGACATGAAGCTGCAAAGCGTCGCCGGCGACATCAACCTGAAGGAAGTCTCCGGCTACATCATCGTCAAGACCACCAGCGGCTCTCTGATTTGTACTCTTTGCTCGGGCAAACTCGAATTCAACTCCATTAGCGGCGGCGCTCAGATCCTTCAACCCTCCCTTTCGAATGTCAACGTCATGACCACCACCGGCAACATCCTGTATGACGGCGATTTCGTCCGCACCGGCCTGTACACCATGAACAGCGGTCGCGGGGTCGTCGAAGTGCGCTTCTCCGGGACCGATTCGTTCGACCTGAACGCCCAGACTTATCGCGGGAGCGTCGATAACCAGGCCGCGGATTTCGTAAAGCCGGACACCCACGGCACCAAGCATCATCCGCAGTCGAAGTTCTCCCACAGCCTGTTCGGCACCGTCGGCCAGGGCTTCGCCAAGGTCGAACTGTCCTCCTACAGTGGTACAATTCGGATTCTGAAGCGCGATTAACGCGCTTTACGGAATCGTGAATCAGACTCCAATCGGCCGCGCGCAGCCATCGCGCGCACTCATTATCGGTCTAGCCGGTTTTATGGGCGCGGGCAAAAGCACCGTGGGCAATCGGCTCGCCCGGCAACTCGGTTGGCACTTTGTCGATCTCGACGAGCGCATCGAACAAGCCGCCGGCATCTCCATCCCCGAATTTTTTGAACGCCACGGCGAATTCGCTTTCCGTCAATTCGAAGCCGATCAACTGCGTTCGACGCTCGGTCGCGCTGTCGAGTTCCAAGAATCCACCGTCCTGGCTCTCGGCGGAGGCACCTACGCCCAACCCGGCGCCCCCGAATTTCTTCGCAAGTCCGGCGTCCCGGTGATCTGGCTGGACACCCCCATCGAAGTCCTTCTTTCCCGTTGCATGACTATGTCGGGAAGGCCGCTGTTCCGCGACGAAACTAGCTTTCGTCGGCTCCACGCCGAGCGCCTCCCCTCCTATCAGCTCGCCGATTTTCGTGTCGATAGCTCTGGAGACGCCACCGTCGTGGTCGCCGAAATTCTGCGTCGGGCAATCGCAGGCATGCCCCCTGGCGACCTTACGCCCCCCTTGGCTGTCGAAAAACCCCAGCTCTGAGGAGAATTGCATGCCGAACCCAAGCTCTAACCGTGAGACTCAGGCAACCGTAGCGCCGAGCCGTATGACCTGTGCCTTACCCCCCGCAACAACAACGCACCTATTTTCTGTTGGCACCCCGCTCCCCGTCCTGATCCTCGTCCTGTTCCTCGCCGCTTCTCTCTTCGCCCAGAAAAAACCCCAGTCACCTTCAGTCTTTGTCTCAGACAAAGGCAAATTCAAAATCCTCCTCGACGGCAAACCCGTCGGCCAGGAAGAATTCGAAATCAATCAGAGTGGTGTAGGTTGGATCGCCAAAGGTACAACTCATATCACCGTGGAGGGAACGCCACCAGCCACCGTCACCGGCAACCTCTCGCTCGAGCCGGGCGGCGCTCCGATCAGCTACGAGTGGACGTCGCAATCGAGCAAAAACAGCAGTGCCCACATCGCTTTCGTCAATAACGTGGCTAAGATGAACATCCAAATCGGCGCCGCTCATCCCTTTGAGCAAGACCTTACCTTCAACTCCCCTCTCATCGTCGTCCTCGACGACAACCTGTACGACCAATATGCTGTGCTGGCTCGTGTCTATGACTGGAACCGCCGCGGGACGCAAACTTTTTCCGTCCTCGTTCCTCAGGAGCTTTTGCCCGGCAACATCACTGTCGATTGGTCGGGCGCCGTGAGCGCCGAGGGCAAATCTTACGAAGGCTTGAAGGTAAGCAGCAGCGACCTGGAAGTCGTCCTCTACCTCGACTCAAGCCATCGCCTGATGCGGCTCGAAGTCCCCTCCTCAAAAGCCGCCATCATCCGTGAATGACCAGGGCGAATCACGGCGGCGGCCCTATTGTTTCGGCTTCCCCACGTTCTGTTCGGTCTCAACCGAAAACAATTTGAAATTGCTGAAGGTGTGATAAAGGATGATCCGGTGATTCGAAATTTGCCAGTACGCTTCGACCCTCTGCGGTAACCACAATTCCAGCTTCCGCGATTGGATCTCGACCGGCGCATACTCCACCGAAACCACGCTACTCTGAACGTTCATCTCCGGAATATCCTTCATCAGGGTTGTTTCGAGGCGCAACACCTGTTCGCTCTCCATCGAAATCCAGGCTCGGCCCTTCAACATTGCCGCATACGATCCCTCGGGAGTGCGAAATAGCAGCGTTCGGCGGGGCTTGTCTTTGCGCTGTTGAAATTGGATGACCCAGGCAAACTGGCCTCTCGACTGATCCAGGCCCTCGCAACTCATGTCATAGTCGGATTGCATGTTCGGATGAAAGATCAACCCCAGCGCGACCTGGCCGGTATCTTGCCCGCTCATCGGGAATGCTTGGCTTCCGTTGGCGGGGCTTCGATACTCCCGGCTGATTCGCGCCCCTCCAGCGCGTTGCTCAAATTCGAATACATAATCAAACACTCCGGAATCGCTCTCTTCCAGAAATCCGATTTGGTTCAGCTTCTCGTATTCAATCTTTTCCTGTGCGGTGAAATTTTCCAAGTTGGTGGTCAGTTCCAACACGTGTGCGCCGGCTTGCCGGAGAACTTTGGTTACATCACATGGCGGAATCGAGCTAAGCGACCGCAGCGGCGCGTTTACGTCAGGCGGCGACCAGCCGAGATCCTTATGCTTCGCTGGTTTATCGGCATCCCTGTGATTCTGGGCCAACGGTGCTCCCGCTACGGCGAGAACACAGCCGCAGGCGATCGCCGGAATACCTATCCATTTTGCGTTCATAAGGTTCGCATCTTCATTTGCGCAGACCAGCTTGAGTTTACACTACGCATCGCTCCTATTCCCCGCCTCGGCTACTTCGATGTAGCCAAGCCAATCGACTTGTGGTTATCTTATCCCTAGGTTTAACCATGAACGACGCCGCAGGACGAGCCGCAGCCAAGCAATCGGCGCTTTCCACCATCGAGCAAGATCAAAGTCTGTCCTTGCTGTTCGATGTCAGCCGCGAATTAACTTCGATTCTCGAACGTGATGAACTTCTGCAGCGGATCGCGGACCGCGTCAAGAAGATCGTCAACTATCACCTCTTCAATGTGATGGTATGGAATGAAAGCGCTTCACAATTGGAGTGTGTCTTCACCAAGCATTACGAAGAAGCCATTAACATAGACCTTACGCTTCCCCTTTTCAAAGGAATCACGGGTCACGCCGCGGGCAACCGGTCCGCCGTTCGCGTCGCCGACGTTCGCCTGGATCAGCGTTACGTTGAATTCCCTCACAGCGACAAGGTTCGTTCGGAATTGGTCGTTCCTCTCCTGCTTCAAGACCGTCTGATCGGCGTGCTCGATCTGGAAAGTACGAACCTGAACGCCTTCACTGCCGAGCACGAACGCATGCTCGGAATCATCGGGTCATACATTGCCATCGCACTAGAAAATTCACGCCTCTACGAACAATCCCGCGAGCGCGAACAGCGACTGCAAAGCGATCTCGACACCGCGCGCGAAATCCAATTGCAACTGCTGCCCCAGGGCAAACGCCAAGTTCCTGGTCTCGACGTCGCTTCCGCTTACGTCCCGGCACGGCGACTCGCGGGGGATTTCTACGATTTTCTTCCCTATGGCGCGGGGCGATTGGGACTGGCTCTCGGAGACGTTTCCGGTAAAGGCACCGCCGCAGCGCTGTACGCTTCGATGACTGTCGGCATCCTTCGTGAATATACGCAGGACCATCGCTGCTGGCCGAAAGAGATGCTCAGCGTGCTGAACACCCGGCTCAACGCCGCGCACATGAGTCCGAATTATGTTGCCCTGGCGTTCGCGGTGTATGACGCGAGCTTGTGCCAATTAATGATCGCCAATGCCGGCGCCCCTCGGCCTATTCTCGTTCGTGGAGGCGAGATTAAAGAAATCAGGATCGACGGCACTCCCTTGGGCATGTTTCCGGGTATCGAGTATGAGACTGTCACTCTTGCCTTGAAGCCCAACGACATTCTTGTCTTCGCTTCAGACGGCATCCTGGAATCCATGAACGCCGAGGACGAACCGTTTGGCCTCGCACGACTGGCGAAAGTCCTCCTCGATCGAGCCGAGGGCCACTCCGCCGAAAAAATCTCAACCGCGATTCTAGAAGCCACGGATGAATTCAGCGGCCGCCCGACGGAAGCTCACGATGACCGCACTCTCGTCGTTCTGCGCCTGACGGAAACCGGCAAATCACAGCGGGACGGCTCACCGGGGTAAATCCGCGAACGGCACTCACGTTTCGAACCAGGATTTGTGCAACAGATCATTCGCAGTTAGACGCGATCGTCTGGCAGGTGCTCTCTGATGGACATGTATCTGCACGTGCGCGTTTTGTTCTCGATCATCCTCGGTCTGGGAATTTCCCGTCTCCTCACCGGCGTTGCGAAGATCGTCCAGCATCCCAAGGAATACAAGGTCTATTGGGGGTGCATCTTTTGTGGGCGCTCTTCCTCTATTTGATCCATTTCTGGTGGTGGGAATATCGTTTGCAAGGTATCCGGCAATGGACCTTTCCGCTTTACCTGTTCATTTCCGTCTTTGCGGTTCTTCTTTTTCTTCTATGCGTCCTTTTTTTTCCGGAAGAAATGGCCGACTACGACGGCTTAAAGCCTACTTCTATTCCCGTCGCAGGTGGATTTTCAGCTTTATGACCGTTCTGTTCCTTGCGGACTTTGTGGATACTTGCATCAAAGGCACCGAGTATCTACACGTGCTCGGCGCGTTCTATTATGTTCGAGTCACTCTCTATCTCCTGTTAAGCGTCGCGGCCATCAAAATCTCTAGTGAACGCTTCCATGCCGCTTTCGCCATCTTCGCCACCAGTTACGAAATCCTGCTCATTTTGAAGTTCTACATGACGATGGGGTGACACATAAACGATTTTTTAGAAGGAATGGTATACTTCCCGCGTTTCACACGATCTGGAGAATACCGACATGAGATTCCGATTCCGCCCGCTATTGAGAATCGCTGCCTTGCTCCTTTGCCTCGCGCTTGTTCTGTCGGGTGCCACGCCCGCTCAACAATACAAGAACTTCCGCGTCGCTGTTTACATCCCTATCTTTGTCGTAAACCAAATGAAGGACCCTCAATGGCTGCAAACCAGCTGGGACACGATCAGCCACCAGGTGAAGGTCGACAAGGTCTACATCGAGACCTATCGCAGCCATCAAATCGCCGATGAACAACTCCTCGACACCATCAAGAAATTTTTCACAAACCACGGTGTGCAGGTCGCCGGCGGCATCGCCTTCACCGGCGATGAATCTCGTCAATTCGAATCCTTTTGTTACACGGACCCGAAAGATCGCGATTACGTAAAAAATGTTTCGGAGTTAACCGCGCGCCATTTCGACGAAATCATTCTCGATGACTTTTTCTTCGTCAATTCCAAGCACGATTCCGACATTGCCGCCAAAGGCTCGAAGAGTTGGACACAATTCCGTCTGGACCTGATGGATGATGCCGCGCGCACCCTGGTGATCGACCCCATCAAAAGGATCAATCCGAAAGCCAAAGTCATCATCAAGTTTCCGAACTGGTACGAGCACTTCCCCGGTCTGGGCTTCGATCTCGACAAAGAACCCAAACTGTTCGACGGCATTTACACCGGCACGGAGACTCGCGATCCGGCCACCACCGATCAACATCTCCAGCAGTATGAGAGCTACCAGATTTTTCGATACTTCGAAAACATCAAGCCAGGCGGCAACGGAGGCGGCTGGGTCGACATGTTCGGCACCCGCTACATCGATCGTTACGCCGAGCAGCTTTGGGACTCCCTGTTCGCGAAAGCTCCGGAGATGACGCTCTTTTTCTATGGAGGACTGCTTCAGCCTGTAGCGCCCGGCGATCGCGACGCCTGGAAAGATTTACCCACAAGCTTTAATTACGATCAGATGCTCGCGTATCGCGACCCGAACCACGCGGTTCCCGCAACGATTGCCCGCGTTGCCGGATATTCGCTCGATCAAGTCGATTCGATCATCGGCCAGCTAGGAAAACCGATCGGCATCCAAAGCTACAAGCCTTATCAATCGGTCGGCGAGGATTTCCTACACAACTATCTCGGCATGATCGGCATTCCCGTCGACTTGCATCCCACCTTCCCTACCGGTGCAGATGTTGTTCTGCTCACGGAGTCTGCAAAGTTCGATCCGGACATCGTCAGCAAGATCAAAGCGCAACTGCAAGCGGGAAAGAATGTGGTGATCACCTCTGGATTGTTGAACGCTCTCGAAGGCAAGGGCATCGAAGACATCGTGGAGCTGCGCTTCACAGGCAACAAAGTCGCCGTGCACGATTACCTCCGCGCGTTCACCGGCGGCCCGGGAAGCAACTTGAGCGAAAAGAACAGTCCCGATGTATTGATTCCCGAAATCCGCTTCTTGACCAACGACGCCTGGGCCCTGGTGCGCGGCGTCGCCAGCGGTAACGGTTTTCCGATTCTGTTGATGGATCGCTATTCGAAAGGCATTCTTTTCGTCTTAACCATCCCGGATAACTTTACCGATCTCTACAACCTGCCAGCTCAGGTTCTTAGCGCCATAAAGTTCTACATCCTCGGAAATTTTCCTGTACGCTTGGACGCGCCGAGCAAAATCAGTCTCTTCGCCTACGACAATCAGACCTTCATCATCCAATCCTTTGCCGACAGCAAGACCGATGTCACCGTCTCCATCAGCGACGGCGTCTCCAAAATAAGAAACTTGGTGACCGGCGATGCCCTCTCCGGCGAAACCCCAGCTCCGCCACAACGACCGCCGCGCGTCTCCTTCGGCCCGCAGCGCACCACTTTTCACATCACCCTGCAGCCGCACAGCTACGCCGCTTTCGCCGAAACGAAATAGTCAGGCAGAACATCACTAGTAGGTGCGGCGAAGACATTCACAGGTGAATCGAAAACCGCTACCCCGGTTGATGGGTGCTGCTCCAAATTCTCCGCGCCGTGAGGGATACGAAGAATCTCGACCGCATCTCTATTGCGGGGGTAAACGCAACCTACGGGAGAGAGCGCGTATGCGTTCGCGCGTCCCGGATTTACGGCCTTGCCGTCCGCAATTCACTCAAACCGCCGATTCGATGATCGATGGAAAGCGCCACACGGCGAGCGATGCTGACGCTGATCCGACCTGCACGCCTTGCTCGAAACACAAAGACGGCGCGCCGGTTTTTCCGGAGCGCCGTCTTTGTAACAACCGCTCTCTCTCAAGCTTTTCTTAGCGCGCCAATGGCCGTTGAAACACCGGCATCCCAGGGCGCCGCAGCGGATACCCCTGCGGTTGACCATGGGCTTGCGCGGGAATCAGCCCATTCGAATGGCTGGCATGACCGATGTGCCCGTGCTGGCCATTTCCATTCGACGGCGCGGGCTGCGGCAGCCGTGCCGGATTACCGATAGGGCGCAGGTTGATCGGAGCCGCGTTCACGTGATCGCTGATCGCCTGCAAACGCTTCAGGATCGACTGCCACTGTTCCCAATCGAGTTGCCGCAGGAACGGCCGCAGTCCCTGGATGAACGGATCCTCGAGCAGGGCCTCTCCATCGGATTCCGGAATAAAGAACCGGTTCAATCCCACGTTCAATGCTTCGGAGATCTTCTCGAGGGTTCCGAGGCTCGGGGTCATCTGGCCGCTCTCGATACGCGACAGATAGGACCGGCTGACCTTCGAACGCGACTGCAACTGGCTCTGCGTCATCCCGCGTGACTCCCGCAGTTGGCGAATCCGCTGGCCGATGTTCTCGACCGTCTCTTGATTCGCAAACTTTGTTGTAGTCACTTCGGGCACCGCCTGTTCCTGCGGGGCCTCCTGCGGAATCAAATAATCCATCCGCTGGGGCAATACGCGCACGCAGCGTCGGCAGTTGCCTGTACGCGTTCGGTATTGGACCAGTCCGCAAGTCTTGCAGCGAATGACCTCCCGATCCATCTCCAACGTGTTCATCATGGTCTCTTTTTCCATAGATACGGACACCGGCACTCCTCGCTGACTTTGTGTTTTTTCTTCCGGCGTGCGGATAGGAAGGAACGTCGGAACGTTCTTGGAGGGGAAGGCTTGTTACTGGCGCAAAGGGAGTCTCGCTCAAGTGCACAATTCCTGTCAAGATTATTTTTGGATTTCTTTTGTGGGAATCAGCCGAAATCGCCCGTGTTTACGCCGGTTTTTCGCCTGTCCGTCCGGTCGGGGTGGTCGCACTTCTTCAGCCGCTGGTGGTCGCAACTCCGCACGACAACTACATATTGTGCTTCAGTTTCGATTTTCCCCCGTTCCCGGTTCGGCACATTTCGAGCCTTTCGTGACCGGTTTGCGGGCACTGGTCGTCCCTTCGAAGCGCCGCGCCTCAAAAGCCGGCATCTCGGCCGTACTTGGTAGGACGTCTAACAGCGATTACCCCGCATCTCGGCGCGATCCCCATTTCTTTCGCGCAGGGATTCCCCCAAAAGCGGGGTGTCTCCGTGCTCCCTGTGTTAAATTCCCAAAGTCGAATCCAACAGGGACAAACCAATGCCAACCCGCGACGACGCCTGGAAACTCCTCTGCGAATACACCCAATCTGAAAGCCTGCGCAAACACATGCTGGCCGTCGAAGCCTGCGTCAAGGCCTACGCCCGGAAAAATGGCGCCGACCTAGACCTCTGGTCCCTCACCGCCCTCCTCCACGACTTCGACTACGAGCGCTGGCCCAACAACGACCATGCCGCCGACCGTGAACATCCCGCTGAAGGCGCTAAAATCCTCCGCGCGCATGGTTACAGCGAAGAGCTTATTCGTGCCATCCTCTCGCACGCCGACTACTCCGGCGTCCCTCGTCAAACGCCACTCGAACACTCTCTGTTCGCCTGCGACGAACTTGCCGGCTTTCTGACCGCCTGCACCTACGTTCGGCCTTCGAAAAGCATTCTCGATCTCGAAGTCAGCTCGGTAAAAAAGCGCATGAAGGATAAAGCCTTCGCCCGCGGGGTCAGCCGCGAAGACATGCTCAAAGGTGCCGAAGAACTTGGCGTTTCTCTCGACGATCACATCGCCTTCTGCATCGCCGCCATACGCGAACAAGCCGATGCCCTCGGTCTTCGCGGCACTCTCTAGCGACACATTCTCGCCCGACCTCCATAGAGGGAACATTCAGTTCGTCGATGGTGTCCAAACGGGAGGCCATGAATCTCAATCGCGGGGATTCCCTTTCTCATGCCTCGAACAAAATTTCGTCTTCCTCTCTCCGTAATTTCTCTCCTCCTCCTTGGCCAAGCAGGCTGCGCGGCGAAAAAAACAATCAGCTCGAGCTATCCTCCGTTCCGTCTGCAAGCGGTTGACAACGCTTCCTTGCTGCTGACTCCATCTGTTCCGAAAGATTCCCCAAATGACGCTCCGATCCTGGTAAAAAGAATCGCCAAAACTCGTCCGAATGCGCCCGTGGACAAATGCACTCTCGAACAGGGGCCATTTCGCCTGGAACCGGATCCTTCAGAGAAAAACACCTTGATGATCGCATTGCCGTCCCGCGAACAGTGGCTGGTTCGTTTGGAAGGACAGTCAGACGCCGAAGACCACAATGTTTTTGATTTGCTGGACACTTTTCTGACGAAGCTGGATCAATTGCGGTCCTCGGGATGCCTCGAAGAAAGCGTCGACGCGCTTCGAAGCTCCATTCTCGAAGGCCTCCCGACGAAGCCTGAACAAGGACTTCTCAATGCATACAATTATCGTGGAGGCCGCAGCAGCATCGACCTCAAACCCGATATCCGGCTGAAGATCGAACGAGCTTATTTTGCGGGCGAGGAAAGTATCGAGGCGCAAAGCGCTGCAAAGAGCTTCAAGGGTTTGAGTCGGTCTTATTTCGACGTGAAATCCGACGGCGCCGGAAGAATTTCTTTTGAGCGCATCGGTGCCATCAAATTTTCGCCCGCTTCTCTAGCTCACACGGACGAGGAGGGCAAGCGCGACCTTGCCGTAGGTGCTCTTGGTCCGCAATCCTGCTACCACCTTTTCTTCTACTCTTATTTGGTTCCTGCACACCGCAAGCGTTCGGCAACCATCATTGGGGGAGCCTCGGAAGGCCAACTCGAGGCTGTCGAGACAAAGCTTCGCGCAAACCCCGAACAAGGCTGCGAAGAAGCCGCTGCCGGTTCGACCATCTCCTGCTTTGAATTTCAAGGATTCGTCACCGTGAGCGCAGAAGTTAGCGTAAGTGTGAACGGCAAAATGGATTTCCTCGAATGGGGTGCGGATGTCCGGAATGTCCTGCCTGATTCGACCTCGGTGCAATCGCTACGAATGCAAAGGAAATTCAACGGCGGCTACGCCGACCTTATCTTCGATCCCAAGCGCGACGATATCCTTTCGCTCGTCCTAGTGGGCGGCGACCGTTTGACTAACACCGACCCTATGAAAAAAGCCATCATCGAGAAAAAATAGCTAGACCTTTGGGCGTCCTGCGGTTCATGCCTTAAAGGGGTGAGTCATTCCAAACGTCGGCAAGCAACGCCGCCTTGAGGAAACCCTCAGGCCGCGGAGCCTAAACTACACGCGCTTGTTCCCCCTGGTTGGTTTTCTTAATTTGATTTGCCATCCAAAGCTGCTCGGGCCAAGATTGCTGCCGGCCAAAGAAAAAGAGATGGCCAGCGGTGAGGGCAACGAACACGAAGAAAAAACCGTAAACTTCTGGGGGCGCCTACCTGGAAGTGCAAGCATCAGATTCGGCAGGGAATAAGACAGGCTGGCGAGTTGTCACCTTTTCTGTCGAGTAGTTGATGATCAAATCCTGGTAATCGACATTCCCGCCGATGTTGGTAGTGGGCCGAACAAATCAGGCCTTGATCAAATGATATTTATTCTATATTGTATATCTAATGCCTGAACGCGATTATCTCGGTGAATTTGAGCACATTGTTATCTTGGCTCTGTTGCGTCTCGGCGAGCGAGCATATGGAGTCACGGTGAGGCAGGAGATCGAAGAGTGCATTAGCCGTGAGGTATCGATTGGCGCGATATATGCCACGCTTGATCGTCTGGAAGCGAAGGGTTACGTCAAGTCCGAACTCGGAGAGCCCACGCCCGAGCGCGGCGGACGATCAAAACGTTTTTTCCATGTCACCGCTAAGGGAATGTCAGCAGTGCATCGGACGCATCGCGCACTGCAGAGCATGACTAAGGGCCTTGATTTCGTTGGGAGGTACTCTTGATGTCCCAAGGGTCTCTAGCTCAACCTCCATTCCTTGCCGCCTGGCTGCTCGAACTGTTCGCTCCGGAAGAACATACGGAGTCGATCGCGGGGGACCTATTGGAAGAATTCTCGAGCCTTCACGCAAAGTCTGGAGTTGCTTCGGCCCGCCGCTGGTACTGGAGGCAGTCTAGGAGAACCGTCGTGCGTCTCATTGGCGCCGGATTCCGCATCGCACCTTGGTCGATCATCGGTGTTGTGCTTGGGGGATTTTTATTGTTGAGATTTGGCGCCTCGTTGCCGGAACTGTTGATCGAGGAAGTTATTCACTTGTATCGGCACCATGTAACCCCCTACTACACCCCGATGCAGTGGGCCACTCACGTGCTCTGGTTGAACACCAGCATCATGGTGGGGCGCCTTTTTGTATCGCTTGTAATTGGTTGTCTCGTTGCAGCAGCCGCTAAGGGGCGAGAATTGGTATCCACGATTACGCTCGGGCTCGTCTCTTTCGTGCTGACTGCGGTGATGTGTTCGATGCTGTTTGCCAGGCATCTGCCGGGCGCGGGTGATCACGCGCTCCTGCCATGGGTCATAACTCACCAATTTTGCGATTCGACCATAATTGTCGTCGGCGGGATAATCGTCCGAGAGAGTAGATCGGTCATATCTCGTTGCTCTTCTGGCATGTGAAGCGCGGCTAAGGAGGTCAACAGAGATGTCACGGTTTCTTTTTGCAAGAATCGCTCTGATCGCTGCGTGCTTTGCGGTACCCGCAAGGGCACCCGCTGATTTAACGGCTGCCGGTTCCCGGAAGGCCGCACCGGACTTCACTCTCAAAAACGCGAAAGGCGACCCGGTCAAGCTATCCGATTACAACGGTAAAGTCGTCCTATTGGATTTCTGGGGCACATTTTGCGCAGTATGCAAGGTGGAAGTTCCCTGGTACGTTAAGTTCCAGAGTGAGTACAAAGAAAGCGGTTTATCTGTGGTAGGTGTTTCATTGGATGAAGATGGTTGGAAATCAGTGAAGCCCTTCATGGACGAACAAAGGGTCAACTACACCATTGTCATCGGAAATTGGGAGTTGGCTAAGTTGTTCGGTTTTGGCAATGAGTTGCCGCTGACGTTGCTGATCGACCGCAATGGTAGGATCGCCGACATGCATGCGGGTATGGTGGACAAAGCCAAGTTTGAGAACGAAATCCAAATACTCCTCAACGAGAGCAGTTCCAAGAAGTCGGATAAGTGAATGGGCTACTTCTAGATTGAGCTAAGAATGCTAATGAAACCATGCAGCGGTCATCGCAAGTAAAACCAAGTTTCTAACGGTAGCGGCCTTCGCGCTCGTTGCATGCAGCGGCGGCTCCGAAGAACAAGGCCGAGTTCGTGTATCACCCTGCGCAAATTGCCGGAGTCTACGAATTGAGACTGGATAGGGGATTTGAACGATTGGAACTCAAAGCTGATGGAACCTACATTCAAGACACAACTTCAGAGTCTCGGCCACTTCACCATACAGGTCAGTGGCGCGGCGCAAAACATTTCTTTGGCGGCAGTGAGGTGCTTCTGGTTAACGCTGCCATAGCTCCAACCGCAACCCCGAGGATAAAGCCCCTCATGAAGTATTTGGTGATCTACCGACGTATGCCCACAATCGTTCCGGCAAAATCGCACTTGCACGAATGAAGTTGCGGAATGGTATTACGAACGTTTGCAGTAATGCGAACCGACTAGCTTCCGATTAACGCTCGTTCTCTATCGGAAGTGCGTCGGGCGATGAAGGCAGATTGGGGCGAAGGTGGATTCCGAAGCACTTTCGAGAGAGCCGCTTGGAGTGAGCCGCTGGCGCGGTATGTTGGCAGTTATGTATTTTCAATGCGTTTTTTTGGGTGCGAAAGGGCAGAGGAGCACCGGTGTTGAAGATCGCAGACCGGGGAAAATGCGTCTCGGGCCTCGGCGGAGGGCGGGCAAAGAGGGACCTCGATAGCCACGTTCATCCCTTCTCTGAAGTCGAAACACACCTCCAGCAGGTGAATCTTCGAGATAATCACCCAACTCACGAGAAATTTCCTGGCGCTCTTCGCCAGAGAATTTTGAATTTTCGAGCTTCTGCGACACTTTGCTGTTCCAATCAGGCATGAGGGGCCTCCGCGAGTCGTCCAAGAGCGCGGAACAATTCGCTCCATTGTTTACGCAGCGGAGCGAGCTTCTTCTGGCCCGCCGCGGTTAGCCGGTAATAGCGCCGGGCGCGTCCCGCACGCGTTTCGCTCCACGAGGCACGCCGCCATCCGCGGGACTCCATGCGGTAGAGCAGCGGATAGAGCGAGGCGTTGCGGAATATAGGAACGTATTTGAGCAGAAGTTGGACGACGGATGCATCCACATCAATCCAGCTCTTCGAGAGGGTATCGGCCTGCTCATCGGTCATGTTCTCGTTTTGCAGATACTCTTTGATGAGAGCGCATTTCGTGTTGTTGATGTTCACCAACTCATTGATGTATTGGTCGTAGGTCGGCCAGAACCACTTCGCTTCGTCGGGGGCGAACTTCATGTTGGCAGCGATAACTTTCTTTCCGTTGGACCTAAGGTCTGGCGATCTCTTCATCTAGGGTTGCTGGCGTCTCGTGCCCGGCCACGGGCCGCGCGGTCTGGGCCGAGCCGTTCTAAGCGAATAAACGCCTCCTCGGCGAAAAGAATGCCGCTCAGCAACGGAACGGCAACCGTGTAATTCTTGTGCACATTGAGCAGAGGCGAATTGAATACAACGCGGGTATTTCCTTGCCGTGGCACCCCGCAGAAGGCCAGATAGCGAACACAATTCATCGTGGAACTGGAGATTATTATGATCGGTTATCCAAATCGATGTCTGGAAGGAGCCGGTTATTTCGAGGACCATTCAAGTCCATCGCGACGGAAATATTCGTTTGCCATTCATTGACGATGTAAAAGCCTCGGGCCTCTCCGCGATGCAACTGGCTGGCCTAATCCGGCACAAACTGGAAGGTAAGCTTGCCAATCCGCAGGTGACCGTCCCTCAAACTCCGCCAACCAAAACCTAGCGCAAATGCAGTCTCAGCAATAATTCGTCAATCTGAAGCCGTCGGCGAAGTGAGGAATCTCTCTTCGATCGATCCAACAACGAATCCTCGTCTCGCTCGGAATGACGTGACGCCGAATCCGGACATCATTCAAAACGAATCAACACAATCTCCGGTTGCGTGCACACGCGCATCGGCGGACCCCAGGTCCCCGCACCACTCGACGTGTATACCAACAACTCCCCAAACTTCTTCAACCCGTAGGTGTAATCCCCAAAAATCCGCCACGTGAACCACGTAAACGGAAACATCTGCCCGCCATGCGTGTGTCCGGAGAGCTGCAACGAGATTCCTTGCTTTTCCGCGATAGGCAACCCTTGCGGTACATGGGCCAGCAAAACGCTGGCGCGCTCGCGATCCAACGCCGCATTTTCCAGGATGGATTCAAAATGCTTCGCGTCGCCAGTATCGTGGTACGGCACGCCAACCACTTGCAACCCATCCAGGTTTACTTTTTCATTGCGCAACACATGAATCCCGGAGCCTTCTATGGCCTCCAGATATTTTCGGGGATCGGAAAATTCCTCGTGGTTTCCGGTGACAAAGTACGAGCCGAACTTCGGCCGCAATTGTTTCCACGGAGAGACCAGCCGCCGGGCATCGACTTTCGTTCCATCGAACAAATCTCCGCTGATAAACACTACATCCGCCTTCAACTGCCGCAGCGTTCCAACAAGCCGCGTCAGGAAGCGGTATCCCTTGATGTGGCCCAGATGCGTGTCGGTCACTAGCGCTGCCACGCGCCCGCGCCAGGACGCCGGCAGTCCCGGCAGCTTCACCGAAACGCGCCGAACCCGAACGTCCGCCGCATTCAATACTCCGTAAAGGCTCGCGACAAGCGCGAAGCCAAAAAATGTTTCCGCGATGGCATAGCGACCGACCGGCAGCTTCGTCAAGAGCATCACGGGATACACGATCCAGCACAAACACGCGGCGATGAAGAGAAAATTGAATACGCCCAGCCAGATGCTCGCCAGCCGGTACACCAACCGCACCGGCCCATTGAAATAGCGATGCGCCAGCAAGGTTGCCGGCACGAAGCTCGTCGCCAGGACGGCCATTACGATCTTCAGGATCGTCAATGGCGTTCCCTGTGGCGCTCGCCAAAGCGTCACCCATGTCTCATAAACGAAAAAATGAGCCAACACCAGAATAGATTGCACAATGCCCGCAAAAATCGCGATTCGCCCTCTCAACCGTGGCCCCCTGACTCCTACCCTCGTCTTCTTCTTTGTGTTGGATGAATTACGTGCGTCTCAGGCTACGAACGGTTCGCGCGCCAGGGAGTGGGGCATGCCCTGTTTTTCCGTAAGTGCGGGAAAGAAAGGAGTTGCAGGAATCTGGAATGTATAAATAATAAAGAGCAAACAAAGGATCATGGGAGGAGAAACGAAGCAAGATCAAAGACGAGAGTCCAAATCTCGAATGAGCAAGACCGCGGGAACCAATCAAGGTTCGAGAGATCCGCTCTAGTCGCCAATCCGTCGCGACGGCCGGTAATATCACCTGTCGATAAACATTTACTTCTTTAGTCTATTCTTTTTCCACATGCCGCCCGCTCATCGAATGAGAGTGCGGTTGCAGAACCGATGCCTGCGAACAAGTCTCTCTCCCACAATGAGGGCAGACCAAGATTACATAAGTCTCCTGGGAAAAATACGGAATCCGATAGCCGGGCAGACGGAGCACGTCAATCAAAGCCGTACAGTGCTCGCACTGGGATACGAGGTATAAGCTCATGGGGACTCTACTTGTAACGGCACGATATATGATAATCACGTACCGCGCAAGGTATAGCCGTGCAACTTTAGGTCCAAAGGAGACTCAACGGTCCGACTGGCCGCCCTATTTCGCGCTTTAAGGCCTACCGCCTGGGTTTTGCCGTGGGTTTTGCCTCGGCTAGATCCAGGTGGATTGCAGATTGCGGTGTGGCGTTTTGTGTGGGATAGCACTATAGTGCGGAGACACCCCGAGGAAGAAGCTTGGGGCAGACGAGCAGGTAGGAGTGAGCCGATGGATATGACGACGAGTACGCGACAGGCAGGCGACGTGACGATTGTGGATATCACCGGGCGAATCGCGCTTGGCCAAGAGAGCGCTGCGGTGCGGAATCTTATCATGGACCTGCTTAGTCAGGGACACACGAAGATTTTGCTGAACATGGCCGGAGTGGATTATGTGGACAGCTCCGGATTGGGCATGCTGGTGAGCTCGATGACGAGCGTGCGGAAAGCGGGCGGCGAGATCAAGCTGGTGAATCTATCCGACAAGGTGGACGACCTGATGGAAGTGACGCGGCTGTATACGGTGTTCGATATTCCGGACAACGAAGAGGCGGCGTTGAAGTCGTTCGGCCGATCGACGGCGGCAGGAGCGTAAGAAGGCGGCAGCGAGTGGCAAGAAAATAGAAACTCGAAATTCGAGAAACGCTTAGCCCAATCTTCATGGTAACGGGTCTTCAGACCCATCCTTCCGGCCTTTTCAGGGCTTTCCGCGTGGCGTGTGTACGACGGGAGGCTGGCTGTTCAGCTGCGCACCGACGGCCAACACCGTTCAGTAAACCTGTCCCCCTCTCGTCTCTGAGCGCCCGCCACTGGCGGCCGCCCCACAAAGGCACGACATACGTGTCGCGGCCTTGCTAAAATAAGAAGATATGTTGAACCAGATTGCGGGATTTGACGCGAACGCGCTGAAACATGCGCGTAATAGAACGTATGGCGTGAAGGTGGGTCACGTAATGGTCGGCGGGGGCGCCCAGATCGTCGTGCAATCGATGACCAACACCGACACGGCGAACGTGGAGTCCACGTTGCAGCAAACGCTCGAACTGGCCGAGGCGGGTTCGGAGATTGTGCGCTGGACTGTGAATGTGCCGGAAGCGGCCGCCGCGGTACCCACGATCAAACAGCGGCTGCTCGATGCCGGCTGCAACGTGCCGATCATTGGCGATTTTCACTACAACGGCCACGTGCTGCTGACGAAGTACCCAGAATGCGCGAGTGCGCTCGATAAATACCGCATCAACCCAGGTAACGTGGGCGCGGGACAGCGGCGCGACGAACAATTCTCGACCATCTGCAAAGTGGCCGTAGACAACGGCAAGCCGGTGCGCATCGGCGTGAACGGCGGCTCTCTCAATCAGGAACTGGTGATGCGCAAGATGCAGGAGAACACCGACCGGAACCTTGGCAAGGAAAGCGAGGAAATTATCAACGATTGCATGGTGCTTTCGGCGCTGCAATCCACAGAGTTGGCGCTCGAAAACGGCTTGCGCCACGACCAGATCATTATTTCGTGCAAGACTTCTCGGCCGCGCGACCTGATCACGGTCTATCGCGACCTGGCAGCGAAGACACAGCAACCGCTGCACCTGGGTCTCACTGAAGCAGGCATGGGTATGAAGGGCATGGTGTGGTCGGCAGCATCGCTCGGCGTGCTGCTGTACGACGGAATCGGCGACACCATCCGCATTTCGCTGACGCCCCGGCCGGGCGGAGACCGGCGCGAGGAAGTCTATGCCTGCTGTGAGTTGCTGCAGGCGCTGGGGTTGAGGTCTTTTTCGCCGAGCGTAACAGCGTGCCCCGGCTGCGGAAGAACGACGAGCACGACGTTTCAGGAACTGGCGGAGCGCACACAGGACTACATTCGCGAAAAGATGCCGGTCTGGAAAACGCAATACCAAGGTGTGGAGACGATGACCCTAGCGGTGATGGGCTGCATCGTGAACGGCCCCGGCGAATCAAAGGCCGCGAACATCGGCATCAGCTTGCCTGGTACGGGTGAGGCTCCGCGCTGCCCTGTCTACATTGACGGTAAAAAGGACGTTACGCTCGAAGGCACCTATGATGAGCTTGCGGCGGCTTTCCAGAAGCTGGTAGACGATTACATTTCCAGGAGGTTTCCAACGAAAAGCGCGGACGTAGCCCACTCATGAACGGAGAAGTTGGCTTCAATCTCGCCAATCTCGCGCTTACGGACCTCGAAGAAAAACTTGGCCAACTCACAGGCACTGAGGCCCTTGGCGAGGCGGCCTCTCTCAAATGGATGTTGTGCGGAAAACACTCCTTCCTGCCCGCATCATTTCTTGTTTTTGGACAAAGAATCGAGCCATACGACGTTCCATCCACCTTCACTTTGCACGGGCCCGAATCGAATCTCAAGTGCGCTGGAGTCGGGCCCGGGGACTTTCAAAAGCAGGAGAGGGCATTCCTTCCGAGGTGACAAGCGCATTAGGTTCAGCGGTTGGCCGCCCGAAGCCAGAAATTTAATTAGGCGAGTTTGGGAGGAACGGGAACAGGGGCAAAAGTTGCCGTCGTCTGAAACGAACCTGTCATAATATCTGAGACGCAGTTTAGAGGGTTTTTCACGTGAAAATTAGTCGCGAAGATGTGTTGCGTGTGGCAGAACTAGCCTATCTGGATTTGAGCGAGGAAGAGCTCGAGAAGTACCGCGCGCAGGTCGACGACATCCTGGAATACATCGGCAAATTGAATGAGTTGGACACGACGAATGTAGCGCCGATGGCGCAAGTGTTGACGGACGACCAAACGGCGGATGCCACGCTGCGGGAGGATTTGGTGGTGCCATGCGCCGTGGCGGATGAAGTGTTGCATCATGCGCCGGACCCGGATCCACCGTACTTCCGGGTGCCCAAGGTGTTTGAAAGATAGGGGGAAGTCGCTCCGGCGGAGAGAAAGGTTCTCAAGACCCGCCACACACGAAATATGAAACCGATCACGACCATTAGCGCGGTGCGCGAGGCGATCGCGACAAAGAAGTTCTCGGCACGGGAGATTGCCGCCGATTACCTCAAGCGGATCGCAGACCGCAATGGGGAGCTGAATGCATACCTGACGCTTTCTGAGGAGCGCGCGTACAAGCAGGCCGACCGGGTGGACGCGCAGGTCGCGGCGGGGAAACCGCTCGGGGCGCTCGCCGGGGTGCCGATTGCTGTCAAAGACGTGATCAGCACGCGTGGGATTCGGACGACTTGCAGTTCAAAGATTCTGACAAACTACGTTCCACCCTACGACGCCACGGCGGTGACCCGACTAGAGGCGGCTGGGGCAGTCATCTTGGGCAAGACCAATTGCGACGAGTTCGCCATGGGTAGTTCGAATGAGAACTCCGCTTACGGAAATGTGCAAAATCCTGCCGCGCCGGGCTGTGTTCCTGGCGGTTCGAGCGGGGGATCGGCAGCGGCGGTATCAGCCGATCTGGCTGTTGCGTCTCTCGGAACCGATACGGGCGGGTCGATCCGGCAGCCGGGAGCGTTCTGCGGAATTCCAGCAATGATGGGTAGCTACGGGCGGGTTTCAAGATATGGACTCATCGCTTTCGCCTCTTCGCTCGATCGCATTGGACCCTTTGCGCACACGGTGGCCGATGTAGCCGCAGTACTGAAAGTAATGGCGGGACGAGATCCTAACGATTCCACTTCGACGACCGCTCCGGTCGAGGATTACGCCGCAACGCTGAACAATTCGGTTCAGGGGATGAAGATCGGCGTTCCAAAGGAGTATTTTGGAGCCGGCATAAACCAAGGCGTCCGCGAAAAGGTGTACGCCGGAATCGAATTGCTGCGCGGTTTGGGTTGCGAAATTCGCGAGATTCAGTTGCCCCACACCGATTACGCGATCGCGACTTACTACATCATCGCGACGGCCGAAGCCAGCTCGAATCTGGCGCGTTACGACGGCGTACGCTATGGACCGCGGGCCGAAGCAGATTCGTTGATCGCGATGTACCGCAAGACGCGCGGCGCGGGATTTGGCGCCGAAGTGAAACGGCGTATTGTGCTGGGAACCTACGTGCTGTCCGCGGGCTATTACGACGCGTACTACCTGAAGGGCCAGAAAGTGCGGGCGCTGATTGCCGATGATTTCCGGAAAGCCTTCGCACTGGTCGATGCCATCGTGACGCCCACCTCTCCGGTTCCGCCGTTCAGACTGGGGGAGCGGGTGGACGATCCGCTCCAAATGTATCTTGCTGATATATATACGGTTACTGGATCGCTCGCGGGTTTGCCGGGTATCTCTGTGCCCTGCGGAAAGCTCGCCGGGAACCTACCAGTTGGATTACAGATCGTCGGCCCCGCGTTTGGAGAAGCGCGCGTGCTGCAGCTGGCCCACGCCTTCGAGCAAGCCGGCGGCGCAACCGTCTAGAGGGCCAAAAAGAGCGAGGTCTCGCTGAACCTCTCACCGATCCGCACGAAACTTGACAAAGCACAGTCGTCGTTTTTGCGCGCCGCTGACAGAATATCGACAGAGCGATGGGCTGAAAGAGCCAGTGCCGAACAATGGAGCGCCGCCGAAATAGCCGCGCACCTGATCATGGTGGAGTGCGCCATCCTTAGCACCGCCGATCACATCGTACAGAAATCGCCACGCGCTTTGCCCATGTGGAAGCGCGTGCATTTCCCGATATGGCTCGCAGAAACCCGCCTCATTCGGCTCAAATCCCCGATTGCGCTCGACACCGCTTTGGTCGGCGAGAAGGAGGACATGCTTGGAGAGCTTCGACTTACGCGTGAACGCGCGTTCGCCTTTCTGGCGGAAACGCAAAAGCGCGACTTGAGCGCTTATCGATGGAGGCATGTATTTCTTGGCCGTTTGAATGTTTATGAATGGTTTGAAATGATCGCAGCGCACCAACTTCGTCACACCAAACAGATGAACGAGTTAAGCAAACGACTTCCAAAAGTGGTAGAAAGTTCGCAAATTCAGTAGTTTTTTGCACACCCCTTCTGTCAATTCTTACAGCTATGTGAAAAAGCCCATTTTGGAAAAGCCATGAAAAAGCCCTGAAAACCCGCCGGTCCAAAAAGTACTAGAGATTTCGTTTAACCAAGATCCAAACGGAACGACTATTGCAGGGAAGTCTGGCGTCTTCTACCCTGTTGCCAGCATCAAAAGATGTAGAAGGCGAAAGCGGCGGAGATAGAGAGGCCCCTTGGTCAAAGTCAAGTCAAGTCAGAAGATCTTTACGGACACGGAAGTAGCAAGTCTGACGGGCATCTGCGTGGACCATCTGCACAATTTCGCGCGCAGCCGTCATTTGGGCATGATCGCGAGAGCGGCGGAAGCGGCCGGCGCCCAGGCGGAACAGTGGTTGTTCACTCTGTCCGACCTGATGGTGCTGACCACGCTGTTCCCTCGCTGCACCCACTAGCACGTTCCTCGGACGTAAGTCGATTCCCCGCGTTTGGCTCCCCCCACACACGAAATGCGATGTAGTAGTGCGTCCTTGCGAGCAGCGCTCCCGGAGAGCTATTCTAGAGCCTCAAACGGCCAGCGCCGACTGATGGTTTGAAACGCACGCCGTCGATTCCCATGGCTGGAGCATGCATTTCCGGGTTCTTTGCCCCTCGAATCTCCGTACTTTTCTCCTTCCGTCTACTCTTGCTAAGTCTCTTTCTGCTTCCTTTCGTCAGCTCATCGCAAGACAGCCCGTCCCAAACCACTGCTACGGCTGACGTGGCGCATGGCAAGAAACTCGTCCTGAAAGACGGCACATTCCAGATCGTTCGCGAGTATCAAAGAAACGGCGATCGCGTGCGGTATTTCAGCCTGGAACGCGGCGATTGGGAAGAACTACCGTCGTCGTTGGTCGATTGGGATGCCACAGCGAAGGACGAGGCCGCAAGTAACAAGGCCTCGAGCGACCTGACGGCAAAGGTCCATGCGCAGGAAGAGGCGAAGCGGTTGGACAATGTCGCGGACATCGACGCCAGCCTACAAGTCGGAGCAGGAGCATTCCTCCCGCAGGCCGACGGTTTGTTTGTGGTCGAGGGAAAGTCGGTGCGCTTGGTGCAGCAAGCCGTTGCGGGAGCAAAAACCGACAAACTGAGGACGGTCGAACAAATCCTTTCCCCGATTCCCATCATACCGGGAAAGCAGAAAGTTTGGCTCGCGGGCGAACACGCGACGCTGCGGTTGAAAACCACAACACCTGAATTTTACCTGCGTGAGCCGCCGCCTGACCCAGACCGCGTATCGGCGGTAGAAACAAGCAGCCGGCCGGGAGAAAGCGGACCCGACGTGGCCCTCATACGCGCGAAGCAGATGCGCAACGGCCGCCAAATCGAGTCCATCAAGACGCTGTTCGGCGAAAAAATCGGAGCGGACGTGAGCGAAGTGGCAGTCCAGCGATGGGAAGTTGCACCGCATGTGTACCGCTTCACACTAGGAGAGGCTTTGACGCCGGGAGAGTACGTACTGGCAGAAATTCTGCCCGACGGGCTGAACTATTTCGTCTGGGATTTTGGCCTGGATGCCGGCGGCACAGAGCCAAAAAAGTGAAATCGCAGCAGCAATGGTTAGCGCTTGCCCGAACCAACGGGGACGCGGCTGAAAACCACCATCAATGTATTCAACACATCGGAAATGCGGAAGGGTTTCTGAAGCCTGCGAAAACTGGTGGAAGCGCTCGAACCCTCCCCGTCGGCAATGACCTCTCCCGACATGTAAATCAGTTCCGGTTTGTTTACGCCCGCGGCAATCTTCAGGCGCTGCGCGACGCTGTAGCCATCCGCGTTTGCGCCGGTACCAGAGAGATTCAAATCGCAGAGAATGGCGTCATATTTTCCGCGAAGAACCAGGCCGAGCGCCTCTTCCGCCGTGGAAGCGCAATCGACGTGCAAACCCTGGGCGGAGAGTCCTTCGGTGAGCAGCATGCGGATGCTTTCTTCGTCGTCGACAACAAGAATCGAGCGATTCTTGAGCAAATCCATGGTGGGCGCCATCATTTCACCTGAGCCGGAAGAATCGAGTTCCCGAACGGAAGTGCGGCCTTTTTGCGTCTCCGCAATGGGAAGAAAGACGGTGAACGCAGCGCCGCCTGCGGGCAGCGATTCGACTTCGATATCACCCCCGTGCTCGCGGACGATGGACATGCAAATACTGAGGCCGAGACCGGTGCCCCCGCCGGGGCGCTTCGTGGTGAAGAAAGGATCAAAAATTCTGGGAAGGACGTCGGGCTTGATTCCCGGACCATCGTCCTGTACGGAAGCGTAGATACGAGAGCTTATTTTGCCAAGCCGGATCAGAATGCGTCCGGATGGCCGGACTTCGCGGATGGCATGCTCTGCGTTTCCCACGAGATTCAGGAAAACCTGAATGAGCTGGTTGGCGTCGCCGATCGCCGGCGGTAGACCACCGGATGGCTGGAATTCCACTTCAATCGAGTTACGCTTTAGCGAATGCTCGTGGAGCTGCAGGGTCCGATCGACAACCGCGTTGAGGTCGAGCGCTTTCTTCTGAGGCGAGGCGGGGCGGGAAAATTCGAGCAAGTTCTGAACGATACGAGCGGCACGCCGGGCTTGGCGATGCGTCATTTCGAGCTGGCGCTTGGTGTTTTCGTCGAGGCCGGCGCGATCGCGGAGCAGTTCACTGGCGCCCAGGATGGCGGTGAGGGGATTGTTGAGTTCGTGAGCGACGCCGGCAAGCATCTGGCCCATGGCGGCGAGTTTTTCCGCTTGGATGAGCTGCTCCTCGAGACGCTTCACTTCGGTGATGTCGCGGCCCGAGACGACCACGCCTTCGATTTTGCCGCTTACGTCAAAGAGCGGGCTGAAATGGCAACGTAGGCGCCGCCATTCTCCCTGCTTGTGGCGAACGCGAATCTCGATGGAGGCAAAGTTGCGTTTTCCACCAAGCAGATCGTCGAAAACGGTGAGAACGGCGCTGCGATCTTCGAGATGGGCGCGGTCGCCGAAAACCGTACCGATCGTTTCCGGAATGCTGTAGCCAAGAACTTCTTCGACCTTGGAGCTCGCGAACGTGTAACGCCTTTGTGAGTCCAGAACGAAGATAAGATCGGGGAAACTGTCGACAAGGCGCCGGGCAAATTCCTGCTGTTGGTAAAGACGCTTTTCGATGGCGCGACGCTCGGTGATATCGGCGAGCGCACCCTGGTAGCGGACGACTTTGCCGCCGGTGTCGCGAACAGCCGACGCGGTGTTCAGGCAAACGAGGGGTTGACCATCCTTGCGACGAAGAACGATTTCCCTGCCCTGAGGATTCGGCTGATTGTTCACTTCAAGCGTCAGGACGGAACGCTGCTCTTGATCGACAAAAATTTCAGAGACCTTTTTGCCGACCAGCTCATCCTTCGAAGAGTAACCGAGCATGTGAACCAGCGCGGGGTTGACCTCGAGGATCTTGTCGTCGGGAGTGACGATATAAATCCCTTCTTGCAGGGTCTCAAACAGTTCGGTAAACCGGGCCTCGCTGCGGCGCTGGGAGGTAATGTCACGCGCGAGGATGGTGAGACCGTGAACATTGCCGTCGCGGATCATGGCGTGAGCCACGCAATCAAAGTAATGGGCGGCCCCTGTTTTTTTCAGGCGGACATGAACGACGCCGGACCAGATACGGCGCTCGAGGAAGGCGTTCATGGCCATCTTCAGTTCTTCTTCGGAAGTCGCGTGCTCATCGGTCACAAAGTGTCCGATGGGAAGCCCGATAATCTCCTGGAAGGTTTTGCCAACGAAATCAGCAAAGCTGCGGTTGGCGGCGCGAATTTCGCCGTCGAGGCTTAGCGCGAGAAGAACATCGTCAAAAGAGTCAATCAAATCCCGGAAACCCTGCTGGGATTTGGAGATCATTTTGAATAGGTGTTCCATCTGGCGATCGCTCGGCGGAGCGGAATCTTTTTGATCGAGTCCGCGGACCACACCCTTCAGTTCGGCAATCTCGTGGGTTTTTCTCCAGACGTAGATCCCGAGGAGAGCGACAAGACCGACTAGGCCAAAAGGGAGAGCTTCGAGACGAACCGCCGCAGTGCGCAGCGTACCCCACGAAAACCAGGCGAATACCGCGGAAACAACGAAGAGGAGAAAAAAGGTAAGGCGCCACAACTCCTGCTGACGCTTCTCATAATTGTGCAAGCGAGCGGCGACATCGGCGCCGGAATCGGGAGCAGGGAGAGATGGCTGCTGGTCGCCGGGTTTGGGGTCGACGTGCATTGAAAAGTTCTAGCGAGTCTCAGAATGAACTCAGGAGATGCCTTTCTAATGATAAGAAGCTCCATAAAGCGGCGGCAAGCGGCTTCGGGAAAGCCAGTGCCTCAGGTTTACCTGTCCGAAAGGCCGGGTCGGAGATTTGGCATGAGTCAATCAGGATCGGTAAAGGGCTTTCGGCGCCGAGTTGCCGAACATGCCGAGAGCACCCGAACGAAAAGCGCCTCGGATTGCTCCGAGGCGCTCGTGAATGGTTGACGCAGTACGAGGTTAAGCGGACGAGTTAGTCCTGACCTTCGGTCGCCGCGTCAGCTTCGGTCTCTTCGTCTTTTCCTCCCAAAAATTCGAGACCCGCGGCATCTTCCGCCGCGAATTCCGAAGCTTCCGGAAGCTCTTCGACGGGAGCGGGAGCCGGCATTTCGGTGAGCAGTTGGATGCTGCGATAGTGTTCAAGGCCGGTGCCCGCCGGGATCAGACGGCCCATGATGACGTTTTCCTTCAGGCCGCGCAGATAATCGACCTTGCCGGCAACGGCAGCTTCGGTGAGCACGCGAGTGGTCTCCTGAAAGCTGGCCGCCGAAATGAAGGAGTCCGTCGAGAGAGACGCTTTAGTGATACCGAGGAGCAGCGGGCGCCCGGTTGCGGGACGGCCGCCTTCGGCGATGACACGATCGTTCTCTTCGCGGAAGCGGAACTTGTCCACCTGCTCTTCGAGAAGGAAGGTGGTGTCGCCCACGTCTTCGACCTTGACCCAGCGCATCATCTGACGGGAAATCGTCTCGATGTGCTTGTCGTTGATGTTGACGCCCTGCAGACGGTAGACCTCTTGAATCGCGTTCACGAGGTAAGCTTGGGTGTACTTCTCGCCCAGAACCGCGAGCAGGTCGTGGAGGTTGAGCGGGCCATCGATGAGCGCTTCCCCAGCGCGAACGTGCTCACCTTCCTGAACGTTGATGTGCACGCCGCGCGGAATGGCGTATTCCTTCGAAGTCTTGCCATCTTCGCTTTCGACGTAGATTCTACGCATGCCCTTGCTGATTTCACCGTAGCGGACGGTGCCGTCGATTTCGCTGATGACGGCAGGGTCCTTGGGTTTGCGGGTTTCGAAGAGCTCGACGACGCGCGGGAGGCCCCCGGTGATGTCCTTGGTCTTGGTGGTTTCGCGTGGAATCTTCGCGAGCACATCTCCGGCCTGCACCTCATCGCCATCCTGCACCATCAAGTGCGCGCGGGAAGGCATGAGGTACTTTTTGCGGACCTTGCCGGAAGAATCGCGGACAAGGATTGCTGGCTGATGCTTTTCGTCGCCAGGAGGAAGTGTGACCACGAGCTGCGACAGGCCGGTCACCTCGTCCACCTGTTCTTCGATGGTCAAGCCCGGACGCAGATCATCAAACTTCACCGAACCTGCGGTTTCCGTCAGGATCGAGAAGGTGAACGGATCCCATTCGGCAAGGATCTGGCCGTGATTGACCGACTCACCGTCCTTGACGCGGAGGCGAGCGCCGTAAACCACGTGGTAGCGTTCCTTTTCGCGGCCCTTTTCATCGAGAATCACGATGAGGCCGGAGCGGTTCATGGCGATGCTGGCGCCGGCGCGGCCTTCGACGTGACGAAGGTCGACGAACTTAACGACACCGTTGTTCTTGGCTTCGAGAGTGGAGCGCTCGCTGACGCGTGTCGCCGCACCGCCGATGTGGAAGGTACGCATGGTCAGCTGCGTGCCGGGTTCACCGATGGATTGCGCAGCGATCACGCCGACCGCCTCGCCGAGCTCCACCATGCGACCCGTGGCGAGGTTGCGGCCGTAGCACAGCGCGCAGACCCCGCGGCGGGATTCACAAGTGAGCACGGAACGAATGCGGACGCGTTCGATGCCGGCAGCCTGAATGGAGTTCGCCAGTTCTTCAGTGATCTCCTGGTTGACTTCGATGATGACGCTTCCCTCGAAATCCTTGATGCGTTCAAGAGAGACGCGGCCAACGACGCGGTCGCGCAGAGGCTCGACTTCGACGCCCGCTTCAATGATGGGCTCGACGTAGATGCCGTCCGAGGTGCCGCAATCGGGTTCGTTGATAATAACGTCCTGCGCCACGTCGACGAGACGGCGGGTCAAATAACCCGAGTCCGCGGTCTTTAGCGCGGTGTCCGCAAGACCCTTGCGCGCACCGTGGGTGGAGATGAAGTATTGCAGCACGGTGAGGCCTTCGCGGAAGTTGGATGTGATGGGCGTCTCGATGACTTCGCCAGAAGGCTTGGCCATCAAACCGCGCATACCGGAAAGCTGGCGGATCTGCTGTTTCGAACCGCGAGCGCCGGAGTCGGCCATGATGTAAACCGGGTTGATGTTGCCTTCGCGGTCCTGGCCTTCGAGAGCCTTGAACATTTCGTCGGCAACTTTTTCGGTAACATCGCCCCAGATGGCGATGACCTTGTTGTAGCGTTCGCCGTTGGTGATGGCGCCGTCGAGGTATTGCTGCTGTACCTTGACGACTTCCTTTTCTGCGTTCTCCACCAGCTTGTACTTGTCGCTCGGAATGAGCATGTCGTCGATGCCAATGGAGATACCCGACTTGGTGGCGTAGGAGAAACCGAGCGCCTTAAGGTGATCGAGGAGCTCGACCGTGGCCTCCAAGCCAAAGCGCAAGTAGGCGTAATACACCAACTGCTGCACGCCCTTTTTCTTGAGCAAGCCGTTGATGTACGGCATCTGTTTCGGCAAGTGCGAATTGAAGATGACCCGGCCGACGGTGGTCTGGATGAATTGCCGCTCCATCCGCACAGGTTCGGTGTGCGTCACGTCCTGCGAATCGAACGCGGTGGTCAGGTCGATCGCTTCACCCGTATAGCGCAGGCGAATCGGAGTGAGCAGTTCGACTTCGCCCGCTTCGAGCGCGAGCTCGACATCTTCGGGAGAGCCGAACACGCGGCCTTCGCCCTTGGCGCCGGGCTTGGCCTTGGTCAGGTAATAGATGCCGAGAACCATGTCCTGCGACGGAACCGCGAGAGGCAGCCCGTGCGCGGGTGAAAGAATGTTGCGCGAGCTGAGCATGAGCACAGATGCTTCCACCTGCGATTCCGGAGAAAGCGGAATGTGCACGGCCATCTGGTCGCCGTCGAAGTCCGCGTTGAACGCGGTGCAGACCAGCGGGTGAATACGGATGGCTTTTCCTTCGACGAGAGTCGGTTCGAAGGCCTGGATGCCGAGACGGTGCAAGGTTGGAGCGCGGTTGAGAAGAACCGGATGCTCGCGGATGACATCCTCGAGGATGTCCCACACCACGGCCTCCTGCTGCTCGACCATCTCCTTCGCCTGCTTGATGGTGGTGCAGTGTCCCTGGGCTTCGAGCTTGTGATAGATAAACGGCTTGAAGAGCTCGAGCGCCATCTTCTTGGGCAGACCGCACTGGTTCAACTTGAGTTCGGGACCGACGACGATGACCGAACGGCCCGAGTAATCCACGCGCTTGCCAAGAAGGTTCTGGCGGAAACGACCCTGCTTGCCCTTGAGCGTATCGCTCAGGGACTTGAGCGGGCGATTGTTGGTGCCACGCAGCACGCGGCCGCGGCGGCCATTGTCAAACAGCGCATCGACCGCTTCCTGGAGCATGCGCTTCTCGTTGCGGACGATGACGTCCGGTGCGCGCAGTTCCATGAGCTTCTTCAAGCGGTTGTTGCGGTTGATGACCCGGCGATAAAGGTCGTTGAGATCCGACGTGGCGAAACGGCCGCCATCGAGAGGCACGAGCGGACGCAACTCTGGCGGAAGAACCGGGATTACGTCCAGGATCATCCATTCCGGCTTGTTGCCGCTCTTGCGGAACGCTTCGAGAACCTTGAGGCGCTTGGCGTACTTGATGCGCTTTTGCAGCGAAGGATCGGCCTTCATCTTCTCGCGCAGATCATCGGCGAGCTTCTCCACGTCGACGCGGCGCAAAAGTTCCTTGATGGCTTCGGCGCCCATCTTGGCGGTGAACTGCCCGGGATATTCGGTGGTCAGCTTGCGATATTCCTCTTCCTGGAGAACCTGGCGCTCTTTCAGGATGGCGACTTCGCCCGTATCGACGACGACGAAGGCCTCGAAATAGAGGATGCGCTCGAGATCGCGCATGGAAATGTCCAGCAAGTAGCCGATGCGGCTCGGCAGGCCCTTGAAGAACCACACGTGCGAGCAAGGCGAAGCCAGCTCGATGTGGCCAAGGCGCTCGCGGCGCACTTTACTGAGAGTGACTTCCACGCCGCACTTGTCGCAGATCACGCCGCGGTGCTTCATGCGCTTGTACTTGCCGCACAAGCACTCCCAGTCCGTGACCGGACCGAAGATTTTGGCGCAGAACAGGCCGTCACGCTCGGGCTTGAACGTGCGGTAGTTGATGGTCTCAGGCTTAGTGACTTCCCCGTGAGACCAGGAACGGATTTTTTCCGGACTCGCCAAGCTGATGCGAATCGAATCGAAATCGGCGATCAAACTGGCGCGATCATAAGGGCTGCTGCGATACAAGGTGATTTCCTCCCTCCCCGGATTTCGCCGGGGACGCGCCTCGGGCAGCTTTGAAACTGCCCTCGGCGGCTGAGAACCCAGTTACTGGTTACTGCTCGTGCTGGCCTATCCGACCCAAAAAAGTCGGCCACTCCATTAATCGGCTGCTTTCTCTACCGTTGGCTTCTGGCGCTTCATCAACTCGACGTCGAGGCACAGCGACTGCAACTCGCGCACGAGCACGTTGAACGACTCGGGAACGCCTGGTTCGATGCCAGGCTCGCCCTTGACGATGGCCTCGTAGATTTTCGCGCGGCCATAGACGTCGTCGGATTTCGCGGTCAGCAGTTCCTGCAAAATGTGCGCGGCGCCGTATGCTTCAAGGGCCCACACTTCCATTTCGCCGAAGCGCTGTCCGCCGAACTGCGCCTTACCGCCGAGCGGCTGCTGGGTGATGAGCGAGTACGGACCGATCGAGCGAGCGTGGATTTTGTCGTCCACCAAGTGAGACAGCTTGAGCATGTAGATGTAGCCGACGGTGATGGGCTGATCGAACTGGTCACCGGTCATGCCGTCAAAGAGGTTGATCTTGCCAGCGTTCGGCAAGCCCGCGACTTCGAGCAGGTGGCGAATTTCCGGTTCGCGCGCGCCGTCGAATACCGGTGTGGCGAACGGAATGCCGTCCCGGAAGCCCTCGGCAAACTCGAGCAACTCATCGTCGGTCGATTTCTGCAGTGACTTCCAGATGGCGGTGTCGGAGAAGACTTCGCGATACCAGCGGCGAATCGCTTCGGCTTTGACTTCCTTGCTGAGCAAGCGCTTGAGGCTGTTGCCAAGCTCCTTAGACGCCCACCCGAGATGGGTTTCGAGAATCTGTCCGACGTTCATACGCGAAGGAACGCCAAGCGGATTCAGAACGATTTCGACCGGAGTGCCATCCGGCAAGTAAGGCATGTCTTCTTCCGGAACGACGCGAGCGATAACGCCCTTGTTCCCGTGGCGACCGGCCATCTTGTCGCCGATGGACAGCTTGCGCTTCATGGCGATATACACTTTGACCAGCTTGATAACGCCCGGGGGCAGTTCGTCGCCCTTCTTGAGCTTTTCCTTGCGTTCGTCGGTGATCTTGCGCAGCACATCGATCTGGCGCGAAGTCATCTCTTCGATTTCTTCGATCTTTTCAATGAGCAGCGGATCGCGTTCGTTGAGCTTCAACCGCTTCAAGTTGCGCGTAGAGATCTTCTCGATCAGGTCACGCGTCAGTTCCACGCCCTTGATGAGCAAGCGTTTGTTGGTTTTTTCATCGTGCAGGTCCGCCTGAAGAATCTTGCCGCCGAGCAAATCATCGAGCCGCTTCAGGCGCTCGTCGGTCAAGATGCGGATTTCATCCGCGAGGTTCTTTTCGAGCTTGAAGACCTGAGAGGCTTCGATGGCCTTGTGGCGTTCATCTTTTTCTCCGCCCTTGCGGGTGAAGATTTTCACGTCAACGATGGTGCCCTCGATGCCCGGGGGGCAGTAGAGCGAAGCGTCGCGAACATCGCCGGCCTTTTCGCCGAAGATGGCGCGGAGCAGTTTTTCCTCGGGCGTGAGCGTGGTCTCTCCCTTGGGAGTGACCTTGCCCACGAGGATGTCGCCGGGCTTCACCACCGCGCCGATGCGGATGACGCCGCTTTCATCGAGGTTGCGAAGGAACGATTCGCTGATGTTCGGGATGTCCCGGGTAACTTCTTCGGGACCGAGCTTGGTGTCGCGGGCTTCGATCTCGTACTCCTCGATGTGAATCGAGGTGTAGTAGTCATCCTTGACCAGCTTTTCGCTGACCAGGATGGCGTCTTCGAAGTTATACCCGCGCCACGGAACGAAGGCCACGAGCACGTTGCGGCCGAGGCCGAGTTCGCCGCGGTCGGTGCAAGGCCCGTCGGCAAGAACCTGACCGGTCTTCACGCGATCGCCTACGCGAACGAGTGGCTTCTGATTGATGCAGGTGTTCTGGTTGGAGCGCTTGAATTTCGTCAGCGTATAGATGTCCGCTCCCACTTCGCGGCTGAGCACGCCGGAGTGGTCGCTTTCCACGCGAACGATGATGCGCTCGGAGTCGACTTGGTCGACGATGCCGTCGCGCTTGCAGAGCACGACCGCGCCGGAGTCGCGCGCGGTGACGCGTTCCATGCCGGTGCCGACCAGCGGCGCCTCGCCGCGAATCAGCGGAACGGCCTGGCGCTGCATGTTCGAACCCATCAAGGCGCGGTTGGCGTCGTCGTTTTCAAGGAATGGAATCAGGCTGGCGGCCACCGAAACAAGCTGTTTCGGCGAAACGTCAACGTAATCCACTTCATCGCGATGCTTCAGGACGAAGTTACCGGCCTGGCGGCAGTTCACGAGTTCGGTCGTGATGCGCAGTTTGTCGTCGAGCGAAACGTTGGCCTGGGCGATGACATATTTGTCCTCTTCCCAAGCAGACAGATAGAAGCAATAGGGCTCGTCGACCACTTTGCGGCGCTTCAACTCTTCGTTGAGCTCTTCCACGCGATCGGCTTCGACGATATCGCCCGCCTTGAATTCGCTGTCCCCGGCATTGACGATGTGAACGTAGTCGACGATGCGACCGCCCTTGACGCGGCGGTAGGGCGATTCGATGAAGCCGTAGTCGTTGATGCGGGCGAAGCAACTCAGAGAGCTGATCAGACCGATGTTCGGACCTTCCGGCGTTTCGATCGGGCAAATACGGCCATAGTGCGTTGGGTGAACGTCGCGCACTTCGAATCCGGCGCGTTCGCGAGACAAACCGCCCGGCCCAAGAGCCGAGAGCCGACGCTTGTGAGTGATTTCGCTGAGCGGATTGGTCTGGTCCATAAACTGGCTGAGCTGCGAACTGCCGAAGAATTCGCGGATCGCGGCCATTACCGGTTTGGCGTTGACCAGGTCGTGCGGCATGGCCGTGGACATTTCCTGATACACGCTCATCTTTTCCTTGATGGCGCGCTCCATGCGGACCAAACCGATGCGGAACTGGTTTTCGAGCAGTTCGCCAACCGCGCGGACGCGGCGGTTGCCGAGATGGTCGATGTCGTCGACGACGCCTATATTCTTGCGCAGCTTAAACAGGTACTTGATGGCAGCGACGAAATCCGTCGTGTCCAGAGTGCGATTGTCGAGCGGCGTATCGAGCCCGAGCTTGATGTTGAACTTCAGGCGGCCAACGCGGCTAAAATCATACTTACGCGGATCGAAGAACATGCCGCGGAACAGATTCGTGGCGGTTTCGAGCGTCGGCGGATCGCCGGGCCGCAGTTTGCGATAGATTTCGATGAGCGCTTCCTTTGAAGAGCGAATCGAGTCTTTATCGAGTGTGCGGGAGAGGACCAAGCCGATATCGTCGCGCTCCGGAAAGAAGATGTCGACTTCGGTGATGCCCGCTTCAGCAAACGCCTGCCAAAGGTCGGCAGTGAGCGGCTTGTTGGCTTCGAGGAGAACTTCGCCGGTCTGGCGGTTGACCACGTCGGCGACGCTGTAAGCGCCTTCGAGGTCCTGAAGCGCTGCGCGGACCTGCGAGATCTTGGCCTTGATGAGTTCCTTGAAGAGCGTTTCGGTGATGCGCTTATGCGCGCCAACAATGACTTCTTCCGACTTCGGGTTGCGGATTTCGTGGGTTAGCTTGCGATCGACGATTCCAGGTGAAACGTTCCAGAAAAGATCCTTGTCGCGCAGAGAAAGTCGCTCTACCTGATAGAAAGTGCGAAGGATTTCCTCATTGGACTTCATGCCCAACGCGCGAAGGAAGATAGAGCCGAGGAACTTGCGCTTGCGGTCGATGCGCACGTAGAGAATGTTCTTCGTGTCGTACTCGAATTCGACCCACGAACCGCGATACGGAATGATCTTGCCGAGAAAGTACGAGCGATTGTTGGCGCTTTCGAAGAACACGCCGGGGGAACGGTGCAACTGGCTGACAATGACGCGCTCGGTGCCATTGATGATGAATGTGCCGTTGTCGGTCATCAAAGGAATGTCGCCGTAGAAAACTTCTTGTTCCTTGATGTCGCGAATGGTTTTCGCGCCGGTGTCCGGATCCTTGTCGTAGATGGTTAGACGGATGGTGACCTTGAGCGGCGCCGAATAGGTCATGCCGCGCTCCTGGCACTCGTTCACGTCATATTTCAACTGCATGGCAACCGGGTCGCCGCACTTGTTGCAGAAGGTCGGAGTGTTTTTGTTGAACGTGCCGCACTTCTGGCAAACCACATCACCGGTCTGATACGGATTCGTTACAACCGACGCCCCGCAATTCCGGCAAGTGGCGCGGAGATGGTGCAAACCCTTCAGGTTGCCGCACTTGCACTCCCAGTTTCCGATGGAATAGTCCACAAACTCGAGCTGCGACATTTCGCGGAAATCCCGGATCGGAAAGACCGACGTGAACACCGATTGGAGTCCACCGTCCTCGCGTTCGCTTGGCAGAAGATCCATCTGCAAGAAACGCTGATAGGACTTCTTCTGGACCTCAATCAGGTTGGGGATCTGGATCGACCCCTGGATTTTCGCAAAATCCAGTCGCTGGCGTTCCCGAACGTGCTGGTTGCTATTGGACATGCCTGAACCTCATTCCCTTTTGGGCAGGGTACAAAAAACTTCCTAAAGACACTTAACCGCGACGCTGAACAGCTTGCCCAAAGCCGCCCTGCACACGGTTAGTGAAGGTCCCCCTAGGACCCAGAGAGTTGTAGACAAAACCGGCCGTAGCGTTCGTACCTGATTCCCCTGGCGCAACCTGAAACTGCCTTGGTCGCGCCGGCTCGGAAGCCCGGACCACGGAATGCCGGCCAGAATCCGGCCGGCATTCCATTACTTGATCTCGACCTTGGCGCCCGCCTCTTCGAACTTCTTCTTGATGGTGGCCGCCTCGTCTTTGCTCACGCCTTCCTTCACGGTCTTGGGCGCGCCATCAACGAGATCCTTGGCTTCCTTCAGGCCGAGGCTGGTGACCTCGCGAACGGCCTTAATGACGTTGATTTTGTTGCCGCCCACGTCGGTAAGAACGACGGTGAATTCCGTCTTCTCTTCCGCCGGAGCCGCCGCGCCACCACCAGCCGCGCCGCCGCCCGCCGCCACAACCGTGGCAGCCGCCGCAGACACACCGAAGGTTTCTTCCATCTTCTTCACCAGGTCCGACGCTTCAAGAAGCGTCAGGCCCTTGATTTCTTCCAGGATCGTTTCGACTTTCGACATGACAGCTAGTTCTCCTCTCAATTTTCTTGAATCTGAATTTCAAACTCTTGGAGCCGCGGCGGGCAGGCCCGCTCAACCCCCAAAACGCTACAAGCTACGAACTAAACTTATTGGCCTTCACCGCTTCGCTAACGGTCACAGCGAGGTTGCGCGGCAGCGCGTTGAGCGCGGTCGCGATTCGCTGCGCCGGAGCGTTCAGCAAGAACATGATCTTGCTGATAAGCTCTTCTTTCGACGGCATGTCCGCCAGTTGCTTGATCTCCGAAATCGAAATCACACGCCCTTCGACAAGGCCGGACTTGAACTGGAACGCCGGAACATCCTTGGCGATCTTGGTCAGCGCTTTTGCCAGCGCGACCGGATCGGTTTGTGTGTAGGCAATCGAGTGCGTACCTTTGAGGTTCTTCAGCACGCCTTCGGCGGGCGTGCCGGCGCCGGCGAGTTCGGCAAGCGTGTTTTTTACGACTTCATACTTGCCACCTGCCGCCTGCACAGCGCGGCGCAATTTCGTGTCTTGTTCGACGGTGATGCCCTGGAAGGTGCTCAAAATGACTGTGGAAACCTTCGCGAGCTCCGTTTTCAGCTTGTCCAAGTCCTGCTGCTTTTCGCTTTTCTTCTTCATAATCTTTCTTCGTTCACTCCTTGGGCGCTAGGCGGCCGTCGCCAGCGTTTCCGCTTCGGCGAGGTCGACGTTGATTCCCGGACCCATGGTGGAAGTCAGGGTGATGCGCTTCACGTATTTGCCTTTGGCCGCCGCCGGCTTGGCCTTCAGTATCGCGGCGATCAGAATGTGCGCATTTTCCGCTAACTTCGGCGCGTCAAAATTGATTTTGCCGATCGGGCAGTGCACGATTCCGGCTTTGTCCACGCGAAACTCGACTTTGCCCGCCTTGGTTTCCTTGACGGCCTTCGTGACGTCGGCGGTGACCGTTCCGGTTTTCGGATTGGGCATCAGGCCGCGGGGGCCGAGCACCTTACCGAGCTTGCCGGCCGAACGCATCATGTCCGGTGTGGCAATGACGGCGTCGAAATCGGTCCAACCTTCCATGATTTTCTGCACCATGTCATCGCCACCGACAAATTCCGCACCCGCTTCGGTAGCTTCGCGCTGCTTGTCGCCACCGGCGAGAACAAGAACGCGAACGCTCTTGCCGAGGCCGTTTGGCAGCACCACGGTGCCACGAACCACTTGGTCCGAGTGCTTCGGATCCACGCCCAGGTTGATCGCCAGTTCAACGGTTTCGTTGAACTTGGTGTGGTGCGTCTGCTTGATCAACGCCGCCGCTTCGGCGAGCTTGTACGGGCGCGCTTCGACCTTTTTTCGCGCGTTCTCCACGTGTTTGCCTGACTTCTTCATCGTGCTGCCTCTTCACCCCGGACCCGCGTGAAACGGGCAAGGGTACGATCCCTTCTCGCCTCTTACTCCCTAGGCTTCCACGACTTCCAGACCCATATTGCGCGCCGTACCCATCACGGTGCGCACAGCGGAGTCCAGATTTGTGGTGTTGAGATCGACAAGCTTAATTTTTGCAATTTCGACAACCTGCTTTTTGGTCACCTTGCCTACCTTGTTGCGGTTGGGTTCGGGCGAACCTTTGGCAATTCCCGCCGCGCGCAGCAAAAGAATCGAAGCGGGCGGCGTCTTCAGAATAAAGGTGAAGGAACGGTCGGTGTAAATCGTGACCAACACCGGAAAAATCATGCCGTCGGGCTCTTTTTGCGTCTTGGCATTGAACTGCTTGCAGAAATCCATGATGTTCACGCCATGGGGACCGAGCGCGGTGCCCACGGGAGGCGCCGGGGTGGCCTTGCCCGCCGGCAACTGCAGCTTGATCGTTGTCTGTACCTTCTTTGGTGGCATTGTTCCTTTACCTTTACCCTCAGCCGCGCGGAGCGAGGCGCCGGGTCAAATTTCCTATCCGAGCTTCTCGACGCTGGCGAAATCCAGTTCGACCGGCGTGGAGCGCCCGAAAATCGTTACCGAAACCTTCAGGCGGCTGTGGTCGTTGTCGATTTCCTCGACCACACCATTGAAATTCGCGAAAGGCCCGTCGACGATGCGCACTTGCTCGTTGCGCTCGTAAACCACTTTTGGCTTGGGCCGGTCCATCGGCGTGTGCACGCGATTGATGATCGCGTCCACTTCCGATTCAGACAGCGGCGGCGGCGCCGTGGCGGAACCGACAAAACCTGTGACGCGCGGCGTGTTGCGCACGATGTGCCAGGTGTTTTCGTCCAGATCCATTTCCACAAGCACGTAGCCGGGATAGGACATGCGCGAGGCGACGGTCTTTTTGCCGCCGCGCACTTCGACGACATCTTCAGTCGGGATCAGCACGCGGCCGATCTTGTCCTGAAGATTGAACGCAGCGACACGGCTCTCCAGGCTCTCTTTAACTTTCTTCTCGAAGCCCGAGTAGGTGTGAATGATGTACCACTGCATTGGCATAAGTCGTTTCGCCCTTAAACGTGAAAGTAAGTCAGCAGCCGGTCTAAACCCTTTTGCGCAAGCCATTCGACAATAGCTAGAAATACGCCGAAAAACGCGACAGTCGCGATGACCACACCGGTTGTGGAAATCACATCCTCACGATTTGGCCAAGTCACTTGCTTCATCTCCACACGGACGTCGTGAAGAAATTCCCGGGTATTCTCGATCGAGCCAGTCACTTTGTTAACGAGCGGAAGATTTGATCCGCCTTGAGATTCATCGTTCATTTTCACCGCCCGCGTGGCCATAAACCTTTCACCCGCACGAACCCCGTGGTTCGTGTCCTTAAAATCTCTGGCAGGGGAGGAGGGATTCGAACCCCCATACCCGGTTTTGGAGACCGGAGTCCTAACCGTTGGACGACTCCCCTAAAACCAAAACCGCTAAATCCTTCCCCCGTCCGACTCCAACTCAAAGACCCGTGGTGCAGAAAAGCGCACTCCGGATGACCACCTTCACCGAGTCGTTACTTGGCTTCCTTGTGGGCCGTGTGCTTGCGACACGCACGGCAAAACTTCTTGGTCTCCAGGCGTTCGGAGTGCTTTTTCTTGTTTTTGGTGGTGGTGTAGTTCCGATTCTTGCAATCACCACACTGCAGAGTGATAATTTCGCGCATTTCTCAGATTCCCTTTACCGAGTGCGATCCGGCATAAACCCGCCCGCCTCTGAATTACTCGACGATGTCCGTGACTGCGCCTGCACCGACGGTGTGGCCGCCTTCGCGAATCGCAAAGCGCAAGCCCTTTTCGAGTGCAACCGGTGTGATCAGCGTGACTTCGCAGCTCACGTTGTCGCCCGGCATGACCATCTCGACGCCCTGCGGCAATTTCATGTCGCCGGTTACGTCCGTGGTGCGGAAGTAAAATTGCGGACGGTAGCCCGTGAAGAATGGCGTATGGCGCCCACCTTCTTCCTTGGTCAACACGTACGCTTCGGCCTTGAACTTCGTGTGCGGCGTGATCGAGCCCGGCTTGCAAACGACCTGGCCGCGCTCCACATCCTCTTTTTCCGTACCGCGCAGCAAGAGCCCAACGTTGTCGCCCGCAATGCCTTCATCGAGCAGCTTGCGGAACATTTCGACGCCGGTCACAACCTTCTTCTGCGTCTCGCGAAAGCCCACGATCTCAATTTCTTCGCCGACCTTCACTTTTCCGCGTTCCACGCGGCCGGTGACCACCGTGCCGCGACCAGAGATCGAGAAGATATCTTCGATCGGCATGGCGAACGGACGGTCGACATCGCGCACCGGCAATGGCACTTTCTCATCGACGGCAGCCATCAGCTCGAGAATTTTCTTCTCCCACTTTTCGTCGCCGTTCAGTGCCTGCAACGCTGAACCGCGGATCACCGGAACGGCGTCGCCGGGGAATTGATAGCTCTTCAGTAGCTCGCGAACTTCAAGTTCTACCAGTTCGAGCAGTTCCGGATCCTCGACCATGTCGCACTTGTTCAAAAACACGACGATGTACGGCACGCCGACCTGGCGGGCGAGTAGAATGTGCTCGCGCGTCTGCGGCATCGGTCCGTCGGTCGCGGCCACAACCAAAATTGCGCCGTCCATCTGCGCTGCGCCGGTGATCATGTTCTTGATGTAGTCGGCGTGGCCCGGGCAATCCATGTGCGCGTAGTGGCGGTTCGCGGTTTCATACTCGACGTGCGAAACCGCGATGGTGATGCCGCGCTCGCGCTCTTCCGGAGCGTTGTCGATCGAATCGAACGCACGGAAAGTCACCTTCGGGTTGTGCTTCGATAACACCTTGGTGATCGCCGCGGTCAGCGTTGTTTTGCCGTGATCGATGTGACCGATGGTCCCAATGTTCACGTGTGGCTTGCTGCGTTCAAATTTCTCCTTGGCCATATGCCCTCATCCTTTGCACAAACCGCCTCTGGAATGGCGATTTGCACCGAACTTGGAGCGGGGGACGGGATTTGAACCCGCAACCATCACCTTGGAAGAGTGAGACTCTACCGTTGAGTTACCCCCGCCCTGCTTGCACCTCAACTTCTTCCCCTCGCTGAACCAGAGTTCCCAGCGGAACTCAGAAATTTCTGGAGCCTGGGACCGGGATTGAACCGGTGACCTCGTCCTTACCAAGGACGCGCTCTACCAACTGAGCTACCCAGGCCGAAACCGATCCTCCAAAAACACTCGGCGTTCGCGGCGCACTATTTCCTATCGGCTAAGCCGCCGCGTTTTTTACCGCCTTCGAACATCGCATGCGCGATTATCCTGCGGTGTTGCTACCTACGTTGCCCGGCGCTGCCGAGCGACGCCGCTCTTCGAATTTGCCGCTACTAAGATCGAATCCTGGTGGACGGGGAAGGATTCGAACCTTCGTAGCCCGCAAGGAGCGGCAGATTTACAGTCTGCTGGTTTTAGCCACTCACCCACCCGTCCGCGAAATTCTGCCGACACAAAGTGCGTATCCGTATTTGCCAGAACGTGCTGTGTTTGGAGCGATGCGCGTGAAAACAGAAAACGGACTCGTGTCGAGAGACACCAGCCCTTTCCTCTGATCATGCCGGGATTCGATCCGCCTCACTCCCCTGCCAGAATATGGTGGAGCTGGCGGAGGGAATTGAACCCCCGACCCTCTGATTACAAATCAGATGCTCTACCAGCTGAGCTACGCCAGCGCTGCTCAAACCGTACGAGAATAGCAGATTGGGCACAAGGATTGCAACAGGGGGACCAAAAAACCGCCTGCAATCGAGAAGCCAACTCTGTGGAAAAAACAGGGTTTTCGGTCCATCCTTCATGCGGCTGCAACTCACTAATAATATTGATAGTTAACCTCGACAGGAGGATTGTCCCCGCCGAGAGTATCCACAGGTTTCCACTGCTCAAGAAACGGGTCCCGGGCGCCCGTTCATTTCTTGTCGAATCTTCCGATCAAGATGCGAGAATATCGAGGAATCGAGCCGGGCAAGAGGTCGGCGTGCGATCCATATGACGAAGAACAAGATGGCGATCATCGCCGGCATCGCGCTCGCGTTTTTCCTGGCAGCACTTTTCTTCGCATACCGCCATTTGCGGCCGAGCGAATCTGTGGGCGATCGCGAGGCAATGCTTTCGCTGATGCCCGATGAGGCAAGCGCTGTTGTATTTCTCGATGTGGCTCAACTCCGCGATTCTCCGTTCCTAGCCGACTTGTTCGGTTGGGCGCCAAAAGTCGCACCGGACGCAGACTACGCGCAATTCTTGCAGGTGACCGGTTTTAACTACGAGACCGACTTGGATCGTTTGGCTCTTTCGATCAACCGGCAATCACAAAACGTTACCGCGTTTGCCGTGGCAGATGGAAGATTCGATCGCAAGAAAATCGAGGCGTACGGGTCGCGTTATGGATCGCTAAGAACCGCCGATGGAAAGACTCTGTTTGCTGTCCCGCTCAATGGATCCAATCGCAAAGGCTTCTTTACGTTCTTGCGCAACGATCGCATCGCGTGGGCGAACGACTCCTCATATTTTTTTCACCAAGCGCAGGGCAACGCATCGGCGGAGTGGCGCGAACATTTTCTGCGGCTCGCGGGAACGCCCGCATTCGCGGTGCTTCGCCAAGACTCCGGAACTGCCTCAGCCTTGGCGCAGGCTCCGAACCGACTGCGTTCGCCGCAACTGGCGGCACTGCTTGCGCAGTTGCAATGGATCTCGATCAGCGCGAGACCCGAAGGCGGCGTTCTGCGAGTCGGGATGGAAGGCGAATGCTTGACGGAGAGCACCGAGCATCAGCTGAAGGAAATGCTGAGCGGGATGGTTTTGCTGGCGCAGATGGGCTTGAACGATCCGAAAACGCGCAACCAACTGGCTCCGGGTGTGCGCGACGGATACTTGCAGTTACTGCAGTCGGCTGATATTCAACAAGTCGACCGTGGGACGAGCAAGACGGTACGCGTGCTGTTCGATGTCTCGCCGAAGTTGCTGGAGCCTCCGCAAGGGACAACGGGCGCGGACCCGGCGGGCCCAGACAAAAATAGGAAGTGAAAGAATCCCAGTGTGAATCTAGTCGCCGGCGGGTAGGGTTTTCATGTAGCGCCACGGGTTCACCGGGGCATTATTCACGCGAACCTCGTAATGGACGTGAGGACCGGTCGAGCGCCCGCTGATGCCCGCGTAGCCAATGACTTCGCCGCGGCGGACATGCGTGCCCGCGACCACCGCGTACGAAGAAAGGTGCGCGTAAAGAGTCGTAATGCCAAATCCGTGTTCGACGACGACGACTCGGCCATAGCCCGTGTGTGTCTCAACCGAGGTGACAACGCCATCGGCCGTCACGTGAACTGGCTCCCCGTAATCCGCCGCCACATCGACGCCGGTGTGGAACGCGCCTTCACCCGAGAACGGATCCAGACGCTCACCGAAGCTATCCGTGATATGTCCCATAATGGGCCAGATGGAAGGCGTGTAATTTGAATCCGCAAAAGCCATCGCGGGAAACATTCGCAACCCGGTCGCGGACACGGTGATGGCGGTCGCATTGCGCTTCAGGAAGGAATACTGCTCGAGTGAGCGATCGAAAGCGTCTTGCGGTGTCACGGCATCGCCCTGATCGAACGCGGCGGGATGATAGCGGAGCACCCCATAGGTCATGGCCACTTCCGTAGCGAGTGATTGCAGAGAATCGAGGCGCTGATTCGTGTCCGTCACCGTGGACTGCAAGTCGCGGTACTGCTTTTTCAAAGTCTCCTGGTCGTGGCGAAGAGCGTTGTAATTTCCAACCTTCCACAACATGCGGCTGTAAGAGCCAACGGCGGCAGCAACAGTAATGCTGCCGATGATCGCCAGCGCCGCCAATCCATGCAGTATGTAAGCAGGAATGATCAGCTTCCGGAGTTGACCGGGAGCGGAGGCGATGTAGAACGTGTAATTCTTGCTGGTACTGATCAAGACGTGGCCCCTCAGGCCTTCCTTACGTCATTCAATCTGGAGTGCGGATTGAACTGTCCCTGTCACCGCACAATTGGTAGTCGTGACCGCATAGGTCAGAACTCGGTCTTGGTTCGCGATTAGGAGAATACTAGAATTTGGAGACCTTTTCGTCAACCCTGTATTTCACGGATATCCGGACAGCCTTTCTCAAGCTGTCCACTGTCCGCAGGGTCAGTTGATTGTGGTAGTGTGCGCTACAGAACTTGATGCAGCGAATGAAAAACAAAAGTGAAAATGATTTGGTCGCGCGAATCGAGCGGGCGTTCCGTACCGCGAGGTCAAAGGCTTTGCGCTTACCGCCCGGAGACGACGCGGCTTTGTGGATTCCGACCCGCGGCTTCGAAATGGCGTTGACGTGCGACTGGTTTTTAGAGGGAACACACTTTTTGCGGAACAAGCATCCAGCCGACGCCGTAGGCTGGAAATGCTTGGCGCGGGCCGCGAGCGACATTGCCGCGATGGGCGGGCAGCCCAGGTGCTTTCTGCTTAACCTAGCGCTGCCTCGGACCCTGACGGGGCATTGGTTTGACGAATTCCTGCGCGGGCTGCGGCGCGCTTCGCAGGCACTGCACTGTGAGCTCGCCGGAGGCGATACGACACGCCACGACAAAGTGCTCATCAACGTCACCGTGATTGGTGAACAGTCGCGAGGGCGCGCCATTCTTCGTTCGGGCGCGGCGCCGGGCGATGAGGTCTATGTGAGCGGCACCATGGGAGAAGCCGAACTTGGTTTGCGGGAACTGCGACGGCTGCGCGGTATGGCCAAGTCCACGAGCGCCGCCTTGCGAAAGCATCTGTATCCGCAGCCGCGGCTGGCGCTTGGCGAATGGCTTGCGGAAAATCGCCTGCCGACGGCAATGATGGACCTGTCCGATGGACTATCGACGGACTTGCCGCGACTCTGCGCAGCAAGCGGCGTGGGGGCGATGGTCGAAAGCGATTCCCTTCCCGTAAGTTCGCTTGCGCGTGTTGACGACGCGCAGAATCTGGCGCTCCATGGCGGCGACGATTACGAGCTGCTGTTTACGGTAGGAAGGAAAAATGCGAACCACTTGCCAAAGGATTTCGAAGGGCTGCGGCTGACGCGAATCGGAGAAATCACGCGAAAAAGAAAAATCCTCGTGCATCACGCGAAGAAAAAAACGGTCCCTCTCGCTTCCGGTGGATGGGATCCGTTTAGGCCATCGTAAGGCGACTGAAGATGCCGGCCTGAGGCACGGCGCTACACGGGTTCAAGGAGTGGGCGGGCTAGCAGCAGGAGCCGGCGGTGCCGTGGGCGCCGGTGCAGTTGGCGCTGGTTTCGCGATGGCGGGCGCTTCGTCCTCGGGCGCGGTGTCAGGCACGTCCGTGTGTACGTGATGTTCGGCGGCTTGTTCTTCGAGGGATTCTACGTTGACGAAGTCGGCGGCGGGCATTCCCTCCATGCCCTTGTCGATGAACTCTATCCAGATCGGCAGGGCGGCTTGCGCTCCGGTTTCACGCTTGCCCAAGGAGATCTGTTTGTCATCGAAGCCCACCCACACGCCGGCAGTAACTTGGGGAGTGAAACCGATAAACCATGCGTCGGTGAAATCCTGCGTCGTGCCGGTTTTTCCGCCGGCGGGACGTCCGATGGATTTTGCTTTGATGGCTGTTCCGAATTGTACGACTTCTTCGAGCATGGCCGTCATGGTATGCGCTACATCGGGCGCGAGAACGTCGTGCACTTCGGGATGAGCTTCTTCGAGCAACGCTCCGTCGTAACTCGTGACTCGGCGAATCATGTGCGGATCGATGCGAATGCCTTCATTGGCGAAGACCGTGAACGCGGAGACGTGTTCGATGAGACGCATGTCAGCGGCGCCGAGCGCCAGCGGAAGATAGGGTGGCAGCGGCGAGGTGATTCCAAAGCGTTTGGCCATGTCGACCACGGCGTTGATGCCGACTTTTTCGGCGAGTTTCACCGCGGGGACGTTGCGTGACCCGGCGAGCGCGCGGCGCAATGTGATGGTGCCTTCAAATTTTTCGTCGTAGTTGTGAGGCGAATAGGCCTGTCCGCCGCTGACGACGGTGAAAGGCGCATCGACGATGGTGTCGAAGGGCGAAGCGCCTCTCTCGACGGCGGCCGAGTACACATAAGGCTTGAACGAACTGCCCACCTGGCGAAACGCCTGTGTGGCGCGGTTGAACTTGGAATCTTCAAAGCTGTAGCCGCCGACCATGGCCTTGATTTCGCCGGTGGCATTTTCGATGGCGATCATGGCGGCTTGGGGCGCAGGTTGCTGTTCGAGTTGAATGCGTGCGGTCGTTTCGTGCAATTCCTGAATGGAAACTTGCATCAGGTCGCCGACGGCGAGAATTTCATTGAGTTTCTTGTGGCCCGTCCAAGCCACGTCCGACGGTGAAAGAATGGAGCGATAGGATCCGATTTTGACGGTGGCGCTCTTGTCATCGACGGTGAGGACAAGGCCAGTCACATAACTCCCCTTGTCGATGGGATGACGCCAATCCTCATCTTCGTAGGTTTCGAGTTGGCCCAGATTGTCCTTCAGAACATTGGGCAACTTGCCCCGCCAACCGTGGCGGCGATCGTAGGTGTGCAAGCCGTCGCGGATGGCTTGATTGGCGGCTCTCTGCATCTGGATGTTCAGCGTGGTATACACGCGCAGGCCGCGTTCGTGAACGGCTTCCGTGCCGTAAGTGGACTCCAGATACTTGCGGATATCTTCAAAGAAGTACGGCGCAAGATCGTTGCGGGGATATTGCAGGTGCAAACCAAGCGGCGTCTTGCGAGCGGCCGATTCTTCCTCCGGCGTGATTTTTCCTTCTTCCATCATGCGATAGAGCACGACATTGCGCCGAGCGAGCGCGCGACCCGGATCAGCAAGCGGGGAGTAGATCGGGCCGCGAACCATGCCGGCCAGCAGCGCGGCTTGCTGCAGATTCAGATCGGTGACCGGCTTGCCGAAATAAAATTGCGCGGCGGCGGCGAAGCCATAGTTGCCATGGGCGAGGTACACCTGATTGGCATACATGGTGAAAATTTGCGGCTTCGTGTAACGCCGCTCGATTTGCAGGGCGAGGAGTATTTCCTGAACTTTGCGGCGAAAGCTGCGCTCGCTGCGGTCGAGAAATAGGTTGCCGGCGAGCTGCATGGTGATGGTGCTGGCGCCCTCGGCTTTGCGGCGCTTCAGAATGTTGCGATAGGCAGCGCCGGCCACGCGGGGAAAATCGACTCCCCAGTGATCCTCGAAATGCTGGTCCTCGATGGCGGTGACGGCGTTGTAGAGAACCTTGGGAGTCTGCTCCCAAGTCATCAGGATGCGACGCTGCAGGGCGAAACTGCCGACGAGCTGGCCATCGTCGGCATAGATTTCTGTGACCACGTTGGGACGGTAGGTTTCAAGCGCGCGAATTTCCGGCAGATCGCTTTCATACACGAAGAGCAAACCGGCGGCGGCGCCTAGGGCGATCGAGCACAAAAGCAGGAACGCGAGCGCCACGCGGTCGATCAATTTCCAACCGCGCAGACGCAAAGTGATGGGGGGCAAACTCAGCATGAAAGAAAAATTCTAGCGCAGATTTGGCAGCGACACGCGCTCCGGGAAATCGGGAGTTTCCATGGCAGGATTAAAGAGCTGAATAATATTTTTCTCCAGCGCAAGCGCGGCAGAGAGTGTCGCCGTTTTGGCTCACTTCGCGCTTGAAGTTGATGCCTTCGCCGCATCGTGCGCAGACGACGCGCGGCCCTTTAAAACCTGGAAGTTCTTCCGGCTGAATCTCGACTTTCACCCATTCCTTGGTGAACAGCACGTGGTCGGAAAGTTGCGCGTAGGCTTTCTGCTGGCCCGCCTCTTTCGGGAGGGCGGGAAACAGCTGCTGGGCAGCTTGCTTCGAGGATTCCTTCGCGGCAATGCGAACGGCGCGGGCGGCTTGTAAATCGCAGAACGTGGCGGCGACTTTGCCCCAATCGCGGAATTTCAGGGCGCGCTTGCCAAGCCGGCAATTGGCAACGAGCCCGACGGCGTCGGTGACGCAGCGATCGATTTCGACGTAGGTAACGATGCGCTTGCGTTCGGCGACGGGATCGTCAATGCCAAGTTCTTTCAGGCCGAGCAACGCCAGCCGCACACCGAGGACTTGCCCGGCGCAGATGTGCCCGTGGGCGACGGTGGCAAGTTCGAGATACTCGGCAAGCGATTTCATCGATGGTCCATTGTAGCTCAGGCCTTCGAAGCGTGAGAGTTTTCCTGCGATTCATCGAGACTCGAGCGCCGATCGAAAACCCTCGCCCCCGTTCGGGGTGAGCTGCACAGTCAGGGCGCCGGCGCCGCCGACCAGGGATGGGGCTTGCGAGCTTCGAGGAAGGCAAAAGCCGTCATGAGGACAGCGAGAAGGAACAGAGAGCCGTCACGCAATACGGTCATTCCGGTGAGAGGCTCGGGCTTGGCGAAGCAGCCGCAATTGATGTCGAGGTGCAGTGCATAAGCGCGAACAACTGCGATGAAAAAACCACCGATGATCAAGGTGACGAGTGTGGCCCAGATGCGCAGGCGCCAGCCGATCAGCAGCAGCAGGCCGACGGCAATTTCCGCCCAAGGCAGCAAACGGGCGACTTGCAGCACAGCCCACGGCGGCAGCATCTGGTAAGAATCGATTTGCAGAGCAAAGAGAGACGTAGCAATGCCGATGGGCGGATGCGGATGCATGTCCCAACGGATGAGTTTGGCGAGCCCGGCGAAAATGAAAAAGCCCGCAATGACCAGGCGGCCGAGCCAGATGATGAGCCTGCGGTAGTTGAATGGCGCGGATTGCATCATGGCGGGGCGTGCGCTACTTGACGAGTTGATCGAGCAAAGTCTTCAGCACGTCGTAACTGACGTAGCCAACGACAGGATAGGTCTGCCCGTCTTTCGTGTGGATGATCGTCGTCGGCGTCTGATTCACAGGAACGGCCTGGCCAAGCTGCTTGTCGCGCTCAATCAGAGGTTCGAGAGTGCCACTTTCGACCAGTGCCTGCACCTTCTTCATTTCCGCAGGAGTCAGTACGGCAGCGACAGCTCCCTTCACGTCGCCATTCGCTTCCCACTTCTCCTGATTCTGGAACAGCGTTTGTTCGACGACGTCGCACTTACCGATGTGGCAAGCTGCGCGGGCGTAGCTGGCGGCAATGCGAGAATAGGCGTGCATCGGCAGCGGGAAGTCGCGGTGCACCATGAAGACTTTGTTGCTGTCCACGTAATTGTCCATGACGCGCTGGAGAGTGGTGGTATAGAGCTGCTTACAAGCCGGGCACTGAAAGTCGGTGAATGTCTCCATGACCACGCCGGCGCTTTTGCTGCCAAAGCTTTTGTCCGGATCGATGTCCTTCACGCCATCGACGACGATCTGAGCCTGGGAGGCAGGAGAGGTAGTTTTGGAGGCGTTCGCGGACGCCTTCACTACCTTCTGGGTGGCCGGTGCGGCCAGAACAAATGCGCTTAGGCTAGCTAGGACCAGAGTCGCAATCGAGGCGAGGATGAAACGGCGGCTCACAGAAACCTCCAAAGCTAAGATTCACGGGAAGGTCAATTCGCTGCCAGAGTATCACAGGTTCAAAACCGACGTAGCGGCACAACCTTTGTCGTGCCCGTAAGGTCGAACCCATTTACCCTCCTAGGAAATAACAAGCCAGAGTCGTCCTAGTCTTTGAACCGCAGGGTGAGGTGCCTATCTACGGCACATGTCGGATGGCAAGCGCCGTAAGAAACACAAATGACAATCTTTACAACCTATATCAAGCATCTTGACAATGCCACACTCAAGTTGTATAGTGGGGCTGTTTCGAGAGGCGGCTGGCCTGCCCAGCGCCGCCGCCACGCGGGTTTTCTCGGTCGCTCGCACTCGCCAGAGTCGGTTGAGTGGCCGTAGCAGGATCAGGGCAGAACTCAACATAAGGACGGTAGCTATGAGCAAGATTATTGGAATTGACCTTGGGACGACGAACTCGGTGGTGGCCGTGATGCAGGGCGGCGAGCCGGTGGTCATCCCTAACCAGGAAGGCACGCGGACCACACCGTCCGTCGTGGCCATTACGAAGACCGGAGAGCGGCTTGTCGGTCAGGTGGCTAAGCGCCAGGCCGTAACCAATCCGGAAAACACAGTCTATTCAATCAAGCGTTTCATGGGACGGCGCTACGACGAAGTGGCCGAAGAGATGAAGCGCGTACCCTATAAAGTAGTAAAGGGGAGCCACGACGACGCGCGCGTCGAAGTCGCCGGCAAGGTGTACAGCCCGCCTGAGATTTCCGCGATGATCCTGACCAAACTGAAGACCGCCGCCGAGGATTTTCTCGGCGAGAAGGTGACCAAGGCGGTCATTACCGTTCCGGCGTACTTCAACGACGCGCAACGGCAGGCGACCAAGCAAGCCGGTGAAATTGCCGGGTTGGAAGTGTTGCGCATCATCAACGAGCCGACGGCGGCGGCTTTGGCCTACGGGCTTGAAAAGAAGAGCGACGAGACCATTGCCGTGTATGACTTGGGCGGCGGTACCTTCGATATCTCGGTGCTCGAAGTCGGCAGCGGCGTTGTGGAAGTGAAGTCGACCAACGGCGACACGCACCTAGGTGGCGACGACGTCGACCAGAAGATCGTGGATTGGCTGATCGACGAATTCAAGAAAGAACACGGCATCGACCTCGGCAAGGACAAAATGGCGCTGCAGCGGCTGAAGGAAGCGGCGGAGAAGGCCAAAATCGAGCTTTCGCAGATGATGGAAACGGAGATTAATCTTCCCTTCATCACCGCCGGAGCGAGCGGCCCAATTCACATGCAGCAGAAGTTGACACGCGTGCGCCTCGAGCAGTTGATGAACGACTTGCTCGAACGCTCCATGAAACCAGTGAAGCAAGCGCTTGAAGACGCAAAAATGTCGCCGAGCGACATCCAGGAAGTGGTGCTGGTGGGCGGCTCGACACGCATACCCAAGGTGCAGGCGCTCGTCAGCAATTTCTTCGGCGGCAAGGAGCTGCACAAGGGCGTGAACCCAGATGAAGTCGTTGCCGTCGGCGCAGCGATTCAGGGTGCGGTGCTTGGCGGCGAGGTGAAGGACATCCTGCTGCTCGACGTGACTCCGCTTTCGCTCGGCGTGGAAACGCTCGGCGGCGTGATGACTGTGCAGATTCCGCGCAACACCACGATCCCGACGCGCAAGGTGGAAACTTACTCGACCGCTTCGGACAATCAGCCGGGCGTCGAAATCCACGTGATGCAGGGCGAACGGAAATTCGCGAAAGACAACCGCTCGCTAGGCACGTTCAAGCTGGACGGAATTCCCCCAGCGCCGCGCGGCATACCGCAAATTGAGGTGACCTTCGACATCGACGCGAACGGTATTTTGAACGTGAGCGCGAAGGATAAAGCCACCAACAAGGAGCAGAAGATCACCATCACCGCCTCCACCGGCTTAACCAAGGAAGAGGCGGAAAAGATGCGCACCGAGGCCGAATCGCATGCCGAAGACGATCGCAAGCGCATGGAAGAGGTGGAAGCTCGGAACCGGCTGGACGGTATCATCTACCAGGCGGAAAAGACCATCCGCGAAAACCGCGACAAGCTGCCCGAAGGCGATGTGAAGCGCGCCGAAGAAGCCTTGGAAGACGCGAAGAAGGCCATCAACGAAGGCGGTGTGCCACGGCTGCGGTCCGCGACCGAGAACGTCGAGAAGACGCTGCACAAGATGGCCGAAGAGTTGTACAAGACGCAGCAGGCCGCGGGTGGCGAGCAAGCTGGAGCAGCCGGAGCAGGGGCCGGGGCGACCGGTGGCCCGGCCGGTGGCTCGCCGAGCGGCGGCGGTAATAAACCCGGTGACGTGATCGACGCCGAGTACGTCGACGTGGACGACAACAAGAAACCGAACTGAAAAATGGTTTCCCGTTCTCAGTTCTGGGGTTCGCAGTGGGAAGAGAAGCGCTGGGCGCTTCTCTTCTCGCGAGAGCCTGAGCAGCAGAAGCAAGCGCCCGAAGACTGGCCTGAGTAAGAACCGAACATGCCGACGAGCACAAAACAGGATTATTACGAGCTTTTGGGAGTTTCGCGCAAGGCGAGCGCCAAGGATATCCGCACGGCGTTTCGAAAGCTCGCGCGGAAGTACCATCCTGATCTGAATCCCGGCGACAAAGCCGCCGAAGAAAAATTCAAACAGCTTCAGGAAGCCTACGACGTCCTGTCCGACACAAAGAAACGGCAGATGTACGACCAATATGGTTTCTATAGCGAGAATGTGCCGACTGGAGATTACGGCGCCGGGCAAGATTCGGCAGGCGAAAATGTCAATTTTGATTTTGGCGGATTTGATTTTGGCGGGCAACAAGGCTCTTCCGGATCAACTTTTCGCGATCTGTTCGGGCAATTTTTCGGCGGACGCCGCGGAGGCGTGACCGCAGAACCTGAACATGAGCCCGGCGGCGACCTGGAATATCAGGTTGAAATCGATTTTTGGGATGCGGTACGCGGAGCGGTGAAGAAGTTGCAGATCACGCGGCTCGATACCTGCGAAACCTGCCACGGAACGGGAGCGGTCGGCACGCCGCAAACTTGCCCGACGTGCAATGGAACGGGCTCCATTCAGCAGACCGCGGGGAAAATGCGCTTCAATGTGCCGTGCAATCGTTGCGGCGGCACCGGGAAATTGCACACTCCGTGCCGGGCGTGCGCAGGCGAGGGCCGCGTTCGCAAGACCGAAACGATCGATGTGCGCATTCCTCCGGGAGTCGTGAGTGGCGGCCGATTGCGTGTTCCTGGCAAAGGCAATGCCGGTACGATGGGAGCGCCGGCGGGCGATTTGTACCTGCGAATCGTTGTACATCCGCACCCTTTCTTTGAGCGGCGCGGCAATGACCTTTACACGAAAGTCCCGGTGACCGTTGCGGAAGCTTCGCTTGGCGCGAAGGTTGAAGTGCCGACGATCGATGGACGCTCGCTCGTGCGGATTCCACCAGGAACCAACAGCGGGCGCACGTTGCGGCTGAAGGAAAAAGGTGTTCCGCACGGAAAGAGCGGAGCGCGCGGCGATCAGTACGTCGAGATTCAGATCATCGTGCCGGAGCCTACGGACGAGCGTGTGAGGACGCTGATGAAGGAACTGGAAGGACTTGCTCCGGATGATCCGCGCAAGGATTTGTTTCTGAAGGCCGGAGGATGAAAGGGGTTTTAACGAATAGGCTTTGAGTTTGGGTTGGTGCATCCCGCCAAATTCCTACTTAATGCTTAGAACGTCAAAGTGATCACAGAAATGCCAAACAAGGCGAAAAAGCGAGCCAAAGCTGGGTACATGATCAGCGCTGTGGCGGAAATTTATAAATTGCACCCGCAGACGTTGCGTTTGTACGAACGGGTGGGTTTGCTGAAGCCTTCGCGGTCACAGGGGAACACGCGCCTTTACACGGATTCCGATCTGGAGCGACTGGAAGTGATCCTCACCTTAGCGCGGGATATGGGCGTAAACCTGGCCGGGATTGAGGTCATTTTGAACATGCGGGAGAAGATGATCGAGATGGAGCGCCAGATGGGAGAATTCGCGCAGGTGGTCCAACAGGAATTGTCGCGGATGGCGGCAAGGTCGGATGTGCCGATACCGAAGACCGCGATTGTGCGGGCCGTGCCGCGCCTGGTGAAGTAACAAAGGCCAATTGTTTACTTTTGTAAAGCCGCCCTCGAAGGCGCGCCGTTCTTTGCTTCAGACTCAACCCAAAACTCGATTGACCCTTTTTCCGCACAGATTTCCGCAGATTGGATTGTTGTGAGTGCTGGTGATGGGTCGTAAGATTGAGCAGGCGGCAGCCCTTCGAAGCACAGCGCACGCAAGGCTACCTCTGATCGATCTGAAATGGGATTGATCTGCGCAAGGCGGGAATTGAGTCTGCCTGCGGTAGGCAGGCTCCCGCACTCCAGGGAGATCATGGCTCAGGAAAATTGTCCGCAATGTCGAGGAACGGGTTGGAAGCTGGTAGCGCGGCAGGACGGTCCCGCCGGGGATATGGCCGTGGCCTGTGAATGCGGGATGGAGGAACGCGCGGAGAAGGTGATGGATCGAGCGCGGATCCCGAAGCGCTATGAGCACTGCGATTTCGAAAGCTTCGCAACCGACCTGGCGGACGGAAAGACCTGGACCACGCAGCATGAGCATTCCTTGAAGCAGGCGAAATTGCTGGCTCAGGGTTTTGTTCGCGATTATCCGGGTACGGAAAAAGGATTACTGTTGATGGGCCCGTCGGGGGTGGGAAAGACGCATCTGGCCGTGGCAGCGTTGAAGGAATTGATACGACGCGGACACGCGGGATTATTCTGCGATTACCGCGAACTGCTCAAGGAAATTCAGGCTAGCTATAACCCAGCCAGCGAATCGACGGAGATGGGAGTGCTCGAGCCCATCCGTACGGTCGAACTGCTGGTGCTGGATGATTTGGGAGCGAGCAAGCCGTCCGCATGGGTGCTGGATATCATCGGCCTGATTCTGAATGCGCGCTACAACGAGCGTCGCATGACCGTTCTGACAACAAACTTTTATGATGTCACTCCGGACGTTGGCGCGACGTTGCCGAGCGGCGAACGCGTCAGGGTAAAAGAAGACACCCTCGGCGATCGCATCGGCGCGCGAATGCGTTCCCGCCTTTACGAGATGTGCCGCACGGTGGAAGTCTCGGCACCCGACTTCCGCCGCGAAGCGCGGCAAGCCGGCCACCGCGCCAGGGCATAACCTGTCGGAAAATAGGCCCGTTCCGCCACATTCCGTAAGCGAGCAAAAGATCGTATCTCTATGACCCGTTCTTTCCTCGGCCTGTATAAAGTCCCGAAACCGTTGTTCGAATGCCGGTTCGATTGACAGGGGGTTTGCGCGGCGCGTATGCTTGCATGGGTGTTTCGGGTGCGGCGCTGGCCGCATCTAAACCGCATGCAGTTGAAAGAGACCGAGTTACTGCGAAGCAGTTCACACAGTTGTACTGCCCCGTCGTAACCCTCCTTGCAGTACCCCGGTAGGGATTCCGCAAGGATTGACCTGACCAAAACAGGGATAAGAATCCCGGAGGCGACGTAATCATGACTTCATTCGAGAATGAAAACCCCGTATCTTCAGCAGCAACCGCACCCGCACAAGAAGTCGAGTCCCCGACCAAGCCCGAAGACAATGCCGCTGCAGAAGCTCATGCGAGCAGCTCGGACAATGCTGTGTCGAAGGAGCCCGCAGAGGCGCAACCCGTCAAAGTAGAAGAAGCCCATGCGGCCGCGGAAGCCCACGCACAAACGGCGGCTGCGGACGCAGACGCTGCCGCTGCAGCCGAAGAGGCAGCCGGCGCGGAGGAGATGAGCAAGCTCATCGACCAGTACAGTGAGCCGCAGGAAGCCGCGGCGCAGAACGAGATTATCGAAGTTAAAGTAGTTGCCTACACAGAACACGGCGTGGTCGTCGATCTTGGCGGAAAGACGGAAGGGCTGATTCCTGCATCCGAGTTCACCGAAACGGAGATTCCCCGCCCCGACCCGAACGCCACGATTGAAGTGCAGCGTACGGGAGAACGCAAAGACAGCTTCGTCATCGTTTCCTACCAGAAAGTGTTGCGGCGCCGGACGTGGGAAAGAATCGACGCACAGTTCAAAGCGAAGGAGACCATCAGCGCGAAGGTGGTCGATCGTATCAAGGGCGGACTGGTAGTGGATATTGGTGTACGGGCGTTTCTGCCGGGTTCGCAGTACGACTTGCGGCCGACGGCGAATCTGGATGGGCTGACGGGCACGAACGTCGATGTTCGCATCACCAAGCTGAACCGCCGCCGCGGGAACGTGGTAGTGAGCCGCCGGGCGTTGCTCGAAGAAGCGCTGCACGCGAAACGCGCGGAGCTGATGGAGCAGCTGAAGGAAGGGCAAGTCGTTCACGGCACGGTGAAGAACGTGACTGACTATGGCGCGTTCGTCGATATTGGCGGGCTGGATGGTTTGCTGCACTTGACAGACTTGAGCTGGGGCCGCGTGCGGCACCCAAGCGACGTGGTGAAGCCGGAGCAAGAGTTGGACGTGATGGTGCTGAAGTTCGACAAGGACAAGCAGCGCGTATCGCTCGGCCTGAAGCAATTGATGAAGGATCCGTGGATTGACGCCGCCGAGCGTTATCCCGCGGGCGGAAAGTACAAAGGCAAAGTCGTCGGGGTCGTCGATTACGGCGCGTTCGTCGAGCTCGAACCGGGAATCGAAGGCCTGGTACACGTTACCGAGATGAGCTGGGCCAAGAAGCCAACACATCCATCGAAGGTCGTGAAAGCCGGCGAGGAAGTGGACGTGGTGGTGCTGGACATCAAGCCGAGCGACCGGCGCGTTTCCTTGGGAATCAAGCAGGCCCAGCCCGATCCGTGGATGCTGGTCGCTGAAAAATATCCTGTCGGCACGGTCGTAACCGGCAAAGTGCGCAACATCGCAGAGTTCGGAGCGTTCATCGAGATTGAAGACGGCTTCGACGGCCTGGTGCACGTCAGCGATGTGAGCTGGACCGGCCGGGTAAAGAATCCCCACGAAGTGTTCAAGAAGGGTGAACCGATCACCGCAAAAGTGCTGCGCATCGACCCGGAAAACCGTCGCGTCTCTCTCGGAATGAAGCAGGTGAACGACATCTGGGGCGACTGGTTCAAATCCCACAAGATGGGCGACATCGTGAAAGGCAAAGTTTCGCGCATCGCTACCTTCGGTGCATTCGTCGAACTGGGTGACAACATCGAGGGACTCTGCCACAACACCGAAATCGAAGAGCGGAAGCGCCGCGACGAAGGACCGTCGAGCTTCCGTCCGACAACCGGGCCCTTGAAGAGCGCCGGGCCGCTCGAGCCAGGTAAGGAATACGACTTCAAGATCATCAAGATCAGCCATGACACGCGGCGGATCGGTCTGAGCTATCGCGCCGCGGTACGCCAGCAGGAACGCCGGGAGATCGAACAGTACAAAACGTCAAAGACTTCGGCGACGGCGACGATCGGCGACGCGCTCAAGCAAAAGCTGTCGTCCCGGTAGTCACAGAACGGGCGGTCTGCCCAGGTGACAAAACAGGAAAAGTCATTTACCTGCGGGTCATTTTAATGATAGGAAAGGGGTCATCCAGGCAGGCGATGTCCCCCTAAGTGGCCTCGCTCCTGATGGTTGTGGGTGTGGCAACTCCAGACGAGTGAAGAGGCTAGGCAAAGATGACAAAGCAACCGACATTGACCAAGGCCGACTTGATCGAGGAAGTTCTGCGCATCTCCGAGCTTCCGCGGAAAGAGTCGGAGACCATCGTCGAGACGATCTTTGAAAGCATCATCGATGCGCTTCAGAAGGGCGACAAAATTGAGATTCGCGGTTTCGGCAGCTTTCGGACCCGCCAGCGGCGCGGGCGTGTTGGGCGCAACCCGAAGACCGGAGAAAAGGTTGAGGTGCCGGCGAAAAAGATTCCTTTCTTCAAGCCCAGCAAGGAGTTGAAGGATTTTGTAAACAGCCCCGAGGCGGCTGCGGCTGCGGCCGCGCAGAGCGAAGCGCCGCCGGCATGACCTTCGAGCGAGATTTCGAACACGCAATGCGCCCCGATCGGATCGGGGCGTTTTTGTTTCCACACGAAGGGCCGGGCAGTGCCGTGTGGCGAGATTCTGTGTATTGCGACGGTTTGGCGGAGACTGAAGCGGATCGGTCTTGCCAAACAGGGCCAAGCAGGGGTCCAGCCCTTCGAAGCTCAGGGTATCGGACATCAGTTGAGTTATTCTGAGGCCTGCTAAATCCTTTAGGACTCAAAACGATGGACTATCTTTGGACACCCTGGCGTTTCCCGTACATGGCTCAAGTCAACGAAGGCAAGCAGCCGGAATGCATCTTTTGCGAAGCGCTCAAACGCAACCAGGATGAAGAAACACTGATTGTGTATCGGGGAGAGAAGGCGTTCGTTATTCTCAATCGCTTTCCCTACACGAGCGGCCACGTGATGATGGTACCTTACGCGCACGTGGCGGAACTGAATCTCGTCGAAGCCGGGGCGCTCAACGAAATGATGCAGCTGGCACAGAGAATGGAAAGTGTGTTTCGCCAAAATTATCAACCGGATGGAATGAATATGGGCATGAACCTGGGCCGTGCCGCAGGTGCGGGCGTAACAGGCCATCTGCATCTCCATATGCTGCCGCGATGGATCGGCGATTCCAATTTCATGACTGTAACCGGGGAAACGCGGGTGCACCCGGAGGAATTGCGCACGACCTATCAGAAGGTCAAAAAGGCGTTGGACATAAGAGCGGGAGAGTTATCGTGAATTTGGAGCTGAACGAAGAACACAAACTGCTGCAGAAAAGCGTGCGCGTGTTTGCCGAGACCGAAGTGCGGCCACTGGCCAAGGAATTGGACGAAACCGGGCGTTTCCCGCGAGAGCTCTTCAAGAAAGCAGCAGAGTTGGGATTGACAGGCGTAGCTTTTCCGGAATCCGAAGGTGGCGCCGGCTTCGACCATATCGCCTACGCGATTGTCATCGAAGAAATTTCGCGTTGCTGCGCTTCGACTGGCGTGATTCTCAGCGTGCAGAATTCCCTTTTCTGCGACCCCATCCACCGCATGGGAACAGAGGAGCAGAAGAAGAAATTCCTGTTGCCGTTCACGCGCGGGGAAAAAATCGGCTGCTATGCGCTGACCGAGCCGCAGGCCGGCTCCAATGCGGCGGCACTGCAAACCAAAGCGGTGAAAAAGGGTGACCAGTATTTGATTAACGGCACAAAGGCCTGGATTACGAATGGCGGAGTGGCCGACGCGGCCATCGTTTACGTGAATACCGATCCCGCGCAAGGCGAAAAAGGCATTACGGCCATCGTGGTTGAAAAAGGCACGCCGGGTTTCAAGGTCGGTAAGGAAGAAAAAAAACTGGGCATCAATGCCACGGCCTGCAGTGAATTGGTATTTATGGATTGTGAAGTTCCAGAGGCAAATCGCATCGGCAAGGAAGGCGAAGGATACAAAGTCGCACTCTCCACGCTCGATGGCGGGAGAATCGGAATCGCCGCCCAAGCCACGGGAATTGCGCAAGGCGCGTTTGAGGCGGCGCTGAAGTACGCCCAGCAGCGCATGGCCTTTGGGCACCCAATCGCGCAGTTTCAAGCGATTCAGTTCATGCTGGCCGATATGGCCACGGAGCTTGACGCGGCGCGCTTGCTGGTGCGCAAGGCAGCGTGGAAGCAAGACAGCGGCGCGCGGTTCAGCCTCGAAGCCGCGACGGCGAAACTGTTTGCCAGCGAGATGGCCACTCGCGTCACGCACAAGGCCATTCAGATTCACGGCGGCTATGGTTATAGCCGGGAATACCCGGTGGAGCGGGCTTATCGCGACGCGCGCATCACGGAAATTTACGAAGGTACCAGCGAAATCCAGCGACTGGTGATTGCTTCCTGGGTGCTGAAGTCCTAGGCGTTTGGGATTTTCGCAGCGAATGAGTATTCTGGCGTGGTGTGGGAACTCGACTCCGGCCGGGAATTCACTCCTGAAACCGACGCCGAATTTTTTTCGCAATTGCCTGCCAAGCCGGGAGTTTGTCTGATTTCTTCGCGACAAGCCTCGGCTGAACCTTATCTGATTCGGACGGCGGATTTGAGACGACGGCTGCAACGGCTCTTGGGCCCTCCGGACCCAACAAGCAAGCGCTTGAATCTCCGAGAATTCGCACATTTGGTTCGCTACCGCCAGACCGGTTCGGCATTCGAACAGACTCTGACTTTCTATAACAATGGCAAGCAGATTTTCCCGAAGCGTTACCGGGAGCTGATGCGGCTTCGGCCCGCGCCGGTGTTAAAGATCAACCTGCGAAACGCCTACCCGCGCTGTTTCGTCACGCGTCAAATCGTCGTCAATGAACAAGGTGAACCTTCTTCGAGCGTGTATTACGGCCCATTTGCCTCGCGCCGTTCCGCCGAAGCGTTCGCCGATAAAATGCTGGATTTTTTCAAAGTGCGCCGCTGCCAAATCAAGATACGTCGCGATCCGGCCTATCCGGGCTGCCTCTACTCGGAAATGAAAATGTGCCTGGCGCCGTGCTTTGCCGGGTGCACGAAGCAGGACTATGACGTCGAGGTCAACCGCCTGGTGCAATTTCTGAATACCAACAGCCTTTCGTTGCACGATGCGTTCACTCAGGAGCGCGAACTCGCGAGCGAACAGATGGACTACGAGAAAGCCGCGGCAATTCACAAGAAGCTCGAAAAGTTGGATGATGTGCTGCGCGGCAAGCCGGACCTGTCGCGGCGCATCCAGGATCTTGACGTTGTGGTACTGCAGCGCGCTGTCGATGAACACACGGTCGTGTTTTTCGGAGTGCATGGAGGCAGATTGGCCGAGCCGTTTTACTTGCGCTTCGGCGATACGGGAAAACCCGCTTCTGCGGAAGAAACCGTTCGTGACTATCTCGAAGGCGTGCTGGCTACGGCGCCGGCGGCAAATGTAAGCCCGAGGCAAAGTGCTGCTGAACTAGGCGAGCATCTGGCGCTGCTTTCGCGGTGGTTCTTCAGCAGTCCGCGCGCAGGAGAGGTCTTTTTTCGAGAGAAGGATTGGCCTTACCGCAGAATCCTGAGAGCCTGTTCCCGCTTGCTTTCTCGGAAAGACAACATCGAGCAGAACAAAAGTGGGGCTGGCAGAACGCAAAGCGAGGAAACCAAATGAGCGGTGGAGCGACACAGGAAGGAACAACGCGGTATGCCGAAAAGTTTCGCGGCATCGCCGCCGAGGGGCACTTCCGCCAGGTGGAGAATCTGACGATGTCTTCTCTCGGAATCGGAACGTATCTCGGTCAGCCCAACGATTCGACTGATTCCGGCTATACGGCCGCGATCGTGGCGGCTGTCGAAGCTGGCATGAACCTGATCGACACCGCCATCAATTACCGGCTGCAGCGGAGCGAACGATGCATCGGCACGGCGATTAAGGTCCTCGGACGCAAAGGCATCAGCCGGGACGAAATCGTCGTTTGCACAAAAGGCGGCTATCTGACGCCGGACGGATCAATGCCGGCCGATCCGAACCGTTATTTCTTCGAGGAGTATTTGCAGAGGAACATTTTCACCGCGAAAGACATCGCGGCCGGCAGCCACTGCATGACGGCGCGCTTCCTGGAAAATCAGTTGATCCGCAGTTTGAAGAATCTCCAGGTCGAGTGCATCGACCTCTATTACCTCCATAATCCGGAAACGCAGCTCTCCGAGATTTCTCACGCTGAATTTTTGAAGCGAGTTCGCGAAGCTTTTGTGTTCTTGGAGTCCGCGGTCGAACGCAGACGGATCCAATTTTATGGCATGGCTACCTGGAACGGCTTTCGTCAGGAGAAAGCGGCGCGTGAGGCAATGCAACTGGCAGAAATCGAAGCGATCGCGCAAGAGATCGGGGGAGAGAAGCACCACTTCCGCTTCGTGCAACTGCCGTTCAATTTGGCGATGACCGAAGCATTGACGCTCGGCAATCAGACTCTGGCGTCGGGACCAAAGACCATCATGGAGGCTGCCGATGAATTGGGAATCAAGTTGATTGCTTCCGCGTCGCTGCTGCAAGGACAAGTGGCGCAGAACCTTCCGGCCTTCGTCGCCGAGGCATTGGGATTACAAAACGACGCGGAACGCGCTTTGCAATTCGCACGATCGGCTCCAGGAATCACGGCGGCGCTCGTCGGAATGTCCCGCACGGCGCATGTCGAGGCGAATGCGCGATTGGTCGAAGTCGCGCCGGCAGGGTTAGAACAGTTTGGGCAACTTTTCTCGCGCGGCGAAGGCGCTTCGTGAACCAGACCCTGAGCTCGCCCCTTCACGGGTTAAGCTCTTCGATCGTTGGTACCAAGCAAGCTTGCGTTATGGAAAAAGGGCCGGAGCTACGGGATTAAGGTTTGTTTAATTCGGAGCGGCGTTCGGTTAGCCACCCGGTGATGGCCTGGTCCAGCTGGTCGAGTTTCCCGGCGAAAAAATGATCGGCGTCCTGCACGAAGGATAGCCGCGTGTCTCCGGCCATCTGAGCCACTGCAGTTTCTACTTTTTCCCACGCGCCATACTTGTCGTTTGTGCCCTGAACGATTAGCTTCGGCTTGCTGCAATTTTCGAGATAGCCAAAGTCGGAATTGTTCACGGGAATTCCGATGCCGATTAACTCGTGAACGCGGGAATCTGCGCAACCCACTCGCAATCCGACCCAACTTCCGAAGCTGAAGCCGCCGACGAGCAACGAAACGCCGGGGTATTCGTTGGCCAGAAAATCAATCGCGGCTTGTACGTCTCCGCGCTCACCCAGTCCACGATCATGATCTCCGGCGCTCAGACTTGCGCCGCGAAAATTGAATCGCAACACGGGAATGCCCAAAGCATCCAACGATTTCGCGGCCTGGTACACGACTTTGTTGTGCAAGGTGCCGCCAAAAAGTGGATGTGGATGACAAATGACGGCGGCGATCGTGGGCGATTGCTCGCGAATAGGAGTCCAAAGAATGGCTTCCAGCTTGCCTACCGGACCCTGAAGAAAGAAGTTGCGGGAGTTGTGTTGAATTTGCATGAGAACCCAAAAACGTACGCAAAAAGTTTAACTGATTACGATAAGCTGTACCGTCATTGTCGTCAGGTAATTCACACTACATCAGTACATCAGTTCTAGTCCGCCCAAGACTGTATTTGCAGGTACTAGAGCCAAAATTCTTATCTTTCGCGTTGCAACTTGACTACGCGAATGTTACTTTCAGGCCAATTCAATCATCAGGGGATCATATGGGCGATTTGTCCGATAGGCGTGAAGCAAGACGCTTCGTGATGACGCTTCCTGTTCGCGTCTTGGCGCACGACCCACATAGTCCGGAGCTGCGCGCGAATACGCGCGACGTAAGTTATCGCGGATTGTATTTTCTTACCGAGGCGAAGTTTGAGGACGGCACGGAGATCGATTTTATTCTCACGTTGCCTCAACAGATGATCTCGGCCGGCGACGTGAACATCCGCTGTCACGGCAAAGTGGTTCGAATCGAACCTACCGACAACGGGAAGACAGGTATTGCCGCGAAGATCGATCGATACGAGTTCGTGCCGGTCCGCGCTCCCGCTGCCTGAGTCAGACCTTCCCCCGCGCGCGGTTCTCTGCGCAGCGTATTTTTGCGTAAAATGGATCATTGAGTTCACGAGTCTCATGGACCCGCGACTCTTCGGGAGACTGCCATGTATCACTACGATCCGACCCAAGCGCTTGAAGAATTGCAGGAAGAGGCGTTGCTGCCGCATCCGGTAAAGCTTCGGGACATGATTCTGAGAAACCAGCTTGGCCCGCAGGATGCGCAACTGCTGAATCACGATTTTCAGGAATACCTGACACGGTTCGGCGAATTGCAGAGCCTCGGACGAACCATCTTAGAGAAGCTGTCCTCCGGCCAGCGCAAATCTGCCTCGCTGTGATCGACGAATGATTGTACTCGCCGCGGTTCGCCGCAAGCACGGTGCGGTAATTGTTTCTGTCTCCCCAGCAATCGGCGGAGATGCCCTTGGACTGCTACACTGAATCGGACCATTTGTGGATTTTTCTGATTTGACTTTTTGAAATTATGAAACGCAACACGCTACTTATCGATGCAGACGATACCCTATGGGAGAACAACGTCTTCTTCGAGAAATTGATCGAGGATTTCATCAGCCTGGTGGAACCTTGCGGCTACAGCCGCGCCTATATCCGGCACATCCTGAATGAAACCGAGCGGAAGAATATCCGCCAGTATGGCTACGGCGTGCGCAGTTTTGGCCGGTCGCTCGAGGAGACATATATCAAGCTGGCCGACCAGATGGCACGGCGGGAAGTTCTGGCGGAGGTCCATAATCGCGTGGTCGACCTCGAGCGGACTCCACCGAAAATTCTCGATGGTGTGCCGGAAACCCTGGCGTACCTCACCGGGCGGCACCGGTTGATTTTGTTCACCAAGGGCGAACCGGCCGAGCAGGCAGCCAAGGTCGAACGGTCCGGTTTGCAGGGATTCTTTGAAGCGATTGAAATCGTGGGAGAAAAAGACTCGAAGACCTACACGCTGCTGGTAAACAAACACAAAATCGTTAAGACCTACGGATGGATGATCGGCAACAGCCCGCGGAGCGATATCAACCCGGCGATGGAAGCGGGATTGAACGCCGTGTATATACCGCATGTGAATACCTGGCAGCTCGAGCATGAGCCGGTTATGGCAGGATCGGGCAAGCTGGTGATCTTGCCGATGTTTCGCGAGTTGCGAAACCACTTCTAATAGCCGTTTCAACCTGGAGACCAGGAATGTGCGCAACAAACGGAAAACACAAGGTTGCGGTTGTCGGTGCTGGGGCGGTGGGAGGATATTTCGGCGGGATGCTGGCACGCGCCGGCGTTCCCGTGGTGCTGATCGGGCGGCCTTCGTTTGTCGAAGCGGTGCGGCGCGACGGGCTGCGGATTGATGCGGTCCAGTTCCAAGAAACCGTTCACCCCGAAGCATCGGCAGAATTGGCGGCTGCGGCCGGCGCGGATGTTGTGCTCTTCTGCGTGAAGACTACGGACACGGTGAGTGTGGCGAAAAGGCTGGCGGCGATCTTGCCCAATGATTCGTTGGTCTTAAGCATGCAAAATGGCGTAAACAACGCCGACGAAATTCGCGCTTCATCGGGAATCGATGCGCTGCCGGCGGTCGTATACGTTGCGGCTTCGGTTCCCGCGCCAGGAACGGTCAAGCATTTGGGCCGCGGTGATATTGTTGTCGGCCCGCCGAGCGAAAGAACCGAAAAGGTAGCCCGGATTTTTGGAGAGGCTAAAATTCCCTGCCGGCTTTCGGAAAACATTGAAGGGGAGTTGTGGACGAAGCTGGTATGGAATTGCGCGCTCAATGCCGTGTCCGCACTAGGGCGCGTGACCTACGGAGAGATTGTGGCCAGCGCGGATGCCAGGAAATTGGTTGAGACCGCGGTCTATGAGACCTTGAACGTTGCGCGTGCCAAGGGGGTCCACCCCGCAGGTCTCGAAGATCCGAAGGCGGCGATTGACGGATCGTACAAGATTGCAGAGCAAATGAGCGCAACGCGATCTTCCACAGCGCAGGATCTCGCCCGCGAGAAGCATACCGAGATCGATTCGCTGAATGGATACGTGGCACGCGTCGGCGCGCAACTCGGCGTTCCCACGCCGGTCAATCACGCGCTCTACACGCTGGTGAAGCTCTACGAATCCGCATTTTCTTCAAAGCAATAACCGGCTGCCTATTGCCGCGGAGGTTCGTGGAAGGGGATATGAACAATGGCCTCTACCGGAACTGCCTGGCCGTCTTTCGTCGCCGGATGGAATTTCCACTGGCCGAACGCAGCGATAGAGTTCGCGTCGAGTGTTTGATCCACACCTCGGACGAGCTGAATACGATCGATGCTGCCGTCGGTGCCGATGACTCCGTAAAGAATCACTTCGCCCTGGACATGCTCCTGAACCAAATCCTGCGGATACTTGGGATCGACCTTGCGAACCGGATCCGGTGCGCTTAAAGTGCCGACGGTCCGGGGCAGGCCCTGCTGATGCAGCTCGGAAAAGTGAATGATCCAGCTGCCGGTCGAGGTGCTGAGGTTCGGCATGTCAATATTCATCGAATACACGCGATGCGATCCAAAAACCTGCTCGGGTGCCGTACCGGGAGGAATACTTGCGAAATCAGGTGGACCGGTGCGTTCGGGCGGATCGTCGTCGGTCTTTAGGTCTGGACGTTTATAGATCGAAGGTGCCTTCGGCAAAGTCAGTTTCCCCGCGCCCAGGCCGGAGACTCCCGCGTTTGGTTTTGGATTTCCGCCGCTGATGCTGATGCCCACAGAACTTTTTGCTGATGGATCACCGGAGGAAGAACCGGAGCCGTTGCCCGTCGCATTTGGAGTGGCGGAGCCGCCGCCAGATCCGTTGCCTTTGCCTTCCGGGGAGATGGCCACACGAGCGGCGAGATTTCCGTTAAGAACCTCGACGGTGGGCGAAGGCGGCGCGGGCGCCGAGGACAACGCGATGATCGTAGCCGACTGCCCAGCCGAACCAGGTGATGCAGCAGACAGTTCCGGGACCGGGGCCACTTCTCCGTTTTGCGTGCGCTCGGCTACTCGCGGGGCGGAGCCGGCGTTCAGTTCAAGCGCTGGCCTTGCCGGTAGATCCGCACGAGCGATGCTCAGGTCGGATGGACGAGTCTCGAGGTTCGGCGCATCCGGGACCGGTGTATCCGTGGTGGCGACTTTCTTTACTTGCTTGGGGCGGAGCTTCGCGAGAGTTTTTTCGCTGATTTCGAGACGGGGCGGAGCGGGAGCGCCTGTCGTAGCGAGCTGAACCATGTTCGGCAACGGCTGCAGGATCTTCGGTGGCTCGTTCGGCGCGGCGGTGTTCACCAGCGTTTGACGCGGATGCGTTGGGTGAGACGGATCCGTGAAGATGCGCTGGCGGGGATGGTAGGCTTCGGTCGTCTCGGCCGCCCGATCGTCTACCTTGGCTTCTTGCGCGGCGCGCTTGTGCGATTGCTTCGGAACATTCAGCAGCGGCAGATCTTCGACCGGTCCGGACCAAGTCAGTTCGGTGTTATCGAGCGCCGTTACGTGCTTTGGAGTGATCGGCAGACGAGGCCAGGGAAGGACGAAGAAAACGATGTGCCATAAGGTGGCGGCCAGGAGAGCACGGTACGGCATGGACTGCCGAATTCGCCAATCCTTGAAAACGTTAAATGGGGGCGTACCCTTGGGAACGTGAGTCCACTTGAAGAACGCCGCGAGTTCACTGAAAAAGTTCTGGTGGAAGCTGTTCCACGCGATGGTGAGGTTCGGCAGGCCCTTCCCCGGCAGATACACCGCGATCGGGTAGATTTCGTTCTGCCCGAGCAAATCGAACGGATTGACCTGAAACCGTTGAAACATTTACCTTCCATTATATCGTGCCGCCCCTGACTCCAAAGAGGATCAGGGGGAAATTCGCTGGGGCCCAAAAGGATAGATGAGCGGAGAGGGGCCGAGGTTTACTCCTCGACCGCTTTGTTTTCGGCTGGGTTTTTCGAAAGTCTGTAGAAGCTTAGAGATGCGTCTCCCTGGCGCAGAACGCGCACGCGCTGTAAATTTTTCACGATCTCTCGAAGATCGAATTTGCTGCGATGCTCTGCGATAACAACAGCTCCCTCACCTAGAAGATGGGCGGAGCCTGCAAAAGACAGCACGCGATCGTAATCGGCGGCATGGTCATAAGGCGGATCGAGGAAGAGGATTTCCTGCGTCTTGCTTGCGTGGGGATTTTCCTTGCCGAGAATTTCCAACCCGTGCAGAACGTCGGTTGCCAAAAGGCGCGTGCCAGCCCGAACTTCGAGAGAATCGAGATTTTTCTTGATCAGGGCCGCGGCAGGAGCGTGGTTTTCGATAAAGACCACTTCGAGCGCGCCGCGGCTCAGCGCTTCGATTCCTACGGCACCGGTTCCAGCAAAGGCATCGATGAAGCGCGCACCGGCGACGAGTTCGCCCAAAATGGCAAATAACGTCTCTCGCAGGCGGTCGCTCGTCGGGCGAAGAGCCAAACCCTTGAGGCTCTTCAGTCGGCGGCTGCGATATTTTCCGGCAATGATGCGCATGAACGATTCCGCGCCTTACCCGATACGCGCTAGATGATAGCGCCGCTGCCACTCGCCGGGCAGGACGCGCAAGAGCCCTTCGAACGCTTCCTTCTTGGTCGGGTCGTCGGCCAGCAGGAAAGCTTCTTTGCGGGCTTGCTCGAGCAATTCACGATCGCGCAGCGGACTGGCGATCTGGAAGCCGAGTTCGCCGGATTGTCGAGTGCCGAAAAATTCTCCAGGCCCACGCAACTGCAAATCAGCTTCGGCAATTTCGAAGCCGTTGTTCGTACCAACCATGGTTTCGAGCCGTGTGCGGCCTTCTTCGGTCAGGCGGCCGGGCGCAACCAGAATGCAATGCGATTTCTTTGCGCCGCGGCCGATCCGGCCGCGCAGTTGGTGTAATTGCGATAGGCCGAAGCGCTCCGCGTGTTCGATAACCATCACCGTGGCGTTCGGCACGTCCACGCCGACTTCGACAACCGTTGTTGCCACCAGGATCTGCACCTCGTTGCGGCGAAAGCGCTGCATCACGTCTTCTTTCTCATCGCTCGACAGGCGGCCGTGCAACAAACCTACCTGCAGTTTCGGGAAAATGGATTGCGAGAGCCGCTCATATTCTTCGGTAGCCGCCTTCAATTCGAGCTTGGACTCTTCGATGACGGGATAAACCACGTAGGCCTGATGACCTGCTTCGACTTCACGGCGCAGAGATTCCCACACACCGGGAAGATGGCGCTCTGTGGTCATATGCGTTTCGATGGGCGTGCGGCCGGGTGGAAGCTCGTCGATAACGGAAACATCGAGGTCGCCGTACAGGGTGAGAGAGAGAGTTCTCGGAATCGGAGTGGCGGTCAGGACAACAACGTGTGGCGCGTGGCCTAACTTTACCGCCTTATCCATCAGTTTCTTGCGCTGGAGAACCCCGAAGCGGTGTTGTTCGTCGATGGCCACAAAGCCGAGCCTTCGGAATTCGACATTTCCCTCGATCAAGGCGTGCGTTCCGATCACCAGGTTGGCTTCGCCCGAACGGATGCGATCGCGCACCGCTGCTTTTTCGCCGCCTTTCAAACCGCTGATCAACAGCTCCACGCGGTAACCACCCGGACCGAGAATGCGGCGAGCTGCCAGATAATGCTGTACCGCCAGAATTTCGGTTGGCGCCATCAGAGCTGCCTGGCAGCCGTTTTCCATGGCGATGACGGCTGCTTGCAACGCAACGATGGTCTTGCCGCTGCCTACGTCGCCTTGCAACAGCCGATTCATGGGCGCCGAGCGCTCGAGGTCCGCCGCGATTTCCGCAAGCACACGCTTCTGCGCGGAGGTCGGCTTGAAAGGAAGGATTTTCTTCAGGGCTTCGCGGATTTTGTCTTCGCGAATGCGGAACGGAATGGCCGTTTCCCCGCGCCTCGCGTTACGGTCGAGCGCGAGGCTCAGCTGGTACAAGAAAAATTCTTCGAAGATCAGCCGCCGTTGCGCCGGAGAGCGGAATTGATTCAGCAGCATCAGGGATTCTTCGGCGGGAGGAAAATGAGTTTGGATCAGGGCATCGCGGCGCGAGGGGAATCCCAATCGTTTGCTGAGCTCGGCGGGCAGAATATCCGGAATCGCGTGCTCCAGATTCTGCAGCATGGCATAAATGGCGCGGCGAATCTGGCGCGTTCCAAATGTGCCGATCGCTTCATAGACCGGAACGATGCGGCCCATTTCCGTCGAATCCACTTCATCGCCGCTCAGCACTTCGAACGTGGGATTCACCATTTCGCGGCGCGCGGGGCGCTGTTTATCGATTTCCGCTTTTCCGTGAAGGATGAGCTCCTGGCCGGGTTTTAAGCGGCCTTCGAGGTAGCCCCCGTGGAAAAATTTGCAGGGCAAAGAACCGCTGTCGTCCTGAACCAACAAGTGGTAGATCGCGTCGCGGCCATACATCCCGCGCACCGCCTGGCCGCTCATGACGCGCGCGCGCAGGGTGTAGGTGCCGTCGGGTTGGACATCTTTGATCTTTGAGAAATGGATGCGATCTTCGTAGCGGAACGGCAGATAGTTCAGCAGGTCTTCGAGGGTGCAAATGCCGCGTTGCGCCAGCAATTCGGCGCGCTGCGGACCGACCCCTTTCACCATCTGCACATTGGTTTGCAGGCTGACACTCATTGCTCTCTTCTTTATATCATTGCCGCCTAAGCTCCGCTTTTCGTGAAACTTGCATCCGCGGGCCTCGTATCATTAGAGTGGGCGTCTGGCATGGACTCGGTTCGGGAGGCTCCATTGGCGGAAGATCGATTGACTGGTTCAGACAAGCGGATCCTGCTGTTGTGGATCCTTTGCGGAATTGTGGGCCTGTTTTTCGCGCACAAATACTTCTTCGAAGCTTTTCCCGAAGCTTCCGTCGATTTCAAAGTTTCCCGAGCGGAGGCGCAGCGTCGCGCCAAGCAATTTGTTGCCGGGCTGGGAGAAAATCTCAGCGGCTACCAATCCACGATTGTTTTCGACGTCGACGAAAACGCGAAAACCTACCTCGAACGCGAAGTGGGTTTACAACAAGCCAATCAGCTGATGGCCAGCGAGCTGAATATCTGGTATTGGGACGTGCGGTTTTTCCGCCCGCAGCAGGAAGAGGAATTCATGGTTCGCGTGAATCCGGCGGGGAAAGTTGTAGGCTACGACCACAAAATCGCGGAAGCCTTGGCCGCGAAATCGTTCGATCGCCAACAGGCACTGGCCGCAGCCGAGGACTTTGCGCAGTCGAAGCTTGGCACCGACTTGAATCGATGGGAATTTCTGGACGCCGAGGCCAATTCGCAGGCCCGGCCGAATCGCATGGATTGGTCCTTCACCTGGGAGCGGAAAGGGTTCAAAGCAAAAGAAGCGCCGTACCGGCTGCAAGTCGGGCTGCAAGGTGACCACATCGGAGGAAGCCAAGAGTATTTGCAGGTTCCGGAAGCCTGGGTGCGCAGTTACGAGCACCTACGTTCAACGAACGATCTTTATGAAGAGATTGCCCTGGTACCGTACGGGTTTTTGCTAGGCGCGGCGCTTTGGCTCGGCGTGACGCTGTGGCGGCAGGGGAAAACATCGTGGGTGACGGCGCTGAAAATCGGCGGCGTGGTGACGGTATTGTACTACCTGATGCAGTTGAACGAGTGGAGCTCGGTGCGGGCGGGCTATGACACCCATTTCACCTACGGAAGTTTCGTAATCCAGCGATTATTCTTCATGCTGCTGGCGGCGGTAGGCACGGCAGTTACGATCAGCTTGGTTTATCCGGGCGGGGAGCCGCTCTATCGGGAGAGCCAGCAGCAACGCTTGCGGTTGCCGAAAGCGTTTACGTTGCGTGGCATTCGTTCCAAGGAGTTTTTCTGCGCTTCCGTCGTGGGGATCTGTCTGGCGGCGGCTCACCTCGGGTTCGTCGTGGCGTTTTACATGATCGGCAGCCGCTTTGGAGTTTGGGCGCCGCAGGACACAAATTATTCGGACATTGTGAACACGCCGTTTCCGTGGATTGCGGGCGTTGCGATTGGAGTGCTCGCCGCTACGAATGAGGAGTTTACGTTCCGACTGTTTGCGATTCCCTTCATGCGAAAACTGACGGGATCGCGCGTTCTGGCGGTGATTCTGCCGGCGTTCTTCTGGAGTTTCCTACACAGCAATTACCCGCAAGAGCCTGGGTACATCCGGGGTCTCGAGATTGGAATTATGGGCATTGCGGCCGGGCTGGTGTTCCTGCGGTGGGGAATTGTGTCGACGCTCATTTGGCACTACACGGTGGATGCGTCGCTGGTGGGCTTGCTGCTGATTCGTTCCGATAATTCCTACTTCAAGATTTCCGGATTGATCGTGGGCCTGGCAGCCGTCGTGCCCATGGCGATTTCAGGGGCGCTGTACCTGGCGCGAGGACGGTTCGAAAATGTCCAGGATTTGCTGAATGAGGCGGAACCGGCGCCGGAGATAAGCCTGGCGCGTGTGGCTGCGCCGGCGCAGGAAGGAGTGGCGAACTATCGCTACGACGCTTTGACGATGGGCGCTTTGGGTTTTCTCGCAGCGTGCGTGATTGTCGGAGGGGCTTTGGCAGTTTGGCTAAAGCGCGATCATATCGGCGATTACCTGCGTGTTTCCGCCGATCGCACGCAGGTGATACTGCGCGCCGACACGGTGATGAAGGAGCATGGGAATGACCCGAAGAGCTATCGCAACGCAGCGGTATTGGTCGATACGACCGATCCGGTGGTGAATGAGTTTTTGCGTCGACGGATGCCGATCGCAAAGATTAATGATATTTACTCGCAACACGTGCCGGGAGCGCTGTGGCGTGTGCGTTATTTTCGCGGCTTGCAGCCGGAGGAATTTGCAGTGACGCTGAAGCCGGATGGCGCCCTTCACGGTTTTTGGCACACTTTGGCGGAGGCGACGAAGGGCGCGAATTTAACGAAGGACGAAGCTAAATCGATCGCGGAGAAATACCTCGTCGACAGCAAGAAGATTGATTTGAACGGATGGAAGGTGGTGACCGCGGATTCCGAAAAACGGCCGAATCGTACAGACCATACGTTAACCTGGCAGCAGAACACGCCGCTCGATCCGCAAAATTCGGGAACGAACTCTTCAGATCACGCGTATGCCCGCATGAGTTTGAAGGTGTTGGGTGACGAACCCGCGGATTACCGAACTTATATCAAAATTCCGGATGAGTTCGCGCGAGAGCAGCAGGAGCAGGGCGCCGGTCGAATCCTGGTGTCGATCGGCCGTGTATGCGTGATCCTGGGGCTGGTCGTCGCCTTGCTTGTGGTTTTCTTCAAGCGCTTGCGCGTCGAACCGGTCGTCAAGATTCCATGGAAACGATTGTTTGGGTGGGGCCTTGTCGGCGTCGGAGGTTTCGCTCTTAGCTTGCTATTTGGGTCGGCAACCCCCGCGCTCATGGAGCAGTATCCAACATCGTTGCCGCTTAACATTTTTCTGGCGACGAGAACCGTGGCGTATTTGTTGGCTGGCTCGCTGATCTGGGGTGGGATCGCTCTCTTGTTTGGGCTGGCGTGGTCGTTTGCGGCTCGCGCATTCGGTCAAGAGCAGTTGCCGGGTTGGCTCGGGATGCCGGCCGAATACTACCGGGATGCGTTCTGGATCGGGCTAGGCGGGTCAGCATTTCTGATTGGATTACGGCACTTGCTCGACTTTGCTTCGACGTTGTGGCCGACATTGCACCGCGCAATCCCGGCGAGTTTTGGCGACTCTTTTGATGCGATCTACCCTGGGCTCGGCGCCATTGGCAGCGCTATCTTCCGGGGGCTATTGGTCAGCGGTATACTGGTGCTGGCCGGAGCGTTCGTCGGGGCCGAGTTGCGGATTCAGTGGGTGCGGTTGTCGCTGTTCGTTGCGGTCGCCGCAGCCCTGGTGACGAGTTGGGGGAGTCCGGCGGACTATCTGAAGCAGTTTCTTCTGTCGGCGATTCTGCTAGGCGTGGTGGTATTCGGGATTCGTCGTTTGGTTCGATTCAATCTGTTCGGTATGTTCCTGATTGTCGTGTGCACTGGACTTGTGAGTGTCCTCAGCGAACTGATCACCCAGCCGAACGCGTTTTATCGCGCAAACGGCTATGCCATCCTGATCGCGCTCGCAGCCCTTTTGGCGTGGCCGCTGGTGCTTTCACGAACACGGGGACAAGGGGGAGCCCGCGCAATCTGAGCGAACCACGTAAAGGCAGCCGTGCGCATCTAACGAACCACGGTAACTGGCGCGTGCCGTTTACTGCTCACCGAGCCATGGCTTAGCGCGTCTAACTATCCATCGGCCGAGTGCGTCATTTACGCAAGGCAGACCGATTCCCCAAAAGCAAGGAACGCTGGGGACTTAGACCAGATTCGGCAAAGAGAAAGCGAAAATGTCTTTACCCCGTTGGGCTCTGGCTTTTGCAGATGAATCCGGTCACACGAGCAATTCGGATTCGGCGTTGGCCTCTGTGAACTCTCTGGCCACGCTCGACGAACGCGTTCTGGTAGAGCACGCGCAGACCGGCAACCGCCACGCGTTTGAAGAGCTGGTTCGCCGTTATGACCGGGACGTGCTGCGGCTGGCGCTGAACCTGATGAAGCGCATCGAAGATGCCCGCGATGTTTACCAGGAAGCATTCCTGAAGGTCTACCGGAATCTGCACCGGTTTCGCTTCGAGTGCACGTTCTACACCTGGCTCTATCGCATCGTAACCAACGTTTGCCTCGATCATCTGCGGCGCCGCCAGGCGAGGCCAGAAGATCAGGCTCCCGAGGCGACCTACTCGACCCAATATGAAGACAGCGGCGCGGATTTCTTTGAGCGTCAGCGGGAGCACCGAGCCACGCTCGATCCGGAAAGGCATTTGCTCGGACAGGAAATCCAGAAGCGGCTGGCAGCGGCCATGGAGCGGCTCTCGCCGCGCGAACGGATCGTCTTTGAGATGAAGCACTACCAGGGGCTGAAGCTGCGTGCCATCGGAGACGCACTGGGCACGAGCGAAGAGACGGTGAAGAATTCCCTGTTCCGGGCTACGCGCAAATTGCGAAACGAACTGGAAGTGCTGCGATGAAGGCGGGCGAGACGAAGATGGTCTGTGGGCAAATTGCTTTTCTGTTGGTGTTTTACGTTTCTGATGAAGTGAACGAGCAGGAACGATTCGAGATTGAACGGCACCTTGCCGAGTGCGCGGTGTGCCGAACGCAACTCGCCGAGGAGCGCGAATTTCAGAGCGCGATCTGTCGCCTGCCACAAAGAGGCGACCAGATGGATGCCGCCGGTATTATGCTCTCGCAATGCCGCAGCGAACTTGCCGAAGCGCTGGACGACCTGCAGCTTCCGGCCGTGAAAGAGAGGGTGCCGGCGTTCGGATGGCTGCGCGGCTGGATGGTGCTGCACCCGGCGTGGAGCGCAGGGACGCTTGTTCTTCTTGGCCTTGTGGCAGGAACTGAATATTCGCAATGGGCCAGCGCGCAAAACGACGGCGTCGCGCCGGATCAGGTGGTAAATGTGCGTCCCAACGCGCAGATTACTGCGGATCAACTTTCCAAGATGGCGGTGGCCGGTATTAGTTTCACGCCTTCGCCTTATTCCGGATCGAAGAACGTGCGTGTACGGCTCAGCGCAGAGCAGCCGATAGTGCTCGATGGAAATGTCGACGATTCGAACGTTCGCGAAGTGCTCACCTTTGTGGTGGAGAATGGCGAGCGGTTTGATTCCGGCGTCCGGCTGGATTGTCTGGACGCACTGAAGACCCGAGTGACAGATTCTGAGGTACGCGCGGCGCTGGTTGCCGCGGCGCGGAAGGATCAGAATCCAGCGGTCCGCCTGAAGGCTTTGGAAGCACTTCATGGCGCTGAAAATGACAGCGCGCTGCAGCAGGTTCTGCTCGAAGCGCTCGAACACGATTCGAATCCCGGAGTGCGCGTCGAAGCAGTGAACCTGCTCGTTCGCGCCCTGGAAGCTCAGAACGAGGCTGAGATGTCGGTTCAGCCGAACACTCCCGCCGAGATGCCTGCTGCGCCGATGATCCGGGCGGCGACTCGCTCGAGTGCCGCTAATGCGGAGATCGAGAAATTGACTCGGGAGCTCGAGATTCTGCAGCAGAGCGACCCCAGCCGCTACGTTCGTCTGCGAAGTGCTTCGGCGTTGCGTGAGATCGGCGCGCGCAACGAGCAGTGATCGCCAGGTCGAGAAACGAAATTTGGTTTGCTTTCATGTTTGGTTCTTCCCAAATTCCAGATAACCCGAAGCGGCGCAGCGTTGACCGTTTGCCCGGCACGGTCACATTGATGTGCCTGATCGGCTTCCTTCTCCTCCCTTTGCAGGCGAGTGCAGACAATGCACCTTCTCACGTCTCCGTCGATCGTTCCGGAGAACTCCGCGTCACCGCGGGGATGGCCCTGCATGTGAATGCCGATCTCGGCAATATTCGCATCCAGACGCTGCCCCCAGACGCGCCTCAGGTCATGCGCTACACCGTGCACATTGAAACGGACGCCCCGGCGCCGGCCGGACAAAAATTGCTCGATTATTATTCGCTGACGACGCGCGAGACCGTGGATACGGTTTACCTGACCGGGGCCCTCCCGAATCCGAGCGTTCTCGGCGCCCGATATCACACCAATAGCCGGAACGCCCAGTTTTATGTGCAGTTCGTGGTGCTGGTTCCGGAGACGTTCAGCCTGGACCTGAGCACGGGGGGCGGGGATATCGAAACGGCGGACATTGGCGGCCGCGTTTCGCTGGTTACGCAGGGTGGAAATATCACGACTGGCCGCATCGGAACGATCGGAGCTCCCTGGGTCCGTGGCCTGGCCAAAATCGAAACGCAGGGTGGACACATCACCTTGAAAGATGTCGGCGGCGATCTGGATGCGTATACCGCGGGCGGGCATATTCTGGCGGGGAATATTGACGGGAATGCCAAACTGCGCACCGGTGGTGGGCACATTCGCGCGGCGCAAATCAAAGGAACGGCAAACCTCGAAACCGATGGCGGCAATATCGCGATCGGTGAAGCGGGGTCGGTCGTTACGGTGCGCACAACCGGCGGGCAAATCGACCTGGGTGAGGTTCACGGTTCGGTGCATGCACAGACGGGCGGTGGTGGCATCCGAGTGATCTCCGTTGCCGGGCCAATGGAAGTCGCAAGCAGCGGGGGAAGTATTTGTCTTACGCATGTCGCCAACCAGGTGCGCGCCGAAACCGGCGAAGGCACGATTACGGCTTGGATCAATCCCGAGGAATCCAAGAAAGCTCGCCTGGTCCGATTGCCCGGGCCTTCGCAACTTGCCTCGCACACCGGCGACATCGTGGTGTTTTTGCCGCGAAACATCGCCATGACCATCGACGCCACGGTCGAAAACGGTGGGCCTGGACGAATCGAAGCGGATCCCGCTCTGCCATTGAACGTCCTATCTCAGCCGAACGGGCCCGTCCATGTGATTGCCTCGCTGAACGGCGGAGGAGCGATATTGAGACTCCACACGCTAGGCGGAAAGATCCAATTGCGATATCTCGACGCACACGTCGCGCTCCGGCAATCTCTTCAGGAAGAGGAAAAGCAGCGGTTGGCAGAACGACTCAGCGAATACCAGGCCATGCCCGCTTCCCTTTCCACTCCGCAGGCACAACCAAGCGGTAACCCGCCGGAATTATCGCCGGATGATGTTGTTAAAGATGACTGGATTGACAGCGCAAAGAAGCGATTTGAGGTCATCTTCATGGGAAGCATTCATGAAGATCCCAGGGATTTTACGCGGCTACTGACCGTTGCTCCGCGGCCGGAATACCCGGCGCTGGCGCAAAGCGCAGGGGTGCAGGGGAGAGTAGTTTTGCAGGTTCGGCTAATGACCGACGGAACGGTGAAAGTGGATCGCGTATTGGAAGGCCAACCGGCACTGGTGGATGCGGCCACGGCGGCGATTCAGAAGTGGCGGGCGAGGCCGGTGCAGATCAACGGGAAAAATGTGGAAGTGGTCTCGACGCAGAGTTTCGAATTTCAGCTTCACTAGCCAAGATGCAGACTGTCAGATTCGTTTTGCCCCGGGGAGTCATTGGTTTTTATGCCTTGAAGGAGGGTCTATGGTGGTTCGCTCCGCGTTTCGTCGTGCAGCGTTCGGTGTTTTGCTAGCAATCGTGGTTCTGGCCCCTGCGTGTTTCGCAACGTCGCAGGAAGTTACCAGAACTTTTCCGATGCGTTCCGACGGCTCTTTCGAACTGAACAACGTGAATGGAACGGTGCGGATCGAAGGCTGGGATAAGGATGAAGTGGAGGTGCGCGCGGTCAAAACGACGCCGGACCAGCAATCTCTTCTGGATCTCGTCGGAATCGACATTGACACAACGCCGAACGGACTTTCTGTCTCAACGCGCTATCCGCAGCAGGAAGGAGTGGAAGTTGCCGTGGACTACATCATTCATGTGCCTCGTCATGCGCAACTAAGCCATGTCAGCAATATCAATGGGACTTTGCGCGTGTTCGGTTCGGAATCCCTCGGAGACCTTCACACGGTCAACGGGAATATCGAGGTATATGAGAGCAGCGGCGACCTGCACGCCCACACCACGAACGGCAACATTTACGCGGAGCTAAAGCACGCCACCGACGCGAAAGGGGCTTCCGCCGAGACCACCAATGGCTCGGTTTTGTTGGCCGTTCCCGTGGACTTGGCGGCTGATCTTGACGCGCGTTGTATGAACGGAAGTTTTTCGAGCGAGTTGCCGATGGTGATGAAGGGCGCAGCTCAGCCGCGCACGGTGCACGGCCAATTGGGTCATGGAGGCGCACCCATTCACCTCGGGACGGTTAACGGCACCATCCGAGTGGTGGCACTGCGATCAACGGTTTAGCGTTTGCCGCGTCTAAAGGCTCAAGGAGAGAAAATTTCCATGAACTCTAAACGCATTCTCGTGACCATGGGGGCCAGCGCCTTGACGGTGGGGCTGATTGCGCTGCCAGGTTCGTCCGCCCGCAAGCCCGATCCATCCGGAGCGAACGGACAGGGCACCTTCCAACAGGATCCGCAAGAGCCGGAGCAGCATGTTATCGAGCTCGAAAGAGCGTTGAACGACTTGCAGGTTCAAAACGTGACTGTGGATGGCGACGATGGCGTTCAAGTGTTCGTCAACTCCGGCGATGGCTGGCTTGGCGCCAGAATCGGCGAAGTGACCGCCGACAAGGCGAAGGAATTGAAGCTGCCCGCCGAACGCGGCGTCGTGCTCGGGAAAATCGTGCCGGATAGTCCTGCGGCCAAAGCCGGGCTGAAGGAAAGCGACGTTGTGACGGAGATCAATGGGCAGCGCGTCGAAGGGACGGAGCAGTTCCGCCGTATGGTTCGCGAGATTCCTGCCGGCCGGAGGGCGCAATTCACGGTCTGGCGCGACGGCCGCGCGCAACCGGTTGAGGTAACGTTGGGCAAAGCCGAGATGCGCCACGGCGCTGGCACCTTCGTGGCTCCCGCAGCTCCCGGAAGTTTCTCTTTCCAAATGCCGAATATGCCGGAAATGGGAACGGTCTTCGAGGGCCCTCCCTCGAGAACGCGGCTTGGGATCGATGCGGAGAATCTCGACGGGGAGTTTGGACATTTTTTCGGCGCACCGGATGGCGAGGGTATTCTGGTTCGCGGCGTCTTCCCCGATACGCCTGCGGCGAAGGCTGGGTTGAAAGCCGGCGACGTGATTACCAGCGTGAATGGCGAGCGAGTCCGCTCGGTCGGCGAATTGCGATCGAAGATTACCGACAAGCAGCAGGAAAAGACGCTAAAGCTAGGGTTGATTCGCAACAAGGCGGAGCTTTCGGTTTCCGTTGAGCTTCCGGCGCCGGTTGAGAGGAAAGTTCGTACCGGAGTGCGGACGAATATTTGAAGCGTTGGGCAGACAGAAGCCGTGTCAGTCGTTCGAACCGTACTTTCGGAACAGGCGTAGGGACGCCGCACGGCATCCGAGAGCCACGATCTGCTCTCTTCCGCCCCTTCCGCCCAGTCTTCCGCGGTAGGCGAAAGGGACAGGCGCGCGAGAAAGATGGCACCTGTCAAGCTTGCTAGAAACCTCTGGTACGAACCTCAAAAGCTGCAGTGTGTTGCTGGCGCAGAAGACACTCTGGGCTCGCGCATAGTAAAAGTGCCGTGCACCACAAAATCTCTGGCGCACCATAAGACTTCGTCTTTGGAATCCCACAATGCAAACGAAAAATCGCCAATCACTTGCTCGAGCGAGGCCGCGCCCCATTTTGCCCAGGCTCGAAGAAGAAGTTCTTCGCTGGTTACCTTTCTTGCTGACAGGCAATCCCCTGGTGATAGCTTTTCGAGGAGGTTCTCCCGCGCGTCCAAGCGGATGTCGCCCCATAACCACAAGCGGTCGTCCCAACGGACTGGTTGCTTCGGAGCCTGAAGGGCAGGGCCGGTACGCATCAGAGCGAAACAGCCAGCGATGCGCCCCAGATTGCAGATGCTCATCCCATCTGGTCCGCGAAAACTCATTTCCTTGGCAATTCTTTCGGGTAGACGGCTCTCTACCGGCTTTTCGTCGAGCCGGAGCATCCCGAAGAAGCCACTCACAGCTGTCCTCCGGGCAGGTCGGCAAAGGCGCTGTCGAAGGCCGCATAGTGCTGGTGCCGTTGTTCCGTCTGGTTCAAGGCAGTGCCGGCATATTCCACCCAGGCGTGGGCTTCAAATTTCTTCGAGGCCTTGCGCACGCCGATCCGCAAACGGGAGGAGATGCCCTGCTTTTCTAGTAGGTACCACAGGGCCAGGGACTCGACGAGACAGGTAGTCCGAAGCGGTCCATAGTGAGCTCCGGCGCTTACCATGCGGCAAGTCAGTTCGACCGCTTCGGCGACCCGGTCATTTTCCAACTGCTCGACGGGATGGGATAGAAGTAGTTTCCTCTGCAAGGCTTCCCTGGTTTTCCGGAAGCCACGGAGGCGCAAGGAAAGGGCAATCTGCGGCAAGAGAACCGTCGCCCGCTGAAATAATTTGCGAGCTCCCGGATTCAGCCGCCTATACCGCTCGAACTCTTGCCACACTGAGGAGCCCATTTTCGATCAACTGATCCAGCAACTCGGCAAGATGCGCGCGAAGCAATTCGGGTTCTACATCAAATTCATCCGACAGCGTGTCGTAGGCCGCTTCGACTCTGGGCGATTGCGTCACGAGTTCCCACATGCGGGTCGCGGTGGAGTCCAGGCCAAAATATTTTTCTGTTTCCAAATTCAAGAGGACAGTCTCTCCATCCAGATGTCTCGCTAGTACATGCGCGGGAACTACGACGCGATCGGAAAACGCAACCATTACCAACGCTCCTGGCCTTCCGGTTCAACCCTACCTCGATTGTCCCGGCGTCAACTATCTTACCGGGAATCACGTCTTCCCGTCAGCGCATTCCTGTGGCCCCGGATTGTTTTCTTTTGGCAGACAGGCTATAAACACGGAAGTGTCTGAACCTGCCATCATCCTCGATTCATTGGAAAAATCTTTCCCTCGAACCTACGGCGGCTGGCGAGCTTTTCTTCAGCCCTTTGCGGCGCCGAGTTTGACCGCCCTCAGAGGTATCTCGCTACAGGTGAAACCCGGCGAAGCGGTCGCGCTTCTCGGCACGAATGGCGCTGGGAAATCCACGCTGCTTCGTATTCTCGCGACTCTGCTGGTTCCTACTCGCGGCACTGCGCTTGTCGCCGGGCATGACACAACGAAAGAACCTGCCGCGGTGCGCCGGCAGCTCGGCTACCACGCTGGAAGCGATCTTGGGTTTTACGCGCGGCTCACGGGCAAAGAAAACTTACGTTTCTTTGGCCGGTTGAATCATCTCTCCGATTCTTTCTTGCGGTCGCGCATTCCGGCTCTTGCGGAACGGTTCGAATTGGGCGAGTCGCTCGAAAAGCAGGTGCGAACGCTTTCTTCCGGTACGATCCAGCGCCTCAGCCTGGCTCGCGCGCTCCTGCACCAGCCGAAAGTCCTTCTGCTCGATGAGCCGACGCGGAGCCTGGACGCGCTTGCCGCAGCCGATTTCAGGAGGTTTCTGAAGAGTGAAGTCCTGCAAAGACAGGGCACTTCCCTTCTGTTCGCTTCTCACACGCTTCCAGAGATTGAGCTGCTGGCGGACCGGGTGGCCATTCTCGAGGGAGGCGATTTGGTGGCGATCGACGAACCCGCGAAGCTCAAAACCAAGGCCGGCGCGGCGTCTCTCGAGGAAGCCTTCTCTTCTCTCACCGGCCGCAGCGGGCGTTCGCTCGAGGAGCCGGCATCTTCATGATGCGTATCTTTCGCGACCTGCTGCTTTTCTTCGAGCGCGATCTTCAGATTGCCAGCACATATCGAGGCCCGTTCGTGCTTGAAGCGTTCGAAGCGCTGTTCGGAGTAGCGACGTTCTATTACGTGGCGCGGTTCGTGGACTCGCCGCAACTGCGTGAGGCGCTTCCACAAAGTACCTCGTATTTCGCGTTCTCCCTGGTGGGTTTTGTGTTTTTCGATTACCTGCACGCGGCACTGGATTCGTTTGACCGCTGTCTCGAAGAAGCCCGGGATACGGGGACGCTCGAACCGCTGCTTGTCACGCAGGTGTCACTTCCGGTGATTCTGGTTGGTTCGGCGACCTATCCGTTTGTAGCCACGACTTTGCGTGTCGCTGTGTATCTTGCGTGGGGAAGCGTGTTGTTCGGGTTTCCGTTGCGGGCGGCAAATTGGGTTTCAGTCTTGGTGGTTCTTGTTGCTACCGTGCTTTCGTTTTCGGGATTGGGGATTTTTTCTTCGGCGTTTCTGTTGTTGTTCAAGCGCGGTAACCCTTCGAAATGGTTTTTTCTGGGCGTTTCGAGCGTGGCTGGAGGAATGCTGTTTCCGGTCAGTGTATTGCCGGGTTGGCTGCAGATCGTCGCGCATCTGAATCCCGTTACCTACGCGCTTGAGGCAATGCGTGCCGCGCTTCTAGACGGCGCAGGACTCGCCCGGATTGCACGGCCTCTTCTGATCCTTTTTCTGTTCGCGCTTATCCTGCTGCCGAGTTCGATGCTGGCTTTTTCGTGGGCGCTCGGACGAACGAAGAGCACTGGGACACTCTCGCATCGTTGAGTTCGCTGCCGGGACCCAAGATGCCGGGCTGAAGGCACGCCGCTACACAATCTTTGGTCAACAGAAGAAGGAAGCTCAGGCCTCGAAGGCCTGAGCTATGGGGTTGCGGATCAGGATTTTTTCTTGCCGCCGATTTTCGTGTTGATTCCGCCGCCAGTCAGCTGATTCAGCTGTTCCAAACCCGCTTTCGCCTGAGCGCCGATTGGGCCGTTCGGATCCAACTCAATCGCCTTTTGGAAAGCTTCAACGGTGCCTGGTTTCGGAGTGACCTCGATTTTGTCGCCGACTTGCTTGTAGATACTCGGGTCGGCAACCATGCAGGTGCCCAGTAGATACCAGCCCTGAGGATTTTTCGGGTCGATCTGAGTGGCCTTCTGGAGCGGCTCGATGGCCTCCGCCATTCTACCGGCCGAATACAAGCTAATCCCAAAATTTCGCCAGGCCAGAGCAGCGTTGGGGGGATCGAGTTCGGCGCTCTTCGTGTAGGCAGCTTTCGCTTCTTCGATCTTGCCTGCGCGTGCAAGCACATTGCCAAGATTGTTGTAATAGCCGGCGTTGTCGGGCTTGGCGACGATGGCTTGCTGGTAAGCGTTGATGGCTTCGTCGTTGCGACCGGCCAAGTCATAGGCCTCGCCCATGCGCGCCCAGAAAAGATGGATGTTCGGATCTTTCTCCGAGGCGGCTTTCTGCGCCTCCTGGAACTCTGCAACGGCCTGATTCGACAGATCGGTTACTTTTGCTTTTGCGGCGTCGCGCTGATCGGCAGTCGCTTTGCTCAAGTCGGTCTTCGCGGTTCTCTCCTGTTCAAGTAAAACCACACCCTGGTCAAAGTGCTGCTTCATCGCGGAATACTTGGCTTTCTCTTCGGCCTGCTTCTTCAGTTCGGCAGCGGCTCCGGGATTCTGCTTCTCCAGGATGTCCTTGAAGTTCCAACTGACCGGAGGAGTCTCATTGCCGCTGTGTACTTCAGTAACGACGTTGAAGGGGTCTTTCGCATTGGCCAGCTGGACGGTCACTGTGTATTTGCCGGGACGGAGATTGTTAAATTGATATTTGCCGTCCGCGTCCGTCTTGGTTTCCTGCGTGGCGCCCTGGTCGCTCTTAATCTTTACGGGAAAGTTCGCCATGGGTTTGCCGTCAAGGTCGATGATGGTTCCCCCGATTTTTCCGTCCTGCGCGGCGGCCCTTGGCACGGCAAAGCAAGCCAAGCCCAACACCAACAACGCGGCGAGCGCATACGCTTTCAAAAAGTTCGACATGCTACGTTCTCCTTTGTCTTTGAGGAGCCCCGGCGTGGGTTCCCCGGCCGGTGCCCCCATTATCGCTCATCTTTCGCAGATTCCAAGGATTCCTGTGGCCGCTCAGGCTTTGCCGACCGCCCGGGCCCGGTAAGGGATGGGGTCTTCGAGTCCTGCTTCGGCAAAGGCACGTAAACGCAACACGCAGCTATCACATTGACCACAAGCAAAATCCTCACCTTGATAGCACGACCAGGTCAGATGGAGCGGCGCTGCGAGTTCCCTGCCGCGGCGGATGATTTCGGTTTTTTTCATTTGGATCACCGGAGTGACCATTTCAATTTCTGTTTCTGGCTTTGTGCCCACGCGGATTAGTTCCTGAAACACGCGATAGTATTCGGGGCGGCAATCGGGATAACCGGAGCTGTCTTCGGCCACGGCACCGATATAGATAGCTTGGGCACCGATGGCTTCGGCCCAACTGACGCCGACACTAAGGAAATGGGCGTTGCGGAAAGGCACGTAGGTCACGGGAATGCCGCCAATGGCTGAACCGGTTGCCCCCAGCCCATTTTCGGGGACTTTGATTTCTTTGTCCGTGAGCGCTGACCCACCGATGATGCGGAAATAGTCGAGCCTCACGAGCATGCGGTGTTGAATGCCGAAGTAATGGCCGATTTCTTCGAAGGCTTGCCTCTCGCGTTTTTCTGTTCGCTGTCCATAGCTGGCGTGCAGCAACGCGACATTGTCAGCGCCATATCTTTGGCGGGCGATGGCGGCGCAAACGCAGGAATCCATTCCCCCGCTCAGGAGTACAACGGCTTTGTCTTTGACGCTCATGGTTCAAACGCCTCTCATGGCCGGATCCCACACGATCTTATGTAACTGTAAGCCAAGACGGGCGCCCAGACCATCGGCGAGGATCCATTCGACCAGGCGTCGCGGCTCGAGGCCTTGCCATTTTCCGTTTGGATCGTCGTGGACGGGAGAAAAGAGGACGGCGTGAACGCGCTGTTCCAAGTTGTGCTCACGCGTAAAATTGCGGGCGAACTCGTAGTCTCTGCGGCTGGAGATGACGAACTTTAGCTCGTCTTTCTTGTTGAGCGCCGCAAGATTGCGGGTGTCGAATGAATCGGGTTCGCCGGAATCGGGACACTTCACGTCCACGATGCGGATGATTTCCGGCGGCAACTCTCCGATAAACCGTTCGCCGCTGGTTTCGACCATGACCGTGTAACCGACGGCCAACAAACGCTCGGCTAGGGGATAGATCTCTTTTTGGAGAAGAGGCTCCCCGCCAGTCAATTCGACCAGCGGCACGGCCGTTGGCGATCCGTCCGGGCGTCGATTGAGCGTTTCCACGCGCTCCAGAACATCCTCGACCGTCATGTTTTGGCCGCCATGGAAGGCGTAGGCGGTGTCGCACCAGGTGCAGCGCAGGTTGCAGCCGGTGAGCCTTACGAAGATGCAAGGAAGCCCGGCGCGAGTGCCTTCGCCCTGGATGGATTTGAATATTTCGGTGATGTACATATAGCCGCGCGAATAAGCGAACGCTATTGCCCGCCGGTGTTGGCTTTCTTTCCCGATCGTTTCGACAGCCAGTAAATGCCGCCGAAAAACAAAATCATGGCGACGACCAGACGAGGATAACCGGGCGGAACGCCCATCATCCTCAGGACGACGATATAGCCGGCGGCGACGAGCAGTGCAGGAACGAGGATAATCAAGATTGAGCGGTTCATGTTCGCGTCCTCTCGCCTGCTTCAAATCCCTGGGCGATATTTCGCCATCGAGGTATCGGTTTCCCAGATGATTACATCGGTTACCTTCGCACCGGGCGGCAAATCCTTCAATTTCGTGCTTACTTCGTCATAGAAATATTTGGCCATGTTTTCGGCCGAAGGATTCACAGTGGTGAACGGTTCGAGATCGTTAATAAATTGATGATCGAGGCGTTTGATCACGCCGCGCATGACTTCCTTTAAATGGGTGAAATCGACAAGCAGGCCGATGTTGTCGAGTTGCGGACCTTCCAGGGTGATCTGGACACGATAGTTATGGCCATGCAGGTTCTCGCACTTTCCTTTGTAGCCGCGCAAGGCGTGGCCGGATGAAAAAGTCTCTTCTACGCTCACTTGAAACATGACAGGCTGCGTTTCCTTTTCTTCCCTAAGGACGCTCAGGCAGGGCTGGCGGCGCTCAGGAAACGCTCGACTTCCCCTAAATCGTGCGTCCTGCGATAGCGCGGCAACGACTCAAAGAAGATTTTACCATACGGCATTCGAGAGATTCGCGTGTCGAGGAGCGCCAGAACGCCGCGGTCGGTTTTTGTGCGAATCAGGCGGCCAAACCCTTGTTTCAGCGCGAGGACGGCCTCGGGAACCTGGAATTCCGAGAAAGGATTGCGGCCGTCGTCCTGCAGAGCTCTGACGCGTGCAGCGACGATCGGGTCGCTCGGCACCGCGAATGGGAGGCGGTCGACGATGACACAGGAAAGCTGTTCACCGGGAACGTCGACACCTTGCCAGAAGCTGGCGGTCGCGAAGAGAACGGAATTTGGTGTGTTCTTGAAACGCTCGAGGAGGGTCGTTCGTGGGGCCGTGCCCTGGAGCAGCAACGGGAAGTCGACTTGATTGCGCACACGCTCGAAGAGGTCGTTCATTTGGACGTAGCTGGTAAAGAGACAGAAGGCGCGGCCCATGGTGAGGTCCAGCAATGCGACGATTTGCTCGGCTGCTTTTGCGGCGAAGCCAGCGTCACGTACGTCCGGTATGCGTTCCGGGAGATAGAGCAATGCCTGATGCTCGTAATCGAATTCCGGGGGCAGCTGACATTCTTTTGCGTGGTCGACTCCCATGCGCTGTCGAATGAACTCGAAACGGCCGGCGACGGTCAGGGTGGCCGAGGTGAGAATGACCGTGTCGAATGCTTCGAAGAGGTGCTCGCGCAGGATTTGGCTGATATCGATCGGAGTGGCGGCAAGGAAGACTCCTTTGTTCCTGCGCTCGTACCAGTAGACGTAATTTCTTTCGTCGGATTCGAATAGGAAAGAAAATTCCTGGCGGATTTCAAAGCTGCGGCGAGCGATACGTAGCAGCTCTTCGGGCTTTTGCGTTAGGGCCGCGAATTCCGTCTCTAAACCCTTCAAAGCGTTCAGCAGCCCGTCATAGGCTTCGCGGTTTTGTTCGAGGAAGGCTTCGCGCTCGTTTCGCGAGAACGGGAAGCGTCCTTCTTTCGATGGAAAGGAATCAAAAAACGTGCGGCTCTTTTCGCGGATGCGCTGCGTTCGGCGAAGCAGGCCGGGGGTGCCCTGACGAGTCAATCGCATCATCTGGTCGGCATCGCGCGCCAGCTCCTCAAAACGGAAATTGGAGATCTGCTGGCCGAAGTAATCGCTGGCGACGTCTTCCATTTCATGCGCTTCGTCGAAGACCACGGCGGAATATTCCGGAAGGATGCTGCCGAAATCATCGTGCTTCAGAGCGAGATCGGCGAAAAAGAGGTGATGATTGACGATAATGAGGTCGGCTTCCTTGGCGCGTTGTTGCATTCCGGTGAGGAAGCACTGGTCAAATTGGGGACATTTTTTGCCGGTGCAAGTGTCCCGTCTTGCATCAATGCGCGACCAGAGTTCGGAATCATCGGGCAGGAAGGTGAGTTCGGCGCGGTCGCCGGTTTCGGTCAGTTTGGCCCAATCGCGAATCTGGCCGAACGCGTCCATTTCGTCCATGCCTTTCAGCGTAGGTTGATCGCCCATGGCGTGCATTTTAGAAAGGCATAGAAAATTGGAACGGCCCTTCATGACCGCTACTTTCCATTCCGGCGCGAAGTGCTTTTGGAGGAAGGGGACGTCTTTTTGGTAGAGCTGTTCCTGGAGCGACTTGGTCGCGGTCGAAACCACCACGCGGCGGCCGCTGACAATGGCAGGCAGCAGATAAGCCAGTGTCTTGCCGGTTCCCGTGCCTGCTTCTAGGATCGCGTGATGATGGTTTTCGAAGGCGTCGTCGACGGCTTCGGCCATTTCTAATTGCGCTGGGCGATGCTCGTATCCGCCGATCATGGACCGATCAAGGAAGCCGCCTGGGCCGAAAATGTCGCGCATGGAGGCCTTGTTCGGATTCGCAGGTTGTGGCGCGTGTGGTTGGGCACCGGAGACGTTTGTTTTGCTTCCGAGCCGCGAAGAGGGACGGCACGAAGCCAGGTCTTCGTGCAAAGGGGCGTAAGAGCGCTCGGGCACAGCAGGCCGAAGTTGTTCTGTTTCGGTAGATTTCGCTTTGGAAATGCGTTTAACCAGAAAGCCTGCCTGATCCCGTGGGGTTTGTGCGGTTCTCTAACGATATCACAGTGAACGGAATTATCATGCTGCGTCAACCACGAGGAAAAGCCTCAGGTCTGGACGGCTCGAACTGCAGGGTGCTGGCCGATGTAAAGTTCGGCCCTTCCACCGAGCCCGATTCCATGCTGTGGAGTTAGTAGTTGGGCAACTCTGCGGTTTCTGTTCCGTGGGCTTTTAGCCCTAGCGCTACAGTGTGTTTGGGGATTCCCAGCGTCCGGTCCGTCTGGTGCGGTCCGCCTAATTCTGTCGTGGGGTGTTGCATGAACTCAAGAAAGTCCCTCGTGTTGATCGCTTTTCTGGCGGTCCTAACTCTCAGCTCGTGCAGCGGGTTGAACAACGTCTGCACAACGAACTGCGGAGGGGGCGGCAACAGCGCGCTAAGCCTGACGATTTCCGACACGCCGCCAACCAATACGAACATTGTGAGTTTTTCGCTGCCGATTATCGGCATTGCGCTGACGCCTTCGAGCGGGAGCGCGGTTTCCGTGTTTTCGTCGAATCCGTCGGCAGATTATGAATTGACGCGCCTGCAGTCCGATACAAATTTGATCGCGACGAACGTGAAGGTGGCGGCCGGCACTTACACCGCCGTGAACGTGACCGTGGCGGCGCCATCGGCGTTGTTTGTAAACTCGTCCGGGGCAACCGTGGGAGCCTGTGTCAATGAGGCCATCTGCGGTCTGACCGGTGCAGCGGCAACAATTACCTATACGTTTCCGAGTGGTTCGCCGTTGGTGTTGACGGCGAACACGAACCAGTGGGTGGACCTGGACTTCAACTACAACAACGCGATCGTAACCACCAATGGCATCGGGCTAGACGTGACGCAAACAGGCGTAATGACGGCGTCGACGACGGTGCCGGCCGGCGTGGCGAGCGGAGATTTTGCCAACATCGACGATTTCACGGGAGCGGTAACGGCCATTTCTTCCAGCAGCGTGACGGTGCAGTCTTCTTTACGAGGGAGCATGACCGCGGCTGTCAACTCCTCAACTGCGGTGTTTGACCCGCAGCAGCAGTGCACGGGCGGACCGAGCATGACGTGCATCGCGAAGGGATCGATCGTGAGTCTGCAAGGGGTTCTCTCGACTGCGGGAGTGCTGACTGCGACTTCGCTAGACATTATCGACATATCGACAACGCCGTCGGATGAAGTGGAAGGAATCATTTATCCGAGCAGTTGCAATGGCGGATCAAACTACGGGTTGATTCTTAGCGACAGCGCGATTCTCACGACTAGTTCGCCGCTGGTCGGCGCGACGTTCGGATCAGGGGTTTGCCTTACCCTCAGCCAAGCTACGACTTTCGCAATCGATACCGATATACTGACTGGGCAGGCAGGGGTCCCAGTCACGAACGTTGGATTCGCCGGCACGGGCGACATTCTGTCAGGGCAAATGGTTCGAGCAAAAGTCAAGGGAGCGGTAGCGGGAACAACCGGGGTCAATGCGAGCGCCACGGCGCTGATTCTGCGCTTTTCGAGGCTCACCGGGACCATCAGCGTGGCTACGAGTACGGGTTTCACGATCACGGGTTTGCCTGCCTATCTAGGAACAACCTTTTCCACCTCTCCGCAAGTCATCGCCTACGTGAATGCGACGCTTCTCGAGGGAGTGACGAGCACGGGCAGTTTGACTGGGACCGTATCGATGAGCGCGTTGTATCTAAATGTGAATAGTGGGGCACAATACTGGTTCCAAGCCGCGAAGGTCAGACAGCAATAAGAATTTCTCCGCCTCCGCAGAAGGCGACGGGCCCCGGAAGTTCCGGGGCCCGTTTTCTTTTTGGAGATGAAGAGATTGGCGCTACGAGAGCGACATTCGAGGGGTCCCCCTCGAGCGACGGGCGGTTAGGCCGGGCTTACGGTCGTTGTGGGCGGCAGCGGAGTGCCGATGGGACCACTGGGCATCGAAGGAATGTTTGGCGCGATGATCGGCTGAAGCCTGCGGTAAAGCGCCAGCGCAATGGCGCCCATGCCCCAAATCCAGATGCCGAACTTGATCCAGCCGCCGATGCGAGGGAGACCCGTAACAACTACGACGATGAGCACTCCCAAAGCCATGCGGCCCACAGCGGGCCAGAACTCATAAGTCTTGCCTAGTATCCAGCGGCCGACGACCGCACCGACAACGACGTAGGAACTGAAGAGAGCGACGATCCACAAGAACAGCGAAGAAATGCCCACCAGCATGCCCACGATTGTGATGCAAGCGATGATGGCTGCGATCGCAACACCAAAAAAGACCAAAACGCCCAAGCCGAGAGCGGCGCCATAGCGCTCGGCCGATTCCACGGCTTCCACGGCAAATGTAGGCATCAAGGAGACCAGAACCAGGCCCAAAAGAATCCAGGCTCCAGCCCAGATCACTCGCCAGATGTAGTAGCCCAAACCACCTTGGTCCGCACGGGACTTGTGCTCGAGTTTCGTGTATTCGAGGGGAGAAGCGAGTTTAGCTCCAGAGGCCACCTCCGCAGGTTTCGCCCCCTCAAACTTGGCTTGCCCGTCAATTTGCGCACCGGAAGAAATCGTCAAGGACTGGCCTCTGGCCTTCAGGTTACCCCCGATATATCCGGAGATGATTCCGGTTTCGAACATCGCGAACGCGTCGCGGCCGACCTTGCCATCCAAATTAACGATCTGGCCCATGGTCATGAGGTTGTGACCGACCTTCGCGGCGGAATCCAAATGAATGTCTTCATTCATGGAAGTGATGTTTTTCTCGACCGTTCCAGAGATGGCGATGTTATTGGTGACGCAACGGACGCTGCCATCCACCTGGCCGCTGATGCGCGCGGATCGAGCGACGCAGATGATATCGCCGGTCACGTGCCCGGTGACATCCAAATCCTGGGAGAGGGTGTACACGTCGCCATCCACGGTGCCGTCGATGCGCAACTGCGAGCCGGCGAAGAACAGATCCCTTTTGAGGACTTCATCTTTTTTCACATCAAGCGATTGATGCTCATGGTCATCGATATTGACCTTCAGGTCTTGGGCAGGCACTCGAGGCGCGATCAGAAGCAACAAGCCTAGGCTCGCAAACATGACGGCGAGAGAAGTGCCGCGCTTCACGTATTTGCGGAGAAAGAAAATTGCGAACCCGGCAAAAGAAGCGAGGGCGACGAATTCAACCAATGTAAACATGGACTGCCATCCTTTCCAGAAGGCGCCTTGGAATACCAGCAAACTCAAAAGGTTGGTGCCACCGAAGCCGGCTTCCTCGAATTGTCGCATGGGAACTTCAATATAGGTCGTGTAGAGACTGTAGACACCGAGCAGAGCCATACCGAAGATGACACCCCAAATCCACTGCATGGAGCGTTTTACTTTGGCTTGAAACTCGGCGATGCGGGCGGGCAGAGGTTCGTCTTGTTCGAGCATGGAACGCGTGAGGAGGCGGGATTCGCGATCAAGGGCGCGCAGCAGCGTCAGGCATTTCTCGCAGGTTTGCGTGTGGAGAGACACTTCGTGCGCGCTCTCGCGATCCAGCTGCCGCTCGACGTAGAGAAGCAGCGTCATTTCATCCAAGTGCTTGTCCATCCCGTTCAATTTGTCACTCACCGCGTTCCTCCCAGGGCGAGCGCGGTGTTTTCACCGAGCGCTTGCCGCAGCTCGTGCCTTGCGCGAAGCAGCACCACGCCGACAAACGGCCGGCGCACGCCCAAGGCATCCGCAATTTCGTCGTAGCTCATGTCCGAGTAGTAGCGCATGACCAAAGCCATACGCGCTCGGGCGCCCAGTTTGTCGAGCGCCTTGCGGACTTCTTCGCCGGTGCGCTCTTCGATCAGGCGCTCGAGTTGATTCGGTTCTGGAGTCTCCAAAGGAAGATCATCTACGTCTTCCATGTCTTTGTCGTGACGTGCCTTCTTGCGCCGAAGCACGTCCCAACAATGGTTTGCGGCAATCCTGTATAGCCATGCGGTGAAGGAGCGCGTGGGATCGTACTGGACGAGCTTGTCGCCCAACTTCATGAAAATCTCCGTGGTTGCATCTTCCGCATCTTCCTTGCTCGGGAGCGCGCGCCGGCAAAATCGAAACATCGCCGGCGCATATTCCCGGTACAGGTCGCCCCAAGCCTGGGTATCCCCAGCCCTGGCCTGAGCGATTAAATCCGTAGGCTCCGTTTTTCCCGGCACGCGAATGTGGCCTGGTGTCAGCGGTTCCATAACCTAGTACGTAGGAAAGGAGATAAAACTATCACAGGTTGCAATGAAGGCGAGGAAGAGACCTCGACGGATCAAGAACAAGGCCGAATCCCAAAATGGCAATGCGAGCAAGATCGGCGACTTATTCTCTAAGTGCTGATTATAAAGGAGTTAGAGAAGGTTATGGAGATGCGCATTCTGCGAGCTTGTAAACCACGCGTTTTGATGCTGAGCGGGCAAGTACGGAATGCACGGCGCTTGCAGCTCGCGTCTAAAGTCCGACCACTACCTAAACGTTGGATGGGGTAGATTGGATGCGCGGCACACGGAGATTATGGCCAAACAGCTTCCATCGTTCGTGATTGTAGGGCGCCCGAATGTGGGCAAGTCCACTTTATTTAATCGACTCACGGGAACGCGACGGGCGATTGTTACCGATGAGCCCGGAATCACGCGGGACCGAATTTATGGGAGCTGTGAGTGGCGTGGACGTGTGCTTGAGATTGTGGATACGGGCGGAATTGTTCCTGATGACAAAGCGCTGATTCCGACGGAGATTTTGCGGCAAGCGCGGGTGGCCATTGAAAAGGCGGCGTTGCTCGTGCTGGTGGTGGATAGCTCTGCGGGTTTGACGCCGCTCGATCAGGAACTGGCGCGGCTTTTGCGAACGACCGGGCGGCCGTTTATGGTGGCCGTGAATAAAGTCGATTCGACGCTGCAAGAAGCGAACGCTGGACCGTTTTATGCGTTGGGTGTGCCGGTATTCCCGATTGCGGCAGAGCACGGAACGGGCGTAGACGATCTGCTCGATGCGGCGCTCGAGGAAATCCAGGGGCATAGCGCGGCCGAACAGCCCGAACCGCAAAAGGCTGTGGAGATTGCGATTATCGGCCGGCCGAATGTAGGGAAATCGACTTTGCTAAACCGCATGGCGGGCGAGGAACGGTCGATTGTTTCGCCGATGCCGGGAACGACGATGGACAGCGTGGATACAGACGTCGTGAGGAACGGGCGGTTGTACAGGTTTGTGGACACGGCAGGGATCCGGCGCAAGGGAAAAACGAAATTAGTGGCGGAGAAGCTGAGTGTGGTCATGGCCAAGCGCGGATTGGAGCGCGCCGACGTGGCCATTCTTGTGATTGATGGCGAGCATGGCGTGACGCAGGGAGATGCGACGATTGCGAGTTATGCGGAGCAGTCGGGACGATCGGTGATTCTTGTAGTGAACAAGTGGGACTTGGCGGTGGAGGCAGCGCAGCGGGCGGCGGACGAATCGGCGAGATCGGCGAAAGGAAAAGCGAAGCGGGAAGCCGAGGGAAATTTGACGCGGCGAGAGATTGACAAAGGAAAGTTGTTGGTCGATTACGAAGCGATGGTAAAGCAGAAGTTCAAGTTTCTGAGTTATGCGCCGGTGGTGTTTCTTTCGGCGAAAACCGGGGAGCGGGCGCAGAAGCTTTATTCCTTGATCGACCAGGTGGCGGCGGAACGCGTGCGGAAGATCGCCACGCCGGAATTGAATCGCTGGCTGAAGGAAGACGTGGATTTGCAGCGGGCCACCAACCCGAAGGCGCGGCCGGTGCGGATTTACTACATCACGCAGGCGAAGGTCGGGCCGCCGGTGTTTTTACTGTTTACGAACCAGAAGAAGCCATTGCATTTTAATTTTGAGCGATTTTTAGAAAATCAGCTTCGGGCGAAATGGCCGTTCGCGGGGACGCCGGTACGGTTTATTCAGAGGTTGAAGAAGAGAGGAGAGAGAGGAGCGTCAGAGAAAGAGTGAAGAAAGAGGAGAGTTTCCCTCAGGGGCTGAAAACCGATCAATTTCTTGGCCTTAACGTCTGAAGCCGAGCTTCTACCCCGGTGCCTTCACAAAAGGTAAGCAGCACGAGGGGAAGATGGATTTGAATTGCTGGCATGGTTTGTGGGTCGAAGAAAAAAGCTGGTTCCTCGGCAAAAACCGTCGTCGCAATGACCCGGATTCTTTTGAGAGCGTAGCGGTTTTGCCATTGTTGACATGACGCGATTTTCGCCTAGGATGGAGGCAGGCCCGGCTTATGAAATCGATGGAGATGGAATGATGAGCACCGCGGCCACAACACCCGTTTCCGACGAGACACGATATTACCGAATCGGCGAGGTTAGCCGGTTGACGGCATTGAAGCCATTTGTGTTGCGCTATTGGGAAACGGAGTTCCCGATGCTAGAGCCGGTAAAAAGCGCGAGCGGCCACCGGTTGTACCGGCAGGAAGATGTGGACCTAGTGCTGAAGATCAAGCGGTTACTTTACGACGAAGGGTTCACCATCGCAGGCGCGCGGCGGCATTTACGGGAGTTGGAGAGCGGCGGGAATGAGTTCGGTGAAGGCGGGGGGCACGGCTTCAGCGGTGGAGACGCGACGACGCAATTGAGCAGGAAAATGCTGCTGGATTTAAGGGATGGACTGCGCAGTTTCTTGACGCTGCTTGAATCCAAGTGATAGCCTTAAAAATGTTGAAGCAGCCGCGCTTGCGGCTGAAGCGGTCGGGACGTAGCGCAGCCTGGTAGCGCGCACGCTTGGGGTGCGTGAGGTCGCGAGTTCGAATCTCGCCGTCCCGACCATCTAATTCAAAGACTTAGGGGAAGCCTCGAAGATCCCGACTTGGAATGTCGGCCCTGGCAAGTCTTTTTTAGGCGCACCTCTCCATTCACTCCTGAGAGTGGCCTTGTTCGTTTGCTGGCGCGTGAAACTCGTAAGCACTGGCGGCAGAAAATACGGCGCGACGGTCGGGATCGCTCCAATGACTACTTTTCCTTTTTCCGCACCCGCCATCTCCTGAATTTCGGTTCTTGCCTCGCCGACCTGTCTGAGGATGGCCTCCGCCCTGAAGAGGAACGTCCTTCCAAATTGATTTAATCTTGCAGAGCGCGGGAAACGATCGAAAAGCTTGGCACCGAGTTCAGCTTCCAGCTTCCGAAGCTGTTGTGATAGTGAGGGCTGCGCCACATTCTCCGCTTTGGCGGCGCGCGTGATGTTACCGTTGTGTGCAACCGCACAAAAGTAGCGCAATTGATGGAGTTCCATCTTTCATGCTCGCCACGGAGTTTCCATAGCAACGAAATATTAGACCTTTGGCAGGTATGCGTCTAGCCTTCGTGCAGGAGGAACCCGACATGGCCAAAGTGATACAGTAAAGCATGGAGATGTAACTCAGCGAGTGGGTGTGGAGGTTATTCGCGCATGAGGCGTGGACGTCGAAAAACTCATTAAGAAATTGGTTGCCAACGCCGCTGCGGAATTTGCGAGCACCTATTATTACTACACCATTCTTCGCATGAATCTTGCGGGGTATGAGGATTACAAGGAGATTTGTGAAGATGCGCGGCTCGAAGACCGGGCGGACTGGGAACTGATTGTGCCGCGAATCTACGAACTTGGAGGGCAATTGCGACCTGGAAAGCGTTCCACGATCAAGCGGGCTGTGCTGCCGCCAACCTCCCTGATCCGCCGACGGCGGTAATATTCTCACTCTGCTTCTAGGACCTACGCCGCTCATCCTCGTGCTTACAATACTTCTCAAAGGTAGGCGGAGAATACGTCGGTTTCTGCCTGAATCAGCGCGTGCAATTACTTGTCGGCTGGGTTCAGTGCCTTGAAAATGCCCGAAGCCGCCACGCCACCTGCAAAATCGGCTACAAGGTAAATCCAAATATTCGGCCAGGATGACAAACCCATAATCGAGATGCCCACGGCGACCGCTGGGTTGAACGCTCCACCGGAAATGTTGCCGACCGAAAACGCTCCCACCAGCACCGTGAATCCGATGGCAAGCCCATAAAAAGAATTACCGGAGGTACCTTTGGCTGTCGCGGTATTCAGAACAACATAGACAAGGGCAAAGGTGAAAAGAAACTCTGCAAGAAGTGCCGGGCCCGTCGCTGGCTGGAGTGGTGTAACGGGGGCGCCGCCCTTTAAAAACTTAACGGCAAAAGCCGCCAACACAGCCCCAAAGATCTGGAAACCCATGTAGGGCGCTACATCTTTAGTTTCGCACCTCCCGCGCAGCCACACGCCCAGTGTAACGGCGGGATTAAAGTGACCTCCAGAAATATGACCGCCCGCAAAAATCATAACCATGAGTGCGGAACCGATCGCCAGAGGGGCGAACGCACCTGCGCCGTTACCGACGACGGTGCATCCAACCGTCAAAACGAGGAAAAATGTACCTATGAATTCAGCGATGTATTTGTTCAAGATCAACCTCATCGATTGAATTCTCGGCCATGCTGATTCTGACTCCCTGCGACTTAGGCCATTCCACGAAGAAACAGCGGTGTTGCCCGAGTTGTCGCACCGTCCTAGAACTCGACCACAGCTCTGACCCAGGGCCCGCTTCGCCAAATCTGCTCGACAGTTTGCCGCCCTTGTCTCGTAGGGGCAGGTCGAATACGACGTTATGTTTGTTTCGATCTTTGAACAACTAGGTGAATCCCTAACGAGTGGCGGAGGACCAGCTTCGCTTCATAATTGGGCCAAGTCCCGAGAAATGTCTGAACGAGCTATCAAGAAACCCGCCAGCTAGGCTGTCGCGGCTTTGCCATACCCTTTCACCGCTCGCTCAATGCCAGAACCCGCATTCGCGAGGTCCTTCGCATTCATCGCTGGTCGCACCGTAAGCCTCGCATTGAACGCAAGAAACCATGGCTCGGCAATGGCCGGCAACTCCGACGACTCTTTCATGTCGAAGAAGATGTATCCGGTCCGCTCGCCATTGTCTTCCGCGAAGTATGCCGTCTCGGGTTTCATCTCATTCAAAATCCGTTCGATGGTTGTTCCCAAGCTGCCGCTTCGGCTCGCCGCATTACCCGCTTCGACTGGAATGGAAACCTTGAGCATCATACGCATGGGATTTGCCCTCCTTGTGCAACACAGACTATACATCTTCGTTGAACCGTCCGATAGGGGCCCCATAGAAACTATGACAGGCGCTGGAATTACGTCGCAGCACTCGTGATTGGCGACGACCTTTGCGTCAACCTTCGCCTCGCATTGATAACATTCAATTATCATCGTCTTGCTCCGACTGGGGACCTATTCCATAAAACGGAATTGCTATTTTAGAATGGGTTGACCGTTCCGTCTTCATTTTGACAAACGCTTTAAGTTCTGCTCTGCACAACTTCTGAACGAGCCTGTTTGTGTTCTGAGAACTTTTCCAACAAATTCGCAAAGGGCGTAGCGGCACTCGGCTATTCTTTACGAGCAAATCGGAGTATGGTTTCTTTCAAACTGACGGAGGAGTTTCGTTGCGTACAGCGTCAGTCCGGGTTCTCGTGGTCGACGATTCCGAGTCTTGGCGTCGTTTCATCTTAACGAAGCGTTCAATTCCCGGTCTGCCTGCGCCCCGCGAAACAACGACCGCAGCCGCAAGGGAATCGTGTACAGCCAATGCTCCGGTCGCATTTCCAACCTCCGTTTCGCACGGCGTGCCGCTCACGCCTCTGACGAGCTACGCGACCATCTCGAACGAAAAACCGACGAATACGCGGCGCAAGGGATGACGCGAGAAGAAGCGCACCGTCGCGCGCGACTGGACCTAGGCGGTTTCGAGCAAACCAAAGAGAGATGCCGCGACGCGCGCCGCGTAAATTGGATTGAGGATTTCGTTCAGGATTTCCGCTATGGCCTGCGCATGCTGCGGCAAAACCCGGGATTTACAGCAGCCGCCGTTCTGGCAATTGCGTTGGGTGTAGGAATCAACGTCGGAATCTTTTCAGTGCTGAATGGCGCTGCGCTGCGTTTACTTCCGATTCCTCACGCCGAACAGGTGGTCAGCATAGATCAGATCTTTCACGGAAGAGTCACTCGCGATGCCCACAACGGGCCAAGTATGTTTTCCTACTCGGAATATCTGGACTATCGGAATCACAATCACGTCTTCTCGGGACTTTTAGCCTACGAACCCTTTGTCGGAGCAACCCTTGGCGGTGGCAAGATGAGGGTGCTCTCAGGAGCGCTAGCTACCTGCAACTACTTCGACGTTCTCGGAGAACATCCCGCACAGGGGCGTGGATTTCTCGAATCTGATTGCGCAACGCCGGGTGGAAACGCTGTCGTGGTGATTAGCGATGATTTATGGCGAGGCTCGTTCGCGAGCGATCCGTCTCTTGTGGGCAAAAGAATCATCCTAAATCGCACGGCATACACCGTGGTTGGAATATTGCGCCGCCGGGATTCAACGGCACAGAGCCGATTCCAAGCTCATTTTGGGCGGCCATATGATTGGCGCGCCTCAGAAGGCCGTCCCTACGGCTGCGACCGCTGGTTCAGGTTTTGATCTGGGAGGAAGCGGCGTCCCAGGTTACTGCTGATTTGCGGAAGTAAGATTGGTTGGCCATGTGGCAGGCCAAGGCGGCATTGTGGCCGAAGACGACATCTTCGGTCACCGGTTGGCGGCTGCGGACGGCTTGGAGGTAGTTCCACATATGGGGACGAAGGTCGTCCCAGTCGTCACCTTTGTAGGTGTAGGCTTCGGACAAGGGTTCCTTGCCGACGGGGGGATCGTGCTCTTCGTGCCATTGTTTGTCGTAGGCTTCACGCAGGTCGCGCGGAAAGCTCGAGGCGTAGTAGCTCGGCGCTGAGTCTTCACCGGTTTGCGGGTAGAGGGCGATACCGGTTCCGGTGACCTCGAGGATGCCCTTTGAACCTTGGAAGCGGTAAGTTTCCGGAGTTTCACAGCCCAGATTCAGACGGAGATAGACGGGGATTTTGCCGTATTCAAAGAGCGTGGCTTGGACGTCGGGCATGTTTCGACCGTCTGGAAAGCGCAGAATGCCGCCAAAAGACATGGCCCGAGCGGGCGGTTCGTTCCAGCCCATCATGAAGTTCATGCCGCTGACCAGGTGAACGAGCAGATCGCCGGCGACACCCGTGCCATATTCCTTCCAGCAGCGCCAGCGAGCGAAGATTTTGCCGTCGAACGGGCGCTTAGGAACGGTGCCTTGCCAGGTGTCCCAGTCGAGCGTTGTGGTGGAGAGATCCGGTGGAACGGGATAGACCCATGCGCCAGTGGGGTCGTTGCGGCCGAGCGAACCTTCGATAAGATTCACATCGCCGATGGCACTTTGCGCCAGCATTTCTTTTGCTTTTTTGCAGATCACGGAGCTGACGCGCTGGGAACCGATCTGCACGATACGATTTGCTTTCTTGGCGGCAGCGACCATCTCCACGCCTTCGATCGCGGTGTGGGACATGGGCTTTTCGAGGTAGATGTCCTTGCCGGCGCTCATCGCATCCACGAAGACCTGTTTGTGCCAGTGGTCGGGGACCGCGGCGATGAGGCAGTCGATTTCTTTGTTGTCGAGAAGTTCCTGGTAGTGGCGCGTGGTAGTGATCTTCTGACCGGCAATTTCTTTTGCGAGGGTGTGGCGGCCGTCGTAGAGGTCGGCGGCGGCTATGCATTCCGTGCCGGGAAGACCGACGGCGGTCGAGAGGAGACCGTTGCCCTGCATGCCGACGCCGATGATGGCGAAGCGAATGCGGTCGCTCGGTGCGTTCAGCGAGAAACGAGAAGGGATGGCTTCCGGCTGCAGCGTGATGTGTTTTACGGCGAGCATGGCACCAGTCGTGCCAGCCGTGGTTTGCAGGAAAGAGCGGCGAGAGATTGCATTTTTTCGCATGATTTTCTCCGTGTCGATTTTATCTCTAACGATGTTCGCGTCGGGGGTTAAACGAATTGGATTTGGCATCGCGATCAATTCCTCAAGGGCCGAAGCCCAATCGATTGCCAGGCATTTATGTCGGAGCCGAAGCTTGCCGCAGGCACCCTTCGACCTCGAATGCCAAGCAAATTTTCCCGCAAACTCTGAAAGCTGCGTCTTCCATGCTAGTGAAGAGCCTGCACACTCACTTCTTTGAAGAAAACAATGTCGTTGTCGCTATGGTTTTGAAGGCCGATGTAGCCCTCGTCGGGACGGCGTCCGCGTTGGGGTTCGAAATCGAATTTGCGGGCGGCAACGGGCTGGCCTTCGGTGTAGTCGGTGATTTTCTCGCCATTGAGCTCGACGATGGTGCGCGGGCCGTCGAGAGTGATGAGCATGGTGTTCCACTCAGGGCCTGGTTTGCCGGGTTTGGAAAGAGGTTTGGTCAGAGAATAGAGAGTACCGGTGATGTGGTATTCGTCTTCGTCTGACTTTTCCGGGTGATTATCGATCTGAACTTCGTAGCCGTAGTGGACGGGCATCCATTCTTCGCGGGGTTCGATGGGAATGCGGATAAAGACGCCTGAATTGTCATTAAAATCACGCATCTTGTAGACCACGCGAATCCGGCAATGGCCGAGCTTTCCACCAGTCCAATAGAGCAAACCCATTCCGCCATGCGTTTGGATCAAGCCATTCTCAACGGTCATGTTGCCTGGGCCGACGTGCTTCCAACCAGTGAGATCCTTGCCGTTGAAGAGCGGCTTCCACGCAGCTTCTTGCGGAACCCGCGCAGCGATGGCGAGCGTTGCTGCTGCAACTACGAGTAAGGCACTCCACTTGCGCATTGCACACCTCCCTTTGGACTTTCAAGAAGCAAAAACATTTCGGAGCAAGAACCAGACGTTTGCGGGGCGCTCCGCCAGCCTCCGAACAAACCACGGATACCAGTAGGTTCCATAGGCAACCAGAACAATCGAGTGGCAGCCTTGCTGTGCGAGACGTTCCTGTTCGGCGCGTTGAATACCGTAGAGCATCTGGACTTCGAGTTCGCTTTTAGGCAAGCCCAGTTGGGCGACAAAATCGGCGATACGGTGAATGAGCGGGAGGTCATGAGTGCCAAATGCCGCACGAGGGCAATCACCCGCAGCATGGGCGCGGACGATCTCTTGCGCGAGAGTGAAATAGCTTTCATCCACTTCGGTTTTCTTTGGAAAAGCGACGGTCGAGGATTCATTATAAGCGCCTTTCACGAGACGAATGGAAGGGCGCAAGGATAAAAGGTCCGCAAGGTCTTTTCTGGTGCGGTACAGGTACGACTGTAGGCAGATGCCCACGCTCGGATGATTTTTCAAAGCGCGCTTATAGATGTCCAGCGTCCGGTCGACGTAGTTGCTCGCTTCCATGTCCAGCCAAACGGTGGAGGAAGACTTTTCGCGTTGAAGGATGCGTTCGAGATTTTCGAAGCAGAAATCGGGGGAAAGGTCGAGACCCAACTGCGTCAGCTTCACGGAAATTTCCGCGGGAAGATTGACGCGGTGGATACCGTCGAGGACTTCGAGGTAGTGCTCGGCGACGCTTTCTGCCTCAGCGCGGTCCGTGACATTTTCACCTAGGTGCGTGAAGACCGTTCCGATGTTTCTTTTGAGCAGCGTTTGACCGGCGGTAAGAGCAGAATCGAAGGTTTCCCCGGGCATGAAACGGGAAACGCTGCGGCGAACGAAGAGAAATTTCTCGGCATTGTTGCGCAACCATGCGTTCTGCGAGGCAGCAAGCAGCAACGAGCGCATCAGCGCCATGGGCCTTGGACCTCCGAGAGAACCAAGGCATTCTAGCTGGGATTGGAGGCTGTGACAATTTGCGTGGCGGGCTGGCGTGGCGGATGACATCGGCTCGAGAGGCGGAGCCCGTCCTTGCCAGACGAGGAAGTTAACGGCGCCATCTGAAAAAAGCCAGGATGCCGACGGTTTGAAATTCAGGGCAAGAAGGGTCGGCGCACATCAACGATCGGAGAATGCTTGGGGTTTTGATCAGTGAAGGTCTGGCGAAAAATTGGAGGGTGACAGAGATCGGGCTTCGGCGAGAAGCTTCGAGATTTGCGCAGGAAGAGTGTGAGCGGAGGGACCGAGGCGGGCTTCGCTTGCGGTGACGGCGGCGGCGATGGTTGTTAGCTCCTGACCAGGAGTAGTGCTCATCAGGTCCTGGGCGCGATAGAGGCACGCGAACACCAGGCGTTCGGGTTGGTTGTGGCGGCGGAGAAATTGGCCGTAGTTGTACCAGTCGATGGCGGCGGCATGGGGATCGCCCTGCGTTTCGTCGATTGCCAATGCTTGCTGGAATAGTTGCGCGGCGTTAGCGGCGGCGCCGGAACGGTCTTGTGCGTCGGCTGCATGCGCGAGTGCGAGGCTTTGCAATCCGGGATCTTTTATTTTTTCGGCGAACTGCGCGGCGGCCTGGTAGCCGTGCATGGCGGCTGAAATTTTCCGAGCGGCAACATCTGCGTCGGCTACTTTGATCAGGGCGGAGATGACCGCTGGTCCTTCCGCCGGGTGATCGGCGGGATGGTTGGCCACGACTTGGAGATAGGCCTGATAGTGGCGCGCGGCGGCTTGCGCTTCGCCGCGTTGTTCGAGCGCTTGCGCCAGATAAAGTTGCGCGTTGCTCTGCATGGGGTCGGCGGCGACGGCGCGCTGCCAGGAATCTACCGCTTCTTCGGGATGTCCCATGCGCTCGGCCAACAGACCGTAGTTCACCAGGGCGTTCGCATTTTGCGGCGCATAGGAGAGCAGGCTGCCGTAGACAGAATAGGCCTCCGCCAGACGTCCTGCTACGATCAAGCCGCGCGCGTAGGCTTCCTGGAGGCCGATGTTGGCGGGATTTACTTCCGCGGCGCGTTGCAGGGAGGAAAGGGCCAGATCGCGATTGCCGGCCGCGTCGGCGGCGCTAGCAAGGCGGGATTGCATGGCGCTGTCGTTGGGATTCAGGCGAGCGGCGCGCTGCAAGGAATTCAGACTGGCAGAGACATTGGCCCAGTAGTAATGCAATTGATCCACGCAGCCCCAGAGCAGGAAGAGAAGAATGAGGGAGACTCGCAAGACGCGGGCGGCGGCTGAGCTTCCGGTCAGCCAGAGGAAGAGTGAAGCCAAGCTTCCGCGATTCGATTCGGCTTTTGCGGTTTCGTCCTTTTTGTTGAGCAGCAGAGATGCGATGCGCGAATCGCGAAGCTTCCAGATTGCGCCGTCCAGAATGAAGTGATGAATGTTTACGAGAGCGGTGAAGGTCAGGAAGCTCGAAGCAAAATCGGCGTGAAAGAGGCGGCTAGCGAGCCACGGGCCGGGAATAAAAAGGGCGATGCCGCCAGCGATCAACGTCAAAAGGTAGCGCGGAAAATTCCAGGAGGTCAGACCGGCGGCGCGAGCTTCTTTTTCCTGGTAGTAGCTGCTGATCCAGAGGTATTGCGCGGAATGGAGAACGGCCAGAATGCCGCTGGAGTAGCGAGTTTGCGGAACTTCCCTGCCGCTGAGGAGTTCAATCACGGCGGGAAGCAGAAACCAGAGAAATTGGGTGGTGGCCAGGGTCAGGCTCGGCAGCAAGGCTTTCCATGAGCTGCGCCTCAGGAACGACCATAGAGCCCAGCCGCTGGCGCATAGAAAAAAAAGTCCAAGCATCCCGCGAACCGGCAAGGTGAATTTCGCGGGAAGGGCGAGAGAAAGGATCAGAGGATCGCCGGACGGCCCGGTATGGAAACTGAATAAAAGCATCATGTAGGAGGCGATAAAGGCAAGATGCAGTGCGCGGCGTTCGCTGTCGGTCGGAGAAAGGCCGGAACGGCGGGCAAACATCATCAGCAGGCCGAAGTTCTGGCCGGTGTAGTGCCAGGGGCTCCAGCAAATGTAGAGCGTAAAAATCCAGGGCAGAAGCGGGTACCACAGATGCGCGACGAGGCCAGCGCACAGCAGCAGCAGCGTGACGTGCACGGTGAAAATTCGGTATTTCGCAAACTCATTGTAAGAGTGATAGGCGCGATAGACCGTGGCCATAAAGTGCGGGTAATTGCACAGGAGAGCCAGGGCATAGAAGGCGAATGACCAGCTTTTTGTTGAAGCGACAGAGGAGATGTAGGTGGCCAACAGGAGAAGCGGCGCGCTCCAGGCGCCGCAACCGATAATCAAATCGAGCCATGGACCGTAAATCCATGGGCCTTGCCGAGCCGTACTGTTACCGGCGGATGTCGGCCTCGGGGGAGGTGGAATGGAAATCGTGGATGACATTCCTATCGAGCGTAACGTACTCCTTCGCGCAACACGTGGTGGGCGTGGGCCGAGATGCAGAATGAGTTACGACTTTGTAGCTGCGACGGTGTTAGAAAAAAAGAGGAAAACTGCGGTTAAGTACAATCTCCCCGCTGACATCCGGGAGCAGTCGTGGTATACCTCTCTCCGGCAATTCCGAGCATCTAAACAAGCAGGACTAGTATCAGCCGGATCAACAAAGAGGAGACCGTGCATCATGAGACATAAGGGAATTCCCACCCAGTTCGGAGTGTTCCTTGGAACATTGCTGCTCCTGGTGACGGCAGCGAGCGCGCAAACAAATGCGCCTGCCTCCGGCTCGACCACTTTTACGGTGACAGCCGTAGGCAAGAAGCAGGACGCACCACCGATCGCGAAAGATGACGTGCAACTCCTTCAGGGCAAGGAACGCAAACAAATTGGGGATTGGAAAAAGGCCGAACAACTGGCCCTGGCCATCCTGATCGATGATTCCATCGATTCCGGGGCGGGCGGGCAATGGGATTATCTGAAAGAATTTATTATGGCGCAGCCAGCCTCGACATCGATTCTGGTGGGCTATCTCCAGAACAACACGACGCGAGTCGTCCAGGATTTTACGGCCGACCACGCGGCGGCCACAAAAGCGTTGAGGTTGCCGATGGGATTGGGCGCCATTGGTTCGAGCCCTTACCTCGCGACCTTGGACATGCTGAAGCGCTGGCCGAATACAGGGCCGCGGCGCTCGATTATTTTGATCACGTCGGGGATTGACTATTTCCGCGGCGGATTCTTCGGAGCGTTCTATCCTGATCTGGATCCCGTGATTCAGCGAGCGGAAAAACAGAACACAAATATCTGGTCGCTTTATTACCCGAGCGCGGGACACCGGGGACGCTCGTTTTCTCAGGTGAATTATGCGCAGAACAATATCGACAAGCTATCCGAAGACACTGGGGCGGAGTCCTATTTTCTGGGCGCCGGCACGCCGGTTTCGATCAAGCCCTATCTCGATGAGATCGCCACACACCTGAGCAACCAATACTTGTTGACGTTCTCAGGATCGGGCGGAAATAAGGGAAAATTTCAGAATGTGAGAGTAAAAACGGAGTTGCCGGATGTGGAGTTCTTTGCGCCACAGGCGGTCTTCTTGCCGCCCGGATCGTAAACAAAAACGAAACTCTCGGTTGGAAAGGCGCTCTGACTTCGCTCGGGGCGCCTTTTCGTTTTAAGAGAGGAAGGAAAGAGATAGGTCGCGCAGTTTCGCAGCGAAGTGAGCGCATAGAGACGAGTCAGACGCTGCGCGTCGAGTCGCGGATGACCAACTCCGGGTGGAGTTTTTGGGAGACGGCGGACCAATCGCGGTTTTCGTGACCGGCTTTGATAGCGTCCACGACGATGCTTACGGCAGTGCCGCCCATGGTTTCGAGGGGTTGGCGGACGGTAGTGAGCGAGGGCGCAGAGAGTGCGGAGATGGCGACGTCGTCGAATCCTGTGACGGAGCACTGTTCAGGAACGCTGATGCCGGCTTTCGCCAGAGCGCGCATGGCGCCCAGCGCAGTCAAGTCGTCGAAGGCGAGGATGGCCGTAAACTTTTTCTTTTGTTGAAGGAGTTCTTCGGTCAGGCGGTAGCCGTGCTCGAAACTGGCGTTAGCATCGAATACATCGGGAATCTGGAGAATCAGGCTCGGATCGAGTTCGAGCTTGGCGGATTGGGCGAATTTCTGGATGCCTCGCCAGCGAGGCATGCTGTCGATGAGGCGCTTTGGACCTCGAATGATGGCGATGCGGCGATGGCCGCGCTGGTAAAGATGTTCGAGGGCCAGACGGGCACCGGCTTCGTTGTCCACCATGACCGAACTAACGCGGTCACCGGGAATTTCCCAGCCGATCGTGGCAGTCGGGATTTCCTGCTTGTTTAGGTCAGCGAGGACGTCGATGTCCACGAACAGCCAGTTGGCGACAACGATCAAGCCGTCGACATGACGTTCGAGGAGCATTTCGAGGTAGCGTTCGAAGCGTTCGCGCTGATTGTGGGCGTCGGCAAAGATGGGCAGGTAGCCGAGAGGATAAAGAGCGTTTTCGATGCCGCGAAGAATGGGCGTGCAGAACGGGTCGGTGACGTCGAAGAGCATGACGCCGATGCTTTGACTGCGCTTGCTGCGGAGAAAACGGGCCATGGCGTTCGGGCGATAACCGAGGCGCTTGGCGGCTTCTTCAATGCGCTGGCGAGTGCTCGGAGCGATGTAGCGCGCCAGGGGGGCGTTGTTGAGCACAATCGAAACCGTGGCCGGAGAAAAGCCGGTGGTTTGCGCTACGTCGCGCATGGTAACGAGCCCGCGCTTCGGAACGGGTTTTTTCATGGCTGGTGCCTCGCGGGGACATCTTCTGCTGAATCCGGGCTCGTTTGCAAATCGGAAGTGGGCGGAGAGTGGTTCTTTGAAGTCCGGGACATCCGAATGGCGGGGAGGGAGAATTTGCAGGTAAAAATCGCAAGAGGAAAGCAGGTCGCTCGCTCTGCAAGCCTTTCGACCGGCTGTGGGAGGGCCCGGGTTGACAGTATCTTTCGGGGCGGCTGGCAGGATGGAGGTGGAAGAAACGCTGAAAGCGGTTCGTCAAGGATGACTCGCCCCGGCCGGAAGCCTGGGGTGCCAGTCGTGGCCAAGCACTTCTGTTGGCGACCCGCCCCTGAAGGCGGTGCTCGCATCAAGCCGCAGTGCTAGTCTTCGGGCGGGACTTCGAACGACATGGGTTTGCGGAAGAAGTTGGTTTTCCAGGCGCCGTAGGCGACACCGATGGCGAGCCAGATGCTTCCTGCAATTTTCGCCGGTGGACTGAGGTTCCACCAGATCGCGGCACAGACCACAAAGCCAAGGACGGGCATGAGGAAATCCCCGATTTTCCTGTCTTTGCCGCCGCGGAGGTAATAGTGGACGAAGGCGGCGGCGTTCACACCCATGAAGGCTATGAAAGCGCCAAAGTTCAACAGTTCGGCGCCTTGATCATAGGTAATAAGAAAGGCGCCGATCAGGGCGACGACACCGATCAAGATAATGTTATTCGTAGGCACGCGGCGCTTGGCCTGAAGCTTTCCAAAGAAAGACTTAGGGATGGCGTCGTTGCGGCCCATTCCGTAGAGCAGGCGGCCGGCGGCCAGTTGCGAGCCCATTCCCGAACCGATGTTGGCGATGAGCACGGTGAAGTTCAGAAGGTGGAAAAGAAAAAAGCCACCGACTTGCTGCGCGACGAGCGGGAAAGCAGATTCAACTTTCTCTTGGGGAAAGGGCTTCGAGCCCCAAACAAGTTGCGCGGCGTAGACTTCGAAAGCGGACAGAACACCCACCAGAAGACAAACTCCCACGGTAGCCAACATGATGTTGCGGCGGGGATTTTCGACTTCTTCGGAGAAGGTAGAGATGCCATCGAAACCGATGTAAGTGAGCACGGCAATCGAAGTGCCGCGACCGACGCCGGCAAAACTGAAAGTGGCGGGGTTGTAAAAAGGCTCGGTGAAGAAGTGTATGCCGCGTTCGTGATAACCCAAGACGAAGCGGATCACGAAGGCGAAGAAAATCACGACGACGACGGTCATGCCCGCAGCTAGCACCTCATTGATGCGGGCCGAGGTTTTGACGCCACCAAGATTCAGAAAAGTGAAAAACCCGGCGTAGAAGATGGCCAGAATCCAATAAGGCGCCTCGGGGATGATGTTTTGTGTGAGCTTGGCGCAGATGATGGTGCAAATGAGCGGGTTAAGGATGTAATCCATGACCATCGCCCAGCCGGTGAGATAGCCGAGGCCAGAATGAATTTCCGAGCCAACGTAGGTGTAGGCGGAACCGGCGCTCGGATAGACCCGAGCCATTTTGCCGTAGCTGATGGCGGTGAAAAACATGGCGATGAGCGCGATGAGGATGGTGGTGACGACGTGTCCGCCGGCGGCGTTGTTGATGACGCCGTAAATGCCCATGGGGGCGATGGGTTGAATGATGACAAGCCCAATGATGACCAAGTTCCAGAGAGTGAGGGTGCGCCGAAGGCGAAGTCCGGCGGCTGGGGTGGTGCTGGCTTCAGCGCTCAAGCACCTCTCCTTTTGGCCGAACGGCTTACCTTGGCAGAGGAAAGCACGACGGCGCGGGTCAGATTTTTCGGCGCGTCCGGGTTGAGACCCTTGCGCACACCGACCGCTGTTCCCAGTAAATGTGCGGGAATGGCGGTCAAAGCGTATCGCGCAAATTCCGGGCCGTCCAGAGCAAGTTCAACGAGGAGGTCGCTGTGGGCTTTCAATTCCGGCGTTGCGCGATTGACGATGACACACGTTGCGGCGCCGAGCTCTTTGAGTTCTCGGAGCAACGTGGTTTCGGCTTCTTTTGCCGCGTCGGAGATGTAAAACGTGATGAGCGTGTCGGGGCTGGCGATAGAACGGGGCCCGTGACGGAATTCGAGAGAGTGGAAGACCTGGGAATAGGAGGACGACATTTCCATAACTTTGAGGCCGGCTTCCTGGGCGAGCCAGTAGTGGACGCCTTGCCCCAAGAAAACGTAATCAACGAATTTACGCTTAGCCGCGAAGGCCTGGATTTTGCGGGCGTTGGCTTCGAACCAAGCTTGGCCTTTCCGCGGAAGCTCATCGAGCGCAACGGAGAATTGATTGTCACCTACGAACTGCAGCCCGAGACGTTGGAAGGCGAGCATGATTGCAGTAAAGGAGCGCGTCATGACGGTACTCTTCTCGTCGGCCCAGTCCAATATGAAGGAGTGAGTGCAAAGCTTTGCGAGGACGCTTGCGGGATTGCAGGTGACCGCCAAAGTTTGCACCGTCTTGTGCGACTGCAGTAATTCCGCGGCGCGGATGACTTCAGTGGTTTCCCCCGAGCGGGACATGAGAACGATTTGCTCGGCGCCGACGCGGCGCAATGTTTCTTCCGGGGCGAAGAGAAGCTCGGAAGCGGGGACGGCAGTGGCCGGGATGTACGTGTGCTTATTCCAAAGGGCGGAAATAAGGCGGGAGAGGTAATAGCTCGAACCGCAGCCGACAAAAAGCCACGGGCTACGGGGAGAGAAAATTTCGACGAAGCGTTCGAGGATTCCGGATTTCGTGAGGTGCGAATCGGTCTCAACCCAGATTCGAGGCTGGGAGAAAATTTCGGCGAGCGTGTGCTCTGCCGGACGCAGCTTCTTTTCGGGCGCGCGGGATTTCGTGTTGCGCTTCACCAAGGAAACACCTCTTATTGAAACGATTCAATAGAATTATTTTGCGGAACTACGGACAGGGGCGCAAGGGCAATCTTTAAACACCGGATCCCCTCGTCGCGCCTACCTACCGCTGACCGGCGTAAGAGCGTCGACCTCGCGTGGCCATTAACAGGTTGGCTGCGAAGGCGGGAGATATCCACATGACTGTACGGTCGTACAGTTGCTTGCCCGAATATGCAGGCGTATCTCTTGGTTCACAGCCCAATTAAAGTTACGCAACAAGGGGAAGCAATTTCGCGTCTAATGAGGGTAAGCACAACAGATGCTTTCGGAACGACAGCACGAATCCCCAGCCCCCAGCAAAAGGCAGGAAAAATGGGCGAACTGGCCCTGAGAGCGGATCGTCAACAACTTCGACGTCTCCTGGGACATGCGGCAGGATTCGTAGTGATATTTCTGGTCGCGGACTGGCTGCGCACGAGCACGCTGCGGCCCGATCCCGTATTACAGGGCTACCTACAAATTACAACCGGGTTGTTTGCGTTTGTGTTCGCCGCGGTGGCTTTGGTCCGTTTTCAAGGCACACAGGACCGCTTGTCACTCATTCTCGGTTCCGGTTTTCTGTTGTCTGGGGCGACGCTGACGGCGTCCAGCATTCTGTTTTTTCAGATGAATGTGGCATCGCTGACATGGTTTCTATGGGCGCCGGTCGGATGGTGGATCGGCCGATTAGTGTTGGCGCTTCTGTTCGGAGTGGCGCTGCTGGTCGAGCATTTCATTCCGCGATCGCGACACCCAAAACTTGAAATCGGCGGCGCGCTGTTCGCGGTTTTATCGCTCACGTATATCATTTCCGCATCCTTGAAAAGGCTTCCACCCGATGTTTCCGGGCACCCGAACGCAGTCATTCCGAATCCTCTGCAGTTGATACCAGCGGTAATCTTCCTTGTCGCGCTGTACGGATATCGCCGTCGCAAATACCTGATGAACTCGGCGTTTGACCGCGGGATTTACCTTGCGGTGTGGATGAATCTGGCCGCGCAACTGGCGGCATGCCAATCTGTGCGGCTTCTCGACGGACCTTTCGTTTTCGCGCAGATGCTGAATGTGGGGAGTTACATCATTATTCTGGCCGGAGCCCTTTTGGATAGCGCCCGGGTGTTCGAACAGGTGCGGCATCTGGCGGCCAGCGATCCCCTCACAGGCTTGGCAAATTACCGGAAGCTGCTGGACGTGCTGGATACGGAGACCGAACGCACGCTACGAACAGGGCGATCCTTTGCGGTTCTACTGCTAGACCTCGATGGACTGAAGAAAATCAACGACAGCTTTGGGCACCTGGTGGGCAGCCGGGCGCTTTGCCGTGTGGCGGACATTTTGCGCGTGCACTGCCGGGCGATCGATACAGCGGCGCGTTACGGCGGAGATGAATTTGCCGTGGTGCTTCCCGAGGCGCGAGAGGAAGAGGCGCAGCGGGTGATCACACGAATTCATGAGACGTTGCTGTCCGATCAGGAGGAGCCGGCGATCTCGGTGAGTATCGGCACCTCCGTTTATCACGGCGAGGGTGAACGAGTGGAGAAGTTGTTAAAGGACGCGGATCAGAATTTGTATGAAGAAAAGGCGCGGCGTAAGAACAGCGCCAAGCTGACTGAGGGCAGCCGGCGCAAAACACCGTGGAAGAGCTGAGGCGGTCGGAAGGACCGGTTAAGAGCCTGTCCCAGAAAGACGTTGAGCAAGAGCTGAACTTCAGGGTTTGAAGCCATTTTTTGCGTTTTTGCATCGGCGCCATTTACGGCACGGGGCTAAAAGCGGTACGCTCCCGAGCAACGAAAGAATGATTCCTGACTCCCGGAACTCCGTTCGGACTGACGCCGGATTAAGAAAAGGCCGCCGGGCTGCCGCTGAGCGTTTGGGTGAAGGGCTTCAGTCTCTAAAAGCGGAAGCTCGGCCTGCGGTGGGCAGGCTCTCGCACTCAAGCCGACATGGTCTCAGCTAATGCACGGAGCGGTTCTGATGCGTGCTTTTTGTGGATAAGGAAAACCGCGCTTCTGGCATTCTTTCGCCGAGCACCATGCCAGCGGTGTATTGGCCAAACGCTGGGCCGTGTTTGAAGCCGTGACCGGAACCTCCGCCGGCTAGCCATACATTCTGTAAATCCGGATGCCGATCGATCAGGAAATCCCCGTTTGAGGTGTTTTCGTATTGGCAGACACGCGTCTCCGCGATGGATGCATGCTTAAGCGCAGGAAAGCGCCGGGCGACGAAATTGCGCGCCCAGTCGATCCCTTCGGGCGACACCATGCGTGATTGAGTGTCCGGATCGACTCGTTTGCCGTGCTGATCGTTGGCTAGTTTTAGTCCGCGAGCTTCTATATCCGGCATGCCGTAGGCTTCGTCTGCCTCGAATAGCCACGTCGGCATTGCGGGAGGCGCAAACCGGACATCACCGCTCGGAGTGGCAAAGAAAAATACTTCCTGGCGGGTTGGGAAGATGCGGGCGCCCAGGATTTCCGGAAAAACCTTTCCAAGCCACGGGCCACAGGCAAATACGAACGCACCGGCGGTGATGCGTTCGCCGGTCAAGGTTTCGGTAAAATCCAAGCGATTTGCGCGGCGCGGGGATTGGACCTGGGCGATTTTCAGATGCACGCCTTGGCGCTTTGCGGCTTCGACGGTGCAGGTCACGGCGCGCCTTGCCAGTAACACTCCACTTTCCGGCTCGAGGAGGCCACGCGAAATGCCGTCGAAGTTGAATTGCGGATAGCGATGATCGAGTGCGCAGCGCGGCAGGATCTCGTGCGGCACAGAACAGCGCTGCAGCGTAGCGATGGAGTGATTAAGGGTCGAATCACCGTCCGCCGACAGCCAGAGGACACCCGTTTTCTGAAAGAGATTTTCTCCCATGGTAGCGAATAGATCTTTCCACTCGATGAGCGACTGCTGCGACCAGCGGGTGTAAATCTCGTCGGGACCGTAGCTCATGCGAATGATGCGAGATTCTCCGCCGGAACTGGCGCGGGAGTGTGCGGGCGCGTAGGCCTCGACGAGGATCACACGCTGTTTGCGTTTCGCGAGATGGTAGGCGGTCCATGCGCCAAATACGCCTGCGCCGATGATGGCTACGTCGTAGGTGCGAGTCGCTGGCATTGCTCTGAATTCTAATCGAAGCTTGCATGAATTTCCTGGCTGCTTCAGGCCGTCCAACCGTGACCGTCGATGAGCTGTGGCGATCGGGCAGGCTAGTCGCGGCTTTCGAGTTTGGGCAGCCAGTGCGAGAGATGGTTGAGCGATTGAGCGTCGGTCGGATCTAGGTGCAAGGGAGTGATGGAGGCTTCGCCGGCGAAGATCGCGGCATAGTCTGTGTCTCCGTCGATTTCCTGATCGCGATCGACGCGCTGTTCGCACAGCCAGAAATACGGGCGACCACGGGGATCTTCGCCTCGGCGGAGAAGATTGCGCGTGATTTTCTTCGATTGGCGAGTGAGCTTTACTGCGCCCTGCCAATTTTCCGGAACGTTGATGCTAAGAAAAACCTGCTCCGGCAGCCTTTCGCCCAAGATGAGTTGGGCAGTTTTGCGGGCCAGTTCCGCGGTCGGAGCGAAGTTCGCGTCCGCGCGTTTGGAACAGAGAGAAACGGCGAGGCCGGGGAAGTGGTGAATCGCGGCTTCTCTCGCTGCGCCGACGGTGCCGGAATAGTAGACGTTCTCTCCCAGATTTGCGCCGTGATTGATGCCGGAAATGACGAGGTCGGGAGGGGTTTGCAAAAGACTGTGCAAGGCGATGATGACGCAGTCGGAGGGCGTGCCGTCGATGGCCCATTCGTTGTCGTCGATCTTGTGGCAGACGATGGGCTGACGGAGCGTGAGAGATTGCGCGGCGCCGCTGCGCTCCGAACTCGGAGCAACGATTTTGACTTCGGCAAAGTCGTTAAGTTCTTGCGCCAGGGCGCGCAGGCCGCCGGCTTGATAGCCGTCGTCGTTGGTCAGTAGTACGGTTGGCTTTTTGGCCGTCACATGCATGCTCCTATTTTTATTCTACCGGGGAAGTGCGGGTGCGGTGGCAAGATAAGCAGATCATGCGTACATGAAGCGCAGCTTGCTGCGCCCCTACCAAGACTGGTCATTCCAGGATGGGCGGAGTGAAAGGCGCCCGAGACGGTGGCCGCTACAAAAACCGGGTTAGTGGAGGGTGCTCAGGAGTTTGTAGCGTGGGCGATATTGGTCGGGTGTGGCTTCGGAGTTAGCGTTGAGGTGCATCACTTGGTATTCGCTGGGGGCGTAGGCGGGCCAGTGCGGAAGACCCGCGCCGTTGGGATCGCCGATTTTTGCGAAGTTGGTCCAGTAGGAGCCCATCAGCTCGGACACTGCTTTGTCTTCCGGGCGCCAAGGAAGATCTCTCGAGGAGAGAACCTGAAAGACAAATTCAATTTCCGATGAGTGCGGAGCCGCAGGTTCTTCGTCGGGAGACAGCGGAGCTCCTTTCGGAAAAGGAAGAGTCTCTTCGAAGTGAAAGCGATAAGCGGGAGATTGCCCGGTCTTGAGTTGAGCTTCGAGCCATTTCCAGGTCGAGAGTGCGGTGAAGCGATCACCCGCGAGATCCCTGGCCGCGCTCTTGGCCTGCTTGACGTTCGCGGCGGGATAAAGCTTCAGGACGGCGTCGGCATCCGCACCGTAGAGTTCGCGCACTTTGGCGACGAAGCCCTCCGGAGTGGGAGGGTCGTCTTTGAATATCTCATGGTAGCTCTCTTCGTCGGCGTTCCAGCCGGCGAGAAGCGATACGTGGCTCTGTTTGCCAGCGGCAAAAATGGCCTCGACGGTTTCCGGGAGGAAATAGCCGTCGACGTTCGGGCGGAACTCCGGCGCGCCTTTTTTGGCGGCTGCTTCGAGAATATCCGCGGCAGGCTTTGCGCGCAGGGCTTTGAGAGAGCTTGCGCCGATGGATTTTGCGAATTCGACACCGAGCCGTTCGGTTTCTGCTCGCGTTCGCGAGGGGCGGGAAGAATTGAACATGGCGCCACTTTCACCGATGGCGCGGCGGAAAAGTCCTTTGGCCAAGGGCGAAGCCATGAGCGCGCTGACCGAAGACGAACCCGCGGATTCACCGAAGATGGTGACGTTGTTGGGATCGCCGCCGAATGCGCTGATATTGTCATGAACCCATTTGAGGGCGGCGACCTGGTCCATGAGCCCGTAGTTTCCCGAGGCACCTTGGCTGGACTCCTTGGACAACTCCGGATGCGAGAAAAAGCCAAAGATGCCGAGGCGGTAGTTCATGCTGACGACGAGGACGCCTTTTTGGCTGAGATTGCCGCCTTCCTGGCGAGGCTCAGAGGTTGCGCCCGCAACAAACCCGCCGCCATAGATCCAAACCATAACGGGAAGCGGCGTTTGCGTGTGGTTTTCGGGTATCCACAGATTCAGATACAAGCAATCTTCGCTCGGGCCAGCGTCGCGAAAAATCATGTCGTCGAACACGCGGGTTTGCATGCAGCGAGGACCGTAGTCGACGGCTTTCTGAACGCCGGTCCAGGGAGCGAGGGGTTGCGGCGGTTTCCAGCGAAGCGGGCCGACCGGTGGAGCGGCGTAAGGAATTCCTTTGAAGGCGCGGACCTTGCCGTCGGCGGCGACGACGCCTTCGAGAACACCGCTCGAGATGCGCTGCTGCACGGAATGGACTTGAGCCATAGAGGAGCTTGGCGAGAGCACAAGACTGATCAAAACAAGAACCGGCGTAATCAAACGCAATGACATAGACGAGGATAATTTACCACAAGGTTTCCGCAGTCCGAGCACAAAGCGATGTGGTCTTTCAGTGCTAAGATGACTCCGGAAATTCCGTGAAATCCAATCATGCGAGCGTGGTGGCGATGATGCGACTGATACGCGCGATGGCGTTGGTTATGTGGATGAATCTGGTCGGCGTATACGCGCTGGGGCAGACGGCGGGCGGACAGCATGCCGCGCCGAATGGCCAATCGCAGAGTGAATTGTTGTGGCAGAAGCTCGAAGCGACGGTGCAAGAGACGAACCGGGGACTGGATGGCACGATGGGCGTGGCCATTCTGGATCTCACCGATGGGCGAACATTTCTGTTGAATGAGAATCTTGTGTTTGCGCAGGCGTCGTCGATCAAGGTGGCGGTTCTGGCTGAACTTTACCGCCAGGAGCAGCAGAGCGAAGACGGGATTAGCGGGAAGGCGAAGCTCAGCGATCTTTACACCGTCGACGCGCACGATCTTGTTGCCGACAGCGCGATCATGGGCGGGTTGACTCCGGGCGTGACGCGGGTGACCAATCGCGATCTAGCGACGTTCATGGTGGCGGTGAGCGACAACAGCGCGACAAACGTGCTGATCGATCGCGTGGGGATGCCGAATGTGAACGCCATGCTGGATTCGCTCGGGCTGCATCAGACGCGGCTGCAGCGAAAGATGATGGACGTGAAGGCCGCGCAAGAGGGGCGGGAGAATCTCTCTACGCCGAGCGAGATGATGGGTCTGCTTACGGCGGTGTACCGAAACAAAGTGCTCAAAAAGGCGTTGACGGACGATTTTTTCAAAGTTCTGGGCACACCCAAGGCCAGCGATATTCCGCGCTACATTCCGGAGGATGTGGTTTGTGCGAATAAACCGGGGGAACTGGCGGGCGTACGCAATGATGTGGGGATCGTGTTTGTGCCGAACCGGCCGTTCGTGATTGTGGAAATGACCGCATATTTGAAGCGGGAGTTGGATGGAGACGACGCGATCGCGAAGATTGCGGGCGCGGCGTATGACTATTTTGATCGGGTGGCGCGGTCGTCGGGGTATGGAAGGATCATTTCGGAGCGGAATTCGCATTGAAGGCTGACGTCGCGGCGACGGTCGAGGCGAAATGCAATTCCTCAGAGGCCGAAGCGCGATTGATTGGCGAGGACAAACCTCGGAGCGGGCGCCTGCCTGCCGCAGGCAGACTCCGCCCGTCCGGTGCCGAGCACATTCCCGCAAAGTCTAAACCCATGTCCTTTCGTTGCGACGCACACTCTGAAATCCCGCCGCGCCGGTGCTTTCGCGAAATAAACTGAGGATCCACCTTTCAAAACCAAGGACCGGGCACCAGGCTCAAACCGAACAGGCACAGGCTCAAGCCTGTGCTACTTGAACCCTGCAATCGGCACATGGCGTGTCGCCTGCTCTCTGGAACGCCTCAGCCCTTGGAACAAGTGAGTTACAGGTCACGGAGTTTTAGGCCCAGGCCGGCCCCGGTTGGGAGAATTAGTTTGCCTTTTTGTACTGTGACGCCGGAGAAGGGGTCGTTGCGGATGAGGAGAAAGCCATCGAGGTCGGCGTAGTCGACCAGGGGCGAGAGATGGGCGGCGGCGGTGCAGGAGCAGGAACTAGAGATCATGCAGCCGAACATGATCTTCATGTCCATGGCGCGGGCGATCGAGATCCAGCGGTAGGCTTCCTGAAGACCGCCGGCTTTGTCGAGTTTTACGTTGATGCCGTCGTAGGCTTCTTTCAATAGGGGAATGGAAGCGGCGGTGGTGCAGGCTTCGTCGGCCATGATGGGAAGATGGACTTTGCTGCGTACGTATTTTGTTTCTTCGAACATGTGCGCGGGCATGGGTTGTTCGATGAACTCGACGCCTTGCGTTTCCAGCCAATTTATTTTGCGGATCGCTTCGTCTTTGTCGGTCCAGCCTTCGTTGGCGTCGACGCGAAGAGGTTTCTTCGTGACGCTGCGGACGGCGGCGATCGTTTCTTCGTCTGTTTTGAGGCCGACTTTTACTTTCAGGACGGGATAGTCCGCGGCTTCGAGCGTTTTTTGTTTGGTGATTTCCGGGGTGTCGATGCCGATCGAAAACGTGGTGAGAGGAGTGGCGGCGGGGTCGAGGCCGAAATAGGCGTAGAGCGGGACATTCCTGTATTTGCCGATCCAGTCCATAACGGCGATGTCGACGGCGGCCATGGCGGCGCGCTGATGATCGCCGAGGTGCTTGCGGACGTCGGCGAGGAAGGCAACGAAAGATTCGGGATTGCCAGCGGCGATTTGATCGAGGTTGGCTTCGATGGCTTGCTTGGCTTCGGCGGGAAATTCCTTGTAGCGAACGATCGGCGCGCCTTCGCCGTAGCCGGTGATGCCATCGCGTGTGTAGCGGACGTTTACAGTATCGCGGTAAGCACTGGAAGACATGGTTGTCGTCCAGGTATGTTGCAGGTTGAGACGCGTGAGGGCGACGTCGACGGTAGAAGCCTGCGAACTCCCGGAAGCTTCTGAAGCCGGTAAGGGAAGCGTTGTGGCCATCCCGGTTGCGCCGGCAAGTTTCAGCCATTCGCGGCGATTCATAATTTCGGCCTCCTTGCAGCTACGAGCAATTTGGTCCAGGGCTGGTCGTCCAAGACGCTGACCTGCACGCCGGGATGTTCGTGCGTGGTGTCGTGAATGAATTGACCGTTCCCAATGTACAGACCGGTGTGGGTGATGTGATCGAGACGGTCGCCGAAGAAGAGCAAGTCTCCGGGTTGAAGGTCCTTGCGATCGACGGTGGAGACTCCGCTCCAGGCGGCTTGAAGGTCGGCGTTGCGCGGCATAATCAATCCGCGTTGGCGGAGCAGCATTTGAGTGAAACCGGAGCAATCGAAGCCAAATTCCGAGGAGCCTCCCCAAGTATAGGTGACGCCGAGGAATTTCTTGGCGATTGCAATCATTTGATCGACGGTCACGGGAGTGAAATCGGCGCTGACGTCGCCCTTCTGCACAAAGGCTTGCTGCTCATCCGGGAGGCGAACCTTCAGCCAGCGATCACCTTCGCCGACTTTATCCGGCAGGACCTCCAAACGACTTTCCCAGGGAATTGTCAGCAGAGGAGCGTGTCTTGTGACATTCGGTTCGCGGTAAATGTTGGCGCTCAGTTCGGACACACGCACGACAGAGCCAGTGGTTGCATATGGCTGGCCTTTGAGTTTTCGAAGGCTAGAGAGCTGAACCCAGCCGGTGTAATCATCGGCGGTGCGGATGTTGACCCAATGCCACTTTGATTTTATGCGAGAGACATTCATGGCATAGGTCGCTTGGGAGACAACGTCGGAGCTTTGGGCCGGTTCACGGTACATGTTGGCTACGGGTTTGATGACGACGTAGTTGGCAGGATGGTTGTTCGCAGCCGTCTGAGAAGCGGCTGGAGATGCGAAAAAGCTTGCAGCCGCGAGAGCGCATGCGACGGAAAGCTGAAATTGCAATTGGCGTGATGCGATGCGAGGGCGGCAAATGGCGGGCATGGTGAGATTTTCGGATATTTTGCTGGCTCGGGTCAAAGAGGTAAACAGAATATTCGGGTTCGGTGAGGTTGAGTTCGGCAGAGCGACCCTCTTTCGTGCCTCAGGGCACGCCGCAGGCGGCCAACAGAAGGGGCGGCGAGGTGAACGAGACGTGGCAGACCGCCTCAGAAGCCGGTCTCGACAGCCAGCCTACAAAAGCGGATTCGAGAATGTATAGAGCGGACTTGGCCGGAGACGCGGCAGACTTTAAGATAGGAGTGTCGTGAAAATAGGGATTGATTTTGGAACAACGCGAATCGTGGTCGCTCATGCGGACCGAGGCAACTACCCGCTCGTCAATTTCGAAGCTCCAGACGGTCATGTAAGGGACTGGTTCCCTTCCCTCCTGGCTGTTTCGGGAGACAACCGAGTGTACGGGTGGGAAGCCTTGGAGCGGCATGGATCGCCCGACTGGACCGTGGTGCGCTCTCTCAAGCGCTGGCTGAAAAACGCCGGGCCTCAGAGCGAGCTTTCGATCGCCGGGCAGCGATTGAAACTGTCGCAGGCGCTGACCGAAATGATGACGGCTCTGCGCCGGGAGCTGGTCGAGAAATCCACGTTAGGCGCCCGCAAGCACGACAAGTTGCAGGTCATGCTCGGCGTGCCAGCAAACGCCAACAGCAACCAACGATTCTTAACGCAAGAGGCGGCGCGAGCCGCGGGATTTGAAGTGCTTGGATTGCTGAACGAGCCATCGGCCGCGGCGGTTGAGTTTGCCTATCGCAACAGCAGCGATCGCAAGAGACGAGGAAAAGGCGGTCTGCTCGTTTATGACTTGGGCGGCGGGACGTTCGACGTGTCGCTGGTGGCTTTGGACGAGGCCGAACACACCGTCATTGCGTCGGATGGGATTCCCGATCTCGGCGGCGACGATTTCGACGAGATTCTGGCAAGGCTGGTACTGGCAGAGGCGGGGAGACCTGACGACACGGAGGAATCGCTGACGGCGGGAGAGTGGTATCTGCTGTTTGACGAATGCCGCGAGAAGAAAGAATCGTTGCATGCGAATAGCCGGAAATTATCAGTCGATCTGGGGCGAGTACGAAAAGGGTGGGAGGAGTTTTCGATCGGTGTCGACGCGTATTACGAACAATGCCGACCCTTGGTTGAAGAATCGAGGAAGGTAGCGGAAGACCTGGTTACGGCAAACCCGGAGCAAACCATCGATACGTTGTACCTGACCGGAGGCGGATCGGAGTTACCTCCTGTTGCGCGGGTCCTCAGGGAGACCTTCGGTCGCAGAGTGCGGCGATCAGCATACATGCGATCGGCCACGGCGATCGGGCTGTCGATTCGGGCCGACGGTCACGAGGCCCGCCCACTCCGCGACCAATTTACGAAACACTTTGGAGTCTGGCGAGAGGCAGATGAGGGCCGGAACGTTGTGTTTGACGTGATCTTCCCTCGGGGGTTGCGGTTGCCATCGAGAGGCGAAGAACCATTGCGGATCGTGCGATCTTACCGCCCGGCGCACAACATCGGCTACTTCCGGTACCTCGAATGCGCGCAATTGAGCGCCGATCACCAGCCGGAGGGAGAGATCAGCAATTGGGATGAGATACGCGTGGCATTTGATCCCTCACTCGGACAAGCCGCGGATCTTACAGGCGAGGCAGTCCGGCGCTACGCTGCTGCGCAGGACCTTTGGGTTGAGGAAGTTTATACCTGCGACGCCAACGGAAACGTGAAGGTCAGTATTCAGAACACGCTGGCAGAGAAGGGGAACGAATACCGGCTGGGCCGCTGGGCAAAGCGCGCGAGCGGCGCGCGGTAGGCTGAGAATCACTGCGACGTGAGTCGTTGCACGCGCTCGCTTCAGGCTCCCTCTGAGCGCAAGACGGCCGGGATGGTCTTCAGCATGATCTTAACGTCGAGCCCCAGGCTCCAGTTCTCTATGTATTCCAAATCGAGAGCCATGTTCGTTTCGAACGAAGGATCCCTGCGTGCTGTGACCTGCCAAAGACCCGTCAGGCCCGGGCTGACATCCAATCGCCGCAGGTGCTCAATGGAGTAGAGTTCATAATCATCGACCGGATGCGGACGCGGCCCGACCAAGCTCATCTGGCCGCGCAGCACGTTGAGCAACTGAGGCAACTCGTCGAGGCTTGTTTTTCGCAACCACCGTCCAATGCGAGTGACACGGGGATCGTTCGCCAATTTGAAACACGGCCCGTTGCGTTCGTTGCAGTCCCGGAGCTTCTGTTTCTGCAAGTCGGCATCTTCGACCATGGTCCGGAACTTATAACACTTGAATCTTCTCCCTTTCAGACCTACGCGGTCACTGGCATAAAAGACCGGCCCGGGAGAATCACACTTAATCAGAATTGCGATAAGGGCGAAGAGAGGCGCCGTCAGGAGAAGCGCGACAACGGCAAGGGTCAAGTCCAAGAAGCGCTTGATCATAAGCCCGATGGCCGGTATCGGTTGCCAGAGGAGATCCATGACGGGGAACCCACCAATCATGTGCAGCGGCACCTTCCACCCAAAACCGTCATAAAGATCAGGAAGCAGTTTGAGACCAAGCCCTAATTCGCGAGCTTCGACCAGCGTCTTTTTGACCAATTCCCTGTCCGCCGGCAGGGTAATAAACAACTCGTCGACGAAATGGGTAAGCGCTATTTTCTGGAGATCGTCCACGGTACCGAGTACTCGAGAATCCGCTGACGGCTCGGAATCGAGGTAGCCGCAAACGAGATAGCCGAGGTGGCGATTGTCACCGAGCCAGCGGCCGAGTGCTTTCCCCACCCGCCCGGCTCCAACAATCAAAATGCGGGTTACACCGATCCCTTTGACCGCGCGATGCAGGATCCAACGCCTTTTGAAATAGCGCCAACCGGAAAGCGTGACAATATTCAAAACGGCCGAGGAAAAGATGACGAAACGAGAGATATCTTTCGTACCGGAGATAAAGATGTACAAGACCAGCAAAACCGTGGCGGCGCCAACGGCCTTTGCAACCATGACACTCTCATCGAGCACACTGCGATCACGCGGGGTACGGTAAAGACTCTGATTGGCGCATCCAAGCACGACTAACGCAGCGTAGATGAGGAAAAAGCCGGCATAGGCTTGCCCGGCCGCCTGATCGAATTCGAAGTGCCGGGCAGAGTATGGGAACGGAAGGCCAAACCGCAGCCAGACGAGCAGCGCCCCTACGACGAACACTAAAACCGTATCGATGGCACCATAGGTGATTTGGACGGACAATCCGCGAACCAGATGCCGGCCGCGGCCGCGGCCGTTCGGGACACTGCGGATTGTCGACACGGCCTCGGTAAACAGGTCGTGAGGTGGCGAACCTTCTGAAAGAGTAGCCGTCAAGGAACGACGAGTGGCTGCGCCATTCATCGGGGGACATGCCTCCTAAAATCAATTTGCTCAACTAAGCCGAGCCGCTTGTTCTCCAGCATTATCGAAAACTTACGTCAATGTTTAGCCGATACTTCAATTTGATATTGTTTCACCCGCGCGGTTCAAAAGGGGAATAAAAAGAGGTTTTTTCCACAACTGAAAGCAAATGCAAGTCCGGACCCTAAGCCGACCCCCTCGATCGGATCCGTCCCCTCTTAGAGTCACCGGAGGACTCTAGAACTAGCCACGCCCTGCTGTACCGACGGCCACTCGCTCCGGCTGAACCTCGGGAGCGGGAGGGCTAATTACGCTGGAGTGGACCCTCGTGGGGTTTTCTCCGGCGTACAGCTGATGGAAAAGCTCCTCGTACTGATTTGTAATTTTTTCCCAGGTATAAGCCTCCAGAATTCGCCGTGGAGCCCGCGTCCGATAGGCAGCGACCTGTTCGGGATGCTCGTCGACAAATTGGAGTTTTCGCGCCAGATCGACCGGGTCGCGCTCAAACAAGATGCCATAGTCCTCCAATACTTCCAAATTGAATGGCGTATTCAAGGCTAACACACAGTTTCGAGAAGCAAGAGCGGTCAGCAAGGAAGGATTTGTGCCACCGAGGCTGTGCCCATGAACGTAGGCATAGGCATTACTATGAAGCTCCTTCACGTGATCCGGATTCCCGACGTGGCCGATGAATCGTACGCGCTTGTCAGTCGTCCGTTTCAGACGGTCGACAAAATCGCTGCGATAGTTGGCATCACCGGCAATCGCAAGAACCTTGGAGGTTCGCACTCGCTCAAACGCGCGCACGATCAGATCGGCGTTATTCTCCGGAACCATTCGACTCAAAATGAGGTAATACTCAAAGGGTTCGAGGCCATATTGCCGGAGGGATCCGGAATCGACCGTGGCCTCCAGGTCCGCCCCGTAGGCGATGCACGCACTGGGCGTGTCGAAATCTTCGAGGTAGATCCGGCGCATCTCTTGGGCATCGGTGATCACGCCCTTCGGACAAATTCGTCCCACGGCCTTGGCGTTCCAGTAGAAGTATTTTTTTGCGAAGGGCCCCCACTTGTCCCGCTTCCAGTCGAGACCGTCGACATTGATGGCAACCCGCTTTCCGAAAGCGCGAGGAATCACGCAATGAAAAGCGTTCGAGATATTCACAACGAGTGCAACGTCGACTCGGCGAAACAGCACATCGAACATGGAAAGCAGGGTGTGAGAAAAAGTACCGAGCGATTTGGTTTCAATGTTCGGCAAGTAGACGAGACGCACACCCTTGTAATACTTCGGCCGCTCCTTGAAGAGCGACCGCCGGCAGTAAACGATCACCTCGTGACCACGGCTGACCAGTCGCGGAGCCAATTCACGAACAAACACCTCATACCCGCTGTACGTTTGGGGATAGCCGCGAGAACCTAAAATTGCGATTCGTAGTCTGCGATTGAAAGGCTGCTGGGAAATGCCGTTCTTTGGCTCTGCCATGCGTCTGCGTTTTCTCCAATCTGTGATAAGGGCCTTAAATAAATTGGCACCCGAACCGTTGGGTCCACACGCACCGCTCCGCCGCTAGCCTGTGCACGTGAGAATCTGTCCTATTCTTCATGAACTTCCTAGTCAGATCTTGCAGCTTTTGAAGCGGGGTGCTCTATCAGTCCACTGGGTTGTCTCGCCCCCGCCGACAAAAGCGACAACGATTCTGACGCGGCTTGAAATACGGATTCAACCGTTATCGTACGGAGGCAATAGGGCTGATCGAAATGGCAATAGTCAAAGCAGGGGCGGCACCAGAACCCTGACTGAATTACGACCCGGTGGTGTTGTCCGATCGGCCCGAACCAGGCTGGCTCCGTTGGCCCAAATATGGCCACGACGGGTACTTCGAGCGCGGTCGCAATATGCATGGGGCCGCTGTCATTACAAATCAGCATCTGGCATTGGGCCAGCACGCCCATAAACTGGCGCAGTGGCAATGACACAGAGTTGCGCCGAACGCCGTTTTCATCCGGCGCTTTTTGGCCCGGATCCAGAAACCAGATGATCTTGACGGGAAATTCCTTCTGCAGCCGCTGGGCGAGCGCTACAAAATTTTCCTCCCCCCACTTCCTTAGGTCGCTTCGCGCTCCGGGATGAATGCCAATCACGAATTCTCCGCTCTGAATACCGCGTTCGGTCAGGATTCCCTCCGCGACTGTCTGTTCCTCCGGTGTGACTTTCAAACGCGGCTCGCGCACGATTGGGCTTTTTCCAACAGCGCTCAAAAGTCTGAGCCATCGACTCGCAAAATGCGGGTGCTGCAGATCTGGAACGACTGTATCGGTCAGAAAATAATCGCCGCCTCCGAATCCGTAACCCACACGCCGTTTTATTCGCAAGAACCACAGCATGAAATTGTCCCGAACATCAGCCCTTGCTACGAATGCGAGGTCTATTTTCTGTAGGCGCAGCGATTTAAGCGTACGCAGCAACTCAAGCCACAATAAGGAGAAGGGGTTGTATTTTCTCGAGCGGGAATAGTGCTGAGCCCAGGGAACCCTCATGACGACGACTTCGTCGACCAGTTCCTGGTGCTCAACAATCGGGGCGGCTTTGGGACTCGTGAGCAATGTTATATGTGTATTCGGATACTGAATCCGAATGCTTCTCAAAAAAGGCGATAACATCACGATATCGCCGAGATTCCAATACTCCATTACCAGGATTTTCCTGGTGTCTTCAAGGGTATCCGTCGACGAGATGGGCAGCACACGGTCCAAAATGCCGACCGCCGGTCGAGCGATCCAGTCGAACGCCCGGATCAAAAGACGCTTTCGGGCACTTATCTTCACCAGCATTCCGAGAGCTGCCTCTTCGGCGGCCTTCGAATCGAGCTTTGTCGGACTAATAGGTACTACTGTATGAATCTTCATCAAACCTTCGGAAGGTGCCCCGCATGCGCTGGGGCGGATTTCTTGCGATAGCCTTCGGGTCGAGGCAGCGACGGCGCGGAAAAACCCGTTCGACGCCGCGCCGGTTCCGGGAAATCCTCGGGGATTGCATCGATCAATTCCTTTGCGCTGACACAGGCCGTGCCACGCTTTCCTACTTTAATACCAGCCGCAAGGTTGGCGAGTCGCACGGCTGTCTCGAGATCAGTTCCGGTGGCGAGACATGCGCCAAAAACGGCAATGGCCGTATCTCCTGCTCCGGTCACGTCATAGACGCTGCGCGCCGTAGTAGGAACGTCGGTCCGGCATAGGATGCCTTCCTGGCGCTCGAACAGCGACATACCTTCACCACCGCGCGTGACCACCAACGCTTCCAAATCGAGCTTGTCCATCAACCGGGTGGCTGAATCATTCAACCAGTCGTCCCCGTCCACTCTGGTTCCCAACAATTGCGCCAACTCTCTTGCATTGGGGACCAGCACCGTCGCGCCGCGATATTTCTCAGACTTCGAATCCTTCGGAGCAACGACGCAGGGAATTTTCCGTTCACCGGCTGCGGCGAACACCAGCTTCAGCAGGCGCTCTGTCAAGACTCCCTTAAGGTAGTCCGAGAACAGAATGACCTGAATCTCTGGAAGGGTTTCTCGAACCATGCCGACCAGGCGATCTTCAATTTGCACACTGACTTCCGACGTCGATTCCTGGTCCAGACGAAAGACCTGCTGGCCATGCTCGAGGGACATCATGCGAACCTTCCGTGTGGACTCGCGGCGGGCGTCTTGAATAACGCCGCGAACGTCGGCGCCGTGCTCGGCCAAGAGCGCGCGCAACTTTTCTCCTGTTTCATCGCAGCCGACCACGCCGAATGCAGCTACTTGAACGCCGAGTGCGCGCAGGTTTTCCGCAACATTGCCCGCTCCACCCAAAGTCGAGTCATGGCGCTTCACATTTAAGATGGGAACCGGGGCCTCCGGAGAGATTCTCTCAATGTGCCCCCAGAGGTATTCGTCGAGCATTAGATCGCCAATCACGGCGATCCGGCAGCGACTGAGCGACTGCAGATTGTCAAGGAGGTCTCGCATTATGACGACCCACAAGTTCCGCGACAAAACGTTGCGCACCGGCTGTCCATCCCCCCATTGCCGGACGCCGGCACCATTGCGCCAAGCGATAAAGGCACCAAGGTGATGTTACCAGCTTGAATCCGCTCGGCGGATTTTGCAATGTCCGCCGTAGGCGGCAGGCTTTCTCGAATCTTTTCAATAATTTGCATTCCCGATCCCCGAGACTTCGCCGGCTGACGACGGTTCAGGTTGCCAAGAAGGACTCAAGGGAGTTCGCAGCCCTTGGCTAAGGCCTTTATAGATCGCCGCCAGTGCCCGCAGGTCGCCGCGCCATAATCTTAGCATCGTATAAAAGCCTATGTGATTGATAGCAAATCCCAGTGCGTAGCTGGGAACCTGCCACCAAGGCAAGTGTTTCCGGGCCACGAAGACCATATTACGGGTGCTGTAAAACTGTTTGATCGCATGGCTACCAGAACCCATGGATTTGACAGAAGTTGCGCCGTCGTAATGCCAGACCCGGGCCTTAGGCGCAAACCCAAGGCGATAACCGCGCTTCAGAAACCGCAGCGACCAGTCCAAATCCTCGGCGTAACACCAAAACTGCTCGTCGAAGAGTCCAACCTCCCGAACGGCCTTACTTCGGACGAGCATGGAACATCCCGTGGCCGCGGTAATGTCCTGCTGTTCATCAAACTGCCTGCGATCGATCTGTTTGTAGCCGCGATGCTTCGAAGTTCCCGTCCAAGGATTAAAGGCGCCACCGGCGTACCAAAGCAGATCTGCACGGTCTGCAAAATAGATTTTTGAACATACTGCCGCCGTGTTGCTGTCGGCTTCCATCGGTGCCAACAACTCGCTGAGAAAATCTCTGGCAACATAGGTATCGTTGTTCAGCAACAACATGTAGTCGGCACCTTTCGCGAGAGCATGCCGCATGCCGACATTGCAACCGGCCGCAAAGCCCAGGTTACGGCTCTGCGGCAAAACAGCGATCTGTGGAAATTCGCGGGCCAAAGACTGCGCCGACCCGTCCGTCGAAGCATTGTCAACGACGATGATTTCATAACTCGGCGCTTCCATGGCTCGAACACTACGAATGCAATTCGCAGTCATTTCCCGGTTGTTCCAATTCAGGATGATGATCGCCGTAGGAGCACTCATGGTTCAACAGGATCCACTGTGAGAAAGCGAGAGATCAGTTGACTAAATTGGCTTGCGTTGGAGTGGTGGCAGGAGTTGGACTCCACTGGGACACCGGTTTCCAAAGCAAGCCCCCGAGGTCGGTTCTGACAAATGTGATCGTGCCCGTAACTGTCACGGCACTCATTCCGATGAGGTCGATATTGCCGCCGGCAGCGAAGGTGACCGGCCCCGAGAGAATGTAAAACGTGAGCATCTCACCGGGCCCCAATCCGCTCTGAATGGTGGTAATCGGCGTTGTAGATGGGTTCAAGCCGACGGTGTGCACGCCTTGCGTGTTGATCGTGGGTGCGGGTGAGATTTGTGTCGTGAGCCCGGAAGTCGGAGGGACATTCGTCGCTGTAAAAGTACCCATATTGTCCTGATAAACCACGCTAGCGTCATTTGTGCTTGTCACAACAGAATCGGGAGTGCCAAGGATGTGATTGTGAGTAAAAACAATCCCGGTGGCATTTGTCGTCATAACGTTGAGCAAATAGCCCGCGCCATTGTTCATACCTACATTGCCGGCAAAATAGGAGTCCGTGATCGTCAACCCATTTGTCGCCTTATTGCCGCTGAAACTGACCTGATAGGCGTTCAACAGCGACTCGTGATGTGAGGCGTAAAATAACAGATTCACAGCGCCGTTGATCTGCACTCCAAGAGCAGCCTGTTGAGACACCATGCCTTCAAATGTGATGCTGGTGGGGTAGCCACCGCCAGCCCCCGAATAGCCGCCGATGTAGATATTCGTCCCGTCGCCGATGGCCTGTCCATCAAACTCACAATTTCTGAAGCGCAGCTCGAAAACCGAACCCTCCAACCTCAAAGCGTTTCCGCCGCCCGCGTTTCGGATGGCCACAACGTTGTTAAAAAGAAGCCACTGGGAAGTTGCCGCAAAATCGTTAAGGCGTCCCTTCACATGGATACCCACTCCAGAGAATCCCGAGACCGAGATGTCGTTGAAAAGAGAATTCCACAACCCTGTATTAACCGTCGAACTGGTGTCCAAAAGAAATCCGTCTTCGCTGCTGTTACCCGCAGAACCGTACAAACGGAATCCAGACAATTCAACATTTGTAGCCGGTTCGTTGTTCGTCTGCGGAATGACAAAAACCGGATTGTTCCCGTTGACGGATTGTAGAGCGGTGCCATTGCAAGGCGCCGCGACGCTGCAGGTCGGGGAGCCGTTTACTCCGCCTGACGCCCCCATGCCGATAATCTTGAGACTCTTGCGAAGAGTAATCTGATTCACGGTGTAAGTATACGGACCGAGATAGATCGTGATGGCCTTGTAGCCGGGATCGATGTTCCCCAAACTCAAATTTACCTTGGGAGAAACCGCATAGATGATGCATCCGTTGGCAGGGCACGCGGTGATTGCCGCGGAAACTCCACCGGGAAAGGCATCGGCAAAGAGAATGTTGGACAAATTCTGCATACTGACCATGCCATTTTGATCGGTAATCTGAGAGTTGGTCAGAGACGAACCTGAAGCAAATTTAGGAATTGTATTCACGGTGGCTCCGGAGATGGTGACCGCCTGACTCGAGGCGACCGCGCTGGTTGCGGCCAGGGCGACGGTGGCAGGTGCGGTCGATGCCGTATCCAACGCGGACGAACTCACAATAGCCGCCGTTGTAGCGGCCTTCGCAAAGGCAGACGCCGGAAAACCACCGAGTGTCTGTGCGTTTTGTGCCTGTAGCGCATAGGGGACGCTAACCATGAGTACCCTGGGCTGCTCCTCTTGCCCTGGCAGCATAGCCTGCACTCCCAACCAGCGTGGCTCGCCCGAGGCGAAAAGGTCTTGCGGTATTCCTTCATTTTCGGTGGCACCGAGCATGAGATCGTAATGCCCCTGCTGATCCAACCGCACATTCTGCACCTCTTGCCAGAGAGGTGTTCCACCTGTTGGTTCGCCATAAATCACAAACTTCACGGCGACGACGCTTCCCGCCGACAGGCCGGAGATATCTTTGAATGTTCCGCTGAACTTCACCAGATGAGGGACGATCTGGGCGCAACTGCTTGTAGCATTGTTGCACTGGGCGTTGGCGACCCGGGAGACGAGCAAAATCGATAAGAACAGCATCAGCATCCTAACGACTGGTTTCATTTATTCCCTCGATGAGGAACGCCTGTATTTGTTCAACTGTACTTCACAGCCGTGCTTCTACTATCGACTGCCTCTTTTCCTTGTTCCATAAGAACACGCCAATCTACATTCGGTGATAGAGCATTGGCGTCGAGGTGAGTAGCCACGGCGGGGACGGGCGCCCATAACCTCCATTTCTTTCCAAACAGAATCTGACGCCAGAAGTAGAGCCAGGACTTCAAAACGATCTTACAGAAATAGGGATTCCGGAAGAGATGACTGACGAAAAAAAAGGGGTTAAAGACACGCTCCTTGGTCAAGCTGAGCCAAAGACTGCAATCGAAACTTCTGCGCTTATAGTTGCGAAAAACCATTTCAGTTTTCGCGAGTGTCTCGCGGAGGGTGAGAAAAGTCAGACAGCTTGAGGCCGCTGTCCTCCACTGCCTACCGCCGTCGGTCATCAATCTCTCTGGAGCGTGGTGCAGGGCCATCGTGTAGTAATCGAGGTGGTCGTAGGGGGACACGAAGTGCACCTCTTCATGCTGAAGCAGGAATTCGATCATGCAGCGGAACTGACCCGGAAGATAAAAATAGTCATCTTCAGCGAAATAGACAACTTTGCATTCCTGCTGCCGCAAAAGGATGTCGATCTGCTGCGCAAATGTGGCCTGATTGCCGACAGCGGGGAGCGGAACGAGAACCAGTTCCTCCTCGTCAAAGTATTTTCGAAACAGGTCTTCGTATTCCTTTGGACATCCGTCCAGCAGAGCCCACAGCTTTACGCGCAGGCTCCCGAGAGACTCCTTGAGAGATTGCAGGCAGATTTCAGAAAGTTGAAATTTATTTTCGCTGACGGGAAGTCCTTGAGCAGACTGCGCCAGTTGTGGATAGATGCGGTAGGCAATGGCAACATCACAGTTATGCATTCAAGTGCTCAGAAAGAGCCAGCCCCGCTGCTAAAGTTTCCACTGGAGATTAAGGTTAACTCGACCAAGTTCAAAAGGCGCGATCATTTCTTTCGGGCCAGCATAATGATGTCCATCGCGAGACCAGGCAATACATCGCCGGTAATCGAAAGGGCGGGCATCTTGACGTCATCAATGAAGTGCTGGGGAAGGAAGGGGACCCAATTGCCGGTGTGGCGCACAATTTGAAAACCGTGAGCGGCCAGCTGATGCTTCAATACGCGAGGAGTGTAGGCGCGAACGTGACCGCTGCCATCAAGGCTGTAATTGACCCACTTCGGATAAATGCCCAGCAACAGGCGCGCGCGATTCTCAAAAGAAGCGAGGTTCGGAGTTGTGATCAGAACATTGGCTTCAGGTCTGCAACACCGGCGAATCTCCGAAAGAAAGCCGTCAGTATCTACCAGATGCTCGATCACTTCACCAGCAAAAATCAGATCGAAGCTGTCATTTTGAAACGGAATCGGATCGCTATTCAGATCACCCACGTGTGCGTCAATTCCGGCGTCCCGCGCGATTGCTACATTTTCGGGGTTTATATCGATTCCCGACGCCTGCCAGCCGCGTTTTTGCCAGTACAGAGCCCAATCCCCACGAGAGCAGCCTATGTCCAAGAGACGTCCAACCGGCAGTGACTCGATTAGAGAGGCGCATTTCCGCAGCCTGCTCTCCTGGAAGTTATAGCTGAAGTCGTGATTCGCGTTATAGGTTGAGAGTTGCTGCATGGGAACGATTGTCTCCGCGTTCTTGGACTTAAGATTGTCCGCGACTGCTTTCAGTTGCAAAAACAGTTTTGGTGGCAAAGAAACAGGCGGAAGCTAACAAACCTACATGAACCCAAAAGAAAGACAGAATGGTTCCTTCTGTGGACATAAAGCTTATTGCGTAAACCAGACATCCCGCTGCAAGAGCACAAACAATCTCTTTTGCCTGGCTCCTCTCGGCCATTGCTTTCCAGACGTTTCTACCAATAACCGCTGCCACTGACGCCATCAGGAACAAACCAATGACTCCGGTATCATGCAGGATCCGGACTGGAGAATTACCAACCCAAGGACGGTCACCGAGTATTGGAAGCTGCTTTGCGTCGGCAAGAAGCTGAAAGCTCGCGGTGCCATTTCCAACCAAAGGGTGTTGCACGATGTCTTCAAAGGCTGCTGATAATGCGACAAGCCGCGCCACAGTCTGCGAATCATTCTCAACGCCTTCCGCTGACAGGAGTACAAATCGGGATAGCAAGTTCCTTCCACCGGTCAACGCAAAGGGAGCAAGAAAAAGTGCCAGGATTAAACCCAACGGCAAAATCTTCCTGGCTTTGACCAGGCCCACGCGAACTCCAACCAGGAGTAAGACTACCAAGACCAGGGCGAAGGCGATCACAGCCGCACGAGAAAGAGAAACCAGCAACGCGCCGATACTAATGATTGTGCCAACCACAAGCCAGCGGGGCTTCCGGGGACTGACGAAGTAGAGGACCAAGAGAATGATTGCGAGGCAACCAGCATAGCTTCCGAGGAGGTTCGGTTCATACTGCGTGCCGTAAACACCTCCGAGCCCCCCGGCATATTGGTCCGTTTCCGTGCCGAAGGGAATGGGGAAGAATTGCTTAGCCACAAAAACAACGACGGCGAAAGCGCATTCGGCGATTCCGATGCCGAGAAATGCCTTGAACACCCATCGAAGGGTGCGTTCATCTGTGACAAGAAAACGGATCAAGAAATAAGGCAATATGACCAGATTGTTCAGCAGAGCCCAACGGAGAGTCAGTTTCGGATCCGGGGACATCCATGCCGAACTCACGTAGTTCCACACCACGTACGCCGCCACCACAAAATCGGGCAGGGTTAACGAGATTCGCGGACGTTCATGGAGTATCCAGCGGATCACAAAGACGGTTAGTACCAGAAATGCCGCGAAGTGTTCGGGCCGTGCGTTCCATCCGCCGATCTCCACGCTGACGCGGGGCATTACGCTCGCGACCAACAACACAGCTAAAGCGCCATGGGGCCATTTTGCGGGAACGAAGATGCAGGCCAAGACGATCCCTATGGCCCCGACCAAAAACGGAGGAAAACCGATCTGCGAAAGCAGCAGCCCCAGCAAAATGAGGCACACCCCGAGAAGGATCAGAAATGGAATACTGTTGTGGGGATCACCCACAATCCGTTGGTGTCCGGGGATCGACTGTGTGTTCACTCTTAACGTACCCATCGAGCCAGGCGCTTGTCCGTGCTCTCCCAGTGGGTCATTTATTTAATTCGGCTTCCAACTATCTCAAAGGACCCCGTTCGATTTAAGGCGCCATCCACCAGGCCGCGGAGAATGTACTTTAATTTGGGAATGCGGTCTTTTTCGAAAAGCCAGATGAGAATGACGGACTTGGTCAATCCCCACAAACTAAACATGATCCATCTGGGCTCTTTTCGAATGTATTCGCGGGTTAGAATCAACATATTTCGAATGGTGAAATACCGGCGCTCGGGAGAATGATTCGAGGTGTTGACCTTCCTCCATAGCAATCGGTGTCCCGTGAGGTGCCCGATCCCGTGCTCCATCACCGGCTTAGAGGTCAGGACTACGTGAAAGCCGAGGGCGCGAGCATGCAAACAGTATTCATGGTCTACGCAATCGATGAAAAAGTCTTCACGAAATCCGCCGATCACTTTAAACACATCTATCGAAACCAAACTGCCGGAGGTGAGCACGGATGGCATTTCTCTGCCAGGAAAGCCATTGGTCGCGCCAATTGGTTCACGGAACAGGGCTCCGTTCACTTTGTCGCGGTAATTGGATCCAACGACAGCCAAGCGTTCTGGGGCGGAATAACAATCCACCAAGGCGGTAAGAGTCTCGATCATATCCGGGGCAACGGTGGTGTCCTGGTCCAACGTCAGGGCCCATTGAAAACCGCGCGACGCCGCCCAACGAACCCCCGTGTTTAATGCCGATGCGAGCCCCAGGTTGCAGGGATTTAAGATTAAATGTATCGAGAAGGCGTCTACGATCCGGTTTAATTCCTCAATGCAGGACGCCGACGATCCGTTGTCCACGATCACAGCTTCTGGAACTTGCGCAACTACTCTCTCGATACGCTTGAATAACTCCGAATCCGGGAAATACGTGACGATTACGACGCAGATTTTTTTTGCGATGGGCGGCGAAGAAACCGTAGGTACAGACGTCGAGGATTCCATTGTCTGAGTCACCCAGGGAAATTCATTGCCGATTGGTCAGCCTCAATATTGTCTAAGAAATCTGTTGCGCGAGCTTTCGTTCCTCAGGAGAAAGCAAATGAAACCACCCAATCAGAAGGAAACCGAGAAAAATAACCACGAGAAATAGACTTTTCATTTCCCAGCCGTGCAGCAAAGTGGCCAAAGCGAATGTGACCAGGGAAGCCGTAGTCAGCAGAAGGTTCTGTACCTGAATGGACGAATGCACGGGAAGAAACCGTTTCGCAAGGACGAAAAGCACCAAGGCATCGAGCGTGACTCGTCCGGTCCAGGCAATCGCTGCTCCTTCAATTCCCCATAACTTGGTCAGCCAGAACAATGCCACCAGATAAGCGGGCAATTCGATGAGGTGAAGTTTCGCCGTAAGGTCTGGCCTTCCGGCACCTTGCACAACTGCGAAAGGCGCGGCTGCAAGACCGTTGATGAAAAGGCCCGCCGCCAACCATTGCAGGGTGCGAGCGCTGTGTTGCGCGAAATCGGCTCCCAACCAAACCCTGAGACCATCCTGCGCCAGAACAACAATAACGAGAATTATGGGAAACAAGGCGAGTAACAAATATTTCATGGTGCGCCCGTAAAGCACAGCGGTTCGATTCGGGTCTCGCGCGAAACTGGTGGAAAAAGCAGGGAACATCACTGCAACCAAGGACGAAGGAATAAGCCAGAGCTTCGATACCATTTCATAGGGGGTGGTGTAATATGCGACCGCCGCAACAGAAACGAGCGATCCAATCACGAAACGGTCCAGAGTCGTCATGAGCGGATTCACAAGGTTCGAAACCGTCATCCAGCTCCCAAAACGGACCAGTGGCCTTACCGCGGCACCTTGCCAACGGATGCAGTTTCTTAGCGCCGGCACGACTTTAACGCAAAGCAGCAGATGCGCCGCCCAACCGATGACACGGCCAAGAACCAAAACGACCACGATGGCAAAAACGCTCTTTGAAAACGGCAAAACCAACAAGGGACCCAGATAGGCAAAGACACCCATAGGAATACGGAGAGCATTAATCAGTCCGAATCGCTGATAGGCCTCCAACAAACCACGAAGGGCAGCCGTGCTAATTACGATCGGAACGGAAATGCCGACGAGATAAAATCCCCACAGCACTTCGGGTTGTAGTTCCGCCGGGATTTTTAGCGAGTTGTGCACCAACCAAGCAGATATGGCGACCAGCAGAACCGCGCCGAGTACCCCCAAGATCAGCATTAAGACCAAAGAAGTCCAAACCAGCGTGGGGATTTCATGTTCGTCACCCGAACCCAGTTTGTTGGCGACTAACTGGGTGAGCGCTCTGCCCAGCCCCATGTCAAAAAGGCTGGCGTAACCAATGAGGCCCCAAACGAGGGCCAACACGCCGAAGCGATCTTTTCCCAACGAGTGAATGAGGATCGGTATGGAAAAGACGGCTACAATCATCGGAGAGCCGTTGCCGATGAGATTCCAGATCGTGTTGCGAGCCAACAACCGGCCGCTGGTGAGGTGAAGCTTCGCGTTGGTAATGAGTTCAGCCACGAATTATGCGCCCTTCATGCCAGTAACGATCCTGTACCCGTATTGCAGACTTAAATGCGGCTCAAATCCAATGCAGAAAAGGTTCGACCGAAGCTACCTCCTTTCCGCCCCATACGATTAGAGCGCTTCGACGTCGGCGGAATCAGCGTCCACGACAACCGCCCGCTCAATTAACTCAATCGAAATCACTACACGGAACTTCGCCTTGCGGCGAAGCAGGATTCCTTGCATTCCTCGGAGCGGACCGCTCTTGAGCCTAACGCGACGACCGACGGTCAAGTAAGGATGGGGTTCGGCGCACCAGCGTCCATTCAAAGCGGACCGCAAGGCGTCCATCTGTTCGTCAGGGAGGGGCGCAGGCAGGCCGCCGAATCCGACGAGCCGGGCCACGCCAGGAACCTGAAGAACCTTGAGGCGGTCACACAAGGCGAGACGCACGAACACATAGCTTTGGAACAGCGGCATTTCAAGCTCCACGCGACGATCACTCCAGCGGCGCGCGGTGCGATAGAGAGGAAGAAAGTTTTCGACGCCCCTACGCGAAATTTCCGCGGCTGCCTTCTTTTCGTGGTTTGCATGAGTATAGGCGGCGTACCAGAAAGGCTGAGAATCGGCAGGAACCCAAGGCTGCGGTGAACCAATAGATTGAGTGACCCTCGTAGCCGTCGCCATTTGTGCCTGCTCCCCCAGATACAGCTTCGCCCCGTCAGCCACAGGGGCAAAATGTCTTTAACAAATTGTTAATACAACAACTTACCATCAAATCTGAGACGAACCGTTCTCGTCCCTCGCCTGTTCAGGAGATCTCTTCCGTGAAATGAATCGGGTCCAAACGCGATGGGACCAAGCCTGAACCGGTGAGCCATTGGGGGACGACCAAGGCATGGTGGCGTTCACCGATTGGAACACTTGCTGGGCGAAAAGTTTCCCCGAATCATCGGGGTCAATCGCTCGCCACCGCTGCTCCCCGACTAAGAAGGTAGCCATGACGATGCCGGCCAAAAGGGTACAGCAAAGGGTGATCAGCAAGCGCGGCGGATAAGATTTATGCTCCGGGAAATTGGCGGGGTCGAGTTGCTTGACGCTGGGAGTTTCTTTGGCTTCCTGAACCTTAGCGAGTTCATATTGCTGCGTGAGAGCTTCGTATACCGCTTCCTGGATTTGTACGCGACGATAAAGATCGGCGTAGGTGACGCCGAGCAACGGGAGGGTCCGAAGAGAAGGATGCGTCGAGTCTTCGGGTTCTGCGCCAGCCTTCTCGGTTTGCGATCCTCCGAGCTTTTCCATCTGCTGCCGCAATTCGGTAATGCGCCCCTGGACGGCACGCACGCGGACATTGTTGTCTGTATAAATTGCCTGGAGTCCCTTGAGTTCCGATTCTGCGGCGATCAATTGGCCCTCGATCGTCGCGGCCCCTTGAAGCATCGCGCGCGCTTCTTCCTTGATGTCGAGGGTCTTATTCTTGCTGGCAAACTGGCTGAAATCCCGAGAAGCCTGATCGAGGTCGCTCTTTACGCCGGACAGCCGCTCTTCTAGGAAAACTCGTTCGCGATGCGCCGATGAAGTGGACAACTCGCTGACCAGCTGGTTGAGCGCCTCAACATAGGCATTGGCAATAGCGGCAGCGCGGTTCGGATCGCGATCTGTAACGGTAATCGAAATGATGCCGCTCTTGCGGTCCTCATTGATGCCCGTCTTTTCCTCGAGCGCTCTGCGAGCGTCCTGTTGATAGCGGGCTCCATAAACTTTACGGAGATTGAAACGGTCAACCAGGCGGTCCTCTACCGTGGCACTCCTGAGGATTCCAACAAATAAAGCGCTAGAACTTTTCATGCCCAGAAGATCACCGGCCAAGGGAGCCAATCCTCCCGCCGAGCTTTTTGTCGACAGCGCCGCGAGCATAGCCAAACCTGAGCTCGACTGGGTATCCGGTGGCATGAGCTGAGTGGTGGACTCGTAGCGTTTCGGGAGAGCAAAAGCGAGTAGGAGTCCAGCGAGCAAACCGACGACGGCGGCTTTTTGGATCAAACGTCTACGGTCCCAAAGGAAATTCAGATGCGCAAAAACAGAATCCTTGAGGCTAGACTCGATGGGGAGAATATCTCCCGGCACCTGTTCTGGCGTAAGATCCGGCCGCGTTTTTGTTGCTGTCTGCGTCAATCTCCGAGTCCTTTGTTATCTTAACCCTAATCTACAGAATTGGTTCCGCGCGACTTCGAGTTTTCCCAAAACCAAACTACCCCCGGGCGTGCCCGACCGAACATTCATTATCACTTGCTCCATTTCCAAGACTCCGGATAGAAATTGATGCCGACCGATGACGTCCAATTGGTCTGCGGCTTCGGCGCAAGGAGCGGATAATTCCATAGTTCGTATTGCAGAAGCGCGGTGGCATTCAGACCTCCGCGGAACCACCAATTCGCGCTGACGGAAGCGTCGTTGATGTTGCCACCGCCTGGAATAAAATCGGGCGCGACGCTGGCATGCCGGTAACCGAACTGGATCGAATTACGAGAACTGGCGTGGTAAGTCGTCCAAGCTTGATAGCTGTGACCTTCTCTGCCGACAGGGCTGCCGATAAGAAAGCCGTTGTTTGTATAAAGGTCGTGGTAGTAGCTGTCAAAGTAAATATATTGCCCACTTGCTGAGAGGGGCATGCGAGGCGGAACCCAAACTTTCGGAGGATCCGTGTAGGCGGCTTCAACCCGCAGATCCAACTTCGAGAATTTCGGAAATCGCGTCAGGTAAATGCCTGGAGCAAACGCAGCGCGCGGCAAATCTGCGAAGGGCGAGGTGTTGTCGGTGGCAAGAGAATCTGTATAGATGGTCAGCCAATCTCGCAAATACGGAACTCGATAATTCATGTCAAAACCCGAGGTGCGCTTCCCCTGACTGATTCCTGTGTAGTTAAAACTGTTGGCGAGACTCGTGTAAGTCAACCAAATCGTCTTGGTCGTAATTGGGCGTCCGACGCCTCCGAACTCTCCCGTGCGGGTGAACCCGAATTCAAGATTGGGTGACGGCTTAAAACTGATTTTTTCGCCGTGGAGCAAGGGGCGCGGTGGAAATTCATTGCCGGAGAGCTTTCCCATGAACGCATCGAGTTTGATCGGGCCGAGCAGCTTGGATAGCAAGGGGATTTCAAAAGGCGCCTCGCGGCTGACGCGGAACATGTAGATTGGCGCCGCATTGTTGCTCATGAGAAAAGCGTTGCTGTAGTCCGGGGACCACCAGAGGCTTTGTTTGCCAAAAGAAAAAATCCAGTTCGCCTGGTTCGAGGACACATAGGTATCCATAAGGCGAAATTGACTGGTCGACGGAAATGTTCCCGGCTGGATGGGGTTGCCGTCCATAACAGAAATGGCATTATTGACGGCCGGCGAATAGGTAGGAGAACTCGGAGCCTCTTCGTATTCACCGCTGGCATAGATTGCGAATCTGCCCTGAGTGACCCATGCCGAACCACCCATGACCGCATTGACGCCTTCAGCGTAGGGTCGACCGAAATCGTCCAGGATGGTTTGGCCGAAGTGATAGCTATCGTTCAGCGGTGACCCACTGATGCCTGTCACGCTGGCGTAAAGAGACTCCACGCGAGCGGAAGGTTCGTTCGAGCTGCTACCTCCGAGCCTCTCGACGTCTGAAGCAAACTCCTTCGTGAGCACAGAATAGAGTCCATTGACTTCGTCGGTTGTGTTTGATTCGGTGGCGAGTCTATCGCCAGCTTCTTGAAGCAAGTTGGCACATTCCTGGCGTGACCATGGTTGTATACCCATGAACTGGGACTGGATGTAGCCGAGGGCGATCAGGCGCTTCATCGCGGGATAAATCCAACTGTTCAGGGGAACAAATGTGGTGCCGAGGCTGCTGTTGTGGCCATCGGAGCCGTGGCCGTGAAATTCGCCATAGCTCCGCCATTCCCCGCCACCGAGTTCAGGATCATGATGAGCGCGGTAGGCCTGCTTTGCGACGTACCAGCCAATCACGCTGCCGACCAAAACGTCCGAAGGAAAGTGCTGCTTTCCGGTGATACGGGCGGTGCTGATCGACGAAGCCAAGCCATAGGCGAGCAATGAAGTGAAAGGACCGGGATACTCGTGAGCGATGACACCGGCGATCGCCCAAGCTACGGCGGCATGTTGCGATGGCATGGAAACCCCGCCGTGCCAGAAATCACCGGAGTATTGAGGTTGATCGAGAGGACGATCGCGGCCAAAGGAATATTTCATAGCCTCGGTGATCAGGAAACTATTGAGGGCCGCTTCGCCAGCTAAAAAGCCGGTCTCTTTTTTGTGATCGTCGTGTGTGAACCGTCCCCAGAAATACATGCCACCGCCAACACCGATCATGGCGCCGATGCCATAGTTGGAAAGTTTCGTACTGTTATTTAGCCGGGAAGGCGAATTCGACAGATGCTTACTGAACTCAGAATCGGTTGGCAGCAGGGCACCCAAACCCATACCAAAGGGAACGAGGATGTCTGCATCCTCCCAACTCAGATGGCGGGGAAACGTCCACAGTTGCACCTGATCCTTGGCGACGCGCTTGAACAAACCAGTATTGATGTTGGTGCTGTAGTCCTCCGTGGGCTCGGGCGGCCCCGGGGGAATGCCTTGAGATTTCTTGTCCTGACCGGCTGCCGAGGAATGGTCCACTGACGTGCTCTCCTGTGCCGTTCTATCTGTCGCCGGGGCCGTTGTTTGTGCCTTACACGCGGGCGAAGCGCCAGCACAAATCACGATCACAATCACCAAACAAACAAAAGCCATCCTCATCGTCGTCCCGCTCCGCTACGGGTGGATGTACGCAACGGCCAGAGCCACAGACGACGCAACCTGCGCACTTTGCATCAAGAGCGTCCAGTTCGGTCCACCCACTTTCGGGGTTTTTTCAGGGACGACAACCGTGTCCCCCGGTCGGAGCGTGGAATCTAACGGATCGCCCAAGAACCAAACGCCGCCTCCACTCTTCGCGGACAGAACCGAGCCGTCCGCACGGATAACGAAAACGCCTTTTTTGTCTGCAATCGGCGTCAACCCTCCGGCCTGGCTTAGGTACCACTTGGCAGACCGGCTGGATTGCGCGGTGATGGCGGTCGGATTGAAGACCTGGCCGCTGATCATCACCACACCGGCCTTCTTCGGAATCATCAGGACGTCGCCGTCCCGCAGAGCGACGTCGGCGGGAGTATCCTTCCACTGTTTGATATCGGGCGAGATATGAATGACTACCCGGCCGATCGGGAGATTTGCGGCAAGCTGGCCAAGTGTCGAATCCGTTTGGGCTAATGCGTTCAGCTTTGCATTCTTCTGATCCGTGTCTGTTTCGGGTAAATCTTTGAGTTGCAGGCGCTCCACCTTGAGCCGGGTGACCAGTTCCATCTGGCTTCGGACTTCCAACTCCCGGACGTCCCTTCTCATCAATACGGCGCCATAGGGATAGGCTTGTTGTGTGTACCCACCGGCGCGTTCGAGGACGGAGCTCAAGCGCTCGCCGGGTTGTATGCCATAAGTGGAGGGATGCGTTACTTCCCCGCTGACCTTGACGGCGGCGCCGATGTCGGTCCAGCCAGGAACTTGGCGAATCGCGAGAACATCGCCGCTGCGCAGCGGCACGTCTTCGGTCGCATTTCCGTTGCTCAAAGAGGCTAGCGATATCTGCAACTGTTCGGCGGCGCCACCTGAAGCCGCGTAGCGAGTCAAATCGGCAGTATTGGTGTCGGCGCTTCGCTTCAAGCCGCCGGCGGCGCGAATCAAATCTTCGACGCGCATGTTGCCGGTAAAGGGATAGCGGCCGGGTTTCGCCACTTCACCGGTGATTTCGATGGTGCCGGGCTCGACCTGAGAAATATTTCGGTGGATGAGAAGACGATCGCGAGGTTGCAGCAAGATATTGTCGGCGGCACTTCCACTCAAAGCTCCGCCGAGATTTACGCTGAAAATTTCTGAAGTACCGTCCGGGTTGATTCGGAACAACTGTGCAGTGTTTGTCGACGCGTCAGGAGTCAAACCGCCGGCAAGAAATACCGCGTCACGCAGAGACGCCTGGCCCGAGGTGCGAAACGTTCCCGGCGAGCGAACCTCACCAACGACGGAGACCGTTGGAGCCGGCTCAAAGTCAAAGCGGCTGAAGATTCTCACGGTGTCCAACGGCTGCAATGATGGCGCATTTGCCGGATCCTTCATGGCAGCAGCCAGATCGAAACTTACAACCGTAGGATGAAAATCCGGCTGATTGAGGCGAATGATTTCGCCGTAATGCGCCGCCGGTTCCGGAAGAATGTCTTTGTAGCTGACGACCACATCCGTTAATTTCATGCCATCGCGGAAGGAGTATCGCCCAGGTTTGAGAACGTGGCCTTGGAGATAGATAGTGTCCTGGTTGTAGGGTGCGATGGGGAAGATGTGGATTTGATCGCCATCCTGAACCTTGAATGTGGTGAGTTGGGCAGGCACGGCGTTGTCGGGTGAAAGGTCTAGGCTCAGCATGGTGCGTTTCTGGTGAGCTTCGAGCCGCTGCACTTCGACGTGTTGCAGAGCCGCGGCAGGAAGGATGCCGCCTGCCAACTCGAGTGCATCTTCCAAGTTTTTTTCGCCGTTCAATTCGTAAATCGCAGGCCGCCGCACCATTCCGGTGATGGTTACTTGGGGACCGAGGGGCGGCACCATCAAAGTGTCGCCGTTTTCAAACTTCTGAGCGTTGGGGGTGACGCCGCGCAAGAGCAGGTCATAGGCGTCGACCTGTTCGAGTTCTTGGCGCCCGCGCATGTGTTTCAAAGAGCGCAAGGAGCCTCGGGGCGTTGCTCCTCCGGCGGCGACAAGCGCGTTTAAGGCAGTCGAAAGCGAACTGATGTCGTAAGCGCCTGGGTCTTCGACTTCACCGACAACATAGACACGAATTGTGCGCAGGCGAGAAACGGACACATCGGCGGAAGTATTGCGGTATTCAGAGCCAATCGCTTTCTGCACGGCAAGCTGTACTTCGCCGAGAGACTTGCCGCTGACGAGCAGCGGGCCAGCCTCAGGAAGGGCGACTCGGCCTTCTCGATCAACGGTGCGTGTCAGTCTGGTCGAGATGCCACCCCACAGATCGATGGCCAGCATGTCTCCAGGGCCGACTACGTAATCAGGCCCGACCGGCAAATCCATGGGCACGGTGCGGGAATCGCGCAATCCGTCGCGAAAAACATCCGTGCCGAAACGTTCGGGCGGGTGATCTCTTGAGGGCGCTTGCACGTAGAGGTCATACAAAGAAGGGATATCGGAGTATGGATTTGGCCGGTGCACCATGGCACCCGGCAAGGACTCGCGGTCCTCAGCAAGTTTCGGTTGGCGGATATAGGTCGAGCTCGAACGCGTGTCGGATTTGGTGTTCGACGAGGTGCCGGTGTCCACGGAGTAAGCTGTGTTTGGCGACGGCTGCATCGTTCCGTTGGGAATTCGACCCGTTGAAAGAGGGTTCTGGTTGTATGGAGCCGAGATGCCACTGTAGTTCGTCGAATCGTCGGATTGTCTCAAGGGATTCGATACGCTTTGGAGAAGAGCGTTTTGGTCTGCCATTCCACCGAGTTGCAAACTGTCAAAGTCAGGGCTCGTTTCGGTTTGAATGATTTGAGGAGTTTGAGGCTGAGGCTGGATCTCGTTGGGATAGCCAGGGGCGAGGTTTTTTTGAGGAAGCGTTTGATCGGGATTCAGAATGGTGCGACTGGGACGCCCGCCAAGGCCCTGAACGCACTCACGGTCTTCATCGGACGCGCAAGGCACGGTGGAAGTTTCGGTCGTCTGATTTTTGGGAGGTTTGACTGAATCCGAATCTTCCTGTGATTCGATCTGAACGAAGCGTCGTGCGCGCTCTTTGAGAAGTAGATCCTGCTCCTTCCCCATATCGGAATCCGGATTTATAGCCGGACGCAAATAGCCGTAGCGCTGCAGAAGGCGGGTGGCAATCGAGCGAAACGCTACATCCGTCGTCAATCTGTCAAAAATGGCGTCATCCGTTAAATCCGCATCATTTACGACCTGGCCGTTATCACTGGCTTGTTTAGCAATCCAGCGCTTCAGTTCAACCAATAATCCCGGGTCTTTGATGAGGACTTCACGGACTTGCGCGGGCGAAGCTGCGACACGCGCCAGATTCCCTTTCTCGAGATCAGAAACCTCTTGTTTGGAGTTGCGAAATGTTTTGTCGCTCTGCTGGGTTTGCTGCGATGGCTGGGTTTGCTGTGTTTGGCGATTATTGTCCTGGACTTGAGCGAAGAGCGCCAGCGGTGCGACGAGGAGAAGCAACAGCCGCTTACCGAGGTTCAGAGTTCTACACATGTGTGGGCCTCCCTCAATTGACATTGGTGCCTTTACTGACCGTTTGGGCCACGCTTTTCACGGCGTTCAGAAAGCCTTGCTCCGAAGGCTCGATGTCGTCTGCATGAATGTCGAGCGAAGCCCAATAGCAGACGGAATAGCTTTCCTGCGCTGCGACGGCAATGATACGTAGGGAGGGAAATTCCCGAAGGAGGGCGTCACAGATGGCCGGCCGCTTTCCCGGTTTCTCCGCGGTAACGATCAGGAGATCCGGAGTGGTCTTCAAAACCAGATCGCGAATTCCGGTCTCGTCCGACACTTCGCCCACGATTTCGATCCAAGACTGTTCGGCGAGAGTCTCCACCAATAGCTCTCTCATCAGCTTTGGCTGGTTCGCCATGAGCACACGGAATGTCTTAACCATAGCCATCCCCTTTGGATCGCGAGTAAATCTAGTATTTTGTCGGACATCGAAAAGCGGTAGGTCTAAAGAGGAGCCAACTCGGACTCGTGCCAGATCATAGCCCGCGGTCACACAGGCAAGCGAAAGGAACCATCGGCGCAGGGTATCGCGTTAGTGCCAGGACTATTAACTTGTTAGTGCTGGGATCGGCCAAAAAGAGCCGAAAAACACGCCAGAGAGCATTAACGGATACTTCATGGATAGCTAATAAGTTGACACTCCCTGGGCTTCCTCCTACACTAGATTTGCCAGCGAAAGTGGTTGATTTTCAGTGTCTTGGATCCAAGGCCTAGCCCTCTCGTGAAAAAAATAGATTGAGAGAGACTATGATAGCCACAGGTAATTCCAAGTTGTCCCCCGAAGTCAGCGTCTACCTCCTGGCTGAAAATCGTTTACTACGGGATACTCTGGCGCGGCTTTTGAGAAAGCGCGCGGAGATCAGTGTCGTCGGTGTAAGCCGCAGCTCGGAGACGGCGAAGGACGAGATACTGGCCTCACAATGTGACGTAGTCCTGATGGACTCGTTTGAAAGCGACGCCTGCTCGGCTTTGCTCGAGGATCTTCTGGACCAGGAGGCTGCCGTCAAGCTGCTGCTGTTCGGGATGGACGACAATCCGGACGCGTTTCTAAGGGCAGTGCAGCTTGGAATTTGCGGATACCTACTGAAGGAGGCGTCCGCTGCGGAGATCGTGGCCGCAGTTCGCGCCGCGGTGCGCGGAGATGCTACCTGCCCGCCTCACCTTTGCATGGCGCTCATGCAATACCTCAGCAAGAGGCGACAGGAAAAGTTCGATTCGGTGGAGTTGCAGAGCAACAATCAAAAGGCCCTTACACCCCGGCAGCTTCAGTTGATCCGGCTGGTGGCGGAAGGTCTGACGAACAAAGAAATTGCAGCGAATTTGAATCTGTCTCAATTTACGGTGAAGAACCACCTACGGCGGGTTATGCGGCAGGTGGAAGCGGCGAGCCGCCACGATGCCGTTGACGTACTTCGCGCGACCGGCCAACTTGCCGCGTCATAGGGCGGCTTCCGAGTAACCAACAGGAAACCCAAGATGCCGGCCTGCCCCTTCGGGGCCGAGCGCAAGAAGGCACGGCGCCGTAGAATGTTCACCTTCACTATTGTCTACAGCGAGCGAAAGGCGCGGCGAGGGCATCCTATGCTGGCCGAGCTTCGGAACTTTCTGATTCGGTGCCGAACCCAATGAAAGTAATCCAAACGGCGATTCCTGAAGTTCTTGTGCTTGAGCCGCGAACGTTTGCAGACGCGCGGGGCTATTTTTTTGAGGTTTACAACGAGAAGAGTTTCTCCCCGGCGGGAATACACGAGCGCTTTGTCCAGGATAATCAGTCCAACTCCAAAAAGGGTGTACTGCGAGGATTGCACTTCCAGGTGCAACAGGCGCAGGGAAAACTGGTGCGCGTGATCATGGGAGAGATTTTTGATGTCGCTGTGGACCTGCGTAAGGGATCAGCGACGCAGGGTAAATGGGTCGGCGTGCGCCTTTCCGCTGAGAGTCATCAGATGATCTGGATTCCGAAAGGATTTGCGCATGGGTTTTACACGTTGTCAGAGAAGGCCGATGTTCACTATAAGGTGACGGATTTTTATGCGCCGCAATACGAGCGGACGCTGCTTTGGAATGATCCAGAAGTGGCGATCGCCTGGCCTCTGAATGGAGAACCGATTCTTTCTGAAAAGGACCGGACAGGCATGGGATTTAGAGAGGCAGTGGAGAGCAAGTAAGGGCCTCGCGTAGTACTTTCGTAATAGGACTTTTAGCGACGATAGGCTCGCAAGTTTCCATTGTCAGCAGGCCTGGATCGTCGTACAGTGCGTGTCACCAGTCCCGGGCAGTCCCGCAGCTGTTCGTAATCTGACTAGCCAAGCTAAATGAATGTACGAACACGTATTCCATTATTTTGGACTACGGGAGAATCCGTTTCACATTTCGCCGGACCCGCGATTCTTCCATTCGACGCGCGCTCACGGTTCCGCGCTCGCCAACCTGCAGATGGGCGTAGATACCCGACAAGGGTTCATCTTGGTGACCGGCGAGGCCGGGACCGGAAAAACCATTCTTCTGCATCATTTCCTGAATTGGCTAAAAAGCCGGCAACAATCGAGCTGTTACATCTTTCAGTGCCAACTGAAGGCTGTCGAACTGTTCGAGTCCGTACTACAGGACTTTGGCGTTGTGTGCGATTCGCGACGAAAGGGCGACCAGGTGGCGGCGCTGAAGCAGTGGCTTGTGCGGCGTCATGCGTTGAGCGATTCACCGGTATTGGTTATTGATGAAGCCCAAGCGATTTCGATACGAACGCTCGACCGGCTTCGCATGCTGCTGAACCTGGAGACCCCGGGGGGCAAGCTGCTGCAGATCGTGTTGGCGGGGCAGCCGGAACTCGAAGAAAAACTTCGCCGTCCGGAGTTGCGGCAGTTGCACCAGAGGATCGTGTTTCGCTGCGTTCTGGATGCACTCTCGATGGAGGAAACGGTGGAATACGTGAACGCGCGGTTGGCTACTTGCGGCGCGAAAGATACAAGGCTTTTTCCGGACGAGAGCGTGGAAGCTATCCATATCTATTCCGAAGGGATTCCGCGCATAGTGAACCTCTTGTGTGAGCACGCCATGCTTCGCGCCTTCGGAGAAAAGCAAGGCGTTATTACCCCAGATACGATTGGTCGTGTGGCCAGAACTTTTGAGCTCGGTCTCGAGGCGGTGCCGCACAGCGAGCAAAAGGAACGCTTTCGTTCCGCAAGACCTACTTCACCGCAGGCGAAGGAAAGTTCCGCTCGTCCGGTGCAAACCATTGCCGCGTCCGCGGAGAGTAAGACGGAAGGAAACGGCGCATCTCCTGCGACCGTCGAAGCTCAAGAAATCGAGCCTAAGTCGAAGCCAAAGTCCGATCCGGCGCGGGAGAAGGTCGAAGCGCCGCTGTTGGCCGCTGCGGCTGCGGCGGCGGGGACGAGCAGCACTGCAACAGTGAAGCTTCAGACAGCGCGATCTCCAATTGTTGCCCTTGTTGTCCAAGAAGAGCCAGAGTTGGCGATTTCGAAACAAGTGACAGCAAACGAACTCCCGGTCAATTGGAAGCGGCCGGGAATGAGCGATCGTCTCCTCGCATACTGGCGCGGCGTCGAACGATCGTTTGTGAGGGATTGCAGGCAGTTTCTGCAGATTCATGCAATAACGAAGAAAGTAGGCGGCGCAAGTTGACACCGAGCGAGAAGGTCAAGTGCAGAGGGTCAAGCGGACGCTACAAGGCGGCAGGACTACCCGGATAATGGTCATCTGTTCGAAGTGGGGTTGTGAGCTTTGTACCTACTAGCAAAGCACCTAACACTGTGCCCACAGTGTTTGTGACGATGTCGGTCATCCCTGATTCGCGTTGTGGAATGTAGGCTTGCAAAATCTCAATGCAGAGACTTAACGCGCAACCGAGAAGAGATGTGTAGAGAACCGCACGGCGAAACAACGGAGAGCGTTGAAACAGCGCGCACAGAAAGAAACCGAGAGGCATGAAGCCTACGATGTTTCGTAACACATCCGAAACATAATCCCAGCTCGGATCGAACTCACGCCAGGGCGGGGTGAGGAAGGAGTGGTGCGGGACCCGATATATTTCGGGAATCAGAAGGTCTGGCGCGACGGTCCCCTGGGCATGGACGACATTTCCTGCCCGCTCTGTGAACGCGTAACTTGCAAGCACATGCTCCGCGGCGGCAACTTTTGGTGCGCCACTGTCTGTCCAACGAACATTGCTTGCGAGAACTTCTTCGGGACTCAGTTCTTGCGAATACAAAGCCAGTCCGTGAATTTCGCCGGACCAGGCATCGGGTTGCACGGTCGAAGAGCCAAGGACAACTTGGCCGGCGAGGGCACCCAGAGTGACGTGGAACCGGGGGAAGGCTTTTTTCAATCTCCCATTGAAATAGACGCGGGTTCCATCCGCACTGGAAGTCATGGTCACCAGAGTCAGGTGGTTCAGCTCTAGCCCCTCATCGATGTCGATTTTCATCCGGCGTGGTTTCTCACCTCGGACGGGGATTCCGTAACTGATGATGAGACCGGAGTGATACTGTCGCACGAGGAAGCGCCATGGATTGCCAGGGTCGTAAATGTCCAAGATCGTCGAAACTGAATCTGTGCTTGCTGGTTTGATCCAAATCTCGATACTGCAAGAGTGTTCGCTCGGAACGTCAGGTAGTCCGAGTGCTTGTTGGCCGAGCACGACTCCGCGCTGAGCGAAGCGAATTCCATTGGTTTGGCCCAGCCAAAAGACGCGATTGGGCGGAAACGGGTCGAAGGGCCAGAGCGTGCAAAAGAGGATACCTAGGATTGTAAGGGAACAGAGCAAAACGAGGACATTTTTGGCGCGAGAGCTTGGCGGGGATCCCAAAAGTTCACCTAGACCGAAAATAAGAGTATCCGGAACCGAGCGGCAGTGCCAACCCTACCGGTGATAGCACGGGCGCGGCGATTCACGCGGCCGTACCGCAGCAAGATTCTGATGATCGGATTGGAAGACCACGAGATGTGTGAAGGTTCCGGTTCCTTGAAAAGGGGCTGAGCTTGCCTTTTGAGTCGATTTCGACGGCCCGAGATCCATTCAATTTAACCTCGTACACTCAGCTTGGGCCATCTGGAAGCTTCGGGACGGCAAGACATTCCGTCGGCTCGACGCAGGCCATTTCGTACAGAGGCAGAGACTACACTGTTCTTATCGGGACTCGAAAGCGCATCCGCCTTGTGGCTGATTGATGCGCGACCGGTCCGGTCACGGTCCCAAAACAGATTTTATAGCCAACCGCTGTGATGTAGACTCGCTTGTGCCGATCGGTACGACACCTCTGGCTGGCCAATGATGGAAGCCAAATACAACCCTAAACTACCTCATTGCTGCATCAGGCGAACCAAATGTCGATACTGCAGAAGCTTGCCAGATTCGCGCAAAAATCTCCCCGCGAACAATTGACGTACGCTCGCAAGGCGCCTCTTCGTGCCGTAGAACTATTGCGGGGCCGATTGGAAGAGAGCGATTGGTATTGGAAAGTCCACAGTCCTGGAAATGACAGGACCGCTTACTTTATTGGAGTGTTCGGCACCGGACGCTGGTACATCAATCAAATCATTCAGCAGCACATTGGAAAAAGGGCCAGGTATTTTAGGACAGAGCTCGGCTTCCATTCGGGTCCTACATCTATGATCTACAGCTGCCATGCCTCAATGAAGCATCTTTCTCGAGGTCTATGGCCGCCAGCTATAACCAGCCGTATATTAGAAGCGGTTAGATCAGGATTTGCCGATTTGATTTTTATCTATCGCCATCCTCTTGATTCATTGCTGACAAATTGGGTTTGGTGGCGAATATTGCTTCGCGACAAGATCATGGTTTCTGGTATCGCGCAGGCTTATAAGAGCACAGACGCTCTATGTGCCGATTTGGAGCAGAACTTTCCAGAATTCAAGAGTTTTGCTGAAGGCGAACCTTATTTCTTCCGGTCCTCGCCAGGGCTGCGATTTCTGTCTTTTTCTGAATTTGTTGAGGAAACTGAACTTCATCTCCAATCTGCCACGCTCGCGTTGCGGCTTGAGAACTTCATGATCGATCCATTAAAGGAGTTTTCCAAGATCGTTGAAGTCATGTCGGTTGATCTTGATTTGAGCCGCCTGTGTATAGACCCGCCAAAAACTAAACCTTATGGTTATTTGGCGGTTCAGGAAAAATCTCCGCAATTTAGAGACTTCATCCTTGGATTGGATTCGGAGACGAAATCACGAATTCAGAAAATCGGCTACAGCATCATCTAAACTCGTCGCGGAAGAATGCCAGCTGGCATTTGATAGTCCACTGCCACGGCCGAAACAAACGCAGTAAGGGTTGCACCGCTCAAATCCAAGAAAAGTCAGACGAGAGTTCGACCAAGGTCGATCCTGTGTCCGGGTGAACCGTTCTAGACCCTTTGGAGAGGTTAGATGGCCAATCCGGGATTCCGGCGTCGCAGCTTGAACGCCTAGAACCACCGGTACCAAGCTCCCGTTTACTCCCAAGCGGGTTTTAATATATATTGCTGCTTTGTTACGCCAATGTTACTGCAATGTTACTCAGTATTATGTTACGGTTCGAGCCCGTATGCAGACTGACATAAATGAAATGGCCTTGGGGGAGCCCCGAAATGAGCGTTCGTCGGGACTCGTCTTCTGGATCACGGGCCTGTCTGGCGCCGGCAAGACTACCGTAGGCAGGGAACTGTGCAGCCGATTGCGTGCTGCCGGCCGTGCGGTCACCTTCCTCGATGGCGACGCGCTTCGTGGTGTAATCGCTGAAGATCTCGGACATAGCACAAACAATCGACGGAAATCGGCGATGCGAAATGCGCGACTGTGTCAGATGCTGGCGCAGCAGGACACGGATGTGGTCTGTGCGACCATCTCGCTGTTTCACGACGTGCAGCGTTGGAACCGGGAGAACATAGCGGGTTATAGGGAGATCTACCTCCGGGTACCACTGGAGGAGTTGCGGCGCCGTGACAGCAAGGGGATCTATGCAGGAGCTGAAAAAGGAGTTCTGCGCGACGTGGTTGGACTTGATGTGCCCGCCGAGACGCCAGAGAACCCTGATCTGGTCGTCGACAATTTTGGGACGCTCGACGTGGCTAGGGCCGTTGACAGTATCATGGCGGTATGCGACAAGCACATTACGGGAAACGGCGCTCACCCGGCCCATCGTGTAACTTTTAAAACGAAGGCCGAATCGCTCGAGGAGCTGGCGCCGCTGCTGGGTAATGGTCGTGTTCTGCCTCAGGTTCGATTCTCGGTCGACAATTGGCGCTCGGACTCAGCTGCTGTACTAGCGGGAATCACCGCTGCGTCCTGGGGTACCGGCCGGGTGATCGTGCGCAGCAGTGCCCGATGCGAGGACGGAATCGCTACGAGCCAGGCGGGAAAGTATGATTCCGTACTTGGTGTCGCCGGTAACGCGGCAATCGCTGAGGCTATCGAACAAGTGATTGACTCGTTCGCCGGTGGGTGCAAGGGCGACGATCAGATCTTTGTACAGCCCATGCTGGACGGCGTGGCGATGGCCGGGGTGGTCTTTTCGCGCAGTCCGAGCGGCGGCCCTTACTTCGTGATCAACTACGATGACCGTTCCGGCTTGACCGACCGGGTGACAGCAGGTGTCGGCGACAATCTCAAGACCTTCTATTGTCTAAAATCGCGCCTAGATTGTTGCCCACCATCGCTGGCGCAGGTGCTCGCTCTCGTTAGCGAACTCGAGACTCTTCTGGGATGTGATGCAATCGATGTGGAATTTGCGATTGGCGAAGACGCGCAGCTTTATCTTCTGCAAGTCCGGCCGCTTGCCCTTGACTGTCACGGCGGAGCCTCAGACGCGAAGGTAGACGAGGCGGTAGCCGATATCGCCCGCAAGGTTGCGCTGCTCAGTCGACCGCATCCCTACCTGCACGGTAGCCGCGCCATCTTTGGCGTGATGCCAGACTGGAATCCAGCTGAAATCATCGGAGTGCGGCCCTGGCCGCTCTCGTTGTCCCTCTATTGCGAACTCATCACGGACGCAATTTGGGCTTATCAGCGTGACAATTATGGATATCAGAATCTTCGCAGTTTTCCTCTGCTGGTCAGCTTCCACGGATTGCCCTACATCGATGTGCGTGTCAGCTTCAACTCCTTCGTGCCGCGCGATGTGCCCGACGATCTGGCCGGCCGTTTGGTGAATTACTACAGCGATTGTCTACTCTTAGAGCCGCATCTCCATGACAAGGTTGAGTTTGCGATCATCTTCTCCTGTTACACGTTGGACTTGCCGCAGCGGATGGGAAGACTCGCCGAGCACGGATTCTCATCAGGCGACCTTGCTGACCTTTCGAATGCGTTGCGGCGCCTCACCAATCGCATTATGCATGGGGAGACTGCGCTTTGGCGGCGCGACCGGGCGAAGATCGACTTGTTGGCAGAGCGATTTCCCGCAATCTGTAACGCGGAAATCGACAAGATCAGCCGCATTTACTGGCTGATCGAAGATTGCAAGCGATACGGCACGTTGCCGTTCGCAGGCCTGGCCCGCGCGGGTTTCATTGCGGTTCAGTTGCTTCAGTCTTTCGTAGCGGTGGGCGTTCTCAGTTCCGAGGAAAGCGCCACATTCATGGCGAGTGTGGATACCGTAGGGTCGCGCATCGGGCGGGATTTCGCGCAGCTGCCGAAGGCAGACTTTCTGGCGCGCTACGGCCACCTTCGGCCGGGAACATATGACATTCTGTCGCCGCGCTACGACGAGGCGCCCGACCTCTATTTCGACTGGTCAAGTGCCCGACCGAACGAGTCCGCACAGCCGCGCTTCGCTCTCTCGATCGAGCAGCTGCGCCGCATCGAGCAACTGCTCAAGGAACATGAACTCGACATCGACGTTCTCAGTTTGATCGAATTCATCAAGGCCGGCATTGAGGGGCGCGAATATGCCAAGTTTGTGTTTACGCGCAGCTTGAGTGACGCTCTGTCTTTAATCCGGCAACTAGGGGCTGATCACGGTCTTTCCTCCGAGGACTGCGCGTTCCTGTCCTACGACACCATCCGCCATCTCTACAGCGAGAGCGGTTCGGTGCGCGAGGTCTTGCTGGATAGTGTCGCGCATGGGAGGGAGCGTAACTCGCTGACCCGCAATTTGGTGCTTCCGCCGATCATCGCGTCGCCCAGCGAAGTGTTCGCATTTCACCTGCCCCCGAGCCAGCCTAATTTCATTACCCGAAAAAGCGTGACCGCGCCGATTGCCTCGGTCAATGACCCGCCGGAGAGCTTTGCTGGACGGATTCTTTTCGTGCCCAGCGCGGACCCTGGTTTCGACTGGATCTTCACACGGGATATCAGCGGATTCGTCACGAAGTACGGCGGGGCCAATTCGCACATGGCGATCCGCGCCGGCGAACTGGGCATGCCCGCTGTAATCGGGGCAGGCGAAGCTTTGTTTCAGCGTTGGCAAACAGCTCGCAAACTGTGCTTGGACTGCTCGAACCAAAAGGTTTTGGTCATCGCATGAAATCGGTCTTTATCGCATATCCATTAAGCGGCATCGTCGCGCATCCGATTTCGCGGAGGAAATTGATGGGCAACAGCACTTCCCTACCCAGGGTCACCTGGGATTATACCGAGCACGCTTCTCATTATGACAAGAGAGCCGACTACTCCAGCGACGCGATTAAGAATCTGCTGAAGACAATTGACTGCGACCCTTCTAGGTCAGTAGCCGATATTGGTGCAGGCACGGGCAAGCTCACGAAGGAGTTGCTCAAGTACGGATTAACGGTCAGGTCCGTCGAGCCCAACGATGCAATGCGAACGATTGGAATCGAAAATACGCTGGGCAAAACGGCTACCTGGTCCGTTGGAACAGGTGAAGCTACGGGATTGTCGACAAGCAGTGTTTACGCAGTTTTTTTCGGCAGCTCATTCAATGTTGTTGATCAAAGCCTAACCCTATCCGAGGTTTCCAGAATACTTGTCCCGAACGGCTGGTTTGCCTGTATGTGGAATCATCGGGATTTAGATGATCCGATTCAGCAGCACATAGAGTCCCTCATCAAATCCTCGATTCCAACTTATTCGTATGGATCCAGAAGAGAAGATCCGAAAGACATTATCAACGCCAATGGTCACTTCTCTGCTGCGAAATCAATTGAAGGTAGTTTTGTATGGCAAATGCCGAAGGCAGACATTATTGTTGCCTGGAAGTCACACGCGACACTTAAACGACAGGCAGGGAGCGAATCGTTATTTAATGACATCATCGAACAAATCGCCTGTTATTTGGCCGAGCTGCCTGAAAGCATCGATGTGCCCTACACAACTCGGATCTATTTTGCACAAAAGATCAAGTAGAGCAGAGGCGGTCTTTCGTCTCGCGAGTGCACGCCGACTCCTGCAGCCGTGGGCATAAAAGTTTCCGGCTCCAGTCGAGCTTGGTATTCTAGGCTTGGCGAGGCTTCGTCAGCGCTTGCAGTCTTCGAAGATCGTAGAAGGTCTTGACCATCGCATGAAGAAAATCGCAATCACCCAAAGGGTATCGATCATTCCAGCCAATGGTGAGCGCCGTGATTGTCTCGATCAGGCTTGGCCACGATTCCTGGCGGCGTGCGGCCTTCTGCCGCTGGCACTTCCGAACGTTATCAGTGTGGCCGTGGAGCTATGCGCAGGTGCAGATGTTTCCGGGTTGGTGTTGACCGGTGGTAACGATCTTGCTGAGTTGGGAGGCGATGCGCCGGAACGGGACGCTGTCGAAAATGCCCTGCTCGATTTGGCAGAGCGGAAAGGCCTGCCCGTGGTCGGCGTTTGTCGAGGTATGCAAGTCATTCAGCAGCGCTTCGCGGTTCCGTTGCGACGCGTTGAAGGGCACGTAGCCCCGCGTCAGGTCATTCGGATCGACGGCAAGCCCAAAGAGGTAAATAGTTATCACAATTTCGGCGCATCCGATTCGCGACCGCCACTTGATGTCTGGGCAGTAGCCGAAGACGGTGTCGTCAAAGCCGTCCGTCATTCGTCTCAGCCCATAACGGGGATCATGTGGCACCCTGAGCGTTTCTTCCCGTTCTCCCCTGCTGACTTGACTCTCTTCCACCGGGTTTTCGCGGTCGAATGATGCGCGCGATCATATTAGCCGCCGGCCGGGGCAGCCGGTTGAGGCATCTCGGCGAGGACCGGCCGAAATGTCTCGTCCAACTGGGGGGCAAACCGCTCCTCGAGCGGCAAGTCGCGGCGCTCCGACGGGGTGGTATCGACGACATCGCGGTTGTCCGCGGGTATCGAGCCGAATTGATCGATTTTCCTGGCCTCGCCTTTTTCTCGAACGAACGGTGGGCCGAAACCAATATGGTGATGTCGCTCGTCGCGGCCACCCCTTGGCTACGGTCTGGCCCAGTCATCGTCAGCTATGCAGATATTTTCTACCGCAGCGAGTTAGTCCGTGGCCTGGCCGACACACCGGGTCAATTGGTCATTAGTTATGATCGGGCTTGGCGCCGCCTGTGGACTCGCCGCTTCACGGACCCCTTAGCCGATGCGGAAACCTTTCGCATCGATAGCGCGGGCCAATTGCTGGAGATTGGCGGCAAGACAACAAAGATTGAAGACATCATGGGTCAATACATGGGGTTGCTGAAGTTCACGCCTCCCGCGTGGGCGGTCATCGAGGAGCTACTCAGCCCGCTAGAGCAACCAATTCGCGATCGGCTCGATATGACGGGATTGCTGCGCCGGCTACTGAGTGAAAAGAAACTCGCGATCAGCACATTCGCGACTGAAGGCCAATGGGGCGAAATCGACAATCCGCAGGATGTAACGTTATACCAAGACATGATAAAGAACGGACATCTTCAGCTCGAAGATGATTTAACTGCCGGAGAGCCGAGTAGAGGATGACGACGGTCGATTTTGCTTTCGCGAATGCAGGTGTGCCACCAAAGCCAACTCGTCAGTAAAGAATCGAGCGGATGACGATACAGAAAAATCAAATCCGCAAAGCCTGCTTTGACTCCCTCCAAGATACAGCCGGTTCCTCTGGCGCGGGCTGACCACGAGAAAGATGCTTGATGGTGGGATGAAGCTGTAGATGATGGATGTCGGTTATCAGTTTGGGCTCAGTCAAGCCATCCACCCATCTTATGGCCGGCCGCTAAATAATACCGCAATTCACTTTCGATCAATCGAGCGGCCGCTGGGTTGGTTTTTTGTGCAAGCGGCAAATAGAGTGTTTGTGCTTCCATAAGCCATCTCGGAATCTTGGTGAACGCTGGTTTGTCAGGCGCTATAAACTTGCAGCTTACAAGGTTATCGCAATAATCGAATGTCTTAACCACTCGGACATCCCGGGGCGCCGCCATTATCTGATGCCAGTTGGTTATTTTCCCGTCGCGTTTCTGTGCAGGCGTTTCGTTCCGCGGCCTGTATCGAGTGACGGCGGCCACAAGATCGCCAACAACGGATCCGAATTGTCGAGAAAGATCTTCTTGAGTAAGGTCGGTGTCCTCAATGACATCATGGAGAAGGCAAGAGACCAGACTTTCCTTTGTGGACAACGGTTCATGGTCCAGCACCAAGAGAGCAACCCTGTACGGATGTATGGCGTAGGGACTTCCATCTCCGCGATACTGACCAGCGTGCGCTCTCTCGGCGGCAGCCATACCCATTTCGATCCAATGAGCATCGCTACTTGGGAAGTGCTCGCGTATTCGTCCAATCATAATCAACGAGGTTGTCGGCAAATCGTGGTTGATCTGAAAGTCAAAGCGCGAATTTGGCTGATCGGTCATCAGCCTATGATATCGAGGAAAACTGCCGTCGTGGCTAGATAACCTTCTTGTTCAAGAAAGCCCGGCAGGTTCGGCGACCGGTCGCATGATGCTTGTCTCCCGGTTTGCGATGTTGTGGTTCTCCCGGATCCCAACAGGTCACCTAGACCGAAGATAAGTCCATCGGGAACTGAGCGGCAGTGCCAACCATCCGCGTAATCAGGACGCGTCCTCCACTAATCTGGATGGTGTCTTTTTTGGTCCGCGTCGAACGAGCTTCCTACCAATGGCACACTCATAAACCGTTCCTAGCCCTTCGGTTCTGCATTCTGGAACCAGCTTCATGCTGTATTTGTCCTCGGCAAGATCGACGAGATCCTCGCGTGGGACAAAGCACGCCTTCATGAACGCGACCTACGGTTCGTCGATTTGGGCCGTTATCTCTGCGAAGTTCGGGCAGGACAGTACTGGCGACTAGAGAAGATGTCATCGTTTGACGACTTCCTTGAGAAACGGTTTCCCTGTGCACCCAGGGTGCACTTTCGAACCGCTCCCCCTCCCTCCGTGCTACCTTGGCAAGCTCTCGCGCCTTCGTCCAGCCGATCTCCCGCAACTGCTGCTTCGAAACGCGTGTCAAATTCTCGTGAATGGCCATGAGGTAGTAGGCCTTTCGTCGAGAGTCAAGGCCCAAGCGCTCCCGAAGGAGGAGTTCAAGCGAGAGGTCGAGCGACATCTGACGGGGAAGGAAACGGAAGTGTGGGAGATCGTCTACTTCAAACTTTACAAGAGCCAGCTGCCGGTAGTCGAGAAAGCCATCGAGACGGCTGGACTGATGCTCGGAACCGACAAGTCGAGGGGCTATTGCTTGGAGATGATCTGTGCGGATTTTCTTGCGGGAGCAAACATTGAGGAAAGTGAGTCTTCGGATTCGGCGCTAGCGATAAATCCATTATCGTACAAATGAAGAACAATGATGCCTCTACGGCATAAGAGACGACGACTGAAACTCAGTTCCGAGGAATACGATTTGCTCCGCAAAGAGACGCTCGACCGAGACGGGTGGCGTTGCCAAAATTGTGGCTCGTCGAAGGATTTGCATATTCACCATCTGATCAAACGGAGCAGCCTCGGCGACGATGTATTGGACAACCTGATCACGCTTTGCGCGAGCTGCCACAAGATACAGCACCGTTTCCATTCTACCCTTTGATGACATCCTCTTTTCATGTCTCGAACGCTGTCGCTGCTGCCCTTTTTCGACCTGTTGGACTATATCTCCATCACCGGAAGGCGAATGACAACACGACTATCAAATCCAATGGCCAGTTGAGCGATTCCCTGGGCGTGAACGACGTTTCCCGAGCGTTCAGCAAAGATGTAACTTTCGATCAGATGATCCGCGGAGGCGACTTCCGGTGCGTTAGCTTCGGTCCACTGAATATAGCTCTCGTAAACCGCCTCGGGGATCCGCCCTCCATAATATAAGACAAGACGGTGGACTTAGCCGGACCAGGCGTCGGGCTAGACTGTGGAAGCACCAAGGACAACTTGGCCCGAGAGGTCGTTGATGGAAATTTGGAAACGCGGGAACTTTTTTGGCCTTCCATAAGGTAGACACAGGTTCCATCCGGACCAGAAGTAATGGTCATCAACGTCAGTTTTCTGTGGCAGCCGATCATCGATGTCGATTTTGATCCGCCGCGGTTTCCGAGGCTCGGGCGGGCATGCAGTGACTTATGCTCGGCGAGGAATGGGGGAAACTCTCATTGCGATTTCGCAACGTTTTCGCAATGTTTTCGTCAGTGTTTTCGTGCTCGGTGAACCGTCCCCAGATGCGGCTGGACACTGGACATCATCGATCAGGGCGATGAGCTGGCAAGCCGTAGCCGTGGACTCCTCTTCCACCAACTGGGCGTAGTAAATCTCGCTAGTGGCATCGTCCAGAATCACCAGTAAGTCGTATCTCCGGTGATCCTGAAACCAGGCGTGCGAGCTGCCATCGAGATGCAACAACATCCCCGGCAGCGGGCGCCGTGGCCGCTGCCGTCGATGCACACCACGCTTCTTGTTTTTCTTCACCAGCCCGGCGGTTTGCAAGGCCTGCTTTACCCACGTGTAACTGAGCCGGATGTGGTGCTGTTCCCGCAGTTTTTCATGAAAATGCCGCACGTTGAAATCCCCATACTGCTCTTGATACAAACGTAAGATTTCCTCCACCGTCGCCAGCGGCACCCGCTTCGGGCTGGGTTTCCCCAAGCGGTGATCAAACAGACCGTCATAGTCGAACTCTTCATAGCGCCGTCGCCAACGCCGCATCTGTCGCTCACCGATGCCGATGATTTCCGCTGCCTGGCTCCAGGTAATCTTCTTGGCCACCGCCCGCAAAATTACTTCCTGGATCTTCATGGCCCGCTCCACTGCCGCTCTTGGGTAGGTCTCCATGCCTCCCTCCCGGCTGGTAGCTCTACCCTAACGGCTCGCTAAAAGCGGACATATCACGTGCTAATTCAACCGGACATATCATCTGCTAACGACACGTCATGTTTTCGTCATTGACATGCAGCAGGGACACTACTAGGATGTCCCCCTCTTCGGGTCCCCAGGATGGGAGTCTTCGGACTATTTCATAAAGGATTGTTTCTAACGAGTTTTCAGCGATGGGGACTATTTTTGTCATTACTGCCAACCGTTTTTTTCGCGAATCGTTGATCAGGCTTTTCCGGACGGACAAGGGATTCCGCGTGACTGGTGCGCCCGATTGCTCGCCGCTGGTCGGGACCCAGGGAGCCCGCATGAATCCAGATATTGTCGTGCAGCGGCCCGAATGGGATGACAGGGCCTTTGAGAGCACACGCGCGATTCACGAGGCCGTACCGCAAAGTAAAATTCTGATGATCGGAATGGAAGACGACGAAGAGATGTTCGTCAAGGCAGTACAGGCTGGAGCGGAAGGCTATCTGCTGAGAGACGCTTCGGCCAAGCAGATGCTGGCTGCAGCGCACCGGCTCGAGCGAAATTCTGTTGTTTGCCCGCACCATTTGGAGCGGGCGTTGTTTAACCTTATTGCCAACGGGCCGCGCCTGAAGGCAAGCAGCGCGCAATCGACTTGCGAACTGACACCTCGCGAGCATCAACTGACGTCGTTGGTTGCACAAGGCCTGGCGAACAAGGAAATCGCCGGGCGCCTGAATCTTTCGCTGCAAACCGTGAAGAACCACGTGCACAGCATTCTGCAGAAGACGCAGTCCAAGAATCGCGCGATGCTTGCGCAGCTTGTCGAGTCGCGCCCTACGGGCGTGGCTCCGGCGAGCAAATTAGCTGCCCGCCTCTCTGTTCCGATTTAATTTCCGATAAAAATCACTGATCGCTTCGCAGGCTCTCGTCCGCAAGCCCTGACGGCGTGTTTTTCCCCCGATTTTCGTGTCCAGTACCGGGAACCAGTACATCGCGTGCGCGATTCAATACCTGGGTCCATCACGCGGCTTCGTACAGTACCGGACCAAAAATGAATCCCGATGGGCCTTGTGCGCGTGTGTCAGCTTTAGCCAAGATGCGGTCCCTGAGAGCGATGCGTTGGAAAACGAAAAGATTCGCGTGTTGATTGCGAACTCGACCAGAATCTGGCGCGACATGCTCTATGACACGATTCGGGAAGAGCCAGATATTGAAGTTGTCGGTGATGTGAGTGAGGAAAACGCCATCGTTCCCGCGACGGAGCGTACGAACCCGGACTGCCTGATTGTTCCCCTCGATGAGTCTGGAAAAGCCATCCCCATGTGCACAGCAATTTTGGCGAAGCGACCCCACGTGAGAATCGTGGCTATTGGGGAGGCGACGGACGTCGTCGAGATCTATTGGATGTCCGAAGAAGGGGATATCCGGCGGACGTATACAACGGCGTCACGAGACGCGATTTTGCGCGCTTTGCATTTCTCGACGAGTTAAAGCGAGTCAAAACGCAACGACCTTGAGGAGGCACAGATGAGTACGATGCGAGCGATAAGCGGTAGAGGGCTGCTGGCGTTGCTTTGCTCGCTGCTGTTGGTCTACCAACCTGCTTCCGGCTTTTCCGGCGCCACGTCGCCCGATGAAGCAAACGGCGCCCACGGGGGCCCGAGCAGCGTTCCAGCGTCCATCGCCGTAGCCAAGCTGACGGGTTCAGCAGACCGAAACGGCCAAACCCTGATCAACGGAAGTGTCATTTCGAGCGGTGACGCTCTCGAAACTCACGCGAACTCGGCGTTGCTACTGGCATCGGCTCCGCAGGAGCGGCTGTGGCTTGGACCAAACACGAGTGCCAAAGTAACGAAGGAAGCGGGAACTGTGGCCGTCGACCTCGAGCGGGGCACGGTTAGGTTCGAGAGCCGTGGGCATATTCAGATCAGCCTCCAAAGTCATGATGGGATGACGCTGCGCAGTCGATCTGACTCTTCGGTTCGCGCCCAATTGAGTTTTATCGATCACCAGCAGGCGCAGGTCAGGGTGCAAGAAGGATCTTTAGAGCTTGTGCAAGGAGACCACGCGGTCCTCTTACGGCCGAACCAATCGAGTTCCCTTTCGGCGAGCGGTTCCCGGAATCCGGCTGAGTCGCGGACAAAGAGCAGCGGGCAAGACGCCGCAAGCCAGTCCGAACCGGGTTCAATCGATGGAACGGTCGTCAACGCTTCGTTATTTGCGATTTCAGACGCCAAGGTGACCTTGTCAGACGCAGCTGGAAAAGTCTTCACGACTCAAAGCGACGACGTAGGCAAATTCAGCTTCACGAATCTGAATCAGGGCAGCTACACGCTGCATGTTGAAAAAGTGGGATTCGACACTTACTCGCTTAACAATGTGGTGGTGCGAAGCGGAAACGAGTCTTCCCTGTATGTGCAATTAGCTGGGGGAGGAGCGAAGAAAAGCGGAACAGGCGGCAACAGCGTTTTGCTCTGGGTAATTATTGGCGGCGCTGCGGCCGGAGGGATTGGCATTTATTTGGGAACCAGGGGATCGAAGTCGACGACGAGTCCCTCCTCGACTGAGTCGGTCGAATAAAGATGGTCGCTTCGATGAACCAGGGGGGCGCTATTCGGGATAGAACGCAAAGAAGAGTACTTCCGCTGCGTGTGCTGATTGCTTTGGGCACCGCGGCCTTGGGCATCCCATTGCTCGCGCAAGTACCTGCTCCGGCTCCCGCATCGATGAAGGGCACTTCGGCGTATTCGGAAACCAGTCAGGATTACAACCAGAAGATTGCTGAACTTGCCAAGGAGAAAAAAACGTCCGAAGCGAGTTCGTCCACCGTCGATTATCAAATTGGACCTGAAGATTTGCTGGAGATTTCCGTACTCGAAGCGCCCGATCTGAATCGCACGGTAAGGGTTTCTGACGATGGATCCATTTCTCTCGCGCTCCTCGGCTCGATTGGGGTGGCGGGGCTGAGTACTCGGGAGGCACAGGAAGCCATAGCGGACCGTCTGCGGCAAACGTACATGAAAGACCCGCAAGTGAACGTTTTTGTGCAGGAGATGAAAAGCCATCCGGTTTCTGTGTTTGGGGCGGTCGAAAAACCGGGTGTATATCAGATTCGAACGGCAAAGACGCTGGTTGAAGTTCTGTCGATGGCGCAAGGCTTGACTAACGATGCTGGGGACACGGTCGTTGTCATGCGGCACCCGAGTGATTTTCCTTCTACATCCGGTGCAACTGAGGCTTCTTCGGAGAGTGTTGCGCCGGGGCCGAATGCGTCCCTTGCTGGAAATGACGCGAGTTCGAATACTGACGCGATTTCCATCGATTTGAAAGACCTCCTGGATTCTGGCAGTCCTCAGTCCAACGTACTGGTCTACCCAGGCGACGTCGTGAAAGTTTCTCGCGCGGGGATTGTGTATGTCGTGGGGCAGGTTCATAAACCTGGCGGATTTCTGCTGAAGACGAATGAAAACATTTCGGTGCTGCAGGCCATCGCGCTGGCGGAAGGGCTCGGGCCTACCTCAAAAGGCAAAGAGGCGAAAATCTTCGTTGCGGGGAAATCCGGTGAAATGCCAAAGGAAATTGCCATCAATCTCGACAAGATCATGGCCGGAAAAGCGGCGGCTCCTCTACTGAAGCCGAACGATGTGCTGTTTGTTCCGAACAGTGCCGGCAAACAAGCACTGACGGTTCTGGAACAGAGCACGGCCGGCATCATCGGGACGCTCGGCGGCGCAGCAATTTACAGGTGGTGACGTGGCAGACGAAACGAAAATTCAATTGTTTGATCCGATTCGGCCCAGGCTAGAGAGATTGCGGCCGGAGCTGCTCGAGCCATATCAGATCGAAGAGGCGGCGGAAGGGCCAGATCTGCGGGCTCACTGGCGGACGATTCAAAAACGGCGGTGGACGGTTTTTTCGATCGTTCTGGTCACGTTCACGATCACTTTGCTGGTGACGTTGAAGGAAAAATCGGTGTATCGCGCGGATGCGCTGCTGGAAATCCAGAAGGAGAACGCGAATATTCCGACCGTGCAGGAGCTGTTTCAGCTCGAAAACGTGTCCGACAACTATTTGGAAACGCAGTACAAGGTGCTGCAGAGCGAAACGTTGGCGCGGCGGGTGATTGATCAGTTGCACCTAGAGCGGGAGCGAGAGTTCAACAAGCCGAAGAGCGGATTTTTCCAGACCGAAGCGCATGCGGCGGCTTCCGAAGATTCGATCATTGACCCCGATACTCAACAAACGGTGCTGAAGGAGTTCAAGGATCGGTTGAGCGTCGATCCGGTGCGGCGGAGCCGGCTGGTTCAGCTCAGTTTCGAAGCGCAGGATCCCAAGACCGCGGCACAGGTGGTGAATTCGCTGACGGACAACTACATTCAGGAAAATCTGGAAAGCCGATGGCAATCGGCGCAGAAGGCGTCTGAGTGGTTGTCCCAACAGTTGGAGAGCTTCAAGGCGAAGCTGGAAAAGTCGGAAGACGACCTTCAAAGCTACGCGCAGAAGAACGGGTTGCTATTCCTCGAGACGGAAAAGGGCGATACGGAAAACATTGTCAATGAGCGGCTGCGGCAATTGCAGGATGAGCTGACCAAGGCGCAGGCCGAGCGCTATGCGAAGGAGTCAGTCTACCGACTGACGGAGGCCGGTGATTACAGCGCACTACCAGGCGTGGTGGACAACAAATTGATGCAAGAGCTGACGGGGCGGCTGGCGGAGCTCGAACGGCAAAGGGACGCGCTCTCGACAACGTTCACGGACGACTATCCAAAGGTGAAGCAGCTTCAGAGCCAGATCGATGGAATCGAACGGCGCCTCGATGAAGAACGGAAACGGGCCGCGCAGGGAATCGTCGATGGTTATCTGGCGGCGACGCGGCGAGAGGATTTAGTTCGTCAGGCGTTCGAACAACAGCAGAGCCAGGCAAACACGGTGGCCGAGCGCGCAGTTCAGTACAACATTCTGAAGCGCGAAGTGGATACCAACAAACAGTTGTATGAAGGCCTACTGCAACGGCTGAAAGAGGCGGGCGTATCAGCGGGAATGAATGCGAGCAATATCCGGGTCGTGGATGCGGCGGTGCCGCCGACACGGCCGGTTCGGCCGCGGCCGTTCTTGAATTTGGGGCTGGCGCTGGTTTTGGGGTTAGGCTGCGGGATTGGCATCGCGTTTTTGCAGGAGCACCTGGACAACACGCTGAAGAATTCCGATGACGTGGAGCGCATCCTGCGCGTGCCGGCGCTGGCGTTGATTCCTTCGCGTGAATCGCTAGAACATGAAGGCGCGGCCGTGTACGGGCTGCCGGAAAATGTCGCGGCGCAGTCGAATGGAAACGGAAAGATGCTTGCGTTGGAGAAGCACCCGGGGAAGCCGTGGATTCGTATCGATGGCAATGGAGCGCAGCATTCGGCGTTGTCGGAGGCATTCCGGGGGTTGCGGACGTCGGTGTTGCTTTCCGCCGCGGGACGGCCGCCGCGGTCGTTGACATTTGTCAGCGCGGAACCGGGCGAGGGCAAGACGACCGTTGCGTGCAATCTGTCCATTTCGTTGGCGCAACTTGGGAAACGCGTGCTGCTGATTGACGGCGACATGCGGCGTCCGTGTGTGCACAGGCTTTTTCATATTGAGGGGGAGTCCGGGGGCCTGGTGACGTATTTGACGGGTGAGGATGGCTGGCGCGACCTCGTGCGGCCTACAGGAGTCGCCGGGCTCGATTGCTTAGTGTGTGGGCCGGTGCCGCCGAACCCGAGTGAGCTGCTGTCGTCGGACCGGATGCAGCGGCTGATCATGGAAGCGATGGTCGACTACCAGTTCGTGCTGATCGACGCCCCGCCGCTGCTCAATGTGACCGACGGGCGCATCCTGGCCACGATGGTCGAGGGGGCGATCTTGGTGGTGCGGGGAGGGTTTACTCCGCAGGAATTGGCGCAGCAGGCGCAATTGCACGTGCGGGACGTGGGTGCTCGGCTAATCGGGGTGGTGCTGAACGACGTGGACGTGCGGCACAACGGCTACTACCAAAGCTACTACCGCTACGAGCCGTATGAAGATGGCAAGGGCGTGATTGCGAAGAATTGACGTAATTTTCTTGTAAGCGAATGAAGAAAAAAGGGTTAGGTCACAAATTGCCCTGTAAGTGACGGGGCGAAGCTGCAGAAAGTCAATGGAAACTGCCCTCATTTCCGCCGCGCTAGCACAAGGCGAAATAGGTTTGCCACTGATGGCACCGGTGGCAGACGAACGCTACGTTCCGAAATGGTACGCGGCTTATACCAGCGCGAACCACGAGAAGCGTGTGGCTGCGGAGTTGCGGCGGCGATCCACCGAGTGCTATCTCCCGTTGTATGAGAGCATGCGGCGTTGGAAAGATCGGAGGGTGCGGCTGGAGCTGCCTCTGTTCCCTGGGTACGTGTTTGTGCGGCTGGCGTTGCGGGACCGGTTGCAGGTACTGCAGGTTCCGGGAGTGGCGCGGCTGGTAGGGTTTGATGGGCATCCAGTGGCGGTTCCGAGCGAGGATATCGAGGCGATTCGCTCCTGCCTTGCCGGGGACCATCCGCTGTTGCCGCACCGGTATTTGGAGCGCGGGCAGCGGGTGCGGGTGCTCAGCGGGCCCCTGGCGGGATTGACCGGCGTGGTCGTGCGGCAGAAGAAGCAGACGCGGCTTGTGATTTCGTTTGACTTGTTGATGCGCTCGGTGGCGGTGGACGTCGGCGCTTGCGCGTTGGAACTGCCAAAAATGACAGAGCGAGTTTTGTGATCTCCTCGGTCTCATCTTCCAGAGCGTTTAGGTGTTCGCCGACCAATGTTCGTATCCCGCGCCGTGACCGTTCCATCATCTCCGCCAAGGTCGCAATGTTTGTCTTTGCGATGATAGTGGTTCCCCTTATCGCTCTACTATTTTCAGCAGGCTCTACAAGCAGCGCCCAATTTATTGGCCTAATGGTACCGCTCGGGTGGCTCTTAGTTTGGATCTTTCGCAATACAGAGGACTTCTACGTCGCGTTTGGATTGATCGGCGCGAGAATCGCAACCGTCCTCGTCGCTACATTGTTCATTGAGCCGTATTACCTCTCTGCGACAGGGCTGGATGCGGAGTTATACCACGCGTTCGGCATGCAAGTGTCTCAAACACTGCGGCTGAACGGGACATTGCCTCTGACGGACTTATATTGGGGCGTAAAAAGTTATTCGATCTACACAGGCCTTTGCTATTTATTGTTCGGAACTAGCCGTCTGGCGGTGAAGTTTTTAAACACGGGAATCGCTGCAGTCGGTTCAATTTTTTTCTATAAAGCGTATGTTCTTTACTACGGCAAGACAAGTAAGTCACTCCGTTTGCTTCTGTTCTTCTCGCCAACCCTCCTCTATTGGTCCAGCATTCATGGCAAAGACCCGTTGACCTTTTGTTCTCTGGGCCTTGGATTTTGGGGAACCGCTGAGTTCGCCAAAAATGGGTCGAAGAGGGGTTACTTCACGTGTCTTGTTGCAGCGGTATGCCTTTTCCTGGTCCGACCGCACATTGCTTGCGTATACCTCGGTGCTCTGAGCATGGTGTTCATCGTCCGAAGTTTGTCTTCCAGGAAAGCGTTGGCTACGAGGCTTGCCTCCGTTTCATGTTTGGTGCTCGCCCTCCTGGCGGGGGAATTTGCCGTGCGTGATTACCTGCAGGATCTAGCTTCTTCTCCGGACGTTATTTTGGAACGGGTATCGACTCAGCATGCAGCTCTCGACACTGGAAACACCGCCTTAGAGGTGCCGACCCTGATTGGGTGGAAAGCCGTCGTGGGTTACCTGCCTTACGGAGCAGCGACTGTGATGTTTCGGCCATTCCCCTGGGAAAGTGGAGGAGTATTCTTCAGATTAACAAGTTTGGAACAGCTTGTTCTCACTGCGGCGGAAATGACGTTTATCGTTTGCCTTGTACTGGGTTTTCTGAAACGTTCAACGCGTGGAACGGTCTCAAATAGCCCGCGACTCCCCACGGACGCGCTAACTGTTTTTGTCGGCGCATATTGGGTTGGATTTGTTCTTCTTTTTACTTACATGGCGGGAAACTTGGGGACACTTGCCCGCGAGAAAATTCAGCTTGCTCCATTCATCTGGTGCGGCGCATTTGCAGTTGCGTCTCGCTACCGTGATATACGAAAACAAATTCCTTCTCTTTCGGCAGATGGCTCTGAAATTCGACCAGCGTAGCCGTATTGACGGGCAAAGTAGGCGTCCCGGCCCAAGGACGGACAGACCTCGCCTGAGCGCGAGTTTTTCCTGGACCTTTACGGGCAACGTTGTCTATGGGGCGTGCCAGTGGGGAATGGTTATGGTTCTCGCAAAGCTCGGCAGCCCGGAGCAGGTCGGTCAGTTTGCGCTAGGGATGGCAGTTTGCGCTCCAGTCTGGCTGTTTTCCAATCTGCATTTGAGGGAGGTCCAAGCAACTGACGCTACGCGGGAGAGCGGATTCGGAGAATATCTGGCGCTCCGGCTGGCAACAGCGTTCACCGCGATGGCTACGATTGCGGCGATCGCTTACGCGGTGGGCTATCGCGGTGAAATGGCGATGATTGTGATCGTTATTAGCCTGTTGCGAGGACTGGAGTCTCTTGAAGACATTTTCTACGGTCTGCTTCAGCAACATGAACGGATGGACCGAATCTGCAAAAGCCTGCTGATGAAGGGACCTTTGGCTCTTTTTGCACTCTGCCTGGGTTTCTATTTGACACACAGCGTCGCGTGGGGCGTCTTTTGTGCGGCAGCAGGGATAGCGTTGGTTCTCGTTCTGTATGACGTTCGTGGGCCAGCTGCCGTTCTTGGTTCTTCAGGCGGTGACTCTGTGCATTCAGGAATTCCCAGGCCTCATTGGTATGCGCGAAGGCTCGGTGAAATGGCGAGGCTCGCGCTTCCGCTTGGCTTTGTCACCACGTTGACTTCGCTCACTGTCAACATTCCTCGGTACTTTCTCGAACACTATTCGGGTCAAAGGGAGCTGGGCATCTTTGCGGCGATGTCCTATTTGATGCTTGCGGGTACGGCGGTAGTCGTCTCTCTGGGGCAGGCTGCCAGTTCTCGACTAGCTCAGCGCTACTCATCCGGGAATCGTTCGGGTTTTGGCGAACTACTAGCGAAACTGATTGCGGTCGCGGCGATCCTCGGAATCACCGGAGTTGTCGTGGTCATGTTTCGCGGACAATCGCTGTTGAAGGTTTTTTATGGTTCTCAATATTCAGGCAACAACGATGTCTTCACCTGTCTGATGGTGGCGGCGGGAATCGGGTATGTCTGCACCTTTTTGGCTTACGCCATGACCGCCGCTCGTCGCTTTAAGCCCCAATTTCCCCTGTTCTTGTTGGTGGCGTTTGCGGCATTTGCTACGTCTGCCTGGCTCGTGCCGCGAAGCGGAATGTTGGGCGCAGCCTTGGCTTTGGTCGTCGCGATGATCGTTCAGCTGTTGGGTTCCTTCATCGTTCTGTTTGGTGCTCTTGATCGGCCGATCGTTCCCATTAGTGTTGGAGCCAGTGTACGTCTGTCTGACTAAGAATTCTTGAACCGATGAACGTTAAGGGAAATCGGGTGGGAGAGAAACGGATAGATATCGTGAGCATCCTTACGTCGTCGCTGAGCGTGCGATTCGTGGAGGGGCAAGCAAAATACCTTGGGAAGAAAGGATATGACGTTGTAGTGGTGTCGTCGCTGGGGGAAGAACTCAGCAAAGCGGCGCGAGAAGGCACGCAAACCGTAGAGGTGGCCATGGAGCGGGAGATTTCGCCTTGGAAGGACGCGGCCTCATTCTGGAAATTATTGTGCGTGATCGCGAGACTCCGGCCGACGATCACAAATGTTGGGACACCGAAGGCGGGACTGCTGGGAGGCGTGGCGGCTTGGCTGTGCCGCGTGCCTTGCCGGTACTACACGCTGTACGGATTGCGGTGCGAGACGACATTGGGACTGAAGCGGAAACTGTTGCTGCTGACGGAGCGCATCGCGTGCCGGTGCGCGCACCGGGTGATCTGCGTGAGCGAGTCGCTACGGCAGAAGGCGATCGAGTTGGGTGTGGTGGATGCGAAGAGCACGATCGTGTTCGCCGCTGGGAGCTGCACGGGAGTGGACGCCGAACGATTCGCGCCGACGGCAGAGGCTTTGCGGCGTGGCGAGGCGATCCGGCGGGATTTGGGAATTCCGGCGGGAGCGCCGGTGGCGGGCTTCGTGGGGCGGCTGACAAAAGACAAAGGAGTTTGCGAGCTGGTGGAGGCTTATCTGGAGCTGCGGAAAACGATTCCGGAAGCGAGGCTGCTGCTGGTGGGCGACCCGGAAGAGGGAGACGCGCTGCCGGCGGCGGTTCGCGAGCGGATCGGGCGCGAAGCGGGAATTCTCTGCACGGGATTCGTGCAGGACGCGGCGGATTATTACCACGCGATGGATGTGCTGGCGTTGCCGAGTTACCGGGAGGGATTTGGCAATGTTCTGCTAGAGGCGAATGCGGCAGGCAAGCCGGTGATCGCGGCACGAGCTACGGGAGCGACGGATGCGGTGGTGGATGGAGTGACCGGGATGCTGGTGCCGGTCGGAGACAGCGGGACTCTGGCGCGAGCGCTTGAATTGCTGCTGAACGACCGGAGGATGGCGGAGGCGATGGGCTCTGCAGGACGCGAGCGCGTGCGGCGGGAATTCCGACCGGAGGTGGTGTGGGAAGCGATGGCGCGGGAGTATTCGAGGGCACTGCGGGAGAGAGAAGAGGGCGCGGAGGCACGGAGAACGGCCGGCGCGATGAGACTGTTTGTAAAACGCGCTGTGGATGTGCTGGTGAGCGGCGTAGGGTTGATTGCGGCGGCACCGGTCATGGCTGCGGTGGCTTTGGCGATTTGGATTTGCGACGGAAGTCCGGTTCTGTTCCGGCAGAGGCGGCCGGGGTACAAGGGCGCGCCGTTTGTGGTGCTGAAGTTTCGAACGATGCGGGAAGCTCGGGATTCGGAAGGGCGGGCGCTGACCGACAGCGAGAGGCTAACCGCGCTCGGGAAGGTGCTGCGGCAACTGAGCCTGGATGAGTTGCCGCAGTTGTGGAACGTATTGCGCGGGGAGATGAGCCTGGTAGGGCCGCGGCCACTGCTGATTGAATACCTGGAGCGCTACTCGGCGGAGGAGATGCGGCGGCACGAGGTGATGCCCGGGATCACGGGTTGGGCGCAGATTCACGGGAGGAACGCGACGAACTGGCGGGAGAGATTCGCCCTGGATTTGTGGTACGTGGAGCATTGGAGTTTGGCGTTGGACGCGCGAATCCTGCTGAGTACGCCGTGGCAGATTGTGACGGGGAATGGGATTTCGCGGAGTGGGCACGCGACCGTGCCGGAGTTTCTCGGAAGCGAACACGGCGGCGAGCTATGAGCAGAACACAGATTTTCGTTTACGGCGCGGGTGGACACGGGAAAGTGGTGGCGGACATTCTCGTGTGCAGGGGCGAGAGTGAGTTTGTGGGATTTGTGGATGATCGCGAGGAGATGTGGGGAGCGCGAGTGATCGGGTTCTCGGTTTTTGGAAATGGCCAGTGGCTACGCGAGGAGGCGGGACGCTCGCAGGTCGCCGTAGCGTTGGGCGTGGGGCACGGGTGCGCGCGGAGGAGGATAGCGGAGCGCTGCACTGCGTGGGGAGTGGAGATTTTGACGCTGGTGCATCCTCGCGCTGTGGTGTCACAGTCGGCGCGCTTCGGTTGCGGAACGGTGGTGATGGCCGGCGCGGTTGTGAATTCAGACGCGCGGATTGGAGCCGCGGCGATTGTCAATAGCGGGGCGGTGGTCGAGCACGACGCAGAAATTGGGCACTACGCGCACGTTGCGCCGCGCGCGGCGATGGGTGGGGCCGCGCGATTAGGAGAGTTTTCGCATCTGGGGATGGGGGCGGTGGTGCTCGAGCGTGTTCGCGTCGGGTCGCACGCGATCGTTGGGGCGGGAGCCGTTGTCGTGAAGAATTTGCCGGATGAGGTGGTGGCGATGGGAGTGCCAGCGCGAATTTGTAGGTTGGTTGGACGAGACGAAGGCGAGACCTCGACGACGGCGGGCTTCGTACGGGTGAAACGATGACAGCAGCGAGCGCGATGTGGAATGCGTTGGCGATCGATGGAGGACCTGGAAGCCGCAGGGCGCCGTTTGCATTGTGGCCTTTGTTTGAGGCGGGCGAGATTGAGGCGGCGACACGAGTTTTACAGTCGGGGAAGATCAACTACAAGACGGGCGAGGAGGGGCGGCGGTTTGAGCAGGAGTTTGCCGCAATTGCCGGCTGCCGGCACGGCGTAGCGGTTGCGAATGGAACGGTTGCGTTGGAGCTCGCGTTGCATGCGCTCGGAATCGGTGCCGGCGATGAAGTGATCGTGCCGAGCCGGACGTTTATTGCATCGGCGAGCTGCGTGGTGATGCGGGGAGCCAACCCGGTAATTGCAGATGTGGACGCTACGAGCGAGAACATCACGGTAGAAACAATTCGACCGATTTTGAGCGCCCGTACGAAGGCGATTATCGCCGTGCATCTGGCGGGATGGCCGTGCGACATGGATTCGATTGTCGCACTGGCGCACGAGCGCGGCATCAAGGTGATTGAGGATTGCGCACAGGCTCATGGCGCGACTTACAAAGGGCGGCCGGTCGGATCGCTCGGAGATGCAGCCGCGTTTTCTTTTTGCCAAGACAAGATCATGACGACCGGCGGAGAAGGCGGAATGCTTACGACCAACGACGATCCGGCTTATGCGCGCGCGAAGAGCTTTAGGGATCACGGCACGAGCGACGACGCACGCGGCAACAGTAAAGACTCACATGGTTTTCGCTGGGTCCATGATTCGTTTGGCACGAACTGGCGACTGACGGAGATGCAGTCGGCGATTGGCCGGACGCAACTGCGGAAACTTCCGCATTGGGTGGCGATACGGAAGAGAAACGCGGCGGTCTTGATGAAAAGGTTTTCGAATTGTCCAGGGTTGCGGGTAACTCCGCCGCCGCCGGAGATTGGTCATTCTTATTACAAGTATCACGCGTTTGTTTGCAACGAACGCCTAAGAGCGGGCTGGAATCGGGACCGGATCATGGCCGCGATCCATGCCGAGGGAATTCCCTGCTTCAGCGGAACCTGCAGCGAAATCTATCGCGAAAAAGCCTTCCCCGAAGAATGGAGGCCACAGACACGTTTACCGATTGCGAAGGAGTTGGGGGAAACCAGCTTGACGTTCCTTGTGCATCCCACGCTTTCCGAGCAGGACATGCTGGATACCTGCTGCGCGGTCGAAAAAGTGATGTATGCGGTTTCGAAATAACGTGGCATCTCGCCTAAATCCCATGCATTCAAACCTATTGCACTACCGGATTTGGTTGGTTGGCTTGTTTCAATCGGGCCTCATTTTCACGGCGCTGCTGATCGCCTGGCTCCTGCGCTTTGACTTTTCGCTGCCTCAGCGCGACCTCTTGTTCTGGGCAGCACCGCTTCTGATCGCGATCCGGCTGCTTGCGATTTCGAGATTTGGGCTTCTACACGGCTGGTGGCGGTATACGGGTGTCAGCGACGCGCTGGATGTCGTAAAGGCGACTTTCTTTGGCTCAGTAGGATTTCTCATTGTAATGAGGTTCATTCTTGGCATTGTCGCGTTTCCCCGAGCTGTTTACGTACTTGAGGCGCTGCTCAGCATCGGCATGTTGTCCGGCGTTCGATTGGTTTCGCGAATTATGACCGAATCCGTGAGTGAAATGTCCAGATCCCGGCGCAAAGTAATCCTGATCGGAGCGGGTAGCGCGGCGCAGATGGTGGTGCGGGAAATCAACCGGATGAAGAACACCTACGAAACCGTGGGTTGCGTCGACGATGACGAATCGAAGCTTGGGATCAGGCTGCAGGGAGTTCCGGTCATTGGGCGCGTTGATCAGCTTCCGGCTCTGCTTTCCACTAGTCCTGTGGACGAGATTCTCATCGCTGTTCCATCTGCTACGGGACAGCAGATGCAGAGATTCGTACAGATCTGCGAACAATGCGGCACGAGGTTCAAGACCGTACCAGCGCTCCGCGACATTATCGCGGGGACAGGAAGCATCCGTGAGTTCCGCGATGTGAACCTCGACGACCTTCTCGGGCGCGATCCAGTCCAGATTGACCTTGGATTGGTCAGGAAGCAAATCGAGGGACGCACGGTGCTGGTAACCGGCGCAGCCGGGTCGATTGGGTCGGAACTGTGCCGGCAGATTTTGCAGTATAGACCTTCCACGCTGCTCTGCATCGATCAAAGCGAAACTGGAATCTTCTACCTGGAGCAGGAGCTCTCCACGCTGAGTGTCCCTGGCCAGATCGTTTTTTGCGTTGCCGACGTGGGGGATGCCGAGCGTGTTCGTGAACTCTTCGCCGAATATAGTCCGGCGGCAGTGTTTCACGCAGCCGCTTACAAGCACGTTCCGGTGATGGAACGCAATGTTCACGAAGCGGTCAAGAATAATGTGTTTGCGCTTCTCGGCTTGCTTGAAATCGCAGAGGAAAACGGATGTGGGAGTTTTGTCCTGATCTCATCGGATAAGGCGGTGAACCCGACGAGCGTGATGGGCGCCACAAAAAGAATCGGCGAATTGATCACGGCGTGCCGGCCGGGCAAAGGGATGCGTTGCGTTTCGGTTCGTTTCGGAAACGTTCTGGGTTCGAACGGAAGCGTCGTTCCACTTTTCCAGGAACAACTCCGCAGGAGCCAGCCGCTGAGTATCACTCATCCCGAAATCAAAAGATTTTTTATGACTGGGCGTGAAGCAGTTTCGCTCGTCTTGCAGGCATTCGCTGTTGGTGAATGCGGGGATATGTTGGTTCTCGATATGGGCAAGCCCGTCCGAATTCTGGACCTAGCTCGAAAATTGATTCTGCTTTCTGGGAGGTCGGAGCGGGAAGTGGGCATCCGATTTACCGGCTTGCGGGAAGGCGAAAAGTTGAAGGAAGAGCTTCACTATTCGGCAGAGGAGATTCACCCGACCCCGTTCGAAAAGATAAAACGGATACGAGGGCCACTCGTAGGCTGGTTTCAGCTTCAGCGCCAGATCAGGGAACTGAGAGGCTCCATGAGTACGGAAGGCGCAGATACGGTGCGGCAAAAGATCAAAGAGATCGTCCCGGAATATTCATATCAGTCGAACGGGGATTCGACGAGCGTGCGGCGAAAGCAGCTCCAACTGATCATCCAGGAGCGACTGGAGTTGAATTCGGTACCGACCGATGGTGATTGATCTGCATTCTGCATGGCAGCGAGCCTGCTTCCTCGCCGCGGTCGTGCTCTTCGCCGGAGTATTGGCTTTCTTCAGCGGAAAGTTCGCGCTTGCGGCGCAATTCAATGCATCTTCAAAACCGGATTCCTGGCGGCTGGCCGCCAGGCTCGAACCGGGCAACGCTCGGTATTGGCGCCGCTTGGGTCTCTCGCGCCAGTGGGACGTAGGTGCCGGCGATGTTCAGAACGCGGTCGGTTATCTGCAATTGGCTTCTCGAATAGATCCGCACTCCGCCGACGTTTGGATGGAGTTGGCTGACGCGTACCAGACGTCGGGCGATTCGATTCAGGCACAGCGGGCGTATGAAAACGCAAAGGCGGATTATCCGATCTCGTCGGAAGTTGCCTGGCGCTATGGAAATTTCCTGCTGTACGAGGGCAAACAACCCGAGGGATATACAGAAATTCGACGGGCACTCTTGGTTGACCCTTCGATTGCGACGACCGCAATTGATCAATGCTGGCGATCCGATCCACATATCGCGCCGATTCTCGAGAGAGTTCTGCCGGCCAAAGCTGAATACTATCGCACCGCCATAAACTACTTCCTTAGGCAAAACCAAGTGGGCCCCGCGCTCGCAGTTTGGAATCACCAGCACGCGATTGGCGTGCCCATTCAGATGTCCGACAGCATTCCGCTCGTAGATTCCTTGATTGCCGAGGACCGCATTGCCGAAGCACAGCAGGTCTGGCGGCAAGCTGTCGAGGCCCTAAGATGGCGAAAGGATCCGGTCAAAGAAGGCTCGCTTGTTTGGAATGGTGGATTTGAGAGCGGATTCGCCAACGGCGGGTTTGACTGGCGGGAAGTGGACGCGAACGGTAGTTCGTTTGATTTTGACAGTTTCGGGCCGCATTCAGGTTCACGGTCCTTGCGAGTCTCGTTCGACGGAACGGCGAATCTGGATTTTCACAACTTATTTCAGGAGGTTCCGGCCGAGTCCGGGACTCGCTACCATTTTTCGGCGTATTTGCGCACCGAAGCAATTACAACCGATCGCGGCGTTGGTTTCGAGATCTATGATCCGCGGCATCCCTCTCAGGTTCACGTGGTGACTTCGGAGATGATCGGGACGAATCCATGGGCTCAAGTACAAGCGGACGTTCAGACCGGAACCGTTACACACTTGCTCCGGATCGTCCTGAGAAGGACACCGAGCTGGAAGTTCGATAACAAACTAAGCGGCACTGTTTGGGTCGACGACGTGACTTTGACATCCGTATCCGAGGCAATTCAGGACGGATCGAAATGAACACCATCCGTTTCGGCTTATACGCTCTGATTGCTCTTGCAGTGGTGTCATTCGGCGGTGTGGAATCCTGGGGCCAAGCAATCTTAGAAGTCGGCGCTGCTGTGCTACTCCTACTGTGGGGCGTGATGGCGGTTCGGCAGCAAAGTCTGGAGATTCACTGGAACTGGCTGTACCTCCCTTTGCTGGGGCTCGGCACAGTCGGATTGGCGCAATATGGCTTTGGGCTTTCCGTGTATCCCTACCTGACAAAGGTTGAGTTGTTGAAATGGAGTGCTTACATTGTACTTTTCTTCCTTACGTCCGAGTCGTTCAGGACAACGAAACTGCTGAAGCAGTTGGTTTGGTTTCTGCTTGGCCTTGGATTTATGGTTTCGCTCTTCGCGATTGTCCAGCACTTCACGTTCAACGGAAAACTCTACTGGTTCGTGTCGCTGCCAGCGGCAGCGGCGCCCTTCGGACCGTTCGTGAACAGCAATCATTTCGCAGGTTTTGTCGAGTTGGTTGTGCCTCTTGGATTGGCGCTACTGCTCTTTCGCGCGCGACGGCCGGAGCAGGTCACTCTGTTGTTGTTGTTTACGATCGTTCCAACCGCCGCCTTGATTCTGTCCGGGTCTCGAGGAGGGATTATCAGCTTTGTGCTGGAACTGGCTCTACTGGCGTTCCTCTCGCGTGCTCATCAAATTGGAAAGAAACAGCTCCTAAGCGCGACAGGCATTGTCATCCTTGCAGGGACTTTTTCCCTCTGGTTGGGAGTGAGTGCCGCGGTCGAGCATTTTGAACGACTCACGCATGGCGGAATTGCGCAAGAGTTGAGGGTTTCGCTCTCGAAGGACACTTGGCGAATCTTCCGGGACCACCCGTTGATGGGGACCGGCCTAGGGACGCTCGTCGCAGTCTATCCCCAATATGCGAGTTTTTATGATGGCCGGACGGTGGACCATGCGCATAACGACTATCTTGAATTGCTAGCGGAAACAGGGGTGCTTGGAGGGCTGTGTGGTTTGGTCTTGATTGGGCTGCTTCTCTGGCAGAGTCTCAGGGGCTTGCAGTCTGCTGGAGTGCGCTCTGCTCGGGCGATCCGGGCCGGGGCATTCGCTGCCTGCGCCGGTCTCCTAATCCACAGTCTCGTGGACTTTAACCTCCATATCCCGTCGAACGCGCTGATCTTCCTGCTGCTAACATGCGTGGCGACGACTGATGCGGGAGATGAGGCGATTCGCGTCGACGGAATGTCCAAGGCTTGGGAGGCTAGGAACCGAAACACAGAGTCACAGGCTCATTTGGGCGGCAGTGATAACGAAGCTCTCAGCCCGCAACCGGTATCGAGATACGAATCGCCGAATTATCGCGTAAGCGGATTGAGCAGATAGTGCCACAGTTGTTCGTCTTCCCAGTCTTCTTTGTTTTGCGAAAGCGCGAGCAACTTGCGGCAGCCATAGGCCACCAACGAAACAACGCCGAGTATGGCAAGCAAGATTAGAAATTGTTTGGGGTCCATTTCTGCCTTTCCCGTTGACTAGAATTAATCATGAACTGGGGAAAGATTAGTTGGAGTGCCTCATAAAACCCATAGCGAGGCGGTACCCGTGACAAGGGCCTGCTATGCGATTCCGTTCGTAGTACCAAAGGTCTGGAACTGAGCCAGTAAATGAGCTCGAAAGCTCACATTCTGCCGTTAATCCCACCTAAGCTTTAGTTTTCAATCAAAAAATCAACGTCTGCTAGCGCCGCTCACGGAGTGCTATCCTTTGGCTGTATCGGCGACTCTAGGGGGCTGCTTTGCCGTCGACTTGTGCACGAGTCGGTAACCTCGTTTTTGCTCTCGTATTCGTTACAATCGGTTCCCTTTCGGTTCGGGCCGCTCAGCCGACCTATCTGCCCGGCGCCGATATCTCCTGCCAGGCGACTCTTCCGGACGGAACGCACTACGCCGCCTATGGACGGATCCTGAAGACGTCCTACCGGGGACAGACTGCGTATGTAGACCTTCGTGCTTATTACAAGCCAGGGACTGGTGAATTCCTCTGGTTTGGACCTGCGTTTTCGGAGAAAGCCTATCAAACCACAGTCAAGGACAAGCCACGATCGGCCGAAGAGCTGTGTGAGCCTCGCTACCCCCATCTTCTTATCTTAAAGGACCATGAGTGGGTGGAATTCCTGCCATCTGAGGACAAACTGCAAGTTCTTCACTGCAACCTGCGTTTCCCGACTGTGGCGCTCGCCTGGCAGTATGTGGCGCGTTATTGGGACGAGGCGGCTTACACTTTCGAGCACTGGTCGACGTGGGTTCCTCTGTCAAAGGATTTGGGAGCTGAGTTTTTTCGCCCGGAAAATATGAAAAATAGCGGCGAGCCTTATAATTACAACTTCATTGTGGATGCGAAGAAGACAGCCGACGCTTGGGAAGTTGAGATTAAGAGCGCCGATGGGTCGCGGCGCGCACTGATAAGGCTGAATGTGAATTTTATTTTTTTGAAGGTTACGCGTCTGCCAGCTGCTCACTGACCCGTTGTTAGCCAGTCTCGATACCCTCTTTCTGCGCATTGTGTTCGCCACTGACCCTCCATAGCCCGAGGCTTAGACCTTCGCCTGGTCCGGAAGGCAGGTTTAGGGCAGGGGAACGACAGGAAATTGCAGCCTGTGCGTCAACTGTCCCTCTGACCAGTCGCAATCACACGCATTCGATACTTAAACTGTGCACATAGTTCCAGAGCACCCGGAACTGCTGTCGGGGGATATCACAATGGCGCAGGGTATGAAGCAGGGCTTGAAGCTTGCTGGTGGTGAGGAAATCGGAAAGTTCGCCAAGCAGTGGTTCGCGATTGTGGGACTCGTGTGCGCGCTTGCGTTTGGCCAGAAGGCACAAGCGCAAACCGCAACAGTCACTTGGACAACGACACATCAAACGATTGACGGATGGGGTGGCGAGGATTGGAGTTCCGCAGAAAACCTGACGAGTGCACAGGCGGCAATGTTTTTCTCTCCGCAATCGGGAATTGGCCTGTCGATTATCCGGACGCAAAACTATGGTTGTCCGTCGACGGGGGGATGCGAGGTATCCACAAACAACGTGCCCGACCTTGTCACCCTTCAAGAAGCGGTCAGCAATGGAGCGCAGGTTGAACTCGGCATTTCACCCCCGGCCAATTTAAAGTACGGCGGTGTTTTTGCCAACGGCACCACCGGGGCCAACGGAACCTGCATCCCAAACAGCAACTGGAGTTCCTTGGCGACTTTCACGGTTCAGTGGATTGAAATGTTGGAAGCGAATGGCGTACCGGTTTCGGTTGTCTCGGTATCGAACGAGCCGGATGCACCAAGCCCGAAAAACAATTCGCTGGGAGGTTGCTACTGGACTGCTTCTGCATTGGACGGTTATATCGGAGGTTACCTCGGCCCGGCGCTTGTTGCCGCAGGCCTCAGCACTAAAATCATGGCGCCGGAAGAGGGATTTTGGTTCGGCGGGGCGACCGGAGACCTCTTTAGTACCTGCCTCAACGATGCGGCTTGTAATCCTTATGTAAGCATCGTCGCGATGCACGGTTACGGGAGCAGCGGTCTACCAGATGGATTCGGGACGGGTTATTGCTGTGCTACCCCAACCGCGGCTCCGGCAAGTGCAAACGGCAAACATATTTGGCAATCTGAAATTAACGGTGGGTTCACATATAACGCCGCCGCGGGATTATGGAATTGGGACCCAAGCGTGGCAGACGCCATGGTTTGGGCGAGGAATATACATGACTTTCTCACAGTCGCAAATTTGAATGGATGGGAGTATTGGCAATTAGCAGATTGTTGCCCAAATGAATCGGGTGCGCCGTTCAATGACGGCTTAACAAAGGCAGATCTAACCACCACGAGCGTGCGAATGTTTGTGATCGGCAACTGGAGCAAATTTGTTCGTCCCGGTTGGGTACGGATCGATACGACTTCGAATCCGCAGCAGGGGATTTACGTAACCGCGTTCAAGAATCCGGCTGGAACGTCGTTTGCCATCGTGGTTCTGAACGCGAACCAAGATGCAACTTCGGAAACTTTCGCCCTGAGTGAGTTTCCCGGTGCCGGTTCACTTGTTCCATGGCTCACAGATGGCAACACAGACCTCGCAGCTCAGGCGTCCATCGAGGTCAACGGAAATTCCTTCAGCTATTCACTTCATGCGCAGAGCGTCACAACCTTTGTGGGAACGACCGACAATCCGAACGCCGGCAACTCGGTCACACCGCCGACTGCCTTAAAGGTAAGCGTCAGATAAGGCCACAACCAGCTTAGGGCAGATGGCAGGAGCTGCTATATTGGTACGTGTCGCACTTCCATGAGGATCTGTGTCTCCGCACCATGAGTCGCGAAGGCCCCTATATGTAGGTCGAGGTTTTCCTTACTTAAGATATCTCTTTTGCTCTCTCTTCTTACACGCAAGCACATGCCCTGATTGGGCTCGAACTCACAGATATTTCCTTTCCTTCAAATCAACTCAAACGTGTATTCGCGACAAAAAATTGGTGACAAAAAGTGCGGCATTGGGCAGACTTGTGCAGCTGAACGGATATATCCAATAGCGCAGACGGACGGCACCCCGCCTCAGGGTGAAAGGGTACTAGTTGTGCAGAGCTCTAGTACCCATAGATGCCCCCGGCTGTTTGTACCATTGGAAATGGTACCGGAACGGGAGTAAATTCTCTCCAGCCTTAAGTTTTATTACTCAGTCTTTTTAGTTTTTCAGGTTCCCAATACATCGCGGGAGTGTTCTCAAATTATGACTCTTCGGTTCAAGACCACTATGCACAAGCTCGTCATTTCGACCTCAATTCTGTTGACCATTGCATTCATGGTGCTTGGTTGCAATTCCGGCAGCAGCGGTGGAGGGGGTACTCATACAGTCTCGATTTCCGGTTTGAGCCCGATGTCAGGGGCCGTGGGGACAGCGGTGACCATTTCCGGGGCAAACTTTGGATCCTCTCAGGGAACCAGCACGGTAACTTTCAACGGGACTGCGGGGACACCAATGAGTTGGAGCGCCAGTAGCATCGTGGTGCCAGTGCCCAGTGGAGCCACGACCGGGGCTGTGGTGGTCACAGTGGGAGGAGTCGCTAGCAATGCGTTGACCTTTACGGTGGGGAGCACACCCAGCATTTCGAGCCTAAACCCCACCTCGGGAGCCGTGGCGACGTCGGTGACGATCACAGGGACAAACTTTGGAGCCAGCCAGGGATCGAGCACGGTGACGTTCAATGGCACGGCCGGAACGGCTACGAGTTGGAGCGCGACGAGCATCGTGGTGCCGGTGCCGAGTGGGGCGACGACTGGCAACGTAGTGGTAACGGTAGGTGGGACCGCCAGCAACGGTGTGACCTTCACAGTTAATGCTAATGCGCCGAGCATCACGAGCCTGAATCCCACATCCGGGACGGTCGGAACTTCGGTCACAATCACGGGCACGAACTTTGGGGCAAGTCAAGGATCGAGCACGGTTTCCTTTAACGGAACGGCGGCTACGCCGAGCGGCTGGAGCGCAACAAGCGTTGTGGTGCCCGTCCCGAGCGCAGCCACCACAGGGAATGTAGTAGTGACGGTAGGCGGAGTGGCAAGTAATGGCGTTGCGTTCACGGTGGCTTCTGGGCCGAGCATTACGAGCCTGAACCCAACGTCGGGAGCGGTCGGAAGTGCGCTTACGATCACGGGGACAAACTTTGGAGCCAGCCAGGGATCAAGCACAGTTACCTTCAATGGCACGGCCGGCACGCCCACGACGTGGAGTGCGACCAGCATAGCGATTGTCGTGCCGAGTGGAGCGACGACTGGGAATGTAGTTGTTACAGTCGGTGGAGTGGCGAGTAACGGTGTGAACTTCTCGGTGACACCACACATCGCCAGCCTGAATCCCACCTCGGGATCCGTGGGGACTTCCGTTACAATCACAGGCACGGGCTTCGGAACGAGTCAAGGATCGAGCACGGTTTCCTTCAATGGGACAACTGGAGGGCCAACAAGCTGGAGCGCGACCAACATTGTCGTTCCAGTGCCGGGCGGCGCAACAACCGGGAACGTCTTGGTAACAGTAGGCGGCGTGGCAAGCAACGGAGTGACTTTCACTGTCGGCACACCGACCATTACAACCCTCAGTCCGACGTCCGGACCAGTGGCAACCTCCATCACCATCAGTGGCGCGAACTTTGGATCGAGTCAAGGATCGAGCACGGTGACGTTTAACGGAACTGCGGCCACTCCCACAAGCTGGAGCGCGACGAGCATTGCTGTGCCGGTCCCGAGCGGGGCCACAAGTGGAAATGTAGTGGTCACGGTCAGCGGCGTAGCAAGCAACGGAGTTACCTTCACGGTGACTTCAGCTGGGCCGACGATTTCCGGGCTGAGTCAAAACTCAGGCGCGGTCGGAACGTCCATTACGATTACGGGCACGAACTTTGGCGCAAGTCAGGGGACGAGCACGGTCACGTTCAACGGGACGCCGGGATCACCATCGAGCTGGAGCTCAACGAGCATAACCGTCGCGGTACCAACCGGAGCCACCACTGGGAATGTAGTGGTCACAGTGAATGGTGTGGCGAGCAACGGCGTGAACTTCACGGTAGGTACCGGCTCCGCGCCAAGTATCATAAACTTGAGCCCGAATTCTGGTCCTACGGGAACGCCGGTGACGATTACCGGAGTTAATTTTGGATCGTCGCAAGGCTCCAGCACGGTTACCTTCAACGGCACGAACGCGCGGGCAACAAGCTGGAGCGCGACGAGCATATTGGTGACCGTGCCTAGCGGGGCAACGACGGGGAACGTCGAGGTGACGGTCGGCGGCATCGCCAGCAATGGTCTGGAGTTCACCGTGGGCTCAGGGACGGCACCTTCGTTCACCCTCATTCAACACCCACAGACGACAGGTAGCACCTGTTCAACTACGGTCGCTAACTGCACGCTGTCTGTCGCTCCGACGGGAAGCGGCCATTTCGGCGTGATGATGATTACGCTTCTCTCCGCGAGCAATACCTGGGTCACTGCGGTTACCGACAATCAGGGAGGAACATGGACGGTGCCCGGCAACACCGGTTCCGGTGGCTGTTACCAGTTCGCAGGCTCCTACGGCACCACGGGATGCGCCTACAACCTGACGCTTCCCGCCGGAGTTACGTCGGTTACTGCAACGTGGAGTTCCGTGGTACCGGAGGGAGCAAGGATGGACTTTCGGGAATACTCCTACAGCGGCGGTTCGGTGGCACTAGACAACATCGGGATCTTTGCCGATCCGACAAATCCAGTAAGCACGATTGTAGGCGTAACGCCAGTGCTGAGCGGATCGAACGACGTGATTATTCAGTCGTTCGCTTCCGGTTCCGGTGCTGCTACCGCTGTTACCACTTATGCGGATGCAAACATTGGAGTCAGCTATTTCGGATCGGCGGATTTGCTCAATACAACTACGACGGTGGCTCCGACGTTCGCGATATGTTGCGCCAATACGGTGTACGCCGCTATTTACATAGCGTTCACAATAAACTGAGCGCGACCTGTATAGGAAACGACCGTGTCTACGCCTGGCGCGGGCACATACAACACTGACCGGGGACATCGGTATCTTCGGTGCCCCGGCACGCATTTCAACTTCGGAGAGCGTCGCTGTCGTAACGGCAACGAGCGGCGTGTTTGTGAAGTAGTGCCTTGACAGACGTGTACGCCGGCGACGGCTACACAGGGCTGATCGATGGTAAGTTCCATGTGCGTTGCGGAGACCTCTGACCATGAGACCCCCTAGTGAGACCTCGTCGAACTCTTTCCTGAGCGTATGCTTGCTTCTGCTGACGGTCGTGGCGCTGTTTGGGTGTTCGTCATCCACAGGTAGCGGCGGCGGGACAGCCACCACTAGTCCAAGTATCGTGAGTTTGAGTCCGACGTCCGGGCCAGTAGGAGCCGCGGTCACCGTCAGCGGCACGAACTTTGGCGCAACGCAAGGCACGAGCACCCTCAAATTTGCTGGAACGATCGGAATACCGACGAGCTGGAGTACAACGAACATTGTTGTGCCCGTGCCAAGCGGTGCAGCCACAGGGAATGTCGTGGTCACCGTTGCCGGTACCTCCAGTAACGGCATGGCGTTCACGGTGACGCAGCCCGCGCCCGCCATCTCCAGCTTGACTCCGACTTCCGGCCCGGTGGGAGCCGTAGTGGCGATCACTGGCACGAACTTTGGCGCCACGCAGGGAACTAGCACAGTTACCTTCAACGGCGCCGCTGCGACGGTGACGAGTTGGAGTGCGACTAGCATTGCTACGACAGTCCCCGCGGTTGCCACTACGGGTAACGTCGTGGTTACCGTGGGTAGCCAAGCAAGTAACGGCGTCACCTTTACGTTAACTGCGCCTGCGCCGACTATCTCCAGTCTGACGCCCAATTCCGGAACGGGTGGAATCCCGGTAACGATCTCTGGTAGCAACTTCGGCGCCACGCAAGGCACAAGCACAGTGACGTTTAACGGAATCGCGAGCAGACCGACGAGTTGGAGCGCCACGAGCATTACGGCTCCCGTACCGGCAGGCGCGACCACCGGCAATGTCGTGGTCACTGTAGGTGGCCAAGCGAGTAATGCGGTGAACTTCACAGTGACTGCCCCCGGTCTCTCGATCACCGGGCTGAACCCGACTGCGGGCCCGGCGGGAACTTCTGTCACAATCACGGGCACGAACTTTGGGGCAATTCAAGGATCGAGCACGGTTACGTTCAACGGCGTCGCTGCGACGGTGATGAGTTGGAGTGCGACCAGCATTGTGGTGTCGGTGCCCAGCGGAGCGACGACAGGGGACGTGGTCGTCAGCGTAGGTGGTCAGAACAGCAACGGTGTGACGTTTACGGTAGGCTCCACGACGAACATTTCTGTAACGGTGAGCCCAGTTCGCGGCGGCGCGGCAGTGAGCCAGCAGATGGCATTAACGGCCGCGGTCGTCAATGACCTTGGAGCTGCGGGTGTGAATTGGGGCGTCAGCGCTGGCGGAACGCTCACAGGACAGACGACAACCGCGGCCACCTTCAGCGCGACGGTAGCTGGGGTTTATAGCATCACGGCGACGAGCGTGGCGAACAACGGCAAGTCGGCGACCGCGACCATCGGCGTCAGCGACCTGCCAGGCGTGTACACCTATCACAACGATTTATCTCGCGATGGCACCAATGCTCAGGAATACGCACTAACCACTTCCAACGTAAATACCTCAACCTTCGGCAAACTTTTCTCCTGCCCGGTCGACGGAGCGATCTATGCACAGCCATTGTGGGTGGCGAATCTGACGGTGAACGGCGTAACACGCAACGTAGTTTTTGTGGCTACCGAACACGAGAGCGTTTACGCGTTCGACGCAGATGCTTCCCCGTGCGTGCAATTGTGGCACGCCAGCTTGATCGACGGTAGCCATGGCGGAACGACCAGTAGCGGCAATCCTCTAGAGACATCGGTTCCGGCAGGGACAAGCGGGAATCTCGTGGGCAATGGAAGCGGCTTATTGCAGCCGGAAGTTGGCGTTACCGGCACGCCGGTGATCGACCCTTCGACCAATACTCTTTTTGTTTCGGCGCAATCTGTAAATCTGTCGGGGCCGACGTTCTATCAACGATTGCACGCCATAGATTTGTTCACGGGCAATGAGAAGTTTGGCGGACCAGCCAATATTACGGGCTCAAGCGTGACCTTCCCGGGAACAGGCGATGGCGGGACAACAACGCATTTCAATCCTCAGCAGCAAAATCAGCGGCCAGGGTTGGCACTGGTCAATGGCATCGTCTATGTAGCTTGGGCGTCCCACGAGGACAATCCGCCCTACTACGGGTGGGTAGCGGGCTACAACGCCTCAACCCTGGCGTTGAGCTATGTGTTGAATGTGTCGCCGAATGTGGGCTATGGAGGAATCTGGATGAGCGGTGCAGCGCCAGCGGCCGATGCGAGCAACAACCTTTACCTGATCACAGGGAATGCGGTCTTCGATGCGACCAACGCGACAGCGCCCAATAATGACTACGGAGACTCGTTCCTAAAGCTCACCAGCAATCTGAGCGTGAGCCAGTACTTCACACCCTCCGACGAATCTACCGACAATTCGAATGACTTTGATTTTGGCGCCGGAGGGGCGGCCGTGCTGGTCGATCTGCCGGCCAATGGAAGCAACCCGACCCACCTGATTGTGGGCGGTGGCAAGGACGGATACCTTTACTTGCTCAATCGCGACAAGATGGGGGGATTGGGCGACTCGAACTCTCTTCAGCGTTTCAGCGTAGCCTACGATATTTTTTCGACAGCGGCTTTTTGGAATGCTAATTTGTATATTGCAGGGGTTCAATACCCGTTAAACGCCTACCAGTTGAATACGTCGACCGTGCAGTTTTCTTCGGCGACGAGCCAATCTCCGGAGAAGTTCGGCTATCCGGGGGCGACACCATCGATATCTGCCACGGGAACAACAAACGGTATCGTGTGGGCGCTCGATACCAGCGCCAGCTGCATCAGCGGAGCGAAGACCTGCGGTCCGGCGGTTTTGCGTGCATATGATGCAACCAACCTAAGCCACGAATTGTGGAATAGTTCCACTGCGAGCGGAGATGCAGCGGGCAATGCAGTGAAGTTCACGGTTCCGACGGTCGCCAATGGCAAGGTTTATGTCGGCACGCGGGGCAACAATACCGGCGGTATTTACGGCTCGACGAGCGTGTCGGGCGAGCTTGATGTGTACGGCCTAAAGCCAATCTGAGGCCGTTTTCGCGAATCTCAGCCATTCCTTTTGTTCTTTGCCGTTACCAATAGAGTATGACCCACGTTGGATGGACCTGAGATGATTCGGGCTCGGCTATAATCGCGGCTTGCTTGCGATTCTGCTGCGTCTCGCCGAGGCCGATGCGAAGGTAGAGTGACAAGATGGCAATTCTCGTGACAGGTGGCGCCGGGTATATCGGTAGTGTAACCGTTGACCGGCTGCGCGCGAAGGGCGAGGACGTGGTGGTGCTGGATGACCTCTATCGAGGGCATCGCTCCGCCGTGGATGAACGTACGCCCTTTTATCATGGTCGCGTCGGTGACCGGGGACTAATCGCTCGGATCACTCAGGAACACCGGGTTGAGGCGTGCATCCATTTTGCAGCGCTTGCCTATGTCAGTGAGTCTGTTCGAGAGCCTGAACGCTACTTCGAAAACAATGTTAGCCAGGGAATCGTGCTGATGGAGGCGTTGCGACAAGCCCATGTTCGAATGATCATTTTTTCTTCTACCTGCGCAACATACGGAGAGCCTGAACAGATTCCGATCTCGGAAACGTCGCGGCAATGGCCGACCAATCCGTATGGCTGGTCCAAATTGACTGTGGAGCGACTGTTGGATTCTTATCGTGTCGCCCATGGCCTGAAATTTGTGGGGCTGCGCTATTTCAATGCGGCTGGCGCGACCGAGCGACAGGGCGAACGGCACGAGCCTGAGTCTCATCTGGTGGCGAATGTGCTGTTGACGGCTTTGGGCGAGAAGACGGAAGTGTCCGTTTATGGAGGCGATTACCCGACTCACGATGGAACCGCGGTTCGCGACTACGTTCATGTCATCGATCTGGCCGAAGCGCATATTCTTGCGCTCGATTATCTGCGGCTTGGAGGGGACTCCGAGTTTATTAACCTGGGGAGCGGGACCGGGTATTCCGTTCTTGAGGTAATTGGGACCGGGCGCAAGGTAACTAGTTGTGCAATTCCGATGCGAATGAAGCCCCGGAGGGCGGGAGACCCGGCGAAACTGGTGGCAGATGCGAAGAAGGCACACGCCCTCCTGGGGTGGGTGCCTCAATCATCCGATCTGGCGACCATTCTCCGGACTCAGTGGGAGTGGCTGCGGAAACATCCGAAGGGATATGTGTGAGGGCTTGAAGCGTGGGTTCAAGTCAGCAAACCAACTATGGACCGCAAGTCCATCCGCTGAAGCTGCTGAAGCGTTTATTGGCCGAGAAAACTCTGGAAGTGGATTTTTGCAAGCGTGTCTTGCAAAAAGTCAAGGCTCGACGCCAGAAGAGCGGCGACTCTGGCGAGATGGCATCTACGACCAAATCCGAGAAGTTGCAAGTCTCCTATCAATAGGCGAAATTCTTCGCGAAATAAAGCAGCTTCCCGCAGAGCTACCAGTTAATTCTAGTTGGGCTTCAAACCGAAAACATCCAGTTCGCCTGAAACCGTGGTCGAGCCGTAGACGCCGCCTGTGTTGTTGCCACGCGTGCCCACATAGACTTTACCGTTGGCGACCGTGGGAACGGTGTACTTGACGGCGTTTCCCGGCGTGTCTGCGGTCACGAGCGAACTATTCCAGAGGTCGGTGCCCAACGACGTTGGCGTCGCATTGTAAGCGTGCAGCACGGTCGGGCCGCAGCCGGCGGAGCCAGTCGAGCAGAAGTTGCCGTTATTAAGAGCCCAGACGATACCGTTGGAAGTTCCATTTGCCGAGACTGAAGGAGAAGCCCCGGGAAAGCCGAAGGTTGTAGATGATACCGAAGAAGGCGACGTGCTCATCATCGCTGATCCGGAGTTGAGGGCATAAGCTTCCAAGGCACTGTTGATGGGAGCGATGTAGAAGGTGCCGTTCCAGAATGCGCCCGTGCAGAAGATGGAGTGGCCGCTCGGGAAATGCTGCCAGGCGTTCGAATCACCGCTTCCACCCATCTTGTCGCGGTTCAAGAGATAGAGTGTGCCATCCTTGCCGCCTCCGATTATGAGATGTGTCGGATTGCTGGGCTCATTGAGGTTCACTGGCAGGTCGGCAAGCACCGTGGCACCGCCTGCACCGAAATCGTGGTCGTCCTCCTGATCGACGAGTTGGTCGGAAGGCGTGAAATATTGTTTGATGGTGAGACTGCTCGTGAGTTGCAAGGCGGAATCGCCATAGTCATTGTTTGGCGCGGTGGTGCTGGTGGCATCGAATTGGCCATTTCCAGTGATCAGATAGAGATTGTTGCTCGAGTCCGCTGAAGGCGCAGCACCGCCCATCCAAATTCCGCCATAATGGGCGTTGGGGTCGACGTTCAAAATGTACGGAATGCTAAAGCTGGTGCCATTGTAGGTCGCGCCAATGATCCAGCCGTAGTATGACGAATAGTCCTCATGAGAGGCCCAAGCCACGTAGATGACGCCATTCACCAGGGCCAGCGCCGGCCGCTGATTTTCTGTTCTTGGAGTGAATACATCTGTTGTCGAGCCGTCACCGGTGCCCGGATAGGTGATGTTTGATCCTGTCAGATTGAGCGGGCTTCCCATTTTTTCGCTGCCTGTAAACAAGTCAATTGCGTGGAGCCTTTGGAAGAAGGTTGGACCAGAGGCGATGACCGACTTGGACACAACATAGAGAGTATTGGTCAAAGGATCGATCACCGGTGTGCCGGTAACGCCCACTTCCGGGGTGATGTCGCCGTTGCCAGCACCGACAAGATGTCCACTGCCGCTGCTGGGGACGCTGGTTTCGCCTGATGTACCGCCGTGAGCTGAGTCGATCAGGCTGACCTGCCAGAGTAGGACGCAAGGATTATCGTCCGCGTCAAAGGCATACAGGCTGTCGTGCTGCGTGGCCACGAAGACGACGTTGTGCTGCACACCGCTGATAGACAAATTCGCCACCCAAAGGGGTTGTGTATAGATAGCTCCGTCGACTTGGCAGGAAAACAGTTTGCCGAAGGTGGACGTATTCACATTGGACGGGGTCAGCGCGTATTCCTGAGTGTTGGCACCATCGCGCGCGAGATCATTGTGGTAGGTGTAGACACCGGCTAGGTTGGTGACGCTGATGGTGGCGGTCGCGGAGGCGTTGATGTCGGCGTTGCTCGTCGCTGTGATGGTGTAGACGCCTGGTGTTGTGGCGCTGAACGCGGCCGCAGTTGTTGTTTCGCTTGCGAGCGTGCCGCCGGAACTCACGCTCCAACTTACGCCCGCCGAGCCTACGTCGTTGGTCACCGTAGCGGTCAGCGGGATTTGCTGAGTGACCGTGGCTCCGTCGCGAACCGGAGTGAGGCTGACACTGGCGTTCATGGTTCCTTGCTCGTACTGCGCACTTGCAATGACACTGGTGGTGAATCCGGACGATGTGCCTTGCGCCCGCAGATAGCCGCTCGAGATGGACACAGAGCTGGAGAACGCCGTGCTCGGAGTGCAGGTATTGGCTGTATCCGTGCAATATTTTAGAGACGCATCCGCGGTCGAGGTGGAAATGGCAACCGGTTGCGTGCCAGCATAAGAGCCCGAGGGAGGCGCAAAGGTTGGCGCGCCGACGGTCAGAGTATAGGTATTCGAGGCGATGCCGCTACTGGTGAAACCGGTTCCTCCAGCAACCACCTGCAGATTGGTGCCGGTCGAGGTGATGCTAATCGGACCGGAAACAACCGTTCCGGTCGTACAGCCTTTGGCGCCGTTTGTCGAGGGCGTGGTTCCGTTGGTCGTGTAGCAAAGCACGGGAGCGGAGCTGGGATTGCTGCAAATGACCGGCTGCGTGTTGTTGTACGTGCCAGTCCCCGGCGTGCAGACGGGCGTGGCTGCCTGCGAAACACCTCCTACGGTTTTAAAGGCAATCGAGATGGCCGCATAGATGGTGTTTGCGCAACACGCCGACCAGGTTGGAGCAACCGTCGAAGTGGTGTTCAACAAATCCGCGGAGCCATAGAGGCTGTCGCCAATGTTGGCATCGCCGTAGGTGGTCACGCCCGTGGCGTGACTGGATCCCGAAGAGAAGGCTTGAATGATTACGTCGTTTGTCCCGGAGAGCACCGGTGTAACTCCGACGATTGTAGTTACCGGGGTTGAGGAATCCTGAGTTGTACCGATGCCATCGAAGGCGATTCCGCCGCCGGTGTAAGAGTACTCGCGGAAATCGAAACGCGCCCCTTCGGGAACCGCCGAACTCCAAGTGGCGGTGATCGAGGTAACGCCGGCCGGCAGCGAGAGATTGTAAGCGCATCCCGTGGTGCCGTAGTTGCCGTTGTATAGGTAGCAGCCCCCGGAGCCGGCGTTGCCGGGAACCGTCCATGTGCTTCCCATGTTGTCCGTCACGCTGGTGACCCAGGTGTTCTTGGCGGCGAGAAGTGCAACCGTCACCACCCCGAGATGGCCGCTGCCGGTCGAAGCGACGGTCAACGTACAGGTGTTCACGGTGGTGGAACACGTGGTGTTCGTCGTTTGCGGATGCTGAATCAGCGTGAATGTGGGGGCGGTAGTAGACCCAACAGTGAAATTGACGGCGTTGCTGGCTACTCCGCCGACGGTGACCTCCACGTTTCCTGTTGTGGCTCCGCTTGGCACCGGGACGGTGATGCTACCGGCGCTCCAACCAGTGGGCGTTGCGGCCGTGCCGTTGAAGGTTACGGTGCTGGTGCTTTGCGTTGCGCCAAAGTTTGCGCCGCTGATGGTTACGGAAGTTCCCGCAGAACCGGAAGAGGGATTCAAACCGGAGATGGTCGGCCCAGGCGAAGGAACGGTGAAAGGCACGCCATTGCTGGCAGTTCCACCAACGGTGACCACGACATTTCCCGAGGTCGCGCCGGAAGGCACAGAAACCGCGATACTGGTTGTGGTCCAGCTTGTTGGCGTTGCGATTGTGCCGTTGAAGCTAACCGTGCTGGTGCTTTGCGTTGCGCCAAAGTTTGCGCCGCTGATAGTTACGGACGTTCCCACAGAACCAGAAGAGGGATTCAAACCGGAGATGATCGGCCCAGGCGAAGGAACGGTGAAAGGCACGCCATTGCTGGCAGTTCCACCAACGGTGACCACGACATTTCCTGAGGTCGCGCCGGAAGGCACAGAAACCGCGATACTGGTTGTGGTCCAGCTTGTTGGCGTTGCGATTGTGCCGTTGAAGCTGACCGTGCTGGTGCTTTGCGTTGCGCCAAAGTTTGCGCCGCTGATAGTCACGGATGTTCCCACACTGCCGGAGCCCGGCGTCACACTGGTGATACTCGGGGTTGGCCCGCCGCCGGCGCCTGTGGTTGGTTTGAAGATGGCGACCTGAGCTGTCCAACCGGTGGCCGCCAAGCCCCAAGTTACAGCGACAGATCCAGCGTTGGTCTGAATCTGGTATTCGGTGTCAAGTCCTGAGCCCGTGCCAGCCGAAGTATCGGTGTCGAGCAAGCTGAAACCACTGCCGGCGCTTGGGCTGTAGCCGTTCTCCATGTCTCCCAAAATAAGCTCGCCATTGGTTCCCGTTGTGACGCTACCGCTGGAAGGATTCGCGGAGGTGCCGTCCTGTTCTGTGAATTGATCCAGGGGACTCGAAGTGGCTACGCCCGACCATTCCTGGCAATCCATCGCACCATATTCGCCAGCGCTACCGGGCTTACCCGTGATAGTGGTCGTGCCTGCTTTGCTGTTGGCTAAGTAGAAGATCGCGGTGGTTTGGCCGATGCCGGTGCTGAAATGTACCGCGCCCGCAACAGCCCACGCCCCATTCAAATTGTCGCTGACAGATAAAGTCGTGCCGCCGGGATTGCCGTAGGTGATGCTGCAGGTCAGTAGGTGCCCGCTGGCGACGCTATTAAGGATAACCGAAACGGAAGCGGTGTTGGCGGTACCGTTGTCCTTTGCGCCGTGTTGCACCAGCGCGATGCCTTGCACGACAGGCGGAGCGGGTTTAAAGGTAGCGACCTGAGCTGTCCAACCGGTGGCCGCCAAGCCCCAAGTTACCGCGACAGATCCAGCGTTGGTCTGAATCTGGTATTCGGTGTCAAGTCCTGAGCCCGTGCCAGCCGAAGTATCGGTGTCGAGCAAGCTGAAACCACTGCCGGCGCTTGGGCTGTAGCCGTTCTCCATGTCTCCCAAAATAAGCTCGCCATTGGTTCCCGTTGTGACGCTACCGCTGGAAGGATTCGCGGAGGTGCCGTCCTGTTCTGTGAATTGATCCAGGGGACTCGAAGTGGCTACGCCCGACCATTCCTGGCAATCCATCGCACCATATTCGCCAGCGCTACCGGGCTTACCCGTGATAGTGGTCGTGCCTGCTTTGCTGTTGGCTAAGTAGAAGATCGCGGTGGTTTGGCTGATGCCGGTGCTGAAATGTACCGCGCCCGCAACAGCCCACGCCCCATTCAAATTGTCGCTGACAGATAAAGTCGTGCCGCCGGGATTGCCGTAGGTGATGCTGCAGGTCAGTAGGTGTCCGCTGGCGACGCTATTAAGGATAACCGAAACGGAAGCGGTGTTGGCGGTACCGTTGTCCTTTGCGCCGTGTTGCACCAGCACGATGCCTTGCCCGGACGCTTGTAAAGTGAAGAAATAGCAGAAAACGCAGAAAAGAAGTACACGCCAAGCCCGCAGCTTCATCGGAATGCCTTTCCTTTTGGGGGACGAACAACCTGGCAGCGACTCATCTGCGGGAGAGCGCTAGCTAGTAAAAAGAGTGCGCGCAGCATATCTGGAGCGCGGTATCGTGTCAAGCAAAAAGACGCCTCTTCTCGATATCATATCAACCCACTTACTAGACGATAAATGACTAATCTATGGTTTATGTACGGTTTAGTTCGCGGATTGAGAACTAGGTCTTCGTTCGTAAGATTGGGGGCAATCCTCGGGGATGGAGACGACGAGGGCGTCGTGGTCTTTCCGTTGGGTAGGAACTCCCCTACCACGAACCTCCGCCAAGAGTATCCTTTCCAGCGCCCGGTAGGATGCTCACGATGGTTCACGCATTCTCCCCGCATATTACGACGACAATTGTCTATCGCTATTACCGAGAGAATCCCGCGAGGTTGATATTGAATATGCTACGAACGATGCCAAAGGCTCCGAAGCTACCTCATTCGCATTTTGGAAACTTACTCTGGTAAATAACTAGGTATATATTTGCATAGCAAGAAAGTGGGGTGTCAGAACAGATGCTTCGAAGACTTATCCGATTCGCGCGAAAATCCCCACGCGAACAACTTCAGACGGTTCGGGCGGCCTTCCTTTGCCATTTGGTAAAAAGAGGTTGGGTTGTTCCTCATCTGGGAAATGATAGAACAACTTATATTATCGGGCTGTTCGGCACCGGACGTTGGTACATCAACGACTTGATTCTGCAGAATATTGGGGAAAGAGCAAAGTATTTTAGGGATGTGATCTGCTTCCACCCGGGTCCGACATCGATGATTTATAGCCAACATACCACAATGAAGTACGTTTCTCGCGCTATGGTGCTTCCATCGGAAACTGGCCTTTTATTTGAAGCGGTCAGATTGAGATTTGCCGATGTGATTTTTGTCTATCGTCATCCCGTCGATTCCTTGCTGTCAAACTGGGTTTGGTGGCGGACATTTCTTCGCGACAACGTCATGGTTTCTGGTATCTCGCAGGTTTACAAGAATACTGACGATCTTTGTTCCGTTTTGGAGCGGAATTTCTCTGAATTCAAGGCCTTTGCCGATGGCGACCCTGATTTTTTCTCCTCCTCGCCAGGCCTGCGGTTTCTATCTTTCTCGGAATTTGTAGAGGAAACTGAGCTTCATCTCCAATCCGCCACTCTCGCGTTGCGGCTCGAGAACTTCAAGAACGATCCGTTAAAGGAGTTTTCTAAGATCATGGACGTTATGTCGGTTGATCTTGATTTGGGCGGTTTACGTATAGCCCCACCAAGAAGCAAACCTTATGGTTATTTGGCGGTTCAGGAAAAAACTCCGCAATTTAGAGACTTCGTCCTTGGGTTGGATGCATGTACGAAATCACGAATTGAGAAAATCGGTTACAGCCTTATCTGACAGCATCGCAACCGCGTGGAGTTGGTCCTCCATGCCTTTAGTGGCGCAGAGGACGTTAGCCCTCGTCTGGCTCAAGCGCTGGTTCCGCTGGCCTACTTGCTCAGCTTGGTACGCTCTCAACTTTGGTCGTTGTCGTGAAGTCTCGCCGTTTTGCGCAGCGCCAGTTCGTTCCGAACCAAGCGCCAATTACATATGGCTTCAAGCTGCTTAACCATTCGGGCCGCGCGACCGGCGAGCTAACACCACTCGTTGGGGAGCGTGTGATGGGGCCACCATCCTGCTCTTATGGAGCAATTCACCGTGCTTGAGGACGCGCTTACCGCCGAGCATTCTCCGTCAGGGCGAGATGGCCGTCATCGAGCCCGGCCTATGGCACGATTGGTGGGATGCGAGCGAGCGCGACTACCCGCGGAGATCGCACCTGGCGAGCGGCTCGTGCCCACGATCGAAACCTTCTACGGCCTCGCGCGGCTCGGGCACACAGACCGGAAGGGCATGCCGAGTCCGCTGCAACTGGCGCTGAAATTCAGCGACATAATCGCGTTCCGTTCACCGCCGCTGGCGCTGCAGCGCGCGATCTTTGGCGCGCGCTCAGCGATAGCGCGTTGGCGCGGCTATCGCGGGACGTACCCGCAGCTCTCGCGCACTGTGTTGGCCCCGCGGACATGGCACTAGCCTCACAGTCGCTGTGAGTAACAGCATCGTCTGCGTGCCTCAAGACTTCTACGATCCGCCAGACATGTGGCCGCGTCAGGAGGAACTCTTCCAGTTGTAAGCCCACAGATCGCGGCAGTTGACGCACGGATGGTGGGCTATCCGGAAGTCCACATATATAGCGTGCCGCTTTTGGAAAGCCTGCCCTAGGTACGGCGTTTGTTTCGATGATCCGATTACAGTGGGACTGTTTGGCTGAGATTTGTCGACGAGCTGATCCATTACGGTTGAGGTGTACGTGAGACATTTTCACGAGAGGAAAGTCTTTAGTCAAAACGCAGGTGGCGAATAAAAGAAAAGAAATAAGGGCCAAGGGTACCGCCGAAACGAGGATTAATTTCAAGGATGTAAGGCTGGCCGCGCACCACTTTGTAGTTCACGCAACATAAACCTTGAAAATCAATGGATCTCAAAACACTGACAAACAAATCAAGGTACGCGCACCGGTGAATGACCTTATAGAGATCAGGGTCTTGTCCCTTTACGGGATATTCACTCTCAAACTCATACATGATATTCAGAGCCTTGACGATCCTGCCTTTCGCAAAAAGTATGTGCGTGGCGAATTCATATCGTCCCCGAATGATTTCCTGACGATAGAACGCGGGGTCATTTAGTTTATCGAGAACGAGCATTTCCTGTTCCGCGTTTTGGATCATCTGGCATTCCTTGCCCCATTCACTGATGCGCTTCTTCAAGATGTAAGGAGGTTGGAGATTATCCTCCATAGTCGGGATATTACTTCCAAATCCCCGCTGGATGAGGGCTTGGTTAAACTTGTACTTATCGTTACAAAGCAAGATGCTCTCCTCACACGGAATCGGGACAGGGTTCTTGGATAATAACTCGGGCCATTGTTGAGCCGCGATCAAATCGGAAATCTCGAGTGGCATCACCAGATCAAACGCGCTCAAACCTTGAGCCGACAGCGGTCCAAACTCCAGGATGTGTCGTGAGCCGTCAAAACCTTTCTTAATATGATCGCTCCAGTCCGGCTTCCCAGAGAACAGGATGCGAAGACTTTTCCCCCGGATAAGGTGTAGCAGGGATTTTTCATAGGCCAAATAGAGGTGGTTGCGTTTGTTAGCAAGAGATTGCTTTGTTGAGATATTGAGTTCCATGCCGTTATTTTCATCGTAGGTCGTGAACCGACAGGTGGGGCGAAAATGTTGTCGGCTGTCCACAAACAGTTATGAATGTAAGTACACCAGGAATTACCAGGGAGAAACGAGAATTCCCCCTGTTGCGCAGGCGCCCAGAAGGCGGTCCTACGCCGTGGGCCCTGATCTCGACACACACTCTCGATGAAGAGGCAGGCTGTTGGACTGCGATTCAGGTGCCTGGGGGGCGCAGGTTGGCGTGGGCATCATCGATGACAAGCACCCAGTCGTTTGCGTCCGGCGGCGTGAACTTGCGGAAGCCGGAATTGGGGAAGGTTCCAAGTAACTGGGCGGAGCCATCGCGTGGATTGAACCACCAGCACTTTGCGGTGTTGCTTGCGCTGGTAATCTTGCTCATGTCCAAGGTCAGAGTAGCTGCGCTGCCATTCAGAATATAAGTAATGATGGTTTGACCGTCGCGAGTGCGGGCAGTGGTAGCCAGACTTAGGCCGGATCCGTAGCCGGCTGTGACAACAGTGTGCTTGATATCTGGGACCAACAGCCAGTGGGCGCGGGAGCGGAATAGTTTTCCAAACCAAGACTGACCCACGGAACCCGGTGAATTGAGCTGACTTTGCCATGTGGGATTGTTTGGGCAAGGGACCGTGGACGCTGGATTGGTCTCGTTAAAGCACCATAGAGGATTGTTGCCAAAAAAACTGCCCAGATAAGCGCCGCTGAGCGCACTCCCATACTGGCGGGTACGCAGGATGAGGGGAGTTGTCGAATGCTCTCCCTCGTAGACGTCTTCGCCCTGGAAGAACGGGAGGAAGTCAGGACGCGAGAATTCGGAATTCAGCTTGGCGACGTCTGAACCGCCATACATATCGCTGATGTCCAACCAGGGATAGCCTGACCACACATCGAGAGAAGATTGCTGGCCGGCATTGTCCGCGGACATGAGATGAACGGAATCGGCAGACTTGATGCCGACAGCGACGGCGTTGAGCTTGCTCATCAGAGAAGGAGCACAGGTACGCGGGTCAGCATCACAGCCAATGACCCAGATAATATTCGGAAAAGATTTGTAGCGATTGCCGACATAGGCGCCCCATGCCTGCAGCGTGGCCTCCGAAACCCTTTGCATGTCGGTTCCCCAGCCTTCCTGCGCGACATTGCACTGATGCGAGCGGTAGCCAAGATAAGCGGGAAAAAGAAACACAGTGATGCCGTGTGCGGCGGCGCGGCCTATCACGCGATCGGCATGCGCAAAATAGGCCTCGTTGGGAGTGGAAAAGACGGCACCCGTAAACGGCATATCGCCCGCCCGATTAGCCGGAGCATGATCCGCATACTGATGTTCGATCAGATTGACGATGATGGCGTTAAAACCCCGGCTTTCGCGGTCCCCGAGATAGATTTCGGCATCCTCGGAAGAGAGTTGCGCGATCAGGGACCATGCGGCTTCGCCGGTGATGAACACGGGCTTGTTTGTAAAACTGTTTATGAGATGCGTTTTGTCCGGACTGAGGGTCATGAGCTGGCCGGGTCCTGTTCCGGTTCCGAACAAAGAGAGTCTCTGAAAGCTATTGCCAGCAGGGTCGCTGATTTGAAGCCACGCGAAACGCCTACCCTGGGCGGACGGCCGGAAGATCATCGTGACGCTGCATTGGGCTCCCGCGTCTAGCCCTTTTTCACAGGTTGAGGTCTGGGTGAAATCGACCGCATCCGCACCGAGGATTGCGACGTTCGCAAGCGGCAGTTCGGTCGCGCCTTTATTCGTGAAGGTGAGCCATTTCGCGGCGCTGGCGGCACGCACGCTCTGCTCGCCGAAATCAAGACTGGGCTCGGAAGAAATCAGGGTTGTTCCGGTCCCTTGAAGGGTCACGCGGTGCGGAGAACCGATTGCCGAGTCGGTGACAAGCAGGGTGGATTCGCGCGATCCGGCCTGGGAAGGGCTAAAGGTCGAGTCTAGAGCACAATTCTCGCCGGCCGAGAGAGTACTCGAACATTTTTGGCTAAAGGCAAAGTCGCTTCGATTTTGTCCGGCAAGCGCGACATTACTGATTTGAAGGGGATCCGTGCCGGTGTTCGTTAGCGTGATAGTGCGGGGAGAATTCGTCGTTCCAATTCCTTGGATGCCGAAGTCCGTCGAGGAGGGTGTGAGATAGGCGATCGGCGCACCCACGGCTTTTTTCTGAAGCGTGGCGCGAAACTTCTGCACCAAAACCGAATGGGCAAGCGCCAATCCAGCGAGGAAGGCAACGAGGACGACAACAACCGCTCTAAAGGGATGCCGCACGCCTATTGGTTTGCGCTTTCTTTGCGCTGCAGAGGATGCACGCGCGAATGCTCGAAAGTTGAAGTATACCGCGCTGACGGCGAAGCCCAAAGGAAACGGCGGCCGGATGACAAATCCTGTATGCCGCGTGGCTCGTCATGTAGACACCAATACGTGCTAAGGTTCCAGGCCTAATACCAGGACGGTTACTGAACTGAAAAATGAACAACAGTCCAGTCCGAGAGTTGTACGGATGGACAGGTCTATTTAGAACTCCCGTACGGTTAACTCAGATCTATAATTACCAACTTTCAATATTTATAGAAGTGTTATTCATTCCTTCGGCGAGCAGGCTGCTGCACTCAAGAAAAGCCCACGGGACTTCCCAGTGACATAACTAAAATCAACCGCACGGCAGGCGAGGAATCACGTTTATTGCCGGCCATTTGGAACTGGAGGCTGTTCAGTTCTATTGGTCCATGACCTGCAGGGCTGGGTTTGTGTCTGTCGAGGTATAGCCGAAGCTGATGACTGTACCGGTGGATTTGATGTAGCTGACGGCTAGCGTTGTTCCGCCCGCCGGGGAGACGACGCGGCCGTTGGCAGAGACGGCGTAGGTGGCGGTGGTGACATTGTCTAAGGACAGGAAGCCACCCTCATTGACGTCGAAGGTAATGGTGAGATTGCCTTTGCCGTCATAGTTGGCTTCACCGGCTCTTAATGGGCTTCCAGCGACCACGGGCACGATTGTTCCCAGGGAGAAAATGCCGGAGAGCGTGGCGTTGCTGAACGGCGTACCCGTTTGCGGCTCCGCGTTGCCCAGCATCACGTTGGCGTCTGTTGAAAGTGAGTAACTATAGCCCGGCAGGCCCATATACATAATGGTAGCCGGGCCGACACCACCAGAATTGGTAATCAAAATGCGACCGGAAGAATCGACGGCGTAGGTGCCAGACGAGGTTACCGAACTCACGGTTCCCCCACTGTTGAGGTCTCCCGAGACGGCAAAGTTGCCCTTACCGTCGGGTGTGAATATGCCAGCCTCGACACGGCTGGAAGCGCCGCCTGCAGCCGTTTGACCACTGGAGAACAGAACACAGGCCGTGTTTAGCGACGCATTGTTGTAGGGGCTGCCGGATTGAAGCTGCGCGAAACCGCTAAACAAGTTTAGGGCCCCGTTCGTGGTGCTCTGTGGGGAGCTGCTCATAATGTAAACCTGCGTGGTACTAAGAACGTAAAGCACGAGGTCGATCGTTGTTGGCGTGCCGTTTATGGGCACAGAGAAGGAAGCAGTGCCCCGCCCAGTTCCGCCGATGTTATAGGTGCCGCCCGTAAAGGGCATGGCCGTTCCGGGATAACCGGTGTTGCCGGGATCCACGCTGCCATTGATATTCATGTCGCCTTCGCCGGTTACGGAGCTTCCGCTCAAGTTCAGGACACCAACGGAGCCGAAGAATCCTCCTCCGACAATGGAATTCAACGGCGATTGCACCGTGTAGGCAAAGCTGCCCTGAAACGCAGCGTTCGAGAAGCCGGAGGATTGCTGGTCCTGGATGGTGCCAGCGACGTTTGTGCCGGTGGTGTCGAATTCGATGGAACGGCCAATGGTGTACACCTGGGGTGAAGTGGAGCTCAAGATTCCGACGGCTATGCGGAATACTCGAGTCCCGGAAGAAGTGACGAGGGTCAAGCAGCCGCGTCGGTCGGAACCGAGTGAGTACGAGCTGCCTGCCGGCACAATCGACAGGTTTGATTGCACACCGGAGATGCTGTTGATGTCTTCGTAGCCCGAAGTGATACCGCCGGAGCCGTTTGCCGTGAACGAAGCCAATAGTCCGACGGGACCGCTGGCGTCAAAACCGGTGAGCGACATGGCGTACTGACCGCTCAACAACGACTCGCTGCCGGAGCCGCAAGCGGTAGCGGTGGTAATGGTGAGGCTGAGGGCTTGCGTTGCGGTCTGCGGCAACGCGCTTGAGTCTGTAAGCTGCACGGTGAAACTGGTAGTTCCGACTTCCGCGGAAGTAGCGGTTCCGGTGACGGCGCCAGTGGAGGGGTCCAAAGAGAAGCCAGCGGGTAGAGTTGAACCGGAAGCAAGACTCCACGTTACGGGCAAGGTTCCTCCGCTATCCGTGTACAGCAGAGTTTGGTTATAGGCTTCGCCGACCATGGGATTCAGTAAGCTGGTCGTCGTGATCATCAATTGGGCAATGGTTAGACTTAGGGTCGCTTTGGCCGTTTCCTGCGGAGAACTCGAATCAGCAGCTTGAAAGGTAATACTCGCGGTCCCTCCAGCCGTCGGAGTTCCAGTAATTGCTCCGGTGGTTGCATTCAGGCTTAAACCAGTCGGGAGGGTGCCGCCGAGGACGCTCCAGGTAACCGGAGCCACACCTCCAGTGCTCGTCAGCACGGTATTATAGGCGCCGCCCACACTACCATTTGGCAAGGAACTCGTGGTGATGCTCAGCATGCTAACCGAAATGCTCAACTGCTGAGTGGCGGACATGGCACCGGCAGTGCTGGAGTCGGTGACCTTCAAGGTAAAAGTTGAGCTACCCGCCGGTCCCGTGGGTGTGCCTGAAATCGTGTTTCCGCTAAGTGTCAAACCAGCAGGCAGCGTTCCCGGACCGGTGGAGTAGGTCAACGTTCCGGCGCCTCCGGTCGCAGAGACTTTCTGGCTGTAGCTCGAACCGATGGTCGCGGCAGGAAGCGCCGGGACAGACAGCGACGGCGTAGCTGTAATGGTAATGTTGGCAGTGGCCGATTTTGTGCCGTCGGCGGCAGAGGTTGCCATGACGGTGCCCGATCCGATCGAGCCGCTGGCAGTGAAGGTTGCAGAGGTGCTTGTCTGGCCGGACAGCGAACCGCCGGTTTGGCTCCAGGTTACGCCCTTGGACGACGAATCGTTGGCGACCGATGCCGTGAAACTAAGCTTTTGGCCCTGATCGATGGCTTGCGCTGCAGACGGGGAAAGCGACACGCTCATGGTGTTTGAACTTCCTCCACCGCCGCCGCATCCGTTTAAGACCATTCCATAGAGGGGCATAAGAAACACAAGGAAGAAAATGGACATGGATCTGCGTAACATGGCGATAACGCCTCCGTCTGCTTTGTGGGATCCCGTGGCTGGCAGCTATCAGGATAGTCGCGACAGGGCGTTTCGGATCGAGACTAAGTTTGTCTCGTTCCTAATCAGTTACCCATCAGAAGAGAGATGCAGTGTGATTCGAGGTTTTTTAGTCTGTGCGAAGCATGGCACTCGACAACCGATGCTCGCTTCAAACCAGAATTGCTCCTGTGCTCTAATGATTGTAGGGCTGTCCTTTTGTTGCGCCCGAGCGTCCGAAAGGAAGGTAAACGAGTAATGACCGGGGCCGAAAATAGCATGGATATGCGCTCTACCGCCGCCCGGCGCCCCGGCAATGCCATCGTTCCGTTCAATGTGTTGGAAACGAGGAACCGGGATTTATTGGGCGCATTTTCCTACATATTGCAATCCGATCCGTTGGGTTCGCTCCGATCCGCCTTGCAAAATTGGATACACAACGAAAATGTGTTTTTTGCACCTTCGGGAGAATGCGCGATTGCTCAGGTGTTATCGCTTTTGCCGCAAAAAGAAGTAGTGATGCCCGCGTGGATCTGTCATCAGGTGAAAACGGCCGTACGGGTGGCGGGGAAGCGAATTATTTTTGTCGATCTCGCGAAGAACAGCATCAATGCGACATCCGCAGAATATGCGGAAGCGGCCCGGCCCGGGAGAGTTTTGCTGATTGCCCATTTATTCGGAGTGCCGACCGACGCAGAGGCAATTTGTGAATTAGCGAAGGAGCGAGATTGTTTGACGATCGAAGATACCGTTCCGGCAATCGGGGGCCATCGGAACGGCCGCTTGCTCGGCACGTTCGCGGATTTCGGTGTTTTCAGTTTCGAACAGTCAAAGCGAATTCCGGCGTTTCGCGGAGGATTCATCGTCGCGAACCACACGAACCATTTTGACGTGGCAAGGCTGGAGCATCACCGTCTCACGCCCACAAAGCAAACGATGCCATATTTGGCCCTGGCTAAAGCTTTCCTGCAAAATTTTGCGACCAATCCATTGGTTTATCGGCAGGTGACGCGGAGAGTGTTTCCGCTGCGGCCGCGATTGCGCGAATTCTTGAACAAAAGCCCAAATGACAAAACCTTGCCGACAGGTCCAATCCCCAGCACCCAAGACGCTTCACTATCCGAAACGTGGCAAAAGGTCCCGCTCACTTCCTTTTACACGAAAGAGATCCATCCGTACCAAGCGCAACTGGCGCTACGAATGATTCAAAGGATCGACAAAATCGGAGGAAAGATCTCTGAACTGGGTGAAGTCTACGAAAGACACTTTGCCGGTAGCGGAATAAGAACGTTTCTGCCGACAGGGGCGAGCAAATCAGGGCTAATGCGTTTTCCTATTGCGTTTCCAGGGAGGAAACGCAGCGAAGTCCTGAAGCTAACTGCGGAGCGAGGGATTCATCTGAAGGTTCTCTGGTCCGAGGAAGAAGACTGCGAGGGTTTGGCGAATTGCCTGTGGGCGGCTCGAAATCTAATCCTGCTGCCGCTATACACCGCCCTTTCGGCGGAATCCGCGGGCCGGATCGCGCAAACTTTACTTGAAATTAAACACGGATTTCCGCGGGAGGAAACGCTGGCGTACGCAGACACGCATTAGTTGGGGCGCGAAGGTTCAGGCTTCGCAACGATAGACGAAGAAAGCTTGGCCGTACATCGAGCCTTCATAAACTTTCCGAAGCACGCGATCTTCCGCAAGCGCGGTGACACACGGGCTCTGGGGCCAGCCGAGGCGCTCGGTGTAAATTACCGTAAAAGGTTTTTTGGTGGGGGTGGCCCGGCCCGTCAACTTCGCGAGAACATCTCGAAAGAAATCCAGCGAGAACGCGCGATACATAAAATACACGTCATCTTCCGAATGGTCGCAATAATCCAGAACGTCCCCCTCAATTATTTTGACGGGAATGCTCCGAGCATCGCTTATCCTGCAATTGGCGACATTTTCTCTGGCGACTTTACATAGTTCCGGAGCCAGTTCGACACCTGTCACTTTGCCGAAACCGTATTCCGCGGCGATGATGCAAGCGCGGCCCAGGCCACAGCCAAGGTCGACGAAGGAATATGGTTTGGGCAGATTGAGGATCTGCAAGAGTTTGCGGAAGCCCCACGCGTTCACGGGACCGTAGGAGGTCGCTTTATTCAACTTGGACGCGTCAAAAGACGTCTCGGACAACTCGATATGGCCGCTGGTGCGAACACCATATTTGCGATCGAAGGATCGAACATGATAGTCGTCAATCATTGCGGCGCAAACAGCGGCAGTCTTCCGGATGGGATAGTGACGAAGAAGCATGAACAGACGCTTCGAAGCCGACGTTGGAGAAAGATTGCCCAGCAGATTTGGCATGTGCATATGATATGCGAATCGCCAAGCAGGCCGCAAGGAATATCAGCTCTCATTTATCGATTTTATGCACCCAAGTCGGCTCATCATTTAGAGGACCTACAGTACTCTCAGTATGAGTCGATTCACTTTCCGAGTGTAAAGTTTTGTAAGATTTTGGTGAAATATTAGAAGCTCTTCACGCCTACAGATCGTTACCCTGGCTCTATGGGGGGGCCGCGACAGCGCTTTCGGCGCGGTTGCGCCAGAGCCGCTTGGCTTTCGCTAGGAGTTTGTTTTTCGAAAGGATTTTCTTTGCGAAACGGTCGGCGTAGAGCACAGGCGTGAAAAAAAACTTGGTGCCGAGGCCCCGTAGGCTGCGACCATATAGCTGGATTGCGCCTTCTTCAAAGCTAATGTTGCTCAAGATGGATTTGTACTCTGCGTCACCCGGGCCAAAATTGATCTGCTTGATATCGTGATTCTCTTTGTAATCGCAAAGATCACCAATAACGCTCAGCGAGAGGTACATACCGGGAGAGTAACGACTCAATGTCGGGTCGAAGCCGATGTGGTCGCCCCAAAGAGTACCCTGGTAAGCCGAGGCATTCCAATAGGCAGTAGGTTTTCCGGCCACATAAAGGATAAAGACCCGTAGCCAACCCTTAGACGCTGCGAGTTCGCAGCGGCCGCGCATTTCGGGAGTATCTTTGAAGCCGAACCCTAGGCCACGCTGGTACGTTTTCGAGGCAATCTCCTCAACTTCGCGAAACATCAGGTCGAGTTCAGGGACTTCGCGATAGCATTTGATGTGGACGTCTCCGCCATGGTCCTTGACGATTTTCCGGCCTTTACCGCGATAAACCTGGCGATTCTTCGGAGAGAGCATTTTGTAGAGGGCCTCGGAGTTCTCCGGCAATTCGAGGCAGCGGTGGGTGCGATGTTCGGGGGAGAATCCTCGCTCTAAGATTCCCGGCGAGTTGGAAACCAGATCATATAGGCGAGAGCCAACCTCGAGGTGTTCGAAGACAGCGAGGTCCACCTCGCCTTCGCGAAGCGAGTTCAGCACGTGGCCAAAAAGCGCGTCGACATTTTCGGGGACGGCGTTTCCTCGCAATGCGCCGTAAACAAAATTAACGACTCGCAACTGCGGAGAACGGATATTGAAGTAGCCAAATCGGGCGGAGGCGCTTCGTTTCTCGAGACGTCCGATCAGCATCGCGTCGGGGACGCCGTTACGATCGGCGACTAGTACGTAAGGGCTTACCACTTCCGGCCGAACGCGGGCGATGTACAGAAAAAAATCAATGTCGGAGTCGCGGCTACCGGGCCAATCGCTCCAACGAAGACGGTCTTTTTCGATTTCGGCCGGAGAATTGAGAACAGTGATAGACAAGAGTGAAGGCTCCAAATCGGAAACAGTGAATTTCGCAACAGTCAACGATCCTATCTAAAACAGATCGATTCCCGGGTTGGCAGGCAGATATTCGCGCGCGAGAGTCTGTTATTCTACCTGCTCACATAAAAAGAATGGACTATCGAATCCTGCTCACGGGAAAAAAGGGGCAAGTAGGCGCTGAACTAAGCACTATGCTAGAGCGCCTAGGAAAACTGTCTGCCTTTGATCGAGACACGCTTGATCTGTCAAAACCCGGGCAAATTCGCGAGGCGATCGACCAGACACGGCCTCACGTCATCGTCAACGCGGCCGCGTATACGGCGGTGGATCAAGCAGAAAAAGAACCAGGCCTGGCCCGGGCAATCAACTCAGATGCGCCGGCGGTAATGGCCGAAGCGGCCAAGAAGTGCGGAGCGCTCTTCGTGCACTATTCGACCGACTATGTCTTTGATGGGTCGAAGAACTCGCCTTACCAGGAAGAGGACTCACCGAATCCAAGTAGTGTGTATGGACAGAGCAAGCTGGCCGGAGAACAGGCCATACGACAGTCAGCAGCCGCACACCTAATCCTGCGCACCGCCTGGGTGTACGGAACGAGGGGACGAAATTTCCTGCTGACCATTCTCAGGCTCGCGACAGAGCGAGAAGAGCTGAGAATCGTCAGCGATCAGTTTGGAGCGCCCACGTGGAGCCGGGCAATCGCCGTGGCAACGGTGGCTGCTCTCGAGGAGGTTCTGCGGTTAAGCAGCGGCCGCGATTGGAGAATGTGCGGCACCTATCATTTAACCGCGGCGGGAGTAGCGACGTGGCACGACTTTGCGGTGAGAATCGTTGAGGAAGCCAAACAGATTTCACCGGACATTCCGTGGTTTGCTCACGCAACGGGAGGGCGTAGGCTGGTCACGCGCCTCGTCACCCCGATTACCACCGCTGACTATCCGCTTCCAGCGCATCGCCCAGCCTATTCCGTACTTTCCAACCGCCGCCTGGAAGAAACATTTGGAGTGCGGCTCCCAGAGTGGCAGCAACAGTTACATGCAGCGTTCGTCGATGCTCCCGCCCGGCCTACTCCTGGGGACGCTTAGAAATTCAGGGAAAAATTGAAGAGCCGGGTCCCGGCTCAGCTCTAGGTGGGTTGTTATTTCCGCTCGCGTTCGCGCGTCGGACTCACGCGAAAGCGGGAGAGCGCCTCTCCCAGGTTTTGCAGGAAGGCTTCAGAATTGTAGACGTCGGTGTCAGCTTTTGACGCACCCACTGGCGCAATGGGTTCAATCTCATCCAATTGGAATTCACGGGCGACATCTTCGACAATTTTCGGCTGGATGGGACGCTGCTGCTCGACATAAGAATTCACCAAGGCATGCTCGCAAAGGAGATTCACGACGCGCGGGATGCCAAGCGAATAAAGATGCACCGTCTCCATCGCTTTCGGGCTGAAAATAGGCTCGCCGGAAGCGCCGGCGGTCTTAAGACGCTCGGTGATGTACTCCTGCGTTTGTTCCTTAGTGAGCGGAGCGGTCCGGCAACGAAGCATGATTCTTTGGCGAAGCTGACGGAGCTGAGGTAGCTTGAGCTTTTCTTCCAATTCCGGCTGGCCGGAAAGGACAATCTGGAGAAGCTTTTCTGTTGAGGTTTCGAGATTGGTGAGCAGGCGAACTTCCTCAAGGACGGGATAGGTCAGGTTTTGCGCTTCGTCGATGATGAGGACGACGGTTTCCCCGCGGCGATAACGATCAAGGAGCCAGTGGTTGAGTTTCATCAACTGTTGGCTTTTTGATTTGGAATCACACGTAATTTCAAATTCGGCGAGGATGAAATCGAAGAGCTGGTTCGAGTTCATGCGTGAATTGAAGAGAAAAGCGGTGCGGGCTCTTCGGGAGTGCAGCCAATCCAGCAGCCGATTGACCAGAGTGGTTTTGCCCGTGCCGACTTCGCCCGTAAGCGTAATAAAACCTTTTCGCGTCTGAATGCCATACATCAAGCCCGTGAGCGTCTCTTCGACCTGGTTCGTAAGGTAAAGAAACCGAGGATCCGGGTTGACGTTGAAGGGGTTTTCTTTTAGGCCGAAGAAGCTTTTGTACATGAGTCGAGTCTAATCCTTGGCACAGTCCGGTTCAGGAGCCTGGTTAATTCTCTACCGCCATTTAGCCCGTTGTTCTTGTCCAGTGAAACCTTAAGGCAACACAAACGGACGAGTGTGCCACTGGAAATTTACGGTGACGGTCTGGAAAGAGTTGTTCGAGCTGCAGGATGCGCCGGTGCAGGCGGAATCGTGGGTGTTACCGATATTGCCCTGATAAGAGAAGGCGAGATTCAGATTGCGTCCGATGGGGCGGTTTAATCCACCTCCGGCGAACCAGCTATCGTATGTGGGAACGCCCAGCTGGCCAGAGGCAACTTCCCCGTTATGGGCATAACCGAAGTTGATGTTTCCCGACCAAACCCGCGTCAGGCGCCGATTCAGATTGATCATAACCTCGTCCAAAGTAGAACCAACGAGAACACCGCTGCCGCCGGTCAGTGAGTGCGTGTAGTTTGCCGAGATTCCGCCGTTTTTCAGCGCATAGTTCAGAGTGCCGTAAAAATAGCCGCCCACTTCACGCGTCGACGTGCCGATTGGGACACGAAATGTGCTGATCTGAGGTCCGCCCAAAAGACGCAAAGCCAGGCGGCCGGTGATATTGCGTCCGTAGGCCAAGCTCGCAACATGATTTCCAAAGGCTTGAGGCTGGCCCGGGTAATGGTAGGAACTAAAGAAATATACGACGCCGATCGTGTCAGAACGACTCAATGCGTAGTTGTAGCCTAAACCAGCGATTACCGAAGTCGTATCAATGTTTCCTGGATCAATGTAATTCAGAATCCCATACGACCCGGAGACGGTTATCGAGCTTCTCCGCGAAAGCACGTAAGTTGCTTGCACCAACGCCGCATTACTGTAGACAGGGCCGACGCCGTAGATGCTCTGGTTCGGAATGTAACTGTTTCCGATACCTTGAGTGCCTACGCCGCCTAGAGCTCCGCCGACACCGGGAACGCCGAGGTTTGTGCCCACGCCGAATCCAAAAGCGGTCTGAGGCAAATACGAAAAATAGTCCCCAATCTGAACAAGCCAGCGTTCGCCGTGATAGCTCTGAGTGAAAGCCAATTCCTGATAAGACCCGCTCCCGCCCGTACTGCCAGCGGAAAAATATCCGCCGCCGGAGTAGTTCAGGGTGAGTGTCGAACGGCTCCAGGCCTGGAGCAGGGACAGGTTTCCCGCGACATAGTTATCGACGAACCACCCAGAGGAATTTGAGCCGTAGGGGTTCGACTGGAGGTAGGCACCGTATTGCAAGCCTGGCACCCAGTAGCTGTGACGAATCTCGGGCATTCCCAAGGAAGCGTTTTGAAGGCCAGTCAGAGGCGTGGAATCAGGTTGAAGCGCATTGGGATCGACGTTTGGATTTTGGTCATCTTGGTCGTCAGCTCCCGGGATTGACCGCGCGGCGGGCTTGGGAGTTTGGTCAGCAGGTGGCTGCTGCTGTGGTTCGTCCTGCGCCCAAGAGACTTGCAGATTCAATCCCAAAAAGAACAGCAGGCTGAACGCCCCGAGAGACAGTTTTCGCCAATTCATAAGCTATCCTTATGGAACAACGATTAGATCGCCGGGCCTTAACAAAATGTTGCGCTCCGGATGCTTCCCTTTCAGAGCTTCCTTATAGTCAAAAGCGTATTTCACTTGTTGGCCGTTCTCCATGCGAAGAACGTAGATGTCCTTGAGTTTCGCAAATTGCGTGAAACCGCCGGCACTCGCAAGGGCTTGAAGAACGGTCATGTTCGGCAACAGCGGGAGCGCTCCGGTGCGCATCACCTCGCCGGTAACGTAAACTCTGCGGCTGTTAATTTCCGTTACGGTTACGGTGACCTGGGGATTGGTCAAATACTTCGTGAGTCCCTCGCGAATGGCGCCTGCGAGTTGCATAGCGGTCAGCCCCGAGGCTTGGACATCGTTCAAAAGCGGTAGGGAGATCTTGCCGTCGGGGCGAACGGGAATTGTTCGGGTAATTTCCGGCTCTTTCCAGACGTCAATGCGAACGACGTCCTGAGCCCCGATTTTGTAGTCCGCGTCAACCACGGCAGTGGCGGAGTTAGCAATCTTAGCGCCATCGCTCTTGGGGTTGGTCGCCGATTGCGCGGCTGTGGCCGCTGGATATAGTACTAACGTAACCAGAGCCAAAAAAATCATATGAAAACTGAAACGCATCTTTCGCCGCCTTTCCACGGTTTTTTTCCCTCGGATCGCGCAGAGGCCATCTGCTTTATCTTGTATAGTAACGGTTTACCGCTTATTTGCAATTCCCAGAACTCCCAGTGCGACTCGGCAGTACCGAACGGGCGTGAGTAAGATTTCGCGCTAGCTCTGGCGACACAGAGGGCCATTTCGTGGAAAGACTAACCTCCTTCCGCTGCCGGACAAGTTGTTAGGGCTGGAATCGTCCCCCGGGGTATGCTCATGTACAAACGCCCACAAACTTAGGAAGGCCCCCGGCGCACGTTATAGCTTTGATACCAGACACAGACGTTGCAACTGGCTTTCCAACTGCATTATGATTATAACTCGTTTAAAATCAAAATCTTGGATGCATCCTCAAGTCGAGTGACGCCGATTCGGCAAGACACTCACTTCCGAGAACTTTCCAAGTTGTGGCACTTCGTTATCACCCAATTTTGCCCTGCCACGGACGAGAGGACACTACCGGGGCCGATTATCGGTCGTGTGAGCGAGCGATTCGAGCGAGGACTCGCGATTTTCGTAATATTTCTCGTAGTAGGAGCTGTAGGCACCGTCGCGAACATTTTCGAGCCAGACCGTATTTGCGCGATACCATTCGATGGTCTGTTGTAAGCCTTCTTCGAGCGAAACTTGCGGGCGCCAACCGAGTTCTTGCTCCATTTTCTTGCAGCTCAGAGCGTAGCGCCGGTCGTGACCGGGACGGTCTTTGACGTAAGTCAGAAGCGAAGGAGATTTGCCGAGCAGACGAAGCAGACGTTCGGCGAGGGCGATATTTTCTTCCACGTCGAGACCGCCGATGTTGTAAACCTCTCCGACCCGGCCTTTTTCCAACACAGCCAGGATTCCGCGGCAGTTATCCTCCACGTGAAGCCAATCGCGCTGTTGTTTTCCGTCGCCGTAGATCGGGAGCGATTTGCCGTCAAGCGCGTTCGTGATCATCAAGGGCAAGAACTTTTCGGGAAACTGGTAGGGTCCATAGTTGTTCGAGGAACGCGTGATCAGCGCGGGGAAACCATAGGTGCGGACATAGGAGCGCACCAGGAGGTCGGCAGCCGCCTTCGAAGCAGAATACGGGCTGCTCGGCCGAAGATGCGAATCCTCATCGGAGAGAATTCCCTGAGGAATGTCGCCATACACCTCATCGGTCGAGATATGCACGAAACGGCGCACGTCGAGCTTGCGTGCCAACTGAAGCAGAATGAATGTTCCGGTGACATTGGTTTCGATCACCGGAGCGGGTTCGTAGATACTGCGATCAACGTGGGATTCGGCGGCAAAATGGACAACCGCGTCGCAACCGGCCAGGGCAGCTTCGACGGTGGTGCCATCGCAAATATCGCCGCGTACAAAGGAGTAGTTGGGGCGGCTCGCAATCGATTGAAGATTTGCGAGATTCCCGGCGTACGTCAGTTTGTCGTAATTGACAATCGTATGGCCCTTTTCAAGGCCAAGCACGTAACGTATGAAATTGGAGCCAATAAAACCGGCTCCGCCTGTCACAAATATCTTCATCGAGTCACTTCCTGAGCTTTCAGTTTGCCTTTACCTGCAGGAACAGACATCTTATTCGCACCACTTCCGGCGACCAGATCGTTAGCCCGCAGCAGTGAATCGAAAGTACCCGCATCGGTCCACCAGCCGTCTAAGATCTCGTAGGTGAGCGTACCGTCCTCGATATAAAAATTGTTGACGTCGGTGATTTCCAGCTCACCGCGTCCCGATGGCTTCAGGCGGCGGATTTTCTGAAACACGGTAGCGTCGTACAAATAGATCCCGATGACAGCGAAATTGGATTTTGGATCCTTGGGTTTTTCCTCGATGGCTATTACGTGTTTGCCCCGAATTTCTGCAACGCCGAAGCGCTGGGCATCGGTCACTTCTTTCAACAGAATCTTGGCGCCACTCTTTTGCTTGAGGAAACCATCGACCGCTTTGCAAATATTGTTCTCGATGATGTTGTCCCCAAGAACGACGCAGATGGGTTCCCCTCCAGCAAAAAATTCCGCCAAGCCCAAAGCCTCCGCGATTCCGCCTTCACCTTCCTGATAGGTGTAGTTCAGGTGCTTCAAGCCGAATTCGCGCCCATTCCCTAGGAGACGGAGAAAATCGCCGGCATTTTTTCCACCCGTGACGAGCAGGATCTCCTCGATTCCCGCGTTGACAAGCGTTTGGATCGGGTAATACACCATGGGCTTGTCATAAATCGGAAGCAAATGTTTGTTGGTTACCCTCGTTAAGGGATTCAAGCGACTACCGGTTCCTCCAGCAAGTACAACACCTTTCATCGATCCCCCGATCCTGCGCAATTGAGAGCCCGTCGATACCACCGAGTTTACAAAAAAGAAGACCGCCTCGTCTGCCTGAACGCATACGCACAAAAAAACTTCGCCATTTCCAATGTAATGCAGTTCGGGATCATCGAGGGGAATGATTCCTAACCACCACGCGCGCGAGCGATTTACTAGCGTAATGGGTTCCGGAGACAAATTGCAAGAGAGGCCCAAAAGTCCAAATCCCGGGAGCGCCCAGAATGTGCAAGCCGGGAACAGAAGTCTCCATTCCTTCCTGAAGCAGCGGAAAGCCATTCAGCGTTTTCAAGGAGCTCACAATCCCTGGGCTGAGAAACGCGTATTTTGAAATGTCGACACGGTAGCCGGTTCCCATCAGAATGTGGTCGACGGTTCGGGAGCTTCCATCACTCAAACGAACCGTGATTTTGTCTCCGCTCACGTTGAACGATGAAACCGCGGTGTTTAGCCGGATGGGTACATCCTTCAGGCGATCGACCAACCAGCGCGCTCCGGCGGGACGGACCGATCGAATGCGCAACTTATTCTGCAGGCTGCGCGGCAGCATCTTGAGCAGATCGGGACGCGCCATGAGCTGACTGATTCCCGCAGGTCCCACATCGGTCGGGGCATACAAAAGACGATTCGTAGCTTTTCCAAGGCCGTGGTGAAGGGTCTTCGAAGCCCATCCCTGGAGCCAGTTGATTTTCCCTGTACGGGCGATGACTTCCGTGTTCGCGCCATTTTCGTGTAGGAGCGCCGCTGATTCGAGAGCGCTTTGCCCGCCACCGATGACAAGCACGCTCTTGGCCGCGAAGACCGCGAGGTCGGCGTGCTCGGAGGTGTGCGATGCCAAGTTAGGCGGGAGATTGGAGTATTCGGCGGGCCGCCTGACAAAGGATCCGATGCCTGCAGCGATCACCACGCGCTTCGCGGTCAACGTTTCACCGTCGTCGAGCGTTACCCGGAAGCCTTTTGGATCAGAATCGACCCGGCTGATCATCCGGCGGTCCAAGTCGGGAAGCGCCCGACGCTGGTACCACAGACCGTACTGAACAAAGCGGTCGAGTGGAACCGGCGTAGAAAGATGATTGCCATTCTGGCTTTGGAAGCTTTCAAGCGACAGCATGTTCGTGGGATCCGCGATTTGCGTAGCCGTCCAATTAGACCTTAGAAACATGCCTTTGGGCATAGTGCGCGCCCAAAAGGACATAGGATCGCCAAAAACTCGAACGTCCAATCCCTTGATTTGCTTCAAGTGATTTCCCGCAGCGAGCCCATAAGGGCCCGCTCCCAAAACAATGACATCGTGTGTCGTCATCAGCGCTCTCCGGAGTGACTCAAATGGCTTCGACTACTAGAAGCCTCTTTTTACCGCCAAGTAGGGGACGAGGAGAATTTCCGCTAAGCCAGGCAGAGGATCTTCGCGGCTGAAGACCGCCTCTACCTTGCAATTTCTGAGCGAGCGGACGTAACCCTTCAAATCAAGGTCGCCCCCCAAGTACGCCATCACCGCGGCGGGAATATCCGTGGTCATGCGTACCCAGCCGATTCCCGCGGGGCTCTTGCACGGCGTAACTGGCAAACCAACCTGGTCAGAATAGAGCATGTAGCTAAAATCGACACCCGCGCCGTACCCGAGGCTGTGATAACCCCAAGTCCGCGCGTTGACATCGAGGAGTTTGTACTGTGCAGTTCGAGGATCCAATTTGTATTCGAGTTCCACAAGTCCGTAGTAATTTATGGCTCGAAGAAAGCGCTCCGAGAACTCATCCAAAACCGGCACGTCGACTGTTTCGACGTAAGTGCTGGCTCTTCCAAATTGAAAAGGGTGTTGCCTGCGGCGGCGAGCAACCATTTTGCCCACGGCCTGGCCTTCGCGGAAAAAGGCGCAATAGGAGAACTGCTGATTGCCACCACCGGGGATCAATTCCTGGATCATCATCTCGCCGGGGCCGACGAGTTCCGCGGCTTTCTGATAAAGCCTCTTCAATTCGGCATGATCGTTTGCGCGCCAAGCCTTTGCCTTGGTCGCATAAACGAAGTGTTCCTTGATTGCCGGCTTAATCGCGAAGGGAGGAGTGAGCCCGTTCAGCTCGCCGAGCTGGTCGATGTGCGTGATATATCTCGTGATGGGTGCGGGAATCGAGAGTTCTTCGGCGAGCTTGTAGGTGTTCCGCTTGTCCCAAGCCCATTGAATGGTTTCCCAGGAGGGAGTGGGAACACGAAACATCTTGGATAATTCGGAGCGATAACGCGAAAAGGCAGCCACATGTTCTTCCCGCGTGGGGTAGAGCACCGAACCTTGCAAGCCCATCTCTCCGGCTAATTTCATGAGCGTTGCAACGGTGCTCGCTTCTTCGCGCAGGTCCTGGCGATGAACAAAATTCGAGCAGTAGCGGGAGAAACGGGAGATGGAATGCTCGTTGTCCACCACGCACACGGGCACACCGTGGCGGCCAAGGCTGCGGACAATTTCGAGCCCCTGATAGTCTCCGCCAACCACAACGGCACCAATGGTGCGCGTGTTCGTGGACACGGCTGCCGCTTCGAGTTCCATGGAAGCGCTATGCATTTATCTGCCTTCTATCATTTTCGCAGAGAGAGATTGGTCCAAGCTACCTATCGAGGAGCTGTGTTGTTCCGAAACAACACCGCACCCTGTACCAAAGACCAGGTCGTGTCTCCGGACCATTCTGTTCGCCTATTGATTTCGCCCTGTTATCTGCAGCGCGTGGCGAGCAAGACGGCGTGCGGCACGTTCCCAGATACCGCGCTTGCGAAAGCGGACCTTGGTATCGAGAAGATGCAATTCTTCAAGGGTGAGTTGAAAATCCGCTGCCAGACAATTCTCGCTGACATGTTCAACAGAACTGGCCTTCGGAATGGTCACGACTCCCTGGTTCGAAAGGCACCAATTCAGAGCGACCTGGGCGATACTCCGGGACCTGGACGCCGCGACCTTCTTTAAAACCCCGTCCGGGTCCATTTCTTGAATGCTCTGCAAGCCCGTGGCGAGTGGGCTGTGAGCAATCACTGTGATGCCAGATTCCTGGCAATAACGTAACAATCCGTCGCGGATCGTGCGATCGATCAGATTGAAACGGACCTGGTTTGTGACGATCGGATGTTTGGAACTGGCGCGTTGCGCGCGCTTCAGATCACCGAGCATGAAATTACTCACGCCGACGAATCGTACTTTTCCTTGATCGACGAGCGCCCCCATTGCTCCGAGCGTTTCCTCGATCGAAACCGTGTAGTTCGGCCAGTGAAGCTGGTAAAGGTCAATGTGATCTGTTTTGAGGCGGTTTAGACTCTCCTCGGCTGCTTTGATCAGTTCCGGGTAACGGAAGTGCCGCGGCGAGACTTTCGTGGCTAGAAAGATTTCTTGGCGGATTCCCTGGATGGCGTGACCGACAACTTCTTCGGTGCCATACGATTCGGCCGTGTCAATGAATCTGGCGCCGAGGGCTACGCCGGCACGAAGGGGATCAACGCCTCCACGGTATTGCCATGTACCCAAACCCAACACCGGCACTTTGACACCGGTGTTGCCTAATGCATGAAGCTCCATGACGATCGGTTAGAAGGTAAAAACGAGTTTGCCATCCCGCTCGCTTGCAAATGCCACGCGAGCTCGCTCGTTACCAGGGCCCTCGATTTTCCAGGTGCTGCCGTCCTCGACCAGCTTCATTTCCGCCCGTTGCCTCCACCAATGGTTTATTTCACCAGGCGTCGTTATCCATAACGATTTCTCTTTTCGAAGCTGGATCAGGTGGCCGAGCAAGGCTTTATAAATATCCTGTTCCCGAGACCGCATGATGTAGTCCGGATGAACGATGACGCTTACGAGACCGTGTTTGTTCATAATGAGTTCGATCTGTTGCTTCCACAAATCGATGGAGTAGTCGTTCAGCAGATGGAAAAGCGTGTAGTCCTGTGTCGTAGTGACCGGCAGCTCGAGAACGCGTCCGAGGAAATAGGGAATGACCGTGCAGCAGCCGCCGTGCTGCGGGTCGAAGTTGGCGACGTTCGGCACGGACATGTCGTAGGAAAAATCGAGAGCGTCATACCAAATCTGCCTTCGGTACAAAACTCCAGCGCGGAATCCGCTGGCATTGTATTGCTTGCCATAGGAATTGATTTTCGGAACTCTTTCTAGGAATTGCCTTCGATTCTTGTACAAATGGCCGTCGTGGTTCAGATCATGGACAGCTACTTCGAATCCCCGTTGACGAATGGAATTCAAGAACTCCTGGGTAACGACATAGCGCTGCTCGGGGATCAGTTGGAATGAAGACTTAATGTCAAATGAGGAGTTGATGTCCATGAGCGCCGAGCAGAACTCTCGGCCCTGCTCGGTTTCGACGTCGTGGGTCATGATGGCGGCACTCGGAGCTCCGGCCGGCCAGAACCAGATAAACGGGAGCCGGTCAATGCGGTTGGACTTCAGAACCAACAACATCAGCTGACCAAGAAGATTGTCGACGGAAAAGTCGACGGGCCATCGAGGGAATGGCCGGTTGCCCCGCGTGACCAGATGAAACTTCTGCAAATGCTTGCGCACGCGAACGGGAAGCATGGGACGGACAAAATAGTAGAGCTTCGACAAAGCCGACAGCGGAAATTTCCCGCGCCAGTCGGCTGCGTAAATTTCGTAGCGGAGATTGTGGGCGACCTCCGACGGATCAAAGGGCAAATAGATCGTACCGTTGTCCAAGGCAACATCTGCCTTCGCGTCATGCAGTGGATCGGTGAGCACCTCGGTCGGAACAATTCCAAAATAGCTTCCATAGCAGGTGGCGTCGTCCCCAAAGCGGAAGAAACCGCTGGTGGACGACAAGGGCCCCTTGCGCTGGAAGCGGATGAACCGCTCTGGACAGCGATAGTAGTCTAGGAAGGAATCATTCATGCGAATTTCACTTCCATCCGTCGAATGCGCCAGAACACCTGAAGAATGCAGCCCAACTTCTATCCCTGACCCACTTTCTTGCCTTGCTGTGCCAACTGAGACATTCCTATCAACCATCCAACGGCGACCCAAACCATACACTTGTGATAGAACCTGCGTTGCGGATGAGTGGAGAAAAGCCATTGTAGCGTTCGGACTGGCAAATGGCGTAGCGCGATATGAAGGACGCTAAGATAAGACCGAGGAACACCTAAAATATCAGGGCGCGCTCGGGCTTCCAAGACTTGTGCTCTCCCGTAACCGTACCACCACGTTAGAAAGTATTGTTTTGTTATCCGCTTCTCTAGAACCTCGTGGTAGACGACAGCGGTCGGTTCATACCGGAGTCGCTCTCCAGCCGCCAGAAGCCGCCGACCGAATTCGGTGTCCTCGTTAGGGAGCGGAATTGCATTGTTAGGGCTTGGCCCCAAGTCTGTGCGAAAACCACCATATTTCGCGAAGATCCACTTCGGAAAAGCCATGTTTCCGCCATACGGAGAGCGGTCAAGGTCACATGGTTTGTCGCCCAAGTCAAAATGACCGTAAGGAACACCCAACATGCTGTGGGGTCCGTCCAAGGCTAGCCAGTTGGGAGCCGAAAAGCTGGTTTGCGGGAAAATGCGCCCTCCGGTACCCGCCCATTTGGTATCGCATAATGGAGCGGTCAGATTCCGTAGCCAAGTAGGCTCAACGCTCATGTCGTCATCGATAAAAGCCAGGATGTCACCGTGAGCCTGACGAATCCCTGCGTTGAGGGCGTGCGATTTGCCTTGTTTGGGCTCGAAAAGATACCGCACGCGACCAGGGTGCTGGCGATCGAAGCTCTCAACCACTTCACGAGTTTGGTCCTTCGAATTGTTGTCCACCACCAAGATTTCCCACTCCACAGACTTGGACAATTCAGATGCAGCGATACTGCCCAGCGCTTTCGCCAAGCTGCCGGAACGATTGTAGGTGCATAAGATGACGGTGATGTTCATGTGGGTGGCCGCTACGTCAGTAACGGCAACAGTCCGACTACAGGAATCGAAGACGCCGCATGAACGGCACGGGTTGACCCGAAACAGTTGCGGCCCTTAGCGCTTCGTCCCGCGCGGCCGATGAGGCCTGAGGCGAAAAGAGACTGTCGTAGGCCGCTCGGCTGAGCGTCTGCGCTTCTTGCTCGGTACAAAGGGCGTGCACAATCGCATCAGCGAAAGCCTGAGGTTCATCGCAGGCACGAATCCCAAGCGCTTTGAGACGCTCCATCGGCATGCCACGGAAAGCTTTTGTCGTTCCCACAAAGGCCTTACCGAGCGCCAACGCTTCAATGGTTTTGACCGAAATGCCAGAACCCGAAACCATCGGAGCGATGACACAACGCGCGGCACGATAATAAGGAATCAGGTCCGCAACAGGCCCAGAGAATTGGGAACGGAAGGCCTCATACAATTGGGGCAATTCTCTCTGAACCTTAGGTCCGATAGGGCCGACGATCTTGAGTTTGTATCCCCTATCCGAAATCAACGGCCAAACCTGCTCAAGAAACCATTTCACAGCAGCAAAATTAGCAGGATGCTGCTGCCCCACAAACAATAGGTCTATGCTTTCGGCTGGCGGAATCTGGGTACTTACGGCGCGAGTAAAGTTCTCGTCAATTGTCGGAAATGCGAGAAAGTGAGGCTTGGAGGGCAACAGGCCTTGAAGCAACTGGAAATCATCGACAGATAGATGAACGAGGACGTCCGCTTTTTTGAGCAGTGTTACTTCCGATTTGAGGAGGCGTTTCAAAGTGTCGGGCCTGTGCGTCCAAGGGTTAAGCTCTTTCTTGTCGTCGAGAAGGTGCGACTGAACGTCGTGCGTTTCGAGGATGGTCGGGGGGCCAGAACGACCAAAAAGCTGTCTCCGCAAATGCAAAGCGAATCCTAGCGTGTAAACATGATTGACGTGAAACACGGTTGTACGCAGTCCGCGCAAGAGTTCAAAGTCCTTCTTATCCAGACTGGCTGATTTCCCAATGGCTACTTGCCAGTCCAAGGCTGTGCCACGGAAGGCATGCCGGAGCGAGGCTTTATATTTTGCTGCGTTATATCTCTTCTGCTGGAGAGTCGTCGCAAATATACGGTCCGCTCCCAATTCGTCCATGCCCTCCATCATCTCTTTAGGATTTTTGGAAAGATGGATGTAATACCAGAAAAAAGGAACGGCGATGAAAACAGTAAAGAATCCGCGCCGGCGATAATATTGGATTTCATTTTGGATAACCCTAGCGGTGCCGCTTCTAGGCCAAGGAGGTCCGACGATGATTACTGCGGGCGCGTCCGGCGAAGGCTTCTTTGAGGCAGCGCCGCTCTTGGCCGAGCTCAGCTGTGCTTCCGTTTGAGCCAAAGTCGTTACCCGCCCATTCATGTCTAAATCGCGACCCTTATCCATGCGAGAGTTGCTCGTATCAGAAAAAACTAACTCGGCGTAACAGCGAACCGAACAAGTCTCCCGCAAGAATGGGCTTTGTAAAGACGGCTTGACACACGGCGACGAGACTTCTGGGAAATCTCTTCTGCTTCCACAAAATTTGGGCGACCGTCAGCTTGAGATCTCCCGTCTGGTCGCGGTTCATGTCTTTCCCTTCCGCGGCCAATATCTCTGTGGCGGACTTGAGGGCGACGGAGTATTCACCGGCAGCGCACATGTTGCGGATCCAGTTCCTATACTCAGCAAAGAGTTCCGCCTGCAAGCGCGCAGGAGAGATTCCCAGCTTAGGCAAAAGCTCCTCGGAAATTTCCTGCACGGATTCCAAAGGATCCACGTTTTGTCTTTGTCGCGTCGCCGCAGCTCCTTGTGCGGAGAGTTTCGCTATCGTCTGCTTACGTCGCGTGCGTAAGGAGAGCTGCTGTGGATGTATCCTGTATTGCACGATGACTTGTTTCAGGTTCGCGCACTGAAAATGCTCCGACATGCGCAGAAACAGGTCGTAGTCTTCCGCTTGGGCAAACAGCAACCGATATCCACCAACTTGAAGATAGGCATCCCTGCGCATTAGGACCGAGGAATGTACGAAGGGACTGCGCGTGACAAGCGCTGCTTTAATTTCTGGATCGGTCGACGGAGATTCGAAACTCCAGAGAAACCTAGCCTCGGCGTTAATCCAATCGGCAGCACCGCCAAGGACGGCAACCGCCGGATTCTTCTCCATAAACTCGACTTCCCAGAGCAAGCGATTGGGAAGCGAATTGTCGTCCGCATCCTGAATAGCAATGTATCGGCCTTGTGCCATCGAGCAAGCTGCAATTTTGGCTTCGATGTAGGCGCATGAGGGGATCTCGCGGAGCTTAATCCTTGCGTCTTTGGCTGCGTGCGCTAAGACAATCTCCTTGGACTTATCAGTAGATCCGTAGTCGAGAATAATGAATTCAAAATCTTGAAAAGTCTGGCTGAGGACGCTCTCGACGGCTTCTCGAAGGAAGCGCTCCACATTGCAGACTACCATTACGACAGAAACGGTGGGGCAACCGAGCGATTCGTCAGACGGCGCTTTTTGTCGAGAACTGTCTGGGCGACTTTTCTGTGGGTTGGGCATTTTAAACGAACCGAAGCAGCCTGCGTATTGGATTCAGGGGCTTGGCTACAACCCTGGGGCGCACGAGCACGGCGTTTGCGGTAGCGAATAAACTTTGCAAGATTTTGCCGAGCTTCCAATATGCTTTCGCGGAAATAACATGAGCGTCTGAGATGAGCCGGGGCTCCACGGATTCTCCGTCGCACAGACGAAACATTTCACCAGCACAGGCAACCACGGTTGTGTATTCTCCAGCTTTATACATCTGATTGATTACGGACAAGTAGCCTTCGGCAAGCTTTCTTTTTTGTACGAGCTCGCTGACACCCATTGCGGTTAGCAGCGCCGGCGTGATTTGCCTGACGGAGTTCATTGGGTCGGGTTGGCCAGTTGCGCGTAGTGTTACCGACGCCTGAGCGGCCAATGCGCAGAGGATTTGTTGCTCTCGTTTTTGCAGGGAGAGTTGCTGGGGATGAACTCGATATTTCAGCACTACCTGTCGAAGATTGGCGCATTGATAGTGTTCCGAGATTCGCAGCCAGAGGTCGTAATCATCCGACGGCGAGGAGGCCTCGCGATATCCGCCAACGCGAACGAAAGCCTCTTTCAGGATAAGAACGGTCGGATGCCAGAAGGGGTTCCATTCTTTCAATACTTGCCGGATTTCGCGGTCTTCGGTTGGATATTCATTGGCGATTGCTAGGCGGTTTCCGGCGGAGTCAATCTTCTCGATGGCACCGCCGAGGAGACCCACCTCCGGATGCTTCAGCATGAAATCCACTTCAGCCTGCAGGCGGTCGGCGAGGGAGATGTCGTCGGCGTCTTGAATCGCGATGTAACGACCCTCCGGAAAGGTGCAAGCGGCGATCTTGGCTTCGATATAGCTGCAAGGAGGAACGTCGCTCAGTCTAATGCGCTGGTCCTTCGCGGCGTAGCCCGCGGCGATCTCTCTGGTTTTGTCGGTCGAGCCAAAGTCCACGATGATGAATTCAAAGCCGCGGAAGGTCTGAGCCAGGATGCTTTCGATGGCCGCGGAGACATACTTCTCCACATTGCAAATGACCATGACGACCGAAACGAGAGGTTTGGCAGTTGTTGGCATCGTTGAGTAGTTGGTCTGCCCGTCAGCCGGTTATGACGTTGATGAGTTCGCTCATTCTTTCTTCGATATCGAAGGACTGTTGCACGGTTTCGCGAGTCTTACCGGCCAGTTGCGCCCGTTTTTCGGGATTCGTCGCAAGGTTCAGGATGGCGTCAGCGACTGCCTCTGTCGAACCAGGCGGGACAACCAAGCCGACAACTTGATCCTTTACGGCTTCGGCGCTGCCACCGACGTTTGTGACGATGCAAGGCAGGCCACAGGCCATGGCTTCGAGGGCGGAAATCGGTAGACCCTCGAGGTGGGAAGTCAGAATGAAGGCCGAGCCCGCGTGCAAGTAGGGCCGGACGTCTTTCTGAAACCCTTCGAAGGAGACGAAGACCGACAAACCATCCGAATTCGCCAGTTTCACCAGTTGCTCCCTGAGGGGTCCATCACCGATGATGACACACTTGCAACGGATGCCTTGGCGAACGACCCGCGAGAAGGCATTGATGAGAATGTCGACGCCTTTCGCCTCGACGAGGCGGGCCGCGCATACGAGCAAGAATTCGTCAGGTTCGACATCGAGGCGCGCTCGCACCGCCGCTCCATCGGCTTTGCAGGGAGAGAATTTTGAAGTGGAGACGCCATTGCGAACGGTAATAGTTTTGTGCGCGGGGAAAGCATAGGAGTTCACTAAAGCTTCCCGGACAGCGTTGCTTACGCAGATGGTTTTCCGCGATGTATATCCGGGGACACGCAACTTGAGAAGCCGCCGAGCTCTTGTCCCAATAAACCGCCGAAGCAAACTACGCGGTGAGTTTCCTTGTGCAGGCGGAGGCAATTGGGGAGGAATCAGATGTTGGATGGAAAAGCGGTTCGGCACGCCGGCTAACAAGGCAGCCGCCGGAGCTTGCCAAGGAAACGCTTCGATCCAGCTATAGCAGAAAACGATCGTGTTCGGCTGAGCTTTCCGAATTGTCCGAATCCAGTCCCATAGCGATCCCGGTTCTGGAATGCATCTCACGATTGCTCGCGACCGCTGCTCCTCGTCCATTCGCGAGCTAATGATGTCCTTTCCGAAACACAGAATCGATGGACGAACTTTCTCAGGAAGTCTAGCAAGCAAATCCAGGAGATGCCTTTCGAGGCCACCGAATTCGGCAGTTTTTGGAAGAACAAACAACATATTTTTGACTTGGGAACCTGGCTCAAAAGAAGGACTTGCCGTGGTGGCGCCATTTTTCTTGGTTTCTATCACGGCTTCGCCCGTGAGGAGCTTCTCGATGCATTGCGTTTGCATCGCTATGCGATCTGATTTTGGCGACGGAAACTCGCGAAGCAATCTGCGGCGAAAAAGTTCGTCCCGCGAGTACAAGAAGGCGCCCTCGAGCGGCAAGCGGTTGCCTTGGCTTTCCAGGTATTTTTGGAAGCCGACGGACTCGTGCCGCCATTGATAGGTGCTATTGATGCGCTTTTCGAGCCGTAATGAAACCGTCTGACGAAACTTGAAATGGTGCGTCACTCCGCGCATTGCGGTGGCTTTCGGGTCGGGGCCGAGAGGTGGGTGGTGATTGCCTTCTTCCGCGACCTGCGTCCCGTTCACGCAGTAGAAAAGTGGAAATTTGAAGGTGTCGGCTTTGACGCTCATCCTTCGATAGAGTTCCACAGAACACGACTGGAATATTTGAAAGGGGTCGTCGACGATCGGAGGCGAATCGAGCGAGCCATCCGATTTCAGCCTCTGGAGCATTGGTGCGAACAGCACGTTGGCACCGGCTGATTCGAGCCGAGATATGGTCTCGCGGATATCGCTATAGGGGAATTCAACGAATTCGTCACTATCGGCCAGCACGATCCATTGGTCGGTGTATCGAACGAGCACCGCGTCCAAGCGTCTTTTCTTCTCGTCACTGTGAAAAGGCCCTTCGTACATATCTTCGACAGTGATGGGATAGCGGTCTTTGATGGCAAGAAGCCTGTCGTTTTCTTCGACCGGGCCGTGAAGAACCAAATGAAAGCGATCTACGCCGAGACGAAGATAGTACTTCAGCCATGCTTCGATGATGTCGCTGTCGGCGTTGACGTGGCTAATGAGTCTTAGAGTCATAACAAAAGAATACGATTGAGCTCAGCGTTGAACAGTCACGAATGCGTTAAGCCAGGACTGAGGAATAGGTCGGTTCGCGAACACGGGCGAGACGATGTGTAAGGAGTTTGCGTACGGCCGCAGCCAGCGTGGAACTGCCGGGTACGGACGATAAGAAAAAACCGGATCGTCGCCATCCTGTTGAAACGAGGACAGTTGTTCCGCGCTCGAGAAGTCGTCCGGAAGGACCACAACCAGATCACCGGCTTCGGGAGCTGCGCCGGGGTGACAGACAAAGCCCCGGTAGCCGCAGGGACCATCTTTCTCGATTGTCTCGGCGACAAGCGTGACTGGTTCTGAAGTATTTCCCGAGATTTGTTCCACGGGAACACCAACATAATCCAAATAGGAAGCGAATTCCAAGATGTGAAAAGGCTCGGCGAACGGAAAGAATAGCCGCTTTACACTCGCCGGGTTGTTTTTGTAGCGAGCTTTGATAACCTGACCCAACTCTGCTTTTGCGTGGACGACATTTTTTCTTTCGTACATGCGGAATGCAGAGAGCGAAAGAGCTTGGACGCTGACTAGAAGCAGGCCCACAAAGGCTGCTACTTTCACGACGAAGCTCATGCTTTCTACGTTCAGAAATACAAGACGGCCAAGATATAAGACCGCAATCAGATCCACAGGAGCAAGATAGTATGCGCTCGACATGCGCAGAAGGAGGTAGCCAGCAAAGTAGGCCAATCCAGCAAGCGCGAGCCCTTCCCAACGGGGCGCAGGCGTAATCTGGTGGCGCGCAATCAGGACCATTCTGCCCAAAAACACGGCAACGAAGAGCCAAGCTAAGAGATCCAATTGCAAATAAGAAACTAGAACCCGCGCGAGAGGCAACCGGAACTCGTTCGCGTAGCCCGTGTGATAATTGGGAAACATCACCGCAAGATAGAAGACCAAAAACAAGGCGGCCATTAACGCGAGGCAAAGATCGAGTCGGCTTTCAGAATCGCGAAGGTGTTTAAGATCCCAGCCTATGCGGTCCTGACGCCAGCAGCGGGCCAAGAGCCGCCCGGCCGCTAAACCGAAGAGCAACAGAAAGGCCAGCTCTTTGTAGTACAACAAGAACTGCGCGGCGATTACCGCAGCAGCGGCCCAAAGCGACGAATGCGTTTCTTCAAAGCGTTTGACGAACCAGGCAAGGAAGACCAAGAAAAAAATGACATTCGCTTCCGGATAAATGAGTCCTGTGAAACTGATCAGAATGCTTGGTGTTACCAAGGCCAGCACGATTAGGGCTACGCGAGCTGAAAGAGTCAGCGTTTCATCGAAGACCAACAGAATTCCGCACAAGAGCAAAAGCTGAACAATGCGATACCCATGATAACCAGGGACTGAACTCGTGAAATGACGTAAGAGATTGAATTCCTGATGGCCCAGAGGCCAGAAGCGGCCTCCTTCAGGCGAGATCTGTCGAGGAACATTGTGGCCGGCTAGCGTGCCGTTTGTAAAATGCGAGTTGTCATAGTACGTGAAGTCTTCCCAAGCGAGTGCTCCGGCAATGTAGAAGGCCAAAAACAGAGCCAGGAAAAGCAGCATGAAGACTCCGGGCCGCGAGGAATTATTGCCGCGGACCTTAGCCACTGCTTTCGGGATATTCTCCCGTGCCGGGACAACCCAGATTGCCAAAACGACGCCAACAGCGGTGATGCCGCACCATATGGGCCAAAAAAGGACAATTCGTTCTCTCCAGAAAAGCTTCAGAAGTGAAAGAAGATGATGGAGCATCAAGATGGTCAGCGAGGCATAGATTCGAAAGCGCGAACAGGCTATCTGGCGCGCCATGCGTCGAGGCCGGACCTCGCGACGAATGTCAAAGTTTCTCCGTCAGCCGCTTACGCACAAAAAGACGATGCATGTTCGAAAACAAACGAGAAGCAAGTTCGAAGATACGCTTCCGGCGTGGCCAAAAGTACTCGAAGGTACGTTTCGGGTTACCCGCATAATCGAGCAGGACAAGCGCGACCCACTTGGCCATGAATGCAGAATTCAGATTGTAGTTTATTGTCGCTAAATGCTCGCGGTGAAACTCCCAAAATTTCGCGTCCTTGCCTTCGATCGCGGAAGTTGCCAAAAACGAGAAATAGCGATGTTCCGCCTGCTTCAAGAGGTATTGGTATTCTTCCTCCGATAAGTAATTCCTGCCGTGCAGGACGGTTACCGCCAAACGAGTAAACAGTTCGAACTGGTACGGACGGATTCGCGCCAGCATGGATTCATTGTCGCGGCGCGAATAGGTTAGAACCTGGTGCACAAAACCCAGGCTCCAGGTAACCAGGGCTTCGAAGCAGGCGTGAAAATCTTCAAAAGGCGCAAGACGCTCCTCATAAAAGGGCGTTCGCGAGCGGACCAGATCCGAACGCATGAGCAATGAAGTCGGAGTGCCGAACAAGTGAATGTTTCTGTAGAAATAAAGCCGGCAGGCCTCCCTGCCCGATACTTCCGGGCTCGGATAGGGCAAACCACCAAGCGATGGATGATCGCCTTCCAGTTCATAGGCGGAAACGATCCCGACGTGGGGATGCGATTCCGCGACTTCCACCATGCTGCGCAAGCATTCCGGGAAAATCCAATCGTCCGCTTGCACCACCTTGCAGTACTTACAACCAGGAGAAATGAGCGAAAGCGCGAAATTGTAGTTCTGCACCTGCGAAAGAAAGGACTCGGTACGAACCAGGCGAATCTTGTCGGGAAAACGAGCTGCGTATTGGCCGGCAATCTCACTCGACCCGTCGGTGCTTTGATTATCGACAAGGATGAATTCCCAATTTACGTAGGTCTGGCGTAGAACGCTTTCGATACACTGCCCAAGATATTCCTTGGTGTTGTAAAAAGGAGTGACGACGCTGACAAGAGGTTCCACGTCTGTTTTTCAAGCACGGGACTGACAGTGCGCCTGGGCGAGTCCAGCCAAAAAGTTGTATTGCTGTGCGGATTCTGCGAGAGTGCGCTGCCGATACCAACCGAATTGCTGTACGACGGCGTCTCTGCGATTTGTCAGCTGGTGGAGGGCGGCGGCTACGTCGGCAGCCCGGAAGTCGCGAATGTGCAAGAGAAAGTCATCTTGATCGAGATCTTGCATGACCCAATCTACCTTAGGGTCAAACGAAATTGCGATTGTCGGCGTCTGAGTGACGAATCCCAAAATGGCGCTGTGAAGTCGGCTCGCGATAAGATAGTCGCACTCACGCAGCACGGCGGCGAGGTCTCTCCAGCTCTTGATTTTGGGAAAATGAACTTGTTCAACCGAACCTTCCTCTAATTCTTCGAGACGATTCAAAAGATCGGGGATGACGCTCTCATCATCTCCCAAAGACGAATAAACAATGACCGGGAAGCATCCTTCCCGCAAAAGCCCAAAGATAACTTCCGATAGCTGTTGGACATAGCGTTCATAGACGACGCTGTTCGGCGTCGGCCAATTCACCGGCTTGGCATAGGCGATCGGGCTTACAGCAACAACCGGGCGGCCGGAAGCAAACTCCTGGATATGGCCAGCCCGAGTTGGGATTTCAGAATCCGGCATGCTGAAGGCCAAGTCCGCCACAACCGAATCCTTTGCCGCTTCGGGAAGTAGCGTCGCGACGATGGCTTTGCTATTGGCGTCTCGATAGGACCGATAAGAAGCGAATCGCAGTGCGGTTGCGAGAAACCAGCGCGACTCCCGAGAAGTGATCTTGCAAGCGCCGACGCTTGCTAGGGCAACAGGAACACCGGCCAGTCGCGCTAACAACGCCCATTTGAAAAGAGAAAATGGAAACCGCCAAGGACCTCCCCATTCTTCATCGAGTTGACCCCCGCCAGAGACAATCAAGAGATCTTGTTTGCGGAGAACGCGAAGGGCCTCGAAGGAGTGAAAAAGCTCCCGGCCCAGCGCAAGTACGAAACTACGAACCCGCCGAGTGAACGACTGCAAACCAGGTATGAGACCAAGTGCGCGTTGAACTCGTCTTGCCCAACGGCTGGGGCCCGGTAGGGGCGCTTCGAGGACTGCATCTTCGAGCTTCTTAGTTCCCCCTCCCGAAGCCAAAAGCGGAAACGCCCGGCCGCCATGGCGTTTGACGAAATTATCGCAGTTGAGAGTGATGCCCAAGAATTGGACGTCCGGGATACGTAGGCGGAGATTGGCGATCATGGAATCCTGAATCGCCGCATCGCCAAGATTGCCTCCATCGTAGGGCGTCAGAAGAGCAATTCCAGGACATGGACCACGCGACGGCTGGCCATGTCCTTCTCTTTCGTCCATCTACTTCGTTTCCGCGAGCGAACCTTCTTCATAACGAGCCACGATTTCGGCGGGGATGTGGCTGAGATCTCTGGCGCGGATATAGTCGTTCATGGTTGTGCCGGTACAAGCCGAATCGATATTCCGAGCGCCAACACCGTTGGCAGCATCGTCGAGATGGACGGTTCGAAAGTCGATGCTGTATCGGACGTGCGGCGACGTGTTAGGCACGGTGGAGTGCAGATGCGCCGCGGAAAACAGAAAGGGCCCGCCTACTTCGCAGACGAAGCGCACCTGGGAATCGATGTTAACAGGCTCCTCCGGCTTTGGCTGCACCCGAGTGTCCGCCTTGATGTGCTGTGCCGCGTTCTGACGGCTTTCTTGGTTCCATCTTTGGTAGTTGTACGTATGGGAGCTATTTTTTACCGGATTGTCCCAATGATGGGGATGAAGAGCCATGCAGTTTTCCGAATTCAGCGGGTACACCGGCATCCACCAATTGATTTGGCAGAATGGGGCGGAATACCAGGTGTCACGATGCGGGTGAAAGGCATAGGCAATGCCGGACTTGAGATAGTCACCCGGAAAAGCCGTGCGCAGGCGAGGAACGTCGAAATAGGTTTTTTCGAGGTCGCAACCGGCGTCGGCGAGCATGCCCTGGATATATTGCTTAGACTTAGGGTGATGAATGAATTGTGGCTTAAGCACCGCGAGTATCTCCACGCAACGCTCGACCGGCATTTTCTCATGCAGGGTAAGAGGATCGAGAGGGTGAAATGCTTCCTCGATCAAATCCTTTGCCAGTTGACAAAGTTCGAGAGCCTTGGAATTCGGGCGATGTATGAAGATTTCGCCGCGATAGAGTTTTTGGCGCCGTTCCGAGTCGTTCACCTTTGAGTCGACGTTAATATTCATCTCCGTCACATCCCCTATTCTTCAAATTTATTACGCTGCGTTCCTGGACCTGTTTCCGGAAACCGATACATCGGACCTCGGACGGATGTACCCAAAGAGCACCCTAGACTGCCTCGCAAACCTTATGTTCGGGCGGCAGTCTCAGTTCCAACTTCCGAGATGCCACTCTCGACAATTCTGGGAAAGCAGTTTACTGCCCCGCGCACGGCCATCGAGGAGCCGACAAACAGCGTGGCTGCAGGAACTTTTCTATCGTATGTCTTTTGCAAGTCGTAGCGATGAACAGCCGCGCACAAACCGAAACTGCCATGGGCGATATTGAGCTTGAGTTCGTAGGTGCAGCGATAGACTTGGCCGGGAGAGAGCGAAAGCGGAGGAAGACCGAGCCGCTCGGTAGAAGTGTTAAAAATCTCGTAATCGGTGTTGTCCACGATCCAGATGACCACAGCCAGTTTATCCAAAGCTTGCTTGGCAGTGACTTCAATATCGACCCAAGCGGTCTGGCCGGATTCGAAGGTAGCCTGCTCGCCGCCGCGGCCGCGTACACGGACTTGCGTGATCTTGGCGGGCTTATCCTCGTTGGGATCTTCAGGCTCGGAACTGTTCAGATATTGCCGGAGGACAGTATCGGTCGGCCCCGTCACACTCACTTTTCCGTTTTGCAGCAGCAACGCACGATCGCAGATTTCCGTGACGGCTTTGAGATCATGTGAAACAAACAAAAGCGTAGTGCCGCTGGCGATCGCGGTGCGCATGCGATCGACGCAGCGCTGCTGAAACACAAAATCTCCGACGCTCAGGACTTCGTCAACGATCATCACTTCGGGATCAACGTGGGCGGCGATGGAGAACCCGAGGCGCGCGAACATGCCCGAGGAATATCGCTTTACAGGAGTATCGATAAACTCTTCGAGCCCGGAGAATGCGATGATCTGATCGAGTTTCTGTTCGATTTCGCGCCGCGTCATTCCCAGAATCGTTCCATGAAGAAAAATGTTCTCCATGCCAGTGAGATCGGCATGGAATCCGGCGGTGACTTCGATCAGCGAGGAAAGCCGCCCATTCACTATGATTTTCCCTCTTGTGGGCTTCATGATGCGGCTAAGAATTTTGAGCGCGGTGCTCTTTCCGGCGCCATTGCGGCCAATCATGGCCAGCGCCTCGCCTCTTTTCAGTTCGAAGGAAATGTCTTGTAGCGCCCAAAATTCCCGCTTTTTCTGATCATCGAGTTCTTGGGCCCGGAACATTTTGCCTGTGAGCGCAGGAATCAAATCGCGCAAGGAGTTATAGGTCTCGCCCTTGCGAAACTTCTTGTAAACATGGTCCATCTGAAGTGCGATTTCACTCATAAAAGGTTCCGATTATATGCTTTCCGCGAAGGCGGGCTCGAGATGTTTGAAGAGCGAAAACCCGCAAACGAACGTGAGGAGAGCGAAGACTGCACTGTAGACCAACCACGGGAGGTTCGGCGACTGGTGGTGAACGACGCAGGCGCTTATGCCGTCGAGGAGCGGCGCCGCCGGGTTGAGCATAAGCCATTTGCCCTTGGGACCCAACATACGAACGTCATAGAAGACGGGGGTAAAGAAAATACCAAAGGTGATGAATACTTCGACGATGTATTTGACATCGCGGAAGAATAAACCGCACGCCGAAACAATCATGCCAATTCCGGTTATAAGCAGCATGATCAAAAGCAGGAGAACCGGCAACCATAGCAAATAGACACTGACGCCGATTTTGAGGAAAGCCAAGAAGATGGTCATAGCAACGGAAGCCACAATGAAATCGAATAGACAAGCCAGAACGGCCGCCATCGGGAAAATTTCTTTGGGAAAATAAATTTTGACGACCAGGCTCATGTTGCTGGCAAGACTGAAACAAGAAAAGCGAACGCCAGAAGCGATGAACGCCCAGGGCACAGATTTTACAGCCACGCTGGCAATGTCAGCTCCATTCAAAGGGACATGCGAGGCGAGCGCATACGCGTAGCGAACGATGACACCGGACATGACAATCAGAATGGGCATGAGAACAGCCCACAGAAAGCCCATGATCGACTGTTTATAACGCACTTTAATATCGCGGTAGGCGATCATGAACAGCAATTCGCGGTACTTGTGGAGTTCGCGCAGTTCTTCTCTCATTGGTGGTCGTCGGGAAAAGTGCCTTTAGTTAAAGATGCGATAGACGGGCTTGACCGGCCGTCCTTCCAAATATTTGTCAACACCTGCATCCAAAGCCTTCCGGTAGACGATGTGGGCGCCATGGACGGCTTCGGCGGTGTGCTGGATATCGGCGTCGCTGTGGGAATAACTCAGTACAAAGGATGGGCCGAGCACTCCGCGGCGAATCAGTTCCTGCATAAAAAGGGCGCGGAAGGATTGCGAGCGTTCATGGTTCTGGTCGAGCGTTGCGAAGACGAGATTGCACGGGCGCCCTGTAATTTCGAAAAAACCCTCCAGCTGATTTTCGGCGATCGATTGTTGAACAAGTTGCCGCAGCCGTTCGCCTTGCTTCCAAAGAAAGTCGACGACGTTTTCTTCGCGATAGATTCGAATGGTTTCGAGAGAAGCGGCGAGAGCATGTGTCTCAGCACCGTGAGTCGTCGAGAGCAAGAAAACGCGGTGATGGTCGTGGTCAAGACCACCAAGACGCATGATTTCGCGGCGGCCTGCAAGGGCTGCAATCGCAAAACCGTTGCCCATGGCCTTGCCGAAGGTGGAGAGATCCGGAACGACTCCGTGGAATCTTTGGGCTCCGCCAAGATTCCAGCGAAAACCGGTGATGGTTTCATCGAAAAAGAGCACGGCACCCTGTTCCCTGCAAAGGTCCTTTACGCCCTGAAGATATCCAGGCTCAGGAGGAGTGGCCGCTTCGGGCTCCATCACAACGCAGGCAATCTGCCGTGGGTATTTTGCGAAGAGGTCCCGCAAGTTTTGCAGATCATTGTAGCGAAACTTGATCGTCAGGCGAGTTATGGCGTCGGGAATACCGGCATTGACGGGAGTCGTGCCGATAAACCAGTCGTCCACGGAAAAGAAGGGGTGATCGGCGCAAATGGCGACGAGATCGCGGCCGGTAAAAGCCCGCGCCAGCTTGACGGCGGCGGTGGTAACATCCGAGCCATTCTTTGCGAACTTCACCATTTCCGCGCCGTCGATTACCTGCAGCATGACTTCCGCTAAGTCGACTTCGATGGGCGCGGGGCGAGTGAAATTCGCGCCCAGCTTCATCTGCAGGTAGGCGGCCTCAACGACGGATTCGTATGCGTGGCCCAAAGTAACTGCCCGCAAACCCATCCCGTATTCAATGAATTCGTTGCCGTCGAGATCCCACACGTGGCAACCCTTACCGCGCACGATGAAACCGGGAGCTTGTGCGGGATATTGGTCGTCGCCTTTCGCGTAGGTATGGGCTCCACCAGGAATGAGCTTGTGGGCTATTGGCTGGAGCAACCGCGAGCGAGTGAATTCCTTTTCGTTGGCAGGCGCGCTCATCAATCCTTGTGATTTCGCGACGGGTTCCACGATGACATCTCACTTCTAAACGGACGTATCAAAAATCAGTTTTCGCACGTAGAAGGCTTCGGCCAAGCCGCTCGGCGCATTGGATTCCATTCCACGAATGCGCATCAGGCCAGCAAAGGTTTCGCGAGTGAACCACTTCTTCGTGCTTTGCGAAGCAAAAGCCGAAAACAGGTAGTCGATCTTCTTTTCAGAGAGGGACGCATCGAGCGGCACGAAGAAGTTGGGCCTGCCAAGATCCCCGTCGTATTTGGGGACCTCATATTCCAGGATCATGTGGTTGCGGAACGTATTCCACGTAAGTTCGGAAAGCAACCGATGATCCTGATGAGCGTCTCCGCCCCAATGAGTAAAAATTACATCAGGGTCGACTTTAGTTTTCAGCTCTTCGAAGGACTCTTTCACCTCCGCGCCGACATAAGGAAGAAATCCGTCGCGGTAGGATTTCAGAAGCACTTCCCTCTCGCAGCCGTCGGTAAAAAGCTCCGCGCCTTTCGCGGCTTCCTGGCATCGGCTGCCAGAAGCGGTAAAGACAACCCAGTGAAATTTCGCATTTGGGAAGGATTTCTTGAGCTGCAACAAAGTGCCGCCGCAACCAATCTCGATATCATCGGAGTGGGCGCCGACACATAGAATGGTTTGCTGTTGGCCGCTTGTTCCGTTAAATTTCCAGCGAATCATGTTTTTACGAAGTAGACGAAATCCGCAACCGCAGTGAAATTTTGCGGTTCAATGCCACGCGTTCGTCGGAAATGAAGACTGCCCGACTCAGATGATGGGGGCCCGCTTCGTTTCGTGCACGGCCAGGTCTTTTTGCTTCCTTGCGCCGAGGGATTGGCGACAGGATTCGGAAAGCACTCCGTATTTTTCCCAGACGACGAGTTTGCGATAGAACCTCTGGCGAGGCTCAAACGCAATCATCCAGCGAATCCCCCACCAAAATAACCGGCAAGCCAGTTGGAATAACGGAAGATCGAATTCGCGAGCGTAGCCTCGACCGTTGTCATACCACCATTTAAGAATGTGCGCCCGATTGAGCTTATCCGACGGGACCGGATGGTGGACGACAGCGTGCGGTTCGTAACGCATGCGTTCTCCGGCTTGAATCAGACGCCTGCCAAACTCGGTATCCTCCGAACGAATCTGACTGCCCGGATTGGGTCCCAAGTCGGTTCGGAAACCACCGTGTTTCACGAACATGTCCCTGCGGAAAGCCATGTTGGTTCCAAAGGGAGGCCCAATCAATTCCTTTGCGTCCCCTCCCTGGTCGAATCCTGGGAAGCCATGACGCGCGTAAGGACCATCCGTCGTGAGCCAATAGGGAATCGAATCCGGCCATTGCAATTTGATGCGACCTCCGGAGCCCGCCCATTCAGCGGTTCCGAGGGCGTGCGTTAGATTTTCAAGCCAGTCCGGTTCCACGGTGACGTCGTCATCCACAAAGGCCAAAATGTCGCCCTGCGATTGACGGATACCGGTGTTAAGGGCGAACGACTTGCCTTGCTGAGGCTCAAAAATATAACGGAATCGATCGGCGTGGTGGCGACAAAATTCCTGCGCGACTTCTCTGGTATTATCGCGGGAGTTGTTGTCCACGATGAGGACCTCCCACGCTACCGAGGGAGGCAGCAAAGAGGAAGCAACGCTATTCAGAGCCTTCAGCAAACTCTGAGAGCGGTTATAGGTGCACAGAATGACTGTGATGTGCATCGGATTTTCTAAAGCTCCTCGTAACTGAATTCCCCCAAGTCCCCGCAACCCCTACCGCACTAAACCCTTTCTGCCTCGCGAATCACGCAACCCCTTCTTCCGGCTGGCGGCCATTCTTCCACAAGCACCACGGCGGGTTCCCCGAAGCCTCGAGTTCATCGAGGATCTGTTTATCCCGAAAGGTGTCCATACACTGCCAGAATCCACCATAACGTTGCGACCAGATCTTATTTTCTGAGATGAGCCGCTGGAAGGGCTCATAGACCAGTTCCTCTCCGGGTTTGATGTAGCGGAAAATTTCCTTTCGCAACACGAAGTAGCCGCCATTTACCCAAATGTCCGAATCCTTCATGCACCGGATCGCGCGTACCGCGCCATTTTCGTCCATGTGCACGGTATCCAGACTGCTCGAGCGGGGCTGTACGGCAAGAAAGGAAGCCAGACAGTCTCGACGGGAAAAATCCTGGACCATCTTCGGGAGATAGAAGTCGGTCAGCCCATCGCTGTAGTTCGCAAGGAACATTTCCTCTCCCTCGAGGTGCGGTTCGACAAGCCGCAACCTGTCCGCGATAGTCGCGCGCAACCCGGTATCGACGAAGGTAATCTTCCAGTCGTCCAAATCGCGCTGCATGAATTCCAGTTTTCTGCCTCCCTGGGAGAACACAAAGTCATTGGAAACGGACTCTTCATATTCGAGGAAATAGTTCTTGATGACATTGGCCTTGTATCCGAGACACAGAATAAAATCCTTGTGGCCGAAATGAGCATAATACTTCATCACGTGCCACAGCACCGGCCTTGAGCCAATGGTGACCATGGGCTTCGGAACGTCCTCCGAATAGCCTCGGAGCCTCATTCCAGCCCCGCCGCAAAATAGAACAACCTTCATCGCTCACCTCACGAAATTCGATTCAGTCGACGACAAGTTTGGGGATCGGCACAACAAAGCGCCCGCCCCACTCGCGGATAAACTTCAGTTGCTCCATGATTTCCATTTTCAAATTCCAAGGAAGAATGACGACATAGTCCGGCTTGGTTTCACGGATTCGATCCGGGTGATGAATGGGAATGTGACTGCCGGGAAGGAAGCGGCCCTGCTTGTGCGGGCTGCGATCCACGGTGTACTCAATCAAATCCTTCCCGATCCCGCAGTAATGAAGCAACGTCGCGCTCTTCCCCGGGGCGCCATAGCCGGCAACACTTTTGCCCTCCCGGGCTGCCTTCAACAGAAAATCGAGAAGTTCGAATTTGGTTTGTTTGACTTGATCGGTAAAACTGCGATACCCGTCCGGAGCATCCAGCCTCGCACGTCGTTCCTCGGCAATTAGCATGTCGACCACCGGCTTGGCTTCGTAGGACGAACCCTCGCTCCGGCAGGCATAAATCCGCAAAGAACCGCCATGACTCGACAGTTCTTCGACGTCGTAAACCTTGAGACCGTGTGCCGCCAAGATTTGTCGCGTTGCGAGAAGCGAGAAGTAGGAGAAGTGTTCGTGGTAGATCGTGTCAAACTCGTTACATTTTATCAACTGGAGCAGATGTGGAAATTCGAGTGTGAGGACGCCTTCGGGCTTGAGCAGGATTTTCAGACCCTCGATGAAGTCGTTCAAATCCGGGACCTGGGCAAGAACATTGTTGCCGAGAACGAGATCCGCGCCACGATTTTTTGAAACCAACTCCTCGGCCAGTTTCGCTCCGAAGAATTTCACAAGCGTGGGTACATTCTTTTCGACCGCGACTTTCGCCACATTGGCTGCTGGCTCTATCCCTAGTACGGGAATACCTTGTTTCACGAAATACTGCAGAAGATATCCATCGTTGCTGGCCACTTCGACGACGAAGCTTTGCGCATTCAGGGCCAGACGTGTCGTCATTTTATGGCAATAGTTCTCAGCATGTTTGAGCCACGAATCTGAATAGGAGGAGAAGTAGAGATAGTCGCCAAAAATGTTTTCGACCCGTTCGAATTCTTCGAGTTGGACCAGGAAGCATTCCGTACAGACATACACATGCAGGGGATAGTAGACTTCCCCGCGACGAATCTCCTGTGCGGACGGATAGGTCTCGCAGAGCGGCGACATCCCGAGGTCCACAAAAGTTTGATGCAGTTGCGCTCCGCAAAAGCGGCAGGGCTGCACCGCTTGCCGGGAAGGACACTCGACGGGAATGGTCACTGTGGACATAAGCCTAGTTTGGGTTTGCGATTTGGCTGGGATGACCGGCGTTTCGGATAAGCTACCGCCATTGGAGTCACAAGCCAGTCTGACCCAGTTGACAGGATTAGGGCAATCATTTTGCCAAACCCGGACGTGGGGTGGCGCTTTGGGCGCTTGCCGCTCGCTGTAAGTTATTGTAATTGCTATGGATTAGGCTAAGGGCTACGGTTTAGACGGTATCCACGCGTGAAACTTCGCGAAGCCCGGTTGCGTTAGGAAAACTATTTCCATCTTTCGGCAAGTCCCAACGCAGGGACCCGTCCAAGCGGCCCGTCCGCAGTAGTCCTTGGATGGACGCAATTCGCGTATAGCGACCCGTCGTCATGTCATTAGCGGTAAGGGCAGCGGCACGATAGGCATCATAGAGCTCACGGGCTCCTAGGCGCGCTGTCCATTGGGGACGGAATCCCGGCACCATGCGGCGAATCTTCTCGCAGGTTACGCGATAGCAGCGCTTGTCGGGACCTCCGTCGGGCGCATATTCGATGTGGCAGCCCGGAACAGTCTCCTTCACGATGGCCGCCAATTCAGAGATTCGATAGTTTTCGTCCGTTCTGCCGACGTTAAAGACTTGATTGTGAACCGCTTCTCGTGGAGCTTCGGCAACTGCCATCGCTGCAGCGATGATGTCCCGAATGTGGGTGATCGGACGCCAGGGAGTACCGTCGCTTTTGATGTAAACCTGACCGGTAGTGAGTGCGGCGGCCACTAGGTCGTTCAAAACAATGTCGAGGCGCAATCTCGGCGATACGCCATAGGCGGTGGCATTCCTCATGAACGTAGGACTGAAGCGATCATCGGCCAGTAAGGCAATGTCACGCTCGGCGAATACTTTGGACTCTCCGTAAGCTGTGACGGGATTGAGAGGCGCCGTCTCGTCATGCATGGCGTCACCGGCAGCGCCGTAAGTGCTGCAGGACGAGGAAAAGACGAAGCGGGTTACGCCGGAATCTTTGGCGAGCTCGGCCAAACGAACCGAGGCATGGTGATTGATGTCATAGGTCAGTTTGGGATCTAAATTGCCGATGGGATCATTTGACAAGGCGGCAAAATGCATCACGGCATCGAAGCCTTCAAGATCTTCTTTCTTGAGATCGCGAAGGTCTTTACGGATTTCGGGAATTTCGCGGGCGGGCAGACCGAAGTCACAGCCGTCGTAAAAATCCGTGTCGAGTCCGACGACTTGGTGCCCCGCCGATTCGAGTACTGTGGCAGCAACCGCACCGATATAGCCTTTGTGACCAGTTAGCAGGATTCGCATGCAACTCTCCAGTTGAGGGATCTCCTCGAAAAATCAGTCGTTTACGAGAACTTGGTGGATTTTTGGCTTAACGAGTTCTTCGCGGCGATTTCCTCGTCCGCGTTTTCAGAGACGCCCGCCAATAATCCGTTTTCTTTCAACAGCTCGGCCGCTTCATGGATCTTGAAAAAAGAGACGCCAGAACGTTCGGCGATGTCTAACAAGGAATGGTGGCCATCGGAAAGATTCAGCACCCAGAGGCGCGCATTTATTTCTTCGGCGATCGGACCGCCGCCAACCGAGCGATACAGATTCCGCTTTCCAAGCTGTGGTTCGCAAAAAGGATTTAGATTGTGGTAGCGGGTATCGTTTTCGAGAATATCCAAAATTCCCGCACACACCCTCAGCGATTCGGCGAGTTGCTTCGGGTGGATAAACGAGAGATTGTCGGCCGAGGTGTGGTATTCGGGAAAGGTGCCCCACACGCTACGCATGAGACAACCGACGGGGAGATTGAAGCCCGGAGAACAATATTGCCGCTCGTCGTATCCGTAGGGGGTGAAATCGAGAACGACCGGCGACGCAGTATTGCCTCGCAGCATATGGATGGTTGCCCGATCAATGTCTACGTTTCCCTGGCGGCTCTTTTTGTAGTGAAAAGCGCCTTCATCACCGATGCACGTCAAGACCAGTCCATTTCGTATGCGCGCCGCAGTGTCCTTGTTGCGAGCGAGCCAGGTGATGGCCCCGATGGTTCCGGGAATAAAAAGGAAGCGGTAGGAAAAGCGAAGATCCCTGCCAGAAAGAAGTTTGGCAAGATGGGTCGCGACTGTGAGTCCGGACAGATTGTCGTTGGCGAGCGAAGGATGGCAGGCGTGGCAAGAAATCAGAATTTCTTCCGTCGACCGGCCGGGCAGATAGCATTCGCCGTAGCTCAGGTTGCCGCTCTCCAATGTGGAGTCGATGCACACTTCGTAGCTGCGGTCCTCGAGGGCCAGCAACTGATTGTGCGACAGGCAGAAGCCCCAATCTTCCTTGTAGTAGGAGGTACGGTAAGGAATCCAGTCCGGGCGGTCCGGGATCGTGAATAGCCGCGGTTTGAGCTCGCTCAATGAAAAGGTCGCCTGCACAGGTTTGCTGTAATTCACCACGTGAAGGTTTGACTTCTGGAAATCAACAACACGCTCCCGACCTGGAATACGGATGTAGGCGTCACGGATGTTCCATTCCTTCGGAACCGTCCAGTCGAAGACCGCTGTTCCTGAAGGAACCTCCGACATTTGCAGGGGAATCTGTTTTTGGATCATCGCCAAGGTTTGGCGGATACCATTTCCGGTTATGCTGCGGCAAATCGGGAAGAGTTCCGTGGCGAATGCGTGAAGGTCTTGACCGACTTTCGCGAAATCGATTTCATCGAGTTTCTTGAGGATTTCCATGACTTATTCGAAATCAGGATAGCTCGCGTCGCGAGCGGAAATTGTTTCGACCTTCCCTGGCCAAATAATCCCGAACGCCGGATCGTCCCATCGCACGCCACGCGCGGAGTCCGCATGATAGAAGTCGGACATCTGATAGAAGATTTCGCTGTCGTCTTCCATAGTCAGAAAGCCGTGCGCGCAACCCTTCGGTATGTAAAGGGCGTTGCGCTTATCCGCCGTGAGAGCGACACCGATCCATCGACGATAGGTTTCGGAATCGCGGCGCAGGTCGAGGACAACATCGTAAATCGCGCCCTTGCTGCAACGCACCAATTTCGTTTCCGCTTGGGGAGCGTCTTGAAAGTGCATGCCCCGGAGCGTGCCTTTTTTTGCGTTATAAGAGAGGCTGCATTGCACAAAATGGGGGTCCAGATCTCTTTCCGCAAATTCGTTTTGGCACCAAGTACGCGCGAAGAAACCGCGCTCGTCGGCCTTCGGTTCGATGTGAATCTCAAATACCCCGGAAAGGTCCGTATCAACGAAGATCATTTTCTTCTCGCGGCAGATGCATATCCAGACGCAGCAAGACGATACAAGCTTACTGAGGTTGTTTATCCGAGGAAGAAACCAACGAATCGACGAGTTCGAAATAGGTGTGCTTATTCGAGTCCCAATTGTATTTGCGAACGAATTCGCTGGCGTTGGCGACCAGTTTCTGCCTCAAGTCGCGATTCTTGATCAGCAACAAAAGGGCATCCGCAAGGCTCTTCTCGTCGTTCGCGCGAAAGAAGCAAGCAACCGAATCGTTAAAGTAATACTGATCGATGAGAGTGTCGGGAACGATGACCGGCACACCCAGAGTCATGAATTCCAGGATTTTTGTGCTGAACGCTTCGTTGCCAAAACCATCCTTGCGCTTTGGAACAACCCCGAGATCGGCGCTTTCGATTACTCCTGCAATCTGATCGAGCGGCAGACGATTGTTCAAAAATACCTTGCTCTGCAATCCCAATTCCCTGATGAGGGATTTGAGCATGTCCGTCTGGTCCCCTTCGCCGTAAATGTGAAACTCGGCCTCCGACGCCTGTGCTTCGATTCGTGAGAAAGCACGGATCGCGATATCCAAACCCTGGTGGTAGTTGAGCGTGCCGGGGTAGATAATGACGAATTTTCCGTCCGCCCTCGTTCTCCCTCTTTTTCGAAAAATATCAGTATCAGGAAAGTTCAGCACCGTCGTGCACTTTCCCTGACCGACCGAACGGTCTTCAATGCGTTTTTCCCAGACGTGGTTGGCAGCGATGACGTGATCGGAAAACGCCGCGGACATTCGCTCGGCCGCGACTAACGCTGAAAACGTGAACGAGCCTTTTGGAGTTTTGAACTTGCTCGTGTAAAACTCCGGTAGGAGGTCGTGAATGTCCAGGATGATCTTGGAGCCCATCAACTTGGGTATAATGGCAGAAAACACTTCAAAATCAGGAACGGAATGTACGTGCACGAGGTCGTAGCCGCCGCTCCATTGCTTACGGGTAAGAAAAACCATGGAACGAACTAGAAAAGCAAGAATTCTGCCGAGGTACGTGAACTTGCTCTTCTCGTTCACAATCCGCGGTTGGATGCGATAGATGTGGACTCCGTTGAGAATTTCTTCCTTGGGCTGTCCCCCTTTTCGGAGCGCCACCGCCTCCACCTGATCACCCCGTTTTGCAAGAGCCTCCGCGTATCGCCGGACGCGGTTGTCCTCCTCATAAAATGTATAGGCGACCATGCAGACTTTCATCTCGCGTCCCCGGAACCCAAACAACCAAAGCTCACGGCTTGCCGATATCCTGTAGTCGAATTACCAAACATTTTCATGTTCGACTGCGCGTACAGCTCACAGGCATCATAGCGTTAAACCTCCCGTCACTCCGAAACGTTTTCGATCGTTGTTGTCAACGTAAACCCCGTCCTTACGCGTGAAGATGCGCAACTTCCGTTGCCTGCTTCGCGTCGACCATCTGCCGGTAAATGCCGAGCAGTCGTTCTCCGGCAGCTTTCCAAGTCAGTTCATGCACGGTACTCAGCGAGGCTGCTCGCAGCTTCTCCAACAAGTTGCGGTTTTCCGAAAGTAGCGTTATCTGTTGGGCCAGCACATCCACGGCACCAACCTGGTGGACGAGCGCATTCTCCATGTGCCGGCAAATAGCGCCGGCGGCTTCGGACACGAGCAGGACGCAGCCGCTTCCGCGGGCTTCCGACGTAACGAGGGCGCTTCCTTCTTCGATGCTGGGCAACACAAGAACATCGCTTTTCTGCATGAGGTCGGCAACATCATTCCGCTCCCCGAGAATCTTGACACTCGGATGGGACAGCTGTGAAGCAAGGAGTTCCTGATATGCAGGAATAAATGTGCCTGCGATCAGAAAAGTTCCGTTCTTGTGTGCGGGAGACTTCAGCCAAGCGTCCAAAGCAAAGTGCAAGCCTTTTCTCGGAGCGCAACCGCCCACGAAAAGCATGGTCAATCCCGGCTGCGATGGCCGCTGCACCGAAGCGGGGTGGTAAACCTTATGGTCGAAACCATATTGATGGCGCATCAACTTGTCGGGCGGAAATCCGCGATCAAGGAAGGTCCTGGCCACGAAATCGGAAGGGCACAATAGCTTATCCGCCAACTGGTACTCTTCTTCTTCAATCTGCAAGACCTCGGGATTGTAGGCATGCTCGTGGTGGGCCGGCATGGTAATGCCCAGGCGTTCGCATTCTTTTTGCACGACCTCATAGGCAAAGCGGGTATGGGCGTTCGGGCGCTCCAATAGAGTTGGAATACCCTGCCGGGCAGCCGCCCTCAAAGTACGGAGTGAGCCTAACGGCCACGTGTGCACAATATCGATGGATGAAGAGTGTTTCTCAATTTGACGCGCAACCAGGTAGTCGTGAATCGCAAATATCCGCAAAGCTCCCACCAGCCGATACGGGATGGCGCGCAGTTTTCCTCTCGACAGCGTCAGCTTCTCATGGATGAAGTCCGGAAGAGGCTTGTGGTTGGACACGGTGTAGAGCGTGACATCCGCACCGGCTTGGCCGACGCCAACTGCCTGGTACCATGCGGTATCGGCAATTCTTCCCGTGCCCAAGCGATGCGGGAAACTATAGACTACTCGAAGCGGTTTTTCGCTATGGTTCATAAGATGCGCCTTGTGATCGCGTTTAGCGCGCTGCACTTTGAAGAGAGGGAGCGCGCGGCGGCGTAGAATCAGGCTGATTTGCATCAATAAAGGTCCGGTGCCAGAGTTCCAGCGTGGCAAGAGAAAAGATTTCTTTTGCATAAGCACCGTCACGCTGATTTCTTGCAATCAACTGTTCAACCGAAGATTTCTGGAAATAACCACGAGAAAGAGTTTTCTTGTCCAAGAGAATGCCCGCAAGCCAATCTTTAAGATCGCCTCTTAGCCAGGAATCATATGGCACCGGGAATCCGGCCTTCTTTCTCTCGATGATCGCTCTAGGAACTTTCTTTTCGAGTGTCCTCTTTGCAATGTATTTGGTGGTGAAACCGCGGACTTTGTAATTCCCCGGCAGAGAGGCGGCGAACTCGAGTAGCTTGTGATCGAGGAGAGGCACGCGCAGCTCGACCGAATTGCCCATGGTAATCTTGTCCGCTTTGATCAGAAGGTCGTCGACGAGCCAGGTTTTGGTGTCGACATACAGCATCTGGTTTACCCGGTCGTTACCCGCTCGATTCCCAAAATACCTTGTGGCTGCGCTTGCAGAAGCGGATTTGTCGACCGTTTGTAAGAAGTCCGGCGAATAAAACTGAGAATACCGTTCGTTGAAAAACTGGAACGGAGAAGAGGTTCGGCTAAAATAATACGATTCGAGCGGCAGTTTCGTTAACGGCGCATATCGCGAGATACGGCGCGAGCGGAGAATCTGGCCCAACACGGAAACTCCCAAACCAAGCAGCGGACGCGCCGGTCCGGCTACCTGCTTCGCTCGTTCGAGCCAAAGCAGATTGCGATAGTTTGGGTAGCCTGCAAACGCCTCATCGCCACCTTCACCGGAGATGAGAACCTTTACATAATTGCGAGCGAGCTTCGAGACGTAGTGGAGAGCAACAGCCGGCGGTTCACAAACCGGTTCCTCCATGTGCCAGACATACTGGGGCAGAAAATCCAGGAAGTCCTTGGATGATATCGTGGTTTCGTGGTGTTCGGAACCGTAGGTTCGGGCGGCAAGACTCGCAAAAGGCCGCTCGTCGGCAACGTTCGATTCCGAGAAGCCGATGGTGTAACTGCTGAGGGGGTGATCGGTCTTTCCAACGGCAAGCCCCAGCATCGCGGTGGAGTCAACGCCACCGCTCAGCAAGAAACCGACGGGCACATCGGCAATCATGTGGATGCGAACGGATTCCTCAAGCAGCGCCATCAACTGCTCTTCGGCTTGTTCAAGGCTCAGATTCGACGGCTCAAAATGCAGATCCCAATAACAGTGGGTTTGCACTTTGCCGTCTTTCACCGTCAGGTAGGACCCAGGCGATAGCTTGTGTATGTCTTTGAGAAGGGTTTCGTTTCCGGGGACGTAATAGAACGTCAGAAAGCGATCGATTATCCGAGGATAGACTTCCCTGCGCACATCTGGATCAGCGAGAATCGCTTTGATCTCAGAAGCAAAAATGAGAGAGTTCGCATTGCGCCAATAATAGAGCGGCTTGATGCCGACGCGGTCGCGCGCGATGAACAGCGTCTTGTGGCGGTCATCCCAAATGGCAAACGCAAACATGCCCCGCAGCTTTTCGAGACATTTCTCACCATATTCTTCGTAAAGGTGAACAATGACCTCGGTGTCCGACTTGGTCCTGAATCTATGGCCGCGGGCGAGGAGATCATTTCGAAGTTCCTCGTAGTTGTAGATCTCTCCGTTGAAAGCGATCCAGACCGTATCGTCTTCGTTCGCCAGCGGTTGGTGGCCGCCACTCAGATCGATGATGGCAAGACGACGGAAACCGAGCCCTACTTGGCCCGAGACGTGAAAGCCGTCATCATCCGGACCTCGATGCTCGATCGTGTCTGCCATCGCCCGAATCAGCTCAGGGCGCACTTCAGCGTTGCGATCAAAATTCAGTTTTCCGCAAATCCCGCACACCAGAGCACCAAACTTTCTTAGCTGTTCGCCGTTGTCTTCAAGACCGGATTGTCCAAACCGATGGAAATTCTCAACACAGCGCGCCACTTCGAAAATACCGCTTTAAGTTTCTTGGCTTCGCCAAAGGGAAATGCGCTGGCAATCAGAATCAGCCGGCAAAGAGCAACGGCGGCGAGGGAAACCCGGAAAAGCCCGCCATAGAGAGAGCCTCGCGTTTTTTCGCAGAAACGAAGAATCGAACGGAATTTCATCTGTGTGGCCCATTCGCTGACCTCACGTTGTCCGCTGCTCTTTCCACCGTGGTGAATTATCTCTGCGTCTCCGACATAATAATTGTCGAAACCGGCTTCGATGACCTTATGACAGAGGTCCAAATCCTCGGCATACATAAAATAGTCGTCGCTGAAGCCGCCCACTCGCTGAAATACGTCGCGTTTAACCAGCATACAGGCGCCGGAAATCACCTCCACCTTTGCAGGCGTTGGTTTCTCCGCGAACAGAGGCGCGATCCCCCACAAACTCAGCCGGGGCCATCGCAACTGGAGGAATTCGACATCCAACACCTGATTCAAGATCGTGGGGAACCTCTGAATACAGCTCGTCTGAATCGAACCATTTGTGTTTAGGAGCTTGCAGCCCACGATCCCGGCGTGAGGCAGCTCCCTGGCATGTAACAAAATCGTCTGGATCGCCGAGCTCAGGATTCGGGTATCGGGATTCAGAAAAAGAACATACTCACCGGACGAGTGACTGAAACCGAGATTATTTGCCCCCGCAAAACCCAGATTCGCCGCACTCTTCAACAGAATCACCGCCGGAAACTCTCCGGGAAGTTCGTCGATGTCTCGTTTAGGAGAAGCATTGTCGACGACGATCACTTCGAAAGATACGCCTCCACAGCTTTCATAGATGCTTGCCAGGCACTCACGAAGATAGTTCACCGAGTTCCAGTTCACGATGACGATCGAAAGGTCCAGGCCGTTCAGGGAATCTGATCTTTGCATAATCCGGAAATTCTGCCGTGTGTATCGGAGGACGCCTCAGCAAGAAGAACTTACGTGAATGTGCGGTTCAAATCCGCGAACGCTTTTGAAAGGATTGTTCCAGTGCCGGTGTCCGCTTGCCCACTCGCAACGGAACATATTCCTGAACCGATTCTTTAGCGTGCTCCGCCACTTCTTTCATCGTGGCGGTCACGATGATGACCAACAAGGTCGCCCACGCTACCCACATCTGGTCCCAGTAGCTAACGCCGAAAAATGCCATCATGTGCGCAGAGAGCGCGGCGCCGAGGAGCCACATCGTCCATTCTTTTCTGCGGTCTCCTTCGACCATTTTCCTGGCAATTCCAATTCTTGAGTAGCAATGGACAATCATGGCGATGAACAGCGTTAAGGTGAGTAGCCCGCCAACGAAGCTCTCCGCCACGAACTGATTGCTGAGATCCCACAATTCTTCTCCCCACCCGGCGTAGTAGATGTTGCCCTTCAGCCACCATTCCGGAAAGTGCCGGACCAATTGATCAATCAGAACAGCGCGGAAATAACCCGTAGAAGAACTAATGATGTCGACGCGGGCAATCAGGAACCAGACCGGAGCCTTCATGACCATATGCAGTGAAATGAGGGTGACAGCGACGCCCCAGCGGACAATCCGCATCTTGTCGCGCAACGGCCAAAGGCAGATGGCCAGCATCGTTCCGCCAACCGCGGTCAGAGGTGTGCTAGACGCCGACGTAAAAACCATAGTCATGGCAGAAATCAATCCGATGACGACGATTAACCTAGATTTGGACGCATACCAGAGCCACAAGAGCAGACCGACCAGGGTTCCGCCGTAGACGCCTCCAAGAATGGCGTGCTGGAAGGAACCTTGGGAGCGTACACTGCCAGTTCGAATGCTGGGAACCGCCTGCACTCCACCCAAAACAAGCGCGAACAGGTTCTGCACTCGGAAGTGTTCGTAAATCATGCCTACGGCGTTGATGGCCGCGACCACGACGAGGGCTTTGATGACGCGCTTTACGTCATCATCATCCTGGATGAAGGACCGCAGAATGAAGTAGATTCCAAAATAAGTCCAAAGATGACCTACTTCGTTCACGAGCGAGGCTTGCGTCATTGTCGACACGATGACTGCCAGACTCCGAGCTAGCGCCCAGCAAGTAAAAAGCGTGTCGATCAACATCCATCCGCCAGCAAAGGCTGCCGAGGGGAGGCCCATTTTAGGCACTAAAGCGCGGATACAGCCCGCGAGTCCGATAATGCGGACGCACATTAGGTGCACGCCACCGAGAACAATAACGCTTCCCTGAGGAATCAATAGAGTGGCAAGCAGTACCGGAAAAATGACATATTTCCGGGGCAGCGCAAAAATCAGGATGATCGTCAGCAACAACAGCACCATGACGACCGGCGACATATTCGATACCGTGCCGACCTGCCCTGGAACGTACGGATCCATGTTCTAAGGTTGTGCCTTTCCGCTTGAAACTACAGCAATATCAATTCGTTTTCGCGGCGACCTGTTGCACCAAGCCCCGCCAAATGCAACAACGTCAGTGCCCTAAACTTCCCCGAAACAAGCGCCGCAGAGATCTTCTGAAATTGGTCGGCAACGAAGTTGAGGCGGCGCGAAGCAACATCAACGGTTCCCGGGTTTCCTTGAAACCCTGAACGTAGACCGAGAAAGATTTTCTTCGCAGGCCGGCATCCAAGTATAACCCGGCCAAGATCATGCAATGGCTGGCGATACCACGATTGACCGCCTGCAAAGCTTCATGGTCTTCAGTCAACTTAGCTTTTTCTTGCAAAAACGTGTTTAACAGGAAAACCTTGTCCTGCTCGCGAAACTTTTGGTGCGTAGCATCAGGCGTGCGCCTCTGAATCACGAGCGGCACGTGGATGTATCCAAAATCGGCGAGTTTTGAAAAGCGAAGAAACAAGTCCCAATCCGTCCCCGAAGGCCAGATCTCGTTGAACCCTCCCCCTATTTGAAACAGCTCACGACGGGTTACCGTAGCCGTCGGCTTTATTGGAACCTCCTCGAGGAGGCAAATATACATCTCGCGGCCGCGAAAGACGTATTCCTCTTGACCTGGTTTCCCCTGCAACATCCTGGGAAAACACTTCATCAATCCCATCAGCGACGGATAGGTTCCAGACTTTTCCCGGAGCTCCATATCACTGAAAACAATGTCGATTCCGGGATGCGCGTCGAGAAATCGCACCTGCCTGTCGAGGTATTCCGGCTTCCAGAGATCGTCCGAATCCAGAAACGCCAATAGGTCTCCGGCGGCGGCATTAACGGCAGTGTTGCACGCTGCACTGCAACCACGATTTGTTTCGTGGCGAATGTAACGGATCCTGTCGCTACCTAGACTCGCGACGATCTCTTCAGTCTTGTCACTCGAACCGTCATCGACGACAACGATCTCGAAATCACGGTACGTCTGGGCAAGGGCGCTTTCGAGTGCGTCGCGGATGATGTACGAACGGTTGTAAGTGGGGATTAGGACCGATACTTTCATATGAGCTGGACGATGCGCTTACGGGCTAGAGAGCCGCGACGAAACGACGGTCGAGTAAACTCTTGATCGATTTCCGCAACGAGGTGTCGGTGCCAAGCAGGACAATGATTCCGACAGCTCCCCCGAGAATGGTTTCAACGATCAATAACAGGATGGCTTTTTGGTCAGAGAGCCAACCGGAGAGATGAAAAGCAGTCACTGCGAGAATGATGCTCCCTGCGGACAAAGCGGCCGGCGCAACCGAAGAGAGAAGTTCCCGAAGCGTAACGCGGCTCAGCTTCATAAGAACATAGCCAAAAATGGGCAGAATCAGCAGCCCACCGGTGATGAACCGGGAGAGCGCAATGCCCATGATTTGAACTTGCACAGGAGAGTTGCGCACGTACAATCCGGCGGCCACCAGGACCGCGAGCCCAGCAATCGTCCGCCCCCATTCCAGACCCGCAACCGCTCGAGTCTTCGCCAATGCCTGCAGAAGAGGTACTGTGAAATAACTGAAGATTACCAACATACCTAACAGCGACAAAATCTTTAGAACACCCGAGGCAGGCACCCACTTTGTTCCTAGCAACTCCATCAGCGGGTTGCCCACAGCAATGAGCCCGGCCAACGCCGGCAAAGTCGCCGCAGAACTGAGACGAATACAGGTGAGAACGCTTTTGTGCAGCTCCTCGGGCTGATCCTGAAGCCGGGAGAATTCCGGGAAAGAAACTGCCTGAATGGACGCCATCGCAACCATAATGACGCTACCCACTATGCGGTCGGCAATGCGATAGAGACCAACTGCGAGGGGCCCAAACAACAATCCCAGCGCGACCGAAGCTGCCTGTGAATCCAAAAAGATTCCAAGCTGGGCCACGAAGTTCGGAACGGAAAAGGCCAATAGGTCCTTCAGATGGACCCAGGAAAACTCGAACCGCGGTCTCCATCCGCTTAGGTTCCACAGAAGCACAACCGCGCTCAAGTCCCTGATCAATTGCTGGCCTATAAGAGACCACACGCCAAGTCCACCCAGCGCCATTGCCACACCAGACAGGCCGCCGATTAGGGCTGCCGCATTGGTCCGGATCGACAAGCTCTTGAAATCCAAATCTTTTTTCAGAATCGCAGTCTGCACCAGCGAAACTGCTTCGATCAGGATCGCGAAAGATAAAACCGGGATCATGCGAGCTGCCTCGGGCGCATGATTCCGCACAGCCCACCAATGGCTGAACGGCAGACTTACGAGAATCAGAAAAATGCTGAGGACAATATTTGTCCAGAATACGGAATCAAGATGCGATTGCTCCAGATCCTTCTTCTGGATCAAAGCTGCAGCCAACCCCTGATCCAGAAAAATCTGGAGAAAGGCAACGTAGGTTGCCGCGATGGCGGCGATCCCGAAATCCTGGGGACCCAATATGCCGGCCAACAGAAAAATGAAAATTGAGGAAAGAGCCCGATCACCCCAATTGCCTGTGTAAGCCCACTTCAAGGCGTGCGAAAACGATTTCGGTTTGTTCATCTCAAATGTTTGGGCGGCTGAGCATCAATAGAGTGTCAGCGCTTTCGGCCAAACGCAATAAATTCTGTGGCCAGGAGCGAATCAGTTACCCCAAGGCTCAAGCGGCTGGCTTTCTGTCCGCGCGGGGAAAGCTTCCGGGTGATTTTCTCGACATTGAGACCGGATTGTCGGTACCAACTTCGGAGGATGCCAGGCGAGGTCAGCTGCACTCCGGTTTTTTGGTAGTCGCCCAAATCACTGAAAGGCATCGTTCCGCGGTATTTTCTCCGCGTTGTTGCCGTTCGCGACACGTTCGGTACCAACGTAACAGCCATTCCGTCTGGCGCGAGAACCTCAGAAAATTGCGCCAGCACGGACGCCGGCTCAGGAACCAGATGCAAAACATAGGAGCACAACAAGAAATCAAATTTGCGACCTTGCAAGGTTTTGCGAGATGTTTGAAAGTCTCCGTGAACAACTTCCACTCCGGAATTTTCCAATCCGGCGGAGATTACGGAGTCCAACGCAACAGTGGTGACGTCAAAGCCCTTTGTTGAGAGCCAGGCTTCCATTTTTCCCTGGCCGCATCCGAGCGATAACACGGATTTTGCTTTTGCCGGAATGAATTGAGCGACGTCTTCTCTCGCCGGTTCGTAGAGGTCTTTTGAATAGCCCAAAGCCTTTAGCTTGGTCTCTGGAGTGAAAAGCGAACGCGCATTGCCGTTGTTGCCGTTCAGCGAGAGTAGTCGATGAATTTGACCCAAGAAGACTTTGGACTCGACTCCGTAAATGCCAATATATTTGTCAGGAAGGTGCGGAACCGTAAAATCCTGCAGGTGAGAGATACACAACATCTTTCGGAATCCGCATTGTGTGTAGGGATCGGTTGCCGCAGTAACGAGGAGATCGTACTTCTCCGAGTGCGGAGGAACGAGAAAACCACCGGAGGCAATGGCCTTGCGCAGCTGTTTCTGAGTGAGCGCGTAACAGGCGGAATGTTCGTTGGTAAAAAAAGCGAAGGTGTGACCTGCTCTTTTCCGGACGGAGGTCAAATCCCAATGAAAGGGACCAAATACGTCACAGAAATGCTGTGTTCCGTCGGGACCATTTTCCGATCGTACAAAGCCGGCGATTTCGTCCTCGGGAAGGATTTCTGAGACACGCAGGAAGGCTTCGATATTCCGCTCAGAGAGCGGAGTATCGTCTTCCGAATAGATGAACAAATCGTAGTCGTTCACCTTGTCCGCAAACAGCTTCTTATGACCGAAGGGCAGCGACCATGGATCTTTCGCCGGAAGTCCGACAAGAACCTCCACGCCGGGACCCACGGTCTTCGGAATGTTCGAAAGCACCACCAGGTCAATGGTGTGCGGCATGGCCCGGTAACGACGTACGAGCTCTGCCAAAAAACGATCGTTGCGCGTGCCATAACTAGCAATGGCGACAAGTATTCGCATATTTGTGGGTCAGACGGCCCTCAAGAAAGCCGAGAACCGACCATTCTTTGTCAGTCTGTGGGTTAAATCGGACCGGCCTGCGTACGACCGACCGGTCCTTCGAATCTTCGCAGATCGTTGTGCCAGGAACTAGTTGACCGTGGCTCCCAGATTCGTTGGCGCTGCCGGCCGTCCAGGAGCTGGCGCACCGCTGCCACCCGTGACGAACGCGCCCGTGGTCCACGCCCCGCTCGATGGCCGCTGTAACGGCGTCCGGGTACTTCCGAGAGTCGTGTCGCTACATAGGGCAGACAACAATCCCGAGCCGCATCCGTCCGTAATGCTTCCGCCACCTGGTGAAGTCCCGGTCATATTCAATCCGGCGTTGAGGGCAGGAGAACCTGACAACGGCACGCCTACGTTACTCAGCGTGACCCCTGACAAATTCAGCGTCGAATGGGACTCTTGACCGGTAAATTCCTTCCACGCCGAAAGCGTTGGGAAGTACTGAGGTGAACCGTCGTGAGTAAACACTTTGTTGGGATTTGAGACACCGTAGGTGTTGTAGTCCATATACACGACATACGGACCACCACTCCCCTTCAAACCGTTCTGCAGATAAAGCAGTTGGTCACAGCCAGTCACCACGTTGTTCACGAAAGTGATATGACCTTCCATCACAACGCAGCCCTGACGGCCAGAATCGATTTGTAATCCGGCGCCGATGATCGTGTTGTTGTAGAGAAACAGTGTTGCGGGCCCCATCGCGCCAAGCGTCAGCAAGCCGTCGTCAATGCCACTGGTCGATGCAGTGTTGTCGAAGACGTTGTTAAAAATGTAAGTATTCTGCTGACTGCCTCCACCGAAGTACAGCATCGCGGTGGAATTCAATCCGGAATTGCCATCAAACAGGTTGTTGTAGATGTAGACGCCATTCCAGGAACCCTGGTCGTTTGTATCCGCATACAAGAACATCCGGTCGTGGTGATAGGTGTTGTTCGAGTCATCCCAATTTCCAGTGGAACCAAAACGATTGTCATGAACAGACCAATTTGTGTTTACCAGGTTGCTGTATCCGCCATTCGATATGCCCCAATTGATATTCCAGAAATTGTTGCTGTAGAAGTTTTCATTGCTTGCCGTCGGCCCTGAGGTGTTCACGTTGATACCCGAGGAAACATCGTGGATCGTGCAGTCATGGACCGTGAAATAGGGCGCTGGCGCTTCGATCGCCGTAAAGCTGTTCGAACCTCCGGTATTGTCGTCGTAGCTCGTGTGCTGATAGATGTTCCGGATGATCAGGTTTTTTACGATGTTGTTCGAACCGCCCCCCACGACGAGGCCTTTGGAGCCTGTGGGTTTATTCGGCAGGGCCGATCCCGCTTGCGTCGCTTCAATAATTCCCGAGATCCCCTGCGGATAACCCTTGGGACTCGCCGCCTCCGTAGCGGCACAAGCTGTTCCTGGACCGCAGGGCACCCCGCCGTCGACAACCATGTAACTGCCGCCCAAGCTGAAGCAGGTGGAATTGCAGTAAGGCAAGCTGATTCGAGCGCCCGCGTCAAAAATGATGGTGATCGGGTTGCCGCTGGTTCCGCTTCCTTTACCAAAAGACACCGCACTGGTGATCACGCCACAAAGGTAAATAGTCTCGCCAGCGGTGTAGGCGGCATTGTTCGAGGCCGCAATCGAAACGGTCGACTTGCCGTTGCACGCTGACCCGCCATTAAACGTCCCGCCATTTTGCGAGACATAGATGGTGCCCGCTCGTGCCCCAGAAGTGCAGATAAACAAGGTCAGTCCCAGAACAAAAAAAACAATCTTGAGCCAAGCTTTCACGTCATCGCCTCCAGCATGGTATTTCCCTTAAACCGAAGTATAGCAACAGGCAGACGTGACGCTTCTACTGGTACGTAGTGAAGAATGGGAACAGGTATATTGACTGTCCTTAGGTACAGGAGACAGCACCTCCGCACTCCGAATCTCATGCGGAATTCGACGTTCGGGCTTTGCCAAAGTGCTTAACCTAGCTCCAGATACTCTTCTGAAACAGCAACCGCCGAATTTGCTGTCCTCGCACATAGCGAATCAATGGCTTGTCCTGCACTTGAGGAAGTCCTTTCAGATAACCGCCCAGGTATCCCCAGAAAAGGGCGACTCCCGACAACAAAACGGGCTGCTGGGGAATCCTTTTTACGCACTTCAGCAACATGAAGACTGGGTGGTAGCCCGTGATGTAATTGGCCCTGCCGTTCTTGCACCAATTTCGCCAGGCACCGTCGGCCGCGCCGGTCTCGCGGCGATGCATCAGATGAAGACTTGGAAACGTGCGGCTCGTCCATCCGAGCATGTTGGCTTTGACTTCGTCAATGGTGTCCCAACCTGTAACCGGCGGCACTCCGCCTGCCGCGTCCCAATAGGCGCGACGATAAATCTTGGTCGCCCCGCGCACATGAAATCTTGGAGCATTGTCTCCTTGAAGGACCTTCCCGTCTTCGTGGCAAATCTTACCGCCACCGACTGCCAAACTCGGATCTCTCCGGAACTCCTCAAAGCATCGAGAGAAGTAGTCTTCCCCAAAGGACAGATCCCCGTCTAATTTTACGATGAATTCCCAAGCGGTCGTCTGGACCTGCTTGACGCCAGAAAGAAAGGCTCGGATGACACCACTGCCGGGCTCACGCGATCCGCGATCGGAAAGTTTGAGGACTCTTAGCCATGGATAAATTTTTGAACATTTCGTCAGGATTTCATTGGTTCCGTCGGTAGAACCATCATCGACGACGATCCATTCCTCCGGCCGTACGGTTTGCGAAGCAACGCATCGGATCGTTTCTCCGATATTTGCTTCTTCATTGCGCACGGGCGTAACGATGACGTACCGAACGTGGCCGACATTCTCCGCCAACGTTTGCTCCTCGCGCCCTTTGAGCGATCCCTGAGATTTCATGCGTTTCTAACTCCAACCTGTCGACTGCTGCATCAGCGTCATATTGTGATGAATGACCTTTTTCAGGCGCTGCGGCCAGTGCAGCCAGTCGTAACCGCCCTCGAGTTTGGCAAGGAGAAAGCTCTGATCATCCCAGGTGTTCACCGGCAATCTTGGCAGAAAGAATCTGCTATGGTGCTTGCCCGCGCGGCCCAGCATCGTTGTTACGCCGTTCTGGAATCCCTGATTTTCCAACTCGTCCAGCAGAAAGCGCGTAAAATTCTCATTCTCTTCGGGAAACGCAAAGGGATAGGCGAAGGAATTCACGGCTACGCCGAGCTTGTTTTCGATCATCTCTTTCGAATAGCCCAGTTCGTATTCAATCTGCTCCGGCCCGAGCGAACGCAAGTCTGGGTGGGTCACGGTATGGGATCCAAATTGAATGCCTTCCGCATGAAGTTCGCGAACCTCGCGCCACGTCAGGTAGTTTACGCCTTCGAGGCACACCGAGGTGTCCTGGATCCGGTTGGTGGCAAGAAAAATCGTCGCTGAGAAACCGCATTGCTTCATGACCGGCATCGCTTCGGTATAGAAATCCTGATAACCGTCATCAAAGGTGATGACGACAGTCCGCGTTAGATCCTCAACCTGGCTCAATCCGTCCACCAGTTGACAAAGATCAATGGTGCGATACCCCGCTTGCCGCAAACACCGCATCTGCCCGGCAAAAACCTCGGGAGAGGTGTTGATGTGATAATAAGGATGCGATTTGCCGAACAAGTTGTCGGAGATGCTGTGATACATCAGAATCGGGACGCGCGCCCTGGCGTTCGATCCGAAGACCCTGGTGATCGGCAAGCCCAGGTAAAGGGTGGTCCAACGGTCAAGGCGAGGCATACGTATTTCGCTCATTGGCAAGGATTTAGAGACAGGAAATTGTCAAGCTAGGGGTGCTGACCAGCAAGGAAACGCGAGAAGCTAGGGAGACCTCGAAGCGAATCCGGTCTGGCGTCGTTGTGGTTGTAGGCAAGAAAACGGCTGTTAGGCCCGGCGATTTCCGGATCCAGCTCCGACTCTTCCGGCGGCGAATTCTTTTACCCGGTTGGCAACCTGGTCCAGTTGACCCTTTGTCAGCTGGGGAAAAATCGGCAAAGAAACAATCTCTTCAGCGATTCGTTCCGTAACCGGATAGTCGCCCTTCTTGTAGCCGAGGTGTTGATAGGCCTTTTGTAGATGTAGAGGAATCGGATAGTGAATGCCTGAGCCGATTCCCGCTTCGGCGAGATGTGTTTGAAGCGCCTCGCGATCTTGCACTCGCACCACATAGAGATGGTAGACGCCCTTCGTCCAGGGCGCCTCAACCGGAATGGCGATTGCGTCCTTGGCCTCTTTCAGCAGCTCGTGATATCGGTGCGCGAGTGCGCGGCGCGACTCATTCCATTTGGCCAAATGGCCGAGCTTTACGGAGAGCCAGCCGGCCTGAATCGAGTCGAGCCGTCCGTTATAGCCTTCGATGTCGTGGTAATATTTTTTGGCTTGGCCGTGATCGCGAATCATTTTCATCCGATCGGCCATCGCCAGGTCGTTCGTGGTGATTGCACCGCCCTCACCGCACGCTCCAAGATTTTTTCCTGGGTAAAAGCTGAACGCCGCCGCCTTGCCCATGGTGCCGGCGCGCTTCCAGGCATTCTCTTTCTTCGAGAAGTATTCTGCGCCGTGCGCCTGGCAGGCATCTTCAATCACAAATAGGTTGTACTTCCGGGCAAGCTCGAGAATCGGATCCATGTCCGCGGTTTGCCCGTAGAGATGCACAGGCACAATACCGGCAACGCGATGCTTCGAGCGCCGTTCGATCAGCTTGCCGCTACGGTCGTCGAAATCACATTCCGATTCGAGGTAGACGCGAAGCTTCTGCGGATCCATTGTGTAGGACTGTTCGTCGATGTCCACGAACGCGATCTGCGCGCCGGCTTGCGATATCGCCTCGGTCGTCGCAATGAAAGTGTGGGGAACGGTGACAATGATGTCGCCAGATTCGATTCCTGCCGCCATGAATGCAAACCGGAGTGCATCCGTACCACTATTCACGCCAATGCAATACTTCGCGTCGCAGAACTTGGCGAATTTCTTCTCAAAATCCTCAACCATCGGACCGCCGATGAAACCCGCATTGCTGAAGGCCTGTTTGACGACCGCCAGCAATTCCGCTTCGAGTTCTTGATGGGGCGTCACCAGGTCCAGGAACGGAATCTTCGTTGAGCTTGTCATGTTGCTACTTTTTCTCCTTTGTCACAAACCGCATGAATTTCGCGGGGTTGCCCGCAACAATTGCGTTTGCCGGAACATCCTTCGTTACCACACTCCCGGCGCCGACGATTGCATTTTCGCCGATGGTGACTTTCGCAAGAATAGTAGAGCCCGAGCCAATCGAAGCTCCTTTGCAAACTCGTGTTTTCTCCACGTGCCAGTCGGCTTCGGTCTGCAGACCGCCGCCGTCGGCAGTCGCGCGAGGATAGGTGTCGTTGATAAAGGTTACGCTGTGACCGATAAAAACGTTGTCTTCGATGTCCACGCCCTCGCAAATGAAGGTGTGGCTGGAAATCTTACAGCGCCGGCCCACGCGTGCATTTTTCTGTATCTCCACGAATGCGCCGATTTTGGTTTCGTCACCAACTTCGCAACCGTATAGATTGATGAAGTGGGAGAGCTTCACGTCTTTTCCGAGTTTTACGCTGGGCGCAATGCACAGAAACTCGCTCACAGGGCAACCACCTCACCACGGCTGCGCACGGAACGATCGGCGGCTTCCAATATGCGAACGACCCGCAACCCGGCGATGCCGTCGTTGAAGGGCTTGTGGTTTTCTTCGATACATTTCAGAAAGTACGCTGTTTCCGCCCGCAGGGCCTCGATCTGTTCGATCTGCGGCGCCCACATATCGCCCGACCGGTAGCTGACAAGCAACTGGTGCAAGTTGCTTGGGTTCGTGGCCATGCTCACTCCCTTGTCGTAGATGCGGATCTTTTCGTCGGCTTCGAGGTCATTCCACACCAGCATCTTCTTTTCGCCGCCGATTAGCGTTGTGCGGACTTTCACGGGCGACAGCCAGTTGACGTTGATGTGCGCAATAATGCGCTTTGGGAAATAAATGGTGATAAATGCAATGTCCTCTACGCCGTTCAGATGTCTTTCCCCAGTTGCCACCACCGCTTCCGGTTTTTCCTTGATGACGTAGTCCATGATCGACAGATCGTGCGGAGCCAAATCCCATATTACATTCACGTCGTGCTGAAACAGGCCCAGGTTTACGCGAAGTGAATCGTAGTAGTACAGGTCGCCGAGTTCGCCTTGATCCACCAATTGACGAATCTTCTTCATCGCTCCCGTAAACAAAAAGGTGTGGTCCACCATGATTTGCAGATTCTTGCGGTCGGCCAACTCAATCAGTTCTTCCGCTTGCCGGGCGCTGCAAGTAAACGGCTTTTCGACGAAAACGTGTTTGCCATTTTCCAACGCTGCTTTTGCCAGCTCGTAATGCGTCCAAACGGGTGTAACGACAGCCACCAAGTCGATCTGAGACGACTCGAGCACTTCGTCAGGATTTGTGGTAAAGGGAATCCCGGGGTGCGCTTTGCGTAAGCGCTGCTCTGTGTTGGGGTTTTTGTCCGCGACAAGCACAACTTCGGAAGATTCATGAGTGTGAAAATTCCGAACGATATTCGGTCCCCAGTATCCATAACCAACGACACCGATCCGAATCATTGAGCCTCCTCTTGGCTTGCTTACAGGGCGGGCTAACTCACGAGTGATAAGTTGAGTTAGGGCTTTCTTCAGGACTTGCTTTTATGCAGCTCTCCCAACGGGCAGACACTCGGCCTTGCGGTTGGCCTGGTGGGTGTTGAGATTGGAATCTTTAGTGAGCGCCTTCACCCGAAACAACCGCTGCTGGAGTACGCAGCAGAATCTCCATATCGAGCCAGATGGACCAAGCCCGGGCATACTTCAGATCGAGGCGGACCATATCGTCAAAGTGCGTGCGGCTTCTGCCCTGCACCTGCCACAAACCCGTGATACCAGGCTTAATCTCCAAAACGCGCCGGCGATGCCACACGTCATATGCTTTGAACTCATATTCGAGCGGAGGACGAGGGCCGACCAGGGACATCTCACCGATCAAAACATTCCAGAACTGGGGTAGTTCGTCCAAACTCGTCTTGCGAAGAATTCTACCGACAGAAGTGACTCGAGGATCTTTCTGGATTTTAAACGTCGCCGCGGCGCCATCGCTGTTTCCTGGCGTGACCTGTCCGGCAATAAAGCGGCTGACGTACTCCTGGTGAATCTTGCTGTCGCAGTTCTGCCGCATGGAACGAAACTTTAGGAAACGGAACTTCTTGCCATACTGTCCTAGGCGGTCCTGGCTAAACAGAACTGGCCCTTCCGAGGTGGCCTTGATCGCGAGAGCTAGGATCGCGAACAAAGGCAGCAGGATAATCAGAGCAAACGCGCTGCCCGCGATGTCCATGGCGCGTTTAAATCCCAGTGCGAGCTTACGTGTGGGCTTTTTTCTTGAAAATTCCGGATAGTGCGCGCTGTTCGAGGAATCATTGAAATCGCCGTCTTCGGTCTCTTCCGGATAGAAATGGAAGGAAAGAGAGATTCGCGACGCCTTGTTTGGCCCGAGCGCTTCGAGAAATGCGGCGCGAAACTTCTGCGACATTTTTGCGCGAACTTCGACAGCCGTCGCCCTACCGATTTCCGTGGCGATCACGCCCAGGATGTGACCGTACACATACCAACCAATCAAATCCGTTTCGCGAGTGACTGAGCAGATGGTCTGGCCGATCAGTTCGATGGTGCGGTTCTTCTGTTTGTCGGAAATCGCGTCCTTCACGTCAACCAGAAGGAGAACATACCGCTTTTGGCCTCTTTCCGCACGGCGCCGTTCGAGGTAAAGCATCGAGCTGAATGCGTCTTCAGAGAGGATCATACGAGTTGAGACCTCGTCCGCATTGTTGGTCGGGACGCGCACGGTTACATCCACCCGCTTGTCTTCACGTGTCACACTTGTTCGAAACAAAGCCATTGTTGCCGTCTCTTTCCTCGCCTCAGTGAAATTACCTAAACTTACTCAGCCCAAGACTGTGGCCGCAGAGCGTTCGCCAAGGATCTTCGACGTCGCCTTTTTGACCTCGTTCAGCGGAATGACCCAAGACAAGTCGATTTCCATGGCTACCGATCTCTGCAACAAACTGACCGACAAAACCACCCGATTACTGCCTTTAAAGTTGATCAGGATTCCTTCGAGATCCTTTAGACTTCCGTGATTGACGCGTACCCGCTGTCCGAGCTCAAGATAGGGCCATGGCTGGCTCGGCAGGCCGGAAGCCAGAGCTTGCCGGATCGACTCCATTTCGGTTTCTTCGACCGGCATCGGAGTGCGGCCAATTCCGACAATCTGCTGAATTCCCGGCGTCATGAGCAGCGGGCCCCGATTGTGCAAATCGAAGCGGCAAAATAAGTAGCCAGGAAAAAGAGGCTGGTCGACTTCCTTGACTCGGTCGGACCAACGCCGCGTGCTCTTGTACATGGGCAGGAAGCACTCAAAACCCTGTCCCTTCAAATGCGCGGATATCGGCAGCTCGCGACGCGACCTAACCTGCAAGGCGAACCATGGATACTTAAACACGCCTTTCTCCGCCATCTCTAAACCCAACTCTTCCACGAAGGTTTCTCCCTAGATTGCTGTAATCTTCTTGATCCGAGATGCTTCTTGTAGCAAGCTACCGCCGCTAGAGTCACAACGGGCTCACTGTGTGATTCGCAATTCTCATGCCAATATTGGCACCGCCGGAGGCTTTCACCAACGCTTTATCTTGCCGCATGTCACTAAAAGTAAATGGCTTATAGAGTGGCAAAGCCGAGCGGCAGTTCAGCCCTCCTGGACCTCGCGCACAGGAGAGAAAGGGAATGCCGGTTTGTTGTAAAAACGTGCCGAACCTGAGTGCTTAGGACCCGCAACAGTCTCGCCCCATTCCTCGGCGCCTCGGTCAAGTTGATAACGCCACCCTCACATTTATATAATCTATTGATTATAAGCATGTTATTGTGATTATTGATCCAGAACCTTCTTGAGGCTGTCCCTCGAGCGAGACTTCCCCGGTCCGTGTTCCATTTGCCAAAGAGGGTTCTCCGAACAGCCCCTCATTTCTGAAATGTGATAGCCTCCTGACCTTACCAATGCAACGCAGAGCTTTTTTCACGGGTTCTATTGCGACAGCCATGTGTTCTTCTGTGATTCGGCCCATTTCCGCACTTGCCGTGCAATCGGAAGGTTTGCGCGCAGCAGCAATCGCCAAATCCATGCTGGTGGGCACCGCGGTTTCGGCCGAACAGCTCGATAACCCTCAGCTCCGAGGATTTATCAACGAGCAGTGCAACATTCTGGCGTCTGAAAACCAAATGCAATGGAGCCGCGTCCATCCTGAGCCTGATCGTTACGATTTCGCCGCCGCAGATCAATTAACGTCATTTGCGAAAGAAAACGCCATGGCGTTGTACGGGCGAACGCTCTGCCAGCATCAAGAACTTCCTCCGTGGGTCGTGAAGGAAGCGACCGCAGATAACGCCGGTCAACTCCTTGGGGAGCATGTCGAGACCGTGGTCGGCCGATATACGGGCCGGATCCACTCCTGGGATGTTGTTCGCGAGGCAGTCGAGCCGGGTGATCAGCGTGATGACGGCATGCGCAATTCCGTGTGGATGAAGCTTCTGGGGCTGCGCTACATAGCGATCGCCTTTCGCGCGGCGGCCGAAGCCGATCCTCGAGCGATACTGACCTACAGCGAACGCGGGCTGGTGGATGATTCCGAAAACAGTCACCACCGCCGGCTCATCACGATCGGCTTCCTCCGCTGGTTCCGGACAAACCATATCCCCATTCACGCGCTGAGCCTGCAATCTCATTTGAGGGCTCGCTATGACTATTTGCCGGATTGGAGCGGTCTCCACGCGTTTCTAAAAGAAGTCGGAAAACTCGAACTTCAAGTTTTCATCACCGAGCTGGACGTCGACGATACGGACCTGTCGGTCAAACCGGAAAAGCGAGAAAAACAGGTGGCGGAGCTGTGTAGAGATTATCTCGATAATGTGTTGAAACATCCCGGCGTAACTGCGGTTTTGACCTCGCAGCCGGTGAGTCATGCTGCGGAGATTGTGAACGATTTTGGCGAGACTGAGAAACGGCACATTGCTCTGCCCCTCAGCGAAGATTCTCAGCCGACGCCGTTCTTGTCCGCCATGCGTGAAGCCATGCAGAAACGCCGAAACACGGCGCGTTAGGCAGCTCATTTCCGCTTGTGATGTTTTCGCCGGATTTATGCCTTTTCCGCGGTTGCCTGTTTTTCTAGCGCGTTGGTGTAACCGTAATAATAATACGACCCGTAAGCTTCACTTCGGTCGGCGCGGTTCAAAACCACTCCCAGCAGATTCTTGTCTCGAAATTCCGACGCCGCTTTTTCTGCCATCGCAGAATCCGTCGAACCCGCGCGCACGACGAATAACACACCATCGCTCATGTCGGAGAGGATACTGGCATCGTGAATCGCCAGAGCCGGCGGCGAATCGAGTATCACCCAATCAAACACACGCGCCATGTTGTCGAGCAGTCGCCTCATCCGCTCGCTGTGCAGTAGCTCGCTTGGATTCGCCACATCGATACCAGCAGGAATCAAGCAAAGATTCCCTTCAGGACCAATCTGCATAATCTTATATTCGTCGGCATCCCCGCGAAGATAATCGGCCAGGCCCGGCCCCTTCGGCGCTCCAAACTGAATATGGAGCCGCGGAGCCCGAAGATCAGCGTCGATCAGCAGCACCCGACGTTCCGGCTGTCTTACAAACGACCATGCTAGATTCGCTACCGTGAAGGTCTTGCCTTCCTGTGGCGAAGTGCTGGTGACTAAAAGCTTTCGAAGAGTCTGAGTCGCCGCAATTTGATAAAGGCGCGAGCGCAGCGTGCGAAACTTCTCGGCGCCCACAGTATCGACATTGATCGCAGAGAAGACGCTCGCCGCTGGATCGATTCTCCATTGCGGGTGCGCACAACGTTTTACAAACTCCTCAAAACGGAAAAAATCGGTCGGAGTGCCATCGCCCCGGTTAGCGATTTCATCGAGACGCAGCTTCTCAACAGCCGGCGCTGCGGTACCCGCGAGCTCCTCCGACGAGAGAGCTACATCGTTGCCGTTTCCACTTGCAAGATTGGCATTTTTTTCTTGCGCAGCTTTTTTTAATGCTTCGTGAATCCTGCTCATCAGCTATTTTCCTCTTCTCAAAATCCTTAACCCTTCAACGCCACACTGGGTTCAAATTTCCCGGTATGCCCAACTGCCCTGCTCTTGCGGCTCATTTTCTGGTCGAGGCTCGGGACAACCGTCAAAACTGGCACCTTCAAGGAGAGTTCGACATCGCGCTCGGAGTAAATCCCCTTATCGAGCATGACGATAAGGTACAGAATGGCCAGCCCCAGCACCAGGCCCCCACCGAGCCCACCACCTACGAATTGAAGCGCCTTAGGGAAGGATGGAGTGGTCGGCAAATCCGGAGGATCCAGTGTTTGGAATCTCTCGCTCTCTTGCTGTTGCTCCAATTTCGTCGCGATCGATGCGTCCGACTGGTTCTTCAACAGCTGGTCGTAAATCTGCTGTGCGGTCTGGTAACTGCGGTTCAGTTCCTTAAATTGTTCTTCCACCATCGGACTGGATTGCACGCGCCCTTGCAGAACATTACTTTGGTTCTGAATCTGACCTTGCCGTCTGGTTAGATCCGCGATGTTTAATTCATCTTGCTGGATCCTGCCTCGCATCTGCTGAAGCTGTGCAGGCTCACGAGGAGTTTTCCCTGAAGCCGAATTCGGAGCCGGTGTTGGAGGGGTCGCTGGTTCTGCTGCAATTCGACGCTCCATATCTTCCACCTGCGATTTCAGTCTGATTACGTCGGGATGTTCAGGTTTATCCTTTAACAAAAGATCGTGGAGCTGTTCTCTTAACGTCGCTAGCTGCGCCTCGAGCGTGTCCGCATTCTGATCTCCCCCGCCGGCCAGGGTTGCCTTCCAGTTCGCTTCCTGCTGGTTGAGCATAGCTTCGTTGAAAGCCTTGTCTTGCTGAGCCCGGTTGATGGCCTGCGTATTTGCCTCTAACTGCGTATTTAGTCCGCTCAGCAGGTTCAGGTTCGCCTGTTCTTCTTCAGGCAGGGAACCGAGGTATTTTCGCTTGAAGTCTGCGAGCTTGGCGTCCTGCTCGTCTAACTTGGCTTTGGCCTGGACGAGTTGATCACCGAGGAAGCTCGTCGTGGCTTCTGCCTTGCCCTCTCGGCTTTTCTTGTTCTCATCCATAAACATGTTCGTGACTTCCTGGCAAATCTGTTGAGCACGCTTAGGGTTGTCGAATGTCACGCTAATGCTAAATCCAGGAGGTTGGCGATTCACCGATCCTATCATCGGCTGCATCAACTCTACGTCGATCACTCCACGCAATTGGTTCTGCAGAATTGCGTCGCTGACCGTGCCTCTCTGGTCGGGGTACAAATTAAATTTCTCAATGATGGGCTGCAATCGGGAACTGCTCAGCACTTCGGCCTGCATGGAGGCCAGACGGTGATTCAGGTCTTCCTGAACGACGGGACGCACGAAGTCGGCCGGCACGACAGGCTGTTCGACCAGCACGGTAGTGATGGATTTATATTTCTTCGGCAAGACCTGGGTTGCGAGAAACCCTAAGGATCCGAGCGCAACTACTGCCAGTGGTAGAACCCACCAATACCGGTTCAGCACCCGTTTGGCGTCCGCTGCGGTTATCGTGCCATTTCTCATCATAAAAGGCTTACCTCTTCAGCTCGATCCTTCGAGTTTACAATCCCAGCGCAGTATTCTGCCATGCGAACCTTTGCAAAGGTTCCTTCGAAGAAGAGCAATATGTGGGCCAAAAATCGGCTCGGTCCCGGGCTCCGCCTCAGGTGCGAGACAGTCATGTAAGCACAACAAATAAAACTAGATACCGCGTTTTCAAGGCTGATCGTGAGGAGATTCCCAGACGATTTCGGGCGTTCTGTCTTAAAAGCGATGGGAAGAAAACTGCCCTTTATGCCACATTTGTCCCTTAGCGAGCCCGAGACGCGGCGCTTCGCATTCCTGTGATAGCCTAACTTGGCGATACTGCTTAGGATAGGGCTTGTTCGCCAAGAAAGACTACCGTTCTCGAAGTCTGGTATGGCCCGACTAAACTTTTGGCTCCCGGCGATTTCTGTCGCGATCGTGATTTCGCTTTTTTCCACCCACTATTTCAGCGCCGAAAACACGGGGCGCATCATCCTTCCCATTCTTCATCGTCTTTTTCCTGCCGCAAATGCGCACATGCTACGGTGGATGCATTTTGGAATACGAAAGTTGGCGCACATCATGGAGTTCGGAGTTTTTAGTGTCACTATTTTTCACGGCATACGAGGGCCGCGGAGTGGTTGGCAATTGAATTGGGCGATCATCACTCTATTGATCGCCGCCGGATATGCGGGACTCGATGAATGGCATCAGTCGTTTGTGCCACTTCGCGAACCCTCCGTGCGAGATGTACTGATCGACACGACAGGAGCGCTGCTCGCCCAACTTCTTGTCTGGATTTATGCAAGACTCCACCGAAACTCAGGCGTTCCTCAGGGCAAGCCGCGCCCGCTTTGAAGACTTGAAAAATCAAATCAATCAAATCAAGGGACAACCGCGATTGCCTGGTTCGAGTCGGTGCTCTCTTCACCGCTCGAGTTGACGGCCGTTACCACGTAGTAGTAAGTCGTCCCGGCCTGAACGCTGTCGTCCTCGAAGCTCAGGGTGGCAACCAAGCCGGAGTTTATCTTGGAGTAGCCCGATCCATTGACCGTGCTGCGGTAGATATTGTATCCAGAGACGCTCGAAGTGCTCGCCCCCCAGCTTAAGTTGGCGGAGTGGGACGTTATTTGAACTCCGGTACCTGAAAGGGCGATCGTTTTGGGAAAGCCCGTTGCGGTGCTGGCAACGGTTACGCTCCCGCTGTCTGTTCCCGAATTGCTGGGACCGAAGATAACGCCGAAAGTCATACTCTGGCCAGGCGACAAGGAGACAGGAGTGCCGGCGCCGCTCAGAGTGAATCCGGTTCCACTTTCTGTGATTTGCGAAACGGTCACCTTTGCGTTGCCGGAATTCGTCAGTGCGACACTCTGGGTCGACGAGGATCCAGCGTTGACGCTTCCGAAGGCAAGATTCGTGGCGCTAAGTACGAGCGATTGGGTGGCGGGAATTCCGATTCCGCTGAGGGCAATGATGGTTGGAGAATTCGGCCCGTTGCTGACAATGGTCAGACTGCCGCCGGCCGATCCTGCTGATGTCGGGGCGAACTGAACATTGAAGTTGCTCGTTTGTCCGGAATTCAGACTGACCGGCAGCGGCACACTTCCGACGCTAAAGCCACTTCCTGTCACGCTTATCTGAGTAATCGAAAGAGCGCCCGTACCGCTGTTGGCCAACTGTACGGCCTGCGAAGCAGGCGAACCTTCAGTCACGTCTCCAAAGGTGATCGCAGCCGGAACCGCCGATAGGACAGGCTGAATTGCACTTCCAGAAACCGGGATGACGATGCTCGTGCCTTGGGTGCTCGCGATTGTAATTTCTCCCGCAGTCGTTCCCGAGCCGGTCGGTTGAAAGGTCACCGTGACGGCGGTATTCTGCCCCGGCGCTAACGTCAGCGGCGTGGTTATCCCACTCACGCTGAAACCTTTGGCATTTATCGCTATCTGCGAGACAGTGATGGGCGTATTGCCATTATTGCTGATGGTGACGCTTCTTGAACTCGAGCTGCCTGCGTTCATGTTTGAAAAGCTCACGCTGGCCGGATTTGGCGATAAGATGGCCGAAGCCGCAGTGCCTATTCCTGTCAGTGACAATACGCTCGGCGAACTGGACGCGTTCGACGCGATACTGACCGTACCGGCCAGATTTCCCGGTGTGGTCGGGGCAAAAAGCACGTTGAATGTCACACTTGCGCCGGCTGGAACCGTCGTCGGTGCCACAAGGCCGCTGATACTGTAACCGCTACCGCTTGTCCGCAGTTGAGCGATCGTCAGCGCCGCGTTACCGGTGTTGGTCACGGTAATTGTTTGAGATTTTGTTTGTCCGCTCAAGACGCTGCCAAAATTAAGGATTGCCGGGGAAATTGCCAGCTCTCCTTGCGCTCCGGTTCCAGTCGAGGGGATGGTCAACGAGGAGTTCGCTGCGTCGCTGACCACGGTGATGGAGCCCGTCGCGCTACCAGCGGAGGTCGGTGCGAACGACGCCGTAACCGTCAGGTTCTCGGACGGGTTGAGCGTGACCGGCGGCGTCAATCCATTTGTGGTCAAGCCAAAGCCATGGGCAGACAAACTGGCGATCTTGACGGCCGCGTTTCCCGTGTTCGTCAACACAATCTGTTTGGTCGCAGACCTGCCGGTGGACACCATTCCAAAACTAAGATCTGCCGGGGTTGCGCTCAGTTGACCTGTGGGTGCCGTGCTTCCAGTGCCATTCAGAGGGATGGTGAGCGCAGGATTGGCGGGATCGTTACTGGTTATGTTCAGACTTCCCGCGGCGCTTCCCGATGTCGCTGGCGAAAAAGTAAGTACAACCTGGGCAGACTGGCCAGCCGGAATCGTTTTTGGTGTATTCATGCCGCTCAAACTGAAGTCAGCGCCAGAAAGCGCAAGTACGGAGATCGTTAAGTCAGCCGCACCAGAGTTGGTTATCAAGACGTTGCTGTTCATTTTCAACCCGGTTGAGACGGTTCCGAAATTGACGCTGGTTGGGCTGACTGATATTTGCGCCTGAGAACTCACGACGGTCGCGGATAAGTTGACGGCGACCGGCTGGCTGCCGCCATCCCCCTGCGCTGTCAGAGTAGCCGTTAAGCTGCCGGTCGCAGTCGGGTTCACGACGACATTGAAAGTTCCGGTTTGGCCAATTGCGAGCGACATTGGCGTTGTAACTCCGGTGATACTAAAGTGAGAGTTCGAAAGCGTGAACTTGGTGATATTTAGCGGAACTTTTCCCATATTCGAAACAGAAATAGCCTGTGTCGCCTGCTTGCCAACGGCGACTTGACCGAAGCTCACGCTCGACGGGCTCAATTGGAAAGCAGCCGAAGACGTCTTGTTCGCGCCGTTCGCAAAACCAGCGCAGCCATTTAGAGAGAAGAGAACGGGAACGATTAACACACTCAGGAGTATCGCGTATGACTTCTTTGGATTTCTGCGCACTCGGTAGGCTGGGGTACGGACGGTCCGCGCATGACCGTATCTCATTTCGTTTCCTCCGGGGTAACTTCCGGAGCAACGATAGAATTACGGAACAACCACTATAACTGGTGAGAGGAACAGAACAAGGACAGTCGCGGGCGACTGTTCCCAGTACGATCGGCACGCTGTCCTTTCGACCCAAACCTGTCCTTAAAGCCATGGTCTGCGAGAAGAAGATCGTTGTATTAGGACAGTGAGCTTGTCGTTAAAATGCAGGGATCGAGCAGCGAATCAACTTGCGGGTGAGGACGAGCCTAGCCGTCTCCCGCACTCTTCGCGTGGACCCGGCGCACCGAGCCGGAACTCGTTGCAGCTGCACGGCGCGAAGCGAGGCCAGCGTCTTGGATTTTATAGATCAGAGCTCGGTAACTAATTTTTAGTTCCTGTGCGGTCTTCCTGCGGTTCCATTGATTCGCGCGCAAGGCCTCCAAAATGACATTACGCTCGACCTCTTTGATGGCATCCTTCGCCATTCGTTTCAGAGTCAATTGTGTCCCATTTTGATTGACTACGAAGCTTGTCTTCTTTGGGTGGCTCTCCGGGCTGATCATGGCCTCTGGTCCGATCAATACATACCGAGCTACTACGTTCGAGAGCTCTCTGATATTTCCGGGCCATCGCAAACTCTGGAAGTAGTCCAGAATTTCCGGGGGAAACGGCTGGGACACCTTTCCGAATTGCGATTGAAAATGCTGCCGAAAATATTCTGCGAGTGCGGGGATATCTTCCCGCCGTTGGCGCAGCAGAGGAAGGTTCAATCGAAAAACATGGATTCGGTAAAACAAATCTTGCCGGAATCGGCCCGCATCGGTTTCTGCCTGCAAGTCTTTGTTGGTCGCGCACAACAAGCGAACGTCGATTTTGCGTTCGGTCTGATCGCCGATTCGGGAAAAAGTGCCGTCCTGAAGAAAGTGGAGCAGTTTGCTTTGCAGATTCAGATCCAAGTCCGCGATCTCATCAAGAAAGAGTGTGCCTCGGTCGGCAAGTTCCACTCTACCCGGTTTGCTGAAATTCGCCCCCGTGAAGGCGCCTCGTTCATATCCGAAGAGTTCGCTTTCAAGCAGCGTTCCCGGAATCGCCGCACAATTGACTTTCACGAATTCCCCGGGGGCATATTCCGAATGGGCGTGGATCCAGCGAGCGAGGACCTCTTTTCCTGTTCCACCATCTCCAGTAATCAGAACGGGAATATTGGTTCGGCAGATTCTTTGCCCTTGGCTGCGCAATTCGCTCATCAGAGGAGAAGCCCCGAACAAAACGTGGTCGGGAGGAACTCGATTCCAGGAGTTTCGCTGACCTTGACCTTTTCTGATTGAACTCTCGATGAACATATCTTTGAGGATTGAACAGCACATCCTCGGCCAAAGCTCTGGCCCCGAGGAATGGTCACGAATCCGGTGTTAAAAAAATAACCTTATTATTTTCAATGCCGTGAGAGTTCGTTGCGATGTAGGGTAATAGTACCTCGGTAGGCTTAGGCGAGTGGAATGCGGTACTGCCAAGGAAAAATCAGGGGTAATCTCCGGAAGCTTATTTCCGCCCGTTCGACGAGAGTTCTGGCCGACTAGCTTTGTTGGGACTGCCCGCGCATGATGTCGTAGCGCTCGATGACCGCGGCAACACCCATCCGCGTCTCGCCATCTTCGAGCCGACGCTCGACTCTTACAACCTTTCCTTGGGCGCGGACAAGGACATCGGTTCCATGGGTGATTTCAGCAGGCAAAGTCAGGGTGATATCCAATTCGGAGCCCGCCTGTAGGTCTTGCGTAATGACGAAGTAAAGTCCTCGAGTCGAAATGTCTCTGGTCTTCCCGTGCTGTCGACTGACCAAGCTCTCGGCGGCAAATCGAATGCTGATCGGCAGAGTTAGGTCGTACCGTCTCGCGGTACGGCGTTCTGTCATTACGGACATTCTCGTCCCTCACTTGTGGCCCTGGCGGCACCGACCCATCCTCGTACTGAATCGAGAATCGGGACCTCAGCGTTCCCAACCTCTGGTCTGCATTGCGACACACAAAGCCGCGGTAGGTGCTTCGCTCCGCCTCGATTTATCGACTTTGACCCAAAGCGAGTCGCCCGCGCTCAAGGCTACTGTGCGTTTCGAAGCGCACAATATCCCGCGCGAAAATATACCGCAAGTTTTCTTTTTGCAAGGTGTTCTCAGAGGAAACGGGCGCGTACTAGAACGCTTGAAGAGGTCTACGACTGTTCGATGGCCGCTTCCTCTTCGGTCTTCTCCGGCTTGGTTGCGGCGCTACTACGACGGCCCCGAGGAGTGTCTAGATTGAATTGCCTCATCTTATAAAGGAGGGCTTTGTAACTGATTCCGAGCATTTTTGCGGCGTCTTTCCTGCACCAGCGAGTCTTCTCGAGGGCGTCGGCGATTGCTTCCATCTCCGCCTCGTCCTTTAAGCCACGAACCAGCGCTTTTAAGCCTTGTTCGCGAGGAACGGCCGTTTCCGTCCTTGGGGATGTTCTCTGGCGCGATGCGGACATCTCGATGAGCTCTCTCAGACTGCCTTCGTCGTCTTCGAGAATTACGTAGCGCTTCACAAAGTTCTCAAGTTCCCGCAGATTTCCCGGCCAAGGATAGTTCACCGCAGCGTCCAGCAAGTGTTTCGAGGGCGATTGCGGGGTTTTGCCGAACTTCTCACTGTATTTATCGAGGAAATGGCGGAACAGGAGCGGAATTTCCGAGGTCCGCTCGCGAAGCGGCGGCACATTGATCGAGAGCACGTTCAGGCGATAGTAGAGATCTTCACGGAAACGACCCGTTTTCATGGCTTCGTGAACATCGACATTCGTCGCAGCCAGAACCCGCACATCGGTTTCAACGAGATGGCGACCACCAAGCCGCGAATATTGATGATCTTGCAGCACGTGAAGCAGTTTTGCCTGCAGGTGTACGGACATTTCCGCAATTTCATCCAAAAAGATCGTGCCCTTGTTTGCGAGTTCAAACTTGCCGGGTTTTGCGCGGACTGCACCGGTAAAAGCCCCTTGCTCAAAGCCAAAAAGTTCCGACTCGAGCAACTCCCCCGGCAGAGCAGCGCAGTTCACCTTGATAAATGCCTGATTCCGCCTCTTCGAACGCAAATGAATCATTCTGGCCACGACTTCCTTGCCAACGCCGCTTTCTCCACAAACAAAAACCGGCACATCCACGGGAGCGATTTGCAGGATTTGCTGCCGAATACGGACCATTTGGGGGCTTGCTGCCAGGAAGCTCAAATCCTCCGTTACCTGGTCGCAATAGTCCTTCAATGCCTGGTTTTCCTGAGCCAGTTGCTTTTTCTGCCGCGACTTCAGCATCGCGGCATCAAGTTCGGTTTTCTCAAAAGGCTTGGTCAGATAGTCATGCGCCCCTAGCCGGATGGCTTCGACCACCGTTCCAACCTCATTCGAACAGGAAAGCATGATGACGTTCAGGCTCCTGTCCATGTGCATGAGCTCCTGCAAGGTATCCAGTCCGTTCATTTCCGGCATCAGCACATCAAGAATGATAAAGTCCGGACGTTCCCCAAGATTGATTTTTGAAATGGCTTCCTTGCCGCTGCTCACCGTCTCGACGGCGAAACCATCCACTTCGAGCAATGTCTGGAGATATTTTCGAATACTCGGCTCGTCATCGACGACCAGAATTTTTTCTTTTGCAGGCATTTTTCGCTCCCCTTGTCCCATTGGGTCCTAGCCTTGATCCATCGGCAGAAGAAACGCAAACGTACTTCCACGTTGCGCTTCACTTTCCACCCAAATCTTCCCGCGATGCGCTTGGATCAATCGCTTCGCGATCGCCAGGCCGAGCCCCATTCCCGACATGTTCTTATCCACGCGCATGAAATCCTCGAAAATCTCCTGATGATGCTCGGGAGCGATCCCGGCACCAGAATCAGCCACGCTGACCTCTACGCTGTTGGGTCTCGGTAGACGAAATCTTCTTCGTTCTTCGGGTGGCGCGACCTGAGAGACGCGTCGCTCCCAGAAATGCGGCTTCGCACGTAAGGTCACAGTTCCACCCGCGGGTGTATGTTTCAAGGCATTGTCGAGCAAGTTGAATGTGACCTGTTGAACCTTCTGATAATCAAATTTGAACGTCGGGATCGAGGGATCCAGCTGACTTTCGAGTTTTACTCCCTTGCGTTGGTATCCTTCCGACCAGCGGACGGCAATCTCCTCCAAGCAGTCCCGCAAGTCATTCTCGCGCAATTGCAGGACTAGCTTTCCGCTCTCGAGCGCCGAATAATTGAGGAACATGGATACCAATCGAACCAACCGTTCGCAGCTTTCCTTCGATTCCTCGAGGATGTCGCGCTGTTTCTCCGTCAACTTTCCGAGCGACCCAGTCAGCAAAAGATCGTAATAGCCCTTAATCACCGCCAGGGGCGTCTTCAGTTCGTGTGCCGCGGACGCAAGAAAAACTGTCTTCTGCCGGTTGACCTCTTGCAATTTCAAATACGCCGCCAACAGGTTTCGGTAGGTAATCTCACGTTCCTGCAGCAGCTCCTGAACCGTTGGTTGGATCGTTCGAGGTTCTGCCGATTTCTTTACTTCGTCAACTCGGAGCTCAACCGCCAGCCATTCCGAATCCCGAATCCACCGCATGCGTGCTTGGTAGTGCTTTCCGCCATAGCTACCGTTCAGGGCAATCTCGTCTTCCCCTTCCTCCATGCGCTGGAGAATGTCTCCCGCATCCACTTGCAGCAGATCCCTCAGAATATTGAGCGAGCGGCGATCGTCGAGTCCGAGTCGTTCGAGGCAACCCTGCGCCAGGACGTTCGAAGCAATCACAAGGCCCGCACGATCACAGAGTGTGACGCCATGGTCCAAGGTGTCCAAGAAAGAACGCACCTGTTGCAAGGACACGTTCGCCCGGCCAGATACTTGCTCCCCTGTGGAATTGGAGGCTGCAAGCTCCATATCCTGAATCTCCTCCCGACTATGTGGAAAATATTTTCCCTAACCCAGAAGCCCATCCTTTCAGAGACGCTCCCCCACTGTCAATGGGAAATACGTCACATTTGCACTTTTTGGGAAATGCTGTGGGCCAAATGGCCAGCCAGTTCGAACTAGCACTCGACGATTACTCAGTTGTTTTGATCAGCCCGATGAAAATACAGGAGTTATATTTAGTTCCCGGCTTGTAGACTGGCATTTGACCTGCTTTGTCTGTACTAGTTCGTGAGTACTATAAAAATGGATCTGAGCCTCCAACACGTAGAAGATAGACGCCCCACAGAATGCGGTCAAACCCGTGCCTCCGCGCGCATAAGAATTCAAGTGCCCGTGTTTCTACGCGGCTCGGACCCGACCGGTTCGGAGTTTATCGAGCTTACAAAGACCCTGAATATAAGCGCTCGGGGAGCCTGCATCGCGTCCTGCCATTTGCTCCGAGTTGGTCAGACGGTGCACCTGACGATTCCCGCGCCGTCCGCTTCCTCTTCGAGCCTAGTACCGAATGAAACTCCTCCCATTACTGCTCGCGTGCGGCGGCAAGAGATTTTGGGCGACATGAGGGTCTTCGGTCTGGAATTCCTTCGTCCACTTGAGTAATTGAATGCCCATCCCGGCATAGGAATCCACCGCTATCGGTCCGTCTCATTTTTGACTCACCGAGCGCTCGCATATCTGCCGAACTTGTAATAACATACCGCGGTTCGCAAAGTCCCCCGCTATCGGTGTTTTGGATTCTTTGTGTCTTTGATTGGCACTCGGCTTGCTCCTTGTTTAGCAAAGCCATCTGAGTGAGCCAGCCCCAAACCCGCGGGGTAGGCAGAATGTGGGAAAACCCGGTCATGCCCAGCCCCGGAGCCCCTGTGGCCCCGCGCTTGCCCATTGAAGATTCTTATCTCGAGCTGCTCGCCGACACGCTCGAGAGCATGGACATTCCTGCGCGGAGTCAGTTTCTTCAACGCTTTTTCCGAACCACGACTCATCTCGATCTGCGCGAAAGTCAGAGCCTCCAACTGTGGGAGGAGATGCTCACGCGCCGGCGTGAGATTTCCGAACAAATTGGTCGTCCTGTCTCTTTGAAGACCGTGATGATGGATATTCTTTCTTCCTCCGGAATGATCCGCGTACCGGTGGTGCTCGAATATGACGAGTTCAAGAAGCTTCAGGTCAACGCGGTCACCGATCCTTTGACCGGCCTTTATAACCGGCGGCTCTTCTCTGAATCGTTCGAAAAGGAGATCAACCGCGCTCGACGCTATGGCATGCCTTTAGGCATTGTCATTCTGGATCTGCATCGTTTCAAAGAAGTGAACGACCGGTATGGTCATCCACGCGGCGATGAAGTTCTCCGCGCTGCGGCGACCACACTTCAAAAAGCCTTGCGCACTTCTGATTCCGCTTTCCGAATTGGCGGCGATGAGTTTGCTCTTGTTCTGCCGCAAACGGATGCGGCTCAAGCCCTGGCCCTCTGCCGCCGGATTGAGACCGTCTTCCTCGAAACTCTAAAACCGATGCAGTTGGCCGTCTCCGTTGCGATGGACCACGGCGTCGCTACATTTCCTCAAGACGGAGATCAGTCCGATCAACTGATCCATGTTGCGGATGGACGACTTTATCGTCTGAAGCATGCAAACCACGAGCACAATGCGGAGCCAGGCGAGCCGAGCGCGACAGAGACCGCAACCCCGGCGCAACCGCCCGGACCTACTCCCGTAACCACACCCCCAGCGGAGAAGGTCACTCCTGAATTTGATGCTCCTTTTTCGGCCGCAACCGAATCCATCACCGGTCAGAAGGCGCCGGAAGTTTCCGAGCCCGTTTCCTATTCCGTGCAGCGAAAAGCAGAGAGGGTTTCGATGACGGGTACGAACGCGTACGCGGTCATCGGCGAAAAAGGAGTACAACGGGCGCGTGTTTTGGATTTAGGGTTTGGTGGCGTCGCTTTGGAATTCGAACAAGCCGAGGATCTTCCCGCAAATATCCTTGCTGTCCTTCACGTACCAATTTTGCCGCCCGTGCGCGTCTTTTTGCGCCCCGTCTGGTCTCGCACGACCAGCGAAGGGGCATTTCGACTTGGCTGTCATTTCATATCTTGATCTGTGATTTCGCCAGATCGATCCTCTCATAAGTAGCTGGGTTTTTGTTTGCGGTCCCTCCTCGCAGCCTTAATCGAGAATAGCCTCCTTGCAGATACTGGCCGTTTGGACAGGCGCTGTTCGAAAGTACAAAACAGGGCAACGACATCACTGTTCCATTTCTGTCCGGCGAACAGGTTGTGAACCCCATTGGCCAACCGCTACTTTGGTATTTCAAAACTTCGAGGGGGGAATTTGGACGTGCTCGTTCTTCAGTCAACGCAAATGTTTGCTCAGAGAGTAGCTGGCCTTGCTGGCCTCTTGTTGATTTCCATGCTCGGTATTGGTTGTGCGGGTTCCACACAGAAAGCCGTTGCAGGCCTGTCGGTTTCTTCCAATTCCCTGAATTTCCAGACGGTCGCGGTGGGCCAGGCGCTCAGCAAGACCTTCACGATTTCGAATTCTGGCACTGCACCTCTGCAGATCTCTGCCATGTCGGTTTCCAACAAGGAATTCGCCCTCGCAGGTCCTTCGCTACCTCGAACCATGCTGCCTGCGAGTAGTGTCTCCTACACCTTGACGTTTGCCCCTACCACGTCGGGTCTTGCTTCGGCCAACGTCAATATTTCTACCGATTCCGTGGCCAACGCGCGATTGATTGCCCTAGCCGGCAAGGGCGCCGCGGCCTTCGCGAACCTCGCGATTACCCCAAGTTCAGTCAGTTTCGGTAACCTTCCACTGAAATCGACCACCACGCAAGTCGTTACTCTCCAAAACACCGGAGACAGCAATCTTTCGTTGCAGGGAGTCACGCTTTCCGGCGCAGGCTTTGGTTACTCGGATCTCTCTCCGGGCTTTGCTCTGGCGCCAAACCAAACAATCACCTTTAAGGTCTGGTTTGCCCCGAAAGTCGCCGGTCCAGCATCAGCAACTCTTACTTTCTTGAGCTCCAATCTTTCCTCACCGGAGACGCTAAGCTTGAACGGCGACGGGATTTCTTCGTCCGGGCCGACTCCAGAGCCGCCTTCGACTGGTCACCATTCCGTTGATTTGAATTGGGGAGCGAGCTCCAGCCAGGTGATCGGCTATCGCATCTATCGTAGTGAGATCTCGGGCGGTCCGTACAACCCCCTGAACGGAACGACGATCAATGCGATGAGCTATTCGGATTCCTCGGTCGCGGGCAACACGACTTACTACTATGTAGTGGCGGCGGTGAATGCCGCCGGTACCGAAAGCAGTTATTCCAACCAGGCGACGGCAGTCGTTCCTTAATCTCGTTTGTTTCTCAAGTACCTTTTGCAAACCTCTTCACGATTTTGTGCTCCGGCGATTTTCGCTTATAATCGTGGTTTGTCTCGTGACCTAGCGACGCGGCTGTCGTACCCTGTTCGATCGGGAGCCGTGCAGACCGGACACGACAGAATGGAGAACCATGAAACCTGGAATTCACCCCGACTATCACTCCGTCACTGTGCATTGTGCCTGTGGGCACACTTTCCAGACCCGCTCGACGGTCAAAGGCGATATGCTGCGCGTCGAAATCTGCTCGAGCTGCCATCCTTTCTTCACCGGTAAGCAGAAGCTCGTCGACACCGCCGGACGCGTGGAACGCTTTAACAAGAAATATGCCAACGTTCCCGCTGCGACTGGCAAGAAATAATCGTTCAATTCCAACGGTTCTGACGCACGGGCCGGCTCTTGCCGGTCCGTTTCTTTTTTTCTATCTATTTCCAATACAAGGACTCCGTGTAGAATCGATTCCCAACGTGGCCACACAATCCCGCATGTTTGATGGTGCTCCCACTCCGGATGGAGTGGAAACGGCGCCACCGCGGGTGACTCTGCGGAACTGTTTCTCTCACCCTTTTGATTCCGCGATTGCCGCCGCACGGACCTGTTACTCTTCGCGCCTGATCAACGCGGAAGAGATCACCGACAAGCAGCGCCTGAACATCGGCGCGGCTACCTTCTACAGCGGTCACCACACCGTCTATCAACACGCGCACTTCGAATTTGGGCTAGAAAATGTCAGCCGCCAATTTGTCTGGTCCTTTCTGCATGCGCACCCTTTCTATAACTCCGAGCAGCAAAGCCAGCGTTATGTCCGCATGGAGCGCGCTCAAGCTTATATTCCTCCCGTTTCACTGTTTTTCAACGAGGACTCGCGCGCAATCTACGTAGCTGCCATCGGGCGTCTATGGGCGTATTACCGCGAGCTTTCCGCGTTGCTGGTCACCGACGCGCGCACCATTCTGAGCGACATCTGGCACATCGGGCCGATGTCTCACCCGAAGCGGATCCAGAAAATCGAGCGGTCAGCGGAAAAACGCGCCATTGAGATCGCTCGCTACGTCCTTCCGGTCGCGGCGTTCACGACGATGGTTCACACCGTGTCCGGGATCGTGCTTCATCGTCTGTGGCGCATGTGTTCGGCCTGCGACACGCCGAGCGAGGCTCGCGCGGTCATTGGCGACATGGTCGCGCTTGTGCGCCAGCAAGATCCTCAGTTTTTCGATCGCTTTGGAACGACGCCTCTCGAAGAGTTGCCCGAATGGAAGGAAATCGCTCCTGCGGCGCACTCGTCGGATGGATTCATTCGTGAATTTGACAAGCCTCTTCGAGGCAAGACTTCGCGGCTTCTTGATTATTCGCACAACGCGATACGCGTCATGGCTGAGTCCTATCGCGCCGTCGTGGGCGTGCCTGAGTCTCTCTGCTCTGACCAGGAGGCTATCGATCGTCTGTTGAATCCTGCCCGCAACCTGTATCGGCTCGAAACGATCAACATCGGCGTCCACGCTCCCATGATGCGAGCCTTGCAGCATGCAACGTATACCTTCGCGAAGAAAATCAGCCACACCGCCGACAGCCAGGACCAGCGCCATCGCATGATTCCGGGCTCGCGGCCCCTTCTCACACTGGCTGACACCCGCGAACCTGACTACATCACTCCGATGCTCCTGGCCGAAAATCCTCGAGCCAGGGAAGTCTACGAGCGCGCGATGAACGAGGCTTGGTGGGCAAAGAATCAGCTTCTCGATCGCGGGGTGCCTCCGGAAATCGCGCTCTATTTGCTGCCCAATGCGAAATCGATTCGCCTTGTCGAGACTGGCGCCCTCCTCCATCTCCTCCACAAATGGACGATGCGCACGTGTTTTAACGCTCAAGAGGAGATCTACAACGCGTCCATGGACGAGATTATGCAAGTCCGCGAAGTGCATCCGGAACTTTCACGATACATTGGTCCGCCATGCCATCTGCGCGCCGGCATCACGACTCCGATCTGTACCGAGGGCTCGCACTTCTGCGGTGTCAAGGTGTGGCTCGATTTTCCCAACATTCAGCGCCGCATCTGAAGTTAACTGTTCCAGTGCAGAGTCACCGGGCCGTTCATGGGGTGCGGCAGAGAAGCGCCTGTCTGACGCTCTTCGAGCAAATTCTGTTTGAGCGCGAAATACCATTTTGCGGGCCGATCCGCGTCATCGATCAGCATCAGCCGCGGATTATGTTTCAGTCCTTCCGACTGCCGGATCATGGTCTCCTGATCCTGCCGTAAGAAGACCTTGGCAAACGCGCGAAATATGGAGATTGGAAGCGGGAGATTCCACGCCGCCACAAAATCAATACGGCAGCAATCTCGCCTCACGGGCGTGACGGTCGCTCGGCTCGAAAACCAGAATTTTCCGCTATGAATTTCTTCAAACCTCATATTCGGTAATACGAAATCGATCGTTGTCGTGACCGGCGCGCCCGTCATCTTTTTCAGCCACTGATAGGGCAGGCTATTGGTCGAAGGCGAGTGCTTGCTCATCCGAAAACCATTTGGGATGGGCTCAAATTGCTTGGACTTTTCATGAATGCTTTTCTTGCTTCGCCAGAACCAGGACTGGTGCACAAACGGTCCGTGCGCCGGATCCATCAAACCAATGATCCCGTGATCCACGTGCGAAGGCAGTTCGCAATCTAGACGTGTGGTCTTGAATTTGTCGCTAAATTTCGGCAACTCCGGCGCCGTCGGCACAGCATCCGGCAATTTCGATCCCGTGGTGTTTACAAACACCCACAGGTAGCCATCCCGCTCTGCACATGGAAAATGTCCGGCGCTGACGCGTTCCACTTTCAGCTTATCGTAGCTTGTAAGCGAGGGGATCTTCACGCACCGCCCGCTGCAGGCATCGAACTCCCAACCGTGATAGCAACATTGCAGATTTGTACCGTCGAAGTGACCATAGGACAACGGAATCCCGCGGTGGGGACAGGAATCCCGCATCGCAAACGCTTTTCCCTCACTCGTCCGCCCGATGACGAGCGGCACTTCGAGCAACGTCGCCTTAACCAGGTTCCGCCCATGAATTTCGTTGCTTCGGATCGCCGGGTACCAAAAATCCCACAGAAATCCCAGATCCGATTCCGGAACGATCCGTGTCATCTCTTGGGGTGTATTCTCCAAGGCTGCTCGAATTGCTTCACCCATGGCACTCAATTCGTCGTCGAAGGCTCAAGCGTCCGCGACTGTAGTATAATCAAGATCGATGTATATAGCCTTTTATTAGCTGGCCCACCTCAAGCGCTCCGGGGAGCGCCCTTTCCTCTTTTTATGAATTCCCATTCACGAATTACAGGCCACTGTCTCGGGTGACGTCCATTCGGTGGAAGAAAGGCGTTCGAAATGTCGGTTCTCACTCTTACTGAAAAGCTCGATCAACTTGACGTTCGCTATCAGCAAATGACCGAGGAGCTTTCCACTTCGGAAGTCGTCTCCGATTCTACGCGGTTCCAAAAGCTCGCCAAGCAGCACGCCGAACTCGCGGCGATTGTGAACAAGCATCGTGAGTTCAAGCAGATCGATAAGGATCTCGCCGGTGCGCACCAAATGGTCGTTGAGTCAGAAGACGCCGAAATGCGTCACCTTGCCCAGGACGAGGAAAAGCAGCTGACCGCCCGCAAAGAAATCATCGAGCGAGAATTGAAGCTTCTTCTTCTCCCCAAAGATCCGAACGACGATAAAAACATCCTTCTTGAAATTCGTGCGGGAACGGGCGGCGATGAAGCGGGGATCTTCGCAGGCGATCTCTTCCGCATGTATTCGCGTTATGCCGAGTCGCAGGGTTGGAAAGTGGAAGTCATGGAAAGCTCGCCCGCTTCGATGGGTGGCGTGAAGGAAATCGTCGCCGCGATTCAAGGAAACAAAGTCTATTCCAAGCTCAAATACGAAAGTGGCGTCCATCGAGTGCAACGTGTGCCTGACACTGAAACGCAGGGCCGCATTCATACCTCCGCGGCCACGGTTGCAGTGCTTCCGGAAGCTGATGAAATCGACATCAAGATCGAACCCAAGGACCTGCGCGTCGACACTTTCTGTTCCTCAGGACCCGGCGGCCAATCGGTCAACACCACCTACTCCGCCGTCCGTATTACGCATATTCCGAGCGGCCTCGTCGTTTCCCAACAGGATGAAAAATCTCAAATCAAAAATCGCGCCAAAGCCATGCGTGTTCTTCGTTCGCGCCTTTATGATTTGGAACTTGAAAAGCAGCAGGCTGCCATCCTCGCCGAGCGCCGCGGCCAGATTAAAACGGGCGACCGCTCCGAGAAAATTCGCACCTATAACTATCCTCAGAACCGCGTCACGGACCATCGTATTGGCTTAACCATCCATCAGCTCACCGAGGTGATGGACGGCAAGCTTGCTCCCCTCGTGGATGGTCTCGTGGGGCATTACGAAGCCGCGCGCCTGAAGCAGGAATTGGCCGAGGCCTAATTTGCCGCAGCCGGAAGATCGTTAAGACATGGGCCGGGCATTGATGGATCGTTCCGTGCGGTCCTTGCTGAGGCAGGGCATGGAGAAGCTGCGCTCGTCCGATGTTCCGTCTTATACCCTCGCCGCAGAGCTTTTGCTCGTTCATGTCGCGTCTCGCGGTCGCACTTGGCTCTACTCGCATCCGGAAGAGATTCTTCCTGGCCCCGTCGCAGAAGCCTACTTCACTCTTCTCGGGCGGCGCGCGTCCGGAGTTCCGACACAGCATCTCACCGGCAAACAGGAATTCTGGGGACTCGAATTTGAGGTTACGCCCGACGTGCTCATCCCTCGCCCTGAAACCGAACATCTCATCGAAGTCGCGCTCGATCGCCTCGCTCGGCGTGAGCTTCGCGCCAGCCAGAAACAACGCCTTACGGGTGAAAACGTCACGGTCGCGGACGTGGGAACGGGCTCCGGCTGCCTTGCGATCGCCTTTGCCAAGGAACTTCCGGCTGCGACTATTTATGGCACGGACATTTCCGAAGCCGCCCTGCATGTCGCTCGCCGTAACGCCGCCCGTCACGGTGTGTCGGAGCGCATTCAGTTCCTGCAGACGAATCTGCTCGAAGGGGTTTGGTCGCTCCCCGGTGCTCACTCGCCACCTTCGTTCGATCTAACCGTCAGCAATCCGCCCTACATCGGCCGGCGAGAGGCTGGTTCCTTGCCGATTGAAGTTCGAGAACATGAGCCGCACGTGGCTCTTTTCGGGGGCGAAGAAGGCTATGAAATATATGGCCTCCTGATTCCAGAAGCTCTTCGGCTTCTCAAACCGGGCGGTTTGCTCGTGCTCGAACTCGGTTACAACAGTCTGCCTGCGGTGAAACCGCTTTTCGATAGCGCGCAGTGCGAGAATGTTAGCGTTACCAAGGACCTGGCTGGCATTCCTCGTGTAATCTCTGCGGAACGCACAGGATCTCGCTGACTTCGCTTGCCAGGTCAGTCGGGCGCGTTGCTTCGCGCGAGATCACGAATCTGATTCAGATAGCCGACATAGATGGGAATCGGAATATCCGGCGAGTCTCCATCGTTCAGAAAATGTTCGAGGCGCAGTTCCATAGGGATCGAGCTGATTACTTCGCGGAATCTAGGCATCCGAAGATATTTCACCTTCCAAATTTCCAGCATCTGCGAACGGAACGCTTCGCTGATAAACGCCATCTTTCGCTCACCGAGGTAGATGCCATCAAAATGCTTGTTCGCTAATCGAACCCGGATCGGATCATTGGGCAGCGAAAACATATAGACCAGATGGAACACATCGGCCAAGTCTCCCCACAAAACTTTCTCTTGGTACGCGCTGAAACGGAATGCCACCGCGCCACGTTGTTGCACCAACCGCACGTGGTCACTCGCTTCGAGCCCGTGTTCCCCGAGCTGCTCCGCAAACCAATGCAATCGCTCGGCTGTCAGGTTGTGCCTGAGGAATTCGAACGCATAGGCGTTTGGGATGTATAGCTTCGGATCGTCATTCAGTCGTTTCAACCACGGGTCCCAGTCTCTACCTTCGAGCGAGCCAAGCAACTCCTTCAATTCTCCGACCGTTACGGCAGGGTGATACTTCACTCCCTGCCAGAAATGTTCTGCGGAATCGTAGGTCGCCCCGTCGAGCACAATTCCTTCCTCGATCGGATACCAGTTCGAAAGCACTCGCCCGGCAATCGCCGGCGAGGCACTCCAGCAATTCATGGCATGCTTCCATTTCTTCTGCACCGATATAAATGCATCTCCGTAGCCGGCAGGTATCGCCTCTCGTACTTGTTTGATCGCCATCCGCAATTCTTCGTCCGTATGCGTGACCAGCGTCTCCAGCGGCCGCTCATCTTCCATCGAAATCACGCGGCTCTCGACTCCTTCTCGCAGCAATTCGTTGCTCAGCTGCTGCTGTTCCTGCTCGCTGATGTTGCCTTTCCACCTCTGCCGTTCCGATTCCAGGTATCGAAAGAGCTCTGCCAACGACTTGAATTCTAGGAACCCGTGAATCGCGAACGTCACCACATGGCCGTTCTTCTCAATCACGGTCGAAGGTGTAAGCAACTTTTCGAGCGAAAGCGGCTCGGCGCCGAGAGATGTGCTGGTCATCACAGCAAACAGCAACGCAACAACTTTACATTTCGCCACAATATTCCTCTTCTTGATGGTCGTCGTTTTCGTCATCTCAGATTTGCCGCTCCATCTTCTGGCTTTGAACAGGTTCGATCGACAGAAAAGTTCAAACCTTCTCATCCGCGTGACCGTTGCCCGAATGGCCTCAAAGTCGTAGGCTAGCTCCATGCCGGACCTGGCACGCTTCCGCGCCAAACACGATCATACCGATTCCGAGGGGATCCCTGTCCATGCGGCAATTCTCCATGTAGATATGGACGCGTTCTTCGTTTCCGTCGAACTTCTCGAGCGTCCCGAACTGCGCGGGAAGCCCGTTGTCGTGGGTGGCCGGCCGGATCAGCGCGGGGTGGTCTCGGCTGCCAGTTACGAGGCCAGGAAATATGGCATTCACTCTGCGATGCCGCTGCGCACCGCTGGACGGCTTTGTCCCCACGCCATATTTCTCGATGGGCATCATGAGAAATATGCCGAATGGAGCGATCGCGTCGCTTCGATCCTGGCCAGATTCTCGCCCGTCGTCGAAATGGTTTCCGTCGACGAAGCCTATCTCGATCTCTCCGGCACCGAGCGTCTATATGGCCCGCCATTCGCCGCCGCCGACAGACTTCTTCGGCGCATCACCGAACAAACGAATCTTCCCTGCTCCGGTGGGCTTGCCACCACGCGTCTGGTCGCCAAAGTCGCTTCCGATCAGGCGAAACCGCGCGGCCTCGTCTGGGTTGCTCCAGGAAGGGAAGCTCGCTTTCTGGCACCTTTGCCCATTCGCAAGATTCCGGGAATCGGCGAAGTCACTGAGCGTGCATTGCGCTCGTTGGGAATCGAAACCGTAGAGCATCTTGCCGCTCATCAGCAGGAGAAACTAGAAAAAATCTTCGGCCAATGGGGCACCGCGCTCTACCGGAAAGCACGCGGCGGCGATTCCTACGAGTTCCTCATCGACGCTGAGCCCAAATCGATCTCTCACAATCACACGTTCGGGGAAGATACGAACGATATCCCTGAAATGGAGGCCGTGCTTAGCCATCTCTCCCAGAAGACTTGTAAGCGTCTCCGTGAAGCAGGCTTGTTCACCCGGACTCTGACTCTCACCATCCGCTATGCGGGTTTCGAAACCTATACTCGATCGAGAACCGTGCAGGTTGCCGTGAACCTCGACACGGATATCCACGCGATCTTCCTCGATTTGTTCCACACGAACCGAGACCCCAAGCGAAAGGTTCGTCTGCTCGGCACGGCTCTTTCCGGTCTTTGCCATGATGTGAAGCAACTCGATCTTCTCGAGGCTGGCCGGCGCGAAAAGTTGGATCGTCTCACCAAAGCGACCGACCATCTTCGCGACAGGTTCGGCTTTGGCTCGGTTCAGTTCGGCGGCTCTCTTCGCCGAGATGATTCCTAGCCCGGGTCCGATACTCTATACTGGCTAGGAATGAGCCCATCGGTCCCTCCTACTTCCAAACAATCCGCGGCACATCCGGGCGGCAAGGCCCATGATTTTTGGCAGCGCGTCAGTGAAGGACGCAACATTGATGACCTTTGGTCGCAGTTTGCCGCCGACACGCGTTCCAGCTACGGTTTTTACGGCAAAGATGTCGACTGGGATCAGGTCCACAAGCTGCCCGCCTGGAAACGGCCTTTCCGCGTAGCCGGCCAGTTGTTCTGGGCCATGATGAACAAACTGAGCCCGGCGCGGCGGGTTCTCCTGCTCGTCGCTTTGGTTCTGTTGCTCTTGTCGGGCGTTGGATTTCAAGTGGGCAACCATGCCACGGTCGAAATCAGGTTTGAGTTTCTTGCGGCTGTTGTCTTTCTCCTTCTGCTCTCTCTCGAACTTGCGGACAAAGTCATCATGAAGCGCGATCTCGAAATTGCCCGCGAGATTCAGAGCTGGCTGGTTCCGTCCGAACCTCCCACGATTCCCGGTGCGGAAGTTGCGTTCTGGACGCGGCCGCAAAACACTGTGGCCGGCGACTACTACGACGCCTTCTTCCCGCTGAATGACGGCGCGTCGGGCGGCAAATTGATGATGGTGATGGCCGACGTGGCGGGAAAGAGCGTTCCTGCCGCTTTGCTGATGGCTACTTTTCAGGCTAGCCTTCGGACCCTCGCGTCCGATGGAATGCCCCTCCTTCAGCTTGCCGAGCGATTGAATCGTTATGCCTGCGCGCACAGCGTGGGCGGACAACGTTTCACGACCGCCGTCATCGCGCTCTATGAACCTGAATCGCGTCAACTGGAATATGTGAACGCAGGACACAATTCCCCAGTGCTCCGCCGTTCGAACGGCAGCACGGAGCGGCTTGAATCCTCAGGTTTGCCCTGCGGCATTCTTCCGGAAGCCTCTTTTTCCGCAAGCTCGATCGTTCTCGAGCCCGGTGACACTCTGGTGCTTTTCACCGATGGCGTTGTCGAAGCCTTCAACTCCGCAGGAGAGGAATTTTCCGATTCGCGGTGGATCAGCGTCATTCGCGCCTTGCCAAGACTGTCGGCAGAGGGGACTCTGCGCCAACTCATGAAAAGTGTCGAAGATTTTGTAGGCACTACGCGTCAGTCGGATGACATTACTTGTCTGATTCTTCAAACGAAATAACTTCTCTGATCCGACCGATCCTATTTTCCTGACCCTCCCTATCGTTGCTGTCGCATAATCTCAAGATGCGTCCGAGGGAACTGGCCAATTCGATCTGCGCCACGCTGCAGCGTCACGGTCACGAAGCCTTTCTCGTTGGGGGATGTGTGCGTGACCTTCTTCTTTGCCGTGAACCCACCGATTACGACGTTGCGACAAACGCGCTTCCTGAGCGGGTTCTGCACCTTTTCCCAGAAAGTCTCGCGGTTGGTGCAAAGTTCGGCGTAGTCATGGTTCTAGGGCCTACGGGAAAAGTTGAAGTTGCCACCTTTCGCCGCGACGTGGGCTATTCCGACGGCCGGCATCCCGATCAGGTTGACTTCACAGCCAAGGCGCAAGAGGACGTATCCCGCCGCGATTTCACCATCAACGGCTTGCTCATGCGCCACTCGAGCGGTGAAGTTCTCGACTTCGTCGGGGGCCAGGCCGACCTCGACGCGCACATCATTCGTTCGATCGGAGATGCTGAACATCGATTCACGGAAGACAAATTGCGCATGCTTCGTGCGGTGCGTTTTGCCGCGCGATTCGGCTACACCATCGAACCCAAAACATTCGCGGCGATCCGGCTCCACGCGGCAGAAATCCATTCTGTATCGGCCGAGCGCATTCGTGAAGAGCTCTCGAAGCTGCTGACCGAAGGCGCGGCCCGCCGTGGATTCGAACTGTTGGACGAAACTGGTTTGTTGCAACAGGTGTTGCCGGAAATCTCCGCTATGAAGGGCGTGCCGCAGCCTCCTGAATACCATCCCGAGGGGGATGTGTGGATTCACACGCTGATGATGCTGGGAAGCTTACCGGGCGGGGCGCCTCGTACGCTTGCCTGGGGTGTTCTCTTGCACGACGTGGGGAAGCCGATTACCTTTCGCCCTGTCTCGGTCACTGGAGATCGGATTCGTTTCGATGGCCATGTGGACGTGGGTGTGCGTATGGCCGCGGAGATTTGCAAAAGACTGAAATTCTCGAATGAAGATTCTGAACAGATCCAGGCATTGGTAGAGAATCATATGAAGTTCAAGGATGTCGGCCAGATGCGAAAATCGACGCTCAAGCGTTTCATCCGCCAGCCTCATTTCGACGAGCACTTGGCATTGCACCGGTTGGACTGTTTGGCCAGTCACCATCGGCTGGACGCATACGAGATGGTCAGCAAGTTCTTAAGTGACACTCCCCGAGAAGAGGTCAAACCCACTAGATTATTGACAGGTGACGACCTGCACGAGATGGGGTATGTTCCCGGACCGGAATATCAGGCTATTCTTCGCGCGCTCGAAGATGCTCAACTCGAGGGAGCGCTGACGACAAAGGCTGACGCACAAGCCTTTGTTCGAGCGAACTACCCGCAACCAAAAGGCAGCCGATAGGAAGGATATGCGAGCGCGGGGCAAGCAGAATATGTTCGTAAGTGTCTAAGATACTATAGATTACAAGTAGACTTGCGATTTCTTGAGAGTTTCAATAGAATGTGAGTGTCATATACTAAGGATTATTGCTCATGGGGATCGTAGCTTCAGGCACCTTTTTTACCACTATCGCATCTAACGCTTCAAGGTGGCTCCGCCTGCCGCCGATCAAGGGGGAAATCCATGGCTGACAAGAAATATAGTTTGCCTGACACACTGCCAGTATTGCCGGTCCGGGACACCGTATTGTTTCCGGGCGCCGTTCTGCCGCTTACCGTCGGCCGGGAAAGTTCTTTGGCCCTTGTGAACTCCTTGACCGGAGATGAAAAGCTTTTGGGAGTTGTTGCCCAACTCGATCCTCGAGTTGAGGATCCTGCCGCAGCCGATCTGCACAAGGTTGGCACCCTCGCTAAAGTCCATAAGACCGTGAAGATGCCCAACGGAAATGTGGTGGTCTTCATGGAAGGCTTAGAGAGGATCCGCGTTGAGGAGCTATTGGGACTGCGTCCGTTTCTACGCGCTAACATTGTCGCCGAGCCGGATATCATCGGCGACAACGACACGGAACTCCAGGCTCTTGAACGGAATGCCCAGGATCTGTTCCGTGATGTCGTGAGCCATTCACCACAGCTTTCAGATGACTTACAGAACGTGGCAATGAATATCGACGATCCGTCGCGGCTCTCGGACTTCATCGCAGGCACTCTGCCGAGCTTGTCTACCCTGCTGCGGCAGGAGCTGTTGGAGACATCGAATGTGCGGAAGCGGTTGGAGATCCTGATTCGCGAGCTGTCCAAGGAACTGGAAGTTCTCGAACTACGCAGCAAGATCAACGAACAGGTTCAGGAACAGGTTAGCCAGAATCAGCGCGAATACTTGCTCCGCGAGCAAATGAAGGCCATTCAGAAAGAACTGGGCGAAGTCGACGACGCGCAGGCGGAAATCGAGGAACTGCGCTCAAAGGTCGACCAAGCCGGCATGTCTACAGAAGCCAAGAAGGAATGCGACCGCGAACTGAAGCGGCTTTCGAAGATGACTCCGGCTTCTGCCGAGTATATGGTGTCGCGGACATACCTCGAATGGATGACGTCCTTGCCGTGGTCCAAGTCTTCGGGAGCCTCGGAGATCGACATACCGAAGGCTCACGACATCCTCGACGAAGACCACTACGACCTGCAGAAGGTCAAGGAACGGATTCTCGATTACCTGGCAGTCAAAAAGTTGCAGCCGGGCATGAAAGGTCCAATCCTTTGCTTCGTCGGGCCTCCGGGTGTCGGCAAGACTTCTCTTGGAAAGTCCATCGCCCGGGCGCTCGGCCGTAAATTCGTCCGTATCTCCCTCGGCGGTATGCACGACGAGGCTGAAATCCGCGGACATCGCCGGACCTATATCGGCGCTCTGCCGGGCCAGATTATTCAGGGCCTGAAGCGCGCCGAGACAAACGACCCGGTCTGCATGCTCGACGAAGTCGACAAGCTCGGACGCGACTTCCGCGGCGATCCGTCGGCAGCGCTTATGGAGGTTCTCGATCCAGAGCAAAACGCGGCGTTCCGTGACCATTATCTGGATGTGCCGTTCGATCTGTCGAAAATCATCTTTATCGCGACGGCCAATTGGATGGATCCGATTCCGGAGCCTCTGCGCGACCGCATGGAGATCATCGAACTTCCCGGTTATACCGGCGAAGAGAAGATTCACATCGCGCGGAAATACTTGATTCCCAAGCAGGCGGCAGAACACGGCGTCAAGGAAGGCGAACAGCTGGAGTTCACGGAAGCCGGCTTGCAAGAGATCATTCACAGCTACACGCGCGAAGCCGGCGTCCGCAACCTGGAGCGCGAGATTGCCACCCTGGTTCGCAAGCAGGCTCGTCGCCTGGCGGAAGGCAAGACCGAAAAAATGGTTGTGACGCCTGAGATCGTCCGAGAGTTCCTCGGCGTTCCGAAGTATCGCGCCGAAAAGGAAGTCGAAGAACGCGTCAAGAAGCCTGGCGTCGCGGTAGGCCTCGTCTGGACTCCTGTCGGCGGCGACATCGTGTTCATCGAAGCCAGCCGCATGCGTGGAGGCAAGCAGTTCACCATGACTGGCCACCTCGGGGAAGTGATGCAAGAGTCGATGACCGCTGCGCTGACTTGGACTCGCGCCAACGCGGAGCGTTATGGCATCGATCCGGACTTCTTCCGTAAGCAGGACATTCACATCCATGTGCCCTCGGGGGCGGTCCCGAAAGACGGGCCGTCCGCTGGCGCGGCGATGGTGACCTCGCTCGTCAGCCTCCTGACGAACCGACCGGTGAAAAATCGTTTGGCCATGACCGGCGAAATGACTCTGTCCGGTGTGGTCCTGCCGATCGGCGGCGTGAAGGAAAAGGTTCTAGGTGCGAAGCGCGCTGGAATCAATCACGTCCTCCTGCCGGCGGACAACGAACCGAACGCGGTCGCCGATCTTCCGCCTGAGATTCTGGGCGATCTGAAGATCAGCTACGTCCGCAACCTAGACGAGGTTCTCGAACAGGCCCTCGAAAAGGAACCGGTAGCCCCGGTTGTCCCGGAGCCCGAGCCTCAGCAGACAGGCGTGGGCGATTCGCCTCGCGCGATTCACTAAACACAACTCGATCTATCCTCAAAGGCCCGGCGCGGTTCGGCCGGGCCTTTTTCTTTCGTTCTAGGCTCTCCTCGGCCAGCAGTCAAACCCTTCAAGTACTGCTACCATGTGAAATTCAAAATGGTTGCGACGCGAAAAGGAAAAACGGCGAATTCCGATAGGGCGGCTATTCTCGCGAGACGGCTCAGTGCGGCGCTTCTCGAAGAGCGCGTCGTACCGCGGTTTGTCGACTCCTATGTCGTCGAGCACGGCCGTTATGCATTGCAAGTGCACGCAGGACTCTATCGAGATCTTCTATCGCTTCTGCAGCGTGAAGCTTTGCTGGCAGTTTCGGCGGAGGCTTTGCAGATTGCGTGCAAAGGACCAGAGGTCAAGGAGAATCGCAAATTTACGCCGATGACTCGCAAGGATGCCCTCGCTTTCCGTCAGAAATTCCTAGCCGCTCTCACACGTCAGCAAAATTGGAACATGGGCACGGCTTTGGAATTTCAGTCGGACTTGCAAATGTATGAAAATATATTGGTGCGGGCACAACCGCTGCGTCGCAACCGCAAACCCTTCGAGGCGGCCAATCACCCGTTCGTAGACCGCTGCGCTTTCTTGCTCGATTCTTCGTTTCTCGAGAATGCGCGCGTGGCCGCGAGCCGCGCCCTCGTGAATCTAGACTCTCTCACGGCTCGATTGACGGGCGAGATCCTGAACCCTGAATCGCGTTCCTGAAGACGCGCAAGGGGGACACTTCCCCAGTCAATCAAACATCTCTTCCTTGAAAAGTTTTTGCCCCGCCAATGCGGTAAAAAATCCCCAAACCGCAAGCACGACAATGCTCAAAACCATCGCAAACGAAGCCGGCGTGTACCACTCTCCAAAATCCAAGCTGTATGGCACATTCAGCAAGATGTTGGCGGTGAAAACCGCCACCGCCAGTACCACAAGTCCAAATCGAACTACGGCGATGGCGGCAATCAAATAAATGATGACCCACACCGGCGAATCAATGAGCGGGTGCTGCGTCGCCAGGATTTTGGGAAGTCCAAAAACAAGCACGAAGAGCAGGGCAGCGACCCAACGGTTGCGCACCAGCGCTCGAAGGAAAACGAGAACGAAAAAGAAGCTCAGCACTCCCAGAATGGCCCCCACAATATTGCCGAGCCACATGGAAAACGCTGCCCGAGCTCCTTCGAGAATCTGGGTCTGAGGAAGTTGTGGACGATCCCCGGAACGCATATCAAAAAGGTGCCCTAGGTAGAAAACCAGCACCCACGCCAAGCCCAGCACCGTGCCGTAAAGAATGTCCCGGCCCACCAGCGGATCGCGCAGTTTTCCGGTTAGCAACCGGGACCACGACACGATCGTTTGTGGCCATTTACTTCTCACATATGGCTCTAGCGCGAGATAGAGCACCCACATGAATCCGGACAGGAATAGTGCGGTGCTCACGGCCAGAAGAGTCAACAACAGCGACTCGTCCGAAAATTTCAGGTGCGCCGCCGACAGAAATAGCACAATCTCCAAGAGAAATACGATCCCAGCCAGTTTCCACGCACCCCGCCGGTCGCCTTTCGCGCGGGCATAGTTGCGATAAGCGAGCCAAATACCACCACAAAACAGGAACAAAACGAAGCAAACTCCAAAGACGGACGCCGCTTTTTCCGACTTGCTCTCCTCCGGGGGCGGCATTCGCCGGGGATTGGTCCAGGGACCCGAGATTCCAAAATAGACCGCTTGCCCGTGCAAAGCGGCGACCTCAAGGTGCAGTGGATGTGTGGTGCCGGGCCAAGTCCCTTCCCAAGCCGCGCGCTCGTCGGCCGAAGCCAGCGTATTCCATACCGGAGTGGTTGGCCGAAGGTCGGACAAATTCAGGCCTGCCGCCGAAAACAGCGGTTGCCAATCGGCCGCCTTCGCGGGTTTCGGATGCACTTCCTTCTCCGGTGGGATTGCCTGGAAATAGAGCAGCCGGCCGTTGTGATCGAGTCGGACGTTAATCATTCCCGAGAAAATTTCCGGAGGATCGGAAAACGTGACCACTCCCGGCGTAAGCGAAGCATTCGAGTAATTGTCCGGCACCAACTGTTGCGGGCTCTGGCGATACCAGAATTGAAGGACCGCCGGCTGTTCGGTCAAAATTCGCTCCCACGTTTCCGGTGGCTGGCCCTTCTTGTCGAGGTAATTCAGGTAGTCGTCGTAATAGTTGAAGCCTGCGGCGGAATCCTGGCTCTCGGCGGAGTAACCCAAATTGGTTACGAGCTCACGCGCTTTATGCTCGAGCACTTCGCTCGAATACTTCGGAAGGATGCGCTTCAGCCCACTTTCGCGGACTCCAAGAAAGGTGCACAGGCCCACGAGGATGACGACAGAAAGAAGGCCCGCCAAAGCCACGCCAGGGGCGAGACCCTCCGTCGTTCCGGCGGCCGCGACCATTTCAGGAGAGGGCGTTTCTCCTGCTGCCAAGGCTGCTGCCAGCGGGTCTCCACCCGGAAGCGCAGCGGCCACCTGCAGCGCCGAAGCAGGCCGTTTGGCTGGATCCTTGTCTATGCAGCGCAAAATCACGCGCTCAATCAGCGGGTCCAAATCCTTGACGATCGCCGAAGGATTTGTGATCGTGCCTTCTTTTCTGCTTTGCATCAATTCCGGCAGAGTCGTCGCGTCATAGGCGCGTCTGCCGGTTAAGACTTCGTACATCACCAGTCCGAGCGAATAAATATCACTCTTGTTCGTGACTTCCTCGCCCGCTAATTGTTCCGGCGCCATGTAGGCTGGCGTACCTGCGCGAATGTCCGCTCCCTTTATGCTTGTGGCGATTCCGGCTAATCCGAAATCGGTAATTCGCGCCTTACCGGCTCCGTCCAACATCACGTTGCTCGGCTTCAAGTCCCGATGCACGACGCCGCGTTCGTGTGCCGCTGCCAACCCAGCGCAAATCTGGCGCGATACTTCGACCGCTTTGTCCTCTGGTAGTCGCCCGATTCTCCTGACCAATGAGGACAAGTCCTCGCCGTCCACATATTCCATCGTCAAGAAGGGCACGCCGTCCGCATCTCCAATGTCAAACACACGACACACGTTCGGATGCGAAACCTGCCGCGCAACACGAACTTCGGAATGAAACCGCGACAAGGCGCCTTCATCCTTCGACAGCGCTTCCGGAAGGAACTTGATGGCTAATACCTGACTTAGCCTGAGGTCTTCGGCGCGGTATACCTCTCCCATTCCGCCGCGGCCAAGCAATGCCACAACGCGGTAACGATCCGCGATGATGACACCAGGGGCGAACCGGCCTCCACCGATTGGGTCGGAAGTTGTCAGCGTGGGATTCGTGGGCGGACGCGATGGGGAAGAGGCAGCTCGAAAGACCGGCCGCAGCGGCGCCACATCGGGCGCGATCGTTTCGAGATTCGCATCCGCAATGCCTGCGTCACCTAGGACGGTGGCGTCGGGATCGGATTGCCCAATCGCCTGGCCGCATTTTGCGCAAAAGCGTGCCTCGGCCGGAACGTTGCTACCACAAGAGGTACAAAACATGGAGGCCGGATTCTATCACCGCCACGCTCGCTCGACGAATTGTTCTCGGCGATCAGCTGATTTTTTCGACTTGCACGGCCGTTCCGTACGCAAGAACTTCCGTCACTCCTTGCATGACCTCGTTCGCATCGTAGCGCATAGCCAGGATCCCGTTCGCCCCGTGCGCGGCGGCATGCTGGAGGAGCAACTCGTAGGCTTCTTCGCGCGCCTTTTCGCAAAGTTCCGTCAACACCGTGATGTTTCCGCCAACGATGGTCTGAAATCCCGCGGCCAGATTGCCCAGCACGCTTCTTGAGCGCACGGTGATTCCTCGAACGATCCCAAAATTTCGCACGACCCGGTATCCCGGCAAGTCGTTTCCTGAGGTCACCATCGAGCTATCGACTCTTCCACTCATCTGAGCCTCCATGAACAAGGATGTTTACCGCTGCGATTCTACCTCTAGACAACCCCGCCCGGTAACCGCCAGGCTTTGTTATTCTCGAGTTACATGGAAGATCTTTTCGATATTCTGGCGATTGTGCAGATCGCTGCCGGACTGTACCTGCTTTGGCAGGCCATCGCATGGCTTGCCTACGTCCGGCGCCGCTTAAAGACCGACCCCGGGTTTTTTGCTCCGCGCACCGCCGTCATCTGTCCTTGCCGGGGAATGGAGCCCGGCCTCGAACGCAACCTGGTGTCTTTGTGCGAGTTCAACCATCAAAACTATGAGGTTTTTTTCGTCTTAGCTTCGGAAAGCGACCCGGCTCACAGTATTGTGAAGCGAGTCGCCACCACATCCCGCGTGAAAGCTCACGTGGTGATCGCCGGCAAGCCCGAAAATTGTAGCGAAAAGGTAAACAATCTGCGCGTTGCGGTTGAGCAGCTTCCTGAAGAATTTGAGGTCTTGGTCTTCACCGATTCCGATGGACGGCCCGGAAAGGGCTGGCTGCATCACCTAGTCGCTCCTCTGAACGATTCGCGCATCGGCGCCACGACGACGATGCGCTGGCTTTTGCCCAACAATTCCGCGCTCTCGACCGCTCTACTGGCTTCCTGGAATTCTTCGATCGTCACCATGCTCGGACCGCACAATAAGAATTTCTGTTGGGGCGGGGGCACCGCCATCCGCCGCGCCATTTTCGATCAGATCGGAATGCCCGAAGCCTGGCAATACTCGTTCAGCGACGACTACTCCCTCACCATGATGATCGACCGCAGCCGGCGGCAGATCGTCTTCTTGCCGGAATGCCTGACACCCTCCTACGTACAAGCCGATTTTGCAGGTCTTTTTGACTTTACCAACCGTCAGATCCGCATCACTCGCGTCTACAAGCCGCAACTGTGGGCCACCGCCTTCGCCACGCATTTTCTTTACTGTTTGACGCTTGTCGTTGGCTTGATTGTGGCGGTGAATCTGACTCTCGCCTCGCGACCCGCTTTCCAGGTCACAACTTTGTTGATTCTTCCGCTACTTCTTGCCGCCATTCGGGGAGCACTGCGCGTGGTTGGCGTCACGGATGCTCTTCCCGCCTTTCGATCGCAAATCATGTCGCAATCCTGGATCTACATTCTTCTCTCTACGGTCATCCCCGCTCTATACCTTGTGAATTTCTTTGCATCATTGCTCGGACGGCGCATTCGCTGGCGCGGAATCGACTACGAATTGATCTCTCCAGAGCAAACCCGCGTCCTCACTCCATAAGGCGAAGCTGGTATCGATTCGGGAAAAAAGGTGAGGGTCCGCGCAATTTCTACCCATCACGCTGTTGCTCAAAGTGTGCAAACACTTTCCTAAGTACTTGAAAATATGTAGCCTGTAATTAGGTAACAGTACGGCATGCCGCATGCTAAACCTCACAGCGGTCAGGTCTAGCTTTTGCTAGCAAGTGGACAGGGACTCCTTCTCGTTACCGCGGTGACGTCGCGAAGGGACTTTGGGGTTTTTCCCCGGCCCGGTAAATGCCCTGTTTTCTTGCCGGGTGAGTCCGGCCAGCCTCCTAGTCGAGGCATCCGCAATACCTAACTTAAACGAGCGTCTCGTTACCCACCGCGAGGCACCCATGGAGGAGTGCAACGTGAAGTTAATCCGCAGAAGCACCGTCACGCAGTCCAACACTCAACCCCAACCCTCATCCGCATCCACAATTTACCTCTTCTATGAAAAAGCAAGTGGAACGGCTCATTTCCATGTCGAAGCCGGCCCTGACGGAGGACTTCCGATAGACCATGCTGCAGGACTCCTCGCTATGCACTGCATGGTGAGAGGCCAATCTCCGAGCGATTACCTCATCATGGTCCCCACGGCCCCGGAAAACCTCGGTGAACTCACCCAGAAAGCTCAACACCTCTTGAATGCCGGTCAAAGCGTCAAGACCAGCGTGAAGTTGACTCGCCGCGAACAGGAAGTCCTGGACGGCATCCTCCGCAGCCTAGCCAATAAGGAGATTGCCTCTGAGTTGAACCTGTCCGAGCGCACTGTCAAGTTTCATGTTTCTTCCCTCCTCTCAAAGTTCAAGGTTCATAGCCGTATGGAACTGATGCGGGAAGCTTCTCAGCCGAGCGCGAGACCACTTGCCCCTGCTGTGGTTGAGGCGCCCGCACAGAATGTTCGCCCTTTCTCTAGGGCGGAGATTCCCGGAAAGATGTTGAATTCCGGGAAGGTACTACCTTTGGCTCGCCACCGCATGATGGCTTAATTGAAGCTACTTTCCTTTGTCTAAAGAAGAAAAGCCCGACTCGAAGAAATTCCGAGTCGGGCTTTTCGCTTTGGACAGTTCGCGTCTCTATTTGTTGGCGGTGTACAGCTCGGCAACCTTGTCCCAATTGACGGTGTTCCACCAAGCGTCGATGTAATCTCCACGCAGGTTCTGATATTTCAGATAGTAAGAATGTTCCCAAACGTCCAGTCCGAGTATGGCTTTGGTGCCGAGCAGATACGGCGTGTCCTGATTGGCGGTCGAAGCAATGCCGAGCTTGCGGTCTTTTATCGTGAGCCAGGCCCAGCCGGATCCAAAACGGCCTAATCCGGCTGCCTTCAGCTTTTCCTTTAAGCCTGCGAATGATCCAAAGTCCGAATTGATCGCGGTCGCGAGATCTCCCTTCGGTTCTCCACCGCCACCCTTCTTCATCCACTGCCAGAAGAGCGAGTGATTCCAATGACCGCCCCCGTTATTCTGGACCGCGGTGCGGATATTTTCCGGAACCGAGTTGAGGTTTTTCATCAGATCATCGATGGATTTTGCCTGCAGATCGGGATGGCCTTCGAGGGCCTTGTTCAAGTTTGTTACGTAGGCACCATGGTGCTTGTCGTGATGGATCTCCATCGTTTTGGCGTCAATGTATGGTTCTAATGCATCGAAAGGGTACGGCAAAGCGGGCACAGTAAAAGGCACAGGTTTTTCCTCCAATTCATGTAGGCAATGCGAATTTAGATCCAGACTCGCGGGTCGCAACACACCTGGCGCCACCGAGCCCACTCCGAGAAGCCCGGCACCGACCAGACCACTGCTTGAGAGAAACTTCCTCCGATCCATAGGAACCCCTCAGAATAGGTCGGGCGGTTAGGCCAGCCGGGAGTATAGCTCCAAGGGCCCCGAGCTCTCAACCGAGTAGAAACCGTAGAGCCCGGCGTCAATTCGGTTATTTGGGTGTCTCTAGGATGCGCCTGAGCGACCAATCGGCAGAAGCCGCGATTGTGGAAATCTCCGATCTGGCGAGTGCACGGAGCAACGCTTCGATTCGCGACCGATCCTCAGGTCCGGTCCGAGTTGCGGCGTTCCCTAGTGCGATGCAGGCGTTCCTTACCAATCCTGCCCATTTCGTTCGTTTCGCGGCACTGTTCTGAAATCTCTCTCGAAATTCCTCCCGATCCATTTTCGCCAAGCTTTCTAGTACCGGCCGCATCAGGCTGTGTGCACTCCCTTGTTGACGAGGCTGGAATTCCTTCAAGGCACTAACCGGCGCTTTGCGATTATAGGGACAGACATCTTGACAGATATCACATCCGTAGACCTGCCAGCCCATGGGCGCTCGGAATTGCTCTGGGATGCTTTCGCGCAGTTCGATCGTCAGATACGAAATGCAACGGCGCGCGTCGAGCACGTACGGCGCGACCAACGCTTCCGTAGGACACGCGTCGAGGCAGCGCCGGCAATTGCCGCACAAATCGGGTGGGGGGCTCTCTCGTGACTGTGGCAGCTCGAGCGAGGTGAGTATAACTCCAAGAAAGAGCCACGATCCGTACGCTTTGTTCAAGAGCAGGGTATTTTTGCCAAGCCATCCAAGACCCGCATACTTGGCGAAGACTCGCTCTGCCACGGGTCCAGTGTCTGCGTACGCTCGCGCGGCAAAAGACTCAGAAAATCTCTCTTTGAGCGCTTCGAGCAGCGCATTCAGTTTGCTCCACATGACTTTGTGGTAGTCATCACCCCAAGCGTAGCGGGAAATCCAGCCGCGCGGTTGGTCGCCGGCCAGTTCGGACCCACTCTCGGCTTCAGTGGAATAGGGATATTCCGTGTTGTAATTCAAGGCGCAGACAATCGCGCTGTGTAAATTTTCTATGATGAGCGAAGGGTCCGTCCGCCTCGGGTCCTCGAGATACTTCATTTCTCCGGCGTACCCGAGGCGTAGCCATTCCTTGAATTTCTCGAGCTCTGGAAATTTCTCAGCTCGAACAATTCCGCACAAGTCAAACCCTTCGGTCTTGGCGCGTTCGACGATCCACGCTTCATCCGCATTTCTGATCATGTTCTGAATTGTGCCGCAGTTGGCGACTTCGGACTAGCTTCACGGGCTCCCGAGCCAGGGCGGGTTTTGACGGCAAGCTTATTGGTAGCTTCGAACCGCGGTGTGTTCGTCGTTATACACGTCGAATACGGTGAAGAGCTTCGTGATTTGCAGCAGGTCGTGAACCTTCTTTGTTAAGTTCAACAGCTTCAGCTCGCCGTTTCGGTTGCGCACGGCCGTGAACCCACTAACCAGCTCGCCAATCCCTGAGCTATCGATGTAATTCACGTCTCCCAGGTTCAGCAGGATTTTCGTCTGGCCACCCTCCAGCAAATCTCGGATGGTCTTGCGAAGCAACGCGCTTCCTTCGCCGAGCGAAATTCTTCCGCTCAAGTCGATGATGGTGACTGGGCCCTCTTCCCGAAGTGTCATAAACAGAGCTGGCATGATCGTCCCTATACTTCCCGTTTCGGTGCTGCGTCTGAATTGCTCTTTCCGTTGTTGCCGTTCCCCGAGACTTTTCCGCCCGGAGGAATTTTCTTGGACATGATAATTTCTGCCCCACCGGTGCGTCCTGACACGACGTCGAATTCATCCATGAAAGCCTTCATCAGAAAGATGCCTCGGCCGGATGTGCTCAATAGGTTTTCTTCCGCAAGCGGGTCCGGCACGTCGGCCAATTTGAACCCTTTTCCCTCATCCATCACGTGGATGATCATCTTTTCATCGGTGAGGTCCAGCGCCAGGTGGATTTTCTTATTCGGTTTTTCCTGATTCCCGTAATGAAACGCGTTGATTACGCCTTCCCGGACCGACATCCCGATGCGGTAGCACTCATCTTCGTTAAAACCCACGGCTTCTGCGACACGAAGACACATCTCCTCGGCGAGATTGACGCTCTCGACGTGCGTGTCCAGGACTACTTCTAGATGCTTTGCCTCTGGCGTCATTCCCGCCTGTCGCTACGGCCCCAAGGTGTGTAAAAAGGCGTACCTACTCGTAACACAGCGGGTAAACCCAAGTCAATGGAGCTGGCAGGTTCGAGCAGAAAGGTTAAACCCCCGTGGCAGTCGGTAAAGAGGGAGTTCGGGGTTCCTTGCCTAACGAGAAATGAAGAGGTTATGATAGTCTCGGTTACCGAGGTGAGACGATGAGTAAGCCCGGGGATTTGGTCCAGGGAACGTTGGATATGTTATTGCTGAAGATTCTGACGCTAGAACCGTTGAACGGATTCGCCATCAGCGAGCGCCTGGGGCAGGTCTCAGGAGATGTGCTGCAGGTCAGTGACGGCTCGTTATATCCCGCTTTGCACAAACTAGAAAACGAAGGCTGGATCAAAGCGGAGTGGAGAACGACGGAAAAAAATCGACGTGCGAAGTTTTATTCCTTGACGCGACTCGGCCGCAGGCAACTAGAAAAGGAAGCGCGAAACTGGACACGGCTAGCGGCCGCAATATCGAATGTCGTGAAACTCGAAGAGACGTAAACAGGCACAGGAGAAACAGCGATGCGGCTGGCGAATTGGATTTACACACTGCCTTTGAGGCTACGTTCGCTCTTCGACGGGCGACGGGTCGAGTCGGAACTCGACGAGGAACTTCGCTACCACATTGAAGCCAAGACCGAAAGGTACATGGCCAAGGGCATGGCACCTGAGGCGGCGCGGCGGGCCGCGCTAGTCGATTTCGGCGGGGTTGAACAGGCGAAAGAAGAGGTTCGCGACCAAGCCATGGGCAACTGGCTTCACTCCGTCCTCTCCGATTGCCGTTATGGCCTTCGCCAACTCCGAAAGAATCCCGGCTTTACTGCTGTCGCCGTCCTCACTCTCGCTCTCGGCATCGGTGCCAACTCCGCTCTCTTCTCGATTGTAAACGCCGTCCTCCTCCGGCCTTTGCCATACCCAAATTCGGAACAACTCGTTACTCTTCGGGAAAGCAAACCCAACTTCGCCACCGGTTCCATCTCCTTCCCGAATTTCCTCGACTGGCGAAAAAGCAACAGCACTTTCGCTTCCATGGCCGCCATGCGCGGAGGTTACGCCGTTACCCTCACCGGCCTCGGCGACGCCGACCAACTCAACACCATCCTTCTCAGCTCCGGTTTCTTCGAACAACTCGGAGTCAATCCCGTCCTCGGCCGCACCTTCACGCAAGACGAAGAGCGCGTCGGCGCCGCGCCTACCGTTCTTCTCGCCGCGCATTTCTGGAAACGAAAGTTTGCCTCGGCGCCCGATGTCCTTGGCAAGCCGTTGACTCTCAACGGCAAGTCCTACGCCATCATCGGTGTCATCCCCGCTTCCTTCGATCTTCTCGGTAATTTCAACACCGTCGATGTTTATCTCCCCATCGGCCAATGGGACAATCCGCTGCTCATGAATCGCAACGCCGGCCTCGGCATCAGCGCGATTGGCCGCCTGAAACCCGGCATCACCATCGAGCAAGCCCGCGCCGACATGCAGCACATCTCGCAAAATCTCGCTACCGCGTACCCCGACACCAACAAGAACATTTCTGCCGCTCTCATTCCATTTCGCAGATGGAACCTCGGCAACGTCCAGAATCCGCTCTTCGTTCTTCTCGGCGCAGTGGCTTTCGTTCTGCTCATCGCCTGCCTCAACGTCGCCAATCTGCTTCTCGCCCGTTCTACCGCTCGCGCGCAGGAATTTGCGGTGCGCGCGGCTCTTGGGGCGGCCCAATCGCGTATTGTTCGTCAGCTTTTGGTTGAGAGCGTTCTTATCGCCGCAATCGGGGGAGGCATCGGTCTTCTGCTGGCCGCCTTCGGCACCCACTGGGTTTTAGGCGCTCTTCCTTTTACTCTTCCTCGCTCCGTCGAAATCGGCATGGACGCTCCCGTCTTTCTCTTTGCCCTCGTTGTTTCTCTCCTCGCCGGCATCTTCTTCGGTCTCGCTCCAGCGCTAAGAACCGCCCGCCACGACCCGCAAGAAGCTCTTCAGGAAGGTGGCCGTAGCGGCGGCGGCCGGCGCCATCGTCTGCAATCTGCCCTCGTCGCGGCCGAAATTTCTCTCGCTCTCGTCTTGCTCGTCGGCGCCGGCCTGATGATTCGCACTTTTGCCGCTCTTCACAACGTCAATCCCGGCTTTGATTCTGCCCGAGTCCTCGCCTTTGGACTTTCTCTCCCACCGTCCATGATGAACACCGATCCTGCCGCCGTTCGCGCTTCCCTTCGCGATGTGCAAAAACAATTTGAATCGGCGCCCGGCGTCCAGTCTGTGGCCTACTCCTGGGGCGCTCTCCCTCTGAGCGGCGACGACGAGTGGCTCTTCTGGATCGACGGCCATTCGAAGCCCGCCGATGATTCCGAGGAAAGTTGGGCCATCGATTACGTCGTCGGCCCCGCGTACCTCAAAGCGATGGGCATCGGGCTGCAGTCCGGCCGCTTCTTCACGGACGCCGACGATGAACACGCCACTCGTGTTGCCGTCGTCGACGAAGTCTTCGCCAAGAAATTCTTCCCAGGTCTCAATCCCATCGGCCAACGGCTCCACATTAACGACGCCGAGCAAACCACCGAAATCGTCGGCGTCGTCAACCACGTCAATCAGTGGGGCCTCGATTCCGACAGCACGCAAGAACTCCGCTCCGAGCTGTACGTCCCTCTCATGCAACTCGACGACAAGAATATGTCGCTCGCCGGCAACGGCATTGGTGTCATCGTCCGTTCCGATAAACCCGCCAACGTCTTTGATTCCATCCGCCGCATCAACAAGCAAATCAGCAACCAGCAAGTCGTCTTTGGCGCGCAAACCATGGACGAGATCATCGCCATATCTCTCGCCGAGCGTCGTTTCTCGCTGATCCTTCTCGGCCTCTTTGCTGCACTCGCCCTGCTCCTTTCCGGAGTCGGCATCTATGGCGTCGTCTCTTACATCGTCAGCCAGCATAGCCGCGAAATTGGGATTCGCGTTGCGCTCGGCGCGCGGCACGCCGACGTCCTTCGCCTCGTCCTCCTGCGCGGAGCAAGAATGACCGCCGTCGGCATCCTCATTGGCCTCGCAGCCTCCTTCGTTCTCACTCGCCTTCTCTCGACTCTGCTCTACGGCGTTTCCGCCCACGACACCATCACTCTCCTTGCTGTCGCGCTTCTCCTCGCCGCCGTTTCCCTCGGCGCCTGCTATTTCCCCGCCCGCCGCGCCTCCCGCGTCGATCCGATGGTCGCTCTGCACTACGAATAGCGCGAGCGGCTCCCCTTCTCTCGATTTGCGCTGGCGAACAATGGACCTTTCACCCGGATGGCCACTTTGACTTGGGTGTACCTGAAAGCCCCGCCCGTAGTCCTACGATCGGTGTCGGGACTCGAACTCCTGAGCGAATCGCCGGCACGCTCGATGCATCCGGTGCATCCGCATCCGGTAGGGTTTCTTTACTCTTGAGGTATCCGCACGTATAGTGAGAGTGATCCTCAGGTGTTCAATCTTTCCCGCAGAGGTTAGCTGATGCTTGGTTGGGTGATCCTTGGCATCCTCGTACTCCTGATCATTTTCGGTATCGGGATGTATAACGGCTTGGTTCGCCTGAAGGTTCAATGCGACAACGCCTGGGCCGATATCGATGTTCAGCTCAAACGTCGCTACGACCTGATTCCCAATCTTGTGGAAACCGTGAAAGGTTATGCAGCCCACGAAAAAGGCACGCTCGAAGCCGTCATCAACGCCCGCAATCGAGCTATGTCCGCGACGGGTCCAGCCGACAAAGCCCAAGCCGAGAACATGCTTTCCGGCGCACTGAAAAACCTTTTCGCGCTATCGGAGGCTTATCCGCAACTCCGTGCCATCGAGGGCTTCACCTCGTTGCAGAATTCCCTATCCCAGATTGAAGATACGGTTCAGAACGCACGCCGTTATTACAACGCCGTCGTTCGCGACCTCAACACAAAAATTCTGCAATTCCCCACGAACATTTTCGCGGGCATGCTTGGCTTCAAACAGCGCGAATTCTTCGAGGTCTCGGCCCCTGCGGAACGCGAAGCACCCAAGGTCAGCTTCGGCAATCCCGCGGCCCCGACAGCCTGATTTCCGATCGCGCTTCCCTCATGCTTCCGCGTCACAAACCATCTGCCCGGCTACCCAGCGTTCTTTACGGTTTTGCTCTGCTTCTCCTTCTTGCCTTACCCCTCTCCGCGAAAGATTTGCGCATCCTAAAATTCGATTCGAAGATCGAAGTCCTCGCCGACAGCTCGGTCGATGTCACGGAAAACATCACTTTCGTCTTCACCGGTGGTCCATGGCATGGCGTCTATCGCATGATTCCAGTGGAGTACGAAGGACCTCGCGGACTCAACTATTCCCTGTTTCTCGACGTCGAGCGCATCACGGATGAGAATGGGAACAAGCTCAAATATGAAACCAGCCGTGAGCGCCAATACCTCAAGCTCAAAATCTACGTTCCGGACGCTGACAACAGTACCCGTACGGTGTCCATCGAATACACGGTCTCCGACGCACTTCGTTTCTTCGACGATCACGACGAATTCTACTGGAATATCACTGGCGACGAGTGGCCAATGTCGATCGCCGAAGCCAGTGCACACATTACCTTGCCAAACAGCACTTCCGACATCCGCACAAACGTTTTTACGGGCACGTACCGATCTGCCGGCCGTAACGCCGTCGCGGAGATCAGCGGTACCGGGGTCGACGTGCACACCACCATGCCGCTTGCCATGCACGAGGGTCTCACTGTCGCAGTAGCTTTCGACAAAGGCAGTGTCAGCGAACCGACATTTTTCATGCGGCTTGGACGGATGCTAAGGAGCAACTGGCCCCTTGGAATCCCCATCATCGCTCTGGCAATCATGTTTTGGCGGTGGTGGACCCGCGGCCGTGATCCCCGCCTTCGTCCCATCTCCGCGCAATACGAGCCCCCCGATAAACTTACCCCGGGCGAAGTTGGAACTCTCGTCGACAACTCCGTGGACATGCGCGACATCACCGCGTCCATCGTCGATCTAGCCGTCCGTGGCTATTTGGCGATCGAAGAAAAAACGACCGATCATCTACTTGGTCTGACTCACTCCAAAGACTATGTATTTCATCTTCAAAAATCGCAAGCCGACTGGGCCGTCCTCAAGCCTCACGAGCAGGATCTTCTTGGCGGTCTTTTCACCAGCGGACAAGCAGGCGATACTGTCACTCTCGCCGAGCTTCACAACCGCTTCTATCGAACGATTGCCGGGATTAAGAATGAAATTTTCGGGTCGCTCGTAACCCACGGCTATTACGCGCGGCGCCCGGATAGCGTGCGGGCCACTTACATTGGTGTTGCCATTGTCGTCGGATTTCTGGTGTTTGCTGCAGGCAACTTTTTCACGCGGAGCTTCGGCATGGCGTCCGGCCCGTTCATCTTGGCCGGGATTCTGACCGCCGCGGTCATCTTTGCGTTCGCCTGGTTTATGCCGGCACGTACACAATCGGGTGCCGACGCACTCGAGAGAATTCTGGGATTTGAAGATTTTCTCAATCACGTGGAAGCGGACCGCTTCAACCGCATGATCAAGACCCCGGAAATGTTCGAGAAATTCTTGCCCTTCGCCATGGCGCTCGGCGTCGAGAAAAACTGGAGCAAGGCTTTTCAGAACATTTACACACAGCCCCCGCAATGGTATCAGGGCGGCAGCTTTGGGCCAGGCTTCTATCCCTACATGCTCGCGAATAACCTTAATGCCATGTCGGTCCAAACCGGCAGCGCCCTTTCCTCAGCCCCGAGGAGTTCCGGAGGGTCGGGTTTTTCCGGAGGCGGTGGATATTCTGGAGGCGGTTTCGGCGGTGGTGGCGGCGGCGGATTCTAACCTTATTGATCATAAGGCCGTCCCTCAAATCATGTCGTGATACGATATATATAGGTCAGACGGAGCGCTAGCCCTGTCAGGCAAGCTCTAAGTTCGTCGCGAGGAACGATGGATGGAAAGTCGCGCGAATGTTTCACGGATTCTTGGGGTGATTGATTTAGAAGACATTATGAGGCCGTACCGTCAGCCGGACCGCAAAGGTTCTGAGCAAGGATAAATCATCCGTCAAGGTTTGCGAATCCGCTTTGGACGATATCGATCGTGTTCGTCTGGATAAAGCAACCAGAGCATCTGCTCACGACGCAGTTCTTCTTCGACAAAACTTCCCCCGCCGTCTCTTATTTCCCGCTCCGGGTCGCAGTCCGTCTCCGTCGTCGATTCTTCCCATCTACTGCCGCACTGCGCATTTCCAGTAGCGCGCCGATCGCCGCTACAAGTTCCCTGCCATTTGTCCGCAACTCAATGATGCGCTGCTCCACCACTTTCTCGAGCAATCTCGCTCCTCGTGGCTGAACGGAAACCAGCACCTGGCGCCGGTCCTCTCTCCCTCGAATTCGTCTCACGTAACCGTGTGCTTCCATCCGATCGATCAGTTCCACGGTGCTGTGGTGCCGCAGGGAAAGACGATTTGCCAACACGCTGATGGTTGCATGCTGGCCAGCGGGCAAACCACGGATGGCCAACAGCAGGAGATACTGCTGCGGCTCCAAGCCGGCCTGCTTCGCACTCACGTCCCCTTCCTGTAGAAATCTGCGGATCAGGTAGCGCAACTCGCCCAGTGCCCGGTATTCGTGTTCGGTAATCCTTTCCGGCATAAGCCTATTTTATCGTATTGCGATATATTCTTCCTAACGGTTTCTGAAAAACCACCACACGCGTGGGATTGGCCGACTACGTGACTTGGTGGCTTGGGCAGCGCGCCTACAGCGCCTTCCGAAAGGCCTTCTGCGTCTTGTAATGCTCGTAACCCTGCCTCAGATAAAATCCATGAGCGCGTTCCCGAATCACATTGGACCGTACGGACATTCCCACACACCCGGCTTCCCGTGCCCAGGTTTCCGCCGCTTCAAGGAGCCTGGTTCCCGCTCCACCACTGCGCACCTTTTCATCGACAACCAGTCCGTTCACTTCAGCCCGCTGTTCTATTTCCAATAAAGACATCGCGGTCACATGGACCCAGCCAATCACTCCCTCCTGTTTCGTTTCCGCTACAAAACACGCGCCCTCTTTCATTTTCATTGCACGCCTCAATCGCGTGGCCATTTCCTTCGTTTTCACTGGATACCCAAGTTGTCCCGACAGAACGGCAATGCGCTCCGCATCAGCCTGTTTTACTTTACGAATTTTCATGCTTTGAATGCCGGACATTGCTCCTCAACCCTCTTTCCTTAATAAACGCTTCTGCACGGCCTGGCTTTTCAATTCGCGAAGAGCATCCGCGGCAATCCATCGTCCCGCGCGAGTTCCACCTCGCTGAATTCTCTCGGCTGTCTGAATCGCGGCGCGATTCAAGCGCCGGTTTCTCTTACCGATATTCCGCAGCGCCCAGTTCACTGCCTTTCTCACGAAATTCCGCTCGTCCCAGGCTTGCCGTTCAATTGCCTTCATGAATTTCAGAAAAGGCGCGTCACCGGCAGCCCTGTCGTGAATCGCCAGAAAAGCCGCCAGCGCAAAGCCAGCGCGCTTTTCAAACTGTTTCTCGCGCGAAGTCCATGAAAATGCCTTCTTCCACGCTGCCTTCGCGTCGACAAAGAGGTGGCAGCACGTACCGTCGCAAACATCCCAATTGTCGAAGTCGCGCACCCATTGATCCATTTGCGCCGACGTTACCGATTTCGCCTCGGAAATAAGCATTCCGAGCAGCCGCGCATCGTGAATCCCGGTCTTCCAGAGTCTTAAACCAAGAGCATGATCGGTCCCGATGGCTCTTGCGATCTGATCTAGCTTTGGCTTCGAGACGCCGTACACCTGTTTCGCTCGAATTCCAAAACGCGCCATCCCCTCAGCGTTTCTCTGATCTCCATGCCGCGCCAATTCGGCCAGCGCCCGACGGACGGTCCATGTCTGCGCCACTGCGGTCGTTCCACGCTTAGAACGTCTTGTCGGAATCGACGAGGATTGTGACCGGGCCCTCATTTACCAACTCCAAGGACATCATGGCTTGAAAAATTCCCGTTCCGACTGTGACTCCAAGCTTTCTTAGTGCCTCGCAAAACTCTTCGTACAGCTTCTTCGCCATTTCCGGCGGGGCCGCAGCCATAAAACTCGGCCTCCTCTGCCCCCGTGCATCGCCATACAGCGTGAATTGCGATACCACCAGCGCACTTCCCCTCACTTCGAGCAATGACCGATTCATTTTCCCGGCGGCATCCTCGAAAATCCGCAGGTTCGCGATCTTCTCCGCCGTGGCTATCGCTACCGCAGAATTATCGTCTTTGCTGACACCGAGAAGAATCATCAGCCCGGCCGCAATCTCGCCCGTGACTTCGTCTTCGACCGTTACTTTCGCGCGACTCACTCGCTGCACAACCGCTCGCATCTATGCCTTCGGCGCTTTTCGCCTTCTCAACTTCCTGCCGCCTCTAGGCGGCTTCTGGCAATTCGGACAGAAATAGCTGCTCCTCCCGGCCACCATCACGCGCCGGATCGTTTTCCTGCAGCGAAAGCAGGGCTTGCCTTCTCGTCCGTATGCACGATGGTGCTGTTGGTATTCTCCAGGCATTCCGTCGGCATCCAGAAAATCCGAAATGGATGAACCGCGCAACAGGATGGCTCTTTGCAGAATTTTCTGCAGTTCGACATACAGTTTTTCCAATTGCCAAGGCTTCAACCGCCGACCGAGTTGTGCCGGATGGATCTTTGCTTTCCACAAGCTTTCGTCCGCGTAGATATTTCCTACGCCGCGAAGCACGCTCTGATCCAACAGCAACGCCTTAATCCGGGCATTTCGTTGATGAATATGCCCGGCAAACTCCTGCAACCCCATCTCCAGCGGGTCCAATCCAAATCGTTGCAGTTCGCGGGAAAGCACTTCGCCCGACAAATAGGCGATACGCCCAAAACGACGCGGATCCACATAACGCAATTCCCGGCCATCGCCGAGCGGCATGACGAGGTGCGTGTGTTTTGCATAAGGCGCGCTGACCGCCAATGACATCAGCAATCCCGTCATGCCCAAATGCACGAGTAGAGCAGCGTCGCCGTCGTTGCCGTTCGATTGTGCTCCTGCGCTCAGACGCAGCAGGAGAAATTTCCCGTAGCGTTCCACTCGAACGATGGTGCGCCCAGGTAATTCGCTCTCGAGGGCCTCAGGATTGTCGATGAAATCGGTCTTGCCCAGAGTGACGGCCAGGATCTGTCGCCCGGCGACTGCGCGCTGCAAACCTCGCGCCACGGTTTCGACTTCAGGAAGCTCCGGCACGTTTTCCCTTTCGACTCAAACTACCACATTCCTTCAATTCCTGTGGCGAGCCGAATCGCGGCCTGACTTTTTTGCAAAATCGCTTCCGCGAGCTGTTGGTTACTTTTTCTGATAATTCGGATAGGGCGGATGATCCGGCAACACGACCGGATTTTTCTTTAGCGCGTCCAATGTGACTTCTACCGCCTTTTCCAGTTGGCGATCATGCCCGGCGGCAACCGACGCGGGGTCGTTTTCCACTTCGATGTCCGGCGCAACGCCATGATTCTCCACTTCCCATTGACCATGCAGACCGTAGATCGCCACCCGTGGAGCAGTCACGAATCCACCATCCAACAGCGGCGGATAGCCGAAGATGCCCACCAAGCCTCCCCATGTCCGCGTACCAACAAGCGGCCCTACGCCATCCTGCTTGAACATCCACGGCAACGCGTCGCCTCCCGAACCGGACATTTCGTTGATGATCATCGTTTTGGGCCCGTAAATTTGCGCCAGCGGCGAGCAGAATTTCCCGCCCTCGCGCGAGATGGCGCAATTTCGCAACGGCCTCTTCAGCATATCGATAATGTAGTCGGCGATGTCCCCGCCGTGGTTGTAGCGCTCGTCGATCACCGCTCCCTGTTTATCCACCTGCGCGAAATAGAAACGATTGAAATTTGTGTACCCGCCGACCGCCGTGTCCGGAACATGGACGTAGGCCAGTTTCCCGCCGCTCAATTCATCCACCTTGCGGCGGTTGCCCTCTTCCCAAGCGCGGTTGCGCAACGGGAATTCGGTATCGACAGGCACCACGGTCACTTCTCGCGCATCTTTGCCGTCCGGATTTGGTCCGATTTTGATCTTGGTCTGTTTGTCAGCGGTCTCTTCGAAGAAGCTGTACACCTCGGCCGGCGGCCGAACATCTCGACCATTCACTTCGAGCAGGTAATCACCCACTCTTACGTCTACGCCCGGCTGTGTAAGTGGTGCCCGCAAGTCTGGATTCCAGTTTTCGCCATTGAAAATACGCGCAAAACGATACCTGCCATTCTCGACTTTGTAATCTGCTCCCAGCAATCCGCCTTTGACCTGAGGCGGCTTCGGCATGTCTCCGCCACCGATGAACATGTGGCCAATCGTGACGTCGCCCAGCATCTCGACGAACAAATAATTCAAGTCCGCGCGTCCTCCGACCCCCGCCAGGTACGGGCTGTACTTCTTTTCTGTCGCTGGAATGTTCAGCCCATGATGGTTCGGGTCGTACAGAAAATCGCGCTCGATACGCCAGACTTCGTGATACATCTGGTTCCACTCCGCGCGCGGATCGACATAGACCTCCATCGCTCCAAGATTCAGAGCCCCTTCGCCCGGTTTTGGCGCAGCCGCCGTCCCGGCGATGAACCACGGTCCAGACGGGGGCGGTCCCTGCCGAAACAACGCCTTTTCTCCGTTCGCAGAAAAATAAAGCTGGGTGATTCCGCTGACGTACGGCTCAGTCTTCCGCGTACTCAGGTCGAATTTGCTGACCGTGACACTAGACGGCTCGCGGAAGCGAGGCACATCCACGATTTCCGACAGGAACAATGTTCCGGTTTTTCCGGCGTCCAACTGAATGTAGTTGGCGGCACGAATGGGAAGTGCCACGATGCGCTGCCCGATGCCCTCAAGATCAATGGTTACTACAGGCGGTTCTTCTTTCTTCTCGCCTTCCTTCTTCGCGCCTTCCTTCCCTCGGTCACCCTCTTTGCCTTTGTCCTTATCCTTCTCCGCCTCGTTGGCCTTGTCTTTATCCGCATCCTTACTCTTGTCTTCCGGCTTCGTTACCTTTTCTTCATCGCTTTGTGGTTCCACCGGATTGGGATCACCTTTTTTCAGGACCACGGCATACACGCTGCGCGTCAACGGGTGCTGATAGCTCGAAAGATCAAGCCATCCCACGCTCAAACCAATGTCTGTACTAGCCGCGAAATAGAGCGTCTTCCCATTCTTGTCGAAGACCGGAAACCGGGCGTCCGCGGTTCCGTCCGTAATCTGCGATTCCTTCCCGCTTTCAACCGAATACACGAACACGGCATGCTGATGGTTCGAAAGATACCGCGTATAGGTCAGCCACTTGCTGTCCGGCGACCACGCTTCGTTTGTCGCGCTTGTCGGATCTTCAAACTGCTCCGTCGCTACCTTGAGCGGTGTACCTTTATCGATGTCCACGTACCAAAGGTTCAGCCTCTTGTCTGTGTAGGCGATCTTCTTGCTGTCCGGTGACCAGGTTGGTCCGTAGAAAAACGACGGCGGATTCCCCAAATTGATCTTTTTCACCTCTCCGAGACCAGATTGATCTTCCAAATGCAACACATACTCGCCGGTTTCATCGGAGAAGAAGGCAATCCACTTGCCATCCGGTGACCACGCAGGGTCGCGCTCCGCAACGCCCGGCGTGCGAGTCAAATTCCGGATATCTCCCTTTTCCGCCGGTACCGTCAAAATCTCGCCGCGCGCCTCGAACACCGCCCGCGCTCCGGTCGGCGAAAGCGCGGCGTTCTGAATCGCTTCCGCCACTTTCTCGAAGTGCGCACGGGTTGCAGGCAAATCCCCATTGATGTGTATCTCCACTTTTTTCGACTTTCCCGTTTGCGGGTCGAACAGAAAAATGCCGCCAAACTGCTCGTAAACCAGCGCATCGGGACCGGCGGAGACGTTCTTGAGGTCAAATCCGGTATTCTCGACCACTTGCTTCACGTTTTTACTCTTTGTGTCATAGGCGAACAACGTCACGGGCCCGTTCCGGTCAGAAAGGAAATACACGGTGTCACCAAACCAGATCGGGCTCGCATCATTGGAGTTTTGCCTTGGCAATTTCTGCAACGCCAAATCGCTCAGCCGTACAATATAAATGGGAGTGGTTTGTCCCCCACGGTAACGCTTCCAGGCCGCTTGCCATTGGAAATTCGGGATATAAGCCATCTGCGTGCCATCCGGCGAATAAGAGCCTTCAAACGCGCGCCACATCGGCAGGACTTCCGCCACCCCGCCCTCTACCGGAACGGTGTAGAGCCTTGTGAAGTCTGCGTACGCCTCGCGCGTCGACAAAAACAGAACTCGCTTCGAATCTGGCGTCCATCCCACGGTCACATCTTGATTCGGGTGCCATGTCAGGCGTCTTGGAGAGCCTCCGTCGGCTGGGATGACAAATACGTCCGTATTGCCGTCGTACTGCCCTGTGAAGGCGATCCATGTTCCGTCCGGCGAAAAGAACGGCGACTGTTCATGGCCGCCGGTCGTTAATTGCCGTGCTTCCCCGCCTTCCCTGGGCACGCTCCACAAATAGCCGCCATAACTGAACACGATCGACGTTTTGCTCAGGGTCGGCTCTTGCGCCAGCAACGGCGCGCCTTCCGCCGCTCGGACCGAATCTCCTCTGAACAACAACATCAACCCTAGTAAGAAACCGAGGCGTATGCGCATCGTCCTCTCCTATCGTCCGGGCCAACGGGCTTTTCCCGTTTCTAAGTTCGTCGCTGATTTTGGTAAATGATTTAGGGCACTGAACAGAGTTGTACCCACCCCTGCTAGTGTAAGACGTAGGATTCCAGCGAAATGTTTGGTAGGCACCTTCAACTCTTCACGATCTGAATTGTTTCTTTCAGGGCAACGGCATGCCAGGCATAGCCACAATTCCAGCCATGCGCAACATTTCCTGGTACTCCGGCTCGGTTATCGGGCAGATGATCCGTCTAACGCTCTTCAGCAGCTTCACTTTCCGCAGCGCGGGATTGGCCCGCATCTCGGTAAGCGTCACAGGCCGGGGCAGTTTCTCGTAAGCACGCAAATCCGCGACAAGATTTTTCCCATCATAATCGTGCGGATCGGGATAAGGATCGCGCGTGACTTCCGCAATCGAGTAAAGCGACCGTTCCGGGGCGGAGTGGTAACAGAGGACACGATCGCCCTTCTTCACCTGCTTCAGGGATCGCACCGCATCAGGTTTGGCTCCTGCACCGTGCCACATCTCCTTCCCTTTTACGAACAGGGTGTCCCAATGATAGTGGTGGGGGTCCGCGCTGAAGATCCAGTAGTGTCGTGTTTGAGGGGTTGCGGTCGCCATCGGCTCCGGATTCGCGTGCAGAATACACGGACGCGCGGCGAAAACAAAACAAAATGTTAAAGATACGAGGTTTCCACAGGGAAAAAGCGAGTGGAAGGTACTACTACCGCAATATTCCAAGTAAGGCTTTTATTATCTATTATTTACGAGAAGGATGGCGAGGTTTCCCATGCCCATCCCGCGTCGATAAATAACGAGCTGACTGCGGACTTCGGCGGGATAGCAATCCACCCGAGTGGCCGGGCGGTTGAAAAACTTTCGATTTGTGGCGTCCGATTGCCAGCCGTGCTATAGGCAAGTGACGATTTTTCGCTCGAGCGACCCCCGCCCGAGCGATGCAGGTAGGATGTCTCTGCTTCCATCTCGTCTCAGGAATCCCATGCTGCTCGCCTCTCGACCAGAATTCTAGGTTGCCGGGGCGGAAAAGGCAACGCGCACTAGATTGCGTCCTGCACGCTTCGATTCGTAGAGCATCTGATCGGCCTTGCTTAACAGACTGCCGAAGTCGGGCAGCTCATTGTCGACCGTTCCGGCAACGCCGAAGCTCGCAGTCGCTCTTACGGTTTGTCCGAGTAAAGGGAACGACAGAATAGCAAAATGTTCCCGGAACCGGTTGACGGTCTCTTCGATGTATTCACTTTCGACATGCGTCATCACCAGTACGAATTCGTCTCCACCCAGCCGTCCGCAAATGTCCGATGCGCGCGTGCATTTCCGCAGAACATTTCCAAAAGTTTTGAGTACGATGTCGCCGGCATCGTGGCCAAAGGTGTCGTTGACGCTTTTAAAGTTGTCAATATCTCCGATCGCGACCCACAAAGGAAATCCGTGCCGTGCCGCTCCACGCAATTGCCTGGCCGCCCAATCTTCGATTGCTCTGCGGTTCGGCAGACCGGTCAGGGAATCCGTGCGCGCCGCTTCTTCCAGCTTTTTGCTTTTTGCCGCCAACTCTCGGTTCAATTCGATAATGCGCCGCCCAACACCGACTCGCGCCAGCATCTCTGCCTGGTCGAACGGCTTCGTCAGATAATCGTCCGCGCCCGATTCCAGGCCCTTCACCACGTTGCCTTTTTCGGTGTTACTGGTCATCACGATGATGTAGGTGTATGGGCGTGAGGTGTCTGCACGGATTCGTTGGCAAAGTTCAAAGCCTGTAGAATCGGGCAACATCCAATCGGTGATCACCATGCACGGTGAGTGTTCCTCATACACCTTCAGCGCCTCGGCGCCGTCGCAGGCAAAGGCGAGGGAATATGCTTCTAAGGAAAGCACTTGCTCGACGAGCTTCCTGTAAACAGGCGAGTCGTCGACCACAAGTACTTCGAATTTGGGATTTCTCTGATTCATCCGTCAATCGAACGCTGGGCGACCACCCCAATCCCGCCCAAAGGATCGTTTGACTTGCTTTGTTGCCACTTTAACAGAGGATGAATTACCTCGGCCTACCTGTTAGCGGCTGGTGCGTAACAAGTTAACCGATTTTAGAGGCGTGCTCCCCATAGGGGAGTGGGTGTTCCTTCCGTGCACAGATCAAAAGAGCTCCGGCGGCCTTGAACGCCTGTAACTCCCCCGCATCGCGGAACCAACGGCCGGTATAAGGATCGACCGTCGGTGAAGGATCAGCGACTCGCTCCTCCGATACCTGCCCGAAACCTGCCACGCGGAACAGCCTTACCCATTCCTCAGCAGACCAAAGATGTGTTGGCACGGCTAACAGCGGCCCCCATTGGTGACAATAAGGATTGTCACGATAGTAGTTGATCAGAATCCACGCCGTAGTTCCGACCCGCAGCACGCGACAAATCTCCCGCGCTCCGGCGGCAGGATCGGGCCAATAATAGGCAGACTCCACCGAAATGGCGTGCGTAAAAAAGTCGGGCTCCCACGGAATTTCGGCCGCCGCTCCCGTGACAAACAGTATGTTGTCGTGATCGACGCTCGTTCGCCTGGCGACGCGAATCATTTCGTCGGAAATGTCCAGGCCGACTACGCGACCATGAGGTACCCGCTTGCTGATCCGCCGTGACAGCCACCCTGATCCACAACCGACATCGAGAACGTTGTCCGTGACAGCCAGCCGCATCTTCTCGAGCACTGGCAAAGTGATGGGCAGATGGTCTTGTTCCATGCCATCGCCTCGTCCGCTTTCGGCCCAGCGATTGAATTCTTCACGAACAGATTGTGCTTGCGAATCGTTCATGGACTCAGGCCCGAACTACCGTTTCCCGCGAACGCCTCAATCGTCCAGCAAATCAAACGGCGTAGCCTCGGGCAGTGCGATCGAGAGCAGGTTGCGGAACCATAAAGCATCCCTCGAATCTCATTTTCAGCAGGCTGCACTCGCGCTGCCGCCCTCGGTTCTTGCCACGCAGTCGTAGTTTGTTTTTTGCGTCGGATCTAGAGTGTACTAGCGCCCGGCGCCTTGCACTTTCACCAGCAAATCGGCAAATTTCTGCTTCCGTTCGGCCTGATCTTGCCCGCTTTCCGCCTCGGCCAGTTGCGTGATGTTCATCGAACAGAACTTCGGCCCGCACATGGAACAGAATTTTGCCTCTTTGTAGAAATCGTCGGGCAGGTTCTCGTCGTGCATGGCCTTGGCGGTAGCCGGATCGAGGGAAAGCTCAAACTGCTTGTTCCAATCGAACAGAAAACGCGCGTAACTGAGGGCGTCGTCGCGATCCCGCGCTCCGGGCCGGTGACGCGCCACGTCCGCGGCGTGTGCGGCAATCTTGTAGGCGATTACGCCCTGCTTCACGTCTTCCGGGTTCGGCAGGCCCAGGTGCTCCTTCGGCGTGACATAGCAAAGCATGGATGCGCCGTACCAGCCAATCATGGCCGCACCGATTGCGCTCGTGATGTGGTCGTAGCCGGGGGCGATGTCGGTCACGAGCGGCCCAAGCGTGTAAAACGGCGCCTCATGACACCACTCCACTTCTTTTTCGACCTGCTCTTTGATCTTGTCCATCGGAATGTGCCCGGGGCCTTCAATCATGACTTGTACATCCTGTTCCCAAGCCCGCTTGGTCAGCTCTCCGAGCACGCGCAACTCCGAAAACTGCGCTTCATCGCTCGCATCCGCAAGGCACCCGGGTCTCATGCCATCGCCCAGCGAAAAACTCACATCGTGTTTCTTGAAAATCTTGCAGATGTCCTCGAACCGCTCGTACAGGAAATTCTGCTTCTTGTGATGTTCCATCCAGTGCGCCATCAACGAACCACCGCGAGAAACAATGCCGGTAATGCGCTTTCTGACCAGGGGCACTTGTTCCCGCAAGACCCCGGCGTGAATGGTCATGTAATCCACGCCCTGCTCGGCTTGCTCTTCAATCACTTCGAGCATCAGGTCGATGGTGAGGTCTTCGGGCCTCCGCACGCGCGAAATTGCTTCATACACGGGCACGGTGCCAATCGGCACAGGCGACGCATTGATGATCGCCTGGCGAATTTCCGGAATGTTGCCTCCGGTCGAAAGGTCCATCACCGTGTCTGCGCCATAGTGCACGGCATGATGCAGTTTTTTCAGCTCTTCGTGGATCTCAGAAGTTGTCGCGGAATTTCCGATGTTCGCATTGATCTTGCAGTTAAAGCCTACGCCAATCCCCATCGGCTCCAGGTTCCGGTGATGGATGTTCGCGGGGATAATTGCGCGCCCGCGGGCCACTTCGCTGCGCACATACTCGGGTTGCAGCCGCTCGCGAACCGCAACATACTGCATTTCTTCGGTTAGAACGCCGAGTTTCGCCAGATGCATCTGGGACATGTTCCGGCTGCCGTTCGCTCCGGCCTGGGCGGTTTCGCGCTTTTCAATCCAGCTATCACGTAGTGCCATGGGGACCCCCTTGAGAACAGTGACTAACGCTCGGAGCAGGCGAACCACGAGCGCGTAAATCCATTGTGGAGATGGAATTATGGCATTCAGACCCGGGAACGACAACTAAAGGCGAGCGATCCCGCGTTTGAAGACCATGCGCAGCCCTCTTCCATCGCACATTGACTGCGTGACGCAGGGTGCGCTCCAGATGCAAAGGTCCAAGAACAGTGCTGTAAGATTCCACGCGAGAACCTCGTCCGCTTATTCGATGACGGTTGACTTTCGCGCCGGAGTCGATGCAAATAGAACGCTCGGGAAATCTCAGAGCACCAAGGCCGAATGAACCTCATCGACTTGATCGTAGGTAAACCGCTCAAGACCAGTGATGAACGCGCCGAACAAATCGGCGTCGCCGCGGGCATCCCGATCTTCGGCCTCGACGCGCTCAGCTCCGCCGCATATGGCCCCGAAGCCGCCCTCAGTTTGCTCATTCCCCTGGGACTGCTCGGTGTGCGCTACATCGTACCGGTCAGTCTCGCGATCATCGCGCTGCTAATTATCGTTTTTTTCTCTTACATGCAAACCATCCCCGCCTATCCCATGGGCGGAGGCTCCTACACGGTGGCGCGCTCGAATCTCGGCGCATTTCCTGGTTTGCTCGCCGCAGCCGCTCTCCTCACGGATTACATCCTGACGGCCGCCGTTGGGATTTCCGCGGGGGTCGGTGCGCTTATTTCCGCAGTCCCGTCCCTTCAGTCCCACACAGTTTTCTTATGCGTTGCAATTCTGTTGCTCATCACCGTTCTCAACTTGCGTGGTGTCCGCGAGGCCGGAATCGCCTTTATGATTCCCACTTATCTCTTCGTCGGTACCCTGTTGATCATGATTGTCGGGGGTCTCATTCGAGTCGCCCTAAGCGGCGGACATCCGCACCCGGTTGCGCCTCTTCCCCTTCCGGGCCCCGCGACGGCGGCTGTAACCTTCTGGCTTCTGCTGAAGGTGTTCGCCAGTGGATGCACCGCTCTGACTGGAGTCGAAGCCGTCAGCAACGGCGTAAGAGCGTTTCGTGAACCTGGGGTGAAAAACGCGCAACGCACGCTCTCGATCATCATTTTTGTGTTGGCTGTCATGCTCGCGGGAATCTCCTATCTGGTAAAGGCGTATGGCATCGCGGCCACCGATCCGGGCCAGCCAGGTTATCAGAGCATTCTTTCGATGCTGCTGCTTGCGGTGTTTGGAAAAGGCGTGTTCTATTATGTGACCATCGCTGCCATTCTGCTGGTACTCTCTCTTTCCGCCAATACGGCCTTTGCGGATTTCCCCCGCCTCTGCCGGGCCATCGCTCTGAACAACTACCTCCCTCACGTCTTTGGCTACCGCGGGCGGCGCCTCGTCTATACCTACGGCATCGTATGCCTGGCGATCGCCACTTGTTTTCTTTTAGTGGTGTTTGGCGGCGTAACCGATCGCCTGATTCCGCTTTACGCCGTAGGCGCGTTCACCGCGTTCACCCTTTCGCAACTAGGTATGGTGGCGCACTGGTACAAAAAGCGAGGATCACGTTGGATGCGAAGTATGTTGATCAACGGATTGGGCGCCTTCGTCACTGGCATTACCGTCGTCGTGGTACTGCTGGCGAAATTCATGGATGGCGCGTGGATCACGGTCATCTTCATTCCGATGGTCATCGTCCTCTTCCAGAAAGTGCGCAAGCATTATCACGAAGTGACCGTGGCCACTCGATGTTCCGAACCCGTCGAACCGGCCATTCACAAGGCTTCTCCCATCGCCATCGTTCCCATCGAGCGCTGGAGCCGCGTTTCCAAACAGGCCTTGGAATTTGCTTCGAGAATCTCCGACGAAATTATTGCCATTCACGTGGAGCCGGAAAATCATTCGGAGTTGTTGCGCGAAGATTGGGAACGCTATGTCGAAAAGCCCTTCCGGGAGAACGGCGCAGAACCTCCACAACTCACGATTCTCCCTTCCCCCTACCGATGGGTCATCGTGCCGGTGGTTCAGTATGTGCTTCAGCTATCGGAGAAGTACCCTCAGCGCCGCATCGTGGTCGTGATTCCACAACTTGTCGAAGATCATTGGTATGAATACTTTCTCCACAATCAGCGAGGGCGACTGCTGGCTTGGGCGCTTTTGGCGCAAGGGAATGAGCACATCTTCGCTTTGTCCTCACCCTGCTATCTGTCAGACCCGACCTGAGGAAAACCAATCGGCCTACTTCTACGGGAATAACTTCAGGAACTCGGGATCGTCGTGCAGACAGTTCAAATCGGGGTCTTGGCGCGGCCAATCGGCATTGGCGTACCCACACGCCAGAGCGCGACCGAGGAGATCGAGCGCCTCAAGCTTTTTTCCAAGCACGGCATAGGTACAGGCTGCGTTATAGAGCACATTGGAGTCATTCGGGCGAAGCGCAACCGTCATTTCGAGGTGCCGGACTGCATCTTCGTGCCGGCCGAGGTTGGCGTAATCGGCGGCAAGCAGGCTTCGGGCGCGGACATCCTCGGGCACCAATTCGAGTTGGCGTTCGAGGGCGCGCATTTCCATTTCACGACAGCGGCCAAGCTCGGAAGTTCGTCCAAGCCGTTCGAGCGAATTCACGATCGGAACAAACACGTTATAATCGTCGCCGTTTGCTTCGATCGCCTTTTCCGCCAGCTCTGCTGCTTCCCGGAATCGCCCCGAGGCAAAATAGGCTCGGCCGAGCACGTTGTACACCCCTTCACAATCCGGCTTAAGAGCAATGGCCCGTTTGGCAAGTTCGATCGCTTCCTCGTGTTTGCGCTGGGAGTACAAGATCCGCGCTCGTGCAACCAGGGCTTCTGCAAGATTGGGATCGAGCTCGAGTGCCTTGTTACATGCAGCATCTCCTCGCTCCACCCATTTGGGATTATGCTCGCGGATTTCGTGGATAACCGCACAGATGTAGGCGACGCCGGCGTGAGCCAGGCCGAAATTGGGATCAAGTTTGATGGCCTGTTCGTACATCTGCAGCGCAAATTCCAGGCTCTCGCGACGGGCGTAGCTGCGTCCTCGCAGGTAATAGTCGTAAGCCACCGAGTTTTGCGTCGGTTTTGTCGCGATTTTCTCTTCTTCCTGCGGAGAAAGATTGATGCGGAACGATTGTGCGATGCTGCGCGCGATTTCGTCCTGAACCTCAAAAACGTCGTCCATTTCCCGGTCGAACCGCTGGGCCCAAAGCGCATGGCCGGTGCGTGTCTCAACAAGTTGCGCGGTAATGCGCAGGCGATTCCCGGAGCGGCGAAGACTGCCACCCAGTACGAACGAGGCGTTCAGTTCGCGGCCGACCTGCGGAGCGGTGACTTGCTTATCTCGATAGGGCAGCAAAGCCGGCCGTGGAAATACCTTCAAGTTCTTGATGTTGGCAAGCTCGGTGATGATGTCTTCCGTCATGCCGTCGCGCAGGTATTCGTCTTCTTTCGCGCTGCTCAAGTTTTCGAAATAAAGCACCGCAACGGAGTTTTCCGCGCGCTCCGGCGCAGCAGGAGAAACAGGGACATACAACGCAGTTCGCCCGGTCAGATTGCGCCGGCCCGAATCGAGATCGCGTTTCAGCCGCCTGAGATCGGCGCGAAGCTCAGCGGCGGATTGGTAGCGAAGATCGCGATCCTTCTCAAGAGCTTTGCAGATGATACCGTCGAGCGATTCCGGAATTTCGGCGTTCAGTGAACTGGCCGGTGTCGGATCGCTATTGAAGATAGAGTCGAAGATCACCGCCGACGTTTGACCGCGAAACGGCTGAGAACCCGTGGCCATTTCATACAGCACGGATCCAAACGAAAACAGATCCGAGCGTGGATCAAGGGCGTCGCCCCGGGCCTGTTCCGGAGACATGTAAGCGACCGTGCCCATGGATGTGCCCGGCGTGGTCAGCGTTTCGTCGCGAACCGGATTGCTCTTGTCGGTGGAACTGGACGGTTCCGTTTCTGGGGAGAACGACAAAAGAGAGTTGAGTTTGGCCAAGCCGAAATCAAGAACTTTGGCTTGCCCCGCGCGCGTAACAAAAATGTTGGCCGGTTTGATGTCGCGATGCGTGATGCCTCGAGAATGTGCGTGGTCAAGTGCATCTGCAACTTGCGCGGCGATGTCCAATAGGCGCTCTGCGCGCAGCGCTTTTCCGGAGATGGAGTGCTTGAGCGTGTCACCATCGAGAAATTCCATCACGATAAACGGATGGCCGTCGGCGTTTTCCCCGATTTCATGCACGGTGCAGATGTTCGGGTGATTCAGCGAAGCGGCGGCGCGGGCTTCACGTACGAAGCGCTCAAGCGCCAGTTTGTCTTGGAGAGCTTCCCCGGAAAGAAATTTCAGGGCTACGGATCGGTCGAGAACAGTGTCGCGTGCGGAATAGACCACACCCATCCCGCCGCCTCCAAGTTTGTGGAGGATCTGGTAATGAGAAATAGTCTGACCAATCATGACGGCGAGTGCCCGAACCGTGCCCAACGAGCATAGGGGGAATCGCACAGAGTGTCAAAGAATCGCTGCGCTTCAAGCACCGGAACAGCCAATGAAACGCTAGACAAGGCATGCACAATCAAGATCAGCGTTTGCTGTCCCTCCGCCCACCGTTCACTTCGGCAGCAACAAAAAGGAGTAGCCAATGCCAACGTAACTGTGCGGCGCGGCGCTCGATAGCCCAACCGCCACATGGAAGTCAAGCTGTTGATGCGGCGTCAGCTTGTAAGCCGTTCCGAAATGCAAGATCTGACGAGAGCCACCGCGCAGGGGAAAGTCGCCGGCATATTCGACAAACGCGTCCCAGGGTTTGGTCAACTGGCGATCGACAAAAAAGGTCGTTTCCCCGGTGAAATTGTGCTGTAACGCCAGCGTGGGCCAATAGAAAGCCACTTGGCCTCCCGCAGTCCAGTTCGCCGACACCTTGTACGTCCACGGCAGTTGCAGGCCCGGGTCATATCCGTGGCTTGAAACCCCACTGGCCCCGCTCGGAAAACTGACAAACAGGATTGCGGAAAGGTTGAAGCCTCCGAACGGCCCGATCTGTTGCTTGACCCCCAAAGCGACGTCGCCAAAACCGGAAGTCGTCGACGTTCCTGACGGCAGATTGTAGAAGTAATCCGGAACCGACAAGCGAAGCTCCGTCTTCCCCAGTAAGCCGTAGCGAAGATTGCTTTCCGGAAAATCCACAGTGCGGTTCCCTTCCGTGTTCGTTAGGAGCAGACCGTTCTCTACTTGAAAGGTGCCCTCCGGCACCACCACGCTCGAGCTAGAAACTGCCGGCCGGTCGGTCGAAATCGTTATCTCGACACCCGGGTCGGTCTGGGCACAGACGCCGAAGCTTAGTAGCGATACCGTTATGAGGAGTCCCCAAACAAATCGGAACATGAACGTAGCCATCCCAACCCAGAGTAGAAGAAGTCCTTCTAGCGTATCTAGATAAACCTAGTTGGCAGTTGCCATGAGACAGCCTGTGCACAAATTCTTTGTTACTTTGTTAAAAGACCGTTCGGGCAATCTCTTGACGCTATAGGGAAGAAAAGGCGAAGATAGAACGGCCATGCGACTCTCTGTCAAGCACCACCCCATCCCGAGCGATTGATGCTCGGCGCGGCGACACTGAAAAAACAAGCGCCATCGACCGATCAGTTTTTCGCGGCGCTGAAACGTTATTGGGGCTACGACGGTTTTCGCCCTCGCCAGGAAGAAGTCGTACGTGGACTGGCAGCCGGACGCGATGTCTGCGTCGTTATGCCGACAGGTGGCGGGAAGTCTCTCTGCTACCAGCTGCCCGCTGTGCTCAATGATCGACGGACCGCCGTCGTGATTTCCCCCCTCATCGCATTGATGCAGGATCAGGTCGGGCAATTGCTTCAGATGGGCATCCCGGCGGTCTATCTGAACAGCGCCGTAATGCAGGCAGACCGCCAGGAAGTGAAACAGAAAGCAGCCGCGGGGGAGTATCGGTTGATCTATGTTTCCCCTGAACGGGCTGTGACAGATGGCACGGCGAAGTGGCTCAGGAAAGTGCCGGTGTCGTTCTTTGTGATTGACGAGGCACATTGCATCTCGGAATGGGGCCACGACTTCCGGCCGGAATACCGACAGTTGAGTAAATTACGACTGATGTTCCCTGAACATCCTATCGCGGCGTTTACGGCCAGCGCCACGCAACGGGTGCGCCATGACATTGTCGGGCAATTGCGACTGAAAGACCCGCTTAAATCCGTTTCGAGCTTTCGCCGGGAGAATCTCCGGTACACGATCATGGAATGCAAGGGCCGGATGCAGGACGAGTGCCTTCTCGAAGCTGTCGGCCGCGTGAAAAATGGAAATGTGATCGTGTACTCGCCGACTGTGGCTCGCGTGGGCGAAATCATCGACCTGCTTGGCGAAAATGGAATTGTGGCGGTCGGATATCACGGGCAAATGGATGCCGTCTCGCGCAAAGCGAATCAGGAAACGTGGATGAACGAAGAGGCCAAGGTTCTGGTCGGTACAATTGCCTTCGGGCTCGGCATCAATAAGCCAAACGTGCGCGCCGTCGTGCGCCTCGGATTGCCGGACAGCATCGAACAGCTTTATCAGGAAACCGGTCGCGCCGGGCGAGATGGTTTGCCGGCCGATTGTTACCTTCTCTGGGAGAAAAAGGACAACGGCCTGCGGGCATTTTTCATTAACCAGATCGCAGCTTCCGAAGAGAAGGAGCGCGCGTGGGGCCGCTATCACCTGATGCAAGCTTTTGTGAGCGGCAAGCAGTGCCGCCAGATGCAAATTTGCAAACATTTCGGTGAAAGCGTGAAGTGGGAAAAATGCGGCATGTGTGACGCCTGCGCCGGATTGCCGTCTTGGATGGCGCCCGGCGGCCGTTCGGCCGTCAAGGCCAGCCTGGGCAGACGCCTGGACCGCGAAATTGAAGCGGTACATTTTGCCGACCCTCCGGCGGTTCCTGTAAATGAAGAATTGCGGGAGTTCTTACGTGAATGGAGAAGGGTCACTGCAAGGGAAAAAATGATCGCCGCCTTCACCGTCCTCCATGACACAACGCTAGACGAGTTGTGCCGAAAGAAACCAAACAGCATAGGTGAGCTGCGGGCCATCTCCGGAATCGGAGCAAAGAAATGCGAAATGTACGGCAGGCAGATTCTCGGGCTCTTTCCGCGGTTTGAAAACGGGGAAAGAGCAAGCAAGGACGGACGTGCCAAGCCATCGAACGCTTCCGAGGAAACGGCCGATCTGCTCCGGCAAGGTTACAGCTTCGAAGAAATCGCCGGAATTCGCGGCCGAAAACTCGCTTCGGTCGTTGTTTTGGTGGCGGATCTGATCGAGAAAGGTAAAGTAGACCTTCAAGAAACATGGGTAGCGGCGAAACACCATCAACTGATTCGCGAGACATGCGCGCGCGTAGGTTTGGAATGGATGAAACCCATCAAGGAAGCCTTGCCCGAAGAAGTGACCTTCGACGAAATCCGCCTGGTCCTGGCCGAAATGAGAAGAGAGAACAAAGTCGCGGGCGGAACGGCATAGGCGTGTCTTCCTAGGGACCGCTTGCCGAGGCCGTCCCGGCTTCATGGATTACCTGAGTGGAGCACGGCCGTTAAACCGTGCCGCCGAGCCAAGCTCCTCTTCGATGCGCAGCAGTTGGTTGTACTTGGCGATACGATCGGTCCGCGAAGCCGAACCTGTCTTGATCTGACCTGCGGCAGTAGCAACTGCAAGATCGGCAATAAACGTATCCTCGGATTCGCCGGAGCGGTGAGAAATGACCGAGTTGTATCCGGCCTTGCGGGCAAGTTCGATCGCATCGACCGTTTCTGTGACGGTCCCAATCTGGTTCAGTTTGATTAGGATGGAATTGGCAATGCCTTCGTTAATTCCGCGGGAAAGCCGTTCCGTGTTGGTTACGAAAAGATCGTCGCCGACCAGCTGGATTCTTTTCTTCGAGGCTTTTGCGCCAACCGAGGTGGTGAGCGCCTTCCAGCCCGACCAATCATCTTCCGCCATGCCATCTTCGAGCGAAACAATAGGATACTTTTCCACCCATTTGGTCCAGTAGTCGGCCATTTCTAGGGAAGAGTGCCGAGACTTGTCCGATTTCTTGAAAACATATGCGCCACTGGCTTTGTCATAAAATTCGCTGGCTGCCGGGTCTAGCGCGATAGCCACCTGCTCGCCGGGCTTGTAGCCGGCAGAGCCAATCGCTTCGAGTACGATCTGAATGGCTTCCTCGTTCGACTTGCAACTGGGCGCGAAGCCTCCCTCATCCCCAACCGACGTGGAATAGCTACGCTTCTTCAGTGCGGCTTTGAGTGCGTGGAATACTTCGACGCCCCAGCGCAGTGCCTCGGAAAAACTGGGTGCGCCGACCGGCATGGCCATGAACTCCTGAAAGTCTACAGAGCTGTCGGCGTGAGCGCCGCCATTCAGAATGTTCATCATAGGAACGGGCAAAAGGTTGCCGGAACGGTCCGTCGAATAGCGCGAGAGATATTTATACAGCGGTTCTTTGGCAGCGACCGCCGCCGCGCGAGCTGCGGCCATCGAAACAGCCAGGACCGCGTTGGCGCCCAAGCGCGACTTGGTCGGCGTGCCATCGAGAGTGATCATTTTGTGATCGAGCGCTCGCTGGTCCCCGGCGTCGGAACCAATGACGGATTTGCCAATCTCCGAATTGACGTTGGCCACCGCCTTGAGTACACCCTTGCCGAGGTATTTACCCTTGTCGCCGTCACGTAGTTCTAGAGCTTCGTGTTCGCCGGTGGAAGCCCCGGAGGGGACAATGGCTCGCCCAAACGCGCCAGATTCCAGGGTGACTTCGGCTTCTACCGTCGGATTGCCGCGAGAATCGAGCACCTGGCGGGCGTGAACGCGGGTAATTTTAGTCGACATCGTGTGGAATCTCCTCAGTGGTTTCGACCGATTATTGTAGCAGAGGGAAAAAAGGGTAGCGCGTGAAGGAGGATGCCCATTGAAATCAGTTACGTCGGGGCGTTGAACCTTATTACTTCGCCGCCTGCTCTGGCAGCGCAAAGGCCACGTAAACGCCTCCCGACGTGCCTTTGAAGTCTCTGCCTCCGCCCGCCGCAATCACGACATACTGCCGCCCTTTCACCGAATACGTGGCGGGCGTGGCACTTCCTGAAAACGGAAGAGTGTCCTCCCAGAGCAACTCCCCTGTCGATTTGTCGAATGCCCTGATTTTCTTGTCGTAATTCGTCGCCGCGATGAACAACAAGCCGCCCGCCGTCACAACGGGCCCACCGTAGTTTTGCGAACCGGTGTTCTTCATTCCCTGGGCGGCTAATTCTGGATACTCTCCGAGTGGAATCTTCCAAACGTACTCTCCGGTATTTAGATCGATCGCGTTCAGCGTTCCCCAAGGGGGCTCGACGGCAGGATAGCCCTCCGGATCGAGGAATCGCTTGTACCCGGTCAGGTGATATTTCATCGCCGGCAATGACGGGCCGGTGCTGCGCAGGTCCTGGTCTTTTCCACTCATAACAAAATGAATCACCGCATCAATCTGCTCCTCGGAAAGATTCGGAAAGGCCGGCATGCGACCCTTACCCTCCAGAATCGTGTCCGCCATCTGATAGGGAGAAAGGCGATTGCCCACACCGACAAGCGACGGCAGGGCGGGTGGCGAGCCGGCTAGATTTTCGCCATGGCACATGCTGCACTGGCCCATGTAGATGCCCTTCGCGCTTTTCTGCTCCGTGGTTTCCGCGAGGGCGCCCGTCCAAACGATGTCATTGGCATTTACATAGAGAATGCCGGTCTCCGGGTCCGCCGCCGATCCGCCCCATTCCGCTCCGCCATCGAAACCCGGAAAGACCACCGTATCCTTTCCAACGCTGAGCGGAACGAACTGCCCGTCATTGCGCAAGGCTTTGAATTTTTCAAGCGCCCACCGATGCATCTCGGGCGTACGCTTGGTCAACATATCTTCCGTGAAGGTTTGTCGTGCATAAGGCGCGGGTTTCGTCGGAAGACTTTGTTGGCGAGCGGTGACTTCACCCGGCAGCGAACTGGTCGTGTAGTCGCGATACTCGAGCGGAAAAAGAGGCTGTCCCGTCAAACGGTCGAAGAGATACACATAGCCTTGCTTCGAAGGTTGTGCGACCGCATCGATCCGTTTGCCGCCTTGACGGACGGTGAGAAGCACCGGCGGCGACGGAAAATCGCGGTCCCAAAGATCGTGGTGGACACCCTGAAAATGCCAGATTCGTTGGCCGGTTTCAGCGTTTAGCGCAATCAGGCAATCGGCGAACAGGTCGTCCCCGACGCGATCCGCGCCATAGAAATCGAAAGCGGCCGAACCTGTAGGAACGTACAAAATCCCGCGCGCCACGTCGATCGACATGCCCGCCCAGTTATTCGCGGACCCGCTGGTTTTCCAGGCATCTTTAGGCCAAGTGTCATATCCAAATTCCCCGGGATGGGGAATGGTGTGAAAAACCCAGCGAACTTTGCCCGAGTGCACATCGAATGCCCGAACATCTCCGGGCGGCGCGGGTAGGGATTCAGGATTGCGCCCGCCCACGACAAAAAGATCCTTGTACACGATCGGTGGACTCGTAAGAACCACAAATTGAGCTGAAACGGGTTCACGACCCAACCCCTCGCGCAAATCGATTCGTCCGTTCTGTCCAAAGGAAGCGATGGGTTTTCCGGTTGTAGCATCGAGGGCGTACACGAAATTCATGATGCCGGTAATGATGCGTTTGTCGGTCCCGTCAGTCCAGTAAGCGAGACCGCGATCGGGCTGAGTGCCCGGGATGCCCGAATCGAATTTCCAAAGAAGTTTTCCTGTGCTGGCGTCCAGCGCAAAGATTTTCTGTGTGGGTGTGATGCCGTACAGAACGCCGTTGACGACGATGGGATTTGTCTGCAGACCGCCCTTCTCTCCGGTGTCGAAGCTCCAAGCAGCCTTGAGGCCTTTCACGTTCCCGCGATTAATTTGAGCGAGCGGCGAATAGTGAGTGCTGGCAGGGGACCCGCCGTAGACTGGCCAATCGTGGTCCTGCGCCGCCAAAGAACGGACGGCAAGCAAGAAGAGCAGAGCAAGTGCAAATTTAGTGGGTCTATTCACGCGCTGAACCGGCTGACCAGAGTACTCGCTGACGAGGCAAAAGAAAACACGCAATTTACTGCGGCTCGGGTTCTTCGATCAGGGACTCCTGGCGCACCACAATGACGATACCGGAAGGCGTTACATGGAAGCGCCGCCGGTCGGCTTCGAGGTCAAACCCAATCTCGGTATGCTCAGGAAGGCTCACGTGACGATCAATAATCGCCCGGCAAATCCGGGAGTGACGGCCAATATTGACGTGATTGTAGATGATGGAAGCGGTGACTTCGCAGAAGCTGTTGACGCGCACGTCGTAGCCGATTAGGCAATTCTGAACACGGCCGCCGGAAAGAATCGACCCACTGGCAACAATGGAGTCGAGCGCAACGCCCTTCCGCTCATCATCGGCAAAAACGAACTTTGCCGGAGGATACTGCTGCTGCCAGGTGCGCAGCGGCCAATTCTTGTCATAAAGATTGAAAACCGGGGAAACACTCACAAGGTCCATGTTGGCTTCATAGTAAGCATCGACGGTGCCGACATCCCGCCAGTAGAGGCTTTCCCTGCTGTTTTCGTCGACGAAATTGTAGGCATACACGCGATGCTTCGAAATGATGCGCGGCAAAATATCCTTACCGAAGTCGTGCGCCGACTTCGGATCCTCGGAATCGGCAAGCAGAATCGGGATCAGCAACTGCGTGTTGAAGATGTATACGCCCATCGAGGCGTTGCAGTGCGTCGGCTTGTGAGGGGAAGTCTTCGGATGCGCCGGCTTTTCTTCAAAACCCATGATGCGCCAGTTTTTGTCCGTCTCGATCACCCCGAACTGTTTCGCCGCTTCCTCGGAGGGAATCTCGAGCGTGGCTACGCTGACGTCCGCCCCGGAATCGACATGCTGTTGAAGCATCTTGGCGTAATTCATTTTGTAAATGTGGTCGCCGGACAGAATAAATACGAATTTCGAACGCTCGCTCCCGATCGAATAGATGTTCTGATAAACGGCGTCCGCCGTTCCCTGATACCACTGTTGCGACACGCGCATTTGCGGAGGAAGCACTTCGATGAATTCACCCAACCCCATGAGCGGCGACCATCCGGCGCGCACGTGGCGCGAGAGGCTGAGGGCTTTGTACTGAGTCAAGGTGAACACACGGCGCAAGCCCGAGTTGATGCAGTTGGAAAGTGTGATATCGATGATGCGGTAGAGCGCGCCAAACGGAACCGCAGGTTTGGCGCGGTCGCGCGTCAACGGCCAAAGACGTTCGCCTTGTCCTCCGGCAAGTAGCACCCCTAGGGCATCGCGCATGTCGGGCATAAAGTGGCTCCCCGGGGAAAGTGTACCAGCAGATGCAAAGTGGTTGGAGGCAAAGACGAAGCAAAGCCGAAAATACGGACGATGCTGTATTATTTATCGTCGTGATACTGATAACCGAGGAACAAACAACGCTCCCAGGAATCGCGCTACCAGAAAGAGTGCTTGACTTGCAGAGGGGGAATTGACTACAAGAGGCCAGCAACCTCTGAGATACTATAACCAGGCGTAGTGCCGCTGTTGTTCGGCGAAGCGCTACAAGCAACCAATCCGAACCGGAATAGAGGTGAAGTTCATTGGCAGAGGTAATCATTCAAGAGAATGAGTCTCTTGAGAATGCACTGCGTCGTTTCAAGCGCAAAGTGCAGCAGGAAGACATCATCAAGGAAATAAAGAAGCACAGCTTCTATATGAAACCCGGCGAGAAGCGCCGGGCAAAAGAAGCGCTTTCGCGGAAGCGACTGCGCAAAAAGCAGCGTCGCGAACAGGATTGATTTCTGTCCGAGACGCAGCTCGGCGCCGCACTTCCGGGATCAGGCCCCAGTCAGGCAGAGATGTTGGGAATTCGTTCAGGTTCTTCGCCCGCCGGCCCGCAGGTTCTGTGCTAGGTGTCCCCAGAGCACGGTCCTCGTTATTGTCCTGGCCCATGGTGAAAGAAGAGTCGGTCCTCCCTACTGCCCTGAAGGGGTCCAGGGGGGAAGCGGCCATGGAATTCCACGATAAGGTCCTGAAGTGTTCCGAGTGCGGCGCCGAGTTTGTCTTTACGGGCGGCGAACAGATGTTTTTCGCCGACAAGGGGTTTAAGAACGAACCCAAGCGGTGCAAAGCCTGCAAAGCCAAACGAGCCGAATCCGGAGGCGGGGGCGGCGGCGGGCCAATGCGCTCGGAAACAAAAACAACCTGCTCGCAGTGCGGCAAAGAGACGACCGTCCCTTTTCGACCAACCCAGGGACGGCCGGTCTTCTGCAGGGAGTGCTTCCAGGCAAGGCGGTCGATGGGAGCAGCGTAAGCACAAACCGGAACCAAAAATAAAGAATCAGAAAAGGGCTATCGTAACAAGGTAGCCCTTTTCTCATTTCATGGGATGAATCGAGAGCCAGGATTCAAGTTGTCGAAGCGCTTCCGGCATATCGCGGCGGCCGTAGCCGAAGCGAATGTAGCGGGGCTCGTCGTAGACCGTCCCTGGAAGTAGTAGAACCCCGGCTTGCTGCGCAAGTTCTTCGCAGAACGTCTGAACATCCTGTTGTGGCCTGAAACGAGCGAACCCAATCGTGCTGGCGTTCGGAGCAGTCCATTCGAACAAATCAGAATGCCCGGCGAAGAACGCGGAAAGCCACCCGAGATTACGCAGTACGATCTGCAAATTACGGTCGATAAACTGCTGCCGATGGCGAAAAGCGAGCGCGGTGAGAAATTCGCTGGGAGCGCTCGAACAGATGGTCGTGTAATGCTTGAGCGAAACAATTCTCTGCAAAAGCGCCCGGTCTCGGCACGCCAACCATCCGAGCCGCAGACCAGGCAGTCCGTAGGTTTTGCTGACAGAACCAAGGCTCAGCGCACGCTCGTACAAATCGCACGCGGCCACCAGACGGGTTCGAGTGTCGTGCTCCAGTTCGCGGTAAACCTCGTCACAAAAAAGATAAATGCCGGAGCGTGCCGCAAGATCCAGAACGCGGCGAAAAATTTCAGCCGGCATGAGCAAGCCGGTGGGGTTGTGCGGGGTGTTGATATAAATCGCCCGCGTGTTCGGCCGGATCAGGCTTTCAAGCGCCCGGACGTCGTGGGCCCAGCCATTCTCGGGCTGGCGGTACCATTCACTCACCTCCGCGCCTGCGCTCTTCGGAATCGTCAGCGCGCTTTCGTAGCACGGTGTCTCGACAATCGCGTGATCGCCTGGACTTAGGAGAGCGTGGTAGAAAAGAAAGATCGCCTCTTCGGCGGCCGAAACCACCACAACATGATCCGCGTGAATCTGCCGGTAGATGGTGGCAAGAACTTCACGCAGCCATGGCGCGCCAGTTGATTCCGTGTACCCGCACCAATGCTTCATGAAGGCGTCATGAGCGCCCGGCTCAAGCGAAAGCAACTCTTCGATCGTCTGGGATTCAGCGTCTGAGGAAGAGAGCAGATATTTCGCAGAAAACTCATACTTCCCCATGTATTCTTCGATCCGAAATGGCGTGATTTGCATGAACAGGAGTGTGCCAAGGCAGCCTATCAGCGTCCAGAACCAAATTGAACCGCAGGATGAGGTAGAATGCGCGTCAATCGCAGGATGGTGAGGTGAGCGAGTGAAAAAGGGAAGGATTTGGCTGACCGGGCTTGCCGCCCCGCTGATGCTTGTCAGTTGGTACGCCCGGGCAAACGAAAACCCCGGGCCCACGTATTGGGTGAAACTCGTATGCGAATCCTCCGATCGCATCGCCACGGTGAGTTACGGCCCAAACGGCGCTAACCTTGTGAAGACCACCGACACTCGAATCCTCGAGAGCGACATTAGCGGGCCTCACGGGATTGCCATCTCCCCCGATCGCAAAAGCTATTTTGTATCGATCGGCCACGGCCGGCCGTATGGAACCGCCGTTAAGTACACCGCGGCGGACGACCAGGTGGTTGGCCAAGTCGGGTTGGGCCTGTTTCCAGCCACCGAGGATATCTCCCCCGACGGTAATTTTCTGTATGTCGTAAATTTCAACTTGCACGGCGACATGGTCCCGAGCAGCGTCTCGGTGGTCGACACTGCGCAGATGTTGGAAATAGCCCGCATCCCAACCTGCGTGATGCCGCACGGTTCGCGCGTAACGCACGATGGCAAGCGGCAATATTCGGGCTGCATGATGGACGACCTGCTCGTGGAGATTGATGCCGGGCGGATGAAGGTCACGCGGACGTTTCGTTTGAGCGCGGGAAAAGAGCAAGGTTTCATCGGAATGGCGCCGAAAGTAGAAACCACTCGAGCGGCGGCCGGACACGTAGGAATGAACATGAGCGACTCCACATGCCAGCCGACATGGGCTCAGCCGTCCGTCGATGGAAAGTTGCTCTTCACCGCGTGCAATAAATCGAGCGAAATCGTGGAAGTAGACACCGCCAGCTGGACGCTCGTGAAGCGTATTCCCGCAGGAAATGGCGTGTACAACCTTGGCGTCACGCCAGATGGCCTGCTCCTGATCGCGACAAACAAGAGGGATGCTTCCGCCTCGATTTTCGATATCGCGACCGGCAAGGAATTAGTCAGGATTCCGACGAAGCGGAAGGTTGTCCACGGAGTCGCGGTCTCGTCGGACAGCCGCTATGCCTTTGTGACCGTCGAAGGAGTCGGCGACGAACCGGGAACGGTAGAGATTATCGATTTGAAAACAAGAAAAAATGTGGCGAGCGTGGACACGCCCTCGCAAGCCGCCGGAATTGATTTTTGGAAAATAGAGTACCGATTGTCCCGCATAGCGCCATGTCTTTAGGCCGCCGTCTTTCCTTCCGTCTGCTGAACATTCTGACGATTCGCAACTGACTACATCGGTGACTGCGCCGAAGGTGCTGCGTTCGGCGGCTCGGTCGTCCGCGTGTACGGCTTGCTCTTGCCAAGCCGCGTGATCCAAAGGCCGCTGTGCACATCGTTGATGTAAATCAAGCCTTTGTAAGGAAAAACTCCCCAGGCAAACGGAAGGTTGGTTCGAAAGCCCTGCGCATCACCGGTCCAGAAATGCGCGATTTCGCGGCCCTGGCCGTACAGCTCGCCTCGTAATTCCCCGGCTACATCCACCACGCGGGCACCGCCGTTGTAATAACCGATGTACATCACATCATCCACCACCCAGATGTTGTGAGCGCCGGCCTCCGGTACGCTGTAGCTGGCGACTTCGCGCGGGTGAGCGATATCATCGACGTCGAGAATGTGAGCGATACCGCGCACCGGAATGCGCTCTCGAGACACCAAACTAAAGGAAGCGGGAAACACCTCATCTCCGACAAACAGATAATTCTTGTAGCGATAGACGGCGTGCGCGCCGGCGAGCCAACCGGAGCCGTACAGTTCGTCGTAGTTGAAACGGTATTGCGAAACGAACTGCGGGTGCTCGGGACTTCCGCCCTTGATGCCATTGCCCACGTCGAGGATCACCACGCCATCGCGCCAATATGCCAGATAGGCAAGGCCGTCGACGACCTGATCGTCGTGAAGATACCGGCCCGCCATGGTGAACCCGCCTCCCTCATCCGTAGGAACGGCAACCTGCATCCCTTGTTGGCCGGAGTTTTCGAGCTGCCAACGCGCCACTTCTTTGGGATTTTTCACATCGGCAAAATCGATGATTCGGAGCGACCCGGTCGCGTCGTCGGTCAGATAGACGTAATGACTATTGACGTAGGCGCTGTGAACGCCGCCCGTGACGGTGGAAATGTATTCAGAAATCTTTTTCGGGTGAAGGGGCTCGGTGGTATCTAGGAACATGATTCCGTTCTTGCGATTGGAAGCTCCTTCGCGCGAGATGACACCGACCTTGCCGTCGGGAGTGACGCTCACATCGTTGATCAAGCGCGCATCGACCTTGAATGGATCGGCTGCCTCGGGATGCGCGGGATCAGCAATATCAAAAACGTAGAGCTTGTCGCTGATTGAAGAAAGATAGGCATAGTGATCCCAAATCCACTCTTCGGCAAACTGCTCATCCTTTGGCATGGCGTGGCCGACAACATCCATCTGCCGCGCGATATCGCGAGGGGTAACGACGATGCTCGAAGCCGCGACTCGATCGCCAACCGAGGCAAGCACGGTGTAGGTACCCGGGCGGCTGGCGACGAATCCGCCGTCGGGCCAAATCTGCGCGCCGTCTTCGCGAATGGACCAGGCAATCTCAACCGGAACGGCGACGCCATTCTTGCCTTTTGCGACGAAATGAATTACGTCGCCGGTCTTGGCGGCGCTCGAGTCTGGAGAAATAGCGAGGACAGAGACCGGATTCTTGACGACGTTGACGATGGTTTCTCCCGTTGCGCCATCGCCTCCGGCGCGGATCACCGCTTTGCCAGGCTTCAAGGCGCGCACGAGCCCGGCAGAGTCCACTGACGCGATCTTCGGGTTTTCGGACGTCCACGTCAGAGCAATGTCGGTTCGCGGATCGCCGCTCGGATTGCGCGGAACTGCCATCAAGCGGTGGCTTGAACCGGTCGCGAGCGCAGCCAAAGGTGCGTCGATGCTGATCGAAGCAACGTGCGGTTTTCCAACGGTAACGTGCGCATAGCCAATTTTCTTACCGATCAGAGCGCCGACGGTGATTTCGCCGGGCTGAACAAAAGAAATTTCGCCACGATCATCGGCAGAAGCCGCGTCAAACGGAGCCGCGAACCAAAGTTTTACCGCGTCCGGAAGAACTTGCCCAGCGGCATCCTTACCGACCGCTTTGAACTGGGCTTTGCTGCCGACCGGTGCCGTCGTTTGAGCGGGAGTGACCTCGACGGTGACGACCTTGGAGACTTCCTCCGGCTTCTTCCCGTCCTTTAGAGCATCCTGGGCGGCTAGAGGAAGCACAAGGAAACCGGCACCGTAAAGACAAAGCGCCATGCCAAGAATGATCCGGCGATAGCGGCATATGCAGCTCATAGTCTCTCCTCTGTGGGGGCCACCGACGACGAATTTTTGCATGCATGACGCAATGAGCCGGGAGTGTAGGCCATGCAGAATAGCGTGTCAATTAAGGCCCAAAGTGCTTGTCCCGCTTATCCCGGCAGGGGATGTGTTTTGATGGATGAGGGAGTATGATACTGGGTCCGAAGTCCCCAGAAGCCGTCATGCGATCCGGAAGGCCGTTCATGGCACACCGTTTCACCATCGGTGTCGAAGAGGAATGCCAAATCATTGATCCAGAGACGTTGGAGCTGCGTTCGCACGTAATACAACTGCTCTCGGCGGCGGCTTCGCGCGGCCTTGGCGATCAAGTAAAGCAGGAAATGCACCAGTCGATCGTCGAAACCGGAACGAAGATCTGCGAAAACGTAAGCGAACTGCGGCTCGAAATGCACCGCACCCGAAGCGAACTGGTATCGGTGGCGGAAAGCACCGGCCTGCAGGTAGCCGCGGCGGGCACGCATCCCTTTTCGAGTTGGATCGATCAAGTGATCTCCCCCGGCGAACGCTATCAGCATATCGTCGAGGAAATGGGCCAACTGGCGCGTTCCTTGTTGATCTTCGGTATGCACATCCATGTGGCCATGCCGGACAAGCAGACCACCATCGACATCATGAACATGGTGCGCTACTTCGTTCCGCACCTTCTGGCCCTGTCGACAAGTTCGCCGTTCTGGATGGGAAGAAACACCGGGCTGAAATCTTTCCGGACTACAGTGTTCCGCCGGTTTCCGCGAACGGGCATTCCGGAGCAGTTCGACTCCTGGAGCGCTTATGAGCAGTATGTAAATTTGCTGATCAAGTTGAACTGCATCGATAATGGGAAAAAAATTTGGTGGGATGTGCGGCCGCATCCAACGTATGGGACGTTGGAATTCCGGATGTTTGATACCACCACAAAGGTCGAGGAGGCCATCGCCATTGCCGCGCTGACCCAGGCGATTGTCGTAAAACTCCATCGCCTGTATACCGGCAACATGGGTTGGCGAACGTACCATCGCGCGCTCATCGAAGAGAATAAATGGCGGGCGGCGCGCTATGGCATCGAAGGCAAAATGATCGATTTCGGCAAGGAAGCCGAAGTGCCGATGCGATCGTTGATTCCCGAGTTGCTCGAACTTGTCGACGACGTCCTCGATGATTTGGGGAGCCGCGGCGCGGTGGAATATATTCATACAATCTTGAATGAGGGGACCAGCGCTGACCGTCAGGTACGCGTATACCAGCGGACGGGCGACCTAAAGGAAGTTGTAAGGCACCTGGTGAGGGAGACTCGAGCGAGCGCGATGGACACGCGGTCTAGTTCGGCGGGCACGGTACACTGAAACCAGAAACAAGAAGGAGCAGAACCATGGTGAAGGTGGGATTGTTGTGCGGGCGGGAGTTCAGTTTTCCTCCGGCGTTTCTCGAATACGTGAATAAATTGGGCCAGAAGGATGGTGTAACCGCGGAATTCGTAAAGCTCGGCGGTACAAAAATGGCAGAAGCGGCGGAATATCGTGTGATCGTGGACCGCATTTCCCACGAAGTTGAATATTACCGCGGCTATTTGAAACACGCAGCGTTGCAGGGAACCTACGTCATTAACAATCCGTTCTGGTGGACCGCCGACGATAAATTTTTCAATTACACGATGGCTTCAAAGCTCGGAATCGCGATTCCGAAAACGGTGCTATTGCCGCAAAAGGGTTATCCGGTAGGCGTGGATATCAACTCGGACTCGTTGCGCAACCTGAAGTACCCCGTGGATTGGGTGGCCCTGCTCGACTACGTCGGCAGGCCGGCCATTTTGAAACCATTTTCGGGTGGAGGCTGGAAACACGTCTACAAGGTGAACAATGAAGAGGAGCTGCTTCAGGCCTACGATCAGACGTCTCCTTATTGCATGACCCTGCAGGAGTTCATCGATTTCGAGCAGTACGTGCGCTGCTTTACGTTCGGCAAGTCCGATATCTTGCCTGTCGCCTACGACCCGAAGGAGCGCCGTTACTTGGTGGATCACAACTACCTGAAACCTGAATTGGGTGCGCGTGTCACGAAGGATGCCCAGACGATCAACCTGGCCCTCGGCTACGAAATGAACACCATTGAGTTTGCGGTTAAGAATGGCGTGCCGTACGCGATTGATTTCCTTAATCCTGCGCCTGATTTTGAACGCGACCGCATCACGGAATTTTATTTTGAACATGTCGTCGAGCGAATGGCTCGCCTGGTGATCGACCGCGCCCTGCACGGCAACGTAGCCAACACTTGGCCGCGTTGGGAAGAGATGCTTGGAATCGGCGCACCCGCGGGATTCACCGGTGCGCCGCGCACCGTCCAGAGTGCACAAGCAGCACCGGCCGCGCCTTCGCCAACCGCCCGCCGATGAGAACCGCGAAGCCACGCGCAACCGGGAACCCCGATCCCGTCGAATATTGGGATGAGTTGCTTCGCCCCCTTCTGAAGAAGTCTCCGGACCTCGCCAAACACTTCCTCGAACAGGTGCGCGCGGCAAAGCTGACTTTCGGAAAAAGAGTGCATTGCGCTTTTCTGCGCCCGGTTTTTCTCTCGCCGCAAGACGAGGAGCGCGTGCGCAGAGTGGCCGAGACGATCGCGGCGATCGCTGAACGCGTGACCACTGCCGCATTGGAAGACCCTTCCCTTTTCGAGCAGTTCCATTTGCGCCCCGAGGAAGAAGCCCTGGTTCGCATGAAGGGCGGCTACGCGCCAGCCAGCGCCGCTTCCCGGCTCGATGCGTTTCTGCTCCCTGAATCGCTGAAATTCACCGAATACAACGGGGAATCACCGGCAGGCGCAGGCTATTCCGAATCACTCTCGGACATTTTCCGCAGGCTTCCGGTAATGGAGGAGTTCAAGAAACGCTTCGAAGTTCACAGCTATCCTCTGTCCGCAAAATTGCTGGATGCGCTGATCTCCACCTACGTCGACTGGGGTGGACAAACCAAACGGCCGCAAATGGCTATCGTCGATTGGAAGGAAGTTCCGACCTGGAGCGAGTTTGAGATTTTGAAGGATCGCTTCGAGAAGATGGGAATTCTCGTGGAGCTGGCCGACCCCCGCGACCTGGAATTCGACGGAAATCGACTGATCGCCAACGGCAAAACCATCGAGTTGTTGTATCGGCGCGTGTTGATCAACGACATTGTGGCGCGGCCAAAGGAGTGCGAGGCCATCGTGAAAGCGCATGCCTCCGGTGCGGTCTGTGTGGCCAACAATTTTCGCTGCAAGATTTCCCACGTGAAAGCGTTCTTTGCCGTTCTGACCGACGAAAAGAATGCTCGCTATTTCTCCATCGAAGAGCGGGAGGTGATTCAGCGCCACATTCCCTGGACTCGCGTCGTGGCCGACGTGAAGACCGAGTATGACGGCGAGCCAGTCGAACTGCTCGAGTACATCCGCAGAAACCAAAAAACCTTGGTTCTCAAACCGAGCGACGAGTATGGAGGAAAAGGTGTAACGCTCGGCTGGGAAACAGAAAAGAAAGGGTGGGAGGCGGCAATCGAGCAAGCGCTCTCGGGCGCCGAAGCAGCCAAGGCCCAAGGTTGCTGGATCGTTCAGGAGCGCATCCCCATGCGGCGCGGCGCGTTTCCCTACATCGGCAAAGCAAACAAAGTGGAATTCAAGAACATGCTGGTGGACTTCGCCCCTTACCTGTTCCGCGGCCGGGTCGCTGGCTATCTAACCCGTCTAAGCAGCACAAGCCTGGCAAATGTGACCAGCGGTGGGGGCCAAATCCCATCCTTCCGCGTGGAGTCCAAACGCGCGGAGAGGCATGCTTCCGCGGGCAAATCCTAGTTTCCTGGGATTTGGCAGAACATAAAAATCCGGTAAAATAAGACGAATGTCGTTCGGAATTGCACCCAGTGAGCTGATGGCCGGCGCGAAGAACGCCGTGGAAGTGTGCCTGGATGTGCAACCGGGCGAGAAAGTGTTGGTCATTGCTGACGAAGTAAGCCGTAGCGTGGCCGCCAGTTTGGAAAGGGCCTTTGAAGTGTGCGGTGCGAAATTCACCGGACTTCTGCTGGAGGATTTCAGCCCCAGGCCGATCAGCGTCGCGCCTGAACCGGTGCTGGACGCCCTCGAGAAGACAGACGTCGGCGTGCTCTGCATGACGCCGCAACCCGGCGAGCTCAGCGCGCGCATGGCGATTGTGCGCGTGGTCGAGCGGCGTCAAATTCGTTATGCGCATATGGTCGGAGTGACGCCCGAAATCATGCAGCAGGGTATGCGCGCGGATTATCGCCAGGTCGATAAGTTGAGCGACCGGCTGCGGGCCCGCATGGTCCGCGCGGAAACTTTGACGGTGAAAACCGAAGCCGGCACATCGTTTAAAGCGCACTTTAATCCTCAGTTGGATTGGGTGAAAACCAGTGGTCTGATCAGCCCGCGGTACTGGTCGAATTTGCCTGCGGGCGAAGTGTTCACCACGCCCGCGACGGTGGACGGCAGATTCGTCTGCGACGCAACCGCGGGGGATTATTTCAACGGAAAGTATGGGGATTTGCAGGCCACACCACTCGTGATGGAAATTGCACAAGGCAGGCTGAAGCGCGTCAAATGCCCGCGCAAGGACCTCGAAGAAGAGTTCTGGAATTACTGCCACACGGACGAAAACAGCGATCGCGTCGGCGAACTGGCGTTCGGCACAAACCTTGGCTTGTCTCACATGATTGGGATTCTATTGCAGGACGAGAAATTTCCCGGCGTGCACATCGCGTTTGGTGATCCGTATGGCAGCCAGACCCATGCTGACTGGAAATCACGCACTCATGTAGACGTGCTCACCAGAAACTGTGACGTATGGATCGACGAAGACCAGGTGATCGACAAGGGTCACTATCAGCTAGACCATTTAGGGCTCGCCTGAAGGTATTTCAGAACAGCTTTGATAAGTATTCCCTCATCTCATTTTTCCAGAATGGCCAATCGTGGCCGCCTTGGGGGCCCCAATTATCCACGGCATGGCGAATGCCTTTGCTCGATAGCACTTCGGACAGGCGGTACGTTGGTCCGCTGTGCTCCCACGGACCCGTTCCCGTGACGAGATGAATGTCGCAAGAGGCCAACTGTTCGTAGTACCACGGGTCCGACAGATTCGCGAGATAGTCGACCGGATTGTTGAAATAAAAATTATTATCGTACATTCCGTCCATGAAATTCCTCAAGTCATAGACCCCTGACATCGCAAAACAGCGCTTGAAAACGTCGGGATGTCTGAACAGCGAGTTGGCCGCGTGGTAGGCGCCGAACGACGAGCCCATCGTGGAGATGCCGATCTCGGACTGGCAGTTGTTCCAGACAAAAGGAACGATTTCCTCTCGTAAATAGGAATCGAACACAGATTGCACATAGCTGCGATGGAAAGGGTGTGCGCCTTTGTTATAGAAGCTAAGCCCGTTGATTGAATTCACGCTGAACAGCTTGACGCGGCCTGCGTCGATGAAATCCGCCAACGCCCCTACCATGCCCTGGCCCTCGAGTTCCCACTCGTCCCCGGCGCTCGTGGGAAAGCCCATCAGCGGAGGACCCCAATGACCATAAACCACCACGCCAAGTTCAAATCCGAGTCGAGACGAATACCAGCGATGATATTCACGCTTCATCTAGGGAATCCTTCCGAACTGCGGGAGAGCAGTATGCCAGCGGCGGCATCCAGGGGCAACGACTTTGCGGTGGATAACTGCGCTCGGCAGATTTATAGTCGAGCACAGAATCGCGACCACACGGAGGACCGTCACAAGCTCATGGCTACCACTTCAAGTTCGCCAAATCTGTCACCCGAACACATTTTTCAAACTTTGAATGCTCATCATCAGACCACCGCTCTCAAGACGGCCATCGAGATGGACTTGTTCACGGCGATTGATGAAGGCAATCATCGGACCGAAGCCCTTGCAAAGCGTCTGAACGCTTCCGAACGTGGGGTGCGCATTCTCGGTGATTATCTGACCATCATCGGATTTCTGCAAAAAGAACGCGACGAGTACCACTTGACCGAAGAGGCGGCGGTGTTTTTGAGCAAGCGTTCGCCGCAGTACATGGGCACCATTTCCGAATTTCTGACCAACCGTCAGCATTTTGAGAACATGTCGCACTTGACGGATGCGGTGCGGCATGGAGGAGCTGCCAGTGAGACAGGAGCGAACCGCGAACCGAATGACGCCCTGTGGGTTTCTTTCGCTCGGTCCATGGCCCCTCTGGCCGTTCCGTCTTCCCTTTTTATCGCGCACCTGGCCGAGATGCCGGATCCGGAACCGCTTCGCGTGCTGGATATCGCTGCGGGGCACGGCATGTATGGCATTGCAATCGCCAAACAAAACCCGAAAGCGGAGATTACGGCCGTCGATTGGCCCGCAGTTCTCGAAGTCGCGAAAGAGAATGCCGCAAAGGCCGGGGTCCGGGACCGGTATCTGACCCGGCCCGGAAGCGCTTTCGAGGCGAATCTAGGCGAGGGTTACGACCTCGCGTTACTGACGAACATTTTTCATCATTTCGACAAGGAAACCTGCGTTGTCCTTATGCGCCGCATACACCAGTCGCTGAAGGCGGGTGGACGGGCGATCACTCTCGAGTTCGTGCCCAATGAGGATCGCATCAGCCCCCGAACGGAAGCGGCCTTCAGCCTGCTCATGTTGGTGGGCACGAACGCAGGCGAAGCCTATACCTTCTCGGATTACAAAGAGATGTTTAAAGAAGCCGGTTTTCACGAGACAGTTCTTCACCGAATCCCGGGGATGCCGCAACAAGCTCTGGTTTCCCAAAAACGCGATAATCCTTTGGAATGAGCGCATCGAGCAACCGCTCGAAGGTTGCAACGAACCAGAATCCGAGTAGGATAGAATTGAAGTTTTATACGAATTTTGATGGATTTTCGTCGATTGTGGCTCGAGGTAAGCACATGATCCAAATCGAAAATGTGAGCAGGCGTGGCTTTCTGAAGGGCATGGTAGGAACGGGCGCGCTCGTCCTTGGAGCCCAGCTGCTTCCGAAAGCTCTGCGGGCGGCGCCCTTGCTCGGCGCCGATGGAGCAATGGCGAAGGCCGTTCTACAACCCAGTGTCTACCTGGCGATTGATACCGATGGCACCGTGTTCATCGTCTGCCATCGCTCGGAAATGGGCAGCGGCAATCGCACGGGACTGCCTCGCATTGTTGCCGATGAACTGGACGCCGATTGGAACCGTGTGAAAGTCGTACAAGCAACGGGCGACGCGAAATACGGCGATCAGGATACCGACGGTTCCCACTCGGTCGTGAGCTTCTTCGATCCGTTGCGCGAAGCAGGCGCGACCGGGCGCCTGATGCTGGTTAGAGCGGCGGCGCAAACCTGGAACGTGCCCGAAAAGGAGTGCACCACAGATTCAAACTGTGTGCTGCACAAAGCCAGCGGAAAAAAACTGGGATACGGCGAACTAGCCTCGGCAGCGGCAAAACTGCCGGTGCCCAAGAAGGAAGAAGTGAAATTGAAGGCCAGAAGCGACTGGCGATACATTGGAAAACCCGCGCCGACCTACGATCTGAAGGACATGGTTTCGGGCAAAGCCTGGTACGGTCAAGACACGTACGTCGAGGGCATGCTGTATGCGTCGGTGCTCCATCCCCCTGTTTATGGCGGAGCCGTAGAGAGCGTGGATGATTCCGCGACTCTGAAAGTAGCAGGCGTGAAGCAGACCACCACCCTCGAACCCTTCAAACCCCCTGTGACCATGCAAGCTCTCGGCGGCGTCGCAGTCCTTGCCGACAGCACCTACGCTGCCTTCCAGGGCAAGAAAAAACTAAAGGTGGAATGGACCAAGAGCGAACACGGCGTCTGGACTTCCGCCACTTTCCGCAAGGATCTGGAAACAACAGCGCGCAAACCGTGCAAAGTGGTACGCGAAAACGGAAACGTAGATGAAGCCTTTAGAAAAGGCGGCAAAGTCGTGGAGGCGGAATATTACGCTCCGATGCTCGCTCATGCCGCCATGGAACCCCCGGCCGCGCTCGCCGTCTATCGCGATGGCAAAGTAGAAGCTTGGGCTCCTACGCAGAATCCGCAAGGTGCACAAGAAGCAATTGCTGCCGCCGTAGGAGCCAAGAAGGAAGATGTGATCGTACACGTAACGCTGCTCGGCGGCGGGTTCGGGCGGAAATCGTTCCCCGATTTTATCGTGGAAGCCGCCGTGCTCTCGAAGAAAACCGGCAAGCCGGTAAAAGTGGTTTGGAGCCGCGAAGACGACATCAAATTCGATACGTTCCATTCTGTGGCGGCAATGTATTTCAAAGCCTCGCTAGGCGCTGACGGAAAACCATCCGCATGGCTGCAGCGCAGCGTGTTTCCTCCTATCGCGTCGACCTTCGATGCTTCTGCGCAATATGCAGACGCAGGAGAGATAGGGCTGGGATTTAGCGATATTCCGTTCGCGCTGCCCAATCAACGCGCGGAAAATGGCCCGGCTCCGGCGCACACTCGCATTGGCTGGCTGCGTTCGGTGGCGAATATTTACCACGCCTACGGTGTTCATTCTTTTGTAGGGGAATTGGCGAATGCGGCGGGCAAAGATCCCGTCGAATATGTGCTGGCGCTACTAGGTCCCGACCGGATCATGCCGAAATCCGAATTGCCGAAAGATTACACCAACTACGACGGCGATTACGAAAAATATCCCATCGATATCGCGCGGTTCCGGCGGGTGGTCCAGATCGCCGCAGAAAAATCCGGCTGGGGAAAGCGGAAATTCGGCAATGGATTCGGGATGGGAATCGCCGTTCACCGCAGTTTCTTGACCTATGTGGCCACCGTGGTACAAGCGGAAGTGAAGGATGGGCGAGTGCAGATTCAACGCGTCGATACAGCCCTCGACGCGGGAACCATCGTGAATCCGATCATTGCGAAGCAGCAATTCGAAGGCGCGGTCGTCATGGGAACCAGCATCGCGTTTTATGGCGAAATCTCCGCCACCAATGGAGTCATCGATCAATCGAACTTTGATACCTTCGAGGTAGCCCGAATGAATGTGGCGCCACGGCAGACCAATGTTTATATCGTCGAAAGCGACGCACCTCCGGCGGGAGTCGGCGAACCCGGACTCCCTCCAGTTGCTCCAGCAATTTACAACGCAATCTTCGCGGCCACAGGAAAGCGCATAAGAGAAATGCCCCTCACAAAAGCTGGTTTGGCGTAGAGTAACCCTCACAGGTGCCAGCAATCAGCGACCGTAAACCAAGGAAAACCTACAAACGCACTTCGCCTAACATGAAACCAGTTCTGGCAATCATGTTCCTTCTTTCGGCTTGCGGTGCGATTCGAGCGGGCGCACAGCGGCGTCCTGTGTTGTCCCAAATTGATGAGCCGCATTCTTATTATTATCGGGAGTTGTATCTGCCGCAGTTGACCAGCGGACCAAGCAGTCTTACGTGGAGTCCGGATTCGAAGGAATTGATCTACTCCATGTCAGGTTCGCTCTGGCGACAGCGGCTGGATTCGAGCGAAGCCATGCAACTAACCGATCGAGACGGTTACGACTATCAACCCGATTGGTCTCCGGACGGCAAGAGCGTCGTATTCGTTTCATACCAGAAAGATGCGATGGAACTGTGGTTGTTCGATTTGGCCAGTGAGAAGGCTAAGCCCCTGACGCACGGCGGAGCAGTCAACGTTGAACCACGTTGGTCGCCGGATGGAAAGAAAATTGTTTGGGTTTCCACGGAGTACAATAAACGTTTCCACGTTTTCATAGCGGATTTTGCCGATGGCGAGTTAAAGAACGCTGTCCGCCTGACTGGCGAAACCGAGAGTTCCCTGCCCCGCTACTATTACAGCCCGTACGACATGGAGATCAATCCCGTGGTGTCGCGCGACGGAAAGGAGATCCTGTTCGTTTCGAACAAGGAGCACATCTATGGGACAGGCGGATTCTGGCGCATGAAAGCCGAGCCTGGAGCCGAACCGCGCGAAATCCACTCCGAAGAAACGAGCTGGAAGGCGCGACCGGATTTCTCCCCTGACGGTTCACGAATGGTCTACAGCTCCTATCTCGGCAGGCAATGGCAAAACTTGTGGGTTCTGCCGGCAAAGGGCGGCCAAGCGTTTCCGATTTCCTATGGCGCATGGGATCAAACAAATCCACGCTGGTCACCCGACGGCAAGAAAATCGCCTACGTTTCAAACTTCACGGGTAGCACTGCAATTGAAGTACAAGAGTTCGGCGACGGTATAATCCGCCAGATCACCGGTTTTGATGCAAAGAACCTGAAATTCCTGAAACCCGCGGGCACGGTGCGCGTGTCTGTCGAGACCGAAGATGGGCGACCGACGAGTGCTCGAGTGTCGATGACAGACGAAAAAGGCCGGTTCTGCTGGCAAGAAGGAACGGTCCACGCGGATGACGGTTTTGACCGGGGTGAAAGGCAGTTTGAGCGTCACTATGTATATGTGAATCCCTCCGACGAGTTCGTGGCGCCGGTGGGCAGTGCCACTGTGGAAGTAAGTAAAGGTCCGGGCTATCGCTTGGAGAAGCGAACTTTGCAGGTTCTCGCCGGCGAAACCAAGGAACTTCGCATTCCTCTGCACGCCCTGCAAACTCCCTGGAACGCCGGCGACCACTGGACCAGCGCGGATCTTCACGTGCACATGAATTACGGTGGCACCTACCAGAATGATCCCGATTGGTTGCGCGTCATTGCAGATGGCGAGGGAATTCAGTTCGTGAACAACCTGGTGGTCAATAAGGAGCAACGCTTTCCGGACATCGACTTTGTCGATTTCACGCCAAACCCGGCAGACGAGTCCGGCCCTCGGATTGTTCAAGGCCAGGAATTTCACACGAGCTACTGGGGCCACCGGGGGATCCTGAATTTGAAGGATCATCTGTTGTTACCGGGATATGCGGGCTATCCGGACACGGCAGCCGCAAGCCTGTTTCCGATGAACGCCGATGTCTACGACATGGCTCACGCGCAGGGCGCGCTGGTCGGCGCCGTGCACCCGTTTGACCAAGTGCCGGATCCCTTTGCCACGCCCGCACAAACGATTACGGATGAATTGCCGGTCGATGCAGCATTGCGAAAACTCGATTACATGGAAATTGTCGGTTTCAGCGACCACAAATCCACAGCCGCTGTCTGGTACAAGCTCCTCAACCTCGGATTTAAGCTTCCCGCGGGGGGAGGAACAGACGCGACAACGAATTATGCTGCTCCCATTCGCGGGCAGGTCGGATTTGACCGCGTATACGTTTGGACTCCGCTATGGCCCGTCAGTGTCGAAACGTGGATGGCTGAGCTCAAGCAAGGCCGTTCGTTCGCAACGAATGGTCCCCTGATCGAGTTCAAGTTATCTGGCGAGATGGTGGGCAGTGAACTGAAGCTCGAAGCCCCTCAAGAAGCAGTTCCTTTCGCTGCAAAATTACGATCTTTTGTGCCCGTGGATCATCTCGAAGTTGTCTGCAACGGAAAAGTGGCCCAAAACCTGAATCTCGAAGGCGCGCGGGATTCCGCCGACGCGGCGGGAACCGTTCCGCTCAAACAGAGCGGCTGGTGCCTGCTGCGTGCCTGGAGCGACAAACCGGAATATCCGGTAATGGACAACTACGCTTATGCAACAACGAGCCCGGTGTATGTGACCATCGACGGCAAGCGGCCTTATTCGAAGGAAGATGCCGACTATTTTAAGGCCTGGATTGACCGGACCATCGAAATCACCAACAAATACCCGGATTGGAATTCCGCTGAAGAGAAGGAAGCGGTCATGAAGAAACTACGCGATGCCCTCGCCTTTTATAACAGTCTCGAGTAGCGGAGGCCGCCGCTTGTAGCCAACGCGAAATTAAGGATAAAATTCACAAGTTATTACAGACGTTGCGGTTCATGTGTCGTGCGTGAAATGCAGACTGCCTTTTTGTTCCAAGAGGGTCCTTCGCTCCACCCTCGGTAAATGCTCCAAACATACGCGGGAGTCCAAGATTCATCAGAGATCAAATCCTGAGTTCTGGAAGGAGGGCGCATGATCGTCGGTGTGCCCAAGGAAATCTACCCAAAGGAACGCCGCGTGGCCATCGTCCCTGCGGTGATTCCAAATCTGAAAAAGTCAGGTCTCGAGGTCATGGTTGAGGCCGGCGCGGGAATTCTAGCAGGTTATCCCGACGCCGAATACGCGGACAAGGGCGCTCAGCTCATCGCAAATCGCGCGGAACTTTTTCAGCAAGCCGAAATCGTTGTCCAGTTCCTGTGCCATGGCGCAAATGACAAAACCGGAAGCTCCGATTTGCCTCTGATGAAAAGAGGGCAACTTCTTCTCGGCTTCGTGCGCCCACTCGGGACTTTAAAAACTCTTCAGGAAATTGCCGAGCGCGGGGTTTCCTCCTTTTCCGTCGAGCTGATGCCGCGCACGACGCGGGCCCAAAGCATGGACGCTTTGTCCTCCATGGCCACAATCTGCGGATATAAAGCCGTCGTACTCGCGGCGAATACTCTTCCGCGCATGTTCCCCATGCTGACGACAGCCGCGGGAACCATTGCGCCGGCGCGTGTGCTAATCATTGGCGCAGGCGTAGCCGGATTACAGGCGATTGCCACAGCACGGAGGCTCGGCGCGGTGGCTTCCGCCTACGACATGCGCCCTGCGGCGAAAGAGCAAGTTCAGAGTCTCGGCGGGCGCTTCGTGGAATTGCCCATCGAAGCGAAAGACGCGCAGGATGCGCGTGGCTACGGTAAGGCGCAGGACGAAACCTTCTACCAAAAGCAGCGCGAGCTTCTCGGAAAGACGGTAGCGGAGAGCGAGGTAGTGATCACCGCCGCAGTGATCCCCGGCAAAAAATCTCCGGTGCTCGTTACCAAAGACATGGTTCAGAAAATGGCGCCGGGATCGGTGATCGTGGACCTGGCGGCGGAACGCGGTGGCAATTGCGAACTCACCGTACCCGACCAAATCGTTGTGGAGCACAATGTGACCATCATCGGCGAATTCAATCTCGCGGCGACGGTACCCTATCACGCGAGTGCGCTGTACGCGCGGAATGTCAGCGCGTTCCTGCAGCATCTTGTCAAAGAAGGTCAGCTGCGGCTCGATTTGAAGGACGAACTCATTCGCGAAACGCTGGTGACACAGGATGGAGAAGTGGTCAACGCGCGCGTGAGAGAATTCTTCGGATTGCCAGCTGTGCAAACGACGCCGGCGGGGGGTGCGTGATGAAACTGGATCTGCTGACGGGACTATACGTTTTCATGTTGGCGGCATTCATCGGATTTGAAGTGATCCGGCGCGTTTCGCCGCTGCTGCACACGCCGCTGATGTCGCTGACCAACGCATTGGACGCAATCGCGGTTGTGGGAGCGATCATCCTGGCGGGCGAGGGAAAAAGCACGCTGGCTACGATTTTAGGGACCATTGCGATCGTGGCGGCTACGAGCAATATCGTTGGCGGTTTCATCATCACGGACCGCATGTTGAAGATGTTCAAAGCCAGCGGATCAAGGAAATCGTGACCACATGATTCCTGCCGATATCATCATCGAAGTCACCTACCTCATTGCCACCGCCCTTTTCATTCTTTCCCTGAAATGGCTGAGCTCACCGGCGACGGCGAGACGAGGCGTCTGGGCTGGCGAAGTAGGGATGTTCCTGGCAATTGTAGGGACGTTGCTGCATCACGGCTTGAATTACCGTTGGGTGGCGATCGGACTCGTGTTGGGCACGATCATCGGTGTCCCTCTCGGCAAAGTCGCAATGACCGCGGTGCCGCAGCGGACGGCCCTGAGCCACGCCTTCGGAGCGCTGTGCGTAACCCTCGTGGGCACCGCCGAATTTTACTTGCGCGCCCCCGCCGTTCCGAAGTTCATGATGAGCGTGCTTTCCCTCGAAGTCATCCTGGGCGCCTTGACCTTCACCGGCAGCCTGATGGCTGCGGGAAAGCTTCAGGAGGTCCTGCCGCAGAGGCCTATCACCTATAAAGGACAAAACTTCGTCAACTTGGGAATGCTGGCCGTGGCGATCGGAATCGCGGTCATGCTGGTGCAACATCCGGAAAAAATGTTCTTGTTCCCGTTGATGATCGTGATTCCGTTGATTTTCGGCGTAATGATGATCATTCCCATCGGCGGAGCGGACATGCCGACGGTAATTTCGCTGCTGAATTCTTATGCCGGTTTGTCGGCGGCGGCGATGGGATTCGTGCTGGGTAGCAAGCTGCTGATTATCGCCGGCGCTCTCGATGGAGCCTCCGGGTTCATTCTCTCCGTGAATATGTCGAAAGCCATGAATCGGTCGTTCACGAACGTCCTGTTCGGTGCATTCGGCCAACAGCAGCAGGCGGTTGCGGGCGCGGTCGAAGCGCGTCCGGTACGCAGTGCTTCTCCTGAAGAAGCCGCCGGAATTCTGGCGGCGGCAAACAAAGTGGTGATCGTGCCTGGTTACGGCATGGCGGTAGCGCAGGCTCAACACAAGGTCCGTGAATTGTACGACGCCTTGACCAAGAAAGGCATCGACGTGAAATTTGGCATTCACCCGGTGGCTGGGCGTATGCCAGGACACATGAACGTGCTGCTGGCTGAGGCGGATATTCCGTATGACAAATTGCTCGAAATGGATGACATCAACGGAGACTTCCCTCAAACCGACGTGGCTCTCATCATTGGAGCCAACGACGTGACCAATCCGGCTGCCCGTGAAGACAAGAGCAGCCCGATCTATGGAATGCCAATTCTGGATGTGGACAAGGCGCACACGGTGATGGTCATCAAGCGCAGTATGGCCGCTGGATTTGCCGGAATCGACAATCCACTGTATTACCTGGACAAGACCTTGATGCTGTTCGGCGACGCGAGAACTTTTGTTGGATCCATAGTGCGGGAACTGGTCGGAGGGCACGGTTAAGATAAACTCAGGGGCGGTCAGAACTCTCCGTGGCCTTCAAAATGCCAATTCCCGTGCCCAAGCCGATGAGTCCCGCCGTAACCAACAGAAAATGGCTTGACCCAGGGGCGATCGGTGCATGTCCGTTGGCCATATCCAAAGCCGCGCAAGGCGTGTGCTCGTGATATCTGTGGTAATCGTCCGCATCCGGTGAGAGATACTTGCGGTAATTGATTTCGTTTTCAGCGTGTACGCGGTAAGTCTGGCCTTGTTCGATCGTACGATGTTCTGAGCCTACCTCAACATTCGCTTTCCCTCTCTGGCTTTGCACGGTGATGTCACAAGGATCGTCCATTGAGACACGCCCAAAATCCGCGTTGGAAAGAACGGGCGTAATGCGCACGTCCGAAGCGACAATGACCAGATTCTGTTCCCCGCCTGGCGTCGTATAAAGGACGCTCCCTCGGTTCAATTCCACGACCGCACCGTACGGGGTTCGATAGATATGCGCCGAGGATGAGCCCTGCAGCTCGAGAGAAACAGACCCAACGCGCACAAGGAGCGAGCCTTCGTCTGAAGTAGAGAGATAGTCGCCCGAATAGACCGACAGTCCTTCCGATGCCGCCGCATTGCCGATTTGCGCTCCGGTCGTCTTCTCAACCAGACCGAGTGGCGGATCTTCGGCCGTCGCCCGCGCCAGCGCTGCCGTTCCTGCGTACGCGGCCGCAAACAAAGCCGCACCGAAAAACAGGCGAGCAATTTTGGCGTTCATGGTTTCTCCTTTGCACACGGGAGGTCCTGCGGGCAGCCGCCAGGACTGGCCGCGGGAACGGACAGGGAAGCCGGCCGGGAATCGGCCGACGAAGAACCGGAGGATGAGGAATGGAATTTCATGCTGGGATCCCCGAAGAGAATCCAGGTACGCCGGACATCGTTGTCAGTCGTTCCGTTCTTGGCGTTGAGAATGAGCAAGCCCAACGGGTCGGCGGGATGCGTAGACAATTGCTGGAGGAAAGCAAGATCCATCGAGGCCTGCGGAGGTTCGTCGGTAAATCCGGACGAAGCCCAGACCGCAATCGCGCCGCCATTTGGAGCCAGGATGAGAGCTTTCGCCAAGCTCTCTGCATACACATCCTGGAATAACCCATTCAGGCAGTCGATCAGGAGATAGACCGGCAACCGGCCACCATTGGTGAGCCCCAGAGCATCATTGTTGTCAAACAAATCGGCAAACGACCACTGCTGTTCGGCTCCATGCCCGTTGTAATCGACCAGCAGGGCCCCTTCATTCAGAGCTTCGATAATCTGTGAGTGCACCGTCGATGGATCGACGCTGTCGGCAAGAATCTGCGAAGTTTTGAGCCAAGAAGGCAACGTTCCGGCGGCCGAAGTGACGGCGGCGGTAAAGTTTGAGTCAACGTTCTGGTCCGCGATCAGAAGTGCCTGTGCGTCCCAGGAACCAGCCGACGAGCCTTGCTCGTATCCGACGATCTTCGAAACGAGAAGGTCCACTTCGCCGCTACTACGCACGGGTAGGCGGCCCGTTGGGATCGTGGCGTAGCCGTTTTGCAGGAAGTCGGTGAACCAATCGTCGGAGGCGGTCTTGAGTGCCGCCGTTTCGATGATGCGCGTGGGCACAAAATCGAAATCGCCAAAACCGAGATAATTCCTCGGATCCATCGAAGCATCGCCGATGAGGAGCACCGCCTGCGGCTTTTTCTGCCAGTGCGAAACGGCATCCTGCAAGAAGCTGCGCACCGCAAACGGGCTGCGCTCACCATAGTTGTAATCGTCAAAAACCTGTTCCGTGGTGACTACCGTAACGGTGTGGCCCTGCGATTCGCGAAGCTGCAAGAGCGGCGTAAGGTGAGAGGCGAAATCCGGATAGGAGATAATCACGATGTCCGCGCCTCGATGCTGTTGATCGAGCAACGTCGGCGCATGCGGCGCGATGGCGGCCGGGGAAGAAACCGTATCGGCCGAAAACGCCAGAATGTTCCGCGTGCTCGCTGAACCCGCGGGGAGTCCGACGGTGATGCCGAACGCGCTCGATTCCGGCGCGATTTTGCCGTTGATTTCAAAAATATTGAGCGGGTCAGTGATATCGAAAACGCGGATCTGAGAGTTCGAGAATCCGGAGATGTTCAAATTCGTGCCGGCCGGCGCGGTGGCTTGCAGCCAGTCGGAGTCCGCGACATACGTGTGGAGATACTGGAGCTCGATCGATTGCACCGCGCTGACGTCATTGTCCCCGTCAAGGGCAGTCAAGGTGACAGTATTCGTGCCGTCCAGCACCTGCGATGGATCGAGAGAGAAGGACTGCGTAGAAAGAATCTCTCCGTAGAAATTGAACGTGCCAACCGTCGAGCCATTGAATTGGACCAGGACGGAGTGTTGCTGGCTGGCCGTCACTCCCTGCAACGCCAGGTTCAGAGTGAGCGGCTGAACAGAAGAGGTATCGCGATGTGCGACGTCCAGTGTTTGATCGATAGGATCCGACGTAACAATCGCACCAAAGAAATTGTCATTGTTTTCCCCGTTGAGCAGCGCGGCGAAATACACGGTCCGGTCTTCGTGCACAACCGTGAACGGAAAACTGTTGGGCCCAGGCGCTTCTGAAAGCGCGGGGGGAGCGGAAGGAATGCGTCTTCCGGCGGAATTCTCGGCAACGAGCCAATAGGCACGGTCCGCTGAGAACGGCGTGTCAATTCCTGTGCCGAAAAACTCGATGGCGTCGCTCGGCGACGGGGGACCTGAGGTCTGGCCGACCAGTAAGATCGGCTGTTCAACACCTTCGGCGTAGAGATGCAAAGAGCGAACATCGGTGCTCGGGCTGAGTCCTGCGGAGAAAAGCTGCGAGAACGGTAGGTGATACCAGCCCTCCTGATTCACCGAGATTTTGACCGCATTGTGATCCGCCGCATTGAAACTTTGCGTGCGGACGAGCGGCAAAGGACGGACAGGCTGTGGCCCAAAATGCCGAACAGGCGCAGCGCTCTCGCCTCGAGCGCTGGCATAAAGCTTCGAAAGCGACGGAGATACCTTCGCCGTGGTGGTCGTATCCCGGAGGCCGAATGAGCTAGCTTGGTCTGCCGAAACCGATTCGACATAGACAGGTCCATGCAAGGTCTTCGTGCCATTGATATCTACATCCTCGAGCCAGTAGGTCGCATCGGGCGCCGGTTGAGAATCAATCGACGCGTAGGTCTTTGCAGCATGCTGAGGTTTGGAGCCGCGCAAAAGCAGCGCCGAACCGGCGATCAGCGCAGGGTCCACCCGATGGCGCCCGGAGCCATCTTCCCGGTACACATGAAAACCAAGGTTCCGGGATTCTTCTTGTGTGTGCCACACGAGGCGGACGGTGCCGTCCGGCTGGGAATAAGCGTTGAAGGACGAAATATCCACGGCGGTCGAAGCTTGAATCGTGGTAGTGAACGATGATGTGTTATTTGACAGATTGGGATCGGACGTGGAAGCGCTGACGGTTGCCGTATTCGTCGAAAGGGTGCTCGAGCTAAAGGTAACGGCGTTCACGTTGATCGTGACAACCGCCGTGCCCCCCACACTCAAATTGCCCAAATTGCAAGTAACCGTTGTGGTGCCCGTGCAAGTTCCCACTGTCGTCGAGGCCGAGACGTACGCCACTTGGGCGGGAATTGGATCGCTCACGACAACGCTCTGAGCCACCGCTGGTCCCGCGTTATAAACGGTTAAGGTGTAGGTCAGATTGGTGCCCTGGTTGACAGGATTAGGAGAGGCGGTTTTGTTGATGCTTACGTCCGCTTGAGAAGGTGAAGCGACCAAAGTTGTGACGGTAGCCGTATTGTTGGCCGTGTTCGGATCGCTGACCGTGCTGGTGATGTTCGGAGAATTCGTGATCGTGGTGCCGGACGCGGTACCCGCATTCACGTTGACGACCAAGGGAAATTTGACGACGGCTCCGACCGCGAGAGTTTGTCCGGAATTAAGTGTGCAGGTGAGAGTTCCTGTTCCGCCGACTGCAATCGTGTTGCATGTCCAGCCTGTAGGAGCGGTGAACGCGGCGCCAAGCGCGGTATTGGCTGGGATGGTATCCGTAAATGCAACGGTCGTGGTTCCCGATATCGTGATCGCTGTCGGTCCATTATTCGTGATGGACTGCGTGTAGGTGATGTTATTACTCGGTGTGACCGGATTTGGGGTGCCGGAAGCAGTCACCGCCAAGTCGGCCTGCCCTGTGCCAGCAACGGTCGTCGTTGCTGTCGCGGAATTGTTTCCGGAGTTTGGATCCGGAGTAGGTGCGGCGATGTTCGCTGTAGCGGAAATTACCGTGCCGGACGCTGTTCCCGAAGTCACATTCAGCACCAGCGGGAACGTCGCTGTGGCATTGGCTGCAAACGATGCCATGCTGCAGGTAAGCGTGCCGGTGCCATCGACGGCAATGGTGTTGCAGGACCAACCGGAAGGCGCAATGAAAGCAGCGCCTAAAGTGGTATTCGTCGGAATCGTCTCTGTAAAAACAGCGGTCGACGCACTGGCCGGACCGAGGTTGGTAACGACTGCGGTCATCGTGACGTTCGATCCGGCGGTAACAGTCGGCGAGGAAGCTGTGTTGGTCACCGCAAGATCGGCTTGCGTGCCGCTGCCGACTGTCGTCGTGGCGGTCGCGGTGTTGTTCGCAAGGTTAGGGTCGTTTGTTCCGGAGGTCACGGTGTCGACATCGACGATTTGCGTTCCATTGGTTGTTCCGTTCCCAACCTGAACGACAACGGTGAAGCTCAGAGTGCCGACATTGGCAAGATCAGGGTCGCTGCAGGTAATCGTTCCAGTGCCGCCGACGGCGGGAGTTTGGCAAGTCCAGCCCGGAACCGTATTAATGGACTCGAAAACTGTGTTGGCCGGAATGCCTTCACTGAAGACCACATTGACGGCATCGAGCGGCCCGTTGTTGGTCACCGTTTGCGTGTAGGTGATATTTCCGCCGGGCAGCACCACCTGTGGTGAACCGCTATTGGTCACGGCAAGGTCCGCGCCCGCACAATATGCGCCAGACTGCGTACCAGGAGTTTCGGTAATGATATCTGTACTCACGACAACGCCGGCTTGTCCGGGAGTCGCGCCGTAAGAATCCTGAACCGTGTCGGTGTAGCCGTTACTTCCACCCGCGACGTTGCTCGAGGCAGGCGCACCAGAGAGAACGATGACACCACCGCCGCCACCACCACCGGGTCCATGACGCTCTCCGGGAAAACCACCCGGCGCCTCGTTAGGCCACGCGTCGCCCGCGCTGCCGCCGGCTGCACTGACCGTGAGTCCACTCAGGCCCCCACTGTTCGCGAACACCAAAATCGAGCCGCCCGCCCCGCCTCCGCCTGTGCTGTCGTTCAACGTACTGAGCGTAGCCTCGCCGTTGGCACTGATCGTTCCTGTTCCGACGACACTACCCGCGTGAATAATTGCGATGCCACCACCCGAGCCACCACTGCTGAAAATACCTGTGCAAGTGGCTCCACAGTTCGCGTTGTTGTTCGTGCTCGAAATGTAATAAGAGCCGTTGTTCACGGTGGCCGCGCCGCCGCCACCGCCCATGGCGAGGGCGCTTGTGGAAGCCGGGAATAGCGTCCCGCCAAATCCACCGTCGGTCGAGTTCGTCGCCGCTATGCTGTTCCAGCCATATCCGCCTTGCCCTCCCGCCCCGCCATTGGCACCAGCGCCGCCACCCGAGTTGTAGTCATTACCGCTCGGATCGCCGTCGGTTCCTCCTCCGCCAGCATTGCCCGGAGCGCCTCGCGCAAAACTGCCGCCAGGAAGCCCTTCGACTACCGTTTGGCCTGTACTTACCGCCGTCGACGAAGTGGTCACAGTGCTCAAAAGTGGTACAACCCAATGCGGTGTCCCGGCAACGCCCTCACCCTTCGATCCGTTGGAACTTGCTGAAGTCAAAGTCGCAGGCGAGGCTGTCACGTAGTCCGTGTCGGCCAGGCCGGTCGTACCCGTCAGGTTGATGCCGCCACCACCACGAAAGCCCAGGTAATCGAGGGCCACCGTGCCACCTAGGGTGAGTTGGGCAGCGACATCGACAGCAAGCACGCCCCCAACAGACCCGTTCCACGCAATGGGCGCAAGTGCGGAGCTGAACGTTGCCGACGTATATTGGGGAACGCGAATAACCTGGTAAGTCTGCTGACCTTGCGTGGCGCTGTCCGCATTCTCGTAATAGCTGTTGAGCAAGCCGCCAGTGGGTCCTGTTCCAGTGAAAGTGAGCGTGCCACCTGTGACCGCCACCGCGCTGGTGGCAGTTACAAATTCAAAATAGCCGGAACTCCCGAGAGTCGTGGAACCCGAGGCTGGATCACCGGGAACACCGTGGCCATAGGAACTCGTGTTGGTGTCGTTGATCGTTGCGTCTTGCATTTGGATGATCAGCACCAGATCGCCCGCGGCGATCGCTTTCTGCGCGCCCGATGAAGCCGCGGCGCCCAACGCAACCGAGGTGAATCCCGAAGCAAGGGTGCCGCTCGTTGAAGGCGGAAAGTAGGTGTTCACCGCTCCACTCAGTGTCCCTCCGGCTCCGTCGCGACCCGGGGTGGCACAGGCTAGAGGTTGGACAACCGTGTAGGCGGTCGCTGAGTTATTTGCGGAGTTTGGATCACCAGTCAGAGAAACTGTGGCGGTGTTGGTGAGCGTCTGCGCGGCAGAAGGCGCAGTGCCAGTAATCGTGATCGTGGCCGTGGCACCCTCGGCCATGGCAGAGGTAATGGAGCAGGTGATCGTAGCCGTGCCGGAGCAGGACCAGCCGGCGGACGCGCCGACGGTTACGTTGGTGAGGCCGGCGGGGAGAGTGTCGGTGAACACATTCGAACTGGCGGGGGCGCTGGCCTGGCCGAGATTCTGGACTGTGATGGTATAAGTCAAAGCCGAAGAGACAAAGATCGGAGTGGGAGCGACCGACATCGAGAGAGCCAGGTCAGAACTAGTAGCGGGCTCGATAATGATTGAAGTCAAGCTCGTGTTGTTGGACGGAACGGTGTCCACGAATGTGGAGTTCGTAACGGTGGCGGAGCTTTGAATGGTCGTGCCGGCGGCGGTGCCGGCGTTTTGCCACACGATTTGATTCGCGCCCGCATTATCGGTCGTACGGCCGAGCAGAGTGGTGCTCCAGGTAGGTTGCGTTTTGCCCGAGGTTCCCGTGCCGCTTACGCTGAAAACCTGCTCGATGTTTCCGTTACTGTCGACGATCCGCGTGCCTACCGCATAGACGGTCTTTGCCTGCCATTGAGCAACCTCGAAGGTGATGGTGAGCGTGCTAGCCGTCGCGCCGCTGGCTAGCGTGGTGTTGTAAGTGCATATGATCGGACCAATGCCGTTTGCGCCCGGATTCGTGCACGTCCAGTTTGTTCCCGTGTACGACTGGTAGGTCGTGTTGGCTGGCGTCTGCATATATACGGTGATCGTCCCGGATGTAACCGTAGCCGACGATGTGTTGTTCTTGACGACCTCTGTGTATGTGTAGTTCGAGCCGGCCGCGACCGCGGTGGCGGATGTGGTTTGAGTGAGTTGAAGGTCGGCGGTCTGAGCGTGGACCCTCGGCGCCAGGAACGACGCGGATGCAAGCGCAAGCAGGACCATCCCGGAGAGAAGCACAAGCAAGCGGTGCCAACGCAATTTCGCCGCGGCATGCACGCGCCGCGCCAGGATCCTCAGAGGATGAACAAAACGCGTCTGGATCGTGTCGAACTTCTGTTCCTGGGCCCCACGACGCATCACCACAACCTTGCCGAGGATTTGCGAAGCGGGCGCATCCTCGTCAAGCCCCGTATCGCTGCGGAGTCGCATTTCCCCCGGATAAGAATCGCTTGAATTCACGCGGTGAACACGCAAGCCTTCGGTATTTTCAGCAAGAACCACGTCGCCCCTTCGCAGTTGCGCCGCGTTTGTCGGCGCAACAACAATGTCGTCGCCGTCGAGGAGATTCGGAGTCATGCTCTGGCCGTTCACACGGAACTGCGCCGCATTTCCACGCCGAAGCAAGGCTTCACAGAGTTCTTTGAACAGACGCGAATCCCTGCGCACCGATGGCTCAGACACACGCATAGCGAACGGCCTCCACTGCTTCTGGAGTGGGCGTGAAGCGCAGAATGAAACAAGGTATGGAGCGCGTGAGCTGGTCGAGGAAACCCAAGGTGAATGTGATCCCGCTTTCTAGGTAATGCGGAACAAACGCGCGAGCAAAAATTTCGGCGGCCGCCGTCGACGCACAAAGCGACTTAACTTCGTTGCACGGTGTCTGTTCGAGCAAGAAAATGGCGGTCAGCGGGGCCCGATCCGGTGACGCAACCCCGGCATCGCCGTGCCATGGGGTTCCGTACATCCAGTACTTTTCATCGTGCTTCCGCAAGATGATGCGGTCATCGCTCAGCAGATTCACACCGCACTCGGCCATCCAGAGGCGCGCCGTTGTGCTCTTGCCTGCACCGGAATGACCGAGGAACAGATAGCCGCTGCCATCTCCGTCCGCCAAACCGAGAGCATGGACTTCAACACCTTGACCAAGAGCCAGGCGATGCATCATGGCGAGTTCGTCAAGCGGATACTCGAGAGGAAAAATAGAAGTTCTCTGTCGAAACGATGAGCGGTTGAGAACGACGTGTCCCCGTTCAAACGAAGGATCGAACCAAGCCGCCTTGTATGGCAGCGGGCCAACGGCTGGGCTCGAAAAATAAAACTGCGTTCCCGTGCTGGATGCGTAGGCTGACCACAGCCCCCCAGAAGAAAAAGACGGCTGACTCTTGGGCACGGCTAGTCCGTCAACCCAGGAAACATCGAGTTCGAAAGAGCAAGCGTCCTTGGACGAGGAAGAAAGCAGAAACGGCTGGTGTTCAGGATCGAGCGCGACCGGCATGTCCCCTGCGCACCAGATCCCAAAGGAAAATCCTCCGATGGAGACGGCCACACGAGTAGCCATCGTGAATTCTTTCGACAGTTTTGTCGTCTCGCAGATCATTGTTCGCAGTACGCAACCTTCCGATCAGGATCCAAATGTTTTGCAGAATAAGGTCTTGCACGAACCGGAGATCGGCCCGGTTACACCCGAGACCTTGCAATGGCCGAGAACCGCCTCTTCCGGGCGCAGGCTCACCCGTACGACCTGTGGCGGCCGGTACGGAGGTTTTGCTTTTTTCTCGGGTTTTGATTTCTCTTTCATTTCACGATCTGTCTTAACTGCGCCGGGTTAGTGGTGCGAGCCGCAAGATAAGCACCCTCCCGTGGCGCACTCTTGCCGTGAATCCAGTACGGGAAGCAGAGAGTTCGAGCGGGGGGAGGAAGACGCCAAAATGTTTGGGAATGTGACTAAATCTTTGTTGATGCGCCCAGCGGACTCACGGAGCGCCGCGTGGTGTTCCCCACCGGCGCAGCAGGCGCAATCGCCATGTTTCGGCACTTGAACGCCCAACGCAAACGCACGAAGGTGAGCCACTTGGCAGAGGAAGTCGACAGGCTTCTCTGCGTCGCTGCCTTCGAGCTCTCCGTTCGCGGGACACATGCTGCAAAGGGTGCGAATACGACAATGCGTGCAGATGGTTTCCCGCGTGTTTTTCGTGTCTCGAATCTCTTTCAGCCGGCCCTCCCATCCTTTTGCGAATGACCCGGAGCGAACGTCGTACCCATCGCGATGAGAAAGCACGCAAATGGTCATCTTGCCTTTGGGATCAATGGCGCAGCCGTTGTGCCCCCCGCCGCAGGTATAGCGTTTTGTGGAAATCGACAGGTCCGCGGCAAGCTCGGATTCGCTTAGGCGCAGATACTCGTCGCGCCGCACAGGATCGCGGAATTCCAGTCCTACGGCCTGTTCAGGAGACAACCGCACTGCCAATGGACTTTGCGAGCAATCCGTCCGCGGATTCACCAGGGGATCGAACTTGAACTCCACACCTAAATCCTGTTCGGCGAAGCGTTTCATTTCGTACACTTCGTGAACGTTCACTGAAGTAGGAACAGTCTTGAGCTTCAAGGGCAAGCCACGTTCTAGCAGCAGCGCGATTCCTCGCATGCACCGGTCGAACGAACCAGGAATCCGCGTCAATGCCTCGTAGGTGTCACGCGTCGCGCCGTACAAAGTAATCTCAATGTTGAAGGGCCGATATTTCGCCAGGTGGTCCGCAACTCGCGGCGTGATCATCGTCCCGTTGGTGAACAGCGTGATCAGAAAACCGCGCTTCTTCGCCTCGGTATAGATGTCCAGGAAGTCTTTACGCGCAAAAATCTCGCCACCGGTATAAAGCAGCCAAAGGCACCCGAGATCGACAAGCTCGTCGAGCAGGTGAACATGCTCTTCGAACGTCAATTCCTCTTTGCGCGTGTTCGAATCACTCATCGGGAGGTTGTTGTAGCAATGTTGACATTCGAGCGGGCAGCGATGAGTCACTTCGATCGAGACCTCGACAGGCACACGACGGCCCGCGAACCTCTCGTGGAGGAGGTTCGAGAATTCGCCGTAGGTGGCTGTCTCGACCACTCAAAATCCTTTCTGGCTGATACTGGTGCCCGCGAGAACGAGCTTTTCCTCGATGAGTGAACCGAGAAATTCTTCGATGTCCTGTTTTGCCTGATTCATGGTCACGTCAAACTCTTCACAGACCCGGCCAACCATCTCGCTGACGGTATGAACCTCGTTCATGAACTCCCAGAGCACCGAACCAACTGGATTGAGCGTGTACAAGGAATTCAGATCGCCAACCCCGCTCCGAATGGGAACGATGATCAGTTCGCCGTCGATCTTTCTCGAGACCACTTCTTGGTTGCGTACGAAACGCTGGTGGTCAGAAAGCATAGAAATTCATTAACCTCCCATAGGCATCCGTTAGTTCTGGTACTCGTACTCGTGCTTAAGGACAGTTTGTGGTACTGATACTGGGGTGTCATGAAGGGAAACAGCCGGGTGTACCGTAACGGTATCGAGTTACAGATAGGGCATACAAGTGTCCCTGGCGAATTTAAGCATATTTAAATCAGTTAGTTACGAAATGTCCGAAAGGCCAGCAATTAGACGTAGACGTCCACGACTAGCAACGCTTCACATCAACGGTTGTGACCAGCATGAAGCGCATCGCCTCTTTTAGGTGTTTGAGGAGCGCGCCTGACGGACGGCAGCGACGAACTTAGAAGCCATTTCCGTAATCTTGGAGGTTTCATTCTGACGAATGGCTCCCAAATCGACCAACTCGCCTCCCACGCCGATTGCGAAAGAACCTACAGCAAAATACTGAGCCACATTGGCAAGATTTACTCCCCCCGTTGGGATCAAGCGGGTGTCTGGAAACGGAGCCTTGAGCGACTTGATGTGACTCGGCCCTCCAGCGCTGCCGCACGGAAAGATTTTGATCAGTTTTGCGCCTGCCTCTAACGACGCCATGACTTCGGTGGGAGTGAGCGCACCAGGTATCGCAATAACACCGCGCTTCGAGGCGATTTCGAGTACTGAAACCGACAACCCGGGGCTGACAAGAAACTGCGCACCGGAATCAATGCAAATCTCGGCTTGCGCGGCATTGGTAACGGTGCCCGCCCCCGTCAACAGATGGGTTCCGTAATGGCGCACCAGCCCTTGAATCATCGACGGGGCATTGGGGACAGTCATCGTGATTTCAATCACGCGGATTCCCCCTGCAAAGATCGCATCCGCAGCCCGCTTGGCCTCATCGAGGTGCGCTGCGCGAACTACGGGGATAATGCCGATCTCGTGGATTTTGCTTATGACGTCTTCAATGGTCACGGGAGATCTCCTGAACAATCTTCACGCGATGTGATCCAAGTTTCGCATTGGATTCACGGCCAGCCATGCGAGCGCCCCTAGGGCACTGAGCACCGCGGCGAAAATGAAAGGATAGGTCCAGCCTAGATGAACGGCGATGACCGGCGTGAGAACGGCCGTCACGCCGCCTCCTAACTGTGCTCCCATATTCATGAAACCGGAAGTGGACCCGGCTCGCGAACCGGCGATGTCGGCTGTGACAGACCAATAGCTGCTCTGTGCCAGATAAAGCGAGCCAGCGCCACCAGCTAACACCAGACTCGCCAATTGGGCGCTGACAGCCTGCGACCCAAGCACGAGAAGAACGGCAGTAAGAAATAACGCGAAAGCCGCAATTCCGCACCTGCCTCTACGCTTCCCGTAAGCCTTGGTCAGTTTATCGTTGATCACGCCACCCAAAAGGCTGCACGCCACCATCGCCAAGGGCGGCAAGGTGCTATAAAAGGCGCTGGACTTCAGGTCGAGCCCGCGCACCTTAAAAAGATAACGGTGGAACCAGCTAAAGAAAATCCAGGCTACATACCCGAAGCAAAAATAACTTAGCGTCACCAGCCACACTTCCTTGCTGCGCAGAATGACTCGCCACGGGATGTCACCCGATTTCGAGCCGGGCGAAACTCCGGATTTACCAGCCGTCGATTCGCCCGACGTCAGTCCACTCTGAATGTGCCGAAGCTCAGAAGCAGATACCCTCGGATGTTTTTCCGGTGTATCTCGTGCCGTCAGATACCAGACCACTCCGACCAACAGACCCAGCAGCGCGCTCAGCCAAAACGACCAGCGCCATCCGTAATGCAACATGATATAGGTCACAATCGCCGGCGCCGAACCGGCCCCTGCGCCAACGCCGGCAAAAATCAGGCCGTTCGCGATACCTCGCTCCTGCGTTGGAATCCATCGCGACACAAACTGATTGGACGCCGGATAGATGATCGCTTCGCCCGCACCCAGCAGAAATCGCACGGAGACAAAGAAGAAAACGGCCCCGGTCAAAGTCGGCGAAACGGCGGCCGTCAAAGCCGTAAAGATACCCCACCAGACCACACCGGCCGCCAGAATGCGCCGCGGCCCGACTCGATCTGCCAGCCAGCCACCTAGAGTTTGAAAAAGCGCGTATCCCCAAAGGAACGCGCTGAACACCCAGCCCAATTGAACGTCACTAAGGCGGTAGTCTGAAGCGATCGCGCTGGCCGCAACCGAAATATTTACGCGGTCCAGAAACGAAACGGCGCTTAGGACGAACAGCCAGAACACGAGAAACCAGCGGACGTTGCTTTTTCCATCCTCAGCCATGGACTCTCCGCGGCACGGCTTCTGAACTGCACAAACTCATGCCGAGTGCGCTTTGAGAACTTGATACAGTTTGTCCGCGATGATCGCGTCGTCCCCAGGTTGCAGCATGAAGGAATTCATCGACAGCGCATCGGGGCGTTCACCGGTTGTAAGCACGATCGAGGGACTCCCTTGGCGTAAAGCAGTATAGGCGTCGTGTGGCGTTATCTTGATGCGTTGCGGGTCCCACTTAATCTCTAGATGAGGAACGTGGTTGGCCATGTCCGGCAAGAAATAGGAAGTAGTGACGGCAGGCAGCGTCGTGACTTTCGCGGAGATGAGTTCCAACCGTTTTTGCCACTCCTTGTTGAGTGCGTCGTGATCCTCGCTCAAATAACACTCCAATGCCTTGACCATTCCGACGATCTCTTCCTTGCCGATTTTTTGGCTGCGCCCAATTGTGTCTTCGTGGGGGCTGTTGTTCAACAGAGCATAAGCCACTAAATCCTTGCGGCCAAGCAAGAGCCCAGCGCATTGCGGGCCGCGCATCGCTTTTCCCCCGCTGAAAGCAATCAGGTCATAGCCCATGTTGGCGTAATCCCAAAGGTGAGAAACCGGTGGCGTGTCGGCTGCCGCGTCAATAAAAGTGGGAATCTTCAGCTCTTTCCCGAGTTTCACCCACTCATCAACCTTGATCTGGCCTTCTTCATTTGCAAAATTGGAAAAATGCATCATCGCGGTATTCGGATTCACCGCGTTGCGAAACTCATCACGCGTCTCAATGACGATCAGCTTCGCGCCCGTATTACGCAGCTGGTGATCGAACGCATTGCGATGCGTTTTCTGGATGATGACTTCGGACTTCATCCCGGTCAGATCGGGGATTTGCTCGATGAACTTCGGATTGTCTCCGGTCAAGATTCCCGCAAGACCCGACTGCATTGCTGCGGCCGCGCCAGAGGTCACAATGGCCGAATATCCGGCGGGAAGCTTCAGCATTTCCGCGATGCGCTTCCCGGCGGCTACCTCCAGATCGGGAACGCTCACAAAATGCTTGCCGGCCAGGGCCATGACCGCCTCGACTTCCGGGCGCATCAGCGATCCGCCCAGCACGGTCATGGTGCCCTGCCCGTTAATCACCGTCGTGACTCCGAGTTCCTCATAAACATTCCCCGTCGAACCGAACCCTGCGACTTTTGCAGTCCTAGATGCGGGAGCGGAGGAGAGCAACCTCCTAGGATTCAACATCGCCGCGGTGAGTGCGCCGAAGCCGCCCATGAAGGATCGGCGCGTCCATTTCAAGTTGAATCCCATGATTTTTCTCCTTTGCGCCCTTACTTCTTCACCACCGCGGCGATGCAATTAATTTCGACAAGCGACTTTCCGGGCAACGCCGCGACCGCCACAGTGGTTCGCGTCGGACCGCCGTTCGGGAAATACGTCTTGAACACGTTGTTCATGCCCTCATAGAAATCGATATCGGCCAGGAACACGTTGCATTGCAGAATGCTGTCCATCGCGCCGCCGCCGCGTTCGACGAGCGTCTTCACGTTTTCCATCACTTTTTTCGTATGCGTGTCAATATCCATCGAAAATTCGCTTTGGTCGTGCGAATGAGCGCCCTGTCCGGAAACATAAATGATGCCGTTATGAATGATCATCGGCGTAATAAAGCCGTTGCCCGCCGTCTTTCCGTCATAGTCGAGTTTCTGGACACCGCTTGGGGCTTGAGCCGCGCCGACCGTCGAGTTCGAAAGCAAGCTCGCGGCTCCGACCCCGGTAAAGAGCGAAGCGAGCCGAGCGGCAAATCCCCTGCGAGAAGTAAGATTCGAAAACATGTACATTCTCCTTTTTTTGGACTAAACGAAACTCTTTTTACTGCAAGGCAAAGCTGAAAATATCGCTTCCCGAAGCAATCGCCACATACTGCAGTCCATTGATCGCGTAGGACATCGGCGACGCATGAAAATCCTGTCCGGTCTGGAAATGCCACAGCGGGATACCGGTGCGAGCATCGACAGCCTCGAACGATTGTCCATCATCGCCAAAGAAAATCAGGCCGCCTTTGGTTGTCATGGTACCTGCGGAGGAATGACCGACTCCTATCTGCAGCCTGCGCCAAGCCGGCTTGTCGGAGTCCAGTTTGAACGCAACCAGAACGCGCTGCCGATCGTCTCCGGGACTTCGTTTCACTCCGGTGGCATAAAAAGCTTTCCCTTCCTCGAACTTCTCGCCTTTCTTGAAATACACATTGCAATTTTCATTGACAAGAAAATAGAAAAGTTGCGTATCGGGATTAAAGGAGGGAGCATACCAATTGGTTGCGCCGATAAATCCGGGACAGACCCGCGTCCCTTCTGGTGTCGGAATCGCTCCGGTCCGAATAGGCCGCCCCTGAGCATCGAGTCCCTTCGCCCAATTCAGCTTTTCCGCGAAAGGGGCGCCAAAAAGAAATTTCCCATCGGTGCGATCGAGAACGTAAAAAAAACCGTTACGATTGGCCTCGGCGAGAAGCTTCCGAGGCTGTCCGGCGTACAGGGTGTCGATGAGAACCGGAGTTTCTGTGGCATCGTAGTCATAGAGGTCGTGTGGCGTGAACTGGAAATACCACTTCAACTTCCCGCTATCCGGATCGAGCGCAAGAACGGAATCGGTATACAGATCGTCGCCAGGACGGACATCGCCGTCAAAATCAGGGCAAGGATTGCTCGTACCCCAGTAAATCGTGTTGAGCTCTGGGTCGAACGTTCCGGGCATCCAGGTCGTGCCGCAGCCGTGCAGATACAGGTCGCCGGGCCAACTCTCTGCGCCTTTCTCTCCCGGTCCGGGAATCGTCCAGAAGCGCCAAACTTGTTTTCCGGTCTCTGCGTCGTACGCGGCAACGAATCCGCGCACACCGTCGTCGCCGCCCGATGTGCCAACAAGCACTTTGTCTTTCACGACCAGTGGAGCGCTTGTGGCTCCGTAATTCTTGTTCCCATCGGTATAGGCGACATCCCAGAGCAGATGTCCCGAACGAGCGTCCAGACACAACAGATGCGCGTTGTCCGTTTCCATGTAAATCCGCGAGTGCCAGACGCCGACTCCACGATTGTGGTGTTGTGAAGCGTCATCAATGAGCCCTTCGGTGATTGGCCGTGAATAGTGCCAGACGGTTCTTCCGGATTGGCCATCGAGCGCGTAGGCGTCATTGGCTGAAGTGACGAACATCAAGCCATCCACCGCCACGGGCGTAACTTCGAGACTATCGGAATTTGGCGCATGAAAAACCCAGTGTGCGCGCAGCTGCCCCACGTTGCTGGTATTGATTTGATCGAGGCTGCTGTATCGTCTTCCCGTGTAATCGCCATTGTAGGACAACCAGTCCTTCCCCACCGGTTCGGCGAGAAGCCGCTCTGGCGCGACATCGACGGTCACCGATAAGGACGGTTTGCCTCCGTCTTGGGCCGCAATCGCCGCTGCCATCCAAACCGAAACAACCGCGGCGCCCAAAAGCTTTGTCGCTCGCCTCATCGCTCCACGAAGTCCTGTCTCCGGGCGTAACTGCCAGCCCTCAATTCGAAAACTCAAAGCCTTCCAAACTTCTTTACGGCTTCCTCGATGGATTTCAGCTTTTCGATGTATGCGTACATGGAGTGTTCCTTGAAGTCCATGTCCTCGGCGAGCGTCAACACCTTCTGCGCGTCGGCGCGAGGCACCACGACGACCCCATCTTGATCAGCGACCACAATGTCGGCAGCCTTCACCTCCACGCCATCGCAAACCACCGCAATATTTGCCCCGGCAAAACGGTAGTGATGGATGGACGTTGAAGGGACGATTCCAAGCGCGTACACGGGAAATCCAATTTTCTTCAGGTACGCTGTGTCGCGAACGCCTCCATCGATTACGGCCCCCGCAAAATCGCGGGCGGCCATTGCCGTGCCCATCAAACCGCCCATTCCAGCGATGTCATTGCCATCTTCGACCACCATCACGTAAACGGAATCCTTGTTGCCCTGGTCGATGGCCGTAAGCATTCCGCTCAACGCATTCGGATCCTCGTTGGCTTCCTTTTTCAAAAGAACCGTCACTGCGAATCCCGCAAATTTTGTGGGAAAGATCGGCCGCATGCGATGAGACATATACATCCTGCGTCCCGTCAACTGCTCCAACGCATCGGAGACGGACGCAACCTCCACGTGCCGATACCCGTCAAGCAACCCTGCCGCGCTTTCGTCCGGGGACGACCGCGGACGCCCGCTTGCGGACGGATGTCTCGCGAAAGCCAAGGCCCCAGCAAAGAGGAGCACAACAACGACGGATGTTTTCAGGAAGATTCCGCTCGTCTCGAGGCGAAAGGCCTTATTCATAGGTCCTCCGAATACCGATGGAAGAGGACTTTATCACTTCGCAGGCCGCAGCGCGAAATACTTTTGAATCGATTTAAGATGGGAGAAAGTCATATTTGAATGGCGAAAAAGTGATTGACACTCACTGCGCGATAAGGTATTTCGAACCCACTGCGCTCACGCCGGCACATGTGATAATGTGCCGGTGATATGGCCCGGTTAACCAGAATGCTCTCTCTTATCTATCCAAATCGCGCAGCGCGCAATCTATTTCGGTGGGCAACGAGTCTTGTTCTTTGTGCGCTCGGCGCTGCTGTTATGCACAATGCGGATGCCCAGGCTCCGGCGAGTCCTGCGTCCAAAACTCCTGCACAAGCGTCCAGTGAGGGACACCGCCTTTTCGAAACAGCTTGTGCCGGGTGTCATGGCCTGGACGGCCGTGGCGGTGAACGCGGCCCGGACATCGCCACGCGTCAACAAATTGTGCAGCTTTCCGACACGGAGACCATGGAAGTGTTGCGGGGAGGCCGGCCGGCCGCGGGTATGCCTCCGTTCGATTCTTTTGGCGATGCAAAGCTAAAGGCGCTGCTACTCTATCTCCGCTCGCTACAGGGCAAAGGATCGATGGCTGCCATTCCGGGCGATCCCCGCAACGGCAAATCCCTGTTCTTCGGAACGGCGCGGTGTTCTGAATGTCACATGGTTCAAGGCAAGGGCGGCTTCCTCGGTCGCGATCTTTCCTTTTATGGCCTAACTCTTTCAGCCGCGGACATTCGCGCAAACATCCTGCGGACCGGCGAAAACGCGAACAAAGCGAACAAAACCGCCGTCATCACAATGCGGGACTCGCGCAAATTTACCGGAGTCATTCGAAACGAAGATAATTTCTCGATTCAATTGCAATCGTTTGACGGCACATTTCATTTCTTGAACAGGTCTGAAGTCGCGCAGAGCGAGTTCCTCCCCGAGCCGATTATGCCGACCGACTACGCTACGACCCTCAAACCGTCAGAACTTGATGACATTGTGAGTTATCTCGTAACCGTCGCAAAGGCTCAGCGAACGGAAAATCAATCGGACAACGAAGACGACAATTGAGGACGGAGCGCCGCATATGAAAAAAACTCTCTCGATTACACTCACACTCTTGTTCTTGGCGCTCTTCCTTCCTGGGACTCGTGCCGACAGGCCTCATCGTGACTTCCAATTGCGCGCGGAAACTCCACAATTCTGGGATTTGTTCTCTCACGACGCGAAGCTCGAAACGCTGGCAACTGGTTTCGGTTTCACCGAAGGCCCGGTGTGGGACCCGGCAGGATTCGTTTACGTCAGCGATGAAGAGATCAACAAGATTTATCGAGTGTATCCCGACGGCCGCAAGGAAGAACTCATCTCTCTTGGCGACCCCGATGGGAATACTTACGACCTCAATCAGAAACTGCTGGACTGCGCCAGCGTCCTGCGCGCGATTATTCGAATCGAGGCGGACGGAAAATATCAGGTTCTCGCCGATCACTTCGAGGGCAAGAAATTCAACAGCCCGAATGATGTTGTCATGGGGCCAGATGGGGCAATCTATTTCACCGACCCGACTCTGGACCTTCCACAGGGAGAAACCCAGGAAATCCCTTTTCAAGGAGTCTATCGTCTCGACTCCAAAGGAGAAGTTCGACTGCTCACGAAGGAGCTGACCCAGCCGAACGGCCTCGCTTTTTCGCCTGACGGCAAGAGATTCTATGTGGACGACAGCGCCGAACGAAACATCCGAGTCTATGATTTCCAGCCCGACGGCTCGCTCGCAAATGGCCGCATATTTGGCAGCGAAACCGGGCCACAAAAGGGCGGCGTCCCGGACGGCATGAAAGTCGATCGCGCTGGAAATCTCTTCGTAACCGGCCCAGAAGGAATTTGGGTCTGGTCGCCCGAGGGCAATCACTTGGGCACCATCGTCATGCCGGAGCAGCCGGCCAATCTCGCCTGGGGTGACGCCGATTACGGCACTCTCTACATCACTGCTACAAAATCGGTCTACAAGCTGCGCACGAACACAAAAGGCTTTGTCCCATATCTCCATTCATCCAAGTGACGGCTTCTTCCCCTAAGCCGGCGCGCCACCCGGGCGCTAGGCTGTCAATGTCAAGTATCCACCACACAAGTCCGGTCCACCTGCATTCCCTGTTGAATTTCCGCACGCACGGCTTCGCTTGAAGCGAGCTGGAAATAAATTTATCGGCTTCCTGAGTGTGGATGGAAAAACAGGAAAGAATATGGTTCATATTCTCTCGATCTTCCCGAAACAATGCTTCTCGGTTTAGCGGCAGCTTCGGAGATCGAAACTGGCTCTACAACCGTGGTTTTCAAAGATCTAAGCCTTTTGGAAAAATAGTAGCGCGGCTCGGCGCCTGCCTGGGGATTTCATTTGGTGCTCGTGAATACTTTTTCAAAGACCTCGACGCACGCGGAAATGATATCTGTTTGCCGCATGGGCCACCGATGTGGACCAGATGGTTGTCGCCACTTCGGTCTCCAAAAAACTCGTTGGCTCTTCGCGCTTCCATCTCACCAACGTCGTCCTGAGCTCTTTTGCCAACCGATGAGCATCGTACGTACATCTCAAGCAAGATCGTCGCAGCGAACGGTCCGATTCTCACGAATACATTCGACTTAAATCGTGACAAAACAAACCACTTTCATGGCGAATTTTGCCCAAGTCATTTACAATTGGCGCGTCCGAGAGCAAAGGTCGGCCAACTGAAACTCTTCTAACATAGCGAGAGGAATATGAAATCGTGGATCGCAACCCTGATTTTGATTTCTGCGGCAGCTGGAGCGATGGCACAAACGCCTTCTGCACCAGCGCCTACCAAGCCCCGGTTGGCGCTCACAACCGACGCTTTTGAAGACGGCGGCATCATTCCGAACAAGTTCACCATGGCTGCTGAAGGAACTCCGGTATCTCCGAAGCTGACATGGACCTCTGTACCCGACGGAACCGTCAGTTTTGCGCTGATCCTGCACGATCCGGATACGGCGCCCATGAAGAAAACCGATGAAGTCCTGCACTGGCTGATCTTCAACATTCCGGGAACAGCGCGCGAGCTTCCTGAGGGAGTGCCAGAACAAGCGCAACTACCTGATGGCTCGATTCAGGGCCAGAATCAAAGCAAGAAAGTTGGTTATCTCGGAATGGGCGCAGCTGCGGTCGGTCCTTATCATCACTACACGTTTGAACTTTTTGCCCTGGATATCAAGCTAACTCTCGGTCCGGACGCGACGCAAAGCGACGTGATGAAAGCGATGGATGGACACATCTTAATGAAAGGCGTTTTGGTCGGTCGCTTCCATCGGCCATAGCTCAGTACCGTGCGTTTCGCCGAGCAACTCCACCCCATCGGGTCCCAATTCCTACCATCGATCTTCGGAGGGTTCAATGCGACTGATCCGCAAATCCAGCCCTGCAGTATTCCTCTTCGCCGTGCTCAGCACGTCGTGCGTTTTCAGTTCCCTAGCCTCGGCTCAAAGTAAATCAAAGGATGGCACTACGGAAGCCAAGCGCCAAGCCTGTCCGAACGATGACAGCGGGTTGAAGTTGCCTTCTGGCTTTTGTGCGACCGTATTTGCTGACGGTATTGGTCACGCGCGTCATCTGGTGGTTGCACCGAGCGGTGTGGTCTATGTGAACACGTGGACCGATCCTGATTACGGCAACACCAGCCCGCCCGAAGGTGGCTTCCTGGTTGCGCTCGAAGACAGCGGCGGTAATGGGAAAGCAGACGTCCAGAAGCGCTTTGGTGAAACCATCCAGAGCGGCGGCGCTGGGGGCACTGGAATTGGCCTATATAAAGGCTCGATTTATGCGGAGATCAACGACCGCATCGTGCGATATTCGCTGGTCGCTGACTCAATTGTGCCGAAAGATCCTCCCACAACAATCGTGTCGGGATTGCCGCTCGGGGGCGACCATCCCATGCACCCTTTCCTCATCGATGCCGCTGGGGCGATGTATATCGATGTCGCCAGTGCCACCAATTCTTGTCAGCTGAAAAACCGTACCCTCAAGTCTCCCGGTGCAGATCCCTGCACTGAGCTCGAAACCCGCGGCGGTATCTGGCGGTACGACGCGAACAAGACGAGCCAAAGTTTCTCAAAGGCCGAGCGCTTCGCTACCGGAATTCGCAACGGCGAAGGGTTTGCTATCGATTCCAGTGGCCGCGTGTTTGTAACGCAACACGGACGAGACCAGCTGCATTCGAATTGGCCGGAGTTGTACAAGCCCGACCAGGAAGCAACACTGCCCTCTGAAGAGGTCATGCTCTTGAAGCAGGGCGGAGATTACGGATGGCCCGAGTGTTATTACGATCCGTTTGTGGAAAAGTTGGTCCTAGCGCCGGAATATGGTGGCGACGGCGGGAAAAAGATCGGCGTGTGCGCGGGAAAGATTCCGCCAGCCGCCGCATTTCCCGCGCATTGGGCGCCGAACGGAATGGTTCATTACGACGGAAAGCAATTCCCTGCGCGCTATCGAAATGGCGTGTTTATTGCTTTTCACGGATCGTGGAATCGCGCTCCGTACCCGCAGGGTGGCTACAATGTCGTTTTTCAGCCGATGGCCGGTGATCATGCCTCAGGCTCGTGCGAAATATTTGCGGACGGTTTCGCAGGAGCAGTAAAAACACCAGAAGGAGCTCTGCATCGTCCGAATGGCTTGGCGGTCGGGCCGGACGGTGCGCTCTACGTTTCAGACGATATCCGTGGGCGAATTTATCGAATTGTTTATCGCGGAGGTGCGGTTGGACCTGGTAACAACATTACACCTTGTCCGAGCGCAACGGCTCCGGCCGGTGAAATCGTCGGAACCGATGCCAACCCTCCAGAAGGCACGCATCCAGACGCGGGTGGCTCTGCATCCGTCGTTGCTGTTCCTAATGGGGCAACGCCAGAAATGGTTGCGCTCGGTGAGCGGATTTATCGCGGTCAGGTGGGCGGAGCTGCGTGCACAGGTTGCCACGGTGACAAAGGTCAGGGCTCGACTTTGGGTCCAGATCTAACGGGTAAGCAATGGCTATGGAGTGATGGCAGCTATGCTGGAATTTCGAAAACGATCACTGACGGGGTTTCGCAACCCAAAAAGTATCGTAGCCCAATGCCAGCGATGGGTGGCGCACAACTCACAGCTGAGCAAGTCTCCGCACTCGCAGCATATGTGTGGAGCATAAGCCATTAACCTTCGGCAACTTCGGTTAGTCCGCCAAGCCGGCCTGCACGACTTCTGAGTTGTCTCATTCTGTTCTCAGGCGGCAGGAGAGTGGTAGACGCACCGACAACGTGGTTTGTTAGTTAAAGCCAGATGAATCGCGCGGCCAAAGCGGATTGAAGAAGCCGACCGATGTTCTTCAGAAGAAGTATAAGATCAGGGTATGATCGAAAGATGCCGGGGGCGTAGCTCAATGGTTAGAGCATTCGGCTCATAATCGACTGGTTGCAGGTTCGACTCCTGCCGCCCCCACCAGACCAACGCGGCGTGCCGTTGTCCCTCAGTCCAATCCACAACCTCGCTCCAATCTGAAATAAACGACTTTTCTGGTCACCGGGTAATGAGGGACGGATTTGTGTTGCCGTTCTGCTTCACGGTTATGAATGGTTCTGTTGAGAATCTTGCGTCTGCGGGACTGCAAGATTCCTTGAAGGGAATTTGATGTTTTCGGTTACAGGGACATCAGTTCCCTCGTCGTGAACTTGGGTGGTCCTGCCAGAAGGCGGGATTCGCCTACTGAGTTCGGCTTTAGATGCAAGATGCAAAATCTCCCATTGGACGCGGGCGTTTTCTTCCCGTGACGGCTTCAGATCGTTATTAGAGACTTCACGGTGCCGTTCCTTCGCAGTTTAGCGACTTCGCAGCGCGTTCGAAGATTACCTGAGAACCGATCGAAACCAACCCCTTCTAAAGTAACAATCAAAAGTACTATCTCATTGGGCCCGCTCTGCCCATTCCCGCAGCGTGACCCAGGCCAAACAATAATCAGGTGCGCTTGCGCATCAACATCACCATTTCCGTTCTGGCCCTGATGACGATCGGTTGGGGCATCCGTTTTGCCGTGGCGCAAGAACGCAAACGGGTGCCGGAATTCCTGCAATACAAATACCGAGAGCTGAACCGGATTTTTTTCCAGAACAGCCTGCCGCCAGCTATTGTTGAATGGGCGGATCTGAGCGACCCACACAACATGGGCCAGACCAGGCAGCAGAGCGACGGCACTTTTCTCATTCAAGTGGACAGAAACAGCAACATTAGAGAACAAGATCTAGAAGATACAATGGAACACGAGAGCTGCCATGTTGCGACTTGGGAGCAGGAAGAAGATCCCCACGGGCTGAAGTTTCAAGATTGCATGGCTGGAATCAAAGCAGACAACCCTGATTGAAGATCTCGAACCGGGCAACTCCTTCCTTTGCCGGAATAGGCCCACCAGACGAGCTAAGGATGATGTGCGAGCGGGATGTAAGTGTTCATCGGCTGCATTCTATTGCTTCCTCGTCCTTCCATCTACCACCACTGCCTAAGGAGGCAACAAGCTCGCCGTTTTGAAGTGCCTTCTTCAAGGCATCCACCAGCAAGATTCGACCGATCTCTCTCCCACGAAAATCGATCGTTCTCGCCAATCTTTCAAGAATAAAGATTAATCGGGCAGTCGCACCTTTCCAACTTTTCACTGGCAACGTAAGACCTGGAGTTCAACAGGGGGCGAGTTGAATCATCCCTTCAAGCGCTCGCGGGCCCTGAACATGGTCCCCTCGGGTACGCAACAAGCCCGTCAACTCTCGCATGACATCTTTATTTTCGTGATCTGGGTTTACGTCGGTTGCGTGACGCTGAACCCGGTGCTTTGCGGGCTTTCACAAACTTGTGAGCCATACCGAGTAAGTCCCGTAACATACCGGGATTGACCTGCGATAGGCGGACCAAAACGGCGGTGTAGCCGACATAATGCTCTGTCACGTAGTAAACATCGGGAGCAGTAGCGAGCAGATCGGCGCGCTCCTCAAAGTCTACTCGAACGACAAGTGAATTGGCCTCGGCCGAACGATGAGCGGGTACACATGCCAGGAGCTGCCCGTTGACCTTGAGAGCCGGGTTCCCGTACGCTGTGCTTTCCTCAACGCCAGGCAGCGCTAGTCCGATATTCCGTACAGTGTCGAAATCAACCTTGCTTTTGGGCATCAACGCGACTCCGCGACGCTCATTATTCTTGCCTATGATTATCCGCAAAATAAGAAAGCCTTCAAGACAGACCCACCGATGTCCAAGCGCTCCGAATCTGTGACCAACCTCGAAACATCCAATTCGGTTGGTTTGAGAAGTCGGAAGGAGCTTGTTTATCCCCAGTTGCCGTTAGCAGAAGGTGGGGTTATACAAGGTTTTGGAGTTGGGATTTGGCCCCGTCTGATTTTGTCCTTCACCTTGGGCGGCAGAGGACCACGTTTCTGCTCGATCCAAAGTCCTCTATCGTCGGTGGTTCTTTTTTCGGCTCCACTTCAGGATATTACCTCGGCGGCGGCTACCTGCCACGGTTCATTTCAAGCGTTCGTCACGCTCAGCACATTGCCGTCAGGGTCCTTAAACCAAGCGACATGCACGGTGCCTCCGGGAGCGGCCCAGATGCCGAGTTCGTCCTGACTCAAATGTTGATACCTATTGAAAGTCACGCCTTTTCCCCGCAGGGCTTTTACAGTCGCTACCACATCCGGTACGTTGAACCCGAGTATGGTGTGCTCATGCGGTGTGAAAGTATCCGCGGTAGAGACCCGTAGAGTGATGCCACCAATGTTGAAGACGGCAGCGAAGCTGTCTTCGTAGGCCACTGTCAGCCCTAGGGTGTCGCGATAGAACGCTGTCGCGCCTGCGCGGTCTCTGGTGCAGATGATGATGGCGGGCCTTGCGGATTCCAGGATTCCCATCAGTTGAGCCTCTTTTCTTGTCAGTTTTTCAGAGTCGGGACCGTGTTTCGCGCAGATCCCCACGCGCATGTGCGAATTGATGCCCACGGAAACACAAAATCAGAATTGCCTTGGTAGAAACAGAAAACGCGGCCAGGAGGCCGCGCTAGATACCAAAAAGTGCTTCTGGGCAAAGGATAACGAACGGGAAGTAGGAGAGTCAACCGGTTTGTCTGCGGCCCGAACGCATAGCTACATGATTCGAGCGACTCCGCCCGGTGATGCTCGCGAATCCCAAATACGTCCAGACCGACCCGATCCGTAAACTCGACTTCGTCGGAAAGGCGGCTCAAGCGATCTGCGGGGGCCGAGATTCTCAGCCGTCCGTGTGTCCGGCACTGCGGCTATCGATTGCGATTTGCATAACCCAGTCTTTACAAACTGTGTTCGCGGTTTTCGCTACAGAATTGATGCCGCTTCTTCAAATTCGAGACGCGGATTTCTGGGGAACAGCTTGTCGGCATCGCGGTAACCCAGATTGCAAATCAGGTTGGCCTTCCACTTGCCGTCCGCGAAGAATTCCGCGTTGACCTTGTTTGCGTCAAAACCCGACATGGGACCGCAATCGAGCTTCGTCAGGTTGGTGAGGCGTCCGATTTGTTCGGCCCCGTCCGCGGTGCTGCTCGGCAAAGTGCGAAACTCATCGAGATCTACTGGTTCCTCGCCCTTAGAAATTAAGTACGCATTCAGGAAGTCTGCGTGACTCAGTTCATCGAGGGTGTTACTGGTAATGTACTGAGAGCCGTCCGAATCGAGATTCTGGAACGCAAGCTGGTACGGATTTTGAGTCTCATGTGTAACTCCTCCGAGCTCAGTATATTGCTGCCACAAGTCGGTCTCCAATCTTGGTGGTTGGTTCCAACGCATGAAGTAACGGGCGATTAGTTCTGGCCGACAGCCGCTTACATCCGGTTTCAGTGCGACATAGTTCTTAAAGTTGCAGCGGAGCAACCCATACCTTCGTTTCGCCAGACTCTCCCACAACCGTTCTATCCGTTCGCGACAACTGGCTTAGCTACCTCTAGCGCGAGGTGACATTTCGGTGGCGCTGTCGCCAAAGGACAACCGGAAGGCCCCCATTTTATAAATTTTGATCGTCTAGCTAAGCTAGTTGCCGACGATCGCGCCGAAGACTTGGCGGAAACAGAATGGTGCCGGGCCTTGGCATTCCGCTCCTCAACTATGGGGATGCAGTCGAGATTGCGGTATGCAGCAGCTTACGTTTTACGATGTATGGAAGAAGCACGAACTCCGCGATCATTGGTAGCGGATCGTCCCAAGAGAAAACCGACTCCATTCTTGTCTTGCGAATCGAACGCAAGAAGGAAGCGGGCCGAAGATAGCCCTTCATCATGTCCGCAGCAGCGGTTGGAATGTCGGTCAATAGACGCAGCCAACCGATGCCTGACTTTGCCCTGCAACGCTGCGTCTCATGGCCTAACTGGTCAGCGAACAGCAGGTAGGGAAAGTCCACTCCCGCAGCCTGCCCAAGACCGTGGAAACCCCAGGCCCGGGCGTTGACATCCAGAATTTTGTACCGATCGTCGCGTGGATCTTGCTTGAACTCAATTTCGGCAAGTCCATAGAAATTGATTGCATGGAGGAATCGTTGGGATAGCTCCTCAATCTCCGGTAGGTTCGCTGTTTCGACATAGCTTGCGGCTCGGCCAAACTCGTGGGGGTGTTGGCGTAAGCGCCTGGCCACAAGACTGCTGTGAGCACGACCTTCTCGGAAGAAAGCGCAATATGATACTTGGCGGTCGCCCTCACCAGGAATGATCTCCTGGATCAGGATCTCGGTGAGTTTAATCATCCGAGCAGCGGCCTCGAACCGCTCTCGCAATTGGTCGGGAGTTTCCGCCCGCCATGCTTTGGCGCCAGTCGCGTAAAAGAAGTTTTCTTTAATTGCTGGTTTGATGGCGAGCGGTAGATAGCGAAAAAGGGAGGGAAGCTGGTCGGTACTTTGAAGAATCCAAGTACGTGGGGCAGGAATGCCGAGCCGTTCTGCGAGTTTGTAGGTATTGTTCTTATCCCAGGCATGACGGACAGTTTCCCAGGCGGGAGTGGTGACACGAAAGAACTCATTCAAGCGCTCCCGATAAAGTGAGAGCGCCATGACCGTTTCATCCCTAGTCGGAAATAATACCCAGTCGTGTAACCCGTAACGATGCCCAATATCGAGCAGGGACTCGATCGTGTTCTGTGGATCGCGTAGATCTCTGACCCTTACAACACGAGTCGTGTACCGTGAATACGCCGAGATGGGATGTTGATCGTCAATCACATAGATGGGAATCTTGCGCCGTCCGAGGCTCCGAGCGATTGCCAACCCGGGGTGATCGCCTCCGACAATCAATGCTCCAACGCCTTGTAGACGTTGCCCCATCTGAATGGGCTGCGTTTGAGCAGGCATCGATTTGCTAAAGCTCCTGTCTCTTAATGTTTGCCATGAGCGATATGGAAAGTCAGTGCCCTTGAGGCGAATTTGGTCCCCGTCACAAAATAGAGCAGCGGACCGAAGGTTCGAGCGGCAGTGGCCCCGATGAAATGCAGGCCACGAACGGAACTGGAGAAGCCAGAACGCAAACATGGATAACCGTCCATGAGGCTCAGCTGTTCGATGAGTTGGGGTGACAAGAACCGATAGCGGGAGATGTCGACCTTGTAACCGGTTCCCAATAGAACATGATCTACGCATCGCTTGCTTCCATCATCGAGAGTCAATTCGGCCTCACCGTCGTGTGAACGAGCCGATGTCACAAATCTTCCGGTCGAAACTTTGACTCCTCCAAGACGTGCAGGAAGCCATTGCGAGCCCGCAGGCCGCACAGCCCGCGTACGTACTCTGTCGCGCAATGAAAGGGGCAACTGCCTAACCAGATTTGGCGCCGCCACTAGACGGCTGATCCCAGCGGGTCCAATGTCGTGGTAAGAGTAAAGTGCTGATGTGAAAGGGCCAAGCCGATGAAGCCAAGGGTGTCCGCCAATCCAGCGCAGCGTTTCGATTTTCGCTATGAGTTCCACCTCAGCGCCGGCCTCATGTAGTAGCGCAGCACATTCCAATGCGCTTTGACCCGCGCCGATGACAGCGATCCTCTTCGTTGCGAAGCTATGGACATCAACTCCCTCATAGCAGTGTGAAAATTGGGTCGCTGGTAACGCAGCAAATTCTCGAGGAATTTTGCGAAAAGGTCCAATACCAGCCGCCACTATTACCCTGTTCGGATAAATATGCTCGCCATTTTGAAGAGTAATAATGAATCGATTGCCATTTCTGCCGACCGTTGTAACGTTCCTGGAGTCCAAGTCCGAGAGTAGTTGCTGCTGAAACCACCGCCCATAACTCACAAAAGTCTCAAGCGGAAGGGGGCTCCGCGCCTGGATGTTTGCCGAGCGTTCGAACGCTTCCAGAGTGCATCGGCCGTCTGGATCAGAAATATTTGATGCCGCGCGCGGGGAACGGAGAAGCATTCCCGTCGGCATCTTGTCCGTCCAGAACTCCATCGGCTTGCCAAAGATGCGTACTTCCGCACCCGATGCCCGGAGGTGAGAAGCGGCAGACAACCCGTACGGGCCTGCACCGATCACTACGGCGTCGCAGTGGCCAATCTCTTTCGTCGCCATTTCTTCTCCGATCGTTATTTCTACGTCCGTCTTCCGCCAAATCTAGGTGAGCTCGTCTGTTCGGTTGTCACACGAGGGTCAGTCGCTCGCAAAACTCTCGTCTTTTTTGGGTTGTGGACGATTGCCGGCCGTATGTGATTTGTAAACAGCTTCCAACTGACGGTATTGGCGAGACTTGCTGAGGAAAAGGAGCAAACAGAATTTCGAGGGGTTAACTTTTCTTGGCTTCGAATACGGTGAAAGCGGTCGGGCGCGCCTCCCTATTACAACGCGTTTACGACTGAGTGACAAAGTCCCGGTTCGGCTACGGGCCGAGAGTGCTCCCCATGATTCGGCGAGTTCATCTTGGCTCGATGATTTGCAAGGTCTGATTCGGATGCAGTCCATCGGTGACGACCTGCTTCCGCTCGGAAGGCCAAATGACCTCGACATGATCGATTTTGTTGGCATCGCCCAAGCCGAAATACAGGGGGAGAGCGCTCTGGGACAAGTAGCCCGACTTGCCATCGTTGTATCGCGTAAAGATATTTCCTCCGGCCTGTACACGCACGGTGGCGCCAAGCCCGTTGCGGTTTGACACTGTTCCCACCAGCACCACTTTCAGCCAGTGAATCCGCTTGCGCTGCGCTAGATCGCTGATGAGAATCTGCGGTTGGGAATTGAAGTCGTTGGTGACGATATCTAGATCGCCGTCGTTATCGAGGTCAAAGATCACAGCCGAACGGCTCGAAAGCGAGGCAGTCACACTGATTTTCCCCGAACGCCCTTTGCAAGGATCCGTCCCGCCCATGTGAAAGACGAGGCTCTCAGGTACCTTCTGGGAGCAATCGAGCTCGAACCAAGGAGTATGGGTCCGTCCGTCGCGGCGAGGCTCGACACCCAGGAGGAATTCTGCGTCGAGGAATTCCTCCCCTCGGTTGTTCAGTAGGAGCGAATTGATACCGTAGCGGAAAGGGAAACCCATGCCCGACGGGATGAAGATATCTTGCCAGCCATCGGCGTTCAAATCGCCGACGCTCGGTCCCCATGGCCAGTAGTTTTCGACGCCCATGCGGTCAGAGACCTCCTCGAATTTGCCGTCGCCCAAATTGTGATATAGAGCATTGCCGAAGATGAATGTGCTCGCAGGCCCGCCAAGCCTGCTGTCCGGCGGATGTGACGCGGCTTTCAGTTTTTCCGCCTCTGGTCCAACCTCCTGGAACATGTCCGAGTGCATGTCGGTGATGAAGAGATCCGGGCGGCCATCGTTGTCGTAGTCAAAGAAAATGGTTCCCATGCTGCCGAAGGGCATCTTCGGGAAGTACTGCTGCGTTTTATCGACGAATTTTTGGCCACCGGAATTTTCAAAGTAATGCGAGCTCCCGGCCATATTTAGTAGAAACAGGTCGGGCAAACCGTCGCCATTCAAGTCTGCAAAGGTAGCATCGCCGCACCAACCCACGGGGTGCAAGCCAACCTCGGCGGTGACATCCTTGAAGTGGTTGTGGCCCATGTTCTTGTAGAGGACCGGATTCTCGAAGCGTTCGGGATGGAGGTGCCCCATGAAGGCATCCTGTAGCCCGACGTACTCGCCGTCCGGTCCCCTTTGATCGGAGGTGTACCGGCCGACATTACAGACGAGTAGATCGAGAAGGCCGTCATTGTCGTAGTCGACGAAAACGGCACCAGAGGAATGCGCGACGAGGTCGAGTCCGGCTTCTTTGGTGATGTCTTTGAAGTGCCCATGGCCGTCGTTTTCGAAAAGCGCGTTGCCGCCACGCACCGTGGTGACGAAAAGGTCTTGGTCGCCGTCGTTGCCGAGGTCCGCGAATGCTGCGGCAACACTGATGCGGCCGGATAGGGCGACTCCGGCCTCCTGGGTAATGTTCCTGAACTTGCCATCGCCCAGATTCTTCCACAGCTCGTTGCCTCCAACTTGGTTGACGAAATAAATGTCATACAGACCATCGCCATCGACGTCAGCAACGGCGATGCCGTTGCCGTGATCGTAGTGCGTGAGCATAAAGTTCTTCGTCTCTTCGTTAACAGCGTGGTGGACAAAAGTGATTCCACTCTGTTTGAGCTCGTCGGTGAGTTGGAATTGGTAGAAGACCCTAAACTGTCTAACTGTAGCCATCTGGGCCTTTTGGCGAGCAAGCAAAGCGTCGGCGCCGATATCGGGATCGGGATATTGGACTTCGGGCAGCGCCACTTGTGATTCAGGAACGATTCGACTGGCAGCAGTCGATTCAGTCGATGTAGTTCGCAAGAATGCCAAAACTGTCAGGAGAAAAAGATAGCAAAGAAAGAAGGCTGATTTGGTATGCGGCAAAGTTTGGTCCTCAAACGAGTTCGCCGAGAACAGGCTACGTTTACCGGCACATGGAAATGTCATCGAAATGTAAATTTCATTTCCATTTTTTCCTTTGAACTGGACATCGGACGTGATGACCTGTTGAAGTGAGCTGGTGTTCCGACCTTACCGGGGCGCACATTGATTGCGGGAACCACGAAACCTTCAACTCTTGTAGGGTGACAGCGAGTTAGCCTCGGAGGATTCAACGGACGATGGAATTCGCTATTCGACTTTGTGGATGCGGTGACGAAAAGGCACTTTCTCTTGTCGCCCAAGCCACCGTCCTGGAGACGTATGCTGGGATCACACGGGGCGATGATTTGATCACTCATGTAACCGCTGCACTATCGGTAGGCGAATTTAGCCACATGTTGGCGAACTCTGGCCTTCCCACGCCTTGAATGCCAATGTACGGGAATCGATTGCTGCGAAACCTTTCAGGGAATACACCGCATCCCTATTTTCTTCGATAACGTCGCAAGCGATCCGAGCGTCCGTGAAATGTTCAGACGACGCTCCACATGCCTTAGTGTGCAGATTTGAACAGCCAGAGGTTCCATTCGTTGATTACAGTTTGTGGGCAGAGCCTATCTAAAACCGTCTTAACTGGTATGGGCTTTAGAACCCAGAGCTTTTTGTGTTTGTCCGTGCAAGCTGAATTCAAGGTCGAAATGATGATCCATTTCACGTGCCCAAAAAATGCAGACAAACTGACACCTTGATATTCGCGAGACTCTTGGTTTGCTCGGATGATTGATTTTAGCGCTCCGGAATCCCGGCACGGAGATTGGCCTTGATTGCAGAAGGTGTGGTGGGAAATGGACTCACAGCCTTCTACTGGCTCAAACAAGAGATTTCCGTGAAAATCACAACGGACGTCAAGAAGCCGGGGCCGGGAAAAACCTTCTTGGTCGTGGACGACAATCCTAATGTACGAGAGATGCTCGCAGCCGCTTTCTTGTCCCATGGTTTTCAGATATGTGTTGAGGCCGAGAACGGTAAAGAAGGTATTGAGGCAGCCGAACAAATTAAACCCGACGTAATCACCTTGGATTACTCGATGCCAGTTATGACCGGTTTACAAGCTGCTCCTGTGCTGCGAAAGCTCCTACCGAAAACACCGATAATTTTGTTCGCTCTGTCTGGCGACAGCCTGTTCATAATGGAAGCTTCCAGGGCGGGCGTGAGCCTGGTGCTGCCGAAAAATGTGCCCATTCCAATGGCTCATCGGCGTTGCGCATGAATTGACGGGATCTTTGTTAGTTGCGTTATGAAAATAACCCTCAACTGAGGCAATAGAAAGATGCAGCTGCCGCCGCTCTAAGCGCTAATCTTCGAGCCACGAAAACGAAATCTCAACAACCCAAGCGGGCAGTATTTTCTACTCTTATCATCTGGCCGCCGATGTCGAATGGCGGAACGATTCCAACGACGGTGTACGGGCGAGCCGCGCTGGGAAATCGCGAACGTATCTTGTCATGTTCGGATGCCAAAATGCGTTGAAGTGGAACTGACGCATCTCATGAATTGCTTGATCGGCGGTCCACCCATCAAACGCGATGCGGTAGGCCGCAATAAAAACGCCCGCGCGATCGCCGCCCAGCCAGCAATGCACAAAAATCCGGTGCCCGGACGTCGGCTGCAACAGCGTGAAAAACTGCGCGACTTGCTCGTCAGACGGATTCGACCAGCCATTCCCTGGAATGTTCACGAATTGCATGCCCAACGATTCCGCATGCTCGCGTTCCTTCTTGATCAAACCGCGCCTTTCGGCTCGTAAATCGACGATCATCTCTACGCCGAGCTTCTTGAGCTGCTCCAGCGCTTTGTCCTTGGGCTGCGCTCCGCGATACATGAAATCGTCGACCTCGCCCGCGTCGCGAATCCCCGCAATATGCAGCTTCTGGCTGCTCGCAGCCGTATTGATGGCAGAGGCTCGATCGGGCACAGCGGAAACACAAGTTGCAAATGCCAAAAATGACGTCATCCCTAAGCGCAGACCGAGTCTCAACCAGAACATGGCATATAGATATCTCGCAAAGTCATTTTGGGGAATGCGGTCTTTCCTGTAGATCAGCTGCTTTCTGATTGAATGACAACGAAGGTTATCGCTTAGATCTTCTTGAATCAAAAGCTATGTTTGATTCCCTTGAGCGCCGGGTAGAGCTTTCGATACTCCGCGTATTGGCGATCCATTCGAGTCACGGTTGTCGGATCGGGCTGAACTCGTTTCGCGACGCGAACCGCGGCCTCGCAGGCTGCTTCGATAGACCGCCAGTTGCCGACGCCCACAGCCGCAAGCAGCGCCGCGCCATACGCCGCGCCTTCATCCGCCTCGATCAATTCCACCGGCATTCCATAAACGTCCGCTTGAATTTGTTGCCAAACCGCAGAGCGCGCGCCGCCGCCACTCAGCCGGATCGATTCGATCGGCACGCCGATTTCCCGAAACAAGGTGAGAGAATCGCGCAAACTGAACGCGACTCCTTCCAAGATGGCACGAATCACGTGCGCTCGCGTATGCTGCGCGGTAATTCCTAGCAAGGCACCACGCGCATTGGGGTCCAGATGCGGCGTGCGTTCCCCCATCAGATAAGGCGCCCACAGTAGACCATCCGCTCCTGGTGGCGTTTTCCTAGCTTCCTCTCCCAGCCGGTCGTAGGGATCGCGGCCATCTTCCTTTCCCGCGCCGAATTGGTCGCGAAACCACCGCAAGGAAAGTCCCGCCCCTTGCGTGACACCCATGACATGCCAGCGATCCGGAATCGCATGGCAAAAAGTATGGATTCTTCCCCCGGGTTCAAGCACCGGTTTACTTGTCGCTGCAAAAACAACTCCGGAGGTCCCGATTGTTGCACTCACCGCTCCAGTCTTGACGATTCCCATTCCTACGGCGCCTGCGGCCTGATCTCCAGCGCCGGCCACGACAGGAATGCCCGGCCGCAATCCCGAGAGCCGCGCGCCTTCCTCATTCACATGTCCGCTGACCGCCGGCGACTCAAACACCTTCGGCAGAAATGCCTCGTCGATTCGCGAAACTTCAAGCATCGGCGGCGACCAAACCCGATGCACAACGTCAAACATCAGTGTGCCGGAAGCGTCCGCAACATCAATCGCGCGCTCACCAGTCAGTCGAAACCGGATATAGTCCTTCGGCAGCATCAACGAACGGACGCGCGACCAGAGTTCCGGCTCGTGCCGTTGTACCCACCAGATTTTCGGCAGTGTGAATCCGGTCAGCGCAGGGTTAGCGGTCAATTCAATCAGCCGCCGTGCACCGACCTTCTTTGTAATTTCCCGGCATTGTTCTTCTGTTCGCTGGTCGCACCAGATGATCGCCGGACGCACCACCTGGTCTTGAGCATCCAGAAGCACCAGGCCGTGCATCTGGCCGGTCAGTCCAATCGCCGCGATTTCTCGCGCTTGCGCGGGGTTTTTCGCGAGACACTCTTTTGTCGCTTGGCAAGCAGCCCTCCACCAGTCTTCCGGCGATTGCTCCGCCCATCCGATCCGCGGCGAAGTCATCGGAGCGTGTTCGGCCGTGGCGGAACTGATCACTCGGCCTTCGCGATCGATCAAGACAGCGCGAGTTCCGCCAGTGCCTACGTCAATTCCTAAGACACTCATCTCTTCAAACTACTTTCGTTTTGATCTTCCGTGCAGCCTAACGCGTGGAGAACCGGAAAATGGTTGTGAAATGGAATTTCTCGCCCGGCTTCAACTCCGTTGTCGGAAAAGCCGGTTGATTGGGAGAGTCCGGAAAATGCTGCGTTTCCAGGCAAAGGGCCGCGTTCCTCGGATAACCAACGTTCCCTTTGCCCTTGATCGAACCATCCAAAAAGTTGGAAGTATAAAACTGCACGCCGGGCTGATCGGTGATCACGGTAAGCACGCGGCCGCTCGCCGGATCATAAACTTCGGCGGCTTCTTTCATTCCTTTGCCCGCGCTATCCAGCACAAAATTATGGTCATACCCGTTGTGACCGAGGTGAAGTTGTTCATCATTTGCATTGATCCGTTCGCCGACTGTATGCGGCTTGGTGAAGTCAAACGGTGTCCCCACAACCGGCTTCAATTCCCCCGTGGGAATAAGCCCCGGATCCACGGGCGTAAAGCGCGAGGCATTTATTTTCAATTCGTCGCCGAGGATGGTTCCCGTGCCCTGGCCGGACAGATTGAAATAGGAGTGATTGGTCAGGTTGAGCACCGTGTCCTTATCCGTGGTCGCCGAGTAATCGATCTTCAGGTCGCTGCCCTGCAACGTATATTTTACCGTCACCGATAAATTTCCGGGATAGCCTTCCTCACCATCTTTGCTCAGATATTTCAGCTCGACGCCATCCTCAACAATGTGTCCGGTCCAAAGTTGGTTATGAAACCCGTTCGGTCCGCCGTGCAGCGTATTATCCCCGTCGTTCTTGGTGAGAGTATATTCTTTGCCATCCAACGTAAATTTCGCGTGCGCGATGCGATTCCCGTACCTTCCGATCAGCGCGCCAAAAAACGGATTGCCCTTTGCGTGATTGGCTTGGTAGTAGCCCACCGGTTCATCAAAGCCGAGAACCACGTCCGCAACCTTCCCCGTCTTGTCCGGCACCTTGATGGAGAGCACGTAACCGCCATAATTCATCACTTGCACTTCCATCTTGTCACTCTTCAACGTATAGATCTCTACAGCCGAACCATCTGGCAATTTGCCGCCCCTTCTTTCGCTTACTTGAGTTTTCGCCATCGCCGTACCTGCCGTCCCCGCACAAAGAATTAGAGCTGCCACAACATTTCTGAACTGTGTCATGAATCCTCGCTTGCTCACATTCTAAGGTGACTACCAAAGCCGCACAACCACGCGCGCTTCCGGACCTTTGGTTATTCCACTCCGACCGGTCGCGATCCCAAAAACGCGTAATAAACAATGTATAAATAGCACACCACCGGCAGCACAAATGCATGGTGTACTCCAATGTGATCGGCGATCCATCCCTGCGCCAGAGGAATGATTGCTCCACCAACAATGGCCATGATCAATAGACCGGAACCGTCTCCGGTCCGCGGGCCCAGTTTCGCAATACCTAGCGTGAAGATACTCGGGAACATAATGGAATTGAAAAATCCCACTAGAATGATGCTCCACATCGCCACCTGTCCCGTTGTGAGCATGGAAATCAGAACTAATGTGGTCGTCGCCAAGGCAGCGATTCCAAGCACAGTCCCGGTCTTAACCTTCTGCAGGATGGCTGATCCGATGAACCGCCCTACCATCGCCCCGCCCCAGTAGTACGCTACCAGCTTGGCTCCCTGCACTTCGGGCAGGTTGCCAATCTCCGGCTGATTAAAGTAGTTGATGAGGAAGCTTCCGATGGCTACCTCCGCGCCAACATAAGTGAAGATTCCAACGCAGCCGAGAATCAGATGCCGGTACTTCCACAAGCTCCCTTCGTGCCGTCCATCGGAGTGACGCTCGACCGACGGGATCGCCGGCAACTTGAACGCCCCAATCAAAAACGCAAAGACGACCAGCGCCACGCCGATCACGATGTATGGCATCTTCACTGACGCTGCTTGTTGCACCCGAAACGCTTGTAGCGCCTGAGCGGACATGTTCGAGATGGCGTCCTTGTTTTCTGCGGCTCCCAGAATCAGCAATCCGCCGATCCATGGACCAACTGTTGTGCCGAGAGAGTTGAATGCCTGGGTCAAATTCAGGCGGCTCGAAGCCGTTTCCGGCGGACCGAGGACCGCTACATAAGGATTCGCTGCGACCTGCAAGGCCGTAATCCCCGCCGCAAGCACCATCAGGGCGCACAGAAACAACGGATAGGACGCGGAGCTCGCGGCTGGCACAAACAGGAATGCTCCGAGTCCCATCGTAAGCAATCCCACAACCATCGTTTTCTTGTAACCGATCGCGTCGATCACTTTCGCCGACGGTATTGAAAAAATAAAATAAGCGGTGAAGAAGGCAAACTGGATCAACATCACTCGCGTGTAGTTCAAGTCGAATACCGACTTCAGATGGGGCACCAAAATATCGTTCAGCACCGTCACGAATCCCCAGAAAAAGAACAGCACAGTCACCATCGCCAGCGCTGCAGGATACCGTTCACTTCCTCCCGCGGCCGCTGCCGTCGGCGCATTGCTTGTCGTCGCTATGGCCATTGTCTTGGTTTCTCTTTCCCCGCGCTTCCGCGGCCCCTGATCCGCCTCGACTCGCCCTAGATACTGCCACACTCTTCAGGAACTCAAAAGGTATCTTGGCGACCGGCCTTTCGCACGAAAAATGGTATAAGTGTGTGCCGTATCGTTATTCTTCAAGTGAATGTGAGGGCCGATGGTGAATCATTCCTCCTTTGTTTTTCCGGCAACCGCTCTCCTCCTGTTGGTGCTCGCACCCGTATCCCCCGCTCAAAAATCTTCTCCCACGGTGATCTGGTCCGAGCCCAGCCTTCCTTCCCCGGACAGCGCCGCCACCTCGCCAGCCCAGCTCGCCCAGATTTTTCCGGGCGCCCGCATCGTCCCGTCCGATCAACTTGCCGCAGCGCTCGCCGACACGCAAACCCGCCTTCTGATCCTCGCGCATGGCTCGGCAATTCCGGAATCCGCCTTTTCGGCAATTTCCAATTACCTTCGCCGCGGTGGCGATCTCCTCGTTCTCGGCGGACGTCCGTTCACTCGCGCGGCCTACCGCGATGGCTCCGGATGGCATCTGCGCGACTACAGCACCCGCCTTTCCCGCTCACTCCAGATCGACCAATACGACTCCACTCCTGGATCCTCCGGCGCTGTTTTTACTCGGAACCCTGATATTCCAATCGATCTTCCCGCCTTCTCCTGGAAACAAGCCTTCAGCCCCATCATTCGACTCAGCACCAGCAATCTTTATAATCGCGGCGGTTCTGCCGGCTCGCTCGACATGAATCTCGACGCACTGGTCTGGGGCGTCACGGATGGACGCAAGCTCTCTGCTCCCCTGCTGCAGATCGATAATTTCTCTTCTGGCTTCGATGGCGGCCGCTGGATTTTCCTGGCCGCGGATTTGGCTCCCGATTTTTATGCCGCCGCAGATTCCACCAAGCTTCTCCGCGCGTTGGCCGATCGAGCTCTGCAAGGCGCGCTGCAGTTTTCCGTGCGCCCCGTTCTTCCTTTAACTCTACCCGGCGAATCGGTGGAACTCGACGCTATCGCTCATTTCGCCAACAAACCTGCAGGTCCTGTCACCATAGAGGTCACGTCATATCCCGAAGGTCAGCCTTCAGAAAGACAATCCACTATCATTTCGCTGCCAGCTTCCAAAAACACGTTTCTCTCGCCACCAAACGGCAAGGGACTGCAAATCATCGAAGCGCGCCTCCTCGAAGGCTCCGTGCTGCGTGCCATTGATCACTCCGCTTTTTGGATTCGCGATGAAGCCTTCCTTCGCTCCGGCCCCAACTTGGCCGTCAATTCGGACTATTTCATCATCGATGGCAAACCTCTTGCCGTCATAGGCACAACCTACATGTCGAGCGAAGCCCAGCGACTCTTCTTCGATCATCCGAACGTCTACGTCTGGAACAACGACCTGTCTCTGATTCACAGCGCCGGCCTCAACATGATCCGCACCGGGTGGTGGACCGGATGGGACAAGCTCTGCGACGAATCCGGCCGCCCCTACGAGCGTACCCTCCGCACTCTCGAAGCCTATCTAATGACCGCGCGCAAATACGGTCTTCCGGTGCAATTTAACTTCTTCGCTTTCCTTCCCGAAGTACTCGGCGGCACGAACCCCTATCTCGATCCCGAAGCCGTCCGCAAGCAAGAAACTCTCGTCAGCTCCGTCGCCGCGCGCTTCCACGATGTTCCCTATCTCGCATGGGACCTCATCAACGAGCCCAGCTTCTCGAAACAGCTCTGGCGGATGCGCCCCAATTACGATCCCATCGAACTTGCTGCCTGGAATGCCTGGCTCAATCAGAAATATCCCGATCGCGCTGCGCTCGCTGCGGCGTGGAACGTTCCGCCCGCCTCGGTTGCAGACGCGATCTCACTACCCACGGAAGACGAATTTGCCGCACGCGGCATGTACGTCGGCAGCAACTCTCTCCGCGTCAACGATTACGTTCTTTTTGCTCAGGAGAAGTTCGCAGGCTGGGTTCGCGGCATGCGTCAAGCCATTCGCGAGGTCGGTTCGAATGCGCCCATCACCGTCGGTCAAGACGAAGGCGGCTACATCGATCGTCTCAATCCCGCCTTTTTCGCCGATTACGTCGATTTCACCACGAACCATTCCTGGTGGCAGAACGGCCATCTTCTCTGGGATTCGCTTGTCGCCAAGCAGCCTGGCAAAGCCATGCTCATCCAGGAAACCGGTATTCAGCGAGAACTTACGCTCGATGAAATCGCACGCCGCACTCCCGAACAGGAAGCCATGCTCTTCGAACGCAAATTCGCGATGTCCTTCGTCCAAGGTTCCGGCGCCATCGAATGGCTTTGGAACTCTAACTCGTACATGACCGAAAGCAACGAAACGCCCATCGGTGCTCTCCACGCCGACGGCACTGAAAAACCGGAAGCCACCATCCTCCGCGACATGGCCAAATTCGCCGCCGCTGCTTCGCCCTACCTCGTCAATCCCAAGCAGCCCGCCGTCGCGATTGTTACTTCCGAGGCCGCGCAATATTCCGTCCAGGCCGATTTGCAAATCGCCGCGCAACAAACCGCTGTGCGGGCTCTCGGCTACGATCTGCATCAACCCTGCTACATCATCGCCGAAAATCAAATCGACAAGCTCGGCTCGCCCAAGGTCGTCATTCTTCCTTCCTCGCAAGCGCTCCGCGAATCGACCTGGCAAGCACTGCTCACCTATGTCCGCAACGGCGGCAATCTGCTTGTCACCGGCTCGGTCTCCCGCGATGAACATTGGCATCTCGTCGACCGACTCACTCCACTTGGTATCAAAGCCACAACCGCGCCCCTCACCTTTCACACCGCGTCTGTCACCAACAGCGTCGGCCTGTCGGCCGGGGCCGCGATGATCCTGCTCTCCTTTAATCAGCAAGCCCAACAACTCCTCGAATACCTGCGCTTTGACGATGGCTCCCCTGTTCGGGATTTCCCTCTCGGGCGCGGCCAGCTTTTCTGGGCCGCCTATCCTGTCGAGCTGGCAGAAACATCGCAGCCATCGGCCGCTCTGTACCAGCAAATCCTCGAACGTGCCAACGTCCCGGCTTCCATTTATTCTGGTTTCCTCTTCGGCACCGACCTATTCATCAATTCAATCGATCTGCAAGGCGCTGTCCTCTACGTCTTCGAAAACGAATCCGTTCATGACTCGGGCATCAACCTCAAAAACGCAACTACTGACACAGAGCTCAGCTTCAACCTCCCCTCACAACGCGCCGCCCTTGCACTCATCGACAAAAAAACAAAACAAATCGTAGCCAAATACGGCTTCTAGTCTTTCCCCAGCTCTTGTAGGGACGGCCTTCCGAGGCGTCCCCGTCCGTCCACTCCGTAGCCCGAGCCGCGGCTCACAACCCCGCCAATCAGGGCGTTTCCGTTTATGTCGGCCTGGCGGCCCTTCTCAGCGTTCCGTAAAACTCCCGCTTGTACCACACCCGAGCCGTTCGACCGATTCTCGCAGCATCAGAATCGTCGGTCATCTCGGAAGAGCAGTCTCTCCGGAAAGGACCGTCTCGAGTGGCGCGCTCATTTCTTCCATCGCCTCTCACGATCGAGCAATCGCCCCTCGCGTTGCTTCCGAATCGCGCGCCTTTAAGGTGGGTATGAAGTCCGTTCGCTCGCGGCCTCCGCGAAGAAGTCTTTGTGGGGATCGGCCAGCGAAAAGACGGCTTCGCCGGGCCGTTATCGAGTCTTACCGGTGACTTCGGGGCCTCCCGGCGAAAAGATCTTCGGTAAGATCCCGGGATGACACAGAACTTCCCGAAGAAGCCTCACCCAAGTCTTCTCCCCGGCAAGCTGATTACAACTGCGCGCCGCCTGCAGCTCACCTTTTCCGGGGGTAAGGCCTTTTGATGCAAATGGCAATCACGCGTGCGAAACCACGGCCTGCTTCTTTTCGACAATTTGAGCCAGTCCCGCTTCGATCACATCCAGGCCCTCGTCGAACTGCTCGTCCGTAACCACCAGCGGCACCAGAATTCGCATAATGTTGTTGTTCGTCCCGGCAGTGATCGTCATCAACCCGTGCTCGTAGCAGAATTTTCCCAGGTCCTTCGTTTCCGTGTCTGCAGGCTGCTTGGTTTCCCGGTCGCGCACAAGTTCCATAGCGCACATTGCACCCAGTCCGCGCACGTCTCCGATCAATGGCCACTTCTTCTGCCATCCTCGCGCCCGTTCTTCAAATCGCTTTCCAATCGCTGTCGACCGCGCCAGTAGGCCGTCCTTCTCAATCGTCTCGAGCCCGGCCAGCGCCGCCGCGCACGAAAGCGGATTTCCCGCGAAGGTGCTTCCGAGCCCGCCCGGTTGTGGCGCATCCATGATTTCGGCTCGACCCGTAATCCCCGCGAGGGGCAGACCACCGCCAACCGACTTCGCGGTCGTAATCAGGTCCGGCTCGACACCGTAATGTTCAATCGCAAACATTTTCCCCGTTCGCCCGATCCCGGATTGCACTTCATCCGCGATGAACACAATCCCATACTTCTTGCAGATGTCTTTGATGATCAGGAAGAACTCCTTCGGAGGTGTAACAAATCCGCCCTCGCCCAGCACCGGTTCGGCGATCACCGCCGCTACGGCATCCGGCGAAACCACCCGCTTGAATGTATCTTCCAAATGATGCGCGCAAAAAACCTTACACGACGGATACGTCAGGCTATACGAGCAGCGGTAACAATACGCGTACGGGATCCGGTAAACGTCGGTAGCAAACGGCGCAAATCCCGCTTTGTACGGGTTTGTCTTGCTGGTAAGCGACATCGCCATCCACGTCCGCCCGTGAAACGCGTCCTCGAAACAAATCACGCCCGGTCTCTTCGTGTAAGCCCGCGCGATTTTCACGGCGTTTTCGACGCACTCCGCGCCAGTATTTACAAAAAACGTCTTCTTCGGCCCGCTGATGGGCGCGAGCGCGTTCAATTTTTCCGCCAAGGCGATATACGACTCGTACGGTGTCACGCCAAAGCACAAGTGCAGGAACTTCCCGATCTGTTCCCGCAGCGCCGCTTCGACTCGCGGCGGGCGATGCCCGCTGTTCAGGCATCCAATGCCACCGGCAAAATCCAAGTAGCGGTTCCCGTCCACATCCTCAATCGACGCGCCTTCGGACTTCGCCGCAAAAATCGGCGACACAAGATGCGGCCCCCGTGGAATCGCCGCTTCCCGTCGCGCCAGCAACGCTTTCGACTTAGGTCCAGGAACTTCCGTACGCATCTGAATTGTCTTCATGGTCTTTTCCTTTTCACTAAGAACCCAAAACTCTCCTCAGTACCATGCAATCGGCGTCTCATCCAAATTTACAAACACCTGCTTCGTCTCCAAATACTCGTCCAGACCCCAGGGCCCAAGCTCTCTTCCAAATCCAGACTGTTTGTATCCTCCCCAAGGCGCCTCCACATAGGTCGGCTGCATGTGATTCACCCAGATGATTCCCGCTCGCATCGCCTTCACCACGCGAAACGCCTTAAAAATATCGCGAGTCCAAACCGCGCCGGCGAGGCCGTACGGCGTATCGTTGGCAATCTTGATCGCGTCGCCCTCGTTCTCAAATGGAATCACCGAAGCCACCGGACCAAAAATTTCCTCACGCGAAATGCGCGCGCGATTATCGACGTCATAGAAAATCGTCGGCTCAACATAGTATCCCTTGCTAAACCCCTCCGGCCGTCCACCGCCGATCGCGGTCTTGGCTTCCTTCTTGCCCAACTCGAGATAGGAGGTCACGCGGTCATATTGCTCCTTGCTGACCAGCGGTCCCATCTTTGTTTCGCGTTCTAGCGGCGGCCCCAACTTGATGAGCTTTGCTTTTTCCGTCATCGCTTCGACGAACTTGGAATAAATCTTCTTCTCCACGAGGATGCGGCTGCCCGCACTGCACACCTCGCCCTGATTAATGAACACGCCGAACAGCGCTCCATCGACCGCTGCTTCCCAATCCGCATCCGCGAAAAACACATTGGGAGACTTGCCGCCCAACTCCAGCGTCACTCGCTTCAGCGTATCCGCGGCACCCTTCACAATAATTTTCCCCACCGCTGCGCTTCCCGTGAATGCAATCTTGTCCACTCCCGGGTGCGCCACCAGCGCCGCGCCGGTCACTTCGCCGACGCCATTAATGATATTGACCACTCCCGGCGGCAGGCCCACTTCCTCCAGGTAATTGGCGAGCTCGAGCGCCGTCAGCGGCGTCTGTTCCGCAGGCTTCAGCACGCAGGTACAGCCTGCCGCAATCGCCGGCGCCAGCTTCCACGCAGCCATCAGCAAGGGGAAATTCCACGGAATGATCTGCCCGGCCACACCGACGGGCTCGCGCAGCGTAAAGCTGAGCGCATTCGCAGGCACCGGCATCACGTTTCCTGTCACTTTATTGGCCAGGCCGCCGTAGTACTCGAAGCAGGTCGCTACGTCAGCGATGTCGAACTCTGCCTCAACAATCGGCTTCCCGCAATTCCGCGCCTCGATTTCCGCCAGCACCGCTGCGTTCTGCCGAATTTTCTCCGCGAGCTTGAACAAGATGCGCCCGCGATCCTGTGCCGTAGTCTGCGGCCACGGCCCCGAATCAAACGCCGCTCGCGCGGCCTTTACCGCCTTGTCCGTATCTGCGGCACTCGCGGAAGCTACATTCGCGATCACTTCTTCCGTCGAAGGGTCGTATACAGGAAACGTCTCATTGGCGGAGCTTCCTACCCATTGCCCATTCACATAATTCTGATAGGTTTTCACCGTTGGTTTCGCTGGAGTCGACATCATCTCCCTCCAAAATCCATATTTCTAGATCGCCAATTTTCCGGCCGCCTTCCGGCCTCCATAAACGTAGAAGAAAAAAGCCGCCAGTCCGATAAAAAACAGCGTCCCGCCAATCATCCAGATTTCATACCTGAAAACAGAACTGATTTGTTGCGCCGGAAAATACGCGACCACCATGGCGATTGCTGTTGTAAGCAGGCCGCTGATTCCTGCGCCGATGAGCGTCAGCCGCGAGTACTGCGCTCGCTCGAAATTTCTGTCCAACGCAATCTTCAGAACCGCTCCAAACACATACAGGAACGGAATCAACTGCAGTACTACCGCGAGGGACAGTAAAGACTGAAAACTTGCCTGAACATTGCCGGTCGACAAGAAGTTGATTACCACCAGAACCAGCGAAACGCTGGCATGCACAATCAACGCCGCGTATGGCGTCGCATACTTCGGATGGATCCTGCCAAGCCATGCAGGCATGTACGAATCCAACCCCGCTACAAACGGAATCCGCGCCGATCCACCGAGCCATGCCGATGCAATCCCCGCGATCGACAAACTGAGCAGAAATGCGAAGGGCGCCACAATCCAGCTCACTCCCACTCGCCCCGCCATGTGGCTCACAGCCTGCACGATCCCCTGCAGCACGCTGATACTGTTCTTGTCCACCGCCACCAGCAGCGTCAGCGTCGCCCCTAGATAAAGCAAGCCGGATAGCACCCCTCCCCACGCCACCGCTCCAGGCAAAGTCTTCCGCGGATTTTCGATCTCGTCACCCATGATCGACGCCAGTTCCAGTCCAACCAGCCCAAAGCAAATCACCCCAAACGAATTCAGCACAAATCGCGGATTCGCTGGAACCTGAAAATCCGACCAGTGAACGTTTGTGCCGAATTTAGCGTAGGTAATCACTCCGAGCCCCATCAACAAGAACGCAGCAATGAATGTTCCGATTCCCCCGATGTTGTTGATCCACTTGCCGACGCCAAGCCCCACGACGTTCAGCGCCACCAGCAAAGCCAGCAGCACCAGGGAAGCACTTAGCGCAAACACTCGGTTGTCCGCCAGTGCCTCATGCCCGGCCCCGAGCACGAACACGGACACGCCCACGAAATACAGCATCACCGTCGGCACGTACATCATGTTGTTTGTCCAGTAGCACCAGCCAGACAGAAAACCATGGAAATCCCCAAACACTTCCTTGGCCCACAGGTAAACTCCGCCTTCACCCGGATAGCGGTGTGCCAGTTCAATCACCGCAATTCCTTGCGGCCAGAAAAACAGAACCAGCGCAATCAGCCACAACCAGATCGTCACTCCGCCATTCGCCGCAATCGATGGCAGAACATTGAGGTTGAATACCGCCACCACGAAAAGCAAAACAAGGTCACGCCGTCCCAGCACACGTTTCAAATGCGGCTGTTCAGTTGTGGGAGCCGCAGCAACCGCCGCCCCCATCGTGACCTCGCTGCTCAATCTGGATTCTCCTTAGTGACCCGCGGCACCAACAAACTTCAGTCCGCGCTCTTTCTGGGTTTGCGCGAGACCGGGAGCCACTTCCTCGAACACGGCCAAGTGCTTGTCGATGTCTGCTTCGGTGTGCTGCACCGAAACGGTCCACTGTTCGTCCCACCAATACGGCATCGCCAGCACGCCCCGGTTCACCATGCCAAACCAGAATTGCCGCCAAAGATCCACATCGATCTTCGTCCAGTCGCGGTAGTTGCGAATTTCCGACGGATAAAGCATCAACGCGCCATTCACGCCGGCTTGCACAACGTAGGCAGCGAGCCCGGCCTTCTTCAGGATGGTCCGGTAGCCCTCTGCCAGTTTTTTGCTGAGCCTCTCGACGTGCGCGTAGTTTTCGCGCGTCAGCACCTCGCGGAAGGTGGCCAAACCCGCCGCCATCGCGAAGCGGTTGGTATTGTACGTTCCTCCATGGAACACTTTGTGTTGCGAAATTAAATCCATCACCCCACGGCTCGCGCCAAACGCAGCCAGCGGAACACCTCCACCGATCGATTTCGCCAGCGTGATCATGTCCGGCTTGACGCCGAAATACTCGCTCGCGCCGCCCCAGCACAGCTTCGCTCCGGTCTTGACCTCGTCGAAAATCAGCAGCGCGCCGTTGTTCGTGCAAATTTCGCGCAAACCTTCGAGGAACCCTGGCTGCGGCATGCACAATCCAACGTTCATCAAAATAGGTTCCAGGATGACCCCGGCAATCTGTCCGGGGAACTGTTTGAAGCGGTTCTCCACACTCGACAGAAGATTGAACGTTGCTACCGTTACGTTATCCAGCACCGCCTGGATTACTCCCAGGCCGCCGGGGACAGATTTTGGTGCGTTGATATCTCCCGCGTCCTCCACTTTCGGCTTCACGCTGACCAAAGCGGTGTCATGCAGTCCGTGGTAGGCGCCTTCAAACCGCAAAATCTTGTCGCGGCCCGTCGCGGCCCGTGCGATGCGGCAAGCGTGCATCGTCGCTTCCGTTCCGCTCGACCCGAATCGCACCATTTCAACCGGATAGCGCGCGCAAATCTCATCCGCCAATTCCAATTCCATACCATGCGGCATGCCAAACGTTGTGCCGTTCGCCAGCGCCCATTCGACAGCCTTGACCACGGCCGGATGCCCGTGCCCCGCCATCAGCGTGCCAAAGCAAAGGTTGTGATCGATGTATTCGTTTCCGTCGATGTCCTTGATCTTGCTGCCGTGCCCTTCGGCTACAAAGATCGGATAAGGATCATAGGCGCGGTAATTGCTGGCGACTCCGAGCGGAATACGCTTTTCCGCCTTCTTATGCGCCTCCGCCGATTTCGGCGTGCGCTTTTCGTACAGAGCGATCTCCTTCTGTAATGCGTCGTGCATTTTAGAACTCCATCCAGGTTGGCCTTCCTGTGGTCACCTGTGGCAGGTCTGTTCCCTGCGGTCAGTGTAGAGGCGGCTTGCCTGCGGCAAACAGGTTTTGCTCCGCCCTTCTCGGCGAGGAAATCTTCACGGTTTCTGCGGCAAACTGCTCCTTTTCGTCTACGCCTCCGGGGCAGCTACGGCGCGCGTCAGAACAAAAACTTGATCGCAAACTGCATAACTCGCGGATCCCTGGCCTTCAAAACTTCACCGAAGGTCGAGTCCGAGAAGTTTCCGTCCGGATTCTCGAACTGCGTGTGATTCCAGGTGTTGTAAAACTCGGCGCGGAATTCGGTGTTCAATTTCTCGGTAATCGGCGTCAGCTTGGCAATCACCAGGTCGGTGTTGTTCAGCGCCGGTCCGCAGCAGAGCGAGTGCGGCGTATTCCCGAACGTCCCAAGTTGTTGTGGGCAGGGCGAAGTCCCGGTTGCATCGCAGAAATTCCCTGCGTTAAACCAGTAGTTCCCCACATTGGTCTTCGGATTCAGACGCTGCAGGGGCGCGGTCATGTACGGCGTATTGGTCGACTCAAAAAAGATGCTGGACATCAGCTCCGCATCGTCCTGGTCCTGGATGCGGATCGGAAACCCGCTCTGATACGTGATAATCGCCGACAGTTGCCATCCGTTGGCAACCTTCCCTGCGAATCCGTCCTTCTTCGGAATCGGCAGGAGCCACACGGGGCTGAAAACAAAACGGTTCTTGGCATCGAGCAGCGAAATTCCGCGCGTAGCGTTTGGATAGATCGGATTCAGCTCGTTTTCAAACGATGCACCCTGATCGATTGCCTTGCTGTAGGTGTAGGACGCTTGGAACAGCAGCCCGTGGGAATAGTTCTTCTCCAGCGAAATTTGCAGTCCGTTGTAATTCGAATTCGCAACCGTATTCTCGGAGAAAATATTGCTGAAAACCGGCACCCCATCCGCCGGGCATCCCGTTCCAGAAAACGGATTGCAGTTGGGCGAAGAATAAGGCCGCAAGCCCACAAGTGTGAGCGGCGTACCTCCGGCAGCTCCGACAATCGTGCATCCAGACGGATTATGAGAATTCGCGTAGGGACATGGAATGTCCGCGCCTCCCGCAGGATTGTTAATGTAAGGCATGTGAAAGGTCATGCCCGCCGGAACCGTCAAAGAAAATGCGGAATCCGAACCAAAAGTGCCGCAACTTTGCCCCGCAATGCTGTTGATATCGAGACAAGTTTGCGGGTTTCCGTAGTCCAGATCCTGAGAGGCCAGCAGGTGGTGCGCCTGGGTCCCCACATAGGCAATCCGCAGGAGCATGTCTGAGCTCAGCTGCCGCTCAATCGTCAAATTGTATTGCTCGGCGTACTGCGTCCTCAAATGTGGCTGGAATTCTCCGAACAGCAGAATCGGCCGGAATAGCGACCAGTCCACGCAACCCTTCGGTCCGGCCGGATCAAAGCACGGCGTTGAGGGTGTCTGCGTGATGATCCCTCCGCCGGCATTCGGCGCCTGCGTTCCGCTCTGAGAAAGGTAGGGCGTATTCAACATCGGGCTGGACAAGAATGCGCTCAGTCCGAAAGGCGGCTCGGCGCTGAACTGCTCCAACACCAGCTGCTCCATGGGGTTGTAGAAAATTCCGTATCCGCCTCGAATCGTCGACTTCCCTGGTCCGCCCGACAACTTCGACAGCCAACCGTCCGTCCATCCTGGGCTGTACGCCAAACCGATTCGAGGTGCCCAGGCTTTGTAGTAGGTTGAGGTCAAGCCCGATGAAACGCCCTTGTCGCCCGGAAAAACAAGCCCCGTTGGAAAGTAGGCATTGTTGGCCGTGTTCGGTCCGCAATCTCCAGAGGTGGTTCCCAAACTCGCGGCGCTCGAGGCAGACAACCAACACGGATACTGCGTCGTATCCTGGCCCGGCCGGAAGGTCTGTAGCCGGTTCCCACTGTCTACATATGGAGTATTCAGTTCCCAGCGCAGCCCATAGTTCAACGTAACGTTCGGTTTGATCTTCCAACTGTCCTGCGCAAACAGGTATAAGCCATAGTTCGTGGTATTGAGGCCCTGCGCCGCTCCTTGCGAATAGGACGTCGGCACTCCAAGGAAGTAATCCGGATACGCATCCGCGGCCGATGCCGTCGGATCCAGCGAATTGTTTGAGCCGCCATTCTGGAATGAAAAGTCTCCGTTGATGTTGTAGTACAAAAATTGATTGAATTTTTGTATCCGAAAATCTCCGCCAAATTTGATACTGTGTGCTCCCAATACTTTGCTGTAGTTGTCTGAAATCTGGTAGGTATTTCCCGTCTGCGGTAGTTCGCCCTCGAAGTTGTTGCCAATGGCAAATCCACCGGCGACCGACACGAACGGCACACCTTCCCGTCCCGGGATGTTCGTCGTAATTCCCGACGTGGGATTGGCCGGATTTGCAAAACAATCTGCCGCCGGAACATACGTTCCGCACGAATCGTGTAGGCTCGAAAGAATATTGACCGGGTGATTCAAGTCTCCCTGGCCTTCCCGAAACCAATTGAACCTTAGTTCATTCACCGCGTTCGAGCCGATCGTGGAGGTTTCGCTCAGGTTGACCTGCTGCACCCGCGTCTTAAACAGCCCGCCGAATTCCGGAACGTTCGCGCCAGCCGCCTGAAAGTTGGAAAACGGCTGAGTCTGATCTACGTCATCAAAATAGTAATAAGCGGTGAAATGCTGGGTTGCGGAGAAATTGTGGTCGAACCGAATCGTAAACTGATCGTCGTTCTCGATCAGATTGGGTGCATATGAAATTACTCCGGTCCCGACCGGTGCCACATAATTCTTATAGAGCGCGCTCGCGGTCGGATCGAAACACGACGTGGGAACCTGCGAATTAGGGAACAGGCTGCTGTAGGGAACCGCTGCGGTCGACGCCCCGCTCGCCAGGGCCGCCAGTGAGGTGGCCGCTGCCGGCGCCGTTGCTGCCAAGGCACCCGCGCAACCGGGCCGATTGTACAAGGCGCTCGCGAACGCCGAATCGGTCAGCGTACCTTGAAATGGGCCATCGGCCGAAAAATCCCCGTTGGCCTGTCCGGCCGTAGGAAGGTAAACGTTGCCCGAGGAAATGCCCTGCTTCAATCGGTTCCCTTCATAGGAACCGAAGATAAATGTCTTGTCCTTCTTGATCGGACCGCCTAGCGTGGCGCCAAACTGGTTCTGCTGGTAATCGGGAACACTCGGGTCAAAGAAACCCTTCGTATTCAACACCTTATTCCGGAAAAATTCGTAAACGTCGCCGTGAATGGAATTGGTTCCGGACTTCGTCACCACGTTCACGATCGATCCCGAGTTCCGACCGTATTCCGCGTCAAAGGTATTCGTCAAAACCCGGAACTCCTCGATTGCGTCCGGCGATGGCTGAATTGCCGGCCCATTCACGAAAATGTCGTTGCCGTCTCCGCCGTTCACCATGTAGTTGTTCGATCGGCCGCGACCACCATTGACTGAGACTACGCCGGGGTTATCGCTTCCATAAAAAAGATCCGCCCCCAACTGGGATTGCACGCCCGGCTGTAATTGCAGCAGTTGATAGGTATTCCTTGTGCTGAGGGGCAGCTCGCGCACCGACTGATCGGTCATGACCGCGCCCAATTGCGTCGTCGTTGTATCGATCACCGGCGGCGCGCCCGTCACTTCCACCGTCTCCGTCGAACCGCCTACCTGCAACGCCACGTCAACGCTCGCGATTTCATTCAGCACCAGCACGATTCCTTTTCGCTGGTACTTCTTGAATCCCGTACCGACTACGTCGATCTCGTAGCTACCGACCGGCACTTCCAGAAAGAGGTATTCTCCCGTCGCGGATGTCTGCGTCTCGCGAGATGAATTGGTAGCTTCATTGAGCAAGGTGACCTTCGCCCCGGCCACCTCCCCGCCGCTCGGATCGCTCACCGTCCCTCGAATGCGTCCGCCCGTGCTTTGCGCGCTTCCATTCGGAGCGGCAAGCAGAAAGCACACCCCTAAAATCACGGTCAGTAGGCTCGCGGAAAAACACAATGACTTGCCTAGACGAGATACTGGTTTCATCTGACTCACCCCTATTCCCCTGAAATCGTTCCCCGATAACGATTCTTCGTGGTTGTAACCTGACCTCGAACCTTACTATAATCCTGCAAACTTAGAGAAAGCCAAGACCCATGTCAAGTAGAAAGAATTTGTCCAAAGCATCGGATTCTTTGCCGGTCCAGCGCCTCTTGCGCATCTCGGAAGTTGCTCGTCGTCTCGGCATTTCTTCCTCTGCTTTGCGCGCCTGGGAAGCGCTTGGGTTGGTCTCGCCCTCGCGAACCGCCAGCCGTTATCGCATGTACGCCGAAGACGATGTTCGCCTTCTTCAGCGTGCTCTGTTCCTCCGCCGGGCGCGCGGCCTCAACCCTGCGGCCATTGTACACATTCTGAAAAAGCAGGGATTCGTGACTGCTCCAGCCGACAACCGCCAGTCGACCGGCCAGCGCTTTCGCCGTTTGCGGGCGAAGCGCGGCCTTTCTCTCGCTCAAGTCGCGCGCGCCACAAAGGTCTCGGTTGGCTTTCTCAGCGCCCTCGAGCGCGGACAGATGCGTTCCTCCGTCGCGACGCTTCAACGCATCGCGCGCTTTTACAAAACAAACATTCTCTCCATGTTTGAGACCAACGGAAACGCACAGCCCCTGGTCCGTCCTTCTCAACGCAAAATACTCGAAACCAGCCCCAACGTGCGCATGGAGCTTCTCGCCTGGGGCAACACCGCCATGGAACCTCATCTCTTCCGGATCAAGCCGGGCGGCGGCAGCGGCGAATCCTACACGCACGAAGGCGAAGAATTCCTCCACGTCCTGCGCGGTGAATTCGAAATCTGGCTGCACAACCAGGGTCATTACCGCTTGAGGTCCGGCGATAGTCTCTATTTCGAAAGCTCCACGCCGCATCGCTGGAAAAACCCGGGACGTTCGGAGGCTTGGATTTTGTGGGTGAACACTCCGCCCACGTTCTGATTCTTTCGCCCGATTCTGTCTGCCCGAAAGAGGCTTGTTTGCGATTTCGTAGATACTTTGCTCTCGCACTCTTGGCCGCATCGCTCCCGGTAGCCGCTGCCTCTCATCCGCAACAGTCCGTCCGCATCGCCCCGGCAGACATCCTCATCGTTCATGCAAAAATCTACACCGTCGACGAAAAAAAGCCTTGGGCGCAAAGTCTCGCGATCCGCAAAGGTAAAATTGTCGCCGTCGGCTCCGACGACCAAGTCGCGCGCTTCCGCGGCATAGGCACCAAAATGATCGACGCCGGCGGCAAGCTCGTCCTCCCGGCCTTCACCGATTCCCATGTGCACATGAGCGACGGCGGTTTCAGCCTGATTCATGTCCATCTCGAAGACGCCAAAGACGTTCAAGACATCGAGAATCGCTTGCGCACCTATGCCAATCAGCATGGCGATGACAAATGGATCCTTGGCCGCGGCTGGAATTACGCGATGTTCGCCCCGGAAACTCTGCCCAACAAGAGAATTCTCGACCAGTTATTTCCCGCTGTTCCCGTTTTCCTCAAGTGTTATGACGGCCACTCCTATTGGGCTAATTCGAAGGCCCTGGCCCTCGCGGGCATCCGCAACACCACCCCCAATCCCGAGAACGGTGAAATCGTTCGCGATCCCGCCACCGGCGAAGCCACCGGCGCCCTCAAGGAATCTGCCGGCGACCTGGTCGCCAAAGTCATTCCTCGACCCACTCATATCGACGACCTGAACGCTTTCCGCGGTGCGATCAAATGGGCTAACCAAAACGGCATCGCGCGAGTCCACAGCGCAGGCGGAGACTTCGAACACCTGGACGTTCTCGAGGAGCTGCGCGACGACAAACAACTCTCCGTCCGTCTCCATGTCGCTTACAAGCTCGAACCTCCGGAACTTCGCCCGGAAGACATTGCGGCCATCGAAACCGCGCGACAAAAGTTCCGCGACGAATGGATCGACATAAACAGCGTCAAATTCTTCCTCGATGGCGTCGTCGAATCTCACACCGCCGCCTTCCTCGAACCTTACACCGATTTGCCTTCGACCAAGGGCGCTCTGTTCTGGGATCCCGAAAAGTATAAATCCGCGGTCGTCGAGCTTGACAAACGCGGGCTCCAAATCTACACCCACGCCATCGGCGATTATGCCGTGCGCACCGCCCTCGATGCCTACGAACTAGCCGAACAAAAAAATCATTCCAAGGGCCATCGCAACCGCGTCGAGCACATCGAAACCATCTCGACGATCGATATCCCGCGCTTCGCCAAGCTCAATGTCATCGCCAGCATGCAACCCCTACACTCTGATCCGGACGAAGACACTCTCAACGTTTGGGCGCGTAATATTGGTCCCGACCGCGCCTCCCGCGCCTGGGTCTGGAAAAGCATCGCAGAATACGGCGCCCACTACACGTTCGGTAGCGACTGGCCTATCGTTACTCTCAATCCCTGGGAAGGAATCCAAACCGCGGTCACCCGCCAGACCGTCGACGGTAAACCTCCCGGCGGTTTTGTGCCTTCCGAGAAATTGACCGTTCGACAAGCCGTCGAAGGCTACACCATCGAAGCCGCCTACGCCGGCCATCGAGAAAAATCAGAAGGCTCCCTCGAAACAGGAAAGCTGGCGGACGTAATCATCGTCGACCGCAACATCTTCGAAATCGATCCGCACACCATCCATCAAACCAAAGTCGTAGTCACGATCGTCGGAGGGAAAATCGTCTATGCCGCCGATACCAAATAGTGGCCTCGCTTCTCGCCGAGACCGCCTTCTGAGGCGGTCCCTGCGTTCGTCCGTGCCTCGTCCGGCAATTGAGGGAACAAGAATGAATCTAGGAAATCGCCGATTCGCGTCCTTCCTCCTGCTCTGCTGTGCATTCCTGGTCGGCTCATGCGGTAAACACGAGCAATCGCTCAGTCTCCTCGTTTGGGAAGGCTATGCCGATCCCTCTTTCGTCCACGCCTTCGAGGAATCTCACCAATGCAAAGTCACCGCCTCCTACATGGGCTCGAGCGACGATCTGGTTGCGAAACTCCGTGGCGGCAGCGCCTCCAATTACGACGTCGTCTCGCCTTCCAGCGACGTAGCCACCTCGATCGCGCGCGCCAATCTCGCCGAGCCTCTTGATCTTTCGAAAATTCCGACTTATTCCGAACTCTCTCCGAAGCTCCGCGATCTACCTCTTGTGAAAGCAAACAACCAAACATTCGGCGTGCCCTTCATGTGGGGTCCCAATCCGCTGCTCTACGTCACCACCGCTTTCGCACAGCCGCCCGATACCTGGGCCATCTTCTGGGATCCCAAATACAAAGGCAAAATCTCGATATGGGATGACCTTTCGACCTTATATATGGCCGCGCAGCTGCTCGGTTATGACAAGCCCGATCCCTCGCACCTTTACAATCTCTCCGACCAGGAACTGGACGCCGTCAAAGAAAAACTCCTCACTCTGAAGCCCAACGTCCGGAAAATCTGGTCCACCGGCGGTGAGCTCACCAACCTCTTTCAAAATCACGAAATCGTAGCTGCCATGGGCTGGCCCCTCATGACCAACCAGCTCCGCCAGGCGAATTTCCCTATCGACGAAACCATTCCAAAGGAAAATACCACCGGCTGGATCGATCATCTGATGATCACCAAAGCCAGTCCAAACAAGGATCTCGCCTACGCCTTCCTCGAATACATGATTCAGGCCGAAACCCAGAAGAAAATCGCCGACGTCACGCACTATACGCCTGCAAATCCTTCGGCCGCTCGGTTCATGACCGAGCCTGAAAAAAAAGGCCTGCATCTCGACGATCCCGACGCCTACATGCAGCGCATCTATTTCTGGCAGGACGTTCCCCGCCGTGCCAAATACATCGAAATCTGGAATGAGGTCAAAGCCGCCCAGTGACCGCTCGACCTTCGAGCCCGCCGCTTTTTCTCGCACAAGGCGAATGCCTGCTGGAATTGCGCGAGGTCGCCAAACGCTTTGGCCCGCGGGAAGTCCTTAAAGGCATCTCCCTGCAAATTTCCTCGGGAGAGTTCCTGACCCTCCTCGGCGAAAGCGGCTCCGGCAAGACCACGCTCCTGCGTCTAATCGCCGGTTTCGAGCAGCCCAGCTCCGGCGAGATCTGCATGGGCGGTGCGCGCCTCGACACCCTTCCTCCCTATAAACGGCGCGTCAACACCGTCTTCCAGCACTATGCCCTGTTTCCTCATCTCTCCGTCGCCGACAACGTCGCCTACGGCCTCCGCGTCACTCATCGACCGGCCGCCGAGATTGCCTCCCGCGTCGATGCCGCCCTCTGCATGGTGAAAATGCAGGAATACGCCGCCGCGCGTCCCTCGCGCCTCAGTGGCGGCCAACAGCAGCGCGTCGCGCTAGCCCGCGCGCTCATCAATCGTCCGCAGCTTCTCCTCCTCGATGAACCGCTTTCCGCTCTCGACGCCAATCTCCGTAAACAGATGCAAAGCGAATTGAAATCGCTGCAGCGCGAGCTCGGCATCACGTTTCTTTTCGTCACCCACGATCAAGAAGAAGCCATGGCACTCTCCGATCGCATCGCGCTCCTCAAAGACGGCGCCCTCGAACAAGTCGCCACACCCCGCGAAATCTATGCCCGGCCCGCCACGAGCTATAGCGCTCAATTCATCGGCCAAACCAATCTTCTCCGCGCCGAAGTCCGCGATGGCATCGCCACCTGCGGCACCTTGCGGTGGCCCACGGCCAACTCGAATGGTTCTGCGCTCTTTTCTCTGCGCCCGGAGTCGATCCAACTCGCATCGGAATCGCTGGCAGCGCCTGACCAGGTTCGCTTCCGAGCCCGTATCCACCAACAGATTTTCTCCGGCTCCGTCGAACAACTCGAAGTGGATTGCGCCGGCCAACTCCTCCGCGTTCGCATCCCCGCGCGCGGCCTCCTGAGCGACGATCACGACTTTGTCTTTGATCCGTCGGATGTTATCCCCGTCACCGGATAAAACCATGTACTCCCGCGCCTACAAAACCATCGTCTCCGCTCCACCGCTCCTCTGGGTCGGCCTCTTCCTGCTGCTTCCTTATGCCCTGATGTTCGCGCACAGCTTCTGGCTCGTCCGCGACGGCGCGATCGTCCACCAATGGAATCTTGAGAATTACGCCAAACTCTTGCAAAATCCGGTCTATGCCAAAGTCCTCTTCCGCACCGCCCGCATAGCCCTGAGTGTCACCTTCCTTTCTCTCTTTCTCGGCTACCCGCTCGCCTATTTCATGTCCTTCCACGCCGGAGCCCGCAAAGATTTCCTCTATCAACTCGTCGTCGTCCCCTTGTGGGTCAGTTATCTGGTTCGCGGCTACGCGTGGAAAACCATCCTCGGGTCCGACGGTGTCCTCAACGGTTTCCTCCAATACCTGCATATCACAAGAGAGCCGGTCGGCTTTTTCCTTTATAGCCCCTTCGCCGTCATCTTCACGCTCACGCACATCTACACGCCCTTTGTCTTCCTTCCTCTCTATGCTTCGCTCGAACACATCCCGCGCAATCTCATCGAAGCCTCTCACGACCTCGGTGCCAGCCCGCGCGCCACATTTTTCCGCGTCATTCTTCCTCTTTCGCTTCCCGGTCTCCTTGCGGGAGCAACGTTCGCCTTCGTCCTCACCTTGGGTGATTTCCTCGGACCGATGCTCGTCGGCGGGCCCTCCAGCATCATGATCGCCAACATCGTGCAAAGTCTCTTCGGCACCGCGTACGACTGGCCGCTCGGCGCCGCCATCGCCGTCTGCATCCTTCTCCTCACGATTGCTCTCCTCTTCCTGACCGAGCACCTCGAAAAACGGTGGGCCTTCCGATGAGCCAGGCAAGCACAAACAACTCCGCTCGCGCCCCGCTTCTTGCGACCTTCTCGCTGCTGGTTTTCGCGTTCCTGTATCTACCGATCGTCGTTCTCATTCTTTATTCATTCAATCAGGGTGGCGTCGGTGGTTTCCCCCCGAAGCATTTCACTTTTCTCTGGTATCAACGATTGTTCGCCGATAGCGCAATCTGGCAGTCCGTTCTCAACAGCCTCCTGGTGGCCCTCGGAGCCGTCATTCTCTCTCTGACCCTCGGCTTGCTCGCCGCTCTCGCCCTCGACCGCGCAGATTTCCCTGGCAAATCCTTGTTCCGCCGTCTCGTGCTCCTCCCTCTCGTTCTACCCGGCATTATCACCGGTCTCTCTCTGCTGCTCTTTGTCGACCGCGTGGGCGTTCAACTCAGTCTCCTCACTGTTTTCCTCGGGCACGGCACTGCACTCATCTCCGTAGCCACCACGGAAATATTCGCCGGCCTGCAAAAAATGGACCGTGCTCAGGAAGAGGCCTCCCTCGATCTCGGCGCCACTGCTTGGCAGACCTTTTGGCACATCACTCTTCCGAATCTCAAACTCTCTCTCATCGCCAGCGCCCTTCTCGTCTTCACCCTCTCCATGGACGAAATCGCCGTTACCTTCTTTCTCCTCGGCAGGGACAACACGCTCCCACTCGAAATCTGGGCCCGCCTCCGTCGCGGCATCACTCCCGAAATCAACGCCATCTCCACCCTGATCTTCGCCGTTTCCGTAATTCTGATCCTCATCTGGTACCACGTCCGCGCCCGCGGCATAGGCCAACAAACCGGCGAACTCCTGGAGCGTCCCCGATGACCAGTAACTTGAAACTTCCCCGTCGTGACTTCATCAAATTCGTCGTCGCCGGCTCGGTCGCCTCCGGCTGTCCCATTGACACCGCTCTTCTGGCCGATCCATCAGCGCCATCCGCCAGTGTCGGAGGCGAACATTTCGCCATCTGCCACCAAGTCCGCGACGGGCACTCCTTCCCCAAACCCGACGCCACCCGCAACGTCGCGATCGCCATCGTCGGAGGCGGAATGGCCGGGCTCTCCGCCGCCTATTTCTTGCGGGGCAAAGACTGGCTCCTTCTAGAAAAAGAAGATCATTTCGGTGGCAACGCCTACCAGGAAGAATTCTCCGGCCAACCGTATTCGACCGCTGCCGCGTATGATTTCCGGGGTAGCGACAGCGACCACCTCGCCAAGGAAATTGGCTTGCATCTTCTTCCGATCGACATGCCCGATCCGACCATCGACAACGGCGGCTATACGCCCGACACCTGGCGTTCCGGCCTTACGCACCTGCCGTACTCCAAGGAAACCATCGCCAGCTTCAAGAAATTCTCCGAAGACATTCTGAAAATGAATGTGCATAAAGACATCCTGGAACTCGATTCCAAACCCTTTACCGAAATCATCAGCAGATACGGTCCGGAACTAACGAAGTGGTGGGACGCCTATGGCCTGTCCAACTGGGGCGCCGTCGCCGAAGAAACCACTGCCTATATCGGAGTTTCCGATGCGCAATATCTTCTTAAGGGTGAAGATTCGACGCGCGTCATTCTGCCCGGTGGGCTCGGTTGCATCAGTCACAAGCTCGTCGAAGTCATGAAACCCAACTACGGAGAACGCATGCTCGACGGCGCGACCGTCGTTTCCGTCGTTCCCGACGCCAACGAGGTGCGTGTCACCTACCTCCGGGAAGACAAGCTCACTACTGTTTCTGCTAAGGTTGTCCTGATGTGCTCCCCGAAATTCATAACATCTCGACTGGTCGCCAGCCTGCCGAGCGATCAGAAGCAAGCCATGCGCCGCATGCGCTATGCGCCAATCCCGATGATCAACATGATTTTCGACAAGAGAATCTACAATAAGGGCTACGACAACTGGTGCCCCGGCAACTCCTTCACCGATTTCATCGTTGCCGACTGGACCATCCGCAATGAGCCCGGCTACCAACCGAAATACGAAATCCTGACCTTTTATTCCGCTCTCCGCGAGGCGCAACGCTCCACTCTTCTCGAAGAAGCCGACTGCAAGGAATTCGCCGGAAAAGTTCTGAACGAGTTCCAGAAGCTTTTGCCCGAATTCAACGTGGATCCTATCGAAATCCATCTCTATCGCCGGGGCCACGCCATGATGATGGCGGTCCCCGGACAATATACAAAAAATCGCATGATCGCTTCCCGGCCCATGGACCGCATCTTCTTCGGAAATTCCGATTCCGGCGGCCCGGAATCCCTCACGACCGAAGCCGTTCGCATCTCCCAGGCCGCCGCTGAATGGGCCAATCTCGTTTTGGCTGGAAAACCTGGCGCCGCCGAACTGGCCCACCAAGCACTAACGGCTGTCAATTTTTAGCCGCTAGCACCGTGCCGCCTTCGGTCGAGCCCTGGAGGGCAGGCTGGCATCTTCGGTTTCTCGCTCGGACGGCAAACCGTTGCGTTAGAATAAAACGCGCGATCCAACCGTGAGGTCCTACATGCTCGGTGCCGCCATCCTGGCCGCTGTTTCCCTGGTCTTCTCGTCTCTTGTTTCGGCCCAGTCTCCTCCGCGCCCCAAAATCTATGGCATCGCCTTTGTTCGCATCAAAGCGAGCGACTACCAGAAATCATCCGGGACTTATTCCAAAATCCTCGGCCTGACCTCCGGAACCAACGGCTGCCTAAACGTAAAGAATCCCTGCTACGTCGTGAACGCCGCGCAACATGTCGAACTCACCCACGCAGACGCCAACGATTCCGGCTCTTGGCTCGACCAAGTCGCCTTCCGGACCAACGATGTCGAGCAGATGCGCGACTATCTGCGGGCTCAGGGATTACTGGTTTCGGAAATCCAGAACACCCCAAGTGGAAAGCCCCTGATCGAGACAGAAGATCCGGAAGGCAATCACATCGCGTTTGTACAATTAGCGAAGGCGGAGACGATGGCCCCTCTCTCTCCAACCCAGGTGAGCTACCGCCTCTTCCATGCCGGCTTCGTCGTCCGGGACCTTTCGCTCATGAGACATTTCTATCTGGATCAGCTCGGATTCCGTCTCTATTGGAAGGGAGGCTTCAAGGATCTCCCCGCCGGCACTCCCGAAAAGGATTCCGACATCGACTGGTTTGAGATTCAGGTACCAAATGGTTCAGACTGGATTGAATTCATGCTGAACATTCCGGGCAACGCGAATCACGAGGAACTCGGCGTGCAAAATCACTTCTGCCTCGGCGTCCCGAATATGGAAAAGGCTCTCGATCAGCTTCACAAAAACGGTCTGGCCCTGGATTCTAAATTCGCCGACGACAAATCGGAAATCGGCCGCGACGGCAAATGGCAATTCGATATTTTCGATCCCGATCTCACCCGCATCGAATTAATGGAGCCGAGGCCCGCCAAAGATCCCTGCTGTAATCCCTACACCGCTCCTCACGCACGCCTGTGAAAGCAGAACCGATTTCCCCAAGAGTCTTTCGGCGCATCCTTGTCGGCAGATTCGTCCCGGGTTTCTTTCTGTGGGCGATCTGTTTCTCCGCGTTCTTGCCGCTCTTCTCCCGGCAAAAGCCGTCTTCCTTGCTCATTGTCAATGCTCAGTTAGCGGACGGCACCGGATCGCCGCTGCGCAAAGCAAGCGTTCGCATTGCTTACGACCGCATTGTTGACATTGGCGACCTTACTCGAGAAAGGAATGAAACCGTCATCGACGCCAAAGACCTTGTCCTCGCCCCCGGCTTCATTGATATTCACAACCATTCCGAAAAAGGTATCCTCACCGATCCCCTCGCCGAAACTCAGATCGCACAAGGCATCACTTCATTGGTGGTCGGTGCCGACGGCGATTCTCCCTGGCCCATCATCAACTGGAACCGCTCCGTTCAGCAACTTCACACCGCTCCGAACATCAGTGTTTTCGCTGGACATGCAACGATCCGCAAGGAGGTCATGGGCAAAGACTACAAGCGGCCCGCAACTCCCCAGGAACTTCAAAGCATGCAGCAGGTTCTGAGCCAAGCCATGAATCAGCAAGCCATCGGCCTTTCTTCCGGGCTCGAATACGAAATCGGCAGCTATTCCAATACCGACGAACTCGTCGCCCTCGCCAAAATCGCCGCCGGTTACGGCGGAATCTACATGACCCACATCCGCGACGAAGCCGACAAGTCGTTCGACGCCCTCAACGAAGAAATCGACATTGCCGAACGCGCCCATATCCCTACCGAGCACTCGCACATTAAGCTCGCCACGGTCTCCGTCCAGGGCAAAGCCGCCGCGTACATCCATGTCATCAACGAAGCCCGCAAACGCGGCGTCGATTTCATGGCCGACTGCTATCCATACGATGCGTGGCACGCGAATCTCAAAGTCCTTGTGCCGGACAAGCAATACGAAAACCCGAACAGCGTCGCCAAAGCCCTGGCGGACGTCGGCGGAGCCTCGCACATCACGATTGTGGAATTCAAACCGAAGCCCACCTACATCGGGCACACCATTGCAGATTTAGCCAAAGCCTCTCACAGTTCCGATGTGGATATGTTGATTGGTTTGATTCGCGCAGGCGACTCTCAAGGCACGGAGGCGATGATCATCTGTCAATCGATGATCGAATCAGACATCAAAGCGTTTTACGAACAACCGTGGGTTATGGTCGCGAGCGATGGCGGCATCGGCTCCGATCATCCACGGGGCGCAGGCACATTCCCGCGCGTCCTCGGCTCTTACGTGCGGGAAAAGCACTGGCTCACTCTGCCGGAAGCCATTCGTAAGATGACTTCTCTCCCCGCTCAGCGCCTGGGATGGAAAGACCGCGGCGTAATCGAGGTAGGGGCCTACGCCGACCTCGTCCTGTTCAATCCGGAAACCGTAATCGACCGCTCCACCTATGCCAGTCCCGCCACGCTCCCCGCGGGAATTGAAAAAGTGTTTGTGAATGGAGTCTTGGTTTGGGAGAAGGGCAAAGCCACTGGGTCGCGGCCCGGCCTGTTCCTGGCCTTACACGGCGCCCCGAGCGCAATCACCAACTAATACTTCGGCACGCTGGCATCGACTTCGTCCGACCACGCCAGAATTCCACCCTTCAGATTGTGGATCTTCCGGAAACCGGCTTTTCTCAAGAAATCGATGGCTTCCGCCGAACGCTTTCCGCTACGGCAATGCGCCACAATCTCTCGTGATGAATCGAGCTCGTGCACCCGCCGCGGCAATTCCCCCAGTGGAATCAAATGCCCCTGCAGATTGCAAATCTGGTATTCATGCGGTTCGCGCACATCGAGGATGAACAGGTCGTCGCCTTTGTCCAGCCGCGCCTTCAACTCTCGCGGCGTAATTTCTGGCACCTTCAAATCCGGCACCGGCGCTTCCTCGCCACGCACGCCGCAAAATTCGTAATAATCGATCAGCTTGTGAATGGTAGGATGATCTCCGCACATCGGGCACTTTGGATTCTTTCGCAACTTGAATTCGCGGAAGCCTAGTTCGAGCGCGTCAAACACCAACAACCGCCCGTTCAGGGTCCTTCCGCTGCCCAAAATTAGCTTGATCGTTTCCAACGCCTGGATGGAACCCACGATTCCCGGCAGCACTCCGAGCACTCCCCCTTCGGCGCAGGACGGCACCAATCCTGGCGGAGGCGGCTCCGGGTACAAGCAGCGGTAACACGGTCCATCCGGCATTCCAAAAATCGTGGCTTGTCCCTCGAAACGAAAAATCGATCCATACACATTGGGCTTGCCCAGAAGTACGCAAGCATCATTCACCAGATAGCGGGTGGGGAAATTATCCGTGCCGTCGACAATAATGTCGAAATCCTTGAACAACTCCAGCGCATTGTCACTCGTCAGCTTGGTCTCAAACGCTTTCACCTCGATATCAGGATTCAGATTGGAGAGCCGCGCCCGCGCCGCTTCACTCTTCGATTTTCCAACGTCACTCGATCCAAACGTTACCTGTCTCTGCAGATTCGTGAAATCCACGACATCGAAATCAACCAACCCGAGCTTTCCTACACCTGCCGCAGCCAAGTACAAACCGAGCGGCGCTCCAAGGCCGCCCGTCCCGATCAGCAGCACCTTCGCCTTTTTCAACTTCAGCTGCCCCTCCATGCCAACTTCCGGCATGATCAAGTGCCTGCTGTAGCGCAGGATTTCCTCGTTACTCAGTTTTTCCCCAGCAACTGCCACAGGCGCTCCCCCCGCAATCGATGGAATAATGTTGATGGTATCCCCGTCTTTTGTCGCGGTATTTTCCTGCGCCAGATATCGGATATCTTCGCCGTTCAAGTACACATTCACAAAGCTCCGTAGCTTTCCCTCATCCGTGAATAAATGTTGCTTCAAGTCCGCAAACTCCGCGGTCAAATGCCCCAGAGCTTCCGCCACGGTCTTGGCCGGAAACTCTGCCGCCGCCTTGCCTTCGGCATGCACGCGCAACGGCGTGGGTATCATCACCTTCACACTCATCTTCTTCTCCTCATGACGCGAACTCTCGATTCTTCTACCTTTTGACTTCTTCCGGTTTCCTCACCAGCTCAATCTCTTCTTCGTCGTACCTCGCGCGATCCTCGTGCAATCGCCACGACCTCATTTCCCCCGTGGCGCTCTTTTCCACGCTGACGATGATGTAGCTGTACCATGGCCACGCATGTTCCCGGTCATATTCGCTCGGCTTCGCCGGATGGTCCGGATGAGAGTGATACCATCCGATCACGTCGAGCCCGTGTGCCGCTGCTTCTCTCTCCGCCTTAATGACGTCCCTCGGACTGACCGAAAAACGATTCCGGGGAGAATCCTCACGCCGGTTCCGCAGCGGGAAAACGTCCAAAATCTCTCGCGGCCTATCGTCTGTCGCATCACGGCCGAGCAGCGCACCACAACATTCATGCGGATACGTTTCCGCTCCATGCGCGCGAATCTTCTCCTCGCATTCCGCGCTGATCCAAACATTGTCGGTGTCCGCCATGGTTCACTCCTCGTCCCAAAACCGCTCGTTCAAATACTTTGCCGCCGAATCCGGAAAAACAGTCACAATCACCGCGCGCTCTCCGTCGGGAATCCGTTTCGCCACCGCGATGCATCCTGCCAGCGCCGCCGCCGAACTTGGACTCACGAGCAATCCTTCTTCTCGCGCCAGTCGCTTCACCATGCGGTAGGCTTCTTCTGTCTTCACTGGCAGATTTTCGTCCGCCAGCGTTCGGTCGTAAATCGCCGGCCGCAGCGCGCTCGGCATATGCTTCCAGCCTTCCAAACCGTGAAAGGAAGAATCCGGCTGCAAGCTGATACAGCGAATCTCCGGATTCAACTCCCGCAGCCGGCGCGTCGTCCCGACAAACGTTCCGCTCGTTCCTAACCCCGCCACAAAATGAGTCAACTCGCCGCCGCTCTGCTGCCAAATCTCCTCAGCCGTAGTCCGGTAATGTGCCTTCCAATTCGCCGGATTACTGTACTGATCCGGGTAATAATAGAGGCCAGGTTCGGCCGCCACGATCTCTCGTACGCGCCCGATGGCTCCATCCGTGCCTTCTTCGCCCGGCGTTATCACCAACTCTGCGCCATACGCGGTCAAAATGCGCTTCCGCTCGTGGGATGCGCTCTCGGGCAAACATAGCTTCACCGGAAAGCCCATGACCGCGCCGATCATCGCGTAAGCAATCCCGGTGTTCCCGCTGGTCGCATCAATGATTGTCTTGCCCGGTCTGAGCAACCCACTGGCGATTCCCGCTTGGATCATGCCCAAAGCGGCACGGTCTTTTACGGACCCACCGGGATTAAACCATTCTGCTTTCGCGTAAAACTTTATGTTTGGAAATTCACGAGCGATGTGAGGAAGGTGAACGAGAGGGGTATTACCAATCTGCCCGAGCAACGAGTGGCCGAAACGCGTGGCCTCCTGTCCATCCCTTGGATGGAACGGAAGAGCTACCGCTTCGATTTGCCTGCTTGGCGCCACCTTGCTTCTCTCCAATAACTCCGAAAGACTGGCCTAGGTTCGGTCCCATTCTGGAGACACGACAACAACAGCCCATCATCCAGTTAGATGCACCAGTACATCGGCTAGCTATTTGAGGCAAACTCTTCAATGGCCCTCGTAGAGCGGGGCTAAGCTTCTAGCCCGGCGGCCTTTCTACCTAGGATTGTGACACAAATACCTGCTCCTTTTAAGCTCTTTCTCTTCCGGTCTTAGGCCCTGCGCCGGATGTATAATCCTGCTGCTTTCATCTTTAAATAAGGATCGTGCCTTCGGTGTTCGAGGAAACCATGAAAAAATTGGTCGCTCCGCTTCTTCTTTGCTGTCTTCTTTTGCAGATTGTTCCCCGTAGCAAGGCGGACAACTCCGACATACCCGGCAAAATCGACAGGCTAATGGCGCAATACGCCGACTGCTGCGCTTTCACCGGCACCGTGCTGGTCACCGACCACGATAAAGTCATCTTCAAAAAAGGCTACGGCTTCGCCGACCGCGAGTGGAACATCCCCAACGCTCCCGACGTCAAATTTCGCATCGGTTCGATCACCAAGCAATTCACTTCGATGCTCGTCATGCAGCAAGTCGCCAAAGGCAGCATCAAGCTCGACGCCCACCTATCCGACTATCTCCCCTACTACCGCAAAGACACCGGCTCCAAAGTCACGATCAGCCAACTCCTCAGCCACACTTCTGGAATCCCGAGCTACACCGACGATCCCAAGTTCTTCGAGGATGTATCCCGCAATTACTATGCTGTCGACGATTTCGTCAAAAAGTTCTGTAGCGGCGACCTGCAATTTGAACCCGGCACGAAATTTCACTATGACAACTCGGGCTATTTCCTCCTCGGAGCCGTCCTCGAGCACATCACCGGAAAATCCTACGAAGTGGTCCTCAAGGAAAATATTCTCGGCCCTCTCGGAATGAAAGACACCGGCTACGACCACTACGCGGACATCATTCCGAAACGCGCGTCCGGCTATCGTCAAGAATTGGTCGGCATCGTCAATGCTCCTTACCTCGACATGGCCCTTCCCTACGCAGCCGGGTCCCTGTATTCCACCGTGGAAGATTTGTATCAGTGGGACCAGGCGCTGTATACCGACAAGCTCATCCCGCCGGACCTGAAGCAGAAGCTATTCACGCCAAATCTGGACAATTACGGCTACGGCTGGGATATTCGGGCGATCCCCGCCGGCGAACCCGGCGCGGGGCAAACCTTAATTTCCCACGGCGGCGGCATCAACGGCTTCAACACACTCGAAGCGCGCTACATCGCCGATCACGACCTTGTCGTCATTTTCAACAACACTCCCGGCGCGAGCCTAGCGGAAATGGCAAAAGGGATTCGCGCCATCCTTTATGGTCAAGCGCCCGCCGCACCCAAACGTCCCCTGGAGCACGAACTCGGCGAGACCGTCATCAACCACGGCGCCGACGCGGCAATCGCCCAATACCACGAGCTCAAACGGACTCAACCGAACGATTACGACTTCAATGAATTCGCCCTCAACAGCCTCGGTTACGGCCTTCTGCAGCAAAATCGCAACGCGGACGCCATTGCCATCTTCAAGCTGAATGTCGAGGAATATCCGAATTCCGGCAACGCGCACGACAGCCTGGCGGAGGCTTACGCCAAAGACGGCCAGAAACAACTCGCGATCGACCACTACCGCAAGTCCCTCGAGCTCGATCCGAAAAATCAGCACGCGATCGATCAGCTCAAGGAACTCGAACAGAAATAATCTATTCCGGGCGACGCAATCAGCCTGACCTACTCGGTAAGAATTACGCGATCAGCCCGTCGGCATACACGAAGTTTCGTACTAGTTCTGTCCTTTTTCCTGGTGCCCATTTCAAGTCAAGTTTCTATAGGAACGCAAGTTAGCGAATTGGCTAGCCGCTTGCTATGGATAATGCAAGGAGAAAGCCATGCATTCGGAGCCTTCGTTCAAAACAGCGATCTGCACTGAATACGAGAAACTCCTTTTCGCCTGCCAGAAAACTCTGGAGAGCTGGCGCAATCGCCGCGAAGAGGTTGACCCCCATGGATTCCTTGGTAAAGAAATCGGGGATGAACTCGTGAGACTGCAAGCGAACTATGCGCGCGCCTATTCCCGTCTGGCAGCCCATGACAAGCATTGCGAGCTTTGCCGCTTCGTATCGAAGATCGGGAACCGGAATTATTCGACCGTGTCTACCGCCGCGTTGCGGCAATGAACGAGCAGTGATCAAGGAGAGGGCAGCTTGAAATCGACCACGGAAATACTGAGTTTAATTGCCTTTCTCCTGGGCTCGCCCGAGTATGCGCAGTTCCACGCCCGACCCGCTTCACAGCCCCTCCCTCACGCCCGGCAGGCGCACCCTGCGAGCGAAAAGCGCCTCCCGAATAAGGCAGCGAGCTAGAAATCGGCTCGAAACCGCGCCGAGTGCCACCGGCTGTCCGCAGCAAATCAAAAATTGTCTGTAACCTGCCTGCAATCCTCCTGTGAAAGCATCCGGGCGTCGTACCCGGAACACATCCTGTTGCCTCTAAAACGGGTAAGGCGTCTAATCCAATTGAGACATTTCCTAACTAAAAGGAGCCACCATGAGCTCAGAAGGCATGGCAGTCGTCAAGAAATCAAGCCCCGAAGCTTTTTCCAAACTGTCTTCAGAATACGGCCTTGGTCCGGGCCCCGCCAATACGCTCCATGATCTGTATGACCGGCACCTCCTGTTCGACAACAGCTATGACCCAATCGTCACGAACGCCCGCCAGCGTTACGAAGCTTTTGCCCGCTCGGTTCGGGACGTTCTGTCTCAACGTTGGGCGCAGGCTTACAAGACCTACCACGAGGCCAATCCGAAGCGCATTTACTATCTCTCGATGGAATTCCTGATTGGCCGTTCGCTCGCCAACAATGTGACGAACCTTCTGCTCGAACCGATGCTCGCCGATGTCATCGATCAAAAGAACATCGATTGGATGGCGCTGCTCGAGAAAGAGCCGGACGCGGGCTTGGGAAATGGCGGATTGGGGCGGCTGGCCGCCTGTTTCCTCGATTCCATGGCGACGATGCAACTGCCCGCAATGGGCTATGGACTGCGTTACGAATATGGCATGTTCAAGCAGACCATTCAGAATGGTTGGCAGCATGAGACGCCGGACAATTGGCTGCGTCATCCTGACCCGTGGGAGGTCGCGCGTCCGTACGCGCGCGTCTCCATCAACCTGAATTGCTCCTTCATTCTGCGGGATGGCTCGCTTCGTGCGATCGCCGACCGCGACTCCACTCTTTACGGAATTCCGTTCGATCGCCCGGTGGTTGGTTATGGCGGCAAAAACATCAATACGCTTCGGTTGTGGGCCGCTTCCGCTCCCGATTACTTCGATTTTCAGGAATTCAGCACGGGCGATTTCGTTGGCGCGCTTGCGGAAACGCTCGCCGCCGAATCCATTACCCGCGTACTGTATCCCGATGATTCGACCGGCTTGGGCCAAGCGCTGCGCTTCGTCCAGGAGTATTTCCTGGTTGCCTGTTCGCTCGCGGACCTTGTCCGCCGCTTTCGGCACGACAATCAGGATTGGAATCTCTTCCCTGAAAAGGTTGCCATTCAACTGAATGACACGCACCCCACGATGGCCGTTGCCGAATTGATGCGCACGCTGCTCGATGATGCGCTCCTCGGTTGGGATCAGGCCTGGGACATTACTCGAAGAACACTGGCGTATACCAATCACACGCTGCTTCCCGAGGCTCTGGAAAAATGGCCGGTCGAGTGGTTTGCCACTGTCGCGCCGCGTTATCTCGAGATCATCTATGAAATTAACCGGCGATTCCTGGACGACGTGCGGAAGAAGTTTCCGGGCGACGAAGGCCGTGTCTCCCGGGTGAGCTTGATCGAGGAAGGCGCGGTGCGCAAGGTCCGCATGGCCAATCTCGCCATTGTCGGCTCACACAGCACCAACGGTGTGGCCGCCATTCATTCGGTTCTGCTTCGCACCACGACCGTCAAAGACCTTGCCGAGATTTTTCCCGAGCGTTTCAACAACAAAACCAACGGCGTAACGCCACGGCGCTGGCTCCGCCTTTGCAATGAGCCGCTTGCGCGCACGATTTCCGACGCCATCGGCGACAAGTGGATCACCGATCTCGGCGAACTCGCTCGCCTGAAACCGTTGGCAGACGATGCTGGTTTCCGCGCCGCCTTTCTGAAGGCGCAACATGAATGCAAAGCGCAATTCGCCGCTTGGCTCAAAACCACCTCGGGAGCGACGGTCGATCCCCGCACTATTTTCGATTCCCAAGTAAAACGAATCCACGAATACAAGCGGCAGTTGCTCAATGCCCTGCGCATCATCGTTCTATATAACCGCATCCGAGAAAATCCCGGCCTCGATCAGCCGCCTCGCACGTTCTTTTTTGCCGGCAAAGCCGCGCCTGCATACCGACTGGCAAAGCTGATCATCAAATTCATAAACAATCTGGCGGAAACCATCGATAACGACCCGGCGGTAAAGGGCCGCCTTCGTGTTTTGTTTTTGCCAGATTACCGGGTCACCCTCGCCGAGCACCTGATCCCGGCCAGCGACGTCTCCAACCAGATTTCCACGGCGGGCTACGAGGCCAGCGGCACGAGCAACATGAAATTCATGATGAACGGCGCCTTGACCATTGGCACACGCGATGGCGCTACGATTGAAATGGCGGAAGCCGCCGGCGAAGAGAATTTCTTTCTTTTCGGACTCACCGCCGAACAAGTCGCCGGAAGCCGAAGCTGGTACAATCCTCATTGGCATTACGAACACGAGCCGGAGACCCGGGCCGCCCTGGACTTGATCTTCTCCGACTATTTCAGCCGTAACGAGCCAGGCGTTTTCGCTCCTTTGAGCGATACGCTGCTGACTCACGGAGATTTCTATATGCATCTGGCTGACCTCCGATCCTACCTCGACGCGGACGCGCGGCTCTGTAAGATGTTTGGCGATCACGACCTGTGGGCTCGCAAGGCCATCCTGAACATCGCGGGTTCGGGAGGATTTTCAAGCGACCGGACCATCGCGCAATATAATTCGGAAATCTGGAAAGCGGCGCCTTGTCCGGTGCCATAAGGGAGCGCTTCATGGCGGATGACGGGAATCGAGCAGAGAGCGTATCACCTCTCGCAGGCAAACCTGCTACGAAGGATATGCTCATCGATGTAACTAAGCTCGAGCGCGATTATTACGAGCGCCGTCCCGACGTCAATGATCCTAATCAATTGGTCAGCTTCGGCACCAGCGGCCACCGAGGCTCTCCGTTTCAATCTACTTTCACCGAAGCGCACATTCTGGCGATCACGCAAGCGATTTGTGATTACCGGCAATCGAAAGGCATTCACGGTCCCCTGTACATGGGCAAGGATACGCATGCTATTTCCGGACCTGCGCAGCGTACCGCCCTCGAGGTCCTTGCCGGCAATGACGTAGACACGGTCATCCAGTCGAACGACGGCGTCACTCCGACGCCGGTCATTTCGCGCATCATCCTCGTCTACAATCGCGGCCGTAGAGACCATTTCGCCGACGGTATTGTCATCACGCCTTCCCACAACCCGCCGAAGGATGGTGGCTTCAAGTACAACCCGCCGAACGGAGGACCTGCCGACACGGACGTCACCGCGTGGATTCAAAATCGCGCGAATGATTTGCTGCGCGGAGGAAATTCCGACGTCAAACGCGTGGCCTTCGACTCCGCGATCAAGGCCAGCACGACCCGTCAGAAAGATTTCATCCTCCCCTATGTGAACGATCTGCGAAATGTCGTGAACACGGACGCCATTCGCGGCGCCAACCTTAAGCTGGCAGTCGACCCTCTTGGCGGCGCCGCGCGGCCATACTGGGAACCGATCAACTCTGTGTATGGCTTGAACGTCACCGTCGTCAATCCGGTGATCGATCCAACATTTTCTTTCATGACCGTCGATCACGACGGAGTCATTCGTATGGATTGCTCCAGTCCCTATGCGATGGCCCGACTTGTAAAGCTCAAGGACGAATATCGCGTGGCCTTTGCGAATGATCCAGATTCCGATCGCCACGGAATTGTTACTCCCGCCACCGGGCTGATGAATCCAAACCATTTTCTCGCCGTGGCGATTCAATATCTCGTTACTCACCGGCCCCAGTGGGGGGCGCATCTGAGCGTAGGCAAGACGCTCGTCAGCAGCAGCTTGATCGATCACGTGGTCAAGAAGCTGGGCCGCAAACTTTACGAAGTGCCGGTCGGCTTCAAGTGGTTCGTGCCCGGCCTCGTCGACGGCTCCGTCTGTTTCGGCGGAGAGGAAAGCGCCGGCGCCAGCTTTCTCCGCTTGGACGGCTCTGTCTGGACGACGGACAAGGACGGGCCCATCATGGATTTGCTGGCAGCCGAAATCACCGCAGTTACGGGCAAAGACCCCGGCTTGCATTTCCAGGAACTCGTTTCCGAATTTGGCATGCCGCACTACACGCGCATCGATGCTGCGGCAACGCCGGAGCAAAGGGCCAAGCTGCTGAAGCTGTCCCCGGCCGACGTCAAGGAATCCGAACTGGCCGGCGAGCCGATCCTCGACAAACTGACGACGGCTCCGGGCAATGGCGCCGCCATCGGAGGCCTGAAAGTGATCAGCAAGAATGGCTGGTTCGCAGCACGGCCTTCAGGCACCGAAAACATCTGCAAGATTTATGCCGAGAGTTTCAAAGACGAGTCGCACCTAGATGACGTTGTTAGCGAAGCACAACAGATCGTGAACAACGCCATTCGGTGAAGTCCGCGTGGCTCGAGTGCTTGGCCGGCAAAAGCCGTCGAGTGTCCGCCACCGCCGGCACGGCTGTATAGCTCCCGGAAAAGACAACTCCTACGATTCGGGCGGGGGCGTTTCGATAGGCCGGGACTTGCCGGTGATGACTTGGGCTCCGAGCGCGATTACGGCGGGAAAGCATTCGAGCACGTAGCGTGGTTCGGGGGTTTCGAGCGTGGTCAGGAAGGCCGTGCGCGCTGCGACATACAACAGCAGCACGACCAAGGCCACGCGCGACGTCCGGCACTGCCACAGTTTGCATGCTCCCCAAAGGCCCAGCGCGACGTAAAATGCATTCCCCAGAAAAAACAGGATTGTCAGTTCCTGGTCGAGCGGGTCTTCTTCTCTCTGGTAGGCCAGCGGAAACACGTGGCCTGAAATGGGAAGTAGCTCAATACGTGGCGTGAACCAGATGCGAGCTGCCCGCCGCAGGGGAATCCATAGATAGGTTCGCAGCGGGTGTCGCGCAGTGCGCTCTCGTGCCAATTGCGCGAGGACCGCGTCTTCCTCTTCAGTCCAGGTTATTTCGTCGTTGTACGTTTCCAGCACTGCCGCGACGCGCTCTCGCTCATCCGCAGTGTCAAAGGCGGTGTCCGGGATGTCTTCCATGCGGATCTCTTCATCGTTCAGTTTCCAGGACACCAGATAACAATCGCGCACACGATAGAGCCATGTTTTTTCCCAGGCCATGAATCCCTTCGGATCGACCTCGCTCTTCAAAGTCGTATCCTTCGGGGTCAGCGGCTGAAATTCGCGCAGCGTCACCGCGTTGCGGATCGTCCACGGTACGAGAGGCAGCGCGCAAGCGACTCCTGTGACTAGCGAAAGAGCTATCCAACGTTTCGCCTCTCCGCGCCGCAACATCCAGAATCCGAGCGCCACAAACGTTGTTATCAAGAGCAGCGGCGTTTCCGGACGCATCAGTGTTCCGAAGCCGACTGCGAATCCCGCGAGTGCGGCGACCTTCCACGCATCCTTTCCTCCGAGTTGCCTGCCACGCGGAAGGGAAACCGGGTTGCGCTCGACGCTCGCCACAAGCAAGGCGAGCGACAGAAACGCGACCGCGGTGAAGAACACCGCCCAAACCTCCGTGAGCGGCACGGCGACATAATTCGCAATGAAAGGGCAGAGGGCTGTCAACCACAACGCAAACAGGAACACTTTCTCGGATCTCGCGCGTTGGTTGCACAACCGCGCCAGCCACGCCGCAAGCGCAGCAATGACCACGCACGTGGCTAGATCCACCAGGACCTGCGCCAGCATCACGGGCAATCGCGCACTTTCGCCGGTGCGGCCGGTTGCTCTGTACACGATGGCCAGAAATGCGGAATAGCCGGGCATACGCAAATCCACCGGCGTCGCTTGCCCACCGATATCCATGGCAAATTTGCCGAGCTTCAGCCAGTTCGCGGCGAATTGCTCGTAGAGGACGGTGTCGCCACCGGTGGCCGGATACTGAAACACAAACAGGAGCCGTAAAACGGCCCCAGCAACGAGTGGTACTATGGGATAAGAGAAAAAACGTTTCATTCGCTTGCCTGCATCTTACAATAGAGAGGTTCAGTTACCTTCGACGGAGTGATGCAAGCCTCGCGGGTTCTTCCCCCCCAGCCACGAGGCATCTGGCTTTCATGAAAGAACGGAAACCGATCTTTTACGACGCGGAGAAAGTCCGCTGGCGGCGCACGCGCAGAATACTGGAAGTCTCCGGGATGCTGCTCACGCTGTTGCTGGTGTACTTTTTTGTTACCGTCGCGGGGAGCGTGGAGCTTCCGTCTTCGTTGCTGCCGGACACGCGGCCTACCTATCACTCAGCCAAGAAGAAGAATGGCAAGGTCGTGAACGTACGGGAGGGGCGGCACCTTCGGGTGGCGCGGATCGGGGAGATTCCCGCAGGCTACGATCCGCTGCGCGCCGCGTTTTACGTAAGCTGGGATTCGAATAGTCTTGCTTCTCTGAAGAAGCACTACAAAGATCTCGACCTGCTGATTCCCGAACAACTTCACGCGGTTACCCCGGATGGCGCGCTTACGGTCGTCGATTATGAGAGGGGTCAAGAGACCCTGGAAGTGACGCCGGCCGAAGCGCTCGCCCGGCTGAATCAGGACAAGCTCCATCAATGGATGCGATCAATCAATCCGCCGATCGAGCTGCCCATGATGGCTTACCTAGACAACTATGACGGGGTCGTGTGGAAAGTCAAAGAGCTCGAAGCGATGCTACAGAATCCAGCGGCTCGCCAGCGCCAGGTGAAAGACGTGGTGGAGTATGCCGTGGAGGCCCATCAGCCGGGCATTGCCGTGGACTTCGAGGAGATCCCGACCAAGAGTCAGGCGAACTTTCGCCAGTACATCGCCGAACTCGCACAAGGGCTGCACGCGAGGGGGCTCAAGCTGATGATTGCGCTACCCGCGCGCGACGATGACTACGACTACGCGTTTTTTGGGCGCGAGACGGACGCCATTATTCTGATGAATTACGACCAGCACTGGCTGACGTCGCCGTCCGGGCCGATCGCCGCTCAAGACTGGTTTATGGAAAATCTGCGACAGATTCGCGATGTGGTGCCGGCGCAGAAAATTGTCGTAGGCATCGGGAACTATGCGTATGACTGGACCGAGTCTGCGAAAAAAGAAGAGCGTCGCGGCGAGGAATTCAGCGTACAAGAAGCGTTGCTGCATGCCCACGAATCGGAAGCGGACATCGATTTCGACTCCACGTCGCTGAACCCGCATTATTCCTATGAAGACGAGCAGAATCACACGCACAACGTGTGGATGCTGGACGCGGTCACGGCCTACAACGAGCTCCGAGCGTGCGAACGGTTAGGGGTGCAAGGCACCGCGCTGTGGCGAATGGGTTCCGCGGACACCTCGCTCTGGCCGATCTGGGATTCCATTCATCCCGACGATCCCACGCGGGATAAATTGAAGGACATTCCGCCGGGTCCGGATCTGATTCTGGAAGGCGCGGGCGACATCTGGCGGATCATCGACACGCCGAAACCCGGGCGACGCAGCTTTACCTACGACAACATCAGTGACCTGATCACCAGCGAAAAATATGATGCCATTCCGTTGTCGTATGACATCGACCAGATTGGCGCGGCGAAAGACAAGATCGTCATTTCGTTTGACGACGGTCCGGACCGGCGGTGGACGCCGAGAATTCTGGACATACTGAAGGAAAAGCACGCGCCAGCGGTGTTTTTTGTCGTGGGAGAAGAGGCCAACGCTTCGCCGGACCTTTTGAGGCGCGAATATGACGAAGGCCATGAAATCGGCAACCACACCTTCACTCATCCTCAGTTTGATGAAATCTCTCACACGCAGCTCAAGTGGGAATTGAATCTGACGCAGAGGCTGATTGAAAGCACGCTCGGAGTGAAATCGATTCTGTTCCGCCCGCCGTATGGCATCGACCATCAGCCCGAATTTGCGGAAGAAGTTGTGCAACTGCCTTACCCACAGGAGTTGGGCTATATCATCGTCGGTCAGAGAATCGATCCGGACGATTGGCGAATCGACGGGAACAGACCGCAGCGTCCGGCGAAGGAGATCGCAGGGGACGTGATGCGGCAAGCCGACAAAGGCAACATCGTCCTGCTGCACGATGGAGGCGGGGAGCGTGAACAGACCGTAGAGGCGCTGCCCATGATTATCGACGGGTTGCGCGCGAAAGGCTACGAACTGACGTCGGTGTCGGACCTGCTCGGTCAAACACGCACCGAAGTGATGACGCCGCTCACCTTCCGCGAACGGCTGGAGGCACGGGCGGACGGCTTGATCTTTGGAATTTTTCAATGGTCGCGGTTCGCCATCGCCACGGTATTTATCCTCGGGATCGTGCTGGTCAGCGGACGGGCGCTGATTATCGGAATCCTCGCCATTATCGAGAAACTGCGTCCGGATGAAACGAAATTGGCCGATCCTCCCCCGGCGGTGACCGTTCTGATTCCCGCCTACAACGAGGAGTCCGTGATCGTGCAGACGGTTCAGTCCGTGTTGTTATCGAACCTGAAGGACATTCACGTCATTGTCGTGGACGATGGTTCGGCAGATAAAACTCTCGAACTGCTACGGAGCAACTTCGGAAACAACGAAGCAGTACAGATTATTCACCAGGTGAATCGCGGCAAGGCCGCCGCACTCAGCAACGCACTGTCTCATGCGCAAACGGAGATTGTGGTTACGATCGATGCGGACACGGAAATCGAGCCGGATGCGATCCGCCGATTGCTGCGCCATTTCTCCGATCCCACGGTTGGGGCCGTTGCCGGGAATGTGAAGGTCGGGAACCGCTCGCGCTGGCTGACGCGCTGGCAGGCGCTCGAGTATGTGACCAGCCAGAACATGGAGAAGCGCGCGTTCGATCTGCTGAATTGCATCACGGTCGTTCCCGGAGCTCTTGGCGCATGGCGCAGAAAAGCGATCGAGGATGCCGGGGGAATCACCGCGGACACCGTGGCGGAAGATGCGGACCTGACGATTGGGATTCGCCGCCTGGGCTGGCGAATCACCTACGACGAAGACGCTGTGGCCTGGACCGAAGCGCCGGTGACGCCCGGCGCGTTGATCCGGCAGCGATTCCGGTGGACCTTCGGGACGTTGCAATCGTTCTGGAAACACAGCGGCACGTTGTTGCGACCGAGGTATGGGACTTTGGGTTTTATAGCGCTGCCCAATATTTTCGTTTTTCAGATCATGCTTCCGTTGGTTTCGCCGCTGCTCGATTTGCTTTTCTTTGGGAGCCTTCTGCTCTGGGGTCTGGCGCAATTGCATATCACACAGATTCCGCAGCTCTGGACGACCGCCGATGTACAACGCTCGGTGGTCTTCTTTTTGGGATTTTTGATCATTGATGTTTTAACGTGCGTGATTGCGTTCGCATTGGAGCGGCACGAGGATTGGACGTTGTTGATTCCCGTTCTTCTGCAGCGGTTTTATTATCGACAGTTGATGTATATCGTGTTGTTCCGGTCGGTGAAGGAAGCAGTGAGCGGAAGGCCGGTCGGTTGGAGGGGCGTCGAGCATGAGCCGCCTCGGCCAACCCCGGAGCCTGCGACGCCTTAGAGCCGCCCTTCTAGACCGCAAGCCCGCGCGCGCACGAAGGGTCGCGATTGTTACGGAGTTAGCTCTGCGACCGGGGTGGGATCTTGGGCGGGGGGAACGAAGAATTGACGGGGAGCGGCCCAGAAACGTTTCCATAAGGTGCGTAAAATTTGGTGGTTTTCGCTTGGCGAAATGTCCTGGGCGCGAATTGCCAGGCGCAGAGCCAGGTAGAAGCTGACGCCCAGATTCATGACGAAGGTAACGGCGATCCCGAGCGCGGCCCAGATCAGGGCGCCTTTTCCGAGCACTTCTGGCCCACGTGAAGTAATACCAAGCGCGAGCGTCCCGGTCGAAAGCGTGACGTGGCGCACGTCCAATGGCAGCCCAAAGAAATGGCCGATAGTGGGAGTCATCCCCAGCATGAATCCGAGAACGATCGAGCCGCCCCAGGGAGCGACGTTCCTCGCAAATGATTCGGAAACTTTCTGAACTTTCTCTGGCTTGAACACGGCACCCAGGCGATGTTCGGCAATGGCACGTGGGAGTTGGTGGTAGACAGCCCAGTTTTCAATCCAGCCGCCTGCCAAACTGGAGAGCCAGAGGATCACCCCGGTGAGAACGGCAAAAAAGATGGTGCCGCTGCGAATCGGATTCATGGATTTTACGGCGTATTCCGCGGTCTCGACGCCCAGAAAAGGCGCGCCAAAGGCAGACTTCCAAATAAGGCTGAAGATCACAGCTCCGGCTCCGACGGCGATGATGTTGCCGAATGCCGCGGCTAGCTGCGAGCGCACGATTCGCTGGACGTAGGCCACCAGCTCATCGCTACGCGACTCATCCTGGCACCGGTGCAGAATGCTCGCGAGGGCGGCACCGGTCATCGAAGGTTGCTTGGTGGCGAGGGCGAGATGAAAAACGTGCATCAAGACGAAACTGACCGCGTAATTGGTGCCCGCCAGGAAACCTTCGACAAACGGAGGCAAGCCGCGATGGGTGACCATTAATTTGATCGCGGCGGTGCCGACCGTCAATAGACCGCCGCCTAGGGCGGCGTACCACATCTGGCGATACTCCTCCCGGTTGTTGGTGACATAGTGCTCGCCCGTTTTTCCAGCCCATTCCACAATTTTCTTGGCTAGCAAGCGGAAACCGTTCTGGGCGAGCCCAGTCAGGCTACGGTCGCCGAGGCGGCCCCGAATGACATCGCCGAGGAGCCGCAGGGTCGTCACTATTTTCGGCGGCCCGGGCTGAGAAATCAGCACTCCGGAAATAAGTTCCATGCGTTTGAGGCTTAACTCGATGACGTCCAGGGCGTAGACGATGTCGAGATTCACACCGGAGGTATCGAGATGATTGACGACAGCCAGCAGTTCCCCGCGGCAATCCGCCACGACGGCCTTCCAGCTTTGCGCGGCCGCGGTTACGTCCTGATTCGCCTGAGCGGCTGCGAGCAGAGCGTTCGAAGCGAGCATCAGATTATGAAATGGAGATTGCTGAACCGGTCCACCCCTGCCACGGACTCGCAAATCTTCCGATAGGCCAAGGCCCTGAGCGCGAGCCGCCAACAGATAGAAAGCATCGCGAAGCGAGGCGATCGGCCGCTCCCAGGCCTCGGGGTATTCCGAGGGAGCCAGTTTGCCGGCCAGGAACTGGAGCTGATCCTGGGAGCGACTGAACAGGCGGTCCGTCTCTGCCCGCGTCGGAAAGAGCCGCAGCAGCAATCTGCCAAGATCGTTCTCTTCGCGAGGCGCGGGAAGCAAGATACGAAAGAACCGATCGAAGCTTTCAGAGACGAGGCTGCGGTCGTTTGGCAGGCCCGCCTGCGCAAATAGCGAGACGGCGTCTGTTTCTTCGAGTATGGCAGCGATGCCCGCATGGTAACGGTCGCGAACTTCGGGAGAGGCGTCGAGGATGGCAAGCCAAACGCGTTCGCGCCGCCACTCCGGGCCGATACTCGCGTTAAAACCATGCACGGGGCGAAGTTCGGGAAGGCGAGAATCCTTGCGGCGCAACCAGGCGTAGAAATCGACCAGGGCGTCGAGGCGCGCCCGGAGAGTTCCGGCCCGAGTGAATACTTCGAGCAGATCCGCCAGAGTTTGCACGGAGCGGTTGGCGTGTTCCTCGGGCGGGAACAGAGAAATCACGAGATTGCGCGTCGATTCCAAGCTGGATTCCTTTCGGATACGGCGCGGATGTCGGCAAGCCGTAGGGACCCGCCGAGGCAGGGTATGGTATCAGGTCGCTCGGTGTTGCGGGAATCCTCATTCGCCGCGATTTATCCGGGACGGATTTTGTTCGAAGAGAAAGAAAAACACGGTCTGGGACCCGCCACTACCCAGCGAAAACGATCACCTGGCAGAAGCTCATTAGACGATTTATCGCAGATTTTCGTCGGATGGGCAGAATGGTGTAGGATATTTCTTCCAGCTGAAGGAGGCGATTATGGCCGTCACTTTCACCCTAAATGGAAAATCGACCACCGTCGAAGTCGATCCGCAGATGCCCTTGCTGTGGGTATTGCGGGACACGCTGAACATGACCGGGACGAAGTTCGGCTGCGGGATGGCGCTGTGCGGAGCATGCACCGTGCACATCAACGGGGAAGCGAGCCGGTCGTGTATCACCCCGATTTCGAGCGTTTCGGGGAAGAAGATTACAACCATTGAAGGGTTGTCCGAAGACGCGTCGCATCCTGTACAGAAGGCGTGGATCGAAGAGGATGTGCCGCAGTGCGGATACTGCCAGTCCGGGCAGATCATGTCCGCGGTGGCTTTGCTGGCGAAGAAAACCAACCCCTCGGACGCCGATATCGATGACTTCATGAGCGGCAATATCTGCCGTTGCGGTACCTATCAACGGATACGCAAGGCCATTCACCGCGCGGCCACCCTGCAAGCCACAAAATAAAGATCGGAAGCTGCACTCCACCCTTCCGGTCCGGTAGCCAGTGAGGTTCCCTATGATAAAGGCTCTTTCCCTCGATCGACGTGACTTCCTAAAGAGCGGAACTGCGGCAGGTGTTGCGCTGCTCGTGGGCTTCCGGCTGCCCGCGCGCTCGCGAACCGATAATGCGCAAGCTCAGGAAAAACCGGTCATCAACCCGCTGAACGCGTGGGTGCGTATCAGTCCGGACAATCGGGTGACCCTGATCCTTGGAAAATCGGAGATGGGCCAGGGCGTGATGACCGCGCTGCCCATGATTCTGGCGGAAGAACTTTGTCTGGATTGGAAGGAGGTAAGGATCGAGCAGGCGGCAACCGATGCCAAAGTTTATGATCTCGGGACGGGCGGAAGCGGTAGTGTCGCGGGGTCGTGGCTTCCTTTGCGGCAAGCCGGCGCGGCTGCTCGCGAAATGTTGATCACCGCTGCAGCGGCGCGTTGGAACGTGGATCGGGACACCTGTGTCGCAGAGGACGGCGGAGTGCTCCACGGAGCGCGAAAGAACTTTTTGAGCTACGGAGAACTGGCCGCGGATGCATCGAAATTGCCGGTGCCCGACCTCAAGAAGGTCCCGCTCAAGAACTCAAATAATTTCACGATTATCGGCACGGACACGACGCGGGTCGAGGCAAAGAACAAGGTCGCTGGGGCGGCGAAATTTGGAATCGATTCTCGCGTGCCGGGGATGCAGTTTGCGGTAGTGGCGCGGTGTCCGGTTTTTGGCGGCACAGTGAAGTCGTTCGACGGCACGAAGGCCAAGAGGGTTGATGGAGTGCGCGACATCTTCAAGATCAATGCCGTGGAGAAAGGCGCATTTACGGCAGGCGGAGTGGTGGTACTGGCGGATAATTCCTGGGCAGCCATGCAAGGGCGCAAAGCGCTAAAAATCGAATGGGACGAAGGCCCAGCGAAAAGCGAATCCACGGAAACCTTACGGAAGCAGTTCCTCGAGAATGCCACGAAGCCTGGAAAAGTCGTGCGCGACGTCGGTGACGCAGATGCCGCGTTGGCGACTGCGACCAACAAGATCGAGGCCACTTACGAATTTCCGTTTGCGCCGCACGCCACCATGGAGCCGATGAATTGTACCGTGCACATCCGACCCGATGGGGCGGAAGCTTGGGTGCCTACGCAGGCGCCGCAGTGGGCTCAGGACATTATTGCCGGTGTTTCCGGCTTGCCGAAGGAATCGGTCGTGGTGCACACCACTTTGATGGGCGGCGGATTCGGCAGGCGTTATCAGGCAGACTTTGTCATGGAAGCGGCCCAGGTGGCCAAGGCAACCGGCAAGCCGGTGATGGTGCTTTGGACGCGAGAAGACGACATGCAGCACGATTTTTACCGGCCGGCGTCTTATCACAAATTGCATGGCGCCATTTCGAAGGATGGAGCGGTGGCGTGTTGGAAACACTTTCAAACTTCCACATCGATTGATGCGATGTGGGGCGACAAGGGGGAAGCCGAAGCGGAAAAATCGGAATTCGCAACCGCGGCGTTCATTCCGTATCAGACGCCGAATTTTCGCGTGGAATATGCCTTGGCCAAATCGGCCGTTCCGCGCGCGTGGTGGCGGTCGGTCGAACACTCTTCCAGCGGTTTTGTGGTGGAATCGTTTATCGACGAACTCGCGGCGGCGGCGAACGCCGATCCGTATGAATTCCGGCTGAAAATCATCGGTGACGATCGCTTAATTCCGGATTTCACTGATCCGAAAGAAGGCAAGCCGCTGAACACCGCGCGGCTGAAAAGCGTGTTGAAACTGGCGGCAGAAAAGAGCGCGTGGGGTTCGCCCTTGCCGCAAGGAATCGGACGCGGCATTGCAAGTTACTACTCGTTTGAGACTTACACAGCATGCGTGGCGGAGGTTCGCGTCGAAGGGCGGACGGTGAAGGTTGACCGGATTGTTTATGCCGTGGACTGCGGGCGACCGATCAATCCGGCCGGGGTACGGGCACAAGTCGAGAGCGCGGCGATTTACGGACTTTCTGCGGCATTGCATGACGCGATTACCATTAAGGATGGGCGCGTGGAACAGGCGAATTTCAATGATTACGAAATGCCGCGGATTGCGGAGACTCCTAAGACGGAAGTTTACGTGGTGCACAGCACGGAAGAGCCTACTGGTATTGGCGAGCCCGGACTGCCTGTGGTGACGCCGGCGGTTTGCAATGCCGTTTATGCGCTTACGCGGAAGCGCATTCGTCGATTGCCGATTCAACCGGAAGACCTGGCGTAGCGACCCCGTCAGATAGAAAAACAAGTCCTGCGAGGCGAGAGGCCAGTTGTTTGGAGAGCATTTCTGTCAGAGCTACACTGCCTGCAGGCTCGGACCTGGGACCAAGCACATTTTTCAACCGACGGCCGAGTGAATTCGGGACACAATAAAGCGTGGACTTGCTTCCCGTCATTGGGGCCGGAGTTTCCCTTGGTATTTGGGTTGTGCTTACGTTTTTTCGGGGGGCTTTCTGGCTGGTTCGGGTGTTTGATCGAGACTGCGCAGGGGAGGAGCCGCTTTCGCAACGGCCGCGAGTAGTGGCGGTGGTGCCCGCACGGGATGAAGCCCAGACGATCGAGCGATGCGTCGAATCCTTGCTGGGGCAGGACTATCCCGGTGAGTTCGAGCTTATTGTTGTTGATGATCACAGTCGGGATGGCACGGGCGCACTTGCGCGAAATGCGGCGCAGTCGGCGCGTGAGGCCAAGCGTGTGACGATCCTAGAAGCTAAGGATTTGCAGGCCGGTTGGACCGGAAAGCTGTGGGCGCTCGAACAGGGGATAAGCAGTGGCGCTTCTTTGGAACCAGAGTATTACTGGTTTAGCGATGCGGATATTGTGCACGCACCGGATACACTGCGATGGCTCGTGGCGAGAGCGGAAAACCAACGGCTGGATTTGACGTCTTTGATGGTCCTTCTGCGGGCGAAAACCGTTGCGGAAAAGCTGCTAATCCCCGCGTTTTTGTATTTTTTCCTGATGTTGTATCCGCCGAAGTGGATTGCCGACCGAGACTCGCACACGGCCGGTGCTGCGGGCGGATGCATTTTGTTGCGACGAGAAGCCCTGGAACGCATCGGAGGGATTGCGGCTATTCGCGCGGAGGTGATTGACGATTGCGAGCTGGCGCATGCGGTCAAGCGCAGCGGCGGCGCGATCTGGATGGGGCTGACGCGGAAAAGCCTCAGTCTCAGGTCGTACTCCACGTTTGGAGAGATACGCGATCTGATCGCGCGGACGGCGTTCACGCAACTGGGGTATTCGGCGATGGTGTTGATTGGAACCATAGCGGGGATGCTGCTGATTTATTCGCTGCCGGTGTTGTTTGCGTTTCAGACCGAGCCGGTGATCTGGAGAATTGGTCTTGCGGCGTGGGCGTTGATGACGCTGACGTATCTTCCGACGGTGCGGTTTTTCGGGCTTTCGCCGTTGTGGGCGCCGGGGTTGCCGTTTGCAGCGATTTTTTATGCTTATGCGACGTGCGTTTCCGCGGCGCGCTATTGGACGGGCCGCGGCGGACAATGGAAGGGGCGTGCGCAGGCGCCGGTGAAATCCTAGAATGTCAGGTTCGAAAGTGCCGCGCCGCAGCGCTTGGTGTTGCGGGTGATTGCCGTACGGGTAACCCTGTGGCTTCGCGGGGGATGGTGGAGCACATTTGTTTTTGTTATATTGGGGCTGTGTGGAAGAGGGCTGTACCCCGTGGTTAGGGGACGGCACCGGAGGCCGACATGAGTATCCTGCCGAACCAGGGCAACGGGAAGATGACTGTGCCCGAACTGGTGCAGCGGAAGACATCCGCTGTAAATTCACAAACCAAGAAAATCACCTGTCTGACCGCTTATGACTATCCGACCGCGCGGCTGATGGATGAAGCCGGGGTGGATGTGGTGCTGGTGGGCGATTCCGTGGGAATGGTAATGCTCGGGCACGACAGCACCTTACCGCTCACGATGGATGAGGCGCTGCACCACACCAAGGCGGTGCGCCGCGGCGTGCACCGTGCGTTGGTTGTGGCGGACATGCCTTACGGTTCCTATCACTCCGACATCGGCGAAGCGCTGCGGAATGCGATGCGCTTTGTGAAGGAAGCGGGCGCGGAGGCGGTGAAGGTCGAGGGCGGCGAACGCCGGCTCGAATTGATTGCGCGGCTGACGGAGGCGGAGATTCCGGTGATGGGGCACGTCGGGCTGACGCCGCAATCGGTGAATGCCTTGGGCGGCTATCGGGTGCAAGGGAAGACGCCGGGAACGGCGGATCAACTCTTGCGCGACGCACGCTCTGTCGAAGCAGCGGGAGCGTTTGCGATCGTGCTCGAGGCGATGCCGCGGGAGCTCGCGGCAGAAATCACGCGTGCGGCGCGAATTCCCACAATCGGGATCGGCGCGGGGCCGGATTGCGACGGCCAGGTGCTGGTGCTGCACGACATGCTGGGACTGACGATGCAAGACGCGCCGAAGTTCGCGCGGCGCTACGCCAATGTCGGCGAGATCATTTCGAAGGCAGTGAAGGAGTATTGCGCGGACGTGCGGAGCGGAAGTTTTCCGACCGACGCGGAGTCCTATCATGCGCCTGGAAGCATGCGGGACCGCAAGACCATTCCCATTGCGCGTTGAGGGAGTGGAGTGCAAGTGCCAACAGGGGCGCCTTGTGCAGACCGGGGCGCCCCTGCTCTTTTTGTGGAGGCTCGGCAATGAAACCATCGGAGATGCGAGAGCTGTTTCTTTTTAATGCGTGGGCAAACCAAAGGATTCTGGGCGCGGCAGAGACGCTGACGACCGAGCAGTTCACGAAAGAGTTGGGATCGAGTTTCAGCTCCGTGCGAGATACGCTGGTGCACGTTTGGGGCGTGGAATGGGTGTGGCTCGAGAGGTTGCACGGGCGTTCACCTGCGGGGTTTCCTCCTGCGAAGGATTTTCCCGATCTGGCGAGTTCGCGGGCGCGCTCGGCGGAAGTCGAGAAAAACTGGCTCGAATATGTGAGCCGGCTCGATGAGACGGAACTGGCCGAAGAGGTAGATTACAAGACGATGAGTTTCGGGCCGTCGCGAAGCCCTCGCTGGCAGATCCTGCAACATGTGGTCAATCACGGAAGCTACCATCGCGGACAAATAACTACGATGCTGAGGCAACTCGGAGCGAAAGGCGTGGGAACAGACTTGATATCGTTTTACCGCGAAAGACAAGCGGCGGCAAAAAGCTAGGCGCGCTTGGCATGGAGACGATTCGGACAATTTCCTGGATGAAGGAGAAGGCGCGGGAAGCGCGCTTGGAGCAGCGCGTGATCGGCCTGGTGCCGACCATGGGAGCGTTGCACGCAGGGCATCTGGCGCTGGTAGAGCGGGCAAAGCGACAGTGCTCAACGGTGTACGCTTCGATTTTTCTGAATCCTGCGCAGTTTGGGCCGCACGAAGATTTATCTAAATATCCCCGGCCGCTCGAAGCGGATGTTGAAAAGCTGACAGACGCGGCAGCGAATGGATTGTTTCTGCCTTCGTCCGAACAGATGTATCCCGCGGGCTTTCTGACGTATGTGCACGTGGAAGGAATCAGCGAGCGGTTGGAGGGGAAATCACGTCCGGGTCATTTTCGGGGAGTCGCCACTGTCGTTTTGAAACTGTTCGAGATTGTGCAGCCGCATTATGCGTATTTTGGACGGAAGGACGCGCAGCAAGTACGCATCATCCAGAAGATGGTGCGCGATTTGAATCTGGATGTGGAGCTGGTGATTTGTCCCACGGTGCGGGAAGCGGATGGGGTGGCGTTGAGTTCGCGCAATGCATACCTATCGCAGGAAGAGCGGCAGGCGGCGACCGTTTTGTATCGCGCGTTGGGGGCCGCGGAAAAGGCATTGTCGGTGGGCGTTAGAGACGCATGGGAGCTGCAGAACGCCATGCATCGGGTTCTCGAGACTGAGCCGAGAGCGCGGGTAGACTATGCAGAAATCGTGGACGCGGAGACGTTCGAACCGGTCGTGCGTGCCCGGGGACGTTGTTACGCGCTGTTGGCGGCACGCATTGGGAGCACGCGATTGATTGACAACATGCTGATTCAAGTGGGCGACGAGGTGGCGGTGGAATTGTGACCGAGCACCGGAGCTCACGCGGATACTTTTGACAGCACTTCCGCGGCGTGGCCCTTGGCGCTCACTTCATCCCAGACCTGTTCAATTTTTCCATGCGGCCCGATGAGAAATGTGCTGCGCACGATGCCTTTGAATGAGCGGCCCATGAATTTTTTCATGCGCCAGACGCCATAGGATTTGATCATTTTGTGAGTTGGATCGCCCAGCAGCGGGAAATTGAGTTTCTGCTTGCTCTTGAAATTCTTGAGCGCTTTTTCGGGATCGGCGCTGACGCCGAGAACCACGGTGTCTTGCTGGTCGAATTTTGCTTTCAGGTCGCGGAATTCGCAGGCTTCGATGGTGCAGCCGGGAGTACTGGCCCTCGGATAAAAATAGAGGAGAACGCGCTTCCCTTTGAAATCATTCAGGGAAATGTCTTTGCCTTCATCGGATTTCAGAGTGAACTCAGGGGCTTTGTCGCCGATTTTTAACATTCAGATACTCCTCGACATTGCATTGTAGATCGGTCCGCAGAAAATTCGAGAGGTTCATGAGGAATAGTTCTGTTTTTGCAGCCAGGCGCGCAGCTCATCATTCACCGAAAATGGTTTGCCCGCCGTGAAGCGCGCGGACATTTCATACGCGATGGCCTCCAGCGGGATTTTCTCATAGATAAAATTGGAATCGACAATTCCCTGAACGTACGCCCGCGCAAATGCTTTCATGTCCAAAATCCGGTATTGCTCGGAGTGGACCATCTCATGGAACAGCAAATCGATGGGAGGGCCGGGCCGAGCGACCAAAATGCACTCGCCAAAGGTGATTCCGGATGCGGCGGAAAAATCGAAGTGCACGCGTTTTCCGATGAATTCGAGCTGGCGTAAGAGAACCGCGAAAAAAGGGGGACTGGGAATCTGGTCCACGGCGGCTATGCGCGCGGCGGAAAGACTTTCTGCCGGGAAATGGGCGACCAACGCGGCAAATTCCGCGGACGTCAGCGGACGCGCTCGCGGAAGATATTCGGCGCGTTGAGATTCGATCCAATCCTGGGTTTTGCCGGCGACGACGGGAACAAAGGTTTGCAGCAAGCTCATGATTCGTCCGTCAGGAGTCTACGAAGAATATCGTTGATGACTTGAGGGTTGGCTTGCCCCTTGGTGGCTTTCATGACCTGGCCGACGAAAAATTTGAAAACGCCTTCGTTGCCGGATTTGAATTTGGCTACGTTGTCGGGATTTCCGGCGATGATTTCGCGGGCGGCTTGCTCGATCGCATCGCCGGCGACTTGAGCGCCGAGTCCTTCGGCGGCGATGATGTCAGCGGCAGGGCGGCCACTCTCAAACATGCTGGCGAAAACTTTTTTGCCGACGGTGCCCGTAATTTTCCCGGATTCGACCAGGGAGACGAGTTCGGCGAGGGACTTCGGCGAAACGGGACTTGCGGAAATTTCCTTGCCGGAATCGTTCAGGCGGCGAAGGAGTTCGGTTTGCATCCAGTTGGCGGCAGCTTTGCCCGGCGCGCCAGATTTCACGGCGGATTCGAAATAGTCTGCAAGAGATTGAGTACCGGTCAAGACTTCGGCGTCGTACGGAGTAATTGCGAAGGAAGAGACGAAGCGGGCGCGCTTGGCAGCAGGTAATTCCGGCAAGGAGGAGCGGATCTCGTTGCGCCAGACTTCGCTGACGTGGACCGGAAGAAGATCGGGTTCGGGGAAATAGCGATAATCGTGAGCCTTCTCCTTGGAACGCATCGGATCGGTACGGCCCGCGGACTGGTTCCAGAGGCGGGTTTCCTGCGCGATGCGACCGCCGGATTCGAGGACGCCGATGTGGCGCTCGATTTCGAATTCGAGGGCTTTGGCGAGATAACGGAAGGAATTGAGGTTCTTCACTTCCACCTTGGTGCCGAATTCGCGAGCGCCGCGCAGGCGTACGCTCACGTTGGCGTCACAGCGCAGGGAGCCTTCTTCCATGTTGCAATCGCTAACGCCGGTGTAGAGAAGAAGCTGACGGAGCGTGGTGAGATAGGCATACGCCTCGTTCGGGGCGCGCATGTCCGGCTCAGAGACAATTTCACTGAGCGGCGTGCCGCAGCGATTGAAATCGATGTAGGTTTTGTCGCTCGAATGAGAAAAGCCCTCGTGAAGCGATTTGCCGGCGTCCTCCTCGAGATGGAGGCGGGTGATGCCTATGCGCTTGGTCTTGCCGTTCTGTTCGATTTCGACCCAACCGCCGGTCGCGAGAGGAAGTTCGTATTGCGAGATCTGGTAGCCCTTGGGCAGGTCGGGGTAGAAATAGTTCTTGCGGGCAAAGCGGGAGTGGTCGTGAACGGTCGAATTTAGCGCGAGCGATGCGCGAATGCCCATTTCCACGGCGCGCTTGTTCAGAACGGGGAGCGTGCCCGGCAAACCGAGACAAACAGGGCATACATTCACGTTCGGGGCGTCGCCGAAACGGGTGGAGCAGCCGCAGAAAATCTTGGTTTTGGTGAGGAGTTGGGCGTGGACTTCCAAGCCGATGACCGGCTCATATTTCGCGAGGAGTTCGGGAGACAGGGCGGATTCGGTTGCGAATTTGGTCATGGATCGAAAGAAAATTATAGCAGAGGGGCGGCCGCCCGTGTTCGCTTCGCGGTCGAAGGCCAGGCGCCCGAAGGCGGCCGTTCCACGCTTATCGGTAGTTCGCCGGTTCGGTTTCGCTGAAAGCGGGGTTGATGCGCTCTAGAAGGGCGAAGCCGCCGAAAAAGAGAGTAGCGTAGAATGCGTCACCGACGAGGGTGTTGCCGAAATAGGCGATGCCAGCGACGTAGCAGGACACCAGGCCCGCGAAATTGTGCGGATACGTGGTTAGAAAGGCCCAGACAGCGAAATTGGTGATCAGGAAAAACTGCAGGGCGCCCAAGAAAGTTGCGAGGGAGAGTGGCAGCGCAGATTGCCGACGGCGAAAGGCGATACCGATCAGCACGCTGAGGCAGAAACTGAAATAGACCAGGGCCAAGATCTTGAAGGTGTAGAACCCTGCAACCAGATCGCCGCAGAAGAGCGCGACCAGAGGGAACAGAAACGCCTTCCAGGAGCGGCCCAGTTTTGCTCCGCTGAACAAGGCCATGGCACCTACCGGCGTGAAATTCCACGGGTGGGGCAGGACGCGGACTACGGCGGCGAACAGAACGAAGCAGAGCACCAAGACAAAGCGGTGTATCCAGGGGGAGTCATCAGAACTCAGGTTGTCGAACACGTCTGTTCTCCTGTTTCAGCCAGAAGCAGATCGCAGAAGACAAAACAATCGCGTTCCAAAATCTCGCCGACTTGAATGGGGATTTTCGAATGAAAGATGGGACCGTCAAAGACAAAGGTGTGGAACTCTCCGTTTTCGCCGCACGGGTCGACACCGGGTGGTAAATCGCGAAAGAACGAAGCGTTGAGTTCGCGGCCTGCGAACGACTTACCGAGTTTCCTCGGATCGATACAGGCGGCGATGGCGCGGAAGCCGTCCTCGAGAAAACGGGCGGCGAGTACACGCGTGTCTACTTTCCAGAGGGGAAAAAGCGCAGTCATGTTCGCTTGCAGGAGTTTTTGTTCGCGGTAGGCGCGCAGGTCTTCCAAGAAAATGTCCCCGAAGGCGAAGTGCAGGACTCCGCGATCGCGAAAACGCAATACCGCTTCGGCCATGCGGGCTTCGTAGACGGGATTGACGCAATTGGGCGGGATGCGCACTTGCTCGACCGGCAAGCCGATGGATTCGGCTTGCCGGCGTAGGAGCTCATTGCGCACGCCGTGCATGCTGATGCGTTCGTAGCCTTCGGTGACGGTGGTCAGCAGCGCGACGACTTCGAAATTGGGATCTTGTAGCAGGGCGTGCAAGGCCATGGCGCTGTCTTTGCCGCCGCTCCAGGAGAAGACTGCCGGATTCGGACAATGGTTTCTTTTCATTTGAGATCTCACCGCGGATTGAACCCTTCGAAGCTCATGGTAAACAGGGCTGGACCTTTATGAAGGTTCGGTTGCGGCATGGCTATTTTGGTCCGGTGAACGTGTAGCGCATGCCGAAGGTATAGGTTCTTCCGAGCGCTGGATAGCCGAGGGCATCCTGATATTGCTTGTCGAAGAGATTCCAGACGCGCGAGGTGAGCGCCAAGCTGTGGGTCAGATTGTAGCTGGCGGCTATGTCGAAGCGGGCGTAGCCGGGATTGTTGGCCGGTTCGAGGGTCAAGAAATTGATGTCCGTGCGAATACCGGTAAAATAGCCGATGAAATTCCAGTTCACGCGGGCCCAAAAGAGATTGAGAATGATCGATCCGGAATTCTTCGGGCGGCGGAGGAGCGGCTCGCCCGGAGTGTAGTCCGGGTCGGAGGGAGGATTATCGGTGGCCAGAACGCGCGTTGCGTCGTAGGTGTAGTAGCCGTTGACCGAGAATCGCTTGTTCAGGCGGAGTTCGGTCGAGAGATTCAAACCGCGGGCGCGGGCGAGGTCCGTGTTGAAATAGGTGCCGCAGAAATTGGGATTGGGAGGCGCGTTCGGAGCAAAGCTGACGATGTCCTCGAAACGTCTGGCGAAAAAAGTGAGAGAAACGCGGGCGCGGTCGGAAAGAAGATACTGGTCGATGGTTGCGTTGTAGGTCTGGCTCTCTTCCGGCTTCAGGTTGGGATTGCCCGGATAGCAGGGGTCCGAGCCGTAGGATTGCTCGAGAGCGGGTTCCTTGATGCCTTCGCCGTAGGAAAAGCGCAGGTTGGTGTTCCCCCAAAAACCATCGTTATAACGTACGCCGTAGACGATGCCCGCGGTCGGAACGGTGCGAATACCAAAGGTGGTGTTCGACACGACGCGGAAGCCGGTATTCAGAGTGATACGACGAATAGGAAACCAGCGTCCGTCGACGAAGCCGGCTTGATTGTTGCGCCGCGCGTGCGTACCGCCGACGATTCCGCTGGGATAGGCGTTTTCGACTTGGTATTCGTAGCCAACCGCAAGGAGACCCTTAGCAAAGGAATAATTCGATTGTTCGTAGAAGCCCGCGACATTGTATTGATCGACGAAAGGCGGCCCAAAGCCGGGGATGTAGTTGGCGTCGACAATGCGTGAATCCCAGCCAGCCAGACGATGCTGCCAATGCGGGCCGGTGTTGAAGGTCCAGGACAGGTTGCCGGTGAGGTCCTGATCGGAATAATACTGACCGAGCGTGGGTGGCTCGAGAAGCGTTGGCCCAGGTATACCGGCCCAACTCGAATAACTACGAATGGTGAAGCGAAGCTGATCGGTATCCGAGAAGCTGTAACCGAAATTGCCGGCGAAGGTGCGATTGATGAAGGCGTCGTTCGGGCCCTGGCCGTCGGTGCTGAGATAAGAACCCGCGCCGGAATAGTCGAATTTTCCAATGGCGCCGCTGATTTGACCGCCACCGTGACCGGTCGAGAGATTGCCGCCATCGGCGTAAATCTCGAAGGAAGGAATTTCCGTGGTGCCGCGATGAGAGAAAAGCTGAATGACACCGGAGACGGCATCGGAACCATAGAGAGTGCTTTCCGCACCATGGACGACTTCCACTTTGTCGATGTTGTCCAAAAAGAGATTGGAAAAGTCGAAATTGCCGCCCGGCTCGTTGGCGGGCGTGCCGTCGATAAAAACTTTGGTGTAATTGGAGTTTCCGCCGTCAAGAAAAAGCGTGGTCAGACCTCCGATCGGACCGGTGCGGGCGATACTGATTCCCGCTTGCGTGTAGAGAAGATCGGGGAGAGTGATTGCTTGGCGTTGCGTGATTTGTTCCCTGGTGAGAATGGCGCTAGGAGCAGAGGATTGCTCCAGGGTGGTTGGCGCGATTTGGCCGGTCACAATGACGCTCGACGACATCGGGGCGAGCTCGAGGCGAAGGTTCAGTACCAATGATTCGCCGGGTTGAAGGGTGATGTCGGATTCCTTGGTGAGGAAGGAATCCTTAGTGAAGACGACGTGATAACGGCCGGGAGAAAGACTCAGCCCGTAGGTTCCGTCGATCATCGATTCGGTGGTGACGGGCGTTGCTCCGTTCGCTTGAGCTGAAATTCGCGCGGCAGCGACACTGGCCCCGGAGGGGTCCGTTAAAGTACCGCGAAGATGAGCGTTTGACGATTGGGACTGAGGAAGTGCGGGAACTGCGAAAACAAAACCGAGCAAGACAAGGACCGCAACAGCGAGCTTTGAATTTTTCATGATTCCTCCGCTCCCTCACGCGCGGGAGAGTAAAGGTTGGCCGGCGCAAGGGATTGCGCAGGCTGCAGACTTCGCCGGTCTCCTGGCTTGGCGGCATTTCGCCGGCAGCGAATCAGATTCGCGGCCAGCAGGCTTGCGGCCTTCCCGCAGCAAAACGCTGCAGTGGCACGCAAGCGAAAGGTTCGCCTTACAGTCGCGCGGCGGCGACGGCTTTGCACCGTCTTCCCGAGCACGAAGTCCGCGATTGATGGGGAGGGGCTTGGCCCGCTATGGGTTGTTAAATTCGGCGGCTCGAAGCCGCCGTGTCTAGGTTGTTCGGCAAACTACGATTTACTGAAAAGCGTCACGCGCGGCCGACCAGAAGAAGTCATCTCCACGTTGAGCGGCGCTTGAAAGACGTGCTCGAGCAAGTCGCGTTGAAAGACACTGGCGGGCGGGCCAACGCGAAGGCATTTTCCTTTCTGCAGCAGCACCACCTGATCGGCGTATTCTCCGGTGAGATTCAGTTCGTGGGTGACGACCAGAACGGTGTAGCGATTTACCGCCGCCAGTTTGCGTAGCGATTCGAGCAGATCGACCTGCGCACCGATGTCCAGGTGAAGCGTGGGCTCGTCGAGGAGAAGCAAAAGGGGTTGCTGTGCCAGCGCACGGGCGAGAATCACGCGTTGTTTTTCGCCGCCAGAGATTTTGTCCATCCAGCGATCCGTCAGGTGCGAAGCGCCGACCTGCGCCAGAGCATTCTTTGCGATCGCGCTGTCATCTTCCGACACGAAGCGCAGGCCGCGGCCGTGGGCGTGGCGTCCTTGCAAGACAAATTCCCAAACGAGCGATGGAAACAGGAGCTTGCTCTCTTGCTGAACCAGGGCGATGCGCTGCGCGCGAATCTTGGGCGGAAGAGCGTGGGTGGCGAATCCGTTGAGGAAAATGCGGCCGGAAAGAGGTTCCAGAGCGCCGGAGATTAAATTGAGCAACGTGGATTTGCCGCTGGCATTCGGACCCAGGATCGAAATAATTTCGCCGGGCTTGGCCTTAAAGCTGAGCGCCTCCAGAGTGAACAGGGGCGCTTGCGAGGGATTCGGCGCATAGACATAACTGGCTTGCTCGACGCTGAGGCGTACGTTCGGATCGCCTTGCGGCTGGTCTTCTGAAGAATTCGACGAAGAGGGCAGCTGGGTTCGAAGAGGCGTACTCATGCGAGCCTCCTTCGAAGAAGGTAGATGAAGAAGGGAGCACCGACCAGAGCTGTGACAGCGCCAACGGGAAGCTCCGAAGGAGCAACAACGGTGCGGGCAATCGTGTCCGCTATCACGAGCGCGATGGCGCCACCGAGTGCAGTGGCAGGAAGCAGCATGCGATGGTCAGAGCCGAAAATCATGCGCATGGCGTGCGGAACCAGCAAGCCAACGTAACCGATCGTCCCGCTGACCGAAACGGCAAAGCCGGTCAGGAGCGAAGCCGCGAGGTAGACGACGATGCGCACGCGCGGCACATCGACGCCGAGATGCATCGCTTCCTTTTCGCCAGCGAGAAGAAGGTTGAGATCGGACGCTGTCGTATAGATTGCGCCCGCAGCCACGAGAAAACCGATTCCGAGAGAGTAGAGCAGGCTTCTCGGCGGAAGCGTCGAGAGACTGCCCATCATCCAGTAGGAAGCGCCGCGAAGATTACTGCCGGCGAGAGTGGACATCAGGAACATGATCAAGGCGGACAGGAACGAGGCGGTAATGACGCCGCCGAGAAGCAGGGTGGTGCTATCGATTTGACCTTCGCGACGGCCGAGGAAATAAACGACGGCGATGGTGATCGCGGCGCCGAGAAATGCGCCGAGAGGTGTGATGAGCCCGGCGAACTCCGGGGAGAGCGAGAATTCACTTTCGATCATGAGAGCGACGATCGAACCGACGGCCGCGCCGCTTGAAATGCCGAGAACATAAGGATCCGCCAAGGGATTCCGCAGCAAGGCCTGGAAGCTCGTGCCGGCAACGGAAAGCGAAGCACCTACAACAACCGCCAGAAGAATGCGAGGAAGGCGGATGTCCACGACGATCATGCCGTAGTCGGTCGAGATTCCACTGCTCTGATGAAGAAGGACGCGAATGAGGTCGCGGCCCAAACCGTAAAGAGAAACCTGGACGGCTCCCAACTTGAGCGCGATCACCACCACCACGAAGAGAATGAGAAAAAGGATTCCACAGCGCAGGAACAGACGCCCGAGGGTCAGCGCGCGCATGGAGACTCCAGGGAGCAGGCCGCGGCTGCCGGGAAGAATGCGGTGGGTTTCGGCGGAGCCGAGGAAGGAGCCGTTTGCTTCTCTGGCTCAGTCTTTTCCGGGAAAACGTCCGGGTGAAACTGCCGCGCGAGATCCTCGATCACGGAAACGATTCTTGGCGTCGTGCGGACAATCGCGTCGCTTGCAACGACAAAATGGCGGTTGCGCACGGCGTCGAGAATTTTCCAATCCGAGCGATTTTCGAGTGCTTCGAAATCGCGTTCGGCCGAGCCAGTATGGGCGGGCGCGAAGACGAGATAGTCCGGCTGAAGGCGGGCGACCTCTTCGAGACTGACCTGCGGCCAATCCTGATTCGAATCGACGATCGAGACGGCTCCGGCGCGGCGAATGGCATCGGCGATAAATGTATTTTTTCCAACCGACATGAGCGGTTCAGGCCACACAATAAAGAGTACACGCCGCAGGGGCAAGCCGTTGAGTTTCTGTTGCAAAGTTGCCAACCGCTGTTCGAGATCACCGACCAGAGCCTTGCCCGCCTCTGATACGTTCAGGACATCGGCCAGCTTTTGTGTGGACGAAACGATCTGCTCGACGGTTTGAGCATCCGTGGCGTAGTTGGGAATGCCGAGAGTGTCCAAAGCGCGAACGGTTTCGAGGAGGTTGCCTTCCTTGGCCATGACCACGAGATCGGGATGCAAAGCGGCAATCTGCTCGAGACTGGGATTGATCACGCCGCCGACTTTAGGCTTTTTTTGCGCGTCCGGTGGATAGTCGCAGTAATCGGTGTCGCCGACCAGACGATCTTCCACGCCGAGAGCGTAGAGCGTCTCGGTGAGGCTCGGGGCCAGAGAGACAATTCGCGACGGGTTCACGGGAATGCGTACGGTGCGCCCAAATCCGTCGGTGACGTCATGCATTGCCGGAGAGACAGGCGGCAGGGGCGCGGTTGCCTGCGCCGGCAATTCGCGGGCGCAACAGATAAAGAGGCTGACGCAAATCACCAGAGCGCTCGTCATGGTCCTCAGTTTTGAGTCGGGCACGAATCTCTCCTGACGAGAGTCCGCGAGAATTCCCCAATAAAAAAAGCCCCATGCGAGGGGCAATTTTGGACCGTGTTCTCTCTCGCGAAGGACACGCGGCCACTGCAGTTCGGGAGGGTAGCCTGGCTTACGGCGTTATGCCGATCACAGTGGCGGGACCGCGGCCGGTTTGCACGGCACTTCCCCGCTTCCCGAGCTTGCAAATTGTAGATTCAGTTTAAGGTGAGCGTTGCGGCGTGTCAACGAAGCGACGGCGGCGCGGGTTTGATGGGGCACGCTCGAAGATCTGGCCCATCGAAAGCCCGGCCGCGACACTAGCGGTTTTTCCAGTTGGGCTTGCGCTTTTCGACGAGGGCGCGCAGGCCTTCCTGGGAATCTTCGAGGCGGTAGAGCTCGTTGAGAAAAATGCTCATGGAATTTTTCAGGCCATCGCGGAGAGACAGACCCATGCCGCCAAGAATGGCTTTTTTGGCCATGGTCAGGACGGGGCCGGAATGGCCGGTGATCCGCGCAATCAAATCGTTCACCGTCGCTTCCAGTCTGCTTTCCGGCACTAGGCGGTTGACCAAGCCGAGTTCCATGGCGCGCTCGGCGGTTACGGGTTCTCCCAATAGAACTAATTCGAGGGCAATCTTCGGCCCAACGAGGAAAGGCAGAATCGTAGATGCGAGCGGTGGGAACACGCCGATGGTGATTTCGGGCTGCGCAAATCGCGCCTTTGGCGTGGCCACGACGAGATCGCCGAACGCTGCAAGCTCAGCACCTCCGCCAATGGCGGGACCGTTCACGATGGTCATAACTGGCTTGGCAGTTTCCAGAATGCCGGTGAACACGGAATGAAAGGCGTCCAACATCTGGAAAACGCGCTCCGAGGTGTACTCCCCGATATCGATGCCGCCGCAAAAGACCTTGCAGGAAGAATCCAGAACGATGAGCTTTACATCATCGCGCTCGGCGACGAAGGTAATGCCGTCGGCGAGTTCGCGGAGCATGCTTTCATTGAGGAGATTGTGCTCCGGCCGATTCAAGGTCATGCGCGCTACGCCGGATTCGATGCGGTGCTGAATGAACTGAAATTCTTCGGGACTACGGCGCTTTGGTTCGGTCCGAACTTCGACGCTCCTGACTTCAACAGATGGGCGGCCTGGCACGGTGGGTTCTCCTTAGGAAACGCGCTGTTTCGGATTCGAAATCGATGCTAGCACGCGGGGAAGAATTGCCCCGCGCCGGTTCGGGAGATGGTGCGCAATCAGTATGGCCTAGCAGGTAGCACGAACGGTCAGGACACATTATGATTGTGGCCCATGAAATGGAAAATCTTGCTGACTGTTGCGGTTCTGTTTGCCTTCGGATCGTTCTTACTTTGCGGCTCCAGCGGACGGAGTCATACGGACAACACTATGAATCCTTCTTCGAATGACAATCCGAAGGGCACTCCTACGGCCGTCGCGCTTCGATTCCCGGCGAAGCCGGACGCCGAAGGATTTCCGACCAAATCGGAGTGGGAGAAGGCGCCAGCGTTTCCCTTCGAAAACGACTGGAAGGGCGAAAACGCGGATCCGCAGCGGGCCACGGAAGTGCGGCTGCTCTGGACTCCGGAAACGCTGTACCTTCGGTTTCATTGCAAGTACAAGAGCATCTTTGTTTTTCCCGATGCGCGCGCTGACGGATGGCGCTACGAACTGTGGGAACGGGATGTGGCAGAGACCTTTCTGCAGCCCGATGCGAGCGATCCATTTATTTACCGCGAATTCGAAGTCAGTCCCAATGGATATTGGATCGACCTAGCGGTCAATCACGGAAAAATCGAGGAGCTACACAGCGGGTTGCGGCGACGCGTAGTGATGGACGAGAAGGAGAAAACGTGGACGGCCGAGTTGGCGATTCCCATGAAGTACCTGACCGCACAGTTCGATCCAAAGCACTCCTGGCGGGCGAATTTCTATCGCATTGAGGGAGAGGCGGAGGCAAGATTGTATTTCGCCTGGAGCCCGACCTTTTCCCCCAAGCCGAATTTCCATGTTCCGTCTCGGTTTGGGACCCTTGAGTTTCACGAGTGAAGGTTCGGAGTTTACGGCCGACCGAAAGGGCGGCCAGTCCACCAGGCCAATGCTAGAAAAATCGGCCCCACAGATTACTTTCTGCCGCTTTTCGGGACTTGCGTCTGTTTTGGCTGCGCTGCTGCTTTTTGGTTTCGTGATCACGGACCGCGCGCAGACGCCTGCCGACGCAAACGCTCCGGTCGTGACAAAAATAGAGCCGCCGAGCTGGTGGGTGGGACTGACGCCCGATGTGATGGTTTTGTTGTCCGGGAAGAATTTGCAGGCGACGCATGCGCAATGCAACCTTTCCGAGGTGGTCGTCAGCCGAACGCAATCATCCGCGAATGGAAACTATCTCTTTGCCTGGCTGAAATTGTCGCCTCAATTGAAGAGTGGCACAGCGGTCTGCCGCATCGTGACGCCGAGGGGCGGGACGTCTTTCGAATTCCCGATTGCCGCCAGAAAACAGATTCTTGGCAGAAATGCAGGGCTGTCGGTCGACGATGTGATTTACCTGATCATGCCGGACCGTTTCGCGGACGGCGATCCCACAAACGATGAGCCCGCGGAATTTCCAGGATCTCACGATCGGTCGAAGCCGCGCGCTTATCACGGCGGGGACTTGCGCGGAATCGAGGAGCATCTTCCTTATTTGAAGGATCTGGGAGTCACAATTCTGTGGCTTACGCCGATTGTGAAGAATGGATCGGCGGCGAGCTATCACGGTTACGGCGCCGTTGACCTTTACGCCGTTGATCCTCACCTCGGAACACTTGCCGATTATCAGCAACTGGTCGAAGCGGCGCACAAGCAACACATGAAAGTATTTTTCGACATCGTGCCGAATCACGTGGGACCGTTGCATCCGTGGGTGCAGGATTCGCCCACTCCGGACTGGTTTCATGGAAACGAGCAGCAGCATTTGACTTCGCTTCCGCCGTTCCGCGGCGATTTTTATGGAGAGTCGGAGAAAAAGGAGAAGACAAACGATTTGTTCGAAGCGCTGGCGGACCCCCACGCCACTCCGCAGATGAGGCGAAACCTGACGGAAGGCTGGTTCGTTAATCGCTTGCCGGACATGAACACGGAAAATCCCCTGGTCGCGCAATATCTAGACCAGAACAGCGTCTGGTGGGCGGAAGCGACGGGCCTCGATGGATATCGCATCGACACGTTTCCCTACGTGGCGAGGGCGTTTTGGGCGCAATGGCACGAGCAACTCCGCCGCATTTACCCTCGACTGTCCACCATCGGCGAAGTGTTTCATCCCGACCCGGTGGTTACCTCTTTTTTCGCTGGAGGACGGAAAGGCTGGGATGGGATTGATACGCAGCTTACGACGCCGTTCGATTTTCCAACGTACTTCGCCATGCGGGATGTTTTGCTGAATGGAGCGCCAGTTGGCCGCATAACCAATATCTTGCGACAAGATGCGCTTTATCCTCATCCGGATTTTCTTGTGCCGTTTTTTGCGAATCACGATACGCCGCGATTTGCGGGGCTTTCGAACGTGACTGCGGAAAAATTAAAACTGGCTTTCGGGTTGACGTTGACGATTCGCGGAGTCCCCGAAATTTATTACGGTGACGAAATCGCGATGGCCGGCGGTGGCGATCCCGACAACCGCCGGGACTTTCCGGGCGGTTGGCCGGAAGACACGCAGAACGCCTTCACACGTGCGGGAAGAACGCCGGAACAGGAAGAGATTTTCGAGTACGTGCAAACGCTATTGCGGCTGAGGCGAGAGCATGACGCGTTGCGAGGAGGGAAGCTTTGGCATTTGGCGGCGGACGATTTCAGCTATGTTTTCCTGAGGGAGTCGGACGACGAGAAGCTATTGGTTGCCTTTCAGGTCGGTCTGAACGCAAGAACGGTGAATCTTACGTTGCAAGGAACGCGCGCTGAGGGGGCGGGGAGCATTACTCCGCTATTCGGCAAAGGGCAGGCGGAGCTGGCCGGGCGACAATTGCGGCTTGTGCTTCCGCCGCAGAGCCTCTCGATTTATGCGCTGGAGTGAAGCGTCGTCCAACCGGCGGCGAATTGACAAGAAAGAGACAATCCCACGAGGCTTGCGGTAGCTTATAGTAGTAGACCCGCGGGACCAGATGCCGCGGAGGTGGAGATGGGTAATGAAAAAGCTTTTTATGTTGATCGCACTATTGGGGATGAGCGCGATGGCTGCGGAAAAAACGGTTTACGACTTCACGTTGAATTCGATTGACGGGCAGGCGACTCCACTTTCCACGTTCAAGGGCAAGGTGGTGATGCTCGTGAATGTGGCGAGCCGGTGCGGATACACTCCGCAATATGCGGGCCTGGAATCGCTGTATGAAAAATATAAGGACCGGGGATTTGTCATCGTCGGCATTCCGGCCAATAATTTCGGCGGGCAGGAGCCGGGGACGAACCAGGAGATAAAGACTTTTTGCAGCGCCAAATATCACGTGAGCTTTCCGATGATGGCGAAGGTTTCCGTGAAGGGCGACGATATTACGCCGTTGTATCAATTTCTGACCGACAAAAGCACCCACCCGGACACGGGAGGAGAGATCGGATGGAACTTTACGAAGTTTCTTGTCGGGCCGGACGGCAAAGTGATCGCCCGTTTTGATTCGAAGGTGGAACCGGAGTCCGCCGAGGTTACTTCCGCGGTAGAGAAGGCGTTGGCCGGCCTCAAGAGATAGGCGAATCGCTTTCGTCTGGGATCTGGAGCCCACGCCAACATTTGTTTGTTCGGAGCGGTGAACGAATTCGAACTTCATGCCCATTCTTTCCCTGCAGTGTGCCGGCAAAGACTATCTAACCGATGGTCAGAGTGTGAAAGCTCTGTCCGGCGTCACGCTTGAGGTGCAGGCGGGAGAATTCGTGGCGCTGGTCGGCCGTAGCGGGTGCGGCAAATCCACGCTTCTGCATCTGGCGGGGGCCATGGATTTTCCTACGACAGGAAAAGTGCTGATCGACGGAGTTTCCGCCTCCGGGCGGAATGAAGCCGCGCAAACAAAGCTGCGCCGCGAAAAAGTCGGCTTCGTCTTTCAGTCGTTTCAACTGCTGCATACGCTGACAGCGATTGAAAATGTGGAATTGCCGCTGCTGCTGGCGGGAAATTCCGAAGCGAGAGAGCAAGCGCGCGCGGCATTAAGACTGGTGGAGCTCGATGGCTTGGGCGAACGCTTTCCGCACCAGCTTTCCGGCGGGCAGATGCAGCGTGTCGCCATTGCACGCGCGCTGGTGCACACTCCCAAACTTCTGCTGGCCGACGAACCCACCGGCAACCTGGACTCCATCACTGGATCGCTCATCCTCGAATTGCTGCAACGGCTCACACGTACGCAACAGACCGCGACGATTATGGCAACGCATAGCGCGGAGGCTGCCGCGATCTGTGACACTTTGGTTCGACTTCGCGACGGGCATATCGAAGAAATCGTAAGACGCTGAATGGGACGCCTGAAAGTTTTTTACCGCTTGATGCTGAGGCCAATGCTTCGCGAACCCGTGCGCATGGGCTTGACGATCCTGGCCGTCGCAATTGGCGTCGCGGTCGTTTTGGCCATTGAATTGGCGGGAAACGCGGCGGCCGGCTCTTTCCATGCGTCGATGGAAACGCTGGCGGGAGACTACACGCTCGAAATCGTGGCCGTTGGCGGCGTGCCGGATAGGGTGGTGACCATGCTGGCGGCTCAACCGGTTCCGCTGCAGTATTCCCCGCGCATTGAAGATTACGCCACGATTGTCGAATCGGGGGAAACCGTGCCTCTCGTCGGCGTCGATATGATTGCGGAAGGTAGCAAATACCGAGCGGGACCGGGCGCGCAAGCCGACGCGAATTCCTCCCCACAGCCGGTCGGGGCCGCATTGAAGTACCTCGAAGAACCTACGAGCGTGTGGGTCGGCAGTAGTTTCAAGAAAAAACCTGGCGAGCAAATTGAATTGCTCATCAACGATCAGAAGCAAATGTGTATAGTGCGGGGCGTGTACGCGGATTCGAACGGCAATGATCGCGCGATCGTGATGGACCTCGCCGGGGCGGAGAGGGCGCTTAAGCGATCAGGCCAGCTCGATCGGATCTTGCTGAAGATTCCGGAAAACGACAATCCGGATCAATGGCAGAAGCACATCGCGTCCCTGCTTCCTGCCGGGTCGGAAATTCGAGCACAGGGAACGGCTACGGTCGAAAACAGGAAAATGCTGGCGGCGTTCCGATGGAACCTGCGATTGTTGAGTTATATCGCCCTGGTTGTCGGGGCTTTTTTGATTTACAACACGATTTCCATTTCTGTCGTTCGGCGGCGCGCGGAGATCGGTGTCGTCCGGGCGCTCGGAGCAAGCCGTGCGGATATTTGCGTAGCGTTTCTCGGAGAGGCCGCCGGAATTGGATTGGCAGGAGCGTTACTCGGACTGCCAGTAGGAAATGCTCTGGCGAAGGGTGCGGTGAAGTTGCTGGCAACGACTGTGGACATGCTGTATGTGAGCAGCAGACCCGGAACGATTGAATTGACCAAGACCTCCATCTTTCTTGCGCTCGTCGTTGGAGTGGGAGTGTCGGTTCTGTCCGCGCTCGGTCCAACGCGTGAGGCCATGCAGGTTTCGCCGGTGGACGCGATGGCGCGCGGGAGGCGCGAATATGCGGCGCGCGTGAGGCAGGCGCGCGATTTGTGGATTGCAGCGGTGTTGGCAATTGTGGTTGCTGGAATTTCTCAATTGCCCGCCGTACATGGAAAGCCACTCTTTGGATACGTGGCGACGATTCTGCTGATTGGTGCTGCAGCTTATGCGATTCCAGCTCTGGTCAGCTTTGTTTCCTTCTTGAGCACGGCGGCGCTGCGGAGGTTTTTCGGCGTCGAGGTATTGTTGGCGTCACGAAGCTTAGTCGGATCGCTTGGCCGCACATCCGTGCTGGTAGGGGCGCTTGCCACGGCGGTCGCGATGATGACCTCGATTGGGATCATGGTGGGAAGTTTCCGGCAGACGGTGGTGAGCTGGATGGATCACCAACTGCCCGCCGATTTGTATTTGCGTCCGGCGGGGAAAGAAGCGGCCGACCGTCATCCGACGCTCTCGCCCGGCTTGACCGAACAGATTGCGAAATTACCGGGAGTGGCGGCGGTAGACCGATTGCGTGCGTACGAAACCAGCTATGAAGGGATACTCGTGACGCTGGCTTCGATGGACGTAGAAGTGCTCGCTCCTTATGACAAATCTAATTTCTTCTCTGGCAGGTCACCGCAGGAAGTCCTTCCAGAACTGCGCGGACAGAACGCCATTCTCGTCAGCGAGCCATTCACGTACAAACACCACGTGAAGACCGGAGATTCCATCGAGCTTGCGCTCGGCGAATCGAAGGTGCGGTTTCGTATCGTCGATGTCTATTTCGATTATTCGAGCGAGCGGGGAACGATCCTGATGGACCGCGGAACGCTGCTGAAATATCTGCCTGATGCAACGTCTACGAATGCCGCGGTGTTTGTCCAGGCGGGAGTGCAGCCGGAGAAAGTGCGCCAGGAAATTCTGGAGGCGGCGGCTGGGCACCAAATCCTGGTTTTTTACGATCGCGATCTGCGTGCGGAAGCAATTCGCATCTTTGACCGGACGTTTCTGATCACCTATGCGCTAGAAGGCATCGCGGTGCTGGTTGCGGTCATGGGAGTTGCCGGGGCGCTCTTGGCGATGGTCATTGACCGGCGCCGCGAGTTGGGTTTGTTGCGATTCCTCGGCGCTTCTTCGAAACAAATTCGCAAATTGATTCTGGTCGAAGCAGGGCTGCTCGGATTTCTGGCAAATTTGGCGGGCTTGGTGCTTGGATATTTTCTGTCGCTGATCCTGATCTTCGTGATTAACAAGCAATCGTTTGGATGGACGATCCGGTTTCACTGGCCAGTCGCGGTCCTGGCCGGAGCGCTGACCGTCGTGTACCTGGCCACGGTAGTGGCGGGACTGTATCCGGCCGAGGTTGCCGTAAAATTGAACCCGCTTGAGGTTGTGCATGAGGACTAAGGCCCACGTTTACAGGTTCGCGGTGGCGATGATCTGGGCGTGCAGCTTGACCGCGCAAGGTCCCTATCGGGTTGCAGCCCCGGGCTACCGTTACGAATTCCCTCGGGATTATTTCAACCATCCGGAATTTCAGACGGAATGGTGGTATTACACGGGAAATGTTACGGCGAGCGACGGGCATCGCTTCGGGTTTGAATTGACGTTTTTCCGACAAGGCGTCAGCCGCGAATCCGGGAACCAAGGAGTCTGGGATGTTCAGGATTTGTACCCGGCCCATCTGGCGTTGAGCGATCTGGACGGCAAAGTCTTTTATCACGCGGAGCGCACAAACCGCGCGGGACCTGGGATTGCCGGGGTTGACCAAAAACAAGGACGCATCTGGAATGGAAATTGGAACCTGACGTGGGTGAATGACGATCAGGTATTGGAGGCCACGGACGAACATTTCTCTTTAAATTTGACGCTGCATTCGCAGAAACCGCCGGTCATCCATGGAGAGAACGGAGTCAGTCAAAAAGCGGAAACTCCGGGCCATGCTTCGCACTATATTTCGCTGACACGATTGAAAACAAATGGGAACCTGGAGCTCAATGGAAAACGCTACGCGGTTTCCGGGTTGACATGGATGGACCACGAATTTTTTACTCAGCAATTGGAGAAAGATCAGGTGGGCTGGGACTGGTTCAGCATGCAGCTCGGTGACGACACGGAATTGATGCTATTTCAAATCCGTCGAAAAGACAATTCGATCGATCCCTATTCCGCCGGGACGTACATTGATTCGAGCGCTCACTCTTTTCACCTCAACAAACAAGAATTTTCGCTAGTGCCTGCGGACGAATCGTGGAGGAGTCCGGTTACCGGAGCGGTCTATCCGGTGCGTTGGACGATTTCAGTTCCAAAACTGAAGATTGAACTGCAAGCAACGACCCCGCTTAAGTCTCAGGAGTTGTCTGGCAAGTCGCAATTCATTCCAAGCTATTGGGAAGGGGCGATTGATCTGAATGGCCATAAGGGTGAGGCAAATCTGACGGGATCGGGCTATCTGGAGATGACCGGGTATGATCGCGCGGTGCAACTCGGCAAAATGAGCACGACTCAGACGGTGTGGGCGTACATGTGCCAGTTGAGGTAGCGGGTGGTGGCTTCGTGGACGGCGGGGGCCACGGAGGAGAAGTTGGCGGCGACGTGATGTTCGAAGCCGTTTTCGCAGATGTAGCGGAGTAGTTTTTGCAGGCCGGGGATTTCCACTACGCCAGCACCGCCGAAGGTTTCGAGCGGATCGTCGGTGAAACGGCCGCTGCCGGTGTAGCCGCGGATGGTTCCCTGCGTGTCGTCGGTCGACAAGCGCGCAAAGGACATGGCGCCGGATTTTACCTGGCCCACGCAGGTGCCGAAGGTGTTTTCCTTGCCAACCGTGCCGGCGATGATTGCCTGGTAGTCCATTTTCACTTCGCGGAAGAAATGCTTCGGAAGGTTGCTGCAGTGGAAGCACACCGCTTTGTTGGGGTCCGAGCCGTAGTTGTTGTTCCAGTCCAGCAGGGCGCTCGGAGTTTCGGAAGCCAGTTGCAGGGCGTGCATGCCGAGGACACCGCAGACGTCGACTTCGCAGGCACTCGAGAGCAGCGCATCGCTCATCATGCTCATGATGGTGCAGGGTACGACACCGAGATTTTCTTCGAGCGAAGTCCAGCATTGCACTGCGCTGATCTGCACGTCGGTGGCTTTCATCCAGTCGTCGACGACCGCACCGAGCTTGGCCATTTTCAACAGAGCGGCTTGGGGAATATCCTGCGTGGTCACGTATTTCTCGATGGATTGCAGTTTTTTCACCGCCGCTTCGTCGCTGTCCTTCATGCGACTGATGCGGCCGAGAACTTCCGAGAGATCCAGCGTTTCGATGGAGATGCCGCTGGCTTCGAGAAGCTTCTCGCTGTAGCGCACGGTGTTAAACGCCGTGGGACGCGCTCCGAGAGCGCCGATGCGCAGGTTGCGCAGCCCGTTCACAACCCGGCAGACAGCCGTGAACCATTCGAGATCCTTTGCGAATTCCGGGGAATCCGGCGTTTCCGTGTGAAGCGTTGTAAGAGAGTACGGGATGCCGTATTGCTTGAGATTGTTGCAGGCGGACATTTTCCCGCAGAAGCTGTCGCGCCGATGGGTGATGCCCATTTTCCCCGGCGTGTCCGGACTCGCTTGAATGAGAACGGGAACTTGCAGGCGAGCGAGACGAAGGGTGTCGGCGATGGCGCGTTCGTCCCCGAAGTTTGGAAGCGTTACGATCACTCCGTCGATCGACTTGGATTTCGAACGAAACAGTTCCGCGCAGCGTTTGGCTTCTTCATGCGTCTCGACCGCTCCGTATTTACTTTCCTCCGGCGTAAGTGCGACCACCTCCAAACCACCCTTCTGCAGGGTCTGCATCATTTCTTCCCGGCCGGTCTTGGCCAGATGATCTGGAAAAAATCCCCGGTTCCCTACAATCATCCCCATCGTCATCTTTCGCTTGCTTGCCATGGTTGAACTCCGCCCTCTCCTGAACCTTTGTTTCTTAGCTGCGTCCTTTGCCGGGCGCGTAGAAGAGGCAATACACCGCTCCGATGATCGCCAGCAGCGCCCCCCACCAGACTCCGGCGTGCAGGCGGAACAGCACCACTTCCTGCTGCGGCGGGTTAAAGAGTTGGTAGACTCCCGCGCCCAGAATCAGCACCCCGTTGACCAGCAACGAAATCCCGATGAAAAACCAGATCGAAATCGATCCCCCTCGTTTCATAGCCCACCTCACCAGAAAATGACATTCAGCACCACAAACAGTACTCCCACCACCGCCGCCCAGAACCACGGACGCTGCCAGGTCGAAACATAGCCTTCCGAGGGAATTTCCGTGACGCCGTAAACCAGACCTTTCAGTTCCGCTTCGCCTTTGGGCTTCGTGACCAAGCTGATCGCCACCGTCACAAAAGCGCAGATCAGACAAGACCACAGCGCGCGGTACATGTTTTCCGCCATGTCCCGCGCGTACGGGGAGAGCGCCACATAGCGCAGCGCCGTGGGATCCATCTTCACCCAGGCCCACATGCCCACCGACGAGGCCGTCCCGGCCAGCAAGCCCCAGAAGCCGCCCGCTGGACTGGCGCGTTTCCATAACATCCCGAGCAGCACCGTGGCAAACAACGGGGCGATGAAGAAACTGAACAGCGCCTGGACATAGTCCATGATGCTTTTGAAATCCATCACCAGATACGCAGTGCCGATCGAAATCGCTACGCCAATAACCGTGGACCAGCGCCCCATGCGGACGTAGTGCTGATCGGAAGCGTCCTTCTTGATCAGCGCGCGATAGATGTCGTAGGTCCACACGGTGGTGAACGCGCTGACGTTTCCCGCCATGCCGGACATGAATCCGGCTATGAGCGCGGTGATGCCGAGCCCGAGCAATCCCGGACCACAGTAACGAGCCAGCATCAAGGGAAGAACTTCGTTGTAGCTGTGGCCGCCGGTGGCTATGGCTTGGGTTTCGCCTACAAGCTTGATCGGAAGAAGAGCGAGACCGAGCAAGCCGGGAAGAATCACGATAAACGGCACCAGCATCTTGAACCCGGCACCGATGATCGGAGCCATTTTTGCCGCGCGCAGATCTTTTGCGGAAAGAACGCGCTGCACTACCAGAAAATCCGTGGTCCAGTAACCCATGGAGATAATCGCACCGAGACCGAACACGATGCCGGTCCAGTGGATGCCCATCGGGTTGTCGTTAAACTTCCCGAGGGTGCTCCACAGGTGCGTGTATTCCGCCGAAGCGTTGGTGGCAATACGGGCTTTCAGCCCGTTCCAGCCGCCGGCTTCGATCAGGCCGAGAATCGGAATCAGCAACGCTCCGGCCCAAATCAGAATGAACTGCAGAACCTCGTTGAAGATAGCGGAACGCAAGCCGCCGAGGGCCACGTAAATCGCCACCGTCACCGACGAGATCAAAATACTGAAGTTGATGTCCCAGCCGAGTACGATCTTTAAAACCAGAGCCATCGAATACATGTTGATGCCGCTCATCAGCACGGTCATGAACGCGAAACTGATGGATGAAAGAGTGCGGCTCGCTTCTCCGAAGCGCAGCTTCAGATAACCGGGCACGGAGTGGGTTTTACTGATGTAGTAGAACGGCATCATCACCAGGGCAAGGAACAGCATCGCGGGAATCGCGCCGATCCAATACCAGTGCGCCGCGAGAATGCCGTATTGATAGGAAGCCCCCGCCCAGCCCATCAATTCGAGCGAACCGAGATTGGCGGACAGAAAGCTGAGGCCCGCGATCCAAGCGGTCATCTCCCGCCCGGCCATGAAGAAATCTTCGCCGGTGTTGGCTTGCCCCCTCAGATAGAAACCAATAGCCAGCACCAACGCAAAATAAAAAACAATGATCACCAAATCGACCGAAGACAGGTGCACAAGACGCTGCGTGTCCAGTAACGCGACGGTAGCCATCATGAGAGAGCTAATGATTCACCTCCACGAAATCGAATGTTGTTTCTTGCCAGTCCACGGAACCGGGAGTTTGGAACGAAATCGCGATTTTCAGGGTGCGACGATCGAATGCAATGGCGGGAGAGAAGTTCGCATGGGAACAGGTTTTGAGAGAGCTTGCATTCAGCAAACTAGGTCTCCCATTCGCCCCCAAAAACGGCGCGAAGAGCAACAAGCTCGACGAACAAGGATGAATGCGAGGATTTTATGACCTCCCGATAGGAGATACAAGCGAGCCGAAACCGAACGCCTAGAGAGCAACGCCGGGCAGCGGTTTCAGAACCCTATCCGGCGCAGAAGTACATTGAAACCAGCCGCTCGAGTAGTCTATGCTCTATGCGGTTATTTATGGACAATAGTTTGAAACCTAGCGGAATTCATTCATTTTATAGAGGCGCGCCTTACGATTCGGATAAAATGAAAAAGCGCTTTGACTGGAAGAAACCGAGCCGCTACGATCTGCGGCCAACTCACAAGGATTTACCAAGGAGTGTTTCATGAGTTCGCGCCCCTCTGTGGTTCATTCGAAACAGCTTGCCGACGGCCAATCGGGCGAGCTTCTGCGGTTTTCGCGCGACGGCGTGCAGTGGGAATGGATGAGCATGACTGTCCGGCGGCTGAATCCGGGCGAAATTTACGAGGCCAAACTGCAAGGCGAAGAAGCGGCATTTGTCATTCTGGGAGGCCGTTGCGCCGCGAATTGGGGACAAGGCGAACAGATCATCGGCGGACGAAAGAATGTTTTTGACGGGTTGCCCCACTGCCTGTACCTCCCAACCGGCCACTCGGTAAAGTTCACAGGAGAAAGCGTCTGCGAGATTGCGGAATGCCGCGCGCCGTCGGTCGCTAAACTGGGGCCGCGCCTGGTGACGCCCAAAGACGTGACCACGAGCCTGCGTGGGGGAGGAAACGCTTCGCGCCAGATCGTGGACATCGTTCGGCCTGATTTTCCCGCCGACAAGCTGGTGGTGATCGAGGTGTACACTCCGGGAGGAAACTGGTCGAGTTACCCGCCACACAAGCACGACGTGCACAATCCCCCGACCGAGGTAGACCTTGACGAAATCTACTACTACCGGATAGACCACCCGCGGGAAGGTTTTGCTCTTCAGCGGCTGTATTCTCCGGACAAATCGCAAGATGTCACGGTGCGAGCCGAAGACGGCGATGCCGTTCTGGTGCGTTCCGGTTACCATCCTGTCGTGGCAGGACCCGGCTACAACGTCTACTACTTGAATTTCCTGGCGGGAACGTCGCGCACGATGGCGGTGACGGAAGATCCGAACCATGTGTGGTTGAAGTCCACGTGGAAGGAATCCGATCCGCGGTTGCCGCTAGTGAAGTAGCCCGCGCCCGTCCGGGCTCCCGAGGAGAATGGCCTTATGAAACGCCGGATAACCATGGCGCAAGCGATTGTGGCCTATCTGCAGAACCAGTATTCCTCTCGCGATGGCAAGGAACACCGGTTCATTCAGGGGATGTTTGGGATTTTTGGGCACGGCAATGTGGCGGGGATGGGCCAAGCGCTCGAGCAAGATCCGCAACTGAAATACTACCTTTGCCGAAACGAGCAGGCCATGGTGCACACAGCCGCGGCTTTTGCCAAAGCAAGTCACCGCTTGCGGACTCTGGCGTGCACCACTTCGATCGGACCCGGCGCCACGAATATGGTGACCGGCGCGGCCCTGGCGACGATAAACCGGCTGCCGGTATTGCTGCTGCCCGGAGATATTTTTGCGCGACGCAATGTGGCGCCGGTTTTGCAGCAATTGGAATCTGCCAGTTCCGAGGACGTTTCGGTGAATGACTGTTTCAAGCCGGTTTCGAAGTATTGGGACCGCCTGCAACGTCCCGAACAACTGCTGACCGCTTTGCCCGAAGCGATGCGGGTGCTGACGTCTCCGGCGGAAACCGGGGCGGTGACGTTGAGCCTGCCGCAGGATGTGCAAACCGAGGCGTTCGATTATCCGGAAGAGTTTTTTCAGAAACGTACTTGGATTATTGCGCGCAACCGGAGTGACCAAGCCTTGCTGCAGAGAGCGGCGGAGTGGATTCGCAGCGCCAAGAAGCCTTTGATTGTCGCGGGCGGTGGAGTGCTCTATTCCGAAGCCAGCGCCGCTCTTGCGAAGTTCGCCGAAGCCACGGGCATTCCGGTCGGCGAAACGCAGGCGGGAAAGGGCGCTCTGCCTTACGATCACCCGAAAGAGGTTGGAGCCGTCGGGGTAACCGGCACGCCCGGGGCAAACATTCTTGCGCGGGAAGCCGACCTCGTGATTGGTATCGGTACGCGGTACAGCGATTTCACGAGCGCCTCTAAGACCGCATTTCAAAATCCGGCGGTGCGGTTCATCAATATCAATGTCGCGGAATTCGATGCTTACAAGCACGCCGCCCTGCCCTTGACCGGCGACGCGCGGGTGACATTGCAGGAACTCGAGACTCTATTGCCGGGATTTACCGTCGATCAGGATTATCGAATGAAGATTGCCAAGCTTCGCGCGGAGTGGGAGAAGGAGGTCGACCGGATTTACGGGTTGCGCAAGGAGCCACCCATCAGCCAGGGAGAAGTGATTGGCCTGGTGAATACAACGGCAGAGGCCGAGGACACCATGGTTTGCGCGGCAGGAAGTTTGCCGGGCGATCTGCACAAGCTGTGGCGCACCAGACGAACCGGCGGTTATCACATGGAATACGGGTATTCGTGCATGGGTTATGAGATCGCCGGGGGGCTCGGGATAAAAATGGCCGATCCGAAACACGACGTGTATGTACTGGTGGGCGATGGGTCCTATTTGATGATGGCGCAAGAAATCGTGACGTCCGTGCAGGAGGGGTTGAAGCTGAACATTGTGCTGCTCGACAATCACGGATTCTCGAGCATCGGCGGATTGAGCCGCAGCTGCGGCAACGAAGGCATGGGCACAAGTTATCGATACCGCCGGGGGGAGAAGTACGACGGCGATCCTTTGCCCGTGGATTTTGTGAGCAATGCCGCGAGCCTCGGAGCTTGGGCCGTGCGTGCAAAGACGCGCGAAGAACTGGCCGCCGCTTTGGCGGAGGGAAGGAGGCAGCCGCGTACGAGTGTCGTGGTGGTTGAAACCGCATACGACCAACGCGTACCGGGATACGAGTCGTGGTGGGACGTGGCTATTGCGGAAGTATCCGAGAGGGACTCGGTAAAAGCAGCGCGCAAAGACTACGAAGAGGCGCGCAAGAAGGAAAGGATCTTTTTCTAGAGAACATCCTGCCGGGCAGGCCTACTTTATTTTTTCTGAACCAGCCGTCCCGTGCTGTTTGAAGCCGCACGATTCTCTGACGCGCAGCTCAGGCTGCAGCTTCTTCAGAACACCTGGACCATTATTTCCGCCGATTCGGTCGAGGAGCAGGTCCGCGGCTTCCTGGCCCAGCTGGTATTTGGGCAATTCGACGGTGGTGAGCTTCGGATGAAAAATGCTGAGCCACGGGTAGTCGTCGAAACTCACCAACCCAAAATCTTCAGGGCAGCGAAGACCCATCTCCTCGGCAGCTTTCAGCAGGCCGACGGTCATCAGGAAATTCGCAACATAAACGCCGTCCGGCCGATGAGACAGCAGCAGATTCCCGGCGCGATAGCCGCTCTCGACTCGATAATCCCCTTCGATGACCAGGGCGGGATCGTAAGCCAGGCCGTTGGTCTTCAGGGCGTCGCGAAAACCTTCCCATCGGGCTTTGCCATTGCTCACTTTGCGCGGCCCGCCAATCAGGCCGATTTGTTTCCTTCCCGCCCGCGCCAAATGGCAAACTGCTTCATAGGCGCCGCGGTAATCGTCGGTGATGACGGCGTCGCGCGAAATGGCCGGGAAAGTGCGCATCACGAGCACAATCGGGACCTTCATTTCCTGCATTAACTGCCGGAGCGGAGGACTGAGGTCGCAAATGGCCTTGGTCAAAAGAATGCCGTCGACGCGTTTGGAAAGGAGCAGCTCGAGGGCGCTTTCCTCTTTGGCTTGCGAGTCGTCGCTATTGCAGAGCAGGAGGTTGTAACCGCGTTTCTGCGCCGCATCCTCGGCGCCCCTTACGACCATCGGAAAAAAGGGATTGGCGATGTCCGGCACGATCATGCCGATGGTATGTGTTTTCTGTTTCGCCAGTCCACGAGCGAGAAGGTTCGGACGATAGTTCAACTTTCGGATCGCTGCGTCGACGCGATCACGCAGTTTCTTGCCTACGTGACTCTTGTGATTGACTACGGCGGAGACGGTAAACACCGAGACGCGAGCTTCGCGGGCGACGTCGTAGATGCTGGCGGCCTTGCCAGCGGCCGAGGATTTCTTCTTGCGTTGCATCATCGTGAAGGTGATGCTGAGTGTACCCTACCTTCGAAACAATCTCCAGCCCTAGGATATAACCGGTTATACTATTGAAGATCGGGGAGTTCAATGATACAGAAGCCTGTTTGCATTTCAACGTCAAAGCGCTAAGATTCCAGCGGCATTTCTCTGCCGCAGAGAGTTCGCGCCGGAGGCAGACCATGACCCAAACAACAACGGGTGCGTCCTACAAAAGCCCGCTGCACGAAATGACGCAGACCACACCCACCTGCTTGTGGAACGATTCCGCTTCGGTCCAGGAATTGACCTATTCGATCGAGCATGGCGCGGTCGGAGCGACCTGCAATCCGGTGATCGTGCTCGGCGTCCTGAAAAAAGAAATGCCGCAATGGAAGGAACGGATTCAAGCGCTTATTCAAGAGCGTTCGGAGGCAACTGAGGACGAGATCGCCTGGCAGGTGGTACGGGAAATTTCAAGAAAGAGCGCCGCTCTTTTGAAACCGATCTTCGATCGACAAGATGGCCGCAACGGACGATTGTCGATCCAAACCGACCCGCGCCTCTACCGCGACACCAAAGCGATCGTCCGGCAGGCCGAAGAGTTCAACAAGCTGGCGGCGAACATGATCGTGAAGATTCCGGTGACCCGCGCCGGAATCCCGGCGATCGAAGAAGCCACGTATCGTGGTATCAGTATCAATGCAACGGTGAGCTTCACTCTGTCTCAGTCGATCGCCGTGGCAGAAGCAGTGGAGCGGGGTTTGCAGCGCAGGGAGAAGGAAGGCAAAGAAATCTCAAGCATGGGGCCGGTCTGCACGATCATGGTTGGCCGACTGGATGATTGGCTGAAAGTGGCGGCGGATAAGGAAAATATTTCAATCGATCCCGGTTACCTCGAGTGGGCCGGAGTGGCTGTTTTCAAGAAGGCTTACCAAATTTTTCAGAAACGCGGATATCGCATCCGGCTGCTTTCGGCGGCGTTTCGGAACCACATGCACTGGAGCGAATTTATTGGAGGCGACGTGGTCATTTCGCCTCCTTATGCCTGGCAGGTAAGGTTCAATGCGAGCGATATCGAAGTGCGGCCGAGAATCGATAAACCCGTGGAACCGCGAATCGTCGAAGAATTGAACAAGAAGTTTGCGGATTTCCGGCGGGCGAACGAAGAGGGCGGTCTGGCCGTCGAGGAATTCGACGCGTTTCCTCCCACGCGCCGCACACTTCGCCAGTTTATTGCGGCCAGCCACGACCTGGACGGCGTGGTGCGGGATATATTGCTTCCGAATCCGGATGCTTAGCGTAGCTAGCTCGAAGCGATAAATGCTTCGCGAACAACTCCCGAGTCGCCGCGCTCGCGCGCGAGATACTGCTCATAAATCCAGCGATAGGTCTTGTCCATACCCGCACGCAGCGTAGTATTTGGCTGCCAATGAAGCAGGTTTTGAATCAGGGTGTTGTCGCTGTTGCGGCCATTCACGCCTTTTGGCGCGCTCAAGTTGTACCTGCGCCGAAGCTTGATGCCGGCAATCTCTTCGGCGATGTCCACGAGCTCGTTGATGGTGACGGCCTCGCTCGAACCAAGATTAATCGCATCTACAATGTCGGACTCCATGATCAAATCGACGCCCTTCAGACAGTCGTCGATAAACATGAAGCTACGCGTCTGATGACCGCTGCCCCAAATTTCAATTTCATGGTTGCCTTTGATCTTGGCCTCAATGACTTTGCGGCAGATCGCCGCAGGAGCTTTTTCGCGGCCTCCATACCAGGTGCCCCAGGGCCCATATACGTTGTGAAACCTGGCCATTCGCGCGCGCAGACCAAAATCCTCGCGGAAATGCCGACACATACGTTCGGAGAAAAGTTTTTCCCAGCCATATCCATCCTCCGGCATCGCGGGGTAGGCATCCTCTTCCTTCAGCGAGTGGGCCTCGAAGGCCTTTTGCTTGTCGGCGTTGTACACGCAAGCGGATGAGGAATAAAAGAACCGAGGAACGGCGTGCTTCACAGCGGCCTGCAACATGTGCGTGTTGATCAGCACCGAAAGCATGCAGAGGGCTTTGTGGCTTTCGATGAAGCCCATTCCTCCCATGTTGGCGGCAAGGTTGTAAATTTCGCGGGCGCCGCGAGCCGCGATTTCGCAATTCTCTCTCTGGTTTAGATCGAGCGAAAGATTCTCGACATCATCGAATCGTTGATACCAGTCGTGCAACGGCTTGATGTCGACCGCGCGAATGGATTTGTGGCCGCGGGCACGAAACCAAGATATGAGATGGCCGCCGATGAAACCACCCGCCCCTGTCACGACGATCAAGTGCTCTTTTTTCCCCGACATGAGAATGCCCTCCTTTTCCTCTGGCGGGCGACCGGTCGCTGCTCTTACCGGATGCGGCCTCGAAAGACTAGATCAGTCTGACCTGCTAAGGCATTAGAATAGCGCGGCGGGGACAAAGGGGCCAAGCGGTTGAAACGAGGAAATCGGCTACAATGCTACGTGCAAAATTGTTCGGAGCAAATCTTTAAACGGCTCGGGGAGATTTCGATGCGTCTTGTAAGTTGTGAGGGGAAAGATGGAGTGGCGGGCCTTGGCGCGCTCACAAACAAGGGCGTCGTACATTTTGGACTTTTTGCGCCGGGCAGTCGAACTGAGGCAAAGCTGTGGTCGGACATTTCCTCGTTTTTGTCGGCAGGAGATGCGGCTATTCAGGAGGCCCAGACGCGCATCGAGGAAGCCCCGCAGAGTGCGTTCATTCCTCTGGCCGATGTACGGCTGCGAGCTCCAGTGCCTCGCCCGGGAAAAATCATTGCGGTAGGACTGAATTACCGCGACCATTCGATCGAGTCGGGTGCCAAGGAGGTGCCGAAGACTCCTATTATCTTTGCGAAATTCACTACCAGCATTTCGGGGCCCGGGGACCCGATTGTCATTCCGGCGAACGATCCTCAGGTGGACTACGAGGCCGAGCTTGCGGTTGTCATCGGGCGCAGAGGAAAAGGAATCCGGGCAGCGGACGCGCTGCAATATGTGGCGGGCTATATGCCGTTGAACGATGTGTCGGCGCGGGCCTGGCAATTTGGCGATAAACAATGGGTGCGCGGGAAGTCGCCCGATACTTTCTGTCCCACTGGTCCTTACTTGACCACGCGCGATGAAATTCCCGATCCGCATGCGCTTTCGATAGGCGCTCGCGTGAATGGCGTGACTCTTCAAGACTCCAATACCTCTAGAATGATCTTTCGCATTCCGCAATTGATCGAGTTTATCTCCGCAAGCATTACGCTCGAACCCGGCGATATCATTGCGACAGGCACACCCGAAGGTGTCGGTGTGTTCCGCACTCCTCCGGTATTTCTGCAGCCGGGCGACATTGTCGAGATCGAAATCGAAAAGTTGGGCGTTTTGCGCAACCCGGTTGTTCGAGCATAAGTCGCCACGGTTCATCCCGCGTTCTCTCTCGCTTCTTCCCGTTCCGGACGCCAAGCCATTCGGCAATCCTGGTGGAACAAGAGGAACGGTCTAGATCCGGAGAAAGGATAGAAGCGCTTTTTCGGGAGAACTCATCGGGAGTGGAACCAGCAGTTGAACCAGTGATCCGGCGATTTGACACGGCACCGTTAGTACTTTACCATGTAAAGTACTTTTGTAGCATTGCGCCCAGGAGGTTCGCATGCACGTTTCACTGATGAAGCACCCAAGTGCCTTTCTTCCCGTGGCAATGTCGCTTACGGCCCTTGCCGTGGTGCTGAGTCACATTCTGATTTACGGAATCGTCCGTGAAGCCGACGAGGGAACCGCGGCCCATCTGTGGCAACTGCTCATGGCTGGACAGCTACCAATCGTGGCATACTTCGCGCTGAAATTTTCCCCACAAGCCCCAGGAAAGGCGTTACGCGTGGTCGCACTGCAATGCGCAGCCGCATTCGCTTCATTTGCGCCCGTCTACTGGTTCAAGCTGTAATGGATCTGGCATACCGGACGGTTCGGTGTCCGGTTACGCGAACCGATCGGTACAACCGAACAGCGGTGAGCCCTATGACAGACGGCTCATCTCGGTCGTAACGGTTCAGAAAAGAAAGATCGTGCGTCGGAGTTTCATCTTCCGCAATACTTTCATCATCAACATGGTTTCTTCGAACTTCGTCGATGCCCAAAACAACAGATAACCGGCGCGTGCATGCCTTACGCCGAGGCAACGAGCAGCTCTCGAAACGACCCCGAAGCAATGAGTTCGGACACCCGGTGGATGTCATTCGCAAGCGAACGGTCTGCTTCTACGAATTTTGAAACCGACCGCACCAGTTCTTGCGCCCGGCGCGCATCGAGGCCGGTCGCAAGCGGGGCTAGGAAGTCGAGTCCCTGCGCGGCCGCGAGCAGCTCGATTGCGAGCACATGGCGGGCGTTGTCAAGCATCGGCTTCAAACGCCGCGCGGCGCTCATACCCATGGACACGTAGTCTTCCTGGTTTGCCGAGGTCGGAATGGAATCGACCGAATGCGGCATAGCCATAGCCTTCGATTCGCTGACGAGCGCCGCCGCGGCAACCTGCAGGATCATAAAGCCGGAATGTAGTCCGGCGTTTTTTACGAGAAATGCCGGAAGCTGGCTCGACTGGGAATTGGTCAGCTGCTCGGTCCGGCGTTCGGAAATTCCAGAGAGCGTCGCGAGCGCCACGGCCAGATGGTCTGCAGCCATCGCAAGAGGCTGTCCATGAAAATTCCCTCCGCTCAGCACTTCTCCGGTCTCGGGAAAGACCAGCGGGTTGTCCGTTGCGCTGTTAAGCTCGATCGAAAGAATTGCCTTCACATAGGAGATCGCGTCGCGGACCGCGCCATGGACCTGCGGCGTGCAGCGCAGACAGTATGGGTCCTGAACCCGAGTGTCAACGTCCTGGGCGCGGTGAGACTCGCGGATCTCGCTGCCTTTATTCAATCTCCGCAGATTCGCGGCGGTCATCGCGTGCCCCGGGAAAGGCCTCACCTTTGCGATTTTTTCGTCAAATGCAGCCGGACTTCCGCGTAGTGCATCGAGCGACAACGCGGCGGCTACATCCGCGGTCTCGACCAGGATTTCTGCAGCGTGCACGGCCAGCGCCAGAAGCGCCTGCATCCCTTGTGTTCCGTTCAGAAGTGCCAGCCCCTCTTTCGCCTCAAGCGTTAGCGGAGTAACGCCGGCCAGTCTCATCGCCTCGGCGCCGGTCACCTTTTTACCCTGGTACATCGCCTGGCCTTCCCCGATCACGACCTCGGCAAGATGCGCCAGCGGCGCCAGGTCCCCCGAAGCGCCGACCGAGCCTTGCGACGGAATGACCGGATGAATCCCGCGCGCGAGCAACGCACAAAGTGTTTCGACGACTAAGGGACGAACGCCGCTGAATCCCTTAGCCAGGGCGTTTGCGCGGAGAAGGATCATGGCGCGAGTCTCTTGCTCGCTCAAAGGGCTTCCGATGCCGCAGGCGTGGCTGCGTACCAGGTTCGTTTGCAACTCGCGGATTTCGTCCCACGAGATGCGCGTCGATGCCATCTTTCCGAAGCCAGTGTTCACGCCATAGACGGCGGCACCAGAAGCTACAGAACGTTCGATCACTGCGCGCGACGCCTCGATCGAACCACGCGTCTCTTCGGAGAGCGTCACCGGGACGTGGTCGAACACGACGGCATAGAGCTCGTCGAACGTTAGGTCATTGCCTGTAAGCACAACGTTCCTAGGCACCGACGGATATCTTCCTCTCTTTAAACGAGTTCAATGAATTCGGCGCGTCTTCTGTGAGGACCTGCTCGAGACCGATAGCGATCGGATCGAGATCGCGTGCGGTCATAAAAAGGAAACTGCGAATAGGGGCCAATCGCTTTAGGGCTTCTAAGCGTTGCGACAACGTCTTTCAACGTTCCTCCTTCGCATCGACATGGGTCGCTGTCTCGAAAATCGATGAATGGTACGGTTCCTGTTCAAACCAGGCCTCAGGCTTCCCGCTTCACCAGCGCCACTTTTTCTCTCTTAAGTGGCAAAGGCGGTGAGCTTCTCCGAACCGCCGGCGGTACCGTCGGCGCCCGTTCACGGAGAAGTTCGCCGAACGCCACAGCGGTCTGGATGAATGCCTTTGCTGCGGGAGATTGCACGGCCCGGCGGCGAACCAACCAGACCGACCTCTCGAGGTGAAATCCTTCTACGTCTACAACGGCCAATTCTCCCCGGGCTCTTTCCTCCCTAACGGAGATTAACGGCACAAAACCGACCCCTAGCCCGATCGCGACCATCTTCTTGATTGCTTCAATAGGGGCGTTTTCGACTGTCAAGTGCAGAGGGGCCTTCGATTGCAGGAAGGCATCGGCGATCTTCTGGTGCCACGGTGACGGCTCGGAGACGTCCATGACCATGAGCGACTGCTCTCCGAGATCCTTGATATGGACGCAGCCTTTGTCTGCTAATGGATGCGCGGGACCCGTGATGAGGACCAGCTCGTCCTGGAGAAGGAACTTAGCATCGAGTTGCTTTTCCTCCGGGCGGAAGGAGAGCAATGCCAGGTCGAGTTCGCGGTCCTTTAGATCCCTCAGAAGGCTCTTCGAGCGCTCGCACTTGACTTCCATGCGGATGCCCGGATGTTCGGTCAGGAAAGACTGAGCGAGTTTTGGAAGTACGTGTAGGCTGATGCTCTCGTTTGCTCCGATGCGCAAGCGACCGAGGCGCAGGTTGCGTATATCGCCAACCGCCGAGAGTGTCTCTCGCCGCAAGCTCAGCATCTGATTCGCATGGTGGTAAAGCGCTTCGCCGACCTGGGTTAGCCTGTATTCGTGCCTCTTCGAGCGGTCAAACAGGGGCGCTTCAAACTCCCGTTCGAGCTTACTCACCGCGATGCTGACGGCAGGTTGCGTTCGAAACACACGCTCCGCGGCAGCACGCACACTACCCTCTTCGACGACGGCAACAAACATCTCCAGCTGCATGAGTTCCATACGCTCGTGCCTCGGACAACGACTGCCGTGCCCTCGTCTCTCAAAAGATCCCTGCCATTTTGGCGTGGATACACCATCGCCGATGGCACTTCTCTCTAGTATCCCCACGGCTGGGCCGAGTTGTACCAATACCCTGGACGACTCCTGGTCTAAAGTTTGAGGGTGAATCTTGAAACGGGCCGGCTCTACCGGTTTATGACGCACTGGCTTCGTGCACAGAATCGAGCGCACCCCATAACGCAACAAGAGCTCTCTTGGTCGTCACGAGGATTTGCTCTTCCTCCACCTCGACGTCATTCTCGTCCGGACCATCCCCGCCGTTTCTAAGCCAGCTGCGCCACGCTGCGCGATGCCCGCGGTCGGCTTCCTCGTGAACCTTGAAATATGCAAGGCCGTTGTCCGTTGTCACGCCATAGTAGCGGCTAAGGCCTGCCATCTTCGTGCGCGAAATTTCGGGGATCTGTACTTCATAGGCGTAGAGTGCGGCCACGGCTTCGGCAAGAGGCCTCTCCCGGCTAATCTCGCAGTATGTCTCGATGAGCCGCCGCATACCCGGGAGAGGAGAAACTCTCGAGAGGGTTTCTCCTTTCACTCCAACGGCAGCCGCAAAATCGCGCCACAGCTTCGGATGGGGAGCGGCAGGATCCTGCTCATCGGAAAGATTTTCGAGGATCATGGCGCGCAAGGTACCGGATGCTCGACCAGCGAGAGCCTGAAGATGCGCCGGGAAAGCTTCGACATGCAAGTAGTACTGCTCCGCATAAAGTCGCAACCTTTCCCGGCTGAGCGTACCTGCCTGCCATTCCTGATAGAAGGGGTGCTGCAACAAGCTGCGGTCCCGGATCGCGCAGTCCAGTTCGGCGAGCAATTCCGTTCGATTCATCCTCACTCCTTCTGTCCCGTTGCCGTGCTGAGGTCCGGTAACGTGCCGGCCAAAAAGAGCGCAGCGCGAGAGTGAGTTGCTGTGGTGAGCGGACTCGCGCTGCGTTTGGTCGCTAGCCATCAAGGTAGTGGCCGGTACAGAGTTGTAGCGATTAGGCGTTCTTCCCGCAATTCAATTCCGTTTATCATTCGTTTTGCACAATGAAATCTCGACCGCGTCGTATGGGATTGGCCTGAACCAACGATCCTCCGTTGTTCTCACCATTAAACTCGCCATAAGCATTATTAAATTCTGTAATCCGGAATTTGTGTTATCCCACTCAGTACGGTCGCGGAAAGGTTCTACAGTTATCGATGCATACCAGTCTGTTTGACCTCTTCAAGATCGGCATCGGGCCGTCGAGTTCCCACACCGTCGGCCCGATGCGCGCCGCCTATCGTTTTGCCGAAAGACTTTCGAACGGCGAACTCTTGAAGAAGGTGGCCAAGGTTCGCGTCGAGCTCTTCGGCTCTCTGGCCCTTACAGGGCTCGGTCACGGAACCGATTGCGGCGTTCTGCTCGGACTCATGGGCAAGCGGCCCGACGAGATTGACCCCGCCGAGATTCAAGGGCTCGTCGAAGGCATCCGGAAATCGGGTGTACTGCCTCTATTCAGAGAACATCCTGTCCCGCTGACTCCGGCCGATCTCGTCTTTGATAAACAGACTCTGCTTCCCGGCCATTCGAATGGCATGAGGTTCACAGCCACGGGTGTTGACGGCGCGACCCTTGCGACGCGCGTCTACTATTCCGTGGGAGGCGGGTTTATTACCGAGGAAGGCGAGGAATCTTCCTCGCCGGCAGCGCGAGCTGTTCTCTACCCCTTCGCGAGTGCCGGCGAACTACTCCGTCTCGGAGACGACACGAGCTTGCCGATCCACATCCTCATGCTCACAAACGAGACGTCTTGGAGACCGCTCGAGGAAATTCGCGACGGGATCAATCGAATCTGGACTGCCATGCGCGACTGCACCTCCCGCGGCCTCGAGACCCGTGGGGAATTGCCCGGGGGCCTCGCCGTACAGCGCCGCGCCGCCGATATGGCACGGCGTCTCGAAACAGCCGACTCGGCCGATCCACTCGCCGGCATGGACTGGTTGAATGTATGGGCCATCGCCGTAAACGAGGAGAACGCCGCGGGTGGGCGGGTTGTGACCGCTCCGACCAATGGGGCTGCTGGAATCGTTCCCTCCGTGGCTCACTACTACATGCGATTTCTCGGGGGAACCCAGGAAGGAATCTATCGCTATTTCCTCGGGGCTGCCGCGATCGGCGTGTTGTACAAGGAGAACGCCTCCATCTCGGGCGCCGAAGTCGGGTGTCAAGGCGAAGTCGGCGTGGCCTGTTCGATGGCTGCCGCGGGCCTTGTTTCAGCGCTTGATGGAACGAACGACCAGGTCGAACATGCTGCGGAAATCGCCATGGAGCACAACCTCGGGATGACTTGTGATCCCGTTGGCGGCCTGGTACAGATTCCCTGCATCGAACGCAACGCCTTTGGAGCAGTAAAAGCCGTCAATGCGGCGCGCATGGCCATGAAGGAAACCGGCGGTCACAAGGTTTCGCTCGACCAGGTTATCCGCGCCATGTATCAGACCGGCCTCGACATGCAATCGCGTTACAAAGAAACGGCGCTCGGCGGTCTCGCCCTAAATGTCATCGAATGTTGAACCGGGTCATTTACCTTGTCACCGCTCAAGATCACCCGGACGTCGTTCCACGCACTGTCATGCTTCTGCATCGCCTCGCCGTTCCGATCGGTTCTCTACGGGTGAAACGGCCTGAGAAATCTCCTGTGCTCCGTCTCACCGTCGAAGTCGAGGTCATTGCTGGTCAAGCCGACCGCATCGCGGAAAACCTGAGGAAGATTGTGTACGTCACGTCCGTCGAGATATCCCGGCGGCCGAAACATCGAAGCTCTGTTGCAAGGGTCGAAACCGGGAAGGGGCCATGAAGATTGTCTACCTTATCACTACCGGTGGAACCATTGAGAAGACCTACTCCGAGCAGAACGGCGAGGTTGCAAACTCCTCGAGCAAAATTGAACGTTACCTCCGGCTTCTTCGTTTGCCGGACCTCGAGGTCAACCTGGTTCCGTTGATGAATAAGGACAGCCTCAATATGACGGACGAGGATCGCGTTCTGTTACTCGGAATGGCCAGGGCTATCTTGAAAGAGAATGCCCCAATCGTCATTACGCACGGCACAGACACCATGGTCGAGAGCGGCTTGTACCTGAAGCGCGCCATCCCATACGTACAGGTTCCCATCGTTCTGACCGGCGCGATGACCCCGCTTGGCTTTGAAGGCAGCGACGGCCTGCAGAATCTCACGGAGAGCCTGCTCGCCGTGCGCTTGATCTCTCATGGATTCTACGTCGTGATCCACGGCCAGATTTTCCCCGTCGATCACGTAGAAAAGGATCATGCATTGTCGCAATTCGTGTGGAAATAGGTTCTCGCGAGCGTATTCGAGCGAAGGCTCATACAAACCGGAATGCTAGGATAAGTATTATTAACGTCCTCAGCCGCCGCGGTCACGTACAATCCATCCCAACGCAACAACTCAAACCAATGGGACCAGAGACGAAATGCACGGCTCGCTCTCCATGCCACCCTTGAGTCCTAACCAGCACCTCAAAGAGCTGCGTTCCCGATTGGGAATCACCACACGCGAAGTGGCAGACCTCAGCCAAAAGATTGCCGAGACGGAAGGTAACCCGGAGTTCCAGATTTCAAATGGCTGGCTCACCCAGATCGAGAATTCCGATTCCATACCTGGCATTCATAAACTGTACAGCTTGAGCGCCATCTACCGGATGAAGATTACCGAACTGTTTCTTCTCTTCGGAATTGATTTGGCGAAACTCCATCAGCATCAGCTCATTTCGCCACTCGCGCGAACCCACCTCACTACTCTCGATGCGGTTGACCCGGATCGGGCTGTCCAATTCCCTGTCAAGTTTGATCCCTCGTTCGATGTGCGCCACACGAATCTGCTCTCCCGCATGGTGGAGTGCTGGGGCCAGGTACCCATCGCCCTGATCCAAAGTCTCGACCTTCGCCACAGCATGTACGGATATATCGGTCTGGAGGACTACATGCTCTATCCCATTCTCCGTCCGGGTTCTTTCGTACAGATCGATCCGACCGCGAGGAAGATTCTGCGCCGCGGTTGGACGAGCGAATACGAGCGGCCCATCTACTTTGTCGAACTCCGCGACGGCTACTGCTGTTCCTGGTGCGAACGGAACCACGAGGAGCTTCTCCTGCTGCCCCATCCGCTTTCGCCGTGCAAGATTCGGAGACTCGTTCCTGGCGTCGATGCCGAGATCATTGGACGCGTCACGGGAGCAGGAATTTCCTTCACAGACGCACTCGATCTAAACCTGCAGGTTCGCTTGCGCCCGGTGAAGAGACTCTGACACTGTCGCTTGCTACCCGTGTCGCGACGAGACTAGTCGAGGAAGTGCTGTTCCCTCCTTCCCGCAAACGATTCGACTCGAGCAGTGGCGAGTGGTTTCGTTCTAAACGGTTTCGACAACGGCACAGAATTTCCGTCAATATACCCGAATGAGTACATCATTATCTCCTTTCGGAGTCTTCCGTAAGTGCAGCACGTTGGCCGAAACTCAACGTGACGAGGTTCGATCGCCTGGCGGCGCTATGCAGCCGATAGAGTCCGCGGGCCCCCCAGTTCTTCACCCGTGCCCAGAACCGGCGCCGACGTCGGGAGGGACGACTTGGACAACGGATGCTGCAGATTGTTCCGCAGCGAGAGCAAGGTGGTGTATCTGTTCGGAAGGAGACCATGAAATGCTTCGTGCGTTCCTTATCATCCTTCTGCTCGCTCCTGTAGCCATTACACAAGACTCTTCGTCGACAGCTGGCGATGAATCTAAGATCATCGCGCTCGAGAATCTTTGGAATCAAATGCAGATCAACCACGATGCCGACGCGATGGCTAAAATGCTCGACGACGATTTTGTCCTCACCGATTACGACGGCAGTGTCATGAACAAAGTCCAATTCCTCGATTCGATTCGGGACAAATCCGATGTCTTGACCGTTGAAGTCTCTGAGAGCATGCGTCTCCATCCGCACGGCACCACCGTGGTGGTCGTCGGCGCCACTCACGAGAAGGGAACGTCCAAGGGGAAACCCTATGCCCACAACGGACGATTCACAGACACTTGGATCAAAAAGAATGGCCAATGGATTTGCGTGGCGAGCCAACTGGGCATCATTGCCAGGTAGGACCGGAGCCGGCGGATAAGTGGTTAGGCAGGTGGATCTGTCCAGCGGCATGAAATCCAGTGACCGCGGCCGCCGTCACCCAAAGGGCTACCAATTTAGCTCCTTGGCTACGATTCCTCGGAGCATTTCACTGAATCACTCTCGAGGGAGATCGCTCGACTTCTGTAGCTTCACGACATTTTCATTTGTCCGCGCCGCGCCGTCGTGTTTCACCTCACGCAACATCAGTGTACGGCACAAGCGCGTGGGGCTGCGTCAATGATCGAAATCAACTCCCAGGAACCGAGCGGATGCCTTGCAAAGTCGGCGCTACTCAAAAGCTCTTTCCATTTCAAACAAGCTGCGCTCTTTGCCTCCGTGACGGCCAACTTATTCAAGTCACTCACCAACAATAGGCGAGCTTGGCCGAGAATCGGATCAAATAGCGGAGTGATGAGAAGCTAGAGCGACCTATGGCCGATACGTTGTGGCGCCGTCCCGCCCCGCCATGATCTTGCGAGCGCTCTCATACAGCGCACGCGCTTGTGGGATCGCTTCAACGGATGCCAATACCTGTGGATCGGCCTGCAACTGAAACTTTAAGCTTTCTTCCTGGCCAAAAGTGGACAGAAAAATCTCCTGCTTAATCTTTCGTTTCACCCAATTCTGATTTTCGGCCCAATCCGCCTGTGTATAGTGAACCCTGTTGGCGATGAGGAATTGCTGGAACTCCGTCATCACCCGATCGTCGGCTTCAAAATCCTTGGTGATGAGCGGACGCGTTCCGAGATAATGCCGCGTGAATTCTCCGACACTGTTCTCTGTCGGAAAAAATACCTCTCGATCGAGCAACGCCTTTTGAAAGTGATTAAGGTCCGCCTCCGGAACGAGAATATCCGGGTGAATTCCGCCTCCGCCGGTCACCTTTCTGCCACTGTCGGTCTGTCGGATCTCGGTCGGATGCTCCGGAACCTTGCGTTCATAGTGGTACGCATACAGTGAAACCGATTTGTAGTCGCGTTGAATTAACCGTCCGCTCGGGGTGTAATAGCGGGCGATTGTCAGCGCCAAGCCGGTATCTTCGCTGAGAGGCTGAAGAACCTGCACCAGTCCCTTGCCGAAAGTGGTCGTTCCAACGACGACGCCGCGGTCGTGGTCTTGAATAGCGCCGGTAACGATCTCCGTGGCGGACGCGGAATTGTTATTGACCAGGAGGACCAGCGGCATGTTGCCGGCCCGATTTCCGCGGATGGCATAGTAGCGCCGCTCGGCCGAAGCGCGTCCTCGACTGGACACGATCAATTGGTTCTTCTCGAGAAACATATCGGCAACTGCGATGGCCTCATTGAGAAGCCCACCGGGATTGCCGCGCATGTCCAGAACCAAGCCGTCAAGGGAAGGAGCATCGAGCCGCTTCATCGCGTCGCTAAGCTCATGGTCGGTGCTTTCGTTAAATCCCGAGAGCTTTATATAGCCGACCCCTGGCCGGATGTCGAAGGCCAGATCGACGGCGTGGTGCGGGATTTCAGCGCGGGTCAAAGCAAAATTGAGCGGATCGCCGTAACCCTCTCGCGACAGGGTAACTTTTACCACCGTTCCCTTTGCACCTCTCAACAGGTCCGCGACTTCGAGCGAGGTCATGTCCTTGACTGGTCTTCCGTCGATTGCCAGGATCAGATCGCCCGCCCGGATTCCGGCATTGAATGCGGGACTGCTCACATAGGGAGACCCGACAGTGGTGCGGTCTCCCCTCGACATCACCGTCATTCCCACCCCGTAATACTTGCCTCGGCGATCCTCCTGACTTAGCGCCCATTGACCTGCATCGAAGAAACTTGAGTGCGGGTCTAGCATGCGCAGCATTCCGGGGAGCGCACCCTGATATACGATCTTGTCGACATCGACGGACTCGGCATAATTTTCCTGCACCACGTCGAGTACTCGCGCAAACCTCTGGACCGAATTCTGAATGTCATCAAACGAGGATTGCGTGGCGCGCACGTTTGGGCCATAAATCCCACCCAGCACCGCCGATAGAATTAGTACTGTAACCACCAGAAATAACCCGCGACGCTCTGGTTTCATCTGCCCCTCGCGCGAGAACACAGTTGACTGGTCACTCTTTTGGACTGCAAGGACATTAATCAGTTTACGCCCATTTCCTTCAATCGCAACGCTTCCGGTCATCGATCCGACTCCCACAAGGGTCCAGGTTGGTCAGCGCATATTTGCGCCACCGGGGCGAAGACAAGTGACCGATTCCGCCCTTCCCTTGGACAAGATGATCATGAGCGTCCTGCGCATGGTTCATCGTGCGGTTGGGTATCGTCGAAATTGCTACTTTCGGAGAAGGATTGACGTCGCTGCCGAGGGGTCCCTTCTTCGATTGTTTGCTGCACCGGCAGCCGGAACAGCGGCCGCGATTCTTATTCAAAATTGTGTGGCGGGTGCTGCCAGCGCAACTTGATCACCCATTCAAAAACGTTGGGGCCAGCCGGCACAACGGCTACCAATTCGCCCCCATTCTGACCTGCCGAGTTCTGCACCTCGGCGATACTCATCCTCCATCAACGAGAACAGCTCCCCACTCCATGACTCTGCAGTGCCACCGACTTCTACTTCTTCGGCGGATTTCTACGCCCCATCGGCTCCTCAATTTTTGCCTGACGCTCCTCCTCGATACACATGTGAATCTCTGTCACGCGCCCAACAACCTCGACTTCGCTCGGGTGACGGAAGCTCCGGGCCTTGACGCCGGAGTCTGGGTGAGGAATGAGGGTAAGGATACCGTTTTCGAGCTGGCACCAGCCGCAGGCGTACTCAGTCCGGATGTCTAAGAAGTAGACCGGACGTGCAAACGGTCCCGAACCCTTTTGGACCGCTTCATTCTTGATATGTGTCTGTTTTACGTCGATCTGGACGAAGGTCCCCGGCCGGATCAGGGGCGACATGGTCCGGTCTTGAGTTCCTATATACCCAAACAGGGACCGGCGAACGGCGCTGTCGACCAAACGGGAAACGAGATGGGTGTTTTCACGCAGGCTGGCAGTATCGTTGGGCTCCTCCGTAGCCGCCACCTCAGGCAGTTCTTCGTCGGGTGGGATAACCAAATGGGTCTTTGGAGGAGGAAACAGCCCGCTTTCCTTGGCAATATCCCCAGGTTTGATGCCGAAGAACCTGTGAATCTCCGGGATCGTCAAGTGATAGAGCATGCCGATGCTCACGCTTTTGAACGTGCCCGGCGCAAATCGTCCCCTTTCCACATCCCGGATCCAACTCCGCGAGAGATGATAATCCGGGTTCTGCTGGTCCACGACGAGCTGCAGGCTTCGGCGCTCTACCTCACGGGCACTGAGCCCCAGACGCAACCGTATCTTCTTCAGTCTCGCACCGCCTTGCCGAAGGAGATCGGGGTCAGTCATTAACGCGGAATCGTACTGCAGATCGTCATATCTGTCGATACAGGTAGCACAAATATTATTTACTGTCCATGGTCTAGTTCTATCTGCAAATGGCCACAATTGCGGCCACTTACGGAAAGTTCCCCACGGAATCCGGAATCTCCTGCATGGTTACCACGCCGATGGCGGCAGTTCATGACCGAGCGAAAGCGTTCAAAACCCTTACCGCCCGACGATCGCGAACAAGCCTCTCGAATCGCGATCACGGATCGCATCGGCGGCATTCTTTCGGCCAGAAATCTGACGCTCTACAAGGCTTCCAGATTGACGCGCACGAACCATCCGGGACAGCCGGGTTATCACGTTCCTCGGAATCTCTATTTTCAGCTGCGCTCGGCGGCCTGGAGTCCCACCATTCAGCAGTTGATCGCGCTCACAGAACTGTCTGGATATCGCTTGGCCGATTGGCTTGCTGTGTTTGGGTTTCGGCTGGACGACATATCGCGCCTTAAAGTCTGCCTTCGTCAACCGCGCACGGTGCTTCTCGATTCGGCCATTTACGACCTGCATGCGAGAATTCCCTGGTTTCGAGAACGCTCGACAAGCTTGGCCATCCCTCCGATTGCACCGTTCAGTCAACTCCTCGAATCAGTAGGCTCAGAGCCGCTGGAAAGCCTCATCGCGAACAGAGCCGGCCCGTACGTCTATGCCAAGATCGGTCGACAGGATGCCTATGCCTTCCCGCAACTCGCTCCTGGCAGTATTGTCCGGGTTGATTCAAGACTCACCGGACGGCCACCGCAAAAATCAAACGCCGAAATCTCGAAGGCTATTTTCCTTGTGGAGCACCGTCGTGGACTTTGCTGCTGCTTGCTTCATTTCGGCACGAAGAATCGAATCACGCTTAGAGCCACAGAGCTTCCGTTTGGCAACGTCGAACTGCAACTCGGCTCGGAAGCAAGAATCCTTGGCGTCGTCGATCTCGAAGTGCGGCCGCTCGCGAGCCATAAGCACCAAGCAACCCCGCGGTACGCTGAGCCCGAAGTCGCTCGCGATCTGACAAGACTCTGGACGCCGGCGCCTCTAGATCGGGAACTCATGGCCAAGGAGCCGGCTTTGCAGATCCGCAACGCGCGCCTCCGAGCCGGGCTCTCGCTCCGCCAGGCTTCGGAGATGAGCCGTGAGATCGCACGCGCGTTCGAAGACAGACGCTACTTCGCTTCGCCGGGATCGCTGTCGGAATACGAAGCGGCGAGCACTCCTCCGCGTCACATCCATAAGCTATTTACACTTTCGATCCTATATTCGCTTCGTTTCGGGGAGCTGCTCGATTGGTTTGGACTAGGACCCGAAGACATGCACCTGGCCGCAATTCCGGCCGAATGGATGGTTTCGAACACGAAATCTTCTTTAAAACAGCCAGCCCCGATCATCCGACAGCAAAGCCCGACGGGCGGCTTTCTCAGAAACGCTCTCGACCGGTTGGGGGAACTACCGTTCTTTTTGCGTGAGTCCTTTCCTTTTTTGTCCGGGTTGGATGACCTGACCCTGCGAGACGTTTACTGGGTCGGCGGATACCGGGAAACCATGCACCCCCTACTCAAGGGGGCTGTCGTCGTGATCCTGGATCGCCGCAAGAGACGGCCTTGGATTGTTCCGCGCCTGGGCGCATGGGAACAGCCCATCTATCTCCTGAGACGGCGGGACGGCTCCTACCTGATGGCCAGCTGCAGCATGGAGGACGGCACAATCGTCCTGCATCCCTATACCGACGCGTTCGTCCCGTCGGAACGGCTTGGCAAGACGAGGGATGCGGAAGTCATAGGCCAGATTGTGACCGTCATCCGTTCACTTTCGTCGACTTGACGCCACCACTGCCGGGAATCGCTCGGATTCGATTTCTCCGCGCTAAATCGAGTGGAAAGCAGTACAACCCAATTTCTCGTAAACGATTCGTTTTGCATCTTGTTGGTGACCGGCCCATTGTTCATGAATAGAATTCAATTGCGCATCGGTCAGATGCCAGGACAACGGAAACGGAAGATCGGATTCGTACAAAAACTTGGCTGCTTTTTCGATTCTTACGTCCTTGGCGTCTAAATTGTCGATCGCCATTTGGAGTTCGAAGTCATCTCGAATCTCCTGCGAGTTCGTACGTACATTAAGGAGTGTTTCGAGCGGACCAACGGACTGCCGTTGCCAAGACCAAGACGCGGGTTTGTTTGGCGTCCCCGGGCGCGCATCAATCACAATCAATAGGATCTTAAAAGACGCCAATTCTTTTTTCGCGTCTTGCAGCCATTCGATAGCACTGAGTAGTCCCGAGTTGTCGTAGAACCCGCCATCGGCCACGTGGTAGCGCTTCATATCCGGTCCCCTCGAAGGCCTGGCTTCCGGCGTGACATAGGGGAAGGTGGCGGAGAGTCTCGCGGCGGTGGGTACGGGAATGTCCCAGTCCACAAATTCCTTGAAGAACTGCACCGCTCCTACACCCTGGACGTCGGTCGAACCAATCAGAAACCTTTGTCCGCTCTCAACGGCTGTAGCATTAAAAATGACAGCTGGCCTTCTACCTTTGGCCACATCAAGGCGCCAATCTTGCATCCAGGGTGTCCCGCCTGGTGAACCTTTCCAACCGGTCGCCCACGCATTTTCAAGCGACCATCCGCGATCAAATGTTTCCGGCACGGCAATTCCGAGCAGAGGTGCAGTCCTCGCGAAATCCGGATAAAGCAGTCCCCACCCGACTGCACTCAGTGAGGACCGTACCGCGTTGAATCGAATGTCGTTCAGTTTTTTCTCGTCGTTTGAAAACGATCCGTCATCGGATGAATAGGGCTCTACCGCAAACATCGCTCCAACGCTGCCCCCCGAAACCGAGCTGACCAACAGCACCGAAGAACTCAGCTTCTCCCCACAATCCTGTTCGAGGCCGGTGAGAACCTCGGCAGTCCAAGCCGCGGCGCGAATCCCGCCACCCGCCGTTGCGACCACCGTCACCGTATCATTGCCTTTTCTCCGTAATCCTACGCGCCAATCTTCAACTACTTTTTCTGCTGGCAAAGGTTCTGCCTTCACGCCTTCTCTTTGCTTGATGTCAAATTCATGATCTGTCCGCACAGCGCCCGTCAGGAGAGACACCACCAGCAACGTGGCGAACACCGGCAGGCGAAAGAGATCGAGAAAAAAAGCTGCTCCGGAGAGCATCCACGTAAGAAGGGTAATAAGAAAGAGAAGAAAGAAAAGGGCCGCTGGTTGCCGTTCAGGACTGGTCCACGCCGGAGAAAATCCGATCCCCGCAAGGCCGTAGAGCACGAAGAGTATCACCACGGCAATCGTGGCCATTTCGTGCCCGGAACGAAGATGATTATTCTTTACGATTCCTGCTGTCCAACCTTCGGGAAGCTTGCACAGCAACGTGTCAATCCTGCGCCAGAATTCCGACTGGCTCGCGGCAACCTTCGCATGGCTCAAAAAACCGAAGGAAGGAAAGATGATTTGGGCGGTAGTTCCCGGTTCCTCCTCGATCGCAAAATGCAAAGCCGCGGTCACCATCAATACGATCACCGCCAAGATCGCGCCGACGGTCGTCCCCACTGTTTTTTCAACCGACCCGAGTTGTGATGTACCGCACCACAAGGCCGCGATGGAGGGCACCGCCAGTAGTCCGAACGCAGAGACGGTCTGCAATCCAGGTGATTGCAAGTTGATTCGCTCGGCCCGTCCGAATCTTTCGGGCCCGTACGCGAGCACAAGACGGCAAGTCACCATAACCGTCCACGCCAATTGCAGTGCCACCCAGGAAATTAACGAAAATGAGCGGATGCCACGAGCGTCGAACAGTCCCTCAAAGACACTCGGAACAGCCCAGTATGCTACCGGCAATCCCAGCACCAGGATGGCCGCGGCGAGAATCTGGAAACGCATCAAATACGCATATTCAATCAACCCTACAACGCCGTCCGCCGACCGACGCCAAGGGCAGTACCGTACGATGGCAACAACAAAGGCAATAACAAGGAACCAGGTCGCGTACTTCATCAGTTGGCCGGCGTAAAGACCAAAAAGTGTGAGAATCGCTGATGAAAACAAGCTCACACTGACCGCGCGGCTCGAGCGATCGACTAGGGTCCAAAGCAACACCCCAAGGGATATCAGGGCGAGGCTAAAAACCAGCCATTTTCCGAGGGAGAAGGACTTCGACGTTGCACCATGGACGCTCGAAGTGCTTAGCGCTGCACTGACTTCGCGGAGAAGCCGCACATTTTCGAGCACATCAAACAGCGCGGCCATCGAAATCAAAAGAATAATCCAGTTCGAGATCCATCGCTTGTACACCGTCGCGAATAGGACGAAGACCGCCCAGTACAAGCCGATAAACACAAAATCCATGCAGGTGTTGATCCGGAGAATTCGGCCATTCTCTGCCAAGCTTCCTTCGGCGAGGAGCTCTTTGAAACACGTGGGTGCGCTCGCAAGTTCGAGGTCAACCAGGGCCTGACCTGAAAAGTAGGAACAAGAGGCTGGCCGCGTGGGAAACGAAAGTTTCTGGGTCTCAAAAACCATGCCTGAGCCCCAGGTAAGGGCCGCAATCAGAGCTACCCAAAGGAAAATGGGCTGGCGCGCTTCCACGGATACCTCAGGACGTATCGCACGTCACACTACCACAGAGAACAAATGCGCACCATCGCGCGGTGGCCGGTCCGCAGCCTGGTGCGGCACGGGACGCTCGCTCCCCATTTTCATTAGAGTCCAAACGCGAACAGTCAATGCATTCGCGTTGTAAGCAACGGCTCTGCAATCCCCTTTAGAAACAAGTCGTTTCGTCCCCGTAGTGTCAGTTCTAGAATTTTTCGCCGAAACAGTGGCTTTCGCATTTTGTTTCTGACACTCTCGCCCCGAACAACAGCCTCTTTGGAAGTCGCGAAACCGGAGTTTTTCGATGCTCAGGCTCTCGGAACAAGTGCGTTCGACCCACAACCAGGACGGCGCCGTAGTCCTAGATATCCTCCACGGACAGATGTTCCGCTTGAACCTGGTAGGCTCGCGTATGCTCGAACTCTTGAAGCAGGGCCACACGGAAACAGAGATCGCACAACAAATCAGCAAAGAGTTTAGCGTCGGTCGGGAGATCGTTGTAGCGGATCTCCACGAATTCCTCGCGCATCTTGAGAAGCACCACCTGTTGCACTCCGGGGAACCGCGCGGCAAGCAATGAAAACGAACCCCCATGGGCAAGTCCACAAAATCCGGTGTCGATCAGTACCGCATTCTTCTCTACCGGAACAATGCCACAGAACTGCTCTTTGAAACGGTTCCTCGAGGGATTCGGCTACCCTCTCTCGCGATTCCTCCCGACGGAAGGGTCGCGGAACAACTCACGACGGCGATCAAACACGGTTGGGCGCTCGAAGCCTACTGTCTGTTTAGCGTATCCTCCGATCCGTCTCACCGCTACGCGGTTCTCGAGGCTTCGGGTTCGAATGTCATCGATCCCGCCGGGATGCGGTGGATGTCGCTCGCTTTCCTATCCACCGTGAGTTTCCAGGATTCAAACGACTGTGAGCTCGTCGAGGCTTCGCAAAAAACGCTCGATCGATATCGTACTGGAGAGCTCCAAGGCCCCTTCGGGCACCCTGGGTGGCTGCCACGCGTGACCGAATGGGTCGCCGAGCAAGCATCGGCTGCCGGACTGCGATTGACGGGGCAGTATCTTCAGTTAAACGCGGGCCTGAGTTACAGTCTCATCCGCTTCGAAACCAACGGTGCGGCAGTGTGGTTCAAGGCCGTTGGCGATCCCGACGCTCAAGAGCATCGCGTTACTTTGAAACTTGCGTCGGCTTTCCCGGAATTTCTACCTCGCCTTTTGGCTTCGCATCAAGGATGGCAGGCTTGGCTTGCGCTCGAGTGCGCTGGCTCCCCGCTCGATGACGGTTCCTTCTCGACCGGCTGGGCGGCCGCTGTCGAGAGCTTGGCGCGGCTCCAGATTCAATCGCTCGGGAGAAGATTCGAGTTGATCGAAGCCGGCTCGAAAGATCTGCGGCCGTCGACGCTCGGGAATGTTGTCCACCCCTTCTTTGACGGGATGGCGCAACTCATGGAACAACAAGAGAAGTCTTCACCCCCTCCTCTGGCCCGGCACGACCTGTTAAACCTGGGCCGCGAAATTACTTCCGCTTTGGAAGAGCTCGAACGGGAAGGTGTGCCAAATGCCTTAGGTCATCTCGACTTGAACCGGCACAATCTGTTCGTTTCCGGTCGGAACTGCATTTTCATCGATTGGGCAGAGGCTTACGTCGGACCGCCATTCGTCAGCTTCCAATACTTGCTCGAGTCCTACCGCCTTTCTCACCGCGGAGATCTCTCGGGCGAAGGTTCCCTCATCGTCAACTACACGAAACACTGGACCCCCTATGCGTCCCATCCGCAGATTGCCGCAAGTTTGCTCCTGGCTCCTCTGCTTGCCGTCTTTACCTATGTGGTGGGGGGCTTCGCCTGGAGAAACCTGGGCGATATCGAGCTCCGAACCGCAGGATTCCTCCGCAGTCTCGTCCGCCGCATGAAGCGCGAGGCCGACATTCTACGAGAGCGGAGGGCCGTATGTGTCCCCTCGTGACCCCGTTCTCCGCCATCAAGCCCATCACGGAGGTCCTCCACGGCGTCTCCTTCACGGATCACTATCGCTGGCTCGAAGATCAGAATTGCGAAGAAACCCGAGCCTGGATCGGCGAGCAAACACGCTTTGCACGTGGCTATCTTGACGGCATTCCGGGGCGCGAGCGCATTGGCGAGCGGGTCCGTCAACTGCTCGATGTGGAAACCTACGATTCGTTCGTGAAGGGCAGGAGGCGGTACTTCTTTCGCAAACGGCTGCCAGGACAAGAACAGCCGGGCATCTATCTGCGCGAAGGGATTAGAGGGCAAGATCAACTCTTGCTCGATCCCGCCGATCGCGGCACGGGAATCTACACCGCCGTCAAACCGCTACAGGTTTCCGACGACGACGCCCTGCTTCTCTATGAAGTAAAGCAAGGCGGCGAACGCATCGGAACGTTTGAGATTCTCGACATTGCGGAAGGCCGAACGCTTCCCGACACTCTTCCGCAGGGCTATCTGCGTGGGCTTGCCTTCACTCCCGACCGCAAGACTTTCTACTATGCGCACGAACCCATCGCGTCGAAGAGACCGTTTGATCGAGTCGTATGTCACCACGTTCTCGGAACGAGATTCGAGCAGGACCGCGAAATCCTCTGTGCCGGCGGCGATCAAAACGTCCACGTGGCGCTCGTTTCCGGCCGCCGCCAACTCGGCTTTCTTACTTATCGGCTTCTCGACAAAACCTCTACGAGCTTTGACATCCTGGGGAAGGGGAGTGCGCGGCGTCCCGTCCCGGTCCTGCGCAACGCGGACTATCTGTTCTGGCCACGGTTCCTCAACGCGAGAATCCTGGCATTAACCGATCAGGGCGCGCCGAATCGCAGGATTGTCGAGGTGCAGCCGACAAACCGGAGCGAACCCTATTTCTTCAATCTGGTCCCGGAGAAGGATGCGGTCATCCGCAACTGGAATGTCTCGGCCAACCATATCCTGGTCTCCTACACGCGTGGCGGAAGGACGTGGGTTGAGATTTACGATGCATTTGGAAAACCTTTAGGACAAGTGCCGTCTTCTGAAGACGACACCATCCGCGTGGTGGCGGCAGGGACCGAGGACGACGAGATTGTTCTCGAACTCCAATCCTTTACGAAACCGATTGAACTCGTTCACTACGCGATTCCGTCGGGCAAGAGTACCGCCTGGTGCGAGCCCACGGTGCGTTTCGATGGCGGCTCCTGCACCTCTACGCAAGCTTGTTTCCCGTCCCGAGACGGAACACGTATTCCTCTGTTCCTCCTCGGACAAGACAGGAAGATGGCCGGCGGCACCCATCCGACCGTCATGACCTCCTATGGTGGCTTCGGAGTTTCAGCAACGCCCCAATTTAGCGTCCTCGTGGCCGTTCTGGTCGAGTGCGGTTGTCTTTTTGCCGTGCCCAATATCCGCGGCGGTTCGGAGTTTGGAAGCCAATGGCACAAAGCGGCAAAGCGCAGGAACCGCCAAGTTGCGTTTGACGATTTTCTCTCGGCAGCCGAGTGGCTCGTGCAAACGCGAAGAACCTCTCGGGAGAAGCTCGCCATCTTTGGAGGATCGAATTCCGGTCTTCTTGTGGGAGTGGCCCTGACCGAACGGCCGGATCTATTTCGTGCCGTCCTGTGCATGGTTCCCATGCTCGATATGCTCCGCTACCACTTGTTTGACGACGCTTATTTCTGGAAGGACGAATTTGGAACGGCCGACGACGCCGACGACTTCAGAGTCCTCCTTCGCTATTCTCCCTACCACGCCGTGCGCGACGGTTCGGCCTATCCCGCAACCATGATTGTTTCCGGGGACGCCGACCAGAAATGCAACGCCTTTCACGCACGGAAAATGGTAGCGAGGCTGCAAGCGGCGCAATTGTCCTGCGCACCGATTGTTCTCGACTACAACCCGAACCGGGGCCACTCCCCGGTCCTGCCCCTCGGCGAGCGCGTCCGCGCCCTCACCGACCGCGTCGCATTCTTTTCTGACCAGCTGCATCTCGAGCCGTGAAGGGAGGTACGACCGGTGCTTTTCCTGTTTCTCGAAGCTTATATGAGTCTGATTCGCTTTGATCTCTACAATGCCCGCGGAAACTTTGCCGGGCTCCATCGAGTGCTTCACGGGCACCGGCCCAGATCCGAGGAGAAGGCAAGAGCTGTTGTTGAACGCGTTTGTTCCGCCGTCGATCTGGCTTGTCTCTGGTATTGGAAACGAGCGCTCTGCCTGCAACGATCGTTTGCCGTTGCTTGCCTGCTTAAGAAACGCGGCATTGCCGCCGAACTCGTCATCGGTGCGCGGCAGCTGCCGTTCAAGGCGCATGCGTGGGTCGAGTGGGACGGACTTCCCGTCAACGATAAAGCGTACATGCGGGACATCTACCAAATCCTGGATCGCTGTTAGCACCCGTCTCCCGGGGAAAGGTGAAGCCGTGAAACCAAAACCGAAACTCTTCGCACTCTCGACGATCTTCGTTGCCCTTGCACTCCTTCTCGCATTTCGGAGCGCGGCTCATTCGGACGATTACCGCGATTCAAGGAAAAACTCGCCCTACCACAAACATCCGTCCCGCTCGCCTCTTCCATCAACCCTCGATCCCAGCCAGTTCAAGGCGAACCCCAATCCCTATGTGGCGTATACCCTCGCGGCAAGAATCAGGGAACTCCTTTACCGCGAACCTTGTTTCTGCGGATGCCGGCGGTCGGCAGATCACCAGAGCCTGCTCGATTGTTTTACCAACAGGCACGGCGTGTTCTGTGGGCTGTGCCAATCTGAAGTCATTTTCTGTTACGAGCAGAACAAACTCCACAAGTCGCCAGGTCACATACGCAAAGCCATGCTCAAAAACCAGTGGGGCGGCTTGGATCTTGATGCCTATGTGCGCGCGTATCTAGCGACAGAGGGGACGTCACGATGAGGGAATCCTCGAGCGGATCTCGCGGACAAGGACAGACATGAGTGTACAGTTCGGCCAATGGAATTTCGATGGTCAGCCGGTTTCCCGAAAATACCTGGAAGACGCCGGAAAACTCACTCGGGACTACGCGCCGGATTCAGCAACCATGTTTTCGCGGGGGAATGTGGCCATGGCCTATCAAGCCTTTCACACCGTCCCCGAATCCTGGGGCGAAGAGCAACCGCTTGAGAACTCTCACGGAATGGTTCTCACCTGGGATGGCCGCCTCGACAACCGCCAGGACCTTCTCATCCTTCTGAGTCTCAGACCGTCTTTGATAGACGCCCAAATCGTACTCGCCGCCTTTCGGCAGTGGGGTACGAAGTGCTTTGCCAGATTGCTCGGCGAATGGGCCGCAGCACTCTGGGAGCCCACGAAGCAGATGCTTTTTCTAGCCAAAGACTTCGCCGGAACGCGACCGCTTTTCTACAGCCTCGAAAGCAATCGCTTGGTATGGTCGACGGTTCTCGATCCGCTTGTGCTCCTGACGGAAAAGCCGCTGCGAATCAGCGAGGAGTATCTTGCCGGGTATTTCGCTCTTTATCCTTCTGTTCACCTCTCACCCTATGAAGGAATCAACGCGGTTCCCGCCGGAACCTTCCTGCAATTTGAGGCTTCTCGCCTGTCGGCCCACACCTATTGGAGCTTCGACCCTCGGCACCAGATCCACCTTCGAAGCGATGCCGAGTACGAAGAACAATTCCGGGCGCTATTCACAGAAGCCGTTCGTCGGCGGCTGCGATCGGATAAACCCGTGCTTGCGGAACTGAGCGGCGGTATGGACTCCTCTTCGATCGTGTGTGTCGCGGACGAGATCATCACCAAGGGAAATGCCGGGTGTCCACGGTTAGATACGCTCTCGTACTACGATGATTCCGAACCGACCTGGAACGAGCGCCCATTCTTCACAAAAGTCGAAGAGTGGCGCGGCAAAACCGGATTTCACATTGATGTCAGCCAATATCCGAAATTTGCTTGGGAATATCAGGCTGGCCAGTTTGTCTCCATGCCCGGAACCGGCCATCGGGAAATGGAACGACTTCTCGCGGCGTGCCTGAACGCCAACGGGAATCGCGTCATACTGTCCGGCATCGGCGGTGACGAGGTTCTCGGAGGCGTTCCGACACCGGTCCCAGAACTTGCAAACCACTTCGTCCGAGGCCACCTGCTGCGCTTCGCGCACCAGCTCGTGGCCTGGGCACTGGCGCGAAGGCAATCACTGCTTAGCCTATGGCTAGAACTCGTCGGTGAGTTGCTCCCCCATGCAGCAAATAGGAAGTGCCAGCTCGTGCCTCCCTGGCTCGCGGACAGTTTCGTGCGACGCCATCCGAAGCCGCTCTCCGGCTATAAAGCGAGACTCCAGCTGCTCGGTCCTCTGCCAAGCTTTCAGGACAACCTCGGCACGCTTGACGCTTTGCGCCGCCAACTTGCCTGTTCCGCCATCCCCTCGTATCCGCTTTATGAAAAACGCTATCCCTATCTCGACAGGGATCTCCTCGAGTTTGTCTATGCAATCCCGCGAGAACAACTCGTGAGACCACACCATCGCCGTTCCTTGATGCGCCGGGCACTGACCGGGATCGTTCCCGATGAAGTGCTCAATCGGAAGAGAAAAGGCTTCCTCTCGCGCAGCATCGTGGCCGCCCTAGCGGCGGAATGGCCGGCCCTCGACCGTTTGAGCCACCACATGATCAGCGGCTCCCTCGGAATTCTGGATGAGAAGGCGTTTGCTACCTCGCTCGAAGCAGCCCGCCATGTCAGAAAAGAGATCCCCGTGGTTGCTCTCATGCGCACGGTGGCCGTCGAAGCCTGGCTGAGACAGCTCGAGAGGCTGAACCCGCACTCTCCCTCGAGAGCCGAATCGGAACGAGGATCGCATGGGAGCCGGGTCAACGTGGCTTGCTTCCGCGACGGCTGAGGGCCTCGCCGTGAACATTTTGCATTCGCAATCATCCCTTGTAATTGAAATGCAGCCTGACACCGATCGCGCCTAGGACACGAGATTCAACCGGACCGGTTGAATGCAGTCAAACATTCGAAGGAGGAAAGACCATGAGATACACAAAACCAGAAATCATCCCATTGGCGAAAGCCATCGAGGTGATCCAAGGAACGACCAAGGAATGCTCGGTACACGATAACCACGAACCCTCATCGGGCTCCGCATACGAAGCCGATGAGTAGATCGGAAGCGGGACACCCGGGGCGAACTGGGTGTCCCGCTACTTTTGCTCTCGAGAGTTTCACGGTTCCTTCTGGCAAATTTTCATGTGCGTCAGCCTTTATCCCTCGGGCGATCTCCCACTGCTTTCGCATTTCGCGCCAGCGGCCGTATTCGCTGCACTGCACGTAGTCGGAAGCTTCCACATCTTTCAACCAAAAGAGAAACCAGGCTAGATTGCGCTGATTCACCCACCAAAGATTCGCTGGACTTCGCTTGACATGCCCTTCGGCCGGATATTGCAGCCATTCCACCTGCGCTCCCGATCGCCGAAGCTTCAGCCAGGATTCGATTTCCGATGTCTGCTCCCATTCGGGTGATTGCCAGAGAAGGGGAGGTGCCGTTGCCCGGGCATTTTCTCCCGCGCTCAATTGCTTCCACGTTTTGCCGGCATTCTGATTCGGATCGCCAAATCCACGGTCATCGAGAAACGCAGAAAACTCGACGCCACCCATGGCGTAGGAGAGGGGCTCCCAAGTACCGGTCGCCGCACTCACGGCGCGAAAAATGGAGGACTTCCAATAGGCATACATCGCGATTTCCGCTCCATAGCTCAGGCCATGCACTCCGATGCGATCCCGCGCGACCACTCCTTCCTTGGCCAGGTTTTCGACAACCCACTCGATGGCCCTGCGCGGCTTGTCCACACGGAGCAATTCCGCCGCAAAATCCCCATTCTTACCTATCTTGTTCGCGGCCCTCGCGTGCAAAGAGAATACGGCGATCCCGCTACCAACGAGCGACAAGACCGGCAGCTCGTCGCCGACGCTCGCAAGGAATCCCGGCGTCGAAAGATACGTGGCAATGACCAGGGGATAAGGCTTTTGGCCAACCCCCTCCGCGGGTAAGTAGAGCCTCCCATAAAACAGGCCCTCCTCGATATCGATCGGTACGTAACGCACGGTAATTCCTTTTGTTTTCTCGCGGAAATTTTCATTGGGCGCAAAGAGCACGGTCCGTTCCCCAGTCCCGAGGTCCAGTTTCACGAGCTCGTCGGGTACTAAATTCGTGCTCTTGACCAGGACTGCCACCCGCCCGTCGTCGCTTATGTACGAGTTTCGACTTTGGTCGGTAGCTTCGGACGATTCACAGTCGAATCTGGCATTCTCTTCTGCAATGTCCCGGTACGTGCCTCCCCTTCGCTCGCGTATGACCGTCTTTGTGGAAGTCAAAACAAGGTCCAGCGCGGATGCGCTTCGTTCCCGGTCGGCATGCGCATTCTGATCATCCTGTTTGGTGGCGGGAGGCAAGGGGCCGGTCCGTGTGAACACCAGCGACTCACCGTTCCAATGCCACTCTTCGGGGTAAGGCCAATACTGCGTAACTCTGCTGTAGGGAATCCTCTTTGCTTGCGCTGTGCCCCAAACATACTCCCAAGATTCGATCACCAGGGGCGGATCCTTCTTCGGATCGTTCAGTGGACCAAAGAAACGATAACCATCCCGGATTAGGAGGCCGGCATCTTGGGGAGTTTCGTAGGTCTCTTCGTCCCGCCGTAGAGCGCGAAACGTTCGCACCCTCCAACCTCGCCGGTCAGGCAGCAATCGAGCGATTTCGATTCGATCGCCGGGAAGCACTACGCGATCTTCGCCGTTCTCGGCCCGTACTCTCAGCACCATTCGATCATCGACGTGCGCAGTGTAGAGGAGCTCCTTGCTATCTAAGGACCACACATATTGAGCCACGGTACGGTAGACGGCGTGACTGTTTGGATCATAGACGTCCTTTGGCGGCAACCGATAGCTTGCGATCGGCGACGGGCGGCCACAGTTCGACATCTCGCACAAATCGAGGGCTATTTCGTAGTCGTCCCCAATGGGGGACGCGCGCATCGAAGCAAAAGCGGCTTTCCTTCCGTCCGGCGAGACACTCCAGGAAATAATTTGCACTCGGGTGGCTAAGTCATCGACGGTTACTCCGTGAGGCAAATTTGTTGCGCATTTCGCGGAGGTTACCGCCGCGAGAACGACGGCCATCGCGATGCTGGTCCTCATAAGACAGCCGCGGTTGTCCATAGCGGGCGTTCTCTTGTACGCACAAAGTAGCATTCGAATCTAAATTTCCCTAATGCGCATCGATGAACTGCATCGTTCAAGGTCCAACTTTTGCAAGCCCGTGAGGACACGAATTCTTCCCTCTGGGCGGCAACTAAAAAATGAGTTTCAGGGCAAACTGCATCGAGCGAGGACCACCCATTTGGTACAAAGGTGTCAGGCCTCCCAGGCTCGGAGCCAAGGTTTCTACAGCTTGACCGAAGGTCGTGGATCCAGGGAAGAAGTAGGAGTTGATGTAGCCAAAATTCGGATGGTTAAAGAGGTTAAAAGCCTCGGCGCGGAATTGCAGTTTCAGGCGCTCATAGAGCCGGAATTCTCTCCGGACCGCGAAGTCCGTCTGCCAGGCGCCAAAGCCGCGCACGAAATTCCGCGGTGCATCTCCCGGTTCGTTCGGAGCGGGTTCGGCAAAGGCGTTCACGTTGACAGAACGTCCGCCAGGGTACTGCGAGCCGTACAGGTAGAGCGGTTGCCCCGCCACAAGATCGAGGCCGAGGCACTGTACTTGATGGCTTGTTGGATCGACAGCGCAGTTGCCCATCAATGAAACCGGAAAGCCGGTGCGCGCCACGACGCCAGCATCGATACCCCACTCGTGCAGCACGGACCGCGCAACTCTGTTTTGAAACACAGAGGGCAATTCGTATGACAATGCCGAACTGAAATTATGCCGCACATCATAATCGCAATTTCCTCTTTTGTAGATGTACGAGCTGTTTTCCGATCCATAGTCGATGCAGTGCGAATAGGTGTACGAGGCCAGCACCTGGAATCCCGCGCTCAGCCGCCGGCGAAATTGTGCCTGAAACGCGTTGTAGTCCGACGAAATCCCGTTTTCAAGGAAGTATCCGTCGGCCAAGAAGTTCGGATTTACCGCAGACAGTGCCACTTGCTGTCTATCGAGGAGCTTCCTTCCAAAAGCTCCGACATAGGAGACCGTGAAGGCCTGAGACCTTCCGAGAGCCTGGTCCACGCTCAGATTCGATTGGATCGTGTAAGGAAGTTCCAAATGGGGGTTCGCGGGAAAGACGTTATTACTGTAGGGAGCGACCGGAGGATTTGCAATCGCCGGCGGAGTGGATAGAACCGAGAGTGGAAACGGTGCGGTAGCTTCGAGCGGGCATCCCGACGCATACTGCGGAACGCAATAGGCACTAAAACCGATACCCTCGAAGCCAATGGAGTCCAGCTGCTGCGCCGTGTCATAGTAAATTCCTGCTCCGCCGCGGATGACCGTTTCTTCGCCCGGCGTCCGTCGAACGTTGTACGCCGCACCCAACCGGGGAGCAAAACCGTACCAGTCTGTTTGATAAAGAGGTGTGCCAGCAGGAGCTAATGTTGCCGTGCTTAGATGACCCGCTCCGTCGAGCGTATAGGGTTTATACCCCTGTGTCACACCGGGCGCGGGGTTGATATCCCAACGCAGACCCATCGACAAAACCAACTGCGACGTTAAATGCCATTCATCCTGAACGAAGCTAGAGAAATTCGTGTATAAGGGATAGGCTGCCGCATAGCTCTCCGTCAAGGCCGAGTCCGCATTGTTCGTAACCACGGAGTCTTGGCTGTAATAATAGTAGGCGACATTGGGACTCGGGGTCTTCGAGAAGGGGGCCAGCCGGCGGTAATCGATACCCGCTCGTAGCTGATGACGGCCAACGGGCCAGCTCACCGCATCCACAAAGTTCCATTGGCGCTGGCTGCCCCGCGTTACTTCCTCACGAATTTCCGGAGCGTTCCCAAAAAACATGCCGACAAATACCTCATAGTCCGGGTACGCGCTGGTGTCGACACCCTGCAATTGCGCCAAATTCACTGGCGTCGCCCCTCCGAAGCCGTCGAGTTGGCTCGAAAGGTTTGCCGAATTGGAACTGTAGTTCAAACGGAATTCGTTGCTGAGCAGATTCGAAAAGATGCTGGTGCCCCCAAATGTATAGGTTCTGCCAGCAAATGACCTGGTGTCCACTTCGGAAGCAGCCGTTGTGCTTCGTGTTGCGGCGTTCGAAGGCGTATTTGCAAAACGGAAGAAGAGTTTCAGCTTTTCACCCATGCTGTGATCGAGACGAATGCTCACCGCGTCAATGTTGCTTGGATTCGACCAACTGCCCACAAAGGCGGCCTGACCGGTGCCTGGATTGGGACTCGAACAATCGGGAGCCGCGCCAGGCGTCGTCGGCAGAGGGAACGCATCCATGACTTGTTTCAGCCCGCCCGCGGTACAGGTTCTGACATAGTCATCCGGTACATAGGTTGCGAGTGCCGGTTGTGGCTGTATCAGGCGCAGCCCTTCGTAAGAGAAGAAAAAGAAAGTCTTGCCCTTACCGTTATAAAGATCGGGCACCGTAACAGGTCCACCTACAGTTCCACCAAAATCATTTTGGCGTTCCGCAGGCTCCGGAAGCCCGTAATAATCGTTGAACCAGTCGTTGGCATCAAAGAAGTTGTTGCGTAAGTACTCGAACGCCGTGCCATGCCATTCGTTGCTTCCAGATCGTGTCACGAAGCTAAACTGTCCGCCCGGATTGCGCCCGTTTTCCGCAGAGTACGTAGAGGTTTCCACGCGAAACTCCTGCAAGGCGTCGACCGAGAGCAGCCCGTGCGTTGTACCAAGTGCTGTCGCCGCAGGAAGCGATCCGCTGGCTCCCATGAATCCAGGATCTCCGAGGTACACTCCCCCGTTGGCGGAAACTCCGTCGACGGTGTAGTAGTTCGACTCCGTGCGTTGCCCGTTTACGCTAAATTCGCCGCTCTGGCCGGTCGTCGATCCAACCTGTGGACTCGTGGTGATCACTCCGGGAGCGAGAAGGATGAGACTCTGAAAACTTCTGCCGTTCAGCGGCATATTCTCGACAAAATTCTGGTCCACCACGGTACTCAAGGTCGCCGACTGCGTATTGATCATCGGTGCCCCACCTTCGACTGTTACAGAAACAGAGGAAGCACCAACTGGAAGAGTGAAGTTCAGCGCCAACGCGTCACCCACGTTCAGAGTAATGTCAGGCTTAATAATCGTTTTGAAATCGATCTTAGATACTTGAACCCGGTAAGGGCCGGGAGGAAGAGTCACAACCGTGTAGATACCCTCGCCATTCGTCCTCGTTTCGTACTGCACACGAGTGAGATCGTTCACGACGATAATCTCCGCACCGGGTATCACCTTATTGTCAGAATCGAACACGATACCGGTGATGGATGCGGTGGGAGATTGCGGCAAGGCCTTGCTTCCAACAAGGAAGAGCGCTATCAAGACCAAGGCCGGTAAGGCATTTCGCACGTAAAGGCTCCTGTTGTTACCGATTTCGCGCCAACACTTGCATAGCCTGACGCTCCATTCCTTCGTCCTGTACCAGCGCCGCATTTAAAAACCGGCCACAAAGAGAAAAAATATTTTGGACACACCGATGCAACTTCATTATTCACGGCGACTGCACTTCCTGGCGCTTTCTTGGAAAGTGGCCACAATTGTGGCCACCCATCGCGCGCTAGCGCTTAAGGACTGCCTTTAAGGGTGATTGGGGACAACTTTGAGGTATGCAAACAGAAGAGGTTTTCCGGTCGGGCGCTCGCTGCCGCCATTCGGCTCGACGGTGACAAAAACCGCATCGATCTGGTCGAGCGTTTTCTTGTCGTTGAATTTCAGGACCCAGCGTTTCTTCGAAACATTATCCTCGTAGAACATCCCTAGTTTGTAAGCCTGCGTCCAGTCGGGCCCTCGCCGGCCCCAAGCCTGAAACGTGCTCGCGTCCTTGATCCGCGGTTGCTCGTTCAAGTCGTAGGCGTAAAAAATCAGAGACTTCCCTTTTGTGTAGAAAATACGGCCGAAGGCTTTTTCCGTTTCGCCGGTGCGCGCTACGTCGTGAACCTCCGCAACATAGAGTTCGCGGGCTCCCATGAGCTCTCGAATGTCCCGATCTTTCGCGAGCAACTCTTCTTGCTCTGTCTTGGAGCTTTCCTGCTCCTGCAACGACCGCGAGAGTTCAGCAACCTGGGCGTCGAGATTCGCCGCCCGGATCACATCTTCCGAGCGTTGCCGCTCCAAACTCTCGAGTTTCGCTTGGAGCGCTTCTCTATCGGCAGCTGCCTGCTGCTTAACGCCGTCGCGCTCCTCGATGAGCTTTTTCTGCTCTTCACCGCTCGTGAGCAGTGCGAGCCGTTGGCCCGATTGCGCTGCCTTGAGTTCGGTGTTTTCTCTGATCTGCCGTGCGATTTCGCGTTGTAGGTCCGAGATTGCTCCATTTCGATCCGCCAGTTGCGCGTTGGCGGCATCGCGATCGCGGCTCGCCCTCTCGAGTGTTTGCTCGAAGCTGGCCGGCATCATTTCTGGATTTGCCTGCTCAACCCTGCCGGCATCCACGCCGCGGCGAATGCCGGTCCGGTACGCGACGATTCCGAGCGAGGTACAGAGTAAAATACCGGCAGCCATCGGCAGCCAGAAATAGTATCTTTCAAATCTGCGGCGGAAATTCCGGCTCTGCCGGATCACAAGGGGAGAGAGCCACGGTTCGGCATCGGCAGGATGGCTTCGGGATCTCTTATGCTGTTCTGACAGCCGCTTGAGGAATAACATCTCGGCCGCATCTGCGGAGAACGATGGATTTTCCTCGGAAGTCTCTCTGGCCAGCTCCGGAGCAGCTACAGGAATCACGTGATCCACTACGGTTGCGAACTGCTTCGTCGCTTCACGACAGTCCGGACAGACGGCTAAGTGCTCGCGCAACTTCATCTGTTCTTCTTCGGTCAAAGCGCCAGAAGTAGACAAAGCGCACAGTTTAAGGAACTCCTCGTGCGCTTCCGGGTTGCCTGACCGCACGTCACCGTCCGGTGTTCCCTGCCCCGCTACCATAGTGTCTCTTGAACTCGCACTGCCATGCCCCAACTCAAGATCTTCCGGAGGTCTACGAACGTGGATAGTCTAACCTACCATCGGTTCCTTACAGCCTCCATTTGATTCTTCAAGTGGCCACAATTGTGGCCACCCTGCGCAGCCTCGCGTCTATATGGAATCATCAGGCGTAAGTAAACCCCTCCGCAGCTTATCCAAACCGCGATAATAATAGTGGCGAATGTTACCGAAGGACTCTCCCGTATGAGCGGCTATCTCTTCAAGAGAGTATCCCTCGAAAAAATGCAGCCGTAATGTCTCGCGTTGCTCCTCCGACAATTCCGCGAAGGCCCTCTCGAGCCGCTCCCTGCCGAAGTGCGCTTCGAGAGACTCGTCGTACCCCGGACGATCCAAGGCTAGAATACGATCTTCCGTTTCTCCCTCTAGTTCAGGTGAGCGATAAAACTGGCGGCAACAAAGGTAGCGCCTGTGGGAGATGGCACGCTGGTAGGTAATGTGCACCAGAAAGGAGCGGACCGTGCCTTTCGAAGGATCAAACCTGGCGGCCCTTCGGCCCACGGATAGGAATACATTCTGCAGTAGATCGTCCGCCTCTTCCTTGTTCCGAAGGATTCTTTGTCCGACTGACCACACGAGTCGGCAATAGCGGCGGAAGAGCAGCCCAAGGGCTTCCTGGTCTTCTTCGCAGATCCTCGCGATGAGCGCGTCATCCGTAACCTCTCCAGGCGACGCTACTCCCGGATCCTCATGCAAGGAAGCAGCCTTAGGCGCCTTTTCTCTACCGAGAGGCAAGGCCGGAAAGCGCGCGGTGGGAAAGGAGCTCGACATGGCTAGGCGCCCCCAGCCCCCCTATATAAAGGATGCGATCGCTCGTACCTTTCAATCCGTGCCCGGGTCCATTTACCTCTCGTAAAGTACTCTGGTCGGGAGAGCGCTCCTCGAGTTAGCCGTTGCCGCACCCGTCCGTCGGTTTTTCGCATGGGAGCCTTTTTTGCGCAGCAGCCCAGCCTTGGCTGCTGCGGTTGATTTGCTCTGGGCAGTTCCCCGCGGCCCTTTCGCGTGCGAGCGCCTTCGACGTCACGTAGTTCGCGGTGCAGCAGCGGCTTCCAACGCATCAAAAGACCACCATTCTCCTCTTGGATAGGCACGGCGAAGAATCGCGATGAAGACGGAGATTTCGTTTCACCCTTCGGGATTTCTGGATCGTGTGGGACCGATTGTTGCGCCATGGAGAAGCTCAACGGCCAAGAGCGGCAAAAACTACAAAAACTACTCCATAAATGACGAGTATGTTCCGTGGGAATATACTCGTCATCCCGACAAACTAGCCTCCGAAAATGCGGACGAAGAAACAAGTTCAGCCTCGTTCGGGTCCAGAAAGGGCGTTTGGGGAAGTGCTCAGAGCACGCCGCAAGAAAGTGGGGCTTTCGCAAGAGAAACTTGCTCTGGAGGGTGGATTCGACCGTACAACGATCAGTTTGATGGAGCGGGGTCTCATGAGTCCAACTCTTAGAACTATGGCCAAGCTATGTAAGTTGATGCGACTGACGCTTACACAGTTCGCGGCCCAAATCGAAGAGTCACCATACTTTCACTAAACGGCCAGATTCCCATCCGATTATACCAATTATGTAGGATGTTACAAGTCAAAATCAACATATAACGCACTCTGTAATTTGTCTTTTCCCTCGTACTGTTCTGAATCTAATGGGCCTGACAATCGCCGAACGCTTTCGGGAGCGCCTCGCCACGTTGCGAAAAGTTCGAAACGTGACGCAGGAGGACCTGGAATCGAGGATAGGCAAGTCGCAAAGCGAGAAGGGATACATTAGCCGTTTGGAAACTGGCGGCATTGCAACTCCTCCTTTCGAGATGATCCAGAAGATCGCTGACGCGCTGCAGTTCGACGTAACCGAGTTCTTTTTTGCTGAAGGCTTGAACGAATCTGCGGAAGAGCTCGTCAAAAGCATCCACGACCTTCTTCCTGTTCAGGACGTCCGGCAACTTCGCAAAATCTACCGCCTCATTTTGGTGGAGCGAGAGAAATATTCCAAATAACACGGTCGTTATGGCCAGCGGTCGCGACCGTGAAAAGGACAAGAATCCAAATCACCGAGGCGGAAGCGGTTCGTGCATTTTGTTTTTTCGATGAAAGAAAAGGCAATAAATGTGTGAATTTTATGTGTACAACCCCCGACTCGCCGCCGAATCATCTCCGTGTCGAAAGACCAGTGAGACGACATCGCTCTTGACTCTGATGACGGCCAACGCGTAGCATCCTAACGGAACTGTAACTGTATCATTGCATAACGCCTCAGTATGACTCCGAAGCACATCGCCGCAGCGAACATTGACTCCAATCCGGATTTGAACGATCCCTTGTGGTTTCTCGTTAGCTGTCTCCTATTGCTCGCCGTCGCCCTCTTGCTGGTCATTGTTGCGCTGAGTGACCGTGCCTATGCTTCGAATCTTTTCGCCCCTATGCTGGCGATCCTCGTGGTCTCACTTGGCTTCAATGCCTTTCTGCAGGTCCGCTCTTGGCATTTAGGGCGTAGAGGATTTCACGCCACGGAATCCCAATTTACGTCTATCTACCTGCATGCCCTTGACGGCATCCTGATTCTCAACGATGAAGGTGTCTGCCTCGACGCCAATCCCGCCGCTTTCGCACTTCTCGGTGCACCGCCTGCTGTGCTTGTCGGACATTCCTTTGCGCAGTTCTACCCTAGCGCCGACACCTTCGCGATCGAGTGGCGCAGTTTTCTCGAACAATCCTACCGGAAAGGCCCGGCGCGGCTCTTTCGCCCGGATGGTTCGGCGGTGTTCGTGCACTTCACCGCGACAGCCAACTACGTTCCCGGGCGTCACGTTGTCATTCTCTGCGACACAACCGAACGCATCCAGGCCCAGGATTCTCTACGCGACAGCAACGAACGTCTTCAACAAATGGCCGACAACATCCTGGAAATTTTCTGGCTTCTTGACGCTTCGACAAAAAAGGTTCTCCAGGTCAATCGCGCCTATGAAACGATTACTGGCCGTTCTATCGAAAGCCTTTCGCAAAACCCGACCTCGTATGCCGATGTGATTCATGTAGACGATCGTGTTCATGTGCTCAGGAAGCTCGAGGAGGCAACTTGCACGGGACTTCTCAACGAAGAATTTCGTATCGTCCGTCCCGATGGGGAGATTCGCTGGGTCTGGCTCAATGGATTTCCGGTGCGGCGTCAGGGCGGCGCGATCCATCGATTGGCCGGCACGGTTCAGGACATCACCGCCCGGAAACTAGCGGATGCTCAAATTGCCAAACATTTGGCGGACGCAGAAGCCGCTCGCGACCAGGCGGATGCAGCTCGTGCGGAGGCTGACGCCCTCCGCAAAGCCACGCTGGCCCTCACGCAGAACCTGCGGATGGACGTGGTACTCGATACCTTGCTGGCCTGCGTTTTCGAAATCATTCCTTATGAACGCGCGAGCGTGATCCTCACGGAAACGGACGGGCGTTTGTTCGTGGCCCGCGAGTCACCCGCGGCTCGGGCGAGAACGGTCATTACTCTCGAAGCTGCTGAAAACGTGTCTTTACAGCGCGTGCTTGTCGAGAGAAAGAGCGTGCACTTGAGCGACACGCGCGAAGAAAGCGATTGGCGCGACACCAAGGCGCTGGTTAAAATTCGCGACTGGATCGCGGTGCCCCTCGTAGTGGGCAACACAGTTCTCGGATTGCTCTCGGTTGGCGAGTCTCGGCCAAGAAGCTTCACGACCGAACATTTTCGTCTCGCGAAGTCCCTGGCCATCCCTGCCGCCGTGGCCATTCACAACGCGCGGCTTTACGAGTGGGCACAGATTTACGCCGCCGAGCGCGAAAGTCTACTGAAAAAAGCCGATTCGGCGCGTTCGTCTGACACCACAGGTCGCGGCGGATTTCTCCAATGATCACGCGGTTTTGAACGGTTCTTAGCGTTGTTGCTGACCTTCAGGCGACGACTATCGGCCGATGAGAAACTTTTTGCCCGCTCTCTATTCCTTGCATGCAGTTCCTTCGAACTGAAGACGTGCATTCCTTGAGACAATCAGTAGGAGAGGTATATTTTCCCTCTTGAACGTCGGGAGGAATGGATCAATGGCTGCACTTCGCTTTCTGTTGGAGTAAAGGGCGCAGCGTAAGGGGCGTACGACGAGTGGTCAATGTTGCAACAACCTACCATCTATGTCGGGTGACCTACATAAGACCTTTCAGTTAACGAACTAGCGTATAAAGGTACAGGTTTTTCTGGCCGGTCTTTTTTCTTGTCTTCTGTCCCGCGTTTGTGCTCAATTTCCCATGGAAAGGTTGGTATGCTCAAAAGATACCTCGAAGTCAAAGCCGGAGAGCGAACCAACCCTCAAGGAAAGCCAATTGGCAATCGGATCTTGTTGGCGCTTCCCGATAATGAATATCGGGCCGTTCGACCCGCGCTTGAGTTTCTGGCTCTGCCCCATCATCGAAGTCTTTACGAGCCAAATCGAAAAATCGAGTTCGTCTATTTTCCCAATAAAGGTCTCATTTCGCTGGTGATCGTCATGGCAGACGGCAAGACGGTAGAAGTAGCTGTTCTGGGGAACGAAGGAGTTGCCGGAATACCCTCCATCTTTGGATTAAAGAGAAGTCCGATACGTGAAGTGGTGCAAATCGCCGGAGACGGATTCAGAATTAGAATAAGCACATTTCGTCGTACTCTGGCTACCACGCCTCTCTTACTTGCTTTGCTGGGCCACTACTCCATCGTTTTGGGAATGCAGATTTCGCAGACTGCAGCCTGTAATCGATTACACGAGATCGAGCGCCGACTGGCACGGTGGTTACTGATGGCCCAGGACCGAGTTGATACGGGATGCATCGCCATTACTCACGACTTCCTTGCAACCATGCTCGGGACTGATCGGCCGAGCGTCAGCTTGGCAGCCGCGAACCTGCAGAGAAAAGAGATCATCGACTACACGCGAGGTTCGGTGCAGATTCTCAATCGGAAGGAACTCGAAAAGTCCGCTTGTGAGTGCTATCAGGTCATTCAGCAGTTCAATGGTGAGATTAACCTGAAGTAAGGACTCAAAACCTGGGTAGCTTCGATGACCGACCCCGTGACGGATTAAATTCGGGGCGGGTTTAAACGGAGACATCATTCATGATTCCCCCGCTCACGGAACCCCAATGTCTATGAGGTATGTACATACCCTCTTATTCGCTTGCCCCGATTGCAAACTTCCTGTCTCCATAAGCCGTGTCAGCAATGAAAGGAATTTAGAGACAGTCGATGCCGAACGACTTCGCATAACGTGTACCTATTGCGAGGAGTCATCGGAGGTAACCGCAGCCACGGCGAAGAGGCACTATGTCGAGGAGTGGGCGTAGTGGCAAAGGACCAACCGAAACACTACAAGGTCCGGTACGACGGAGGCGCGGAAGTTTACAGATGATACTCGTTGCTGCGACGATCGAACTAATAGATGAACTTGTGTCTCAGTCAAGTCGCCTCCTGCACGAGCGATGGCCTCGACATCACAAATCGACTTTACTTGGCCCCATTGGACCTCTACGAGATCTGGCAACGAATCGACTGCTTCGGTGGTCAAGGCAACGTTATCACTCATCAAACCAATCGACACCGCTGGATAACTGAGCAAGAACGTCGCGCGGCTGGCGGAGACCTCGCAATGAGGTTTGCCTATCGAATCCCATAGAAGATGTGGCAGATTGGGATGGGAAAGTAATAGGAGGAACGTATGAGCCGCAAGACCGACGTTTCGCAGGGACGCTGGCGCTTATCGTGCTGAAGACGCTGGAGACCAAGGGGCGGCCGATGCAGATGACGGCGATCATGGCCTGGCTCGCTGCTTGCACGCTTACTTTGGTGCTCCCGGCGAGCAGCAGAGGCCAGGCACCACCCTCAACGAGCGTGGTCTTCCGCTCCTTTGACCGTGTTTTGCTTTTGGAGGAAAAGGGTGAAACTTCGGCAGGCGTAAACGTGGGCGACCTAAACGGCGACGGTCTTCCCGACATCGTCCTGGGTAAGGGCCGCCACTGGCCGCTCTACAATCGCGTGCTGCTGAATGATGGCAAGGGCGGTTTCACCGCGAGCAACCTCGGCACCGCTCCTGACCGAACCTATTCTGCGGCCCTGGCGGACATCGATCGCGACGGCCACCTGGACATTATCGTCAGCAACGATGCGCCTGATCGCAAGCTTGTCTACCTGAATGACGGGAAAGGACACTTCACCGAGGCCGGTACATTCGGCAGCCCGAACTGGACTACGCGTTATGTGACACTGGCCGACCTGAACGGCGACGGCTATCCGGACATTGTGGTCGCCAACCGCGGCGACTATCCGGACCTCGTGGACGGCAAAGCCGGCGAAGGCCCCAAAGTCCCCACTCCGAGTTTCGTCTGCCTCAATGACGGCAAGGGCCACTTTCCCACCTGCGAAGCGCTCCCAACAGAGTCGGCGACATCCATCGTGGCGGCGGACCTCGACGGCGATGGAGCACTCGACCTGTTCGTCCCGCACCGCGATGGCGGCCAGAGTATCATTTTGTGGAACGATGGGAAGGGTCATTTCCCGACATCTACGAAAGTTGGGCCGGCTGCTGCCTGGATCCGCATGGGCGCCGCCGGCGACTTCGATGGGGACGGGCGGCTAGATCTGGCATTCATCGATGAGCAGAAACAGGCGGCTTTCGTGATCTACAACCGTGGGAGACGGCAGTTCGGGGAACCGGAGCGGCTCCCGGGGCCGCAGCGGCCTCCGTACGCCCTGGCAGCTACCGACCTCAATCACGACGGCCGGCCGGATATCGTCGTGGGCTATGTGGAGACGCCGGGGTCGGTGTACTTCAACACAGGCCCGCACAGTTTTCGCGAAGTCCGTTGGAATGACGGCAAGGGCACCGTGTATGGGTTGGCGTTCGCCGATTTCAACGGCGACGGCTGGCCAGACATCGTGGCTGCCCGTTCTGACGCGCCGAATGCGATCTGGTTCAGCACCGAACCAATCCCAGGACGATAGCGGCAGCTCGCGCCGGCTCGCCGCTTGGAGGACAAGATGGGTCCGCCCGGCATAAACAGCCCTGTTCAAATAACCGTACGACCTGCTACAAGCAAATTCCCTACATCACCTCTCCGCTCGAGCTCTAATGAGGCAAACCGTTTGCAATAGCGTCAGTCATGCGGTCGTCAACTCCAAACGTAGCTGGACTCTATTTGTCGGATGCCCGACATGGGGTCCGTTTTTGAATTACTCCTCTTGACAATCAGTAGAAGTCGGATACCATTCCTCTTGGCTCTCAGTAGGAGCGTGCCTATGGCGGACAACTCGACTGATCTGGTTCAAGGCACCTTGGACATGCTCATTCTAAAGACGCTGGCGCTCGAACCCATGCACGGATATGGGGTTGCTGTCCGCATCGAACAGATAAGCAAGGGCGTGTTCCGCGTTAATGCGGGTTCCTTGTTTGTTGCCTTCCAGCGGTTGCAACGAGCCGGATTGATCAAGAACGAATGGAAAGAGACCGAAAATAACAGGCGCGCCAAGTATTACCTGCTGACGGAGCGGGGGCGACAAAAACTCCAGAGTGAAACGCGAGAATGGAGCAGGCAGGTGGCCGCGATCGCCAGAATTTTGGAAGCGTAGGGAATTGGTCATGTCCTTTGTGCGAAACATCGTAGCGGGGCTCCGCTCTCTGTTCCGAAAAGAACAAGTCGATCGGGAGTTGGACGAAGAGCTACGCAGCTATATGGAAATGGCCGTCGACGAAAAGATGAAGCAAGGCATGATAGGTAAGGAGGCTGCCCGCACAGTCCGATTAGAGCGAGGCAGTCTCGAAGCGACGAAAGAAGTAGTCCGCGCTGCCGGCTGGGAATCTTTTGTGGAAACGTGCTGGCAGGACCTGCGCTTTGGCCTTCGCACGCTCGGCAAGAGTCCCGCCTTTGCTTCTGTCGCCGTTCTCACGCTGGGTCTTGGCATTGGTACGACTACTGCTATTTTCTGCATCGTGAATGCTGTGCTGCTCAAGCCATTGGCTATGCAGGATCCCGCCCGCGTGGTCTATCTTCAGGAGCAATGGCGCGGATTGTTTCCTGATCTCTCGGTTGGAAACTTTGCCGATGTTCGCAGGCAAAACACGTCTTTCACTAACCTCTGCGCCTCCCACAATGGGAACTTCAATCTGGCGACAGAGAGTGCTCCAGAAAGAGTGGACGGTGAATATGTTACGGCGGATTATTTCGAGACCTTCGGTGTTCCGCCTATTGCCGGACGGGTTTTCTCCGCTGAGGAGGACCAGCCTGGCCACGCGAACGTGGTTGTCCTTAGCGAACGGCTTTGGCACACGCACTTTCGCTCGAATCGGGCGATCGTCGGAAGTGCGATTCGCGTCAATGGCCTGCCCAATACCGTAGTGGGAGTTATGCCGAACAGCTTCGATCCGTTATTGAGCAAGACCGATCTGTGGACCCCGGCAGCCTTTAGCTCACAGCAGCTGGCAGACCATGACGATCACTTTCTAAACGTGATCGGTCGGCTAAAGCCAGGAGTCTCCCTCCCACTGGCGCAGTCGGAGCTCAACGTGATCGCGATGCGGTTGCAACAGCAATATCCATCAGACGATAAGGACCGCGGTCTTCGTTTGTTGCCACTTTCGACCGCATTGCTCGGAGATCAACGGCTGGCGCTCGGAATGCTGTTCGCCGCGGTTGGGTTCTTATTGCTGATTGCCTGCGCGAACATTGCGAATTTACAGCTTGCCCGCTCTCGGATGCGTCAAAGGGAAATCGCTTTACGTGCAGCGCTGGGGGCTACCTCGAAACGAATCGTTAGACAGCTGCTGACGGAAAATATTGTTCTCGGGCTCGTCGGCGCAGTGTTTGGTGTCTTGCTCGCCTACGCGGGGGTAAAGGAGATCGTTGCGTTTGGTCCTGCTAATGTGCCGCGACTAGACCAGGCCTACATCGACATTGCCACTCTATCGTTTGCGTGTGGCGTCTCATTTTTGGCTAGTGTGCTGTTTGGGATTGCACCAGCGCTGCGTTCAGCGTCTATACAGCTCACCGAGGCCTTTAAGGCGGGAATCGGGACTTCGAGCGGAAGCCGCGATCGGATGCGGAGTCTCCTGGTCATTGGCGAAATTGCGCTGGCCCTATTTCTGATGGCGGGAGCTGGACTACTGATCCGCAGCGGACTGCTTGTATCTCATCTCGACCCAGGGTTCGACACCGCGAATCTCACGGTCGGGCGTATCAGCCTTCCTGACCCGATCTTTCACGATCCAACACTTGCGCGACAAACATTCGAGCGCATTATTGCAGCGGCTGACGCCTTACCCGGAGTACTTGCAGCCGCGACCGTCTCGCGCGCCCCGCTCGCCGGAGGCGGAAGCAGCAATGGAATCATCGCGGAAGGGAAGGCAATTGACCCGTCAAACGCGGTGAATGCGGAGATTCGAATCGTTTCCCCCCATTATTTGCCAACTGTGCGCATACCGCTGAAGACCGGGCGAGACTTTACATCTGAGGACACGCGCGATGTCCACCTGGTCACGATTGTCAACGAAACACTTGCACGTACTTTGTGGCCCGGCGAGAACCCAATCGGCAAACGATTTGCTTGCTGTGAGTCGGGACCAAAAGGTCGCGAAGACCCCGCATGGCACGAAGTTGTAGGAGTAGTTGCCGATGTGCGGGCTTGGGGGCTCGATCAACAGGTCCGGCCTGAATTCTATGTCCCTATCGCCCAAATGCCTCCGAGCGCGTGGGACTGGATTGGACGCACCATGGACTTAACGGTTCGCACTCAATCTGCCGCGATTTCCGCTGAGGCGTTGCAATCCACAGTGGACTCAGTCGCTTCAGGTGTGCCAATTTATCAACTTTCGACGATGCAGCAGAAAATTGCGGGGACGCTCGAGCGGTCTCATTTCAACACATTCCTTCTGACGCTTTTTGCGGCGACCGCACTGCTTTTATCTTCTGTCGGAATTTATGGGGTCATGTCGTATGTAGTGGCGCAGCGCACACGAGACATCGGCATCCGGATGGCGCTCGGTGCAACGAGAAGGCAGATTCTTCGTGATGTGCTCACTCAAGGCATGCGGCTAACTGTCGCTGGCTTGGTCGTGGGCCTCGTCGGCGCACTGATGGGCACTCAACTCCTCACTTCTTTGCTTTACGGTATTCAATCTTCCGACGCAGTTACGTTCGCCGTGGCGTCCTCGACCCTTTGCGCAGTTGCATTACTGGCCAGCTACGTTCCAGCGCGCCGGGCGACGTGCGTTGATCCCATCGTGGCTCTACGTTATGAGTAATTCCGACGTCTGTTTACTTTGAGCCGACCGATGTGCCCGTCCAGAAACCGATCCAGAATCCGAGACCGCGGTTCGCAAGCAGCGTCGAGAAGATCGTGATCAAGCCACCTTCGATTCCGAAGATGAGTCCGAAGAGTTTGCCAGCCGCTTCCCCTTGACTGCTGCGGCCGGATCGTGAACGTTGGAATTTTCTTTGAGGCCAACAGTCGCGTGGCGCACAAGACCAGCAGAACGATAGTTGTTGTAATAGCTGCGGGAATTGACCAGACAGGCGCGCAGCCCAGTAGGCGAGAGTCATCAAGCACCAGAGGGCTGCCGAAAATCGGGCGGATGGCTGCTCCCGCGACGACACCTCGTACGTGCCCTAGTGTTGACATTCCTTCACGATACAAACGGGAGAATGAAAAAGTAATCTCATGCTGATCGCATGGCCAACCTGCTTCACTGCAAGCGATCGAGTCCGTCGTAGACAACCTCAACCGACTCTTGCGACTGCAGCAGATTCGCAAAGGACAACCCGCACTTTGAAGACTGATCCAATTTCTTAGCGAGTTATCGGAAAATATGACAACTTTTGAGTGTGCGTTAGTGAACATCTTGGCCGCGTGAATCGGCACACGATAGTGGAGGCAGCATCTAAACGTGTCATCGAATATGATAAGCCGCGAAGTCGACGACATCTCCGTAGTGGCACTGAGCGGCCGCATCGTGTTCGGGGATGAGAGTGATGCTTTGCGGGCGAAAATGAACAGTCTCATCGCCGAAGGAAAACAAAGAATTATCCTCAATATGAAAAACATCGAGTATATCGACAGTGCTGGATTAGGTATCTTAATCGCTGCGCATTTGAGCGCGAAAACCCATGGCGCATCGCTGCGTCTCTGCGACCTCGGCAGCAAGTTCCTGGAGGTGCTACGGATGACCAAATTAACGGAGGTGTTCGAGGTGAGCAGCACCGAGGCAGCAGCTGTAGCTAGTTTCTCAAAGTAGGGCTTTCTGTCCTCTTGTATCCATCCAGCAAACGTTCAATGAAGTGCCTCAGTTGCACATCGATCCCGGTGAGTGCATTGACTGCGGCGCCTGTGTGACGGTCTGCCCGGTGACAGCAGAGTTCTCACTGGATGACCGGGTGACCTGCCAGAGACCTCGCACCTATTCCTCGAGATCAACAAGAATTATGTTGACGGGGTAAGTTGCAGCCTGACAAGTATCAGAAGGTGCGTAGCTGAAGTCCACCTTGATCCGACACCCGGAACGATGTCGTGCCACTAAGCCTCGGTGACCTGAGCGGGACGCTCACCCTGTTGCCGCGGCGCCTTTGAAAGATGCGATCGCGTCTTCTGTCCTGTCGAATACCTCAAACACTGTCACGAGCTTTGTTACCTGAAGCACTTCTTTTGTGTGATTGCCGAGGTTGGCAAACTTGATGTCGCAGCCAACCTTCCGAGCCGACGCGTACACTGCCACGAGAATCCCCACACCACCACTATCGATGTGGGTGACCTTCCCGAGGTCGAGCACGATTTGGTGGCATTCGTTCAACAAGTCCCTCACTAGAATCTGCAAAGATGCTGATTCTTTGCCAAACAAGATAGCGCCACCAACGTAGATGACCATCACCCCATTCGTCCTGATGGTAGTAGTGTTAAAGACCACGAGAACCTCTCGCCAAAGCCGCTCGGGCCATTTTCAGACCAAGTCCTCGGGAGGCGTGTCCGAATAAGCTACTTCAATCTACGTAATTGTAACGTGTGAGTGCGCTTGCCTCGTGGAAAATAGCGAGGCCGATGCCTCTCTTTTCATTGGCTCCAATAATTTTGGTGTCCGAGCCGTATCTATTTATCGCGCGCAACGATCGCTCCCTACGCCGTCGTTCACTGAACGCGATCTAACTCGCATCATCCATGTGCCTCACGAACTCCAACATCTGTACCTGATAAGAACCAGATTGCGATTTCTTGCCGACGAACCATTCGCAGACGGCGCTCTTCTCGCTCTTCCTACGCTCACCTGAGGCTGCATCGGTTTCAAACCTGGCGATGCACATTTTCGGACCTCCGGCCTTGGGTCGAACGTCTCCGACATTCCAATCTTTTCCCATTTGAATGCGTCTTTCCAAGAAAATCCTTGTCTGTTCAATCTAGCTCTTTGAACGAGCACCAGCGACCATTAGGAGCGGCTGCTAATTCGAATCTAGGTCGGCGAGCCATTCCTTGGTGACGGATCGGTTTATTACGTACCTTCACAGGTTCTGAAATGGCATGGGGTTCGTCAACTGTTGTTTCCAACAGGAAAGGGGCTGGCGATATCGCCAGCCCCTTTCTACTTCGCCGTCGGTTTGGGTCTGTTCAGCGAGCCCCTGCCGCCATAGCCTGCTGCGTTCCCACATTCACTTTGATCTGCTTCGGCTTTGCTTCCTCACGCTTCGGGATGCTTAGCGTGAGCACGCCATTCTGATAATCGGCATTGATTGCATCCGATTTCACGGAGTTTGCCAGCGAGAAGCTGCGGCTAAACGAGCCATACGCGCGTTCGACGCGCAGATAGTTTTCCTCGTTCACCTTATTTTCAAACTTGCGTTCGCCGCGGATTGTGAGGATGTTGTTCTCGACGCGGATATCGAGGTCCTGCGGATTCACCTCGGGCAGGTCGGCCTTCACGACCAGCTCATGCTCAGTTTCGTAGATGTCGACGGCCGGAGCCCAAGGCGTCAAGTTCGACTCCTCGCCCGTACGTCCCCCCATGTCGCCAAACACCCGATTGATCTGCTCCAGCAGAGCCGAAGCCCCGCGGTAAGGTTGCTCAAAGCGATTCATTGTTGTCATTCTAACCACCTCTTGAATGTTCAGGGATCTGTCTTCGCCAAAGGCAATTTCAGATAACTCGTGTCAGCTCAGATTGCCGTCTGGTTCTGTCGGTACCTATTTAGGATGAGCTAATTAACTTATGTTGTCAAGTACAATGTTCCATCATTGTCGTGACTTAACCATTTAAGTAAAGCCTCGTGCAAAATCCTGATTGGTTGGTCGTGTTGCGGGATACCATCGAATTATCTCCCTCCTGCACAAAGAAACTTCTGATTGTGCTTGACATGTTCATCCACGGAGAACAGCATCATGGTGCGGTTTCGCCAGGTGGGCGGAACTCCCGCTTCGCAGTCCGAGTGCATTTTCTTTAAGAGCCAAGCTCCACAATCGAGCGTTAAGAGGGGAGTTCCTCCTCGGCTGGTCGTTCTCCGCACGCGCAGGACCGCAGCGACTCCAGGCCCGCCAGTCAGTCCCAACTCGCCTTCTGCGAGCATAGAAAATTAGTTTCTCAGAAAGAGTAAAATCATGTCTGAATCAAACAAAGCTGTGGTTCGTCGTTTGTTCGAAGAAGTTTGGAACAAGGGCAATCTGCAAGTGGCAGACGAGCTCCTTGGTCTCAGTTACATTCACCATGACCCTTCGACGCCAGATGTTGGGCGAGGTCCCGAGGGTGAAAAGAAAAGAGCGACTCTCTATCGCAGTGCATTCCACGATTTCCGCATGACGGTCGAGGAACTCTTTGCGGACGGAGAAAGTGTCACGGCGCGTTGGAGCTGCCGAGGGAGCCATAAAGGGGAACTCAACGGAATTGCCCCAACCGGGAAGCAGGTGGCGATTACAGGAATCAGCATCGCCCGCTGCGCCGGAGGGAAGATACTCGAAGGCTGGGTCAACTGGGACGCCCTGGGATTGATGCAGCAGCTCGGCGTAGTTGCTGAATCCGGTAATGCGAAGGTCGCAGTAAGGTAGCTGACGAGAGCTAGCTCCAACAACGGAAGGCCCGCACCGTCTCGGACCTTCTGTCCGATAGTCTGATCCAGGAAATGGAAAACGCTGAGGAACGCCTCGCGGACATCAAACGGATGACTCGCGGCTTTTCCGCAGATTCAGCCAAAGTGGGTACAGGCAGAGCGCATCGATTTAATGGCTGGGACGTTTAAACGGAATTAGTGCGATTGCCGCTCCGAAGCCCGCCAAGACAGACAACCCAAGTACGACAGCGACGAATACCGCTAGGACAAACATTGTCGAGACCTCACCTGACGGTAAAGATTTTGGATATCGCTCGCTATCCTCTTTTGGACAGTTTTGTATAAATCAGAGGCAAGCGTCCGTGGTGTTCACTTTTGTCCAGTCTTACGGAGAACTTCATGCGGAGGAGTTCGAAGTGCGCCAGTCTACGGAGAGCCATCGGCCACAGGCAGAGAAGTCGCCTGGTATTCTCATGACTCTCTAGGACTTGTTGAAGTTAATTCCAGGCTGTCGACGCGATGGTATAATTGGTTTTGAGAGCCTGTTGTGGTTACATCTGCGAAGGTCCGTCGCTCCTCCAAGAAGGCCAATTTGGTAACGCCTGCTTTCGACGTGAGATTTTTCCTTGACTCGGCCGGTCTGGGAAGAAAAATAGCCAAGTTCAGAGGAAAAGAAACCGTCTTCACGCAGGGCGACCCCGCGAAGAATGTCATGTACATTCAGGAAGGCGGTGCGAAACTTACGGTGGTGAATGAGGCCGGCAAAGAAGCGGTTGTGGCAATCCTTGGACCGGGCGATTTTCTTGGGGAAGGGTGCCTTGCAGGCCGGACCAATTATCTGGTGACCGCGACCACAATTTCGCCTACTAGCGTCCTGGTCATTGAGAGAAACGAGATGATTCGCGCGCTCCATGAGGAGCACGAGTTCTCCGACCGGTTCATCGCTTATATGCTAGGGCGAAACATTCGAGTTGAGGCGGACCTCATAGACCAGCTTTTCAACTCCAGCGAGAAGCGCCTGGCGCGTACTCTGCTGCTGCTCGCGCGCTATGGCGTGCCGGGTCATCCTCACAAAGCGCTTCCGAAAGTATCGCAAGAAATGCTAGCGGAGATGATTGGCGCAACACGGTCCCGGGTCAATTTTTTCATGAACAAATTCAGGAAACTGGGCTTCATTCAATACAACGGGGAGATTCAAGTCAACGATTCCCTCCTCAGTGTGGTCCTGCACGAATAAGTTAGCTTTAATAGGGGTACAGTCAAATACTCCTGAGCTTCGACATTTCCCTTCTTTCTTCCCGTTTTCCTTGGGCTCACCGCGGAAGGCGACGCACTTAGCCCGTAGGGAAGGCCTGTTCGTCCGTGGCCGCTGGGCTCGCGCTCCGTCCCGACAATGCGATGCTGTCCCTGGCTCGCTTTTTTGTTGTTCTTCCGCCGGTCAACATCGCCGCGTGTACATTCGCCGGTCTGCCCCTCGTCAGTCGAATGGCAACGGTTCGAAGTTCACCATGCTCTCTGTCGCCACACAGCGCTCTTGGAAGAACACAGATGACGAATGAAGCTCCAAAACAGAGTGGCTCGTATAGTGCCTATATGGAATCGGAAGCGTGTCAAATCGCTGGAACTCAGTCGTGACGAAGCGCCGCTAGAGGGTCGATTCGAGCTGCGCGGCGTGCTGGTATCCAGCAGGCCAGGGCGGCAGCTCCGAGCAGAATTACCGGTGCGACTAGAAAAGTCAGTGGGTCGTTCGAGCCGATTCCGTAGAGCAGACTCGAAAACAGGCGAGTGATTCCGAGCGCCGCCACCGAACCTATCGCTATTCCGGAACCCACCAGTGTCAGACCTTGGCGCATCACCAGAGTAACCACGTCCTCGTAACGCGCTCCGAGCGCCATGCGAACGCCGATTTCGTTTCTCCGCTGCTCAACGAAGTAATGCATCAGCCCGTAAATACCAATCCCAGACAGCAGCAGCGCTGCCAGGGAAAATAGTCCAATCAACGAGGTCTGGAACCGTCGTTCCGCGGTCTCCTGTCCAAGTTGTTGCTCTACGGTGGTGACTCCAAATCTCGCAACGCTCTTGTCCACTGACTCGATTTCGCTCCGTACCGCTGCTGCAATGGTCAACGGATCGGACGCGGTGCGTACGATCACGTCCATCATGTCTTCCGATCCTTGTGCGTGGGGCAGGAAGACCTGCGGTGTCACGCGTTTTTCGAGCCCCTGCCGATGCATGTCGCCAACCACGCCAACCACCGTGTACCAGGGGTTGGACACCTCGCCTGGAAAGCGAAAGCGTTTGCCTAGCGCGTCACCGGTAGGCCAATATGCACGGGCCATGGTCTGGTTGATAATTGCCACGGGCGGCGTGTCGCGGCGATCCTCATCGGAAAAGAAGCGGCCCTCTTTCAGGGGAATCTGTGCTGTCTCAAAATAGGGTCCAGCAATGTAATCGTAGCTCGGGCCCGGTTGTTCTTGTTGATGCCCCTCGATGACAACGGAATCTTCCGGATCCGAGTGCAGAAATCCGGAAACCGCTGCGGCAGAACGCACTCCGGGGAGGGCGGCGGCGCGCTCAATCGCCTCGCGGAAATAGGCCACCTGCTGTTCCCGTGTTTTGCCCACGTGCAGATCAATCCGCAGAATCAGTAGTTTCTCCGGCCGAAAGCCGGGATCCACAGCCTTCAGGAGTAGGAAACTGCGAAGCATTAGCCCGGCACTCGACACGAGGATCAGGGCAATCGAGAGTTCCGCGACCACCAGAGCACGGCGCACACCTCGAGTTGCGACCGAATTCCACTGCCGACTGTGGCTTGGCGTCGTGCCCGTCTTGAGGGCTGGCCACAAGCCGGAGACTGCGGCTGCAAATAGCGAAACAGAGAGCGTGAACAACAACACGTGCACGTCGATTCGCGCTTCATTCAACCGAGGCATTTCGTGCGGCCCAAACGCAATCAGTGCCTTTACGCCTGCGGCGGCTAACAGCACTCCCGGAAGTGCGCCGGCCACTGCCAGCACCAGGCTTTCGGTGAGAAGTTGCGCAACCATCCTCCCTTGAGTCGCGCCCAACGCCCTTCGCACGGAAAATTCGACATAGCGGGAGGTTCCGCGCGCCATCAACAAATTCGCGGCGTTGCTGCAAGCGATGAGAAGCAGGAGGGTGACCGAACCCAAAAGTAGAATCAAAGGTACTTGGACGCGGCCCGTTGTCTGCGTGTACAGAGGTACCACATGGATCTCGGGTAGATTTTGGCTCGTGGGATAGTCGCCCTGCAGCTGGTGCCCGATCGCGTTCATCTCCGATTGCGCCTGCTGCCAGGACACGCCGTCTCGAATTCGCCCCAGGGCAAACCAAGCCGAATTACTGCGCGAGCCGTTCCGGTCCCGCGATGCCCAGTACGGATGCACGGTTATCGGCTCCCACACGCAGGTGTCCTCAAACGGATAGTGAAAGGAAGACGGCATAACCCCGACGATCCGATATTTCCTTCCGTCCATCGCCAGGTCTTGCCCCAACACACTCGCGGCTTCCCCGAACCGGTCTCTCCATAGCCCATAGCTCAGCAGCACCACTGCTTCGCCCCGTTTTTCCTCTTCCTCCGTAAACACGCGTCCAAGCGCGGGTTTAACGCCCAAGATCGAAAAGAAGTCCGCGAATACGCGCGCGGATCGCATTCGCTCCGGTGGGCCATCCTTGCCCCCCAAGAGAAATGTCTGCGGTCCGAAAAACGTCATGCCCTCGAAGCTGTGGTTCCGGGCTTTCCAATCAGCAGCATTCGGAAGCGAGACGCGCCCTTCCAATAGCCCGCGCGCGGAATCTTCCGACCAGAGCATGGCCAGTCGGCTGGGTTCTTTGTAAGGAAGCGGCCGGAGCAGCACTGCATCGATCACGCTGAAAATCGCGGTATCCGCGCCTATTCCTAAGGCCAGCGTCAGGACTACAACGACGCTGAACGCAGGGCGCCGCCACAAAAGACGAAGTGCGAAACCAAGGTCGCGCACCAACTGATCCCATATCTGCCACCGCCCAAACTCGTAGAACTTTTCCTCCACCCGCATAACATTCCCGAACGCCCGGCGCGCCGCTGCTTCGGCTTCCGCTCGTGTCATCCCGTTTTCTTCAAACTCGTCGGCCGCGTGCGCCAGGTGCGCTTTGATTTCTTCCGAAAAATCCACCGTCCGCCGCTTCTTCCTCCAGAATGTCATCTACGTCCCCGATTCTCCTGGCGCAAGAATCCGACCCACCGCTTTGGCTATGCGGTTCCACTGGTTTGTCTTGTGCTCGAGCTGGGCACGCCCCTTGGCTGTCAGAGTATAGAATCGCGCTCGCCGGTTGTTTTCAGAGACGCCCCATTTGGCGCTGACCCATCCGCTGCTTTCGAGCCGTTGCAGTGCCAGATAGAGCGATCCATGATCCACCAAGAAAACGCTTTCGGATTCTTGCTCTATCGAACGGGCGATGCCTTGTCCGTGGCGCGCGCCGAAAACCAGGGTACGGAGGATCAGCAAATCCAGAGTGCCCTGCAGCAGGGCCTCTTTTTCACGATGTTGTCTTTGTGAAGGCATCCGACATGAGAATAGTCCTGCTTGGGTCGGATGTCAACACGAGCTAGACATTGCCTCACTTCTCTGACTATTGACATAGGGACATATTACTATCACAATGTGGTCCTAATCATGCTTGGGGAATTTGAATATCTGCTCATCACCGCGGCGGCTGGGCTCGGAGAGAACGCCTATGGCGCGGCGATTCGGGAAGAAATTGCAGCGACGACCGGACGAAAATGCTCCATCGGTGCGCTCTACACGACCATCGATCGCTTGGAAACCAAAGGTCTGTTGAAGACGTGGATGGGAGAAGCCACATCGCAGCGCGGTGGCCGCGCCAAGCGGATGGTTCAAGTGACCTCCAAAGGTGTGCACGCCGCCAAGGATTTCTACGATGCGGTAACGCGCGTCAGCCAGGGCGCGTCCTGGGCGGCAAGCCGGACCGGGAGCAGCACATGAGAAGCACCGGCTGGCCTTATGTGGAGGCTGCGGCCCGGCTGCTGGCGCGCGACGAACGCGACGCAGTGCTGGGCGACTTGGAAGAGTCGGGCGAGACCTCCTGGCGGAGCCTGTGTGGTGTGCTTGGACTGGCATACCGACGCGAGGCAGCCCAATGGAAGAGTTGGCGGCCATGGCTGGCGGCATTCGGAGTGGCTTTTCCAAGCAGCCTGCTTCTGATGGGGATCTCGCTGTCGGTTACTTGGAGTTATCTGACTCTTCGATGCCCCGAGCTTCTCGAGAAGTCGTCCCTGACACTGGGCTCCGGGACCCTCATGCTGCTGTGCAAGGCACTCCTTCTAATCGTCTGCTCCTGGACCGGCGGTTTTGTAGTCGGATCGTTGTCACGCCGGACTCTTTGGGCTAGCACATTGCTTTGTTATTCGTCCTGTTTGTTTTGTTTGACGAGGTTCCGTGTCGAATCTCTATCGCGGTTTTGCCTGCTTCTGTTTTTGGTGCCCGCGATCTGGGGAGTCCGTCAGGGATTGCGAAGTTCACGGCTGAAGTTGAGCTGGGCCATTGTAATGGCAATAACCGTCACAGCGTTGATGCTTCCCGCCTGGAGCAGTGGAGCACAGCACTGGTGGGCATCGCCGCGGTGGACTTTGAATTGGGTGCTGATCTGGCCGGCTTGGTATCTGGTCGTGATGTCATGGAGCTTTCGCACCGAAGTGCGACAAGCATGAATTGTTCCGCAGACTTCTCGGAGTTTGCCCCGTTCAGGAAGGCCTATGGCGAATGAACTCATCCTATCCGTGAATGCTGTGAAGGCAGGTGCGGCAACCGCGCAGCCGTAGGAACTCGCCATGACCACGCACAAAGACAATTCGGCCGCTACCGCAATCGTCTTCACGCGCCGCGGCTTCGTCAAAATGGGCGGCGTTCTCACGATTTCCTTTGCGCTTCCCGCGAAATTGTCTGCCCTCGCCTCCGATACTCAAGCTGCCTCATATCCAACTCCGCTCGCTTCCTGGCTCGAAATTCACAGCGACAACACCATCATCGTGCGCACCGGCCGCACCGAAACAGGAACGGGCATGAGCGGCTACTACCCGCAAGCGATCGCGGAAGAGCTTCGCATCCGCCCGGAAGCAATTTCGCTCATCATGGGCGACACGGATAAAACTCCCGACGGCGGCTACTCCGCCGGTTTTCTCACGGGAATGGTCAACGTCCGAAAAGTCGCGGCCTATACCTATCGAGCGTTGCTCAAGCTTGCTTCAAACCAACTCGGTGTTCCCATCGAAAATCTCAGCGTCACCGACGGCATCGTGTCGGGCAACGGAAAAACAGTCTCCTACGGCCAGCTTGTCGCCGGCCAGCTTCTTGAACTCACCATCCCGGTCACTGGGACGCTTGCGCAACCCGACCCTACACAGTGGGTCGGTATGACTTCGCTCGACGGCCTCGCCGTAGCCGGCGAACCTCCGCTGAAACCGGTCGACCAGTTCAAGGTTATTGGCACGTCGTATCCTGTGCCTGGCATTCCCGACAAAGTGACCGGAAAAACACAATGGAGCTGCGATGTCACTCTTCCCGGAATGCTTCACGCACGCATGATTCGCCCCGCGACCCTCGGCGCATCTTTCATCTCCGCTGGTACTGTCGACGAAAAGCAATTTCCCACCGCACAAGTGGTAACCAAGGGAAATCTCGTCGCCGTTCTTTCGCCCAACGAATTCGAAGCCATCTCCGCAGCCAACGCTGTTGCCGCCTCCACGAAATGGACCGATTGGTCCGGCCTTCCGGGCAGCGATAACCTCACAAGAACTCTGCGCTCCTACAACTGGGGCGCGCCTTCAGCGACACGTGGCAAACCCGAAGATGTTGCTGCCGCCTTCGCAAAATCGTCGAAAACGATTTCCGCATCCTACGAACAGCCTTACGTTCGTCACGCTCCAATCGGCCCATTCGTCGCGGTTGCCGAGGTTCGCTCCGATGGCAACGTCACCCTCTGGACGCACTCCGCACAATCTCAGGGCCTCCGCGCTCGCATCGCCTTCCTGCTTGGCATCACTACCGACCGTGTCGTCGTTCGCTGGCTTGATCACTCCGGTCAGTACGGCCGCACGACGCTCGGCGGTGACGGCGCCGAAGCCGACGCGGCAATCCTCTCGCAACTGACTGGCAAACCGGTTCGCGTGCAATGGACTTTGCAGGAAGACATGGCATGGTCGACTGTGTCTCCCGCTTGGTTCTCCGACATCAAAGCCGGCCTCGACGCAAAAGGACACATCCTTGCTCTGCAGAGTTCCTTCTACTCGCCTCACATGTTTGATCCGCGTCCGCTCGGCGCGCTTTTGGCCGGCATGCCAACGGCAACGTCGAAGCCCGGCAACTGGATCGCCACGGAATGGCCCTACGACAAAATTCAAAACCGTCTGGAAGAGGCGTACGGCATGCCGAATCTCGGCGCTGATACCGTATCGGCCGGTCTGCGCGGCAATATCATGCGCACGCCGGGCCAGCGCCAGCAAAACTTTGGCCTGGAAGCGCTCATGAACGAAGCTGCGGCTGCAGGCGGTGTCGATCCCATTCGATTTCGCCTCGACCACACGAGTGACCAGCGCCTGATCAATCTGCTAAACGCCACCGCCAAATCTGCCGGGTGGCAGCCACGCCCATCGCCACATTCGAGGGCACGCCGCATCGGCAACACACCTGTCAGCGGTCGCGGCGTTTGCGTCATGATTCGCGAAAACGCGTATTGGGTTGGCATCGCCGAAATCTCCGTCGTTCCCGCAACTGGCAATCTCCGCGTTACGAAGTTCATAATCGGCGGCGAGCCCGGCAAAATCATCAACCCGCGCCAACTCGATCGCTGCATGAAAAGCGGCGTTGTGATGGGAGTCAGCGAAGCGCTCAAAGAAGAAGTCACGTTCGATAAGAGCAAAGTGACGAGCACCAACTGGGACCGCTACAAAATCCTCACCATGGAAGAAATGCCGGAAATCAAAACCCTGCAACTGTCGCGTGACGACTCCGGCTTCGGTGGCGGCTCCGAAGCGGCGAACGCCATTGTTCCGCCAGCCGTGGCCGCTGCATTTTTCGATGCGACGGGAGTGCAAGCCCGCAGAATTCCGCTGACCCCCACCTATGTGACAACACTGCTCAAAGCATGACGCTCCCGCCAGGCGCCCGTCATACTGAGTCTTTCTGTCGCCACACAACGCTCGTGGAAAAACACAGAAGGCGAATCGGTCTCGAAAGTCGAGTGGCGTCGCATCGCGATTAAACGGGTTCCTCCCAGGAAAGTCCTGCGCCAGAGTCATATCGGGCTTCAGACGAGCTACGTACAGGATTGGATGGACGGTGCGATCGTTTACGATCAAGGGGTCCCCCTGCGGGATCGGTGTATAAACGTCCGTGTCGTCGATGAAATTGGAAAACTGAAGGAAGGACACCGACGATCCTATAGCTTGTTCCGCCCAGAATAACGGAGCTGCCGACGACGTGAGGACCACTGTTGAAACGATGAGTAGACAAACGATGCCTGATGATCACGCTGGTGGCTCCGCCGCTGCGTTCTCGCTGCGCCTCTTCCAGCCACGATAACTACCGCCCCTTGCTATAAATCTTTGGGATACCAAAAACAATCGAACAAATTGTTGCTGTTCAAATACATCAATGGTGAGTTCACTCCGCTATCGGCCCACCCAAACGAAACAACTCGCGGAGAAAGCGCGCTCGAAATATCCGGAGCGAGAGCGGAAAACGATTTGCGTCGGTGTGATTCGGATCAAATCGTAGTCAATCGGCGCAGACGATTATACCTCTGCCGTCATGGCTTTCCTTTACGGCACGAGGATAATCAGTCTTGGTAGTGATTGAGTCCGCGAAGAAGATAACCAGCAATCGGACCTGCCGACCATTCTGCGATCGATCTGGGAGTTTCATCAGCGATACGCGCCGATTGGCCCCAAAGAGGGGGACTTACGGAATGGTTACCGCGGTTTGATTCGAAGGTGCGCTCTCGATCCCCTCGGTGTTAACTGTCGTCACGACATAATAATATTTCGAATCGACCGAAACAGTCGCGTCCGTATACTCAGTGCCGCTGACAGGAAACGTCACAATCTTTGCGTAGGGACCGCCAGATACGTTCGAACGATAAACGTTGTATCCCTCAACCTCGGCGGAACTACTGGCTACCCAATTCAACTGAACGTCTTGACTCGATGCTGAGATTCCGGTGCCGCTCAGGGCTACGGTCAGCTTAGAATCCGATGCGTTGCTCGTAATCGTAACTGTTCCCGGTACATTTCCCGCCGTCTTGGGTGTCAACATCACGGACAGTATCGCAGTCGACTGCGGACCGACGGTTAAGCCGGCTGGCATACCCATGGCGTTATAACCAGTTCCCGCCACGGTCACGCTCGAGATCTTTATCGGAGAGTTGCCTGTATTCTGAAGCTTCAGATTCAGCGTTGCAGTTTTTCCGACGGCCACATTGCCAAACGGCAGCGAGGACGGCGACACGAGTGCATGTGTGTCGGCGATTCCCGTTCCGCGGAATTCGACTGTAGCAGTTACATGCCCGGAATTCCCGTCCAGAGTAAGCTTTCCGGTATCCGAAGTTTGCCGGGTGGGCGTAAATTTCGCGTTTAGTTCGATGGTCCTACCCGGAGCCAACGCGTAGGGAAGTTTGGGTCCTGTAACGTTAAATCCAGCACCGTTCAGGTTCATGGCTGAAATGGTTACGGTCGCCTTGCCCGTGTTCTTCACTTGGATCGACTGCGTGTCTGTCGTACCCACAGGCACTTGCTCAAAATTCACATTGCCTGGAGTCAGCAATAAAGATCCGGACAGAGCAGCCGACTTTGTCACACCTGTCCCGTTTACAGAGAGGTTGACAACACCGTTCGAAGCGCTGCTTTTCACTTCAAGCGTGCCCGCGAATACTCCAGCGTATGAGGGCGAAAACCTTATGATGAAAGTCAAAATGTGACCCGGCCCAAGAGCCCTCGGGACCTCAAATCCGATCACGCTGAAATCTTTGGCATGCAGCGACTGCTGCGAAAAGAAGATGGTTTCGCGGCCGGCGTTTTTCATGTTCACGCTGACAGCACCATTGCTGCCGACAGCAACATCGCCAAAGTTCACCGAAGAATGGCTCAACTCGAGCGTACTGGAGGCTAAAGCGGGCTTGGCTACAATCACGAAAAGAAGCAGCGCAAGCGAGGCCAGCAGCGGCCACTTGGAGCGCTCCGCACACCGAAACTGCTTGAAGACTAATCTTCCGTTTGGCATGACCCCTCACGGTTACAAAGAAATGGTTCCCCAATTCTGCAGGAAATAGACCAGTCACGGTATTGAACGAAGGAATGGACAAGGGGCCAGCACCAGCTTTGGACAGAGGGACAGGTTCCACCCTGTACGCTTGGACAGATAGACCAAGGCGGTAATAGAATTAAGGTTTATTCCGTAGTAATCTCCCAGGAAGAATTCAAAAATGGCTTTGCTGCTGACGGTTTCAGCTGTCATCCTTTTCGAGCCAATGCGCTTCGCTTGTTGTTCTGCAGCTTCGCCCAACCCTGCAACTGTCGCGCGACGACTCCGGCGTCGGCGGCGGCCCCGAGCGGCGAACGCCATTGTCCCGGCAGCCGTGGCGCTGCATTCTTCGATGCGACCGAAGTGCAAGCCCGCAGAATTCCGCGGACCCCCACCTATGTGACAACACTGCTCAAAGCCTGACGCACCCGCCAGGCTGCAGGTAGGCGGGGGAATCGTACTAATTGCAATGGGGTGGGCGATCCTGATGCAAAAGGACGAAGGCTGCGACTCCGGGAACCGCAGGAGCATCCGCAAGATGTATTTCGTCGCGCGTTTACCCGTTGACCCTCCCGCTGACGGTCGGTCCCGGGTCGATTTCTGTGGCCATCACGTTGGGGGCGAATGCGGCCCCCAGTCACGCGCTGCATCCTTTGACCGCTTTGGCTGCGCTTGTCGGCTCGGCGTTAATCGCTTTGAGTATTTTTGTGTGTTACGGGTTTGCAGACCGACGCGCACGGGTCCTCGGGCCGACCGGGATGTCGGTAATGATAAAACTTTGGTCCTTTCTACTGGCGTGTATCGGTGCCCAAATCGTATGGAACGGCTTGAAGGCTCTGTTGGAATCCGTTTCGCTGCACATTGCCTGACCGCAGCCCGCACTCATAAGTGGCTGGATGTCTGAAGCGATTCGCAGGCGCTGAGTGATCCGGTGTGGCTTCGACTTAGGAAGGCATCCTCCCCTTCTAGCCTCCCGCTTCCCGAGACCCTCCAGCGATTCCGGGGGGCCTTTTTTTCGTGTGTGGCCGCAATTACGGCCGGAAAAAGAAAAGTTCCCCTTTCCTCGATCACTTCGGGTATATGGGCATCCTGATTTTCCGCTTTCTTGTTCTCGAGAGCGCGAACCTGAGGCTGCCGGCCTCGTCCCCACCGCCGGCAGAACATCGAGCAAGACCCGAACTATAGCGAGCGCCATCGATAGCGCATCCGCTTCCGCCCGAGAGCACTGTGATGAGCCGAGAATCGACTTGCCGCTGTCTCATCTGCGATCTCGAACGCACGCTGAGTAGCGAAATTGCGGGAAGCAGGTTTGAGAACTGCTATCAAACATTTGCCCATTCTCGTTCCTTACTGGCCACATTTCCGTCCGCTTCTGACCTCGTCGTCTTCTTGCACACGCGGACCATAAACAACGGAATTCCTATTTCCGATCGTGTCCTCCGGGACCTTTTGCAGACCAACGCGACCGACGGTTGCGCCGCTCTCCGCGACCTACTTCTACTCGCATTCATTCCCATGCTGCATGCCACCTCGCGACAGGTGGCCAGCCGTTATCCTTCCCTTCCCTCTGATGACATCTCTCAGCACGTCGTTCTATCACTGCTCCAGATCCTCGGCGCTCCGGAATTCTATGGGCGGAGTTCCCACATCGCCTTTGCCATTTCCCGGGTCCTCAAACGCAGTGCTTTCGAATGGGCCGCACGAGAAACTCGCTTGGCGGTTGGTCGCGGGACCGACGAAACAGCCGAGGATTTCCGAGTTGCCGGTGACACCGTGGTGCCGTTCGAGCGGGTCGTGTTTCTCCGCCATTTCCTGCATCGCTGCTACAAGCGAGGACTATTGAGCGATGAAGAGCTAGCACTACTGGTCCAGTTCAAGCTGGATGGGGCCCGCGACCGAAATGCAGGCGGTCCTGCCGCCCTCTATTCGAACGCCTCGCGGCAGCGGATGAAGCGCCTGCTCGGCAAGCTTCGGCGTATCGCTCGAAAGCCAACCGACGGTGCTCAATTACGACTGTTTTAGTTTTCATTTCTTCGCTTCGGATAGGAAAGAAAAGTATTTTTCGTTCCGTGCGACACATTTAGTCGGCTCAAACACAGATTAGGTACATGTGGGAAGAGTTCTCGCCGGACGATTTCCGCACTTGTCGGATCGAAGGATCCGCTGAGCCACACTGTTTCCGGAGCTTCTGCTCCCTGTGTTTCCCGGAGAAGCGAAACACGAAAGCGAACAGGTCTGGCAGACGGACAAATTCCTTCCGCTTACGCGTGTCAAAGGCGAGAACTCTCCTCGGATTCGGCTTGGACCGGAGGTCTTCTCATGAAACCAGTTCCTAGGTACCTCGAATGCCTCCGTCGAAGCTCACGGAGTGCGGAACTCGCAATCGCTGTGCTCCTAATGGCATCGCCTGCCTTCGCTCAAGCGGGCGCTTCCCCGTGGGAAAACGCCGTGACCGTACTCCAAACAGCCTTCACCAGCACGATCGCCAGAGGCCTTTCGCTGGTCGCCATCGTCGTCGCCGGCCTTACCTTCGCTTTTGGGGAAGGTGGGTCGAAACGTGTGCTTGCCGGCGTGCTCTTCGGCGTCGGCATGGCCATTGCAGCCGTCAATTTTCTGGCTTGGCTTTTTCCCGGCAATTGATTCGGGCATCTCGGAGGAACAATCATGCAAGAAGTCAGACGAATCAACAAGGTGCAGCGCTCACTGTCGCGGCCCCTTACGATCCTAGGGGCCGAACGAAAGCTTTTCTTCTGCGCCATGTGCCTCGGAGCGGCAACGTTCAACCTCCTGAACAGTCTCCTCGGCGGCTTGTTGATTTTTCTGTTTCTGTACGTATTGGCCCGTTGGGCTACTCAGACCGATCCGCAGATTCTGCGATTCTTGCTGACTGCCGCGAGAGTTCGCGCCGAGTACGATCCCATGAAGTTCACTCCGATTCGAGTCCGACGGGATGGCCATGCTCAAGCTTAAGCGCATCTTCAAAAACTATAATGAGACCGGTTCTTTTAACCAGCAGATCAATTTGTTCGGCTTCATCGGACCGAACGTTTTTCTTACAAAAAGCGGCGAGGTCGGCGTCACCCTTGAAGTTCGCGGGGTCGATTATGAATGCCTTGACGACGGCGCGGTGGATCATTTCACAAAGCGCCTCGAATCCGCCTTCAAACTATTCGATGAGAACTACCGCGTCTATCAATATCTCTTCAAACGTAACAACGAGACCATCCCTTTCCGCTTGTACACCAGCCCCGTCGTAGACGCGGCCATCCGGAATCGCATCGCCTATCTCAACAGCAAGGCGGATACCCTTTTTTCGCTCTCTATCTACTATGTCGTCCTATACCAAGGATTTCATCCATCCGAGCGAGTTGGGACCGCCCTTGCCGAGCTCACCGAACATCCCCAAAAAGCGTGGCTCGATCTGTCGGCACATTTTTCGTCTGAAAAGCAGGTCGTCGTCCTTGGGCAGCACATCGACCAAGCCCAGGCGGCACTCCTGCAAAAGGCAAAAAGTTTCCTCCTCCAAGTCAGCGACTTTCTCCCTGTTCGTATGCTCGACAAGCAGGAAGCGTTCCGCGTTCTCAAAAGAATGCTCAACTTCGATCCCCAGAAACTTGAATTTGCGAACCTCAAACACGACACCTTTCTCGATTACTACCTTCCCGAGTCCTCCGTCGAATGCCACCGCGGGTATCTCCGCGTGGACGACTACTATGTCAAGCTTCTGACGCTCAAGGAACCTTCCTCACAGAGTTTCCCTCTCATCTTCAAACGATTGCTCGAAGTCGAAGCAAACTTTCATGTCGTCACGGAATGGAACAAAGAAGATTCGGGCAAGATGCGCCGAGTCATCCAGTCGAAACGCCGTCACTTTCACAACACCAAACGCTCGTTTGCGAGTCAGGTCAGCCTAAACGACGGCCCCGTACAAAACGGGCTCCTCGACGACTCGAGGGAATCCCAAGTGCGGGAACTCGGCGAGGGCGTTAAGGAAATCGAGCTGCACGGCAACTATTTTGGCCAGTTTTCGCTTACTGTGGTGATTTACGACCTCGACTTGGTCAAGGTCGAGCGCGCCTGCGCCGACTTTTACAAAGTTTTCAGCGTTCATGACGCCCAGCTTTACGAAGAAAAGTACAACCTTCTGAATGCTTTTCTGGCCGTCATTCCCGGCAACCACGCGTTCAACCTGCGTTCCCTATATCTCCTCAACACCAATTACGCGGATTTCTCCTTCCTCTTTACGCTTCAGAGCGGCGAACCTCGGAATGCCCATCTTCGGGCGGAATACCTCGCGGTCCTTGAGACCAATCACCACACTCCCTACTTCCTGAATCTTCATTACCACGATGTGGCGCACACCATGATTCTCGGCCGAACAGGCGCCGGCAAAAGTTTCTTGCTCAATTTCCTGATCACGAATCTTCAGAAATATGTGCCGCACACGTACATCTTCGATCTCGGCGGGAGCTTTGAAAGTGTCACGCAGCTTTTTGGCGGTTCGTATTTACGTGTCGGCCTCGAGGCTGAGGATTTTAGGATCAACCCGTTCTCTTTGCCGCCGACCAAGGAAAATCTCGATTTCCTTGCGTTGTTCCTGAAAGTATTGATCCAGGGACAACGAAGCGCTGAACTTGATCCTGCCGCCGAGCGCGACGTCTTTCATCAGATTGAAAACCTCTATGAGGTCGATCCCGCGCTGCGCACGCTCAGTGTCCTCGCGAACACGCTCGGCCACGATATCTCGAGCCGGCTTGCGAAGTGGACGCGCGGCGGCCAGTTTGGGTTTCTCTTCGATAACGCCGAGGACACTGTTTCGTTTCCGCGTTTCCAGTGCTTTGACTTCGCGCGCATGAGCCAATACCCCGAACTTTTGGAGCCCCTGCTCTTTTACCTTTTACACCGGGCCAATGCCGTCATCTGTGACCGGCAGATTTCCTCGGTCTTTAAAGCCTTCTTCATCGACGAAGCCTGGGTGTTCTTGAAAAACCCCGCAATCCAACGGTACGTCGTGGAGGCCCTCAAAACCTGGCGCAAACACAACGCCGCCATGATCCTGTCGACGCAATCGCTCGACGAGCTCAGGCGTTCCGACATTCTCGACGTCATCGTCGAAAGCTGCGCCACCAAAATCTTTCTGGCCAACCCCGACATGGACCGCGAGCTGTATCGGCGGCAATTTCATTTGAACGATACGGAAGCCGAGCTGATCCCAATGCTCATCCCCAAGCAGCAATTCCTGATCAAGACGCCCGAAGTGGCGAAGGTCGCGAATCTCACCGTAGACGCCAAGAGTTATTGGTTGTACACGAACGATCCCTATGACAACAAGAAACGCAGGGAAGCCTTTGCGCAGTACGGATTCGAACGGGGGCTCGAAGCCCTCGCGGGAGCTCAGCGGTGATTTTTGCTTTCCTCGCCTCGGCTGTTGTCGGCAGCCGCTCAGATTGCACGTTCCTGCTCGCAATTCCGCGGTGTACCGCGGTGGCCGTCTTCGTTTTGCACCGGTTAGCCGGCCCGGCTTGTGATCGTGACCAAATTTTCAAGCCATACCCATCTATTCCCAAAGGAATGTCTCAATGAAACACTTCTCCTATTTCTCTCTTTTGCGGTTTGCCCTTCTTGTTGCGGGTGTGGTCGTCCACGCGTCACCAGCCCACGCGGCAACGGAACCCGTGGCACGTGTTGTGAAGTATGCCAAGGAAGATATTGTTCCGGTTCGCGCCAAACTCCGCTTCTCGACGCTCATCGTGTTGCCTGAAGACGAAGAGATTCTCGACTTCACGACTGGCGATAAGGAATTCTGGGTCATCAACGGCGCGCGTAACCTCTGTTACATCCACCCCGCACAGGCCGGCATCCGCAGCAACCTGAACCTCATCACCGCAAGTGGCCACGTCTACTCCTTTCTGCTCCTTGAGATCAGCAACCAGCCGAGTGTCGAGCCCGATCTCAAGCTGTTCATCGAGCCGAAAGAGGGTTCTGGTATTGCCGTGAACAGCGGGCTCCACGGGTATGTCAGTGCCGGCGAGGCACAGGCGTACAAGAAAGAACTCGAGACGCTCCGTTCCGAGACGGCCGCCCAGATCCAGGCCGCCGAAGCACATGTCGCCGACCAGCTAAATCAATTTCGCTCGGGCTACGCCGCAAAACTCCGGTTCGATTACCCGCTCGATGTGAAAGCTCGACGCGAGCCCTTCCTCGTCACCGCTATTTATCACGATGATGCCTTCACTTATATCCAATGCGGGGCGCGGGAAAAGCCCGCTCTCTACGAGATCAAAGACGGCAAGCCCAACCTGATTTCTTTTCAGGTCGAGAACGGCGTCTATATCGCCCCGAAAATCATCGATGCTGGGTATCTGGTCATCGGCAAAAAGAAACTGCCATTTACGCGTCATGCGACCCTGAATTAAGGGATCGACCATGGACCAAACGGCGCAACCTTCCATTCAGGAAAAATCCCCGAAGCCTCCGGGTCTTCTGCCGAAGAACATCCAGTCCTCGGTTCTGATCGGAGTCGCATTTCTGATGGTCGTCATCATGTGGCTGACCGGCGGCAAGAAGCCACCGACCCCGACCAAGGCGGTGCCGTCCGCGGCCGCACTACAGGTGCCGCTCGAAGTCAACGAAGCGAAAATCACTGAGATGCAGAACCGCATACAGGACCTTCAGAGGCAGCAGCTTCTCGCTCAAACTGCCCTCTCTCAGCAGACCCGACAACTCACTGCCGCCGACCACGATGCCCTTGAGTCTCAACAAACAAGCGCCGATGCAGCTGATCAGCGCGCGCCGGAGGACCCGATCGAAGCCGAGCGCAGGAGGCGTGCCTACACATCGCTGTTCTCGTCGAATGTCGCCCTCAGCTACCGCAAAATCCCTTTGGGCGCCGAAGATTCGGTAACCGAGGGTCCGGTTGGCAATCCCACCCCATTTCCCGCAATCCACGATGCCTCACCGCAAATCTCGAAGCAGATGCAGATCAGTTCGATCCCGCTTCTCGGAATTCGCAACGATTCCACTGAACTCCCTAAGGATCGAAAGGAGGAACCCAAAAATCCTGCCGCCGCACTAGGTGCCTCCGTCAACGCGGCGGCAGGAAAGACCTACGTACTGTTTGAAGGAACCATTCTTGAAACCGTCCTTATCAACCGTCTCGACGGCGGCTTCGCCGGTCCTGTCGAGTGCCTGCTCTCGACCGACGTTTATTCGAGCGATCGCCAGCACCTGCTCGTTCCCGCAGGATCGAAAGTGCTGGGCGAAACGAGAAAAGTGGACACCTTTGGACAGACGCGTCTGGCCGTTGTGTTCCATCGGCTACTCATGCCCGACGGCTATTCCGTCAGTCTCGACGGATTCAAGGGCCTCAACCAGGTCGGGGATACCGGCTTGCGGGACGAAGTCAACAACCACTACCTGCGGATTTTCGGTGTGTCGCTCGCCATCGGCGCCCTCGGCGCCGTCGCGGAGGGCGGAACGGCCGGTGCGCTCACCGCGAATGGTGGCGACCTCATGCGTCAGGGATTCGCGCAAAGCACCGCGCAGTCTTCCGCGCAAATTCTCGACAAGTTCTTGAACATCATGCCCACGGTAACCATCCGCGAAGGCCACCGGGTCAAAGTCTACCTCGCGGGCGACCTCATGTTGCCCGACTATCTCAACCACAAAATTCCACCAGATTTGTAAAGACAGGAAAGAAAGGATCGACGTTCGATGAAGAAAAAGGTTCTAGTGCTTGTGCTTGCTGTCGCGTTGTGCATCGGTACCGCCTCTGCGCAGCTCGGGGGCGGAATTGTCTACGACCCGACCAATTACCAAAATGCCGTCCTCCGCTATCAGCAACTCCAACAGCAGCTCCTTCAATTGCAGAAGAGCTATGCCCAGATCACCAACCAACTCAACCTCGCCATGCAAATGGCTCAGTTCATCAAGAACATGCCGGCTCGTTACCGCGCCCTGTTTTCGCAATGGCGAAATGTGACCGCGCTCGATACCTTCGGAAACACCCGTTCGTGGGTCAGTGGGATCAACTCCGGCCTGCTGCCCACGATTAACACAGGCTACCAGAGCGCCACCACCCAACTCCTTCCCTACAGCACAGCGCAACTCTCTGGAATGGATCCCTTTGAGCTAAGTCGCGTGCAGTCGCAATATGCGTCTGTCCAACTCGTCGATGGCGCCAACGTGAACGCCATGGCCGCCATCGGATCCATACGCAACGGCGCTCAGGATGTCCAGACGCAGATTGGCAACCTGGAGCAGGATTCGTTTTCTGGCGAAGCCGATCTGAACACCGAAATCTCGGTTCTGAATAAGATCAACGCAGGGGGAATCCTCACACTTCGCACTCTTCAGGACTCCAACAAGCTTCTGGCCTCTCTCCTCGAGCAGCAGACCATTCTCGCCAAGCAGCAACGCGAGGCCACCACCAACACGATCAATGCCGACATTGAACGCCAGGCCAGCATGGCTGGAAATATGGCTCAGGTAACGGGCACCTTGACCAATTCCCTTGAGAGTTTCCGCATGCCGTAGTGTGCGGAGAAAATTGCCCGGGCATCGAAGGAGCTGACGGCAGTGCAAACCGATTATCTGCAGTACGTCTTCCAAGCCATCAACACGTTGCTCACCGAGAACCTCGGTTTCTTCGACGCCATGGGCCAAAATCTCTTCCGGTCCTTCGCTACCATCCTCGTCGCCTGGTTCGGAACCAAGTCCGCCCTCTCCGCCGCCAGCGGCAGATATGCCTTCCAGTTCGACCATTTCGCAAGCCTTCTGCTGACCATCAGCTTCGGCTTCGCCATGGTCAATTACTACAGCACACCGATTCCCGGCGTGGGCTCGAGCTTCCACAATCTCGTCACGAGCGAAGCACAATTCCTGTCAAGTAAGATCGACCAGGCCCAGCTCCAAACGGTGATTCAAGGTGTAGCGGACTTCGAGTCCCGCATGGACTCGCCTACCTGGGGAGACATTCTAGGAACGGCTATCTACGTCGTCGTGACAATCCTACTTGCCGCGGCGCAGGCAACGGCCTTTGTGGTCATCGCCTATGGTTTCATTGCGACTGCAGTGTGCGTGCTGGTGGGGCCGGTCTTCGTTCCCTTTTTCATCGTTCCCAAGATGGAGTGGCTCTTCTGGGGCTGGTTCCGGTGTTTTATCCAGTATGCCTTCTACCAGGTCATCGCCGCCGCCGTTGTTTATATCATTAGCAATCTCATGCTTGGAGCGTTGCGTCTCCCGCCCGCTGGCGCTCTTTCTACCGTCCAGCTCATGGCCTGGTTCCCGGTCCTCTTTATTACTTTTCTCGCTTCCATCTACACCCTGTTGAAAGTGCCAGCCCTTACCAATCACATCTTCAGCGGCGCCGCAGGCGGATCTTCAATCGGAATCATCGAAAGGCTCTTTGAATGAACAACGACGCCAGTTTCTACGATGCCAAGCGTCTCTACCTCGAATCATACGGGGATCCCATGGTAACGAATACCTACCTCAAGATAACACTCGTACTCTTATCCATTGTTTGCATGGCGCTCGCACTCATCGATCTTCGGACCATTCGCACGTACCAGAACTTCCGTCCTCTGGTGATCCGCATTGACGACCTCGGCCGCGCCGAAGCCATCAACTACCACAACCTTGAATACAAGCCCCAGGATGCCGAAGCAAAGTATTTCCTCTCCCAGTTTTGCACCCTGTATTACCGTCGCAATCGTTACACGATCCAGGATGACTTTTCGAAATCCCTGTACTTCCTCGACGGCAAGCTGGCCAACGGCATCCTCGATGCCTATCGCAAGGACGACATCATCAAGAAATTCATCACCAACACCTCAGCGCCCGAGATCGATGTAGAAGTCAAGAAAGTCGCGCTCGAAGAAATGCAAACCCCGCCTTTCCGCGCCCGTGTGGATTTTTACCTTGTCTATTACTCACCGGCCGACCATAGCGAACTGAAGCGCGATCTGTATACCGCTAACTTTGTATTCGTTTTCAGAAACCAAGTCCCAAACGAACTCATCCCGATCAATCCTTTGGGCCTAAGTGTTACCTACTTTCGGGAAGACGAGGCGTTCAAGTGAAGAGACTGGGTCCCTTGTTTCCTCCGGGCCCTAACAACCGTTTGGGTCGATTCTCGTCGAGGTCACACCAAGCGCCTGCTGCAGGGCCTCTGCTGCTTTCTCGCTTTCCGCCCGCTCACGAGTATCCGGAGCGATGTAAGAAAAAGAAAACGCATCCTTCCGGCTGAAAGGAACTGAACTCGCAATGATTGCCAACGCCCTGTTCCTTACCATTGTTCTCCTGCTAGCCCTTGGCTTCTGGCTTATGGGCGAACTGAAGTTCCTCGTACCGTACAAAAGCGTCCTCCTGCACGCATACGGAAAAACCATCCTGATCTATGTGGCCGTTTTGTTCATAAATCTCTTCGCCGCAATGCTCGCCCTGATCCGCAAGTTCTTCCTGAAGGACACCGGGCGCAAGCTTTTTCACCTGGACAGACAGCTGCACATTGGTGAGACCCAGGTCCCAGCCCCGCGGTTTGAAGAGGAGACCGACTGAAATGGCTCCCGGGCACGATTCCGAAGAGTTCCTCGACCCACGCGAGATCCCTGAGCGGCTCACGCAGAAACTCGAAGCGCCACCCCAAAACGATGAGCATCTCGAACAAATGCAAGGGGAGCCCCAGCAATACGTAGATGCCCCAACCGATCCTGGCACCCTTACCTTGCCTGAGTTGCGCAAGGTCTACGACATCCGTGGGCGCACCTTCCGTTTACGCAGTTCCGAAATCACGACCATGCTCGAGGTCGGTAAGTTTCGTGTTCTCGCCCTCGAGGATCTCCGGGAATTCGTTTACCACGCCGGCAAAGCCCGCATGCGACCAGACGTCGAAAGCCTCATCCGGCAAGGGCTGGTCGAGATGAAGTGTGTTCCTCATGAGGAGAAAGGGACGCGCCAATTCATCGCGCTCACGAAAGCAAGCCACCGCTTCCTTACTCAGAGCCAAATCGCCAGCAAGGATCAGGCCCTGTATCATGGGTTCACCAAACCACGCGAAGTTCATCACGACGCGGATCTGTACCGGCTCTTTCAGACAGCAGCAGAGAAGATTAAGCACGCGGGCGGACGGAACCTCCGCGTGATCCTCGATTACGAACTGAAAAAGCGGGTCTACCATGACCTCGCGAAACTCGGTCCAGACCGCGCTTCCGCCATGAACCAAAGCACCGTCGCCGAACGCCACGGGCTTCAAGTTGTGCGCGGAAAGATTCCACTTCCCGACGTGCGCATCGAGTATGACACCTCCGATGGCGATCGCGCCCGCGTGGACATCGAGCTCGCCACCAGCCATTACCGTCTCCGCAATCTTGCAGAAAAAGTGTACGCAGGATTTTCCATCTACGCTCATTCAAGCGACATCCCAAACCTCCGGCGCGTTCTGGACCAACAGGAGTTGACGGCGGAGATTTTATCGCTATGAACTTTCCTCGGGACCACATCGAACGGATTAAGGAGCTCGGCTACTCCGAGCCCGAGGCACGTTTTCTCTATATCGTCGCCGTCCATTCCGGCTACTTCACGGTCGGACAGTTCCTGTCCTTCGCAAATTCCAGTTACGGGAAACGCGCGACGTCGTTCACCCAAAAACTGCTAAAGCAGGGTCATGCCACCGTCCGCGACTACATGCGGAGAGGCTCCATCTTTCATCTCTTCTCCCGTACCGTCTACGGAAAAATCGACAAAGACAACCTTAGCAATAGCAAGAAACACTCCTTTGATTATATGCGCACACGACTCGTGCTTCTCGACTTCATCCTCGCCAATCAGGAATTGACCTATTTCGAAACTGAGGAGGATAAAATTCGTTTTTTCTGCGAGGAATTGGGAATTTCGAAGGATTGCCTGCCGGTGAAGGTGTACGAGGGCAACCCTCGCTTTAAACCGGCGCTCCACTATTTCGTCGACAAATTCCCACTCTTTCTTGCGCCGCCATTCCCAGGCGCGCCTCCCGTAGTCACCCTGACTTACGTCGATTCCGGGCTTGAAACGCGGACGAACTTCCTCGCGCATCTTGCGGCGTACCAACAACTGTTCGGACAGCTCAAGAGTTTTCGGTTCCTCTACATCGCCGCCAGGGACGCTTATTTCCGGAACGCGGAAGAGCGCTTTCGCACCCTTGTCGAAAGACCCTTTGAATCCGATGTGTCGAGCGAACTACTGCGCTACTTCCAAGTCCGGGTGAGGTGGGAGCGTCACGAGTATGTTGTCCCCGTGACAGAGGACTTGGAATTCCTTAATGATGCGAGGCGGCGCTTTCACGGCGATCGCTTTGAAAGCCTATTCGAAGCATGGAGCACAGGAAAAATCACGGAACGTGAGCTGAGGCTCGAGTTTCCCCAATTGAAGTCCGGGCGTCCCGTATTCTTCGAAAGCTTCCTGGTGCAGCAACGCGGTTCGCCCGTCAGTGAGTTCATTCGGCGCGGTGACGGGTGCGCGAAAGACACACGCCACCCTTCGCGTCGCCCGGCGCATAGAGACTGCGCACGGCGCAACATTTTTGTTACACGGTCTGACCCCAAATCTAAGAAAGGCGAAACCATGTCGATCATCAACAAACCCCCGGAGTTGGTGAAACGTGAATACCAGTTGCAAGAGCCGATCGCGCTCGCCGTCGAGAAGTACGCAACCTTCATCCAAAGTACGCCGGATCACGTCGTCAACTCCGCGTTGAAAATGGTGATCTCGAAAGACGTGGAGTTCCGTCGCTGGTACAAGCAACAACAGACGCAGCCTGACAGCAAGGATGGACATGGCACGGCAGAGGCAGCGCAGGCATGATTCAGCGAATTCTCCACGCGAGACACTTCGTCGCCTGCCTGCTCGCCGCCGCAACGGGATTGGCACTCTACTTCCGGGCGCCATTCCCCGACTCCAATCTGTTTCTCGAGCTAACGGCGCTGCGGGCGCACCACGCGTTTCTTTTTTTCAAGTATTCTTTCACGCTCTTTCTGTATACAACACCTTACCTTGTGTGTTCGATCCTGCTTTCAGTCGTGCATATTTTCGCACTCAAAGCAGAGAACAAAATTCGCGCAGGCCGGTTGCCGCCGTATCCAGTTGCTAAGGCGAGGACAGAACTCTCTTTGGTGCTCGGCGAGGTCCATCACCCACGGAAACAAATCCCCTCAGAAACACCTCATTGGCTAACTATTCCTGAACGGGGCCTCTTTACCGGCATTGCCATCATAGGCGCTGTCGGGTCGGGCAAGACGGCAGCAGCAATGTATCCCTTTGCTGAACAGATTCTGGCTTACCGCGCCGATGATCCCAATCGGCGTGTCGGAGGGCTTATTTTGGAAGTGAAAGGCGACTTCTGCGGCAAGGTGCGCGAAATTCTTAAGCGGTACGGGCGCGGCGAAGACTATATCGAAATCAGCCTCGAATCCGAGTATCGCTACAACCCGCTGCACAACGATCTGGACGCCTACGCTCTTGCTTACAACATCGCTTCGCTGCTGAACAATCTTTTCGGTCGCGGCAAGGAACCTTTCTGGCAGCAGGCCTATACCAATCTCGTAAAATTCATCATCCTGCTTCATAAAGTTGCATTCGATTACGTCACGCTCTTCGACGTCTATGAATGCGCGATCAACCCGGATCTCCTCGAAAGCAGAATCAAGGAGGCTCGCCGCCGGCTCATCGAGGCTGATACCGTTCTGCTCTGGGAGGAAGAGTATCTCAAGCATCCTCGCCAACTCGCGCCATTCGGGTTCCGCCTTGACAAGGAATCCAATCGCTATCGTGCCCCTCTGACTTCGGGCCTAGCCGCTGTATTGAAAGAAAAACACATCCAGTGGGAAGCGGAAAATGCCTTTCAGAAGAATCCTGTTCTCGAGCGGAAGAAAGCACAGCTCGAAGCTGTGGAGCGTTGGTTTTTTCACGATTGGAAAAGAATCGAACCTAAACTCCGCACTTCCATTGTCGAGGGTATCTCGGTGTTTCTTTCCCTCTTCGACGACAACCCTCTCGTCAAACGCACATTTTGCCCTCCGGCGGAATGCTATGACGCACAAGCCAATGCGGATTTAAAATTCGGCAAACCATTGCCTTCGCTCGCCTGGCTTATTGAAAAAGGGAATCTGTGTAGCCTCAACTTCCCGATCGCCATGAATGCAGGCCTAGCCAAGGCGCTCGGTGTGATGCTGAAACTCGACTTTGAACGAGCCGTCCTCAACCGCGTGCCCATCATGGAGAAGAATCGCGAAGCGTACTTCCGGCAGGTACTGTTTCTCTGCGACGAGTATCAACACTTCGCCACGGTCGGTGAGAGCGAGCCAGTGGGTGATGAGAAATTCCTCAGCTTGTCACGACAACCGAAATGCATCTCGATCATCGCCACGCAGAGCATCAGCTCGCTGAAATCCGCACTTCCGGGAGAATCCTGGCGCACCCTGTTGCAGACATTTAGAACCAAGATCTTTCTGTCCCTTTCGGACGATTTTTCCGCGCGAATCGCCAGCGAGCTATGTGGCCGCGAAGACAGATTGAAAGCCAGCTACAACCTCTCGGAGAGTGGGCACGACGCAAACGTGAGCTTTCTCACGGGCAGGTCTCTCTCACACAAGGCCAATATCACAGCTTCCAAGAGCTATAGCCCTCACCACGATCTCCGTTTCGATACAAAGACCTTCATGGAACTTCGTAACGCACAATCGGTAACCATGGCCTATGACGGCACGAACCCGCTGCCGCCCACGTTTTGCTACCTCAAGCCTTACTACAACGATGTAAATAAATCCTACTTCCGCCAACTCGCGGACGGAGAACTCTAATGAATGGATTCGAAGCCATCCTGCCATTTCTTAAACCGATCGAGCACCTCATCCTCGATGACTCCATCAGCGAGGTGATGGTCAACGGGCCCGATCACATCTTCGTTGAAAAGGCAGGATTCATAGAGCCTGTGCAGGGCGTCAGGCTCGGCGAGAAGTCCTTGATGGTGGCGGTCAAAAATATCGCTCGGCGGCTAGGCGGCGACATCTCGGAATCGAAACCAATCCTCGATTCACGGCTCCCTGATGGCAGCCGGGTCGCTGCGGTGATTCCTCCTTGCAGCGTGAACGGCGTGACACTGACCATCCGAAAATTCAATTCCCGACACTTTGCCATCGAAGACCTCGTCCAGGTGGGAACTTTGGAGCGCTGGTTGGCCAATCAGCTCGAGGGGTACGTTCTTGCACGGAAGAACATTTTGATAACTGGCTCTACCGGGTCAGGGAAAACTTCCATGCTGAATGTGCTCGGGAAATTCATTCCCACGGATGAACGAGTCCTTCTTATCGAGGACACCTCCGAAATTCATATGTGTCAGGACAACCTGGTGCGCTTTGAAGCCCGGCAGTCACAGAATGGGCTGCCCGCCATCAGCATTCGGGAGTTGCTGAAGGCTTCTCTCCGTCACCGCCCGGATCGCATAATCCTTGGCGAAATCCGCGGTGGCGAGGCGTTCGATCTGTTGCAGCTTCTGAACACGGGCCACTCCGGGAGCCTGTCAACTGTTCATGCCACCTCGGCTAAGCAAGGCTTGGCCCGATTCACAAGTTGCGTGTTGCAGAGTGGCATCGATTTGCCGTACCGCTCGGTCAAAACAAATGTCGGTGATTCCGTCAACGTCGTCGTACACCTAGAACGCCGTCCAGGCCGGCGTTTCGTCTCTGAAGTAGTCGAAATCCACGGCTACGATCCTGACAGAGACGAATACCACTACGGGTTCATTTTCGACAATCAGAGGGAACTGCTGTGAGTCCAAATAGAAGTATCGATCGATCAAGAGGTCGTGCGAAATGGGAAGACCGACGGCGAGCCTTGCCGTTTTTACGACTGGGGGGCACGCGTATTGCACATACGACTTCTTTGATCAGCGTCCCACCGCATGGCCCGTGCTCGCTGCGGGTTCTACCGCCCGAAGAATAAGGCTGCAGCGCGGTTCCTTGAGGACAAGAAAAATCTGATTCGTCTTCAGTTAAGACATCCCTTAATCGAAGCGGAGACAAACACCTTCGAGGATGGTGTGAACGCTTTCGAAAAGCTCTTCCGACAAATTACGGACGTTCCGACTCCGGCGGGTCCTACGCCCGGCAGCTCCAAAGTGGACTCGTTCAGATCGAGCCGACAAAGGAAAGGAGGGACTGATGCCAGAGGAATGGGTTGACTTCAAAAGCTTGAAAGCGAAAGTCTCCATGGAGACGGTTCTTTCCCACTATGACGTTCGTCTTCGGCGAGTTGGTGTGGAGGAGTTCCGTGGAAAATGCCCTCTTCCTGCGCACTCTTCGGCCAGAAGCAATGACAGCTTCTCCGCCAGTTTCATTCGGAACGCCTGGTCCTGTCAGTCCGCTTCGTGCATCGCGGCTCGTTCGGGTCGCGTCGGCGGGAACGTCCTCGACTTCGTCGCCGAAATGGAACGCTGCTCGATCCGGGAGGCCGCTCGGCGCCTGGATCGTTCGCTCGCAGAAAATCTCCTCCCTCTCGCCACATCGGTGAACAAGGAGGTGGTATCTTACACGTCAGAAAACCGGCCTCTATCTTTCGCCCTGCGCAACATCGACCATCGACATTCTTACGTCATATCGCGTGGACTGAGTGAGCAGACCGCTCGGTATTTCGGTGTTGGCTACTACAATGGCAACGGTTTCCTTCGTGGGCGGGTTGTGATTCCAATCCACAACGAACACGGCGAACTCGTGGCCTACTCGGGTCGCGCAATCGGCCGGGCGGCGCCCAAATACCGCCTTCCCGCAGGCTTCCGCAAATCTCATGTGCTGTTCAATCTCCACCGAGCCATTGAATCGCGCGACTACACGCTCATCCTCGTGGAAGGCTTTTTCGACACGTTCAAAGTCCATCAGGCTGGGCATCACAACGTGGCCGCCCTCATGGGCTCGCAGCTTTCCGACCGCCAGACCGATCTGATCGCAACCTACTTCAATCAAGTCATCCTCATGCTCGACGCTGACCAAGCAGGGAAAGCCGCAACCACCGCAGCCGCGACGTCACTCTCCTCGATGATTAGGGTGCAAATCGTCGAACTCGATTCCGGAGGTCAGCCCGATCAACTGGCATCGAAAGAAATCAACCAGCTTTTAGGAGGCTTCGTTCATGACCTTTCATTTCCAGACCGATAAAAAGCCTCCGGTTCCACATAATTCATATAAGGATGATCCGCTCCGGCAAAATGCCTCGACACGAACGAAAGAATATATTTCAACTATCCGCCATGTTTATCTCGACCTGGATCAGGGAGGAACGGAAGCCTCGCATCCGTTGAGAACTCTAGGACCGTGCCAAGACCGAATTACGTCCCCTCGAATTCACCCCGAAAATTAGATATCGTTTGGAAGGTGGAGGAGCTACGAACGCCGGTTGGGCGCAGCTGTGGGAAGTTCATATTTTGGGGGCGCGCAGCAGGCCGTACTAAGACGCGAGATGTCTTTCCGCATTTCAGGTTTCCGTTTCAAGTGCGTCAATGTTTCACCGAGTATGCTCGCCGTAGCTTGGTCCTTTGGTGCCACCAGTCGGTAAGGCGAGAGCCCGAAGGACGTGGGGTAAACGTAATGCGTCACGCCGGGATGTGATCATGACGGGGAACAAAGAAGCTCTCGCCGCGATTCACGCATTCCTACGCTTTCAGATTGACGAACTTCGAACAGACGATTCAACGGTCGTTCCCTGAACCCACCACTCAGAGTAACGAGGACAGTTTCACGGAAGATCGTGTAGCGCCCTCTCCAGCCCAGCAATCGTCTTCACAACCGGGCCATCCCAAAACGCCGGAATCGGTTTGTCGCTCCACTTAAGTGTCGGCGCGTAGAGAATCGCTTCATCCCAGTTGTTCCCTTTATTCAGGCAGCAGCCGGGTAGTGATTGAGATTTCTCCTTTGCGATTCGGCTGAGCTGCTGCGCGACCAGGTGTTTCGGGTCCCAAAACTGTCGTGCGCGCGTGTCCGGAATCCGACCGAGTGTGCGCCCACTCGGAGACCTCCAATCAGTCGAGAGGATCGGCTCCCAGACAACCAGCACGTGCACTTTCCGGTCCGGATATCCTGCAATCAATTGTTCGGCTGCGGAGGCCCCCCGCAGACATGTCGGTCAAGTCGGAGAGAGAAGCAACACTAACTGCGGAGCACTGGTATCGGCGTCGAAGGCAACTTGAAATTCGCCGAAATTCTCAGGTGTCAGGGTCAGCAGCGGCGGCTGTCCCTGCGGGACCGAAGATGGCCCCCAAAAGGATGCCGCCACTAGCAGCAACAGGATTGCTGCCATGCCAACGATTATGGTTCTCCTCTTCATTTTTCCGTCCCGCCAATATGGTCCGCGAGAAATCCGGCGATCTGCTGAGGGAACAAAATCATTGCAACAACCACAACCACGGCCGACCATAGCAGCACTTGGCCTACCTTCCGTCCCTTAACACTGCATTGCACAGCGCGGCGCTGCTGCCAGAATCCGAACCCGATCAAAACGACGGAGATTGCCAGGAGCCACGGGCGGAGCGTTGTGAAAAATGCACTTGCTGCTCCGGCGCCTAGCGCCGCGGCAAAACCAAGCGGCAGACAGCAACTGATCGTCGCGACGGAACTCAGGATCGCGGCAAGCGACGCCGAAATGCCCGTGCCCTGTTTCAATCCTCATTTCCTTGGTGGGCCTCAGCGACGGCCCGACGAACTAATTCAACGGGAGGCAGTCCAATTTCGCTTGAGCCTGAGTATAGGCGGCAGCTCAAGGCAAACCTCTTCGTGTCGAAAGACTCGACCGCAACGTCGCGGCCGTTAATACGAATCGTTGGAGAACCGGAAAACGCAAGTTCCATCGCCATGCGGTCATCCGTGACCAGCACCTCACGAATCTCCACCGAAACACCTTCCGTGACCAAAACATCTCGCACCAGCTTCATTGCGGCGGGATGAGACGGGCACTCTGCGATGTACAAAACTTCGATTCTCATTTACGGCCACTGCCTTTTCGAGCATCTGCGTCCCGCAGGATCGGCAATGCCCATCTCGCTTGCGTAGTTCATTGTCACAACTACGCAGTGCCAACCGCAGTTCTCGCTCAAGCTTGTGCAGGTTTTCCAATTTCTGTCGTACGTCGATCAGCTTCGCTTGCAGACGACGCTGCACCGGCGCACACGGTTGCATCCGGCTTCCCCGCAAACTCAGAAGGCCGCGGACTTCGCTCAGTTTAAATCCCAAGCCTTGTACGCGCCTGATGAAGGCCAAAGTTTCGATGTCTCGTTCGCCATATTGGCGAAAGCCGCCTTGCGTTCGGGTAGGCCGTGGCAGTAGAGCGTTGCGCTCGTAGAAACGAATCGCATCAACGCTCACTCCCACCTTTTTGGCGACGATACCGATCTGCATTGGCATGGCTCCTTCGTAGAGGCTACACTCTGGAGTATAGTCCAGAGTCAACATCTTATTTTCGCGCGGCAGAATAACAGCGCCGCCCCGAGCTGGACCATAACCATTCAACGCGCGGCGCACTGCGGGGCGCAACCGAATGCTCTACGGAGCACAAAGTGTTGAAAATTTGCGAGCTTGCGGCAGGTCAACGGATGTTGTAAATGATGTCCCACGTTTAAACAGGGAACTTCACATCACATAACTCGTTCCTCTAGCGTCAGTTAACAGCTCCCGGGCATGCGCATTTTGTTCTTTTCTTGTCCCTCTTTATGAAGGATCGAATATCGAATTCGGTCTGCGAAGTACTTCACAACCAGCCGCGGCGACCTTCCCACTAGGTACACCATGAGTCGATTTAGGTGAAAATTCTGATTCGTCAGTTCTCGTACGGGAACCATCGTCGGTGTCTGTGAGTTGGTTAGGAGCAATTCCGAAGTTTAAATCGATGGCCTCCGCAAACGCTTCCGCCATCCTGGGTCCTGACCGATGTCGGTAACAAGTAAAAGCTCGATCCCCTGCCGTTGAAATCGCTGAGCTTGTTCAGCGGGTTCTGCGTCCTTTAATCTTCGCAAGCTCTCCAATGCGTAATATTTTGAGTTGTCATCACTATTCAGCAATCGTTTCAACAAGACTCTTCACAAGGGCGTCGCAGGGATTATTTGACTCCCTTGCCGCCATCCACTCTAATGAGAGTTCCGTGCCAGATGCCAAAGTCATGACCAACGAAGCAGCCGTAACGAAGTTTCTTTCCGATTACTACGCAGCCTTCAGTACCCTCAACATCCAAGCGATCCTGCCCTATTTTCACGAACCAGCACTGCTCGTGGGACCGTTAGGAGTGATCCCGCTACCCACTCCTGCCGCGCTGGTTCCCATCTTCAGCCCGGCAATGGAGAACCTTCGGCGCCGGCAATACGGCCAAAGTGAATGGAAGCTGCAACAGCTCAAGCTTCTGAGTGCGACCTCGGCATTGGCCATGGGCGTAGCCATCCGGCTCAAAACGGATGGGCAGGAGTTGGAGCGCGTAGGCCTTACCTACCTGCTGCACAAGACCGAAAGGGGCTGGAAGTTCGCTGTGGTCGTGCTTCATGATGCAGACAAAGTCGCGTGAAGCTGAACTTAGCAGCCGTCCAGTAAACTGACCATCGGAGTCCGACTCGCGCAGTCGAGTTATGAGTGCATCCTCCAATCGGGATACCGAAGTCCTCATCGTAGGTGCAGGTCCTACGGGTTTGGTGTTGGCGTTATGGTTGACCCGCTTGGGCGCATCAGTAAGGATCATCGATAAGACCGCCGAGCCCGGCACCACATCCCGGGCGCTCGCTGTGCAGGCGCGTACGCTCGAGTTCTACAAACAAATGGGTCTGGCAAACGCCGTTGTTGAGGCCGGACGAAAAATGCTCGCTGCCAATCTGTGGGTCACCGGCAGGAATGTGGCGCGTATTTTCTTCGGTGACGTGGGACCCGACTTAAGCCCTTACCCATATGCTCTAATCTATCCCCAGGACGAACATGAACGGTTTTTGATCGACCATCTTGCGAACGCCGGGATCAAAGTTGAGCGCGAAACGGAACTGGTGAGCTTTGAGGATACGAATGATCGCGTTGTGGCTCGCCTCAAAATGTTAAACGGAATATCAGACATCTGCGAAGCCGCCTACATCGCCGGATGCGACGGTGCGCACTCCCTGGTGCGCGAGACGTTGAACATCGGATTTCCGGGCGAGCAGTACGAGCACCTCTTTTATGTCGCCGACGTTGAGGCCGGTGGAACCGCGATGAATGGCGAAATCAATGTGGGGCTCGATACATCGGAATTTCTTGCCGTCTTTCCACTGTGGGAAGAAGGTCGCGCCAGGCTTGTCGGCACTATGCGCCAAGAAATGACAGGGAAGGACGAAACACTCTCCTGGAACGACGTAAGCCAGCGCGTCATGGAATGGATGCAAATCGACGTCCATCGCGTGCATTGGTTTTCTTCTTACCGCGTGCATCACCGCGTCGCGGACCACTTTCGCAAAGGTCGCGCGTTTCTTTTGGGTGACGCTGCGCACATTCATAGCCCGGTCGGCGGTCAAGGCATGAACACCGGTATCGGCGATGCGGTGAATCTGTCCTGGAAGCTCGCCGCCGTCCTCCACGAGCGCGCGGACGCCTCGGTGCTCAATACCTACGAGCCAGAGCGAATCGCCTTCGCAAAACGTTTAGTCGCGACGACGGACGAAGGATTTGTCGGCGTCACAAGCTCCAGCGCCACAGCGCGTCTGGTGCGACTCAAGCTTGTTCCCCTTTTTCTCCCCCTGCTTTTCAAATCCAGGATTGTGCGACGTGCCATGTTTCGAACCGTGTCTCAAATCGCTGTCCATTACCGGGAGAGCAGCTTGAGCGAGGGACGTGTGGGAGGTGTTCACGGCGGTGACCGTTTGCCGTGGGTGAAGGCCGAGTTGAATGGTCTGGATTCGGATAACTTCGCGCCGCTCGCTTTGCTCGACTGGCAGGTGCACGTGTATGGGGAGGCTACGCCGGAGATCCAGAGGATGTGTGCCCAGCGAAAGTTGCGGCTGCACGTTTTTCCATGGCAGCCACAAATGCGGCGGAGTGGCTTGCAACGTAACGCCGTCTACCTCGTGCGGCCCGACGGCTACGTGGCGCTAGCGGATTCGCAACGCAGTGCTGCGGCGGTCACATCCTATCTCGACGCGCGGAGACTCACGCCAAGAAAATAGAGGACCTCGCCGCCGAAGACTCTCACAGCTTGCCGCACGGCTTTGGCCTCTCATGCGCGTGTCGATTCGGAGCATCAATGAGCGAAGGAACGACCATCGTCGCCAACGCCGCGCCGTGGGCGAAATGAGCGCAATAACATCGTTGCTACCGAGGAGCACCACGACTTTGCTGGGGTTGCACGCCAAGATTCGGGGAAGACGTTGCAAGCCGTGATAAGCCAAATCGCCGCCGACGCCGAAATTCTTGAATTGAATGGTGCGGTTCTGCGGCCTACCGGCAAGCTCGCCAATCCAATCGAAGGCCTGGCTTTTCCCGGCGGTAGTGCTCGATCCAAGACACTCTTCTCTTGGTCTAAACATCTTCCCTGCGAGCCCTCGCCGGGATGGTTTCGGGCCAATATGCAGGCTCTGGCTCACCGGCTGAAAACCGAAGGTTTCGCCAGTATCGCGCTATGTTCTCTTTCCCCGATTGGGGAAACCCCGCATCCACTAATCCCGTGCAGGCCGAATTCAATAACCGTATCGCAGAGTACAGCGCAATGATCCGCCAAGTCGCTCTCGAGGAAGGTGCAAGCTACCTTCCGTTTCACGAACGGGTGCAGGAGCAGATCGCGGCGTCGCCTGGACGCGCATTTACCGAATTCCGGTTCTTCCCGTTCTATCGTGATGCGTTCCGAGCGCTGGTGCTAAGGAAGACGCCCGATGAAATTGGCCGCAGCAATGGTTGGCAATTTCATTCCGACGGCGTTCATCTGAATCGTCGAGGGGGAATGATTTTGGCGAACTTGGTCCAGGACTTCATCGCCGCTAACATTATTTGTGCAAGAGTCGATGCGGAAGCAAATAGGTGAAGCCTGCGAAGATCTCCCATTGTGTTGATGTGTGCGGGAGGCCGTGATTGAAGCCGACATCGAAGACCAGTGTTTTGCGTGCGGTGTAGCTGACGGCCCACAGATTGCCGAGAGCGTTGCTCCGAAGAAACGGCTGGGTAAAGTGCCAAATCTCACCCGAGAGTGTGTAGTTCTTCAGAAACGGATGAGAAATCGTAAGCGATTGTCCGAATTGCCCTCTCCGAACGGGGTCTTGTACCAATTCGGTGAAGAAAGCGTTCGCATCATAGTGAAATCCTTTCACGTCCGCGCTCGCCAGGAGCAAGACCGAATTGGTCGGGCTTCCGAAATCGAATTCAGGAGCTCCTCCGTCATAGACGCGATGAAAATAACTGACAGCCAAGGTAGGTTTGGCTCCTTCACCTTGATACAGAACACCCTGTACACCGAGGAAAACATCCGCCACGCGATTGGTCGTGGTGCCATCCGTGGTGAAATGCGCGACAGGCTCCGCGGAAGCCAGGAATTCCAGCCGGCGCGTTACGGAGAATTTCAGTGCTTCGTTGAAGCTATACCTGGATGAGAACTCAGGCGAATTGTGGGCACCTGTGAATCCACTCTCGAACTGTAGATAGCCAACCGGGGTCAGCGTGGCCGGAGTTGAGACGGTGGGACGACCTGGATTCGCTTCCGGATCGTCTTGGTCGGGCGACTGCGCGCCGGCCGGACGAGCAAGCAAAGCGCAGAGCAGAAAAAACAAAAACAAAAGTCGTTTCATCCGGCCTCCTCGTACACTCGATGCGGCAACTCCACGAGCAATCTTCGCGGTGTTCAGACTCGCCTGATTGTGCGGTTTGCGGCTACGAGCGCGGCGGTCGGTAGAACTCGGACGGAAAATCATGCGGGACTGGTGCGATCTGGGGAACAGCGGCAGGCGCAATTTGACGAGCCTCGACAAGGGTTTGGTGAGGCGTCGCGACGAATTGAAACCCGCAGCATGCGCACTCGTCCCTGTCGCAGTCGTGTGTGCTCGGAGGATGGTTCATGTTTTGCGGCGGCCGGTGCTGTGCGGATAGTAAATCCTCAGAAAGGCAAACGGGGCAGATCGAAGACGTGATGCACACGGTCAGAAACACGATGGCGAGCACGCCGCCAACAATTTGCGAAAAGATCGCCCTCTGACTTCTCAGCATGATGGGTATTGTTGCATCGCCTTACCAATTCCAGCAAGGTGCTCAGGCACACCGGCAATCTTCACACGCCTTGCCTTGGACACCTTCGATGCCTCTTTGGCGATGATGGGGACCATGACCACCGCAGCGACAGGATCGGCCCACCAGAGGGTGAAGAATGTGTTGAGCAGGAGACCGAGGAGCAGAATGGCCGACAAATATGCGCAGAATTCCGTTTGCTTGGCGTCGGCGTGCATGGCCGAACTCCGGAGAAAACGCCCAACCTTACGCTTGGCCCTCGACAGCAGTGGCATGACGACAAGCGAAACGCAGGCCAAGAGGATTCCAGCGATGCTGTGTTCTGGAGCGCATTGCAACCAAAGGTCCGCTGTGGATTCGTAGGCAACGTAGGCTGCTAGCAGGAGAAAGCAAAAGCTCCATGACCGGAAGCTCGCGCCTAAGACCATCGTCGAGATCGTGGCCATCGCCAAACTTGTCGTGGCCTCGCTGAAAGTAAACGGCGAGGTGATCTTCAAACGCACGTGGACCACGACTACATCGACCTGCCGATTGTTGATCCCGGGGAGCAAAACTCCGAGGCGTTCACACCGCAACAGATGTCGGAAATTCTCGACGCCGCTTTCGAGGCCGCGATACGGAAACCTAAGAACGTGACCTACATGCTATCGCTAATCGTCGCGGGCTTGAGCCTGCGCATTGGTGAGGCGTTGGCGATCAGAGTTCGCGATAACATTTGCTGCCCACACTGTAAGGCGCTTAAGCCAAGAAGATGTCAGCACGGGAGTACGTTTTCTGAGGATTGCCGTGTTTTGCATGATCGACAGAGTGTGTATGTCGGCAAGCTAAAACTGCCAAAGACTAAGAATGGAATACGCGATGTTGACGTGCCCGAATCATTGGCTTCAGTCCTCAGAGAGTACCTTGCTGGAAAAAAATCCGGCGGGCTCCTCTTTGCGTCGCGCAAAGGAAATCCACTCCTTCAGCGCAACATCAACCGCGATTGGCTCCATCGAATTTTTGAAAAGGTGGGGCTACGAAAGGCGGAACGCTGGCGGGAGAAAGATAGCGGCCGCAGGGTCAGGTGTCTTGAAGGTGAAGGGATGGCATGGCACGCGATGAGGCGGTTCCGCTGCACGCATTTGGAAACCGAACTGATTCCCGAATCATTGATCAAGATTTGGCTCGGTCATGGCAAAAAAGGCGTCACGGAGCAATCGTATATAGGGATGATGGGCCGCATGGATACGCGAAGAAAATGTGTTGAAAGCGTTATACTTGGATTCAGTCATGTCCCCCATGTCCCCCGCCATTAGCTGCTTCCGCTGGCTGCGAGGTAATGCTGTGCTTCACCCAAGTGGCATGCTGAACAACCTTCGCACCGCATTCCCTCCCGTCGTCCGACCCTGGTCCATAACTTCAGGGTTGCTCGTTTTCTTCGTCGCGCACGAACTCGCTGAAAATCCCAACAAAACTGATTGATATTCGCGTTGACCCAGTGGATCGGGACGACAAAACTGCCGGGCCAGTGTGGTGCGAGGCGAAGTAAGCAGCGCGGGCGCGTTTAGTGCGGAACTAGTTCAACCTTAAAAGAGGCTGGAACACGGAATAGATCAGGTAAGACCTCGGACCGTTTGATGTTCGTTAGTCGGTAATCAGTAGTGCCGAAGCGCGGGTCCGCGGTTTTGGATTGCACGACGGCATCGATATCAGGGGAGAACCAAGTTTCCCGCACGGTAACGATCGGAGCGTCGTTCCCTATGAGACCGATCGGCAATGTGGTGGTGGTGCGGGTACCGGAACATTGCAGGCCCTCGATCGAGCGCGTACCCAGTTCTTCGACACGAACGTGCGGCGAATGCGAGGATGGATTGTCCTGTGATTGGATCGAGAGGGGTACAAACTGTGTGGGTGAGGAGCCCTGCGGAGAGGTGAATTTACGGGCGATCTTGGTTTCCGGATCGATGACGTAGTTGACATGCAAGATGGGATCAAAAATAAAGACAATTTGCTTGGGTGCGACAGGTGTGGATGGACTCAAAGCTTCGAGAGTCTGTTCGCGGCGAGTGCGGCCCTGTCTATCGCGATATTGCTTCATGACATTGTGGCGGACAATGCGGTGGCCATCTTCGAGGATACGTGTGGTTTCGGTGACGGCGGTGGCGGAGAAAGGCTTGCCGGTTACGGTCCTGTCAAAGCCGGGAGCGCCGGCGGAAATGATGTGGAGGTATTCGTCCGCGCGTTTTTGGAGTTGCATGGCGTCATCCGACGAGTTTGTGGTTTGTCCAAAGGCAGGGCAAGTCGTAGCGAGGGCCAAAAGAATGAACACCGGGATAATAAGCGATCGCAAGGGTAATTTGATCTTCATGGGCGTGATCCTGACGACGCGGGCTGAATAAAACGCACGGCACGGGCAAGGCCGTCCTCGCCCACGGCAAATTCCACCTGTGTGTATCTCGTTGAGAACGGCTCGGGAACTTCGAGACCGAATTGGCGCAACTCGGATTCTTGCATTCGAACGCGGAGTAAGGAAGTTTCCTGTGGAGGAGGAAGACCTGCGCTCGAAGGGAGAGGGATGAATGCGGTCGTCGTTTCGACGGGAGACGAGATCCGCGCAGAGGAGTCGTTCCGCTGCCGTTGCAGATGAAATTGGACGATGGAAACGGATAAAAGACAGAAGAATAGGAGCGTACAGGCGGCAAAAGCGACCGACCATAGTCGGCGCCGGAGAGGTGAGGGCAGATTCGCAGCACCCGCAGAGGCCTGCACGAGGACGCGAACGTGGGCAGGCGGTTGGATATTACGATGTTCGTCGCGGAGATCGTCGAGAGCGTGAGAGAGACGGTCAGATGCGTTCATAAAGTGGCGCTCTGCTTTCGGGGAGGCTGAGAGGCCTGCTCCAGAAGTTGTGCCAGCCGCACCTTCGCGCGATGAAGCCGTGAACGAACTGTGCCGACGGGGACCTCGAGCACCACCGCCGCGTCCTCATAAGTCATCTCTTCGAATTCGCAGAGAATAATGACCTCTTTCATTTGCGCGGGCAAAGCATCTATACCCTTGCGGACGAGTTCTACATCTTGCTTATGAGTGAGCAAGAGATGGGGATTATCGGGGAGGGACACAGCTTGTGCGGGCGCGCTATCCGTTTCGAGGGGTAAGAGGCGCCGTCGATTCTGGATTTGCTTCCAGACGAGTCGACGGGCGATGGCGCAGAGCCAGGTGGAAAGAAGGGCGACACGCGGATCGAACTGGTCGGCCTGGCGAAGCATTGCGAGGAAGACCTCCTGCGTCACTTCCTCAGCAACGGAGACGCTTCTACCGACACGAAGCGCATAGCGATAGATGAGCGCAGCATGCCGATCATAAAGAGTGGCCATGGCTTCCCTATTGCCCTGGGCGACAGAACGAAGAAGGGCCGCATCGGAAACGACGGTATCGCAAGACGACCTGTCCGGCCCGGGCTTCATCTTGTCAACCACACGACTGAGAGAAAAATCGCGTCAAACTGATTCCTTAACGGACCTACGGACCCGGCGCAAATCACGCAACTATTCTGACGGCAATCGATGACCCGCGAAAGCGGCGATCCGCATGGCTGCAGGGGGCTCGAGATTGGAAAGAGCGATGACCACGTGGCCGGTCTTGCGGTAGATGCGGAGTTCGCCGTTGATGCCAGGAGCGGCCCCGCTGTGCCCGAAGAATCCGTCTTCGACTACAAAGCCGTAACCATAGTGGGAGCCGGGAAATTGTTCGGTAGTCGCTTGCTGAAGTAATTCGGGGCCAAGCAACCGGCCGCCGAGGAGTGCTTCGGAAAATCGGAAGAGGTCGCCGACCGTGGAGTAACCACCACCGGCGGGAGTGCCACGCCAGGGAAGTGTGTCCGTGTTGGGAGTCCAACCCTTGGGATTCGGCATGTAGCCGACGGCGTGGGAGGGGACCCTCTCGATTTCGGGTTGCGAATCGGTGTGGGTCATACGTGCCGGGGCAAAAATGTGGTCGCGGACGTAATCGTAATAGGATTGGCCGGATATTTTTTCGATCAAGACACCCAGAAGGAGAAAACCATAATTGGAATAGCGTGAGCGTGAGCCTGGTTCAAATTCCAAGGGGCGACGGCCATAGAGCCGAACATAATCGTCGAGGGTCCGAATGTCGAGGCGATGATTGTTGAATTCACTCGTGAAGATGTCGCCGGTGCCGGCAGTATTGTTAAGGAGCTCGCGCACAGTGACTTTTTTCGCGAGTTCCTGATTTGGGTAATCCCTCCAGTAGTTGCTAAGGGTCGCATCAAGAGAAATCTTTCCGGCTTGCACCAATTGCAGGACGGCGACGGCAGTAAACATTTTGTTCATCGAACCGAGGCAGAATTCGGTGTCGAGCGTGTTGGGTGAGTTTGTTTTTCGGTTGGATAGGCCCGACGCTTTACGGAGAAGAATTCTTCCATTCCGGGCGATGAGGACAGTTCCGGAGAATTGATCAGAGGTGGCGAGAGATTCGGCTTTGCTCCGGACCGCAGAGACCAACTCGGAGTCATTGTGGAAATGTGGAACAATGCCTTCGGCGGAGACGACCCCATTGATGGTGATAGAAGCGACCCTGGGAGGAGCCGCAGAGCGAAGATGAACGGAGACGCCGAGAAAAGTTTCGCCCGCGTCGGCAACGATGGCATCGAGATTGATTCCATCGTCGGAAGTGACCTTCATGAGAGTGAAACCGCCCGATTCCTTGCGGACATGGAGTTCGCGGTCGATCTGGGTCCAGTCGGGATTATAGGCCTGCCAGAAGGAGGTCAGCCTAACGCGATCAGCGGAGTTGAACGCCTCCAGCCATTGGTCAAGAACATGGCGAGTTGGTGTTTCAGCGGTCAGCGCAGGTGCCAGGGAAAGGAACACGAATACCACATAGACGAGCTTAGGTCGGATCAAAGGACACTCCTCTTAAACAAAAAGAACACCGATGTTCGGTAGTGATTGCGGGGAGGAACGAAAAAGTTCCGAGCGCGGTGTATTTTTTGCCAAATAGAGTTGAAGCCGTTCCCTAACGTCTGCGCTAATTCGCTCAAGTAGTGGTTAGTCGGTAAGCCGGAAGTAACTCGGTTACTTCCACAGCAGTGCCAGGCGCAGGTTATCGCCCTGTGGCACGCGGACACCCGAGAGCATGCTGGTTGACGCGGAGCTCCATCTCCCGCGACTGATCACCATACTTTATGGAGATTCTTAAGCCCCTGGAGGTAGTCATCCTTTTCTAGCCTGCTCTCTACTCCAAATTCTGTCAGGATCGTGATCATCTGTCCCAGAGGAAGCCCGGCAAGCTCCGCAGCCCTGCCGAGAGAAGCATCGATAACTGCTTGCCTTTAACAGTGGAATTATTTCGTCAGCTTGCCTTTTTCATTCTGAGCTGCAAGCCCATATCGGATTGCCGCTTCAAGCGTATCGATGTTTATATCCTTTAGAGCTTTAAACCGAATGCAATATCCGGTCACGCTCGCCTTGCCTAGTTTTTTTTCATACGTTTTGGCTAAGTACTTCTTATCTTTGAGACCAAGAATATAGACAGAGATTCCGGATTTGTTTCCGCTCACACCAATTTGAAACAGCTCTCTACTTTTTCCATTGGCATATTTTATTGTGTGAAATCCATATCCAATCGTAGGGTTGGAAACAGTATGATTTTTGCTGTCTTTACCATCGAAGAACCATAATTTGCATTCTGGTGACACTTGAAGTGTGAGCCGATGCAACTCTCGCATGTCACTGCGTTTTGGCTCCGGTTGGCTGGTAATATACTTCTTGATTTGTTCTTGTACGTTCATATGTTCTGCTCCTCCGTTGCGCGCACGAGATTATACGACGTTTAATCCTTCTCCCCCTGAAGGGTCGCCCAAATCTCAGTGCCCAATGAAAAAGTCCATAGAATCGAAAGCCATCGAGTAGGAGGAACGATATGCCCTCGTCGTATGCTCTAAACCTGAAAGAAGGCAGCCGGTCAGAGATTCTCGCCGACTATCTCTTCTCGCAATGGGGCGCTGTTACACCGGACCGAAACCAGCTGGCACATGCGCTCGATACTCGGGCCGCCTTGCAAAAATATTACTTCTCGGATCTGCTCGTAGATGCCGTCTCGCCAGTTTCGTCGCGTTTCTGGCCTCGAGCCTCTACTTTTTGCAAGGCACCTTTGAAAAAATCCGCTTCCAGAGTCTTTTCAGCCAACAACTGCTTCAAGCGGTGGATCTCCTTGCGGTGAGAAGATGCGTGCGTGCTGGGCCGCAACGCTTCTTCTCCTGGTTCAATGATTTCCAGCTTCCTGCGCCACTTGTAAAGGCATCTTCGGGTCACCCCCAGCTCTCGCGCCAACTCAGCGACATCTTCGCTGGTCTTCATGCGCTCTACAGCCATCCTCTGAAATTTCCGGGAGTATCGTTTCCTCTTCATCCTCTCGTTTCCTCTCCCGGAAACTGTGCCCATTCTTGTGTGTCACTTCAAGGGTTCATTCCATTCAAAACAAGGAGAGTGGCGCTGGTTCGCAAGCTGTTGTAAATTAGATGTCTACTTGCCGGTTCCCCGGTAGCTCAATGGTAGAGCATTCGGCTGTTAACCGAAGGGTTGCTAGTTCGAATCTAGCCCGGGGAGCCAACTTCTCCCGGTTTTTCAAATGCTTACAGGGACCTCCGTTTCTTGAGATCTTGGAACACTTGGAGCACCTGGAGCAACTTCGACCATTTTGGCCTTCGGCAAGTCGAAACCGAGTCCGATTCGCTCCGCAACATCCGCACGGAACTTCGTGTCTTTTGCCATCTTGATGTATCTATCTGTGACGGTCTGTCGAACTACTTCACCGTCACTCGATTTGGCATGGCCCGTCCAATACTTCACGAGGGCGGGTGGCACGCAGCTAGATTCAAGATGGGTGACACGGAACCGGCGGAAGCCGTGGAAGCCCTGTTTCTCGATTCCGAGTTCCTCCAGAATCGGATACAGAGAGCTGCGAAGGAAGTTTGATTGAAGAAATGGTGTTCCCGTACGAGTCCGGAAGAGAAAGCCCTGTTTCCGGTCGCCAATGAAATCGCGGAGCATGGCCGCAACGGTAGGGTGCAAGTCCACCTGACGGAGAGCGTTCACCGTCTTTGGAGTCTGGACCCGACCTTCCCATACGGACTGTGCAACCGTGATCGTGTCGCCGTTGAAGTGCTTCACTTCCAAACCGAACAGTTCAGGCCCCGAAGAACTGCGCTGCAACGCCCGTTGGCGGCGGCATGGGAATAAAGTGTAGGAACCCGTTTAGCCCGAACGTCAAAAAGATCAAACCAAGCAAGTACCGTGCGATTGTAGAAGTGATCTTCATGCTCATCTCCTAGTGACCGGTGCCGAATCGGGCCCGGCGTCTGTAATACATTGATGCCGATCCTATTGGTATAGATACATTGTTCTGGACATCGGTTATACAAAAGGGCAAAATAGTTTTGTCATGGACAAGAACCCGCGAGACCCGGTTCACTGTTGGCTGGTGTTGGGGAAGGCCTTTCATGCGGCCGCGAAATACCTTTATGCGGGACTTGAGGAGACGGGAATCGACGATACCGACTTCCGGATACTTGAAGCGCTTCTCAATAAAGGACCTTTGCCGGTGAATACGATCGGCCCAAAGGTGTACCTTACGCCCGGCTCGATCAGTGTGGCCATCGACCGCCTGTTGGCTAGAGGCCTGGTAAGCCGGATCGAGAGTCCTGACGATCGGCGCGTCCGGATCGTATCGCTCACCTCAAAAGGCAAAGAATTGATTGCGCCGATTTTTCGCAAACACGCAGCCGAAATCAGGAAAGTCTTTGCCGATGCGAGCCCGAAAGAGTTGCGAGCTCTTGAAACGACATTGAAAAAGATTGGCAAGCGCGCCGAGAGTCTGGGGACCGGAGTCAATCCAAAGTGTTTAAGCGAACGATGACATAGCGGCGTAGTGCGCCGATCAATCGAAAGGAGAGTTGTCCTGGAGAAGTGACCTAAATGCAGATTGGAATCGACAGTTTCGCGGCAGCTATTTCGGACCCGGCCACCGGTCAACGCTCGGTCCGGTGGAGCGCATGCACAATCTACTGGAAGAGATTGAGCTCACCGATAGGGTCGGCCTCGACGTGTTTGGCATCGGCGAACATCACCGGGCGGAGTTCCTCGACTCAGCACCAGTCGTGATCCTTTCCGCTGCCGCGGCGCTCGCGGAAAATATCCGTCTTACCAGCGCCTGTCGTTCGCCAAATCGTCGTGCACCACATTAAAAGGATTTCGTTCTCCTTGACGGAGGTTCTTCGGTTTGGGATTGCATGCTTTTGCGGGCTTCAGACCACTCACTCGTTGTGTCTTATGCGTTAAACTTCTTAATCGATCGCACGGCGGCCCAAGAACCACATGAGCGTGCAGGCATCCAATCCGCAGCGGACAGACGGTCGACGATATGAGGCAGTGCTTCGCCTCAGCGAAGCCCTTTCTCTGTGCCAAGAGCCCGAGGACCTGACGAAGATCCTCTCGGAACAGTTGCGCGAATTCCTCGCCTTCTTACAGTTTTACATCGTAGTCTACAAGGAGAACTCCACTGAAGTCGAATGGGCTGTGGTCGGGCGAGAGAAGAGCCTCGTATCGGCATACGCGGATGTGCCAGTTGAAGAGCGGCCATCGTGGCAGGCGTATACCAGGCAGGAACCGATCTACATTCGCGACTGGAACACCGATGAAGAAATACCCATCCGCCTCAAGCAAGGGATTGCAGCTCAAGGGCTTGACGTTGGGCCGCTCGTCTTTGTTCCCCTCACCACGCCACAGCGCCGCCTCGGCGCTCTGGGCATGTCGGGACACCCTGGAATTAGTTACAGCAGCGATGATATTAGCTTCTTGCGACTAATTGGTCGAGTTGTCGCCTTCGCGATTGACGACAATTTCAACCTCAAACGAGCAGAGACCGCAAACGCGGAATTGCAACGTCAGAACGAACGGCTGCAGCGCAGTGAGCGAGAGCTGCGCGAGGTTATAGAAACCATTCCGTGTATGGCATGGTCGGCCTCAGCCGATGGGGCTGCTCAATTTTTCAACCGCCGCTGGTTGGATTACGCTGGCCTTGCGGCAGATCAGGTGGAGGATTGGGGCTGGACAGCCGCAGTTCATCCGGACGATCTGAACGCGCTCGTGGATTACTGGCGAACCGCGATAGCCTCCAGCCAGCCGGGTGAAATCGAAGCGCGCTTGCGTCGTTTCGACGGGGTATATCGCTGGTTTTTGTTCCGAGCGACTCCATCCTTCGACGACAAAGGCAAGGTCGCGAAATGGTATGGCACAAATACCGATATCGATGATCGCAAAAAAGCAGAGCAAGCTCTAATCATTCAAAACAATCGACTCCAGCTACTCCTCAAACTGACTAATCGGATTACGTCGAAACTAGATCTTCGCGAAGTGCTGCGCGCCATTACAGCCACCGTTCGTGAATTGACGGATTCGGACGCTGTACACATCTCGCTCCCTGAGGCAGACTCCGCACAGTTTCGCGTGTACGCATTAGATTTCCCGGAAGGAAAAGGCCTTATTAAAGAAGAGATGCTCATTGAGCCGGTGGGCATCGCCAGGAAAGCCCTTGAAAAACTCAAACCAGTCGTTAGAACCATAACCCATGCCGATGAGTTTCCTTCCGACTACTACAAGTTGCTCGTCGCTGAGGGTGTGAAGAGTCAATGTGTGATACCGCTCGTGAATCGGGGCCGAGCCGTCGGAGTTTTGGCGATTGCTCGGACTCGGAACAATTCCTTCGCGCCAGAGGAAGTCGACTTCATAGGGGAGGCTTCGGGGCAGATAGCCGTTGCCATTGAGAATTCTCTCGCATACCGCGAGCTTTGCGAACTCAAAGAGAGACTGGCCCAAGAGAATCTTTATCTCGAACAAGAGATCCGCGGCGACGTGGATTTCGGGCAAATTGTGGGGAGCAGTCCGCCGCTGAAGCAAGTCTTGCAACTGGTCGAAACTGTTGCGCCCACTGATTCAACCGTTTTGCTCCTCGGCGAAACAGGAACGGGAAAGGAGTTGATCGCCCGCGCAGTTCACGAACATAGCCGTCGCAAGGACCGCATATTCGTCCAGGTTAACTGTGCTGCTATTCCGACCGGGCTGTTGGAAAGCGAATTGTTTGGACATGAAAGGGGTGCGTTCACGGGCGCTATCAGCCAGAAAATTGGGAGGCTGGAGCTGGCGGATGGCGGTACGCTCTTCCTGGACGAGGTGGCGGACATTCCCTCGGAAATCCAGCCAAAGCTTTTGCGAGCCCTTCAGGAACAGGAGTTTGAACGGCTAGGGAGCACGCGAACTCTGAAGGTGAACGTTCGCTTGATTGCTGCGACCAACCGCGACCTGGTCAGGATGGTTGCGAAGGGCGAATTTCGCAGCGATCTGTACTACCGCCTAAATGTTTTTCCGATTCGACTCCCACCTCTTCGGGAGCGCAAAGAAGATATTCCACTGCTGGTCGGTTATTTCGTGCAGAAATTCGCGAAGCAGCTTCAGAAGGACATCAAAAGAATACCGCCGTCAGTAATGAAGGCATTCACAACCTGGGAATGGCCAGGAAACATCCGCGAGTTGGAGAACTTGGTGGAACGCTCTGTCATCCTGACCCGTAGCAAGTCGCTTGACGCGCCGCTTATGGAAATGCGCAAGTTGAGCGGAGAAGAACATGAGCGCGAAACGAAGGATTCACGTCATGACGAAATAGCGGATATTGTAAGGAGTACGCTTCAGGCACTAAACGGAAAACAGGGGCTGGCCAGCGATCAAGGCAAGAAGATGGCCGATGGGCGCGCGAAGAAAAGCGCGGAACGTGCGAAGAAACAGCGGGAAGAGATTATGCGCGCGCTCACGTTAAGCAAGGGCCGCGTGGGCGGGAGTAATGGAGCCGCTGCACGCCTGGGCATCAATCGCACGACACTCCTGGCGCGGATAAGAAAGCTTGGTATTGATCCCAGAGACTACGCCGCGTGATCGGGCCGCCCGGCACGGCCGAGCCGTGTCAAAACTCATAGATTGACACCTTCGACTTCATTCCCGCCGATTTCAATGCCGTCCTGAAGTTTAAAGTAGTTACAGCTGCACAGTTTGGGGGGCGTGTTGCACTCTCGGACCTACAAGGAAGAGTGTGGCATGTTGAAGATCTCTGTCATTAACAGCCCACGCCAATGCCGACTGGTGGTCGAAGGTATTCTCGTTGAGCCTTGGGTAGCCGAACTCCTTAACGAGTACACAAAGGCCAAAGAGCTTCTTGACGGCCGTGAACTTGTCATCGATATCACAAACCTCAGTGCCATCAGCGCAGCCGGGGAAGATGCTCTCCTGGAACTGATCGACGATCATGCCAGATTCCACTGTGGCGTCTTTACGAAGGAAGTCTTAAAGCAACTCGCGTCGAAGCGACGGTCGAAATGAACCTTGGGAAAATCACGGTGTCGACGATTACGACGACGTTGCGCCCATTAAGTTGGGGTCCGCAGTGTCAAGGTTTTAATTTTGACAGTTTTGACACTTGAGCCGCGCTTCGCGCTTTGCCTGCACCGGTGCAGTTAAGGATCAATCAGTTAGCGGAAAAAAATATTTGGCATCGGGATTGCCATCGCCAATGGTGTATGAACGCCAATCAGGATCTTTCGGTCATCAGCAGGATTTTCTCTGAACCAAGACAGAGAGGAAAATATTATGAATGCACTTAAGGCCAACTACTTCGATGCCTATCGCAGTCTGAAGCTCACGCGAGATGCCAAGGGTGTGCTCGTCGCTGAATTCCACACCAACGGCGGACCGTTCATCATGACCGCGCAATCTCACACAGAATTTGTCGATGCCTTCTACCGGATTGCGCAAGATAGAGCGAACAAGATCGTAATCCTGACGGGCGCAGGTGGGGAGTTCATAACTGATGTCGATTGGTCCTCTTTCGGCGATGTCACCGATCCCGGCGTCTGGAGTCAGGTTCACGACGAAGGCGTTCAGGTTTTGGAAAACATAGCCAACATACGAGTGCCGGTCATCGCGGCTATCGAGGGACGTGCCCATGTGCATTCAGACTACGCGCTACTTGCCAGTGTAATTGTGGCGGCGGATGGTGCGACCTTCCAGGATGTGGCCCACTTCTCCGCGGGCGTTGCGCCCGGCGACGGAATCTTTACCACCTGGAGTTATCGCGCTGGAGCGGGACGAGCGGAGGCGTTCCTGCTGAACCCACAGCCGCTCCCGGCGCGTACCGCTTACGAATGGGGAGTGGTTGCCGAAGTTGTGCCGAGCGGTAAGGCGCTCAGCCGGGTGCACGAACTCGCCGACTTGTACCTGAAAGCGCCGGAAGTTACGCGCCGCAACACGCGCATCCACTTTATTCAACCGTTGAAGGAGCGCATCGTGCGTGAAGTCGGCTATGGACTGTCGCTCGAAGGAGCATCCTCGGCCGCCCTCATCAAATCAAAGCAGGCCAAAGCACAGCCAAGTGCTGAGAAGGGGAAAGTCGCATAAGCACCAACCGAACAGATCAATGCGGACATGCTTGCCTTCTTCAAAACCACAAGAAGTGCAGCGGCGTGACCAATCGTTCGTATGGTAAGCGATTTTAAGCCAGAGGAAATGAAGCACGGAAGGGGCAGCAACTTCTGAGATTTGAACGAGGTCACGTTCAACTCATGAATAGCATACGCAAGGGGTCGCTCAAGCGGGTTTTTGGAAAGAAGTTTCCGTAAGTCCGGTCTCATCAATGGAGGAATGAAAAATGAGTCCAAGCAACATCGGTCCAAAGCGCAGTGAAAAAGGGTTACTCACTCCCGACAATTGCGTTGTGGCGTTGATCGACCATCAGCCACAAATGCTGTTCGGAGTCAGCAATTCCGACCGCCAGGGGATTATCAATAGCGTGATCGCGCTCGCTAAGGCCGCAAGAGTGTTCGAACTGCCTGTTGTACTCTCGACTGTCGAAACGAAGTCTTTCAGCGGAAATATGTGGCCGCAGCTCCGAGCGGTCTTTCCCGGCCAGGAACCCATCGAACGGTCGTCGATGAATTCCTGGGATGACAAGAACTTCGTGGCAGCGATCGAAAAAACTGGCCGCAAGAAGATCGTTTTGGCCGGACTGTGGACGGAAACCTGCGTAGCTCTCCCGACGGTACAAGCGATACACGACGGATACGAAGTCTACGTCGTCGAGGATTGCTGCGGTGACGTAAGCCAGTTGTCGCACGACAACGCGATGAAGCGCGTGATCCAAGCGGGCGCGAAGCCCGTAACGGCCCTTTCCACGATGCTCGAATGGCAGCGCGATTGGGCTCTCAGGGGAACCTATGACGCGGTCATGGACATCGTGAAGACACACTTCGGTGCCTACGGCGTCGGGGTCGAATACGCCTACACCATGGTGCACGGTTTACCGGCAACACAGTTTGCGGAATACATCGTTCCCCTCGCCGCAGCCGCACACAAATAAACGAGCCGGGAGGGCAGACCAGCCCCTGCCTTCCAGAACCCGATTTTAGTTGCAGAAGGAGATTCCCATGTCTGTTGACACGATACTTCACAACGCCAAGATCACAACGAACGGGCTTCCGTCCTTCGTGGAAGCAATCGCAATAACTGGCGGAAAGATCTCAGCTGCCGGCAATGACGACGAGATTCTCCGTCTGCGAGAGACGGGGACGCAAGTCATCGATGCGAACCGCCGCACGGTGATTCCCGGGCTGAATGACTCGCACATGCATCCGATTCGCGGGGGCCTAAACTACAACATGGAGTTGCGCTGGGACGGCGTGCCTTCCTTAGCCGACGCACTGCGCATGCTGAAAGAGCAAGCGGCCAGGACCCCCGCGCCGCAGTGGGTGCGGGTCGTCGGGGGCTGGACAGAATTCCAATTTGCAGAACGCCGCATGCCAACGCTCGACGAAATCAATGAAGCCGCTCCTGACACGCCCGTTTTTGTTCTCCATCTTTACGACCGGGCTTTGCTAAACGGAGCGGCCCTGCGTGCCGTGGGCTACGGCAAGGACTCGCCGGAATTTCCCGCCGGAGAAGTGCAGCGGGATTCGCGCGGAAATCCCACCGGTCTGCTTATCGCAAAACCCAACGCGAATATTCTTTATTCCACACTTGCTAGGGGACCGAAGCTGTCGCGCGAGGACCAGCTCAACTCATCGCGTCTCTTTTTCCGGGAACTCAACCGCTTTGGCCTTACCAGCGTGATTGACGCCGGCGGTGGCTTCCAGAACTATCCCGACGACTATGGAGTCGTAAACGAACTGCACCGAAACGGGGAGCTTTCGATTCGCCTCGCCTACAACCTCTTTACGCAGAAACCGAAACAGGAACTGTCCGATTTCCAAAATTGGACAAAAATGACGAAACCCAGCGCGGGCGACGACTTTTACCGCGTGAACGGCGCGGGTGAGAACCTCGTTTTCACAGCCGCCGATTTCGAGGACTTCCTTCAGCCACGGCCCGACATGCTCCCAGTCATGGAGAGTGAACTGAAAGCCGTGGTCCGTCATCTCGTCGAAAACCGCTGGCCGTTTCGTTTGCACACAACCTACAACGAAACGATCGAAAGGGCCTTGAATGTCTACGAAGAGGTGAACCGGGAGGTTCCGTTTGACGGCCTGCATTGGTTTTTCGATCATTGCGAAACAATCACGGATCGCAACATCGAACGCGTGAAGGCGCTTGGGGGGGGCATTGCCATCCAGAACCGCATGGCCTTCCAGGGCGAATACTTCGTTGAACGCTATGGTGCGCAGCAAGCGAAGCGCACGCCGCCCATTCGGCGCATGCTTGAAATGGGTGTTCCCGTCGGAGCCGGCACGGACGCGACCCGAGTGTCGAGTTACAATCCATTCCTCTCGCTCTACTGGCTCGTCACCGGTAAGACGATCGGGGGCTTGAGTCTCTACCCCTCTGAGAATCGCTTCGATCGAGACGAAGCTTTGAAGCTCTACACGCTCGGGAGCAGTTGGTTCTCGACGGAAAACGACAAGAAGGGGGCGCTCGCGCCGGGACAACTGGCGGATTTCGCCGTCCTTTCGGCGGACTACTTTTCCATCCCGGAACAGGACATTAAGCAACTTGAATCGGTCCTCACAGTCGTTGGCGGGAAGGTCGTTTGCGCCACTGCTGAATTTTCCAAACTCGCACCGCCAGCCCTGCCCGTGAGTCCGGACTGGTCTCCCGTCAAACAGTATGGCGGATATGCGAAGCCTTCGGATCAGGCTCTAGGGGCCTCCCACTCCGCTGTCTGCACCCATCTGCCGACCCACTCCCAACAGGAAAAGAGCTGGCACCTGCCTGTTTTGGGAGACTTCGGGCTATGGGAACTGGGTTGCGATTGTTTCGCGTTCTAATTCTTAGTCTCCATCGCCGGATTCAGAAAACAGGGAAGGAGTGCTCTGCATGAAGGTACTCTTCGTTTCATTTCTTGTAGGCCTGTTTGTCGGCGTTCTGTATGGAGTAATCCGCGTAAAAAGCCCGGCGCCGCCCATTGTGGCTCTGCTCGGCCTTCTGGGAATGGTGCTCGGGGAGCAACTCGGCGGCTGGATTCTTGCAAAAAAGATCAGTCTCGCACACGCTGCTTCGGTGTGCCTCGTGGCTAAGCATTGGGATCAGCCGGCGAGTGCGCAACCGGTGGCGCAGCCGCAGCCTCACGCTCACACAGACTGAGAAGGCGTCAACGAATCATATGGGAGGCTCGCCGGGGCTTTGCCATACCTGCCATCAAAACAGGAGGAGCATTGCGATGCAAAGAAGTAGAGCGCTTGGGGCGATGTTTTTCGGGATCGTTGTGCTTGTTGCAGGCAGCCGTCTGGGGACTTGGCAAAATTCTGCCCCCGTTCTCGCGCAGGCTACTGCGGCAACGCCGGACGTTGCGGTCGGACCGCAGTACGATACGACCCATGTCTATGTCGCGCCGGACCAGTTTGACCGCTTCGTCTCGAGCCTGTTGGCTACGTTCGGCGGCACCGCCACGAAACAAGGCGTGTTTACGGTGACTCCGACGCCGAGCAGCACAATGTCGCAATTGGTATTGACTCCTGTTGGGTCAATATCAGTGTTTGGTTTCAAGACGCCCATCCCATATCCGTTTGGCCTGGAGCGCACGGGCTATCTTGTCACGGACCTGGATGCGGCTATTCGTGCAGCTCGCTCAACCGGTGCGGATGTCCTCGTCGCTCCCTTCAACGACCCTATTGGGAGAGACGCGATCATCCAGTGGCCGGGCGGCGTCAACACGCAGCTGTATTGGCATACAAGTGCTCCCTCTTACAAAGCACTGGAGACCATCCCAGAGAATCGGGTTTATGTTTCGGCGGATCGCGCGGAGGATCTCACGCGGAGTTTCAGCGCTTTTTCTCGCGGGAAAATCGTCTCTGACAATCCACGCGCTCCAGGCATTGAGATTGGCAAGCCTGGCGACACCTATCGGCGAATTTGCATTGAATCCACTTTCGGAAAGCTGGCGGTGTTCGTGACGGATGGGCATCTTCCATATCCTTACGGGCGGGAAATGACTGGGTATGAAGTGTCAAACCTGGCGGACACTCTAGGGAAGGCAAAGGTGGCTGGAGTGGAAATACTGGTTGCTCCCTTCACAGCCGAGCAGCGAACCTCCGCCATTGTGCAATTCCCGGGAGGATATATCGCAGAGATCCATTCAACGGCAAAACGCTAGATAGAAGGGCGAAGTGGAGCGACCAAAGTCAATCCGAGCCTTCACTGCATTGGTGTTGACGCTCTTTTTCAATGTAGTCTGCGCATGTGGACAATCAACCTCGATTGCCGATTCCCCAAGCCCGGACCGCAGCTTTCATCTGCTTAGGCAAGACGAGGATTGGAGCTTCCTGGCCGACCCCAAGCTTCGGCAGGATTTTTGGGATCCCGTCAAATACATTCGTCTTCGTCACGGACGCAATGACTGGTTTCTCACAATTAGCGGCGAGGCTCGTGAAGTCTGGGAGCAGACTGGCAACAACAACTGGGGTCAACAGCCGTATTGGAACAACTTCTTCCTTGAACGCTATGTGTTGGGTTTTGACGCGCACTTCGGCAAGCATGTTAGGACCTTTGTTCAATTCAAATCTGGTCTGGAGTCGTTCAGGATAGGTGGCCCTCGCCCTATTGATGAGAAGAAGTTAGATTTCCAAAACGCGTTTTTGGATCTCGCCACCGCAGGTGATCACAACTGGCTAACCTTACGCGTCGGCATTCAAGAGTTGGAGTATGGAGCCGGACGGCTGATCGACGTGCGTGAAGGCCCGAATGTTCGCCTGAGCTTTATCGGATTCCGATTATTAAATAAAGTGGGGTCGTGGCGCATCGACGCTTTCGCCGTTCGACCTCGTTTGGACAACTTTGGATTCTTCGATGACTACCCTAATCATCAAGTTGAGTTTTGGGGAGTGTACGGATGGAGACCGTTGTCCCGCGCAATTTCTATCGACGCCTACTACTTAGGTCTTAATCGCGCACAAGCGAGCTATGAGCGAGGAACAGCGCCTGAGCGGCGGCAAAGCTTGGGAACAAGGTTTTCCCGCCCGATCGCAGAAAAGGAACGTGGATGGGATTTCGACTACGAAGGCGTATGGCAGTTCGGAAGCTTCGGGTCTGCAGGCATCGAAGCATGGACTGTGGCAAGTGATACGGGTTATACAGTTCCCACTTGGCGGCTTAAGCCAAGATTTAGCCTCAAAGCTGATATTTCAAGTGGGGACATTCCGAGAACCAACACGTTGGGCACGTTTTATCCACTCTTCCCAATCGGGAATTACTTTGGCGTGATTGCCGATACCGGTCCTGGACCGCTCAACTTTAGGGACTTACATCCTCGCGTGTTGACCGACTGGGGACATGGTGTAACCGTCTCAGCAGACTGGATTTTCTATTGGCGTCAAAGCTTACAAGACGGTGTTTATTCCGTCCCTGGCATGCTAATCAGGTCGTCTGGAAATAGTAACGCACGATTTGTGGGCGACCGACCCGGAGTCGAGATGCGCTGGCAGGCGACTCGTCATGTTTGGTTCCAAGCCGACTACGGAATTTTTTTCGCGGGACAGTTTTTGAAGCAGACCGAGCCAGGGCGCAACTTGAATTATTGGGCGCTCTGGGCTGGTTACAAATTCTAGGAGCCGGTAAGGGCCCTTGTTGCTAACTCAATGATCATCGCAGAGGATTCCGCCCCGAATCTCAACCCGAGATCATCCGGCTACATCCGAGCGGTGAGTGCGTAACTCTGACCAGCCAGGACCAGCCAGGTTGACTGGTTAAGCCGAAAATGCGATCGCCGCCAAATGGAGGACTGCATCGCTGTTTCAGTTGTAGAAGTCCGGCAATAGTTTGGAACAACTTCGGAGCATTTGAGGGAGAAGATTGGCTTCCCAATAACCCTAAGCGACGGTTGAACAACGACTTATGGATTTGAAATCGAACCTGTTAACCGAACCGTCCGTGACGCTCTTGTTGGCGTGGCCGAGCCAGAAGCGGATCAAGTCTTCTGGCGCATGCTGCTTCCTCAGCCATGTAGTTCGGAACCGCCTGAAGGCGTGGGCACCCATCGTCGGTTGTTTCAGCCTTTTGAGAAGTGGATGCAGGGAGAGTCTCAGGACGTTCGATTGTAAGAGTGGAAGCCTATTCTTCGAGCAAAACAGCAAGCCGGAAGTCTGGTCACCACTGAACTCCTTGAGCATCTCAGCAATCGAGGCTGACAAATCGATGTCCCGAATCCCATTCTCTGATTTCAGGAATGGTTGGATTTGCCCCCTCCATGCCTTCTGCCGGATGTGCAGAGTCGAAAAATCGCTGGAAATGTGTTTGTCAATTTCAAGGCCCAGCGCCTCTCCGATCCGCATTCCGGTGGCCCCGAGAAGAACGAAGAGCATTTGCTCTCTTCCTTTGGAGCCGCCTGCAATCGCTTCCATCACCGCACCAGTGAACGTTGGCTGCCGCTGGTCTTTGACTTCGGGCAGATCGATGAATTCGTGGTTCCAGGTCCTCGGATGGACTCGTTCCCCATTCTCGTTGACCGCAGATGCCACTACCATCTTGACGACCTGAACCACGTTGTTGACCATCTTTGCCGACATGCCTGAGTCTGTCATCTTGGTCACGAGACCTCGCAGAGCGAGATTGTTGACGGATGAGACGGGCAAGTCGCCGAGATTGGGTCGGAGCCACTTGTTCAAGTAGCTCTCAAACCCCGCGGCGGTCGCTGGCTTGATCGGTTTCCGCTTGCGAGTCTGCACGTGATTCAGCCACCATTCAGCTTGCTGGCGAAACGTTTTGCCATGATTGAACGCTTCCACTTGCTCGAAGTGTTCGTGGCTGTCCGCTCCGCTTGCGGTGATGATTTCCTTTCTCTTCCTGAGACGTTTGAGTTTCGTGAGAGCACCAGGGCCGGAGACGGGGCAGATCGGCTGGCTTAAATAAGCCCGCCTTTCCTGTCCGGGAACATCCATTCGAAACCGAACGTGATACCAACCACCTTTCACTTCTTCATAGCCAACTTGACCAGAACGACGAGCCATAGACTTTCTCCTTGGCCGTCTATCTGGTGTCGCTGGTGGGCAGACTAACACACCCTGCACGGGCAGTGAACTGGGCTCTTCAACTTTGCGAGGCGGCGGATTTGTAGCGACGAGCGGCATATTGCTACCGAGGCTGGGAACCAGAATCTGATGGGGCTTCAATCGAACGCGGGTACCACGACGAATTCAAACTCATCCGTGTTAGGGTTGTATTTCTTGATCTGGATGACCTCAGAAACAAAGCGGCGTCCTGGACGCCGTTCGAGCTGAATGATGACGTTGAGAGAGTCGCCGATGTTGGTCTTGATCGCGCGATAGGGGAGTTCGACGCCGCTCTGCAGAACGCAGCTCGTGAATCTTGAGATTGCTTGTTGAGCCGAACTGGCGTGAACAGTAGAGAGCGTTCCGGAGTGCCCGGTATTGAGGAGTTGAAGCAAGTCGAATGCTTCACCGCCCCGAATCTCACCAAGAATGATTCGGTCGGGCCGATGCCGAAGTGATGCCTTCAGCAGGTCGCGGATCGTGACAGCGGGAAGGCCTGACTGTGCTTGGCGAGCCTCAAACCGGACCAGGTTTGGCTTCTGGAGTTGAATCTCAGACGTGTCTTCGATGAGGAGAATTCGGTCGTCATCTGAGAGGAGCTTCCCTAAGGCGTTCAAGAGCGTCGTTTTGCCGGTACCAGTTCCACCGCTGATGAGAATGTTCTGGCGATCTTCAACATATGTCTTGAGGCGCAGAGCTAGCCCTTCATCAAGACTTCCGTGTCTGACGAGATCCTCCATCGTGAAGTGACGGCCATTGAATTTCCGGATCGTGAGCGTTACGCCGTGTATGCTGCAGGACGGAATCACCGCAGCGACACGACTCCCATCAGGTAGCCGGGAGTCTAGGATAGGTTTCTGTTCCGAGATGTCGTCCCCAAGCCGCCTGGCGATGTTTTTGACGGCGACCATCAGAGACTTTTCGCTCAACTTCAGGTCGGGGACTTCTTGAAGGACACCGGCTCTCTCGATGAAGACACAGTTCGCCCCGTTGACCATGACCTCGCTGATGGTGTCGTCCAAGATGAGGTGTTCGATAGGTCGTAAGAAAGGCAAGATCGTTTCAAACCCAAGCATCAGAGTTCACCTCGGGCGAGCTGTTCGAAGTAAGAGCGATTGACATCGTTGTAGTAAGGCTTCAAGTAACAAAACATGGGTGGAAGCGGATTCAATCCATCGTAAGCAATGGTCACCGACTGGGCATTCCTCAACTCGGTGAACGTCTTCATGTCGAAGCGGAAATCACTTTGCGTGTTGTAGCTTTTTGAAGTCGTCACGTTAGCGCGGTTCGAGAGGCTTTTCCCTGTAAAAAAGCTCACGTTTGCATCGTGTCCGCTCTCCGATATGTTGTAGCTCAACTTGAGGGTGTCCTCTTTTCCGCAGAGTTCACTTGCGGTTCGAGCTGAGAAGTCGTCCGACAGGGCCAAGAAGATCTTTGTCCGAAAAGTTTGGAGTAGGGTGCGCCAACTCTCTCCGGGGAGTGAAGACCTGAGTGAGCTGATGCTTTGCGTCGCGACGATTGGGATGCACTTTGGTTGGCGCGAAAGGCTGAAGAACTTTTCGTCCCCTGTAGGCTCACTCTCTCCGACGGTAGCGAAGTGTTGGTATTCATCGCAAATGAAGAATACCTGCCTGAATTTCCGTTCCGGGTGAGCCTCCATCTTCGGAACACGATTCAACACAGCTCGCTGAAAATCGAGTTTGAGCATGACGCCCAGGGCACGAGCCAAGCCCGCATTCATTCCAATTGGGAAGTTGAGGGCACAGACGGCGCCCTCCTATCGCACAGCAATCCACCGAGAACACCTAGTCGGACAAATCACGAAGCGGCTGTCGCCATAAGCTGAGGTCGTGGGGTACAATCATCGGACCCACCTTCCCAGAGCCATTTGCCAAGCGCATTGACCGTCTAGATTCCAACTAGGCATTCAATCGCCGCTAGTTTGCGGGAGGCGCGGGGGAATCCTCCGCGCCGATGGAATTTAGGATCTGATTCGCAGTTTGCTGGATATACTCCAGGCTCTCCAGCAACAGGGCCGCATCGCCAGAGTAGAGCGAGATGTACAGCCAGGCGCGGATTGTGTTGATATCGACTCCGGCCCGCAACAAGTGAGTGGCAGTCGTGTGCCTGATGATATGCGGGCCCACCCGCTTTTCTCGCAGCTCAGCGCAGTGGACTCCAGCCAGGCGAGCGTAGCGTGTGACTATATCGTGGACTCCGAACCTCGTCATCGGCTGGCCGGTGCGGCTCTGAAACACGCGCGCGGTATCCTCGCGCCCTTTGATTAGGGGTTTCAGCGCTGCTGCTGTCGAGGCCCATACGGGACAGAAGCGGATCTTGTTCCCCTTGCCGTGTAGCTGAACGAACGATTGCGACTTCTCGCGCCCTCCGTCGAGGCGCAGATCACCGACCGTCAGCTGGGCTACTTCGCTAGCCCGAGCACCCGAGTTGTACATGAACAACAGCAGAGTGTGATCCCTAGCCCCGAGCCGTCTGGTTTGGTCTGGAGCAGCCAGGAGTGCATCGATTCCACTCCTTGCAAGATATCCGATAGGCTTATACCCGGGCTTTTTGAACGGCACAGCGTGAACGTGGGCGCACCAAGGCAGATGTTCCGGGCTGTGCTCACCGATGAACGTCGCCAGCGTGTGCACCGCTGCCAAGCGCTGGTTGCGGGTCGAGATCGAACACTTCCGCGCTTCTTCGATGTGCCGCAGGAACCTCTTTACGAGATCGGCGCTTATGTCTTCGACGAGAAGTTCATCCGGTCTTTTGCGCAGGGTCGTGCCCGCGAATGTGACGAGCAACCGCAGGGCGTCGCGATAGCTGTGCTGCGTATTACGAGCGAAGTTGCGGTCGGAGGGAAGGTACTCCAGTAGGAAGCGTTTGATCCAGGGAGCCAGGGCATGTTTATCTTTCATCGACGCCTCCCGAGACATACCGTTCGAAGCGACGATTTGCCTGTTCGAGAAGTTCCGGTGTCATCGTCAGATATCTCTGCGTCGAGCTCAGCGTACCGTGCCCGAGGTATGTCGATAGGGCGGGAAGGAGGCGCTGGACATCGGCATTCTGTCGGTACCATTCGGTCAGCCGATGAACCGCGAAGGTGTGCCGCAGGTCGTGAACTCGTGGCTGGTATGTCGATTTCTCATCGCGAACAACACCGGCAAGCTCACGCAAGCGGACGAAGCTCGCATCGACCACCTGGAGGTCGATGGGTTTGCAGTTCTTTGCCTGAAACAACGGTTGATAGTGCTGATTTTTTCGCCCAGGCGACCGGAGATACTTCTCCACTGCCTTCTGCACATCTGGCCCGAGCGGTACGAGGCGGGATTTATAAAACTTTGTACCACGTATCGTCACCACGCCACGATCCATGTCTACGTCGCTCAGCAGGAGCCGCAGTGCTTCGCTGACGCGCATCCCCGTTCCGTACAGAAAGAACAATAGGGTTCGCAACGTGAAGGCAGACATTACACAGGCCGAGACTCGCTGGCATTGCTGTACATTGTGGTTGTTGAGCAGCCGCCGCAGCTCAGGTCGGGAATAGATATAAGGAACGAAGGCTTGTGGGACCTTCGGCGCATGCGGCGGGACTGGACAGCTCTTCAAGTGGCCCCGCAACATCCAGTATTCGAAGAAGCGCCGGAGTGTGCCGTGTTTGCCGCACCAGGTACCAGGTCTCACACCAGAACCTTCGATGAAGGTTGTCACTGGCGCCACCGTGATGCGGCGGAGTTCGCTGTTGCCGCAGTGGCCCAAGAATGAACGGAGCAGGGTTGCGGAACTTCTGAAGCGAAGGCCAGCATCGCGCTTCCGCTGAATGTAGAGTTCAACCGCCCGCCTGAGTTTCACAGCAGCCCTCCCAGGTCGCGGTCTGCCACGGCACGAAGCGAGGGGAGATCGACCTTCGCATAGATGCCGACCGATTCCAGGCTTCGGTGTCCGAGCAGGTCACCGATCTCCTTAAACGAGGTACCTTGCTGTAAAAGATGAGTTGCGCGGGCATGTCGCAAGGCATGAGGGCACCTTCGGCGGCACCGTATGCCGAGCGCCTTCATTCGGCGATTAGTGAGATCCCACAACGGTGCTGGTCCAACTGGCCGATACGGTGGGTCGAGTGTGACGAACACGTTCCGGCAGTCGCATCGCGGCCGTCCCTTCCTCAGATAGTCCAAGATGGCGTTGCCTACGTTACGGAGCAACGGATACTGCCGTGTGCCGCCTCTTTTTGAGTGGTTTACAACGAACGTCTCTTCGCGCCAGTCAAAATCGCTTAGCAACAACCTCGATACTTCGCCCGTCCGCAGCCCGTAAAACGCGAATAGCATTAAGACAGCGCGTGCCCGCAAGGCCGTTGGATTTGATCCCTTTACTGAGCGCAACAGTTTCTGCACTTCTTCCCAGTTCGGGCCTTCCGGCAGCGCTTCATACTTATAAATCTTTGGACCTTCGATGCTCTTGGCGAGGCTGGCTGCACACCAGCCATGTGTCCCGGCGCAGCGGAAAAAGGCCCGCAGTGCCTGAGTCGCAACCGACACAGATTTCCGATTCCATCCATTGCGACCGAGGTACGCCAGGAAGTCGTCCACGTCTTCGAGCTTCACCGTTGCCAGCGACCGGCGCCGATTCCCAACCCAACGCAAGAAAATTGATGTCTTCGAGCAGTGTGAGCTAACCGAGTACGGCGAAAGCCCCTGCTCCTCGTGCATATAGCCGGCAAATTGATCAAGGTTTTCGGCGAATGGTACCGGCGGAGGAGTGGGCATCTTCAGACAGCCGTGGAAACGGAGCCATTTCTTCGCGGCGTACACGAAAAAGCTGGCCGTGTGACCGCACGAAAGCACTCTGGGATTCGACTTTCCCTCAAGCACAAAGCGATCTGCTGCGCGTCGAATCTCATCCAGCGAGACATCCCTCATCCTGTCCAAGCGCAAGAGACGAACAATGTGCAGTAGCTCATTCGATACAGACAGGAGCGAAGCGCGGCTTGTCCCTTGCTGCTGAAGATGGCCCAGGAACATTTCGCGCTCCCTTAACAAGGGTGCTTCGCGATGACGATTTAGGAAGAAGGGGACCTGACGAAGTGTTTCTAGCATTGGCAGCGAGCCTCCATTGCCCGCGCCGGAATGCTAGCGACAGCAAGAAGGCAAACGTGAGACTTTTTCTAGGGGTTCTTCGTATAAAGCCTCATGCACACCCTGCCACTCACACCCACTGTGTCGGCCGCACCGCGCCGCTGGCTTCTCTTGGTGGAGCTGGTGATCGTGGCGGCGCTCTTTTACGGCGATTTCAAACATTTCGTTCCGTTCAGCAAAACTCCATTCCTTTTCCTGCTCGCCTGGCTCTCGTTGCGTTTGCGAAAGCTCAAGTGGAAAGATGTTGGCCTGAAGCGCAGCGAAAGCTTGCTCAAAACCATCCTCATCGGTGTCTCTGCGGGTATCGGTATCGAACTTCTCGAGCTGTTTGTAACGCAGCCTTTGCTCGTCCGCCTCAGCGGCAAGATGCCCGATCTCTCCCAGTTTCAAATCCTCCGCCATAACCCGAAAATGCTCCTTTTAGGCCTTGCCCTCACTTGGACATCCTGTGCGGCAGTATTCGTATCCAGCCCGATGCCCTTGCTCACAACGAATGCAACGGCCTCAGCCTCGGTTTCCCGCACGCACTGCGTAGTCTCGGTGCGCCGCGCATCGCGGTGAAGCATCTCATGCGCAAGTTCATGGACCAGAGTGGAGAACTGCTCTGCCGGTGCCATTCCGGGCAGTAGGATGATCTTTTTTCCGCAGGACATGCCCTTTGCCGGAGCGATTTCAGCGGAGTATTCGAGAGTGATGGCCTGTTCACGAACAAGCTGTTCGAGGCGAGAGAAGTATTCGCCCGGTTCGCCCTGGGGGGCGCCAATGGTCGGGAGCGGAGCGCCATCGGTTTGGCTGACATCGAAGACGTACACGGCACGAAAGCCAAAGATTCGGGATTCTTTCTCGGTCGAGCACGCACCCGCAGACTCAACTTTCCTGACGAGTGGAGCGAGGATCATGAGGCCCTTTTCGCCCTTCTTCACGAAGCGGTCCAGTGAGCGCCATGCGTGGAACCCTGCTACACGCGTAGCCTGCGGGCATTGCCGAGCGATGAGCAGAATGTTCTGGAAGCTGTAGCGGTGGAACTTCGCCACGGCGGCTAGGTAGTTTGTGAGCACTTCGCTCTTTCCAGCCTTCAGCGCTTCGGTGAGCTGCTCGATGGCTTGATTTGTGATGTTTTTGATGTTTTCTAAATTCATTTTCTTTGTCCTTTTCCGTGAGTTGAGAGTTGGTTCTCTCACCCAGAAAGGAGAACCAAGTCGCAACGGACTCACGGAAAGGACAGAGCGAAGCGGCAGAATTTGCGGCTGAAGCGGATGGCAACGGGCGTGACAGGTCGCCATTTACCTGGCGCGACCGAGTGCTAGAGCAAGCCGCGATTGTTTTGTTTTGATGAAGAGAGCCTAGATGCGGGGAGTTGTCGGGGACCAGGGGCCGTTGTTGCGCCACACCATCGGAAACTTTTGGGATGTGGCAATTGCTTTCAGTGGGAGCAAGAGAAATTCCGTCAGGTCAGCGACAACGGTGTCGAGTGTAACTCCGTCGTGATCGAGATTGCTTTTTCTGACGAAGGCTTGCCATTGTTTGGCCTTTTGCGCGTCGCGCGAGAACTCTTCCGTCAGCGCAAGAGGTGTGTCTGTCGGTATTTCCGTTTGTCTGCGCTCGAATGTGGCCGTGATCGCATTGCAAAGGACATCGCCATTAAAATCGAAATGTCGGGCGAGTTTCCAGAGATCGTAGAAGTCTTTCATCCGAGTGTTGACCATCCCCAACTTCACCATTGCCTCAAGCTTCTCGGCGACAACCGTTTCTCTTGGATAGGCCATAAGGCGGGCACTTGGGAAATCGAGCATTCGTGGATATTCAATTTCCTCAGGTGCGGGAACGATGATGTCGCCGAAGCCCACATCAACCTGGATGTGAATCTTGGCGCGCTCCAAGCGAGCAATGAAATTGATGCGCAGTCCTTCGTACTCTTGTTCTTCTTTAATCCGTGCAACACGCAGGGACTTGGGGTCAAAAATCAAACCATCATCTTCGACTGGTTGGCCGATGATCTCGGCAAACACTTGTTTAATTCGAACGATGCTGTTGTCTCCTTGGCCTTCGAGATCCAAGTCACGAGTTGGACGATATGGGTGATGCGTCCAAAGTTCGAAGAGCAGAGCGCCTTTCAGAACAAACTGGTCCCGATATTGTGAGTGCGCCAAACGATAAAGAAATCTTTCCAATCCATACTTGGTCAGAACTAGGCCGAAGTCTTCGTGCCTCTCCTGCGCGCGGTTGAAGAGCCTCTGACGAACAGAAACGGCAAGATTCCGTGGCGTTTCTCGGCTCACGATAGGGCCTCAAGATAAGGACGCATGACGTTTGCCACTCGACATGCTTTGGCGGCTCTCCAGATTTCATCTGCGGTCGCCCGGCGCTTTCGTTGACATTCGCGGAGGGCTTCAAGCGCAACATCAAGTCCAATCTTGTTCCTATATCTGAAGCAATCTGCAACAGTCTTCGCGGGCGAAAAGACTCGAACGGCGACTCCTTCGATGGAGTGCTCTTGAATTCCGTAGGCGAGTGTTTTGCGTGAAAACCGAACTATATGCAGTGGCGGATTGTCGAGCCTAGGCACGCGTGCTTTCTCACCAATTGCAAGCCATACCTCGAACGGCGATTGAGTTGTCAGGTCGTGAAAACGAAGAGCTGATAGAAGACAAACCACTCCCTTGGGCACGCGCTTCGAAGCTTGTGCAAGGCCGTGATGTTCGGTTGGCTGGGCACCACGGGCGACGTAGAGTCCACGCCCGAGTTGCATGATCGAGCCTTGGTCAACTGCCATGCGAAGATAAACCCGTGGGATGCCGTGGGCCTGAAGGTCTCGCGGACGTAGTATTCCGGCCTCTTTCACGAGTTTCGTGAGGTCGGCTATGCGGTGATTCGGCATGGGAGGCTCTTTACCAAACGGCGGTAAGTATATACAACTCCCGACATATTGTAAAGTCGAGTCTACCTCTTGGGTTGCCGCGTTGCGGTGAGGCACCTGCTTCGTGAGCAGGTGGGTCAACGGGCTGCTGATCGTCGAATTCGCCGGGCCAAGTCCGCTACAGTATCATTCGCCACGAATTTTGGTAGGTTATCCCGGACGAAAGGACAGAGGTACTCTTTTTAGAGGGTTACTTTAATTAGGTAGAGGTTTGGAGTCGGGTCCCGACGGATTACACCAGCCCTGGATAGATGCCCTAGTGTAGGCTGGTCCAGACTTGGTATACGACTACCACCATCATGAACAGCAGATAGATTCGGAGCGACCACATCACGAACTTCTCAGGCCCTTTAAGCTCACGCCGGGGAATCAGGTGCTTTTTCAGCCGAGCGAGTTGTTCCGGTTCGAGCGACGACAGAACCAGTTGTTGATCGGAGGAACTGATCGCAACGGGTGCTTTGTCCTTTGAGCGCATCTTCCGGTCCTTCTACTTTCCGCCTAGAAAAGCGAAGACATTGGGCGCAATCACACTGACGCCGAAGAGCAGGCCAGCCAGCGTAAGAAAAACGACGACGCTGGTGGCAAGTATGTTCGCCCACCTCGGACTCACAAGATCGCCCATGACTTCGTGGTCGTTCGCAAGCATGAAGAGGAACACGAGAGCCGGCGGCATCGCCAAGACGGCGACAACGTTGACGAGCAGAACCACATAAACAAGTGGAAGCCCGGGGATTAAGACGATCGCACCGGCAGTCGCCGCGCAAAGAAACAACACCGAGTAGAAAGCCTTTCCCTGCGTGACCGGCAGGTTCAGGCTGTGCGGCCTGCGAGCTACTTCTCCGAACGCATAGGCGGAAGAAATGGAAATCGTCACGGACGCGACCATTCCAGCTTCCACGATGCCTAGTGCGAACAATGCCGCGCCGAATCGCCCGATCAAAGGCTGAAGCGCTTGGGCGAATTCTGCTCCCTGAAAGTTCTCGGCAGTCATGTGGTGAGCGAACAAGGGAGCGGTGGCAATGATGGTTGCGACCGCAGCTATAGCGGCCAGCGCAGCCCCAACTACCGTGTCGATGCGGCCAAGATGGATATCTTTTCGGGTAAGTCCCTTGTCGACAGTTGCGCTCTGTTGGAAGAAAAGCATCCACGGGGTTACAGTAGCGCCGATGTCAGCGAGCACGATGATCAGAGTGTCTTGGGTCAACCCTCCGGGGAGCGGCTTCCAGGTAACGAGTGCGCTGCCGACAGAGTGCCAATTCGGGTGGGTAAGCAAGGCGACGGGAACGAAAACAAGATTGAAAACTGCGATAGCGAGCAGGGTTCGTTCCCACGTCCAATACCGGTGCATCATGACGGCCAAGCACAAGAACACGAGTGCACTTCCGACCGCAGCCCATGCGGGAATGCCAAAAAATCCCAAGCCGGCCCGAATGGCAATAAATTCAGTGATCAGCGTCAGGAAATTACCGATGCCTAGGTCGATCATGGAGAACCAGCCCCAAAACGGCCCGAAGCGGTCAAAGATCAATTCCGCGTGGCCGCGGTGCGTGGCGGAACCGAGGCGCATGGTCATCTCTTGTACGACGATGGCCATGCAAAACGTCAAGATAACGAAGGGAATGAAGAAACCAATTCCAAATCGCGCGCCGGTCGCGGCGTAAGAAATCATACTGGGGCCGTCGTTCTCACCCAACATCACCAGAATCCCGGGTCCCACGAGCAGCCACAGGAGACGAAATCTGGAGAAGAAACCCCGCTGGGCTCGCGCCGCAGACACACGCACCCGATCATGTGCACGATCCACGTCCTCGTGGGTAATAACGACGTCTTCTTGGCGGACGGCTTGCGGCGTTACCCTGGACAGAGGTCCTAAGTTCACCGGCAATTCCTCATAGTGTCCTTCGATTCCCCGGCACGCCTTTCATCGCCGGGGAGGAGAGGTACGGATATACTCACGCACATTAACCGCAGTATATCAGATTGTATTAAGTGAGATTAATGAAGATTCTGCTGGCGTTCTTGCGCTACCCAGACCTTCTCCGCGACCGGAGAACCCAGCGCCATTCGGTTTCTTTCAACCCTTAGAATGGATGTCCCATCGTAGTTCTTAGACTCGACTTTCACATGAGTGCCCGGACGGATTCCGTGTTCTTGCAAAAATTCCAACAACTTGCGATCTCTTTCGTACACGCTACACACTCGATAGCTTGAGCCAGCCTCGGCTTCGCTGAGTAAGCGCTGACCCTTCTTGCGCCGTTGCTCGGGGCTCATCACGGCCAGACCATTTCCGTGAGGGCAGGTCCCTTTGTGCCCGAGCACTTTGACGAGTCTCTTCTCAAATGACGGAGAAACGGCATGCTCCAAACGCTCTGCTTCATCGTGAACGTCAACCCATTCCATCCCGAAAATCTCGGAGAGCATGCGCTCGATCAGGTGATGACGAAGAATGGTTCGTTCCGCCACCTTCCGTCCTTCGGAAGTAAGTTGAATCCGGCCGCCCTTAGTAATGGTGACTAGACCGTCTCTTCGTAGGCGCTTGAGGGCGGCGGTTACTGCTGGCGGTGTTACGGAAAGCCAATGAGCAAGGAGTGCGGAGATCACGGTATTGCCTTCCGCCTCGGCCTCTGCAATGGCCTTGAGATAGTTTTCCTTGGAAATCGTGATCATCATGATTCTGACTCCACTGTATCACCACTCGCTCTCGTTGTGGGAGTCAGGGCGTCGGTGAAGGAACAGGCCAAGGTTGGTTGGCCGACTCCACGGAGAAATGCGGTTATTCTTCTGAACTAAACTACGCTTTACTTATACAATTAACCATGCTTAATATATGGCCTGATTCACGGCTGATACGTAAGGCCGTGACACTTGGTCCGTGGGCGATTGCGCTGAGACCAAGGCAATTCAAGAAAGTAGGCATTTCGCTCATGCTACGCGCCACTCTTCCAAGCCTTCTTCTGGTGAGTGTTGCGCTCTTCTGTGCGGCGAAAGCGCCGCCACAAGGTGAAACTACCAGCGCCATAGCTGGCCAAGTGACCGATGCCACCAATGCTGCCATTCCCGGCGCTCTCGTCACCATCACAAATCGCGAGACGGGCCTACAGCGCCGGGCCACGGCCGACGAGCAGGGACGCTTTAATTTTCCGCAGCTAAAACCCGGTGTCTACTCGGTCAAAGCAGAGGCAGAGGGCTTCGATCCGCAACAGAATGACAATGTCATTTCTGGATTGGGACAGAAGCAGTCGGTCCAATTCACACTAAGGGTGGCGGAATCGAGGCAGACCGTGGAGGTGAGCAGTGAGGCCCCGCTCATCAATCCGGGGAACGCAAACACCTCGACAAACTTGAGCGCACCAGCGCTGGAGGATCTACCCAATCCGGGTGGCGATTTAACTTACCCCCTGCAGTTTGCCGCCGGTGCTCTTGTCAACACGGCAGGAAGCGGGAATGATTTCGTCGGCGGCACGAACGGGTATGGCAACGTTGAGTTCAATGGACTGCCGGCTCTTTCGAACGGCTATATCGTCGACGGCCTGGAAACGAATGATCCTCTTACGAATTTAAACAGTGGACTCTCGACGAATCTGGTTCTTGGATTAAATTCGATAGCGGAAGTGACGGTCAATACGCTTTCCTATGCAGTCGATCAGGGGCGTTACGGCGCGTCGCAGGTCAACTATGTAACAAAATCCGGTTCAAACCAGTTCCATGGAAATCTGTATGAGTTGTGGAATGGTTCGAAGTTCAACGCGGCCAACTATTTCACGAATGCGACTCCAGGAAATCACAAACCTCGCTCCACAGTGAACCACTTTGGAGGCAGTGTGGGCGGGCCGATTCTCCACGACAAGCTGTTCTTCTTCTTCGATAGCGAGTGGGTTCGGATTGCGCTACCCATTGTCACGGCCGCCACCGTCCCGACTCAGGCGTTCGAGAGCTATGTATTGCAACAACTTCCTCTGGGTGGAACTGATTCAGTTACCGGGTCCGTTTACCAGCCGTCCCCGGAGTCGGTGCCGTTCTATCAGAAGATGTTTTCGCTCTACGGAAATACCAACGGGACGCCTCTCACGGTACTTGGCTGTCCATTCGATGTCGGTGGAGTTGCTCCGGCAATTTCGAATGATGGAAACGGTTGTGCCAATCGTCAGAGCATCTCGCATTCGAGCACGGATCACGAACAGGTTCAAACGATTCGCATCGATTACAACATCAATGAGAAGAACACGACCTGGTTCCGCTTTCAAACGGACAACGGGCTCCAGGCTGCCTATACCGATCCCATCAACCCCTTGTTCAACGCTCTTTCCCCGCAACCTCTATACTCTTTTGCAGCGGGATATACCCACGTCTTCTCGCAAAACCTCGTCAACTATTTCAACCCGGCGTTTTCCTGGTATGGAAGCCTCTTTGGGCCCAGTGATTTTCAGAAGACGCTCGCGGCGTTTCCCATCGTGTTGCAAGGCAGCGGCGCGAATGCCCCTTTCACGAAGGTCGGGGGACTGAACAACACATGGGTCCAGGGGAGACGCGCTACCCGGTTTTTTATCAACGACAACCTCGCCTGGAGCCATGGCGCGCACGAACTCCGCTTCGGAACCAATACACGAATTTTTCGACTGAATGACTATGACTTCGGCGAGGGTTCGGTCCCGACGGTGACCTACACCACGCTGCCGCAATACATCTATGGAGTCGCCTCTACTGCGGCAAAGACATTCCCCACGTCGGCAAACGAGCCTTTCAACTTCCTCAATCTCGATCTCTACGCACAGGACACTTGGAAGGTCACGGAGAAGCTTACCTGGACCTTCGGGCTGCGAGACACGTTGAATTCCAATCCATTGAATCCGCATCAGCATATCGCCCGTCTGAGCGGCTCTTTCGATTCCATCTCGCATGATGTGAATCAGCCTTTGAACGCCGCCATTCAAACCGATCTCAGTCACGTGTTTTCCTCGACGCCCCTCGCGATACTGCAACCCAGAACAGCCATCGCCTGGCAGTTTGAACCGAAGTCCGTGCTGCGTGCTGGCTTTGGGATTTTCAGCGACATATTGCCCGGCGCCATCGCCGATGTAGTTGGCGTCAATCCGCCCTACGTCCAAACTTTCCAGGGCGGGCTTCTTGGAACTGTTGGTGGGACAGCCATTGCGCCGGGAGTGCCTGACAGTGCGGTTGACGCAACACTGGCCGCGAATGAAACGTTCAGTTCCGGATTTGCGCAGGGTCAGCTTTCCTGCGGGTCTGCTCTGTCGAACCCTGCAACCTGTCTTCCTCCCGTCGCTATCACGGCGGTGCCCGATGGAAAACTTCACGCGCCCTACTTCATGGAGTGGAGTCTTGGCCTGGAACATCAGTTTGGATCGACAGCAAGCATCCACGCGCAATATGTTGGCACCCGCGCCGTCAACCAGCCGTATCTTACACAAGTGAACGGCTATCAAACGGTATGCGAAGGATGTTTCACGCCGTTCCCCTATGCGCAATCGACGGATTCCCGATTCGGCGCAGTGACGCAATTTTCTACGGGCGCGAATAGTCATTACAGCGGGCTGCAAATCACCGCAATGAAGCGCCTCGGCCACGGCTTCATGGGCCAGCTGAACTACACCTTGAGCCGTTGCTTGGACACCGTCTCCAATGGCGGATTCCTGCAGTTCTCAGCGGGAGGAATCCTGTCCCCGCTCCCCGGCGGCTTAGCGCGCGACTACGGTCCCTGTGACTATGACATCCGCCACAGTCTCAACGCGCAATACGTCTATCAGCTCCCTCTGAAATTCAAGAATAGATACTTGGCCTACGCGCTGAATGGCTGGCAGGTTTCGGGAACCGTCTTTTGGCACAGCGGGATTCCGTTCTCGGTTTTGAGCACGCCGTACTCTGCTAATGGCAATGGCATTGTGAACGGCAGTGGCCCGCAATTCGCCAGCGTGATTCCCGGTGTCCCGCTCTATGAGCACAGACCGATTCCCGGCGTCACCCAACCGGGTACCGTGCAATGGCTCAATCCAAATGCGTTCGTCTCCGCCGTGGATCCAAGCACTGGCGCGTGCCATGGCGGCGACAGTCCGAAGACTTGCCAATTTGGCAATCTCGGCCGCAACGCTCTCCGCGGGCCCGATTTTGCCTGGAGCGATTTTTATCTGACGAAATGGTTTTTCCTAACCGAGCGTGTAAAGCTGCGTTTCGACACTCAGTTCTTCAATGTCTTGAACCATCCGAATTTCGGGCTTCCGAGCATGGTTCTTGCCGGGATTCCGGGAAAGCCATCTACCCAGACTGGGTTTGGAGCGCTGACGTACACAACTTCTCCGCCGACCGGTTTGCTCGGCGTGGGGTTGGGCGGTGATAGCACGCCACGCATGATCGCGTTTCAATTGCGGCTGGAATTCTAGGGATGTGAGAGCTATCGTCTGCAGGTAGCTCAGTGCAGAGATAACAAAAAAGCATTTTCCCGTCACTACTATCCAAGCCTAGCTGGCGACATTCACTGCAACCCCCACTCTGCGGCTTCGAACTCGAATGCGTCGTGCATTCAGGGGAATCGCAGGTTTGGAAACCTCACTCTGCTTAGGGGTCAGTCGATGCACCCACTCGCTTCTCCTACGGATGATGGCGCATGTCGGACACCACGACCCTCGTTTGATTTTTTCCGGCAAGGCCTTCCATTCATGTCCATCTGCGCATCGCCACTCGAGAACCGTGCGCTCATTCACATACGTCTCAGACAAACACATTCCGCCTCTGTTTGCCGCAAGCTCCTGAAAAAGTGGCAAACTCAGCCGCTGGTTGCGGGCGCATACCGGACACCAAGTGCCCTGAACGATGTAGGACGGCGCCGCTTGCCAGCGATGTCCCAACTCACATTTCCAGGTCAATTTGAATTTGCTACCGAGATATTCAGCGGACAGACACGAGCCCCCACGCGCGATCGCCAAATCTCGCATTGCTGTTATGGTCAGTCTTTCATGAAATCTTCGCCGCTCGTTGTAACACTTCCTACACCAGCTCCCTTTCCTTCGGAACCCACCCTTCACATTTGCTGCACATGCTTTCCACTGATGTCCGTGTCTACAAACCCACAAGAGAGCCGTACTCGCGTTCTTGTAACTGGTCGACAGACACCTCCCCCCACGTTCTTCCGCGATTTGACGCATTTCTTTTAACCTTAATCGCTGGTTGTGAGCACAAACCGGACACCAATATCCAGCCCGGATCGAGTGCGCCCTCGCCAGCCATTCATGGCCGACGGCACATTTCCATCGGACGGGCTGTGAAGAGTTCACATAAATAGGCGACAGACAGCAACCGCCTTTCAGGACCGCGATTCGCTGCAAAAGAGGCAAGGTCAAGCGAGCGACGCGAGCGCAGACTGGGCACCAGTGCCCTTTCTTGACCTGAAGAGGCGTAGCGCTCCATTCGTGACTATTTGAACAGTGCCACTGTAATTTTGAAGCAGTATTTCCATAGCGAGTGGAAAGGCAGTCACCGCCGCGAGACTCGGCAATCTCTTTCATCTGTTCGAGCGTACCCGGCCGTACACCTGCACAATCTGGACACCATGTTCCTTTTCGAACGCTCGCGGGAACAGCGCTCCACCGGTGCCCGCTTGCACATTCCCAAAGCAAAGGGGCTACCGAGTTGACGTAGCATGTTGAAACGCACCGCCCTCCTCTCTTTCGAGCGAGAGCCGTCATCGTCGCTATGTCCAGCTTCAGCATCAAGGTGCCCTGCGCGAGCATTGTTGCTGTCCGTCCAACGGGGCAGGCCGGAGAAGGGTCGTACTGCTCTCCAAACCTGCCCCTCAGACGCGAGAAATATTAGAAATGAAAGCCGATTTCACCGGTCAACGTTCGCGGAGTGACATAGTGGGTTCCACTAAAGGTAGAGAGGAAATTGTAGAGTGCGGTCTTGTTGGCCACGTTTATGACCGTGAAGCGCGCACTCCAACGGTAGCGGTCGCCATGGAAAAGATTGTCATCGCCGAGCGCAACATCAAACAGGTTGCGTGGGGCAATGCGTGGCGGATTGTGGTCGTCGTTTTCCGTGCCGGGCTTCGGAATCGTAATGTATTTCGAACTGTACTGTGATCCTGGGCAAAGGTTCGGCCCGAGAGCCGAACTGATGGGTGTCGTCGGCGTGGCATAAACGCCACCGCAGGCAAGCCCCGCCTGAAATTGCTGGTCGGGAGTTAAACCAGAAACATCTACAGGGTTGATTCCATCACCAAAAGGAACTGCGCCAGCCACGAGGCCGCTGTCATAGCGCCAGTTGAAGCCAAGCCATGGCCTATTCTTCCATGGTTGGTATTGGAGGTGTGTCGTCTGGTTGAATTTCTCGTCGTGGTCGATACGAAACACGCCGGTCCCGCCCTGCCCCGCTGGTGTCACGCCAATTCCGCTCACTTGCGGCTGGAAGAAGCGCGCCGCTACGCTGGACATAACTACCAGTGCAGTAAAGCCGTGAAAATCCGGAACGCTGGCACGGATGGCGTAACCGGGAATCTTGGAGTTATGCCATTCGACTGGGAATGTAATCGGCGTGCTCCCGAAAATACTGAAGTCGTAGCCGTAGTGCGTGTACTTCCAGAGGTATTCGGCATCGACTACCAGGTATTTCCCGAACGCTTGCTGGAAGCCGGCGTGAAATTCATTGCGCCAGGAAGGTCTCAGAGGGGAAGTGATGCAAGGATATCCCTGAATGCTGGCCATGATCGCATTCACGACGGCATCGTTGCATCCCGCGCTGGAGAGAACCAGGTTCTCGTTAAACGGCGTTTCCATTATGCGGGCGTAGGACGCGCGCAAGACGGTGTTTGTGCGCTTGATGTTGTAGGCCGCCCCAAGACGTGGTTGGGCCTGACGGGCGATGGCGAGCCCGTTATAGAGGTCTCCGCGAATGCCGAGGTTGAACGCCCAGTTGCGATAGGTGATGGTGTCCTGAATGTAGAGGGCCAGTTGTTTTACGTCGGTGTGACCATGGTAAAGATAATTGGCCCCGCCGCGCGTGAGATCGAAAGGCAGCAGGGTGGTGCAGGGAGCAGCGATGGCAACGTTGTCGACAAAGCAGGGGGAACCGGGAATAGAATTACCCTGCGAATCAAGCTGATCGAGTGATGGGATCAGGTTGGGGTCGACGATTCCAAACTTGTCGTTCTCCGTCAGAAACGTTTGTTGATAGGTTGCGCCTGCTTTCACGTTGTGGACACCTTTTACGTAGGACACATACGTCATCGCTCCCGCGTTGGTGAGATTTCTGTTTTGGGCCACAGACTCTTGCTGAAGAGGACTGAGATCGGCGAATGGATTTCCGGTGGGGTAGTAGTTATAGCCGTCATGACGGACGTACCCACCCAGGGTGAACACCGTGTTTGTATTGATCAGCCGCGTCCAGGTCGGCGCGATGTTGTACGTCTGGATTTTCGATTTCTGGTCAGTGGGTCCAACCAGGCTACCATCGGGTCCCGTAACCCCTACGTTGAAATTGTCATAGGAATTTGGTGTCTGAAACCAAGAGCGTGAGTAAGCAAGATTGAGATGGACCGTGTCCTTGTCGGAGATCTGGTAGTCGATCCTGTCGAATACATCTTCCAAGTTACCCTTGGCATGAATTACGGAAAATTCCTGCGGATCGAGAAATCGTCCGGTATTCAGCCCGTCCACTGCGATGAAGTTTCCCCACTTCGCACCACCGTAGGCGAGGTCGAAAGCTCCATTCACTGAACCAAACGAACCATAGGACGTGGTGGCTGTCCCATGTGGAGTGGTCACGCCCTGTCCGGAGCGCGTAGTAACCTTAATCACCAAGCTGGTCTTATCGCCAAATTCGGCGGGCGGTGCACCAGAAATGACTTCGAGAGACTGGATTGAGGAGGAAGGGATCTGGTTCGAAAAAACCTTGCTCTGCTGGTCCGTGATCGGTTGACCGTCAACAGAGAAAGAGTTTTCCGCATGGTCACCGAGCCCGTGGAAAAGCCCGTTGGAATCGGCGGCAACTCCCGGCGTCACCAGAGTTACTAGTGAACTCACAGAGGACGATGCGCTTTCCAGCGGCAGGCGCTCGAAATCGTTCCGGTCCACATCCGTATGGAATGTTGGATCATTTTCCGTAAGATCACCGCCTGATTCGACCGTTACGGTCGTGGCAGACGTGACTATCTTCACGTCGACTTCGATCCTGGTCGGCACCATAGAACGCACCTCGACATCCTGTGCGAAAGGGGCAAATCCATTCGCATTGACGCTCAGGTGATATCCATTAAACGGAACGTTGGTAAAACGAAATGCACCTTCGTTCGAGGTGGTGGTGGTGCGCTCATACCCGCTGACCGGGTCCTTAATTTCCACCTTGACATTGACAACGGCAGCGCCGGAAGGATCCTTCACCACTCCTTCAATCGATCCGGAATTTCCTACCTGCGCGCGTCCGGACGTTGCGCAGACCAGCAAACCTAAACTCATAGCGAAAAATACAAGCCTTCTAAAACCCATTTGAATTTCTCCTCCGACCCCTAAGTTGGGTGATCTGTGTTTGCTGTTGTTGGAGTGGCCGCCTGGAAATATGGCGGTTGCGCCGCCTCAGTAATGGAGTCAGCGCTTATAAGAACCGGAGTTGTGGTATTTCTGTATTACGTGGTAGGTGGAGCGCGGGAAGGGGAATCGTGGAAGAAAAACTCTTGGTGAATCGTTACGACAAACGGGTGAACGTACCCGATCGCGAGAAGTGGACTGAACAGCGATGGGGCTAATGCTTTCGGAGCAGAGCCAATATGCGCCGCTTGGCAGACCTGACAGGCAGCTTCACTCTGCCCTTTTGCGTGGGAGTGGCTTAAGGCTTGGCCAACGAACAGAACGAACAGGACCGCCAGGGCAAGAGCTAATACCCTTGCGAGGTTAACTCGCTCGTTGTGCTTGCCAACCATCTCGATACTTTATGCTACCCCAATCTTCCCTTTGACGCTCGAGCAGTTCCACAGTGAGCACACTTGCGAGCTGCGGAAGTCGCCCACAAGAACGTTTAATCACTGTACTCCGGGATAGTATCATTGAACCATGAGGGCGTGAAGAGAATGGCGCATACCACTAAGGACAAAGGAAAACTCTTGAACCGCGTCAGGAGAATCAAGGGTCAGATCAGCGCGATTGAGAAGGCGTTGGAAGGTGACCAAGAGTGCTCGAGAGTGTTACAGACAATTGCCGCTTGCCGCGGCGCCATCAACGGACTTATGGCGGAAGTGCTTGAGGGTCACGTTCGTTTTCACGTTGTCGACCCTAGCCGAAAACCAACTACGGAACAGGCCGAAGCAACCGAGGAACTGATTGATCTCGTGAACCGGTACCTGAAATGAGACAACTCGGGCACCGTGGCCGGATTGACCTCTTCCTACTAGTCTGCGGCCGTAGGTGAATGGGAGACAAGCCCTCGAACAAGCTTGTTGGCCGATAACCTGGGCGGAAGCAGCCTGGCAGAGTTCAAAATGAATGTCATTTCAGAAGAAACATGGATGAATGCGGCGAGCAGTGGGTTGAGAAATCCAAAAGCGGCCAAGCCAACACCAATGCTGTCCACCACCAGTGTCCCAACAAAGTTCTGCACGATCGTGCGGTGGCAGCGTCGGGCGATCGACAGAGTCTCGACGAGTTTCGAAAGGTCATTGCCGATGAGAACGACATTGGCGCTCTCGCGGGCAACGTCTGTACCTGCACCCATAGCGATTCCCACAGTGGCCTTCATCAGAGCAGGTGCGTCATTGACTCCATCACCTACCATGGCGACGTTCCGTCGTACCTTGGTGAGCCTATTAACGAATTCCAGCTTGTCTTCGGGTAATAATTCAGCGGCAATTTCGTCTACGCCGAGCTTTCGACCGATGTCCTCGGCCACGCTCTTGGCATCACCGGTAAGAAGAACTGTCTTTAATCCCATCGCTTTCAGGTCTTTTATCGACTTTGTTGCTTCGGGCCGAAGCATATCGGCAACCACCAGAGTTCCCAGGAACCAGCTTTCTCGTGCCACAAACACTTCCGAATCCGTCTGTGACGCCGTGCCGCTGGGAAGTGCAACTCGATGTCCCCCGAGAAACTGCCGGTTGCCAACGATGATTTCAACGCCTTTGCAGACCGCGACGATTCCTTTGCCGGGGGTGTACTCAAATTTGTCCGGCTCATCGGCGGAAATCCCCATGCTCCACGCCTTTTTTAGAATTGCCTTGCCTACCGGATGCTCCGAACGCGATTCCGCTGTTGCCGCAGCTTGCAACAACGAAGTTGCTGGAACCCCTTCGGCAGGATGAATGTCGACCACCTCGGGCGTGCCATAGGTCAGCGTTCCCGTCTTGTCCAAAAGAATCGTATCGATGTTAGCGAGTGCTTCAAGGTAGAGGCCGCCTTTGATGATCGAACCGTGCTGCGCGGAGCGTCCAATCGCCCCAAGGATCGCCAAGGGTGTTCCTGCTGCAATGCCACACGCTCCGGCGACGATAACCACAGAAATGGTCGAGCGCACATTGTCGGTGATCAGAAAGGTGAGGGCTGCTGCACCCAACGCGAAATAGACTAAATAGCCCGCAAGGCGGTCGGCAATTGCTTGAATGGACGCGCGTGATTTTTCCGCTCGTTCTACCGCATCGATGATTTTCCCGAAAGTGGTGTCGCGCCCGATCCGGTCAACTCGGATTTCGAGGGCGCCAGACTGATTGATCGTGCCGGCATATACCGATGATCCATCGCTTTTCTCCGCAGGCATCGATTCGCCGGTGATGGTTGCTTGATCCACGAACGAGTGTCCGCCGACAACCACGCCATCCACTGGAACCCGCTCCCCGGGCTTCACCAGAACTATGTCACGCGCAACGATTTCTTTTGTCTCGACTTCTTGCCACGATTCGTTTTTACGCACGGTTGCCGTCGTGGGCAGCAGCCCGACTAGATGGCGGATTGCCGTGCGTCCGCGACCCACCGTAAGCCCTTCCAGGATTTCCGCGACTAGCACAAATAAAGTGATGATCAGGGCCGTGAAGATTTCGCGGATCGCCAAGGCCGCCACAATGGCGATGGCCATGGAAAGCTCCATGGTCATGCGCCGCTGCACGATGTTTTCGTACGCTTCGCTGAATATCGGGAAACCGCCCACCAGGGTGCAAATTACACCGATACCAGTTACAGAGGGATTCTGCGCGCCGCCGAGAAACCAAATGGCCCCAGCCGCTAGCGCGACAAACAGCACGCGGTTGATATCCCGCCAACTCAGCGCATGCCCCTCATCGTGCTCGCCTTCGTGGTTGGTTTGGCTAATTGAGATACTTCCTAGCTGTGGTCCAACATGCTTGATTTCTGATTCTTTTACATTGGCTTGGTTCATTACGCATTGTCCTTGCCGCGGTAGTTTTGATGACTCACGCCATCACTCCAAATAGGTTCGATTGGAGGACGGGTTCAATGGCGTCCACCTGTCCCTGAATCGGTCAGACGGGCGTCAAAAACTATCCTTGACCTCTGGTCGTGTAGGTCATGAGGCATAATACTATAGTCTAGTATAGTACAATGGTTTAAAAACGGGATCGCGTCGAGACCGTGAGCGTTTTGGTCTAAAAACCCGGGAATTCCTACATTTCTCTGTTCAGTTAACCCAGAGCTCGAATATTGGTCTTTGGAATCCGCGGTGCTGCCTGTTGGAGGGGAGTGCCATAAGCAGCACCTCAGACGACGCTATCATCAGAAGTGAAAGCGATAACGGACTTGGCCGTAGACCTGGCGCGGAAGGTTATAGTGCGTCCCACCGAAGGTATAGCTGTTGTCCAGCAGCACACGGACATCCGCAACGTTAAGTGCTGTTACGGAAACTGTCCACTGTTCCCCAAAGTTTTTCCCGAACACCAGGTCAAACGTGGTATGTCCCTGCAGATGTGTGGGAGGGGGATTTCCATTCGAAAATCCCGAACCATAATAAACGTCCGTAGAGGCATAGGCACGCCACGGCAGGCTGATATTGCCTCCGACATGCAGGGTATTCGTCTGGTCATGATCCAAGTACCCGCAACCGGCCCCAAAACTGAAATCCGTCAAGCCTCCGTTGATATCTCCGCACCCCAGCGCGAGTTGGTTCGAATAGGTCACATACACCTGTCCACGATTGTAGATTCGTGGTGAACGCAGCGTCAGTTCCCAAGCCTCAATCAGCGCGCCCTGAATGGTAATGGGGAAGAAAATATTAGAGTTGTTGAAGTTATTGTGGTCAAAGAAATTTTTGACGTGGTTGTGGAATGTGTCCGCATCAATCGTCCAGCCCCGGAAGGGAATCGTCACGCCGACTTGCCATTCCTCGTCCCGCTCTCCGTGCAACGGAATGAATCCCAGGTTCTGATTGTTGGCGAGATCCAGAAGCGGACCCGATATGGTGACCAGTGGCGGGGCTTGATAAAACTGACCGTAAGTCCCTCGAAAAAACCAGTTCAGCTTCGGCACACGAAGAGAGACCCCAAAGCGCGGGCTCGTGGCATTTTCCGTTACGCCACCCGAGAAATGCGTCTGCCGCAGGCCGGCGTCAAACGTCAACCAGGACGTCGGACGAATTTGCTCCTCCGCATAAATTGCGGCCGTTCCCCCGGAAGGATAGACCTTGACCGGCTCCAGACTCGGCGAACTGCCGTCGTTGTATATTAGAGAAAAGAGTTGATTGTCTTGCTGCGCGAAGCCATAAACCCCGGCCCGCAGGTTGCTCCACTTCTTCACCCAGGAAATAACTGCCTGCCCGCCTTCGTAATGAGATCCGCGCTTCTCGGTGGCGGAAGCCGGAAGATCCGTCGGGCTGCTCTCGTAGTCGGCGCGGTTGTAGTGATAAAACGGAGACACCGTAAGCACGAGCCCAGGATCGAACGTGTGCGACCAGGTGAAAGCCAGGAATGCATCCGTTTCCGTGTTCGTGTCACGCAATCCGGCGCTCACGGGATCGTCAGGCGCATAGGGCACTTCATAGAAATCGCGCCTGGCTTGCCCCACCAGTCGAAACTGGTTCTGTGAATCGAGATTATAGATTAGTGAGCCGAACCCGCCGTAACCATTTACGCCGTCATGGATCACCGCCGCTGTCGGTGGTTGCAATCCCACTTCACTGCTGTTTCCGTTTGCACTCAGGTAATAGCCGAGCCGATCGGTATGCCCACCGAGATTGACCTGATTGTCGGTCTGCGCATAATTACCCGCGCTGAGATTGATCTCTGCTTCATTATTCAGGTCAAATCCATTCTTTGGTGCCAGAGTAAAAACTCCGTAAGTCCGGTCCCCGTAATCAGCCGTGTAGCTCCCACGCAAGATCTCGAGATCATCAATATCTTTGGGGTTGATTTGCGGTCCGATGTTGCTCGCAATGGCCGTATTTGGGATCGGAACTCCGTCAATCAGCCAACTGACCTGGTGTCCACCGCGAATGTGCAGTTGATCGTGTGTATAGTAAGACCCTGGCGTGTAGTTAAGAATAATCGCCAAGCTATTCGAAAGCGTCCCTCCCGGCGCGCTCTCAATCTCCTGCAGGTTCACGTTAGTGGTTGTTGTCGTAGTTTCGGTCTGTGCAGGTGCCGCGGAAACAGTGATGGTTTGCTTTTGCTCGGCAATGGGCAGCTCGAGGTGGAAGATAGGAGCGGTCCCCGAGAGCACGGTTGTAGGCTGCTCGACTGTGGCAAAACCATCTTTAGAGACCGTGATGGAGTAGTCGCCTAGCGGAACCGTGTCAAATATGAATCCCCCACCAGCATCCGTGTGCATAGTGCGAGCATAATCTGAACCTTTCGCCTTCAGAGACACTTCAGCATCGGCAATGGGTCGGTGCTTCGGGTCGTGTACAATCCCGCGAATTGTGCCGTAAAACGTGGCACTAGCGCTTATTCCCATCAGCAACGACAAACCTATAAGAATCGAAATCCGTCGGAACATGAAATCCTCCCCTGATCTCATGCGGCAAATGGCCGCCACGGGCTCGGAAGGCCCGTTTGTTTCTGTATCAAAATTGCTTGGATGGGGTGCTACCCGATCAGTGAGAGGCTTCGAGGAGGAGGAGAGGGAGGTTCAAAAAAATGAGTCACAGCAAGTGCCTTCGTTATGATTTTCGCTGGAGTTACTTCGATGCCAGATGAAATTATCATTGGCTCCGGTAAAACGAAAATCACTGCACCAGTCGCAAGGCGGTCCTGCTCATGGCAGCAGGACATCTGGCAAGTCAACAAGCCTGTCTGGCTTGCATGGTTGCACTCCCTTGGGGTATGTTCCTGTGTCGCGGATTGGGCTTTAGCAGCGCCCTCCGTTCCCGCATGTCCGTGCGCGAGACACATCGTTCCGTTGCAGCAAGCCATTCCACTCGCCTGCCATGCAACCGCCCACATGGGAGCCCACAGCAAAATAGCAGCTATGAGGCACACCCATGCTCCTAAGAGTCTTCCCGGAGCGATAGGAACGTGGCCCTGCTTTTTCATGTGACAAAACGCATACTACCCTAAAATTTTAGCCTCCGCCATATTTATAGGGCATCCCACCTCGGTTCGAGGACCGAACGCTGATCGAATGGTTCCTTCGAGTAGCTCGTTTTCTTCTCCTTCCGCGTTGGTCACTTACGACGATGGCTTAAGGAAACGCTCTGGCGCTTGCTGTCTAGTGTCATAGGAGTGTCATGCCCCCGCGCAACCTTTCGATGGTTTGATCGTCCTGAAAAAGGGTAAATCTCCAAGTAATCTCAAGCTTGAAAAAGCCATGGTTGACTTCCTGACAACGCGATTAGCAATCCGTCGATTACTGCCGTGAACCAAGGGGCGAAGTCTAGGGTCCTGGGCATCCTTGTGAATATAGAATTGGCCCTTGCCAAGTGCTCTGCGGATTTATTAGGAAATCCGTTCGTATTGGTTGATGGACTGGGCTGGCCACGTTCCGGATGGTCAGCAATCCCAAATCAATCCAGAAACTGGCTCCTGGGAGGTTCCATATCTGTTTGCAAATATCTTCTTGGGTGCAGAATTGGGTGCAGTTAGAGAGGATAGAATGGCCCCGTTATTCTTGTAAGCGACACCAGACGCGGCACTTAGATTTTGGGCCACCTCGGCTGTTAACCGAAGGGTTGCTAGTTCGAATCTAGCCCGGGGAGCCATTCTTCCTCTTTAGTTTCACGTTCTTACGCAGACGCTGATAACAACACTGTTTGGGTGCAAATTCGATTTTTTGTTCTGAAATCTCGAATCCGATACCCACCTGTGTCTTGCCTCAGCTGGAACTGGAGAGGGCGTTCTTCCGTTAAGATAGCGGAGAGAACGCATGAGAAAAGAGCGAAAGCACTACAGCGGGGAAGAGAAGGTGGCCATCCTCAGGCGGCACTTGTTGGATAAAGTGCCAATTTCTGATCTGTGCGAGGAGCATGGGCTGCAGCCAACGGTATTCTACCGTTGGCAGAAAGAGTTCTTTGAGAATGGTGCGGCCGCGTTCCAGAGCAAGCGCCAGGCGAACCAGCAAGGGGAACAACAACGGATCGAGTACCTGGAAAAGAAGATCCAGACGAAGGACGAGGTGCTAGCGGAATTGATGGCCGAGCACATTGCCTTAAAAAAAAGTCTTGGGGAGCTCTGACCAAAGTGTGGGTGCCGCACGACGTGCGCGACTTGGTGGTCGATTTCGTCCGGTACTGGTCAGAAAAGACCGCGATCGTTGCCGGACGATTCATCCACTGGCTGGGCGTACGCGCCAGCAAATTCTACGACTGGCGAGAACGCTATGGGCGCGTCAATGAGCACAATGGTTGGATTCCCCGGGATTTCTGGCTGCAGCCATGGGAGAAACAAACCATCCTCCGTTATTATCTGGACCATCCGCTGGAAGGCTACCGACGGTTGACGTTCATGATGTTGGACGCGGATGTCGTGGCCGTCAGCCCCTCGAGTGTCTGGCGTGTCCTGCAGCAGGCCGGGTTACTATCGCGATGGAAGGGCAAGCCGTCGCGCAAAGGAACCGGTTTCGAACAACCACCCAAGGCGCACCAGCATTGGCATATCGATGTTTCCTACATCAATGTGAGCGGGACCTTCTATTACCTGTGCAGCATTCTGGATGGCTATAGCCGTTCGATCGTCCATTGGGATTTGCGGGAATCGATGACCGAAGCGGAAATCGAAGTCATCTTGCAGCGAGCCCGTGAGAAGTATCCGGAAACAAGACCGCGGATCATCTCCGACAATGGGCCACAGTTTATCGCCCGAGACTTCAAGGAGTTCATCCGCATCGCAGGCATGACCCATGTGCGAACCTCACCCGGCTATCCGCAATCAAACGGCAAACTGGAACGCTGGCACAAATCGCTAAAATCGGAGTGCATCCGGCCGGGTACACCGGTGACGAGAGAAGACGCGGTGCGTTTGATTCAAACCTACGTGGATCACTACAACACCGTGCGCCTGCACAGTGCCATCGGCTATGTGACGCCGCACGACATGCTCGCCGGCCGACAGGCTGAAATCCATGCGGCACGCGATCGCAAGCTTGAGGAGGCACGTCAGCAACGACAACTTCGGCGCCGCGCAATGCTTGCACATTTTTCGAACACGACTACAATGACCTCGCCAGGTGAAACAGAAGCGGGCTCTGCAGGGATGCAACCATGCTGAGGGATAATCTGGTAGGACTTATCGCGCCAATGCAAAGCAGCGGGACACAGACATCGGACGATAGATCCTCATGCCTCGAAAATCCCCGCCCCACAGGGGCGGAATCTTCACTAACGGAAAGCACTTCTTCTCCATTTCAGACTGAACCAAGACACAAGCGCCACAACCTGCTTTCGAAACGCAACGTCCTCTTTCAGCTTGCTGTAAACGTCCGTGACGCTCTTTCACCCTTGAGCTGAAAAGAAGTGTTTTCTGAGTCCGTCAAGATTTCTACTCTCGCGCGGGGCAAAGGGGTTCAAGAGCGGAAAGAATGGCTTTGTACTCCGCTTGATTGTTCGTAAGGTGGTCTTCGTGAACGATCCTTCTTTCGCCGTTGCCTTCACGGAGCCAAGCAAAACCAGAGCCTTCTCCGCCCGGTCGGCTACCCGAGCCATCTGTGAAAATGCGAATTACCTCATTGCTCCGTCTAATTTTGATTTTCATTTCTTTCTCCTCGGATCATTAAGATGAAAAAACTGCCATCCCAAATTCGCGGAATGAACGACATCTCTGCGACCATGCCGCCGAACTGATTTGCGGAATTCAGAAAAATTAACGTTTTTTAGCGTTCTGCCGAAATGAATATCGCCGCCTTGCTTTGCAACGTATTTCGCGACATACGCAAACGGATCTGGTGGTTTACTCATGGATTGGCTCGATTCTGCTTCTGCCAAATCGTACGAACGCGCGTTTCCACCACTTTTTGCGGTGCAGGTGCTGTACACCGCTTACAAGCAGATGAACGTGCCACCGCCCACCCGCTCGTCCAAATTCCTCGGCGATAACCCACCCGATGGCGGCCGTCGCAATTTTGTAAATCTTGCCATAGCGATAAAAAGTCGTCGGGTCGTTCAAAAGTGCACAGCATAGGCATCTGCGGCAGAGGCTCCTCGCAAAATTCCTTCGCTCTCTTCCGTACAAGCCATCCGCGAGAAAATCGAAAAGTTCTTGGCGGCTGTGACCAGCCGCTTCCCAACCAAGCTCGACGAGGTAATGTTCGATCTCGCGTAGAGCGGCATCACGTACCGGAGGTCCCGGCTCAGGACGGTTCTTCGAGACCGGTTCCCTTGACTCAATGCGGGGATCAGGCGCGTAGACAGTGACTCTGTGACCCCCAGACCGCCGACTTCGCAACTTCACGGCTTTTCCAGTTGCGCTTGGTGAATCTTGATGGCGATCGCGAAACGTGAACGTCACGAACCAATCTCCTGTCGAAAATAGCGTTCGCAAAAATGCGCCGTAGAGAATGATCAGCTGAAGGCGAAGCCGTCTCGCACTCGCAAATCGTTCCACCATTCGTCTTCGATCCTTCAGCATCCGATCCCTCCCGCCGTATAGGCACACCTTGGGGTCCAAGGATGGGACTTCGTGTGCCTATCGGCGTCCCATGCGACGCCAGCGCATAAAGCCGCGCTGGCGCGTCTTTGACACGTCCGAACAAGACCTGACTTCAACTTGTCCTAGAAGACCTGTCACCCCTCTTTTAATCCGTTCCCGCATTTCAGGCTCCTCGGACCAAACGTGCGGTTTACGTCATGGGATGTGAGAGGTCAGCACAGAGCCCACTCTTGAGCCTCGTTCGGCCCGAGAAGGTCGTCAGAAGAAACTAGATGTGCGATACGAACGGAGGATGGCTTCGGTTATTTCTTCTTCGATGTCACCGCTCGCTTTTACCACCGGAAAGTACTTGTTGCGCCCGCGATTTTGAGGGAATCCGACAAACGCTTTTTTCCCCGGTTGTTCGATGATGGCAAAGCCAATCAGCTCGATGGTCCCGTTGGGAAGCGCTATGTGAACGCCTTTCTGAGCCGAGTTAGAACCGACAAGGCTGATTCCGAGTGGATTCCAACACAGGCATGGCGTACTGCGTTGGCGACGAAGCAGTTGGCGCTTATCGCATGTTTGGATCAGGCCGAAATTATGACCTCAGTCAGAGCCATGACCTTGCTTGCTGGACTGCTGGACTCTCACAATCCCGGTGTAAAGATGCACGGATTGGAGCCCTGGTTAAAACTTACGCGAGATGCCAAAGATCTGGTTCTCGAATTCCCCAATGCTGAGGCAGCGGCGTTCTTGCTGTCCCTCGGATTCACACATAAAGAGAGGCAGGCCATCGATCTGATCGAGGCGGGTTTCGAACACGTTCATGCGTCCGCGCACAGCAATTCACAGGACCCGTTGAGCTATCGTGCGTGGAAAGCGTTGGAGCGTGACATTCCTATGCTGTCTAATAAAAAAAATTGAGACAGGTGCGGACGCCTACGCTTAGGTCTTCTAGGCGCATTTCTTCGCAACCTGTGGCCTCCCACAGATGTCTTACGATGCGTGACAAGAAGAGGGACATGGCGGGATATTTACTATTCTTGGGGCGACACTCGCGGTGGTGAAGAACTTTTGGAACAAGTTGCCGATACCGTTTACGGTGACAAACCTGAAGTCACGCGCGAGCAACGCAATCTATTTCTATCGTGCTTCCACCGGAATTATCGCGGAGCAATTAAAATCAATGATTGACTCAAAATGGGAACCTTCAGGAGGTTGCTCGCGCGGCTTGCTCCCAATAAGTAACCTCCCTGTGACGTAGCTCCATAGACATGGCAGAACCGGCCTGCTAACCTCCATCCATCGGTTCCTTCTTTTCAAAAATTCCTGCACGCCGGACGGCCCATGAACGCCAAACTCGATGGTGTCTGCAAGCCTCTGTTCCTTGGTTTTCTTTTCCTCCTACTTGCTGCAAATTGTGTCTTCGGTCAGGCAACGCCGCGTGTCGTCGAAGCCGTGGACAACACGAAGCGCGCCACTCTCGCAGGCGACGTCCATCCTTTGGCTCGCGCGGAATACGACCGTGGCGACGTCGATAGCGCATTGCCTATGGCGCGCATCTTGATGCTCCTGCAACGCGGCAGCGATCAGGAAGCTGCCCTGCAAACCTTTATGGAGCAGCAACAGGATAAAAGCTCGCCCAACTATCACGTCTGGTTGAATTCGCAACAATTCGGCGCGCAATACGGCCCCGCAGACTCTGACATCCAAGCGATCACACAATGGCTGCAGGGCCAGGGCTTCACCATCAACAAGGTCTACAGCGGAAAAACCATCATCGAGTTCTCCGGTAACACCGGTCAGGTGCAAACCGCCTTCGGCGTGAACATCCACAACTATCAGATCAACAACAACACCTATGTAGCCAACGCCAACGACCCGCAAATTCCCGCAGCCCTCGCCCCCGTCGTTGCCGGTATCGTCTCTCTCAACAATTTCCCTCGCCAGTCGCACATCCGCCTCGCCGGCCAAGCCCGCAAAATCCCCGGCCGCCCCGGCTTGCAACCGCTGTTTACAGTTCCGAATTCTTCCGCTGGAGACTTCTACGCAGTGGGTCCGGCAGACTTCGCAACAATTTACAACTCGAAGGGTTTGATCAGCGCAGGCAACGACGGAACCGGACAAACCATCGCCGTCGTCGGCGAAACCAATATCAACGTCGCCGATGTTCAGGCTTTCCGCCAGGAGTTCGGCCTCTCCAACAACTTCACTTCATCCAACATTATCTTGAACGGCGAAGACCCGGGAATCACCTCCGTCGACGAAGAGGGTGAAGCAGATCTGGATGTGCAATGGTCCGGCGCCGTCGCGCCGGGAGCCAACATCGACTTTGTCGTATCGGAGTCCACCGCGGCTTCCGCGGGAATCGATCTCTCCGCGCTGTACATCATCGAATACAACCTGGCGGGAGTCATGAGTGAAAGCTATGGAGCCTGCGAAGCCGGCATCGGCACGGCAGGAAACGCTTTCTACAACGCGCTTTGGGAACAGGCAGCCGCCCAAGGCATCACCGCGATCTTGTCCGCGGGTGACGCTGGCTCCGCTGCCTGTGACGACTTCAATACGGAAACCGTTGCGACCCAAGGCTTGGCTGTCAGCGGTCTTGCTTCTACTCCCTACAACGTCGCAATGGGAGGTACGGACTTCGATGAAGTCAACAAGTGGAGCACCTATTGGAGTTCCACAAACAATTCCACCACCGGTGAATCGGCGCTCAGCTACATCCCCGAAATTCCATGGAATCAGAACTGCGCGCAGATTTCGTTGACTGGTTGTGGTGCGACTGCGCCCCAGGGATCGCTAAACATCGTCGCAGGGAGCGGCGGCTCGAGCACCGTGTATTCCAAGCCTGAGTGGCAAATGGGTGTGACGGGTATGCCAAACGACAGTCACCGGGATCTGCCGGACTTATCTCTCTTTGCAAGTCCGGGGTTCGATGGAAGCGGTTACGTGGTATGTCCGGGTACCGGTCAGGAAACTGGTGCTTCACAATGCAATGCGACCTCGGGGGATTTCACGTTTGCCATCGTCGGTGGTACCTCGGCCTCAACGCCCGCCTTCGCTGGCATCATGGCCCTCGTAAATCAATATCAGTCTTCCCATGGCGATTCTACGCGCCAGGGAAATGCAAACTACACTCTGTATTCGCTATCCAAAAAGTCGGGAGCCAGTTGCACTTCGAGCGCAACGGAAGCGACAAGCTGCATCTTCAATGATGTCACCCAGGGTAACAGTCACCTTTCTACCGGCGCACCCGGCCTCGGAACCAACAGTGTCCCCTGCCAGGGCGGAACTCCAAATTGTAGCGTTGCAGTCGCTTCAGAAAACGGAGTGCTTGTCGAACCAACGAATTCAGCGATCGAAGCGTGGACGGTAACCGCGGGCTACGATCTCACGACCGGACTTGGCTCCGTCAACGTAAACAATCTCGCCACTCAATGGGGCACGGTCAACACTGTTGCGACAACAACCACGCTGACTCTGAGCCCAACCACCGGGATCACTCACGGAACCGCAGAAAATGTAAACGTGAATGTTAGCGTCACTCCGACAACCGGCACCGCAACCGGCGATGTTTCTCTAATCGCAACCATTGCTGGACCGAATAGCTCCACGTCGCAAGGCCTCAATCAGTACACGCTAAACTCCAGCGGTAAAGTCGTGAACGCCACAACCGATAGCTTGCCCGGCGGCACTGCTTATCAGGTCCACGCCCACTATGCCGGCGACGGCACCAACGCCCCGAGTGATTCCGCTCCGGTGACTGTCACCGTAGGCAAAGAGTCCAGCCAGGCCTTTATCGTTGTTCCCACTTTCGATTCTAGCGGCAATGAAACCAGCGGCAACGCCACCTCGGTCCCCTACGGTTCAAACTACATCATCCAGATGTATGTCACCGATAAGAATGGCGTGGCCAACCCCAGCGGCCCGCCGGCTCCCCTCTGTTATCAAGAAAACTCTCTTACTTGCCCGAGTGGAACCGTCACTCTCACAGACAATGGAAACACCCTCGGCACAGGTGGTGGCGGCGCCGGAATCTACAACCTCAACAACGCCAGCTACACACGCGACCTCATACCCAACCTTACTGGCGGCACGTATACCCTCACTGCAACCTACAGCGGCGACAACAGCTATCAAACCAGCTCGGCAACCTCCACTCTTACCGTCACTCCAGCGCCAACCCAGCTTGAGTTGTACACTAACTCTGAAACCAACATAGGGCCTGGCACACCTGTCCAATTATTTGCATTCATATCCAGTCAGGTGTCGAACGGGGCGACTCCGAGCGGGACCGTAACCTTCTATGATGGAGGTAATCCACTCCAGGCAACTGTCACGATCGGACCTGCAGCCAATGGCGTGTCCTTTAGCACAACCATACAACTAACTGCCATCGGCCCACATGTCATCACTGCTAAATACAGCGGCGACGGGAACTACGCTTCCTCCAGCGGCAATTCCTTGACCTTCACGGTTTGGATCCCAACCACGATGACACTAGCGCTTTCATCTACCAACGTGAATTACGGCCAGAGCATCACCATGACTGCGACTGTCACTACCTCCAGCAAGACCCCACCAATTACCGGTCAGGTCTTTTTGCAGGTCTTGGCGAACTCGTTCCCGAACGTCCCCACAACTACGGGGACCGATTCAAACGGCAATCAAATGATGACCGCTACAACCACCTTCACTCCGCAAACTTCGGAGGAAGTTATCGTGACCTACTCGGGAGATGCAAACTACGGAACGTCTCAGGGCGGCGCGTATGTAACTGTTAACATTCCAAATTTCACTCTGACCGGTCCGTCCTCACTCACGGTCACCGCCGGACAAACAGCCACTGCTACGGTAACCGTAACTCCTTCCTCAAGCATAGCGAGTTCCGTGGCCATGAGTGCCGAGGGGCCAAACGGTGTAACCGCGAAGGTCAATCCCACGACCGTAAACCTAAACGGCTCCGCCGTTCCTGTTACCGTTACAATCTCGAGCATTACCCCAACGAGCTCAAGTGGGGCGTCTAGCTCGGTGATCAAGTCGCGACGGCTCCTAGGTGCAGGAGTGCAGATCGAGGCTAAACATGCATGGTGGTCCTTGAGCCTGATCACCGCGCCATTGGCGTTCTATTTTGCTGGAATTCCTGGACGGCGTAGGCGTATCAGAGCCGCCCTGTTCGCGGGCTTACTGTGTTTAATCGGCGTTGCGTTTGGATGCGGAGGTGGTGGCGGTAGCAGTAGCGCGGGCGGAGGCGGAGGAAATGGGGGTGGACAGGGGGGCGGCGGAAGCACACCGGCTCAGCCCACGATTACGATCACAGCTTCAAGTGCGAAGCTGCCTATGGGAGGCTCCGTTGCTTTAACGGCGAATATCACCTCAACTAAGCCACTCACCGGAACAGTCGCGTTCGGTGCTTTCAACGCTACATATCCGAGTGAACCTGTTCCCGTGGCGAATGGTGTGGCCAGCGCTACGATAAAGCCTTTCGTTAATGTTGGTATATATTCTGCAGCAGCATCTTACAGCGGCGACGCAAACAACAGCACCGCAACCTCGGGCACGATCTATCTCGCTGTGACAGGGACCGGTTATGTTCCAGTCAGTGGCCAGACCAGTAGCCTGTCCCACACTGTGAACATACCAATCAATCTTCAATAAGGCCGACGGTCAGTGCTCTGTCGAAAACGGCAACCTCGGACCCGCTTTAGACTGGACAGCTATGTACACTTGCATCGGTGGGAAGAAAATATTCCAAAACTGCGGCGAAGGCACCGTAAACTCGATCGGAATCAACGAATCAACGATCCTTCGGGATTCATCCGGCGGCGTGAAATCTACAGGAAACGCCTGCACGAGTTTTTGCCGATTCCCACGCTTCCTTCCAACGTCCGATGGGTTTCGTTGGGTCGCTCTCGTAGATGACAGTGACACCGTCTCCAGACGCCCCATAACGCTCCGCAGGAAAGACAAAGTAATTTACCTTACGGGCAGGGAAAAGACTTGCCCAGAAACCTAGGATTGCGACGGCCCGGTCATTGAGGGGGAGGAGACGACCCGTTCCCGATTCCATCTTGCTTTGGCCGACCGTAAGCGTGCAGGTATTGAGGTCAACTTGCCCCCACTTCAACAGGCGGAGCTCCGAGTAGCGCATGCAAGTGTTTAGGGCAATCAGGACGGCGGGAAAAAGTGAACGGGAGCGGCTTGACCGGCATGCTTCCAATAACGCAGTTTCCTCGTCCCGGCTGATTGCACGCCCGACATCCTCACAAACCCGGAGCATCCTGCCATCGGGCTGTAACGAAGCTATTAGGCTTGATGCCCTCTTCCAGCGAATCGATCCATGCGACACGTCCCTTATCCTCCAGAATCTGCTTCTCTGACCATGGGTCGGATATGGGTGGCCAGAATGGATCACTCTGCATGGACTTTTCCGCGCAGAGGGACATGAGTTCAGTCTCTGGGTGGCTCTCGCTCTTTTCTAGTTGTGGCCTAGACGTATTGGCGTGAGAGGACTGCCGCCTCGGACGAGTCGGTGCTTTCACCTGCCACCTCCCGCGTGGCTATCCCGTTTCTGGTGAAAGCCCGGCAGGCGGATCGGGATGCTCCCGCCGTTCGCCGCGTCCGGCTAGCCGGGCCCGATGCTTTGATGGGATTGTACCTCGTTGAGACAGGGTCAAACTAGGCGCGTCAGAAGCTACTCTTCGGCGCGATTCCCGTTACTTCTACACAAGTGGAAAGACCTCTGGAGGAATCGGTCGACCCGCCAGGGCCCCTCGCGCGTGTGCAACCAGAGCTTCAGTCCAAGGTGGAATCGTCGAGAGCAATTCCGTCCTATTGGGCGAACCTAGGTTATTCGCCAACCAGCTCGTGCGCCTGCGGGAACCGCCGCCACTCCCTCAATTTAACGACCGGAAATGGGTCCAAGAGAACGGGACCGCCGGGAATTATATAATCATTGGGTATTAAGCACCCGGCACTCTGCCGCGTATGCACGAAGAAGGTCAGACCGCTTGGAGCAGTTCTTTCCTTTAGACTCGAATTGCCAGCTCGTGTAGTCCAGCCGGTTCTTGTTAAGCGTCCCGCAGTTCGGGCAGAGCCACTCGACATTGCCGCAGAACCGGGCCCGAGGGGCGTAGCTAAGCTGTTCCATGAGAGCTACCTCCATCACTTTGGATAGTGCCGCAGAAGGGGTGCCGTGGCTAGTCTGTACACGGGGTTTACCGGCGAGCAGCGCCGAGTCCTGGCCCGGGCTTGGCGGAAGCAATTCTGCCCGCCCTGGGGGAGGCGCGGTGAAACGATCGATTTTCTGATGGAGAGTCAGGAAACTGGCCGGCGTGACCCCGTCCAGATTGTCTAGTGTACTTGCCGCCCGCGCACAGGGTTAAGTAGGAGGGGGGTAGCGTATGGCGTGGGGAAAAGTGATACACCCTATTCGAAGCTAGAAAATTGAGTCGTCCGATTCGGGCTTCACATCGAGCACCTCACGCACACTTTACTGCCACCTCAAAACCATCTTGGCGAAATCGAACTCGATGCGCTTCGCATGTAACGATGCGGTACCTAAATAGCCATCCATACCCTGCATCGTGCCTTCATCAGGACCGTCAATCATCACCACCGTGATTACCTCTTCCGGGCCGCCAATGCGTACTTCGGGCAGCGCAACTCTAGCGCCTTTGATGCGTCCTATCATTACCGTTTTCGGTTTTCCTTCCGTCCGTAACTTCGGCAAGCGCTTCCGAAGTCGATCCCCGTAGATCAAAATATCCCGAAACCCGGTATCTACACACAATCGAATGGGAAGTCCTTGAACGACAACCGTTACCAAGAAACCGCCGGGAACAGAACGATGGCTCGTTCCGTTTTCGGCTGGCTCGAAATACAGAGTCCTTCTTCCGTAGTCGATCGTGAGCTTTTGGCTTCTGCTCAACAGATCTAACCCGATGATTCCGTCCACGTCTTTCGCGAACTCAGAGTATTTGGCCAGGTTCATAACCATCATCCGGATGCCATCGGCCCGAATAGGTCCCATGCGAAGTTCCCTGACGTCCGCCCACTCGATCGGGATGTACCTGTCGAAATTCATGATCCTTCCCGCGCTCCGATTCACCTGAAGTCTATCTGCAACCTTCCGATCGATCGCGCTCCACGTTGACCCTGTGTCTACGATGAATTTTAGACCCTCAAGATTCCCGATTCCTCCCTTTACGACTACCAGGAAATCGGACCCCAAATCGAATGGGACTGCTGTCGCAGCCTGGAATGCATTTGCCTCTTGCCCCTGTCCCTCTACAGCGAAGGCGAAGATATTGCCCAGAACGAGCACGGCCCACAGCATCCAGTGACCCATTGACGCCTGCCTCGGCCGCGGTTGCAGCTTCGGGCAAGGTCGAATGGACCAGCAACAAATTCAATTCACCAGACTTCATCGCGGCATCTTGACTTCATCAACCGCTAATGCTCTGATTAGCCGCCTATTAGCTCTTCAGGTCATCACTCAGGTGAGCACGGTCACGTCGTAGAGGTGGAGGATGCTAGAGCACGCCGAAGGGTCCAAGTTTCGGTTCGGAGTTTTCGAACTGGACATACCTTCGGGTGAGCTACGTAAGGCGGGCACCCGTATCAAGCTTCAGGATCAACCTCTGCGCGTTTTGAGCGTCCTTTTAAACCACCCCGGAAAAGTGATTACCCGCGAGGATTTCCGTCAGGCGCTTTGGCCTTCCGACACGTTCGTGGATTTCGAGCACGGCCTCAGCGTGGCAGTCAACAAATTGCGTCAAGCGTTGGCAGATGATCCAGAAAGTCCTCGTTTCATTGAGACCATCCCGCGGCGCGGGTATCGCTTCATCGCCCCGGTTGAAGGTGTTTGCGTACCGGGAGCGACAGACCTAAACCAACACCCAGCGCCCCATGATCTCGGCGCAGAGTCAGGACCTAAGAGAGCTCTTCGGACCAGAATCGTTCAAAACATGGGTGTGCTCTCGGGCGTGGCGTTGATCGCAGGTATGGCTTTTTTCCTGTACAGACGTGCACTAACTCCGAACCCGGCAAAACAGCGGACGCTCACCCGCCTAACTTTCGACGATGGCCTGCAGATAGGGGCAACTTGGTCGCCGGATGGTCGCTTTATTGCCTATAGTTCCGACCGCGGCGGCAAATTCGACATCTGGGTCCAGCAGGTCAGTGGAGGCGCCCCCATTCAAATCACGAAAGGACCTAGTGCCAACTGGCAGCCGGACTGGTCACCGGACGGGAGATACATTGCCTATCGTTCCGAAGTCGGGGACGGCGGGTTGTACCTCATCCCTGCTTTGGGCGGAGCCGAATCGGCGAGAAAAATAGCGGCGTTCGGCTACTATCCGCGCTGGTCCCCAGACGGTTCGCAACTTCTATTTCGGACCACGCAATACTTGGGGATGAACCGATTCTATATCGTAGGCCCTGACGGAGGTCAGCCGCGCGAAGTACTTACGGAATTTCCCGCCGAGCACGAAGAGACTCTGTCGGCCGCATGGTATCCCGATGGCAAGAGAGTGTCGGTTTGGGTAGTGAACGCAGACTGGGGCCCCGATTTTTGGACTGTTCCGTTGCAGGGCGGTCCCGTAGTCAAATCTACCTTTCTTCCTGAAGTCGCCAAGCAGTTAGGGGAAGTTGCTTTGCAGGGAATTGTTGAACAAACCATGGATTTCACATTTTCCTGGGCGCCGTCGGGGCGAGCCATTTATTGCGCACAGACGTTTCGGGGAGCCCTAAATCTGTGGAAGCTCACCGTTGCTCCATCGGCAATGCTGGTTACTGGTATTGAACGATTGACCATCGGACCAGGGCCAGATAGGGAACTTGCCCTCTCTCGCGATGGAAGCAGATTGGCGTTCACGGCAGAAGTTCAGAACATCCGAGCCTGGGCTTACCCTTTTGATGCGAACGGCGGCAAGGTCAAAGGTCCTGGACAGCCGGTGACGCCGGCCGGAATGTCAACGTGGCGCCACAGTATTTCACCAGACGGAAGGAATTTGGCCTTTTCAGGCAATTACGCAGGACGTTCTCAACTGTGGAAAAGATCACTAGACGATACCAGTATGGCGCCCCTCCTAGATGATGATTACATTCGCGATGATCCCCGGTGGTCGCGCGACGGCAAGCGTCTCTTGTACGATCGGATTAACGTGTCGACCCATGAAGATCTCCTCGTGTTGTGGTCCGCCGAAACTCGAGATGAAAAACCCATCTGCGATGGGACGAACCTAACTGGCAGTTTTGATTGGTTGCCCGATGACAATTCGTTCCTGGTATCGCAGACGAGCGGTACTAACAAAGTACAAATATGGCAAGTGTCCACAGAGGAAAAATCCCATGCTACTCCTTGTGGACGAAAGCTGATCTCCGACCCTACCTACGATCTTTACCAGCCAAACGTGTCTCCTGATGGACGATGGATTGCATTCTCAGCTGCAAGAGATTTGCCTACCATGTTGAACTCCACACTCTACGTAACGCCCGCGTCAGGCAGCAGATTGACTAAGATCGCAGATGACAAACAGTGGGCCGACAAGCCGCGCTGGTCGCCGGACGGGAAAATAATCTATTTCGTCTCGCGTGGGGGAGGGTTCTTTAATGTCTGGGGAATCCACTTCGACCAGGCTCGAGGAACAGCAATCGGAAACGCGTTCCCGGTCACAGGTTTCGACAGCCCGAGACTCGGCATGCCGCAACACCTGCCATCTGTAGACGTTTCGCTCAATCAAGATCATTTAGTCCTAACTATCGAGCAAAACGCCGGCAACCTCTGGATTTTGGATAACGTCGCTCCATAGAGAAAAAAACGCCCCTGCCAACGTTCAAAAACGCGAAAGATTTGGATACCAACGTCTTGCTGGCGTCGGGCGAAGGCATTCCGCTGCGCTAGACATCGGATTAGCACGCAAGGACAGTAGACCGCGGTCTGTGCCAGTATTCAGCTTCCCGAATCGATTGGCGAGACTCGGCCACGTCGATTACTGAACAATCCTCTACCCACTGGCGATGGGATGATCTTGGTCGGCCTCGCATAGCTCGCTGAATTATCTAAATCAATAGGCTGGGGGTCAAGCGCGTACGTGTTCACGACGGTGCAAGGATTCAGTATCTCGATTGTTCCTGGGCGATTAAAGTCATTTTCGTACATCAGCGGCTATGGTAGCGTCATCGGCGTTGAAATTGCGTGGACAAGCTCCCACTCGCCCCGGAGACGAGGTAAAAAACACGCAATCGCCGATGGAGAGGAGAATCGTCCCTCAGGAGCTAAACCCGATTCTAGAGCAGCTGACGACCACAGGCCCTAACTAGAACGGCCGGGGATTGTCCCGGACAACCGGACTATTGCAGCTTCGCGTACTCCGCTTTCGCAGCGAGGAGGATGGGAATATCCGGGTCGGCGTCTTTCCAGAGGGTGAGGAAATCTTGGCACAGGCAAAGTGTCGCCGTTGAAACATCGAGTTCAACGGAGTGGGATGCGATAAAGGTTCCGGTGGGAGGTTTCTTTGCTGAAAGTGTAGCGGGAGCTGTCGGGGCCCGAAGAAATGGCTCCCTCAAGAACCTGCGTCGCAACTGTGCGTAGCTCTTTTTCGGATTGAAATCCTGAATTAGGAAGTGTCGGCAAATCGCTACCGTGAATGACCGGAACCACATACGTTCGCGAATTGCCCGTAAATGAGCGCCAGTAGAAATACATTACTTTGCCGTCGCGAGACCAATCGACATCGCACCAACCCGAGCAAAGAGGAATCCACGGGCCGCCAGCTACGGGCACTGCCTCAACATCCGACCAGTTGTCTTCCCTATTGAGTGGACGATGCACCGCCACGAACCGCTCGTCGGGAGAAATCCCCCAAGCATAGTCAATGGGTTCGGACGTGATTTTTTCTTCCTGGGTGCCGTCGTTCTTCATACGGTACAAGTAATCATGTCCGACCTCGGAAACCAGACAATAAATACGCCCAGAGTGCGAGTAGTGCGGCAAAAACGCGACACCCGAGCGGATCTGGCGTGGAGCGAAACGATGTTCGGTGGAAGACAGCCAGAGATGATGCTGTTGGTTGGCATCAAGCGCCTCGAAGACGACTTGCTTGTCATTCGACGAAACACTGAAATCCAGGACAGCGATCCCTGGCAATACCTTGGAAGCCTGACCTGTACCGAGATCTGAAACCCACAGTTCGCCGCCGCGATCGGCTTGTGAGGAGTTAGCCGCCACAAGATAGAACACTCTACTGCCGTCGCTGGAGAGCGTTGGGCTATAAGAATAACCTTGGGAAGAAACCTGCCGTTCTCCTTGTTGGTCATGCACCCAGACGCTTCTCTCAGACGTGCCAACTGACGTAACCAAGGACCCGCCGTCAGGAGCCATGGCGATCCCCTCTTCCTCACTCAAACTGACTGTTAGTTGCTGAGGTACTCCGTCGGGAAAGGCCTGGCGCCAGAGGTGATAACCTTTGGAGCCTGCATCGGAATTGAAGTACACCCACTTACCATCCGGCGACCATGCAGCGTACTCACAGGATCCGGACTGCGGCCCGACGGAACGCGCCGCCCCACCTGAGAAGGGAACCACTTGGCAGGGAATCATCCTCCCGTCTCCGCCCATTTCGGCTACCAGCACCCACTTGTGATCCGGTGAAAGGTAGGAGAAGTGGGCCATGTGGTTCTCGTCCGGCGGAACGTACACATCCCGCTGCTCCGAACGACTTTCAGTTGCGATCACGACTGCAAGGTGAACTCCGCTTTTGATCTCGCTAAACATCACATGGCGTGCGTCGATCCAGCTCAGACCCGTGGCATTGGAGAGCAATAGTTGGGGTTGACCTCCGAGCACCGGTACGACCCACGTCTGCCAGTTCAGTTCACTTGTTCCGTAGGCAATGCGCGAGCCATCCGGAGAGAATATGGGTGTCAGTTTATTTTTAATTTCATCGTGCGTCAGCTGGACAGGCTCTCCGTCAGGAAGAAGCTTGACATAGAGCTGTGCCGAACCGCCTGTTCCACGGAGAAACGCCAGCATACGTCCGTCAGGCGACAGCGTCGGCTCAAAGCTCTCGTCGCTAAAGTTTGTGAGCTGAACCCACTGCGAAGAGTCGGGCGGAGAAACACTGGCTGCCTTTCGCCAGATCACAATCGCAGAAGCGACAAGTACAGCCATCAGCAGCGAGACGCCCGCCCAAATGGCGAGTTGGGATCTTTTTTGTGGTCGGGCAGCTGCGATTTTCGGCTTGGTGCCGGAGTCCGTGTCACGCTTCAGCCGTTGCAGGTCAGTGCGAATCTCCGAGGCGTGCTGGTAGCGAAGGTTCCGATCTTTCTCCAGAGCCTTGTCGATAATTCTTTCCAGTTCGGCTGACACATTGGGGTTCAGCCGCACCGCTGGCGCGGGTGTCCCATCGAGAATTGCTTTGAAGATCAGACCGGAACTCTCGCCCCGGAACGGCAATGCCCCCGTGGCCATTTCGTACAGGACAACGCCGAACGAAAAGAGATCGGTGCGGGCGTCGAGTTCCTTGCCGCGAACTTGCTCGGGTGACATGTAGGCGACCGTTCCCAGGGTGCTGCCCGGACTGGTGAGCTGATCTGTGTCCACCCCCAGAGTGGCCAGGCTATCCGCGCTGGGCGATGCGCTTTTGGACGAATTGACTTTTGCGAGGCCAAAATCCAGAATCTTGGCGTGACTGCGTTCCGTGACAAAAATGTTGGCAGGCTTCATGTCGCGGTGCACGATGCCCTTCGCGTGAGCGGCGTCGAGCGCATCCGAGATTTCGATGCCCAGCGCCAGGAGAGTTTCCATCTCCATGGGTCGCCCGGCGATGCGGTGCTTCAGCGTCGCGCCCTCCAGAAGCTCCATGGCGATGAAAGCCTGACCCGCTTCTTCGCCGATGTCATGAATGGTGCAAATGTTGGGGTGGTTCAAGGCCGACGCCGCTTGCGCTTCTCTCTGGAAGCGCGCCAACGCTTGCACGTCTTTCGCCACATTGTCTGGTAGGAATTTCAGCGCAACCGCACGATGTAGCCTGGTGTCCTCTGCCTTATACACCACACCCATCCCCCCGCCCCCGAGCTTTTCCAGGATGCGGTAGTGCGAGATGGTCTGGCCGATCAGAGAGTCAGTGCCCGACATTTCGGCACATGGTAGGTCGCGCCAGAAGGCAAGTCAACAAAGAGAGGCGGCTTTTAGGCTAAGTGCTGATTGTCAGGACTTCTCGCCCCCGGATTCGATCCGATACCTCAGACCGATGCAAATTGGGCAAACCTACCCCGATGCGAGGCCCCCCACGATTGTCGTCGTTGCCGTCGTCGGACTGCTCATTCTGATGCCGCTGGCACGCTTCTTCGGAACTCGCAGCGCGGAAACTCCGGCTTAGAACAACAGAAACTGCATGAGACAGGCCTTGGCATTTCGTTTCCTTGCTCTGGTTACCTTCGTTGCAGCTGCCAACGTTATTGTCCTGATTCCCGTCAAAGCGCAAGTCAGAGGCGTCTATCCCGTGGGCATGAATGCCACTAACTCTGGAGTGACTCCTGAAGCGGGAATCACCTATTCGAACCTTTTTGTTTTTTTCTCACGTGATGAAGAGAAGGGCGCTGACGGCGAAACACTGGCCACGGGCCAGAACTCGATCTTGATGGATCTGAACACTTTTGTCTGGGTGAGCAAAAAGGAGATGGGATTTCTGGGTGGAGCAGTATTCTCAGCAACCGCCATTCTTCCAATCGCCAATAACTCGCTCACTTCGGATCTCCAGGGTCCCATCAGCGGCGGCGGGGGGTTTGCGGATTCTTATTATCAACCGTTTATTCTAGGCTGGCGCAAGCAGCGCGTTGCCATTCGGGCGATCTACGGGTTCCTGGCGCCCACAGGAAGATTTAGCGCAGGTGCCAACACGAATGTCGGTTCAGGTTACTGGACCTCAGTTGTTGCGAGTGGCCAGACGATCTATCTCGATTCGAACAAAACCACCGCGTTTTCTGCCTTTCAGATGTATGAATTTCATGGCACGCAAGAAGGCACAATGGTCCACCCCGGCCAGACCTTTAACCTGGATTATTCGCTAACCCATACCTTCCCCCTGCAGCGTAGTTTGCGGCTTCAGCTCGGGTTGGTGGGCTATGGCCAGTGGCAGACCACTGATAAGCAGGCCCCGAACATTACCCCACAACAGGCAGCCGCGCACTACAAAGTCAACGCGCTGGGGTTCGCAGCAAACGCAGTGTTGCCCGAGCAGAAGGTGAGCATGGGCGTTAAGTATTTTCATGAATTTGAATGCAGATCTACCTACCAAGGATACACACTCCAGATCTCTGCTGCGATTACCTTCTAAACCGGTGGCTGACTTGGTACGCGTCTTTGGAAGCGCCAAAGGATGACGAGCAAAACGCTGAATTGGGCGAGGCAATCGATTTTGGAAGAGTCCTCCGAATGCATTTAGACGCACCCTACAATCAAAATACAGGCAGTGCCTGGTTTAATCTTGGCCTCAACTCCTGGTAGAGTGCTTCGAACCGCATGAAATCCCGATCTCAATTTTTGATTTTTTTTTGAGAAACGCCCACGGTCGGTTCGCGAATAGCGACCACCCCGGGGTACCCTTGGGAAAATGATTGGGGACCGCCACTGAATCGGTCCGGGTGAAGGCCCACCGGGCTGTGGCCAGTTTTGTGCCCACCCTAGTTCACAAAACCTTACTCCGCCTCACCATCCGACGCGGACGAGACAGGTTCCCAAGTCACTGAAATTTGTAAGGGGTAACCAGGACTCATTCCCCATCGCAATCCATGACAGAAACATCCCGCCGCAACTGTTAACCGAAGGGTTGCTAGTTCGAATCTAGCCCGGGGAGCCAACCTCATCGTGAATCAACATCGCTTACGCAACATGTGACAACAGTTCAGCTGGCTCTTCGCCGCAGCGCTCCCGCGTGACGATAAGAGGACTGGGAGGCACTATACTGCCGCCGTGCCATTGGTTTGAGTGGAGTTGAAGAACAGTGATTCTTTCTGATCTTAATATGGATCATGTGAATCCGACCCCTAGTGACAAGCCATGCGCGACATTCTCCGACTCTTTATTTTGCAGGCATCTGAAATTCCGCGCGGATGACCGCCTTCTCCCTTCTCCGGTGAATCGCAAAAAAAGCAGTCTACCCTCATGTTCCAAGTCAATATGAAAATCGAAAAATGGACAGCATTTGCCCTCGGCTGCGACCCAATCAGCTAACTCCGCAAGAGAGGCACTTGCAGGGCTAAACTGAAGTTCGTAACCGCTCTCCGTTTCCACGATATCCATTCGAGCGGCGGCAAGATCACTCAGGTGTTACACAAGGAATTACATGGCGGCTGTGGCGGCGGTAAATTCGGAAATCTCGGTCGGTGGTGAGGATGATGGGATCGGCAAGCGTTTCGGTCATGCGAACCAGGCAAGCATCGGCGAAGCCCATGGGAACGTTGGAATACTTCTCGATCAGCTTCACGATTGGTTCCACGTTCTCGGCGAGTGTAAAGGCGACCAGCAGAGCGCCACGACGAAGCAGTGCGCCCAGCTTGGGGGCACCAAGCCCTCCAAGAAGGTGGAAAGCCTCGGACAGAACGGCTTCGCAGGTGGACCAAGGAGGAGGCAGTTCGGAGGCTTGTGTCACGGCCCACCGGTGGTGAGCGTCGCGACTGCTGAGCAACGCTACAACAAATCCAGCGTCAACGAGGACGTTTCTGGCCATAACCAGTGGTTTGCAAATACTCTTTCTTCCGCGCAGTTAGGTCGGCAGGCAGGCCATCCACTGATCCGATAAGGTCGGCGATGGCATGGAGGGAGGCAGTGCGGCGACGCTGGCGGGGTGCACGCTCGAGCCGTTCGCGGACTACATCCGACTTCGAGATCTTCCGTCCGCGTGATTCCGCGTCAATATCCGCCAGCAATGGCTCGGGCAATCGCACGGTGAGACTTTTCATGAACTGATTGTATTACATCTCTGGCTGGTGTGCAAGACAAGCTCGCGTGGGAGATAGCGCTTCAAGTATCGCAAGCTGTTTGCAAATCTTCTTCGCTGACGATGTTGTACCTGTCGGAGATGACGCGTGTCTTTGGGGCCGGATACCGCCATAGCCACACGTTCGGGCACTCCGGCCCTGACCATGTTCCTTACAGCAGTGCGCCGCAAATCGTGGAACAGTTTTCCTTTGCGATTGGCTGCTTTACAGGCGGCTTCCCAGGACTTGCGAATGTCCACAATGGGCTGACCGTTATGCCTTCGAACCCCTCTGGGCGTTTTTAAAAGGGAGATGCCCCGCGTCACGCTGCCAGGGACACCTCTTCCTATCTACATGTGGTGGTAGTCAATGTTTACGATTTCGATTGTGAGCTGTTTGCTCACGCCGTTTATGGTCTCTGTGGCAACGTGGAATGGGCCGCCATTGGGTACCCGAGCGAACTGCACGTCGACGTTGACGGTGTCACTCGGGTCGCCGAGATAGGTGGAGATGCTCAAGCTGACCAGCGACAGAGTGGTCTTATCCATAACGATGGTCATGTTGTCTCTCTGCTTGATGTAGTTGGTGACCACGACTCGATACTGGTCCGGCTGGCCCGCCATGGGACCGATCATCACGTTGCCTTGCTGATACGACTGCTGCAGCATGTCTTTGTCCGGAGGAATGTACTGCTCGATCAGAGTTTTTATCGAATCGCCGTATTCCTTGTACTCGTCGATTTTTCTTTCTTTAATTCGGCCGCGCAGGCCGCGCATCTTACGATCGCCGTCGGAAATCGAGTTGGGATCGACGGGGGTCTTCTGAGGCTTGCCATCAGGACCCAACTGAACGTTGTATAACTCTTCTTTCTTCTGCTCGCCCTTGATGCTGATGATTTGTTGTTCCATCCAAGTGTATTGGGCGAGGACCTGTTTATTAAAGGCGAGCGATTGCTTGACTTCGGCCAGACGCTGCTGCATCTCCTGGCTTTGTGCTTGCGGTGCTGGAACGATGATGAGAGCAGTCAGCAAGAGAAGGCCAAATCCCATAACGGACCGGTCCGTCTTCTTCACAGGTTTCCATAATGAGTACATGTGATCCTCCCAAGGGCTTTCATTGACGAGAACGAACGCAACGATATTCGCTGCTCCCTTTTCAGTCGATTGTCAAAAATAACAGTTACACCCTACGGGCAAAGGCTTAATGCTGTGGTACGGGATTGCGCGCCCGCTCGAAGGGAATGCGCATGAGAGGTTACACATGAATCTCGGAGATATGCCCCTTTGGAGCTCCAATTGGGCGTGGGGCTTGCCACTTATTGTACTCACTGTGATTTTTCATGCATACAGCCTCGGGCTTCTCAACAACGAGGTAACCGCTAGGCTGAATAAAAGAGGACGGCTCGGGGGTCCCTTGTCCACCCCAAGTTTTCTCATCGGTGGAACGGCACTTTCACTCACTGTGCTGCACGGGGTGGAGGGTGCTATCTGGGCGACCGCTTACCGCCTTCTCGGGGCTTCCATGGACATCAAATCTGCGGCGCTCTATTCGCTAAACGCCCTTACGAGTTACGGTCACGAGGAACTCCATTTGGCGCCACACTGGAAATTGATGGGTGCCCTAGCCCGGTTAATTCATGAGCAGTCCGAATCGCAGCGCCGACTGGTAACTGGTGACGGAAAATAAGGATGGCGCTCGGTTTACTAAGCTCATGTGGATCTGTGGCACCGTTGTTTGACATTACGAAGGGTTTTTCGAGACGGCTCCGCCTTGTCGTTCCGCGAGTGTATTGTGTCGAACAGGCGAGACCAACTAAGAGGAGTTGCAGCGCGAGACGGCTTGAAACAGATCCTGAAAAGGCCAACCGCTGGCCAGGTGAACGCGGACGCAACGAGCTGTTTGACGGATGCGCGCACCGATTTTGAATAACTGAATGCGCAGGGTTTCGATTTGTGCGGAGCGCAGTGCCAGAGGCAACCGCAGCCGAAAGAGGTTGACCAAGTTATAGGCGAAGCTGTGGAGCAACAAGCGGAAGGCATTCGCACGAAAGCGATGGCAGCTCAAACGGTCAGCGGCAAAGCCGTTTTTAAACTCCTCAATACGGTTCTCACACTCGCCACGATCGTTATAGAAAGAAAAAACGGAACGGCCTTGGCCTGACAGGTTGGTGACCAGGAAACGTAGATTAGTACCGGCAGCGGCATGTTCGGCTTTGTAGCAGAGGCGCCGCTGATGAGACCAGCTGTAAGCGCGATAGCGAAAGCTGGAAAAGGAGCGCTGCGGTTCGCCGGTTCGGCGATATCGTTTTGCCAGGCGGCGCTGCAACCGCTGCGCTTTCCCTTGCAACCGTGAGTTGCTGCCTATCCCGATAGCGTACTGCAGGCCGAAAAACTCGCAGAATTCATAGAGCAGTGGCATGGCGAAACCAGCGTCAGCGCGTAACTTGATTCGGACGTTGGGAAATTCACGTTGAAGTCGCGGAACGATGCGCAACAGCAAGGGGATGATGCGGGCGTGACTGGCGGCCCTGCCCTGACGCAATCGGGCAGCCAGCAAACAACCGGTGTGACGCTCAAAGATCAGCAAGGGGTGATACATATGCTGGTCATAACCACCATTGAAGAAGCTGAGCTGCTGCTGCCCGTGAGTGGGATCGTCGGTGGAATCGACATCGAGCAGGATCTCCCCTCGTTTCCGGACTTGCTCCCCGCAGATCCTTACAAACCAATCGAGCAAAGCATCCTGCAGCTTGAGGAGCTCGCGAGGTGAGGGCGAGTTCTCCCAGCGACTGAGAGTTGGTTGTGAGCCGAGCGGTTCACCTAGTGGTTGATCGGCAAGAATCTGAAAGGCCGGATCGTGACGAAGTCGGTCGGCGTCGTTGGTGTCCTCGTAGCCAGCAATGATCTGGTAGAGGCGTTGACGAAACAACGACAACACGGAATGACGAACCCGTTCCTCCTCGCGAGGATCACAAAGCTGTTCTGCCAGCCCGCGAGTGAGCCCATAGCGCTGATCAAAGGCCCGCAAGGGCAGAAGGCCGGCGTCAGAACTGATCTGTCCACCGGAAAAATCAGCTCGAATGGGTTGGTGTCGGTAGAAGGAAAAGGACAGCTGTGGTATACAACAAGATGTCATCTCTGGGATGCTCCGAAAGAGAATGCCGGGTTCGCCAGAACCCAGTGTTCATCAATCCTTTTAGAGCATCCTTTCTTTTTTCACCACTAAAATCGTGAATAATCCAGGCTAGAAGCGTTGAACGGTTGGATTTTATTTGGTCTCACCACGGCATTTCTTTTCACCGTAATTCAGAGAGCCTGGCAGACCATCGTGGAGCAAACGCCAGACGCTTGAGGTAAGCCGAGAAACCGGTAAGGTTCGGCGGTTACTGGCGTTATTCGGAATCTTGTCACTTTTGACAATGGTATGGCCAGTATGGAAACCGCAGAATCCGCACTACCATCGTTAATCTACTCGTTCTGGCTCGAACCTGTATTGGGGAGAATATGCACAGAAAATCATGGGCAGCGACGGCTTTTCTGGCTTGTCTACTTGCTGGCTGCGGCCCCAATTCAAAGGTTGTTGAGGATACGAAGGAATTGGAGGCGCTTGAAACCGCCAAAGATGCATACATTTACGCCTATCCTTTAGTGACGATGGAGCTGACGAGGCGTGTTTCCACAGATGTGGCTGCGCCGGCCGGAAATTTTGCACCCATGGGGCAGTTTGCCAAGCTGCGCGAATATCCAAACGCTTCATTTACCACTGTGACCGCACCGAACGCGGACACGCTATACACAGTGGTGTGGCTGGACGTTTCCAAAGAGCCGTGGGTCGTCAGTATTCCAGACCTGAAGGGGCGCTATGCTTTGTTTCCGATGCTGGACGGCTGGACAGATGTTTTCCAAGTACCCGGCAAACGAACCACCGGAACGGCGGCACAGAAATATGCGATCACTGGGCCGGGCTGGAGCGGAACACTTCCGGCAGGGGTTACAGAATACAAATCACCCACCGGGATGATATGGCTTCTGGGACGCATCTACTGCACTGGCACACCAGAGGATTACAAGGTGGTTCACGCTCTGCAAGACCAAATGGCCGTTGTCCCGCTGTCTTCTTACGGCAAGCCGTATGCGCCGACGCCTGGTGAAGTTGATTCGTCCATCGACTCAAAAACCGCCGTGCGAGAACAGGTTAACGCGATGGACGGCGCTTCGTACTTCAAACTTTTCGCCGAACTCTTGAAGACGAATCCGCCATCCGCAGATGATGCACCGATGGTCGCGAAGCTGGCGAAAATCGGCATCGTGACGGGACAGGATTTTGACTCTTCCAAGCTCGAACCAGGCGTAGCCGCAGGAATTGCGAAAGCGCCGAAGCCAGCACAGGACAAGATAGCGGCATGGATGAAAGAGGGCATCGTCGTAGGGGATATGAAAGTTGAGAATGGTTGGGCTTTTACGACCAAGGCCGGTACCTACGGCACCGACTACATTCAGCGGGCGGCGGTTACTTGGTATGGGCTGGGCGCGAATCGCCCTGAGGATGCAATCTACCCCATTTCCGAAGGTCCTGAAATCGTCTCGAAATACAACGGTGCAAACAAGTACGTGTTGCACTTCGACAAGGGTAAGATGCCACCCGTAAACGGTTTCTGGTCCGTCACTATGTACAACGCGAAGTATTTCTTCGTCGATAACCCGCTCAACCGCTATAACGTCAGCCAACGCAACAAATTCATCACAAATCCTGATGGCTCAACAGACATCTATATTCAAGCAGATCCGCCGGGCGAAGGAAAAAAATCCAATTGGCTGCCAGCGCCCAAGGACGATTTCGTCTTGATGATGCGTTTGTATTGGCCCAAAGCGACCGACCCAACGATTCTGGACGGTTCGTGGAAGACGCCGGCAGTAATGAAGGTGGGTTAAAGCGGGACACCCTTCCCACAGTTTCGCCCCCTTGCAGTTGTGCGGCCAAGTAATTGAGATGATCCGTTCGGCTCGTCAGAAAGAGCGGCGATCGTCCAGCCGATAAAGCACTCTGAAGATCCCGTACGATCAACTCGTTTCTGTGTTGGTTCCGACGAGTGCAGCGTTAAGATCCTGAGTTGTGATTTCGTTTGCCGTCTGTTGCCAAGCAAATCTGACTCGCCCAGAACACCTTGCTGCCTGCAGAGCGAGCAGAGAAGATTTATCTGCTGTGCTCGACGAACTGGCCTTGGTCGGGAAGAGAGTCGAATTAATGATTCGTACAGGGCCGATGCTACCAGATCCGAACGACGAGATGGTTCTGGAAACGGCCATCAATGGTCCCACTGATGCCATCGTCACTTTCAACAAGCGGGATTTTAGACCTGGCGGCCCGTTTTCGATGTTCGGTGGTTCGGCCCGGGAAATCGGACAAGAAGCTGAAGAACATAAACGCATTTTTCAGAAGGCAACGGATCGCGACACCCCATTTAATCTTGTCCAATGCCGGATCGGGATTGCTTGGATAACCGAATGCATACGTTAGCACTGCCCCCGAGGCATCGTTTTGCTCCCCGTTGTTGATATGAATGTCCGACTCCCATTTAACCTAATCTGGAAAAAGGACAGACTCAGGTGCAAGCGACAGAAATAATGCCGCGAAACTGAACAAGGGTCATCCGACATGAGAGACAGCGCGCCTACGGCCCGGGCGTTTATTGGTTCGCCTCACCAGAGGACAGCCGCTCCCGCCCAAGCACTCAACCTCAAATTGTCGGGGGAACTACCCTAACTAAAGGTATTTGTCAGCAGGACAGGCTAAGAGCAGTATCAATCACATGTACGATGAAGTCGGGGTATGAGTAACCCGGAAGTTATCAGCTCGCCTGTCGGATCAGTACCGACAAACTTTACCGGATGCGCGTTCTCATTGAGGCGTAAACGGGGGGCCGCTGTTACCTAATCCGCACGAGGATGCATCCGTAGCCTTCATGAAACCACCATGCGACGAAGCCGTGGTCCAATCGGTGAGTGCTGACGTTCCATGCACAGCGCAAGCCGGACGTTGGGTCCTAGCAGCGACAATTCTCGGTTCCAGCATGGCCTTCATCGACAGCACTGTCGTTAATGTAGCTTTGCCAGCTTTGCAAGCGAGCTTCCACTCAACCGTCGTCGGTGCGCAATGGGTGGTCGAGGCTTATGGTTTGTTCTTGGGCGCTTTGATTCTCGTCGGCGGTTCCCTCGGCGACTTGTTTGGCCGCCGGTCGATGTTCCTGGCTGGCGTAGGGATTTTCGCGGCCGCTTCTATCGCTTGTGGTTTTGGCTCGAACATACAGCAACTCGTGATCGCACGAAGTGTCCAGGGTATAGGAGCTGCCTTTCTCGTTCCAGGCAGCCTGTCGATCATCAGCGCATGTTTTGACGAGAAAACCCGCGGCCGGGCGATCGGTACTTGGTCGGCCTTTACTGCGATCACAACAGCACTGGGACCGGTTCTGGGCGGCTGGCTCATTGAGCATGCCTCCTGGCGCTGGGCATTCTTCATCAATATTCCGCTTGCAGCCGCAGTGATCACAATTTCGCTACGGCATATTCCCGAAAGCCGTAACGCAATTGCTGAGCGAGTAGATTGGCTGGGAGCGCTGGTCGCAACTGTCGGACTAGGCGGGGTGGTCTATGGATTCATCGAGTCCACTAGTCTGGGTTGGGGCCATCCTCTGGTTTTTGGAAGCCTGCTCGCCGGCTTCACCTGTGTGATTGGTTTCGTCTTCATCGAGGCCAGGGTAAGTTCACCCATTATCCCACCTACGCTGTTTCGGTCACGCAGTTTTACTGCCGCGAATTTGCTCACACTATTTCTCTACGCCGCTCTTGGAATCTTTTTCTTCTTGTTCCCGATGAACCTTATCCAGGTGCAGGGATACTCGACAACTGCGACCGGCGCTGCTGCGCTCCCGCTAATTCTGCTGATGTTCTTTCTTTCGCGCTGGTCTGGCGGCCTTGCCACCCGTTACGGTTCGAGGGCCCCGCTGGTCATCGGGCCGCTGATTGCGGCAATGGGCTTCCTTCTCTTCGCCGTACCCGGCGTGGGAGCTAGTTATTGGAAAACATTCTTCCCAGCGTTCATTGTTCTCGGTTTTGGAATGGCAATTAGCGTGGCTCCACTTACCACGGTGGTTATGGGTTCGGTAGGGCAGGACCGTGCCGGCACCGCCTCAGGCATCAACAACGCGGTCGCTCGGGTAGCGGGCATGCTTGCCGTTGCAATTCTCGGGATCGTGATGGTGAAGTTATTCAGTTCCAGCTTGAATCGTAATCTAACGGAGGGAATCATTGCGCCCGGCATTCTCCAGTACGTTCGGTCGAACGAGATCAAGCTGGCGGGCCTTGACCTACCCTCCGGCCTAGATACTGACACGACAACGCTGATTCAGGTGTCAATTTCCCATGCATTTGTTTCTGGATTCCGAACCATAATGTTTATCTGTGCGGGTCTGTCCTTGGCAAGTTCTGCAGTTGCATCGCTAATGATTCCTGGCAAGAATCGGTCTGACGCCCGGCTTGCAAGTACAGGAGCAAATTTGGATAGAACGAAGCGGAGTGGGATCGAATAGGGGAATAATTGCTCAGCCGAGACTTGAGACTTGGCCTGCTTAGGGCATTGCATAGTTCTGTGGATTCTGTATTCGCCACTAAGGATTTTCCTCCTGCTCCAGTCCATCAACACTATTTCGTAAATCTGTTTTTCGAGGGCTGTCAGAGCCTCGCATTCGTTTGGCGCCAGAGTGACCACAGAGCGCTGCCCACTTGCGCAGCGGCCAGGTCTGTTCTATGCAGTTCGGCGTTCATTGCGTGCGGGTCGGGCCCTAGGCGCAAATGCAAGAGAGGATGACGTCAAGACGTACATGAGAGATTGAGACGCACAAATCCTACATCGAGACTTCCGGGGAGTTATGGGCACCTGTCCGGTTCGCATTCATGAGGCAGGAGAGAGCAAGGGCTAACGACGTCGACAACCCATGTAGGTGTTTGTGTCCGTTAAATTGAAGAGGGAATTTGAAAGCGAACCTGTTAACCGAAGGGTTGCCAGTTCGAACTAACCCGGGGAGCCACTTCTTCTTGATCTTTAACTTGTCACAAGCGGCGTGCAAGTCTCGCGGGTTATTCTGCGCTTTCGGTTAGGAACGCGGGGGCCGTCGTAAGTTACCTGACAGCCTGCGGTGCGACGCCATGCGAGGGAGTAAGAACCCGTTTCCACCGACCGTAAATCGGTTCTCGAAAGTGAAATATCGGTGCTCTTGCTGTTCCCTATTCCCAATCAGGAAATACCATATTCAATGCTGGCCTTAAGTATGGTATAAAAAAGGCCTTATGGGGACAGCGCGCAAGATCACTGTGGAAGTGCCTCTTGACCTTCTCGAGAAGGCGCAACGAGCCAGCGGCACCGGCGTGACCCAGACCGTCCGCGCGGGGCTGCAGCTAGTTGCGGCATCGCGTACGTACGCTCGCCTGCGTCGCCTGCGCGGCAAGGTTCGCTTCACGCGGACGTCGGCAGAGTTGAAGGCTGACCGGTGATTGCCGCTGATACGAGCACATGGGTTGCCTATCTAGAAGGCAGCGGGGGCGAGGATGTAAAGTTACTCGACAGGGCGCTCGAAAACCGCCAGGTAGTTATGGTGCCCGTTGTGCTTACCGAACTGCTAAGTGATCCGAAGCTGCCGCCACGTGTTGCGGGGATGCTCTCAGAAGTGCCTTCCGTCGAGATCGGATCCGGCTACTGGCAAAGGGCAGGAGGGTTGCGAGCCAAGGTGCTAGCGCGGCGGCGGAAGGCGCGTCTCGGCGACGCGCTGATCGCCCAGAGCTGTATCGACGGAGATGTTCCTCTTCTCACGCGGGATCGGGACTTCAAGGCATTTGCCGAGGCTGCAGGCCTCGATCTTGTCCTTCGGACCGGAAAGAACTGAGTCAAGTCGTACAGTCGAGAGATCACTCATCCGCGTTGCGAACGGGACTGTGTCCGAATTGCGAAAACACGGTGCCGTGAGACTCTCGGTAACTACGACGGACGCCCGAAGCGAAGCAACCGCCGATGTTCGGCTAGTGAACCAAGAAGTCGAGGTAATTCGCGTATTCTTGTCCATTCCAGAACTGAAGTTCGAATGCCTGTCCATAGATCCAATTTCGCAGCGATTTTGGGGGCAGATAGCTGTAATAAATCCGATACCGTCCAGGATGCGAGATGTCGTAGGCTCGCCGATCTGCGTCATAGCTCTCTCATGCTGAGGCTTTTTTCGAGTCGTTATCCACTATGATGTATCTATATCAATATAACCTGCATCAATACATTAGTATGACCTGGCCCGAATGGCGCGGGTCACCCAGGAGATGAACATGAAAATCGCTTCTACAATCGCACGGTACTTACTTGGTTTCATCTTTTTGACGTTCGGGCTCAACGGGTTCCTTCATTTTATTCCCATGCCGCCGCCTACGGGCGTTGCAGCGCAGTTCTTCGGAGCCCTTTTCGTGTCCCGGTTTTACGTAGTGATCTTTCTGTTGCAGATAATATCCGCGGTCCTGTTGCTTGCGAATCGCTACGTGCCTTTGGCACTGACGATTCTGGGGGCCGTGATTGTCAACATCCTTTGCTTTCACATTTTCATGGCGCCTGCGGGTTTGCCGCTGGCTGTGGTCGTTACGATCTTGTGGTTTCTTACGACTTGGAGGGTGCGGTCCGCGTTTACCGGGATCCTTCAACGTTAACCCGCCAGCGCCAGTCTAGGAGCAGCACCATGTCGAACAGGCTTTCGGGAAAAGTTTGCATCATCACCGGCACTGGTGGCGGCATGGGCCGTGAAGCCGCCTTAACCTTCGGGCGAGAGGGTGCTTTGGTCGTTGGATGCGGTCTGGAGGTCCACGATGCGGAGGCGAGCGTTGCGGCGGTTCGCGCCGCCGGTGGAACAATGGTCTCCATGCAGCCATGCGATCTAACGAAGCCGGCTGACTGTCAGGCGCTGGTCGATTTTGCGGTGCGTGCTTTCGGTCGAGTCGACGTGCTCTTTAATAACGCCGCCATGGCGTATTTCAATTGGCTCGAAGACATTTCAGACGAAGAGTGGGACCGCAATCGTCGGAGTGAAGTGGACCTGGTGTTCTACCTTACCCGCGCCGCGTGGCCCTATTTGAAAGCTAGCCGTGGCGTGGTCGTGAACACCGCTTTGCTGACCGCGCTGATGAGCTTCAAGAACTTGGGCTCTCTCGCACACACCACGGCAAAGGCTGGCATCATCGGCATGACCCGGCAGTTGGCGATGGAAGGCCGCGAGCATGGGATTCGCGCCAATTCGATTTCTCCTGGAGTGATCGAAACCAGCCAGACGCGCGAACAGCTGAAGGCCCCAGAGTGGGCCGGCTACATGCTCGGTAAGACCCTGTTGGGTCGCCTCGGCCGGCCGGAAGAAGTGGCGAACGTCGCCTTGTTTCTGGCCTCCGATGACAGTTCCTACGTAACCGGAGTCGATATCGTCGTCGATGGCGGAATGAAGGTTTGGTGATCGGCGGGCAGGCCCGACTAGACCGCAGCGTGTCTAGCGTTCGTCCTCGCCCGTAAGATCAAGGAATTCTATGAAGTCCATTTTTCAAACGAGCTTTGTGTGCTGTATCACACCGGCGGTCTCAGTCGTCGATGAATTTGGAATGCGGAGCCAAATGTGATCAATGACTTATGGACTTGAAATCGAACCTGCTAACAAAAGGGTTGCTAGTTCGAATCTAGCCCCGGGGAGCCAAAACTCTCCTCCATCAATTGGTCACAGCCTACTTTCTCTCCTTTCTTTTTCGCGTTCGGGCGACGTTTGCCATCGACGACTCATACGACCGCACCCCTTCGATGTTTTCGTTCAATGAATCAGAAGTTGCTAGTCGATATATGACCATGGTATGGTGACCATAGCAGTATTGGAGTCTTGCGATGAAGAAGATGGCAGCAGGTTCCTTTAAAACAAATTGCCTCGCGGTCATGGACGAGGTTCAAGCCAGGCACGAGACAGTTGTGATCACTAAACACGGCAAACCGGTGGCGAAACTCGTCCCGGTGAACACCGACACAGATGAAATCTATGATTTCCTCGCCGGTAAGGGCGTTGTAAATGGAGACATCGTTTCGCCGGCAGTTTCCCCTGATGAGTGGGGCGAGCTCAGGTGATTCTTGTAGATACCCACGTAGTGATTTGGCTGGCGTTTGACCAAGCCCAGCTCTCCAGAAAGGCAAGGAACGCAATCGACGTTACGCGCGAGAAAGCGGAAGGCTTGGCAATCTCCGATATTACACTCTTGGAATTGGCGACACTTACGAGAAAGGGTCGGCTCCGACTCGACATTAGTCTCGAATCTTTCCTGCAGGAAGTCGAAGCCCGGTTCGTCGTTCTGCCAATCACTGGCCGAGCGTGCGCGCGCGCCGTGGAACTTCCAGCGGCTTATCCCAAAGATCCTGCGGATCGCATTATCGGAGCGACAGCACTTGTCGAGGGGCTATCGTTGCTTACTGCCGACCGTAAGATCCGTCGGTCCAAAGTGGTTCACACGATTTGGTAAGAGCGCCTCATCTTCGGCGCCAGGCATGCGGGAGAAAATTAGCGGCCCCTCTCTAACGCCCGGCGCGATCCGCAGAGCACGCCAATCACTTGGAACCACTCAAGTCCTATTGCACGGGTCTGCTACTTTGGGAGAGAGCAAGGGCAGCCTGCGGCGGCATCACTGCATCACTGGCTCCCGGCAACTCGTCCGAGAGGACCTTTGCCGTTCGGAATAGGATAGAAAACTCAAACCTGAGAGTTCGCAATTCGTACGGTCCGGGGAACCAACTACTTAATCTTTAGCCCCGACCGAGGGACTCTCGTCATAAGGGAGATAGAGCCCTCCTTCCTGCAGCCGATTTGCGTAAAATCTTACGAGAGTGACTGAATCTGCTTGCACTCGCGAATCTTTGCGTCTTTGGTGACTAGGACCATGCTCTCTGCTAACGCTGTCGCTCCGATTAAGCGGTCGCACCCATCGTTTGCGAAGTGTGCCGAAAACTGATTAGCCAACTCAGCAATCTTGCAATCTTCGTGGTGATAGGGAGAACAGCAACGCGCGAAGAAATTTCTTCGAGGTAGGCCTCGACTGTTCCGGTGAACTGCAAGCAGCCGTGAGTCGCCAGCTAGGCGAGCTCCCAGAGAGTAATCGCCGTTACCGCGTTACTTAAAGTTGTTGGTGGTACATACGGGACTTGCGCCGGGACTTCTAGAAAGCTAGGGTCCACTTATCCAGTTTGCGGGCAGGGGTTGTCGAGCGTTGAATCGACAAGCGTCTCTGCTGCGAGGTCTGGTTCCCACTGGTGCGGTCGAGCAAGACTTGTTACTGCTCTATCCGGTTCCAGCTGGCATCGGGGTCGAACTCAATCATCGCAGTTGCTATTTCTTTTGTGTTCTTTCCCAAGTCCTTCTGTAGCAGCACGCCGTCCTGATTGATGATGAACGTCATCACCCCCGAATCGCGGTATTCAGCTGGATACGCGACGAAGGCGAATCCACGGACCATCTTCCCATTGACCATGTAGTCCTTCGCGCCGCCTGGCGTGCGACTACCTTGACGAGTGAGCATGTGGAAGTAGTAGCCGTGGAACGGCACATGCGAATCTGGCTTCAGGCTGTATCCTTCGTTGGTGGCGAATGCTGCCAGCGGGCCGAGCGGACTTTTGGGCTGACCTTCCGGCGAATCCCAGTACAAACCGTTCTGCTTGCCAGGGTCACTGATGAACTTCTCAGCGAACTTGTGGGTGTTTCCGTCATCGTGACGCTGTGAGTAGTACTCAGTCTGGGCCTCAGCCAGAGCCAGACAAACGTCCATGACCGCCAGTTCATTCCGCCCAATACGACGTGCCAGAATCTCTTCCCTGCCCGCAGCCGCGTCGAAATACCACTGTCCCGCGGCATTTTTCTTTAGCGGGATCGGCAACGGAAAATTGTCTGCGCCGATCAACAGGATTTGGGATTCGTCAGGCATCTTGCGCCAACGGTGCATCACGCCATAAGCGGCTACAAATGCGCCAGCGGTATTCTTGTCCTGAACGGGATCGCCGGAAAGCATGATGTCTTTCGAGTTCGGACCAAACACTGCGAGTATTGTGTTTGGGTCGCCTGACTTTGCCGCGTTCAACAAGCCGTTACCCGCGTCGTCGGGTGAAGCAAACACTTGGTACGAAGGCTTGGCGGACTTGTTGCATCCGCAAAATAGAATGAATATCCCCAAAAGACGACTCGTAATAGCGATCCTGCGGCTTGCTCGCAACATAGCGATCCTCCAAAACTTGGATATGAGCCTTCATCGAGGCACCTGACTTCACGTCGTTCGCGGCTACCCCGTCGGCGTTAGTTTCACCTGCGACCACCCCAGCCACCGCCGCGTCCCATGCTTGACGAACCACGAGCACTAGCAGCCCTGGAATTCCAGCCGCCGCCGCCGCTGTTCATGGCTGATGAGCCGCCACTCTTTTCCTGCTGTCCCCAGCCAGAACTGGCACCCGAGCTACTGGGTTTCTGTACATTGTTCCAGCTTCCGTTTGTGTTTTTCTGCCAGCCACTCCCAGTATTCTTGTACTCATTGCCGTTCGCTGTTGCATATTTGTTGCCGTTTGCAGCCTCGCCCGCGGCGGCGCTGTTGTACTTTCCGGACGCGCCATAAGCCTTGGCACCGTTCGAGCTCTCCATCGAGCCTGTGGTTCCGTTCGCGTTCGTTTGATGCTGGCTGTTTACTGTGGTCCCGTTTTTCGAAGCTGTTGAGCTCCCCCAGCTCCCATTGGCATTGGAGCCTTGCTCGGTGGCACCGTACGCACCGGTCCTTGGGTTGTAAGCTTGAGCAGCGCTTTGGCTGCCGTAACCGTTTGAGACCGTGCCACCACGCGCATAAGTCCCAGTGGACGGGTTGTAGCCGGAACTGTAGTGCGCGGAGCCGTTAGGACCATAGGCAGACGCACTGGAGCCGTAGTAGCCACCGTGCCAGGCATTGTTTCCGTAATACGCTCCGCCATGATAGACCACTGCAGTGCCGTGCCAGCCGCAGTTCCAACTGCTATACCCCCAGCCGCAACAGCCACCGCTCATCATCGCCCCCACCGCAATACCAGCTCCGAAGGCAATCACGCCGGTCGCTACCACTGCGGCAGTGCTGTATCCGGGAGTGACGTACGGATAGCCGTAAACCACCGCTGGGTTGTACACGGGGACGTACACCACCTGCGGATTCGCCGACTGAATCACGATCGTCTGCGGTGACTGCTGCACGACCGTAATCTGTGAGCCAGATTTCAGATTGCCGGCAGCCTGTGCTTTTGTGCGCAACATCTGGATAGCCGACATGACGTCGGCGGTCTGCGTGTGATACGCCTCTCCCAACGAAGAAGTCCAACTGAGGTTCTTCGCCATATTGTCGAGCACCGAGGGAAATTGTGTGAGCCCCTTGACGCTGGGATCCCAAGATTGTGCATCTACCGCCTGCATTAGAGGCGTGCCGGTGAGATTCTTATTCTGCTGAAGCCAGTCGTTGGCATAGGCAATCTGGTCAGGAAAGGTCGCTGCTCCGAGAATCTGTGCTACCAAGGCATCAGGATAAAGGGCGATCGGCGCTACCAGTTGTTGCAGCTCATCCGCCGTCAACGGAACGCCTTGTCCCGAATACCCCGGCGAACCCGTTTGTTGGGCTCGACTTTCCAATGGCGTGGTGCCCATAACCAGCAGGAGCGATAGCGTCGCGGACAAAAGCTGTTTCGTGAAGTTCCTGATCATTTTCTGCCTCCGTTTCTTCTTTCCTGACATTGGGTCCTGCACATCTGCGCTCTGCTCGCTAATTCCATATTTCAATGACTAGGCATGAACGAGAGCACGCCGATCACCGCCCCACCCAGCACCAGTAGGGCCGGGTTGACCTTGTATTGCAGCAGGATCAGCAAGACGCCGACTGCGATGACGCTCGTTTCCAAGCCAGTGATTGCACCTTTTGCCATGGTGAAGCAGCCGGCGAGCAGCAGCCCGATGGAGACTGGCGCCAGGCCCTTTTGAATGGAACTTCTCCATGGCCATTTTTCGAGTTTCTTCCACCCGCGGGCGACAATAAACGCAAGTAACGCGGTTGGCCCGAAAAAAGCAATCAATACGGCGAGAGCACCGAGCACACCACCCGCCCATAGTCCGATGGGGACGATCATCATCATGTTGGGACCGGGGGCCATCTGGCCCACGCTGTAGAGGTGAATCAACTGTGGAAAGGTAAGCCACTTATGGCCCTCGACCGTCAGAACCTTCATCTCGGGAAACGCCGCCATTCCACCACCGACCGTGAGGAGCGAAAGATAAGCGAACACGCGGACAAGCGCTGGAATTTCATTCATTAGGCTAGACTCTCAATCTGCTGTTTGCGAGGCCGATGGAAGAGCATCGCCAGGATCCCGATGGCAACCAGCGTAAGTGGAACTCCTAGGTGCAGCCGGTTCACGGCAATCACCGTAAGCGCCATGAAAACAAAGTCAAACTTGCCGGTGAGCGACTTCTTGCTGAGCCCCACGACCGTGGACAGGAGCAAGCCAACTGCTGCTGCCGCCACGCCCTTGAGCGCGGCTGTGATCCAAACGTGGTCACCATACGCACGATAGAACATGCCAACAATATACATGAGCACCGCGCCCGGAAGACAAATGCCGATGATAGCAACAATCGAACCGACAGCACCACGCAGCTTCTCACCTACCGGGATCGCCATGTTCGTGGCATTCAAGCCGGGAAGGCTCTGACTGATGGAAAGCATCTCGACGAATTCCTTGTCATCGATCCACTGCCGCTTCGTGACGAGGCTGCCGCGGAGGTAAGGCACGACACGGCCGAAGCTAGTGGTACCGATGATCAGAAACTCGAGGAAGATCTGGTCAATGGAGACTTCAGCCTGCGCGACTCCAGTATCGGGTCCCCGTTCCAGAGTAATGTTCGCGCCTGTCTCATTCATGGCTTTGCGGTGCATTCCCCTTGAGCCGGTATACCATTCCCGTCTTCGTGGTACCTAGAGAAATCCAATCCTCTACCTCCTGCTGCAGCGAGATGAAGAATTGTTCGCAGCGCTTCTTGGCTTTTTCGTGCACGTCTTCGCGCGAATCGAATTTCACCTGAAATGCGAATTCCCCGACGAGCGGTTGGTGTTCGCCGCGTGTGCGCCATAGGGCCACGTCGCACTTCCCCACCTGCCCCTTGCCGAAATCTAGTTCACCCAACTTGAGCAACACTTCTTCAACGATGGCTTCACTGACCAGGCTCACTCTTTCCTCAGGCGATTTCTTTAGCATTTCGAGAGCCGGGAAAACACGCGCCAATGTAGCCATGGATGTGCGGTCCCCTTCGTGAACTTGGCTCAACCCGAACACACAATTGTGAGAATAGAGAACTCTGTAGGAGTCCAGCCGGTCCTTCAGCGGTAGTGCCTCCGCTTTGAACTTAATCCGATATTTCCCGGATATCTTCGGGCGAACATCGACTGCCGCTGCTGTCTTCTCATCCGGATGACGATACTTGAAAACGATCTCTGGGTCACCCACGGGGAAACCGTCACATAAGTGATCCGTCGACGAAGAATGAAGGCGTTGTTATAGAAGCGGAAGTCGGGAGTATCTATGAGAATCTCGCGGATATTTGGCCGCAAACCAGCCTCAGCATCCGGAATGAACTCGACATCTTCTCTTTTTGCGGTTTTCTTCACCAGCTTCCCAAAATCCCGAAAACTCTCCACAGACGTAAAACGGTCCGGCTTCAGGATTAGTTTTGCCTCGAGGTACTGTATCTGGTCGAGAGGGTGACCGTCGGCGTACTTGCCCACACGGCTTTTGCCTGCCTCATTCTGCTCCTGCCCTTCTTCCTCTATCCTCTTCTTTCTCGTCTTCTCCTCCTAACGTATTCTTCGATGTGACAGGCGCTGGTCTTTCGATTGCATGATCCATGGGCTCGCAAATACCGCGGGTTACGAGCTCGCAGCAGGCAGGTTCAGCAAGTAGCGCGGGCGTAAAAACGCTCCGATGATCCTGTCCTCGCCAAAGACCCGGCGAAGTTCTGTGAAGCCAAAAAAGGGAATCAGAATGACGAAAATTAACACTGCGAGAGCAAATACTCCCCTCCAAGATCCCCCGGCAAAAACAATGATGCTTTCGCCAAGCGGCTTGCCGCGATACATGCCCACGGCCGCCCCTTCGAGAATCTTGAAGCACGCAAGCAGAACGCTATACGCGAACGACTTCAGTAGCGTCGGATAGATTAGCGGCGCGTCCCGGAACTGATCGGCCAAATGTAACTCCTGGCCAACCAGCATTACCTTTGCAAGCGCCAAAGCGTTGACCAAGGCTAATCCGAACGGCAAGAGGTCCATTCGCCGCTGCTCGAGAATCACGGATTTGTAGATGTCGAACAAGGAGAACACAACAAAAAGGTAAGCGGTGCTCACCAGGTACGCACTCATCGCACGCAAAATCCTTTGCTTTAGAGTTGGCTTGGCTTCGCTCATGGCGTCTTCTCCCCGAAGGAGACTTCGAGGATCCTTCGCATTACAAAGCGACGGATGCCGCTAAAGCTCCAATTTGCCGTTATAGTACTGTGGGCCCCCGTAATTCACTTGACTGGTACGAGGATCTTCCCGTCCACGATCTTCACAGGGTAAGTGTCGACCCCAACACCAGGCACGCCGCCCATTTCGCCGTTGGTAACGTCGTAAGACTTTCCGTGCGCTCGACAGGTGATAATCTTGCCTTCGAGTTTTCCACTGCCGAGTGAAGCACCGGCGTGTAGGCAGGAATCATCGGTGGCATAAACGGTTCCATCCACGTTGTAGAGCGCCACGTCTTTCCCGGCTAGGGTTACTGTCGTGCTTCTGCCAGGGGGAAGATTAGCGAGTAGTCCGGCTTCGAGATATTCCGCCACATGTTATGCCTTTGCTTTCTGGCTCACTAGATTGCGCTCCAATTCCTCGGCCAGGATCGGCACGCCCTTGAGGGCTCCGAGAGGCGAATGATTCGGAAGCATGATGCCGCCGCGCCGACACGGATGGTTTTGGTGCCTCCAGCGACGTGGCCGATGACGACAGAAGTGGCTGCGCTGGCGATGCCAGGCATGTTGTGATGTTCCGCTAGCCAAAATCGTTTGTAACCCCAGACCTCCGCGTGTTGCGCAAGATCGAGAGAGTTGCGCAAAGCAACGGCGGCGGTCGCGCCCTGGGGAATAGGCGAGAGATCGAGTAGAGAAAACGGAATCACGAACATTCGATGCTGCGTACCAAGGCGCTGTTACAGAAGCGAAGCCGCGGTGTACATCGAGATGTTCACGGCCATCAACACCGCACTTCTCGCTCCGCAGGAGCCGCATTCGCTGCAGAACAGCACACCGACTTCGTTTGAAGAGTTTGTCCAGAATGTTTTTGCGGTTGCGTATCACGGCCAGGGTGCCACCGCTTAGGTTCAAACAGGAGAGAGCTTATAAGTGAGAAGGATGAGTAGCAGTCATTACCGGAGGCAATTAGCAGCAAAAACGCTCAAATTTCGGTCTCTTAAAATGAATGATTTACAGGCAACCAGACCCGGATGTTTTTGACCGGCTTTGCCGGAGTGGTGGTTTCAATCCTCGAGCGCACGCGTGTCCAAATCATCTTAGAGAGGTTGCAATTCGCCGAGGATCGTGGGAATCAATTCAGACACCGTCGGATGAATGTGCATTGCCTTTTTCAATACCGTGTAGGAGGCATGCGCATACATCATGTCCAGGACGCAATGGATCGCCTCATCGCCGCCGGTACCGAGGATGGTTGCTCCCAGGATCTCTTTTGAGTCCGCATCCACGAGCACTTTCATGAATCCCTGACTTTCGCCTTTCTCGACGGCCCGACCGACACGGGTCATAGGCCGTGAGCCCTTCAGCACACGCCGGCCCGATCCGCGGGCGTCACGTTCTGTCATGCCCGCACGCCCGAGTGGCGGATCGATGTAGAGGTTATACGCGGTGATACGGTCGGTGACGCTTCGCGGCTCGTGGTCCAGGAGGTTGGCTGCAACGATCTCAAAATCATTGTAAGAAGTATGCGTAAATCCTCCGCGTCCGTTGCAGTCGCCGAGCGCCCAGATGCCCGGAACGTTGGTACGCAGCTCATTGTCCACCAGAATATATCCGTGGTCGTCTCGCGTTACTCCAGACTTTTCTAGACCGAGGTCATCCGTATTCGGTGTACGCCCCATCGCCAGCAATAAGTGCGAACCGCTCACCTCTGGCATACCTCCGGTGCAATCCAGGCGCACGCCGACTTCTCCATCCCCGAGTTTCGTCAACTCGATGCACGTCGCGTTGAGCCGTACCTGAACGCCCTCGCGCTCGAGGATGGCCTGCACTTCAGCGCACACGTCCTCGTCTTCGTGAGCAATCAGGCGCGACCCCTTTTCTATAATCGTTACCTCGCTGCCAAAGCGCCGGAAAATCTGACCGAATTCCAAACCTACGTAACCGCCACCGACAATCACGAGATGTCGTGGCAGGACGTCGAGGTCCAACAACGTGGAATTGGTTAGATACGGCGTGTTCGCTACTCCCGGCACGGACGGTATGGCTGCACGCCCTCCCACGTTGATAAAAATCTGCGGTGCACTCAGTAATTCCTCTCCAACCGTAATTTCTTTCGGCGATTCAAATCGCGCGTGTCCGCGGTAGACAGTGCAGTTCGGCGTGCTCTTCAGCCACGACTCCAGGCCGCTTCGGGATTTCCCGATGATTTCATCCTTGCGTGCTTTGACTCGTTTCATGTCAACGCGCGCTTTCCCGTCCACTTGGACTCCAAAGTCCGCCGCGCGGCGCACCATATGCGCGTTGTAAGCGGAGGCAACCAGCGTCTTTGTTGGAATGCAACCTGTATTCACGCACGTCCCGCCGACGTGGTGCCGTTCGATTAGGGCCACCCGTCGCCCGGCAGCGGCCATCCGGACAGCCAGGAAGGGTCCTGACTGCCCGCTTCCAATCACGATTGCGTCAAAGTTTACCTTCATGGCTCACCATCCTCGCTACTTCACAAATCGACGACGACATCGCTAATCGGCTGTGCGCAGCAAACCAGAACGTTGCCATCGGCCGGTTTGTCGAGAGGCTCCGGTTCGTAGACGACTGCCCCTGAAACCAAACCGCTCTCACAGTTGTGACACACACCGGTGCGGCATGACCAACGGACCGGAATGTCACACGCTTCCGCAAGCTCCAAAATGCTCTGATAGGCCGACATGCCCCAATGCGCAGCGATGCCGCTTCGAGCGAACGATACCAGCGGCCCGGTCTGAGCGTCGTCCTTGGGCGAGTGTGGAATGCGCTTAGGTGAGCTGGCGACACCGGGCATCATTGATTCGCGCCCGTTGAACATTTCGACATGCAGTCGCTCTGGCGTGATCCCGTAGTTTGCGAGCGATTCCTTCATGTCTGCCATGAATCGAGTCGGCCCACACAGATAGACCTCCGCATTTCTCGGTACATCGAGTTCATTGAAAATCGAGTGCGAGAGGCGACCTGCGGCGGTGAAATCTTCTCGTATTTTGTCGTCTAAACCCGGGCGACTGTAACTGACATAACTGCGGGCGTGCGAAAGCCCGAGCATCAGGCGGCGGACTTCCGCGGCAAATGGATGATGCTTCCCATCGCGCGATGAATGCAGCCAGAAGACTTGGCGCGTCGAGTGAGCGTTCGCAAGCGCGTGCAGCATCGCCAAAACAGGTGTCGCTCCGATCCCGGCACTGAGCAGTACGATCGGCCCGTCTCCCTGCTGCAGAACAAAGCTTCCTCGCGGTGCGCTGACTTCGATTGCGTCCCCCACATGAACGTGCTCTCGCAAGTAGTTCCCGGCCACCCCATTCGGCTCGATTTTGAGCCCGATGCGATAGAGTTCTCTCGAAGGCGGTCCCGAGAGCGAGTAGCTACGAAGAACAGGCGGGCCGGGACTCGGTTGAAGACGTAAAACTACGTACTGGCCTGGCAGAGCCGTTGGCAACGGATGACCGTCCGCACTCTCCATCGTCAGTGAGATGACGTCTGCGGACTCCTGATCAATCGCCAGAACGGCGAGCCTCCGAAATCCTGGTGCAACCGGATGCGCAGCCGCCACCGGTGCCAGCCCTGCGTTTCCACTCGCTGCGCCAGTCTTTTGGCTCTGCAGCAAAGCCACAAACGACGAGCGCCATCCGGGTGAGAGCGCTTCGATGCGCAAAGCGCGTTCCAGCCGATCGCGTGCATGGTTGGGCAGATAGAGAAGCGTGTTGATCTCTGCGACCGTCATGCACTCTATCACCTCTCCTACTTTCACGATTTCGTCGCCGGCAGCCACCTCACCTTCACGAAGAACGCGGAAGTAGAAGCCTGGCCGCCCGCTAGATGTCAGAAATGCCGGCATCCGGGGTTCGTTCAACCGAATGCCGACGCGATAGCATGTGACGCGAGGTTGGGTGACCTCGAAAAGTGCGGTTCCGATTTGATAACGGTCGCCGATGCATACGGCATCGTCTGGCAACCCTTCGACTGTGAAGTTCTCGCCAAACTGTCCGTCGACGAAATCAGTCCTTTTCAACCTCTCCTGCCAATAGCGATAGGATTCAATCTGATAAACGAAGACGGCTCGATGCTCACCTCCATGCCCGGCCAGATCGCCTTGACCGTCTCCCTGCAGATTCAAGCGGCCGACGCGACAGCGACCACGCACCGGATGCTTCCAGACCCCGGTGTGTACCGTGTACCCCTTCCACGCGATGTCGCGCGGAAGCCCAACGTTCACTGATAGCAGCCGAGCCATACCGTCAGGATTTCTCCCGCACGAATCTTCCTATCGCCGAGGGAACGCCGTGCTAATCCTTAGGGCAACTTCCCGAGGCGATGAGCCCGGGAAGCCTGGTTTCGACGACCTTGTTGAATCGATAGAGGGTCGTAATTCTTTTTTGATCTCCTGCATCAGACTTTCCGCATCCTTAGCGCGGCGTCACGCGATCCCTTGAATCCATTGTTTCCGCCAGGCCGGCGCCTCGAAGGGATCCGCAAAATACTGTGTTTCGTGGACGACCTTGCCGTTGCGGAACTCCATGATACTCACCGTGTATGCCAGTCGGCCCTGGTACTGGATTGTGTATTCCGTGATCCAGAGATCCCCTTTGCCGAGAATCCGCTTGACCTCAAAGCCGGACGGTTTGCCGGGGTGATGACTCCGCAACGCCTGCAAATTGCTTCGCCCGAGGATTCGCTCGCCCGACTGTGGATAGTCACAAATGGTATTGTCATCGTAAATATCGTGTTCCGCGTTTGCATCTCCGGCTGCCGAGGCGTGCCAGTGGGTATTGAGGGCCGAACGGATTTGTTCCTCTTGCATGGACTGCTCTGACTTCGGTTTCGCTTCCATGTTCATCTACCTCCCTTGTGGGATGAATCCCGGAATGCCATTTTTCACCACTTCATTCAGCCTGTCTGGTCATCAGGATTTTTCTCAAGCCGATGCGACGAACGCATCACAACAGAAGGGCCGAGCCAGGACAATCAGACGATGGTATTGGCCATACCTTAGTATGATTCTGATTCACAGATTTGCGCGTGACGACCAGCGCCTGTGGTAATGCGTATCGGTTTCTAGGAATCACGGTGGCAGTTGTGCTGTTGATCCGAAGCATGGGACCGGCGTGGCCAATTGCGTTTATCGGTTCGCGGAAGTGTCGAGTGGGATTGCGGTGGCTTTGATTTTGATGGCGACGTGGCCGGAGTAGGGGAGGGGCTTGCCCGCCCCTAGGCCCCGGTTGCCCAAGCCCGTCTTGCCCATTCATTTTTTCTCCTTCGCCACCTCTTCCATCAAGGAGGTGGAGAGCGCGTAGGATTTAGCTGGCGGTTTGGGCGCGGGCACTCTGGCCTTGGCTGATTTTTTGGATCATGCGGCTGCCAATATTGGCGCCGCGGAGGCAGCCAACCGGCTCGAGGTCGCCTTTGGTGTGAACGACGGGGAGCCAGGAGATGCCGTGATCGAGCATGGTAGCGGCGGCGACGAGGAGGGAGTCGTCGAGAGCGACATAGAGGGGATTCGGAGGGAGGAGATCGCTGAGTTTGCGGCGGGTTAGGTCGCCACGAGACTCGGGGGGAATGATGGCGATGCGGGCGATCATGTCGTAGAGGTCGTTGCGGTCCAATGTACCCCAGAGGCGTTGCTTTTCATCGAGAATCAGGAGCTGGCCGGCTGGACTTTCGTTCAGAGCGACGACTGCGTCTGCAAAGGTTGTCTCTGTGCTTAGACTTTTTGTGGGAAGAGGGTCCAGCAGGGATGCTAAGGGCTCCTCGGACAAGAGCGACTTGGCAAGGGGCAGACGGCGCCAGAAATCGCCGGAACGACGAGTCAGCGTGCGGGATAGCAGGTCGCGCAGCGGGCTGGACGCCCCTGCGAGCTGCGCAAAGAGACCGCTGCCAATCTGGGTGAGACGGACGGCGGTGCGCGCGCGGATCGATGTTTCGTGGGGGTGATCGCCGAGGAGTGTAGCTTCGCCGAAAAAATCGCCTTTGCTGAAAACAGCGACGAGCTTTGTTTCCGGATCTGGGGGTGTCACTTTGAGGGCTTCGACTTCACCTTCATCGATGATGCAAAAGGTGCGTGCCAATTCGCCTTGGCGGTGAATGTAATCGCCGGGGAGAAAATAGGCGTGAGTTACGTTTAGCGCGGTATCGGTGTTGAGAAAGCTGAGATCTCTTGGGAAGAGGAAGTCCCAGGCCCAGTCGAGGGCAACTTTGAATCTGCGTGACCATGTCGGCAGTTTGAAGAGGTAGACGCCGCGCCACATAAACCATGCGAGGAAACCGGAGATTCTCATGCCAAACATTTCGGCAACGGCGGAGTATCCGCCAATCGAACAGAGCTGGCCGAGGGCTTTGAAGCTGAAGGGTTTGGTGGGCTCGCCGCGCAGAATGCGGACCAGATTGAGAGCGGCTTGGCGGCCTTGGCGCTCGGCGAATTGGCCTGTGGTTGGGGAGGGCTTTTTGTCGAAGTCGTTGACGATGAGCGCGCAATCGCCGAGGGCCCAGGCATTGGTTTGGCCTTCGATGCGCATTTCGGGAGAGGTGCGGATGCGGCCCTTTTCTTTAGGGACATTGAGGTTTTGAACGAGGGGATCGGCGGTGGTGCCGATGGTGCAAACGATGGTGGCTCCCTGGAGCTTGCGGCCATCGTTCAGTTCGATGCCCTGGTGGGTGGCGGCGACGGCACGAGTTTTTAGGAGGATGGTGATGCCGGCCTTTTCCATTTTCTTACGGGCGAATTCGCGGAGAGTGGGAGCGACTTCCGGCAAGATTTGGTCCTGGGAATGGACCATGGTCACGACAACATCTTCTTTGCGGAAGTTGCGGTAGAAGCGCGTGCTGCTGCGAACGAGTTCGTTGAGTTCGCCGGCAACTTCGACGCCACTGAAGCCGGCGCCCACGATGATGAAATGGAGAAACGCGCGGCGGCGCTCGGGATCGCTGGTGGCTTCGGCTTGTTCCATTTGACGGACGACGTGCTGGCGGAGGTCGATGGCGTCGCGCATGATCTTGAAGGCGAAAGCGTGTTCGGTCATACCGGGGATGATGCCGAGGTTGCTGTCTGCGCCACAAGCGATGATCAGGTGATCGTAGTGCAGACGCGTCAGGACCCCGTTTCCATCGTCATATTCAATCTCGGAAGTAGCCAGATTGATCCTCTGGACGCGTTCGGTGCGGCAACCTACGCCGGGCAGCATTTGGCGGAGCGGAGCGGCGGCGGCATCGACATTGATAGAGGCTCCCGCGACATCTGCGAGCAACGGATGAAAGACCATGTGGTTCTCGCGGTTGAAGAGGAGAATTTCACAGTCAGATGGGCCCAGCTTGCTACCAAGAGTTTTTGCGAATTGTACGGCCGCAAACCCTCCACCGATGATGACCACACGGGTTGGTTTCACTTCTTCGCTCCTATCCCGGCGCCCACCACAAATGAGAGTTCGCTCCGGTACGTAAAGATTGGCGCCGGCTCCTGCGCGAAATCGAAAGCGTGAGAACTCCATTCGAAACGCGCGACTGACGGTTTTGGCACAGGCGCAACGGATATCACGCGCGCACCCTCCGGATTTAAGTTTGCTCGCCTGGCGGCGTGATGCCTAGCCTTTTCATTTTGCAAAACAGCTTTGTGCGATTAGGCCGAGCCTGGCGGCGCGGTGCGGACCACCGAGTCTCGACTTTGCGTTCGAAGTGACGCCGCAGATGCCGTCTGGCGCGGAAGGCACGCGCTTTAACGGCGGCAACGGAGAGACCGAGGCGTCGAGCGGTTTCCGCGCTGCTGAGCCCTTGTAATTCATGAAGAAAAACTACGGTTCGCAAACTTTCCCGTAGATATGAAATCGCCTGAGCTACCGTTGCGCGGAGTTCTTTTTTGGCCAGAAGTTCTTCCGGACCAGGCCGTTCGTCCCCGAGATCGAAAGAGGGAGACTCTTCATGGCCATGGCTCTTGTCCTCGGAGAGCGATGGGTTTGCGCGCCGCTGGCGAAGCAGCATCAGCGCTTCATTAATAGCAATGCGGGTCACCCAGGTTGCAAAAGCGGAGTCTTCGCGAAATCGGGCGAGGTTCATGAACGCACGCTGAAACGATCGTTGGGTAGAATCTTCCGCATCTTCTTGATTGCGAAGTATCCGGTAAGCGGTGCGATAAATTTTCAGCCTATGACGCTCGTAGAGTTCCCCGAAAGCGCTTGCGCGTCCGGCTTTTGCTCGTGCCACCAGGAATCGCTCATCGTTCGATGCGGTTTCGGTAGCGCTGTGAGGCGTGACTTCCCGTCGCTCCCTAATCGTTTTGACCTCTTGAACATTCATCACTTCTTGTCTCCTTTCACGCAGTCGTTCAAGCATTCACTCGCGATTAAGTCAGCACGGCGGATTGTAAACAATTGGACGAAAGTATCGGCGATGCGTTCGTATGAGTGGCCCGAGTGGCAACGCTTTGTAACTCCTCTTTGTGGCTGAGGGCTACTCGTCAGAATGCGACTTAGCACTCGTTCCGCAGTATGAGGAGAGAGGAGACCATCTTCTGACAGATATCAGTGATAGCCTGCGAGTTCGGGGAGCTGTGGTCCTCGAAGGTTTGCTGTAATAGCCGGATGGAATCATCCGCGAAGCGCGCAGGTGCGTCCTCTTCATGTGCAATCCATGCGGCAATGTGCATGAGTTCATTGCTATATTCGTTTAGAAAATGGTCCAGCGCCTGATTTTGCTGCTGGGTCAATTCGGACTCGATCTCTCGTCGCCCGCGATGTGAGAGAAGACTCAGTTCCAGCAGATAGATCGAGCGCAACGCTGGCTGAGCCCTCTGAATCCGCTCCCACTCGGCAACGTCTTCCTCGCGCCGATGGCGAAACTCAAACTCAAACCGCACGGCATCGGTCTGCGATTCCAGACTGGCGAAGTTGTCATTGATCTGACTGCGGAGACGGCTGATCTGTGCAACGGCAACGGCTCTGTCGCGTATCACCGGACAAACACCGGTCTGTGCCAGCAACCGTACGTTCCGCACCAGCAGTTTCTTTAGCTGCTCCGCATCGCTCTTCGTCCCGAAGCGGTCGAAGATAAAGCCCATGGCGAGAATACCCAGTAACACGCCAATTACCTTATCGCGCGCGATCGTGAGGTCGGTCTGGATCTGGGACTCCTGCAGGTTGACGAAGTAAAAGGCGAGCGCCATCTGCACGCCAAAAAAGGAAAGCCGCGGACTGGAGGTGGCGAACCACGCGGCGATCGCCGTCCCTGCCGCAAAAAAGAGAGCAAATCCGAAGATGCTGTCGATGCCGGGTAGGATCAGAATCTGCGCCGAAATCCCCATGACCAACCCTCCGACGACAAATCCGGCAAGGCGGAGAAACTGTGCCTGGAGCGAACTGCCAATGGTGCTCAGCGCAGTAACGATGCAAGTAAGGACGCTTGTGTTGATGCCGGGCCAGTCGAGCGCATTGTAGAGTACGTAACAAACGGTAGCAGCCAGGCATCCGGCAAAGGCGAAGCGTAGATATTCCGGGTTCTGGAATGCATCAGGCAGAAACAGAGCGCGCCACCAGTCCCGTCCTGGCGCCTTCTGGGAACCATCGCCGATCTCATCGCGTTGAAAGATCTCCGTGAGGAGCGCGACGACTCGTTCCATCTCCTGAAGCGTGGGGAATCTAGCGGACGCCTGCCCCTCGAGCACAGGAGGAGATGCGGAAATCACCCCTGACTCGCGGAGCTCCGTTCGGATTGCTCCGAGCCTCTCAGAAAGTGCGCGTAGGCGGACTGCGTCGTGGTCGCCTGGGTGGAGGGGAGTGCCCTCGAGATCCGCGGCAAGACCAATGAGCCGGCCCGCCAGCGAAATCAGAGCGCTGCGCTGCGCCCGATGGGTAGGGTCCACACCTTGGCGCTGCAACATCGTTCTCAGCCGGCCGGTGCCGATCATTTGGTATTGATGAACTCTGGCGAGGACCGGCTTCGGTAGGGCATGTAGACTCGCAATGCTTTCCGTTACCTGCTGCGCCGCGAGCAACAGATCATCGACGGATTTGATGAGCGGATCGGAACGATCGAAGATGCGGTATAGCGCTTCGGTTCCCACGGTGACGCCAGCACCCACGGCGATTATCAAGACAGGCCAGAGAGTACCCTCCACTTGGAGTTCGCTCGGCACGGAACGGTCCCATACCGGCAGGGCAACGCCAATCGGAATGGCGAAAGCCAATGCGGCTGCGTAGTTAGTCGTCGTGCGCATAACGAAAAAGATCAGATACAGGCTTCCGATGACCCAGAAGAAATGGGTAATGGGGTAACCGCGGAACAGCATCATCCCGAGCAAGGTGTAGAGGCTCGCGCCGACGAATGCAAGGACGATCATTCGCCCCCCGCGCCAAGTGGCGGAGAGATTTTCGCGAGCTAGGAGAATCGAAAAGAGAGCAGCCAAGAACGCGTTAGGAATGCGGAAGGTCACGACAATGAGCATGACCAGCGTAGCCGTGATCGTCATGCGGACGACCGTGTTCACGCGTCCTGGGTACGGAGCAACTTCCCACCGGATGAATTCGCGAAACCAAAGCCAAGGGGCAGTTCGGCGGGCTGGCTGGTAGCGGAGGTCGGTGGCTCGGGTCGCCATATTATTAAGGATATTAAGGCTTTCGTTTGTATCCGCGGATAACTACGACTGCAGATTCCCCCAGACGAATGACATCAGAGGGCGGTGACTGAATCCGGATGCGGACGGGATAGCGGCTGGCCAGGTGTACCCAGCTCAGAGTGCGTTGTACGTCGGGCAGGCCGGACGTGATTCGGCCCAAGATCGAAGGATCGGGTATGACACCGTACCCCGTGCTCTCGACGACGCCCGTAAATCGCAATCCGGGATCAGACATAACGTAGACGTCCGCAGTCATACCCGGCTGGACATGCTTCAGCTGCGTCTCCCGGAAATTCGCCAGCACCCACCAGACGCGAGTGTCGATTAGCGTAAAAATCTCCTGTCCCACGTGAGCATAAGCACCCTCGGAAATGACGAGGCTGGTTACCCGTGCGTCGAATGGAGCGTAGACGCGGCACTGGTTGTAGTTGTATTGGGCGTTGGCGATTGCAGCGGTCCGTCCCTGTCGTTGGGCCACGAGGGGATCGAGGGTAAGTACGCTCGACTGCGATTGGTGAAGCTGTGCCGTACTCTGCTCTGCCGAGGCATTGGCCTGCGCCAGGGCGGCCAGCATGGAGTTGAGGTGGGCTCGATTGAGAGCCAATTGCGATTCGGCTTCGTGCACGGACTGCGCGCTGGCCTGCTCTGTCGTACGCGCCTGGTCCACCTGATCGACGGTAACGAACTGTTTGGCGAGCAGGGGCTCGACGCGGTGCAGGTTATTTTCGGCGTATGCCCACTCGGCCTTGGCCCGATCGAGCGCAGCCTCAGAGTGGGCGACATCGGCTTCCGCCTCACGGATCAACGCTTGCGCCCGGTCGACGTTGGCGCTGGCGCTGCGGGTTGCTGCCCCGGAGGCAGTGACGGCGTGCACTTCGGCCCGAATGCGCCGCTGTTCGTCGACGATCTGGCCTTCGAGGGCCGCCTGGTCCGACACTGCGCGGTCAAGGGCATACTTGTAGGGTCGATCATCGATTTCGAAAAGTAGATCGCCCTGTTTAACGCGCTGATTGTCGGCGACGTTCAGGTGCAGTATGGGCCCCTCGACAACGGGGGCGATTCCGATGTAGTTGGCAAAGATTTCGGCGTCATCGGTCTGGGGACGCCAAGTTGTGACCGAATAGACAGCAATCAAGCCGACCGCCGCCAGCAGAACCATGGCGGCGGTAAAGACGCGACCGTACCAGCGAAGTTTCGCGATGCGATGGTCTTGCTCAGGTTGGCCAGTGTCTTGATTCGGCATCCCGTTAACCTAGCTGTAGAACAGCAGCCACAACATGCACGAGAAAAAGATCGCCAGGCTCGAGATAGGAAAGGACAGGTGCAGCCAGGTGTTCGGCGATAGCAGTGCGAGCGATCAGGGCGCGTGCGCCCGTCGCCAGCACGAGACCACCGACCGAGCAGAAGATCCACACGGGGAAAAAAGAGCCGAAAATGCTGTATTCGGGCGCGTGGGAGCAACCAACCAACACCAGCGGCGCCACGAGAGATAAGCCAGCGAGGGGGCGAAGTGAGGTCATTCGGCGTCGATCGCGCTCCGTCGATTCATGATTCATGTCAGGCAGACCTCATAATCTATGTCGAATATTGGTCCTAGTCGCGTTCAACACCTCGTCGATGCGACCGGAAGGGACCAGCTTTCCCGCGGTCGTTCCGAACCCCACGATCATTTCGCGCTCGATCCGGAAGGACCACGAAGCCACTTCCTGCCATGCTTATCCGCGCATTGGGCGATCACTAGACAGCCCCAGTCCAGCGTTTCGATTAAGCCACCGAGTTAAGGATTGAATCTATTGGACGAAGGTATCGATCAATACCTTCGCATCAGATGATCACGCTGGCGCCTAGGCATTCTGAGCGTGGACACATGGGATTGAAGTTCGCGATTGCGGTCGGCGAAAAGACGACGAGCCTCGCGAACTTGCTCCGAGAGAAATCTAACCTGTCCAGCCCGTGAAGATGAGGTCCACCGATCCTTTGGAATCGATACGTTCGTCCAATAGACTCGGCTCTGCACTTCTGCCTTAATCGCTCCTGAACGCGAAAGAATCGTTTTCCAGTTCCGCGCAAGCGGACAAGATGCACATGGCCGCCGAGTTAAGTGCGTTTGTCAACGCGGTGAGGAAGTTTGTTCGGTCCAGAGGCGAGCGGCAAACGCATCCGAGGAACTGCAAAAACTGGGCGAGGCACTGGTAATCCTGGCGACGGCGCCCATACGGGAGGGCGTGGCTAGCGATTGCCGACTTGTTGCTCGGAATGAACCGGATGAAGTTTCGATTGATCGAATACAACCCATCATTGAATGTTTTATTTTTGTCGCTGCTTCTCGCCTTCTCCGCGACGCGAGCTCAGGGGCAATGTGAAGGTAAAGTGTCTTCCCCTACAGCAGCCGCCGACTGCGCCGCTCGTGAAACTCCTCGCGAGGAAACGGCGATTCTCGATCCCGTTCACCCCTACACCCTGGCTGAGTTGATCGACGTTGCCGAGCATCACAATCCGAGCACGCGCACGATCTGGGAGCGCGCAAAACAGAAAGCGCGCGAACTCGGTTTGGCAAAAAGCGCTTACTATCCCGAGTTAGAGGGTCTAGCTGTTTTCGGCGACGAGAGATTGATAAATCCGTTCCCGAAGCCGCTCGCTCCTCGCGGCTACGTCATGGTCGAGATACCCATCGTCCGGCCTGAAGTCGCGCTTCAATATCTCATCATTGACTTTGGCAAACGCGAGGCGAGTGTGGACTCCGCGAAAGCGGAGAAGCTCGCCGCGGGTGCAGACGTCATTCAGGTAAATCAAGAGCTGGCATTTCGCGTTGCCAGTGCGTATTACCAGCTGGTGACTGCGCAGGAAAGATTGCAGGCCGCCCAGGACACATTGCGAACTGCACAAACCACGCAGGATGCGGCTGAAAACAGACTGGACAACGGGCTCGCAACTCTTCCCGATGTTCTCAACGCCCGGGCCGAAACCTCACAGGCTGCATTCGACGAGGAATCCGCGGATGGGGACGAAAAGATTGCGCGTGTCACGCTGACTGAAGTGGTTGGAGCTGATCCGTCTCCCAACATAGTGATTGACAGCCAGAGGAGTGCGCCGTTGCCGGACAGACTCACAATGTCCATCGAGGCGCTGATCGATCGCGCGATGGAGAATCGTCCCGAACTGATGGCGCAAACTCTGCGAATCCGCTCTGCCGAGGCTCGCATTCGTGCAGCCAGGGCAGAGTACAGACCGCAGATCGCTCTGTCGGGCTCGGTTGCGCAGACTTCCGTGTGGCCCACGGCGGATTATGGCCAGCTCGGTCCCGCGAGCGAGCCTACCTGGTCGGTCGCACTCGGCATCCATTGGCGCATCTTTGACGGAGGTGTCCGCAAGAACGAACTGCGGATCGCCGAATCGAAACGCCGCGAAGCAGCGGATGAACTCACGGAGAAACATGATCAGACGACGCGCGAGGTCTGGACCGCCTACATAGCATTCCGGACGGCGTTGCGAAAGCACGACGCCGCTGTGGCACTTCTCGAGTCCGCCAATGCCTCTTACTCGGCATCGCTCGAAGCATACAAATATGGAGTCAAGAATCTCGTCGATGTTGTTACCGCGGAGAAGCAACTCGCCCAAGCTCGACTGTCCAGTGTCTCCGCTCGATCAGAATTATTTCTAGAGGCGGTCAACCTCGAATTCGCCACCGGAAATCTGCTGAGGAATCAACCGCCGGCGACGAGACTTCAATCCGAGGACGGACATCAATGATTTGCCTACGCTGTAATTACCCTCCTTTTTGTTGCTCTTTTGGCCGCGGCCGTCGGTGTTACTCTGAATATACCGAGCTAGTTTGTAGAGACCTGCGTTTACCGAGAGCACTGATGACCAGGACCGTAGTCAAAACCGGATGTTGGTCGGTGACTGATCGAGGGAAGCCGCAAAAGGCTCGTTGCGCTTTGCTTACCCCCAGAACACCAGGTTATGGCAGTAGTTGTATCCCGCGATTGAATAAATAAGTTGGCGGAGAGCCCGGCATCAGCGAGATTACGGTCCAAGCCGCATCGAGCGGGAGGTCATGCAGAAGCAAATTCCCTCGCTGACCTCGTGAAGATGGCTGCCAAGCCCGATGTCCCTCGCCAAAATCGTAATCATACGAAGGTATCGACGATACCTTCGTCCAATAGACTTCTTTTCGCGCTCATGATGTCCTGGAACGTGCATGGGGTATCGAAAGACTCGATGCCGCGACAAACATGCGTTATCGGGCAACTCCGCCATTCCAGATGACGGCAGACTGCACACCATTATGGAGGCTACGATGAGTATTATCGATAAGGCTTTAGAAGCGAACGTTGACTATGCAAAAAAATACAATCCAACGCTCGGGAAACGTCCGGCCCCCAAAATCGCAGTTGTAACCTGTATGGATCCACGGCTCTCCGATCTTCCCGGAATCTTGGGTCTGCCGCACGCAGATCTCGACGTTATCCGAACCGGCGGACCCGCGGTAACAGAAGATGTTCTCGGTGAGCTCGTCGTTTCGACCCGTGTACTCGGAACCAGAGAAATACTGCTTCTCAACCACACCGGCTGTGGGTTCACGACATTCACAGATGAAGAGCTGAATGCGAAGCTGAGCGCTTCGACCCAAGATGCTTCGCCGGCTCCAATGCGCTTCTTCTCCTATAAGGACCCCGAAGAAAATACCAGGGAGCAAATCAAGAAAGTCAGATCGCATCCCTGGATCGCAAAGGATGTCCCTGTGCGCGGCGTGATTTTCGACGTGGATACGGGTCTCCTGCGGGAAGTGCGGCCAGTGGCTCAGCACACTGCTGCCTGAAAGAACCTGGGCGCGCCCGCATCGCGGTTTGTGCGACGGGGGCAGAAGATTTGAGCTCCTGAGCGGTGGTTCCCACGGGATTTAGCGGGCAAACGACGCTGCGATAGAGATTTCTGCATGATTTCGGCCTGGCAGACAGGATCAGGGTATTGCATTGCAGACCGCGTTCCATCTCGCTAACGAAATCCGGCGGCTATCACGGGCCAGCTTGCCAAGTGATACGGCTGAGCTGGCCGGATATCTCATCGGGAAAACCATTGTGCGCAAGACCGCGCGAAACAGAATTAGCGGTCGTATTGTCGAGACAGAGGCTTATCCACCGGGCGATCGGAGTGGGCATGCTTATCGTGGACGAACGGCCAGAAAACAATCCCTGTTCCTCGGCAGGGGGTTTGCTTATGTGTATTTCATCTATGGGACGTCATACATGCTCAATGTGACGGCTGAAGAACCGGGGGTTGGCGCAGGAGTGCTGTTGCGCGCCGTTGAGCCCCTTGAAGGGATCAACCTAATGAAACGGCTCCGCAAAACCGATAAAGTCATAGATTTGGCGAGAGGGCCGGGACGGCTTGCGGCTGCACTGCAAATTGACCAGCGGTTGGACGGAGTCGACCTGTGCGCCAACGGTCCGCTTTGGCTTGGGACTGCGGTTCGAGAGACGGCGCACGTTAGCACAACTGTGCGCATCGGCATCACGCGTGAGGTAGGCCGGCTGCTGCGTTTCTTTGAGGCTGGCAGCCCGTTCGTTAGCGGCCCCCGCAAGGAGATAAGGAGTCGTTAGGCTTGGCTCGACTGGATTGGAATTCGCAATAGTTCGCTCGCGGTTCCGAATCACAGAAATTGACAGCACGCAGGAGGATTTTAGCTTCTTTTGCCGCAACCTTCTTGGCTCCCTGCGGATTTGAAAAACCAAAGTGTCTTAGGATCTATGGTTTCGCCAAAATTCCATTTCTGTACGACGAAAATGTCCGACTGATCTAGCACTTCTCCTCCCCTAGCCACCCACCATCGATGGGGTTTTGTTCCTATTGACACTCTATAGGTAGATCCCTATCATCCCTACAGACCGCCGATAGGAGAGAGGGGTACTCGGCATGCCGTTCTTCGTCAAAGCAAAAGCCTTCCTGCACAATCTTTTCTGGTCTCGGAATGTGGAGGCCGACCTGGACCAAGAGGTTCAGTCACACCTCGCCATGCTGACAGGAGAGAACATTCGTGCGGGCATGTTACCTAAGGAAGCACGACGCACTGCACGGATCGAGCTTGGCGGTATCGAACAGGTGAAAGAACAAGTTCGCGAAGAGCGGATTGGCAATTGGTTCCGCTCCGCCCTGTCTGATTGCCGGTTCGGTTTCCGACAACTTCGCAACAATCCCGGTTTCACTGCCGTCGCCATCCTCACCCTCGCTCTCGGCATCGGCGCCAACACCGCCCTTTTCACGGTGGTTGAGAGCGTCCTGCTGCGGCCGTTGCCCTATGCTCATTCGGACCGGCTCACATTTATCGCCCCGCAGAGCGACAAAGTCGGATTCGCAACTACCTCGTGGCTCAACTACCGGGACATTCGCGATCAGTCCCGCAGTTTTGCCGCCGTGGGCCTGTATGCGAACGATGTAACTGTGGTCGAAACCCAGCAAGGTCCCTTGAGCGTCAGCGCCCCTCGCGTAACCGCGAACCTCTTCTCCATGCTAGGTATAGAACCTCTTCTCGGGCGCACCTTCAGCGATGCGGAAGGCCAACTCGGCGGAGCGCCGACGGTGTTGCTCTCCGAAGGACTCTGGCGCGAAAGGTTCAACGCGGATCCCGGGTTGATTGGGCGAACTGTCAGGATCGGCGGAGGCGCGCGTGTCGTTGTCGGAATCATGCCGCACTCGATGCGCTTTCCCGAAGAGACCGGTCCGGATATTCGAGAAGCGCTTTGGCTACCCTTGCAGCCAACGTCGGAAATGCAGAAGGAACGAGGCTACAGATTCTTCAATATTGTAGGCCAATTGCGTCCCGGCTTTCGCTTGCCCCAAGCGCAAGCGGAGTTGGATACCATCGCCGAACGCATCCGGCACGACGATTCTAACTTGGCTAATTCCGATTTCAGTTTTCGCGCCACGCCCTACAAAGAATTGTTGACCGGAGACGTCCGTCCGGTGCTACTCGCGCTGCTGGCAGCTCTCGGGTTGGTTCTTCTGATCGCCTGCTCGAACGTGGCCAACCTGCTGATCGCGCGATGCATGGGCCGACAGCAAGAGTTTGCCGTGCGCGCGGCATTGGGTGCGGGCCGCTCGCGATTGATCCGTCAACTGATCGCGGAAGGCGCCGTGCTCAGTGTGCTTGGTTCCGGCGCTGGGCTGCTGCTGGCGCTGCTTTTGCTGCAAGCGATCCGCAAACTGCCCGACGGAACGATTCCGCGCGGCGAATCCATCTCGATGGATTGGACGCTGATCCTTGCAGTGGTGCTCATCGCTTCCTTGACCACTCTGCTTTCCTCGTTGCTGCCGGCGCTCCTGGTAGCGCGCACCGATCCACAAGCGGGCCTGCGCGCCGCTTCGCGAAGTCTCGGGGCGCACTCGGTGCGCGGCCGGATCGCCGGATTGTTGGTCGCTGGGGAAACCGCGCTTTCAGCCGTGTTGCTGATCGGAACGGGATTGCTGTTTCACACGCTCTGGAATTTGCAGCGTGCGCCGCTGGGATTTGCCGTCACTCGCGTAACTAGCTTCACCGCGATGCCCGAGGATGCCGCCGGCTTTTCCGCCATGGCCGTATCCCAGCAGGACCCCAACGGGCCCGCTTCGGTCGCCAGCCTGGTCTATGCCCCGGCGCTCGAGCGCATTCGCCATCTGCCGGGTGTCGAAAGTGCCGCCTTGATCACCATGCCTCCTCTCTCCGACATGGACATGAATTCAGACTTCACCATCGTCGGCCAGCCGAAGGACCCTTCTGTGAGCCCTAAGGCAAGAATGACGGCGGTAAGTGGACAATACGCATTGACACTGGCCACGCCAGTCGTCCGCGGACGGATGCTGGACGACAACGACGTCGCGCAGGCCCCGAACGTTGTGGTGATTAACGAATCGCTAGCCAAACGATACTTCGGAAATAAAGATCCAGTGCAACAACAGCTCATTGTCGGCGGAAGACAGACGGGAACAGAAAAACCGTTCACGGTCGTAGGCGTCCTGGCCGATCAGGTGGACTCCGACGTCGGTGGCGCACCCGATCCAATGATTTTTCTTCCCTATCAGCAGGTGCCGGCGACGTCACTGTTCTACCAAGCACTCCTGGAAACGATGGTCAGCTTTGTGGTCAAGACGCGGGACGATTTGCAGGTGGCTTCCGCAGTGCGTTCCGTGTTCCATGATGTGGCTCCCGGTATCGCTCTCGATAGCTTTAAGACCATGCAGGACGTTGTGGACGAAAATATTTTTGACCGGCGCCTGGGCCTGTATCTGACCGGAGCGTTTGCGGGACTCGCCGTGCTGATGGTGATGGCCGGACTCTATGGTGTGCTGGCCCAACTAGTGGGCTACCGGCGGCATGAGATCGGGATTCGCATGGCCCTCGGCGCGACACGCCAGAGTGTGGCAAATATGGTTCTGCGGAAGGGCGCCGTTCTGATCGCACTGGGGCTGGTGGGCGGGATCGTACTGGCAATGGCGGCGGGTCGCCTAGTGAAAAGTTTCCTGTATCAAGTGCAGCCGACCGACTTATGGACGTACCTCGGCGTGTCAGTCAGCTTACTGGCGGTCGGATTGCTCGCTTCGCTTGTGCCGGCGCGCAAAGCCGCGTCGGTCGAGCCGATGCAAGCCCTGCGCCAGGATTGAGCTGTCTTTCGAGCGCCGTAAAAGGGGAACGCATGCTGATCCCGGCGAAAACTCGCAGTTTCCTGCGCAATCTTTTCTACTCGCCTGCGATAGAGAAGGACCTGAACGAAGAAGTCCGCTCCCATCTCGCAATGCTGACCGACGAAAACATTCGTCAGGGCATGTCCCCAGACGAAGCGCAGCGCGCCGCGCGCATCGAACTCGGCGGCATTGAACAGGTTAAAGATCAGGTTCGCGAAGAAAGGATTGGCAATTGGATTCAATCCGTAATGGCCGATTGGCGCTACGGCGTGCGCTCGCTTCGCAAAGATCGCCGGCTTGCTGCCATGGCAATTCTAGCCTTGTCCCTCGGCATCGGAGCATCCACTGTCGTTTTCAGTGTGATCTATGACGGTCTGTTAAATCCATTCCCATACAAGGATGGCAACGAAATCTCTATTTTCCAGATTCACGATGCTGAGCGTGCGGGACATCATGGCCGCGGCGCGTTTTCGTTTTCTGAATTTCTCGATTATCGCCAGCAGAACCACGTCTTCACGGATATGGTCGGCACCGGTTATACCGATGTTCTGTATTCCTCTAAAGACGGTGTCCAGCAGATGGAAGGCGCTTATATCACCACGAACACCTTTCCGTTCCTTGGCGTTCCGCCGTTGCTCGGCCGTTGGATTACGGACGAAGATGCCAGACCTGGTGCGCCACCCGTTTTCGTGATGAGCTATCGTACCTGGAAAGAGGAACTCGCCAGTGATCCAGGCATGTTGGGGTCGGCGTTCAATCTTAATGGCCAATCTCGCACTCTGGTCGGCATCATGCCTCCCCGATTCCGCTATTTCGGCGCCGCAGTCTATCTTCCGCTGGGCCTCAGCCGCAATGCCGCCGACACCTTCGACGAATACAACCGCCCGCGTTATCTCGTCGCGGAGGAGCGGCGCAAACCTGGCATAAGCCTCGGAGCCGCCGCTGTGGATATCGATGTGATCGCCCGCCGTCTCGCGAAGGTCTATCCTAACGATTATCCGAAACGCTTCTCCATCTGGACCGATTCGCTTGCCAGCGACGTGGTCGGCGATTCCAAACATATTCTGTTTGTCCTGCTCGCGGCCGTGGCCATGCTCCTCCTTATTGCCTGCAGCAACGTGGCGAATTTGTTGCTCGAACGTGCCACCGTCCGCGAAAAGGAAATCGCCATCCGCGCGTCGCTCGGAGCCAGCCGGGGGCGCCTCGTACGCCAGCTTCTAGTTGAGAGTTTTGTTTTGGCCTTGGCGGGCGGAGCTTTTGGATGTCTCTTCGCTTACGGCGGAATCCGCATGGTTGCCGCCTTTATCCCGGACATGCTACCCGGCGAAGCGGAGCTTTCCTTAAATAGCGTCGTTCTAATGTTCGCAGTCGCGATCACCGCGCTCACTACGCTCGGCTGCGGTCTTGTTCCAGCCATCCAGTCCATGCGTAGCGATCTGAATACGCAGCTTGGCGGAAGCGGCAAAGGCGTAGGAGGAGGCTTTCGCCACGGAAAATTGCGTGCCGGCCTAGTTGTCATTGAAGTAGCGCTCGCAATTGTGCTCTTAGCAGGGGCGGGTCTGATGATGAGAAGTCTCTACGCGATTACGCACGTGGATCTCGGTTTCGATCCATCCAACGTCCTGGCGGCGCAAGTTACGTTTCCAAAGGGAAGTTACGCTACACCGCAACAGCGAAAAAACTTTTTCAAACAGGTACTCGCCCGCATCACCGCTCTTCCCGGCGTCGTTTCCGCGGCGGAGACCATCTCCTTCCCCCCGTATAATGCCGGAACCAGCGAAATCACCGTACCGACGAAGACCCACTCGGAAACCTGGAACACTTTATTTGACACTTGCAGTGCCGACTATTTTGGAACACTGAAGATTCCCCTTTTGCGTGGCAGGCTACTCTCAGAAGACGACATCGACTCCGGGCGCCTCGTCGCCGTAGTCAACGAGACCTTTGCTCGACATTATTTCAACAACGAAGATTCCACCGGCAACAAATTCAAGTTTAATGTCTTCGATCAGATTGAGCAGACACCACATGATGCCTATTTTGAAATCGTCGGTGTTGTCGCCGACATCAAGAACCAGGGCTTGCAGGACCCCCCGATGCCCCAGGCCTACATTCCTTACACAGTCACGGCCTATGCGAATCGTGCGATCCTCATTCGTACTGCCGTCGATCCGCTGTCAGTTCTTAAGAATGTCCGGGAAGAAATCTGGGCTGTGGATCGCAACGTGGCTTTCACAGAAGCAGGCACGCTCACGTCCGCTTTGCAGCGATATTCCTATGCGCAACCTGAGTTTGGCCTCTTCTCGATTGGCGCCTTTGCGGGAATTGGCCTGCTGCTTGCTGCAATCGGAGTGTATAGCGTGATGGCCTACGCCGTGTCACTGCAAACTCGGGAAATTGGCATTCGTATGGCGCTCGGCGCTCAGCAGCAACACATCTTAAGGATGGTACTTCGCAAGGGACTCTTGCTCGTCGCCGCTGGAATTGCTGCCGGCTTGGTGACCAGCCTTGCCGTCACCCGCCTGCTCTCCAGCGAAATTTGGGGTGTTCCCGCCAATGACCCTTGGACGTTTTCCGCTGTAGTCGTCGTCATTGTCCTGGTCGGTTCTGCAGCCTGCTTGCTGCCGGCTCGCCGCGCTTCCCGCGTCGACCCCATGATCGCTTTGCGTTACGAATAGAGAAGGATCACATTTTTGATTTGATCCGCACACCACGCCGCCCCCCGATTATTTTCCGCTCTCGCTCCGCATATCGCGAGCGCCTTTCTCCGCGAATTGTTTTGGTTTCAACAGTTTCAATAAAGTCGTTAACTCACGACCGATGTAATTGAAGAGTTGCTACGGCTCGATTGCTTTCGACATCTCGAATTTATCGAAAGTGACGTGGATATAGGATTGATTCATCGGTTCTTCGACTTTTTCTTAAACGAAGCTGCCATCTGCCGGCGAACCTTCTTCAGAACCTCATTGGTAGACAACTTCGGGGTTAAGGAGATTATCGACGATGAGATAAGCAGAAGTTAAATTCTGCCTGAAAACTCTTTCAGGAACTCATTTCGTTTACGTTCAACCAAAATTCATCTCCTGACAATGCAAATCACTCGAACCATCCGGTAAGTATTGCGGTCGGAGGTAGTATGAAAAAATTAATGGTTCTATCTTTTTTGGCAGCTACCCTTTCCGTTGGCGCCGCAATCGCCCAGGACACTGACTCTAACCAGGCCCAGATTCAGCGAGTTCTTCTGATCAGCGTCGACGGAATGCATGCTGTGGATTTCGCGAACTGCACGAAAGGCATCAGCACGATCAACAACGGTGATCCTTACTGTCCGGCGCTTGCGGCTCTCGGCAAGACGGGCATCAACTACGTCGCCGCCAGCACTTCGAAACCCTCGGATTCCTTCCCCGGCCTAATCGCGATCGTCACCGGCGGCAGCCCGGCCCTCACCGGCGTCTATTACGATGTCGCCTATTCCCGAAACTTTGATGCCCCAAAGATAACCACCGGCAACGGTCTCGCGGGAGGGCCTTGCACCCCCTTCGCGGCTCCGACCGGTACGACCACCGAGTATGAGGAAGGCATCGACATCGACCAGACCAAAGTGAATGGCGGTGCTCCCGGCGCGGGGCTGACGGACGGTGGCCTCAACTCCATCAATCCTGACCGACTTGTTCGCGACCCCAACAATGGCTGCAATCCGGTTTACCCGTGGGTTTTCGTCCGCACCAACAGCATCTTCAGCGTCATCCACAAGGCGGGCGGTTACACGGCGTGGTCCGACAAACACCCTGCTTACGCGGCGGTCGCCAGTGGGCTTGGTCCCATCGCGCTAGATGACTTCTACGCACCTGAAATCAACTCGAACGTGATCGGTCTCCCGGCTGTCCAGACGCCGATCGGCGTATCTTGCGCCAAGATTCTCGATCCTGGTTCCGACCTGACTGCCTGGACCAACAGCTTCCAGAACATCCAGTGTTACGACACATTGAAGGTCAACGCGATCCTGAACCAGATCAACGGCATGGACCACCTCGGCCTGAAGACGACCAAAGTTCCTAACATATTCGGCATGAACTTCCAGGCGGTCAGCGTGGGCCAGAAGCTCGTTGAGAAGAGCAATGGCGTGACGGGAGGATATCTCGATGCCGCTGGCACCCCCACCGCAGCACTGCTCGGTGAAATCAAGTTCGTCGACGCCTCGATCGGAGCATTCGTTAATGGACTGAAGGCAAACGGTCTTTACGATACGACCCTGATCGTGATCACCGCCAAGCATGGGCAGTCGCCTATCGATCCGAGCCTCTATAAAGCTCAACTCAACATTGGCACTTCGCCCGCCACCGTGCTCTCCAATGCAGGTTATATTCCATTCTCTGAATCCACCAACAACTCGTCCGGGATTGGGCCGACCGAAGATGACGTCTCGCTTATCTGGCTGAATAGTTCCTCCGATACCGAGGCCAGCGTCAAGATCCTTGAAGAGAATGCCACGGCGACTGGAGTGGCTCTTGGGCAGTACTACTACGGCTCTTCGCTTGAGCTCAACTACAACGACCCAACTGTGGATCCTCGTACGCCGGACATCATCGTGACCCCAAACGTCGGAGTGACATACTCTGGCAGCAAGGCGAAGCTGGCCGAGCACGGCGGTTTCGCGCATGACGACACGAATGTCATGCTGCTACTCTCCAATTCGTCTTTCCGGCCAAAGACGGTCCGCGCATCGGTTGGCACCGTCCAAGTAGCGCCAACCATCCTCAAAACACTCGGCATTAATCCCGCGGAGCTATATGCCGTTCGTGCCGAAGGTACGAGCGTCCTTCCGGACTTCAATCTCAATTGAGCGACCCTAGTTGATAAGGGATGCTACCCAGCCAGCGTCCCTTGTTTTCTTTGGGGCGCTCGACAGCCCATAGTGCGTCGGGAATCGAGGTTTCAGCGCTAAAAACCGGATCAACGACGCAACCTGATCGATTGAGCCGCGGCCCTTAAAGTCCTTGCATTTAGAGAGAGCGAATCAGCACGGAGATGCGCCTCGGTCGGTGTGAGTTTGTCATTCTGCGGATGAGGAAACTGAAATACCGCGGCCGCAATGGGTGCAGGCTTCTTGCATGCAGTTCACGCTTCCTTATAGTTCTTGCACTCACACGTCAGACGGCGACATGGGAATTCTTGGTTTGGCCGTCGTATGCCCGGTAAGCCGTGAATCGTTCTGCCGTGGCCGCAAACGCAGGGTCGTCTCTTTCGCTGGGGTTGCTTCGCGGTTTCTTTAAGAGGAATCATTCTATGGGACTTTTCATCGAGATCCGACGCCTAAAGTTCCACGGCCTGTTGCTCGCTTCGACCGATTCGATGTCGAACTCTGTAAACGGAATGGTCCTCTGGCCTTTCACTTGGATGATGCAGCCTTCGCTTTCTACCGCTTGGTCGAAGTGTCGTCCGTCCTTAAGCGTCACCGAGACGAACCGGTAGCCAAATTCTGACGATTCCAGGTTTTTCAACCGTTCGAGACTCTCTTGGGGGATAGGAACCAATTTCTTCATGTAACACCCGGAATCAAGGGATCTTTTCGTGCCAACCCAAATGCTAGACTTACGTTCCATTGGATGGCAAGTGCAGTTCGTTGATCCTGACGGTCATCCTTCACCGCTGCCCTTGGTAACATTCAGCGCCTTCTCATTCTCGTGAAGCCCAGTAAATTGCGACTGACGCAGATCCTCGCTTTCCGTCCACTCGAGATATTCGAGCTCCGCTACAATCTGCGGTCGGACTCAAACACATTTCTTCATGCCCTCTGCGATCAGACGGGCTTCCTGTGTTTCGGGAAGATTCAAAAACGGGCAAGCTGCTACGATGAGAGCCGCAACTTCGCGAACACTTGTTTCCGTGTCGCCGGGACAAATCCATTCCGTACCCGTGCGACGCCTTCCTCGCTGGCGCCATCATTGAGAACGCCAGCAGAATGCGCCTCGATGAGTTCAAAAAGCAGAATCTTTTCTTTCCACTGGGCATTGCCCGGTACGAGTGACGGCGAGTACCCATCGATCGCACGACGGGACAGAGCAATCTAAGCATCACCGTCCGCGACGAGGCCGCCCTCGGACAGTTCTTTCTGCAACAGGGCCTGTATGATGATCGTCAGGTCGTGAGCCGAATTTGGGTGGAGCAATGCGTGGCAGGCCAAGTGGCAATTTCAGCCGACGATCCCGGCGCAGATTATTACGGTTATATGCGGTACACAAAAACGGAAACTGTCAGGGACCGATCCATTCCTGTGCACTTGGCCTCCGGCAACGGAGGAAATAAGATCTATGTCGTGCCGTCTTTGGACACGGTTGTAGCGATCACATCGAGTGCCTACAATCAGCCATAACGAAAGAAGCGGTCGCACGACATTCTGCTTAAAGTGCTGTCGGCCACGCACCGTAGTCGACGTCCTCCGAATTAGGACCCGTGCTGTTTCAGCAGAAACGAACCCTTAGTTGGCTTTGCCTACCGCAGAGCGTTCCGAAGACAGGGACCATCGCACCAGTTCGAATTGCCTTCTCTCGCGCTTTGCCCGGGTTGTTTACGCTCGTGGGACATTGATGAACGCACTTTTTAGGGTCGCGTCATGCGCTTTTCACGGAGGATAGCCAGTTGTCTAGGTGATCGGCATAACTCCGGCTGGAACGATGTTCCGAACCATCCGACAGCGTTACCAAATATTCGCGGTTATCGATGGGACGGAGTTCGCGAATGCATTTGGCGCGTACGATCCTGGACCGGTGAATCCGAAAAAACTTCGCGGGATCCAACTTTTCTTCGAGAGAGTTCATCGTTTCTCTGATCAAATGTGAACGTCCGCTCCCATGGAGCTCCGCATAGTCTCCGGCCGCCGCGATCCACTCGATCTCGTCCACAAGGACAATGCGAATCCGTGAACCGGCACGCACGGGGAAACGAGATACGTATGGCTTTGGGTCCTTTTGCAGCATCAGCAGCAATCGCTCGGCCATCTGCAGTTTGGATTGGCGATCTCCAATCCGTTTTGCTCTCTCGATTGCCTCGCAAAACCTATCATCGTCCACAGGTTTCAAAAGGTAATCTAAGGCGTGAACCGCAAACGCACGCAACGCGTACTCCTCGTACGCCGTAAGAAAGATGACTGCGGGCAGATCCTCTTTGGGAATCGTTCTTAACACCTCAAACCCGTTCATTCCGGGCATCTGCACATCGAGGAATAGCAGATCAGGAGCAAGGGCAAGAATTTTCTCGACCGCTGAGGAGCCATCTTCGCACTCGCCAACGATCTCAACATCTTTGAACTTCTCGAGCCGGAGCGCTACCCCGCGCCGCGCTAGCGGCTCGTCGTCAACAATCAGCACGCGCACCGACGCCCCCCTCGACCGCTTCAGCCGTTCGCCGTAAAGGCATGTCGATCGTCGCCACACAGCCACCCGTCTCCGGCCATTCGAGCAAAAACCGGTGATCGTCTCCGTAGAGCGTCTCGAGCCGCTCCTCGGTGTTCCTGAGACCAATGCCTCTGTATTTTCCGTTTACGCCGGAACCTTCGCCGTTCGAAGCAGAAGAACTGACAGTTAGGTGGCGCGGTCCAGAATTCCTGATGGCGATCAGCAACCGGTCAGCGTTCGCCTGACTTTCGATCCGGATCGTTCCCCCTTCAACAACCGGAGCGACCCCGTGTCGCACAGCGTTCTCGACGAGCGGTTGCAGCAACATGGCCGGCACGATGGCGTCGAGAGTATCTCGTGAAACGAGTATTTCCACGTGAAGCCTTTTGCCGAGTCGCGTTTGCTCAATGGCCAGATATTGCTCCACGAACGCGAGTTCCTGCGACAGCCGCGTCTCGCGAGAAGCGTTATAGTCCAACGTGCTTCGCAGCAACTCGCCGATCTGCGCCAGCACACGCGTGGCTGCCGGAGCATCACCCTCGAGCATCAGCGTCGACGCAGCGTTCAACGAATTGAACAAAAAGTGAGGGTTCAACTGGTAGCGTAACGCACTGAGGCGAGCCTCACGCACTGCGGATTCCGCCCGCAGTAGCCGTTCTCGTTCCTGCGCGGAACGTTGCCATTGCTTGATGCTGAAATAGAGGCTGCACCAAAGGAAAAGGACCACCGCCGACTGAACCGAGTCCCCGGCCAAGTCGGGCCAATCGACCTTGTTAAAATGGAACAACACGAGTTTCGCCGTGACGGCGGCCGCAATTCCCACGACGAGAGACCATACCGACATCCCGAGCCCGAAGGCGAGCCACGAAGGCGAACGGCGGAGCAGAGATCGGCACAAGGGATGAAGCACAAAACTACCCAGAAACATGAAGAGCACTAAGACGCTTACTTCGCCGAGCTCGGCAGGCCGCTTGACAATATCGGGGATACACGCCACCAGCACGACCACATAGAGGCAAATTCCTCCGATGATCTGAAGGCGCCAGAAGGAAGGAAAGCGAAGCGCGTCATCACCTGCCATGGGGAGCATTCTAGCGCAGGTGCACCATTGTCGAGCCACGTTCTGTCGCAACAAACCTGCGGTTTATCGCATTGTCGATTCATTCCACAGAGAAGCCTTGACGTCCGGGAATGAATTGGCGTTAGTCTCTTCGAGAAGAAGCCGAGTTCTTGGCGAAGAGGTGTTTCATGGCAGAAAGCGCGAGAATCGCGTTCCCCCCGAGTGCCGCTATTTCGGAGAGGTCTTCCATCCGAGAAGGAGCCGTGCCGTGGTATGCCTGGTCATCTGCTCTGGCCATAACTTCGACCACCGTCGGGCTCTACTGGGATATTTCTTGGCATGTCGGGATCGGACGCGACACCTTCTGGACGCCGGCGCACCTGGCCATCCAGTTTGGAGCCGTCCTCACCGGACTATGCTGCGCCTACCTGATTCTGCACACCACGTTGGTTCCGAGTACCGCAATCAGAGAACACTCCGTAAAGCTTTGGGGATTCCGCGCACCCCTCGGTGCTTTCATCGCCGCATGGGGTGGCTTTTGCATGCTGACCTCGGCTCCCTTCGACAACTGGTGGCACAACTCCTTTGGTTTGGATGTGACTATCCTTAGCCCGCCGCACGTCGTGCTGATTCTGGGAATTTTTGTGATGGGCCTCGGTGGGCTCATCCTTACGACCAGTCAGATGAACCTGTCGGCAGGAGAAAACCAAAGAAAGCTCCATTGGCTGCTGCTGTACCAAGGCTCGCTGCTGTTGTGCCTGTTGCTCATGCTCGGCTACGAATACATCGGCGATCAAACTCTGATGCATAGCGCCATCTATTATCGTGTGCTCGGCATGACCGTGCCCGTCGTGCTGGTTGGAACCGGCCGCCCTTCCGGAAATCGTTGGGCCGGAACGATACTGGCGGCGATGTTTACGGTCTTATGGCTCGCCGGGAATTGGATTTTCCCTTTGTTTCCCGCCCAGGCAAAACTGGGTCCTGTGTTCACGTCCATCACCCACATGGTACCGCTCGGTTTTCCCGTGCTCGTTCTCCCCGGTGCACTGGTCCTCGATTTTGTTCTCTTCCGTTTGGCCGGTCGAAGCGACACCCAGAAAGCGCTCGTGGGCGGCGCCGGATTTCTGGCCGCGACTCTTGCCGTAAGTTGGCCTTTTGCTCATTTCATGATGTCCCCCTACGCTCGCAACCGGATTTTCGCCATGAATGAATTCGGCTACAACACTCCGCCTTCGGATTATCACCTGGCCTGGACGCTGCGAGCTTACGAGCAGACACGGGTGGAGTTCTGGATCGGTATGCTCATCGCTCTGGTGGTGACCATGCTCTCCACGCGCTTCGGCACGCTCTGGGGAGATTGGATGCGTCGGATTCGTCGTTGAGGATGGTGCCGCCATAAACGTTCTTCGGCGAAGGAGGGTATCGATGCGAGTCCGCAGATTGGTGATTTTGCTCCTGCTGGTCAGTCCCTTCACTGACGCACATGTGGGAAGTCCCGACGTGTATTTTGAGGGTGTCGCCGGCCCGTATCACTTATTAGTGACGGTGAACCCGCCGGCGATGGTGCCCGGTATAGCCGAGGTGCAGGTTGGTGTCACGTCGGGCACGGTCAACAGCATCAGCGTTGCTCCGGTCTACGTGAATGGCAAGGATCAAGGTCTTCCGCCAGCGCCAGATTTCCTCGAACCCTCCGCAGACGATCCGCAACGGTTTTTGGGCAAGGTATGGATGATGGAATCAGGTTCCTGGGAGGTGCGTGTCGAGGTCGCTGGGACACAAGGGACCGGAAAGCTGGCTGTGCCGGTTGCAGTGTTTGCGCGTCGCACCTTGCCGATGGAAAAAGCGCTCGGCGGGCTGCTCTTCGGACTCATGCTGTTTCTTTCGATCGGTATCGTCTCGATCGCCGGAGCAGCAGCACGCGAAGGCGGACTCCCATTCGGAGCTTTGCCCTCACAACGTGATCGGCACCTGGGCCGCGTCGCTATGGCGACAACCGCCGTACTGGTGGTAGCCCTCTTGGCATTGGGGAATTGGTGGTGGAATTCCGAGGCTGCTGATCTGAAGCAACGAATTCTCTATAGTCCGCCACCGCTCCGTGCCTCCCTCTCGAGCGAGCCTGGCGGGGACCAGCTCACGTTGCGCATCGACGAAGACTTCTGGCACAAGACCCGCACCGATGAATGGTCGATGAGTTTGATTCCCGACCACGGGCACCTCATGCATCTGTTTCTCGTGCGTGTTCTAGCGCTGGACCGTTTCTATCATCTTCATCCCGAGCAGGCGACCGATGGATCGTTCAGGGTGATCTTGCCGGCGATTCCGGCGGGCAGATATAGGATTTTTGCCGATATCGTCCGCGGCACAGGATTCCCGGAAACTCTCGTGAGCGAAATCGACCTTCCGAACGTCGAAGGTGAACCATTCTCCGGCGACGATTCCGGTGTAAAGGCATCGGCATTTTCATCATTACCTTTATCGGCGAATGTGGCCCAACTGTCAGATGGCAGTCGAATGGTGTGGGAACACGACACCGACACATGGAAAGCCGGCCAGGTTTACCGGTTTCGCTTTCGCGTGGAGGACGCGGATGATAAGCCCGTCATGGATCTCGAACCCTACATGGGCATGGCCGGGCACGCGGAATTCGTGCGCTCCGATTTGTCGGTATTTGCGCATGTTCACCCCGACGGGTCGGTGCCCATGGCCTCATTGATGATCGTGCAACAGGACCTGGGACTTCCTATGGACCACAGGGAAATGCGCGCGCTTCCGGCGGAAGTTGCGTTCCCCTATGGATTTCCCAAACCTGGCGATTACCGGCTGTTTGTGCAGGTCAAGCGCCACGGCAAGGTCGAGACCGGCGTTTTCGACGCTCGCGTAGGGGGCTGACCGCGATTACCTTCCGGCCCGGCCTCCATGCCGCCGAAAGACGGCCGTATCAAAACAAAGTCTGCCTGTTTTGCTTGCAGACAATCATTGCGCGAGTACGGACGTTCCGTTTCGATGGGCCCGTCGGCCACCCATGAAAGCGGACATTCTCATTTTGCGTCTTCTGCGGACATAGATTCCGCGGATTCGTTGACTTGCCTCGAGTCGCAACCTAATATAGCGGCCATCTATGGCGGACACCCAGTCGCTTCCTGGCCAGACAATCTCGCACTACCACATCGTTGAAAAGCTTGGCGGGGGCGGGATGGGCGTGGTGTATAAAGCGGAAGACGCGCGTCTGCACCGATTCGTTGCGCTGAAATTTCTTCCGGATGCAGTGGCCAAAGATCCGCAGGCATTGGCACGGTTCCAGCGCGAGGCTGAAGCCGCATCGGCGTTGAACCATCCCAATATTTGCACTGTATACGACGTCGGGCAGGAATCCGGCAAAGCCTTCATTGCCATGGAATTTCTCGAAGGTAAAACGCTGAAGCACACGATCGCAGAGCGTCCCATGGAACTCGAGAAGCTCCTGGCGATTGCGCTCGATGTAACGGAGGGACTGGACGCGGCGCATAGCAAAGGCATCGTTCATCGGGACATCAAGCCGGCGAACTTATTCGTTACGGAACGAAGTCACGCGAAGATTCTTGATTTTGGTTTGGCCAAGGTGAACACCGCAAGAACGACGGCTTCACCGAGTGCGGACAGTTTCGCAACGCTCGGCGCGGACGCGGAGCAACTCACCAGCCCCGGTAGCACCCTAGGTACGGTCGCCTACATGTCCCCCGAACAGGTGCGCGGGAAGGAACTGGACGCGCGCACAGATATTTTTTCGTTTGGCGTCGTGCTCTATGAAATGGCGACGGGGACGCTGCCATTCCGCGGCGAAACCTCGGGAGTGATCTCCGACGCCATCATGAACCGAGAATTCGTCAGTCCCCTGCGGCTGAACCCGGACCTGCCCGAGAAACTCGAGGACATCCTTAACAAGGCGCTCGAAAAAGATCGCGATTTGCGCTACCGCTCCGCGGCGGATATTCACACAGACTTGAAGCGCTTACGGAGGGATACCGACTCCGGGCGAATGGCGGCTTCGAGCGGCGCGGTGAATCAACCCGTTTCCGCGGATTCCGTAAGCGGATCCAAGAGCAAGAAGGGAACCTTATACGCAATCGCCGGCGCAGTGCTGCTTGCGACGGCATTTGCGTTCTACCATTTTGGATTTGTCCTGAAAAGTTCCAACGGGCCAGTAAAGGTTACCCGGATTAGCCATTGGAACAAGCCGATGTATGATGCGACTCTTTCCGCGGACGGCCGTACGATTGCATTTTCCTCACCTGTAGGAGGCTTGGACCAGGTCTTCGTGATGCTCGCTTCGGGCGGGGAACCGCTGCAATTGACAAGCGATTCCGAGAACAAAGCGGTGGACAGTTTTTCGCCCGACGGCACGCAGATTTATTACGAAACCACACGAGGCGCCGGGGATGTTTGGGCGATTCCCACTCTCGGAGGCAGTGCCACGCGCGTGGTAGCCGGCAGAGGATTGATTACCTCACCGGCGGATGGGTCACTTTTCTTCGTGAGAGCGGATACTGGCACGGTTTGGCATAAACCAAAGGTGGGAGTCGGCGAGGACTTAATCCTGAATTTGGGCGCGCGGGGAACGCTTCCGTGGGTAGCATTGATCTATCCGGATGGGAAGGACCTTCTCATAGGAATTGCATCGGGCAGTGACATCCTGAGCGGTCCACCCACTCTGAATTTTTCCAAATTGAATGTGGAAACTCACAACGAAGTGAAGTTAGGAGCGGTTTCGGGAAGCCCAACGGGAGTTGTCTGGAGCGAGCCCGGCAAGTCGCTTTTGCTCAGTCGAACGGTGAACGACGTCACCAATCTGTGGAAGTTCAACCTCGCGGACGGCGCGTTGAAGCAGATTACCTTCAGCGCGGGACCAGACCTTTCTCCCATGCCCGATCCCATCGGAAAAGGGATTTATTTCGTGACCGGGAAGGAATCTGGAGCGCTGACGATTTATCACACTGCGACAAAGCAGACCTTTGATCTGGTGAGCGAAAACGCCACGCAGCCAGTCCTTTCCTGGGATGGCCGCCGCATCAACTACATCACGTTGAATGGAAGTGGACACCAGGACCTGTGGGTTTCCGATTTGGACGGAAACAACAAAGTCAAACTCACAACTTCGGCGAGTTTGGTTACCTTGGCATGGTCGCCGGACGGCTCTCACCTGGCGTTCGAAGATGTGGGACCGACTGAGTCGAAAATGTACATTGTTCGATCCGACGGCAGCGGACTGCGACAGGTTCCCTGGACTGGAGTAAACATCGGCTGGGCGATATGGGATCCGGATGGAAAAACGGTGTACTTTAGCGGTTATGAGAAAGATCCGGCCAAAATTGTGACCTGGAAAACGACCACGGAGGGGACGGCTGTCGAGAAAGTTGCCGAGTCTTGCGGATTCGCTCAAGACATTACCCGCGACAGGCATTATTTGATTGGAGGATATGCTCCGAACGGTGGTATAGGGATTTACGAGTTCTCGCTGTCCGATGGGAAGTGTACCCCATTGCTTCCAGAACTGCTTACGCTGGAGGTTCACTTTGCTCCCGATGCGAGGTCGTTCTTGTATATGTCGCCGTCTCACGGAGAGATGATTATTTACCGGCAGCCGTGGCACGAGGGCAAGCTCACAGGACCGGCGCAATCTGCGATGAAGCTACCGTTTACATTTAAGCTGGGGTACGCCGGCAACGCCTACGATTTCAGCAGTGACCTGTCTACGATCGTCTACGCTCGCCCCGGCGGCCAAGCCGATATTTTTCTGCTCGAGCAAAAGTGAGGAGCGCTTGCCCCCTCAACAACGCTCGGAACGAGCCAGTCAGGCTAACGTGGGGCCGAGGCGGGCGTCGCGGGGTAGAGACGCTCAAACTCGGGGTCGCCATGAAGGAGTTTGAGATCCGGATCGCGCCGCGTCCACACCGGGTCTCGCGAACCCGCATCCCACGCTTTACTCAAGGTTGCCATGGCTTCCGCCTTCCTATTTAGGCGGCAGTAGGTGCAAGCCGCGTTGTAAAGAATTGAGGATTCGTCGGCGCGCAGGGTGACTGCCATGTGGAGTTCGCGCAAGGCCTCTTGCTCGCGATTCAATTTAGAGTAGTTCGCTCCAAGCAAGACCCGTGCCCTGGCATCCTCCGGCACGTGCTTTAAGTGGCTCTCCAAGGAGGCGCAGAATCTCCGCGTCATATTGAGATCCAATTCGGCTTTTTCCAACGAACCAAGCGAGTTGAGGATGGGGACGTAAACGTTATAGTCCTCGCCGCTCGCATCGATGGCGGACTCCGCCAGATCCACAACTTCCTGACAGCGCCCGGCAGCGAACAGGCCGCGGAAAAGCAGATAATAGGCGCCCTCACAGTCACGCTTCCGCTCGATGGCCTTCTTTACCATGCGCACGGCCTCGTCGTAGAGTCCAGCCGCGTAAAGAACCCAGGCTTGACTAACTTGGACTTCGGGCAGATCCCAGCGCAACGCCACAGCCCTGCCTGAGGCTTCCCTCGCACGTTCGATCCAAATCTGATCACGGGTGAAGATGGAGTAGTACATCGCGCATGCGTTGGCGCAAGCGGCATAAGCCAAAGCGAAGCTGGGGTCCAGGACGACTGCGTTCTCGAACATCTGCAAGGCGAACTCCACATCTTGGCGGGTTTGTCGCCGAGCGTAGCGCTTGCCACGCAGGTAGAGATCATACGCTTGCGTGTTCTCTGTGGGCTTGTCGGCGAGGGCCTCCAATTCCTGCGGGGAGAGCTTTACACGGAGAGCCTCGGCGATTTTGCGCGCCATTTCGTCCTGCACTTCGAAAACGTCTTTCATCTCTCGATCGAAGCGTTCCGACCAAAGGGTGAAATCGGTTCGTGTGTCAATCAGTTGCGCGCTGATCCGGAGCCGCACGCCGGCGCGGCGCACGGTGCCGGTAAGGACGTAACCCGCTCCAAGCAGTTGACCAATCTGCGACGGGGTCATCGGTTTGTCCCGGAAAGCAAGAACGGTGGGACGCGAGAAAGTATTCAACCCCTGGATTTTGGAGAGCTCGGTTATGACGTCCTCGGTGATGCCATCACGCAAGTATTCGTCTTCCTTGGAACCACTCTGATTTTCAAAATACAACACGGCCACGGACTTACTTGCGGTAGCGACAGAAGCAACGGCGGAACTCGAGGTTTCGGTCTTGTCGGCCGCCGGACGGCGGTTTGAGTCCAGATCACGTTTAAGACGCTTCAGGTCGGTGCGAAGTTCGGCGGCCGTCTGATACCGCAGGTCGGTATCCTTTTCGAGGGCTTTGGCGAAAATGTTTTCGATGGCGAGAGGCAATTTGGAATTTAACGTTGTGGCGGGAGTCGCCTCAGATCTCAGGATGCCATCAAAAATAAGCGCGGCGGTCGTGCCCGAGAAAGGAAGCACGCCGGTGGACATCTCATAGAGCACGACACCAAGCGAGAACAAATCCGACCGCGCGTCCAACTCTTCGCCCCGCGCCTGTTCTGGCGACATGTAAGCAACCGTGCCGATCGAGCTGCCAGGGTTGGTCAGAAGCGTACCCTGCGGCATGTCAACTTGAGTGCGCAATGAGGACAGGGCCAAAGCGTCCGCCACTTGCTGCTCTTGCCTTGCCAACTTAGCCAAGCCAAAGTCCAGAATCTTCGCCGGTCCTTTTTCGACGAGGAAAATGTTGGCGGGTTTGATATCGCGGTGGACGATTCCCTTTGCATGGGCGGCATGAAGGCCATCGACAATCTGTATTCCAATATCGAGGAGTTCTGAAACCGGGACGGGCCTTCCGGAGAGGCGAGACCTCAGCGTTTGCCCTTCCAGTAGTTCCATGGCGATAAAAGGACGACCTTCGAATTCTCCAATGTCGTAGATGGTGCAGATGTTCGGATGATTCAGAGAAGACGCGGCGCGGGCTTCGCGGCGGAATCGCTCGATCGCCTGCGAGTCCTGCGCAACATCGTCGGGAAGGAATTTCAGCGCGACGTTTCGGCCCAAGCGTGTGTCCTTGGCCTTATAGACGACGCCCATCCCTCCGCTGCCAAGCTGTTCGAGGACGCCGTAATGGGAAATAGCGCTACCGCTGAGAGGGGCAGTATTCATTATCGACCACGGAGTTTAGCCTAGTGCCCAAAAGCAAGCAATGCGACAGGGGGAAGGTGGGGAAGGTAGGGGAAGGTGGCAGAAGGGACGATCCTGTTGGAGGGCGGCCGCTCATTCAGTCGAGCCATTCAGGGCGCTCCATGCAGCTAAAGAGTCCATGTAGTCTCTCCAATGGATGATCTTTCTGTTCTCGATCGTGACGACCGAGATGAACCTGTTGTCATAAGGTGCTCCACTTGAAAGAATCGTGCCGTGCACTTCGTATTCGAGGATCACGACGCGGCTGTCCTGAGAACGATGCACAACAAGGGCGTCCCCCGAGTGAAGTTTGGTGGTCTTGCCGTATCCCGAGAAGCTAGCCATCAGATTGGCCCGTCCTCGAATCGTCTGCGGCCAACCCGGAAAACGATATCGGAATTCGAAGAATGCGTCTTCGGCGATCGTGTCGAAATAATGGTCGCCATCAACGAGCCCGCGTAAGCCTTTCCGGACGACTTCGAAGAAAGGATTGAGAGCGTCAAAAATCTCGTATTCGTCTTTCGGCATCATCATGTCCTTTCAGTTCACGGACGATTGCCAGGAAATGCATCATGCGCGTACAGCAGTGACATTCAGCTCGCTCCGGATGGACCGGCGCGACGCCAGCCTCGCGATAGAAGTCTATAAGAGGCCTGAAGCATTTGAGCTCACCGCCGATGATGGCGACCATGAGAGCAAGCCCGAGCATTCCTGCGCGAACGAAAGATTCGGGCGTGCCCGCCGACACCGACCCATATTGCGAGGGTAGATTGCTTGGCCGGTAAGCGCCGCGCGGTGTTTTCCGGACCAGTGCACTTTGCTGCAATCTTCAGGACGCAGCCCGAAGAGGGGATACGATTCAACGAACGAACCGCGACCGGCGACAATTTCGGCGCAGCCCCGCGAGATCAAGGCCAAAGACGTCGAGACCGACCTTGCCAAGCTCCATCTCTTCCAACAAATGATGCATGCGTTCGAGCGGGCTGAACGTTAGACCTGTGGCTGGGTCGGAAATAGCGGCCGCGAAACTGTCGATTCCAATCTGCATTTACGTCACTTCTCCCGGGCAACTTTCATTTCGATTGATCGGGGCACCACGCCGCTTTGTCATCGTTGGCTTAAACACTTTGGATTGACTCCGGTCCCCAGGATCTCGGCGCGCTTCCCAATCTTTTTCAATGTCGTTTCAAGAACACGCAACTCTTTCGGGCTCGCATCGGCAAAGACTTTCCTAATTTCGGCGGCGTGTCTGCGAAAAATCGGCGCGATCAATTCTTTGCCTTTTGGGGTGAGCGATACAATCCGGACGCGCCGATCCTGAGGACTCTCGACCCGGCTTACCAGGCCTCTATCCAATAGGCGGTCGATGGCCACACTGATCGAGCCGGGCGTAAGGTACACTTTTGGGCCGATCGTATTCACCGGCAAAGGCCCTTTGTTGAGGAGTGCTTCAAGGATGCGGAAGTCGGTATCGTCGATTCCCGTCTCTTCAAGTCCCGCATAAAGATATTTCGCGGCCGCTCGAAAGGCTTTCCCCAATACCAGCCAACAGTGAACCGAGTCTCGGGAGTTCTTATCCATGACAACACCATTGTGCCCTTTTGTATAACCGATGTCCACTCGAATGCATCGATACCAATATAATTGGTATCAATTGATAGCGGGGCGCCAAATGTTCTGGGGTCAGACGTCAGGCGGCGACTAGGATCCGACGAGGGTCGGCGCAGGCCTGCCGTTCAGGACCGCGTCGATATTGTCTAGGGCCAGCATGCCCATTGCTGTCCGGGTTTCGATCGTGGCGCTGCCGATATGCGGCAATAGAAATGTATTTTTCAGCGAAACATAGTCCGGGTTAAGTTTTGGCTCGCCTTCAAATACGTCGAGTCCGGCGGCGGCGACCCGCCCGTTCTTGAGAGCAAGGATGAGGGCCTCATCGACCACCAATGCGCCGCGAGCAGTGTTTACGACGATGGCCCCAGGAGGCAGAAAGCTTATGGCTTTAGAGTTCAAGAAATGGCGGGTCTGAGGAGTTTCTGGCGCATGCAAGCTCAAGAACTGACTTACGCGAAGCAGATCCATCGGATTCTTATGGTAGACGGCGTCTCCTGCGATTTCCGCGGGTAACTCAGAAGTGTTGCAATAGTGAATCTTCATTCCAAATCCTCGGGCTCGACGCGCCAGGGCTTGTCCGACGTGCCCCATTCCAAAAATGCCGAGGATCTTGCCACCAACTTGCCAGCCCAAGAGCATGTCGGGACTCAAAGGCCTCCAAGCTCCTGTTCGAACCAGTTCCTGGGCCTCATAAGCGCGACGCGAAGCACCAAGTAAAAGCAGCATGGCGATGTCGGCAGTTGCTTCATGGTTGACACCTGGGGTGTACGCGATCGAAATTTTCCTACGGGCGGCGGCTTCGAGATCGATATGCTCAAAACCCACCGAGTACGTGGCGATGATTTTTATCGTCGGCGAGGCTTTCTGAAAAAACTCAGAGTCCAACCGGTCTGCCGGCGTGATGAACAGGGCGTCGGCTCCTTCGGCTGCAGAGAGCAGCTGCTCGGGGCGGAAGGGAAACTGGTTCGGATTTCGTCGGGCATTGAAGCCGCGGTCGATACGGTCTTCAATCTCCTTCGTATAATGGCTGGTTACCACCAGAATGGGTTTAGTCATATCGAAGATCCCTTCCGCGCGACCAGTCAAGAAATACTCGCGGACACCTCGTCCGCGCTGTAACCATCACCTCAAGGATCACGGGTCAAACCAAACCGACGTTGCGTTCAATCGTCTTGATCACGTCGTCGAACCGGCCTGCAAGCATCTGCTTGGCGAGATTCAGTGTGTAACCCTCTGCCGTGCGGAACGGGACGTGCTGGCGTCGTGCTTCCTAATGTGTGTGTGTGGCCGGTCAGCCAACTCCACACCCACGCGGGATCACAAGTCAAAATAGACTCTCGGCCTATCAGGTTACCTATCGTCGATGCCACGGACAACCGATTCCTACGCCACAGCCGACGAAATATCGCAGACAAAAGTAGATCACATTGTGCAGGACAACGAGGGTTTTCTATGGTTTGGAACTCGGTGAGGACTGTACCGGTATGACGGCTACGCTTTCAAAGTTTTCGTTCGCGGTGCAGAAAATCCCAATAGCCTCGATGGCATCGCTGTTAGAGCTCTCTTCAAAGATCGAGATGGCGCGATTTCGGTCGGAAGCGATCAATCGCTCAAAAGTTCGACCAGACGACGGAGACTTTTGCGCGGTATCCGATTCCACTCGCTACTCACTGCCTTTTGCTGCCTCGCGGAAAGTCACAAGTCCTGTGGAGTGAATGAGAAAGCTGGTAGGGGCGGTCGGCCAGGCTTCATCTTTAGTTCGGCAGGGCCATGGTTACCACCCAGAATCGGCAACCATCGTAGAAGATCATTCAAAGCTTCCCGTAACGCCCTGGAATCCATTGATGGCCTGCTTATACAGCCACTTCATGACACGAGCCGCGTCGTAACAGTAAGCGACGTTATATCCGAGGGTCGAAAAACAATGCGGCTCGCAGCCGTGCTTCATTTCCGCAAGTTGCTTCAGATCGAACTTCTGGTTCTCGACCGCACCCCAGTCGTATTTCGCGTTATACATGGGGAAGCAGGGCGCAAGCGTTCCGTCGGTGCGAATGATCAGCCAGTTTTGACCAGCTCGGCAACCCCAGTGCTCGCCCACGCCGCGCATGAAACCTTTCATGTTTTGCAGCCGCGGGATGGAATCCACCATTTTGTAGCCCTGGCGCTGTTTGTCGATGAGCCAGTCCAACAGATCATCCACCATCGGGAAATCCACCGGCCGAATGTATGTGTCATTTTCATGCAAGTGCTTGAAGTGGGTCTGCTCCATCATCGGCGCCTCGTTGATGTGGAACGTGATTGAAATGCCGTTATCGTGGGCGATTTCTACTAGTTGTTTGACGTCGTCAATGTTCGTGCGGCAAATATTTGTGTTGAAGAACACGGTGTAACCGTGCCGGTACTGGCGCCTCACCAGGTAATCGAAGTTTGTGCTCACGTGCTCAAACGCTTTTGGCAGACCGGGCTTCTCTTTGATCGCGTCGACCGCGAAATTAATGGTTGCGATTCCCGCATCGGCGAGCTGATCGGTCACTTGCGGGCGGAGCAAACGGGCATTCGTGGCCAGATAAACCCAGAAGTCCTTCTTCGCGGCGTAGTAGATTACCTTGTGCACAAAATCGGGCCGCAACAGCGGCTCTCCGCCCGTGGGCGCCAGCACGCGACAAGGCGTTCCCTCGAGCCAGTCGATGGCGCGCCGCGCTATCTGTTCGGTCATCCCCTTTACACGGTTGTCATAGGACCAGCAGTAGTGACAATCCAGGTTGCATTTCCACTCGGTGAACAGATAAGCGATGATCGGCTGGAAATTCCCCGGCAGAACTCGCGATTTGAAGTACGGCACCATCCATCCGCGCATGGTCTTCAGAATGCGCGCAACTGGCCAGTGTCTTTTACCTGTACTCAAAACTTGATCGTGAGCGGCAATATCGGCCATGTCCAACTCATGCAACAGCTCAGGGTGCTCTGGGAACACAGGAACTGGGAGTGCCGCAGCCTCCTTTGAGGAGCGAGGCGAATGTGGCTGCGATGGCTGCTGAAGAAGATTATGCAACGGCACGTCTAAGCGGAAAGTCTGAGCAGGAACTGTCGGGAGCGGTTGTTCCGTCGTGGCCATGAAGGACCTCTGCTTTCCACGGGATGATCGGCGTTCTGGCTCTGGCCGTGGAATTCACCAATACTGGGTTGGTTCGTTCGCTCCTGTCACAGTCGCCGGAGTTTCCGAAGCAGCGTTGATGAGCCCCTGGTAACAAAACGTTGGATACGCTGACTTAATGAAGAGATACATCGGAAGCCAAAAAAATATTACCCTCTGAGAGGGTTTTTCATGCGTCCATTTACGGGGAACGTGCATCAAAGGCTAGATGCAAAGCCGGCTGTTGAAGGCGCCGGTATGGCTCTGCAGAGGGTATGTAAGTGCGGTTCTGTATTCTTTGGATCGCCATAGCTGTATTGTTATTGCTATCTCAGCCGTATCGGGCGCAGGGGCAGGATGTTGGCTTTCCGGCGCCAAGGGAAATGACCGTATTTCAGGATTTTACGGTCACGTCCCCCGCATGGCAACGAGACCCATCCGAGAACACAAATTCAGCCCAACAGCCCGCGAAGGACCAACCACAACAAAGCACATCCAACGATCGCATCCTTTGGACTCTTCCGAACTTCCTCACGGTAGAAAATGTGGGACAAATCCCGCCGCTCAGCGCAGGCGAGAAATTCAAAGTCACGGCGCGAGGCGTCTTTGACCCGTTCGAATTTGTGCTAATTGGATTTGTCGCGGGCATCAACCAGGCGAGCGACAGTAATCCATCGTACGGGCAGGGGATGCAAGGCTATGCCAAGCGCTACGGCACAGCCTATGCGGACAACGCCATTGAAAACTTCATGGCCAGCGCGGTGTTTCCGTCACTCCTGCACCAAGACCCACGCTACTATCAACTCGGACGTGGCGGGTTCTGGCGCCGCGCGGAACATGCTGTTGGTCGCGTTCTGATTCTGGCCAGAGCGAACTCAACTATTCCGAGCTGGGCGGCGGATTTGCTGCGGCGGCGATTTCGACCTACAGCTATCACCCGGAAAGTGAACGAGGCTTCGGAAACATGGTGAGCGTGTGGGGTTCCCAGATGGGGTGGGATGCGGTTACTTACATGATTAAAGAGTTTTGGCCTGATCTGCGCAAGCATTCAAAAAGTCGCAAGCCTGATGAGCTCGCTGTTGCTCCGGCGTCAAACAGCAAGGGAACAAACTAGGCTGAGGTTTCCGTGGGATGGGCTCAATTGAGGACCTGGTTGAAGGCAACGTTGCCGGCACTCGGCGGAGCCGGCCTGCTTATTTCGGCGTTCATTGACTCCTCGTTCGTCCCACTTCCCTTAGTGACAGATTTAATTCTGATGGAGTTGTCCAGCCGCCATCCGTTGCGTATGCCGTATTACGCGGCGATGGCCGCGCTTGGTTCGCTCGGGGGATGCATCTGGATCTACTGGTTGTCTCGCAAGGGCGGGCAAGCGTATTATCGCAAAACGCAAGGACATGCACCTGGCAGAATTCGGCGGTTTATTCAAGATTACCCTATGGCGAGCGTGTTCTTTCCCGCTGTTGCCCCGTTTCCGGTGCCGTTCAAACCTTTTGTCATCGCACAAGGAGTTTTTCAAGTGCCCTTCGTGACGTTTGTGATCGGCACTATCCTCGGCCGCGGCTCGCTGTTTTTCTTCGAGGGCTTTCTAGGAGCGCGCTATGGCGCTGCTGCAAAGGAGTTCATGGTAAGCCAGAAATGGGCTTCCGCCGCGTTGGCCCTCGGCCTCGTTCTGATATTCCTTTTCATCCGCCGCCTGCGGGTCTTTCGCCGGGAACAGGCTTCTCAGACAGATTGAAGCTCGCGAACGCGGCGTTCGAGCTCTCGCGCGATCTCATTGGCGTTCTGGTCGGATCGAATGCATACCGGAGCGCCGATCGTGACCTCGACATCTCCGGGGCGCGCCAAAATGCGTTCGTGCTGCTTCAGGTCAAAAAGCCCCCGCAGATAGATCGGAACAATGGGAACGTTCAACTGCCTGGCGAGCAGTCCGATACCTGAACGAAAAGGCGAAATATTTCCATCCTCGGTCGTTTTTCCTTCCGGAAAAACCAAGACATTCCAGCCGCGATCCGCAAGATCGCCGGCAAAGGTAAAACTCTGCAAGAATCCCGACTGCTGCGGCAGTGGAAAAACGTTGAAGAGGCTTAGCGCAAGAAAATATCTCAGGTGTTCGAGGAGACGCTCGAATCGACTCAGGCCGCTCGAAGGACGTCTCATTCTGGCTAGCCTCTCGCCGCCCATTGCCGTGGCCAGGCGGTTTCGGAATCTGGCCGGGAGAGCCGGCAGAATCCAAGCGATGTCGAGATAGGTAACGTGATTTGACACCACCAGGATGGGTCCGGACAGTCCGCGGAGATTCTCGCGGCCGTGAATGCGAGGAGCCGCGAGAAGATAGGTGGCCGGCCATGCAAGCGAATAATAAACGGCCAGGCGGGCAGCCGTCGTGACCCAATTCTGCGGCCACACGTGGTAGGCGTGCTGAATGGTAGAAGAACTCCCTTGCGCGAGCAGCTTCTCAAGTTGTCCGACGGTGGCAGCATCCTGAAATTGAGCCTCGTTCAGGTCTACCTGATGGCGTTCTTCCAAGACGCTCAGCAGTTCGACGCGATCGAGGGAACTGAGGTGCAAATCCGTTTCTAGATTGGCGTCCTTGCAGTCTGATTGAAGCGGGCGGCCGGTTATGCGCGCAATCAATCCGGCGACGGATTCCGCCGCGGGCGAAACATTCGTTGTGCCCCTCGCATTTTGGACGGCATCGCGAATACGAGGAAGAATTGGCTTTTGCGTGGGTGTGCGTGGAAAATCGGGCTCGGGCCAGACATACCAGGCGTGCATTTTCTGATACCCGGCTAGCGACTGATTGGCGGCCTCGATCGTTGCAGCGGCATTGCTGCCCGATCCGTTCAACAGAAGGACACCGCAAGGTTCAGCGTTGCCGTCCTTTTCGAGTCCAATCACGACGCAATCGCGTACGCCCGGCTGCGCTCGCAAAGCTTTCTCCACATCCTCCGGATAAACATTCATGCCCGCGGGCGTGACGATGACGTTTTTCCGGCGACCTTTGAAATACAAGCGGCCATTCTCGTCTTTTTCGGCGATGTCGCCGGTTCGGAACCATCCGTCCGTTTCGGCCAAGGATCGATTTTGGCCATTCTGTCGATAGGCGGTCGCAACGTTTTCTCCGCGGACGAGAATTTCGCCATTGTCATCGACACGCAGGTCCATGCCTGGAAACACTTTGCCGATCGATCCTCTCGCGGAGCGAAATGGGTGATTGAGGCTGATGAGCGAAGTGGTTTCCGTCATTCCGTATCCCTGAATCACGGCGTATCCCAATCGGTTCCAAAAGGCCTCCGCCTGCTGCGGCAACGCGGCCCCGCCGGAGATGAAGGCCCAGAATTTCCAGCCAAGACGTGCGTGGATTCGCCGAAACCTCCACCAGCGGCGAAGAAAGTGTCGCCCGTCTGCCCCCGCCAAATCCTGCCGAAACGGCTCCATTTTTCCATCGCGTTGCTGTTGTCGTTCCACCTCTCGTTGGAGGGATTCAATGAAACGAGGAACCGCGACCAGGACCGACACACGCTCCCTCCGGATCGTGTCCACGAACTCCGCAGGTCTGAGGGAATCGACGAAAACCACCGTGCCCGCCAGCATCGGCGGAATAAACACACCCAGCATTTGGCCGAACACGTGACTGAGCGGAAGCAGGTTCAAGAAGCGGATGGGGTGGACAAGTTTTTCATAGCGAAGATACTTCTGGATTTCGCCTCGCAGGGGCAAGATGTTCGCAAGAACATTCCCGTGCGTAATCACCACGCCGCGTGGCTCGGCAGTCGTGCCGGAGGTGAAGATGATCTCCAAGGTGTCTTCGCGCGAAAGCGGCGGTGAGGCGTAGTGGGAAGATTCGTGTCGCGCTGTGAGTGTTGTGAGGGACTCCAGTGCGATCGAGGGGACAGTTGAGCACTCCTTAAGGGCGCGCGACCGAAAAATAAGTTTTGCGTCTACTTCTTGAGCCACGCGGCATGCGAAGTCGAGAGGAGAAGCATGATCAATCGGCACGATGACGACGCCACGAAGCAGGCACGCGAGAAAGACGATGATCCATTCGGCGGAGTTTTCCCCACACAGAAGGACCGCCTCGCCTTTCGCAATTCCGCGGGCCTCGAGCTCCCTGGCCAGGCGGTTTGCCTCTTCGGCAATGCGCGCATAAGTCCAATTTTCCATGCGATAGCCGCGCCGCTGCCGCACAGCAATCTCGTCACCTTGTGCCGCGTAGCTCGTTAGGAAAGGAAGCAGTGACTCCATGGGCGTCTCGCACATCTATTCTGGCAGAAGTAGGAATGCCTGGCACACGCCAGTGATTCCAAGAGAGTTGGATAGGCTTTGGCCACTGTGGGATACACGGAAAAAGTTGTCATAATTGGCGCGGGAATCTCTGGGCTGGCTTGCGCCCATCGCCTCAAGCAATTGGGAATCCCGTGCGTTGTCCTCGAGACGAAGGAACGCGCAGGCGGTGTAATTGCGACGATTCGCCGGAACGGTTATTTATTCGAGACCGGTCCGCAATGCCCGCGATTTCCAACTTCGGTCTGGCAGTTGATGCGCGAGCTGAATCTGGAAGGAAAATTTGTACCGGGCGATCCCAAGGCGAAACGGTATATTCTCCGGCACGGACGGCTGCACCCGGCTCCCTTCTCGCCGAAAGGGCTGATCACCACGCGTCTGGTTGGACCCGCATCCAAGTTTCGGATCCTCACCGAGGTCTTCCGTTCTTCGCAACCTCCTCTCGAAGAGGAAAGTTTGGCCGAGTTCGTTCACCGAAAGTTCGGCGAGGAAGTTTTGGACAACCTGGTCGATCCTATTATCTCCACGATTTTTTTGGGCGACGCCGGCAAGATGGGCATGAAGGGCGCGTTTCCCGCTTTGGTCAAGTGGGAACAAAACGAGGGAAGCCTTGTGCGGGGTGCGCTTCGTGCACGCAAATCCAAGCGTGGGCTGAACACGTCGGGTAGTGCCTGCCCGAGTGTCAGAGAGCATGCAAAGAATAACGCCTTATACGTCACGGATACCCTGCCGTCGCTTGGTACCTTCCGCTCGGGAATGGGCATACTGCCGGAAAAACTCGCGGAGGAACTGCAACCTGAGATCAGGTACCAAGCCGGGGTCGCAGGTGTTTCACGATTACGAAACGAAAATGATCCATCAAATGCCAGCTGGCAAATAGACCTGGTCAACGGCGAAAAACTCACAGCAGAGAATTTGATGTTAGCAGTTCCGGCATTCGTTGCGGCGCAACTTTTGGCAAACGCTGTGCCGCAACTTGCTATCCATCTCAAGGCTATTGAGTATGCGCCGATGTGCGTGGTGTCCTCTGCCTACGACCGTTCCAGGGTGGCGAACTCACTAGATGGATTTGGGTTCATGGTTCCGCGGCAAGAGGGCTTGCAAACGATCTGCACGTTTTGGAATTCATCTCTTTTTCCGGAGCGCGCGCCCGAAGACAAAGTGTTATTGACAAGCTTTGCCAGAGACGGCACGAGCGAGGAGGATTGCACACAGAAAGTAGGGGCCGAAAATGCGAAAACGCTGGGAATCACGGGCGGTCCCGTCGATCGGGTGGTTTGGACAGAACCACGGGCACTGCCGCAATACAACGTTGGGCATGCGCAACGAGTAACGGAGATCGACGGCGTTTTGCATACGCTTCCGAGCCTGCATGTCGTAGGCAACTTTCTGAGGGGCCGGTCCATAGGCGATTGCATCGAAGGGGCTTTCCGTGTGGCCGAGGATTTACATAGCCATCTGCAAAGCAAAGTCATCTAAGCGATCAAGGATTGTTTCCTGGAGGCTCGAAGTTGATCGAAATAGCTGCTTGGCTTTTGGGCATCGCTCTACTCGGCGTGCTTTTAGGAGTGGTCTATCAGACTTTGGGGACACGCAGAGACGCCAAAGTCCATCCACCACCGGGCAAACTGGTCGACGTTGGTGGCCATCGTCTTCATCTGCTTGAATCGGGACAAGGCCGTCTGACGATTTTGTTCGAGGCGGGGCTCATGTCGACCGTTTTGAGTTGGACGGAACTCCAACGCGAGTTGAGCCAATCCTTTCGCGTCGTCAGTTATGACCGGGCGGGACTGGGCTGGAGTGATTTAGGCCCAATGCCTCGTACAGCAGACCGGATCGTCGACGAATTGCATGCTTTGCTCGAGCGTGCGGCGATAGCCCCTCCTTACATTCTGGTTGGACATTCCTTCGGGGGTTTGACCATGCCGCTGTTTGCGGCGCAGTTTCCGGAAACAGTTGCCGGAATGGTCCTTGTAGATCCAGTAGCTCCAGAGGAGTGGAATCCGCCTTCCGAGCATGACCGGAAACTGACACGCATTGGCGCGAAAGTGTGTCGGCGGGCGGCCCTCCTTTCGCGCATTGGACTGATTCGCTTGGTAGCCTTTCTTCTGACTAACGGCGTAAAGAAACCGGCAAGTTTTCTTGTGCGCCTGATCAGCCGAGGCACACCGAGCGAATCAGGTTCCGTCTCGAGTCCCTGGTTTTCCGCCCTTCCGACAAACGAGAAAGCAATGGCATCGGTGTTCTGGGTGCAGCCGAAATTCGCTCTTGCGATCGCAAGCCAACTGGAAAATTTGCCTGTTAGCGCCGCGCGCGTCGCTCAGCTCGATTGCTTTTGCGATAAGCCGACGGTCATTCTATCTGCCCGTACTGCGCCCGAGGCTCGCCGTAAAGAACATCGGGCAATGGCCGCGCGCCTGCCCTTCGGCCAACACGTGTTGGCGGAGAACAGCAATCATTGGATCATGCGGGAGGAGCCGGACCTCGTCGTCGACGCGATCGAGCAGGTGGCCAAATATTCGGAAAAGGCGCAATCCCCAGCTGCTACGACGGTCGGATTGGGTGAACACATGTGCCACAAACCCCGGGGTCAATAGGCCTATCGATGCCTATCGATGAATGCCTGATTCGATCCCATCACCTACTTGCTTCGAAAATCCATCCGTTCGCAAACGGAAATGGGCGACAGGTGCGCAATCTTGCGGGTCTACATGCCGGCGCCGGGAGTCCTGCATGGCTATGCAACCCGTAGCGGCGAAAATAGCCTTATTCCCCTTGACCGGACTCCGACGCTAGCCCCAAGTCCTGATCAATCTAACCGGGGTTGGGGCACCTTCGTCTATACAACAGACCGCAACTCACCATTGACGGCGCGCGGAGCGGGATTGTTGTAGATAAGTTGACGCCGGTTCGTACTTCGGCGGCGAGCGGCTGGCGATCATGACGTGGCTTTTCAGCGTGTGGCCGAGCAAGGGATAACTCATGGTCCACTCGATACGAGCTTTGTTCCATCGCCTTTATTCCTTCTTCCGACGCAGGCGATTGGACAACGAATTCGATGCCGAAATGACGGCTCATCTCGAACTTGTCGTCGAAGAGAATCTCCGGCGGAACATGACGCCCGGCGAAGCTCGCCGTCAGGCTCTTATTGCACTTGGGGGGATGGAACTGATCAGAGAGCAACACAGGGAAGCAAGAGGACTACCCGCATTGGAGACGCTGATGCAGGATCTCCGTTATGCGTTTCGAACGCTACGCCGCGATGTGGGTTCCACCGTGTTTGCGATTCTCATTGCCGGGATCGGCATCGGTGCCAGTTCAACCATATTCAGCGTGGTCAATGCGTTGCTTCTTCGTCCTCTCCCCTTTCGCGATCCTGGACGTTTGGTATGGATCTCCAATGCGAAAAGCTATAGCACCCAAGCCGAACATTATTCCGACCTCCGAGACGAGAACCACTCGTTCTCCGATCTCGCGGGCTGGGCCGGGTTCTACCGCTCGGGCGACAAGGAATTGATCGGAACCGGGGAGCCAGTGCGTCTCACGAGCGTTCCGGTGACCGAGAACTTCTTCGCCTTGTTGGGCGTGGAACCCGTAATGGGAAGATCGTTTACGAGGGACGAGTGCCAAGGGAGATATTCGGCTCCGCCGGCTATGCTATTAAGCAATAGCTTTTGGCGGAGGCGGCTTGCTTCTGATCCGAACGTTGTAGGCCGGAAACTAATGTTGGACAACGAGCCTGCGATCGTAGTCGGAGTGCTGCCTGCGTCATTTGATTTCGCGAGCGTCTTTGCCCCGGGCACTCCGATCGATATCTTTATTCCCTGGCCGCTGACGGACAAAACGAAACCCGCCGGAAACACGATGGCGGTCGTTGGAAGGCTGAAGCCCGGCGCTACCGTTGAGGCTGCGCGGTCTGAGTTCACCGTCTTGGCGGAACGACTCAATCGGCAACATCCGGAGCGGAACCCCATCCATCCGAGGCTCGATCTACTGAAGGAGCACGTAAGCGGGCAAATACGTCCGGCTCTGGTGGTGCTGATGTGCGCAGTTGGGGCGGTGATGTTGATTGTGTGTGCGAATCTCTCAAACCTACAAATGGCCCGTATGACCACGCGCCAAAAGGAAATTGCTATACGAACGGCGTTAGGAGCTGGGCGCCTTAGGCTGCTGCGACAGATGTTTACCGAGAGCATGGCGCTCTCCTGTTGCGGCGCTTCGCTCGGGCTGCTCCTCGCGGTGGCCGGGACACACGCGTTGGCGCATCTCGATGCATTTAACCTCCCGCTACTTGGAAGTGTAAGGATCGACGGAAGCGCGCTCGGTTTCACGCTGTTGGCAACGGTCGTTACCGGCGTGCTTTTTGGACTGCTGCCCGCATTACAAATCCCGGCGTTGGCGGTCGGCGAAGCGCTGAAGGACCACAGCCGTGGCTCTGGTGGCGGCAAAAGACAAGGGTGGATCCGCAACGGGTTGGTTGTCTCCGAGATCGCCTTCGCCTGCATCTTGCTGGTTGGGGCGGGACTGCTGATCCAAAGTTTTGTACGGGTGATGAACGTAAGTCTGGGATTTCAACCCGAGTGGGCCGCCGCGTTGAGGATCGACCCGAGTTTTCCGATCTCAAGTCTCGTGCAACAGAACTCGTTTATCGACGATGTGCTGCATCGCACGCGGTCAGTCCCTGGTATCGCAGCAGCCGGAATAACCGATGTTCTGCCGCTCGGCGGGGACCGGGCTTGGCAAGTCTCGGGCAAAGGACAGATTTACGAGAAGGGTCAGCAACCGGAGGCATTTATTCGAGTGGTGAGCGATGGATATTTCGAGGCCCTGGGAATCCCGTGGAAGTCAGGGAGAGAATTCACCGAGAGCGATCGAATCTCGAGCGAGCCGGTGGTAGTGGTGAATGAGACTTTGGCTGTGACTCTTTGGCCGGGGCAGAACCCAGTTGGACAGATAATGACGCAGGACGGGGGACGGCAAGTCATCGGTGTCGTTGCTGATGTCCATCACGGAGGCCCCGATCAATCGGGTGGCCCAGAAATGTATCTGCCGATGCGGCAGACCGAGGACTATCCCGAAATGGAGTTGGTCGTGCGGACCGCCCTTCCCCCGGAAAGCCTGGGAGCAGGTATTCGAACGGCTCTGCGGCCAATCGATCCAAATCTTCCGGTCAGCGAGTTTCAAACGCTTCAAGGCCTGGTCGATAAAGTAGTGTCGCCACGACGGTTTCTAGCAATGTTGCTCGCGGGATTTGCGGGGTTCGCACTTTTGCTCGCTGCGCTCGGAATTTACGCTGTGATTTCGTTTTCCGTGAATCAAAGGAGCAGGGAGATTGGGATATGTATGGCGCTCGGAGCTAGCGAGGGCACCGTGCAGCGCGACATCGTCCGAAAGACGTTGCGGCTCGCTGTCATCGGCGTGGGACTGGGAACGATCGCTTCCTTCGCGGTCGCCAAGTGCATCGAATCGCAGTTGTTCGAGACAACGCCGACCGACCCGGCGATCTTCGCAGGCGTGACCTTGCTTCTATGTGTCGTAGCATTGGTTGCTGGGTATATTCCAGCACGACGAGCCTCTCGCGTTGACCCGATGATTGCCTTGAGAGCCAGCTGAAGTGAGATTCCAGGGGCTCTATTCCCTGGACCCACCGGCCAGCACGTTGCCCGGCGGCCTAGTCTTCGCCTGAAGACCGACCCGTTCCTCTCCTCTGTGATGTTCTGAGCATGAAATCACGATGCGCCCATGTTGCCTGTGCGTTTCGAGATGATTCCGCAGGGCGAGCTCCAACGGAATACGCAAGATTGCATTTAGGGTGTCTGGGCACCCTGGGCATCAACGTAGACTGCGTAAAGAGATTGACTGGCGGCCATGAACAGACGATTTTTCTTGGCGCCGCCGAAGCAAAGGTTTGCGCAGGTTTCCGGAAGATGAATCTTGCCGATCAGAGCGCCGTCCGGAGCGAACACATGCACGCCGTTGTAACTTGCGCCCGCCCATCCGGCTGCAGACCACACATTGCCGTCAACGTCGCAGCGAATGCCATCGGACAAACCCGGAGACATATTCACAAACATGCGACCATTCGTAAGGCGCGCGCCATCTTCGACGTCGTAGACGGAAATGGGGTGCGGATCAGTCGGGTTTTTCGGAATGCCTGTGTCCACGATGTAGAGTTTTTTCTCGTCGGGCGAGAAACAGATGCCGTTGGGCTTGTCCATATCGCTCACGACGACTGTCACTTCGCGCGTTTTCGGGTCCAGGCGATAGACGTTGGCGGGTAATTCAAAGGGAGCTTTGTGGCCTTCGTAGTTGTTCATGATGCCGTAGCCGGGATCGGTGAACCAGATGCTGCCGTTCGAATGGACCGCCAGGTCGTTCGGGGCGTTCAGTTTCTTGCCTTGAAACAGGTCCATCAGGACGGTTACAGTGCCATCGTGTTCGGTGCGCGTGAGGCGGCGCGAATTATGCTCACACGATAGAAGCCGTCCCTGCAGGTCGCGATAGTTGCCGTTGGTGTAATTCGAGGGGCTGCGGAAAACGCTGACCTCGCCGGTGTCCTCCAGCCATCGCAAGATGCGATTGTTCGGAATGTCGCTGAATAGGAGATAACGCCCGTCGCCAAACCACACCGGTCCTTCGGCCCAGCGCGCGCCGGTATACAGGCGCTCGACGGCAGCGGTTATAACTCGGTATTTCGCGAAGCGGGGATCGATGATCTCCACAGCAGGATCGGGATAGGCGACGGGATTTTTCGGCTCCTGCTCGGCCAATGCCAAAGGATTGAACGCCAAAGCTGTTGCGCCACTGGCAGCGACATTCATGAAGGTGCGTCGTTCCATTCGGAATTCCTCCGCTAATGCGATTTGTTCGAGGCACTGTATCACGTCTCGTTCTTGGGCAGCACAGGTGCACTGGGATCGCTCTTCCGGAAGCTCATCCCGAGACATTGTCCCGTCCACCTCACGCGAGCAAGTTTTGGCCGAGGTCCCTGGTGGGCCTCCGAATGGGCATCATCGTACACCGGTCCCGCCTGTTCAGCAGCTCCTGACGGCCTTCCAGGTTCGCGCTTGCATCCTCTTCCCATTCGGACCAGTAGTGAGCTCGAATGTCACCAGCTGTGCATCGTGCCGTCCAGCTTCCGGTTGATTGGCAGGTAGGCGCGCTGATAGGGGTAACGTGTCGCCAGCGACTCGTCGATGTCGACGCCAAGACCAGGCGCTGCGCCGGGATGCATGTAGCCATTTTCGTAGGTGTAGGCATGAGGGAAGACTCTGTCGGTCTCCGCGGTGTGCGGCATATATTCCTGAATGCCGAAGTTATGGACGCTCAGATCAAAGTGAAGCGCAGCCGCCAGGCACACGGGGCTTAAATCCGTGGCGCCGTGAGCTCCCGTTCTTACGTGATACAGTTCCGCGAGATTAGCAATCCTGCGCAAATGCGTAATTCCTCCGGCATGGACAACCGCCGTCCGAATGTAATCAATCCACTGTTCCTCGATCAGCTTTTGGCAATCGTAAATGCTGTTGAACACTTCGCCGACCGCGAGCGGCGTGGTGGTATGCTGCCTGATGATTCGGAAACCGTCCTGCAATTCGACCGGGACAGGATCCTCTAACCAGAACAAATGATAAGGTTCGAGTTCCTTGCCAACACGCGCTGCCTCAATCGGGGTCAATCGGTGATGCACATCGTGCAGAAGCTGCAAATCGGGACCGAATTCCTTGCGCAACCTAGTGAACAGCTGCGGCACGAAATTCAGATAGCTTTCCGTAGACCACAGATTCTCTCTAGGCGCGTCTTTCTCCGCAGGCTCGTAGTGCCCCGGACCGTGACCTACGCCATAGGTGCTGGCGAGTCCTGGAATACCCGACTGCGCGCGAATGGCCTTGTAGCCGCACTCGATGTAACTCGCGACGGCTTTCACCGTTTCTTCGATATCGCTCCCGCTCGCGTGGCCATACACCAGCACGCCGTCGCGCGACGCTCCGCCGAGCAGTTGATACAACGGGACATTCAACGATTTGGCTTTGATGTCCCAGAGCGCGGTGTCTACGGCGGCGATCGCCGCCATGGTCACAGGACCACGCCGCCAGTACGCCCCTTTGTAAAAATACTGCCAGGCATCCTCAATGCGCCGGGCGTCACGCCCAATGAGCAGTGGGAGAATGTGATCGTTCAAATAGCTGGCCACGGCCAGTTCGCGGCCGTTCAGAGTGGCGTCGCCAAGGCCGTGAATTCCATCCTCGGTCGTTACTTTCAATGTGACAAAATTGCGTCCCGGACAACAAACAATCACTTCGGCGCCGATGATTCGCATGGTCTGTGTCTCCTCGCTCCTGCGGCAGAAAACTTTACCACTATCGCGGGTGCCAATTGCTCTATGATTTGCGGCGGGTGTGGCAGTTCGATCATCGAAGGACGGTCCCGACGATGAATGGGCTGCAGGAAATGTTTTCCAGGTTTGTCGCGCTTGGGGCCAGCAAACCGATGCTGATTTCACTGATGATCCTGTTTAACTTGTTTGGTCTTTGCTCCAATGCATTCGCTCTTGGCCAGGAGCAATACGTTGAAACAATCAGCGACGGACACAATTTTGTCATTGCAAAACAGAAACAGGCTGCAACGCTCTATGTAGATACAAACGATTATGCCGGCGTCGTCCGTGCTGTCAACGATCTCCAAGCCGACATTAAGAGAGTTACCGATTGCAGCGCGGCGATTACACACCAAACCAGAAATCTTGGCGAGACCGTGATTCTGATCGGCACTCTCGGGAAGAGTCCGCTCATCGATCAACTGGTCCGCGAACACAAAATAGACGTTGACGCTATCGCCGGAAAATGGGAGTCCTTCAGCATCCAAACGGTCAGCAATCCATTCCCCGAGATGAGCAGCGCCTTGGTCATCGCCGGCAGCGACAAGCGCGGAACGATTTACGGCGTCTATGACCTTTCCGAGCAGATTGGGGTTTCACCCTGGTATTGGTGGGCCGACGTGGCGGTTCGTCATCAAGACACACTGACCGTTAAGCCCGGCATCTTCACTCAAGGACCTCCCGCGGTGAAGTATCGAGGCATTTTTCTGAACGACGAGGCACCTTCACTGACCGGGTGGGTGAAGGAAAAATACGGAAACTATAATCATGAGTTCTACGAGAAAGTTTTTGAGCTGATCCTGCGGCTGAAAGGCAACTACCTTTGGCCGGCGATGTGGGATAACGCATTTAGCGAAGACGACCCCCTCAATCCCAGGCTCGCTGACGAATACGGAATCGTTATGGGAACGACTCATCACGAACCGATGATGCGCGCCCAGCAGGAATGGAAACGCCACGGAAATGGGGCTTGGGACTACTCAAAGAATGCTTCGTTCCTGCGCCAGTTCTGGGAGCAGGGGCTAGAGCGCAACAAAGACTATGAAAACATCGTGACCGTCGGGATGCGCGGCGACGGCGATCTTCCGATGTCCGAGAGCGCCAATATCGCGCTTTTGGAGCAGATCGTAACGGACCAGCGAAAGATCATCTCCGATGTGTATCACCGCGATGCTGACAGTGTCCCGCAAGACTGGGCGCTCTATAAAGAGGTGCAGGAGTACTACGAAAAAGGGATGCGCGTAGCGGATGACGTAACTCTCCTCTGGTGCGACGACAATTGGGGCAATATCCGCCGCTTACCTACCCCTGAAGAACGCAAACGCGGCGGCGGCGCGGGGATTTATTATCACTTCGATTACGTTGGTGACCCGCGTTCGTACAAATGGATTAATACGAATCCAATTCCCAAGGTCTGGGAGCAGATGAATTTGGCTTTAAATTACGGCGCGGATCGCATCTGGATCGTGAATGTGGGCGATCTGAAGCCCATGGAATTCCCGATTGAGTTTTTTCTGAGCATGGCTTGGAATCCTGCGCGATGGCCCAGGGAAAACATTGCTGAGTTCACTAAACTTTGGGCCACACGGGAGTTCGGGCCTCGTTATGCCTCGGAAATCGCGGATATCGTCGCCCAGTGTGGGAAATTCAATGGCCGGCGCAAGCCTGAACTGCTTGAACCAACCACGTACAGCGTCGTGAACGATCGCGAAGCCGACACCGTGGCGGCAGCCTTTCAGGCGATTACGAAAAGAGCGGAAGCGGTCTACAAAGAATTGCCGGAAGACGAAAAGGAGTCTTTCTATCAACTGGTGCTCTATCCTACAAAGGCGTCCGCGACGGTGACTCAACTCTACGTAACTGCGGGGAAGAATCAGCTTTATGCGACCGAAGGGCGCGCCAGCACCAACGAGCTGGCAAGCGAGGCCCAAGCACTGTTCCAGTTGGACGCCGAATTATCCGCCTACTACAACCACACACTGGCGCACGGCAAATGGGATCACATGATGGATCAGACACATATCGGCTACACCTCTTGGAACGAGCCGCCGGTCAACAACATGCCCAGGGTTAGGAAGCTTGACCTTCCCGCTGCCGCCGGTGTCGGCATCGCAGTCGAGGGTTCAGCGGCTGCATGGCCGGGAGCCGCGGAGCCGGCGAGCCTTCCGCACTTCGATGTTTACAACAAGCAGCGGCATTACATCGACATCTTTAACCGCGGCAAGGCGTCCTTCACGTTTACGGCGGCCGCGACCGAACCGTGGATCGTGCTCAGCGAATCGAACGGCGCGATTGACCTCGAAAAACGCATTTGGGTCAGCGTAGATTGGCTGCACGCTCCGCAAGGACTCGCCAGCGGCTCCGTAAAGATCTCAAGCAACGCGGGTTCGGATATTGCCATCAAGGTTGACGCATTCCGTCCCGTTGAGCCCATGCCTGAAAACCTGGATGGGTTTGTCGAGGGCAACGGGTACGTTTCGATCGAAGCGGTGCACTACACGAAAAAAATTGACGTACCCCCCGGGCGCTGGGAAAAGATCGACGATCTTGGAAGGACGCTTTCGGCCATGACGATCTTTCCGGTGACGGCGGCTAGTTTGCCAGCCGGACAGCCGTCACCTTGTCTCGAATACAAGATGTTCCTGTTTCACGCAGGGAAGGTCGAGGTACAAGCCATTCTGGATCCAACGCTGAATTTCGTGCCTGGGCGCGGGCTTCGATACGCTGTTTCGTTTGATGAAGAGACGCCTCAGGTCATCGATTTTCTTGCCAACGATAGTACGGAGAAGTGGGCGACTTCGGTGAAAGACAGCGTGCGCGTCGGAAAATCCACGCATACGATCGCCAATCCTGGTTATCACACGCTGAAAATCTGGATGGTTGATCCGGCGGTGGTGCTGCAGAAGCTGGTAGTCGATCTTGGCGGAGTGAAGCCGAGCTATCTGGGCCCGCCGGAAAGCTATCATATCATCCGATCGGACAATCCGGGAACGGTTGGCGCAGCAGAACCGCGATAATGCACAAATCATCGATCTCACTTGATGTATAAAAGATTTGTGCGATATCGAAGAGTTTCGAGCCTGGTGTTTTTGCTTCTGTGTTGGGGTCACGTGGCTTGCGGGCAGAAGGCCAGGGGTTCGTCATTTATCTCCAATTATTCGAGCGCCGGCGTGAATTCGGCGAATGCGCCTTTCATCGTGATTGGATTCGTCGGGGGGTTCGTGCGGCACGACGATACCGTGCACAGCCCGGTGCAGGTGGCGGAGCGAATCCGCAAGGACTATCCACCGAGCGTGTCCATAAAAGTGTTTGAAAATCACCGACGGGAGCAGGCCCATCAAGTGATCCTGAAGCTTTTGGACGCTAACCACGACGGGTCGCTGTCCGACGAAGAAAAACGAAACGCGAAGATTATTCTCTACGGAATGAGCTGGGGCGGGTCGGAAACCGTAGCCCTGGCGCGCGAAATGCAGGCGGAGAACATTCCGGTGCTGTTGACCATCCAGGTGGACAGCGTGGAAAAGATACAGGAGAACGATGAAGTCATTCCGGCCAATGTGGCCGAGGCAGTGAACTTTTATGAATCGGACGGCGTTGTGCATGGCCGATCTGAAATTCGAGCCGAAGATCCGTCGCGGACGAAAATTCTGGGCAACTTTCGTTTCAGCTACACGTCGATGCCCGCGAGTTGCGAGAATTATCCTTGGTGGGACCGCTGGTTCGTCAAGCCACACACGGAAATCGAGTGCGATCCAGTGGTCTGGAATAAAGTGGAAGCGCTGATTCGTGAAAAATTGCCGCCGACGGGAGCGAATGAAATCCCTCAGCGATAGCCAGCTGTGACTCTACCGACGGAGGCGGTGGTCTTCACCAAGGTGGTGTCGGTGTCGACGGAGACGTGCTGCAACATCGACCAATCCTGATCGAATTCCAGCATCGTTTCGCGGCTGTGTTTTGGACTCTTCAAAACGCCTCGCGTGCGGGCGAGCATAAATTTGTAAGCCAATTGCGGATTGGAGCCAGCCGCCAGAGCATTGCTCGCGCTCAGGCCCACTCGCAGGGGCTCGCCGTCCTCCGAGAGGTCCATCCAGAGTGAGCCGTCCACGTCGACGGAAGCGGTGCCTTCGCGGTCGAGGTCTTTGAAGAAATGAGACAGATCGTGCTTGTCGATGATGCCTTTGTTTGCCTGGACAGTCGAATCCAGAGCTTTTCGGTACTGCTTCCATTCGCTAGACGTGCCAACGAGTTGCAAGCGGTCGTCCGAGGTTCGAGCCGTCGGTTTCGGCGCAGCCAGGGAATTCTCCACCTCGGGACCCGGGGTGGGATATTTCTCGAAGGTATGCTCCGGATTGAACCGCCCGGTAAGAAGGTATGAGGCGACCACGAAGGGCAGTACATGGTCCGCGAAGAGCGCCATGGGAATGAGTAGTTTCTTCGAGCGATACAACTGCTCCGTTCCGGAGCGCACTTCGCTGCTTCGCTTAATCGTGCCGGGCACCTGCGCGAAATGCATCACGCGAAAATTCGATTGGGGATGATGGAGGGCGTATCGAGTAAATGTGTGGGCAACTGCCTTGGGGCTCTCCATGCCGAAATCGTTCAGATAGTCGCGATAAACCGCGTGGGGGAAATAGAAATTGATGACCCCTCGCGTGAAATCGGCGCAATTGCGGGTGACGCCGTTGAAATTGTTTTTATTCTGCAAATTGTTGAATCTGGCGATGAACTCTTCATCCTGCTCCATGGTGGTGTCCACGGCAAAAATGTAGACAGTTCGGATCATGGTTGCCGCAACCATCTCCCGCCATTCCGACTTCGAGCTGGTCCGGCAGGCGCTCGTGTCGCAATACTGCGAAAGATATTTCTCCCGGTAGCGCTCTTCGAGCAGATGCTTGACCTGGGCCGATCCGAAGATCGGACGGTTTTGCGGATCTTCAACTCCGTAAAGGTAGATGCTCAACGGAACAACGTTCCATTCGTACCGATGGTCTTCACCGATGTTGATGTATGTACTCATCGCCGAGCCAAATTCGCCGGGGCGGCACAAACGAAGCTTTACCGGCGAATCCGCGCAGATGTTTGAAAAATAGACCGCGGTGTGGCCGGTGCCCGTGATCCTGTCCATGCTCTCATCCAAAGATTCGTTAAGCACGACGCCCACGCTGGCCCGCGCGCGCGGACATGCCAGAAATGCAACCAGGAACGAAAAGATAAGACGAGCGGCGGGAGTTACGTGCCATGGAAAGGAACGTCGTATGGCTTGGCAGGCCCTTGGGAAGAATGAGAACAAGAAGTCTCTTTCCGGCATGAGCGGGTGAGTCGTTCGTTAAATTAAGGTTCTGACGTTCTAAGGTATTGGACCCGACCGACCGGGGAAAGTCTCTACAGTGGCGACCTTATAGAGAGCATTGTAGTTAGGTAGGGCCGAGAGGGCCGTACTTAGGGCAAAATCGGGCAATTGGTTCCGATCTTATTCGCCCGTCAGGACTTGGTCGAGCAATTGCCCGACGGCTCGTTGCGCCTCGAGGATTGAAAAACGGTGGTCCATGGCTCCGGCGAGATCGGTGTTGGCAAACGCGATTCGACCGAAAGGCGCGCGGCGCAGGACTTCCCGCGGAGCCGGTTGACCATTTTTGCCAAAAAAGAATCCCGGCTGCGGGCTGAGGTAGGCGTGCCCCCAGCGGTTCAGGATGATTCCCGCGATATCGCGCTGCGCGTCAAAGCCGGCGGTGCCAAACATGTCCGTGAACTGTTCGCGAATTTGTCTTTCGTAATCCCGGAAAGAAGTTCCAAGCATTTCCGTGCGGCCGCGATTTCCCTGCTCTTCGGTCGAAAGGCCTGGAAAGGAGTAAAGGATTTTCAAGTTCAGAACAATGGGTGAGTCCGGACTAATCGTTGCGCTGTCGACGCCGGTGAGCGCAAGCTTTCGCACGTCGGTGTAGTTGCCGATACCTTCAAACCAGCGGCATCCGGTCATGTTCATCTTGTACATGAACCGCCAATTCTTCACGGCAACATTGGCCATCAGGCAGGGAGAGCGGTAAAACTGCGCGTACGCTTTCTGATGCGTGTCCGGAAGATCTCTGACAATGTGCTTGGTCGTCCAACTTCCGCCCGCCATGATAACGGAGCGCGCCTGGAGACGGTAGAGTTTGCCATCCTTGAGATACACGATCGTAACGGATTTAGCCTTACTAGCCTCGCCGTCATGGTGGACAACAACCGCGGTTGAGGATAGCCGCACCCTTGCGTCGGCTTGCGGACGATCGAGAGCGGAAAAGTCCACTGCGTTACTGCTGACTCCTTCGACGGTGTCTGGACCAGCGATGGCAATCGGAAGAAGACTTTTCAAAATCAATCGAGCGATGGTGGTGTTGCCACCCGGGAACATCTGGTCTGTGGCACCGGCATCATCGCGTAGAGGATGAAGCATTTCGAAGGCGTAGTCGGCGTAAGCCGACAGGGCGTCCGGGCCAAGGCCGGATCCACCTCCTTCAACCGGCGAAAGAAACGTGCGCACGGTTTCGCGGCTGAGGCCGAAGCGTTCCATGTAGTGCTGTTCGAGGGTGATGGAATCGAGATAGCGCGAAATGGCGTCGCCCTCGGCTTTCGGATGCTCAAAGTTTTCTTGTTTCACTGGCTCGGCCTTCAGCCAGCGCAACCACTCCGCTCGCGTGTTTTTGGAAACCGGGGCACCTTCGAGATTTTTCCCTAGCGGGTCCATCAACCACAAGCCGGGTTTCCGGCCGAATTTCGCGCCAAACCAGAATCCGTATTGGCCATGTTCCAATCCGACCGCTTCATACGGCGTTTTGGACAAGGGAAACTCTGGATCCTTTCCACTCCATTTCTGATAGGTGAGCTTGGGCGTTCTGAGGCCGATGGACTCGTAGAAATGCGCGAGAAAGCTGTGCGGATATTGCAATTGATAGATGGCCGATCCCTGGTGCACGATCAACCGCTGGCCGTCGACCAGAAATTCGTTTTGTTTGGCTTCGCCGCCAAAGATCGGATGGTTCTCAAGAATCAGGCATTTCATGCCCGGGCCAGCCTGACGCTGAAAAAACAGCGCAGCGGCAAGGCCGCTGATTCCCCCGCCGACAATCACACAGTCGTAGGTCTCGCCGGTTTCGACAATGTCGTTCGGAAGCCGATCGTAAACGGCATCGCGAATGGTGTGGCCCGCCTGTAACACCGGCCAAGTGTTGCCGTTCGAGGCGCTATATTCACCAACTCCGCCGTAGCCGGTGAAGTCGTCTCCGAGGGCAAGCAACTCGGCAGGGCTGAGGGAGCCGAGCAGCGCTGCTCCCGAAGCCAGGAGCGTAGAACCGAGGAAGTCGCGGCGGGTGATTGGCGCGTTCATGCCGAGCTTCGCGTCACCGGGTATGCGGGATTTGTGGCTGGACATTTCGTTGGCCTTCAATTTGAATTGTGCTGTGACGGGCCCGAGTCAGGCGTCCGAGATGAGGGCCGCGCGCAAGATTATACTCCGGCCGGCGGACCTCTCGAAGCTGATCCAACGATTCTGGAACGGGCCGCGACCATGTTATTTTGTAACGCGACGGTTTGCACTGTGGGAGGCTCATATTTTTATCAATACTTCAGAACCCATTCATCGCATCGCTTGTAACCGAGCTGTGCGATTGGCGGCGCTGTTCGTTGCGGCACTTTTTGGAGCTGTTGCGCTCGTGGCGCAGGCGGCGCCCACGCAATCTCCGCAAGCCGCGCCGGCTGCGTCAGGTTCGCAGCCCTACGAGATCGTAACTCAGCGCGGTGTCCCGATGACAACGCGCGACGGAGTCAGGTTGTTCGCCGACGTCTATCGCCCCAAATCTTCGGATAAATTTCCGGTCATTCTGATGCGCACGCCGTACGACAAGAATGCCGGCTGGAGTTCCGCCGGGTCGAAAATAGCTCTCCGCGGCTACGTGTTCATTGTGCAAGACGTGCGCGGGCGCTATAGCTCCGAAGGCGAGTGGTATCCCTTCCGCCACGAGCAGAACGACGGCTACGACACGGTCGAGTGGGCCGGCGCTCTTCCTTATTCCGACGGTAAGATTGGAATGATCGGCGCATCTTATGTCGGCGCGACGCAGGTGCTTGCCGCCATCGCCGCACCTCCGCATCTCACCGGGATTGCGCCTAACATGACAGCGAGCAATTACCATGACGGTTGGACGTATCAAAGTGGCGCCTTCGAGCAGTGGTTCGACCAGAACTGGACCACGCAACTTGCGCAAAACACGCTACAGCGGGTCATCACCGAAAACAGCGACGCTCGCGTGGGCGCACCCAAGCTGCCGCTGACGGATTACCCGGTTTTTAACTTTGGTCAGCTACCGGCCGACGGTCAGTTGACCGCCAAGATCGCGCCTTACTACCTGGATTGGCTGGCGCATCCGGACTATGACGCCTACTGGAAGCAGTGGTCGATCGAGGAGCATTTTTCGAATATCGCGGTGCCGATGCTCAGCGTCGGCGGCTGGTACGACATTTTCAACGGCGGGACACTGCGAAACTACATGGGCGCGAAAGCGCACGGATCCACAGAAGCCGCGCGCACGAAACAGCATCTGTTGATTGAAATCGGCGGACACGCGGGTTTCGGTCGCAAAATTGGCGATGTCGACTTTGGCGGACACGCGGTCGAGAATGAATACAACGACGTGATTCTCGATTGGTACGATTTCCTGTTTAAAGGAATCCAAAACGAATTTGCGACAGACAAGCCCGTGAAACTGTTTCTGATGGGAGTGAACGAATATCGCCAGGAAGATGACTGGCCGCCTCCGCAAGCGAAGCCTACGAAATATTTCCTGCACTCCTCCGGCAAAGCGAATTCCCTGCGAGGAGATGGGTCTCTATCGTCGACGGCGCCTAAAGCGGAGTCACCCGACAAGTACGTTTACGATCCGACGAATCCCGCGCCAACCGTGGGCGGCCCGCTCTGCTGCGACGCCAAACACATGGAACCCGGCCCTCGCGACCAACGTGCGGTTGAGAATCGCGAGGATGTTCTGGTTTATTCCATCGGTCCACTCTCGCAAGACCTGGAAGTGATCGGCCCCGTGACTGCGACTTTGTTCGTCAAATCGACGGCAGTGGATACGGACTTCACCGGAAAATTGGTTGACGTCGGTCCGGATGGCTTTGCGCAGGACCTGACCGAAGGCATTTTCCGTATGCGTTACCGGGAATCACCCGAGCGCCAAGTGCTAATGAATCCGGGCCAAATCTACGAGATCACACTCGATCTATGGGCAACCGCCAATGTCTTCCAGAAAGGTCACACATTGCGCCTGGAGATTTCGAGCAGCAATTTTCCGCGTTTTGACCGCAATCTGAATAGCGGCGAGCAGATTACGTTCGGACGAACTTCCGTCCCTGCGACCAATACGATTCTTCACGACAGCGAGCATCCGTCGGCCGTTGTTCTGCCGGTCATGCCGGCGAACTAGAAAAAAACGAAGCTTCACGGCTTGGACGATAGAACCAACACCTGCATGGCGCCGTTTTCGCTGGTCGGTACAAAGAGGTTGCCGGTCTTCGAGTCATAACCCATGGTTTTCGCACCGGGCTTCGTCGCGATTTCCTGAGCCACGGAATATTTGTCCGGCGAATCCTGGCGAAACACGAAAACTTTGCCATCCCCCGTGGAGAGGTAGACCAGCCGCGTCTTGCTGTCGAATGCTCCGGAGTCGACGCGCTCACCAATGGGAGCGGTGAAGACGATTTTCCCCCTGTCGGCGTCGAGCACGGCGAGATGCTTGCTGCGGCAACCGACGAAAAGACGGCGGTTCTCGATGTCCATGGCGAGGCTCGTGGGCGTCGCGCACGGCGCAAGCGGCCAACGGTCTTTCACCTTCAATGTGTTGACATCGATGTGCAAGGTTTCGTTTTGTTCTTCAAGATTGACGTACAGGTTGCCCTTGCCGTCCGAAACGGCAAATTCCGGCCCGCCACCGAGGGCGATCGTGCCGGCCACGCTGCCATCCGTCGCGTTCAGGACGGTTATGTTCTCGCTTTCGCCGTTCATCACATAGATTCGCTTTGTGAACGGTTCATAGACGATCGCGTCGGGCTTCTTTCCGACTTTAATTTCCCCGAGAGACTTGAGCGTCTTCAAATCAAATGCGATGGCCAAATCCGCCTTGCCGGCAGAGATATAGCCGCGTCCGGCCTCGGGCGCGATCGCTATGCCGTGAACACCGGGAGTATTCGGGATAGTGCCGATCAAAGCAAAAGAATCAGCGTCCAGTACATCCACTTGTGTGGAGTGCGAAACATAGACGCGCCGACCGGCAGCATCTACGGTGACGTAGTCCCACCCGCCGCTTCCCGGCACGGATACCTTCTTCAAGGTTTGGTAGTTGACAGAGACGGAACCGGCGACAGCAAGCAATGGCACCATCCAACACAGAAACATCAAAGTCTTTTTCATCTTCCCTCCCGACGCTCTACTCTTCATACCAAGTCGCACCTAAACCGGACCTAAATTTTCCCATGAACATTTCTTCGCATCACACGATTCATGGGAACGGCCGGCGCACACGCTGGATTCCAGGTGCGCACCGGCCGCTTGGGGTGTTGCAAACTCTGATCGCGCAAGGAGACCCACGATCCTCCTCACGAGCTTCCCGGTCCGATGCTGTTCCTACTTCTCGTGTGTCGGCGACCAGCGCATCCCACCCGCGAACGTTGGACCGTAGTATTCGCGTTGGACCATGTACTGCGCCTGCCCGTTGTAAAACCCGAAGACCTCGTTGGTGAGGTTGAGTCCGTAGGCCATGACGGTAAAACCGTACTTCAGGCGATAGCTTGCCTGCGCATCGACCTGGAAATGGGAGTAGAGATAATTGTCGCCGAGAGGACCATAAAGTCCTCCAGGAGTCGGTCCCGAGCCGCCATTGCAGACGCAACTGCTGCCGGTGCCGTCCTGGTATTGGTAAGCGTAGATACTGCGCTGGTTGTAAGTCAAACCGACGCGCATCGAGAGACGCCCGTGGTCGAACGTAGGACTGACGTTGAAAAGGTTCGGCGCTTGACGCAGGAGTCTCGGGCAATCGGAACGTCCAGGCAAGCCGCACGCCGCTGAGTTCGTCCAGGTGTAGTTGGCGGAAAGTCCGAGACCGCCAAGCGCGCCCGGAAGTTCTGTGTAGCGCTGCAAGTAGGCGAGTTCGAAGCCGCCAACCCACCCACTTCCGGCGTTCACCGATTGGGAAATCAACCAATCTCCGGTTGGGTAGCGCGGATTGCTCGGGTCCGGATTGTAATCCGTCTTGTAAGTCTCCTGACTAACGATCGGCAGGTAGAGTTGCTTATAGAAGAAGCCGCCGGAAATGATTCCATATGGCTTCAGGTAATGCTCCCACAAGACGTCGTAATTGTTGGCTTTTTCGGCTTTCAAGTTCGCATTGCCGAGCGAAAGGAGATTTGGATTTTGGTTGATGGTCACACTGAATGCCTGAGCAATATCCTGAGGATCGGGCCGAGATAGGGCACGGCTGTAAACCACGCGGATATCCGAATCGTGTCCGAGGTCATATCTGACGGAAGCGCTCGGCAAGAAATTCACATAGGAACCGTACAACCTGAGTGACACGCTCCCCTGTTGCGTAGGAGTGGCAAGGCAGGTGGTATCGCACTGGTAAGTGTCGGTGGTGAGGTTTGTCCCTTCGATCCGCAGCCCGGCCACGATGCGGAATTTGTTGAAATTGATCGTGTTCATCACGTAACCGGCAGACACCTTTTCGATGAGATCAAAATTGCCAGGGTTTGCACCAATCGTGCCGGGCTGCAGTGTGAGATCCGGCAAATTGCCAAGCAAGTAGCTATGGACCTTGGCCCAATCGGTGGTCGGCCCAAACTGGTAATTGCCGGAATAATAGTTATAGTCTCGGAATTTGCCGACGAAATCGGTCATGGGCACCGTGCCGTTCGGATCATAAACCGGTGTATAGGAGTCGTCGAACTTGTGAGCGTTTCTAAATTTTCCGCCGATCTCAATCGTTGAAAGGTGCGAACCCAGGTGATAGCGTTTGCCGATGGCTCCCGAGAATTGCAAATTTAGTTGAGGAGACTTTCCGTACGAAGTAGTAATGTCCGTCAAACTATAGTTTCCCGGTTGGTAGGCCTGGGTAAAGCAATTCGGAGTCCACTGCGGGATATACAGCCTGGTGGTCAGCGCCGGGCTGAACTGGCAGGTGCTCGTCGAGCCGTTATATGCGAAGTCCGCGCCTTCGTCCCCGCCGGATTTAAGTTGCTCGGAACGAGAGACCGAGACGTCCCACGCGATCCAACTGCTGGTCAAAACATGCTTACCGCCGAGAACCAGGCTGCCGATATTAAAAGTAGGGACGCGATTCGATTGACTGAAGGCGGGCACGCCGGCGCATGGGCCGACGGTGACGCCGCCGCTTGTGGAACATCCATTCGCATTCAGGAGCGAAATTCCTTGAGTATTGTCGGTAAGGGTGTAAACCCATTTGTCCCCATAATCGCGGAAACTCGAATAGATGCCACGAACATAGATGTCCGACCCTTCCCCCAATTTGTAATCTGTGCTGCCGGTGAGCCCCCAGCGGCTGCGTTTGTATTGGTATTCGCGGATATCCTGGGTATCGAAGTAGCGAGTGGTTGAACCGTTCGGAAGAGTGGCGACGTCGGGAACTGGCTCGAGGTCATTAATTCCACGGCCGTTCCAATCGTAGGAGCCGCCGAGCAGCGCGCCCCATTTTTTGTCTACGCCAAAGCGCTGGCCGATCGTGCCTCCGCCCATCACGATGTTGCGATTGCCCATGATCGGGGTGGTTCCACCGCTGCCGAAGAGGTCGATTGTTGGACGTTCACCCGCGGTTTTGGTGACGATGTTCACGGAGCCGCCGATGCCATCGCCGTCCATGTTGGCTTGGAGCGTTTTATTGACTTCAACCGATTCCACAAGATCCGCGGGCATGGCGTCGAACTTTATTTCCCTGACGCCAGGTTCCGGCGAAGGCACGTTGACGCCATCAATGGTGGCGTTGGTGAGACGAGGTTCGAGACTGCGAACTTGAATGTACTTCCCCTCGCCTTCATCGCGCTCCAGGGAAACGCCGGGCAACCGGCCAACCGCGTCCGCAATGGTCGCGTTCGGTAGCGACACGATCACCTCGCTGGTCATGACCTGGAGAACATTATCGGCGGTCTTTTCCCGGTTCACTGCTTCGGCTTCGCCCGAAGCTTCGGCAGTCACGATGACTTGATCCCTTTGCGAAGAGACCTCCATTTTTGCGTCGACAACGGAAGTCTGGCCCGCGGTAATCGTCACCGGCTTCGTGAATTGAGCGAAGCCCATGTATGTGACCGTAATCGTGTAAATGCCTGAAGCGAGATTGTTGATGAAATATCCACCCTGTTGGTTCGAAACGACCGTGATGCCCGCCGGCTGCAATTCGACTTGCGCGCCCTGCAAAACGCTGCCGGATGAATCCGAAACGTGACCGGTGACCGATCCTTTGTCGGTTTGCCCCACCGTCGCTTGTCCGGAAAATATCGACACCATCCCGGCAGCGATCGCGAAAAATCGCATAAAACTTTTCATTGCGATACTACCTCCGACGATAGACGACCCTGAACGCCCCATTCGATTCACACCTGCAGAACCTTGCGCTTCCGAATGAGCCAGCTTCTCTTCTCGCAGAATTTTGACCTCATCCGGGACACCCAATGAGATCTGCCGTGAGTCAATTAAGCCTGAGGCCGCTTAAATGCCGATGAACGCCCGTGGAGAAATACTTGAAAAAATGCTGAAAGAATTTTCATCTGAAAACTCTTTCAGGAATGAGCGGCAACAGAATCAACGAGTTGCCCGGCAGCGTCAGATCGCACGTTTGCGGCTGCGGATATCAGCGGAAGCTGGATGCGGAACACGGAACCGGTTCCCACACGGCTTTCGACGTCGATGCGGCCTTTGTGCGTCTCCGCGATCCAGCGGGCAATCGACAAGCCGAGTCCCGCTCCCGGAACTTCGTGCGATCGGGCTTGGTCGGCGCGAAAGAAACGATCAAAGATGCGCGGCAAATCTTCACCGGCGATGCCAACCCCAGAGTCCTTCACTTCGATTACCGCCTCATTTGAAACGACGCTCGCGCTCAGCCGCACGGAACCACCGGCAGGCGTGTACTTGAACGCGTTGTCGATGATTGCGACAAGCATGCTCTCAATGGAGGCGGAGTCTGCTTCGAGGAATAAGGATTCGTTCGGAATGTGAGAGGAATAGGACAGTTCTTTCGGAACCGCCAGCACCGAGAATTGGTGGCTGATTTTTCGCAGCAAAGGGACCAAATCTATCGCCGCAAAGTGCAAATGCGCCGCGCCAGCATCGGCACGAGCCAAGGCGAGGAGCGCTTCAATGAGCTGCGTAGTTTCTTCCGAAACGCTCAAAATGCGAGAGAGAGATTCGCGGTATTCCGTTTCCGTTCGTGTACGGCGCAAGGCAAGCTCCGCGTGCGTGCGGATCAGCGAGAGCGGTGTGCGCAAATCGTGCGAAGCGTTCGCCGTAAATTGCCTGATCCGCTGCACAGAAGACTCGATGCGCTCTAGCATGGCATTTAACGTCACGGTAAGGCGTTGCAGCTCGTCGGCGGCTTTAGGGACTTCGAGCCGTTGCGAAAGATTTTGCAAACCAATCTGCTCCGCGGATTCAATAATGCGATTCACCGGCGCCAGCGCCCTGCCGCTCAGCCAATAGCCGAGGAGCGACGCGAGAATGACCAGCAGAGGCAAGAAACGCTTTTCGAACAGGCGGAAACGATCGAGCGCCTGATCGAACGGTTCCGTGGGAACGGCGGCGCTGATACGGAACAAGCGACCGCCGAGCAAAACACTTTCCTGGGCGATACGATATTGCTGTTTGTCGAGATTCGTGGTGAGGAAGGACACTCCCGCGCCTGGCGGCTCAGGAAGCGGGGCCTGCGTTAGAAGGAAACGCGGGGAACGAAAGATCCACGAGCCGTCCCCATCCGCGACCTGGAAAATGGCCCCGTTCGCCCACAACTCCGAAAGTTCGTTCAGCTCTTTCTGGATCTTCGGCGTTCCCTTGGAAGCCGACAGCGCAAGAACCCGCTGGACGATTTCCAGATTGCTGTGCGAAGCGTCGTTAACGGTAATTTCGATGCCCCGGAGAAATCCGAAGTCGCAGATCCAGAAGAAGGCGATCAAGGAAGCAGCCAGGACAGTGAAATACAGCAGGGTCAGCCGAGCACGAATCGTAAGCTTCACTTGGAATGCACCGCTTCGGCGGAGTACCCAAAGCCACGGTGAGTGTGCAGCAACTTCATCTCGGAACTTTGGTCGATCTTCTTGCGCAGCAGCCGAACAAAAGCATCCAGGGTGTTCTCGGTAACTTCACGCCCGGGGCCCCAGATTTTCGTTAAGATCTCCTGGCGGGAAACAACCCGGCCGGTATTCCGCACCAACAATTCCAAAAGCCGGTACTCGGTGTGCGACAGATGAATTTCCTGGCCTTTCCGGAAAGCCCGTAACGACGTTACGTCCAGCACCAAATCCGCGATCTCCAGAACATTTTTCCGCCGAATCTCCTGCCGCCGCGCCAAGGCGCGAATGCGCGCCAGCAATTCCAGAAAAGAAAACGGCTTAGTCAGGTAGTCGTCGGCGCCGGCGTTGAGGCCGCTGATAATGTCGGGAACCGAATCGCGCGCGGTCAGCATCAGGACCGGAGTTTCCTGCTCCCGGTGCCGCAGCCGCCGAGCCACCTCGAGGCCGTTCATCTGGGGCAGCATGACGTCGAGCAGAATGACGTCAAATGCGGTCTCCACAGACTTCTCGAGGGCCGAGCGGCCGTCGTGCGCCAAACTGATCTCGAACTGCTCCTCGCGAAGGCCCTTGGCGAGAAGCTGGGCCATCTCCGGCTCATCTTCGACAATCAGCACATGCATGATGGGGTTCCTTTACGCCGATGGTAGATTGCGCGGTGTGAACGCTTCGTGAATGCCGAGTTACAAAGAAATGTACGGCAATCTCTCTGGGGCGATGCCTATTTTTAGCGAAGGGCGAAAACTGGATCGACGGAACCAGCGCGGCGAGCGGGAAGAGGGCTCGCCGGACTGCATATGCCCAAATCAGACGGCCGCCGCTAGCCAGCGCGTCCCTGGCGTTGCCTGGATCAAAGGCGTGGAACAGCGGCATGATGAGGAAATCGTTAGAACGGCAGAAATGATGATGTCACTTGTAGGACTTCGGAGGTAGAAGGAGCTGAATTCCGAAATAGCCGAGGAAATAAGTCTGCCTGGGGCCGCTCGGCTCGAAGCTGCGCCCGGCCATGAAAAGGAGGATCACCGGACTGTGCAGTTTGTAGCGTCCGCCAAAATCGAAGCTTGGCTGGCTGAAGGAAGGGTGAAACGTACCCTGGTAATAAAATTCACCGTCCAGCTCGAGTCTTGGCGCGAAGTCGTGACCCACGACGAGGCCGGTAATCCAGCCGTCCGGTCCTTTGTGAACGGCCAGATACCCAATTTCGTAATCGATGTCGACGGGGCCAAATTTCTTTGAAAATTCAGCGGGCATGAGGAAGGAGTCCGTCGGCGCAGTGATTCCGCGGCCGACGGCATCGTTCGGATTGTTCAGAAAAAACTGAGGGAAAAGCGAGATGGAAAGGCCGTCTTCTCCGGCATCGTAAAAGCGCCACTTGAGGCCGGGATTGGATTGTCCCAACCCGAATTTAGTGGACTCACCGAGATTCTGGACGCGCAACCAGGCATTTTCATATGTGAGTTGGATGCGATCGCCAAGGCCGAAATTAATGTCGACGTCTGGCATGTGGGAAACGGATTTGTTGCTGTAATAGAAAGGCATGTAGCCAATGTTGATTTCCCAATTGAGATTACCAGGAGTGCCAGGATCATTCGTGTAATATGGTGGGCCGCCCTGGGCAAAAGCCGAGCCGGCCCCCAAGAAAAAACAAAGGATAAAGAACAGAGTGCGCAGCTTGTTGACTTGCCGGATCAGAAGATCCCGATTTTGCATGACCGATGACGAACGCCTCCGCCGAAGCGGTAAAACCTCAAGCTGGTGACTCGCAGATAGACACAGAATCAACCGCAAAGCTACTCCTGGAGCCTTGGGAGAGTCGCGGTAAACATGGAACCCGATGAGTCCGAACGCGTCAACACAAGTTGCCCGTGGTGAGCCTCCGCGATCCACCGTGCAATGGACAAGCCGAGTCCCGCGCCGCCAATCTCGCCGTCCGAGCGAGAGCGCGCCTTGTCACCGCGAAAGAAGCGCTCAAAGATGCGAGATTGCAGTTCAGCCGGAATGCCCGACCCATTATCGGAAACGCTGACGAGGTAGTTTGCGCCTTCCCTGCGGCAAGCGAGGGTAACCGCGCTGCCCGGCGGCGAATACTTGATGGCATTGTCCAGAAGGTTGAGCAGCATCCGGCCGAGCAATGTTTCATGCGCGCAGACCGGCAAATCCGGCTCAATCGCGGAGGTGAGCGTGATGTTTTTCGATAGCGCCAGGGAACGAGCGCGTACCAAAGCCTCCGAAGCGAGTTCGTCGAGATAAACTTCCCGGAACGCGACCGGATATTGACCAGCGTCGGCGCGAGCGAGCGTGAAGAGGTCTTCAATGATGTGCGACAAACGTTCCGATTCCTGGTGGAGGATGGCGAGCGCCTGGCGGTATTCGTCCGGGGAACGTTCCGGTTGGGAGAGCGTGACCTCCGACTCGCCACGCAGGATGGCGACCGGGGTTCGCAGTTCGTGTGACGCATCCGCCATGAACCGCCGCTGCTGTTCGAACGATACGTCGAGACGTTCCAGCAACTGATTGAAGGTCAGCGCCAATTGGCCCAGTTCGTCTCGCTCATTGGCCACCGGTAGCCTGCGATGCAGATTAGCTGCGCCTATGCTACCGGCCTGCGCGGCCATGGCCGCAATCGGCGCCAGACTTTTGCGGGCTAGGAAATAGCCGCCGAGACTGGCGAGCGCCAAGGCAGCTGGGATTGCCCAAAAAAAGGTATTGCGAATGTCTTGCATCATTTCCTTCTGCGGGCGGAGAGATTGCAGAGCCAGCAAGGTGTAGGCTTTTCCTCCGGCGGAAAGCGGCATGGCCAGCTCACGAAATCCACCCCTTACGCCATGAGTGGTATCTGGTTTTCCTTTCGAAGAAGCGGCGAGCGAGCGGAATGCGTCGAAAGAAGGAATTTCCTTTGCCGGCGTTGCCTTGAAGCCATCGGTTGTGGGCAAATCGAGCGAACTGTCGAGCAACGCTCCAGAATCGTCCATCAAGACGAAAAACGTGCTGCGGAAACGATGCTCGAGTATCGATTCGCGCGCAGCATCTTTGACCGTTGCGCCGCCGGCTAGCTCCGCATTGAACGTCGTAGCGAAGGCTTCGGCCAGTTGCGTAAGGTCGCTGTTGGCGCGTCGAGAGATACTATGCCCGTACAACAAATAGGTGAGGACCGCTAAGAAAACCAGCACGAACGCAAGAACGAGGGTGTACCAGAGCGTGAGCCGGGCTCGGACCGAATCAAGCATGGGGCTTTCTGGAACTCCGGATAGGCGGAGGGCTTTCTGCCTTCGACGCCGGAGAACGCGGTTCAGCCGGCGCGCTCAGGATATAGCCGCTGCCCCGCCGCGTCTGCAGCAGCAAATTCCCGTCTTCATCACCGAGTTTGCGCCGGAGGCGATTCACGTAGACTTCAATCAGATTCGAGAACGGATCGAACGATTCATCCCATACGTGTTCGGCAATTTCCGCGCGCCCGATCACTCGATTGGCGTTTCGCGCCAGAAATTCGAGCAACGCGTACTCTTTGCTGGTCAGAGAAATCGCGCGATTACCGCGCATTGCCGTTTGTGCACCGGTATCAAGTTCGAGGTCTCCGACGCAAATTTGCGCGGGCCGCAGATCCTGCGGGCGACGCAATAGCGCTCGAAGCCGCGCTAGAAGCTCTCCGAATTCAAAGGGCTTTGTGAGATAGTCATCGGCGCCGGAATCGAGCCCGTTGATACGGTCCTCGACGGCGTCGCGCGCGGTGAGCATCAGGATGGGCATGCGCTTGCCGAGGGCTCGAATCGCTCGACACGTCGCGAAACCATCCTTGCCGGGAATCATCACGTCGAGGACGATCACGTCGTAGTCGTTGATTTCCACGCGGTAGACGGCGTCGTCGCCGTTTGAGGCCACATCGACCGCATAGGACTGTTCCTGCAGTCCGCGAGCCACGAACCGCGCGATACGCAAATCATCCTCAACTAGCAGGAGTCGCATGCTGGTATCATACGGCAAATTATTTCCGCGTGAATCAGGATGCGCTCAGTCCGCGGCAACAGGAAGTGCTGCCGGCGCGACGATAGTCACGGAGTCGGGTTGGCTCCAAACTTCTTTGCCATCTTTGATCTCCAGCTTGTGCATGGTCACCGTTAGATGATCGCGATCCACCTCGGCGAGCAGATAGTGATAATTGACTCCGTTATCTTTATAGAGATCGCCGGCGTGGCGGACAATCGGGTATGCATGCGCCCCTCCCCCACCGGTCACAAAGTAAGTGATTCCGCCATGCTCGTGGCGCTCATAGTTGTGGACGTGGCCATTGAACACCACGATGCGCGCGCGCATGTGCTGCTGGCGGTCCTCGAGAACTTTTGCCAGCGCTTGTTCTGCCGGGCGCGCCGAATGGCCTCCGCCAAAAATCTTGTCGTCGCTCGAACTGGTGTACGGCGGGTGGTGAAAGACGAGGAAAACAAAATCGGTCGACGAAGTGAGATGATCGAGTTGAGAGCGTAGCCAGTCTCCCTGCGGACCCGATACTTCATCGAGGGCGCTGTCGAGAACAAGCATCAAGGATGTACCGAGACGCACGGAATAGAACCGGCTACTTTGGATTTCCGGGAAACGGGCGAAGTAATTAGTGAGAGCGGCCTGTAAATTGCCTTTTAGGTCATGATTTCCAATCGCCGGATAGACCGGGATTTTGTGTTCGCGCCAAATGGCTGTTTCCGAATCCCACACTTGCCAGTCCTCCGGACTTTCTCCGTTGTAGACAACATCGCCGCCGATAGAGACGAATGCCGGTGTCTCCTTATCGATCGCCGCAACCAAAGCCCTTCGAATGGCGGCGTTGGCCGCTTCCGTGTCGGACGGGTCGTGGAACCGCGTATCGCCAAAGGCAACGAATCGAAACGTCGCTGGAACCTTCAGCTCCAGAGCCACATGATTTTCAGTCAGAGCTGACTTTTCTTGAGAGTTTTCCGACGAGCAGGAAGCCCCGAGTGCAGCGGTCATAAGAAACGCGAAGAATAGATTTTTCATAAGAAGAAGCATGGCTCCGGTAGAGTATCGCCGCCATTTCGAAAAAAGGTTAACGGAATTTCAGATAGATCGATTCGCGTCGATTCCCGCCGGCTGAAGTCGCTTCGAGCGCGTTACGGGTTCGCCGGGGTGTTTGGGCTACTCGAATTGCTTGGGGCGTTCGAGTTAGCCGGCTCATTCACCGACTCGATGGCTGATTTGGTTACCTTCTCTGAAGCTTGCGCGGGAGTTGGCAATTGCGATAAATCCCAGCCTCCACCAAGTGCCTCAACCAGCTGCACCGAGGAAGTCATGTAGGAAGTGCGCAGAGTGGCGAGCTGTTGCTGGTCGGTAAGCAGGGTCGTTTGCGCCACCAAGACAGTGAGGTATTGATCCACGCCGGTCTCATAGCGCGCAAGGGCCAACTCGAGATACTTCTGCGCGGACTGCACGGCCTGTTCCTGCTGGTGGATTTCCCTAGAGGTAATGCGCTCCGCCGCCAGATTGTCTTCCACCTGTTGAAAGGCGGTGAGAACGGTCTGCCGGTAGCCGGCCACGTCCGCGTTGTACTCGGCGACGAACTGGTTCACGGTGGCGCGTCGTAGCCCTGCGTCAAAGATGGTCTCAGAAAGAGATGGACCCACGGACCAGAAGCGGCTCGGCCAAGTGAAGATATTTCGCAATGTCGAGCTTTCGAATCCGGCTTCGGCGGTCAGGGTAAGGTTCGGGTAATACGCGGAAACAGCGATTCCAATTTGAGCATTCGCAGCAGCCATCGCTCGCTCCGAGGCGGCGATGTCCGGGCGACGTTCGAGCAATTGAGACGGTACACCGACAGGGACCGCAGGGGCGGACGCGCTTAACGGTTTTACCGGGACGGAAAACGTGGAAGGGGTGGTCCCGATCAGAACCGCAATCGCGTGTTCGTACTGCGCACGGGCAATTCCGAGGTTGGTAGCCTGCGCTTCCGCTGTCTGCAGCGCGTTTTGGGCTTCTACGAGGGAGATGAGATCGTCCACGCCGGTTTCATACCGCGCCCTAGAAAGTTCGACGGTTCGCTTGTCCGCTTCGATCGTGTCGTCAAAAAGTTTCTGCACCGCATCCTGGCCGCGAAGCTCAAAATAAAAAGATGCCAGGCTGGCCTGCTCACTCAGCTTGACGTTCTCTAGGTCGGCTTCCGAGAGCTGCGCGCTGTATTGATACTCCCGGATCGTGTTGCGTACTCTGCCCCACAGATCGGGCTCCCAGGAGACGGTGGCGGGAAGCGCGAAGAGGTTATTGGTTTTACCTGAGGTGGTGGTTCCGTTGGCCGAAGAGGTGCCAAACGCATTGGCAGAGGTGTGAGACCGATCGTAGGAAGGTGTGGTTCCGACCGTCGGATAAAGCTGCGAGCGCGCTTGGGCGATCAGCGTACGAGCTTCCATGTAATTTTCAAAGGCTTGTTTGATGCTCTGGTTGTCAATGTTGAGCTGGTCTTCGAGCGCATTCAGCTCCGGATCGTAGTAAACCTCCCACCATTTTCCGCGAAGCATGGAATCCTGGGGCTGCGCTACTTTCCATTCATCCGGCGCTGCCGATGCCGAAGGCAATTCTTTGTACTGCGGCGGTGGGGCCTGGACGGTGGCCGCAGGAGGGTGATATTTCGGTCCGACCATGCACCCGGCGAGCAGGAGTGCGGCCGAGGAAGCCACGATGGCGATATTGAGACGATTGTTATTCATAGTGTTTTTCCATCCTCGCTAGTCCGCAGCGGATGGGGCTGGCGTCTCCCCCGGATTAAATGTGTCGTGTTCTTTCCCGAGCGAGCGCAAACGCAGACGGTCGAGCATGAGATAAACAACGGGCGTGGTGTAAAGGGTAAGAAGCTGACTCATGATAAGCCCGCCAACGATGGTGATGCCAAGCGGCCGACGCAATTCCGAACCCGTGCCGGTTCCGAACGCCAACGGCAAAGCGCCAAACAGCGCCGCCATGGTGGTCATCAGAATCGGACGGAAGCGCAGCATGCATGCTTCGAAAATCGCGTCTTCGGTGCTCTTGCCGCCTTCGCGCTCGGCTTGCAAGGCGAAATCGATCATCATGATGGCGTTTTTCTTCACGATACCGATCAGCAAGACGATTCCGATAATGGAAATGACGTTCAAATCCTGCTTGAACAGCATGAGAGCAAGCATCGCTCCGACACTGGCGGAAGGCAGCGTCGAAATAATGGTGAGCGGGTGAACCAGGCTTTCATACAAAATTCCCAGAACAATGTAGACCGCCAGCAGTGCCGTGAGCACGAGAATAGGCTCACTGCTGAGCGATTGCTGGTAAGCGAGCAGCGTGCCAGCGAAGAATCCACGCACAGTCGTCGGCACGCCCATGCGTGCTTTTAGTTGTTCAATGGCAAGTGTGGCTTCGCTGAGAGAGACACCGGGCGCGAGATTAAAGGAGACGGTCACCGAAGGAAACAGGCTGGTGTGATTGATGGCCAAAGGAATCGTGTTCGCCTGGTTCGTCGATACTGTGCCGAGGGGTACGTTTCCAGTGGCAGTTACACTGCTGCTGCCTTTCGGATGAAAATAGACATTGATGAGCTGTTGGGGCGCCTGCGAATACTGCGGGTCCACTTCGAGGACGACGTAGTACTGGTTCAACTGGGTATAAATAATGGAGACTTCTGACTGGCCAAAGGAGTTGTAGATTTCATTGTCGAGTGAGGTCGCGGTCTGCCCGAGTTTGGCGGCGGTCACGCGATCGTAGTTCAACAAGATGTCCAGGCCGCCATTCTGTTGGTCGGTGTTTACGTCCTGCAAGGCGGGAAGCTTCCTCATCTCGGTCAACAGCCGAGGTCCCCAGTTCGAGAGATCCGCGACATTGTCAGATTGAATGGTGTACTGGTAAAGCGCAGAAGAATTGCGTCCTCCGATCCGCAAATCTTGCGCAGCCTGCATAAAAACGGAAGCCGCCACGAGCTTGTTCAATTTAGGACGAAGACGATTGATAATTTGTGCCGCGTCGATTTTTCGCTCATTGAGTGGCTTCAGCGCGATGAAGACGAAACCGGCATTCGTGGCGCCCTGGCCGCCGGTGAACACAATCAGATTCTGGACCGCGGGATCGGCTTTAATCACCGTGGCAATCTTCTGGATCGATTCATTCATCGATGCAAAGGAGGCGTCTTGCGGTCCCTGCACGCCGCCCGCAAGAACGCCCGTGTCCTGCTGCGGGAAGAAGCCTTTGGGAATTTTGAGGACAATCACGACGTTCAAGGCGATCGTCAAGAAGAGAACGGTCAGCGTAAGACCAGGATTGTCCAGCACCCAATGCAAGGTAGACCGGTATAAGTTGAGAATTCGCTCGAAGATTCGCTCCGTCGCCATGTAAAGACGGCCGTGCTTCTCCGTATCGTGCCGTTTCAGCAGGTAGGCGCACATCATGGGAGTGGTGCTGAGCGAAATCGCCATCGACACGAGAATGGCCGTGGAAAGAGTGATGGCAAATTCCCGGAACAAGCGGCCAACAATTCCACCCATCAAGAGCAGCGGAATGAAAACCGCAATGAGCGAAATACTGATGGAAAGGACGGTAAAGCCAATTTCCTTCGCGCCTTTGAGAGCGGCGGCGAAAGGCTCCATGCCATCTTCCAGGTGGCGGGTTATGTTTTCCATAACCACAATCGCATCGTCGACGACGAAACCGGTGGCGATGGTCAACGCCATCAACGAGAGATTGTCGAGGCTGTAACCACAGAGATACATTACGGCGAATGTGCCGATGAGGGAGACGGGAACAGCCACAGCGGGAATCAGCGTGGCGCGGCCGTTGCGCAGGAATACAAAGACGACGATGATCACCAGGATGATGGAAAAAGTCAGAGTGCGCTCGACGTCCCGCACAGAAGCACGGATGGTGGTTGTGCGGTCGAGCATGATGGTAGTGACCATCCCTTTAGGGATGGAGGCCTCGATTGCCGGCAACTCACCACGGATGCGATCGACGGTTTCAATGATATTGGCGCCAGGCTGGCGAAAAATGATGACCAACGCGGCGCGCTTACCATTCAAATAGCCAGCGACCCGGAGATTTTGAACCGAGTCGATCACGTCGGCGACATCGGAAAGATGGACGGCTGCACCTTTGTTATAGCCGACGATAATCGGCTTGTAATCGGCGGCGTGAGAAATCTGGTCATTCGCAACGATGTCTGCCGTGAAGTTTCCGTCGGTGATCTGGCCCTTGGCCAGATCGGAGTTTTGCAAACTGAGCACGGACTGTAAATTCGCCATGGTCAAGCCCATGCTGTACAGCTTCGTGGGGTTTACTTCGACTCGAACAGACGGTAATGCGCCCCCACCGACAGAAACCTGTCCCACACCCTGAATCTGCGAGAGCTTTTGCTCCACAACAGTGGAGGCTTCGTCGTAAAGCTGATCCGGCCCGTACTTATCGGACGTCAGCCCGATAATCATAATGGGGGCATCGGCAGGGTTGACCTTCCGATAGGTAGGATTGGAAGGAAGATTCGCAGGCAAGTAGGTGCGGGCTGCATTGATTGCTGCTTCGACGTCGCGGGCCGCTCCATCGATGTTGCGACTCAGATCGAATTGAATGGTGATGGCAGTCGCCCCGAGGCTGCTCGCCGAGGTCATCTCGGTTACACCGGCAATGTGACCGAATTGGCGCTCGAGAGGGGTTGCCACGGAAGACGCCATGATTTCGGCGCTTGCTCCCGGCAAGGAAGCGCCGACGGAAATCGTGGGAAAGTCGACTTGGGGCAAGGGGGAAACAGGAAGAACCCTGAACGCAATGGCGCCGGCGATGGCGATCGCCGTGGTCAGCAACGTGGTTGCCACCGGCCTGTGGATGAATGGCTCGGAGACGTTCATGATTGTTCCGAAGGCTGTGGCGAGGCGCCCGGAGCCGTTTCTTTCGAACCCCGTGAAATCCGCTGCGCCAGATTGTCGAAGAAAATATAGATGACCGGGGTGGTGTACAGGGTCAGCACCTGGCTCACCAAGAGCCCTCCGACCATCGCGATGCCCAACGGGCGGCGAAGCTCAGATCCGATACCACGGCCAAGAGCGAGAGGCAGCCCTCCGAGCAAAGCGGCCATGGTGGTCATCATGATGGGACGGAAACGCAACAGGCACGCTTCGTAAATCGCGTCGGTCGCGCTTTTTCCGTGATGGCGTTCCGCCTCGAGAGCGAAGTCGACCATCATGATTCCGTTCTTCTTCACGATGCCGATCAACAGAACAAGCCCGATGATGGCCACAACGCTCAAATCCTGCTTGAATAGGATTAAGGCAAGGAAGGCCCCAACACCGGCAGAAGGCAGCGTCGAAAGAATGGTGATCGGGTGAATGAAGCTCTCGTACAACACGCCGAGAACGATGTACACGGTTACGAGCGCGGCAAGAATCAGCAGGGGCATATTGGAAAGAGAGTTGCGGAACGACGCCGCCGTGCCCTGGAAATCGGCCTGCACACTCTTCGGCATATGCAGGTCGTTCTGTACCGTTGTAACTGCCGAAATGGCTCCGCCCAGGGCAGCGTCGGGCGCCAAATTGAAGGACACCGTAATCGCCGGAAATTGACCCTGATGGGCGATCGACAGTGCCTCGGTCGCCGTGGTGAAATGCGAGATCGCACCAAGTGGCACGGCGCTGCTTGTCGTCGAGCTGGTGCTTCCCGCCGACGTCGCGCCCTTGCTCGATGTGGCGGTTGTGGTGTTCGAAGTCAAGGCATTTGGAGGCGCATTCAAGGTGTTCGCCGTGGGCGTGTACATCGCGGAGGTCGTCAACGCATTGGAACCAGCGGACGTAGAACCATTGCCGCTCGAGGTAGCCGCCGCGCCGCTCGTGCCCGATGCCGAGTTTGACTGAATGTAGAGTTTGTTGAGCTTGTCGGGATCCAACTGAAACTGCGGCTGGCACTCCAAAATCACGTGGTATTGATTCAACTGCGTGTACATTGTGTTGATCTGCCGCTGCCCGAAGGCATCGTAGAGCGTGTTGTCAATCGTAGTTGGCGCGATTCCGAGACGCGAAGCCGTTGGGCGGTCAATATTGAGAGAAACAGCCAAACCCCCAGGCTGTTGGTCGGTGGCGACATCCTCCAACTCCGGCAATTCCCTTAGTTTCGCCACAAAGCGATTTGTCCACTCGTTCAATTCAACGGGATCGGCGTCCTCGAGGGCGTACTGATATTGCGTGCGGCTGACCCGATCGTCTACGGTGATGTTCTGCACCGGCTGCATGTACAACTGAATGCCTTCCACGTTCTTGAGCTTGGTCTGCAGACGGCGAATCACGTTCGAGGCGTTCAAATCCCGGTCTTCGAGCGGCTTCAAGTTGATGGACATTCTTCCGCTGTTCGTGGTGATATTCGTGCCGTCCGCACCGATGAACGACGAGAGGCTCTCGACGGCAGGATCCTCGAGAATGATATCGGCCAATTGCTGCTGCTTTTGGGCCATGGCCTTTGAGCCAATCGTCGGCGTCGCCTGAGAGATGGCTTGAATGACTCCCGTGTCTTGTACCGGGAAGAAGCCTTTGGGGATGATGATGTACAGGAAAATCGTGAGCGCCAGTGTTCCAAGGGCGACCAGGAGAGTAATCGTCTGGTAGCGGAGGACGAATTTCAGGGTTCGGCCATAGAAGTCGATCATGGCGTTAAACATGCGCTCCGAAGCCTGGTAGAAACGGCCCTCTTGTTCCTCCGGATTGTGCCGCAGGATGCGCGACGCCATCATGGGCGTGAGCGTCAGCGAAACCACCGCGGAAACGACGATCGTGACGGCCAGGGTCACGGCGAATTCGCGGAACAACCGACCCACGACATCTCCCATGAATAGCAGGGGGATGAGCACGGCGATGAGAGAGACGGTCAGCGACAAAATCGTGAAACCAATCTGCTCCGCGCCCTTCAGGGCGGCCTGCATCGGCGGTTCACCTGCCTCAAGATAACGGGAAATGTTTTCGACCATGACGATGGCATCGTCTACGACGAAGCCCGTCGAAATCGTAAGGGCCATAAGAGAAAGGTTATCGAGGCTGTAGCCGAGCGCGTACATCGCCGCGAAGGTGCCGATCAACGAAAGAGGCACAGCGACGCTCGGAATAATCGTCGCGTAAAGGCTCCGTAGGAACAGGAACATCACCATGACCACCAACGCAATGGTGAGCAGGAGCTCAAATTCGACGTCAGAAACGGAAGCCTGAATCGGCGTGGTCAGATCGGTGAGAACGGTGATGTCAATTCCCGCAGGCAGATTGCTTTGCAGTTGCGGCATCAGCGCTTTGATCCGCTTGACGACACTGATCGTGTTCGCGCCAGGTTGGCGTTGCACATTGACGATGACGGCCGGAGTTTTGTTCATCCATGCGGCCAGGTTGGTGTTCTCCACACCGTCAACAATCTGGGCCACATCCGTAAGCATCACCGGCGCTCCATTCCGGTAAGCGACTACAACCTTCCGGTAATCCTTGCTCGTGACCAGCTGATCGTTGGCATCAATCTGATAGTCCTGATGTGCTCCGTCAAAATTTCCCTTGGCCGCGTTGACGCTGGCTTGCGTTACGGCGGTACGCAAGTCCTCGAGATTAATTCCGTAAGAGGAGAGCGCTGCCGGATTGGCTTGAATGCGAACGGCGGGCTTTTGGCCGCCGCTGATGCTGACCAGCCCTACCCCGCTCAACTGGGAAATTTTCGGGGCGAGCCTCGTGTCGACGAGGTCCTCCACCTGGGACAACGGAATCGAACCCGAAGTCACACCGAGCGTGAGCACAGGCGCATCGGCTGGATTGGTTTTGTTATAGATCGGGGGTGCGGGAAGGTTGGCGGGCAAATAGGTTTGCGCAGCGTTGATAGCCGACTGGACTTCTTCCTCGGCGATATCGATTTGCAGCGTAAGGGTGAACTGCAGCACGATGACGGAGTTGCCGCCCGCGCTGCTCGAAGTCATCTGATTCAGGCCTTGAAGCTGGCCGAACTGGCGCTCAAGCGGCGCGGTGACGGTCGTCGCCACAACCTCCGGGCTGGCTCCGGGATAAAAGGTCAGCACTTGAATGGTCGGGTAGTCGACCTGCGGCAACGCAGAGACCGGCAACTGCGTGTAGCAGACAATCCCTACCAACAGGATCGCCGCCATGAGCAACGCCGTCGCAACAGGTCTCTGAATAAAAGGTGTCGACGGACTCAAGGAGAAGCACTCCCGGCAGAATTTCCAGCGGCAGTTCCAGGGGCGGGCGTATTGGAAACGGCGACCTTCGAATTGTCCTGCAGTTTATCGAAGCTGCTCGTTGCGACTGCGTCTCCCGGATTAAGGCCGGTGACTTGCGTCATTCCGTGGTCGGTCACACCTGTTTGAATGTTGCGCATGTGGGCGACATTGTTCTGGATGATAAATACGAATGCGACTTTTCCATTGTGTTGAATCCCGGAAGAAGGAATCAGCGTGGCTTTGTGGATGGTGTTTACCAGCAGCCGGATGTTGACGAATTCATTGGGAAACAGTTCCGCGTTCTTATTGGCGAATGAAGCTCGCGCCTTCACCGTTCCAGTCGTCGTGTCGATCTGATTGTCCAGGGTCATCAATGTTCCGGTGGTTATCTTGTTCACTCCGGCGCGGTCGTACGCGTCGGCGCTGAGCTTGGCATTCTGGTGAAGTTGCTGTTGCACATTGCCTAAATCGTCTTCGGCGATGGTGAAAATTACGGTAATTGGTTGAACTTGCGCAACCACCACGAGAGTGGTCGTTCCCGTGGATTGCACAACGTTTCCGGGGTCCACCAGCCGCAGACCAACTCTGCCGTCAATCGGAGAGGTGATGTGGCAAAAACCCACCTGGACTTTGTCGTACGCGACCGTGCCCTGGTCCAGCTTTACGGTGCCCTCATCCTGCAGCACGATTTTTTCCTGGTCGTCCAAGGTCTGTTTCGGGATGGCCCTTCGGTTCCAAGCGTCTTGATAGCGTTCCAAATCCATTTTCGCTTGCCCAAGGACATTCACGTCCCGGTCCAGGGTGCCCTGCGCCTGCAGCAAGGTGGCTTCGTATGGCCGGGGATCGATATCGATGAGCGGATCGCCTTTTCGCACAACCTGCCCTTCCCGGTAGTGCACGGCGACGACAATCCCGTTCACCTGGCTCGTAATCGAAGAGGTGAAAACGGGTGTAACCGTCCCGATCGAATCGAGGTAGTAGCCGATATCGCCCTGCTTCGCCGTGGCGGTCGTCAGTGCGACCGGACCTCCGCCACCTCTTGGCGCTCTCGCCGTGGTCGTCGTGTCATGCCGCCGCAATACCAGCATGAATCCGACTGCAAAGATGATTAGTATGGCAATCCATACGATGATGCGAACGCCTTTGTGCCTGGTGGGAGTAGCGGTATGTCTTTGATTTTCCGGCCCGTTGGGCAAACGTGCATTTTGATCAGTCGGCAAGTGAATTTTTCCTTGGCACAGACTCTACAGCCGGACCCGGTTGCCAAATGTCCGTATACTATGGACGGATAGGAACCTAGTTTTGGATACAAGCACGGGTAGCGCCGTTCCCGCCCAGCAACGGTACTCAGCCCCTCTGCATTACGGCGTAGAAATTCTATTCGCCTAGGCGTATGAACTTCAATCGGGCGTACGCGTTATTTGCGCGGCTTAAGTAATACCCGATGTGTAGCCACGTGGGGAACTGTCCCGATGCCGGCTGTTTATTCCAAGCGCTTTGCCTTTCTTCTTCCCGTCGTTCTCGCTATTCTTTTTGCCGTGCCCAACTCCGCGCGACATCCAAAGGTGAACGTCAAGATCCACGCCACCTCCGACGCCAAAGACTCCTGGTGGAGGCATGCTGTTCTTTACGAAGTCTATCCGCGTAGTTTTCAGGATTCGAATGGGGATGGAATCGGCGACCTGAACGGCATTACCTATCGGCTGGACTACCTTAAGGATCTTGGCATCGATGCCATCTGGATCACGCCGATCTATCCGTCTCCCCAGGTCGATTTCGGCTATGACATTTCCGATTACGAGGCGATCGATCCGCAATACGGCACGATGGCCGACTTCGATCGACTCGTCTCCGAAGCGAAAAAACGCCACATTCGACTGATTCTGGATTTTGTTCCGAATCACACGTCCGACCAGCATCCCTGGTTTCAGGAGTCCCGCTCTTCCCGCGATAATCCAAAACGTGATTGGTACATCTGGCGTGACGGCAAAGGACCCGGGGAACCGCCGAATAATTGGCTGTCCTGGTTCGGGCATTCGGCTTGGGCTTTTGATCAAACGACCGGGCAGTATTACTACCACTTCTTCTACAAGCAGCAGCCGGACCTGAACTGGCGCAATCCTGAAGTCCGCACCGCCATGTTCAACGTACTCCGTTTCTGGCTCAAACGTGGCGTTGACGGGTTTCGTTTGGATGCCGTCTCGCGTCTGTTCGAAGACCCGGAACTGAGAGATGAACCGATCCTTCCGGGCACCAACGCCTATGGCGATCCGAACATCCAGCACAAATACACGGACAATCTGCCTGAGGTTCATGACGTTCTTCGCGACTTCCGCAAAGTTGTCTCCGAATTCCCAGGCGATCCGGTGCTGATCAGCGAAGCCGACGAACCTGATATCTCCGAACTCACAAAAATGTACGGTTCTCATGGAGACGAAATCCAGTTGCCGATGGATTTTCAGATTGCGGATGTCAATAAGCTCTCTGCCTCGGGGTTCCGAAAGCTCTTCGGGGAGATCGAACACAACCCGGTCTCCGGTCAGCCTTATATCTTTTTCAGCAATCATGATCAGCCGCGCCAGTGGGACCGCTACGGGGACGGCATCCACAACAACGAGATTGCCCGCGTGATGGCAACGCTGCTGTTGACGACGCAAGCGACGCCGCAACTGTATTACGGCGAAGAAATCGGCATGCGTACTACGCCGCCCGCGCGGAAGGAAGACGTGCGCGATCCGATCGGCAAGATCGGGTGGCCACAGGAAAAAGGTCGCGATGGCGAGCGCACCCCGATGCAGTGGGATTCTTCAAGAAATGCTGGTTTTACGACGGGAACACCTTGGTTGCCGGTGCCCGAAAGCGCTAGCCGGTATAACGTCGACGTCGAGCAGCACGATCCGGAGTCGTTACTTCGTTTTTATAAACGGCTGATTTCCCTGCGCCGCTTGCGGCCGGCGCTGCGCATAGGCAATTACGCGGCTCTCAATCCGGACGATGAGAATGTCTTCAGCTATCTGAGAAAGACTCCGGATAACCATCACGCGATCCTCATCGCCCTCAATATGACCGCGTCCGCGCACTCCGTCGCATTCGATCTCGCCGCGATCGGCTATCCTCGAACGTCTTTGAAATCTCTTCTGGTTTCGCCGACTCGGCCGCCGGGCGTGGAATCAGCGGGCGAAATACAGTTGGCGCCTTTCGGCATCTACATCGGAGACGTCATAGCCCACCGGTGATGTGGGGAGAACCGCCATTCTGGCGAGCGAGGCCACACGTAGACCCCCTTCACCCCTCTAAACCAAGTTTTTCGGTCGCTGATCTTCGGTCGCTGATCGAGCTTAGAAGTGCAGGACAATCCCGCCGACAATCTGGAAGTTATTCTGCGTCTGGCTGAAGAACGTGGTGTAAACCCAGTCGGCTTCGCCGCGAAACGACAAACGCGAATGCACGCGAAAATCCACTCCTCCGCCGGCCAGCGCCGTTAACGCGTTCTTTCCTCCGGAGGCGGTCTGCGGTTCGAGATGACTTCCTCCCACGAGCGCATGCCCGAACGGTTCCCACCGTGCTCGCCTACCCCCGATTCGAACGCCGCCCGCGCCTGCAAAGATCTTGGCATGGTTCGGGGAATCAAACACCGTCGACCCAAATCCGGTTATCGAACTTCCTTCGACCGCAAACCAACTGTTCGTAAAGTATGTGAGCGTGGTATTCAACCCGACCATGTTCGCGTTGAAGGCGCTCGACTGGAAATGCATGTATTCGACGCCAACTCCCAATTGCCAGCGATAGTCGTCGCGGTCTCCAAAAACGACGTATTTGGGCTTGGCCGCGGGCTCGGCCGGCTGCGGGATGGCATTCGGCCCGGAGCTCGCTCCTGCCGAAGGATTCGCCATCGCAAGATTCCCATCCACGCTCGTAGCGGTGGTTGCCGGCTGCGAATCCGGACTCTCGCTGAAGCTCGCTCCCCCATTTGCCCGCTGCTGCGACGTATTGTCTTCCTGCGCACTCACTGCACAAGCCATCCCCGCCACCAGCAGTGCTCCCATCAGTGCCTTCTTCATACACTTACCTCTACTCTCCAGCCAGCGGGCTTGCCAAGTCCGCGGCCTGTTTTCCCAGAGTAACGAATGTTCACCCGTCTGAAAAAGACTTGTCTCGAACGAAGTGCCCGGGCGGGTAACGACTCAGACAGGAAAGTCATACTATATCGTATTGCCAGATTCTTTCGAGCGCTATCTGAGGTATAGTTCGGCCCACGCCGCGACGGGAGAAAATCCATGAAAAACCTTAGATCCTATGCCATCACCCTCACCCTTACCGCCTTCGCGCTCGGTGTAATCGCCCACGGTAAGGCGCATCCCGCCGGTCCGTCCGGATATCAACTTCTAAAAACCGTTCCTCTACCGGGGGATGGGTTTTGGGATTACGTGGCAGTGGACAGCGATGCTCGCCGCATCTATGTTTCGCACGGGTCACACGTCGTTGTTCTAGACGCCGATTCCTTTGCCGTGGTGGGAGATATACCTGACACCCAAGGGGTTCACGGAATCGCCGTGGTTCCCGATCTTGGCCGCGGATTTACGAGCAATGGCCGCGCCGGTACCGCAACAATTTTTGATTTGAAAACTCTAAAGAACCTAGCAACGGTCACGACTGGCAAGAATCCCGACGCGATCGCCTATGAACCCCTCACGAAACGTGTTTTCACCTTTAACGGAGCGAGTAAAGATGCCACCGCCTTTTCTGCCGCGGATGGCGCCGTTGCTGGAACGATTCCGCTCGAAGGCAAACCTGAGTTTGCCGCCGCGGACGGCAAGGGACGGATCTACGTCAACATCGAAGACACGTCCGAGTTGGTTGAGATCGACGCTCAAGCCCTGAAGATCCTTCATCGCTGGCCCTTGAAGCCGTGCGAATCTCCATCGGGACTTTCCATGGACCGGAGGTACGGCCGGCTCTTCGTCGGCTGTGGAAACAAGATGATGGCCGTTGTGGACGCCGATTCGGGCAAAGTCATCGCCACTCCCGCCATCGGGGAAGGCGTGGACGCTACCGCTTACGATCCGGGAACCGGCTTTGCCCTTGCTTCGAATGGCGAAGGGACGCTGACCGTCGTGACGCACGATGCCGCCAACCAATATACGGTCCTCGACAATGTACCGACGAAACGAAGCGCGCGCACGATGGGTCTGGACCTGAAAACGCACAATGTCGTGCTGCCGGCGGCGGAGTTTCTTCCTGCAAAGGAAGGCGAACGCCGCGGCGCGATGAAGCCCGGAAGCTTTGTGTTGTTGGTTGTGGCTCGATAATCAGATTCTACGGCGTGATGCCGTAGTTGTGAATTCCTGCGCTCAATGAAACGCCGGCGCTTGCCGCCTGCGGCACCCACCACGCCTTTCGAAGCAATGGGTGGCTGCTGCGCATCATTCGGTGGCCCACCAAGTCCATGATCAGCGGCGTCAGTTGAGTGGTCGCATAAATGGCGCCCGAATGTGCAAACGGCCGTTGCAAGGGATCCGCTTCGACGCCATAACCCCCGCCAACCACGCGCCTGGTTGTCCAGGCGTCGAACGCCGCTGCTCCGTGACCCAGAATCAGCAAACCGTACCAGGCCTTCCTCCGGGCGGGAGTCTCGTACGACTCTGCCGTCGCAGGTTTGACCGGGCTGTTGAAGGCTGGTGGGATTGGCGCTTCGCCAGGCGAGGCGGCCTCGAGGTTCGTCCTTGACGAAGAATTTCCGACGGTCTTTGGCGCCGGGGAATCCGGCTTCGCATCTGCCCGTTCCTCTTCGCGATCGGAAGGCATCACGGTATTTGTCTCGGCCGTTGTAGGCATCGCCGGGGTTCGTCGCGTGCCGACGGGAAGGGCGTTGCAACAGAAGAGCAGAAGCGTGGTGAGGACCAATGTGTCCACCTCAGTCATTGCAGGCACGGGGAAGGGTCGGGTATGAACCTGCAACTGTAGGGAACTTTACTGTCCGGCGGTACAGGTGTCACTGGCCCATCGGTCTTGTTCTTCGTAGTACTCGAATACCTGTACTTTTATTCGCTCCCCGCAATTCCTTCGCGCCTTACTTCTAGGTCGCCTACGTCATCTGCAAGAAACTGCTATAATCTCGCGCGACAGTTTTTCCCTTCACTGCCAGAGGCAAAATGCCCGGTTCCGATTCTTCTTCTGCGAAGCGCGCACGGCAGCCACAGCCCGGTTCGAAGCCTCCCCAGTTCATCGTGATCGAAGGCCCGCTCCGCGTGGGCAAAACCACGCTGGCCCGCATCCTGGCGGAACGCCTTCACGCGCGCCGCATTTACGATTGTGAGGACAATCCGTTTTTGGCCGATTTCTACGCGGAAAAACCGGGAGCTGCTTTTCGCGCCCAGCTCTATTTCCTGATGGAGCGACAAAAAAGGACCCGCGAAGCACTCTCGGGAGACACACCCGGTCCGCTCATTTCGGATTTCCTGATGGAGAAAGACCGTGTCTTTGCCAATCTCAACCTTGATGATTCGGAATTGAAGCTCTACGAACGCTACTACGAGGCTCTTACGGTCGAGCTTCCTCAGCCCGATCTGGTGATCTATCTACAAGCCAAGCCGGAGGTCCTGCGCACACGCATTGCCAAGAAGAAAGCCCTCGAGGAGATGCACATTTCGCCGGACTACATCGAAGAACTCTCGCGCGCCTACGAGCATTTCTTCTTTCGGTATGAAGGAGCCGACCTGCTCGTCATCGATACGTCGGAAATCGACTTCGTGGAACGCAGCGAAGACCTGCAGCAACTGCTTCGCCGCCTTCAGGAGCCAGTGAAGGGGACGCAGTATTTCCTGCCTCTCGGCGGCACCGACTGATTCTTTCTTTGTTTCTTGGCCGGAATAATTTCACTTCTTCCACAATCTGAACTAAAGTCCTGACGGCATCGCTGCTATTTCTTTCCTTAGGAGATCAACAATGGACCGTTGGACTCGACGCAAGTTTTTTGCCACCACTTTGGCCGGAACTGCCATGGCCGGAACCACTGAAGTGTTCGGCAATCCGTTGGTGTTTGCTGAAAGCCCGATCCCTGCTCCGGGCGCGAAACGTCCCCTTATCATTTCGGCCGTCAACGGTCTTCACGCTCTCGACAAAGGCATGGATGTTCTTAAGTCGGGCGGAGACACGCTTGATGCTGTCGTGGCCACAGTCACGGTGGTCGAAGACGATCCCAATGATCATTCTGTCGGCTACGGCGGACTTCCCAATGAAGAAGGCGTTGTGGAACTGGATGCGTGCGTGATGCACGGTCCGACACGTCGCGCCGGAAGTGTCGGCTCGGTGCAGCGCATCAAAAACGTGGCGCGGCTGGCGAAAACGGTCATGGAGCGCACCAATCACGTCATGATTGTCGGCGACGGCGCGCGTCGATTCGCTGTGGACGAGGGATTTGAGGAGATGAACTTGCTCACGGATTCTTCGCGCAAGATCTGGCTCGCCTGGAAAGCACGGACCAGTTTCAATTGGCGTCCCGGCACCGATAGCCCAGAGTGGAAAGCTGCGGTTGCGCAAATTTTCGACAACGATCCGGAACAGATCGCTTACGCCGTGCGTGTCATCGAGCATCCGCCCACCGGGACGATCAACTGCCTCGCGGTGAACGAAAAGGGCGAAATCAGCGGCACGACGACCACTTCCGGGCTTGCCTGGAAAATTCCCGGGCGGGTCGGAGACTCGCCGATCATCGGCGCCGGGCTGTTTGTGGACGGCGATGTCGGTGCAGCTGGCTCCACGGGGAAAGGGGAAGAAAATATCAAAATTGCCGGTGGGCATACGGTTGTTGAGATGATGCGCAAGGGCATGAAACCCGCCGATGCGTGCCTCGAAGCCCTTGGCCGAGTGGCTCGTAACTACAACGGCGACAAAAACAAGCTCGGCACCTTTCATCTTTATTACTACGCCCTAAATAAGGACGGGGAGTATGGCAGCGCGTCGCTTTGGAAGAATGGCTATCAAGGCGCCAAAGGCGCGCAGTTTGCCGTGCACGACGGAACAGAGGCTCGTCTTGAGCCGTGCCGGAGTTTTTTCGATGAGAACGGCCACGAAGAGGATTGATTTCGCCGCAGTTTTCTTGTTGTATTCTGTCGAGTGATGGATCAAGTCAACGTTTTGATTATTGGCGGCGGGGTCGTCGGTTGTGCGGTCGCCGAAGCACTCTCTCGTCGCTGGCAGGAAATCTTCCTCGTCGAACAATTCCCCAATTTCGGCATGTCCACGAGCAGCCGCAACAGCGGCGTCATTCATTCCGGCATTTATTACCCGACGGACTCATGGAAAGCGCGCCATTGCGTCGAAGGAAACCGCCTGACCAAAGAATTTTGCGCAAAACACAACGTCGCGCATCGGAATTGCGGCAAGTTAGTCGTTGCAAAGTCAAAGGAAGAGGAGCCGCAGCTCTACGCTCTACTGAAGAAAGGGCAGGAAAACGGAGTGGAGGGCCTGCGCATCATTGATGCGGCGGAAATCCACGCGAAAGAACCGCATGTGCACGGATATTCTGCCTTACATGCGCCTTCTACCGGCATCTGCTCCGCGGAAGAACTCGTCCACACTTACGCGCGTCTGGCCGAGCAGCAAGGCGCCGACCTGCTGACGCGCGCCAAAGTCGAAAAGCTCGAGCCACATAACGAGCTCGTGCGTGTGACTCTACGCATCGGCGACGAACAACAATCTGAAATCGAGACGGTGGAAGCACGGTGCGTGATCAACGCTGCAGGTTTGTACGCCGACGAAATCGCGAGCCTGCTCGGCCCTCGTCTCTGGACGATTTATCCGGTTCGCGGCGAGTATTGCGAGATTCGGGGTTCCCGCGCCGAACTTGTCCGCAACCTGGTTTATCCCTTGCCCCACACGGACGGCCTCTCGCTTGGCTTGCATTTCACTAAGACTCTTTGGGGCACTTTACTTCTGGGACCAACCGCCAAATATGTCGACAGCAAGGAGAATTATGAGCGCGATCGCATAACCGTGCCGGAATTTGCGGAAGACGTCAAGCACATGGTTCCCGAAATCGAGGAACGCGATCTGCAACTTGCTTACAGCGGCCTGCGCCCGAAACTGGTGCCGCCTTCCGGTAAAGGAATTGCCGATTTTGTGATTGAACCGGACTGCGAGTTCCCTCGGGTCATCCAATTGATCGGCATCGAATCCCCAGGTCTCACCGCCGCGCCAGCCATCGCCCGGCATGTGTCCTCCATGGTCCAGGAGACCTTGCGATAATTCGCACTACGGAGAGGTATTGAGGTTCGTAAGAAAAGTCGTCACGCCACGACAAGTCGAAAATACGCTTTCTTTTTTCCGATCCTAACAACATATTCCCCATATTGGTCGAGACTCAATTTAGTTGCTGGATCTCTGATAACTTCATTGTTCACTTCGAAGCCGCCACCCTTCATTAAGCGCTCAGCTTCCGATGTCGATTCAATCTCTTTAAGCGCAACCAAGACACGAGACCACTTTTCCTTGCCAAGTGGAGGGGCAGGCATGCTGCCGATTGGCCTCCCGCTGCCATCATCGATTTCGCAGGTCATGGAAGTACCATCCTGAGCGCGCTTGATTTTGATCTTGATCTCCCGCATCTCCTGCGGCGCTTGGCGGTCGCGGAACACACGCTGAAAATTCTCAGCCGCTTTGCGCCCCAGATCGACGCCCTGAAAGTCGCTGACCACCTCTTCCGCGAGCCGCATCTTTGCGTCCATCGGATGCAACTTTCCGCTCGAAACTTCTTTCTTGAGGGCGTCGATTTCCTGCGGTGTCCGGTCGGTGACCAATTCGTAGTACGACCACATCAAGTTGTCGGGAATCGACATCAACTTGCCGAACATTTCGCTGGACGCTTCCGTAATTCCCACGTAATTGCCCAAGCTTTTGGACATTTTCCGTTCGCCGTCGAGTCCTACCAGGATCGGCATGGTCATCACGACTTGAGGCGACAATCCATATTCGCGTTGGATTTCGCGATGCACCAGAATGTTGAACTTTTGTTCCGTCGCACCCAACTCCACGTCGGACTTCAATTCCACCGCGTCGTAAGCCGTCAGCAATGGATAGAGGAGCTCATGCACGGCGATCGGCAGGTTTTTCTCCAGCCGCGAACGGAAATCCTCGCGTTCGAGCATGCGCGCCAAACGGTAATGGCCGCAGAGACGCACCATGTCATAGCTGGACATTTTCCCTAGCCATTCGCTGTTGTACCGAACTTCCGTTTTGTCCTTGTCCAGAATCTTGTAAACCTGCGACAGATAGGTTTTGGCGTTGACGTCCACCTGCTCGCGGCTCAGCGGCGGGCGCGTTTCCGACTGCCCGGTGGGATCACCGATCATCGCTGAAAAATCGCCGATCAGGAAAATAGCGGTGTGACCCATATCCTGAAAATGTTTCAGCTTGCGTAGGACCACGGTGTGGCCGAGGTGGATGTCCGGAGCCGTCGGGTCCACGCCCAGGTAGACGCGCAGTGGCTTTCTCGTTTTCACCGAGTTCAGAAGCTTCTGCTTCAGCTCTTCTTCGGGGATCACTTCCGCAACGCCTTTTTTCAGGTATTGGAGCTGCTCTTCCACGGGATTGAATGGGGTGGTCGACATTGTCGTTGCTCAGACGCCGCTGTGGACGACCCGGCGGCCTTCGATGCGGTATTTTCCTTCCAGAATGATTTTCACTGCTTCGCTGTAGATGCGGTGCTCCTCCCTCAGAATCCGCTCGGACAGCGTGTGTTCGTTGTCGCTGTCTAGAACCGGCACTACGGCTTGCAGGATAATCGGGCCGGCGTCGAGATTCTCATCCACAAAATGCACGGTGCAGCCGGCGAATTTAACGCCATGCTCGAGCGCCTGCTTCTGCGATTCAAGTCCAGGAAACGACGGCAGCAGAGAGGGATGGATGTTCAAGATTTTCTGAACAAACGCGGCGACAAAATATGGCGACAACAGCCTCATGTAACCTGCCAGGCAAATCAGATCCACCCTATATTCCTGCAGAACGGCAACCACTTGCCGGTCGTACGCCTCTCGCTGCAGCCCTTTCGACGGAATTGTTCGCGCCGCGATGCCGCGCTCTTCCGCGCGTTTCAGCCCTTGCGCGTCCGGCTGATTGCTGATCACGATTGCGATTTCCGCGCCGGGAATCCTGCCCGCTGCCACGCTTTCCGCCAGCGCCTCAAAGTTCGAGCCGCGCCCGCTTAACAGCACTCCAATTCGCTTGTTCATAAGCGAAAAAACGTTAGCACACCTGCCGAGCCCGGCCAAATGCGCCATTTTCTCCTTTGCAGATCCGCAAGCCTGAGGTAGAATGACTTTACGTCATGGCGAAACTAAAGCGAAATACGAAGAGGTCCCTTATGACTACCGATCGCCAGCTTCGTGGCCTTATTTCCGTCGGCCCTGCCATCGAACGAAACTTCCACGCTCTGGGTATTCGTTCGGTTGCCCAACTGGCCAAACACGATCCGCACAAACTCTATTTGCGTTTAGAGCGGCTGACCAAGACGCAGCAGGATCCCTGCGTGCTCGATACGTTCCAGGCTGCGGTGGCGCAGGCTCGCAACCCGTGTCTTCCCGCTCATCAATGTAAATGGTGGTATTGGAGCCGCAAGCGCAAGGCCGCTGTTTAATCTATATCGCGCCAATTTCCTGAGGATTTCACTCCGAGCCGGCTTACAAATTGAGCGCGCCCGAATAGATCAGTCGGGCCTTGCCTGTATCTCCCCGTTCGATTCGTCCGATGCGGAAAAATTTCTCGCGGCGCCGTTTCAGATCGGCTTCGGCATTCTTCACATGTTCGGCAGGCACGATCACGATCATGCCCACGCCCATGTTGAAAGATTGCAGCAATTCATCCGTTTCCATTTCTCCCAATTTCGCCAGATATTTGAAGATCGAAGGAATCGGCCACGCATCCAGATCGATGATGGCCTTTACACCGCTCGGCAGCACTCTCGGCAAATTACCGGGGATGCCTCCTCCGGTGATATGGGCCATCGCCGAAATCCAGCCCTTCGACAGCAGATTCTTTACTGCGGGCGCGTAGCAGACATGCGGCTTCAGCAATTCCGCGCCAATTTTATTTCCGACTTCCGCCACGTAGGTATCCGGCTTCAGCTTCGCCACTTCAAATACCAGCTTCCGCGCCAGCGAATATCCGTTGGTGTGCAATCCCGCAGAGGGCAGCCCCAGCAGAGTGTCGCCGGGCTTTACAGACTTGCCGGACAGAATTTTCTTGCGATCCACGGCGCCCACGATGAATCCGGCCAAATCGTATTCGCCCGGCAAATAAAATCCCGGCATCTCGGCGGTCTCGCCGCCGATCAGTGCGCATCCAGCTTTGCGACAGGCCCGGCTCATTCCATCCACCAGCTGTTCGACGACATTCGCTTCGAGCTTGCCCATCGCCAAGTAATCCAGAAAAAACAGCGGCTCGGCCCCTTGCACCAGGATGTCGTTCACGCAGTGATTGACGAGGTCGCCACCGACGGTCGAATGCACACCCATGGCCATGGCGATTTTCAGTTTTGTTCCAACTCCATCGGCGCTCGAAACCAGCACCGGCTCGCTCCAGCGCCTTCCATCCAACGCAAACAGCCCCCCAAACCCTCCGATTCCTCCGAGAACCGCAGGCGTAAAGGTCTTGCTGGCGAGGTGGCGGATGCGCTGTTTTGCGTCATCAGCGACGGCGATGTTCACTCCGGCGTCGGCGTATTTCATTATGGGTCGCCTTTTCGGTCTGTTCTTTACTTTCACGCTACAACGAGTGTGCCGCTTGCCGGCTCACAACCCCTGGGGCTTGGATGGCTGCGAGGGTCGGGCGATGGTCGCTAGTCACACGGGGAGCGGTAAACCTCAACGCCAAATGTCAGCCGAACCCCTGGGCAGGTCAGGGCCGTCTACAGCTTAAAACACATGGAACAGTCTTCGCCACCGTACAGTTCCAGGATGAATGATGGCGTTCAGATAGGCCTCGAATCTGGCTACAATATCGCCATTCCACGCATCTCGCGGCGCATCGAGCGACATATAAATGATCACCGGCGTACCCAAAATGTCCTTCCGCGGCACGCAGCCCCAGAACCGGCTGTCGTAGGAATTGCCTCGGTTGTCGCCCATTGCGAAGTAGCAATCCTGGGGCACACGGTAAGGGAATTTCGTTACTTCATAACCGATCGGGGCTTGTCCTGCGGGCGCAGGCTCGCTGAGCCCTAGCGTGTAGTTCTCCTGCAGCCTCTCGCCGTTAACCCACACCGACCCGTCACGGATATCGATCGTGTCGCCCGGCAATCCAATCACGCGTTTCACATAGTCCGGCTGGGACGGATCGAACGGCGGCTTGAAAATGATGATCTGCTGCCGCTTGGGATTCCTCCAGAGGGGCATGTGAATGTTCGTGAAGGGTATGCCCGCGTCGTAGCCGATGCGGCTCATGATCAAGTGATCGCCAATCAACAAGGTATTTTCCATCGACCCGGACGGAATCACGCGCGCTTGTCCGAGCGTTCCGTTGATCAGCAGGAATGCCAGAATCACCCAGAACCAGGCGATGGCTTCGCTCTTGACCCGCACGCTCAGCGGTACGGCGACTTCCTCTTTTTTGACTTTTACGTTTACCGCGTCAGCTTTCACGATTCACCCTAACCCGCCCGATGACGACGAAGCGTTGGTCTGCTCGGTACTCCGCAGCCACGCCTAAAATGTTTCGAATAATCTTTTCCAGCGGACTCTGCTCGGGTGAACGACCGCTTCTGCATAGGCCAGAAACCGCTCGCCGATATTGCCGTTCCAAGCTTCTTCCGGCGCGTCGACGGACATGTAAATAGTAACCGGCGTGCCGATCATCGCCTCGCGAGGCACGCAACCCCAGAAGCGGCTGTCGTAGGAATTGCCGCGGTTGTCGCCCATCACGAAATACTGGTCTTTGGGGACTGTCAAAGGCAGTCCATGGAAGCGCGGCAGCATTTCGGATCGGCTGGGAAGCTCCGTGGGTCCGGTCGTGTAATTCTCTTGCAGTTTCTTTCCGTCGATCCACACGAAGCCATCGTGGACATCGACCGTTTCGCCGGGCAAGCCGATCACGCGCTTGATCAGGTCCGCCTGATTGTGTCCATAGGGCGGGCGGAAAATGATCATTTGTTTCCGCCGCGGGTTTTTCCACAACGACACGTGCCAGGCCGTAAAAGGAACGCCGGCGTCATAGCCGATGCGACTCATGATTAGGTGGTCGCCGACGAGCAAGGTATTTTCCATGGATCCTGAAGGAATCACGCGGGCCTGGCCGATCGTGCCGTTGACCAGCAGGAAGACCAGAACCACCCAGAACCAGGCGATGATTTCCTGCCTTACGCGAGCTGCTAGCGGAAAGTCGGTTGGCCGTGAGGACTGTCCCTTCGCTGTTTTTTTTGCTTTAGGTTTCACGTTGCACCACGACTTCTTCCTTCTCTTCTCTCACTTCGAGTTGTACCAGATCGGTCGGATACACTCCGGTATAGCACGACGTACAAAACTCTCCATTTTTGTCGTTCACGGCCTGCCGCAAGCCTGCCATCGACAGATACCCGAGAGTATCCGCTCCGAGATACTTGCAGATCTGTTCGGGCGAATTGCACGAAGCAATCAGCTCTTCTTTAGTCGGGGTATCGACACCGTAATAGCACGGCGAAATCGTCGGCGGGCAACTGATGCGCATATGCACTTCCTTGGCGCCCGCGTCCCGCATGAGCCGCACGAGCTTCCGGCTTGTTGTGCCCCTGACGATTGAATCGTCTACCAGTACAACGCGTTTGCCGGCTACTAAGTTCCGTACCGGGTTCAGTTTCAGCTTTACGCCGAAGTTACGGATGGCCTGCGACGGTTCGATGAAGGTCCGCCCAATGTAATGGTTCCGGATCAGCCCCATGCGGAACGGAATCCGGGATTCCAGGGAATAGCCGATCGCGGAAGGCACACCTGAGTCCGGAATCGGCACGATCATGTCCGCTTCGACGGGATGTTCCTGGGCCAGCAATCGTCCGAGCATCTCTCGAGATTCGTTCACCGATCGCCCGAAGACCGTGCTATCCGGTCTCGAAAAATAGACATGCTCAAAAACGCAGAACTGGTGCGGCTTTGGCGCACTGAAGCGAATGGTTTCAATGCCCGAACGCGAGACTCGCAGCAGTTCGCCCGGCTCGACATCGCGCACATGCTCCGCGTTGATCAAGTCAAACGCACACGTTTCCGACGCGACCACCCAAGCTTCATTCCCATCCGCCGTCGTGAACTTTCCGAGCGCCAGCGGCCGGAACCCGCGAGGATCCCTTACGGCGTACATTTCCTCGGGAGTCAGCACCAGCAGCGAATAGGCGCCTTCTACTTGATTGAGCGCATCGCCGAGAGCCGCGGACAAATTCCGAGCCTGGGACCGCGCAATCAAATGCACAATTACTTCCGTATCGCTGTTGGTCTGAAAGATTGATCCGCGATGCTCCAGCCGGCGCCGGTGCTCGAGCGCATTCGTCAGATTGCCGTTGTGAGCTACGGCAATCTTGCCCTTGTTGCAATCGATCATGATGGGCTGAGCGTTCAGCAGCGCCTTGTCACCCGCCGTCGAATAGCGCGTGTGGCCGATCGCGCTCGAGCCTTTCAGTTTGCTTAAGACGTTCGGCTGAAAAATCTCTTCGACTTCGCCCATTGCCCGGTGCAGGTTCAGATCCGAGCCCGTGCTCGCCACGATGCCCGCCGATTCCTGGCCGCGATGCTGCAGCGCATAAAGGCCCAAATAGGCAAGATTCGCGGCTTCGGGGTGGCCGTACACTCCGAAGACGCCGCATTCGTCGTGAAATCGATCGTCCGCGTATGCCAGTTTGCTGGTCATTGAACCTTCAAATGGCGCTCGAGTGAATGCGCCCAAACGTCTTTCAGAGCGGGGACCGGTGCCGACAGGACCGCATGCCCGTTATATTCGATGCGCAGGGTGTTGTCACCGGTCACTTTTCCGATCGCGCGCGCCCCTACACTGTATTGTCTCGCACTCTCCAGAACCGCGGCAACCTTTGCGGCATCGACCGATACGATCGCGCGGGCTCCGCGCTCGCCAAACAGCGTGTACTCGGCATTTACGCCGGCACTCAGCCGAATCTCCGCCCCAAGCCCATCGGCTGCGAAGCACGATTCCGCCAGCGTGACCGGCAGCCCCCCGTCGCTTACATCGTGAGCCGACTGCACCGTTCCGGCATTTGCGAGCGCCACCAGACAATCGATCAGGCGTTTCTCTGCCGCCAAATCGATCGCCGGGGGTTCGCCTGCCGCGATTCCACTGATCGTCCTGGCATATTCCGACGATGAAAACTCTTGCGCAGGAGCGACGACCTTTAGCCCGGCGTCTTCGCCGGACGCACCGTCCAACAACAAAATCACGTCGCCGTCGTTGCGGAAAGCGACCTTCAAAACTTTCGATGCGTCTTCGAGGATTCCCAAAATCCCAATCACGGGCGTCGGATAAATGGATTTCCCGAGTGTTTCGTTATAGAAACTCACGTTGCCGCCGGTAATTGGTGTACCCAGAGCAATACACGCCTCGCCGACTCCGTCGATCGCCTGCGAAAACTGCCACATCACTTCCGGCTTTTCCGGGCTGCCGAAATTCAAACAGTTCGTCGCCGCGATCGGCCGCGCGCCGCTGGCCGCCACGTTGCGCGCCGCTTCGGCGACTGCATGCATTGCGCCTACTTTAGGATTCAGTTGGCACCAGCGGCCGTTTCCGTCCGTGGCCAAAGCCAACGCGCGCTTGGTCTCTTTAATCCGGACGACCGCCGCGTCGCTCGCGCCCGGTCCTGCGAGCGTATTTGTTCGCACCATGCTGTCATACTGTTCGGTGATCCATTTTTTCGACGCAATCACCGGCGCGGCCAGCAACGATTTGAAATGCGCGGTCAGATCGGAGCGTTCGGTTGCAAACGTAAACCAATCTTTCTCGGTTTCTTTGCGCGGCGCCGGCTCTGCGATTGGCCGGTTGTACACCGGCCCTTCTTCCGCCAGCGGGTGCGCGGGAATCTCGGCCGCCGTCTTGCCATGATTCTTTACGACCAGCAACCCGCCGTCGGTTACATCTCCGACGACGGTTGCGTCCAAGCCCCACTTCTTGAACACCTCCAGCACTTCGTGCTCGCGGCCCTTTTCCGCCACCAGGAGCATGCGCTCTTGCGATTCGCTCAGCATGATCTCGTACGGGCTCATGCCGCTTTCGCGCTGTGGCACCTTCGCCAAGTCGATTTCAATCCCGGTGCCGCCGCGTGAAGCCATCTCGCACGTCGAACAAGTCAGTCCCGCTGCCCCCATGTCCTGAATGGCTACCACGGCGCCGGTCTTCATCGCCTCCAAGCAGGCTTCGAGCAGCAGTTTTTCCATGAACGGGTCGCCGACTTGCACGTTCGGCCGCTTTTGCTGTGATTGCTCGGTGAACTCCGCGGAAGCGAGCAGCGACGCGCCGTGAATTCCATCGCGTCCCGTCTTAGCGCCCACATAAATGACCGGATTACCGATGCCCTTCGCCTTGGCCAGAAAAATCTCTTCCTTGCGGGCAATACCGAGCGCCAGCGCATTCACGAGTGGATTCTGCGCATAGCACGGTTCGAACCCAACTTCGCCGCCGACCGTGGGCACGCCGAAACAATTCCCGTAACTCCCGACCCCGCGCACTACGCCATCCAGAATGCGCCGGTTCTTCGCCGCGTCTTGTTCCGTGGTGTCCTTCGAAGGCGCAATCTCGCCGAATCGCAGCGAATCGAGCACGGCAATCGGTCGAGCCCCCATCGTGAAAATGTCTCGCAGGATTCCGCCGACGCCCGTTGTCGCGCCCTGGAACGGCTCGACGTAGCTCGGATGGTTGTGCGATTCGATCTTGAAGGCCGCAACTAATCCGTCGCCGATGTCCACTACGCCCGCGTTTTCGCCGGGTCCTTGCACCACCAATTTCCCGCGCGTCGGCAGCCGCTTCAGGTGCACCTTGCTCGATTTGTAGGAGCAGTGCTCGCTCCACATCACGCTGAAGATGCCAAGCTCTGTGATGTTCGGATCGCGCTTCAGAATTTTCTGGATGCGCGCATACTCCTCGCGCGTCACTCCATGCTCGGCCGCAATCTCCGGCGTCACCTTAATTTCTGTCTGTGCCGTCGCCATATGTTGACTCGATCCGCATTCGCAAGGTCCGCCGTTGTCATTCCGAGCGCAGCGAGGAACCTGCTTTTCTTCTTGATTCTCAATTGCCCCTGAAAACAAATGTAGGGGCACGTTCGTGCCCCTTACACAAATTTTGTGCTGAAGCTTCTACGACTCACGCAATCGCCCTGCCCGCGCCCACGAGCGCTTCGATCATAGAGCGAAAAATCACCAGCCCGTGGTTCGAATCGAGAACCTGCTCGACGGCACGTTCCGGGTGTGGCATCAGTCCCGCGACGTTTCTTGCGCGATTGCAGATTCCCGCAATATTTGCGGTCGATCCATTCGGATTGCCCGTTGCGTCATCTTTCCCCTCCGGCGTGGTATAGCGGAACAATATCTGGTGGTTTCTCTCCAAATCCTTCAACGTCGCTTCGTCGCCGGTGTAATTCCCGTCGCTGTGGGCGATCGGAATCGTCAGGATCTGTCCCTTTTGGGCGGCGCCGGTGAACGGACTGTTGGTATCCTCCACGCGAATGTGTACGTGCCTGCAGATAAAGCGCAGTCCAGCGTTGCGCATCATCGCTCCGGGCAGCAGACCCGCTTCGAGCAAGATCTGGAACCCATTGCAGATTCCCAACACCAGACCGCCGTTGTTGGCAAATTCCTCTACCGATTTCATTACCGGAGAGAATCGCGCAATCGCTCCCGTTCGCAGGTAGTCTCCATAGGAAAATCCGCCCGGGAGGATCATGGCGTCACACTGGCGCAAATCCTCTGACTGGTGCCAGATGAATTCCACCGGCTTATGCAAAACATGGCCGATGGCGTGGAATGCATCGTGATCGCAATTCGATCCGGGAAAGACCACGACCCCAAATTTCATGCTGCACCTCCCGGTCTCGTTCAGGGAATTGGCATTTTATCACACCCGAAAACCGGTCGAGGACCTTGACCCGGGCGATGGCAGTTTCTTAGCGGCGCTTTTTCGAATGCTTTTTCGGCTTATCCGCGGAAGCCAGTTCTCTGCGCTTCTTGCCGGCCCACCCTTTCTTGATGGCCTGCCGCCCCCGGGCGACTCCCAACGCATCCGCCGGGACGTTTTCCGTGATCGTTGAGCCCGCGGCGATGTAGGCGCCGGCCCCGAGCTTCACCGGAGCGACAAGCGTGGTGTCGCTCCCCACGAACACTTTGTCGCCGATCGTGGTGGGGTGCTTGTGAAAACCATCGTAATTGCAGGTAATCGTGCCCGCGCCGATGTTCGCTTTCGTGCCGATCCTGGTGTCGCCGATATAGGAAAGGTGCGGCACCTTGCTTCCTTCCCCAACGGTGCTTTTCTTGAGCTCCACGAAATTTCCGATTCTTGCCCCGCGTTTTACATGCGATTCCGGTCGCATTCGTGCGAACGGGCCAGCGATGACCTCGCTATCGATGCGGCTCGTGGTAATCACGCAATGCGGTTCGAGCACCACGCCGTCGCCCAGGGTTGAATCGTGGACCACGCATCCCGTCTTCACCACGCACCGCTGTCCAATCTTTGTGTTTCCGAGCAATTGAACGCACGGCTCGATGACCGTATCTTCGCCCACGCTCACATCGGGATCGATCAACACAGTCTCCGGGAGTTGAATCGTCACGCCGTCGCGCATCAGCGTCTCACGCTTCAGATCGCGAAACGAGTGGTCCACTTCGGCCAGGTCCGCTCGCGTATTGCAGCCGAGCATCTCCCGCGAGTCCGGCGCTATTTCTGCCAACACGGTCTCGCCCTTCGCGTTCAGCGCACCAATCACATCGGTCAGATAAATTTCCCGGTGTGCGTTGTTCGGTTTCACCTGCGCCAGCGCCGGCCAGAGCTTCGCGGTGGTGAAGCAGTACACGCTCGAATTGATCTCGTTCAGTTCGCGCTGCTCCGCCGTTAATTGCGATTCTTCGATGATGGCCGCAACCGCGTCGCCGCCCTTGCGCAAAATCCTTCCGTATCCCGAGGGATCCGCAAGCACCGCCGTCAAAATCGTGGCGGCAGTTTGTCCGGTCTTGTGTTTGTGGATGAGCGCGCGAATGGTTTCCGTTCGCACCAGTGGCGCGTCACCCGGCAGCACCACCACATATTTCGCATTTCCAATGGCGCGTTTCGAAACCAGAATCGCATGCCCAGTGCCATTTTGCGGTTGTTGCAGCACGGTCTCCGCGCCTAACGGCTCTACCACTGCCTCTACTCTCTCCGCCTGGTGCCCCACGACAACCACGATTTTCTTTGGACCAACGCCGATGCACGCGCGCACCACATGCTCGATCAGCGGCCTACCTCCGGCAGGGTGCAAAACCTTTGCCAAACTCGATTTCAGCCGCGTTCCCTTGCCGGCAGCCAGGACCACAATGGTCACATCTTTGTTCTTTGCCATAGCGAAAGCATTGTCCCGTGCTCCGCCCCGTTTGACAATCCGTCTTTGCCTCGACCCTCGAAAGGGCCGGCCGACGAAGCTAGCCCTACGCTATAATCGAACTCGCCCGCTCTTTGGTGTTCTGCTTTGAAACCTTGTCGCTATTGCGCTTCGCAGATCGAGGACTCGGCCCTGCAATGCCCCCGTTGCCAGCGCTGGCTCGACCCTGCTCTCGATTCCACGCTCAACGCCGATTCGCCTCCGATGGTTCTTCCCCCGCGCGCAACCAATGGGCTTGCGATCGGCAGTCTCGTCTGCGGACTGTTCTGGATTTGTGGCCTTGGCTCCGTTGCCGGCGTGATTCTTGGTTCGATCGCGCTCCGCCAAATTCGGCGGGAGCCACTTCGGCTGAAAGGCAGGGGCATGGCCATCGCGGGCATCACCCTCGGCTGGCTGGGTATCGTTGGTCTGGTTGTTCTGATTTCTTTAGGAATTCACTTCTGGAAAATTCGTGGGGACGGTTCGCAGAAGCCGCACTCTCAGCAGGTGCATTTCACGACCGCTCGCTTCTTTAATCCGCCGCTCGAGAGGCCATCTCACGTTCTTCCTGTGCCGGCTGCGCGTGCTCTCGCGTGGTGATCTCCCACGCCGACCTATCTGCGAGCAACTTACTCACCAGTTGCGTGTGCAACGAGTGCCCGGCCTTTCGCGCTTCCACCCGCCCGAGCAGCGGCAGGCCAACCAATGCCAGGTCGCCGATCAGATCGAGGGCCTTGTGCCTTCCGAATTCATCGGCATAGCGCAAGGGCCCGTTCAACATTCCATCTTTCGTCAGCACGATGGCGTTCTCGAGCGATCCGCCTCGAATCAATCCCATCCCGCGCAAAGGCTCGATGTCAGTTTCAAAACAGAACGTTCGCGCTCTCGATAACACGCGACGGAAACTTTCCGCGTTCACCACCATTTCCACTTCCTGCTGTCCAACCATGGGGTGCGAAAAGTCCACGTAGCAGCGCACCGCAAATTCTTCCGCCGGATAGATACCGATCCGTCTGCCGTCTTCTACCACTTCGACCGGCTTCAACAACTTCAAATAACGCTTCTTTCGACGTAAACGACGCATTCCAGCTTCATCGAGCATGCGCATGAACGGTTCTGCCGATCCGTCGAGAATCGGCAATTCGATGGCATCAATATCCACGTAAACATTGTCGATCCCGCAGGAGTAAATGGCAGCCAACAGGTGCTCTGTGGTCGAAAGGAGGACACCCTGCTTCATCAGGCTGGTGGCATAGCTCACTCGAGCGACGTTGCTCCCGTGCGCTTCAATCGAAAACAGATCCAGATCGGTTCTTCGGAAGACGATTCCCGTGTCAGCGGGCGCAGGCACGAGTCGAATCGTACTTTCAACGCCGGTATGCAGGCCGATACCGTGCGTACTGACCTCGCGCTGAATCGTTGTTTGGAACATGGGCGGAATGCTACATCAACCTTAACACACCGTCAGCAAAATCCACCAGGCCTTTGTCTAGTGTTTTCAGTAAGTTATGGAAAATAAGCCACATAATTTGCGCCGCACTGTGTCTTTCGCACAACAAACCGGATCTCGACTGCTGCTCGGCGTCTCAAGTTTCGACCTCGACGGTCGAATCCAACTCTTTCTTGGCCCGTCTCATCGGAATGGTATACTCGTATTTCTTCTATTTTTTAAGGTGGTGCTCGATGAATCGTATCGCTCGCTACGGAATCCTGATCGTTTCGATCCTGATTGTCGGCTGGGTCGGTGTCGGCCATGTGCTCGGCCGGACTGCCAATGACAAGGCCTACAAGTCCCTTCAGGTTTACAGCGAGGTACTGCAGAAGATCCAGCAGGATTACGTCGACGAGCCCAACATGCATCTGGTCACAACCGGCTCGCTTCACGGTCTACTCGAGTCCCTCGATTCCGAATCGAGCTATCTGACACCACGCGAATATACCGAGTACAAGGAAAAAACCGGGAATCCCGGCACGGGAGAATCGGGCCTCAATCTCAGCAAACGTTCGGGCTACATCGTGGTCACCTCGGTGCTTCCTGATAGCCCTGGGGAGAAGGCCGGCCTGCGCAGCGGAGATTTTCTTGAATCGATTGGCGGTTTCACCACACGCGAAATGTCCGCCGGTCAAGCCAAGAATCTCCTTGCCGGCCAGCCCGGCACTGCAGTTAAAGTCGGTGTGATCCGTCACGGACGAACCGATCCGGATGAAATCGATATCGTCCGGCAAAAGCTTCCGACTCCGAAGCTGATTGTTCAGAAGGTCGACAATGACACGCTGGCTTTCCGCTTCCCCACTCTTGACGCCGGCCGCGCGGACGAGGTCCGCACACATCTTCTCGAAGCGCAGAAGCAGGGCATTTCGCACATTATTCTCGACGTTCGTGACTGCGGCCGTGGCTCGGATTCGGAAGCCATTGCTGTCGCGCGGCTTTTCGTTCCTTCCGGTAACTTAACGACGTTGAAGGGCCAGACGGTCGCCGGACAGGATTTTCCCGCCGACCCTTCCAAGGTCGTTTGGAAGGGGCCGGTCTCGGTTCTTACCGACGTCACCTCCACCGGCGCTGCAGAGGTTCTCGCTTCCGCGTTCGCAAACACCAAGCGGGGCGATATCGTCGGCGAGCGGACATTCGGACTCGCTGCCGAGCAGAAGTTGATTCCGCTAGAAGATGGCGCCGCGATTGTCCTGACGGTCGCGAATTATTACAACGCGGACGGCAAATCGATTCTTGAAGAAGGTGTCGCCCCCACAGAGGTTGTGCGCGCGAGTGCAAGTGACGATGGCGACGATGGAGACGACTCATCGTCGACCGCCGGTACGCAAAAGGAACCACCTCCAGGTCCGAAGCCGCTTTCTGCCGACGATCTCGTTCTTCGCAAGGCTCTCGAGCTGTTCCATGCTCCTGTAGCGACCAAGAAAGCTGCTTAATTTCGTTTCGTGCTCCGCAAATCTTCGGGATTCGTGCGTAAATCGTCGCTAGGGATCTGTTTGGTGTCGGCAGCCTGCTGCCTTGCCGTGACAGGCTGTGGCAGAATCAAGTCTGCGGTGCAATCGCTGCTGCACGCAAAACGGACTTCCACGAGCCGTGCGCCTCAGCCTCCTGGCCCCCTTCCGTCCGGCCCCCGTCTCGCCATCATTTTGGACGATGTTGGCGGAGACTCCGCCTCCGTTCATGGCATCTTTGCTCTGCACTATCCTTTGACGCTGTCGGTTCTGCCCAATCATCCTCATTCCACGCAAATCGCCGAGGAAGCCCATCGTCGCGGCTACCAGGTGATGTTGCATCTGCCCATGGAATCGGTTGCCGATGAAACCGCGGAAGCCGAAGAGCTTCGCCCCGGAATGTCCAGCGCGGAAATTTCGAATGAATTGACTTCGATGTTGCGCAGCGTGCCCTACGCCGCCGGTGTGAACAACCACCAAGGCTCGCTCGCCACTTCCGACCCGTACCTCATGGGCGAGCTAATGCCTCTGCTCCGTTCGCATCATCTTTTTTTCGTGGACAGCCGCACCACGGCCGCGACAGTTGGATACCACGCAGCGCAAGCGGCGCGCGTCCCCTGCACTTATCGCAATGTTCCTTTTCTCGATGAGGTTCAAGAAACCGGGGCGATCCGCCGCCAATTGGACTTGGCCGTCAAAGACGCGCGCGAAAGAGGGTCGGCGGTGGCCATCGGACATCCACACCCCGCTACGCTGCGGGCGCTCTCCGACTTTCTTCCCGAAGCGGAATCCCGAGGCATCCGCCTCGTTCACGCTTCCGACCTGGTCCACTAACTAACTCTGCGTCGTCACGTCTTGGCCAAGATCTCCACTCTTCTTCGCCGGAAACAACCACAGCACCACCAAAAACAGCAGAGCCACCGTCAGAAAGCAAAACACACTTCCTTCCGGTCCGACCGTTCCACCCGTGAGCCACTGGGGCCCGGTTGGAATCACGGCGTTCGACAGATGTCCTTCCATCACTGCGCCGCTGTTCGGCACGGAATAGAGAAATGTCTCGCCCCAATCGAAACTCGCATGTAATCCCACGGCGAACCACAGGCTCCCGGTTCGCTTCAGCGAGAAACAGAAAAACAGCGCGATCGCCACGACGCTCGCCGCGCCTACCCATCCCTCCCCTGGATTCTGAAGGTGGGCCCCCCCAAACAGCAACGAAAGCAGCGCCGCTGCCGGCCAAAATCCAATCCCGTCGCCCAACGTGAACTGGGTATAGCCCCGAAACAAGAATTCTTCGAAGAGCCCGACGAAAGTGAATGCCACCAAGAACAGCAATCCCGATTTGAAAATTTCGCTGCCATGCAGCGCCAAGGTTCCGAACGTGTAACCTCCGAAAGCGCTGATCAGCCCAATGAGCAAGGAAATCGCAGCCAGCCCGAACAGGAAGCCCAGCCAGAATATCCCACCAAACATTCCGCGACCCGGCAAGCCATACGCACCAACCGGCCGCCGTTCGATTCGAGACATGACCAGCGCTGCTCCAAACGCAACGGCAAATCCGATCAACTCCGACCAAAGCAGCGCCCACCCATTCGGGGCACCCTGCTTCGGGTGGAACAAGAATCGGAGCAACTGAGTCAGACCGACGCTAAAGCCTGCCGTCAACCCCAAATAAATCAGCAGTCGCCAGCCTGCTCTTAGCCCGTGCTTGCCTAGAAAAATATTCTCCTTCGCCGGGGCGTCCTCCCGTGCCATAGGACCACCAGACTCCATTGCTCCGTTGTCATTGCCCATACTCACTCCCGAGAATCAACCGTGCCTTGGGACTGTTGAGAATACCCCCGGTGCACCCGTTTGTTTGCAGCTTTTTCTTGTAACTTCGTTGCGTTCTGATATAACCAGTTTGGTTTTTTTCAACGGTTATATGTCCTCTGCTCCTCATCTCGTCGCCGGCCGGCTTGCGCTGGACTTTGCTAATCTCTCCCCCGCCGCTCACGATCTCTCTTGGGACGAATTCGTTTCTTTCCTGGTCGACGCTCACCTTGTGTCCGAGGATCGCGCCGCCCGTCTTCGGCCCCTCCCTGCCACCGAGTCCCACGCCGTCGACTCAGCCCTACTTCGTATCCTGCGATTTCGGGAGTCGCTCCGGGCCATTTTCACCTCCATCGTAGACGATGAACCCTTCCCAGGCTCTTGGGTAGAGCCTATCAATGAAATTCTACGCATAACCGAGGGTCACGATGAGCTCGTATCCCAAAAAGGCTCATGGTCTCTGCAATTTGTGGCACGGGAAAGCGGTTTGGACTGGCTGCTCGCGGCGCTCGCTCGCTCGGCCGCTGAACTTCTGGTCGAGGGCCCCCGCGCTCCTATCCGCCGTTGCGCCAACCCTGCGTGCCGGCTTTTCTTCTACGACGACTCCCGCACCCATCGCCGCCGCTGGTGTTCCATGGCGGTTTGCGGCAATCGTCACAAGGTCGCCGCTTTTCTCCGGAGGCGTTCCCCCCGACGGAAAGGCGCGTAGCCGAAAAGGGTTATTGATCGAATGCCCATACTTCTATACGCTTCCCGCTCCCTCGGGTCCTTTGCCCTGATTTCTACATGGGAGACTCTATGCGGCGCCACATTCTTTTGCTTCTGGCCTTCCTGCTCGTGGTTGCGGCGTATTCCGTTTTGCCAGGCCACGGGAAATTTGCTTCGGCACAAACGGCGCCTTCACGCACGATAGCATTCACCTACCAGGTGCACGTACCTGCGACGAACGATGCCAACGGAAGGTTCCTGCTCTGGCTGCCCCTTCCACAACAAGACCAGTATCAGAGTGTCCGCAACCTGCAAGTCGAATCCGCGGTGGCGCACTCTCGGGGACGCGAAACGGAGAACGGCAATTCTTATGTCTTATTTCGGCCCACGCCTGACGAACTCGAGGCCGGCTTCGATGCGGCCATTTACTTCGAGGCCACTCGTTTTGAAGATAAGATCTCGCTCGATACAGCTACGGCCAAGATTATCTCTATGAACGCTCCTGTCCCTAAGGACCTCGAGCGCGATCTCGAACCCGACAATCTCGTTCCGCTGAATGGTGTGATCGCCGATCTAGCGAAGGAGCAAACCGCCGGCGACGCCACCACGCTTGTCAAAGCGCGCCACATTTACGATTACGTGGTAGCCACCATGCGCTATGACAAATCCGGCGACGGTTGGGGCCGCGGCGACGCCGTTTGGGCATGCACCTCCAAGCGCGGCAACTGCACCGACTTTCACTCGCTATTGATCGGCATGATGCGCGCTTCCGGTATTCCTGCGCGATTCGAAATCGGTTTCCCTCTTCCGGAGTCCAAAAGCGAGGGCGAAATTCCCGGCTACCATTGCTGGGCCGAGTTCTATCTTTACGGTACCGGCTGGGTTCCCGTGGATGCCTCCGAAGCGTGGAAAAATCCCGCCAAACGTGATTATTTCTTCGGCGCACATGACGTGAACCGCGTGTTTTTCACCTACGGCAGGGACATTCGCCTTTCGAGGCAGCAGCAGGGTGATCCACTCAATTATTTCATCTATCCCTATGCGGAATTGAACGGCAAGGCTTTCGCTTTACTCGAGAGCAAGTTCTCCTTCCGGGATGTTGTCCCTCGGGCGGCATCCGCCGCCCGAGGTTGAGGTACGCGCTCGCCATTGCCTGTTTCGCTTCCTGCCGTTGAGCCGGTTCCTTCGCCGTCGTATTCTCCTAATGGCACGCTATTGCTTGCTGTAACCGCCGGAAATTCCCGGTTTTTTGGCCACATGCGGCAGGCAGGGGGGGTCCATGCTTTCAAAAACGATTCTGCGTTCGTTCGCGGTGCTTTTGGCGGGTTTCTGCCTCTCGATACCGCTCGTCGCGCAACAAGAGGACGCTCCCTCGGTCGCGGAGGCTGCGCGTCGTACCCGCCAGCAGAAGCAGGCCGCCGCGAAGCCCGCTCACGTCATTGATAACGACGCGATCCCTCCCTCTTCAGCCGCTTCGACTGGCGCTCCTGCATCTGCCGCTACTCTGTCCGAGGGTAGTACCGCCAAATCGCCGGACAGTGCTGCCGCGCCCAAATCCGAAGCAGATAAGGCCGACGACGATAAGAAAAAGGCAGACATTGAAGCGCTAAAACAGGAGGTCGCCGATCAACTGGCGAAAGTCAATCTTCAGCAGCGCGAGATCACGCTCGCCCAAGACTCCTATTGGTCCAACCCCGATCACGAGCATGACAAAGCCGGAAAAGAAAACCTCGACTCCATGCAGGCTGATCTGAGTCGATTGCAGGCTGAACTCACCAGCCTCCGCGCGAAGTTGGGCGCGCTCGGGGTGCCAGGGGACGAGAAAACTCCCGAAACTCCAAAACCCTAGCCATTCTACGGCTCACAGGATTTTTCGCGGAAAGTTCAAATCGATTGAATCGCAGGAACTCTTTTTGCGGATTTCCACAAGTCTTAAAACATTTCCACGTTTCGGCTGCTCTTTCCCGTTGACTCGTTTTCATCCTGGCGTAACAATTCTTCCGTTCGTCCGGTTCGCTCAGATAGTTTGTTTTGGCTGCGTTTGAATCTTCCAACCGTTCGGTCAGCACGCAGCCGCAGGGAGAGCGTAATGTCCCTAATGCCGGGCTCGACAGTTCAGTGTGTGAATCCGCAATGCGAGGAAAGAGGCCGTTGGGTTCGCGCGGACGTTGTGCGCTCCGAGCTTTGCCCTGTTTGCGGTGAATCCTTCCGCCATGTTCCGCCGCCGCTCGCCCGCACACATTTTCGGCCGCGTCCTCACGCGGCTCGTCCGTCCTTCCGCCCCCGCTAGGTCCGCCATGTCCCACACCACGCGCTCAGGCCGTGGTGTGTGCCGAGCGATCTGCCGTCACTCGGAATATTTCTGATCGCAAGAATTCAGGATAGCAGGGCTGGAAGCCGGAGGATGTTTTGGGTTTACTTCCTAAAGAAGGCGTCCGCTACACGGACAGAGCTGCTTATTGCTATGTCTGTACCAAACCTTTTTCGAGCATTTCCTCGTCGCTTAACCACAAATCGGGAATATTCGCCGATCCGAGGCGGAGAATGTCTTCGAGCGCGCCTCGTACTTCACGCAGCCGGAAATCCACACCGATTTTTTCGAGTAAATCAATCAGCGCTTGCGCACCCTCGGCCAGCATCGCTTTCGGACGCACCCCGCTTTTGTCGAGGCGGTGATAGGTGACGATGTAGAAAGCGCTCAACGCGGCGCCATGGCGCACGATGTGGAGAAACCCCCGCGCCTTCGGCTGATTCGAAGCTTGTTTTGCAGCTAATGCGGGTCCAGTCGGGAGTGCGCTCATCGCGTGCTCTCCTTTGCTTTCCGCATCAACTGCACCCGCTCGTGCTGCCGCAATTTTCGCACTTGTAGCAAGCGCCGTTTGGCACCATCAACATGCCGCACTCAGAACAGGTCGGCGCGCCTTCATGTGAATCGCGCGGCGATGTGCTAACCGGTTCGCTGATGCGCGGCGCCACAGGCACCGCGACCGTGTTGCTTGCCAGGGTTCCCGCAATGATCGTTCCTTCCGCCGGTGGCATACCGTTCAGCTTCAGGTAGTCCGATGAAATGAACCGCCCGCCCAACCACCGCGCGATGTAGTCCAACACCGATGTCGCAAAACGGATGTTGGGATTCGCGGAGATGCCGCTCGGCTCAAACCGGGTGTTCATCAATTTATCGACGAATACTTTTAGCGGCACGCCGTATTGCAAGCCCAGCGAGATTGTCAATGCCAGGCCGTCCATCACGCCCGAAAGCGTGGAACCTTCCTTGGACATCTTGATGAAGATTTCGCCGGCACGACCGTCGGGATACATGCCAACGGTGAGGTATCCTTCATGGCCGCCAACGCTGAACTTGTGCGTCACGGAGGTCCGTTCGACGGGCATCTTTTCGCGTTGCGCACGAGGGAACAGTTCGCGTTGCTCCGGCTCGGCGATTGCTTCGACCTTCTTGTCTTGCTTCTTGCTGCCCGCCGCGTTGAGCGGTTGCGAACGCTTCGAATTGTCGCGGTAGATGGCCACGGCCTTGAGCCCCAGTTTCCACGATTCAATATACGCGTTCATGATGTCTTCGATGGTCGATTCTTCCGGCATGTTGATGGTCTTGCTGATCGCGCCCGAAAGGAACGGCTGAGCAGCCGCCATCATCTTCACGTGGCCGTGCCACTCAATCGAGCGGCCGCCGGCCGTTGCCAGCGAGCAGTCGAAGACTGGCACATGTTCTGGCCTCACAAACGGCGCGCCATCGATACGGCCATTCTGGTCGATGTAGCTGACGATTTCGCTGGTCTGTTCCGGCGTGTAGCCGAGGCGGATGAGCGCCTGCGGCACGGTGTTGTTCACGATCTTGATCACGCCGCCGCCAACCAGCTTCTTCATTTTCACGAGCGCCAGGTCCGGCTCAATTCCGGTCGTATCGCAGTCCATCATGAACCCGATGGTTCCGGTCGGCGCCAGCACGGTCACCTGCGAATTCTTAAATCCGTGCTGCTCGCCGAGCTGCAGAGCATCGTCCCAAGCGCTTTGTGCGCCCATGTACAATTCCGGCAGTACGTGTTCCGGCCTGATGCCGCGCATCGCGTCCCGGTGCATGCGGATCACGTCCAGCATCGGCTCCCGATTTTCCTCGTATCCTGGAAATGGTCCGAGACGCTCCGCTACACGCGCGGACTGCGCATACGCTTCGCCACACATCAGCGCGGTAACGGCGCCAGCTACATCTCGACCTTCATCGGAATCGTAGGGTAGCGCCATGGACATCAGCAGGGCGCCCAGATTCGCATAGCCCAATCCGAGCGGGCGGAAGTTGTGCGAGTTCTCCGCGATTTTCGGCGTCGGATAGCTGGCGTTGTCCACCAGAATTTCCTGCGCCGTAATCGTCACGTCCACCGCGTGTTTGAAAGCCTTCACGTCGAACTGCCCGTTCGAAACGAGAAACTTCATCAGATTCAACGAAGCCAGGTTGCAGGCGGTATCGTCGAGGAACATGTATTCGCTGCAAGGATTGCTGGCGTTGATACGCGCGGTGTTCTTGCACGTGTGCCAGCGGTTCACCGTGGTGTCGTATTGCATGCCCGGGTCGCCACACTGCCACGTCGATTCCGAAACTTTGCGCAGCAAGTCTCGCGAGTTCAGCTTGTCGTTCGGCTGCCCGTCGGTAACATTTTTCGTCCACCAATCCTTGTTTTCTTCGACCGCGCGCATGAAGTCATCGGTTACGCGCACCGAATGATTCGCATTCTGGAAGAAAATCGAGCTGTATGCTTCGCCGTCAATCGATGAATTGTAGCCCTGCTCGATCAGCACGTGTGCCTTGCGTTCTTCTTTCATCTTGCATTCGATGAATTCCACGATGTCCGGATGATCGATATTCAGAATCACCATCTTCGCCGCGCGGCGCGTCTTTCCGCCGCTCTTGATCACACCTGCGAAAGCGTCAAAGCCCTTCATGAAGCTCACTGGACCCGAGGCAATTCCCCCGCCCGACAAGGTCTCCTTGCTTCCGCGCAACGTCGAGAAATTCGTGCCCGTCCCCGAGCCCCACTTGAACAGCATTCCTTCGGTACGAGTCAGCCCCATGATCGATTCCATGCTGTCGTGCACCGAATTAATGAAGCACGCCGAGCATTGCGGCTTCGCCTGGATGCCGACGTTGAACCACACGGGCGAATTGAAGCTCATCTTCTGCTCGACCAGCAGGTGGGTCAGTTCGTCCCGGAACGCCTCGCGCGACCGATCGTCGGCAAAATAGCCGCCCGCTTGTCCCCACCGCACAATGGTGTTGACCACGCGGCCGATGAGTTGGCGCACCGATCCTTCGCGCTCCGAGGTCCCCGGCTTCCCGTGGAAATACTTGCTGGTAACGATGTTCGTCGCGGTCTGTGACCAAGTCTTCGGCACCTCGACATCTTCCTGCTTGAAAATCGTCACGCCCTTCTCATTGCCGATCAGGGCGGTTCTCTTCTCCCACTCCATTTTGTCGAACGGAGACACTCGTCCGTCGGTAAAATACCGTTCGAACACCAACCCGCCGTCTATCCCGGCGCTCTTCATTCCGTTAGCCGTTTCCATTGCTTTCCCGTTCAAAGCAGACTTCACCGTCGCCATTCTGTTTCCTCCCCGCCACAGGTTCCCGACTCCCGAGCGGGGAACCTTTATATTTTACTCCTCTGCGTTGCAGAGGTGCAGGACCAGACGTCCTGCAAATCCTTGATTCCCTGGGTTACGCCGCCCATCACCTGAAAAAAAGAAAAAAGAACGCTGTGCGTTAGGCCGGTGGTTTCACACGGCTAAACAGCCACTGTCCGCGCTTGCTCAAACGCACTGCGCGGAGCATCCACTTCGCGCTCGGTTTTTTTTCGGTGATCGCGGGCTGGTTACGTGAACAACGCCGGTCCAACATCTTCCCGACTCGGACCGTCTGGCGCTTTCACGTCCCCCGAATCTGGATTGGCAGTATCAATCCGTGTGCAGAATCTGTCAAGAGAAAATCACAAAATCTAGCTAACTTTTTCCATACACGCCCATATCTTGTGGTGCCGTTGCGCGAAAAACTCTTTGCTCTTTCTACTTTTGCTTCGCGGCTCTTGCTCCTAAACTGTTTCTTGACAAGTCGCTATGCGTTTTTTTGTTCTTCTAATCATTCTGTCGTTTCCTTCGCTCTCTTGTGCCGTTCCGTTCCGGCAATCGGCTGTTTCGAGCACTGCTTCTTCGCCAATCGTCGCAAAACGATTCTCGATTCCCGGAATTTCCAACGCTGGAAAAGTTTCCGACTCACTTTTTCGCGGCGCGCAGCCGCGTATTGAAAATCTTGACGAACTTCAAAAACTTGGCGTCACGACAATCGTCGATCTTCGCCTCGAATCTTCTCATCTTCGCGAGCGCGAACGCGCGAAAGCCGCTGCTCTCGGTATGCATTTTATTTCGATTCCGGTCAATGGATTCGGCACGCCTACTTCCGAGCAGCTCGCCGAATACTTCACCCTTCTTCGCCAAGCCCCTCTACAGAGGGTTTTTGTTCATTGTCAATTTGGCGAAGATCGCACCGGCGTTTTCATCGCTGCCTATCGTATCGCTTTCGAACACTGGACGGCGGACCAAGCTTATTCAGAGATGCTTTATTTCGGATTCAATCACCACTGGCACCCTTCGATGGCCGCCTACATCCGCGCTCTCCCCGACCGCCTTCACTCTGACCCGCTACTAGAATCTGCCCTCGGAAATTGACAGGCCCATTCCTGGCGTTCTTCGGACGCCTCTCGACCAGTACTTTCGTACCCCTCCAACGTGACTTGCGCTTCATTCCTGCCGCATCTCTCGTTTTTCTATTCTTAATGGAGCGCTGCTCCGCCAGCGCACTGAGGAGAGGTACCCGTGCAAGTCGGCCGCTATCAGATTCACGAAACTCTCGGCGTGGGCGCCTACAGCCGCGTGGTCCGCGGGCATGATTCGCTCATCGACCGTTCCGTAGCCATCAAACTCTTTTCTCCAGAACTCGCGCGAGGCGACGCCCGCAACCTTTTTATTCGTGAAGCGCGCGTAGTTGCCAAGCTCTCCCATCCGAACATCATCACCGTGCATGACATGGGCTTCGAGGAATCCACGCAAACGCCCTACCTGGTCATGGAATTGGTCGACGGCCAGCCCCTCGAGAAGATCATTGGCAAAGGCAGTGTTCCCTACCCGACCGCCTGCGAATGGGCCGGGCATATAGCCACAGCTCTCGCCGTCGCTCATCGCCGCTCGGTCATCCACGGTGACATCAAGCCCGCGAACATCCTGATCACCAATGAAAATCGCGTCAAGCTCACCGACTTTGGCATGGCCCGCCTGGCAAGCCATCAGACCGATTCGGCCGTGCGCGGCACTCCGGCCTATTGGTGTCCGGAGCAAATTCTCGGCCGCGCGCAGGATGCACGTTCTGACCTGTTCTCTCTAGGCGTCGTTCTTCATGAAATGCTGACCGGTTTGAACCCGTTTGCCGGAGAGAGCATCCCGACCGTTTGCAACCAGATTCTGTCTTCCACGCCACTACCGCCTTCGCGTGCCAACCCTTCGATCCCCACGCCTCTAGATGAAATCGTCAAGTCTTGCCTGGTGAAGGAGCCTCAGCTTCGGACCAATTCGGCGGAGGCTCTCGCCGAGCAACTCTACCCCTTCGCCCGGCGCAAACAGGTTCCTTCTCAATCAATTGGCCCGTCCGACCCGTCGCTCCGCTCCCGCGCCTCCCGGCTGCTCCGCTCCGCCTAACCAGTGGGGTCGAAATTCTTACTCGGCTAGCAAACTTCCGGCCCGATCATTTCGTCTATACGGGCGGAGGTATTTGTGATGAATTCTCGCCGGGCTCTGACTCTGTTCGCGATCATCGTTTGGGCTGCCGTCGCTGTGACCGCCGCCCCGAGCGCCTTCTCGCACCATCGCTCCGTTCGAACCGCCATCTCCGCGGTCGATTTCCCGGCCGAGAACTGCTCCGATCTTCGCGTGCGCTTCGACCATCACGACGCCGTTCTAGACTCAGAAGAGCGCACCATCACCAGATCGGAAGCGCCAACTCTGCGGGTCCGCACCGATTCGAATGGAGGAATCTACGTCGAGGGATGGGACAAGGATGATTATTCCGTCACGCTCTGCAAAGCGGCTGAGTCGGGTTCGGACGCAGAATTGATCCTCTCTCAGATGCACCTCACCTTCCGTGATGGTGAGCTCGGCGTTTCTGGGCCTCACTCGAGCGAGCACTGGTCGGCTCACCTACTCATTCGCGCTCCGAAAGCGTCTAACCTCGACTTACAAATCACCAATGGTCCTATGACCCTCTATCACGTCGACGGCAATCTGAAGGTTCAGGCCCAAAACGGTCCGGTTACGGTTTCTGGCTGCACTGGCCACCTCGACCTCTCTTCCCATAATGGGCCAGTCACTCTCGAAGAAAACGGCGGCCAGCAAACTGTCCACTCCGAAAACGGTCCCCTGACAGTTTCACTGTCCGGAGATTCGTGGACGGGCTCCGGTCTCGAAGCCCATACGACCAACGGCCCAGTCACCGTGCGGGTTCCCTCGGGTTTCAAGTCGGGAGTCATCCTCGAATCCGACGGCTATAGCCCATTTCGGTGCAACGCCCGTGCTTGCTCTGAAGGCCGCGAGAGCTCGGATGATGACCACAAGCGAGTGGAATTTGGCTCGGGGCCGACCCTCGTGCGGGTCTCGACCGTGAACGGTCCTCTGTCGGTCGACTGACGCACCTCTCTCAATCGAAGCGATCGTTACCAGTACCCTTCCTCCGATGCTTAGTATTGTCTAACCTCATATAGCTCTTGCCGGTAAGCCCACTTTTAGTGACAATTCTTTGTACTCCGGGTTTTTGCCCTCTCAGTTGGCCAGCCTCGGGGATAGGTGGCCTCAGATAGGACCGCGTTTTTGTTATGTCGCTCTTTTTTTTGATTGTTGTTGCCGCTGCTCTGGGTGCACTGGTCCTCGGCCTACTCCTCAAAGTTCGCCTAAGAGATCAAGAACTGTGGGAGGAGCTCGTTGATTCGAACGTCTCGACCATGCCTCTCTCATCGGACTCTGCGGCGAATTCCGAATTAGGCGAGGAACGTATTATGACCACGGATGATCTAGAACAACCTCACAATTTCGACGGAGAAGACATGAACATGCCTTTTTCAAAATTCCAGCGTTCTACTAACGATCCTGATTTGCGACGCAGCTCGCGCATTGAGCATGCGGTCTCGCTGATCGTACTCGGCACGAACCGCCGTGGCGAAATTTTTCAGGAGCGAACTTCTGCCGTCGCTGTGAATCTCCACGGCTGCCGCTATTCTTCCCGGCACGAGTACGCCCCCGACGGTTGGGTCACTTTACAAGTCACGGGTACGGATGGCGCAAACTCCCGGCCGGTGCGCGCGCGCGTTCGCTCTGTCTTCACGGCTTCGACCCCGCGTGAACTGTGTCAGGTTGGCGTCGAACTAGAAACGCCCGGCAATGTCTGGGGAGTTTCGCCGCCGCCCGAAGATTGGCAGCGGCTTCTTGGCGTCAACGATCCGGCCTCCTACGCAACCGCCCTCGCTCCGGCGCGTGAAGATGGTCCAGCGCTATCCTCTACGGCGGACCGGCAAGCGTCTCCTGTCGAGCGCAAAGCCGAAGTCACCATGTTTCCAGGGACACCCGCACCTTCCGCGTCCAACTTAGCGGAGTCTTTAGCGAAAGACGCTGTTCCGGGGAAATCCGAACGCGTCGTGATTACGGCCGAACAATTGCTTCAAGCGCTGCAGGGGAAGATCCAGATTGCTGCGGAGCGGGCCGTGCAGGCCTCGCTGTCGGCGCAGCTTGACGAAGCCGTGAAGTCCGCCCTTGGCAAAATCGAAGAGGGTTGGAAGGCCAACGTAAAGCAAACCGAGGAATTTTCCGCCTCGCGTCTCGCGACTGCTCAGACCCTCTGGGATACGGAACTGCACTCCTATCGCGATCGCGCCGAAGATGTAGCCCGCCGCATTGAGGCTCTGACCGCTCTTGCACAACAGGTCCTCAGCGATTCGCAGAAATTTGCGGAACGGTTTGCCGGAGAAACCGCGCCCCAAGTTCAATCCCGTATTAACGATTCTCTGACGAACGCGAAATCTGATTTCGAAGCGCGGGTTGCCGAGCTTTCTTCACTTCACATGGCTCAATTCCACGAAACGGCGCAGCGCACGACTACCGAAGCCCGTTCGAACATCGAGGGGTCCATCGCTCAGCTGCAGTCCCTCCTGGCTTCGGTTCCTCCGCCAACCGAAACGGTTTCTAAGGATCACGTCGATACTCAGCTCGGTGCCGTCCGTTCGGAAATCCACAATCGGATCGACACACAGCTCGCCGCTTTCCGCGCGGAGATGAACGACCGGCTCGACACTCGCCTTAGCGAACTGTACTCCGGCTTTGAACAGCAGCACGATGGGGCGCGCAATCAAACGAACGAGGTCGCGCATCAACTCGAAGGACTGGCCTTGGAAAACCGCCAGGCTCGAGCCCATCACGAACAGGATATCGCTGCAGTGCGCTCTCTCGTATCGAACATCAGTCCAGGCATTTCCCAAGACCAGCTCAATTCGGTTCTGAACTCCTCACGCGAGCAAGTCTTGAATCACCTGGAGTGGCGTCTCGGTGAGGTTTCGGCTCACTACGAACAGCTTCTTACCCAGTCGCGGAATCACGCTGATGAACTTTTCCGTCAATTAGAAAAGATCACCGCCGAAACACGGGGCCAACTCGCGGAAACTCGCGGCATCCTCGAGCGCGCTCCTCGAGATCTCCGGCCGCAGGATCTTGTCACCATCGAGAAATCCGTCGGCCACGCCACCAAGGAATTCGAAACCGTCGCCGCTCGCGTCTCTGATCGGAATCTCATCCGCCTCATGGAACAAAAGCAGGCCGTTTCACGGGAAGTGTCGTTGGAGCTCGAGGCGCGCGCGACCGAGACTCGCGCCGCCCTGCAGAAAGCGTCCAACAGCACCGTTGACGACTTCCACCGTCGCGTCGAAAATCAAGTAGATGACATCATTGCCGACGCCAACGAGCGCGTTACGTCGTCTCTTGCTTCTCTCGAAGCCGAGAGCCAGGCAGCCGTCGAAGCTCGCCGCCGCGTTCTCGAATCCGACGTCGCGCGCGCCGCGGAACAGTCCGCCATGGAATTTCGTTCCGGTATCAAAGCGTTCCTCTATTCATGCCTCGTCGCCGCCGTCAGCGCCGTCGATCAACACGCCCAAACCACGCTCGCCGGCCTCTCCCATGATCCCGCAAGCATCCAGCGCGCGCTCGATAGCAACGCCGAGCCATCTGCGCCGTCCGAAAATTCCCAGTTTCCACCCAAAGCCGCTTCCAACTCTCAGTAATCGAAATCCTGAGCATGATTGTTTTTAAATCCGCACAAAAAAACCGGGGCTTATGTCCCCGGTTTTTCTTTACTCGGTCAGTTCACGAATTTATTCGTATCTGAGCGCCTCCACCGGATCGAGCTTCGCCGCCTTCATCGCCGGCCACACGCCAAAAATCAACCCAATGCTCACGCTGATGGTAATTCCCGCCACCGCCGCCCACAACGGCACCACTCCGGGCCAGTTCAGCACCACGCGAATCAGCAGCACCAGTAGAAACACAAGGATCAGGGCAAGCAGACCGCCCGCTCCTGTTAAAGTCATGGCTTCCAGCAAAAATTGCCAGGTGATGTCTTTGCGCTTCGCGCCGATCGCCTTGCGCACGCCGATTTCCCGGGTTCGTTCCGTCACGCTAACCAGCATGATGTTCATGACGCCCACGCCGCCGATCAACAATCCCATCGAACTCAATGCGATCATGACAACGTAAACCATCAGCATGATTTTGTGGAACTCTTCCACTTCCTGTTCCGCAGTGGCGATGGAAAAATTGTCTTTCCCGCCGTATGGCACGCCCCTGCGCCGCTCGAGAACCTCGCGAATCTGATCCACGGCTTCGTCGAGCTTCTGAGGATAGGCCTGCGCGCGCATGTTGATCTCGTCGGCGGTTGGAAAAACCTTTCTGAATGTATTGAACGGAATCAATACGCGCCGATCTTCGTCGCCCATCCCGAATCCGCCTTTCGGCTTTTCCACCACGCCGATCACTTGAAAATCCGAGCCGTCAATCATCACTTGCTTCCCTATGGGATGGCCCTCCGGGAATAAAACTGGCGCGACGTTCTCCCCCAACATCACGACTTTCTCTCTGTGGAGGTCGTCCCCTTCACTGATAAAACGCCCTTCCAATGCCGAGGCATTGGCATAGACCTCTCCAAAGTTCGCCTGCACTCCACGAAAATCAATGGCAGTAACCGAACCGGCTTTGGTGCGCACGGTGTGCCCGTGATCCCACTCGGTTTGCAAAAAGGTAGTCACGCTTTTCACTGCGGGACAAGAAGCCTGGATCGCTTTGGCATCGTCCACCGTCAGCGGTTTGCGCTGGATTTCTTCTAAGGGCGGCGGGCCGCCGTGGCGACCTTGATCCCACTTGGTGATGAAAGCGGTATCGGCTCCGAACTGGTTCACATTCTCTTGTATCTTCTTGTCAAAACCGGTGAGCAGAGCAGCAACGAGCATGATGACACTGACGCCCAGCACCACCCCAAACACCGTCAGGGCGCTGCGCAGTTTGTGATTCCGGAGCGTGTCCATCGCCTGCTTCAGATTTTCGCCATAGGCCTGCGCCATTTTCCCCTCACCCATCCGCGCGCAATGCTTCAATTGGGTCTAACTTCGCCGCGCGCATTGCGGGAAAGATCCCGAAGAACAAGCCCACGGCGGTGGCAAGGCACAACGACAGAATCACCGCTCCTAGAGGTGTCTCCATGGGAAATGAGAAAAACCCTTTCACGAGAAGCACGATCAAATAAGCGCCCATGATCCCGATCAGTCCGCCTGTCGCCGCCAGCACCGAGGACTCAATCAAGAATTGCAAGAGTATGTGCCGCTTGCGTGCGCCGACCGCGCGCCGGACGCCGATTTCACGGGTGCGTTCTGTGACGCTCGCCAGCATGATGTTCATGATCACAATTCCGCCAACCACCAGGAAAATGCTAACCAGCGCCATAGCCACGAAGGCAAGGTTGCCCGTCAAATCGTGCCACAAGGCCATGATCGAATCGGAACCCAGAATCGCGAAATTGTCCGGCGCGTTGTACGGCAAGTGCCGCCAGGCCCGCATGTACATACGCGCTTCGTCCTCGCTGGCCTGCATCAATTCCGCATTCGGCGCTTGCACGAAAATCGTTATCCAGTCGTTGGACTTGTGCCATCCTTTGCGATAGGTTCCCATGGGCATGATCATGTAGTTGTCCTGGGACTGGCCAAATGCGCTGCCGAGAGGCTCCGCTACGCCGATTACTTCATATGTATGGGTCTGCACCCGGATGGTTTTGCCAATTGGATCTTCATTCGGGAAAAACTTGTTGACCAAGTCCGGCCCGATAAACACTACATCCGAGTGATGTTCATCATCGGACGGCGTTATGAAACGCCCTTGCGCGACATCCAAGTTTCGAACATCCGCAAAGTTCGCCGTGGCCCCCATCATCTGCACGTTTTCCATCACGGCGTTGCCATTCTTGGCCCGGACGTTTTGGTCTTCCTCTGCGGCCACGGCGGTTGCCACTTTCATCGCCCCTCGCAATCGCTCGTAGTCTTCCATGTCGATGAGGGGACGCTTTTGAGCCTTGATGTACGCATCCTGGCTGGTGATGATCCCGAAACGGTCGACCAGAAACACATTGGCGCCGAGATTGGCGACTCGCTGGGCAACGTACAAATTAAGGCCTGCGATCATGCTCATCACGACAACCAGCGTTAAGACCGCAAGAATCACGCCAAAAAGAGTCAGGAAGCTTCGCAGTTTGTGCGCTCGCAGGGCATCGACCGAGAGTTTTAGCGTCTCCGTGAAGGTCCTCCAGCCGCGACGGTACCTCTCTACCCGGGTAAGCCGGTGTTCGGTCGTGCCGATCAGTGGTGCTGAAGTGACGCCTAGAGGCACTACTCCCATGTCGCGCTCCGCTGCCTACAAATACGCTTGGAAACCCCCATTTGTTTCTGTTCGAGAGGCATTTTCAGTGACTTAGACGCGCGTCCGGCAGGCCCTTCTCTTGAGGTTTGCGAGATCCCTACGGGTTTAGAGGTGCAAATGCGGGCTAAAGATGTCTGTGGTTCGCTCGAGGGGGTTCTACTGGTTCCTTACGGGCGAGGCCAGCAGCCAGAAACCAGCCCTCCCTCTTGTAGCCGCAAGTCTATTGTATCAAATAACTTCTACTCGTACCTCAGCGCCTCGACGGGATCGAGCTTGGCAGCCTTCATGGCCGGCCACACGCCGAAAACCAGCCCTATGCTCACGCTGACCGCAACGCCAGTTACGGCGGCCCAAAGTGGCACGACACCCGGCCAGTTCAGGGTCAAGCGAATGAACAGTACCAGGCCGTTCACCAAGATCAATGCCAATAGCCCCCCTAAGCCGGTCAGCGCCATGGCCTCCAGCAAGAACTGCCAGGTGATGTCGCTCTGCTTCGCGCCGATTGCCTTGCGCACGCCAATTTCCCGAGTCCGTTCGGTGACGCTGACGAGCATAATGTTCATCACGCCAATCCCTCCTACCAGCAACCCCACGGAGCTCAGAACAACCATGGCCAACGCCACTTTGTCCACGATCTGATGGAACTGCGCCACCTGTTCGGCAGAGGTCGACACTGAAAAGTTATCCTTCCCCCCAAATGGCACGTTCCTGCGCCGCTCCATCAGTTCGCGGATTTGATCCAAGGCTTTGTCCACCATGCCCGGGTACGCTTCGGCTCGAATGTTGACTTCATCTGCAGCCGGATAAGTCTTCATGAACGTCCGGTATGGAATCAGAATCCGCCGGTCCTCCTCGTCCGCACCAAATCCTCCTTTTGGCTTTTCCAACACGCCGATGACCTTGAACGCCGAACCATCGATCATCGCGTCCTTCCCAATGACTTTTCCGTCCGGGAAAAGCACCGGCGCAACACTTTCCCCAATCACAACCACCTTCTCCTTGTGCAGGTCGTCTCCTTCGCTGATGAATCGTCCTTCTTTCATGGTCGCGTTCGCGTAGACCATTCCAAAGGCCGCCTGCACTCCCCGGTAATCGATCGACGTTACTTCTCCGGCGGCGGTGCGAATCGCATGCGCCGTGTCCCACCGCGGCTGCACCCAGGCTGTCGCACTCATCACCGCGGGGCAGGCTTCCTCGACCGCTACGGCGTCTTCCGGTGTCAGTGGTTTTCGCAGGCGCTCTTCGAGCGGAGGCGTGCCGTTGTTGCTGCGGTCCCACTTGCTGATAAACACCGTGTCCGCACCGACCTGATTGATCTGCTCTTCCACTTTCCGGTCGAAGCCAGTGATCAGGGCGGACACCAGCATGATTACGCTTACACCCAACACGACTCCGAATACCGTCAGCGCGCTGCGCATCTTGTGCGATCGCAAAGTGTCCATGGCCTGTTTCAGGTTTTCGCCGTAAGCTTGCGCCATCGCGTTCTTATCCGTCCGCTCTCAAGGCTTCGATCGGATCCAATTTCGCCGCTCTCATCGCCGGAAAGATCCCGAAGAAAAGCCCTACGGCCGTCGCGAGAATCAACGACAGAATTACCGCCGTGATCGGCATGTCCATCGGAAAAGAAAATGCGGTCTTCACAAACACCACAATTGCAGCGGCCAGACCTATCCCGATGAATCCGCCGACCGCCGCGAGCAGCGAAGATTCGGTCAGAAACTGCAGCAGGATGTGCTGCTTCCTTGCTCCGAGCGAACGCCGCAATCCGATCTCTCGAGTCCGCTCCGTCACGCTCGCCAACATGATGTTCATGATCACGATTCCGCCCACCACCAGAAACACGCTGACCAGCGCCATGGCCACGAACGCCAGGTTTCCCGTCAGTTGATGCCACACCGCCATGATTGAATCAGACCCGAGAATCGCGAAGTTGTCTTCACCGTTGTACGGAATGTGCCTCCAGGCCCGGAAAAGCATCCGCGCTTCCTCTTCGGCCGCTTGCATCGACTCCGCGTTCGGCGCTTGCACAAAAACCGCCATCGAATCGCTCGGCTTGTGCCAGCCCTTCCGGTAGGTCGACAAAGGCAACAACATGTAATTGTCTTTCGACCATCCCAACGCGGTGCCGATCCGTGTCCCGACTCCGACCACCTCGTACGTGTGCGTTTCCGAGCGCACCGTTTTTCCAATCGGATCGACGTTGGGGAAAAATTTATCCGCGAGATCTGCACCGATAAACGCCACTTCGGAGCGATGCGATTCATCGGCCGGTGTGATGAAGCGACCTTGCGCGACACTTATGTTTTCAATTTCCGCGTAATTCGAGGTGACGCCGACGACCTGAGTATCTTCCTGGACCAGGTCGCCGCTCCTTGTCAGCGCGTTTTGCCGGTCGTAACCCGACACCAGCTTGGCAAGTTGGGTCGAATCACGGAACCGTTCGAACTCCTCCATCGTGATCAGCGGCCGCTTCTGCGCTCTTATGAACGCGTCCCTGCTGGTAATAATCCCGAACCGGTCAATCACAAAAACGTTCGCGCCCAGGTCCGCCACTTTGTCGGCGATGTATTTGTTGAGCCCAGCAATCACGCTCATCACGGAGACCAGCGTAGCCACCGCCAAAATCACTCCGAGCAATGTCAGGAAGCTCCGAAGCTTGTGCGCGCGCAGAGAATCCATTGCCAGCTTCAGGGTCTCGATGAACGTGATCCAGACACTTCTGAACCCGTGCTGCGCCGGGGCAGACTCCGTTCCGGCGCGCCGCAAAACGGGCACACCCGTCAGGTTTTCGATTGGGGTTGCTCCCAAGACCGTTCACCACCAGGGCAACTAGTTAGTTGAGAAGATACACCGATTTTCCCCTTTGGCAAGATGACTCCAGACCAGTTTTGCTTTCCGCCCTTTTCGTGTGTACTCTCAAGCTTCTGGCTCTGCGCCGCCCGGGCAAAAGCCATGGCTCGTTCTCTCTCGGAAGAAAGCCATGTTGGCACCGCTCGAGATCGGACCTATGTCCTTTTTTCGTCTATGACTTACATTAAGGCGCGGAAATTCCAAAAAGCTCTTCGCGGCCCCCTTCGATTGGGCCTTTTTGTCGCTTTTTTCCTGCTCTCCTTTCTGGCCCTCGCGCAGGACTCCACTCCTTCCGCAGAGCCATCCACCCTGTTTGCCCGGGTGATTAAGAACCAGGAAAAAAGCGAACTGTTGCTTGATCAATACGAACGCGTCGAACGAGTCGAGAAACGCCGAGCCGGAGGTCCGTCCGAACCTATGGACACCAAGTTTTGGCGGATTTTTCCGACCGGCACCGGCATCGACAAAATCGCGCTCTCTTCTGAGGGCAAGCCGTCTGATTCCGACAGTTACCGCAGTGACCTTGAGAAGCTCGAGAAATATATTGCCTGGGTCGTTCAGGATGGAGCTTCACAAAAGGACGCGTATGCGAAAGCGGAACGTAAGCGCAAAGAGCGTTTCGAGTTGATCGAAGCCACAAATCAGGCTTTTCGCTTCACATTTGAAGGCAAGGAACCGCGCGGCGACCAAACGTTGCTACGTTACAGCATGGAGCCCAACCCCGACTATCGCGCCACTTCCCGTAACACTGTGCTCTTCACGAAAGTGCACGGGATCATCTGGGTCGACGAGCAATCCTTCGAATTGGCCAAAGTCGAGGGCTCCGTGACGGAAGATTTCTCCATCGCCCTTTTCCTCGCGAAGGTCAACAAGGGCAGCCAGTTCATGCAAGAACGTTATGAAGTCGCTCCCGGCCTTTGGGGACCCACCTTCGAGCAATACGATTTTGACGGACGCAAGTTCATGGTGTCGTTCTCCATCCACGAACGCACATTTTACTCCGATTACAAACGCGTTGGCCCACCTGGCGAGGCCGTCGAAGTCGTACGTACTGAATTGAACAAGCTTCACGCGGACCAGCCTTCTCGGTGAGACTCCTTCGGTTAGAATGGTACTAGAACCACCTCAGCCGGTCTGGAGGTCCCATGTTCGGTCGGCTCCTGTCTCTCCTGTTCGTCTTGACCGTCCTAGCGATTCCCGCCGTAGCACAATCCGAGGACAATTCACCTCGGCAAAGCCCTTCGACCACAAGCCCGGACCCGGGCCATACCACGCCAGCGCCTAGCGCCCCCAAGAAAGTGTGGACCAACGATGACATCACGGGCACGAAAAGTGGAGTTTCCGTCGTGGGGGATAAGCGTAATTTGAACTACCACCTAAGCCCAGCGCATCCCGCCGATGCCGCGACCGTCGATCGCATCAAAAAGAATCTTCAGAAGCTCCAGGGCCAGCTCGACGAAGTCAACAGTAAGTTGAAATCGTACAAACAGTTTGAAAACGGAGACGCGGTTTCGAAAGGCGAGCGCGACATCAGCAAGGGCTACAGCCGTACTCCCGTAGATCAGCAGATGACCCAGCTCCTTGACAAGAAAAACGAGCTGGAGGGCCAGATCGGCGATCTTATGGACGAAGCCCGCAAGAAAGGGATCGACCCCGGCCAACTGCGATAACTCGAGAACCTTATGAAATTACGAACCGCTTGCTTCGGCTTGGTCCTGCTCTCCGCGGCGCTGCCCGAGCGCGCTCAATCGCCTGACGCCGGAAGCGCGCCGGCGCCAAGTTCCGCAAAGACCGCCGACTCGCAGGCGAACGCCCCTGCCTCGACCGAGAAGAAAAAGCCCAAGAAGGTCTGGACGAACGACGAAATCGGTTCCGTCAAAGGCAATGTGTCTGTCGTAGGCGATCAAAACTCCTCCTCAGCAAAGGGAGGGCAGAATCGGCCCGCCTCGTCCGAAACCGCAAATGACGCTCGTCGGCAGCAGATTGAGAATTACCGCAGCCAGATTCAAGGTTACAAGGATCAGATCGACGCCATCGACAAGCGCATCGATCAGCTCAAGAACTTCAAAGCGGAAAATACCAGCCCCTCCGGCGGGATCAATATCAACCAGGGCTACAACATGGTTCCCCTCGAAGACCAGGTGAAGCAGCTCGAAGGCAAGAAAAAGCAGCTGCAGGCCAAAATCGACGACACGGAAGTCGAAGCCCGAAAGAACGGCGTCGATTCGGCCGATCTACGGTAGGCCAGGCAACCTGCAGAGATTTTCTGCGTCGCGTCACAACAGAATCCGCCGTTTGCCGTCTGCATGCGGCAATTCACCTGCGCCAGCAAAAATATCCGGCACTGATTCCGGACATCGATTTCCTATCTGCAATTGGATCCAGACAGCGCCGCCGCAGCGTGAGCGAAATAAATCCGGGCCGAAGCAGAATGCCAATTAGCCGACGCACCCGAAACGGCGGTAGCCGTCAAATAGAATTCGCAGGCGATTTCAGTGCGGGTACCGGTCGCCACTGTCATTCGTGGCGTCGTAGACGTATTGCACGTTGATCGGATGATTGCCCTTGCTGTCCGCCACGTGCACCGTTTCGATCAACTGCTTTCCGTCCGGCGAAAGCTCAAACGTCCGGCTAATCTTGCCGTTGTGCGCGCCTTTTTCGTCGGTCACCAGTTTCTTGTCGTCCCAACGGGCCGTCACTTGCTTGTCGTCCGGGTCTTTGTCTTTCTCCAATTTCCGACCATCGGTAAAAAAAGAAGTCCGATGCTCACGGTCATCGGCGAGCACTACTTCCGGGTCGCCATCGAACTTTTGCGTAAGCTTCATCTCGTGTGGCGGATTTACCAGATCGGTCATGCTGTCGGAAATTTCCCCGCCCGCGTGCGGACCGCCATAGCCTCCGCCGCCCATCCCCGGAAACGGACCTCCGATTCGCGGGCCGCCGTAACCACCGCCGTTATTGCCACGGTTGGTATTGTCAGCCTGCTTCGACTGTTGCAATTTCGCCCGCCCGTCATCGCTCTCGTCCTTGTTGAATTTCCACACGCCCAAAATATTCGTGCGAGGCTTTATCTCCGGCGGCTTCGGCGGCCGGGGAGCAACCGGAGCATTCGGATCGGGAGGCGGAGCGGTTAGCGGGCCCGGAGGGGCCTGCGCGTAAAGCAACCCGCAAGCCATCAGGCAGGTTCCGCTCAAGATCAAGATTTTATTCATGTGCTTCATGTTCTGCGTCCCTCCACCTCATCATGCGCCTGGACATGTATCGTGTTCCCCAATCCCGGCCTGCGAGTTCCGGCTACGGTCCGACTCTTCCTCCTGAGATTCCTTGGAAGCCTCAAAAGGCTGCTTGGCCCGTCTCCGCATTGTGCGTGACTCGGCAAACATTGCGAGTTCCTATCCGCAGAGCAAATGTCAACCGGGCGGAACGCTCGTGCCGCGCCTGCGGCGCTTGGCGACAACAACGTCGATTAGACCAAAACGACGCTTAAGCCAACCAGGCATCCAGATCCCGCGCGCGCTCCAACAGTGCCAGGGCACCCAACTCCTTGAATCGCTTCGCCCGTGCCCGGTAATCAAACTCTTTCTTCGAGAGAATCGCCATGAACGGCATGCGCGCGGCCTTCGCTGCCAGAGCGTCGTCGATGTTATCGCCCAGATACAGCGCCATCTTCGGATTGCGCCCGGCCAGAATAATCCTCAAGCCTTCCGGGCTTGGTTTCTTCTTGGCATCGTCCATGGTAACAATCGTTCGAAATGATCGCACTGCCGGCCACTTGTCAAACGTCCACGTGAACTCCTGCCGTGTTCTCCCCGTGAACAAATTCAGCTCTCGCGTTCTTGCCCAGCGCTCAATCAGCTTCGGCGTCACCAGCAGTTTTTCCTTCTCCACGTTTCCTGGCTTACTGTCGCGTCCCCAATAAAATGGGGAGAAGGCGATCCGCGCTTGGTCATAGGTCGTCGGCACGCCGAGCGCCGTCGCCCACCTCGACACCATCATCCAATCGTCGTTGTTTCCGGGCATGCGCTTCCACTCGTGAAAGTCCGCCCACTTCGCCCGCTTGCCCGTCAACTGCTCGATCGTCTGCAATGCGGACCGCCAGTAGGTTTCCCGTACATCGACCAGCACCCCGTCCACGTCAAAAATCAATATTTTCGGATCCAGCTTTTTGCCGACACTCTGCACCTTTTTCCGCACTCTCCATTCCCTTCTTTCTTCTTCCAGTGTACCTGCTCCAGGCCGAATCGCGTCCTCGGGCGCTTTTGAATCCTCCGCATCGTTTGTGGTACAGGTGAGTATGATCGATGAAGCACTTCGCCGAGAACTGCTGGCGCTTCGCGCCGAGGATCATCGTGTACGCGAGGAGCTTCTCGCCGCCAACGAACTTGGTGGGCCGTACCATCCGCGCATGGAAGCCGTGCACCTCCAGAATGCCGCCCGCCTGCGAGAATTCATCGCAGAGTATGGATGGCCAGCGGAAGACATCGCCGGCGAGGATGGCGCGGAAGCAGCGTGGCTCATCGCACAGCATTCTGTGGGGGAACCTACCTTCATGAAGGAGGCACTCGAGTTGGCTCGCGCCTGCGCTGAGCGGCAGCGCTGTCCCGCTTGGCACGCTGCCTATCTTGAAGACCGCATCGCCCTACACGAAGGGCGGCCGCAGCGTTTTGGCACGCAGTGGATCGATGATCCGCGCGACGGGCTCGCGCGGCCCTGGACGCTCGCCGACCCCGAGCACGTCGATGAATACCGCGTATCGGTAGGACTCAAACCGCTGTGGCCCATACCCCCGCCAGGCCCGGATCTCCCAAAAGAAATACGCGAGGAAAATGAAGCTACACAGAAATGGTGGCTCGACTGGCTTGCTGCGCGAGGCTGGCATTCGGCTCGCTGATTTCGCCTATGCCTCGCTTACGGCGTCAACTGCTGCGAACTCATCTGCACACCCGCTTGCGTGTAATTAAACTGGATCTTCCAGTCGCTCGGTGCGCTGTGTCCATTCGCCTCCGGCGCCGTGAACACCCATTGCCGCGCCGCCTTCAGCGAAAGGTCCGCAAAATAGCGGCTGGGCCCCGCATCGTCAAGGGTCGCGGCCGTGACATTGCCCGCAGCGTCTACATGTACCTTCACGCCGACGCGTACCGTGCCGTGGATCGACGACAAAGCCTTCGCCGAGGCCGTCGGTGTCACTTTGTCCAACGGTTCTCCCGCGTCTCGAACCGCGCCAGAACTCGCGACTTTGGGAGCGGCCGTCGGCTCCTCGCTGCGCGAGGGGGCCGGCGGTGGAGGTGGTGTCACCACAGCGGCAGGAGGCGTAGCGTTTTTCGGCGGCAACTCCACCGCCGGTTTTGGCGTAGGCAACTTCGCCGGCGGCGCAACATCACTGGCACTCGAAACCAATGGTCCCGCAGCTGCTTGCGTCGAACTCCCAGCGTCAGTCGTCCGAACGACATTACTCGAATCCGGCTTTGTGCGATGCCGCAGGGCAAACGGCAGCACGATCAAAGCAATCACCAACAGCGCTCCCGCAAAAAGCGGAATCACATAGCCAGGCAGCTCGACGCTCTGGCTTTTTGCCGGCGCTGCCGCCTGATACTGCGGCCGCGTTCTTTCCGAATCGATCGCCGGCGCCGACGGCAATTTCGCCAGCGGAACCGCGGGTTCATTCGATAGGGGCACGGTCAACGGCGACATCGGCGCCGGCCGCGCAGGTGGCGGCATGGTCATCGCGCCAGCTGAAGTCAAAGCAGCCGCGCCGCTCACCCTTGCTCCTGCTACAGCTGCGACCGCTTTCGCTTCCGCAGCCGCCGGATTCAACTGCTCCGTTAGCTGCCCGATGTCCCAACGCAATCTGGGATTGCGTCGCAACGTGTGCTGTACGATCTCGAGATAGGGATCGCGAACGGCGGAGGGAATGATGGGATCGGCATTTTCATTAAATGGCAAAACCGCCGGCTGTTGCGTCAATGCCTCGACCAGTGTCACTCCGAGCGACCACATGTCCGCCTCCCGCGTATAAGGAGCCGCCGGTAATTCCGGAGCGTCGTACGGGCTACGCTCCCGCCGCATTTCGCGGACCTGGCCTGCGGGAAATATCGTATCGCTTGAAACCTTCAGCAAATCGCCGGTCGCCAGCACATTCGAAGGCTTTACGTGTCCGTGCACCAAGTCCCGGTCGTGCAAATATACGAGCACATCGACAATCGAGCCGAGCATCTCCTGGGTTTCTTCGTCGACCAGCGCCCGCTGCGGCAGCACCTGTCCCAGATTCTCCTCCGCATGCTCCATGGCCACATAGAGCAGGTCCATCTCTTCGATCCTGCAAGCGCCCGCGCCATAAATTCGGATCAGGTGGGGATGGTTCAACTGCGCGGCTTCCTTCCAGGCAGCCAGCTGTTGCTCCTTATCGCCAAAATCGGCAGAAATAAACTTGATGGTGGCCTGGCACAACTCCGGGGCATGGAATTCCGCAAGGAACACCACGCTGTGATCCGTGGTCCCAAGGAACTGCTGTAGTTGATATTTGTGGTCAACGACCTGCCCGATCCACTTGTTCCAAGCTTCGCTCATGGTGCACCTCAAACGTCAAAATCAGGTGAACGACACGTCTCCCGCGGGCATGCCGCTACCGGTTCCACTTCCTGGCGTCTAGGGCTGATCGAACAAGGCGTAACTCACAGGCGCCAAGGGGCCGGGCGCTTATCGCCCTCATTTTCCCACGAATCTGCGGCGATATGCACAATTTGATGTTAATCCTTTCGCCGCCCGGAGTACTACGGCGCAAGTTCCCCCCGGCGCACGGTGAGTAACTAGGCCCTGCGAAACCAAGAATCTTTGCGATTACGCACCGCCTCTGCGCTCAAGCCCATCCCGCCAGAAGTACCGGCACCAGGCCCACCAGCGCCAGCCACAAAGCCTCCGCCTGCGCCAAAACTGTCCACGCCGGCTCCCGCTAAACCGCACTAGGCGCGCATCTCCATTCATGCCCCAGCCCATTTCTAAACGGAAGCCGACTGGGTCCGGAAGTGGACGCTACACCAAATTGTGTCGACGAAGCATGCCATCGCGAGTGGGCCGGCTGTTTGATTTGCATTCCTGCCCTTGTCATTTCACTTGCATTTAACAAGTAACATCTAGCAAACTGGACCTCCGCCCCGAGCAAGCCTCGTTTTTCCTCAAAAGAGAACCATCATGGCAGCCCCAAAGCCAAGCACTCTTAAACTCAACCTCGAGTCCACGATCGTCACGTGGCCTGAAACTCATTACGTATTCCTCGAGAAAATTGGTCCGTTCCAAAATACCGCGCCGCAAGCCTGGCAAGACTTGCACAAACTGATTTCGGTGATTTCCGCACACAACAATATCACTGGCTACATGAGCCTCTACAAAATGGGACCAAACATCTATCGCGCCGGCGTGTCGGTCGCCGCAGAACCCACAAACCTGCCAGCAAATCTGAGATACGAGAGGTTCCACGGGGGAAGGTACAGCCGCTTTGTTCTGACCGGCCCTTATTCCGGATTGCCGGAAGCCTCTGGCCGCGTGTATGAAACCGTTCAGCAACAGAAAGTCCCCGTTCGCGACGACTTCAGCATCGAGAATTATGTCAATGACCCGCGCACAACTCCGGAAGACCAACTGATCACCGAAATCCTCGTTCCCACGGTGTAGCTTCCGCTCGCAAAAAATCGTTTGGCACCGGGTTAGGCCTTAGGCTTATCCCGAGCTTCGAAGAACTCCGAACGTCGCGACTCGCAAAAGCGCCCGAGGAATTATTCTCGGCTTCCCGGCAAGCGGCGGAGCCAGCCGGGCTGTGCAGCGCGCCTGTCCAGCGCTGGCTACCGCTCATTTGCCTTGCTACACTTCCATCTTCATTGGCGTAGGCGTTCTGAAGGGACTTGCATGCCCTCTTTTGCCGGTGTGGACTTCATCGATTTCGATTCCCAATTAAATGACGAGGAAAAACTGGTCCGCCAGACCGCCCGTCAATTCGTCGACAACGAAGTTTTGCCCATCATCGAAAAACACAATCGCGAAGCCACTTTTCCCATGCAACTTGTGCCGCAACTCGGCACCCTGGGTTTTTTCGGCGCGAACCTCGAAGGTTACGGCTGCGCCGGAATGTCCAATACCGCCTACGGGCTTATCATGCAGGAACTCGAGCGCGGCGATTCCGGCTTGCGCAGTTTCGTTTCTGTTCAGAGCAGCCTCGTGATGTACCCGATCGACGCCTATGGCAGCGACGCGCAAAAGGAAAAATGGCTGCCACGCATGCACGAAGGAAAGGCCATCGGCTGCTTCGGGTTGACGGAACCGCAATTCGGCTCCAATCCCGGCGGAATGTTGACGCGCGCGGTCAAGAAGGGAAGCGGCTACATCCTCAACGGCGAAAAAATGTGGATTACCAACGGCTCCCTGGCGGATGTCGCCTTGGTGTGGGCCAAGTGCGAAGACGAAAAAGTCCGAGGCTTTCTGGTCGAAAAGGGCACCCCCGGTTTCAAGACCTGGGACGTCCATGGAAAATGGTCTTTGCGCGCTTCCGTGACTTCCGGCCTCGCCCTTACCGATTGCCAAATCCCCGAACAAAATCTTCTGCCCGGTGTCGCCGGGCTGCGTGGGCCATTCAGCTGCCTGAACCAAGCGCGCTACGGCATCGGCTGGGGCGCCATCGGCGCGGCTATGGCGTGCTATGACACCGCTCTGCAATATGCGAAGACACGCAAGCAGTTCGCGAACAAACCCATTGCCTCTCACCAACTCGTGCAAGAAAAATTGGCGTGGATGATTACGGAAATCGTGAAGGCCCAATTGCTGGCTCTGCAGGTCGGCCGGCTCAAGGACAAAGGCAAATCCGATCCGAGCCACATCTCCATGCTAAAAATGAATAATGTAGCGATCGCGCTCGAAAGCGCACGCAAGTCCCGCGACATTCTCGGCGCCAACGGCATCGTCGACGACTACTGCATCATGCGCCACATGAACAATCTCGAAAGCGTCTACACCTACGAAGGCACCAACGACATCCACAAACTCGTCATCGGAGAAAAAATCACCGGAATCGCCGCGTTCATGTGAGGACTATGAAGACCCGCTCATTGCTGTACTCTTCTTTCACCGCGCTTATTCTTCTCTTTCTTTCCGCCTCCACCTTCGCGCAGACTAACGCGCCAGAGCCCGAAGCTCCCAAGACGAAAATACGCTGCATCACCGCTTTCGTGCGTCTTGAACGCTCGAGTTACCAGCTCCAAATTAGCGAGGCCGTAAAATTCCTGAAGATTGCCCAAACCACATTCGAATCGCGTGGCTTCACGGTGCAAACGCTTCGCATCGCCACCCAACCGTTTCCTGACTACACCCACGGCCTTTCGCACGACGAAGCCATGCAATTCTTCAAAGATCTCGACGGGCTCGCCCAAATGCAAAATGTCATCATCTCCATCGGACCCGCGTATCTCGCTGGCGATGATGGCGACGCGCAATCCGATCTACTCGCGGACATCCTGAAAAATTCGCAATCCGTTTACGGCTCCGTGAATGTCACGGGCAACGGCAACGTGAACTGGGCCGCCGTTCGCGCCGCCGCGCGCGTTATGAAAAATCTCGCTGCCGGCACGGTGCACAGCGAAGGCAATTTTCGTTTCGCGGCGCTCGCCAGTGTTTCACAAGCTACGCCGTTTTTCCCGGGAGCGTACTTGGCCGGCCTGGGCCATCAATTTGCCGTCGGCCTGGAATCGGCGAACGAAGTCGCCGCCGCTGTGCGCGATGCGCCCGATCTTCCCACCGCCAAGCGCCGGTTGATCGATCTGTTCTTCCAACTGGCCTCAAGTGTCGAAAACGTTGCGTCACGCATCGACAGTGAGCGCGGCTGGACCTATCTCGGCCTCGATCTTTCTCCCGCTCCCTCAAAAGACGCTTCGATCGTCACCGCAATCGAAAATATTTCCCGCCAGCCCCTGGGCTCGAACGGCACGCTCTCCGCGGTTGGCGTAATCACATCCGCGATGAAGGAAATCGGTCTCCGCAAGACCGGCTATTCCGGCGTGATGCTGCCGGTCCTTGAAGATTCCGTTCTCGCCGAACGATGGAACGCGAGCCTCGTCTCTCTCGATGCACTGCTGAACTACTCCTCCGTTTGCGGCACCGGCCTCGACACCATCCCCTTGCCAGGAAACGTCACCGACGAACAGCTGACTCACATCATCGGTGATGTCGCCACGCTCTCGGTGAAGTGGAACAAGCCGCTCACCGCTCGCCTACTGCCCGTGGCAGGCAAATCCGCCGGTCAGCAAACGGAATTCTCCGAGGGGCGTTTTCTGAACGCCACAATTCAGCCCATTTCCGGCCCCGAGCCACACCCCTGAGCGCTAGTGTGTGCGTGCCCATTGCGGGAGATAACTGCTTGGCCGCTTTCAACCACGCGCGTCTCGACTATAAGCCCGGCTTTGCCCTAAGATAAGCGGCTGCGGAGGGTCCGTTCATGGAAGAACGTCTTAGCCTGGAATTCTTGCGCGTCGTCGAAAACGCCGCGGTCGCGGCCGCCCGCACCATGGGTTTTGGCGATCGCCACAAAGCCGACGAGGTCGCCGTCGAGGCCATGCGCGAGACCATGGATCAGGTCGAAATGGACGGCACCATCGTCATCGGCGAAGGCGAGCGCGACGAAGCGCCCATGCTCTACATCGGCGAGAAAGTCGGCCTCGCCACACACGCCCCCAAATCTCTATTCCCCCAGGTCGATATTGCCGTAGACCCACTCGAAGGCACGAACCTCTGCGCCACCGGGGCGGCAAACGCCATCACCGTTCTCGCGGCCAGCGAACGGGGCGGTCTTCTCCACGCTCCCGATATCTATATGGAAAAAATCGTCGTCGGCCCTTCCTGCAAAGGCGCCGTGGAATTGGACGCTCCCGTTGCTGACAACTTGAAGGCCGTCGCCAAGCGCCTGAATCGCGACGTCAAAGACCTGGTTGTCATGGTCCTCGATCGTCCGCGCCACCAGCAAATCATCGAGGATATTCGCGCAGTTGGCGCGCGCATTCGCCTGATCGGTGATGGCGACCTTTCCGCGGGCATCTCCGCTGCCGTCGTCGGCACTGGCGTTCACATGGTCATGGGCACGGGCGGGGCTCCAGAAGGCGTCCTCACCGCTGCGGCGCTTCGTTGCCTGAACGGCCAAATCCTCGCGCGCCTCGTCGTCAACAAACCCGAGCACCGCGAACGACTCGAACGAATGGGCGTTAAAGATCCCCATCGCATTTACGTCACCGAGGATCTCGCCCCCGGCAACAAAATCATTTTCGCCTGCACCGGCGTCACCGACGGCAATTTGCTAAAAGGCGTCCGTTTCTTCGGTGAAGGCGTCCGTACGACGTCGATGATCTTGACTCTCGACGAGCGGCAAGTGCGGTTCATTGATTCCGTCCACCTCGAAAAACGTCCCGACATCCGAGTGCGCTTCAACTAGAACTTCCTGGTGTCGTCCGCTTCGTCGAAATCACACTTTGAACTCTGTCGCGGCAAGGGCAGGGACGGCCTTAGAAGCTAGTCCCTACCGGTCGCGTTCGACACAAGCACTTCCCACACCAATTCGGCACGTCACGCGAGCAGTTGGCCCGAATCTGGCCCTGCGGCCAGTGGATCGAAATACCTATCCCCCGTACCATCTCTCAACCAGTCCCACCGCATTCAGTAGCCCATCTGTCGCGAATCCGAAACCGGCGTAGCAAGACCGGTGCGTAGGAACGCTACAGAGAACGGGGGAGTGCCTTGAAGCGTTCTGCGTTCGTCCTACTCTCGATCGTGGTGATCTTCCTTGGCGGATGCGCTGAAGCGATCGTCCCCGGCAGCGGCTCCGAAGGTTATGCGATCCTCGTTTCGCCGTCGCCTGCAACCTTGCCCGGTCTGACAACCCAGCAGTTCGTCGCCAAAACAAACGATGGCTCCAGACCTACCTTGCATTGGACGGTAAACGGCATCGCCGGCGGAAATCCCACGATTGGCACCATCTCCGACAGCGGCTTCTACACCGCGCCTGAATTTCCTCCCGCGCCAAACACCATCAAGGTGATCGCGACCGACACGGTCAACTCCTCAAAAACAGGCAGCAGCGCGGTGACTCTGGATAATCCGATTCCTGTGCTCACGACCGTCGCGCCGCTAACCATTCCGGTTGGTCCGTTCACTCTCTCCTTGACGGGTCAGCACTTCGCCAAGGGCGCCATGGTGTTTCTCGGCAGCACGGCACTCACCACCACGGTGGTCTCCTCGACGCAGTTGACTGCGACGGGCACGGCGACGAATGCGGAAGTGGGCACTGTCAATATCACGGTGCAAAATCCCGCTCCTGGCCCGAATGCCTCCAAGTCCATCAGCGCCGAGGTCAAGGGCAGCCTGATCAACGTCGCTGTCAGTCCGGCGACTGGCGTGCTCCGCGCCGGTGCACAGCAGGTTTTCGCAGCGACCGTCACCGGTACAACCAACCAAGCCGTAACCTGGACCGTGAACGGCATTGCCGGAGGAAATGAAACTGTAGGCACCATCGTCGGGAACGGTAATTATCTAGCTCCTTACAACCTTCCGAATCCGAGCACGATTACCGTTACGGCGACCAGCGTCGCGGACACTTCCGCATCGGGCAACGCTTCGATTACTCTCGGCAACCAGGTTCCGGTCCTTAGCAGCGTCACGCCCAACTTGATTGTCATCGGAAAATTCACCGTGACACTTACAGGCTCGGGCTTCATGAAAGGCTCGGTCGTGAATTTTGGCTCCGTGCCGCTGGCGACGACTTTTGTTTCGGCTACGGAATTGACCGCTACCGGCACCGCCACTGCCGCGCAAGTCGGAGCTGTGAACGTCTCGGTCACGAACCCAAATCCTGTTTCAGCGACTTCCGCATCGATTCCAGTTCAGGTCGTCGCCAGCACGGACATCGTGGTCACCCTTGCGCCTAAGAACGTCACCATAGGCGCGGGCAACACCACGCAATTCCAAGCTACCGTGACGGGCACGACCGACATTCAGCTCAATTGGTCGGTGAACGGCGTTGCTTACGGCAACAGCACCGTCGGTACGGTCGACGGAAACGGGAACTACACGGCGCCAGTGAACATTGTCGGTTTGGGTAGTGTTACGGTCACAGCCACCAGCGTTGTCGACACCACCAAATCTGGCAGCGCCACGGTCAATCTCTCAAATCCTGTTCCGACGCTTACGTCCATCACGCCTGGGACGGTCGGTCCCGGCGCGTTCGAGCTCACGTTCTACGGGACCGGCTTCGTCGCCACATCCACAGCAACCTTCGGTGGCCAGCCTTTGCAGATCACTTATGTGACGGACACAATGATCACCGCGATCGGCGCTGCGACTGCCGCACAAGCGGGAAACGTCAACATCATCGTCACCAATCCTGTACCAGGTGGCGGCACTTCGAATGGCCTGAAAATCACGGTCACGACGTCAGGCTCACCGGTTACCTCCTCGGCTGCCGTGCGTTTCCTTGAACAAGCTTCTTTCGGCCCCAACATGGAAAATCTGAATCAGGTTGAAGAGTTGGGTTTCGACGACTACCTCCAAAACCAGTTTGCCGCCACGGTCACTCCGTATCCCAATCCGCGTCCGAATGACAGCATCAGCAACGTCCAGCAGTCGTTCTTCCTCAACTCCATCGCGGGGGGTGATCAACTTCGCTTGCGCACGGCGATGGCCCTCAACGAATTATGGGTTGTCGGCGCGGACACCATCAGCGATCCGACCGGGTACACGAATTACATGCGCGCCTTGGATACCGACGCGCTCACCAACTATCTTACGATCATGAACGACGTCACTCTGACGCCGGCCATGGGCAACTTCCTCAACATGGTGAACAACAACGCCCCGGCTCCCGGGCAGCATGCCAACGAAAACTACGCCCGTGAAATCATGCAGCTCTTCACGCTTGGCTTGAACCAGCTGAATCCGGACGGTACTCCAGTCCTCGATGCCACCGGCAATCCGATTCCGACGTACGCACAGAATGACGTCATGGACCTGGGCCGCGCGTTTACGGGCTGGACCTTCCCGACAGCGCCGGCAATGTCTCAGCAGAATAACAATCCGCCCTACTACGGCGGCCCAATGATACCGATCGAATCCGAGCACGACACCGGTGCGAAAACAATTCTCGGCCAATCGATTCCCGCCGGACAAACCGCCGAGCAGGACCTCGCCGCCGCACTCGGCATTATCTTCAATCATCCGAACATCGCACCGTTTGTCGCCACGCAGCTCATCGAAAAGTTGGTCACCAGCAATCCTAGCCCGGCTTATGTACAGCGCGTCGCCCAGGCTTTCAGCACAGGCACGTTCAACAGCTACGGCTCCGGCAAGCGCGGTGATATGCAAGCCACCATTGCCGCGATCCTTCTTGATCCAGAAGCGCGCCGCGGCGACGTCCCCGCAACGGTGGTGGCCACGGACGGCAAACTGCGCGAGCCGGTGGTCATGATCGTCAGCCTCTGTCGCGCATTCCACGTCAAAACTGACGGCGGCGGACTCGCGAATGAAGGCGACAATATGTCGGAGAACATCTTTTATGCACCGACGGTCTTCAACTTCTTTCCGCCGGTGAACCCGATCCCGCAAACCACCCTGAACGGGCCGGAATTCGGCATCTTTAACACGAATACCGCGCTCGGTCGCGACAATGTGATGAACGACGCCGTTTACGGGGCGATGGGCTCGAACACGCAGCTCAATTTCAGCCCAGTGATCAACGCCGGTACTCCCGACCAGATGATTTCCTGGCTCGACACTCTGTTCCTGCACGGCACGACGCCGGACCAGATGCAACAGACCATTTCGACGGCTTTGAGCGCCTACGATCCAACCGACACCCAGGGGCAAGCGCAGGCAGCCATTTATCTCTACATTTCTTCGGCGATGTATCAGGTGCAGCACTAGGATCATAGGAGCGCATGATGAAGAACGTTCACACACGCAGAGACTTGCTTAGGTTGGCCTGCTGCTCCGCCGCCGGCGCCACTCTCGTCGGTGGCCTCAGCAAATTCGGACTGGTCAGCGCTCTGGCGCAGGGCGCGTCGGACTACAAAGCGCTCGTGTGCATCTTCATGTTCGGCGGCAATGACGGCAACAACGTGCTGGTGCCGATCGACTCTCGCTATGCCGCGTACCAGCAGGCGCGGTCGGTTCTGGCGATACCCCAGGCGCAGCTTCTCCCTCTACAATCGGGCGGGCAGTCCATTTACGGCGTGCACCCGAACATGCCGGAGATGCAAGGCTATTTCAACAATCAGAAAAATCTCGCGTTCGTCACAAACGTCGGGACGCTGGTTCAGCCAACAACCCAAGCGGCGTATCAGGCTTCGCTCAATCTGCCACAAAATCTCTATTCACACTCCGACCAGCAGAATCAATGGCAGAGCGCCCAGCTGAATGGAACGCCTTTATCCGGCTGGGCCGGAAAAATGGCGGATTCGGTGCAAAGCTACAATAGCGCCGCCCAGTTTCCGCCGATCCTTTCGGTCAGCGGCAATGCCATTTTTTGCACCGGCATCACCTCCCAGCCATTCACGATGAATCCTGGCCAGACTCCCGGCCTTCAAGGATTCGATACGTCCGCGGCCTCACAGGCAAGGTACGCCGCTACGCAGCAGTTGCTGACCTTCGACAGCGGCCTGAACCTGGTGCAAGCGGCAAATACCATCACCGGCCAGGCCGTTCAATACGCCCAAGTCCTTTCGCAAGCGTTGAAAAATATTCCGCCGATCCAGACGCAATTCCCCAACAACTATCTGGCCCAGCAGTTGCTTCAGGTCGCGCAGGTAATCTCCGCCCGCGGCGCGCTCGGCGTGAATCGTCAGATCTTCTTCTGCTCTTATGGCGGCTTTGACACGCACAGCGATCAGCTGATGCAACAGGTTCAGCTATTGACTACGGTCAGCCAGAGCATGTCCGCGTTTTATCAGGCCACACAGGAACTTGGCGTCGCCAACGCCGTTACGAGCTTCACTTTGTCGGAGTTCAGCCGCACCTTCCAGCCAGGCTCGAATGGCGGGTCCGACCACGCCTGGGGCAGCAACCATCTGGTTCTCGGCGGCGCGGTGCAAGGCAACTCCATTTACGGCACCTATCCTACGCTCGCACTCGGCGGTCCTAACGACGCCGACCAAAACGGCCGATGGATTCCGACGACCGCCCTCGATCAGTATGCTGCCACGCTCGCAACCTGGTTCGGCGTCAGCGCCACCAATTTGCCATCGATCTTCCCGAACCTAGCCAACTTCCCAACCAACAATCTGGGCTTCCTCGGCTAGCAGAGCTTCTCCCGACGAGCACGCAGTCCGTCACGAGCAAAGCCGGGGCACAGTGATACGCCCCTGTTTTCTTGGTCTCTTAACTGCTTCTAGTTGTTTCCGCCAGGAATGGCCAATAACACGCGGTCGTCAACGGCAACGGCAGGCGTAAACATCGTAGCGCTCTTGCCGTCCGACAGCGCCACCTGTTTCGCAAACCCAGCGATCGCCGGGCCTGCCGGTTGCGGGCTTTCCGACGGCACATATCCGGGCTGTAGAGAAATCCGCATCGTTTTCGGTGCGCACTCGGCCGCCCCAAGACACATGTCTCGCACAAACACCTGCCGCAATCCGCTGTTGGGCATTGTGGCAGATCCTGTCGGGCTCGCGTTCACCGCAAGAAACGCGACATATCGTGCTGAAGCGCTCACGGACGGAAGAATGCCTTCCGTTCCGCTCAACGCCCCCTGTTCATCGGTTGATGCCAGCAGCGTACTAGCCTTGCACCGTGCATCTGCTCCCGCGCATGTATCCCGCAAATAGACCTGTCGCCCCAACGGCGCATTCTCGATCAGATTCGCGGCGGCAGAGCTGAATGCGACGTAGCGGCCGTCTGCCGTCATCACCGCGTTGTGGCTTGCACCATCTCCTACCGAGCCGTCGGTCGCGATCGAAATCGCGCGCGTCGAAGGCCTGCAGGAGCTCGCCGCCCCAACGCACGTGTCGCTCAACACGATCTGCCAACTGCCGCCTTGCGAGGACGTGTACGCGACATACTGTCCATCCCGGCTGATTGACGGTGCATCCTCGGCTACAAGAGCGGAACCGCTGATCACGGTCGTCTTCGGCACGCAATTGGTCGCGCCCAAACAGGTGTCGCGGACAAATACTTGCCGGGTCGGGTCACTTGCCGAGGACAGGGCGACGTTCGCCTTGGCCGCAAGAAACGCCACGTAGCGTCCCGAAGCGCTCACCGAAGGAAGCTCCGCATACTTCCCGGATAGCATATCGCCCGTAGAAATCACTTGCGTGACCGGCTTGCACGAATCCGCTCCGTGGCAGGTATCGCGCAAATAGATCTGCTGCCCCGCAGGCGCATTCTCCAACAAGTTGCTCGCCACCGAGCTGAATGCCACATAGCGACCGTCCGGAGTCATCGAAACGCCGTGGCTGTCTCCATTGCCCGGCGAATTGTCAACGGCGATCGAAACGGTGCGCGTCATCGACACGCAGTCCTTCGTGCCGAAGCACGTGTCATGCAGCAAAACTTGCGAAGTGCCGCTCTCCGCGGAGGAGTATGCCACGTAGCGCCCATCCTGGCTGATTGCGGCTTTTTCTACCGCGGTGGTCGTTCCCGGTGGAATATTCGCCGGGCAGGTATTTACTGGCGTGGAATTCGTAATCGTAAACGTCTGTGTGGTTACCGGTTGCCCGGCCGGCGGAGCGTTCGTGTTACCGCCCCCGAGGTTCGGACAATTCAGCAAGCAGATCGCACTCGGAGGATTCAGCACATTGATTTGCGCCGTCCCGCTGGCGCACAAGAGCTTCCCTGGAATTGTGGCTTTCATCTGTGTCGAGGAAAAGCTCGTCACGGTGATCGCCGTCTCCTGGTTATAGGTGGACGCGCTGGTGACGGTGACCTGCGATCCCCCATTTTGCGACGTTGGAATGAAACCGGTACCGGTCACCGTGATCGCCACGTTTCCGCAGGTTTTCGAGGTGGAATCGCAATACCCCGCCGAAGTCGGCGATACCGACGACAACGTCGGATAGGGATTCTGCGCCCCATAGATGGTGAAGGTCAGTGCGTTCGAAAGCCCATTGTATCCCGTGCCTTGGCCGGTAGGCTGGTAGACGTTTACTGCGACCGAACCGGGCTTGGCGATATAGCTATAGGGAACCTGCGCCGAAAGGTTGGTGGTATCGATGTAGGTGGTGGGCAGTTTGATTCCGTTCCACTGCACAACGGGGTTGACTCCCGGCGCCGTGAAAGGATTTGAACCGCTGGCGATCACATAAAGTGTGAAGCACGGGTTGTTTTGTCCCGACGTCGTGTTGGGGCAATTGATCAATATTCCCGATGCCGGCGTTCCGAACGGCAAGCCCGACGGCGAAAGATTGGTGAGCGTGGCGCCGGTGTTGTATTGCACGGAATTGTTGTAATCGTTGCAACCGGCCACACAGAATACGAATAGAAAGACAGCCATCGCTCTCGAGGACCGCTTCATTGATTCTCCTCATCAACACACAGCTTCAACCCGCCCGGTTCCAACCATAGTTTTCCCACGTGAGGAAAACGGCGCAGTTGATATGGGTTGAGATGCAAGGAATAGCGCTCGCGTTGATCCGTCCCTACGGAATATGTCAACCGCAGGCGCCCATAACCCTAACCATAATATCGCGCACGTGCACTTCCCGCAAAGCCCTGGAGGGCTCGGGATTGGCGCGCCACATCAGTTCTTTTCGAGGGATTCGAGCGACTGCTTCGCCAGTCGCTTCACCTTTGCCCGGCATTCCGGCTCCGGAACCCCGCTCGCCGCCGCATCGGCCGCACGGTAGTACGTTTCAGCTTGCTGTTTTCGCCCGAGGCGGGCATTCAGGTCTCCCAGCATCAACTGGTACAAAGGATTCCCCGGATACTTCTCGACGAGCGGGGTGATTACCTGAATCGCTTCTTCATAACGCTGGTCGTAGTTGAGCAGGTTCAAGGCCAGGTAAAAACGCGCCAGAACTGGGCTGATCTGCCCTTCCAGAATCGCTCGCTTTAGCTGCTGAATCCCTTCTTCTTTCGATCCGCCAGGGATCCCCATCAGGAATCTGAGCGCCCTCGCCATCATGGAAAGCGTGTCGACGTAATAGTTATAAAGCCCCAATCCTGTATAGGCATCGGCCAGCGACGGATCGAGCGCCAGGGCCGCCAGGAAATTTTCTCGCGCGCGCACTCCAGCCCGCGCGGTTGCCCGGGATTCCGACCTTATTCCATAGAGCCTCGCCGCGAGCCCATCCGCCATCGCGGCATACAAAAGCATCTCTCCGGTGTCCTGCTGCCGTAACTGACTTTCCGCCAGGTGGTACGCCTTGGTGGTCAGCTCAAAATAATGTTGATCGTCCGGTGCTTTCTCATGGTGCCGGGCCATGGTCATTCCATATTTGAATTCCGCCGAGTCCCACCAGATCTTCCACCAATCAGCTTCCGCTTCGAGCAAATAGCCGAGCGGATCATCCGGCGCCTGCTGTTCGAGCTGGTGGATTTTCGGAAGCGCCAGGTCGCGCCGGCCCGAGTAGATGTCATCGAGAATGGAAGTTGTGCCAGCGGGAAGATTGAGCTTGGTTCCGGGTTCCGCTACCGCCAGACCCGGCCTTACCAGTAGCGCCATTACAATCGCTGGCCACAGAAGCTTTCGAAACATAGACTCCACAGGAAGGAGTCCGGTGCTTCATACCTTCCTCGGCACGAGTGTAAGCTGTTCTGCCAACGCCGCCAAACGAAATGGCTCTTGCGAGAATGTGCTCACCACGGCCATCTGCGCCGCACGCACACGACTGTTTGCAGCATTCTCAGGTTTAGCATTTCGTCGACGACCTTCAGGATTCGAGAGCAATGCAGCGTCCAGAAGTCTCGGCTGCAACATCCATCCCGCAGTCCTTTCTTGTATTGCATAATCCTCAACCGTTGACGCGGGAAGGATTCGCGAGAAAAATCAGTCATTCAAGGAGGGGCAGAGGGAACTGCGATTCGCAGTTCAGAGTTTGCACTTTTTCTCTCTCTAAGGCGGCCGTCCAGAGCCCTGTTGCCTGTCCGATACGCGCGTTTCATGTGGTCTTAGGCACGCGCTGCATCCTTTGTTATTCTCACTGCGCATGGGAATCCGGTCCCCACTCCCCACCTCTCCATCTCCTCAGCCTCAGTTGGAGCGCGGCCTCGGCCTAAAGGAAGCGGTCGCTCTCAACATGATCGAAATTGTGGGTATCGGCCCTTTCGTCGTAAGTTCTCTCGTCATCAAGGCCATGGGCGGTCCGCAGGCCCTCATCGCCTGGCTGGCAGGTGCGCTCCTCGCTACTCTTGACGGTTTTGTGTGGTCCGAACTCGGCGCGGCGATGCCGAAAGCGGGCGGCACCTACGTTTTTTTGCGCGAAGCCTATGGTCCACAAAAATGGGGCCGGCTCATGTCCTTCCTCTTCGTTTGGCAAACTTTGATTCAAGCGCCGTTGTCGGTCGCCTCCGCCGCGATCGGCTTCTCCGATTACGCCAAATTTATTTACCCTTTCAACTGGTGGCAGGCCAAAGCCATTTCCGGCGGACTGGTGATGCTGCTAGTGATCCTCCTATACCGCCGCATCACGACGATCGGTAAAATCTCGGTGCTTTTGTGGGTCGGCGTAGTCGGCACCATGCTCTGGTTGATCTGGGGCGGCGTTCGCCATTTCGATCCCAAGATCGCGTTCGATTTCCCTCCCGGCGCGTTTCAACTTTCTTCTGTTTGGTTCGCTGGCCTCGGCGCCGCCATGGTCAGCACGATCTACAGTTATTTCGGCTACTACAACATTTGCCATTTGGGAGGAGAAATTCGCGACCCCGAAAAAAACATTCCTCGCGGGATTTTTCTCTCGATCCTCGGCATCACCGTTCTCTATCTCGCCATGCAGACGAGCATCCTCGGCGTGGTCCCCTGGCGCGAAGCGCAAAATACTCCATTCCTCGCCAGCTTATTTGTGGAGCGCCTGTATGGCCACGGCGCTGCTCGTTTCATAACCGTCATGGTCTTATGGATCGCCATGGCCAGCGTCTTCTCCGTGCTTCTCGGTTATTCCCGCGTCCCCTACTCCGCGGCGCTTGACCGAAACTTCCTTTCTGTCTTCGCTCGGGTGCATCCGACAAAACATTTCCCGCACGTATCTCTGCTTTTTCTCGGTGGTCTCTCGCTCGCTTTCAGTGTCACCCTGAAATTGAAAACGGTAATCGCTGCGATTCTCGCCATGCGTCTTCTTGTCCAATTCATGGGCCAAGCCGTTGGGGTGATGCTTCTCCGCAGACGGTGGCCGCCTGAAAAACTGCCCTTCAAGATGTGGTTCTACCCCGTCCCAGCCGTCCTCACGACCTTCGCGTGGGCCTGGCTCTTCTGGCACACCGGTCCTGTCCGTAAATGGGGACTGCTCGAAGTGGCGCTCGGCGTTATTGCGTTTCTGGTTTGGACCAGGGAAATGCGACAATGGCCATTCGCTGCAGCCGTTGATTGAATTTGGAGCGCGGCGGGTTGCCTGCGCTTCCTTGCGTCGCTAGCTCCACGGCGGTCTTCTCGGCGGCAGAGTTTTTTTGGAGGATCAGTGACCATCGCGCGGCTCGCCCTAGCCCTAACCATTTTCACCGTCTTCCCCTCTCACGCTCCCGCTCAATTCCCTCCCGCTCCCGGCACCGGCCCGGGCCTCCCCGAAACGATCGAAGCCATCGACAGCGCCCGCGTCACCACGCGCATCCTCTACATCACCGCGCATCCCGACGACGAGTCCGCCGCGGTCCTAACCTATCTCGCCCGCGGCCTTCATGCCGACGTCGTGCTTCTCTCGCTCACCCGCGGCGAAGGCGGGCAAAACGCCCTCGGCCCAGAACAAGCCCCGCGCCTTGGCCTCATCCGCACGCAGGAGCTCCTCGCCGCTACGCGCGGTTACGGCGTCAAACTCTATTTCACGCGGGCGCGCGACTTCGGCTTCTCAAAAACCCCGGAAGAAACGGAAAAAATCTGGGACGGCCAGGTCCTTGAAGACATGGTCCGCGTAATTCGCGCTTTTCGACCCAACATCGTCATCAACCACTGGGGCGGGGTGCACACCGGGCACGGACATCACCAAGCCTCCGGCCTTCTCACGCCGAAAGCCGTTCAACTCGCCGCCGATCGCTCCTACAATCCGAGCGATCCAACCGGCAAGAAACCAGTTCCTCCCGCAGAAACTCCCTGGAATCCGCAACCCCCGATTCTGATCCTCAATCTGGACCGCAGCGATGCCCCCAAAGGTTACCTACTTCCTCTCGACGATGTTTCTCCGCTTTACGGGAAGAGTTGGCGCCAAATCGGCATCGATGCTTTCGTCAACCACCACACCCAAGGCATAGCGGGTTTCTTAAATTCTCCATTTCTTCGCAGGCCGATCGCGCTGGTTCCCGAAAACGGCGGCCATTTCGATCCTACCTCGCTCGCGATAACCCTTTCCTCCGCTGCGTCCATGAAGAACCCTTGCGGATGCGACGAAGAACTAAGGCAAGCCGATCATTTTCTCGAAATTGCCCGCGCAGCGGCCCTCAAATTGGATTGGCCTTCCTCAGTCTCTGCTATCGTTTCCGCGCAGAAATCATTGCAACGTGCCTCCATGCTCTCCATTCCGTCCCCGATGCCGCCTAGCCTGTTTGATAAACTGGATTTTCTCGATCGCGAGAAGCAAAAGTTAGACCGCGCTCTTCAGCTTGCCGCTGGATTACAATTTTTCGCCTACGGCGATCGGCCCAATGTTGTTGCGGATGAGGACTTCACCGTCAACATTTCGACGCACTGCCGACCCGACGTCAGCTGCGCTTTCGGCGCTCCGCAATTTTCCTACACTCAGCCTATCGAGAGAATGCACCCTGCCCCAGGCCAAAACGAAGGGGCCGAGAAAACCGCTGAATTTTCTTGGGTCCTCGCTTTTGGAAAAAACAAGGGGGGCCCCGCCGTTCTCAATAGTCAGCCATGCCATGGAATGCTCGGACCGCCGACTCCGTTGCTGACACCCGAACCTCCTCCCCTACTCGAAGTGGGACGTGAGGTGAAGATCGACGAGTTTACCTTTTGTCCATCGACGCCTGTCGCCTACATAACGACCACTTCCACGACAATGACGCGTATTCCGCTCCGGCTCGTCCCGGCATATACGATTTCTGTGGATCCCCAACAATTCATCGCGATCCTTGACGTGCCGCACAAGCCTTTCGAGGTCTTCCTGCGCGTGCACTCCTATTCCGAAAAGCCGGCGAAGGTTTCCGTCGGTCTGGACGTTCCTGACGGCATTGCGGCGAGCGCCCCCGTGGACCTCTCCTTTGACGGCGGCGGCGATCAGTATGCCAAGCTCACCGTGACTCCGCCCGCGACGCTGGATGCCGGCAACTTCACCATTACGGCCTATGTCGATCGCGGCGGCGAAAAATTCTCGACTTCTCTCGAACCGCTGCCCTCCATGCCCACGATCCTCTGGAGCGAGCCCGCGCAAACCGTCGTCCAAGCCTTCGAAATCAACGTCCCTGCCAATCTCCACGTCGGCTATATTTCTGCAGAAGGAGAGCCCATCCCCGACGCGCTTCGGCGTCTCGGTATCGCCGTCGAAATGCTGGACACCGACGCTCTTACGTTCGGAGATCTCTCGAAGTACGACGCCATCGTCGTCGGCGTCCGCGCCTACGAACTCCGTCCCGAGCTCGCCGGCGCCAACAAACGGCTCCTCGACTACGTCTCGAGCGGCGGCACGCTCGTGGTTCAATACAATCGCGATTTCGTCTGGGACAAGCTTCTTCCCGCTCCCTACCCCGCCAAAATCGGTACTCCCACTCCGCGGATCACCGACGAAACCGCGGAGGTGAAATTCCTCAAGCCCGACGATCCTCTGCTAAACCGTCCCAACAAAATCACCCAAGCGGATTTCCAAAATTGGATTCAGGAACGTGGCCTCTATTTCTGGAGCGATTTCGATTCCCGCTATACTGCGCTTCTCGCGATGCACGATCCCGGCGAAAAAGATCTGACCGGCGGCCTGGTGTACACCAAATACGGCAAGGGCACCTACATCTACACCGGCATCGCGTTTTTCCGCGAACTCCCCGAAGGTGTCCCTGGCGCCTACCGCCTCTTCGTCAACCTCCTCTGCGCCTCCGAACCAATCCATCCCTGAAGTCGCTCGCCCCTTCGTTAGGAGCGCACGATCTCGACAATTTCCGCCCTCGCGCCTTGCAGACGACGCCTGCAGGGACCGCGGCAGGAACCAACTAGGCACATGCACCTGCCGAATGCTGCGCACTGCGCTATCCTCATCTCTGTCTTTCGCGCGTCACAGTCTCTCAAGGAGAACCCGGGCGCGCGCAATTTTCTGTCGTGGCCGACTTTCAAGGCGGTCACAGGAGTACATCCAGCATGAAGAGCAATCGAATCGTGGGAGCCATCCTTCTCCTGGCGTTTTGTCTCGTCTCCGCCGGCACCGCCGCCGCGCAAAAGAAAAAGAAAACCGATGACACGCAACCCACACCGCCCCCTGGAGTAGCGGCCTCTGCGCCCGACGAAACAAAAATCGATTTCGTCATCGGAGAGTTTCTGGGCGCCTGGCAGCTTGGCGACATAGGGAAGATGCACAAAAATGTCTCCGACGACATTTCCGTGGTCGCCGGCACTTGGACTCCCCCTGCGATTGGCTGGACGAACTACCTCGCCGCATACCAATCCCAGCGCGCGCGAATGCAACAGGTGCGCATGGATCGCAACAATACTCTAATCCGCATCGGTCCAACCGGGCAGTTTGCATGGGCCTGTTATCAGTGGGATTTCAGTGCCGTAGTGGATGGCAACCCGATGGACGCTGAAGGTCAGACCACCCTAGTGCTCGAGAAGAGGAACGAGAACTGGGTAATCGTTCACAACCACACCTCTCTCGTTCAGGTCCCTCAAAATGGCTCGCCTGCAAGTGCCGCGCCGCAGTCCGCGCAACCCGCTCCCGCGAAGCCCTGACTGGTGAAAGACCGAATTCGTCGAACGGCCTAAAAATTCTTCAGGCCGTTATAGACGAATATCCCGGCAATCAACAGAAGCAGCACCCCGGAGGTGATCCCGCTGGTCAGGATCGGTGGGGACAGCTTTTGAATCTTTGTGATCAACTCCCGCTGCTCTCTGGCCATATGTTCTTGCGCGGCATCAATGAAGATTTGGTCGTCTTCGTGGCTGGAAAGGACGCTCCGCCAAGCAATCAAGACCAAGAAGATGGCGGTAACGACACCCCAGGCAATCAGCAGATAAAGCATCGGGCCCGTAACTTGACCTTCCATAACAACCTCCTGGAATCGGTCCCCGTTAGCCTGCTCTGCGGCGGCAGGTCGGTCTTACGGCGGGAGTATAGCACCATGGATTGAGAATACCAGTGGGTTGGATCGGCTAAACAAATACTGATCGAGGCCAACTTTTCCGGCGTTTCGGAACGCCGTTGGCGGGTCCAGTCCGTGCCGTTATCGCAGTTACGGCGGTCGCCGCTTCCTGGTGAGCGTGCCTGCAATCGGCGTCCCATTCCCAGTAGGTTGTCACGTCCCGTTTGCCGGCAATCGATCCGGTGGCCAAGGATCCGGTCTCGTTCGTCAGTCTCAGATTGTTTCCCGTTGTTTGATGTAGCACGCCTGCCGATGATCGCCGCTCTCCTACCAGGTGCCGTCAATGTTCGAGCCCAAACAAGAACTTTTTGCGGAGAGCGAGCGGGACTTCTTCTCAAAGCGCGGATGATGTTTTACCTTTGCACTGGACGACCACGCCCACGTAACAACAATGATTCTTCACACCGATGGCCGCGACATCCTCATCACGCGGATGGACTAACCTCCAGCTCTCGATACAGCTCAACCAAATGGCAGTTCGGACATTCGTACGCGCGGATCGGAAAACCGCAGGCGTCACTGACAACCTTCGCCGACAATTCGCCGTTCCTCCTCGCCGGTATGATTCCTGCCACTGGCGAAGCCTGCATCTCCGGCGCACCCGGGCACTTTGGACAAGTCTTCCTTGCCATAAACACCTCCATTTCCCCTGAGCCGGCAACATTCTAACATCCGACTTGTTTCTTGGCTTCCGGTCCGTCCCACTCTTCCACTCGATTTGGATAACGCGATGCCTCTTCGTTGACAAACCTTCCTCCACAGCCTCAGAATTGGATTTGCCTCGTTTAATTGCACTTGTGCCCAAGTGGCGGAACTGGCAGACGCGCTAGCTTCAGGAGCTAGTGGCCTTACGGTCGTGGAGGTTCGAGTCCTCTCTTGGGCACCATTCATTCTCTTCGCGCGCCAATCTGCAATAGAACCTGCTTGAGATTCACCCCTACGTTATCGAAGTTGGGCCAGCTTCTCCGAGCTTCGCTTTGAAGAAGAGAACTCATGTCCGGTAAACGATATGAAGTGACGCCTGCACGCCTGCTTAGGAGTCGTGTGCTCCCCCGAAGGTGTCTAAACGCCCCAGGTTTTGCGGGTCGATCTTGTTGCTCTTAATTCCGGAATGCCCCAAAACCGATGCGCACCTGCATCGTATTGATCCCTGGATTCGGGTTGGTCATGCCAGCATTCGAAATGTGCTGAAACCGCACTTCCGCGCTGAAATTGTGTTTCTTTCCCAAGAAATGCGCGCCAATACCGCCGCTCGTCGTGAAGTTAATCTGCGACGTGCCTTCCGGCACTTTCGTATTCGTAAACAAACAACCGCCCTCGATCTGGAAAAATGGTTTCACCTTTTTGGGCGTATCAAAAATCCACTTGAACGCAAACGGATCGATGCTACCCCCGTACGCCGTGTTCGTTTTCTGCGCAATCAGCCAGAGCGGAACAACGTCAACGGCATATTCCAACTGACCGCGCAAAATTCCCGGTAGGTGCGGCGCCGTCAAGATCATTCCGTACCGCAATCCCAGATTCCACAAAGCGTCGCCGGACTGGCTTCCATTGATTCCATGCCCTCCGCCCGTCCAGATCTGCCATTCTCGCGATGAATTCTCTGGACTCGCTTGCGCGCAAACGCGCCCGGCATTCGCCAATCCCAACTGCGTGACAATCACAATACCCAAAAGAATCTTCTTCACCGTCAGTCTCTCCCTGAAGGGACTCAACACAGTATCTGAATACCTAAACTCAAACAATCCCGCACCCTTCCTCGGCTGCCGACTACGAATCATCGATGACGGATTGCCCCCCACCCTTGCCGCGCAACCCGATGATACAGTGGCACAATGTGCCGATCAGGAAGGCCAAGAGCAGCATCAACACAGGATCGATCGGATGCCGGTACCGCAAGGAAGTATGCGTCACGTAGTACAACAACGGAAAAACCACAAAAAACGCTGCAAGGGGAATGACGTACGCATTCCGCCTGACCAATAGCACGGCCACTCCCAACAGCGCACCAACCGAACTAAAGAGGTTTCCGAGCAGAATGCCGCGAACCAGCCAGGAGTCCGTCACCCGAAATGTTCTCAGCGGATCGGGAACACCCATCCAGAAGTCCACAAACCGCCAGCCAATCAGCCGGATTTCCATCCGCGGGTGAGTCTCAATGAACCGGAGTGCCTTTTGCTTCTCTTCCTCCATGAAGGATGTCTCGCCCATCCGCAGATAGCGTAGCGTTTCAAGGTCCTGCGTGATCACGGGTACGCCTCTCCGTCGTTCATCGTAGTTTTCGTTGTTGCCGACGTACAACTCATACGCAAGATTGGAACGAAACGGAATGAACTGGTGGAACACCAAGTAATTTCGGACGGTCCATGGAACGCAACAAAGCAGCGCCACAAGCGCGGCCAGCGCCGGTCGCCGGAGATCCAGTCTCCCGTCGCGGCGTGCGCCCTCTTCGCGCCAATTGCGAAATAAAAGCCATCCCAGCATTACCGGAAGCGCGGAACCGGCCGATGGGTTCGTCATAAGGGCACCACCCCAAAGCAGGCCGTAGCCCGCCCAGTTCCGCGATCGTTTCGATTCGACCAGGTTCAGTGTGGCCCATACGATCGTCGCCACCAACAGCGCCGTGAGCGAGGTATCCCAAATCCATTCAAATGGAATCATGATCGCATTCGGAAACAGCGCCCAAAGCCACGCGCCGAAGCTGCCCACAATGAGCCCCGCGGCGCGCTTGCCGGCATAAAAAATCGGAACGCAAGTCGCGGAAGAGAAAACAATATTGAAGAAAATTGCGACGAAAAAGGATGCGCGAGTGTACACGCCAAATACTTTGAAAATTCCGGCCACCATCAGCGGATATACCGGCGCCAGCCAAGCCGTGGGCCCGCTGTCTCGCTGAAACGGCGAAGAAAAGCCCTTCCCGGTCGCCAGCGAATACGCTATATGCCCCGTTTCAGTCTGGAAGGGCACCGTTTGCATCACTTCGGTAGCCATTTTCGACGTCTGACGCCACGCAAAGCCCGCTCGCGCCACGAACGCCACCGCTACAATCAGCAGAAGCGACGTCGCGGCCTTACTTAACATTTCACGCAGCCTCCCTGCAGCTCGGCACACAAAAACGGCAATCGCAATCGCCGCTGATGTCTGGCGAATGCACCTCAGATCTTAATGGACAAAGGAACGCTCGCGGGAAAAAGAGCAGAAGGCTGACCAGGTCTAAATCCGGTCAGTTTTTCGCAAGACGGAGTAGTTGAGGAGGTTCAGAATAGGGGGATCTAATGGTTGGCGAGAATTCAACTCCCGGTGAGAAGGCGTTAACTGCGAACCAGCAGATACCAAAATCTTGCAGTTAAAACGCATGAGGCAACACCAAACGCGTGAAACAGGATGACGAGCATTTGAATCCCCCACAACCCTAATTCCGAAAAGCGCGTCGAAGAACCGCTTCCGACTACTGCTAAGTCTCAATAAGCCGCGTCAAAAGCTCTATCCGAAATTCCAGGTATATTTCTCGAGGAAATCGCGCATGCACAAAACGACACAAAAAGGATTCACGTGGGGAAAGAAAAGGAAGGGGAGGCGGGCCAGGTCTTCCCACCTTGAACCGCTGATAACCCGTAAGTTGTTGAATTATATAAGTAATAGAACCAACGAAATTCACGTAGCAAACGAAAGTGGACCCATTTTGGACCCAGTAATGTGGAACATCCATTTGGTGATGTCAACCGGCTTGCTGCCCGTGCCCGACCTGCCCGGAACAATCGGAACATTGAACTCAATCCGAGATCGCTGCTACTTTTATTCCTTTAATCAAGCCGTAGAGAGTTAAACAAACTCCCGCCACGAATAGAATCCTGACAACCCACCTGTCGAAACGAACCAGAGATTCCAATAGCTTCACTTGGTTTTTGGCCCTTGTGATAACCGCATCTCCCAAAACCGCAACAGGTAGCCCATTAAGGGTTGTGGTTATGAGAGACAGTTTAACTTGGGCTGCCCGCGTGCAATTCTTTTCGGGCGAAAGCTTCAGCACATCTTTAGTCTCGTTGTCTTTGTTCTCTACATCGGCCTTCAATTGCTTAAGCCTCTGTCGGAGGTCGGCAGACCGGAACGCCAGCTTCTCAGTCAAGCGAGATAGATCGTCCATGGATACAGCCACCAGCGCCTGAGCCTGTCTTGTATTCCCTATATCACGGAGAATCGTCCCAGAATAATCGATGTTCAGCGATTTTCGTCGGCTTTTGGGCCAGTCCTCTCGGTGCATAGCCTCCAACTGCTGTTGGGACCGAAGAAGATCCAATAGAATCGTCTGTTGGGCTGAGGAGGTTCGATAAGCAGCCAACTCGGTTGATGGGTCGTGCATCCCTCCTTCACCCATCAACGACTATCACCGATACGCGAACGCCTGGGTGATACACGTCTGCAATGTAGTATTCGCCCGCGTCTTCCCCAATGTAACAGAGATCGTCGTACGACCAATCTGCCGGCCAAACTTCAACAATCTCGAACCAATAACCGGCGTGTTGAAATCGGCGGCCGTCCTGCAGGTACTGCACCTGAAAATAGTGCTGGCTCCCAAAGTTGGACTGGAATTTCTCTGATGGAATCCGTTGCCCTTTTCCGTACGAGGCCTGCGGTGATTGCTGCGTTCGGCTGTTTTGTTGCCCGGTTTGTCCTTGTTGCTGCTTGCTATCCTTCGATTTCTTCTCCTCTTCTTTTGCCTGCTTTTGCTTCTCTTGTTCCTGCTGCTGTTGCTGCTTTTCGTCGGGTTTCTGTTGTTTTGGCGGTGCCGCCGGTTCTGCTTGTGGCTTTTCCGGCTTTGGTTTCGCCTTTTCCTGCGGCTGTGGTTCCTGCTGTTGGTTCGGAGGTGGCTGTTTTCTCGATTCGTCTTGTTTCTGTTTTTCCTTTTCCGGCGTGGGTTCTTGCCCAGCGAGAAGTGGCGACACCGTGATCGTGACTCCCAACATCGCTCTGAGTATCGTTTTCATGCGTCACTCCTTCCACGGCTGACATTCTCCGGCAAAATCGGTTCTCGATCCCTAAAACAAACCTCCATGGTCTTTGACTGAATCTGTGAGGGTGGGAGGCTATCGGATGCCTCTGTTGTTATACGGGAATGCCATCGGCGTTCGCCGTAAATGTGGACAGGAGTGGTGGTAAATGCTCAGCGGCACTTTCCCAACTCTTATTCGAAAACTTTAGCGGCAGCCCCCTCAACCGTTGGCCTGACGGTAGTCTTTAGTTTTGTAAACGGCAAGCTATTAATTGTCTTTGACGATCTGCCATTCGCTGATGAGCGCAGTCCGTCGAACCTCAAAATCGACCTGATACTTCACGCCGTCCAATTGACCCACACCACAGGCAACGACGCGCATGTGGGCTGGTCGCCCGACGGCGAACGGCTTGTGTTTACCAGCAGCCGGATGGGATTTAAGGGACGAGGTGCTCTATACCGACGGAGCGCCGCAGCCGTATGGCGAAATTTTCGTGATGCACTACGACGGCACGGAGGTAGAGCAGCTCACCGACAACCAGTGGGAAGATGGTGGCCCCACGTGGCAGATTCATAGAGCGGATTCGGCGCCAGTGGCGGCTCCCGCCAAATAGCTCCTTGAATCAGGTTAGTCAGATTACCGGTAAAGGGACCGTGAAAATCGCGATGCCCCCGGCCTGTTTCTTGTAGCGGGGAGGCTCGATCTCAGATAGGGCCTGATCATGAGCGACGCTCGTGCTATAAATTTGGAGTGCCCAAAACAATCGAGAAATGGCTGCTGTTCAAATATGTCGATGGTGAGTTCACTGCACTATCGAAACCCCTCAAAACGAAACAACTCGCGGAGAAAGCGCGCTCGAAGTATCCGGAGCGGGAGCGGAAAGGGATTGGGGTCGGTGTGGTTCGAATCAATATTGATGCGTTCAGATGATTCGAGCAAGAGCAAGCGCGGAGGCTAGCGGTCTTCGTCGAAGTGTATTTGCAAAGCTTGTTCCGCAAGACGTTGTTCAGCCGTAGTCCACGACGCCAACGGTTTATTCACTAAGCTATTCGGATTCTGATCTCGCCTCCACGAGGACTATGTTCTCCACGTGGATAATCCACATCAGGAGATTCTCCGCGTCTTCAGCTTGCTTCGTGAACTGCTCCGCAAGTCCGCTGTTGCGATCAGCGGAATCGACCCGTGGCGGATCAGGCTGCCGCTGAAGGCGTACAGGCGCGCCGACATTGATGCGGCGTGGATGAAGGCAGCTAAGGCGAGGGCGCCTGGAGTAGGAGTAGAAGTAGGAGTTGGTGGCGGCGGCGTTGGTGGAGGCGGCAGCGGCGCAGCTGGCGGACGTGAATGCAGATACTGCATACGGTGAAAGCGGCGAACGGGAAATAGCTGGAAAGGAAGGAGATAACCGCCCTGGCATCTGTCTTCCGCCGAGGGTTTGGCTTTTTGCCCTTTCGCAACTTGACATCGTATAACACTTTTTGTTATAAATGAGGAGCCATGGAACCACATGAACTTAAAGCAGCACGTCTAGCGAAGGGTCTTGGACAGGCCGAGGTCGCTGCGCGTTTGGGCGTGTCACAGGCTTATGTCAACTTTCTGGAGAACGGGAAGCGTCGGCTCACCCCAAAGCTGACTCGCTGGTTCGCTGGATTTTACGGTCTCTCCGCCGACGTACTTCCGGTTGCGAAAGATTTTAGAGTGGAACCTACTGATAATGATCATCTAGCTCAGGCTTTGGGGAAACTCGGTTACCCGGGGTTCGCGTATCTGCATTCTCATGTAGCCAAGAAGAATCCCAGTGAAGTCCTGCTCACCGCCCTAGCTCAGGAGACCCTTGATGGTCGAGTTGCTCAAGCCCTGCCGTGGCTGGCACTGAAATATTCGCACATGCGCCCAGAATGGCTAGTCGATCAGGCACGAAGACTCAATCTTCAAAATCGTCTGGGATTCGTCGTTACACTCGCGCGCTTGGTGTCGGAACAACATGCACAGGACGCCAATAAAACGCATGAGCTTCAGGCACTCGAGGCCGTCCTCAACGAAAGCCGACTAGCCAAAGAAGATGCCTTCTACCGGAAGCCAAAGACAGAAAGCGAGAAGGTTTGGCTGGAGAAAAACCGGCCGGAAGCCGCCCGTCATTGGAACCTCTTGGCCGATATGCGGCCAGAACATCTGCAATATGTCGTCTAAACCAAGACCGAGGCATCTTACGTCCCCATGGAAAGACCTCTTCGAAGAAATTGATGACGTGCTAACCGAGTCCTTGGAATTACATTGCGTGGGCGGTTTCGTCGTCGTTTATTTCTACGGTTTTCCGCGAACCACAGGAGACATCGATTTCTTCACGGCGGTTCCAGCAAATACAAATCTGATTGAAATTGCTGGTGAAGGATCACCTCTGGCCAAGAAACATAAAGTCTGGCTCCATAAGGCCAACGTGATGAGCTTGCCGGAAGACTACGACAAGAGATTGACAGAAATGTTTCCAGGGCAATTCAAGAACATCAAACTGCTTGCGCCCGATCCGTATGATTTAATTCTCTCAAAACTGGAACGCAACGAAGGATATGATCGGGACGATGCAGATTATCTGTTTAAGACAGAAAAATTGGACCTTCAAACCCTCCGCGACAGATATGAAAAGGAATTGCGCCCATATTTGGGAAAAGAAGATTGGCACAATTCAACGCTCAAGTTATGGATAGATATTTTCGAGTCAAACCAAAATCCCAAATAAATCTTCTCTGAAGGCCGGGGGTCCGAAAAGGTTCCCGGCTTTTCTTTTTGATACCAAAAGTGGTATCAACCGATGGGCGCAACACGGGCGGCCTCTACGAGGCGCCAGTCCGGCGAAACAGACTATGACTAACACCGACAAAATGCTGATGACAAAAGCTATCGCCTTAGCTAAAAAGTGCGTTCCGATAGCAGACCGAATACCTAAGGTGGGAGCTGTCATTGCCATTGGCAAGACCGTGATTGGGAGTGGCCGCCGAGGCACCGGCAAAACGGGAGATGATGACCATGCCGAGAAAGTAGCTATCAACAGGGTTCGTGATAAAACACTACTGCCCCAGGCTACGCTCTACACGACATTGGAACCTTGTACCAAAGAGGTCCGCTCTGATCCCTTGGATTGCTGTACCGAGTTGATTACCCAGCACAGATTCAAAAAAGTGTACATCGGCATTCTCGATCCGAACCAAGGGGTTAGAGGAAAAGATCTTTGGGAGCTTCAAAGTCGTGGAATCGACGTAGAGCTTTTTCCACCTCATCTTGCCGAGCGGCTTCACGTACTCAACCATAAATTCATTCGCGTTCAGCAGACGCTGGGAATTCAGTTTACCAATTTGGAATCAGGCCAAACAATTAGAACCTACGATAAACACGGAGCATTTGAAATTCAGGGTAGATTTTGAACCCTCCTGGAGACGACGTCTTTGCCTTCACCGCCGTTGGTGGCCAGTGGTTCCCGCAACCTCACCCATTACTCGTCACTGGTGATAAAAAGTGGACCACTAAAATCCATTTTGGCACTTACGGACAGCACACCGTTTGCATTGTCAAAACCAGCGACTTAGGCACTAATCTGGTCAGGTATTTTCGAAAGATCGCTTCGATGAATGTAGAGCGTGAGCGCTTCGCTCAGGACTATTTCCAGAAGTCCAAGACTGAAGGAACTGAGATTCTCCAAATGCTGAAGCTTAAGAATCCCGGAATAGAAATGGGAGCACTTCCCAAAGGGATCGAACTACAGGCCATGGTCGAGATTGAGGTAGAACGTCCACCGGCCACGAGTATTCAGATCAAACAAATCTCCGTCAGTCCCGCGTCCTGACAAGCCGCGCGCGGGGACGATCACGGGTGTCGGCGCGTTTCAGGCTGAAATTTCTGTCCAGGATGGCTTGAGGTGCGAGATCTGCCCCACGGTCCGACCGAGCGACGGCGCGGTTATCAAGGTGTTCGACGGAACTACTTGGATGAGCAAGAAGAAGTAGAGGCCGCAATAACCTCGGTTCCCGCCTAAAGATAAAGATTAGAGCGGCCCCACCCAAAAACAGGTGCACAGCGACACTAAACCGTGAAGAGAAGCTACGGCTATCGGTCAGAAGGTGTACATCCGAAATGTGGCCAGCACATGCCAATACACCAAGGTCCCCTAAGCCTTTACAGTAAACGCTTGATTCCGGCTTATGAGACGGCACCGTAGAATCGCACCTGCTGGAGCCACTGAACATGCCTCCGAGGGTAACGTTTGGTGGTTCCGGCATCCATTCAAACCTTCGGATGCCTCCGTCTCCACTCCTCCCGCGCCGCTTCCAGTTGTGCGGGCCACGGGTCAGGCGAAGCCATACACGTTTTGCGCGCACCAGATTGCGACATTCCTTACCGAACTGAATCAACTCTTGGTCGGACATTAGGCGCAAGCGCTCACGGAGTTTTCGCAGTTGGACTTCGTCGGATTCGAAGCCGATGGCACCAATCATGGGGAACTCCACATTGGATGTGCGGAGGAGACGGGAAGGGAATTATACCGATTAAGATGCACTCACGGTTGCGCCGCACGCGGAACATTGGAGGACGCGCTTCTTCATAACGAGCAGCCAACCAAGCAAACCAAAAACAAAGGAAGCGACTCCCATATAAATTGCGACTGTGCTGCCTAGGACGCCAAAGCTTTTTATTAAGCCTTTCGGCGGGGACGCCTGAACGCCTATCAAGGTCGCGTATAGATGTTGGGTTCGATACCAACGCCGTCTGTGACGGAGGAGCCGACAACTTTCATTATTCTTGTTTGATATTTCCCCACATATCCTGAATAGTGGCAAGCGCAGCGTCGATATCTTTCTTCAGTTTCTTGTTCAACTTTTCTCCGGTCAGCGTTACCTCCCGAGGCACGTCAATGTAGATAACATCCTTTGGCCGTACACCAAGGTTTCCTAGCGTCGAGGCTTCGTGCATCACCTTTAGAATTATTTCCGGTACGCCATCCTTTGACTTCTCTTGATTGAAGTCGAATTTAATGAGCTTCTTGATTCCTTTCTCTTCCACATAAAGGTCTGGGGTGGTCGAAACTGAGGTGCTCCCCATCCTTCGGACCGAAATTTAGCCTACTTAAGGTGGATCGCTGCCTGCCATAAATTATTGTAAATAGTTCCTTGTTGTTGGGCCTGTGGGAACTGTGAAAAAGCCGAGCGTCTTTTTGCGAGGCTCTTTTCAAGCTGCTGGGGGAATCCGCGGTCTTTGCGGATTTCCTTCAGCAGCGTCAGTTTCCATGGGCCCTCTTTTCTTTCTTTTTTGCTACTTTTTTCTTTCTTCGTGCCTCGCTCTACTTTTCCACAGAAAAAGTTCGTGCCAGCATCGCCCAGGAACGACGATCGCCAACTTGATCGACCCGTAGCATCCCTTGCGTTGTCCCTCCTCAAGCCCATTTCACTTTCCCAAAATAGATCGCCGCTGGCGTCTGATAGCCCAACGACTGATGCGGGCGCTCGTGATTGTAAAAAGTGAAATAACTTTTGAGGTTGGAGACGGCTTCCAGCACGTCGACGTAATCCTTCAGATAAACCTCTTCGTATTTCACCGTCCGCCATAATCGTTCGATGAAAATGTTGTCGATCGCTCGCCCTCGTCCGTCCATGCTGATCGTGATGTCCTGCTTCTCCAGACGGTTCGTAAATACCTCGCTGGTGAACTGCGCCCCTTGGTCGGTATTGAAGATCTCCGGCCGCGTCGTCGTCAATGCCCAGTCCAGTGCCGCCACGCAAAAGGCGCTCTCCAACGAAATCGATACTTCCCACGCCAGCACATAGCGGCTGAACCAATCCATAATCGCCACCAGATAAACAAAGCCCTGCCGCAGGCGGATGTAGGTGATATCGCTGGCCCAAACGTGGTCCGGCCGTTCGATCTTCAGGCTGCCCAGCCGATACGGATAGATCTTGTGTCCTGACCCGGGAACCGACAGCCGTGGCTTCGGATAGATCGCTTCCAGCCCCATCTCCCGCATCAGCCGGCGTACCCGTTTCGCATTGACCACGTATCCTTGCTCGCCGAGCCACCAACCCATCTTCCGGATTCCGTAAAACGGCGTCCGTGTGTATTGCTCGTCGAGCAACCGCATCAATCGCAAATTCTCGGCCGTCTCCGGTTCCGTCTCGTAATACCACCCCGACCGCGAAACCCCCGTCAAGCGGCACTGCTGCCGTATGCTCAGTTCTTTGTGCGCTGAAATCCATCCCTGCCTCTGCTCTAACGCGATAGGCCGGACTTTTTTTTAAGCCAGTCCAGCTCCACCTGCAACTGCCCGATCTGCTGGTACAACTCCGCCTTCAGCGTTTCCTCGCTCGTGTCCGGCTGCGACCGCCGATCCGCAAACAGTTCCGGCGCTCCTTGAATCGCTTGCCGCTTCCAGTTCGTTACTTGGCTGGGATGCACCCCGTAATGCGAAGCGATCTCCTGAATGGTCTTCTGCTCCTTGATCGCCTCCAGCGCGATTCGTGCTTTCATTTCCGCGCTGAACCTCCGCCGTTGCCTCGATTTCATCTCTGCTCCGTTTCCGAGGCAGCGATTTTACACCTTATTGATTGGTCCGAATTTTGGGGAGCACTTCAAACCTCCATTTCGCCCGCAACGTATGTTGGCCGCGGTGTTTGAAGCACTTTGCATTCGCGCTTAGAGAATTGAGTCGCATAGGACTTAGCGGAATCAAACGGCTGACGACATCTCCTGCGATCAAGGATGCGTGCGACAAATACTTAGAAGATGCCAAGGCGCGTGACCTGAAGGACCCCACGGTATACAAGTTCCGCTTGTTATTTCGTCAGCTACAAGACTTCGCCGCAGCTAACAGCCTACTCTTCATTTCCGATCTCAATCTAGACAACCTTCGCCAGTTTCGAGCCACCTGGCCCAACAAGAACGAATCCGCCCGAGTAAAGCTGGGGAATCTGCGCGCGTTCATAGGTTTCTGCAAGAAGTCTAAATGGATTGACGAGAACTATGCCGAAGATCTGAAGGCTGCGAAGGTCATTGATCAGAAGATCGTGCCGCTTGAGCAGGCGGAATTGGACAAGATACTCAAAGCCTGTGACAAGCATTCGCAGAAGAAGCGGGGCGTCCTGCTCAAAGCAATGATTCTGGTGCTTCGGTATACGGGGTTACGCATTCGTGATGTCGTGACTCTGCGTCGTGATGCTGTTCGAGGTAATCGCCTATTCCTCAGAACTGCTAAAACGGGTATCGATGTTTTCTGCCCATTGCCACCGCAGGTTGTCACCGCACTCGCAAAAATCCCAGTCAAAGGCCAATGGTATTTTTGGGATGGCTTGTCCAAACCCAGGTCTGCACTCGGTGTCTGCCAGAAATCCTTAGCCAAAGTGTTTGAATCTGCGGGCGTACGGCGGGCTTATCCACATCTTTTTCGACACACCCTGGCTACCGATCTTTTGTCGCACGGCGTCAGCTTGCAAACCGTCTCGACTCTCTTGGGACACTCTTCAATCAAGATGACGGAACGACGATACAGCCACTGGATCAAAGGCAGGCAAGATAAACTAGAAGCCATCTCATAAATGCCTCAGGAGGATAACAGCGCAAGCGAGCTGCACCATCCCGAGGAAATTCTCTGGGTAGTATTCCCAGCGAATGACTGTGCGACGAAAGTTATGAAGCCAAGCGAACAGACGCTCGATCTTCCAACGGCGGCGATATCGACGCAGGCGGCGCCCGTCTTGAGTTGCGGGGGCCACGCGCACAAATTTGTGAGGCGCGATGAGTTGCACGCCGTAGCGTTCCTGGATGCGCTGGTCCAAAGGATCGCTGTCATAAGCGCGGTCGCCGATCATCCGCTCGGGAGTTTGCTTGAGGAAGCGGTGCTCGAGCGTGGGTTCGACGAGTTTTGTTTCATGAGGCGAAGCGCTGGCCACGTGCACGGCGAAAGGAAGACCATGGCTGTCTGCGATTGCCACGATTTTGCTGCCTTTGCCGCGTTTTGTAGGGCCGACACCAGAGCCCCCTTTTTCGCGCCGCTGAAACTGGCGTCGATGAAGGATTCGCTCAGATCGAGCTTTCCTCGGTCTCGTAAGTCTTCGGCCAGTTTTTGCAGTAGGCGAGTCAACAACCCACTGCGTTGCCAATGTTGGAAGCGCCGATGACAGGTCTGATAGGGCGGATAGCGAGACGGCAAATCGTGCCAAGGAGCACCCGTGCGTAGAACCCAAAAGACTCCGTTCAGCACCGCGCGTGTGTCCTGCCACGGCCTCCCGCGTCCATCGGCCCGTCGCTTCGGACGGAACAATGGTTCGAGAACGGCCCACTGGGCGTCGGTGAGGTCCATGCTCTCGGTTTACGCCGTTTGTCATAAGTTTCAACCGTTCAGCGGCTTGAATGTGTTTATGAGATAACTTCTAGAAGATGAGTTGAAAAATTCGTGGACCCATTTGGACCCAGTAGCCACACTCAGCCGTTAGGACACTTCAAATACCCGCATAAACATTGCGTATTTAAAGGAGGGAGGCGGGCCAGGTCTTCCCGCCTCCCCTGTATTCCTCTTTCGAGGAATGTCCGATTAGCCTGACGGAGGGCGGCTAATCGGTCGTGTGTTGGCCTGTTTATGAAACTCCTGCGACGCGAAAATGGTTACAACTATTTTAGAAAAGTGCATAGAATACGCGCGTACAGTTTTCACCTTAGGAAGGTGCTCCTTCCATGTCTCGACCCGCTCCTTTGAGTATCGATAACATCCTGCGCTTTCTTCAACTTAGGAGCGATTCCGTCACCCTGGACGATCTTTCCCGCTCGCTCCACCTCAAAAAAAACGATCGGCGCGCGCTGCTCCTGATGCTCGAGAAACTAAAAAAACGCGGCCTCGTCGAAGAAATCTCGCGAGGTCGTTTTCTTTTTCGCCGTGCGCAGAAACCAAAAGCGGCCCCGGACTTTCAAAATCGCCCCCGCCCCGAGGCTGATCATTTCGCGGAGCACAAGGCGGCGGCGCGCGACGAAATCAAAGGCCGTCTGGTCTTGCATCAGGACGGCTACGGCTTCGTTGTTCCGGATGTCGCAATTCCCAACGTTGACGGCGACATTTTCATACCTCGCGACTACGTCGAAGATGCCATGCATGGCGACACGGTTATCGCGCGCCTCGTTCGCCTGAGCGGAATTCCCGGCGCGCGCCGGGCCGAAGGCCGCATCGTCCGGATCGTTGGCCGCGCCCATCCCTCAATCGTCGGCCTGTTTCGTTACACTGCGCAGGGCTGCATCGTCGTTCCCTACGACCCTCGCGTGCAGCACGATATCGAACTTTCTGCGGGCGAAGAACTCGCCACCGCTCTCCGCGATCAGCTTCTCGCCGGCAAAAGAGAGCAGCCGGGCCGCGGCAAGCGGCTCCCGCACATCCCCAAACTCGACGGCGCTGTCGTGAACGCCGAACTTCTCCACTACGGACGCGGCGGCACTGCCCCTGTGGGGCGCGTGGTCGAAATTCTAGGACGCCCCGGTGATCTCGGCGTCGACACCGAAATTATCATCCGCAAGCACCATCTCCCCCACGCTTTCCCCGCCGAAGTCCTGCAAGAAGCGGAACGCCTCGCGCTTCCCGTCCACGAATCAGAACGCGCCGGGCGCCAGGATTTTCGCGATCTGCCGATCGTCACCATCGACGGCGAGACGGCTCGCGATTTCGACGACGCCGTTTATGTCGAGCGTCGCGACGACGGCGGCTGGTTGTTGCAAGTGCACATCGCCGACGTCGCCCACTACGTTCATCTCGAATCGCCACTCGATCGCGAAGCCCGCCTTCGCGGCAATTCCGTTTACTTCATCGATCGCGCGGTCCCCATGCTTCCGGAGTCGCTCTCGAACGGCATGTGCTCCCTCAATCCGCAGCAAGACCGGCTGGTCATGAGTGCCATTATGCACTTCGACGCAGCCGGCCGGCCGCTCAACGCCGCCATGGTTCCTGGCGTGATTCGCTCCGCCGAACGCATGACCTACACCAACGTCGACAAGGTCCTGACCGGTGATCCGCAAATGAGTGAACGCTACGGCCCTCATCAGCATCATTTCCGCGTCATGAAAGACTTGGCCCAACTGCTCAACTCCCGCCGTAACGAAAACGGCTCCATCGATTTCGATCTTCCCGAGCCTGTCATCCAATTCGACGAACAGCAGAACATGACCAACATCGGGCGCAGCGAGCGCAACGTAGCCCATCGCATCATTGAAGAGTTCATGCTCGCCGCCAATCGCGCCGTCGCCCACTACCTTCTCCAACGCGGCCTCCACGTGCTACACCGCGTTCATGAAAAACCCGACGCGCGCAAGGTCCTAGAATTCGAAGAACTCGCCCGCGCCTTTGGCTATTCCCTCGGCGTCGAAAACCTCTATCAGCGCGAAGTGGCGGTTCGCCACGGCAAAGTGCCTTCTCCCGCGAAAGCCGGTAAACTCGAATCCCGCGGGCACGGTCGCGAACGCCAGCAGCGGGTCGCACTCCCCGGCACGGACATCAACATCACTCCGCGACATTACCAAAAACTTGTCGACAGACTTTCCGGCCGGCCCGAAGAGCGCATCCTTTCCTATTTAATGCTTCGCTCCCTGAAACAAGCCCGCTACGCTGCTGATTCCCTCGGACATTTCGCTCTCGGTTTCGACGAGTACACGCACTTCACTTCCCCGATTCGCCGCTATCCCGATCTCGTGGTGCATCGAGTCCTGAAATGGGCGCTCGCCAATCCCTCCGCGAAGGCTCCATCGCAAATCAAGCCTGCGGTGGGAGTCGAAGCGACTTTATATTCTGAAAGACATTTGGAGGAGATCGCGACGGAAACTTCGGAAACCGAACGCCGCGCCGCCACTGCCGAGCGCGAACTGGTCGCCTGGAAAACCGCGCAGTTCATGGAGCAACATCTCGGAGACGAGTACAACGCGCTGATTATTTCCGTGCAAAAATTCGGCTGCTTCGTCGAGCTCTTCGAAGTTTTTGTGGAAGGCCTGATCCCGATCAATGCGTTCGAAGAAGCCGCGGAAGTCCGCTGTATCTACCGCGAAGGCGATCACGCCATTGTCGCGGTTCCCGGCAACGAACGCCGCTCCCGCAGTCAGCGCAAACAAATCAACACGCTTACCTGGAAACTCGGCGATCGTGTCCGCGTCCGAGCCGAACGCATCGACCCGATGCGCCGCCGCGTCGAATTCGCACTCGTCGCTACAACCTCGACCGCCTCCGCGTAACAGCGCGGCTCGCTGCGCGCCCCATGCCCGTAAGATCTCAAGATCTTGAGGCTTTGCTCTTCGATTCGGTGTAGCGCTGGCTTTCATGCCAGCGCTTTCTCAGAATCAGGTTGCAACGCTGCTCGGTTTCGACTGCACGTGTCGCGCACTGCACTATAAGTCTCTGCTCTACGACGTACTCGTCCGAGAAAAAGGCCGCCACCGGCCGGGCCATTCTGGTTTCCCTTCACCGCAAAAGAGACCAAATATCGCGAGCAACTCATCAAAATCCGCGTTGCCGCTGATCAAAAAGTCCGTGAAGGCCTAACCACGGAAGAGCGTTCGACGCGGCTACACTTGGGCCACCAAATCACTGCACTCGAACTCTAACTGCACCGTTTGGGATGGCCCTCACAAGGTCGCCACAAGGCTATTGACGGCTTGAAGCTGGACAAATAACATTTGCATGGGCAAGCCCGGCCCGGATTCATAAGGCCGTCTTGGGACGGATGTGACCTGATGGGTTCGACCGAGCGGACCGACAACCGCTTCCGAGGCAAGAGTCGGTCCTGCCCACTGCCTGCAACCGCTTCGTCACCGTTTCCCCGGTCTCCTCAATTCGTTTAGACCGACCGTCAGTCCCGTGGTTGTTGATTTCTCGTACGGTCTTCTCAAGACACTGCCACATCCGCATCGGGGGCTGTCCGTCTCTTTAAGTTTGGCGGATTTGACGACTACAATTTCCGCTCCACAACTTGGGTTTGCACAACACCATTTTTCGCCTATCTGCATGCCCACCTCGCCTAGTAGAGGTCCACGGCCGATCGTAATGAACCAGCTGCGCATATCGACCGGGGTTCAGCAAACTGCTTGGGATACTAAGCAAAGTCGGTCCTTCGGCACCGGGGGCAGAGGAAAACTACGACTGGGGCCCTTCGGCACCCCGCAGAATTGCCTCCGTCAGCTTATCGTCGGTTAGTCGCATCTCGCGGAAAAGATGCAAGTTCGAAGACATGACCACGCCGGGACTCAGGTGCACTGCAGGAGGTAGATTCACTTTGCTGGTGAGATTATCCGCCATTACCCGGACGGCAATCTGTCCTTGACGATGCGGTTGTTGGTAAATTGAGGCCGCAATCGTGCCTTTCTTGAAGTAAGGCGCCATCTCCACGAAGAGGTCCGTGGTGATCAACTTTACTTTTCCGCTGAGCCCTCTGGCCCCGAGCGCCCGGCAGACAGGCAAACAATTTACGGTGTTTACGTAAATACCCGCCAAAGCCGGCACACGGCGGAGCAAGTCAAACGTCTTCTGAAAGCTCACGTCCTCATCTTCATGTCCTTCGATCACCGCCACAATTTTCCCGCCGGGACAATGCTTCGGAAATGCTTCCGAGAAGCCATCCGCCTTCTTGCGATGGTCTTCCGCCATCAACATGCCCGCGACAACCGCTACCTTTGAGCCGGGAACGACGAATTTTCCCATCAATTCGCCGGCCAGACACCCATTGAGGTACGGCTCCACGCACACGATGCTAGAGCGCCGACTCTCAGGCGCGTCCGTCGAAACACAAACCACATGGACGCCTTTGCTCTCCGCCTCGTCGATCAAGGGCTTCAGATCCTTCGGATTCCCCGCCGTCAGGATGACTCCGTCGACATCAAGATCCAGTAGCTCCTTAAATGCTTTCGTGTCACCTGCGCCAAGGATCTGCACCGGGCGGTTGATGAACTCGATACCGAGCTGTGACACGCGCTTGGCTTCATCGAGCACGCCGCTCCAAAGCTGATCGTAAAAGAAATGGATTTCCCGCGGTATGCACACGCCGATCCGAGCGGTGGCTCGCGCAACCGATAAAGCGCGCGCGGCTAGATTTGGCGTATAACCGATTTGCCGCGCGATTTGCAGAATGTGCTGACGAGTGGACTCCTTGATGCCGTCACGTCCGTGCAACGCACGGTCGACTGTACCAATCGAAACACTGGCCATCTGAGCGATCAGATGAATTCCGCGTCGTTGTTTTCCCATCGCTTCACTTCGCGCCGAGCATGAGAGAAATCGTAAAACGCTGAGGGTATTGCTTCATGTTTGCGGAAGCGCCCATGCAAACATTACGCCGCCGCTACCGGTCACCACATATTGCCGGCCATCCAATTCATAGGTGATCGGGGAAGTTTGCATCGCGGCCCCGGTTCCCGAGTGCCACAGAGTCCTACCATCGCTGGTCTCTAGCGCCAGGATGTTACCGTGAGCATCGCCGGTAAACGTCAATCCCGAGTCGGTGGTAAGGACACCGGCCCCCGAGCTGCCCGGGCCCACCTCATGACTCCAGCGAACTTTGCCCGTTTGGTAGTCGATGGCCTCGATGACGCTTTTGCTCCATAGACCGTAGTCTGCGCCCGCCCACCCATAGTCTCCATCGGCCGGTTTGGCAAAATAGATGCTCCAGCTCGGTCGAGCATCGACGACAAATAAGCCGGTCTGTGGGTCGAAGCTCGGGGAACGATAATTCGTCATGCCGCCCTCGTCAGGCGCAATCAGCCGACCGTCCGGTTTAGGCTCTTTGTCGGGATTGGGAATCGGCCGGCCTTCTTTGTCGATTCCTAGAGCCCAGTTCGACGGCCCGAAGGGAACCGTCAGAAGGTTTTTTCCGTTGGTACGGTCGAGGACGAAAAAGTAGCCGTTGCGCGAGCTCTGCATCAGCATTTTTTTCGGCTGACCGTGAAACTCCCCGTTGACGAGCACAGGTGTTTCCACGGCATCCCAATCGTGAGTATCGTGCGGAGAAGCCACAAAGCCCCAGACGAATTGCCCGTTATCAGGGTTGAGCGCAACGATGCTGCAGGTCCATTCGTTGTCACCGGGGCGGGTCGCGCCGTTTAGCACCGGCGTTGGATTTCCGGTGCCCCAAAAGACAAGGTTGAGTTCCGGGTCATAGGTGCCAGTCATCCATGTCGTTCCTCCCGTGGTGCCATTCGGAGTTCCGCCTGGAGGAGTGCTGTTCCATTGCCATTGCACCGCACCGGTTTCGGGATCGAAGGAACGAAGGTAGCCGGAAAGATTGTCCAGGTCGCCGCCCACTCCGGCGATCACATGGTTTCGTACGACCAGAGGCGTCATCGTGGACCAGTAGCCCTGGTCGACATCGGCGATCACTTGGTCCCAGCGCACAGTGCCATCTTTAGCATTCAAGGAGATCAGGTGGGCATCGGGAGTCGTAAGGTAAAGCCAGCCCTTGTACATCGCCACACCGCGATGTCCGATGTACTCCCCTTTGTTCGACCGGTGAGTGTAATGCCAGATCTGGTGGCCGGACCGCGCATCGACCGCCCAAACGTTATCTGGAACCGTAAAGTACAAAATACCATCGACTAGCAACGGTGAAGACTTGATTTCTTTAATCTGGTCGGTTTGGAAAGCCCAGGCGAGCGCTAGATCTTTCACATTCTGCGGCGTGATCTGGGTTAGTGAACTGTGACGTCTGCCAGAATAATCTCCGTGATACCCAGGCCAACTGTCGGCCGGCGGATGCAGAAGCATTTGGTCATCCACGCCTTGCGCGCACATCACGCCGGGCAGCGCAATCGCAATCATCGTGCTCACCGCGAGAAGAAATCGAATCGTCACAGAGTCCATATCGACTGGGAACCTTTCAACGGAGGTGTCGCAACGGATCTCATCCGTCAGCGCAAAGTTTGCAAATACGCCATCAGATTATGGATGTCCGCGTCGGTGTACTTAGCGAATAGCTCGACATGGGCGTTCACCGGCGCGTCGACTTTGTATTCCACATCGCCGGTCCTCCAGGATCGATACAAGCCGGTAGGATCAATGAGGCCAACGGTAAACTCATCGAGGTATTCCAAAGTGCCGGTAATCGTTTGACCCGACGCAAGTCTGATCGTGACTCTGGATTTCGCCTGTTTGGGATACAGCATCTGCTGCTCGAGCTTTAGACCCTCGTATCGCGAGGCGATTCCGGAAAGATCTCCTGTTGGCGAGTGGCAGGTTGAACAGCCTCCCGCAGCGTCGAAGAACTGCTTGCCGGCCTCTGCGTTCCCCGTTTGGAGATCGGAAACATCCACCCCCTTGCGTCTTCCCTTCTTCTTGGCCGCCTCGTTCTGTTGGGTATGGATAAAGGCCATCAGTCCGGCAACCTGTTGATCGGAAACTTCAAAGCGCGGCATGCCCTTCTCGGGGCGTCCATTACGGACAATGGGACCGATCTTGTCTCCCTCCCGATCCTCAGTTACGAGCTTGGACCGCGTGAGATCTGGCCCGCTCTCTCCGCCTCCAGCATCGCGGCCATGACAGAAAGAGCAATCTTGCCGGAACAAGGAGCCTCCGCTCTCGATCAGAGCCGGCGAGTATGATTCGGCCACAATCGTGCCGGTTTGCCCGACTCCACTCGGAGCTTGCGAGCTACCAGTTGGTGTTTGTGCCCCGGACATCGTCAGGCTCACGAGCGACGGAGCCGCCAACAGCACAGTCCAATACCAAGCCGAACGAAGAAAATTCATTCCGTAAATATTCCTCCACACCTCATCACACTCTAAAGCATCTCTGGTCTCATCTTTTACCAAAATCCTTAAGGTGCCCCAGCCTTCCAAGCAGTGTCCGCTCGACCGCAGCGTTCATCGACGGAAATTTATGGCCGCGGATGAGAAGCCGTACTGCCTTCCGTCATGCCCAGCACCCACTTGATCGCTTCAAAATACATCTTGCGGATGTCGGGATCATTCCAGGCCTCCTCCGTGTGGCCGAGGGTCGAGTAGAAAACGCGTCCTTTGCCGTACATCTTGTCCCATGCTACTGCGAAATCATGGTCCGTTCTGTGGATCCGGGGGTTGCTTGCGTAATCTAGCTTCGTGGGGTCGAGACTGAGCAGGACGTTGACCTTATCGCGCGACCATTCCTTGGGCTGATAGATCTCGTCATACTTGACGAACGCTCTCGGAAAGTGTCGGACCGCGGGGAAGCTTGGGTCTTCATTGACGATCGGGGCATTGAACGTGGACCACGGGTGCTGGTCGAACCAGCCGCCGATCATCTCGCCGTATTCCGGCCATTTGTAATTGGTGTCGAGCGCGGCATGAACGCCCACAAAGCCTTTCCCGTCGTCTTTGATGAACGACATCATGTCTCGCTTCTGGCCGTCGTCGAGGTCAAGCTCGCCTGTCGTGCTCATAAAAACCAGGGCATCGAAGTAATCGAGGTTCTTCGTGTTTCTTCCCAGGTCCTTTTTTGTAAGGAGCTCGGTGTCCGTGCGTAGTGTGGTATCCCAAAGACCGCTGTCTTGGCCGATGTTGTAGATCGCAACCATTCCATCCGGAATCGAATCGTGCTCAAATCCTTTTGTTTGAGCGATCACCAGAACGTGCTTGAGATGGATTTGCTTGGCGTGAGGCGGTGGTGGGGTCAAAGAATCCGGGGACTGTTGATTCTGGGCTTGTGTGAATGCTTCAAGTATCAACAACGGTAGAAGAAGAATTAGAGCGTTTCGAACGTGGCGCAAGTGGTCTCTCCCGAAGAGTATTCGTTCCCTAGCAATTCCGCGAACGGCCCCAAAGGTAACACGAGACACCCACGGTGTCCCGCGCCCATAACCCGCCCGGACTAAATCTGAGAATACGGAGCCGGTGTAAGGATGACGTTCGTGATATTGGAAACGATCGCTTCGAAGGCGTATCGGGGCTGGCTCGAGAGAGCTTTCCATTCCGGAGCAGAAGCAAAGGCCGTCCAAAGCTTGTCCCGTTCGGAGACGTTCGGATAACCGAGCATGTAGGTCAAGTTCGGCAGGCGCGATCCGATGAGCGTGTCGCCGTAGAAAACTTGCGAGAAGCCAGCCTTGGCAAAAATGGCTTCTTCTCCGGACTGCATCATTTCCACCTTGCGCTTGTGATCCTGGTCGCTGGGACTTTCGTACGTTCTAAGTTCGAACACGCGAGGACCGTTTGCCGCAGTAGCGGCAGGCAAGACAAGCCTGGGCATTTTTTCAAATGCCTGCATGAGTGAACTCTCTACACGCACAAACGCCGGTCCGTTGGCTGGTGCGTTGAGGAAAGCCGCGCCCGCTTTAAGGTATTCGGGGTCCTGAGCCAGACGCGCTTCGAGGGCAACAAGAGAGTCGAGCGAAGAGCTCGGCATCAGAAGGTACATGGCGGGCGTCTCCGCACCGACGGCGAGATTGAAAACGCCGACAGGAGTGATCCCAACACGGTTGACGGCGGGGAGAAGGGCATCTTTGAAATAGTCGTCGCAGATTTTTTTCTGCGGTCCGTTAGCCAACTGATAACGGCGCAGTTCGTAGAATTCCCGGCTTTTTCCGTCCGAACTTCCCTGTGCGTCCTGCAAAGCGCGAGCAGGAATGGCACCGAGCGTCGCCGAAGCAAGCGAGCAGGTAAGAAACGTTCGTCTCTGCATGAGGAATCCTCCAGGGTGAGATCGAGAATGGGATCGGGCCGTCCATACTTTCTTAAAGAAGGAATGATAAGTTTACTTCTGATCGGATAAATCGAAAACAGTTTCGGCATGGCAGTTGGCTCGGATATGCACCGAGAGGGTCTCCCCTAGGACCGCGGAATGGTCTGACGGCCCGATGTGTGCTCCGCGTAGCAGTCGAACAATCGGCGTTCCATTGCACTTGAGGCTGGGTCGCAGCGCCAACTTCCCGTGGCATCCATGAATCAAGCAACTCTGGCCCTTCTCGTCACTCTCTCCGCAGCCCTCACCCTCGAAGCGCAAGACCCAAGGGCTCGAAAGTGTCGCCGGGGGCAAGCTCGCCCGAGGTAGGCGTTCGGGACTCGAGGAAATTTGCCCTAACCGTCGACTCAGTTCCCCCTAATCTGTGAATAGCTGCAGATCGATCGCATCACCCATGAGTTTGTAGCCGATGTCGGCGGGATGTAGATGATCGCCACTGTCCGCCTCAGGAGACAGGTTCGAAGGATTTTTTGAGTCTCGCGTGGCAGCGTCGAAATCGATCACCGCGTCGAACTGGCCGCTCGTACGGATCCACGCGTTCATGGTCTGGCGAGCGCGCTCAGCATCTCGAGTCGCATAGAATGATCCGCCAAACGGCGTGATCGTCCCTCCGTATACTCGGATGCCGTGAGAATGGGCGCGAACGATGATCTGCTCGTAAGCCCCGATGATGTCTCGGGCGACGGAGTCAAGATTGCATTCCTTCGTGCAGGTCCCGATGTCATTCACGCCCTCGAACACCACCAGCCAGCGCACGCCCGTCTGCGTCAACACATCACGATCCAAGCGCGCGAGCGCGTTTGGACCGAGACCATCGTGCAGAAGGCGATTGCCTCCAATTCCTTGATTGAGGACGGCAACGTGCTTCGTGCGGTCATTGGCGCACAAGCGTCGGGCCAATTCGTCGGTCCAGCGGCCGTTGCTGTTTGTTGTTGAATTTCTTCCGTCGGTGATTGAATCCCCGAGTACCACCACCGCCCCCGCCGGATCGCGGCTCTCGACGTCCACGCCATTCAGGAAATACCAGTGATCGATCGTTTGTGGGGAGGGCAGATCCGCCGCAGCCACCACGTCGCCCTGAGCCAGGTAGGATGTCGCTCTCGAGCCGGAGTGCGTCGTTACACCAACCGGCGCTCCTTGCAGTCGCATGGTTATTGCGAGATCAGAAAGAGGCCGCAAGTCGAAATCAAGCGGATCCGAATACAGGAGAGCGCCTGGTGGAATCGTCATAGACGGTCGGCCTTGAAAGGAAAGCGCGCGGTCGGTGTCGGGCAGGATAGAACCGTTCTTTCCCGCCTTAGCCACATGAGTCGAGGATACCGTTAGCGCCGTTGTTCCGAACGAGTTCGAAAAACGGACCCGTATTTGTGGCCCGCCGATCGAGACGTGAAAAACTTGCCTGAGAGTGGCGTCGGCGAATCCCGGTGCAGGTGGCAGATTTTCCGCATCGGCAAGTTGTGGTGACGATGCCCAAGTACCCACCCAATGGGCACCTTTCTCCAGCTTGCCGGTCACGTTGCTGGACGTTTGCGAGAGCAGTGTTGCGAGCACGGCAACGGTCCATTTTTTTTTCAAACGAACCTCGAGTCGTATGCACCAGAATCAGTGCGCGCCGGCGGCCTTGATATATCGGCTGGCGAACGTAAGGAATGTAGGCCAATTGGGGCCGGTGGTGTGCCCGCCAGTGTGTTGCCGAAAGGCAATGTCTCCTTCGATCAGGGAAGTTTCCATTGGCGGAAACTCGGTGGCGCCCAGATCTTTCTTGCCCAGAAGCCGATAGACGGGCCCTGCGCCGACAGCTCCTAAAAACATCCCCTTGGCATCGACCCAACCGCCCTCCACCTGTTGCGAACCGCTGCTGATGAACACCGGGCGCGACGCGCACAACGCAATGAGCTCGTGCGAGTCCACGGGAAGATCGTTCGGCGTCAATGGCCCAGCGTACTTAAGAAAATTTCCTGCCATCCAGTGATACTCGGCTGTGGAGGCGAGGTTTTCTACCTGCTCGCCAAAATTTCGACGAAGAATCTTGGCCCCTCCTTCGCCTGAGGAACCAATGAAGCCGATGGCGAACCGTTGATCGTAAGCCATCGTGACCAACGCCGCCTTGCCGTACCGCGATAGTCCTTCAATGCCCACTTGTTTTGCGTCTACTGACTTGTCCGTCTCGAAATAATCCAGGGCACGACTCGCACCCCAGGCCCACGCACGCAACGCTCCCCAATCATCCAAGGCCCGCGGCTGCCCCTTGTTGACCAAGCCAATAATCCCTTCCGTCAGGCCAGCGCCATTGTCTGCTTGCACGCTGCTTGGAATGAGCGTTGCGCAACCCCAGCCTTTCAGAAGAACCTGCTGCTGCCAGGTCGGCCCGTTACCCATCAATGCTGCACGCTGCGCCTCCGAAAGGCGCTTTCTCATCGCTTCCATAACTTCGGGGCTTAAACCGAATTCCATCATGACCGGCACCGGGCCGTTCGTCTTGGCCGGCACCGTTAGCGTCAATTGAATGTCGACTGTAATGAGCGGGTAGAAAGAGTTGTCTACGTGCCCGACAAGCTTCTTCGTCGTGACCGGGATGCCATTGTTGTCTTCGGCGGCCGTGCTGACGACTTCCCACTTTACGCTCGGAGTAATCTTCGGGACTCGGCCGTAAACTTCGCGATCGAATAATTCCACGATTTCTGGCCGCCGCACTTTCCACCACATGTCCGCCGTCGTGACTTTCGTACCGTTGTCCAAGATCAACGGATCCGGCAAGTTGAGGCTTGCATTGACTTTAGACTCTTCAAAGTTAGCGGCATTGGGCGATTTCGGGTCGCCATCGGGCCCTCGGCGGAGAGAGGTAATGTGCAGCAGGTCCAAAAGTCGCTGGTGATCCTGCTCGGCCGTCAGGTGAACAGGGGGAGGGTTATCGACGCGCGGTGGACGGAAGGCTAGGACAAACAGGAGCATGCAAGACAACCCACTAGATCGCGCTGTTCGCATTGATTCTCTCCGCGCAGCCCAGATGTTCGGTTTTGAGCAATCTGTTTTCCGCCTCATTATCCTTCAAGCTGCCCGGCGACTTCCATAACACCACAACTTGAACACGATGTTCTGTAGTGCGGTTCAACTATTTTGAAGTTGGGGCTCTCGGCCGAAACACCCCGCGCCGCGCTTTGCCCATCCCTTAACTCCCTACCAAAATGCCACGCAAACATAATATGGTAGCTCGTTCAAGACCCTGCCCGGATTATCGCTCCGAGACAGCAAGGCCACGAAAAGCCTACAATTCCAACAATCCAGGTCTCGGTCTCGCCAGCCGAGTTCCTGCTAGCCTTTCATGGAGGACTTCACACATGAATCCCGACAGACTTAATGAGTTACTCGGTAGGGCGGTTGTCGACTTTGGTGCAACCTTCCACGCCGCGCTCGTTCGCATCGGAGATAAATTGGGGTTGTATCGAGTGCTGGCGGATACCGGTCCGCAGTCTCCTGCGGAACTTGCCGCAAGAACCGGCACGGCAGAGCGTTATGTACGAGAGTGGCTCTGTAATCAAGCAGCCGGCGGTTACGTCATGTACGATTCCCGAACCGGCAAATTCCATCTGAGCGAAGAACAAGCGTTCGCTTTAGCGGACGAAAACAGCCCCGCTTTTCTGCCCGGTGCGTTTCAGTGTGCCCTCGCGGCTATCAAGGCTGAAGAACGGGTCAGGGAGCGCTTTAAGTCCGGCGAGGGTCTCGGCTGGCATGAGCACGACCCGGAGCTTTTCGTCGGTACGGAACGTTTTTTTCGGCCAAGCTATGCAGCGCACCTGATCAGTTCGTGGATTCCTTCACTCGAAGGTGTCGAAGAGAAACTGATCAAAGGAGCGCGCGTTGCCGATGTCGGTTGTGGATTAGGCGCCTCGACCATTCTCATGGCCGGCTCCTATCCTAAATCCGAATTTATCGGCTTCGATTATCACGACAAGTCGATCGAAATCGCGAAGCAAAGAGCCGCAGCGGTGGGGATGTCTGATCGCACCCGCTTTGAGGTTGCCAAGGCGAAAGAATATCCCGGTAGTGGATACGATCTGGTTACATTCTTTGACTGCCTGCATGATATGGGCGATCCGACGGGGGCGTCGTCTCACGTGCTAAGCACTCTGAAAAAGGATGGGACCTGGATGATCGTCGAACCTTTTGCGGGCGACAAGATCGAAGACAACCTCAACCCGATTGGCCGTGCCTTCTATGGTGCATCGACCTTTCTGTGCACTCCCGCTTCCCTATCGCAGGAAGTCGGACTTGCCCTCGGTTCACAGGCAGGAGAAAAGCGCCTCCGAGAAGTAGTCACCGATGGTGGTTTTTCGCGCTTCAGGCGGGTTGCGCAGACTCCTTTTAATCTCGTCTTCGAGGCCAAGCCTTAGCGGAATCACACCGTCGATCGCCGTAGCAAAGTAATCATTTACTTTGATGCGCTGGCGCGGAGCAGCTCCGTTGCTGTTCGAGAAACGCAAGAAATTCAGACATTCCTTCACCGGTTTTTGAAGACAGTTTGAATACTTTCATTCCGGGGCGGACTGCTTGGATGTTTCGGTGCGCCGCCGCCTCGTCGAATTCGACGGCCGCGGCGAGATCGGATTTGGTGATGATGGCAACATCCGCGCTGTTGAATATCGTCGGATACTTCAAGGGCTTGTCCTCGCCCTCCGTTACGGAGAGCAGCACCAAACGCAAACCTTCGCCGAGATCGTACGAGGAAGGACAAACCAGGTTTCCGACGTTTTCAATGAACAAGAAATCCAGCTCGCCCAGGTTCCAGCCGTTCAGGGCGTTTTGGACCATCGCCGCTTCAAGATGACAGACCGTGCCGGTAATGATCTGCTTCACCGGGGCGTGGCTTCGCGCCAGTCGGGCCGCATCATTTTCCGTGGCAAGGTCGCCGACGAGCGCTGCGACCTTGTACCGGGGATGAAGGAGCTTCAAGGTCCTCTCCAAAAAAGCCGTCTTGCCGGAACCGGGGCTCGAAACGAGGCTGACGGCCAATACACCCGCTTCGCGAAAGCACTCACGGAGCGCACCAGCGAGGACATCGTTTTGTTTGAGTACGTTTCTTCGAACTTCGACGAGTCGCGTTTCTAGAATCATTGCCGTAGCTCCAAACCGGTCACCAATAGTTCGCGCCCTTCGAGGACCTCGGGCGCTGGCGTGCCGCACACGGCACAGCACAGTGACTGAATCGATTGAACGTGGCGTCTGTCCCGGCAAACGGGACAATTCACGATGATCGGAACTTCCTTGATGAACAGCTTCGAACCTTCAAGCGGCGTGTCCTGGCAGGCCACCTCGTAAGAAAAAAGTAGGGCTTCCTTTACGACGCCAGAAAGAGGCCCGAGCTTGAGGTAGACGACGTCGACGCCCGGCTCGCCGCGCAATTCTGCTTCTTCGCGGGCAAGGTCGACGATGTTCATGGCGATCGAAAGTTCGTGCATCGCTAGACAGACCTCGCTTAGGTTACGTGCATCGGGCGTTCCACTTTTGTTTCTTCGAAAGAAGTGATTGCATTCCGATTTCCGAACACGGCGAGAGCGGCTTGACCAAGGCTGACGCCTCCATCGTTGGCGGGAACAACATGATTGGTCCAGATTTGGAAGTGTTCGGGTGCCAGGAGAGTCTTGACGTCGCGCAAGAGCAGTTCGTTCTGAAAGACGCCTCCGGAAAGCACGATCGTAGCGACATTGTGCGCGCGGCCTAGCGTCACGGCAGCGTCGCGGAGTCCTTCCGCAATTCCACGTTGGAAAGCGCGCGCGATTTCACCTTTGTCGCGACCGCTGAGCCTGTCACTGATTACGGCCCCTAAGAGTGGTCGAAAATCGAGTTCACCAGCAACGAAGGGGAACGGATACGCATCGGTTGTGCAGGTGAACCTTCGGGATCCAAGGAATTGCGCCGAAGACAATATCTTCGATACTCGGCTGCGTTGCTGCGGTCATAGCGATCGTGTCTCCATCACAACCGAGACCAGCCGTGATCCAAAGCACGTGGATCTCCTCGATCGGAGCCCGCTTTGAGTCAGCTACGAGCCGTTGTTCTGGAGCGCTAGGCATCTACCCTCCCACGCGATTCAGACGTGGCCGGTCGGACCGGATACCGAGGAAGTGGTCCTTTCTGCTGGCATCGCCCAGATTGTACCGAAACAGGTAGGGCGTGTCCGATTTTCTTCTCTCGCGAACAGGGATATGACTCTCGCGCTAGGACCTACCATGATCACCGAAGCTAGGAAAACGATACCCGCTTTTGTTCGCGATCTGAAGATCCGCACCCCTGTAAGGCGCCCGGCTTCAATCACCTCAATCAAGTCTCCGTTTCTCCTATGGATCTCGGTTCCTTCCAAGGAATGCTTAGCGCCGACAACGCTGGCAGCAAGCTCTGGTGGTTTCACTTTGAGCCTCGGTCTTACACCACACGCCCGACGTTGCTACCGACGTTGCTACAAGGCGTGACTTAGACACGCCATTGCTGTAGTTTTTTGGTATCGGCACGGAGCCGACTTTCAGATTCCGGTGCCTCGAACAGAATCGACCTGAGTCGTCCCGGCAAAGGTCGGAAGGAAATCGTTCCCGTGAAACCACTCGACCGGCGTTCGCTGATCCGTACATGCTCGACCGCGACAGCCTCCATAGCCCTGGCCCCGTTTTTCCTGAAAACCTCGGACAAGGCCGGTGAGCGCTTGCCGGTCGTGGGCTCGGGAGCTTTCACGTATGAGTGCCTTCACGACTGGCTGGTACCGCCCGACGGCCTTGTGTGGGGCGACACGCATGGCCTTTGCCAGGACGAATCGGGAGCCATCTACGTTGCCCATACAGTTGGAAAGTCCAGCATGCGCGGAGAAGCAATTGTCGTCTTTGATCAAAAGGGGACGTTTGTCCGAGCGTTCGGAGAACAGTTCCGCGGTGGCGCGCATGGCTTGAACGTCAGGCGCGAGACCGACGGAGAGATTCTCTACCATTGCGACATCAATCGATGCAAGTTAGTGAAAACCACGTTGACCGGTGAAGTGGTTTGGACGCATGGATATCCACGAGAGGATCCGCAGTATGGCGCGCGACCGATCAACTTCGTGCCGACCAATGTCGCGTTCGCCCCAAATGGCGATTTTTACGTCGGCGATGGCTACGGATCGCATCATGTGCTTCGGTTTTCAAATCAGGGGAAGTTCGTGGGCGAAATCGGCGGCCCCGGGCACGGAGACGGCGAATTCGATACTCCCCATGGATTGTGGGTCGATGCTCGAGGAACAGAGCCGGTGCTTCTGCTGGCCGATCGGGGAAACCGCAGGGTGCAAACGTTCACGTTAGCGGGCACGCACTTGCGTACAGTCCAGGATCAAGCTCACCTGCGCATGCCATGTCACTTTCATAACAAAGGAGAGTGGCTGGTCTGTCCAGACCTCGACAGTCAGGTATGCATCCTGGATCGCGACTATAAGGTGGTTGCACAACTTGGGGACGGCCAGGCAGCCAACGGCCCCGTCGGTTCTCGGCGCGAGCAATCCCGCTCTCAGTTTACTCCAGGGCAGTTCATTACCCCGCATGCGGCGATCTTCCTGCACAGTGGAGACATTCTCGTTGCCGAATGGCTGCCGATCGGACGCATTACGCTCTTGCGGCGCGTCTAAGGAACGCTTCGCAACGGGCCATTTTTTCGCATTTGCGGCGTAACTGATTTGACCGCTCGGTTATGGATTGAGCCACGCGTCTCGACCATTACGTACAAATTCGTCGTCATTTAATTCGGGATAGGCACGATATACTCGATCGATCTCCTCCTTTTGTCCCGGGCTGAGCGTCTCCCGAGGATCGAGGCACCAGGTACCCTCGAACAGACCTTGCTGTCGTAGAACTTCATGCAAGCCGGCGATGCATCCTGCGAATTGATTGGCAGCGTCAAAAAAGGCCGCATTACAGTCGGTTATTTCCACACTTTTTCTGAGCAGGGATGCTGGCACAGCCTGCTCCGCTCGCGTCAATGCCTGGCAGTTCGCCAGGAGTTCGACCGCTGGCCTGGTCCAAACAGCCCAGTGGCCCAGCAGGCCCCCAACGATGCGCATCTCTTTTTGTTTGCCGTCGGATTGAAAACGAAAAGGTGTGACCAAGTCCATTACGATATTGTCGTCGTTGCCGGTGTAGAGCGCGATGTCTCGGCCCGACTCCGCAACGGCACGAACGACATCAAGAGTGCAGTAGCGATTAAAGGGTGCGATCTTCATCGCCACAACATTCTCAATCTCGGCGAAACGCCTCCAGAATCGATAGGAAAGCAAGCGGCCGCCAACCGCGGGTTGAAGGTAAAAACCAATAATCGGCAGGATGCAGGCGACCTCCTTGCAGTGGTGGATCAGCGCATCGTCATCCAGATCCTTCACTGCCGCCAAATTCAGCAGACCCGCGTTGTATCTGAGATCGCGCAAAATGCGCGCCTCGCCTGACGCTTGCGTGGTCTTTCCGCAGATCCCGCCGACTCGTACCAGAGGAAAACTTCGGATTCGGTCGGCGCGGTCCATTTCCTCGGCAGCCAAACCCAATACAGGCTCAAACAATCCGACACCTGGTTCTCGGATGGCGAACTGCGTCGTATGTACTCCGACAGCCAAGCCACCTGCTCCCGCTGCAAGGTAATAACGAGAGAGGGCTCTTTGGCGGCGTTCATCCAAACGGCGGTGCGCGTCGAGCGCAAGTGGATGGGCCGGAATGACCGTGCCGTTCTTCAAAACTTGGTGAATTCTGGCGTCCATCTCTAGCTTCATCTCGCGAGTCGAAGCCTCCGCTGCATCCGTCAAAACTGACCTGAACGCTCCTCAAAGTGCGTGGGCTTCACCAGTGTAGTCCGGTTATTTCTGACCCAGTGCGTAATCCATTCGATCATCTGCTGGGATCCCACGCGAGGACGGCCAAAGAGCTGCCATGACTTCTCCGCATTGCTCAAAAGGGCGTCGCGCGATTCTACTCCCACAAATCGCACGGGCTTGCCGAACCGTTTGCCGAATTCCTCCGCAATCGTTCGGACGCTTAGCAATTCTGGTCCGGTAATATTCAGGATATTGGGCGGCGAAGACGCGCAGGCGAGCGACTCAAGGCTCATCGCCGACGCCTCCGCTTGCCAAATTGTATTCAGATAGCCCATCGATAACGAAACCGCTTGGCCGGCGCTAACTCGCTGTGCCACGTCGAGCAATACGCCATAACGAAGCTCGCTCGCATAGTTCAGCCGCAGAATGCTTATCTTCGTCCCGTTCGTCCTGCTGAAATGTTCGAAAATCCGCTCGCGACCCACGCAACTCATGGCGTATTCGCCCGAAGGCTTCAGCTGATCCTCTTCTCGAGAACCGCCGTTACGGACAGGCGAAAGTCCGTAAACATTTCCCGTCGAGAAAACCGCAATGCTGCTATTGCGATACCGATCGCCAACGAGTCCTGGCAAAAATGCGTTGATCGCCCACGTCAGCCACTCTTGTCCCGTCGAACCAAATTTCATCCCGGCCATGAAAACAATGTTTTGCGCATCGGGCAATTTGGCAAGCGAACTCGGGTCGAGCAAATCACAGCGCTCGGTTTCGATGCCCCAAGCGCGCAGTTGATTCGCGAGCGTCGAAGAGGAGAATCTCGCAGCGCCGATGACGCGGCGGTTTATCCCCGCCGCGTCGGAAGCCCTTTTCGCCATGCGCGCGAGCGTGGGGCCCATTTTCCCGCCCACACCCAAAACCAGAATGTCTCCGGGAAGATCACGGAGCGCCCGGATTACTCCTTCGGTCGGTTCGCTGAGAAGTTCCTCAAGTTGTGCGACATCTTGAATGGACACATTACCCGCCATACGATTTTGTCTCTCCCGTCAGCCGTCCGTGTGTCGCCGCGTGATTGTACTTGAATTATTCATCGCCGGTCTTCTCGTTTCGCGTATCGTCTGGCGCAGTTTACAATCCTTCGGGAACGTCAAGATGCGCATTCGCGTGATGACCGAAAAAGATGTTCTGGCCGGACTGCGCCTGAATACCCTCGCAGGATGGAATCAGACCGAGGTCGATTGGCTCCGCTTTCTGAAGCAGAGTCCGGTCGGATGCTTCGTCATGGAAGACGACGCCAAAATCGTTGGGACAGCGACCACCATTTCTTACGAAAATCGATTCGCTTGGATTGGCATGGTTCTGGTCGATTCCGAATATCGCAAGCAAGGTATTGGAACTGAACTTCTGCACAAAACCATCGAGCATCTTGATCAATCTCGCATCTCTACCATGAAGCTCGACGCCACCCCCTTCGGGAAGCCGCTTTACGCAAAACTCGGCTTCGAGAATGAATATGAGATCGAACGGTGGATTTTGAAGAGACCGTCACCCAAAACGCCTTCGTCAACATCACACGCAATAAGCCCGCCGCTGACTCCGACTGAACTCGACAAAATTTGCAAACTGGATGGTGAATTATTCGGGGCGGACCGCGGCTTTCTTCTCCGCTCGCTCCACGAGCAAGCTCCGGAGCTTGCGATAGCGGTTGGGGACGATGAGTCGCCGAGGAGCTACTGCTTTGGCCGCCATGGCTTGTTCGCAGATCATCTGGGACCCTGGATGGGCACAAACCGCCTGGCAGCAGAGAAGGTCCTTCGTGACTTTTTGGCGCGATCGTCCGGCGACACGCTCATTGTGGATGGTCTCAAATCGAGTTCCCTGGCTTGCGAGTTGTTAAGCTCCTGTGGCTTCGCTCCTGCTCGGCCCCTCACCCGCATGGTTCGCGGCCCGAATGCTTACCCCGGCAGACCCGATTCATTTTGCGCGATTCTCGGCCCTGAATTCGGATAGAAAGGGCCCGCCTTTGAAGCCGGTGAATCGAATCTACTGCTCACGGTGCTGGTAATTGTCGACCTTCCCGAGTTGCCTTGTACAACGGACACAGAACCGGGCGATGGTGAGAGACTGAAGCCGGAAATCGTCGTCGATCTTGCGCCCCTGTCGGTGTTGTAAGCAATATCGTGCTTTTGCCGGGTTCTGCGAATAATCTTTCATCGACGAAAGGAAGGGAGTGATGATGCAAATTTCGAATCCACCTGCAGCATCGCTGGCAGATCGCTCAGAGAAGCCACCGCGACGCTTTGTCGGGGTGACCGGCTTGAAGCCAGAAAAGGCGCACTATTACCGCGAGCTTCACGCGAATCCATGGCTCGGAGTGGCGAAGATGATCAAGGAATGCCACATACACAATTACTCGATTCACGAGCGGGAGATCGACGGAAAGCTCTATCTTATTTCCTACTTCGAACACAGCGGAGATGACTTCGATGCGGACATAAAAAAAATGGCAGCCGATCCGGAAACGCAACGGTGGTGGAGAGAAACCGATCCCTGTCAATTGCCGCTGCCAGACGCCGCCACGGACGGAAAGATCTGGGCGGAAACAACGGAGGTCTTCTACTTAAAGTAGCAGGGCTTCCGAGTAGTCCCGAATCGTCCCGCTCAAGGCAGTGCTCGGTCCAAGTGCACGTACCCGCCATCGACGCTTATCTGTTGACCGGTGGTGTGACTGCTTTGCGGCGAAATCAAGAACACGACCGTCGCGGCAATTTCCTCCGGACTCGTCATTCGCTTTCCGAGCGGAATCCGCGACAGAATCGTTTCTAGCTTCTCTTCAGGCCTGGAAAAAGTGTCCAGCCATTGGCGGTACAGCGGCGTCATCACCTCGGCGGGAACCACTGCATTCACGCGAATGCCATAGGGCAGAAGCTCCGCCGCCCACTCTCGCGTGAGCGCCAGGATGCCTCCCTTCGCGCACGCGTATCCGGACGTACCTCCTTGCCCGGTCATCGCTGTCTTCGAACCAATATTGACAATCACGCCTTTCGATGTCTTCAGGTGGGGCAGCGCGTAGTGGGCCATGTTGTAGTAGTGCATCAAATTGCGATTCAGCGAAGCGACGAATTCCGACGGGTTCCCACTTTCGAGGCCCACCTTGTCGTTCACCCCGGCGTTATTCACGAGGGCATCAATTCGGCCAAGAATCTTCATGCTTTCCTGAACGACTTGCGCACAGCCTTCCGCACTCGAAAGTTCGCGCGTGATCAATCCGCAAGTTGCACCTGTATTGCGCAGCTCCGTCTCGATCGTCTCGCCCGCCTCGCGATCGCGGTCCACAATCACCGGAAATGCGCCTTCTTTCGCGGAAGCCCTTACGATGGCCGCACCAATTCCTTTGGCGCCCCCGGTAACAACGATGACCTTCTCTTTCAACTGCAGATCCATGCCTAGCCTCGCAGATTCGTGAATCCGCCATCCAGGAGATAATCGACCCCGGTGATAAAGGATGCTTCGTCGGAACATAGAAAAAGGGCGAGCGAAGCCACTTCCGCTGGCTCTCCCATTCTGCCGATGGGTTGGGCTTGGGACAGTTTTTCAAACATTTCTTGTTCTCGCCCCGGATAATTCCTGCGCAGATAGTCGTCCACAAATGGAGTGTGCACTCGAGCGGGAGAAATACAGTTGCAGCGGATGTTGTGGCTCAAATAGTCGCGCGCAACGGAATAGGTCATTGCAATTACCGCGCCCTTGCTCATGGAATAGGCGAATCGATCCGCTAGCGCCGAAGACCCCGCGATCGAAGCCAAATTCAAGATGACTCCACCGCCGTTGCGCTTCATGTGCGGCACACAGGCCCGCATGCAGTTGTAGAATCCCTTTACATTCACGCGAAAAACGCGATCGAACTCAGGCTCGGCGGTGCTTTCGACCGTGCCGATGCTCGAAATTCCTGCGTTGTTGACAAGAATCGATGGGCATTCCTTTTCCGCGACCTGATCAAATAGGACCTTGACCTGCGCTTGGTCGGTAACGTCGCCCGCAGAAGCGATGGCGTGGCCGCCCTCAGACGCGATTTGCTGGCAAGTCGCGTTCGCATCCTCCAAGGCGATGTCGAGGATGTGCACTTTGGCGCCGTGCGCCGCGAATTTTAGTGCAATGGCCCGGCCAATCCCGCTGCCGCCTCCGGTTACGACCGCGACCTTTCCCTTTAAGCTGAGTTTGACTTGGCTCGTCGTTGCAACGCTCAGAACAACCTCCCTCTGGGAACAATCTGTCCCTCGAAGCCTTCCAACAACATCAGTCTACAGAAAGCTTCAGTTTATAAAACCTCTGCCCGTTTCCTCCCAAGACCTTCTCGCGCGCCGCGGCCGGGAACCGATCAAGGTACTGCCGAATTGCACCCACGGCGCGTGCATGGGAAGCTGCAACCGTACAGACTGGCCAATCCGAACCGATCATCAACCGGTCCGGGCCGAAGCACTCCATCGCCACATCCAAATACGGTGTAAGTTGTTCAGGCTTCCAGTCGTCCCAATCGGCTTCGGTCAGTAACCCTGACAATTTGCAATACACGTTCGGAAACACCGCGAGCTCACGGATTCTCTCGGCCCACGGATGGATCAACTCTTCTCTGATCCGGGGTTTGGCAAGATGATCCAGGACAAAGCGTTGCCGGGGAAATTTCCTCACGAACTCTACTGCGACCGGAAGATGTTTCTCATAGATCAGAATGTCGTAAGCAAGATCCTGCTGTTCGAGCAAGGACACGCCGCGCAGAAAATCCGGTTGCAGCAAAAAATGATCGTCCGGCTCACTCTGTACGATATGGCGGACACCCACCAGCTTCGGCTGATTCACGAGAGATTGCAGCTCGGACGGCAGTTCTGGTGATCGCAAGTCCACCCAGCCGACGACACCAAGAACAAACGGTGATTCCGACGCCAATTTCAGCAGCCAGTTCGTCTCCTCGATCGTTTGGCGCACCTGCACCGCGACGCAACCCTGGAATCCGGAGCGGTCCAGCTCGGTTTTCAAATCCTTTGGAAGAAAATTGCGACGCAGACTTGCCATTCGGTCGTCGAGCCACGCGTATTCAGAAGAGTTGTAGATCCAGAAATGTTGATGAGCATCGATGTGCATGGTCAAGCGATCATCCCGAAATCTGGAGTAAGGACAACTTGCCGGGCGTTCTTCCTCAAACAGGCGGCCAACTTGCCGGTACATCGAGATAGGAACGATTCAACTCTCCGACGGACGGACAACCCAGCAAAATCAGCGTCCTGTCCAAATCTGCTCTTAGTATCTGTATCGCGCGCCGCACACCGGCCTCTCCAGCGGCGCTAAGTCCGTAAGCGTATGCGCGCCCCACCAGAACGGCTCGCGCTCCAAGACAGAGAGCCTTCACGACATCGCTCCCTCGACGCACGCCCCCATCGAGCAGCACCTCCGCTCGGCCGTCTACTGCTTTTACGACCTCTGGCAAAGCTTTCAAAGTTGCGGAAACACAATCCAGTTGGCGGCCGCCATGATTGGAAACAACAATTGCATCCGCTCCATGATCGATCGCCCGCCGTGCGTCATCACCCGTCAGAACACTCTTCGCGATGATCGGTCCGCGCCAGATTTCACGAATCCATTTGAAGTCTGCCCATGTCACAACCGAGCGCGCGAGTGCCTCTCCAATGTCGCTCATCGGCATCGGTCCGATTCCCGGCACAACCACATTAGGCAATCTCGGTACGCCACCGTCCGCAAGGAAACCGGCGAGCCATCCCGGGTGAGCTAAAATCTGCCCTAAGTATGGAATTTTCGCAAAAGGGCTTCCGCCCATCAGCTCTTTCATGCCGTTGCGAAAATCGCGTTCGCGTAAACCCGCAACCGCGGTATCAATGGTAACCGCCAGCGCGGAAATACCGGCCGCGCGAGCCCGCTCGATTGTCGCCTCGGCCGCTGCGCGTCCTCCTAACAGATAAAGTTGGTAGCAAACTGGCCCCGTCGACGCGGCCTTCACTTTTTCGAGAGCGTGCCCTGAAATGGTGGACAAGATGTAGCCGGTCCCGGCCGCGCCGGCGGCGCGAGCCGCTCCAATTTCACCTTCCGGATGCATCAGCCGGCTGTAACCGACAGGCGCAAGCAAGAAGGGAAGCGCCAAATCCATCCCGAGCACGCGCGTTCGCAAATTGCATTGCGGGAAGGAAACTGCGTGGCGAGGCCGAAACGTCACGTCGCAGAATACCTGGCAATTTGCGCGCAGGGTGACTTCGTCTTCAGCGCCTCCATCCAGATAATCAAAGACCACCTCCGGCAACCGGCGTTTCGCCAAAGTCCGAAGATCGTGAATGTTGACGGCTTTCGAGACTTTACGCGCGCCGGATGTCTCGGCCATGATTCCTCACAATGAAACCCCTCTTTTCCATGGAATAAAATCGTCTTGCGCTAACCGCTCCGCCGCCGTCTTGCCTTCTCCACTCGCGATCTGGATGATTCGATTCAGAATTTCTTCCCCCATCTGCTCGATGCCCTTTTCTCCGGAAATCACGCTGCCGGTATCGATGTCGATAATGTCCGGCATTCGCCGAGCCAACTCCGAATTGGTCGATATCTTTACCACCGGCGCGATGGGGTTCCCGGTCGGCGTCCCCAACCCGGTCGTAAACAACACCACATTAGCTCCGGCGCCGACCTGGGCAGTGACACACTCAACGTCATTTCCTGGCGTGCATTGGAGGTTCAAGCCGGATTGACTGAGATAGTCCGGATAATCCAGCACGGCAGTCACCGGCGAAGTACCACCCTTCTTCGCGGCGCCCGCGGACTTCATGGCGTCTGTAATCAAGCCATCGCGAATATTGCCGGGTGATGGATTCATTTCAAAACCCGAGCCAACAGCCTTCGCGCGCGCGGAATAACTCTTCATCAGTTGAGTGAAACGTCCGGCTACCTCTGAAGAGATACTTCGATCGACAAGTTCTTGTTCGACTCCACACAATTCAGGGAATTCACTCAGAATTGTTTTTCCGCCCAATGCCACCAGGAGATCAGAAACGTGCCCGATCGATGGATTTGCCGAAATGCCTGAAAATCCATCCGAGCCGCCGCATTTGAGTCCCACCGAAAGCTGCGACAATGGCGCCGCATTACGCCGGCACTTGTCGGCCTCGAGCAGCCCGAGGAAAGTCTGCCGGATTGCCTCCGACAACATCGCAAATTCCTCTCCACTTTTCTGCTGCTCAAAAATGTAGAGCGGTTTGGAAAAATGCGCATTTCGTTTTCTCAATTCGTTGCGCAACACCGACACTTGCGCGTGCTGGCATCCCAGGCTCAGCACCGTCGCCCCGGCAACATTAGGATGGTGAATGTAACCAGCGATCAGCCCGCAAAGATTGTTGGAGTCTTCCCGCGTGCCGCCACAACCTCCTTCGTGCAAAAGAAATTTTATTCCGTCAATGTTCGAAAAAATGCGCGAGCGCTGCGGCTTTTTCTCCCTTGCTGTCGCCACGTAATCGGCGATTCCTTCTGCCCGTCCCGATTGATAGAGGCGCACAAGGTCGGCGACTTGCTGTTGGTACAATGGCGGCTGAGCAAATCCTAGTTCCTGCTCGAAAGCCTGCTTCAATACCCCGATATTTCGGTTCTCGCAAAAAACCAGGGGAACGACGAGCCAATAATTCCTCGTGCCAACCTGACCGTCTTCCCTAAGATAACCGGCGAACGTCGCATTCTTCCACCTCGTCACATCCGGCGCCGACCAGGTGCGGGTTCCTGTTTTCTCGTGGAAGGGAGCAGTCTCATGGTGAAGATTCCGCGTCGTCAGCACTTCGCCCGCCTGAATCGCCCGCATGGCCTTGCCGACCTTTACTCCGTACATGATCACGGCGTCATCCACAGCGATGTCCTCGAGCGCAAACTTATGCTTCACTGGAACAGCCGTCGTCAAGACCAACGTGCGGTCCAAGGAGGAAACCGCCGTACCCCCCGGCAAATCCAGCAGCGCCACAGCCACGTTGTCAGCGGGATGCAGTTGCAATACCTGCTTGCGTGCCAATTCCTTAGCTCCTCTCTCCCATCGTAGCTCCTCGTTAGCGCTCAATGCGCGCGCCCGTTCCCTTCATCAAGCGCGTCACTTCCGCCAGCGTAGCCATCGAAGTGTCTCCGGGAGTGGTCATTGCCAGCGCCCCGTGCGCCGCGCCGCATTCGACCGCCCACTTCGCATCCTTGCCGGAAAGAAAACCGTAAATCAACCCGGAAGCAAACGAATCGCCACCGCCCACACGGTCGAGGATCTCCAGGTTCTGCCTTTCTGTCGCTTGAAAAAATGTTCCCTGGTGATGGCAGATGGCTCCCCAATCGTTCAGCGTCGCCGTTTTTGCTTTTCGCAGCGTCGTCGCCACCACTTGAAACGGATATTCCTTGACCACCGTTTCGATCATTTTCTTGAATGCGTCAACTTCGAAACTCGTCATATCCTGACCCATCCCCGGAATCTCAAACCCGAGAGCGGCCGAAAAATCCTCTTCATTTCCGATCATCACGTCCACATAAGGCGCGATTTTTCGATTCACTTCTCGTGCGCGTTTTTGTCCCCCATTCGCCTTCCACAAAGAATCCCGGTAGTTCAAATCGTAGGACACGATCACACCATGTTTCCGCGCAACTTGCATCGCTTCAATGGCCACCTCCGGCGTGCTTGCCGAAAGCGCGCAGAAGATCCCGCCGGTATGGAACCAGCGCGCTCCTTTGCTTCCAAACACGTCTTCCCAATCGATTTCTCCGGGCTTAAGTTGCGAAATCGCTGTATGCCCGCGATCGGAGCACCCAAGCGCCGCCCGTACTCCGAACCCTCGTTCGGTAAAGTTCAGTCCGTTTCGCACCGTGCGACCCACTCCATCGTACGGCACCCAACGCACTAAGGACTGATCCACCCCGCCCTGATAAATCAGATCCTGCAAAAGACGTCCAACAGGATTGTCGGCGAAGGCGGTGACAATCGCGGTATCGAGAGCGAAGCAGCGTTTCAGGCCCCGAGCAACGTTGTATTCGCCGCCGCCCTCGTACAGTTCGAAGCTACGGGTTGTCCAGATTCGCTTTTCACCTGGATCCAGCCGCAACATCACTTCCCCGAGACTGATCAAATCCCATCGGCAATTTTCCTTTGGTCGAATTCCAAGGGTCATCTTCGCGCTCCCGCCCTCCAAAGCAACTCGCTGCAGTGCGTCTTTAGACTACATTCACCCGCTGCAACCGCGGCACAATCAGCTGCATCGCCGCCAGAGCAATTAAATAAGCCGTCCCGGCCATCAGAAAAGGTACAAAGTAACTTCCTGTTTTCTGAAGAACATGCCCCACCACATCGGCGATCAGCATTCCTCCCACCGCTCCGGCCATCCCGCCAATCCCGACCACCGAGGCCACAGCTTGACTGGGAAACATATCGGAAACAATCGTGAACAGATTTGCCGAGAAACCTTGGTGCGCAGCCGCAGCGAGCCCAATCAACAGCGTACTCGCCCACAGGCCTTCGGTGCGATAAACATAGACAATCGGCACCACGCACACCGCGCAAATCAGCATCGCTATTTTCCGTCCGGCATTCGCCGAATAACCCCGCTGAATCAATCGCGAGGACAACCACCCCCCGGCAATACTTCCTGCGTCAGAAATCACGTAAATCACCACGACCGGCAAGCCGATCTGCGTCAAATTTAACCCGTGTTGCTTCTGAAAAAAACCAGGCACCCAAAATAGATAAAACCACCAGATGGGGTCGGTCAAGAATTTCGCAGTCAGAAATGCCCAGGTCTGCCGGTAAGCTAAAAGGCGCGCCCACGGCACTCGGGCCGTCGGTCTCTGCTGGTCGCTGCGAATGTACGCCAACTCCGCGGCCGAGCATTGTGCGTGCTCTTCCGGCTTCCGATAAGCGGCAATCCAAAGCAAAAGCCACAAAAATCCGACCGCTCCCGTCACCACAAATGCCCATCGCCAGCCAAAATGGATGGTCATCCACGGGACAAAAATCGGCGTCAGAACCGCGCCGACGCTCGTTCCCGAGTTAAAAATGCCCGTCGCGAGTGCCCGCTCTTTCTGCGGAAACCACTCCGTGACGGTCTTGATGCTCGCGGGAAACGCTCCAGACTCTCCCAAACCCAACGCCGCGCGCGCAATGCCGAAGCTAAACAAAGAGCCGCACAACGCATGCGCCATCGATGCAAGGCTCCAGAACACCATCGCTAATCCATATCCGATCCGTGTTCCCAACCGATCGATGAGATTACCAGTCGCTAGCAACCCTACGGCATAAGCCGCCTGAAACGCGAACACCAGATGGCTATAATCGAGCTCGTTCCACCCCAGATCGTTCTGCAACGTCACTTTCAGAACGCCCAGTACCTGCCGGTCCATATAATTTTTGGTGATGCCGATAAAAAGCACCGCGCAAATCACCCACCGGAACTTTCCGGAAAGGAATGTCCCAGGCGCTTCTGAATATCTCCTTCCCTGCGAGGAAACGGCTCCCGGTTCTTCTGAAATCCTGGATTGATTTTCCGCCATGGGTCAGGTCAAACCGCCGGGCTCGCTTTTATTGATTCACGCCGCTAGCCAGGAATCCTCCATCCACTTGAAGAATCGTGCCTGTGACAAAACTCGCCGCTTCCGAAGCCAGGAAAATGGCGCTTCCCACCAACTCTTCCAATTTCCCAAACCGTCCCATCGGCGTTCGAATCAGAAACTCTTTGCCCCTCGGCCCTTCCAGTATTTTCTCATTCATCGCGGTGCGAAAAACTCCGGGTGCGATCGCATTCACGCAAACACCAAATCGCGCCCATTCGACCGCCAGTGTTCGCGTCAAGCCGGCAAGTCCGGATTTGCTGGCCCCATACGCGGCCACCTCGTGCAGTCCCACGAACGATGACAGCGACGCAACATTCACAATCCGGCCATACCGGCGTTCCACCATATGCCGGCCGAAGACTTGGCTCGTGCGGAAAGCGCCGGTCAGGTTGGTGTCCATGATCTCGCGCCATTCGCGTTCTTCGACATCGAGAAACGGCGTGCGTTTCGTGCGCCCGGCGGCATAAACCAGAATGTCTACCTTTCCAAATTCGGTGACCACACTGCTCAGCAGGTTCTGCAACGAACCCCGGTCCTCGACGTCGGAACGAACCCGCAAAGACCGCCGTCCAAGCGTTTCAATTTCTGTTGCGGCAGCTTCAATAAATTCCGCACGACGGCCCGTCGGAATCACGTCCGCTCCGGCTTCTGCCAAGCCTCGCCCGATTGTCTGGCCAATTCCCGATGTCCCGCCCACCACCACGGCAACCCTGCCGTTCAAATCGAATCCCTTATAGGTCATCGCTCGTCCGTTCGCAGGCTTCGCCGCGAATCACTCCCTCTTCTGACCACCCGCTCGGGGCCAGCATCGTAGACATCCAAGTTGCTCCCCTGCATTTAACCATTTTCCGTGGACAAATTGACAGGCACGCGGACGTCGGTCAGCATAACGGCTCGTGCAACCTATCTCGCCCCCGCGTTCAGACAAATCCGACTTGCTTCTGGTCAATCCAAGAGCTGGAGAAAGTCGCGCGGCTGCAGCCCTTTTTGCTTTGCGCGAATTTGCGCATCGCCGTGGCTGGACGGTGGACATTATTGTAACTCAGACCCCAAACGACCTTGCCCGAGAGGCTTGCCGCGCCGCGGAGAGTGGCCAGAAACGCATTTTCGTCCTCGGAGCTGATGGAACCTTTCAGCTGCTCGTCAACGCTGTCGCCGGTTACCCACAAACGATTCTTGGCGTGATCCCTGCCGGAACTGGCAATGATCTTGCTGCGGCCCTAGCCTGCCTGCAGATCCCGTTCAAGCCGCGGCGCTTCTTTTGCAGGGCGCCATCTGCGAACTCGACGTTGCTCGGGTCCGCACTTCGGAGGGGAACGAGCGTTTTTACACGGGCGGTGGGGGAGTTGGTTTGGACGCAGAAGCGGCGCAATACGCGAATGGCGCTTACCGCAGCTTGCCCGGGCGTTTTCGTTACCTGATGGCCGCAATCCGCGCTCTTGTTAGCTTTAACGCGATCCCGGTGAAAGTCAGTTTCGAAGAAGGCGAACCTAAGGCTCTTGAAGCTAGAACTTTGCTGGTCGCCGTGCTGAATACGCCAAGCCACGGCGGCGGGCTTTGCCTGGCACCGGAAGCGAAGACGAATGATGGACGTTTAGATATCGTGATTCTAGAGGATTCGAACTTCGGTCGAATTCTGACATGGCTTCCCGCACTTGCGTTCAGCGGACAATTGAAGACGCAGCGGCTCCGCCGATTCCACACCACGCACATCAGGATTGAAACCGATCCGCCCTGCCGGTTTCACGGCGATGGCGAGATTCTGGGAATGACCGCAGTCGAGGTCTCCATCGTTCCGCGGGCAATTCGTGTCCTTCGGCCCGCCCAAAAATCTATGGGTTAACGGTTGTGTCGCCGAGCGGGGAGCGGCTATCTTGCAGTTGGGAAGATTGTTTTTTCTTCTTGGAATGACGTTTCATGAAGGCGCCCAGGTCCGGAGTAAACTCCTTCAACTGATTCCACCCGATGTTGTATCCCTGATTGATGGCCCAGCCACTCAGGACTCCCTCAAGCCTTCGGTCTTCTTTCGGATAGTAGAGCATTGATATGGACGCTTGTCCCAATTGTCCAAAGACCTGCGCAACGTTGAACGTACTGTTGCCTGCATCGGTTCGCGCAATCACGACGCGCGACGCAGCATAGCCGATTCTGGACCACGCCTTACCGCGGCCCTTCCGGAAATATCGCGGATCCTCGTGCAGCACCGAGGGAATAATCCCGTAAATCAACATACTTCCGGTAAACTGGTCGCCCTCTTGCGCTGCATAACGCTCACCAAAGGCCCCCCAGCCCTGTCCATAGTGCGGGAGTCCGTTGGCCGCCTGAGAGATGCTCGCCTGAAGAACATTGCCAAAGTGCGCGCTCAAATCCCAAAACTGGTGCCAGGCGATATTGAATTTTTCCTTTTTTGTCAGCGGTCCCTGATTTTCCGGCTGATCGTTCGCCGTCATGAAGTTCGGAATGATCCAGAAAATGCGTTTCGGAACTTCGTCGTTGGCGTCCTTATCCTGCGGGTCAACGGCCGGCTTGCCACCATTATCGCTCTCGACCTTGGGTTGCGGGCTGTCTGGCTTCTCCTGGGCGTGCGAAGAGAACCCAAGGAAAAATAGGGTCAAGACCAAAAGGCTCGATCGCAAGCAATGCAAACCTAAACTCCTGTTTTTATGCATCAACGTACCGATTTGCCGTGGAAGCAGTGCGCCTGGCGCAGATCCTGCTGTTCATGATCTCCGCCGGTCCCCCCAAATGCACCCTCTTCTCTGGCGAGAGAGATTCCCGAATTCAGTTCTTTTTCTTGTCGACCTTCAGATTCAACGTGATTTCTTTGCGGCTGTCGAGCTGCGACACTGCCCTTGAAGCCGATTTTTGCCCGTCAGACTCCGCGTATACTTCATAATCTACGTTAGGATCGAGGCCGGTGAACCTGTAATTCCCTTGGTCGTCACTAAAGTGGCTAATAACCGTGTTTGTGCGCGAATTTTTCAAAAAGACCACAGCATTTTGGATTGCCTTCTCGTCCTTGTCGCTTACCATTCCACGGACGGTCCTTAGTTGCGCGTCCTTCTTCGATCCCTGCGCAAACGCCATCCCGTGCACAACGAACAGCAAAAGGAACAGCCATGACAGCGGTCGACACTGCCTCATTATTTCGCTCCCGACTTTGCTGGGCCTGGCGGTTCGAGCTTGATCGATAGTCGTTGCTGCACATCCGCCTTGGCATTCACACTTTGCGTCTGGTCACTGTACTTTTTCACGTGGGTGACAACTTCATACTCGGAGCCAGGTGGCACGCGCACGGCAAATTCGCCCCTCGAATTCGTATACGTCTCCCAACGAAATTTTTTCTCGCCACTTACCCGTACACGGACCTGAACTCCGGGAAAAGACAGAGCGTTTTCGTTAAACACCGTTCCGATAATCAGAAAGCTAGGAACCGCCCTGCTCTTCGTTTTACTCGACGAGCTCCCGGCTTCCGGCGCGGACTGTCCATTCGCCGGAGCGGTTGTCGGAGCCTGAGGGGCTGGCTCTTGCCTTGCAATCGCACTAGCCGCATACAGCAGCGCCGCCAACAAAACTGAGTTTGTGCTTTTCATCCTGCGGTATGGTTCGAAAGACTTCCCCATCACTCTGATGGTCGCCGCGTGGCCGAGGATGCCCCGCAGTTCGGCTGGTGAAGACTACTCGTCCTCGTCTTCCTCTTCGTCCTCATCTTCCTCGAGGAGGTCGCCGTCCTCGTCAAATTCCTCGTCGTCCTCATCCTCTTCCGCATCCTCGTCGTCTTCCTCGAGTTCATCGGCGATTGGGTTGAGCGCCACGGGATGAGTCTGCGATACCTCTAGTTCGGTTTCGCATTCGGGACAGCTGAGGATCTCTCCCTCCTCAACTTCGTCTTCGTCCACATCGATTTCTGCGGAGCATTCGGGGCAGCGAAGCACGGTCCATCCTCCGATATCGGACTTGGCGGGTCAGCCCACAATGAACCCGGGCTCACCATCCGGCGTATTATATACCCCGGCGAGGAAAGTCAACTTTATCCCCTTCTCGCCTGTTTATCAGTGTAACCCAACAACTTGGGTGAAAGACAAATAAGCAATGGCGCGAGAATACCCGGACAGACCTGTCGTCGGAATCGGTGGTGTGGTCATTGAACGCGGCCAGACCGTGCTGATTCGACGCGGCAGTGAACCCCTCATTGGTCAATGGTCCATTCCCGGCGGCTCCCTCGAGATTGGTGAATCCTTGCAGGCCGGGGTCGCGCGGGAGTTGTTGGAGGAGACCGGACTCGAAGTTCGCGTATTGGATGTAATCGAGGTATTCGACCGAATTTTTCCGGGAGTGCCGGGGCAAGCGGGCCAACTGCGCGGTCCTAGGTTTCACTACGTGATCGTCGACTATCTGTGTGAGCGAATTTCCGGCCAGCCGCGCGCCGGAGGCGACGTCACCGATGTCGCTTTGGCATTGGAAGACGAACTCGAAAAGTTTCAATTGACGGAGACCGCCACGCGCGTGCTGCATAAAGCATTCGCCATGGATCGCGAGCGGCGGAAAATCACGTGAATCGCCCTCAGGACTATTTCACAGTTTCAATATTTCGATGTTTCCATTCGAGTTCGTGAGGGAGAGCGAGCAGCCGCCACTCCCAATCTTGCCATTCAGTGAATCGCCGCCGATCGTCCCGGTGGAAGTCACCGGTAAGCCACTCGAGATATGACCGAAAGAAGTCCGAGCGGTCAGTTCATAACCCGCATCTCCAGGCAAACGGACTTGAATTGGTGCGAACGAAGTCTTCAGCGAAACATTCTTGCATCCGCCAGAATTCCCCGCCGCAGAAACAGAAATCGCACCATTCTGATTGTCGACGGTAATCGAACCCACGATATTTTCGAGCGTGACTGAACCAAAACTCGTCTTCGCGGAGGCATCTCCCTTCACCCCGCTCGCTTCGACCGGCCCGTTCGAGTTTTCGATAATCAAATTCCCATTCACGCGGCGAATGTCGACAGACCCGAATGAGGTTTTGGCGTAGGTGTCTCCGCCCACATCACTCAAGGCGATCCGTCCGTTGCCTGTCGTCGCTCTTACTCCCTTCGGCAGGCCGGAAGCTTCAATGGCGCCAAACGATGTGTTGAAACTGGCCTTTCCCTTAATATCGCGCACGCTGATTCCGCCGTTCGAATCTTCCACTTCGACACCGCCGCCGATCTGTTCGAGCGCCACTTCTCCAAATGTCGTCTTGACATACACGTCGCTTGCAATCCTTCTGCCGCTCACTTTGCCATTCGACGAAGTGCACCTGACATTGCCGGAGACGTTCGCGACGCTGATCGATCCAAAGCTTCCATTCAGCTGCGCGCCGCCGCTCACCGTGTCCGCGTCAATCGCGCCGTTGTTGTTGTTTACAATCAAATCTCCATGCACGTTTCGCGCTGCCACGGATCCGAACGAATTGCTGATTTTCGATGACCCCGTGTCCGTAACCTCCACGAGACCGTTTCCACCTGTAATGTTGACCGCTCCGGTTACATTACTCGCGGTGATCGAAGCAAATCGATCCTTGATATCCAATGCGCCCTTGACCGACGAAACCGTAACGGCCGCATTGTTGTTGTTCACCGCCAGATTGCCATCCGCTCCGGTCGCCTGCACTTCTCCGAAAGAGTTGGTCAGCTTCGCCGACCCGCCGTCACGGAATTTCAGCTGCCCGTGACTGTTCTCAAGGTCCGCCCAGCCCTGCACTCCCTGAACATCGACATTGCCGAAACTGTTTTTCATCCAAAGTTTGGCGTCCCCGGGCACGGTGATGTCGTAGTCCACCGAGTAAGAAGGGCCCCCGACGCGGACCACAAAGAACTTTGAATCGTCGCTCGGATAGACCGTCTCAATTTTGATTCCCTGCGAATCCTGAGACACATCGATCCGCACCTGATCGGCGTATTTGTCCGCCTCTGGTTGTGAATGCGCTTGCACTCGGATCGTAGCCGAGATTTTCACGTCCCGCCCATTATCGCCATGAATCCGCACGTCCCCATACTTGTGTGTCAGGCTGACTGTTTGATTTGTGGGGAGCGTTAGAGTCTTCTGAAATTGCTTGGTAGCTCGGCTTTGCCCTGGACCATTGGCAAGAGCCGGCAGCGCCACAATGCAGGCGAGCATCAAAACCATTCCGAATTTGCGCATACTCAGGCTAGGCCGGTAATTCATCGCTTGGTCTCCAATACGTCCTGCAATGTCTGTTGTTTTTCCTCGTACATCGCCAGCAGTTCATTGCGTAAGTGCGCATTGGACGGATTTCGTCCTGTCTCGAGGCGCAGTTCATCAATCGCGCTGTCCAACACAATGAGCTTTTCCTTGTAGCTGGCCATCAAGGGCGTAGTCGACGAATCCAGTTCCGGCTTTGCTTCCTCCGCCAGCCGGTCGATAGCCTTCATGTAATCGCGCTCTGTTCGTTCGACCTCGGCCAGAGTGGAATTCTTCAGCAATCTTCCTTGACCGGTATCAGCCGGGTTTCGATGGTCGAACACGTAGAGGCCGCAAAACGCGAGTGCCACAACCAACGCGCCCGCAAGGGCCGTCTGCCATCCCCATGCCAGGCCGCCCAGGAAGCCGAGCCTTTCCCAGAAGCCCCGCCCTGTGGCCTGTTGTCTGTCGTTTTCCCTCAGTGAACTCTCGATCTTCGCCCACAGTCGAAGGTCTTCCCGGTAATCGCGCAACTCCTTCGCTGCCGTGCTCAAGGATTTCCAAGCGCGAATCTCCTCGGCGCAAGCCGGGCAGCTGGTTGCGTGCTGTTCGAGCGCCGCCCATTCTTCTACCGAACCATCTAGAAAAATCCGTTCGCGATCGTTACAGGTCCGGTTCATTGGTTGCCTGCTTCCACGCCGCGCAGAGGGTTCAACATTCCGCGCAAATTCTTCTTTGCTTGAAACAAAGTGTTCTTCGAAGCGGTCTCGCTGATTGCGAGCAGAGCCGCAATCTCGGCGTGACGGAATCCTTCCACTTCGTACAGGAGAAAAACTTCGCGTTGGTGCTCTGTGAGCATGGCCAGCGCGCGTTCTAGAGCCATGCGCAAAGTCGGATGGGCGCCGGGCGCGCGCGGCTCTGGAGCGGCTGCTCCGGAGCTTGAATCATCCTGTGTCTGCTCTTTGCGACGCGCCCGGCTTCGCCGCAAATCATGGCACGTATTCACCAAAATCCGGAACGCCCAGGTCACAAATGCGGATTGCCCACGGAATGTCCCAATGCCGCGCTGGATCTTCAGGAACGTATCCTGCACGGCGTCTTCTGCGTCGCTCGTCGACCCCAGCAGATTGCGGGCAAGATTCTTCATCCGCGTCCCTTGTAATTTATAAAGGCGTTCGTACGCGCCTAGATCGCCCGCCAGACACCCGGCTGCTAAAGCCGCGTCATCCGGGAGGGTGCTATTTTGGCGGTTTTGTCCGGCTGCGGTTTCTGATGGTTCCACTCGCCGCCCTCCCTCACCTGCCGCAGAGGAGATTCTATCCTCCCACCGCAGCGTTAGTCCCACAGTTCCCATCACGTTCTCCTGTGGTATAGACGACCGGAAAGGGCGAAATGTCAGGGGCTCGACGGCCCCCATCTCGTGGATAACAAGTTTTAAATGAATGTGTTAGAAAGATTAGCTCGCAAACTCTTGCGGAACAGCGCCACGCGTCCGCTCTCGCTTTTCGAATTCGACAACGGCCTTTCGCAAATCCTCAGGTCTAAAATCCGGCCAACGCTTGTCGAGAAACACGAACTCTGCAAAGGCACATTCCCACAGCAGGAAATCCGACAGCCGTTGTTCGCCACCGGTCCGGATGAGCAAGTCCACCTCCGTCGATCCTCCTCTCTGCACTTCCGCGAGCACATCTCCAAACGCCTCGGTGGATAGATTCGTGGCTTTATAAAATTTGCTGGCCGCTCGAAATAAGGAATGGCGGGCGGAGTAATCTACCGCCAAGCGAAGGTGCAGATTCTTGCCCTTGCTGGTCAGGGCTTCGGCCTCATCGATGACCTCACGCAACTTCGGGTGTATCCGATCGCGGCGGCCAATGATGCTCAACCGGATTCCTTCGTCCAAACACTCGTCCGCCTCCTCTTGCAAATACTCCTGCAAGATTTGAAGAATCGCGGTCACCTCGGCAGGGGGACGCTTCCAGTTCGCCGACGAAAGTGCGAACAAGGTCAGCGTGTGAATTCCGAGGTGGGGAGCGCAGCGGATGACTCCTCTCGCCGCTTCGGCTCCCGCCTTGTGCCCGGCCGAGCGCGGGAGGCCTCGGGAACTTGCCCAGCGCCCGTTGCCGTCGCAGATAATGGCAACGTGGAGTGGATGAGCGGATTGCACAGCGATATTCCGAACGTGCTGCAAGGTATTCGATTGCATGAGCATTCTCGTTTTCTCCGCCACTATGTAACGCAATGTACTTTACGCAACAAAGTACAAAGCCAAAAAATTTTACCGGTCGCGCGTCGCCCGGATCAATGCTTCCATGTGGTCTAAATACCGTTCGAGCGCTCGCCGCCCGGCCGCCGTCAACCGAAATTCGGTCTTCGGTAACCGCCCATCGAACGACTTCGTACAAACGATGTAATCAGCCTCTTCCAACTTCCGCGCGTGTACGCTCAAATTCCCGTCGGTCGTCTTCAAGAGCGCCTTTAATTCATTGAAGGTCAACGACCGGTTTACCGCGAGCGCGCTCACGATCCCCAGCCGAATTCGTTCGTGAATCAGCCGGTCCAAGCTCGCAGAAACCGGCTGCGGAGTCGCGGAACGAACCGCCGCCGGTGCATCCTCCCGCGGAACCCGTTCTTGCCGAATTGTCGATGACTTAGCCATATTCCCTTCACTCTCAAAACCGCTTAGCCCCCGTAGCGAAGCGCAATCCAGAATCCAAAGGCGATTTGTACCATTCCGAATCCGGCGGCCATAAACAGATTGCCCCAAGCGGCAGGCGCAAATAGCGCTGCGGCTCCGAGCGCCATCAGGCACAATCCCATAATCGGCACCGCGCGCACCGAGAACGCTCCGCCGGTGACAATCGCCGTACCATAAAGCAACAACCAGACTCCGGGAAGTGCAGAAAAAACGCCGGATTGAAACAGCGCCAAGCTCAATAAGGCCCCGACCACGATCGGGGGCGCAAAGCTGAGCACGAACTTACGTCCCGGCCCGGAAAACAGCGAGGAATTAGCCCTCCGTGCCTTGGTCGCCGCCGCAGGCGCCGCAATCGCTACGGCCACAAACGCCTCCGCCAACCAAATCGCAAGCCAACCTCTCGGGGTTCTCTGCCTCGCGGCAACCAGGGCCGCCGCGACCGCGGTGATCCCCATCGCCACACCGCCCCAACCAGGCACGGCGGTGAACTCCGCCGCTGATTCCATGGTTTCGCGGATGTAACGAAGATGATCGGCCGCACGGGCGTCGATAGGAATGGGTTCACGGCGAACAGCGCGATTCGAACCGGCAGCACGCATGCACAAAATCCTACACGAATGAATAACCCTTGTCAAGTACTTTGCGCCACAAAGTACCTCAGCGGGCCTTCGGATATCGCCCCATCAGCCCGTTCCACCCAATGATGAATACGTCGAGGAACATCTGTACGCTGTCCCTTAGCATGTTCACCTTGGTCGCCGGCGAGTGCGCCCATCGGACTGGTACTTCCTTGATGGACAGGTTGTGATGCCGCGCCAGATAAAGCAATTCAGGATCGAAGCCAAATCGCTCAATCGTCTGTTGCTCAAAAATGATCCGGCACTTCTCGCGCCGGAACGCCTTAAACCCGCATTGCGTGTCGACGAAGGGCAACCGCAATATCGCTCTCACAATTCGGTTGAAAATGATCCCGGCGAACTCTCGAAATGCGGATTCGTGCACCTCGATGAGGCTGCGGTCCACGGCCCGGCTGCCAATGGCCACGTCATAAGTCGTTAACGCCGCGAAAAGTTTCTCGGCTTCCTCGATCGGGGCGGACAGATCGGCGTCGGTAAACAGCACGATGTCCCCTCTGGCTTCGAGCGAGCCGTGTTTGACACTAAAGCCTTTGCCACGATTCGTCCCATTCGAGATGACCCGCAACTGGGGAATCCGGTCTCGCCAAGACTCCGCGATTGCTCTGGTCTCATCCTTTGACCCGTCGTCTACCACTAGAACTTCTGCGCTCGGCCGCTTATCGCGAATGTATTCAGCAATCTTTTCGAGCGATGCCGGCAACCTTAACTCTTCATTGAACGCGGGAATAACGATGGAAAGTTCGGGCGCGGTCGTCACAGAAGTTCCCGGCCCTTCCAGCCGTAACGGCCGAGGAGCGGCACAAAGCGGCATGCTTCGAGGCGGCGCGACGTAACTTCCTGTCCGCTGCGTGTCATCAGCACTAATTCCTGCCGCTCCTCGGCTCCGACGGGCGCGATCACGCGTCCTCCTTCGCTCAGTTGTTCGAGCAACGGCTCGGGCACGGCCGGCGCGGCCGCGGCCACTAGAATCGCATCATAGGATGCAAATTCTTTCAATCCGGATGATCCATCACCACAATGAACATGTACGTTTCTATATCCGAGCCGCTGCAGCCGCTCTACTGCGGCGGTCGCCAGCTCCGAACGGAATTCCACGCTATACACTTCCAGGCAGAGCAGGGAAAGCACGGCAGCTTGATATCCGCAACCGGTTCCGATTTCAAGGACTCTTTCGACACCATACAGTCCGAGCGCCTCGGTCATCGCCGCCACCATGTAAGGCTGCGAGATGGTCTGGCCCGCTCCGATCGGCAGGGGCTCATCAGAATAAGCCTGCTGCCGGAATGGCTCCGGAACAAATTCCTGGCGTGGAACCGCCGCCATCGCACCGAGGACCCCATGGTCTTTTATGCCGCGCTTTCGAAGCTGCGTTTCGACCATCTCGACACGCAGTTCGAGATAACGATCGTCCAGCACGAATATCTCCGTTAAACCTTCGTCGTATTCATTGCCTGCCGCGGAACCGACCAATTTTTGATACACAGTTTAGCCGATCAAAGGGACCGACGCTGCATCAGAATCTCTCATTCTCCGGATTGAAAGCGTCGTCAAAACCTCCAGTCAGATCGCGGACAAAGACTTAAAAACATCAATTTAGCTCTCATTTTAGGCAAATCCTGCACATCCGAACAGTGACCGAGGTAGCAAAACTGCCCTCCAGAGCAGGCGCGCTCAGCAAACCGTTTCCCTAGAATTGTGGATGACCAATAGTTGGGAGGCTGTGATGAAAGCGGCTTTAGTTCTTATCGCAATCTATGTCGGCATGTTCTTTGTGGCCATCCAGGGCGCGACACCGGACTCTGTACAAGCTGCGTTACAAGCCTCCGCTAACCCACAGACGGTCAACAAGGCAGCTTCCTCGATCGATCCCACGAAGGAAGCCGACATCCGGGCTCTCCTCGAACTCGTCGGCGCTCGCGACCAGGTTCAGGAATCGGTCCGGCAAACCGCCGAACAGTATCGTGAAAAAATTCTGGCCTCTGTGCCTGACAGCGAGAGGGGCCAAACCTTCGTTAACACCACGATCAACGAATACGAAAAGCGCTACGATGTGAATCGCGTGAACGAGCAATTGCTCGGGCTCTACGACAAACACTACACCGATGAAGAGATCAAGGGCCTCCTCCAGTTCTACGGCTCACCCCTCGGTCAGAAAGTCGCCAGAGAGGGTCCCAAAATCTTCCACGAGATTCAGGAAACCACCCGAACCGAAGCCGCCAAGGCCGTGAAGGAAGCTCTTCAACAGGCAAGACAGGAGAATCCCGGCGTCGGCCAAAATGTGCGCCTGACAAACAGCGGTCAACACCCGCTCCTTCAACAGCGACGCGCACAACCGAATTCCGGACAACAAACGGCCGAGCAACAGCAAGATCAGCCTTAACCCCCTGACTGTTCGAATTTTCATCGCTGGCTCTACGGCAGGCGCTTCTTGAATTTTACGTCGACGCCGAATGTCCCGTTCTGGTCGCGCAAACCGACGATGGATATCGTGCGGGTCACGTTGTACTCCACTTGAATCACCTGTTGCTGCGTGGAACTCACGTTCGACACGTAGGTGACCGTCAGATTCGGCGTCACCTGTTGCTCCACGGTTACGCGTGCAGCCGCGTTTTGACCGGAACCCCCGGCCCCGAGCCCTGCCAACCCAGGATCCACCCGGAATCGCGTAATTCCGAAAAGTCGCTCCACACGCCCGCCCAACTGGCTCGAAATTGCCTCGGAGAGCAGCGCTGATGCCCCGGAGGAGCCGCCCTGGCTAATGCCTCCTGTACGCGACGCGACTTCCGTACTCGTTTGCCCCATCGCCAGTAGTGCGACGATGTCAGTTGCCGGCAACGGGGGATCGGAGCGGTAGGACAAGCTCATCTTGCTCGCCTGCCCGCTGAAATTCAGCGTGAGTTCATACTGTTGAATCGTGGTCGTTGCTTCCACGTTGATGGTCGGATCCATGCGGAACGGATTGGCAAAGTTCAAATCGCCGCGAGTCACCTGGTATTTGCTGTCATGAAAAAACAGCTCCCCGGAAATCACGTGGATGTGCCCGAGAATGATCGGGTGTTCGGCCGTTCCGCGTACGCGCAGATTCGCGTCGGCTTCTAGGTGCGCTCCCGGCCATTCCATGCGCGAATCCGGCGTCGAACTTGCTTCGACATCAAACTGCAAATTCCGCAAAAAGCTGGAACTGCTCGATCCCCCAGCGGTCGAACTGGAGCTCAAAATCCCTGCCGATTCCAAACCTCCATTGAGCGTCACCCGTTGCACCAACACCTTGCCCGTCACCAACCCGCCATCCATTGTTCCGGTCAGCCGCAATGAACCGCCGACAAGCCAGCTCATCCCTTCGGGATACCGAATGCGAAGCCGGTCCGTCTTGGCGGAAATGTCATAGCGTAGCGGCTTGTCCGAATAGTTCACCGTCCCGGTGAGCGCGAGCACTCCTCCACCCGCTTCACCAGTCACATTTTCAAAGAACAAGCGGTTGGCATCGAATACCAGGTCACCCTTCAGATTGCTCAACCCGGTAGGGAAATCCGCTGAGCGCGCGAAAACATTATTCAGTTTGACGCGCCCCACAATGCGGGGCCGGTCCATGGTTCCTTCAAACGAGGCGTTCATATCCGCGTGTCCTGCCATCGCCACATTCGGGATATAACCGTTGAACAGGCGCAAGTCGACAGAACCGTTCAGTTTCAGCGAAACCGCCCGCCTTCCGGTGAATTGTATCGAGCCCGAGAACTCCGCGTTCGTATCGGTGCCCTTCAGGGCGGCGCTTTCAATCTTCAGACTATCTTTGCTCGAGGTTAGACGAATGGGTCCGGAGTTCTCCAGTTGAACTCCTCCATAATTCAGCGCCAGGTGTGTGAAATTTCCGGTCACCGTTAATCCTTCAGGATGCTGCAAGTCCCCCTTCATGCTGATATCCCCGTCTGCCGTTCCGTGCCCGTCGAACTTTTTCAAATGCAATGCGGACAACAAATAGGGATCGAGATTGATGTTCTTGATGGAAACCGTGCCGTCCAAAGCGTATGGAGCCAACAGACCAAGCTTGATTTCGCCGCCGATGGCGCCTTCGCTCATTGCGGAACTCAATTTGAGTTCGGCGGCCTGTCCATCGGAATGGAGATCCCCTTCAAAGCTGCCGATCACCTCGTCGCCAACCTGAAGGTCCACGACCCGAAAGTTCCCGGTCGCCTGAGGTTGTCGCGCCGGACCGCTCGATTTCAGCCGGAAGGAAACCTGTCCTCCCAACGGGAGGTTATTCGCCTTGACCCTCCGGAAATTGGCCAAGGGCAATGAAGCTCCAACCAGATCGGTCGTGAGAGAACCGTCCGCAAATCGATAAGCCACGTTGCCGGTCACGATTCCGGCGCCGCCGGTTCCTTCGGTCCCTGGTGCAAAAAATCTCAATTCCGCATTGTTCAGACGAACTTCATCGGGGGTCATGCTGAGCTGCCCGCGCAGCCGGTTGAACGGCACGGTATACGCTTCTGCCTCGGCCACGTCGAGCAGTCCGGTCACAGTCGGTTGGGCGCGGGTTCCTCGCCCGTGAAACTGGCCTGTAATTGCCCCATGCAACGGATAATTCACCTTCGCCAATTGCATGAGCGCCTCGATGGGCACATGCTCGAGGTTCATGTCGCTCGACCACTTGTTTTCCGGTCGGAACTCCCAATCCGTCAGTTCCAAATTGCCGTCAATGTCTGCCTTCATCTGTCCACCGACAGCGTGCCCCTGCGTAATCGCTAGATGGTCGGGCGAATAACTCAAATCTCCCTCGATCGAATCCATTTGCACGTTCGAGTATTGAACGTTCTCGCCCCGGAAATGCCCCAGAAATTCGGGTCCGTCGGAGGGGCCTTGAATCTTCCCGTTCCACGTCAATTGCCCTCGAATGGGCACGGCTGCCTCCGGTGTGCCGGGTTTGTCCCCGGCAATAGCGTGGATGAAATCGTCCCAATCGAACAGCGAAGCGATTTCGAGCCGCGAGTCCAAGACTGTCTTTTTTGGTTCAAGAACTCCCGTGAAAACCCCGTGCGACGTCGGAGTACGGAAGTCACCTTCGGTGATCTCCAATGCACTCAGCCGGTCGCGATAACGCAGCTGCCAGACTCCGGAAACCGGAAAATGCCCTTCCGCCACCTCTTCCGGCGCGTCCCAGTGCATCTTGGCGGAGATTTCGAAATCCAAAAAGTTCGCTCGCCATGTCTCTACCGTGTCGGCGGAGATCACCGAATCCCAATGTAGTTTATCGATCGGAAATCCCACATGGTCGATTGCCGGTGTGACCGCCGACAGCCTCACATTTTGTAACCTGGTTTCGCCGCGGAACAGCAAACCGTCGTAGCGCATGGTGATGCGCCCTTGTACGCTTCCTCCGAGTGCGTAGGCGGCAAAATCCGGTAGCGTCACTCCTTTGGGATCAAGCGTGTAGCTCGATCGGCTGGTTAGGTTGGCGGAATGGAAGTCCAGAAAACTCAACGTAATATTGTCGGCAGCAAAGTTCCCTTTGCCTAGAATCGATCCATTTTCGATCCTACCTTCGCCTCGCAGGTCGATCCGCCCGAGCGGTACGTCCGGCGTGCGCAGAATCTCACGAATGTCCAGCAGGTCCAGCCACCCGCGGTACTTATAGCTCCACTGTGGATGAAGCAAATCCTTGGTTTCCGCCTCGAAATCGACGTGGGAGCGCGCAACATCCACGACTGCCTGCTCGACCGAAAATCCATCCTTCCTCAATGAGAATTTCGCCGTCACGTTGGCCGGCACGGGGATGTCCCGTCCTCTTGCCAATTCGATCGACTGCCAGTTGAGGGCTCCAAGGTACACGGGCCTTTCTTCGGACCCACCCAAATCCAAAGTAAATTGAAGCTCTCCGCCTTCTACGCCAAGCAGCGACTTTACATCGTTATAAAGAACCCAGCCGTCCTTGATCTCGACGTGATGCACACGCAGGTCCAGCAACCTTTGCAATCCAGGCTCTTTCGATTTACTGGCAGGCAGTGTGGGCAAGTTGTTCCTGCCGTCTTTCTCAACGCGCACGTGCAATCGCGGTCCGTCGAGAAACAATTCATTCAGTCCGACTCGCCTTCCCCAAAACGAATCAATCCGCAATCCCACCCGCGTCTGTTCGGCGCTGAACAGCGGCTCGGTGTCCGCCGGCTCCGTGCCATGGACCACCAGCCCGTTAATCCCCACGTTCAGCGAAAACCAACCAACCGAAACCGTCCTGATTTCAACCCGTGCCCCGGTCAACGCTTCCGCCCGGTTGATCAGAATCCGGCGCAGCAAAGGATTGGCCAGTCCGCTTCCCACTGCAATGATCCCTAGCGCAATCAGGAGCAGGACCCAGGTGCCCAGCCCCCACAGCAGGTGCTCCACCCACAGTATCTTGCGCCACCGCGATTCCTTGGTCATTTCGAATTCTCGTCCAGCATCTTGTCAATGCGCAGTCTCGACCGGCTCTCTTTGAGCCAGCGATCCGCCTGTTCGTTGATCGCGCGTTGTACCAGCGCCTCCTGGATGAAACCGCGCGCCGCCTCTAGAGTCGGCGGCGGTTGACCACGCGATTCCGCCCTCGGCACGACTCGCGTCTTATAAAACTCTTCGATATCTTTTTCATCGATTTGCACGGAAGCGCGGAATCTCGAATCGAGATAGTTACTGAGGTACAGTTGCCGGGTCAGCATGCGCTGTACGTCCTGATCGGTTAGGCCCAGCTGTTTCTCTCTCTCCTCAAACGCTTCCGGCGTAGAAAAGGAGCGCTTCAGCCGTTCGAGGCTCCGCTGTACATCCTCGCTCGAAGGCTGGGGAAACAAGGCCGCCTTCGCTTCGTTCTTGACAATCCACTGGTCAATCAAGCGATCGAGAATTTGCGCATCGCTTTCGCTTTTTTCGTCCATAAAATTCTGATAACGCGCCAACTCTCGCACATCGCTCAAAAGAATAATGTCGGTATCCACACGGGCCACAATCCGGTCGACCACTTCCTGCGCGGATGCCAACCTGGCCAACACCAAGAAACAAAAGGCGACCCACCCGATTTTTCGGACCTGTTGCATCAGAAACTCGATCCCAGGTTGAAAAATATCTGCAACCTCGACAGCCTCGTTCCTTGCTGGCACAGGACGATTGAGTTCGGGCATGGGATCACAAATTCCGGCCGGTTCAAACCGTACCCCAGATCAATTCGAATCGGCCCCACCGGCGTTGCATACCGCAAACCAAATCCGACTGTGTTCGAAAAGTAATTGAGCTCGTTGGTGCAGTTGTACACGCAGGTCTGAGGATTGAAACGTCCCGGTGGCACTCCGGGATACGCGGTCTTGAAAATCGGTTCAGGAGACGACCAGCGAAACGTAATTCGGTCCAGACGGCTGTAAACGTTGCCCCCATCGTAGAAGAACGCACCTCCGAGACTCGATCCGATAATCGGAAGTTTCATCGGGAAACGCAGTTCCTGGTTCATAATCAGCATCGCCTGGCCGCCCACCGGAAAACCGGTGACCGGGTCGCGCGGTCCCGCTTGATTCAACGCAAACCCGCGCAGCGAAGTCCCTCCTCCGGCGAACAACCTTTCCGGAAGCGGGATCAGCTGTGGCGAAGGCGGATTGGTTTGTGCCGGGAAGCTCAATGAGTCTGTCGACGCGTATGGCTGAAGAATTCCGATGCGGATTGAACGCGCGAAGCTCCAGTTGCGGGAAATCGTATGGTAGGTCGAATTCTGCATGAACAGGCGGATGAAACTGGCGCTCGATCCAAGCGCTGTTCCGGCAATGCTTAGATCAGCGGTGTTGAATGAACCCTTACTGGCGTCGGCTGGATTGTCCCGCGTATCCCGGAACCAAGACACGCTAAATTCAGAAACCAACGTCGGCTGATAAAACAGCGGCACTTCCTCCTCGGGAACATTCAGATTGCTCAAGGTCACTTTCCGGAATGCATAGCGAAATAGTAGCGACGCGCGCGGCGACAGTCGGTCGGTAATCTGTACGTTTCCTTCATACCTCGTTTGCGTAAAGGTATTTATGTCTTGCGACTTTTCGACATACGCTGTGACCTGCAAGCTTAAATTGTCCTTGTTCAACGTTTCCGGTGCGTTATACGCCAGCAGCGCCCGACCCTGAATCGTACTTCCTCGCAGCTTCAAGCTGAGCGTATCGGCGCGTCCCGTCAAATCTTGCTTGGACAACTCCAGAATTCCGCGCGGAGACGCTTCTATCTCTCCACCAGTAGGATCCGTAGTGCTGGCCAGGCGCTGGACTTCAAATCCCCCTCCGTAGGCGATGGTGTAGCGCTTGGCTTCTTCGACCAGCACAACGACGTCTTTTTCAGGATCGGTTCCAGCGGAGTTCTGTGCGTCGATCGTGACCCGGTTAAAAACACCCAGGTTGTACAGCTTCTGCTGCGATTCCACAACGTCGCCTTCGCGCAGTGGCTGCCCTTCTTTTAGCTTTACATGTCGCTGAACGACTTTTCGCCGCGTGTGCTTGTAGCCACTCAGCAGGACGCGACGCACCATCACCTGCGAACCTTCCTGAATTTTGTAAATCAATTTCATGGGCACAGCGCGTTCAAGTGAAGTTCCATTGGCATCGCTCGCTACCTGTGCGCCTTTACCACTATGCGCCTCACTTTTCCTTCCGCCTTCTTCGGGCTCTTTGTTCGTATCCGGCACGGCGGTCCAGGAAAAACTGGCGTTCGGAAACCCTTCGTTGAAATAGAGCGCGAGTATGTTGTCCCGGTCCGAAGCGATACTCACCTCTGAATATGGTTGTCCTGGCAGAGAGCCGAGCACGCTGCGCAGTTCTTCCTCGCTTATCGCGCTCATTCCCTCGAGCTTCAAGCCTGACACCAGCGTTTGTTTTCCCTCGTTGATCTCGAACCGCACCAGAAGCTCTCCTTTGGTCTGGTCCGAGGGTGTGCTTCCCACAATCGACGCTGACAGAAATCCGTTTCCTCCATAGAGGCTCTTCATCGAGAGGACATCCGAATCGAGCAGCCGCCGGCTAAAGCGTGGCTTTGTAAGGAACGAGCTGGGAATGACGGACAGCCGGCTCAGCAGCAAGGACTTGCTGAAATAATGGTTTCCGACAATCTCGATGCGCAGCGCCTTGTATCGAATTCCGCGGTCTACTTTATAGGTGATCGTCTCTAGTCCGGTTTTGAGGTCCGGGTTCTCGTTCTTCGCCGTGTCGTCCGAGATGGTGTAATCGACCGTCGCGTCGAAAAAACCTTCGCGTTCGAGCCGCTCCCGCAGGTTGCGCTTTCCTTCCTCGAGAAGGTCCACGTCCACGGCAGCTTCTTGATAGATCGGAATCAGTTTTCGTAACTCGCCTCGCGAGAACTTTGCTCCGACAACCGTCAAGCGCACCGTGGGCCCTGCGATCACGTCCAACGTCAGCGACAGGGAATTCGTCGCGCTGTTGTATTCGCCGCGCCGGACCGCAACGCGTTCGCTGAGATGGCCCTTCTTCTCGAGGAATTTCCGGATGCGGGCCGACGCCGACTGAACACGCGCGATGGTCAACGCGCTTCCTTGCTTTAGTCTGAAAAGTTTGAGCAACTCCGCGTCATGGTATTCGGTGTTGTTTTGCAGATCCACGTTCGACAGGCGCACCCTCGGGCCAGGCGCTACGTGCACGATTACGTCCAGTTGATGGGTCTCCGGGTGAGGCCGCTTTTCCACCGTGATTGTCGCTTGGTACAGGCCGTCTTCCTGAAGCGTGTCCTTCAGCCTAGCCACCGCTTCTTGCAAATCTCCTTCACGGTACGTTTGCCCAAGAGACAATTGCATCGCCCCGCTGGCGGAGGACTCGGAAGGTGGCGGTTTTAAGCCTTCGATCACCAGCTGATTGAAAAAGATGTTTTCGCGCACCACAAAATCCAGCTGGACTCCGTCTCCTTGAGGCCTTGATAGCACCTCGATGTCCGCGTAATCTCCGGTTTGGTACAACGTCCGGATGCTTGCGGCAACGGTGTCCTCGGTCATTGCTTCGCCTACCTTCACTGCCATTCCCGGCGGATTGGTGGCCAGCACGGTGCCATTTTCCTCAACCACGCGAATTTCCCGGACGACAGCGATCACCGGCGCGGCCTTTGGCTTTACCCCAGCGACTGCCTGGGCACACACAGGCTTCGCTCCCAGCAGCGGCAACAGGAGGAGCAGCATCACTCGTAAACGATTGGCCCACGGCAAGTTCATCGGTCCATTAATCAGACGAAGCGTAGCACAAGGGCGTTGCTTGCCCGGATGCCTTTAGAGCTATTATGAGAAGGATTCTAGCGCTGGAGTCATATTTTACCGTGATTCATCCCCTGGATCAGAAATACTCGCGACAAATGTTGTTCGCGCCTCTCGGCCGCGATGGCCAAGACCGCCTTTCCTGCTCGAGTGCCGTGCTGGTCGGCTGTGGCGCCATTGGTGCAGCCGCAGCAAACTTGCTCGTTCGCGCTGGCATTGGACGCCTCCGCATTCTGGATCGCGATTTTGTCGAAGTTTCAAATCTGCAGAGGCAGTCTCTCTTTAACGAAAAGGACGCTCACGAAGCTTTGCCGAAAGCCGCTGCCGCCGAAAAGAATCTCCGCTCCATCAATTCCGATGTGCAAGTCGAGGGCATCGTCACGGACCTTATTCCTCAGAATGCGGCAGAGCTGCTCTCGGGCTTTCCGTTGATTCTCGACGGGACGGATAATTTCGAAACCAGGTTCCTCATCAACGATTTCGCTGTGCGTACCGGCACGCCGTGGATCTACGCCGCCGCCGTCGCCAGCTACGGCCTTACGTTCACCGTTCTCCCCGGCACGACCGCCTGCCTTGCTTGCTTGCTGGATTCCTCAGGCACCGGCCTCGAGGACACCTGTGACACCATCGGCGTCCTCGGCCCAATCGTCAATCTGATCGCCTCTCTCGAAGTAGCCGAGGCCTTGAAACTCCTTTCCGGTCGTTCCTCGGCGCTCCGCGGCTCTGTTCTCTCTGGCGACGTCTGGACCGGACGATTCCAATCCGTTCACCCCGAGCGCAACCCGCAGTGCCGTGTGTGTGTTCACCATCAGTTCTCGCATCTGTCCGGAAATGCCCAGCCTCATGTCACCATGTGCGGCAGGGATTCTGTCCAGATTCACGAGCATAGCCGCTCGCTCGATCTAAAAACCCTGCAAGATCGTCTGGCATCGACCGTTTCCGACGTGCGCCAGAACGGGTTCCTCCTGCGGTTTCGAGTCCCGCCCTATGAAATCACAGTCTTCCCTGATGGTCGTGCAATCCTCAAAGGCACCAAAGATCCCTCCGTGGCTCGCTCGTTGTATGCCAAATATATTGGAACTTGATCGCCGCTAGCGGAGTACGCCACTGCGGCCGGGCGGTGTGCGCATGGCGGCGCGGTCCAGATTTTCTCGCAAATTCATTAATGTCAAAAAAGTGCTCAGGACGCGCGCCTTGAGGTCATCGGTCAGGTGCAAACCACTGGTGGCAACCCGCGCCAATCGCTCGCCATTTTCGGTGATAAATTTCATGATTTCTCGCTGCCGTTCGTGAGGCGTATTCCCTAGCGCCGTCTCCCGGCGCATCTCCGCGCAACCCGCTTCGAGTGACAGCGTAAAATGGAGAACGCAAAGCTTGTGCTCGGCCAGCGCGGCCGGCACGTCGTGTTTGCAACCGGAGATGTGACACTGCTCGGTCATGGGCGAGTTCCGGTAATTCTTGATTGGTAACATTCCCGGAGCGGAAAAGCCAGAAATCATCTGTGTTCTGCTTCCAATCGTGTATTGCCCCCTACCCTGTACCTGCGGGCAGAGCGTTCGGAACGACCTTTCGGATACGGAATGGCTCGCGATACCGGGGACGCAAAACGGACTCAGCAATTCTGAGCAAACGTCTGTTCGAACTCCAGTTCAATGACGCGTTTCCCTCCGTCGATCAAATCTCCAACAAGAAACCAAAACTGTTTGACAACCTCGGATCGGGACTGTATAAATATACAGATAGATGTATACGACGACGGCATGAGCGCTACAAAAACATTTCGTCACGGCCAGATTCTTCGCCTGGTCTCTTCGGAACGGATCTCCAATCAGGAGGACCTTCGTCGCCGTCTCGCCCAACAGCGGATGCGCGTCACACAGGCCACGCTTTCCCGCGACCTTCAAGAATTGAAGCTGGTCAAGACCAGAGAAGGTTACCGTGCAACTACGGCTTCATCCGAAGACGCCGCCGTTGCTCCGCTCACTCGCGCCCTTCGCGAATTCCTTCTCGATATTCGTCCTGCGGAGAATCTTCTTGTTCTGAAGACGCCCCCCAGCGGCGCGCAGCCTCTTGCGGCCGCGTTGGACGGCGCAAAGTTTCCTGAAATCGCGGGCACGATCGCTGGCGACGACACCGTCCTCATCATCACGCCCACTCGCAAGACCCGCGAATCCCTCCAGAAAGAGATCGAGTCCCACGTAAAATGAAGGATCCCCGGAATATTGCGGTCATTGGTGTCACTGGCTATACGGGTTTTGAGCTAGCCACGCTCTTGCTACGTCATCCGGCCATTGCAAAACCAACGTTTTACGTGCGCGAAACCAACGGCTTCCACTGCCTTTCGCAGCTTTTCCCGCAGCTCCGCCACCGCGGCGAAGCCCCTTTGCGCGCACTTTCGCTTGAAGACATCATCTCGAGCGCGGCCGGCACGGCTTTCCTGGCCACGCCTCACGAGGTATCGGCAGACTACGCACCGAAATTGCTCGGCGCGGGACTCCGCGTCATCGATCTCAGCGGTGCGTTTCGCTTTTCGTCGGCCGAAACATTCTCTTCCTGGTACAAGCTGCCCGCGCCGCACGCCGGGTATCTTTCGCACGCCGTTTACGGCATGCCCGAGCTCTACGCCGGCCAAATTCGCGATGCGACGTTGGTCGCCAATCCGGGTTGCTATGCCACCAGCGTGATTCTCGCGCTGCGGCCCTTAGTTCAAGCCGGCATGCTTTCGCCCTCGCAATCGGTGGTCTGCGATTGCAAGTCCGGCGCCACCGGTGCCGGTAAGGATCCCCGGCGCGATTTGCAGTTTGTCGAGGTGGATGAAAATCTCCGCGCCTACAATCTTTTTTCCCATCGTCACACGCCCGAAATCATGGAGCACACCGGGCTTCCGGAATCGCAACTAATGTTCACGACGCACCTTCTACCCGTCGCGCGAGGCATTCTTTCGACCATCTATGTCTCCCTTGCCACGAAGCAGAGTCCAGAAAGCATTGAAAAGCTTTATCGTGAGTTCTTCGCCGCCAAATCAATGGTCCGTATCTGGCCGGCTGGAAAATTGCCCGAATTGCAGCACGTCGTTAACACCAACTTCTGTGACATGGGTTTTACGCTCGATTCACAAGGTCAGCGCCTGATCGTAATCTCCTGCCTGGACAATCTCGGTAAAGGCGCCGCGGGCCAGGCCGTTCAAAATCTCAACCTGATGCTGGGCATCGAGGAGCAAACGGGATTGCTATGAGGATCGTCATCAAATTTGCCGGCGCTCTGCTCGAAAACGCAGTGACGACCGTGTCTCTCGCCCAGCGCGTCGCTGAACTCGCTGGCCATGGCCACGAAATCCTGGTGATCCATGGCGGCGGACGTCTGTTTACCGCCACCCTCAAGCGCCTGGGCATTGAGAGCAAATTCGTAGCCGGCTTGCGGGTCACCGATCGCGAAACGCGTGACGTCGCCGTGATGGTTTTCGCCGGCCTCCTGAACAAGCGTTTGGCCGCGGCGATTACTGCCTCTGGCCAACCCGCAATCGGCATTTCCGCGGCGGACGCCGCCTGTTTCTCAGCCGCCCCTCTGGTCCACAACGATGTCGAAGGCAGCCTAGGTTTCGTAGGTTATCTCACGGGCGTCAAGAATTCTTTTCTCGAATCTCTCTGGCAGGAAAACCTGCTCCCGGTGGCCGCCTGCCTCGGTCTGGGTGCGGATGGCGAACTTTACAACATCAACGCCGATCACATGGCCGCCGCCTGCGCCGAATTCATCTCCGCGGACCACCTGATCTACCTTACCGACGTGGCGGGTGTCCTCGATGGCGAAAATGTAATCTCGGCCATCTCCTGCGAACAGATCGAAAGCCTGGTCCAGGCCCGCGTCGTTTCGGGCGGCATGGTGCTCAAACTCGAAGCAGCCAAGCGGGCGCTCGAAGGCGGTGTCCATGAAGTGCACATCGTTGGCGGCGATTCCGCTGCGGCCGTTCTCGATCCACAGCTCTTCACTCAAGCATTCAACAAGAATTCATTTGCAAGTTTGCCTGGCACGCGTGTCCTTCGGGAGTCGTCATCCTATGGACTCGTTTCGCAGGCGGTTGTCTAGGCTTGGCCTTATGGAGAAGAAATAAATGACTGCTTCGACTGTCGCATCTCTCACCATCCCGGTTTCGCTCGCGAAAGACCTGCTGACCGGCGCTGAATGGGGTCCCGCGGAAACGCGCGATCTTCTGCAGCGCACCGCGGAGATCAAGGCGCGTCCCTCGCGCTTCGCCTCCGTGCTGCGCAATAAACACATCGCTTTGATCTTTGAAAAGCCCTCTCTGCGTACTCGCGTCACCTTTGAAGTGGGCATTCAGAGCATGGGCGGCTTTGTAGTCTTTCTGGACCACACCCAAGCGCGTCTCGGCGAACGCGAGTCGATTCCCGATGTCGCGCGCAACCTCGAGCAATGGGTCCAAGGCATCGTCGCCCGTGTCTACGAACAGCGTGTCCTCGAAGAAATGGCCGCCAATATCGACATTCCCGTGGTCAATGCGCTGTCGGACAAATTCCACCCCTGCCAAGCCTTGGCTGATTTCTTCACGCTCGAAGAAAAGTTCGGCTCGGTCAAAGGTTTCAAGCTCGCTTATGTTGGCGATGGCAACAATGTTTGTCATTCCCTGATGTATCTCGGCGCTCGTCTTGGCGTGCACATTCGCATCGCCACGCCGGCGAACTACGCCCCGGATGCGGACGTCATCGCCGATGCCAAGCGCGTCGCAAAAGAAACCCGAGCCAAAATCGAAATTTTCACCGACCCGCGGGAGGCCGTAAATGGCGTCCAAGCCGTCTACACCGATTCCTGGACGAGCATGGGCTTCGAAACGGAAGAAAAGGTACGCCGTCAGGTGTTCAAACCCTACCAGGTCAACAGCAATCTGATGGAACAGGCCGCTCCGGGCGCCGTCTTCATGCACTGCCTTCCGGCGCACCGCGGCGGAGAAGTCACCGATGAAGTCCTGGACGCCCCTTACTCCGTCGTCCTTCAACAATCGGAAAATCGTATGTACGTACAGAAGGCGATTCTGCACGCGCTGTACGCCTGAATTTTGCTGCACGAGCGAGGAGAGACGATCAAGTGAACCAGACAGCACAAAAGCCAAAGAAGGTTGTTCTAGCCTATTCCGGTGGACTCGACACGTCCATCATCATTCCCTGGCTGCGCGAAAATTACGGCTGCGAAGTGATCGCGATGCTCGGCGATGTCGGCCAGCAAGAGGATCTGGAAGCGGCGCGCAAGAAAGCCCTTGCAACCGGAGCTTCTTCCGCGCACATCGAAGATCTACGGGAAGAATTCATCCGCGAATACGTCTGGCCGACGTTGCGTGCCGGCGCCGTCTACGAGCACACCTATTTGCTCGGCACCTCCATGGCTCGTCCGGTCATCGCCAAACGCCAGGCCGAACTCGCCTTACAACTCGGCGCGGATGGTCTAGCGCACGGCTGCACCGGCAAGGGCAACGACCAGGTCCGCTTCGAATTGGCTTACAAAGCAATCGCTCCCAACCTGCAAATCATCGCACCCTGGCGCGAGTGGGACATCGATTCGCGCGAAGACGCCATCGCTTACGCCGAAAAACACAAAGTCCCGATCGAACAAAGCAAGAAAAACATTTATAGCCGCGACCGCAACATCTGGCACCTCAGCCACGAAGGCGGCGAACTCGAAGACCCTGCCAACGCGCCGAGCGAAGCCATGTGGCAATGGATCGCCTCGCCCGAGAAGGCTCCGGACAAAGCGGAAGAGGTCGAGATCGGCTTCGAGTCGGGAACTCCGGTTTCTGTCAACGGCAAGAAGCTCGGTCCGATCGATCTGCTGAACGCGTTGAATGACATCGCCGCCAAACACGGCGTGGGCCGCACGGACCTGGTCGAAAATCGCCTCGTGGGCATGAAATCCCGCGGAGCCTACGAAACCCCTGGTGGTACACTCCTCGTCGGCGCGCACCGCGAACTCGAACGCCTCACTCTTGACCGGGAGACGGCGCACTTTGCGCAAGCTCTCTCGGTTCGTTACGCCGAACTCGTTTACAACGGCTTGTGGTTCTCACCGCTCCGCGAAGCTCTCGACGGCTATTTCAACGTGGCTCAGCAGCGCGTCACCGGCTCGGTAGGCTTCAAGCTTTGGAAGGCCACACTCAACGTCACGAAGCGCCTGTCGCCTTACTCCTTGTACCGGGCCGATCTCGCGAGCTTCACGATGGGCCGCTACAATCCTAAAGACGCCGAAGGCTTCATCAATCTATTCGCGTTGCCGGTCACCGTCCGACCGAAAGCCAAAAGCGGCAACGCCTGAACCTGTCCTCGGTGGGGCGCAGGATGCTGGGCCCTTCTCGGCCAGATGGTAGTCAGCCGGTGTCATCGACCGGCCAAGGCCGAAGAAACCGTTGCCGTTCTAGGAAGTGCTGCGACCAAGGATTTCAACCGATAGATAACCCGAGCATGGAGCACGACTCTGACGACCTCAATGACCGAACGTAAAGATGACCGACTCTGGGGCGGTCGCTTTGACAAAGCGCCGGACGCGCTTTTCGACGCGTTCCAGAACTCCTTCACGTTCGATTGCCGCCTGCTCCCCTACGAAATCGCAGTCGATCGCGCTTGGGCCAAAGCGCTAGAGCGTTCGGGCGTTCTGACCGAAGCTGAAGTGCAGCGAATCCTGGCCGCTCTCGACAAAATCGCGCAACGCGCGGAAACCGATCCCGTCTGGCTCGCTTCTTCGTTCGCCGAGGATATCCACCACTTCGTTGAGAAGTCCTTAGTCGAGGATCTCGGTCCCCTGGGCTGGAAACTCCATACCGGCCGAAGCCGCAACGAACTGATCGCCACGGATTTCCGCCTCTTCGTCATCGAAGCTTCGAATGAAGTAAGGCGTTCTCTGATCGCCTTTCTTCGCGCGTTTGCCACGCAGGCAAAAGTCAACCTGAAAATCCCCATGGCGGGCATGACCCACATGCAACACGCCCAGCCGATTCTGCTCTCCCATTTTCTAATGGCCCACGCTCAAGCTTTTTCGCGCGATTTCGCGCGCGTGCAATCCGCATCGGCCTCCGCCGACGCTTGTCCCATGGGCTCCGGGGCTCTTGCCGGCTGCGCCTTTCCCATTGATCGCCACGCTCTGGCTCGCGACCTTGGCTTTTCCCGTATCACCCCCAACAGCCTCGACGCCGTCGGCGACCGCGATTTCGCTCTCGATTATCTCTTCGCCCTCTCCGGAGTCGCCACGCATCTTTCCCGCCTCGCCGAAGATTTCGTACTATTCACGTCACAGGAATTTTCCTACCTCATTCCTCCCGACGAATATTCCACCGGCAGTAGCCTGATGCCGCAAAAGAAAAATCCCGATTCCTGGGAGCTGCTGCGCGGCAAAACCGGACGCATCACGAGCGCGCTTTTTGGCCTGTTCACGACGCTGAAGGGGCTGCCCACGGGCTACCAGCGCGACCTTCAGGAAGACAAGGAAGCACTCTTCGCCGCTCACGATCAAGTCAACGACATGCTGGCGGTCGCCACGGGCGCCCTGGCCCTTACCAAGTTCCGCGAACCCCGGCTCCGATCCGCCGCTGCTAATCCGGCTCTTCTCGCCACGGACGCCGCAGACTACCTCGTTCGCCGCGGAGTACCCTTTCGTCAGGCTCACGATCTCGTCGGCCAGGTGTTGCGCGCAGCCGAAAAGCAAGACAAGCCCTGGACCCAGCTCTCCCGAGAGGATCTCCGCCAAATTTCACCTTCCTTCGGAGACGATTTCTTGCCAAGCCTTACCGTGGATGGCGCCATCGCTTCCAAGTCCGTCCCGGGTGGCACGTCCGAAGAATCCGTTCGAACTGCCATCACGCAGCTCGAGCAAAATCTCGCCCAACTGGAGAAACAACCATGAGCCTCGGCCCCGCCATTTACATTGTCGAATCTGCCTCCTACCACGCGGAGGATCGGAGGTCCCTTCCGTGAGGTTCGTGTTCGTCCTGCGGATCCGCCGCCCATGAAGCAAGCCCCTTCCGAAGCGTCTTTGCCTCGCGGATTCCGTTTTTCCGCGACTGCCTGCGGCCTGAAAAAAACGGGCGCCCTCGACCTTGCCCTGATCTCGAGCGATGTGCCGGCTTCGGCCGCGGCTGTCTTCACGCAAAACCTCGTTGTCGCTGCGCCCGTGCTGGTATCGAAAGCGCATTTGAAGGCTTCAAAAGGGCGCATGCGTGCGGTCATCGTCAATGCCGGCAACGCCAATTGCGCCACAGGCCCAGCCGGTCACGCCGCGTCGGCAAGAACGGTTGAAGAAACGGCGCGTCATCTCCGCTGCCGTCCGGAAGAAGTCGCTGTCTGCTCAACCGGCGTCATTGGCGTCCCTCTGGCGGTAGAGAAAATCCTGCGCGCACTCCCCGGCATCGCCAGAAATCGCCGTCCTTCGGCGCGTTCCTTCGCCGAACTCTCGTTGGCCATCTGCACCACCGACACTCGCCCCAAAACCGAGGCTACTTTCTTCAAAATGGCCGGCAAGCGCGTCCATTTAGTAGGCTGCTCGAAGGGCGCCGGTATGATTCATCCGAATATGGCCACGACTCTGGCCTTCGTGGTGACGGATGCAAACATTGCTCCGGCTCTCCTGCAAAAAACTCTTCGCGACGTAACTACGCGAACCTTCAACGCCATCTCGATCGACGGCGACACGTCGACCAACGACACGTTGCTCGTTCTCGCCAATGGCGCCGCCGGAACGCCGCCCATCAAGACCGGCTCCGCCGCGCACCGGGCTTTCTCGAAGGCTCTCGAGGAAGTTTGCCATTCCCTGGCGCTGCAAATCGTAGCCGACGGTGAAGGCGCTCAGCGCGTCATCGAAATCGAAGTTCGCGGCGCAAGAAACGAAAGCGCGGCGCGCCGCATCGGCCAGACCGTTGCCACGTCTCCACTCGTAAAGACCGCATTTGCTGGCGGTGATCCAAACTGGGGACGCATCTTCGCCGCCGCCGGACGCGCCGGCGTGAAGTTCGATCCTGACCGCGTGGACATTCACATGGCTGGTATTCCGGTGCTTCGCCGTGGCCAGCCGCTCGACTTCAACGAGCGCGCCGCGAGCCAACGCCTCCTTGAAAAGAAGGTGCACATCGTTGTGCATCTCCACGCGGGCCGCGCCTCCGCCCGCTATTGGACCTGCGATTTCACCGCCGAATACGTGCGCATCAACGCGAGCTACCGAACCTGACGGCCGGCGACTACACGGAAACAAGTAGCTCCGGAATGTGGAAAACTGTACTTTTTGGTTCACGTTTCTTGCTTGCTATCTCCCATCGCCGGACTGGTACTAGAGGGCAACTCCCATCTCCAGAATATTGGTTGCAAAACCGAGCAATTTTCGAGACCATTCACGGGACCACTGAATCATTCCCTGCCGACCGCGGCACGCCTCTCTGGTTGCTCCTGGCGGACAAGGCCTTTTTCAGTGCGCTCCGCAACTCGTTATTTCAAGGTTCCGGGCAGAAGGAGTTCGCAAGGTGAAGAAGCTTTACGTCGGTAATCTTCCGTTCAACGCATCGGAAGAACAATTGCAAGAATGGTTTGGACAGTTGGGAATCAGCCCCTCGGCCATCAGCCTGATTCGCGACCGATTCACGGGACAATCGCGCGGCTTCGCCTTCATCGAGATCGCCAACGATGAAGAAGCGGATCGCGCTGTCACAAGCCTCAATGGTCAGAACTTTGGCGGCCGGAACCTTGTTGTCAACGAAGCGCGCCCGCAGACGGAACGCTCGGGCGGCGGCGGTGGGCGTGGCGGATACGGCGGTGACCGCGGCGGTCGCGGCGGCGGTGGTGGCGGGCGTGGCGGCGGTGGGGGACGTGGCGGTGATCGTGGAGACCGCGGCGATCGCGGAAACCGCTGGTAGCGTGGCGTTCTCTTCGATTTCACTTTACAGCTAAGCGGTGCTCGGGCTCGTAGTGCATCCTCTTGAGGCATCCGCTTTGTCGCGAAATCTTCAGGCCGGTTTTGGGTGTGCGCGGCATTTTGCCTTTTCTTGGTTTTCAGATATTCACAAGCCCTCCGAAATTCTTCTGGTTATCCTCGCATACTGAATGTACTATCCCGCCGAATTCAAACAGCTTCTCCTTAGTTTGGGGCTATTGCTTCCGGCTCTCGCTCCTGAACACCAGGAGCGACCGCAACATCTCGTAAGTTGACGTGTTTGAAACATTAGGCGAAGAATTTTCTTCGCTCTCTCTTGCGTCAAGACTATAAGAGGTACAGTTCGCACGGTAATTCGTGCAATGTTTGATGGGCGCGGCAAGCGGTAGAAACTCGGCGTCGTTTTGCCGCATCTAAGAGGCGAAGAACAAGAACGATGCAAACTTGGCAAAAACGCGATTGGAAGCAGTTCTACGAGATAGCGCGCCGTCCTTGGCATCGCCACCGTCCGCCGCGGCCGGTCTATCCATCAGGGATGAACCGCGTGCAGCCGGCTGCCGGCTTCAGTCTTTCTGAATTGGATGACGCCGGTGTGGACTTGGATCTCGCCGAACGCCTCGGGTTGCCGGTAGACGCTGGCCGCATCGGAGCCTACGGCCCGAACGTCACCACTCTGCGCGATTTCGTGCGCAGCTCTCGCCACCCGCTCTAGTTACCTAGCCTGCCTTCTCAGTTTGTGGCACCACAATTTCCCGCGTAAAATAGAAGCTCGAGTTTGGAGCGCGCTCAAACCATGGCCTCGCCCTTCCATATCATTTCGAATGCTGCCATTCCTCCAGTGCCTGCGCCAGACGTCCATCCGCGCCCGGATTGGCTGAAGGTGAAATTCTTTGGTGGCGAGCGCTACCAGAATCTCAAACGCATTATGCGCACGCTCGATTTGCATACTGTCTGCGAGTCGGCGCGCTGCCCGAACATGGGTGAATGCTGGGAACACGGCACGGCCACCTTCATGATTCTCGGCGATATTTGCACCCGCGCCTGTGGTTTTTGCGCTGTGCCCTCCGGCAAACCCGTCGGGCCACCCGATCAAAGCGAACCCATTCGCGTTGCCGAAGCCGCCGCTCGCATGGGTTTACGTTATGCGGTGGTCACGAGCGTCAATCGCGACGACCAGCCCGATGGCGGTGCAAGCATCTTTGCCCGCACCATTTTGGAAATTCGCAAGCGCATCCCGGACTGCAAGGTGGAAGTGCTTATCCCCGATTTTCGCGGCGATTGGGACGCCTTGGGTATCGTCCTCGCCGTAAAACCGGATATCCTCAACCACAACACCGAAACGGTTCCCCGATTGTATCGCCAGGTTCGCAAAGGCGCGCTCTACGCTCGCTCCCTCGAACTGCTGCGGCGCGCCAAGCAAACTCACCCGAACGTCCCCACGAAAACGGGCATGATGTTGGGCTTAGGCGAGGAAAAAAGTGAGGTTGTGGCTACAATCGAAGATCTTGCCGCGCAAGGCACGGACATTCTGACACTTGGTCAATATCTCCAGCCAACCCGCGAGCATCTTCCTGTGATTCGTTTTGTTCATCCGGATGAATTTGCGGAATACAAGTATCTCGGAGAAAAAATGGGCTTCAAGCACGTCGAATCCGGGCCGCTAGTGCGTTCTTCCTACCACGCCTTCGATCAGGCAGAATCCGCCATTCGGTAACACTGGCTGGACGTGTTCGGACACACCCCTGCGCCATTTCTGGCGCATCTTGAAGGGGTTACTGCCGATTCCGTGCGGTACTACTTTGCTGCTGCGGCGGCGGCTGCGGCTTTCTTGGCGGCTTTTGCGGCTGTCGACGCTTTCCGGCGGCGCTTTGTCTTGGGCGGGGTCGCGGGCGCTTCACCGATGAGCTCTGCGGACAACATGCTGGTCACGAACAGCTTCGGCCCATGGTCATCAAAATCAACAGCAGTCCGCTCGGGATCAGATGCTGTGACGATTCCCAGGCCGAATAGATCATGCTTGATTGTTTGTCCTTCCTGCATTACTTGCACAACGGGCCTCCTTGCGCCTCTCGTGGCTTGTCTCGACTTGCTTTTTCTTTCCCTGACTGAGAAGGTCCCCGACCCCTCGGGGACCCCCGATTTCACAGGCTAGAGGCTTGTGACGTTCTCTGCCTGAAGGCCCTTCGGGCCCTTCTTGACCTCAAACTCCACCGCCTGGCCCTCATTCAGTGATTTGTAACCATCCATCTGAATGGCGGAAAAATGAACAAACACATCTTCCCCGGTCTGACGTTGGATGAACCCGTAACCCTTCGAAGCATTGAACCACTTCACTGTTCCTTGTTCCTTCACTGCTGAACCTCGATATTGAATTGCTTTGCCTCTCTTGGACCCCTGGCCCAGTCTCCCAAGCCCTGGATTTGCCTCTAGCCCCGATAAAAAGGGGCTGCGAGTCTGTTCCCACAGCCCCCTGAACGAGTCAAAAGGTAGTACAAGAGCAACAAACGCTATACCTAACGCTATCACAGATAAGGGCTTACTGTCCACACCTCGGCAGACCAGTCACGCGCGTACGGTTTCTTGTATTCTATTGATTTTAATAAAGTTGCGTGGTTTTGTGGAACTCTCTAAAGACACAAATACGAGGCTATTCTTCGAGCGATTCCGGCTGCAAACTCAGGTTTTCCCCGCCTTTTTCTTTCTTTTCCCAATACTTTTTGACCCACGCCTCCCAGCTCTTACCTGCCGCTGTGTCCCGGCCTGTAAATGCCAGCGCTGCGATCTCCGAGTAGGTAATTTTGACGCGCTGATTCGAGTCTTTCGGCAACAAACGAACAAAAGAATCTGACAAACTCTTCCCCATGAAGCGATCGAAAATGTAACCATCGATTTTTGAGCCGTCCCTGCGTGTCACCGACACATCTCCGCGATAATCGAACGCTTTTTCGAGCGCTTCGCGCAGTTCATCTTCGTTCGCCAGCTCGGGAATCCATCCCTGAAGGGTTTCGTGCTCTGTTCCGGGCGCCACTTCCAATTGATCGGCATGTAGAGCGTGTTCAGGACGATCAGCATGGCGCGGCCCAGTCATGCGCGCGTCTCCTCAAGCTTGTTGGACTTGTCGTCGATTTGCACCAGCGGATTGTAGGAGTGCACGGGCGCCGCCGGTTCGTTCAACAGCTCGATCGCGCCTTCATCTGCGTTTCGCGTAAACAACGTCGCCTTGGCCGTTGCCAACAATCCCTTGAACGAACTGAATGAGTAATCGACGCCGGAAGCTTCATACCCGCTATGCACCATGCAATTGGCGCACTTCACATTTCCGGATTCCGTGCCGTAATTGGCCCACTCTGTGGTCTCCATCAACTCGCTGAACGTCTCTGCGTAGCCGTCCTGGAGCAAATAACAAGGCTTCTGCCAGCCAAAGATCGAGTAAGTGGGCATCCCCCACGGCGTGCACTTGAAATCGCGCTTGCCCATCAGAAATTCCAAAAACAGCATCGACTGGTTAAACCGCCACGACGCCTTGCGGTTCGACAAGATCGCGCGGAACAAACGCCGCGTCCGCGCTCGTCCCAAAAAGTGCTTCTGGTCCGGCGCCTTATCGTACGAATAGCCTGGAGAGAGCATCATTCCCTCGACGCCCAACTCCATCATCTCGTCGAAAAATGTCCGGACGCTCTTCGGATCGGCGCCATCAAACAAGGTTGTGTTTGTTGTCACCCGGAAGCCCCGCTCAAGGGCCGCCCGTATCCCTTCGACCGCCAGTTCATACCCGCCTTCGCGGCACACCGAAAAGTCGTGGTGTATCTTCTGTCCATCCAAATGCACGGAAAATGTCAGGTATTTGCTCGGTGTAAACAGATCCAGCTTTTCTTTGAGCAACAGGGCATTGGTGCAGAGGTAAATATACTTCTTCCGCGCAACAAGCCCTTCGACAATCTTCTCGATCTGCGAATGCATCAGCGGTTCGCCGCCTGGAATCGAAACCATCGGCGTCCCGCACTCTTCGGCGGCTTTGAAGCATTCCTCCGGTGTGAGCTCGCGCCTCAACACATGCGCGGGATACTGAATCTTTCCACAGCCCGCGCACGCCAAATTGCAGCGATAGAGCGGCTCGAGCATAAGCACAAGCGGATACTGCTTGCGCCCCTTCATTTTTTGTTTCAGGACGTAACTGGCTACCGTCCACGCTTGCGATACAGGTACAGGCATTCCTTCCCCTATTAAGCAACGACTTCAAAACACCAGGTTCGGGAAGCCATCCCCCCGAATCTCTAGTGTACCTGAGAAACAACGCTTCCCGGAACAATCGATTCTCGACCCTGATTCTAATCGCGGACGAACGCTTCGGCTATTCTGATGCAGCGAAAGGTGCTTACATGCCACCCAGCTTGCCCCATGACCCCCTGACTGGGGTCTGACCTTGTGTTCCGGCGTATCATGTCTGCGCTTGCCATTTGAGCGACCAAACCATGCCTCGCGCCAATCTCTTATCTCTTTTCTATCAATTCGCGCAGATCGGGCGCGATACGGCTGTGGTCGAAACCCATGGCTACCGTCGGCAAAAAAAGACGTATGCCGATCTTTCTTCCGCCGCCCTTTCCACGAGTCAGGTTCTGGCTTCCGAAGGAATTGGGCCTGGCGACCGCGTCCTTCTATGGGGCGCGAACTCATTTGAATGGATTTCCTGCTTTTGGGCGACCCTTCTCCGCGGAGCCGTCGTCGTACCTATGGATGCCGGCGCAAGCCCCGATTTCGTGCAGCGCGTTATCCGCGAATCGCAAGTGAAGCTGATCTTTCGCGACGCCCGGCAACCGCAACCGCCGAATGGTCCAGCTTGCCTCAACCTTGGTGATCTAGAACCCGCCAAGACCTCGCCCGGCGCAATCGACAATCCCGGTGATCAGTTGGCGCGAAGCGACTTCGCCGAAATCCTTTTCACCTCTGGGACAACCAGCGAACCACGCGGCGTTGTTTTGACGCACGGCAACTTCCTCGCAAATCTCGAACCGATCGAGCAGGGCATCGCGGAGTACCGTAGCCATGAGCGCTGGTTTCATCCCTTGCGTTTCGTTTCGGTGGTTCCTCTCAGCCATGTTTTCGGTCAGTTCATGGCGCTTTTCGTCCCTCCGTTGCTCGGCGCCACGGTGGTGTTTGAAAATTCCGCCCTGCCTGCCGAAATCCTTCGCTCGATCAAGCGCGAGCGCGCCACTGTTCTAGTCGCCGTTCCACGCATGCTCGATACTGTTCGTGATGCCCTCGAACGCGAGATTGATTCGCGTGGGTGGCGCAATTGGTTCCGTTCGTCCTATTCAGCCGCGAAAGACGAATGGTTTTGGTATCGGCCTTTCCGCTTTCGTCGATTGCATTCGCTTTTAGGATGGAAATTCTGGGCGTTCATTTGCGGTGGCGCGGCCCTCTCATCGGGCACCGAGGAATTTTTCAAGCGTATCGGATATGCCGTAGTGCAAGGCTATGGGATGACCGAAACCGCCTCGCTGATCAGCTTGAACCATCCGTTTCACGCCACGGAAGGCTCCGTCGGAAAGATTCTTCCTGGCCGTGAATTCCGTCTGGCCGAGGACGGGGAAATCTTAGTGCGTGGTGAAAATGTATCAGCCGGTTACTGGGAGAAAGGCGTTGTGCACCCGTCCGGCAATCAAGACGACGGCTGGCTGCATACGGGCGATCTCGGCGAACTCGACGCTGAAGGCAATCTCCGCTTTCGTGGCCGCAAGAAAAACGTAATCGTCACGCCCGCCGGCTTGAATGTTTTTCCCGAAGACCTCGAAGCCGCCCTCCGCAAACAGGCCACCATCCGCGACGCAGTCGTTGTTCCGCTGGAGATGCGCGGCAACGCGGAACCCGCAGCGGTCGTGCTCCGTGGCACCGACACTGCTGACGACGCGGCGGCCAAACTTGCCATTCAATCCGCGATCGATGCAGCCAACGCAACTCTGGCCGACTATCAGCGGATCCGACGTTGGGTCGTCTGGCCGGAACTCGATTTCCCACGTACGCCCACCGGCAAACCCCGTCTCTCTTTGATCTCTTCGCGCGCCGCAGAACTCCTGTGCGTCACTACGAAAGGCGCCCTAAATAATCCGAGCCTCACAAATCATTCTGTCATCCCGAACAAAGCGAGGGACCTGCTTTCCTCTTCCTCCGGCTCCCTGCCAACCTCGCTCAAAGATCTTTCCTCGCTCGATCGCCTCGAACTGCTCTCCGCCCTCGAGCAGCGCTACAACATCGAACTTAACGAAACGCAATTCGCTAAAGCGCAATCCTTCGCCGATATCGAGCGGCTCGTTGTTCAACCGTCCGCTCGCCGCTCCGATTTCGCCTACCCGCGCTGGACACAGCGCACACCGATCCGCCTATTCCGCCTGCTGATGTATTACGCCATCACCTGGCCCATCACACTTTTTCTCGCCCATCCACGCGTCCGCGGCGAGGCCAATCTGGCTGCCGTAAATGGTCCCGTCCTATTCGTCTCGAACCACATCACGCGCAAGGCCGATTTCGGCCTGATCCTCTTCGTTCTTCCGTCACGCTTTCGGCATCGTCTTGCGACCGCGATCGGAGGCGAAACCCTGCAAACCTTCCGTCATCCGCCCGACGAATGGTTTTTCGCCAAACGCTGGCTTTGGCAGCTCGGCTATTTTTCAGTCGTCGCTCTTTTCAACGTATTCCCTCTGCCACAGCTCTCCGGCTTTCGCGAAAGCTTCCGCTTTGCGGGAGAATCGGTCGATCGCGGCTACAACTTGCTGGTCTTTCCAGAAGGCATCATCAACGACCGCGACAGCCCCGGCATGATCCCCTTTCAGCCCGGCATTGGGCTGCTCGCTCAGAACCTCAACATTCCCATTGTACCCCTGCGCATCGATGGCCTTTGGCAGATGAAGCAAGAGAATCGCCGCCTCGCTCATCTCGGAGAACTCACGGTGCAAATCGGGGCACCCGTCACTTTCCCGCCAAACACCTCCCGCGCCGCTATCGCCACTCAGCTCCAGTCGTTCATTCAATCGCTCTGAGGTTCATGCATTCCCACAAGCCTCGAATTGAACTAAGCTCCCTAACCGTAGGTATTTTCGCTCGTCCATCCAATAACGCTTCAGGAGGCCGTCATGCGCCAGACACTTCTGCTGCTCTTGCTCTTCGTCGGGATTGCTGCCAGCACTGGTGCGCAGCAACCGGACGCCCAGAAACCGCCGGACCAACCGGGCGGACCCCTCTCTGGCCACTGGGTCATCAGCGCGGAATATCTCGGAAGTGCCGTCATTTTGTCGATGAAGCTTACTCAGCAGGCAGACAAGCTCAGCGGCGATTTTGACGGCGACAAGCTCGAAGGCTCCTTCACTGGGAATTCCGTCCATTTCCTCGCCAAAGACGAGCAAGGCGGCTCCGAAGAAGGCACTGCCACGGTCGAGGGCGATTCGATGTCTGGCACCATCATCTACATCGACGGCGCCAATCCATCCCATCCGATCAGAACCCCCTTTACCGCAAAACTTGCAGCAAAGCGGCCCACGGGCACTCCCGAGCGGCACGAGTTTACCCCCACCACTTTCTATCGCCAGTTCTCCGGCCTGAACAAGCCTGTCTTGACCGTCAATCCCGGCGACACCATCCATACCTCGACGGTTGACGCCGGTGGTACAGACGAAAAAGGGGTCCCCCGCGTCTTAGGTGGCAACCCGGAAACCGGTCCGTTCTATATCGAATCAGCACAACCGGGAGACACGCTCGTCGTACACCTTGTCCGCCTGCGTTTGAATCGCGACTGGGCCATGAGCGATGACGGATTCGTCAACCGCGCCATGGACAGTGGCCTCGCAGTGAAAATGAAGGACGGCGGCAAGAGCGTACGCTGGCATCTGGACGCCCAACAAGGCATTGCCCGTCCGGAGAAACCAGCCGAGCACCTCACTCATTACTCCGTGCCGTTAAAACCGATGCTCGGATGCGTTGCCGTCGCACCAGGGGTGGCAGGCGCGCCGCCGGCCGCTCAGGATTCCGGCGGTTGGGGCGGAAATATGGACTTCAACGAAATCACCGAAGGAGCCAAGGTCTATCTTCCGGTGCGAGTTCCGGGCGCGCTGCTTTATGTCGGCGACGGACACGCCGTTCAGGGCGATGGCGAACTGAACGGCAACGCGCTTGAAACCTCCATGGACGTGGAATTCACCGTCGACGTAATTCCGGGAAAGGGCATCCCCGGCCCACGCGTGGAATCCCCCACGCACATCATGGCTATGGGCCTGGCCGGTTCCCTGGACGACGCCTTCCGCGACGCCACTTCCAACATGACTGATTGGCTCATCAGTCAATACCAGCTGACGCCGTCCGAGGTCGCCCAAGTCTTGGGCACGGCCGCCGAATACAAAGTCAGCGAAGCAGCCGACCGTAACGCCGGCATGGTCCTGAAGATCAACAAAGAACGCCTGCAGTCGCTCGTGCCGGCATCGACGCCGGCATCGAAATGAGCAGGGGGATTAAAGGAACTGTTTTCTCATGAAAATCGCGGCCTGCGGATTTTCGTTGTATCGTTCGCACGCTACAAATCCCTTTCGCTCATAAAAGCGAGCCGCCACCTTCATATCCGCCGCCGTATCGAGGTACAGCCACTTATAACCAAACTCGCGCGCATACTCCTCAAGCCCCTGCAATAGTAAATCCGCGACTCCCTGTCCTCGGTAAGTCTCGCGCAGGTACATGCGCTTAATTTCTCCGGAGTCCGCCCGAGCTTCGAGTCTCCTCAAGGCCACGCATCCAATTACGCCTTCGTGTGCCTCCGCCAGCCACACGCCGGTGCCGACGCCGAAATACTGTCTCTCAAATTCGTCGCGATCCTCGCGCACAACCACGGAAGCGGCGGCGTAATACTCCTGCACAATCCCGAACGCCAACTCAGCCTCGCTTTCCCCCGCCCGATAGATGCGCACGCTCACAGTCCCCCAACACACGCTTTGTAGCTCACCCCTCCGAGGGGCGAGGAGTTCCCACGCTGATTCGAGATCCATTACCCTTAAGAACCTGGAGGCCGCCCAAAGCTGACTAAAGCTTGCGCCGGCGCGCGGCTCTTTCTCTCGGCCGCCAACCATCGCCGAAACTGGTTTCCTCAAAAAGCTCCATTTTGGCTACCGGTGCAACCCGTGAACACCCTTTCCACTCGGCTGCAAACCCCGATTTCTGTTCTATGGCAAAATAGAAGGCGTATAGAGCACGCCCATGGCAAACCCTGTAACACTAGACCCCGAAAAATCCGCTAAGAACGTAAAGAAATCCTCCTCGAATGGCGCCGGCCGCGGCGAACGCGAACGCATCTTCGATCTTTTCCGCCGCTGGGGCTTCTACGAAGCCACCCTCGATCCGCTGGGCTTCTTCGCCCCCCTAAAGATCGCCGAACTCGACCGCCTCTCCGGCGAATCTGTCGCCGAAGCGCGCCGCACCTACTGCGGCACCGTCGGAGTCGAATTCCTGCACATTCCCGAAGCCGACCGCCGCAACTGGATCGCAGAGCGCATGGAAGCTCCCCTATCTCAGGTCGACCAGAAACAAATCCTCGACCGTCTCGTTCGTGCCGATCTGTTCGAACAAATTCTCCAGAGCCGCTACCTCGGCAGCAAGCGCTTCTCTCTCGAAGGCGACACGTCGCTCATTCCGCTCCTCGATTCCGTTTTGGAAGCTGCCGGCGCGTTAGGCGGCGGCGATTCCGTCATGGCCATGAGTCATCGCGGCCGCTTGAATGTCATGGCGCACATCGCCTGCAAACCCGTTCACGAAGTCGTTGCTGGCTTCGAAGACGTCGATCCACGCAGCGTCCTCGGTGCGGGTGACGTGAAATATCACGTGGGCGCTACCGGTGTGTACACGACTTCTGCCGGGAAAAAAATCAACATTCACCTGGTTTCCAACCCGAGCCACCTCGAAGCGGTCGATCCCGTCGCGATGGGCCGCACCCGGGCCAAGCAAACCCGTCATGGCGTCAACCGTGCGCACATCGATCGTTCGCAAAAAATCTTAAACGAGGTTTGGGGTATCGTGATGCATGGCGACGCGGCCTTTGCCGGTCAAGGCATCTGGGCGGAGACGCTCAACCTCGCGGACCTCCCCGCCTACTCTGTCGGCGGTTCGATTCACATCATCGTGAACAACCTCATCGGCTTCACGACTCGCCCGGTCCAGGAACATTCCTCTCGGTTCGCGTCTGGCCTAGCCCTCCGCCAAAGCGTCCCGATCTTCCACGTCAACGCCGAGGATCCCGATGCGGTCGTCCGCGTTGGCCGGATCGCCGCCGAATATCGCGCCCGGTTCAATTCCGACGTGGTTGTCGATCTCATTGGGTATCGCCGGCACGGACACAGCGAAGTGGACGATCCGACCATCACTCAGCCTCGCCTCTACGAGGCCATCAAGAACCATCGCCAGCTCTGGAAGATCTATTCCGAACAGACCGGCATCGACGCCGGTCCGATCGCCGAAGCGGTTAAGAAGGAATACGAGGAAGCGCAACGCAAAGCCGCCAAGCTCACCAAAATTCCTCGTCTCCGCAAGCTGCCGGACTACTGGGCGCCCTACAACTACGGAAGATACAATCCAGCCTTCGAAGTCGATACCGGCCTCTCCCGGGAGAAAATCGCGGAAGTCACTGCCGGACTTGTTCGTACGCCCGCCGGCTTCAACGTCCATCCGAAGATCGTCAAATTACTCGAACAGCGCGCGGAAATGGGACAAGGCAAGCGGCCCTTCGATTACGGGTTCGCCGAACTTCTCGCCTACGGTTCCTTGGTTCTCGAGGGGACTCCAGTCCGGCTTACTGGTCAGGATTCGCAGCGCGGCACTTTCAACCAGCGTCACGCCGTTTTGGTCGACAACAAAACCGAAAAGGAATATCTACCCCTCGCGAACCTTTCCTCCAACCAGGCTTTCTGCGAAATTTATAATTCTTCACTCTCCGAAGCGGGCTGCCTCGGCTTTGAATACGGCTTCTCGCGCGACTATCCCGAAGCACTGGTCCTCTGGGAAGCGCAGTTCGGCGACTTCGTCAACGGCGCGCAGGTCATCGTCGACCAATTCCTCAGTGCCAGTGAAGACAAATGGGGCCTGCCGACCGGCTTGGTGCTACTGCTCCCGCACGGCTACGAAGGCCAAGGGCCCGAGCACTCGAGCGCACGCATTGAGCGCTTCATGCAACTCGCTGCGGAAGGCAATATGAACATCTGCCAGCCGTCCACTGCGGCTCAGTACTTCCATCTCCTTCGAAGGCAGGCGCGTCGCCTCTGGCGCAAACCTCTGGTCGTTTTCACGCCGAAAAGCATGTTGCGCCATCCCGACGCCTCTTCCCCAATCGAAGACTTCGAGCGTCCTCGCTTTCTTACACTCGTTCGAGATGGTGAGGTCACTGACGCCCACAGTATCCTCATTGCCAGCGGCAAGGTCGGTCACGAGCTCCGCGCCGAACGTCGCCGCCGCAAAGACACGACCACTGCAGTCTTCTTCCTCGATCAGCTCTACCCGCTCCCCAAGGATGAAATCGCCGCCGCGATTGATGCGCATCCGAATGCGCGTGAAATTGTCTGGGTCCAGGAAGAGCCCGCAAACATGGGCGCTCTCTTCTACGTTCTGCCTCGTCTTGAGCGCATCGCCCAAGCCAAAAATCTTCGCGTGCGCACGGTGAAGCGTTCTGCCAGCGCCAGTCCCGCGACCGGCTCGGCAAAAGCGCACGAGCTCGAGCAAAAAACGCTTCTCACGCTTGCCTTCGCCATCACCCCGAACGCTTGATCCCAAGCGTACTCTTTCGCGCCCGATTGTTGCCCGTGTGTCGTGTCGTGTCGTGTCGTGTCGTTGACTTCCTCCACTTCCTGGCCTACCATGCGGCTACTTCATTTCCTATGGTTCAGACCAATTTAGCCAGGAGTCGCGGATGACGGATTGGATGTATATTCAAGAAAACCCCGCGGAGCAGCTCGCTCAACTCCACCATTTCTCGTTGGTTAAACGCCAGCCGGGTGGAGATGTGCAATTTCGCATAACCGTCAAGGAATTCGCCGCTCCTCCACCCGGTCAGCGCCTCCGCTTTTTCGCCGAGGCCGATAGAGCGGTGAACCAGAAAACCGCTTCCTTTATCCCCTGTGGCTGGGGCACCACTCTGTTCAACGCTCTCGGCGATTGTATGCGCCTGATCCGCCAGTTTCCTTACGAAGGCCCAGTCGAAGGAGAGCAATCGTGATCCTGCACCTCGTCAAATCCGCTCCCAAACCAGGCGTGACCGTACTTGAAATGAAGGGCAGCATTCACTGTGGCCCGGATTGCCGCCGGGTCGAACAGGAAACGGAAACTCTCATCAGCGCCAAAGAAACCTTCGTGATCTTCGATCTTTCGAACGTCTCCCACATCGATAGCGCCGCCATCGGTTCCATTGTTCGCTGCTTCTCTCGCCTCAAGAGTTCGGGAGGTCACTTGCGCCTGGCCGGCTGCTCCGGAATGATCGAATCGAGCATAAAACTCACACAGCTTCACAAGATCCTCGAGATCTATCCGACCGCAGCCGCCGCTTCCGAGAACTATCCCCTTGCACGTTAGTCTGCGCTGAAGAGAAACCAAGGGCACGAGCGCGAATGCTTAGTTCTATAGGAGTTGGCAAGTTACTTCATTGCTACTACAAAATAATTGAATTTTGCGACGCCAAGCCTGGCCTCGAAATCTCATTGCACCTCATTAGTGGCTCTGCTACGCTCCCTCGCAGTGTGTGAACCTCGGGAGGAAACACTTCATGGCCTTTTGTAAAGCGTGTGGTCAAGAAATTGGTACAGCGACCTTTTGCCCAAAATGTGGCGCCAATCAATCCGGCGTCGCCACGCCCGCCGCAGCGGCTCCTGCCTCTTCTCCAACCGAAGGACTTCAGGAGAATGTCGCCGGTCTGCTCTGCTACATTTTTGGCTTCGTCACGGGCATTATTTTTCTGCTGATTGACAAGCGGCCTTTCGTTAAGTTCCATGCGGCTCAATCCATTGTCGTCTTCGGCGGTCTCTTTATCCTCCGGGTCGCTTTGATCTTCATGCACGGAATGATGGGCGCGGGACTGATTGGCTGGAGTTTCCTCGGCATGATTAGCCTGTTGATCAGTCTTTTGTCGCTCGTGCTTTGGATTTTTCTGATGGTGAAAGCTTACCAGCACGAAATGTTCAAAGTGCCAATCGCTGCACCCATCGCCGAAAACATCGCCGGCAAATAGTTTAAGCGTGCAGGTGGAAATACCCGTCTTCCTGAAACAGTTTCACCGGCACGCCAAATAGTTCGCTCAAACGCTCGCCGGTAAGGGTCTGTTCTTTTGGGCCGTCGGCGAGTACTTTCCCTTTTCGTAACAACACCACTCGCTCGATTTCCGGAATGATTTCCGAAACGTGATGGGTCACCAACAGGATGCCCAGCCCGCCTCGCGCCAACTTGCGCATCGCCTCCCGCAAGCCTACTTGTCCCCCGATATCGAGTGCATTCCCGGGTTCGTCCAATAGAAGGGTTTTTGGTTCGTGCACGAGCGCCCGCGCGATCAATGTTCGCTTGGCTTCGCCAGAGGACATTTCCGCTACCGGCCTCTTCGCTAGGTGCGTTATTCCAAGGCGGGCCATGGTCGCTTTCGCGCGCCGTACGTGCTCTTGCTGAGGCGCATGATGCGGAAAGATGCGCGTACTGCTGAAAAACCCGGACAGGACAACATCCATTCCATTCGCATCAGTTGTGCACATCGCCAGCAAGTCGGGGGAAACAATCCCGAGCAGGCTTCGCAATTCCGCCACATTCCATAGCCCCTGTCCAAGAATGGTCATCGAGGCATTTTCCCGCGCGAGCGGGTAGTTCTCCCGCGTAATGGTTCGAATCAGCGTGGATTTCCCGCACCCATTCGGCCCCAGAATGCACACGTGCTCCCCTACGCCGATTCGCAGCGAGACCCCATCGAGGGCCATATTCTCTCCTCGAACCACCGAAACATTCTTCATCTCCAATAAAGGGGTGGGTGTGTTCATCTTCTGTAGGGCCGCTCTCCGAGGCGAGCCGCTTCGGACCATTTTGACGTTCTGGCGCATTGGCTTTAGCTAACACCTTGCTTTTCAGGATCTGCCTGCAGATTCGACCGAGCGTCGAAGACTGCCTTTAGAGCTTACCGTGCTCTCTAAGTCCTGCCAAATGTGTCGGAAAAACAAAAAGGAGGCGAAAACGCAAGGTTTCCGCCTCCCGGGGTGGGGTGGGGTGTTGCTAGCAAGTCTCAAGCGATGTAAGGCTTAACCCGGAAGGTAAACCTTCAGCCCCTATCATCGGTTGCATTACGCTGCCGTTTTCAAGAGACGCACCGAAAAAACTTGCCTTTCGGGCTTTCTAACACCCTATTTTTGCCCTGTCAATTGAAATTCATTCGAACTTCAGCCGCTTGGAGCGGCGCCAAGTCACCCTAGTCCCGATGCACTTCCGGCAGGGAAACCCGGAACACCTCCCCCGGGTCCATTTTAGTGGACGTGGAGGAAGCCTCCTTGCTCGCCGTCCCATAAGCTAGCTGCTGGCTCGGTTGCTGGCGGCGAAAAATGGTTCAAATAAGGGATCCTTTCGTCCCGACTAGCTGCCGAAAATTTCATTAATTTTTTCCGCCAACTGAAAATCGAGGTTACTGATGCCCTGAACGCTGTGGGTATTCAAGTCGATGATCACCTTATTCCACACGTTAAACCATTCCGGATGATGATTCATCCACTCCGCTACCAGCGCCACCTGCGTCATCCTGCCGAAGGCGGTCACAAAATCCTTGCATTCGAACTGCTTATGTAGCTTCCCATTGACAAGTGTCCATCCGCTTACGGTTCGAAGATTCTTCTGAATGTCCGCATCGCTGAGCTTTTCGGCGCGCATCAAATCCTCCTCCGCCTGGGTCGCGGTTGTCCCCATTATGCGTTGCGAATCTTTTTGCGGCAAGAAATAGCGTTTGCGAGCAATTGCCTGCCTCGCGGAAATCCAGTACGCTTGATAATTCGCCCCCAGCGAAATTTGGCGATGTGCGCCCTCTACGCTAAACAAATGGATCGGAGACCGCTGTGAAAAAGAAGATTCGTGCCATCCAGTACGGAATTGGACCGATTGGCGCCTCAATCGTTAAATTGCTGAGAGAGAAAGAGTCCATCGACATCGTCGGTGCCATCGATTCCGATCCGGCCAAAATCGGAAAAGACCTCGCCGAAATCGTCGGCGCATCGGACGGTCCATGGGACATCAAGGTATCCGCTGACGCCAAGGGAATTCTGGATCAATCCGCCGACATCGTCATGCACACCACCTCGTCTTCTCTCCCGAAAGTGATGGATCAACTCCTTGCCTGTCTCGACGTCGGTTCCTGTGTCGTTTCCACCTGCGAAGAGCTTTCCTATCCATACCGCACTCACCCCGAATTAGCCGCCCAGCTGGACAAAGCCGCCAAAGAATCCGGCGTCGCCCTGGTTGGAACCGGTGTCAATCCAGGATTCGTAATGGACAAACTGGTAATCACCCTCGCCGCCGTTTCGCAGCGCATCACTCACGTCAAAGCTCTTCGCGTCGTCGACGCATCAAAGCGCCGCTTGCCCCTCCAGAAAAAAATTGGCGCAGGTATGAGCGTCGACGAATTTCGCGCCAAAGTAATGGAAGGATCGATCAAGCACGTCGGCCTGCCGGAATCGGTAGCCATGGTTGCCGATAGCCTGGGCCTCTCGGTCGACGAAATCACCGAGACCATCGAGCCCAAAGTGGCTACCGACCGCGTCCAAACCGAATTTCTAACCGTAGAATGCGGCCAAGCCGCCGGAGTTCACCAGATCGCGCGCGGACTGTCTGAAGGCAAAGAACTCATCTACATGGAGCTGCAAATGTACGTAGGTGCAAAAGACCCTGCCGACACCGTAGAGCTGCAGGGCCATCCAAACATCAGCCTGGTGATCCCAGGAGGCTCTCACGGAGACATCGCCACCGCCTCGGTAGCCGTAAATTCCATTCCTGCGATTCTGGAGGCTCAATCCGGTCTGCGCACATCCCGAGATCTGGCCTTGGGCTTCTTTCCGCCCAAGCCTTTAAAGTAACGTCGCGCGACTAATTCCTATAAAATCGCACCACCGCGGAATAATCCAAATCCTGTTTTGCCTCGCCCTTCACGTGATTGTAGACCTCGCGCACCGCTGCCGTCGTAGGCAGTGCCACGCCTAATTGGTTCGCCAGGTCCAAGGCCAATCCCAGGTCCTTGTGCATCAATCGCAATGGGAAACTCGGCTTAAAGTCTCCCTTCAACATCAGTGGCGTTTTCAAATCGAGTAGCCCTGACCTCCCCATGCTCGCCTGCAGCACTTCCAAAAGCTGTTCCCCAGCTAGACCTGCTTTGGTCACCAACCCGATCGCTTCCGCCACTGCTGCAACCTCGAGCGCCAGTATCGCATTCATCGCGAGTTTGATCGTCTGTCCCGCGCCGTTCGGGCCCAAATGAAAAAATCTCTTCCCCATCACATTCAATATAGGCTCCACTTCTTTGAACGTCGCCGCATCCCCACCAATCATGAACACCAGATTCCCCTCGCGCGCTCCCCAATCTCCTCCCGTCACCGGCGCATCCAAGAAACGGACCTCGCGTTCCTGGCAAGCGGCCGCGATTTTCTTGACTAGCACAGGCGAGATTGTGCTGGAATCAACGTAAATCGTCCCGGCTTTCAACCCTCCAAACGCCCCGTCCTTATCCCACAACACAGATTCCAACGCCGGCGGGTCGCTCACAATGCTGAGCAGCACTTCGCTTGCTTCCGCAACTTCTCTCGGATTGTTCGCCAGCACCGCACCGGCCGCCACCAACTCGTCCGCCCTCGCCCGCGTGCGGTTCCAAACCGTCAGCGAATGTCCCGCCTTCAAAAGGTTCATCCCCATCGGCCGGCCCATCAATCCGAGCCCAATCAAGCCAATTCTTCGTCGTCCGCCGCCAGTACTCACAAAAATCCTCCTCGCTCGTAGAATTTCGTGCGATCCACTGCTTCCGTTGCGAGTCAAGTGTAACGGATTCTTGCAGGAATTGTGGCCCAGCCGGCCTTACTCCGCCGCTCGCGGCGTCCTCAATAATGAAGATAATGAAGCTGCACCACTTGCAGATTCTCCAGCAGCCGCGGCGGCAGCCCTCTTCATTGTATCGACAGGAGTCTCTGCAGGAGTCGCGAACGCTTCAGGTTCGACTACGTCCGCTTCGATTCGGTAAATGTAGGGATACGGAACTTCCCAGCGAAAGTACTTTCGCCCCCCACGTTGCTCTAAGTGTTGCTCGAGGAAGATAGAGCGCCCGGAGTCCGCACAAAATGTCCCAGTAGCCGACAGTAACATCTCCCCGACGCGATATCGCACTGTTACCCGGCAACCTAGGAATTGAGAGTACGCTGCCACTAATTCGAGTTTCCGAGTGGGTCCGAAGCACGTCAATAGTACCTAGGGACTGTTACTTCTGAGCTTGTGGAAAATGGTCTAGCGGAGTTTCGGTTGCACCACCAGATCCGATAGAAAATAAAGCACCGACGCTGAGCCGACCCCGTAGGCCAAAACGGCCAGGACCATCGGCGAAACCCAGGCGCCACGGGTCAGGCCACATGCAACGTGCCCCAGGACGAAACCGCAAAGCAATCCCCCGAATGCGCCCGCCACGCGGCTAGCTCGTGAAAGCTCTAACGGCGTATGACAAGTGGGGCAAGCCAAGTCATTCCCTAGCGTAAGGATCAAGCTGCGTGGCGCCCTCGCAAAACATAATGGACATTTTCGATTCCACATGATTGTTGCTGGCCTCAAAAACCGAGTTGTCCTTCTGTCAAACGCTCGCCGTCGTTCGGAAGATAACCTTTCACCGAAACTTTCCTGGCCGTATTCTCCGAACTCATGTATCGAATGGTCCCAAATTACAAGCCGTTCCGGTCCCCAGGGCCGGTCATACCGCCCGAACAGCCAGAATATTCCGCTATAGGAATTCGGGTTCGGCCCGTCTACCGCTTTTGTTAAATCAAAAGAATTATACTCTTGGCCTCTTCCTGCCGTGTCCCGGACTATTCCAGAATCTTCTTCCCCCGAGCATCCTTCGATCATTACGGATTCCCCCTTGGCGCACGCGTTCAGTCTGCGCCGCATTTCAACTGCATGGTGTGTCATCGCGGTTTCAAGTGTCGCGAGGTCAAAGACGAATTCGCGTCAGCGTCTCCTTTGCCCGAGCCGGCAAAGACTCGCACTGTTCCTAATCCTTCCCGCGCGGCAAAGTCGTACCGCAGCCTGCGGCTCGCGATCATCGAGTGCAAGGCCTGGTCCCCGGACGCTCGCGCGCCGCCGCATTCCGCCTCCCTGTGCGATCCTCCGGCGCAGAATTCACCCGAACCTTCTCCACTTTCTCCGCAACGCCTTGACATTTTCTGCAGCCAAGATAGAGTTTGCCATCGACCGACGCCTCTACCTTCATGGAAAGGGTTCCATGCGCCCACGTATCCTCGCCGTTTTGCTGTTCAGTACAATTTTTGCAGCTGGAATTTACGGACAATCACAAAACTCACTCGCTAAGACTTACGTCTTGAAGGCAGCCGCTGTTTTCGACGGCAAGAGCGACACCCTGATTACTCCCGGTCTCGTTGTCGTGACCGGCAACCGCATCGTTGCGGTCGGCCCTGGCGCTTCCGTCCCCGCCGGAGCAGAGGTCATCGATCTTGGGGATGCCACGCTTCTCCCCGGCTTCATCGATGCTCACACGCATCTCAGTTTCCCTTATTCCGACGACTACAATAAGGCCGAACTTGAAAGCCTGCAAAAAACGATTCCCGAGCGCGCGCTCGACGCCAGCGTAAATGCGCGCATCACTCTCATGGCTGGCTTCACCACTGTGCGTGACGTGGGTTCCGCCGACTACATCGACGTAGGCCTCCGCAACGCCATCGCTCACGGAGATATTCCCGGCCCGCGTATGCTTGTCGCCGTTCACGCCCTCGGTTCGACAGGTGGCCACTGCGACGACGAAGCCGGTTTCCGTCAGGGTCTGTTCGGCCATGAATCCGGACCTCTCGAAGGAGTCATCAACGGCGCCGAGCAAGCCCGTTATGGCGTGCGTCTCAATCACAAATACGGCGCCGATGTGATCAAAGTCTGCGCTTCCGGAGGCGTCCTCTCTCCGACCGACGACGTCGACACTCCCCAATTGACTCAAGAGGAATTAAACGCCATCGTCGACGAAGCGCATGCGCTCCGTTGCAAAACCGCCGCGCACGCCCACGGTGCCGAAGCCGCCAAACGCGCCATTCGTGCCGGCATCGATTCGATCGAACACGGCAGTTTCCTCGACGACGAAGACCTGGACATGATGAAGCAGCGTGGCACCTACTTGGTTCCCACGTTAATGGCCGCCGAAGGCTTGCAGGAAAGATTTGACCGGAACATTTACGTTCCACCCGTCATCGCTGCCAAAGCCCATCTGGCAATTGGTGCGATGCACTCCACCTTCCAGCGCGCCCTGGCCAAAGGTGTGAAAATCGGCCTCGGCACGGACGCCGCCGTCTACCCTCACGGCCGCAACGCCGAGGAGTTTCACCAGATGGTCGACCTCGGCATGAAACCTGCCGCCGCTTTGAAAGCCGGAACCTCCGTCGACGCCGACCTCCTCGGCCTTAGCGACAAAATCGGCACGCTCGAACCCAGCAAACTCGCTGATGTTGTCGCCGTTCCCGGAAATCCACTCCAGAACATCCGCCAAACAGAGCATGTCTTTTTCGTGATGAAAGAGGGAGCGATTTACAAAAATGAAAAACCCGTGCCCGCGCACTGAGGAAAGGTGACGTTATGACCGCATTGACAGAGACAATTTCCGGCGGACTTGCCGGCGAATATCGCAGGCGCGCCGAAGATCTCCACAAGTGGGCCGACTCGCTCTCAGACGAACAGTTCTGGCGGAATCCTTATTCCTACGGCAACAGCGTTGGCCACCTGGTGCTTCATCTCACGGGCAATCTCAACTATTACATCGGCGCCCAAATCGCCGGAACAGGCTACATCCGCGATCGCGACCTGGAATTCACGGAAACTCGCCGCCCTCGGAAGGCTGCGGTCCTTCGCAAGTTCGATGACGCCATTTCCATGGTGCTTGCCAGTCTTCAGCATCAGACCGAAGCCGATTGGACCTTACCTTACTCAGCGGAACGCGAACCCGAAGCCGAAGACCGCTTTAGGGCCTTCCTGCATTGCGCAACGCACCTGTTCCATCACGTTGGGCAAATTATCTATCTGAGCAGGGAACTCACGAAATCCTGATCGTCAGGTTTCCAGCTTGAACCGCGTTGACGCCAACCGGTACATGCGCCGCCAAATCAATCGATTGATCAGCACCACGACCGTTGCCATGATCAGCGTTGCGGCCAGCAGCACATGGAAGTGCCCCGCGTCGCTCGCCTGACTGATGGTGCTGCCGAGTCCCGGCACTTCAACGATTTTCCCCTGAAAATGAAAATACTCCGCGATGATGCTAGCGTTCCAGGCTCCGCCGGATGCGGTAACCAATCCCGTGACAAGATAAGGAAAAATCCCCGGTAAGATCAACCGCCGCCAACGGTCCGCTCGGCTGAACCGGAAAACCTTCGCTACCTCCTTCAAATCGGTCGGAATCGCCATCGCGCCTGCGATCACGTTGAACAGGATGTACCACTGTGTTCCCAATAACATCAGCGCCATGGCCGCAATTTCCACTCCGCCGCGCAGCCGGATCAGCACCAGTAAAAGCACCGGAAACAGCGCCGTGGCTGGAATCGATGCCGCCAGTTGCACGAGCGGCTGCATGAATCGCGCAAGTCGCGGGCTGAAACCGATGGCCACCCCGACCGGAATCGTCCACAGCGCTCCGATGATCAGCGCCAGGTTGACCCGAAGAAATGTTAAGGCGACATCGCGCACCAGGGATAACCATTCATGCCGCTCGAGAGAGGCAAGCGCGCCGACGCTTCCGTAAATCGCGTAGACCAGAAAGCCCACGCCAATGACCGCAAAAACCCAGCCGAACCATCGACGTGGCTGCCTTGTTTGCGCTGATGAAAAAGTGGCCGCCGCCCGCTTTGCCCCGCTCGCAAATCGAATCGTCAGCCAATTCACGATCGGATGCAGCAAGCGCCGGTACCCGCGAATAATAAATGATTCCTTGCGAATAAAACTAAGAAGAGAGCTTTGCGCGGTGCCCGCGCTCTCCACTTGCTCGAATTTGAACTTGTCCGCCCATGCGATCACCGGCCGCCAGATCAATTGATCCATCAGCACGATGACCGCAACCATCGTTGCCAATCCCCACACCATCGCTCGCGTATTCCCTTTGCTGGCCGCCGTTTGCAGGAACGACCCTAAGCCAGGCAACCGGAAGTCCTTGTCACCCAAAACGAACATTTCGCACGCCATCAGGAAAAACCACGCACCCGCCACGGACATCATCGAATTCCACACCAGTCCAATCGTACTGAACGGCAGGTCCAATTCCATGAACCGCTGCCAGCGGCTGAACCGGTAAATGATCGCCGCTTCCCGCAAATCCCGCGGAATCGTTTTTAACGAAGAATAAAAACTAAACGCAATGTTCCACACCTGGCCGGTAAAAATCAGGATGATCGAACCCAATTCCACCCCCAGCTGGCGGTTGGGAAACACCGCGACCATCGCCAACATAACGCCAGGAAGAAAGCTCAGTACCGGAATGGACTGCAAAATGTCCAGCAGTGGAATCAACACAATCTCCGCCCGCTTGGACTTCGCCGCCGCATAGCCGTATCCGAGCGCAAACACCAGACTGATCGCGTACGCCACCAGGATTCGCACCAGCGAATACAGCGCATACAACCACAAGCTCCGCGGGTCTTGCGAAATTTCCGCTTCAACTTTCACGGGGCCGAGCCACGACCGCCCGATCGAATACACGCCGACCACGACGCCAAATACGGCGATGAAAACGGCTATGTCGATCAAGAATGCGTAGCCCCAGCGTGATCCGATCGGCCGTTTCGCCGCCGGTGGAATCGGTCCTGGCTGTTGAGACAACGGAACGGAAGAAGGCACGGGGAGTTTAGGTTTCCGTCAGCGTTAGTTTTCCGCTCGCGGCATCGAAGTCACAAATTTCCGCATAGCGGCCCCACTGGATCGCGGTTTCGAGTTGCCGGCGCGCTTCGTCTTCGCTGAAATGTTCATCGAGCAAGTCCTGGAAAAACTCCGCCGGCAGCGTTCGGTCGGCTTTCGCCTTTAAAGACTGCTCCATCTGACGGAACAACGGGATATGTGTCAGTGCTGCCTTTCGAAAGATTGCTTTACGTCCCTGAATATCCCCCTGCGCGAATGCCTGACCCTCCGCAGTGATCAGCGCGTCGCCTTCTTCGAGCTTCAGCATTCCGAGCAGCACCGCCGTATCCACGCTGGGCAATAGCGCGTCCACTTCGAGGCTTAACTCATCGGCGAGCACGTGCAAATCCGCGCGTCCGCCCTGATCGACCAGAATCTCCAGGAGTCCCGCCAACCCGCCTGGCCGCGTGTGAGGCAACATGATTTGCGCCTTGCGGGTCGTTCCTTCCGTTCCGGGCAGTCCGGTAGTCGTCGGTCCGGCATGGTCCTGTCGCGTCAATGCGCGATAGATCAAATCGACGAATTCCACGAAACGCGGGGCTTTGTGGTCCCGTGGATGCGCCAGATCCACGCTGAATTCCGCATGGATGTGCGCAGGGTTTCGGCCGAGCACGATGATGCGGTCCGCCAGAATCACCGCTTCTTCGATGTTGTGCGTGACGATGAAAATCGCCCGCGTCGGTATTTTCTTCCCCTGCCACAACTCGAGCAGTTCTCCTCGCAGCGTTTCCGCCGTCAGCACGTCCAACGCCGAGAATGGTTCGTCCATAAACAAAACCTCGGGCTCGACGACCAGCGCCCGCGCCACGCCCACGCGCTGCTTCATCCCACCCGAAAGCTCTTTCGGATAGGCCGACTCAAAGCCGTCCAGTCCGACCGCGTCGATAATTCGCAAGGCCCGCTTGTGCCGTTCGAATTCTGGCAATCCACGCGCTTCGAGCGGTGCTTCGACGTTCTCAATCACGGTGAGCCACGGGAACAGTGCGAAACTCTGGAACACGATGGACACATTCGGCGTCTCGGCTTTCACCGGCTGGCCGTGCCAATACACGCTGCCTCCCGAGGCCGGGGAAAGTCCGGTCAACATCCGTAGCATCGTCGATTTTCCGCACCCCGAAGGCCCCAGCAATGCAATAATTTGTCCGGGATAGACCGCAATGTCGGTCGGAGAAATCACTTGAATCCGGTTTCCATCCGGCTGCGGATAAAATTTCTCGAGCTTGCGTGCTTCAATGATGGGTTCAACCGCAGTTGATGTCGTCGTTGCGCTCATAAGTGCCCGTATTATCGCTCAAATCCGGCCGATCGTAAGCGTATTCCAGCCGATTCGCGGTTATCGGGCTTGCCCGGTTACAATTTCATGAACACTTGATGACAGATGCGCATCCATCGGCCGACCGTACCCGGTCGTCGCAGTTCCCCGACTGGCTTTTGCCACTCGCCGTCTTTCTTGTTCTCTCGGTCATCATCGTCTCGCCGTTTTTCTGGCTTGGCACTGCCTCCGGACACGATTTCGAGTTTCACGCAGCCAACTGGCTCGATGTCGCCTACCAATGGAAGCAAGGTGTTGTTTACCCGCGTTGGACGTCCTGGACCAATCATGGCTTTGGGGAGCCGCGCTACATCTTTTATCCACCATTCTCATGGATTCTAGGTGCCGCGTTAACCCTTTTTCTTCCGGGCCAAGCCGTTCCCATCGTTTACATCGTCCTGGTTCAAACCTTTGCCGGGCTTTCCGCGTATCTTCTTCTGCGCAATCTGTCCTCTCGCCGCGCCGCAATTCTGGCCGCCGCCTTCTACGCCTTGAACCCCAATGCGCTCCTGATGATCTACATGCGCAGCGATTTCGCCGAACAATTAGCTTGTGCCTTCTTTCCTTTGGTGCTCCTCGGCGCGCTTCGCCTTTGCAATTTTCTTGAGGCTTTTCCTCCTGCGCGTTCCCCGATCGCCCTTTTCGCGATTCCGTTCGCCGCCGTTTGGCTTTCAAACGCCCCCGCCGGAGTCATCGCCAGCTATTCGATGGCTCTGCTGTTTGCCTGTGCCGCGGTCTTCGAGCGTTCCTCCCGTCCAGTTCTGCGCGGCGCAGCCGGTATTGCTTTGGGGATCGGACTCACTTCTTTCTATCTGCTGCCCGCCGCCTACGAACAACGCTGGGTAAATATCCGCCAGGCCCTCGCGAGCGGCCTTCTCCCTTACCAAAACTTCGTGTTCACGGAAATCAATGATCCAGAACACACCTGGTTTAACTGGATCGCTTCGATCTGCGCCATCTCGCTGATTCTACTTCTCGGGCTGGCGGCTCTGGCCTCTCGCTGTTTTGCCGGCCCGGCAGGGTCGGTCCGTAACCGCCGCACATCGCTTGCATTACTGCTCGTAGGCGCTGCCGCCACGCTGCTCACCCTACGCCTCACACTCCCACTTTGGACTTATCTGCCCAAATTACGGTTCGTCCAATTCCCGTGGCGCTGGATGTCGATGATTGCCCTCATCGCTACTTTTTTCCTGGCTTTCGCGATCGAAAGGCGCCGCGGTTGGCTCTGGTTCGCCGTTCTTTTTGCCCTTAGCCTGCCGCTCGCTCATTTTCAAGTGAACAACACCTGGTGGGATGAAGATGAAATGCCCACCATGCATGATGCCATCGACGCGGGCCAAGGCTTCGACGGCACTGACGAATATGATCCCTTAGGCGACGACCATCTCGATCTCCCTCAGGACGCTCCTCTCGCCAAAGTTCTCCCAGCCGACCCTGACGATGATTCGTCCACGCCAAAGGCCCAACTCCAAATCCCGCACTGGAGCCCTGAACATAAGGAAATTCAGATCGACAGCCCAACCGCGGCTCGCGTAGCCCTGCGCTTGCTGAGCTACCCCGCCTGGCGCGTTCAACTCAATCGAAAATGGATTACCCCAGATCGCTTGGATACTCTGGACGAGATGGTCATCCGAGTTCCAGCCGGCGCCTCAAACATTCGCGTCGATTTCATGCGTACCGCAGACCGCAAGCTAGGAAATGCGCTCTCCGCGGCGAGCGTTTTGTTCACTTTGATTCTGTTCTGGTTTGCTCGGAGGCGAACATCGTAGCGCCGTGCCTTCTCGCGCCCCGAGCTTCAAACGGCAGGAACCATCTTGGGGTGTTGTTCGGCTAATGTCTAAAGGCTCGAGCCCGCAAGCTTACCGCCGGTCAATCGACGGATGCCGGATATCCAACCCCTGCACGATATAAATAACATCCTCCGCGATATTCGTCGCGTGATCCCCAATTCTCTCGAGGTTCTTCGCCACAAGGATCAACTCAAACGCCGGAAACACCAGGCTCGAATCTCCCATCATGTAGGTAAGCAATTCGCGGAAAATCTGGTCGCGGTAATGATCCACCTGATCATCGTTCGCCATCACTTTTTGCGCCAACTCCACATCGCGCCGCACCACTGCGTTCAGTGCGCTTCGCACCTGTTCTTCCACCAGTTCCGTCATTCGCGGCAAGTCCACATAGGGCTTCACGCGCGGATGCCGCAAAATCCGCAACGCCCCTTGCGCGACGTTCACCGCCTGGTCTCCGATCCGCTCCAAATCGTTGTTGATGCGCGAAACCGCCAGCACAAATCGCAGGTCGACCGCCATCAACTGATGCAGCGCCAGCAGCTGCACCACGCGATCATCAATTTCCAATTGCAGTTCATTGATCGCGTCTTCCTCATCGAGCACGCGTTTCGCCAGTTGCTCATCGGAATCGAGCACCGCGTGCACCGCTTGGTGCACAGCGCGCTCTGCCAGGCTGCCCATCCACAGCAGCCGCTCTTTAAGCTCGTTCAGGTCCTTTTCAAAATGACGTTCCATGAATGCCTTCCCGTTCGCATCTTAGCGGGTATCTGAATCCCAGCAAATCGAATTCCTCGCTCATCCAAATCGCCCGGTGATGTACGCTTCGGTTCGCGGATCGCCCGGCGTTGTGAACAGATGTGGCGTCGGACTGAACTCGATCAACTGCCCGGTCAGCAAGAAGGCGGTAAAATCACTGACGCGCGCCGCCTGCTGCATGTTGTGGGTTACGATGACCAGGGTCGTCAAGCTTTTCAAATCCACCAGTAGTTCTTCTATCTTTGCGGTACTGATCGGGTCCAGCGCCGAACAGGGTTCGTCGAGCAACAACACTTCTGGTTCGACTGCCAGCGCCCGTGCGATACACAGCCGCTGCTGCTGCCCGCCCGACAGCTCGTAGGCGGACTTATGCAGATGATCCTTCACTTCCTCCCACAACGCCGCATTGCGCAAGCTCCTCTCGACGACTTCCGCAATCGTTCCCTTAAACCCATTGATCCGTGGCCCGTACGCCACATTTTCAAAAATCGACTTCGGAAAAGGATTTGGGCGCTGGAAAACCATTCCGACCCGTCGCCGCAACGTCGTCACGTCCTGCGCCAGAATGTTTTGCTGATCCAGCAGAATTTCCCCTTCGAGCCTCGAGGTAGTCACCGTTTCGTGCATGCGGTTCAAGGTGCGCAGCAAGGTGGACTTTCCGCATCCCGAAGGACCGATGAGAGCGGTCACGCGTTTGTCGGCGATCCCCATGTTGATGTCGAAAAGGATCTGCTTTGCACCGTAATAGAAATTGACGTTGGAAATCTTCATTCGCGTCGGCGCAGCCGTCGCGTGTTCCTTGGCTCCGGTGGTTGCCGGCGCGTTGATATTTATGGAAAGCCCCGGATTCGGTGACCCTTGCATCTCTATGACCTCGGCACCGCGATACCCCGCGACAGGATCGTCCTTGCCAATATATTGATGATCAGAATCAACCCCAGCAGCACCAACCCCGCCGCCCACGCCTGCCGATGCCAATCCTCGTACGGCGAGAGCGCGTAGTTGTAGATCATGACCGGCAGCGACGCTGTCGGCTGTCCCCAACCCTCGCTCCAGTATCGATTCCCTAATGCCGTGAAGAGCAGCGGCGCCGTTTCCCCCGCCACCCGTGCTAGCGCCAGCAGAATCGCGGTAAGGATTCCGCGATACGCCGCCGGCACGATGACCGTTGATATGGTCTTCCATTTGCTTGCCCCCAATGCCATTGCGCCCTCGCGCAACATTCGCGGTACTGCCCCCAGAAATTCCTCTGTGCTCCGAAGGGTAATCGGGATCATCATCAATCCCAAAGCGAACGCGCCCGCCAGCGTAGAAAAATGTTTGAACGGGAGCACCGCCAAGCTGTACGCGAAAATTCCAATCACGATCGAGGGCACCCCATTCAGCAAATCCGCTGCGTAACGCACCACCGAAGCCAGTCCGGCCCCGCTAAACTCCGCCAAATAAATCCCCCCGAGAAATCCAATGGGCACCCCGAAAAGCGACGCAGCCAACAGCAATTTCGCACTCCCCACAATCGCGTTGGCCATACCTCCGCCGACCTCTCCGACTGGTTTCGGTAGTTGCGTGAAGAATGCCCAGTTAATCGACGTACCGCCATTGAACAAAAGATAACCCAGAATAAGAAAAAGAATGGCTACAGACACGACCGCGCATACGCCTGTCATCGTCAGCATGAAATTGCTGACAAATTTTCGCCAGCGGAGCCGGGCGCTCATTGGTTGCCCTTTCCGCTTCCCTTTTGCGTGGTCACCACAATCAGCAGCCGCGCCAACCCGTTCAAAATAAACGTCAGCAGAAACAGCACCAATCCCAACGCCACCAAAGATTGCAGATGAAGATCGCCCGTGGCTTCCGTGAATTCGTTGGCGATCACCGCCGCGATCGAATAGCCCGGCGCGAACAGGGACGCGCTAATTTTCGGCGTGTTGCCAATCACCATGGTCACCGCCATGGTCTCTCCAAGCGCGCGTGCAAGCGCCAGAAAGATCGAACCCATGATTCCCGTCTTCGCGAACGGCACAACGACCTTCCAAGTCGATTCCCATCGCGTCGCTCCAAGCGCCAGCGCCGCCTCCCGTTGATCTCTCGGCACCGACAACAAGACCTCCCGCGAAACCGAAATGATGTACGGAATCACCATGATGGCAAGAACGATTCCAGCGGTCAGAAATCCTACTCCGTACGATGGCCCCTTAAAAAATGGCAAATAGCCGAGCGGTTTATTAAGGGTTGGATAAATCACCGTACGTACCAGCGGCACCACGACAAATATCCCGAGTATCCCGTAAATGACGCTAGGTACGGCCGCGAGAAGATCGATGAAGAACTGCAGTGTATCCGAAACCCGCGGCGGTGCTAGCTCTGCAAGGAAAATCGACGCCCCAATTCCCAACGGCACGGCCAACAGGAGAGCGATCACCGAAGTCACCACCGTCCCATAGATGAACGGCAAAGCTCCAAACTCATCCGCGACCGGGTCCCAGACTTGCGTCACAAAAAAGTGCAATCCGAATTTATGCCGGGGCAACACCGAATTCACCCACAGCTCGTAAACCAGCAGAGCCGTAATCAATACCACCGTAGCCGCAAACACGAACGTGATCAGCCGCGCGATCTCGTCCCCATCTCTCAGCTTCGACAAAAATGAACGCGAGCCCGTCACCGGGCCCGCGCTCGGCACTATTGGATTTGCTGTTGCCACGTCTTCGGCTTCTACTGCACTTTGTTGATGGCCTTCCGTTCTTTTTCCACAACTTCCTTCGGTAGCCTGGCATAGGAAAGCGACTCATTGTAGGACTGCCCATCGGCCAACATCCACTTGAGAAAACTCGTGATCGCATCACGCTTCCCGGCGTCCTGAATCGTTGCGGGAATCAGCAGCCAGGTAAAGCTGGAAATTGGATACGCTGTTTTCCCCTGCGCATTCGTGATGCTTATCCGAAAATCATCTGGCATTGCTTTCGCCGCTCCTGCCGCCGCGGCCGTCACGCTGGCCAAATCGGCCTTTACGAAGATACCAGCGGCATTCCTCACTGCTCCGTACGGGATTTTGTTCTGTACCGCGTAGATTAGCTCCACATATCCAACCGTGTAGGGCATCTGTTTGATCTGGCCGGTTACTCCTTCGTTGCCTTTGCCGCCAAGTCCCACAGGCCAGTTCACAGACGCGGCCCCGCCGACCTTCGTTTTCCATTCGTCGCTGACCTTTGAGAGGAAATCCGTCCAGATGAATGTTGTGCCACTACCTTCGGAGCGATGGACGACCACAATGTCCTGAGCCGGTAGGTTGACGCCTTTGTTCGCTGCCGTTATCGCTGGGTCGTTCCATTTCGTGATCTTGCCAAGATAAATCCCCGCCAGCGCTTCCGGCGTGAAGTTCAACGCCTCGTTCACGCCAGGTATGTTATAAGTCGGCACCACGGCGCCAAGAACCGTGGGAAAGTGCAGTATGGCCGATCCCCGTTTATCCTGATAGGCCTTCATCTGTTCGTCCGTCATGGGGATGTCGCTTGCTCCAAAGTCCACCGTTCCGTCCGTTGTTTGCTTAATTCCGGCTCCGGAGCCGACCGGAGTGTAGTTGAGTCGGATCTTAGGATTTTTTTGACCGTACTCGTCGAACCACTTCGAGTAGATCGGATATGGAAATGTGGCACCCGCTCCATTTATTAGAAGAGGATTTTGCGCCGCGGCCAACAAACCGAGCGCCAGGGCAGCCACGAGCGCTATCACCGTGCGTTTCATCGCAGTTTTCTCCATCAACACGCCTTTTTTAGAGCGGAGCAAACTAGTCTGATTTGCCTTTGTTACAGAATTGTTACATCTGGTCGTGACTCTGTTAAAAATAGGGAGCATCTTTCATAAACGCTTATAAGTGTTCGGTTGTCATGTAGTTACAAGGCGATTCGACTGCTGAAAAAAGGGGCGGCTCGCAAAAGAGCCCGCCCCCTTTTCGCCCTTTCTATCGGGCCGGTAGGTTTAGCTGTTACCGACTAAGGCAAGTAGTAGCGGAAGGATGTAAAGAACATATTGTTAACCGCGTGTGGCGAGACGCTCGTGGTGCCCGTCAAGCCGTCGCTTCCGGACCAAGTGTTGCGATAGATGTAAGAGTATTGGAGACCCCACTGCACTCTTCCCTTTTCGCCCTGGTAAATCTTGTTCCAGAAGCCCAGGGTCGCCTCCGAGATGTACCGTGTATCGCCCGCGCACGAACCGCCGGTTCCCGGCGTGCCCGTGGCGCTAGGCAGTGTCTCCGTGGAGCAACCTGTGTTGTTGGCATAAGGTGAGCCGAAACCACCGATGCCGTTCAACGTGACAGACGTTGCGGTCAGCGCCGGATAGCTTGGCTGAATGCCTCCGCCTGGGCATGGGATCTCGCCCACTGCACCGCAGCCAGGAATGGCGGGAGTGTTTGTCACCTTCACTGACTGGTAGCCCACATACGCTGTCCGCGCGGCATACTCGCCGCCGACGTAGGCGTAGATGTCCCACTTCGGTGTGGCGTGCCACTCGATTCGGCCTAGCCACGACGCATTGTGGATCAGCGCGATTGTGCCATCAGGCCGAAGCGTGGCATCTTGTAACTGCGAGGTTGCGTAGCGGCCTGCGCCGTCGCCGTACATCCCGCTCAGTCCAAGGTCTACCTTCTTCGAGAACACCGGAGCGATTATATTGAAGCCAATAGCTCCGCCCGTGCTCGAATTGTTGTACGCACCCATTGTACTCGGTGCGAAGCTGCCGTCGACTGGGCATTGCAGCTCTACCGGCGTTGTCGGAGTCGGGAAGTTCTTCGCTGTAGTTCCCACCACCCCGCAGGGATAAATCCGATTCTGGTACGTGCTCACGATACCCCACAGCTCAAAGTGAGCAGAGCCCGGATCCACGGCCAACTTGGCGATGAAGTCTGGCGTCTTGTTGAGGGAGTATCCGGTCGTATCGATGAAGTTCAGCAAACCACCGCCCGCGCCAGGGGCAAACACAAACGAGTTCTGATTCGTGGTCACCGTCCCTGTCGCCGAGGTATTCGTATACGTGCTGAACCCGCGTCCGCCGATGGTTGCCTGCGGGTTTTCCGCGGATATAGCCAGCGTCACCTTGTTGTCGAACGACTTTGCAACGCGCAAACCGTACTGCCGTTCCCAGTTGAAGCCCACCTGGTACTGTGAGTCGATCGTCTGTGGAATCCACTCGGTCAGGTTCACCGCTCCTACTCGATCGGGTGTGACCAAGCTCCACATCTGTCCGCCGGAGATCGCCCAACCATCTGCGAAATCCGCGCGCCCGAAGGCCTGCCGCATCCGGAACACATAGGAGTCGCTCTGCCGGTTGTTCGACGTTACGCCCGTGCCCAACCAGTCTGACTCGTAGTAGCCATACACGCTGGTATCGCCAACCTTTGTCGCCACCTTCAAGCTCAGTCGCGATTGCCGTGCCGTCATGTCCAGTTCCGACAGCCTTCCTGCGGAGTTACCGCTAAACGGAATCGAATTGAACTGCGTGTTGATGGTGTCGCTCATCGCGCGCGTGCGGTTCACCGTTTCTGCCGCGATGAACCCGCCCGGCGTGATTTCGACGCCCTTGAACCGGATCGTCAGTGGTCCCTTTTCCTCATCTCCCTGTCCTGCCGTCGTCGCCACGGGATTTCCGCCGGCCGCCGATGCTCCGGCAGCTGCCGCACTCGATGCTGCGGCATTGCTCGCTGCCGTGCTGCTCGCGGCCAGGTTCGCAACCGACGAACCCAACGCGCTCGTCGTCGTCTTTACCTGTTCGGAAGTTGCCGCCGCTTCAGTTGCCTTCACGCTGGCTTCCGAGGCGCGCGAATTCGCCGCGGCGGCCGCTTCCCGGGCTTCTTCAATCTGCCGGTCGCGCTTCGCCAACTCTTCCTTCAACTGCTGGAGCTGTTCCTGCTGCGCTTGGAGCGCTTGACGCAACTCTTCCATCTGCGCAGCGATCTCGGCATTTGTCTTGGCTGGCGCTGCCTTCGCCGCCGTGGTGTTCTTGGCTGGCTGCGCGTCGGCTTCTTTCGGTGTGTCTTTCGGTGAGTCAGCAAGCGCTGTTCCCATGGTTAAGAACAGCGACAGTGTTAGGGCTGCAAGTTTTTTCATTGCCTCTCTCTTCTTTTTGTAAAAATTTCGGGCACTTACCAGGGAATGAGCAAAACACCCCGGTCCAGAAGGTAGAGGCGGACTCTTACGCTTGTATCAATTGCACATGAATAATCCGTAACAATTAATTCGACTCGCCGCTTATCTCTCTTATTTTCATTTCGTTATGCATTAATAAAGCCGGTAGCGCGTTGCAAATCGTCACCCCTCGCTGTCCCTTGTCGTCGAGTAGGGAATCGTTTATCGTGTCAAACCCATCTGGTAAGCCAATACGATTTGACTTACCGCATAGCGGTAGCGGGCATCGGTGTCCTGAATATCTGCGTCGGTCTTTTGCAATGCGGCTTGGCTGAACTCGACAATCGTTCCCAATCCAAGTTTGTATCTTGCTTGTGCCAATTCGAGCGCCAGGTCAGCCTGTTCGCGCAGCTGCTCGGTCACCGACAACCGTTCGTAGGCGTTCTGTGTCTCGAGCCAGCTGTTGCGCACATCGCGCGCAACGTTATCCTGTAAATCCTGTAGTTTTTTCTGCTGCACCTGCGTTGATAGGTCGGCGCTCCTGCTTCTGGCATTGAATAAGAATCCGTTAAACACAGGAATGTTTACGTTTACACCCGCCGCGCCGTACCAGCTGGTGATGTTCGGATCGCGCACGGGAGCTCCGCCTACCGCGCCCATCGCGCTTACCGTCGGCCACCACAAATCGTGCTCCGCGCGGCTGAACTTTTCCGCCGCCAGCACTTCGTTCCGTTGCGACCTCACTTCCGGCCTCCTATCGAGCGCTTGTTGGACGAGAGGGCCGGCATCCTCTGCGGGCGGAGTAATCGGTACCGCCGGCTTTATGGGAATAAAATTTTGCCGGTCCGGATATCCCAGAATCGCCGACAACGTCGAAAGCGATGCTTCGTAATTGTCCTGAGCGTCTAAGCGCAGGAGCTTGGCGCGAGCCAAATCCACTTTGGCGAAAGCGAGGTCCACATCGGACTTCAATTTGGCATTTGTGAGTGCCTGAATCTGATCGACGAACAATTGCCTGGCCTTGACCGTCTCTTCGGCCACGCTGAGGAGCGCTTTCGTTTCGAGCGTGTTGTAAAACGACTGATCGACGACCAGTACGACTTGCTGCTCGGTGGCCACGGCGTTCTCATTCGCGGCCTTCTCCTCATAGTGCGCATTCGAAAGCAGATTCATGGTTCGGCCAAAATCGGTGATCAACTGGCTCGCCGTCACACCCCCCGCCAGGCGGGAATACATTCTCCCGTCGGTCAGGTATCCGGTCGAAATCCGGCTGCCGCCATCCGCCCCTACGCCGGTCAAATCCACGCTGATTTGCGGCATCAATGTCGAGCGAACTTCGCGCACGACTTCCTGAGCCTGAAGCGCCTCGAGTTTTCCCACCGTAATCTGTGGATTGTTCTTGAGTCCGATGGCTTCCGCGTCCTTGATCGTCAGCTCGCGGCCGTTGCTGGTTGCCGAGCCCTGACTGGATGGTGCAGCGATCAGAGGCGACGGACTGCCGGGCATTTGCTGGCCAGCCAATCGAATGGTGAACGCTGCGATGAGCAGCGCTAACACAAGCGCTCTTCTCACGACGCCACCTCCACAGTCCTCGCCTTCCTTCTCCCATGAATTACCAGGTAGACGGCGGGAACCAGAAATACCGTCACCACCACCGATACTCCCAACCCCCCGATCACCGCTCGCGCCAACGGCGCATATTGCTCGCTGCCTTCTTCGACACCTAGTGCCATCGGCAGCAAGCCTAATAACGTGGCCAGCGAGGTCATCAGAATGGGCCGCAACCTTACCTTGCAAGCTTCGATGGTCGCCTCCTTCAGGCCCAGGCCTCGTTCGTGCAGAATTCCAGAAAACTCCACAATCAGAATGCTGTTGGACACGACAATGCCCGTCATCATAATCACTCCCATGAGCGACATGATGTTCAGCGTCGTGCCGGTCACCCACAGAAACGCCACGACTCCTGCCAAACCGGGAGGAATTGCCGTCAAGATAATGAAAGGGTCAATGAAGGATCGGAACTGTGCCATCAGGATCAGGTAAACCAGCAACACCGAGAGAATCAGTCCGATTCCGAATCGGAAGAACGACTCGTGCATGCCGACCACCGCGCCATGCACGGTGATTAATGCGTTTTTCGGCAACGGCAACCCCTTGATGATCTGATTGACTTCCGCGCTGACTCCTTTCAGGTTTTCTGCCGCCGGCATAACGTACACGTCGATCACGCGACGGATCTGGTAGTGATCGACCTCTGTCGGCGTGTTGATGGGCGCGATCTTTGCCAGAGACTGCAGCGGCGTATATTGTTCTGAATTGTTGGCGCGCAGCGGAATATTCCGAAAATCGGACATGGTCATGGAATCGATCTTTTTGTTGAAGTATTGGACCGTCAGCAGGTAGTTGTTGCCGGTTTTCGGATCGATCCAGTAGCTCGGTGCGATGACGCCGTCGGAAGTCAGCGCGGTAATCACGTTATCCACCACGTTTTTCGGCGTTAATCCCAACAGACTGGCCTGTTCACGATCGATATTCAGCGCCAATCCCGGATAGTCGATATCCTGAGGAATCAGGACATCACTGACTTGTTTTGAACTCTTTAACCGCAAGGCGATCTTCTGCGCAAGACCGTAGCCTTCTGCGAGGTCGTTGTCGCTGATCTGTACGTCGAGAGGCGCCGGCAATCCCTGATTCACCACAGAGTCCACAAGTCCGCCCGCCAGAAAATAGGTGCTGAGAAATGGCATGTCATTGGCCAGTTTTCGCCGTACCCGCTCCATGTACTCGTAGCTTCCGAGCTTGTGGTCTTCTGACAAACTTACTAGCACAAACGCGGTGTGCATCGCGGAGTTTGTCGTATAAATTGCCGAAAGGTCCGGTGTGATTCCGATGTTCGAGACAATCATCTTCAGATCGTTCTTACCGACGACCGACCGGATGTCCGCTTCGACCTGTGCAATGTATTCGTCGGAAACTTCAAGACGCGTACCCGATGGGGCTTTCACGTGAATCACGAATTGTCCAGGATCGGTTCGTGGGAAATAGGCCTGTCCCACAAAAGGGAACGTCAAAGCAATCAGCAGCGATATCGCAGCCAAGATAAGGCCGGCAGTGCGTCCAGGCCTTTCGAGCGCTCGGGTTACATGCTTTTCGTAAAAGGCCAGTAGGCGATGAAAAACTTGATTGAATCGGTAAACAATCCTCGCGAGCCATCCCTTTCGGGTTTTTGTTTCTCCCTCTCCCTCACTTCCTTGCCCGTGCTCGTGAGGCTCGATCCGGATGAACTGCGCGCAGTACAGTGGGACGACTGTCATGGCAAAGATATAGGACGCAAAAATCGACAGCACAACTCCGAGCGCCAAGTCCGTAAACAGATATTTGCTGACTCCGTAAAGAAACGTCACCGGAAAAAACACAATCGACGTTGTCGAGGTCGCCGCCAGCACCGCCAGCGCCACCTCCGTTCCGCCCTTTTCCGCCGCCTCCCGCGGCGGCGTGCCGTTTTCCATAAAACGGAAAATGTTCTCGAGCACCACGACCGAGTCATCGATCAATCTTGAAAAGGCCAGTGCAAGCCCGCCGAGCAACATGGTGTTGATGGAACCGCCCAAGGCATTTTGCACCAGTAAACAGGTTAGCGCTGACAATGGGATGGACAGCAGAACCGCAAAAGTCGCCCGTGGACTTCCCAAAAACAGCAAAATCATCAAACCCGTTAATACCAGTCCGATTCCGCCTTCCTTCAACAAATTCTTCAAGGCAACTTTCACGAAGATCGATTGGTCAAAGACCACCGCCGTCCTCAGTACGTCCGGCACATCCACCAAGTGCTTAATCGTCTTTTTCACTCCGTTGACGATGGATATCGTGTTGCTGCCGCCGCCTTGCTTCAGAATCGGGATATACACGGACTTCTGCCCATCGATGCGCACGATGTTTGTTTGGATCGCCCCGGCGTCCTCCGCTTTACCGACATCGGCAACCAGCACAGATCCCAAGCCGACGCTTTTCAGCGGAATCGCATTCAGGTCCGCCGGCTTGTCCACTTGGCTGTTTGCATAAATGTTGTAATCGCGATTCCCGATGCGCACGTCTCCCGCGGGGAGAATCAGGTTTGACTGATTGATGGCCTGCACCACGTCGGTCAGGCTCAGTTGGTGGGCTTCGAGTTTTTGCGGATCCACAAAAACCTGAATCTGCCGATACGTACCTCCAAACGGCTGTGGCACCGAAGCACCGGGCACACTGGCGATTTGGTTGCGGACTTCGAACTGCGCCAAATCCTTCAGTTGCGTTTCGTTCAACCGCTGGCCTTTGAGCGTGACCAGGCACACCGGCAAGCTCGAAGCGTCGAACTTCAGCACCACCGGAGGCAGCGTTCCCGGGGGCAATCGCCTCAAATCCGCCATTGCCAGTGTCGCGATGCTGCTCAACGCGGCGTTTGCATCCGAACCTGGCGTGAAGTAGACCTTGATCAGACTGACACCGGTCAACGAACGTGACTCAGAATGTTCGTAGTTGCTGGCCAAGGTGAAGAACCGTTCAAAAGTATTCGTGATGTCGGCTTCGATTTGCTGCGGCGGCATCCCGGCATAAAACGTCGCCACCACCACCACCGGAATATGGACCGCCGGGAACAAGTCCACCGGCATGCGCACCATGGTCGTCACTCCGACCACGGCAACCACCAGGCACAACATGATGATGAAATACGGATAAGCCAGCGCAAACTTTGGCATTACTTGCTCCCCGCGTTCTGCCGGTCGCCATCGAGCTTTTTGGGTGTCACCTTCATGCCGTTCCGGAATTCGCTTCGGCTTCCCACAACAACACGATCGCCTTCTTTCAGTCCGGAAGTAATTTCAATTCGGGTGTTACCTTGTATCCCGAGCTGCACTTTCCGTTCTTCGAGCACGTCCTGTGCGTTTACCAGCAGAACGGTCCCCTCGTTGTTGTCTTTCAGCTCCACGGCTTCCACCGGCACCGTCAGGGCATTCACTTTCTGCATCTCCGGCACCGTCGCGATTGCGTACATTCCGGGCAATAACCTCCCGTCCGGATTCTGAAAATCGATTTCCGTGTGCATCGTTCTGGTTTCCTCGTTCAACTGGTCGGCAAACCTCGTTATTTTCCCGACGGTATCCTCGTTCAGCGCCTCCACGTGCACCTTGATTGGATCGCCCAACCGGATCGACTCCGCCATCGATTCGGGAATCGGCAGCACAAGGCGCAGCACGGAAATCTGCGCAAGGCGTACCACAGGTTCGGCCTGCTTGCTCTCGGATGTTCCGGCTGCGATCAGCGAACCCGTATCCGCGTAGCGAATAGTAACCACGCCCGCGTAAGGCGCCGTAATTCGCGTGTATGCCGAAAGCGCCTGGTATTGCTCATACGTCGCTTGCGCCACAGCCAGCGCCTGCTGCGCCGCGCTCAACGCCGCTTCGGCGCTAGAAACCTGTGCCGCCGTGGACTGGTCTTTCGCCTGGGCGTCGTCTACTTCCTGTTGCGCCACCAGTCCCTCTCTCTGTTGTGCCGCTTGGCTTAACCGCCGGTACATCGCGTGAACCGCCACTTGCGTCGACTTTGCGCCCTGTAAATCGCTTTGTGCTCTGGTCACTTCCTCCCTTGCGCGCGCCCTCGCTGCGTCCGCGCCGGCAAGTTCCGCTGCGAGTTCCGGCACTTCGAGAATTGCCAGCGTTTGTCCCTCTTTCACGTGGGATCCGACGTCAACGTATATTTTCTTGATATAACCAGCCACTTTGGCGTGCACGTCCACGTCTTGAAATGGCTTGAAGGCACCCGTCAGCGCGAGCGGAGCGCCCATATTTCCGCGCTCGACTTTAACCACCGCTGCCACTCGCTCCGTTCCTGGCCCTCCGGGTTTTTCGTTCTCGGCCTCGGTTTCGGTGTGCCGGACGAGTGCCCATATCGCGACCAGGCCTACAACCACCAAGGCTGCTATCCACCACTTTCGTTTTCCCATCACGTCCTCTTCCCGATCGCGAGTTGGCAGGCTCTTGCCCGTCGTGGTCCCGGAGTTCCAGGGGGAATGCATTCCTTTAAACGCTATTTGATGGTTCCGAAAAATCCGGAGATCTGGGCTTTTCGGTTTTGGGCGAACAGCTTAGCGCGTGGGGGGAGGACGGAACCAGACACTGGCTGTCGGCTCCGGCCGTTGCGGTAAGGATTCTACTTCGAAAGTGTGGGAAGTAAGTTCCTTCTTCTCCACGATCCGTTCAACGCAGATTCTTTCAACAGTCGCTTCGAGTTGCGCGTTTTCCCCTTGCATCGATGCAAAATGCTGCATCTCCGATGCGCCAACGGTCGCGCGATTGCGTGCAGGCGCCTGGTAGGTGAGACCGTCCGAATGATTGATTAAGGCTAGGAAGGGATTATAAAGAACCAGACCAATCAGCAACACCGAGAGACCCGTCTGCCACGAGGTTCGACGTCGTCGGCAGTCTCCGTGCGTGAGCACTCAGTCTCTCCTCATTTAGAAAGAGTAATTTGACCGGGTTCGCGGGTCAAGAGGCACGTGCCACAGGCACTCCGATGTGTGACCGCTCGGTTTCTGTTCTGGGGGGGAGGAGAAGGGGACCGGTGCCAGGGGTGCGCCGGTCCCCGAGGTAGGACTTGGAGTGAAGATCAAACGCGCTGAGTTTCGCACCCCGGGGTCACTTCCGAATGAAGGCCATATGAATTCTTGGTGACCGTCTCATCGGCTCCCGCGGTGCTCTCCGGCTGCTCCGCTCGCACCATCAAGCCGCGGCCGTGCCGCACATCGAGGCCACGCACCCAGAAAATAATATCTTCGGCAATGTTGGTGGCGTGGTCCGCGATGCGCTCCAAGTGCCGCGTGGCCAGCACAAACTGCATTCCGGGACTCACGAGAGCAACGTCCTCAGTCATGTTCTGCAACAGCGTCTCGAAAATCTGATCGCGATATTGATCGACCACGTCGTCGCTTTCGAGGACCTGCGATGCCAGATCGGCATTGCGGAAGATTAACGCCCCCAAGCTACGGATGACCATCGATCGCACCGCTTCCGCCATTGGCGTCAGCTGGTCTGGCATTTTCGCGTCAGGCGTTTCTCGCAGAGAGATCACACGTTCGGCAAGGTTCACCGCGATATCTCCGATGCGTTCGAGGTCGTTGGTAATCTTCAGCGCCGCCACAATCAAGCGCAACTCGTCGTCGCTGAATCCGCCGCGGCGGAGCAGCCGGATGGCGTGCTCGTCGATCATGATTTCCATTTCGTTGATCCGCGGCTCAAAAAGGAACACTTCGCCGGGCAGGCCGACCGTCTTCGGGTCATTAAAACCGATGATCGCGTCCAGGGCGCGATTCATGGCAGTCTCCACGACGCGCGCCATGGAAACCAAATAATTGACCAACACATCGTAGAGCACTGCTTCGGTCAATCCAGGAGCTGTTGCCATTCAAGCCTCCGTTGCGCAGGGCAATGAGGGGGGCACTCCGCGCGCACTGTACACTTTGCAACAAGATTGTTACAGCGCGTTCACCGTGAGGTAAAAAACTGAAAAGTAAGAACTCACGCCCCTGGAAAAGTGTTCCCGCGGAGGGTACGGGAGATCGAAGATGTCGCGCGGGCAGCGGCTCGTTCTGAATCAAAAATAGGGATGGAAAAGTGGAACTTCGAACCCACACCGACTTCGCTTTCCACCCAGATTCGCCCGCCCTGAGCTTCCATCAAGTGTTTCGAGATGGACAGGCCAAGCCCGGTTCCGCCCGCTTCCCGTGATCGCGCAACGTCCACGCGATAAAACCTCTCGAAAATCCGTGGCTGGTCCGCCTGCGGAATACCGATGCCGGTGTCCGCAACGGTAACAATCACCTCATCGCCGCGTGTTTCGGCGCTCAACAGGATTTTTCCGCTTGGCAGAGTGTACTGGATGGCATTGTCCAGCAGGTTTTGCAGCACCTCCTGAAGGCGCCGATTGTCGGCCAGAATGTCGGGCATTTGGCTCGGAAGGTTCAACGAAAGCGTGAGCCCTTTTTCGGCAGCGCGCCGCTGTGCTGTCTCATAACACGATTCGATCAACTGAGGGACGCTCACCGCGCGAAGCTCCATTTCCAATTGCTCTGCATCCATTTGCGAGAGCCGCAGCAAATCCTCGGTGAGGCGCGCCAACCGCCGTGAATGTTCGAGAATGATCGCAAGGAATCGTCCGCGATTTTGCGGGTCGTCGATGGCCCCGCCAATCAGTGTTTCCGCAAACCCCTGGATCGCCGTCAACGGTGTGCGGAATTCATGCGAAACATTGGCAACGAAATCGCGCCGTATGCGCTCGAGTTTTCTTAGATCGGTAATGTCGTGCAGCACGATGACCGCGCCCGAAGTTTCCCCTGCGCGCACTGAAGCGACGGTCGCCGCAAAATAGTGCTGCCGCAGCGTACCGGTAACGATCTCTGCTTCGACGCGAGGCTCGCCGGCCAGAACTCGCCGCACGGCGCCGATCAGTTCCGTCTGGCGCACCACCTCGAGCAGCGAGCTTCCCGCCACCGGGGGAACATCTAGCCCCAAGATCGAAGCGAATCCCGGGTTGGCAAACACCAGTCGTTCGCCTGCATTGACGACCGCAACGCCCTCGACCATCGAGCCCAGGATGGCCGCGGAAAGATTGCGCTCTTCAGTCAGTGTGCGGATCGTGCGGTCTAGCCGGGACGCTGTCTGGTTCAGCGAAGTGCCCAGCGCCTCGAGCGAATCGCCGGATCCATCGGAAGCCAGCGGGCGAAAGTCTCCTTCCGCAACGCGGCGCGAAAACTCCCGCAGCCGCTCGATACGGCCTGCGTAAGAGCGTGACATAAGCATCGCAATCGCGCCGGCACACAGGTAAATCAATAGCGACCACAACCAAAGATTGCGGCGAAAACTCCAGAGCTGCTCGCTAAAGCCGGTCATCGGCAGAGCGAGACGCAGGACAACGGGAGTGCCCCCGGGCAAATCCTCCCGCACCGCATAGTACAAAAGCTGTGTGCCGATCGTGGCGCTCTGTCGGGCATCGCGCCCCTCGCCGTTGCGCAAAGCGGCAAGAACTTCCGGCCGTTCAGCGTGATTTTCCATGGTCGCCGCTTCGGATTGGGAGTCGGCCAGCACACGGCCATCGGCCGCGATGACGCTGATGCGCACGCCGCTCGAGGCGTTCGCTGCAACCCAGGTGTTTAGCGCGGCGACTTCTTCCGGCGTTTGTGGTGTGGCCCCGGTGACAGGGAGCGCGTGAAGATGGATGAGACGCGCGAGCGCCTTCAGCTCCTGGTAGCCGTCATTTTCATAACTGCTTCGCAGCGCGCGTTCCGCAAGGAAATCCACCGCGAGCAGCACGCTCAGCAACAGCGCCAGGAATGTAAGCGCCAGTTTCCCGAAGAATTTACGCTGCACGGGTCTCGAACAAGTATCCCGCTCCGCGCACGGTTTTCAAGTGGAGAGGATTTTCCGGATCGGCTTCGATTTTCTCTCGCAGGCGGCGAACGTACACGTCCACACTGCGCGGTGTGACGAAGCGATCCGTGCCCCAGACGGCATCGAGCAACTGATCTCGCGTGAAAACGCGGTTTGGACGCGAAGCAAGATAATAGAGCAAACGAAATTCCAGTGTGCTCAGTGGCACCGGCTTCCCGGAATGGCTGACACGATAGGACGCAGGGTCGATGGCTAGCTTGCCGATTTCGAGGATGCGCGGCGCGTCTGCTGGGGGTTCTGCCCGGCGAAGCAGCGCTTTCACGCGTGCAATCAGCTCGCGGGGGCTGAAGGGCTTGGTTACGTAGTCGTCCGCTCCCATTTCGAGCCCAACCACCCGGTCGGCTTCATCGCCTCGGGCCGTCAGCATTAACACCGGTAGGCGGTTAAGCGATTCTTCCTTGCGGATTTCCCGGCAAATCTCAAGACCAGACATCTTCGGAAGCATGAGATCGAGTAGAAGCAGGTCCGGTGGAGTCTTCTTGATGGTCGCCAAGCCACTATTGCCGTCGAACGCGGCTGCTACTTGAAAGCCTTCATTGGCAAGGTTATAGCGAACGAGTTCGACGATATCTCGATCGTCCTCGATGATCAGGATGCGCTTCATATACAGCTCTCGAGCTGGCGACCGCATCGGTAGAAGTCTACCGTAGCGCGCTGGATTACGATAGCCATGATCAGGTTGTGTCACCTCGGGCGTCATTGAGGATGCGCCACTATTGTGACAAGGGAGTGACTTCCGGTGGTAACACGCATGTGACAGCTGTGTGAATGAGCTGTAAAAGAACAATAGCCCTGTCGAATGAATAGCATGCAACAAACTGCCGCCTCGCTGCTAAGCCCATCGGACAACCCGAGCAGTTCTGTCGAAAGATCTGCTTTCTCGTTGAACTTCCTCATTGTTGGCGAGCAGCCGGGACGAGAGCGCTTGGAGTCAGCTGTTGTGGGGGTGTATGCTGCTGTCACTCCGCCCGGGTAGCATTCGATTCCACTGGTAATCTGAGGAGAACTATGAAGCTTGGAAGACTCTTTGCATTCTTAATCGCGTTACTGTTCGCGGTCAGCACTCTGACCTATGCGCAGACGGCAAGCTCCGCGCAGACGCAGTCGAGCAGCACGACGAAGAAAGCCCCGCCGGATCCCTCGAAAATCCCGCAGGCTCCGGGCGGCGGAAACGGCAAAGTGTGGGTGAACACGGAAACTAAGGTGTATCACGTCGAAGGCGATGAATGGTACGGCAAGACCAAACACGGTCAGTACATGACCGAAGCAGACGCGCTAAAAGGCGGGTATCACAAAGCCAAGGATCCGAACGCCAAGCCGAAAACAACCACACCGAAACAGTAGGCCTATTTGGCCTAGAGAAGAGGCCAGGGCAGCGCGCCTTGGTCTCCGCTTGTTCGCAGGGCACGTGCAGCTGGTCATCGCTCGGGCCATTTCTGCTGGGGCACTTGGGTTATCGGGCGGCAGGTACTAGTTCCGGGTTGAATGACCAAAAAACTAGGCTTAGGGCCGAACCCGAGTCAAGAGTAGAATGAGCGCGGTTCTGCCCAAGATCGATCAAAGACCGCCAACCACCGTCCCGAAGGCGGCCAACGAAAATAGAAAAAGCGTGGAGGTGTGCGATGGCAACGGCGAATTCGGTCGAAGGTTTGCGAACTCCCTTGGGAATGGCAAAGAAAATCAGCGGATGGTATCTCGCGGTCGCGGTCCTGTTTATCGTGCTAGGGATTTTTGCGATTATCGAGCCCGGAGTGGCGGGACTCGGCGTGACATTGCTGGTCGGATGGATGCTCGCGATTGGCGCGGTGTTCCATTTCATCGCAGCGTTCAAAGGCGGTGGCGCCAAGCAGGTCATTTTTCAGGTACTCATCGGAATCGTCTACGCCATCGGTGGATTCTATTTTTTGACCCACACGATCATGGCCACCGGAACGCTGACGCTGCTTCTTGCGGGAATCATTCTGGCGGAAGGCGTGATTGAAGTGATTTCCTATCTCCGCCTGAGAAAGGAAGGCGCGTCAGGATGGCTGCTGCTGAATGGAATCATTACCCTGGCGCTCGGCGCGTTGATCTGGTTGCACTGGCCGTCGAGCACAGTGTGGGCCATCGGGACGCTCGTCGGCGTGAACTTACTGATGACCGGCATCTCGCGTCTCATGTTCGGAATGGCTGTGCGGAAAATGGTCGGAACCGCAGCGGCTTCCTAGCGCCTACTTCACGCGCGTGTAAGTAAACGTATCGACCATGGATTTGCCGTGGTTGTCAAAGGTCCAAGCCTCGGTCAGATGGTCGTTGTCGGGAATCGTAAGCGTGAGAGCGGCCATGTGGGGTTCATCCGGAGTCTTCATGCCGGACACGCGGACGAGCGAGAAATCGTATTTGCCGTTGGCGGTCGGCGTGGTCGCCGTCTGCATGGTGGGCTGGTTGCCCGCAGAGCAATAGTGCGTAACGACGATGCGGTCGCCGTCGAGCGTATACATGGTGATCATTTCGTGCGGGCTGGCCGGTGACAAGTGTTCCATAACTGCACTACCGTTCGAGACGATGGAGTAAACGACTTTGACGGTGCCGCCCGAACTGTCTTTGCCTATCCATTCCCCGGCGAGGGATTTCAATTGATCGAAGGCTGGCGTGGAACGCGCGGCCGGATGCATTTCCTGCGCAGCGAGGACGACGCCGAGAAACAAGCAGAGTGAGAACGCGAAGAAGATTCGTGGACGAAGCATGAAACCCTCCAGAAGCGATCAGAGTCAAGACGACGTGCGGAAGCGGTGCCGCGATTGTGGCCCGCCTGGACAGAAATGTCTAGCGGCTTGAAACTTCCTGGCTTATTGCGGATCGAGGATCGGCTTGTCGTCTTGCCAATGGATCTGCTCGAGCTTTTCGGGAGCCGTTGGGAGCTGATACGGAATGCGCAGCACGAGCTTTCCGTTTTTCGTGACGGCTTCGCCCCCGTTGGCAAGGATTACATCTAGCCCGACGAGCGCGGTATCGCGAGAGAGCGCGTCGATTTCGTAGGAATCGGGTAGGCCTGCGAGCGTTTTGTTCCAGTACGTATTGTGAAGCGGATCGCGATACTCGGCGGGGATCGCGTGAGAGCCAAGAACCGTGCCGAGAATGCCTGCGGCGTTTGCGGGATTGCAGTCGGCGTCCTGACCACAGCGGGTAGAGAAATTCATGGTCTTGTAGAAATCGCCGTTGCCATAGAGAAGGCCGATAACCACGTAACCGCCGTTGAGTTTGGCGTCGATGTTGAAAGGCTGCTTGTAGCCGTCCGGGCAGTGATCGACTTCTCCCCATTTCGCCTGGACCAGGTGCCACGTTTTTAGCCAGTCGTTGGGATTTTCGTCGTGCCAGCGGATGACATCCTGAATCAGTTGGGCATAAAGACTCTGCGCCGGAATGGCCTTGAGGCCGTTCTCGACAACTTCGCGAATGTTAGAAGAAAAGAACGCCTGGGTGTACATCGCGGAGATAAACATGCCGCCATAAACGCCGTCGCCGTAGTTCATGATGTGTCCCATGCGGTCGCCAAAGCGGTTCGAGACCTGCGGCATGCCCGGAGAGATCATGCCGAAAACGTCGGACTCGATCTGAAAATCGATGTCGTCGGCATGGAGGTTGTAGCGCGGATTGCCGGAAAGCGGGGGCAGAATGCCTTTACGAATGTTGGACAGGCCGGCATCATTCGCGTGCCATACCTTGCGAATCTTGGCGTCCCACTCGTGTGCCACAGTGACCGGATCGACGTTGATACCGTAGCGGCGCAGGCAGTAGAGAAAAAGCAGGTTGATGTAAATGTCGTCGTTGTCGGGAGAGCCGAAACTCGGGTGTTCTTTCTCCGCGGTTTCGACGAAATCATAGTTGATGCGCACTTTCTGGTTGTCGGCCTCGCGGGTAACCGGCGGCATATCGTCATTATCGCGATTGTCCGTTCGCGCGCGGTACTGCTTCATACGCGTGGAGGAAAGCGGCCAGTCCGTAATGTCAAAGCCGATGGGCGTGTTCTGGTACTGAAATTCCCAAGGCTGGCCGAACGTAACGCCGATCATCTTTCCCATCCACGCACCTTGCACCTTGTCGAGGTAGGTGTCCCAGTCGAGTTCCCGCATCGCGGAAGATCTAGCGGCTGGAGGACGCGCTTGCTGGGCAGAAGCGCCGAGTGCAAAGCACACGCAAAGCAGGACGACCGGCAGGCGTTTCATGATTTGAGAGGTTCCCCTTTGCTGACGGATACATCGAGCAGCGCAGAAAGAGTGTAGCGCGGCGTGGGGTCGACATTATAAAGTTTGAGGTCGAACGCACGGTCTCGGCAACGGTTAGCGTAGCTCGAGTTCAAGCACTGTCCTTTTCCCTTCTGCCGACTTCCGGTTCGTACCGCCTCCCCCGGGGGATAGAAATCTTCTTGCGCTATCTGGCACAGGCCATCCCGCACCCGCAGAGAGCCATTGCTCTAAGGAAAAAAGGTCGACGGGCTTCCTCGGGGGCACGGGTTCAGACAAACAACCAGCCCATGAGCGATCGTTCGACAGCGGTTGATGCATGAACAAAATGACAAACCGGGGTTGTGCGGGGGAGTTACGGATCAGGAATGCGCGACGGGAAAGCGTTGACCGGGACGCAAGCGGCTACTTACCATAGAAAGATGCGCGAAAGGATCAAGCGTGGGGCGGCGATAAGCGCGGTGGGCGGCCTGCTGGCGCTGGTGTCCCTCGGCGGGTGCGAGGACGCTGGGATGAAACCGGTGCAGGCCAAAGTACCGGCGCTCGCTCCGGCGCAGTTGCAGAAGTCCGAGATGGCCCTCGTAGAGGAACTACCGCAACGCAAGAGCTCGCCGGACGAGTTTGTCTCGCTTCTGCCGCCAGTTCCGGGTGGCATTCCTTATTTGATCGAGCAGGTGAAGGCCAGGTTCGCTGCGGGCGAGGCGAATTACAAGGCCGGGCACCTGGCGGCCGCCCGTCGGGACTTTGACGATTCCGTCGACTGGATCCTCGAAAGCGGGTACGACCCGAACAGCGACCCAAAGCTGCGCGAGCTATTCCAGCAGGTTACCGACAAGGTTTACACCTACGAATTGCAGGCGTTTCGCGCCGGGGACGGCTTTACAGAGGCTCCCGCAGTGCCCGCGCCGATCGACGAAGTGGCCGAGATGACCTTTCCGGTCGATCCGAAGTTGAAGGAGCGGGCCGACGTGGTGGCCAAGAGCGTATCTCACGACCTGCCGCTGACGGTGAACGACGTCGTAGTGTCCTATCTGAATTTCTTCCAGACGCCACGGGGCCGGGCCATCGTCGAGAACGGGCTAAGGCGCAAGGGAAAGTACCAGGAAATGATCTCACGCGTGCTGAAGGAAGAGGGCGTGCCGCAGGACTTGATCTACCTGGCGCAGGCGGAGAGCGCGTTTCAGCCGCTGGCGCTGTCCCGCGCGGGAGCGCGGGGAATCTGGCAGTTCGTGCAGTGGCGCGGGAATGAGTATGGATTGAAGCGCAGCTGGTGGGTAGATGAGCGGCTGGACCCGGAAAAGGCAACACGGGCGGCGGCACAGCATCTGCGAGACTTGTACGGATTGTATGGGGACTGGTACCTGGCCATTGCTGCATACAACTGCGGGCCGGGAAACGTGCAGAAGGGCATCGAGCGCACGGGCTACGCTGACTTTTGGGAGCTCTATAAGAGGAACGTGCTGCCGAATGAGACCAAGAATTATGTGCCGATCATTCTGGCCCTGACACTCATCGCCAAAGACGCGGCCCATTACGGGATTGCCGTTGATCCGGATCCACCCGTGCCGACCGACACAGTGAAGCCGGGGCGCGCGATTGACCTGCGGCTGGTGGCAGAAACCATCGACCTCGATGTGGCTACTCTGCGGACGCTGAACCCCTCGGTGCTGCGAATGATCACGCCCGACGACCCGGCCTTCGAGCTGCGCCTGCCGGTCGGGACCTCGGAGAAATTTTCCGAAGAGATTGCCGACATTCCCGCCGACAAGTGGGTGAGCTGGAGACGGCATCGGGTGGAGTCAGGGGAGACGCTGACGTCGATTGCCAAGACCTATCGTGTGACTCCAGTGGCCATCGCCGATGCGAATAACCTCGAGCGGGGAGCCGAGCTGCAGGCAGGAGAAAAGCTGATTATTCCGGCCGCACGCCCTCTCGAGGAGACCAAGCCGCGGCTGGTGCGTTACCGGGTGCGCAAGGGTGACACGCTCGGAGGGATTGCCGATCAGTTCAGCGTCACGGATGAGCAGGTTCGGAAGTGGAACGGACTGAAGACCGGTAAGGTAAGCCGGGGTATGGTCTTGCGGATCTATACCGTCGGGGGAGCGCCCGAGACCCATGCCATACACCATACTTCGACCAAGCGCAGCCCGAAAAAGAGCGCCGGAACGACCACGGCGCAGACAAAAAATTAGCCTGACCGGCAGAAGCCAGCAGAACGCTTGACAACCACGTTGGAGTGGGATAACAAAGCGCAAGGACGGAGTGCAGTCATCTCCGGCTAGAGATTCTGGCTTCGCGTGAGCCCCTAGGGGAGGAGAGTATGGATTTCGAGAAGGATCAGTTCGAAGACGACGATGAGTTGTCGCGGCTGGAGGAAGACGATGAGCTGGGCGGCGAAACCATAGTCGAAGAGGAAGAAGAGATTCTTGCCGTCGAGGACGAACCCGCGGAAGAGGGAGAAGGGGAAGAGCCGGCGCGCCCGGCGCCCAAAGCCGCTCCAAAGAAAGCAGCGAAGCCGGCCAAGAAGGCGGCCAAGAAGCCTGCTAAGAAGGTGGCCAAGAAGGCCAAAGCCAAACCGAAAAAAGCAGCGAAGAAAACGGCCAAGAAGGCGGGAAAGAAGCGTCGCCGGTAGAAAATCAGGATTCTTGTAAGGGCCCCTCGGAGCAATTCGAGGGGCCTTTTTTGTCGAAGAACGATTGGCGTAGAGCCAGGCTGCAGGTGACACGCGGAGCATGCAAAAGCGGAAAAAGGCGGCAGATCTGCGTGAATTGGGCGGACGTGAATCGTCGCTTGCGACGGTGTCCTGTCAGCCGTGATTGAGCCGCCGAGCCTGACCCATGGTTCGCCTGGCACCAGCGGATGATCAGACGAGCGGTTCGGACCAGTTTTCCAGTGTGTCCTTGACCTTGTGGAGGAACTGGTGGGCAATGGCCCCGTCGACCACGCGGTGGTCATAGCTCAGGGTGATGTAGCACATCGAGCGGATAGCGATGCTGTCGTTGATCACTACCGGGCGCTTTTCGATGGCGCCCAGGCCGAGAATGCCGACGTTTGGCTGGCTGATGACCGGCAAACCGAAAAGCCCGCCAAAGACGCCGGGATTCGTGATGGAGAAGGTGCTTTCCTGAACCTCTTCGGGTTTGAGCTTCTTGCCGCGGGCGCGCTCGGCGAGGTCGTTGAGGTTGCGCTGGATGCCGAGAAGATTTTTTTCGTCGGCGTTCTTGATCACCGGCACAATAAGGCCCCAGTCGAGAGCCACGGCGATGCCAATGTTGACCTCTTTGTGGAGGACCATGTTGGTGCCGTCGAGCGAAGCGTTCAGCGTGGGATAGGCGCGCAAGCCGGCAACGGTGGCCTTCACGAAGAAGGGCATGAAGGTGAGCTTGCTTTCATAGCGCTTCTCGAACTCCTCCTTCGATTTGCTGCGGAGCAGGGCGATCTTGCTCATATCGATTTCTTCGACGGAATAGACATGCGCGGAAACGTGCTTGGAGGCCACCATGTGCTCGGCGATCTTCTGGCGCATGACGCTGAGTGGCTGGACTTCATAGCTGCCGAAATAGATGCGCTCGCGCGGCACGCCAACCTGCAGGGCAGGAATGTATTGGGTGCCGTGGATTGCGGGGGCGCCAGGAGCGGCGGCCGGTGCCGCAGGAGGTGGCGGTGGTGCAGGACGCGCCGTCGCCGCAGGAGTTGTGGGCGCAACGGCCGGTGCCGCGCTTGCGGCGGATTGCTCGGCGATGGCAGATTCGATGTCTTCTTTGGTGATGCGGCCGGCTGCTCCGCTGCCTTCAAGCGAGGTGAGATCAATGCCGTGTTCTTTGGCCATGCGGCGAACGAGCGGCGAGGAGTGTATGCGTTCGGTGCCGGAGGCCGAGCTGGATCTAGTGGCCGATGCAGCAGCAGGAGCAGAAGTTGTGGGAACGGCGGCAGGAGTTGCGGGTCTTGCTGGAGCAGGCGTTTGCTGCGCAGCAGCGGGGGCAGGCTTCGCGGGGGGCGGCGCAGGTGCTGGAGCTGCAGCGGGGGCACCGCCCGCGCCATCGATCACGGCGACGATGGTTTGAATGGGAACGGTCTGGCCTTCGGGAATTTTGATTTCCTTGAGCACTCCGGCAGAGGGAGAGGGAATTTCCGCGTCAACCTTGTCGGTCGAAATCTCAAACAGGGGCTCGTCGCGCTCGACCTTGTCGCCCGGCTTTTTCAGCCATTTGGTGATGGTGCCTTCAAAAATGCTTTCGCCCATCTGGGGCATGACCACATCGACTGCCATGAAAGTGTTCTCCTTCGCGTGCGGGCCTAAGCGACCGGCATCAACCGCAGAACCTTGCTAGTTTACCGCCAAAGGCGCAGGGACGGAAAGCCAGAGGACGGATTCGTGAGCCATGATTCCGGGAAGAAAGCCCGCGGTTCAATCAGAAATTGTGCGGATAAAAGACGCAGCCGTGCTGCGCCCGAGGATACGAAACCGAAACATGCCGGCCTTGAGGCGCGGCGTAGCCAGGCGAGCGCTCGATCGAACGGTCTTCGGTTCCTACCAGAGCAGCTTTAGGCCAAGCTGAATCTGGCGCGACGTAGTTGCAGTGGCCGTGATGGCGCCGGCCGTCGGCGAAGGGCCGCCTGTTGCAGCAGCGTACACCACCGGGTTCGGCGTATTGAGATTGGTGTGATTGAAAATGTTGAAAAATTCCGAGCGGAACTGCAGGTTAAAGCGCTCGGACAATGCCCATCGTTTCGCCAAGGAGAAGTCGAATTGCACAAGCGACGGTCCCTGAAGAATATTTCGGCCGACATTTCCGTAGGTTCCGGTCAACGGTTGTATGAACGCGAGAGGGTTGAAATATTCGTTCGGTCCGCCGAGGATGATGTTGCCTTTGAAATCCGGATTCCAGGACGGGCGTACGGGATTGCGGGTGTCGCCGTCGTTCGAAGGATTGTAGGAAAGTTGTGGCGTGAAGGGCAGACCCGATTGCAGCGTGACGATGCTGCTGACCTGCCAGTTTGCGGCAAGGATCTCCTTCCAATGCTGGCTCTCCGTCGCGGCATTGCGTGCGAACGGGAGGTCATAGGTGCCCTGAATGACCCCGGAATGACGCACATCAAACGAAGCGCGGCCGTAGTCGGCGCCGGGATTGAGCGGGTCGGAAAGAAACGCCGGGGAGTTTGTGGCCACGCTGGTGTTCAGGTTGTCGCCATCATCGAGCGTTTTCGAAAAGGTGTACACGCCACGAAGCTGGAAGCCGTCGGCCCAGTGGTGATTGACGTCGATTTCGAGGCCATGGTAGGAGCTAACGCCTTCTGAGAACCAGTGCGTGGTGTTCCAGACGTCGTTGTTTGCCAGAGCCGCACCGGTCGGGTAGTAGAGCGTCCCATTGGGATAGCCGGTCGGGCACGGCGAAGCGGGGCAGATCGTTGGCCTGGGCAAGTTGGCGTCGAGCGAAAGCAGTTCGTGGTAGCCGTGCGAGCCGACATAGCCAACGCCGATGGTGGTGTGTGCGAAAAGTTCCCGTTCAATTTTGAGGTCCCAGCTTTCCACCGTAGGCGTTTGCAGATTGGGCTGCACGCCACTCGGAATGACTTTAGAACCGGTGTAGGTGGCGTCCGGCGAAATGCTCGAGAAGGGAATGCTTTTTGCTGCATAGACGGTATTGTATGGACCATTCTGATCGAGGCGATAACTCAAGTTATCCAGTAACCCATAGTAGGTGCCGAATCCCGCGCGAATGACGGTTTTCTGCGAACCGAACGGAGACCAGGCCACGGCAACGCGAGGAGAGGGAAGAAATTTTGCATTGTTGACCGCGAGCGCCGAACTGCCGACGGCCGGTTGCGTGATGATAACGCCGGTCGAATCGAAAGCGTAGTTCGATGCGCGTCCTTGCGCTTCGTTCCAGCCGTTTGTTCCTTCGGCGCGGAAGCCCACGCGCAATTCCAGGTTCGGTTTGAGCTTGATGGTGTCTTCGGCAAATCCTGCGACTTCGGTCGTGCGCCAGCCGAGGGGCGTGTAACTCGGAGTATAGGTATAGGTGCTTACCGAACCCTTCAGAAAGGACTGCAGGTTGGTGAACGAGATTTGCCCGTATTGATCCTGCGCCAGCGAGTCGTTCGATTGAATCCGCTGGACCCATGCGCCGAAGGTGAAGGTGTGGCGGCCGCGCGTGTAGGAGACCTGGTCGGAGCCAGTGAACAGATTGCGGACCGCGCGTAAGTTGCTGCCAGCATTGGTACCCCCGTTGGTGATTTGCGACGCGCCGTTGAGCGTGGTGCCGCCACCAACGACGACCGCACCGACAGGAGCTCCGTCGTGAATCCAACCGGGAAGCTCGACGGTAGTGCCGCTGTTGAAATAGAACGCTCCTCGCGAGTAGCCGAAGATGGCTTTGTTGACGAGGCTCGAGGAAAAAACGTGGGTCTCGCTGAGGCTGGCGACCTGGCCGCGTAGACTGACAGTGTCGAAGCTGTAAGGATTCATGGTCGGTGAGTGCGCCCAACTGTCGTCGACGGTGTAGACTCCGGCGAAGGAATCTTGATTCGAAAAGATCTGGTCGAGGCGCGCGGTGCCGAAATCTTCGCGAACGTTTTGTACAGGGCTGCTGTAGGCGGTGGCAATGCCGCTCGGCGCGCCCGTCGAGGTAAGGATTTCCGGCCCGTTTGCCACGGGCCAAAGAGCGAGCAAGGGTTGCACGCTCGGGACCGCGGCGGCTCGCGAAGTATAGTCCGGTACCAGGGTGACGTCGCTCAAGCCGAGCGTTTGCCGGTAGCCTTCGTAATTGCCGAAGAAAAATGATTTGTCGGCACGGATGGGCCCACCAAGAGAACCGCCAAAATCGTTGCGCTGAAAATCGGGAATGTTCGGCAGATCGAAGAAGTTCCGAGCATCCATCGCGCTGTTGCGCACGAACTCGTAGGCAGAGCCGTGGAATTCGTTGCTGCCACCGGCGGTGACGATGCTGACTTGCGCGCCGGGCCGTTTGCCGTATTCGGCGCCGTAGGTATCCTTGACCACTGCGAATTCACGAACGGCATCGACGCCGAGGAGCTGGCCGCTGACGCCGCCGGGCGTGTTGCTGATTTCCGATGCTCCGGTATATTCGACTCCGTTGAGGAGAAAGAGATTTTCTTGCGGACGATGTCCGGAAACCGAGAACATGTTGCCGAGTTCGGAGTTGGAAGTGCCGGTGCCGCCGGCTCGCTCGGAGGTGTAGTTGATGGTGCCGGGATTCAGCGTGAGGAGCTGATCGTAGCTGCGACCATTCAGGGGGAGCTCTTTCACCTGGCGCTCACCGACCAAGCCGGAAGTGTCTTCGGTTGTGGCTGAAAGCTGGTCGGGGTTGGCGTTGACTTCGACGGTTTGTTTTATGTCGCCGACTTGCAAGGTCAGCGCGAGTTCTTCGTGCTGGCCGATGACGAGCACGACGCCCGATCGCCGCTCGCTGCGGAAACCGGGTTTGTCCACGACGAGTTCGTAACGGCCTACGACCAAGGAGACTGCGTGGAAATGGCCTGAGGAATCGGTCTGGATTTCGCGCTCCGATCCGGTCTCGATATTCGAGATGACAACAATGGCCGCGTCGATGCCGGCACCGGAGACGTCGCGCACAGTCCCGGAGATGGAGGCGTCCGCCTGGGCACGAGCGGGCGGTGCCGGGAACCAGGCTATGGCCAGGACCGCGGCGTAGAAGAATATTCGGTAAGGCTTTGCGGTGTTGCTAGAAATCTTCATTTTCCTTTTCCTCGCCCTTCGTAGTTGTGGCGCGCTTCGGCACGTCCAGTTGTCTTCGTGAAAGTCGATGAAAATTGCCGGGAAGTGAGGGCTACGGGCGGAAGGTCAACAACAGGGAAAGGCAGAGGAGCGGCGAGATCGGCCTGTTTGAAGCGGCACCTGTTGCGTAAGTTCTGCGATAAGACGCATCCGTCACCTTCTGCGCTGTGAAAAATTTGCGCCCAAAAACAAAAAACCACCGGTCCGTTGGTTCCGGCGGTGGATTTGCTGCTTGCAGCTCGAGTTTAGGAATCCTTACTTCACGAGCCTCCAGGCGCCAGAAATGACCGCGGGACAACATACACACGCGATGTTCGAGGAACCGTTCTGGCGGAAGGTTCGTACCATAGGTATGACTATAGCGTGCCACCGCTTGGGATGGGCAATCATATTTTGCATGGATTTCTGCAGGTTTTTCGTTAAATGAGGTTTCCCCTTGTGCATCGACAGGAGAGATGGTAATTTCCTGTAGAAGCGGAAGGGGTAGCCTAGGCTGCCCTCAGAGACCGCCCTTTCGGGAAAGTGGTCTGGTTAGGAATTTGCACGATGTGGAGCGACCTTTTCATTCGCCTGCGTTCCGTGTTCCGGCGCAAATCCGCGGAGCAGGATCTGGACGACGAGCTACGGTTTCACTATGAGCAGCAGGTCGCGAAGTTCTTGAAGGCTGGCGTTCTGCCGAACGACGCGCGGCGGCAGGCGCGGCTGGCGATCGGTGGGATGGAACAGATCAAAGAAGAATGCCGTGACGCGCGCGGGATGCGATTTCTCGAACATGTAGCGCAGGATGTGCGCTTCGGATGGCGGTCGTTGCGGAAATCTCCGGGCTTCAGCACGGTTGCCATTCTTACGCTGACGCTCGGAATTGGCGTGAACACGGCGCTGTTCACGATTGTGCACGGCGTGTTGATGAATCCGCTGCCGTTTCCGCGACCGGACCGGCTGGTGAATCTATGGGAACGCGAGGTGATCGATACCGGTTCGTTCAATGTCGTCTCCGGCGGAGTATTTGCGGATTGGCGGAAACAGGCGACGAGTTTCGAGCAGATGGCTCTGCTCGGCGAGGACAGTAGCAATCTTTCAGGGGATGGGGGTTCACTTCCGGAATCGGTAAGTATCCGGCTGTGTTCGTACAATTTATTCTCGATCCTCGGCGTGCAGCCGGCTTTGGGGCGATTTTTTGCGCCGGAGGACGACCGGAGGGGAGCGCCTGCGACGGTAGTCCTGACCAATGGGCTGTGGAAGCGCCGTTACGCGGGGGATCCCCACATTCTTGGCAAAACGATTCTGCTCGACGCAGAGAAATACACGGTGGTCGGAGTTCTACCGGCATGGTTCGACTATCCGGACGCGCGCGCGCAGTTGTTTCTGCCCGTTCAGCACGAAGTGTCCGAAATGGATATGCACAATCGGGGCAACCATCGGTTTCTGGTGGTCGCGCGGTTGAAGGATGGCGTGAGCGTCGAACAAGCTTCGAGCGAATTGAACGGGCTGCAGCAGCGGCTGCACAGGCAGTTTCCGGACGAGTTGATGGGCAAGGGAGCGCACGCCGTGGGGCTGTCTGAAAATCTGGTGCGCGACGTCAAACAGCCCTTGTACGTGCTGATGGGAGCGGTATTGTGCGTGCTCCTGATCGGATGCCTGAATGTGGCCAACCTGTTTATGGCGCGGGTGACGGCGCGGCGTAAGGAAATTGCCGTGCGCGCGGCGCTTGGAGGAAGCCGCTGGCGGATCATTCAGGAGCAGGTGACGGAGAGCCTGCTGCTGACGTTTGCCGGCGGAGCATTGGGCGCTTTGCTCGCGTGGACGACGCTGCGCTGGTTGGTGTCGTTCCAGGCCGACCTGCCGCATGCGGACACCATCCGGCTGGATCGGTTCGCGCTGGCGTTCACCTTTCTGATAACGGTTTCTTGCGGCGTAATTGCCGGGCTGCTGCCGTCGCTCGCGGTGACGCGCAGCGAACTGCTCGGCCCGTTGAAGGAAGAGTCGCGTTCGACGGCTGGAGGAAAGGGCCGGGCGCGGCTGCGCAAAGTACTGCTGACGGTGGAAGTGGCGTTGACGGTAGTCCTGCTCATCGGCGGGGGCTTGATGCTCAAAAGCTTTCAGCAGTTGCGATCGGTGAACATGGGATGCGCGACAGAGAACGTGCTCACGATGGGTTTCACCCTGCCGGACGCGACCTACCCGACCCGGCCGCAACTCGCGGCATTCCTCGAGCAACTGTTGATGCGTGCGCGGGCAGTGCCGGGCGTGAGCCAAGCGGGCATCGTCAGCGTCCTTCCCGGCGCGGGGCATTACATGGACAACACTTTTGCGATTGAAGGTGCGCCGCCTCTGCCGCCGGGACAGTTCCGAGACGCGGTGGTACGCGGGACCGATCCCGGTTACTTCACCATGATGAATATTGCCTTGAAGCAGGGGCGGTTTTTTGCAGATTCCGACAAACGGGAAAAGGGCAATGCCATGGTCATAACGGAATCCATGGCCCGGAAATTTTTCCCGGCAGGGGACGCCATCGGAAAAACGCTGATCATCAATTGGGAAGAATCGCCACGATTCGAAATTGTCGGGATCGTCGGAGACGTGCTGTCCGATCTGAACCGCCCCGCGGAGGCGACGATGTATTTGCCGATTAACTCCGGAAGGTTCGGCTACGGATCACTGGTGGTGCGTTCCAGCCGGGATGTGGCGCAGCTGGCGTTGCCGGTCCAGAAAGAGTTCGCGGCCCTCGACCCGAACGTTGCGGTCTCGGATGTGTTGACGATGGAACAGCGCATCGGAAAGTCGAGCGCCTCGGCCATGTTTGACGCTGTGCTGGTGCTGCTGTTCGCGGTGCTGGGCTTGATGCTTGCGGCGGTCGGATTGTATGGGCTCTTGTCTTACCTGGTAACGGAACGCACGAATGAGATTGGGATACGGATGGCGCTCGGGGCACAGCAAAGGGAAGTGATGCGGATCATGTTTGTCGATGGGTTACGGCCGACGGTAATGGGGTTGCTGCTCGGACTGTTTGCCGGGGCCTTGTGCGCGCGGTTGATTCAGAGCCTTTTGTTTGGAGTGCAACCGCTCGATGGGTATGTTTTTTCGTCAGTGGCGATGGTTGTGCTGCTTATTTCGATTGGCGCTTGCACGTATCCAGCGTGGCGCGCCGCGCGTGTGGATCCCATGACCGCGCTGCATTGTGAGTAGGCCCTGCCAACGAACCAACGAACAATCTTGTGTGACTTTCAAACGGCCTGCCTGGAGAAGGCGGCACGACATGCGGAGTTCTCGCTAAACGGTGACGGGAATGTCGGTGACGCCAGCCATGCCGAAGACGCGGCGGTAACGCTCAATGTCGGCCGGGGAGCCGAGCGACTTTTGGAAATTGTCGGAGAGTTTGACGGCCGGGCGGCCATCGGCTTCGTTGAGTTTGCAGACCAGGCTGAGGGGATCGAAGGAGTTATCGCCACGAGGATTGCAATCGCGAAAATCGTTGGTTAGCAGTGTGCCCCAGCCGGCACTGAAACGGATGCGGCGGCGAGGATGCCATCTATCCACATCGAGAAAATCGCTGGCCTGGCGAAAATCCGCGTGTGTCGCGCCGTTGCGCAGCGTGCCGGCAAAGTAAGCGTGCAGGCCAAGGATGGAGTCCACATCGAGCCCGTCCGAGGCAATGAAGAGCTTCTGCTGCGGGTCGCGCCCGTGGCGGTCGAGCCATGCAATGTATTCGTCCCCTGCGACGAAGGGATCTTTGCTGTCGGCACGCTGGCCGGTCCAGCTTGACACCCAATCGGGGGCGTCTTGGAGAAATTGGGTAGTGCCGAAGGTGTCGGGAAGGAGGATGAGCAGTTCACCGTGGTAGGTTTGCTGCCAAAGATCGAGCAAGCGGTATTGCGAACTTTTCAGTTCCTCGTCGTTGTTGGCCATCGCGGCGAGCGCCATTGGCAATTCGTGGGCGTTGGTACCGATGGCTTCGAGATCGTGCTTGTAGGCGAGGTAGGTATTGGATGTGCCTTTGAAGGAACGGCCGAGGACGTCGCTCACGGCCTTGACGACATATTCTTGCCACAGGAAGCTGTGGCGCCGACGCGTGCCGAAATCGCTGAGGTTCAGACCGGGAAGGCCACGAAGGCGGGCCATTTTTTCCCAAAGGCGGGTTTTGGCGCGAGCGTAAAGGAGATCGAGTTCGAACTCACTGAGACCTTTCAGGCTGGCACGTGTCTTGAGTTCACTGACGGTCGAGAGCGCATAGATTTCCCACATGGTGGTTTCGGTCCAGAGGCCGCTAAATTTGAGTGAAAACTGGCCGTCCTCGACCGAGAGTTCATAGTCTGCAAGGCGAAAATCCTTTTCGAGCCATTCGATGAACGCGGGTTCGAAGATACCGCTATGCCCGTAGAAGGTGTTGCCTGCAAGCCATATCAGTTCGGATTTTTGAAAACGTCGCAGACGGGTTTGCTCTAGTTGTTCCCGCAGTTGCTCTACATCGATTAGGTCTGCAAGGCGCATATCGGCGGACCGGTTGATCAGCGAAAAAGAGGTTTTTGTGTGCGGAAAACATTTCCAGATGAATTGCAGCATCAGGAGTTTATAGAAATCGGTGTCGAGCAGAGAGCGGGTGATGGGATCGATTTCCCAGTTGTGATCGTGGGCTCGGCGCGAGAGGTTGATGATCATGAAAGGATTAGAGTACCGCATTCCGGGCGTCGGAGGGGTTTGGCTGTGCACACGCTGCGGAGACGCAAAGAGGCAGGGTGTGGCACCACAGAGAGGACCAAAGAGCCGTTCATCAGTTCGAATCGTGCGGACTCTCTGTCGATCGGGGTGCTCGAACCCACGAAGAAGACTGCGATGAATTAAGGTTTGCCGATCACGCCGCAAGCAATGCGTGGAGGGGCGCCACTGCCTGTGCCACCGGCTACGGCGTGGATGATGAGGGCAGTTCCACCGTTGCTAAAGACGGAATGATCATCGCTCCCGAGCGTGACGTAGGGGGCCACGGTGCTGACGTTGGCAGTGCCGTTGGCGGAAACGATGAGCGAGAAGTCGGGGATATCGCCGGCCGGTTGACCGCCGTGCGTGTGGCCGGCGGCGTCGAAGTGGGAGCCGGCGGATTTGAAATCGGGTGGATCACATTTGGCGTATTGGTGAATATGGATGGAGTGTTCACCAGGGGGAAGGTTCTTGATGTCGAGCGTAATCTTGACGCCCTTCGCAGCCGGGGACAGCAGCGCGCTTCCGACACTTTGGCCCTGCGCGTTGATGAGATTGACGGTAACAGGCTTGGCGGCCGAAGGAGCAACTTGGGAGAACGCGGCAGGAGATGCCAGAAGAAACAGGGCCGCGCAAACAAGGGTCTTCATTCGAATTTTCCTTTCGAGATCACATTCCGAGAGCATTCCGGCGTTTCCGGAGCACCGCACTATCGAATGTAGCAGAAGAGTAAAAAATCGGAATGTCACAGATTTGTAAATTAGGCTCAAAGGTTAACGGCTCGCGAAACTAAAGTTGAGCGAGAGGGATCCGCCTGCGGTGACGGTGATTTCCTTGCTTTGCGTGCCATAGGTTTCATGCCACGCCGTGACTGTGTAGTGGCCTGGAGGGAGATCGGGGAGAGAGAAGCTGCCGTCGTCGTCCGTGACCGCGAAATGGCTGGACTTGAGAACTGCGAAGTAACCCTGCATCCACGGATGGATGTTGCACTTGATGGGAATGAATTCCTCGTGGTCGTACGCATAGGAGAACGGCGGGGTGCCGGGCGGCTGCATCTTATTCCATTCGCGATTGATTTTGGCGAGGGGATGAATGTTGTGAGAGAACGGATCGCTGTTGGAAATCTTGATTTCCTGGCCGATGCGAACAGCCAGCACGTGCGTCGTGTAGTGGCAGCCTTGTTGATCGAAAGTTGCTGGTGATGAAGATGCTCGTAGATTGTCGGCGATGTCCGAGGAAATGTAGACCACGACGTTGCGCAATCCGTTTCCGGGACCGATCAGAACGTTTTCGGGAAAGAGTGGATTGGAGGCATGCATTTTCAGGCATTCCGGCTCTTTGGCGAGGTCAAGGGGCTTGGACTTGGCAGGAGTTCCGGACAGCGTGACCTTGCCGGTGATGTTTGCGGCCTGCGGCGGACGGGCGTTGCAGAAGACGGGAGTGTTCAGGGTAAATAGCGTTGCAATTGCTAGGTGCGTCAGATTCATTAACTATTCCTCCCGCGGTCCAATCGAGGACGATCAGAATGAATATGACCTGGCGATCATTTTGAAAGCGAACTAGGGAAAAGGAGGGGCCGCCCGAGAGTTCCGAACACCCCGGATGGCTTCCCCAGCAAGAGTTTAAGAGCCTAAGGGTAGCGAGACGAGAAAATTTGGAGGGCGCGCAGTCAAACGATAACGACCTAGATCAGAAGCGAGCCAGGTCTTTCGCGGCGGTGAAAACCTTCTGCGCATTGGGGAGGAATGCTTCCTCGAGCGTGGGCGCATAGGGGACCGGCGTGTCAAGAGAAGCGACACGAACGAGCGGGCCATCGAGATCATGGAAGGCTTTTTCGAAAAGGATAGCGGAAATTTCAGCGGCAATCCCGCCGGTTTTGGTGTCTTCGTGAACGACAAGACATTTGTTGGTTCTCCTCACGGAAGCAAGGATGGTTTCTTCGTCGAGGGGCATGAGGGTGCGTAGGTCGATCACTTCGGCTTCGATGCCTTCTTTCGCGAGGGCGTCGGCTGCCTCAAGCGAGGTGTGCATCATCGCTGCGTAGGAAAGGATGGTGAGATGTTTTCCTTCGCGGCGGACGATGGCTTTGCCGAGGGGAACGGTGTAGTCATCGGCGGGGATTTCTTCCTTGATGCGACGGTAGAGGAATTTATGTTCGAAGAAGAGAACGGGATTGTTGTCACGGATGCTGGATTTTAAAAGGCCTTTCGCGTCATAGGGCGTCGATGGATAGACGATTTTGAATCCCGGAGTGTGCAGGAAATACATTTCGGGATTGAGTGAATGGAATGGGCCTCCGTGGACTCCGCCACCGGAAGGGCCGCGAACGACAATCGGAGCGGGGGCATTCCAGAGATAGTGGCCCTTGGCGACAAAGTTCGTGAGTTGGTTGAAGCAGCAGGCGATGAAATCGATGAACTGCATTTCGGCGATGGGGCGAAGACCGAGATAGCTCATGCCGCAAGCCGCGCCGATGATGGCGCTTTCGCTGATGGGCGTGTCGATGACGCGTTCCCAGCCAAATTTTTCGAGAAGGCCTTCACTGGTTTTGAAGGCGCCGCCGTAGACGCCAACGTCTTCGCCGATGAGGACGACAGCCGGGTCGGCGGCCATTTCTTCGAACATGGCCTGGCGGATGGCTTCGAGAAAGGTGATGGGAGCCATGGCTAGCGGCCTCCCTTTTTCACGGACTTTTTCAGAGAAGTCTTTGGCGGAACAGATTTTTTCACCTGTTTCACAGACAGATTCGCTCGGGGATTAGGCAGCTTCGCGGGCTTTTGCGGGCTCGCGCCATCGGGGACGTCACCGAAGTGGATCGGGGCCGTGCTGCCGGAAGAAGAAACTCCGCGGCCGAAACCCTCGACAATCCACACCGGCTCGACGCTGGACTTTGGCGGAAGAAGCTCGTTGACAGGACGTTCCCACTTGGGTTGGAGGTGGTGACATTCAGGCCCGGTACAGTAGACGCCTTGCGCGGCGGTTTCCGCCGGAGGCATGGGCGAATTTTCCGCAAACTCGCGCTCTTTTTCGAGGAGTATGTTGATCTTGGTCTCGATTTCTTTTTTGCCTTTCGCGTCCAACAGTTTTTCTTTGGTCAGGAATTCTTCGTAGAGCGCAATCGGGTCGCGCTTTTCCCAGTATGCGCGTTGTTCCTTGGGAACGTATTCGGCGGGATCGTGCTGCGCGTGGCCGCGGCGGCGGAAGGTTTTGGCTTCGATGAGAACGGGGCCTTCGCCGGCGCGCGCGCGGTCGACGGCTTCGCGGGCTGTGTTGTAGACGGCGACGACGTCGTTGCCATCGACGATGTAGCTGGAAATACCGTAGGCTTTGGCGCGATCGGCGAGATTTTCGATGGGCACCTGACGGCGGACCGGTGTGGAATAGGCCCACAGATTGTTTTCGAGGATCAGAACCAGCGCGGCTTTTTGTGAAGCGGCGAGATTCAGACCTTCGTGAAAAACGCCGGTGGAGCTGCCGCCGTCGCCAATCCAGGTCATGGCCACGATTTTCTGGCCGAGGTAGCGACCGGCCATGGCCACGCCGGTCATGACGGGAATGAGATCGCCGAGCATGGAGATGGGGGAGACGATGTGAAGATTTTCGAGGTCGCCGAAATGGCTCGTGCCATCTTTGCCCTTCGTCGGCGAAGTGTACTTGGCCATGTGTTGCGTGAAGATGTCGCGCGGTGGCACGCCTTTCACGAGGAGCGCTCCGATGTTACGGATCATGGGCGCCATCCAGTCGCGTTTTTCGAGGGCGTAGGCGCTGCCGACGGAGATGGCTTCCTGGCCAAGACTGGCGTATAGGCCACCCACGATTTTGTTCTGGCGGAAGAGGCGAGTCATGGCTTCTTCCACTTCACGGTTGAGGCGCATGGAGTAATAGAGGTCAAGATATTGCTGGCGCGAAAGTTTCTGTGGCTTGGCGGGAATTTCCGAGACGGGCATGTTTGGTGGCTCCGGATTGATGCTCGGGTTTCTATCTTAAGGCTAAGGCGGGGTCGGTGGCGAATGGGCGGAAGTTCGGCACTTCACTGCCGGCGGGCCTGGCTCAGAAAGTGGGCCCTCCCAAACGCTAGCTCCGAGCGTCAACGCGTTTGATGAGTTCCTGGGCATCGAAGGGAGCGCGGACTTTGGTGTCGTTGTCGAAGTAGACGAAGACGTCGCGCGCTTTCGAGGTAGGAGGTTTTTTGTTCAGGATTTTCTCGGTGTCAGGTTCCTTGCCGCTGGCCCAAGCGAGAACCCAGTCGGCCCACCGATCGAGCGATTTGGCATCGTAGCCGCTGGCGTAGAGCACTTCCGAACCGTGAAGCCGGCAGTAGACGAACTCCGAAGTGAGATCGGTGATTTTGGGCCACTCCACCGTGTCGGCGCAGACGATGGCTACGTCGTACTTGCGGAGAAGTTCGAGGAATTCAGGTATCGCGAAACTCTTGTTACGGATTTCAATGGCGTGCCGGAGTTTGTAATGGTCGTCCACATCTTCGAACGCAACGCGCTTGCTCATCCACTTATCATGATTTGACGCAAGGTACTTCGCGGCTCCCGTGTCATGCGGAAGCAGCTTCAGGAAGGCTTCCATTTTCTCGGCGTCTAGTTTGAAGCTGGGCGGAAACTGCCAGAGGAAGGGACCGAGTTTTTCGCGAAGCGTCAAAACGCCGGAAGCCAGGAAATTGGCGAGTGGGGCTTCCACTTCACGTAGCCTTTGAATATGCGTAATGTAGCGCGGACCTTTGACGGAGAACTTAAAATCGCGCGGTGTTGAGGAATACCAGCTTTGATAGCTGGTTGGTCTTTGCATGGAATAAAAGGTGCCGTTGATTTCGAGCGACGTCAGTTTACTCGACGCATATTCCAATTCCTGCCGTTGGGGCAACTTGGGCGGATAGAACACGCCGCGCCACGGCTCGTAGCGCCAGCCGGAAATACCGATGCGAATTTGGCCAATCTTCGGCATAGGAGCACAAAACAGCGACAAGATTGCTTCATTTCTCGTGGCAAAGGCAATAGGCAAGAACCGTTATGGCGCCAAGGCCATTTTTTTGTGGTCTAACCACGTAAGACGATGGAGATCACATGCAGAGCTACAAAGGTCAGACCTGGCGGTACGGGCGAGGCGGTAGTTTTGCGGCAGACACGGAGGACGACTTCCTCGAATGCTACGGCAGGTAATTCTCGAGTTCTACGCGTGAGGTCGGGAGCAGCGACAGTGACAAAAGATCGGCGAGGTGATGGGAGAGGCGCGGTTTTGCCTCTGAAGGAAAAACGGTCCGTTGGAGGAGTTTTTCGAGGGAAGTGGCTTTGCGATCGGGGACGCCGCAGGGGACGATGAGGTCGAAATAGCGGAGATCGGTCGAGACATTGTAGGCGAAACCGTGGGATGTAACCCAACGGCTGATATGCACGCCGATGGCTGCGAGTTTTTCTTCCGTGGGAAGCGACTTCACCCAGATGCCGGTTTTTCCCGGCACGCGATAGGCGACGATCCCGAAGTCGGCGGAGGCCCGGATCATGGATTCTTCGAGGATGCGGACGTACCAGCCGACGTCGCGTTTGATCTTGTCGAGATTGACGATCGGATAGCCCACGATTTGCCCTGGGCCGTGGTAGGTGATGTCTCCGCCGCGATTGCTGGCGTGGAGTTCGACGTTTTTCTGACGAAGGACGCTTTCGGATGCGAGGAGATTGGAGCGGTTGGCGTTGCGGCCTAGGGTGAGGACATGAGGATGTTCGCAGAACAGGAGTACGTCGTCGATAACGTTGGCTTTCCTGGCGGCCACGAGGCGCTGTTGGAGGCTGGAGGCCTCGGTGTAGGTGATTAGACCTAAGTCGGTTATGCGGAGGGGTTGCATTCGAGAAGAGCAACTCTAAGAGTTTAGTGGTTCAAGAGCGCATGAGTCGAGCCCGTCTAACTGGCGCGCAAGGCGGCAGAGAGGTTTTTCTCCAAAGCGGCGACGATGCGGTTGGAGAAATCGTTGATCTGAGCTTCGGTGAAGGTGGCTTCTTTGCTTTGAAAGGTTACGCGCACGAGCAGCGAGTACTTTCCCGCCGGAACATTCTTGCCGCGGAAGAGGTCGACGGCTTCGATGGAGGTGATTTCCGGAATGCCTAGGGATTCAACCGATTTCGTAACATCCGCAAAGCAGATGCCGTCGGCAAGAAACAAAGAGAAATCGCGCTCGACGCCGGGGAAACGCGGCAGCGGCTGGTAGCGGCGATTGTTTTTCACGCCGTAATACATGCAATAGAGCGGGCCGAGGACAATCTCGGCGAGAAAGACGTCCTGGCGGAACTTGCGTTTGTCCGCGACGCGCTTCGCCAGTTGGCCGGCGACGCCCAAAGGCTGATTTCCTTCCTTGCCGAGGTACACGCTGCCGCGCTTGGCGCTCAGCCAATCCGGCCCGCCATTTTCCCAGCGAAAGCCGCCGGCGAGCGCGCCGATGGCATCGAGGTCGCCCTTCATGTCACCGAAGTGGTATTCCCGCGCTGGGTCGTAAAGGCCTTGCGGACGGGCAACACCCGTCGCACCGATGGTGAGCACGCGCGATTCGACGGGCTGGCCGTCGACGAAGCGATAGTGCTGGCCAATCTCGAAGAGGCGCACGTTGCGCTGGCCGTGATTGAGATTCCACTCGATCGCGCCGGCCATCGTTACGGCGCCAGTGGACTTTAATACGCCGGCTTCTTCGCTCAACGGGTTGGCAAGTTTCGCGGGGACGACATCGGCGGGACGGAACAATTCGTTGCGCTCCTCGGAAACGTGCGGGATGGTGAGAATTTCGTGGTAACCGAGGCCGATAAGCCGTTCGCGCAGGCGTGTTTCTGCTTCTTGGTGCGGCAAGCGGGCTGCGCCCGAGCGGGCGGCAGGTAGGCGAGGCGGAAATTTGTCCATGCCATGGACTCGGGTGACTTCTTCGATGAGATCGATTTCGCGTTCGACATCCGCGCGCCAGGAGGGCTGCGTGCATTCCCACGCTGCTAGAAGAGAATTGGCCGAGCCCCGATTCTGATCGACACGCATTGGAGCAAATCCGAGCAAGGAAAGTATCGCTTCCAGATCTTTGTCGGCGACGTCGGCGCCCATAATGCGAAGGAATTCGGCGCGCGTGATGGTGATTTTTTTCTGGGCGCGTTTGCCCGGATAAACGTCAACGACACCGGCCAGGACTTGTCCACCCGCAAGTTGAAGGATCAGTTCCGCAGCGCGGCGCGAAGCAAGCTCGGCCATTTCGGGATCGACGCCACGGCCGAAACGCGTGCCGGCTTCGGTGTGGAGTTTCAGGAAGCGCGCAGCGCGCCGAATAGCGATGGGATCGAACCAGGCGCACTCGAGGAGAACGGTTTTTGTAGAAAAAGAAATTTCCGTCGACGAGCCGCCCATCACGCCGCTGCCAATGGCGCGCAAACCGTCGCCATCACAGACCAACGGCATATTGGGATCGAGCGGGCGTTCGATGCCGTCGAGCGTGGTCATTCTTTCGCCGGATTTTGCGCGGCGAACGATAATCGAGTGGTCGCGCACCTTGTCGTAATCAAAGGCGTGCATCGGATTGCCGAGCTCCAGCATGACGTAATTCGTAATATCGACGACATTGTTGATGGTCGCGATGCCGGCGGCATCCAAGCGGTCTTGCAACCAAGCGGGGGACGGCTGAATCTTGACTCCGCGAAGAACCCTGGCGGTGTATCGGCCGCAAAGTTCCGGATTTTCGATTTTGACTTTGATTGCGTCGGACGCTTGTGCGGAACTGCTCTCGAATGGCTTCGGTGAATGGGTCTTCACGGGAAGACGGAAAATTGCGCCGATTTCGCGCGCGATTCCGAGCATCGCCAAGCAGTCGGGACGATTCGAAGTGACTTCGGCGTCGATGACTGCTCCGTGCGGACCATTTTCGGTGCCGGCGATGTTTGTGCCGGCGAGCGCGAGACGCGACGCGACTTCGTCCGGTGAGGCCGCGACGTCAACGAACTCCCTGAGCCAGTTGTAGGAAACCTTCATGGATTGTTCCTGCTCAGCTTGCCGAAATAGACTCGCGCAAAATATTCCATGCGGACGACGCCATTTTGCTGATACGCGTCGAAAATTCTGCGCAGCTCTTTGATCATCGGAGCGTAGTTCGAATGCCTTTCGGTCGGGGTGTACGAACTGCTTCGCAAGCGGCCGCGAAGGCCCTCCCAATCGAAATCCTGACGGTTCGGCAGATCCCGCGCCTGAAATGTGCCAGGATCAAAAAAATTGCGCAACTTTTCCGTTTCCGGATAGGTGTCTTTTACCGATTTGTAGTCGATGCCAAAATGCACGAGCACATCTTCATATTCTCTAGGGAACGGGGTTTCGTCCATGCGGCGATCTTGCCAGACGACAACGGCCGAGCCGCCAGCCTTGAGGATGCGGCGGAACTCCCGCTGAGTGGGCCAAACATCGAACCAGTGAAAGGCTTGGCCGACCGTGATGAGATCAACGGAGGCGTCTGCGAGTGTGGTGGTTTCGGCGCAGCCGCTGACGCTTGTGAAATTCGCGTGGGTACCAAGGAATTCTTCGCCGCCGGCGCGCATTTCGGCGTTGGGCTCAACTCCGTAAACACGATTGCCATGATCGAGAAAGAGTTTGCTGAGGAGTCCGGTCCCGGAGCCGATATCCGCGATAACGTTGCTCGGCCGCAAACCACATTCCTTGGCGAGCACATCCAGCAAGGCGGGCGGATAGCATGGGCGATAGCGGACGTAGTCGGCCACGCGATTGGAGAAACGTTGTTTGGCGTCGGCAAGAGTCATGAACAGTTAGCAGTCGTCAGTTCTCAATCTTTTTTTTGAACGACCAATCCGCTTCCTACGGAAACTGTTTTAAGAAACGCACGTCGTTCTGGAAAAACACCTGGATGTCGTCGATACCGTATTTGAGCATGGCCAAGCGGTCAATGCCGATGCCGAAGGCGAAGCCACTGACTCTTTTCGCATCGTAGTTGACGAAGCTGTAGACGGCCGGATCAACCATGCCGGCGCCGAAGAGCTCGATCCAGCCTGCGCCTTTGCACTTTCCGCAGGTGCCGCCTGTTTTGGCGGTGCCGCTGCCGCCACAGAAGATGCACGAAGCGTCGAATTCGACGGAGGGCTCGGTGAACGGGAAATAGCTGGGACGAAAGCGCGTTTTTACGCCTTTGCCGAAAAATTGCTTCACGAAATAGTCGATGGTGCCGGTGAAATCGCAGAAGGTGATGTCCGAATCGACGGCCAAACCTTCGATCTGGTGAAACATGAAGGAGTGCGTAGCGTCGGGATTGTCGCGGCGATAGACCTTGCCGGGGACAATCACGCGCACGGGCGGCTGGCGCTTCTCCATGGTGTGAATCTGTACCGGAGACGTGTGGGTGCGAAGCAAGAGCGGGCCTGGAGTGCCTTTCGGCAATTCGACGTAGAACGTGTCCATGTCGTCACGAACAGGGTGATGCTCCGGGATATTCAGGGCTTCGAAATTGTAGTAAGGCGTTTCGATTTCTGGCCCTTCGACGACAGAAAAGCCGATGGAAAAGAAAATATCCTCGATTTCCTCGAACACCTGGCGGATGAGATGGTGCGTGCCGATAGGGCGAATGACCGCGGGCAATGAGAGATCGATGCGCTCTTTCGCTCCTCTAGCAGCTTCGGCTCCGGCTTCGACAGACAGGCGGCGCGCTTCGATTTGTGCATCGACGTGAGCGCGCAACTCGTTCAGAGACGCTCCGACAACGCGCTTCAGATCAGGAGAAGCCGGCTTCAGCCAGTTGTCGGTGACCAGAGTGAGGACGCCGGATTTGCGGCCGAGCCAGGCGTCGCGGAGAGCTTTCGAGGAGTTTTCGTCGGTGACCGCGGAACTGTCGGCGTCAAAGCGCGCGCGAAGTTCCGCGAATAAGGCACGGACCTGATCGGCCGACGAGGTGCCGAGAACGGCGAGGGTCTGGCTGTGTTTTGAATCTGTCGACATGTCGCAAGAAAAGAATACAACGGATCGAACTGAGCTCATTCTCGCCGAGATAGGGCGCAGCAGTGCTACGCCCCGACACGGAGATAGGCACGCCCCGAAGGCCTGAGCTCCGAACTAAGCCTTCTTTGCGGCTGGCTTCGGCGCGAAGGCCTTGGCCTTTTCCGCCAGCGCAGTGAAGCCTGCGGCGTCGCGCACGGCCATATCGGCGAGCACTTTGCGATCAACCAGGATGCCGGAAGCCTTCAGGCCGTGAATGAGTTGGCCGTAAGTCAGTCCGTTCTGGCGAGCGGCGGCGCCAACACGCTGGATCCACAAGCGGCGATACTGACGCTTCTTCACCCGGCGGTCGCGTTTTGCGTAGCGATCGGCGCGATTGGCGGCTTCTTGTGCGGACTGGTAGAGCTTGCTCTTCGTGAGAAAAAAGCCTTTGGTCCTCTTGAGGTACTTCTTGCGACGAGCCCGGCGCTTGGTGCCGCGTTTTACGCGTGGCATGGGTTTTCTCCTTCGTTTCTTGTAACTGCGCTTCGCTCGCGAGGATTTTCGCTTGTCGAAACCCTCACGTCCGGAAGGCGTGAGCTACATGTTGTTTCTGGAAACAAAACAGGTTGCCAAAGAGCGCGGCGAAGCGCTTCCGGCAACGGGTTTGTTCCCTATTTGATTGGTGCGAGGATTTTTGCCCTCGCTCCAACGGCGCCGGCCATGAAAGCCAGCGCTACATGGATGGGCCTAGGCCCGGTCCACGGCGCCCCGCGAACGGGGCTTAACGGCCGGCAGGCACCCGTGTAGCGCTGCCTGGCGCGTTTCGTGCGGAATTGCTTCCGCGATTCTTGCATTGGCCGAGCTTGCCCGGTTCATGCAAAAGACTGACCTCGGCGACACAGAACATATGCCGAGGTGAGGCGCAGCGTGCGGCGCCCCGACAAACAGTTTAAGCTCCGTACGGGAGCATCTGGCGCACGGCGGCTACGTCGCGATCGTTCACCTTGGTCAGCTTTTTCAGCTTGCGCATGCGCTTGGCCGCTTTCGTCCCGAGCAGGTGGCGCTTGCCGGAATGCATGCGGAGAATTTTGCCGTTGGCCGTGATCTTGAAGCGCTTCCTGGCGCCCCGATGCGTTTTCAGCTTTTTTTTCGGCTTCAGTGAATTGCGTGGCATTGCTGTAAATCCTCTCCCTGCGAGCCGGTTTGATCGGCCCTAAATTTTGCTTGAAGCCGCCGGGCTCGCAGACTCGCCCTGCGCTACAAGTGCGTTACGCGTTTGGTTGCGCCGTGTTCGCCGGGCGCGGCGCCGCGCCAGCGCCCTTTTTCGGCGCCAGGAGCGCGACCAAAACGTTGCCTTCCATGCGCGGCATGGTTTCGATCTGGCAGTGCTCGCCGATTTCGCCAAGCAGCCGAGTCATCTTGGCCCGCCCCACTTCCTGGTGAGCCATTTCGCGGCCGCGATGAAAAATCATGGCACGCACTTTATGGCCTTCTCCAAGGAACCGGATGATCTGATTCTTGCGAACCTGATAATCGTGCTCGGCGGTCGCGGGACGAAACTTCACTTCCTTGAGTTGCGAGCCACGGCTGCTCTTGCGCTGTTCGTGGGCCTTTTTGTTCAGTTGATACTGGTATTTGCCGTAGTCGGTGATTTTGCAAACCGGCGGATCGGCAGTAGGCGAAATTTCTACCAAATCCAGACCTCGTTCGCGCGCTAGGCGAAGCGCTTCGAACGGTTGCATGACTCCCAACTGCCCGCCTTCCTCATCAATGACTCGAACTTCCCGAGCGCGTATCCTTTCGTTGATTCGGATACGGTCGGCCTGCCGGAAATTCCGCTCAGCGATAAATCCCCCTAAGAAAAAAAGGCACCCGGCAGCGCCGGGTGACACCCCGTTTGTATAGCCTAGCCCCAGCCGCGTCGGCGGGATGGAGGCAGACTTCAAAGTATAGCACGTGAGAAGGGATGGGCAAGCGAAGGAGTGCGACCCGGCTCTGCAATCACATCCATAAACGAAACTGCCGCGAGCTAGCGAATGTGGGAAGTATTTTGGTGAGATAGACGAGTGCGGCAAGCACGACCAGATCATAACCTGTGAATAAATCGCTCGGCTCTTGCGGCGACTTTACGGCTGGGCATCGTTTACTTGTGATCTCAGGCGACTTAGATCGAGCGCGACTCGATTTCCTGTCTCAAGGCGGTGATCAGGTCGGCGACGGGACGGCCACCGAGATCGCCCTTGCTGCGATGACGCACGCTGACCGTGCCCGCTTCGGCTTCCTTTGGGCCCACGACAAGCATGTAGGGAATTTTCTGGAGCTGGGCGTCGCGGATCTTCGCGGGCAGCTTCTCGTTGCGGTCGTCGAGATGCACGCGGATGCTGTGGTTCTTCAGGGTTTCGTGGATGTGTTTGGCGTAGTCCGCCACTTTTTCGCTGACCGGGCAGATTTCGACCTGAACGGGTGCTAGCCAAAGCGGGAACGCACCGGCGTAGTGCTCGATCAAAATGCCAAAGAAGCGCTCGACGGAACCGAGGAGCGCGCGGTGAACCATCCACGGCTGGTGGCGAGCGCCGTCAGCGCCGACATATTCAAGGCCGAAACGCGCTGGCAAATTAAAGTCGAATTGCACGGTGGTGAGCTGCCAGGAACGGCCAATCGCGTCGATAAGCTTCACATCGATTTTCGGACCGTAGAAGGCTGCTTCGCCTTCGATTTTCTTGTAGGGAATTTTCAAACGGTCCATCGTTTTGGCAAGAGAGGCGGTAGCGTGGCCCCAATCTTCCGCTTTGCCGGCGTAGTTTGCCGGATGTTTCAGATCCCAGTCCGAAAGCTCGACCTCGAATTTGTCGAAACCAAAATTTTTCATGACGGCGTAGGCAAAATCGACACACGCCTCCACCTCCGCTTCGATCTGTCCCGGCGTGCAGAAAATGTGGGCGTCGTCCTGAGTAAAGCCGCGGACGCGCATGAGGCCATGGAGGACGCCGCTACGCTCGTAGCGGTAGACCGTACCGAGTTCAGCGAGGCGCACGGGAAGATCGCGATAGCTTCGCAACTTCGATTTATAAATAAGAATGTGGCCCGGACAGTTCATGGGCTTAAGCTGGTAGTCCGCTTTTTCGACTTCGACCGCGCCGAACATATTCTCCTTGTAAAAATTCGCGTGGCCGGAGGTCTTCCAAAGGTCGAAACGCATGATGTGCGGAGTGAAGACCAGGTCGTAGCCACGCTTCAAGAGTTCGTCGCGGAGCCAGTTCTCGATTAGAGTGCGGATCAGGCCGCCTTTGGGGTGCCAGAAGATCAGACCCGGGCCGGCTTCCTCCTGAATGCTGAATAGATCCAGTTCTTGACCGAGACGCCGGTGGTCGCGGCGCTTGGCTTCTTCCAGCCGATGGAGATACTCGTCGAGTTCCTTCTGGCTAAAAAAGGCGGCTGCATAAATGCGTTGGAGCTGAGGGTTGCCTTCCTGGCCTTTCCAGTAAGCTCCGGCGACGTTCATGATTTTGAAGGCCTGGATGCGCTTTGTGGAAGGAATGTGCGGACCACGGCAAAAGTCGATGAATTTTCCGGTGGTGTAGAAGGAAACCATCGGCTCGTCGGCTTTTTCTTCGACCAATTCGCATTTGAAGAGCTGCTTGGAATCTTTGTACAGCTTCAGCGCTTCGTCTTTCGGAAGGAGCTTGCGTTCGTTTGGCAGGTCCCTCGCGGCAAGCTCATGCATTTTCTTTTCAATTTTTTCGAGATCGTCGGGCGTGAATGGTTCATCGCGCAAGAATTCGTAAAAGAAACCATTTTCGACCGGAGGGCCGATGCCGAGTTTGACGTTGGGATATAGCTCCGTCACGGCCGCAGCTAGAAGATGCGCGGCGGAATGGCGGAAGACGTAGAGAGCGGCAGGATCCCTTTCGGTGAGGATCTGCAGCGAGACGTCTTGCTCAAGAGGGCGACGGAGGTCGTAGAGAAGGCTGCCGTCTTCGTCCGGGTCGACAGAGTTCGAAAAGATGCCCGTTTTTTCTCGAGAACCGTTCCCGTTGGTTGCGCGCACCTTGGCAACGAGCGCGGCGTCTGCCAGGCGCGGCGAGATGGACGTGGCGATTTCTAAAGGCGTGGTGCCTTTCGGGAGGTCCTTGACGCTGCCGTCGGGAAGAGTGATGTGAATCTGATCCATGGTCGCAATCCTAACACGCAAAATCCTGCGTGGGATTTAACTAGCTAGAGTATAAGCGGGTCGCCACAGGGTCAAGGCGGCCTGGTCCCTAGCAAGACCCAAAACCGTGGCCGTAGGGGGCCGTGTCAGAGATGATCGCGTCTGCAGCACCAAGCCTGTATGATCAATGTTTTGTTTTGTAATAGCAGATCGAACTGCACATTTATGCGGCAAGACATTACAATTTCCTTCTCGTTTGGCACTGGAGATTGGTTAGGGGAACAGGATGAGTTCCATTCGGAACGCTGCTTTGTTTGTGTTCGTAAGTTTGACTACGGCCGGCGCTCTTTCGGCGCAAGAGCTGCAAAAGGTAAATCCGCCGGATGAGCGGTATAAGGTGGATATTCTGGTCGTGGTGGCGCATCCGGATGACGAGGCATTTTTTACGCCCTACTTGGCGCGCGCGATCTACGACATGCACAAGCATGTGGCGGTGATTTTCGGCACGCACGGGGGGAGCGGCGTGAACCGTTTTACGCGCGAGCGCGGGCCGGCGATGGCGAATGAGCGGGAGATCGAAGCGCGCGATGCGTGCACGAAACTGAGCATCTCGAATGTGTGGTTTCTAGATGGGAAGGATACCGCTTCGCAGAATCTGCTGGATTCTTTTTCGAACTGGGGACACGGTGCCAATCTCGAAAGGCTCGTGGGGCTGCTTCGATTAACGCGGCCGGAAGTGATCTTCACACATTTTCCTGGTGTATTCATTGGTGAAAATCATGGAGATCACCAGGCGACCGGCGTTTTGGCGATCGAGGCATTCGACCTTGCCGGCGATCCGCTGGTTTTTCCCTCGCAACTGGCCGGGGACACAAAACACTACGAGGCCTACCTCTCGAACTTGCAGCCATGGCAGGCAAAGAAGATCTATTTCGGCAGCGACGCGCAGGACAACAAACAATTCGATGGGAGCGGACCTGCCTACTCCGTGCGCGAGATTTCGCCATCGCAAAACAAGCCGTACTGGCGGTTAGCACTGGATTCCGCGATGGCTCACCGGACCCAGTTCCCCGATGACATCGCTCGACTATCCAAAATGAGCGACGCTCAGTTGGAAAAAACGATGAACGACCCCGATTCCGCGTGGTGGTCGGAACCATCTACCCTGATTTTCGGAAAATCGGTCGTTGGCGGCAAGCCCAATGACGACGTGTTTGCCCACACCGACGAAAAACCATTGAAGGTGGCGTTGTTCCACAGCGGAGCTTTGAATGGCCAGGAACCGTCGCCATCTCTTCCGCGGATCGAGTTGGGAGGCCCATGGAGGTTCTACGCAGAGTTTGATCCGGCGCACGGAATGGACCACCTCCCGACTGCGAAAGAGCCGGAGATCGGGATAAAGACCGGAACGACGCTGGTCTTTCCAATTGTCGTTCTGCATGATCCGGACAAGACCTTGCCGATTACGTTCACGGTGAACCTGCCTGACGGATGGAAATTGTCCCATGGCGGAGGACAATTTTTGTTGCCAGCCGAAGCGTCAACTTCTCTTCCCATACTCATCGAGACTCCAACATTGACAGCGGAACAGTTGAAAAAGGCGGTGGCACAGGCAGTCACCGTTCGCGCCGAGGTAGCAGGACGGGAGGCTGGCGAGGCGAAGCTTCGCGTGTTGCTACGAGCCAACGCCTTACCGGAATGAAGAGAAAATGCGCCGGGCTCGGGGCCTCGCCTTGCGCGGCGGGTCGTTGACTATTTCTTGGGGCGGGCCGCTTCCATCTGCTCCCAGATCGCGTCCGGAAGCATGGCCAGATCGTTAAATTCGCCGGCGCCGCGCAGCCATTGGCCTCCGTCAATCACCACACATTCTCCGTTGATGTATTCCGCCATGTCGCTAAGCAGAAACGCGCCGAGATTGACGAGTTCTTCATGTTTTCCGAAGCGCTTCATTGGATGCTTGTTGAGGGAGTGTTCTTCGAATTGTTTCGATGGCATCAGGCGGGCCCAGGCTCCTTCGGTCGGAAATGGGCCTGGGGCGATCGCATTGACGCGAAGGTGATATTTCGCCCACTCGACGGCAAGGGAAGTCGTGAGCGCGAGCACACCGGCCTTGGCACATGCTGAGGGCACCACGTAACCGGAGCCGGAATTCGCGGCCGCGTAGGTGGTGGTGATGTTCAAGATGTTGCCGCCCAGTTTCTTGGCAATGCGGCGCTTGGCGAAGGCTTGGGTGCAGTGAAATGTTCCATTCAAGACGATGCCAACGACGGCGTTGAAGGCATTCGGAGAGAGTTTTTCCGTGCGTGCCATGAAATTGCCAGCCGCGTTGTTGACCAGCGAATCGATTTCGCCGAAGTGTCCTTCCGCAGCAGCGAAGGCCGATTCGACCGACGTGTATTCTCGAACGTCGCAGGTGGTGAAGGCCGCGGCGCCGCCCGAGCGATGAATCTCCGAGCATGTTTCCTTCAGCGGTTCTTCGCGGCGGCCGACGAGAAACATGCGCGCGCCAAGCTTGGAGAACGCGATGGCCATTGAACGTCCGAGGCCGCTGCCGCCTCCGGTGAGGAAAATTGCCCGGCCCTTCAAAAGATCGGATTGGAACATCAGCCCTCCTGCTTGTTGAAAGGGGAAATTTGTAAACCGAGGACTCGTGGCACGAAAGAGCGCCGCCGGTAGCCTTCAGTTGGCAGGGCCCATGGTTGCCGGAATGGGCTGACCCAGGGCCTTTGCGTATTCGGTGTCGTACACCGCATTCCCGGGAAATTCCTCGGTCAGCTCTTTCAGATTTTTCCGCGCCAAGGCGTCTTTCTTTTCGCGGCGCGCCGAGAGCGCGAGGAGAATCTGGGCAAACGGCCGCAGGTAGCGGCCGTCGTCTGCGGTTTTCTGGACCTGCGACATGCCGAGCTCTTTGTCGCCATGGATTCCGCCGAACCACAAAACGAAGCGGGCAGAGGATGGAAGTGAGCCGATTACGTAGTACGCGATTCCAGGCGCGACATAGGCATCGTAGGCGTCGGGATGATCGCGAAGCAAGACCTCCGCGCTGGTGTTGGCTTCTTTCAACTGTTTCAAGGCGTCGAGATGCTTTTTCAATAACATGCTATCCGCATCGGACTGCATACCGGCGCAGAGGGTTAGGGCGTAAAGGCCCTCGGGATCACGCGGTTGGCTTTTCAAACGGTGCGTGGCGATGGTTTTGGCCTTTCCGCAGGCATCCTGGAAGCTTTTGACGCGCGCAGAGTTCGGTGAACCGGTGATGCCGCCGAGAAAGCGCTTGTCATCGAGAAAGTAATCGCTCGTTAAAATGTGCTGAAGAAAAAACTCTTCGAACAGATAGGTTGCGGCCAAACTGACTTGACCAAACGGCTCGGTGGGATTCTGATCCGCCCAAGCCTGGAAGATTTCTCGGGCGGGGAGAAATTGCTGTTCGTAAAGAAGGCGAAAACCTTTTTCGAGCTGCGCGTCGGAGGAAAACGCAGGTCCGCTCGATTGAGCGAAGCAGGGCCGTAGGCCAAAAGCCAAGATCGCGAGAACCGCGAGCCGCACGAGCGAAGCAAAACGCATGACGCACCTAGAATAATCCGGGAAGGAAACGCGGCTTCCCGTACATGGCCTCCCGGTAGCGCGCGTCCGAAAAAAGCACGCGTTCTTCGGTGTTGATTCGGCGCGAAAGAACAAGCACATGGGCGGCGGTACCGAGGCCTGCAGTGATCCATGCACAATGCATGAGCGGGAGCGCCAGCATCTCGACAAAAACGGCAGCGTAATTCGGGTGACGAACGTAGTGGAAGGGACCAGTGGTGATTACACCCATGCCGGTAGAGTTCATCACTTCGACATTCCAGTGTTCGCCGAGCGTTCGAATCACCCACCAGCGAACCACGTTGGCAGCAAGAAAGATAACGAAGCAAATCGCTGCGAGAAAGGGATAGAAAGGACGATGCAGAAAGACGACTTCGAGCGCGGCGCCAATCAAAACGCCAGTGTGAAGCAGCACCATGGTGCGAAAAATGGGGTCGACTACCTTCGAGGCGCCGTGCGCCACCATTTCGCGCTGGTGACGCTTGGAGATCTGTAATTCGTAAATACGAAGGAGCGCAACAACCACGAGGAGTCCGAGATAGACTTTGACGCTTAATTCCATTGCAGCAACAGAAACTCCGCGCTAAAGCCGGGACCGAATGCGGCGGCGATCGCATGTTCGCCGGACTTGAGGGGGCGCTTTTCGAGCCACTCCTGAAGAATAAAGAGAATGGTCGCGCTCGAAAGGTTGCCGACGTTGGCGAGAATGTCCCAGGAGGGTTGCGTATCGCACTTGCAAAGACCCAATTGCTGTTCGATATTTCCGAGCAAACGCGCGCCACCGGGATGCAGAATCCAGCCTTTGATATCCTGGCGGGTCTTGCCGTGGCGCTCGAGGAATCCGTAAACCAGTCCCTTAATTTCCGCACCGATCATTTCGGGGACATCCTTCGCCAACAGGATGTGGAAACCGGAATCGCGCAGATCGAATCCCATGGCTCCGAGCGAATCGGGAAACGTGTATGTCTCGGTCACAAGGATCCGCGGTCCCGGTTTGTCGTTTCCAGTGACAACCACGGCCGCGGCACCGTCGCCGAAAAGTATGGACGAAATCAGATTCGCCTGGGAAATATCCTTGCGTTGGAAGGTAAGCGACGGCAACTCGACGGCGATAATCAGCACATTCGCTTCAGGATACGACTTGATGTAGTCGGCCGCCCGGGAGATGGCCATGGCTCCTGCGGCGCAGCCGAGTTCGGTAAAGGGCATACGGCGAACATCAGAGCGAAAACCCATCAGCTTGATCAGGTGCGCATCGAGTGACGGAATCATGAAGCCGGTACAGGAGACGGTAATGATGAGATCAATGTCTTGGGGACGTAAGCCGGCCTTTGTTAGGCATTTTTCGGCTGCTTCCTGGCCAAGCTTGATCGCATGTTCGATATATTCGTTATTCGTCTGGCTGAGGGCTCTTGGTTCGATGGTGTAATCGATCGGGAAAATGGCGTGGCGCTGGTGCACCTGGGCGTTATCCACAATCGCCATCATGGCTTCCACGCGGCGTTCGGGGATATCAAAAACCTTGCCCATGTAATACTTAACGTCGTCGCGGGTGATAAGGTATGGAGGTAGCGCCGTGGCGGACGCGGAAATCGTGGCCTTTGAGGAGTGGCCATTCGATGAGACCTGGTTCGACAAATTCACGTTTTACCGTCCCCCACCCGGCGGTTTTAGTTCCCTAAACTGGCAAGACATCCAAACCGACTTGCAACCCTGTAAGGTGGAACTATTTAGTGGCTTAGTGGCTTACTTTACAACAAATCACGCTGCAGGGGAAATACCCTGAAGCGCCGACTGACGCGCATCAGATAAGGCCAGCGATAGGAATGAAACAGGAGCGAGTACGATCATGAAGCGTGGAATGACCATTTTGCAGAGCTTTCTTTGGACCTGGCTGGCAGTATCTGTGGTTGCGCCTGCTATCCAGGCACAGCAAAAAGCTGAACCTGTTCTGGTACTGATCTCGATCGATGGGTTGCGGCCCGACTATGTAACCGCTGCGGACGAACACGGCCTCAAGGTGCCGAACTTGAGAAAGTTGATGAAAGAAGGTGCCTACGCCGAGGGCGTGACCGGCGTGGTACCCACGGTGACCTATCCGAGCCATACAACCCTGGTCACCGGTGTGTGGCCGGTGAAACACGGCATTTGGGCCAACACGACCTTTGATCCTCTACAGAAAAACTATCAGGGTTGGTATTGGTATGCCGAGGATATTCGCGTGCCGACTCTTTGGGACGCGGCAGCGGCCGCCGGGCGGCGTACCGCGAGCTTGCAATGGCCGGCAACCGTGGGAGCAAACATCACGTGGAACATCCCAGAGATCTGGCGGGCGGGAACGCCGGACGACGCCAAGCTGCTCCGTGCGGTTTCGACGCGGGGACTGTTGGATGAAGCTACAGCGGAAATAGGCCCTTATCGCGGTGGTATCGACGCTTCGATCGAAGCTGACGAAATTCGTGGCAAGTACGCAGTTTGGATTTTGCAGAAGAAAGAACCGGGCCTGATGACCTTGCATTTGATCGCGCTCGACCATGTTGAGCACGAGACAGGGCCGTTCAGCGGGGAAGCTGTTGCGACTCTAGAGAAGCTGGATGCGGTCGTCGGCAAAGTCCGGGAAGCGGCCGAGCGGGTTCGGTCAAGACAGGCTATTGTCGCCGTCGTCTCCGACCACGGATTCACCCAATACGACCAACAAACGAACCTGTTTACCGCTTTTCATGAGGCAAACCTGTTCACGACCAACGAAAAGGGCGCGATTACGGATTGGCTTGCCATGCCATGGGAAACGGGCGGGTCCGCGGCGATTGTACTGAAGAATCCCGAAGACCAGAGTGTAGTGAAACAAGTGCACGATTTGTTGACGAAACTGGCCGGCGATCCAGCCTATGGAATTGACCGCGTGCTCGATGCGGAGGAATTGCACAGACGAGGAGGCTATCCGAATGCTTCGTTTTTTGTGAGTTTGAAGCCCGGATGGCGAACAGGCGCTGCTTTGACTGGACCGGCGGTGATGAAGGTAAAGCCGGGAGGAACGCACGGTGAATTGCCGGATGTGCCGGACTTGCGCGCAACATTTTTTGTGGTGGGACCGAGAGTGCCCGCGGGAAAAGACCTGGGTTTAATCGATATGCGCGACATTGCGCCGACGTTGGCGAAAGAAGCGGGACTTTTGTTTTCTAGCACCGACGGAAAAGCGTTGCTGCCTTAGCAAAGGCGTCCGCCTCAAAAGGCGGCAGCTACGGAAGCGTGACCGACTGCTGCTGTCCGACTCAACCGACGGTCGCCTTAGCTGGCGGCTTCCTGGCTGGCGCGGATTTCCTGCCAGCGACGGGGGCGCTTGTTGTATTGCAGAACTTTCTTGCGCAGGCGAATTGACTTAGGCGTGATTTCGACGAGTTCATCGTCGGCGATGAATTCGATGGCTTGTTCGAGGCTGAGTTGGCGGTGCGGAATCAGGCGGATGGCCTCGTCGGCGGAAGAGGAGCGCATGTTGGTGAGCTTCTTTTCCTTTGTGACGTTCACTTCCATATCTTGCTCGCGGGAGTTTTCCCCGACTACCATGCCTTCGTAAACCTCGACGGTGGGTCCGATGAAGAGTTCGCCGCGTTCCTGCAATCCCCAGAGGGCATAGGCGGTGGAAATTCCGGGACGATCCGCGACGAGCGCACCGGTTGGCCGGAGAGCCACGTCTCCACCGTACTCGGTCCAACCATCAAAAATGGAGTGAATGAGCGCAGTGCCGCGCGTGTCTGTGAGCAACTGGCTTCGCAGGCCGATCAGGCCGCGCGATGGAATCTTGAAATCGAGGCGGACCCGACCAGAGCCGTGATTGCTCATCTTGAGCATTTCGCCGCGGCGGCTGCCGATGGTTTCCATGATGATGCCAATGAAATTTTCCGGAATATCGATGACCAGGCGCTCGACCGGCTCAAGCTTCTTGCCGTTGTCGGTGCGCACGACGATTTCGGGTTTGCCGACCATCAGCTCGAAGCCCTCACGACGCATCGTTTCGATCAGAATGGCTAGCTGCAATTCACCGCGGCCAAGAACGCGGAACGATTCGGGTGTTTCGGTGTCTTCGACGCGGATGGAAACATTCGTGAGCAGCTCTTTCGCCAGGCGGTCCCGAAGGTCGCGTGAAGTAAGGTAGTTGCCTTCACGGCCACAGAGCGGGCTGGAATTGACGGAAAAAATCATCGCGAGGGTGGGCTCGTCGATGGTCAGCGGCTCAAGAGGCTCGGGATTTTCGAGAGAGGTGATGCTTTCGCCGATCTGGATGCCTTCCACTCCGGCAATCGCCACGATGTCGCCGGCAACCACGGTGTCAGCTTCATCGCGTTCCAAGCCGCGAAAGGTGTAAAGTTTCGTAATTTTCGTGGAGAGAAGCTTTCCGTCCAATTTGCTGATGCCCACTTCTTCGCCGCGATTCAGCGTGCCATTGAACACGCGACAGATCGCCAGACGTCCCAGAAAATCGGAGTAATCCAGATTGGTAACCTGAAGCTGGAGAACACCTCCGGCATCACCCGTTGGACGCGGGATCTTGTTCACGATGGCTTCAAAGAGGGGAAGCAGGTCCTCGGAGTCGTCGCCCACCCTGCGATGCGCGATGCCGGCGCGGGCGTTCGTATAGACGATCGGAAATTCTAGCTGATCTTCCGTGGCATCGAGGTCGATGAAAAGATCGTAGATTTCGTTGAGGACTTCTTCGGCACGCGCGTCCGGGCGGTCAATTTTGTTCAAGACGACAACCGGTGGGAGTTTCGCGGCGAGCGCCTTCTGGAGGACGTAACGAGTCTGCGGAAGCGGGCCTTCGCTGGCGTCGACGAGGAGCACGACGCCATCGACCATGCGCAGCGCGCGTTCGACCTCACCGCCAAAATCGCTATGGCCGGGAGTATCCACGATGTTGATCTTCGTGTCGCGGAAAAATAGTGCCGTATTTTTAGCAAGAATGGTGATGCCGCGCTCACGCTCCAAATCGTTGGAATCCATAACACGTTCGACGACGGCTTGATTGGCGCGAAAAATGCCGCTCTGGCGAAGCATGGTGTCGACCAAGGTTGTCTTGCCGTGGTCGACGTGGGCGATGATGGCAATATTGCGGATGTCTTGGCTCATGTGCGAAAAGCGTCTTAAGACAAAAATAGCTGCTGAACCAACCAGCAGCCCGGACGAATCCCTTTCTTCATCAATTACAGGTGCGGTCTAACTTCATCCATTTTAACAGAGCCGGGCCAAAACGGCCACCAGAAGGAAAAAGCCAACCCCCGTACAGCCACGGATTTGACGACCGACACCTAGACGGTGGGTGGGTTTTGATATTGCCGTTCCAGTCGCTGACGATGATGGACCGTACTGCTTGTTGGCGTATACGACTGACTTCGCTGGAACCGGCCGAGCAGCCGCGGTTTCACTCGTGGGAGGGTACGTCGCCTGTTTCGGCTCGAAGGAACGGCGGTAATGTCGCAATTAGGGAAACAACCGCAGCAAGAACCGGCTTAGGGCGTCCGTTGCATTTCGATCTTGTCTCGCGCATTCTTTGCAGAGTAAGGATAGCGAGACCGCTCACACGGGGAGTTGCAAGTGCGTGTGGTATGCTCACGGCGATTTTTTGTCCGCGTCTGAACATCAGTGGGGGTGACGTGAAGGACCGACTCAAGTTCCGAATGAGAATGCACGTTATTGCCGGCCTCTTTCTTTTCGGGGTGGGCATGCAGGCACAGGACCAGAAGCCGGCGCGGCCCGACCTGCCGAAGCTGTTTGAGAAGAAAGACGTGATGATCCCGATGCGGGATGGCGTAAAGCTGCACACTGAGATTTACACACCGCGCAACACGCAGGAACCCGTGCCCATGCTTATGGAACGCTCGCCTTACGGCATCTCTGGCGGACCTGAAGGTTACAGCAACCATCTGTTCGCGGCTCAGGATCTTTACGCCGATGGCTACATTTTCGTCTATCAGGACATTCGCGGGCGCTACGGTTCCGAAGGGAAGTTCGCGATGAACCGGCCGCTGCATGATCCGAAGGATCCAAACGGAGTCGACGAAAGCACAGACACCTACGACACGATCGACTGGCTGGTGAAAAACGTCTCGAAAAATAACGGGCGCGTGGGCGTTTGGGGAATCTCCTACGGCGGTTTTCTAACTGTCATGGCCATGGTCAATCCGCATCCTGCTCTCAAGGCAGTTTCCGAGCAAGCGTGTATGGGCGACGCCTGGATGGGCGACGATTTCTTTCACAACGGCGCTTTTCGGCTGAGCTACGGCTTCGAATATTCGGCCCTGATGGAAACGTCGAACGAAAATTACAGTTTCGAATTCAACAATTTTGATTTGTACGACTGGTTCCTCCGCCTCGGCGTACTTTCCAATGCGAACGAGCGCTACTTCCACGGAAAAATCCCGACATGGAATAATTTTGTAAACCATCCGTCGTATGACAATTTTTGGCAGATTCACGCAGTCGAATCCGCTTTGAAGAAGCCCACTGTGCCGAACTTGAACGTAGCGGGTTGGTGGGATCAGGAAGATTTTTATGGCCCGATGCGCACTTACGAAAACTTGGAGAAGGATGACCCGAAACATCTAAATTATCTCGTGGTCGGTCCATGGAATCATGGCGGCTGGGCGCGCAGCTTGGGCGATTCGCTCGGCGAAATTCCGTTCGGTTCGAACACCTCACAGTATTTCCGGCAGAAAGTCGAGGCGCCGTGGTTCGCCTACTGGTTGCATGACAAAGGAACGCTGCCGCTTAAGGAAGCGTTGCTGTTCCAAACCGGCAGCGATGCTTGGACTGCGTTTGATGCGTGGCCTCCGAAGGAGGCGCAAAAGAAGAATCTGTATTTTGGGGAAGGCAGAACACTTTCGTTTGACGCGCCGGCAGCAAAAAGCTCTGAAGCATTCGATTCCTACGTGAGCGATCCGGCTCATCCCGTTCCCTATCGCCATCGACCTGTCGACATGACCTATCCCCAAGACCATCCCGGTTCGTGGTACACGTGGCTCGTGCAGGATCAGCGATTCGTGGATAACCGGCCTGACGTGCTGACCTGGCAGACCGATGAACTCGAGGAAGACGTTACGATCGCAGGCCAGGTATCTGCCAAACTGTTTGCCTCGACCACGGGAACGGATGGCGATTGGGTGGTGAAGCTCATTGATGTCTATCCGCAAAAGATGGAATCTGATTGGAAGCTCGCGGGTTATGAATTAATGATTGCCGACGAAATTTTCCGCGGGCGCTATTGGAAGTCCTTCGAAAAACCCGAAGCACTGGTTGCAGACGAGATTACTCCGATCACGTTCAGCCTGCACAGTGCCGACCACGTCTTTAAGAAAGGCCACCGCATCATGGTGCAGGTGCAAAGCACTTGGTTCCCGCTCTACGACAGGAACCCGCAAAAATTTGTGCCGAACATTTTCGAAGCAAAAGAATCGGACTACCAGAAAGCGACCGAAAAGATCTATCGCTCCGCCAAGTATCCGTCGAGTGTCGAAGTGTCGGTCGTGCCGGAGAGCGCCGGGCACTAAGACCGCCAAGGCCCACGGCAGACTTGGCAGTTTGCGCAACCGTGAACAATCTTGACCTCATGGTCACAGAACTGTAACGCCGTCCTTCCTATTCTGCCGGGCGGGGAGGGATATGTCCTTCCATCCGCGCGTGGCATTGTTCTGCGAGACCTTCCACGAGATTAATGGCGTGGCGCTGACGGCGCGGCAACTGGTCGCGTATGCAAAGCGTCACCACCTTCCGCTGCTGGCGATCCACGGCGGCAAGTTGCCGGGAACTCACGTCGAAGGAAGCGTCCGGCAAGTCGAACTGAAGCGGTCCTGGCTGAGCGTAGGGATCGAATGCGATCTGGAGTTCGATTTCGCATTTTGGCGATATTGCAACAGGATTCGCGAGGAAGTGCTGGCATTTCGGCCCGACGTTATTCATATCACGAGCCCCGGGGAATTAGGGGAACTCGGCGTATACCTTGCGTATCAACTAAGAATCCCGCTGGTGGCTTCGTGGCATACGAACTTTCACCAATTTGCTGCGCGTCGCTTGCAGAGGTGGATCGGCTTCCTTCCCACACCTCTAACGCGGCCCACCGTCGCATGGTCGCAGGAACTTGGCCTGCGGATTCTGCTGTGGTTCTACCGATTCGCGAGAGTGACGTTGGCGCCGACTGAACCGCAGGTCGTGTGGCTTGAAAGGCAATTGGGAAAGCCGTCGTTTCTGATGCCCCGAGGAGTGGATACCGAGCAGTTTAATCCGAAACATCGGACCGTGGAAGACAGAATTCTTCGCTTGGGATTTGTTGGCCGGATTACACCGGAAAAAGGCATACGCTTGTTACGCAAGGTGGAGCAAGCCTTACTCGAAAGCGGCCTGCAAGACTTTCGAATCTTGGTTGTAGGCGACGGTAGCGAATTGGGGTGGCTCAAACGGCGTTTAAAACATGGCGAGTTTACCGGTGTATTGCGCGGCGAAGAGTTGGCTCGAGCGTATGCCAACATGAATTTGTTGGTGTTTCCGTCACGGACAGACACGTATGGGAACGTTGTGCAGGAAGCGGCGGCGTCCGGAGTTCCGGCGGTTGTGACGAACGAGGGTGGGCCTCGTTATCTTGTCGCGGATGGAGAAACCGGCTACGTGGCGGAGCAGGATTCGGAATTTGTCGCGCGGATCGTCGAGTTAGCACACAACCGAGAGCTGTTGAAGCACTTGGGAAGGGCAGCACGCGAACGAACGGCCGGCATTTCATGGGATGCCGCGTTTGAGAAAACTTATGCCGCGTATCGCTATTGTTTAGAGTAAAAAGCTCAGGAACAAAGTACGACACAAAACGTGAAGTTTGCTCCGTCTAACGCGTGACGGTGCGAAGGCTTTGGCACATTATTTTGCGGACGGGAGAGTTTCGTCGGATTGGAAAAACGACCAGGGACCCGCGTTCATGTCGCGCAGGTACGGCGCCTGCCATGCATATTCCGGATGAGCATCGAGGAAGGTCTTGGCGTGAAAATCATCCCCGCAAGGATGGCCTAAGCGCGCGACCAATCGCATGTCCTTGGTCATGCTTGAATCGGTAGCCTTCCCTTGAACCGCTCCTCCAGGATAAAACGCTCCCCATCCCCAGATAGAAATCCCGCGCTCGACAGTATCAACATGTCCGCAGAGCGTGCGCTCGTTTGGCTCTGTTTTGTTCGAATAAGTGTCGACGTGATCGCCCAACATTTTCTGCGCAAGCGCCACATCAATCTTCCCTTTGTTTTCGTTCAGCAGCTGATCCCAACGGATACGTCGCGCATTGGGCGAGCTTCCGATGTCCTTGGTATCAAACTGTGGCGCGTCCAATTTCAAAACCTTTGCATCGCGCGCCCAGTTGGAACCCGAAAATACGCCATCTTTAGTGCGCCACAGCTTGAATGCTTTCAGCCCGAGCTCGAATTGGGCGATCTCGCCTGTTTTTCGATCGCCAAGCAGCCAATCGTTCGCATAGCCACCATTGTTGCCGTCGAGCATGATGCGCGCATACTCATCGATAGAGCCGGCATATTGCAAAGCTTTTCGTGCACGCATGAATTCGGGTTTTCCGTTGGGATCCCAGCCTTCGAACTGAGTGATGGTCGTTTCCGTGATCATCAGCCCATCGCTGTTGATGCCAAAATCATCGTCGCTGGCGATCACGCCGGGGAATCCGTCCATCAAAATGCGGTAGCCATGCGCGGGCTGAATATCAAAAATGATGCGCCAGCGTTCGCCGTTCATATAGCTGGTCCAATTGCTATGTGCAATGACGATCTGGCCATCTTTTGTCCAGCTCCCCGTGGCGACGAAGGCGCTGCAGTTTCCGGGACTCTTCAATTTTGGCGCGTTGGCTCTTTTTTCCTGCTTGTCGAGCCAGGGAACGTAGTAATCCGGAACTTCCTCGAAGGAATTGAGCGCAACGATGTCGTAGACGTCCAGTTGCGAGCCAGTACGCGCGTTCAAGCCTTCCGCGATGCCTTGCAGTTCCTGCTGATACTCAGGGTCAAGCTTGGGCCAAAGCTTTTCGCGTGCCACTTCGCGGAAAAATGGCCAGTCGCGCTTGGTGGAATGCACCATTCCTGCAGACACGGCCGGAAAGGCGTCCTCGATTTCGTTGGCGAGCAAGTAACCGTGCTGAAATCCGATTGTCGAAGCATCGCCTTCGAGATGAACATAGACCCAACCGCCGCGTTCGAGCCGGTAGGCTCCTTTCAGGCGAGGATTATTGGAAGCGACGTTCTCGTGGGCGGAAGCGATTGCGTTTTCCATTTCGTTCTTGGCGTCTTGCGCATCGTTGTGGGATCGCCCGACCATCCACAAAAGTGCCGCGCCCATGATCAGGATCGAAACAGCAAGCAATTTGCGCGCGACGTCCGACATAGGCGGAGACTCCTTTGATTGATTTCACCGAAGATGCTGCGAGTCTATCGAGAATTCCGGAAAGCGACAACGGAAACACGGGGCCGTGTGACCGCCGATGCTCTATCGCTCCATTGTCTGATACATTCGTCGAATGCTGACGGCCATCACCCGAAAGGTGAGTTCCGCGCTTGCGAGGTGCGAGCTGAGTTTCATCGAGCGAAGACCGATCGACCTCGAAAAGGCCCGCGCACAACACGAAGCCTACGAAACTCTACTTGGAAAACTCGGTGCACATGTCATTTCCCTGCCCGAAGAGCCGGAACTTCCGGATTCGATGTTTGTCGAAGATCCGGCCATCGTACTGGACGAGGTGGCCGTGATTTTTCCATTGGGCACGGAAGCGAGGAGAAAGGAATCGGCAACGATTGTCGCGGCGCTCGAACCGTTTCGCACGCTTGCTTACGTCAAATTGCCGGGGACACTGGAAGGCGGGGACGTTCTTCGCGTCAGAAAGAAAGTGTTTGTGGGAATCACGGCGCGTTCGAAACCAGAGGGCATCCGTCAACTGTCGGTGATTCTGGAACACTATGGATACGAGGTCACGGCGGTCCCTGTGAAGGGCTGCTTGCACCTGAAGTCCGCGGTAACGGCCCTCGGGCAAAACACTCTGTTAGCGAATCGCTCCTGGTTCGATTGGAAGAGGTTGGACGGATTTGCGTGGGTCGACGTCGATCCGTCCGAGCCACATGCGGGAAACGCGTTGACGATCGGCGATTCGGCGATCTTCCCCGCGTCGTTTCCGAAAACCTGTGCGGTCATTCAGGCGAACGGATTCAAAGTGGTATCTCTAGATATCAGCGAACTGCAAAAGGCGGAATCGGGGCTGACCTGTTCGAGCCTCCTGTTTGAGAGGCGAGCCTAACGCCACTTTCGCCTAAAATTCGCCTTGCGGGTATCGACCGAGCATTTTCGAAATTCTAGTGGAAATCCCGGCAGCCGTGTTATCCTCAGTTTATGTTGGCTAATGCCACGAAGCGAATGCCCTCCCGGTCGACGTGCCTCTCTCCGTCGACGACGACTATTATTATTAAGCGCACTACCATCGCTTCTGGCGCGGGGAGAAACATCTAGCAGGTTAGAAAAAGTTTCCAAACCCACCGCCAGAAGCGAACCTGGCGGTGGGTTTTTTAGTCTAAACCCCCTCCAGAGACGCTCCGGCGGAAAAACAAATAAGGAGCGGTACCCATGAGTCCGGACCAGCAGCAAATGAGCAGCAACACCGAGGGTGACTTAGGCGCCGGCGAAAGCGGCCCCAGCCTAGAGAGCGTGCTCGCGCTCCGGGTCGAACATCGTTTGCAAGAAAACGTTATTGCTTTCAAGTTTGGCGGAAGCTCTCTGCTCGGAGCCGATCGGTTGCACCACGCAGCGCAGCTTGTCCACAAGGAATCGCAGACGCGGCCGGTGGTCGCGGTTGTTTCGGCGATGAAGGGAGTGACCGACCGGCTCTTACGGGTGGGACAGCTGCTTGGTGAAGGAAGAAACCTGCACGCGCGCAGAGAAGCGGCTTCGATCGCTGAGCAGCATCAGGCTACGCTCGAAGATTTGCGACTCGACTCCGAGGAACAGGCGCGTCTCGAGCAAGACCTGGATCTTTTGACCGAAGACCTGCTTCACGAGACTCCGTTCGACGGGCGCGTGGAGGCAAATGGGGCTACGCTCGACCGGTTGGCTTCCTTTGGAGAGCGGTACGCCGCCCGGTTGCTTGCCGCTGCGCTCTCGAAGATTGGCGCCGGCGCGGTGCCCGTGGCTTCGTCCGATTTCCTGTTGACCTGCGATAATTTCCGCGAGGCCAAACCGAACCTCGAACACACGCGGCGCCGGGGCAGGGAGATTTTGCTGCCCTTGCTCGAAGCGGGCATCGTTCCGGTGGTGACCGGTTTCATTGGGGCTACTCAGGATGGGAGAATCACCACGTTGGGCCGCAACAGTTCCGACTTTTCCGGCGCGCTGATCGCGCACATTGTGGATGCGGTCGAACTGGTCATCTGGACCGATGTAGACGGAATTTTCACCGCCAATCCACATGAATCAACAGAAGCGAAACTACTTCAGGAATTGAGTTACGATGAAGCGCTGGCGCTTGCCGCGAGCGGCGCGAAGGTGCTGCACCCTCACGTGCTGCCGCTTGCGGCGCAAACGGAGATGACGGTTTGGGTAAAGAACACGTTCAAACCGCAGGGACGCGGCACGCGCATCGGCGCCAAGGGAACCGGAGGATGGGAATGAACGCTCGGGCAAGTACAAAAAGGTGGCGGGCGGGCGTTTTGGGCGCTACGGGGATGGTTGGCCAGCGCATTGTGAATCTCCTTCAGGATCATCCGTGGTTTGAGCTGACGGCGGTTGCGGCCTCCGAGCGCTCGACGGGCAAGACTTATGCGGACGCGACACGCTGGCATCTCGAAGAACCTGTGCCGGAACGCGCACGGGGACTCCTCGTGAAGGATCTCGATCCAAGCCTCGATTGCGACTTTGTTTTTTCAGCGCTGGACTCTTCCGTGGCCGGCGAAGCTGAAGAACGATTTGCGCGCGCAGGTTATCCGGTCGTCAGCAATTCGAGGAATCACCGAATGGACCCCGATGTTCCGTTACTGATTCCGGAAGTCAATGCTGCACACCTAGACTCCATCCCTGTGCAACAAAAGAATCGTGGATACGATTCGGGCTTTATTGTTACAAACCCGAACTGTTCGACGGCGGGCCTCGTGCTGGTGCTGAAACCGTTGGCAGACGCATTTGGACTGGAAAAGCTGTTTGTCGTCACGATGCAGGCGGTATCCGGCGCGGGTTATCCCGGAGTGCCTTCGATGGATGCGTTGGCCAACGTAGTTCCGTTCATCGCCGGCGAAGAGGAAAAGTTGGAGGCCGAGCCGCAAAAGCTATTGGGCAAGTGGGACGGCCGCCGGTTCATCGACGCGGGATTAGGAATCAGCGCGCATTGCAATCGAGTACCTGTGGTCGATGGCCACCTGGAATGCGTGTCGGTGCGCTTGAAGAAAACGGCAACAATCGAGGAAGTGCGAGAGGCGCTTCGTAGCTTCGAAGTTTCCGAAGAACTTTCAGCCTTGCCGACCGCGGTAAAGCATCCCGTTCTGGTGCATGACGGCGAGGATCGCCCTCAGCCAAGAAAAGATGCGAACACTGGGCACGGGATGGCCGCCGTTGTGGGTCGCGTTCGAGAATGCCCATTGCTGGACGTCAAGCTGACCTTGCTCTCACACAACCTGCTGCGCGGCGCGGCCGGCGCGGCGCTGCTCAACGCGGAATTGCTAGCATCGCGAGGATTCCTAAAATCGCGCCGAGCCGCGGCATCCGAGCTCGAACAGGCCACGCGCTGAACCTGTTTTAATCAGGGCACAAAATAATAACGGACCAAGTGAAAGAAGATCGGTGCAGCGAAGCAGAGCGAGTCGATGCGATCTAAGATGCCGCCGTGTCCCTCGATCACGACGCCGAAATCCTTTATGCCGATATCTCGCTTAATGGCGCTCATGACCAGGCCGCCATTAAACCCCAAAATACAAATCATCAAAGACATGCCCGCCGACTGTAATGGCGTAAACGGTGTGGCCCACCACAGTGCAGTGCCGAGAGCCGTCGCGCTCACGACTCCTCCGACAAAACCTTCCCACGTTTTGTTCGGACTGACGCGCCAGGCAATTTTGCGTTTCCCGATGAGATTGCCCCAGACATACTGAAGAACGTCGCTCATCTGGTCCACGATCACAAGGTAAAGAAGCAAGCGCGCATCGTGGCCTTCGAATCCGGGGATTTTCAGCAGAAGCAGCGCTGGGGCATGGCTCAGAGAGTACACACACACCATGATGCCAAATTGAACCTTGGAGGCGCGCTCTAGAAAATGCTCCGTATCTCCGGCGATGGCGATGCTTGGGGGAATATAAACGCAAGCGAGCACCGGAATCATGACCGCGAACAGGCCATACCACTGAATGCCGATCAGGTAGTACTGCAACGGCATGATGACGAAGAAACTCCAGAACAGCGCGCGGTGGTCACCACGGCGCGTCGGCACGAGAGTCATGTACTCTCGCATCGCGAGGAAGGAAATAATGCCAAAGAGAACCAGTGAGCCGATACGGCCGATCAGAAGCGCCACGGCGAAGATGGCGCACATCTTCCACCATGCGCGAATGCGGGCATTTAGGTTGTCGATCGTCGCGCGGCTGGAGTCGCTTTTATGTCTGCTTTTGAGAATATTGCCGATCAAAGTTGAAATCAGCAGTAAAACCAGCACTCCCCCGTAGAGCCAGTCGAACTTCGCATCATGAAAGGCTTCGAACATCAGGCGGATCCGATCCGGCGCAGACTCGAGACCGCTTCGTGCGCGCGTTCGAGAAATGCGTCTTTGTGTTCTTCCGGTTCCACCTGCAGCGGTTTGCCAAATGTCAAAATACTCAGCATCGGCACGGGCAGAAATTCCCCTTTGGGTAAAATGCGATTGAGGTTTTCGAGATAAGCTGGCACCAGCTCCACATCAGGACGCCGCAACGCCAAATGATACAGCCCGGAACGGAATGGTCCCACTTTTTCACCGGTGCCGCGCGTGCCTTCGGGGAAAAGTATCAGCGAGTATTCGGTGCCTAGCGCGTCGGCCATTTCGTCGATCAAATGCCTACCTACAAAATGGGGTTCGTCTGGACTCTTTGCTTTGCTGGAGCTGACGCGCTCGAGAAACACCGCATGGAATACGTTGTTCGCCAGATAGCGGCGCAATGGTGTTTGTTCCCAATAATCCTTGGCTGCGATTGGACGCGTTTTAGCTCGAATTCCCGAGGGCAAAGCGGACCACAGAACCACAAAGTCGAGATGGCTGCTGTGGTTTGCGAAATAAATGCGCTGCCGTTCGTCCGGTTTGCAGCCGGCCCATTGCACCTGGACTCCGCTGATTCCACGGCCGACCGCGGCTAGAAGGCTGGCGATCGGATGAATGTGATTGCTCATCGGGCGGCAGACCCTTGGACTTCGGCGAGCGCTCTACGCGCGCGGTTTACGACCGTCACAAGCAACAACACTAGGACCAGCCCCAGAACGTATTGGATCACTGGAACGATAGGCAGGTTCAGCCCGAGAAGCAATCCCAGCGCTCCAAACACAAAAGCACGATCGCTCTTGCCCATCGGGCCGTCATAGCGACGCGACGCGCCAATTTGCACACCGACGACGCCGGTCATTTCCGTCAAGCCGGAGCAAAGCACGATTAAAACGACGACAGGGGCGCTAAAACCTGGAATAACCGCGAGCGGCAGATAAAGCGCGGAGTCGGAGAAAACATCGCCAAGCTCATTTAGGATGGCGCCAAGCGCGGTTTTCTGATTGTGTTCGCGAGCCAGCATGCCGTCGATGGCGTTCAGCGCCATGCGCACAAGAAGAACGATTGGCAAAAGCAGAAGTGAGGACTTCGAGCGCAAAAGAAAGATCACGACACCAGTGGCAAAAGACCCGGCCATGGCGGCGAGCGTAATTTGATTCGCGGAAATGCCAACCCGTGCAAGCGCGTTTGTGAGCGGGCGAAGAAGATTTTGAAAGCTAGGCTTCAGGCCATAGATACTGGGCATGGCGAGAACTTCATCTTACTCGGAACCTTCAGGCCGTTCACGCTGCGTCTAGTCATTCATACCCAAGAAGTTACCAACGCACCTGAAACTGAATCTCGCTCCCTCCCGCATACTTTTGTAACAGCGAGTTCATTCGCTGGCCGGATGATTCCAGTCCCTCCGCGCCGCCGAACGAAATCAGGATTGCCGCAACATTTCGCGTCGCTGGCGTAACCATGGTGCGCTCGGAATCGCTGGTGGGGCTGCCATGAGGGCCATCTCCGTCTGAAAAAACCGGTAACCCTTCGAGATTCAGATCGTACTTGCCAATGCCCTTGTAAGTTTCGCCGGCGCGTCCGGCGCGAAACACGATGTCGCCTTTGACGCGCGCCAGATCGTAGAGGCCGATAGGCAGCCGGCTTTCGACGGAGATCAGATTGACGACGTCAACGACGGAATTAATTTGCGGAAAACCCTTCCCACTCAGGATTCGACGTAGCAGTGCTTCGGCCGAGCCGCGATAGCGCGCGGGATCCTTTCCGAGCGCTCGATAGCCCGCCCGCGTGGCAAGAATTTTCGGAGATTCGAGAAGGGATCGCGGCTCGGAAAGATGCAGAATCTCCGTCTCCCGCTGTTTCAACTCCTCCTGCAAAGCCGCGGGAGTCTCCCCGGCCTGTACTTGTGCGGTGAGAAATCCCAACGATGCACGGGGACACTTAAGCTTCAGTCCAGGGTCGATCGTAAGATTCGCCATGCGCCTAAGAATACGCGCTCAATTACCTGTGCGCTACGGGCTTCAGACGGGCAGTGAAGTGACGCAAGAACGGGGCATGATGCACCAATTCATATCCGGTTGTCTTTTCGCGCCGGCGCCAAACGTCGAGGATCACCTCCACAACATATTCAATGTGGCTCTGTGTATAGACGCGACGCGGGATGGCCAGCCGCACCAAGTCCATCGTTGCGTGGTCGCCAAACATGAGCGTGCCAATTTCCACGGAGCGAATTCCGCCTTCCAAATACAGTTCGACGGCCAGCGCCACTCCCGGAAACTGCGAAACCGGAATGTGCGGCAGGAACGCACGTGCATCGATATAGATCGCATGGCCCCCGGGCGGCAGAACGATCGGCACACCTTCATTCGAAATGTGATTCCCTAGAAAAGCGGTGGAGGCAATGCGGTAGTTCAAATAGTCTTCCTCGAGGGCTTCATTCAAGCCCACTGCAATCGCGTCGAGGTCGCGACCGGCTAAGCCACCGTAAGTCGGAAAACCTTCCGTGAGGATCAGGAGATCTTTTTCCTGCTGCGCGAGGATATCGTCGTTGGTGCAAAGAAAGCCGCCAATATTCGCGAGACCATCTTTTTTCGCGGACATCGTACAGCCATCCGCATAGGAAAACATTTCACGCGCTATGTCCCGCGGTGTTTTGTCCGCGTACCCAGGTTCACGCAGCTTGATGAAGTATGCATTTTCTGCAAAGCGACAGGCGTCGATGTACAGCGGAATACGGTGTTTCTTGCAAATTTGTTTGACTTCACGAATGTTGGCGAGCGAAACCGGCTGACCGCCGCCCGAATTGTTGGTGACCGTCAACATCACGAGCGGAATCTTTTTTGCGCCTTCACGTTCGATTAATTCCGCCAGGCGCGCGGTGTCCATATTTCCCTTGAAGGGATGCAAATGTGCCGGTTGTGTGGCTTCGGGAATCGGGATGTCCACCGCCTGTGCACCTACAAATTCGCAATTCGCCCGGGTCGTATCGAAATGTGTGTTGTTCGGAACGAGGTCGCCCTTTTTGCACATTACGTTGAACAGGATTCGTTCAGCCGCGCGCCCTTGGTGCGTGGGGATCACGTGCTGAAAACCAAAAATCGCCTGCACCGAATTGCGGAATCGCGTGAAACTCGGCGACCCGGCGTAGGATTCGTCGCCGCGCATCATGGCAGCCCACTGTTCTGTAGACATGGCGGAAGTGCCGGAATCGGTGAGCAGGTCGATCAGGATCGCTTCGGAAGGAACCAAGAAAAGGTTGTAGCCGGCATCTTCGATCAGTTTCTGCCGCTCCGCGCGAGTGGTGCCGCGAATCGGTTCGACGCTTTTGATGCGAAAAGGTTCAATGATCGTGCGAATCGGCATGTCGCGGGCATTCCCCCACCAAACACTACCACACAATATTCGTCGTGTTTCTGCGAGGGATACACGCCCGCAGAAAAGGGCCTCGCGTGTTCCGATTTGATTCTGCTGAGCTGTGCCAGGCTGTTCTACAGGCTTTTTCTTATACCGTCGGTGCATCGCCTAGCCTATACTCTCCGAGCGTCTTACCGCTGCCGGAACGACCTGTGGGTCCCGGCACATATCGGTTCAAGGAGCTTGTACATGAGAAAAGTATTGGTTTCCCTGCTCGCCGCGCTCGTCCTGGCCTTCACGGGTTCTAGCGTGATCGCTGCCGACGACGTGAAAGAAGTCGATCGTGTGCAGAATGCTGGCCAGGTTATGACGGAGATTCTGAACGTACCGGACGATATTCCGCAGGACGTTCTGAATAAAGCCTACTGCGTTGTGGTGCTCCCATCGGTGCTGAAGGCAGCCTTCATTGTGGGTGCCAGCTATGGGCGCGGCGTGATGACCTGCCGCGGCGGCGCCAATTTTGAAGGGCCATGGGGGGCGCCGACGATGATGGCGCTCGAAGGCGGAAGCGTTGGTTTTCAGATTGGCGGCGAAGCGACGGATTTCGTGCTGTTGCTCATGAGCGACCGCAGCGCGAAAGGGATTCTCACGAGCAAAGTGAAGTTGGGCGCGGATGCCTCCGCTGCAGCCGGACCGAAAGGCCGTACCGCGTCGGCAGACACCGACGCGACCATGCGCGCAGAAATTCTGAGTTACTCCCGCGCGCGCGGCGTGTTTGCCGGAGTGTCACTCGAAGGTTCCACGCTTCGCCCGGACAACGACGCCAACGAGAAACTGTACGGACAAAAGATCAACGCAGAAGCAATCGTCCTCAAAGCCGCCGTGAAGGCTCCGCCGAGCGCCAGGCTGTTGCTTCGCACTTTGGACCAGAAATCTCCTCATCGCAAGCACTGAAACACGGGCAAAAAAAATAGAACTCTTTGGGACGGCAGCTTGAGCTGCCGTCCATTTTCTCAAAGTGCAATGGGACTCAGGCTAGTTTGTAGCCGTGCGCCGTAAGCAGCGGCGCCATGGGCAGGCAGTGAGGTGCGATGTGCGTGACTGCAAAAATCGCATTGGCGATGGCCGGAGCGATTCCCAGGATTGGAGCCTCGCCTGCGCCTACAGAGGGTTGGTCCTTGCGATCGATCAACAAAGCATCCATTGCCGGCGGCACATCGCGGAAGCGCGGCACGCGATATTTTGAAAAGACATTGTTGACGATACGTCCGTTCTCGAATTCGATCGCTTCGAAGATGGCGCCGCCAAATCCCATAACGTTTGCACCGATCAATTGATTGCGCAGCCCGTCCGGGTTGACGATCGCGCCGCAGTCAAAGGCCGTCAGCACGCGCTCAACTTTGATTTCGCGCGTTTCCGGTTTCAGTGCGACTTCGGCAAACGTCGCCATGTAACCGAGCTTTTCATAACCACCGCCCACTCCGAATCCATGGTTGGCCTTGCGCGGCTGGTCCCATCCGAATTGTTTCCCGCCTAGCTCGAATACCGCACGCAGCCGTTCATCTTTCAGATTCTTGAGGCGGAACTCCAGCGGATCAATGTTTAGAGAGGTTGCGATTTCATCCATATGCACTTCGCGCGCGAAATGATTCGCCGTTGCAGCCAATGCCCGGTACGAACCCTGGCGCAGCGGAGAATCCACGGGATGAAACTGAATGCGCTGATTCGGAATATCGTAGTACGTGCGAATGCCGGCCGCGCCGGAATTGTAATTGTGAAACTCCCACGCGACGATTTTCCCGTCTGTGGAGGTCGCGCTGCTCACGTCGATCACACCCGCCGGCCGAAAATAAGCCCAAGTGAATTCTTCCTCACGGGTCCACACCACCTTCACCGGCCGTTTCGCCGCCCGTGCCAACCGCGCGGCCTCGAGCGCGGCTTCGCCAGTGTGCTTTCCGCCGTAGCCGGAACCCATGTCGGGCATAAGTACCCGCACCTTTTCTTCAGGCAGACGAAACGCCGTGGCAAGCTCGCTGCGCACGCCGAAAGGCCGTTGTGTCCCCGTGCAGACCGTAAGCTGATCGCCGTTCCATTCGGCCACCGCGGCTCGTGGCTCAAGCGGAGCATGGGCGATGTAGGCAACGTTGAATGTCGAGTTCAAACGATGTGTGGAATCCGAGAAAGCCTTCTCAACGTGTCCGGTCAAGTAAGCCGAATCCTGTTCTTCCCGAGGAGTCGGAGTTTTCTTCAGGTAATCAAAGAGCTCCTTGTTGGAGATCTGCGGCTGCGATTTCCATTCGGCTTTGACAGCCGCGGCCGCTTTTTCAGCCAGCGTCAAACTCGGTGCAGCGACGCCTAGAAAATCTCCGTCACGCACTAAAATGACACCCTCCATCTGTTCCGCCGCGCGGGTATCGGCGGAAATCAGCACAGCACCGAACGAACTTGGGCGTACCACCTTCCCGTGAAGCATATCGGCTACCTTGTGGTCCGAAGGGTAGCGATGCCGCCCGGTCACAAAATCGCGTCCATCGACTTTCGGAACGGCCTGCCCCGCAATCTTCCATTTCTCCGCTGGAATCAGCGGATCCTCCGCGGGGAGAAGCTGGGTAATCTGTTGCCCTTTGACGAGTTCGGAATAACTGGCGGAACGATGGGATTTCAGGCCGAACACTTTGCCGTTCGCCGCACTGAGCTGCGCCGGATCCGCGTTCCATTGTTTTGCGGCGATTCCGATCAGAGCGTCGCAGGCGGCCGCAGACACTCGTCGCAACTGGAGATTCATAACTGGCGTCGTCCGGCTGCCGAACGTGCCCATGTCGAACGGAACGAGTTCCGTGTCGCCCATGACCAGACGGACGGATTCGAGGGGCACGTGCAATTCTTCCGCGACGGCCTGGGAGAGCGAGGTGCGGATGTTTTGTCCCACTTCGACCTTGCCGGTGAAGGCCGTGATCTCGCCGCTTTCGCCGATGTGCAGCCATGCGTCAATTTCTTGGGGCAGATTGTCTTCACTGCCGCCCCGCCGTCCGGACTCCTGAAACGCTGCTGCTTTGGACGCCGCGCAGGCAACGAAAATGCCCGCGCCCAGAAATCGGAAGAAGTCGCGGCGGTCGCTTTCGAAAATCACAGACACCGGCGAGTGCAGCTCGTAGCGTTCAGGCTCCAGCCCGATGGCGAATTCGGCTTTACGTCTCATCGGACCAGCTCCCTGCCGGTCGAGCTGGCTCTTTGGATGGCGGAGACAATCCTGGGATAGGTGCCGCAACGGCAGATATTACCCTGCATGAATTGCACGATCTCCGCTTCCGAGGGTTTCTCTCGATTGTTCAGGAGCGACACGGCGGACATGATCATTCCGGAGGTGCAATACGCGCATTGCATCGCGCCTTCATCAAGAAACGCTTGTTGCACGGGATGCAAGTGGTCACCCTTCGCGAGGCCTTCAATGGTCGTAATCGATTTGCCCGCAAGAGTAGAAACGGGAGTGAGGCAAGAACGTTGCGCGCGGCCGTCGATCAGCACGGTGCAAGCGCCGCACTGGCCTTCGCCGCAGCCGTATTTCGTGCCGGTCAGATCGAGTTGTTCGCGAAGAACCCACAAGAGTTTTGCTTCAGGATCGGCCTCAACGGGAACGATCTGACCGTTGATCCGCAGAGAGTACTTGGTGGACATGGGAATCTCTCCCAAAACCAGTCTACGCCTGTGAGATTACTCACGAAAGCCGGGTATCTGTCGGCGAAAAAGGCCCGCCTCCGCTCCTGCCGCGAAGCAAGAGTAGGGCGGGCCTAACCGGGGTCCCAACAAATCCGACTAGAAGCTGAACTTCAGGGACAGCTGGCATTGCCGGGGACCAATGGCGGTGTAGTTGATTAACCCGAAGTTGGGATCGCCGACGAAGGTGTTCGGGGTACCAAACACAGGATGATTGAAGGCGTTCTCCGCATCGAGACGCAGTTCCAACTTCATGGCTTCGTACTTGCTCGATAGGCCGAAGTCTTTCGCGATGGACAAGTTGGTAGTCCAGAAGAAGGGCGATCGAATGGCCGAAAGTGTGCGCGGCGCATTGCCGAGCGTATACGGAGCCGCCAATTGGAAGGCGTTGGGATTCGCAAAATACTGGTTTACCCAACTGGATTCCGGACCAATGTTCCGCGCCACCGTGCCGACGATGTCGGGCCGCTGCTGGCCGTACGTTGGTATCGGGGTTCCACCGTTCTCGGATCCGATTGTCAAGGGAAAGCCGTCATGAATGGTCCAGATACCGGCAGTCCTCCAGCCGCCGACCAGGAGGTCCAGCACACGCGGGAGATTGCTGCCGAACGCTCTGCCGCGTCCGAAGGGCAGATCGTACGTATAGTTCACCTTGAAAACTTGCGGGATATCGAAGACCGAAAGGCCTTTATCAAGCCACGGCTTGTTGGGGTCCTGTACCGAGTAAAGCCAGCTCGAAGTGCCGGTTAGCCAGCTGACGTTCGTATCGTAGATCGAGGAATCATCGATGGATTTAGAGAAGGTGTAGTTTGCGGAAACCTGTAAACCATTGGAGTAGTGCTTCTCCAGAGTGATTTGCAGCGCTTCATACATGGAATAGGCGGACGGCGGTTCATCGCTGGTCACCCCGGTGAATTGCGGGTAAGGCAACAACAGTTGATAGGCCTGGACTGTCGGACTCGTGAGGCTGCTGTTGGCATAATATGATCCCGTCAGGATCGAGGCGAACGGATTAGGTACATAGTTTGTCAGGTTGGCAATCTGAGTTGGTGACATGTTCTCGACGGACGCCGGCAAGATGTCCAAGCTATTTAGGCCTTGGAAATACAAGCGGGTACCCTTCTTGCCGAGATAATCGACGGTGACCACCATACTAGAATTCAGCTGGCGCTGGACTCCAAGACTCCAGCTCTGCTCGTAGGGAGTTTGGCCGTAGTAGGAATTGCGGATGGGACCGATGGCTCCGTAGCCGACGTCATTCAGCAAACCGAGTGAGTTTCCCGGCGGTTGGATCAGCCCATTGGGAAACGGATTACTGAGATGAAGATAGGGCGTCGCACCGTCGTTCTGATATGTAACGACGGGGCTGGTGTACTGGTTAAATCCTTGCGAACCGTAGCTCAATAGCCCATTGGCACCGTTGCGGCTCTGACTATAGTAGATGCCGTATCCACCGCGGATGACGGTCTTGTTGTCATACTGATAGGCGAAGCCAAAGCGAGGCTGGATATCTTTCCAGTCGGTGACCCAGTTTGTGCGAATGCTCGGGCTGGCAAAAACCTCGCCTCCGTAAAGCGTGCGCGTCACATCCTCTCCGGAAATGGGATTGGTGTACGTGAGACTGCCACCATTCAACGGAGAGATTGCACTCGGGTTGAACCAGTTCATGCGGTTGAAGCGTTCTGTGCGGGGTATATTGACGTCGTAGCGGAGGCCCAAATTCAAGGTCAGCTTGGGTCGTATTTTCCAGTTGTCCTGGGCAAATCCGGCGTATTGGTAGCTCGTGGTCGCCGGTTCGATCTCGATTTCATAGGTACTCCCGCACAAGTTTCCACCGCATCCTTGGGTAATCTGGCCCATCATGAAGCTGGCCATGCTGTCGCCACCGCACTGCGTGATATCGCTGACGGGGCATTGCGAACTGCCAAGAGCGTTGAAGGCGAAGATTCCGAGCGGTGCGTTGGTCTGAATATAGTTCTGCTGGTGGATACGCCCCTCGAACCCGAACTTCAACTCGTGATTGCCATGAACTTTAGTGAGCAATTCGCTCAATTGGCCGGTATCTTGGCCTTGTCTGTAGTTACCGTAAGGGTCCTGGCCGATGTTCGTATAACCGGCGGAAGTGTAATCGTTGATACCCATGGCAGGCACTCCAGCAAAACCATTGGTGCCCAGATACGACGGGAAACCAAGGGTGCCCAGGGGATCTTTGTTCAGCCCATTGTATGCGTTGATTTGCTCTCCACCACGCGTGAAGCCAAGCGTGGAGGTTAGGATCAGCGTGGGGCTGAAGGTCTGGGTGTCGTTAATGGCAAAAAGAAAAGCCCAACCTCGATTGGGACCGCTGCCACAGGGATCCGCAAAATTCTGGAAACAATCGTAAGGACTATAGTTGTTCCACCCGTGGGAAAACTTGACGCTCGCCAAATTCTTGTCGGTGAAGCGGTAGTCAACCTTGGCGTCGAACTGGTCATTGGCGCTGATGTTGGCTCCGGATCCGCGCCAATTGTTGTAAATACCGCCAGCGGCAAAATTGGGCAGGGGGAAAAGATTCATTAGTTTCTGGGCGACTGGGTCCAGCAGATTCCCTGGGGTCGACGGCAACTGGTATGGCGTGCCGACCAGGTTGGGGTTGCCGGGGCTCGTGTAGTTAGCGAGATTATTAAAGGGAACAAAGGCGCTGCGGTAGGCGCCGGAGGGCATGTTGGCGCTGGCTGCGGGGCAAATGGCGGGCTGGCCAGCCGCGCCGGAGCAGTAAACGCCGGAGTAGGGATCCCAAATCTGTCCAGCAGGGACCAGCGCCCCGGTAGCACCCACACACATGCCCGCCCCATTGAAGGATCCGCCATTGTCGCCGCACAGTTCTCCGAAATTGCCGGTGCGCTCTGCCGCACTGGGGACGCCAGCCGTAGCCGTAGCCAGGTCCGAAGAGCGGGTGCCATCCCAATCGAAGAAGAAGAACACCTTGTTTTTCTTGATGGGACCGCCAAAGGTGCCGCCATAGTTGTTCCGGTGTACCGGGGGAAGAGGGTTCCCCGCTTCGTTAGCGAACCAGTTGTTCGCGTCGGTGATCGCGTTGCGAAGGTAGTCGTAGGCGCTGCCGTGGAAGGAGTTTCCGCCGGAGCGGGTAATCATGTTGATGACCGACCCGCCGGAAAATCCGTATTCTGCGCTGAAATTGGTTTGCTCGACTTTGAATTCTTCGACCGCTTCCGCCGATGGCGTGTAAGTGACGTTGGTGATGCCGCCATTGGGCTCAAAGTTCGTGATCGAGGCGCCGTCCATGAGGATGTCCGAGCTGGCATTGCGGCTCCCATTGGAAACGAAGTTGGTGCCTGTGTCGCCGACGGAGTTCTGGTCGCTCGAAAGGGTGACACCCGGACCGATGGTAACGAAGTCCAGGACATAACGGTCGACGAGTGGCAGATCGTTGATGAACCTACGGTTGACCACTTGGCCGGTCACGGCGTCCTCGGTCGACAGGTGCTGCGATTCCGCTTGCACCTCGACGGTTTGGGTCGCACTCGCCACGCGCAAGCGCAAATTCGCGGTGGAGTTTTCAGTCACGTTCACGCGGATGTTCGTGCGAATCTCTTTTTGGAAGCCCTGCACCTGGGCAGTCAGGGTATACAAGCCCGGAGGAATGGTGGCAAAAAGATAGCGGCCACTGGCGTCAGACTTGGCGGTAAAGGCGAAACCTTTGTCCTGGTCGGTCAAGGTCACTGTCGCTCCTTGGACGACTGCGCCGGTCGAGTCCGTCAGCTCACCGCTCACGGTCCCGAAATAAGCTTGGGCGAGCAACACCACCGGAAGAAGCAGAAGAACCGTTGCCACGACTCCGCGGAAAAGTTTAGAAAGGCGCTTGGAATTCGGCTCAGATAGAACTGCGTTCATAGCGATCCCCTTTGCACAGGTGACACCCGTGCCCTTGGCTGTCTCTCCGCCTTTGCAACTCTTGGATAAAGCACGCACCCCAAGTTGTAGGACCAACCCTCGATCGCCGGACACCGTACAAAGAACAAACCGATCTTGAAGACGGCTTTGTTGTCCCCAGTTTAAAACGATTCAAATACTGATTTCTGTTCCTGTCAAGGTCCAAAATCATGTAGTCGAGAAGCCATTAACCCGAACACGCGAGGGTCCTCGGAGACATATGTGCGGATACTTCCGCCGACAAAGCGAGGATGAACGGCCAAACTCTGTATTTTGAATCGGAAACCGGAGTGCGGAGACTCGGTCGGACAAGCCGGTCAGGCCACTAAAAGCGATTCGCCCGATACGTTTCTAGGCATTTCTTCGCGGTTTCCAATTCCGACCATCGGCTGCCTTCCTGTTCCATCAGGTAGTATTCCGCGCCGCCGACGCTTTGCGCGGCCGCGAAAATTGCCTTCCAATCCGCCACACCTTCGCCAAACAAGACGCGAAAGCCCTTGCCGGCCTCTGGCGACCAATCTTTGCAATGCAGGGATCGAACTCTTCCCGGATTCGCGCGGATCCATGCCACCGGATCCGATCCTGCCGCGATGCAAGTGCCCACGTCGAGCTGCAGCATTACGGATGGCCGGGTGTTCTTCGCCAGAATTTCCATGGGCCGGGCTCCAGCCACAGGTTCGAATTCGAGTTCGTGATTGTGATAGCCGGCCTTCAGGCCAGAAGCCTCGAGCTTGTCCGCCGCGAAATTCAGCGCCTCGGCCACTTCTTTCCAGCCGTCGAGCCCCGGCTTTGGCTTTGAACTTGCCATCACCACATAGCTGCTTCCCAGGTTCAGATTGAGATCGATGGCATTCTGAATATGCTCCTTGTCCATGTAAGCCTGATCATTGTGCGTCGAAAAGCAGCGGATGCCCAAATCATCCATCAGCTTTTTCATTTCCTTTGCTTGCGTGTGGCTCCACTCGAAATACGGCGCGTAAAATTCCAATCCCTGGTAGCCCATCGCCGAAATCGCGCGCACCGTTCCCTGGGGATCCTTTCCTAGCTCATCCCGAACCGAATACATTTCGATGCCCATCGGAATCGCGCTGGCGGCGCTCAAGCGCCAAGCCCAAGGCATCACCGCCGTGCACGCCAGAAAACTTCTTCTTGAAAATGATCGGGTTTGCATGCCTGCATCGTATACAAAAAAACAGCAAATTTCACGGAAACGATCGGGTGACCGAAATGGAAACTATGAAATGGCGCTCAGCTCGGCGCGCGGGTATATTTTTGAGGACGGCTGGCGGTGCGATTCAAGGAGGACTCGGTCTTGATGAAGAAGATCTCTCTTTTTGCAGTTTTACTCTTGTTTGGCGGCGTGGGCCGCGTAGCGGCGCAAGGTGCAAACGTCAATTTCGACAAGAACGCGAATTTTCTTCAATACAAGACCTACAAATGGGTGACGATCAAGGACGCGCTGCAGTTGGATGAGTTAACTGCCGATCAACTCGTGGCCACCGTCGATGTGGAGCTGGCCAAGAAGGGCCTGACGAAGGCGACCTCGGATAAGGCGGATCTATTGGTTGGATATCAAATGGCGCGCCCGGGCCAGAAGCAGTTAAGCCACTTCAACGTCGGTGCATCTTACGGTTCAGCAGCAGGAGCAAATTCAGCAACGGCGGGGACAACGATGGCGACCGTCCATTCGGGCCAATTGGTTCTGGACATGTATGAATCTGTGAAACAGCAGTTGGTATGGCGCGGCGTGGTGTCTGACGCGATCGACGCGGACGCCAAGCCAGCCAAGAAACAGAAGCACATGGACAAGGCCATTGAGAAGCTGCTGAGGGACTACCCCCCAGAGAAGAAGTAACACCGCATGGGGATGTCCAGAATCCCGTTAGGATGAATATGGCCTATTTCCGCATTGCCAAAAGAGAATTCCGTACGACCGAACCTATGAGCTGCATCGATGCTCCCGGCCGCGACGGGACTTGCTCTCGAAATTCGTTGAGGTAATCCATCATTGACTCCCAGCTGGCTCATGTCTTCGATAGGACTAGGGAGCGTTGGGGCTTACTTGGCCGGCGCCGCAGCGGGTTTAACCTTCGCAGCAGATTCCTCCAACTGCGAAATGCTCGCCGAAGAAAATTGATAGAGCGCCGGTTCGTTCTCGCGCTTTGCAATGTAACCAGTCCCAACCTTTGCAATCGAGGCGCGCTCGATGCGCTTTTTGTCGTTAGAAGTCACGGTGATTTCGATCGAAGGGGCCGTGAATCCGGAATCCGGGAATTTCTCCGCGGATAAGTCGCGGATGTCTCCGAGCAGCTCTTGCACGGAAGAGTCGTCGAGTTTCTTTCCGTCGGCGCCTGACCAGTCGGACCCGGAGTGAGTAAAAACGTACATTTTAGAACCGTCGCGGATTTCGATCTTGTTCGGATCTTCGAAGCCGAAATCGAACAGTTTCTTATTACGAAAATCATCCAAGGATTTGTCGAGGCTTGTCGCCGTCGTGGCGGGGATTTTGTAAAGTCCCCCAAGAGCTGAGGATTGGGCGAAATAATCGTCTTTGGATTTTCTGATTTCGAGTTCTTGGGTGCCGGAAGCGCCGCTGATCTTCGCGGTCACAAACGGAGTCGCGGATTTGAACGCCGACGCGACCTTGGAATCGTCCCCACCATTTTCCATTTTTGCTTCTTTGAGGGAGCGGACGAGCTCGTCGACCTTGTAACTGTCGGCGCGATAGGGTGCTGGCCTGAGAATCTGCCAAGCGTCTTTGCCGCGTGCAAACGTGATGTCCTGTTTTTTCTCCGGCTTTTGCGTGACCAGCTCAATCTGGCTGATCTTGTCAAAGTCTGCTGTAAGTAAGCGCTTATCGCGGAGGTCCTCTGACGTTTTGTCGACGCTCGACTTGGTATAGCTGGCTACCGTGAAAAGACGCGGGTCGCCGACGAGCATGGCATAAAACGCATTACCCGAAGGAGTCTGATCACCGATCAAAAGTTTTTGTGTTTTGTTATTTTTCGCCGTCACATCGATTTCGACGGCGGGGTCTGAAAGACCGTAGGCTCTGAGATCCGAAGCTTTGTCCTCGAGGAGACGCTCTGCATTCAAGGAGGAAAGTGCGGAGACGACACTGGAAACCGAGTCCTGGTCGGCCGCGAGCGCTTTGGGAGAGGTGATTTGCCATGCACCAGAACTGTTGCGCAAGAGATCAACCGGCGGATCGCCTTTGCGATGAATGGCAACCATCGTGATTTCGGGCTGGCTGAGCGAAAGAATTTTCGTGGGAGCGTCAGCAGACGTTTTGACCGGGGTATCCGCGTTCGAACTGTGATGATTCGACCAGTACAGCGCGCCGAGAAGGGCGGCGAGCACCGCAGCAGCAACCAGAAGTCCTCGTAGTCTCATGTCCGTTTTCTCAAAGGTACTAAGAATCGCCCAACGCTTGGACTTACGTGGTCGATTAGCGGCGGCGCCACCATACGGAAACTCCCGCCAACACAACCAGCAGTGGTAGAAGAAACTGGCTCGTGATGCGCAGCCAGCGCATCTGCGCCTGAGTAAGCGTAATCCGGCGGTCGTCGCGTTCTTTCGGCCGGATCGAAATCAGGTCTTCGTCGGAGGCGAGCCAATTAATCGTATTGAGTGCAAGATCCCGATTTCCGTTGAAGGTGATAAAAGAATTCGCAGCCCAGGAAGAACTGCCAATCACCACAAACCGGCCCTGCGAATTTTCCTTGCCTGTATTGTAGGTTCCCGCGGCGCCGATCAGCAGCGGCCCTTTGATATTTTTAGGATCCCCCGGATCGATGGCCGGACTGTTCAGCTTGCTGGTCGCAAGACTGGAGTCAGAAGAGCTGAAAAGCTTCTGGACCGTGGTCTTGTCGCCGTTCTTGATATCGAGAGAACGCGCCAGAGGAAATCCCGTGGCGCGCCGCTTCATATCATCGACGATCGCGTGCGAATCATAACTTGTGACCAGCGCAACTTGCGGTCCCAGGCCAGCGATTTGTCCGATGGGATTGAGGTCGAGAATCAGGTTCTTCTCCGGTGTGACGCCCCAGCCTTCCAGCACTTTGTTGAGAGCTTCGTTGTCGGCAATTTCGAGACGCCCCATCTTTAACGGTGGGTCGAGCATCATGAGCGCACGACCGCCATCTTCGACGTACTTCTGGATGGCATCGACCTCAGGTTGCTGGTAGTCCGCGTCAGGACCGGCAATGACAACCACGGTGCATTCGGCAGGCACCTCCGCCTTGGTCAACAGATTGATGGCTTTGGATTGGTAATCGTCCTGGCCGAGCAGTTCTTTAAAGCGAGAGTAGCCGTTCCGGTCAGAGTCCCCGGTCTGATGCTCACCGCTGCCTTCGACGAAACAAATCGTCCGCACGCTCGTCTTCAAATCGCGAATGAATGCACCCGTGATGCCTTCTTCGGACAGACCCTTGGCCTCTTCTTTTCGATCGCCGATTGCCACAACCGTTGTGCCGTAGTTTTTGACTCCGGCCGCCCGCGCGAACTCTGGTTTCTTGTCAGGATCGACGTATTCAACATGCACTTTAGGTGAAAGATTTGCGTACTGGTCGAGCTGATCCCTCGCTTGATCGAACTTCGTGCTCTGGTCGAAATACGTGATCGTGGCCGGCTGTTTCAAGCCTTTCACGATTTTCGCGGTTTGTTCCGACAGGCTATAGCGTTTGTTGGACGTGGTATCGAACGACTTGTTGTGGCGGTTCGCTAGGACGTTGGCAACAACGAGGATCGCGAGCACGATGAGAATGTAACTCGCCGCGTAGACCGCGTACTTTGTCTGGCGCGCATGAAGCAATTGGGAATTCATCTACGATCTCCACCGCAGGGATTCCATCGACCGTGCGGTCAAGAAGAGCCCCAGGAAAATCACAGTGACGTAGAAAACCACGTCTTTTGTGTAAATCACACCCTTGGCGAAGGAATCGAAATGCGTAAGTATCGACATATAGGCCAGCACGCGTGCCCACGTCGCGGTCTCATAGCTGCCGACCCACTCGAGCACCCAAAGGAGCAGGCAGATCCCGAAGGTAGCCCCTCCAGCGACAATCTGGTTGCGCGTTAAAGTGGAAATGAAGGTGCCGATCGCCAGCAGCGCCCCGGCCTGCAGCAACAGTCCGAGATAGGCGATTGCCAAAGGCTTCCAATCCGGATTCCCGTATTTGAACAGCCAGATAAAGTTAAGGGCGCCCACCAACAGGATGAGAGCGTAAAGAATCGTCGCAGCCAGCCATTTACCTAGGATAATTTCGAAATCTCGAACGGGCGACGTGGCAAGAAGTTCGATGGTTCCAGTGCGCTTCTCTTCGGCGAACAGCCGCATCGTAAGCATCGGGATGAGAAAAAGCCCGACCACGCTGGCGTTTGAAATCAGCGGCCGAATCAGGAATTCATTGACATTCATCGGGAATTGCTCGCCCCGCATCTGCGATTCCATTCCGACGTAAACGAAGGCGTTCACTCCGCTCCAGAAGAAGAAGCCGAAGATTAACGCAAACATCGCCAACAGAAGGTATGCGATGGGCGATACGAAATAAGTACGAAGCTCTTTCCTGCAAATGATCCAGACGTTGCCCATGAAGTCTTATCCCTCTGCCTTGCTGGTGGCTGCTTCGAGTTCGGCCGCAGTTTGATTCGAAGAGGTATTGGCCTCGTCCGCACCGGTCAATTGCAAGAAAACCTCTTCGAGGCTGACGGCGCTGCTGCGCAACTCGTTGAGATTCCACCCGGATTCGACGACCGCGCGAGCCAGATCGCCGCGAAGGTTCCGGTTGTGATCACCCTCAATTTCAAAGATCGAGCGATCGTCGCGAGTCTCTTTGAACAGCGCGCGGCTAACGCCAGCCACCTGTTGCAAGCGTTGCTGTACAACCGCCGTATCGAGCGCGCCGCTCCGGCCGGCGACCTCCACTAAAACTGAACTTGCACCTCGTGCGCGATTTTGCAGGTTACTGACCGAGTCCGTGGCCACGAGTTTGCCCTTATTGATGATGAGAACTTGCTGGCAGGTCTGCTCGACCTCCGGGAGGATATGCGTACTGAGAATGATCGTGTGATCGCCTGCAAGGCTCCGGATGAGATCGCGAGTTTCGTTGATTTGCTTCGGATCAAGCCCGGCGGTCGGTTCATCGAGAATCAGCACATCTGGATTGTGGATGATCGCCTGAGCAAGCCCAACCCGCTGCCGGTATCCTTTCGATAGCTTGCCGAGGACTTTGTCTCTTACGTCGGCCACGGCGCAGCGGCCAAGGACGTAGTCGACGCGTTTCGTAAGATCGGAACCGCCGAGACCTTTGATTCTTCCGACAAACGTCAGGTATTCAGCGGTGCGCATCTCGAGATACAAAGGAGGAGCCTCTGGTAAATAGCCGATGTGCCGTTTGACCTCGAGCGGCTTTTCGAGAACATCAAAGCCCGCAACAGTGGCGTTGCCGGAAGTCGGCGGCAAAAAACACGTCAGCATACGCATGGTCGTGGTCTTGCCCGCCCCATTTGGACCGAGAAAGCCGACGATCTGCCCCTTTTCGACGGTGAAGGATATGTGATCGACGGCGGTGTTGTGTGCGTACCTTTTCGTAAGCTCTTTGACAGTGATCATAAGGTTATATTTTAAACGAGGCAAAAAGATTACGTCACGTCTGCCTCGCAAGGCGAAAAAGACTCATGCAAATTTTTGATTCCAAGAAGTAGGACGCATGCAGGCCAACTCCAAGTTGCCTCCGGCAATTATCCCCAGGGTTCCAAAACCAGGGGGACAACTTCTTGACGATAAGCAATCTACACTGACCAGGAGGGTTTTACCAGCGATGGGCGGTCACGGCCTTGCTTTTTCGGTGGCGCCGGCTGTGATGCGGGCCGCGTGCGTCACGTTCTTTGTTCCCAACGTTCGGACGCCGGTCCAGACGAGTTGGACTCCGGCGCAAATCGCAAGTACCGCCACGACTGTTTTCAGCTTTCGACCCGGCAGTTTCCGCGCCAGCAGGCACCCGAGGATTACCCCCGGTACGCCACCGAGCAGAAGTTCCGTCAATACGTGGGTGCTGATAGACCCAAGCGACCAGTGCACAACGCTGCCCACGGCGGCCAGAACCAACCCAAAAACGAGATCTGTTCCGACCACCTGCGCCGGCGGCATCTCCGAATAGTTCAGCAGCAGAATTGTTCCTAACGCTCCCGCGCCCGCGGACGAAAATCCGGATTCCAGTCCGATCGGAAAGGCCAACCAGGGAAGCCAGCGGGAATTTTTCGCGGCGAACTGCGGAAACTGCATCTGGCGAACAAAGGTAGCCGCGGAAGAAAGTGTCAACAGCACCCCCACCAATATGATGATTACCGAGTTGTTTCCATCCTTGACAAACGCTCGCAGAGCGAGCATGCCCAAGACCAGACCGGGCACCGCTCCCTGCAATAGCAATCGAAAATACCGTCCATGCACCTGGTTCGTCAGAAGATAGAAGGGCGCGGCAATCAGCCGCAGCACCCCGGCAAACACAAAAGTGGTTCCGACTGCGACCGCCGCAGGTAAGCCACTGATGAGCAGTAGAGCAGGCACGGTGAAACTGCCGCCGCCGATTCCGGTCAGGCCCACCGCGAGCGCAATCAAAAAGCCGATAATCAGGTGTGTCATTCTGAACGCTCGGAAAATGTGTGAATCCCGCATTCGAGCTTTCGCCCAGCCCATCGGCCTGAGCGCGGATTGTTTCGATCGTCTGGGACAGCGGTGCACGGCTGGCAGCCGATGCTCAAATAGCCCTGGTCATACTGCGACAGATAGCTCAGTTTGTGCGTCGCCGTGTATTCCCACACTTGGCCCCAAGTCCAATCCGCTAAGGGACTTACCTTGGTCAGCGATTTGCCGCTTGGCAAGCGATGCAGCTCCGCCTTCTTGAGATTTTTGCGCGTGACGGACTGCTCTCGTCGAAGGCCGGTGAACCAAGTTTCGAATGGCTCAAGCGCTCTGAGGAGCGGATCGACTTTGCGCAACTGACAGCATTTCGTAGGGTCCTCACGATACAGAATTCCGAAGGCTGTCTCTTGCTGGCGAACCGTTTGCTCTGGCAGCACATTCACAAGATTCAGTCCCCAGTCGCGAGCGATCTGGTCGCGAAATTCGTAGGTTTCGGGGAAGTGGTAGCCGGTTTCGAGAAAGAGCACGGGAACGTTTGGCCATCTCTTTCTCAGCAGATGAAGCACGATCACATCTTCCGCCTGAAAACTACATGTGAAGCACACGCTGCTTTCCGCGTGGTCTCTGATGAATAACTCGACCACTTCTTCGGCACTGCGCGCTTCCAAGTTTTCTGTGTCGGGAATTCCTGGCATGTTAGTTCTCCTGCTCCCGGGTTTGCCCATTCGCCAAGCGAAGGCGTTCGGCGATTCGCAATCCTCGACTGGCTTCGCTCTCCGACCGATCAAGCGGTTCGATACGCGAGAGCTCAAAGTGAAGCTTCCCCGCGATTTTGTTCATCAGGTTGCGTTCACGGGCGCCGATAGGGGTTTCCTGCCAGGAAACGACCACAAGTCCCAAATTCCACAGAGTTTCATAAAGCGCGCGCTTTGCCGGCGCGATTACTTCGTGGTTGTAGATCAGCGCAGTTTCAAAACCTCGCTCGAGCAGCAGTCGCTCCAGTTCCTCGGCGCTCTCGCGCTCCCCATCGAGAGTGAAAATTGCCGGACCATGGCCGTGCCGTTGCGCACGCTCGTCGCACGTTACCTTGCCCTCTTTCTGCCCCGCCGACCCGTGCCGTCCGGATGGCTCGCGTCGAGGAACTGGTAAATCCTCTTCCTGAATCATTACTGCGCCCACGGTTGCGTTCGAAACAGGATCGATCAGGATCAGGCTTCCGGTCGTTCGGTTTTCTCGGTAGGCATCAAAGAACAAAGCTTGGCTAGTCTCGAACTCAACTGAAGCGATTCCGTTCATGTCCAATTGAGTGGCTGGTTGTTCGGTTAATGCATTCACATCCACGCTGAAACGAATCCTCGTTGGTTTCGCTTTCACCACGCGACCGGCGTGTTTTGCCAGGTAAATGCGATTAACCTCCAATGGACTCGCATGCAGCCACACAACCATCGCTGTGAATCGAGTCGAAATATGCGGTATCGGTTCGGGTGACACCAGCATGTCGCCGCGACTCAAATCAATCTCATCTGCCAGCTTCAACACCACCGATTCGGACGGACTTGCCTCTTCGAGTTCACCATCAAACGTCACGATCGATTCCACTCTTGTCCGCTGCCGCGAAGGAAGCGCCAAAAGCTCATCGCCTGGCCGCACCGTGCCGCTTGCCACTCGCCCGGCAAAGCCGCGAAAGGTCGCGTCAGGGCGAATGACCGTCTGCACTGGGAAGCGGAGCGCATCAAACGTATTGCTCGTTTGGACCTCCACGGTTTCCAGATGTTCTAGCATCGTTGGGCCCGCATACCACAGCGTCTTGTCGCTTCGCGTGACAACGTTGTCGCCTTCCAAGGCGCTAATCGGGATGCTCTGCACGGACGAAATACCCAAATGCCTGGCGAGCGTCGCAAATTCCTCGGACAATTGCAGATAAATTTTTTCCTGATAGCCCACCAGGTCCATTTTGTTGATCGCCGCCAGCACGTGCGAAATACCCAGCAAGGATGCGATATACGCGTGGCGCCGCGTTTGCGCCAACAGGCCTTTGCTCGCGTCCACCAGAATTACGGCCAAGTCTGCCGTGGATGCGCCCGTCGCCATGTTTCGGGTGTACTGCTCGTGGCCGGGGGTGTCGGCGATGATGAATTTCCGGCGAGCCGTGCTGAAGTAGCGGTATGCGACATCGATGGTGATGCCCTGCTCCCGCTCCGCGCGCAGTCCGTCCGTCAGCAACGAAAAATCAACTTCCCTGCCGGAACGATTTATCCGGCTATTCTTTACCGAGGCGAGTTGATCCTCGTACACTGCCTGGCAATCGTGCAACAGCCTTCCAATCAGCGTCGATTTACCGTCATCGACACTGCCCGCAGTCGTGAACCTGAGCAATTCCTTGTTCAACGCCTGTTCGACAAACAGCGAATCGTCCGCTTCTCGTTGAACTTCTCTTTCGCGCGTCAGTAGCATCAGAAATAGCCCTCGCGCTTCTTGAGCTCCATCGACCCCTCTTCATCGTGATCGATAGCCCGGTTTTCGCGTTCGGAGCGCCGGAAAGAGGTCATCTCTTCGATGATTTTCGGAACCGTGTCCGCTGCCGAGCGGATCGCCCCAGTACACGGAACGCAGCCAAGAGAGCGCATCCGGCACTTCACAAGCTTGGTTTTCTCGCCGGGCAACAGCTCTTGCTTTGAGTGGATCAAGACGAGCGAACCATTCCGCTCGACGACCTCGCGTTCTTTGGCGTAATACAGAGGCACAATGGGGATTTTTTCCGCGTGGATGTAAAGCCATATATCCAGCTCCGTCCAATTCGATAACGGAAATACTCGTATGCTTTCCGCTTTGTCGATTCTCGAGTTGAAGATATTCCATAATTCCGGGCGTTGGTTCTTCGGGTCCCATTGACCGTGGATATCCCGGAAGGAATAGACGCGTTCTTTGGCGCGAGATTTTTCTTCGTCACGTCTCGCGCCGCCGAATGCCGCCGTAAAACCGCCTTCTTCGAGTGCATCGAGCAGCGCCCTGGTCTTCAGTAATCCGCAACACTTCTGGGTGCCCAAACTAAACGGATTCGCCCCCGCGTCGAGAGCCTTACGGTTCTGATGCACGATCAGCTCTACGCCGAGTTCCTTTGTGTAGCGGTCGCGAAATTCGATCATTTCGGGAAACTTGTAGCTGGTGTCCACGTGCAGCAGCGGAAACGGGATTTTGCCCGGATAAAAGGCCTTCTGCGCTAACCGCAACATCACCGACGAGTCTTTGCCGATGGAGTACAGCATCACCGGACGCGAAAACTCCGCCACTGCTTCGCGGAGGATGTAAATGCTCTCGGCTTCGAGCGCCCGGAGATGATTCCGTTTCGTGGCCGGCGAGCTTTCGGACCGCGCCTTCGCTCGCGCTGGCGCGGCTTGCCGGAACAGTTCCGTTAAAGTTTCCGTCATGTCCGTGATTCCCTTCGCAGAACGCAATTTGATGCCAAAAACAAAAAACCCACCTGCCAGTCCATTCTGGCGGTGGGTTCACTGAAAGCTCGAGTTTGAAAAAAACTCTAAGTCACGAACCTCCACGCGCCAGAACACGCCGGCCGACAACACTGACAACAAGTCGCGGACTGAAGGTTCTCTTTGGGCGCTGGCAACATGCCTAACACTATACCGAGGGCTCTTGGGCGGGACAATGGACCAGTGCATTCATAATTTCGATAGGATTCTGCATGTTTTTGGCTACATTGCGATCCGTCATTCACTCGCTGGGATCGGCCAAGGGCTGGGCTTACCCTTCTAGTTCTTTAAGGTTATTGCGCGCGAAAGCCAGAGTTCATATTCTCGCCAAAGTTTTCACGGGTGTGTCTCACGGTCGGGGACCGTGAATCCGGATTGAGTTCGCGCGCAGTCGATCGGCGATAGGCGCTTCGAGCGCCTGCGGTGCGGGTGTGTCTCCACTCTCTCCGGCTATGCGCGCCGATCTCGGAGGTGAATTGTCGATGAGTTACATGACCGCTCTTGCCAAGTCAATTGGCTTGCTCGTTTTGGTGATCCTTTTTGGAGGATCGGCTTCGGCGCAAGACATTAGCGCGAGCATTCACGGCGCGGCAACGGATGAAACCGGTGCGGTTGTTGCTCGCGTAAAAGTGGCAGCGATTCAAGCTGAGACCGGCCTAGAGCGTATTGTGGAGACCAATGCGCAAGGCACGTATCTACTGCTCGAGCTCCCGGTTGGACATTACCGGCTCGAGGCCGCGGCCAACGGATTCAAGAAGTACATCCAGGATGGCATCTCGCTCGACGTGAACGAGTCGGCGACGGTGGCAATTCACCTGGTTCTCGGGACCACGCAGCAGGAAATTGCAGTGACGTCGGACGCCCTGATCATTGAGAGCACATCGACGAATCTGGGCCAGACGGTCGGCGAGCGAGAGATTCTAGACCTGCCGTTGAACGGACGGGATTTCACGCAACTTGGCCTGCTGCAGACGGGCGTGGTGCCGCTAACGCCGGGTTTGCTCGAAGCCGGCGGTTCGGCGCGCGCAGGGCAAGCATATGCGGTAAACGGACAGCGGCCAGAATCGAACAACTTCCTGATCGACGGCGCGGACAATTTCGACACCGTGGATGGCGGTCTGGTGATGAAGCCTCCGATCGATGCGATCGCCGAATTTCGTATTCTGACGCACACGGCCAACGCCGAGTTTGGCCACAGCACGGGCTCGACAACGAACATCATCACGCGTTCCGGGAGCAATGAGTTTCACGGCACGGCGTGGGATTTCTTTCGAAACAATGTCATGGATGCGAAGAGCTTTTTCGCTGACAGCGTGGAACCGCTGCGGCGCAATCAGTTCGGCGGGGTGTTTGGCGGACCAGTCAAGAAGGATAAAACCTTTTTCTTCTTGTATTACGAGGGCATCCGCGACGCTCAGGGGGAGACGACGGTCGCGACGGTTCCGTCGCAGGCGGAACGCACCGGCAATTTTGCCGACCAGTGCCCACTGAACAACGGGTCATTCAATTCGCAGGGCCTGTGCATCGATAACGCCTCCGGCCAGATCAGCCCGAACGGCCAGCTTTTCAATGAATTCTCGGGCCAGCCGATTCCTTACAATCAACTGCCATTTACCGATCCGATTGCTAAGAATCTTCTGCCGTATTATCCGCTGGCCAATTCCGGGCCCTTTTCGTTTGTGGCAACGCAGATGTTCACAAGCAACATGGACCAATTCGGAGTGCGCGTCGACCACTATCTGACTGAACGCGACACCCTCAATTTCCGCTACAGCTTTGGACAGCAAAGCCAGATTGATCCTCTTTCGACTGCGGGAGCGAACGTCCCGGGATTCCCCGTCGGAGAGAATGGAAGAGACCAGAATTTCGTGGCGCAAGAGACACATACGTTTTCGCCGACACTGGTCGGGATCTTGCGGGCGTCCTACTTACGAAACAAGTTCCTGCTCGGCAACAATATCAACCACACCGATCCCGCCAGTTTGGGTTTTCAGTACACGCCTTCGCTCGAGCAGGCCATTGGACCGCCATTCATTCAGGTGGGCGGCTATGCTTCGATCGGCGACCCCATCACCGGACCGCGCAACACCTATCAAAATACCTATGACTTTTCCGGCTCACTGAATTGGATCAAAGGCCCACACCAGTTCAAACTCGGCGGCGGTTATCAGTACGACCAAATCAACGTGCTGCAAGGCATTGCGACCAACGGATTTTTCGTCTTTTCAACGTTTCCGGTAAACAACTCGTTCGCAAGCTTTCTTTTCGGACAACCCGTCGTGTTCTTGCAGGGCGGTGGAAATTTTTATCGAGGCTTGCGCGGCCAAGGGTTCAATTTGTATGGACAGGACACGTGGAAACTCACTTCGCGCCTGACCATCAACTATGGGCTACGCTACGAGGTTCCTTCACCTTACACCGAGATTCACAACTACCAGAATCTTTGGATTCCTGGCCGGCAATCCGTGGTGTTTCCGAGCGCGCCCACCGGATTGTTGTATCCGGGAGACCCAGGCGTTCCGCGCGGATTGATTCCCACAGATCGCGCCGCTTTTGCTCCGCGTGTAGGTCTAGCGTGGGACGTGCGGGGAGATGGTAAATGGCTGCTCACGTCAGCCTACGGAATTTTCTACGATCCTTATTACACCGGAGAAGGCGGGCCGCTGCAGGACCCCATCAGCGCTCCACCGTATTTGCAGACTCCGCAAGTCAGCGTGCCGAATTTCGGAGATCCCTTCAACGGTCAGAATCCGTTCAATGGAGGTTTCGCAAAGCCAATGACGTTGCTGGCGCTCAATCCCCATCTCCGGCTGCCGTACGCGCAGGATTGGAACCTGAATGTCGAGCACGCGCTTGGCAAAAATTGGCTCTTAGAAGTGGGATACATTGGAACGAAAGGAACAAAGCTCCCGCGGTTCATCGAAGCGAATCCGGCGGTGTACATACCGGGAGAATCGACACAAGATAACGCAGACGAGCGGCGGTTGTATTCGGGATGCGCGGTTACAGGAAGCGCGCCTTGCACATACTCCTCCGTAGGCGAAATTGCCGGAATCTCGGACTCGTCCTACAACGCGCTTCAGGTCAGCCTGAAAAAACGCTTCGCGGGCGGATTCTCGATGCTGGCGTCATACACGCTCTCGAAAACGCTCGACGACGTCTCCTCATTCAACATTACCGGTTCCGCTTCGCAAAGCGTTGCCGGAGAAAACGACCTGGCGCAAAATCCGTTCGATGTGAAATCGGAGTGGGGAAGGTCGATGTTCGACGCGCGCCACCGGCTGGTGGTCAGCTACCAGTGGGATTTACCTTGGTTCAAGCATCCCGATCACTGGTACGGCCACATTCTAGGGAACTGGCAAGTGAACGGAGTCACGACGCTGATGAGCAACACCCCATTCACCATTTACGATTCGAGCAATCCATCGTTACAAGGAAGCGCGCCGGAGATTTCGGGATTTTTCAGCAGCCGTCCGAATATCGTCGGCAATCCGAACAGCGGCGCTTGCCCCGGCGGAACCGCGGTGCGATCGCCGCAATGCTGGTTCAACACCGGGGCATTTCAACATGCCGCTACGGGCCAGTTTGGCGATGTGGGTCGGAACACCATGAAAGGCCCCGCGTACCAACAGTGGGATTTCTCGGCTATTAAAACAGTTCCCATCCGCGAGACCATGAGCCTCGAGTTCCGCGGGGAAATCTTCAACATTTTCAACAACGTGAACTTTGAACTGCCGAACAACGACATCAATTCGCCGGGCTTCGGCCAAATCCAAGCGGCGCAGCCGGGGCGGATTGTGCAACTGGCCCTTAAGCTGCAGTTTTAGCCGATGAAAGCACTGCCGCATGCGGGTTGAAGCGCTGGCAATTCGGCGTTTGGCGAACCTTGACACCGCCCCCGAGAGTGGCTAAGTTCGACTGGCTGGTCGCTTTTGTCGAGACGCCTGCCGATGTTCAGCTTGGCCCGAATTCGCCGGAAACCTGTCGGAATCATAGCCATATCGCTGGCGGCAGCTGGAATCGTCTGGATCGCCTGGCCACACACAGCGCCTTTATTTTCACGCTTCTACCGCCGTCCGGTCGATTTCAGCCGGGATATCCGGCCCATTTTCAATCAGAATTGCACGTCTTGCCACGGCGGAGTCCGTCAGAAAAATGGCGTGTCGTTCATTTTTCGCGAGGAAGCGCTCGGAACCGGCAAATCCGGGCGGCGCACAATCGTTCCCGGAGACCCTGCCGCATCCGAGCTCATCGCTCGTGTGAGCTCGAAAGATCCGGACGTGCGTATGCCCTACCACGCGCCTCCGCTCCCTCCCGACCAGATCGCGCTGCTGCGGCGCTGGATTCAAGAAGGCGCTAAGTGGACCGATCACTGGGCGTTCGCTGCACCCAAACGGCAGCCCTTGCCGACTGTGAAGCACACGGATTGGGTGCGCCAGCCTCTCGACCGCTTCATTCTCGCTCGCCTTGAAAAGGAATCGCTAGAACCTTCGCCCGAAGCGAGCAAGTCGGAACTCTTGCGTCGCGCGTCTTTGGATCTTACCGGCCTCCCACCAACCGCCGAGGAAGAAGCTGCCTATCTCGCTGACGCCTCTCCCAATGCATACGAAAAACAAGTGGACCGCCTGCTGGCTTCGCCGGCCTATGGCGAGCGATGGGCGTCCATGTGGCTGGACTTAGCCCGCTATGCGGATACGATGGGATACGAGGCGGACCGCCGGCGTCCCGGCGTTTGGCCCTACCGCGATTGGGTCATCGAGGCCTACAACAAAAATGTCCCATACGACCGGTTTGTGACCATGCAATTGGCCGGCGACCTGCTCCCTGACGCCACATTTGAGGATCGGATTGCGACGTCGTTTCATCGTCAGACTCCCAACAACCAAGAGGGTGGCACGGACGATGAAGAATTCCGCACAATCGCCATAATCGACCGGGTTGCCACGACCTGGTCGGTGTTGAACGGGATCACGATGAACTGTGTCCAGTGCCACTCGCATCCGTATGATCCCATACGCCACGCGGAGTATTACAAGACGTTCGCGTTCTTTAACACTTCGAACGATGCGGACCTCGACGATGATTTCCCCGTGCTGCGTGTTCCAAAAGATAAAAGTCGCTACGCGGAGGCGTCCGACATTCAGCAGGAAATTGCGCAACGCATTCATTCCCAAGAGGATGCCGACCGCGCGATGGTCGCGAAAAGCGAATGGCAGGCTGCGCCCATCGAAAGGGCGGCAGCCAACGAGGTCGAAGTTCTGGGACCCAAAATCACGGACATTGAGAATCAACTGGCAAAACTCAAAGCAAAAAAGATGCCTTCCAAAGAGAAGGCCGACCAGATGAAGGACATTCTCGACAGCCTCGCCGTGGCAAGAAAGAGACTCGCTCATGCCAAGGCTGTGGGCGGCCCAGCGAAGACCTTCAAAATTAAGGACGGCGAGGCGCTAGCCGAGGCAAGCACTCCTCCGGAATCGTTCTATGAATTGACCGCATCCACAAGGATTCCCGTAGTGACAGCGATTCGAGTTGAAGTGCCGCCGTTTGACGCGGACAAGGCCCGCCACACCCCGGAGAACGGTTTCTTTGTGGATGAAGTTCGCGCTTGGCTCCGGCAACCGGACGGACATAAGGAAAAAATCGCCTTCCGTTACTTCCTGCACGACTCGGAATCCGATCTCGAGAGCGCGATATCGGATTCGGTCGCTCGAAAGAAACCCGGCGTGAAGAAGGACCTCGCCGACGGGTTCGCGGCCAACACTAAACTTTTTCGAACGCGATGGATCGTGGGCGTTCCGGCCGCCCCCCAACGAATCCCGGCGAAAGCTCGCATCGAGGTTGATCTCAAACAGACCGACGACATCAACTCAAAGCCCGCGCTGGCTCAACGCGTAAGGTTGTCGTTCAGCAACGACTCTTGTTGGACTTCCCTGGTCGAGGACCCATCGCGCGCAAGAAACATTGCTCGCCTCCAGGATCTTGAACGAAGGTTGGCAAAGATTCCGACCGTCAAGCTTCCCGTGATGACCGAGGAGCAGCCCTACGAGAGGCGTTCTACGCTCGAATTCGAACGCGGGAATTTCCTCACCAAGATCGGGCCCGACCTTGCACCCGACGTTCCAGGCATATTCCCCAAACTTCCCGCAGGATCGGCGCCAAACCGGCTCACACTGGCGAAATGGTTCTTTTCTCCGGGACAGCCACTCACGGCGCGCGTGGCGGTGAATCGCTATTGGGAACAACTGTTCGGCACAGGAATCGTCGAGACCCTAGAAAACTTTGGAAGTGTGGGCGAAGAGCCGAGCCATCCCGAACTACTCGACTGGCTCGCTCTTCATTTTCAGAATGACTTGCATTGGGACATGAAAGCCCTTTTGCGCGAACTTGTGACGAGCGCCGCCTACCGGCAGAGTTCCGCATCTACCCCGGTTCTTACCGAAAGAGACCCGCGGAATCGCCTACTGGCGCGCGGTCCACAACAGCGCCTGACCGCGGAGATGGTGCGCGACCAAGCGCTCGTAGCGAGCGGGCTGTTGAACCGGGCCATGGGCGGCCCCCCGGTGATGCCGCCGCAACCGGCGGGTGTCTGGAAAAGTGTCTACAATGACGATGATTGGAAAGACGCGACTGGTCCTGACCGTTACCGGCGCGCGATCTATACGTTCGTCAAACGCACTAGTGGCTATCCGAGTTTCCTCACTTTCGATGCCTCGGACCGGGATACCAGCCTTCCCCGGCGCATTCCAACCAACACTCCGTTGCAGGCTCTCGTCACCCTGAACGATCCTGTTTATCAGGAGGCGGCAGAGTCGCTTGCCAAGCGGGTAATGAAGGAAACCGCTGTGAACTCGAAAAATGGCGCGGGAAATCTTCTCGACGCTCAGCTTTCCTACGAAACCCGCCTGGTGCTTTCACGCGATCCAACGCAGCGGGAACTTGCAATCCTGCGGGCCTTCTTTGAGAAAACGCTAGCCATGTCGGACAAGCTATCTCTCGTTGGTGCAAAAATGACGGTAACAAAGAGTTCAGCGCGGGATCAACAGGATACGACGAAGGAATTAGAAGCCTTAACGGCTGTTGGCAGCGTCTTGTTCAATCTTGACGCCGCCCTAACTCGGTGAAGGACGCATGAGAAGATCAAAAGCAACGCAGCCATCCGACGGTGCCGGCGAACTGCACCCGGAAGAGGTTTTCGCTCAATTGCAAGCGCAGACCCGTCGTCATTTCCTTCGTTCGTTTTCGACCGGCGTCGGCACAATGTTTCTGGGCTCATTGGCTATGCCATTCCTCGGCTCATCACAAACAAAAGGTTTTGACACGGACGGAACACCGCGCCTCGACTTCTCTCGCGATCCAAAAACTCCGCTCACCGTTCTGCCGCCCCAATTCGCTCCTCGAGCAAAACGCGTCATTTATCTCCATATGGCCGGAGCGCCTAGCCAACTGGAACTGTTCGAGCATAAACCGGAGCTGAGTCGCCTGGACGGTCAGGATTGCCCTGCCTCTTTCCTCGTTGGAAAGCGCTTCGCCTTCATCAACGGCGTGCCAAAGCTGCTCGGCTCGCAATATCCTTTCCACCAAGCAGGGCAAAGCGGCCAATGGATCTCCGACCGGCTGCCTCATCTCGAAAAACAAATCGACGATCTTTGTTTCATTAAATCGATGCGCACGGATCAGTTTAATCATGCGCCCGCGCAATTGCTCGTGCAGACCGGCGATGCGCGCCTTGGGCATCCCTCGCTCGGCTCGTGGGTACTTTATGGACTTGGCACCGAAAATCAGAATCTGCCGGGTTTCATCGTGCTGCTTTCAGGCGGCAATTCTCCCGATGGCGGCAAGCAGCTTTGGGGCTCCGGGTTTCTTCCGAGCGTTTATCAAGGCGTGCAATGCCGCTCTCATGGCGAACCTGTTCTGTATCTTGATAATCCCGAGGGCGTGAGCCGTCCTTTGCGTCGCAGCATGCTGGACGCAATCGACGAAATCAATCGCCAGACTTACACGGAGTTTGGAAATCCGGAAACGGTCACGCGCATTGCGCAGTACGAAATGTGTTTCCGCATGCAGATGGACGCCACCGACGCCATGGATATCCGGCAAGAACCCGAAGAAGTGCGGACAAGCTATGGATCGAAGCCCGGGGAATCGAGCTTCGCCAACAATTGCCTGGTGGCGCGGCGCTTGGCCGAACGCGGCGTGCGATTCATCCAGCTCTATCACTGGGGCTGGGACAGCCACGGTTCGAGCGCGAACGAAGCCTTGAATATGGGATTCGCCGACCGGTGCCGCGAAGTCGATCAGCCCATGGCGGCTCTGTTGGCCGATTTGAAAGCGCGCGGCATGATGGAAGACACGCTCGTTGTTTGGGGCGGAGAATTCGGCCGCACCTCGATGAGAGAAAATCGCGGCGGCCAAGCCATGACGCTCATCGGCAGAGACCACAATCCTGGAGCTTTCACCGTTTGGATGGCCGGAGGCGGCATCAAGCCCGGCATCACATTCGGCCAAACGGATGAGATGGGCTACGAAATCGTGAAGGATCCCGTGGAGATTCGAGATCTGCACGCGACCATCCTCTATAACCTCGGATTCGATCATCGCAAGCTCAACTATGTGTACCAAGGTCTCGACCAAAAGGTGACCGGTGTGAAGCCGGCGCGCGTGGTGGCCCAGGTCCTCGCATGAGACCTTCCGCCGTCGGCTCATGTGGCTGTCGGAGCCTCTCGCGTTCATGAGCTTCTCCCTTCAGCGTCTTTCTCCGCGCGTCGGCTTTGGGCTGCTCACGCTTCTGCCGATTGTGGCCCTGCTGCTCCTGGTTCTCTTCGCTCCGCCTGACGGAAAGGAACGCTCGCAATGGCTGCAATTCCTTGGTAATTTTCATCCGATCGCCGTGCATCTGCCGATTGCGATCCTGCTACTCGTGCCTGTCGTTGAACTGGTCGGGCGTAGCCGCTTCTTTCCGCAGTTGCTATCCTCGGTCGACTTTTTGCTCGGCGTCGCCGCTTGCGGAGCGATTGTTGCGGTTAGCCTTGGATGGTGTCTGGCTCGCAGCGGCAGTTATTCCGGCTCACTCGTCACCCAACACATGTGGGGCGGCATATTGGTAGCGATCGCCGCATGGTCCTGCTGGCTGCTGCGCGCCCGCAGCAGCGAACCGCACCGGAACCTTGGCTATATGGTCGTCCTAATTCTGACAGTAGGGCTGGTGTCGTTTACCGGATACCGCGGGGGGCAGCTGTCTCTCGGGGAGAATCACCTCACCGAACACATGCCGGAACGGCTGCGCGCATTGCTCGGCATTGAAGCCTTTGCTAGCATCTCCTCAACATCATCGAATAGTGGTCCCACCACCTTTTACGGCATTCGCATTCAACCGATCTTTTCGCAACACTGCGTTGGATGCCATGGCAAGTCAAAGCACAAAGCAAATCTGCGTCTGGACACTTACGACGCGGTACTACGAGGAAGCAAGGACGGCCCCGTGATAAAGGCTGGCAATCCCACGGGCAGTGAAGTTTTTCGTCGCATCACTCTGCCTACCACCGACGATGACTTCATGCCCGCGGGACACAAGCCTCCGCTTTCATCCAATGAAATAAAAAGGATCGAACTCTGGATTTCGAGCGGAGCTTCGGGTACCCAGTCGGTCGAGTCCGTCAAAGACGTCCCCAGTGATTCTGGAGCGCCAGCGGCGGTCGCAGAGGTAACCTTCGAAGAATCCGATCCCGCCGCCGTTCTGAAACAGCGCGCGCGTCTCGCATCCGTCGTGATCCAACTCCAACAGCGCTTCCCCTCGGCGTTGGACTACGAATCGCGCGGGTCCGCCGACCTCGTCTTGGACGCGTCTTTGCTCGGGGTCAAGTTTGGAGACAACGAACTCGCCGTTCTCGCCCCGCTCCGCGAGCAAATTGTGTCCGCGGACTTTTCCGGCACGGCCATCACCGACGCGTCTTCCACCGCAATAGCCGCGATGAAACGTCTCCGCTCGCTTCGCTTGGCGCACACAAAAGTTACCGACGACACCGTCAAGGCTCTTGCTTCGCTCTCTCAACTCGAATCCTTGAATCTATTCGATACTGCGGTTACCCCAGATGCCTTAGCAATGGTCGCCCAACTTCCGAAACTGCGTCATCTTTACGTTCATCAGACAAAAATTCCTCCGAACGCACCCCTGCCCGAAGCGTTAAAGGGGAAGATCACTTTTTGATGCAGATTGGCTTCAACGGTATGAAGCGCTACCGAGCAGCCAGCTTTAGTGCACAGTCCTCAGAAGCTCTTTCTCTTGAGGCGAGAATTGACTGTATCGGCCGGTATCGATTTCCCGCTCGCGAGCAAATGGTGGCATCTCGTGTAAGGCTCGCACCGCATTCTGCACTTCGGGCCGCAACGCCGAATTTTTCAGTGCGGCTGGCTGTGCGACTCGGTAGTTGCTCGGCGTGGCCGATATCCGGTCAACGGAGAGAATTGGAGCATCTGACTCAGCCGCTTCGCTGGCGGCCGGGTCGATCGACGTGGCAGCGCCGTCCGGCGCCGGATCGCTGTCCGGTCGCGGACCGGAATTTGGCGGGGGAGGATCGTCGTTGCCGTCTCCATCATTCGGACACGCATAGCCAGGTGGACAAGAGTACGGATAAGAGTAGGAGTAGGGAGCACCTGACCAAGGACCGTAGCTATAGCCATACGCGTAGGGATATCCCCACCAATACGGCCAACCCCAACCATATCCCCAGCCCCGTCCCCATCCGTACCCGTAGCGCGGGTAACCCCGATATCCGCCACGCCACCCGTACCCGTAGCCACCGCGATAACCGTAGTAACCGCCTCCACGATAGCCGCCGTAGGAACGCCCGCCGCCATAGCCGGAGTAGCCGCCGCCGTGAAATGCTCCAACGCTCCCGTGAAATCCGCCTCCGCCTCCACCATGGAACCCACCACCGCCTCCACCACCGCCGCCATGGAACCCGCCTCCACCACCGCCGCCATGACCACCGCCATGCTGGCCAAAGACCGGAAAAGGCAATAAACCGAGCGCGACAAGTGCGCTAAACACACCAAGAATTCTTAACACGGTGGATTTTTTCATTTTGGGTTACCTCTATTCAATGTCTCCTCGGCAACTTAATTACGAAGACCTGCTGAAGACATCGGAGTCTCCCTTCGTGACTCCTATGAGCATTCTACACCCGTCAGCATCCAGGGACCGGCGTTGGAGTTTTGCGGGTTTTAGGCAAGCGCTCTAAGACCTGTTCAGAGAGGGGAGACTTTCACCGAGCTTGATCGAAAGAGGAACGCGTAGGTACAGGCCCGTTCACTACCGGGCTGGACGCGAAATCGGCCGGCATGCCCATGTAGACCGGGCGGCCATGATATAGGGCTTCGGCGAGCCGAGGGGCCCGTCAAAGTCGAGCGCGAAAATATGATTTATTCTTCTGGCTGACAGCTCACTTAACGTGGGAGTTCGCCGCCTGGCAAACTACATGAAACTACTCGACGTTGCGAGTGGTTTTTGCTAAACAAAGAACCGAACTGGGGCGAGCCATGAAGACATCGGTTTTTCTTTTGGGCTTAATTTTGTTCGCTTTGTTGGGAATTTGCGGCAACGATTCGAAGGCGAGTTCTTCCTCGGCAACCTATAGGCAGGATGGCACTGGGCTTGAGAAACAATTTGAGCCCTTTCTGAAGGCATACCACAAAGGTGACACAGAAGCGCAAGCCGAAGCTTTCAAAGTGTTTCAATTCCCCGACCCAGAGAGTTGGTTTGGCCAATACTTCCGGCCCGAAGACGTGCAGCAACTCGTGAGGGATGCTGAAACCGAGGCAGAAGGGGAGGGAGAGACACTGGCAAGGATGATGAATATTATCAAGCGAGGTGCGCGCTTTCGCGCTCGTTGCAAGCCACACGCAAACGGAGAAACGGGGACCGTAAAGGAACGGCAAAATAGTGTGCATCCTGTGAGGGCGGTGCCAGTGGAACAATTCGATATCGAGTTTCAAGTGGACGATTCGGGGAGCCGCTTCTCATTCCTAATTAATTCTGTCTACGTGGATGGAGCTTACCGATATGTTGGGAAAGGTGAACTACCTTTCTGGTTGATGCCCGACGCGAATACGCCTAACAAGGACACTGAAGCATGTCAGTCGGAAGCGGTTCGGATTGGCGGAAGGCAGCGAGTTGGGGTGAGCCTCGGCTTCCTGCAGTAAATATAGAAAATGAGACGGACAGGGTGTCGCAGCCGAGAGTTGGCGACCATGTCGGCGATTTGAAATCGCCTTAGAGTTGAAGAAAAAGAGGCGAAGAAGCAAACGGCCAGCACGTGAAGACGCCCTGTCGGTGCAAGGATAATGACGGTGGAATTCCTCGTGCCGAGATACCAATTCGTACTGTTACTCACAAACTTTTAGACATCCATTGCGGTTGCCACGAGCTCGTACCTGTTGTGTTATATAGAAAATAGTAATATACGAAACAATCAATTCCGTCGACCACGGTGCAACCCGACAATTTTGTAAGTATTGGTAAAGAAGCCGGCAAGAACGTTGTTGCTAACATACGGAACTGTCTTTCTTTTTTTATAAGTGGGTACGTAACTGCATTATAAAATCGACTGAAACGGCCTCTCGGACAACGGTGTAAATATATCAAAAACAACGCCTTACCTTCGTCCGCGCCCGACAAGAATGAACCGGCGCCAGCTACTGGCGCTGGACCGTTGATTGCATTAGATTCCGTAGGCCAAGTGTGTCCTGCGCGGCGGTTTCGATTCGAACGGATGGCGAAACCGATCAAGAACGGGAGTGTGCCGAGCCCTGCGGGGCTCGATGGTAACGGCGTTTGTCCGAAGACGGGTGGCGGATTGCGTGAACCAATCGCCATCGTGGGAATTGGGTGCCGCTTTCCTGGTGGCGTGTCCGGAGCTGAGAGTTTCTGGCGGCTGCTATGGGATGAAGTTGACGCGATCACGGCAATGCCATCGGGTCGCTTCGATCTGGACGCATACTACAGCCCGGAGCCCCGCGCGCCAGGAAAAATCATTACCCGGAACGGCGGTTTTCTTCGCGACATCGAGATGTTTGATAATTCATTCTTCGGAATATCGCCACGTGAAGCCGATTTTCTCGATCCACAGCAGCGTCTGTTGCTCGAAGTCGCTTGGGAAGCGCTAGAGGACGCGGGGATAGTTCCGGCGTCGCTCGCTGGAAGCCGCACGGGTGTTTACATCGGCGAATGGTCCAACGATTACGAGGACGCGATCTACGCGACCGGCGAGCGGCTCGACCTCTACACCATGACCGGCGGTGGGCGTTACCCGTCTTCGGGGCGGCTTTCCTACTTTTTCGATTTGCGCGGGCCAAGCGTTACCGTGGATTCGGCATGCTCGTCGTCGGCGGTTGCGGTCCATCTGGCCTGCCGAAGCTTGTGGAATCGCGAGACGACCGTGGCGCTGGCTGGCGGCGTGAATCTGATTTTGACACCGCAAATTACGATTTCATTCTCGTATTCCGGGATGCTTGCTCCTGACGGGCGCTGCAAATTCGGCGACGAGCGCGCGGACGGTTTCGTGCGCAGCGACGGCGCGGGAATTGTCGCGCTGAAAACGCTTCCTCAAGCGCGAGCCGACGGAAATCCAATTTACGCTCTGATTCGCGGCTCGGCGGTAAATAACGATGGCCGAGGGAGCGGTTTGCTCGTCTCCCCGAGCGAGAACGGCCAGGCGGCGATGCTTCGTGAAGCATATGAAGACGCGGGCATTTCGCCGTCTCGCGTCGGATACGTCGAAGCCCATGGAACCGGAACGCCGACGGGCGATCCGGTCGAGTTGCGAGCACTAGCGGCAGTCATGGGACAAGGTCGCGCGGCAGCCTCGCGGTGCGTCGTCGGTTCGGTGAAAACGAACATCGGACACTCAGAAGGTGCGGCAGGAATTGCGGGCCTGATCAAAGCAGCGCTGTGCCTGAAACATCGAACGATTCCGCGAAGCTTGCATTTCGAACAACCAAGCACAAAAGTTGCGTGGAGTGATCTACCGATCGAAATCGCCGCGACGCGCCTCGCATGGTGCGCGGATGACCGCCCGGCCTTTGCCGGCGTGAGTGCATTTGGCATCACCGGCACGAATACGCACATCGTTCTTGAAGAAGCGCCACTTGAGGAAGCACACCAGGATTCGCCAGCGAATCGCCGACTGAGTTCGGCCTGTCTGATTCCGTTTTCTGCGCACACATCGGATGCGCTGAAGGACATGGCGCGCACAAGCGCCGAATGCTTGCGTCGTTCGCCCGACGGATCGCTCTCCGACATTGCCTACAGCCAGTCTGTGCGGCGGACGCATCATGAAAATCGCATCGCGGTAGTAGCACACAATCATATGGAGTGCGCCCTGCAACTGGACACCTTTCTGCGCGGCGAGCCATCGGCGGGCGTCGTCAGGGGCGAGGCGGACGAGCTGAAAAGATTCAGGACCGTATTTGTGTTTCCAGGCCAAGGCTCGCAATGGTTCGGGATGGGCCGGCAGTTGAAGGAGCGCGAGCCCGTGTTCCGGGACACAATTGAGCGCTGCGATGCGGCGATTCGCGACGTGGTGGGCTGGTCGCTGCTCGAACAGTTGGATGCGGTCGATACATCGCCGGCGTATCGATTGCGCGAAATCAATGTGATTCAGCCGACCCTCGTCGCGATCGAAATTGCACTCGCCGCGCTGTGGCGCTCGTGGGGTGTCGAACCGGATGCGGTGATCGGCCATAGCATGGGTGAAGTGGCGGCGGCATGCGTGGCGGGCGCGCTGAGTATCGAAGATGCATTCCGCGTGATTTGCGTGCGCAGCCGTCTGCTCCGCCGTGTCAGTGGGCGCGGAGCGATGGCGTTGGTAGAGTTGGCGTTCGACGGTGCGCGCGAAGTTGTGGGCAGATACGAAGATCTCGTGACGATCGCGGCGAGCAACAGTCCACGCTCGACAGTGCTCTCGGGCGATCCGGCGGCAATCGACGCGATTCAGAAGGAACTTGAAGCGAAAGATATCTTTTGCCGGACGGTGCGCGTCGATGTGGCGTCACATAGCCCACAGATGGATCCGCTGCTCGATGACCTTGTTGGCTCGATACAGGGCATCGGGCCGCGTGACACCTCGATTCCGATTTGTTCGACGGTGCTTGCCGTGCCGATCGCTGGCCGCGCGCTCACCCCGGAGTATTGGGCGAAAAATCTGCGCCAGCCGGTTTTGTTTTCACGATCGGTGCAGCGGTTGCTGGCCGACGAGCACAATGTCTTCATTGAGATGAGTCCGCAGCCAAATCTTCTTCCGTTTATCGAACAGACGGTCGGCGAACAAGGCGGCAACGCGCTGACGATCCCGTCACTGCGGCGCGACGAGCCGGAGCAGGAAACGATTCTGGCGTCGCTCGGCTCGCTTTTCGTCGCGGGCTATTCAGTTGATTGGAAGAGGCTCCACTCAAAAGGGCGTTTCGTGCGCATGCCGCCATATCCGTGGCAGCGGCAGCGTTTTTGGTTTGAAGCCGCGGGCGCGACGGGCAAAGATCGCCGCGCAGCGCAGGTGGGCCGGCATCCGCTGCTCGGCCAGCGGGTCACCGCCGCCAACGGAACGGAAATCTGGGAAGCGCTGATAGGTACCGAGTCGCTGCCATATCTGAAGGATCATTGCGTGCGAGGACGCGTCGTTTTCCCCGCGGCGGGAATCATCGAGATGGCGCTCGCTGCGGCAAGCCAAGCCTTGGCAAAAGGCTCGACTTCGATCGGATCGGTTGAATTCCACGAAATGATGGACTTCAGCGATGTGCCCGCGCGGGCCGTTCAATTTATCCTTTCGCGTCGCTCAGAAAACGCCGCGGCGTTTCAAGTTTTTGCGGGAATGCCAGATGAAGCGGGCCCACGCGCATGGGCCTTGCACGCCTCGGGAACCATTCGTGTACGGACAGATGTCGCCGGGTTACCGAGCGCAACTGGCGACGCTGCTCCGTTGCTTCAACGAAACGGCAACGAATCAGCGGTTGCCGCCGACAATTTTTACGAATCGCTTGCGGATCGCGGATACGGATACGGCCCGAGTTTCCGCGGGGTGGCGCAAGTGTGGAACGACGGGGCACGCATCGTCGCGGAATTGCGCCGCCCGGAGTGCGCCAGCACAGCGGCATACGAAATGCAGGCGCCGCTACTCGATGCTGCGTTCCAGTCGCTGCTCGCACTCGAACCGCTTGACAATGGCGTTTCGAACGAAATGTGGGTCCCTGCGCGCATCGATAGCGTGGAAGTCGCTTCGTCAGTTGCCTTCGATGGTGATTTGCGCGCCGTCGCCACGCGGCGTGGTGATATTCAAGGGATCGCAGGCGATGTGACGCTAACGCGGAACGGCACACCCGTGATGATTGCACGCGGCGTGCAATTCGCACGCGTTCGCCGAAAATCTGACGAGGTTCAAGATTGGCTCTACACGGTTGGCTGGGAGCCAGCCGAGCCGGTTGTCGCGAAAAACGAGGCGAAATCGAAATGGCTAATCGTTCCTGCAGGCGATGCTCAGACAGCGCGAACCACGGACGATGATACGGCGGAACATCTTGCGGCAGAGTTGATCGCGGCCGGCGATGCGGTCGAGATCGTGTCGACGGCGAGCGGTGATCAAAGGTTCGATTGGTCGGATGCGGAAAGCGCCGAGCGACTTTTGCTTGAGTACTTCGGCGCTAGAGCCAATGCGAATCAACGTCGTGGAGTTATTTGTTTGAGCGCCCCCGCTTTGCCAGTGTGCGATCTATCGCTGCCTTCCATCGAGGCGGCGCAAGAGCATGGAGTGTTGCGCGTCCTCGCGATCGCGCAAGCGCTTGCCAAGCACCCGGACATTGGGGTACGGCTTTGGATTCTCACGCGCAACACCCAGAGTGTGGATGCAGCGCGAGGTGAGAGCATTTCGGTCGAGCAGGCGCCGATCTGGGGCCTGGGCGGTGTGATCGCTCTGGAGCACTCCGAAACGCATTGCACGCGCATCGATCTGGGTGACATGGTGAGTCCAGAGCAATTTCGTGCGCTCGTGGCTGAACTGCGCGCCGAACCGGGCGAAGATCAAGTCGCGATTCGCGGCAATCAGCGCTATGCGGCGCGCTTGAAAGAGCTGTCCGCGGAATTTCGCGGGGAAACAACCCGGAAACACGCGGCGCTCCCGGGCGAAGGCTATCAGCTCGAAATCAGGAAGCCGGGAATGCTGGACGAACTTGCGCTTTATTCCAAAGGGCGTCGCGCCGCGAAGCACGGCGAAGTCGAACTCGAGATTCATGCGGCTGGCTTGAATTTCCTCGACGTGCTGAAAGCCATGGGCACTTGTCCGGGGTTTGATCCGGATGCGTCAGTCGCGCTCGGCGGGGAATGCGCCGGAACGATTGTTGAGGTCGGTGATGGCGTCACGGATTTTAAGCGCGGCGACGAAGTCATCGCGATCACGACATCGTTCGCGGACACCAGTCTGTTCGCGAACTACGTGACGTTGCCGGAACGGGTGGTCACGAAAAAGCCTGCCGGGCTGTCGTTCGAGCAGGCCGCGAGTGTTCCGCTCGCTTACCTGACGGCGTATTACGCGCTCGATTATCTGGCGCGGCTGCGCAAGGATGAGCGCGTGCTGATTCACTCCGCGGCGGGTGGCGTCGGATTGGCGGCAATTTATCTGGCGCGTGCTGTGGGCGCGGAAATTTTCGCGACCGCAGGTACGCCGGAAAAACGCTCGATGCTGCGCGACATCGGCCTCACGCACGTCATGGATTCGCACTCGCTCGATTTTGCGCGCGAAATTCGCACGGCAACGAACGGCCAAGGCATCGACGTTGTGCTGAATTCGCTCGCGGGCGAGGCGATCGCCACGAGTCTCGGATTGTTGCGTGCAAACGGCCGTTTCCTTGAACTGGGGAAGCGCGACATTTACGAAAACGCGCCACTGGGAATGGCTGGGCTCAAGAAAAATATTTCGTTCTTCGCGATCGATCTCGCCGACGGTATTGAAAAGCGGCCGGCATTCTTCATGGAGCTGCTCGGCAAGGTGCTGAAGCAGATCGGCGGAGGCATGCTACAGCCGCTACCGGTCACTTCACGTTCGATCACGGAAGCGAGCGGCACGTTCCGCTGCATGGCACAAGGCGGACATACCGGGAAACTTGTCTTTCGAATCAAGGGCGAGCCCGTCGAAGTTGCGGTGTCTACGGCGGACGCTTCGATTCGCGCCGACGGCACCTACTTAATTACTGGCGGCACGGGCGATTTGGGACTCGAAATAGCGACGTGGCTGGTCGATCGCGGCGCGCGGCATCTCGCCCTGGTGAATCGCAGCGAAGCTTCAGGAGCAGCACGCGAAGCGATTCGTTCGCTGAGCAGTTCAGGAGCGAACATCGAAGTCTATCGTGCGGACGTTGCGAATCGCCAATCCATCGCGGAGGTCTTTGCGGACATCGAGCGCACAAGGCCGCCTTTGCACGGCGTGTTCCACGCGGCGGGTTTCCTGCGCGATGGGATGATCGAAACAATGACGCGCGAGCAATTTCTTGATGTGATGGCGCCGAAGGTCGCCGGCGCGTGGAATTTGCACGCGCTGACAAGCAACGCACCACTCGATTTTTTCGTGCTGTTCTCGTCCGTGGCAGCGATTCTAGGATCGCCGGGCCAATCGAATTATGCGGCAGGGAACGCTTTTCTCGATGCGCTCGCACACTTCCGCCGTGCGCAAGGTCTTCCCGCGTTGAGCATTGACTGGGGACCGTGGGCGAAGATCGGCCTCGCGGCGCGTTCAGCAACTCGTGGAACGCGGCTCGCGAGAAGCGGGCTGCGCTCGATTTTTCCCGGGCATGGCCGCGCTGCGCTCGGAATTCTGCTCGCACGGAAAGCGCCGCAGGCGGTGGTGATGCGGTTTGACGCCCGAAAGTGGCGCGAGATGAATATTGGCGCGTCGGCGGCGTTCTTTCGTGCCCTAGAGACGACCGCACCTGCGTCCGGTGATGAGCAGGAGCGGGGAAGGCTTCTCGGATCGTTGGCGGCCGCAGACCCGGCGGCACGCGAAGCGGTCCTTGCGGCGCATATCCGCGAACAGGTTGGCCGCGTCCTGAGGCTCGCGCCTTCGAAAATTCCAGCAACCAAGCCATTCAAGACGCTGGGGCTCGACTCGCTGATGACGATGGAGCTGCGCAACCGGCTCGAAGCGAGTCTGGGCCTCAAACTTTCGGGGGTGGTGATCTGGAACCATCCGACGGTCGCAAAGCTTGCGCCATATCTCGCGAGCCGATTGCAGCCCACGGGCGGCAGGCGATCGGTGGCTCAAGCGCGCAGCGAGAAACGCGCGTCGGAGCCCGCCGCCCCGCCGATCGAACGGAACGAAATTACAGCTGCGAGCTCGCGCCAGACGAAGATCGATTCACTGACGGCGGCCGAAGTGGCCGATCTGCTCGAAGCGGAACTTTCGCCGCTTGACGAACAGAAACGGAAACATGGACGAGCCGAAACAAAATAGCGAGCTGACCCAGCTCAAGCGTGCGCTCGGCGCGATTCAGGATCTGCGCGCGCGTCTCGACGAAGCCGAGGGCCGTCCCAGCAAACCGATCGCAGTCATTGGCATAGGCTGCCGGTTCCCCGGTGGGGCGAAATCGCCTTCGGCATATTGGGAACTTCTTCAAAGCGGCAGGGACGCGATCGCGCGCATTCCACGCGAGCGTTGGTCGCGCGATGACGTCGCAAGGATCGACGCGGAAGCGGCTGCGTCGCCCGCAATCGAGTGGGGCGGCTTTCTTGATAGCGTCGATGAATTCGATCCGGAATTTTTCGGCATCACGCCGCGCGAAGCGAATTTCATGGACCCGCAGCAGCGTCTGCTGCTCGAAGTTGCGTGGGAAGCGCTGGCCGATGCGGGGCAGGTTGTTGACAAGCTCGTCGGCAGCCGCACCGGCGTGTTTATCGGCGTTCACAGTCAGAGCAGCGATTACCAGTGGCTCGAGATGAAATCGAAGAGCGTGATCGACGTGCATACAGGCACGGGCACCGCGCACAACGTTATCGCAGGGCGCCTCTCATATCTGTTTGATTGGCATGGACCGAGCATAGTGGTTGACACGGCGTGCTCGTCGTCGCTCGTCGCGCTGCATATGGCCGTCGGAAGCTTGCGAGCGGGTGAATGCGGAATGGCGATTGCAGGCGGCGTGAATCTGATTCTTTCGCCGGAAGCTACAGTCGTTTGCGCGAAGATGAACCTACTTTCGTCGGATGGCCGGTGCAAGGCGTTTGACGCGAGCGCGAACGGAATCGTCCGAAGTGAAGGCTGCGGCGTCGTCGTACTAAAGAGATTATCCGACGCGATTGCCGAGCGCGATCCGATTCTAGGGGTGATTCGCGGCTCCGCAATCAATCAGGATGGGAAAACAAATGGACTGACGGCGCCGAATGGGCTTTCGCAGCAGGCGGTAATTCGCGCGGCGCTCCAAAATGCTGGTGTGGGCGCAGCAGAAATCGGCTACATCGAAGCACACGGCACCGGAACCATGCTCGGCGATCCGATCGAGATCGATTCGCTCGCAAACGTACTGGATGTGGCCGGCGCGGGCGCTCGGCGAATCGTGCTCAGTTCCGCGAAAGCGAATATCGGGCACCTTGAGGGTGCCGCGGGAATTGCTGGATTGATCAAAGCTGTGCTGATTCTGAGGAACGAAACGATTCCCCGGCAGGTTCACTTCGAGCGGCTAAATCCGCACATATCGCTCGGCGACAGATTGGAAATTCCCACAAGGGCGCACACTTGGCCTCGGGGAAAGGTGCCCCGGCTTGCCGGCGTGAGTTCGTTTGGCTGGTCCGGGACAAATGCACATGTGATTTTGGAAGAAGCGCCGCTGCTGCCGGCGGGCCCGGCGCGAAATCAGGCTGCGGAGGCAGCCTACGTGCTCGTTCTCTCTGCGCATACACCGGAAGCGCTGCGAGCTACAGCGCACGAATATCAAAAGTTTCTTTCCGCGGGCGGAATTGGTCAAACGTTGTCGCTCGAAGACGTTTGTTATACGGCGAGTGCCCGGCGCACACACCAGGAGTTTCGACTGGCGGTGGCTGGGCGATCCGCAAAGGAGATGTCGGCGCATCTCGAAATGTATCTACACGGCCAGGCGGGCGCAGCTGTGCAAACGGGACGTAGCCGCGAGGGCGGACGACGTACAGCAACTTTTGCGTTGCCAGAATTGTTGCCATCGGATGGCTCGACGCGCGAGGAGGCGCTTGCTTCGCTCGCGAAAGCATTCGTCGCCGGTAGCGAGATCGATTGGACGAACTTCTTCACCGACAACGCGCATTGCATCTCACTCCCCGCGTATGCGTGGCAGCGGAAGAAGTATTGGTTTGACCGCGGCGAAGCGGTCGTGCCTACGAGCACGACGACCACCCCCGCGAGCGATTTGCCGGGACGCCGATTGCGTTCCGTGCAGCCGACGTTCGAGATGGAAATTGATTTCGAGCGATTTCCATATCTCGCCGATCACCGTGTCCATGGCGTGGCGGTTATGCCGGGCGCAATGTATATCGAAATCGCTTGCGCCGTTTCATGCGAAATCGGCTTAACTCGCTACCCGATTATCGAGGACTTAGAACTTGCTGAGGCGCTCGTCCTCGCGCCACGCCAAACTCGAATTCTGCAAACGACGCTGCGGACAATTTCCGCCGGCGCCGCCTCCTTTGAAATATTCAGTGCCGATGCTGGCTCGAACGAAAGCAATGCGACTTGGATCCGGCACGCGAGCGGGACAATTGCTGCTGGTAGCCGTTCGAATGTCCCGGCGAATCTCGACACAATCGACATTTCGGACCTGCTCGCGCGATTCTCGCACCGCATTGCTGAAAAAGAATTCTACCGTGCCATCGAGCGGCAAGGCGTCGAACTGAATGGTGCCTTCCAAACCATCGATCGCTTAGGGCATCGCGACGGCGAAGCCCTGGGTCGAGTGCGAATATCCGATTATGCGCAAAGTATAGCCGGCTACTCGGCGCAGGCGGTTCTGCTTGACGGCGCGCTACGGGTGCTTCTCGCCGCCACAAACACGAATGTATTGTCTGATGCCGGCGATGCGACGGCGGGGCACCTGATAGCCGGCGCCGAATCATGCCACATTTTTGAAACGCTTCCCTGTGAGCTTTGGAGCTACGCACGCCTCCGAGATTGCGGACTACTGTCACGCAAAGCCATCGTCGGCGACATTGATATCTTTGATCGCGCCGGACGCCGCATCGCAGGTTTGCGCGGCGCCCGAATGGAGCGAAGCCGAGCCGTGAAGCGCCCGGATTGGTTCTACGAGATGGCGTGGCGAGAGGTGCCGCTGAAACGCATTGGAGCCGTGACGACCACGCGCGAATTCACGATCGCCCCACAAGAAGTCGCGCGACGCGTCGAAGCGGCCGACACACATTCGGTGGAGACTGCCACAGTGGCCGGAACGCGCGCCGTGGTCGGCCAAGTCGAGGAAGTCGCCGCCCAATTCGTTGTGCAGGCATTGCAGGGACTCGGTTTCGAATTTGTTCGCGGCCAGCGAATCGAGGAATCGTCGACAGCTTCGCAATTGAGAATCTTGCCGCGGCACCGCCGCCTGCTCCGCCGGCTTCTCGAAATCTTGGCGGAAGTCAATATTCTCGAACGAGTCGGCTCGAATTGGCTCGTGCGGGAGGCTCCAGCACCGGCGAATCCATCGGCAGCTTGCATGAAGCTCGCGAACGCGCATCAGGAAATCCGAACTGAACTGGAGATTCTTGGCCGTTGCGGCCAACAACTGATGAATGTTCTGCGCGGCAATGCCGACCCACTGCAACTGCTTTTTCCAATCGATTCGCGGCCCGGCGCAGGCGACCTCTACGAAAAATCGGCGTCGGCACGTCTCTACAACTCGCTTATGCGCGACGCGATTGCTGCTGTAGTCGCTGGAAGGCTGCACGACGGATTGCGCGTCGTCGAGATCGGTGCGGGTACAGGCGCCTCGACGAAATTCATGCTCGACGCGCTGCCGTCGCGAAGCACCGAATATCTGTTCACCGACGTTTCAAAGATTTTTCTGACGCAGGCCGCGGAACGATTCGCAGGTCGCGAAACGATGCGCTTTGCGTTGCTTGACATCGAGCGGGATCCCGCCGACCAAGAAATTGCCCCGCACAGCTTCGACATCGCGCTCGCCGCGAATGTGCTTCACGCAACGCGCGATTTGCGCGCCACGCTCGCTCACGTGAAATTCCTACTCGCGCCTGGTGGATGGCTCGTCTTCCTCGAACCAACGGCGCCGCGCCGATGGGTGGACTTGACGTTCGGCCTGACCGAAGGCTGGTGGAAATTTACGGATGCAAATGCTCGCGCATCGCATCCGCTGCTGTCGCCCGAAAAATGGATCACGCTGTTACGGGACTGCGGCTTCGAGAATCCAGCCGCGCTTGGACAGGTGCTTTCAAGCGGATCACTCCTCGAACAGACCGTCTTTATCGCACGGGCGCGGCGCGCCGCTGAACTCGAAGGGCATCCCACGAAGTCTGCATCTCGCGCCGGGTGGCTAATCCTCGGCGATACCGGCGCGGGTATTGGAGAACGCGTGGCAAATCTCCTCCGCGCGCGAGGCGATGAGTGCTCGCTGCTCTATGCCGCGAGTGTGGGCGGCCCACCAAGCAAACGAGATTCGCTCGATCCCGCGTGTCGCAAGGACTATGAGCGCGCGATCGAGCGAGCGGCGTCGAATCTGCATTGCCCTTTGCGTGGAATCTTGCATTTGTGGGGCTTGGACGCTTCCTGCGAAGCGCCGGATGCCGCACAAAAACTTGTGGAGGCCCAGCGGCTCGGTTGCGAAAGTGTAATGCTACTCACGCAAGCCATTGATACCGTCCCGCCAAGCGCGCGTCCAAAATTGTGGCTGATTACGCGCAATGCGCAGCCAGCGAGCGGCGGTTCGCAAGAGCTAAGTGTCGCGCAAGCACCGCTGTGGGGGATGGGCCGCAGCATCGCGCTTGAATATCCGGAAGCTTGGGGCGGACTGATCGATCTCGACGGCGGCTCCCAGGCTGACCAATGTGCAGCGCATTTGGTTCACGAAATAGTTTCGGCAAGCGGCGAAGATCAGGTGGCTCTCCGTGGGGAGCGTCGCTATGTGGCGCGACTAGTGCCAGCCGCACCTGTTCCCTCTCACATGATTTCAATCCGAAGCGACGGTGCTTGTCTTATCACCGGCGGTCTCGGCGGATTGGGCCTGATGCTGGCCGAATGGCTGGCGAGGCACGGCGTGGGCCATTTGATTCTGGTCGGTCGCCGGGGCTTGGGCGACCAGGTGGGGGGAGCTCGAACCACGCCGAGCGGCGAAGATCTCGCGCGTCGCGCCGCGATTCGATCGATCGAAGCGATGGGCGTGCGGGTCGATATCGAACCGGTGGATGTAGCCGATCGTGGCGCGATGAGGGAAATCGTCGCGCGTCTCGAGGCCGGGAACATCCCGCTGCGCGGCGTGATTCACGCGGCTACACTGTTCGATGTCAAGCTGCTGCGTGAAATGGACATCACCGCGTTGCGCGCGATGCAGCGCGCGAAAATCGAAGGCAGCTGGAATTTGCACGAGCTGACGCAATCCCTGTCGCTCGATTTTTTTGTGATGTTTTCTTCCGCCCAAGCGCTGTTCGGCTCGAAGGCCAGCGCTCACTACGCCGCCCACAATCAATTTCTCGATGCACTGGCCCACTATCGCCGAGCGCGGGGCCTGCCAGCGCTCAGTATTGATTGGGGCGAATGGGAGCAGATGCGCGGAGCGACCGCGGAGCAGCGGCGGCGCGTCGAAAGTAGCGGATGGCGACCGATGAGCGCGTCCTTGGCGCTCGATGGGATGCGTGATCTGATCGGCGCGGGCGTGACGCAGCAAATGGTTGCTTCGATCGACGCTGAAATTGTGAAGGCGGCGTATCAAATTCGCGGGCGGCGGCCGTTTCTCGACGAAATTGCTGTTGCCCACCGCGGGGAGACAAGAAAAGAGGCAACCACCGCAGAATGGCTGGCACAAATTCGATCGGTGTCGCCGACTGAACAGAAGCAAGCGCTAGAAGCGTATGTCACAGCGGAAGTGCGTCGCGCGATGGGTGTCGACGCGTCTCAGACGATCGAACACGATCGCGGTCTATTCGAAATGGGCCTCGATTCACTGATGTCGGTACAATTGCGCTCAAGACTCGAGGCAGCGATCAGTAAATCGTTGCCGTCAACACTCATTTTCAATTATCCCAGCATTCGCACCTTGACGGATTTTCTCGCCGACGAGCTTTCAAGCTCGGACAACAGAGCGTCCGCTGTAACCCCCCAAGATAAGGCAGCCTCGGTAAATGGGGGGCGCGATGAAGTGGCTGACGAAATCGCGCACCTTTCCGACCAAGAAGTGCGCGAGCAAATTGCGAGCGAAGTGAGCGCGATGCAAACACGAATGGATGAACACGCGCGACGGCGGCATAGCGGAAACTGAAATGAGCGATTCGAACAACTCAAATTCGGCCATGTCGTCGGAGAAGAAGGCACTGCGCGTGCTGCGCAGAGCGCGCCCGCAGCTTGGCGCGTCTCAGAGTGAGCGAACCGAGCCGTTCCCAATCATCGGTATCGGCCGCATCACCGATGAACTCGCGGCAATACGGTCGAAACGGGGAGCACGGTAAGCGATGGCTGACCATTTAACCGGTCTATCGGTGGACAAAAAGACGCTTCTGGCGCTGCGGGCGCTACGGCAGCGAGTGGAGGAACTCGAAGAGCGCGAGTCGGAACCGATTGCCATCGTTGGCATGGCGTGCCGTTTTCCCGACGGCGCAGATCGTCCGGAGGATTACTGGGATCTGCTCGTTGAGAAGCGCGATGCGGTCAGCGAGATTCCGCGTGAGCGCATGGATCTCGATCCGGTGTTTGACGCGCGTCCGTTGACGCCGGGAAAGACATACAGCCGATGGGCGGGTCTGCTGAATACGGCTAGTGATTTTGACGCCGAATTCTTTGGCATCTCTCGCCGCGAGGCGGTAAGCATGGACCCGCAGCAACGACTACTGCTCGAGGCGAGCTGGGAGGCGCTCGAAGATGCCGGCATCAACCCGAAATCGATGGCGGGGCAGCACGCAGGAGTTTTCGTAGGTATCTCCAGTTCGGAGTATGCGCAGCTTCAGCAGAGAAACATCCCGCGGGAGCAATTGACGGCCTATGCCCTTCAGGGATCGGCGCTGAATGCGACGGCGGGACGGCTTTCCTACTTCTATGGACTGAGCGGCCCAAGCATGGCGATCGACACGGCATGCTCGTCTTCCCTAGTGGCGGTCGATCGCGCTTGTCGCAGTTTGCGGGGGGCCGAAGCGCAGCTTGCCATCGCCGCCGGTGTTAACGTCCTCGCTACTTCTGAATCGCTGATTATCGCTTCGCAATGGGGCATGCTGTCACCGTCCGGGAAAATCCGCGCCTTTGATTCTTTGGCGGATGGATTCGTTCGTGGGGAGGGGTGCGGGGTGGTGGTTTTGAAGCGGTTGGGGGATGCCGAGCGTGCCGGGGATCGGATTCTCGCAGTGATTCTTGGGTCAGCGGTGAACCAGGATGGAGCATCGAGCGGACTGACGGTGCCGAATGGATTGGCGCAGCAGGCCTTGCTGCGCGAGGCGCATCGGCGGGCGGGGATTGAGGCGTGGCAGGTGGGTTATGTGGAGGCGCACGGCACCGGGACGGCGCTGGGCGATCCGATTGAGGCCGAGGCACTTGGTGCGGTCTTTGGCGACGGGCGGCAACGGGAGAAGAAGCTGCTGATCGGATCGGTGAAGACCAATGTGGGGCATCTGGAATCGGCGGCCGGGATAGCCGGGCTGATCAAGGTAGTTCTCGGGCTGCAGCACGGCGTAGTGCCGGGCCAGCTGCACTGGAACAGTCCGAGTGAGCATGTGCGCTGGAGCGAGCTACCGCTGGAAGTGGTGACGGAGTCACGGGAATGGTTGCCGATCGAGGGAAGGCGTATTGGGGGCGTGAGCTCGTTCGGTTTTAGCGGGACGAACGCGCACGTGGTGGTGGAGGGCTGGGAGGAAGAAGCGCGGATTGCAGATGCACAGCCCCGCGAAGAGGTGCTGGTGGTGACCGGGCGAACCGAGGATGGGCTGCGTGCGCTGGTCGATCGTTATGCAGAGTTTCTTTCTGAGAGCGACGCAGATTGGAGTGCGATCTGTTACACGGCGGCACTGGGGCGGGCGGTGTTTGGGGAGCGTCTGGCGGTGGTGGCTGTCGGCAAGGTGGCAGCGGCGGCGAAGCTTCACGGCTGGCTGCGGGGCGAGAGCCCGGAGGGTGTTTATGTCGGGCGGGTGAGTGCGGGTCAGCATGTGTGGAACGGTTTGGCGGATGCGGCTGGCTCGGCGGCTACCGTGGCGGCAGAGTTTGTGCACGGTGGGGCGATGGATTGGGCTGGACGATGGAGTGGCCGGAAGCTGCGCCGGGTGGCGCTGCCGACGTATGCATTTCAGCGGGAGCGTTACTGGATTGAACCAAACGCAGCAGCGGAAGCAGAGAGCGGGAAGGCCACGCAAAGAAATCTTCTCGGTCGTCGTCTGCGCACGGCAGGCGTACGCGGTCAGTACGAGACGAAGCTGAGTGCGGCAAGCTGGATCGGCGAGCATGTGGTGGAAGGCCATGTGGTTCTGCCGATGACGGGGCATCTGGAACTGATGCTGGAGGCGGGCGCGGAAGCCTTCGCGCAACGATGCGTTCTGGAAGACGTGGTGCTGCAATGTCGGCTGGTGATCGCAGGCGAGCGGCGGGTGCAGACCGTAGTGGAGGAGGAAGAGAGCAGTGGACGCAGCCGGGTGCGCGTGTATGCGGAGCAAACCGGTGGCGAGTGGGAGAGGGTCTCGGAGGCTTGGCTGCGGCGAGCCGAAGAGCCGCAACACAGACCAGAGCGGTTGAATCTGGAGGCACTTCGGGAGCGGTTGCGGCCGCCAGAGGCCGGGGCTGAGTTTTATGCGCAGATCGCGTCGCGCGGACTCGAGTTCGGAGAGCGATTCCGAGGCGTGGAGCGGGTGTGGGTCGGAGAAAGCGAAGCTCTCGGAGAAATTGTCGTGCGCGAGGCGGACGAAGCGGGCTGGGAGCTAAGTCCCTGGTGGCTGGATGCCTGTCTGCAGGTGGCGGGAATGGCAGACCACGGCGACGACGACGACCAGGCTCTGTATCTCCCCTTAAGCGTCGAACGACTGCAGGTATACGGGCGCCCAACCCAGCATAACTGCAGCTATGTGACCATCCGGCGCATCGACGCCGAGACCCTCTCCGCCGAGGTCACCATCACCAATACCGACGGCTCCCCCCTCGTCTATCTATCGAATCTGCGCTTCAGGAAATTCAAGAACCCGGTGCGCACGGCAATTTATGGGGTGGAGTGGATCGAAGCGCCGCATGAAACAGCGTCGGTTGGGCTGAAGGGGCACTGGGTGGTGTTGGCTGGAGAAAATGAGTTGGCGGCCAAGGTCTGTAGTGAACTGCGGGGGCGAGGGGCAACCTGTTCTCTGATTCAGAGCACAGATCATATAACCGACGCCAATACCCATTGGTTACCAGCCGATGACCTTTTAAGAAGTCGTGAAGTATTGCGCTGCATTGTGGCGTCTCGTGGCCCGTTAGAAGGAGTGCTCGACCTGCGTGGCGCTGGGGCATGGAATTTCTCGATACCCGAAAGCGCGACCGGGCAGCCCCAGGATCTGCCGGCTCTTTTTCTGCTGCAGGCACTTCTGCTCGAGCAGATACGTCCGGTCCGTGGGGTCTACCTGATCACAAGGAATACGCAGGCATCCACGGATCGTTTCTTATCAGCGGGGGGACGCGTTCTCCAAGCATTACGTCGGACGGCAATGCTGGAGTTTCCGGAGTTTGCAGTCCACTCGATTGAAGTCGATGCAAAGCGGGATGCAGACAGCATAGTTCGGGTGCTCACCACCTTAGACGTTGAAGAGATGATGGTGCGTGATGACCGAATCTTCGTTCCGCGACTCACAGAGCGTAACCTAAAGGTAAACGCAGAGAACACGGAACTCCTTCCCGCAGAGAGCGGGCTGATTGAGGATCTGCAGCTTGTGGCTGTCGAACGCGAGGGGCCACAAGAAGATGAAGTAGAGATTGCGGTCGAGGCGCGAGGAGTTAATTTCCGCGATGTCATGATTTCGCTTCGGTTGCTGCCGGACACGGCCCATCGCCTGGGTGGGGAGTGCGCGGGAGTCGTCGCCAGGGCCGGGAGTCTGAGCGGATTCAAACTAGGCGAGCGCGTTGTTGCTTGTGCTCCCGGCAGCTACAGAAAATTTGTAACTGTTATCGCTTCAAATGTGGCGAGAGTGCCCGAGCGGATGAGCCTGGTAGAGGCCGCAGGACTGCCGGTGGCCTATCTCACCGCGCTCTACGGACTGGACAGGCTGGCGGTATTGCAGCGCGGAGAGCGCGTGTTGATTCATTCCGCTGCTGGCGGACTGGGGCTTGCCTCAGTTCACGTAGCCCGCGCGCGGAACGCTGAGATTTTCGCGACGGCAGGGAGCGAAGAGAAACGCGCATATTTGCGCTCGTTGGGTATTCCGCATGTGCTGCCTTCGCGCTCGCCGGAGTTCGCGGAAGAAGTAATGCGTTTGACCACAGGGCGAGGCGTCGATGTCGTTCTGAATTCGCTTACCGGCGTGCTTGCGGAGAAGACGTTATCGGTTCTGGCGAACGGCGGCCGGTTTCTGGAGGTTGGCAAGCGTGAAACTCTGTCCCCCGAGCTCGTCCGGCAGATGCGTCCCGATGTGCGTCATTTTGTCTATGACTTCGGCGAGGAAGCAGCACGGGACGCCTCTCTGATTCCGTCGCTGTTGCGGGAGACATTGCGCTCGCTTTCGACCGGAGTGATCGCCCCGCTGCCGGTGACTGAATTTACTGATCCCAAAGAAGCTTTTCGCTACATGGCGCAGGCACGCCATATCGGAAAAATCGTAGTTACACAACCGGATCGCGCAGCCGGCATATCAAATCTTAAGCCCGAGGCCACCTATCTCATCACGGGAGGGTGGGGAGGGTTGGGACTGCTCTTTGCTGACAAGCTGGTCGAACGAGGCGCCCGTCACCTTGTGCTGATGGGGCGAAGCGCTCCTCGAGCGGCAGCCTCGGAAGCGATCGAACGAATGCGATCGCGCGGCATAGACGTCAAGACCGTGAGCGCCGATGTAGCGGATCGCAGCGCGGTCGAATCCTCTCTCGCCGCAATTCGTGTCTCTGATCATCCATTGAAGGGGATCCTGCATGCCGCAGGAGTTCTTGACGACCACAGTCTGCTCGAACAGAGTCCATCATCCATTTCCACTGTCTTACGGCCAAAGTTGCATGGCGCGTGGAATCTCCACTCTCTAACGCGAAACGACAAACTTGATTTTTTTGCGTTGTTCTCTTCAGCCGCGGCGCTGCTGGGCGCCCCGGGACAAGCTAACTACGCTGTTGCGAATGCCATGCTCGACGCGCTGGCGGAATACCGCCGCCTTCTGGGACTGCCAGCGCTGAGTGTTCAGTGGGGGCCCTGGAATTCTGTGGGGATGACCGGGAAGCTCAAGACGGATCCCGGGAGCATTGGGCTCGGAAGAATCGATCCTGATGTGGGTTTCGAAATCTTGGAAACACTGCTCATCGGACAGGAAACCGTTGCAGCCGCGCTGCCGGTTCTATCGTGGAAGAAATTCGTCAGCAAGCGGCCAACGGGCACGTCGGCACTCTTCAGTCGGTTGACAAAAACAAGCGTGCAGCAGGTGGGCGCTGATGCACGGCAACCGAATCAGCCCAAACGATTTCGCGAAACATTGCACAATGCGGGCGTTGTCGGACGCAAAGAAATGCTGCGGGAGCATCTGCGGAGCCAGGCAATGCACATCCTCTCGCTTCCCGTAGAAACGCGCATCGATGAGGACGAGACTCTGCACGATCTCGGGCTTGATTCGCTGATGGCGGTCGAGCTGCGGAATTCTCTCATGGCATCGCTTGAGATGCAGCTGCCTCCGACGATCGTGCTGGACTATCCGACATTGCGCACGCTTACGGATTTCTTACTGGCTGAGATCTTTGAAGGCAAGGGCGTTTTATATTCGCAGACCAGAGTGCCGTCTGAAATTCAGGCGATCAGCGAAGATGAAGCAGAAGCACAGCTACTCGAAGAACTCGGAAAACGAGAACATGGCGCAAGACAATAACTCGCGGCAAAGTGTCGCACAGGGAGCTGAGGAGCTCTCGCCAGTCAAGCGGGCGCTGCTCGAGATTCGCCGACTGCGCGCGGAAGTGGACTCATATCGCCAAGGTCGGCTCGAGCCTGTGGCCATGATCGGATTGGCGGTGCGTCTGCCCGGCGGAATTACAAGTCCGGAAAGATTCTGGAAAGCTCTGGCGGAGGGCGAGGATCTAATTACCACCGTGCCACCGGAGCGATGGGATGCGCTGGCGTATTGGAGCTTGGATCTGGATCAGCGGGGCACGATGTATGACATCCACGGCGGCTTCCTTTCCGATATCGATGCGTTTGACGCGGACTTCTTTGGCATCCATACGCGCGAGGCGGCGAGCATGGACCCGCAGCAGCGCATGTTGTTGGAACTGACGTGGGAGGCCCTGGAGCGCGCAACGATTGACCCTCGCAGCCTCATGAATACGCAGACCGGAATTTATCTAGGGCTGACCAATAGCGACTACGGTCGACTGCTCGCGGATGACCCCCGGACAATTGACGGGTACACGGGAGTCGGCGCTGCAATGAGTATTGCCGCTGGACGGCTTGCCTATTTCCTCGGGACGCACGGTCCTGCTCTGGTGATCGACACGGCCTGCTCATCGTCCCTGGTTGGGGTGCATCAAGCAGTCCAGAGTCTGCGAAGAGGAGAGATCGATCTCGCCATCGTGGGCGCCGCGAATCTGATTCTTTCGCCTGATATGAATGTCAGTTTTTCACGAATGCGGATGTTATCCCGTGACGGTCATTGCAAAGCCTTCGATGCCTCGGCCGACGGCTATGTACGCGCCGAGGGTTGTTGCGTAGTTGTGCTGAAGCGTTTGGCCGATGCAGTGCGGGACGGCGATCGGGTTCTGGCGAACATTCACGGCACGGCTATCAACCAGGATGGACGTAGCGCTGGAATTACGGCCCCCAATGGTCCTTCCCAGCAAGCAGTGATGCGGGCAGCGCTCCTAGACGCCGGCGTCAGGCCTGAGGCGATCAGTTACGTCGAAGCGCATGGCACGGGAACGCCACTCGGCGATCCCATGGAAATTCAGGCCATTGGCGCGGTCTATGGCGCAGGACGAGGCCCGGAATCGCCACTCAGAATCGGGTCGGTAAAAACGAACTTGGGCCACACCGAGGCTGCTGCCGGCTTGACGGGGCTGATCAAAGTTGCGCTGATGATGCAGCCAGATCACGGGATCGCGCCTAACCTGCATTTCAAGCAGCCAAGTCCACAAATTGATTGGCGTCGATGGGCGATCGAAATTCCTGTACAACTCACCGCCTGGAGCAACGAAGGTACGTCAAGGTATGCCGGAGTGAGTTCCTTTGGCTTCAGCGGGACGAACGCTCATGTGATCGTGGGCTCGGCGCATGAGATCGCGCCGCTCCGCGCCGTTCGACACGATAGCGAAGCCACGGAACCGGAAGAGTCGCTTCTGTGTCTCTCGGCAACCCAACAAACCGCTCTACGCATCCTGGCGCAGCAATATGCCGGCTACCTGCGACAGAGTGAGGAGAGCTTCCGCGATATTTGTTTTGCGGCGGCCGTTGGCCGCGCAAAGCTCACGCATCGCCTGGCGGTTATCGCCCGGACTGCCGACGCCGCCGCGGAGAAGCTTGAAAGTTGGCTGGGCCTCCATCCTGTTGCAGGGTTGATGACGAGTGCTGACGTGGTCCGGGCGGTTCAGGGCGAGGACAGGGACCATGGACTGAAGAAAATCCAACAGGAATTTGTGCAAGGCGGAGACATTCGATTCGGGGAGCCTTGGCAGGGCACAAGGCGCAGGGTGGAACTGCCTCTCTACCCGTTCGAGCGTCGGCGCTACTGGTTTGGCGACCCTCCCCAAGTGAAGCAGCAGAGGCGGCGTGCACAAGCATGGCAAGTCGCGCGAGCAGCGGCGGAGCGTCAAAGCCTGCAGGGTCCGCTCGGATGGAATCTGGCCCATTATCCCGAAAGATGGAAGGCACTCGAGAGGCTCACCCGGGCACACGCGCAAAATGTCTTGGCCGCTGCGGGAGCTTTCCCGGATGAGAATCCCGCCTCGGCCAGTGATGTGCTTCGGCGGTGCGGCGTCCAGCCGATCTATCGCAAACTGTTGGGGCGCTGGCTGTCAGCACTGGCAGAAGACGGCACCCTCATTCAGACAGACGATCGATTTCGCGCAGTCGGCGCGTTAGAGCCAGTGAACCTTGATCGCCTCTGGCAGGATGCGGAGCGATCGATGGAGGATGATCCGGGGGCGCTTGCGTACCTGAAACAGTGCGGTGCTCTACTCGGCGATGTGCTGACCGGCAGAAAAGGGGCGCTCGAGACGTTGTTCCCAGACGGCTCGTTTGTCTTGGCCGAGGGACTCTACAAAACGAGCACACAGGCGCGATATGTCAATCCGATCATTGCGTCCGCTGTTCGAGCGGCAGCGCAATGTCTTGGGGGACGACGCAATGTGCGCATTCTCGAAGTTGGCGGTGGAATCGGAGGCACCACTTTAGCGGTGCTTCCGTTGCTGCCGTCTGGGCAGGTGGACTACTGGTTCACCGATCTCTCCGAGTTGTTTCTCAGCCGGGCGCAGCGCAAGTTTAATGAATACGGTTTTATCCGGTACATGCTCTTCGACATAGACCGGGACTTTGAGGAGCAGGGATTCCGCGACGACATGTTCGACGTTGTGGTGGCAGCCAATGTGATCCATGCGGCGCGCAATCTGGAATCCACCCTGGGTCGGATACAACGTTTGCTGTCGCCGGGCGGCATGCTGGTTTTGCTCGAGACCACACATCATCATTCGTGGTTCGACATGTCTACCGGCCTCATTGAAGGATGGCAGCACTTCGAGGATGCATATCGGCAGGAGCATCCGCTGCTTACGGCCGATCAGTGGCGCGCGGTCCTCGAGAGGAGTGGATTTGCTGAGGTCGTTGCATTGCCGCGCTCAGACTCGCCGGCTTCGACTCTGGGGCAGCATGTTCTACTCGCGCTCCGACGCGAAGATGCCGGACTACAGTCTCGGAACGCGATAGAGCCTGCGAGAGAGAAAGAAAAAGTGGTGGCTCTGAGACCGCGGACGCAGCATCTGGAAGGTGCGCTCAAAGAAGAGTTGCGGGACGCTCCTTGCGAAATGCGCGAACAGATAGTTACAACCTTGGTTAAGGAGACCATCTGCGCCGTCTTCCGCCTCGACTCGCATCCGCACGATCTGGGTGATCGTGATCGGCTGAGCGATCTTGGCATGGATTCGCTGATCGCTCTCGAACTGCGCAGCGAACTGTCGAAGAGGTTGGGATTGGAAGAGAAGATCTCGTCAACGATTGCGTTCGACACCGGAACGGTCGGGGAGTTGGTGCGTTCGATGGTGGCATTGGTCACGCGTGAAGCGGATGGAGCTTCGCCTCTCGCCGATATTCGGTCAGCGCAGCGCCGGCGAGCTGCGCCAGCCCTAATCACTGTGGAGCAACTGCAGGGTATGTCGGAAGAAGAAGTGGAGCAGTTGCTGAAAGAGCGGCTCGCCAAACAATGACGAAATCGCACACATCCAGTGAAAAAAACGCAACGCTCTCGCCGTTGAAGCAAGCCTTCCTTGCTCTGGAGCGCGCGCAGCAGCGCATACAGGAGTTAGAACATGCACCTCTGGAGCCGATTGCCGTTTTAGGGATGGGATGCCGCATTCCGGGCGGGGAAAACGGGATCGATGGCTACTGGAGTCTCCTGCGGGAGCGTCGCTCAGCGGTGACCGCTGGTGTGGAGCGGCGCCTCTCTGATTCACTTCGAGGCAAATCGCTGCCGCGGTCAGCCCAAAGAGCGGCGCTGCTCGAGCGTGCGGACCTGTTCGATCCACGGCATTTCGGGATCTCTCCCCGTGAAGCCGTCGGCATGGATCCGCAGCAGCGACTGTTGCTCGAGGTGAGCTGGGAAGCGTTGGAGAGCGCTGGGATCGATCCCTTCACGTTGTATCAATCGGCCACCGGCGTGTATATGGGACTTTCATCACACGACTATGCGCAGCTGCAGCTGCGCGCGCGACAAGAGGAAGCCATCAATCCGCACTTTGCCTCGGGCGTGGCTCCGAGTGTGGCCGCAGGACGTATTTCCTACGTCCTTGGCCTGAACGGTCCGTGCCTTGCTGTTGATACTGCGTGCTCGTCGTCGCTCGTCGCAGTGCACCTCGCGTGTGAAGGGCTGCGGCATGGCGAATGCACGGCGGCGTTGGCTGGGGGCGTCAACCTCATACTTTCTCCCGAATCCTCGATTGCCTTCGCACAAGCCGGCATGCTCTCGGAGCAGGGTGTATGCAGAGCCTTTGATTCTTTGGCGGATGGATTCGTTCGTGGGGAGGGGTGCGGGGTGGTGGTTTTGAAGCGGTTGGGGGATGCCGAGCGTGCCGGGGATCGGATTCTCGCAGTGATTCTTGGGTCAGCGGTGAACCAGGATGGAGCATCGAGCGGACTGACGGTGCCGAATGGATTGGCGCAGCAGGCCTTGCTGCGCGAGGCGCATCGGCGGGCGGGGATTGAGGCGTGGCAGGTGGGTTATGTGGAGGCGCACGGCACCGGGACGGCGCTGGGCGATCCGATTGAGGCCGAGGCACTTGGTGCGGTCTTTGGCGACGGGCGGCAACGGGAGAAGAAGCTGCTGATCGGATCGGTGAAGACCAATGTGGGGCATCTGGAATCGGCGGCCGGGATAGCCGGGCTGATCAAGGTAGTTCTCGGGCTGCAGCACGGCGTAGTGCCGGGCCAGCTGCACTGGAACAGTCCGAGTGAGCATGTGCGCTGGAGCGAGCTACCGCTGGAAGTGGTGACGGAGTCACGGGAATGGTTGCCGATCGAGGGAAGGCGTATTGGGGGCGTGAGCTCGTTCGGTTTTAGCGGGACGAACGCGCACGTGGTGGTGGAGGGCTGGGAGGAAGAAGCGCGGATTGCAGATGCACAGCCCCGCGAAGAGGTGCTGGTGGTGACCGGGCGAACCGAGGATGGGCTGCGTGCGCTGGTCGATCGTTATGCAGAGTTTCTTTCTGAGAGCGACGCAGATTGGAGTGCGATCTGTTACACGGCGGCACTGGGGCGGGCGGTGTTTGGGGAGCGTCTGGCGGTGGTGGCTGTCGGCAAGGTGGCAGCGGCGGCGAAGCTTCACGGCTGGCTGCGGGGCGAGAGCCCGGAGGGTGTTTATGTCGGGCGGGTGAGTGCGGGTCAGCGTGTGTGGAACGGTTTGGCGGATGCGGCTGGCTCGGCGGCTACCGTGGCGGCAGAGTTTGTGCACGGTGGGGCGATGGATTGGGCTGGACGATGGAGTGGCCGGAAGCTGCGCCGGGTGGCGCTGCCGACGTATGCATTTCAGCGGGAGCGTTACTGGATTGAACCAAACGCAGCAGCGGAAGCAGAGAGCGGGAAGGCCACGCAAAGAAATCTTCTCGGTCGTCGTCTGCGCACGGCAGGCGTACGCGGTCAGTACGAGACGAAGCTGAGTGCGGCAAGCTGGATCGGCGAGCATGTGGTGGAAGGCCATGTGGTTCTGCCGATGACGGGGCATCTGGAACTGATGCTGGAGGCGGGCGCGGAAGCCTTCGCGCAACGATGCGTTCTGGAAGACGTGGTGCTGCAATGTCGGCTGGTGATCGCAGGCGAGCGGCGGGTGCAGACCGTAGTGGAGGAGGAAGAGAGCAGTGGACGCAGCCGGGTGCGCGTGTATGCGGAGCAAACCGGTGGCGAGTGGGAGAGGGTCTCGGAGGCTTGGCTGCGGCGAGCCGAAGAGCCGCAACACAGACCAGAGCGGTTGAATCTGGAGGCACTTCGGGAGCGGTTGCGGCCGCCAGAGGCCGGGGCTGAGTTTTATGCGCAGATCGCGTCGCGCGGACTCGAGTTCGGAGAGCGATTCCGAGGCGTGGAGCGGGTGTGGGTCGGAGAAAGCGAAGCTCTCGGAGAAATTGTCGTGCGCGAGGCGGACGAAGCGGGCTGGGAGCTAAGTCCCTGGTGGCTGGATGCCTGTCTGCAGGTGGCGGGAATGGCAGACCACGGCGACGACGACGACCAGGCTCTGTATCTCCCCTTAAGCGTCGAACGACTGCAGGTATACGGGCGCCCAACCCAGCATAACTGCAGCTATGTGACCATCCGGCGCATCGACGCCGAGACCCTCTCCGCCGAGGTCACCATCACCAATACCGACGGCTCCCCCCTCGTCTATCTATCGAATCTGCGCTTCAGGAAATTCAAGAAGAGTACGGCGGATATTGCCTCCTGGATGTATCGACTTGACTGGCAGGTGGAAGAACTGGCGAGCAATCTCGTGCAGTTGAAGCGCGTCCTGGTCATCGGTGAGGGAGAGCTTGCTGCCAAACTCACGCTGCATCTGCGGGAGCGAGGCGCTGAAGTCGATTCCCTGAACGCCGGCAACCTGACCCAAACGCTGCTCGCGGTTGTCGACACCGTGCTCTGGGTGGCCGGGCCGTCCGAGCCCTTTGACACACTCTCTCCCGGCATGGCTTGCAGCGCGATCGAAGGTTCTCTGCGCTCCCTGCTCACGACCACGCAGCACCTGCTCCGGCATCGCTCGCAAGCTGGGTTGCGGCTTTACGTAGTGACCGCGTGTGCCATCGGGCCGGATGAGCCGACCATTGAGCTGGCTGGCGCTCCGTTGGTAGGTTTGGCTACCGGCATCGCTATGGAAGCGCCGGAGTTGCGCTGCACGCGGCTCGATTGCGATGTTGAAGATCACGACGCCAGTGCCTCGCAGATCGCGGCTGAGGTGCAGTCGGATGCGGACAGTCAGTGGGTGGCATGGCGATCCGGCAAGCGTTACGTTGCGAAGCTCGAGAGATTGCAGACCCCTCGTGTCGAACAAATGCCCGCGCGTGTGCAGTTGCAGACGGGTACTGGAATTGAAGGTCTCGAATGGGTGATGGACTCGCGGCGGGAATTGCAACCTCATGAGGTCGAGATCAGTGCTAGCGCAACTACCCTGAATTTCCGTGATGCAATGCTGGCTCTGGGCGCCATCGCTTCCGACGCACCGATCGGCACGGACTGCGCCGGCATGGTTCTTCGAACCGGAGAAGCTGTCACCGATCTTGTGCCCGGAGACGCAGTCGTAGCGATCGCCCTTGGATGCTTTGCGAGTCACGTGGTGGCATCGAGAGCGCTGCTCGTTCGCAAACCGGAGACATTGTCGTTCGCAGAAGCGGCCGCACAAAGCGTCGCCTATCTGGCAGCAGACTACTGTCTGAACATAGTGGCACGAGTTCGCCAGGGCGAGCGCGTGCTGATTCATGGAGCTGCTGGCGGTGTAGGTCTTGCCGCTGTGCACCTATGCCGGAAGTTGGGAGCCGAACCGATCGGCACCGCAGGCAGCGAAAAGAAGCGCGCGTTTTTAAGAGGTTTGGGCGTTGCGCGCGTCTACAATTCCCGCTCGCTCGAGTTCGGCAGAGAAATATCTGGCGGAGTCGACATCGTTCTCAACTCTCTGGCAGGAGAGGCCATCGATGTTGGCCTCCAATTGCTCAACCTCGGAGGACGATTCATCGAGCTTGGAAAAACGGATCTGCGTGATACGGAAGCCGTCGAACGGAAGTGGCCTGGCGTGCGCTATCTGCCGGTCGATCTTACGCCTCAGTTCGCCGCAGGATCATCCTGGGTGGCTCAACGGCTCGCGGCACTCCTCAAAGAGGTGGCCGAGGGATCGCTCCCAGTTTTGCCAACCACGGTCTTTGATTCGTCGATGGTGAAAGAAGCATTCCGTTTCATGGCGCGAGCGGAGCACATCGGCCGGATTGTGGTGGTACGGAAACCGGCAGAGAGATTCTCAGGCACTCATTTGATCACCGGGGGCATGCGTGGAATCGGCCTGAAGCTGGCGGAGTGGCTGGCCGCGAACGGGGCGCGCGAACTCGTGCTTGTGGGAAGGCGCGCGCCAGACGAAACGACCTGCCGATTGGTCGGGCGCCTGAAGGCGAACGGAGTCGCCACGCGAACAATCGAGGGCGACATCGCCGATCCGGAAACCGCAAGAAAAGCAATTCAGATGGCGGGAGCCGACCTGCGCGGAGTTTGGCACTGCGCAGGGCTGCTGGACAATGCTTCTCTTGAAGAGCAGTCCAGGGATCGGATGCTACGCGTGTTAAGGCCGAAGATCGACGGCGCGTGGAATCTGCATGTCCTGACGAGTAAGCTGCCGATCGAGTTCTTTGTGCTGTTTTCTTCCTGGGCCTCGATCGGCGGCGCCTACGGGCAGGTAAATCACTGTGCTGCAGCATCCTTTCTGGACGGATTGGCGCACTTCCGGCGCGCACATAGTCTCCCCGTTTTAAGCGTGAACTGGGGTGCTTGGAGCGAGACCGGCGCTGCCTCGGGCGACGAGGTACGGCGTCAGCTCGAGCGGTCCGGCATGGAGATGATGTCGCCGGAAGGCGCACTCGAGGCACTGCGGCTGGCGCTAGGGTGCGGAGAATCCCAAGTGACGATTGCCTCGATCGACTGGCCCCGCTATCTCGCGCCGCGCCGGAATCAGGCTGACCTTTCGTTTTACGCGAAACTGTTCTCCGAACCTTATGTGCGCAGTGCACGAGGAACCCCGCTGCCCATCGCCCAGATGAAGGTTCAAAATCTTCCTCCCGCAACTTCGACGCTGGAAATGATTTACGCCTTACCCGCTGCGATGCGGGAGGCCGCTCTGTTGCGTACCGCCGGTGACATCGTGCGCCGGACCCTTGGTCTAGGCAGCGGAGAATATATCGATCCCGATGTGCCGTTGAGCGACCTCGGAATGGACTCGCTGCTCGCAATCGAATTGCGGAATGGCCTCTCCGGCATATTGCAGAGGCACTTCCCGTCGACGATACTTTTTGATTATCCAACGCTACGAGCGCTGGCCAACTATCTGAATAAGGTTGCCTTGTCCACGCATGAAGAAACGCCGGCGGCTGCGTCGGCCGCGCGGGTCCGAGCCGTCAGCAAACCGAACGAGAATTCCCTGGCCATTCTGGACACCATTGAGCGCATGTCTGATGAAGATGTCGAATCCTGGTTCGAGTGAGGCCGTCGTCTGTTAACTGGAGCACTTTCCTTGAATGTCTACTGAACCTACCTCCGGCGAGTTTCTCGAGCGCATTCAGAAGCTCTCTCCAAAACGGCTGGCCTTGCTGGCGGCGGAACTGGAGCGGCGCCTGACCGCGCGGGACGCGGTTGCCTGCGAGCCTGTTGCCGTAATCGGTCTCGGGTGCCGAATGCCGGGAGGGGTCGACAGTCCGACGGCATTCTGGGAACTGCTGGCGGAGGGCGTCGATGCGATCGAGCAGGTTCCTCCGATCCGCTGGGATGCAGATGCCTTCTACGATCCGCGCCCGGGTACGCCCGGCAAGGCAATTACGAAGTGGGGCGGATTCGTCCGGGAGATCGATCAATTTGATCCAGCCTTCTTCAGTATTTCCCCGAGAGAGGCAGTGGGCATGGATCCTCAGCAAAGGATGTTGCTCGAGGTGACTTGGGAAGCGCTCGAAAATGCCTGTGTGCGAGCGGACTGTTTGAACGGCAGCCCGGCCGGTGTCTTCGCCGGCTTAAGCACGAATGACTATGCCATGTTGCTCAGCCGGTATGACGAAAACCTATTCGACGCGTATTCCGGTACTGGGGCTGCGCGTTCGGTAGCGACCGGGCGCATCTCGTATTTCCTTGGACTGAAAGGTCCGAATCTATCGATCGATACGGCGTGCTCATCTTCTGCCGTGGCGATCCATCTGGCCTGTCAGAGCCTGCGGCAAGGTGAATGCCGGATGGCCCTGGCCGGAGGAGTCAATGCGATTCTTGTGCCGCAGCTGACGATTACGTTATCACAGGCGCGCATGCTTGCTGGCGATGGCCGCTGCAAGTCTTTTTCGCAGTCCGCCGATGGCTTCGTGCGCTCAGAGGGCTGCGGCATGCTGGTATTGAAGCGACTTGCTGACGCCCAGGCGGATCGCGACCGTATCCTCGGCCTGATCCGCGGGAGCGCCATCAATCACGACGGACGGAGTGGCGGACTGACCGCGCCGAGCGGACCATCCCAGGAAGCAGTAATGATGGAGGCTTTGCGCCAGGCCGGCCTGCGCTCAGAGGATGTGGATTACATCGAGACGCATGGCACTGGCACAGTATTGGGTGATGCAATCGAGCTGGGCGCTCTTGCGGCTGTTTTTGGCACAAATCGCAGCCATGGTTCAAAGCTCGTAATCGGCTCAGTGAAGACCAACATCGGCCATCTTGAGGCCGCGGCAGGCGTTGCCGGCGTGATCAAGGTTCTGCTGGGGTTGCAGCATGAATGTATTCCTCCCCATCTGCACGTATCGGAAGGGAATGAAAACAATGCTCTGCGGCCCCTGCCCCTGAAGCTTGCCATGTGTCCGACCCCTTGGCCGGTGAGCTCGCGACCCCGCATCGCCGGCGTCAGCTCATTTGGCTTCAGCGGAACCAATGCTCACATCGTGATTGAGGAGCCTCCGGCGGCGAATCTGGACAGTAGCTGCACGGGCGCAGCCGAGATCATCACCGTATCGGCCAGGACTGTCGAGGCTCTCACGACTTTGTGTGGCAGGCATGCCGAATATTTGCGAGGTAATACCCACATCTCTCTGGCGGATTTCGCTTTCTCGCTGAACACGGGGCGATCCCAATTCCAGCATCGCGTCGCGCTTCTTTCGAGCTCGGCGCAGGAGGCTGCTACTCAGTTGCAGCAGATTGCGGTCTGTGGAGTGAGAGACCATCCGACTTATCGTTTCCTCGCCGGCTATGAAGAGCCATGCATCGGCTTTCTGTTTACCGGTCAAGGATCGCAATATGCGGGTATGGGAGGCGCGCTCTACGCGCAGAGCAGCGTGTTTCGATCCGCGGTCGATCGATGCGAGGTCATACTGGGGGGTAAGCTAGAGCATCGACTTTCAGAAGTGCTCTGCGGAAACGAAACAGTTCCAAAAGATTTGATTCACGACACGGCTTGGACGCAGCCTGTGCTGTTCGTCTTCGAATACGCCTTGGCCATGCTTTGGCGTTCCTGGGGAGTGCGCCCCTCCGTTGTATTGGGTCACAGCCTTGGCGAGTATGTAGCAGCCTGCATTGCCGGTGTGTTTTCACTGGAGGCCGGGCTGACGCTCGCTTTCGAACGCGGAAGGCTGATGGGCCGTCTGCCGCGAAGCGGCGCCATGCTAGCTGTTGCCGGCGGCGAAGACGAAATTGCGGAGATCATACGGCCGCTCAAGGGGCTCTCTATTGCTGCGGTAAATAGTGCGCGGAGTGTTGTTGTTTCAGGAGCCTCGGAGCAGATTGCTGAGCTGCGTGCCCTGCTCGCCGCACGCAGCCTCGTATTCCAGCCGCTCCGCGTGTCGCATGCATTCCACTCCGTGCTGATGGAGCCAATTCTGGATGAGTTTGAGAGGCAGGCGGCAAAGTTTCCCTGCGCGGTACCGGAGCTCCCGCTGGTGTCCAGCGTGAGCGGGAAGGTTCTCTCCTCATCCGATCGCATCGATGCGTCTTACTGGCGGCGGCAGATCCGCAGCGCCGTCCGTTTTTCAGACGGGCTTTGCTCCTTGATGGCGCAGCACCCGGCAGGTCTGCTTGAAGTCGGGCCTGATCCGGTTTTGCTTGGCATGGCAAGGCCGGCCTTGTCGGGGTCCTCAGTTCGTTGCCTTGCCTCCCTGCGGCGCGGACAAGAAGCCTGGCAGAGTTTGCAGGAGGCACTCCGTCAGCTTTACCTCTTGGGTGCGGCAATCGATTGGAACAGGGTTTATCAAGATCACCCCGGTCGAAAGCTCGCGTTACCGACCTATCCTTTCGAGCGGCAGCGCTATTGGCTAACGATCCCGGAGGGCGCCACACTCGCGTCTTCGCCGCGGATTCAATTCGATCCGACGCTCTACACGACGGAATGGCGGGTCCAGCCGAGTTCGGCCAGCGGCTTCGAGCCAGCAACGCCCGAGTACTTGCTCGGCGCTGCGACGAAAGCGATCGATGCAATGAGTCGTGAAGGGGAAACACATAAGACTCTTGCAGCCTATGGCGATTTTCTCCCTGAACTCGATGGTCTTTGCACCACGTACATTCTTGAGGCGCTCGACGAAGTAGGTGTCAATCTGCGGAAAGGCACGCGCCTTTCTCCTGGTGACCTCGACGGCAAGCTAGGTATCAGACCGGAACATCGTCGCCTGATCGAAAGACTGTTTGCCATTTTAGAAGAAGACCGGATAGTTCACCGTGATGAAGACGGATGGGTTTTCGGCACAATTCCGCAAAGGAACTCGGCTAGCGAACGCGCACGAATGTCGGCGGAATTTCCATTGTTTACCGCAGAGTTGAATTTCCTTAGCCGGGCGTCTGACCTGGCCAGTGTTCTACGGGGTCGAATGTCGGCAGTGGAAGCATTGTTTCCGAACGGCTCCCTTGAGCTCGCCGAACAGGTCTACCAGAACGCGCCCGCGGCGCGAATGTTCAATGGGGCTCTCGGTGAGGTGGTGCGAAGAGCGGTCGGAGGTTATCCGGCCGATCAGGTTGTGCGAGTGCTGGAGGTTGGCGCGGGAACCGGCGGCGCCACTTCTGAGATATTGCCGCGGCTCGAGGGAGCTCGCGTGGAGTATCTTTTTACCGATGTTTCCTCCGCATTTTTCAACCTTGCTCGCAACAAGTTCGCCAAATTCCCATTTGTACGATACGCAACGCTGGACCTCGAAAAGGACCTTGGCGGGGATTCAGGGATCGTTGAAGGCGTCGATATCATTGTTGCCATGAATGTGCTGCATGCCACGAGGGATCTCGCTCAGACGCTGAACCGGCTGCGATCGACGCTGCGTCGGAACGGGACCATGTTGATTTCCGAATGCACGGGTCGGCAAAGGTTTGGCGACCTGACTGTGGGAATGACGGAGGGGTGGTGGCGGTATAGCGACGCACCGCGGCGGCAAAGCTATGCTCTGATGCATCGCCAGCAATGGCTAGATCTGTTCTCGGAACTCGGTCTTAGCGGTGCTGCGCTCGAAGAAGACGGTCCCGCCAGGATGCTCACGGAACGACAGACCATTCTGGTCGCCCAGCCTTCTAGGACTGCACCTCGCGAAAATCTTCCCTCGGTCCTGGTGCTTAGCAGAAGCGCGGCGCCGGACCTTTCACTGGCGCTCCATGCCGCGGGCATGGTTGTTCACAAACTTGAGGACGCGGAAACGCCCAGACGGGGGAGCCGAAGTTCAGCGCCGGGCAGGCTGAAGCAGCGGCTGCGCGAGGGGACAAAGCCGTCCTCCATCCTGCTTGAGCTAGCCGAAACACCTGCCAACTCGGAGATCCCGGCGCTCACCCTGGAAAACGCCGTCGACGTGCTTGAGCTGCTGCAAGCAGCCGTCTCGGAGTTGGGGTCGGATCGAAGCACGATTTGGCTTGTGACAAAAGGCGTGGCTGCCATTGAAAACGACGGACCCATCAATCTGCCCTCAGCCATCGCCGATGCGATGGCCGGGACAGCACGCTTGGAGCATCCCGAGTTGTCGACCTGCTGGGTGGATCTTCCATCGAAGCCGGCCGAGAAGGATTTGATCCTGTTCGGTCAGCTGATCCGGGCTGGGACCGAAGAGCCGTCGCTGGCGATCCGTCAAGGGAAGCTCGTCCTTCCTCGATTGGTTGCTTTGAGCGCGGTCGCATCGCGAGATACGAAGCCCTGCAAGTTGATGCCGGATGCAGCCTATCTGGTGACTGGCGCCTACGGCGGACTGGGTTTTCGTACGGTTCGGTGGATGGTGGAACGCGGGGCCACGCGCATCTTCATGGTCGGCCGCAGTGAACCGTCAAGAGAGATCCGCGAGCAAATCTCGAAACTGAAAGATCAGGGGGTGTGGATTTACGATCTGATCGCCGACATCTCGGAGCGGCGCGACGTCGAAAAAATATTCAAACGGATCGACGAAGCCGGAGCTGAGCTGCACGGTATCATCCACGCCGCAGGCACATTGGACGACGGCACGCTCCTCAAGCAGACACGCGAAAAATTCGTAAAGGTATTTGCGTCAAAGGTTACTGGGAGCTGGCTTCTCGATGAATTTTCCCGCCGCTACCCCCTAGATTTCCTGGTGTTATTTGGATCCGCTGCAACCGTTCTCGGGTCCGCTGGGCAGAGTAATCATGCGGCTGCGAATGGCTTTCTCGGGGCTCTGTCCCAGCAACGCCAGCGAGAGGGGCTGCCATCCGTCACGATTGCGTGGGGGCCGTGGTCGGAAATCGGTGCGGCAGCTCGCCAGAAGGACACGAGCCGCGCTGCGCGATTGGGGATGAGTGCTTTTTCTCCTGAAAAGGGCATCGAGCTACTAGAACAGGCGATCTCGAGCGGGCGGGCCGAAGTGGCGGCGCTGCCTATCGACCGGCGAACATTTCTGTCTCAGCTGAAGGCGCACGGCCGCACGGCATTTTTCGAAGAGGTGTCACTGGCGGCGAGCGAAGAGCCTGCTTCGAGCGAGCGCCCGGACGAGCTGAAGTCTCTATTGGAAACGACACCCGCTGACAGACGCCTGAGCGTAATCAAGAAACACGTGCGCGTGCGAATCGTGGGCGTGCTTCGCCTGAACTCAGGCGTCGTGCTCCGTGACGATCAACCACTGGCGGAGCTAGGACTCGACTCATTAATGGCTCTTGAACTCAAGAACGAACTGCAGAAGGACTTGGGCGTGACGCTGACTCCGAATTTCTTCTTCGAATATCCGACTCTTGATTTGGCGGCAATGTTCCTGAATGCACGGCTTGTCAGCGCGGGCGACGGTACCCGAGCGCAACTGGGCTCCTCCGAGCATGAGGAGCTGGCTATATGAAGTCGCTGGTTCAGCTCTTGTCCGACCTTCGTTCCCTGGATGTGATCCTCTCGCTCGACGGCAAGCGCCTGAATGTAAACGCACCGCGCGGGATTTTGACCCCCGACCTGAAGTCGGAGCTGGCGTTACGTAAGGAAGAGATCAGCGCTTTCTTGCGGCAGTCCGCCGACGCCCAGGGTGCTCGCGCATCAACCATTGAGCGCATCGAGAGCGGGAGCGACTTGCCGGTTTCGTTTTGTCAGCAGCGCCTTTGGTTTCTCAACCAGCTTGAGCCCAACAGCGCAGCGTATAACATCGCTGCAGCTTTTCGACTCAAGGGTCACCTCGACTTCGCCGGACTCGAGAACGGGCTCGGGGAAATCACTCGCCGGCACGAAAGCTTGCGAACGCGTTTTGCGACCGTTGAAGGGGCGCCGAAGGTGATCGTTGATTCGGCGCCGACATGGAAACTCGAGCGTGTTGACCTTAGCCATCTGCCGCCAGCTCGCCGCGAAGAGGAGGTTCTTCGCGGCGCCACTGCCGCCGCCCGGCAGCCATTCGATCTAGCACGTGGCCCACTGTTCCGCGCCGTTTTGTGGAAGCTCGACGCCACAACGCATGCGCTCTTTCTTGCCATGCATCACATTATTTCCGACGGCTGGTCGCTCGGCGTGTTCGTACGCGAGCTAACCGAACTCTACACAGCCAGCGTGACGAATCGCAAAGCCCATTTGCCGAATCTTCCCGTGCAGTATTCGGATTTCGCAAAGTGGCAGCGTCACTGGCTCGACGGAGGTATACGCGACGCGCAGCTTCCGTATTGGAAGGAGCATCTTGGCGGATCACTGCCCGTGTTGCAGCTTCCTTCGAGCCGCCCACGGCCCAAACTTCAGAGTTTTCACGGCGGGCGGGTAACATCGATTTTCCCGGCAGCGTTAGCGGACGATCTGAAGGCCCTCGGCCGCGACGAAGGTGCGACATTTTTCATGGTTCTGCTCGCAGGATTTCAGGTTCTGCTGCATCGCTACACAGGCGAAGAAGACATGATCGTCGGCTCACCCACAGCGAATCGAAGCCGTGCCGAGATCGAAAACATTATCGGTTTCTTTGTGAATAATCTCGTTCTGCGCACCGACGTTTCCGGCAATCCAACCGTCCGCGAGTTACTGGCCAGGACGCGCGAGGTCGCGCTCGAGGCTTACGCGCATCAGGATGTGCCGTTCGATGAGCTCGTTGAAGTCCTGAAGCCAAGACGCGCCCTCGACCATTCGCCACTCTTTCAGGTGATGTTCAGTTTTCAGAATCTGCCGATTCCGGACATCGATTTGCCGGGACTGACGTTAAGTCCCATCGACATCGAAACCAATACGGCACGATTCGATCTCTCCGTCGATATCGCCGAGCGCAAGGAAGGGCTAAAGCTTCATTTCGAGTACAACCTCGACGTCCTCGATAGCGCGACGATAGAACGCATGCCTGAACATTTCCGAGGGCTGCTCGAAGGATTTGTCAGGACACCGGACGCTCGGATTGCGGACTTGTCCATGTTGACCGAGATGGCGCGGCGGCAGCCGATTGGCACAGGGAACGGGGCATCCGCTGCGTATCCGAAGGATAAATGCGTCCACGTCCTATTTGAAGAGCAGGTCGCTCGAAGTCCCGATGCCGTCGCGGTTACATTCGAAGGAAATTGTCTGACCTATCGAGAGTTAAACGAACGTGCCAATCGCCTTGCACGGCAATTGAAGAAACACGGCATCGGTCCGGATGCGTTGGTTGGAGTGTGGGTCGAGCGCTCACTGGATATGGTTGTGGCGGTGCTTGGCGCGCTCAAAGCAGGGGGAGCTTATGTGCCGCTCGATCCATCATTCCCAATCGAACGTATCGAATTCATGATCCATGACTCGCAATTGCATGTTCTGCTGACGCAGGAAAAGTTCCCGGCACGTTTGTCGGGGCAAGCCGCGGCGTGCGTATTGCGCATGGATGCCGACTGGCCTGCAATTGCGTGCGAAGCCGCCGATGATTTGCCGTCGTCGGCAAAACCGGAAAATCTCGCCTACGTGACCTACACCTCGGGCTCGACCGGAAAACCAAAAGGCGTGGAGATAGAGCATCGTTCAGTTGTGAATTTCCTCGTTTCGATGCGCAAGGAGCCTGGGCTGACGGCAACCGATCGCCTGGTGTCCGTTACGACGCTTTCGTTCGATATCGCCGGCCTCGAAATTTATGGACCGCTCACTGTCGGCGGGCACGTGATCATCGCGAGCCGCTCGACGGCGATAGACGGTGTCGCGCTGGCTGCCCTGCTCGAACAATCCCAGGCAACCGTGATGCAGGCCACGCCTGCGACATGGCGCTTGATATTCGAAGCGGGTTGGCGTGGTCTGCCGAGCCTTAAAGTTCTTTGCGGCGGCGAAGCGCTATCGCGTGACTTAGCCGACAAGCTCCTCGCCACCGGCGCCGAAGTGTGGAATTTATACGGCCCAACCGAGACGACAATTTGGTCAACCGTCGGCCGCGTTGAGCCCGGCGATTCGTATCCTGATATTGGTCATCCCATAGCGAATACGGCGGTCTACATTCTCGACGCGCAGCGCCGTCCGGTACCCTTCGGCGTTCCGGGCGAAATTTACATCGGTGGGGACGGTCTGGCGCGCGCATATTTAAACCGGCCCGAACTAACTTCCGAACGATTTGTTCCGGACCCGTTTTCGGATGCTTCGGCTGCCCGGATGTACGCTACCGGAGACCTTGGCCGCTACCGCGAGGACGGCACAATTCAATGTCTTGGGCGGATCGACCAACAAGTGAAGATTCACGGATTTCGGATTGAGTTGGGAGAAGTCGAAACCGCAATCACGAATGCCCCGGGCATCTCGCGAGCGGTGGTTGTGGCACGGGACGATGCGAGCGGCGAGAAGAATCTGGTTGCCTACATTGTTCCTCAATCGAATATGGAGTTTGATGCATCGGCCCTGCGCGCGCATCTTGCCAAAACTCTTCCGGAATACACGATCCCGTCAGCTTTTGTTGCGCTGGAGTCGTTCCCACTCACCCCAAACGCCAAAATCGACAAACGAAGGCTGCCGGAGCCCAGCAGCCAAAGAACGCTCGGATCAAGCACCTACGTGGCGCCATCAACGGAGGCCGAGCGCGTGATTGCTGAAATATGGCAGGAGGTGCTCAAGCTCGAGAAAGTCGGATTGCACGACAATTTCTTCGACATCGGAGGTCATTCTTTGCTGGTCGTTCAGGTCCAGAACCGGTTGTGCAAGCGAATGAATCGGACGATTGCCGTGGTCGAATTGTTCGAGCACCCGACCATAAGCTCGTTAGCGGACTTTCTGTCAAACACGAATGGAGAAGAAGAATCGTTTGCAGGTGTGCTGGAGCGCCCGAGCAAGCGAAACGAAACCCTGAGGGGGACCAACTCGCCGTCATAAAGGTGTTGACCAATGAACGAGTCGCTCAAAAAACCGGCCACGGCGATTGCCATTATCGGCATGGCTGGGCGTTTTCCAGGCGCGAGAAACCTCGAACAATTTTGGCAGAACCTTCGCAACGGCATCGAATCGTTGCGCAACTTTTCGGATGAGGAATTGCTCGCGGCAGGCGTCGATCCGCGCGCGCTCGAGAATCCGGCATATGTCAAGGCGGGTACTCATCTTGACGATGCGGCATTGTTCGACGCGGGGTTTTTTGGAGTGAGCCCGCGCGAAGCTGAAGTGATGGACCCGCAACATCGCGCTTTTCTCGAATGCTCGTGGGAGGCCTTGGAAGATTCCGGCTATGACTCCGACACCTACGACGGCTCAATCGCCGTATTTGCGGGTTCGAGTATGAACACCTACGCTACGAATAATCTTCTGGCGAATGCCGACGTGCTCGCATCGGCGGGCGGGTATCAGGCCATGATCGGCAATGATAAAGACTTTCTTACTACCCGCGTTTCTTACAAATTGAACTTGCGTGGACCGAGTATCGCGGTTCAGACCGCATGTTCGACGTCACTCGTCGCGATTCAACTGGCATGCCAGAGCCTTCTGAGCCGTCAATGCGACCTCGCGCTCGCGGGCGGAGTATCCATCAATTTTCCTCAAAATACGGGATATCTGTATCAGGAGGGCATGATCTTTTCTCCCGATGGCCATTGCCGTCCTTTCGACGCGAACGCGGGAGGAATCCGCGCCGGTGAGGGTGTGGGAATCGTGGTGCTCAAGCGCCTAGATGAAGCGTTGAAGAACGCCGATAATATTCACGCGTTAATTCTGGGCGCGGCGATCAACAACGACGGATCTGGGAAAGTCGGCTATACCGCTCCAAGCGTTGCGGGCCAGGCTGCGGCGGTCGCATCGGCTCAAGCGATGGCCGAGGTCGATCCCCGCACAATCACGTATGTCGAAGCGCACGGCACCGCTACGCCGCTCGGCGACCCTATCGAAGTTGCGGCACTGACAAAGGTATTCTCCTCGCGCACACGCGAACATCAGTTCTGCGGCATCGGGTCGGTGAAAAGTAACATCGGGCACTTGGACGCTGCCGCAGGGGTCGCCGGGTTGATCAAAACGGTTCTCGCGATGAAGCATCGTGAACTTCCTCCCACTCTGAATTTCGAAAGCGCGAACCCACAAATCGACTTCGCAAACAGTCCGTTTCATGTAATCACTAAGCTCGCGCCATGGAATCCCGACGGAATGCCCCGGCGCGCGGGGGTGAGTTCTTTTGGCATTGGTGGTACGAATGCGCACGTTGTACTGGAAGAAGCGCCCGTGGTCGCTTCATCACCTGCCGCACGACCCAATCAGATCGTGGTTCTTTCTGCGCGATCAAAGGCGGCGCTCGATGTGCAGACCCACAATCTCGTTCGATTTCTCACCGATCATCCCGAGACCAATCTGGCCGACGCTGCCTACACGCTTCAGAACGGCAGGCGAACCTTCGACCATCGCAAGATGGTTCTGACCGCGAACCTCGAGGACGCGCGCAGAACTCTTGAATCGAATGACTACCGGCGGGTTCATGCCTCTCAGCAGCAGTCGAAAAATCGCCCGGTCGTATTTCTTTTTAGCGGACAGGGGAGCCAGTACCCCAACATGGGTGCCGGCGTCTATCGGGAAGAGAAAGTCTTCCGCGAGCACATTGATCAATGTGCAGAATTATTGCGACCGCATTTGGGTTGCGACCTGCGCGCGGCACTGTATCCGGAATTGTTTCCCGCCATGTCCGTGAAAGGAACGACCGCCGGTGCCGCAGACCTGCTGAACCAGACATGGCTCACACAGCCGGCATTGTTCGCCACCGAGTACGCCCTCGCAAAGCTGTGGACGCATTGGGGAATTGAGCCCCGCGCGATGCTGGGGCACAGCATCGGCGAATACGTTGCGGCCTGCCTGGCGGGCGTCTTTACCCTCAGCGACGCGCTGGCATTGGTGGCGGCTCGCGGCGACCTGATGTACGGCCTTCCCAAAGGGGCAATGCTGGCGGTAAATTTAAGCGCACAAGAACTTCGCCCGCGTCTTCCGGATGCGATCTCGATTGCCGCGGTCAATGGGCCTTCGCTCTGCGTTGTGTCCGGACCCTTTCCAGAGATTGACAATGTTGAGAAGAAACTGGAAGGCCAAGGTGTTGGCTGTCAGCGGGTGCGAACTTCGCACGCGTTTCACTCGGCGATGATGGACGGCGCGATAGCGCCCTTCGTTGAAAAAGTCGCGGGCGTGAGGCGCAATGCCCCCAAGCTCACATTCCTGTCTAATGTCACCGGGGCAAAGATTGCGGATGCGGACGCAATCGATCCCCACTATTGGGGGCGACATCTGCGGGCCACGGTGTTGTTTTCCGCTGCCGTTTCCGAATTGGCAAAGGATTCAGGATCCATATTTCTCGAAGTGGGTCCGGGCCATACGCTTAAGACGCTTACTCGCCAAGTGTTGGCGGGCTTGCCCGAAGATTTCGTTCTTTCGTCTCTGCCACAGGCCCATGAAAAACAGCCAAGCGAAAGTTTCGTCCTGAATACGCTAGGCCGCCTCTGGCTCGCGGGGGCAGGTGTTTCGTGGCAAAAACTGCACGAGGGGGAGCGTCGCCATCGCATCTCGCTGCCCAACTATCCATTTGAACGAACTAAATACTTCATTGAACGCCCTTCCGGTGAGGGAATTAGAGAATCCGCTCGTGGAAGAGAAACTCAGACGAGCCATGCAGCTTTTGCAACGCGCCTTCCCATGGAAGACTGGTTTTGGGTTCCTTCTTGGCGGCGTTCCGTCCCGCTCGCTTCGATGCGATCTCGTTTGGACAACATTGGCGAGGGAGTGTGGGCGGTTTTCCTGGATGATTCGGGAGTTGGTACAGAACTCGTTCAGCGGCTCCGCAAGGAAGGCATTGACACCACTTCCGTACGCGGCGGCAGCAGCTTCGCACGGACTGCCGCGGACGATTTCACGATTGACCTCACGAGCCGCGAGGATTATGAGCGTCTGATCGCCCAAATGACGTCGAGCGGCAAACGGTTAGGCTGCATCATTCACCTTTGTAACGTCGGTGACCTGCCCGGCTGCTCCCTACAACGTCAGCGCATGAACGCCGTCGTTGACCGCGCGTTCTTCGGTCCGCTGTTCCTCGGGCAGGCCCTCGCGGCGGCAGTGCCCCACGGGGCACTCCAGCTTCTATTCGTCACATCAGGTATGCAGACGATTCTGGATTACGACGGTCCGCATCCCGAAAAAGCGCTCCTCCTTGGTCTGAGTAAGGTATTACCCGAGGAAATGAATCATATCGAGTGCCGCAGCGTCGATTTGGAGTCTTCCTGTATTGAGGCCGGCGCCTGCGATTGGACGTCGAAACTCCTTCTGGCCGAAGCTACGCAGGGCTTCCGCGACAATATTGTTGGTTATCGAGGCTCCTATCGCTGGACGCTTGGCATGAGTCGTGTACGCTTGACTCCCTCACGCGAAGGGCTTGGGGCATTCCGAGAGCACGGCTCATACATCATCACCGGGGGCACAGGCGGTATTGGCCTGACTGTCGCTGAGCATCTGGCCAGGTCGGTCCGCGCGAATCTTCTTTTGATATCGCGATCAGGACTTCCGCCTCGCAGCGAGTGGCCAAGGCTCGCGAATGCGAGCGATTCGAGTGATCCGACCGTTGCGACGATTCGGCGGGTGCAGGAACTCGAGGCGTTGGGCTCACACGTGATCGTCGCGTCAGCCGATGTTGCGAATGAAGCTCAAATGCGCGATGCGGTCGGACGGGCAAGACGTGAATTCGGTTCGATTCATGGCGTAATTCACGCCGCCGGACTGCCAGGCGGCGGACTGATCGAACTCATGACGCGTGACGCGGCGGAGTCAGTGCTTTCGCCAAAACTCCACGGAACTCTGCTGCTCGACGAACTGCTGGCTGACGAACCCCTTGATTTCTTTCTACTGTGCTCTTCGATCAACAGTATTTTAGGTGTTGTTGGATCGGTTGACTATACAGCTGCCAATTGCTACCTTGATTCACTTTCAATGTCGCGCGCAGCCCAGGGTCGCACCCGGATGATTTCTGTCAATTGGGTTGCTTGGAGCGATGTGGGGATGGCCGCGCGGATGAAGCTCCCGCCCGAGTTGCAGAGTGCCCACGCGGAATCGATGCGCTACGCGATTCGCCCACAAGAAGCAATCGAATTGTTCGATCGAATCGTCGCATCGAATCTTCCGCAACTGGCGGTTGCGACGCGCGACCTCGGCCCGATGCTCGAGGCGATGCACGTGCTCGAGAGTAGGGTCAGCGAAGCTCCTGCAAGCCGTGAGGTAGAGACGGCGAGCACCGTACCGGTTTTGCGCCACGCCCGTCCCGAATTGCCCTCAGCCTATCTGGCGCCCCGCAACGAGCAGGAGCAATCCTTGGCTGCCATCTGGAGTGAGTTACTCGGCATCGATTCAGTCGGTGTGAACGATAATTTCTTTGATTTGGGTGGGCATTCACTTCTCGCTACGCGCATTCTTTCTCGCATTCAGGAAGTCTTCAAGGTCAGCCTAACGCTTCGCACGATTTTTGAACTGCCAACGATCGCCGAGCTTGCCGGCCGGCTCCAAACGGTGAGATGGGCGGCGCAGTCGTCTGTCGCGGAGGTCGGACGGGGCGAAGACGCGCGAGAGGAAATCGAGCTGTGACGACGAAGGATTTCCTAGATCAACTGCGCAGTCGTGACATCCGTGTATGGGTGGATCGCAATCAGCTTCGTTGCAGTGCGCCAACAGGAAGGTTGACTCCCGAACTGGCTTCCGAACTGTCCTCGCGTAAAGACGAAATTCTTGAATTCTTCTGCGAGATAGACTCACTTCTTGAGCGCGGCAGGCCTCCGTTGCGTCGTGTCTCACGAGAAGGCGATCTGCCGCTTTCCTTTGCGCAATGGCGTATGTGGTTTCTCGATCGTCTGAAACCGGGAAATCCCGCGTATAACCTCGGCGGTTCCCGTTACATCAACTCGGCCGTCGATCGGTCGGTGCTCGAGCGGGCAATCAACGCCGTAGTGAGTCGCCACGAAATTCTGCGCACGGTCTTTCCCGATTGCGCAGGTGCGCCGGTCCAGGTCATCCTGCCGGAGGCGCGCGTACACTTGCCTGAGTTAGACCTCACAGAGGTTCCCGACGGTGAATTGTGGCGCGAAGTCACGCGGCTGAAAGCTGCGGAGGCCGCGCAGACATTCAACCTCGCAAAGGATTGCCTGCTGCGTACGAAATTGCTAAAACTTCGTACGAATGAAAACGTCCTGCTTTTCACCACCCACCACATCGTAGCCGACGGCTGGTCGCTCGGCATCTTTCTTGCCGATCTCAACCGCGAATACCAGAACTTGCTCGCGGGAGGCTCTTCGCAGGCTCCCGATCTTCCCGTTCAGTATGTTGACTATGCGGTGTGGCAGAACAATTGGATCAGTGGCGAGGTACTCGACGCGCTCCTTGGCTATTGGCTTCCAAAATTGCGCGGCGCGGAGCCGGTGCTCGCGCTTCCAACCGACCACCCACGGCAATCCGTGCAGGCATGCCACGGCGCCGCCTTACCGTTCTCGTTCTCTCCGAGTCTATCCGGCCAGCTTCGTGCCCTGAGCCGTCGCGAGGAAGTAACGCTGTTCATGACTACCCTCGCAATATTCAAAATTCTTCTCTACCGCTACACAGGGCAGCAGGACATCCTCGTGGGGACACCCCTCGCCAATCGCCCGGTACCCGAACTTGAGCAGTTGATCGGTCTCTTTGTGAGCACGCTGGTTCTCCGGACGGACCTTTCTGGTGCACCAAGCGCGCGCCAATTGATCCGGCGCGTGCGCGAGGTCGTTTTGGAGGCGCAGGCGCATCAGGATCTGCCATTCGAGAAATTGGTAGAGGTGTTGCGTCCAGAACGCTCAATGGCCCACACGCCGATTTTCCAGGTCGCGTTTGTTTTCCAAAATACCCCACTCAGTTCGGAATTTGAGGTGACCACCGCGGCAGTCATGTTCGATTTGAACCTCTATTTGTGGGACGTACCAAGCGGCATTCGCGGTGTGTTTGAATACAATACGGACCTTTTCGATGCTGAAAGAATAAGTCGCATGCGTGATCATTTCCAGGTCCTTACCGAAGCCATCGTTGCGGACATCGATCAATCAATTTCAGACCTGCCGCTAATGACGGATACCGAGCGAAAAACAATTCTCTTTGACTGGAATACTACGCAGACAGCTTATCCCGATGACCGTTGCGTGCATCAGTTGTTCGATGAACAAGCACGCAGGTCGCCGCAAGCGACTGCGGTTGAAACAATCGATGCCTCGGATGAACCACTCGGCATCGCCAAGCTGACCTATGAGGAGCTCAACAGCCGTGCCAATCAACTCGCCCGGCGTCTTTGCGAGCTTGGCGTAAAGGTCGGAACTCCGATCGGCGTATACCTCGATCGTTCGATCGGCGCGATCGTCGCGTTCTTGGCGGTTTTGAAATCGGGCGGTGCGTATGTCCCGCTCGACCGTTCAAATCCTGCGGAGCGGAATGCACAGGCATTGCATGATGCCGATATCCGGATCCTGCTTTCCATTCGCGCGTTTGCGCGCGAAATTCCGAGGGCCGCAGTAGAAGTCATTTTCCTTGATGACGCGGCGGATTCCACGGCTGCCGAGCGCTTCGATCCGTTGCCACACGAGGCCGGGCCCAACGACCTCGCGTACATTATGTTTACATCGGGCTCAACCGGTAAGCCGAATGGGGTCTGCGTGACGCATCGCAACATCGTGCGCCTCGTGAGAGACACGAACTATATTCGACTTGCCGAAGATGACGTCATCCTACAATTCGCGCCGCTTTCCTTTGATGCCTCGACTTTTGAAATTTGGGGCGCCCTGCTAAACGGTTCGCGGCTGCTCGTGCATTCGAGACCTGCGCGTTCCGCGAGTGATTTAGCGTCGGTTTTGCGCGGACGAGGCGTAACGACGATGTGGCTCACTTCGGGTTTCTTTCACCACATGGTGGAAAACGAACTCGAATCACTTTGCAGCGTGCGCCAGGTATTGGCCGGCGGAGACGTTCTTTCGCTGCCGCTTGTACAAAAGCTCTTGGCCGCTAAGTCCACAGGCCGTGTGCTCAACGGCTACGGTCCGACCGAGAATACAACATTCACGTGTTGTTTCGAGATGTCACCCGGGATGCGCTTGGAAGGTACTGTCCCGATCGGCAAGCCGATTTCGAACACCAGCGTTTACGTCCTCGACGAGCACCTTCAACCTGTTCCCGTGGGCATAGTAGGCGAGTTGTTCACCGGGGGAGATGGTGTCGCCCGCGGCTACCTCGGCGCCCCGCAACTGACCAAGGCTCGGTTCCTGCCGGATCCATTTCGGCCACGAGAAGGTGCCAGGATCTATCGCACGGGCGATCTAGTGCGCTACCTGCGTGACGGAAACATCGAATTTATCGGCCGGCGGGACGGCCAAGTGAAGATTCGTGGCTTCCGCATCGAAGTGGAAGAAATAGAGACTCTTCTGATACGCCATCCTTCCGTGTCGAACGCAGTGGTCACGGCGCGGGATGATGTCAGTGGAAACAAATCGCTGATCGGCTATTTTGTGCCGAAAGAACACGCCAACCTCAGTGCATTGGATCTCCGCCGTTTCGTTGCCGAGCATCTGCCCGACTATATGGTCCCCAGCGCATTCGTGAAGATGTCGGCATTCCCGCTGACGCCAAACGGCAAGGTCGATCGGAAAGCGCTGCCTGCGCCCGAATCCGCAACCCCCGAAGCTGGTCCTGTCGAACATTTTGAGCCCCGAAACGTACTTGAGTCGCAACTCCTCATGATTTGGGAGCAAGTGCTAGGCCGGGACGCCATTTCGGTCCACGACAATTTCTTCGATCTCGGAGGCCACTCCCTCCTTGCAATCAAGCTGTTCGCACAGATGGAAAAGATTCTTGGCAGGAAGCTCCCGCCGTCGCTCCTGTTTCAGGCGCCGACGATCGAACAACTAGCGATCGCGCTCTCAAACGAAGGTTTTAATCCACAATGGGTCTCGTTGGTTGCCGTGCATCCGAGTGGATCGAATCCCCCGCTCTTCGCTGTGCCCGGGATCGGCGGCAACGTCGTCGGCTATTCGAAGCTGGCTCGCCTGCTCGGCCCCGAGCAGCCCTTCTATGCTCTCCAGTCCCGCGGGCTCGATGGCAACGAAAAACCATTCGATACCATCGAGAAAATTGCGGAGCACTTTCTTGTCCAGATTCAGTCCGTGGACCCTGTGGGACCCTACTACCTCGCCGGAGCGTGCATGGGCGGCGCCGTCGCGTATGAAATGGCCCAGCGCCTTCGCGAGCAGCGAAAGACGGTGGCCCTCCTGGCCTTACTCGAGACATGGCCACCGGAGCACCGAGATGTAGTTACATTGGTTGCCGGGCGCTTCTACGACCATGGGTCATTTCTCATGAACGCCATGCTGCGTCATTTCGCACAGATAAGGAATCTTCCTCTTTACAAATGGCCTTCCTACTTATTCGACAAGAAGAAAATCGTGAAAGAAATGATAACGACGCGGGACATCTACCGAGGTGATGGCTACGCGATCTATCGCGATCGAGTCTCGGCAGCTAACCGGCGCGCCATGTCGCGCTATGTGTCTAAATCCTACGACGGCTACGTTACGCTATTTTTGGCTTCGGACCGGCATATCACGGCAAAACAGGACCCTCGCCTCGAATGGGGTGATCGAGCGTCCGACGGCTATTCTGTCTTCCGAATTCCGGCGCGTGATTCCGGTCTATTGCTGAACAGCCCACACGTCGAGCTTCTTGCCGAACAGCTTAAAACCTGCATCGAGCAGGCGCGAAGGGCTCCTCAGACAAAGGAATGTCGTAGATGAGGCTGTTCACCTATCTTTTCAAGTCATCGCGACGAATGGTGTTCTTGGTCTCGCTCGCGGGTCTGCTGAGCGGCATCTTCAGTGCAGGCCTGATCGCGTTGATCAACTACGCGTTGCATAACGGCCATTCGCTGCCACGGAGGGTCTTGCTCGCGTTCGTCGTGGTATCCCTGGCAAAGATCGCCGCCGGATTCATTTCTCAACTGCTCCTCGTCGATTTTTCGCAGACCACGCTACTTCAATTGACCGACGACCTGTGCCGGAAGGTTCTGAATACACCTTTTGAGAAACTCGAGCAGATGGGCCCTGCGCGAATACAGACTACGCTCACGGACGATACCGCGGTTCTCGCCGCCGCCATTCAGGCCCTTCCAGCGCTAGCCACAAATATCGCTGTTCTCTTGGGTTGCTCGGCATATCTCATTTATCTTTCTCGCACGGTTTTCATCGCCATGGTCGTCATGGTCGTGTTTGGTGCTCTAGGCTACAAGATTTTGATGACTCGGGCGCATGCAGCCATTCAACTCGCACGCGAAGGCCGTGAGCGCCTCTTCGGTCATTTCCGCGCGCTCATCGAAGGCGTCAAAGAGCTCAAACTTTCCACCGTGCGGCGGACAACGTTCATGGAGTCCGAGATTGGCAAGACAGCGAAGTTTCTGCGTCATCAAAACCTTGTTGCCATGACCCAGTACATGATCGCCGATGGCTGGAGCCAGTTGATGTTTTATGCCTTGATCGGCGTCCTACTTTTTGCCGCTCCGTCGTTGATGCCGTTGACCCTCGAGGGGCTCACCGGTTACGTTTTCGCCATCTTATACATGATGTCCCCGGTCTGGGTGATTATTGGGACGGTTCCGACATTCGTGCGCGGACAAGTGTCGCTCGATAAGGTGCTCGAGCTTGGGACATCGCTTGAGTCCTCGGTTCATGCCGGCACGGCCCCCGCTGTTCCTGCGTTGTCAGGGAGGCAATCCGCTACAGCGAGTGCTCCCATCCGCCTTGAACTTTCGCGTCTGGTCTTCGCCTATCAGGCCCAGTCGGAGCGCGGCAATCACTTTGTTCTCGGACCAGTTGACTTTTCACTACGCGACGGCGAGGTTGTTTTTGTGACCGGAGGGAACGGCAGTGGCAAGTCAACGTTCGTAAAATTGCTCGTTGGACTTTACACGCCACAATCGGGCCAGATTCATTTCAATGAAAAGGTTGTGGACAACTCGAACCGGCATTCGTATCGGGAGTATTTCTCTGCGGTGTTCTCGGATTACTATCTTTTCGACAATCTTTTGGGCCTTGGTGGTTCGGCTAGTGAAGGAGACTTCCGCAAATACCTTATCCAGCTCGAGATGGATCACAAAGTGAAAATACAAGACGGCCGGTTTTCGACCGTTGCGCTTTCGCAAGGGCAGCGTAAGCGTTTGGCGCTTCTTACGGCTTATCTCGAGGACCGTCCGATTTACGTATTCGACGAATGGGCTGCGGATCAAGATCCGGCGTATCGCACTGTCTTCTACAAGCAACTGGTTCCGGAATTGAAGCGCCGGGGAAAATCTGTCGTCGTCATAACGCACGATGACCGCTTCTTTCATCTCGGCGATCGCGTCGTAAAGTTTGAGTCCGGACAGCTTGTGGGCTCGAAGGAGCGCGCGACTCGCTGATTCGCGTATCGATGACATGAAGACCCCATGATCTTGGCGCAAAAAATGTGGGAGGACCCGCCGCGACAAAATCGGTTGGTAGACAATCAGGTATTCGTTTGGCGAGTGCACCTGGGTTCGGCCCTGGTGTCGGTCGAACGATTGCGCTCATTCCTCTCGCGCGAGGAAACTGATCGCGTGGCGCGCTTCCATTTCGAACCAGATCGTCGGCGAGCCGTGGTGAGCAGGGGACTGCTGCGCGTTTTATTGGCAAGGGAACTTGATGAGCGGCCGGAGCGAATCGCGTTCTCGTGTGGTGCTCAGGGGAAACCGGAACTTGCCAGACACGATCCAGCCGGTTTGCAGTTCAATCTATCGCACTCCCACGAGGAGATCCTCATCGCGTTGGCCCGTGGCCGGCGGCTGGGCGTCGATATCGAATACATGCGTGCCAGTGTCGGTGAGGACGAAATCAGCGAGCGACATTTCACCGCACCGGAATGCTCGCGATTGCGCGCGATTCCGGCGACGCAACGATCCATTGCGTTTTTTTCCTATTGGACGTGTAAGGAAGCCTTCATCAAGGCGAAAGGCGGCGGTTTGTCGATTCCGCTCAACGCGTTCGAAGTGGCGATCCATCTCGACCGGGATGACGTTCCCGTTCGCGTTCTGTCGCCGCAAATAGAAGGTGGAGAGTGGTCGATCCGTCGTCTCGCTGCGCCGGAGGGTTACGCGGCTGCTCTGGCGGCTGCCGGCTCCGACTGGAAACTACATTGCTGGAACTGGGATTTCACCAGGGAAATCATTTAGCGATAACATCGTGTCACTTGGTGGGTTGCCAGGTGCGGCTTCGCGAATACGGATTGTTCTGATTCCTGCGCGCTCGGTCCGGTCTTCTGGAGAGAAACTTTGACGGAGTCACCCACGACAGGAAATTCATGGATTAGCCGCCGGAATCCGAACCCCCATGCCAAGCAACGTTTGATCTGTGTTCCCTACGCCGGAGGCGGCACCGCTGTTTTCAGCGAATGGTCGCAGAAATTGGGAAACGATGTCGAAGTTTGCTGTATACAGCTACCTGGCAGAGAAAATCGGTTTCGCGAAAGACCGTTCGAGCTTATGACGGAACTCGTTCCGGCTGTGGCCGAGGGAATTCGTGATTTCCTCGACAAAGAGTTTTCGTTGTATGGACACAGCCTCGGTGCACTCATCGCCTTCGAACTGGTGCGTTATTTCCGTCGTCATTTCGGCTGCGAACCTGCCAATCTGATGGTCTCAGCCGCTCGTGCCCCGCAATTGCCGTATCCGTTTTTGCCGATTGGAAAACTGCCTCAGGCGGAATTTATCACCGAAGTTGGCAAGCGATACGAACCGATTGCCCCCGAATTGCTTGCCGATCCAGATATGCTCCAAGCGACCCTGCCTGTCCTACGTGCAGATTTTGCGGTTTTCGAGACCTACGCTTATTGCCACGAGCCGCCGCTCACAACGAATATTCACGCTTTCGGCGGTGAAAGCGATTGCACGGTGAGCCACGAAGCTCTCTTAGCATGGAAGGCGCAGACAAGAGGTGCGCACTCGGTCACCATGGTACCGGGAGGGCACTTCTTCATCCGCGACCAGCGCCACCGGGTACTCGAATGTATTCGATCGTTACTATCCTCCGAATCCGCTGGACTTAGGGGAGTCGTTTAGAAAGGTAGTCCGACCGGTGTTTTTCTGCCAACGCTTCGGTTCAGCCTGATTTCCGGGGAGTCCTCGAATCGTCTCAACCAAAATCGACCATAACCATCCGTCCCCGCGCGGCTTTCGTGAATCGACAGACCGGATGCTCAAGTTGCGTTTTTACTACCTTGCCGAACATCAACAAAAATCTGATCGCGCAAGTGGGTACTCCGTGCCTCAAGTCAGCCCGGGAATTTTCGAGTACAATCAAAGCCCCCGCTCTTCCCCCGCAGCCGGGGCGATTTCGCCCCGAGGAGAGAGCAATGTCAGTCCAAGTCGCACAACATCACCATAACGCCGCGGAGCATCTGACTCAGGCCGCCTTCCATCACAAACAGGCTCAGAAGCATCAGGAGGAAGGACGCTACAAGGACGCTGCCCATCACGCTTTATTGGCGCGAGCTCACCAGCATTACGCCGACGTTTACTCAACCGAGGCTAGCAAAGCGTACTTGGATGCATATGCCAACAGCAAAGCCGCAGGCGCCTAGCAGGTGACAAGTCGTGCGACCGAAGCAAGGATTCGGCTCTTCAGTTTGGGCTTTCGCAAGGGTATAAAGCCATCGGGATACCTCACTTCCAAAGCTGGACGTGCATTCCTCAAGATTGAGGCGTCCGGGAAGCTCATTGCCATCGCCCGGCCGAGCTGTGTCATCTTAAGGATGCAATCGAACTGGCCCTCGACGAACCAAAATCTCGTAATGTCGTTATGAACAGTCATCCGGGCGATGGTGGCTAGGCTCTCGTTTGCGAGGACGCACTCCTCATTCCGAGCTTTCTCGCGCGCATAGCACCTTGAGACACGCCTATCACGGCACGATCTGTATTCCGTTAATCGGTGCCCGCTCGTATACCGTTGATGCCGTACTCGGAATCGCCGACACCGTGAAACCCGACACATTCCCAATCGTGAAAACCACATAGTTCCCGTTCGGGTTGCTCGCCGTCGCTTGCGTAAATGTCCCGCTAAAATTCGTGTTGTAGGTCAGAGTTGTACTCGTGGTGCTGATCCCCGTTCCACTGATCTGGTAGATTCCCGCGTGGCTCGTATCATTGCTGGCTCCTTCGGCGTAGACATACACTTTGTAGCCGCCAGCGTTCGCGGGCAAACCACTCACCGTTACAATCGTGGTGTTCATCTGCCCGTTGTCCAGATAGCCTTTCATCATGCGGGCATTGCCGGGCTCGTCCGTAATCGGCTGATCCCATACGTCGTCGGATGTCCAGGTCATCGTGGCGGTCGTGGCGCTTCCGTTCTGATTCACCAAAGACAGTGGTGACGAACTGCTGGCCCCGCTCGCGTCGTTCCAATTGCTCAGCGCTACCACTCCAGCGGCTTCCGAACTGGCCATCGGCGTCGTTCCTAAACCCACAAAGTCTATGCTGATTGCACTGGCGGTTGAATCCGAACCAGCAGCCGAGCCGCTAACGTTCAGAGTTACATTGGCCGTACGCGTCAAGGAACCACTCGTACCCGTGATTGTAAGAGTGGAACTCCCCGCCGGTGTGCTCCCGCTGGTCGCTACCGTCATCGTCGAACTTGTTCCGGGAGCTATCGAACTCGAACTAAACGTCGCAGTTGCTCCCGTCGGCATCCCATTCGTCACGCTGAGTTTCACGGTGCCCGTGAACCCATTCAATGCAGCGGCACTGACCGTGTAGCTGGCGCTCGCCCCCGTACTTACCCCGGCCAAGGTAGGTGTCGCCATTAGCGTAAAGTCCGGAGAAAGTGGCACGATCTGGATTCCATTGATCGGTGCCCGCTCGTATACCGTTGATGCCGTACTCGGAATCGCCGACACCGTGAAACCCGACACATTCCCAATCGTGAAAACCACATAGTTCCCGTTCGGGTTGCTCGCCGTCGCTTGCGTAAATGTCCCGCTAAAATTCGTGTTGTAGGTCAGAGTTGTGCTCGTGGTGCTGATCCCTGTTCCACTGATCTGGTAGATTCCCGTGTTGCTCGTATCATTGCTGGCTCCTTCGGCGTAGACATACACTTTGTAGCCGCCAGCATTCGCGGGCAAGCCACTCACCGTTACAATCGTGGTCTTCATCTGCCCGTTGTCCAGATAACCTTTCATCATGCGGGCATTGCCGGGCTCGTCCGTAATCGGCTGATCCCACACGTCGTCGGATGTCCAAGTCATCGCGGCCGTGGTGGGATTTCCGTTCTGATTCACCAAAGACAGCGGTGACGAACTGCTGGCCCCGCTCGCGTCGTTCCAATTGCTCAGCGCCACCACTCCAGCGACCTCCGAGCTGGCCATAGGCGTCGTTCCCAAACCCACAAAGTCTATGCTGATTGCACTGGCGGTCGAACTCGAACCCGAACCACCAGCAGAGCTGACGTTCAGAGTCACATCGGCCGTACGCGTCAAGGAACCACTCGTACCCGTGATTGTAAGAGTGGAACTCCCCGCCGGTGTGCTCCCGCTGGTCGCTACCGTCATCGTCGAACTTGTTCCGGGAGCTATCGAACTCGAACTAAACGTCGCAGTTGCTCCCGTCGGCATCCCATTCGTCACGCTGAGTTTCACCGTGCCCGTGAACCCGTTCAACGCAGCGGCACTGACCGTGTAGCTGGCGCTCGCCCCCGTACTTACCCCGGCCAAGGTAGGTGTCGCCATTAGCGTAAAGTCCGGAGAAAGTGGCACGATCTGGATTCCATTGATCGGTGCCCGCTCGTATACCGTTGATGCCGTACTCGGAATCGCCGACACCGTGAAACCCGACACATTCCCAATCGTGAAAACCACATAGTTCCCGTTCGGGTTGCTCGCCGTCGCTTGCGTAAATGTCCCGCTAAAATTCGTGTTGTAGGTCAGAGTTGTGCTCGTGGTGCTGATCCCTGTTCCACTGATCTGGTAGATTCCCGTGTTGCTCGTATCATTGCTGGCTCCTTCGGCGTAGACATACACTTTGTAGCCGCCAGCGTTCGCGGGCAAGCCACTCACCGTTACAATCGTGGTCTTCATCTGCCCGTTGTCCAGATAACCTTTCATCATGCGGGCATTGCCGGGCTCGTCCGTAATCGGCTGATCCCACACGTCGTCGGATGTCCAAGTCATCGCGGCCGTGGTGGGATTTCCGTTCTGATCCGCCAAAGCCAGCGGTGACGAGCTGCTGGCCCCGCTCGCGTCGTTCCAATTGCTCAGCGCCACCACTCCAGCGACCTCCGAGCTGGCCATAGGCGTCGTTCCCAAACCCACAAAGTCTATGCTGATTGCACTAGCTAGAGCAGAACCAGAAGATGATTGCACTGTGAACGTCGCACTGGATGTTGCGCTATTTGAGAAGCCGTTCGCCGTGGCAATCGCTCGGACGGTGGCAGAAGCGGACAACGTAAATGGCGCAGAGTATTGTTTCGTTGTCCCACCGCCAGGCGCAGGGGTGCTGCCGTCGATCGTGTAATAGATGGTTGCACCTGAAGTTGCATCCGTAAGAGTAATGGCCTGCGAAGATCCGATCGTTCCCGAGCTGGGGGTAAAGGTCGGTGACGCCGCCGCAGCCAGCACGTTAAACGCGTCGGCCGCCACAGAACTCGAGACGCTACCGTTCACAGCAACCGCCTCCACAGTTGATGATGCTGACAACGTAAACGGCCCCGTGTATCGAGACGAGGTTGTGTTTGGCGTCGTCCCGTTGGTGGTGTAATAGATTGCGACTCCTGCCGTAGTATCGGCGATACTGATCGGCTGAGTGGAACTGATGGAGCCTCCGGAGGGGCTGATCGTGGGAGTCGCGATCTGGTTCGCACCGGTCAAAACGCCTAGAACGATGACGCCGGTCGGCGTGCCAACGTACACCTTTCCGTTGGTGATCATGGGCGTGATGAACTTGTTGTCCGCGAAGTTATCCCGTCCATTCGCCGCCTGGTTGCTGTTGTAAAGTTCGGTTAAATTTCCGGCATCGTAAGCATGCAGGACGCCCGCTCCGTTGCTGTTTTCGATGGCCCAGACAATGCCGTTTGAGGTTCCGTTCGCAGATACGCTCGGCGTCGTGCCTGGAGAGGCAAAAGCATTGGCGGAAGCATAAACCGCGGACAGCGATAACTTTCCGTTTGCGATGCTGAACGCCTTCAAGGTGTCTGAAACCGCGCCATAGTACACCGTGTTGTTAAAATAAGCCGGGGCGGCCCAGACACCATTTGCTAAAGCACCTTGGATTTGCTGGTGGATCGCATTGTCGTCTTGCGAATTGAATCCACCCATCGAATCGCGGTTTACAACATAGATGCTGGCGTCTTTGCCAGCTCCGACGGCCAAGTGCCAGGTCGTACCAGAGCTGTCGCGGACGTCCGGCAGCACCATGGCACCTCCCGACCCGAGATCCTCGTCTACGGATGTTTCTGCGCCGGTGTTGTCCATCGCGAAATAATCGGCCACGCTCAAAGAATTACCGTTTGCTGAAAGTTTCAGGAATGAGTTGCCGTAGTCGCCCTCGTCGGGAAATCCGTTTGCATCGAGTGCTGTATCGAAGGTACCGTTCGCGTCGAGAAAATAGATGTTACCCGTGGTGTCGGCCGCGAGACCTGCGCCAGACATCCAAATGGCTCCCTCGGTGCCATTGGGGGTCAGATTGAGGACCTTCAATTGTTGTAACGTCGATTCACTGTAACTCATGACCCATCCCTGATACGGCGGGTTGTCGCAGTGCGAAGCCCAGCTCAAAAAGACGACACCATTTAACAACAGGAGGGCCGCTCGTTCTTTGTATTGCGCTGGATCAAAGGTTGTCTGAATTCCTGAAATTGGCGAGGTGTAAGTAGCCGTGATGCTCACTGGGCTGCCACTCGTCTCCGCTCCGTTTGTGATGTCAAGGGCATGCAACCTCTGATGGTACTTGCCATTTGAATCCTTCGACATCGCTACGACAAAAATTGTCCCATGGGCTCCCGCGTGAGGATCGATTACCGGTGTGGAGGTAATCCCAATTGTGGGTGTCACCTGACCGCAGCTGCGGCTGTCGCTCGGGCTTTCTCCCGACAAAAGCACGGAAACGTGCCACAACTGAGAAAACGAGTCTGCGTCGAATGCATAAACCGAATCGTTTTCCGTTACGACAAAAACCACGTTGTGGGTTGCCCCGTTCACCGTCAGGCCTGCGACATAAAGAGGCTCCGCGTCAACCAAGCCGTCCACCGACATGAATCCAAGCTTGCCGAAATTCGTCGCATTCATATTGGCCGGAGTCAGAATCGTTTCACTCAAATTCTGACCCGTTCGAGCGTTGTCGTTGTGGTAAGTCAACACGTTGGTTTGCGCCCAACAGGAGAAAGCGGTCGCTAGCGTGAGCAAGGAGAAAAGGAGGGTTCGATAGGTGAAAAAGAGGCCATCTTGAAAGTCGCGGGCACGCAGCGGCGCCTTCGTCCTGATTAACATGATTTACCCTCTCTCGGAGGTATGTGAGGCTGGGTTAGCCGTGGCTGGGCGGTGAGTGTTTTGACCATACCACACCTTTGATGAATGCGTGATTCTAAGTTTGCTACCAGTTTCGTAACCATGATAACGCAGGGACCGAGGCTCGCTCACCACGGGGCGAGCCACCTAGCTAGAGTCCCCTTTGGCGGAAGTCGAATGGATCGACGAGCGCATCGAGAAATACTAGAGATGACTCGAGGAAACACCAAACAAAATAAACGGAAGCCTCGCCACTTAAAGAAGCAAAGGGGGTAGAAGAGCTAGGCCGGAACGATTGAGGTGGCTCAAACCGAAAAAAGCGGACTCTGGTGCGGCCTCTTCTAAGGTGGCCTGGATCGCATCTCATTTCGGCGGTGCGGCAGCGTACAGTGCCACTCGGATTGTACCGTTTTCGCCTCGGCTTGCCCCGGCTCCCGAAAACTCCTTTTCCTCCGTCTGTCGAAAGTGCGTCCCGAGAGCTGACGCGATGAGCGCCGAGCGCTGGTCGGTCCCCGGGGTCAGGATCGTTTGATGCAGCACAAGCCAGACCCGGCGATACGGCATACTGCGCTGCTCGATGCTTTTACGGTCCAAAGAAATGGGGTAAAGCACATCGGGTGTCACGATTGCCTTGCCTGCTTCGCGCTCCCGGCCGACGTAGTACTCAAACTCGCGGTGCCCGGTGAATGTATAGAAAACAATCGCGTCGCCGGGCTCCTGTTTCGAGAGAAGGTATCGTGTTACTCCTTGCCAGTCATTGCCGTAGGCTCTGAAGCTTTTGTAGTAGACCGTAGTTGTGCATATGGCCAGGAGGATCATCAATAGAAATGCAGCGCGAGCCACGATCGCTGCGCGAGGTAAACGCTCCTCCCAAATGACGAATCCCTGCGCGGCCAGCAAAACCGCCCCAGGGACACACATCAATAGATATCGAGGATAGAAAATAGGTTCCATGAACGAGAGACAGAACATCGTCACGATCGGAAATACGAACCACCAGGCTAGCAACGGAACAGCCGCGTTGATCGTTGATGGCCCCTGATCGGCCCGGCTCTGGCGAAAAAAACCCGAGAGAGCCAGTATCCAGAGTGCCACGTAGAGCACCAAGAGGATCATCCCGGGTATCGAATTGGGCGTATCTCCAGCTTTCCCTCCCACCAAGCGCTCCAGCATCTCCAGCAGGTCGGAAATGGTTGGGGCACGGTAGAATTCCCTCCATGTCGCCACCTGCTGCTGATTATGGAAAATCATCACCACTGCCAACGGGATAGATACCACGCCTATGGCGGCGGCCGCTGAAAGCAACCTCAAGATACCGAGCCGCTTGATCCGGACAGGTGTGAGGACCAGCCATTGGCTTGCGAGCACGAACACCGCGAACACCTGGCTGTAAATCGCTAAGGTGCTCAGCAAGACGTAAAGAATCCAAGCGGACTTCCGCTCAGGAGTCTCGATTAACTGCAGAAACGCGTAGGAGGATAGGATGAGTAATAGAACAACCAAGCTATATCCTCGTAGCTCCTGAGAATATTGAATGTGAAAGCCGTGCAGGGTAAGAAAAACCGCGCTGATCAGTCCCACCTTGCGGCTCAGGAAACGATTTCCGAGCGCATAGATGGCGGGGATCGCAGCCAAGCCAAATAGCGCCGAAAGGGTACGGAGCCGGAACTCGGTATCTCCTACGTCCAGCCAGCTTCGCAGAAGAGAATAGTAGAGAGCCATGTTCGCGTTGCCCCACCACATTGTTCGTAAGAAATCGCGCCAGGGCAGACGCGCGATGTCTACGGTCGTGACTTCATCAAGCCAAAAACTCTTAACCCCGAGCATGTAAAACCGCAGGGCGGCCCCTGCTGCCACCAACACCAGCAGGAAAAGCCAAGTCGACCGTTTGTGCGACACTGCTTCCTGCTGAGCTGACGTAATGACCTCCTCCGTTACCTAAGCATGCCAACTTGCAAGAGTCATACTGACTAAGATCGTGATCACAATGATCCATGAGACCCAATCTCTCGCCGCGTAGATGATTGGATCGTCCAGCATGTACTTGCGCGCAGTGGAAAGCCAGATCCGACACTGCCAGAAGAGCATCAAGGGAACAACTGGCCAGAGTAGTTCGGGACGGGTATATTGTGCGTGTTGCGCCGATACATCGCTCTGGACGTACAAGGCCAACACAACCGTCGAAGCAAAACTGGATGCAATTCCCATAACCTCTAGGGTTTGCGTATCCTCAAACGCGTAGGCTCTTTGGTTTGCCGGGCCGTTCCCCTCGTGTGCTTTCAACTCCGCGACGCGCTTTACGAGGGCAAGGCTCAAGAAGAGAAAACTGGAAAATCCGAGAAGCCACAACGTCACGGGATGTCCGGAAGCCTTGCCACCAGCAAACAGGCGCAGCACATACATTGCGGACAACGTGAAGAAATCGACCAAGGGCATCCTTTTTAGTTTCCATGAATATGCCATCGCCAGCGCAACATATAGGGCCACGAGTTGAGGTACCTTGCTAAACTGCGCGAACGCAGCCCCAACTCCATAAAGAAGAGGAATACTGATGAAACCCGCCACAATCGGAAGCGCCCCGCTGGCAAACGGACGATTTCGCTTCCGTGCGTGTTTCCGGTCAGCTCGCAGATCGAGAAGATCATTCACCAAATAGTTTGCTGAAGCGACGCTGCAAAACGATACGAAAGTGAGGAATGCAAAAAACCAGGAATGCAGATCCGCTTCCGCGTGCGCCGTTATGACCGGAACGAACACCAGAATGTTCTTCGACCATTGATAAGGACGCAAGGCGCGAAGAAAGGGACGCCAAAGCGGTCGCTTCTGCTTAATCTGTGCTTCTACTCGGGTGGCGGCGGTTGCCGCTCTCGTCACACTGGCAGAAGTGTCCACGAGAACGGCGCTCGACGCCACCCGCCACACTGGCACATCTACTTGGGCGTTGCCCGCATAGCGAAAACCGAACTCACCGAACCGCTCGACCAACGCCCGCGCCTTGGCATTTCCGCTCAGGTTATGGTTTTCGTCCGAGGCGATCACTTCGTCGAATATGCCCACATGATCGGCAACAACCTCTGCGATCTTTCGATTGGCCGCCGTCGCCAGAACGAGTCGGGTTCCCTCTTCTTTCTCTCTTTTGAGGTATTGCAGCAGCTCGGCATGGTAGGGCAGCAGGGTCGAATCGATCGGGCCCAGATTCGCTAAAACGGCTTTGAAGCGCGCCTTCCCTTTCGGCAACGCGACGAGCACTTCAAGAAACCCTCGCCATGCCCCGATTGCCGACATCAAACTCTCGAGAAGCGTGTCGGTTTTAACGAGCGTGCCGTCAAGATCAACACAAAGAGGTTGTTTCATTGCCATGTTCGAATCGGCTCGTCGCGGCCTTCAGCGACGTTGATTCGTTCCAACGAAAGAAAGAGCGTACACCGATTCGAACGCGCTGTAATCGTTTGCGGACTTAAAGCGTTCCGCGGCGACTCTTCTTCCCTCAGGCAAACAGCTCCCGATAAGGACGAGCACCATTGAAATTCCGCATTAAAACCAGTCAACTTCACTTTAGCGCGGCACAATCTGAATTCCGTTCACCGGCGCTCGTTCATAGCCGCTCGAAGCGGTGCTCGGAATGGCGGATAGCGTGAAACCCGATGCGTTCGGGATGGTCAGGATTACGTAGTTCCCAACCAAGCCACTCGCCGTCGCTTGCGTGAATGTTCCATTGAAGTTCGCGTTGTAAGTGAGAGTCTGGCTCGTTGTGCTGATTCCGGTTCCGCTGATTTGATAAATCGCAGTGTTTGTCCCACTGGTCGCGCCATCGGCATATACGTATACGGTGTATCCATTGGGATCGGACGGCAATCCAGCCACGTTTATGACTGTTGTATCCTCATCGCCATTGTCTAGATAGCCCTTCATCATGCGCACGTTTCCGGCTTCATCCGTGATGGACTGCTCCCACACATCGTCGGCAGTCCAGGTAACGGTAGCTGTCGTTGCCGTCCCGGTCTCGTCTACTAGCGTTAGAGGCGTAGCACCGACTGCTCCAATGGCTTGGTTCCAGTTAGATTTGGCAACGACGCCGGCCACCTCTGCGCTGGCCATTTCGACGTCGGTCCCTACGAAATTGACGCTGATCACTTTGAGCGACGGAGCTGAACTCGTTACATTCAGCGTGGTCGTCGCGGTTTGCGTCAACGTGCCGCTGCTCCCCGTGACCGTCAAGGTTGAACTACCGACAGGCGTTCCGGTAGTCGTTGCGATTGTGAGGGTCGAGGTTCCTGATGTTGTAACCGTTGTTGGAGCGAACGTGGTCGTAACTCCGGCTGGTGTTCCAGAGATCGCGAAACTTACTATACCGGTGAAGCCATTTACCGCGCCGACTGTCACGGTATAGGTCGCCGTGCCGCCTGGAACCACTGAAGCAGAACTCGGGGCAATCGCGAGCGAGAAGCCTGCAGCTGTCACGGTTAGAGTCACCGTGGCGGTGTGTGTGAGCGTACCACTCGTACCCGTGATGGTGATCGTCGAGCTTCCCCCTGGAGTGGTGCCGGCCGTTGTCGTGATGGTCAGGGTGGAGGTGCCTGACGTGGTAATCGAGGCGGGAGAGAATGTCGCGGTGGCCCCTGCGGGCAGACCGCCGGCAGACAGGCTTACGGTCGAGCTAAATCCGTTGAGCGCACCAGTCGTCACGGTGTATGTCGCCGGATTCCCAGCGCTCACCGTCGATGAACCAGGCGACGCCGCGACTGTAAAATCAGGAGCTACAGCGGTCAGGGTGACCGTGGTGGAGTTCGTCAGGGTGCCGCTTGTGCCCTTTATTGTGATCGTCGAGCTTCCCGCTGGAGTGGTCCCAGCCGTTGTCGCGATGGTCAACGTGGAACTTCCCGAGGTGCTAATCGATGCTGGCGAGAATGTCGCGGTGGCTCCCGCGGGGAGGCCGCTGGCAGACAGGCTCACGGAAGAACTAAATCCGTTTAGCGCGCCAATCGTTACCGTGTATATCGCCGGAGTGGTTGGATTCGCCGTGGCGGTGGTGGGTGATGCGGTCACTGAGAAATTTGGCGAGTTCACTTGTAAACTGACTGTTTCGCTGTGTGTCAGCATGCCGCTAGTTCCTGTGATCGTAATCGTCGAGGTTCCGGCTGGTGTGCTAGCGCTCGTCGTAATCGTTAATGTCGAACTGCCCGAGGTAGTTACAGACGCGGGGGCAAACGAAGCTGTCGCCCCTGTCGGCAAGCCTGTCGCCGCGAGGTTTACTGCTCCGGTAAAGCCATTGAGCGGTGCAATCGTCACCGTGTAGCTGGCCGGACTGCTCGGATTCGCGGTGGCAGTGCTGGGCGCCGCCGAAAGGGTGAAGTCGGGATTCGGGGACCCGAGCGGAACGATCTGCATCCCGTTGACTGGGGCTCGCTCGTACCCGGTCGAAGCCGTGCTCGGAATCGCCGACAATGTAAAGCCGGAGACGGCGGGAATGGTGAACACGACGTAGTTTCCGACCGGATTGGCCGCCGTAGCTTGGGTGAACGCGCTGGTGAAATTACTGGTATAGGTCAAACTTGTACTGGTGGTCGTGATGCCGGTGCCGCTGATTTGGTAGATCCCCGTGTTCGAGCCGTTGGCCGCACCGTCGGCGTAGACGTACACAGCGTAGCCATTCGGATCGGATGGCAAGCCGCTCACGGTCACCGTCGTGGTGTCCTGTTGGCCATTGTCGAGGTAGCCCTTCATCATGCGCACGTTGCCGGGCGCGTCGGTGATGGGCTCATCCCAGACATCGTCGGACGTCCAAGCCACCGTAGCCGTGGTTGCGGCACCCGTGTCGTCGACCAATGCCAGGGGCGCACTGCTTTTGGCTCCAGTGGCTAGATTCCAGTGACTCTCGGCCACGACTCCTGCGACTTCAGTGGGGGCCATCTCCGTTCCGAGACCAACGAAGTCAATGTTGATGGCATTCAGCGTTGGCGTTGAACTCGTTACACTCAGCGTCGCGGTAGCTGCGTGCATCAATGACCCACTGGTGCCGGTGACCGTTATTGTGGGGCTTCCGATTGGTGTACTGGTTGTAGTGGTAATCGTAAGGGTCGAGGTTCCCGAGGTGGTAACCGAGGTTGGAGCAAATGCCCCGTTGGCCCCCGCGGGAAGACCCGCAACCGTGAGCTTGACCGATCCTGAAAAGCCGTTCAGCGCCCCAACAGTAACGGTGTAGGTGGCTGTGCCGCCTGGGACGACGGACGTCGAACTGGGGGAAATGGCCAACGAGAAATCCGATGTTGTAACCGTAAGCGTGACGGTGGCGGTGTGCGCCAGTTCCTCGGGTCCGGTGCCGGTGATCGTCAGAGTGTAGCTTCCGGCTGCAGTTCCGGAGACGGTGTTGACGGTGAGCGTCGAACTACCCGATGTAGTTACGGAGGTCGGAGCAAAAGTTGCCGTCGCTCCCGTGGGCATACCGGCAACCGAGAAAGTTACACCACCCGTGAAACCGTTCAGCGCGCCGACATTGACGGTATAAGTCGCAGCGCTGCCTGGATTTACCGATGCCGTGGTTGGTGTCGCAGTGAGCGAGAAGTCGGGAGAGGTGACCGTCAAGGTTACTGTCGCCGTATGGGCGTCCGAGCCACTGGTTCCCGTGATCGTGATCGTAGAGCTGCCGGCCGACGTCCCTGCGGTGGTAACCGTCAGGGCCGAACTACCCGAGCCTGTAACTGATGGCGGACTGAAGGAAGCCACCGCGCCAGAAGGCAATCCAGTGGCACTGAAGTTCACTACGCCACTGAAACCGTTCAGCGAACCCACATTCACCGTGTATGTAGCCGTGCCGCCTGAATTTAGCGTAGCGCCGGAGGGGGTTACGATCATAGAGAAGTCGGGATTTGGAGAGCCGAGCGGAACGATTTGAATGCCATTCACTGGAGCGCGTTCGTAGCCGGTGGAAGCGGTACTGGGGATCGCAGACACGGTAAAACCGGGCACATTCGGAATTGTGAAAACCAGGTAGTTACCGATCGGACTGCTGGTCGTTGCCTGCACGAACGTGCCTGTGAACTGGCTATTATACGTGAGGCTGACGCTACTAGTCGTAATGAGAGGGCCACTGATCTGATAGATTCCTGTGTTTGTCGAATTGTTGCTCGAACCATCCGCATAGACATATACGTTGTAGCCGTTTGGATCGGAGGGCAACCCACTCACTGTGACCGTGGTGGTGTCTTGATTACCGTTGTCCAGATAACCCTTCATCATGCGCACGTTACCGGACTGATCCGCGATGGATTGCTCCCATACATCATCGGCAGTCCACGAAACAGTAGCGGTGGTCGCTGCGCCAGTGTCATCCACCAAAGCCAGCGGTGATGAACTTTTCGCGCCGGTTGCCTGGTTCCAGTTGATCTCCGGCACGACTCCGGCTAATTCCGTGCTGGCCATTTCCACGTCTGTCCCAACGAAATTGATGCTGATTGTGTTACCGGAAAATCCCGACCCGCCCGTCGTCACGCTAAGTGTGACGCTGGTTGTATGGGTCAACGGCCCACTTGTTCCCGTGATCGTGATCGTGGAACTTCCCGTCGGCGTCGAGGAGGTTGTGGCAATCGTAAGGGCTGCCGTGCCTGAGGTGGAGATCGTTGTAGGTGAAAAAGTGGCCGTGGCTCCGGCCGGAAGACCACTCACCGAGAAGCTCACCGTTCCCGTGAATCCCGTGTTGGGTGTCACCACGACCCCGTAGCTGGCACTACTTCCTGGCGCGACTGATTGCACCGTAGGTGACGACGACAGCGAAAAGTCAGGCAAGACTGTGATGGTCTGCGTAGGCGGACTCGGATCGGTCACGCCAAGATTGTCCGTAACCGTCAGCGATGCCACGTAGGTACCTGAAGTCGAGTAGGTTACACTCCCCGGCGTGGCGAGAGTGCTGGTCGACGGCGTGCCTCCCGGAAAGACCCAAGAGTAAGAAGCGATTGATCCATTTGTACTCGTGCCTGTCCCAGCAAAACTCACCGACTGATTTGGATAAATGCTGACTGGCGAAGACGGACTGGTAATCGTTCCTTTGGGAGGCAGATCGGTCGGATCAAGCGAGAGTTGTACGAATTGAGCTAAGGAGGGTACTCCTGAGGAATTCAGGAGAAAAAGGAGGTAGTAGCCTGGAGGCGCGATGTTTCCGTTCGGCGGGGCAGTCGCGGTCAGAACTCCACTCCCCGCGGTGAAGGACAAGCCAACGAGCCGCTGATCCATGTCGAATGCGTGCGTCGGCGAACCGGCCCGGATAAGTACGGCGGATGTTATACTCGGCGCATTTGGGGTTTGAATCTGGAATGTACTTCCGTAGCCAATAACTCCGGGTGTAACGCTAGTGATTGTGGGGCGGGTAGCGAGGCTTCCAGCAGAGTTGAACAAGTATGCTGGAGTATAGATTTCCATTTGTGGCGTGTAAGTACCCCGCTCGGGATTGCCGCCAACCACCAACACCGTCGCATCCGGCAGCAACAAAGCACCGGAGTGGTAGAGCCGCGGATACGAGCCAGCTCCGGCCGAACTAAACGTATTCGTCACTGGGTTGTACAAGTCGGCATTTAAGCTAGCAGTGGTCGCGTCTTCATCATTGACCGAACCGTTGAGCGCGAGGACATTGCCGGTCGGCAGGATCACGGCGCCCATCTCAATCCGCGCCTCCGACATGTTTGGCCCGTATACCCATTTGGGGTTAGCCACTGATAAATCGATCAGTTCGGTCGTTGCGGTTGCCGGGCTTCCACCGCCCATGATCATGACCACCGGCTTGTAGTTGTTGGCCGGCGTAAGTGGTAGGAGGACCGAACTTCCATAGCCTCGGGCTTCGCTGTAGTTCGTCGTGGCCACTCCAACCGTCCAAGTATGCGTTGTTGGGTTAAAAATACTGGAAGTTGTCGAGGATGCGGGACCGTTGGTTGAGCCGCCTGCTGAATAGAAGACCGTGCCATTCGGCAGGAGGTGCAAGCGAGGATACAGGGGCGGTGTCCAGGGCGCCTGGTAAGGCCCGCTCCATCCGGAGCCAACAGTGTAGATTTCTACGGTCGTATTCGTGTTGCTGTCTTCGTCCAGACCTGAGAAAACCATGACACTGCCATTACCTAGCGTCGTCGCCGTCGGATACCAACGGCCATGAGCCATGGACTGGAGCTGGGTGAAGGTTCCGGTAGTCGGGTCGAAAACAGAAGTGCGCGGGTCGCCAAAGAAGGGATCATATTGCAGCGTGCCACTCATGACGAAAGGGCGGCCATCTGGGAAGACAACCATTCCGTTGCAAAACATGTCATAGGCCAGCGGCTGAGTAGTGACGGTGTCGGTTCCGGGATCCCATACCGCAGCTTGATAGTTCGTATTGGGGGGATAGTTTCCCGATCCAGACACAATCAAGACCTTACCATTGTGCATTAGCGACAGGTGAATTGGGTTAATCGGCATCTGCGTAGACAGTGTTTGCCACTGTCCCGTTACATTGGCCTGACCCCAAAGGGTCGACACGAGTGGACCGCTCAATACCAAGAAAGAAACCAGAATCAGACGAGCCACTAAGTACAATGACTCATAGGAGTACTTAAAGGGCTGTGCGGAAGGATAGTTGACACTTATACTGACCGGTGCAGGGCTGGGCTTCACCATACGTTGTGTTTCTCTATCCGAGTACTTTCTCTAAGCCACGATCACTTTTCGACGTTTACCGGACGGTTCTTTCCGTTTTGAAAACTTCCTTGCAGGATCGAAACATAAGCATCTGGCCGCCAGTTTGTATTCCTCGCCTCTCGCCGAACGTGCTTACGCCTCAAGTTCTTCACGGAGTTTTTCCTGTTTTTTCAAAGGGCGCGTGGCCATCAGAAGCGCCAATGATCGCGGGGACGTTGCACTTCTATATCGGTTCGTCGGACTTTAGTCAAGGAGAAAGAATCGCGCGGAGACGAAGCGCTTTCCCTTGACCTTTGAAACGACGAACTGATATTAACTAGCGAATGCCCATCTCTCGCAGGAATCTTCTCCGCTGCGCGGCGGCAGGCGCCCTTTCCGCTCGAACGACACCGCTCCTCGGCGAGTTCTCCCGAATTCCCACGACTCTTCAATCTTCTCTCACTCCGTCGCGCGGTCCCACTCGTTTGGATCATAACGAAAATGCTTATGGTCCGTCGGACAAAACAATTGAGGCGATCCGCGCAGGAGCAGGCGCTGTTAACAGATATCCCGACGGTGATTACGAGGTTTTGACCGAGAAGCTGGCAAGTCTGCACAAGGTCAAACCGGAATACATCCTGCTTGGGGCGGGTTCGCGAGAAATTTTGCGGATGGCGGCGACCACTTACCTATCCCGTGGCAAAAGGCTCGTCCTCGCAGCGCCCACCTATGGGGCCATTGCCGACTACGCAAAATCGGTCGATGCCGAAGTGTCCGCCGTTCCGCTTAACAAGCGCTATCAACACGATCTGGACGGTATGCTCGCGCGCGTCCAAGGTACCGCGACGTTAATTTATGTCTGCAATCCCAATAACCCCACCGGAACCCTCACCCCCCGCAAAGATCTCGAAGTTTTTCTCACCAAGCTTCCGACGACGACTGTGGTGCTGATCGATGAGGCTTATCACCATTTTGTCGAGCCCACTTCGGACTACGCCTCCTTTCTGGACTCTCCTGTGGAGGACCCTCGTTTGGTCGTTCTGCGGACTTTCTCGAAGATCTATGGTCTTGCGGGCTTGAGAGTTGGATACGCGATCGGTTCGCCGCAAGCTCTGGCCAAAATCTCAGCCGCGCGCTTAAAGTGGGGCGTGAACGTCCTCGCCGCACGCGCCGCCGTTGCGGCGCTCGACGATTTCGACTACGTGACACTTAGTTTCAAGCGAAACACGGACGACCGGCAGGAGTTCTACAACAACGCCAACGGTCGGATGCTGCGTTCGCTTGACTCACACGCTAACTTTGTTTTCTTGAAGAGCGGTCTTCCGGCTGAGCAGGTGCGCGAACATTTCCGGACCAACAATGTGTTGCTCGGCCCGCGATTTCCGGAGATGGACACTTACGTTCGGGTTTCTCTCGGCAGACGTGAGGAAATGCACGAGTTCTGGCGCGTCTGGAATTCGCTGCCACCTCATCCCATGGCGATGTGAGTAAATGTTGATCGAGAAGGATTGCTTCTTAGGGGCATTTCCTAACTCTTCTCCGATAGGCACTACAATCTGAGGTTCCGATCACGTTGAGGGCGAGATGGACTTGGTATCCTTTTCCTTGAACTACTGGGAGGATTTGTGGCAGAGCCGTCATCAAATTATGGGAACGCTTGCAGCGAAACACAAGGTTCTCTTCGTTTCCCCACCTTTTAGTTTCAGAGACGTTCTGCGACGTCGCAGTCCAAACGAAACTTCCAGGAGCGGCCTCGTACACCGTGTGGCAAACCTACACACTTTGGTTTTTCCAAGATACTTAGCAGAGACTTACCGGTACCCTCGGGTTCAGAAACTGATCGAAAATCTCCGCGAACGGGAAGTGCGCCGAACGATGAAAAAACTGCAATTTCGGGAGACAGTTCTTTTCATCTGGCATCCCCAATTTGCAGGACTTGTCGGAAAGTTAGGCGAGGCGCTGGCTTGTTACTACGTAGACGATGATTTCGCGGGGTATGCAGGCGAGTCGGAAGAGCAGCGTGAAGCAATTTCTCGGAAGGAGGACGATCTACTGCGGCGTGCCGATGTAGTTTTTGCAAACGGCCCCGTCCTGTTCCGAGAAAAAAATCGCTACGGCAATGCGATTAATGTCCCGATGACCGCAGATTTTGGACTCTTCTCACGGAGCCGGTTGGCCGAGACGCAAGTTCCTCCGGATCTGGAAAGCCTTCCTCACCCCCGTGTCGGATTCATTGGAAATGTGAATGACAAAGTAGACATCGGATTGACTGTCCAGATGGCCAAGGGATTTCCCAATTGGTCGTTCGTTTTTGTGGGGCCAATCAACGTTCGCGAAGCAGGTCACCTGGTGGAGGCTAAAGTCGCAAAACAGGTGCCGAACATCTTTTTCTTGGGTTCCAAGCCGCGAGAGTCGCTGCCCAATTACATTAAGGGCTTGGATGTTTGCACCTTGTGTTATCGCAAGGAAGGTTGGGCCAGATCGATTTATCCGCTCAAAATGCACGAGTATCTAGCTTCTGGAAAACCCATTGTGGGTACTGGATTAGAGAGCATCCGCGAATTTTCAGAAGTCATCCGCATCGCGGATACGCCCGAACAATGGCAAGAGGCTCTACAGTTAGCTATGCGGGACAAGGATCAACCGCTTGCGGAAAGGCGGATTCAGGTTGCTTACGAAAACCGACTGGAGACGCGAATTAGGATCATCGAAGCGGCTCTCGAAGACGGCTTGCGCGAGAAAGCCTCGCGACCCCGGAGGAACCAAAGCTGACAGGCACAGGTGAAAGACGCAAATTCACGCAACCAGAACCTAGTCGACGATGACCTGACTTACGAGAAGCGGAGGTACCGAAGCCTGGGACCAATCGCGCGGCCGACGGAGTTTGTTCAGAGCGACCAGGCAAAGCGGGTTCCTTGCACAAGTTCGCCATGCGGCTCTTGGAAAGGCTCTGGTCCAGGCTCCGACTAGTTCCGCGCTGGTTCGAGGAAGACTTTGGGGCGATTTTTTCTGAACTGCAAGATGCTCGCGGACTGCGAGATTCTCGAGTACCCCCTGAGCCTGGCGCATCATCCTCTTGGTGTGAATGCGAATGTCTTTCAGGCTTTTCCAGCTCAAGGGTCGAATGATCCAGGTAGCTCGTGGATCAACAAAAATACGCCCCGTCTCCCAGTCGTTCTTCGCAGGATCCAAAGCAAAACAGACGACAGCACCAAGGATTCCGTCGACCCGATAGAGACCAAGCGGGAGCCGGAAATTTGCCGCGCGAAGACGCCCCATGAAATCGCCCCGTACCGCATGGAGGTTGCCGTGTATACCGCCTGTGTGAAGAGCTATGTCCGTTAACTTATTTGCTGACCTCCCGATTTTCGGCAGGCCCGAGGCCGCAAAGGATTTGGGCCTAGCGTTAAGTCCGTCACTCATTAACTTCAGCGCATCGACCTTGACCTGAACGTAGCCGTCGACGAAAAATGCAATGTCCGACGGCCTCCAGATCTCTTGCAAATACTGGTTCCATGCATGGGCCTTGTCGGCAAGAGGAATGTACCAAACTCGCAGCGCTGTCTGTGTTCGCTCAGCGTCGCGGAGTCTTTCTAAACACAGTCCAGCCTCGTTTGCGAGATCCTGGTTTCCGTTGACGATGACATCAACCGTGGTCGCAACGCCGTTCGTAGCGTTCAAAACCGCACCGATCGAAGCTGACAACGTTTGAGCAGATTCTCGTGAGGAGAATATCGCGACTGACCATTCCATAGCGGCGAACAGCACGGGCTGCGAAATTACCAGAATCGACGCCTCGTCGTTCTTTCCCGTCTTTCCTTTTAGTTGATAGACTAACACAGCCTTGCACCAGGATAATCGATCATGACTATTACGAGACGTCAATTCGTTTACGCCACATTGGCAAATGCCGTCGTAGCGTCGATGTCTTCGTCGTCCCGACCCAGTCCCTATCCCGGGCTGAACAAGCTGAAGGAAATCACGGATTCTTTGCCCGCGAGGCAATGGGTGAATGTTCCAGGAACCTCTATGCGTCAAGTAATCCCTCCGGCATCTGCGCTTCCTGATGGAGGTGGAGCGACGGGTCCAGCCTCTGTTCTGACGGCTTGGAACGGAGCCGCCTATGATTCAGACGCGCAAAGACTCTATTTCTGGGGAGGAGGACACGTCGACTACAGTGGCAATGAAGTCTATGAACTGGACCTCGAAACGCTAAAGATTACGCGGCTCACGAATCCAAGCCCTCTGGCCGCGCCGCCTCCTTCTGGAATGAACGTCTCTGCAAACTGTCGATTCCCGAGCGACGGCACGCCGCTTTCCTCCCACGATTACGACGGGATCGTTTGGTGCCCTGTAACGCAAAGTGTCTGGCTGTGGCCTTATATCGGCTACTGTGGGCAGGGTACCGTGATCGTTTCCGGTCAATGCTGGGAGTTCAATCCCGCGCAAAAATCTTGGCGCCCGGGACCCGATACCCCGAAATCGCCCCCTGGGCTCGGTATCTTCAACGCATGCTGGGTTCCCAAGCACAAGAAAATCCTGCTTCAATCGAATGGGAGTGCCTGTTGGTTCGACCCTGCTAATAGAGCTTATTCCGGGTGGTCTCCGGATTTCGGCTCCTTCGGTGAAAGCACCTCCTGCTATGTCGCGCACCGCGATGAGGTATGGATATGCTGGAACGGCATTCTCAAGATCGTACTCAAGGAACCCGTTCCCGGAAGACCGGAATCAGTTGTGGGACCCAGCAACAAGCCGAGCGGTGAAATCTATGGCACAACAGGCACGGCGTATGACGCCATTAACAAAATGATCTTATTTTGGAGCGGAGGGGCGGACATCTGGGCATTAAATCCGGACAATCTGCAGTGGCGTTTCCTTCCCGGGACAGCCGGCTCCCAAGCGCCAAGCGCGCACGCTGTCTTGAGTAAATGGAAGTACCTCGCCGAACTTGCTTGTTGCATCGCCTACGGAGACATTGACCAGGGGTTGTGGGTTTGGAAACCCGGCGATCTTGGGCAAGTGACCGCCTATAAAAGGGAACCTTCCTTCATCGTACAGAATGCAGATGGCAGCAAACCACGAACCTTTGAGCACGCTGCCGACGCTGCGAGCAACGTGAAAGAGGGCCAGACCATTCGCGTCCTCAAAAATTCATATGGGGGTTGGCGCGAAGGATTAGCAATCAAAGCCAACAATGTCACCATCACGGGGGACCCCGGCGCTGCATTGTACGGTGCCGTGATCGACGGAGTAGGTCTCATTGCAGGTTATGGCAATGATCTGAAAGTCGAGAACCTGGAGATCTTCAACGTCCATGGAGACGGCAGCGCCAGCGCCATCCGGTTTCTCGGCAAGAACTTCACCGGGCGTAATCTTCGCATTCACGATTGCGACATGGGCTTTCTTTCAGCCGGCGATAACGGTGTGATCACCTTCGAAGACGTCGTAATCTCGGAATGCGGCGGAAGCGGCGGCCAGGCTCACAATATCTACGTGAGCTCGAGCGGCCGTGGGACGGCATCTCAGTTTATATTTCGTCGCTCGAAGTCGCTCCAGGCCGTCGGTCAGGGTCACCTCTTGAAATCGCGGGCGCTCGCGACAACTGTTGAAAGCTGCATTCTTGCCATGCAGGCCGCCGACAGCTCGCGATGCATTGATATATCGGATGGGGGCGTAGTTGTCATTCGCGGAAACGTGATTCAGCAAGGCCCCAAATCTGACAACGAAGACATCATCGGCATTGCACTTGAGCTTTCGGGAGAGCACTTGCCCTCAGGATGGTCGCGGCAGAATTCCACAATCATCGAGAATAACGTCATCATCAGCGATCTGGTTGGATCTTCTGTTGGCCTCGTACACACGCGATCGCCGAATCCTGTGACGGTCAAAGGTAATGAAATCGTCATCCCCGGACGGAACGGGAAATTTTCCCTGCGCTTTGCGGATCCAAATGATCGTGCCGGCATCAGCGACGGCGGCAACAAGGTTGTTGATGGGCGTGCGCAGGCCGGTTTTCAGCCGCTACCATGGCTTCCGGGCGTACCCGTTGTCTAATTCGATGGGGACATCGGGAACCCGGGTTTCGAGTACCATGACGTAGAGCGAGGACAACGATTACCGGTTCGGCTTGAAGTACCAGCAGTCGCCAGTCGGGTCATTACAATAGACGTACACATCCCAGTCCGCGAAGTAGTTGAACTTACCGTTTATCCCCTGCAGCGACGCATTTTGTGCCGGCGGGTAGTCAACGCCCTGTGTCGAACCATATGTCTCTGTGGTACAAGACCAAGTTGAACTTGTTGTGCTGGGCTTCAAGAGATATTGCATGTTGCTTCCGTTTGGAATGAAGCGAATGACCATCCCGACCGGATCCCAAGCCATTGTGGGAAAGGCGCCCTCAATGCTTCCGCAGCTGCTAGCCAACGTTATGTTGTTCTGGGTATAAGAAGATCCGCTGGCAGTCGAAACCCAAAACGCGTCGCACGTGGTGTAGCAACCCATGTGAAATATCAGCTGATCGTGGCTGTCGTAAACTGTATTGCCGTTATATCCGCTCACAAGTAGCGAGGTAGTTTCATTGGTCCAAGCACCGGCAGTCGTGCTGTACTTTTCAAGATTATATTGATCATCCAAAAGTTGAACGATTGAGTTCCCAGAGTCCCAAGCGACCATGGTGCCCTCCCCCGGACCCGAGCCGGAAGTCATACTTCCCACGTGCTTCCACGACGGTGTGCAATTGGGTGCGCAACTAGCGACGACCGAACTCATGTCAAGGGTCCAGGTATTTTGATCTCCTTGGCCGCCTGGCGCCGGAGATCCACCAACCGACAACATCACATCAGTTGTAGGTATATAAACCAATCCTTGATAACTGTGTCGAGAGACCGGAAGCCCATCCGAACCGGTATCCGCTGAACCGCTGGCATTGGGAGGGCTTGGGTTGTCCAATCTGTATAGACAGGGCTGTGCTGACGAGCAAGACCCAACTTTGGTCAAGTCCAAGGCGTAAACTTCATTGCCCGAATAGTCCGTATGGCCCCCTCCCCAGAAGACGAGACGATGCCTGCTCGTGTCTGCTATCGCGGAAGACCATGCAATGAACACGGCTGGACAGTTTGCGTAGAAATTGTAGCCGTATCCACCGTAATTGTTTGGCGGGCACGGACTCGTGTTCTCAGAGCCTTGAAGCTCGCTGTAGCTGATTTTGTGCCAGCCCGGAGTGGTGGATAGCGGATTTCCGGGACTACTGCCACTCGGAGTGGTCACGCTCGCAGGTGAGGACTGAGCCGAGACGTTCCCCGCAGGGTCGTAGGCCTCGACCGTGTAGGAATAGGTCGTAGATGCCGATAGGCCGGTGTCTTGATAGTTGGTTCCTGCAATTGTTCCCACCTGGGTGCCGTTGCGGAAAACATAATAGCCGGACACCCCAAGACTGTCCGTTGAAGGCGTCCAGGACAGGTTGATTACGGAAGACGATACCGCTGTTGCAGTCAAGCCGTTGGGAACAGTTGGTGGTGTCGTTGATGCCGAGTTGCTTACCATGATTGTTACCGGTGCACTTGTCGCCTGCTCGTTTGCGGTGTTGATTGCGGTTGCCGTCAGCTGGTGCTGGCCGTTCGTCAAATTCGTGGTGTTCACCGATTGCGAGTAGGGAGCAATATTAACGGGAGCCCCGACGTTCGCGCCGTCAACAAAGAACTGTACGGTGGCAATCCCGACGCTACTGGATGCCATAGCGCTCGTTGTCATCGTTCCCGACTCCGTAGTGCCTGAAGCCGGCGAGGTAATCGCGACAGTTGGGGGTGGTGGAGGGCTTGTGCTAGTGCTTGTCCGCGGAGTGATATCCCACTTCGGGTCAAATGGAAATCCATATCCCTGAGTCGTGTCGGACCAGCATGGCTGAAGCTGGCTTCGCATCGCATTCCAGCCGCTCGACGCACTGTAACCTGCGTCGGTGAAGTTATAGGTAGCCCCATAACTGAACGCCGCGAGTCCTTCAAGGTCATACGGTTCGTCACCCCCTTGGCAGGTGCCTCCACCGATTCCCGGCCAGTTTGTTGGGTAGCTGGCATAATACGGGACCATTGCCGAATAGCTGGTAAACCAGTTTCCGTTTGCATCCGTCGTGGGGAAAACGTAATTGGCTAAGGTATAAATGTTTGCGGTCGGATCCTGAGTCAAATGTGTATAGCGCTTGGTTACATATTGCAGTAACGCATTTGATGTAAATCCCAAATCGTAAGCTACCCCGACCATGGCTGCACTGAAGGCTGCCTGGAAGTTCGCGTCCGCCGATTGAGGAACTGGGTTGCTCCCACCGCTCGAATAGAACGTATTACCTGCGGGAGGTTGTCCGTCCTGGGAATAGGCAGGGCTGTACGCGTTCCACATACCGAGTGGTCCATATAAAGTTGCGGGACAATAACCAATTCCGTTGCAGCGGTTGGCCTGAGCAAAGGCATAGGCCGAAGTATAGTTCGACCCGATGTCGTTCGGCACTCCGTGTAAAGCCTCTTCAATGGCGAGATTTGCGTCCAGCTTATCGAGGAAGTACGCCTGCTCCGGTGAGCCATCGACAGCAAGAAATGCTCCATAAAGGTTTTCGCGCTTCGTCCAGTTCGTTCCGCGTTCATCGCCAAGGTACCAATATCCGAGGCTACCCATGCGGAGGGTGCCGTTTTGGGTGGGCTGTGTGCAAGCTCTCGTTCCCGGAGAGTTACCTAGCGCATTTGCAGTCTGCATCAACTGCGTCTCGTAGTAGTGATACTGTCCTGTGCTCAGATAGCTCGCATACGCGATGTTGGGCCAATGCCCCGTGTCAGTGTCCCAGCCTGCCAGATCCTGACCCGAGCCTCCGTAATTGATCCAATCGGCAGCGTAGTTGTTGTTGCACTGATTTTGGCTCGCGGTCACATCGAAAAGACTAATCTGCGTGCGCGCATTGATCGAGACCACGCGTCCCAGCGTCTGAACGTTGCCGGGTATGCCGGAATTATCGAATGTCTGTCCGTGTCCCGCGTTTGTGTCAGCCTCACGGAACCAGTATGGGACGCGTCCGGCGAGGTCAGCAATCGTCAGCATCACAGAACGCAAGTCCCCGCCGCTGCCATTGCCGCAGGTTGACGAGGTCGAGTTTCCTGCGTCGCATTGTGTCATGAGATATTCGACATCCCAAGTCGGATTGATGCCATGAAACGCGCTTGCACCTGTCGCGTCGAACGCCGTTGGGTAATATCCAACGCCGCTGCCTCCACCAACACAACCGGTGCAGCCCTGAAGCGCTAATGCTGAAGTATTGCTGAACAAGCCGCTGTACTCTGAGGCAATGGCAGAGGGCAACATGGTCATCGACGGATCGTAGTGAGGCAGCGCTTTCGTGGTCGCCAAATAGGGCCAACTGTGGTCGATATGAAGGGTGGAACCTACGCAGTCAAATTCGGATCCCGCATTTCGTCCGTTCACACAATAGGTTTTGTGTAACATAGAGCGGGTTATCATCGTGAATCCAGAGTTGCTGAACTCCCTAACTGGATTTGTATTTCCTCCTGTGAGGATAATGCCATTTATAACTTGGTCTCGCGCACTGCTCGTAGGAGTCGTCGAAGCCCAGATGTCTTCGAGCGTATAACCAAGCTGGACCTCATTCGTGGCGGGATAAAACCATGCCTCGAAGCGCGGATGCAGAGGGTTGCCGCTTCCGCCGTCGGTATTGACGTCAAAGCTGCGATCACCGCGATCCTCCAGAATAACCGCCGTGACAATAGGCCCCTGCAACCAGTAGGTGCACAGGTTCGTTCCGATCGTGCCGTCAGGATCATTCGTCGGGCTTGCGCAAGAAGGAGCTGCGTTCAGTATCGCTCGCGCGCTAATGTTTTGACTTGCCGCCCCGCTCAGCTGGATTTGCCCGTCAAAATTGTAGCCAGCTGCAAGCATGTCTGACTTTGCGAGGAAACCCGTGTTGTTGCCTGTGGTCTGATTTGAAAATGAAACGACCACGGAGCCATTGGCCCCGATATTGGGAATGACGAAGCTGACGATAGCGAATTTGAGCGATCCGTCGGGCCAACGGTTCTTAACGTCGCATTGGGTTAGCAACGAGGTCCCATTGATTGACGCTTGGGCAAAGTTCGCGATTTCGTCTTGAACGAAGGGTCTTGCAACCGAGACGGGACGGTTAGTCTGCCCCAATCCTGTCGTGTCCGAAATTGTTATTTCATCTCCGACCGGAGGTGGCGGAGGACTGCTTTGGGAGATAGTGACGGAGACGGAGCTCGAATTGGCGGAGTTACGTGCCGTATCCATCGCTTGAGCCATAAGAGTATGCGCTCCGCTGCTGGCCTGGGTGGTATTCCATTGCACGGAGTAAGGCGCGGAAGTCACCTTCGATCCGAGATCCGCCCCATCGAGCAGGAATTGTACACTGACCACGGCCAGGCTGTCGGTTGCCGTGGCAGAGACCGTGACGGTTCCCGACTCCGTTGCGCCGTTCGCCGGTGAGGTGATCGAAACCGACAGTGGCGTCGTGCTCGTATTGCTCACCGTAATTGACACCGCCGCACTGGTTGCCCTGTTCCCCGAGCTATCTGTCGCTATTGCCGTCAGGCTGTGCTTGCCGTTCGTCAACGTCGTCGTACTCAACGTTTGCGTATAAGGCGCCACCGTATCCGCCGCACCCAAATTCGCTCCATCCACCTGGAACTGCACACCCGTGATTGCCACACTGTCGGTTGCTGTGGCCGCCACTGTGATCGTCCCCGACTCCGTTGCGCCCGAAGCCGGTGAAGTGATCGAAACCGACAGTGGCGTCGTGCTCGTATTGCTCACCGTAATTGACACCGCCGCACTGGTTGCCCTGTTCCCCGAGCTATCCGTCGCTATTGCCGTCAGGCTGTGCTTGCCGTTCGTCAACGTCGTCGTACTCAACGTTTGCGTATAAGGCGCCACCGTATCCGCCGCACCCAAATTCGCTCCATCCACCTGGAACTGCACACCCGTGATTGCCACACTGTCGGTTGCTGTGGCCGCCACTGTGATCGTCCCCGACTCCGTTGCGCCCGAAGCCGGTGAAGTGATCGAAACCGACAGTGGCGTCGTGCTCGTATTGCTCACCGTAATTGACACCGCCGCACTGGTTGCCCTGTTCCCCGAGCTATCCGTCGCTATTGCCGTCAGGCTGTGCTTGCCGTTCGTCAACGTCGTCGTACTCAACGTTTGCGTATAAGGCGCCACCGTATCCGCCGCACCCAAATTCGCTCCATCCACCTGGAACTGCACACCCGTGATTGCCACACTGTCGGTCGCGGTGGCCGCCACTGTGATCGTCCCCGACTCCGTTGCGCCCGAAGCCGGCGAAGTGATCGAAACCGACAGTGGCGTCGTGCTCGTATTGCTCACCGTAATTGACACCGCCGCACTGGTTGCCCTGTTCCCCGAGCTATCCGTCGCTATTGCCGTCAGGCTGTGCTTGCCGTTCGTCAACGTCGTCGTACTCAACGTTTGCGCATAAGGCGCCACCGTATCCGCCGCACCCAAATTCGCTCCATCCACCTGGAACTGCACACCCGTGATTGCCACACTGTCGGTTGCTGTGGCCGCCACTGTGATCGTCCCCGACTCCGTTGCGCCCGAAGCCGGTGAAGTGATCGAAACCGACAGTGGCGTCGTGCTCGTATTGCTCACCGTAATTGACACCGCCGCACTGGTTGCCCTGTTCCCCGAGCTATCTGTCGCTATTGCCGTCAGGCTGTGCTTGCCGTTCGTCAACGTCGTCGTACTCAACGTTTGCGTATAAGGCGCCACCGTATCCGCCGCACCCAAATTCGCTCCATCCACCTGGAACTGCACACCCGTGATTGCCACACTGTCGGTCGCTGTGGCCGCCACTGTGATCGTCCCCGACTCCGTTGCGCCCGAAGCCGGTGAAGTGATCGAAACCGACAGTGGCGTCGTGCTCGTATTGCTTACCGTAATTGACACCGCCGCACTGGTTGCCCTGTTCCCCGAGCTATCTGTCGCTATTGCCGTCAGGCTGTGCTTGCCGTTCGTCAACGTCGTCGTACTCAACGTTTGCGTATAAGGCGCCACCGTATCCGCCGCACCCAAATTCGCTCCATCCACCTGGAACTGCACACCCGTGATTGCCACACTGTCGGTTGCTGTGGCCGCCACTGTGATCGTCCCCGACTCCGTTGCGCCCGAAGCCGGCGAAGTGATCGAAACCGACAGTGGCGTCGTGCTCGTATTGCTCACCGTAATTGACACCGCCGCACTGGTTGCCCTGTTTCCAGAGCTATCCGTCGCTATTGCCGTCAGGCTGTGCTTGCCGTTCGTCAACGTCGTCGTACTCAACGTTTGCGTATAAGGCGCCACCGTATCCGCCGCACCCAAATTCGCTCCATCCACCTGGAACTGCACACCCGTGATTGCCACACTGTCGGTCGCGGTGGCCGCCACTGTGATCGTCCCCGACTCCGTTGCGCCCGAAGCCGGCGAAGTGATCGAAACCGACAGTGGCGTCGTGCTCGTATTGCTTACCGTAATTGACACCGCCGCACTGGTTGCCCTGTTCCCCGAGCTATCTGTCGCTATTGCCGTCAGGCTGTGCTTGCCGTTCGTCAACGTCGTCGTACTCAACGTTTGCGTATAAGGCGCCACCGTATCCGCCGCACCCAAATTCGCTCCATCCACCTGGAACTGCACACCCGTGATTGCCACACTGTCGGTTGCTGTGGCCGCCACTGTGATCGTCCCCGACTCCGTTGCGCCCGAAGCCGGTGAAGTGATCGAAACCGACAGTGGCGTCGTGCTCGTATTGCTCACCGTAATTGACACCGCCGCACTGGTTGCCCTGTTCCCCGAGCTATCCGTCGCTATTGCCGTCAGGCTGTGCTTGCCGTTCGTCAACGTCGTCGTACTCAACGTTTGCGTATAAGGCGCCACCGTATCCGCCGCACCCAAATTCGCTCCATCCACCTGGAACTGCACACCCGTGATTGCCACACTGTCGGTCGCTGTGGCCGCCACTGTGATCGTCCCCGACTCCGTTGCGCCCGAAGCCGGCGAAGTGATCGAAACCGACAGTGGCGTCGTGCTCGTATTGCTCACCGTAATTGACACCGCCGCACTGGTTGCCCTGTTCCCCGAGCTATCCGTCGCTATTGCCGTCAGGCTGTGCTTGCCGTTCGTCAACGTCGTCGTACTCAACGTTTGCGCATAAGGCGCCACTGTATCCGCCGCACCTAGATTCGCTCCATCCACTTGGAACTGCACACTGGTTACAGGGTCACCGTCGGTCGCCGTTGCCGCCACCGTGATCGTCCCCGACTCCGTTGCGCCCGAAGCCGGCGAAGTGATCGAAACCGACAGTGGCGTCGTGCTCGTATTGCTCACCGTAATTGACACCGCCGCACTGGTTGCCCTGTTTCCAGAGCTATCCGTCGCTATTGCCGTCAGGCTGTGTTTGCCGTTCGTCAGTGTCTTCGTATTTAACGATTGCGTATAGGGTGCCACCGTATCCGCCGCACCTAGATTCGCTCCATCCACTTGGAACTGCACACTGGTCACAGGATCACTGTCGGTCGCCGTGGCCGTCACGTTGACGGTCCCCGACTCTGTAGCGCCGGAAGATGGTGAAGTAATCGATACGATGGGCCCTGTGTTGCCCCCAGGTGGCTTAGAGACAGTCACGCCCGCGCATCCCGCGCTCAGTAACGCGAAGCTGAAAACGCCGACCAACAAAAGTGCAGAGGAAATCCTGATCCCAGCAGTGCCACCTGTCGTCCGGAAGTCTCGCATCTCTATCCTTAGATCCTTCCAATCAATGGCGTAACGGGAATGGGCATGAGGACAGATTCGCCCCACGGATAGAATTAGAATAAGGATGTTAAAAGCGAATTCGATACTGTACAGTGGTTCAAAATTGGACAGGTATTCGGACCAGGGCGAGAACCGTCTGGCGGGTCAGTTCTGCGCAGCTACTCCTGCGGGGCAACCAAGATGCTTGCGTCAAGCAGATTTGTGCGCGCCTGAAGGTGAAGGCCGACTGCCCGATGCACCAGCTTCGGGCGCAAAACGTTGAACGAGGGAAGCACGCTCCTCTTTCGTCAGACCAAAGAACCAAATACTGAGGCCCCCAACCGGCAGAAGAGTCGCGACCTGAAGAAAGAAAAAGAATAGGGAGTGAACGGCCCACAGCCTGTTGACAGCATAGGTGCAAATGCAGAAGGGAACGCTTGCGGCGAATGGTCTCAGCAGGAGGGCGCTTGCATAGGACCGCATCGGGATACCCAACGCTCGGCGCGCATACCACGGCCAAAATAGCATATTTGCCGCGAGATTGGGAATCGCGGTGCCCCAGGCAACTCCCACAATACCCATGGGTTTTATCAGGGCGATGCTCAGAGCCAGGTTCCCGAGTGCCTCTGCCACCGCAGCTGGTACAACAGGTTTGTGCTTGTTGACACCAAGAACAGCGGAGGCAATCACAGAGACTCCCGCACCAAACAGCCAAGGCACACTGAGGATCCAGAGGACACGGCCTGCCAGGTCGACATAGGAAGGTCCCATCCACAGCCCAATGAATGTCCGGCCCCTAATGATAAATGTTATGAAAATGGGCCACATGATCAACGCGCACAGGCGCGCTGCTTTCAGGGTTGTTTGTTGCACCCCGGAAAGTCCGGCTTCGACCTCGAGCTTGCTTGCCAGCGGCGTCATTGTTCGGCTAAACCCTCCGACCAAGTCGCGCGCGTAGATCGTAAGGTTGCTGCCGATCGAAAAAAAAGTCACCATGCTTATCGGCAGAAATGCGGCGATGACCAAAGCGTCGGTGTAGTAGATAAGGTAGTTTGAGAGATGGAGAAGAAAGGCAAAGAAGCCAAAGGAGAAAATAAGCGAGACGTGCGTACGACTCAAGTTGGCGGGAGTGACCTTGACCTGAGGATAAAGCCGACGGGCCAACACGATCCCGGCTGCCAGTTCGCCAAACGTGCCGACCAACTGAAGCAAGGCTAAAGTAACCAATCCGTATCCGCTCTTTAGCGCTAGCACGACGGCGACGGCGCGAAAGGCAGTTCCGCTCATGGCGATCGCATTGGTTAGATCGAAGCGCTGCAGCCCAACCAAAACGCCGCCGAAGACCCCGCTCACGAGTGAGACTGCAATATTCAGGCCGGTGATGACGACGACAAGCTGCGCTGACCGCAAATACAAAGGTGGAATTTTGAAGCGCGGGACGGCGACCAAGGCGAAAAGGATTGATATCAATAGGGCAAGGACACCGGTGGCGAAGAACAACCCGGTCGCGGATGATATCGTGTGGCTTGATTCATCGTGTCTTCCCTCGGTATGAAATTTCGCAACATAGCGGGTAACTGCTCCACGGATCCCTAGGTCAAGGAATCCCAAATAGCCCGTCAGGGAGACGAGTAAGACCCAAATGCCATAGGCTGAATTTCCCAGATGCCGCACAATGAACGGAGATAAAAAGAAGCTTACGGCGCCGCTCACCAAATAGGTCAGCCAGTTCGCAAGCACGTTGCGGGTGGCTTGAGGCACGCGCGGAGTCGTCCGCTTGGAATTCCCTAGTCTTCCTTCAAGTGTCTGCAACGGGTTCCTTGTGTGCTGCAACGTACCTGACGGTCCGTGTTCGGGATGAATAGCCGATTCGTGGCTTCGTTTGAATACTAGAGCGTACCGTCACACTAAGGCCGACTCCCGGAGCCGTTGAAATCGAGAGCTCTATGGTACACAGTGATTTGATCTTTGTCCTTGCTGGTGAGCAAAATCGCAAGGAACAAGCCGTGAAACTGTTTTCCGAAGGGCTCGCTCCGAGACTGCTCTTGAGCGTGGCACGATTTGACGTAAGACGGTTTTCCGGTTTGGCCTTGCCGATACCCCTGGACCTACCGAAGATGGCTGCAAAGCTCTGTCCTTCCGATAGGCACTTCTTTGTTCTTGTACAAAAGAAACAAACATCGGTCAAGACCATCGCGCGGGGAAGATTTGGAACTTTGAGAGAGATCTTGGCGTTGCGAATATGGCTTAGTGAGCATCCCGAAATCGAATCCTTGTTGGTTGTCAGCAGCGGATTTCATCTTAAGCGTGTGCGCATGTGTTGCCACTGGTTGCTTCCCGGACATCTCCGCATAGATTTTCGTGCAACGACGAGCGGGGCAAAATGGTGGAAAGATGCACGACTGCGCAGCCAGATTCTTGCTGAGCTTCTGAAGGTCCCCTTTTACTCAGTGATGCTACCGATGGCGAAACTGGCACTGATAAAGAGCCGATCTAATCTATAGCTCGGAACGACAACTGGCGGACGGTCCAGCAAGGACGCCATGATCATTCGTGTCGTCCCAAAACGCGAGCCTTGAAGAAAGACACTACCTCCTGAGCCACCGTATCCCATCCACGCTCCTGACCAAGGTGCACGAGTGCTTCTCGATCCCACATTGTCGAAAGAGCCTGCTTCAATCCTTCTGCGACACTTTCGGGGTCTTGCTCGACCAATACACCGCGCTCTGGCGAACACAGAATTTCCGGGATGCCTCCAACGCGGGTCGCCACCACCGGCGTCCCACAGGCAATCGATTCCATGACAACGTTGGGCCAACCCTCTCGGCGACTCGTCAAACAACTCACGTCGGCGGCACTGAACCAAAGAGCAAGCTCGTCATTTGGGCGTGGGCCCACCAGAATGATGCTTTCTTCCAGACGCTCGGTACGAATCAAGTCGGCCAGCAGGGGGCGCAAAGGGCCCTCACCAATGATGTACAGCTTGCTGTTAGGATACGCCTTCAACACCCTCGCGAAAGCAGAAACCAACAAGGAGTGATTCTTCGATTCTGTCAGGGAGCCAACCGATACCAGGACATTTTCATCACTCGGAATTTTGAGGTTCCGGCGCGAAGTGATCCGATCATGGGGATGAAATCTCTGTTTGTCAATTCCATTGGGAATGACGCGTATTGACTGTTCGGGGATTCCTAAAGTCACGATAGATTTCTTTAGCGCGGCCGCCACGGCGATTACTCCCGCGGCTCTGCGCATGCTCCAGGCAATCAGTGGACGGAGTGCGCGGAATAGCGTAAAGACGTTAATGTCCGATCCCCGGGCAGAAATGATCACGGGAAGTCCCAACACCTCACCAAGAAGAGTCGCAGCAAAGCCGTCCGGGTATGCGTAATGGGCATCGATGCAATCAAAACGGAATTGCTTATGTAATCGATAGGCAGATAGCAAGGAACCGAGAAACATCAGAATTCCGTGTAACGGCATGAACAATCCGGGAACTAAAGGATAGCGCGGGTGGCACACGTCAAGTTGACCGAAACGTTCCGCGAAGGGAACCTGGCTATATGATCCCCAGCGATGCGAGTGAATCCAGGAAGGAAAATACGGAACAGGCGCTATCACCTTGACAAACATGCTATCGGTAACGGCTAAGTGCGAAACTCGTTGGTAAACGAAAATCCCGAAGTCAGGCTGCTTTTTGTTCGGGAAGAGTGTGGTAAAGGTCAGTATATTCATGAGCTGCAGGATGCGCCCTCGGCATCCTAACGAACGAGAAAACGAAGACATCCCGATTTACGATAGTGCGAGAGAATGTCAATTCTAGGAGCAAAAGGCGCCTTATTCGCGTTATTTTTGCCCGGATGGCCGTTCAAACCCGAGCAATGATAAAATAGCAGAGCTAGAAGCCAATCGTTCAGCTTTCTGTATTCCCAAGTCCGAGATGAAAAACGCCATTACCATCGATCTGGAAGATTATTATCAGGTAAGTGCGTTTAATGAAGCGAATAGTCCCGGACACTGGGATTCATTTCCCAGTCATATTGAGGACAGTGCAGCGAAACTCCTTTCCATTTTTGATGAGTTCCATGCCAAAGCCACGTTTTTTACACTGGGTTGGATCGCAAAGCGATTCCCAAAACTGGTGAGGGAAATCGCCGACCGGGGACATGAGATTGCTTGCCACAGCCACCTCCACCGTTATGTTTTCTCGATGAGTTCCGACGAATTCCGCGAGGACACCCTCGAAGCGAAAAGAACTCTTGAAGATCTAACTGGCAGACCTGTTTACGGCTATCGCGCACCCAGCTTCTCCATCAAAGCGAATTCGCTCTGGGCGTTTGAGATCCTGGCGGAGTTGGGTTTTACGTACGACTCAAGCATCTTTCCCATTAGACACTCCAACTACGGGTGGCCCCACGCACCGCGATTCCCATTTGAGATCCACACATCTCGCGGCATGATCACAGAATTTCCGATGCCCGCGTTGCAGTGGCACGGGACGAGGGCCCCTATCGGCGGCGGCGCGTATTTGCGATTACTCCCTTATTGGTTCACGCGTTGGAGTATCCGTCATCTGAATGAGTTTGAAGGCCTGTCCGCCTGCCTCTATCTCCACCCCTGGGAACTCGATCGGAAACAGCCCAAAATGAGCGGGAGTGCTTCGGCGCGGGTACGCCACAATTTCGGTTTGACCGGAGCTGAATCAAAATTTCGTCGGCTGCTTCACGACTTCAGGGTTCAGCCGCTCGCTTCGCGATTGCAAGAACTCGGTAGGGATGCTGGTCATTCCGGGCAGCTCCCCAAGGTATCTCTCGCAGCGTTGAACTCCTATTTGGGCCATGGAAGAACTGCGGAGACCGCATAGATTGTCAAGCTCTCGAAACAACGAGACTGATCGACCTGCTCAAGCAGCTCGGACAAGACCAATTAGACGGGACTACCTGGAGTCGACGTTGAAACTACTCGACTGGAGTTCCTTCCGGGTTTCGCCGCTCCACCTTCGGTCCCGTGGTCGGTAGTTTGATCAAGCGTCTGACGGCGAAGCGCAGCAGCAACGCCACGCTAACCAGTATCCCGCCCAATAACAACAAAATGCTCGCTTCCGATAATGGCGTTCCTATATCCATAGCGCGAAGGCAGCAAGTGGGCTTCCAAAAGGGAAATAAAACACTATACCTGTCTCAGTTAGATACGGCGGCCCCCAGCGGACTTCATGATTTGCCGGGAAGTTAGCTGCCCAGAGTTCGCATTATTTTTCCCTTTGCAAAGACTTAAGTGCGCGCTCGAGACGTTGGGATTGAGGGCGAGTTTCACAGCACCACGAAGAGCACGGCCACTAATTGCAGATCAAATGATCAAATAGGTCACGAGGACAATCTCTTCAATCATCGGGACTTAAGATAGAGAACGGCGTCCCCGTTGAACGGCGTCCTGAAAGATTCGTTGCGGCCCTTCACAGAAATGGATCCAGTTTCTGCAACCTCACCGAGTCTAGGGTTGTACCACTCGTAGTCATAATTACCGATCATGATATCAACCGTAAATGAGCGGTTGAACAATCCGAAGTATGATTTCCAGCCACTCGTTCCCGGCTTATAAATGAGATATTCCGACCCGGGGTTCGCCAGGCAGTACCCGGTACTGCTCAATGTGCCGCGAGGCGCCATTGCTGCCAGGTCCGTTTTGTTTGCATACATTCGCGTCTGACCCAAGGCATCGCGTATGACGTTCCAGTAGGGGTCGACCGCAGTGCACTGTCCACCCCTGCAAAGCCCGCCCGGCGAGTTCCGTCCGTCCCACTGAACAAGGTATGGATCCATGAAGAGGAGATTGTTTCCAGAGGTAAAATTCTCCCACGCCCATTCTCTCTGCCCGACATCGCCCAAATCTCGAAGGCAGGTGTAATAGCAGGAATGGTCGGTGTCGTTCACTATTACCTTTTTGGCTGATGATGCCAACAGCGCCCCGGGAGCGACCCAGTCGGCCTCGCTTGCATAGAGTGCATCGTCCATCGAGCCAGTGCCAGCAGTAATACCCACCGGATGCCGCTTTGACTTCGTTGATTCATACCACTTGACGTATCCAATCACTTGCGCCTGCCAAGCGTCGGCGAGAGGCGAGGGAGGTTCGTTACCGACTTCATAAAGCACGTTGTCCAGGTCATTGACGCTGTCGATTACCTTGCGGATGTAGGCTTGCTCTACTTTCCACGCTCCTGTGGCAGACGCCAAGGCAAAGTCGATTGGGCAGGTGTTTGTGCAATCAATGCCGTTGATGTTGTTAGGTCTCTCAAACGGATTGCCGTCAGCAGCATTGACGTCATACCGAAACTCGAAAGAATTGAAAAGCATTACCGCAACGTAAATACCTTTTTGTCCGGCCTGGATGACACGCTGCCGCATACGATCAAAGTAGTTCTGATCAAATTTCGTGAAGTCAGTTTTCGGCTTCCCGTCATTGGCATTGCCGGGACCGACGCGTTGCCACGGCCAATAAGGCCCGGAATAAGGAAGGTAGCGTTCAGTTGCAGTCCCTCCATTCGAAAACGTCCATTCGTACAATCGAAAGAAGTTCATGTTGTGGAGAACCAAGAAATCCAGGTAGCCCGCGTAATCGAATTGGGGCGGGGGAAGGCTGGTGCCTTTGTCCTGAAAGTTGGACCAAGTGTGCGAGCCGGCAAGATATATGGCCTTGCCGCTACCGTCGGTGAAGTAATGCGAGTTTGTCGAAAGAACCCGCAGAGGTCCAGTTGCTACCTGCGTTGCCTGGCCTGACTGACTAACCTCATAAATAGTTAGTTGGCCGGCCTTGTATACTACCTGGAACGTGTATGGGTAGGCTTTGCTAAGCAGATCAAAACAAACTGCTTCGGGAGGAATATAGTAGCTAAATTTCCGGTCGACGACGATCACGTATCTAATGTGATGATCGAGAATTCCCCGCATCAGAATTTTGGGGTCTGTAATCGGCGGAAACCAGATCTCTTTTCTCTTTGAGTAATGGTAGATAAGCCCGACTTGGCGGACGGCTACAACGACGTTCGGATCCGTGTGGGACTTTATCCATCGGGCTGCTTGAATCTCAGGTGAGCTCTTGAATTTTTCGTAGCCGGAATCGAGATTTTCTCGGCCTATAGCAAGCTCACCGATAACCCCAGTTGCCACCAGATAGACCACCGCCAAAATCATGAGGATTTGTATGCGGCCAAAGGATAGACCTCTCACCGACAGCGTCTCGTCGAGGAGACGTGCGGAGAACGCGTGATCCCAAAATCGAATTCTTCCCTTCCAGATCAATCTCCCGCAAAGCACAGCACAAGTGATCCAGAAAACTACCGAAATCTTCGCTTGTAGCCCATGGCCTGCCTCGGCGTTCCAGATCTGGGCGCTGGCGAAAGAAGCCAAAACCAATGAAAGAGGCAAGAACAAGGCTCCGATCCTACGCGGATATTGCCGGGACCACTGGCGAAGAGATAACACGCCTTCGGCGAGGTAAAGGCATGCCAAGGGAAGGACTGCCACAGCGAATCTGACTACCCCGGAAAACCAGGGCCAAAGGAGATAAATGGATTCATAAAAAATAAAGTACAACGCACAGAGTTGCCCGTTTTCCTGCCTGAGCGAACTCAAAACTCCGCACAGAATCAAAATCACGATTCCTGTCAGTAATGGTGAGGTCCAAGAGGGTCTGATCCAACGATGAAGCAGGGCTTCCCCGAGAAACGCCGCACTCTCTTTCAAGTTCTTCTCCACCCGCACCGCAATGTCCTTTGGCGATGCGAATCCTAATTCAGGATGGTTGCCGCTCTTCAATCTTAGTTGCGCAAGATAACTCTCCCCACGTCCGGGAAGCGGCCAATCTCTGGCATTGCCGCCTTGTTGCATCCAGAGAACCTCGGCAAAGAGTGCCAGCAAAACCACGGGCAAAAGACGCGTGAGGCGCGAACGGGCAACTCCCCGGTCAACGAAAAACGATAGAAGAAGCCACGCCAACATTGCGGCTATCAAAGCAGTGCCTATCGATTCGATGATTACTGCGGCCGTCAGAAGAAAACACAGCATGAGCACCAAAAGAATTCTGCGCGAAAGCCGTTCCAAAACCTCCAGTTTCGGTACGAGTAGAAAAACCAGCATACTGATCGCGAAATAGGGAAATGTTGGCCATAAGCGCGACGTAACCCAGGGAAAAACACTTGGAGATGCGGCGGTCAACAAACAGGAAACTGCTGCAACGAATCGTCCTCGCTTCCGCCGAATCACTTCGTAACTGAACAGCAAACCCAAAGCAAAAAAAACTGACATGCTTCGCGTCAGAATATCGTGCGTGCAGCCAATGGTCGCGCAAATAGCGGCGAGAATTACAGGTAAGCCGGGGGGTTGCACTCCCTCGTGAGCGAAATTCGCAACATAAGAACGCTGATGGAGTAGAGAATCCGCAAGGTCAACGTAATATACATCGTCATTGACGAAATCCGGCGCTCTCTCGTACAGAAAGAATGGAAGACCGCACAGCGCTAAAACAATTGCGCATACGAAGAAGTCGATTCCAGTGAAGGAGGTTAGACTGGAGAACGGTCCGTCGCGCAGAACTGAGATGTTTGCCAACAGGCGTTCCTCTAAGGATAATTCGGACGCGCAAGGGCATAAAGTACAACACGGATCGAGACGTCTTCCCCGGGATAGATACTCAATCCCTCAAATTGCTTTTCCCCCACCAATCGGAAACGCCTCTGTAGCGATTCGCGAAGGAGTTCGCCCTTCGCGTCCGTTTGCGGGGTTGCTATTTCCTGATGTAGCACCAACCAGACGCGCTGGTAGGGTGCCGTATAGTTCTCGATGCTCGTTCGGTCGAGATACGGAAGGTCTACCGCTTTCGGTGCTGACATTTCGCCCTGAGCTTCGCGCCCCGAGTAGTATTGCCATGCCCATCCTCCCGAAACGCTATAGAACATAGCGGCGTCGCGCGCGTCACCATGCACGAGAATGTATTTTGTCACTCCCCGCCAGTCAAGACCGGACATTGCGAGACTGGCGTCAAACCTCCTCACGCCCACCATGCTCAGCACGATCATCAAGAGCCACACTGTAGAAGAAATCAGTTTCCCACTCTTCGGCAACCAACACTCAATCGTCACGACGCCCTGACTGGCTAGCAGAACTGCCGCGGGTACACACATTAAAAGGTAACGAGGGTATAAGATGGGCTTCACGAGCGAGACCGCTATCATTGCGACTATTGGAAAGACCAGAGAGCAAACCAACACCCGTACCGCTGTTCTCGTACTTGACCGATTGACCGAAGCCAGATCGTTGCGAAGAAGTCCCCACACAGCAAAGGTCCAGCCCACTGCATAAAGGACTAACAGAAGCACCTTCCCGACAGGGCTCTGCAAAGCCAATATATCAGCCCCGACAAGACCCCAGACAACATTCAAGATGCTTTCAAAACTCAGACGCGGAACCCAATCCAACTGTCCGTGATCTCGTAAGATCATGACGGCAAGCAAGGGTGCCACCAACACTAAGATTGAAATCGCTGCTAACAATAGTTTCAGAATACCCAGTTGCTTGGCCCTTCCGGGTCTCAAGGCCAACCACTGAGCGCCAAGAATAAAGACGGCGAATACCTGCGCGTAAATCGCAAGGGAGCTGAACAATATATATAGTACCCAGAGGTCTTTCCTGCGAGGTGAATCGAGGAGGGACAAAAAAGTATAAGTCGACAGAACAACCAGGAGGGTCAACAAACTGTAGGATCTCAATTGTTCAGAGTGTTCAATGTGAAAACTGTGAACGGCGAGAAGCGCCGCGGCAATTAGCCCGATCTTTTGGCTTAGAAATCGGCTTGCAAGAGCGTATACCGCGGGAATGGTCATCACACCAAAGACCACGGACAAGCTCTGTAGCCAAACCTCCGAATCTCCCAGAACCAGCCACCCGCGTAACAGAGTGTAATAAAGGGCCATGTTGGCTTCGCCCCACCACATGGTGCGTAGAAACATTGGCCAAGGCTGCCGCGCGACCAAGACGCTGAAGCATTCCGTCGCCCACAAACTCCGCACGCCCAGCATATGCAACCGCAAATAGGCGCCAAGCACGATAAGCAGCAAAAGCAACAGATGTCCTAGCCCAACTCGAGAAAATACGCCGAGTTTATTCGATTCAAGGTCAATCACCGGGTGAGCCCCCGCCTTGGCATGGAAATGGTATCAGGTGTGTCAAGCCGCTCTGGCGCAGAACTGGATCATGATGCTGCAGCAAGTGATTGATTGTCTAGCGCCGTGGAATCGCGAGCGCGTCAAGCGCCTTACCGATGGCCGTACTGATCTCGAATCGGGTTTCGACCGTTTCTCTGGCTCGCTGGACACATAGGTCTCGCTCACCCTGACTCAGGTTAAGAGCTCGTCGCAAGCCGGCCAACACGCCTTCCTCTGTAGGCTCGACGATCAGTCCATTCTCTCCATCCGTAAGAATGTCTGATGGCCCCGGACCTCTCGTGGCCACGCACAGGAGACCGGTCGCAAGCGCCTCGACCAGAGCGATTCCAAATCCCTCATCGTTGCTCGCCAAAACATAGATGTCACTAGCTTTTAACAGACTACTGGGATCTTCTTGAAACCCAACAAGCTTGATCCGACTGAAGTCACGGATACTCCTAACGAACTGCTCAATCTCCCGTTGCAAAGGACCATAAGACGTCAGCAATAACCAGAGGTCTGCATGCTCGGCGGACAGAGCTTCGAAGGCTTTCAGGATTCTGTCGACACGTTTCCTCTGCACTAGACGCCCATGGCTTACAATCACGGTAGCGTCGATGGGAATCCCGAAAGTTTGCCGATATTTGAGCCTCTCAGCAAGGGATGGCTGAAAACGCTTGACGTCCACGCCATGATAAAGAACCGAAGTTCGGGCGGCCGGATAACCGAACTTGGCGACAAGATTGTCCTTGATTCCCTGGCTCACCACAAAAGTGTGCCGGGCAAGCCGACCACGTAGCCTTTGGGCGAGGATCTCTTTGTATCGATACAAGCCCAGTCCGGGCAGGAACCCATAGTGAAGTTTTCTTTTGACCATGGAAGAAGGCGGAAGCGTTGCTCGTCCCCAGTTTGCCTCGAAAAGAAATACGTCACGCCGATTATTTGACCACCAAGCCGCGAGAACAGGGGTTACGTCGAATTCGCTAACCACCGCCTCAAGTATGACGATCTTGTCGGGTCGAATAGAAGAAAAAAGCCGAAGCCATTGGGGAAAGGCTTTCCGAAACGGCTCACTATCTGGAACGGTTAATTTGACGCTTTCTACGGCCGTCACGTTGGTCGCCAATTTTTTTGCGAGCGTGTCAGTCCCGTAGCAGCAAAGCGCGACCGCAACTTTCGAGTACTCGATACGCGAAAACCAATCGAGAAGGACGATTTCCAATCCACCAAACTCTCTTGCCTTCATCAGGAACAGAACCTTTTCCATCGTTCTGCGCGACCCTCAAATTTAGAATACCAGTAGGTCAGGTTAACTCGTTAGGTCGATGCGCACCGCTATCAAGGGCCGTCACCCCGATGATAGGATGCAACTCTGTAGCACGGGAGAATTGAGGAATGAGTCGTGGAATCTAGCCGGACGCTACGCCTATTTCTCGTTGTATTCGGGCTTGTGTTGGTGACCCTCTCGGTTGGCGTTTTTCTGATTCGACCTCTTCGATGGCGGGCGATTGTTCTGTATGACAAGGCCACTGGTCGGCTGAATGACATTACCTGGTTCGATATTCGATGGATTTTGGTAAGCCGCGGAAATGGCGTAGACCTCGAACAATTGGCCGCCACACGGAATCCTTACGAATCCATTGAAAGTCCCCTCAAAGCCCGAAGCGATCTAGAGGCGGGGCTGGTCCTGTTCCGGCAACAATGTAGTCCTTGTCACGGCGAGGGAGGACAGGGCGGCGTGGTGGGATTCTCACTACGGGATCATGCATTCCGGCAAGGCCGCAGCGATTGGGCGCTGTATCGAACAATTACCCTAGGTATTCCAAATACAGCCATGGCGGATCGCAGCATGCCGCGCGATGATACGTGGAAATTGGTAGCGTATCTGAAACAGGTTCTGGGTGGGTCAGACTCGGGCATGACACCGAAGGAATCGGTGCCTGCGACGGTATTGATCGAGCCAGTTACAACCACCGACCTTATGAATGGAGAAGAGCATCCGGCTGAATGGCTTACGTATTCGGGATCCTACTCATCTCACCGGTACAGCAAACTGGCGCAAGTCAATCGTGGCAACGTCCAAGAACTTCGCGTCGAGTGGCAGCGCCAATTTTCGACGCCGTCCGACAAAGTGGAAACTTCCTCGGTGGTCCGAGGCTCAACGATGTTTGTCACGGAGCCTCCCAATCGCGTTCATGCCTTGGATGCTAAAACAGGTCGCGTTCTCTGGACGTATTCACGCGAACTCCCTTCACGGCTGCTGCTCTGTTGTGGGTCTGTAAACCGGGGCGTGGCACTGTTGGGGAACCGTGTGTTCGTCGGCACTTTGGACGCTCATCTGGTTGCCTTGGAGGCAAGCACGGGTAAGGTGATGTGGGATGCTGAGGTAGGCGATGCGTCGAAAGCGTACAGCATCACGGCCGCGCCGCTCGCCGTGGAAGACATGATCGTCACCGGCGTAGGCGGGGGTGAATATGGGATCCGCGGCTTTCTAGATGCTTATGATGCTGCCACCGGGAAGCGCCGCTGGCGCTTCTATACCATACCGGAGGCAGGACAACCTGGCAGTCGGACGTGGGGAGACGATTCCCTCCGCCTTGGCGGGGCACCGACTTGGCTCACGGGTTCGTTCGATCCAGAGCTCGGGCTGATCTATTGGGGAGTCGGAAACCCATCGCCGAATTTTTATGGGGAAAATCGGACTGGAGACAATCTCTACACCAACTCCGTGATTGCCCTCAACGCCGAATCCGGCAAATTGCGATGGTACTTTCAATTCACGCCGCACGATTTGCACGATTGGGACTCAGTTCAGATTCCTGTGCTGGTTGACAGGGTGGTCGAAGGGTCCACTCGTAGACTGCTTGCCTGGGCCAACCGAAACGGGTTTTATTATCTGCTCGACCGCGCGACGGGGAAATTCCTCCTCGGCGCACCATTCGTGAAGCAGACTTGGGCCGACGGGCTCGACACCGCCGGCCGCCCGAAGGTTCGGCGGGAATCGGTGCCTACCCTTCAAGGTTCGGAGGTTTACCCCGGCATTGCCGGGGGGACAAATTGGTGGTCACCGACGTATGACCCCGAGACCGGTCTGATGTACGTACCAACGGTTGACAAAGGAGCCATATTTTATGGATCGCCTAGTGAGCCGTCCGATGAATTTGGAGAGAACCTTGGCGGTAGGTCAATGCCCATAGCGAACGAAGGCGCGATGGTGACCGTGAAGGCCATCGAAGTGACGACCGGCCGGATCCGATGGCAACACGGGGGGCCGCCACGCAGAACCCATACGGAAATGAGCGGCCTCTTGAGCACAGGTGGCAAGCTGGTATTTGGCGGAGACGAGGGCGAACAATTCTTCGCTTTGGACGCGGAAACAGGCGCGGAGCTTTGGCGATTTCCAACCGGCGGTACCATCTGTGCGGCCCCCGTTAGCTATCAGGTCGATGGACGACAATATATTGCCGTAGCGGCGGGTCACACTATCTTGGCATTTGCCTTACCTCAGCTGAAACACAAAGATTCGCTCCCAGCTGCGGATCTTCAATAACGCGATCTAGCCAGATCTCACGCCAATAGGGATAAATGCTGCGAGGGCAAAATAGGCGCTGCTCGCTATATTTAGCCTGGCAAATGACGCCATCGAGAATAAGACAATCTCGGGGTAGCGTGATCAGATTGCCCGTTTTCTCGTCGATGATGCGTTCAACGCGAGCACGTACCCGGTAAACGCTCCCGCAATAGGGCACCATTTCAGCATCGAATCTCAATCCCCGATTCTTGTTTTTTGTGTTGAGAGTGGCAAGAATCTCTTTGTGGGTCTTCACACGAACGAGATCGCCGGGTTCGAAGCCGAGCGTCTCGTGAGGTGTCTTGTCTAGTGTTCCCCAAAGATACGGATAGGGCGTGCCACCTCGCCAAGACTGAAAACAGTTGTAAGCCCAAATCTGGGTGCGGTACGCCGTGATCTTAAGCGTCTTTTGGAAGAGGCGGAACAGCGCAGTTTTGAAGAGATCCATTACCCCGATATTCCCTGACAAGACATCGCGCAGATACTGTCGAATATCCCACCATGCTAATGGCTCAGAAGCTTCAAGCAGGTTTGTCGCTTGGCAGCGATAGGAGATTACTGAACCATTCGAAGCATCAAAACGCCGCGTCGACCGCTCAAGATGCTGCCGATCGTACCGTGGCAACAAAGGACGATCCTTTCGATCTGGCTCGGCGCGTCGAGGGGCTTCTGATTCCTCTTTGTCGACGCGCTTCAACCACGATTCCTTCCAAAACAAGAAGCACTGGGCTTGGCAACCACCGTGCGCATCGCCGGTACAGCGCAGTTCTTTTAGATGAACCGTGTCGTGAAGACGTCTCGATTCCATCACGGTAATGGTATTGCATGTCTTGTCGGCTCGTTTATCCACACAGAAGCGTTGGCCACAGTACTTCAGCATCTCCGGCATAAACGGCATTCCGTCGAGAGCGCCGTGCTCGTCGAGAGTCGCGAGGATCTCTTCTTCACTCCGGACCTCAACCAGATCTCCCACGCGCAGGCCAAGACGGGACGTACTGTAATCGGTCATGGTTTATGGTTTGCTCGCCTCCTCGGAAAATGAATTTTTGCCCTGTTTGCCAAACGCCGTTATCTTCGGATGAGGATTTAAAATCCCACGTACCTGCGCAACGGAATTGACGAAAATCGTCGAAGCCGGAAAAAGACGATCTAGAATCTGCTCAATGTCGAACCGATACAGCAAAACTCCAAAATAAAACGTGCCGCCTGCCAAATCCAAATCCAGCTCGAACGTACATTTGAATCGCTCCCCCGGATTTAACGAGACAGGTGGATGTCCGAGATATTCGGTTGAGGTGTGAAAGGCCTCGTACTGTTTCTCGTCGTTGACAAACAGCACCACCGAGAACGGATCAGTTGAACTCAAGCAGCCGACCTCCACATCAACCCAAATCTTCTCTCCGGACTCGAACGCAACGCGGTCAGGCTGCGAGCGTCTGATCTTCACCTCGGATATGTACAACTCCCTCGATGTGGATTCGCGTCCCTGCGCGCTGCTGCGTTCAAGATAAGTGTTCATCACTTCCCGGCTGTTTCCAGCGGCTGCCACCGTGCCGTGTTCCAACAGGATGCTTCTAGGACAAAGCTCAGCGATGGCTCGGAGATTATGCGACACGAAGATCACCGTGGCGCCGCTTCTTAGGATGTCGTTCATTCGTTGGAGGCAGCGATTCTGAAACACCACGTCGCCCACGCTCAACACTTCGTCCACGATCAGAATGTCGGGATCGACGTGTGCCGCTACCGAAAAGCCAAGACGCGCGTACATGCCCGTGGAATACCTCTTCACCGGCGTATCGATGAAATCCGCCAATCCGGAGAATTCCACGATGGCATCGAATTTTCGATCGATCTCTCGAGGCTTCATCCCGAGAATCGACCCGTTCAGGTAGATGTTTTCTCGCCCGGTCAAGTCGGGATGGAAGCCGGCACCGACTTCAATTAACGCCGAAAGCCTTCCCTTCACTTCGATTTGTCCCGCGGTGGGTTCCATGATGCCTGTAATGAGCTTCAGCATCGTGCTCTTGCCTGCTCCATTGGCTCCGATAATTCCAAATGCCTCGCCTCGAACCAACTCAAGGCTTACATCCCGAAGCGCCCAAAAGTCTCGGTTACGTGCCGAAGCTCGGCTGCGCCCGCTCAACCGCCCTATTAACCCCGGTATCAAGTCGCGAAGCGAATCATGCATTTCGCCAAGGGCAAATTTCTTGGAAACTTTCTCGACCCGCAAAACAATGTCCGCTGTGGCCACTAGATTCTCTCCGCGAACGCCGGTTCCCATTTCTTAAAGAAGTAAAATCCTGCGACGAGGCTAACTAACGCAATTACTGCACTATATAAGGTCCAAGGAAGGTCAGGCATTGTCTTGTAAACGACACATTTTTCGAGCCCTTCCAACAGCGGTGCCAGGGGATTCAACAGGAGTACCTTCGCCCATCGCCGAAACATTTGCACGTCGTAAAACACGGGCGTGACGAAAATCGCAAAGGTGATAACCACTTCGACGAGGTATTTGACGTCGCGAAAGAATAGACATGCGGCCGAGATAAGAAACGCCCAACCCGTCACAAGAACGACCGTTATCAACAACAGAACCGGGACCCAGAGCAGTTGCCAACTCGCGCCCAGGCGGGTGATGAAAAATATAACGGTCACGAGAAGTGAAGCAATCCCGAGGTCCAACAGCTGTGAGAAGATCGCCGCGAGCGGAAATATCTCGCGCGGCATGTATATCTTCGTCACCAAGTTTGCATTACCGATCAGGCTCGTCGACGAAAAGCGCAGAGCACCGGCAACAAACGCCCACAGCAGGCCTTTCACAGTGACAGAGGCAATCTCCTGGCCACCGATTGGCTTGCCCGAGATGGCAGACATACCATAACGCACCGCTATCCCGGCGATGACAATCACCGCCGGCAGCAGAATCGCCCACATAAATCCCATTACCGACTGTTTGTACCGGATCTTGATCTCGCGCCAAGTAATCATATAGAGAAGATCGCGCCGGGCGATCAGTTTCTGAACCCCCTCGACTATTCGGGGCGACCTTCGCGTTCGCATGTTCACCGTCACTTCGTCGAAGATGGTGCTACTGTCGTTGATTGTTTCCATTCCGGGTCCTTCATCAAACGTAGCAATCGTCCGAGAGTTTTCTTGGGATTGAACGCCATGTCGAGCGCTTCGAGAAAAACATATTTGGCAATCCGGAGGCTCCGGAAATCGGCGCCGACAGCTCGCAGGCCGCGCCTGTGAAAATCCCAGAATGCCTTTGATTTGAATTGAAAAACGCTCTCGGCCAAGAATTGGCCGTAGAAATCTGTCTCGCGTCGAAGGTATTTGCGGTAGTCATCCTCGTTGAAAAACAGTGGCCCATACTTTCTCGCGAAAATGAACTTTCGGAGGGGCCCCGGATAGAAGCGCGAAACGCCGGTCGTTACTGATTCGTTGCCTTTTCTGGTAAAGGAAAGAACTTGGTGAATGAAGCCAAGATCGTACTCCGACAAGATCTCGAGGCATGCTTCCGTATCTTCGTGAATCCATCCCTCGGGATAGAACGGCGTTCTCTTCCTGACGATATCAGCTCGAATAAGGACGGAAGTTGGCGAACCCGTTAGGTAGTATCCGTCTCGAAGCATAAGCCGGCCAGCCTGTCGGCCAGGTACGAGTTCGCTCGGATAGGGAAGTCCATCGCCGGTAATCTCGTCGCCGTAGAGCCGGTAGGAGCTGACGATCCCGACGGTCGGGTTCTCTTCGGCGACCGCCACCATCCGTTCCACACATTCCGGGAACAACCAATCGTCAGCAAGAACCATTTTGCAATACTTACTCTCAGGCGACATGTATCTCAGGGAGCCCTCAAAATTCTCCGCCTGGTTCAAAAACTTTGGAGTATCAAGCAGACGAATTCGCTGGTCTTTTCGCGCGTATCGCTCCGCGATCGTGCGCGAAGTGTCCATGCTCTGGTTGTTCACGAGAATGTATTCCCAGTTTGAATATCTTTGTGCCAGGACGCTTTCAATGCACTCAGCCAGATATTGTTCGGTGTTGTAGAAAGGCGTGATGATGCTAACCAGTGGCGAAACATTCCCAGGAATTATTCCTCCGCTCTTCATCTGATCACCGCGCTCGGCCGATGCTTCCTTCTTGGCACTGCGTTGCACTAACACCCGTTCTGCGCGGGCGCTTATTCGAAGCGGCCCTCAAATAGACTGATTTTCAATGGTAAACACTGCTCAAAACTATCCTTGTTGACCATTGTACTTGGGGATTTCATGCTCGGGTATTTAATGTTCGTCAAAACGAATCGAACTGGCGCTTATGCAATCGTTGTTCCAACAGCTCTGGCGTAGATCGAGGTGTAGACGCCGGTGGTTTTATCCCAGGTCTGATTTTCCAGTGCCCAATTCCTCCCCCGCTGAGCCAGCTTTTTTCTGAAATCCGGATCCGAGAGTACACACCGTACTGCGTCTACTAGAGCGTCGACGTCACCGGGTTTAAACAAGATTCCGTTGAATCCGTCGTTAATGAGTTCCCGGTGTCCTCCGATGTCACTGGCGATTAACGCTTTCCCGGTGGCCATTGCCTCAAGTGGTTTCAACGGTGTCACGAGCTCTGTAAGCCGCATCGAATATCGGGGGTAGACCAGGACATCTATCATCGAATACACCTTTGGGATTTCCTCATGTGGAATTCTGCCTGTGAGTATGACGCGGTCTCGTACTCTCAATCTGTCGACTTGCTTTCTTAGCTCTGTTTCCATCTCACCGCCGCCCACCAGCAAAAGTACGAGGTCATCCATCTGTACTGAAAGTTTCTCGAAGGCACTCACGAGCAGGTCGAGTCCTTCATACCGATAGAAGGAACCGATGAAGCCGAGAACTTTCTTGCCAGAGGTTCCCCATCGATCAGCCAATTCTTGGTCGGGACCACAAGGCTGAAAATCCGCAGGGTTAATTCCGTTCGCGACAATCGTGAGTTTCCCCTCCGGTATCCCGCGCTTGATGAGATCCTGTTTCAATCCGTTGCAGAGTACAGCTACCTGTTTCGCACGCCTGCATGTCCAGGTCTCGATAGAACGAACCAGCTTGTATTTTAGCGACTGCTCAGGATATGTGCCGTGATCTACGGCTGCATCTTCCCAAAAGGCGCGAATCTCATAGACTACTGGAATCCCAAGTTTGTGCCCCACACGGAGAGCAGGAATCGCATTCAGGACCGGTGAGTGTGCGTGCAGCACATCTGGCTTCTCAATCTTCGCGACTTCTTCAATTCGTCTGGCGAGAGATCTCATGAGATTAACTTCAGTCCCAAAGGGAATTCCTGTCTCTCGTGTGGCTCCTGAGCGATAGAAGCGGACGCCACCGATTTGCTCCGCGTCCACCGTCGGTTTCTTCCAACTGTGCTCATGTTTGGGCGAAGTTAGAGCGACGGGCTGCCAATCCCGGCTTAGTTGCGCTTCGAGGATGCTTTGCGTGCGGAATGCGTACCCACTGTGCAGGGGTAAACTATGGTCGAGAATGTGAAGGATTTTCAACGAGATCGGGTAGAGCATCATCTCAATTTGCGGCTTAAAATTCCTGGTGCAAAGCGCTGGCTGAGTGTCAAGGCGATCCAAACGCCGGTCGAAGGCCCCTTCAAATCTATTGGCTAATGAGTTCATTCATGTTTTTTTTCCTCTCTCTTTGGCGCCGTGGGCGAGGTAGCCTGCCGGCGTCCAATTGCAACCTTTAACGTCCCGTCCACGGCGTCCTGATAGCTAATATAAAGGTTTCCTCCAGGATCTATGGCAATATCCTCGAATCGATGCGGTCTGGGACCCGCGCCTGAAATGAGTTGGATGCTCCAAGCGGATCCGTTCCAAAACGCGTGCTTCACCGCGCCGCCGTCCTCGTAGACAATGTGCGGATTTCCGTCTGGGTCTAATGCCTGCCGAGTACGGAACCCCGTCCAACTGCCTGAAGTCGAAATAGTGTCGATCGTCTCGATCTTCCACGAGGTTGCGGTCTGCCAAGCGTACAGAAGCGCATCGTTATGCTCGAAGCTGATCAGGGCCCTGCCTTCTCGATCCAAAATCAAGCTGTTGCCCATACCCCCACCGCTAGAATCCACGACGCTAACCTTCCATTCTTTTCCCGTCCAGTAGGCGTATTTGATTTCCCCGTTCAAAAAACTGTCGTACGCCACATGAGGGTCACCTTGGGCGTCGAGTACGAGGGAATTCCACTTTCCAGTTTGTCCCTCAAAATCCAATGTCCGCGCCATCCAAGCACCATCCTTGAGCACTGCATAGCGGACATGGAGATAATAGCCGCCAGAAGGTGCACCATATTGATACCAGAGCACGTGGGGCGTGCCGTCGGCAGCGATGGCTAACGAACAGCTGTAGTCAATCAAGCCGGACTGCGGGTCGATCGGTTGAATATTCCATTTCTTGTCGTTAAAAAACGCGTATTTCAAAACGCCTGGTGTGAAGCAAATGTGCGGGTTTCCATTCTTATCCAGGGCAAGCCTGGTGAAAAGCTCGGTATATCCCCCGCCAGGAGCAATATTCATTGTGAACCAGCGTGAACCATCCGCGGGACGGAAGCCATACTTGACGCCTCCGGCAAAATAGCTAATGTGAAGGTTCAGATTTTCGTCGATCGCGAGTGAAGAATGTACCCCCATCTCGTCGACTGTTTCACTGGTCCATGTCCACGTCTGCCCAAAAGTCGAAGCCGAAAGGAGAAGCAGGAGTAACAACGATACGAGTACCCTACACCGATTACGGCAAGCCCGGGCTAGCCTTGCGGCCGATGGTCCCATTTGTTTCACCCGATCTTGAGTTTCGAGCTCATTGTTTGCGGTTGCAACCAACCAAAACTGGTCTAAAGCGTGCATTTAAACCGCCGCGACATCCAATAGATTTTCTTCGCTGGGGTTGATGGCATTCTCCTCTGACTCCTGCAACAGTTCCTGTTGAAGAAGGATCTTCAAGAGTGCGGTAGACGCCGCTAACTGGAACCAAAGATCGAAATATGCACGCGGCAGAAAAGCACCACTTACGACGTACGCAAGCAGGCAGGTCTCCAGCATCTTGGAATATTCGCCAACCCAGAAAAGCGACGGGTGCCCGCGTACGCTACGGCGCAGACGCCACAGACTGAAAAAGCAGCTTCCCAGCAAAGCTAGGAAGATCCCTAGCCCTACGAATCCCTGCTCCCCCAGAGTCTGAAAATAGATACTGTGAGGCCCCGCAAAGGGAAACTGAGGTGTGAACCGTGACTCCAACTGGGGAGTAAAGGTTTCGAAGCTGCCACCTGTAATTGGGTAAGCCGATGCGAATACCCAGGCAAATTGCCACGCGTTTAAACGTCCTTGTGCGGATTGGTCCACGTCGCCATGAGCAAAACCGCTCATTCGGTCCATCCAAGCGGGAGGCGCGAAGGCAAGGACGAGCATGACCAACGCGACCAGGACCGCGGCGCCAAGGATCTTTTTGTTAGACCGCAAGACGAGGGTTCCCAGTACAACGGTGAGGCCCAACAGAGCGCCACGAGAATAGGTCAGAAGCACTACAATAGCGCCCGACGCAAAGCATACCCACAGGATTATTCGCAGGTAACGGGAAACCACAACGCGTGTAAGGTAATACATCATCGGCAGCGTCATGTTCAACGCAAGTCCCAGATCGTTGTTGTCATAGAGAAACGAATCGGGTGGCCCCCACACACGGAAATTGCCTTCGGTGGTGGCTCCGAAGACGGACCCCTTGATTGCGAGTGCGCCCAAGCACAGGGCCGTAACAATGAATAAAATCTTGAGTTTTTCTTTCGAATTGACGACGAGAATGAGAATGAAAGTCATCAAAAGAACTTTCGTTACGATACTCAAGTGTATGGCGGCGTCTTCAATATGATCGTTGAAGAGTTCCACTCCCGTTGCGTGAATAAACGAAATCACCATCCAGACCCAGAAGAGGAGCAATAAGATTGTTTCGCGAACAAAAATGTGGCGGTTTACCTTGCGCTGAAGAATAATTCCGAGAATCGTCGGGATTGCTACCGCCGTAGAGACCGGAAAGTGATATGCGAAGCCATAGGTGAACCTATGCGGGTTAAAGTACGCCACCCACACCCACATCAGAGCCCCAAAGTAGGGCCTGAAAAAGCAAATCGGAACAGAAAGCAGAATAATGCCTAAAACTAGTACGTCGCGCATGATTCGTTTGGTTTGGCCGTTCTTTGATTCCAAATCCCCTAAAAAACTTGGACGAGCAAGCCGATGCTTCTAACTCCTTCCAGGTGCAAAAAAGAGCTGATTCAATTTACACGCAAACATGGAAATGGATGCTTCGTTCACGATCTGAGTTCGGCGCAATTCAAAAAGATCGTCACCCTCCCAATTTAAGCCCTCAACCGTTGTCGACGCTGATCGATACCCCAGCCGATTCAGGACCGAGCTCGTGTTTGTCCCACAATCCTCTGGTTTGCCGAAAGGAAACGCGAAGTGCCGCACTGTGTTTGACAGATGTCGTTCCAGAAGGCTTTTCGACTCCTCGAGTTCGCTTTCCAATTGGGAGACAGTCAGCTGACTCACTACCGGATGCGTCATGGTATGAGAACCGAAACTAATTCCGGAGCGATACATCGCCCGAATCTGATTCCAATTCAGCATCCGGTCTTTGAGTTCATTACCTGGCAGGGAGACTCTTTTTTCGATGTCCTGACAACGCTCTCGGCGACTCGCGTCTGGAACCGTGCGGAGATATTGAATAATTTCGGCTGCCGCACGAAGCCGAGCTCCTGTCGAGTCCAAGCGAAACTTTTGCGGGCCGCTAAGGAATATCTCAAACTCCTTGCCAGGGTACACTTGTAGGGCCAAAAAAATTCTGTCATACCATGGGACTTCCCCCGTCTCAATCGAAGCCACCGGTAGATAAATCGTCGCGGGAATCTTGTACGTGTTCAATACGGGCATCGCGTGCGTAAACAAATCAGCGTATCCATCGTCAAACGTAACGACCACGCCGTTATCCGTGCCGGGCCCACTTTGCATCTCCTCACAAAGGTCGTCGAGAGACAGGATCCGGAAGAATCGCCGCAAATATCTGACTTGAGCTTCGAAAAGTTCCGGAAGCAGCTCACTGAAGAAGGGAATACCGCCAATGCCGACACGGTGGTAACAGAGGATGGCGAACTTGGCTTTTTTCGCCCGCCGAAGACGATGCGCCTTCCCGTCTCTGGTGGGCGCAAACTCGTAGCGGCGTGAGAGGGCGCGCAAAATCGACAATGCACCAGAGTGATGCAGCCCCGAGCCTAGCGTTTCTCGCCATTTTGCCCGAGGCGTTCGGCCCTCGCGATCCGCACCCGGATGCGAAAACACCTCCGTAATTGCCGTATCAGCCAACATTCAGACACTCCCCGGAAAATTCGAAGTGTTCACGGTGCCATAACTCTAGCGCCACCAGATACCAGACAATTTCTCCGTAGAAGGAAGCATTTCCCTGCCTGTGCAAAGCAAGAAGACGATCCATAAATCCCGGACGAAAGTATCCTCGTTGGTGTGTCTTTGGATCGTTCAGCACGTCCTGAACCAGGGCTTTTAGCCGATTGTCCCGAAGGAACCATTCCCCCAGGGGGACACCAAATCCGTGTTTTTTCTTGTAAAGGACGCTCTTTGGAAGAATTTCCGCCATGGCCTTCTTGAAAATGTACCGTTTTTCCATGCCCTTCAATTTAAGTTTCGCTGGAACGCGACCGGAGAATTCGACGAGGCGCGTGTCCAAGAGCGGATACCGCACCTCTATGCCGGCCAGCTCAGCAGTCCCACTCACCTTCCGAAGGTCATTGTCGCCGAGAGTCATTTTCACGTCCATGTAAAGGAGACGGTTAAGTTCACTTGAAGCGTTCGCTGAGTTAAAGTGACTTTCTGGAATCTGCAATGAAACGTCGACTGAATCCTTCAGAAAATCAGCGTCGAAAATCTCCTGAATGGCATTGCAAAGAAAAAAATTGTAGGAAAGGATTCTCCGGGGATTCGGGATTTGCGCGCGACGAATGTAGCGTCGCGGCAGAGTCATCGGTCCATTTTCGCCTGGCGCAAGGTTCGCGATTGGCTCGATCAGATAGCGTCGCATCCAGCGAGGAACGGCATGGTAAAGCGCAAATTGCTTATCCGCTGCATAGCGCGCGTTTCCACCGAACAGCTCATCTCCACCGTCGCCGGCAAGCAGAGTGTCGATTCCATGCTCGCGGGCAAGGCGGGCACAGCAAAAGGACGCAATGGCGGAGGAATTCGCAAACGGTTCGTCAAAGTATCGGATGATCTTCGGAATGGCATCCACCGCGTCGGCCGGTTGCAGGCAACGTTCGTGATGACAGGTGGCAAAACGGTTTGCCGTCGTGCGTGCGAATTCGACTTCGCTGAACCCCGCGACCGGGAATGAGATGGAGAAGGTATGTGTCGGTTTGAAGCGGTCCGACATGAAAGCAACTACGCTGCTGCTATCCGTTCCTCCGCTGAGATAGGCGCCCGTCGCTTCGGGAACAAGGTCGGCCAGATGACGGTCTACGGCAGAGCGCATTTCCTCCCGCAGCCCGTTTGCCCAGTACTTTTCAGAACGAGTCGTGTCCTCTTTGTACTCGAGATCCCAATACGATTTCGTTTTTGCGTCGCCATTCTCGAAGATCAGCACGTGACCGGGGCTCAACCTCTTAACTCCCTTGAAAATCGTCATCGGCGCCGGAACAGCGCTGAAGAGCAGAAACTGTTTCACGGCGTCTGGATTTACTTCCGCCGGTATTCCCCTGCCCACTCGCATACCTCCCGCGCGTGAGGAGAAGCACACCTGCCCTCGGTCCAGGCTCCAATAAAGCGTTTTGAATCCAAATCGGTCCACAATCAGGAGCAGACTCTGCTTGGATTCATCCCAGACAGCAATCGAAAAAGCTCCATGCACTAACTGCAAAAAGTCCAGTCCGCGGCGAAGATAAAGGTGAGCAAGCATCTCAGCAAGAGGTATCTGTCGAGAATCCGCTTCGCTCTGAAAGGCGACGGAGATCTCTTTGGCGCTGTAGAGATCGGCATCCACAGCAACCTGCACCTCCGCAATCCGGCCAATCTGCTGGCCAGATCCGCGCCGACAAACACCGAACGCAATCGAGTTTCCCGCAGAACTCTCGCTATTCAAATCGCCCGGCAGACTACATGCCTCTACCATCCCCCTGAGCCGCTTTCGCGAAATCGCTGCTCCGGGTTGGCAGATGCCGCAGATGCCACTCATTGAACTACTCCTGCTGCGAATCGCTGTTGCCAGTTCCGGAACATAAACACCGACCAGAGATATGCGGAGCGATCGAAAGTGTTGCGCTGGTGCTCGCTCCAAAGTTTCTCCAAGTACCCAAGATCAAGGATGCCATCCTGAACGTCAAAAATCGTTTGGCGGGCCATTTCCTTCAAATCTTCGCGAAACCAACGCGCTAAAGGTACGGCAAAGCCCTGTTTTGGCCGATGCAGCGTGTCGGGGGACAATACCGGCTCCATGGCCTTCTTGAAAATGTATTTGCCTTTGCGGCCTCGCAGTTTGAGCGATGACGGAATGCGGGCCAGCATCTCCATAAAGCGATGGTCCAAAAGTGGTGCGCGCACTTCCAAAGACACCGCCATGCTGGCACGGTCCACCTTCGCTAAGATGTCATCCGGCAAGTAGGTTTTGATGTCCACATACTGGATGCGGGAAAGTGGATCGTTTGTCCCCGCGCGTTCGTAGTGATGCCGGAGCACTTCGATCGAATCGTATTCTTTCAGCTGCCTTCGAAAATCTTCAGTAAAGAGTTTTTGTTTTTCTTCGCATCGAAACACAGAAATCGAATTGAAATAACCTTCGAGGGGATTCCGCGACAGGCTTTGGAAGGTGGCTTTCGCACGAAAAATCCGAGGTGCCCAGGCTAGCGCCGGATAGCAGCGGCCAAGTGGTCCGAAGACGATGGAGCGAACGGATGCAGGGACAAATGCTCGCAAGTTGTTCTCCGCCTGGTCGAAAACATAGCGCCGATACCCGGCGAAATTTTCGTCTCCGCCATCGCCCCCCAGCGCAACGGTTACCTTTTGCCGCGCTATCCGCGACACACAATAGGTAGGAATCGCCGAGGAATCCGCAAAGGGCTCATCATAATGCCAGGTCAGTTTGTCGACGATCGCGAGTGCCTCGGGCCGCACGACTTGGTCATGGTGATCGGTGTGAAATTGCGTAGCGACCTGCCGGGCATACTTGGATTCGTCAAACTCCGCATCGTCGAAACCAATCGAACAGGTCGTAACGGCTTGACTCATCAAGCCCGCCATGCCCGCGACGATCGCAGAGGAATCTACCCCGCCGCTGAGAAATGCCCCTAAGGGCACGTCGCTCATCAATCGAACGCGAATCGCATCCGACAGTTGCTCACGAATACGCTCGCACCATTCATTTTCAGTGCGATACTCCGTCTCACCGAAGGTGAGCTTCCAATACGACCGCTCCTGAAGTGTCCCGTCGTCAGAAACGACGACATAATGCCCTGGGAGAACTTTCCTCGCTGCCTGGTAAATGGTCTTGGGAGCGGGAATATAACCGAACGAAAAGTAGTCCGATAACGCGTGCAAATCCATTTCACGTGAAAAATCATCGCTAGCAAGCAAAGCCTTGAGTTCGGAGCCGAAGATGATTCGTTGCTGATCGGCTGCGTAGAAGAGCGGCTTTTTCCCAACGCGATCGCGCGCAAGGAGGAGCTTTCGTTTTTTCGCATCCCAAATAACAATCGCGAACATACCCCGCAGCCGAGAAAAACAAGATTCACCGTATTCCTCATATAAGTGCACAATGGTTTCGGTGTCCGATCGCGTAGCGAGCATATGTCCCCGCTCGAGAAGCTCCTTTCGTAATTCCGGGTAATTGTAGATTTCTCCATTCAACATCACCCAAATCGAGCCATCCTCGTTTGATATGGGCTGATGGCCACCGGCGACATCGATGATACTGAGCCGGCGGAAGCCGAGCCCTATGCCGGGCCCCACAAGGACACCCTCATCGTCAGGTCCACGATGAACAATGGTTTCATTCATTCGGTGCACTTGGTCCTTCGAGATCTCGGTGGGTCGTCTGTATTCGAAGATTCCCGTAAGTCCGCACATCAACATTAATCCTGAGGAATGCTTCCGACATAACGTTTGCGGTATGTGCCGAGATAGAGTTCATGGTATCTGTCGATCATACGTTCGAGGCTGAACTCACTTTCGGCACGTTGCCGGGCCGCTTGACCTAAGTTCTGACGAAGGGCCGGATGTTGCGTGAGGTGTTCCAATCGATCAGTCAACTCTGCCACGTCACCAGCCTTGAAGAGCCAGCCCGACCTTTCCTCCTGGAGGATTTCAGGATTTCCGCCGACTCTCGAGGCCACGATCGGCAAGCCCGCAGCCATGGCCTCTAAAAGAGTGTTGGACATGCCTTCGCTGAGGGAGGGCAAGACGAATATGTCGAGCGCATTCAATAAGGCCGCGACGTCGGTTGAAGGCCCGAGGAATTTGACCCGTTTCGATAAACCCGCAGAAGCTGCGACGAAGTCCTGGTGATTGACTAGTTCAGGTCCCCCGCCGACAAGGAGAAGACAAATAGGAAGCCCACGCGCCACCAAGATCTTTGTGGCTTGCAACAGCGTGGAGTAGTCCTTAATCGCAACCAGCCGTCCGACCGAACCGCATACCACAAAATCTTCCGTTAGACCAAGCTGTCGCCGCATTTCTGCGCGCCTGTTCGGTTGTGGACAGAACTTTACGGTGTCTACTCCATTCGGGACTACACGAAAGCGCGCAGCAGGAAGCCACGTCTGAAGTGCATGGTAGTTCCGCAGTTCCTCGCTGACCGTAAACACCACATCGGCAACCTTGTACGCGAAGCGCCGCATTAGCCGGCGGTGGATGGGGAGCCCCGCAAGCATATCCACTTCGTAGCCGTGCTCGCTGTGAATTGTTATGGGAACACGGGCAAAACGAGCTGCGGGAATAGCTTCGATCCCGCCCCAATTGCGAGAATGTACGACGTGAGGTCTGAACTCCCGCATGATTCGGGCCAAGCGCCCCACCATAAACTGAAATCCAGGGTTCGAGCGGCCCGCCACGCAAACCCTTCCGGCCAGCGACTGTGCCGCTACAAAGTCCTCGCTGAATCCGCGAATAGCGCAGACGCGATGTCTGAAATTCTGGCCGTTTAATCCCCGGACTACACGGGCAATGCCGAGTTCTGTCCCCCCGACATCGAGCCGGTCAATGACATGCAAGACTCGCAATACTTCCCGTCCGGTTCCCTCGGTAACAGAACCGCGTCGAACATTGGCCGAGTGCGAATCAGAAGAGGCGCCCATGGATTCTAAGTACTCTTCAGCATTCTCCCGGAGCGCATCTCGTGCATTGTCGGGTGACATTTCGCGTGACTTGTCAATTAGCTTGAGCACGGTTCATCACAATGCCATCGGAACTTGGTTCTAATCCTGCCGCCTGCAATAGCAATTCTTCGAGCTGGCCCAATTTGTCTTGCCAGTCGAAGTTCCTGCGGACGAAATCAGCTCCGTGGCTTAGGCGGTTGTACAAACGTGAATCTTCGAGTAACGCAACGACCGCACCGGCAAATTCGTCAGCATTATCCGCAATGGTTAACGTTTCGCCATCTGCCGCTCCAATGGCTCGGGCTGGTCCCGAGGTGGACACGATGGGCTTCCCAAAGGCCAGAGCTTCCAGCATTTTATTCTGAATACCGTGAGCCATCCGAAACGGGGCTACGACAGCAATGGACCCGGCCAGGTAGGTCTCGACCTCAGGGACAGTGCCCGTTACAACCACGCCAGGCAATCGAGCCAACCTGCGGACCCGCGCGGCTGGATTGCGCCCTACAATTACAAATTTCAATTCCGAATGGGTCTTGTGTATCCGCGGCAGAATGTCCGCCGCAAAATACTCAGCGGCGTCAATGTTAGGCAAGTAATTCATCGTCCCAATGAAGACGACATATGGGTCGAATGTCTTAACTTCTTCAGGTAATGTCTTAATCCGCGGTCGAATTTCTACTCCGTTTCCCACGACCACGACGGACGACAATCCTGTAACAGCCAATAATGCAGCTTCCCGTTGAGTGCTAACGACCGTTGCATAATTGGTAGCGGCCCAATACTTCTCGTGTCGGGCAAGCGTGCGAGCCTCACGAGCGTACAACCAAGAGAGTGGAGGATGCGATCGTCGCGCATACTCCGCCCACTTCGCGGAATCTACATCGACGAAATCCATCACTACCGGAGCGGGCGGCGGCCAGGACACGTATTGAGCCATAGACGAACAAAAAACAAAAATGACGTCGTAGGTATTCGACGTAAACATTTTCATTACTTCTTGCTGAAATTTGGGAGAAAAAAAAGAGCCGCAAGACAACGGCTCGCGGCGTAGAAGACTCCGCAGCGCGCCTCGGGCGATTTTGTTGGCCAACCGTCTCTCCACATAGATGTTCCGACACAGTGCCTTCAATTCCTTTTGTTGCTGCTGTTCTTGCACGGAATCGGCAAAACAAAGCAAGTCCACGGTGTGTCGGGTGCCGAGAAACTTTAATTCGTGATACGCGCGAATCTTTTCCCCTTTATTCGGAGGGTACGGGATCCGATGCGCAAGAAACAGGATTCTCATGGAAACAACCGGACTACGCTCGGCCCGAACAACTTCGTTACGGGCAAAGGAAGATTCCGCCACATACGAATGGCCAAATCGAAACTAGGGTTCACGGGAGAGAAATTGGGCACTGTCTTTCGTTTGACTAGAAACACTTGGTAGTTCAGGGGCTCAATCGTCATGTTCCATTGAGACTTGAAGGCGTAGGATCCCGTGCCTCTTTTGCTGCGTCCGAAATCGAATGTCTGGAAACCGTGCTCACCGGCCCACTTGATTAGTTGCCAGTAGGTGAAATTGTTGGCCGCGAGACGCGAGGCTGATTCCGTGGCGCCGGAATAATACGGGAGAATTGTTCCGCGGAAAAAGAAGGAGAGTACACCTGTAAGGGGTTTCGAGCCGTCATAGACAATCGTGAGCTGCGTGTGCTGCGGAAACTCTTCAACGCAGTTTCGAAAAAGCGCCGATGGAAATGTCGGTGTTCCCAAGCGCTTCATGCTCTGCGCGAACAGATCATAGAAAATATCGAGTTTTTCATCGGCAAAGCCGATTCTCAACCCGCTTTTTTCGGCCTTCCGGATCATGTAACGCGTGTCTTTGGGCAAACGCTTTAGATTGACTGCCGGATCGGAAGAAAGAGGAGTTCGGAAGGTGACATACAATGTGTTGGCGTGGAATCCGTCATAGATGCCGCCTTGCTGTTGACGGAGTTCCAAGTAGTCGACTCTGGACGAGTGGGCCATGTTTTTCAAATGATTGAGTAGCACCTGCTCGGAAGCGGCATCCTCGGCGACGATTCCTCCATACGCGGCCAAAGGACTGGAAATGAGACAATGCCCCACCAGCCAATTCGAAAAATCGAAAAGTGGTGCGATCCCCGTGATCTTGCCATCGCGCTCACAGTAGAAGTATGAGGCCTTGTATCCAAAGGTTTTTTCAATGACCCGCTTCCAGCCCGTCAGATGAAAGAAGCTAGCGCAAGGCTGCTCGAGTACAAATCGGTCCCATTCCGCCGTCGCTGCGGAATCTAGGGTTTTCACCACTGGCATTGAGCCTTCCCGGCCGAAAGGGGTGGTCTCGTTCAATGGCGTTTTGACCTGGGGCATCATTCGTGTGTTCGTTCTATGAAGTGCCGAAAAGAAGTCGATAGCTCACCACGCCCTAACGAGGACTCTGTGTGCCATTTTTCGCGTCCGAGGGACCAGAGTAGTATTCATAGTTACTCCCTTCACCGTCGGACACGCCATTCAGAATGACACCGAAGAACTTGTTCTTATCCAGCCGGCTGGCGCAGCCGAGTGCCAATTCTCGTGAAGTCGAAGACGCTCGGACAACGAATAACGCCCCATCACAAGCGGCACTCATGAGTTCCGCATCCGCAAGCTTGTGCATTGGCGGCGCATCAATGAGCACGATCGAAAACCTGTCTTTGGCCCAAGCCATAAATTCCGTCCACCTGAAACTGGCAAAGAGATCTGCAGTCTGCCAGCAAGGGGTTCCCGCGCCGAGAATTTGCAAGTTGGCCTGTTCGGTCCCGAGCACTGTTTGAGCGGCTGAACTCCTCCCCGAGAGTAGATCTGACAGCCCGATCTCGCGATCGATTTGCAATAAGCACGTTAGCCCTCTCGAGCGGAGGTCTCCATCGACGAGAAGTACTCGATGATCGGGCAATTGTGAGCAAACCAGCGCGAGGTTCAACGCCGTCAAAGTCTTGCCTTCGAGCATGACCGAACTCGTCAGCATAAAAACGCGGACTCCGGTCTCGTGAATTCGTAAGAGCCTGGTGCGTAGCGATTGATAGGCCTCCCTAAAAAAGGCGGCCCGGGGTGTGTCATTCGTCGATAGGGCGATCAAGCTGTTCCCCACTCTGAGCGCTGGCATTTGGCGACCGATAGGGTGGAGATCCTTCGCTGCATTTGAAACCGCATTTGCAGTCACAGGGGTTGCATGCTTGATGGCATCTACAAGGGAAACCACATCCACAGGGCTGGACTCACTGGCCCTTGGTTTCTGTTCTTGCGCTTTCAGCGTTTCGTCGTAGTACTTGCTCATCCATTACTCCGGAGCGGTAGCTCTTCTTTGCTTCATTGCGCCAATCAATAAGTCCACCATCGACTTGGCCGCGCTTGACTCCACCTCATCCTGGATAGCCGGCGCTAGCGCTCTTGCGGCTTCAAAAGTCAGCTGGAGCTGAGTTGCAGCTTTCTCAATAACCGGAGACAGAATTTCCCGCAGTCCGGCTTCAGCGCCGATAAGTAGAGCACCGTCACAAACTTGATTGATCACACGAGGAACTCCCTGCGAATGCCGGTGGATCGTCAGGATGGCCTCGGGGCTGAACGGCGACGGACCCTTCAATCCGGCAGCCTGCAGGCGTTCCGCAATATAGCTCCGCGTCTCACTCGTGTCCAAAGGACGGAGGGAGCAATACTGTGTAATCCTTTGCAACAGGGCTCGCAATTGCGGCCTCTGCAGAAGGGGGAGAAGCTCGGGTTGCCCGCAAAATATAATCTGCAGGAGTTTTTCGCCGTAGGTATCGGCGTTGCCCAAAAGCCGGATTTCCTCCAGTAGTTCCATCGAGAGCAAATGAGCTTCGTCGATAATCAAGACAGATGTTCCGCCATTTCTCTGCCTATCGAGGAACATCTTGTGAAGGGCCGCCAGACGCGCCGGCTTGCTCGAGGAGGCACAAGGTACGTCGAACTCCAAAATGAGGGTCTCCAAGAACTCGTCGCGACTAAGCACTGGGTTAAACACAAACGCGAAAGTGTCCGCGGTCTTATCGCTTCTTATGCGGTTGAGCATCTGCATCATGGTGTGTAGCAATGTGGTCTTGCCGACACCCACGGGACCGCTAACGACAATCATGCCCCTCCTTCGCAGAATCGCCTGCGCGACTGCCTGAAGGGCAACCCGGTAGGGCTCAGCAAGGTGCAGAAAACGAGGGTCCGGTGTTAAGTTGAACGGTTCTTCACGCAGTCCGTAATACTTTAGGTACATCAGAAAATCCCCATTTTTCTCGACACAATCGAAACAGCGAATCCCAGGACCGCACAAACGGCGGCAGTCAGAATTGCTGAAATCGCGAATCGAACTTTCTCAGTGCGAAGTTGCGTTTGCGAATAGAACAGAGGAATCTCGCCCAAAACCGGCCGGCCGAAAAGATGGGCTGCTTCTTCTTCGTTTCGCACCGATGGCTTCAATATTTCAAGAATTACGGACAGTCCTAGGCCGCCCAAAAACCCCATAAACAAACCGGCCAAGCCGATCAGGGTTCGGTTGGGACCAGACGGTCGCGTAGGAACGCGCGCCGAATCGAGGATTACAAACCGCTCGCCTTGCTGTCGCGCCTCGAGTGCCGCGGCCATTTCTGCCGACAGCTTCTTGTCCAGCAGACTTTGATAATGGGATCTCAGAGAATCATAGTCTCGAAGTAACCCGGCAATCTGCTGTTCAAAAACGGGCACGCGCTCCAGTTTTGACATGTGGAAGTCGATTTGCTGTTGCAAGGAAGCTTGCAACTTCATCTGTTCCTCAATCTCTTCATCCAATTTATTCAGTTGCGCGTCGACAACTGGATTCTTCCTTTTCGAAGACGCTGCTGCAGTAACCGCTTCAACTGGCGGCGGCGTTTGTGCCTGGTCTGCGGCCGCCTTCGCCCGGAGGCGATCCAACTCAGCTTGAGTTTTCCGAACATCCGGAAAGCTTGGGCCGTAGTGGGTTCGCAGTTCGGCCAACTTTGCTTCAAGCTTTTCAATCTCCTTCTGACGCCCAGAGGATACCGACGGAGTGCCACTTCCTCCCGCGTCGAGATCCACGGTGGGTGGCGGAGCAATCATGGATTGCAGCAGAACCTTTTCCTGTTGCGCTCGGTTCACGCGATCCTGGCTGGACACTAGCTGCGTTCTGAGATTATTCAGATTTTCCAGGTGGTAGCCCTTGGATTCCGGGAGATCCATCACATTCGTAGTCTTAACCGCCTGAAGCTGTTTCTCGCGCGCCTCTAAGTTCTTCTTTGTTTCTTGCAGCTCTGCGTCGAGAAATTCGGCCGTACCGACGAACTGTTGTTCCCGCTCCTTCAAGTTCTCGGTGATAAAAGTTTCCGCTAAATCATTCGCGATTTCCGCAGCTTGCTCCGGGTTTTCTCCCTGATAACCGATCTTGAAGGAACTACCGCGTGAATTCACTTCGATCCTGGTGGAATTCTGTATTCGGTGAATCAGCTCATCATCCGTGGCTTTTCCACGCAGTTCAGGAAATAAATTCAGTTTCACGATCATCTTCTTCAGGCGAGAGGGAGACATGACCTGTTGTTGGATTGTTGACAAGCGATCTTGAACATTGGTGGTCACAGTTGTGGCTACATAGTTTGACGGTATTTGTTGCGCATCGACGAGGATCACCGTCTCTGCACGGTAGAGGTTCGGCAGGCCTCGCGAAGCTACGGCTACAAAGAAGAACATACCGACAGTTGTCAAGACGATCAGAAGCTTTCGTCTCCGAACAATGCCGAGATAGTGCTTGACGTCAAACTCGGCCATATCTGACGTTCGAGTGGGAGCCGGGCTTTTACTCACATATCTCCTATTACTAGACCATATGGATACACTTACACCTTCGTTCCAAAGAACAGTTGTTTGCAACTCTGACTCCAAATCCTCGCCTAGAGAGGTTCGGCGCCACTGCAAAAACGTCGCAAACTAAATAAGCTTGGGTCAACGCATTGAAAGGTCCAGGCATCAACCGCAAAGTGTTGGAAAAAACTTCCATAAAGCGTCGGTTTTGTTCTTCTGTTACCTCCTTTCTCCTTCGCGGGGCGGTGCTCGGTTCTGGGAGAATTCTTCTTCATGGGCGTGCAACGGCAGGCGACCATATGAGGCCAAAGGTGAAAAAATGCAACTGCCCGCTCAAGAGATAAACTGAGTCCCCAACTTGCTTCGTGTACGAAAAACCTCCAAATACGCTCAACGGGTTGGCCAGACGGTAATTCACCTGCTCGGTCGCGTAAAATCCAGATTGATTGTTTGCTTGACCCGTCAGATAGCGAAAGTAGGCAGCAGACGTACTTGTTGAGAAACGTGGCGTCCAGTTGATGGAGTGAACCGCATCAATGCGATCAGACGCATATCCCGTAACCAGACCATTGAACTGGAGACCTCGGTCATAGTTAACCGCCAAGCGATTGCGAAGGAAAGCCTTGGTCAATCCAGCATGAACGGATAGGCCGGTTCCACCATAGTTAGGACTCGACAAAACACCCAGTGCTGCATTGATCCACAGGGTTGGAGTGAATTGCTGACTGTAAGTGAAGTTGAAGTCCTGTTGAATCACACTCGGTTCCTGAGGACCGGCGACCTTAGAGCTATTCGAGAAAAGCGTTCCCAAAACTACGTAGGTGGCCCCGAGAGTCACTTGCTCGGTCAATTGATGACTAAGGATGACGTTTCCGCCCGTCGAAAGGGCGCTGACAGCTTGTGAGGTTCCGCTTTGTGAGCCGGTAGCGTATTCATAGCCGAAGTTCGGACCAAAGCTGAGCGTGGTTCTCGGGCTCCATTGATAGGAGGCAGACACACCGAGGTTGTTCGTCAGCGCGCTGCCCGGACCGCTCGTGTAGTTGTTCAGGAAGGTGGTCCCAGAGATGTAATTCGCGTCCATTGTAAAGCCAGCGTAAACCCTCTGCGTTGCATAGTAGTTAAAAGAATCCCCTATCGCTAGTCCCCATCGCTCGTTCAGTCGGAAGTTGGTATTTAACGAGCTGCTTTGATTGGCGGCATTAGCGTAGAAGTTTCCATTCGTGATAAAAGCGGCTGGTTGATATTGCAGCGTGAGTCGGGCTTTCTTGAATTGCCTGTCGAGCACAATCAAAGCCGTCAACTGGGTCAGACTCCCCGACTGGCTCGGTGGTTGCGGTTCCCCCAAGGGGGCGTCTAACGTCTGCTGTCCTACAAGTTCAAGTACAGTGAAAGAACGCAAGGACACCCAGCCCCACTGAAACAGCCCCTGATCTCCAATCAGTTCGCTTGCGCTTCCCAAGGCGCGAACAAAAGGACCTTCTGAACCTGCCACATTGGGCGGTCCTTGCGGGGAACTCGGATCGGAATCCTGCATCGCCGTGGTACCAGAGCTTGAACTTTGCTGCGACTTGGAAAAAGGGCACATAACCAAAAGAACCGCTAAGACCCCTGCCGCACGCACCACGAACTCGGACGTGGTACCCCTCGCGGCTGGGCGAACCGGCGCCCGATTCAGATCAGGGCACGACAACGACGTCCCCTGGTTTGAGAATGATATCCTCATACTGAGCTCGGCCTTTTATCGCTTTCTTGAATTGAAACGGGATTCGAACCTGCTTTCCGTTTTCCTTGCGCAAGATGTAAATAGAGTCGGCCTTAGCAAACGGCGTCACTCCTCCGGCAATCGCCAACAGCTGTAACGCGGTCTCTTCGCCTTCGAGGTTAAACTCCCCTTGTTTCGTTACCTTTCCAACCAGATATACCTTGCGGCTTCGATCCCCTTGCACAATCACGGTTACTTGAGGGTCGCTCACATACGGCTTCAGCTTTTCCGTCAAGAGCTGTTGCAGCTCTACTGGCTTAAGTCCAACGACGCGAATATCATTTAGCAGCGGCAAGGTGATCATCCCGTCGGAACGAACCACGACGGGCATGGACATTTCTGGCTCTTTCCAGACCGAGACCATAAGCTGATCGGCGAGGCCGATGCGATAAGTGTTCGGATCCACTGCCGGAGGGCTATCCGCTGCTGGAGGCTTCTGAGCGCCATCTGACGGTTGTTGCTTCGTTTTGGAGGCCGCTTTGGAATCTTGGCTCGCTGGAACGTCTTGCGCTGCAATCTGTTTCCCGGAGACCAGCGTGCTGCCAAGAAAGACAATTACGAGGAGTTTTGGCAAGCACGTAGTCCGCAAACTATCGATGCATTTCAATCTCACGTCTCCTCCCCTCCTTTGAGGGGCCGTCGGCTCGTCGAATCTGGCTTGTGTCATAAGTAGGGCAAATCTCAAAATGTTAACCACGCCATTTCGCCCACCGGAAAAAGTCACCAGCATAGGACTATCGGCCGATACACTACCTCATGGTCACCAATACAGAGTCATCTCAGGGCCGCTTTCGCCGGCAAAGAACTCTTGTTTTCTGCCTTGCTCTGCAAGATTGACTCCATTTGCCTCACGAGCTCGAAAACCGACAAAATGATCGCGTAAGTCAGCACCCATCCGCACGCCAGTAACTCATTCTTCAGGAGAAAGATGAAACCGCCGACTTTTGGTAAAGGGCGGCATGGCTCATTCATTGCTTCCGACCGCTCTTCGTTCACTTTGCCCCACGACCGTACAGCATCACCTTCGCCGTCTCGAGAAGAATCACTGAATCGAGAAAAAGCGACATGTGCTTGATATAAAAAAAATCATATTCGAGCTTAGTTTTGGACTCTTCGACGCTACCGCTATACTGGTACTTAATCTGTGCCCAGCCTGTGATCCCCGGCCGGACAGCGTGCCTTAGGTCGAAAAGCGGAACATCCTTTTTTAGCAAATTACAAAAATATGGTCTTTCAGGGCGTGGTCCCACGAGGCTCATATCCCCGCGTAACACGTTAAAGATTTGAGGCAATTCATCGAGACGCAACTTGCGGATGAAGCGACCCACTTTTGTAATCCGGTTGTCGTCCGAGGAAGCCCAGATTGGACAACCAGTCTCAGCGTCGGTTCGCATCGAGCGGAACTTTACGATTTTGAATGGGCGACCGTGCAGTCCGGTGCGCTCTTGCCGGAACAGGATCGGCCCGCCAGCTTCGAACCAAATCGCCAGTCCCACGAGGATCATCAAAGGGAGCGTGAGGACAAGGGAGGAAAGGGCCAGCAGCAGATCACAGAACCGCTTCGCGGAATACAACAATCGGGACTTTCGGAAGCCATCGGACAGGATGAGCCAACTCGGCGAAAGCTGTTCAAGATGAATCCTTCCCGTGACGCTCTCGATGAAGCTATGAGAGTCTTCGATTCCAACCCCTGCGAACTTGAGGTGAAGAAGCTGCGAAATCGGCATTTGTCCGCGGCGCTCTGCCAAAGAAAGAATGAGCCGGTCTATCCGTCCGTCGACCGCGATCGATTCAACATCTTCCACTGCGCCGATGATCCTCGGATTAATCAACGACTTGCCCATATCTCTGCCGCCTTCGCTCAAGAATCCTTTCACCTCCAGGTTTAGTTCCGGGCGTGCAAGGATTTCGCGAACGGCGGAAATCCCGGTAGGAGCGGTTCCCACAACCATGACCCGCTCCCGGCCATAAAGCGGACTTCGACGCCGCAAGGCAGCGCGAGAGAGAAGCATGAGGGTGAACGCGATTGGTCCTGAGAGGGCGGCAATTCCTCTGCCAAGGCTCACATCATCATCGAGATAGTAGATGACGGCAAGGAGCAAGCAGGTGCCGCCGAGTGCTTTTAGCAATCCCGTAAAGACATTCAGGCTACTCCTTAACTCCACTGGATTATAGAGATCGCAGTAATACAAAGCCGTCTGGCACACGAGGACCACCGTCAGAAAACGCAGCGCAATGTGCCGCCCCTCGAGAAACAAGATGATTCCACGCTGATCATGCAAGCGCAGGATCACGGCCAAGCAGAGCGCCAGGACTAGTGAAAGCGCGTCCAGGCAGCAGATCAGCAAAATAACGGAAGGAACTCGCTGTGCACCGATTCTTGCCATTGTGCGGATTAATTCCTATATTCAATTTGTAAGTGTCCAGGAACGTCCGAGAAAGCGTTGACAGCGGCGAGGGGGCGGGCCCATGTGCGAAGCGAACGTCACTATAGTAATGACGCGACGCCACACACACAGGTTCCGCGCTGGGCAACGGAACTTTCATCGATCACATTGATTACTAGCTAAGACGACCTCTCACGCATCGAGAGTTGTTGATATCCGGGAATTCCTCGGGGACGGTTAGGCAATACTCCGGGACTGCGTTTGTACAATTTCAAGAGCCCCGTGTCAACCAATTTCACTCAAAACATCATGGACCGTGGTCTTTAAGTCCTAGTATGACTAAAACCTCGCACGCAGAATTTGCCTCGCATCTGAAAGTGTAACGACGAACAGCAGATGATAGGGACCCGCAGGCAAGGGAATTGGCGCCCGAAGCAGACACTACCTTCCCTCGAACTTCATGTATCGTATCTTTACCAGATGACCTGTTTATGACGCTTCAACTCAGCGTTAAAAGGCAAAGAATTAGAGTTACCGCCTTCTCACTGTGCCAGAATCGCCGCGTCACGTTCCTAATGCCCTGAGCATTTCGCGCCAAGATACTCGATGGTTCGATCTCGGACCTGTAAACAGTCGTAATTTAGCGGAACTTTCTTGCACAGGTTCGAGATATCTTTTCCTGACTCGCTATTCCTTTGCGGAGCTCCGATCGACCGAGGGGCTATCAGACAACCGGCCACAGGTCAGGCCGGAGGCTCCTTAACCGCGTCTCGTAGTGAGCTTTAGCAGCATCCGAACGCCACGGTTATAGGGGTAGGCCGCCGAAACACAAGGGATGCTTAGTTAGCCGAAGTTCAAAGGAAACGGACGCTCGGATGGCCTCCCGTTTGCTCGATCACAGAGATCAAGTTGCCTTTCCGTTCTTCTTTCAGCTAAGGTCTTGAGCCTATAAATTCTCCGTATGGTTAAGATTTGTCTGAAGCTAACGTATGGCAATTCGAATTCGTCCTGCGGACCTGCAAGAAGATCGGTCAAATCTTATCGATCTTCAAAAACGCAATTTAAGTCTCTTCGCGGGTCCAGAAAGGTACGATTGGCTGTATCTCGGGAGTCCGCACGGGAAAGCCTTGGCATGGATCGCCGTGGACGAGGAGTCGGGTCGCGGGATCGGTACCGCCGCGGCTTTTCCAAGAAAGATGTACCTTGGCAGATCTTTGTGCCTTGGCTACGTCCTCGGAGACTTCTGCATCGAACTTCCTTTTCGGAGCTTGGCTCTCGCGCTTCAGCTGCAGCGTGCCTGCTTGGAAGGCCTAGACTTAGCTGGATCAACTATTGCTTATGACCTTCCGAGCGACAGAATGATGGCAATCTACAATCGCATGAGCATTCCCACGGCCGGACGGTACATCCGTTGGGCGAAGCTTCTGCGTGCTGACAGGCAGATCGCAAGGATCGTGAAGCAATCGCAATTAGCGAATTGGCTCGCGGCACCAGTTAACCGGTTGATCGAATGGACCGACCTCTTATACCATTCCGACGCAAAATGGAAAATCACGAAACAGGCGGGCAATTGTGGAGAAGAATTTACGCGGCTTGCGAGTTTGGTTGGTTCGATCTACGGCACCTGCGTCGAGCGTTCGGCGGAATATCTGAATTGGCGTTTCCGAAAACACCCCTCGATCCAGCATGAGGTCCTCGTTGCGCGGAACGGACAGGAACTCATGGGATATGTAGTTTTTGCGCGTACAAAGGAAGACGCCAGAGTTGTCGAGCTATTTGGTGTCAGCGACGCCACGCTTTGGACCTCGCTTCTAAATGAGGTCTTCCGCCGGCTGCGGGCCGAGCGCGTCGTCACTGTTAGCCTGCCAGCACTGGAGACAAACCCATGGGTTAAATCTCTCCGCAAATTGAGGTTCCGCGAGCGTGAATGTACACCTGCCATTGTCTGCCCTTCGAGAGAGTATTCCGTCAACTATAATTCTGCTGCGCCGGCACTGTTTCTTACGGATGGCGATCGAGAAAGTTGAATGGATTTTGCTATGACCGAAGATCACGTAAAGACGAAGATTAAGAAGTTCATCTTTGCGAAATTTCCACTGGCCCGGAAGCAACATCTTGGCGACGGCGGTCCGTTGCTGGAGAGTGGAATCTTGGATTCTCTGGGTGTTCTGGATCTTGTTCATTTCGCGGAGCAGGAATTCGCAATACAGATTGTGGATGAAGAACTCACGCCCGAGAATTTTCACACGATCGATTGCATTGCGGATTTTGTCCGTCGCAAGAGTTCCTAGAAGTCCAGGTATTATCAAGTGACTAAGCTAACTGTGCGGAATGTTGCGCATGAATCCGAGGCTCCGATGCTCTTGAGCTTCTTACAGTCCAACTTACCTGCTTTGCCCCATCAGCGCCGCTTCGAATGGCTTTATCGAGCCAATCCGGACGGGCCGGCATGGTCTTGGTTTGTTTGTGCAGATTCGGACCAGATCGTGGGCGCGGCTTCTCTATTTCCGCGGTCGATGTGGGTAGGCAACCAACTGCAACGATGCGCGCAAGTTGGTGATTTTGCTATCTCAGTGAAACATCGGAGTCTTGGCCCAGCGTTGCTCTTGCAGCGCGCAACCTTTTCACCTGCGGATCGGGGGGAAGTTGCGTTTTGCTATGACTGCCCCCCGCATGATGCCGGAATGTCCACCTTTCGTCGCCTCGGCATGGCGCCCAACTGCAGGATTGATCGATATGCAGTTCCGTTGCGCGTGGACCATCGGCTGAAGAAGCAATTGGGCGTCGCCGCTAAAGTCCCCGCAGCGCTTGGCAACGTCGCCTTGCGGCTACGTCGCTGGCCCGCATTGCGGCTGAAGTCAAAGGGACTTCTGATAGAAGAACACCCGGGGTCGTTTGGGAATGAATTTTCCGACCTTGACCGAACGGTTAAGAAAACGGATGTCATACGTGGTCAGCGCTCGGCCGCCCAGTTGAACTGGCGATATCGCGGGGATCCTCTTCAGCAGTATCAAGTTTTGACGGCGCGTCGAGCGCGGGAGTTGGTTGCCTTTATGGTTTACTTCACCTCAAGTCAGGCTGTTACGATCGCCGACCTTTTCGGCCGTGACCTTGCTGAGGCGTCTGTCAATTTGCTCGCGGCGGCGATGGAACGGTTCGGAAAGTCGCATCAGATCTTGGAGGTCTATCTTTCCTCCGGAAATGAATTAGTCAAAGACTTCTTGCGGATGGGTTTCCGGACGCGCTCCCCTGCGGCCAACGTTGTCGCATACGCTCCGACAAAAAGTGAGATCAAGGAACTCTTGGGCAATAGCTCTGCCTGGAGCTTAACGCAGGCCGAGGTCCGCGTCTGATGCACGTCTGGATGGAACGTCCCAATCAAGCCCTGTCTGCGGTGGCGAAAATATTGAGGCAACCATCATGGATTTTCTAATTCATCATATGTTGCGTGAGAGCGCGCGAAAATTTCCAGACAAAGAAGCCTTGGTCCACAGCGATGAGCGGCTCAGTTATGCTGATACCGATAAGCGCGTAAATAGACTGGCAAGCGGGCTCCTGCGCGTCGGCCTAAGTCGTGGAGACCGTATAGGCATTTATCTTGAACCATCCGTCGCACAGGTCGTATCGATTTTTGGAATCTCTCAAGCCGGTGGGGTGTATGTACCCATAAACGGTGCGCTCTTTCCCGAGCAGGTGGGACATATTGCGAATGACTGCGGGATGAAAGCCCTGATCACTACGCCAGGCAAGTTGTTGGCCTTGGGGGAAATCCTCGAGCAGACACGCACTCTCGAGTTCATCGTTCTCTGCGGCGAAGGAAATGCCCCGCAGACACCTATTCCCGTTCATCGATTGGAAGAGCTTTACGGATCGCCCGTACCGCCGATCGGGCGCGAGCAATCCATCAGTAAGGATTTGGCCGCGATACTTTACACGTCGGGCTCGACCGGCAAGCCGAAAGGAGTGATGCTGAGTCACGCGAACGTTATCGCGGGAAGCACGATCGTGTCGACCTATCTAGGAATTACATCGAACGAACGCATTCTTGCTGTTCTTCCCTTCAGTTTCGATGCCGGCATGAATCAGTTGATGACTGCATTTCAGCAAGGCGGAACAATCGTTCTGATCAATTTTGTTTTTGCACGAGAGGTTGTTCAGACACTTCTGAAGGAGCGCATCACGGGTTTGGCGGGTGTACCGACTCTTTGGAGTCTGTTGACGCAACCCAATTCGAGCTTGCTGAAGCATGCTCTACCGGATTTGCGATACATCACCAACACCGGTGGCGCTATGCCGCAGGCCGTTTTGAAAATTCTTCGGCAGACACTCAAAAACACCGCAATCTTCCTCATGTACGGGCTCACGGAAGCATTTCGATCTACCTATTTACCACCTGAGGAACTCGATCGACGGCCGACCTCGATGGGCAAGGCTATCCCTGATACAGAAATCCTCGTTCTGGATGAGCACGGTCGCCTTTGCAGGCCCGGAGAGGTGGGAGAACTGGTTCATCGTGGTCCAACTGTTTCGCTCGGCTATTGGAATCGCCCGGAGGATACCGCTCGCGTCTTGCGGCCGAATCCCTTGCTGCCGGCCGAAGTGGGAGATTCTGAACGCGTGTGCTATTCGGGCGACTTAGTGAAGACGGACGAAGAAGGTTTCCTCTATTTCGTAGGGCGACGCGACACGATGATCAAGTCGACGGGTTTCCGGATAAGCCCGACCGAAGTTGAAGAGGTTCTCTTCCAAACAGGTACACTCAAGGGTGCCGCGGTCATCGGCATTCCTCACGAAGCGCTCGGTCAAGTGATCAAGGCTTTCGTCGTGGCGAAAGAGGGAACAAACCTTGACGTCGATGATCTTCTGGCCTTCTGTGTCGCAAAGATGCCACGGTACATGGTGCCGCGTTTCATTGACGTTTTAAGCGAACTTCCCAAAACTTCGAGCGGCAAAGTGGACTATCCTGCCTTAAGAAGAAGGGAAGGACTCTGAAGCGACATTTATGGATCACGTCCTTCCTTTGATACACCGCAGCTTTCCATCTTCTGACAGAGCACTGTTCCTCGATGGACTGAATGCAGCCGAACTAGCAGGGCACTATGGAACGCCCTTGTTCATCTATTGTCGTGAGGTCGTCGAGAAAAAGTGGAACCTATTGCGAGAGGCGCTGCCGCCTCGGTTTGCGATCTACTATTCGGTGAAAGCTAATCCCAGTCAGGTTATCGTGAAAGAATTCCTATCAAAGGGAGCGGGGCTTGAGGTCGCCTCGGCCGGCGAATTCTCTCAGGCGCTGAAGGCTGGTTGTGCCCCGGAGAAAATGATTTTTGCTGGTCCCGGCAAGACAAACTCCGAACTTGAGTTCGTCGTCGCGCGAGGAATTGGCGAAATTCACATCGAGTCTGTGCGGGAAGCTGAGCGCCTCTCCAAAATCGCTGAGAACTTGGGCGTACGAGCTCCGATTGCACTACGCGTGAATCCTAGCGGCGAGGCTGAGGGAGGCGCGATGCGCATGGGCGGTCGTCCGGCAGCCTTTGGCATCGACGAAGAAGATCTCGAACAGGCTCTCGACCGCGTGGCTTCTCTGAACGGTCTTGAATTCCGTGGCATTCATCTTTTTGCTGGCACACAAATTTTGGATTTTCGCATTCTTGCATCGCAGTACCGCAAAGGGATTGAAATTGCTCGCCGTACAGCTGAGTATCTGAAAGCAGGTATTCACACCTTGGATTTCGGCGGCGGACTCGGCATTCCTTATTTTTCGCATGAACAGGAACTCGATATGGGGAAGCTCCGCGATGAACTCCACGTGCTTTTCGAATCGGTGCAAGGTGATCCTCTCTTCACCGATACTCGGTTCCTGGTTGAACCTGGACGGTATTTGGTGGGTGAATCGGGCGTTTACTTGGCACGCGTCGTCGATCTCAAGACCTCCCGCGGCAAGAAATTCCTCATCCTCGATGGAGGCATGCATCATCACCTCGCCGCCTCTGGCAATCTCGGACAAACGATTAAGCGGAATTACCCCATTGCCGCGGTCGATAAACTTGATCAAGCGGCCGACACTACGTATGAAGTGGTTGGGCCGCTTTGCACTCCGCTCGACGTATTGGCTCGAAGCGTGGCGTTGCCTTCGCTCGAGGTTGGTGATTTGGTGGCTATTTTTCAGTCAGGAGCCTACGCTCGATCGGCAAGTCCCCTCGGCTTCCTGAGCCATCCCACACCACCGGAGGTATGGGTCGATGGAAACCTGCATCGTTTGATCAGACGGCGAGGTGAAGTCGCCGACTATTTTCGTGATCAACTCATCGACATTGAGTCTACGCTTTCAAATCAGTGAAAAAAGTCCTCATCATTGCCTTTCATTTCCCGCCTCAGGCAGAAAGTAGTGGCTACCTACGCACTCTGAAATTCTGTCGGTATCTCCCAGAGCAGGGATGGCAGCCTCACGTTCTGAGCGTCAATGCAAAGGCTTACGAACGAACAAGCCCTTCCCAGATGAACGAAATCCCCGTTTCTGTTCGGGTGGACCGAGTTTTCGCGCTGGACGCTCGCAGGCATCTCTCGGTCGGAGGCCGTTACTTACGGTCGATGGCGCTCCCCGATCGCTGGATGACATGGTGCTTGGGAGCAATTCCGGCCGGATACCGTGCGGTTCGAAACCAGCATTGCGACATCATTTACACAACGTTTCCTATCGCTTCCGCAGTGCTCATCGGATGGATGTTACACCGCATTACTGGGAAACCTTGGGTGGCTGACTTTCGTGATTCGATGACGGAACCGGATTACCCGCGAGATCCGACTACCTGGAAAATTCATCGCTGGCTTGAAAAACGCGCCGTCCGCGACGCTTCGTGCCTGATCTTTACCGCTCCGTCAGCCGTACGCATGTATCTCGAACGCTACCCGGAACTTTCTCCCGAGAGGTGCCGCCTCATTCTCAACGGTTTTGATGAAGCAGATTTCACAAGCCTCATTCGAGGACCTTCGCGGCCAAACCGGCCTCTCCGCTTAGTTCATATGGGGTTACTCTATCCTATCGAGCGCGACCCTTTGCCTTTTTTCAAGGCAATCTCCCAACTTCAGAAAGATGGAAAGCTGGATCCCTCGCGTGTTCGCATCGAACTTCGGGCTTCAGGACACGAATCGCACTACGAGCCGATCATTCGTAGCGAGGGTATAGATAATCTAGTGCATCTGCTGCCGCCACTCCCCTACCGCGAAGGTCTCGAAAAATGCATGGACGCGGATGGACTTCTGCTCTTTCAGGCGGCCTGCTGTGACCATCAGATTCCCGCTAAGTTGTTCGAGTATCTTCGGTTTGACAAGCCCATCCTGGCGCTCACATCACCAGCCGGCGATACGGCCGCACTTCTCAAGCAGACGGGCGGTTCGACCCTCGCGGATTTGGCCGACTGGCAATCGATTTATCGGATCGTGCCAGACTTTTTAAACGCGGTCGAATCGGGCACTCACCCGCATCCCAATGCAAGCCTTGTCCAAGGCTACAGCCGGAAAGAGCAAGCGGAAAAATTGGCCCAACTGCTGAATGAAGTATTTGCAGCCACAGCATAGGGGTGCGGTCAGAAATATCTAGAAATTCATTAGGACGTTCACTCGCGCGGAAGCGACAGAATGGTCCTTTTCGCGGAAAATGAACTCAATCTCTCCGCTTGACAGATTCTTGGGATTGATTAGCGCTGTCGTGATCGGAAATTTAAGCAACTCTTTGCCGTTGGTCTCGAGCAGGGTAACGCTGTAAATCGCGTTCTGGGCCAGAGGCAGAGTCACGCTGGCTTGCCCATTCGAAAGCGGTTTTACTACAACGACGTTATTCTCTGTCAAAAGATTTGCCTTCACGAGCGTAACCGTTCCTTGAATCGCCTGCCGATTATCCCAGTGAGCGCTCAGGATCAAATTTGTACCCGAGGTTTCTGGATTCGCAGGATAGGCAACGAGTGACACAAGAGCAAGAAACACAAATGCACCGCAGATTCTCATTGGAATTCTCCTAACTATAGGGCTCTTGATTTTTGGCGCCAACTTGCGGGGAGAGCTGGCCCGCGTAGCTTTTCAAATCAACGACATGGTAAGTGCGGGATAGCGGCGCGGGTATTGGACGAATGGGCAGTACTGGTACACGAACTTAGGTCGAGGTTTCCCATGGTCTTCCTTTCGCCGTGCACGTGACCAGCGGTCGCCTCATGAAACAAAACTCATTGGATCCACGCTTGAGTAAAACTTCCTCAGGGAAATTCCCAAGCGGATGATTGGCGACGGCGCTTCCGACAGCGACCCGTTGGCCGGTGCGTCCAGGGGCGCTACGGAGTGCAGCTCATCGAGCTTCATAGATTTGTGGCCGTGGCTCACGCAACTCAAAACAGTCGCCATCTGCGTCGTTTCCGCCGCCGCTAGAAAATCGAGCACCTGTTCGCTTGGCTCATAACTTTCAACGCATTAGGAATACCACCCAGACAATTTCCTCGGGATGGTTCAGCTGGCTTGCGCTGTCATCCTCCTGAGGCATTCATGAGATGGCTTGTAGTTAAACTGCGTATTCACCACGAATTGAGCGGATGCGAAAGCATGATCCGCACGGCGCGGAAAACCGCTACGAGGCTCAGATATTCGGAGTGCGCGAGCGAAACGAGGAATGAACGGGCCAATATTTCCTCGGCGTTGACTTCCACGTTGACTTCCAGGTAGCCGACCGAGTCGCATTCGTGCTAGTGTGTGCCACCTACCGCACGAGGAGGTGCAAGTATGAAGACCCTCGCGTTCGTCATTCATTCAACATGGACGGCTCTTCCTGAATACGCGTCTCTGCTAATTTTCGGCACGATTGTGATCGTGGTCGGAAGTATCGTTCGTCGCTGGGCGCGACGGACCCAAACCAGATAAACACTGACACGTGAGAGGACGCACCTTCCTCGATCGACCTGCCTACCGGTTTTCCGTCGTGTTGTAGGGTTTCTCCTCATTGCAGATCAAATGCAACCTTCGTTAGAATGGTTTTCAGCCCTCAAGTAGAGGTTGTGGTGCGTTACGGAAGAAGAAAGACCATCATTCTCCTTATCATCTCTTTCATCTTGTGGGCCCTTTACGCCGGGGCGAAACCCACGATTGTCGTTCGGTCGGAAACGGAAAATCTTGGAAAATCACGGCTCACCGAACGGATCGGATAGCGATTGATTTCGAGTAAAAGGAAAGAGGTTGGTCCAGAGAACGTATCCCGCGGCGCCCCTGTGCGTTAGGCTTCCATCCGCGCAATCACTGCGAAACTTAACAGCCGAAGCAATGTGATTCAGGCATTCTCGGATGGTCGTCTGCGATGGCCACGATTTTGCGGCCTTGCCGCGCTTTGTAAGGCCGATAGTAAAGCACCCTTTTTCGGCCCGCTGAAGCTGGCGTCGATGAAGGATTCGCCCAGGAGCTTCCTTCTTCCTTCGGCCCCGCAAGTCCTCGGCGAGTTTCAGCCAAGATTGGAAGCGTCGATGACAGGTTTGAGTACTTAGGATTGATCGAATCGGCACACCCAGTAAACGGAGTACCACTCTTGATCAGGGGGGACGGTATGATCGCATTGTTTAGCCACCAGGTGCGGCAATACGAAGGAGTCCATGCTGCCGATCCGGTACATTGACGACAAGGTCCGCGATACGCTCGCGGTGATTCTAATGAGAAATATGTCGCAGACGCTCGAAGGTTTGCGCCTGAAAAAGAAGACGAAATTCGAGGGACGTCTGATTTCGTGCAACCCCGAAAGCAAGAGAGAGATCATGTACCTGCTCGAAGAGGGCTGGGAATTGATGTGTGGAATTCTTCCGGAGAACAATATCTACCAAACTAAAGAAGAAGACATGGATGCGGCTCACACCTTTGCCGAGCAGTTGCTCGATGACGCGGCTCGCTGGGAAAGAACGAACGGCCGCCAAGAGATTAGCAGCCCTGTTTCGAAGGGAGATCGTTTCACGATTGTACGCTCCCAGCCGCGCACAGCGCACGCCACGCGCGCGATCTATGACCTGCTTACGACCGCTCTACACGATCTGAGGCATTAGTGCGAAATCCTGGAGCACTTGCTGTTCAACTGCGCTGGCAACTTCGCGCGGTGCTCCGGCCGGAACAGCAAGCTGTACGAATCCGCGCGCCGTGGTTTGATAAATAACGTGCTCAATACAACTACGATCTTCTGGGAAATTCTGCCCTCATCAGAATCTCAACTATGCGCTCCGCAGCGTGACCATCCCAGAGTTGAGGCATGCATCCCGTCTTGCTTTTTCCTGAAAGGATCTCTGTCACGGCTCGAAGAATCTTGCCTTCATCCGTGCCAACCAGAGTATTCGTACCTTGGGAAATCGTAACCGGCCGCTCCGTGTTGTCGCGCAGAGTCAGGCAGGGCACGCCGAGGACGGTTGTTTCTTCCTGGATACCACCAGAGTCAGTCAGGACCAGTGTTGCCTTGCTCAGCAGACAAAGAAAGTCAAGATAGCCGAGCGGCGAAATCACATGAAGATTGTCGGAATGTCTAATCTTCGCCTGCCTGAGCCTGCTTTGCGTCCGCGGATGAACGGGGAAAATAACGGGCACTTTCATGGCCACGGAGTCGATGGCCCCGAGCAGTCGCACAAGCTTTTCGGATGAATCCACATTGGAAGGACGATGCAATGTGAGAACGGCAAACCGGCGCCAACCGTTTCCATTTAAGAGGTTAAGCTCATGTGCAATGGTGGAGCGCTGAGCCATAGGAAGAAAAAATCGCAAAGAATCTATCATCACATTGCCGACAAAATGGATAGCTTCGCGCGGTCGTCCTTCTCTGAGCAGATTGTCGATGGCGTCTTCTTCTGTCACGAAAAGGTAGTCGGCTAATGCATCTGTGAGAATCCTGTTGATCTCTTCCGGCATAGAACGATCAAAACTGCGCAGGCCGGCTTCGACGTGAGCAATGGCGATTCCAAGCTTTGCGGCTGCCAAAGACACCGCGATGGTCGAGTTGACATCACCGACAACTAATACGAGATCCGGCTTTTGCTCGACGAGGAACGGCTCGATGCGCCTTAAAATTTCAGCCGTTTGCACGGCGTGTGACCCTGAGCCAACATCCAGATTAACCTGTGGCGGCGGAATGCCCATTTGGCGAAAAAAGATATCGGAGAGCTGCTCGTCATAGTGTTGGCCAGTGTGCACGAGGACGGGATCTAGTTGCGGGTGGCGACTCATTTCACGCAAAAGCGGGGCGATCTTCGGAAGGTTAGGACGTGCCCCAACAATATTGAAGATCTTAAGGCGGTTACTCATGGATTCGTGGAATGCGTCGCGAACGGCAGTATAGCAGTTATGCTCAAATTTTGACGCATGGCGCGGTATTGACGTAAGACGAAGAAGACCCACGTAATCCACACATCGTTCGGCATCCATCCCGCCATGTCTCCGGCCTCTCCCCCGGCCGACGGATACAGCTTCGCCTTTCCGCTCGTGTCCCGTGCAACAGAAACTTCCCATCGAGCGACGCCAAGTGAGTTTCAAAGCAATATGAATTTGCTGCAATCACAGGCGTCAACGCTCGCGGCGTTCCTTCAACAAGATCCCGCAAGTACATCCGATATCCATGTCCGTCATCCGCTCCATAACAAAAACTCTTCCCGTCGAGCATTCGTCCCAACGACTGTGTCCCTGGATTCAGTCCGCTCGGAATTTCTGAATTTCTCCCACACCGATGGGCAGCACCGACAGCTACCACTTTCCGACTGTGGATCGTTCCACAGCCAAAACTCGCGTTCCATCCAGCGAAAGCACCGGCTCGTCCCAATCTCCCAGCTTTACTGCGAGAGACCCGTCGGGCGTTTGTACAAACCGAGTCCGATCTCCACAATTCTTTCGACAACAAAACTCGAGACTGCCCAACAATTTGGAGGCCTAATTGGCGCCGTTGTCAGTATTTTCTTGCTCCCCGCACTTTATGATATTGCTTTTGCAACCCGCTACTGTATCGATTTTATGGTCCGAAGGAATATGCGTGGAGGACGCCGTATCGAAAGCCACCCGCCGGCTTCGCTCGCAACGGCTGTGTGGCGTAACTGCCCGCTAGGCGAGACCGACGCGGTGAACTAGGTCTGCGAATCGAGGGTCGGCGCGGATCGGGTCGAAAAATGGATGTACCTTAAGGAACTGGAGAATATTCGACTGTTCGTTGTAGGCGCGCTCCAGCCACGCGAACGCCTGATCGCTTTCGTCGAGACCTAAATAAGCGTTCACAAAGGCGCCGGCGGGAACGTAACCTGTTTTGCTTCGTCCTTTCAGTTCCGTGAGGAGGCGAAGTGCATCGCTGCGACGGCCAGCGTGGGCATAGGCCCTGATGAGCACACCAATCACACCAGGGCTACGGTTCGAAACAGAAAGCGCTTTCTCCAGCGCGGGAATGGCGTCTCCGGGCTGATTGTTTGCGATCAACGGGAATCCAAGTTCGAAAAGGGCGGTTGCGTCGTCGGGCTGTACTGCCAGTGCGCTACGGAACTCGTGTATGGCCTCTTCGAAACGGCGGGCCTGAAACAGGATTGCCCCGACGGCAGTGCCAGAAATCGAAAGCGGATCGAGTGCGCGCCCACGTTGGGCCCAGGCCAAGGCCTCGTCCGTGCGTCCCTGACATAGCATCCACAGAGCAAGTCCGGCGTGAGCCGCAGCGTCACTGGGGTTCAATTCTAGGGCGCGCCGATACTCCGCCTCGGCCGCGGCCCACTGCCACTGTTCTTGCAGAACGTTTGCCAGGAGGGCATGCGCCTCAGAAAGGTTTGGATCGAGTTCCAGGGCTTTTCGGGCGGCGCTTATTACTTTAGGACGGGTGCCTTCAGGGGAAGCGCCGATAAAAACGGTGCCGAGTTCACCCGAAGCCTTTGCTAGTCCGACGTATGCCGGCGCAAACGTCGGGTCCTTATTCACGGCGTCCTCGAAATAGCCGATACTTTCCTCGATACCAGGTTTGCTGCTGCCTTTGCTGAGAGCATACCGTCCCTTCAGGTAGCTCTCGTAGACCTCAGGTGCAACGGGTCGGACTCTCGTGAGCCTTTGCTGCTCCTCGCCGGTGACCGTCACTTGGACCTTTTGGGCAATGGATTGTGCCAACTCGCTCTGTAGACCTAGCACATCGCGCAGTTCGCGATCGTAGGTTTCCGACCAGAAGTGGTCATCGGTCGCGCAACGAATCAACTGGGCGGTGACACGAACCCGACTGCCATCGCGCATTACGGATCCTTCGACAAGGGCATCGACGCCCAGTGCTCGCGCGATCTCTGGCACGGAGAGCTGCGGATTTCTGAAACGCATCACTGACGTGTGCGAAATGACGCGCAGATCGTGGATCGCGGAAAGGCGTCCAATGAGGGCCTCGGTCATCCCCTCCGCAAGGTATTCCTGCGAGGGGTCTGCCGACAGGTTTGTTAGCGGCAGCACTGCGAGCGACCTAATTTGGGGTTGGGCCACATAAGTCCGACGTCGCAACGTGGCATAAGTAATGGCAAGCAGGCCGGCAGCCGCCAGCGCGACCACTGGGTACCAGAGTCGCGCCCATGTTGTCGCGTCCCTGGCCTTCCGAGCGGTTGTTAAGGTTGAGGGCGCAGCGTGCTCGCTGCGGTGACCGACAGGTACCGCACCATGGTTTGGGGCCCATTCGACGGGAATCAGGAACCGGTAGCCAATTTTCGGTAAGGTTTCAATGAACTTGGGATGGTCGGCTTGGTCCTCGAGTGCCTGCCGGAGTTTCTTCAGAGCGGTGTTCACGCCGAGATCGAAGTCGACGAAGGTATCTTCCGGCCAGAGGACTTTACGGAGTTCTTCGCGGGTAACGACCTTTCCTTCTGCCTGCAGCAATAGACGTAGCGCTTGGAGCGGCTGGCCTTGCACGGGCACGCGGATTCCGGAACGCTCCAGCACACCACGGGTTAAATCAACCTGGAATCGTCCGAATCGCGCACAGGCTCGCAAGGGATTTGAGGCAGTCATGGGACTTCCTGGTCGCCGTGCCGAGGAGTATAGCCCAGTTTGATACTGCGGACGGGTGAACTCTCGAGTTCATCAGGTTGGCTAAGGCATGCCAGATTAGGGAGTTAGGCGGTTCACGCCCAATCCACTCGGAGTTCTCCCGGCGTCTATGGTGTGGAATTGCAACCGATGCGACCGTGCAGCCACAAGGGGTGAGCATCGCGAAATCAGCGAAGCTCAAATTACGGCCCCGGAATTGAGGAGATCCGATGAAGCGCATTCTTTCTCTCGCAGCAGCTATGGTGGCACTCTGCTTTATGACACCAACCAGCCAGGCACAGAGTAGTCATTTAAGACTCCAGTTTTATGTGCCGTTCTCGTTCAGCGTTAACAACCAGACGTTTATAGCCGGCGAATATGAGTTCACTCAGCAATCGCAATTTGTCCTTGAGGTGTCGAATCTGAAGGACCACATCTCAGCGTTCGAAACAGTACAACCTGCGCAATCCCGCACGGAAGGAAATGGGAAGGTGCGTTTAGTGTTCCACGGCTATGACAAACAGTATTTCCTAACTGCCGTATCCGATGGCACGTGGGAGTCTACCTACGATTTCAAAATTTCGCCGGAAGAGAAAATCTTGGTCCAGGCAAGTCCACGGCAGCCGGTGACGATTGTCAGTGTTACGCCGAGCAGCGACAGCGTTGTTGTTGCTTCTCGTAACAGAAAGTAAATTGTTTACGCGGCAGAAGCCGTGGAAACAATTTTGTGGTGTAGTGCGAGGGCGAACACTCGGTTCGCCCTTTCCTTTCTAAAACTTCCTTGTTCACGGCCTCAAGTCCTTCGTTGAGAAGGCCGGTTGATGCCACGGTACACTTTTCTCTCTTCTTCTTCGGTGTCTTCCCATTGGTACTAGACCGTCGCAAATGACTTATGCGACGTTGACGTGTAAATATTTCTAATTTTAGTACCTACTGACAATCATTTACGGGTGTCCCAAACGCATTATTTTGCCGAAGATGCTCATACGCTACGGGAAGGCAGTTTCGGTATGTTGCGTGCGACTTTGAATGACGGAACTATTTTCCGTCGAGCCAGCCTAGTTACAAATCAAATTGGAGATCCACATGCGAAAACTTACCGTCGTTCCCTTGGCGCTTGCGGCAGTGTTGCTCGCTCTAGCGCTCGGTTCCATCGTAAAAGCCGACAATTGGGACAAGAAAACTGTTGTGACCTTTAATCAGGATGTAGAAATACCGGGACAGGTATTGCCAGCAGGAACGTATGTATTCAAACTTCTTCGTAGCAATTCTGATCGCACCGTCGTCCAGGTGTGGAGCCGTGGGGAATCGCAACTGCTCGCCACATTAATCACAATCGGTGATTCCTATCCGAATCCCTCTGGAGAACCTTACTTCGTCCTCGATATGACCGGCACAGACGAGGGGTATCCTCCTGCGGTTGTGAGCTGGTTTTTTGCCGGTAGCGACGACGGACGTGACTTTGTTTATTCCGGTTATTCAAACACGCGGATCGTCGACAGCCAAGCTCAATCCCAATCGCAGCAATAATTCGGTAGATTCGCTAGCGACAAATTTTGGGGGCGAGGTCCGGAAGTTTCCCTCGCCCTTTGCTACCGGCGTCAATCAGGACTTGCCGAGCGCGGGTTGCCCGAGTGGCTATATCGGCTCTGTTCTAAATGGGGCCGCGATCTAGCTGCCTGGCGATTTGCCATTTTGGCAGGGCAGGCGAAGCGGCTAGCGCAACTCCGGGCAAAACCTGCTGCAATCAGGATTGCAAGGCTGACATTGATAAAGTGAAAAGCTCAATTGAAGGACTCCGTTTCCATGACCCGTGGCACCGTGCCATCACGCGAGCTAGCCAGTCAAAGGCCAGTGACCAAACCATTATGACCATCGGGTCTTGACTGACCCTGCTGGCACCTAGCATTTCTAGGACCCAACGCCCTTTCCTCTTCGAACTTAAAAGCCCAGTATGAAACTTTTGGAGTTGTTTTAGGCTCGAGCCCATGTCTCTGGGCAGGTGGCTGGCCTTGCAGGAGGTAAAAAATGTCTGAAATGACGGTCCGCTCGTCACCCCATAAGGGTGTCTCATTAGCCGATGTGGCAACACGTTAAGCAAGTTGGTCCATCGTACTTCCGATTTCTCCAATAGCCCATCCGTACCCGTGACACCGGCAGACAAAATCGCTATTCTTATTTCGGAGGAACTGCCGTGTGCCTTTTCGGTTCCTTTGCTGCTGCCGCTCTCTTCGGCCTGAGCGTTGCCGGCCCAGGTGCTGTACAGGCGCAGACCACCGCATCGACCAAATCTCCACTCGCAATCCAAATCAGCGGACCAAGACAGATTCACCGCGACTTCCCGATCAAGATGAAGGTTACGTTCACCAATCACTCGGCGGCGCCGCTTGCGCTGCACTTCCCCTTCTTCTTCGGCGACAGCACGCGACTAGACTGGGTCGTTACGGACGGCTCTGGGCACCAACTGCAGCCTCCCATTCCCAAGGAAAGACTGCTGGTTTGTCCTGTCACGGGACCGCTCATGCATTGGAACATTACTGTGTTGGACCCGGGTGAAGCGATGGATTACGAGTTTGCCGGTGATCCATCCGACAGCGTGGTCTTTGAGGGCAAAGGCTTTTACCGCATTTCCCTCCGCTACATGCTGACGGCGACCAACGACGTTGCGGTTTCGTCGTACAGTCCGGCCAACGAAAAGCTCAGTAAGTACACGCCGGAGCAAAAAGTCGCCATGATAAAGACTACGCCTCAACTCGAAATTATTTCCAACGAGTGGATTGTCTTCCTAACAGAGTGACGCGCCTTAGACAGGAATGCAGTTGTGCGCTCGAATCGGTAAGACGGGCTCCAGTTATTGCCGTCGCCTCTCAACCCACGTCTTCCTGCGAGAATCCCTTCAAGTCCTCACTGGCTATGTCGATTTGCACAGGAATCCAAGTCCCCCACCGTCACTCGTGGTGTAAATGTTTCGCGGTGCGTGAATCAGGCACACGTGCATAGATTCCGATTCTCATGAAGTTGTTCTACGGAGTAGTGAGCGGAAACGCCTACTCGCTATATCCATCACGGTGCGGTTCGCTTCCTATTGACACTCTATAGGTAGATCACTATCATCCCTGCAGAGCGCCGCTAGGAATTGGATTCATAACGGGGTGTTCGGCATGCCTTTCTTCGTCAAAGTTAGAACTTTTTTGCGCAATCTCTTCTGGTCTCGGAATGAGGAGGCCGACCTTGACCAAGAGGTCCAGTCACACCTCGCAATGCTGACAGGAGAAAACGTTCGAGCGGGCATGTCACCGGTCGAAGCCGAGCGCTCCGCGCGCATCGAGCTTGGCGGCGTCGAGCAAGTGAAGGAGCAAGTGCGCGAACAGCGCATCGGCAACTGGCTGCACTCAGTCCTCTCCGATTGCCGCTTCGCTTTCCGGCAACTCCGCAAGAATCCCGGCTTCACTGCCGTCGCCGTTCTCACTCTGACTCTCGGCATTGGCGCCAACACCGCCATGTTCTCTCTTGTCAATTCGGTCCTCTTCCACCCTTTGCCATATCACGGCCCCGAACAACTCATTTGGGCGGCCGATGTTATGCCGCGCCAACAAACCTCCTTAGTCCTGGAATCCGACTTTTACGTCTGGCGGGCACAAAACCATGTCTTCAATGATATGGCCGCCTACGAACCCGGTGACACGTTCACTCTCACTAATTCCGGTGAACCCGAGCGCCTTCGCGCGGCCCGTACGACCTTCAGCTTCCTTAATGTTCTCGGTGTCGTTCCTCAGCTCGGCCGAACCTTCCGCGAGGAAGAAGATCGCCCCGGCGCCCCAGGGGTTGTGCTCATCAGTGACAAACTATGGCGCGAGCGCTTCGCCTCGAATCCTTCCGTCCTCGGTAAATCTCTCCAGCTCGATGGCCAGCTTTACACGATCATCGGAGTTCTTCCCGGCACCTTCGAGTTCCTGGACAATTCTCCCGCCGACGTCATCACCCCCTTTGCCCTCGAAAACCGCCAGATAGGCGAGCAGAAAGCGATGCGCATTGTCCGCATCGTAGGACGCCTTGGTCCCAACGTCACGCCAGCCCTCGCCGCTGCCGATCTCGACGCCATCAATCAGCATCTCTTTGCCGCGTATCCACCTGCTTTCGCGCACATGTTCCAGGGGGCCAGAGCCGAAGTCCTTCCTCTTCGTGAACGCCTCCTCGGCAAATCACGGCCTGCTCTGCTGGTTTTGTTCGGCGCCGTGGCTTTTGTTCTTCTCATCGCCTGCGCCAATATCGCCAGCCTCCAACTCGCTCGCGCAGTCACCCGCGAAAAAGAAATCGCAATTCGCAGTTCTCTTGGAGCAGGAAAGTGGCGAGTCCTTCGGCAGCTCTTGACGGAAAACGTCCTCTTGGCATTGGCTGGCGGCTTCTGTGGGCTGCTTCTCTCCGCCTGGCTTATCGGCATTCTCGTGCGGCTTTCGCCCACGGACGTTCCGCACCTTGCTCTGGCGCGCTTGAATCTTCCTGCCTTGCTGTTCACCGTCGCCGCAACCTGCCTCGCCGGGTTGCTCTTTGGCCTTGCTCCGGCAATCGCCACACTTAGACCCAACCTCGTCGGCACTCTTAAAGAATCTGGCGTCCGATCCAGTGCCGGTCGGCTGGTGCTGCGCTCTCAGCGTTTCCTTGTCGTCGCCGAGCTGTCCGCCGCTCTGATTCTTCTTACTGGCTCGATGCTTTTGCTCAAGAGTTTCCATCGGCTTGCTTCCATTCCGCCGGGCTTCGAGGCCAACGGCGTCTTCACCGCGCGCATCCCTCTTCCGCCCAGTCTCTATCCGTCGCACGAACAGCAGGCCGCCTTTTTCCAGCAGCTTATACAGCAAGCTGCGGCAATCCCCGGAGTCACCTCCGCTGCCGTCGCCAGCGTTCTCCCCTTGCAAGGTTCCAACGGCTCGACCGGTGTCGAAATCGAAGGTCGCCCGCCCGAATTGCCCGGCCGCGCGCCCGCCGCGGAAGATGTCCTCATATCTCCCGAGTATTTCCAGGCTTTGCGCATCCCACTTCTCTCCGGGGCTATCCCCGATGCGCAAAACGGCGCGAATGTTCTCGTCGTCAATCAAGCGTTCGTCAGGCGTTTTTTCCCGGATGCCGATCCCATCGGTAGGCGCATCCTTCTTGGTAAGGAAGAATATTGGACCATTGTTGGTGTCGTTGCGGACACCAGACAGTTCGGCCTGGCTGCGGCCGCCGAACCCAGCGTCTTTGTCTCTTTTGCAAAGAAAATGTTCCCCGAAATGACCATCCCCGAACTGACTTTGCTCCTCCGTGCAAACGGCAATCAGGAATCGCTCCTGCCCGCCGTCCGTTCCATCATCTCCAATCTCGACAAGAATATTCCGATCTACGATGTGCTTACCCTGCAAGATCTCCTTCGGGATCAAACCGCCTCGCAACGCTTCAGCTCCCTTCTGCTCTCCGCCTTTGCGTTCCTCGCCGTACTCCTAACCTGTCTCGGCATCTACGGAGTCACCGCGTATTCCGTCGGCCAGCGCACCCGCGAGTTCGGGCTGCGCATGGCTCTCGGTGCTTTGCCTCGTAACATTGCTTTCCTGATTCTCCGACAGACCGCCATCCTTGCTTTCCTCGGTGTGGCCATCGGCATCGCAGCCTCTCTCGCCCTGGGTAAACTCATTTCCAGCATGCTCTTCCGAGTCCAACCAACCGACCCCGCCAGCTTCTTCACTGTCTCTGTCCTGCTCCCAGTCATCATTCTCCTGGCTTGCTATCTTCCCGCGCGACGCGCCTCTCGTGTCGATCCGATGATCGCTTTGCGCTACGAATGAGCGGGGCGACATTTATGATTTGATCCGCATCACTCCGACCCCAATCCCTTTTCGCCCTCGCTCCGAATACTTCGAATTCGCGCTTTCTCCGCGAGTGTTTCGTTTTGAGGCCTTTCGATAGCGGAGTGAACTCACCATCGACATATTTGAACAGCAACCATCGCTCAATTGTTTTTGGCACCCAAATTTACAGCATGAGACGGTAGATATCGTGGATGGAACAGGTCAGAAGGTGCTAGATGGTTGAGGAGCCTGCAAAGAAAAAGCGGTTCCCATGGTGGTTGTGGTTGTTCATTATCCTCTTCCCCATCCCGTTTGGAGTTGCCCATTGGTGGGTTACACTGATTTTCATAGGGATCTTCGCCATGCTGATGTGGGCGATAACCGACTAACTACAACAACTGAACATCTCAGCGAAAGAAACGCGCGTTTCCTACCCGTGGCGATTACCTGCGCGGAGAAGCAGAAACTTCGGCCATCCGCCGACGACGAAACAGGCCGAGGGCGTCGCGATTTTCACGGTCACTTTTGCGGTCCATCTTGCCGGGCAGGTCCGTATCATCTACGTGTCAGGCTGAGACTTTTGCCCGTGCCTCAGCGTATCCCAAGAGAGTGTTCGAAAAATGGAAAGCGAATCCCCCAATAATCGTGGCAGGGACTGGCGCGACAGCAGATGGTTGGTCTTGGTTGAATTTGCCCTCATCGTCGCCATCTATGTTGCCCGTCAACAGCATCTGCTAAAGGTCAGCGCGACCCCGTATCTTCTCGTCGTCGCATGGATTTCTCTTCGACTTCGCAGCGTCCAGTGGAAACAGATTGGTTTCACGCGCTATCGCACTTGGGTGACGACTCTTCTGCTTGGCATTGCCTGTGGAGTTGGCCTGGAACTCTTCGACCTATTTGGCAAGCAGCCGCTTCTCACCAAACTTCTGGGAAAGCCACCCGACCTCTCGAAATTTCCCGCCGTCAGGGGAAACCTCAAACTTGCCTTGGTCATGATCGCGATCATCTGGATTCTTGCGGCCTTCGGAGAGGAACTTGTCTATCGTGGCTATCTGATGAATCGTGTCGCGGACCTCGGTCGCGGTACACGGACGGCATGGATCGTTAGTTTATTCATGATTAGCGCTCTCTTCGGTTTCTCTCATTACGATCAAGGTCTCACCGGCATCATCGAGGAGGGTTCTGACGGGCTGATCCTTGGATTGATGTATCTTGCCAGTCGCCGCAACCTTGCCATTCCCATTGTCGCCCACGGAGTCTGCGATACCATCGATATCGCATTACTTTTCTTGGGTAAGTATCCGGGCCTGTAGGGTCTGTGTCAGCGCCCCATACGCCGTGAGTCTCCTCCCGGTGCCAAACACCAATTTACAGGTGAAGAATTACAGGTGAAGTTTTCTGGTGAATCTTGCTAAGTCATTGAAATAAATGGTAGGCCCGTGGAGACTCGAACTCCAGACCTCTACCGTGTCAATTTGAAGGCCGCATGACTAACAATTGCTATTGGGAACTACTAAGTTCATCGACTTCAGATAGATGACACCATTTTCTACTCCTCAGTTGTACTTGGTCATACTCGGTGATTTTCGGTCATGAAACTCAGTCTGTGTTTAACTCTGTGTTGAACTTCTCGACGGTTCGCTCGATGAACTCATGCTCACCTAGTGATCTAGTTAGCGATTGTCGCGATGATCGAGGCCGACCTTCTTGGATGGAAGCAGTACAGGTCCCGACTAGATTCGAATTAGGGCATGCAGTCAATCGTATTCTCTCTCGATGCCAATTGTTCAGAGCCTCAGACTAGGCATTCAGTGGCTGGTGACACCGGTAAGTCACTTCCTCCCTCGTCCCACCTAAGGAGAGCCTCTGGACTGATTGTTGAATTCAAGCACTGGAACGTGGACGCTGCAGTACCGACTCAGCACACCTGTCCTTCGGGACGATAGGCCTACTAGCAACTCTCTCCGAAACTGCAGTCATCTGAAGACAGTCTTCAGATGAATCGAGAACCGCAAATCGAGACCCGTTTCGAGGTTCGACAAATTATGAAAGTCAAATTACTACGGGCGCTCGCTCGGTGTATAGCGGCTCTGGCGGTAGGGACTGCTCTTTTTTCGGTTAGCGCCGCTTCGAGACAGGAGCACACAACCAATTCCCGCGTTCAGAAAGGTAGAGCCGCGTTCTACAGCCCGGCTTTGGAAGGTCACAAGACCGCCTGTGGAGGGAGGTATGTGGCGTCAGAACTGACGACAGCGCATAGAAGCCTACCATGCGGCACGAGGGTTAGAATCACAAACACGAAAAACGGCAAGAGCGTTGACGCCACTGTCAATGATTGGGGGCCGACTTCGCGAAACCGTATTGTAGACGTGTCCCGAGCTGTGGCAGAGAAATTGGATTTCGTTAAACAAGGGACTACCACAGTCAAGATAGAAATCGTGCAGTGAATCTGGTTCGGTCCGCGAGACGAGTACCACCGTCCCAATCCAAGGGTCCAGAAAAATGCAGTACTAATGGAAACACAATCCCAACCAGCGCTCTATTGGCGCATCTGCTCAGCTATGACATAAGGGATATATGAAAGAGGTTCAGCCTGGCCTCGAAAAACCGAACGTGCCCGCAGAAATACCCTCGTCTTGTTCACAATGTGGGTGGCCGGGAATTGGCAAAATGCCAGCAGGTGTGGGCGTGATAAGGCAAAAAGGCAAGACTGTTCTGGCCGGGACACTGTCTTACTTCCGCATAAGCACAGACTTGTGTTCTCTTTGTCAAGAAATGGAATCCGCCGTAGCAAGTCGGCCATGGTTTGTCAAAGCGCACGCCGAATACACGGACCAAATCAAAGCAAAAAAACAGTTGTTGGGTCTTGGGTGAATTGTTCATCAAGCGCGGCCTTGACCCGATGCGGTCCCACATGGCTTGGTTCCTGATCCGAATTGTCGTCGAAGGAGCGGCCTCTAAACTGGGTTCCTACAGGCTCGCTTTCCTCGCCAAGGCGCGCTTGAGGAGGTTGGGAGCTTTCAGCCGTTCAGCGGTCCGCTTGAAGTCCTTAGCGGGCCCTCTCCACCGCAAATCGTCTATGGATTTGAATACGGGAACGTCAACTCGAAGCGTCGCGAGAGTGCGAAACAGGGCCGCATCGTCCCAGACGGCGAAAAGCGCCTCTGCAAGCGGACGAGCCCTCCGCACCGTCGCATCCCAGCGGCGCCAATCCTTCGGAATATCTTCCAGATGCGGATATCGCGAAAAGACAGCTGCCGCAGCCTTGGATCCCCATCCTGGTATGCCGGGGTAACCATCCGCGCTGTCGCCTACCACGGCCAGATAGTCGGGAATTGAGGGCGGCTTTATTCCGAACTTTTCGATTACGCCAGCCTCGTCGCGCAGGATCTCGCGCCGGCGGTCCAGTTGGACGACACGCGACCTCACGACGCATTGGCTGAGGTCCTTGTCGGGAGTGCAGATGATAACTTGTCGGACGCGCTTATCCTCCGCCGCTTTCGCTGCGGCCGAAGCCAGTGCATCGTCGGCCTCGAATTTGACCATCGGCCACACCAGTACTCCCATCGATTGCAGTGCCTTTTCGAGAATGGGAAACTGCGACAAGAGTGCCGCATCCACGCCTTCGCCCGTCTTATAAGCCGGATAGAGATTGTTCCGGAAAGACTCAATCACATGGTCGGTCGCAACTCCGACGTGCGTTGCGCCTCCCTCAATCATGGAGAGAATCGATCCAAGCACTCCGCGGACTGCGCCAATCTCCTGTCCGGAGGCGTCTTTGGAGGACGGCACAGCATAGAAGTAGCGGAATAGCTCGTAGGTGCCGTCAATGAGGTAGATATCCATGAATTTGAGTCCGTTTAGGAAAACAAACCCCAGGTAAACTCACGAACTTCGCAATTGGGGTCTAAAGATCGAGCGTTATCCAGGTAGGCGCATGGTCGCTGGCGTTTGCCTCCCCGCGCACCCATCGGTCTACACCGCCGTCCACGAGCCGGTCGAGCAGATTCGGCGAGAGCACTAAGTGATCGAGCCGCATGCCTTTGTCTTTCGGCCATCGTTCATATTTGTAGTCCCAGAATGTCCAGAGCGGCCCGTTCGGATGTAGCCTTCGCATCGCGTCGGTCCAGCCTTGCGCCAGCAAACGCGAAAAGGCTTGGCGGCTTTCGGGTTGAATCAACGCGTTATTATCCAAAGATCGAGTCGGATAGATGTCTTGTGATGTCGGCACGACGTTGTAGTCACCAGCCAACACCACGGGGGCACCGCTGGCCATGAGTTCGGCGGCGTGCACAATGAGGCGTTCAAACCACGCCAACTTATAGTCGAATTTCGGTCCAGGTCGTGGATTCCCGTTGGGAAGATAGATGGAAGTGATCAGAACTCCCTGAACGGCCGCTTCGATGTAGCGGGCTTGGCGGTCTTCAGGATTCCCGGGCAAGCTTGTGCGCGTCAGCACGGGAAGGTGTTCCCGCGCGAGAATCGCCACACCATTCCACGAACGCTCCCCTTGCCAGACTGCTTCGTACCCGAGAGTTCGAAAGGCTCCGACGGGAAAGGCTCGGTGCTCAGCCTTGAGCTCCTGGAGACTAACCACGTCCGGTTTAGCTCTTGCTAACCAAGACAAGAGGTTCTTTAACCGTTTATTGACGTTGTTGATGTTGAAGGTTGCGATTCTCACCCAGTCCTCTCTGCCCCTGTGACTCATTTGCTTTTTTGTTGTATTGCAGGAGTTCAACAAGTGGTGGAGAAGCTTCAAACGCGACGACTTTCCCTTTGCCGCCGACGCAATGACAAGCTAGCATCGACATCCATCCATAATGGGCACCAACGTCAAAAAAGGTGTCTCCCGGGCGTAACAACTCATCAATCCATTTCAGGACATGAGGCTCCGTGGGAGACACGCTGATTAGATTCGGAGCAATTAGAGTGAATTTCCCGTTGAGCAGTTTAAGAGCTGGAAGCTTCGATTGGAAAAAAGACCGCTTTAGGAATTCGTGCAGTCTGGGCGTGCGTCTCTTTATAGTGTTGGCGCCGGCTCTGAACATCGCGTCATCTTGTCCAACTGAGTTTCACCCCATTATCCTCTCCATGGAGCCTAATGTCGCTCCCAAGAAAAGCTGAATGCATGTTGCATTTGATGAACTTCGGCTAGGAGGTGTGGTTCGCTAAAACTTCAGCTGAGGCCCCAAACGGCCAAACGGGAGAGATGTGTTTGCGTTCTTCAGCTTGTGCTTGCCGATTTTCTGAGGACGCAGGGATTTCTGGGTTCGGTGCCAAACTGACCCGGGAGGTTCGGCGGTTTATAGCTCGGGTCGGTCTGTAACTTCGTAAGCGTCAGGTCTGAACCGTGTAGACGAAGTGTGAGTAATTAAGGATGCTGCCGGATGTGGGCACATCGCTAGGTGTCCACGAGGGGATAAGTGGACACATCCGAGCAGATGACCATTGAGGTCGCCAGCCAGGTAAAAAAGAGGCAGAAAAGGTCGGTCGAAGAAAAGCGACGCATCGTCGAAGAGACGTTGGTAGCCGGGGCGTCGGTAGCACGTGTGGCGCGGCGGCATGCCGTGAACGCCAATCAGGTTTTTTACTGGCGCAAGAAGTATCACGAAGGGCAGCTTGGTAAGGGCCCGTCCAGCAAGCTCCTGCCTGTAACTTTGTCGGATAGTACGTGCGGTAAATCTGCGTCTTTGTCATCCGCGGTCGGGTCGCTGGAGATCAAGCTCAGCAAAGGAACGGTTCGCGTAGCAGGGAATGTGGACGTGGTGATGTTGCGTACGGCCATCGAGAGTTTGCTGGGATGATCGGGCTGCCAGCGGGAACGCACATCTGGATCGCCGCGGGCGTGACCGATCTGCGTCGTGGATTCACGGGTCTGAGCGGGATGGTGCAGACGGCACTCAAAGAGAATCCGTTTTCAGGTCACGTGTTCGTCTTTCGTGGGCGGCGCGGTGATTTGATCAAGCTCTTGTGGTGGTCGGGCGATGGTCTGTGTCTTTTTTCGAAGAGACTTGAGCGCGGGAGATTCCTCTGGCCACAAGCGACGAGCGGAACGGTCTCACTGACGCCCGCACAGTTATCTATGTTGCTTGAAGGAATCGATTGGCGGCATCCGGTACGCAGCTACGAACCGCAGATGGCGCTGTGAAGAAAAGGTTTTTTCTATTTTCTGGTACGTTTTCATCATGCTGTAAAGAAAGTGCGGTATGTTGGCGCGCAATGGATGCCGCCACACCGCGCGATCTCGATCAACTCGATTCCGGAGCATTAAAGGCACTCATCCTGGCGCTGCGTGAGCAAGTCTTCTCGCATCGGAAACAGCTGACCACACAGCAAGAAGAAATCCTTTCGCAGCGTGAGCAGCTCGCTTCGCGCGACGTGGAAATCGAACACTTGAAGCTGCTGATCGCGAAACTGCGTCGCCTGCAGTTCGGCCGCTCGTCGGAGAAGCGGGAATACCAGATCGAACAACTGGAACTGCGGCTGGAAGAACTGGAAGCAAGGCGAACCAAAGAAACAGCTGCAGTGGAAAAATCACCGCCAACGATCACCGCGATGGCGCGGCCTGTGCGGCGCGCATTACCCGAGCACTTGCCACGAGAAGTGCGAAAGTATCTTCCGAAGCAAGAAGCTTGTCCGGACTGTGGAGGTAAGCTGAAACATCTTGGCGAAGATGTTTCGGAAATCTTGGAGTACGTGCCGGCCAGTCTCAAAGTCATCCAGTACGTTCGTCCCAAGCTAGCCTGCGCGTGCTGCGATCGCATCGTGCAAGCCGAAGCGCCGAGCCGGCCGATCGAGCGAGGCATTGCTGGGCCTGGGCTTCTGGCGCATGTGCTGGTATCGAAATATTGTGACCACCTTCCTCTCTATCGTCAGTCGCAGATCTACGCTCGTGCAGGGGTGGGGTTGGATCGCTCCACCCTGGCGGAGTGGGTCGGTGGATCAAGCCGACTGCTCGCGCCGCTGGTGGAAGCGTTGGGACGTCACGTGATGGCGGCGGGAAAACTACACGCGGATGACACGCCAGTTCCGGTGTTGGCACCAGGGTTGGGTAAGACCAAAACGGGGCGGCTGTGGACGTACGTGCGCGACGATCGTCCTGCGGGATGCAGCGTACCAGCTGCTGTATGGTTCGCGTATTCACCGGATCGCAAGGGCGAACATCCGCAGTCTCACCTGAGTAACTTTACCGGCACGCTGCAAGCGGATGGCTATGCTGGCTTTGATCAGATCTATGCAGCAGGCCGCATTCAGGAAGCGGCGTGCTGGGCGCACGTGCGAAGAAAGTTCTACGATCTCGAGACTGCGCACAAATCCCCGGTTGCGGCTGAGGCTCTGGAACGCATCGCGGGGCTGTATGCCATTGAGAAAGAAATCCGCGGACGTCCACCCGACAAGCGGCGTGAGGTTCGCAACACGCGCAGCAGGCCCTTGCTGGAAGCGCTGAAACAATGGTTCGAGGAGACATTAGGGAAACTCTCGAGAAAATCGGACACGGCTCTGGCCGTTCGTTACGCACTCGGACGATGGGAAGCACTGCTGCGCTTCTGTGATGACGGACGCATCGAAATCGATAATAATGCTGCGGAACGAGCGTTACGGGTCGTGGCTCTGGGCAGAAAGAATTTTCTTTTTGCGGGTTCCGACGGTGGTGGAGAAAGTGCCGCGGCGATTTACAGTCTGCTCGGTACGGCCAAGCTGAACGGAATCGATCCGGAAAGTTATCTCCGGAACGTGTTGTCCCATATCGCGAGTTATCCCATCAACCGCATCGAGGAGTTACTGCCATGGAACGTCGCCACAAGTCTGTCACCCGGAATAGACGAAGCGGCGTAAACAAAGACGCAGCCGGGAAAGTCGGCGTCGGCAGTTCCTCGGAGTTACCTCACATCGCAGAGCTGATCAGCGACGGCGAAATCACGGTCGGCACGCTCGTACCGGTCGGGTGCGTGGCCATAGCGACTGACGGGCACAACAGTTTAGCCATGCTGAAACGCCGAGAAGGCGAAACCCTAGCCCAGTTGCTCACACGTCTCGATCTGGCGATTGGCAAAGCGTTCACCGAAGATGTCTTCACCGACGAGATCAATACACCGCTGAGAAACTCGTACCGCCGATAGCATCTTGAGTGGACGGTAACGAACGACAACGAACGAACGCTTACGGAAAGTCTCAAGCGCTTACGAAGAAACGTACAGGAGCTTCTGGAGTTTCTTTCTGGCGGGCTTAAGGCTGGCTACATAGCCGCGGAGTTCATAGGGGTTGAAAATTTCCCACACCGCCGCTTGAAAGCGCGGGAGTTCGGCGGCAAACTCTGAATCCTCATCTGCCGCCCTTGCGAAGGTTAGCAACTTCTCGCCGACCAGATAGTCCAACGCGTTCTTAACGCCGAAACGCTCGCGAATCGTGCGGGTGGCCTCGCACTGCTCTTGCCAGATCTTGTGGAAGTCCATGTGAAACTCCGTGGACACTAACTATATCGTTCGGCGCCCGGCCTCAGCAAGATCGTGACAGCCATCTGTAGGCGATCATCTGTATTCGCCGGACGGATGCGATGATCTAGCGCCGATAGCAGCATTATCGGTTGCTTCAAGACGGTGAGAAACCACCGCTTACGTAACTTCTGCTGGACCGTCGAATGAAGAACGGAGTCCTGGGGGATGAAGCGCCGTGCTCCCAAGGGAATGCGCCACTTTACCTTTTTTGTGGCCGAGTCGAAGTAAGAATGCGGGAGGAATTCGATGAGCCACCACCAGAACGTAAGGGAATTGTGCAGTATGCCTCGCGGATCTGGCGCTACAGGTGGCGAAGGCGGGATCCTTCCGAGCGCATGCTCGGCCTTCTTTGCATCCACGATTAAGCCGAAGGAGACCGCTTCGCACAGCATCCACTCCAAACTGATCTGTGACAGTCCGCATTCCGGATAAGCATAGGAGCCGCCAACGTCAGAGTGAACACCGGCGAACCACACCTGCTTGATATTCTGGTGAGGAAGAGCCGGACCCCATAGGTTGCTCCGAAAATAGCAGCGGCGCTCGTCAATCGAAACAGCCTGGCGACCCACACTCATGGTCGGATTCTGCCCTGTATAGGGCAATCGCACTGAATCCTAAATCCACCCGACCGAACTCACCGTGTCCCATAGACCCGCGAAGTGAATCGGACAATTGCGGCAGAACGTCTCTTTAAACCCATGCGCAACATCGAAGGTGTGGGTCATGCCGCCCGCCTTGCGCGACCGCCTTGCGTACATCCTGGTGATGTAGGGGATCAGGCCATCATTTTCCCGGCAGAGCAATCCGAACATGTGGAGAACTCCGCCGAGCACCCGGACGGTATAAGCCCCACGGCTGAAACCAAACAGGAATACGCTGTCGCCTTCTTCGAAAACGTCCATCAAAAAGCGGTAGGCATCGCCGACATTGTCGAGAAGGCCCGCGCCGAACGTCAGGCCTGTGAGCGTAGTCCAAAGTTGACTCATGCGGTTTCCAGCAGTCGGAGCACCCATAGTCCCTACACCGGGATGATAGTAGGCAACCTGCTGCTTCCCGTCGACGATCAACGTGGTATAGAGCTGCACGACGTTGGAGTTGTGATCCCCGAATTCGTCGCCAGTGCCATCACAACAAATTACGATGTTCTTGGGCACAGCCACCTCTCGCTCGGCCAAGCGGCCCTCTGCGGGAAGCCGGGCATATGTTGTGAGGATGATGGAAACCGCTCTCTCGAATCGCGAGCAAGCGAAGTCAGTCTCGATGCGGAGCCAGCCCCGCTCGCATGTGCTCCTCTAGGGTCGCCATCGGATACATGACCATACGTCCAATGCGGGTAAATGGAGGCCCATTCTTCGAACGAACCAGTCTCCACGCACGCAAGGTCGCCACTTTGACCCCCATGTAGTCGGCAGCCTCCCGTTCCCTAATGTATCGTCTTGCGGTGGGAACTTGTAACGGAATCGGCAGACGGGAAACGAGGCCTCGACGATTCTCGCTGCCAACTGTGTTTCTTGCAAAGCAGCGAATGATTGTCGGTCCGCCCCAACCCTATCCGTCGCAACCCGTCTCTGCACCACATTCTTGAAAGATGCAAAGGCCAACGAAGAGTCTCGTCCGCGCAGAGGATCCTGGCTTCTTCCAACGTAGACGACGACAGGCCGAGCGCCAGAAGGTTTGACCAAGAGGGTTGGGTTAGGTGACGGTGATGGCGGCTACCTCGTAGTCTTCGACGCGAGGTATGGTGAACTGTAATACTTGGCTGTCCAGGCTGAAAACTACAATCTTCCCGGCCCGTAGGAGCTCGATGGATTTCACCCTCACGCCCTGCGGCAGTTTCATCCACACGGTCTGCGGGCCGAGCGGGTAGATCGCCTGCATCCAGCCGTGATGGGTGTTGGGGTTGGTGTAATTGAGCAGATGCACGGCATATCCAGGGTTCGTTTCCCAACTGAACATCTCGATGAAGCCTTCCCCGTCAACGTGGACGATGCGCTCGTCGCGGGTGATCCAGCGGATAGTGTTGTGTAGCAGCCGCAGCAGATCGCCGTGACTGGTGAGCCAGTAGCTGCGCTCGATGTCTCCAGGGAAGTAGGCCATACGGCTGAAGCCCGTTTCGCGCAGGACAACCGCCGCCTCATCGATGTGCGGGACCGACGGGTAAGCCAGCTCCGGCGGGTACCGCACAAATCCTGGGACGACGGTGAGCACCGGATTCTGCACGGGCTTGAGAGGCACGCGATTCTGTGCACCAGGGAGCCAGTTGGTGTTGCTGAAGCCCTCCAGGATGGGATGTTGGCGTTCGATCCGACCATAGTAGGCGTTGCCTACGGTGCCGATGACATCACCGGCCTTGTTGATGCCGAGCATTTCGGCGAGTCCGAAATCCGCGCGCTGGTTGAGGTTTTCGTCGTAGAGGCCGGTCTCGAAGCTGGCCATGATCGATCCGCCTGATTGCACGTAGTTTCGGATCTGCTGGCATTGGCGGTCGCTAAGCATGGCGATATTGGGCAGCAAGAGTGCGCGATACTTGCTAAGGCGTTCTGGCTCGAGACGGTCTTCGTGTACCAAGTCAAAAGCGAAACGGCCTCTGAGGAGCGCATCGTAGATGCCCTGCGTTGTCTCGTGCATATATGCCCGTGAGCGCATGGTGGTGGGACCCGGGTAGAGAAGTTGCGTGCTTTGTCCCATAACGACTCCGATATCGGCAATGGAGCGGCGGGTTGTGAAGTGAATATCGTGCTGGGCGGTCCAGCGGAAGTAATCGACGCCGACCTTCTGCCAGCGGCGGTCTTCCCCAAAGCCATTCTCCGAGCCTATGAAGTGATAGTAGGGAACCATGCCCCCGGCAAGGGTTTCGTTCAACCACATCTCGGCCTCGGCGGGGTTCTTCGATGCGTTGCGCCATGTTACAGCGCCGGTGGAGTACGCGGCGGTGACGTTGGCGGCAAATTTGCCGTCCAGCACAGCATTGCAGACACGGCCCTGCAGAGTGCATCCCCAGACGGCAGAGTTGTCATAGGTGCGCCCCTGGTTGTCGGCCTGGAACCATGCGGCGATCTTGCCGAGGCGGTCGAGATTCGGGCCGCCGCGGACGTTGCCGCCGAGGTTGGCGAAGAAGAAACTGTCCGGCTTTTTCTCTTTGGCAATGGCGTCGTACTTCTGCCAGAGCTCGAAGACTCGGTCATTGAAAACGCCCCAGTATGCCGGAGTGTTAGCGGCAGGCAGCTTACTGCAGATCGCGCAGTGACACTCAGGCAGGCTGCCGATCGGTGGCCAACCATTGGTGTAGAAGCAGTCGACGTCGTAGAGTGAGTTGACCTCGCGCAGGATTGCCGGAACGTACTCGTCCATGTAGGTGGAGAACATGCATGTCTTGAACAGACGCGGTTCTTCGCCGTTGAATTGCACGGAGCCGTCCCTGTTGCGCATGGCCCACTCTGGATGGGCCACGAGCGCATCGCCCCAATTGAGGTCGGGGCTCATGCGCGCGACGACTCGCATATTGCGCTTCTTTGCGGCAGTCACACATTCGCCGAAGAAGTCGCGGCCATTCAGGAATTTTCCATGGCGGTGGAACTTCACCTTCGAGGGGTAGAATGCGAGGATACCGGTGACGCTGATAAAGACAATGTCCGCCTCGGCGGAGTGCCAGTAGTTGGCCCACTCTTCGATGTTCATCACGGCGGGGTCGTGCTCAGTCATGTTGCTTTGTCCCACGCGGCGAATCTTCTGCTGCCACGGCTCGGTGGCCGGGTCAATGGAAGCCATCCGCGGAGGTAGCGGGATGAGTTGGGGTGTAGACATGCTAACGGCGGCAAGAGCAACTTCTTCCACCGACAGGATCGAAGCTGGTTCGAGAGCGTTGAGCGCGGCTGTCATTGGAATGACGCCCGCACTGCTTTTGAGAAAGTTGCGGCGGTTGAGCATCCGTATTCCCCTTATTTTCTCGACGAGGGAAGTTTAATAGACAACGGGGGACGTTGCACAACCCAACGCATCGCCCCAGGTTCGCCACCAATCGGAAGTTGGTCCTTCTTGCTTGTTAGGGGTTGATGAACCGCGATCGCGCTCATGGTCGGATCGCGAGCGTTATCTGAATATCATAGTCGCCAAAGACATAAACTCGCAGCTATGAGGGTTGTCCGCTGTCATTCTCGCGGCAAATAATAGAGGTGAGGTTTCTTCGCGGGCGCTGACTGTTCGTTTAGGAAGTGCTTTGGGATCGCGCAGGGCGAATTCCTGACCGCCGTGGGGATGAATCAGACGGCTAACTAATAGTAGTTGTGGATTGAATTGTGGGTTGGAGTTTCCGGTGTCACATCCGGTAACTCTTAGAGAATAAGAGTTGCAGCCACGATGGACCGAGCGAAGCGCGCGTGGTCCCGACGGAAGTGACTCAGACTCAAACTACAGTTTCTAAGGGATGGTGCTTGGGAATTCTTACGATTAATGTTCTGCGCGAATTCATTTCCATCCGCCAAAGTACGGGGCTGAGACCGTCACAAGTTTCAGCCCCGTGTCCATATAGCAGCCCCTTAGACTCTTTACAGTTTTCCCCGTATTGCGGCCCAGAACGCCTAGTAGCATCATCACTCCGACAATTTTCAGTGCCACTGAGGTTAGGAGCCAAACTGGTATACGAAAAGGCTCAGCACCAGTCTGGGCCTTTTCTTTTGGTCGCATTGTCCTTAGAGTTTTTGACGGATTGCGCTTCAAGAGTCTTTTAGTTAGCGTTTCTCTGCACCGTTCCTAGGTGAGTTGGCTTGATTCTCCGTCGCAAAACCCCAGACGGCAACAGACTTTATCGCGAGGTCCAAGTCAAATTCGGCAAATTGTATGAAGTTGGTCCTGCTTGGGAACGAGGGCTATTCGACTTCACATCATGTCATGCTGACAAATCCACGAGTTGGGCCACCGATGCCCAGCACCGAGCGCGGCCGTTACAAAGGCCGTTCGAGAATCTCATGAATATCGAACACTGAATTTGTTCGTTGGTCCTTCCGACTGGTACTGTTCAGAGCCCAGGCTAGCCTTCAACAGAACCGTGGTCACACGGTACCGAATCGCACTCGAACAGCACCCGTACGCCCTGTCGACGATTAACCTGAGATTGGCAGCGATACGCCGGCTGGCGTATGAAGCATCCGATTGCGGACTACTCAGCCCGGATCTTGCGGCAGGCATTCGGCGTGTGAAGGGCGTCCGTCGGCTGGGAGTGCGTGTCGGGAATTGGCTGACGGCCGAGGAGGGCAAGAAGCTACTCGGCGCTGAAACAGCTGACACCCTTCGCAGCCGACGAAATCGTGCTTTGCTCTCGCTTCTCATCGGCTGCGGCCTCCGGAGAGCTGAGGTTACAAACTTACGGTTAGAAGATCTCCAGCTTCGCGAGGGCCATTGGGTCATCGCTGACCTGAGGGGAAAAGGTGGCCACATCCGGACGATCGCTGTTCCGCAGTGGGTGAAGGACGCGGTCGACAACTGGACTGTCGGTGCCGGCATCAGCGCAGGTCCGTTGCTAAGATCAATCAACAAAGCAGGAAGAATTTGGGGCCACGGCTTTACTCCAAAGGTGATCTGGGCAATCGTGAAAGCAAACGCGAAATGCTGCGGTCTGGCATCGGTGGCACCGCACGATTTGAGAAGGACCTGTGCGCGACTGTGCCACCAAGCAGGAGGTGAACTAGATCAGATTCAGTTCCTGCTCGGCCACGTTTCAATTCAGACGACGGAGCAATACTTGGGCTGCAAGCAGCGTTTTCGCGATGCGGTTAACGATCACATCGGGCTGGAGCCGGATGCGCCCTCGTGAGGAGCAGGCGTAGAAATTGGTGTCCGCTAGCCGACTTGTCGGTACCGATCCCCATGTCGCAATCTGGATTACTTGGGGTAGCCGACAATCCCGGAGCCATCTCGCACCCCGACGACGGTGAACACGCGCCTTGTCACGGAAGGCGCGTTTTTCGGCCGAGTAAATCATCGTCTAGCCTCGTCCTTCAGCTTTCTCCCTAGCCGGCTCGTAGGTTTTGTAAGCCAACTGAACAAGCAGCTCTCTCCGACTAGCTTGCATTCGCGAATGGTTGATTTCCTGACTTTGACAGTAAATTCGAATGTCAGTCGGTTGGACATTTTCGACTTTTCCGACTCCATCGACTTCCAAGCCGATGTTCCACCAAGAATCAACGACTTACGCAATCCAGGATTTGGACCGTGGTTTGCCTTTAGTTTGAGCAACGGCAAACGCACAGGTTCAAGAGCGTGGGCCTATTGGAGAGGTGAAGCATCATGCTGGGTCAACTTCGAAACGAGATTGGCAAACGAGGCGTTGCTTCCTCCGCTGATGCCGCTGCGGACGAGGAACTCGTGGCCGCGGCCAAGAATGGCGATGAACTCGGTTTTGAAAGTCTCGCCAAGCGTCACCAGCGAAGAATGTTTGCACTCGCGTTCCGTTACACACGAGTTCGGGAAGATGCCGAAGACATTGTCCAGGAAACTTTCCGGAAAGCATTCGTCCACTTGCAGAAGTTCGAAAGGAAATCGTCCTTCTCCACATGGTTAACGCGTATTGCCATCAACGAAGCCCTGATGTCGCTGCGCAGGCGACGCGCACTGCACGAGGTGCCGACCGATGATTCGAGTGGCGATAACGGAACCACGCCTGGCCCCGACTTAGTTGACGCAAGCCCGGACCCTGAAGCCACCTACTTACGGAAAGAGGAAGCACGGATTGTGTCTGCGGCGATAAGGCACCTGAGGCCAGGAATGCGAAGAGCCGTCGAGTTGCGGGAACTGGGAGATTTATCAACCCAGGAGACAGCCCGGCGCATGGGGCTCTCGGTCGCCGCCATTAAGGCTCGCCTGTTCCACGCGAGAAAAGAGCTAGGCAAAGCGCTGAGGTGCCACGCGGTTTCTCTGGACGGCCGGAGTTGAAGTCATGTGGCATATGACCGAGCCGACTTTGGATTGGCAACTCTCTAGTCCGGTGCGACAGCGCGCTCAGCTCAGCCCTCCGCCAGTATCGTCGTTCGCTTATGCCAAGTGAAGTCGAAGAAAGCAGTTGGAAGGAGACAAAACTATGAAATTGCAGGACCCGATTACGAATGCCCAGACCATGTCAACAAGCATTCTTCGGTCAGACGCCGCGGAAGAAAGTAGCAACGATAAGCCATCTTTGGCAGAAATTCGTGAGCGAGCGTTTGAGGTTCACATCGAGCGTGGCGGAATTCATGGCTGCGACCTGGACGACTGGCTGCAGGCGGAACGCGAGCTCCAGGAAAAGTACAACGAGAGCAACGATGGAAGGCCGAAGAAGAAATGACCTGCATATCAACAGAATCGTCCTTGCGATCGCAAAGACTTTTTTCACAAACAAGCCCTGAGGAAAGTCGCATGTTGAAAATCAGTTTCAGTGAAACACCCGCCGAAGAAAGATGGATTCTGCATGGCCTGCTTACCGACCCCTGGGTACAAGAGTTTAGGGCGTGCTGGAAGAAGAGCCACCGAACGGATGCGCGACGTGATTGCATCGTGGATCTCAACGAAGTCACATTCATCGACAAGTGTGGCGAGCAGCTCTTGCGCTTACTGGCCAAAGAAGGAGCGAAGTTCACTTCCAGTGGGACCTATACCAAACACATTATTGAGCACCTGAACGTACGACGAAAACGCCACAGTTGGAATTTGCTCGGGTTTCTGATGGTGCTTGTGTTCGTGACGGCGCTGGGCGCCGGCTGCGAACGCAAGGTAGCTTCCGCGCCCGCCCCTCCGGCACCCAAAGTCGAAGTGACGCCGGTCATCCAGAAGGACGTGCCGGTTCAGGGTGAGTGGGTAGGAACGCTCGAAGGCTACGTGAACGCACAGATTTCGCCGCAAGTGAGCGGTTACTTGGTTCGCCAGGATTATCACGAAGGCGCACTCGTCAAAAAGGGTCAAGTGCTCTTCGAGATTGACCCGCGCCCCTTTCAGGCGGTGCTCGATCAAGCCAAAGGGCAATTGGCCCAGGCCGAGGCGCAGATGGCCAACGCCGAGCTCAACGTGAAGCGTGACATGTCCGCTGGAGATCGACTGATGCTTTATTCCGATGGACTGACTGACGTCTGGAATGGGAATGACGAAATACTAGGCGTCGAAGGCTTGGAGAAAATCGTCCGCAAGGCGGCTACCGCGTCACTTCACGATATGCGCGACGCTATCATTGAGGGCGTCAACTCGTACAGCGCCGGGCCTCTTCGTGACGACATCACGCTAATCCTAGCGGAGATCCGGTAGCGACTGTAGCTATTTAGGTCCGTGCGGCATCCAACGGAAATAATGGGCAAAGCCACTACTATACCCGTGGCGAACGATGTAAACCGTGACGGAGCGTTAATCCCCACTCCTATACCTGCGGCGACCTCGACAAACCGTTACGAAGCGGTACTCAGCATCAGTGAAGAGCTGCAGCGTCAGAACGACCGGCTCCAGTTGCTACTGAATCTGACGAGCAGAATCACGTCGAGCCTCAACCTCCGAGAGGTCTTACGCGCGATTGCAGCGAATATCCGCGAAGTTATACAAGCTGATTTGGTAACCGTTTCGCTGCCCGACCGAGCAACGGGTCAAATTAGGGTATTCGCCGTAGATTTTCCACACGGCAAGGGGCTCATCAAAGAAGATCTGCTCGTGGCGCCGAGCGCTGCCACCAAAAAAGCAATGGACACTTTGAAACCCGTAGTCCTTGACAGTCGGGACTACGACAATTGCGTGTCCGGAGCAACGGAGATCGCGGCCGCCGAAGGCCTAAAAACCAAGTGTATTATTCCACTTGTAAATCACGATCGGGTCCTCGGGATTTTATGTCCTTCCCGCACGACGGAGACTCCTTTTGTGCCAGAAGATATTGATTTTCTGAGCCGTGCGTCAGGACAGATCGCAATCGCAATTGAAAACGCACTGGCCTACCCTCCCCGGGACACCTCTTCGTTAGATCGTCTTCGTGAAAATTTCACTACCACGGCCTTTGGAGTTCCTTCGGAGCTCATCGCCGAGTTTGACGCGATCGCCGAAAACGGGCGGGCGGTGGCCCCCTGTTGCGCAAATGATTTGGCGATTGCGGCTCCGATGCCCCGTGAACTGCCCGTTACCAGCGCGACCTGATCTCGTAAAGAGCTCATGCTGGTGCCCCTTCTGGGGACGCTGCTTCTGTACGACGGAGCGTTTTTGGCAAGCGGCCGCCAACTAGGATCAGCCAGGCGAATCCCACGAACCTCGTGACTGGGATTCCCAAGTTTGCGGGATAGGCGATCAGGCTCAAAAAAGACAGCTCGCCGGCCACGGCGACGATCATTCCCAGTACGACCAACCAGCGCGGCAACAGGCGAGCAAAGTGGCTGGTAACCGAGACTCCGGCAGCGAGAAGCCCGAAGGCCACCGCGAAACCAGCGCCGCCGAACAAGAACGAGATGAAGTACAGAACGCGCGTAGCCACGAGCGATGCCGACACCTCGGGCACCGAAAGCACCCACGTGCACAGGCCGGAGATTGCGATCGCTCCCGACGCGGCGAAGCCGCCGAAGAGCGCGATGTTCGTTCCCGCGGCGCGCACGCCGAGATAACGCAGTCGGCTAACAACTGTGGCGGTGTAGATGGCAAGTGGCACTGCGGAGCCGAAGAAGAAGAACGCGCTGACTTTGATTGCGAATGGGTTCGCGGCAAAGAAGGCACGTGCGGCCTCGGCATCGCCGAAGGGGGTAACGAACGACGGGCCATGACGCAGCAGAACCGCAGAAGCGATATTGGCGACGAATAGCACGGTGTAAACAATGGCGAGCGGCAACAGTGGAGGCCCGGCAAAGCGTGTTGGCGAAGTTAGTTTCATAATATAATCGTTTATAGACTAAACGATTGTAAAATGCAACTATATATCATGCAAAGGACAAAAGCCCCATTGGCCTTCCTGCTGGCCCAAGTAGGCGCGCATGCAGCCATGCGGTTCGGCGAGCGGATCTCCCGCCTAAATCTGACACCGCCTGACGCCGGGATCCTGCGCATGCTGGGCGCCTCCGGCGGGCTCAGTCAGCAGGATCTGTCAACGAGACTCGGCATCCATCCTAGTCGTTTGGTGGCGATACTCGACGCGCTTGAGGAACCACGGCTTGTCGAACGCCGGCCAAACACCAACGATCGCCGCCAATATGCACTGCATCTGACCGAGAAAGGCCAGGCGATGCTCGGCGAAATAGGCCGCATCGGTCGCGAACACACAGAATCGCTATGCGCCTCGTTGACCGCTGTCGAACGTGAACAGCTCGGAGAGCTCCTTCAGAAGATCGCGACCGAGCAGGGACTTTCTCCCGGCGTTCACCCGGGATATCGGCGCATGAGACCTGGCACGAATGAGGCCAAAGCCTAATTATTCGGTCCTTGCTAATGAGAATCGGAAGTAATGCCTACTGATCGGTCCCGACAAACGCTAGTGCTTTACCGGATGCGCGTTCTCGGTAAGAAGTGAACGGAGGCGGGGAGCTCTGCGCGCGTCCGGTAAAGCCGTTTGGACGTGGCCGTCCGTGGTTGCGGTGGACGCGGGCCCTATGCAAATTCAATGGTGGGAAGGAGCGGCGTTAAGCCGTGCCGAGACTGTGCTGCAGGGCACGACACATGACACCGTGCGCACGGAAATTGGCTACGGCGAAAAAGTATCGCAAAGACTGTGCTCGAAGAAGCTGGAAGAAGGGATCGGTTGGACGGCGAGGCACAGAGATGCGGAGCGCCTGGGAGGACGCAGAGTTTTCGAGTTGGAGAGAGTAGTCTCATGCCGCAGAGCTGATCCGTGGTGGGGAACGAAGTTGAATTTCGGCAGCGGTGAGCCTTTCGATGACCTTCATCGGTCCACCGCATTTAGGGCAGCGCCAAAGATCGGGACAGTCTTCGGTGGAAGAGGCGTGCTGTTCTGCTTGCGGCTGTTGTTCCGAACCCAACAACTGAAAGCAAAGGGGTAGGAGCATGGCACGTTTGCGGTTGGCCAAAAAGCCGAAGTTACGGATGCGCACGAAGCCTTTTGGAAGAATGTGCAGTAAGAAGCGGCATAAGAATTCATTGAGCGATAGGGGCAGCAACTTCTGTTCGTTGTGGTGAGCAGAATCACGCCAGCGAAAAGTGACTTGGCCATCGGTGAGCGAGACCAGGCGATGATTGGAGATGGCCACACGGTGAGTGTAGCGGCCCAGATAGTGCAACACATATTCGGGACCACCAAAGGGACGTTTCAAGTAGACCACCCAGTCTTGTCGGTAGAGTGGCCGCAGCCAGGCGGCAAAGATCTTGGGTTGCGCAAGAAGCTTCAGGTCTCCCTCGAAGCGAAGCTGGCCATTCTGGAAAGCCTGCTCGAGAGCGTCGACGAACTTGCCGCGAAAGATTTCCCGCAGCACTTCCTTAGGAAGAAAGTAGTTGTCTCGTGAGCGAACCCAGCGGGTGTGATCGAGCGAGAGGCCGCCGGCAGGAACGACACAATGAACGTGCGGATGAATTTTGAGTTTTTGGCTCCAGGTGTGCAACACGCTGAAGAAGCCAATCTCCGCGCCGAGATGCTTCGGATCACGAGCCACTTCGAGAAGGGTTTCCGCACTGGTACGGAACAGGAGATCGTAGAGGACCTTTTTGTTCTGCAGAACCAGTGGAGCCAACCGGCCAGGTAGTGTGAAGACCACGTGCAGATAGCGGGTCGGGAGAAGTTCTCGTCGACGCGCAGCGATCCAGCGGTCCCGAGCAGCGGTCTGACACTTCGGGCAATGGCGATCGCGGCAGCGGTTATACGAGATGGCGGCACGATGTCCGCAGCGGGTGCACTCATCGAGATGACCACCGAGGGCGGCGGTACGACACCGGCGAATGGCCAGCAATACTTTGATGTGCTTCCACTGGAGCCAGTGGCGATTTCGTTCGAGGAAAGCATCTCCCGCGGTGCGGATCAGATCGGCCACCTCGAGTGGTGGCCGGGCCATCTACTCTTCCTGGGGCGAAGGACCTTCGAGCGGCAGCGAATCCAATGGACTCGAGGCCGCATGCAGGTGACGTTGGGAGAGATGCAGATAGCGGGCCGTCTCTTTCAGATCGTTATGACCTAACAGCATCTGAATGGTGCGCAGGTCAGCACCATCCTCGAGTAGATGGGTCGCAAAACAGTGACGAAGCGTGTGAGGATGAACAGCTTTCTGGAGGCCGGCTCGCTGGGCGGCTTCCTTGCAAGCGTTCCACACCACCTTGGTGGTGATCGGAGCATCACCGCTATGCCAGCGGTTGCCTGGAAACAGCCATACGCTTGACTTGTGCTGTAATCCGCGCCAGTGCTCACGCAGCGCCTCGAGTAGTTTTGGGCTGAGCATCACATCCCGGTCTTTGCGTCCCTTGCCGCCCTGGACGTGAATCACCATGCGTTTGCTATCGATGTCGCTGACTTTCAGGTGAGTCAATTCAGCGCGTCGTACTCCAGTGGCGTAGAGCGTCATCAGCAGGGTGCGATGGAAGGAAGTGCTGGCCGCCTGAATGAGTTGAGCAACTTCTTCCTTGCTGAGGATCGTTGGCAGGCGATGGGCCCCTTTCGGGTAGGGAGTGTCGGCAATGCTCCAGGCTCTCTTGAGCGTCTTACAGTAAAAGAACCTTAAGGCTGCCAGACGGACCGCGACGCTACCCGCTGACAACTTGCGCTTCTCAAATAGCTCCGCTTGATATTCGCGAATGTGTCGAGGGCCTAAGCGATCAGGGGAGCAGTTGAAGTGTCGAGCAAAATCCTCGACTATGCGGATGTAGGAACGTGTGGTATGTTGAGCGTAATTACGTCGCTGGAGTTCTTCCAGCATTATTTTTCTGAGATGGGTCACAGGGACCTCCTTGTGACTCGAAATTTATCTCAAGCCATCGAGCAACAAACACTCCACTACCTCACGCGAAGCGTCCGCCGCCGGGCGGCTACGTCCTAACGCGCTAGTGTTTACCGAACCGATTAACTCTCGGACGGTCTGAAGTTAGCCGGAAACGGGGATCTGGGAAGTTTCTCCTCTTCCTTGATGTTCAGGAATCCCCACAATCTGTGGCCTTCTAACCCATTGAAATCATGAAGGGAGGTCCACGAGTTATTGGTGTTCGATATTCATCTATTTCTTGAACGGATGCAGTTCGCTCGCTAGAAAGCCGCGGTTGAACTGGGGCGAAAGCCATAGTAAGAATCGGCCTTGCAATCGATGTCCCAGAGGTTGCGGATCCGAGGATGGTGGAAAAAGACATCCATGCCTCGACGCCATGACTGCCACACGTATTCATCGATGTATCCAGCTTTGTAGAAGAAATACTCCTCAGCGCAAAGGTTGAAGTAGCTGAAGATAAATTCTCGTTCCTTCTCTGACAGCTCCCCTTCCCCTCGCCCCGTCAGGATCTTGTTCAGTTCGTCGTTCAGCTTGTCATATCGCCCGTTGAATTGGGTCAACTAATGGCTTCTGTGTTGAACTCTATGTTGAACTTTATCCCCGAAGCTGACTTCGGTCTCACTAAGTTATTGAAATAGATGGTAGGCCCGTGGAGACTCGAACTCCAGACCTCTACCGTGTCAAGGTAGCGCTCTAACCAACTGAGCTACGGGCCTACTGCTGCAAAATCATTCAGGTAGGCAGCGCCGATTGTAACGCACGTTCAGGTTGGTGCACAAATTGGTGCACACCTGTCTGAATTCTTTCTTGCGACGCCCGCCAAAGCCTGTCGCTGTGCTTCCGGCCTGATATGACCATAACGCTTGGCCATTCTCACTGCGGTACTCCAGGCCCAGCTTACTAGCTAATGAGCTGTGGTCCCGCCGCGGACTTCCAGTACGACCTCGTGGATGGAGCTGATGATCAACTCTCGTGGGATCGACCCATGGTTCGCATTCGGGACAACGATTTGCCGCCCGTGCGTAGAAAGCCCGACGAGCTTCGGTTGTATTTCGTGAATCCACACTTGCTGATACGCCGCAGCCTCGCGATTTAGTTCGGCATCTCCGAAATCGAGCGACTGACCCGCCGTCAGCACAATTAAGGGAAAGTCTCCAATCCTCGTCACAGACGATCCCTCGGCAAAGCTCTCTGGCAAGACGATCCCCGCCGAGACGTTTCCCACGAACGACTTTGGCCGTTGCCTCAGGGCCTCAATGATCTCGTCGCGGGTCATTTGCGAGGGATCCTTGCCCTGCGTCGGAGACGATTGCGTTAGTCGCAGCAAGCCAACGAAAGCCGCGGCCTCGAATGCCATCTGAAATGGGCGCCAGAGGAATCGCGGCGCCGTGCGGCCCAGAAAGAACTTGGGTGCGCGCTGTAGTTCGTCTTCGTGTGCGGAGTCAATGAGTATCATCCCAGCTACCTCATTCGGGTAAAGGCCCCCATAGACCCGCGCGTTCAGACCGCCAAAAGACGCACCGGCGAAGACGTAGGGCGCTGGCACGCCTGCTCGTTTCAAGAGCGCATGAAGATCGTTGCCGATCGCCACGCTGGTTCGAGGGAAGGGAGCCAAATCGCTCCAACCCTCGCCCGCGCGATCGTACCAGCAGGCTTGTGTGAACTTCGCGACTTCCGGCTGAAACGCCTCCCATTCGAGGCCGGGTCCGGGTCCGCCAGACTCGAAGATCACTGGAGGCGCCCCTGCTCCCGAGCAGAGGATATTGAGCGTCCGGCCGCCAATGTCGATGGATCTGCCGATTTGTGGAAACCGCGCTCGGTCACGCCTGCGTCCGAGTTGTTCATATACGATTCCTGCGAGAAGCGTCGTCGCGATCAAAAGCGCTAGGCTGTTTAGAACGATCCTGGTTCGCCGACTCAAAGGGAATTCTCCTTTGCGGAGGAAGCGAAACGATCGGCCCGGGGTCCCCGCGGATTAAGGGTGCAGCGGCCTGTCCCACGGCAAGAAACTCCCGAATGCGATGATGAGCGGCACCATGCCGGCGATACCTGCTACAAACCACTTCCAGAGTTGCGAGCGAACGAGCCACTGTCGCAAGAGCGAGAGAATGGCATCACAGAAGAGTGAACTGGCGCCCCACGAATTCGCGGCTTCGTCAAAAATCCAGAGCATCTCCTGTGCGAACCGCTTGCGGAATGAAGGCGGATGCAGGCGAATGAGAAGTGCATAAAAGAAACTCATTACAAGGCCACCTTGGGTTTGCTACCGCGCAGACGTACCTTTGCCTCGCGAACGACACTGTCCAGACGCGAAACCTCGGCTAAGAACAAATTGCGGCCAAATCCCGTCATTCGGTAGTAGCGCCGCCGAGGGTCGTCGTTTGCGGACTTCCGAGGCACTTCCTTGACGACTCCGTGATCAATTAGCTTTTCTAGATTGTCGTAGAACGTGCCGGGACCGAGTTTGTACCTGCCCTCCGACTGGCGTGCTACCTCTTGCATGATTCCGTAGCCGTGGCGATCTTCGTTAGACAGTGCAAGCAGGATGTAGAGAGTGGCAGGGGACAGCGGGAGTAATTCTTCAAGATCGTCTTTCATGGTCGCACTCCGATATATCGGAATCCGACTTATTTGTCAAGCCCTAAGTGCGGGCGGGGAGCCGCACTTTTGTTTAAAACCGGATGAGGCGTTACTGGAAACGCGGGGTAATAGAACCGATGAAGTCTGCGGCCCCTTTATCCACTTTTTACAGACAATCAGATTGCTTTCTTGTGGGATGGATTCGCTTTCAATTGATTGAAGTAGAGCGCCTATTCCGGCGATCAAGGGTCGTGTGTTTAATCCATTTGACGAAGGGATCGGTCGTGGCGGAGCGCTTGTCGAATACAAAGGCCAAAATAACCACTGTTCGTATTCACAAACCCGAGGCCGATTCCTCGATTGCATCCGTGGCCATGCATCAATGTGAACTGATCGTCTGCAAGCCTTGCTAGACGCTTCAGGTCTCCGCACGGCTCAGAATCTCGTCGAGTTCCGTCAACTCTGCCTCATGCTCCGGCACCCATGAACTTCCCAGCCGGCCAAATGCCACTTGCATCTCGAGAAGCGAACCACCGCGAAGCGCATCTCGCAGCACTTTCCACTCATCTCTCACCTGCAGGATTTCATCGCCACTCGCATCTGCTAGGAATCCTTTGACTGCTTCCGCTGCCGAGCCGTACTCGTCTGTAAAATCCTGGTGCAAATAGGCCGAGAAAAACTCTCTCAAAGCCGGATAGTCCGTCGGATCGAACGCCTTCTCTTCGTGGGTATGCTTCATTCGCGGGCCTCCGGGTACGTGGTCAGCACATAGAAACTGTCCGGTCCGTCCGCGCGAAGCACGATCACTGCGCTGGTGCAATTCGCGGTTTGTTCTTCGCCTCTCCGCAAACTGCGCCCAATCGATCGGCCTGTGTCATAGTGCAAAGCCAGATTGGAGCGCGGATAGCCTCTCCTCACCCAACCGTCGATGCGCGGCTGCTCCGCGTGAAGCACCTCTGCCACAGTCGTTTCCGCCGTTCCGCGGTCCGTCCAAGTCGATGCAGCCGAAATGCGCTCTCGCCGCAATCGTTCTTGTAATTGCTCATCGGTCCGGCCCACATGCTTCTTCAGCGTGTGTCCGCCTCGCTCTTCATCACGCGCAAGATCGTAACGTTCAACCGCAACAGCCGGATGGGCCGCGCTTTTGGGCAACTCTCCGGCATTCGGAGCGGCGGCGGGCGCAGGCCTCTGACCACACCCGGCGATTAACGTCAGCAGCGCAGAACAAATGATCGCCAGTCGCCTCACGATTGAATTTCCTTTCTCACCATAAACCACCACCATCGTCCGCGCCGAGCACCGAGTATACGCAAATCCAACTCGTGTGCACACACGTCGTTGGTTGTGACCTCGCTAAACCGAATGCTATTCTGAAATTCATGCAGGACGCGAAGAAGACGAACAACGGCGCTCCGGCCGGCGCTGGTCTGGAGCACTCGGGTCGTCAGTTCGAAGCACTTCTCGAAGTCAGCGAAGCTATCGCTCAGCAACGCGATCTCAAAGCACTTTTTCACGAACTCTCCGAGCGCCTCCACGCCGTCCTTCAATTTGATTTCCTCACCCTGGTTCTGCACAACCCCGCGACGAACACCATGCGGCTACATATTCTCGAGACTCATGACCAGCCCCACGAAACGGAAACGGAATCCTCCGGAGAGTTCCCGGTCGAATCCAGTCCTTCCGGCTGGGTTTGGGAGAATCAGCAGCCCTTTGTCACGACCGACACTTCGAAGGATGTTCGGTATCCCGATTTTATGCTGATGCTTCAGGCAGAAGGCGTGTATTCCTACGCCGCGGTTCCCCTCACTACGGCACAGCACCGTCTTGGCGCCATCGGTTTCGGCCGCTACGTTCCTCAAGGCGTGGTTGGCGTCGAGATCGAATTCATGAAGCGTGTTGCGGTTCAGGTGGCGGTCGCCGTAGACAACGCCATCAACTTCGAAGCCTCCCAGGCCTATCAGAAGCAACTCGCCCGCGAGCGCGATCGCCTACAGGTTCTTCTGGAAATTAACAACCTGCTCGTCAGCACGCGTGATGTTACAGCTCTCTTCAAGGGCATTGTTTCTTCTCTCAAGCCGGTCATCCAGCACGACTACACCAGTCTCGCTCTCCTCGAAGAGACTTCCGGCCTGCTGAAAATTCATGCCCTAGATATTCCTGTCAAAACCATTGACACAAAAACGGAATTCACAGTTTCGATGGAAGGTTCCCCGGCCGGGCAGGCGATTTCTCGCGGCGAAGTCCTTGTCGCTCGCGGCACGGAATTCGATCGTTTTCATCCGGACGTCACCAGATACTTTCGCCAGCAGGGCGTGGAGGTTCTCTGCTGCGTTCCGCTCACAACGCACGGCCGCACCTTCGGTACGATCAATTTTGCCAGCCGCAATCCCGAGAATTTCTCCACTCCCGATGTCGATCTGCTGCGTCAGGTCGCTTCGCAGGTCGCTATCGCTCTCGAAAATGCGCTCGCCTTCAAGGAAATTGATGCGCTCAAAGACAAACTGGCCGTCGAAAAACTCTATCTTGAAGAGGAAATTCGCACAGAATTCAGCTTCGATGAAATCATTGGCGAAAGCGCCGCGTTGCGCCGGGCTCTCGCTCAAGTCGAACTCGCCGCTCCCGCTGCCACCACCGTGCTGATCCTGGGGGAAACCGGCACGGGCAAAGAAATCATCGCCCGCGCGATTCACAACCTCAGCCCTCGCCGCGAACGCACTTTCGTCAAGGTCAACTGCGCCGCCATCCCTGCGGGCCTGCTCGAATCGGAGCTGCTTGGCCACGAGCGCGGCGCCTTCACCGGCGCGATTGCACAAAAAGTCGGCCGCTTCGAATTCGCCGACCACGGCACTCTGTTCCTTGACGAAGTCGGCGACCTTCCGCTGGAGCTTCAGCCAAAATTGTTGCGGGTCCTTCAAGAGCAGGAATTCGAACGCGTCGGCGGCAACCGAACCATTCGCGTTGATGTGCGCGTCGTTGCCGCTACCAATTTCGATCTCACGCAACTGGTCGCCGAGAAAAAATTCCGAAGCGACCTCTACTACCGCCTGAATGTTTTCCCCATTCAGATTCCCCCATTGCGCGAGCGGCCCGAAGACGTTCCCCTGTTAGTCCGCTACTTCGTGCAGAAATTCAGCCGGCGTCAGAACAAGACTGTCGAATATGTTCCCGCCCCGGTAATGGAAGCGATGGTCAACTACTCTTGGCCAGGAAACGTGCGCGAACTCGAAAACTTGATCGAACGCGCCGTGCTGCTGTCCCCCGGAAAAGAATTGCGCGTACCACTGGCGGAATTTAAAGAGGGCGCAATTCCCTCCGCCTTCGCCTCTGCCGTGGTCGATCTCCCAGCTCCCGTTCACCTGGCCAATTCGCCCGCGGTCTCTTCCGGCACTCTTTCAACACTTGATGACGCGCAGCGCCAGCACATCCTTCAAGTCCTGCGGCAAACAAAGTGGCGTATCTCGGGTCCCCTCGGCGCCGCCGCTATCCTCGGCATCAAGCGCACTACACTGCAAGCCCGCATGCGTAAACTCGGAATTAAGCGCCCCATCTAACACCAGCAATCGATGCCCACGCTTCGCGGATTCCATTGCCGTAACCATGTATCTCGACGGCAAATCCTCCTACCGGGCGACTTGGCACGACCCCCTCTTTATGTTCTCCTGATACCAGCACCATGAAACGCCCTTCTCGATCTCGAAAGACCCGCTTTCTGGTTTCTCTGCTGGCCATTTTCGCCCTCTCGATCCTTCCCTTGGGTTCGGAAGCGCAACTCCCGATCATTCGCTTCGTTCGCGATCCCGATCCCGCCCCGGATTTCAAGGTAAAGGATCTCGAGGGCAAGGAAATCAGCCTGGCTGATTCCAAAGGCAAAGTTGTTCTCCTGAATTTTTGGGCCAGTTGGTGCGGTCCCTGCCGGGCGGAAATTCCTGGCTTGATCGACCTTCAAAAAAAATATAAGGACCGCGTACAAATCATCGGTCTGATCGTGGATGACGACGATGAGACCGAAGTTCGCAATGTCGTGAAATCGGAAGCAATCAACTACCCGGTCGCGCTTACTACGTCCCAAGTCCGACTGGATTATGGCGGGATCGCGGCGCTTCCCACGGTTTTCGTCATCAATCCGGAAGGGCGGGTCGTACAGAAACATGTGGGTCTATTCGATCCTGAGCTCTATGAAATGGAGGTCCGCGCCCTTCTCGATCTGCCCATCTCCGCGAGAGTCGAAACCTTCAACGACACCGGCGAAATTTTCCTGAAACATGCCGATCGTGCCACCATGCTCCCCGGAGTGAACACTGAAAACCTCAATCCCGACCAGCGCGCCACAGCGATGCATAAATTCAACGCGGAGACCTGTAGCTGCGGCTGTCAGCTCACGTTGGCGCAATGCCGGATATACGACCCCGCCTGCAAAACCAGCAAGGATCGCACTGCCGCCATTGTGAAGGAACTTTCTGCGGCCAATGCAAAAACCAAACCCGAAGCTCCTGCCCAAACGCCAATCGGTCGAGGGACTCCCGCTCCAGAATCAGCCCCCAGTTCCACATCGCCTCCGGCAGCGTCGCAACCCTGATCTGTCTCGCGCCTATCGATCTATTTCTTCAGCAGGTCCATCACCGCGCTCGTCATCGCCTTCACGCCCGTGCGGATCGCCGGTTCCGGCAAAGGCGTAAATTCGCTCGAGTGTAGACTCGGCAATCGCGTCCCCTTTTCCTGCGCGTCCATTAGCGTTCCAGGGTCCACCGCCCCAAGCCAAAACATGCTGATCGGCGGTTTTGGATCGGTCAATGCAAACAAACTGAAATCCTCGCTGGCCATGATTGGCTTGCCGGGCACCACGTTTTCTTTGCCGAGCGACAACTCCATCGCACCAGCCACTCGGCGCGTCAACGCGGGTTCGTTTATTGTCGGCGGCACGGCAAACTTCGAAACAGTAATGATGGGCGCGCGATCGGGTGGAATACCCGCCGCCTCGGTGATTCCGTTTGTTGCGCGTTTGATGGCCGCCAGCGTCATCTCTCGATGTTCCGGCGACATCGTCCGTACACTTAACTGCAGATGGGCATCGTCAGGGATCACATTGTGCTTCGTCCCTGCATGGAACGAACCCACCGTAATTACCGTGGGCTGCAGCGGATCCTCTTCCCGGCTCACAATCGTCTGCAGAAATACGACCAGCTCCGACGCAATGACGATCGGATCTTTGGCCATATGCGGCGCCGCACCGTGGCCCGCATATCCTCGAATCACAATGTCGACCGTGTCCGCGCCCGCCAGCATCGTCCCTTCATGCCACGCCACCTGGCCCGCGGGCAACGTCGCACTGTCGTGCAACGCAAGTACGTAATCCGGTTTCGGAAATTTCTCGTACAAACCAGCGCGCAGCATCGCTGCCGCGCCGGCGACGATTTCCTCCGCCGGCTGGCCGATCAGCACCACGGTTCCACTCCACCCGATTTTTTCTTCCGCCAGCATTTTGGCCGTACCTAGGAATACCGTCATGTGCAGGTCATGTCCGCAGGCGTGCATCACGCCGACTTCGTCGTTTGCCCGGTTGACGGTTGTCTTGCTGGCATACGGCAGCCCGGTATTTTCCCGCACGGGAAGCGCGTCGAGCTCGGTGCGAACATACACGGTCGGTCCCGGTCCATTCTTCAGTACCGCTACCACTCCATACGAAACGCTATTCGCGTCTTCATATCTCCCGAAATGATCGGTCACGTCGTATCCGAGCGATCGCAACGTGATCGCTACGAGCGCGGATGTCTCTTTCTCTTCTGTCGAAAGTTCGGGATTTGCATGGAAATGCTTGTACATCTCGACCCAGCTTGGCATGTTGCTGTCAATCTTTTGATCCAGGTCACCTTGCGCCGCAATCGGCAACGCCATCGTAATCGCGGCAAGAATCAACATCATCACCCGCGGCTTCGTATCATTCATTCGGCTACTCCTCCCCCGAAAGGTCTGCATCTTAGCAGAACTCATTTTCACTTGCTGTTCGACAACTGCCGGACTACACTCCGGCCCTACCGGCTCTGAAGATATCTCCTGGAGGAATTTCATGAATCGTCGAGTCGTGCTTCTTGCCGCAATTCTCGCCGTCGCCGGATTCTTCTCTGTCCATAGGGTCTTTTCTCAGACCGAAGGCCAATCGAAGCGCAGCATCATCAATTTGCCGGACCGCTCGCCGCAGGCTGCCTTCAGCAACGCCATTCTTGTCGGAGATACCCTGTATATCTCAGGGAATATCGGGTTCGATCCGAAGACGCACAAACCGCCGGACAAGATCGAAGACGAGATCATCAACCTTATGACGTCGTACAAGACTCTGCTTTCTCAAGCTGGTTTCACCATGGACGATCTGGTCTATGTACAAATTTCCTGCACTGATCTATCGAACTACGACAAATTCAACAACATTTATAGAAGCTATTTCAGCAAAGATCTTCCCGCTCGCGAGTTCATCGGCGTGGCTTCTATTTTGGGAGGGGGGCATTTTGAGATGCAAGCGATTGCCGTCCGTCACCGCTAACCCAGATTCTTTTTTCTCCTACGAAACGATCTGTTAGACCGTTTGCGCCAATTGTAGCGCTACGACGGCGCTCGAACGGATTGGCCAAATTTCGTCAGTCGCCCATATATAGGCATACAATATCGTAAAAAGTACAGTAAATTGCCCTTATATGGGCATATGGAAGTCTAGTTACTATCTCTAGATATCGACTAGGTTATTGAAAATAAACATTTTAATATCGCTTTTTGAACATTTGTTTATTGGCCCGGTTCGTGCTCCTCTTTTGGGCCGTCATGCTCAGAATTTCTACCGAAACCAAGCGCGCGAAGACGGTAGTCACGATCGAAGGCCGCATGGCGGGCGTCTCGGTCGGCACGGTCGAGCAATGCTGGCGAGAGCTTTTTGCCGCTTCCCCTAAACAAAAATTTGTTGTCAATCTTTGCGGGGTCAGTTTCATTGACAACGCCGGGAAAGTTTTGCTTCGCGAAATGCATCGCCTCGGCGCCGAGTTCGAAGCCGAGGGCTGTCTTAATCAAGCGATTGTCAACGAAATTTCGACTGCCGATCAATCGAGGTCGTCCTCCGAAAAGCACGCAAAGAAGCACAAGGGTGCGCCGATCATTTTCTACACGATTTTTTTGAGTCTACTCCTGTCGCCAGCCCGCTTGCCCGCACAGGAAAAAACAGCGGCTCTTCCGGCGGCCGCTCCATCGCGCAGTCTCCGGCTAACCCTGGAGCAAGCCGTCGCACTCGCCGTCAAACAGAATCCCACGGAACAGATTGCAATTCTGAATGCCGCAGAAAGCGTCGAGGACAAAAACATCTCGCGCTCTGATCTGCTCCCGCAGGCAAATCTGAAGGTCGCCGACTCCGCCAATCGTGTCAATCTCCAGGCCGAGTTCGGTGGCAAACCGCTTGTGCCGGGTTTTGCACTTCCCGGACACATCGGCCCCTACCAGACTTTTTCCGCCGGTCCTACATTCGGCAGCAGTGTCTTCGATCTGTCACTGTGGAAACGCTATCAAGCGTCGCGTGCCAATGTAGTCGCTTCGAAGGCCGACAGTATTGGCACACGGGAGCAGGTCATCCTCTTGGTCGTTTCGCAATACATAGGCAGCCTGCGCGCCGTCGCCGACGTTGAGGCTTCGCGCTCGCGAGTGGAACTCGCACAGGCTCTCTACGATCAGGCGGCGGACCTCCAGAAAGAGGGCGTCGGTACCGGTATCGACACTCTTCGCGCCAACGTGGAATTGCAAAACGAAAAACAACGCCTTATCGAAGCGGAAAACGATCGGGATGCGTCGCTGTTTGGTTTGAGCAAACTGTTGAACGTCGACCCGCGCCAGACCATCGAACTCGCGGATTCTCTGAGCTTCTTCGAAACTCCGCAACCTGACGTCAACAGCAGCATTGACCAGGCGCTTGTGGGCCGCGAAGAATGGAAAGCGATCGAAGCTCGTGAAAAAGCCTCCAAATTGGACAAGCAGGCCGCCCAGTACCAAAGACTGCCTTCGCTCCGCTTCGACGGCAACTGGGCGTACTTCGGCATATCCTCGACCGACGGCATTCCCACATATCTATACACCGCCTCGGTCAACATGCCACTTTGGACGAGCGGCCGCATCAAGGCCGAAGTTACCAAATCCGACTTGGAACTGCAGAAACTAGAACAGCAGAAAGATGATCTCCGCAATCAGATCGCTCTCGACGTGAAGACTTCGCTTCTCAACTTGCAATCCGCTCGTAATGAGGTTCAGGTCGCCAATTTGGGGGTAGATCTTGCGAAACAGGAGGTCGACCAGGCCCGCGATCGTTTCAAGGCAGGAGTCGCCGATAACATTGAAGTTATTTCCGCCCAGGATTCGCTTTCCCGAGCGAATGACAACCAGATTGCCGCCCTGTACCGCTTTAATCAGGCTCGCGCGGACTATGCGCGTGCCATCGGAGAGATGGAAAAGACCTACACGAAGTAAAGGGTGAGGACTCGATGAGTGTGGAGATCGATGTTGGTTTGGAAAATGCAGCAAATGTAAAGCCCGCGCCGGTCTTGGAGCCGAAGGCCGTGCTGCCTCCATCACAGCCGCTGGTCAGTCCGAAGCTGCGCCGCATCCTGACGCTCGCGGCCGTTGTGCTCGCCGTACTTGCCACTGTTCTTTTCCTATACTTCCACAATCGCGAGTCGACCGACGACGCACAAGTCGACGGTCACATCACGCCAATCGCCTCCAAGATTTACGGTCGCGTCGCTGAAGTACTTGTTACTGACAACCAGCCGGTGAAAGCCGGCCAGGTGCTTGTGCGGCTCGATCCTGCGGATTATCAAGCCTCCGTCGACCAGGCCAAGGCCGCTCTCAGTCTCGCCGAAGACGAAGCGCGGTCGGCCGATGTCGATGTTCCGCGCACGAGCGAAACTGTAGAAAGCGGCAATTCAACGGCCGACGCGCAACTTGCCGGCGCTCAAGCTGATCTCATGCGCGCTCAGGCCACCTACGAACAAGCACAGACAGCGGACCTGGCCGTTGCCGAGGCCAACATCTCCCACAGCCGCGCGAACGCAGAGCTTGCCAAAGCCGATCTTGATCGCTATGGCCCGCTTATGGAGAAGGGCGAAATCTCCAAGCAACAATACGACGCCGCGAAGGCCAACGCCGACGCTACAGCCAGCGCCCTTGTCGCCGACGAACAGCGCCTCGCGCAGGCGAAACGCAACGTTGATATCACGCACGCGCAACTTGAAGCCTCAAGCGCCCGTGTCGCCGAAGCCAAAGCGGGAGTCAACTCCGCGAATGCAAATCGCAGGAGCGTGACGATGCGTTCTGACGACGCCCAAGGAAAACTCGCAAGTGTCGACCGCGCGCGCGCTTCGCTCGAAGCGGCACAGCTTAGTCTGGGCTATTGCAACATCGTCGCGCCCGTCGACGGGGTGGCCACTCACAAATCCGTTGAACCCGGCCAGATCGTCCAGGCCGGGCAAGGCCTGCTGGTTGTTGTGCCACTGCAGAACGTTTGGGTTACGGCCAACTATAAAGAAACACAGTTGCGCTATATGAAGCCGGGTCAGAAGGCCTATATCAAATCAGACACCTACGGCCAAACATTCACCGGGCATGTCGACTCGATCGCTGGAGCCACGGGGGCAGTGCTTAGCCTGCTTCCCCCGGAAAACGCCACCGGAAACTACGTCAAGGTCGTTCAGCGCATTCCCGTAAAGATCGTTCTCGATCCCATCTCCCCGGACGTAGCGATTTTGCGCCCGGGTATGAATGTCGAAGCGACGGTAGTCACGAAGTAACAGGAGCCGGTTCGTTCGGGCCATGTTGAACAGACTCAAATCGAAGCTGCGGATGCCGGATGGCTCCATCAACCCTTGGGTGGTCGCCATCACGGTAACGCTCGCGACGTTTATGGAAGTTTTGGATACTTCGATCGCGAACGTCGCGCTTCCGCACATTGCCGGAAGTCTTTCGGCCAGCGCCGACGAGTCCACTTGGGTTCTGACCTCTTACCTGGTTTCGAATGCGATCATTTTGCCGCTTTCCGGCTGGCTGTCTTCCGTCATTGGCCGTAAGCGCTTCTACATGATCTGTGTCGGGATCTTCACGATCAGCTCCTTCCTCTGCGGCTTTGCCACAAGTCTTGGCATGCTCGTTGTTTTCCGCATTATGCAAGGCGTCGGCGGTGGAGGCTTGCAGCCGAGCGAACAGGCCATTTTGAACGACACGTTTCCCATCAGCAAGCGGGGCATGGCCTTCGCGGTCTACGGCATCGCGGTCGTCGTGGCGCCTACGATCGGGCCATGGCTCGGTGGCTTCATTACGGACAATTACTCCTGGCGCTGGATTTTCTACATTAACGTCCCGGTTGGAATAATTTCGCTCACTCTTACTTATTTCTTGGTGTCGGATCCGCCGTTCATGAAGCGCGTCAATATCAAACAAGGGTTTCGCATCGACTACATCGGTCTCGGCCTCATTAGCCTTGGTCTTGGCAGCATGCAGATCATTCTCGACAAGGGTCAACGCGAAGACTGGCTCGCCTCGAATTTCATCCGCTTCTTTGTCGTAACCATGCTCATCGGCGTAATCGCGGGGATTATCTGGGAACTGCGTACCGAACATCCTATTGTGGATTTCCGCATGCTCAAGAACCGCAATTTTGCGATTGCTACAACGGCCATGTTCTTCCTCGGCTTCGTGCTCTACTCGAGCACGGTTCTGATTCCGCAACTTCTTCAGGAGATGCTCGGCTACCCTGCCGAACTCGCCGGCCTCGCGCTTTCTCCCGGTGGAGCGGTCATCATGCTCATGATGCCGGTCGTTGGGGTACTCGTGTCGAAAGTCAGCCCTAGATGGCTCATCACCTTCGGCTGCGTGATTTCCGCGCTCGCGCTTTTTGTCATGGCCGGCTGGAACCTTCAAATCGATTATCGCCACGCCGTCCTCGGCCGTATGTTGCAAAGCTTTGGTTTAGCCTTCCTGTTCATTCCCATCAACGTGTCCGCGTTCGCTTACGTTCCGAGGGAACAAACCAACATGGGCACCGGCATCATCAATCTCGCGCGTAACATCGGCGCCAGCGTCGGCATTGCCTCGGTCACGACGCTGCTCGAGCGGCGCACGCAATTCCACATGGCGCAACTCGGGGAACACGTGAATATCTACAGTGATGCCTACCGCATCAAGCTTGCCGCCCTGACGGCTGCCTTCACGTCCGCTGGCTCGACGGCCACGAGCGCAGGAGCGCGAGCGGAAGGAATGATTTACAGCCTGATCCAGCGCGAAGCCGCGATGCTGTCGTTCGTGGACGACTTCAAGCTGTTGGGCGTCGTTTTCTTCGCCATCATCCCACTCTTCTTCTTATTGAAGAGGCCCAAGATGGGTGGCGGGAACGTACCGGTGCATTAGGGGAGAAACGCTTTGTAACTTTTTTCGTCTTATAGACTCTTACGGGTCTACATGGGGGAGCAAATGGCAACACAACTGGCAACACAAGTCATAAATACCACGCAAGTTAGCGAGGATAAGCTAATTCGCGCCGGTCAGCGGGGAGATGCTCAAGCGATTGAGACTCTCTTTCGCCGTTATCACCGCCCGCTGTTCCAAACCGCCCTTCGCGTCCTCGGCAATGCCGAGGATGCCGAAGATGCCCTGCAGGATGGACTGCTTTCGGCCTATCGCAACCTAAAACGCTTCGAAGGCCGCTCGCAATTCTCCACCTGGCTCACGCGCATCGTGATTAACGCAGCTCTCATGAAGCGCCGCAGCGCCAAAGCCCGCCCGGCTGTCTCTCTCGATGAAACACATCATGAGGACGAGTTGCCCGCCGCCGAGCGCTTCGCCGACGACAGCCCGAATCCGGAGCAGCTCTACGCGGGCACGGAGATTCGCGAGATGATTAACGAAAATCTCGACGGGCTTTCTCCGCTCTTGCGCACCGCCTTCGTTCTGCGCGAAGTCCAGGGCTATTCGACCGGAGAAGCCGCCAAGAAACTGGGCGTGACCGAAAACACCCTCAAGGCGCGTTTGTGGCGCGCGAGGCACCAGCTCGCCGCCCGCCTTGGTAACCGCCTGCGCCGTATCAAGGACGACATGTCCAACATCGCTGGCGACGAAGCCTGCAGTTACTGCTGACGCGCTGTTGCGCAATCGAACATTTGCACAGAGCCTTGGCGGTGACGAAACCGCCAAGGCTCATCTAGATCGTGTAGCGATCACTTTCTGAAGCGAGCATTCTCATCACCTTCGCGCCGCCAAATACAACCCCAATACCCGCAACTCGCTCGTCGCCGCGCGCACTTCCTTCAGCGCTTTATTCAATTCCTGCTGATCTGCCTCCACGTCGACATAAAACTGATACTCAAACGGTCTCCCATGAATCGGCCGGCTCTCAATCTTTAATAAATTCACACGGTGGCGCGAAAATGGCTCGAGTGAAGCCAGCAACGCCCCAGGCTTGTGCGCCAGCCGCATCGCCAAAGACATTTTCGTCGCATCTTTCGCCCGAAACCGTCGCGCTTCCTCGGAAGGCATGAGCAGCACAAACCGCGTGAAATTTTCAGCACTATCCTCGATATTCTCGCGCAAAATAATGGCGCCGTACTGACCGGCTGCTCGCCTTCCTGCAATCGCTGCGCAGCTCTTATCGCCTTTCTCGATCATTTCCCGCACACTTCCCGCCGTATCTTCCGCCGGAACGCGCTTTAGCCTCGGATTGGTCTCAAAAAAGCGCTCGCACTGCGCCAGCGCCATCGGGTGCGATGCCACCGCCCGAATCTCAGCAAAGGCTGCCCCGGGACACGCCATCAGGTGATGCTCGATCGGTAGAATCGTCTCCCCGCAGATCTCGAGCGGACTTTCCAGCAGCAAGTCATACACGCGCACCACCGATCCCGCCAGAGTATTCTCCACGGGCACAAGAAGCGCATCCGCCCCGCCCTCGGCGATCGCGCGAAACGCCGCGTCAAATGTCCCCCGCGGCACCGTGCGGATTTCTCCGCCCAGCAATTGCACCGCCGCCGCTTCGCTAAACGCTCCCGGCTCACCCTGAAACGCCACGCGCATTGTTTCAAAATTCGACTGGCCCATTCGCCCTGTCCCGTTTCCCTTACCCCTCGGACGCCGTTTTACGCGATATAATCTAGTTTGCAAACGGTCCGGAGGTAACGAAATCATGACACAGAAAAGGCCACAACAGGGCGACTATGCCCTGTTCTATGAAAACTATATCGCGCTCGTTCCGAGCGGCGATTTTCTGGAAATTCTGCAAGATCAGCGGATCGAACTCGTCGGTCTGCTTTCTGGGCTTTCCGAACAACAAGCTGAGTTTCGCTATGCTCCGGGTAAATGGTCGATCAAGGAAGTCCTGGGCCACGTAACGGACGCCGAGCGTATCTTCGCCTACCGCCTGCTCCGCATCGCCCGTGGCGATCAGACGCCTCTTGCCAGTTTTGAGCAAGATGGCTACATCAAGAATGCGAATTTCTCAGCGCGTAAACTGGAAGACCTGCTTCACGAATTCTCGAGCGTCCGCGAGTGCACCATTTGTCTGACTCGCTCGCTCGACGACGCCGCCTGGCTTCGTCGCGGCACAGCCAGCCAAAAAGAAGTCAGCGTACTTGCTCTCGCTTTCATCATCGCCGGGCACGAGCGCCATCACCGCGTTGTCCTTGAGAAACATTATCTCGCGGCCGCTGCGCGCGCCTGATTTCGCGCGTTTCCCATCGGTCCTGGCAGGTCAATCCCTACGCTCAATTCGCTCTTGACTGCCACTCGGCTGCTCACCGCCTTGCCCTAGACCGTGAGCGTAGCGCGTTTTCCTTTGCCTCATGCCGGGCGGCAGCACGATCGAGCTCCGGACCTGTCCCGAAATAAATGGTTCGCGGGCCCGAATTGACCTCGTTGCGACGCGAACCAACGCGCTGCTACAATTGTTTTTTGGCTGGTTTGTGGTGTTTTACTTTGGTTCTACCCGTTCGCTGTCCAGCGCCTCTAACGTGTGTTTTTGAGCGTGGGTTGCTGGAAAACCGCGGTTGGTCTTTTGGACGATGAGTTTTCAACGCGGCGGAAAGTCCCAAAACGGCAGACAGAGAGGATATCCGTTGTTTTCGGTCAAGGCGGTCGTCCGACCTGCGTTTTATGCGAAGGGAGAAACAGCGTGGCGAAATATGACGTGGCAATTATCGGCAGCGGTCCGGGTGGCTACGTTTCCGCCATACGCGCTGGTGAACTCGGACTGAAAACCATCGTCGTCGAAAAAGATCCCTTCCTCGGTGGTACTTGCCTTCATGTTGGCTGTATTCCGACGAAGGTCCTTCTTCATCACGCCGAGGTGTACGATCATTTCAAAAATGGCGCGGAACTAGGCTTTGAAGTCTCAGGCCTGAAAATCAATTGGGCAAATATTTTGGCTCGCAAAAACAAGATCGTCACCAAACACGCCAAAGGTATCGAATTCCTTTTCAAGAAAAACAAGGTCGAATGGGTGCAAGGCTGGGGCAAATATGACGGTCCCGGAAAAGTCTCCGTCGAAAAAGACGGTAAGACCTCCGCGATCGAGGCCAGCAACATTCTTCTCGTCAGCGGCTCCGAAGCCAAATCTCTTCCCGATATCGAGCCCGATCACAAGCAGATTCTCACGAACCGCTCCATTCTCGAATTGCCCAATATTCCAAAGACGCTCATCGTTGTCGGCGCCGGTGCCGTGGGCGTCGAGTTCGCTTCAATCTACAACTCGTTTGGCACGCAGGTCACTATCCTCGAAGCTCTGCCACGCGTTGCTCCCTTGGAGGATGAGGAGATTTCCTCCGAGCTCGAAAAGACATTCAAGAAAAAGAACATCAACATCTTCACGAGTTGCAGCGTCGATGGTGTAAAGAAAGACACCAAGGGCGTGACCGTTTCCTTCAAAGACAAGGATGGCAAAGCGCAAACGCTTCAAGCCGAAAAACTGCTCCTCGCCGTCGGCCGCAAACCCCTCACGGAAAATTGCGGCGTGGAAAAATCCAAAGCCAAGCTCGAACGCGGCTTCGTGCACGTCGACGAGCATTTCCAAACTGACGAGCCCGGACTGTTCGCCGTCGGCGACATCGTCGCCGGTATGCCGCAACTCGCACACGCTGCCATGATGGAAGGTATTATCGCGGTGACGCACATCAAGGGCGTTCCGACGCAGAAACTGCTCAAAACCCGTATTCCCAACGCCACATACTGCGAGCCGCAAATCGGCTCCATCGGCCTAACGGAGAAGCAGGCCAAAGACGCAGGCTACGAAGTCAAAACCGGTAAATTCCCCTTCGTAGGCAACAGCAAAGCCACCATCCTCGGCAACCACGGCGGCTTCATCAAGGTTGTCTCGGATGCGAAATACGGACAAGTTCTCGGAATCCACATCATCGGTCCGCTGGCCACAGAAATTCTCGCGGAAGCCGCCGCGGTCCTAAACCTGGAAGGCACCATTGACGACATGATGACGATGGTTCACGCCCATCCCACGGTATGGGAAGCCATGGGCGACGCCTTCGCATCCGTTCGCGGCCTGCAGATCAACGTGTAGAACAAGATCGTCGAGCGGGCATCTTCCGATTTGCCTTGAGGCACGAGGATGGCTGTCGCTGCTTTTTACCAGACTTTTCTGAACGTCTGGTCACCTGTAGAGATGTCCCTTGGTCACTCCGCTTGTTTCAACGCCCGTTCCACCAGCGTTAAGCAGCGTTCCGCCTGTTCTTTCAACAGTTCCTCACGCTCGCCTCGTTCCTTCCGTAAACTGTGCAACTCATCCGCGATCGAGAGGGCGGCCAGGATTGCTACCTTCTGCGTGTCGACAGTCGGGGTCATGTGCGCAATCGCACGCATCTTCGTATCCACGTAGGCTGCCAGCTTGTGAACGTAGGATTCGTCCAAATCGCCTTGAATCGGATATACCTGGCCGAAGATCTGTGTCTTGACGCTATGTGTCATCTTCCACCCGCTTATTGCGACCATGACGTGGGATTGCGATCCCAACGATGTGCGCTCAATTTCCTATGCAGCTCCGTCGGAAGCGGCCCGAGAGTGCTGGCAGCGCAATTTGCTTCTACGTTCGTCAACTTGCGCATGCCGGGGATCGTGGTGTTCACGTCTTCATTGTTCAGGATAAAACGCAGCGCCATCTCCGGCATCGTGCTGCCCACAGGAATCAACGGCCGCAGAGCCTCCGCGTGAGCGATACTCGATTTTAAGTTTTCTGGAACAAAATAGGTATTCCGCCAGTCTCCCAAGGGCCATTTTGAATCGGGCGTTAGCATTCCCGTCAGCGTCCCTTCGTCAAACGGAACACGCGCAATCACGGCTGTTTCTTTCATGCGGCAAATCGGGAAGAGAGCGTCTTCGGGATTCTGGTCGAATATATTGTAGATAACCTGCACAGCATCCGCGTAGCCCTCCAGAACCGCACGGATTCCATTCGCAGGCTCCCAACGGTTCATGCTCGGCCCGAACGCTCGAACCTTGCCGGTCTTTTTCATTTTTTCGATTTCTCGAGGCAACCGCTCGTCGTTTAACCAGCGATCTTCCCAAGTGTGCAACTGCATCAGGTCGATGGTTTCCACCCCCAAATTGTTGAGGCTCTTTTCGATGTACTCTCCGACGTATTCCGGGGGATAGCAATCGTCCAGAGTGAAAGAGCGCGTGCTCGGCCAGCGACGATTCTTCGGAGGAATCTTGGTCGCCACGTACAAATGCTTGTCCGGCCCGCCTGCGGCGGAATCATTCTTGTACTCTTTCAGGATCTTCGCCAGTATCTGTTCGCTCTTTCCGTCCCCATACGCCCAAGCGGTATCAAAAAAATTGCAGCCCAGTTCGACGGCGCGCCGCAACGAGCGCATCGTCTCGTTCTCGTCTGAACCGCTCCATCCCGCTAGCCCCCACATCCCGTAACCAATCTCGCTCACCTTCCAGCCCGTGCGTCCAAACCGCCGGTAATTCATGGATCGTTTCTCCTCGTAATGCGGTGTCATTGTACCGCGAGGTACTGCTAGTGGCTCGGATTGCGCGGGGAGCTACTTCTGCGCTTGGGCGTCTTCCATGGCCTTTTCTAGCTCAGGGTGTTCGGCAATCACCTCAATCATGCTCTGACGGGCGGCGTCTTGTCCCATTTTTTGGCCGGCGTCAGTCAGCTCTCCCATTAGGTTCGGCAGGGCTTTCACTGTCTTCCTGCCAAGGGGAGTCTCATAGAACTGGATCAGTCCTTTGATGTCTTCGTCGGTGTAATACTTGTCATAAAGCGGAACGGCGAGGTCGATCAGTTTCTGTAAGTCCATCTTTGAATGAAACTTTTCGAAGAACAGGTTAATCAGCTTTTCCCGGTAATCCCCCGGTGGCAGGGAGTTCGCAAGCACGGGCTTGATGTTCTTTTCCATGCTCTGCATGGTGAGTTCCATGGTCATTGTTGCGCCGGTCAACTCCAGGAGCTTACGGATGTCTGCTTCCTTCACCGGGCTGATTTTTTTCCCTACGCTTGGAGCCCCTGAAGCAGTTGCGCTTTTCGCCGGTGGATTCGGCGACACGGGAGGAGTTTGTGCGCGAAGAGAAGCGCAGCCTACTAGAAAAAGGCATATCCGTATTGTCCTCTTCATGGAACCTCCCGGGGGATCAACCGAAATGGCACCGTCCGACGATAGCACCCACTTGTGGCGTTCGGCGAGCCTGCCTGCCGCAGGGAGATTTGCGAACCTGCGGGTGTCTGCAAATCAGTGTGACCGGTCCGAGCCGCTTTTTATTTCTTGGCCAAAACGGTTTTTGCTTCAACCAGCTCAGGACGGTCGGCTTCGGTGGGGCACGACTCCGTAAGTTTCACGTAAAACGATTGCGCGGCGTCGGAATCTCCGGAAGCCTTTGCGGCCCGCCCTGCCCCGAGCAGCGCGTCGAACCGGTTCGGCGCGTTCTTCAGCACGACCTCATACTCCGCAAGCGCATCGGAGGACCGTTTCATCTCCATCAACATGTCGGCGAGCATCTCGCGCGCTGGAATGATCACGGCCTCTCCTCCATTTTTCTCCTGGTGGTCAATTGCCGCGCGCAGTTCTTGTAGGGCCTGTTCTGTTTTTCCTTGCTCGTATCCGACCCACGCTTCCGCCTCGCGCAGATCAGTAGCTTTCTCCCTGGAAACCTCATAGCCGTCTTTTCTGGCGCGCGCTTCGCGTTCTTCCACGCTCTTCGTCAGCTCTTTCAGCGCCACTTCCGCCGCAGCCGCGTCTCCACTTCGTGCCGCGCCAATCGTCTTTGCCAAATATGTACCGTCCTTCTGATCTTGACGGACGGCTGGCACCACCAAATCGGCTGCTTCCTTCCACCGGTGGAGTTCGAGTGCCGTGCGCGCCGCAAGATCGGCACGGTGTTCTGCTTTCATATCGTCACTTGCTCCGACGACGTGGTCGATGTGCGCGATCACGTCACGCGCTTTCGCTTCCTGGCCGGTTTGCAGGTAGGAGTAGTTCAGATAGTCCATCGCATGCGTTTGGTAGTGCGCTTCCGCCTTGTGCTGTTCTGCGGCGCGCGCCGCCGAGGCACGGGCAGCAACGTTTGAGTCGATGGAATCCTGCCACAGCCCCAGGCGGGCGAAAATGTGCGACGGCATGTGCAGCGCGTGCGGAGAGTCGGGCGCAATTGCGGCGTAACGCCGGGCCGCCGCCAGCCCTTGCGGAGCCAGCTCCGGCCTGTCGCAAGCGTGAATCAGGTAATGCGCCACTCCGGGATGATCCGGATATTTCTCGAACAGGGGATTCAGAATCAGGATGGCTTTCTTCTGATTGTCTAGGCCGTCCACATCCTGCTCCGCGAGCGCCACAAGCGATAAGCCTGTAAACGCACCTACTTCCACATCGTCCGGCATTTGCTGCCGAAGTTTTTCCATGGCTGCTGAATATGCCTTTTGGCGTTCGGTGTGGGTCAGCTTCGGGTTGTCTTGATAAAAGGCCGCGGCGGCCGTCAGAAATCCTTGCTCGCGCGGCGTTTGCGGGTGAAGCTTTTTCGCCGTTTCAATCTCCGCGTGGCCTTCCTCGAGATGCTTGTGATCGGGAAAATCCCACAACTGTTGATACAAAGACATCGCGTAGCCCCAATGAGCCATTGCGCAGCGTTTGTCCAGCTTCTCGGCATCCTCAAACGTCTGCCGCGCTTCCATATATTGAAAAGAGTGCAGCAGCGCCAAACCCTTTTCCAACGCTGGCTGCGCGTCGGCCGAACAACTCGTCGGAAAGTTCACCTTGCCGAGCTGAGTTTGCGCCGAGGCAAAGGGAAGCACCGAAACCAGAAAAGCAAAAGGAACGAGCCACTTTGTTGGCATGACGGACCTCGTTGTTGCGTTTGGCCATTTTACTCCGAGCATGTTTCGCAGGTCAGCTAAACCTTCCGACAGCTTTCGCCCACGCGGTTGGACGACAAGCCGCGCTCGGAGGATAATATGCGCTGGAGCGGTACTTCGAAGCAGGTGAGGACGCGAAAGCCGTTTGAACCGTAACGAATCTCTGGGGTGCTGCGGATAGTCAGCTTGTGTGCACGGCCTGTCCCGTCGGCGAGTTCGAGAAGAACTCGCGGATGGGGCAGGAAAGCCTAATGGTTGGCTCGTGGTGCCCACTTATTTCAGAGGTTCACGGCCTAGTTTCCCACGGCAGAGCAGTCCGCTCCTTTTTTAATTTTTAGCCGTTCGTCTTTCGTTTTAAGTTATGCTCGCTTGCTTCGAAACTGAAAACTTATAACTGAGGACTTGCAACTCTCTCATGCGCGTTCTCTTCGTCGGTGACATCGTCGGTTCTCCCGGGCGCCAAATCGTTCGTGACCGTCTCGCCGACCTCGTCGAGAACCAACATATTGATCTTGTGATCGCTAACGGCGAGAACTCCGCGGCAGGTTTCGGTATCACTCCGCGCATTGCCGAGGAGTTGCTGCAAGGCGGAGTTGAGGTCCTGACGGGCGGCAATCACAGCTGGGATCGCAGGGAAATCTTCGACTTTATCCCGCACGAGCCGCGCCTTCTTCGGCCCGGCAATTTCGCCGAGGGCAACCCGGGCTCGGGGTTGTACGTCGGCACCGCAAAAAATGGCGTAAAATTTGCGATCCTGAACCTGCAAGGCCGCGTTTTCCTGGCGCCCATCGACGACCCTTTTAGGAAAGTAGACAGCGAGCTCGCGAAACTGCCGCCTGACGTGGCCTTCGTTTTGGTGGACATCCACGCCGAGACGACCAGCGAGAAGATCGCCTTCGGATGGTATCTCGACGGGCGCGTTTCCGCCGTCGTCGGGACGCACACCCATGTGCCCACCGCCGATGAACGCCTGCTGCCTGAAGGCACCGCGTATATCACCGACGTGGGCATGACCGGACCCCACGAAGGCATCATCGGAATGGAGCGCGGTGCAATCATCAAGAAATTCATCGACGGCTTGCCCACGCGTTTCGAGGTTGCCACAGGCGACGTCCAAATGAACGCCGTGGTCATCGAGACCGACGATTCCGGCCCTCGAAACCGCGCCGGACGCCTTCGAGCCAAGTCCATAGCCCGGCTTCGCCTTCGCGCGGACTAGGCCGAAGCAACCACTGGATTCGCGGGGTAATCTGAAAGACCATGCGTAAAATCATTGGGATTTTAGCGATCGCCGGTGCTTTTCTGTCCGTCGCGGTCGCGTTGTGGGGCGGTGCCTCGGAAATCGATGATGATTTACTGGCAAGCCGCCGCGTTTTCCCGAGCATTGGTCCGGGGCTTCGCGCGCTTCGCCGCGGCGCCAACGGAAACTACTACGTGCTCGCTTCTCCTTCGGTTGGCTTGGCCATTTTCGACGCCAAGGGCAAGTCAATTTCCGTCATTGGCGCGTCACCTCCTCCGCCCGTGACTGACAAGGCCGGCCGCGCGGCGATGGCGTTTGGGCAGGATTGTGATGTGGACGGCCAAGGCAACATTTATGTGGCGGATACCGGCTACAACCTGGTCAATGAATTCGCGCCCGATGGCAAGCAACTGCGGTCGTTTCCGGCAAACTCGGTTCTTTCACTAGCGGTGCTACCCGAAGGCGAGGTAGCCGTGTCCACACGTGACTCTGACCATCACGTCATCGTGTATGGGCCGGACGGAAAAGTGTCGCGCGAGTTTGGCGACATCGAATCGCTTTCCTCTCGCGCTGACATCGACCGCTACCTGAATTTGGGGCGCGTCGGCTCTGATCCGCAGGGCCACATCTACTACGGTTTTACATATATGCCGGAGCCGCTCGTACGTCAATACGACCGCTACGGCAATGCGACCCAGGATTTTGTCTTCACCGGGGTCGACGCTTACCCAGAAGCATCGACCACGCGTAAAGCCATCGAGCGGCAGGAGACCTTAGCGGTACCGCTCGTGTTTCATCCGATCCTTACCGCCTTTGGTGTCGACCCGACAAACGGTGACATTTGGATGGGTTTGCACAACACACTCGTGCATTTTGATAGAGATGGCATCCGTCGTTCCGAATATCAGATCTACACGCCAAAGGGTTCGCCACTCGACGCTACCGTGATTTTAGTAGAGGAAGACCGCCTTTTGATCGGCGGAGACCCGCTGGGAGTCTATGAGTTTCACCGTCCAGATCGAAAACGCTAAAAAATTACCCGAGTTTTCCTCAGCCTTGATTGCACCGTTTCAGTGCAGTTGACGTGCAAAGCCATTTCTCTTTCTTCAAATTTGCCTGTTTTCATTGCATTTTGGGGTCACTTGCACATTTTCTTCACTTGTGGAAAAGTTGTGAATGCCATGTGAAAGCTGTTGATGGTCTTCGTACATTTTTTGCTTGCTCCGCCGGAGACAGTGCGCGAGAATCCATCCAGTTTTGAATCAGTGGAACGTGGTCCTGCAAATCTTATTGGGCTGCGCGGAACCACAGGGGCACAAAACGTTTCGTTCCAGCGCAGGCAAGAACTCCAAGGCGTGACGCTTTCGGGCTGAATATCTCTTTCCACAGGCTTTTGCACATCTGTGGAAATACAGTGCTTTTTTTACATAATGATGACAACTGCTACTCAACTTGGCCGTGAATCTGTAACACTCAGTGTCTGGGATAAATTTCTCGATCTGATCAAATCCAGAGTTAGCATCAACACCTACTCGACCTGGTTCCAGCCCACGCGACTGAGCCGCCAGGAGGGTGACACGCTTTTCGTCCAGATCCCCAGCGCTGTCTTCCGTCAGGTGCTCACACGCACTTACGGTGAAATCATCAAGGCTGTGTTCCATCAGATGGGCACGCCGAACACTAAGGTGCAATATGTTTGCACCGAAGAGGAGCCCCTACCGGCTGCTCCCGCGTCTTCTGCAACCAAACAATCCAAGCTCGATTTCGAAAGCAGCGACCATCAGCTCAACACTCGCTATACCTTCGATACGTTCGTCGTCGGCAAGTCCAACGAATTTGCCCACGCTGCGTCGCGGGCCGTAGCGGAACAGCCGTCGAAAGCCTACAACCCGCTTTTCCTCTACGGCGGAGTGGGCATGGGCAAGACTCACTTGATGCATGCCATTGGCCACCTGATTAAAAAGCGGAATCCTGCTACCCGCCTAAGTTATGTCAGCGCCGAAAAATTCACCATCGAAGTCATTAATTCTCTTCGCTTCGACCGCATGATCAGCTTCCGCGACCGCTTCCACACCGTTGATGTTCTGCTCGTGGACGATATCCAGTTCATTGCCGGCAAAGAGCGGACCCAGGAAGAGTTCTTTCACACCTTTAACGCTTTGTACGAACAGCAGAAGCAGATCGTCATTTCCTCGGATTGCTTGCCGAAAGATATCAACTCCATCGAAGAGCGCCTGCGATCCCGCTTCGAATGGGGATTGATCGCTGATATTCAGCCGCCTGATCTCGAGACCAAGATCGCCATTCTGCAGAAGAAGGCGGAGAACGACCGTTTCCATCTTCCCGATGACGTTGCCGAATACATCGCCCGGGCAATTAAATCCAATGTGCGCGAACTCGAGGGCGCTTTGACGCGTCTGATGGCTTACGCCTCCCTGACGGGCACGGCCATTTCGCTCGCGACAGCACAGCAGGTTCTCCGCAATATCATTGCCTCACAAGAAAAGCGCGTAACCATCGACCTCATCCAGAAGCGCGTAAGCGAGCACTTCAATTTGCGTGAACAGGATCTAAAGATCCGCAGCAACACCCGCGCCATCGCGTTTCCGCGCCAAGTGGCGATGTATATCGTCAAACAGCTTACGACTGCATCGTTGCCAGAAATTGGGCGGCAGTTCGGCGGGAAGCATCACACCACAGTCTTGCACTCCATTAACAAAATTGAAGAACTGCGCCGCTCCGACAAAGAACTAAACCGCACAATCACGCGCTTGATGGACGCCCTTCAGTAATCGCCTTTTGTGTTTTTGTCATTGAGGCCCGCGGAAAGCTTTCGCGGGCCTTTCTTATTGTGTTCCCTCGAAATCGCTTCGCGCGAGGGTGTGGAGAACATGTGCGGATGAGGTGGGAATGATGCGGATGATTTGTCGAAATTTTCTCGAGGACGCACAGGTGATTCAAGAAACGCAGATTTTTCCACGCGACCGCAAGAAATTCCACCGCACACGCACGTCCAAAAACACGCGCAGAGATTCATTTCAGATACTTTTCCACCAATCCACAGCGCTCATCACAACAATAAGAGACAATTTTTTTGAAAAAAGAAAGCACTTGTGAAGATTGTTGTCTTTTGTGTTCGCTGTTGGAATATTTCAGTTCTGAAAGTTCCCTTAACGACTACCCTGGAATTCCTCAGCTTTCTTCCATTTCCACAGGTCCTTTTGTCGCCCGTACCCTTTATACTTGGCGAAAAAACGAGTACAGTACGCTAGCGGTACTTCTGCAACGGAGAAACCATGACCGCCACAGGCACTGTTCGCGAGGAAACCCAATCGATGGAATTCAGCGTAACGAAATCAGCGCTGCTTAACGAGCTAACGACGACCCAAGGTGTGGTGGAACGCAAGACCACCATCCCTATTCTTTCGAACCTTTTGGTGGAGGCCAAGGGCAATCGTTTGGCGATTACCGCCACCGATCTCGAGCTCAGCGTCCGCACTTCCTGCGAAGCGAAGGTCAAAAAAGAAGGCGCCGGAACCATTCCTGCCAAGAAATTGCTGGAACTCGTTCGGCTCCTTCCTGAAGGCGAAATCAAGTTCAGATTGCTCGACAATCACTGGGTCGAAATTGTCAGCGACAAGAAGAAATACAAGATGGTTGGCATGGCCAAGGAGAACTTCCCAGCCCTCCCGGCAATGCCCCATACGCTAGTGAAGATTCCTGCCGCGGTCCTTGAAAGCCTTATCGCCAAAACCAAATTTGCCATCTCCATGGAAGAGTCGCGCTACACACTGAATGGCGGCTTACTGATCCTCAAACCAGATACTCTTGCTATGGTCGCTACCGACGGTCACCGTTTGGCCCTTGCGGAAACGGATCAGAAGCTCGCAGGCTTGAACGGTGAAGTTCGCGTCCTTATCCCCAAAAAAGCCATGGACGAAGTCGAGAAGCTCTCCGCCGCGGCCGGCCCTGATGCGGAGATGGAATTTGCCAAGGACGAAAGCCATCTCTTTTTCCAAGTGAACCATCGCCTGCTGATTTCCCGCATTCTCACCGGCCAGTTCCCCAATTACGAAGCGGTTCTACCGCGCGAGAACAGCAAGACCGTGGTGTTGGAGCGCGCCGAATTGAGCGACGCCGTGCGTCGCGTCTCACAGCTTGCCGATCAGCGCTCTCACGCCGTGAAACTGGCCGTCTCTTCTGAAGGAGTGGAGATTTCGGCTTCGAGCCCCGAGTACGGCGAAGCCAAAGAATCCCTGGAGAAGGAATACAAAGGCGAACCCATATCGATCGGCTTCAATTCCAGCTACATGTTGGATTTCCTCAGCGCGGCTGCCGACGGGCCGATCAGTATCGAGCTAAAGGACGAGCAATCTGCGGGTCAAATGCGTCCTCTCGCCGACGAAAGCTACCGCTACCGTTACGTAATTATGCCCATGCGCATCTGATTTTGTGCAAAATCCGATCCCCTGAATTTAATATTTGTCATCTTGATCAATGATTAAAATACGGGAACTCGCGAACAATCTTTCTCTATCTTGAATGGAACCGTCTGGAGCCGAGCGGCCCGAGCGGAGCGCCATCTAATAAACAGAAAATAAAAGGTTTATTTATCCACAATCCCGTTTCATGCGCTTGAGAAAATAGCCGTTTTCCAGTAGAATTTAGGTGTTGTCGATTCGTAGTTTTTCCTCCAAGTCGACACGTCCGCCAGGATGAGTTGGCCTCAAAAAGGCCCTGCGCCAGGGGCCGGCCGGACTGCCTGGAGAACATAAGTCTTCGCCACGTCCCGGATCGCGGGACGGGATGAAGCAGGAACCCTACGAGCTTCGATCTGATTCACCAAGATCGCGGTCAAAGGGTGAGGCGACGAATGGGGATTGCCGAACATCACGCCCTTCCTGGCTTCACAAAAATTGTACTTGCGTCATGGCCGCCGAAAATCCCGCTCGTGCGCCGGGGAATTTCGAAGTGAGCGGACCGCGATAGGCACGCGCGCATCAGGGAGATGACATGGGCGACAAGGAAACGGTGACAGGCAAAGGCGGTCATCAATATGACGCAAAATCCATCAAAGTCCTCGGCGGTCTAGAAGCCGTTCGTTTACGTCCCGCGATGTACATAGGCTCTACCGGCGAAATGGGCCTTCACCATCTTGTATGGGAGGTCGTGGACAATTCCGTCGATGAAGCCATGGCCGGGTTCGCCGATGAGGTTAACGTCACTGTTCACGCCGATAACTCCGTCACCGTCGTCGATAATGGCCGTGGCATTCCCGTCGATATGCACGCCACCGAAAAGCGTCCCGCTGCCGAAGTCGTTCTCACCGTTCTGCATGCCGGTGGAAAGTTCGACAGCGATACGTACAAGGTCTCCGGCGGGCTTCACGGCGTTGGCGTCTCCGTCGTAAACGCTCTTTCCGATTGGCTCGAACTCGAGATTCAGCGCGATGGAGCGGTCTGGGAACAGACGTACGAGAAGGGCAAGCCCACCAACAAGCTGAAGCAAACTGGCAAAACCCGTAAGACGGGCACAAAGGTGACATTTCACCCGGACCCCACGATCTTTGAAAAGACCACGTTCAGCTACGACACGCTCGCCACACGTCTTCGCGAATACGCATTTCTGAACAAAGGCCTGAAAATTACGCTCACCGATGAGCGCACCGAGAAATCCACGGAGTTTCGCTTCACCGGCGGCATCGCTGAGTTCGTCAAGCATCTCAACCGCGGCAAATCCACCCTCCACGATTCGCCGATTTATATGGAAGGGAAGAAGGGTAACGTCGAAATCGAGATTGCCCTGCAGTACAACGATACCTACGGCGAAAACGTATTTGCCTTCGCCAACACCATCAACACCGTCGACGGCGGCACACATCTTTCCGGCTTCCGTTCCGCCCTTACGCGCTCGATCAACAGCTTTGCTTCCGCCAACGGCATGCTGAAAGAGCAAAAAGACGAAGTCACCATCACCGGCGACGACGTTCGCGAGGGCCTCGTGGCGGTTGTCAGCGTTCGACTGCCGCAGCCTCAATTTGAGGGTCAGACCAAGGGGAAGCTTAATAGCGACATTAAGGGTGACGTTGAGCAGCTCGTCAACGAAAAGCTCGGCGAATGGTTTGATAAGCATTCGACCGTTGCCCGCCGGATCATCGGCAAATGTATCGATGCCGCTCGCGCCCGCGAAGCGGCGCGCAAAGCCCGCGAGCTCACGCGCCGCAAATCCGCGATGGATTCCGGCGGACTTCCCGGAAAGCTCGCGGATTGCCAGGAACGCGATCCTTCGCGTTGCGAACTATTTGTCGTCGAGGGCGAGTCCGCCGGAGGGTCTGCAAAGCAGGGACGTGACCGCAAATATCAGGCCATCCTTCCGCTGAAAGGTAAGATCCTGAACGTCGAAAAAGCGCGCTACGACAAAATGCTCGGCCACGAGGAAATTCGCGCCATTATTACCGCTCTCGGCACGGGCATCGGAAAAGACGACTTTGATGCAGGCAAACTCCGCTATCACAAAATCATTCTCATGACCGATGCGGACGTCGACGGCTCGCACATCCGTACGCTACTTCTCACCTTCTTTTTCCGCCACATGAAGGAACTCATCGATCGCGGTCACATTTTCATCGCACAGCCGCCGCTCTACCGCGTCAAACGCGGCAAGAGCGAGCGGTACATCCGGGACGAGCGCGATTTCGCCCGCGAACTCATGAAGCGCGCCACGGAAGATCACGTTGTGAAAGCCAAAGAAGGCGTGATGCTTCAGGGATCCGGTCTGACCAGCTTCCTGTTGAACGTCCAGGAATATGACGCGACACTTTCAAAGCTCGGTCGCCGCCTGAAAGACACTGGGCTCGTCGAGGTTCTTGCAGAAAGCGGGCTGGATAAGAAAACCGACTTCGAGGACAAGAAGGCCCTCGATAAACTGTTGAAAGAAATTGATAAAGCGAAGCTCAAACTCGAAGGCAAGGTGGTTTTCGACGAAGAGCACAGCCTTTACGAAATCCAGTTCGGTCCGCCGGGCAATCAGAAGGTCAATTGGGCGCTCGCTTCTACGCCCGATTACAAGCGCCTGCGTGGCCTGGCCAAGCAGATTGAGGAGTACAACAAGCCGCCTTTCATTATTACCCGCAACGGCGATAAGGCCACCAAAGAAAAAGCCACCGATGTGCTCGGCTACGTAATGGAAGATGCCAAGAAAGATTTCACCATCACCCGCTTCAAGGGCCTCGGCGAAATGAATCCCTCGCAGCTTTGGGAAACGACCATGAACGCCGACACCCGCACGTTGTTGCAAGTGAAACTGGAGGACGTCGTGGAAGCCGAGAAAATCTTTACCACGCTGATGGGAGAAAACGTCGAGGATCGTCGCAAGTTTATCGAGGATAACGCCCTCGACGTCGTGAATCTGGATATCTAACGCGGCGATGATTTATCAGTTGGGTTGGACGACTTTGCCGGGCTTGCGAGGTTTAAGCGTGAGTGAATTTCGTGCGACGCCCACGACGCAGCCCGACCGCGAGAAGGGTGTCGCGGTGGTTTTCGAAACCGAAGCAAGCCGTCAATCCTTCTTGCAACAGCTCGAAACAGATTTCGCGCCGCGTCGTTTCACGAACACGGCTGATGCCTTCGACTCGGTCAAAGCGTATGTGTTCGAACGGGTCGCCAAGGCATAAAAATCAGGCAGGGCGTGTCATCCGGAACGAAAGCGAAGGATCTCACCCGCAACGATTGACTGTTTCGGTGATGGTACGGTTCTGCGAGGCACGAACAAAGAGGAAACATGGCTGACGAACAAAATCAATCCGTATTGCTGCCGGTCGATATCGAAGCCGAAATGCGCAAGTCGTACCTCGACTATGCCATGAGCGTAATCATCGGCCGCGCCCTTCCCGATGTCCGCGACGGCCTCAAACCCGTCCATCGCCGCATTCTCTTCGGCATGTACGAGCTCGGCCTTACCTCCACGAAGCCCTACCGCAAATGCGCCAAAATCGTCGGGGAAGTTCTCGGCAAGTATCACCCGCACGGCGATGCCCCCGTTTACGACGCGCTCGTTCGTATGGCGCAAGATTTCAACATGCGCTACCCGCTCGTCGATGGCCAAGGCAACTTCGGTTCCGTCGACGGCGACATGCCCGCCGCCATGCGGTACACCGAAGCGCGCCTTTCTAAAATCGCCGAGGAACTACTCGCTGATATCGAACGGGAAACCGTCGATTTCATCCCCAACTTCGACGAAACGGAAAAAGAGCCCACCGTTCTTCCCACGCGAGTTCCGAATTTGCTGATTAACGGCGCGAGCGGCATCGCCGTCGGCATGGCCACCAACATTCCTCCTCACAACCTCCGCGAAGTAATTGATGCCACGATCGCCATGATCGAAAAGCCGGAGCTCACGCTCAAGGAAGCGATGAAGTTCGTTCCCGGCCCGGATCTTCCGACCGGCGGTTACATTGCCGGCCGCGAAGGCATCGAACAAGCCTACAAAACCGGCCGCGGCAGCTTCACGATGCGCGCCAAAGCCGCCATCGAAGAAGCCAGCAAAGACCGCGAGAACATCGTCATCACCGAACTTCCCTACCAGGTGAACAAAGCGCGCATGATCGAGCGCATCGCCGAACTCGTTTCCAACAAGAAAATCGAGGGCATCTCCGACGTTCGCGATGAAAGCGACCGCGACGGCATGCGCGTTGTCATCGAGCTGAAGCGCGGCGAGGAATCGCAGCTCATTCTCAACAATCTGTTCAAGCATACGCAGATGCAGGAATCCTTCGGCATGATCCTGCTTGCCATTGTTGGCGGCCAACCGCGCGAAATGGGCTTGCTGGACTTCGTTCGTCTGTTCATCGATCACCGTCGCGATGTGGTTTTGCGCCGTTCCCGCTATGAACTGCGCAAAGCCCGTGAGCGTGAACACATCTTGGTCGGCTACCAGATTGCTCTCGACCACCTCGATACGGTGATTCGCATCATCCGCGGCAGCTCCAGCCGCGCCGAGGCCAAGGAGAACCTGTTCAAGTACTTTACCGAGCAGGACGTCACTATTTCCGAGGACGGCAAATCCAAGAAGGTTGCCGGCGTCAAGCTCGATGGCCGTAAGTACAAATTCGCCGGCGCTCCCGAAATCGAGGCAGCCGGGCGTAGCGCAGGTCTCGGTCTTTCTTACACGCAAATCGACGCCATCCTCGAGCTGCAATTGCACCGCCTTACGCAGCTCTCGTTCGACGAAATTCTCAAGGAATTGAAGTCCATCCGCGACAAGATCGAGGAACTCGAAGAAACCATCTCGAGCGAGAAGAAGCTCAAAAGCGTCCTTATCGCTGAGCTAAAGGAAGTCCACAAAACCTACGGCGACGATCGGCGCACGCAGATTGTCGACAAAGTCGATGAAATTAAGCTCGAAGATCTCATTGCCGATACGGACATGCTGATTACCGTCAGCCACGCCGGTTACATCAAGCGCACCGCGGTCGAAACCTATCGTCACCAGTCTCGCGGGGGCAAAGGCCGCATCGGCGCGCGCACCAAGGAAGAAGACTTCGTTGAGCATCTCTTCATCGCTTCTGCACACAGCTATATCCTGCTCTTCACTTCCAAAGGCCGCGTCTACTGGTTGAAGGTTTACGAACTTCCCGAAGCCGCTGCGGCAACGCGTGGCAAGGCCATTTCTAGCCTGGTGAAATTCCAGGAGGATGAAAAGCTCACCGCTCTTGTTGCCGCGACCAATCTCGAAGAAGAAGGCCGTTACGTTTTCCTGGCCACCAAATTCGGCACCGTGAAAAAATCCACGCTCACCGAATTTTCCAATCCGCGCTCTACCGGCATCATCGCGATCAACCTCGAGGCAAAAGACGAACTCATCGGCGCCAAACTAACCGACGGCAAGCAGATGGTTTTCCTCGCGAGCCACGAGGGCCAGGCCATCCTGTTCCGCGAAACCGAAGTGCGTCCCATGGGTCGCAACGCCGGAGGCGTGAATGGCATGGACCTCGAAAAAGAGGACTACGTCGTCAGTATGGACGCCGTTCAGCCCGATTTCGAAATCATTGCGAAGGAACACCAGCAGACCAGCCAGAATCTCGAAGAATTGGAAAACGAGCACATCAAGGATTCCCTCACCACGTTGATGCTCACGGTCGCTGAGAAGGGCTACGGCAAGCGTACCGCGCTCGCCGAGTACCGCATCACTTCCCGCGGCGGAAAAGGCGTTGTGAACATGAAGACCACTGATCGCAATGGTTCCGTGGTCGCCACACTTCAAGTCACCGAAGAGTCCGATGTCATGATCATCACCGAACACGGCAAGGTGATTCGCGTCCACGCCAACGAAATCCGCGAAGCCGGCCGTTCCACGCAAGGCGTGCGCCTGCTCCGTCTCGATGACGACGACTCTGTTGCCGCCGCCGCGGTCATCAAGGAAGAAGACGAAGAAGAAAAGAAGTAACTCACATGGGCCGGCCTGCCTGTCGCAGGCAGGTCCGCGAGCCCTGCGCCTTTTCTTCCCAGTTGTAGCGGCGGCCTTCTCGTTCGAGGGGCCTGCGGTGAAAAAACCTGACGGACCGGAGACACGTCCTGCGTTAAACTACCTGCCATGAAAATTACACTGCCGGTGTTTGCACTATCGATTTTCGTCGTTTTCATCACCGCTTTCACCTTTACCACCGCTGCGCCAACCCCTGCTCCCGATTCCCATCACCTCGCTTTCGTCGGCACCTACACCGGCAAGACCGGCAGTAAGGGCATCTACGCTTACGATTTCGATTCCTCCGACGGCAAGCTCGCACTGAAAGGCGTGGCCGCGGAAACGCCAAGTCCCTCTTGGGTCGCGATTCATCCCAGCGGCAAATTTGCCTACGCCGCCAACGAGACCGGCCCTCAGAGCACCATCACTGCGTTCTCCGTCGACGCCAAGGCCGCCAAACTTACGCAACTCAATCAACTCTCCGCTCTCGGCGCCGACCCCTGCTATCTATCCTTCGATAAAACCGGCAAATTTCTTTTTGCAGCCAACTATAGCTCGGGCAATGTCGTCGTCTTTCCGATCCTTCCCGATGGAAAACTCGGCGAGCACACCGCGAATGTAAAGGACGCCGGTGCCCTCGGTCCGAACAAGGAACGTCAGGAAGCGCCCCACGCACACTGGGTGCAAATCTCGCCGGACAATCGCTTTGTCTTTGTCTCCGATCTCGGTCTCGATGCGATTCTCAGCTATCGCTTCGACGCCGCCAAAGGCACGCTCACTCCGAACGACCCGCCCTCGGCCAAGCTCAGTGCGGGCGCCGGGCCGCGGCACGTGGCCTTTTCACCCAACGGAAAATTTGTGTATGTCGTCAGTGAGCTGAAAAACACGGTAACCTCCTTCTCCTACGATGCTTCGAGAGGCACACTCCAGGAATTACAGATCCTCTCGACTCTCCCGGACGATTTCGTTGGCCGCAATGACGACGCGGAAATCACCGTCCATCCGAACGGCAAATGGCTATTCGCTTCCAACCGCGGCCGCGACACAATCGCCGTTTTCGCCATCAATCCATCGGACGGCACGCTGACGCACACCGGCGAATTTCCCACCGGCGGCAAAGAACCCCGCCACTTCGCGATCGACCCCACGGGCAAATATCTCCTCGCCGAGAACCAAAACTCTGACACCATCGCGGTTTTCGGTATCGATCGAAGCACGGGAGCCCTGGCCCAGGTTTCGCTGGCCGAAAATGTTCATTCTCCGGTTTGTCTCGCTTTCTTGCCGTAACCGGCGGTTTTTCGCTTGGGTGAAAAATCTGAGCTAAAATCGCGCTTTCGATCGCTTCAAGGAGATCTTCATGCGCCGCCCGTCACGGTTAAGGCTCGCCCTGCTGGTCTGTATCACTCTGCTGACCGGTGGCACGGTCTTCGCTGACGGAGACACGCAGCCGGCTCGCGATTCCAAGCAGCCCATCGACGAGGCCTACACCGCCAAGATTCACAAATACACCACCGAACCTTTCTTCTCTTCGCCGCTCGTTGACTATCTTCCCGCGAGCAAGACCGTCCCGACTCCTGAAGTCGTGCTCGGCGATATCGCCGGAGCGCCAGGAATCCTTCCCTACGCCGAAGACGTGTATAAATACATGCGGCTCCTCGAGAAAGTCACGCCGCGGGTAAAAGTCTTTTCGATCGGCACAACCGAAGAAGGTCGAGAAATGATCGCGGTCGCGATCTCCTCGGAAGCCAATCTAAAAAACATCGAGCAAAACCACGAACGCCTGAGCAAACTCGCCGATCCTCGCACGATCCATCTTGACGACGTGGCAGCCGACAAGCTCGTCGTCGAAGCCGTGCCCGTCTACTACATCACCGGCACGATCCACTCACCCGAAACTGGTGCACCGACCGCCTTGATGGAGCTAGCCTACCGTCTCGCGGTCGACGAAAGTGCCTATGTCCGTGATATCCGCGACGGCCTTATCACCCTGATCACTCCAGTCGTCGAAGTCGACGGCCGCGATCGCATGGTCGACATTTACAAATGGCATCTTGCCCATCCGAAGGATTTCTATCCGCCGCTCATCTACTGGGGCAAATACGTCGCCCACGATAACAATCGCGACGCCATGGCCGTCACGCTCAAGCTAACCGAAAACGTGTTGAACACCTATGTCGGCTGGGACGCGCAGGTCCTTCACGACCTTCACGAATCGGTTCCATATCTCTACGACAACACCGTCGGCGACGGCCCGTACAACGCTTGGGTCGATCCGATCCTCGTTGATGAATGGCAGATGATCGGGGCCCGCAACGTTGCGGACATGAACCTGTTCGGCATGCCCGGTGTCTTCACCCATGGCGATTTCGATACCTGGTCTCCGGGCTATCTCATGTTTATCGCCGCAATGCACAACGGCATCAGCCGTCTCTATGAAACTTTCGGCAACGATGGCGCGGACACGCAAGAACGCACACTCGAACCTGAGGAGTATTCGCGCACATGGTATCGTGCGAATCCGCCGCTTCCGAAAGCCTTATGGTCGCAACGCAACAACAACAACTACGAAGAAACTGGCCTGCTCACTTCGCTTCACTATTTCAATGAGAACAAACGCCTCTTCCTCAAGAATTTCTACCTCAAGTCCAAGAGGTCTGTCTTAAAGCCCTCCGCAGAGGGGCCGGCCGCCTACGTTCTTCCCTCGGATGATCCTCGCGCCACGATGCAGGCAGACCTGTTGCGGGTCATGCTGAAGCAGCACGTCGAAATCTCTCGCGCGGCCAGTGGGTTCACCGTTGACCTGCCTGTTAAAAAAGAAAAAAAGTCTCCTAAAGCGACTGAACCCGAAGAAAAGCCAAAGCCGGCAGCTCCTACCAGTCGCAGCTTTCCCGCGGGAAGCTTCGTCATCCGCATGGACCAGCCCTACTCGCGCGTGGCTGACGCACTTCTCGACTACCAATACTGGAGTCCTGATGATCCGCAGAAGACTCCTTACGACGATACCGCTTGGACCTTCGGCGAACTTTTCGGCGTGCAAGTCGTGCGCGTCACCGACCCGAAGGTTCTCACGGTAGCGATGGAGCGCGTCGCGGAGCTTCCTGCCACAGGTGGCGTTCAAGGCGAAGGCACGGTTTTTGCCATCGAGAATCACGCGGAACCGGCGCTCGCCACCCTTCGCTATCGCTTGAAAGAAGCGAACATCAATGTTGCTGAGGAGCCCTTCGAAACAAGTAACCGCAAATTCATGCGCGGCACGTTTCTCATCACCGGCGTCAGTCGCGCTGACCTCGATATCGCAACAAAGGCCCTCGGTTTGCGAGCGGTTGCCCTTGCCTCGGTGCTCAGTGTCAAAACGCATCCCGTTCGCGCGCCACGCATTGCTTACATCCATACGTGGATAAGCACTCAAGCCGAAGGCTGGTGGCGCCTCGCTTTTGATCATCTGCAAATCCCATACGACTACATGAGTACGCAAGCTTTCGCCAAAATTCCGGACCTTAACTCGAGGTACGACGTCATTGTTTTCCCGCCCGTCGGCTGGAACAGTCCCGCAGCCGTCATCGCAGGCCTGCCCACTTCCTGGGGCAATCCTCTGCCATGGCTCGATACGCCCGAGACTCCCAACCTGGTTGGCAAGAATGATTCGACTCCCGACATGCGTCCCGGTCTCGGCTGGGACGGCGTCGCCAAGCTCGAGGAGTTCGTCACAAAGGGTGGTGTCTTGCTCACCGCAACCGACACTTCGCAATTCGCCCTTTCTACAGGGATGGCCAACGGCGTCAGCGCCACCAACTCCGACAAGATGAAAATCGTTGGCGCGATCATCGGCACTCGGGTCGTCGATGCCACGAGCCCCATCGCCTATGGCTACGATGAAAAGATTTCTGCCTACTGCGACAATGGCCCTATCTTCTCCGTGAATAGTCTGCTTGGCTCCCGGCGACGCCATCCGGCTCCGGAATCGAATCAGCGGCCCACCGGACGCGGCACGAAGGATGACCCAGATTTCGTCGTCGGCCGCCCGTCGGCCGAAATTCCCGAAGAGCCCGAGCGCGAGCAATGGGAAGTCCCCACGCCGACCGAAGAACAGCTCCGCAACAATCCTCGCGTGATCCCGCCGGCTGACCGTCCGCGGGTCATTCTCCGCTATGCCGATGCCAAGGACCTGCTCATCTCCGGCCTGGCCGAAGGCGGCAACGACATCGCCCAGCACCCCGCCGTCCTCGACGTGCCGAACGGCTCCGGCCACGTCATTTTGTTCTCGATCAACCCCATCTATCGCGGCGAAACCGAGAACACCTATTCCTTAGCCCTGAACGTGCTCCTGAACTTCGACAACCTAAACGCCGGTCGCAAAAACGCCGACAAATAGGCCATTACAATACCCATTGCTCTTGCCGCCAGTTGGGGTACAATCCCCGCCGACATGCCCAAACGAAAAGTGAAGAAAACGCTCAAGCGGCGTTCGACCCGCAAGTCCCGCGGCGCCAAAGTCAGCAAACTTCCCAAGGGCGCCCTGACGCTCGTCGTGACGCTGCGCGCCAAAGAGGGTCAGCAATTGCTCCTTGAAGCTGAACTACGCGCCCTCGTAGGCCCCACGCGTAAGGAAGAGGGCTGCCTGCAATACGATCTTCACCGTGCCGCTGATCTGCCTGGCGCGTATCTGTTCCACGAAGTCTGGGAAAGCCGCGAACACCATGCAGCGCACACCCGCACGTCGCATTTTCTGCGCTGGAACGCTCGTAAGGATTCGCTGTTGGCCTCGAAGGAATTGGCCTTCTGGCAGCAGATCGCGTAGTTCCTTACACATCGGCGACAAATACTGGATGCCCGATTTTATTTCTTCACACGGGCAAAGAACGCGCCTAGCCGCCGAGTTATTTTTTCTTGTGCTGGACTCGTATTTCTCATTGCCGGTACCTTTCGAAGCCGAGCCGCCCGTCAACACGGGAAAACGAAAGCATCTTTAGGATGGACGATCCGTTGGCACTCGGGAGTTGGAATTTATGGATTCAGCCATTTTTTCCGAGCTATCAGCCTGCTAGCGGTTGTCGTGCTCGTTCATAAGATTAGCCTGCCGGATGAGAACACAACGGTATTCGAGCAAGCCAGCATGTTCCTTAAGTTTCGTGGGTGAGCTGTCCCGGGCTCCTACTCAGCTCCCCGGAGCCTCGATGAAATATCCCGGCCGCGCTCGCACGGTCAAATCCTTCCGGTCCACGGTCACATTAATCTCGTGGTAACCCTCCGTTACCTCCCCGGTCGGCGTATAAGACAGCGTGTACTGCGAATGCAACTCCCCGCCCATTTCGTCAATTACTCTCTCCAAGGAACGGTTCTTCCACACCGAGACGTGCTGTCCGCCTGTTGCCGCAGCTGCAATCTCTAATTGATGCGCGGTCACCTTGTCCTTCGCGTGCTGCACTGTCCAAACCGCCAACGCTATCGCCGCCGCGAGCGGACCCCCAGCCACATCGTTTGCCGCTTCCGTCGACGGCGTCTGCACGGTCCCGGGCGGTGGCGGCATGCCAAACACTCCATCGGGTGTCGCTTTCGGTACCGGTTTTTCCTCCGGTTTTCGTTTCAAATCGGCTTTCGTGCCGGAGATTCCTACCGCGTAAATCGTAATGTTCGCCAGTTGCGCTCGGCGCAACACTTCACCCAGTTTTTCTTCGCTTCCCGAATCATGCGCTTCTCCAACAATGAGCATCACGCGGCGCTTCCCCAAATCCGTCTCGGAAACTTCCGGTCTCGCGCTCAGCATCGCCACGGCCCGGGACATCGCGTCAAACAGTTTCGAACCCGCTGATCCTTCCTGTAATTCGGACATGGCCTTCTCGATCGAGTCTGAGCTGTTCGTGAAATCCAGTAGGGTTTTCACATTATCGTCAAATCCGACCACGGCGCCTTCGCCTGTCGGCCCGGTCACCGTTTGCGATATCAAAATCCCGGTTTTGCGGACTTGCGGCAAGAGCGGACCGATCCGCGAACTGGTTTCCACCACGACTACGAGCGAGATCGGGTCACCACCCAAATTAAAATGCGTGATTTTCTGCGGCTTGCCATTGTCGGTGACGCGAAAATCGGCTTCCTCCAGCGTGTGCACCATCTCGCCTTTGTCGTCGCGTACCGTCACCGGGGTATTCACCAGCAGGCTGCGCACCTTAATCTTCGGCTGTTGCTCGATCGCTACTCCGGACGGTGCCGTCATCGGCCCGTCGGGAGCCTGCGCGCGCAGTGCCATTGGCACAGCGCAGAGCACAGCGGCGAGGGCTATCTTCATTGCGGACCGAATCATCATTTTACTATTTCCTGATTCCCCCAGCCTCTTTGCGCGTATTCCTTTCGACGCATCGGGGCCCAAAGACGTTGCCGGAAATCCTAGCCCTGCCTACACTGGTGACTCACCCTTGGAGACTGCCCATGCCCGACGGAAAACGACTTAAGCCGCTGCACGCGCCCAAAGCCCCTCACGAAAATCAAACCTTCATGCAGAGTACTCCGGCTCGGCCGATTCGTATCCTCGCGGAATACATACATCCTCTTGCCCAGCTCAAAAAGGAAGGCATCGGCGACACCATCGTCATGTTCGGCTCAGCTCGCATCGAATCGCACGAAACTGCGGCTGCGCGCTGCACGCGGCTGAAGGACATGGGCACGGGCCGAATGAGCAAAATTAAATTGAAGAAGCATCACATTGCCTTGCGCGACGCCAAAAGCGCCCTCGAAATGTCCCGCTACTACGAAGAGGCGCGCCAACTCTCTCACAAACTCACCACCTGGGCTCTTTCCCTCGGCCCGCGCCCGCGCCGCTTCGTGGTTTGTTCCGGCGGAGGACCCGGCATCATGGAAGCGGCCAATCGCGGCGCTTACGAGGCTGGAGGTAAATCGATCGGCCTCTCAATTGAATTGCCGCATGAACAATTTGCGAATCCCTATATCAGCCCCGAGCTCAGTTTCAATTTCCATTATTTCTTCATGCGCAAATTGTGGTTCGCGCAAGTCGCCAAAGCCCTAATCGTTTTTCCCGGCGGTTTCGGCACCATGGACGAACTTTGGGAAATGATGACCCTCGCGCAAACCGGCAAAATGGCCAAGAACACCTTGATCCTCATCTACGGACGAAAATACTGGAACGACGTGGTGAATCTCAAGGCCATGGTCCGCTGGGGCACCATCAACCAGAACGAATTCGACCAACTCCAGTTTGCGGACAATGTGGAGGAAGCTTTCGAAGTAATCCGCACCGGATTAGAGAAATACCACATGGACGTCGACCCCTTCTTACAGGCCTATTGAAGTTTTTTCGTTCTAAAACTACTTCTAAGTACTTTTCTATCAACAATGCGCTGGTGGCACGTCCCGTGCATTTTTGATACGCGTCGTTTGATATTTGGGTACGGGACGCCACACCCCAACCTGGCGTCCGAAGAAGATAAAAACCAGAAGTACACGGAGAGTGGTATGCGAAACGCACGTTTTGTATTAGCGCCCTTGGTGTGCGCGGGAGCCATGTTCTTCGCCGCCGCGAATGTTGTTCACGCTGATGACGATTGTCAAAAGCGCACCATCAAGGCCGATCACAATCTGCATGAAGCCGTCAAAAAGTATGGTCCCCAGAGTCCCGAAGCCGAACACTTCCGACAGGAACTGGCCGCTTCTCGGTCCTTTTGCTGGGACCACGACAAGCGGTGGTGGGATGAAGATGCGCACCAATGGCGCACCGAGCATAACTGGGACGATCACGACCACGACCACTAGTCTTTCCGTTCTTACTTGACCAACACCCCATGGGGATGCGGTGCAGCTTGAGCGCGCATCCCCTTCCCCCCTCTTCGGCCCTTGGTTTTCGAACTGTTTCTCCCGCCGCAACCTTCCTACCAAAAAAGGGTTTGATTCCTCAGGACGCCAATTCCGAAGCCAGCTCCGGCGCGTCCTTGGAGGATCATATGAAAGTTCCTGCTCTGTTGTTCCGCTCGCTTCTCGGCAAGGCTACTCTCGCTGTGGTTGCTCTCGGCGGCTTTCTCTCTTTCGCCGGCGCCCCAGCCGCCGAAGCGTCTCGGTGGCAAGATTGCAATCGTCGCATCGCGTACACAAACATGCGCTATCAGGAAGCGGTCGAACATTTCGGACGCTACAGCCCTGCGGCGCATCACTGGGCTTTTGAACGCCACGAAGCTATCGTTCGCTGCCGCTGACCCTCTCGTTGTCCTTGGGATTCACGCCAAGAATAAAAACGGGACGCCAATGAGTCGGCGCCCCGTTTCCTATTTATGCCGTGCTGCTTAAGAATTGGTTATAAGTTCTGCTTGTTCGGCAAAGACAGCCTCGAACCTCTTCACTTCATCCTCATCGTGCACTAGAACGATCGGCACTACGCGCATCGAGAGCTTGCAATAGTGGCACTGCACGCCCTCTCCCTGCAGGTCTTGCACAAATCCATCCGTGAACCGGTACTCCGCTCGCTCGTGCCTTGCTTTTTTCTGGCCCTTCGCTCCGCAGTGCGGACAGGTAAATTCCACCGTATCCTTCTGCGGGTCGCGCTCCAGAGCCGCCCACCCCGTGCGGCGTACCCCGACAACTTCCGGAATATGCCTTTCCATTGATCCTCCTCTCCTCCGCTTTCGAAAAATTAGATGCGGACGTGTTTGGTGCGGATGCACGAAGGATGGTTTTTGTTCGGTTTATGTTCGCTAGTTCGATTCACTAGCCAAAAAACCTTCTAATTCTTTCCTACTACGCCGGGGAACTTGTTTCTTGTCACGGTGTCAAAGGCTGCAGAGGGCGCGCGCACCTCACATCCCTGCGAGCGCGGCGCCAGTTTCCTGAAGCAACCCGGGAAGCTGGCGTCGCAGAACTCAGAAAGCTCGCGGCGAAATTTCCGGAGGTGTGTGGTGTCTGTTTCTCCCTACCTTGAACCAAGCTTTCTTCGCACTTGCCTCGTCGATGGCGATTCCGCTCAGGAAGCCCGCGGCCGCCGCAACAAGCGTCGCGCTGTTCTGATCTCAATCATCGTGCAAATTCTTTTCCTAACTGCACTCGTGTTGTTCCCGCTCTTCAGCAAAGGCGAAAACATCGCCGGTCGGGCTGTCTTTGTGCCTGCCGTGCCCTATTCTCCAGGAAGAGTTCCGAGCCGCCCGCAAACGAGTCCACCGGCCCCACGCCATCCGGAAATCTGCCGTATTTGCGCCCCTCGGTCGATCCCGCCCATAATCGTCACGCACAACCCTGACACCCAATCCGACCCGAGCATTGGTGAAGGTCCAGAAATTCCAGGGGTGCCCGGCGGTCCGGTCATTCCGGGTTTGCTGCCGTCGACGGACTCGAATCGCCAGCCTCCGCCTCCGGTCACACATGCCCATGGCCCAGAACGGCGTCACCTTAGCGAGCCCGTCGAGGCCGCCATGCTGATTCACCGCGTCCAACCTATTTATCCGCCCCTTGCAACGCAGATTCGTCGCGAGGGCCGCGTCGAACTTCGTGCCATCATCGCCACGGACGGCACCATCCAATCGCTAGAAGTAATTAGCGGAGACCCACTCTTCATTCAATCCGCTCTGTCCGCCGTCCGCGAATGGCACTATCGCCCAACGATCCTCGACGGCCAACCGGTCGAAGTCGACACGCAGATCACCGTCATCTACACGCTTACCCACTGACGACGGTATCTCGAAGGATCGTTGCCTTGCTTGTGTAGTGGGCAGTCCAAAGAAAGGTTCGAGTGCGCTTTGCTACAACAACGGCTCGCCCGAGTAACGGGCAATCATTTCGCGAGCCTGATCGCGCAGCCGGACAATCTCGCGCAACTGATTGGGATCGCCGCTCCCGCTCAATTTTTCCGGATAAATCGGCGGCGAAAGCGTAATCGTCACTTTGGTTGGTCGAGGCAGCCTTGTCCGGTCACGCAAAAAGCGCCTAGTGCCCGCCAACGACACCGGAATCACCGGCGCACCTGTCTCGACTGCGCTGCGAAACGCTCCCAGTTGAAACGGCCGCACCCCGTCTTCCGGTGTGAACGTCCCTTCCGGAAACACAAAAACCGAATCTCCCTGCTTCAGATACTGCTCAATTTCGTCCACTTGCTTCAGCCGCGAATTTGCGTCGTGCCGGTTGAATGACAAGTGCCCCATCTGGTTCAAAAACGTCCCGATAAAAATCATTTTGTTCACTTCGCTCTTGGCCACGAAGCGGTATGGCACGCCCAATCCCATCATCAACGGAAGCACATCGAAATAACTGGCGTGGTTCGAGGCGTAGACTTTTGCCCCCGGCGTGTCCATGTATTCTTTTCCAATCACCCTGACCCGGATTCCGGCGAGCGCGAACAACACCTTCAGCGCCGCCGAAGTAAAGCGCCCCGCAGCCCGATGATCTTTGTACAACCGCACAATCGCGCAAGACGGAATAATCCACAAGATGAAGACAAAGAAAAAGTACACGCCATAAATCTTCTCGACGCCCACACGGAGCCACCGCCCGGCTGTGCTCGCCGCCCCCTTCAAGAACGAGCCCGTACTTAGCCTGACAATCTGCACCCAGGCCGGCGGTTTTGGCGCACCCAGGTTGCCTGCAAGGTAGAGTTGTTTCGTCTCCTCCCGCCGTAGTTTTCCGCTCGACGTCTTTGGGATGCGGCCCGGCCGAATCAGCTCAACGCGATCGGGAGGAATTCCTAACCCCCGCGATACCTGCTCATTGATTGAAGCCACCACCATCGCTCGTCTAGCGCGATCCTCCTCACGCGTTTCAGCGACAATCACCAGCTTTTCGGTTCCCGTCCCTTCACCCTCTAATCCGAACGCGACCACGCAACCTTTGCGAATTCCTTCCGTCCGCGACGCCAGTTCTTCCACTTCATGCGGATACAAATTCCGTCCGCCCTTGATGATGATGTCTTTTACGCGCCCGGTGATGTAAATCTCGCCGTCCGCCTGGTAGGCGCGGTCACCCGAGTTCACCCACGGATCCTCGTCCTCTGCGATCGCTGGTCCGCCAGCGAACAGCGTTGCCGTGGCTTGTTCATTCTTGTAATAACCGCTGGTCGCCGATGCGCCACGAAACCACAGGAATCCCTCGATCCGCTCGGCTACTGGCTGTCCCTCTTTGTCCGCAATCACCACTTCGTGCTGCGGCAGTGCTACACCTGAGCACACAAACGAAATCATAGTTTCATCTTGTGATCGAGCCGGCACGGCGCGCCCTTCTGTCGCGAACGTTTCGCGCTCCACGCGATCGATCTTCGGCCCGCGATACAGCGGCGGGAACGTCACGCCCAGCGATGCTTCGGCTAACCCGTAAACTGGCAACATTGCCTCGGGCTTGAAACCGTACGGTGCAAATCGCTCCGCGAATCGCTCGAGCGTCTCTGGATTGACGGGCTCCGCTCCGTTCAGCACCACCCGCCAAGAACTTAGATCCACCCCCTCCATCGCTTTGGCAGAAATTTTTCGCACGCACAGTTCAAACGCAAAATTCGGCGCTGCGCCAATCGTCGCTTTGTATTTCGAAACCGCCTGTAGCCAGCGCTCCGGCCGCGTCAAAAACGCCAGCGGCGACATGACCACAAGCGGTACGCCATGCAGCAGCAACGTGAGCCACGCGCCAATCAATCCCATGTCGTGGTAAAGGGGCAGCCAGCTCACACCCACGTCGCCGGGCGTCATCTGCACCGCCTCCGCGATGGCGCGCATGTTCGCTAGCAGATTCGCGTGCGTCAGAATCACGCCCTTGGGATCGCCCGTGGACCCGGACGTATATTGCAGCAGCGCGATATCGGTTGACTTCCGCACTCGGCTCCCACTGAGAAACGCAGGAAGTGCCCCAGGGGCTGGTGGAGGCTCCTTTTCTGCTGTTTCCAGCAGCTTTTCCGCCTCCGCCACCTCCGCCAGCGATTTAACGCGCGGCTTCAGCAGCTTGGCTACCGCTTCCGAACGCCGGAACGTCAGCAGCAGGCAAACTCCCGCGTTGTTCAGAATCGCAGATTGACGGTCTGCGTACTCTTCAATCCGGTCCGCCCGAAACGGTGGATAGATCGGCACGGGAATTGCACCTGCCAGCAAGATCCCCGCGTAGCAGACGAAAAACTGCCGCGAAGTCGGCAGCATCAAGGCCACGCGGCCGCCGGCCGGCACGCCGCGCCGCCCCAACTCTTCCGCGCACTTCTGCGCCGCGGTGGCCAGCTCGCCAAACGTCAGTGTGTGCGAGTGTTCTCCCTGTTCGTCATCTTCGGTGATTATCAGGTGGGTGCGACTGGCATCGTGCACACCGCGGTAGCGAATGGCTTCTACTAATGTTTCCGTCTGTGCGATGGATTCGGAACCCTCCGCTTGCATCGGCTCGGGCGCCGCCAGAGTGCGGAGCCGAGACGGCTCTCCCTCACCGCCTTCGAGCGCACCTGGAGCTTTTCGGATCGCCTCGATCAAATCTTCCGGTGTATTTGCTTCGGAGGCCACGGTATCCGGCAGTCGCACCGCAAGCGCTGATTCAAGCCGCGTCAGCAGTTCCACGCGCTCCAAGCTGCCCAATCCCAAATCGCGGTCGAGGTTTGACGCCATCGATAGCGTCTCAAGCGCTCCGTGGCTCCCCAAGTCCTGAAGCAACCCGCGTACTACGTTCAGGACGCGTTCTCGCAACCCGGGCAGGTCTAATTTTGTCGAGGTAGTAGCCAAGGTTGCCTTCAATTCGGCACTTCGCGTGAGGCTAACACGCACGGCTCGCTTTTGCCATCATCGCCTGGTCACACGGACTCCTTCGGGCCACAATACCGCTCTACGCTCCCTGCTTGTTAACGGCATACCCTGGCGGTAGGAGTGCCGTAGAAAGATCGACACCTGTCAAATCGGCTTTGCTGAGATCGGTCTCTCTCAGAACTGCAATGCCCATGTCGGCACCCGTGAATTTCGCTCCGTCGACATGCGCGTCCCGGAAATTCGTATTCCGCAACAACGCCCTCTGAAAATTCGCATTGGTCAGATCGCACCTGAAAAACTCTACGCCGCTTGCCTGTGCTTCGGTTAAATCCGCGCCGGACAGGCTTGCCTCGGTCATATCCGTGTTTCGCAGATCGGCTTTTCGCATCCGTGCCCCGGCAAAGTCTGCGCCTGGCAGCCGTGCTCCCCGCAGGTCGCTCCCTTCGAGATTCGCTTCCCGCAGAATCGCTCCCGCCAGATTCACTTTGCTCAAATCCACCCCGGAGAGATCGGCACCCGTTAGGTCCGCCCGCACCCCTGTTCCTTTCCAGAAGCGATCATGCTCTTCGAGAATCTCCGTCAACTTCTTTCCTTTGTGCCTTAAACCGTTCAGCTTGCGTAGCCCCATAAGCTCATTTTCCTCCACAACCAACCTTTTATTTTATCTGATCGCGTCCCGGCGGAGAACTGGTCACCCGCTGCGCACGTCCTCGCAAGAGAGTATGCTAACTTTCCTGGGACCGTATGCGTGCCTTTCTCACTCTTCTCGCGACACTGACCTTCGTAGCGCTCTCCGCTCCCGCCCAGGAGGACGAAATTGTAGCCAACCTCGCGGGTGGCCGCGTCATTATCCACGTCGCCGCCGACGGTATTGTCTTTGCCGCGATCGACCATCCTCTTGAAGCCAAATCCGTCCCGCCCCGTGTAGCCGCCATCGGTTCGTCGCATGTCGGCATCTTTTTCGGGGCGTCGGAATGGCAGGTTCCGGCCCAACCTCGGCCCATTCGCCTCGACCGGGATATTTCTGACATCCGCCCCGCCAGTCATGATACCTACCGGCCCCCTGGTTCAGGAGAAGCGGATCTCGAGTTGATCGGCACGGGCTTTCTCGAGAAGCTTCGGCCACTCGTTTCTCAGCTACATCACAAAATCGAGCTTAAGCCCGACGAACCCCTGGTCGAAATTGTTCTCATCGGCTACGCACCGCAAGGCTACGGACCGGAAGTCTGGCTCATTGACTATCGCGCTGAACAGCAGTCCGTCAGCGCCACCAAGGATTTTTGGCAGACGCACATCCTCCGCCCGAGCTTCAACCAGCTCTACCCTCCGGAGAAGCATCAGGCGAAGACCCTGGTGGAAGTGCGCTTCCCGGTTACCCTTCAAGATATTCCGCTGACAGGCTTGATTCAGCAGAACGATCCTCGTATCGCGCAGCTACGCTCCTCCGATGCGCGCTTCAACAAGGTAGCGGAACATATCGAGAAGGGCCAGGCCAACAAGAGTGCGATTGAAGAAGCCGGCGATTTCCTGCGAGCGGCCTTGCCGTTTGTCGCCGGCAACGCTCATTTTGTCGAAGGAGAAGTCGCAGAGAGCGGCGGCTTCCAATGGATCGTTCCTCCCGACGAACCCCGGGAGAAGGCCCAGCAGGGCGAAGACAAAGACCGCCCCGCCGATGCTCCAACCTTAATGCGTAAACCCAACCCGAACTGATGGGCGCAAGTGTTCGTCGGACGTTTTCAATCTCCCGCCGCCGAGATTTGCCGGGCGTCGCGTCCGATATCCCGGCGGTAGTGCATGCCCTCAAAATGAATCGTCTCGACAGCTTTATAAGCGCTCTGCAGCGCCCCATTTAAAGAGTTGCCTGCGGCGGTTACTCCGAGCACGCGTCCCCCGCTGGTCAGAATCTTTTCTCCTTCGCGCTTCGTTCCTGCATGCAAGATCTTCACGTTTTCAATTTTGCATGCCTCGTCGAGCCCCAGGATCTCCCTACCGCTCGAAAACGGTCCCGGGTATCCTTCGGATGCTAGCACCACGCAGGCGCTCGCTCCGGCCTTCCACTTCAGCTTTTCGGGGCGCAGCTGTCCTGCGGCCACATCGCTCAACACTTCGGCCAAAGGAAAATCCATGCGCGCCGCAATGGCCTGCGTTTCCGGATCACCCAAACGGCAATTGAACTCCAGTACTTTCGGCCCTTCGACCGTCAGCATTAACCCGATATAAAGAAAACCCTGGTAGCGGATCCCATCCGCAGCCAGTCCCTTCATCGTTGGCTCAACGATGGTGGTGGTGATGACGCGCCGGAGCTCCTCCGGCAGAAGCTCATCCGACGCATAGGCGCCCATCCCGCCGGTATTCGGCCCTTCGTTGTTGTCGTTCACGCGCTTGTGGTCTCGCGTCGGCACCAGGGGCGCATATCGTTCGCCGTCGGTCAGCAGAATGAACGATAACTCCTTGCCCTCCATCGCTTCTTCCAAAATCACCCGCCTTCCTCCGGGGCCGAGTTCGTTCTTCTCCATCACCTTTTCGATAAAATCCGTTGCTGCGTCCGGGTTCGACGCAACGAAAACACCCTTTCCGGCGCACAACCCATCTGCCTTGATCACCACCGGCCAATCCACTTCGCAAAGTGCCCCGTACGCGCCCCCTGGCGAATCGTACGCGCCATACATCACCGCGGTCGGAATCTTGTGCCGCCCGAGAAACTCTTTCGTGAAGATCTTGCTCCCTTCCAACTGCGCAGCATTCTTATTCGGCCCCACAATCGGCCATTTTCGCTGCTCAAACTCGTCCACAAGCCCGTTCACGAGCGGCAACTCCGGCCCCACCACCGTCAAATCAGGCTGCAACTCATCCGCCAGTGCCACCAACCCTGGCACGTCGCCCCCATCGGCGGCAATGCACTGCGCTTCCCCGGCGATCCCGCCATTTCCGGGCGCACACCAAATGCTTTCGACACCACTGCTTTCTTTCAGCTTCCAAACCAGCGCATGCTCGCGTCCGCCACCACCAATCACCAGAACTTTCATCACTGAGTCGCCTCGCCAATCACGACTTTGAACAATAGTCGCCGTCCCCTGGAGTGTCAACTTGGTGTCTTTCCGCTTGCTTTGGTTCCCGCCAAAGATAAAACTAGAACGAACATTCGTTTTATTTACAATGAAGCTCGATCAGCATAGCCTCACCGCCGACTACATGGCCTGCCGCCGAATCGCGTCAGGGCCTTTCTGCACGAACGGGGTTCTGCTTTGAACGTGACCTGTCCGCTGCTGAATACTCGGGCGGAGTACTTCGGGAAGTGCCGCGCGGCGGATGAAGGGATGCGAGTTCTATCAGGTCGTAACCGCTACCGTTTGCGAAGCCTTCTCGGCCGACACGTGCGCGCAGCGGCAACTGTCAGAGGAGAAGCCGCATGCCTAAAGTGAGCCAATCGCATCTGTCTGCCCGCCGAGCGCAGATCCTTGACGCCGCGATTGTCTGTTTCTCGCGGCAGGGTTTCCACCGCACCACGATGCAGGATATCGTACGCCAATCCAAACTCAGCCCTGGAGCGATCTACAACTACTTTGCCGGTAAAGAAAAGATCATCGAAGCGATCGCCAACAATCGTCATGCCCACGAGCGCGAGCTATTCGCCGAAGCCAAGCGTGAGGCCACTCTTGAGAAAGTGTTGCACCGCATCCGCGACTCTTTCTTCGGCCAGCTAGATCAACCGAGAGAACGCCTCGGAAGACGCGTCACGATTCAATGTTGGTCCGAGTCCCAACGCAATCCTCGAATCCTAAAGCTGATTCGTCGCGGCCTAAAGGGGTCCCGGATCCTTCTCGTCGGAATTCTACGCGCGGCGCAACGGCGAGGAGAAATCGACAAACAAGTCGACGCGGACGCCGTGGCTCGCTTCCTGATTGCTTCATTTCACGGCCTTGCGCTGCAAGCTGAATGGGGAGAGAAAATGGGAATCGAGAACTGCAACGACTTATTAGATCGCTTTCTACGCGCGACGATGACGAACCGGTGACTTCTGTTTCACCCGTTAAATACCTGCCACAGCTCGAATCGGAATCGTCACGCCGGCGGCGGCGTCCGACGACGCCAACATGTGGCATCGCCCATCAAATATCCCGCCGGGATCAATGACCATGCAGGGAGAGTGGACCTCACCGGTGACAACGCCCTTGGCCTGAATCTCCACTCGGCCTTTAGCGAAGATCACTCCGTCAAAGCGCCCCGCGATCACCACACGGTTTCCTTCAATCTGTCCCTCGACTTTGGCATTTTGTCCAAGAACAACGGTCTGCTCGGAAATAATGTTTCCTTTAACATGACCGTCGATGCGAAACGTTCCGGTGAGTGTAAGCGTACCTTCGAGCGACACGCCCTGGTCAATGAAACCAGTCCATTCCTCACTGACACCATTCTTCGACGAGCCGGACCACTTCCATGCCATTGGAATACCCCCAGAGGATCTGCTACCAATTTATCGTGGACTCGCGAGATGTCAACGCTGCACAAACGTAAGTTGTCGAATGCAATTCCTGAACAATGGTGCAGGCGCTTCTGACCAGTTCTACTTCATCAGTCGATCGTAAATCCCCATCAGTTGTGCTTCATCGTAGTATTCCAAGACGAGCTGCCCAGGTCTGACTTTCGTCTTCTGCCGCAGAAGAATCTTCGTTCCCAAGTGCCTTTGCAGCTCTTCGAGCGCTTCGCGGATGTTGGGGTCGACTTGTGTCTCGGTCAGGTTTTTCGTTCCGCGCGATCGCCGGGCAGCCAGCCGTTCAATCTGCCGCACCGTGAGCCCCCCGCGCGCCGCACGTTGTGCATAGCGCATGCGCATCTGTGAATCGGGCACCGCCAGTAATGCGCGCCCATGTCCTGCAGTCAGTTTTCCTTCTTCGATCCAATCCTGGATTGTCGGCTCCAGCTTCAAGAGGCGAATTGCGTTGGCCACTGTGGCGCGATCTTTACCTGTACGCTCCGCAACCGCTTCCTGTGTAGCATGAAACTCATCCATCAAGCGCTCGAAAGCCCGCGCCTGCTCAATCGCGTTCAGGTCTTCTCGCTGGATATTCTCGACGAGCGTCATCTCGAGCGCCAATTCATCGGGAACCTGGCGAACCATCGCCAAGACGCTCTTCAATCCTGCCCGCTGCGCTGCGCGCCAGCGGCGCTCCCCAGCAATAAGCTGATAGCGGCCGCCGACTCGGCGCAGGACGAGCGGTTGAATAATGCCGCTCGATTGGATCGACCGCGCCAGTTCGTCCAATGCTTCTTCGCGGAAACGCGTTCTCGGTTGGTACGGACTCGGTTCGATCAAATCGATATCGACTTCGAGGGGGCCAGTTGGGGAGGAAGTCATTGCCGGAGCGGCCGCGGCAGCCGATCCGCCTGTGGTGGCCACAGTTACAGCGGATGGCGTATTCTCTTCGACCGGAGATGCAACCGGAACCTGCGGTTCAGGCTCCCGAATGAGCGCTCCGAGCCCCCGTCCCAACGCGTTTCTCGACATTAGCGATTACCTCCTGCGCAAGTTGTGTATACCCTTCAGCACCCTTGCTATGTATGTCATAGAAAATAATAGGCTTACCGAAGCTGGGTGCCTCCGCCAGGCGCACGTTCCTTGGAATCAAACTTTGAAATACCTGGCCACCAAAGAAGCTGCGGAGATCCGTCGCCACCTGGCGCGAAAGAGTAGTACGCTCGTCGTACATGGTGAGCAATATCCCTTCGATCTCGAGGCTGGGATTAAGCGTACGTCTAATCCTCATCAGAGTGTCGAGCAACTCCGAAACTCCCTCAAGGGCCAGATATTCGCATTGGATCGGTACAAGAACCGAGTCAGCGGCGACCAGGGCGTTGAGCGTAAGCAACCCGAGCGCCGGGGGACAATCAAGGATGATGAATTTATATCGTTCGCGCAGAGGTTGCAGCAATGACTGTAATCGATATTCCCGCCTGTCCAAGTTGACTAGCTCGACCTCAGCTCCGACCAAATTCTTATCGGCTGGAAGGACATCCAAACCCTCCACCTGCGATTTCTGTACGATTCTGTCGAAGGGTTCGCCCAAAATCAATGTGTGGTAGATAGTTCGTCTTGATGGATCCTTAGCAAACCCGATCGAAGCTGTCGCATTCCCCTGGGAATCGCAATCAATCAGCAACGTGGAATGCTCTGCGGCTGCAAGGCAAGCAGCCAGGTTGACCGCCGTAGTTGTCTTCCCGACTCCGCCTTTTTGATTCGCAACAGCAATGACCCGGGCCAAGAGTTCCCCCCAAACGAAAAGAAGTTAGCAGAGGCGATTATGCGACGCAAGTTGTTTCAATTGAAACGGCGTCGGGTCTGCGGATTTTCTGTGGAATCCATTTGTTCCACGTGAAACACTGATCCTTAGATATAACGCTGCACTGGACTTACACACACCGGAACAGTTTCGGCGCAGCGAATGTTCCACAGGAAACAATTTACGTCGCTCGGGTCAGCTAATTCGATTTGTATCATTGATGCACATGAATGCCCGAGCGAGCCGGCGTTCCACGTGGAACATTTCGTTACCTCGCTCCGCGCCAAATCGTTCCATGTGGAACAACGGACGCCTGTATTGGCTCAAGGTCAAACAATCGAGAGGCCTGAATCGCTAAATGGTTCCACGTGGAACTCTTTTGAGCCTCAAGAGAGGGATTTCCGTCATGCCGAAGCGGAGGTCTCGGTTTTTCTTACGCCGACGAGGAGATATCGGCGCAAGGATTGCGGCACCGGAATTGGCTCTTGCCATTCCCAATTCGTCGATTTCTTCACTTCTTCGATGTCGCGGCCGCCGATCCACAGCAATGTTCGGCGCGCCGACAATTGCTCACTGGCGGCCCAATCGAGAAAAGGTCCGAACTCTCCCACAGCTCTCGAGCAAACATAATCGAGGGGCGCCAGCTCCTCGGAAAGTTCCTCATACCGGCTGATCAGTACCCTGGCATTCACGAACTCAAGGTCGCGCACGACTTCGGCGAGAAAGGTGCCTTTTTTTATATTCGAGTCAACTAAGAATAACTCGAGCTCAGGCCTGATAATCTTGAGCGGGATGCCAGGAAAGCCGGCACCTGATCCAATGTCGGCGAGACGACCAGACTGCACTCGAACGGCAACAGCGGCATGCATCGATTCACAGAAGTGACGATATAGTATTTCTAATGGATCGCGAATTGCGGTCAAATTCAGCTTCTCATTCCATTGCCGAAGAATCCTCATATATCTCTGAATCAAAAGGATTTGTTCTTTGTTCACGGTAATCTGAAACTCACCCAAAGCGCGTCGAATGGTGTCATCAGCGAGTGGCGTATCCGCGTCTGTTATCATGAGAGTTACTATCCTGTAATTCTTTGATATCTAAAGACTTACTGCATTTTCCTGCACTCGCAACAGATATCTTGATCCCGCAATTCCAGCCACAATATCAACCGCCGCATGCCACATCGCCACCGGAACCAGGCTTTGCAGTCCCAGACGAGCCGCACCCAATACTAGACCCATCAAAGTCGTTCCGAAGACGCCGCTGCGCCCTTGATAAGCGTGAGCCAAACCAAACAAAACAGAAGAGATAATCACGACGGCCCAAGGCATGATACCCGCCCGGCTTAAAGTCGCCATGGCAAAGCCGCGATACAAGAATTCCTCGCAAATGCCCGCTGTCAATGCCAATGCAAAGTATGGGGCAAACTCAACCGACCTGGCGGGAAGGACCCGCTGGGCGAGTTGGCGTGTGAAGTCAGGGATCGCTCCAGTCATTCGACCAATCCTTCGGAGATTGAGCCATTGCAACGCCCCTAAGAGCAAAGCGCCTGAAAGACCGAACAGGAGAAGCTTCGCCGAAACATGGCGCGCCAACCCAAGCTCAGCAATCGTCAACCCGCGACGAGAGGCGCGCCAGGCCACTACGCCCGCGAGAATCCACTGAAGCCCAATCGTGCTGCCATAAAGGATCATCTTGTCCTTCGTCTTGACGGTCGGCTGTGCCAACAGGCGCTTCAAGCGCACGCGGCCCCGCCAGGGAATCAGGACGCCAAGAATAAAAAAAATCAACCAGAAGTCCCAAGCCATCAAGTGATAAGAACATTTTCCCTATCGCAAACGCAAGCCGCGGTTCGAGAAATCCATGCGAGACATTGTCGAATTTCTTCAAAGTCTTCGGACCGCCGCGAACGATGTGGTATCTTCGCCCTGCGTTTGGGAGGAAACACGAATGGCGATAACGGCCCAACGTATTCCGTGGTGGGCATGGGCTTGGCCGCTGCTGGCCTGCATCGTTCTGGCTCTCCAATTCTTCTTCGGCTCTGGCGGCCCATTGGCTGCTGCGGAATCATTTGCTCTGATCGCGACAGTGTTCGCGGCCGTTTATCATGCCGAAGTGGTGGCGCATCGGGTAGGCGAGCCATTCGGCACCTTGGTTCTTGCGCTCGCGGTAACCATCATTGAGGTGGCTCTGATCGTCTCGATGATGATTACGGGCGGAGCCGATAAAGCGGGCCTAGCGCGGGATACAGTTTTTTCCGCCGTTATGATCGTCTGTAATGGAATCGTCGGTTTGTGTCTGCTTGTAGGCGGTGTGCGCCATCGCGAACAGGTCTTCCAGTTGCAAGGAGCAACGGCTGCGCTGGTTGTTTTAATGGCTCTTACAACGCTCACTCTTGTTTTCCCAAATCTGACGACCAGCACGTCGGGTCCGACATTCAGTCCCTCGCAGCTCATCTTTGCAGCCGTCATTTCGCTGATTCTCTATTCGTCTTTCCTATTTGTGCAGACCGTCCGCCATCGTGATTATTTTCTTCCCGCAAACGGAGGAGTGGAAGGAGTGCACGCGCCGCCGCCGCCGAACAAAGTGGCGCTATTCAGTTCCGGTCTATTGCTCGCTTCGCTCGTTGTCGTGGTGGCTTTGGCGAAAGCCCTCACGCCTATCATGGAGTTCGGAATCGAGAAAGCTGGCGCACCGAAGACTGTTGTAGGTATTGTGATCGCGGGGCTGGTGCTATTGCCCGAGGGTTTGGCGGCTTACCGTGCTGCGAGCGCCAACCGCCTGCAGACCAGCATGAATTTGGCCTTGGGTTCGGTGTTGGCGAGCATTGGGTTGACGATTCCCGCGGTTGTGGCCGTTTCGCTTTTGCTCCACAAACCACTCACGCTCGGCATTAGTCCGATAGAGGAATTGTTGCTGGCGCTCACATTGCTCGTGAGCGTGCTGACTTTGGGAACAGGCCGCACCACGGTGCTGCAAGGCATCGTGCATCTCGTCATTTTCGCGGTATTTATCTTTCTCTCCATCGTGCCATAACGGTGCTAGATTCTACCGGCGAACGGCCGCAACGAGCACGATTCGTTCTGCATCGTTATAATCCGAAAGGCGGCACTGCGAGGACTGGCATGGCGGGAACGGTCAAGCTTACATCGATGGCGAAAGCTGCGGGCTGTGCTGCAAAAATGGCCCCCGGGACATTGGACGCCGTGTTGCGCAAGCTTCCCGCTCAGAACGATCCGAATGTCCTGGTCGGATTCAGCACCAACGATGATGCGGGGATCTATCTGCTCGGCCAAGACCTTGCTCTTGTGCAGACTGTCGATTTTTTTACGCCCGTGGTCGACGATCCATTTACATTCGGTCAAATCGCCGCAGCGAACTCGCTCAGCGACATCTACGCGATGGGCGGGCGCCCGATCTCCGCGCTCTCCATCGTTGGATTTCCCGAAACAGGCGATCCGGCAATTCTCGAGCAGATCATGTGCGGCGGCCTGAACAAAATGGCCGAGGCCAAATGCAGCGTCATCGGGGGCCACTCCCTGCGCAATGAGGACATCCAGTTTGGGTACGCAGTCACCGGACTCATCGATCCAAAACGAGTTTGGAGAAATGTCGGCGCGCAGACCAACGATGTGCTTTTGTTTACAAAACCACTCGGCACAGGAGTCATTTCCACTGCACAAAAAAGAGAACGCGCGAGTAGCGAGTCGGTCGATGCGGCGACTGCGGCCATGACGCAGTTGAATGATGGGCCTTCGCAAGCCTTGCGCGACCTTGAATCGCAAGCGGGCCAAGGTGCCGTCCATGCCGTAACCGATGTGACGGGCTTCAGTTTGCTGGGGCATGCGCGCGAGATGGCCCTAGGCGATCCTTTAAATGGAATTCCGCCGGTCTCTTTCGAGATTCATCACGCTGCGTTTCGTTTGCTTCCCGGGGCGCTCGACGCCGTTCTGCAAGGCATGATCCCAGGCGGCCTCAACAATAACCGCAGTTTCATTGGCGATTGCGTCAGTTTTGCGGACAGCGTGCCCGAAGAAAATCGCGCGATCCTATTCGATCCACAAACATCGGGCGGTTTACTGATCGCTATCGCACCCGACCTCGAACAGACAGCTCTCGATTGCTTCGAACGGCGCAACGTGAGCGCTTCACGGATCGGCCGCGTTCTGAAAAAATCATCTCCACTTCTCCACGTCATTTGAGGAACACCACCGCTACTCTCCATGGACACGATCACTCACGGAATCGCCGGCGCATTAATCAGTAAAGCTGCTTTCGGCGGACGCGATTTATTTCCGCCGACGACCATGGGGAAAAGGCGGTTGATCACCTGGGCACTGATGATCGGCGCGATTTTTCCGGACTCCGATGTTTTGCGCGAATTTATTTCGAACAATCCTATGCTGATGATCACCTGGCATCGCAGCCTGACGCACTCACTGATCTTGCTGCCCATCTGGTCAGTGATTCTGGCCGTTCTGACCGGAGCAATCGCGCACTGGCGTAAATGGGAAGCTCCTTCGTTCTTGGCGTTCACGGGATTGTATGCCGTAGGAATTCTCAGCCACATTTTTCTGGATTTGCTGACCACCTACGGCACCATGATTTGGTCGCCTCTTGAATATTCGCGCCCGGCCTGGGACATTCTTTTCATCATTGATTTCACGTTTACGGCGATTTTGTTGATTCCGCAACTGCTAGCGTGGACCTACGAAGACCCGGAACGCGCCGGGAAGCGCGCTCTTGTAATGTGGGCGATCTTTACACCCACGCCGCTTCTAATTGCGAGAATTGGTGTCGTCGTCGGCGCACCGGTTTCAACTACAGCGGTTCTAGTCGCAATGGTGATGTTTGCCTTGCTGTTTTTTCTGCCGGCGGCACGGGGCTGGGGACAACGGGTCAATTATGAAAACTGGAATCGCGTCGGCCTGGCCCTCGCGGTGGTCTATATTCTGGCCGCGACGCTGGCTCACCACGCCGCATTCGAGCGCGTGAAGCGATTTGCGGCTGAGGAGAAGCTGGAAGTGCAAGCGATCGGGGCGCTCCCGCTGCCGCCTTCGCTATGGCATTGGGACGGACTGGTGCGTGCGCCCAGGGGCGTTTATGAGGTCCGGATGGATTTGAGCGATGATCTTCTGACAAAGAACGAACCGTCTGTCGAGGTCATCACGCGTACCTACTATCCGGACGCCCCCACGAACGAATACATCGAAATGGCGCGGCAACTTCCCGACGTACAGAAGGAGCTATGGTTTGCGCGATTTCCGGTCACGCGTTTCCACAAAGAAGGCAGCGACGCTATCGTGGAGTTTTCCGACCTGCGCTTTCCCCAGATTCGCCGCGACCGACCTGCGTCATTCACCTATCAGGTACGATTCTCCGCCGCCGGGAAGGTCATCAGCCAAGGCTGGCTTCGCCGGTGAGCTAGTTCTTCTCAGGATGAATAACGATGTGACGGTCTTCGCCTGCGCCGACACTTTCCGTGCGCACTCCGGCCATATCCTTCAACGCCAGATGCACAATGCGGCGCTCGCGCGAGGACATGGCATTTAATTGGAACGGTTGTTTGGACGCGAGTACGCGTTCGGCAGCCACCCGCGCCGTCATGCGCAATTCCTCAAAGCGAAGGGCACGAAACCCTCCGCTATCAAGGTGAATTTTTTCGTGGAAGGCGGGTTCCAGGCCGAGAGCGCGAAAAGCCAAGTACTCCAACGACTTCAGAACCTCTCCACCGCGCGCAATCAGGACTTCTTTGTCCTTCCCATCCAGATCGGCGAAGACCTCGGCTTCGCCTTCTTCCGGGCCGGTCAAAGAGTCCGCCGTTCGTACCGTCACGTTCAGTTCGAACTTGCCTGCGCGAACAACCTTCAGCAAGAAGTCGCGCAAAGCTTCAGCCGCACCTTCCCGGTCAAGCCTTCCGTCGCGGACGAGTTCCTTAGTCATGTTGCTCCCGGATGCGTTTACAGATCCCGCGTGCAGCCCGTGCGGGCCTACTTCTTGGCGCGCGAAGGCTTGGCCGAGGCGGGAAGGGGGTGAGTCCGATTTAGATACCACTGCTGCAAAATGCCGACGACGCTCTGGGTCAGAATATACACTGCCAGCCCGCTCGGATACGGAATAATCATAAACATTCCCGCCATTCCGAGGGGCATGATCTTCATCATCTGTGCCTGCTGTGGATCGGTTGCGGGCATCGGCGTTATTTTCGACGACAAATACATCGTGACACCCATAAGGACCGGCAAAATGTAGAAAGGATCCTTGGCGGAAAGGTCGGTGATCCAGCCAAACCACGATGCATGCCGCAATTCAATCGTCCCTTGCAAGGCGCGGTACAACCCGAACCAGATGGGGAGCTGCAGCAGCTGCGGGATGCAGCCACCGACCGGATTCACGCCCTCGCGCGAGTAAATGGCCATGATTTCCTTGTTCATTTCCGCCTTGCGGGGGTCGTTCATTTTGTACTTCTTATATCTCTCCTGCACCTGCTTAATCTCGGGAGCCACGCGTTGCATTTTCATGGTGCTCTTGTAGCTCGAGATGCGCAGCGGGAATAACACCATGTTGATCAGCAGCGTGAGCACGACGATCGCCCAGCCCCAATTCGGAATATAATCGTGCAACCACTTTAGGCCGTGGAACAACGGGTCAGCGATGAATTCCAGCATTCCGAAATTCACGAGCGATTGCAGCGGCGGATGCATCGCCTTCAGCATGTCGTAATCTTTCGGCCCCACAAAGATACGCATGTTCATCGGCTGGGAGGAACTGGCCGCGGCAACTTCAGGAACGGCCTCGGGTTCTTCCTTACCGTTGACCATCGCCGTGTCCCAAACCTTCCAATAGCGCGTTTGAAGCGTAGTAGAAGGAGAATCGCTCGGCGGCAAAAAGGTCACCGCGAAATAGCGGTCCTCGATACCCGCAAAATTCTTGCCGCCCTGCCAAGTGTTTCCCAACTTCTCTGGTTCTTCGAGTTTCTTGTAACCAACCGTCGTCAACTTTCCGCCTTCGCTGTAAAACGTCATGATCGTCGTAATCGGGGCAGGATTTGTGACCGTCATGTCGCCAAAGCCGCCGCGCCATGCGAGCCCTGCCTGCACGTGCGAACCGTTATAGTTTGTGGTGGTTTCGACATTGACGATATAGGAATGATCGAAGTGGAATTTCTTGACGACTTCGAGATGGCCGTCGCTCCATGTGAACGTTACGTCGGCCGGTGCGTCGAGCGAAGTGCTATCGGTCGAGATCGTGTACAGGTTCGTGTTGGCGGCTTTCTCGAGTTGCGGATCGTCGAATAGGAGAGAGAAAGGCCACCCGCCCGTCAGCTTGGCGGAGTTCTCATGGATTAAATCCAAAGTGCGTGGAGGCTTCGAGTCGTCTTTGTATTTCTTGAGCTGCCAGCTTTTCACCACGGCGCCGCGATTCGAGAATTCCACGCGGTACAAGCCATTTTCTACGACGAGCGTGCGCTCCTGCGCATCGGCCACGGCAGAAGCATTTATAGCGGCCGCAGTAACCGCTGTTGTGGCGGGCGTGGCCGACATGCTGCCGTTGGTCCCACCCGAATTCGCAGGTTGGCCGGGAGTTGCTGGAGCGCTGACCGCGGGCGCGTTTTGCTGCTGGGGGTGGACAGCGGGCTTCGGCGCAAAAAACTTTGCCCACAAAAGGATCACCACCATTGAAAGCAGCGAAGCCACCAAAATGCGTAGCTCCGGCGAGAACTTGTCCTTGTTCGGCCCGAGGGGTGGGAATTGGCCCAGCGGCGGCGTGCTCACGAATGCACCCCGCGAGTTTCAGAAGGCGTACAGGATTTCGATCGCATCTCTTCCCATTTCTCCGGAACCGGGTCGTACCCAAATTTTTCTGAAAGTGGATGGCAGCGCAACAGCCGTTTCGTTCCCAACCAAGCGCCGCGCACCACGCCAAACCGTTCGATCGCTTCGTATGCATATCGCGAGCAAGTCGGATCGAAGCGGCAATTTCCAGAAAACAGGGGCGACAAGTACGACTTGTAGAAATCGAGCGCGAACAGCGCCGCGCGCACGCCTACGGAATGCTTTTTCGTTACAGAAGTCACAGCTGCTTCAGTAGCCGTACGAGGTCCAGCGCCAGCGCCACAAACGGCGTCTTGTCCACCGAACCCTTCGGATGAATCACGATGTCCCATCCCGCGGATATCTCCTGCCGGTGGCAGCGCACCATTTCCCGCAGCCGTCGCCGGATGTGATTGCGCACCACCGCGCCACCTAATGCCTTCTTGATGCTGAAGCCGAAACGGCTCAGGGCAAGTTCGTTGCGACGAACGAAGACGGTGAAGTGGCTGCTGGAAAAACGCTTGCCGGTCTGGTACACGCGGTCAAAATCGCCTTTGCGCACCAAGCGCGCCTCGCGCGGAAACGCGAAGCCCGCTGCGGACTCGCTGCCGCTACTCTGGCGTAAGGCGATGACGCCCCTTCTTGCGGCGCGCGGCAAGCACTTTGCGACCGCCCTTGGTCTTCATGCGCGAACGGAACCCGTGGGTCTTGGCGCGGCGTCGTTTCCGCGGTTGAAAAGTACGCTTTGGCAAAGCAGTCCCCCTTGAGTGTTACTACATTGCAGCGGCTTGCGGTATATCCGCAGCTTCGTTGCACGCTGCTGCCTGAGAGGATTCCCTGGTACAGGCAAACCAAACCGTGCTACCGCTTTTCCGGCAGCATTTGCAATCTTCTAGTGTACTTGCCGCCCGCGCAGGGGGTCAAGAAAGCGAAGGGGTCCTACGCACTGAGGGGAAACTGCTACAGCGGCGTGCAGAAGAGATGGTGTGGCGATTCGATACTCTATCGAAACTGATTTTGGATTAGTTGATCTCTAAGTAACTGCCTGCGATATTATCCTCGTCACGCTCTATTCTGATCTCGGGGTCATCATGGATTCCAAAATCTACATAGAACGGCGAATCGAAGCAGAAGTAACTAATAGTCTACTTTGACGCTGGAACAAATACCGCATTTCGTAAGTACTGCTCGACTATCCAAAAAATGATCCGCCTCAAACCACTCCCTTTATTCTCGTTGCTTACGTTTCTTTGTTTTTCTTGTATTGGCCGCGCCAATGCACAACAGTCGAATGCTTCCACTCAGCCCTCGGCCACTTTACCGCCAGATTTGCTCGCGTCACTTGCTTTGTAAATCAAAGAGAACGCGCAGCAATTTGATTGTAAAGTCGGCAAATGTAAAATTGCGGTGACAGATTTCATATTCGTCGGAAAGGGTGTCACTCCATTTGGGATCCAACTGGCGGATTTACTCTCGGCGCAGCTTTCGAGGGACGATTTCAAGGTTGTCGACCGCACTAAGGTTCAAAGTCTGATTCAGCGGGAGCGGCTTGCACCCCTCAACTTCCAGTCTGTAGAAGTGGTTCGAGGGCTCGGAAGCGAACTGAAAGCGGATCTAATCGTTAGCGCTGATCTCGCCAAGGTCGATGATAAGACCATTGATTTTTCCGCTCGCGTGGTTCGTGCTGGAGGCGAAAATAAAGGACTGAGCGTGAAGGGTAAATTGCATATAGACCTTTCCCGCGTCGATCTTTCAAGTTCGGTCGATCTCAACGGGCTGCCGCCTTTGGCCCAAACTTTCAAGGGCCAGCCGATCAATACGGCTGCACCAGGTTTAATGCCCTCCTGTTCCTACATGCCGAATCCACCTTATACGGAGGGAGCCAGGCAAGCGCACATCTCGGGGGTGATCCTTGTGGAAGCAATCATCGGAGCCGACGGACGTCTAACGAATGTGCGGATTATACGCGGCTTACGTGGTTTGAATGAGGTTACGTTGAAAACCCTAGCGACGTGGAGATGTAAGGCGCCGGTTCGCGACGGCGAGGCCGTTCCGGTAGTAGTAAACTTCGAGGTGAACTTTAAGTTGTACTTCTAGAATTGCAACCTAAGGCGCACGGGCTTGGCTTTTGCTACCCACCGATGGATTCTCCGAAGGACTGGAAACATGAAACTCCAAAATGGATCTTCGAATCCTGGGACTGGATCATGCGCGGTGTTTTAGGACTTGCGCGCAAAAGACCCGAATGGTTCAACCTTCCAGTAATGATGAAATTGACTCTCAGTACCCCGCACCATGCTCTGCGGACTCTTGCCAAGGGCCCGCTTACACGTCCCTACAACTTCATGATGTTGCCGCAAATATCCCGCTTCGGGATTCCCGAGAATGTTGATCCTAATCACTTTATATTGCTCACCCCTTTCACGTCACAGCGAAATGACTGGATGCATGGCAAGTGCATTAACATTCATGATCGCGAATCACCGATCTACGCCCTCACCAGCGAATACGACCTCTGCAAAGTGCTACCAAAGAATTTCTTCGTGCTCCTGGATTCCTATCAAGATCATCCAGAAGCCAAAAGCCTTGGGCCTAACGGTAATGCCTGCGAATTCGATACACGAGGTCAATTGCAACGCGCCCACGTCGTCGCGAAGTCACCGCCAATTTATATCGGAAAGGAATCCGACCGACATTGGGAAGAAGGCGATGATTTGAGTTTGCTGGAGTTCAAAGCCATCCAATACAAACGACGGGGAAATATGGTCGCGACTGAGGAGCAATTGGCGCGTATCGCGAAGATTCCCAAACGACAGTTCATGCGGCGAGGAATCAATCAGCATACGCTAGAGAAAATCTGTCAGCGCAAAGAAGTACGAGCAGCAAAGCTAACGGAGTGTCTCAAGGCGCTCGATGAATATGAACGGGAGAATTCCACTTCAGAAATGGAGAATTCGCGATGCCTTACAAAGACTTAGCACGTAAAAAGAATGGGAGCGGCTGCACCAACCACAAAGACGAGCTCGTCGTCGGGATCGTCCTGCTCCTGCTAGCCCAACATGACGCGTTGACTAAGAGAAATCGGAAATTTGGTAATAGTATGGACTTTACAGGTAACGCGTGCCGGGCACTTACCGCGAATCGTCCACTTCTCAGGTGTGGCTACCACTCGCCTTGCCTTCGCTTTCCTGCCAGCGCGCCATGAGGTGATTGCTCGGCAGGTGCTGATCCATCACTTTTTGTGCTGTTTCCACGCCGGCGACAGGCAGCCCGCGTGGGTTGAGGAGACCGACCTGAACCAACAATGAAGCTTGATCCCAGTAGATATGTTCATGCGCCACCTTGTCGCCTTCGAACTTAACGATGGCCACGGTTGGGATTTCCACCGCGCGTCCTGTGGGTGTAACTCCGGGCAACAGCCAGTCCATCACCGTCGTGTGCGTGAAATGGACGATGAACTCGTCGACGATGGTATCAGCCCCGACTGTCCGACTAACCGGTGTCAAACGAAAATCTGGTGGATTGACCGGAATGAAATGGTGGGCGTAGAAGCGCTTCAACTGTTCGAAACCCACTCCACCTGTCATGGTCGGAATGTGATTCACATAGGGCTGTGGAACCATTGTAGCCATCGTGGCATTAGCATCGCGGGTTTCGAATTCGCAGCGGCAGTGTCTTTCCCAAAGCGCAACCAAGTCTTGAGTTGTCATACGACGCTCCATGTTTGAGATTCTAGAGCAAAAGATCTCCTGAGAAGGGGTAAAGCGGAGACTTAGAGTACTGGTAGCAAGATGTCCGGTAAGCACGACGAACCAGGACTTAGTACTCTAGTTCGGAATTACGGTGACGTATTTGCAACGCGTTAGGCGGCTGAAGCCAACCGGCTGTTTTCAATCTTCGCCAAGAGAGTTGTCAGGTCTTTGCGAGTGAAAGTCCACTGGAACGGAGAAGCGGTTTCCTCGTATCGCCGCTGGAAGGCGAGCAGCCGCTGTTCGAGCTCATTGAGGGATTTGAAGTCGTTGGGCGTGAGTACCTTCCTCTGAACGATAGAGAAATAAATCTCAATCTGATTGAGCCAGCTAGCGTGGACGGGGGTGTGCACGAGGACGACGTTGGGCCATTGAGAACGCAGGCGGTGGACCGCCTTTTGGCCGCGATGGGCGGAACAGTTGTCCATGATCCAGAAAACGCGACGTGCTGACTTGTAGGGTTGTCGGCTCATGACTTCCGCAATCAGGCGATCGACCGGGGCAATGCCGCTTTTCTTTTCGCAGCGGCCGAACACCTTGGCTCGATGCACATCCCAGGCAGCCAGATAGGTCCATGCCCCTTCACGGAAATATTCGTGTTCGACTCTGGTGGAACGACCCGGCGCAGGCGCCAGGGTAGGTTGCTTGCGACGACGGGCTTGAATACTACTTTTTTCATCCGCGGAGATGACAAACTCGCGCGCGTTTAGAGGGCGTCCCTTCCAAACGCGGTTATACAGATCGAGGATGCGCCCGGCTTTCGCCGCGAAATCGAGGTCGCGTGGGAAGATCCAACTGCGATGCCGCCAAGGGCGGAGGGCATCGGCGCTGAGCCAGCGCCACAGGGTCGCTCCACTGATCTTCGCTACCAATCCCTGGGCGAGGACTTCGCGGCGGATCTCGGACAGAGAAAGTCGTGAGAGCGGAAGTTGCAAGCGATGCGGGAGTTCACAGGCCAGCGCCTTAACTTGGACGACGACGCCGGGGGGAAAAGAGGGCGGGACGCCCGCCCCGAGGTTGCGATTCCAGGCCAGGAAGGCGCGCGAGGGCAAATCGTTTGCGCCACTTACTGACAATTTGGCGCGGGGTGTCCAGGCGCGCAGCGATGACATCGTTGGAGAGCCCTTCGGCAGCGAGCAGCACGATTTTTGCGCGGACTACGTCGCAATACGGTGACGTATACTGTCGTGCCGGAGCCTGCAACGTGATACGCTCTTCCTTACTGAGAACTATAGAGAATGGGCTTCGCCTTGGCATGAAGAGCAATCTCCTCCATGCTAAGAATAGCAGAATTTGCCCTCTAAAGAGTATGTAAATACGTCATCGTATTTAAGGAGCCGACAAACCAATGAGGCCGAAGTGAACCGAGGTTCATGAACAAGGGACCGATGCAGGTTGTTGTACTCAAAGGTTGCGCAGCAATTCGGAATGTCTGGCAAGATAGCGGCGAGTCCACATCAGTTGTTGGCTGGACTGCAATATCACCAGGTACTCGCCATGAGTCCATTTTTGCAATTCATGAATAAAGTCTATACGGACTAGCGCAGACCGGTTTAGCCGGAGGAAGATTCTAGAATCCACTCTTTCCTCAATACTTTCGATAGTTCCTCGCACATGGTAGGTGTGGCCTCCGGTGTGCAATTTGACATAGTTGCGATCCGCTTCGACCCAGTCAACGTGATTGAGCGACAGCAGAGTCCCTCGCCCGTTCTCCTCCACCAGCAATCGCGGTTCCCGTTGAGCACGAACCTGTTCCAATAATCGCTGCAAGGCGATCTTTGGTTCACCGTGTTCCTCTCTTTCTGTCTGTCGCCTGACATCGGCAATGACTTTGGAAAAACGTGCCTGATCGAAGGGCTTAAGAAGATAGTCGAATGCATGAATTTCAAGGGCGCGGAGGGCGTATTCATCGTGCGCAGTTACAAACACGGTTTTCGGAAGAAAGAGATTTTCGAGGGCAGCCAGCACGTCGAAGCCATCCATCCCAGGCATCTGGATGTCCAGAAGCAAGAGGTCTGGCTTCGCTTGCGGAACTGCAGCGACAGTCGCCGCGCCGCTGCCTGCTTCTCCCACAAGAACAACTTGTGCTTCTTGTTCAAGAAAGCGTATTACTTTTCTCCGGGCAGGAGCCTCGTCATCGGTTACAAAGACTCGGAGCACTGGCACGGAACTCATGCCGATATCGCCGCCGTGTGAAGCGGCAAGCGGATCGTGACTCGAAGGCCGTTCACATTTTCAAGAAGCATTTGCTGACGCGCACCGTACAAATGTTGCAGTCGCAGCTCGGTATTCGAAAGTCCGATTCCCGTGCTCCAGGGTCGATCGGCCTGGCTGGAGATGCCGGGTCCATCATCCTGTATTTGAAGCAGCAGATCGCCTTTATCCTGCTTTATGGTGATCTGTAAGTATAGTTTCGAGTTCTTCGGATTGCGGGCATGACGTATGGAATTTTCCACCAGAGGCTGCAGGATAAGTTGCGGAACCAACGCGTGCGCCAACTGCGAGTCCACCGTTAATTCGACCTTCAGGTCCTCTCCAAATCGTTGCTCCATAATTGCGATGTAGCTGTTGACCAATGCGAGCTCTTCCTCAAGGGGGACTTCCTGCGAATGTCCGGTGTGCAGTGTACGACGGAGCAGATCGCTCAATTGCGTCAGCATGCGATCGGCACGGCAGACATCTTCATACATTACAGCGGAGACGGCATTCAGGGCATTGAACAAAAAATGCGGTTGTAGCTGAAGTCGCAGATTCTGCAACTGCGCTTCGGCAAACCGGGCTTCCAGGTCTGCTGCTGCGACTTGGCGGTCCCGAGCTTCGCGGTAAGAGTCGAAGCTATAAACACACGCCACGGCGAACCAAAACAAAAGAACATGCAGCGCAAACTCCATCGGATAGCGGTACATCATGATCCCGTAGTTATACTGGCCCAGCCCGAAGAACGGAGCCATCAACCGACGCACTATGCTCATGCCGGTTGTGTCTGCAATGGAAAAGACAATCGCGATCAACAGGTTCAGCGGCACCATCGTCCACCAGTTGTCCTGGCGGATGCGAGCGCGGCGTATTGCCCAAATCACTCCTGGGAAAAGCAAAAGGCCGACATACGCTCCCGTCATTTCCTCAAATAGCCGAATTCCAAATGTGTGGTGTATTCCCCGAGCCAGGTTATCCAAGTAGCGGTACTCGAAGTTAAGGAAGCCGAAGACCGTGAATCCCAAAAATGTGAGCAGCCACGATCTTCTAAATATTAGCCAGGAACCAGCGTTTGTTGCGGGTTGGCGCACGCATGCCACGATGAATCGACATTACCTCAAGCTGTCACAAGAAACACTCACTGAGTGATAAAATCAATGCGCTGTCGGGTTTGTCCCTGTCCTGAGCCCGGTCGTCCCAGTTCCTTTGCGCTCTCCGACGCTACGCCATAGCGTTGTTCCCATGACCTCTCAAAAAATGTTGCGCATAAAACGCAGTCTTACGATCATCCTGGCTTGGGCCAGCCTTGGATCATTTGCGCATGGACAAAACAGCAATGAATCGGACTGGCTAAACTACGGAAACGATCCGGGAGGGATGCGCCATTCCTCTCTTACTCAAATCAACCGGGAGAACGTTCCGAAGCTCAAAGTAGCCTGGGTCTACCATACCGGGGACATCTCCGATGGCCATGATGCAAGAAAGCGAAGCGGATTTGAGACAACTCCTATCCTCGTCAACGGCATGCTCTACCTCACGACCCCATTTAATCGCGTCATCGCTCTCGAGCCCGCTACCGGGAAAGAGATCTGGGCCTATGATCCGAAGATCGACCAAAGTCTTGATTATGGCGATGGGCTGATTAATCGCGGTGTAGCGGCCTGGCTCGATCCCTCGCGAAGCAGCACAGAACTATGCAAACGGCGCATCTTTGAGTCAACGCTCGATGCCAGGTTGATCGCTCTTGATGCGGTGACAGGACATCCCTGTCCGGACTTCGGCAATGCCGGCCAGGTGAATTTGCGAAATGTTCCGGGCTATGAACACGCGAACCTTGGCGAACATATGCGTGGCTGGTATCACATGACTTCTCCGCCAGTCACCATTGAGGACATCGTGATTGTTGGATCGGCGATCGACGACAACGTCCGCGCAGACATGCCTTCCGGAGTTGTGCGTGCGTTTGACGCCCGAACAGGAGCTTTGCGCTGGAGTTGGGACCCCATTCCACAAAATCGACAGGATGCCAGTTCCTCATGGCTGACAGGGGCCGCGAACGCATGGTCCATCATGGCGATAGATGTCGCCCGCGATCTGGTTTTCGTTCCCACAGGCAGCGCCAGTCCGGATTATTACGGAGGTCTGCGCCCCGGAGACAACAAGTGGGCAAATTCCGTTGTCGCCCTTCATGCAAATACCGGGGAAATTGCATGGGGCTTCCAGTTGGTTCACCACGATCTTTGGGACTATGACACCGCATCCCCACCCTTGCTCGCAACCATACCTCATGACGGAAAGAGAATTCCGGTCGTGATTCAGGGGAATAAGACTGGCTTTCTTTATGTGCTCAATCGTGACACTGGCAAGCCGATATTTCCCATCGAAGAGCGGGCCGTACCGCAAAGCGATGTCCCCGGCGAGAAGACATCACCAACACAGCCCATTCCCCTTGCTCCTCCGCCTCTCGCACCACAACACATGTCCGTGGACGATGCCTGGGGGCCCACGCCTGCGGACCGCGACGCATGCCTCGAAGCGATAGGCAAGCTTCGTAATGAAGGCATCTTCACTCCTCCTAGCATTCAAGGCACGCTGGCGATCCCAGGCAACACTGGAGGAATGAACTGGAGCGGGTATGCCTTCGATCCACAATCGAACCTGCTCATCGTCAATACCACTCACCTGATTGCGCGCGTGCGGCTCATTCCGCGTGACAAAGTCAAATCGGACGATGAAGACGGGGAGTATGGCTCGCAGCGCGGCACTCCCTACGGGATGCTTCGCCGTTTTCTGCAATCCCCGTCCGACCTGCCCTGTGGAGCGCCCCCGTGGGGCACGCTAACAGCAGTAGACATGGTAACCGGGGCGATACGCTGGCAGGTTCCGCTTGGTTCCATGCAGAACTTTGGTGGATCGCACGGTTCCGTGCCTTTGGGGTCTATTAGCCTAGGTGGCCCCATCACTACGGAAGGCGGTCTTGTTTTCATCGCGGGTACAACTGACTCGCAAATCCGTGCGTTCGATACCACGACCGCGAAAGAACTCTGGCATGCAGAGTTACCAGCAGCCGGAAATGCTACTCCTATGACATACGCTGTCCATGGCAAGCAGTATCTTGTTATCGCAGCGGGTGGGCATCCGAGAATCCCAGAAGAACCGCTGGGGGACGCGGTTGTTGCTTTCGCCTTGCCTTAACCATAACGACGCCGACGTATTCTGAGTTGATTCGTTGTTCTTGGCGGTTGACAGGCAGAGTCCACGTTTTTGACGCCGACGTTGTCAGCCATCGGCTCGCTGCACTTGGTTTCGTGACGACAACAGCACAAGCCTGTAGCCCACTCCGGCTTCCTTCCCGTCGTCGTGCGTTCTTTTGTACCGAGCACCGTTGCAAGCTTGACTGCGCTTCAACTCCCGAGACCTATCAGGAGCTAATAGCGGAAACCGGCAACCACAGTGAAAGAGTCTCCGGCAAACGGTTCGGCGACTTCCTTGAGCAAGTGATTTTCACAACCATCGGCATGGGACTTGACTTGTAATCTGTCTCCTCGTTGACTTGCTCCAGATCAAAATCTAATATTGCCGGATTATGGCGGTTTCCGACGCCCTCATCGGGCAGACCATCTCACATTACCGCATTATCGAGAAGCTCGCTGGTGGCGGGATGGGTGTAGTGTTTAAAGCCCAGGACACGAGGCTCGACCGCTTCGTTGCGCTTAAGTTTCTTCCCGACGCGTTGGCGCACGATCCGCAGGCATTGGAGCGGTTTCGACGCGAAGCGAAAGCGGCGTCTGCTCTGAACCATCCCAACATCTGTACCATCCATGACATTGGCGAAGAAAACGGTCGGACCTTTCTTGCCATGGAGTATTTGGAAGGCAAGACCCTGAAACACGCCATTGCGGCTCGCCCCATGGAACTCGAGGAGTTGCTCGAAGTCGCGATTGGAGTGGCCGAGGGACTAGACGCGGCGCACTCCAAGGGAATAATTCACCGCGACATCAAGCCAGCAAACGTTTTCGTCTCAGAGAGTGGACATGCCAAGATTCTCGATTTTGGTCTTGCCAAGGTCTCTGGAACAAAAAACCCAACCGGGGCCGAGACCACACTGGCCACACAAGATATCGATCCTGACCATCTCACCAGCCCCGGTAGCACTTTGGGAACCGTCGCTTACATGTCGCCGGAGCAGGTGCGTGCCAAAGAACTGGACAGTCGCACAGATTTATTCTCGTTCGGAGTGGTTCTATACGAGATGTCCACGGGTCAGTTGCCTTTCTGTGGGGAAAGCACCGGCTTGATTTTCGAAGCCATTCTGAATCGGACGCCCGCGCCCGCCACGCGGCTCAATGTCGAACTTCCGTCAAAGCTGGAAGAAATCATCACGAAAGCGCTGGAGAAAGACCGCAACCTGAGATACCAACACGCCTCGGAGATGCGCAGCGATTTAAGACGCTTGCTGCGAGACAGTAGTTCCGGGCAAGAAAGTGTGGCGCAGCCGGCATCACTAGCGAGCCCGCCAGTACAGGCAAGAGGTTGGCCCAGTGAGCAACCGCCCGCTTCGTCTGCGCCCACAGCGGCCGCCAGCAGTTCGAGCGTCATAGCGGTGGCGCGTCAGCACAAATTGGGAATTGCGGTATTTTCGGGACTGGCACTGCTGCTGATTGCAGCAGGAGCATTTGGAATCTATGCGCTGATCCATCGGAGCATTCCAATACCGTTTCAGAATTTCACCATGACGCAGATCACCAACACCGGCAAGGCGGAAGAAGCGGCTATTTCGCCGGACGGCAAGTTCATCCTCAACGTGCAGAACGACAACGGATTGCACAGCTTGTGGCTGCGCAATGTGCCCACAGGTAGCGATACTCAGATTGTCGCGCCAGCGGCAGCGGTCTACGCTTCACTCGCTTTCTCGCCGGATGGAAACTATGTGTACTTTCGCAAAGCAGCAGGTGGTACGTTATCCGACTGGGATCTTTACCGGACACCAGTCCTCGGCGGTATGCCCCAGACCATTGCACCAGATGTCGATTCCAACATCGCCTTCTCCCCCGAAGGACACCGCATCGCCTATGCCCGTGCCAATGATCCGGAGGTGGGAAAATATCGCTTCCTGGTCGCCAATTCGGACGGCACCGATGAAACGGTGTTGCGAATCGAACCCTCTACATCCGACTCGCTTCCCGCTTTTCTGAGCTGGTCACCCGCCGGGAACCGTATCGCTTTTACAATAAACCGTCCCAATGATGCCCTAGGAGCAGTGAGATTATTTGATCTCTCGCGTAAACAGGTTCTACCTTTCGCGTCATTTCCGAACGAAACCACGCAGGAGGTGTTGTGGTTGCGAGATGACTCCCTTGCGGTCATCTACCAGCGCAAGGGGGCCATTGGACGTGGGCAAATTGGCGTAATTAGAAGTCCCAGAGGACAGATTCAGCCGATTACCCGAGATACAAATGCCTATTCGACCTTGACTGCCTCTGCGGACGGCAAAACTGCGGCCACGGTTCAAACCCGAATCACCAATACCCTTGAGCTCCTTACTGATGCGGGTGGCCATTCTGCTGTCGTCTCTTTACCACAGACCCAGGACGTTCAAGGCTTTACGTGGACAGCCGATGGCAGCTTACTTATATCCGATGGGCGAAGCGTGCAACGTCTTGGCATGGATAGCAGCCCGCGAACCACGATAGTGAGTGATCCCAATGCGTCGCTCATTGACGTCCAACGCTGTGGAGATCGTTATGTTCTTCTCACTTGGGCTTACCACGCCGGAAACGGCATTCGCATCTGGAGAGCCAACACGGACGGTTTCGGTTTGAAGCAGCTAACCAAAGGCCCCGTGGACGGTTATCCAGCTTGTTCTCAGGATCAAAAGTGGGTCTATTACATTAATCCGAACGGTAGCCCCACGATTATGAAAGTCCCCTTTGAAGGGGGAGAAGCTGAACCTGCTCTTTGGCCCGCAGTTCCTTTAATGTTCAGCGTTGGGGGCCAAGCCATTTCACCAGACGGAGAACAGGTGGTTTTTAGAGCAAATGTGCAAGTCATCGATGCGCCCGCTGCGGTTAAATTGGCAGTCGTCCAGCTGTTTTCACCATCCTCTCCTCGGCTGATTAGCACCGATCCACGCATTTGGGACACCGGCAATTACGTCAACAACTTTACATTTGCGCCAGACGGAAAATCGGTCGCCTACATCATCCGTGATAAAGGCGTGGACAACATCTTTGTGCAACCGCTAGATGGCGCTGTTGGACACCAGGTCACGAACTTTAACGCTGACAACATTGCCAAATTTGCATGGTCGCCAAATGGTAAAACGCTCGCCGTCCTGCACACTCACGCCACGTCCGACGTAGTCCTGCTCCAGGAACAATAGGAATTGCCTGCTACTTTCCGGACTTCTTGGGAGTGCTGGATGGAATATCGGCTTCGAAACCCGCATCCTAGGCAAAGGCCGAAAGGTGAACACACGAACGCCAACGATCGATGCTCTCAGAATCCAGCGCAAGGGTGTGCCCTGAGGAGGCCAACACCAAAGAAAAAGCTCTTGTAACTTGTAACAGCCCTCACTAGAGAAGCGTCGTTTATTAGGATCTTGCCACCTTTTACCGAACTGGTCGAACTCTGTCGGTTCTGTAGTCCAGGGTAGTGATGGCAATTCTCACGTTGCCAGGCATATCCTTACCCGGCTGCCACACCTCCGCTCGCACTTGGATCATTCTTTTTCAAGAAAAATGCGAGAGCGAACATCAACGAGCAAAACACGCCCAGAATCCAAAAGGTGTCCATGTAAGACAGCACGTGTGCTTGTTGATTCACTAAGTCGTAGAACCTCGCAATGGCCTGTTTGCCGGCGTCCGTGGCGCCAAGCCCAGAATCGGCGATTCCAGAACTCAGTGTATGGAACGCGGAACGAAAAGCGGGGGTACCGGGAGTGAGATGGTCGACGAGGATTTGCTGGTGATACTGAGATCGCCGAACAATCAGAGTGGTCGCCAATGAAGTTCCTATACTGCCCTCTATTCTCGCATTATCGAGGACCGGGCTCGGGCTCCCGAGTCAGTTTGATCCACGAAGAAAACGCATAGTGAGGCCCGCCGTCCGCTAGGGCGGCACCGGTCATAGTGTCACCGCGAAGCACAAGGTAATCAAGAAAAACTGAGGTATGTCGGTCGCGATCCGCATCTTCGGTAGGTATGTAGCCCGGGAAGCTCCCGCTTAGCCCTCGCGGGTCGACTTCGATCTTGGTAAGGAGGCCCTCCAACTGATCGGCGAACTTGACGTGGATGAAGACGGCTTTTTGAAGCGAGTAACATGGCCTGCACCTGGACGCAACAAAGTACGAAAGTTGGACGAAGCTGGATGGTCTCAGTTAGGTATCCGAAGAGCCGATTAGAGCAACTCGGCCACGTTAAGTTCCGAGACTGAATGATACAGCCCGAGGCTCAGCTCACAAGTCATTCTCAACTCCCGATTTGTCCCGGTCCTACCGGTGAAGCATTGTCGAATCCAATGTATTGGAAGGTGTTGCACTGACCGTCTGAGCTGGCAACGGTTACCGGAAATCTGAAATCTTCACAAGTCAGCCAGGGACGACTTTCGGGCGAAAGACGGCTTCCGCGCCGAGAGGAAAACGCTACACTCTAGCTTCCCCCGGGGCGGTTCGAGTGTGGTGCTCGAGTCACCAATGCGGTCACCAGATGAAGGCAGGAGGTTACGACAGATGAGCAGTCTATTTGGGCACCCGTTTCTTGTATTCGCTCTCTCGTTCATTGTCATGTGGCTGGCGGCACGAATTGGGTTCCTCTTTCGCAGGAGGCGGAACAACATGGAAGAGGACGCATACCAGGATTTCGATCTGGTTGTGGCCTCCACCCTAACTTTGCTCGGTCTCATAATCGGATTCAGCTTTTCGATGGCCAGCAGCCGCTACGATCAGCGCAAAAACTACGAGGAAGCAGAGGCCAACGCAATTGGCACAGAATATGTCCGAGCAGACTTGCTGCCTGCCAGCGATAGGACGAATGTGCGTGCACTGCTGAGGAACTATCTCGATCAGCGCGTTTTGTTCTATGAAACTCGCGACGAGAGTGCACTTCAAAAGATTGATACCGATACGGCTCAACTCCAGACTGAGCTGTGGTCCGCCGTGTATGCCCCGGCTGGGGCGCAACCGACACCTCTTCTTGCTCTGGCCGTTTCAGGCATGAACGATGTGTTGAACTCGCAGGGATACACTCAGGCCGCATGGTGGTACCGAATCCCGACTGCGGCATGGTGTCTAATGGTGGCAGTCGCCCTCACCTCCAACCTGTTGGTTGGCTTTGATTCGCGCCGCACTAAACAGGAAGCTGTCCGGATGTTGGTTCTACCCTTGGTTCTATCTGTGGCGTTCTTAGCGATAGCGGACATAGATAGTCCACGCCGGGGTGTCATTCGTGTGATCCCGCAAAACTTAATCAGTCTCGCTCAGTCCCTGCGTGAGCACTAATCGGAAAAACCAGTGTTTGGCGACTGTTGCAGAATTGTTAATTGGTCTTTATCAGTATGATGCGACAGGTTATCGGAGGTCCCGTGAAAAGGTTTCTGCTTGTCGGATGTTTCACGCTTAGTGCAGTTCTGGTGGGTTGCTCATCATCCAGCACGAAAGCACCCTCTGTCGAGGCGGCCGTAAGCGATACAGTGGATGCGTATCTACGCACTATTGCTTAAAGGCCAGTGGGGGTCCGCTAATTCGTTTCCCCTTCAGATCGACGCTGACCTCCACGCGATCGGCGATCTTGATGAAAGGGATGCCGCTGTTCATTCCGAACTCCTTACGGTCAAACGCCATTGTTCCTTTGATCTCGCCCGAACCCGTTCCTTTGCCCGTAATCGCGAAGACCAGAGTCTCTGGCTTTGAGACTCCACGTATGATGAAGTTTCCCTGGACCTCGACTGTCGCGGGACCCGTCTGAGTCATCTTCGTCGAATGAAATGTAATGTAGGGATCGTCTTTCGCGTTGAAGAAATCCTTGCTCTTCAATTTGTCATCTTTCATGCCGCTTCCCGTATTCACACTATCTGCCTGAATCTTGATGTCGAGAACGCCTGCTTCGACATCCCTAGACGGGTACGTGACAGTGGCCTCCCACTTGTCGAACGTTCCTTCAAGGGAGACGGAAGCTTTGACGGCGAACCGAACCGTGCTGCCTTCCTTCGTTATCTGGAAAACCGGAACATCAGCCGGGGTTTGGGCTGCGACCCCCTTGGCCAAGAACAGTAAGCTTGTCCAGAGCACAGCTTTTTGAAAAGCCTTCATAGTTACCTCCACCTTGAAAATGCTGCTTGCCGGATTAGTGAGTGTTGTTAGCAGGAGCGATTATGCTAATTGTAATGACCCCCATTTTCAACTCCAAATCAGCAACAGGGCGCCAAGCCGGGCAAACGCCAACCGGAAATCAAGTACTGGACCACACCCGCACGGCGAATCCGAGCGCATACGCCCGCCCCCACGTGTAACGTTTTCCCCTTAGCGCGTATCACCCCGTCAAGAAAGTGAAGGGGTTGTTTACCGCGGGGAGAAAAGTGATACACCGTCGTCGCGTTACGCAAACGAAATCCGCTTTCATGCAAACAGAGTGTCCACCCGCTCGATACCTGCCAGGACTTGGTTGACTGACGGATATCGCGTTTTCAGGGTGTTTGAAAAAGCATTTTGTTCTAGGAACACGCCAATTTTCTGCAATTCATTCCGCTATCCACTCCGGCTATTCTTCCTCCGGGCTTGTTTTACACTTTGCGCATTACACCTGCGCGGAATCGTGTGCCCAAGGATGCTCTCGGGCGGTTCCTTGAATCATTCGTACCGCAATGCCACGATCGGGTCCGTGCGCATGGCGCGACACGCAGGCACAACGCATGCCGCCAGGGCCACAATTCCGAGCAGCAGGGTGACGCCTCCCACGACCAGCGGGTCCAAGGGGTACACATCGTAAAGTTGCGTGGCGATCAGTCTTCTCATCGCCACGGCACCCGCCAACCCGAGGGATAGCCCAATGGCCACCAGCACCAAACATTCGCGGAGTACGAATCTCACGATCCCCGCGGAGGTGCTGCCGAGTGCTATGCGGATTCCAATTTCGCGCTTCCGCTGCGTCACGAGATACGCTAGAACTCCGTAGATACCGATTGAGGAAAGGAACAGCGCAAGGCCGCCGTAGATTGTCGCCAGCGTCATGGAGGTGCGGCGCGAGGACATGGAAAGTTCGGTTCTTTCCTCCATCGTCTTGATATCGAAAAGCGCTAGTTCCGGATCGACCTGCGCCACAGCTTGACGCACCGCTCGTGTCACTGCGCTCATATCGCCGTCGTGATTCGCTCTGATGGCGAACGTGTACGTGCGCGACGGATTTTCCGCATAGGGAAAGTAATAGGCGCCAAACGCACTCCGCGCCCCTGCGAGATCCTCAAGCCGGACGGAACGCACCACTCCAACAACGCTATACCAGCGCGTATTGGAGTCGGTCACCGTCGGGTGGTCCGGATTGTCCGGCTGGAACATGCGCCGCCCGATCGGGTCTTCGTTTGGCCAAAAATGACGCGCCAGCTCTTCATCGACGATCACCACACCCGGCGCGCTATCGGTGTCGCGCTGCTCGAAATACCGCCCGCGGACCAGCCCGATCTTCATCGTTTCAAAATAGCCGGGCGTAACCGCCAGGCGCCGCGGAGAAATCAAGGATTCGCCGGGTTTGGTGACGTAGCCTTCGGCGAGAATGAAACTGTCATCGTATTCACCGCCCAACGGAATGCGCGAGGTGACCCCGGCGGAGGCCACGCCCGGCACCGCGCGGATCGCTTCCAACGACCGGTTCACTACCTCTCGCAACGCCGCACCCGAAGGATATTTGGAAGAAGGCACACTCGTTGTGGCGGTGATTACGCCACGGCTGGTGAATCCCGGATCGACGGCGAGAAGGTGACGAAAACTCGTCAGCAGCAAACCCGTGCCCACTAGTAGGACGAACGCAAATCCAACTTCCGCGCCGACCAGGGTTTGGCGGAGCCTGCGCGCCGGGACTCCTGTCTCGCCCGTGCGCGCGCCGTTGCGCAGCATCGAGTTCACGTCCACTTTGATGACACTCACCAATGACCCAAGCGCGACGAACACCCCCAGTGCCACCGCAATTCCGAGTCCCATCAGTACGACGGTCCACCCGATATGCACTTCGTACGCCCGCGGAAAGCGGTCCAGCCCTGCCGCGGAAAGAGCCGCGAGAGAACCCTGCCCCAGCGCCAGGCCAGCAACGCCTCCCGCGCTCGACAACAGAACGTTCTCCACAATCAACTGGCGCGCGATTCCTGTACGGCTTGCGCCTATGGCCAGTCGCGTGGCGATCTCTTTTCTTCTTGCGCTCCAACGCGCTAGCGCCAGGTTGGCGATATTCAACCCTCCAATCAGCACCACCAGCAGTGCTCCGCCCCACAGAAGGTAGAGCGCGTCTTTCACGTCTCGAACCACCATCTGTTGAAGTGGTTCCACCTTGGTCCAGAATCCCGCTTGAATCAGCATCACCTTGAACTGCGGAAACTGTTCCAGGTTGGCAGCGTTCAGGGCATTGATCTGGGATTGAACCTGGGCCACGCTCGCCCCTCGTTTGAGGCGCCCGATGTTGCACCAATTGTTGTTGTGATACTCGGTTCTCTGCTCCCTGGAGAAAGCCAGTGGCACCCAAAATCGAACATCGGGATCGACGAATACGAAATCCCTGGGCATCACGCCCACCACAGTCAGCGGGGTTCCGTCGAGGCGCAATTGGCGTCCGATCGCAGAGGGATCGCCCCCATACAACTGCTTCCACAACGCATAGCTCAGAATCACTCTTTGGTTGGCGCCGGTTTCACTTTCTCCTTCGTCAAATGCCCGGCCATATAAAGGATAGACACCCACCAACGGAAAGAAGGATGGTGTGACGGTCATGCCCGGAATCTGCTCTGGCACTCCGTTAAGCTCCAGGGCCTGGTTTACACGCCGGAACATGGCCTGCTCTTCCAATGCGGTCACTTTGCTCAGGCGATCGTAGTAGTCGGGTGCGCTGCTTTCCGTGTCATAGACAACGCCAGCTTTTGGATAAAGGTTTGACATCAGCACGATGTCGCCCGCGTGAGGACCGGGCAGCGGTCGCAGGAGCACCGAATTTACGATCGCGAATATGGCTGTATTCGCACCAATGCACAGAGCAACAGTGAGAAACGTAACAGCGGTGAACGCAGGAGATTTGCCGAGTGTGCGGACGGCGAAACGCATGTCCCTGACACATCCCTCCAGGAAGCGTCCTGCCCGAATGGCCCGAACCTCCTCTTTCACTTGCTGGACGCCGCCTAGTTCCAGCAGCGCCTCTCGCCGAGCTTCCGAATGCGAAACTCCCTCCTTCATCTTCTCTTCTGTCAACAGTTCCACGGAAGATTGCAGCTCGTCGTCCAAAGCTTGCTCGACCGTGGTCTTACGCAGCAGATTCCGGAACAAACTAACGATTCGACCTGGCATGACGCCTCCCGTCCAAGCTCAAGTGGATTCCACCGCCGCTGTCATGATCTTGACCACCTCGTTCCAATCCCGTTCCTCGGCTTTAAGCTGTGCCCGTCCAGTGGAAGTCAGCCGGTAGTATTTGGCGCGGCGGTTGTTCTCAGACGCTCGCCACTCGGCTTGCGCCCAGCCCTTCTCTTCCATGCGGTGCAGCGAGGGGAAAAGTGAGCCAAAGCTCACTTGAAAGGCGCCCTTGGTGATTTGCGTGATGCGCCGGGAGATACCCACTCCATGCAAGGGTTCGAGCGACAGCGCTTTTAAGATCAGCAGGTCCAGGGTGCCCCGCAAAAGCTCCGTTTGTTTAGCGCTCATGGCCGTCCTCTTATCGGAATACGATAGGAGTGGCCAAAATGTTTCAAGGAACGACGTCACCGGTAAGGTGGAGGCCAGTGCCCGATAGTAGACATCATCGGGAAAACGCTTCCACTTCCCTTTTTTACGCGAGACATTACGTGTAATCTGCAGAAATTGAGTGTCTTCAATTGACAAGCGCTCTGCGGTTCGTACGGGACACAAGCGCAGATGCCACCCTTTTTCCTGGGTGTAGCGTTTTCCCCTCAGTGCGTAATACCTCGTCAAGAAAGCGAAGGGTATGGTTACAGAGGGGGCAAAGGTGATACACCCTCCCGAGTTGGGTTGTCCTTCCTTGGGAAGTCAGTCGAAGTGTTTTGCCTGCGGCCAAAGCTGCTGAAGATTCCACTTGAGCGGGTGGCACCAGTAGATCTCGAAGTGTTCGTCTCGCCGGGAGTATGTGTTCGAGACGTGGCCGACATCCTCCACATTTTCACAAAGCTGGCGGGCGCGGTCTTCGGAGTCTCCGACGATGAGTATGCTTTCACCAGTGTAATTGCTCGGGCCCCAGAACCAAAAGGTTTGATGGCCACTGATGGCATTGGGCAAGCCGTACTTGGGGCCGAAGAAATCCACCGCGCTGGCTTCGCCGTAGTTGCTGGTGGCGATGGCGGTCTTGGCGCGAATATCGGCGGGGAGATTCCAGTAGGCGCGGGCGATTTCGCGAACCATGTCGTTCCAACCGAACATGTCGGCGAAAATCTGCTGGTTGAGAGGGCCGACGGGCTGATGTTCGATTTGAGACGGCGCCATATGAAGCGCGTGCTGGTAGCGGATGAAGCCCGCGGGAGAGAGCACGGGCAAGGCAAAGGGCGCGAAGAGAACGCCCGCTAGAACCAAGCAGATAACGTAGACCGGCCTGAGCTGCACGCGGAGCGACGTCCAGCGTCCGGTGGCCACGCCTCCGGCCGCAAACAGCATCGGATAAACCGGAAAGAGATAGTAGGACTTACCTCGCGCCGCGATGAAGTAGACAAGTAAGAAAAGGTATGTCCAACCAAGGACGCGGTAACGGCCGCGCTCGCCACTTGCGGTTTGTTCACGCCCCCTGAAAAACCAAACGATTCCGGCGGTCCAGAGCGGAGCCGCGAGGATGTTCATGGCGAAGGCCTGATCGATCAGGAAGGGAAGCGGACCGCGGGTTACGTCGCGTCCGCTGGCGCGCACGTTGGACATCAGCTCGAGGAACGGCCATTGATGGTGGATGTTCCACAGAATATTGGGGAGCCAGATGAGCATGGCGATGGCGGAGCCAAGCCAAATCCAGCGATGAAGGAAGGCACGGCGTTCGCGGGTGAGAACGAGTCCAATGGCAACGCCGGCGCCAAAGAAGAGCATGGACCATTTGTTTAGGATGCCCACGCCGGAAAGCCCGCCGAACCATAGCCAAAGCCGCTGATTACCGGTCTGGATGATGCGGACGACAAGGTAAGCGGCGGTGGCCCAAAAGAGCGGCTCGAAGGCGTTCATGGTGAGAAGGTGGAACGTGGCGAGGAAGGCCGGAGAAACAAAGACGGCGAGAGCGGCGAGCGACTGGCCGAAAGTGTCCGCGCCGAGCACGCGGGCAAGGCGGCCGGACCACCACACCGTGAGCCCTCCGGCGAGCGCGGGCAGAAAGCGCAGCGAGTAGAGCGATTCGCCTGTTACGTGGCGTTCGAGCCAGGTGAGGAAGGCGATGAGCGGCGGCTGGTCGACATAGCCCCAGGCGAGGTGGCGGGCGCAATCGAGATAATAAAGCTCGTCGCGGAAGATACCGTAGCGGGTGGCGATGATCATTTGCACGAGGAAGGCGGCAGCGGCGATGGCCAAGACGATATGCGGGCCCAGACTGGAGTCCAGTTCTTGCGCGCTGGTGTGAACCGATGAAGATGAGTGCGAAGCCATGGGCGAAGATTCCGACCGGAATTTCCGATTTGACCTCTATCTCGCGCACAATACACTTTTTCTGCTTTCCTCCACAACGAATTTTGTCGCCAGGCCGAGGGTGAGGCGTTGCCGACCGCACAACTGCTATCCCTGGCGGTGAGGGGTGTGTGCGCTCGGATCGTGCGAGTGTGGTCCAGTGCGAACTTACCCGCAGCGTTTGACAAGGGTCTTTGCGTTCAAACGCTCTTTAAAGATTGGCAGTACGTTGTAACCGCGGCCAAATACTTTCTCTGAGCCTTCCTTCATTGCGTACATGTTCAGTGCGGGTAAGGCCCACAGATATGCCTGGACGCCTCGCTCGAACAGCAGCTCATCCTTGAACTCGGCAACGGATTCCTTGCTTGGGTATCCGCCTTTAAAGGACGTGTTCGCAAGTTGGTCGTAGTGCTAGTCCTGGGCTAAGGCTGGGATGCTCAATCCGACTAGCACAGAGATGGACAGACAAATGGATACTAAACTTTTCATGAAACATCTTCTCAATTGGGCCGTCGATCTTCAGGTGGGGGCTGAGACTTGGCGATGCCGAACCCCTCGCGCCGAGGGCAAGCATATCAAACGATGTCCACGCAGACCGTGCCGGGGAGAAACCGAGTCGTTTCGCCGCTTCACTTGGCTCCAGCCAGTCCCTTTGGGTCCCGGCAAATAAGGTCAGAACCTTCTCGTGGAAGGACCTATTCGTATTTCAACGCGACCAACGGGTCGACGCGGGTCGCCCGCCTCGCGGGTAGATAGCACGCGAGCGATCCTATTCCTGCCACTAGCACGACCACTGCCCCGAACGCCCAAGGGTCCGTTGCTGAAACTCCCCAAATCTGGCTGGCCAAGAATCGTGTCAATCCATAGCTCGCCGCCAGTCCAACCCCAATCCCGGCGCCTATCAATCGAATGCCACGCCGCAGCACCATCTGCAAAATATCCCGCGGCTGCGCCCCCAATGCCATGCGCACGCCAATCTCCTGGGTTTGCAGCGACACCGTATAAGCCATCACGCTGAACACCCCAATCACAACCAGAAGCAACGCCATCCCCGCCAATGGCCCCGACAAGCTCACGCCAAATTCCGGCAACGCATAAGTATGCTGGTCGAAAAAATCTGACAAAGGGCCAAACACCCAAAACACCTCGCCACGATCGACCGACCACACCGCCTCTTGAACCGCATGCATCAGCGATGCCGGTGCGACCTTTGTGCGTATCTGGACCAGAAAATCGCCCGTGATCATGGCGGGATAAACGCCATGGGCAAGGCGGGACTCTGCGGGCCCGCATTCTTTGTGTCGCGCACGACGCCGACAATTTCGAAGACGGCGTTGTCAGGCAGATCGCCACTAGAGTATTTGTATCGCTTTTTAAAACCTCGCACCTCAAGCTTTTGGCCCACCGGATTTGTGTCGCTGAACAAAGCGCGTGCTAAGGTTTCGTTGATGACGGAGGAAAGCTGTATCGTTTGCACTTCGTCGTGCGAAAGCCACCGGCCGCTGAGCATACGCATCTCAAGCGTGCTCAGACAGTTCTCGTCGCATTCATCGAGTCCGGCTTCCACTTCTTGCGTGGCACCCGGCACTCCCACTCTGGGTCCTTGCGAGGGACCGTAACCGGGGAAATTATTGTTCACCGCGACGCTGACGACGCCCGGCACTTCTCGAATCCTTTCTAGAGCTCTTTGAAAATGCGCGCGGCCTTCCGGAGTGACGATCAAGGCGCGATCCGGAAGCTGAGCCCCGCTTCGACTCGGCGCGAATCCGGCCACCAGAATATTTTTGGCATTGAAGCCGAGCTCCACATGCGTCAGCCGGTACAAACTGCGGATCATCAAACCTGCTCCAATCAACAGCACGATGGAAAGAGCGACCTGGCCAATCACGAGCGTAGCGCGCAACTTCCCGTGACGGAATCCGCCATCGCCGCCCGTCCCGCTTCCGACGAGCTGCGGTTGCAGGTCATGGCGAGTGACGTGCAATGCGGGCGTTAATCCGCAGATCAGGGTAGTCAGCGAGGTAATGCCCGCGGCAAAAAGCAGGACCGGCAGGTTCAGCCCGATGATCGCTTCGCCGCTCATACGCTGCCAGGCCTTCTCATGAATCGTGGCATCCACGGCTTTTATGGCTATCCCTGCCAGCAGGCATCCCGTTGCGCACGCGCCCAGCGCCAAAACCAGACTCTCGAGCAGAAGGGGGCGCATCAATTGCCAACGTGAGGCCCCCAGGGCAGAGCGCACGGCTAACTCCTTCTCCCGCACAGTCGCGCGTGCCAGCAGCAAATTCGCTACGTTGCCGCAGGCGATCAAAAGCAAAACGAGAACGGCGGCCAGCAGGTTGTAGAGAATGCCTTTCAAATCGATCTTCGTATTGAAAACTGCAGCGACTCCGGAAGGGCCCATCAAAAAGTCGTTTGCCGCCACTACGCGCGCCGTGAACTTCTTTGGATAGTCGTCATTGTCGGGCTGCTCTGCGGCGAGCCGGTGGGTCAGCAGATCCAGTTCCGCCGAGGCTGTCGCAAAGCTTACTCCGCGCTTCACGCGCGCGAGAACGTTCACATGAATTCCCTTTTTCGCTTCCGACCTAGCCTGTGCCCCACCGACCGGCGTCCAGATTTCCTGCGTCGCTCCGAATCCGTGGAAACGCTCGGGCATTACTCCGACGAGCGTGGCCGGATCACCCTCAATGACGAAACTCTTTCCGATAATCCCGGGATCGGCCCCGAATTGCACTTTCCAAGTGGGGAAACTCATCATAAACACGGATGGCGCATCCGGCTCGCCGTCGGTGGCAACCATGCCTCGGCCAAACAGAGGTCGCACGCCATAAAACTCGAACGCCTCCGGCGAAACGTGGCCATTTTCAAATTGATAGCTTCGCGTTCCGTACAGCACCCGTGCAATGCCACTATGCGAGCCGACGACGTTCTCAAAGACTTGATTATGCTCGCTTAGGTATTTCACGTCGGCCCAGCTGATCCACAGCTGGCTGTTAGACTCCGGTGTCTCCGCGTTCTGCACGACCGGAACCACCAGCCGCTGCGCATCCCTCGCTGCGATCGCGTTGAATATCAAATTGTAGAAAACGCTGAACACCACCGTGCTCGCGCCAATTCCGAGCGCCAGCGCAAACACTGCCACAAACGTAAACCGAAGGTCCTGGCGGATCCTGCGGATCGAATATCGGAGATCGCGTAGCACATGGTCGAGAAACAAGGGTCCACGCATAATCAAGAACTGTGCTACCTCAACTGTACTACCTCGCTCCGCAGTCCTCCTGCCCGGGCCGGATCAACAAAGCGTATGGGTCAACTGCTAGTCGAATGAATACGGAGCGACAATTCTGAAGGTCTACGGTTCGTTGACGAGCCTGCTCGTTTGCGCGACCTGGCGGGCTCAGGCGCTCTCGTCGGCGGGACAGTTTCCCACTACCGTATTCTCGAAAGACTCGGCGGGGGCGGAATGGGCGTGGTTAAAGTACCGGATATGGTCAGGGACCGACGGCGACGAGTTTGACGACTTCGCCATTCGGAACGGCCTGATAGAGGACGTAGCTGTGGGCCACGTCGTGTAGAACCGGCACCACCTGATTGCGGTTGCCTTGACGCGCCTCGACTCGCTGCCATTCCGAGGGCACTGACGTTTTCAGTGTGAGTGGCAGGTCATAGCTTAGATCAGTCAAGGATTGGCGTAAAACCACGGAGATCACGTCGCCATCGGTGTACGACTGGACGTCAGCATGTGTGCGCTCACGCATGTATTTGGCGACGTCCTGAAATGTGGCGATCCACAACATATTTTCCTTGGATTTCATATAGGCCAGATATTCGGTAATCTCTAGGTGCGTTTTCGGTTCCCAGCCAATGCCATCGACCCCGTGAGAGACCAGTACCAGCCAGACGTTACCGTCGGCCAGGCTCTTGTCGACCCACGACTTGATCACTTCTACGGGAGTCTTCGTCACCGGTCCTCGTTGCCATCGTATGTACTCTTTTTTCGAAGCTGCAGGGTCGGCGGTGCTTGCGCGGTCGAGATCATCCACGAATGGATCCGGCATGTAATTGCGCGCCAGTTGATACCGTTGCAGCGCAAAGTGGACGGCCCGCTGATCCTCCGTGCCGAAAGGACATTCGACGGAGAATGTATGTTTGTATCCCAGGTGATCGAGAATGTCCTGGCGGCTTTTTTCTAGCTCGTAAATCAAATTGGTGTCGTCGAGTACCGCCAGGCGCGGATGGGTCACGGTATGACTGGCAAATTCATATCCGCGTCTAGCAAGTGCCGCCAGCTCATCCCAGCTGATGCGATCCTGTTGATTCGTAATTGTTTTCTCCGGCGGGGCTGGTTTGAAGGCGCCCTGCCGCACCTTGCGATAGGCGTCGTCGATGATCTGATAGGCCTTGGGGAAATCCTTACCCTCGTCGTACACCTCGCCGGCTTGCGTCTGGAAGTTGGCGGTTCCGGAATAGCCGAGGTAGGGGATCGCCGAGGCTCGTTCAAAGAAATTATCCTTGTCCGTGGGTACCTTGGCGGTCTCTCCGATGATGGTATTTGTAGGTCTGCCAATGAACGTGCCATGGTACTGCGAACCGGGAATTTCACCGGTGATGATGAAGAAAGTGGCGGGGAATCCGAAGCGATCCATGATCGGAACAGCCACGCGAAATTGATTGATGCTGCCGTCGTCGTAGGTGAGCGAAACCGCCGCTTGTTTTCCATACTGCCATTTGGTGATTTCCGTTTGTCCCGTTTGCGCAAAGGTCGCTTGAGACAAAAACAGCAGAAGTCCGCAGATCCCAAGAATGCCGGTTTTCAGCGTCATTTCTACTCTCCCGTAAGCAAGCTCAGACTGCGACAGTCCTACCGCTTGCGCAAGATGATTTGCGGGTCACGCGTCGGTGACCAGGGCGAAGGAACACCGTGACCGGCGTCGGCACGAAGCAGCTTTGTATTTTAGCCCGGACCGCCGAGCAGCAGGGGTAAGAGTCAGCGTGGCGCTGCGAAGGCACGGGAATCCGTGTAACCAATTTATATGTATATGCATCTATCCATGCATGAGCGGATCACTTTTGCCATTGCCTTGCTTCTGTGCCAACCTCCGCCGCGCGTCGCGGGCGATGACGCAGTTGTATGAGAATGCCCTGCGCCCATTGGGGATCCGGGCCACGCAATTCACCATTCTGCAAGTGCTCTTGCGCACGGGAGAGTTGTCCCAGGGTCAACTGGCGGAATTCCTGGCGATGGACAGTACAAGTTTGACCCGCACGATCGCAACGATGCAGCGACACAATTGGATCAAGGAGCATCGCGGCCAGGATCGGCGGGAACGATGGCTGTCTCTTACAAAATCCGGCGAGGCGCAACTCGGTCGAGTGTGGCCGGCTTGGGAGAAGGTTCAAGCGAGCTTGCGCGATCGAATCGGGGACGGCAACTGGAATCGCTTTCTATCGCAAACAAACGAATTGACCAACGCAGTTGTGAATCAAGGAGGATTGCTATGAAGAATTATTATGGAAAAATCGTCGTTGCTCTTGTTGCCGCATGGTTCCTGCTTTCGCTCGGCGCTTCGGAGCTGCATCTTTTCAAAAATGACGCGAACCGCGTCGGAATAGCCGTTGCCGTTGCAGCCGTGACGCCGCTCATTTTGTTTGCACTGTGGCTTTGGCTTTCAGCAAGCTTTCGTCAATTTACGCTGTCCATTGCTCCGCAAACATTGACTGCCGCGCAAGTCTGGAGAATCATCGGATTCACTTTTCTGCTCTTGGAAGCGCGCGGCGGCCTGCCCGCGATCTTCGCTTTACCCGCCGGATATGGGGATATGTTCATTGGTGTGACTGCCGCATTTGTAGCGTGGAAACTCGCCACACCGGTTCATCGCAATCTTTTTATCTTTTGGCAAGCGCTCGGGATCACAGATTTGGTTCTCGCCGTTACCTTCGGCACGACCGCGCCGCTAATCGATCCGCACAGCACTTCGATGGTTGCCATGACCGTGCTGCCGTTGAGCTTGATCCCAACTTTCCTGGTGCCGTTATTCGTAATCTTTCACGTGATTTGCATCGCGCAAGCGAGGAAATGGAACCGCGGTGCCGAGCGCGATCGTCGAACAGTCAAACCGGTGCAAGAATTTGCCGTATAGTCGCTTCTTCTGATTCTCGGGGCGACAGGAAGTTGCACGTCGGAACAACGGGGGCTGCTAAAATGGGGCGCAGCGGTGGGATTGCGAATGGGCGGGATGAGAATTTTGCCGACGATCTCGATGGCGCACGTTCTGTTTGGCGTGCTGGCCTTGGGCGTTGTGAGTTTGGGAGCCTTGGGCAGGTTTACGGCTGCGCCAACAAGTGAAAAGCAAGGCTCAACCGCACCGATAAAAACGACACCGACGAAGTCCGTTACAAAGCCAAAAACCGTGCCTCATTCAGAATATTTGAGCGACGCCGCTTGCGCTCCATGTCACAAAGACATATTTGACAGCTACGAGCAGACAGCCCACCACGTCACGTCGCAAATCGCGAAGAAGGGCACCGTCGTAGGAACCTTCACGCCCGGCGCGAACACGATGGCGACGGCAAACCCCAACTTGATGTTTCGGATGAACGAGAAAAGCGGCGAATTTTTTCAGACCGCCGTTTGGGGACCGCCGGGAGACGCGACTTCGCCTTCGACAGAAAATTCTGGAGCACCTGAAAAAAACGCAACGCGGACTCGCACGGAGCGGTTGGACCTGGTGATCGGTTCCGGAGGAAAAGGGCAGACCTATCTATATTGGCGAGACGATCAACTGTTTCAACTGCCTGCCGGATACTCCACGGTGCTGCATCGTTGGATCAATAGTCCCGGCTACGAAGATGGCGTCGCCGATTTTGGGCGGGCGATCATTCCGCGCTGCTTAGAATGCCACGCCACGTACTTCCAGGCCGCGTTTCCCGATCCGGATATCAACATCTATGACACGAAGAATTTTGAATTGGGAATTTCGTGCGGCAGGTGCCATGGTCCCGGACGTAAACACGCCGCAGCGTATGCTGCGAAGAATCCCGCCGTCTTCCCGGATGACATTGTAAACCCTGCCAAGCTTTCGGGTGCGAGGCGATCGGAAGTCTGCGCACAATGCCATGGCGGTCAGGGCGACCGAGAGTTGATGCCGGCCTTCTCGTATGTTCCAGGTCAGCCGCTCGAGAAGTACATCGATCTGGGACCCATCGATTCCGCCAAGGACGTGGATGTCCACGGCAAGCAGGGCAAACTGTTGATGAAGAGCAAGTGTTATCAGATGTCGAAGGATCTGAACTGCTCGACCTGCCACGATGTGCACAAGAAGGAGCCGGGCCTCGAAGCCATGTCGCAACATTGTTTGACGTGCCACAAGGTGGAACAGTCGGCGACCCACGCGAAAGTGGGGGAGACGATCACAAAGAACTGCGTGGACTGCCACATGCCGAGTCTCGAATCAAAGGTGGTCGATCTGAACGTGGACGGGAAGAAAGTACGGCCCCGGTTCCGCAGTCACTGGATCAAACTCTATTCGCAAGACGAGTTGCAGTAGTCGCGACGCGCAAGCGGCGTTGCAGAGACTCTGTGTTGCAACTCCTAAAAGCAGGCCCGCGACGGAAGCCGTACCCTCCTGAAAGAGGGGAAGAGGGATGGCTCGCTCCGCAGACTCCGTTCAGGATAATTGGAATCAACAGGTGGGCCAGAAGCCGAGCGCCGGTGGTTGTCACGTACCGACCAAAGCAGCTATAAAGAGAGTTATTGAGCATCGTCCACGGAGGCTCACCTTGAAAACCGTTTGCTACCTGATTTTTGCGGGCCTTTGCTTGGGAGCGTGCGTATCGCGGTGTACGGGACAGACGGTATTGGCTCCGTCCGCGGCCGCAGCAACCACCCATGAAGGGAACAGTGTAGTGCAAGGGAAAGTGGTTCAGGAGCCGGGCGGCCAAGGGATTCGCAAGGTAAGAGTAAGCCTCGCGGGCGGTTCCGCGGAAAACGGCGAACCGTACCAAACCACGACGGATGAAACGGGCCAGTTCAAAATCGAAGGCGTTTCGCCGGGAAGCTATGCGGTTCTTTTGGAACGGTCCGGATTTGCGGCGGACCCGAAGACCGCCCGCGACAGAGCCATCAAGGTGGTCCGAGGGCAAGACACGAAGGATCTGATTTTTCACTTGTTCGTCGGCGGGGTGATCGCCGGAAAGATCGTCGACGCAGAGGGAGATTCGCTGCCAGGCGTAGACGTTGTGGCAACGGCGTCCCCCGCAGAAAAAACGGCAAGAAATGGCGGCATCCTGCTACACGGAGCAACAAATGATTTGGGAGAATACCGGATCGCGGATTTGCCACCTGGAAAATACATTGTTCAGGCGACTCCTCCACAGAACGAGGTGCCACTGCCAAGTCCGACCGAAAACGGAGCCGCGAGAGAGCGGCTGATTTACACCACCACGTACTTCCCGGGAACTCTCGACAAGCGGCAGGCTTCACCAGTCGAGGTGTCCGCCGGCGGAATGGCCACGGCGAACTTCGGAGTGCAGGCGAGCCGCGCGTATCGCGTCAGTGGAACTATTGTGGGACTCGGTGACAACCGTATGGGGCAGCTCTTTCTGATTGGCAAGAACGGACAGAGAGAACAACAAAACTTGGCGCCGGGAGGAAATTTTGAGTTTTCGAGGGTGCTTCCCGGCACCTATACGGCGCAAATCGTCACGTTTTCAGGCCTCATGACTGGGCAGCCGCCCTCTTTGAAAATGCAGATTATCCGCACACCAATCGAGGTGAACGGATCGGATGTAATCGGCTTGCAACTGCAGACGGAAGCGGGTGGCGATGTTAGCGGCAGGCTCCATATGGATGGCGACGAGAAAGTACATTGGCAGGAGTTCTTTGTGAGCTTGCTACCGCTGTCGGAGAGTGAGGAGGAATCGCCAACTTTCGGAATGCCACTCAGTGGCATAGCAATGATCAATCGAGACGGTTCGTTCGAGATCAAAGATGCGCCCGCAATCGACTGCCAACTGGGAATTGGAACAAACTCCGATCAATTCCGTGATTACTATACGAAGTCCGTTCTGCTCGGCGGCCGCGAAGTGGCAGATACGGGATTTACGGTCAGTGCGGGAACCAGGTTGGATGTGGTGGTCAGCGCCAAGGGCGGGGGAATCGAAGGAACCGTGGTAGACGCAGATCGTAAGCCGGTGGCTGGCGCGGTCGTGACGACCATACCCGGCGCGGGGAAACTCGGGCGTCCGGATGCCTACCAATCGGATCGAACAGACGAAGACGGACATTTCAATCTGCGAGGCATGAATCCCGGAGAGTTTGTGGTGCTGGCGTTCGAGGAAATGCCAACAAACCCCCGGGCGCCGGAGTTTGCGAAAAAGTACGAAGCGAAGGGTGAAAAGGTGCAGTTGGAGGAAGGCGCGAAGAAAAGCGGCCTGACCGTGAAGCTGATCAAGGAAGACAGCGAGGCACAGTGAAGAATGATCGATTGCGGTGTAGCCGCGAGTCTGGCACCGGATCGAAACGATGGCCGACACCATCTGTCAGGTAGACAACCACGCGTCACTCCCTTTGGGGAACGCGAAGCGCGCGGCAGGAGAGCTCAAGACCGACGATAGAGCGAAGATTTTGCCCTGCCGATTCTGTCGGCTGCGGTGACCGCCATGCACCAGAAGGGCCTACAGCGGCGCGAAAGCCTGTGGGCCAGAGGCAGGCCGGTGTTACTGCGACGCGCTTTGGCCTTTGGCAGCGTCGGAACGCACTTTGGGCCAATCGTAGACTGGATACTTTGGCCGCTTAATCGGCGGCACCGGGTGTTCTTTCAGATTCGTAAGCGCCACGGAAACGCCTTTCTCGAGCTGCGGATCGCGGCCTTGGCGCCATAGCGCGGGATCAAGATCCACTTCAATGTCGGGCGCCACTCCTTTATTCTCGACGTCGAATTCGCCGGTTCGCGGATTGAACAGTCCAAAGCGCGGCGCGGTAATTCCGCCGCCATCCATCAAACTTGGATAACCTCCGATGCCGATAAGGCCGCCCCACGTGCGAGTGCCGATCAACGGTCCAATATTGAGCTCCCTGAACATCCACGGGAGCGCGTCGCCGCCGGAACCGGCGTACTGATTGATCAGCATCACCTTCGGGCCGAAGATAACCTGCGGCAGGACGATATCCTTGCCCTCGCGGGTCATGGCGGACATGAGCAGCGGACGGCTGAGCCAATCCACGATGTAGTCCGCAAGCCAGCCACCGCCGTTAAAGCGCTCGTCGATGACCGCGCCCTTTCTATCGTTCTGCGGGAAATAGTAGCGGTTGAAATTGGTAAAGCCACCCACTGCAGTGTCCGGCAAATAGACGTATGCCAACTGGTTGTTGCTGAGTTCATCGACCTTGCGGCGATTGCTGTCCATCCAATCGCGCAAGCGTAGGTTCCGTTCACTTCCGATGGGAACAACCGTGACGGTGCGGGCGTCTTTTCCGCTCGGGTCCGGCCCCACCTTTAACTGCACCTCTTTGCCGGCGCGTTCTAGGAAGAAGCTATAAATTTCGTCATTACCGTGAACTTCGCGTCCATCGACGGCAAGAAGATATTCGCCTTGTTGGACATTGACGCCCGGTTCGGTCAAAGGCGCGCGCAGATCGGGATTCCAGTTTTCGCCGAAATAGACTTTCGCAAGCCGGTAGCGGTCGTGCTCAATGGTATAGTCCGCGCCGAGCAGGCCGACGCTGACTTGCTTCACTTCCGGCCGCTCGCCTCCGAAAATATAGACGTGCTGCGCGGTGATCTCGCCGAGCATGTCCGCGAAAATGTAGTTCAAATCGGCGCGGCTCGTCACATGGTCGACAAAGGGCTGATAGGTAGCGATCAGTGATTTCAGATCCGCTCCGTGCAGGTTGGGGTCGTAGAAGAAGTCTCGCTCGATGCGGCCCACCTCGCGGAACATTTGCTTCCACTCCGCGGGCGGATCGACGTAAATCTTCATCGCTTCGAGATGCAGCGTGCCGTCCGGTTTGCCAGGTTCGCCCGGTTTGCCCAATTGATCGACAGGCTTGATGGCCCATTGGCCGTGGGGCGGTCCGCCGCCTGCAGCCAGAGGGTTCGGTGGTGGGAGCTGCTCATAGAGCGCCTTCTCGCCATTCGAAGAGATCACGAATCCGCCGACATTGTCGAGCAACTTGTCGGTCTTTCGCGTACACACGTCGAACTTGTGAACGATGTGGCCGGTCGGGCCGCCGGGATTTATGAGCGGCGACTCGAGAAGATACAGCACATGCGTTTTTCCGGCCAACAGAGCGTCGTAGTTTGCTGCGGGAATGGGCAAGGCCAGGATGCGCTGGTTGATGGCATCGAAATCGATCTTCACTTCGGGTGTTTTGTCGGCTTGTTTCCCTGACTCGTCTTTCTTTTCATCTTTCTTTTCGTCCTTTTTCTGGTCGGCTGATTTCTCCGCAGCCGGCTTCTCCTCGGGCTTACCTTCGTCGGGTTTGCAGTCATCGGCGGGCGCGGATTTATCCGATGCAATCTTCTCCTCGTCGCTTTGCGGAGCTAAAGGCGATTTCAGGTCTTTGCGAAGCACGACGACATAGGCGCTTCGCGTAACAGGGATTTTGTACGCGCCCATGCTGGCGGCGAGCGTGGGTCCGACATCGGTGCTGGCGAAGAAGTAAAGATATTTTCCATTTTTGTCGAAGGCAACGGGACCGGTGTCGCTCAAACCATCCGTCACCTGATTCGATTTCTTATCCGCTACGCTATAGAGAAAGACCGCCCGCAAACTGCTATCGAGTTGGCGCGTATAGCCAATCCAACGGCTATCCGGGGACCAGATTTGGCTGAAATTCGCGCCGTCGTAGGGATTCGTGTCCACTTTAATGGGCTTGCCCTCATCGATGTCCACATACCAGAGGTTCAGCCGCTTGTCGCTGAAGGCGATTTTCTTGCTGTCCGGCGACCAGGTAGGGGAGTAAAAGAACGAAGGAGGATTGCCGAGATTGATCTTACGTACTTCGCCCATTCCGTCTTGCGGGCTCAGGTGCAGCGCGTATTCTCCGGACTCATCCGAAAAGTAGGCGATCCATTTTCCGTCGGGCGACCAGGAAGGATCGCGCTCTGCAAAACCCGTGGTGTTGGTGAGGTTGCGGATATCACCGTGTTCAACCGGAACCGTGAGAATTTCCCCCCGCGCTTCAAACACCGCGCGCGCTCCGGTCGGCGAAACATCTCCATTTTGAATCTGCTCAGCGGCATCGACAAAGTGCGGACGAACGGCGGGAAAATCACCGGTAACGTGAATATTGACCGCGTTCTCCTTGCCCGTGGCAGGATTAAACAAATGAATCGAGCCGAACTGTTCGTAGACAATCGCGTCCGGACCGACCGAAGCGGATTTGATGTCCATACCGTTGCTCGGTAGAGCCAAACCCACGGTTTTCGTCGATGGATCATAGACATACAGACTTACTGGTCCATCGCGGTCGGAGAGGAAATAAATCTTGTTGCCGAGCCACATGGGTTTGGAGTCGTTCGAATCCTTCCGCGGGACTTTTTCGACGCTCGAATCGGAGAGCTTTGCAATCCAAATCGGTGACGCGGTACCTCCGCGGTAATGTTTCAGGCCGCGCTGGAATTGCCAGGACTCGCGAAAATTCGTATAGGGTACGTAAGCCAGATGCGCGGAGTCCGGCGAATAGGAGCCTTCGACAGCCATCGGCAGGGGAACTAGTTCGGGCAAACCGCCACCAACACCCACGGTGTACAGCTGAGTGAACCCGGCGTAGCTCCCGCGGGGCGAGCGGAACAAAATGCGTTTGCCGTCGCGAGTCCAGCCAATCGCTTGGTCGCTGCCCGGATGCGTGGTGAGCCGTTTTGGAGACCCGCCCGCGGTCGGAATCACGTAAACATCTTCGTTGCCGTCATATTCACCGGTGAAGGCAATCATCGAACCGTCGGGCGAGAACACAGGATCGATCTCGATGCCAACGTCGCTGGTCAGTCGGCGCGCTTCCCCGCCGTTGCGGTCAACAACCCACAAATCCCCGCCGTAGCTGAACGCGATTTGCGTCTTGCTGACCGTGGGTGTGCGCAGGAGCGCGTACTGATTGCTCGACTGTGCGAGCAAATCGTTTGCCGCAAGGATGGAGAAGAGCACGGCGAGCAATATCCCCGCAGGCACACGTATCACGGATGTATGCATACTTCTGGGCATCACGACCTCCAAAGGACACGGCTTAAGCTAGATAGACGTTGATCCTGCGTAAAGGTCACACTGGCTCTCTGCATTCATACGAAGCAAGGCTGGCACAGGTTCCACCTGTTGAGGCCCTCGCGATCATGAAATTGAAGGATACCCTGCGTTGTTCCGGTGAAAACTGCCCGCCGGAGTCTACCACATGGTCGGCGCTAACGCACAGTTCTCCGTGGACTTCCGCTTGTTGTTACGTTATTGTCCAGGCTCTAAGGAATTTCTCGCCAGGCGCGCAGTGGACGCCCCCATCACTTTCGAGGAGCGCGCTAGAGGCAGGGCCCATGAGCAAAATGGTGCTCGCTACATTGGCCGTGTTTGCGTTGTTCCTCTCCGCTCGATCGGGCTCGGCCCAAACGCTCAGCAAGTCGCGCACCGGGGACTCCTCGCACGCATCGACCGCGCCATGCAAGGAGGTACCTGCGGGAAATCAACTGCGGCTGGTTTGCCCTACGCCCACGTTTTTGCCAGTAGAGGACGACGACGATTCTGAGCCATCGGCGATACCCATCGTATTGAAGCTTCCGGAAGGAACACCGCTCCGCGTCGCCATTGATCAGCGAGCGCGTATTTCCCACGTCGGAGAACTCGTGAAGGGGCATGTGGCGGAAACCGTGTATGCCTTCGACGAACCGGTTATTCCCGAAGGCAGTGTGGTCACCGGGCACGTCACACAGATTGTTGCCATACCCAAATGGCAACGGGCGCAGGCGTACGCGAACGGGGATTTCTCTCCATTTCACGACTACCAGGTAACGTTCGATCACCTGACCCTACCCGAAGGCGGTGAGCTTGCGATTGACACGACCGTAGCGCCCGGAACTGCCGACATCGTTCATCTTGTTAGTAAGCCACCAAAAGACAAAGATGAAGAGAAAGAGCACAGAAGTAGCGCGGCTCGAGCCGTGGACGCGGCCAAACAACAGGTGAAGGCGGGTGTGCAGGAAGCGAATGATTCGGCGCATCAGGCCGCCGACGAGATCCGTGAGCCCGGAAGGATGCACCGCCTTAAGCAATTCTTGATATCGCAGTTGCCTTATCGGCGGCAATACATAGAAGTCGGGACGCGATTCAGCGCCTCGTTGAACGACGGCCTGGACTTTGGCTCGGACAGTCACTCGCAGGAGCAACTTGCTTCGCTCGGGACCCTGCCTCTGGCCGACACAGTACTCCATGCTCGGCTGGTGCTGGAGTTGAGTTCCGCAAGAACGACGCGCGGAACCCCCGTGGTTGCGGAATTGACCGAGCCTGTCTATTCCTCAGATCACCACCTGCTGTTGCCGGCCGGGTCCCGCCTGATCGGGCAGGTGGTCGAGGCGCGACCCGCGCGGCTTTTGCACCGCAACGGGGAGCTGCGCGTGATTTTCGAACACATTGAGATGCCCGGGGGTAATCTCGAGGAAGTGCCAGGCACGCTCGATGGCATCGAAGTTAGTCGTGCCGCACACTTGAAACTCGACGAAGAAGGCGGTGCGCATGCGACCGACAACAAGACGCGCTATTTGGCGACTGGGTTCGCGTTACTGATGACCGCGGCCGTTGCGCATAGAGACATCGATCACCAGAGCGGCCAGGATTCAAGCGGAGACGGTGTCGTCCGCGCGGGCGCCGGTGCCTCCGGATTTGGCTGGGCGGGAACGGTGATTGCGCTGGCAGCCAAGTCGAATGTGGTCTCGCTCGCGTTTTCCGCCTACGGTGCGACAGCTTCGATTTACACGAACTTCTTGTCGCGCGGACGCGAAGTCGTCTTGCCGAAAGATACACCGCTCGAGATTGGCTTGGGGACCCGCCACCCTGTTACTCACTAATGGAAGACCTAGAGAGTCACGCTATACTCCGAGGAGTGGATCTTGGTAAAAGCCGACGTGGTTAAGGCTGTCGTTCAACGGCATACTCTCCATGCATTGCTCCAGCTTTCGTTCTAAGAATCTTTTTTCCGGTTCCGAACAGGAAAGCGCAAGCGCGCGGCGAAACGACCCCGATGCCTTGCGATTGTCTCCGGTCGCCAACAGAAGACTGCCTTCGACGGCCGGAAGCAAATAATAGTTCTGCAATGAATTTTCCTTTGCCAAGTCGCGCAACTCGGACAGTGCCAGCTGTGTGCCTCCGGCTTGAGCGACCGCGACGATGCGGTTGAGGGCGATCACCGGAGAGGGACACTGCTCCATCAGTTGGTTGTACAGCTCCAGAATCATTTCCCAATCCGTGTCGGCGGAAGATTTCGCGCGAGCATGTGCCGCAGCGATGCCCGCCTGTAAGTGATAAGCCGAGAGTTGCGATCCATCCGCGCACAAGCTGAAGTGCTGAAAACCAAGGGCCAGCAGCCTGGGATCCCAAGCGGTTCGATCTTGATCTTCGAGCAATACGAGCTCGCCCTGCGAATCGATGCGCACCGGTAAGCGCGCCGCCTGGAACGCCATCAGAGCAATGAGCGCGTGCACCTCCGGCGTAGCAAGGGAAGAAGCGCCCAGAAGTCGAGCGATCCGCAGCGCCTCCCCACATAGCTCCTGGCGCACTAAGTTCTCGCCGGATTGTGCCGCGTAGCCCTCGTTGAACAGTAAATAGATCACTTCGAGGACCGAATCCAATCGTCGGAGAAGCTCATCTCCCTTCGGGAGATCGAACGTTATTCTCCCGCTCTGAATTTGGCGCTTGGCTCGGACCAATTTTTGCGCAATCGTGCTTTCTTCGGCAAGAAACGCCTTGGCAACCTCGCGGGTGTTGAAACCTCCCACCGTTCTTAAGCTCAGGGCGATCCGGGCGTCGCGCGGCAACGCTGGGTGGCAACACATCAGCATCATCCGGAGTTCGTCATCGCGTAACTGCTCTTCGAACTCCGCATCCTCGGGCGAGTCCGCGGAAGGCGCCATCTTTGCGATTTCGCTAGCGGCCAAACTTGCTGCATTCTGATCGACGAGTTTATGGTGACGAATTGCGTCAAGCGCGGCGTTCCGCGCCACGCGAAAAAGCCAGCCCGACGGATTCGCGGGTATTTCGCTGTACGGCCAGATTTGCAAAGCCTTCACCAATGCTTCCTGAACCGCTTCCTCGGCGAGGTCCAGGTATTGCGGGCCGAGTAAGCGAGTCAAATAAGCAACCATCTGTCCCGCGCGATTGCGGAACAGATGGTCCACCAAAACGGCAGGTGTTGCGTCGTTCATACGTCAGCTTCCGGGCACAGGCTCTACTTCGCGCAATTCGATGGTGCCTCCATATTCGAGCGCGGGGCAGTCCCGGCACTGCTCCGCTGCCCCGGCGTAGTTGACGGCCGCAATCGTGAAGTAGCCGCCGAGGACCTCTTTCGTTTCACTGTAAGGTCCGTCGATGATACGCATATCATCCTTGCCGCGGATCACTTTTCCGGCGTCATCGCGCAGCTTGGCGCTGCCCACGAGAATCTTGTGGCTGTCCAGCTTTTGTCGCCAGGCGATGAACTTCTGGATAGCCTTCTGCATTTCTTCGGGACTCATCTGCTTCCACGTCGCGGGATCGTTGTGAAGCAACAGCATATAGTTCGGCATAAGGTCTCCTATTCGGTCGAGTGTACTGCTCCTGAAGCGACTGTTCGCTCAGTTCGAAGCCTTCTTCACTACTAAGACGATCGGGGAAGCTCGATTTCGACACTCTCTCAGCACTTTTTTTTGGACCGACGCTAGAATGCTCGCCTCAGAAGGCGGCCGCTACAAAAACAAGGCCCGTCGGGGAGGAGCAGGTTCAAACCGAGAGCACAAGAATTAAGGCGAAACCGTCATATCCCTTGCTGCCGACAGTCTGAATCTCCGTCGCGCTGACGCGGGGTTCGGTGGCGAGCCGTTCATTGAAGCGCCGAACGCCCTCGACGTCGGCGTCTTTGTTTGCCGCGTCAATCACCGCTCCATCGCGGATCACGTTGTCGGCGATAATCAAGCTCCCTGGGTGCGAAAGCTTCAGTGCCCACTCGAAGTATTCGGCCATCGTCGATTTATTCGCATCGATAAAAATTAGGTCGAACGGACCGCGGCCTTCGGCCGCAATCTGCGGCAGTGTGTCGAGGGCTCGGCCGAAGCGCTGTTCGACCATCCCATTTAACCCCGCACGCGCAATATTCGCGCCAGACACTTCCGCATGTTTTGCATCCGCTTCGAGCGTGAGCAGGCGACCGCCCGCCGGCAGTGCGCGCGCCATCCAGATGGTGCTGTAAGCACCAAGCGTGCCGATTTCCAGAATCTTACGAGCATTGATCGAACGCGCCAGCAGATGAAGCAGCTTGCCTTGTGGCGGCGATACCTGGATCGAAGGCAATCCCGCCTCGGCACTCGCGCGCAAAACGGCTTCAAGGACAGGATCGCTCGGGAAGAGCGTTTGAGTAATGTATCGATCAACAGCGGTCCAGAGTTCCTGAGTCATTCGACTAGCTCCTGTCTCGAAAAAATCGTCAAAATCGCCAACCGTAACCGAGTATGAGTTGAATGCTGTGCTGCATTTTGCCGCCGCCAAAGGACTCGCTCGAGCCGTCGACGTTTACCTCCCGCGTCCCAAAAAAGAGATGCGTATCACCGATTTCGATGCGCAGAGTGCTCCGTTCGTTCGGGTAAAGTTCAATGATGCCGCCGAGATCGAGAACAAAATTGTTGGAGCGGCCATAAGTGTCGGTCGATGTCGATCCGATGGTGGTAATGCCGGTAAGGGCATCGGAATAGCTGTTGACGCCCGGCCGGACTTTACCGAAAAAACCAAAATGGTTGCGGCGAATGCCGCCCTTCAAGCCGACCAGCCCTTGCAAGATGGTACCGCCATCGTGGGGGCCGGCGACGTCGGGACGACGCGGGAAGTACAGCAAGTCTCCGTCGAGGTAGAACACTCCGTAAAAACGATATGAGGCGTAGCCGCCGAAGCCAGGTTCAGTTCGCACGTTGTCCGTCAATCCTTCGCGAGAGATCATCAAGGCACTGAACAGCGGGCCAATTTCCCATTTGCCAGGCACGTTCGTTTCGTGTTCGTTTTCGATGAGAGCGCCGGGCCGGTAGGCGACACCGAAGCTGAGGCGCGTGGTGTCATCGATTTTGCCTGGAAGTGAGGCGGTGCCTCCAGCGGAGAAGTGAGCGACGCTGGCTGGCACGCGATAAGGGTCGCCCGCAACGTCGAAGCGTAGTATCCAACGCGGTGACGGATAGAATTCGATACCGCCCCCGAGATTGAGCACGAAGTAGGTCGCAGGCTGATCTACGTCGGACACGGTGGCGCCTCCAGAGAGCGCTTCGACTCCCGTAAAGTGCAGCAACCCGGGACGCACTAAACCGAAAATCGCGAGCTGACGCGTCTGGACGACCTTGGCCCGAATTCCAAAAACTGCTTGAAGCGTCTGCCCACCCTGCACCAGTGGGAGAGGTACGGCGTTTTCCGGGAAAAAATCCACCTGGCATTCGAAGGCGAGACGACGGGTCAGGTTCCAGCCGAAGCGTCCACCGACTCCGGAGAAGTTCGTTCCTTCAAACCCGTAATTGGTTTCGCGGATGGTGGAGTATTGGGCGCCAAGCTCGAAGCTCGAGTAACGATCTTGGGCGTGTGCGCGCTGCAATAGCAAAACAGAAAAGAGGATAAAGAAAATAGATCCGGAGACGAGAAATTTGCGAACCATGGTTGAGCGTGAGGCGATGTTCCTTCCGCGACCGACAGAAAGTACGTGCAAAAAAGTATGGCACGGGCACGAAGGAAATGGCCATTGGGTTCTGGAGCCGACTGTGGGCCTCCCTTCGTTTAGAAGCAGTGGCGGAGCTATACTGCCTCAACGGGGTGAGGGAGTGGCGAGCGCGAAGAAAAGAAGCTTTGTCTGCGGACGAGCGGTCTGGTTGGCGTTGTGCCTCGCACTCATGCAAGTCGCCTCGGCGCAGAACCCGCGTGGAGCTGTGCGCGGCACCGTTCAGGATGCCAGCGGGGGGCGGGTGGGGAGCGCAAAGATTATTCTGAGCAACGAGCAACGGTCGATTACCCGTGAAACCCAGACCGACAGCCAAGGGGAATTCCGAATCGAGGAGCTGCCGCCCAGCTCGTATCAGCTGGCTGTCAATGCGCCGGGCTTTGCGGAAGCGCGTTCGAGCATCGTGGTGGCGGTCAGTTCGGTGCGCGAAGTCAGCGTCACGCTCCAGCCAAAATCCGTAAAAGAAAACGTGGTCGTGAAGGCCCAGACACAATCGATCACCACGGAGCCTCTGGACACGGCGAGTGCAGTTCATCAAGCGGTGATCTACCAACAAGACTTAGAGACCATTCCGCTGGCCGCCCGGAGCTTTGCCAATATCGCATATCTTGCGCCTGGAACGGAACCTGTCGAACCCTCGGATCCGACCAAAGCGCGCATCACCGCCGTGTCCACTGGCGGCAGTTCTGGATTGAACAATGAAATTTCTGTCGACGGTGGTGACAATTCCGACGATTACATCGGGGGGTTTCTACAGAATTTTTCGCCTGACGCCATTCAAGAGTTTGCCTTTCGCACCGCACAAGCCGATGCGGATACGGGCCGTACCACAGCCGGTTCGGTCGTCATCACGACGCGCAGTGGCGCGAACGATTGGCACGGAGAATTTTCCCTTTACGACCGGCAAGCAGCTCTGAACGCCCGATTTCCCATCGACAATCCCGCCCCGAATCCCAAGCAGCCGTTTTCTCGTCAGAACTACGTCGGCACACTTGGTGGGCCAATCGTAAAGGACAAGGTGTGGGTCTTCAGTTCGCTGGAATTCGTCCACGAAGATGCCAGCGTCGCCTACAGCACGGCAAGCACCACGCAGTTCAACGCCTTAGCGCAGATCGCATCGATGGGCCTGATCCCCGGCGTGAGTTCGATTCCTGTCCCGAGCAGTGTGCCGGTGCCGTTCCGCGACTATCTTTATACGCTGCGGTTCGATTGGGCGCAGTCTTTACGGTCGCGCTGGTTTTTGCGAGCTGGGCTCGATACCTACACAACCCACAACGCCCTTGTGCAGCAAGGCGCGCTGCCTTCGACCGGCACTACGTCCCATAACAATTATTTCAGTACGGTGATCGGCCAACAATTCACTTTCTCACCGAACTGGATCGGCTCGCTGGTACTGGGGTATAGCGAACTGCATCTGACTGAAACACGTAACTCCGATCTTGGGTTTGCCCTGGCGTTTCCCTTCACCACGACGTCGAGCGTCATTACCGGGTTTGAAACCTACGGCGACAATCAGTTTGTCACGGGTATCGCCGATTTTCCGGTGCTGCGCAACCAAGAAAAATACCAGGTGCGCTACGACGTTACGCACGTAATGGGTCGACATACGCCGAGGTTCGGCGTAAATTTCATTCACGAACCGGTCCTCAGCGGAGCGCTCACGGGTACGGCGGAAACATTAGTCACGTTTCCGCAAGACCCGACCTACTATCTGGCGAATCCTTCACAATTTCCGATCGACGATGCGGCGGGGAGGGTTTTCACTCCCGCAAATGACGGAAGCTTTTCGCAAAACGTGCAACGCCTCGGTCTCTACGCGGAAGATTCCTGGCACGTGGCATCCGGGCTGACGATCAATTATGGGTTGCGTTACGACACCACGTACGGACTCTTCATCGCCTCGGGCCGCAGCCAAACCTTCAATCCTGCGCTGAGCACGGGCCTGGTCGACGGAATTCCACACGATTACCGAAAAGCGTTTGCGCCGCGGCTCGGTGTCGCGAAGGCCCTCGGCGCTTTGCAGAAAACCGTGATCCGCGCGGGCGTGGGACTTTATTACAACGATCTCGGTCAGAATGGCTGGGTCACGGCGTTTCAGTCGGTCAATGCGGGCGGCCTGAAAAATGGCCCGGTAACTCCTTCGTTGATCGATCCGAATTACCACACGCCATACGCATTGCAGGCGACTGCGGGAATTCAACATGCGCTCAACGCCAACTGGATGATCAGCGCGGACTACACGCGCGAAACGGGAATGCATGCCTACCGCCGCTATGATTATCCGCAGGCGGCGGTGTTTCGAACAGACAACCGCTCGGCCTATGACGGTATGTCGCTGCGGATCCAGGGCAACGTGTCGCACCGCTTGAATATCATCGCGCACTACACACTATCGTCGGCGAAGACCTGGGGCTGCGTGCTCGGCGAGCTGTTCGACTATGTGAATGGCGTGTGCAATCCATTCCATGCGTTCGCTTCCGGCGACTATGGCCCTTCGGGAGAAGATGTACTCGACCGGTTTGTGTTTGTCGGTAAGTTTCGTTTACCCGCGGGTTTTGAAGTGTCCATGTTGGGGCAGGCCGAAAGCGCGCGGCCCTTCACCATGACCACACCAGACGGCACGCGCGCGGTCGTCAATGGCGTGGAGACCACGCTCGATGAATTCCGCGGCACACCCTACATTCAATTCGATATGAGGGTGAGCCGGCCATTCACAATTGGCGAACGCTGGTCCGTAGTGCCCTTCATCGAGTTCTTCAATCTGTTCAACCGCAACAATCCGGGCGCGTTTTTCATCACCAATCTCGCGGCCTTGCCTACTCCTGTTAACAATCTCGCCAATGCAACGGCCTTCTGCTTGAACGCTTCCTGCACGCAAACAGAGCCGATTACCAGCTTGAGTCAGCTGCGCTATCCGGCCGGCGCGCTGGGCGATTTCTTCGGCCCCGGCACGACCGTCGGCATACCCTTCGCGGCGCAGTTCGGCGTCAAATTGTCTTTCTAACTTCCCCCCAAAAGAAAGGGTTCGCAGAATCTCATGCTCACACGACCACGTTGGTTCTACTTCTATCGATCGGGCCATGATCGCTCGTGGTTGTTCGGGTTGCTCAGCCTGGCATCGGATGTATTCATGGCCGGATATCGGAAAGATGCGAAGTGGGGACCGGCCATTTACAACCTCGTGCATACCCTAGCGGGACCACTCGTTTTGCTTGGGGGATCGCTTGCCTTGGCCAAACCGGTCTGTATTCCTTACACGTTGATCTGGCTCGCCCACAGCGGAATGGATCGTGCGCTTGGCTACGGCTTGAAATATCCCACGTTTTTCAAAGATACCCACCTGCAACACGTGTGACTCGAGCGGAGACAGAGCTTCGCGTGGAGCGGTACAATTAAGAGACCATACGAAGGGTACGACTGACATGTTTGAGAACCTTACAGAACGACTGCAGCGAACATTCAAGAACCTGCGCGGGCAGGGGAAGCTTAGCGAAGAGCACTTGGATGCGGCGCTCGCGGAGATTCGCGAAGCATTGCTTGAAGGCGACGTGAACGTGGGCGTCTCCGACGAACTGCTGGCGAACATTCGCAAGAAGGCGCTTGGCAGCGAAGTGATGCTGCAGCTTTCGCCCGATCAGCAGGTTGTGAAAATCGTCCGCGACGAGTTGCTCAATTTGTTGGGCAAGCACGCGAAGCCGCTCTTCGCGTCCCGGCCGCCCTCAGTGTGGATGATTGTCGGATTGCAGGGCTCCGGTAAGACCACGACCACAGGCAAGTTGGCGAAGTGGCTTTCGCAGCACGGCCACCGGCCGATCGTGGTTTCGACAGACGTGTACCGCCCCGCGGCGCGCGAACAGTTGAGTCAGGTGGCCAAGTCCATTGGCATTTCGCTTTGGCCTGGCGCGGGAACAGACAAGCCGCTCGAAATTGTGCGCGGCGCGATCAAGGAGGCCAAGCTTTCGGCGAGCGACGTGGTCATCGTGGATACCGCGGGACGTTTGCACATCGATGACGAATTGATGAACGAACTGTCCACGCTCAAGAAGGAGCTGCAGCCGAGCGAAATGCTGTTCATTGCCGACGCCATGATTGGGCAGGATGCCGTGCGGTCGGCGGGGGAGTTTCACAAGCGACTGGGGCTGACTGGCGTGATCCTGACGAAACTCGACGGCGATGCGAGAGGTGGCGCGGCACTGTCGATCAGCAAAGTGTCCGGGGCACCGGTGAAATTCGTGGGGTTGGGCGAAAAGTACGATGCTTTGGAGGGATTTTATCCGGAGCGAATCGTTTCACGGATCCTGGGCATGGGCGACATTTTGTCGCTGATCGAACGCGCGGAATCGGCGTTCGACAAGAAGGCGGCGATGGAGCTCGAGCGCAAGCTCCGTAAGGAAGAATTCACGCTCGAAGATTTTCGCGATCAGTTGCGGCAAATCCGCAAAATGGGACCCCTCGAGCAATTGATGGATATGCTGCCCAAAGTAGGGCCGCTGCAAAACCTGCCCAAAGATGCTTCCGTAGACGAGGGGAAACTGAAACAAGTGGAAGCGATTATCAATTCCATGACCAACGAAGAACGGCGAGATCACAACGTGATCGACGGCAAACGGCGCAAGCGCATCGCCAAGGGCAGTGGCACCACGGTGCAGGACGTCAACCAAGTCATAAAGCAATACCTGCAGATGCGAACGATGATGAAGCAGTACGGGGCCATGGCCGCGCGGGCGAAGATGAAGGGCCTCGGCAAGTTGGCGGGTTTGGGGTGAGTAGCGCTTTCGGTTCGGGCTGGACATTCCGAATGACGTGAGATCAAAGCCACCGGTCTTGCGGGTTCGCCCCGCGCTAGCGGCTCCATTGCTCGCGGCCGCTTTAGAGCAGTAGATCGGCGACTTTCAAAGACAACTCGTCGGGATTCAAGTCCGTGCGATTGCATAGGACGATCACGGTGACGCGGTCGTTGATAAAGCGCTGGATCGTGGTGCGGAAGCCCATGGTGCCACCGTCGTGATAATTCCGTGCATGCCCTTGGTAGGGATCGAGAAACCAGCCAAAGCCGTACATGACCTCGGGTGGTTCGGCCGAATTGCTGGCTTGAAGATCACGCGGCCAATGCGGCGCGCTGCCGTCGGCGAGTTTCACCGGCGTGAGCGCAGGCTGCATTTCCTTTTCGCTGAGCAGCGTGTGTCTTTGCAGGCCCTCATCCCACATCGCCAAATCCGCCACATTTGAATAGATTCCCCCGTCTCCAAGTGTCGCCGACGTGGGACTTTGGTCGGTTTCGACGAGCTTATCGTTTTCTTTGGAATGACCGAACGCGCGGTCGCTGATGGTATTTTTGCCTTTCTGGTAGACCAGGGTTTGATTCATTTTGAGCGCAGCAAAAATGCGGCGTTCCAAGAATTCGCGATACGGCATTCCGGAAGCCTTTGCAACAATCAGCCCTAGAACTACGTAGCCCGAGTTGCTGTACTCCCAGCGCGTGCCGGGTGCGAATTTACCGACCGGCTGTGCTTCGAGCAGCGCGAGGACTTCCTCATCCTGAATCTGATGTTCGGGGGTCCATGGCGGGCCGCCGCTCTTCTCCTGCTTTTCCATGATCTCCGCGTAATCCGGCAAGCCCGAGGTGTGATTGAGGAGGTTGCGAACGGTGACGTCCCGTCCATAGGCTGGAAAATCCGGAAAAAAATTGGAAAGATGATCTTCGTAACGCAGCTTGCCGTCGTGGACGAGCAGCATGATGGCCATGGCCGTGAACTGCTTGGTGAAGCTGGCCAGGCGGAAGTTGGTCTCCCGACCGATTCTTGCCGGCGAATTCAATTCTCGGACGCCGTAGCCTTGCGCAAAGAGAATCTGCCCGTCCTTTTTAACGAGAACGGCAAGACCAGGGTCGCCGGTCTGGACGAGTGGAGAAAAAATGGTGTCAATGCGGGCCTCGAGCGGGCCGTCCGGTGATGGCCTTCCCGCTTCGACTGTCGTGGTCATAAGCAGAACAACGATAATCCACAGCGACTTTGCCCTTGGCATAGTTTCCCCCGAGCCCAGAAAGCATAGCATTCAGATGGGCTGTTTATCTTGGCGTAACACATCTAAGATACTTGTCTACCCTTGCCCAGGATGACTTATGGCTCGCATAGCGCTCGACGATCACCGGCTCTACCTAAACCGCCACCTCCAGTGGATCGCTTTTAACCAACGCGTACTGCAGGAGGCGCGCGACACCAGGAATCCCTTGCTCGAACGCGTGAAGTTTCTCGCGATTACGGCCAATAATTTGGACGAATTTGTGGAAATCCGCGTGTCTAGCTTCCTGCAAAAAATCGAGCACGGCTCTGAACAGATCAGCGCAGACGGACTGACGACGCAACAAGAGCTCGATTGCGTTTCCGAGGCCATGCACCATTTTGTGACCGCGCAATACAAGTGCTGGAACGATGAGCTGTTGCCGGCTCTGGCAAAGCATCAAATTCGCCTGCTGCCGGTCGGCCAGTTGAACAGCAAAGCGGCGCAAACCGCCAAAGAATTCTATGACCGGCGTGTCTATCCGATGTTGACTCCGGTCACGGTCGATCCCACTCATCCATTTCCCCACGTTTTGAACAAAGCGTTGTGCATCGCGTTTCTGCTGCGAAAACGCAAAGGTTCGGCAGAAAAACCGTTTTTCGGCGTAGTGACTGTACCGAGGGCGCTCCCGCGGCTTCTCCGAGTCCCCACGGGGAACGGCGGAATTCACTTCGCTTTTTTGCAAGACATTATTTCCCGCTACGCCGGCAAACTCTACCGCGGTTACGAAATTCTGGCCTCAGCGGCGTTTCGTGTCACTCGGAACAGCAATTTGTACCTCGAAGAAGAAGAAGCGCGGACGCTTCTCGAGGCCATCGACTTACAAGTGGCGCAACGGCGCAAAGGCCAGGCCGTCCGATTGGAAATCGAGGTAGGGGCACATCCGGACATTGTTTCGCACCTGGTCTCGACATTTGAACTCGATGAATCGCTGGTGTTTCGCGTCGCAGGTCCAGTGAATCTGCAGCGGCTATTCCATCTTTATGAGGAGACGCCGCGTCCCGACCTGAAATATACGAATTTCGTGCCGCGGCAGGTGCATATCGGTCACGATGCGGATTCGACCTTTGGTGTGCTGCGGAAGCAGGACGTGTTGCTTCACCATCCCTACGATTCCTACGACTCGGTCGTGAAATTTCTGCAGACTGCGGCGCACGATCCCCGCGTCCTTTCGATGAAGCAGACGCTGTACCGGACGAATACAGACTCTCCGGTCGTGCAGGCTCTTCTGGAGGCGGCGGGCAAGAAAGAAGTGACGGTCGTTGTGGAGTTGAAAGCCAGTTTTGACGAAGCCTCGAATATCAAGTGGGCGCGCAGCCTGGAAGATGTGGGCGTACAGGTGTTTCACGGCCTGGCAAATCTGAAAACGCACGCAAAGCTGGCATTGGTTGTTCGTCAGGACTCGGATGGAAAAATCCGGCGCTACGCTCATTTGGGCACCGGAAACTACAATCCGTCGACAGCGCGCTTTTATAGCGATTTTAGTTTGTTTACGTCGGACCCCGCGATCACTTCGGCCGCGCACGACGTGTTCAATTTCCTGACGGCCTATGCGGAGAAAGCCCACTATCGACCGTTGTTGGTTGCGCCAAAAGACATGGCGAAGTCGGTCATCGCGCTGATCGACCGGGAGGCGCGGCACGCGCGACGCGGCAAGGCCGCCCGGATTATTGGGAAGTGCAACGCGGTGGTCGATCCGCCGGTGATCCGCGCATTGTATCGGGCCTCGCAAGCAGGCGTCGAAATCGACTTGATCGTGCGAGGACAATGCACGCTGGTTCCCGGACTACGGGGAATCAGCAGCCGAATTCGCGTACGAAGCATAGTCGGCCGATTCCTCGAACACAGCCGCATCTATTACTTCGAAAACGGGGGCTCGCCGGAGGTTTATCTCGGGAGTGCGGACTGGATGCCGAGGAATTTATACGAGCGCGTCGAAGTGCTTTTCCCGCTCAAAGACAAGCAACTGTGCGAACGTATCTGCAAAGAGATTTTGCCGGCATACTTGGCCGACGACAAGAAGGCCCGTGTACTTGGCTCTGACGGCCAGTACACACCTTTCGCTCGGACGAAAGGCAGCGGCGGATTTTCCGTGCAGGAGCATTTGATGAAGCTGGCTGGCGGATTCGTAAACGGATCGGGAGTTTCTCACAGTCACTATCCTCGTGTCGTCTATACTGAAACCGAACCAGGGACTGTACCCGTCGACCCCACACATAGCTTGGATCTCGAAGTACAGGACTCTTCAAATGCAACAGTATGACCTGGTCGTGATTGGGTCCGGACCAGGCGGACAGCGGGCGGCAATCCAGGCGGCCAAGGCAAAAAAACGCGTTGCTGTGGTGGAGAAGCAGACCATGATCGGCGGGGTGTGCATCAACACCGGCACAATTCCCAGCAAAACCATGCGCGAGGCTGTTCTGCACCTCTCCGGTTTTTACCATCAAGCGTTTTACGGCTCCAACTATCATGTCAAAGACAATATTACGATGAGCGATCTCAATTTCCGCGTGACGCGAGTGATTGAGAATGAAGCCGCCGTTCTGCAGGATCAGCTCAAGCGAAATGGGGTGGACCTATATCACGGATGCGGCTCCTTTCTGGACCCACACCGCCTCCGGGTGGAAAACAGCACCGGTTTCAACGAACTCGAAGCCGACTTTGTGGTGATCGCTACCGGCACAAAGCCCGCCGTGAATCCACGAGTGGCCATCAACGGAAGGAACATCGTCAATAGCGATCAGATCCTGGGCATACCGACCGTGCCAAAAACACTGATCGTCGTTGGCGGTGGAGTGATTGGTGTGGAGTACGCCTGCATGTTCTCGACGCTAGGCGTCCGCGTCATCATTGTCGAAAAGCGTCCTCGACTTCTGGAATTTGCGGACGCCGAGGTCGTGGAGGCGCTCAGTTACCACATGCGCGACCGGCGAGCCACCATGCGGCTGACCGAAGAAGTGGAAAGCGTCGAAGAGACGCCCGACGGCAAAGTGGCGGCCAATCTGGTCAGCAAAAAGCGGATATTGGGTGACGCACTTCTGTACGCCGTCGGGCGGCAGGGAAACATCGAACGGCTGAACTTGCAAGCGGCCGGCGTCGAAGCCGATGACCGCTGCCGAATTAAGGTCGACACGGATTATCGAACTTCGCAGCCCCATATTTTTGCCGTGGGAGACGTCATCGGGTTTCCGAGCCTGGCGTCAGTGTCCATGGAACAAGGGCGCATCGCCGCGGCGAGGGCCTTCGGGCTCCCCGCGGAATCCGATCCGGCCGGTTACCCGTACGGGATTTACACCATTCCGCAAATTTCGTTCATCGGAAAGACGGAAGAGCAACTGACCGAAGAAGACGTCCCTTACGAAGTTGGCGTGGCGTATTACCGCGAAATTGCGCGCGGGCAAATTTCCGGACACACGGAGGGCCGCTTGAAACTTCTGTTCCACCGCGAAACGCTGGAGCTGTTGGGCGTGCACATCTTTGGGGAAGACGCTGCGGAACTTCTCCACATTGGCCAAGCGGTGCTGCTGTTGAAGGGCAAGATTACCTATTTCATCCACACGGTCTTCAACTACCCAACGCTCGCGGAATGCTACAAAGCCGCCGCCTTTAACGGCTTCAACCGATTGTCATAACAGTTCCACAACCGCTGTCGCTCACGCGTTCAGGGGTGAGCCCTAAAGGCCTGGGCGGCAGGTCTTGCGAATCGAGGAGCCTGCGAACAGTCAAACTCCGTTGCTGCCGGCATCGGGCTTTTTCGCTACGAAGAGGCCGTAAACAAAGTTATCGGAAGCAATCGCGTTTCGTACGGCCTGGAAGGCTTTCAGGTAGGTGATGAATTCGGTCCCAAGCTTGGCGGCCAGAGCCCAGAACGCCTTATCCTTAATGATATCCAGACCAAGATCCCAGGTTTTCGCGCAATTCGCAGTGAGTACCTCGCGATGGGCGATTCGAAGGCCGCTGGCTGTCAGGAAATCCCGATAGTCATTCATGCCGCGCAGTTCGACAAACATTCCTTTGTCGATCGGATCGATGAACTTTTTTTTCTCCGCGGGCGTAGGGTTTTCTTTGCGAAACCAGTCGGTCAACGCAAACGTCCCTCCCGGCTTTAGGAGCTTCGCGGCGGAGGAAAAAAACTTCGGGATGTCCTGATAGTGTGAAATCGATTCGACCGACCAGAGCAAATCGAACGGCTCGGAAAAGTGCAGTGCTTCGGCATCCATCAACAGGAATTTGGCGTCCAGGCTCTGCTTTTGGGCGTCGCGGTTGGCCATTTCGACCTGAACGGAAGAAATGGTTACCCCGGTCGCGGAGACACCGTACCGTCCAGCCAGGAAGAGACTGCTTCCGCCAAAGCCGCAGCCGATATCGAGTGCACGACAGCCCGGCTTGACGTTAGCCAGGCGCCAGAGATGCTCGATGAGCTGAATTTGCGCAATTTCCTTCGATTCGTCGCCGTGAATCCAATAGCCGTGATGGATATGCTTGCCCCATAGCGAGTAGTAAAAGGGGCTGACCATATCGTAGTGCTTGACGATTTTTGGTTTTTCGTTCGTCCGGGCCATGGGTCCAAGATCGATCTTGTTTCAGATCGCGTGGATTCACATTCTACTCTGCGGTGCGCGCGGAGGTCCAAGAGTTTGCGGTGGGCGTTGATCAGCATATAATCGCCGCGCTTGAACGACGCAAACGATTGTTCATTACTAAGGGAATTTCATGAAACCGAGAAATTTGACGGGTTGGGTGGTGCTTCTAGGCTGCTTCGCGATCGCCGGGCCGATGCCGCAAAGGGCCGGAGCGCAAACGCCCGAAGCGCCTGCGAAATATCCGGATTTTCCGAGCGAAACTCCGGCAAGAGTCACGCCGGTGACCAGCAGTTTCGACTATGAACGGCGCGACGTGATGATCCCGATGCGCGACGGAGTGAAGCTCCACACCGTCATCGTGATGCTAAAAGGCACGAAAAATGCGGCCATTCTACTGACGCGCACCCCGTACAGCGCATCAGGCATGGTCAACCATGCACCGAGCGCGCACCTCGGTCCGGCCCTGAACGGCTACGATAATGCCGCGGACGTGATTATCGACGACGGATACATCCGCGTGATTCAGGATGTTCGCGGGAAATACGGTTCGGAAGGCGACTATGTCATGAACAGGCCACTGCACGGGCCGCTCAACCCGACTCCGGTGGATCATGCGACAGACACCTACGACACCATCGATTGGCTGGTGAAAAACGTGCCGGAGACCAACGGCAAAGTCGGCATTCTGGGAATTTCCTACGATGGCTTTTTGCCGCTGATGGCTTTGGTCCATCCGCATCCGGCCCTCAAAGTAGCTGTGCCGATGAATCCGATGGTGGATGGCTGGAAGGGCGATGACTGGTTCCACAACGGCGCGTTTCGCGAGCAGAACATGCCGTACATCTATGAACAGGAGGCCACGCGCTCGAATGCTGTGTCCTGGTGGTCGGACACGTATGACGACTACGATCTCTACATGCGAGCTGGATCGGCAGGTGAACTCGCGCGGCAACACGGTCTCGACCAAATGGGCTTCTGGCGAAAGATTCTGGAGCACCCGAGTTACGACTCTTTTTGGCAACAACAGGCCATGGACCAGATTCTTGCCCGGGAGCCGCTGAAAGTTCCAACGATGATTGTGGCGGGTCTGTGGGATCAGGAAGACATTTACGGTGCGACGGCGGTCTACAAAGCGATCAAACCGAAGGACACCAACAACGACATGGTTTATCTGGTTCTCGGTCCCTGGAATCACGGTCAGCAAATTGAAGACTGCAGCACGCTCGGAGCATTGCACTTTGGATCCGACACCGGGCTCTATTTCCGGCAACAGATTCTTCGCCCATTTCTGGCGCAATATTTGAAGGACGGAGCGCCCAAGGCTGAGGTCGCAACGGTGACCGCCTACGAGACCGGTACGAATACCTGGCGGCGTTTGCCAAACTGGCCCGCGGGTTGTGCGCATGGTTGCAAAACAAGACCTACGCCGTTGTATCTTGGTGCCAACAAAAGCTTAAGTTTCACCGCGGGGAAAGGCGGCAGTCCCGCCTTTGACGAATATGTTTCCGATCCCGCCAAACCCGTGCCCTACCGCGCGCGTCCTAGCCAGCCGGTTGGCTACGCCGGTCGACTTACGTGGCCCCTTTGGTTGGTCGATGACCAGCGCGAAGCATCGGGAAGAACAGACGTGCTGACATTTACCTCGGAAGTTTTGACGGCTCCGGTGAAGATTAGCGGACAGCCGGTAGCGAATCTCGTGGCTTCAACAAGTGGAACCGATTCCGATTGGGTGGTGAAGCTGATCGATGTTTATCCTGACGAGGTCGTCGCCGAGAGTTCGATGGGTGGCTACCAGTTGATGATCGCTGCCGATATTTTCCGCGGCCGCTATCGCGAAAGCTTGGAGAACGCCAAACCGATTGCCAGCGACAAGCCGCTGCTCTATCGTTTTGCGCTGCCGAATGCCAACCACGTCTTCCTGCCGGGCCACCGCATCATGGTACAGGTCCAATCGAGCTGGTTCCCCCTGTATGACCGTAATCCTCAAACGTTCGTGCCGAGTATCTTCTGGGCCAAGCCGGAGGATTATCGCCAGGCGGTCGAACGCATCTACCATACGCCCGGCCAGGAAAGCTTTGTGGAGCTTCCCCTGGTGGAAATGCAGTAAGCCGTTCGACGATGGTTTGCCGGGGGGAGCGGACTCACGCTAGAATAAAGGGCATACTTAGGAGGATGTACTTTAGTGTTGACTATTCGTTTAGCAAGAATCGGCAAGAAAAAAAAGCCTTTCTATCGTGTGGTGGTCATTGAAAGGACCAGGGCGCGCGACGGGCGTGTGCGCGAAGCGGTTGGAACGTATGATCCGTTGAAGAAACCCGCGGAGATCAAGCTGGATTCCGAGCGTATCAAGTATTGGCTTGGCGTGGGGGCACAGCCGAGCGATACGGTTCGTAGTTTCCTCAAGCAACAAAAGATCGCATAACGTTCAAACGCTGCAAACGTTCTCGCTCTCAAGTTTTCCGGGTCAGGTCCCAGTGGCGGAGGTTAGTAGCGCGCTCTTGGATGGAGCAGGGGCGCGTGGTAGTTCTACAAACTGAACGCACGCGGGGGCCCTATGAAAGAACTCGTAGAGGAGATTGCTCGAGCGCTCGTTGATCATCCCGAGGGAGTGCAAGTCAAGGCCGTCGAAGGCTCTCAAGTTACTGTTCTCGAATTGCGAGTTCATCCCGAAGATTTGGGTAAAGTGATTGGGCGACAGGGTCGTACAGCCAAAGCGATCCGCACCCTGCTCGGGGCGGCGGGGATGAAACTTCATAAGCGATTCACGCTCGAAATTCTGGAAGATTGAACGAAGCCGATGAACAAAGAGCGGCGTTGGGTGTTGGTGGCCCGAGTTTTGAGGCCGCGCGGCAACAAGGGCGAAGTCCTCGCGGAATTACTGACAGACTTCCCTGCCCGGCTTGCCAACCTGAAACAAGTCTACCTGCAAAAAAGCGACGGCGAGCCCCGCTCCGCGGCGTTGCAGCATTTTTGGCTGGACCAAAATCACCCTGGCATGGGTGTGTTTCATTTCGTCGGGTACGCGTCAATTTCAGAGGCCGAGGCGCTGCGCGGTCACCACGTGCTGCTGCCGTTTGAAGATCGCGTGGCTTTAGCCGCCGGGCAGTATTTCGTGACGGACTTGATCGGCTGCACGGTATTCGAACTCGCTGCGGCTGAGACGGGAAAGCTCTCCTCACCGCCTTGCTCGATCGAGGAGACGCCGCGCGTATTGGGCACGGTGCGCGACGTATTTTTCCCGGGAGAAAGCGTTCTAGGCACGCCGCTGCTTCAGGTTGATACGCTCGGAGGTGAGCTGCTGCTGCCGCTCGCCACAGATATGTGCACCCGGATTGACGTGGCAAGTCGCAGAATTGATGTTAGGCTTCCGGAAGGCCTGAACGGGCTGAACCCGCCGGAATAGCGCCGTTTTTCTACTTTGCAAGACATGCGATTCGATCTGATCACCATTTTCCCGGAGTTTTTTGTTGGCCCACTCGACCACGGCATCATCCGGCGCGCGAAGGAAGCGGGCATCGCCAGCATTGACGTGCAGGATTTGCGTGAGTTCACAAAGGACCGGCACCGCACCGTGGACGACCGCCCCTTCGGCGGCGGTGAAGGCATGGTGCTGAAGCCCGAACCGTTGTTTGAAGCCGTCGAGAAGTTGCTTGGGCGCGCAGTCGGAATGGCGGAAGCAAAAGTTGCACCCGAGCCGAAGACCGCGATTGTGCTCATGTCGGCTGCGGGAACGTTGTTCACGCAGGAAACCGCGCGGCGCTATGCGAAGCTCGAGCGATTGATTTTGATCTGCGGCCGTTATGAAGGTGTAGACGAACGCGTGGCGGAGCATTTGGCGACAGAAGAAATTTGCGTCGGCGATTATGTCTTGAGCGGCGGTGAACTAGCGGCGGCGATGGTGGTCGACGCAGTGACAAGGCTACTGCCTGGGGCTCTCGGAAACGAGGCCTCGTCTCAGAATGAATCCTTTGAGGAGTATCAAGGACCGAGACCGGTAGTGAAGCCTGCTCGAAGAGTTCTCCTGGACTTTCCGCATTACACGCGCCCGGCCGAATATCGCGGCTGGAAGGTACCCGAGGTGCTGATCGGGGGTAACCACGCGGAGGTCGCCAAGTGGCGGCGGGACAAGGCTTTGCAGAAGACACTGCGAAACAGGCCTGAATTGCTTGGCGAAAGCGGCTAGGAAAAACGCAATTTTTTGGCTATAATCGATGTTTGCCTTGGAAGTGCTGGCCCCGCCTGAGTGGGTCTAGAGGGAATACAGAAAATGAATCCGGTAATTCGTAAGCTGCACGAAGCGCAATTGCGTAAAGACCTCCCCGAATTTCGCCCCGGTGACACTGTGCGTGTGAACGTGCGCCTTCTCGAAGGCGAAGGGGAAAAGGTCAAGGAACGCATTCAGGCCTTTGAAGGAGTGGTGATTTCGAAGAAAGGCCGTGCCAGCAGCGCGACCTTCACCGTGCGGCGCGTAAGCTTCGGCACCGGCGTCGAACGCATATTCCCGTTGCACTCACCTTCCATCTCCTCGATCGACGTAGTCGGCAAGGGCAGTGTGCGCCGCGCGCGGCTGTACTACCTGCGCAACCTCAGAGGCAAAGCCGCTCGCATCAAACGCGCTGCGCGCGAAGAGACGGAAGCGACACCAGCCGCCACTACAGCAAACGCGTAACAGACCGCCTCCCAAAATTTCCTTAAGGGACAGGCAGAAATGCTTGTCCCTTTTTTCATTGAAATCGTGGCCCCGACGCCTCCGAATCTTCCTCGCCGGAAAGGAGAACCATGAACAAACGCAGGCGAACCAACTCCTGGTGCACCCGGCAGCTTCTCGTATTCTTAATAGGCGGCACGTCGGCGTGGCTTAAGAGAGCAATGTGGCAAAGATACCGCCCATCGGTTCGAACAGTTGGGACTGCTTAATATGCTTGCACTTCCGCGCGTTACCGGCGAATCGCTCGCCCGAAACGATCATGATTCCCGCCTCGAACGGCGTGACGCGGCCTGATCGGTGTATTTCGTGCAGTCGGTTCGAACCAAATCGTTCAACAAAAGAGAAACGAATATTCCAGACGACGGTAGCGATGTATCGATCGCGTGGTAAACTGCCGCGAACACCTATCCATGAGCCGACTCTGCTCATCCCGTTTCGAGCGAGCGGCGCGAAAGCTCGGCTGGACGCGCATCGCGGGTCTCGATGAAGCCGGGCGTGGCGCGCTGTTCGGCCCGGTCGTCGCCGCAGCGGTGATTCTCAATCCGAAACGAAGGATCGTCGGGTTGGACGACTCGAAAAAACTCGGGGCGGAGCGCCGCTGCGAATTGGCCGTTCGCATTCGCAGACATGCGCTCGCTTGGGCCGTGGCGGAAATCGATGCCCAGCGCATCGACGCGTGGAACATTTATCAGGCGAGCCGCCAGGCGATGGATGCGGCCCTGCAGCAACTTTCTATCCGGCCGGATTACTTGTTGATCGATGCGATGAAATTAGATGTCCTCATCGAGCAGAAGTCGTTGATCAAGGGCGACGCCAAGAGCGTTTCCATCGCTGCAGCTTCGATCCTCGCGAAGACCCATCGTGACGCGCGCATGGAAGAATGGGACACCGTTTATCCGCAATATGGCCTTGCCCAGCACAAAGGCTATGGTACTGCGGAGCACCTCGAAGCGTTACGGATTCACGGGCCCACGCCGCTGCACCGGCATTCCTTCATGCCGGTACGGGACGCCGGGTGTTGGGCCGCCGGAGCAGTGCAAGTCGATCTACCCTTGGAAATCTGGCCACGTGGGGATTGAGCGCATCTTCCCGACCTATGGCAGAGCCTTCGCCACATCTTCGCCCGTAGGTTTCGTATCTGCTACGGGGATAACTGCCTGCTCACAAATCACCTGTGGTTTGATTGACGGCTCCAAAGCTGGGGCGTAGCGTGAAATAGGATCGCAGCGTTCTCAGCGCCCGCGCTGCGTCCAGGAGATAGTCGCGGCGGCTTGAACGGAGAGCTGTCGTCTATTAGCGCATGGCCTATAACAAAAGCAAGTTCGTCGAAGCCGCACAGAAACTGCTGAACCAGGGGAAGGTCGCCCAGGCCATCGCCGAATACCAGCAGATCTTGAAGTACGAGCCGCGCGACCAGGTCACCCTGATGACCATCGGCGAGCTATATATCCGCCAGGGCGAAACCATCCAGGCCATCGATTATTTCGAACGCCTCGCGCAACTGTTCGTCAGCGACGGATTCCTCACCAAGGCCATCGCCGTTTACAAGAGAATTGCGAAACTGGCCCCGGAGGAAATCCGCCCGCTCGAAAAGCTGGCTGACCTCTATGTGCAACAGGGCGTAATGAGCGAGGCGCGGCCGCTTTTCCTGCAACTGGCGGAATTGCACTTGAAAAACAACCGCCAACCGGAAGCGGTGATGTTGCTCAAGAAATTGCTGTCCGCGGAGCCGGACAACCTGCGGATCCAGGTGCGGCTGGCGGATTTGTATCAGGCCATGGGCCAGCCGGGCGAGGCTCTGGAGACCTACGTCTCCGCAGCTCAGCGTGCGCTGGCGCGGGGCGATCACGCCGAATGCGAAAAGCTGGCGGACAAGGCCCTGCACATCGATCCGAAGCGCTTGGACGCATTAATCGTGAAAGCGCGGGCGTTTTCAACCCTGGGCAATGTAACGCAGGCCGCGGAAATCCTCGAAGGCGTGCCGGATCTTGAAAAGGGCGGCGAGCCGGCGGAATTATTGCTGGACTTGTACCTGAAGAGTGCCAAATGGGATGAAGCCACAGCACTGGCGTTGCGAATTTTCTCTTCGGATGAGAAGAACTTCAGCGCTACGCAGAAGGTAACGGAAGTTCTGATGGAATCGGGCCAAGCCGACCGAGCGATGAGCTTGCTCTCGCGCATTCGCATCCCGATGATCGACGCCGGCGAACACGAAAACGTCACGCATCTGTTGAACGAGTTGGCCACCAGGCTGCCCGGAAGATTAGAACCGTTGGAATGGCTGGTCGATAGCTACGGCCGGACAAGCGATTCGTTTCGCATGCCGGATGCACTGGCACAGTTGGGCGATGCCTTGTTGGCGTCCGGGAAGTTGGAGAGGGCCAGGGACACCTTCCAGCAATTGCTCGATCGCGAACCCGAAAGCGACGCGGCCAAGCGCAGACTGAACGACGTCCTGAAAAAGTTGGGAACGGTCCAGGAAGATGTGCCGCCACCGACGGACATCGCCGTGGTAACCGAGGATTTGCAGCCGGAACTGCCCAAAGCGCCGGCGCCCAAGGTCCGACCGGGTTTCGAAGAGCCAGCGCGGGTGGTTGCGGCAGAGAAGCCCGAGTCGGGGCCGCCTGCAGAGCCTGAGCTCGACGAAGAAACACAAAAATTCATCGCTCAATCGCTGACCGACGTCGATCTTTTCGCCAGTTACGGTTTGACGCAAAAGGCCATTGGGTTGTTAGAAGCGATCTTGCGGCGCGCTCCGACGCACACCCCTACGCTTGAGAAATTGCTCGATTTCGTGCTCGGTGCCGGCGACGACCGCCGAACTGCGGAACTTGCTGCGCAGCTCGAGCACATCCACGCCATCCGAGGAGACCTGCGGAGTGGTGAGCGCTTCGGCGAACTGCGCCGGCGCTTCCAGCGCGCGGCTGGCCTTACCGACGAGGACGTGGCAGCCGCCGTGGCGGCGGCCATGCCGCAGCCCGTCGAAACGGTACCGGTCGAAGAAGCTTCGATGCTGGATGCTGCGGTTGAGGCCGTGGAAGTACGGGCGGCGCCGGGCGAACCGAGAGCGCACACGGAAGAAATGCCAGTCGACCTGGCCGAGCCTGAAGGTCCGGAAATCGAAATTGTAGAACCTGCGGCCGCGGAACCCCAAGCCGCTGCAGCCCCGGAAGAAGTTGACCTTTCAGCCGAGTGGGCCTCCCTGCTCGAGGAGACGCAGGCCACTCCCCCCCAGTCGCCGCGGCACCGGAAGTCTCGGCTGCGCCAAAGGCGCCTCAGGCAGAGGAGCTTGAAATATCTGAGTTCTTCATCGAAGAAGAAAAGGTCGAGAATTCACCGACTGAAGCAGCACACGCGGCACCGGCCGGTAGCGCCCATGACGATTCCGGCAGCGAGGAGTTCCAAGTTCCCGTAGAACCCGCCGAGGTCGACTGGAAAATTCCACCCACAGAACAACCCACGGATCAGCCAGTGCACGCGCAAGAAAGTTTGCCCCAGGAAGAGGAAATCGGTCAGCACTCCGGCGCGCGCGTGCCGGACGAGGAACAGACCGCGTTAGCCATTCCCGAACATGCCGAGGTCGCTAGAGAAGGGCAGGACTCGACGCCGGAAGAACCGCAACCGGCGCGGCCAGAAGCGAAACCAGAGCAAACGGAACTAGAATTGGAACAGGAATTTGAGCTCGTCCTCGAGCCGGAAGAATTAGCGGCGCCGCACGAGATGCTTTCCGAAGTGCCGCCTATGAAGACGCCGGAGCCGGCGGAAGACGCCGCGGTCGAGAAGATCGCAGAGGGTAAGAAAGAGAAGATCGCCGAGCCCGCTCTTAGCCCGATGTTCTCGTCGGACCAATTCCTCACAGACCTTGCCAAAGAGATCGATGAATTGGGCCTGGATGAACTGACTCCGACGATGTCCAAGCCACACGACCCGGAACACGAGCCGGCCGAGGCTACCAAGGAAAGCATTGCCGCCAGAACGGAAACCGGCCCGTTGAAGGAAGTTTTCGACGAATTCCGCGCGGAACTCGGCGAAATGGGCGCAGAGGACGAAGATCTCGAGACGCACTACAACCTCGGAATCGCATTCCGCGAAATGGGTCTCCTCGAAGAAGCCATCGGCGAATTCCAGAAAGTGGCCAAAGCCAATGATCGTGGCAAAGCCTTCCGATACGCGATGCAGTGCAGCACACTGTTGGGCCTTGCGTTTATGGAGAAAGGTCAGCCGGACATCGCGGCGATCTGGTACGAACGAGCGCTCACAACGCCCGGCCTCGATTCGGAAAGTAAACTCGCCTTACGGTATGATTTGGGAGTGGCGCAAGAGTCGGCCGGCGATCTGGAAGCGGCACTCAAGAGTTTCTCTCAGGTCTACGCGGTCAATATCGACTATCGCGACGTTTCGGATCGGATTGCTTCGCTCCAAAAACCAGCGCGCTGACCACTTGCCCACACGCAACCAGGGTACTCCCAGGGGACAATGAAGCGGATTTTGCGCGCACTGACGGTGGTGTTGCTGTTTGAGATGGGTGCGCTGTTGCTGTACCTTCCGTGGTCGGCGTTCTGGGAACAAAACTATTTTCTGAGCCAATTTCCGCGATTGATGCCGGTCATTTTGCATCCGTCCCTGCGCGGAATCGTCAGCGGTTTCGGAGTTTTGGATATCTTGGTGGCTTTCGGAATGTTCAATTCGCGTCCGGCTGCAGCCCGTGTCTCTCCTCCCTCCAACTCGTGAACTGACAGTCTGCTATGTGACGGACCGTAAGGCTCTGTCTTCGCTTCCCCGGGAACAAACACGATTACTGCTCGAAAAGATGGAGAGCGTTGCGCGCGCAGGTGCCGACTGGATTCAAGTCCGTGAAAAGGATCTCCCCGGACGCGAACTGGCGGCTTTGCTGGCAGAGGCGCTGCGCCGGATTTCCCATTCTTGCAGGATTCTGGTGAACGACCGCCTGGATGTGGCCATCGCCATTGGTGCGGGAGGCGTGCATCTAGGCGAATCGAGTGTGTCTGTTTTGGAGGGCAAGCGCATGGTGAGAGAGAAAATTCCCGGTGCGGATTTTCTGCTCGGCGTCTCCGTCCATTCGCTCGAATTGGCTCAAGCGGCACAGAAATCCGGCGCGGACTATGCGATTTTCGGGCCCGTTTTCGAGACGCCGTCGAAGGCCGCATTTGGCCGTCCTCAAGGAGTGCAGCAACTCGCAGAGGTATGTAAGAGTGCTTCGATTCCTGTGCTTGCCATCGGCGGGATCGCCGCACAGAACGCAAGAGAATGCGTGACGGCGGGCGCTCGAGGGATCGCCGCAATCCGGCTTTTTCAGGACACCGAAGATTTGGAGCAATTACTACGAGGTCTGCGGGCTCGCTGAGTCCCGCAAGGCTCACACTATGGTCATGCGCTGCGCTCTCCTCTGTATTTTCGTTACCACGATCGCGCACGCGCAAATCACGCATTACACGCTGAAGCTGAATCCGGAGTTCGGTCACCAGGTGCTCCGAGGGCAGGAAACCATCGAAGTCGTCAGCAATGCTGGCACTCTCGAACTGCAAAAGCAGCCTGGCCTGCAGATTACCCAAGCCAGCTCCGATGATGGGGAAATAAGCGTCAAGGAACAGAGTATCTCGGTGCGCTTGCCGCGTTTCGGGCGGCACAAGATCCAGTTTCAATTCGTTGCTGCTCCGCACCGCGGCATCATGTGGTTTCCCGGCGAAACGGGCTTGGATACCGCGTTTTACTGCGAAGCGTGGATGGTTTGCGACACTGCCCCGGATCGAAGGGCCACACTGACGATGGAAATCGTAGTCCCGCCAATGAGTGGCCTGACCGCGGTTGGGCCAGGCCAATTGACGAAAGAATGGACGGAAAAAGACGGTGCGCATTTCCTATTTCAACAAAGCCAGCCTGTGCAGACATATCTGTTCAGCTTCGGCATCGCCGGACTTCTCCGCTCTGAGGATGGCCAGTTCGTGATCTACGCCGCCGATGCGGGTGCGCATCGCGTGGCATTCCAAAGAACCGCGAAGGCCTATGAATTTCTTCAGAACAAGGCTGGAATCGGACTCGCGGGCGCGAAATACACACAAGCGTCCATGCTCAATGGGATCGCACAGGAAGCCGCATCGATGGCGCTGATGCCCAAGGACTTTTTCCACGTGCTTGAGGAAGAGCACGACGACGGACTGATGACGCACGAATTGGCTCATCAATGGTGGGGAGTCAGCGTGGGTATCCGTTCATGGTCCGATTTCTGGCTAAACGAAGGCATGGCTGATTTCATGCAGGATGCGTTTCTCGAACAGGAAGAAGGACACGCGGCCTACGTTCATGCCATGGACGAAGCCAGACAGCAATTGGAAAAGCTGCGAGCCGCGGGGCAAGACCGGCCCTTGCATTGGGAAGGATGGCAGGATGCGCACGGTGCGCTCGGAAGAATTCCCTATCTAAAGGGCGCTTTGTTTCTCGACCGTTTGAGAACCGAGCTAGGAGAGGAAAAATTCTGGCGGGGCGTGGCCCTATACACGACCCGAAACGCGGGTCATTTCGTCGATTCAGCCGATTTTCAGAAGGCGATGGAAGAGGCCGGCGGACGCAATCTCAAGCCGCTGTTTGATGAAGCGGTTTATCACTAAATTCCCTACCTGTTCATAAGGCGGCGAAGCAGCCGAATCTGACCTGCATGATAGACATCGTGAAAGGCGACACCGTAGAGCATCGGCAGATGTTTTCTCGCGCGGGAGGATTTCAGAACTTTTTTTATGGTCTGCAGCAAAGCGCGATGCTCATTTTCCAAAATGGCGCGATCACCACGCCACGCCGCTTCCGTGGCTTTTCCTTTTTCCGGGCGAACGAAAAAATTGCTTCCTTCGAGCACAAATGAGCCGCGTTTGCGGCCTTCGAGCCGGCGGCGGACAGCGTATTTCCAATACGCGGCGTGAAGTGTTTCCTCCCAGATATTATGGCGCGCTCGCGCGGGACGCCAGGCGGCTTGTTTTGCGTTGACGCCTTTGAGAGCTTGGCGCAGATTGGGTCCGTGCCAGGTTTTTTTCTCGAATGCTTCCTCGAGCAGCGCGACGATCAAGTTTTCGCGTTCCATGGCCACGCTCCGGGGTCGGGAAACCCATTTTAGCGCAGGAGCGCATGGGTGTCCTTAAGCAACCGAAACTCGCAGGGCTCGAAGGCTCGCCCTGCCTTACAGGTTGTGACTTTCGTTTGTCGCCGGGGAGGAACGGACAGCTTCGTTCAGGATCATCGCTAGGCGCGTGCCGGCTTGCGCGATTCGTTCCTGGACAATCGGTCCAGCAGCATCCTGATAATTCTGGCCAGCGAAAAAATGCAGGCGCAGCATTCGCAGGCCGATATGGTTAGCGTCCGCACAGCTAGCTACAGTAGTTGCCGTCTCGATCGGAACAGCCGGAACAAGCGCGCCGTACACGATCGATTCCGCCAAGTCGTGGCTCTCCCAGGCCCACTCATCGACGTGAATTCCCGCAGCTTGCCATTTCGGAAAATCCGCGGAAAAAGCCTGCGACAGATACTCGGCATACTCCGGCGGCTCGGCGCCTTCCATATCACGTTCGACGATCGCTGTGTCCCACAAGGCGTGAAGATTAGGTGTAAAGGAGTCATTGTGCTCCTGTGGGCGCCGGCGGAAATAGCGGACAGGAATACAGTTCCCACCTTCATCGTTGTTCGTGGTGGCGTGGAGCGGCATGTGGAGATCGCCGACAAAGTGGATAATGTAGCGCACGGCATCCGCCCGCTTGCGCGGATCGGCGCCTTTGTCCCTCAGAATGGTGATTTGATCGGCGATTGCCTGGGTCACGCAACCATCGCTTCCGCAGAACTGCGCGAGCGGAACGCGAGAAGCCCCGCGCGGGATGTCGATATAGTGCCAATGCCCATTTTTGAGGATGTTTCGGGCGTCGTCGGGCCAAGTAGCGGCGTCAGCCAGTAAGTCTCGCGTCGCATTGCCGCAATAGCGCTTGAGCTCAGGATTGACCGGATTGTCTGAGAGCAACTTCTCCACGAACTGACGTGCCTCGGGCGTCAGCTGCTTTTCGGCCACCAGCGCGACCGTTTGATGCCCCTTGCAACCCCAAGCCCACGCGGGGCGGCATGCAAGGCTGAAGGCGATGCAAACAAAAAGAAGAAATCGAAAGCGGGCGCGGTACGTTGAGATCATGCTGAGCTCCGACTCTTGAATCGATAGCGGGACGGCCGGAATCGAAACTCAGGCACTGAGCCACCGCGCCACCGGTTTCAAAGATTCCGTGTGGTCGCAGATGACGCGAAGAGCCGCGGTGATCGGAATGCCCAGGATGAGACCCATGCCGCCCCAAACCCAACCCCAGAAAAGCAGAGAGATTGTAATCGCCACGGCATTCAGTTGCACCTGACGGCCGACAAGCTGAGGAGCGATCAAATTTTGTGCCACGATGTGAATGCTGGTGAGCACGACGGCGATAATCCCGAAGTGACTGACTGCTTTCCATTTCAGTACGGCCAGAAAGAAACCTGGCACCCAGGCAAGAATTGCGCCGATATAGGGAACCATGTTGAAAAGACCGGAAGCGATTCCGGCAAGGACTGGATAATCGAAACCTAACGCAAGGAAGAAAATGCTGCTGCACGCGACGACAACCAGAGTAACGACAGACATTCCGATGAGGTAATCGCGAAGGACATTTCGCAAGTCGTCGAGAGTTTCCTTCACCTGCGTTCGCCGCGAGATCGGAAAAAGCTGCAAGGTCGCATGCCATGCTTCGCGCTTTCCCGCGAGCATGAAAAACACCAGGAAAGGAACGAAGGTGCCCTCAAGAATAAGAGCGTAGAGGGAACCAATGCCGCGAAGAAACAGGCTATGCACAGCGCCGGAATCAGAAGCCGGCGTTGCGCCTTTCGAACCGCCCGGCGCGGTCAGGTCAGTGACACTGCCTTCGATTCCATTGATCTTGCCCTGCACTTCGCCGGTCGCTTCACGAAGGATGTCGCGGTATTTCGGCCAATTAGCGGCGAAATCGGAACTGCGCACCCACAGGCCGTAACCCACCGCGCCGATGACGGCAATCAAGAGCAGAACCATAATCAGCGATCCAATCGTCCTTGGAATATGCACACGCTCGAGAAGCTCGACAGCCGGATCGAGGAAGTAAGCCAGCAGAACAGACAGCAACAGGGTGATGACCACACCGGCGGCGTAGTAGAAAAAGAGCAGGACAACCGCGCCCGCCAGTATGCGCAAACTGGTTGAAGTCGAGGAAATGCGCAGCGCTGCTGGCGGTGTTTCCGTAATGGCCAAGCGACACCCCTATATCCGACCACGGTAGCACACTCGAGGGCGCCGCGGGACAGAGCGCCAGGATTGTCATACACGGTTAATAACGAGGCTTGTGAAAAGGATAGGTAACTGAAGTGAATCAGGATGCCACCGCTAATGCCGAAGAGCGCGAGAAGGCTGTGTTAGACTGCCTCCGGGTCATTCTCCGCTGACCCTTTCAGATTATGGCCAAAGAACTTTTCGGTACCGACGGAATCCGCGGAATCCCAGGTTCACCTCCCCTCGACGACGCCACGCTCTATGCGACCGGGCGAGCGCTCGGTGAATTCTTGAATCGAGAACATGGGTCGGCTCACGTGCTCATTGGTATGGATACTCGCGAGTCTGGTCCGCATATTGCGGCCTTGTTGGCCGCCGGGCTTCATCGGGGAAACGCAACCGCGGAGTTTGCCGGAGTCATCACCACGCCCGGGGTCGCTTGCCTGGTGCGGCAGAACGACTATCAAGCCGGTGTGGTCATCTCTGCTTCACACAATCCCTATCATGACAATGGAGTGAAGCTGTTCTCGCATGAAGGAATGAAGTTTCCCGACGCGGAAGAAGAGCGGATGGAAGCCGATATTTTCCGCCTGAGAAGCCAGGTGGTGCCGCCGGAGCGCCCTGCGCTCGTGGCAAACCATGAGCTGCACATGGAGTATCTGGAATTTCTGAAGAGCCATGTCTTGAAAAGCGCGCAGCTTTCCGGTTTCCGGATGGTCTTGGATTGCGCGAATGGAGCAGCCTATCAATTGGGACCGGAGTTGTTCCGTTCGTTGGGCGCAGACGTCGTGGCCATGGGCGTGAATCCCGACGGGCGCAATATCAATTCAGGGTGCGGCTCACTGCATCTCGAAGGGTTGCAGGAGCGTGTAAAGAGAGAGGCCGCCCAATTCGGAGTTGCCTTCGATGGGGATGCGGATCGCGCTATGTTTGTGGGCAGCAGCGGGAGAATCGTGAATGGCGATGGCGTTTTGCTGGCGGTGGCACGTTACCTGAAATCCCAAAACGCTTTAAAGCAACAGCGCGTAGTCGCAACCTCGATGTCCAACCTCGGACTAGAGAGAGCGCTGGCTCGGGAAGGGGTTTCGCTGGCGCGCGCCGCTGTAGGCGACCGCTACGTCCTCGAGGAGATGTTGAAGTCCGACAACAATCTGGGCGGCGAGCAGTCCGGCCATATCATTTTTCTCGACGACAGTCCCGCAGGGGACGGCTTGCTGACCGCAGTGAAGATGGCTTCTTTGGTCTCCGGCAGTCGAACACTCGAAGCGCTTGTGGAGGGGCTGAAGGACTACCCGCAAGTGATCGTAAACGTGAAGGTCAAGACCAAGCCTCCGCTCGATTCTCTTCCCGAAGTAGCAGAAGCACTCGCCGCAGCCCAAACAGCGCTGGGTGACAACGGTCGCGTTGTTCTACGCTACTCAGGTACCGAACCTTTGGCACGCGTAATGGTCGAGGCTGAACATCAGGCAGATGTGGACCGCTACTCGAAGTCGATCGCCGAAGCTTTGCGCGGAGCGATTGGTGCCTAAAGCGAGAGGTAGGAATAACGTTTTTGTGAATCGAGCTACGGGCGCTCGATCACACGATAGCCGTTTTCGATTTCCAAAGACTGTAGGAATGCGGCCCGAGTCTGTGGGATTTTGTAGATTCCTTGCATCGCATTTTCGGGACTTCGATTTTTTTGCTTTGTTAAATCTATTGTTATCAATGCGTCGTCGAATTACGCAGCAAAGTTAGGCGCTTGGCAAGCGGCTTGCATTCTCCATCAACAATTCATGACTTTGGCTTCCCGGGGTGGCCGGAACTCAACCTCGACTGAGTTACCGGTTATTGGGGGGTCAGATCAATATAGGGGGCTTGCACCGGCCCCCTTTTTTATTTACTGCCGCTTCTCATTCCCTATCCACCTCAAATGAGTTCCCGCTGTCCTCGTCCGTTTCTCGACCGGGCATGGATCTGTATCGGGCCCACGCTACGAGGTGGGACCAAGGGTGGAAAGCGTTCTGAAGTCGCTTCCAAAAAAGTGAGCGGCCGGTGGGGGTTCCGGCCGCTCTGGCGTGGGGGATGGAGGGACTACACTCGGAAGATCAATCCTTCCTAGGGGTGGCTGGTTGTTCGGCTGCGCTCGCCAGCAGCAGAACAACACACAGAAGCAAGATCGCTATGATCATTCTTACCGCCACCCGGAAGCCGAACCGAACTCCCGATTACTTGTTCATTGTGCCGGAGGGCCGGCATCCGGTCACTAGCCAGGAAGGTTCAATTGCGGCAGTACTCGACGCTGGCACTTCCGTACCTGTACCCGGTGCAACCCACATTCCTGTCTCCTGTGCCCTCACTGGCCAGGGACTACTGCGCTAAGCTATTCTTTCTTAACCTATGCATGATCTGAATTATTTTCGAGACCACCTGGACCAATTCGCCGAAATGGCGAAAAGGCGTAATACCACTCTCGATCTAGACGGTTTTCGCGAGCTCGATAAAGAAAGGCGCGAGCTGATCCGCGCAAACGAAGAGAGAAAAGCACAACGGAACAAAGCCAGCGACGAAATTGCCCGGCTCAAGAAAGCGAAAGAAAGCGCTGACACACTCCTGGCGGAAATGAAGCAGGTTTCCGAAAGGATCAAGCAGGTCGACGAGAGGGTCACGGAACTCGACGCGAAGCAGCGCGAATTTCTGCTGACCATCCCAAATGTCCCGCAGAAAAGTGTTCCTTACGGCCTAGGCGCGGAGGGAAACCAGGAGGTACGGCGATGGGGAACCGCGCCGCAATTTGCTTTTCAGCCGAAGGCGCATTGGGAAGTAGCCGAAAAAGCAGGAATTCTGGATCTGGAAGCTGCGGCGCGGATAACCGGCGCACGATTCGCCGTGTATAAGGGCTGGGGAGCCCGCCTGGAGCGCGCTCTAGCCAACTTCTTTCTCGACGTCCATACCCGCGAGCATGGCTACACGGAGATATTGCCGCCCTTCCTCGTGAATACCGCGTCGTTGATGGGCGCGGGCCAATTGCCGAAATTTGCGGCCGATCTGTTCCGAGTGCAAGGGACGGACTTTTGGCTTACACCCACGTCCGAGGTGGAGCTCCACAATTTGTACCGGGATACGACTCTGAACGAAGATGAGCTCCCGATCCACGTAACTGCTTGGACCGCCTGTTTTCGCTCCGAAGCGGGTGCCGCGGGAAAAGACACGCGGGGAATCCTTCGCCAACACCAGTTCCAGAAGGTGGAGCTCTTCAAGTTCGCACACCCGGAGAAAAGCGATGAAGAGCACGAAGCGCTGGTACGCAACGCGGAGACCATTCTCGAAAAGCTGGGATTGCACTACCGCAGGGTATTGCTGTGTACCGGTGATATGGGTTTTGCATCGGCGAAGACCTATGACTTAGAAGTATGGCTGCCTTCGAGCAACGAGTTTCGCGAGATCTCCTCGTGCTCGAATTGTGAAGCCTTCCAGGCGCGCCGTGCGGGCATCCGCTTCAAACCAAAGGCTGGGGGCAAGAGTGAGTTCGTGCACACGCTGAATGGCTCTGGGCTGGCCGTAGGTCGTACTTGGATCGCCATTGTCGAGAATTACCAGCAAGCCGATGGATCGATTCTCATCCCCGAACTGCTCCGGCCGTATATGGGAATTGAGCGCATAGCGGCGGGGGCTTAACGGTTCACCAAGATAAGCCATAAGTCATTTATACTCTGTTGTTTAGGTGCGGTAACGGGCGCGAACATCGTCCCGCACCGGGAACCGATACGTCGCGCAACCCCTTGAAATTACAGCTTTTCGTTTGACTACCCAGGAAGCCCTGCATACACTCGGCTCAACGCGTCTGCCCGCTCAAAATGAGCATCTGCGAGGCCGGCTGCGGAAGAGACAAAGAATGTCATTCATTGTTCGGATGTTGAGATACCTGTTCTGGCTGTTGGTCATTTCCTGGGGTGTGGCGATTCTGCAAAAAATTGTCGGCAAGATGGTCGCTGGCGGCACGGGGTCCGAGCCCCACGGGGAAGTGCCTAGCGCAGGAGCGAATCAGAAGCTCGTGCGCGACCCGATTTGCGGAATGCATGTGGCCGAAGGCCTCGCCGTGCCGCTGAAATACCGCGGGGAGACGTTACACTTCTGCTCCATGCAATGCCGGGAAAAATTTCTGGACGAAACACCCAAAATTTCCGTCAGCGCGTAGTGGAGCTGGCCTGCACCAGATTCAAGAATGAAGTCAGACTCGGTTCAAAGCTTTTGACAGCTGCACACACTCAGCGCATAGGAAAGGACCGAAGCGAATGGCCACGGTCGCAAAACCCGCAGTTCCCAGCCGCACGGTAAATGCACCTCCGATCGTGCCGCGCATCGCTCCGCGAGAGGAATTAAATCCATTTCGCATCGCGCAGATTCAATTCGACATCGCCGCCGAGGTCCTCAAACTAGATCCCGGCTTGCGCCAGGTGCTGCGCACGCCGAAACGCATATTGGAGGTGTCCTTACCTACGAAGATGGACAACGGCCAAGTGAAGGTGCTGACCGGTTTTCGCGTGCAGCACAACATCGCCAGAGGTCCGGGCAAAGGCGGAATCCGCTTTCATCCGGCCGTTACGCTCGATGAAGTGAAGGCACTTGCCGCCTGGATGACGTGGAAGACGGCCGTGGTAAACGTCCCGTTTGGTGGAGCAAAGGGCGGCGTCATTTGCGAACCGAAACGCATGTCGAAGGGCGAGTTGGAGCGGCTCACACGCCGCTTCGCCAGCGAGATTCTGCCGCTGATCGGTCCGGACCAGGATATTCCCGCGCCGGATGTCTACACCGATGCGCAGACGATGGCTTGGATCATGGATACCTATTCGATGATGAGGGGTCACACCGTACCCGGAGTGGTAACCGGCAAGCCCATCTCGATCGGCGGGTCGGTCGGGAGAGCCGAGGCCACGGCGCAAGGTCTGGTCTACGTTGTCGAAGAAGCCTGTAAGATGAAAAAAATCTCGCTACGCGGCGCAACGGTGGCGGTCCAGGGCTTCGGAAATGCCGGAGCGACCGCGGCGCGCCTGCTGGCGGACCGGAAAGCGAAAATCATCGCCTTGAGCGATACACGCGGTGGCGTCACAAACTCTCGCGGCATCGATCCGATCAAGGCCTTTCGCTACAAGGAACGCTCCGGCACTGTGGTGGGCATGCCGGGCGCTTCGCGCATCTCGAATGACGACCTGCTGACCTTGAAATGCGACATCCTGATCCCGGCGGCGCTTGAAAACGTAATCACACTGCAGAACGCGGAATCGGTGAAAGCCCGCGTCGTTGCTGAAGCGGCCAACGGTCCGACCACGCCCCATGCCGACGAAATCCTGGCGCGGCGCGGAATCACGGTATTGCCGGATATTTTGGCGAACGCCGGCGGAGTTACGGTGAGTTACTTCGAATGGGTGCAAAACCAGGAAGGCCTGCTCTGGGATTCCGACGAAGTAAACGTGCGCCTGCAAAAAATCATGATTCGTTCCTTCCACGACATGGTGGAAGCAATGCGCAAACACCACGTGCCGCCGCGAGCTGCAGCAATGACCGTTGCGGTCGGCCGAGTCGCGGAAGCGACGCTGGTTCGCGGCCTTTTCCCATGACGAGCGCTGGCCCCTCGGGCAACTTGAATTAAGAATCCTACTCTTCATTAATTTCTCTCCGACGTCAGGCGACTCGTGTCCGTTTGTCCGAAAATCTTCTTGCGCAGAAAATTTGATGCGCGTACATTCGCAAGTGCCGGGCGTTTTCCGGTGCGACCTGCAATATTCGCACCCCGAAGCGTGACCGGCTATTTCTTTCGCGGAACGGGGCCAAAGACATACCACCATGAGCCATCTTCACTCGCAGGGAATTGCCGCGCCTCCGATTTTGCTGACGATCGGAGGATTCGATCCGAGCTGCGGAGCCGGTATTGCGGCGGATTTGAAAACGTTTGCGGCACATGGGTGTTACGGAGTTGCGGCGATAACCTCAATTACGGTGCAAAATACGCAGGCGGTCGAAGCCGTACATAACACGCCGAGCGCGGAACTCCGCGAACAGTTGGAAGTGCTGATGAAGGACGGCGATATAGCCGCGGTAAAAATCGGGATGCTCGGGAACCGCGGAAACGCCGTGGCGGTCGGAGAGTTCCTCGACGCTCACAAATTTGCTCACGTGGTGCACGATCCGGTCATGAAATCGTCGAGCGATACGGAATTGCTCGATGCCGGCGGAGTAAAGTATGTCGCCACGGAGTTGCTCAAACGCTCGAGCGTAATTACGCCGAATGTTGCCGAGGCAGAGGTTCTGACCGGAGTGACGATCAAGGAAGTTTCCGACATGGAAGCGGCGGCCCGCAAGCTCGTCGAAATGGGTGCCAAGGCCGTGATCGTCAAGGGCGGCCACATGGAGAAGGCGATCGACGTGGTCTTCGACGGCAAAGACATGCACCAGCTGAGCGGTGACAAAGTCAAACTCGAAAACACACACGGTACGGGTTGCACATTTGCCTCGGCTCTCGCGGCGCAATTGGCTGCCGGAAGAGGGTTGGTCGAAGCGGCCACGCTGGCGAAAGCGTATGTCATGAAGGCCATCGAAAAAGCGTATCCTGTCGGCAAGGGGCGCCTCCCGCTCGACCATTTCTATCGCATGAAGATCGAGCCGTTGGCGCGAGGCACCCACGAAGTTCCGCAGCATGGATTGCATCCGGCTGCCGAGCCAACCGCGCACTGAACGAAAAAGCGTGCTGAAAAAAGTCAACTCAGTTTCCCTAGCACAAGCGCATTCCGTATCCCTCGGTTGTCCGCTGCACCGCGCATCGAAGGGGAACGCGCTTGTCGGATAGCCCTGCCGTTCGAGCTCGCTCGGTAAGCCGCTTTTCTGTCTTCCAAGGATTACGGCCAATTCAATGGTCGGAACTACCCCGAAATCTGTTGGCCGGCGTCACGCTTGCGGCGATGAATATTCCGCAGTCGCTCGGTTACACCAAAATCGCAGGTACTCCGGTAATCACCGGCTTGTACACGCTATTGCTTCCGCTGATCGCGTTTGCCATCTTCGGTTCTTCGCGCTACCTCGTGGTTGCCGCCGATTCAGCGACCGCAGCGATTCTCGCGGGAAGCCTCGCCGGAATAGCGCCACTCGCCAGCGACAGGTATATTGCCCTTGCCAGCACGGTCGCGCTTCTGACCGGTCTCTTCCTACTCCTCGCGCGGCTTCTGAAACTCGGCTTTCTCGCGGACTTTCTCTCGCAAACGGTTCTCGTTGGATTTTTGACCGGCGTCGGTTTCCAGGTGTGCATCGCAGTTTTGGGAGAAATGTTGGACGTGGAAGTCCGCAGCCGACGAACGCCATGGCAATTTCTCGAAGTTGTGCGTGCGGCGCCGCAGGTTCATGGTTTCACTTTGGCCATTTCGCTTACGGTCATTGCTGCCATCTTTCTGTTCAGCCGTTTCGCGCCCAAATTGCCGGGCCCGCTTTTTGTGGTCGCCGGCGCAATCGCAGCCAGCGCCTACCTCCATTGGCAAGACCACGGGATAAAACTTATTGGTTCCGTGCCCGGCGGCCTGCCTCATTTAGGATTACCGACAGTGAGTTGGAAAGACTTGGAAGCGCTCGTACCGGTCGCGCTTTCCTGTTTTGTGATGGTTGTCGCGCAGAGCGCAGCAACCTCGCGCGCTTACGCCACCCGCCACCATCAAGCGGACGACGAAGACGCCGACCTGGTTGGCCTTGCTGCCGCCAACACCGCGGCTGCTTTGAGCGGCACGTTCGTCGTGAATGGAAGCCCAACCCAGACGGGCATGGTGGAAACTTCGGGCGGCACAAACCAAATGGTCCATCTGACCACCGCCGCGGTCGTTGGCTTGGTTCTGCTCTTTCTTACTCGGCCGCTGCAATTTCTGCCGCAGTGCGTCCTCGGCGCGGTGGTCTTTACCATCGCTGTGCGGCTGATTGACCTGCGGGCCTTGGCGGCCATTCGGCGCGAGAGTCCCGGAGAGTTCCTGTTGGCGTCGGTGACCGCCCTCTTCGTTGTGTTTGTGGGAGTCGAGCAAGGAATCGTGCTGGCAATGATGTTGTCTCTGTTTCGCGTGGTACGGCACACCTATCGCCCGCACACCGCCGTGCTTCAAGAAAATCCAAACGGCCTCTGGCGCCTGAACCCTGTTGTTCCTGGGGCCACGACCGAGCCTGGGCTGGTCGTCTATCGATTCGGCGCGCCTCTGTTTTATGCGAACGCAAACCACTTTTCGGAAGATGTGCGCATGCTCGCCGCCTCCGGCGCCTCGCCGGTAGATTGGCTGGTGGTAGATGCGGGCGCCATCACAAACGTGGACTTTACCGCGGCGCGCGTGGTGTGCGAGGTCGTAAAGGATCTTCGCGCACAGGGAACGGGAATCGTCTTAGCGCACGTGCAATCCGACCTGAAGCCCGATCTCGACCGCCACCAGCTGACAAAAGCGATCGGTCCGTCGCGGATCTTCGACACTCTACACGATGCCGTTGCTGCCGTTCGAAACAAACCACCTGCCTGAGGACGATGGTGCTTCCGGCCGCCCGAGTGCTATAGTGCTTCCCCTGGAGTGAAAAACTAGGTGATGGCGGAAAGACAACCTTGGGTCGAGGAAGCTATGGTCTGGAGGGGGCCTCCGAGCCAACAGGTCGGCCAGGAGGAGCTTTGCAAAAGATATTTCGTTGTAAGGGGTGCCAGCGGGGCATGCGCATTGTAGGGTCGACAGGCTTACAAAAAGAGGTTGAACGCACTGCCCTTTGCCCGTACTGCAAGTCCAAAAACAAGGTGAAATGGCCACGAGGCGACCCGTTCCACGTGCAGAAAATCGCGACACGATAGCGAGCCCTGTAAGACTACCAGCCACCTCCTCCGCCTCCACCACCGCCTCCACCCGAACCTCCTCCGCTGCCTCCTCCCCCAGACCCCGGCGCCATAGCCGATGAAGAGATCGCGGACGTGAACGCACCGCAAAAGGAAGACGCAAAGTTTGCTCCCGTGAGTCCAATCGAGGAAGCTCCGGAGTAAAACGAAGGGGTACAATTTCCATTGGACGCGCCCGGTGCCGTGCTGGCTCCGGCAAGCAACCCCGAGAATTTCTCGGCCCAGTCTTGTTCAACATCGAGCGCCAACGCGTAAGGCAGAAATTTCTCGAACACAGCCGGAGTCTGCTGAGGAGGCATGACGCGATTGAGGCGATCGCCATCGACTGCGCCCAAAAACATCTTGAAGCCTTCTACCTGATCCATCAAGCGCCGCCCCGCGAAGGTGGGAGCCTTCATGAGATGCAGGAAAACAACGTGTAGGACACCGCAGGCAAATACGTACAATAGGAAAGAAAAAGAGGTGAATTTCCAGATAAACCAGAAAGCCATCAATTCAAAAAAGACAAATGGAATCACGGGCAAGGTCAACAAAACCGCTTTTCCCATGCCGACCGCTTCCGTAAGCGCCGAAGATCGGGCACGGAGAACCGTTTGCCAGGTCTGAACCACCTTGGTCAGCATTCCGTAAACGGCAAAACTCCACACGCTCAGCCAGAACGCAAGAAAGATACTCGCAAAGATTTTCTGGGAGCCGAGCAGTGCCAAACACCATAAAGCGATAAGAAGCGAGAAAACGATCGGGACGATCAGGTAACGGGAGTTGGTGACGAAGTAGGTCTTTTGTTCCGTAGTTGCGAGAAACTGGCGCAGTGCTTTCAGCGCGGCGCGAATCTGCCGGTGATTCTCGTTGTGGAGCAACACTTGGTCCCGGCCCTCAAACAGAGACGCGGCCACCATCTGTTCATCCTCAGACAGGACCGAGTTTGGTTTGCCGGTGGTGTAGAGCGTATAGGAACCGGCTTGTTCTTTAATCGTCAGGAAGCCACGTACGGCCATGTCCAGAATCGCGGCGGAAAAAGTCTTATTGTCAAAATCCATGCGCTCGAGGTAGCGCATTTGGGCGGGAGAAAGATTGGACGGCGGCTCGTAGAACGCCATGACTACGCCGCGAATCGGGTCGCGTCCGACCGCGGACCAGACCGTTACGTAATAAACCAGCAGGACGATAAAGCCGACTGCAAGAAGAAGCGCGCCGCGATTGTCATGAAAGAAAAACGCGACCTTTTGCGAGAAGGTAGGTTCTCTGATATAGCCCTTCGGCCACTCGAGAAGAATGGTCAGGCCTTCATGCGGCAGAAGCGGGCGCGTGGTAACAAATTGAAAAACGGAGTCCTCGGTCGAGGTCGTCAGTTGCGATTGTCGCGAACCCTCCCGCCCGGTATATCCCGCCAGTCGCACTTTAGCCGCGGGAATGCCGGCTAGCAGATGTACGGTGGCGGAAGCGGTTTGTATCGGAAAGCCCCAGCCCGCGCCGGTGACATTCCAGAAAAGCTCATCGTGATCTTCAAAAAAGCCGAGTTGGCGATTGGTCGTGTAGGTGATGGTGTAGACGTGCACGCCGTTCGGCACGATTTGATTGGCATCGCCTAGGTAGATGCGTTTTCCATTCGACTGATCCTCCACCCGAAATGGCTCTCGAGTGGAATCGCACGTAGCAGAAAGCATCTGGAAACCGACGACATAGTGATTGTTGGGCGTGTCGTAATAGCTGGTCGGGAAGTCCCGATAGATTCCATGGCGGATCTGGCGGCCGGCCGCAACGACGGTAATGGCTTCCGTGACTTGCAAGGTGGAATCGTTTTCGAGCGTGATATCGCTGTGAAAATTTGTGATTTGCTCGTTTTGCACGCGGGGCCTCGGAGATTGCGCATGCGAAGGCAAAGAGCAGGCGACGGCTGCCAGCAGCGCGAAGAGGAATCTGGTCACAGACGCAGAACGCATGGGGATCCTTAGAACCACTGTAGCGGACCATCCTTACGCGAAACTGGCTCCGCGAGTGGCTATGCCGCGAGATGGTTATTTGCAGAAATGAAACGCGATCGGGCGTAACATGTCACACGCCGCCGGACGCAAGGAAAGACGTGTAGGGAGATCCCGTTGATCCCAAACTACATCCGCGAACAACTTCAATCGCTGATGCTCCAGGCGAAAGTATTCTGCCGCGGATGGGCGGCCATTCAAGCGGTCTTGCTATGCTCGGCTAGCCTGGTTTCGGCACAAGCCACCAATCTGGTGGTCTCCACAAAAAGCGGAAAGGTGCGCGGCGTTGCTCGCCGCTTCGGCGGAGCCGAATTTCTCGGCATTCCCTATGCTCAGCCTCCCACGGGCGACCGGCGCTGGCGTGAACCGGTTCCCATTCAGCTGCGGGAAGACGTGCGGGACGCAAGCAGTTTTGGCGCCCCTTGCGCGCAGCCGGTGCTGGGCGATTGGAACAAGTCCGATGCCGAATACGGCAAGGAGGACTGCCTGTTCCTCAATGTGATGACGCCGGTGTGGCCGGTCAAAGAGCGGCTGCCGGTCATGTTCTGGCTGCATGGCGGAGGCAACGAAGGCGGCACGGCCTCGTCCGTACTCTATAAGGATGGAACGCTTGTGGGGCACGGGATCGTGCTGGTCAGTGTGAATTACCGCCTCGGCATCTTCGGCTTCTTCGCGCACCCGGGCCTGACACGAGAGTCGGCGCGCAAGGCTTCCGGTAATTATGGGCTGATGGATCAACTTGCCGCGCTCTGCTGGGTGCGTGAGAACATCGCGAAGTTCGGCGGCGATCCCGAAAACATCACCGTCTTCGGTCAATCAGCCGGCTCGCAAGACGCCGGCTTGCTGATGACTTCACCCTTGGCCAAGGGCTTGTTTCAGAAGGTCGTTGGGGAAAGTGGTTCGGCTCTCAACCCAAACATCCCTTCGCTTTCCGTTTCGGAGGAGAACGGGCGAAAGGTCGCGGCGTTGTTGAAAGCGCCTTCCGGTAACGACGCGATCAAATATCTGCGAGGACTGACCGCCGGAGAATTGCTGAAGGGTCTGGAAGTTCGCGATTCCGAACAGCCGCCACTGGTCGGTCCGAATATTGACGGATGGGTGCTTCCGCGCCTTCCTGCGGAAGTTTTCAGCGCCGGGCAGCAAATGCCCATCCCCATGATCATCGGCTCGACGACGCGCGAATTCGGAATGCCTGGCGGGCCGGACGAAGTGCGCAAAATGATTCAACGCGTGTCGGGGAATTTGGCGCCGAAGGCGCTGCAGCTTTACGGATTGGCAGACGGGGGACCAGGCACAACCGACCCGCTTTATGGACCGGTCGGCAATCAATGGTTTGCCGATTTCATCTTCCGCTGCCCCGTGACCGCGCAGGCGGAATGGCACAGTGCAGCAAAGCATCCGACGTATGAATATCAGTTTGAACACGCCATTCCCGGCCAGGAAGCCGAGGGTGCCGTGCACTCGGCCGATCTGCCTTATGTATTCGGCTATTACCCGAAAGCGGGGAACATTTCCGGAAAATTTGGGGACACCGACTACAAACTCGCTCAGCTCGTAGAAAGCTACTGGACAAATTTCGCAAAGCGCGGAAATCCCAACGGCGAGGGACTGCCCAATTGGCCCGAATACGACGGCTCACAAGCCTTTATCGAGTTCACACAGGGCGGCACGGTTGTTGCGCTGACCGGAGGGTTGCGTCGCGCGCAGTGCGATTTTCACCGCGAACTTCTGGAGCAACGCCTCAGCCAAAAGCAATAGGGCCAGGGCTACCTTCTCCGCCTCCGTTCTCGTGCTTGTAGACGATTTTCCCGGCGACCACCGTTGCGACGGGGCCACCCTTGAATTTGTGGCCGTCGAAAGGAGAGTTGCGCGACTTGCTGGCCGAACCCTGGACCTCGTACGTCCAGGATCGATGCAAAGAAAAAATGGTGATGTCGGCGGGCTCGCCGACCGCGAGTTTGCGTTCCTTTCCGAGAACGCGAGACGGGCCGGAGGTGAAAAGCTCGACCAAGCGCATGAGCGGAATCCGGCCGGAGTGAACGAGTTGCTCGAGCGCCAGTCCTATGGCGGTCTCAAAGCCCAAAATACCAAACGGAGCTTTGTCGAACTCCACGTCTTTGATTGCGGGCTCGTGCGGAGCGTGATCGGTGGCAATGGCGTCGACCGTGCCGTCAGCGAGCCCCTTGAGGAGTGCCTCGCGATCGTCGCGCGCGGCAAGCGGCGGATTCATTTTGTAGCGCGAATCATAAGTGACATCTTCGTCGATCAAAGTAAAGTGATGTGGAGTCACCTCACAGGTGACGCGAATCCCGTTCTGCTTGGCGAAGCGCACCTGGGCCAAAGAGGACTTTGCCGACAGATGGGCGATGTGCAGCCGGGCGCCGGTGAGTTCGGCAACCTGGACGTCACGGGCAACGCAAACCGATTCCGCAGCCGCCGGCATACCGGCTAATCCGAGCCGCGTGGAGGCAATGCCCTCACGCATCACCGCACCCGCGGCGAGTGAAACATCTTCGGCATGCTCAATCACCGGTAGATCGAGCGAGCGGCAATAATCCATAATCTGGCGGGCAAGTTTTGCAGTGGCAATGGGTTTTCCGTCGTCCGAAACCGCGACAATTCCCGCGTCGCGCATGGCAGCGATATCGGAAATCGCTTCGCCCTGGCTTCCTACGCTTGCCGCGCCGATCGGCCACACCCGCACGTGACCAAACGCTCTGGCGCGATCGACGATAAATCGCGTGATCGAAGCGTTGTCATTCACCGGCTTGGTATTGGGCATGCAGCAGATCGCCGTGAAGCCACCGCGGGCAGCCGCGTGAGAACCGGTTTCGATGGTTTCGGAATTTTCCTGGCCCGGCTCGCGCAAGTGAGCGTGCATATCAATGAAACCCGGCGCGACGATGAGCTCCGTGGCGTCAAAGGTTTGCACGCCGTCGGCATGCGTAATCTTCCCTGCCGGCGCAATCTCCGCAATGTGCTCGCCTTTGATCAGGATGTCGCGTGGCTCGTCGGTCTTCGTTGCCGGATCGACAACGCGCCCGTTCTTAATCAGTAGCATGCGCAGATTCCTTGGGAGAAGCGGCAGGGTTTCCTTCGAGAGCGGGTTGTGCCAGTTCCGTTGCGCCCACCATCAAGATATACAGAATGGCCATGCGTACGGAAACGCCATTGGTGACTTGCTCGAGTACCGCCGAGCGCGGTCCATCGGCGACCTCAGGCGTAATTTCCGTGCCACGGTTGATCGGTCCAGGATGAAGAATCAGTGCGTCCGGTTTGGCGAGTTTCATGCGTTCGGCATTGAGCTGGTAGAGCAGGATGTAATCATTCTGGGAAAGCGAAGGCTCGTGAAGGCGCTCGGTCTGAACGCGTAGGACGATGATCACGTCGGCGTCTTCGAGGGCTTCTTCGACGCGATAGACGCAGCGAATGGGCGTGCCGGGTGGGCCAATGTGTTCGAGTTCGCGTGGTACCCACATCGCCGGTCCGCAGAGAGTGAAGCGGCAGCCAAATTTACCCAGAAGATGAATGTTCGAACGCGCCACACGGGAATGGGCAATGTCGCCGAGGATGGTGACATTCAAATTGTTGAGCGATCCTCTTCTGTCGCGAATCGTGAGAGCATCGAGCAAGCCTTGCGATGGATGCTCGTGGGTTCCGTCCCCAGCGTTGACCACGGGAATTCCGAGGTGACGAGCGACAAAATCAGCGGCGCCCGAGGACGAATGGCGCATCACAAAACAATCCGGTTTCATCGCATTCAGGTTGTTGGCAGTGTCGAGAAGAGTTTCACCTTTCTTGAGACTGGACGCTTCCGCTTGAAGGTTCATGGTATCGGCGCCAAGGCGCGAAGCGGCCGTACCGAAACTCAGGCGCGTGCGAGTGCTATTTTCAAAAAACGCGAGCGCCACCGTTTTGCCACGCAAAGTGGCGAGTTTTTTCAAAGGATTGCGTTGAATTTCCTGAAACGGCCTGGACTGGTCGAGAATGAATGTGATTTCGTCTGCACTGAGAGGTTCGATCGCGAGTAAATCACGAAAGCGGTAGTTCACTTTGTTCTCGTAAGAAGCCGAGGCGCATCTCAAAGCGAGGTGGGAGCCGCGCTCCTGATCGAACTTCATTTTACGCGGAGAACCTCTGAGACGCAAAAACTTCCGCCAAACGGCGTCACGCCTCCACGCGATCGACCAGCACCACGCGCTCCTCATTGTCGATTTCGTTCAGACGGACCTCGATGATTTCCGTAGCGCTCGTCTGGACGGTGCGGCCGACATACTGCGCTTCGATAGGCATTTCGCGGTGGCCGCGGTCGATCAACACGCAAAGCGAGACGCGCTGCGGCCGCCCGAGGTCGAACAAACCGTTCATGGCCGCACGAATCGTGCGGCCGGTGTAGAGGACGTCGTCAACCAAGACGAGGTCCATGGCATCGACACCGAAGGCAATGTGCGACGACTGCAGCACTGCCTGGGGCGCTACCTTCGAGAGATCGTCGCGATAGAGTGTGATGTCCAGCGTGCCCACGGGAACTTCTACGCCGTCGATGCCCCGCATGGCCCGAGCGATACGCTCGGCCAGCGGTACGCCGCGCCGGCGGATCCCGATCAGCGCAAGATTGCGTGTGCCCCCGCTTTTTTCGACGATTTGATGGGCAAGGCGCTGCAGGGTCCGATCGATCTCCGCAGCGGACATGAGCTGACTCTTTTCAATGATTCGCATGTCGGCGTAAATGCTAACACAAGTCAGGAAAAGGAAAAGTTCGCACCGCATGCTAGACTTCGCAGGGTTTGGGAGAAACTCCAATGACCAGAAGGAAAGCTGGTTGCCGCTGCTTGCAAGGCGTATGGCTAACAATGGCGATATTCGCGGCCGTAGCGGCGTGGGCGCAAACGCCATTAGCCAAGCCAGTCGCAGTCCGAAAGTTTGCAGTCCAGTCGGCACGACCGAAGCTGGTCGTGGTCATCGTAGTCGACCAGATGCGGGCGGACTACGTGGACAAATTTCGCACCCAGTGGAGCGGCGGGCTGAAACGCCTGGTGGAAGAAGGCGCCTGGTTCCGCAGTGCGGCATATCCCTACGCGGCGACGGAGACCTGCGTCGGTCATTCCACCATCTCCACGGGAGCGTTTCCGATGAACCACGGCATGGTCGCAAATTCCTGGTGGGACCGCGACGAACAGAAAATGGTGACCTGCACCAGCGATCCGAAGGTAAAGAACACCGCTTATGCGGGTGCGACGACGAAAGGCGGAGATTCCGCCTGGCGAATGCTCCTGCCCTCCTACGCCGAGGAGCTGAAGTTCCAGACCGGCGGCCCAACGCGAGTCGTGACGTTCTCTTTGAAGGCGAGAGCGGCAATCACCATGGCCGGACACAAAGCCGACGCCGCCACCTGGTTCGACACGGCGACAGGCGCATGGGTTACTTCCCCTCCCTATGGAACGATGCCGTTTATTTCTGACTACGTGAAACAGCACCCAGTAACGGAGGACTACGGCAAAATCTGGTCGCTCTCCTTGCCGCAAAGCCGATATTTGTATGAAGAGAAGGCGCCGGGCGCAGGAACTGTCGACGGCTGGGGCTCGACGTTTCCCTTCGCATTGCACGGGAAAGAGGGAGCGACTTCGCCAGACACAGCCTTTTACGGCCAGTGGTCCACCAGCCCGTTTGCCGACACCTATCTCACCAAGCTTGCAGAAATGGCCGTGGATTCCTTGAACCTCGGAAAAAGCGGCGGCACGGACTATTTGGGCGTCAGCTATTCCTCGACCGACTACGTCGGTCACACGTTTGGGCCGCGAAGCTGGGAAATCCAAGATATTCTGCTGCGACTCGACAAGGATTTGGGAGAACTGTTCGCACGTCTCGATCAAAAAGTCGGCCGTGGCAACTACGTCGTCGTCCTGACCGCGGACCACGGGGTAGCGCCGATTCCGGCCGACATGAACAAGACCGGCTTCGACACCGGGGTGCTGAGTCTGCCTGACCTGCAAGCCCGATTGGAAAAGGCGTTGGAGCCATTCAATTTTGCCAAGCCCGTAATCGCCAAACTCTCGGGAAACGATATTTACTTTTCCGTGCCTATCTACGGGCAATTGCGGCATGATCCGGCGGCGATGAAAGCCCTTCTCGATGCAGCGCTATCGACGCCGGGAGTGGCTGAGGTTTTTCGCGCCGAGGAGCTAGGCAGTGGAATCAAGACTATGTCGTCGACAAGGACCGCGGCTGCATTAAGCTTTCTTGCGGCCAGGAGTGGCGATCTGTATGTGCTCCAGCAGCCGTACTGGCTGACAGACGGCTCCGCGATGGGTTCGAAGAGTTCCACGGGAACCGGTCACGGAACGCCGTACTACTACGACCAACGCGTACCCATTCTTTTTATGGGCTATGGCATTCAGCCCGGAGAGTACTTTGAATCTGCCACGCCTGCCGACATCGCCCCGACGCTCGGCGCCCTGACCGGTGTCACGCTAGCGGTTCATGACGGTCGAGTTCTGAGCGAGGCCCTGCAAAGGCGCGACAGAAAGTAGCCTCGGATACGACAAGATTCTATGGGCGGAGAACGACCATCGTGGTATCCTCCCTGCCCAACCGTGCGTTCCGCCCATAGCATCGATCTCAGCGTTGAGGTTGGGGCGCTGCGCCTCCATAATCCGATCATCACAGCCAGCGGAACGTTCGGCTACGGTGTCGAGTTTGCCCACCTTGTTGACCTGAACCAGCTTGGCGGGTTTGTCACAAAGGGCATCTCTCTCGATCCAATCGAAGGAGCCCCAGCTCCCCGGCTCTGTGAGACTCCTGCAGGGATGCTCAACGCCATTGGTCTACAGAACGTCGGGGTAAAGGCGTTCGTCGCGGATAAGCTGCCGCTGTTGCTAAAATACAACACCCACCTGATCGTCAACGTGTTTGGTTACTGCTTGGATGACTATGTAGGGGTCATCGAGCGGCTTGAGGATGCCGAAGGAATCGCGGCCTATGAGCTGAATATCTCCTGCCCCAACGTAAAACGCGGCGGGATGCAGTTCGGAAACGACCCTGCCGTGGTAAGCGAAGTCGTACTGGCGGCGCGGCGAGCGGCCGTAAAGAGGCCACTCTGGGTCAAGCTAAGCCCCTTGGTGACCGATATAGGAACGATTGCCCGGGCGGCAGAGGCGGCAGGAGCCGATGCGCTGACCGTGGCGAACACGTATCCTGCGATGGCTGTTGACTTTAGGACTGGAAAGTCACTTCTGGGCAATACCACGGGAGGGCTTTCCGGTCCGGCTATAAAGCCAATCACTCTGCGGTTGGTTTGGGAGGTTCGAAAGGCCGTGAAGATTCCGGTGATTGGGCTCGGAGGCATAGAACAGGTCGAAGACGTGCTCGAATATATGGCTGTTGGCGCATCAGCAGTACAGGTGGGAACGGCCAGCTTCTCTGACCCGAGGGCCAGTGAGGCTCTGATAGACGCCTTGGCACGGACTCTAGAAGAGCCTAATATGTTTACTTTCAAAGAGATAAGAGATAAATACCGGACACAAAATGGTTGACATAATGCGGCAAAAGTGCTACAGTTTTTTGTAGTTCGTTGCAAAAAGCACACACTTATGCGAAAACCAATCTTCATGATTTGGGCGGCGATTCGCTGGGTACCCCTCATGTTCCTGATTGCTCCTGGAATCGAAGCTCCTCTTGGAGCGCATTTCAGCACTCCGGTAAAACCGATCAAGACTTGGGTTGGAAACGCGAGTTGGTATGGGCCGGAGTTCAATGGCAAGCTGACGGCCGACGGAGAACGCTTCAATTCCGAAAGCCTGACAGCCGCCCACCCGGCGCTCCCGTTTGGTTCCTGGGTCCGCATCGTGAATCTGAGTAATGGCCAATACGAAGTTGCCCGCATTAATGATCGCGGGCCTTACCAAGAAGGGCGCGAAATTGATGTATCCTATCGGGTAGCCCGGAAGATAGGTCTGATCGGTTCGGGAGTGAGCCAAGTTCGGCTGGAACTGCTGCAAGTGCCGCCGAAGCCTACCCGAACGGAATCCGATCCGAACTAAACTGTTCGGGCTCGTGCCCCGAGACATTGAGCTTTGACGCCCATCCACGCAGCAGCCTGATTGTAGCCCTCGATTTTGATTCTCTTCGCTCCGCCGTGAAATTCGCCAAGCAGGTGGCAGATCTTGTAGGCATGTTCAAGATCGGGAGCCAGCTGTTTACTGCCGCCGGGCCGGATGCGGTCCGTCAAGTCGCGCAACTCGGTCCTGGCATTTTCCTTGATCTGAAATTCCACGACATACCCAATACCGTGGCGGGAGCGGTTTTGGCGTCCGCCGCGATGCCCGGCGTGCAGCTGGTCAACATCCACGCCCTCGGTGGCACGGCGATGATGCGCGCAGCTGCGCAAGCTGCCAGCGCGGGTGTGCCCATGGGCGCAGATCGCACGCGTTTGCTGGCCGTAACCATCCTGACCAGCATGGATCAAAAAGCAATCCGCGAAGTCGGCATTGGTGGGCCGCCGAAATCGCGCGTGGCAAAGCTCGCGAAACTGGCGCAGAAGGCTGGCGTCGACGGTGTTGTCGCGTCGGTGCAGGAAGCCAAAGCGATTCGCAAAGCGTGTGGACGCGAGTTTCTCATTGTCACGCCCGGTGTGCGGCCCAAAGACAAGACTGTTGACGCAAAGAAAGACGACCAAGCGCGAACGGCCACACCGCGCGAAGCGATCAAAGCAGGCGCAGATTTTCTTGTTGTCGGCCGTCCGATTCTGGCGGCAACGGACCCACGCGCAGCCGCACAAGAAATTGTGGATGAGATTGCAGCGGCCAAGGGTTGACGCGACAAATCCTTTTTCGAAGCATCCCAACAACAGCAAGCCCAGATTGGCAGACATGACCAAAAGCATCATTGTCGGAACTGCCGGGCACATCGATCACGGCAAATCCACGCTGATCGAAGCGCTGACCGGAACTCATCCGGACCGTTTGGAAGAAGAAAAACGCCGCGGAATTACCATTGATCTGGGGTTCGCCTTTCTGGAAGAAGGCGGCGTGAGCTTCGGTTTCGTGGATGTGCCGGGTCACGAGCGCTTCGTGAAAAACATGCTTGCGGGCACTTCGGGCATCGATTTGGTGCTGCTGGTGATTGCGGCAGATGAATCGATCAAGCCGCAAACCCGCGAACACTTCGACATTTGTCGTTTATTGGGCGTAAAGCGCGGCGTCATCGCAGTGACAAAAACGGATTTGGTCGAGCGAGACACTCTCGAACTAGTCCGCTTGGAATTGGAAGAGTTTGTGAAGACTTCCTTCCTCGAAGGAGCGCCGATCCTGCCCGTGAGCGCCAAGACCGGCAGAGGAATCGCGGATTTGAAGAAGGCCCTCCAGGACGGAGCGCGGGAAATTGCGGACAAGCAGACCGAGCGATACCTTCGGCTGCCGATTGACCGTTCCTTTGCCGTGAAAGGTTTTGGCACGGTCGTGACCGGGACCTTAATTTCCGGGCAGATCGCGGCAGGAGATGAAGTGGAGCTGCTTCCCGGAAAGAAGTTGCTGCGAGTGCGCGGCGTGCAGACAGGACGAAAAACGGTGGAACGGGCCGAAGCCGGATTGCGCACTGCGGTGAATCTGTCGGGGATCGAACACGGCAGGCTGCAGAGGGGTATGGTCATCGCCGCACCGGGACGCTTCGCCGAAACGCGACGCATCGACGCTCGGATGGAGTTGTTGCCGAGCGCGCCGCCACTGAAGCACCGCGCAAGAGTGCACTTTCACGCAGGAACTGCAGAAACCATCGCCGAGGTTCTACTCCAGGAGAAAACGACATTACTCCCAGGCGAAGCCGCGTTTGTACAACTTCGCTTGGCGGACGAAGCCATTGTTGTGCGCGGCGATCGGTTCATTGTCCGGCAATTGTCTCCGGTGCTCACGATTGGAGGAGGAGAAGTTCTCGATCCTCTGGCAAGACGGCCAACGCGAAAAGACGCCGGACGCGTGCGGTTTCTCGAGACCATCGAACGAGGGTCAGGCGAGGAAATTCTCCGCGCGATGGTCGAGAGAACGATTCTCGGACTTGGCATGGAGGAGATCATCTCCCGTATGGGCTGGATCGCGACTGAAGTACGCCTTGCGGCGCAGAACCTCGAAAAAGTGCTTGCGGTTCGTGTGGTCAGTGCGGAACCTTTACTCTTATTAGCGGAAGGGCGGTTTCAAGAGGTCACCAGGCAGTTATCGGCTCGCGTCGAAAGCTTCCACAAAGAAAATCCTCTGTTGCCTGGTATCGTCCGCGAAGAACTGCGCTTGGCACTGGGGCGGCGTGTGAAAACCGAAACATTTCGAGCGGCGCTCGAAGAATTAAGGAAACAAAATAAGATTATTTTGCAGGGCGAACTGGTCAAAAAACCTGGCAGCGAAATCACGTTGACGCCGGAAGAGTCGCGGGCGAAACAACAGATTGAGCAGGCGTTTGCCGCCGCGGGCTTGGCCGTGCCTTCGGCGAAAGAGGTGCTGACGCAATTGTCGGTCGAAAGTCATCGCGCTGAAAAACTTTTGCAAATTCTGCTTCGCGAAAAAGTCTTGCTCCGTGTTTCGCCTGAACTCATTTTCCATCGCGACGCCCTGGGCCGTCTCTCCGAATTGCTGCAAAACTACAAGAAATCCAAGGGTTCGCGCATCGGTGTACCCACCTTCAAAGAGTTGACCGGCATTACGCGTAAATACGCGATACCGCTGCTTGAATACCTCGACCGGCAGCGCTTGACGCGCCGCATGGGCGACGAGCGTGTTATCCTATAGGGGATTAAACCAGAACGATCCCGGCATAAAATGAATAGCACTTGCCCCTGTTAGCCGGGAGCCGAGCGGAGATCGATGATGGGTGAATTCAGCATATTCCACTGGCTTATCGTATTGGCCGTCGTATTGATTTTCTTTGGCGGCCGCCGTATTCCGGAAGTAATGAAGGGATTGGGCGAGGGTATTCGCAGTTTCAAGGATGGCATGACCGGCGGCACGGCCACCGCTCAAGCGCCGTCTCAAGCGATGCCGTCAGCCGCTCCAAACGGAGTTGCCGGGAAATCCGGACGCGGGCAGGCCACCATCAGTTGGAATGCCAGCACCGGAGCGAGCTCCTACAACGTGAAACGATCCGGATCGAGCGGCGGCCCCTACGCACTGATCGCTTCAACCGGCGCCACCTCTTACTCCGACGAAGGTTTGGGGAACGCGACGTACTATTACGTGGTGACCGCTGTTGGCTCATTCGGAGAGAGCGCGAATTCCGTCGAAGTCAGCGTCACACCGGCCTGAGCTCTGACAACCTTTCAAGGAAGAATCTTTAAGAAGCGCCCCGTCGGCTCGGGGCGTTTTCACTTTCGGATGATCGAGCCCTACTCCGATTCGTAATCTTCGGACCAGCCAAGGTCTCGAAGCATCTCGACGAGACGCGCCAGAGGAAGGCCGACCACATTGAAATAACATCCTTCGATGCGTGGAATATAGCGTCCCGCGTGGCCCTGTATCGCGTACGCTCCCGCTTTATCGTAAGGCTCGTCGGTTGAAAGGTAACGAGAGATCTCCTCGGGCGAGAGTGGCAGAAAGGTGACCAGTGTCGTTTCTACGAATTGCCTTCGCTGCATTCCCGGCAAACGGATCACCGACACTCCCGTCACGACAGAATGCGTCCGCCCGGAGAATAGTTCGAGCATGCGGCGCGCGTCCTCGGTAGACCGAGGCTTGCCAAGAATCTGCCCTGCAACGACCACCACCGTATCTGCAGCAACGAGAATTGCAGGGCCAACGGCGCGTGCGGCAACCAGTTCCGCCTTCGCGTTGGCAAGGCGCTGAACCATCTGTTCCGGCATCTCTTGCGGATAAGGTGTTTCGTCGATAGCCGAAGACATGATCGAAAAAGAAATGCCGGCATCGCGCAGAATCTGCGCGCGTCGGGGTGAGGCGGAGGCAAGAATCAGCTTCATGTCACTGTGCTCGCGGCCAGAATACTACAGCGCCGTAACAGTCGCAGCCTGTGCTTTGGAGCAGAAATAGGAGCATATCGATTGAGCAGGGGGAAATACGGAACCGAGTTACAGTGATCGAGCGCGCCGAAATGAAGTAACCGCAAAAAATACGAACAGCAGTGCGATCGCAAGCGAAACCACGATCAGCCAGTGAGCCACGTCGCGGGTCCATGCGCGAAAGGCGGAATTCAGCCATCCAAACGCCAGAATCGCGAACATGGCGCCGGCTGCTTCGTAGAAAATCTGCTTCAATGCCCGCCACAGGCGTGCAAATCCGCGCGACTCCGGCGGACGAGAAACTGCTGCCGTCGACATACCTGAATCTTAGCTCAGAACCAAGACGCTCGTTAACAGAAAGGGCTGTATTCATTGAAAACAACGGCAAAAGGTCAACTTGTATCCAACTTGTTGTAGGCCTAAAATCAGCTGTAGTGGTACTGGGGGAACCGGCCTTGCAACTCGACGATCACCTCAAGAACCTTCTGCGTGAACTCGGACACGCCATCAATGACACCGTATCGGAGTCGGAACGTATCACCGGTGCGATCGCCGGTGTACGGGCGCATGGCTATGACATCGTGCTGAAACTGGACGCGACCATCGGATTGGCGCGGCGCGATGGCAGCGAAATGCCGAAGATGACCACCCAGGACCGGCGCTTTCTCGAATCCCTTCGAATCCAGGTCGATCAGGAATCCTTGGACCAGGACCCGGATAAGCGGCAGCCTTCGCGGCTGGCGATGACACCACAGGATGTTCGCTTTCTGAAGTCTCTTCGAATTGCCACGGACGACGCCGAATGAGAAAGCTTTTCACAACATCGCTAGTCTGCGGATCGGCCATGGTGGTGCTCTGCACCTTGACCGCACCGCGCGCTGCTGCCCAGGATCCGATGCTGACCCCGATCATTATTAACGAAATAGCCCCGATGATTCTGGATGAAGCGAAGCCGATTCTTGTAAAGCTTGCACCCAAGCCGAAACCAAACGGCGTGCTGAGATTCGATGGCTACATCGTCCACGCCAGTGTCGCGCAAGTCACCGTTAGGGCCAAAGGCGATGACCTCGGTATCCAGACGTTCCCGCTCAATCAGGACGTCGCCACCAAAATGCAGAAGATTGTCGATAATGGCGGATACCAGTATGGCGACAAAGTGACCATCTACTACGACCCGTCGTCGCGTACCGCGGTAAAGATCAAAGGTAAACCGTCGCGGCCCCTCTAAACTCGGAGGGAGCCATGTTGCGCCTTCCCGCTGTTGCCGGTCAATTTTATCCGGCGAATCCCAAAGAACTCGCCACGCTCGTTGAAAAATATACACAGGAAGAAAAGCTTCGTGAAAAAGTGAAGGCTCGAGCCTGCCTGGTGCCTCACGCCGGGTACATGTATTCGGGCGCGGTTGCCGGCGCGGTCTTCGGGCGCATCCTACTGCCAAGAAAAGTTCTTTTGCTCGGCGTGCGGCATTACCCTCGAGGCGAAGAATTCGCCATTCTTTCAGAAGGCGCATGGCGAACGCCGTTGGGGGACGTACCGATCGATCCGCTGCTGGCAAACCGTTTGCTCAAGCACTGCCCCTCATTACGCGAGGACAGCATAGCCCACAGCAAGGAACATTCGCTCGAAGTGGAGCTTCCTTTCCTGCAGATCCTGTCGCCTGGATATTCCTTTGTTCCTGTCGCGGTCGGTACGCAGCGTTATGAAGAGCTGCAGGAAATGGGCGAAGGCGTCGCGCGTGCTCTCGAAGAAGCAGGCGAAGAAATCCTCATCGTCACCTCTTCCGACATGAATCATTACGAAGACGACGACACAACGCGCCAGAAAGACGAAAAAGCGATTGAGCGCATGTTGAGAATAGACGCCAAGGGACTTTACGATGTTTGCCGCACCGAGCGCATCTCCATGTGCGGCTTGGGGCCCGCGATCACCATGCTGACGGCCCTGAATCGCCTGGGTGGCCGGAAAGCAGAGCTCGTGCGTTATACCACCTCGGGCGATGTCAGCGGGAACAGAAACCAAGTTGTGGGCTATGCCGGACTGATGTTTTCCTGAGTCCTACGAAGCATCAAAAGACGCGGGCTCGCATGAAACCGGCGAGCCCGCGTCCGCAGATACTTTTCGCGAGATCTTAGTGGTGTCCAGCTCCTGCATGACCACTCGAAGCGGGAGCGGCAGTCGTCGTATGAGACGACCCGGAGCTACCCGCAGCAACGTTATCCCACATGGCTCCGCCACTGGACGGATGGGATGAACGACCGGAAGGCGGATTCGGAGGAGTGACGTGCGGCCGCGCGGGCACGACGGACCCCTTCGCAACCACGGGGGCATCCGGCGTATGTTCTGACCTGCTGGCGACTGCAGTATTTGCTGTCCTTCCCGCCGCGGTGGTTCCTTGAATTCCCTGCGCTGCTTCCGCGCCGTCCTTGCCTGCCTTGCCGTTATTCACGAAGCGATGCTGCCCAGGATCGTAAACAATCGAAGAATCGCGGCTTAGCGTGACCGAGCGGCCGGAAAGAATGGTGCGCGACACGCGCGTCGGTGGCGTCGTCACTGCGAAGGGAGCGGCGGTCAACGTGCCGCGAGGCGGATTCTTGACGACCGACCACTTTTCTCCTCCCGTCGGAGTTACTGGCAGAGCGATCGCGCTTCCTTGCAGCGGATAAACACCCTTTGCAAGATTGATCGGGGGTTTGCCGGCCGCGTCCGCGGGATGGATGGGAACCAGACCAGTGGCCGTTCCGGAACGAACCCAAACGGCGGTGATCGGGTGATACAAGAACGGCCCCCCGCCGTAACCGTAGCCGCCATAGCCAAAACCGGTCGGCAACCAGACCCATCCATAGACCGGGCTAAGAACCCAGCCGCCGAAATGGTAAGGCAGCCATCCCCAAGGCGCGGAACCAATAAAACTCCAACCGAAGGCGGGATCGGAATACCAACTGCCAAACCCGAACGGATTCCAACCCAAGCCCACTCCGTACGGCTGCCAACCATAGCCATATCCTGAAATGTTGTAAAAAGAACCGTAATTATAAAGATCGGCGAACCCGGAACTGTAATCGGGAGAATTCACATACTGGCTCGAATAGTTCGTGGCGGTTGCAACGGCATCGATGCGTCCGGAAACCCACTTGTCAAAATCGTCGTACTCGCCGGCGCGGCCGATCACCGGATTGCTGTTGTCGTTGATATTGAGAGAATACGCCTGGCCCTTTTCGAGTGGCTTTGAAACTTTATTGCGCAACACATTAACCTGTCCGAGTTCGACGGCCACATTGCTGCCATCGTCAAAATTGTCTAGACGGAATCGCGTGCGTCCGTTCGCCTCCACGCTGAAATCGCCACCGGTAACGCTGAAATAGTCACCCTTTCCGGGATGCGCGTAGAAAATGGCGCTACCTTGCCGCAGAATCAGCCGCGTAATGAGCGCGCCATCTTCGAGCGAAAGATCGTAAAACTCGACCAGAGTGTTGGCACTGAGAAACGCCATCGCGCCGTTTTCAAATTCCACTTCCGCTCGACTGTTGGCATCGGTCGCAAGCGCGTAACCTTGACGAAGAGGAAGATTCAGTGGAGCTGCTTCCCAAACCGCCTTGCCATCCTCCATCGAGTCCTTGTGGAACTCCCGCGCAAAACGAACGTCGCCCTGCACCAGGCTAAGTCGGACGATCCGCGCGTGGCTGGCGTCAGCCGAAGCAGGAGGAGAGGTGAGGATCGAAACAAAGGGCAGCAACAGCGCAACCAACAGCAAAGACAGTTTTTTCATGGGACACCTCGAGGGGGCGCGGACCCTTTCCCTAGGGTTAGACGATAACGCAACTCCACAGGTTGCGCTAAGCAAAAATCGCGTGTAAGCGTCAACCTCTCGGGACTACGACCATGAAGCCGGTCCAACCTAGCATAAAGCTGCGAGCAGCGGGCTAACCCTCTAAAACAAAGCATCTTAGAAGCTATTTCGCGTGCCGGCCGACATCAGCCGAAACTGACCAAGACGCACAGTGCTATGATCTTCCGCCATGGCAAAGATCGCATCGCGCGTCTCCGTCCTGACGGGTGAAGGCGCCTTAGAGGTCTTCGCTCGCGCGAAAGAACTCGAAAAGCAAGGCCGCTCGATCATTCATCTTGAGTTAGGCGAACCCGATTTTCATCCTGCAGCGCCTGTTGTGGATGCGCTTCGTGCCGCGGTGGCTAACGGTCGCGACCGCTATGTCGCAACGCGCGGTATCCCGGCTTTGCGAAGTGCGATCGCCGATTATCTGAAGCGCACCAGGCGTCTGGGTGTAGCGGTAGACGAGGTCCTTGTCGCACCCGGCTGCAAGATGGCCCTTTCGCTGGCCATGATGGCCTTGATCGAACCGGGCGACGAGGTGCTTTATCCCGATCCAGGTTTTCCGATCTATCCGTCGTTTTCCCGCGGACTCGGAGGCAAAGCCGTTCCGTATTCGTTGCGGGAACAGAACAAATTTCAGCCGGATATGGCGGAGGTGTCCTCGAAAATCACGTCCGAGACGCGCATGCTCATCTTGAATTCGCCCAATAATCCAACGGGCACGGTGTTCAGTGAACCGACGCTGGCCGAAATCGCGGAGCTCGCGCAGAGACACGACCTTTGGATCGTTTCCGACGAAGTTTACGCGCGAATTGTGTTCAACGGCGAGTACAAATCGATTCGGGCGCTGCCCGGAATGGCCGAACGAACCGTGATCATTGACGGATTCTCGAAATCTTTTGCGATGACCGGCTGGCGTCTGGGCTACGCGGTCGCGCCACAGCCTGTAATCGACGCGCTGGACTTGCTGGTGCTGAACACCTTCACCTGCACCGCGGAATTTTCTCAGGTTGCGGCGATTGATGCGCTTCTGGATTCGACGAATGCAGTTCCGGCCATGGTCGCTGAATATCGCAAACGCCGCGACAACTTCGTCGAGAGACTGAACAAAGTTCCCGGCTTCCGCTGCCTGCCACCGGATGGCGCTTTTTATGCCTGGGTGAATATTGAAGAAACAGGAAAGTCCGCGGAAGAAGTGCAAAGGATTCTGCTCGAAGAAGTGGGCGTTGCGGCGATTGCTGGTGCTGCGTTTGGCGCCGAAGGAAAGAATTACGTGCGCTTCTCGCTGGTAAGCGCGTCAAACCTGCTCGATGACGCACTGGAGCGCATCGAACGTGCCACCGTCTACTGGCGAGCGGCGGTATCCCGTTGAGCCTCTTTCTGCCTCGCGGTGTACGGAGACCTAAAAAATGAGCACGAAATCCTGCAAGTACGTCCCCTGGAAAAACGTGGAACACGAAAAGTTGAATGACTTGATCGGTCGGGAGATGGTTGTCGGCGACAATCTGATGTTGGCTCGCGTGTTCCTGAAGAAAGGCGCACACGTTCCGGAACATCATCATCACAACGAACAACTCACCTACATCCTGGAGGGTGCGCTGAAGTTCGCCATCGACGGCAAGGAAATCGTCGTCCGCGCGGGCGAGGTGCTATGCATTCCTTCAAACATGGTGCATGAAGCTTGGGCGCTCGAAGACACCCTCGACCTGGACATCTTCAACCCGCCCCGCGAGGACTGGCTCAACAAGTCCGACGACTATCTCCGCCTCGATATTCCCAGAAAATAGCTACCAGATCTTGCAGGATAGTTCGCGAACCATTGGATCGCCCTTCTTGCATCCGAAGGCTTTAGCGAACGCCTCCATGTTCGAAAGCGGGCCGTTGCCGCGGAAACGCGCCAAAGGATGCGGATCGGTGTTGGTCTGCAGCCGCGCCGCTTCCGCGCGCTGATTCGCGCCCCATACCTGCGCCCAGCCGAGGAAAAAACGCTGCTCCGGGGTAAATCCGTCGATATCCTTGGTGCGTTTGTCCTCAATGGATTTTTCGTAAGCGGCGTATGCAATGGTCAGGCCGCCGAGGTCGCCAATGCTTTCGCCGAGTACCAGCTTGCCGTTCTGATAGAGCCCGGGCTCGACTTCGTAGCCGTTGAACTGATTCACCACGCAATCGCCCCTTTCCGTGAAGTTCTTGCGATCCTCCGGTGTCCACCATTCGTTCAGGTTGCCCTTGCCGTCAAACTTGGACCCTTGATCGTCGAAACCATGACTGATTTCGTGTCCAATCACCGCCCCCATTCCTCCGTAGTTCACGGCATCATCGGCGTTCGGATCGTAGAAAGGCGGTTGCAGAATTCCTGCCGGGAAAACAATCTCGTTCATGCTGGAATTGTAGTAAGCGTTCACCGTGGGCGGCGTCATGCCCCATTCCCCGCGATCCACAGGCTTGCCAATTTTTGCGAGCTGCCGCGCGTACTCAAATGCAAAACTGCGACGCACGTTGCCGTCATAGGAAGCGCGATCGATCACTAGCTTCGAGTAGTCGCGCCACTTAACCGGGTAGCCGATCTTGACGGTAAATGCTTCAAGCTTGGCCAGTGCCTCTTTTTTCGTCGCAGGCCCCATCCAGGAGAGGCTGGGAATATCCGCGCGAAGCGCAGCGATCAGGTTGTTGACCATCTCCTTGGCGCGTGCTTTTGCAGCCGGTGGAAAGTACTGATCAACATAGACCCGGCCCAGAGCTTCGCCCAAATTGCGATCGGTGGCCTGCACACAACGCTTCCAGCGTGGCAACATCTGTTTTGTGCCGGACAGCTTCCGGTCGTAGAAATCAAAATTCTCTTCGACAAATTTATCGGGAAGCTGTGGCGCGGCTGCATGAATCACATGCCATCTCAAATAGGTTTTCCAGTCGGGCAAGGACACGGTGGAGAGTTCCTGATTCACTTCCTTGAAAAATTCGGGCTGGCGCACGTTGATTTGTTCTACTGGAGAGGCGCCGACATCGTGCAGATAGGTTTGCCAGGACCAGTCAGGCGTCAGCGTATTTAATTCCGAAATCGGCATCAGGTGATAATTCTTTTCGGGGTCACGCAGCTCGACGCGCGTGCGCGAAGCCTTGGCCAACGCCGTCTCGATCCCCATGACCGTGTTTGCTTCTTTGGCCGCGGCATCCGGTGTATCACCCGCGAGCGTGAACATCTTCGCTACATGTTGCTCGTAATCGGTGCGCAACTGCCTGGACTTGTCGTCATCACGGAAATAGTAATCGCGGTCCGGCATGCCCAGACCGCCTTGGCTGGCTTGCGCAATGACGCGTGAACTGTCCTTGATGTCCTGTCCCGAGCTGAAACGAAAGAGCACGCTGGCGCCCTGCTGCTGCAGTTTGGCGATGGCGGCATCTAGCGACGCGCGATCGTGGATGGCCTCGATCGCGCTCGACTGGCCCGCGATGGGCTTTAAGCCAGCCGTTTCGATCGCCGCAGCGTCCATGCAGCTTACATAGAAATCGCCAATCTTCTGTTCATTCGAGCCGGCTGAAGCATTCGTCTTGGCGGCACTTGCTTCGAGAATGGTGCGCATGGCGATCAGATTATTGTCGCGAAGCTGCGTGAACGTGCCCCAATTAGGATATTCCGCGGGAATCGGATTGGTCTTCATCCAACCGCCCATGGCGAACTGGTAAAAGTTGTCGCAGGGCTTACAGGTACGGTCCAGATTGCTCGTCGAAAATCCCCAAGACGCATCCCCTGCTGCTCTTGCCGGAAGATAAGAGAAAAGAAGAAGGGCGCCTGCAAGACCGAGAAGCGCGCACGCTCCCACAAGCAAACGAAAATGTTTCGGGTTCACAAACGACTCCTTTGTCGAATCGGGCAGGAACAAAGAGACCGTGGAGATCGACCAGCCGTGGAGTTTACCAGAAGTTGCGCGCCAAAAAGTCACAACTTGATACCGGGACCTAGGCGAAATACGGTGGTTTACTTCTGCCGAGCGACGGGAGGCAAATAATCTTTCTCGTATTTCGCGAGATCCACTTTCTGCCAGTCGCCGCGCAGGATGGCTTCGCGGATTTCTATAGGCGACTTGCCCTTGTGCGTCTGCTCGTAGGAATAAAAGGCTTCCTTCTCGCAGATATCGCAACCAGATCCGTGGCGGCCAACAAAGCAATCGAGAAGACTGCCATGGCCGTGAGCACGGTCGCAATGGCAAAAACAAGGCTGCTGATAGAGCACGGTTTTAACCCTTCCGGCAACCACATACGCGTTGAACACAAGCTTGTCGCTGTAAATCGAAGGGTCCATCGTCGGAGGCAGTTCTCCGAGAGGAGGCTGTGCGTGGAAAGCAGGCGTAGGTTCGGAAGAATTACCAGAAGTCTGTGGCAATCGCGGCGCCGCGAATTGCGGCATGGCCACCAGCGCCAAACTGAATCCGGCGAGTGCCCATGCAGCCACAATTTTGTTCGGCATTTTCATTCCGTCCTCCATGCACTCGAATTCCACACCACTTCAATCTAAAGCGAATCCCTCAGAAATGCCACTCTCCTGAACTCAAGCGCGTTCCCCTTGCGCTTGCTCGCCCCAGGACTTCAGCCGGACGGGATCAATGCGGCCAAGGGCCACATCGGTTGCCTGCGCCTCGGGCTCTGTCCAGCGCCAAACCGCGGCGCCGCAAAGACCGGCCTTCCGGCAAACATTCAAAGCCGCAGTCACAGAATACTGCGGCTCTGACGGATCGCGTGAGGGGAGCTCCCCGAGCCAAAGCGGTTGGTCAAGCGGCGGAATCGCCGCAAGTTGTTGCGCAAAGTTGTGACGCTTCCACTTTTCGGTCGCGGGATAGTAATGCGCCTGATAGATATCGAGTCCAAGTTCCGTCCACGCGCGCACCCACATCAGCCGCGCCGAACCGAGAGTTACCGGCGTTGCGCCATATTCGTGGACAGCGCGGGCAATCTCTCCGGCATAGGAGCGAAAATCGGCAAAGCGCATTTTTGAAGTGGCAGCGCGATGAAACTCGTGAATCGCCCACTCTGGTTCATTGGCGATCTCCCATGCAAACAGAGCCGCATGGCCGCGAAACTCGCGAAAGAGAGGAATCAGAACATTTTGCAGGAACGCTTCTCTACCGGCGGCAAAATGCAGCACGTGCTCATGAGCGCGAGCAGGGCGTTTCCCACCATGCTCCTGCAGCCAAAGAAAATCGATGAGAGAAAAGCACAACTTCAAGCCGTGGCGCTGTGCCAGTTCAAGAGCCGCCGCAACATCGGCGAACAGCAGTTCATCCGGTCGCCGCGCGATTCCTTTTTCGGCGACGAAACCACCGCGTCCATCGCCAAACAAAAACCAGCGAACCACCGTTGCGCCAAGATTCTCGATTTGCGCAAAATCTCGAGCGACGATTTCCCGCGCCTCCAGAAGGCTTACCCCCACATGCACTGGACCTCCGCGGCCAAAATCCTGTCCATAGCTCCGCCAAGGATAGTTAATACCCAAGGAGAACGCATTGTCGGAGCGAGACTTCATGAGCGCAAAACCTCAATTGCGGTGCGCAGCAAGATAGTTTCGCGCGGCTTCGAGTTCGGGTCGGTCCGCGTCGGCTGGGCAGTTGGCAATCAGCTTGGCGTAGAAATCGACCACGGCATGGGCGTCGCCGAGCGCGTCTGCGGCGCGCGCTGCGCCCCAAAGGGCATTGAAGCGGCCCGGGAAGTTCTTCAATACTTCTTTGTAGGAAGCGAGTGCTTCGGCAGGCCGCTGTAGCTCGAGCAACAGATCCGCCAGCATCTCACGAGCGGGCGTAGCGAAGGGCTCATCGTCCCGTAGTTCCTCCCGATCGGCCGCGGAGCGCAGGATTCTTAAGGCCTCACCCGGTTTGCCCTCGGCATAGGCCAACCAGCCAGCCGCCTCGCTCGGGTCGATGCCCATCCCTGCATTCGACATACCGCCATGGTGCTGACGTTCCGTCATTTTGACGGTCTGAGCGATCTCGATAAGTTTTTGCACGTCGTCCCGCGCACCCCGTACATCGCCGCTTCGTGCCGAGCCAATCGCCCGCGCCCAATAGGTGTAATCCTGCCAGACAAGGCGCTCCTTTGGAATATCGAGTGAAGCGGCCTCCTTCCAAAGCTGCAGTTCGATCGCGTTGCGAGCCGAAAAGCGGCTTTGTGCATCGGTCACGTCAGATTCGCCGGGTTGTGGAATGTTCTTTAGCGCGGCCACGACTTGACGGGCTTTTGCTTCCTGCCCGCTCTCGAGGTAGGCATAGTCGAGGAAATCCATTGCATGAAGTTGATAGTCCGCATGGCCCGGGTGCGCTTTCGTCGCCTTCTCTGCCGCAGCGGCTGACGCGAGGTTCGAGTCGACGACCTCTCGCCACATTCCAAGACGCCTGAAAATGTGCGACGGCATGTGCAGCGCGTGCGCCGAATCAGGCGCGATCTTGGCATAAACTCGCGCCGCAGCTAACCCTTGAGGCGCAAGGTCTCGGACGTCGGTCGCGTGAATCAGGTAATGGGCAGCGCCGGGATTGTCGGGATACTTTCGAAAAATCGGATTGAGGATGGCAATCGCTTTATTGCGATTGGCAAGATCATTGGCGCCCGTCTGCGCCAGAGCGATTAGCGACAACGCATAAAGTTCGCCGGCCTCATTGTCCTCGGGTTGCTCTCGGTACAGCTTTTCCATCACCGAGGAATATGCCTGCAGTCGAGCGAGTGGCGCCAAATTCATGGGTTGATAGAAGACCGCAGCCGCTTCGATGTAGCCGCGGATCCTCGGGTCTTTCACGCCGAGCTTTTGCGCCTCGGCGACATCCTGCCTGCCCAATGCCAGAGTTTGTGTATTCGGAAAATCCCAGAGCGGCTCATAGAGGGCCATGGCCTTGCCCCAATATGCCGGCGCACATGCAGGATCAAGTTCGGCAGCATTCCTAAACGCCGCTCTGGCTTCCTCATATTCGAACGAGTGCAGCAGCGCCAAGCCTCTTTCTATCGTGCTTTGAGCCGACTGCGAGCAATGCGTTGGAAAATTGACTTTGCCGACTTCGCGACCCTGATTGTGCGCGGCCTCAGAGGGGTCAGCTGCGATGTGAAACGGCAACCAACCGCACAGCACGGCGACAATCACCGCGGCGGTCGAAATGTTTCGTCGCAAACGAATCTCCTTGCACAATTTGAGAATCGCGCCGACGGCAGACACAAATGTCACTATTTTAAGTGATCCTCAAGCAGGCAAGCAGGAATGATCCTAGCGCACGATCGCCGGTTTCAGGGTAATTGTGTTTGATGCCACTGCCGCTGCCCGCTCTGCTAGATGTTTTTCACGCAGGTGCCGCTGTACCCGGCGGCCCCAGGTTCGTACGAAGGAGTAGTTCAGCGCCCCGCCAATCGCAGAACTGGCGAGCGGCACCAACCGGCCCACCCATTTTTCCGCGCTTTCTTCGCCGATGCGCACGGCCAGACGCGTCGCCAGTTTCGGCGCCAGTTTTTCGAACATCTGCTTCTCGGCCAGGTCCTTGCCGAAATCGATTCCCGAAGCCGTAGCCGCAGCCATCCAAAGGTGCGCGCGCCGCTCGGGGCCATTGTCCTGGAAACCGTAGAGCAGGCAAAGCTTCTGAATCAAGCGCAGCGTAATCAAAGTCAGAAAACCGGTGTCGGGGATCACAGTAATCACGCCGCCGAGGCCAAAACCAGCGCCCTGTGCCATGGCCAGACGCTGCGCATCATGAATCAGGCGCTCTGCGATGGCATCGAGCTTCTCCATCGGAGCGTCCATCATTCGCCCGAAATGAGGCACCCAGAGGCCGTGCTTTTCAGCCAGGTTTCGGCGAAATTCTTCGGGATCAATCTCGACCGACCGCAGGCCACGCAAAACGCCGAACCGCAAGAATCGCCCGACGGCCCGCCCTGCAAGCGACTTTCGTACCTTGGCCATATCATCAAGCATCCTACGTCCGGTTAGAACCGGTCAAGCCCCGTTCCGTTGCATCGAAAACCCGGGAGTCTTGACTGCCACGCGACATTGGGACCGCCGTCCTACTTGACGTGGACAAAGTTTTGGGTAAACTGCGTTTTCGCCATGGCGACGATTGCACCCATGCTGCCGGCCGAAATGATTGCGGATCTTGGATTCCCGCAACGCGAGGCGGCTTTCTTCTACGGTTTGTTCCTGCGCGGACATTCCCCGGAACAGCTGCGCCGTGACATCCAGGTTCCTCCGGCGGTTCTCGCAAAATGGCACAAAGACGCCGAACGGGAGCCGCACCTGCGCAACATTTTTGCGCGCATGCTCGAGTACCGTAGACACGTGCTGCTCATCTTTGACTCTCTGATTGGCTCAGACAACCAATACACACACATCCAGTAGGTCATAGTACTCACAATCTCATTCTGATCCTTTTCGAATGACCGTCTTGCTGATTTGATTCGGGTTAGAAAGGCAACTTCCTTCGAGTCATTCTCGTCTAACACGACAACCGACAAAAAGCGTTTCAAATGAATGAGATTGGCGAATTGACGCAGCCTTGACGGAGGATTAGAATCAATCCGTTCTTGGGGTGGGCGTGATGCTAAATTTTCTCAGAAAATTCGCGGCGGTTTCGACTTCGGTGATCTTCCTCGCCCTCCCTGTTTGCTCACAACAGGCGCAAGATCCAAACAATCCCATCCCCGATATTCCCCAGAACCAGAAGCTCACCAAAGAGCAGAAGCAAAAGATGAAGAAGACCCTCAAGGAGTTAGACACTCCTTACAAGACGTGGCTGAACGAGGACGTCGTCTACATCATCTCGCCCGACGAGCGCAAAGCTTTCCTCCAATTGGAAACCAACGAAGAGCGCGAGCAATTCATCGAGTCTTTCTGGCTGCGCCGCAGCAGCAACCCGGACCTTCCGGACAACGATTTTAAGGAAGAACACTATCGGCGAATTGCTTACGCCAACGAGCATTTTGCTTCCGGTATTCCTGGTTGGAAGACCGACCGCGGCCGCATCTACATCATTTGGGGCCCGCCGGACGAAATCGAGTCGCACCCAACCGGTGGCACGTACGACCGGCCGATGGAAGAAGGCGGCGGCTCAACGACCACATATCCCTGGGAGACTTGGCGCTATCGTTATCTCGAAGGAATCCAGGAGAACGTGATTTTGGAATTCGTCGATCCTTCGAGCAGCGGTGAATATCACTTGACGATGGATCCGTCGGAAAAAGACGCGTTGCTTCATGTACCGGGCGCGGGCTTGAGCCTTTTGGAATCGATGGGTTTGTCGTCCAAAGCGTGCCGGTTTACGCGTTCGGACGGAACCAACATGCCCGTCGCCCTGGGCGGCACTCCTGCGAGCCTCAATGAATTCAACCGGCTCGAACTCTATGCCAAGGTGCAGCGTCCACCTGACGTGAAATACAAGGACCTCGAAGCCATCGTCACTTCCCGCATGGTCCGCGATTCGTTGAAATTCCAATACCGTACGGACTTCCTGAAGGTTACCAGCGACACCGTTTTGGTCCCCATTTCCGTGCAGGTTCCGAACAATCAGCTTTCCTTTAAGTCCAAAGACGGGGTTCACTCGGCCGAGTTGAATATCTTCGGGCGCGTCAGCACACTGACCGACAAGGTCGTACAGACATTCGAAGATCCGGTCATTAAAGACTATCCCGATTCCCTGTTCGGTTTGGCGGTAAAGCAACAATCGATCTATCAGAAATCCCTGCCGTTGCGGCCTGGGTTGTATCGGTTGGACATCGTGGTCAAGGACGTGAACAGCGGCAACGTCGGCGCCATCAATACCCGCCTTGCCGTACCCCGTTATGACGAAGAAAAACTGGAAGCCAGCACGCTGATACTGGCCGATCAAATCGAACGCGTCCCCGCCAAGCAGATCGGGACCGGGCAATTTGTCCTCGGTTCGTCAAAAGTCCGCCCGAAATTGGACGCAAGCTTCACGACTTCCGATAAAATGGGTATCTACCTCCAGGTGTATAACCTGAAGCCGGACGAGAAAACCCACAAGTCAGACGCTTCTTTCGTATACACCGTCAAAAAAGGCGATGAGCAGGTTATGCAGTTCAAGGAGACGTCGGCCGACATGAAGCAGACCGGCGAGCAGGTCACGATCGAGCGCCTTTTGCCCTTGGCGACATTGACACCGGGGAAGTATACTCTCGAAGTCTCCGCGACGGACAAATTGGCGCAGACGACCATCTCGCGTTCCGCCGATTTTTCGATCAAGCCCCCGGTTGAACAAAAGGCTGCGGCGAACGTCGCACCAGGGAGGTAACCAGAGTGAAGCACGGTCGGCTTCTGTGCTTCGGCGTTCTAATGGTTGCCTTAAGTGTGTGTGTAACGGCTTCCCCGTCAGCCGCACAGACCGCGCACAAATCCACTCTCGGGACCATATCGGGGATCGTTCGTGATCCCGCCGGAATCCCGCAACTCGGAGCAACGGTCGAAGTGCTCGCCGAAGCACCCGGAGCCCTGATTGCCCATCAATTTCTGACCAACACCGAGGGCTTTTTCCACGGCGACAATCTGGCCCCAGGCTTTTACAGCGTGCGTGTGACGCTCGCAGGTTACCTGCCCTCTTTGCAAAAGCACATTCAGATATCCTCCAATCTCACGACCGTGGTGCGTGTGCAACTAGAATCCTTGTTTGCTTCTATTGAGCAGTTGCGCCGTTCGCCCGTAAACGGCAGCGCGGAGCCGGATGACTGGAAGTGGGTGCTGCGCTCGGCTTCTGGAATGCGTCCTGTTTTGCAGTGGCACGAAGAAGACACGGATGATACGTCTGCGATGGTCGCGGACCTCGGTGCCCCTCGCCAAGTCGGCCAGGTCGAATTTACCGATGGGGCGCGGCGACCCGGATCGGTTTCGAACATTGATGGCGCTCCAGGCACGGTTTTTGCTTACGATCAGCGCCTGGCGCGAGACAATCATCTGGTCTTTGCGGGTCAGGCGAGTTACGACGGAGACGCGCCTGCCGGGGGACTCGCTACTGTTTGGCTGCCTATGGGGTTGCAACAAGACGGCCCTCGCAGCACGATCGTTCTTCGCGAAGCCAAGATTGGACCCGAAGGCCCCACATTCCGCGGCGCGCGCATTGATCAAAGCGGTTCGATGAACTTCGGTGATCGTGTGGTTGTCCGTATGGGCGGTGAATACGTTCTAGTCGGCGCGCGTGCTTCGGCGTGGAGCTTGCGGCCGCGACTCGAGTTGGAAAATAAGGTCTCGCAAAACTGGTATGTGGATGCGGTCTATGCTGCGCTTCCGGCTGCGGTAACCAACAGCGATAATTCGGTAGCGTATTTGACGGAATCCGGTCAAACGAACGTTTTAACCTCTGCCATGGAGCAGTTGGATGGCTTCCCAACTCTACTGTGGCACGACGGTCGAGCTGTTCTCGAAAACGGACGCCACGAGGAACTCTCCGCCGAACGAAAACTCGAAAATCACGGCGTCTTTCAGATCGCCGTCTTCCATGACGATAACAGCCATGTAGCCTTGTTCGGAAAAGGTTCAGACCTGCCCGCGGCGGAATATTTCCAGGATTACTACTCGAATGCCTTTGCCTATGACGGCGGCTCTTCTGTCTCCTGGGGTGGCCGGGCAGCGTTGCGCGAAAGAATCAGCGACGATATCGAGCTGACTGCAATCTACGCTTTCTCGGGCGCGCTCGTACCCTTTGCATTGGTCGATGGAGGCCTCCGGGATGCTCTGCGCACCGCTTCAAGGGAGTCTGCCGCTGTAAAAGTCGCTGGCAAGATCCCGGTTACCGGCACGAAGCTCACCGTAGGCTACAAGTGGGTAGGCGGGATGGCGCTCACACGGATTGATCCGTACGGGGAAGCGATTTACGACCTGAGCCCTTACCTTCACATAGGGATCCGGCAGCCCCTGCCGTGGCCAACGGTCGGCCACTGGGAGGCAAACGCCGATTGCGACAATCTGCTTGCGCAAGGGAACGTGCTCATGAGCAGCCGGGATGGTCAGGTGCTGATGGTCCCCACATTTCGGACCTTCAGGGGTGGGCTGAGCCTGCAATTCTAGACAGAAAGAGGGTTCTCGAAAACTGTATTCCACCTACCAGAAAACGGAAGTAAACGTTCTTTGTTTCCCAAATTGTCATTAAGTTACTGTATTTATTGCGTTTATTTATAACTACGTCTACTAAAGAATTGGAAGAGCACTTGCTCCACCTTTGAGCCAGGGACTAACTGGCAGGACCTTAGACATGAAGGAAAGTCTACGTGTAAGCGTAGGTGCGGTCGTTCTGGCGTTGGCAACGCTGGCGGCAGTCATCTTCGCTTGGCTAAACTTCCTTCAACGTGCCAGCTATGACCTGGTGGACGACGGTGTAGCGTGGACCGACAGCGCTAGTGGTATCGAAGCCTGGAAGGTCATGCCTAATTCTCCGGCGGCTGCTGCGGGAATCGTTCCCGGCGATCACCTCATTGCCATCGACGATGTAACCGTCCCCAACGAAAAGCACGTCGCCCAGCGCTTGGCCCGCGCCGGGCTTTGGACGCAATTGCGCTACAAACTCTCCCGCAATGGAGAGGAGTTTGAAGCTCGCCTGATCACCGCGCCTGCACAGAAACCTCTTGCGCTCGAGAACTATGAGCGCGTGGTGGGCTTGCTCTATCTGTTCATCGGGCTGTTCATTTTCATTCGAAGATGGAATGCGCCGCGAGCCGTTCATTTCTACGTTTTTTGCCTGGTTTCTTTCATTCTGTATTCCTTCCATTACAGCGGCAAGCTGGATATCTTCGATCTCGAAGTGTACTGGGCAGGGGTTGTCGCGCAGATGCTTGCGCCCACGCTGCTCCTACACTTCGCGCTCGTTTTTCAGGGGCGTCCGTCGACCGATCGTAAATCACTGGTCAAAATTGCGGCGATCTACACCATTCCGGCGGCCTTGCTGACGGTCCATGTCCTCACTGCTTTTAACGCTCTCGGCTTCGTGCCGTCCGTTCGCTCGCGTGTAGTGCTCGAGCAGATCGAATACAGCTTCCTCGGTGCCTATTTTCTTGCCGCGGGCCTGGTTTTTTATTTGAGTTACCGCCGCACCCGCTCCGGCGTCCTGCGCCAGCAGTTGAAATGGCTGACCGGAGGCACGCTGATCGGCAGTTTGCCCTTCACCGTATTCTACGTATTGCCCTATCTGGTCGATCCGCAGTCGCGATCCTGGATGCAGTATTCGACGATCAGCTTGGTTCTGATCCCGTTGTGTTTTGGATACGCCATCATTCGCTACCGGCTGATGGATGTAGACATCATTTTCAAACGCGGCCTTGCGTATACGGCGGCAACGGCGGCGGTCGCAGCGATCTATTTCGGCCTGGTCGCTCTCATCGCAGAAATATTCCATCAGCAGACCAGCGGTCCTGTAGCCGGCATCATCGCCATCGTGATCGCAGCATTTCTCTTTCAGCCGTTTCGCGAAGGCATCCAGGCCCGTTTGGACCGCTTCTTCTACCGTGACAGGCTGAATTACCGCCGCACGCTGATTGAATTTGGCCGCACGTTAACGAACGAGGTTCGCCTCGAACCCATGCTCGGCTCGGTAATGGATCGCGTGTCGCAGACACTGCTGGTGGACCGCCTGGCAATTTTTGTCGAAGACCCGCAGCGGCTCGGCGAAATGCGCCTGGCGCGCTCGATGGGCGTCCGTCTTGTCGAGTCACTCGATCTCAGCTTCATCCGACCATCGCGCGCTGAATTCTTGAGCGGACCGATTTTCTTCGAATCGCCGCGGAGCGCGCGCGATGTCAGCGAGTCCGTGCGGCGAACGCTCGAGCAGTTGGAACTGAATTATTTCATCCCTTGTCGGATCCGCGATCATACCGTCGCGGTCTTGGGTCTCGGCAAAACTGTGGATGGCGACTATCTGTCGAGCGAGGACGTCGAACTCGTCCAGACCATTGCCGGATACGTAGCGATCGCCCTCGACAACTCGCAGCTGTACACGTCCCTCGAGCGCAAGGCCATTGAAGTAGCCCGGTTGAAGGATTTCAGCGAAAACATCGTCGAATCCTTGAATGTCGGCGTGCTTGCGGTCGACCTGCTCGGTACGGTGGACGCCTGGAACAGCCGCATGGAGCAGTTAATCGGCGTGAACCAAAACGATGCAGTCGGCAAACCATTCAGCCAACTTCTGCCGCAGGATCTCGTTCAAGAAATCGAGGCGAGAGGCGACGAAGACCAAGTCACGGGCATCTACAAGCATCGTCTGACCCACAACGGAAGCTCCGCCGTTCTGAATGTTTCCATCACTCCTTTGGTTAGCAAGTCCGGCGAAAAGATTGGACGCCTTCTGTTGTTTGACGACGTGACTCAGCGTGAGCGCATGGAAGAGCAGATGTCCCAGACGGAAAAACTAACGTCGCTCGGGTTGCTGGCGGCGGGGGTGGCGCACGAGGTGAATACACCCCTCGCGGTAATTTCCAACTACATTCAGATGCTGGCCAAGCAAATGCCGGAGGGAGATCCGAGGCATTCCATCATCGAAAAGATCGTAAAACAAACCTTTCGCGCCAGCGAAATCGTCAACAACCTGTTGAATTTTTCACGTACCGGTCCGGGCGAGCTCGCCGACGTGGACGTGAATCATGTCGTAGAGGAAACGCTGTCGCTCGTTTCTCACCCGTTAAAGACCGCGCAAATTCAAGTGGTGAAACAATTCGGGTCGTCATTGCCACCGGTAAGAGGTTCCGCCAACAAGCTGCAGCAGGTGTTTCTTAATCTGTTTCTGAATGCGCGAGACGCAATGCCCACCGGCGGCATGCTGGAAGTTCGCACCGCCGCGCACAATGGCGGGGTGGAAATTGAAGTTGTGGATACAGGCAACGGCATCTCCCGCGAACACATCCATAAGATTTTCGATCCTTTTTTCACGACGAAGCCCGGCGGCCGTGGCACTGGTCTCGGTCTCAGCGTGAGCTACGGGATCATTAAGGAACACGCCGGTAAGATCGATGTGCGGTCTACACCCGGTCGCGGGACTTCGTTCCATGTGGAGTTCCCAGCAGTCAGGAAGACGGTTCATGTCTAAAGGTTCAATCCTCGTCGTCGATGACGAATCGGAAATTCGCGAAGGCCTCGAGCTTTTGCTGCAGACCGAGGGGTACGTCGTTTCGAGCGCCGAAACCGCCCTTTTGGGATTATCGCGCCTCGAAGAACGGCCATTTGACCTGATGTTGCTCGACGTTAGTCTGCCAGACCGCAACGGGATCGAAATGCTCAAAGATGTTCGCCGACAGGATCCCCACCTACCTGTCGTCCTGATCACGGCCTACGGCTCGATCGAGATGGCCCGAACCGCCTTCAAAAGCGGCGCCATGGACTACATCACCAAGCCCTGGTCGAATGACGAGCTTCTGGCGCAAGTCGCACAGGCGGTCGAAGCGCGACGATTGCGCGACGAAAACGTGCAACTCAAGCGCGCCCTGAAGCAGCGATTCAACTTTCCGAATATCGTGGGCAAGGGCGAAAAAATGCTGGCGCTCCTCGACCTAGTGGCTCAGGTGGCGCCGTCTCGCTCGACGATTCTCATCAGCGGCGAAAGCGGCACGGGCAAAGAACTGATCGCCAAGGCCATTCATTCCGCCTCCCCTCGCGCCGATAAAGCCTTCGTTCCGGTCAACACCGGATCGATCCCCGTTGATTTGCTCGAATCGCAGTTATTCGGCCACGTCAAGGGCGCCTTCACCAGCGCGGTTTCTTCGAAGAAAGGCCTCTTCGAGGTAGCCGATCAAGGAACGATCTTCTTCGACGAAATCGCCACGGTAAGTCCGGAAACGCAGGCGAAGCTTCTCCGCGTCATCCAAGAGCGCGAGTTCATGCGCCTCGGCGGTACCGAACAACTGAAAGTGGATGTTCGCATCGTCGCCGCTTCTAACGTCGATCTTCTTTCTCTGGTCAAGGAAGGACGCTTCCGCGAAGACCTTTATCATCGGCTGAACGTGATCCACCTCCGGCTTCCTCCTCTCCGCGAGCGACGTGAGGATATTCCTCTTTTGTTGGCGCATTTTCTCGAGCGTTTCTGCCAGGAAAATACCAAGCCGTTGCGTCACTTCACGCCCGGTGCCATGAAGCTGCTTATGGATTACGATTGGCCCGGTAACGTGCGCGAACTGGAAAACGTAGTGGAACGCGCCGTCGTGCTCTCTGTGCAAGAGCGACTCGATGTGGACCTCCTGCCGGACTCCATTCGCAGCAAAGAAATCGTCCGCGGCGTACGGCTGCAGATGTCGGAGTTCTTGCCTCCGCTTCCTGGCGAAGCTGGGTCGCGCACGGCGGCGGACAATCCCAATCCGAGCCTTTTCCAGATCATGGACGAAGTCGAACGCCGCATCATCGTCGACATGATGGAACGCTGCGGATGGAACCAGACCGAAGCGGCGGAACGATTCCTGATTCCTCTCTCCACGCTGAATCAGAAAATCAAGCGCTTGGGAATCGACGTGCGCAAGCGAAATCGGACAGAATAGGGCTGCTTAGGGTCAAAACAACGCGTTCTCGTTCCGTTTTGAAAGTCCGGTTCATTACTTTCATCTTGCATCCCCGTGACGGTCTAGGCACAGTAACGTCACATGATCCTGCGTCTTTCAGATTCCCTTTCACGCGGACTGATGGTCGCGGCGGCCCTGCTTGTCGCGCTATGGCTCAGTTTTTTCGGGGTTCGCGCAGCGATTGCGCGTTACTACTGGGAAGGTGAGACCGCGAAGTATCTAGAAACGGCCGTCCGTTTGGAGCCGGATAATCCGGACTATTGGTATTCCCTCGGCCGCTATCAGCAATACAATCTCGAACAGTCAGACGCCGCCGGCGCCTTAAAGTCCTACCAAAAAGCGATTGAGCTCGACCCCGTAGCCACGGAAGCCTGGTTGGATCTCGCCACCGCCTACGAACTCGATGGAAAAACCGACAAAGCGCGTGCAGCCTACGTCGAAGCCGAGAAGAGCTACCCTACGTCCCCCGACGTCTCTTGGCGCTATGGCAACTTCCTTTTGCGGGAGGGAAATCAGGTCCAGGCTTACGCGGAATTGTGGAGGGCCATTGAAACGGACCCGAGCCGCGCGGCCGCCGCTTTCTCGCGGGCCTACCGGACCAATCCGAATATCGACGAAATCCTTCATGATCTTCTCCCTCCGAAACAAAGCGTCTACGTGGGCGTAATCTCGGAAGCTCTCAGCGAAAAGCAGTTGGCGGTGGCGAAAACCGTCTGGGCGAAACTATTCACTCTAAATCCACCTCCTCACCTGGAGCTCGGGGTAGTGAATCGGCTGGTTGGCGATTTGTTCGTTTCCGGTGATTACACGGAGGCTCGCCGTGTGTGGGATCAAGGCACGGCCACCATGAATTTGCCACCGCTTCTGCAGCCCAAAAGCACAGTCGTATGGGATCCCAGTTTTGAAACCGACATCAACGGCTCAAGCTTCAGTTGGTACTACCCATTGCTCTTTCAGGGCGTGAGTATTGGACTCGACAAGTCACAGAAACTCTCAGGAAAACAGTCTCTGCGCCTCTCTTTCGACGGTAAGCATGATCCGAATCTGGAAGCCCCTTGCACCCTGGCGATCGTCGAACCCGGCACGACCTATCGTTTCTCCGGTTGGATCAAGACCAATGCACTCAGTTCCGACCAGGGCGTCGGATTCCGCCTTCGCTCCATAGGTCAAGGCGCTCCGACAGTTACCGGCACGCAGCAGATACTTGGCACAAATCCGTGGACGGTTGTCGAGCAGATCTGGACCGCCGGTCCCGATATCCGCCGCGTGCAGATTTGCGTGGTCCGGGATTCCAGCGTGAATCCCGACGCGCGCATCTCTGGCACCGCTTGGATCGACGACGTAAATCTTCTGCCAGAATCCGCGGAGCGCCGCCAGCCATGAAATTCGTTCGCGTCGGCATTTGCTGCTTACTCGCTTTCGCAGTCTTGGCGTTCGGCGCCACGGAGGAATGGTCGCAGGCGGTGATTGAAGTCGGCGCCGCCTTTCTTCTGGTATTTTGGACCATCGAGCATTATCGCCGGAGGGCGGAGCAACTCGTAATCCCGCCAGAATTTCTGCCACTCTTCGCATTCACGCTCGTGGTCCTCGTGCAACTCGTTTTTCGTTTTACTGCTTCTCGTTATTACACCCGCATCGAGCTGCAACTCCTGATGGCCTACTTGATCGTGATCTTTCTCATGGCGCAGGTGTTCCACCGAAGGGGTCACTGGCGTGGTTTTGTCTGGTTTCTGATGACCCTGGGATTTTCTGTCTCGGTTCTCGGAATTCTGCAAAACCTCACGTTCAACGGAAAACTCTATTGGTTTCGCGTCATGCGTTTCGGCGGCACGCCGTTTGGCCCGTATGCGAATCGCAATCACTTCGCGGGATTCGCGGAAATGATCATTCCCGTCGCGCTGGTGCCTTTGGTCCTCGGAAGGGTGCGCCGGGAACGAATTTTCCTAGTCACCCTTTTCGCCATCGTTCCTATCGTGGCTTTGGTCCTGTCCACCTCCCGTGGCGGTATCGTCAGCTTCGTTGTCCAGATGATAATTCTGTTCTCGCTACTGCTGATCCGCCGTGCTCCCGGTAAGCACGTGATGTTGGGCGGAATCGTGTTCCTCACTGCGGTACTGGCGGTCTCCTGGATCGGCGTTCAACAGGTGCTGGTGCGATTTGCCGGAATCCAAAATTTTGACGTACCTCTAGGCAAACGCAACGCGATGGTGAAAGACACTTTCCGCCTGTTTCTTGATCACCCCATCCTTGGCACCGGCCTCGGAACCCTTCAACTGGTCTACCCTCCCTACGATTCTCTGTACGACGGGAAAGTCCTGAACCATGCCCACAATGACTACCTCGAAGCCTTGGCGGAGACCGGCCTTTTTGGGGGTTTGTGTTGCTTTTGGTTCGTTGCTGTACTCCTGCGGAACGGCCTCGAAGGGATGGCCACCACGGGAAGTTCGTTCGGATCCACTTTGCATCTGTCCGGGCTTTTAGCTTGTTGTGGGATCCTGGTGCATAGTCTGGTAGACTTCAACCTGCACATTCCTGCGAACGCCCTGCTGTTTTTCGTCTCAGCCCACATGGCAGCAGTTCATTTCCCTACCGATCCGCCGGTAGAAAATGGTTGATTGGAGCGCATGCACGAGTGAAAACAGTCCTCAGCCGCCAGCGGACAAACTGTATACTGTTGTAGGGGGTCATCCGATTTGAGGGGCGTGGTTCGATCTCGGGGCCCACGCTATTTTGTGGCCAGCGTGTCCGTCTTGCTCTTTTTCCACAAGGCGTCGTGTGTCTCTGCCCAGGACCTTTCGGTCGTCGGTACGCAGCAACAGACCAATGAACGTATCCGCTCCCTTGGCTCGACCGCCGCGAAGTCGGGTCCTCATGACTATGCCATCGGCAATGGCGATCTCCTGAACGTTAGTGTTTTCGATGTTCCCGAACTCTCACGGGACGTCCGCGTCAGTCAATCGGGCACGATTGGCATTCCTCTGGTTCCGACTCGTCTGCACGTCGCAGGTCTTACCGAATCGCAAGCCGAGCAATTGATTGCGGATGTGTTGCAGGCGCAGGGACTGGTCAGCCACCCCGAAGTCGGGGTGATCGTGAAGGAACACAAGAGCAATCCGATCACGATCGTTGGTGCCGTGGCGCATCCCATGGTCTACGAGGCCGATCATCGCGTGACCCTGCTCGAGGCGCTCGCTCAGGCAGGCGGTGTCAGCAACGATGCCGGAGATAACATCATCGTAACTCGTGGCCATGCTCCGAGTTTCATCCTGGTTCCTAACCCCGAGCCCGTATCGACTCCGGCTCCCGGCGCGGCTGCCTCCATGGACAACTCCGAAGGCCCCGCCGCCGGCTCAGACGAGGCAAAACCGGCGGCGAATTCTCCTGCATTTCCGTCCGCGACGGAATCCGCGCAAGCTACCGCCGCTACGGCAACGGCTTCGAACGACGCCTCGGGCGCCCCTTCCGGAAATATCATGACCATTAACCTGAACGAGCTCATCGAGAAGGGCGATACGCGCAACAATATTCTCTTGCAGCCGGGTGATATTGTTACCGTTCCGCACGCTGGCATCGTTTATGTCCTTGGCGCCGTCAACCGTCCTGGCGGCTTTGTCGTTTCGAATGATCGCACGCAATTGACCACCATGAAAATACTGGCTCTCGCGGGTGGCGTGAAGAACATCGCAAAACTGGATCACGCCGTCATCATCCGCAAAGACGACCAGGGGAAGCAGACGGAAACCGAGGTCGACCTCAAGAAAGTGCTCAATCAGAAGTCCGAAGATCTGCAAATGCGCCCCAGTGACATCCTCTATATTCCGGACAGTCACACCAAGCAGTTTCTGCTGACAGTCGCGACGCTAGCCCTGGCCATCGCGGCCGCAGCGGCCATCTACCGGATTGGGTATCAGTAGAGACTGGGAATGATGGACGATTCAAAAATCGTGCCGCGCGACCCCGGATCGAACGGGCATGTGGAGATTCTTTCCGCTACTGCCTCGCACGTTCTACCTCTCGGACTTTCTCCGCGCGAGCCGCACCTTTACGATTACCTGCTGATTTTGCGCAAGCAGAAATGGCTGATCCTTTCGTTTCTGGTGGCGGTCGTCACCATCGTCAGTATTGCCACTTTCCGTATGAAACCGGTATATGTCGCCAGCGCAAAAATTGAGATCGACCGGGAAAACACCAACATTGTCCCTTTCCCGGGCGTGGACTCTTACGACTTGATGCTCGATCTCGATACCTACATAGAGACTCAGTCGCGGATACTGACCAGTGAAACCATGGCGCTCCTGACCATTCGCAATCTCAGTCTCGCGGGCAATCCGGAGTTTTCGGGTAACGACAGTTCCGAAGCAATCGCCGCGGGCTCGCTCGAGAATCAAAAATTGCCTCCCGAAATCGGCGCATTCCTCGGTAGCTTGACAGTCCGGCGGATTCCCAACACTCGCCTCATGGAAGTCAGCTTCGAGTCTACGGATCCGGGCATGGCGGCACAGATCCTGAATGCCCATCTGAAAAACTTTATCGAGGAAAATTACAAGAGCCGTTATGAAACCACTGCCAAGGCGTCCGCGTGGCTGCAGGAAGAGCTCACCGAACTCAGTGAAAAAGTTCGGAAGTCCGAGGATGCCCGAATCCAGTACGAACGCAACAACCAGATCTGGACCGTCGACGACAAGAACAACGTCAGCACCGAGCGCCTTTCGGAGTTGAACCGGCAAGTGACCGACGCCGAGAGCGACAGCTTAAAGAAGCAGGCTCTTTACGAATTTGCTAAGACCGGCGACGTCGACGCCGTTCCTCAGCTTCGCGACAACGGCGCCCTTCAGGAAATGCAGCGGAAACGAGCCGACCTCGCCGTTCAGTACACCGATCTCGTCAATCAATACGGCCCGAACTATCCGAAGGTGCAGCGCGTGCAGCTGCAAATGAAGGAAGTCGACGATCAGATGGCCCGCGAGCGCAAAGGCATTCTCGCGCAACTCGAAAGTGAATACCGCGAAGCCAAACAACACGAAGATCTCTTGAATCGCGCGCTCGATCAGCAGAAGTCCGAAGTCAACGCTATGTCCGAAAAAATGATCCAGTACAACATCCTCAAGCGCGAAGCCGAAGCCAACAAAACTCTTTACGACAGCCTGCAGACTAAGCTTAAAGAAGCGCAGATTTCGTCCGGCCTAAAATCCTCCAACATCTGGATTGTCGATCCAGCCATGATTCCTTCCACGCCTTCGCGCCCGGCAAAGACGCGGAATATCGTGCTCGCGTTTCTGGTCGGCCTGGTTGGCGGAATTGGTTTCGCCCTTCTGCGTGAGTATCTGGATAACACCGTGAAGACACCGGATGATGTGGAGACCTTGACACGACTGCCTTCTCTTGCGGTGGTGCCTGCTTTTGGTGAGGAGGGCGCTATCGAAGCGAAGCGCACCGGCTATTTCGGGATGGCCTCCGGCAATGGCCACGATAAGCGCATCGAGTTGGTCGCCCAGCATCTGCCTAAATCGCAGATGTCCGAAGCCTTTCGCGCCTTGCGTACAGCTTTGCTCTTGTCGCAACCGGATCATCCGCCGCAAGTGATTCTAGTGACCAGCGCGCTTCCACGCGAAGGCAAGACCACCGCTGCGGCCAATCTCGCGGTCACTCTCGCGCAATTGGGCGACAAAACCGTCCTAGTGGATGCGGACTTGCGGAAACCCGGTGTGGGTCGCCTTTTGAATCTCGGTAGCGGAAAGTACGCCGGACTCAGTTCCTATCTTGCGGGAGTGTCCTCGCTCGATCTAGTCATTGTTCCTCACCCTGCTATACCGAATCTTGCCGCCATTCCGACAGGACCGCTTCCGCCGAATCCTGCGGACCTTCTCTCTTCAAATAGACTGTCTGACGCAATTACTGAACTGCGGAAAAGTTTTAAGTTTATCGTGATCGACTCGCCGCCGATCATGGCCGCTACCGATGCCGTGATCCTTTCGGTTCAGAGCGACGGAGTGTTGCTCGTGGTGCGCAGCGGCGAAACTCCTAAGGAGGCGTTTACCCGTACGCGCGACTTGCTGGTCAGCGTCAAGTGTCATTTGCTAGGAGTCGTGTTGAATGCGGTGGACCACAACGCCCGGAATTATTACTACTCCTATCGCTATTACCCGTATTCTTACCGTTATGGCCCCCAGGAGTCCGAGGAAATGGGCCATGAAGAGGCTCCCGTCCGCAGTTCGGTCTCCCCCGCGGACCTCGACGATTCCGACAAACTTTGAGGAGGCTACGTTGCGATACCTGATTACAGGCGGTGCGGGATTCATCGGTTCGCACCTCGCCGAGCGCTTGCTCGAGAAAAGCGAGCAGGTAGTGTTGCTCGACAATCTGTCTACTGGCAGCATGGAAAACATCCGCCATTTGAAGAGTTCCGCGAACCTTCAATACCACCTCGACGGCATAGAAAATAAGCAGCTCCTGGCGGAGCTCGTCGATGACGCGGACGTCATCGTCCATCTCGCCGCCGCAGTTGGCGTCAAGCTTATCGTGGAGAGCCCCGTCCGAACCATCGAGACCAACGTCAACGGAACGCAGATGATCCTCGAGGCAGCGTCGAAGAAAAAGAAGCTGGTTCTGCTCGCCTCCACATCCGAAGTCTACGGCAAGAACACGCACGTCCCGTTTCACGAGGATGCCGATCTTGTACTCGGCCCCACCACCAAGGGCCGCTGGAGCTATGCGGCGTCCAAGGCGCTCGACGAGTTTCTGGCGCTCTCGTATTGGAAGGAGAAGAAGCAGCCGGTCATTGTCGCGCGCTTCTTCAATACCGTTGGGCCGCGCCAGACCGGCCGCTATGGCATGGTTTTGCCGAATTTCGTCGAGCGCGCTCTCAAGAACGAGCCGATCGAGGTCTATGGCGACGGTAAGCAGTCGCGCTGCTTTTGCGATGTGCGCGACACCGTCGAAGCCGTCCTGAGATTGATTCCTTTGGAGCGCGCCGTAGGAGAAGTCGTCAACATCGGCAACACCGAAGAAATCACCATCGAAGCGCTGGCTTCGCGAGTGAAAGAGAGGACCGCGAGCTCTTCCGCGATTCGATACATCCCCTACGACCGGGCGTACGAGCCGGGCTTTGAGGACATGATGCGGCGCGTCCCTTCTATCGAAAAGCTGCATTCCCTAACCGGTTTTCGTCCACAAACCACGCTGCCCGAAATCATCGACCGGGTTTCGACATATCACCAGCAAAAAGACGGACTCCTGATAACTGCCGCCAAGAGTTCGGCGGGTTGAGTTTTTGCCAATAATCCAATAATACTGCGGGTGACTCTAGCGGAATACCCTTGCGCGCCTCGAGATAAATTTAGACCCATTGATCTGCTGGTAACGGGTATGAAAATTCATATTGCTCGGCTCCTCTCTTCCGGACCTTGGTCGCGTAACAGCTACCAAGTCTACTCGGAAGAAGGAGCCGACAACCTTATCGAATCAACTTATCTGTTGCCGCGATTGTGCTCCGACTCGACTTAACGAATCAATATACTGCCACTACCGCAAAATCGATGGTTGAATCGCGTTCACTAAACTAAAATTGAATCTGCACGGAGAAACCTTTGCTCCCATCCGGTCAATCCGCTTCAAAGTCGTCATCCCTCAGCGAATGGGCAGTGCTCCTTGAATGTGCCTCTCCGTTATTTGACTCCGAACGGATTGGGGAGCTGACTCGCTCTGCGGATTGGCCCCGATTGCTCGCTCTTGCGGAGGAACACGGGGTTCTCGGGCATCTCGCGAAACCTCTACTTGCGCTCAACGAGAATCTTGTCCCCGCGGAGATGAGGCGGACGTTGCTCGAACGTCACCGCGCGCAGGTTTTCTCCACGTTGAGAATGAACGCAGAGCTGTTTCGGCTCTTGGAGCTCTTCGAGGCCAAAGACATTCCCGCGCTCGTCGTCAAAGGCCCGGTGCTGGCGATGCAGGCTTATGGTGATGCTACGATGCGCCGCTACGGCGATCTGGACTTGCTCATCCGCCAGCGCGACATCCGTCGCGCCACGGAATCCTTGCTAGCGAAAGATTATCAGGCAGCCGTTCCCTTAAGCGCTATCGACGCCGGAATCATTCCCGGCCAGTATCTTTTCCGGAAGCCTGACCCAAAGCTCTTCGTCGAACTGCACAACGATTTCACCCTGCGCTATTTTCCTCGCCGGCTCCCCATCGAGGATTTTTTCGCGCGCCAGATTCGCGTGAGCCTCGATGCCCACGAAGCTCCCGCGCTTGCAGTGGAAGACGAGCTCGTACTGATCTGCATCCATGGCGCAAAACATCTCTGGGAACGGCTGATTTGGATTGCGGACGTCGCCGCGCTGGTTTCGCGACAAACGAGCATCGATTGGCGGGGGGCCAGGGAAACAGCCAAGGAAGTGAGAGCGGAGCGCATGTTGCATACCGGCTTGCGCCTCGCTTCTGATTTGCTGCACGCCAGTTTACCAAACACGGTGCTCGCGGCCGTGCAGGCTGACGCGGGTGCCGGCAAGCTGGCGGCACGCGTTCGTACTTGGCTGGCCGCGGCGGGTAACGCTCCCCCCACGCTCATCGAGCGTGCCGCGTTCCGTCTACGAATGCGCGGCGGCGCGTTTTCCGCCGCAACCTATCTACTCAGACTTTCTCTTTCTCCGACCGAAGAAGATTGGAAACAAGGGGCTTCGGAAACCCGGCATGGCTTCCTCGCTGCGCTCGGCCGTCCGTTTCGCCTTGCACGCAAATACGGCCGCGGCGATAAATCTTGAGCCTGGGCCCTTGGTCTTCTTCTTCGCGTGCGCGCAAAGGATTCAAGGCAGTTCTTTCGGTGCTTAGCAAAGAAAATCGCTCGTGCCGCCCACAGCAGCGCGAGCGATCTCTTTTCTTGGGCTCTTATTTAACCGTCACGGTTACCGTGGCGGAATGGCTTTCACTGCCAGCGGACCCGGTGGATGTTCCGGTGATCGTCAGAGTGCCTGTATTCGCAGGCGGTGAACTCGAGCAACCAGCTAAGGCTATGAGCAGCACCACTGCTGTTCCGAGCGCGATCCGCACGCGAAGCCCCTTCGCTTTCGGCAGCAGGAAGAGCAATAGCAACGCCAGAATCAGGGGCACAATCTGCCATAGCGAAATCGGCGGCGTAGGCACTGTCGGCGGCATAGTCATGCCACTGCCCGTTCTCGTTAGCGTCACAGGAACCGACTGAGCGGTTTTTCCGTCCGTAGCGGTGACCGGTGTTGCAACCCTGCAGGTTGTGCCCGTAGGTGCTCCCGTGCAAGTGAACGCCACACCTTGATTGAATCCGCCGAGTGGCGTCATGGTCGCATTGAAGGTGAGCGGGCTGTTGCCTGTTTCTGACGATGGGGCCGTAACCTGGAAATCCCACCCGGTTCCGGTCAGAGGAATCATTTGCGGACTCCCGGCGGTATTGTCCGTGACCGTGAGCGTTCCTGTGCGCGCACCCTCTGCCGTCGGCGCAAATGTAACATTGATCGTGCAAAATCCCATTGCTGCCAGGGTTGCGGGGCTCACCGGGCAATTATTCGTTTGAGCGAAATCGCCGGAAGCCGCGATCGAGTTAATTGTCAAAGGCCCGGTACCGCTGTTGGTAAGCTTCACGGGGATCGCTGCGCTGGTCGTGGTCCGCAACTGGCCGCTGAAAGACACACTCGTATGGTCGAAGCCAACGCCCGGCGCGGACGCGATCCCGGTTCCGGTCAGAGGAATGCTCTGCGGGTTCCCGGCGGCATTGTCCGTGACCGTGAGCGTTCCTACTCGCGCACCCACCACGGTCGGCGTAAATGTGACCTCAATCGTGCAAAATCCCATTGTTGCCAGGGTTGCGGGGCTCACTGGGCAATTATTCGTTTCAGCGAAATCGCCGGAAGCCGCGATGGAGTTAATTGTCAGAGGCCCCAAACCGGTGTTGGTAAGCTTCACGGGGATCGCTGCGCTGGTCGTGTTCAGCGCCTGGCTGCCGAAAGGCACACTGGTAGGGTTGAAGCCAACGCCCGGCGCGGTCGTCGATCCGGTGCCGGTCAGGTTCACGTCAAGCGTTTCCGTGCTGGTCTGTCCGCCGCTCATAACCACTGCGGTGATCACCAGTGTGGCCGACTCTGCGGCCGCTACGGACGGAGTAAACGTCACATTCACCGCGCACGAAATGCCAGCGGCGACGCTCGGGCTGCACCCATCGGACGACTTTGCGAAATCCGTGTTGGCTGCGGGCGATACCCCGGTAACAACAATACTGGTAAAGGTGATCGTGGAACTCGTGTTATTGGTCAGGACGAATGCCTGCGCCGGACTCGTGACGTTCAGTTGCTGGATTTCAAAATCGAAGGGCGAAGGCGTCACCGTCAGGGACGGAATCAGCGAGAGTTTTGCCACGTACGCATCGCTGCTGGTGCCGTTAAGTCCGGCGTGCAGCGGTGCCACGGGAGTTCCAGCGACAGGTAGATTCGTTGAGTAGGTTTGGCCAGCGATATAGGCATTCGCAGGAGTAGAGGAATCGAGGGCGATCCCGTTTGCCGAATCAATGTCTTGGCCGTTTCCGTTACCGCTCCCCCCGAAGAAGCTCGAATAGAGGAGCGTGGTGAGAGTGGGATTCAGCTTAGAAATAAAGCCGCTGCCAATCGCGCCCGTCGGAAAGGCGGTCTGAAGAGCCCCCGGCGATACGGGGAAGTTGCTTGAAGACGTAGCCCCCGCAATATAGGCATTGCCTTGGGAGTCGGCTTGAATCCCGAACGCTTCATCGCCGTTGTCGCCGCCAAGGAAGGTAGAATCGGTGAGAGAAACGGCTGCAGATTGTGAAGTGTCGATAAGAGCGACGAAGACCACTCCCGATGTACTGCCCGTGGTCTGGTAGGCTCCAGTCGAAACGGGAAAATTCAGCGAGCCTGTGAATCCAGTCAAATACGCCACATTGCTCGGCCCCAAGGCGACGGCGTCTCCAAAGTCGGGTCCCGTGCCACCTAAATACGTCAAATATGATACGGATTGCGTTCCCGCAGTAGCCGTGTTGATCTTGGCGAAGAACGCCGTATTACTGGTGTTGCCAGCGGGGTACGTGAGATTTAAGCCAGTGGTTGCTAAGCTCCCAAGGTTCGACGAAGTAGTCGTACCCACGATATAGGCGTTGGCCGACGAATCCACCGCGATCCCAAACCCTGCGTCTCCGTAACCCGGTGAGCTTGCTCCAGGATAAAGAGTAGCATCCCCACCCAAGTAGCTCGAAGAGATCAAAGAACTACTTCCGCTAACAGTGGTGTCAATTTTGGCGAGGAAAGCGTTCCCTCCCCCGTTCGAGTTCCCGAGCGTAGTTTGGAAGCCCCCCACGATCGGAAAAGTTGCCAGGTCCGTTGCAGTTCCTGGGCTCGAGTCGGTTAGTCCGGTCACATAGGCGACGCCTTTTGCATCGGCAGCTATAGCTTGCCCGAGATCGCCATTTGGGCCCGTGCCATTCGTGCCACCGATAAATGTGGAGTAAACAAATGAGGCCGCACCGGTGGCTTGTGTTGGGTCTAATTTCACCAGAAAGCTCGTTCCAGTAGTAGCCCCAGAATTAGTGCCGGTCTTGAAACCAGTGATGGTTGAGGCCGTGGGGAAATCGGGAGAAAAGGTTTGGCCAGTCACATAAATCGCGTTGCCCGTAGGATCCGCCGCGATTCCGAATGCCGCCTCACCTGGAGTGCTTCCCGCAATGTAGGAAGAGTACAGCAGGGTCGTCCCGGCAGGGTTGAGTTCGGCGACAAACGCAGCAAACGCCCCACCGGTATTGGCCGCGAGGGGCTGCTGAATAAATCCATTCGATGTGGTCGGAAAGTCCGTCGAGGAAGTGACTCCGGCGATATACGCATCGCCGTTGCTATCTACGGCGATCCCGTTCGCAGCGTCATCCGAGGTGCCCCCGACATAAGTCGAATAATTCAGCACCGGATCGAGAACGAGGGGTATGTTTCGATCATAACTGGGCACCGAAAATGTGATCCGATGATTACCGGCAATGACGTAACTTCCCGCAACCTCATGGCGTTCACCGTCCACGTGTTGATAGATGACCGGCTTCTGGAGTTGCACTTCTCCGCCCGAGACACTGACTACCACATCGCCGCGCGAGTTCAGTCGCATTTTGCGAGCGCCCTGCACATTGAGTGCGATAGCTGCAGGATCGGATCCTGGGGCAACAATGAAGTCATATTCGAGGTGGCGCTCATTGCCGTAGAAAAGCAGATCTATACCGGGATATACGCCCGCATATTTCACCTTTCCATAGGTGGGCACGTCGGTATGCCACTTCTTCGGATCATTGCCTATAAAGTAGTTCACCCTGCCCGGCAGCAGATCCGTTCCCGTGATTTGAGGTTGTGGATTACCGCCCTCGAGTTGCAGACGCAGCACCGTCATCTGGTCCGCGTGACGCGCATTCCGGCGCAACTCGCGCATCGCGCGAAGAGTAGCGAAACGATGCCGGGGCGAGAAATCAAAATGGCCGGCAGGACGCAAAGCGACAACCGCTTCTTGAGAGGTTAAGAAAAGGTCATACCTTCCGCCGTGCGCGACATAGCGGACGTCGAGAGCGGTCTGTCCGACGTTTTCTTCAAAACCGAGAGGTAACTTGCCATAGGCTTGTAGCCACTCGGAATCTTGTTTTGCGTGCGAATGCTTCGCTGCGGTTCCGGGTTCGCCAGAAATACTGCGCCTGCCCACGCCTGCCGGAAAGATCAGCAAGAGGCCACCGCATACCACTGTGGCCAGGCTTATAAACCTCAACGTAGTTCGCGACATCCTCCGCATGTTCATCGCAGCAATCCTCCTGGGACCGGAATCCGAAGGCACCACCACCGCGCAATATTCCAAATCGGACGTCCATCTTACCTGTTCGTGACCAAGCATGGCTATTGGAGTCAAACCTAGTCTTTGCTTATTCGAATGAATCGGGCGGGAATGCCGTGCACCGGTAAGATAGCACCCCAAAACGGGGAAAACCACTGCAAAGCCGGAAGATGCAACCCTGCACCGCATCAGATAAAGCGTGCCTTCGGATGCAAATTTGGGAACTTCTTCCGGGGATTAGCGGCGCGGTCGCTGCGAAGTCTGCAGCGAGACAAAATCCCCTCGGATGACCCGGCAGAGATCCCCGATTCGAGACGAATCGTTATGCGGAAAGACACGGCGAATGGGAACGTTCTCGACCAATCGGCTAAGCACTCCAAACTCTTGTGCACGCAGATCACGATCGAGGATTTTGTTGCCGTAGGTGTCGGCTACCAGGGAGAGAAGAGCCGCTTGTGCTCGAAGTGTCTCGACATAAGGTGCCGGGTCGGGTCGGCGCTCACCCAGGAAATAAATTGCGCCAAGGCGAAGCGGACGCCTCTCGAACTGTGCTCGCTCATTCCCCAAAGTGAAACGGCGCTTCTCGCCGTGCGGGATGATTGGCGGGAGCGCCTCCGGGGAGTCATGGAACATTTTCACTGACTCGGGCCAAAGGCGGAGGTAAGGACATCCTGCCAACACATTGAAGCCCCCCGCAGTTTCCGCAAGGGCAACAATGTCATCAGACAGTATGCCGAAACCTTGCCGGGCGAAGGCTGCCGCCGTCGTAGACTTTCCTGCTCCTGGCGCACCCACAAAGGCAACACTACGGTCCTCGATGGCTATCGCGCTTGCATGCAGGCAAGTCACTCCCCGCAAACGCAACAGCAGTCCAAGAACAGGTCCGAGCAGATAGGCAGTGGTATTTTCGAGTGACGCGGAATCCGGCCAAGTAGCCCAAACATGCTCTCGTTTGCGATCCAACCAGAATTCTGTTCCATCTTCGTACGCGAGCCGGATGAACTCGCCGAGCGCGACGGTCATGATACGCAGAAGGGGCTCGCCCGCGGCGTTGGTTTCGCTGCTCGAGTAGGTTAGTACTTCCGAGCCTGGCAAAATCTCTCCAGTGGACTGCAGCGGGATTCCCAGGTGCAACTCAACGTCACAATGGTCTGTAGAGCCAATTGCCGTGCCGACTCCGGGCAGAGGCAGATTAGAACGGAGGCGCAGACCAAAAAGAGAGTAATCAAGATGCAATTTAGTCGTAAGTTATAAGCGTGGAGCTACCGAATTCATCGCGTCTATCCGAGGTGACTGTGTTTATGTCCAAGCTTTGATCCACCATCCTTTTTCCCCCCGTCCCCACCATCTGAGTAAGATCCCGTACGGTGCCAAAAACGATTAAGGTCGGCTTTGAATATGGTTTCTTGGGTTCTCCTTTTGCGGGCTTAGCCATTACTGGCCTCCACAGGCAAGCAAGTTATCCCGAAACGCGCGCGTCAACTGCAAGCAAATGAGGCGGCTAGGCCTTAAGCTCATTCTCCAACGTTGGGCATGTATTCTAACAAGCGGTACCATCAGTGCCAAACGCTCCATGTATGATCCAAATCCGAGCTCCAAGACATCCTCAGAAGAATAGATCCCGTTAGGTTCAGTCGTTCTAAGACAGCGTCGCCTTGCAGAGCGTTTTGGCTGTGTTCCCGCTCGCTCTGACGATAGTCTGGCCACTGCCTCCTACAAGGGTGTCTTGCCAAAAAGACCACGGGAAGGGCGGGCTTTGAATGCGGCTTTCTCGGCCCCCGTTTGACCGATTCAGGCCATCAAATGTTGACAGTGAAGTTATACCTAACTCCTGGGTCGGACTGCAATCAAATATTTAGAGTAGAGAGGTTGTAGGGCCCTGGTCACAAAGATTGAATCCGAACTCCCAATGTGTGGGCTTGGTCTATGGCTTTTGCAGTTTGACCGGTTTAGCCGGTAGAAGTCTCGGCCTCAAACCTGGACCGAACTCTTGGCCCTGACTGCAACCAATAATTAAGGTAGTAGGGCCTCAAACTCGCACTCAATTGTTCTGGATTCATTCTAACGTGGGGGGCTATTAACGCCGAACGTTCAATATACCGATCTAAGTAGGGGCTCCAAGACATCTCTTTAAGGAGGTCAGGTCCCGTCAGTTTTAAGTGTGCGGAGGCAGGATCGCTTTGCAGCGGCGTCTTGGGCCGCGTCCGTATTCTCTCCGGCAATCGTCCTGCCATTGCCTCGCGCAGGATCGTTTTCTTGAAAAACCAGGGGAAGGGCGGTATCGCCAGCAAAAAATTAACCATCCTCAAATCCAAGAAAGGATACCGCGTCTCCACGGGACAGCCTGTCCCGCCAGGGTCTTCGAGCTCAAACAAGTTTGTCCAAAGCGGCAGGGTTAATGATCCGTGTGCCCTTGGATGAATCGGATGCGTCACCCAAGTTCTTAAAAGCTCGGTCTGTTCGTTCCACCGGTTGGGTAGATTTGCGCGTCGGCTGAATTCCGGAGCGAGCCAGTCTGGATAGATAGGCTGATCGGGATCCTTCCTTACAAGTCGCAGGGCCCGGACCCGAATGCCGCGCCAAGGAAATGGCCGGACCCATAAATATCTGGCCACCTCCGTCAAAAGTCGCCGCCATTCCCCTCTGCGCCGCAAATCTTCCGCATAGGCCCACATCTGAAAGTCCATCAGGTTGTCAGACCCTTCCCCGCACAGGAGAACACGGCAGTCTGCGGAAATATTGCGATACGCCTCAGAAATGGCGGCAAGGAAAGGATTGTCGACGGGCTCGGGCCAACTCAGCTCCGGATGCTGGCAGGGCTCGAGTAGCTGCGCCCGATCCATGGCCATGAACTTGACTGGAATGCGTAGAAATTCGCCCACCTCGCGGGCGTAATCCCCCTCTCTGTCCGGGATCAACGATTCATAAATGTGCGTGTAAGCACGAATCTCCCGGGCGGTCGAGCTTTTTCTCGAGACCTCTTTGGCCACCGCCGCCACCGACGACGAGTCCAGTCCACCGCTTAACGTAATCCCGACGTCATCCGAGGGCAGACGGTCTGTCACCGCCGATTCAAGTAGAGACTTAAAATTCTCCACATACTCCTCGGGCTTCGCATAGCGGATCCGTCCATCGGTTGGCAGCGTCCAGTAGCGCCGTATTTTTATTTCTCCTGGCAAGACGGTCAGAGAGTGTGCCGGCGGCAACCGTTGAATATCGCGAAAGGTCGTCGTCCGGTTATCGTAGTTCAATCCAAAAAGTAGAAAATCCCCGATCGCTGCATCATTTAATTCGCCCGAAACGTGTGGGTGCATTCGAATGCAGTTCAAAGTGTTGCTAAAGAGAAAAAGTTCTCCCACTTTCGCGTAATAGAAAGGCTTTATGCCAAAATGATCGCGTGCACAAAAAAGTTGTTTCTGCCCCGCGTCCCACACTGCAAACGAAAAATCACCTCTCAGGTGATCGACGCACGATGCACCCCAGGTAGCGTAAGCCTGCAGAATCAGTCTGCAGTCAGCTGCATTCGAAGGCAGGTCTGGTTTGGCTCGCTGTAACTCCCGAATCAATTCCGCTCGACAGTCCAGCCGCGCGTCAGCAACAATCCGGTAGCGTCCATTGAGGCTCGCCGGCTGGCGCTCGCCGGCCGCATCCCGAGTGGTTCGGAGCAACGAATGCCCCAGGCCGATCGAAGACTCCAACCAGCTCTCGCGACCATCCGGACCGCGGTAGGCGAGAAAATCTACGAGCGAATGGAACAACGTCGGCTCGATCGGCGCGCCATACCGATGAAAAATGCCGACAATGCCGCTCAATCCGTCACCTTGTTGTCAAAGGTCCGTGCTTTGAATTTCCGAACCGTTGTCCTACCAGCAAAGTCACACTTCGAATCGCTGCCAGAACGACCGCAGAGCTCTTCCGCCTATCCAAGCGATTCACCTCTCCGGGATAGGGGCGCCGGTCCTCGCCCACGCAGGCCGATCGTAATTCCCCGCAACACATCCTTGCTGACCTCTTCGGAACAGGTGAACTGGATCGCGGATATCGCCGTGGTGTTTCGAGGCAAACGGCATCGTTCACTGGTCGAGTTAAATTGAAGGAGCCGATTCCACATTGGCAGAACGGATTCGGAGCAAGCCTTTGTCGACCAGCTTTTCGAGCAGCTCCCAAAGATCTAGTCGGAGCTGCTCCGCCCCAACCTCGAATTTGGTCAGCAACTCCGTATATGCACTGTCAATGCTCGGCGCCGTGGTGAGAACTTGCCACATGCGCGTACCGATCCCGTCCAGGCCGTAATAGCATTCCGCTTCCAGATTCAGGAGCACGGTTTCGTTTTCGAGAACGCGCACCAGCACATGCTTCGGCATTTCGACATGATCCGAGAAAGAAAGCATGGCACCAGCACCTCACTTTCGCGCCAAAGATCACAGCTTCGAGCCTCGCATGCATTCTACCGGTGAACAGAATCGTCCGCCACTCGGAGTAGTTGCCGCGCCATCCATTGTTGGTCGTTCTCGACGAGCAGAAGGCCGCGGTTAGCGTGATGTTTCCGGGGAACGAACTAACTTTTAGCAACTTGTTCCTCCTTTTCTTGTAAGATCATTTGCATCGGGGAGGTTCGGACGGCTTGCCTTGCTATTATTTTTGTAACGGTGATGAGGCGAGGTCCAGTTTGGGGTCTGTGTTTTTGCGGAAGGATTGATCCTGCTTGACTGGCGAACTCCGAGACCAACAGAACGGATTCGAATGGATCCTGCTCTTCGTCTTTCTGTTAACAGTTCCCCTGCTGAATCCCTGGGTCCGAGGGGATGGTGTTGGCTACTACGCCTACGCCCGTGCCCCACTCATCGAACACAGCCTGGATTTCACACATGATTATCAATCGGCTAATGAGAGTTTTCGGGAAGGCCGGCTTGACGAGAACGGTCAGCCCAAGGGCGAATTCCGCACTCGCACAGGCCATCTAGACAATCATTTTTCCGTTGGGCCCGCCATGCTCTGGTCCCCCTTCCTGCTGATAGCCCATGGTGGCGTTTTGTTGGCCAGGGCATTGGGATCCAATGTGTCCGCAGACGGGTTTTCGGCTCCCTACCGGTATGCCATGGCTCTCGGCACGGGCTTGTATGGATTTCTTGCCCTGCTGATCTCTTTTCGACTGGCCTGCAAATACGTCGCACCCGTATGGTCGTTCGTCGCAACGATCGCGGTCTGGTGGGCGAGCTCTCTCCCAGTTTACCTCTACTTTAATCCGTCCTGGGCACATGCCCACTCCGCTTTCATCGTTGCCCTATTTCTCTGGTATTGGGACGCAACGCAAGAAGACCGGAGCCTCGGGCAATGGCTGCTATTGGGCGTGATCGTGGGGCTGATGCTTGACGTTTATTACGCGAATGTGATGGTTGTCTCCTTGCTTGCCGTCGAGGCCGTGGGGCAGTATCGAAAGATTCTCCGCTCCGGGCGCCCGTCGTCACAGAGTTTTCTGGAACTTTTGACCGGGCACCTCCTATTTGGGTTTGTGGTGATCGTGGTGATGATCCCCACTTTTATCTCTCGCTGGATTGTTTATGGAGGGCCCTTCGAGACTGGCTATGTCTCGCTCCGCGATTTTCTCTGGCGGTCTCCGGTCTTTTTCAGTGTGCTGTTTTCCTCCAATCACGGGCTATTATCGTGGACTCCTCTTTTGGGACTGGCCATTCTCGGTCTGCTCTTCTTCGCGTTTCGCTTGCCCAAGGCCGGAATCCCGTTTTTCACAGCATTGGTGGCATTCTATCTTTTCATTTCCTTTTATCCGGATTGGGCGGGCGTCTCTTCCTATGGCAACCGCTTTTTTGTTTCATTGACGCCGCTCTTCATTCTTGGTCTCGCCTATCTTCTTGAGCGCGCAGCCATGCACTTCCCGAGTCCGCAGGTTGCCCTGGCAGTTTGCTCGGGAGTGCTGGCCTGCTTTGTGCTCTGGAATCTGGGGCTCATCTATCAGTTTGGAACGCACCTAGTGCCGGCGCGAGGACCGATCTCGTTTCGCCAAGCTTCCTACAACCAGTTCTGCGTCGTGCCAGGCGATCTGACTTCCCATCTTCGCGCGTATTTCTTCCGGCGCAGCGATCTGATGCGCCAGATTGAACAGCGTGATATCGAACAACAGAAAAACGCTCCGAAGCGCTGATCGCTCTCGCCGGGGCCACAACGGCACAGCGGCTTCCCCAGATCTTTGGAGCATCGGGTTTTTGTTTATTCCGCTTCGCTTTTCATGGTCCTTTGCGGGAGGATATCAAGGCGCGCCGCTGTAAACTCACGGCATTTGATCTTAGCGTACTGGTCTATTTCCCTTAGCGGGACTTTTGTTGGTGGCTGAACGCGAAATTGGGCTTCGCGACGAAGTGACCTGAGAGGAGAATTACTTCTTGCATCTACTCGTAACCGGTGGTTGCGGCTTTATCGGTTCGCATGTCGCAGTTCACCTTCGCGAAAAAGGCCACAAGGTTTCCGCGATGGATAATCTCGTTAGACGGGGCAGCGAACGAAACATCGCGGTGCTCGAGCGCCACGGCATCGCCTTCTTTCATGGGGATGTGCGGAATCCGGAAGACCTCAGCAATCTTCCCCCAGGGATCGAGCTGATTTGCGACGCCAGCGCCCAACCTTCTGTCGTAACCGGTTACGCGAATCCTCTTTTCGACATAACCAACAATGGGCTCGGTGCCATCCATATTCTCGAGTACTCTCGCCCTCGGCGCATTCCGCTGATCTTCTGGAGTTCGAATCGGGTATACGGTGCGGATCGCCTAAACGCTCTTCCGCGCCGGGAAACTACGACGCGCTTCGAATACGATCCAGACGCCTGGAGTCGTCTTCCGGTGGAGCAGCGGCCCGCAGGGTTTCACCCTATCCATGGAATCTCGGAAGAATTTTCGGTCGACGGAGGCGAGCGCAGCATCTACGGCCTCAGCAAACTCATCGCTGATGCGGCGTGCCAAGAATACGCCCAGGCTTATGATTTGCCCATTGTGGTCAATCGATTCGGCGTGATTTCCGGTGCCGGCCAGTTCGGGCACACGGATCAGGGCTGGGTCGTCTGGTGGGCCATCGCGCATTGGTTCGAGCTGCCGTTGACCTACTTGGGCTGGCAAGGAAAACAGGTGCGTGACGTACTGTTCGTGGAAGACATGCTGGAACTGCTGGACCTTCAGATCAAAAAGCTCGCGAACTTCCGCGGTGAGGTGTTCAATTTGGGTGGCGGCGCCGTCAATTCTATTTCACTCCGCGAAGCCACCTCGGCAATGCAAGAGATCTCCTCACGCGCTGCGCCTATCACCCAAGCGGATAAGGCGCGCCAGGGCGATATTGTTCTCTACTGGACTGACAACCGAAAGGCTGCGCAACAGTTGGACTGGAAGCCAAGAACGGACTTGCGCACCGGCTTCGCTCGCATCTTCGATTGGATTCGCGAAAACGAACCCGATCTGCGCTCCCGCTATGTTTCTTCAAAATGAAGCCGAACGATGCGATCTTTAGTTCTTTGGGAATCTGCGATCAGATTAAGGAAAAATAGATTAATGTTGCTACGTTTTTTATTTCTGCCAGAAAGTTAGAGCACAGAACATGGCCTCTATTATTGACCGGCGACCTTCCACGAATCGATTCGGTCTCTTCCTCATTAGTGCATTGGCTTTGTACACGGAGGTCGTACTGATTCGTTGGATGGGGTCTGAAATTCGCATGTTCGCCTATCTGAAGAATTTCACTCTATTCGCATGTTTTTTGGGCCTTGGGCTGGGCATGATCAGACGCGGTGGTGCGCGAGGAACAAGACTTCTGGCAGTGCTGGTGGCGGCGATTACCTTGGTGTTAGCGTTCTCTCCGCAGCTTCACCTCACACGACTGTTCTTTCCTGACACCGGCGTGTATCAGTGGGGAGGAAATCTACGTTCTCCGCAGCTGCTGCCAGCTGCGCGAGCCTTGCCGGTGGTGGGCAGGCTGTTGAGACACGTATCGGACGCAATGGTGCCGTGGGTACTCGGATTTCTCGCCATGATCGTTGGGTTTGCATTGTTTTGCCTGGTGCTCGCCATCTTCTATAGGATCGGGATGCTGGTTGGAGAATACTTGGACGCGGCGTGTCCTCCGCTGAAAGCGTACACACTGAACCTAGCCGGAAGTCTGGCGGGCACACTCGCGTTTGCAGGACTCGTGTTTTTTCAATTACCGCCGTGGGTTTGGGTTCTGCCTATATTTGTCGGGTTGGTCTATTTTTCTCCGCGGCGAGTGCAAGACGTGCTTATTCTCAGTAGCACACTGGCCGTAATTGCATGGTTAGAAATCAGCACTCCTGTGCTTTGGTCGCCCTATTACCGCATCACCTACTCAGCCACTCCTCAGAACAGCTACCGCCTGGACGTGGATCATGATTTTTACCAAGACTTGTTAAACCTAGGCGCATCTGCGGATACCCGCGCCACTGATAGTTCGGCGCGGAAGTACTACGATTTTCCCTACGCGATGCTGCCGACGTGCGGAAGAGTCTTGATAATCGGAGCCGGTACAGGCAACGACGTGGCCGCAGCCCTCCGCGCGCAGTGCGCCCGCGTAGATGCGGTGGAGATCGACCCGGTAATCGAGCGACTCGGACGGGAACTGCACCCGGAGCGACCGTATGCCTCGGACAAGGTGCACGTGCACATCAACGACGGGCGCGCGTTCTTCCATCAAGCACGCGCCGCCGGCCAACATTATGACTTGATCGTTTTTGGGCTGGTGGATTCGCAAACCGCGCTTTCGGTGATGTCTACACTGCGCTTGGAATTCTTTCTGTACAGTCGAGAGAGCTTCGAGGAAGCCCTTTCCCTCTTGGAGCCGCACCACGGGCTATTCGTCCTGGGATTCTCTGTAGGTTGGAAGGATTGGGTGGCGCAGAGGATCTACCACACTCTGGAGCTGGCCTGCAACTGCAAGCCGCTCGCACTGCAAGTGTCAGGTTATCTGGACACGGTCACGTTTGTTGCCGGACCGGGGCTGCCGGATGCGCGATCGGATCTGGCTGCGATAACAGGCGTTCGTTCCGTAGGGCTAAGACTAACAAATGTGTCCGCACGGCCTGTAACTGACGATTGGCCCTTTCTCTATCAGAACCCGCGAAGTTTTCCGTTCGTTTATCTAGGCTCCCTGGTACTCGTGTTGATTGCAGGGGCTTACCTGACACGCGCCGCGGTGCGGCGAGCCTCCGCGCGGTCGCCGGTATATCTGGATTGGACAATGTTTTTCATGGGCAGTGCGTTTCTCCTAGTGGAGACGAAGAACATTTCACAGCTATCGCTGCTATTTGGCGCTACTTGGGTGACAAACGCGGTGGTCTTTTCGTCGATTTTCGTCATGGCAATCGCGGCCAACCTGATGGTCGAGCGGTGGCGCATAGCACAGCTTCCATCTCTGTTTATCCTGCTGTGGTGCGCACTAGCGGTGAGCTACTTTATGCCGTTCAGCGATCTGACGCGGCTCTCACCGCTAGCCAGTGGTCTGATCGGTGGGGGCGTGACCGCCTTACCGGTGCTGTTTTCCAGCCTTATCTTCGCAAACATCTTCCAGCGGACGCGGGAGACGGCGGCCGCACTGGGATCCAACATTCTGGGAGGCCTCTTCGGCGGCGCATTGGAGGCTTTGAGCATCTTCCTGGGCATCAAAACCATGGCACTACTGGCGATGGTGCTATACGGGGCGGCGGCACTTTCTTATCGTTCGGGAGCGAAGAGGATAAAACAACACGGGCCACAGCTTCCCCATGCGAGGCCACTTCCTTGACTTTGAAAATGGGCTGCGAGGGGTCAACTTCTGGACCCGGCTTACAAGCAGCGACCGCTCTTGCTGCAGGATAAATTCACTCAACTGAGAGATAATCGAAGGCCGGCAGCAGGCATTGAACTTTCTTAAAGGATGGTTGTTCCCACCAGATGAAGACGCAAACGACTCTTGTTACCGGATCGAGCGGGTTGATTGGCTCGGAAGCGGTGGAACACTTCGATCGACGGGGTGATCAGGTCCACGGTATTGACAATAATATGCGCCGCATCTTTTTCGGTGATGCAGGCGACACCATCTGGAATCTCGACCGGCTCCGTCGCAGAACGAAGAACTTCACGCATCACAATCTAGATATCCGTGACCGCGTCGCTCTCGAAGCTCTCTTTCGTTCGCAGCGCTTCGATCTGATTGTTCACTGCGCCGCGCAACCTTCTCACGACAAGGCGCGCGATATCCCCATTCTCGATTTTGAGGTGAACGCCCTAGGCACGGTCAATCTGCTCGAAGCCACGCGCCTCCATTGTCCCGAAGCGGTCTTCATCCTCCTAAGTACCAACAAGGTCTATGGCGACGCTCCGAACGAAATTCCTCTGAAGGAGCTCGAGACCCGCTGGGAATACGCCCGGCCCCAAGACTACAACGGCATCAATGAAAACTGCCGGATCGACCGTACTCTCCATTCTCTCTTTGGTGCTTCCAAGGCGTCAGCCGACCTGATGGCTCAGGAGTACGGCCGCTACTTTGGGATGAAGGTCGGCATTTTCCGCGGCGGGTGCCTCACCGGACCTTCACACTCCGGCGTCGAGCTTCACGGCTTCCTCTCCTACCTGGTCAAGGTAGCTATTTCTGGCGGCACCTATTCCATCTTCGGGTACAAAGGTAAACAAGTCCGGGATAACATTCACAGCCACGATGTGGTCCGTGCCATTGAAGAGTTTGTGGCCAACCCGCGTTGCGGCGAGGTCTACAACCTCGGCGGCGGCCGTGAAAACAGCATTTCGATGCTCGAAGCCATCCGAAAGATCGAACAAATAACGGTGAAAAAGATGAGCTGGAAGTACGTGGAGGAAAACCGCAAGGGCGATCACATCTGCTACATCTCGGACCTTGCCAAGTTCAAATCTCACTATCCCAACTGGAAAATCACTATTGGCCTCGACGAAATCTTCCGCCAGATCATCGCCGACCACACCCAGCGCCTCCGAATCGGTGCCATGTAAACGATGAACGCTTATCATGTCTTTTTCCGAACGTCACTGACTAACCCTTGCGTGCAGGCCTTCTTTGCTTCGTCTAGAATAAAGATCATTTTTCTGAGGTGGACATCTGGAATGACCTCACTGATAGCCGGCCCCAAGGCGATCAATATACTCCGGAACTTGCCGCTTCGTTTCCGCGGATCCGGATCGAGCCGCCCCACGGCCTCTTTGAGTTGCGCGTACGCGAAGTGTGGGCGTACCGCGAGCTGATGTACTTCTTTGTCTGGCGCGACCTGAAAGTACGGTACAAGCAGACCGTTGTCGGCGTCGCGTGGGTCATGATTCAGCCCCTGCTTAGTATGGGTGTCTTCACCATTTTCTTCGGGCGGCTGGCCAAGCTCCCCTCCGATGGCCTGCCCTATCCCATTTTCTATTTCTCCGCGCTCGTTCCCTGGACCTACTTCTCCACCGCGCTCCAGAGCTGCACCAGCGTCGTCGTAGACAATCAGCGCGTCATCACCAAGGTTTATTTCCCTCGACTCGTCCTCCCGCTTTCCGCCGTTGTTTCGGGCCTGGTGGACTTCGCTATCGGTTTCGTCGTCCTAATCGTGGTTATCGCCATTTACGGCATTAAGCCCACCCTCGCCGCGCTGTGGCTGCCCCTGCTACTGTTTCTCGCGGTGCTCACCGCTCTTGCCGTCGGCCTCTGGATGTCCGCGCTTAACGCCCTTTATCGCGACGTCCGCCATGTCGTGCCATTCCTTGTCCAGGTCTGGATGTTCGCCTCGCCCATTGCCTATCCTAGCTCGCTCGTCCCACAGCGCTGGCGCTGGCTCTACGGCCTCAACCCCATGGCCGGCGTCATTGGCGGTTTCCGCTGGGCCCTCACTGGCCACGGTCAGGCGCCCGGCCCGCTCCTTCTGGCATCCTCCGCCATGGTACTGGCTGTCCTCCTCGCCGGCTTCTTCTTTTTCCAACGCATGGAGGGCGCCATTGCCGACCGTGTCTGAATCGTTGTGCGGCGCCGATGGCGCGAGCGATTTGGAGGGTACCTCGCCCATGTTTGCACCAGCAAAAGAACTAATAACGAAGCTTTTCGATGTCTTCGGGCTAGAACTTCGAAGAAAACAACAGAAAGCGCTTTCTCGAGCGAGCATGAGCGGGGCGATGCGCCAGCTTTTGAGTCTAGGCTTCAGGCCGCTTACCGTTGTTGACGTCGGCGTCGCGTGCGAGACCACCGACCTCTACCAGCAGTTCAACGATGCCAGCATCCTCTTGATCGAACCGCTTGTTGAGTTCGAGCCCTTTCTCCGCAAAATCTGCGACACCTACTCCGCGCAATATGTTCTCGCCGCCGCCGGTGAATGTCCCGGCACCGCCGTCCTAAACGTCCACAGCGACAAGGTCGGCTCCAGCCTCTTACAAGAAGTCGAGGGCCATGAGGTCGACGGCTCTCCCAGACTCGTCCCCGTCGTCACCATCGATCAGCTATGTTTGGAGAGGAACCTTAAGCCCCCCTATCTAATTAAAGTGGATGTCCAGGGAGCTGAGCTAAAGGTCCTTGCAGGAGCTAATCGCACACTGCGCGAAACGGAAGTTGTCATCCTTGAGGTGACATTATTCGGTACCTTCATCGGTGGCCCGCAATTCTACGATGTCATCTGGAAAATGAAGCAGTTGGGCTTCGTGGTCTATGATCTCTTCGGCTTCTTGTATCGTCCCTTCGATGACGCGCTCTGCCAGGTAGATGTTGTTTTCGTGCGCGAGCATGGCCCATTCCGCCAGTTTCATGTGTACGCTACGCCGGAGCAGAGGAAGTCGCTGTCCTCAAATCTGGAGCCACGGCTGGAGCTAAAGCAAGTGTCGCCATGAACCGTTCAGTCATTCATGGCGAAGGACTTGGCAAGCTCTATCATCGAGGCCTGCAGTCGGATTCCGGCTTACGCCATTCGCTCGAGCGGTTGTGCGTTCGCCATTCTCGGCGTTTAGCCGCTCCCGCGAAGAAATCTTCTGGGCTTTGAAAGATGTCTCGCTTGAAGTCCACGAAGGCGAGGTCCTCGGCCTCATCGGCCGCAACGGCGCTGGCAAAACTACTCTCCTCAAAATCCTCTCCCGCATCACCCGCCCCACTACCGGCTGGGCGGAAATTCACGGCCGCGTCGGCTCCCTCCTCGAAGTCGGCACCGGCTTTCACCCTGAACTGACCGGGCGCGAGAACACCTTCCTCAGCGGTGCAATCCTCGGCATGGGCAAGAGCGAGATCAGGCGCAAATTTGATGAAATTGTCGCTTTCGCCGAGCTCGAACAATTCATCGATACACCCGTAAAGCACTACTCCTCCGGGATGTACGTGCGGCTGGCGTTTGCCGTGGCGGCGCATCTTGAGCCCGAGATTTTGTTGGTCGATGAAGTGCTGGCGGTCGGGGATGTTAATTTCCAACGGAAGTGCCTAGGAAAAATGGGAAGTGTGGCACGCCAAGGCCGCACCATTGTTCTCGTTTCGCATCAAATGAACCAGATGCGACGGCTGTGCCACCGCATGGTGTGGGTGGACGCCGGTAAAATTAAAATGACCGGCGAAACGCACGAAGTGGCTAGCGCCTACGAATCGGCCATGGCCCGGGGGTACCTACTAGCCGATGCTCACCGTGAGGGCGAACGGCCCCGGCAAGGTGGGGCCACAAAAGCTCGTTTTATCCGCTGGCAGATTGCGAACGCCTGCCATAATGATGCTCATACGCTTTCGACGCTTGGACCAACAACGGTTAGCTTTATCTTGGAAGTCATCCGACCAATCGAGAAAGGCGAACACGGCGTCGCGTTATTTAGCGCCGATCGGCAACTTGTCTGGGCTCGCGCCGTCCGTAATCTCGCATTTCAGCCGGGTATTCACATTTTATCTTACACGTTTCCAATTCTTCCACTGCGCCCCGCACCATACCAGTGGCAGGTGACGATTTGGGAGCAGGGTGAGATGCTAGACCTCTGGGATTGTTTGCCGGAGCTAAATGTTGCAACAGAGATTCACCAGCACCATATGGATCAATGGAACGGCATTCTAAATCTGCCTGCGGATTTTGACTCGGAAGCCTTTAAGGAGACAACCATTGGACGCTCCCCGGATATTTGATGCCGAGCATTACGACAGTCTCCAACAAACCGTGTACAACTTGGTATAGCTGACGGAGCTCAGCGACTCTCTTGAGCTCCGATCTGTTTGTGGGGGCCGGATACAGGCTGGGCTAGTTCTTTAGTCTGTGGCGCTTAGGGCTGACGAATTAAAGGACCGAGGAATTCTATGGGTGCCATAAGGTTTGGAGTTCCGAGAGAGCTAGTGGTTTGGCTGCGAGACACTTTCAGGGTGAACGTGTTCGTGGAAACAGGCACAAACCGAGCAGAGACGGCAGATTGGGCATCGGGAAACTTCGAACGTGTTTTCACCATCGAGGCATACGGTCCTCTTTATCAGAGGGCAATAGAAGATTTCGGCGACCGTAAGAACATTCAATTTCTCCAGGGCGACAGTCGCACCCACATCAGGTCTCTACTCACTTTTCTGACCGAGCCGGCGATCTTTTGGCTCGACGCCCATTGGTGCGGTGAGCACACTTTCGGCAAATCTGACGAGTGCCCCGTGGTTGAAGAGTTGGAACTGCTCAACAGCAGCAAAGTGGCCCATATAGTGCTGATTGATGATGCGAGGCTATTTCTTGCGCCTCCGCCTCCCCCTCACGAATCTAGTCACTGGCCGGACATCACTACGATTTGTAAATTATTATCTATGCATAACACAAATCGCTACGTCGTGGTGCATGACGACGTGATCATTGGCGTGCCGGACGTCACTAAGCCCCAATTGATCGAGTTCATCCGGGGCGAGACGCTCAAAAGTGGTTTGCAGTCGCCGACTATGACTATGCGACGAACTCCGTTTAGCTGGGCACGATCAATTATTGGAAGGCGTAGATAGACATGAATGGCAAAACTGCCGTCAAGCGGTTCTTGAGAGCGCCTTTTCGAGCACTGGGCGTAGATCTGGTGCGATGGCATCCTCCCAAGCCTCAACCTGTCATTTCGAACAGGGAACTCGAAATGATGGCGGCTTTTGCCCCCAACTATAAATCAGAAGATCACTGGTTTGTGAAGTCTGGTATCAAAACCATCGTGGATGTTGGCGCACATACGGGAGAATTCGCGCAACGCATCCGGGCTATACTCCCCGACGCTGGTCTAGTCTGCTTCGAGCCGCTCCGCGAGCCATTCCTAGCGCTCTCGGAGAGATTTGCAGGACAACCGAAGTTCCTTGCGCTACAGTGCGCACTTGGTGAGAAGGCGGGGCATTGTGAAATTCATCGCAATGAATATGCCCCAAGTTCATCTCTGTTGCCGATGACCGATTTGCACAAGCGATCATTTACGTTCGCGGTGGAGGAGAAGACAGAAATAATTGAAGTTCGACGCCTTTCTGATGTAGCTCGAGAACTCAATTTGCGTGATCCCCTGTTGCTCAAGCTTGACGTACAGGGTTTCGAAGATAAAGTGATTATCGGCGGTGAAGACGTTGTCGCGCGGGCAAAGATCGTTATCATCGAAGTTAGTTTCCAGTCTCTTTTCGAGGGAGGCCCGTTATTTGACGACGTCTATCGGATTCTCAAGACACGGAATTTTACCTACAATGGAAACTTCGATCAATTACTTAGCCCCAAGGACGGTCGTCCCCTTCAGGCAGATGCAATATTTTCCCGCGCATGAACGGTCGCGTTGAATGAACCTCCGTCTCCTGATAATCTCCAGCGCGTTCCCGCCGATGAGGGCGCCCGAAAGTGGGCATGCCTTATTCCTTTGCGAACACCTGGCCAGGGCAGGTGTGGACGTCCATCTGTTGACAAACAAAGGTAATACCCTTAATGGACCACTACCATCAGGAGTAACAGTCCACTCCATAATGGATAAGTGGAGTTGGAACCAGCTAATAAAGCTCTTGCATTTTATCCGCTCAAATCGCTTCGATACAATACTGCTGATTTACATCGACTGGATTTATCAGTGTCATCCGATGATTACGTTTCTTCCCACTTTTGCCAGACGTCTGTGCGGGACGAGAACGGTCGTTACTCAACTTGAGAATGAAAGTGGTCTCAGCGGTGTGAGCTCGAATAACAGGCTGCGCGACCGGTTAATGAGAGTTCTGGTTGCATCGTTGGTCGGTCGGAAGAATGTTCATCCTAGCTATGGAACGTTGTTGCGCGATAGCAGCCACATCATTGCACTGAGCGCGCGTCACTTGGATGCATTTGCAATGGCATACCCTGTTGTTCGCACGAAAGCTGAGGTTATTCCTGCCCCTTCATTTATCCGTATCCCCGACGAAGATGCTGGTTCCGCGCGCCGTCGTGGTCGAGAGGCGTTGGGCCTCCAAGAAGGCGAAATTGCCATAGTTTATTACGGTTTTTTGTATCCACTGAAAGGAGTAGAAACGCTCATTACCGCATTTGGCCAACTACCGGATAACACGCGGTTGCTGATAGTCGGCGGGACGGAGGACGAACCTTATGCTAGGAGCCTGCGCGAGTTGAGTCATAAGGCGGGAAGAGCGGACCGTATACTGTGGATTGGCCATTGTAATGATGAAAAGTCTTCCCTGTTTTTATATAGCGCTGATATCTGCGTCCTTCCTTTTAATGTTGGTGTTCGTTTAAACAATAGTTCGTTCGCAGCCGCCGCAGCGCACAGCCTGCCTATTATCAGCACACGAGGCGAAATGTTGGAAGAGCCTTTCATTGATGGAGAGAATGTTCGGCTTTGTCCGCCCATGGATCCCGCCGCGATGACAGAGGCCATAAACGAATTGATTAACTATCCAGAACGGCGCTCACGCTTGCGGTCGGGAGTGCAGCGACTAATGGAACAATGCTTTGCTGCAGATAAGATTATTAGCTCCACTTTACGCTTACTAGCGGGCAACACTTCTGTCCATGACCTAGTTGGGGCCAAGATATCATGAGCCCCTCAGAAAGCTTTCAAGACGCGTTAGCATTCCACTGTTTCCTGGCCTTTCGTTTTCACTGCGCCGACTTGGCAAATTCGGCCTACAACCCTGCAGGGCAGACTCGCTCTAGAGATTACAAATTCTCGTTTCCCGGCAACTCTTACGATTTTGTTTTTCTCACCTCGGTGTTCACTCACATGCTGAAGCTGGATGTGAAGAACTATTTGGCCGAGATTTCTCGCGTGATGTCTCGCCGAGGGCCACTCGACGCAGAAGCTCCTGAAATACGAGCAGGACACTTATGTTGGGAGCCGTGAAAATCCGGAGGGCTCTGTCGGCTACTGCGAGCCGTGGATTCGCCAGAGGCTCTCGACTCACGGACTTTCCCTAGTGAAGTCGATCGACTTCGGACATTGGTGTGGTCGGGATCCACAGCAGTATCCGAGTTACGGGGGACATCATCATTTGCACCAGGCTAGCACTGTCGCAGTGACATTCGCCAAGCCCTTCAGTCCTTGCATGCGCACCGACACTTGGCCGTCAGTTGTCAACTGGCAATCTACGACGGAGTCCGGAGTCTTAGAGTGCTAGAGAGAAGATTTGATCCTACTCTCCTACTCTGACATCCGCTGGAACGGACTGGCTTTTTACTATGAGGGGAAGGATGGAGATTTCCCGATGGGCGCAAGTCGTGGCGGTAAGCGCTGGTCTGCAAGTTTGGGTGTCAACATATACTGTAGGATGAGATGCTATGAACCAGTCTAATTCTGATATGTTCCGGGATGCTAGTGGCAACCATGAGGTGGAAAGCGCAGTCATTCGAAGGAGCTGTTCGCGCCACTTTCACTTACCTGAAATCCATTCGATTCCGGAGAACAATGAATGGTGGGGGATTTACGGGAGTGTACCAAGGTCCTAAAAGACTGATCCGAAGTACGGTTTTCCTCGCGACACGATTAGCCAGAGGAAGATTAAACAGAGGGTATTGCACAATCTGCGATTGCCGCGTGTGGTTTAATGAAACGGGTCCGTGGCTTAGGGACCAGTACTTGTGCTTACGATGCGGATCAATCCCGCGTAACCGTGCGGTGGTCAAAGTTCTCAACGATCATTTTCCCGGATGGCGGGAACTGCGGATACATGAATCTTCGCCGGGGATGCCATCGTCGGACAAGATTCGGCGAGAGTGTAAACATTATATTGCCAGTCAGCTGTTTCCCGAGGTGCCGAGGGGTCAATTGAAAGATGGGCAGCGGAGTGAGAATTTGGAAGCTCTCACGTTCCCGGATCAGTCGTTCGACCTTGTGATCACACAGGATGTCTTTGAACATGTATTGCGACCAGCGAAGGCGTTTGCCGAGATTGCTCGCACCCTAAAGCCCGGAGGTGCACACGTATACACGGTGCCTTACTATCGAGGGAAAAAGACAGTCGTACGAGCAGAACCTAACGGAAACGAAGGTATCACGCACCTGATGAAACCGGACTATCATGTCAATCCAATCGACGCGGCGGGTTCGCTAGTTGTCACGGAATGGGGTGATGAGCTGTGCGACTTTGTGTTTCGATCTTCGCGGATGACCACCACGATTTTTAGCTTCTACGACCCGAGATTGGGGCTAAAAGGAGAGTTTCTGGACGTTCTAATTAGCCGCAAGGCTTCGGCGGCCGATTTGGTGGCCGAGCCTGGCGGTCACCGAGTTAGGGCGGAGATATCATGAATCCTCCCGTGTCAGAAGGTTTTCAAGGCGTGCTGGCTATTGCCTTTCACCTACCTCAATTCCATCCAATCGCGGAGAACGATGAGTGGTGGGGGAAGGGCTTCACTGAGTGGACCAACGTCGTCAAGGCCGCACCTCGATTCCCAGGCCATTACCAGCCGCACCTCCCAGCCGACCTAGGGTTTTATGATTTGAGGCTGCCGGAAGCGCGAGCAGCCCAGGCGGAGCTGGCAGCGAGCTACGGTATCCATGGTTTTTGCTACTACCACTACTGGTTCCATGGGCGACAGGTTCTCGAACGCCCAGTAAACGACATCTGGAAGAGTGGGGAACCGCAATTTCCTTTTTGTCTTTGCTGGGCCAACGAAAATTGGACACGCCAATGGGATGGCCTAGAGAATCAGGTGCTGCTGGAGCAGCGATATAGCCGCACGGATGATTTGGAGCACATCCGGAGTTTGATTCCAATGTTTTTGGATCCCCGTTACATTCGCGTGGGTGACCGCCCGCTTTTTTTGGTCTATCGCGCATCGCAACTTCCGAAACCAGAGAGGACGGCAGAAACATGGAGGCGAGAAGCAGAGCGTGCTGGCTTGAAAGGCCTATTCCTGGTTCGAGTGGAGAGTTTTAGGGACGAGCATGGTGATCCGCGGGACATCGGGTTCGATTCCGGTCTAGATTTTCAGCCGCGAGGGTCGCTGGTGTGCCACGGGCGGATTTATCGCCGTAAGTGGTGGCATATTAGGAGGCTGGGCATGCATGAACCGGGGTTACGCGAGAATAATGTGTATGATTACGAGTTGCTGGTAAGTAACGCACTGGCGGCGCCTGTTCCGACGTATCCGCGAATACCTTGTGCCTGCCCGAGTTGGGACAATAGTTCCAGGCGAACGCAGGGCGCGACAATTTTTGTTAATTCCACCCCTGAAGTTTACGAGAGGTGGTTGCGCGGACTTGTTGATCGACAGAAGGCGCGCATCGGCTCAAGTGGCCGCTCGGGTATTTCTCCTGAGTCCTTGGTCTTCGTCAACGCGTGGAATGAATGGGCCGAGGGAAATCATCTCGAGCCCTGCCAGAGATGGGGTCGCAAGTATTTGGAGGCGACGCGGAGAGCCTTGGGAGTCACTGCGAATCGGGGCATCGAGTATGCCGAACGTTAGCGTCATCATCCCCAACTATAATCACGCGCGCTATCTGCGGCGACGGATTGAGAGCGTGTTGGGGCAGACCTATCAGGACTTCGAAGTGATCTTGTTGGATGATTGCTCGACCGACCACAGTCGCGAGATTTTGGTGTCCTACGCGGACAATCCGAAAGTGAGAGTCGAATTTAACGCGGAGAATTCTGGGAGCGTGTTTAAGCAGTGGAACAAGGGCGTGCGGCTTGCCCGGGGTGAGTACATCTGGCTTGCCGAATCCGATGACTACGCCGATGAGCGACTACTCGAGCGGCTGGTAGCCGTGCTTGACGCCGAGCCAGAAGCCACGTTTGCCTATTGCCGGTCATGGCGGATTTCAGAGGATGATAAACAAGATGGATTCGCTGACTCTTACTTGGATTTTCTCGACTCGCACCGATGGTCGGCGGATTTCTGCGCCGATGGGCGCGAGGAATGTCTAAAATATTTCATCTTTAGTAATACGGTTCCAAATGCCAGTGCAGTTGTCTTTCGCAAGGTCATATATGACCTTCTTGGTGGAGCTGACGAGAGCCTGCGTCAGTGTGGTGATTGGAAGCTTTGGGCGGCGATGGCTCTTGCAGGCAAGATAGTTTACCTGGGCGAAGCGCTCAATTATTATCGATTTCACGACGGAACCGTGCGGAGTAAAAACAGGCGGACGGCGCTGGACGTAGCAGAAGGGCTCCGAGTCATTCGATGGATCTTGGATAAAGTGGCACCCACAAAAACGGTCTTGCAAGAAGTTTCGAAGAATATGTCTATTCATTGGGTACCGGCCGTAATAAGCCTGCATGTACCTCTGGAAGTGAAGCGAATGTTACTGCGAAATGCAATGGCAATTGACCCGCATGCGATTCGAAGACTGCTCCGGCCCGCCCTGGTAGCTGTCTGGCAGAAGTTAGCACGCACGTGCCGATTTGTTCAGCATCGATTTGAAAGAGATACGTCCTAGGCCGTTCAGTTCGATGATGTACGCCCGAACATCCGTGAGGCTTACTTACTTCAAGACGTTGGATTTTGTCGAGGTAACGCCAAGGCCGCGTATTGCTTGCAGATGATGCTTCTCCGCGAACTCCCGGCCTCTGCGAAAAATGATCGACCCGAGCGTCTGGTGGCTATTGTGACGCCTATTCCCTCATTCCCCCTTTCGGCAGACGCAGAAATTTCCATCCGCCATTTGCGGAAATACCTCGGGCAGTTTGACAGATATATCATCGGTCCAAAAAGCCTACCGAAAGAGTTTTCAGATTTCGTATTGCAGCCATTCCCAATTCGCTATGCTACAAGCCGCTACGGCTATAATCGTCTGCTTATGACGGAGCAATTTTACCGAGCCTTCTCACAGTACGAATACATTCTGATATATCAATTGGATTGTCTGGTATTTGCAAGCAATCTCGAAGAGTGGTGTCGGAAGGATTGGGATTATGTTGGCGCGCCGTGGATGAATACTCTTGGCGACCCCGCCAAGGGGTTCTTAGGGGTGGGTAATGGCGGACTATCGCTCCGTCGAGTTAAAAGCGCTTTGACCGTCTTGGCTTCCAGGGAGCTTCTGGAGGATCCGAAAGAGCGCGGACGCAAGACCGGACGACGCTCAAAGTTTCTCTACGAGCGTTTAGACTCCGCACCAAAACTCAGGCGAGGGATTGTTGCAGCAAAAACTTTTCTTCATCGCTGTGGGTATCACAACAATGTTCGTTGGCATGTGCGACAACTCGCCAAAACCAACTCCCATGAGGACCTCTTTTGGTCATTTGACGCGCCCAAAATCATGGCAACTTTTCGCATCCCTGAGCCCAAGGTAGCTTTGGAGTTTGCTTTTGAAATGGCGCCGCGATACTGCTTTAAGCTAAATTCTGGAAGGTTGCCTTTTGGCTGCCATGCTTGGGCGAAGTATGACCGAGAATTTTGGGAACCGTTTCTGCTCAAGTGAAAGCATGTTTTAAGAAAAACTTATGCTCGCCGCAATATCGAGTTTTGTCCGCGTGCCTACAGCTCCGAACTTGCACGAGGTGTCAGAAATTCAAGACTGGTCACCCCAAAGTCGTTTGTGAAATCTGCGCCGCACGAGACCGCGAAGAGCATGCTGAGAATCGAAGAATGTGCGACTGGACTGCTGCAAACGGAAGATCGGGCGGGAGGAGAGGCTAGTTGAACAAATCCGCAGCAGGGAAAGAGTCTGACGGGTCCTCCAGCTCCTTGGAAGCGAGCGGGGAACAGACACGGTTTCCGCGCATCACGGTGGTGACTGCCGTCTACAATGGCGAGGCCTACCTCGAAGACACCATTCGTTCCCTAGTTTATCAGGGATATCCCAATCTCGAATATATCATTGTGAATGACGGTTCGACGGATCGAACAGCAGAAATTATCCGGGATTACGAACGGTATCTGACGGCCTGGATTAATCAAACAAATCAGGGACTCTATGCGGCGTTAAACACCGGGTTTGCGCAGTCCACCGGAGACGTTATGGGTTGGCTGAATTGCAGCGACAAGCTCCACACAGGAGGCCTTGCGGCGGTGGGCAGTGTCTTTGCCACCTTTCCGGAGATCGAGTGGATCACTGGCAGACCGACCGGCTTCAATACTCTCGGAATGACCACGCATATTGATATTTTGAAGCGTTGGTCGCGTTACCGCTTTTTAGCAGGCGCGAACCAGTACATCCAGCAGGAGTCTACCTTTTGGAGAAAAAGACTCTGGGAGCGCGCTGGGGGCCGGGTCGATTCATCTTACAGAGATGTGGGGGATTTCGAGCTTTGGGTACGCTTTTTCCGTCATGCCCGACTCTATTCGGTTGACTGCCTGATCGCGGGATACCGCTTTCATCCCGACGCTATGAGTATTGCGGGTAGGGAGGCTTACGACCGGAGATGCAATGAGATTATCGAGCGCGAGCTCCGTTCGACCCCTCAGGGAGCTGCTGTCAGGGTTTTTCGACTAGTTAGCCAAGGGCTGATTCGAATCCCGAAGGTGAGAGGGTTATGGAACCGGACGCTCCTCCGAGGTCTCTACGGGCTGCCGGGGCCCGACTGGGCGCCCTTCATAGAGAGCGGATCACAGGGTTGGGTTATGCGGCGGTAACCTGTTGTTTTATTACGTCGCTTACGACAAGAGGGCCAAAACATGTGCATCGAACGATTGGTCAGGCTTTGCGTGACAGAATGAATTTCGAACTCGTGGCGCAGCGATCTGGCCGTGCACCACGCCACAGAACTAGGTAAAATGCGGGTGGGTCATCAAAGCGATGGCGGGGGCAATCCTAATTGCCGGCAACAGCGCCCTCGGAGGCAGTCATACACTTCGATTGCCAAAATCCATCCTTTGATCGGCGCGGCCCACGATATGAAACGCATGAACGGTATCATTTACAGTAGGCAAGGCGACACCACCCTGAATCTGGAACGCCTGAAAAGGGCAACGAGAAATTTTTTTCGGGCTACCAGTGACACGCGCGACCGCTTCCTCCTCCAAGAACCGTTCCACGCGCGAAGAGAAGATGACCCCGACAAAGCTATATTGGCGCTATGTCGAGGAAACGCGCGACGGCAACCGTCGGTGACGATGGATTCGCCCCACTGACGGACAGATGGTCACTCTTTTCACTACTCCCAAACCCTTCGTGGGCCATAACGCGGTCATACAACTGAACGCCCTCAAAAGTTGGAAGCTGCTGCACCCGGACGTGGAAGTGATCGTCTTTGGAGATGAGGATGGCGTCGCCGAGACTTGTCGGGATCTTGGCATTCGGCACGAACCCAAAGTGCGCCGTAACGAAAATGGCACCAAGTACCTCAACTATATGTTCGAACGTGCCAACGAAATCTCCCGCTATAACATTCTCTGTTATGCGAACTGCGACATAATGCTAGCGTCAGACTTTCGCGCAGCGGTCGAGTTGACCTCCAAAACCTATAGGCAGTTCCTTATGATCGGGCGGCGTTGGGACACGAATATTACAGAACCATGGGACTTTGGGCAAACTGATTGGGATCATCGATTGCAATCTTTGGCTCTCCTCAGCGGCAAACAGAATGGGCCGAGCTGGGTCGACTATTTCTGCTTCTCCCGAGATCTTTATTACGGAAAAATGCCACCCTTCTTAATCGGTCGTCACGGGTGGGATCCATGGCTGATTTGGTTTGCCCGCAAGAGTAACGTGCCATTGATAGATGCGAGCCGGATGGTAGTGGCGGTGCATCAAAACCACGACTATGCTTACTTGAGCCAGGGAGCCGCGTCCTTACACAGCCATGCAGAGGCGCTATACAATCTAAGTCTTGGAGACGACGCAGCATTTCACTACTACACAGTCGATGCTGCGACGGACAGGCTTCTACGAGGGCGCCTAACGGCTAATCGATTGGCATGGCTTGGGCCTGTCAAGTCTCGAGTCACTCACAGCTTATACTGGATTTGGTTTTCCTTCCTGAACATTACTCGGCCGATTCGTCAGCGGCTAGGGTTGCGAAGGCAGTTCCTTGCAAACAAGTCTTAGAGGATTGTCAGATAACCGGGATCACTCCCTATGCTATCAATCGCCGTGCCATCAGGTGTCGCAGTGTCGCCTGGATTTCGCTAAAAACGGATAATCCGTTGTGTTGCCCCGAAGCGGCCCTGAGAAACATAAATGATTCGGTGCACGACCTGATCAATATTTCGTGCGTAGCCCGGGCAGCACGCGCGCAGCTTCTTCTAATCGGTCAGACGGCACGCACAGGATTTCGAGGGACAAAGGATCGATAAGATCGCGACTTTCATCAAGACTTTTCAATCCTAGTGGAAAAATCCGATACCCTTGGTCCCGCAGCGTATGAGCGACGATCTCTCTGGTTCGGCCAACTTCGCGTAGTAACTCATCATTTAGTTCAATTATTAAATATGGGTGCGCGCGCGAGATGACCCAGTGCGCGCCTTCTAAAATGAATGGCTCGGACCCTTCAGCATCGATCTTGATTAGTCGTATGGCGGGAGAACCGACACTCTCGTGCCATGCATCCAAAGAAACAGCTTCAACTGATTCGATATGTCCTTCATCGCGGACTGAAGCCAGTTTTCCCCAGCCTAATTCTCCGGCTTGCTGCGGGTTTGAGAAGGCTACTGAGCCGCTTTCATTCCACACTGCCAGTAAATAAGGCACCATCCAAGGATATCGCGAAGCATTTGAATGGAGGTTCTGAAAAAGAGTGGAATTCGCTTCGAATGCATAAACTTTGCCCCTTGGGCCAACCAGTGATGAAGCGATCATACTAAAAAATCCAATGTGGGCCCCTATATCTACAAACGTATCGCCTGGACGCAAGAGTGCGGCAAGACAGCTTCTCACTTGGGGCTCGTAGGCTGCGCCCCACATCAGCCGCTGAATACGGTCGTGCAAATCTATTGTGACAGTCTCGCCACTTGCGAGTAAAAAGGTGCCGCGACCAACTCTCCAGGAGTATGTGAGGCGGCCCAGAAAATCAGCCAGACGGGCCTTACCCCTGAATTGACCTGTTGAGTTCAGGACTCTAGATAGTAGATCAGGGCTTGGCTTACTTCGCATGATGAGCGCCCTCGTAATCTAGGTCTATGGTCAACCAGGCAACCTAATCTTCCCGTGCCGTTCGCGATTCTTCGGTCGACGAGGAAACTCAAGAAATGTTCTTTGACCGTACCCTATTCTATAATCAACCTCGAGTACGGTCCAAGGTGATCCAGTTTGTAACGGGACTAACGATTGTCGAGGTAGAAATGCTCATACACCGCGTGCATCGAAATCTCTCTTACGACAAGAGGTGGCGGCTGGAATGCGTCGCACAGATGTGCAATTTGCTTGCACCGCATCACCTTATTTGGGTTGACGAGAAAAGCTGGATTCAGGATGATTCGCCTTTCGATGATCCGCTTCATTTTTGTCCCCAGGGAGCTGCGCAATTCAGCCAGCGTTTCAGCAGCCTGCTCAGTTCCGACACGGCAAATCTCTCGAAGCATTCTGCGGTGGCTTCCGTGCAGGGGAGTCCTCGCGTTTGACTATTCCTTGCATTGCGCTGCTCGGCCGCAAAGACGAACCCACCGACGCGGTGGAAGAATACTGCCGTTATCTTGCCGCCTCTCTCCAGGTTCACAATATTCACGTGACAATCCGCCGCGTGCCCTGGGAATCTCGCGGCTGGCCAAACGCGCTGCAGGCGCTACGGCTCGAGGCCACCCAATGGCGCGGCACTTGGGTGCTGGTCCAATACACTGCTCTTGCTTGGTCTGCACGGGGCTTCCCGCAAAAAGTTCTCCGCGTGCTGAAGATCCTGAAATCCTCCGGCGCCCGATTGGGTATCATCTTTCACGATGTCGAACCATATCCCGGCACCCGCCTTGTCGATTCTGTTCGGCGCTCCGACCAGATTTACACCATGCGCCGCGCGCTCGCTCTCGCTGATCTCACAGTCTTTACAGTTCCGCCAGAAAGGCTCTCCTGGCTGACCGCTGCCCAGCCAAATGCCTTTTTCGTCCCCGTCGGTCCTAACCTGCCGATTCCACCTGTGCCTGCAGCGTCTTCCCAGCACGACCATATGCCAACCATTGGCGTCTTCAGCATCACTGGCGGCGAAGCCGGCGCCCGCGAAACTGAAATCATCCTTTCCGCAGGTCGCTATGCTGCGCAGAAGCTTGGAAAGCTGCGCCTTTCCATTTTCGGTCGCTGCGCCGAACTTCGTGAAACCGAACTCCGAGAAGGGTTTCGCGATTTGCCCGTGGAACTATCTGTGGACGGCGTCGTAGAACCCTCTCAAGCTGTTCAAAACCTTTCGGTCTGCGATGTTCTTCTATTTGTTCGCGGCCCCATTTCTTCGCGGCGCAGCAGCGCCATTGCCGGCATTGCTTGCGGCCTTCCGGTTATTGCCTATCCCGGCTCCGAAACCGCCATGCCCATTACCGACGCCGGCGTGGTCCTCGTCCCACCGGACCAACCTGACGATCTTAATGCCGCCCTGGTCCGAATCCTTTCCGATGCTGCCTATCGAATGGATCTTGCTGCTCGTAGTCGTGCCGCCTACCAAACCCACTTTAGCTGGCCAGCCATTGCCGCTCGCTTCAGCGCCTTCCTCAACACTAGAAACAACAGGGGCAACTCTAACGAAGGGAACGCTGATGCTTCGATTAACGCCTAGAGTGAATTGGGATTCCCCACTCCGCCTGGATGAGCTGGATAGCGAAATAACTTTTGCACTCCCGTCTGCGCGCGTTCCGGGCTCCCTGGTCTCTTCTGTAGGAAAAACCACAACATGAATTGGTTGCTCCAGAATTTCGGCTCGCGCTTTCGCTTTGCCTTGCGCAATCCGCGGTACGTGGCGACCTCTCTCTTTCGAGAACTGACCCTCGCCGATGAGCGATTTCTCTCCAGCATTACGCGTGTCTCGCCTGGCCGCATCAGGTCATTCATGAATGAGCCGATAAATACACCAACTTTTGCGGAATGCCTCCACGACGCGACCGCTATTCTCCATGAAGCGGAGACTGAAGGAGCAGACCTCTACGCTAAGAAAATCCTTGTTCAATACGCTGCCATTCGCGCGTTTGCTCCCAAGGTGGTAGTTGAAACCGGTGTGGCCAGTGGTGTGTCCACTTCCTATTTGCTTCTCGCACTTCAGAAAAACCGCCACGGCATCTTGCACTCGATCGACATTGGCGATCGCCGCTATCTCCCCCCTGGCAAGGCGCCAGGCTGGATCGTTCCCGATTTGCTCAGGTCCAGCTGGGTCCTTCACATCGGCGATTCCCTAACACTGCTTCCACAACTTCTGCAAGAGCTCGGCTCCATCGATGTCTTCATTCACGACAGCCTACACACTTATGATCACATGCTCTGGGAATATCGCGCTGCCTTTCCTTATATTCACCCCGGCGGCTTGCTCTTTTCCGATGACGCTACCTGGAATCCTGCCTTTCCGGAATTTAGGAACGAGGTACATGCCAAACGCGCAAAAATTCTTCGTGGTGTCGGATTTCTCCAGAAGAATTTCTCCTGAAGCCTGAAGCTGCATTTATTCCCCTTTTTTAGTCTCCACTACCTCGGAGTTCGGTATGTCCATAAACTACCCATAACCAAGAAGGCAGCATAGAGGCTGAACTCAGTTAAGCAACTGGAAAGAAAGACATGCCGGGTGGTCTGCTGGCGCAAAACTGGAGCTGATGGTAAAACTGAGCCCCGGTGCGCGGTCCGTGATCATATATGTTCGACCGGTCGCCTTACTACAAAAAACGCCAAGTTTAGCCCCCAGTGAAGAATCTTCGATGATTAATATCTGGCTATACGCCGTCACGGCCGTAGTATTTACTGTGGCAGTCGTAGATCCTACGCCCAGCACAAAGCTACCCGCTGGGGCGGAATCACACTTCGCTGGCGAGGTGACTGAACTGCAGTTTGACAACGTCCCGTAGGATGAAACGACGACTGGATGTCCTGACACATTGCAAATCTGCCCTACTTGGCATCTCGGATCAACCGAGTTCATACTGGAAGCGAACTCCAGTACCTCGTTGTCTGAAAGCGTTCTAGCGGAGATGTAGTACATGGTTGGCCCATAAAGCGTTGGACCTGCACCACTGTTAAATTGCCCGGTCATACAGACGTAGGTATTTCCTGTGCCGCCCACGAATTTATTGGCGAACCACACGTATTGCCATTGGCCATCGCCTATCTGCAATCCACTGTTGTAATAAGTGGCGGAAGTGGTGGGGTATCCATAACCAGCACAATTCCCGATGAGATAGACGCTGGCTGCAGGTGCCCATGCACCTTTTACCCACACGCCCTCAACCAGCCAATCACCAGCGGAAGGAGTGACATTCAGGGGTACGGCCATACTTAGTTGCTGATTGCCTACAGAGGTAGAAGTAATGGATGCCGCTCCTGTGCCGCCGAAAGGATCGCTTAATCCCTGCTTGAAGGTTTGCACCCCTGATGTGTTGGTGTAGGTCCAACTCGCGGTACTCGAATAGGCCTTGTTTGCGAAACGGGTTGGAATCAGGCCTGCAATGCGCCGAGCAACGTCGGTTTCACCGACTAGATAGGTTCCATTGATTCCGTATTGCTGATTCCTAAGAGGGCTGATCGTGGTGCTCTGTACGCCTCCTATCAAAATAGCAGGGCCAACTATAGGTCCAGAGCCGATAACTAGAGGAGCCCCGTAGTTGGTATTGGTCGCATCATTTTCAATGACTGCGGCACTTGTCTGCTGATCGGCCATGAAGATGCCGTCAAGAATCGCACCTGTTCCCAAGTTCCAACTCGTAAACCAGACAGTGGGAGGAATAGGTCCACAGCACCCCTCTTCGATTGTGTTTTTCACGAAGATCGTTCCGCCGTCATACCCAGGTATGAACTTGATGCCGCCATTGTCGAGATTCGTGTCATTGATATAGATTAAGCCGTTGCCGTTTCCTGTAGAGCCGTCAAAAAGGATTGCAGCGCCGTTGTTGGCTTTGTAATTTCCCCCAATCGCAAGGGCCCAAGTGCCGGTTGTCATGCCGTTAGGTCTGGGACAGGTCTTGCTGTTGAAGGTCATCGTGTTACCAGAGACGCTTTTGACGAATATCTCACCTTGGCACGCTGGGAGTGCGTTTGAGTTCAAAATGGCATAATCCGCGAAACCAGCACCTAAACCGCAGTAAAGTGCACTACAAGTGGCAGTTGTCACCCCACCAGAGTTCGCAAATTGAGTGATCGTAGCAGTGGACCATAGGGGTTGGTCAGCATTAGCGCTACAACCGAAGTCACGAAACCAAATCCAGAAGTTCGCTCCTACTACATCAGTGCATGGCCCGAAGGTTGGTTGACCACTTATATGTGTAAAAGCAGCCACGTTTTCAAAAGTAATGACAGTCGTACCGCAGCTGTTGACATTTCTTGCGTTGTTTGAACATTCTCCAAGGACGATTCCGCGCCCATTGTAGGGGCCAAGACCGAGATTTTGGAATCGTATAGGATGTGCGTTGCTCGAAATCCAGATCGCCGGATGATTTCTGTCAGCGTAGTTTCCCGCATTCACTAAAGCCTTCGGAGTGTGTGCATTTGGACCTGATAGATCATTTGCGACACCAATAATATCGAGGATACAGGTGCCGCACTTGAGCCACCCAGCGGGAGGGTTGGCATAGTTCGGATCGCCCGAACCCATGAGCCAGATGCCTGCGCCTGAGATGGGATTGGCTGATGAGCCTGTACCAACATATATCGTTCCGCTGCCCGCCGTGTTCCTGCCACCACCCGGCAGAGAAACTAGTGCTCCGTAAATCGTGTGCTTGGCGGTAGCCCATGACAATCCGTCATTTGTATCACTGCCACCTTTAGAGACATATCGGATTGGGATAGTCTCGGGCATTCTCGGCGTTAAAAGTGTCTGCCCCGCAGTAGATTGCGACGCAGTAATGAGGTTAGTTCCGGCATTTTCCTGTTGGTCGCGGATTTTCGAAGGCAGAAAACCAGACACGGGTTCAGGCTTCTGCCGCATGGTTAACAGGCTGTTAACTTTGCCCTGACCCGCATCAATCGGAGAGGCCTGATATCCGGCACTCGCCCAGAGAAAGGATGTCATAGTCGCTGCGATTCCAGATTCACTCGATACATATTGAGTGCAGATTGATCCAATGAGCGAAGGGATGATAATGAGCCCAAACGCAAACACTCGAAGCATCACTCCTCCTCGATCCGCTGACAGAATGCTTTATAGTGACGGTTTCCGAATGCACTCTGACAAGCCGAATTTTTGTTCCAAGTCAACGAGAGAGTTATATCACGATGACTTACAGCCATTCTTTATCGTTGGCCGGTTTTGGGTACCGAGGGCGACACAAAAATATCAACAAAGAAGTTCGGCTCCTTTGATGGGGAGCCGAGCACGACCGGTTCTACCTCTCAGCGATGTGGGAAAGGTTTCCGCGATGGGTTCGGCTAGACTCGCTGGAACGCGCGACAGCGAATTCACAAGAACCGAGGATTCGGAAACCGAGTCTTTCGATACGAAATCGATGAAACAGCTAACACGCTGCGTTTACGGGTGCGGCGGAAACATGGCAACCGCAAGCTGATCTGTTCGGATGCGGAAGGAAGTTTACCTACGCGCATGGTTATTACCAACGCGAGGTGCGCAGAGCCTGCGTAAGCAAAAGTAGCTAGGGTTACAGCTCTTTTCGAAACACAAACATACCGTGTGTCGCTAAAGAGGCGGGACAAATCCTTGCTACGGCAGGCTCGGACCAGACCGAAAAAGGAACGGTAATGTGGCGCAGTTGCCAATAGAAACGGTGTACTAGAGACGATTTCCTTGATGAGGAATGGTAAGAAGCGGATTTTACTTGTTTGACGAAATTAGCTTTTCGACCAGACAAGGTCTGTGCTAAACGGACATAGAGGCGATCAGCAAGGAGAAATTCCTGACCAAACCATCCGATTAATGAGGCTCCCCAACGCTCGACTTCGCTGATCCAATCCCGCGGTTCTCGAGGAAAAACGTGAGAATCCTTTCGAATGTGCGCGCCTTTTCCGCAGATGACCTCCATCAATATCATTCGGCCCCCGGGCTTGATAACGCGAACCATTTCTTGAAGAGCCCTGGACTGAAACTCGTATGGAATGTGCTGGACCACGGTGATGTCTGATAAGCAATCGAACGCAGCATCGCAAAAAGGCAAACTTTGGGCTAGGCCGGTCGTGAGAGGAGCTCTCGTATCATGGGCGCGTGCCATTTGTAGCATGCCGATCGTCGCATCCACGCCCATGGCAGAGAATCCGAGTTCTCCATAACGTCGGAGCCAACGACCAGTCCCACAACCCACATCCAAAAATCGCGCCCCAGTTGGCAGCGCTGCCAGCGCGAGCCCACGCCGAACAGCGCGAAATTGCAAGTCGTCGATGACCTGGTTGAACCAGGCGGGAGCTAGTGGATGCAGAATGGGCGCAAAGCCTAACGCATCCACCGAATTACCGCCACCGGCCAGACTCGACCAGTATTCCTTTGGAGAGTACATCGTATTAGTCGCCTAGATGATGCCGCACAGACTGATTCTATCGTCTGAGAGTGTGTCTGAGAAGCGACCTTTTGAGGTCCGATCTTTGGCGCGAAAGCACTTATATCTAGCTGTCCTGTACCCACTGTCGACCAGAGCTTCTTCCGGTCTCTGTCCCGATTGTTCTTCGATCGCCAGCGGCACCAGCTGTCGTTTATCGTTTGCGGCTTGTGTCACGGTCTGCCTCACAACCAATTCGCAAAGCGGCTCGACCGCGACCTGCGTCTTGTAGGCCTGCACGAATCCATCCGACCCTTTATTTTATGATGCGGGACTCGGGATCAGTAAAGTTGTGTTGTGCCTTCAGCGCGGGCTAGGTTTCCTTGCGATCTTTTGCTCTCGCTCTTGGCCTTCTCGCGCGTGAAAACCCGGCCGCGTTTCCCTTTTGCAGTACACGCCATATGGAATCTAAATCCTGCGGAGAGCTACGGTCAGGCGTAAACTCTGACTACCTCCGAAAGGTTGCTTGCACCCTCCCGCAATTCAAAACCCGCTATGATTATAATGATGGCAGCAGACATGACCGCGAGTCTCCCACCGCAATTGGAAAAGACAACAAGAACTAGCTCGCCCTCTCGTCGCAGGGTGTTGATCCTGGCGAGTCACGTGGTTCCCTACGGGTCCTCAGGCTACCGCCTCTTCGCTCAGGACCCGCGCCTGGACATCCTGGTTGCGTATTGCAGCATGCAGGGTGCAGAAAGCGGCGTGGATCCGGAATTTGAACGAGAGATTCAGTGGGATGAGCCCTTGCTCGAAGGCTATCCCTGGATCTACGTGCCGAACAAGTCGTTGCGTCCGGGTGTTGCACGTTTCTTTGGCCTCTGGAATCCCGGATTATGGAGGTTGATCCGGGATGGTGGTTTCGACGCCATCGTGATTTACACCGGATATATGTATTTGACTTTCTGGCTGTCCGTATTAGCCGCAAAAAGCAGGCGTGTACCCGTACTCATCTCCTCCGACTCCACGACTATACAGTCGCGCGATGGATCGCGCTGGAAGAAATGGATAAAGCCATTCGTCCTTGGGCGCGTCTACAGGGCCATAGATGTCCTTATGGCGCCATCACCCGCCATTGGGGAATTGGCTCTGCGGCTTGGTATGCCGAAAGAGCGCATTGCCGTTATTGATTCCGGAATGAACAAGGAAGATTGGATTGCTCGAGCGGCTAGATTTGATCGCAAAGCTGTGCGCGAAGCCTGGAACATCCCTGTGGATGCGCCGGTCGTCTTTTACTGCGCCAAGCTCCAGCCCTGGAAGCGCCCGTTAGATCTGCTGCGAGCCTTTGCAAAGGCCGCCGTGCCGGGTGCGTATCTCGTTTATGCCGGGGACGGACCGCAGCGAGCAGACCTGGAACGAGAAACGCTGGATCTCGGAATTTCAGAACGTGTCCGCATTCTCGGCTTCGTAAATTTGTCGCAGTTGCCCGGTTTGTACAAGGCTTCCGACCTGTTTGTCCTTCCTTCGGAATACGATCCATGCCCCTTGGTTGTGCCGGAAGCCATGCTCAGCGGCCTGCCAGTGATACTGAGCGATGCAATTCTCGGTCGCTTGGACATGATTTACTCAGGACGTAGCGGTTACACGTACCCTTGTGGCGATTCTCAATGTCTTGCCGCGATCCTCAAAAACGTGCTAAGTGCGCCGGATCTCTTGGAGCACCTCAAGGAAGGGGTCCGCAGGCAGATGGAATCGTGGCAATCCTCTGATTTTCTGGACTCTTGGATTAGCGCCATCGATACGGCAAAGCAGATCGTGCAAGAGTCAGGAATGAGAAGCTCCTGACGCGTTGGCTCTCCTCCATCGTGCATCGCTGAAGCCTGTTTTTCGGGCTAGAAGCCCACAGTGATTTCGGATTAGGCCTAATATGCCGCGATCATTCCATAGGTACCATTCGGGTCATAGCTGGAAGCTTGAAAACCGAGGATCTTCAGTCTTTCTAGGATATCGACGCCGCGAAGAATCGCATGGACACCTAGTAGTCTCCCCAACATACTGTGGCAGAAACACTGGCGGCTTGGGTGCAGCTCAGCGTTGCTGCCGATGCTGACGGCTCGAGCCCGATTCTGCAAATTGGTTTGTGAAAATGGGTATGATAAGCAGGTGCGAGATCGGTCCCGTCTTGCGTATGAGCAGGTTTGTATTTTCGCTTTCACTCGGAGGATCTGCTTTTCCGGAGATAGGTCGGATCAGGACTCTAAGGTCGCCCCGCAGAACATGACTCAGCCCAAAGCGCGCAAGGTGCCGTTGCAGAAAGCAGAATTGTGAGCCGCAAATCCAGGAGGAAACGTAGACTTTCATCATGAGGAGATTGGGGATATATCCCTCGCTAGGGGCCTCGCGAAATCTGCTGGTGGCGTTTGGATTGTTCGCCATCGTGATTATAGCGGCCTACGAAGCTGCGAAGGCCATCCTGGCAGATGATCTCACTAGTCTAGCTTTCGCCGCGGTCCTGATTATCGGTGGAGCGGTCGTCGTCGCCATTTTGAATGACTGGCGCCGAGGTCTTTATTTTCTTGTTGCCTGGCTTCTTTTCGAGGATTTAGTCCGAAAATATCTTGGTAATAACATGGCCATTTTTTTTGGGAAAGATGTCCTCGCTATTACCCTTTACGTTTCCTTTTTTCGGGCCGGACTCGCCCAGCGCGTCGAGAAATTCCGCATCCCATTCCGAATCCCTTTACTGCTGTACATCTGGTTTGGACTGCTCCAGGTGTTTAATCCAGCTTCCACCAGTCTTTTCTATGGCATCTTGGGAATGAAAGTCGAATTTTTATACGTGCCGCTGATTTATGTGGGATACGCGCTCATAGTTTCCGAGGAGGATTTGCGCCGCTTCTTCTCCTTTACCTCTGTTCTCATTTTGATTGTGGCAGGCATTGGACTCGCTCAATCCATCATCGGGCCAACTTTTCTGAATCCAACTCACTTGCAAGAAGACATTAGTTACCTAAGCACTCTTTCCCGGGTAGATCCTGTCTCGGGTAGAATGGCTTACCGTCCTAATTCTGTATTCGTCAGTACTGGCCGCTTTCAGGATTTCTTGATCGTTACCTGGTTGCTATCCCTGGGATATAGCAGTTATTTACTCTTGCGCGGCCGGTCGGGCCGAACTCTGGCCTTTTCCACTGTGGGTGTTGTTGGCATTGCCTCACTAATGAGCACCTCACGCGGTGTTTTCATGTGGAACAGTGGAATCGCATTGGTCTTTATAGCTGGTTTTCTGTGGGGAGCGCCTTGGCGACGGGGTGAGGTAGTGCGGGTGTTGCGCGCAATCCAGAGAACTACGCTCTTTGTCGGCCTTGGAATCATTCTCCTTTTGTCTCTGTTCCCTGAGGAACTTGGCTCAAGGCTATCAATCTATTCCGAGTCGCTCATGCCGAACAGCCCCACGAGCGAACTCGTTCATCGTACGCGAGACTATCCCCTGCAGCAGTTGGAATACGCCTTCACCTTTCCCCGGTGGCCATATGGTTATGGGATCGGTACGTGTACCCTCGGCGTTCAATATGTCGCTCGAATTATGCACGCAAAGCCAATGAACATCGGGGTCGAAAGCGGCTTTGGCAGCATGATTTTGGAACTTGGTATCGTCGGTTTAATTCTTTGGATCGTGCTTGGTTTTTCCATCACCATTTCTGCCTGGAAGGTCGTGAAGAAACTCCGAGGCACACCATGGTTTCCCCTTGCCTTTGTCATATTCCTATTTTCCTGTCTGCTCTTCTTCCCGATGACTTTTGTAAGCTTCAGTACCTACCAAGACTTCATAATCAATATTTATCTCTGGCTCTCGCTTGGGATTCTCTGGCGCCTGCGGATGTTTTTGAAAACCGAGCAAGCCGATCATTCTCAAGCGGTTCCAAGGCGGAGCTGAATTGCGGCTCGCGGTTGTTTCTCCGTTCTTGGACCGGCAGCACGGGACAGAACTCTGTATCATCGAACAGATTGAGCGATTCGCCCGGCAAAATCACTGGCGCATTGAGTTGTACTCGCAAAATATCTCACAGCTTAGTGGTGTTCGCGCTGAACCCGGAGTTTCCCAGAACGCCTGTGATTCCATCGTCTGGCATAAAGTCCCAAATATTCCCGGTCCTCATTTGTTCAAATACCTTTGGTGGTTCTTTGCCAATCAATGGCAACGTGGGCGGGATCGTCGCTCCGGTAAAGTCCGCCCTGATCTCGTCTATTCTCCGGGAATCAATTGTCTGGATGCGGACGTGATTGTGGTTCACATCGTTTTTCATGAATTTTATCGTCGGGTCAAATCTGAGCTTGAGCTCCATACCCTGCCGCTGAGCAGTTGGCCGCGTGCCTTTCACCGCAAGCTTTACTACAAGCTCAGCATGTTTCTTGAACGGAAGATTTACAGCGACCCTGGCGTGCGCCTCGTGGCTGTCTCTCATCTCCTCGCAAAACATTTGGAATCCCATTTCCAGCGTACGGACGTGACCGTTATCCCCAACGCTGTGGATACACTGAAATTTGCGGTAGCTACCCGCATGGCAAGAAGGTCTGCGTCAAGGCAGTCCCTTCATTTTGGAGAGAATGAGTTCGTCCTGCTGCTGATCGGCAATGACTGGAAGAACAAAGGCCTGGGAGCCCTTCTGAGGGCATGCGCTTTGCTCAAAGATCTTCCCCTGCGGCTTTTGGTTGTCGGCAAAGACGATCCCGTTTTGTTCCGGCCCGCCGTTGAGCAACTCCGCATGCAAGATCGTCTGCGATTTGAATCGCCTTCGAGCGATGTCTTACTGTTCTACGCTGCTGCCGATCTCTATGTGGGCCCTTCCTTAGAGGACTCGTTTGGCCTTCCTATCCTGGAAGCGATGGCCTGCGGCCTTCCGGTCATCGCCAGTGCCCACTCCGGGGCCAGCGAAATGATCCATGACGGGACAACCGGATTCATCCTCCGCGATCCTCAGGACCACGCAGAACTCGCCCGCTTAATTCGTCGGATCTACAAAGAAAAGCCGCTTCGGCTGGCGATGGGAGAAGCTGCTTCCCGGCAGGTGATGGTTAATGGTGGTTGGGATGAAAATGCGGCAAAGACCAGGGAATTACTGGAAAGCACCCTTCAGCGTTTGTAAGAGAATTGATCGGGCCGCAATCCAGGAGCTCTTACAAAAAAATATGATCTCGGCTTTCGCTTCCTTCACTGTCCGGCAAAACTCCTCACTTTGAAAATGATGACCGGTCTCTCCTCTCGTTTTCCTTCATACCGCATTCCGTTAAAATCTTGCACAGCTAACTGGGCCACGGGGACAAGATCCCCGTTCGCTTCCATTTCCGTCAGCGGAGCCCGAATCTGCGCTGGATATGCAGGTGACCGGGCCACAAAGCGAATTCCTTCCCGCTGAAAGAAAACCTCCCAATCTCGCGGTGTTCGGAGTCGGTCCGGATCAATCATCCAACTTGTGGTGGGATCACCGTTCATAAAAGGCACATCTAGGTAATACAGATGCCGAACGAATAATAGTGTTTTGCCACCCTTGGTTTGACCACCCATCACCTGATTGATAGCCACTGCCTCTTGGTACTCCGGAGACCTTTCTTCCAGGTAGGTAACTTCACGCACGATACCGATGGCCGTGGCGACCGGTTTCCAGCTGTATATCACCAGACCTACTCCTCCGATTACACAGAGCAGAGTTGTCAAGCCCTTGGCCAAGCGGCTGGTTATCTTCCAATCGTTGAGCTGGGAGAATTCCATCCCCGCCGCGGTACATCCAAGCGCAAGGGGGAAGACGGGCAAGAGAAAGCGCGGCAGGCCCGAACCAAGAAACACCCCTAGAGCTGAGAGGCACCACACAGTGGTAGGCACTCGCCACTTGCGAAAGTTGCCCAACGCGAGAATCAGCAAGGGCGCAAACGCAAAGACGATCGGACCAAAAAAATCCCAAAAGCCGAGAGATCCTTGGCGCATTCCCGCAAAAAAGACGAAAGGAATGAACTGCCGTAGATGGCCCGATTGAGACGTGCCTGTGTTAGCCAGAATGGAGTTCAGTGCGAAATGATTTACCCGCTGTGGGATCAGGGCTTTAGACAAGAAGGGGAAGACTGGATCTCCAGTCCAAACAAAATTGCGCAAATAGGGCCAGAGCCCGGTAAGCAAACAACTAAAACAGAGCAGTACAGTATTGCGTATCGACCGGTACTCGATTGCAATTGCCGCTGCCAGTCCGGCAGCTACGAGGCATCCGGTGTATTTTGCACCTGCGAGGCCACCAGCCAATAGACCTGCCAGGAGAGCCTGACGCCAGGTTCCAGAAATTTTGTATTGGCACAGGACAATGACCGCCTCAATACCAAAAAAGGCCATCCAGATATCCGGGGCGCCTGAAGATGAGATTTGCCAGAAGACAGTAGGAGTCAGAAGAAACAGCAGGGTGATTGCCAGCGTTATCGGTCGAGAAGACCACCGAGAAGCCAGTACGGTCAAGGAGAAAGCCGTCAGTACTCCCCCGAGAAAAATGAATCCCATTGCCAATTGTTCACTACCCAAAGCTAGGCCCAACAGAATCAATAGATGGTGTTGGCCACAGAGGAAGCTAAGCGCAATTGAAAAATCTGGGTGAAAACCATACCCTAGAATTAATTTTTGTGTTGTAAAGTGGTAATGCATAGCATCGGAGCCAGTAAGCGGCGCGAGAGATGTCAGGAATTCGACCGAGAGAACGATCCCAATAGCGAGGAGCAGAAAGAAGGTCAGCCCCGAACTGGAAAATGCGCCCATCAAAATCCGGGAGTATCTTTTTACGATCGACCTGAAATCCGCGACGAGGAATATCAGGAGCAAGCCCACAACAACGAAACATCCTTTGCGAATCTGTTGAGTGACCTCAACACCAAACAACAGCATCTCGACGGAAATCACACCCATCCCGTTGCAGACCAGCAGGTGCTCTGCGTCGGTATCCATCTCTAAATGCATAAACCGCAAAATAAAATTCCCTAAAGATGTAGTTGCTATCGAGAAGACGCAAACCGAAACAAGTATGATTGCGGCGTGTATTAATGCCATATTCGTCGCAGGAGTCTCTTAAGAATGGGAGAGATGAGAGGAGAGAACTGGTAGAAATACCAAACGAAGACAGCAATAGCCCAGGTGCAGATAGCGCTCTGAATAAACAGAGAATTGAGCTTCTTCGGAACTCCCAGGTTCATTTTCACGATTGATAACGAACATAGGGCTGCAGCACTATTGTTGTCAATCGCCCAGGCCCTAGAAATAATTGTCGATTATTCTGCCTTCGAACATTGAGCGGAAGTTAGCACAATGCGTGGCAAAATGGAGTAGATTTAACGGGGTGGACGGGACCTGTTGGGCGATCAACGGAACTGGCTCGGTAAAACACTTCCTCGCCGAAAATTTGACCGGATCTCGCTGCTGGTAGCGGATTGTTCCGACCTACCATCAAATTGTCAGCCGGATGGACGCAGATCTTTATTGGTGGCGCAGCACGGAGGGATTTCGCTGGCCGATGACCCACGCTCCATAGGCAAGCTCATCCATTTGACGGTTCATGACAAGCCCGTTGCTATGTTGATTCGTTCGCGCGGCCTTCGCCCGCTCTCGCGAACTGGACCGATCTCCGTAAGCAGAACCCTAGTGTTTTCGGTGCCGGCAGATATGGCTACAGCCGATTTCTAGAGTCCCCGGGGTGTAAATGTTCCGAGAACGTGGCGGTTGCATTGTAAGTCTCTTCTTTTTTCAGTGCTCTTTGCATAATTATTCTCGCCGCTGGTTGCGCAAGCCAGGACCGACTGGACACATACAAATGCAATCCTCTATTCACCGGACGACGGAAATTTGATCATCTCGATCCGCCACCAGAACTGGTTGGTGAAGGTGGATTACGCGAATGGAACTGGGGCGGGAGACTTTATCTGGCATCTGGGTTATCAAGGCGATTTCACGCTGGTCGGAGGAACAGACCCGACGGACAGCGAAGACTGCGACTCTTACCTTTCACGTGACGGCGCCGACGTATTCGTTTTTCGGGGGGGATAATGCCGTTTTAAACAACGGGGACGTAGAGTTTGAGAATCGGCCGAGTGCGCCACTGTGTTGGCAGGAGACGTTTACGAGATTACACATGGTCGCAGCGCGCAAACGGTCTGGCATATGAAAATCACTGGACAGTATGCATATAAGGGCCAGAGGCTGCCAAGCATGTATCCCGGTGTGCAGTGGTAAACCTGCGAGGTCAGGCGAATGGAGGCGGTCAGTGGGTCAACTTTCAAGCTTGCCATCAAAGGGATGGGCGGGCAGCCGCGACCTTTATGTCGCGAACCGATCAATCACCCAACCTATTCCCGTGTCGTCGCGCATGACAACTGGCACAGAGAGCAATCAGATTCTGCAAGACATCATCGCCCAACCTGCTTCGAGGCCGCAAGTGGTGCACCTGCAAGTTTTTTGGAGATCCGCAACTTTGGCACCGCCAACCGTCACGAGCCAATACCTGGTTGCGAAGCTCCTTATAGATTTTGGCACCAAGCTTAAGTCGGGGCTTCTTAGGGCGCAACGGATTCATACCGTAAGCCTCAGTGAAACCTAGGCGCGATCCTCTTGAAGATTGGCTCCCGCAAGAAAATCCGCACAGATCATCTCCAAGCAATAGCCTCTCGACTTGTCTGTTCCCAGCATCAGGCCGGCAGTTTCGATGGCCTTCTCGACCACAGGCAACTGACTCTTGTAAAGCTTGAAGTAGATTATCTCCCACGTCTCCGTTTCCTTTCCCGTCAGGTGCCGCTCGACCTCCCGCTTGAACTCTTCCTTGGGAAGCGCCTGAGCCTTGTGCACCCAAGGTGCACTTTCAAACCGCTCCCCCTCCTTCCGTGCCACTTTCGCGAGCTCTCGGGCCTTCGTCCAACCGATCTCCCGCAATTGCTGCTTCGGAACACGCGTCAGATTTTCGTGAATGGCCATAAGGTAGTAAGCTTTTCGGCGGGAATCTGGAAAGCGCTTCACAAGGAAGTCGTCGAACGACGACATCTTCTCCAACCGCCAATACTGTCCCGCCCGAACTTCGCAAAGGTACCGACCGAGATCAACAAAACGCACGTCCTGTTCTCGGCCACGGTCCTTCTCCCAAACGAGGATCTCGTCGATCTTGCCAAGAACAAATACAGCTCGTTTGAGATTAAGTTCCGGCGGCATCCATGCCCCTCGCTTAATCCACAAGCTCGTCAAGCCAGGCAAGGTCATTTCCTCCTGCAGTGCGAATCAGATTCCCATCAATTAGGCTTTGATTGCCGAGACACAGACCAAGATGGGGGCAGCTCACGCAACCGTTTTGCGGAAATCGAATGCCGCTGTGCGAGTAGAATTGGACGCCCTCGATCTGGCCGATCGTGGTTTCCACGAGCCGACCAAATTCCACGCGTTGTGCTTCCGAAATGGAAGCCCTCAGGTATTGGATCTCGGGATGATGCTTCCGCACGAAAACGACTAATGCCACTTCGTAGATTCCAGTCGCCCAGGAATAGCAGATCAATTGGGGATCGAGCGACAGTAGTCCCGCTGGTTCTTCGGGGTAACGACTGGTTGTAGTCTTCCAGTCGATGAGGCAGCGAAGACCGTCGAGTTCACCGACAGCATCGATATAAGAAACAAATTGATTTGCGTTCGGTAGCTCCTGCACGACTTTGATTTGAAGATTCTCTTTGGGTTTGGATACATGAAGTCGATTGCTCTGGGCGAAGCGCTCAAGAAGTTGGACCCCCTGGTGGAGGACCCGATCCCAGGTTTCGCCCTTTTTGTACGCAAAGGATGCATCACGGTACGCGCCCCATTCTCGATAAAGAGCCGCTCCGCAATCCTCGCCCCCAAAATAGGCCTCCAGCGCTTTTTCAAAACAGCGACCGAAAATCATCGCCGCGCGTGTCTCTTTTTCCCGCCACCCGTCCAGGTATCGATAGCGATAGCTGCGTGGACAGCGCAGGTAATTCGCGATCTGGGTGTAGCTATAGATCATCGTGAGCAATCTCCTGGTCGTTCGTTGTGCAGGAGCGCGTTTCCCACTCAGCGGCACGAGCAAACGAATTGAGATTTTGGTACGAATGTCCATTGAGTTGAGTGAATGTCGTCCGAATGACTCCGCGAAGATTCAGAAGGGCCTTTTCATCCACTTGGTCTCGGCTGAGCAGTTCGGAGTCATAGCCAAAATCGCGAAGGAACCAGGTGAGCTTCCAAAGTGCACGTTCCGTACAGTACAGACGCCCATCGAACGAAATCGCCTCGAACGAGGAGGGTTCCAGAATGCTGAACCGAAGGGCCAGGAAGGGTTTCTGGGTATGCCAGCGGTAAGAGGCGCGTTCGACGCGGACCAGGAAGACTCCGTCAAGATTACTGGACGACGCATGATGCCCCGAGTGCAGTCCAGGAACAACGCGCCTCATGGCCTTGCCTCCACTTGTTGAGAATAGGAGTTGAGTTTGCAGACCAGCGCATCTCGGTTCTCTTTCGCAGACACGGAAAGATTAGAGATAAAGGACTCGACTAATCCGCGACTGGCGCCGCTAAGAGTCTGGGTGCCGCAGAAGTCGGCCGCGTAGGGCCTTCACGAGATTGGCATCGAGGTTGTATTGGCGGATGAGAAGGCAAAGCTGATCCCGAAGCCGCGGTTGGTCGTTCCCCGAGCTGTTGAAGGGGGAATGTCCGTTTGACGGGGCGGAAACAGCAGCCGGTCTCGATGCGCTCGAGAACGCTCCTAACTCTTCGACCGAACAGAGGCCGATCCCATATGCTTTTCGCAATGCTCGATTCACAGCCCGAGTTTCAGCAATCCGCAGCTCGGCGCCACGCACTAGGGAAGAAACGTTTGTGGGATCAGCGTCGCCATAGCCCGCGAATCCTTTGGTGCTATTACTCTTGAAAACAATAGCTTTAATCACCCACTTGTTGTTTTGCGGGTCAGACAGGTGATCCTGAATCGCGGTCTCGATCGCGCGGCATTTGCGTCTTTGCGCTATTCGCAGCAATCCGGAATGCGTGACATGAGGGCAACAACGTGCGGGAGTTTTATTGCAAGCTTGCGCACCCGGTTCTGGTAGGCATCGAAGCGACCGGATCGATGCATTGGTTTCTGAACCTGATGGACGAGTTGGGAATCGAATGCCGGGTTGGCCATCCTGCCACGATTCGTGCGGCGGAGCCGCGGAAACAGAAACATGACCGGCGCGACGCGGACTTGATTCTGAAGCTGCTGGCCGAAAAGTGTTTTCCGGCGATTTGGCTGCCAACGAAGGAACTGCTCGGTCTGCGGGCTCTGCTACTGCACCGACATCAGTGGGTGCGCATACGAACACGGACCCAAAACGCCCTACAGGCCATTGCCTTGGCCAATGGATTACGACAGGGTCCTGGTCTGTGGAGCTACGACGGGCAAGCGCAGATCGCCTTCTTGCCGTTGCCGCCCCATGCCTGTCATCGAGGGAGTGCACTGCAGGCCATGTACAGAAAGATGGAAGAGCAAATCGAGAACCTGAGCCAGCAAGTCGCTGAGCAAGCCGGCCAACGTTTCGGAGCGCAACGATTCATGACCTATCCAGGAGTGGGAGTCGTGCTGGCGAAGCTGTGGCTCCCCCCTGCGACTACAAACCCAAGTCGGAGAACTGGCGTTCAAATTCAAATCTTGGCCAAAAGATACACAAACCTTCTTTCTGCTTAATGGTCGTCCCGTTTTGCTATGAAGCAGCAGTGTCAGAAGTAGATGACCCCCAGCCTTCCGCACACGATCTCCGTTCGGCACTCATGCTTTGCGATGAACTCCGAATAGGCCTGAAGTGCGCCATCGAACACCGGGCTAGGCCAACAATCATCAATCACCAAAATTCCTCCCGGCGCCATTTTCGCTGGCAATTTTTCCAGGCACGACGTGACCGGAAGATACAGATCTACATCGAGCAGACAGAATGAAATATTCTCAATACAGCTAAAATCGAATTTGTTAACGTCGGCCTGAACGGATCGGACATGCCCAATTCCGTTGAGCTTCATCGAGCGATCGAACCACCGTTTGCTGTTGTAGGAAAAACCTCCCCATGTAAACGTGGGATCCTTCTTGCGCACGTCAATCTCATAGCGAATATCGGTTTTGGTGAAACCCTGAAAGGTGTCAATGCAAATATAAGGTTTGTGGCTCTCCAGGGAGGCGAGGTGCAAATTCAGGTACAGCGTCGTCTGTCCTCGCGCACAACCGACCTCGACAACCGGCCCCTGAAGGTGTTTCGTCTCATCCAAGCAGTGGACCAGAAAACACAACTGCGCAGGCGTGAACATGTATGCGTAATGCGCCATCCAGATGCGGTTCAGATGAGAAGGAAATCGAGCAGTGAGCTCGTAGAAGATCTTTCGAATCATTTTCCTAATGCCTCCGCATAGCGGGCCGCGATCGCACTCCAGGAAAAATATTGCTCCTGCGCGCTGCGGCTGCGCTGGCAGAGCGCGCTGCGTAGCTCGTTGTTGGAGAGCACTCTCTCGAGCGCCTCGGAGAGCGCCTCGCGGTCGCCCAGTGGGACCGAAAGAATTCCCGCCTCCGTAATGGGCCAGCCGGTTTCAGGCCCCTCGTAACACACAACCGGCAACCCGCATGCAATCCCGGCGATGGCGCTGCCCCGGCGGCTGGAGATTTGGCCGCGAACAAACAACATCACATCTGCGCGCTTCAAAGCCTGGCTGACGCCTTCGGGAGAGAGCAATCCCAGCATCTCCAAATCCACGCTCGTGGTGGCAAATTCCTTCTTTAGGGCTGAATTTGCTTCCGGCGAGCCGGCACCGAAAACAATCAAATGTAAGCGTCCTGCGGTTGCACTGGCCCGCTTCACTGCGTGGCCGATGTCACTGACCTCCGCAAGCATCTGTCTGCCGCCGGTTACGCAATAGACGGCCACGGTTTGTACTCCCGAAGGACCTCGGTGACCGCTCCGCGATACCTCCGGGCAATTTGCTCCCACCGGGATGAATACAGCTTTGTCATGCGCTGGCGGCAGCCAGGAAACTTTCTCCAAAAGCGCGGTGAATATGGCGCGATCCGTGCACTCATAAAGGCTCTTGAGCACGCGGAGTTGGCAAAAGTGCCGCGCGTGGTCAATCATCCGCTTGCCGACGACAGGCGCGAAATCGTGGAAAACGATACCACAGCGCGCGCGGCCGCCGTCGCGCAAGATGGAAAGAATACGTGGCGCCCGCAGAGGGAAACCCCTCCGCGACCACCCGAGCGTCGTGTATTGCAACAGCACCCAAAGTCCTTGCCAGTCCTTGGCTTTCTCTTGTAGGTCTGCGAGTGCGGCTCGCCAGCCTCGCTTCTGCCAATCCACGCAGTACGTTTCGAATTCGTAGCCATAGCGGCTAATGGCTGCGCCCAGCCAGTCGCAGTAGTCTGCTACGCCGTCGATGGGCTCGAAGCGTCGGCTTACCAGCGCGATGATGCGCTCCGCGCTCATTTTTCAAGCAGAAAACTGCCGATTACTAGCGAATCCATGCCCGAGCTAAAGAATGTCCGCACTGCGTCCGTGGGAGTGTTGACGATGGCTTCGCCTCTCAAATTAAAAGACGTGTTCGCTCTGCAGTACCTTAAGCGGCGCTCCTGGTACACATCGAGTGATGCTAAGGAACATGAAAATGGATGTCAACGCTGTTTGCTTGGCCCGCGACCAGTTTCTCAAGTCCCGTGACCGGTTACCGGAAATCTCTAACAATGTCGGCCCTGTCAAATTCTTTTTGAGCACACCTCTCCATTCACTCCTAAGAGTCGTCTTCCTGGTTCTTGTTTGACCGCTGCATCGACGACCACGGCTCGCTCATAATCTTTCGGTCGGCTTCAGTCCGACCTAAACATCTCTTCGATCCGTAGAAAGACAAGCCGCTCCCGATTTCATCACGTCTGATGTCAAAGGCGCGGAATTCATTTAGAGCAGTTCTTAAGAGGAAAATTGTTTAGAAAGCTCGGCAGCACGCACGAATGCTTGATGCCAGGAAGAAAAGAGACGCGGGAACCGCTCCGAGGCGGATTGCGCAATTTTCTGTAGGGAGGTGCTTCCGTTCATCCTTTCCACCATCCATAGGTCCGCCTGCCCGGCTTCCGAGAGCAGAGGAGCATAGTCTACCGCCTGCCGCCGCAACGATTCGAAAGAGAGAATTGCGCCCTGAAATGTCGATTGCTGAAAGTGGAGCGCCGGATGGTTGGCCCTTCCCGGGATCCTTGTTTCCCACCTCCAAATGTAATCCTGGTCGACGAGATCAGCGTGCAGTCCGACCTGAATTTCCTGCCCCTTCTCAAGCGCCACCGGCTCAAGCCACGGCAGAAACAGTTGGCCATGTACGGAATCCGCAGGCCCCGGTTCGGACGAATAACCGATATTCTCGAAGAGCGCTGTCTCAAACCACAGGCACACTCCGTAGGCTATTCCCTCTCGCACCGCGCGACAATCCAATTCGGCAGTCACTCGTGACGCAGCGCCCACGGTGTAATCGAGTAAGCCCCAGTCCTGCGGCTCGGTCAGAAGTTGGTCCTTCTTGAAAGACGAACTGTAGAATTGATTGAGGATGGGCAAAACCGATGGCGAGAGATCTAATTCGGGAAGCGACTTTCGCCAGGGGGTCGTGAGGTGGGAGTAATACTCCTCCGCTTCAATGACGGCCGCTTTCAGCGTATCGCGCTGCGGAATCATGATTCCGCCCGTCGCGAGTAATCGCTGCCGTGCATCTTCCAATGACGAAATTGCATGGTCATAGAGCGGCAGCACGCCGCGAAGATCGGAAACGATGACGTTTACGCGTTCCGGCAATTCTGTTTTGCGGGAATCACTTTGAACAAACTCGATGCGGTCCGTGAAGCCGTTCGCGGCCGCAAGCTCTCGTGCGAACTGAATGCAGCTTGCTGACTCGATAGCGAAAACACGCCGCGCTCCCGCCCGGCAGGCCAACAGCGAGAACACGCCGGGGCCGCAGCCGATGTCCGCGACGGTGTCACCCGGACGCACTGCACGCGCAATCGCTTTGGCGTAGGCATTGGAGCGCCCAACATCGGCGATCATCGCTCCGTAATGGCGGAGGGAATACATCTCAGCGGGCGGAATCTTCGAGAACAGCGACTAGCTTTTCAAGTTCTTTGGTTCTTTCGTATTCGAGTTTAGTTGTCGTAGCGGCTTCCTCCATTTTGTGAAGCACGTCCGGGTTTCCCGCAAATTGGCGGACGGCTGCTGTGAATTGGACCGGGTCTTCTGGGCTAGAAGCGATCGAGAAGTCAACGCATAGCCCTGGTAGTTGAAAATATATTTTGTCATCCGGAGGGGCGGGCAGTCTGTGGAATCCTCGCGCCGCTTGGCGCAGGCGGTATGGGCGAAGTCTACCTCGCACGCGACACGCGCTTAGACAGAACCGTCGCCGTCAAAATTCTTCCCGCCCATCTTTCCAGCGATCCCACTCTGCGGCAGCGCTTCGAGCAGCCGGATGGTCGGCAACCCTTATCTTTCCGGACTATGGAAGGGTTGCCCGTGATCCAGGCACTATCGCGACAACTTACCGGCCGCAGCGGTGGTTCGCTGGTAGAAGTTTCACCGTCACATCTCCGCGCCCGTTCCGAGATATCCCTTTTCCACATTGATCCAGACTCTCGCAGCGACAGCTTAGCATCATTTTTTTCAGTAAACGCCGCATTGTTTTTATCCCATCCATCAAACCGTCGAGTTCCGCGAGCTTTCTTCGCGACAGCTTTTGCCAGCGTTCGGAAGCCTTGGTGACGTTAAGGCCTTTTTGAAAACCATCTTATGCAATTCCGAGGAGTCCTTCTAATATTCTGGACGAGTCGGCAAACCTTACCGTACCGGACTACGGAAGGGTTGCCCGTCACCTGGGCGCAATCCGAAGCTCGTGATGTAGAATCGGCCCTGGCCGTCGCTCCGCCGGCATGGCAAGGAGGAGTGCATGAGTGCTCGAAACGGCAGAGCCTTTTTGAACGCGCTGACTATTTTCGTCTTGTCCGCCGCGACTGAGCTTTATCCCGCCGATAAGACCGGCATTGAGCCTTCACGCGATTCCATCATCCGTATCGTCACCCAGATTCAACGGGCGGATTATGAAGGCGACCGCCCAGCTCTGAGGCGCCTCCACGACGAGCTCACGCCCATTCCAGAAGACAACAAGCTGGCATCGCGGGTGCTCTACTGGCGTGGATTTGCGTTGTGGCGCAGAGCGATTAACGGCTTCAACGAATCCCCGACTCCAACTGATCTGGAAGAGGATCTCACCCAGGCGGTCACCGAATTCAAAGACGCCATTGCCCGGGACCCAGCATTCGCGGAGCCTAAGATTGGAGCAGGCTCTAGTCTGGGCTACCTGATGTACTTGCATAGGAAAGACCCAACAGTCGTCCAGGAGCTGTTCCAACAGTCGAGTCCGCTTTTGAAAGAAGCCATGGCGACAGCCCCAGACAATCCTCGGCTGCTTTGGGTGCTCGGCCCCATTCGTTGGTCCTCGCCTCCAGAACGGGGAGGGGGCCAGGACAAGGCGTTTGAAATTTACAACAAAGGACTGGAAGCGGTCCGCAACCAGAAGCGCGGCGTGGTTGATCCACTGGAGCCCTCGTGGGGAGAACCCGAGCTGCTGATGAGTCTCGCCTGGTCGAATCTGAACCGAACCACGCCGGATTTGAAGGCCGCCGACCAGTACGCACAATCTGCTCTCAAACTGGTCCCATACTGGCACTACGTTCGCGACATTCTGATGCCCCAGATTCACGCTGCCCAAGCCAAAGCCGACCTCCCGGTTGCGGGCTCGGCTTTCGCGCAAACCCAGAACCAGCCGAATGCCAAGCCCGCCCAGTACTTCTTCGTACTGTTGAATCGTCCTACCGATGCTCCGCCGCTGAGCAAAGAAGCGGGTGAAAAGCTTCAGGAAGAACACATGGCCAACATCCGCAAGCTGACTGCTGAACACAAACTTGTGATCGCTGGGCCATTAATGGACGACACGGTACTGCGTGGCATCTTTGTGTTCCAGGCAGACTCGGCGGCGCAAGTGCAGGAGTGGGTCAACAGCGATCCGGCGATCAAAGCAGGTCGTCTATCGGCCGAGGTTCGTGGACCGTGGCTCATCGAACCCAGCGCCATTCACGATCCTGCCGAGCCTCCCGGATTCGAGCAGTACACGGTTGTTCTGATGAAGCGCGGCGACCATTGGAACCCGAACGCGCCGGAGTTCATGGACGTGATGAAGCAGCATCACGCTTTCGTCAAACGAATGACAGATGAGGGAAACCTGGCCATTGCCGGACCGTTTCCGTTCAGCGATCAGGGCGAGCTGCGGGGAGTCGCCATTTTCCGGGTGGGAGCAGAGCAGACTGCCAAGTTGACTCAAGACGATCCAATCGTCAAAGCGGGTCTGCTCAAAGCTGAAATTCATCCATGGGGCACAGGAAAAGGGGTGCTGGCGTCCGGACAGCCGATGCAATAAGCGCATGCCGGTCAAACGATTCAATGCGAGTGGTCGGCTAACAAGGGGCCGGCCCGCCCGCAAACATTCATAGTGCAACTCGCGTGACCTTATTCTACCGAGGGGTGCTTACTCCCTTCTTGAGCATTTCAATGGCTTTCTCTAATCTCTTCAATCGTGTTTCTTCCTTCTTGGCTTCCGTAATCGAGCCGCAGTAATCCTTGCGGTGGGTGTAACTCAGTTGAATGGTGATGGAAACAGCAAATCCACCTTGGGAAATGCCGGATTGGATCCACTTGGGAGAGGGCGATCAAGGGCCCAACTCGAGCGAACGGAACGAGCACCCACGTGTAGACGTCGCGAGATGATTTGTCTAGCGCGTTAGGGTTTCAATCAGCAGTTCCTTCTTTTTTTCCGCCAGTCCATTCATCGCCTTTAGCGAAGCCGCGTATCCTCCCAGCGCCGCTGCGGTCAGACCCACAAACGCAAACGTCGGCAGCCACGGATTCCCCGTCCATCGGCCCGCGAACAGCACTAAGGCGCAAACTCCCATCACCACAATCTGTACCCCAAACGCCGTCCATACCGCCACACCCGAGTTTCGCTGGCCTTTCATTTTTCCGATCTCCATCTTTTTCGGAAAACTAAGCGAAGACCAGTTGGCGATCGCCAGCTGTCCCAGCACCGCAAATGCTCCGGCCATGATGGTTGACACAAACATTGCCGTTCCCGGCCATCCAACACGCCAGGTCAGCAGAGCAAGGCACAGCGCCAGTTCGAACGTGACCAGACCAATCAAAAACAAATTCTTTCCGAACAGCACGTCGCGAAACCGCACCGGCGCCATGAAATAGGTCTGAATTCCTTTGCTCTCGAACGCAAAGGAGTTATAGGCCGGCGACAACAAAATCAGGATCAGATAGGCCAGGATTCCGGGAAAAAACATGCCCGGCTTGAGCGAGTGTTGTTTTAGCACTGACCCTGGTCCGAATTGCAGCGTAAAGAAGATCACCATAACCGGCGGTATGATCAGGGTCAGAAACGCAAATCCATTGCGGGTCAGGTAGCGAAACTCCTTTATCACCATCGCCGCCACTTGCGGCGACAACAACCCCGGCCGTTCGGCCCCCTCGGCCCGTTTTCTGACGCGTCTCCTCATCGCCGCCGGCGCGGCGCTCTCGCTGATCATCTCTCCGGCGTACTGCGCCGCAAACCGTTGCCACAAGAGTGCGCTGGTAACCACCGCCCAGGTCACCAAACCTGCGACAGCCAGCGAATATCCGCGAAGATTGGCGCCTACAGCGGCTTGCACAGCGTTCCCAGACAGTGATCCGGGTAGCCAGTTGAGGTACGCAAAGATCCGCAGGAATTTTGGCTGTGCGCCGCGTCCCCACCTCTGGAGGATAGGATTCAGAAAGTTCAGAGACACCATGCTCATGATGAACAATGCGATGAACAATTCCCGCGTTCTGCGCTTCGCCAGAATCCTTTCGAGCCACGAGCCTATTAGGCGCTCGAGGGTCAAATTGATCAGCAAAAAGAAGAAGCTGACCAGAATCATCGCGGGCGCAACACTCAATTGAGCCGTCGCGGCGCCTGCAATCATGCAAAGAACCCAGCAAATCGAAGAGATCGCTGCGAAATCGGAAAGGCCATAACCGAGGCCCAGCAGATAAAACGCGCGCAAACTGAGCGGAAATCGCAGCAAAGTCCCGAACTCGAAATTTGAGCCGAATCCCGCAACGAAAATGGGGAAGACCTGCCACCACAGAAAAATTCCCCAGAACAACAGGGCCATCATGCCGGCGTGCCCCTTCGCCAGAAATTCATAACCGCCGGTGAAAAATGCAAACGCCAATCCGATCACGATTGCCCCGCTGAAAAAACACACCCAGATCATCGCGATCAAGTCCCAGACGTTGTGCTTTTTTCGCAGGCCGTTTTTCAGGATGCGCCAACGCACGCCAGCCACGAGCCGGACTTGCTCGAAGACGCCCGGCAGCTGCGTTACGTCAGCCACGTCAATTCCTCAAGGCGAGCTTGCTCTCCTCCGCTCTGGCCGACAATAGAAAGGAAAATCTGCTCCAGCGTTTTCTTCTCGCCTGCTTCACCCGGAATGCCCGCTCGCAATTCCTCGAGAGAACCCTGCGCCACCAGCCGCCCCTTGTGAATAATGGCCACGTGGCTGCACAACCGTTCGACAATCTCGAGCACATGGGAAGTCAAGAAGATCGTCACGCCTCGCTCGGTCATTCTTCCCAGCAGCGCCTTCAGCGCGCCGGCAGCCAACGCATCCACACCCTCAAACGGTTCGTCCAAAAAAAGAATCCGCGGCCCGTGAATCACCGCCGCGGCCAGCGCCAGCTTTTTCTGCATGCCGTGCGAATAATCGGCGATCAGCGTCTTTTCCCGGTCCGCCAATTGCATGAATTCCAGCAACTCTTCGGACCGCTTCTCCGTCGTTGCGCGGTCCAGGCCATACATCCTGCCGACAAATCGCAAATACTCACTTCCCGTCAGACGCTCGAATAGCCCCATGCCCTCCGGCACCACCCCGATTTGACGCTTCACTTCCACCGGTTGGGCCTGAAAATCTAATCCGAGCAATTCCATTCGCCCGGAAGTCGGCGCCAGCAATCCCGTCAATATTTTGATGGTCGTCGATTTTCCTGCGCCGTTCGGCCCGAGAAAGCCGAAAAACTGCCCAGCCTGCACCCGCAAATCGACGTTATCCACCGCAGTCAAAGCGCCAAAGCGGCGAGTTAGTTTGTCTGTGACAATCGCAATGTCGTTCATCCTCTCGCCCCTACGCGCCCCACCCTGCGCGCCACTCTACCAGTTCTTACGCAGACCGGGCCCGCAAATTTCAACGATCGTCCGGAAGAGATTCAGCGTGACTTCGAAGGAACCGGTGCGCTTCCCGATTGTGGCGTCCGTTGAGGTAGCACGGCGAGCACCGCGGGCAGTTCCACGCGGAATACCGCACCGCCCATTTGTCCGTTGTAGCAAAGGATTTTCCCGCCATGCTCCTGCACGATCCCGTAGCAGATGCTCAATCCGAGACCCGTTCCCTTGCCGACCGGCTTGGTCGTGTAAAACGGATCGAACACGCGATGAGGCTCCTTCAGTCCAGGTCCGTTATCGGCGAAAAGAAGCACCACGTTGCCGCGATCGCGCAGTGTACGAATCGTCAGCTTTCCGTTTTGCGATCCCGCCATGGCATCCAACGCATTGCTGACGATATTGAAAAATACCTGCATCAATTGGTTGTTGTCGCCGCGTACGCCGGGAAGAACCGACTCAAGCTGCAGGTCGATCTTGGATCCTCCGCCATGCAGGTCCATCGCGCGCAATTGCACCGCATTCGTCACCACCGTATTTATATCCAGTAGCGTGCGCTCCGCCGGGACTTGCCGCGCAAAGCTCAGCAGGTTCTGCACTAGGCTTTTCGTGCGCCGCGCCTGCTCTCGAATTTTGACCGCGGTAGCGCGCGCGCGTTCTGGCAAGGATTCGTCGTCGGCCAACAGGTCAGAGTACCCAAGAATGGCGGTCAATGGATTATTGATCTCGTGTGCCGCGCCCGCAGCCAACTGCCCCAAGGAAACCAATTTTTCAGACTGCACCAACTGCGCTTGCAGCCTCTGGAGATTCTCAATGGAGCTTTCCGACCGTTCGAGCAGCCGGGCCCGATCCGCGTCCGCTAGGTGAGTCCGCAGGAAAACCACCAAAGCCAGAGGCAACGCCGCAACGAGCGTAACCGTCAATCGAAAATCTCTCACTGCCGGAGTGTCCTGCTCGAAGCGCAACGCGTAGAGCGCAAAGACGGGAAGGCTAAGAACCGCCGCCATCGCAAACCGCGTCGCCCACACCGAATCTCGCGCGACTCGATCCTCGTCTCGCTCCATCGGAATATCCAGCTCCTGGCGTTTCCGGAACGCAATCACTCCTGCAAATCCATACCAGAAAAACGCCGTCATCATCGGCAGGTCATACCAGCTACCCGTGTAGTAGGTGTTCCGTGCAATCGCCAGGTTCGTGATCAGGGAGTCCACCGTATAAAGTGCCGTTGGCGCAAAAAGATGAAAGTACACCGTCCGCCAGGCTCCTCGCGCGCGCAGCCAGCAAACCGCGAATCCAATCGTGATCAGAAAATGTTGAAGGTAGTTCAGGACATTATAGTTCCTGTTGTAAACTTCCAGCGTCGGCGTCGCATACATCCAGGGCAGAACGACATACACGTAAAGAAACGTCCACCAAGTCAGCAGCAGCCCAAAATCCAGATATCCCAGTCCGAGATGCAGTTCCCCGCGTGTCCGGTGAGGCCGCAGAGCCAACGCGGCAATCAGCGGAAGCCCGCGCAGATAAAAAATAATGTCTCCGGCAAACAGCCCTGGCACGTCTTGGTGGAGATAAGCTTCGTAGTAGGTCCACTGAAACTGTCCAACCATCCACATCGTGCAGCTCAGCGCCAGCAGCATCCAGAACAGATTCCTCCGCCAGTAAGGCGTTCCCGCGTTTATCAGCAGTCCCGCATTCGCCAGCAGCGGCACGAGGCACTGGACCACGTCTCCAAAGGAAGAAAGCTTCGCACCCGGTCCCAAATGGTAGCCAACAGCAGCGTAGAGGGCGAGAAACGCTGTCCAGGCTCCGAGGAGCCATGTAGTTTTTCCAAGCTTGGGCATGCCGAGACCTTCGTTTTATTTTAGGCTCTTAAGCCCGGGAACGGCCCATTCTCCTAGATGGAATTGCGAAACGATTACCGCTTAGATCGAGCTCCACCATCGGGCCATTCATAGTGCGACGCAACCCACTGTGATGGCGTACACTGCATCTCACTTGAGGATGCTTACCTTCGCCGAATCTCGCCGTTTCGCTGCCCGCATTCTATTGCCCGTTTGCGCCCTCCTCCTCCTCCTCGTGCTTCCGATGCCTAGTTCTTCTGCAGACGAAATGGACTCCTCTTACGCCATTGGCAACTCGCGTATTGATGTCCACGTCGACCAAGGTCCGAGTCCCCTGCAGGTCTCTAATCAAGACCTCCTGGAATGGGTTCACTGGGCCTCCGATTCCGTCGCGACCTATTACGGCCGCTATCCCGTTCCGAATCTGCGTCTTCGCATCATCCCTACGACGGGCAGAGGCGTCCGTGGCGGCACCACCTTCGGCGAAAAGGACGGCGGCTTCATCCGCATTCATGTCGGCAGCGACACCATCATGGCTGGTCTCAGGAACGACTGGATGCTCGTTCACGAAATGGTGCATCTCGGCTTTCCTTCCGTATCCGAGGAACACCACTGGATCGAAGAGGGCCTCGCAACCTACGTCGAACCCATCGCTCGTGTCCGCGCTGGTCACCTCGACGTCAACGAAATGTGGTTTGAGCTGGCACGGGATCTTCACCAGGGCCTCCCGCAGGAGGGTGACAAAGGTCTGGACAATACACATACCTGGGCGCGCACCTATTGGGGCGGCGCCCTTTTCTGCTTTCTCGCGGACGTTCAGATTCACCAGAAGACCAGCAACCACAAAGGTCTCGACGACGCCCTGCGCGGGATTCTTAACGCAGGCGGAGACATTCGCCAGGATTGGCAACTAACGGATGCGTTGCGCGTCGGCGATCAAGCGACGGGAGTCGACGTTCTGCTTCCGCTGTACAACAAAATGAAAGACCAGCCGTACGACGTGGATCTTCCCGCGATGTGGAAAGATCTCGGCGTTGAGAGCACCGGCGACACCGTCCGCTTCCTCGAGTCCGCGCCGATGGCAAAAATTCGCGAAGCCATCACCTACGGCGCCACGCCGCCGAACCCAAAATCCGTCAAATAAGCAGACCTCTCTCTAACTAAAGATGTAAGAGCCGCTCCGCATTGCCATGAGCGATTGCGTGTTTGTTGGCAGGAGAAACGGGCAGTTGATCCAGAAATGCCCGTGCCTGAGCCATAGACGCATAGGGATGGTCCGCGGAAAACATGATGCGCTCGACGCCAACCTGCAGAAACAAATTGAAGAATGTGGGTGTAAAGTTGAATCCGCTGAACGTGTAATGCACGTTGTCTCGAAGATAGGCGCTGACCGGCCGTTCTAGTTTGGTCATGGCCGCGGGCATGACGTCCAGGCGATCGGTCATGAACGGAAGAGTCTCGCCCATATGCCCGACGATGATTTGGAGCTTCGGAAATTTATCGAACACGCCCCCTAGAATCATCCGAATCACATGCAGCGCCGTTTCCACGTGCCAGCCCCAACCGGGGCCAGCCAGCATCTCCGTGACGATGGGCGCGAAGCCCGAAAACCACGTGTCGATGACCGGCTGAGGCGGCGGTGTGGGATGCAAATAAATGGGCACGCCGAGTGACTCGGCGCACTCTAGAATCGGCCAGAAAAATTTGCCGTCCAGGTAGCGCCCCCGAGTGTGCCCGTTGATCACCGCGCCTTGAAAGGCGTGATTGGTAGTGCGTCGCTGGAGTTCTTCAGCGGCGAGATCGGGCGACGACGTCGGCAGCGTCGCGAATCCTCCGAAGCGCGTGGGGTTTTTCGCAATACCCTCGGCCAGAAAGTCATTGGACTCGCGCGCGATGACGATTGCATCGGCAGGCTCAAGCTGCTCTACTCCGGGCGCGGTCAGTGAGAGCACCTGAACGTCGATGCCGCCCTTGTCCATTTCCGCGATCCGCTTGGCGCCCAAGTCCGAAAGCTGTTCGAGCAGGTGAGCGGCACGTCCGCCAAAGTTCGCCGAGTGCTCCTTGATTCCTCTGCCTGGGCCATCCAGAAAGCCCGGACTGGCAAAATGTTCTTCCAAGGTTATAGTGCGCATAGTATTGTTTAGACGCCTCGCGCCTCAAGAATGACACGAGCCTGCGCTCTTCAGCCATGCCTCCCAACGTTTAATTTTCGCGAAGCGGATTTATGCTCCGTTGTCGGCTGCCGGCCGCTGACCTATCTGTTGCCTCTCATGCATACGGGAATGTAGATTCGCAGTGGGGGTATTTGTCTGCCGAAATTGAGCGCAGGAATTTTTGATGTTCAGGAAACCTGGATGTAAAGGTCACGAGACGGTGAGAGTGGCACTGCCGGAAAATTGCTCTTCTCCCGGCCATTCGTGTTTCACGCGAGTTCACCGGAACGAGACTCCGGCGCTGGCACCGATGTGGCGATGGGAGTTACAAATGGGCCGCGTCATCCCTTCCAGAGATACTTACCACACGGGCAGGGGATCGTCTCCGTCGGTTGTTTCTTTTCCAATAGTTGCCGGCAAACTGGACAATTTCTCTGCCACATACTGATACCCGTCTTCCCATGCGAATCAGCCTGTCAATAAAATACGTTAGTTCGTCGAGGCTCGCCTGTCTGTCCCGGTTAGCACACAAACGATTCTATTTTTTTGCAGCCGAAGCAGGAGGCAGTGGGGTCCCGGTACCCAGGGTCGAAAGAACTACGTTCGCAATTCACAGCCGACCGGAAACAAATCCGTTCGGTGGATTTCACACAGGTGTTTGGGTGCGCAAAGGCCTTTGATGCTGGGAAGGGCCACTGCTGCACGGGGCTTTCATGAAGTTTCGCGGTGGCGAATCACCCAGTGAAGAACGAACGGGTCAACCAAGCGTCCCAATGGCCAGCCATGTGCGTCACCTAGAGGGAACGCCTGGCGGACATCAAACGGATGACTCGCGGCGTCTCCGCCGATTCAGCCAAAGTGGGTACAGGCAGAGCACACCGATTTAATGGGTGGGACGTTTAAAGGGAATTAGTGCGATTGCCGCACCGAAGCCCGCCAAGACAGACGGCCCGACTACGACAGCGACGAATACCGCTAGGACAAACATTATCGAGACCTCACCTGACGGTAAAGATTTTGGATATCGCTCGCTATCCTCTTTAGGACAGTTTTGTAGAAATCAGAGGCAAGCGTCGTGCAGGGCGATCCCGCGATTCAGGTCATGTACATTCAGGAAGGCGGCGCGAAACTTACGGTGGTAAATATGACCGGCAAAGAAGCAGTTGTGGCAATCCTTGGGCCGGGGGATTTTCTTGGGGAAGGGTGCCTTGCAGGCCAGTCCAATTACCTCGTAACCGCGACCACAATTTCGTCTACCAGCGTGCTGGTCATTGAGAGAAACGAGATGATTCGCGCGCTCCATGAGGAGCACGAATTCTCCGATCACTTCATCGCGTATATGCTCGGCCGAAAACATCCGAGTTGAGGCGGATCTCATAGACCAGCTTTTCAACTCCAGCGAGAAGCGCCTGGCGCGCCCTCTACTGCTGCTCGCGCGCTATGGCGCGCCTGGCCATCCTCACAAAGCGCTTCCCAAAGTGTCGCAAGAGATGCTCGCGGAAATGGTCGGAACAACGCGGTCCCGGGTCAATTTCTTTATGAACAAATTCAGGAAACTGGGCTTCATCCAATACAACGGCGAGATTCAAGTTAACGATTCCCTCCTCAGTGTCGTCCTGCACGACTAAGTTAGCTTTAATAAAGCACAGTCAATTACTGCTGCGCAGTTCCGCGTTAGCCCGAGCGGTGCGATTCAGTACAGACGCGTCGGTTGAACCCACGACTTAAACGCCGATGCCGTGCGGCACTGTGCAATACCAATCCCGCGGTACACACAGGAAAGACTCTATCTGATCCTTAGAACTGAGGCGACACAAGAGACCAGCCGGCTCAAACTTCAAGAGTTTGTTGAGAGCTCGTAGGAGAGACGAAAATGAAAATAATTCGCAATTTGACTTTTTGCCTTGGCGCTTTGTTACTGATCGCCCCAATGCCTCGCGCACAGGAATTATCCAAGTATCGGAGTTTTTCAATCGGAATGAGCATGGCTAACGTTTTGAAGCTTACCGACCAGAAATTGGCAGACGTTAAGACGATTCACGCTCGACCCATGCTGATCCAGGAGCTTACCTGGTGGCCGCCGAGCAGCTCCGGGCGTTCCGCCCAATTTGAGGGCGTGCAAGAGATTCTCTTCGATTTCTCAAACGGAGAGCTCTTCAAGATTTCCGTGGCCTACGCGCGCAGTTCCACGGACGGGCTTACCCCAGCGGACATGGTGAAATCCATTTCGGCAAAATATGGTCCAGCCACCGGTGTTGAGTCCGAAATCGACCAGGCCATGAACGCGCTTTACAACTTGAAGCCAGGCCCGCTGGCGTCGTGGAATGATTCCCAATATTCTTTCGATCTTGTCCGAACTTCTCTCAGCGACCATTTTGGGCTCGTCATCTACTCCAAGGAAGTCAATGCCGCAGCGGAACTTGCCACGGCGGAAGCTGTGAAACTGGAAGAGCAGGAGCGCCCGGAAAAGGAAGCCGGCGAGAGGAAAAAGGAAGCGGACGATCTGGAAGTGACGCGGGAGAAGAACCAACAGAGTTTTCGCCCGTAATGTCCGACGGCGATCACTAAAAGTTGTCCCTCGCCACGCTCGGGAAATGTCAATCGAATTACGGGGAAGTGGACATATCCTCCCCTGCGGGAAAGGCCAAAGTCGAACGACTATGTAAGCGTTTCGACTCTGTATTTCGAGGGCAGCTACTAATTCTCCAAGGTTGCGTCAACTTGAGAGCCGTTCGCTTCTTCGTCGTTGCGTTGCTGCTGGTAACGCGATTTACTCCGTCCAAGCGAGCCGAAGAGGAAAGGGCGTCCGAAGAGGACCGAATCATATCACGATAATATGGTTGTCAACCAAGAGCTTAGATATCGAGCCCGGGCCGTGGAGGACTAGATGCCCGCGATAAACACAACATTTAATCTCAACGAACTTCGGACCCGTCCCGGAGGTGTGACGGAGGCAGAGCTCAGCGCTAGGCAGTCGACTGTCGATTATCCGTGTCCCACCTTGCAAGCGGATCGATCGACACGCTCAGCACGGAATTGCAACTCTGACAGAGATACGCGACACCTTTGAGAGTTTTGTCAGCTCCGTGAAGTTCGACTGAACTAGTATTTACTCGGGCTACTGGCTGCTCACATTTTGGGCATTTTCCTATCATTGAAGTCCTCCCTTGCTATGCGTGGCGGCGATTCTATGCGCTCGCAGCCTCAGACTCCAACACAGCCGCCTCGATCGCTGGCTTACATTCTATTTGATTATGCGGGCCATCCTGGGTGACATCCACGACCGGCACTGTGGGGCCAAAAGAGAAGATCAAAAGGGGCCAAATCAAGTTGACGGAAGCAGGCGAGCCATTCCTTGGTGGCGGATAGGTTGATTGCGTGCCTTCACAGGTTCTGAAATGGCGTGGGGTTCGTCACCGGTTGCTTCCAACAAGAAAGGGGCTGGCGATATCGCCAGCCCCTTGATACTTCGCCTTCGGTTCGGGTCTCTTCAGCGAGCCCCTGCCATCACAGCCTGCTGCGTTCCCACATTCACTTTGATCTGCTTCGGCTTTGCTTCCTCACGCTTCGGGATGCTTAGCGTCAATACGCCATTCTGATAATCGGCATTGATTGCATCCGATTTCACGGAGTTTGCCAGCGAGAAGCTGCGGCTAAACGAGCCATACGCGCGTTCGACGCGCAGATAGTTTTCCTCGTTCACCTTATTTTCAAACTTGCGTTCGCCGCGGATTGTGAGGATGTTGTTCTCGACGCGGATATCCAGGTCCTGCGGATTCACCTCGGGCAGGTCGGCCTTCACGACCAGCTCATGCTCAGTTTCGTAGATGTCGACGGCCGGAGCCCAAGGGGTCAAGTTCGACTCCTCGCCCGTACGTCCCGCCATATCGCCAAACGCGCGATTGATCTGCTCCAGCAGAGCCGAAGCCCCGCGGAAAGGTTGTTGTTCAAAGCGATTCATTGTTGTCATTCTAACCACCTCTTAAATGTTCAAGGGTCAGTCTTCGCCAAAGGCAAGTTCAGAACTAGTGTCAGGTCAGATTGCCATCTGGTTGTGTCGGTACCTAACTAGGATGAGCTAATTAACTCATGTTGTCAAGTTAAATTGTCAGTTATTGTCGTTACTTAACCAACATAAGTAAAGCACGGAATGCAACGCCACTGATCTGGTCCCGAGAATTTAATCCAAGAAAAGGTTAGCTTCTCCGGGCTCTGCAAGTGGCAGACGAGCTGCTTAGTTTCAGCCACGCTCACCATGACCCTTCGACGCCAGATGTTGGGCTAGGTCCCGATGGTGAAAAGAGAAGAGCGACTCTCGATCGCAGTGCCTTCCGCGATTTCCGCATGGCAGCGAATGTGCCCATTCGGTGACATGTCCACAATGGAACAGACATCGCCCGCTGCCTGGCCTACCATAATCCACGGAGAGCCTGGGTTCACTTCATGGATGGTGCCATCGACGGATTCGGTGAGGCCGCGCAAGGCATCTATGCCGCATCTAGCTCAAAACGAACATCCGTTCTCGGGGGGAAATATGCACCCGGAGAGCTTGCCTTCCCACCGTCAACGTTCCCTCCGCGTCCTTTTTGTTCACCGTGTGGCAGATGTGATTGGCAGTTGCCTGCGAGAACTGGAGAAAGGGCAATTCACTGTTAGCTCCGATGTTGCTCTGAGCTTGGCACACGCTACGGAACAACTGCGCTGCCACACCTACGATGTCGCCATCGTCGAGCATCCCGGTTCAAACTGGATAACGTCGGAGGCATCGCCTCTCCATCAGGCTGGGCAAGAGACTCCCGTCATTTTTGTGACGACCGGACTAACTGGGGAATCTGTCGCCGCGCTAACGGCTCAAGATGCTTTCGACTACGTGCAAATAGAACATATCTCTCAGTTGCCCATGGTTGTCCGTCGGACATTGAATAACAAGACTCTACGCCAGGAATTAGAAGAGGCGCAAAAAGCCCTGAAGCATTCCCGATCCCTGTATCGCGCGCTGGTCGACAATCCCATGTATGGAATCTACTTGAGTAATGCGGAAGGGGAATTGCTCGACGTGAATCAGACGCTGGTGACCATGCTTGGCTACGCGTCGAAAGAGCAACTCTTGGCTGCGAATCAAGAATCTGCGCTCTTTCCCAATTTGTGCCAGAGGCCACTTTTCGCGCGACATCCCCAGGAAACACAGGAAATCGAGCCTCTCGAAATCGATTGGAAGCGCCTGGATGGTACGATTTTAAAAGCCAAGTTGAGCGGCCGCAATGTCCACGACGACAATGGGAACTTTGCCGGTCAGGAAGTAATCGCCATTGATATGACCGAGCAGCGGTTGCTCGAAGCGCAACTACGCCATCAGGCCTCGAGCGATTCGCTGACCGGTTTGGCGAACCATCGCCGGCTTTTCGAGGTATTACATTCAGAGATCTGCCGCTCCAAGCGCACCGAACGCGAATTTTCGCTTCTCTTGCTGGACCTTGATGGATTGAAACGGATCAACGATTGGTTTGGGCATTTGGCGGGGAACAGGGCACTCTGCAGGCTGGCTCAGATCCTGACGGACTGTTCCCGGTCGGTTGACACTGCCGCGCGGCACGGTGGGGATGAGTTTGCGGTAATTCTACCGGAGACGGGCCCGGTGGCCGCTGCGTTGGTAGCAGGCCGAATCCGCGATCTGCTTGCGAAAGATACCGAAGATCCATTTCTCTCTGTCAGCTTTGGAGTTGCCAGTTATCCGTGCGACGCGGATACTGTCGGAACCCTTTTGTACGCTGCGGACACGGCGCTCTATGCAATGAAATCGAAGAGGTCCAGTCTGGTTAAAGCAGCTCACGCTTCTTCTTCATCTATATAACTATATAGTAAATACATAATGGCTAACTCGAACGGTTCTAGCAGCCGAACGGAAGTGCGTGGAAGCTTTGGAGAACGAGTCCCAGCCATCGCGGGACGGTGATCGGACATGCTCACGCCCCGCCAACTCGAAAAGATCAAAATCACAAAACGAACTCGAGTGAGTCCCTAGGATTCTTACAGTTGAGCGTTCTGAGGAAGGTCGTTGCGAAACGCTCAGGAAGGGAAGAAACCGAGTGGCGGAGTTTTTCGACCGGAACCCGATCAACAAGAAGAAGGGCATCCTTTATATGTAGAGGGCACACAGGATGGGATCAACCGGCCGGCAAAGAAATTTACGCCAATCAATTCTAGGTCGCTTGAGGTATGGCAGTTCTAGTTCTTGACAGGGGTAGGCGGAAAGATAAGAATGCCGAGCACTCGCGCTTCCTGGAACGGCCTGATTGCTCAACCAGGTGCAGCCGCCCTTCTCTTGGCCCTATAACATAACCGAATCCAGGCGGGCCTTACGTTCTTTCGCAGCGCGATTCTCGACACGGGGAGGCAACCCATGGACCGAATACCCCCTTTCCACGCCTATCGATCGGTTTGCGCTGTAGGTATTTTGTCGGTCTGTTCTGTTGCTGTCCTCCTGATGAACATTAGATCGCCTCAGCATGGGGATGCGAGCAGTGTAAAGAGCCATGCTGCGCCCGTGAGTGTGGCGGCTCGGCCGGTGTCGCCGGCCGAGCCGATCCGTCCCAAGACGAGGCAGGCTTCCGCTTTGTTGCCTGCGATTCCGGACACCCGCCCGATGGATGCAACCGCTTCAGCACGCTTGCTCGAGAGCTACGGGAAGTCTCCGCTCCGTTTTGAAGCGAACCAGGGGCAGACGGATGAGGAGGTGAAGTTTCTCTCGCGCGGCAAGGGTTACACGATGTTTCTCACTTCAGGGGGAGCGGTGATGGCGCTTCGTGCGCCTGGCAAAGAAAACAAACAATCTCGAGATGTTCGAGAAACAGAACCAGGAAGTCGCGAGCGGGGAATGGGATCTGTGCGATCCGCGGTGCTGCGAATGAATCTGGTGGGAGCGAACCACGTGACGAAAGTCGTGGGAGGGGAAGAGTTGCCAGGAAAGAGCAACTACTTCATTGGGAACGACCCGAGCAAGTGGCGCATCGATGTGCCGAACTACGATCGTGTGAAATACGAGAGTGTCTACCCGGGAGTGGATCTGGTTTATTACGGACACCAGGGAGAATTGGAGTCGGACTTCATTGTGGCGGCGGGAGCGGATGCAGGAGCGATCCGGCTGCGCATCGATGGTGCGAAACGAGTGAGGATCAACCGCGAGGGGGATCTGGAGTTAAGGATGGAGGGCGGAGAGGTGGTGCTGGGGAAGCCGGTCGTATACCAAAGGGGTGAAGGACAGCCCGAGAAACGAATCATTGCCGGGCGCTACACGGTGAAGGGGAAGCAGGAGGTAGGGTTTGAGGTGGCGAGCTATGACAAAAAAAAAGCACTGACCATCGACCCAATGCTGCGCTATTCCACCTATCTGGGCGGGAGCGGCACTGACTACGGCTATGGCATTGCCGTGGACGCAGCGGGCAACACTTACGTGACAGGCGATACCAGTTCCACCAACTTCCCCACGATAAATCCGCTGTCGGGCACTTACGCCGGCGGTTATTACGACGCTTTCGTGACGAAGTTGAACGCCGCCGGCACAGCTCTCGTCTACTCCACCTACCTCGGCGGAAGCTCCAATGATTACGGCGTTGCCATTGCCGTGGACGCAGCGGGCAATGCCTACGTGACTGGGTCTACCACTTCCACCAACTTCCCTACGATGAATCCCTTCCAGGCCAGCTTGGGAGGCCAAGACGCCTACGTGACAAAATTGAACGCCGTGGGCGACGGCCTCGTCTACTCGACCTATTTGGGCGGTAGCAGCTATGAGGCCGGCAATGGCATTGCCGTGGATGCGGAGGGCAACGCCTACGTGACAGGGTCTACGTATTCCACCGACTTCCCCACAAAGAATCCCTTCCAGGCCACCTATGGCGGCGATGACGACGCATTCGTAACGAAGTTCAACGCCGCGGGTAATGCCCTCCTCTACTCCACCTACCTCGGCGGTAGCGATATTGATGCTAGCTATGGCATTGCTACGGACACGAGTGGAAACGCATTTGTGACAGGCCTTACCTATTCCACTAACTTTCCCACGAAGAATGCCTTTCAGGCCAGCTTGGACGGAGACGAAAGCGCCTTTGTGACAAAATTGAACGCCGTGGGGAACGCGACGTTCTATTCCACTTATCTGGGCGGTAGCGGCAGTGATAGGGGCGATGGCATTGCCGTGGATGCGGAGGGCAACGCCTACGTGACAGGCGTTGCCAGTTCCAGCAACTTCCCCACAATGAATCCCTTCCAAGCCACCTCTGGCGGCGGTAACGATGCTTTCGTAACGAAGTTGAACGTTACCGGTACAGCCCTCCTCTACTCCACCTACCTGGGCGGGAGCTCCAGTGATGTTGGCACTGCCATCGCCGTGAACGCCGGCAACGCCTACGTGACAGGCATTACGTATTCCACCGATTTCCCTACAAAGAATGCCTTCCAGGCCACCTATGCCGGCTCTGAGGACGCCTTTGTGACGAAGTTGAACACCGCGGGTAACGCACTTGTCTACTCGACTTATCTGGGAGGGAGCTTCGCTCAATACGGCACTGCCATCGCCGTGAACGCCGGCAACGCCTACGTGACAGGCCTTACCTATTCCACCGACTTCCCCACAAAGAATGCCTTCCAGGCCACCTCCGGCGGCTCCTACGACGCCTTTGTCGCCAAGATCTTTTTCCCTGCGGCAGCGGGTGACTTTGATGCGGATGGCAAAGCTGATTATGCCGTCTGGCGGCCATCCCAAGGCGCTTGGTTTGTCATTCCCAGCAGCGATCCGAGCCAGGATGTCATGCAGCAATGGGGAACGACCGGAGATATTCCCGTGCCAGGAGACTACGATGGCGACGGCAAGACGGACATAGCGGTGTGGCGGCCATCGAACGGCACGTGGTTCATTGTTCCGAGCAGCAATCCGAGCACTCCGATTATCGTGCAGTGGGGTGCGACGCTGAATGGTGTGCAGGATGTTCCAGTGTCGGGAGATTACGATGGTGATGGCAAAACGGACATAGCGGTGTGGCGGCCATCGAACGGCACGTGGTTTATTGTTCCGAGCAGCAATCCAAGCACACCGATTATCGTGCAGTGGGGTGCGACGCTGAATGGTGTGCAGGATGTTCCAGTGTCGGGAGATTACGATGGCGATGGCAAAACGGATATTGCTGTATGGCGGCCATCGAACGGCAACTGGTTTATTGTCCCGAGCAGTGAGCCCGACTCCCCGGTCATCACGCAGTGGGGCGCCACGTTGAATGGCGTACAGGACGTGCCCGTGCCGGGGGATTACGATGGCGACGGCAAAACGGATATTGCTGTGTGGCGGCCATCCCAAGGTACCTGGTTCATTGTTCCGAGCAGCGATCCGAGTTCCCCGATCATCACGCAGTGGGGAGCGACACTGAGTGGTGTGCAGGACGTACCAGTGCCACGCGATTACGATGGCGACGGCAAGACGGACCTTGCGGTGTGGCGTCCTTCGAATGGAGTCTGGTACGTCATCCCTTCGACGGCGCCCACGACCTACACAACGACCCAGTGGGGGATCTCGACCGATGCGCCCGTTCAGAAGCCGATTGGGCAGACGAGTCTTCCAGCAGGACCATTTGATTACTGATTGGCCGTTGTGCATTGGAACAAACAGGTTGGCCGCGGTGTGCGAGACGTTCCAATTAGGCTTGGGAATGCACAGCGATCGTGAGCCCGATCGTGTCTACCGTGGCGATGATGCACGTAAGGCAAGTTCGTAGACGACACTTCGTGGCTCTGACATCGGATGCGCGGGTCACTTTGTTAATATAATAGTTATATAACGATATATTTAAACATACAAAAAGGGTGCTTGCCGAGCTAACTCCAACGGCTCCAGCAGCTCGTTTCGAGAACAAGATCCAGCTATCGGGGAGTGGTGTGCGGACATGCCCACGCCGGCCTGCTCGAAAAGCTCGAAAAGTACAAAACGAACTCGGGCAAATCCCTAAGATTCTTGTAGTTGAGCGTTTTGAACCTGTCGCGAACTTAGTCTCTTGGTCGACGAAGGGCAGGGGATGCGAGGAGAGAAAAATTGTTGCGAAATGTCCAGGACGTTGAGAAAGGCCGAGCACGGGCGCAACGAAGTTGGTGCGGAAGTGCTGCTCGCAATCAGTCGAGAGTTTGGCAAGTCCCTGGAATGGTTACTCATCGGTGAGGAATAGGCCGGTGTGCCGATCCACGCGGCTGACAAACTGCACCACTACCAAGCTTGTTCGTGACTTGTCTGGCAGGCGATGGCGCAAGCGCATGGGTTGCTGTGATATGAGAATCAAGGTAAGGTAAAACCCCGTCCTGGAAGGATGCCGCTAACGTGACAACAGGATTCAGTCTCTCTGTCGCGATTCCCGTGCACAATGAGACTGGTGTGCTGCCGGAACTGCTGCGGCGGCTGAGCAGTGTCCTTGATCATTTGTCGGGCGGTCCGCACCAGATTGTATTTGTAGACGACGGAAGCACGGATGGGACATTCGATATTTTGGCGGAGGCAGCGCGAAGTGATCCGCGCATTCTAGCACTGTCCCTGTCGAGAAACTTCGGACACCAGGCCGCGATCACCGCAGGGCTGGATCATGTTACCGGAGATGCGGTGGTGGTGATGGACGGTGACCTGCAAGATGTTCCCGAGGTAATTCCTCAGTTTGTAGAGAAATTTCACAACGGTTACGACGTCGTGTATGCGAAACGGGTACGGCGGAAGGAGCCGTGGCTGCTGCGGCTGTGCTACTTCCTGTTTTACCGGATAATGGCGAGCCTTTCCGCCATCCAATTGCCGCTGGACTCGGGCGACTTTGGACTGATGTCGCGGCGTGTGGTCGATCACTTGCGGCGAATGCCGGAACATCACCGGTATTTGCGGGGCATGCGGACCTGGGTGGGCTTCCGGCAGATAGGAATTGAAGTGGAACGGGCGGAACGGCATTCAGGGAAAAGCAAGTACAACCTGATGCGGCTGCTGAGGCTTGCCTTTGATGGAATTTTTGCGTTTTCGATCGTGCCCATTCGTGCGGCCGCTTTACTGGGCGCGTTCGTAATGGTTTTTTCCGTTTTGTACGTCTTTTACGCTTTGTATGCCCGGTTTTTCTTGCAAAGGTCGCCTGAAGGGTTTACCGCATTGATTGTAGCGGTGACGTTCCTTTCTGGTATGGTGCTGTTTTTTTTGGGAGTCATCGGGGAATATGTCGGTCGCATCTACGAGGAAATCAAGGCGAGACCCCATTATGTAATTGGCCGCAAATGCGGTGCTTTACGTGAGACTGCCGCGAACGATGCTGCTTCGAGTGTCCTGGAAAAGGAACTTTTGCGGTGATGGCGCGATCCTCCGCAGCGGCCTCTCCTATGAGTCAAGCCCTGGCGAGAAAAATTGAGTATCTGTCTGCCCCAGCAAAAGTGAGTATGACGGACGGTTACTTTGAGTTGGCTTCGCTCGATCATTTTTGGGTGATGCGAAGATTTGAGGTGTTTCGGCAGTTGGCTGGCTATTTGATGGAGAATACCGGCGAGATGGCAGAGGTTGGCTGCGGCCAAGGCTTGCTTCAGCGCCAGGTCGAAGAGGCTTACGGGCGGCGAGTTACGGGGTTTGATTTAAACGAGAATGGATTGACTCATAACCTGAGCATGTTCAGCCGGGTTTGCTGCTATGACATTTATCAATGTGAGTCATTATTTAGACAGCGATTCGAGCTGATATTTCTGTGGGACGTCATCGAACACATTCGAGACGAGGATCCTTTTGTCCAAGCCGTTTTGTTTCACCTAGCTCCAGGTGGTAAGTTAGTTGTGAACGTTCCCGCGGGCGAGTGGGCTTTTTCCGAGTACGACCGCGGCGCAGGTCATTACCGCCGTTACTCAGCCAGATCCCTAGAAGAAACTGCGAAACGAAACGGACTTGAAATCATTCGCTGGAGCTATTGGGGCTTGCCACTAGTGCCCACTGTAGCCATCAGGAAACTGTGGCTGATGGGGAAGCAGAATCTTCGCGAGGCATATTCCTCCGGATTCGGGGTGCGGATGAAAGTGATGAATAGAGCATTAAGATGCATCTCTCGGTGTGAAGTGATTCCACAGAAAATCGCGGGTACATCGTTGATGGCGGTTCTTCAAGTGAAGGAACGGTGACCGTGACCGTTCGTGAGGATGGAACGCCGCAGATTGACACCGTGGCGGAGGAGGAGGGATTCGAACCCCCGAGACCCTTTCGAGTCTAACGGTTTTCAAGACCGCCGGTTTCAACCGCTCACCCACTCCTCCGTTTCTAATTCTAGCGTACTCCGTGAGTTAGCGGCCGATTTGTGACATTTTAGGAATCAATTGCTGCATTTTGGGGCGGACTGTCACGGATTTGTCACAGTTCGCCGCGAGTTTCGCTACGGCCTGCACCTTCGCTTCGAGATTCGGATGCAAGTAGCGCATGGTTACCAGAACGGTGGAATGCCCCAGCAGCTCTTTCACCGTCACGATGTCCACGCCCCGATCCAGTAGGCGAGAGGCAAAGGTGTGACGAAGTGTATGCCACGTCACTCCTGTTATTCCCGCTTTCTGGCATGCCAGAGCCAAGCCCGCACTCAAATCAACAAACGGTTTCCCGGTCCCGTAATTGTAGAAAACGAATTCGTTTCGTTTGCCTTTCACCCAAGTTTCGAGAATCCTTCGAGTTTCCGCGTTCATTGGAATAACCCGAACCTTTCCCGTTTTTGGCGTAAAAACATTCAAAACGCTTTTCTCCCAATCCACGTTGGACCAAAGAAGAATGAAAATTTCCCCGATTCGCAATCCCGTATTCAAGGCGAAAAGAATTATGTCTTGAAGATACGGAGCGGCATTTCGGGCCAATCCCTCTTCTTCGGCTTCGGTCAAGATCCGCTTGCCAGTGTTGAATTCTTGAAAGAATTTCACTTTGCGAAGTGGATTTGAACCCAGGTAAAAATCCCAGTCTATGGCGAGATTGAACATGCGCTTGAGAAGCGCCAGCTCACGATTTACCGTCGCGCCCGACACTTGTTTTCGCCTGTGGAGTTTGTATCCTTCGATGTCGACCGGGGTGATATCAGTCAATTGCCGGTCGGTGCCGACAATAAGTGGGCTTGAGTGTGTGACACTCAAGCACGGGAAAAGCTGAAACTATCGACTGTCACCAAATTGTCACTAAAAGTGGCGCAAAACAGGCTAAAACGGAGCAAATCCAGAAAACAGAAAATGTCGCTATCTTGCGGCTGGCAAAGGAATTTAGTTGAATTTTCTATCAGATAGCGAATCGGTGATTTTATTTTTCAAGTTCACCGGTTTCAACCGGTCTTTCACTGATCAATTTGAATCTATTCCCATCTTGACCCCTGCTTTGATGCGAGGAGGCAGTCCCGGACAGAAGGAAAGGAAATGTGTCATGAACTGGCCTCAAATGAGGTATCTTGTGCGAACAGATTTTCGCGACAGCGGACTGAGATGTGGAGTCTTGGGCAAGGAGAACAGGTATGAAGAGCAAACTGAAGGGAACGGTTCGATTGGTTGGGGCGTTCGTTGTGGGCATGGTGATGACGTCAGCCTTGTTCGGATGGGCTTCGGCGAGGTCGAAAATACAGCCGGAGGCGGACCCTGGGCGGCAAGTTGTCGTGCCGAACATTATCAACCCGTCGATTACGGACGAGGACATCGCTATGCTGCGACAAGATTTGCGAGCAAAGAAAATGCAGGTCATTGGGCAGAATTTGTCTCTTTCCGATGCGGAGGCGCAAAAGTTCTGGCCGATCTACAACCATTACGTCAAGGACCTGCAGGAAGTGAACAACCAGAAATATGACTTGTTGAAGCAGTACGCACACATGTGGTCAACGATGACGGACCAGGACGCGATGATTTATGTGCGGCACTGGCTGGAAGTGGATCAGGAGGTGCAGGCGTTGCGGGTGAAGTACGTACCGGTGGTGAACCAGGTGCTGCCAGGAAAGAAGGCGGCAACGTTTTTTCAGTTGGACCGGCGGCTGAATATGATCATCGACCTGCAATTGTTTTCGCAGATCCCGTTCGCGAAAGTGAAGGAGACCGGTCCTCCTCAGTGATCCCGGTCTTGCAGCACCGCTCCGACTATAATTCGCGGTCGTTACTTAGCGGAAATCCGGCTGACTGGGATTGAATCGTTTCCTGACACTGAGATCGAAGAATGTCTTCACAAGGACTCCTAAACGCTCGTTTGATTGCCCTCCGCAAAATGCTATCGGCATTTTTTCCGCCAAGTGGAGATGCTGATAGCGCCGGCGTGGTTCGCAAACGGCCCTCCAATCTTCTTTACGATGTGGATGAAACACCTCCGTTGTTGGTGAGGCTCGGTGTTTCGTTCCAACACGTATTCCTCCTGTCTGTGGGATGGCTTTACGTTGTGGTAATCGTAAATTCGATCGGGGGGACAGAAGCGCAGGCGGCGTCGATCATTCGAATCTCCATGATCGCGGGCGGACTCGCTACCATTTTGCAGTCCACTCGCGGCGCCCTTGGCAGCGGCTATTTTGCCCCGCTTACCAGCAGTTTGATCTTCTTGCCAACTTCTATCCTTGCCGTGCAAGCAGGTGGATTTCCGGTGCTGTTCGGCATGGTCGCTGTGGCAGGAATTTTGTTGAGTTTATTGTCCCGGGTTTTGGACCGGGCCAGGGTTTTGTTTCCTCCCGAAGTAACCGGGCTAATGGTGGCCATGGCGGGGCTGCAGTTAATCCGCTTGGGATGTCCGAGGTTCGTCGGCTATACCGGGCAGGGAAGTGTTCCGGAGTTGCGCGCATTTCTGGTCGGAGCGGTAACTCTGCTTGTGATGGTGGGCGCGACGGTCTGGAATAAAGGAAAGCTGCATGCTTTGCCCATGTTGTTGGGTCTGTCGGCTGGATACATTCTGGCGCTTGGTTGGGGTGTCCTGCCGTGGGCGCAATTTGTGCGTGAGCTGAACGAGCCGTGGATTAATTTTCCTCATCGAGTAGTTTCCGGATTGAGTTTCCGATTTTCTCTTCTCGCCCCATTCTTGATCGCTTCTCTCACCGCCGGATTGAAGATGGTCGGAGATTTAACGCTTTGTCAAAAAATTAACGACGCGGATTGGAAGCGAACGGACATGAAGTCGGCCAGTGGTGGGCTACTCGCGAGTGGTCTAGGGACGTTTTTCTCAGGTCTCTCCGGTGGGGTAGCTCAGACCACAGTCTCCAGCTGCATCGGACTTTCTCTGGCAACCGGAACGACCAGCCGCAGCCTTGCGATTCCGACAGGAATCATGATTGCCGCTCTAGCGTTTTTCCCCAAGCTCGCGGCCGTTTTGGCGGCAATGCCAGCTCCTGTTGTTGGGGCCATTCTGATTTATTCGGCATGTTTCATCGTTCTGGGAGGCATTCAACTTTTAACCTCGCGCATGTTGGACTCCCGGCGCATCTTTGCAGTGGGCATTTCCCTACTCTTTGGTTTGAGCGTGGACATGGCGCCGGAACTTTACCGCACTATACCGGAAGTGTTGCACCCCCTCTTTAGCTCATCTACCGCGCTTGCGACGGTCTTGGTGGTCTCTCTCAGCTTGCTGTTCCGTTTGGGAATAGCAAGACGAGTTAGTTTAGAGGTGGTGCCTGGCGACGACATGGAGAAAATCGATTCCATGATGGAAGAACACGGCGCCGCTTGGGGAATGCGCCGGGAAGTCGTCATATCCGCGGTGCAGGCCGTCCATGAGACAGTAAACAGCGCGTTAGCGTTCAATCCCGGACTCGAACGAGTGCAAGTCAGCATAGAGTTCGACGAATTCAAGCTGGCTGCGGATTTAGAATATGAAGGAGTCCCAATACAGCTTGCGGAATCTGTTCCTTCATTTGAAAGCCTGGGCACCCCTGAGGGGGTCGCACTTCTATCGACCTTTATGATTCGGAAGTTTGCCGATCGTGTACGCATCAAAACTCACAAGGGAGCCTGCCGTATAGAGCTGACTTTCGACCACTAAGGTAAACTGCTTTGATTTCAGAATTTGCTCTGACCAGTCGACTTTGTCACGTCGCGTCTCCCTTTGAATTGTCGTCTTGAACCGAAATCTCATGGCTCCTTTTCGAAGACTAGAATGGGTCGTCGGAGATCATTCCCGACTTAAGCGTGTGACACTCAAGTGCGTGTCGGGCTTGGAGAGAAAAGTGTCACCAAATTGTCACTAAAAGTGGCACAAAACAGGCAAAAATGAAGCAAGTCCAGAAAACAGAAAGTGGCGCTATCTTGCGGCTGGCAAAGGGATTTAGTTGAATTTTCTGCAAGATAGCGAATCGGCGATTTTATTTTTCAAGACCGCCGGTTTCAACCGCTCACCCACTCCTCCGTTTTCAATTCTAGCGTATTCTGCAAGTTAGCGGCCAATTTACAGACTCTACGCCACCCACTTCATTGTCAGTTTCTTGCGCTTTTTCGCGCAGTCAAGAAGATAAAGGTCGATTAACTTCTGATAAGGAAGTCCTGTCTCATCCGCCAGTCCCTTGAAATAGTCTACGACTTCCGAGCTCAAGTTGATTCCCACGGCTTGTTTCTTGCCGGCGTAGGGGTTCTTGAGTTCTTTCATCTTGGAAAAATCATATTCCTTCTTCATAAAATCTAACCTCCTTCTTGGTTGCTTTCCTTGCGGAAATGATCCGAATCACTGATTCCGATTCCTTGTAGCAGTGAACGATGACCAGAGGTCTTGCCGTTGAACTCACTCCGATGAGGATAAACCGATCCTCTTCCTGTGAGTGTTCTGGATCGTGGAAGAGGCGCGCATTCGGATCGCGGAAGGCGCTCTAAGCTTCTTCAAACCACACCCCATGCTTCGTCCGATTGCCCCTATTTTTCCTCTCGTCCCACTCGAAGCGGAGCCTTTCTAGATTTTATCTAGATATAATGTAGATTGCAAGCGGGGCCGTGACGAACTGTGGCGAACAACTGACTTAGACTTTCGGATTTGAGCGTGTGGCACTCAACGTGCGAGGATGGCTGCTTCGATTTAGTATTTTCAAGGTATTGGACGACGTCAGAGTATGTTCGCTTGACAAGTTACACTCCCCATCGTTAGCCTGAAAAAAATCACATCCTACAGTGTTGGCCGCCCGATTTCACGGAGCGATTCGAGGGAACTACCAGCCAGGCACGCATTTCAATGGAACGGCGACACGGCTGATTGGAGTTGCGATGACGGGACCCGATAACGCAGGATCGGATGGAATTGGGGAGAACCAATTCGAAGATCCGCAATCTCCCAGACAGGTCGAATCTAAACCACTTGCGGCTCTCATCGATCATCTAGGCCTTGCACCACATTTCCTCGGGGACGCAGTGCTGCACGGTGCCGATCCGGTGATCCGTTCACCCCACCGACTCGGCGAGGCGTCCGGTATGGCCCATTTGCTGATCGGTGTCGCGGGTGCCGCCGTCTGGCATGCCCGGACTGGTCAGAAAACAGACATTGGAATCGACATCATCGATGCGCTGCACCACCTGCATCCTACGCACTTCGTGGAGCAGCAGGGCCGCCCGATAAATGTCGGCGCAGAATTTGTCGATCTGAATGATATGTTTCTTTGTGGTGACAATCGCTATCTCATGATTGAGGCCGGACCGCCCTATATGAAGTTGCTGAAGGGTTATTTGAATTTCTTTGATTGTGGCTACAACAAGGATTCCATTGCCCGTGAAATCGCGAAGTGGGATTCAGCTGACCTGGAGACGGCGCTTTCAAATGTTGGCCTTCCTGCATGCCGTGCCTTCACCCGTGAGGAATGGCTCGCTCATCCGCAGGGCGCTGCGCTCAGCCGGGTACCGGTTATTGAAATCGAGAAGATAGCGGACGGAGAGCCCGTGCCGTTCGATCCTGATGCAAACTCTCCGTTACAAGGCGTTCGCGTTCTAGACTTCACGCATGTTCTGGCGGGTCCTCGCAGCGCCCGCACGCTCGCTGAGTATGGCGCAGAAGTGCTGCATATTAGTTCGCCGTCTTATCCCGATACGTTCGCCCAGCATCTCGGTGTTGATGTCGGAAAGACATGCGCCTACCTCGATTTGCGCGACAGCAATGATCTTGAAACCATGAAGCGACTTGCTCGGAAAACGGACATTCTCACCAACAGCTATCGTCCAGGCGTGAACAAGCGCTTCGGGCTGCTGCCGGCAGAACTGGCTGCAAAGAGCGAGCGCGGCATCGTCTGCATGACAGTCAACGCGTATGGTCATTCCGGCCCTTGGACCGAACGCCCTGGCTTTGATCAGAATGGGCAAGTCGCTTCCGGCTTCGCTTCGAAAGAAGGGGAGCCCGACAAACCACGTTTCTCGCCTGTGTTCTACTTGGCCGATCTCATGACCGGCTATTTCGCCGCAGCAAGTATGATGGCAGCACTGCTGCGCCGGTCAATCGAAGGCGGATCCTATCACGTGAAGCTGTCGCTGGCGCGCAGCGCGATGTGGGTTCAGGAGTTGGGCTTTCTCGAAACCGCAAGGCAGAAATCCCTACCGGAGCACGATACTTATCCGGCTAAGAGGACGTCCATCGATTCAGTCTATGGAAAGCTTTCTTTCCTTGCTCCGCCTCTCGCCTTCAGTAATCTGACTCTGCCAAATGCGTCAAGGATTGTGCCTTATGGGGCGGAGGCGCCGGAATGGTCGAAGTAGCCTAGAGGCGAGCCATCGTCGCGAACCATCTGAACATTCTGGTTCATCTGCGTCTCACGCCAACAAGTTCGAGTGAAACAGCGGTAAACGCGGACTGATCAGTTCTTATGGGCAAGCCGGAAACTATCGATTCGTCCGTCGGATTAGTACCGACAAAACGCGCTAGCGTTAAACGATAGAACTCTACATGATTACTCGGGTCTCTATCGAACTGGTCTGTCACTTCTCGATTTGTGACGAACAAAATGCCGCCTATTGTGACATACCATTGAAGCCCGTGGGGCGATGGGGGCAAGCGAAATGGTTCGAACAAACCAAATGCCGACGTCGAGGCGCGGCGCTACGGGAAGCTTCTAGGAAGTTAACGAGGCTCCGCGCTTAAGAGGAGTGAAGGAAAATAGTCTCTGAAACTTGCACCGACAAGAAAGGCCGCCTTTTTGAGGAAACGGGTTTATTGGATCAAAAAACAGAGATTGTCGCTATCTGCGGCTGGCAAAGGGATTTAGTCGAAAGTTTCTGATAAAAAGCGAGTCGGCGTTTTTATTTTCAAGATCGCCGGTTTCAACCGCTCACCAATTTTCCGTTCCTAAGTATATCGCGCAACTTCTTTTAGCGGGGGCATCCTTGCGCAACACGTGTTACCACGAACATGTGGATCGCAATGTTGCCACTTCTCTTCTGGAGCGTTCGAAGAGAGAATGGCAGCAATCGGTTCCGTGGTGGATTTCCGGAGGTCCTTACGATGAAGTCGAGGTTGAGCATTTTCGCGTTTGTGCTGGTGTTGTTTTCCACGCCTGTGCTTGCTGACGAGTCTTATCCCGTAAAGATCGAACGCAACGTCAAGGTGGAGATGCGTGACGGAGTCGTGCTGCGCGGCGATATTTTCAGGCCGGACGCCGACGGTAAGTTTCCGGTGCTGCTGCAGCGCACGCCTTACCGCCGATCCGTTTGGGGCTACAACGTCAACTTCGCGCAACATTTGGCGGCGCGGGGCTACGTCGTGTTCCTGCAGGACGTGCGCGGGCGTTACACCTCCGATGGCCAGTGGTATCCGTTCATCCACGAAGCGGAGGACGGCTATGACACGATTGAATGGGTCGCGGCGCAGCCGTATTCGGATGGAAAGGTGGGAATGTTCGGCGGTTCCTACGTCGGCGCGACGCAGATGCTGGCGGCGGCAGCGCATCCTCCTCATCTCGCTGGGATCTGCCCTGTGGTGACGGCCAGCAACTATCACGACGGATGGACATATCAAGGCGGAGCGTTCGAACAATGGTTCGACGAATCGTGGACGAGCGGCCTGGCGCAAGACACGGTCCTGCATCAGGTCGAGCAGATGCCGAATTCGCCGGAAGCGGTGAATGTGCTCCCGCTGACGAACTATCCGATCTACAACGTGAATCCGTCGGGCGTCGTCAACGTGACGGCGTCGGTGGTCGCTCCATATTTTCTCGATTGGCTCGCTCACACGAATTACGACGATTACTGGAAGCGGGTATCGATTGAAGAGCACTTTCCAGATATTCGTGTACCGGCGTTGCACGTGGGCGCGTGGTATGACATTTTTCTCGGAGGCACGCTGCGGAACTACGCGGGCTTGAAAAAGAACGCTGCGACTGAAGATGCGCGCAAGGGCCAACGGTTGCTGGTCATTATCGGAGGCCACGCAGGGGGCGGGCGCAAGATCGGCGAGATCGATTTCGGCGCCGAAGCGGTCAAGAACGAAGAAGAGGAGATCACGCTGGCCTGGTACGACTATCTGTTTAAGGGCATGAAAAACAGCTTTGCCACCAGCAAGCCAGTGAAGATCTTCGTCATGGGCACCAATCAATGGCGGGAAGAAGACGATTGGCCGCTGGCTCGCGCTCAGGCCACGAAATACTTTCTGCATTCAGAGGGCGCCGCGAACTCCACGAAGGGCGCCGGCTCGCTTTCCACTTTCGCGCCCGGCAAGGAACCAGCCGACAAATACACGTACGATCCGGCCGATCCCGCGCCCACCGTTGGTGGGCCACTTTGCTGCGATAGCGACCATCTTGCGCCCGGGCCGCGGGATCAGCGCAAGGTTGAGGAGCGAAAGGACGTTCTGGTGTATTCGACGGTTCCTCTGGAACACGACGCTGAAGTAACGGGCCCGGTGCGTCTCGAATTCTTTGCGTCATCGTCAGCGGTCGACACGGATTTCACGGCGAAACTAGTGGATGTCTATCCCGATGGCACCGCGATCAACCTGACCGAGGGTATTTTGCGGGCGCGGTATCGGGCCTCTCAGGAAAAAGCGACCCTGCTGACACCGGGGCAGGTTTATCCGCTCTCGATCGATCTTTGGGCGACGAGCAACGTTTTTCGGGCTGGGCATCGCATCCGGTTGGAAGTGTCGAGCAGCAACTTTCCGAGGTTTGACCGCAATCTGAACACCGGAGAACCGGCGGCCAGTTCGGACAAGCTGGTTCCAGCGACGAATACGATCGTGCACGATAAAGAGCATCCGAGCGCGTTGATTTTGCCGGTGGTGCCGTAGTCGGGCACCAGTCCTCCTCAGAAGAAGGCGGACCCGGTCGCTACATCCTAGGGCCACCATCCCACAACTTTGTGGCTGCCGGAAGGAATCACGAGGAAATTATTGAGCGTGTGACACTCATGTGCGCGAGAGACCTAAAAAGCTTTTGGCGTCACCAAATCGTCGTCGAATTGGGCGAGGATTTGTGTCACGGAAAAGCACGGATGGCACAACGCGGACAAATCGGCGAGAGGCACAATGCGTGGCATCTCCGATACCGACAAGACGGGAAGCAAGTGTGCAGGCGTCCGCCGATGACGCTCGAACAACATGCGGAGACTGTTTTCTGAGCATCAAATGAAAGAGAAGCGGTCCGACCGACAAGGGTTATTTTGACCTGTATAGAGACATGAAGCCCTTTGCAGTGCGACCTCACTAATAGCCGGTCGGAGACAAATTCGGTTGCGCGCCGGACCGCGAGCGGGGTACGATGCCGTCGGTTCACCTGGTTTGACGGAAAATCCAAATTGCATTTCGGCAGGTTTTTCAGGAGCAAGGATTGAAAGTCTCTCGCAAATTGTTCCCCGGTGTTCTTGCATTGGCACTTTTGTTTACAGGTTGCAAGAAAGGGGCGCCTAACCAGGAAGCGGCTACTGGCGCGAAACCGGCTGTGGCCACACCGGCCGCAAGTCCAGGCACGGACACGAATACGGAAACCACGGCGAAGCTGGCCGGCGCTGCGTGGGCGTTGAAGCAGGACGAGATCAAGAATGATCAGAAGGGGCAGTGGGCGATTCAGGGGACTGCCTCCTCTACCTACAACGATGCGCAAGGCACGGCCGGCTGGTCGGCAAATCAGGCCACCGGCGCTCCGAACGTGGAAAAATATACAGACGACGGCCGGGCCTGGGCTCCAAAAACTCCCGATGGCGGCATCGAGTGGCTGGATCTGAAGTATCCCAGGCCGGTCTACGGCGAAGAAGTCCGGGTTCGCGAGTCTTGCGGCTCCGGCGCGGTCATCAAAATTGAAGTGTTCGATGAACAGGGCACGGCGCACACAGTTTGGGCAGGCAATGATCCCACGACAGATCTAAACTACCTGATCGCGAAATTCCCAAAGACCAGCTTCAAGACCGACCGGGTCAAAGTCACCTTGGCCACCAACGTCGTTCCTGGCTGGAACGAGATCGACGCTGTCCAACTGGTCGGCAGCGATCAATAGAGCAGTCGTTACGGTTGGGTCGACAAATCCTAGGCACGAACTACTTTCCCTGAGCAGCGGTGTCGATTCCCAGCAGATGCGCGATATTCAAGATGTTTGCGCTACTCAAAATCCCTTGCCGGAGTTTGGATCGAAAGATAGGCTACCGAGCTCACCGTAATCTCAAAACACAAATTGCGTCCGGGCAGGCCATTGCTCGCTAGCCCAGTAAAAGCAAGATTGTGAGTAGTTATCGCACCAATTGCCCCCGTACTCTTCGATTTGAAATTGCCAAGATTTCCGCGAAGGTTAGATAAGCACGCTCGGGGCGGCAGAAATGGCCATCGGGCGAAACTGGTTGCTGAGCTCTGCCCGACTAACCTGGCTTGTTATTGCTTGTCGTAGACTGTTACACCCGTCACCGGTTTTCCGTCGGCCGTCCCTTTCAACTTGAGCGTGGTAACCTTTCCATCCTTCGATACTTCTGACGTGGAGGTCCCGAGTTCCTTCCCGCTCTTCTTCAACACGGCCGTAGCCTTATGCGTCCCTTCCCGCTTGATCGAAATCGAATCTGCGCCGCCGGGCATTCCGTTGCCGGTCACCGGATAGTCTTTCCCGTCATAGGCAACCGTGAAGCTGTACGCCACGGCGGTTCCATCCGCCATCACGCCTTCGTAGCTGTACTTCACCTTGTCGCCATCGGCAGTTACTGTCCGTGTCATGCTCTTTGGGACCGGCATGCCTTGCGCTTTAGATTTTGCCGCATTCAGTTTCCACGTTCCCAAATACGGATTGTCTTGCGCCCTGACCGAGCTCGCGGCAACCGAGGCCAAAATCAACACACCCAGAAGCAACAACATCTTTTTCATCATTATTTCTCCTGTCGAATGTCTTCGGTTCTAGTTTCCGTCATACCGAAGGGTTGCCAGAGTATGTCCACGGCGGCCCCCGTTGGCAAGCCGTATCTTTTTTCAGCCTTTTTGGAGGGACGTCGGACTTGCTGAAGAACCCAAGCACTCGAAAGGGATAGAAAGCATCAGAATCAGAAACCGCTGTGGGGCGTCACCCGATTGTAGCCAAAGACTTCCGGAGCTTGTGCGCCTACAAGCCGAGAATCTTGCGCAAGGCCTTCGGATCCGCCGGTGATTGAGCAAAATCGTCAAAAGAAGTTTCTGCCACTTCGATCATGTGCCGACGGATGAAATGCGCGCCCTCTCTTGCTCCCTGTTCGCTACTTTTGATGCAGCACTCCCATTCGAGAACGGCCCATCCGGAGAAATCATACTGCGCAAGTTTTGAGAACACGGCTCGAAAATCCACTTGGCCGTCTCCAGGCGAGCGAAAACGGCCGACCCGCTTCAACCATGGCTGGTATCCGCCGTACACTCCTTGCTTCCCGGTCGGACGAAACTCCGCGTCCTTGACGTGAAACATTTTGATTCGGGCATGATAGAGATCGATGAACTGTAAGTAGTCGAGCTGCTGCAGCACGAAATGGCTGGGATCGTAGAGGATGTTGCAGCGCTGATGACCGTGCACTCGGTCCAGAAAAAGTTCGAAAGTCTCGCCGTCGTGTAGATCCTCGCCGGGATGAATTTCAAAACAAAGATCAACGCCGGCTTCCTCAAACGTGTTCAGAATCGGTACCCACCGTTTCGCGAGTTCATCGAACGCGGTCTCGATGAGGCCCGCGGTTCGCTGCGGCCAAGGATAGAAATAAGGCCAAGCCAGCGCTCCGGAAAACGTGACGTGAGCTCTTAGGCCAAAGTGGGCCGAAGCCTTGGCCGCCAGGTGCAACTGCTCGACCGCCCACTCCTGACGCGCGTTTCGATTCCCGCGCAGGTTTGCCGGGGCGAATCCGTCAAACATGGCATCGTAGGCAGGATGCGTTGCCACCAGCTGTCCTTGCAGGTGGGTCGAAAGCTCGGAGATGGCCAGCCCGTGCTTGGCAACTACGGCGGAGAGTTCATCGCAATATGTTTTGCTTTCACCCGCGCGCTTCAAGTCGATCAGCCGGGCATCCCAAGACGGGATCTGCACGGCCACATAGCCGAGACTTTTGGCCCAAGCGCAGATAGCGCCCAAGGTGTTGAACGGCGGCTGGTCAGCAGCGAATTGCGCGAGGAATATGGCTGGTCCTCGAATTGTTTTCATCGACGCACTCCAAATTGCACGACTTGTCTCGCCTTAACGCTGAGCAGCTGATTTCGCTCCGGCGTCCGATTCGAATTCCCAGCTCCCCGAGCCAACCTCTTCCACTTTTCCTCCGGGCAAACTGACGGTCGCCGTGGTATTCGGCGGAACCTCGACTTTCAGCTTCAACTTTCCATCCGCGATCTGCCAGCCGCTCGACACTCTTCCGTACACACTGTCCACGGACGCTCGTGCGTAAGTCAAACCTCCGCCTGGCCGCGGTGCAATCAAGATATGTTTGTATCCCGGCTTCGCCTCATCGATCCTTATCCCCGCGACGACTCCGTACATCCACATTCCGATGGCTCCATACGCGTAGTGGTTGAACGAGTTCATGCCCGGATCCTGAAAGCTTCCGTCCTCCTTGATACCGTCCCAGCGTTCCCAGATGGTCGTCGCTCCCTTCGTGATGGGATAGAGCCAGGAGGGATACTCAGTGCGATTCAGCAGCAGATAGGCCTCGTCCAAATGGCCCGAATCGCTCAACGCCCAGGTCAAATTTGACGCGCCCAGAAATCCCGTCGTCAGATGTCCGAACTTTCGTACGTCGGCCGCCAGCCGTTCTGCTGCCTCCGCCCGCATCGACTCTGGCAACAGATCGAAAGTGAGCGCGAGCGTGTATGCCGTCTGAGTATTCGAGCTCAGCCTACCGTTGGGCGTCACGAACTCTCGCAAAAACGCCGCTTTGATCTTTTCGTACAGCGCCTGGTACTCCGCCGCGTCTTCTTTTTTTTCTAACACCGCCGCGGTCTTTGCCAGCAATTCCGTTGAATGCGCAAAATATGCCGTTTGAAGGAAATCCTTGTCGGTTGTCGCTCCTGGATAGTCCGAATCCGTGGTGGCAAACGCGAGCCAGTCCCCGAAGGTAAATCCTGTGTTGTACAGATATTTCTCGCCGGCCTGCTTGCGCATGTACTCGACCCACGCCTTCATGCTGGGATATTGCTGTTCGAGCACGCGGCGATCTCCAAACGACTGGTACACCGTCCATGGCACGACCACCGAGACGTCCGCCCAACCCGATGATGCAGAGTCGCCCTTTCGCGTCGTGTGCGAAAGGATATTCGGAATCACGTGCGGCACGGCGCCGTCGTCTTGCTGGTCGAACGCCAGATCCTTGAGCCACTTCTCGTAAAATTCGACCGTTTCAAAATTGAAGGAAGCCGTCGGCGAGAAAACTTGCGCGTCGCCCGTCCATCCGAGTCGTTCGTCCCGCTGCGGGCAATCCGTCGGTACATCCAGAAAATTCCCTTTCTGTCCCCACAGGATGTTGTGCTCCAACTGATTCAGGATGACGCTGGACGTTTCGAAAGTCCCGGTCCGCGCGATCGCCGAATGCACCACGACCCCCGTGAAATCTTCCGGCCTCACTTCTCCCGGCCAGCCGCTCACCGCCACGTAGCGGAACCCTTGAAACGTAAAATGCGGCTCGAATACCTCCTGTCCGCTTCCCCGCGAGGTATAACGGATGGTCTGCTTCGCTTCCCGTAGATTCTCGGTATAAAAATTTCCGGCTTTATCCAAAACCTCTGCGTGACGCAGCGTAATCGTGGTGCCGGCGGGAGCGATCACGCGAAATTTCACCCAACCCACCATGTTTTGGCCCATGTCGACGACCGTGTCTCCAGCCGGGGTGCGCAACACCTTGACGGCCTTAACCTCTTCGATCTTTTTTACCGGCGGCCCGGCGGCAGCCAACAGCGATGCGTGTGGCGCTTCCATCACGGTTACGCTCTTCCAGTCCTTGTCGTCAAAGCCGGCTGCGTTCCAGCCGTCTTTCTCTAGCCGCGCGTCATAAATCTCGCCGTCATAGATATCCGAAAGCAACACCGGCCCGGTTGACGCTCTCCAGGTGCCTTCCGTTCCTATAACCTCATGCGTGCCGTCCGTATAGGTAACCACCAACTGCGCCAGCAATGCGACCTTCTTGCCGTAATTGTTTCTTCTGCCGTCGTAGACCATGTGACCACGGAACCATCCGTCTCCGAGCATCGCGCCCAAACAATTTGCTCCGTTTTTCACCGAGTCCGTCACGTCGTAGGTCTGATACTGGAGGCGAAAATCGTAAGCAGTCCAACCCGGCGTGAAATACTGGTCGCCGACGCGTTTCCCATTCAGATTCATTTCGTAAAGTCCCATCGCCGAAGCATAGAGTCGCGCCCGTTCTATCTTTTTCCTCGCGTTGATCGTAAATTCCTTGCGCAGCAGCGGCGCCGGGTTCGACTTTGTCTCATCTTCCGCCAGGTTCGGCGTGATCCAGCTCGCTTTCCAATCCGAACGGTCGAGCAGCGCCATTTCCCATTTCGCCGGTGCGCTCCATTCGGTCGCGTGTCCGTGATTGTCCCAAACGCGCACATGCCAGAAATACGTTTTCGCGCTCAGGAGCGCCGTGCCCGCGTATTCCACGCCTACCGATTCGTCCGATTTCACATCGCCGCTCTCCCAAACCACGTTTCCCTTGGCTAACTCTTTCTCGGAGGGCGACACCTGCACCTCATAGGCTGTCTGCATCACGTTTTTTTCCGTACTTTCCAATTGCCAGCTCAGCCGTGGCTTTCCAACATCGATTCCGACCGGGTCAATCTTATACTCGCATCGCAAATTTTTGACTTTTAGGGAAGTTTCTTGCGCTGAGGACGCTGGACCCAAGAACAGCAATCCTGCGACCGCCAATACGCGCGTTGCATTAATCATCATCTTCGCCGGCTCCGATGATTCTTCTTGTCGCCAACTGTCCGGCCGAAGTGTATACCAATTTTGTGGAAAGCAGCATGTTGAGGGCGCTTCACGGGCCAGCCAGAAACACATGTTTCTCTGGCATCTGCTATAAATAAGCCTGTACTTTTCCGGGTTTACGTCGAGGAGCCGGCCATGAATTCATCCCTAGACGAAAAGGTCGCGCGCGCACTGAACCATTTCCGCATTGAGCTTCCATCGTGGGGATTTGCCAATACGGGGACACGCTTCGGCAAATTTATCCAGGCCGCCGCGGCAACCACGACGGAAGAAAAATTCAGCGATGCTGGCCAAGTGCACCGGTTGACCGGAGCTTGCCCGACGATTGCGCTCCATGTGTTGTGGGATTTTCCGAGCGGCATAGGGAGTGTCGACGACATCCAGAAATTCTCCGAAAAGTATGGGGTTCGGCCCGGCTCCATTAATCCCAATGTATTCCAGGATCAGCAATACAAGCATGGGTCGTTCGGAAACCCGGATCGAGTTGTCAGGCAACGAGCTTTCGAACACGTCCAAAACAGCATCGCGATTGGCCGCCGTTCACGTAGCCGCGATATTTCCTTGTGGTTTGCGGACGGGTCGAATTACCCCGGCACGGCCAACATGCGCCAGCGCAAGGGCTGGTTTGAAGAGCTGCTCAAGGCCGTCCACGCGGATCTTTCTCCCGACCAGCGGCTTCTTGTCGAATACAAGCCGTTTGAGCCGGCCTTCTATCACACGGACATCGCCGACTGGGGCATGGCTCTGCACTTGGCGCGCCACGCGGGGGACCGGGCGAAAGTCCTGGTCGATACCGGTCATCATTACGCGGCGCAAAACATTGAACAAATCGTCGCATGGCTGCTCTCTGAAAAAATGCTCGGTGGCTTCCATTTCAACGACCGCCGTTATGCCGATGACGACTTGACGCTTGGCTCGATCGATCCTTACCAGGTGTTCCGGATTTTTCACGAGATTTTGTTCTACGAATGGGAGACCGGCGGCCCGGCGGACATCGCCTTCATGATCGACCAGAGCCATAATCTGAAAGGCAAGGTCGAAGCCACGATTCAGACCGTCAAGATGGCTCAGGAGCTTTATGCCAAGAGCGCTCTGATCGATTATCCGAAACTCGTCGCTGCGCAGAATCATTGCGATCTGGTCACAGCGGAATCCGTGCTGCAGGATGCGTTCGCTACCGATGTGCGTCCGATGATTCAGGAATGGCGGCGTTCGCGAGGGCTGCCCGTCGATCCAATGGAGGCGTTTCGTGAAAGTGGTTACCTCGAACGCATCGCCAAAGAAAGGTCGGCAAGGAATTCCCAAACCGTGACTTCTTATGCGTAGCGGCGATTCGTCAACGTCGTATCTGGCGTTTGATTTCGGTGCGGAAACCGGAAGGGCCATCCTCGCGCAGTTTCAGTCCGGTGCACTCCAAACACGCGAAATCCATCGATTCAAGAACGAGCCGGTCGCATATGGCGGCAGTTTGCACTGGGATGTCGCGCGCCTTTGGTGGGAAGTTCGCAAGACTCTCGGCGAGGTAGGAGAAGTGCCGCTGGCCGGAATCGGAGTGGATACCTGGGGAGTGGATTACGCGCTGCTCGGCGAGAAAGGAGAGCTCCTGCAGAATCCATATCATTATCGGGACGCGAGAACCGCAGGCATGATGCCGGAAGTGTTTCGAAAAGTTTCGAGGGAAGAGATCTATCGGGCCACAGGAATTCAGTTCATGGCCATTAACACCTTGTTCCAACTTTTCGCTGCGGTTCGTCAGACCCCTGCGCTGCTGAAGGCGGCGCTACAATTGGTCACCATTCCAGATTTATTTAACTATTGGCTCACCGGCAAAGTCGTATGCGAATTTACGAACGCCACCACGACACAACTTGTGAACCCGCGTACGCGGACGTGGGCGAAAGATTTGATAGAGCGCCTTGAACTACCGCAACACCTTTGGCCCGAAATTGTCGAACCCGGAACGAGCCTTGGTCCATTGCTACCGAACGTCGCTCTCAATACTGCTCTTGCCGGTACGCCTGTCATCGCTCCGGCCACGCATGACACGGGTTCTGCCGTCGCTGCGGTTTTTGCAAGGGAAGGCACGGCATTTCTGAGTTCTGGAACATGGTCGCTTCTCGGGACCGAGACCGACGCTCCGATCATCACTCCCGACGCCCTACGCTTAAATTTCACCAACGAAGGCGGAGTTTGTGGAACAACTCGGTTGTTGAAGAACGTCATGGGGCTTTGGATCCTTCAGTGTTGCCGCGAAACTTGGGAAACGCAGACTTACGTTCATGGGCATGCGGAATTGATGGAACTCGCGGCGCATGAGGAATCCTTCCAGTGTCTGCTCGATCCGGACCATCAGTCGTTTCTGCGTCCGGGAGACATGCCCGCAGCGATTGCGGCGTTTTGCGCTCGAACACGTCAGCCTGTCCCGACAAGTCCTGCCGGCTACGCCCGGGCAATCCTGGAGAGCTTGGCGTTCAAGTACCGTCTGGTGCTATCGAGTCTTGAGACGCTTACCGGTAAAGCCATTGAGCGAATCCGCGTGATCGGTGGTGGATCGAAAAACCGCCTGCTCAACCAGTTCACCGCCGACGCAACCGGCAGAACCGTTCTGGCCGGTCCCGCCGAGGCTACAGCGCTCGGAAACATTGCCATCCAGATGTTGGCTACAGGCGCTGCCGGTTCACTGAGCGAAGTCCGCGCGCTGATCGAACGATCCTATCCGCCCGAAATTTTCGAACCGCTCGAGCCTGAGCAATGGAATCGTCAAGCTGAGCGGTTCGAACACTACTGTGAGGCTGTGTATGCCTGAGATCCGGAAAACCGCGTATTTGACCGATTTGTGGAACTTTGAGACTGCGGGAAAGCTCGCGGGCAATCCTCTGGCGCTTCTGCGCTACCGCTCGAACTTGCTCGGCGCGGACCTGCGCATCACAAACTTCGGCGGCGGCAACACCAGTTCGAAGTTCGAACTCCCCGATCCGTTTACGGGAAAAACCACGCGCGTTTTGGCGGTAAAAGGCAGCGGCGGCGATTTGGGTTCGATGAATGAATCCGGATTTGCCCTCCTCTATCAAGATCGGTTGGAGCGGCTGAAAGATCTTTACCACGGCGAAAAGCACGAGGATGAAATGGTCGCGTTTTACCCGCTGTCGGCGTTCGGTGAGAATCGCGTTGCCGCATCGATCGATACCCCGCTTCATGCGCTGCTTCCTTTTGACCACGTAGATCATCTGCACCCGGATTGGGCCATCGCGTTGGCGGCAAGCGCAAATGGCAAACGCAAACTCGAAGAGTTCAACAAGGAATTTGGACGCAAAATCGCCTGGGTGCCTTGGCAACGGCCGGGTTTTGAGCTGGCGCTGATGCTCGAAAACGCCGTCCACGAAAATCCGAAAATCGACGGGATTCTCCTCGGTGGTCACGGGCTCTTCACCTGGGGCAGCACGCAACGGGATTGCTACCTCAGCGGCATCCACACCATCGATCAGATGGGTGAATTTATTTCCAATCACCAAAGCAAGAAGGGCGCCGCTTTCGGTGGCATCGATCGGGCAGCGCATTCTGACCGCAAAAGTGTTGTGGCCAAAGTTTTACCGGCGTTGCGGGGCGCGGTGTCGTCGAATCGCCGCGTTGTCGCTCATTACAGCGATCACGAGGACGCGCTAACCTTTGCAGGTTCGAAATGGTCGCGCGAACTCAGCGCTCTCGGCACAAGCTGCCCGGATCATTTTCTGCGCACCAGAGTGTGCCCGCTCTTCCTCGATTGGGATCCTGCAAGACAAAATGTGGACGATCTAAAGGCCGCCATTCAAAAACAGGTGCCTGAATATCGCGCAGCCTACGCGAAGTACTATCAAGACTGGGCATCGAGCGATTCGCCCAAATTGCGCGACTCAAATCCTTCGGTCGTGATCATTCCCGGTCTTGGATTGTTCGGTTTCGGCAAGAGCAAGAAGGAAGCTAGGATCACTACGGAGTTTTTTATCAACGCCATCCACGTGATGGCTGGCGCAAATGCCCTGGAGGACGGCGAAGTTTCGGACGCGCTGCCCCAGGCGCGCCATGCCGAACAATCCGCGCAATTTACGCACTTTCATAATTACGTCGCACTTCCACGTTCGGAAGCATTCCGAATCGAATATTGGGCGCTCGAAGAGGCCAAACTGCAGCGTATGCCGGAGGAAGCCGAGTTCAGTCGAAAAATCGCGCTGATTGTTGGGGGCGCGAGCGGCATTGGACGCGAAGTCGCTCTTCTTCTCGCGCGCAAGGGCGCGCACCTCATGATTGCCGATTTTGACGCCGAAGGCGCAAAGAAGGTCGCCGCGCAAGTTGCTTCGCTTGCGGGAGTGGAAACCGTTACTCCTGCGGTCGCCGACTTGAGTCGCCGGGAAAGCCTCGCAGAAACCGTGAAGGGTACGATTCTGCAATTCGGCGGGATCGATATCGTTGTCAACACCGCCGCGATTTATCCGGTGCCCGGCGCCGACGGCGAACTTTCAGAGGGCCAGTGGTCCAAAGCGCTCGAGGTGAACGTCACTGGAAATTACTTTTTAGCTCGGGCAACGGAATGGGTCTTGAACGATCAGAACTTACCGGGTGCCATCGTTCTCACCAGCTCGGCGAACGCTGTTGTTCCCAAAAAAGGCAGCGAGGCCTACGACACAAGCAAGGCGGCCCTGAGTCACCTCATTCGCGAATTGGCTGTCAGGTTCGGGCCAGCCGCTCGAGTGAACGGAATCGCTCCGGCGACCGTTGTGGCGGGGTCCACGATGTTTCCACGCGATCGCGTCATTCAATCATTGCAAAAATACAAAATCGATTTCTTCGAATCCGACTCCACGGATAGCCTCCGCGACAAACTTGCTGATTTCTACGCGCAGCGTACCCTGGGCAAACGTCCAATCACTCCTGAAATTTGTGCCGCGGCCATCGTTTGGTTGGCTGGCGATCAGAGCGCTCGAACCACGGGCCACGTAATTCCGGTGGACGGTGGGCTGGCCGAGGCATTTCTTCGATAATTTCATGAGATTTAGCCGCTAAGATTCCAATCTAGGACACGGGAAGAGAATTCATGCCACGAATCTGTTTTGCTCTGCAGGTAAAGCCCGAGCGGGTTGAAGAGTACAAGGAACGCCATCGAGCTGTTTGGCCGGAGATGAAAAAGGCTCTTCAGGAGACCGGCTGGAGTAATTACTCGCTGTTCCTGCGGCCCGATGGCCTGCTGATCGGCTATTTGGAAACCGACGATTTCGAGCGCGCTCGCGCGGGCATGGCCAACCGAGAAGTGAATGCGCGCTGGCAGCGGGAAATGGCGGGGTTTTTTGTTCAACAAGAAAATTTGCTGCCTGACGAGGCCATGACTCCTCTCGAAGAGGTCTTCCATGTTTGATCGCCTTTTGAGGCCTTCGTGATTCCTAATCCCGCATTGGGCGTGCTCTTTCATTGGCTCGGCGGTCTGGCTTCGGCAAGTTTTTACGTGCCCTATCGCGGCGTGCGCCGCTGGTCTTGGGAAACCTATTGGCTCGTCGGTGGTTTTTTCAGTTGGATCATCGCGCCATGGCTCCTCGGCCTTCTCATGACGCGAGATTTGCTGCAGGTTTTGGCAGAAGCGCCTCCGGGCGCGCTCTTTTGGGCGATTTTCTTCGGATTGCTGTGGGGTGTGGGAGGACTCACGTTTGGCCTGACGATGCGCTATCTCGGCCTTTCTCTTGGGATGGCCGTGGTGCTCGGTCTCTGCGCGGCTTTCGGCACGTTGATGCCACCGATCTTTACCGGCGTTTTCGTCAGTCAAGTGCTCGGAACAAGTTCGGGCCGCGTGATACTTGCCGGTGTATTCGTGTGCCTTCTCGGAATTGCATCCGCCGGAATCGCAGGTATCTGCAAAGAAAAGGTGCTGTCGCCTGAGCAGAAAAAAGCGGTCATCAAAGAGTTCGACCTGCGAAAAGGTGTAGCCGTGGCCGTTCTGTCGGGCGTGATGAGCGCGTGCTTCGCCTTTGGGCTCGTCGCCGGCAAACCGATTCGGGTACTGACGCTGCAACATGGCACGCCGGCTCTCTGGCAAGGCTTGCCGGTCCTTGTCGTGGTGCTGATTGGCGGCTTCACTACAAATTTCATCTGGTGCCTGGTTCTCAACTTTAAGAACAAGAGCGGCTTTCAGTACTTCACTGCGGATTCCGACAAATACCAGGCGAACTCCGAAGAACCCATCATCGAAACGGCCATCGACGCGCCCAGCCGCGAAGTTGTCGAGCATATCCCGTCAACCACGGCATCGAAACAAACATCCGTGCCCATGCTGTCCAACTATCTCTTTTGTGCGCTCGCCGGAACCACCTGGTATTTTCAATTCTTTTTCTACACCATGGGCGAAACGCAAATGGGCAAATACGGATTCTCGAGCTGGACACTGCACATGGCCAGCATCATTATTTTCAGCACCCTGTGGGGCCTCGGCTTCAAGGAATGGAAAGGCGCGGGAGCGCCGGCGATGCGATTTCTGACGCTCGCTCTTTTTTTGCTTGTAGGGTCTACGGTGATCGTCGGCTATGGAAATTTCCTCGCTGCAGCGGGTGGCCGCTGATATGAAGTTGAACCTGCCGCCTGGCAAGTTTCACGCCTATTTGTTTGATTGCGATGGCACCATCGCTGATTCCATGCCGCTGCATTACATTGCCTGGAGAACCGCGCTGGCCGAATGGAACTGTGCCTTCCCGGAAGACCTCTTCTATTCCTGGGGCGGCTTGCCCGTCGCAAAGATCATTTCGCTACTGAACAAAAAGCACGATCTGCAGATGCCGGTCGAAGTGGTAGCGCGAAGAAAAGAGCAACTCTATTACCATTCAATGCACGATTTGAAAGCCGTTCCCGAAGTTCTGGAACACATCGAAGCGCAATACGGCCGCATTCCCTTTGCCGTAGTTTCAGGAAGCACGCGGGATTCGGTCGAGGCCTCGTTGCGCATGCTGATGTTGCTCGAAAAGTTCGAAACGCTGGTATGCGCCGGCGATTACCGGAAAAGCAAACCCGATCCCGAAGCGTTTCTGGTCGCTGCGCGCAGACTAAAAATCGCACCTCAGGATTGCCTGGTCTTCGAAGATACGGACATGGGCATCGAAGCGGCACGGGCAGCAGGTATGCAGTCGGTGAGAGTCCCTCCGCCATGGGTGAGGGCTGCCAAACCGCTAAAAACTTCGTGAAATGTGCAGAAGCAGGAAGCGGGTCAGTTCGTACTCTCTTCGCGGTCAGGTCTGACCTGCGGTGCCTCAAAGTCGATTCCCCAGAAATGCGGCGCCGGCGTCAGAAACTCTACACCCACACGAGTTCCCCGATTCCCAGGTTCCCCCAGGAACACAATACGGCATTCCTGCTCTTCCTGCGTCTCCGGGTGCACGAGTACCAGCATTTCGCCTTGGTCGACCTCATGGCGCAGGTGCAGCAGCCCGCCATGAGCGCTGACCACCAGCGTCTCGCAGATCTCGCGAAATTTGCGGCCTTGATGGTTGCGCCCCATTGCCTGCAAACGCATCTTGTGGAAGACGCGTTGGCTACGGCGTTGTGCGCTTTCGGCAAGTTGTACCATGCGCTCATCTTCGCTTTAGCTCCAAAACGGGTCAATTGCCCTTTCGGACAGGTGTTTCCATCTGGAAATGTCCTTTATTCGGCCCTGCATAGCTTGTGCCCGCCTCTCCTAGGCCTTAAAATAATTTGGCGGTAACGGCATCCTGATTTCTGCTCTCGGTCCATTCCGCCGTCGTGATTTCTCGGAAATCATCCTGCAGTTTATTTTGGAAGCAAATTATTGTGCCTGAGGGCCCTGTATGAACCTTACTGCATTTATAGAAGGTCGGCGAGAGCAGCATCTCGCTGAGCTTTGCGAGTTTCTTCGCATTCCGTCCATTAGCGCGAAGACCGAACACAAGCCGGATATCGAGCGCGCCGCAAAGTGGGTCGCCGATCACCTTCGTTCAGCCGGGTTCAAGACCGTCGAAATCATCCCTACCGATCTTCATCCGCTCGTCTATGCCGAATCTTTGGAAGCGCCGGGCAAACCGACCGTGCTTTTCTATGGACACTATGACGTGCAGCCGGCGGAACCGCTCGATCTTTGGACCTCTCCGGCCTTCGAGCCGCAGACCCGCGCAGGCAATATCTATGGCCGTGGCACCGCCGACGACAAAGGCCAGGTGCACATTCACCTCAAAGCGCTCGAATCAATTCACCAGACGAACGGAAGGTTTCCCGTAAACATTAAGGTACTGATCGAAGGCGAGGAAGAAGTCGGCAGCGTGAGTCTATGGGACTATGTTCTGAACAACAAGCAAAAGCTGACAGCCGACGCGATGGTCGTCTCGGACACCGCCATGCTCGCCAAAGGCATTCCTTCGATCACCTACGGTTTGCGCGGCATGAACTATTACCAGATTGAGGTAACCGGCCCGGTCCGCGATCTCCATTCAGGTGTATACGGCGGCGCGGTACCGAATCCGTTGACGGTTCTCAGTGAACTTTTTGCGAAGTTGCACGACAAGAATTTCCGGGTAACCGTTCCCGGTTTCTACGATGATGTCGACCCGGTTCCTGCCGCGGAGCGAAAAGCGCTCAGTAAGCTACCGTGGAAGAAAAAGGATTTCGAACGCGCCGTCGGTGCGGCCGGTTATATGGGAGAAAAAGGATTCACAACGGCGGAGTGCCTGTGGATCAGACCAACGCTCGATCCCAACGGCATCTGGGGCGGCTACCAGGGCGAAGGCGCAAAAACGGTCATTCCGTCGAAGGCCTACGCAAAATTCTCTACCCGGCTGGTTCCCAGCCAGGATCCCAGGAAAATCGCGAAGCTAGTCGAGAAGCATATTCAGAAGTTGCTTCCCCAATATGTAACCTGCAAGTTCGAAACGCTTAGTACGGGTAAACCCTGGGTGGCGGCCTATCACGACCCGGTGTTCCACGTGGCACAGTTCGCTCTACAGCAGGGCTTCGGGAAAAAAGCCGTGTTTATTCGCGAAGGTGGTTCGATCCCGTTCGTCACGCAGATGCATGATACTTTCAAAGTGCCTTGCGTGCTTGTTGGTTTTGGTTTACCTGACGAAAACGCACACGCGCCGGATGAGCATCTCTCGCTCGAAAATTATTTTGGGGGAATCAAGGCCATCGCGCATCTCTACGAGGGCCTGGCGTCGCTCTAACCCCTGGATGCGCGCTGCTATCCGTTACGAACCAACCGGAGATGCTTACATGGTGGACAACTGCTCTCGTCGGCCCTTCGCATAGTCATTCAGCGCAAAATTGGCGCTCGAGATGGTCTTCAGCGCCTCTGAGACTGCGGGCAAATCCATCCCGCGCAAAATCACATAGAGCTCGTCGTCGCCGAGGCCTGTATATACGCGGTTTCCGATGCATCCCAGGCTGGTGATGGTTCCATGCAGCAGCGAAGCCGGCAGCGCCATGCAAGTCGGCCTTCCAAGAGCCGGCACTCCGCTGCCCACGCCCGCCCGGCCTGCCGCTTCCTGCAGCAGCATGGCTCCCGAGGGCTTCACCGCAAATAGCGTCACGTCCGGTATCGCGGTCGAGTCCCCCAAGGGAGAGTAAAGAATGGCCTTTGGCGCTTTCGGCAGCCTCGGAATCTGTGGCACCTCTTCCGGTTTGACGTAGCCCAATTCAAACATGAACCTCAGTGTCTGTTCGGTCTCTTTTTCACGCTCCGGCGAGAGCGCGATGTTGTGCGTATAAGCTCCCACCGCGCAATTGAAATGGTTCTGTGGCACGGTATAAAATGTGCGCCCCGCGGCCGCCAGGCGCCAGAAGCTGCAGCCGGAGGGTTCGCTGCCTTCGAAATTTTTCACGTTTGTCGGAGCTTGATCCAAAAATGTGACCGCCACGGGCCGGCGCGCAGCCTTCGTCAGCGCCACAAATTGCTCCTCGAGTTCCTTGCCCTTCCAGACAGTGCTCATTGGCCTTCTCCTTGATTCATTTAGGATTAGGCAGGATAACATATCGAAAAATCGCAGTCGCTCGCTCGCCAACCTGCGCCAACCCGCATGAAACCTGTGCGTTTTGCACATGCTGCAAAAAAAACCGCATTTTTCCCTTCATTTTTGCGGTTTCGCACTTGCGTTCGCTATCTGCGTTCGCTATAGTTCCATGCGGCCCGGGTTTTTCATCGAAAAATAAGGGTTTTTCGCTCGTGGCCGGCCTCGAGTCACTCGGGGTGGAGAGAAAAATTCAGGAGGATAAGCAGACTAAATGGCAGCTAAGCCACTGAGCAAGACCAAAATCGTTTCACATATTGCCGAGAAAGTAGGCACACCGAAAAAGACGGTGGCCACGTTCTTCGAGGAACTGCACAAGCTCGCGGTCAAAGAAGCAAAGGGCGCCGCTGGCAAGTTCGTCATTCCCGGCATCGGACGCGTTGTGAAGGCTCATCGCAAAGCCCGCATCGGTCGTAATCCTCAGACCGGCGAACAGATCAAGATCAAGGCCAAGACGGTGGTTCGCCTCCGTCCCGCCAAGGTCCTCAAGGATGCCGTTCTGAAGTAGCTTTTTCTCCCGCCCGGGAGAAAATAAAATTGAGACCCCCGGCAGCCTGGCTCAACAGGCGACCGGGGGTTTTCTTTGTAGACCGGTCGCTGCCCGCTAGAGCGTCCTTACGTAGGCAATGACATCCTTAATTTGTGGCGTTTCCAGTACATCCTTGAATGGCGGCATCAACTGGTCGCCATTTTCGATCCACGTCTTCAGGCTCTCATCGCTGATTTTGTTTCCGTTGACGCTGAAGGTTCCGCGCTTGTTCAATCCCTTTAGCCCCGGACCAATCTTCTTCTGGTCGCTGGTGTCGTAATGGCACAGCGAACATTTCTGCTGAAATAGCGTTTTCCCGCGCGCCACGGCCGCGGCGTTGGATCCCCCCGATTTCTTCGCGGAATCCTGCGCCAACAGCGCTCCCGCACCTGCCAAGGCCCCGCAAATCACCGTCGCCGAAACACCCTTTAGGATCCGATTCACGTGTTCCCCCATTCCTGCGTAAGTGCCTTTCTTCCCCTTCATTCTCTCCATTCTCTGCCCGAATTTCCACTGTTCACCCCGTCAAAACGGACAGGTTGCGCTTTTGCGCAGCTTAGGACCTTCGTACCTTTGACCCCTGCGCTTCTCCCCCCCACAATGACTTCATGAATCAGGAGACCCTGACGCGTGCGTGGGAAGTGTTGCAAGACGCCTATCAAGCACAGATGGAAGGTGATTACGAGCGGGCGGTCGAGCTCTATCAGTCCTCGCTTGAGCTCCATCCGACGGCCGAGGCCCACACATTTTTGGGCTGGACGTATCACTTTCAGGGCAAACTGCTAGATGCCATCGCCGAGTGCAAACGCGCCATCGAACTCGATCCTGATTTTGGCAATCCATACAACGATATTGGCGCCTACCTGATCGAACTTGGCCAATTTGATGAAGCGATTCCTTGGCTGCAGCAAGCCGTCGAGTCGCGCCGCTATGAACCGCGCCACTTCCCGCACTACAACTTGGGCCGTGCGTATCTCGGGAAGGAAATGTACGGCCAGGCGCTTCGCTGCTTTCAGGAAGCCCTCAACATCGAGCCGCGCTACTCGCTGGCCCGCAACGCTCTCGAGTCACTCCGCCGACTCGTGAACTAGTTTTTCCCCGGTTTCGCAACTCGATCATAAACCCACAACAAAAGAGTCGTGGCCATTCCAATCGCAGTCAAGGCCCACAAAAATAGCGCCGGCCGGTGTTGTTCTTCTCCAAAATGATGCAACAGAATTCCTCCAATCGGTCCGGATGCAAACGCTCCGATACCGAGCGGCAGAAACGCAAACCCCATGTAGGTGCCCTGCTGTCCCGGAGGCGCCAGGCGCGAAATATAATCGTAATAACGCGGCTGCTGGATCAATTCGCCGACCGCAATCACAACCAGCGTGCCGTAGGCGCCCAGAATGCTTCCACGTAACGCCAGTACCAAAAAGCCCAGCATCGAAATGAGAGTTCCGAGCACCACCGCGCGAAACGCCGACATTTTTTGCGTTAACACGCTGAACGCGACCGTAAACGCAATCACGATCAGCGGTCCCGTGGAAAGCATTCTTTCCGTGTCCGCATTGCCGTTCACATAATCGTGCACATAGATCGGCAGAGTCACAAATTCCTGCCAGTACACAATCCAGTATCCCGAAAAGATCAACAGAAACAGCATGAACTTCGGGTTACCCAACACTTTCAGAAAATTTTTCAGCGTCACACCCAGGTTTTCCGTGGCCGCATCGCCGGATCGCTGCGGCTCACGAAAAAATAGAAGCACCGCGAAAAACATCACAAAAACGCTCGCCGAGGACATCCGAAACACGTTTTCAACGCTGAGGTTCCGATGAACCCATGACGCCACGAAAGGACCAAGCGCGCCCCCGATATTAACCAGCGTGTAGTAAATGGAGTAGCCGATAGAGCGCACATTTTCATGCGAGGCACGCGCCGTCGTCCCGACCACGCTCGGCTTCACCAGCGCGATTCCGAGCGCAGGCAACATCAGCACAAATGTGACCAGTACAATCAGCGGCACCGCCGCGCGCACCGGTCCGAGCCATGCCGCTCCGAGCGAGCCCAGCAGAAAATAGGATCCGGCAAGAATCAGATATGCCAGCGAAAGCGCTCGCCGGAATCCCAAGCGATCGGCAATCGCCCCGCCAAAAATCGCAAGGAACCACACCAAGCCGCCGAATAATCCGGAAAGATTGGCAGCTCGCTCGAGCGGAAAGCTCAGCGTTTCGTGCAGATAACGCGCCAGGGAAGCGAACGCCGCGTAGTACGACAGGCGCTCAAACAGCTCGCTGATATTCGCGACCCAAAACGCCCGCTCAAACCCGTGCTGGATCTCTTTCACGCGCTGGCCAAAACTCATTCGCCCTCCGCACTTCGCGAGCCGCACATCATATCAATACTTTCCACCCCCGGTTCAACAGCAAAGAGCAGATCAGGGCTTTAGGAATTCGACAGTACTCTCAAATGGTACTGCCCAAGAGAAGCATTGCGGAACCCGCGTTCTGCAGCGTAAGGTTCCCATTACGCGGGACGGTCAGGTTCAGCCGCGCTCGCCATAATGCAGGGAGGCAGGCAATGGGGTACCTATTGGTGCGTCACAAGGTCAGGGAGTTCCATGAGTGGAAGCGCGTTTTTGAGGCTCATAAGGAATCGCAACATAATGCGGGCCTGCGAATCGAGAAGGTGATGCGGAATCTCTACGAGCCCGACGAAGTCTTCCTGTTCTTTGAGGTGATCGATCTTGCCAAAGCGCGCTGCTTTGTCTTCTCTCCCGAGGTATCTGCCGCGCAAGCCCAAGCCGGCGTCGTGGATAAGCCAGATATTTACTTTATGGCTTGAGCGTTTGGCTCGGGTCGTGGCCGGCCGGCTCCCACAGCTCGATGCATTCTCTTCCGGGTCATACCATCGTGCGAACGGCCCATGCGGATAAGGTTCAGAATCGATTTCGACGGAGATTCCAGAGAAACGAAGCAGCGCTGATTATCGCCTCCAGATTCAGCACACGAAAATTGATCATCCACCGTTGCCGTCGTCTCCAAGATAAGTCCTGTCCTTCGGAAACGGTGCGAACGAGGTTGGCCCGGCTTGCTGCTGCCACGGCGGGTCTTCGTAATTTGAGGGCACCACACTGACACCGAGGTAATTACGGTACCAATCCGTGAGCTCCTTTGGCTGGCGTGCGCGAAAGAAAGCTCCTGCGATTCCGGACCTTTCTCGGAAGCGCTACCCGAGTCCCAGCCGATGGCCGACGACTTCTGCTTGCCGTGAGGCACGAACGGAGGCGTGCGCTTCTGTCGTCGAACGCCATCACGGCTTTGGCTTCTCCGTTTCTTGTTGCTGCTGTCTTTGTCGCTCTTCGGTCCAGGGAGGCACGATGCCAATCGATCGCGAGTAAGCGATGGATTGTCCGAGATGTTCGCCGTAATGGCCGGAAAGCATGAAGAAAGAGCCTCGAATCGTCGTTTGTCCGCGAGGCGTCTTAATCTCCTTGTCAAGTTCGGAGTCCTTGATCGCAAGAATGGCTTCGCGCACGTGTGCGAAGGAATCCTTCAAAGCCTGAATCACTTTCGCTTTGTCGTTGGCCCCGGCCACGAATGTCTTGGGATCGAGCCCAACCGGGTAAGGCGTGCCGAGCATCTTCGCAAAAGCATAATTGGCGGTGACCACGTGCATATAGACTTCGCCGATCGTGCGAACGCCTTCCACCGGACGCCAGTTATATTTTTCGGGGGGAATCGCGTCCGCCAGGCGTTCGTAGCGCTGCTCATAGAAGGAAACTTCATCGAGGAATTCCAGTCTTGGCCCGGCCGTCGGAATCGAAGCGACCGTGGGCGCCTTTTCGGCAGGCTTTTCCTGTGCTTGCTCGCGAGGGAAATAGGTCAAGGTTAGAAAACCAATCAGCAGAACCACTCTGCGCATCACATACCCCCATTGGGCCGGCCAAAAGACGCGACAGATATTCTATACCGGAAGATTCGCGTCAGTGCGAGTCGTACAAGGCGCGGGCGGAGAAGACGAGGGAAGCGGGGAGGTGCTCGGCGAAATAGCTCGCATCGTGACGGCCCGGATAGATGTGAAAGCTGTGAGGCACATGCCGCGACGTGAGGATTTGATCGAGTGCAGCGGTGCCGGCATCGAAACCGTAATCGTCCTGATCGCCGCAATCGACATAGATTTTCAGGCCGCTCAGATCGGCGGTGCGCGCAAGCGTAAGAGGGCTGTTGCGGTCCCAGAATGCCGGATCGGGTGGGCTGCCGAAAACCGCGCCAAGAACTTGCGCGCGCGGCGAATTCGGAGAAGCGCCGACAAACTCCGGCAGTCTTTCAATCAAGGCGGCGCTGTGGGCGGCGGTAGAAACAAACAGCTGCGGATGCCGGAAGGCGACGTGCAATGCGCCGTAGCCGCCCATGGAAATTCCGTCGACAGCGCGATGGCTGCGCCCAGGAGCTACGCGGTAGCGTTTCTCGATGAACGGAAAAAACTCCTGCAGCAGGAAATCCTCATAGCGCGTCTTGCCGTCCTTGGAATTGATGTAGAAGCTGAAGTCGGCATCGGGCGTGGCGATCAAAAAATCCATGAGTTCGCCCTTTTCCCTCATCTCTTCGGTCAGATTCCACGCACCGGAGTGAATGAAGAACTGTTCGTTATCGCCCAGGCCATGGAAAAAATAAAGAATTGCGAATTGCCGCGATTTGTCGGCGTCGAAGGTAGGAGGAAGAACGATACAGTACGGCACGGCGCGGGAAAGAATCTTGCTCGGAACCTTGTTGCATTCGACTCGTCCCGTGGCCCCGAAGCAAGCCGTGGCCAAAAAGAACAATGCTGCGCACACAGCACCGTAACGAACCCTACTCATAGCGCAGAGCGTCAACCGGATTGAGTTTAGCCGCACGAGAAGCAGGATAAAGTCCCGCGAGCAAGCTGACAACCACGCCAAGCGCCAGTGCCGCAATCATCAGCCACCAGGGAACAGATGTAAGTTCAATGGGATTCAGGTTCTGGCGCTTCAGATAAACGTTCGTGCCGAAGGTGATAGCGCGGCCAAGCAGCCACCCGAAACCGACTCCCAGGATGCCGCCGAAAAATCCTATGATGCCCGCCTCGACGAAAAATAGTTGGCGAACGTCCGAATCCGTGGCGCCAAGCGCCTTCAGCACCCCGATTTCCCGCCGCCGCTCGAGAATCGCCATGACCAGAGTGTTCACGATCCCGAGTGTGGCCACGGTCAACGCCAGGGCGCCAAAAATTCCGAGTAGCGAATCGAACACGGAGAAAAAAATCTGTAGAGACTTCGAAGCATCCAGCAAGGAAAACGCATTGAAACCGAGATTCTTGATGGAAGCTTCGAGCACTCCAACTTGCGATGGCGATCTTGCGCGCACCGAGAGCGACGGATAGACCGCTTTGCTTGCGGTATTGCCGCGGACGATGTCCCTCAGATCGTTCACTTGTGCGGCACGCAGCTTCGAAGCTGTATCGAGGGGAATCAGCAGGCGCGCGTTGCCGACGCCGCCATACCCCGCCGCCGGTTCTGTCTCCACAATGCCGGTGATTTTCAAATGCAGCTCTTTCGGCACCACAGAAAATCCTCCGCCGGGATCGCCCGTGTGCGCAGACGCATCGCCAGCGGCTGCCGGAATCGCCTCCCGCTCGGCGTAACGGAGCGTCAGATCCTGGCCAAGGAGCGAAGGGGGCTTATCAGAAAGGTCCTTTGCAAATTCGATTTGAAGGATGGCTTCATTCGCGTTGGCGGAAGAAAAGAAATTTCCTTGCATGCCGTCGAACGCGCCGGAATTGCGCGAAGACTCGGGCATTCCCGCGACTACGGTTGCATAGGGCTTGTTATTGAAACGCACCTCGGTGAAAAAACGCACCTGCGGATAAACTTCGATGACATTCGGTAGCTTTTCCAATTCGTGCCGCGCATCCTCATCGAGCGGACGCGGCGGCTTATCGGATTGCACTTCGCGCTGCGGGCGCCCCATGCCACGGAAATTGCTTTTCGCCGTGACAAAAATGGTGTCGAACAACCCGCTTTGCGTCAGCCGCTTCGAAGCGAGTTGCTGGAGCCCTACGCCGATCGACAAGATAGCCACTAGCGACGCGACGCCGACCGCTACGCCGAGAGTAGTGAGCGCGTTGCGCAAAAGCGCTTCACACAAATTCCTCACAGCCAGATCGCTCATGTCTTGAAATTTCATTGCGCAGCGCCTCTGCTAGACCTGCTGCCCAAAAGCCTGCCGTCGGCCATGGTCGCTAGACGGTCCGCGAAGCGCTCGGCGAGCGGCCGTTCGTGTGTCACCATCACGATGGTCATTCCCAACTGCGTTTGAAGTTCGCGCAAAAGCGAGAGGATCGCCTCGCCGGTGGCCGAATCCAAATTTCCCGTGGGCTCGTCGGCAAGAAGAATCTTGGGCGAATTCACGAGCGCCCGCGCGATGGCCACGCGCTGTTGTTCGCCGCCGGAAAGCTCGGAGGGCCGATGGCCCGTGCGGTGCATCAGCCGAACCCGTTCGAGCGCTTCGCGCACGCGTCCGACTCGTTCCGAGCGATCCACCTCCGCCAACCGTAGCGGCAGGTCCACATTTTCTTCCAGCGTCATGCGCGGCAGGAGGTTGAAGGACTGAAAAATCATCCCGATCGTGTTGCGCCGGTAGCGCGCCAGCTCCAGCGATGAAAGCTCAGCAAGCTTTGCCCCATTCGCTACAATCGCGCCCGCAGTCGGTCGGTCCAGCCCGGCAATTAAATTCAGCAGCGTGGATTTGCCCGACCCCGACGATCCGAGGAGCGCCAGATATTCGCCGCGCGCGACAGAGAGCGAAACATCGTCCACCGCTCGCACGAACGTTTCGCCCATCTTGTAATGCCGTGAAATGTGATCCAACACGACGGCAGGTTGTGTGTCAGGCATAGGCTCAACTAATGATACGTCCTGAGGCGCAGAAATCTTTCATTCCCTTTGGATGCAAGTGAATCATCGAATGAACGAGCTGGAAGCTGCGAATCCGCAGCGGCTTACTCGGAAGTAGATTGGCCACTGTGCTAGCATGGATGTCTGCGCAATTCGAACCTGCCTGGCAAGGAGCCTACCGGAATGCCTGCGACCATGAAGGCCCTGCGGAAAATGCAAGCGGGAAAAGGTCTGCACGTCGAGAAAATCCAGGTGCCGTCGATCGGTGCAACCGACGTTCTCGTGCGCGTCAAGGCAAGCTCTATCTGTGGCACGGACTTGCACATTTACGGCTGGGATCGCTGGTCCCAGGGACGCATCAAGCCACCAGTGACGCTTGGCCATGAGTTTTGCGGTGTAGTCGAGCAAGTGGGCGAAGAGGTTTCCGCGGTCAAAGCAGGCGATCGCGTTAGCGCGGAAATGCACCTGAATTGCGGCCATTGCCATCAATGCCGCCTCGGACAAGCGCACATCTGCCAGAATTTGAGAATCATCGGCATCGATATCGATGGCGCGTTTGCGGAATTCGTTAAAATTCCCGCCACCAATATCTGGAAGTTGGATCCGGCCATCCCCGAGCACTACGCCGCCATTCTCGATCCCCTTGGCAACGCCGTGCACACCGTCTTGGCGGGCGCGATTGCCGGTCAAACCGTACTTGTTACTGGATGCGGCCCGATCGGACTCATGTCCATTGCGGTGTCTAAGGCCTGTGGAAGTTCAACCGTGTTTGCGACGGAAACCAATGCGCATCGCAGGGAACTCGCCAAGGAAATGGGTGCGCAGTTCGTGCTGAACCCGATCAACGAGGATCCGGTGAAGGAAATCCTTAACGCCACCGGTGGCACCGGCGTGGACGTTTTGCTTGAGATGAGCGGCAATCCGGCGGCCATTCAACAAGGGTTCCGCGCCCTGCGCGCCGGAGGGAGAGCTTCGCTCTTGGGCATTCCCACCGAAAATGTACCTCTCGACCTGGTGCAGGACGTCATTTTCAAAGGGGCCACGGTACAAGGCATCTATGGCCGGCGCATGTATGAAAGCTGGGTGCAAATGACCGCCTTGTTAAAGGCCGGCCGCGTGAACCTCGAGCCGCTGTTCGGCGAGCGCATCGAACTGGAGAATTTCGAGGTTGCGTTTGCGAAGCTACAAAACGGCCTCGCCGGCAAGATTCTGATGTACCCCAACGGTATCCATAAATAAACCTGGCCATTTGAACCAGAGCGAAAGGAAGCCCACATGAGCGAAATGGCGACACAAACGACGAAACGTGATCCCTTGCACTACGTGAGTGAAACGCTGCAGGAGTTACAGTCCAAAGGCGTAGCGCCAAAACTGCGTGTGCTTGACGGCGAGCAAAAACCCGTAGCGGTCTTCGATGGACGAGAGGTAATCAACCTCGCTTCCAATAATTATCTGGGGCTGACTTCGCACAAAGCGCTGCGCAAGGCGGCCATCGAAGCAGTGCGCAAACTCGGCGCGGGAGCCGGCGCGGTCCGCACCATCGCCGGTACCATGAAGCTGCACATGGAGTTAGAGAAACAAATCGCGAAGTTCAAGAATGTTGAAGCCTGTGTGGTCTTTCAGTCCGGCTTCACCGCAAACGCTGGAACCGTCTCCGCCGTTCTCGGTAAAGACGATCTCATTGTCTCCGACGAATTGAACCACGCTTCGATCATCGATGGCGCGCGCCTTTCGAAGGCCACCATAAAAGTTTTTAAGCACAAAGATGTGAAAGACTGCGAGCGCATCCTACAAGAGCACGCCGATTTTCCTGGAAAGAAACTGATCATTACGGACGGCGTTTTCTCCATGGATGGCGACATCGCACCGCTTCCGCACCTCTGTGACCTTGCCGAACGATATGGTTGCATCATGATGGTGGACGATGCACATTCGAGCGGTGTTCTGGGCCGTAGCGGACGAGGCACGGTCGATCATTTCGAGTGCCACGGGCGCGTGCACATCCAGGTAGGCACGCTCAGCAAAGCCATCGGCTCGATGGGCGGGTATGTCTGCGGTTCGCGCGACCTGATCGATTTTCTCTATCTACGCGCACGTCCCTTTCTTTTTTCAACTTCTCATCCGCCTGCAACCGCCGCGGCGTGCCAGGCGGCCTTCACGCTGCTCGATTCGGCGGAAGGCGAACGGCTGGTCAAGAAGCTGTGGGCCAACACCAAGTTCTTCAAGCGCGAGCTGAAGAAACGCGGCTTCGAGTTCAAAGCCAGCGAAACGCCCATCATTCCGATTCACGTCGGTGACGCCGCAAAGGCTTTCGAATTTTCCCGTAAGGTATTCGATGCCGGCGTCTTCGCGCCCGCGGTTGGCTATCCGACTGTTGCCGAAGGCAAAGCCCGTCTGCGCGCCATCGTCAGTGCGGCGCACAAACGCGAACACCTGCTGAAAGCCGCCGACACGCTCGCCGAAATTGCAAAGCCCCTCGGCATAGTCTGAACGAAGTTAGCGCGGCGACTCCAACGGCTTTGGCCGCGCGACTACCCGGATTCTTCTAAGGTGATCACCTGATTTCTTGTGCATGTAAATTTTCTTCGAACCCAGCCTTTTCCGCTCGTTTCCTTACGTCGCCAAGTGCGTTCATCGCGTCTAAATGATGAGCTGGCGTTGCACTCAATTTGGCATACGCTTTGCTCTATCAAAAATTGTGGCTACCCCTTCGCTGTTTGCCGAAGACCACGACCAGCCCTTTGAAAAACTTAATTGTCGATGGGAGGTGGGTATGATGAATCGCTCAGCGATGTTGATTGTGATTGGAATGTTCACGGCTGGAACCGCTGCGGCCCAGTCGGAGAAGGATCTGGCGCCCCAGCAGAAGACGACCGCCACGTCGGCACAAGCCCCCGAGCCCAACGTTTCGCTCGCCAGCGGCTCTCCGATCGATGCGGCTTTGACGAAGTCGCTCGACTCCAAAAAAGCAAAAAAAGGCGACCCCATCAGCGCGCGCATTACCGAGGACGCGAAGGAAGAAAGCGGCCACACCGTGATTCCCAAAGGCTCGAAGCTGGAGGGCCACGTGACGCAATCTTCCTCTCGCGAAAAGGGAGATTCCTACTCGACCTTGGGAATCCTTTTTGATAAAGCGGTCCTCAAGGACGGGCAGGACGTCCCCCTCCATGTTCAGATTCAGGCGATCGCCCTCTCGCAAGATGCGGCAGCCGCCCGAGCCAGCTCCGGAATGAGCGGCATGTCCCCAATGGGCGGTGGATCTCCGCAAGCCGGCAGTGCGGGCCGTGGCGCGTCGTCCGGGGGAATGCAATCCAACGGGACCCCGCCGGCCATGGCAAATACAGCTAATCCAAACGTGGGCGCGAACACGGACACGAACAACGCTATGGCTGGCACGGGAGCCGTGGGCGGCTTGAGCCCGTCGGGACAATTGCAACCAGGCAGCCGCGGCGTCTTCGGTCTCGAAGGGATCGGTTTGGCGACAGCTTCAGAAGGCCCGCAGCAGGCAGTAGTCGTAACATCGACGGACAAGAACGTGCACTTAGAAAGTGGCACGCAACTGCTGCTGGTGGCCCAGTCTCCAAAGTCCTGACGGACCTTCGTTTGCGATCGAGCAAGCGCGAGTTTCTGTTGGCGCGGGCGAAGGCGTTACGTCTTCGCCCTCTGCTATACTCGCGCGATGGCGCAAAAGGAACAGTCAACCGCAAAAAAACTCTTTCTCGTCGACGCCATGGCGCACGTCTACCGCGCCTTTTTTGCGCCCATGGTACGCATGAATGCACCGAGCGGCCTTCCTACGAAGGTTCCTTTCCTGTTCGCGAATATTCTCAAGCGTCTGATCAAGGACTACCGGCCCGAATACCTCGGCATTGTCTTTGACACCAGCAAGCCTACTTTTCGTGACAAGCTCTTCGAATCCTACAAAGCGCATCGCGCGCCGATGCCCGACGAAATGAAAATCCAGTTGCCCTATGTCCGGCGGCTCTGCGAAGCCATGCGCCTGCCGGTCGTCGAGCTCGACGGTTACGAAGCAGACGACGTGATCGGCACTCTTGCCAAGTTGGGCGCACAGAAAGATCTCGATGTTCTGGTTATTTCCAACGATAAGGACATGATGCAACTGGTGAATTCCGGCGTGCGTATTTTACGCACCGGTTCCGGCGGCGCGAAGGCCGATACTATCGTCGACGCGCAGAAAGTGGAACAGATCCTTGGCGTGCCGCCCGACAAAGTGATCGATTTGATGGCCCTGCTGGGAGACACGGTCGACAACATTCCCGGGGCGAAAGGAATCGGCGAAAAAGGCGCCGCCGAACTGATCCAGAAATACAACAGCGTCGAAAATGCACTCGCCCATGCCGACGAAGTGCCCAACAAGCGTTATCGCGAGGCGCTCCAGCAACAAAAAGAGCAAGTGATGATGAGCAAGCAGCTCGCGGCAATCGAAACAGCCGTCCCATTGGATTTGGATCTCGAAAAATTAAAGTGGCGCGACCCCGATCCCACCGCGTTGATGGATCTGTATCGTGAGCTGGGTTTCAATTCACTGTTGAAAGAAATGATAGCCAGCGGAGCACTGGAAAAAAGTGCCCTCATTCCCACGGAAGCCGGAAACGGCCATCCGGCTGAATTTGCCGGCCCCAAGAAGGACTACGCTCAGTTCGCGAATGCAGCGGAACTAGAAGCCTATCTGAAAAAACGGTCAACCAAAGCGCCTCTCGCTTTGTGGTTGAACCTCGATTTGGGTGCTCGCGAATCCGAAGGATTTGGCACCCATCTCGCGGGCATCGAGTTCTCTTCGACGGCCGGCGAAGGCCGCGCCATCTGGGCCGACGAAAGTGGCGAAGTTCTCAAAACCCTCCAGCCCGTTCTTAACAACGAAAAACAAGACAAAATCGTTCACGACGCCAAGCTATTTCAATTACTCGCCGGAAAAGTGGAGAGAATCGAGCATGCCACGCAGCTTTACGACTTCCTGCTGCGTCCAGCCACCGCCAAGCACGATTTCGCCGATCTAATTTTCCGTACCTTTCATGTGCCGCTCGGCGGCGGCGCGGGAGAGCGTGCCGATTACCTGCAACGGCTGGCACCGGTACTCCGCAAACAGGTGGAAGAGCAAGGGCTCACCGAGGTTTACGAAAAAATCGATCTCCCGCTCGCCGGAGTCTTAGCGGAAATCGAGCGGGTGGGAATCCGCGTCGATCCTAAAACTCTCGAAAAAATGTCCGCTTCCATGGAAAAAGAAATCCGCCGTCTGGAGAAAGACATCTGGGTTCTGGCGGGTTCCGAATTCAACGTGAATTCTCCTACGCAACTCGCCGAGATTTTATTCGACAAGCTGAACCTGCAACCCCCGGGCCGGCGCGGAAAAGCAAAAGAACGCTCGACCGCTGCGGACATTTTGGAAGAAATGGCGAATCAGCACGCGCTGCCGGCGAAAATCATCGAATACCGCGAAATCGCCAAGCTCAAATCCACATACGTAGACACGCTGCCAAAATTAATTCATCCCGAAACTGGCCGGGTACATACCAGTTTTTCGCAAACGGGAGCGGTCACCGGACGTCTTAGTTCGAGCGATCCGAATCTCCAGAATATTCCCATTCGAACCGAGCTCGGCCGCGAAATTCGCGCCGCTTTCGTCGCGGAAAAAGGAAAGCTTCTCCTCTCCGCCGATTATTCCCAGATCGAATTGCGCGTCATGGCTCATTTTTCGCGCGACCCCGTTTTGATCGAGGCTTTCCGCAACGGAGAGGACATTCATGCCCGCACCGCGCAGGAGGTCTTCGGCGTAGGCCCGCTCGCGCAAACCCCCGATCATCGCCGCGCCGCCAAAGCCATTAATTTCGGAATTATCTACGGCCTGTCCGCTTTCGGCTTGGCCAAGCAACTTGGAATCGAGCAAAAGGAAGCCGCACAATTCATTCATGCGTATTTCACGCGTTACCGTGGCGTCAAAGAATATCTGAACAATGTGCTCGTGGAAACGCGCAAGACGGGTGTGGCCAAGACGCTGTTCGGCAGAATCCGCCCGATTTCCGAAATCAACGCTCCACAAATGCAGTTGCGAAATTTCGCGGAGCGCACCGCGCTGAATTCCCCGTTGCAAGGTACCGCCGCCGATCTTATCAAACTCGCTATGATCTCCATTGATGCGCGCCTCAAGAAAGAAAAACTGGCGACGCGCATGATCCTGCAAGTCCATGACGAGCTTCTCTTCGAAGCGCCCACAAAAGAGAAAGAGGCGGTTGAAAATTTGGTTCGCGAGGAAATGGAGGGTGTCTACGAACTCGCCGTCCCCCTGGTCGTGGAAGTAGGCGCGGGGCCGAATTGGCGCGATTTGGACTGAACGCCGGGCATCTCTGAAACTCACCGCGCCATCTATAGCAAAAGCCCTCGCAACTGTCCTGGCGTACAGGCAATGGTTTGGTCACGGCGAAAGGGTTAGGTCCCGCCCACTTCGCAGGGCGTGCTAGCCTGAATCGATTCCGCGGGTGTGCAATGCGTCGATTTCATATCCTGCTTGCGGCGGGGGTCGCTGCCACTTTACTTGCTGCGTGCAGTGGCAGCAGCAATTCCGGCCAAAATAGCGGTGGAACCATGGCCGGCGTCGCTCTAACCATTACACCGATCAGCGCGACCGTTGTGGTGAGCCAAAGCACCGCGTTTCAAGCTACCGTAACCGGTTCCACCAATACCGCAGTAACCTGGGAAGTAAACGGAGTGCTGGGAGGCAATTCCACGGTCGGAACGATTGCTTCGGGGGTTTATACCGCTCCCACCTCGGTCCCCGGTCCCGCCACCGTTACGGTGATGGCCATCGCACAGGCCAATACCTCAGTCACGGCGTCGGCCGCAGTCCTTGTGGTCGCGTCCAACCCCAACCAACAAGCGCAGGCCATTCCCGTCAAGCTGGGCACCTCCGGTGGAAATGCCAACGACTCCAGTGTGCAATCGAATCTGGTGTATTGCTGCGCCGGCACCCTGGGTTCTCTCGTGCAGCGCAGCGGCACTTACTACATTTTGAGCAACAATCACGTGCTCGCGCGCAGCGATTCTGCCAGCGTCGGCGACGCGATCATTCAGCCAGGTTTGATCGATGCGAACTGCTCCGCAACCGGCACCACCACCGTCGGCAACCTGACCCAATATGTAAATCTCGAGACCCCAGGAACCAATGTCGACGCAGCCCTCGCACAAATCGTTTCCGGAACCGTGGACACAACGGGAAACATTCTCTCCCTTGGCGCGACAGCGACCGGCAGCACGCCCGACGCGGGGCCGCCGCACGCGGGCAGCGGCATTTCCGCGAGCATCGGCCAACCCGTTGCGAAAAGTGGCCGCAGCTCCAGCCTCACCTGCTCTTCGGTCGACGCCATCGAAATTCAAACCTCAGTCAGCTATCAGAAGGGTTGCAATAGCGGCGCAAATTTCAGCGTGACGTATACTGGCCAGGTCTCTGTTTCTGGTGCGAGCTTCAGTGCGGCTGGCGATTCGGGTTCGCTGATTGTCGACCAGAATACGGCCGACCCAGTGGCCCTCCTTTACGGCAGCTCCGACACCGATACAGTCGGCAACCCGGTTGGCGATGTACTGAGCGCCTTAAAGGATAGCCAGGGCAATCAGCCCGCCTTTGTCGGCACCGCCACAACACACAGCGTCATCGGCTGCACGCTGGCTTCAAATGCTGTCAAAACGCGGGCGCAATCGATTGCCGCCATCTCTTCGGCTCAGCAGGTGCTAGCTCAGCACGTGCGCGACATGCACGCCCCGGAACTGCTTTCGAACGCGTACATTCAGGCTGTTGGCGTCGGTGCCAGCATCGACCATCCCGGCGAAGCGGCCATCGTTTTGATTGTCGACCCGTCTCAACCGCCGATGGCGATTCCCGCGCAGCTCGATAGCATCGCTACGCGCATCGTGCAGGGCACACCGACCGCGCCGCACGGAGTTTTCGGCATGGAAACGGCTGCGCGTGTCGCTCCGGTTTCCGACTCGTTTGCCGTCAACGCCATTTCGAGGGCGGAACTTCTGCGCGCGCAATCGGTGAACGCCGCTCACGCCAGTTCGCTCATGAAACAACCCGGCATTCAGGGCGTAGGCATCACTTCGAGCGCTGACGCACCCGGCGAAGCCGCCATGATGATCTTTGTTATCCGCGGAGTGTCACGAAACGCAATTCCGGTCGTCATCGACGGCTTGCGCACGCGTATTCGCGAATCCAGCCGTTTCACGGCTGGCAATCGTGGAAGTGAAACCACCGGCGGCTGCCGCGTCCCGCAACGACCCAAAGCGATATCTCGGGCCTTTTAGGCCCGAGGATTTCCTCCCCCGCCGAACTGATCCTCGACCTGTCGTAGGACTTCTCTTCCCATTCTGCGCTATCCTGAGATTCGCGGATTAGCTCAAGATCTGAGGGGGACCCATGGCGCATGCTCCAAAATTTCTCTCGATCGTCGACGACGCAAGAAAGCGCGTGAAGGAAACCAATGTTGCCGACGTGAAGCGCCGAATCGACGCAGGCGAAAAATTTACACTGGTCGACGTGCGCGAAGAGAGTGAATGGGCCAGCGGCCGTCTGCCCGGGGCAATTCATCTCGGCAAAGGAATTATCGAGCGGGACATCGAGCAGCGCGTCCCCGCCACCGACACAAAACTGATCCTCTACTGTGGTGGCGGCTTCCGCTCCGCACTGGCCGCGGACAATCTCCAGAAAATGGGCTACACCAACGTCGAATCGATGGACGGCGGCTGGAAGGGCTGGCTCGCCGCCGGCTATCCGACAAAAAAAGACTAAAGATCTTTTAAATTCACCAACGTTTGACGCCTGGTTCGCAATCGGTGTCCTTGAATGCGAGCGCAACACCGCTTCCATCCTTGCGCTGCGGGTGCGTATCCTTCCGTTCCAGACGCGACGGTCCTCCTCGAGAATTCCAGAGAGCAATGCCGCCTGCGCCATCAGATTGCCCAAAATAAGGTGTGAAATCCAGACCCGCTAGCTATAGCTAGGAGTGGCGACGGATGAGAACTCTCAGAGCTTTATCGTTTCTGTGCTTGTTCGCTGAGCATGGCGGATGCGAAGGAAAAGAAACTCATCTGGCGCGGCCAGGCCACCGTCGAAAGCGCTTCCAACTCAGAAAAGCGTGACCAGAAACAAACCAAACCGTGAGTTCAAAAAATGTTCAAGAGCTACCCGCCAAAGGCAAGGTAAGCGACGGTTGTTGCTCACAGCCTGCTCGTCGAATCCTTGGAGTCGAGAATTGATGTGACGATTTTTCATTGCAGCCGATTGACCGCGCCGCGTTTCTGCTCTCCCAACGGGCCGCCGTCCTACCGTGAATGGCACTGCGTGCGCGATTAAAGTGAATAAGATTGGCTGGGGCGGAAGGATTCGAATTCGCATCCCTAAATTACAAGCCTCATCGTTTGAAGGCGTTACCACCCGCCAACCAATCTAATTGCTAGAAACTGCTAGAAACGTACTGTGTGCCACCTGAGCCAGGTGACATCGGATGACAGCATAGCTGAGGCGGGAAGGGCCGCAGGCGGCCAGGCCTTGGTGTGCTGGGCCAGTGGGGAGATGTACGCTCGGATCGTGCCGGGGGACGGAATTGGACCGAACGTCCAGCCGTGCGATTCGAGTGGTTAGCAGCAGCCTAACAGGCAGCGCCTATTTGCCATCGGCGAAAAGACTGGCGTTTTTCGGTGTCTTGGGAGGCTCTACTTCGGAGATTATTTTGAGGTCTGGGATCAGTTCGAAATGCTTTTTGTTGTGGGTCACCAGGGATAAGGAATGGCGAAGCGCGCATGTTGCAATCCAGAGGTCATTCGACGGCACGGAAATCCCTTTCTTCATCAGCTCACCTTTTAGCTGACCAAATTTCCGGCACAGCTCGAGATCGTAAGGTACCACAACAGCAGCCTTTATTCGCTGCTCCAGCTCTGCAAAGCGCTTCGCGCCCCAATTCTTTCTTACACCCCATGCGATAAGTTCACCGACCGTGACGAATGAAAGTGCGAAGGTCTTCCCTTTAACGTGTGGCTTATAGAGCTCCGCCCGCGTGTCTGTCCCCTTCATCAGGAATGAGAATACGTCGGTATCGAGGAGTATGGCGTCCATCGGGAGCGCTAGTCTCGACTCCCGTATGTTGTCTCGATGAATTCATCGAGATTCTCATCCTGGGGCCAACCACCGGCGAGATCATCGGGGCGCGCCAATGGCTTGACTCCTTGCATTTCAGCGAGTTGCTCAAAGCTGTAGCCCGCGGTGAAGTTTCGTGCGCCGAGCATAAGCTCATCCAGAAGCTCGATCTTCTCGATCTTTATCTCCTCCACTTTGCCTGAGTGTGGATTGATGCGTGCAAGGCCCGTCACGCGGGCCGGGTGTCGAAGTGCGAGATAAACTTCCTCTTCTTTCGAAGGATCAAATGAACATTGAATTGGGACGCCGATGCTCGGGTGAATGCGGCAGATCCTGCCCGTTTCTTTGAAGTCCGCCATCTCAAGCTTTCCTTCAATACTTAAGGGCTCTTGTGTCGGGGCTTTCATTCGCGCCGCGATCCGCTCCCTCACTGCCGCTGTGTACACGGCTTTGACTGAACCTTTCCTGCCGTCATGGCCAGGGACGCTGATCGAGATCTTTGTGACAGACTTCCGTTCGAGTGCCGTACCCAGTTCTTGCAAACTTGCCAGTACGCCAGGATCAATACCAGCTGGGATTTCCTTGTCTTTTTCGAACTCCTTCACTGTTGTTGCGACGCGAGAGAGAACTGCCGACCCGAAGGTCATAGCGTCCATGGGCAAATACTGCTGCGATTTCGCGTAGCGAAAGAGCAGGCCTGTGCTTCCCGCAACGATACCACTGAGCTCCAGAGTGCACTCATCTTGCGCGCTCGCAGTAATGGGACCGCGCCGCAGAGTACTCGCCGCCGGCTTCTCCATCGCTTCAGCCTGCCGATGCACTGCGGTTTGTAGAGCAGAACAAATTTTCAAGAGTTCCGGGATCGGGATGCTTTTGCGATGTACGCCGGGTCCTTCAACCTTCACCTTCAAGGCGTACGACGGTCTCTTCTGGGCCTTTTTTGCGCGAGTTGTTTTCTTCCTGTTACGCATGGCACCTAACCCCTATCCCATCATAGAATTTGTTCGCAGGTGCTCGAGATGGTTGGGCTAAATAGTGGTAGAAGAATCCGCGACGTTCACCGCGGGAACGGCGACGCTTCCGGCGCTGACCGGCAACTTCAGAATAGCACTTTGACCAACTCCTTCCCCACTTATTTGACGAAGCTGTCGCTGGGGGCGACTCATCGATGCGGCGAGAAAGACTGAGCGGTCCGCGCCAAAACTGTCTACTCCCTATCAGTGTCGCTGGACCTGTGCAATACAAGGCTTTAGCGTTATTGGATGTCTAATCAGATTGGTCATTGGATTGCCACTGGAGTGTCGAAGCCAGCTACGCATACGGTTAGCCGAGAATAAGGAGAACTCAAAAATGTTAAACGATATGGTGGACCAGAGTGAGGTAACGATCGACAGGGACCACGCTCGACAACTAGAAACCGTGCTGGCGAAGCTGACGGCGGGCCACCGAGACGCAATGTTTGCCGAATTAACCCGTCGTTTGGATGGGGTGGGGCACACGACTAAAGATTTCGTTAACTCGAGTTGGGTGCCGGGGTCTAACTGGGAAGGCACTCCGTTTGAGCCGTTGTTCGATGCGTGCGCGGGACTGCATCCCAACCAAGAAAAGTATGCAGGCTGGATGTTTGGTTGGATGCTGCGTTCGGCTATCATCAAGTGCGAAGACAAGTGGGAGATGTACAAGCACCACGATCCAGCGCCAGGAATGCCGCGCGGCACGTATTACTGCCGAGCAGATCGCACTAAACCCAATCAGGCACCAGAGCGCCTTGGATGACTTGACCCTACTTGCACATGGCAGGTTATCCGCAAAAAACCAAGCCAAGAAATGACAGACAGCGAACTTCAACAAATATTAGCGCAATGCCTCTCTGGCGATATTCTGAACCGAGAGGGCCAAATACTCTATTCGGGTATCGACACGCTGACACCCGGAGATTTCTATTTTATTGGGTTCAATCCCGTCGCGGATGGCACAAATGAGCCACTACGAGGAATCCGTTTACACCATAGGAACTGGAGCGCCTACACCTGTCAATGCTGGATGTGCAAAGGCAAGTGCGATCCGAAGATTTGTCCTAAAACCAGCAAAGCAAAACACCAAAGGAATGTGCAACACATCATGGCTGAACTTGGGGTTAAGCCGGAAGAGACCTTACGATGCCCCGTTTACCTTTGACCTGCTGATGCGACCAGTCCGTAGACTCCGGTGACAAGAACCGAGGTCGCAGGAACCACAGCCCTTGGAAGAGAAACGGCATGTCTGAGATAATTGCTTTCCTGAAAGGGGTTCGGGTGTCAAAAAGGTAATCTCGGAAAGCCAGGGTGCGCTGCCATGAAGAAACCACGCAACAAACGTTCGAAGCAAACACGAAAGCCAAGGTTACGCCGTGCAAACGGCGGCAAGCAATTCAGTCCCATCACGCAGACGAAAGCTCTCTGGAATTTTCTGAGCACTGTGGCGCTTCTCTACTTTCTGGTTTTCCAACTGCCCGATGCCGTCAAGGGTCTTATTCCCGTCTTGAATATTTTTGGTTATGTGACCCTACAGACCTTAGTAGTAGCCGTAATCTGGTTCGTTACCGTTTGGATCTTTGGGCCACTTCTGTCCCGCCGCTACGGCGAAGCCAGAGTAGTTTTCGGCAGTGTAGTAATTGTGGGGTTGATCGGCATGGTTCTAGGCGCCATTGAAGGTATTAACTCTATTCGGTGAACGCCCAGTCGCCAGTCGGTTGGTAGGGGCGGCCGCTTTCTCCCGAGACAACAGCATACCTGAAAGCCGTCAGGACTCGCTTTCCTGGTCGTCATCTCGCTCGACCAAGTGCGGCCGGCTTCGTTGGCGCTTCGAGGCCTCCAGGCCCCACTGAATCAATTTGCTGATATAGCGCTGGCTCTCAAAAAAGTCGAAGACTTCTGACGGCTCGGGCGGTGGCTTGTCGGGATCGAACGGCTCGTCCAAGTCGTCGTCATCCGAACGAACGGAGGGCATGACCCAACCTGGGGGAAGCTCCCCCTCATTTTCGTAAGCTGCCAAGGCTGCTTCGCATCTCGAAATGTAATTCCATGGCACACCACGCATGGGGTCTTCCCATGCCAAGCCGATAACGGGATATTGCCCAAGCTCATGATCTTGCCAGACGATTTCAAGGTCCATCTCGGGAGGAGGTTCACCACAGATCTTTTTCAGATGCCTTATGGCCAGCTTGCCTTGGGCGTCGATCCATTCTGAACTTGCTCCGGGAGTCCCAAACTCACCGATCATCTCCATGGGCATCGCAGGACCTCCTTACAAGTTCTGTCCATGCCTTTTGTAGGGTAGAACAAAAACATCGAACTCTGCCTTTAAACCCGCTCTCGTTCTCCTGCTGAAAATTACCTTCGTGACCAAAAAAATGCTGCCTAAGGCTTGTCCGGCATTGAAACTACCGCTGTCCAGAATAAATCGAAAGCCGCGTTCCCAGAAAATTGCCATGATGAATAGAACCAACGCGACGAACATGAGCCATGCCATTGGAGCAACAAGATAAGGTATGGCCGCTCGAAGGAGCAATTCCTTTCGGAAATAACCCAGGATCGCCTTTGGAAGACCGTAAAAAAGAGGGAGCACGAGCATGGCGGTGTACCAGAGTCCGATTAGGAACCCCATCATGAGGGCAAGAAACTCAAGCACGAAAGGCATGATCGAAGCCAAAGGAATGATACTCATCGTCCGTGGACACATCAACATCAAAGGGCCAAATATGAAAACCATTTATGGTGGACGTTCGGATCCGGTTCGGCAGAGCCCTTCGCAGTCGGCGCACCAAGTTAGGGGTGTCACAGGAGGAGTTTGCGGATATTTGCGGGCTCGACCGAACTTACATTGGAGGAATTGAGCGAGGTGAGCGCAACGTCTCTCTGGTCAATCTGGAGAAGCTCTCTGATGCATTGAAAATCCCTCTCTCCGAACTATTTCGGTCGGTTTGAATCTTATTCCGCTCAAGATGTGCCGTATCAAATGGCTGTCGAATTTGATGGTTGTAAGTGCTTATCCCACAGTCGACGGCGGCTTGGGCCATTGGCTGTATCAAAGGATTTGGTTTGATACGCGCGCGTGTCAGATTTGGGCTTATGTGGTGCACCGCATAAGGCCAATAATGCGGTGTGCGTCTTTATGCAGAGTGCGGCAGCGTAGCAGGGGATGAACTTCTTTAGGGCCAGCATGATAGACCGATCGTTAGAGTGACAGCTTCGCATAATCTGCAATAGTCCGACCTTGACTTGACTGACTCACCGATTGAATCGCTCTCGCCCTGCGCGACAACCAGCTAGCAAGAGCCCAACTTCAGTATTGCCGACAATCCAGCCGGAACCCGAACAAATGGCTCTTCGATAAGCGCATTGCCCTATTCTCGCCAGTCGAGATGCTATGCGCGTGACCGCTCCTAGCTCCGGATGTCCGCGCAAGCTGGCGAATTTCGACGGCATGTGGGTGAGCAGGAAATTGTCTATACTCGCAAGCGCGCATGAAATGTCAAATCACTCGCTCTCTAACTCCGGAATCTGCGTGCGAATGCTTACGGCCTTTGTTGCGACCTCCCGCAGCTCGCGGACTGCATCTGATTCTCCTGCTCACTCTGTTCGTCTCCTGCTCCTGGTCTCAATCGCTTGTGATCAAACGCGTGACAGTGATTGACGCCACTGGCCGTGGCCCCGAGCCTAACATGACGGTGATCGCAGATGGCGGTCGCATCGTCGCAGTTGGTCCATGGAGAAAGACACATATCCCAAGAAAAGCCGTAGTCGTCGACGGCAAGGGCAAGTTTCTCATTCCCGGCTTGTGGGATATGCATGTCCACGGCTCGTCAGACGCCCGCGCTCCCTGGAGCCACCTTCTTTTTCTGGCTAACGGAGTTGTCGGCGTCCGTGACATGTCAGGTCCGCCTGACGCCCATGCGTGGCGCGCTGCGCATGCTTCGAACGAAAATCCGTCGCCGACCATCTACCTCGGCAGTCCCATCATCGATGGTCCAAATCCCGTCTGGCCCGAATCCATTGTTGTCACCGATGAAGCTCAAGGGCGCGAAGTGGTGGAACAACAGCGGGAGCATGGCGCAGACTTCATCAAGGTCTACAGCAGGTTATCCCGCAACGCCTACTTCGCGATCGCCGACGAGGCCAACAAGTGTCATATTCCCTTCGAAGGGCATGTTCCGGAATCAGTGACCGCTGCAGAAGCGTCCGACGCTGGCCAGAAAAGCATTGAGCATCTGACACGCGTGGCTGACGGCTGCTCAAAAGAAGAAAAGTCGATCGATTCTGAGATGCAGCAGCAGGAAGCATTGTTCCGGGCGCCCGGCGCGACGATGGCGGCAAAGGTCGACTTAGGGAAAAGCATCATACGCCTTAACATGCGCGTCGTTGAAACTTTTGACGAAGCTACCGCCCAGTCTTTGTTTGCTCTGTTCGTGAAGAATAGAACCTGGCAATGTCCCACCCTCACTTTGCTGCGAGCGCAGATCGACGATCCGCTGCTCGCGACTGACCCACGATTGAAATATTTGAGCAGAGAGGTGCGAGCAAAATGGGATGCCGGTTATTACAAGAACGTTCCTCCCGAGCCTCGGGCCGCAATTGCCAGATTGAATAGGCTTCAATTTGACGAATCCTTGAGGCTTGTCGGGCTCATGTACCGGGCGGGCGTCCCCATCCTCGCCGGGACTGACACCATGAATCCGCAGTGCTTCCCTGGCTTCGGCATCCATGATGAGCTCGCGCTGCTGGTCGATGCCGGACTATCTCCGCTTGCCGCTCTCCAGGCCGCCACTCGAAATGCCGCTGAGTTTATGGGGCAACTTGACCGCCGCGGAACCATTGAGGTTGGCAAGACTGCCGATCTTGTTTTACTCGATAAGGACCCACTCGCCGACATTCATAACACACGCTCGATTCAGGCGGTTGTGCTCAGCGGTAAGCTCTATCCGCGCGCAGCGCTAGATGCGATGCTGGCGAAGGCGCAGACGATAACGAGCAGTCAGGATGCCAGTGCCTCTGGGAAATGAACTGAATGCTGCCTTCCTTAAACGGAAGGTTGAATTGCATCGAACATGCGTTCGGGTCCTGGACAAGTCGGTCAGTCCAATGCAAAACACATTCAATTACAAGCTCAACACTTCCGCGTAGCCCACGAGTCACGAGCAACCCTTATCCTACCGATTAGGGAAGGTTTGCCGACTAACCGGAATCGATTCTCTACGAGGGTAGGTTCGAAGGGCGTTCCGACGAAGTTCGTAGTGCGGATCACGCGATAATCTTTTTCTTCTTGCGAATGCGCCGGCGCCATACGAGCCAAGCACAAAAGGCTAGAGTCCCACTGATGAGATACAGAATGTGCGAACTAGTCCAGAGAACGGTACGGAGAATCAGACCGAGACGCTCGGCTCTTCTAACGGATTCCGCAGGAATGACGACGGATTTGCTCCAATCCATAGTTTTTAAGCGAGGCAAAAAACCCTGGCGCACACAGCCTTCAAGGTCATAGACACCGAGTTGCCTGGAGTAGTGACTTGCTACGATCAAGTCGCGAGAGAATTCATCCCAGTCAAGCGGCCCCGATCCAACTCCCGGAGGTGTTTCGCCGTCGGTACTGCCCACCGAGATGCCTTGCGCTCCACGACCCAATGACCAGATCATCGCCGCCCCTATCGGGCGGGCAACATTCGTATAGAGCATCAGATATTCTTCGTTTCCGCGGACATCTATGGTGCCGAAAAGCCGATCCAAAAGCGTGGAGTGGACACTGCGTTCTGCGGGGAGATATGGCATTTGGTAAGTCTGAACGACATATCCTTGCGATTGAAGCTCTGAGATTAGTCGCGAGTATTCCATGCGTGCGCGTTCAATTCGCTGGCCATCCATGCTCCGTCGAATCAACGTGGTGATCAGTTGCCACCGATGGGTCTTGAGAGCCGCGAGTTCAGCAAAGTTCGGTTCGATGTCCAGCCCGACCGCAGCCCATTTCAGACCATTTTCGGTAGTCCACTCCTCGAAGGCAGCTATGCGAGCCATTGCCGCAGGAAAATTATCCGCATTGAGGTAATATCCCTCCTCTTTTGGCAGCATTATCCATGCTGTGACACGAATCCCAGCCTGATTCAAGCGACGTACTAAGGCGCTTCGTTCTGGCGCGAAGTCGAGAATAGCAACGGCGACTTCTGCGTGCAGCTCGTTCAGCGAAACGAACAAGTTACGATCGGCAAACAGGGACTGCATCTCCTCGACACCTTTGTCGCAACAGGCAAAGCCAATTTCAGGAGAAGATCCCGGGCCCTGGACACGAATTCCAGCAGGACCCTGCGCGACAACTGCCATGAGCACGGCAGAGTGGCACATAAATGAGAAAAGTAGAGTACGGGCTGGGCCGAAGATGTTCGGGTGTATCGCGCGGGCTCGCTTCACAGAACATTAATGCTACTGGAATTCCGACTCAACTGGCGAGCGACGGGCCACTCTTCCCTAATCTTGCAAAGGAAGGTTAGCCGACCATACGGGAGTTTGAACCGTACCATCTTCTGGAACGCAGAACAGCCTACTCGGGCCGCGAGGCCTGCGTCGACCGTGCCTGAGCGCGGAAGCGAGCTGGAGGAATTTGAAATTCGCGCTTGAAGGCGCGATTGAATGCTGCTTCCGAATCGTAACCTACTTCCGCCGCGATTTGTGCAACTGGATGACTTTGGGACAAGAGCATTTCGGCCCCGAGTTGCAACCTCCAGCGCGTCAAATAGGCCATGGGCGGTTCGTTGAGGTAATGTCGAAAGCGCTCCGCAAGCACAGAACGCGAGACGCCAGCCTCTTTCGCGATTGAATCCATCGTCCAGGGATGTGACGGGGAGCCGTGCATAAGCGCGAGTGCCTTGCCGACGACCGCATCGCGCGTGCCCGCCAGCCAGCCCGTTTGCTTCGGCGAGAGATCGGCAACATACGCACGCAGAGTCTCCATAAATAAAACTTCTGCAAGCTTGGTCAGCACCGCTTCGCCGCCCGGGCGCGAAACGACCGCCTCGTCTGCCGAGTAACGGATCGAATCCTCCAACCATTTCCCCGATGGCTGATCGCGAAGACTGATCTTGAAAAGCGGCGGCAGACCGCTTAGAAAAACCTGGCTCAGTCTAGGCTCGCATGCCATGTAGCCACAGACAAAACGAGTTAACTCGCCCCCGCCGCCGAGCCGCCATAGTTTGAACCCTTGCGAAAAAATTCGATCCAACTCCGGCGAAATGTCCACAGTACGAGGAGCAGAACCGTTTTCTACGATATGAGGATCGCCGTGTGGAAGAACAACAATGTCCCCGGCTTCGAGCATCAGCGGTTCACCAGAAATACCACAGAGCCGTACCACCCGCCTAGATGTTGCCGCTTTCCTGTTGGTTCGAGGATTTCAGATCGCCCGGGTGGAGTTCGAGGGGAACACAGCAACGTTCGTCTTCGAGGATCCAGAGCGGCGCGCCGATGTCACCCTCCGCGAGTTCTACAACAGCGGCCAGGTGGCAGCCGCCGAGTACGCCGATGCTCAGAAGCGCACACGCGATTTGATGTGGGAAGCGAAACGACGCAGCTCCTGAACAGTCGAAAGGAAACGGATAGGAGACTACATGCAATGGTTCAAACATTATAACGATGCAAGACACAATCCCAAGTTTCGAGCGATTGAAAAGAGACTCGGCGAAGCCGGATATGCGAGAGCTTTCAAACTTTTTGAGATCGTTGCGGTGCGCGGGGGAAAGGCAGGCGAATTCACTCCCGTATTGAACCTCAAAGAACCATGTACAAACCTCGATTGGCTCGCTGACGAGTGGAGAATTTCCCCAGAGCACGCGAAGAACACGTTGGACACCTTCGCATCGGTCGAATTAATTGATTCGAAAGCCTGGCGCAAAGACATCATTCGTATCCCGCAGATGACTCAGTACATGGACGAATGGACGCAGAGGCGACAGGCGTCGAAAGCCTCCCGAGTGAAACCTGAGCGACTCCCGAGTGACTCCCGAGCAACTCCCGCCCAGAGTAAGAGTAAGAGAGTAGAGAAAGAAGCAGAGCCAGAGATAGCGAACTACAAAAAACAAAAGATCGCCGCTGCGACTGCCGCTGCCGAATCGCTTTTAGGAAAGAAAACAGAAGGCTGCTGGAAATCCATTGAGATTGCTCCATGTGGATCCGTCGAATTCCAAGAGACTTGGCGGACCATATGGGAAAAAAGGGAGGAATCTGAGCGCCTCTCCGACTTGATGGAACGATGCATACAGGCGTGCGGACAGGCCGGCGTTGGAGTGCCAAAGCCTTTCTTCGACGCTAAGCGAAACGTTGAATTCAGGGAGAACGAGGAAGTTCACCAATACTCCGACGATGTTTCGCGCGTGGCCGGACCCCGCGGCGTGCGTGAGGAGTTGATGCGATGAGACAAGCGACCACCCTCGAAAGGCCGCTGCCCTTCAACGGAGACGCAGAACGCGCCTTACTGGCGACCGGGATCCTTGAAAACGGCAAGATCCCAGAGCTAGTCGAACTTGTAAAGGCGGAAGACTTCTTTACGCCCGAAAACCGCGCGATCTACTTGGCGATGACGGGTCTAGCCTCAGAAGGCAAACCGGTGGACCTCGTGACGCTGACAGATGAGCTATACCGCACCAAGCGAGTGGAGGACGCTGGGGGCGCCAGTTACGTCTCCTCTCTCATCGATGGGGTAGCGCACGTCTCCAACACCAAACACTACGCGGAGATCGTCCGCGAGGCTGCACAGAAACGCCGCCTGATTCACGCCTGCGAGGCCCTGAAGGAGAAGGCATTTGACGGTGAGGACGGTTCGGTAAAGCTACTTGAGGAGGGCACCCAACAGCTACTTTCATTGATGAGCCGGGAGGGTGAGTCCGCACTGCCGAGCACCTGGGGCCAAGCCGTCATGAGCGCAATGGACGAGGTTGTTGAGTCGGTTCGTAACAAGGAATCCGTGATGCGCTTCAACTTCGGGCTTACCCGGGTTGACGACTTCACTGCTGGATGGCGGCGACAAGATTTGAACCTACTCGTGGGCATGACGTCACACGGGAAAAGCTTACTGGCAATGCAGGGCGCAATGGTGGCCGACAAGGCTGGTTACAAGGGTTTGGTTTTCTCCGCCGAGATGAGCAAAGAAGCCTTAGCAAAGAGAGAATTGGCGCACACGGCGAATGTTCCACTTTACCTACTTCGGCGTCCCGAGTTGATTAGAAACCCGGACGCAGTACTGAACGACCTGGGCAACGCAGCGGCAGAAGAGGTCAATCGCCGACTGATTGTGGTCGACCGCGATATTAATCCGGGCCGCGTATGGTCAGTGTGCGAACTGGTCTACAGGTCCAGCGGGCTCGACTTCGTGATCGTGGACTACAACCAACTGGTAATTCGCGCCGGCCTCCGGATGCGGGATGACGAGTTCCGCGCACAGGCAGAGTTCATGGCCGACGCGCTGGCCCTGACAAAGCGGTTGAATATTTGCTTCATCCTGCTTTGCCAGCCCCGCAAGGTCGACGAGGATGTGGCGCGCGGAAGGCGGCCTCCCCGGGTGGAGCAGATCTTCGGTTCGAGCGCAGTGGCAAATACGGCCCACAACATCCTGTGGATCATTCGGCAGTACTTCACGCACGGCATGGATCCGGTTTACGAGAAGTCAGCAACTGCCTACGTCCTAAAAGCTCGTAACGACAAGACGGGCAAAATTGATTTTGGATTTGACCCAGATAGGGTGCTTTTCACAAACGACCAGGAAGTAATTCACGAGAATCCAGAGAAGGAATCCCGTGCGCAGTGGAACAGGAATGCCAAGGAGTGATCTTTGAAGTGGCCGACCACGCCGGCCTGAAGTTCTGCGTGGCCCGGAAGGGCAGCCGGGAAATCCACAAGTACGAAAGGAGAAGGGACCGAGGCATGAGTGAGTGAAACCGCGTGTGTGACGACCGCGATTGAGGTAACATCCCACACGGTAACGCCTTCTTCGGTGAGCACAGGAGCAAATCCAGTGCCACGAAGAAGGTTTCAAAAAGGAAGTTTGGCAGTGAAGAGCGGCCGGAGGTACGGCGTGTTCCGTGTGGACATCTTGCAGCCAAATGGAACGTTCGCGCGGAAACTTCGCTGGGAACCTCTGGGACTTGTCACTGAGCAGTCAGAGCGTGCGGCGTGGAAGCAGTTCCAGCCATTCCTTGATGCTACGAATGAGGCGGCCAAGTCAGCATCACGGATCGGACTCACCCTTTCGGAATTTGTGGAAGAGTGGCGGCGAGACGTGTCGGTAAACCTGAAAGTGGGAACGGTGCGCGTAGCGGAATCGAACCTGCGAGCGCACATCATTCCACGATTGGGTGACCTCCATCTCACGGAGATAAACACGAAAGTCGTTCAAGGTTTCGTGGCCTATCTCAGCGGTTGCGGACGCTCACGAAAGACAACTCTAAACGTGCTAGCTACTCTTTCGAGCATCATGCGCACGGCGAAGTCTTGGGGCTATGCGCCCGGGAACTTCCACTTTGCTGATCTCACCTTGCCGCGCGAGGGTGTAAAGAAAGAGCAACGCGCATTCACTGACGATGAAGTACACCGGATGATTGAAGCCGCGCCCGAACCCTTCAGCACGATTCTAGCAATTACGGCCGTGCTGGGCTTGCGTATCGGCGAGACTCTCGGACTTCGCGTCAGCGATGTGGACTTCACAAACCGCATCATTCGCGTGAGGCAATCTGTAGACAGCGCTTCGCGGACGGTCGGCAGCGTGAAGTCCCGAGCGAGCAGCGCAGACTTGCCGATGTCGGCAGAACTGGAAGCGCGGTTGCGTGCTCACCTGGCACGGCACGATGGAAAGAGCGATCTGCTTTTCGTCAATCGTCGGGGACGGCCATTCTGTGCAGACAAGCTGCGCGAGAAGAAACTTCATCCGCTGTTGGATGCATTGAAGATTCCACGCGGCGGTTTCCATGGTATGCGGCATGGTGCAGCGTCCGCTCTTCTTGCGGACGGCGCATCCCCGGCTTTGGTGCAAAAACAATTGCGCCACAGCGACCCGCGCATCACGTTAGCCGTCTACGCACACGTTCTTGGTGACCAGCAACGCACGGCTGTACAGAATCGCAGCGCACGGCTTGTGAATTAGCTTTCAATTGTTAGAAAGCCGCGTTCTGTTAGAAAAACGAAAAGTAAACAGTGGAGAATCAGTTAGATTGGCTGGGGCGGAAGGATTCGAACCTTCACCATCCTCATTAACAGTGAGGTGTCCTACCGGTTGGACCACGCCCCAGCGGGATTGAGTACTGCTCAGGCAGAACCAAAGCAGGTAAGCTTCGCCGCGATGAGCGCAGCAGAAGACAACAGCAAGAATAGCACGCGCGTTAGTATCACCAAAAGTGAATTGGAATTGGGACGCTCATAAGCGTTGCTTATCAAGAGGATTGCACGGAAGCCTAATTCATCGTGGTGCGCATTCCTCAATTTACCGATTTTCGGGTTCGAAGATCGCACATTCTTTTCAAAATCTTCGAATTCGCTCAACAATTCGTATCTTTTGGGCTTCGTTCGTTGCGATGCTCGGGCTTTGAGGTTGCAATCGGAAAGAATTTGTTGGAAACTATGCGGTCGCAAGGTGACCCGGACGCGCGCTGTCCGGCATAGGAGCGGACACTTCTCTTGCATTCGGTAGCCCTAGGAGATTTCGGACCCTCCAGCGCAAATTTGACATGGCGCAAATTTTTCACCGCAGTGCAAATTTAATCGCGCGGTTTTCTATACTTGCCTTGGTGATTCTCGCGAACCTAGGTCTTGGCGTGGTTTTAATCGTCGCCAGGTCGCCTTATATTACGAACCAGAACGTCAGCCGCGTGCAACCGGTACAGTTTAGTCACAAGCATCACGCTGGTGACGACGGCATTGACTGTCGCTATTGTCATAACAGTGTCGAAACCTCGGCCTACGCCGGGATTCCTCCCACGAAAACCTGCATGAATTGCCACTCCGTACTCTTCAATGACGCGCCTTATCTTGAACCGGTCCGCGAAAGCTTCCGGACCGATCAATCGATCGAGTGGGTGAGAGTGCATCGTTTGGCCGACTATGTTTATTTCAACCACAGCATTCACATCAACAAAGGCATCGGTTGTTCCACCTGCCACGGCTCCATCGACCAAATGCCGCTGGTTTTCCAGGCTTCGCCATTGAACATGCAATGGTGCCTCGATTGCCATCGCGATCCGGCAAAAAATGTCAGGCCCAAGGACCAGGTTTTCAACATGCAGTGGAAGGTACCCTCGAATCAGGAAGAAATCGGCAAGAAACTTGTGGCGGAGTACAACATTCGGACAGTGGACGAGTTGACGAGCTGCTCGACCTGTCATCGCTAACCATATGAACGATCAGCCAAACGAAAAAGTGTTGCCGATCCTGCAGGGCCAGCAGGCCAGCGACGCCGCGCATGATCACGATCACGACGATCACGATCGTGGACACGGCCAAACCGCGGTCGAGCAGGAACATCGCCTCGATTTAGCGACCGTCCGCGAAAAGCTTCGCGGCAAATCCGGAAAGCAATATTGGCGCACGCTCGAAGAACTTGCCGGCAACCCTCATTTCGAAGACCTGATCCATCGTGAATTCCCGCGCCACGCTTCGGAATGGGATAACGCCGTCGATCGCCGTGATTTCATGAAATTGATGGGTGCTTCCTTGGCGCTCGCAGGTCTTGCCGGATGCGGTCGTCCGGACATCGACCACATCGTGCCGTACGTGAAACAACCCGACGGCCTGGTCCTCGGCAGGCCGAATTTCTACGCCACCGCGAGTCCGTTTGGCGCGTCCACGGTCGGCGTTCTCGTCGAAAGTCATGAAGGTCGCCCCACCAAAATCGAAGGCAACCCCGATCATCCTTCGAGCTTGGGCGCCACCAGCGCGATCGTGCAAGCTTCCATTCTGAATTTGTACGATCCGGACCGCTCGCAAACGGTCCAGCAGGCCGGCGAAATTCGCTCTTGGTCCGCCTTCCTTGAAACTGCGCAAGGGTTGGCTACCAACCTGAAAGCCACCAATGGCGGGGGATTCCGTATTCTTTGTGGCGCGACGACTTCGCCAACGTTGATCGCGCAAATTCGAAGGCTCCTTACGCTCTATCCAGAAGCAAAGTGGTATCAATGGGAACCCGCCGGCGGCGACGGTGCCCAGCAAGGCGCCAAGCTCGCTTTCGGACGCAATGTCCACACCGTCTACGAAGTCTCAAAAGCAAACGTAATCGTTTCGCTCGATTCCGATTTTCTTGCCAGTGGCCCGGGCCACGTCGCCTACGCCAGGCAGTTCGCGCGGCGCCGCAACCTGAACGGTTCGAACGAGACGATGAATCGTCTGTATGTCATCGAGCCCACCCCCTCGGTTACCGGTTCATCGTCCGATCACCGCTTGCCTCTCCGTTCGAGCGATATTGAACTTTTCGCCCGCTCGCTGGCCGCTCAGTTGGGGGTCGGATCCGGCCCTGCAATTTCCGGCGAAGCCGAAAAATGGGTGGAAGCGATAGCCAAGGATCTGCAAAAAGAACGAGGCGCCTCGATTGTCGTCGCTGGCGAATATCAGCCGTCGTCGGTGCACGCCCTGGCTCACGCGATCAATGACGCGCTCGGGAACGTCGGCAACACCGTTTATTACACTGAGCCACTGACAGCCGACACCGGCAACCTCGACGGAATCCATGACCTTTGCTCGGAAATGGATCACGGCAAGGTCGACCTCCTGCTCATGCTCGGCGGTAATCCCGTCTACGATGCCCCGCACGATTTCGATTTCGTCAACAAACTGAAGCGCGTCTCGACTGCTATCCATCTGAGCCCGTACTTCGACGAAACTTCCGCGTATTGCCAGTGGCATGTCGCCGAGTCGCACTTCCTCGAGACTTGGAGCGATGCCCGCGCCCATGACGGCACCGCCAGCATCATTCAGCCGCTCATTGCCCCGCTCTATTACACGCACTCCGCGCACGACGTGGTCGCTGCCTTCAGCGATAAACCCGGCATGTCTAGTTATGACGCCGTCCGTGCCTATTGGACCGAAGCCTCCACGCACTTGCCCGCGTCGATTGATGTGGCTTGGCGCAAATGGCTCAACGACGGCGTGATTCCCGGAACAAAATTCGCTCCCGTGCATGCCGAGCTGAAATTCGGCGCTGCTAGCCTTCCCACCGTGCAATCCGCACCGGCCGATCAACTCGAATACATTTTCCGGCCCGATCCGGCCGTGCACGACGGCCGCTTCGCCAACAACGGCTGGCTCCAGGAACTTCCGAAGCCGGTTACGAAGCTGACTTGGGATAACGCCGCGCTGATCAGCCCGAAACTGGCCCAGAAACGCGATTTCGCCCACAAGGTGCAGTCGCGCGGCGGTGAGCATGGTCAGGTGCGCGCTCCTCTTGTGGATATTGAATTGAACGGCAGCAAAGTCACCGCTGCGGTATGGACCTTGCCCGGCCAAGCTGAGAACACGGTCGTGCTCCCGCTCGGCTACGGACGTTCGCGCGCTGGTTACGCCGGCAACAACAAAGGTTTTAACGCCTACGTCGTGCGCACTTCCAACGCGCTCTGGACTGCAACAGGCGGCAAAATGACGGCAACCGGCGACAGTTATCCGCTGGCCTGCACGCAGTATCACTTCAACATGGAAGGGCGCAAGATTCTGAGCAGCGCCACGCTTTCCGAGTACCGGCAGAATCCGAATTTTGCCCACGAAAATGACGAAACGCCACCCCATGACGATTCTCTGTACCACCCGTTTGCCTACGATGGCCACGCCTGGGGGATGTCCATCGACCTGACCAAATGCAACGGTTGCAATGCTTGCGTGGTCGCGTGTGTGTCCGAAAATAATATTCCGGTCGTCGGGAAGGATCAGGTGATGCGTGGCCGTGAAATGCACTGGATCCGCGTCGACCGCTATTACGCCAACACCGTTTCCGCCACGAGCGGCGGGGCCACAGGCGATCCTTCGGAATACAATCCCACGCTCGACGATCCCGAAGCCTTTTTCCAACCGGTGCCCTGCCAGCAGTGCGAAAACGCTCCCTGCGAGCAAGTCTGCCCCGTCGGCGCGACCACGCACAGCTCGGAAGGCTTGAATGACATGGTCTACAACCGTTGCATCGGGACCCGCTATTGTTCGAACAACTGCCCTTACAAGGTGCGTCGCTTCAATTTCCTGCGTTTCCAGGATTGGGATACGCCGCAATTCAAGCTCATGCGCAATCCGGAAGTGACCGTGCGCAGCCGCGGAGTCATGGAAAAATGCACTTACTGCGTGCAGCGTATCAATAACGTGCGCATCGACTCTGAAAAACAGAATCGTCCCATCCGCGACGGCGAAATTGTCACCGCCTGCGAATCGGCATGCCCGACGGAAGCGATTGTCTTCGGCGACATCAACGATCACGACAGCAAAGTCGCCAAATGGAAAGCACAGCAGCGCAATTACACAATTTTGGGTGAGCTCAACGCGCGTCCGCGCACCACCTATCTCGCGGCCGTGCGCAACCCGAATCCGGAGCTGGAGAAGTCATGAGCGTCACGCAGCCACCATTGAATTCTCCGCCGATCCGCCGGCTGGACCCGGTGCTGGCCCCGGGTCACACCTACGCATCGGTCACCGACAAGATCGCATCCTCCGTTCTGACGAGACCTGTCGGCCTCGGCTGGCTCTTTGGGTTTACCGTTGCCTTTACAGCTGTCATGATTCTGCTCGTTGCTGTGACTTGGCTTTTCACCAAGGGCGTTGGAATATGGGGCATCAATATTCCCATCGGCTGGGGCTTCGCCATCGTCAATTTCGTCTGGTGGATCGGTATCGGCCACGCCGGCACGCTGATTTCCGCAATTCTTTATCTACTCAACCAGAAGTGGCGCACTTCCATCAACCGTTTCGCGGAAGCGATGACGCTTTTCGCGGTCGCTTGCGCCGGACTTTTCCCCCTGCTCCACACCGGCCGTCCCTGGATGGCCTACTACATGACCCCTTATCCCAGCACGATGGGGCTGTGGCCTCAATTCCGCAGTCCGCTGATGTGGGACGTTTTTGCCGTTTCAACCTACGGCACCGTGTCGCTGATTTTCTGGTTTATCGGTTTACTGCCGGACCTGGCGACCTTGCGCGATCGGGCGAAAAAGCGCTGGCAGCAGTTGATTTTCGGCGTACTTTCAATGGGTTGGCGCAATTCTGCACGTCATTGGCACCGCTATCAATCGACGTATCTGTTGCTTGCCGGTCTCGCCACGCCGCTGGTGCTTTCTGTGCACACCGTCGTGAGCTTCGATTTCGCGGTTGCCATTGTTCCCGGGTGGCACACCACCATTTTCCCGCCCTACTTTGTTGCCGGCGCCATCTACTCCGGTTTTGCCATGGTGCTTACTCTCGCGATTCCCCTCCGCAAGGCCTATCACCTCGAAGACTTCATCACCATGCGTCATCTGGACAATTGTGCCAAGGTCATGCTCGCCACTGGTCTTATCGTAGCGTACGGCTATTTCATCGAATTTTTCATGGCCTTTTATAGCGGCAACAAATTTGATGTTTTCCTCGCGGAACAGCGACTGCACGGGCCGTATTCGCACTTTTACTTCGCTCTGATTCTTTGCAACATTCTCACGCCGCAATTACTGTGGATTGAAAAGGTGCGCCGCAACGTCGTGCTCCTGTTCTTGATGTCCCTGGTGATCAACACGGGCATGTGGCTGGAGCGCTTCGTCATCATCGTTATCTCACTGACTCGCGATTTCATGCCATCCGCCTGGGGCCGCTACTCTGCCACCATGTGGGACTACCTTACCCTTCTCGGGACCTTGGGCCTCTTCTTCATGCTGTTTTACCTGTTCGTGCGAGGGCTGCCGGCCATCGCCATATCCGAAATGCGCGAACTAGTCGAACATGAGTCCCACATCAAGAGAGATTGGAAATGAACCAACCACACTCCCATCTCCACGGCATCATGGGCGAGTTCGAATCACCCGGCCAGCTTCTGGCCGCCGCGAAAAAGGCTCGCGAAGCCGGCTACAAGCACGTCGACGCCTACACGCCGTTCCCGATTGAAGGACTGGCGGAGGCGATCGGATTCCACTGGACCGCCGTTCCTCTCCTTACTCTCATTGGAGGAATCGGCGGAGGACTTACCGGTTTCGGCCTGCAATACTGGTGCGCGGCGATCACCTACCCGCAAAACATCGGCGGCCGCCCGCTGAACAGTTGGGTCGCATTCATACCCATCACATTTGAGTTGACCGTCCTCGGCGCTTCCCTGGTTTCCGCGATCGGCATGTTGGCTCTCAACAAGCTCCCGCAGCCCCACCACCCGGTTTTTAACGTCGAGCGTTTTGCGGCCCACGCTTCGACAGACCGTTTCTTTCTGGTGATTGAAGCGCGGGATCCGAAGTTTGATTTGACCGGAAGTGCCCGGTTTCTTCAGGGAGTGTCTGCGCAGCACGTCACCGAGGTTAAGGATGAAGAATAATTCCTCACTTCTTGCCGTGCTGTTCGTGTGCTCGCTTGCCTATGGCGGATGCGGCACCTTGCGGCAGGACATGGCCAACGAGCCGCGCCAGAACCCCTTGTCGCCTGCTCCGTTTTTTTCGGATGACCGCTCGGAACGGCCGATCATCGACAACACCGTTGTCCGTGGTTCCATCGAGGAAGATGCGCTGTTCACCCCCAAGGATTCCAACGCGTTCCCCTTGCCGTTGACGCAGGAACTCCTCGCGCGCGGCCAGGATCGCTTCAACATTTTTTGTTCGCCGTGTCACGGGCTTCAAGGAGACGGAAACGGCATGGTTAGCCTGCGCGGTATGAAGCATCCACCCACCTTTCATCAGGACCGTCTGCGCAACCAGCCCAATGGCTATTTCTTCGACGTGATCACCAACGGTTTCGGCGCGATGAACAACTATTCGATGCAACTCAACCCGCGCGACCGCTGGGCCATTGTCGCCTACCTCCGCGCCCTGCAACTCAGCCGCAATGCCCGGGTCGGGGAGCTCCCGCCGCAACTCAGAGAGAAACTCGTGGCCGGAGGAAACGCGCAATGAACGCGCAAGACTTTAGGGCGCCCGCGAGCGTCAACCGCGCGCAATCGCTCGGTTGGATGATCGGCGGGGCGGCTCTTGTGCTGGCCATCGTCGGCGCCGTTCTCTCTCCGCAGAAATCGATTTGGGCCTATCTTTTCAGCTATTTGTTTGTGCTTGGCCTGACGCTGGGCTCGCTCGGCCTTCTGATGTTGCAGCACCTCACCGGTGGAATTTGGGGTGTCGTGATTCGCGGTCCCCTGGAGGCGGCTTCCCGAAACATCTGGCTGATGCTCGTGATGTTCATTCCCATTCCGTTGGGAATGAAATATCTGTATTCGGGGAACGGCACGGAATTGGGATGGCTGAATTCGCCGAAGACCGGCGAGCGCGCTTTGACGGCCTGGCAGCAGGGCTACCTGACCGTGCATGGATTCTACCTGCGCGCTGTCGTGTACTTTGCTATCTGGTTTCTGCTCGTTTGGCTGTTCAATGCTTTTTCCAGGTTGCAGGACGCCAGTCCGGACGATCGCGTGATCCGCCTGCGCTTTAAAAGGTTTTCCGGTCCGGGCGTGATTCTTTACGTGCTGACGATGACCTTCGCCGCTATCGATTGGGTCATGTCCATTTCGCCGCACTGGGCCTCGACGATTTACGGATTCATTTTTGTGGCCGCGCAGGCCATCACCGCGATGTGCATGATGATTGTTGTCGTCGTGCTGCTCTCTCGTTTCGAGCCGTACTCCGGATTCATTCGCCCACGGCACCTGCACGATCTCGGTAAACTGCTCTTCGCCTTCAACATGCTCTGGGCCTACTTCGATTTTTCGCAATTGCTGGTGATCTGGTCCGGTAACCAACCCGAGGAGATTAGCTTTTACCGCACTCGCATGTACGGAGAGTGGGGAGTGGTTGCTTTGATCGTGGTCGTTTGCACCTTTGCTCTTCCGTTTCTTATTTTGCTCTCCCAGCGCGTTAAGCGCGTGCCAAGGCTGATTTCGAGGGTCGCTATCTGGATGCTCGTTTTCCGTCTCGTTGACCTCTACTGGATGAGCCGCCCGGAATTCACCAGTTCGGCGTTGCCTGATTGGCGCGACATCGTGACGCCCGTGGCCTTGGTTGGCGTGTGGATCGGTTTCTTTGCCCTGAACCTGAAGCAGCGCCCGATTTTGCCCTTGGGAGACCCCAAGCTTGCGGAGGTTTTAGCAGCGCATCATGAGCACTGAGCATCCCAACCACGGCAACGCTGGCAATAACAGGCCGGTCCACTCCGACGTTTCGTTCGAGAAGACCGACGTGCGCACAAAGCCGATCATCAAGTTCCTTTCCTATCTCGGAATTCTCGTGATCTTTTCGTATCTGCTTGTGTTGGGGATCTACCGCGGTCTGGAGAATTATTGGGCCGGCACCTACGCGCCACCCATGCCTTCACAATTGGAAGCCGCTCCCACGATGCCGCCTGAGCCGAGAATGCAGGGCATGCCAGGCCATCTGACCGATCCGCAGCAGGATTTGCGGAACAAAATCAGAGCGGACATGGACGCCAACAAGAAATTCGCTTGGATCGATCAAAAGGACGGCATTGCGCAGATCCCGGTGTCGGATGCTATGCAATTGATCGTCGAAAAGGGTTTGCCGGCAGTGACAGCGCCGCCGGCGGAAAAGAAGTAAGACATGAACGTACTATGCCGTTTTCTGGTGGTGGCGAGCTTGCTGTTCTGCGGCAAGCTGACCTATGGCCAGATGATTCCAGACAACGTCGGCAAGTCCTCCAATGGACTTCCACCGGCACTCGTCAACGTTGGGTTCGATCCGCAGCTCAATGCGGAAATTCCCATAGATACTCCGTTCGTCGACGAATACGGACAACCGGCAAACATTCGCCAGTTCTCCGGCAAGAAACCAGTCGTCCTGGCCTTTGTTTATTTCACGTGCCCGATGCTCTGCAATCAGGTGGAACAGGCCCTCGTGGGCACGTTGAAAATGATCTCCTTCAACCCGGGCACCGATTACGAAGTCGTTTTCATCAGCTTTGACCCCAACGATACACCGGACATGGCTCTGCAAAAAAAACACGAAGCGATGTCCCGTTTCGCGCGTCCCGCCACGGAACCAGGTTGGCACTTCCTTACTGGCTCGCGTGAATCGATCGACGCCGTCACTAAAGCGGCTAATTTCCGCTTCACCTACGATCAAAAGAGCAAGCTCTTTGGCCACGCCAGCGGCATTCTCGTCCTTACTCCCGATGGCCACATTTCCCGTTATTTCTTCGGCGTCGATTATCCGCCGAGCAACGTCAGGCTCGGCCTCGTCGATGCTTCTTCTGGAAAAATCGGAACGCCGGTTGACCACATTTTGTTGTTCTGCTATCAGTACGATCCAACCAAGGCTCGCTACAGCGCCACTATTCTGACGGTCATACGCATGGGTGCGGTTGTGACCCTGTTCTGTATGCTTCTCGGTTTTGTCATCTTCCGCCGTCGGGAACATCGCGGTGCCAGCGGCAGAAATTTTGGACCGCCGCCGCAAGGAGCACACTAGAGCCGTGCAGTCACCGCTTCCATTCTTTCCAGAACAGGCTTCCAATTTCGCGGGAAATGTGGACGCCGTATTCATGTTCGTCCTGCTGACCTGCCTGTTCTTTGCGGTCTTGGTCACCGTCGTGGCGATCTACGCGGCGTTCAAGTACCGGCGCACCTCACCAGCTGAAGTCGGCTCGACTCTTGAAGGCAACCTGGTTCTCGAAATTGGATGGACAGTGATCCCTCTCGGGATCTCTCTCGTTATGTTTGCTTGGGGAGCCGTCGTGTACGTGAACTTCCGCACTGCTCCGAAAGACACTCTGGACGTTTATGTCGTCGGCAAGCAGTGGATGTGGAAGGCCCAGCAGCCGAATGGCAAGCGGGAAATCAACGAGCTGCACCTTCCGGTAAATCGTGACGTCAAGCTGGTCCTGGGCAGCGAAGATGTCATCCATAACTTCTACGTTCCGGCATTCCGCGTGAAGATGGACGTGGTTCCGGGCCGCTACAACACCATGTGGTTCCGTCCGACCAAGGTAGGCAAGTATCACTTCTTCTGCTCGCAGTACTGCGGCACCAACCATGCGGTGATGGGCGGCTGGGTCACGGTCATGGACCCCGCGGACTACGCCGCTTGGCTGTCTAACGAATCGGGCGCCGAGAATCCCGCTTCGGCCGGTGAGAAGCTCTTCACACAGCTTGCCTGTGTCACTTGCCACTTTAGCGATGGCACCGGCCGTGCTCCTTCCCTCAACGGAGTCTACGGTGGCAAAGTCCCTCTTGCCGATGGTTCGACCGTGACCGCCGACGATGGCTACATTCGCGAGTCCATCTTGCAACCTAAGGCCAAAATTGTTGCCGGGTATCAGCCGCTGATGCCCACGTTCCAGGGATTGGTGACGGAGGAACAGATCATGAATCTGACCGCCTACATCAAGACCCTGCAGTCGCAACCTGTGCCCGCCAAGGGCGCGGGAGTTGCGCCAGCGACAGGGAAGAAATAGTCATGAGTACCACAAGTATTGCTAGGCCCGGACCGGCGTTGAAGCTGCCGGAAAAGCATTATCTGAATGCCGACTATGGGATTAAGTCCTGGCTTCTGACCACCGATCATAAGCGCATCGCACTGCTCTATCTCGCCTCGGTTACGTTCTTCTTCTTTATCGGCGGCTTTTTCGCCATGATGATTCGGCTCAGCCTGCTTACGCCCAACGGCCAACTGCTCACCGCCGACATGTACAACCGCATGTTCACCATGCACGGCGTAACCATGGTTTTCTTCTTCCTGATCCCGTCCATCCCCGCCGTTCTTGGTAACTTCCTGATACCCCTCATGGTGGGCGCCAAGGACTTGGCGTTTCCGAAAATCAATCTCCTGAGCTGGTATATCTACATCCTTGGTGGCTCTTTCACGCTATATTCCATGGTCACGGGTGGACTGGACACTGGCTGGACCTTTTACACACCACTCAGCACTGTCTATTCGAACTCTGCAGTCGTTCCTGCCGTTCTCGGTGTCTTTATTACCGGTTTCTCCTCGATTCTCACCGGTCTCAATTTCCTGGTTACCGTGCACACCATGCGTGCTCCGGGTATGACTTGGTTCAGGTTGCCGCTCTTCGTCTGGGGGCACTATGCGGTGTCGGTCGTGATGATCCTGGGCACTCCGGTAATCGCCATCACGCTAGGGCTGGCAGCCATGGAGCGCGTGTTCGGCCTGGGGTTCTTCAACCCGGCAATGGGCGGCGATCCAATCCTCTTCCAGCACCTGTTCTGGTTTTATTCGCACCCCGCCGTGTACATCATGATTCTCCCGGCGATGGGCGTTATCAGCGAATTGGTACCCACCTTTGCACGCAAAAAGCTGTTTGGCTACACCTTCGTCGCCGCTGCCAGCTTGGCCATTGCCGTCATTGGCTTCGTGGTTTGGGCTCATCATATGTTCTTGACCGGTCAGTCCACCTACGCGGCGCTTGCATTCTCTTTCCTCACGTTTCTGGTGGCCATTCCCTCAGCCATTAAAGTGTTCAACTGGACGGCGACTTTGTTTGGCGGTTCGATTTCCTTCGACACGCCGATGTTGTACGCCTTCGGTTTCATAGGGCTATTCCTCATCGGCGGTCTGACGGGCCTATTTCTCGGCTGTTTGGGCATCGACATGCATGTCCACGACACCTACTTCGTGGTCGCTCACTTTCACTACATCATGGTCGGTGGAGCGGTAATGGGCTATCTGGGTGGCTTACACTTCTGGTGGCCCAAGATTACCGGCCGGATGTATCCCGAATGGCTCGCGCGCATCGCCGCCTTTATTCTCTTTGTTGGCTTCAACCTGACTTTCTTCCCGCAGTTCGTTCTAGGCTACCTCGGCATGCCGCGACGCTACCACGTCTATCCCCCCGAGTTTCAGGTCTATAACGTAATGTCCACCGCTGGCGCTTCCATCCTCGCCGTTGGCTACCTGCTGCCCATGATTTATCTCACTTGGGCCGCTTTCTATGGAAAGGTTGCCGGCGATAACCCCTGGCCCGCGACCGGGCTCGAGTGGAGAACCCCCTCACCTCCGCCAACAGAGAACTTCGCGGTAACTCCCGTGGTCACTTGGGAGGCTTACGACTTTCACAATCGGCCCGATCTCGGACTGGACGTGCCCGGCCATCCTGGGCTCGCGCCCGCTCATGGAGACGACTGAAGTAGGCACAGGCGGTTCATTCCGCCTGAGACTGACGGAATGAGGAGTGCGTAGTGCATCGCACCGGAGAATTGTACGGACAATTCAGTACCCTGGAGCAACAGAAGGACACTGCTTCGCTCGGAATGTGGATCTTCCTAGTTACGGAGGTCATGTTCTTTGGCGGCATCATGCTGGCGTATACCATCAACCGCCATACCTATTATCACGCGTTCGCGATGGGCAGCAACACGCTCAGCATCAAGCTGGGAACCATCAACACCGGCGTCTTGTTGGCCAGCAGCTTCACCATGGCCATGGCCGTCTGGTCTTCGCACGTCGGTAAGAAGCGGCTCATCACCTTTTTTCTGATCGTCACATTGATTCTTGGTTTTGGCTTCCTTGGCATCAAATACATCGAGTATGCCCAAAAGTTTCATCACCATCTGGTTCCTGGCAAGAGTTTCGACATCAACTTTTGCGTGGATCATCCGAGCAAGTGCGAGGACCTGGACGCAGCCGAAATCGAGGTGGAGCGTAAAGAACTTGCGGAAGCATGGGAAGGGGATCCCGACCTGAATTCGCATGCGCAGCTCTACTATTCCGCCTACTTCGGCATGACCGGACTGCACGCACTCCATATGATCATCGGCGCGGGATTGCTTTTCTGGCTGCTGCGTTGCTCTCTGGCCGGGCGATTCACGCCGGAATGGAATACCCCGGTCGATATCGTGGGCTTGTACTGGCACTTCGTCGATATCGTTTGGATTTACCTTTTCCCGTTGTTGTATCTGATTGACCGGCATAAGTGAGGGAGACACGCGTGTCCGAACAAGAACATTCCGAACACATTGTTCCGCCAGGCACTTACATCGTCATCATCTCGATCCTATTCTTTTTGACCGCTCTGACCGTGGCCGCCGCCTACGTCAATCTGGGAAAATTCAACATTGTCGTCGCGCTGGCCATCGCCACCGTAAAGGCCACGCTGGTCGTCCTGTTCTTCATGCACGCAAAGTACAGCCCGAAACGGACCAAACTAGTCATCATCGCAGGCATTTTCTGGTTGCTTATCCTGCTCTTCATGACACTCAGCGATTACGCCTCCCGTATCGACTATCGCGGCGTGCGCTTCCCCATGACGCAGCATACCCTCGCAATCAGGTCGCAGCGCTCTTGAACTGCGCCGCAGCCTGAATCGGCACGCGCATCAAATCCCGAACCGCATTGCTGCAATTTTGTTTCTGAGTGACTTGCTCGAAGGAAGGGAAACTTTTTTCCGCCCGAACGTCGGCACAAAAAAGAGGGGAAGAACGAACCGGCCCAGCCCTCAATCCCCTAAAGGGATCCTCGGCTCGTCTCCCCCACGAGTTAGGGGGTTGCAAGATGCGGGCCAACCTAACAGGGCTGTTTTCAGTGTGTTAAAGTCCCGGTTCTTGGTAAAAATGCACTACCCTTGGGAAAAAATGCATGTGGTACTTCCGTAGTACTTCAAATGAGAATTTTTTTACCGTTCCGTTTCACAGCGGGGCGCCACCTAACCCCACCTCGCCTTGACCACCCCGCTCTCGAGTTGTTATGTTGAAAGACTATACTGGGCCCATTCTCTTCACTAGGGTGCCAGGGCTCCTGTGGGGGGAGCACTCTTCCCAATGGCTCTCAGCAAACTGGTCGTACGCGGCGCGCGGCAACACAACCTCAAGAATATCAGCCTGGAAATCCCGCGTAACTCGCTGACCGTCATCACCGGATTGTCCGGTTCCGGAAAATCCTCCCTGGCCTTTGACACCATCTACGCGGAAGGGCAGCGAAGATACGTCGAATCTCTTTCCGCCTACGCGCGGCAGTTTCTTGATCAGATGGAGCGTCCCGAAGTGGACGTGATTGAAGGGTTGTCTCCCTCGATTGCCATCGAACAGAAAACCACGACGCGGTCGCCGCGTTCGACTGTAGGAACGATTACCGAGATTTACGACTATCTGCGCGTCGTCTACAGCTCCGTAGGCGTTCCGCATTGCCCGAATTGCGGCAAACCCATTACCCGCCAGTCCAGCGAACAGATTGTCCAGGCCATCTTGCATGGAGAGCTGTGTAAAGCCGACGACCGCATCATGATTCTCGCGCCCATTGTGCGCGGCCGCAAAGGTGCTTATCGCAAAGAACTCGAGAAGCTGGCCGAAGACGGCTTCGTGCGCGTGCGCATCAATGGCGAACTCTTGCCGCTCGACCAAACCCCGGTTCTAGACAAGCGCAAGAATCACACCATCGAAGTGGTTATCGACCGGTTGCTCGTGAAGCAGGGCATTGCCTCGCGCCTCGAACAGTCCATCGCCACGGCGCTCAAGCTAGCGCAAGGCTTGGTCACCGTCGCAGTTGTCGGCGCCAGCGAGCACACCTTTTCCGAAAAGCTGGCTTGCCCCGATTGCGGTTTGTCCGTTCCGCTGCTCGAACCTCGTTCGTTCAGCTTTAACTCGCCCTATGGCGCGTGCCCAGAATGCCACGGCCTAGGCTCCAAGTACGATTTTGATCCCGCCAAGGTGATCGTCGATTGGACGCGCCCGCTATTCGACGGCGGTCTCGGTCCCGGCTCTGGCTCCGCCATTTTAAAGCGTACCCTCGAACTTGGCGCATACGCCCACGGCTTCCAACTGGACTTGCCCTTCGAAAAATATCCCGCTCGCGTCCAGAACTTGTTGCTCTATGGCTATCCTCCCTCCGGCGCAAAGAAACCGGCGGGCACAAATGAGAAGGCCGCAACGAAGGACAAAGGCTTTCGTTTCCATGGCGTTCTGAAATTTCTGGAAAACAACTTCGAGGAATCCAACTCCGATTCCTACCGCGAATGGATGACCCAGTACATGTCCGCCACGCTTTGCAGCGCGTGCCTGGGCCGCCGCCTGCGTCCGGAATCTCTTGCCGTCAAGCTCGGCGGTTGGTCCATCTCCGATTTTACGGCCCTTGCTCTCACAGACGCTCGTCCCGCCGTCGACAAAATTCTTTCCCAGCTTTCTTCGAGGCAAAAGGAAGTAGCCGCGCGCCCGCTCGGCGAAATCTCTGAACGTCTGGATTTTCTCCTGGCCGTCGGCCTCGGCTATCTCAGCTTGGAGCGTTCCGCGGCAACGCTTTCTGGCGGCGAAGCGCAGCGTATCCGCTTGGCCACACAAATCGGCTCGCGCCTTCGCGGTGTCCTCTACGTTCTCGATGAGCCTTCGATCGGATTGCACGCCCGGGATAATGACCGTCTTCTCCACTCGCTCGAACGCCTTCGCAATCTCGGCAACACCGTTCTCGTCGTCGAGCACGATGAAGACACCATTCGCCGCGCCGATTATGTCGTCGATCTCGGCCCAGGTGCGGGTAACGCCGGCGGTTATCTGGTGGCTACCGGAAAACCCGAAGAAATTGCGGCTGCTCCCGATTCCCTGACCGGCCGCTATCTGAGTGGCGCATCCGAAATTTCTGTGCCGACGAAGCGCCGCAGCGCCAACGGAAAAGCCATTCAAATCTTAGGCGCTCACGCCAACAACCTGAAAGATGTGGACGTCTCGCTTCCGCTCGGACTGTTGACCGTCGTGACCGGAGTCTCTGGCTCCGGAAAATCCACTCTGGTCAATGACATCTTGTATCGCGCGTTGGCGCAAAAGCTATACCGTTCGATGGAGCCGCCCGGCGCGCACAAAGCCATTTCCGGCATCGAATACATCGATAAGGTCATCGAAATTGATCAGGCCCCGATTGGCCGCACTCCGCGATCGAATCCAGCCACATACACCGGCGTGTTTGCTCCGATACGCGAGCTGTTCGCCATGCTGCCGGAATCCCGCGAGCGCGGCTACAAGCCCGGCCGCTTCAGCTTTAACGTGAAGGGCGGGCGCTGCGAAGCCTGCCAGGGTGAAGGCCTTCGCCGCATTGAAATGAATTTTCTGCCCGACGTTTATGTCACCTGCGAGGTCTGCCGCGGCCGCCGCTACAATTCTGAAACTTTGGCGGTGCGCTACAAAGGTCATAGCATCAATGACATTCTCAATCTGCCCGCGTCGGACGCCTTGAAATTGTTGGAAAATATTCCCCACGTTCAGCAGAAACTGTCCACCATGGTCGAAGTCGGCTTGGGTTATGTGCAATTAGGCCAGTCCGCCACAACCCTTTCGGGCGGCGAAGCGCAGCGCATCAAACTCGCGCGCGAACTTTCCAAACGCCAGACCGGCCGCACCGTGTATATCCTCGACGAGCCCACGACCGGTCTACACTTTGACGACGTGCGCAAGCTTGTCGACGTCCTGCAGCGCCTCGTCGATCTCGGCAACACCGTCCTGATCATCGAGCACAATCTGGACGTCATCAAACAGGCCGACTGGATCATCGATCTCGGCCCCGAAGGCGGTCAGGGGGGAGGCCGCATCGTCGCTCAAGGCACTCCGGAACACGTGGCCCGCACAAAAAGATCCTACACGGGCCAAGTGCTGGCCCGTGTCTTGCACATGAACGGTGCCGCCGCCGCACCAACCAACGGCGACAACAAAACCGCCACCGATTAGTTCGAGTCTCTCCAACTTTGCGGCTAACTTGCGCCTTCCCCGCATTCCCCCGTACAGTAGGGAGACCCGCATGAGCGTTTATCCAATCCAACCGGCGACACTTAGCGGTGTCCGCACTTACCCGCTCGCATCGCGCAAAAGCAAAGTCACCACAAAACATCTGGCAAAACCAGCTCCACGGGGAGCGTCTTTCGCAAGATTTCTCGATTCCCTCCCTAAAATCCTTGCGGCTCAAGATTTGCGCGACCTGGCCGTCTCCATCGAATCCGCGCGCAAACAGAAGCGCGCCATTGTTTGGGGCATAGGCGGCCACGTCATAAAAGTTGGCCTCGCGCCCGTGCTGATTGATCTGATGAACAAAGGATTCGTTTCCGGCATCGCCATGAACGGCGCCGCTCTCATTCACGATTTCGAAATCGCCATGGCCGGCAATACTTCCGAAGATGTGGAAGCTGGTATTGGTAGAGGCGAATTCGGCATGGCCTCGGAAACAGGCGCGGATCTCAACGAAATTGCGAAACTCGCTCAGCGCATCCGCATTGGCTACGGAGAAGCCGCCGGCCAATATCTCACGAGCGGCATTGTGGATCCAAAGCACCCTGGACTCAGCCTGCTGGTTTCTGCCTATAAGAGGCGCATTCCGGTCACTGTTCATCTGGCAATCGGAACGGACATCCCACATATGCACCCATCGGCTGACGGCGCCGCCCTCGGCGCGGCCTCGCATCACGATTTCCGTCTTTTCTGTGCCTTGGTGCAGCAGATGGATTCGGGCGGCGTCTATCTCAATTGGGGTTCTGCCGTGCTGTTGCCCGAAGTATTTCTAAAAGCGGTTTCCGTCGTCCGAAATCTCGGCATTCCTTTGCGCCCCATCACCACCGCCAATTTCGATTTCATTCAGCACTACCGGCCGACAATGAATGTCGTGAAACGTCCCACCGCCCGATCCAATGGGAAGAAAGGTGAACTCTCGAGAGGTTTTGCCTTCACCGGACACCATGAACTCTTGCTCCCGCTCCTTGCCGCGGCGCTCGTCGCGGGATGGCCGGCCCAGGGAAAGCGCACAAAGCGATGACGCCATTTGACGACACTCCTCCACAAGAACCGGATCCGAATTTAGAGAAACCCACATCACAATCGGCGTTGGCACCGGAGCCACTCACACGGCTCGATCATTTCGCCGCCGAACAATTAGAGCCTCCGCTTCCCCCCACTCATCTCTATCCTGAGGATTTGCAAATTTCCTGGTCGTGGCTCCATCTAGTCGTCTTCCTCGCATTTATTTTCATCAGCCTGCTCGGTGTGCAGACGATTTTTCTCGCTGTTTACGCGCCCAATCAGAGGATGACCACGCAGCAGCTCGAAGAATATATGTTGTCGAAGCCGCAGGTCGCCATTGGCAGTACCCTTGTGGTCTACGGTCTGCTCCTGTTTTTTCTATACGTCACTTTGGCCTTACTCCGCGGTCAGCCGTTCTGGACTACGCTCGGCTGGCGCAAGCTTCCGTCAAAAATAGCCGGACGGCCCATTCATCCGATCATTTTCTTCTTTATAGGTTGCGGGTTGTCGCTGCTCGTCTTCGCATTGACTGCCGTGATCAAACCGCCGGAGAACACACCGATCGAGGAAGTCTTCAAGTTCAAGCAAACGGCCATCCTTTTCGTGGCGATGGCTGTTCTTGTGGCGCCCCTCGCCGAAGAAACGCTCTTTCGCGGCTATCTCTATCCCATGTTCGCGCGCTGGTTCGGCGTAATCCCGAGCATCGTCATAACTGGGGTTCTTTTCGGCTTGATGCATGGCCCTCAACTCGGCGGGGCGAAGAGCCTCATTGCCGTCATGTCGTTCGTCGGGATCATCTTCACCGTGGCTCGCGCCCGTACTGGCAGCGTTTTCGCGAGTTATTTGATGCATTTGGGCTACAACTCTTTAATCGGCGCCAGTCTGATCTTGGCTACTCACGGATTCACTCAGCCGCCTCCTCTCAATCACTGAGCGTCTCAACTCACCCGCACGTCAGATACAATGGGAAGGGAGGATGCCGCAAGAATGTACGTCGCCCAACCCATTGAATGGACCGATAAGGGCGTAGTCATGCTCGACCAGCGCCGCTTGCCCGCCGAGGAAGTCAGCCACACATACACGGATTATCGCGAAGTAGCCAAGGCCATCCGCGAAATGGTGATTCGCGGAGCGCCGGCAATCGGCGTGGCCGCGGCGATGGGCGTTGCTCTCGGCGTGCAAAAGTCCTCCGCCGCATCGATCGACGGTCTGAAAGCCGAATTTCCCGACATTTGCGACACGCTCGCCAAAACGCGTCCGACCGCGGTCGACCTGTTCTGGGCTCTTGATCGCATGAAGCGCCGCTTTGAAGAATTGCGGCAATCCCGTGCGGATCTCGCCTCGATCCGTGCGGGGATGATTGAAGAAGCGAAACTCGTTCATCTTGAAAAATTAGCCACCGACGAAGCGATCGGCCGCTTCGGCGCGGAATTCATGCCTAAAGACGGCCAGGTCATGACCCAATGCAACGCCGGCGCCCTCGCCACTGCCGGCATTGGCACGGCTCTCGGAGTTATTCGCGTCGCTTACCAACAAGGCTGCAAGCTGCATGTTCTAGTTCCTGAAACACGACCCTATCTTCAAGGCGCGCGCCTCACGGCATGGGAACTCCATCGCGGAGGCATTCCACTCACGCTTATTACCGACAACATGGTCGGCCATTTCCTCAAGACCGGCAAAGTCGGAGCCATCGTCACCGGAGCAGACCGCATCGCCGCAAACGGCGACACCGCCAACAAGATCGGCACCTATCAAATCGCCGTGCTCGCCAAAGAAAACAGCGTTCCGTTCTATATCGCGGCGCCCATTTCCACGTTCGATCTCTCCGTTCCAGACGGAGATCACATTCCCATCGAAGAACGCTCTGCGGTGGAAGTTACCCACATTCAGGGCGTGCGCATCGCTCCGGATGTCCATGCCGCGCACCCCGCCTTTGACGTGACGCCCAATCGTTACATCCGCGCCATCTTCACGGAACGCGGTGTCGCCACTGCGCCGTATACCGAATCTCTCAAAACGCTCGTAGCTGCGCCCGCCCTCGGTGCGGGGAAGTAAATCGTTTTCCCGCGCACCGCTTAATTTGGAGCTGTCGTATTTTTACAGGGAATCCGGTATGGCGCAGAGATCGGCTAGCATTCAGAATTGCGTCAACTCAACATTCTCATCCTGACCAAAAGGGGGCGCGCCAAGTTCGCACCCCCTCCTCTTTTCTCAATCTGGTTATGGTACTGACTCCGGCGATTTCGGGATTTCTCAGCGGCTTCGCCATGACCAAAAGCTGCAGTCGTTAACCTCGCCACACCACAAACTACAAACCTTCAAGGTTCCGATCAACCCGCAGGAATCGTCAGGTCTTCCGCCAAAGGCGCCCTCGGACCACACTCACGTGTCGGCAGGTTCGCGCGAATTTGCGTTCCTTTTGCGGTCGATTCAACTCTCAACGTCCCTCCGAGTTCCGCCAACCTCTCCCTCATTCCGGCCAGTCCGATTCCTCCGGCCTCGCCTGCTCGAAACCGTTCCAACACCTCGCGGCGGATGCCTCTCCCGTCATCAAAAACCACCAGGGTGACATCTTTATCCGTACACTCGACGTCAACCTGAACATGCTTCGCTTGTGCGTGGCGGTGCACATTCGTCAGAGACTCCTGGAGCACGCGAAACAGTGCCAGTTCCACTTCCTTCGGCAACCGTTCCACGATTTCCGTCAATTGCAGCTTCACCTCAATGCCGCTTCTCTTCGCGAAGCCCTCCGTGTACCAGCGCACCGCGGCGTGGAAGCCCAATTCATCGAGCAAAGGAGGGTGCAGCAGGTGGGAAATTGTTCTCATCTCGACGATCGCCCGGTCCGTCAATTCAAGCGATTCCCCCAGCAACATACTGTTCGGGTTCTCTGGTTCAGGTTCGCCGCGCTGCAGCCTCCCCAGATTCATCTTCAGGCCCGCCAGGAACTGCCCAACACTGTCGTGGAGTTCCCGCGCAATTTTGCGCCGTTCCACGTCTTGCAGCTCCAAAATGCGCGCGCTGAGCATTCGGTAGGATTCGGCGTTTTTCTTTTCGATCCATTCTTGCTGTTTTCCCCGCCGGATATCTCGGTTCAGCAGGCCGACATTGTAGAGCAATAGTCCGAGCGCCAGAATAAAGGAACCGATAAGCGTAATGACCATCCGGGTGAAAAGCCGGTCCAATACCTTCAGCCTCTCGTCGAGAAGCCGCGCCTCTACGCCTTCCATATCGAAGAGCATGGCGGACATGGTTCGCCGCCGCGCCACGATTACTGCCATCTTGTCGCTGGCGCTCGACGGTCCGGCACCGAGGCAACTCGCTCCGCTGACGCAATCGCGAAGTTGCTGGTTGTCCTCGAGCAGAACCCGCCGGAATTGTATCAAGTGATCGTGTTGTGCGGGATTGTCAGCCGAGAGATTTAACAACTCCTCGACGGTCGCAAGCTGCCTTTGAGACTGCTTTTCCAAATCCAGGGCTTCATCCGGATTTCGAGACAGTTGATAAAGATCGAAATTCGCGTGGCTCTCCCCAATGTCCGATCGTAAGTCTTTCAGCAATCCGCGAACCAGAAAGGTATGAAGTACCCATTCACGAGTGCTCTTCATCTTCTGGACCGTGACCAGCCCCATGATTCCTGTCAGGCCAAGCAGCACCATCGCCAGAACCAAAGAGCCCAAGCCCACTGCCGGCATCCGGCTAATCTTCGCGCCTTGAGGAGTCTCAGTGGCCGACACGGCAACCTTCCTGACGAACGAACAGCGATAGCGCCCGTACACTTGTCTCTATATCACGATTCCACGACGTCGCGGGACACTGCTCCGCTTTTGCGAGAAAAGAGCTGGGTATGCTTTCCCGGGGATTCGCTTCAGTGGGGGGAACGAATTTCGTTGATGACATGCGCCACAATTACCGGGTCAATCTTCGGACTGATATAGGAACCATCTCCGGTCACTACCTGCAGCGCTTTGATCAATTCTTCTTCGGCATCCGCCTTCAGGAGGTATCCGCTCGCACCTGCGCCGAAGCCGCTTCGCAGCACTTCAGTGGACTCGTGGAGTGTGAGCAGAATAATCTTCACTTTCGGATGCGAGTTGTGAATGATGCGGGTCGCCTCTAGTCCATTCATGCCCGGCATCGTAACGTCCATCAAAACTATTTCAGGATTGAGTTGATTCACAAGACGAACTGCGTCACTGCCGTTGCTGGCTTCGCCGCACAGCTCCCACTCAGGGAAGGATTGCAGGATGGTTTGCACGCCACGACGTATGAATGCATGGTCGTCTACGATCAGAATGCGGGGCATGGGCGGAATTCTCCAAGAAGCGTGCTAGGGAGGACGGTCTGGCGATCCCTCACAGAACGACAAAGGTCTTCCCTAGATCCCATCTTGCCTTTTTCTCCTATCTGCCTGCAACCGCCGAGGACGTTCTAAGCCTCGATGATCTGGCTAAGCCTCGATGATCTGGTTTTTTATGGCGTAGCGCACGAGCTCGCTTACTGAATGAATTTCCAACTTGCGCATGATGTTTGCACGGTGGGTTTCCGCTGTCTTCACGCTGATTCCGAGCGCGACCGCGACTTCTTTGCTGCTCTTTCCTTCCGCCAGCAGCTGCACAATCTCGCGTTCGCGCGCCGTCAGCCGGTTGCGCGCGGGAAGTTTGGGCTCCGCTCCCGAGGATTGCAGGGAAAAATCGCCGAGTAGCATTTCCGATGCCTTGGAGGTAAAAAACGTTCTCCGCTTTGAAATGGAATCCACGGCGGTGACTAGGTCGCGGTCCGCGTCTGATTTTAGAATATAACCACGGGCGCCTGCCTCCACAACCTCGCGAACCAGTTGATCGGTGAAGTGCATCGTCAGAATTAAAATACCTGTCTTCGGCAGCGCCTTGTGAATCCGCCGCGCCGCTTCGAGCCCGTTCAAATCTGGCATGCTGATGTCCATAACGACAATCTGCGGCTTCAGCTGTTCTGCCAGGGTCACCGCTTCCTTGCCGGTTCTCGCCTCGGCGCAAACCTCCCAGCCGGGCTTGGCGGAGAGCAGATCTTTCAGGCCCCGCCGGATAATGTCATGATCATCGGCGACGAGAATGCTCAGTGGTGTCATATCTGTCCCGGCAGAAATGGAAAAGGTGCTCGCTCCATTTGTTTCAAGATTCCGCGTTTGCATTTTAACTCCTGCAAGCCTGAGTCTCTTTCATCAAGCGATTAACAGTAAAGCCGTTCCCCACCTACGGTTGAATACCAGATTTGCTGTATTTCCTGAATAAACCTGAATAAAAAATGCTCCCGAAGCAGGCTTGGGCCCCGGACTCGGAACAAAAAGGGTCTAAATTCCTATTTCACCGTCAATTTGTTGGTCACATTATCCGCGCCTGCAAGATCGGCGGCTTTTCCAACAATGTTCTGCTTTTCTTCGTCGGTTTGCACCGGACCCTTCAGGGTCACCTTGCCATTGTGCACAATCACCTTCACATTGTGAGCGTCCGAGGAAAGAGATTTGTCGCTCTGGATCGACTGGCGGATCTTCTGCACCAGCTCGCGGTCGGCGGGATTATTTTTTTGTTGGTCCGCGGTAGTTCCGCCCTGCTTGTTCGCCCCGGTATTGTCCGGTTCCTGCTGAATGCTTGTCGCCTGGGCCAAGGAAGCTGCTCGGCAAGCGAGCCCGCCTCCGCCGAGACCAAGGGCCACAATTCCTATTCCGAGTCCTACTCCAAGCGAAATCGTCCGGTTCTTCACGTTCTTTGTCCTGATCATCTTTTTTTCTTCCTCCTGTATTTTTCGCCGACGGTCCTTCTTACTTACTTTTCACGTCCCATCACCAGAACCGCAATCCCTCCAATCAAGCAAAGAGCGCCTATAATCGGCGGAAGTGGCACGGTGTGCTTCTCATCTTTCGTCACATGAATCGGGCCGATATCCGCGGCTTTCTTCGGTACGGTATAGGTGAATCCCTGATAAGCCAGTGCGATAACCCCAAGCACAACAAGTACAATTCCCATTAGCGATTTACCGCTCATCTTCTCTCCTCCTTTTACCTTCTCGAATTCGGGAAGCCCGATTCTCCACCCAATTCCTTCTTATGAGCCTCGATAGATATGCCCGCCCAGACAGAAGAGGAATAGCAACATAAAGATAAAGAAAACCGATCGGGCAAGTCCGGCCGTTACCACGGCCAACCCGAAAAACTGAATTGCAACGGCGGTCAGCGCGACCGCGAGAAATGCCAATGCCATTCGCAACATCGCAAACCTCGATACCCGGAATGGTGGCGGACCCTGCTCCCTGGCGTCGTCTGTATTGAAGCCCTCTTTTGAGCTGCGAACCATCCGTGTCCGCCTGTATTTGCACAAGGAGTTCCCCCCAATTTCACAGTCTCCTATCTTTCTCAGGCACATCATCTCGCTCGGCCGGGCAATCGCTGTATATCGCCCGGGTGCACCATCAGTTTTGATGGACTCCGCTGTAGGGCGGAACCGCACAAGGAGGATTCATGAACTGGGATCAAGTTGAAGGAAAATGGAAGCAATACACCGGGAAAGTGAAGGAAAAGTGGGGCAAACTCACCGACGATGACCTCACGACAATCAAAGGGAAGCGCGACCAGCTTGTTGGCAAGGTGCAGGAGCGCTACGGCATCGCCAAGGACCAAGCCGAGCAACAAGTCGACGAATTTACCCACTCGCTTGCGGACGCTGACTTTAGCGATCCGAAGAAGGTGCGGGGCGTTGGTCATTAAACCGAACCTGACTCGTTCCGCTCCAGGCGAAAACAGGTCAGAACGGAGGTCCGGGGCCGGCGAATCGCCTGTCCCGGAGTTCCTGATCCGCTTTGTTACCGGCTTGTGGCATCGATTTTGTGCGCTAAGCTTCTAAAGATGACGAATCCTTTGCGCCGGTGTTTTGCCCTTCTTCTTCTGATCTTCCCTGCTTCCTTGCCCGCTTACTCTGTCTTGACGCACGAAGCCATCATCGATGTAATGTGGGACACTGACCTGCGCCCACTTCTTCTAAAGCGCTTCCCCAAAGCAACCAAGGAGCAACTCGTAGAGGCGCACGCCTACGCCTACGGTGGCGCTATCGTTCAGGACCTGGGCTACTATCCCTCCGGCAGTAAGTTTTTCAGTGACCTGACACACTATTTCCGTAGCGGCGATTTCATCGTTGCCTTGCTGCACAATGCTTCGGATCTGAACGAGTACGCCTTCGCCTTGGGCGCTCTCGCCCATTACGCCGCCGACAATGAAGGTCACTCCCTTGCAATCAACCGGGTCGTTCCACTTCTTTACCCCGAGTTGCAAAAGAAGTATGGAAAGGTTGTGACCTACGAAGACAATCCTCTCGCGCACATCAAGACCGAATTCTCTTTTGATGTGCTCCAGGTAGCCAAGGGCCGTTACGCCTCGGAGAGTTACCACAACTTTATCGGTTTTGAAGTTGCGCTGCCGCTACTGGAAAAAGCCTTCTTAGAAACATATGGCATTGATCTGAAATCCATTGCGAAGGACGAAGCTCGCTCCGCAAATTCCTATCGTTATAGCGTTAGCGCCTTGATCCCGAAGGCCACCCGCGTGGCCTGGAATCTGAAACAGGAAGACATCCAGCGCGATTTGCCTGGAATGACACGGAAAAAATTCCTGTACAACATTTCGCGCTCCAGCTATGAAAAAGAATGGGGACGCGATTACCAGCGGCCTAACGCCGGCGACAAATTCATCGCCTTCTTAATCCGGATCCTCCCGAAAGTAGGCCGTCTGCGCATTCTTACCTTCCGAACGCCGAGCCCCGAAGCCGAAAAGCTGTTTGAAAACAGCTTCAATGCCACGATTGATCGATACCGCCATCTCCTCGCCCAGGTCGGCGAAGGTCACCTTGACCTTCCGAATGATAATTTTGACGTCGGCGAAGTCACGACTCTTGGACAATACAAATTGAACGACAAAACCTGCGCCGAACTCCTCGAGCGCTTGTCGAATGAACATCCTTCGACGATTGATCCTGAGTTGAAAGCACAACTCCTGGCGTACTATTCGACGAAAGATCCCAATTCTGCAGTGAAACCGCGCGGCAAGTCTGCGGAACGGATCAGGCAGAATATCAAGGCACTTCAGGAAGTTCCGACCAATTCCGTGCAATCGAGCCAATCCTCATTCGCTCCGCCAGAGCTCTAAAAATACAGGCCCGCTCCCGCCCTGCTACAGAATCCGCCGGATACTGGGCCGATTCCGGGAAGTCTATGCTGTCGCCACGCTTCAAGGTTGCGGAGGAAACATGGACTTGCTCTATACGATCGGCGTAATCCTTCTGATTCTGTGGCTTTTGGGCCTCGTGACGTCTTATACGTTGGGTGGCTTCATCCATATTCTGTTGGTGATCGCGATCGTCATGATTTTGATCCGCGTCATTCAAGGTCGTCGGCCTATTCCCTAGCACTTTGCTGCCGTTGCCCTCGTCTCGGTCCACCGAAGATGGACCGAGCTTGGCAAGATGGCGAGTGCCAAGGTTCGGCGCCGACGCAGAGTGAGTTTTTCCAATAGCGCAAGCGTCGCCTTGTTTGCGAGACTTTTCTCATGTCGCGAGCTCGTCGCTTTTCGTGGAAGTGGTTGCTGCTTGTCCCCATCGCTCTTTTTTCCCTGTTGTTTTTAGTCGCTGCGTTCGTGTATTACCGCCCGGAAGGCACGGAAAACCGCATTCGCCAGGCCGTCGTCGAGACCCTCTCGGAACGCTTTGCGAGTGACGTCGAGCTAAAGACCCTCCACATCCATGTCTTTCCCATCCTCCGTGTGTCCGGCGAAAATCTCGTCCTTCGCTATCGAGGTAACAAGGAAGCTCCTCCGCTCCTCCAAATCGAAAAGTTCTCATTCTCCGCTGGCCTACTCGGGCTCTTGCGCCAGGTCAAACACATTCCTCTTGTCCGCGTACAGAACATGGTCGTCAACATTCCTCCGCGCCAGTCGACCCAAGGCCAAACCGTCCTGCGCAATCCGCAAACTCCGACCTTGGCGCACAGCATCGTTGTGGAGCGCGTTGTCTGCGACCATCTCGATTTCCGCATCCTTCCGAAACAGGCCGGTAAAGAACCTCTCGAGTGGGATATTCACAACCTAGTGCTCACCTCGGCGGCCCAGAATCTTCCTTTCGCCTACCACGCCAAACTCACCAACGCCAAACCAATAGGCGAGATTGACACTCACGGCTCGTTCGGTCCCTGGAATGCCGAGGATCCCGGCGGCACTCCCGTTAACGGCGAATACGTTTTTACAAATGCGGACCTGGGCCCGTTGCCCGGGATCGCCGGAATCCTCTCATCGACGGGCAAATACAAGGGCATGCTGTCTCAGCTTGAGGTCGAAGGCGTGACCGACACGCCCGATTTTTCTCTCGACCGAGTCGGCAAGCCCGTTCCGCTGCACACAAATTTCTCCGCGACCGTCGACGGCACCAACGGCGACACCTATCTTCATCCGGTCAACGCCATGCTCGAACATTCGCCGATCGTCGCTCAAGGAAAAGTCGTGCGCATTCCGCAAAAGGGCCATCTCATCTCCATCGACACCACCGTCTCGAACGGCCGCATCCAGGATTTCCTTAAACTCGCCACCGCCGCGGAAAAGCCCTTCCTCACTGGTCCCGTTAAAATCAAAGCGAAGCTCACCATTCCGCCCGGCGCGGAACGCGTCATCGAAAAAATGATTCTCGACGGTCAATTCGCCGTCGACGACGGCAAGTGGAGCAGTCCGGCCCTCCGCGAAAAATTGGAGTCTCTCAGCCGCCACGCCGTGGGCAAGCCACAAGACAACTCTACTGGGAGTTCGATTTCCGATCTCAGCGGCAACTTCCTTCTTCAAAACGGCGTTCTCCACTTTCGGAGTCTAACCTTCCGGGTCGAGGGTGCGGCCATTGACCTTGTGGGCGATTACACGATTCGCGGCGGCGCGCTCGATCTGGCCGGGCATCTTCGTCTTCAGGCAAAACTCTCCCAAACCACCACCGGCGCGAAATCTGTCTTTTTGAAGGCGGTCGATCCGTTCTTCGAGAAAGGTGGCTCCGGTACGGTTCTGCCCATCCACATCACCGGAACACGAGACAATCCTGTCTTTGGCGTCACCGTTTTCCATAAAAGTTTTGACAGGCATCTCACCAATAACAAGCACTAACTTGTAGTACTCTTGTTCAAACAGTTTGGGTATACGGAATTTCCCATGCCTCTCTACATTTGTAACTTGAGAGTAAAAGGGAACAATACGGCATAGACTGAAAGCTCGGGTGCAAAAACTAACAGCACGATCGCCCGGATGTCCCCGGCTTATTTCACCCTGCCCACTGCAGCCAATCGCGTTGACGGAGAAAGCTGCTAAGGCAAGAAGGAAGGATCATGCGCTCTGTGTTCTCACTACGCTCCTTGTTGTTTGCACTTGTTGTAGCACTTGGGATACTGGCTGGTTCGGCCCCGGCGTTCGCGCAAGTTGGAGTTGTTGTCTCTGTTGGCTTCGGCCCCCCGGAACTACCCGTTTATGAACAACCTCTCTGCCCGGGCGAAGGCTACATCTGGACGCCCGGCTATTGGGCTTGGGATGGCGACGACTATTACTGGGTTCCCGGCACCTGGATCCTCGCTCCGGAAGCTGGCTTCCTTTGGACTCCACCGTGGTGGGGCTGGGGCGGCTCGGCTTTCATTTTTCACGAAGGTTTTTGGGGCCCCACGATCGGTTTCTACGGTGGGATTAACTATGGCTTCGGTTACTTCGGCCATGGCTATGAAGGTGGTCGTTGGGATCATGGGCACTTTTTCTACAACCGCACCGTAAACAACATCAACGTCACGGAAATTCACAACGTCTACAACACCCGCGTGGAAAATGTCACCGTAAATCGCGTCAGCTACAACGGAGGCCAAGGCGGCATAAACGCTCGCGCCAGCGCCGCGGAAGAAGCCGCCGTGCGTGACCGGCACATTGGCCCAGTGGCCGCTCAAAATCAACATATCGAGGCGGCGCGCGCCAACCAGCAGTTCCGCGCTTCGGTGAACCATGGCCGGCCACCCATTGCCGCGACGGCCAAACCCGGAGAATTTAGCGGAGGCGGAATAAAGCCCGCTACGTCCGAGGGACATTACAATCCTCCTGCAAAAGGAACCAATGCCGCTGCTCACCCTCCTTCCCACGCGAGTGAAATTCAGCCGCACGAAAAGGCTCTTGCTCCGAATACCGGCAATCCGCAACTGGACAAGAAATATCAGCAACAACAAGACAAGCTCTACGCCCAGCAGCAGCAGGAGCACCAAAAGCTTCAGCAGCAACAAGAAAAGGATCACCAAAAGGCCGCCAAGCAGCAAACCAACGACGCGCAAAAGCAGCAGATGGAACAGCGCCACCAACAGCAGACCCAACAAATGGAGCAACGGCACACTCAGGAACAACAACATCTGAACGAACACCAGGCGCCGCCGCCCCCGTCACATCCAACCGGGGGCAAACCTAAGTAAGAGATCCGTTCGCGCCTCAACCGTGCCCCGAAGAGAGTCATTCTTTGGGGCACGTTTTTTTTGCATCGACGGGACCGTGATCCGCCCACAAGCCCGTTCCGCTCGACTCGCCCGATTCATCGGCTAGGTCCAGTACTTCTTATCGCGACTGTTTCCGAAAATAAATAGTGTCTGTCCTCTCCGCCGGGCATCAAACCGTTGCAATGCATAATCTAGTGCCGAACCTGAGCGAGTGTGATAGCGTATGTCTCCTTCGGCAGTGGTTCGCTGTTCGGTAGCACGTCTCAGTGGATTTCGGGTCTCGATTATGACTCGTCGGATTTTCGAAAAGGCTCCGGGTCTTCTACAGTGGCCATCGAGGAGAGGTTTCTTGCTTCTCGCCGGCATCGTTTTGTTTGCGCCTTTTGCTTTTGCGCAAGGGGCCTCCCCGGTCCCGAGCATTTTCAACACCGCATCCACCCCAGCGGATGCTATCCGTCGCCTTTCTTTTTTTGTGCTGACGATCACGGCGCTGATTTTCGTGGTCGTTTTTTCTCTGATGGTTTACGTGGTAATCAAATACCGCCATCGTTCGACCGATGACAATCGCGAGCCCGCCCAGGTTTATGGCAGCAATCAGATGGAACTGGCCTGGACGGTCGTGCCCAGCCTCATCGTCCTGGTGCTTTTCTTCGCCACGGCTCGCGTCATCCATTCGATTCAGGATGCCGTGCCTCCGGCTGGCACGATCGAGGTTACCAGCGTCGGTCACCAGTTCTGGTGGGAGTTCCGTTATCCCGCGCTCGGTATTGTCACCGCCAATGAACTTCATGTTCCTGTCAGCGACCCTGCCAATCCCACACCCACTTTCGTTACACTGCTCTCGGCCGACACCGACCACAGCTTTTGGATTCCACAGCTCAATGGGAAAACCGACCTGATTCCCAACCGCATTAATTCCATGTGGATCGATCCTCATGCAACCGGCATGTACGTCGGCCAATGCGCGCAATACTGCGGCACGCAGCACGCCAAAATGCTTCTGCGCGTTTACGTCGATACTCCAGAACAATTTCGCGACTGGGTCGCCGCGCAAAAACAGCCCGCCCATGTTTCCGATGCCGTGGCCGCCGGCCGCCAGGTCTTTGAAAAAACCGCCTGTATCAACTGCCACGCCGTAGCCGGCACCGTCGCCAATGGCCGCTTTGGACCTGACCTCACGCACCTCATGAGCCGCGACACCATCGCTTCCGGCGCTGCCGCCAACAACCACGAAAATCTCAAACTTTGGATTCACAATCCGGAAGCCATCAAGCCGGGTTCCTTGATGCCCGCTATGAATTTGAACGACAGGGACCTGGACGCCGTCACCGCCTATCTGGAGTCATTGCAATGAGGCGGAGGTTTTCACACCATGTCTAGTGAATCCATCGTTCTTACCGGTGTCGGCGAGCCTTCGCAACCCATTAGCGACGTCCTCTATTCCTGGGTCACCACGGTTGACCATAAGCGCCTCGGCATTCTCTACATCCTCATTGCCATCTTGTTCCTCGTGCTGGGCGGCATCGAAGCCACCATCATGCGCATTCAGCTGATCATTCCTCACAATCATTTTGTCTCTCCTCAGTTTTTCAACCAGATGTTCACCATGCATGGCACCACGATGATCTTCTTCGTGGCCATGCCCATGGTCTTCGGTTTTGGTACCTACCTTATCCCTTTGATGGTTGGCGCGCGTGACATGGCTTTCCCCCGTCTGAACGCCATGAGTTTTTGGTTCACGGCTTTCGGCGGCTTCCTGCTTTATTTCAGCTTTGTCGGTGGCAACGGCCTTTACGGCGCCGGCGCCGCGCCCGACGTTGGCTGGTTCGCCTATGCGCCCCTGACCGCAAAGGCCTTTTCTCTGGGTCATAGCACCGATTTCTGGACTCTCAGTCTACTGGTCTCCGGTTTCGGAAGCATTGGCACCGCCGTCAATTTCGTCGCCACCATTCTGTGCATGCGCTGCCCCGGCATGACCCTTGGGAAAATGCCGTTGCTTGCGTGGCTCAATCTTGTCGTGGGTGGCTTGGTGCTCATCGTCATTTCCCCCTTGACCGCGGCCCAAGCCATGCTTTGTCTCGATCGTTTCCTCGGGGCGCACTTCTTCGACGCCCAAGCTGGTGGCTCTGCCGTTCTTTGGATGCATTTCTTCTGGATCTTCGGCCATCCGGAAGTCTACGTTCTGGTCATCCCGGCGTTCGCCTTTATTTCCGAAATCGTGCCCGTCTTTTCGCGCAAAGCCATTTTCGGCTATCCCATTATGGTTGGCGCCACTGTTGCGATTGGTTTCGTGAGCATGAGCGTTTGGGCTCACCACATGTTTACCGTCGGCATGAATTCCTACGGCAACACTTTTTTCGCGCTCACAACCATGATCATCTCCGTTCCGACGGGAATCAAAATCTTCAATTGGCTCGGTACCATGTGGGGGGGCAAGCTTCTGTTCAAAACTCCCATGCTTTTCTGCATTGCTTTCCTGTTCCAGTTCCTCATCGCCGGTCTGACCGGCATTATGCTTTCCGCGGCGCCGTTCAATTGGCAGCTGAGCGCCTCCTATTTTGTGGTCGCTCATTTCCACTACGTCATTGTCGGCGCCATTCTCTTTGGCATCTTTGGTGCCTTTTATTATTGGTTCCCCAAAATGAGCGGCCGGCTCTGCAACGAAACGCTCGGCAAATTGCACTTCTGGCTCTTCGTCATCGGCTTCCATCTGACCTTTGATTTCATGCACATTCCCGGCCTGCTCGGCATGCCTCGCCGCATTTACACCTACGAACCCGGCCGCGGCTGGGAAATCTGGAATCTCATCGTCACCATCGGCGTCTTCTTCCAGATTTTTGGCACGCTTGTGTTTGTGGGTAATCTCCTCTATTCCCTGTTCAGGGGCAAACTCGCCGGGAATGATCCCTGGGACGCCTGGACCCTCGAATGGTCGACGTCCTCGCCTCCCCCTGAATACAATTTCGCCACGACTCCAGTGGTTCAGAGCCGCCGTCCCCTCTGGGATATCAAACACCCGGAAGATCCGGACTGGCAGTATGAGTGACCCTCTATGACGACTGCCACCATCTCGCCAGCCGCTATCGAATCGCAGTGGTCCCTTCCCTACAGGGGCCATGTCGGCATGATTTGCTTGATCATCGCTGAGTCCGCTATCTTCACCATCTTTGTTGTTGCTTACATCTTTTATATTGGCAAAAGTCTTTCCGGACCCACGCCGAAGGAAGTTCTTGAACTTCCCATTTTCGCCTCCATTTGCCTGCTTTCGAGCAGTCTCACCATCCATGTCGCCGTCAGCGCTCTTCGCAAATCGAACGCTGCTGCATTCCGTCTCTGGTGGTTCCTGACCATCGTGCTCGGCGCCATATTCCTTACCGCTACCGGCCGCGAATGGCATCACCTCATCTACGACAAGGGACTCACCATCAGCACCAACCTTTTCGGCACAACCTATTATTCGCTGGTCGGCCTGCACGCCTTTCACGTCACCGTCGGCTTGATTGGCCTTCTCACGATCTTGTTTGTTGCTCTGCTCGGAAAGGTCCGCCAGGAACACTGCAAAAACGTCGATACCTTCGCGATGTACTGGCACTTCGTGGATGTTGTGTGGGTTGTGGTTTTTACTGTGGTTTATATCGTCGGTCGCTAGAGGAATCGATCCGAATGTCTTCATCAAGCTCACAATCCGGCCGCGGCCACGAAACTCATGCGGTGGTTACGCTCCCGGCGCCCACCGCATGGCCGATCGTTCTGGCTTTCGGCGCCACCTTGCTGATGGCCGGACTGATCACCAGTCTTTCCTTAACGATTCTTGGCGCAATTCTAAGTGTCGTTGCCTGTGTAGGCTGGTTCTTCGATGTTTTTCCTGATGAAAAACATGTCGAAGTTCCCGTCGACGAGCAACCGGTGACAATCGCCATCTCGTCTGTCGGAGTCGAACGTTTGGACATTGCTCCCGAGCTTACCCGCGCTCTTCTCCCCCTTGAAACCTATCCTGTTTCCGCCGGAATTAAGGGTGGCCTTGCGGGCAGCGTTGCCATGGCTGTTCTCGCCTGCCTGTACGGCATCCTCAAGCAACACAGCATCTGGTATCCCATCAACCTTCTTGCTGCCACGCTATATTTCAAGCCAGTCCACCTCAGCCCCGAGGTGCTGAGAGCCTTCCATTTGGACGCTTTCCTCCTCGCCGTAGTGATCCACATGGTCACTTCCGTCCTTGTCGGACTTCTTTACGGCGCGATGCTTCCCATGATCCCACGCCATCCCATTTTCCTTGGCGGCGTTGTGGCGCCCATACTGTGGTCTGGCCTGCTGCGCAGCGTTCTCGATCTCATCAACCCGATTCTTCGCCAGCGCGTCGACTGGTGGTGGTTCATTGCTTCTCAATTTGCCTTCGGCATCGTTGCCGGCCTTGTGGTCATCCGCCAACAGCGTGTTCCCGTCAAGCAATTCATTCCCTTCGCCGTGCGCGCAGGGATTGAAACTCCCGGCGCGATGGGGGAAAGAAAACCTGAGGACCGGCCATGACGAATCGCCGGAACCTGTTTCCCTGCTTGGCCGCGACCTTTCTGTTTTGCGCTGGTTGCGGCAATTTGCCGGGTCGTCCCACACAGGAATCCATTGCAATCGACCCGGACAACGTTACCGATTTCAACTTCCTCTACAGACATAATTGCTCCGGCTGCCACGGCGCCACAGCGAAAGGCGGAGCGGCTTTATCGCTTGGCGATCCCATCTATCTCGCCATCGCCGACGATGCTGTTCTTCGCAAAGCAGTCACGAGCGGCATTGCCGGAACCAGCATGCCGGCGTTTGCCAAAAGCGCGGGCGGAATGCTCACTGACAATCAGGTGGACATAATCGTTCACGGCATTCGTGAGCGTTATTCGAACCCAACCGCACTCTCTGGCATTGCTGCACCTGCTTATTCCACCACCGAACCCGGAGACGCCTCCCGCGGCGCTGTTGTCTACGAATCGTTCTGCTCTTCCTGCCACGGTGCCGGGGGCAAAGGCGGCCCGAAAGCCGGCTCCATCGTCGACGGTTCCTTTCTCGCACTCCTCACCAATCAGGAATTGCGCACGCTTGTCATCGTCGGCCGTCCGGACTTCGGTGCTCCCGATTGGCGCAACAACGTTCCCGGCAGGCCGATGTCCTCGCAGGAAATTTCTGACGTCGTCGCCTGGCTTTCTTCGCAGCGCCCGCAATTTCCCGGTCGTCCCTATCCAAATCCGTCGAAACCCGCGGGAGAACTCCGATGACCTTGCCCGACAATCTTTCCCGCCGCGCCATGCTGATGAAGTTGGGTCTTTTCTTCAATGGCATCGTCGCCGCTCTTCTCGCCGTACCCATCATTCGCTATGTTCTCTCGCCGATCATGCTTTCCTTTAAGGGCGGCGGTTATGCCACCTGGCTCGCTCTGGGCGCCCTCGATCAATATCCGGCCGGCGAGACGCGCCTCGCCACGTTCCGCAATCCGGGCGTTGTGCCATGGGATGGTAAAACGGCGGACAGCGCCTGTTGGGTTCGTCGCATCGACGCACAAACGTTCCAGGTCTTCGCCATCAACTGCGCGCATCTAGGCTGCCCGGTGCGATGGTTCCCGCAATCTGGCCTGTTCATGTGTCCGTGCCACGGCGGGGTCTATTATGAAGATGGTTCCCGCGCCTCAGGCCCGCCCGAACGCGGCCTCTTCGAATACCCGTACAAGATTGAACAGGGAAAACTTCTCATCAAGGCCGGTGAGTTGCCAACTCCAGGAAGTCCCAACGCCTTGATTCACATAGGAAAGCTTCCATGGGCCTGATCCAAAAAATCGGCGAATGGTTCGACGCCCGTCTGCAAGTCGCGGCCGGAATTCGCGAAACGGCCGAACATCGCGTGCCGCGAGACAGCGCAAGCTGGTTTTACGTTTTCGGCAGCGGGGCGCTCACCGTCTTCATGCTGCAAATCGTCACCGGCGTTCTTCTCGCCGTCATGTATGTACCCTCCGCCGGCGAAGCTTGGAACAGCCTGCAAACGATCAATCATTCGATTGTTGCTGGCTGGTACATCCGCGCCCTCCATGGCTGGGGTTCCAACTTCATGGTAGCCATCGTTCTCATTCACATGGTCCAGGTCTTCCTGTTCGGCGCTTTCAAATTTCCCCGCGAGCTCACCTGGATCGTCGGCATCTTCCTGTTGCTCATCACCCTCGGCATGGCCTTCTCCGGCCAGGTCTTACGTTTTGATCAGGATGCCTTTTGGGGTCTCGGCATCGGCGCTTCCATCTCTGGACGCATTCCCATCCTCGGTCCGTGGGTCGTTCATCTTCTACTCGGGGGACCCATCATCGCAGGCGCCACGCTGTCTCGATTTTTCGCCCTGCACGTTTTTGTCATTCCTGGTCTGCTCATCGCTTTCGTCTGCGTGCATCTTCTCATGGTCCTGAAGCTTGGCGTCAACGAATGGCCTATGCCCGGGCGCATCGTTCGCAAAGCCACTTATGCGAAGCAGTATCACGAACTCACTCAACAAGACGGCGTCCCGTTTGTGCCCAGTGCAATCTACAAAGATATTTTCTTCAGCGGCGCTGTTCTTCTGGCGCTTGCGCTTGTGGCCGCCTACTTTGGTCCGTTCGGCCCGTCAGGACGTCCCGATCCCACCATCATTCAAACCGTCCCGCGCCCGGATTATTTCTTCCTCTGGCTCTACGCTGTGCTCTCTTTGCTTCCGCCGAAAATGGAAACACCTGCTCTTCTCGTCGGTCCGGTTGTGGCGATTCTTTTTCTTGTGCTGCTCCCCTTCATTTTCGGCGAAGGTGAGAAAAGCTGGCGGCGCCGTCCCATCGCCGTTCTCACTATTCTCCTCGTCGCTGTCGCGCTCGGTACCTTTACCGATCTCGCAGGGCATGCTCCCTGGAGCCCGGTCATGGACGCTTGGAGCGCCGACCCCATTCCACCCGAGCTTCTGCAGAATCGTTCAGCGCTCGAACGCCAAGGCGCGCTCGTCTTCCAGCTCAAGCAGTGCCACAACTGCCACTCGCTCGGCAATGAAGGCGGCAAACGCGGCCCCGCTCTCGATAACGTCGCGCTCATCCACACCGAAGATCAACTGATCCGCCAAGTGATCCAAGGTGGGGGCAACATGCCCGCTTACGGCAAGAATCTCAGCCCGGCAGAGACTACCGCGCTCGTAGCCTTTCTGAAAACGCTGCACCCTGCCGGCAAATCTCCCGCCCGCGACGCGTCCCGCGCGGTCGTCTCGGAATCCGAACCTCCTTCACCAGGCGCCAAGCCGTAGCCCCATGTCTCGCGCAGCACAATCGCTCCTCGCTGACTGGTCGTCGCCGATCGCTCTGAACATCGCCATCTTCCTTACCGCATTGTTTTATTTCCGTGGTTGGCTGTCTCTGCGCCGCTTGTCTCCGCATCTCCTCCGGGTTTCCCGGCTCGCCGCTTTTCTGGCCGCCATGTGCTTCCTTTGGTTCGCGATTGGCTCGCCTTTGTCCGCATTCGACGAAGCCTCACTCACCGTCCACATGATCCAGCACATCCTCCTTATGCTCGTTATTCCGCCGCTGGTGCTTCTCGGAGCGCCCTATTTGCCTCTGCTCCACGGGCTGCCCCAGGTGTTGGTTCGCAGCGCGCTCGGCCCTTTCCTGCGCTGGCCGCCGGTGCAATCCCTGGGAAAATTTCTCACGCATCCGGTCGTCTGCTGGATTCTCGCCGCGGTCGCCCTGGTCGCTTGGCACGTTCCATCCGCGTTCGAACTCGCCCTTCGCTCCGATTTCTGGCACGAAGTCGAACACATCTGCTTCCTGTCCACTTCCATCCTTTTCTGGTGGCCGGTTGTCCAACCCTTTCCCTCCGAAACGCGTTGGCCTCGCTGGTCCATCCCCGCATACCTGTTCTTTGGAATGTTGCCCGGCAGTGCAGTCGGTGCCTTTTTCGCTTTTTGCGACCGCGTGCTTTACCCCTCCTACAACGAAGCCCCCGCGCTCTTTCGAATCACACCGCTCACCGATCAAGTTCTCGCGGGTACTCTCATGTGGGTTTTCGGAATGTTCGTCTGCCTCATTCCCGCTCTCGCTATTACCCTAAGCATTCTTTCGCCCCGCACCAGCCATCCAGGCGTTCCTCTCCCGGATACATCCGAAATTCGCGCTCAAGAAATCGTTCAGGCCAGGGCTTTTTCACAGCTATAATTCCGCACATTCCCGCTCCATTTTCTCCGGGGGTCGCATGAACGACAGCACGCGTCAATCCCGCACGACCATTCTGTACATGCACATGAGCGAGTTTTGGTCTGGCGACATCGGCCTCACACTTGTCTCCATCTCCCTCGGAATTCTCATCTTCGTGATCTTCCCTTTGCGGCAGGCTGGCCTTGCGGGAAGATTCTTCATCGATTTTGTCATGGTCACGCTGATGATTTCCGGCGCGTTGGTGATGAATCAAAGTCGCATCGTCACAGGCATCACCATCGGGATAGTTTTTCTGGCCGTCACTGTATTGTGGGCCTCGCGCTTCTTTCCGCATCCCCGCCTCCAGCAGTTCAGCAGCGCCCTTTCCGTCATCACGCTGCTCCTCTACGTCCGTATCGTTCTCGTGGTAATGTTCCGTCAGGGGCCGGTCAGCTGGAGCCGCATTCAGGGCGGCATCTGTGCTTACCTTCTGATCGGCATGGCCTGGGCTTCGGCCTTCAACCTCGTCGAACAAGTGCGGCCCGGCGCCTTCCGCTTCGTTTCGGAGCCGGTGAACGCGGATCAGCTCGCTTCGAAGCTCATCTATTTTAGTTTCGCCACTCTCACCACCGTCGGCTTCGGCGACGTTCTGCCCGTGCATCCCTATGCCCGCTCGCTCGCCATCGCCGAAGCGATCGTTGGCCAGCTCTTCCCCGCAATTCTCATCGGAGCCCTCGTTGCCATGGCAATGCAGGCGCGTCCCAAAACCTGACTGCGGTCGTCAGAAAAGAATTGTTCCGCGACGGAAGCGAAGGCTTTCTCCTATAATGCCTGTTTCTCCGCCCGCTTTTCATTTGGAGGTCGTACCATGCCCGCGAGTTTCCGACGAAGGTCCGCGCTGCTTTTGCTCTTTTTTCAGGCAACGTTTCCGCTTGACTCTTTCTCGCAGCAGCCCCCTCCTCCCGCGGTCATGCGCCTCACGCTGAAAGAAGCCGTGGTATTGGCCATGAAGCAGAATCCGCAGCGCATCATCGCCCAACTGCAAGTTTCGGAAAGCGACCGCACCAGCCAGATCGCGCGTTCCGCCCTTCTGCCCCAAGCCGCCGTTGCCGCTGACGGAGCGATTCGCCAATACAATCTCCAAAGCGTGGAACGCTCGCCCCGGAAGGCGGCTGGTCCGTTTCAATACATCGAGGCCGGCCCGGCCTACTCGCAAACCTTGTTGAACCTTCCGCTTATTCGTGGCTACCAGATCGGCCAGGAAGGCAGACGTGAAGCGCGCGCGGATGAACAAACCACGCGCGAAACGGTCGTGAACGTCGTGGTCGACCAATACCTGCAGGTGCTTCGTGCGCTCGCCACACGCGATGCCGCAAATGCTCGCGTAGCCCTCGCGCAGCGGCTCTACGAGCAGGCCGCTGAATTGCAGAAAACCGGCGTTGGCTTGAGTATCGACACGGTGAGAGCCAACGTCGAGCTTCAAAACGAGCGCCAGAATTTGATCGACGCGGATGCCGAGACGCGCACCACAAAATACGGTTTGGCGGAACTCCTCGATCTTCCCCGCGACCAGGATTTGGAGGTCACCGATCGTCTCGATTTCTACAATCTACCCGCGCTTGAACAGAACGCTTTGCTCGATCTGGCTTTCGCCTCTCGCCCGGAGATTCGTTCCTTCAACTCGCAACAGCGCATCGCCAAATTGTCGACCGACGCCACGCGCGAGCAGCGTCTTCCTCAATTGGGCTTCTCAGGCTTCTGGTTTTATCAGGGTGAACATTTCAACAACGGCATTCCCGCCTACGAGTATATGGTTTCCATGGGATTTCCCTTGTTCACCGGTGGGCGCATTCGCGCTCAGGTCGCGAACGCAAAGCTAGAAGAACAACGTGTGGCGGAAAACCGCCGTGCCTTGGAAGACCGCATCGTCCGCGAAGTGAAATCCGCGCTCGAAGATCTTAAAGCCGCGCGCAATGCCGTAGATGTGGCAAACTTGGGCTACAAATTGGCCCAGGATGAAGTAGCTCAGGCAGACCGCCGTTTTCAGGCTGGCGTGACCACAAATATCGAAGTCATCACCGCCCAGGATAATCTTGCGCGCGCGAGCGACAACCAGATTGGCGCTCTTTATCGATTCAATCTTTCCCGCGCGGCTCTCGCCCGGGCTACCGGCGAGATAGAATCCATGTACAGCAAGTGAAAGGTAAACCCGGTCATGAGTTCGTCTCCTACAACGCCTCCGCTACAACCCGCTGCTCCTGATTCGAGCGCGCCAGCTGTTCAGCCTCCGCACGTTTCCTGGCGCGAACACATCCGCGATCTCAATCCCATCGTGAAGGGCTCTTTGTTCTTGCTGCTGCTCCTCGTTTTAGGCTTCTGGTATTTTTATTCCGGTCAGGTGACCACCGACGATGCCCAAGTCGATTGTCACATCACCGCCGTCGCGCCTCAGGTTCCCGGTTACGTCGTCAACCTCTACTTCAATGACAATACCCCCGTCAAGGAAGGCGATCTGCTTGTTCAGATCGATCCGAGAACCTATCAGGCGGAAGTCGACCAGGCTAAAGCTGCTCTCGGCGTTTCCGAAGCCCTGGCCAATTCCGCCAAAATGCAAATCGGCTTGATTCGCGAGACCACCACAAACAGTACCAGCGGCGCTACCGCACAGAAGGATTCCGACGCTGCTGACTACACAAGTTCTCAGGCCCAGCTTGAACAATCCGCAACGGCCAATTTGCAACTCGCTCAGGCTAACGTGGCCGCCAAACAAGCCACCAATGAACGTGCCCAGAGCGACCTCCAGCGCTACACTCCGTTGCTTTCCACCGGCGACGTTTCGAAATTTCAATATGACGCTGTCGATGCCGAGGCCCGCGTTGCCAAGAGTGAGCTGGATGCCGCACAGCAGCAATTGTCCGCCGCGCAGCAAGCCGTGGAGATTGCGCGCGCCAACGCAAAATCGGCCGAGGCGCGTCTTTCGCGCTCTCAATCGCAGTTTCTCGAGACCAAGGCGCGCGAGCGCCAGATTCCCATCACCGAGGCAACTTACAAATCCGCGCTCGCCACCGTCGAGCGCGCCAAAGCCGAGCTCCAACAGGCCGAACTGAATCTGGCGTATACGCACATCGTCGCGCCGATTACCGGTCAGATCACACAGAGATCCGTCGATTTGGGACAATATGTTTCGGCCGGCCAGCTGCTTTTCACGATCGTTCCTCTCAGTCAGGTCTATGTCACCGCCAATTTTAAGGAAACCCAGTTGGCGAAGGTCCGCGCGGGCCAACGAGTGCGGCTGCGCGTTGATACCTACAGTCAGGATTTCGAGGGCGTCGTCGATTCCCTTGCGGGAGCGACCGGGTCGCGCCAGGCCTTGCTTCCGCCGCAAAATGCCACCGGAAATTTCATAAAGGTCGTCCAGCGCATCCCAGTCAAGATTCTGGTAAAGCCGTCAAGCAATCCGCAACTGGTGTTGCGTCCCGGCATGAACGTCGAAGCCACCATCTATTTCCACTGATTCGAAAGGAACGGCATGAGTTATTTGAGCGGCAGAGTCCCCGGCACTCTCGAGGATTGGGAAAAGGCGGAGGGCCGATACATCAGCCGTTCTCTGAGCGGCCTTACTCACACGCGCAGGATGATCGCCCTGCTCAGCGTCGGCTTGGTCACCGCCATCGAAATCTCCAATCGGCTCTCGATCAATGTGCTGCTTCCGGACATGCAGGGCAACGTCGCCGCGAACGCCGATGAAATCAGCTGGGTCGTAACTCTGTACAATCTTGGATTCCTCTGCTCTTTGGCGCTCGCTTCTTGGATGAATAGGGTCATCGGCGCTAGGCGTCATCTCTTGTCTTCCATCGCGCTGTACTCCATAGGTGCGTTCGGTTGTTTCCTCAGTGCCCGCAGCCTTTCGTTGCTGCTGATTTCACGCTTGATCATGGGATTCGGCGGGGGTGCCTTTCTGGTGCGCGCCGTCATTCTCGCGGGCCTGTTGTTTCCAGGGGCGGCGCGGACGAAAGCGGTCCTTTCGCTCTACGCGGTGCTCGCGGTCTTCCAGGTCAACTACCCGATGGCAATGGGCTGGATCGACGACCAAATACACTGGAATTATGCGTTTTTGATCGACTTTCCCTTCCTGGCGATCGGCGCCTTCCTAATCTGGAAATTTGTCCCGGGTGGTTACCTGTTTCGGCGAAAAAGAGAGGGACCGGTTGATATGACCGGCGCACTTCTGCTCATCGCATCGCTCTCTTGCTTGCAGGTTGCCACCAGCCGGGGTGAACGCGACCTCTGGTTCGAATCACCCTGGATTTTCTGGACGCTGCTCGCATCTCTGGTTTGCTTCATTGGATTTCTGTGGTGGGAGGTCCGCCCTGAAAATACGAGTCCCATATTTCATGTACGGGTGATCGTGCGGCAGGCTTCGTTGCGTACTTCCTTCGGGATTGTCCTCATCGTTGGTGCCATCCTCGGTGCTGGTCTCTTCGACGTTCCGCAATATCTCCGTTACGTCCAGGATTACAGCGCCCCGCAAACCGGCTTTTTCATTTCTATGTACACTGCGGGTCTGTGCATGTCGTTGATGCTCTGTTTGCGTTTCATCCTGCCGCACCTTGGGGGAGCTCGCACCTTGGGGTTGGGTCTGTGCCTGATAATTGTGACCTGTGCCTCGATTATTTACATCTATACGCCCACGACTCCCACAGTCGTCCTGGCACCCGCCATTTTTCTCCAGGGCGTTTCCCTGGGTCCCACGCTCATCGGTGCATCGAACATCGCCACCGCCAACGCGCCTCTTGTGGATCTGAACGATATCTCGACCACGTACTTCTTCGTTCGCCAGCTGGGAAACACCTTCGGAGTCACTGCGGCTACCGTCCTCTTCGATCACCGCATGACGTTTCATTCTTCGCGGATTCTAGATGTCGCCAACCGCCTGGACCCCATTCTGCGTTCCACGCTGGCGGATTACACGGCTGTGATTCATAGGAACGGAGGCGGCGGCAGCAATCCCGCCTTGGGGGCGCTGCAGCTCTTTGAGGCCAACGTCATCACGCAGAGCCGGCTGCTTTCCTATATCGATATCTACTTCGGATTAGCCTCGCTGGCTGCGTTGGCCTTATTCCTGCTTGCCTTCACCCGAATAGAAAAGAAATATACAGACCATCATCATTTCCACATATTTTAAAGACGTCTTTTTTGGATTCATACGTTATCTATTTGGGTAAAGACGTGACCTGCACTTGATGATGCTGGAGCAGTTTGCCGGTCGAGTGGTCGACCGCGGCAACTGCCGTCTGGTAATTCGTTTGCGCCTGCGCCAGAGCGAATTCGGCGTTAGCCAACTGTGTTTGCGCGTCCAGCACAAAGAAAACCGTGCTGCCGCCGAGCTGGTATTTCCTCTGTTCGGCCTGGAGGCTCTTTCGCGCCAGATTCTCGGAAACTTTCGCCGCCTCCAGTGACAACTTCCCCTGCTCCAGCAAATGCACGGCGTTCTTCACTTCCAGCGTTATCGATTGGATCTCTCGTGCTTCACGGTACTGGTCGTTTTTTTGAGAAACCGTCGCATCCGCCAGATCGGCTTCGGCGGCATGATTCTTGATTGGCAGCGTCAATGTCAGCGATGCGCCGTAGGTCGGATACTTAAACGCAAAAAGCTGGCTCAGGCTGTCGGCCAGCCCGCCTGTAGCGAGCAGAGTTGGTGGAACAGTTGTGAGGTCGTATGAATTACCGCCAAGTCCCGTCGGCGAGTAGGACCCAACCAATTCCAGATCAGGCCGAAGGTTGTTGTGCGCCAGGCGGATCATGATTGCATCCGCCGAAAGCTGTTGCCGCACCGCCTCCAACTCAGGCCGGTTCGCACCGCCAGCGAAAGTGCTGTCGCAATGTCCATTTCCAACAGTGTCTCCGGCGGTTCTGGCTTTTCCGTCAAGCTCAGATCGATCGCGTTGAGCACCGGATCGCGATCGGCCGCGATCACCTGTCGAAAGGAATCCTCCGCCTGTTTCAATGTGTATTCTGACTGAATGACCGTCACCCGGCGGGCCGCGACCTCCGATTCGGATCGATAAATATCCAGCGGAGGCAGCGCTCCAAGACTGAGCGCCTTTTTGTCGCGTTCATAACTCTGTTGCTCATCACAATCTTCGTTGGCGCACGGCCTAATCGTTTGCGGAAAAACGTGCTTGCCACCGGACGTCGGAGCTTGGGTTTACCCTGGGCATCGACCCCGACGCATTCAAGCCGATCGAGCTACTTCCGAGAGGGTTCTTAAACAATAGACGCTGCGAGGGGCAAAAAGGTGCCCTGGCAACAACTCGAATTGCTCGATTGGTGAACATGCTCCGACAACGTCAACGATTTTCGAGCGGTCGCCTTGCGCTTCCCTGACGAAGGAAAAGAGGCGGACCCTACTCTACGAGCGACCACGAATCGTCTGGGTCAAACGACTGCATTCCCATCGCCGTTTCCAGTGTCTCGGGCCCCAAATCCTTTTGATAGATTCTCGCATCTGGACCAATCATGAAGGTCATCACTCCGCTCTTCCGGTACTCTGCCGGGTACGCCAGAAACGCAAACCCCTTGGTCATGTTCCCGTTCACGACGTAATTTTTCGCGCCTCCCTCCACGTGCGCTCCCTGTTCTTTCAGGATCCGGTAGAAATATCCGTGAAACGGCTGCGGCGATTCCTTCGTTCCCCGCTGATATCCCTCCGCGCTCGCTCGCGCCGTCATCGGCCCCAGCGGACTGTCCGGCTCACCCTCCGCCACCGCCCAATACAGACCGTCGTGTTTGCCTTCGCTGCTGCGGAATCTCTGCGCATACTGTTTCACCTTGCCGTCCGGTGGGTTGCTGAAATATTCCGCCTGTGCGTCCGCCATCTCGTTCAAAATATCGATAACCGTTAGTTCGTTGTCCCCGATCTGTCTCGCTAGCATTTCCTTCTTTGCTCGATCCGCGCTGAACATCCACTGCCCGTCGGCGGTTTTCACCAGCGGAAAGGGAAACGGATAATTCTCCGTGCCTACCTCCAAAACAGCCGCATCCTCTTCGAGCGATCCCCACCGGTGCATTTTCTGGTAGTCTTCGGCAAACGAACCCAGCGCAGCCTTGTCTTCGGACGGATCTTCCGTCAGCAGATACTCTCGGCACTCCAGGCCGAAGATCGCCAGCACCGCATTTGTGTCTCCTGCTTTCGCCGCGTTGTACACCGCTTGCCCGGCCGACTCCGGCGAAGGGAAAGCTTTCGGCGTCGTGCCTTCCATCTGCTCCGTCTTCTTGCACCCATACGAGAACGCCACCACGGCCACTGCCAAAACTCCCAGACAGCGCCACCCGAGCTCTCTTCGTCGTCCGGCTTCCTTCATCTTCACTCCTTGGTTCAGAGCCGGCGCTCGCACCGGCTCTCCTGCTTCGTAGTGCTGTCAGCGCTTCGGGCTTCCCGGGTTTTGTCCCTTTGCTGGCGCGCTCGGTGCGTGCGGTTGTGGAGTCGGTGCTTTCGGCGGTGGACTCAGGCTGCGATTGCCCCGCGCACTCTCCGGTCTTCCTGCACCCGAGCCAGAAAAGGCATTCGGTTTCGGAGCAGGCCGCGGAGTTTGCTGGCTCGGATATCCGCGCAACTCGCGCGTCGGTTGCGTCGCGCCTGGCTGACCTGGCGCTGACGGCCGCGTCGTTGGTTTCGGCCTTCCGCCGGGCACAGGTTGAATTGTCGGGCCCCCGGGCTCGACGGGTTGAATCGAAGGCCGTCCCGGCTCCCCCGGATTGCCTGGCCCTGGCACAGGCTGGATCGATGGCTGGTCGGGGCGATTCGGCCTTCCTGGACTCGGCAGTGGCGTCGGCTTCACCGTCCCCGGCGGTCTGCCGCCTGTCGGTGGCCGGCCGTTATTCGGCGGTCGCGGCTGTGGCTTCACAGGTGGCACCCCTGCCGGTGGGCGATAAGGCGGTCTGCTTCCCGGTGGAGGCGGTCGCCATCCGACCGGCGGCGGTCTGGGCGGCCGCGGTGGGGGGTAATATGGCGGACGATACCCGGGACGAAATCCTGGATAGTAGCCGCCCCACCAGTAAGGATTCCCGTAATATCTCGCGCCTCCGCAATAAACCATTCGGCCTGACCAATTCATTCGCCAGCCGTAATAGCCCCAGCCACAGCTCGGACCGGCAATCATCGAGCCCACTGCAATGCCTACCCCGAACGAAATCAGGGACGTCGCGGCGATCGCGCCCGCGCTGTAGTCCGGCGTCACCACCGGCGCGCCGTAAATAACGGTCGGGTTGTACGTCGGTACGTACACTACCGGTGGATTGGCCGGCTGAATCACAATCACCTCCGGACCTTCTTTCACAACCTTTATCTGCTCGCCCGATTTCAGATTTCCCGCTTCGTACGCCTTCGCGCGCATGCGCTGAATTGCCGCCATCACGTCTTCCTGCTGGTTTGCGGAAACATCTCCGAGCGCGGAAGTCCATCCCAGATTCTGCGCCAGCTTTTCGTGCACGCTCGGAAACTGCAGCAGCGCAACCACCGACGGATCCCATTCTTGCTGTTCCGACGCCTGCACCAACGCGCTTCCGGTCAAGTCGGGATTATCTTTGACGAACGCGTCCGCTGCCTCGACCTGGTCTGGATAAGTCGCCGCGCCCAGAATCTGTGCCACGAGGGAATCTGGATACAACGCGATCGGCGCCACAAGGGCATCCATGTCTTTCGGCGGCACTGGCGCATATACTTCTTGCCTCGCGCGTCCCGGCACCGGCAGCGCCGCAGCTTCGGGCGGCGTCATCGTGCACAAAACCAACAAGCTCACAAGGACAGCAAGCGTCCGCTTCAGAAAGTTCATAGGGTTTTGCACTCGTCGCAGGCAGTAGGCAAGGCCCATCCTGGTGGACGGGTTGGTCGCCACAATACCATCACATATTAAAAAGGAAAAGCTGCGTTTCCGCGATCGCCTTTAATGCTTCGATGGTTACTTCGTGTTTCCGGCGTCCAAATGCACGCGTCCGCCGCCAACCAGATTCGTGACCACGAATTGTGTGAAGCCATCCACATGCTCCGTCTTCAATGTTTCACAACAGCCTTGTTCCGGAGCTTCAAACCGCGCCGACCCAAACGTTCCTTTCACCTGCACCTGCACCTGCGTCGGCTCTTCCGAATAGTTCACTAGCTCCACAATCTTCTCCCCTGCCTTGGCGCCAGGATACGCCACAACCAGCGTCGTCAACGAATTCCATAAACTCACGGGCACATGCTGCTTCACCGTCAGCCGCCGGATGTCCTGAGCAAATGTCTCCGGATCGCTCACCGGCGCGGCAAGTTCGATGACCCGTCCTTTACCGGCAGCGTAGGTCGTTGAGGCGTCGCTCGTCTTCGTCGCTGCGCCTATATCCCACGGATACTTTCCCGGCTGGTTCACGAGCACAACGACTCCACCTTGCTCCGCGAATCCCTGTAGCGCCTTCGTCAAATCCGCCCCGAGCGCGGCAAATGCGATGACCACGTCAAATCCCGCCAAATCCTTCGCTTTTGTCTCTGCCGAATTCAACACGCGAAACGGAATATTGTGCCGTGCCAGCAGGTTGATCTCTTCATACGAAGTATCGTAGTCGTCGGTCAGCAGGCCAACAGCAGCCTCTTTCTCGGCGTCGTTTTTCTCGTCGTAAAACGTCATCGTGCGCTTCACCTGCTCCCAATCGGCCAAGGTATCCTGCTCTTTTCCAACTAATCCTTTTTGCTGCCGCTCGTGCACTTCGAGCATTAGGTCCGCATGAAACGCCCCGGCCTCGGCAATCGCCAGCGAATAATCCGCAGGGCCGGGCCCATTCGCTTGTACCAGTGGATCCTTCATATCCCAGGTGAACGTATACAAGGGAGTCTGCCGCGGCTCAAACGTCCGTTCGTATCTCACCAGCGCCAGATTCTGATCCAGCCAAGGTTGCTCGCTCGCCCTGGACACCTGCAAAATTCCATCCTGCTTGAAGACCAGCCATCCACGCATTTCCGGCTGTTTCCCACCTGGTTCCACCACCAATATCTTCAGTTCCGGAAATTTCGCGCGCAGCTTTGTGGCACTTTCTTGCAGTTGGTCTCCCTCGGCGGCCCTTCCCTTCAAAAAGATTCCCGCAACTCCTTCCTTCGCCCCTGCCTCCGCGGCTGTCGCTACTTGCTCTAATCCCACTTCGAGGTACACGTGATATCCCGCTTTCTTCGCCGCATCCGCCACGCTCACCGCAGTATCGCCCCAGGGAATCACTAGTTCGCTCACGCCCAAGGTTTTCACCGGCGGCACTGTGCCCTCTGTCCATCGCAGATACACTTTCCCGATCGCCTCAGGCGCAGGCAGCAATACCCCCAGCAAAAACAGACTCAGCCCTCTCCGCATCCTCATCGCTTTTCCCTTGGACTTTCTTGCCCGCTAACCTGCATTCTCGCCTGCTCTTTCTCGGCATCGCCCGCCAAGCGGATCTCCGGTCCCGTTGTCACCGTTTCCGTCTCTCCATCCGTCGCAACCCAGATCGCCGCCGCATCCGCCATCTTCTTCACCATCGGCTTCCCTTTTTCCGGTCCGACCAGCAGTAGTGTCGTCGACAGCGCATCGGACGCGGTTGCTGTCCTCGCCACGATGCTCAGCGCATATTTCGTTTCGAGAGGCTTCCCGTTCTCCGGATCAATGATGTGTCCGGCCATTTCGTTACCAAGTAAACTCGCCGGCGTCTGCTCTGATGTCGACACGCTGTTGTCGGCTAACATCACCGTTGGATCGACGCGTTTCGAGGGGTCACACAGATGCACTTCCCACGCGCGCTGCCCCGGCGGCGCCCCCAACCCGTAAATGCTGCTCTGCCCCGCATCCACAAGCGCATTCTTGATCCCATTCGCGCGCAAAACCTCCACCGCGCGATCCACCGCATATCCTTTTCCGATCGATCCCACGTCAATCCTTGTGCACGGTGAACGAAACTCCACCATGTCCGGCGGAATCAGCTCGATCTTTTCGTATCCGACGCAGGCCCGCAGCTTCTGCTGCTCCCCTTCGGACGCCACGCGCGCCCCCCGTAAGGCCGCTTTCCACATATCCACTAACGGCGCCACCGTGATGTCGAACTTTCCGCCTGACAGCCTCGAATAAATCACTGACTCCTCGATCACGTAGTACAGCTCCGGCGCCACCTTCACTGCATGAAAATGGCCGTCACGATTCAATCGGCTCAGCTCGCTCTCCGGCTTGTAGTTGCTCAGCATCGCATCGAGCCGTGTAATCTCCGCGAATGCCTTATCGATGGCCGCCGACGCGCGCTCCGGATGGTCATCGTACACGGCGATCTCGAACACTGTTCCCATGCTGTATTTTGTCTTGTGAACCAGCGGCGTGTTCGTCTCGGGCGCAGTCGCCAGCGCCATTGGAATCCACGCCATCAGGCCCGCCGCCGCGGCCACCCTATTCCAGCGCATACACTTCACCGCCCTGGCTCGTCAGGTAAATCCGCTTCCCCGCGATGATCGGTGCATTCTGGACGCCGAATCCGAGTCCGGCACGCCAGACCATTTTTCCAGTCGCTGTCTCGAGCGATTGCAGTCCCCATGACTGCAAATAAACTTGGCTCTCGCCAACCACCGCTGGCCCGGTGATCACTTCTCCCGCGCGCACTTTCCACCGCAACTTTCCCGTCCCTACTTCGAGCGCGTACAGACTTCCGTCCTTACTTCCAATCACCGCAACGTCCCCGCTGACCGCGGGCGGTGAGGAAACTCCCAATCCCGTTTCATACTTCCATCGCACTGCCCCGCTGTTCGCGTCGAGCGCATAAACGAAGAAATCTTGCGATCCAATCAGCAGCGTGTCTCGAACCAAAGCCGGTGAGGAATCGATTCCATTACCCGTGCGGAGGCTCCACAGAATCTTCCCTGTCTCCGCGTCCATGCAGTGCACGTTCCCGTCGCCGCAGCCAACGTAGATCTTTTTCTCATCGGCGTAGGCTGTCGAGTACACCCGCCCAGCCAGCTCCGTCTTCCATCGCCGCTTTCCGGTCTGCGCGTCCACCGCGTACACACGTCCATCTCCGCTTCCAAAAAATACCACGCCCTGCCGCACCGCCGCCGACGCCCATATTTCCCCTTCGGTCGCAGCCTCCCAAACTTTCGCGCCGCTGTCGCCGTTCACTGCGTACAACTTTCCATCGTCGCATCCAAACAGCACGGTGCTGCCACTCAGCGCAGGCGACGAATGAATCTGTCCGCCCGCCTTGAATTTCCATTGCTCCCGCCCGGTGTCGATTTGAAGCGCATGCAGTTCGCCGTTGGTCGCTGTGACGTACAGCATCGTTCCGCGCAACACGGGCGCTGTGCGAATCGAACTGGCGAAGCGCGTCTGCCACAATGCCTTTTCCGGAGACGGCAACGCCGGTGCGCCGTGTCCCCCGGTCCGCGCATTATCCTTCAGCAGCGTCACCCAATCGTTTTCCCCAGCCACCGTGTCGCACCTCGCTTTTGTAACTGCCGCGGTCTGCCTGATCTGAGTCGCGGAAGACCGCGGGCCCTCTATTCAGGGGCTGTCCAAGGTTGTCATTCCGAGTGGGGTCTTCGTAGCGAGGAATCGGCTTGTTGCAACAATGCCCGCTACTGCTAACTCATCTGCAGCTTCCTATGATCGATCTGCTTCAGGTCAGAAACGCCCAACCCCAATTTCCCCGCCGCCGCAATGTGTCCCGGCTGCCGGTAAAATAAATTCTTGCTCGCGTCGGTATAAAACTCGCGGCCATCCTTCGTGATGCTCTCCGGATTTCGCTGCCACACCGAGGGAGCGCCTTCTTCCTTCCGCTTTTTCTCGATGGCTTCCAGTTCGATTGTGTCCATCGCCACCGGGTCCGTGCTTATCAGCAACACGCCCGCCGGATAAATGAAATCCTGGTTCTGCGTCAGCGGCCCGCCATGCCATACCATGCGCATCCCATCCATGATATTCAGCACCACCTTCGACCGTAGCGGCTCCGCCGTGCACATTACCCCAATCAGTGGATTCGTAAACGAGTAGGGATTCTGGTGCGATCGCGCCACATTGTTAAATGTCCCATACGCAACGTTCTTCAAGCACCCCGTAACTCCGGCCGCCGAATGGTCCTTCATCGTCGGTACATTAATAATCTTGTCCAGCCGGGTCGCCACAATACTTGCCATGTATGACCGCGTATCCCACTCACCAAAGAAATTCGCCTCGCAATAAATGTTCGCGTCGTATCCCGCCGAGTCCAGCAATCCATCCTGCACTCCGACTACTCTGACGCCGGGCTGCAGCAATGCCTGGTAGCTTCCGATTTCGATTTCGTATCCAAACCGGTCGTACACCACGATATTTCGCAGCGGCACACCCGCCGAAGCCACCCCGTCGATGATTTCCCGTACTAGTTCCGGGGACGAGCAGCAAGCCGGCGCTCCGGACGGATTAATCTTGATTCCCACCACATCTTTGGGTGTGATGAATTTTGTAATGGACGCCTCGGTCGAATTTTCCCCGGTCAGCTCTTTCAGCCCGCGCTCCAGCATCTCGTGTATGACCCGTTGTGATACACGATTCGCCGCAATCGCTCTTGAGTCGGCCACTTCCACGACTCGGCCAGGGTACAACCCCGGCATTCCAAACGGTGATTTTACGCTCGGTGGCGCTTCATGAACCTCGATGTGCGGCGCTTGCGGCAGCACCACGGATTCGTCCGCCAGTGCGGGCACTCCTCCGAGGAATAGACCCGCGCTTCCCGCGCACGTGCGCTTCACAAAGCTTCTTCGATCCATTGCCATGTTCGGCCCCGCCCCTTTCTACAAAAATCGCGGCCATGCTTTTTCCGGTCCTCCAGCTTACCCTGTTTTTCCATCCTCGACGAGAGGGTGACAATCCTCTCCTAACTGAGTAAACTCTTTTTGATTCGTTTTAATAGCGCAGTATTCCACGACGCCGGATCTACCCGTCGGTTGCAGCCAGCGAGGAGCCGCGTTCCGCTTGCCGAGACGCACGAGAGAAAGCGGACGCTCGTCTTCGATGCTTCCTGTCGTATGATTTTCTCGAAAGGACCCTCATGAAACCCTGCATGAAACTCGTGACAAGAACGGTTCTTCTCCTCACTGCCGCTCTGGCCCTCCTGCCCCTCGCTCAAGCTCAAACTGCTCATTACGATCTGCTCCTTAAAGGCGGCCATGTCATCGATCCCGCCAACAACATCGACAGTGTCATGGACGTCGCCGTTTCCGGCGGCAAAATTGCCGCCGTCGAGAAAGAAATTCCCGCCGCCTCCGCGGGAAAAGTCGTCGACGCCACCGGCCTCTATGTCACTCCCGGCCTCATCGATATTCACGTTCACATCACCAACGGCGGCGCGCCTCTCAATTGGTTCGATCCAGAAGCGCGATCTCACATCGAGCCTTATGCCATCCCTGCTGATCTCGTACTCACTTCCGGCGTGACCACCGTCGTCGACGCAGGCACTGCCGGTGCCGAAACTTTTCTGCAGGAAAAAGAAGGCGTTATGGATCACGCCACAGTGCGCGTCCTTGCCTTTCTCAATATCGTCGCCAACGGAATGAGCGGCGGTCTCGAACAGAGTGTCAATGAGATGGACGTCAAGCGTTGCGCCGACACCATCAAGAAATATCCCGACCTCATCGTCGGCGTGAAAACTGCTCACTACTGGACGACTCAGCCTTACGATGGTGAGCACACTCCTTGGGCGGCCGTCGATCGCGCCATTTCTTGTGCCGAAGCCACCAATCGCCCGGTCATGTACGATTTTTGGCCTCGCCCGGAACGCACCTATGCCGATCTCATTCTTCAAAAAGCTCGCCCGGGCGACATTCACACGCATGTCTTCGCGCAGCAATTCCCTATTATCCTGCCGGATGGCAAGCTCAATCCCATCATGCTCGAAGCGCGCAAGCGCGGCGTTATCTTCGACGTCGGCCACGGCGCGGGCAGCTTTTGGTTCCGCAACGCCGTCCCTGCCGTGAAGCAGGGATTTGTTCCGGATTCCATCTCCACGGACCTGCACACCGGCAATTTCACCATTCTCAGTTTCGACAACGTTCTCTCAAAATTCGCGTCCATGGGCGTGCCCCTGAACGAACTCATCAAGCGCTCTACCGTGAATCCCGCCCAGGAGATCCACCACCCCGAACTCGGGACTCTTTCTGTCGGCAAGGATGCCGATATCGCCGTTCTTCAAGAGTTTCACGGCAAATTTGGTTTTATCGATTGCGGGTGGGCTCGCATGGATGGAGACACAACGATCACCGCACGCATGACCGTGCGCGCCGGACACATCGTCTACGATCCGTCCGGCTTGAGCATGGTCGAATGGGAAAAGGCACGCCAGCAATATTTCACTTCTCCCGGGCCAGGTTCGGAGAAGTCTTCAACCGCCGACGATTTCCCGCGCCACTGATGCAGTGGGCAAATGGAGTGGCCGCCTTCTAGGTCGGCCAGCCGATTGTTTTCGCAAGAATTTGAACACGCAATCGAGGAGCCACCTATGACCGAAAAAATCACACGTCGCAAACTGTTCCGCAAAACTGGCCGCGCCGCACTGGCTGGCGCTGTCGGGGCCTGCGCCGTTCCGGTCTTTCGCGCTGGCGAATTCTCTCTCCCCGCGCCCGCGACAGGCGTCGATTACTATCAGAAACTTGGCGTCACACCTCTCATCAACGCCGCAGGCACCTACACCATCCTCACTGCCTCCATCATGCCGCCCGACGTCCAGGCCGCTGTGGCCATTGCCGCCACGCAACCCGTGCATCTCCTCGACCTTCATGATGCCGCGGGCGCGTATCTCGCCAAACGCCTGAAATGCGAAGCCGCGCTTGTCACTTCCGGAGCCGCCGCCGCGCTCACCGTTGGCACCGCTGCCTGTGTCACCCTCGGCAACAAACAGGCCATCGTCAACATTCCCATTGATATGGCCGGTCTGAAAAGCGAAGTGATTGTTCAGAAAACACACCGCTACGAATACGATCACGCCCTTCGCAATTGCGGCATCCGCTATGTCGAAGTCGAAACCATGGACGAATACCAAAAAGCCTTCACCGACAAGACCGTCATGACCCACTTCTTCAATGCCGAAGATCGCGGCAAAATTTCCCGCGAAGACTGGATTCGCGTCGCGCACCAGCACAATGTCTCCTGTTTCAACGACGCCGCGGCTGACGTTCCCCCCATCTCAAATTTATGGAAATACACGCAGATGGGCTTTGACCTCGTCACGTTTTCCGGCGGCAAAGGCCTCCGCGGTCCGCAATGCAGCGGCCTGCTCCTCGGCCGCAAGGATCTCATCGACGCTGCGAAACTGAATAACTCTCCCTACTCCAACAGCGTCGGCCGCGGCTTGAAAGTCGCCAAAGAAGAAATTGTCGGCCTGGTTGCCGCCGTGGATTGGTTCCTCAGCCAAGACGACGCCGCAATGGAAGCCGAATTCCGCAAGCGCGCCGAAGTCATCGCTGCAAAGGTGCAAACACTTCCCACCATAAAGACGCAAGTGTTCATCCCCGAGGTCGCCAATCACGTCCCCCATCTGCTCATCACCTACGATCAGAATCGCATCAAGCTATCCGGAATAGACGTGCTCCACCAAATGCGCGCCGGAAAACCACGCATCGAACTCAACCCCGGCACGGGCGGCGGCCCCGCCAGCGCGGGTCTCCCCGGCGGCCCCAACACCATCATCGTTGGCGTGTGGATGCTCCAACCCGGCGAAGACGCCATCGTAGCCGATCGCCTCTACGACGTCCTGCTTGCCGGCCTCCAAACCTGATCACGTTTGTGTAGCGCCGCGCCATCGGCCGGCCTTCTGCTTGCCCTGACCCAGGAAGGGAGGCGCTCCGCTGCCACAACAGCAACGCAACTCACGACTGGCGAAAAGCATTCAAAGTCCCACGCAAGCTCACTGCCGACAAAACCAATCCCGCGACCAACACACTAAAAATCCCCGTCAGCGTCATGTGAGAGACACCTAGCTTTCCTAAGAACACAAACCAGCGATCGAATCCCAGGCCGAGCCGCGCCGGCGCTGGATTTGCGATGTGAGACGCCAACACTCGCATCTGGCTCCAGAGTGAATAGCGCATCTGATAAGTCCAATTTTGCCCGTAATAAACTCCCGTCGGCACCTGCGATTCCATGAAACTCGTCGCAATCGAAATCACCTGCACCGCCGCCCCCAAAATCGTCAAAACAATCGCCGCCACGCGCGTCCGCTTGCTCAGATTCATCATCACCGGAGCCAGCCCAATGCACAGCAGCACAAGCGCCGGAACCATGTAGCGCGGTCCCACGCAATAGCCACCCTCCCACTGGCTGTAACGCGAATAAAAAAGCAGATACATCGGCAACGCGCCCCCTGCCACAATCGCCAGGCCGCGATCCTTCCGCCACAATCGCGGATACCCGACCAGCGCCAGGATCACAGGCGGCGCAAACAAGAAAATGGATTTCCCCGGCGAAAACAAAAATCCAAATAGCCCTGTAAAGATGGACGTCTCAAACGAATTCAGCCGCTTGCCGCCCTCAGCCACCGCCGGGTATCCGAACTCCAGCGCATTTCCGTACACGTGAAAGTTGTAAATCAGCAGCGCCGCAAGGCCCAAGGCGGAACAAACGCCCAGCGCCAGCGCTGGAATAATACCCTGGACCCGATCGCGTACCAGCAGCGCCGCAAAAAACACCATCGCCGCCAGCGCATGTGCTGGACGCACGAAAACAGCCAATCCGACGAGTGCTCCTCCGATTGCTGCTGACGCGGTTGGAATCAACTCATCCTTGTGCCGCGCAAAAACAAAATACCCTGCCGCAACCAATAGCGCCGTCGTCACTGGCTCTGAAAAAAACCACGAGGAGTATGCAAAGACGGGCGTAGCCACTCCTACCATGGCCGCTGTAAGAAACGCCCGGGTCACCTCCAGTCCAAGCCCGCAAAAAATCAGAAACAATAGCGCGACAGTCGCCCCCGCGAAACAGGAACTGCTGAAACATACACTCGCTTGTAGAATCAGCGGGCTCACTCCGGCCGGCATTCCTGGAAGGCGCTCGAACACATAGTGTCCGAACAAGTACCAGGGCGCCGCAAACAACGGGTGCCCCGGCGGGTAGGGAGTGTGTGGCTCTCCACGAACGTCATACTTCCCGTAGTAATAGTTGAGCTGCACAGCTTGCGGCACGGCCGTTGAGTGTTTCAGAACGATGCTTTCGGTCTCAAAAAACGCCATGTACTCGTCCACCGTCCGGACACGCCCACTCGACGTCAGCAGGTACAGAAAGCTGAACACTAGAAAAATCTTGCCCGCGCAACGCCAGACATTTAGCTCGCGGCGTGGTTCCACACCGGTTTCGCTTGTAACCTCGATGGCAGTCGGCATTGCAGCCAGTTTCAGACCCGCCCAGGCCCCGGTCAAGCGCCTATCCCCATGCGGTGAACGCACTCGTCAACGCACAAGTCGCAACCAGCGAAATGCGCTCTAATGACTTTGACGGATTGAATTTATAGGCCTCCCCTTCCTATTCTGATCATCCAATTAGACAAGGAGCGTGAAACCATGAATCAGCAAACCGCACAAAAATCAGCGCTGAAGAATCCCTATCTCTATTCCGGTATCGTCCTGCTCGGCGTGATCGTCTACGTTGCCTTCATACTCATTTCGCGGCGCGAATCCAATCGCGCCTACGACCGGCGCATGGCCGAAAAAGCCGCCGAACAGCAACGCACCGAGGATCGCGCTATTATCGACCAGTTCGGGGGCTCCGATCTCTCGGTCCGTGCCCTCTACGTTTCACCGAAAGCCATCCATCACGGCCAAACGGCTCAGCTCTGCTACGATGTCGACAATGCCAAGACCGTCACGGTTGACCCTCCGGTCGCCGAGGTTTGGCCGTCGCACACGCGTTGCTTCGATGTTGCGCCAAAGAAAACGACAAACTACACGCTGACGATCACGGATTCTGCCGGGAAAACCGTTTCCGAATCTGTCCAACTCGAGGTCCGTTAGCTTTTGATATCGCTTAACGTATTGAAACAAAATAACTTACAAAATAACTCTGAACTCGCCCTTGGTTCCCCTTGTCCACTCATTTCCCTCCACCTTATAATGTCGGTCTGGCGGAGTTCGGCACAGCCGAATTCCGCATCATTTTTCTCTGTACAAGTGGCGAACGAATGACCGACCCTCTCGCAAAAATCAAACAGAAGCTCCAGCAGGAACTCGACACCCTCGAGCACGAGCTCAACGTGGATCTCCCCAAGGAAATCGCCGTTGCTCGCGCGCACGGCGACCTGTCTGAAAATGCCGAATACAAGTACGCCAAGGAACGCCAGGGCTACGTTAACGCCAAAATTGGCCAGCTCAAGAAGCGCATGGGCGACCTCGGCATGCTCAACCTTACGAACATTCCCAAAGATCGTTCGGGCTACGGCTCGCGCATTCTTGTACTTGACCTGCAGCGCAACATTGAGGTCGAATACAAGCTCGTCAGCAGCGAAGAAGCCGACGCCGAGAAGGGCCTCATCTCAACCACTTCTCCCATCGGTCGCGCGCTTCTGAATCGTCAGGTTGGCGATGAAGTGCAAGTTGCCACCCCCGCTGGCAAAAAGGAATTTGAGGTCGTTCGCCTCGTCACCATTCACGAGGAAGCTTGATTATTTTCGTCCAGCCGCGGTGAGGTCTTCATGTATTGGGGTTCTGGTTCAACGCTCGGTTTTCTGACGTGCCTCGGCTACGCAATTTTTGTTCTGGGCGCCTCCTCGCTCTGGCGCCACCGCGCCGAGTTCTCGTTCTGGATGGACAGCGAACTCACTACGCTCCGCCGTAACTTCTCGCGCTACGTTCCCGCCGGCCCATTCTACGAACGCCGCGGCGAATCGCGGCTTCGCGTAATCCCGGTCAGCTTCTTTCACTCGATGGCCCAACTCCCTCGCCGCCGCTTCTCTTGGGACGCCTTCCTTCTGTTCCTCGGTTTGGGCCTCTTCATCCTCGACTTCTTCGTGTAATGGCGGTCTTCAGACCCGTGCTTTTATCCGGAGACAAGGTTACCCGATGCCTTCTCCGCACTATACAGGTTACCGATTACAAATCCCGGCCAACCAATTCCCGCCATCCTGGCGAACCTCCTGCTATCCTCATCCCGCATGCGCCCTTCTCTCATCGTGCACGGCGGTGCCTGGGACATTCCCGACGAAGCGGTCGAAGCCTGCAAAGCTGGCTGCCTGCGCGCTCTCCGCGCCGGACACTCCATCCTCGTCAGCGGTGGCCATGCGCTAGACGCCGTCGAAGCCGCCGTCACCATCCTCGAAGATGATCCTGTCTTTGACGCTGGCTTCGGCTCGCATCTCAATCTCGACGGCTACGTCGAATGCGACGCCATCGTCATGGACGCCGCTACCCTCCGCGCCGGCTCCGTGGCAGGTTTGCGCCGAATCAAGAATCCGGTCCAAGCAGCGCGCGCCGTCCTCGAAAAATGTCCGCACATGATGCTTATTTCCCAAGGCGCAGAACAATTCGCGTACGATCACGGCATTTCCCTCTGCGATCCTGAGGATCTCATCTCTCCTGCCGAACGCGAAGCCTGGGAACGCTGCCGCAGAGATTCCCACGCCGCCGAACATCACCGCGGCCACGAGCAAGGCACCGTCGGTGCCGTCGCTCTTGACGATCACGGCCGTCTCTACGCCGCCACATCCACCGGCGGCACGTGCTGCAAGCTTCCCGGCCGAGTCGGCGATTCTCCGCTGATCGGCTCCGGCTGTTACGCCGATTCCGAAACAGGAGGGGTCTCCTCGACCGGTTTCGGCGAAGCCATCATGAAAGTTGTTCTGGCTAAAACCGTCTGCGATTTCCTTCGACCCGCTGGCTCCAATCCCACGCGGGCAGCACAGGCCGGCATGCAGTTGCTCGCGCGCCGCGGAAAAGGCACCGGCGGAGTAATCCTGCTGGACCGAAATGGTGACCCTGGCTACGCCTTCAACACTCCGCGCATGGCCTATGGCTTCGCCAATTCCGAAGCCGGCTTCGTCATTGCGGTCTGATTTTTGGGAATCAAATCAACTCAAGAACGGTTACGGATTATTTTTCTGCACCAGCGCAACCTGACGCCCATCGTCCGGCAACAAACCAAACACAATCACTCCCGTCGATGTCCCTACATACACTTTTCCATTCGCGATCATTGGTGTAATAAACTTATTATCCGAAAATGCATCGCGCCCGCCGGCTACCGCGCTGCTGCTATACAATTCCTTGGCGAGGTTGCTCGCGTCATAAGCGTGCAGCACTCCCGCATCCGATCCGCGTGCCTCCACCGCCCAAACAATTCCATTCGACGTTCCGTTTGCCGAAATGCTCGGCGTGGTTCCGGGATAAGCGAACTTGGCGGATGACATCGAAACGGGGCTGTCGGCCAGCTTCGCGTTGGCAATCGGAAACGCTTTCAACGAATCGCCGACAGCCCCAAAGTAAACGATATTGTTGAAATAAGCGGGCATGGCAAACTCCGCTCCCGCCAGCGCACCGTCAATCTTTTGATAAATCGCGTTATCCCCCTGCGCGTTGAACTTGCCCATCGAACTCCGATTCACGACATAAATGCGCTTGTCTTTTCCCGCGCCAACCGCCAGTTGCCACATCTTCCCGGATATGTCCGTGCGGTCCGGCAGTACCAACGCTCCTCCTGAACCGAGATCTTCGTCCCTGCTCGATTGCGCGCCGGTATTGTATGCGTTGAAATAGTCTGTGACCGAAAGTTTCGCTCCGCGCACCGCCAGCTTCAGAAACGCATTGCCGAAATCGCCTTGCATCGGGAAGCCGGAAGCGGTCAGCGTCTTATCGAATGTTCCGTTACCGTCGAGCAGATAAATATTTCCCTCCGCATCGGCGGCAGGACCCGCGCCGGACATCCAGATCGCTCCATCGGTTCCATTCGGAGTCAAATTCAACACGTTCGCTTGCTGCAGCGTCGCCGCGTTATAGCCGATGATCCAGCCGGTGTACTCGCCCATGTCGCAATGCGAAGCCCAGCTCGTGTACACGATCCCGTCCTGCAGAAGCAGCGCCGCCCGTTCCTTGTACTGCCTGGGATCGAACGTCGTCTGTCCCTTGCGGTTCGGGAATGTCGCTGTAATTGTCGAGGGGCTTCCCGTAACTTCTGCGCCCGAAGTGATGTCGAGCGCATGCAGCCGCTGATAGTAGTTGCCGTCGCCGTCTTTCGACATAGCGACTACATACATCAAACCACCACTGTTTCCGTTGGTACTGATTACGGGCGTCGAAGTAATCCCAATTTCGGGACTTACTTGCGCGCATCCGCGATCGTCACTCGGAGTTTCATTCCCTCTAAGCACCGTCAAGTGCCACAGCGGTGTCAAATCGTCTGCATCGAAGGCGTAAACCGAATCATGCTCCGTGGCGAAGAACACAACATTGTGCACCCGGCCTCGAACCGTCAAACTCGGCACGTACAGTGGTTGCGCATCCACGAGTCCATCGGTTGCGAGAAATCCGACTTTGCCGAATTTCTCCGGCTTCACATTGTCTAGCCTCAGGATTTTCTCCTCGAGATTTTGACCTGTGCGGCCAACATCGTTGTGGTAAGTCAGAACTCGCGCAGCAATCGGCTCCCGTGGGTCAACCCGGGACGCGTTTTCGCCCCGCAGCATTCGTAGAACGCCCGTGCCCAGAAACAAGATGAATAACGTCGCCCCCATCGACAAAACAACCGCAGCTCGTCGCTTCGCCAAATCTAGTCCCCCAATGTACGCGCATCTTTGACGCGCTGTTCACGGCCGCGGTTACGTTCCAATTCGGCAGCTTACGCTCTTCGTAGTGCGGGTCTTCCGGACCACTTCCTTTCTCTCTTGCAGTGCTCGAACCAAGGCGACGAAAATCTCAATTCGTACTCACCGTAAACACGCGGTGGCCGGGCACTCTCCAAACCGCCCGGCCACCATTCCATCGTTCTCTTCCTCTTGTCTTGTTTGTCTTGTCGCTTATCTAGCCCTGCGCGGACACCTTCACGCAAAGATTCTGGCCGCCGTCGATCGCCTGATAATCCACCGCGACGAGCGTCCCGGCCTTGACTTGTCCGACCACTTGCGTGTTTTTGTCCACCACAAATTGCATGGTCTGCTTGCTGCCGCCCGCTTCGATTTCAACGGCGAACGAGTGTCCCTGGTTTCCGATCGTCGTTACTTTTCCGGTGACGGATTTCGTAGCCTGCTGCGATTGCTGTCCTTGGTCTTGCTGTCCGTATGTGATGATTGGTGCGCCGACCACCAAAAGGCTGCCCAGCGAGGCGGTAAACAAAATTTTGCGGATCATGGAAGTCTCCTCTTGCAAATTTGGCCGGTCCATCTGCCTGTTGCACTATTGCTTCCACTCTCTATGAATGTTCCTGCGCAACAATCTACTTTTCCCCGAATCAATCACTTACCAATTCCGGTTCGCGCGATGCGCCGATTTCGCCTCGCTTTTCCCGCGCATATTTTCCACTCCGCTGGTCCTTTTGCGGTAGAAACTGCCCCTTAGGGTCTTTACCCGATTCTTGACCGATACGAAGCAGCTGCAATCTTCCGGTCGCGGTCATTTCGAACCGGCGCCGAGTTCTCCGGCGAAGGTTTTGCTTCGAAGCGTCCGAAATCACCCGGACAGTATCATGGATAGTATATTTACAGTTAATAAACTATGACTTCGCGGTTATTTCACGCGAGTTGTCGGGAGCGCTTCACTGCCACGCTGCCGGCTCGTTTCTTGGCCATGACTTCGCCAACGAACCGTCGAATGCCTTGGATTTCCTGTAAGTTCCGTCTTTTCTGGGTCTTCGACAAAATAGGCGGTCCCCTCGCCGACAGCCATGGATCCGTGTTGTGGGATGGAGATAAGGGTCAGGAACTTACCGTTAACCCCTTTGTTTGCAGCACTTAAAGAGGGAGCGAGGCAACCAAGCATCGGTTGCGACTGCCGCCTTACTTTCCATTCTAACCGCCTTAAAATAGGAAACATGCCCAATTCGGGTCGGCGCGCCGACATTTTTCCACAGGCTCATGCTACGACGATTCACCTCGCGCTCCGTTTTTCCTCTATATCGCCCCTCTTTCTCCTCGTTATTGACCCTTTTCTCATCTCCCTCTACCATCTCTCTATGTCTCGTAAACTGCTCTCCTTGGCCGTTTTGTTTCTGGCCGCGATTCCGCTCTCCGCGCAATCGGTCGACGAGATTATCTCCAACTACATCAATGCCCGCGGCGGCCTGGACAAAATCAAATCGGTGAAGACCGAGCGCATCTCCGGCACCATCTCTTTCGGGCCCGACGCCGACGGCCCGTTTCTCGTGGAACGCCGCCGTCCTCTCAAACTGCACATGGAAATCACCCTCAGCGGCCAGACCCTTATCCGCGTTTATGACGGAAAATCCGCGGGTTGGATCTACAACCCTTTTATGCCGAACCCCTCCGTCCAGCCTATGACGCCCCTCGATCTCAACAACATCTTCGATGAAGCCGATTTCGACGGCCCGTTTGTCGATTATAAGGACAAAGGCAACAAGATCGAGTTCGTCGACAAGGAAGAAATTCTCGGTAAACCGTCGTACAAACTCAAACTTACAAACAAAAACGGCGATGTCAGCTTCTTCTACTTCGATGCTTCCAACTCCTTGCTTCTCAAATGGGAAGGCACGCGCAAAGTTGAAGGCAAAGACCAGCCCTGGGAGACTTTCTTCCACGACTTCCGCGAAATCAACGGGCTCAGATACCCCTTCCTCATCGAGTCGGACGCTCCGGGTACCAATCAAACGCAGAAAATCACCGCGGAAAAGATAGAAGTGAATATTCCTCTCGAGGAGTCGCGCTTTGAGAAGCCGAATCCGCCCGCGCCTCCCGTATCGCCCGCTGCCCCGCCAAAATCCCAATGATCCGCCAAGCGGAAACAGATGTCCGCCATTCCAACAAATCAAAAGCTTTCTTCGGACCAGGGCCTCTGCGCTGATTGCCTCCACGCGCGCCAAATCTCCTCTCCTCGTGGTTCGCAATTTCTTCTCTGCCAGCTTTCGCAATCTGATCCGCAATTCCCAAAATATCCTCGTCTCCCCGTTTTGCGCTGCTGCGGGCACAAACCAAAACCTTGTTGATTGTTCTTAACGGATTACTGTATTTATAATAAATATACAAGTAAATGTACAGAGTCCCCGTGCTTGTCTATCGCCTCGGCGCTTCCTGCAATTCTTTCACACGGCAGCGCAACCGTGGAACTCAAAAACAAATTCCCCGGCGGCTATTTTTAGTGGACGAAGACCGAGTTTAACCAGCGCTTCGAACATCCTATGGCGGCGCGTATCCTCCGCCGCCTGGAACCACGTAATCGTCTTTGTTAGGGCCCGCAAAATAACCTGTTGCAGTCTTATGGCCCGCTCCACTGCCGCTCTTGGGTAGGTCTCCATGCCTCCCTCCCGGCTGGTAGCTCTACCCTAACGGCTCGCTAAAAGCGGACATATCACGTGCTAATTCAACCGGACATATCATCTGCTAACGACATGTCGCTTGCTCGTCGTTGCCGCGCCCACTGCGCTGTGCTAGCATCGCCCCGTTAAGAAGAGCGGACCAGGGTTTTTCGATTCTCCTTCGCCCCGCTTTCTCGGGACCCAGGGTAGGGCCGCGCTCTCCTTCAAAAACTCTACAACTTCGCCAGGCGCGGGCCCGCGCCTGATTTTTATCGGCGGACCGTCGCTCGGTGACTTTGTAAGCCACCCCGAAGCGGAGGTCTGTCATGAAAATTTATCCCACCAAGGACATCAGAAACGTAGGCATTGTAGGCCACGGCGGCACCGGAAAGACGCAACTCGTGTCGTCGTTACTGTTTACCGCCGGAGCGACCCAGCGCTTTGGCAAAGTTGCGGAAGGAAGCACGACCACGGACTGGGACGAAGAGGAAATCGCGCGAAAAATCTCCCTTCAAGCCGGCCTAGCTCACGCGGAATGGCCGTGCACGCTGTGTTCGGGCGGCACGATAAAGATCAATTTCATCGACCTTCCCGGCTATTCCACCTTCATCACCGAAACGAAAGCGGCTCTCGTTGCGGCTGATGCGGCGCTGATCACTGTCGATGCGCACGTTGGTGCGCAAGTGACCACGGAAAAAGTTTGGGATTACTGCGCCGAGTACGATATTCCGCGCGCTTTTGTGCTCACCTGGATGGACCGCGAACTTTCCAGCTTCGACCGTTCGATGGAATCTCTCACGGAACTGTTTGGCCGGCAGGTCGTTGCCCTGCAGATGCCCATCGGCAGTGAAAAAGGTTTTCGCGGGGTGATCGATCTTGTTTCCATGAAGGCGCATCTCTACACGCCGGACGGCGACGGCAAAGCCACGATCGAAAATATTCCCGATGCGTTGAAGGATGAAGCCGAAGAGGCCCACGAAAAGCTGGTGGAAATGATCGCCGAGGGCGACGACGAAATGATGGAGGAATTTTTCCGCGAGGGTACGATTCCGATTGAAGATTTAATCCCTGCGGTGCGCAAAGCCATCGTGACGGAAAAAATTGTGCCGGTTCTGATGATCTCTTCGACACGCAATGTCGGCAACGCCAGCCTGCTGACCTTTCTCGCCGATGTTTTTCCGCACCCCGATGAGCATGCCCAGGTCGGTTACAAAGAGCCCGCCGGGAAAGGCGACCGCATCGACCGCAAGTACGACGATGCGCAGCCGTTGTCGCTTTTTGTTTTCAAGACGCTCGCCGATGCGTTCGCGGGACGCATCAACTATTTCAAAGTGAAAAGCGGCGTGCTAAAAAACGACGCGACCGTCCAGAATTTCAATCGGAATAATCCGGAGCGGCTACAGCACACCATGGTGGTGCAGGGGAAGCAGCTCACGGAGGTTCAGGAACTGCACGCCGGCGATATCGGCGCCATCGCGAAGCTGAAGGAAACCGTCACGGGAGACACGCTCGGCGACAAGAATGCGCCCATTTTTTATGCCCCAGCGAATCTGCCGGAACCTTCCATCACCTTTGCCGTTGAACCCAAAACACGCGCCGATGAAGACAAGATCGGCGTGGCGATTCACCGAATCATGGAAGAAGATCCGGCTCTGCGGTTTTCGCGCGACCCACAGACGAAAGAGTTTTTGCTCGCGGGCAATGGCCAGCAACATGTCGAGGTTGTCGTCGCGAAGCTGCAGAAGCGTTACAACGTCAGCCTTACGCTGAAGCCGCCCAAAGTGCCCTATCGAGAAACCATTCGTGGCAAGGCGGATGCCGAGGGCAAACACAAAAAGCAATCGGGAGGACACGGGCAATTCGGCGTGTGCCGCGTCAAATTCGAGCCGATGGAGCGTGGGAAGGGCATCGAGTTTGTAGATGACATTTTCGGCGGAGCGATTCCGAAGAACTGGATTCCGTCCGTCGAGCGCGGCGTGCGCGAAGCTGCGGCTCGCGGGCATCTGGCGGGATTCCCGATGACCGATTTCCGCGCAATCGTGTATGACGGCAAGTATCACGACGTCGATTCCTCGGATATCGCGTTCAAGATTGCTGGTTCGCTGGCATTCAAGGAAGCCATGAAGCAGGCGAGACCGACGCTACTCGAACCCGTCATGCACGTGGAAGTTTTCGCGCCGGATCAATTCTCGGGCGACTTGATGGGCGACCTTAGCTCACGCAGGGGGCGCATCGAGGGTAGCGAATCGCGCGGGCACAACGTCATCGTCAAGGCGACGGTACCTTTGGCGGAAATGCTTTCCTATGCGACGGACCTCACCTCTATGACACAGGGACGCGCCAGCTACTCGATGGAGTATTCGCACTACGATTACGTTCCGAATGAGCTGGCCGAAAAGGTCATTGCGGCGCACAAAGCCGCTCACGGCGAAGCTCTCGTCGAAGAAGAAGCATAGCTGGCTGTGCAGGTTGGTTCAGAGGGGCCCCGCACGTCTGACGGCGCGCGGGGCCTTTGCGTCTGACAAATGAACGAGTTTCAGACTCGGTCATTTGCGCGCAAATACAACGAAACCGTTGGCCGGAATAACTATATTTGCCGACGCTTGAAAGCCGTGAAGCGCGGGGCCGGATGCAAAGATGGCTCCTCCGTTGCCGGCGACAATCGGATTCACCCAATTGTCATAGACATCGCTGTTGAACACCTCTAGCCACGGCCCGGCGAATGGAAACCCGATTGCGTAGTTGTACCAAGTGTCTTCGGCGAGCGTGGCGGCCACGATCAGATCCTGCCCGGTCCCTTCGAGCCAGCGATGAAACGCAATGACCCGGTTCTGGTTGTGAACGTGGAAGGGATTGACGTTATCGCCGCGCAGCGCCGCGTAATGCGAGCGCAGGCGGATCAAGTCCTGCGTGAACCGCAGGTGGTTCACCATAGCCGGATCGGCACCGGTATCTATGCCGGCCCACCAAATTAAATTGGGCGACGCCGGATCCCAGCTCCATTGTTTGTCTTCGAGAAATTCCTGGCCCATGAACATTTGCGGGATCCCAGGAGCAGTGAGCAGAATGCCCGTGGCGAATCGCGAGCGGCTGCGCGCATACCAGGAGCGGTGGTTTGAGCCGTCAGCGAGAGCGGGAAGGCGCAAGTCTGTACCTACTTTCACGATGTCGTGGTTCTCAACGCAAGGCACGGTCTGCCAGCCATGGGCAAATCCTTGGGGATAGAGGGTTCCGGCGATCGCATCGAAATTGACCACGGCGCTTTGACCGATCGAAGCAGCCTGAACGGCGCCGCGAACCGCGCCGCGCAAGCCATCATGCTGCACTACATCGAATCCGGCTCCTCCTTCTGCTGTTGGCGTTACCATCGATTGTGTTGATTTTGGGTAGTTGCCGACTTCCCCCGGCCAGAATTCCGCGTTTTGCAGCAGGCGCGGCTTAACGAAGCGCACAGTGTTCGTCAGATCGCAGCAAAAGCTCCAGCCCGAATCACAATTCATCGAAATCAGGTCGCTGATTTCGTCATAGCGGAATCCATCGGCGTGGAATTCGGCGATGTAGTAGAGGGCATTGTTGATGAGAAACTGGGAGACGTCGTTCTTCCAAAGGGCAAAGGAGAGCCCGCCGGTTCCCCGGTCCTGGTCGGTGAAGTATAGACTCTCATTATTGTCCCCGACATTTTTGGCGCGATCCCAGTAGTAGAGGCAGTTGTCGTCGGGCTGTGTGCCGTCGACCGTAAATCCGCCAGCATGGTTGTAAACCACATCGAAAGCCACGGCAATGCCATAAATGTGGCATAGATCGACAAGCGCTTTGAGCTGCGCCGGCCCGGGAGTAATGTCCTGCAGCAGGAGAGGTGAAAATCCCTTGGCCGCCAGAAGGCCGTTCATGATGGACAGGTGCGCATTCAGCGCCGTCGGATCGCAAACAACGTATGGGAAGTCCGGAGAGAAATAGTCCGCGCCGTCGTAGCCCATCGATGGGTCAGTCTCGACCTCGTCCATCGGCAGTGGCTGCAGTACATTGGCTCCTAGTGCGACGATGTAAGGTATTCTAGCAATCAGATCGAGAAACGTAGACGCTACCCCCGGAGTACCGGGCCAATATGTCCCAACATGGAGTTGATAGACGATCATTTTGCTAAAATCCGGTGTCACAAATGCGGAATCGTGCCAGGGATACGCGGCGGCAGACCGAATTAAACAATTGCAGTTGGGAAAAGCCACCTCGGGCGCGAGTTCTCGCGCATAAGGATCACGTTTGTATCCGGCCGATCCCGGCCCCACCACCCAGAAATGATAAGGATCGCTTTCCTTCGCGGCGGCTACAAAACCTGTCCAGTAACCATGCGCATCTTTTGCAAGGAGCAGATCGTCGGTCTGCCCTGTTCTTGGCGTGCCACCAAATGTACCGTTGATGTAGACAGCGCTAGCCAGCGGCGCCCAAGCTCGAAAAGTAGCGCCGCCTCCGCTGATCAGATTGGCTCCCATGGGAGTATTGGCCGAGATATTTGATTGAGAAATCATGGCAACCTCGAATGCCGAATATGGATTTTGAGAAATGACCGATAGGGACTGAGAAGGCTTGCTCGGGAGTCGAGCTCGTTCTTACGATCTCTGATCTACCAAATAGTGATCGATGGCGCAAGAGCGTTTCATGATTTCTGAAATGCACAAACGCGCTCGACGTTTCAGGTTTGAACGGGCGGGGTTCTACTTGTTCTGCCCTGGACGAAACGGTTAGGAATCGTTATAGAGTTGCCGAACAGGTGAGGAACGTGAGCAGTCTGAAAGGGAGCGGTCTCTCGCCATGATGAGAAGAGTCAGTGTTTTCGCCTGTGTTGTTGGCGACCATTGCCGCTATGCAGGAATTTCCTACTGCAGGCTCCGAGTCCATCGGGCCTTCCCCTCATCGCCTGGAGCGTATCGGCTTCGTTGTTCAAAAGACGATCGATGACAAGACAATCGGCGGTGCGCTGACGCTTTTGTTGCGTCACGGGCCGGTGGCTTGGTTTGAAGCGCTCGGAATGCAGGGAAGTGAAACCGGCAAGCCGGTGCGGTCGGACACGATCTTTCGCATCTGATCGATGTCAAAGCCCCTGACGACGGCCGCGGTCATGATTCTTTACGAATGGATTGGCGGCCGGAACGCGAAGCTACTCGCGGCCTTCGCCGAACGTGTAGATCAGAGTTGCGCCCGACCGGATACTGGATTGACCCTGTAACTGAACATCAGGATTAAAGTACGAGGTGCGCAGGTAATCCGCGCCCAGCCGCAAGGAAAGAGAACGCGTCACTCGGTACTGAAAGCCTCCGCCGCCGGCCCACGCAAATCGATTTGTGTATCCGGTGATAATCTGTCCGTCGCTTTCGAAGTTGACACCCGTTTCCCTTGCTCCGCCAAGCAGAACATGCGCGAAGACGGTAACCCTGCGCGTGCGTAGAGGGTAGAAGACGGGGCCGGCCATGTAGGTGAGCAAATCAGCGGTGCGGCCGGAGCTGTACGCGTCAAAATTCCGGGAGTAACCGACATCGAGTTGCACTCCCAGGCGTCGACTGAAGTCGGCGTCTCCGACGAGTTGAATTCCATTCATCGCAAGCTTGTTGGTTTGCCCAGGTACAGCGAGGTAGGTATACGTATAGCCCGCGCCCGCTTCCAACACCGGCGCTATGCCTGCCACGAGCGGGCCTTGGGCATAAGCCACCGGCACAACCAGAATCACCAGGAGCAATATTTTGGCGATGATTTTCATGGTCATGGATCCCTCAGGGAAGCCCGCGCTTCCTTGCCTCCGTCCTAGACACGCTGCCGCTCGTCCCGGCCGTCTTCCTGCTGCTAAGCCCAATTCAAAGGGGGTTGGTTCTTGAATTATATGCAGCCGAGTCAGCCAGGTTCAACGCGAGAAAGGTACAGGACCTTTTTTTTAAGTTCTTTAATATCAGAGCGATGGATCCGCTTAGCCACCTGTACGGAAGACCGGAGGTGCTGCCCACGGTTGCAAAACGCCCGGCCGCTCGTCGTTCAGGAGAGCAGAAATTGGCGGCTAAGAACCCAACCTCGGAAGGAACATTCCGGTGCGGCGCGAGTGCTCTTCGAAGCGGGTGTCGAACTCTTCACGCAAAAATCGCTCTTCTCTGCGGGCTTTGAAGTAGAGGGTCGCCAGCGCTAAGACCACGGCCAAACAGGCTCGGAGGTTCCCGGCAATCATGGCTGTGCCGACCATGGCTAACAGAATGCCAGTGTAGATTGGATGTCGAATCCAGCGATATAGACCGGTGCCAACCAGTTGGTGATCTTCCTTGAGGCTAACCATGCCGCTCCAGTTCGAGCCAAGGCTCAGGCGCGCCCAAATACTGATCCCGACTCCAACCGCTGTCAGCGCCAGTCCCATTGTCCAAACCTGGAAAACGTGCGGCACGACGCGGTAATCGAGCCAGCCCCCATGCCACCAACCTTCAAAAAGCAGCCAGAACGCAAGAGATAAGAGAAGTTCATGTTGCGCCCGTTCGCCCCACCCTTCCAGCTTCTTGGACTTCTTCATCCCGAAAAACATCGCGAGCCATACGACAGCGAGTAGGCGCCAGAAATAGGAAGCCCATTGCCAAGCTTGATCTGCGGTTAGCCAATCCGAGTGCATGTGTAGTTCTTATGTCCCATCCAAATCATATACATTTACACTCCTTTGCGCGCGCGATCTAGACTTCGTTCGCCTCCAAATTGGAGGTTGTCGCTTGGTGGCGAGTCAGCAAATAATCTGATGCATGAAAAAGACCGCCCATCCCGACTATCGCCCCCCCACGCGAGCTATTCATGCCGGCGAACCTGAAAAGCATGGCGTGGGCGCCCCGGTCACTTCCGCCATCGTTCGTTCTTCTACGTTTACACTTTCCTCTACCGAAGAGCTGAGACTTTGGGCCGAGGGAAAATCCAAAGTGTTCATGTACTCGCGCGACGGGAATCCCACGCTCGCCATGGCGGAAAGAAAACTGGCCGCGCTCGAAGGGGCGGAGGACGCGGTGGTCACCGCATCGGGTATGGCCGCGATTTCCAGCACCCTCCTCAATTTTCTTGGCAACGGCGACGAGCTGATTTGCACAGCCCAAGTTTATGGCGGAGCCTATCGCTTGATGCGCGATATCTTTCCGCGATTTGGTATTACCGTTCGTCACGTCGAATCGTCGTTGCAAGGACTCGAATCATTGCTCACGCCCAGGACCAAGGTTCTTTATGTGGAAACGCCTACGAATCCCACGGTTTTTTTGGTCGATTTGCGCAAGGCCGCCGCGTTCGCGCGCAAACATCACCTAATCAGCATCGTCGATAACACTTTCGCGACGCCCATGCTGCAAAATCCCATCGAATATGGATTCGACATGGTCGTACACAGCGTGACCAAAGGGCTGTCCGGGCACTCGGACCTGCTCGGCGGCGTTTCGGCCGGCAGAGCGGACTATGTGGACCAAGTGCGCCGCATGGTTTCTTACTTGGGTGGCGTGATGGACCCCGACGTAGCGTTTCTCCTAATGCGCGGCATGAAAACGCTGGGCGTGCGGCTAGAGCGGCAGTGCGAGACGGCCTTGCGCATTGCGAAATATCTGGAGAAACATCCGAACGTAGAGCGCGTTCACTATCCGGGGCTCGCGTCGCACCCCGATCACGCTCTTGCCAAAAGACAGATGCGCGGCTTTGGCTCTATGGTGGCCTTCGATATGAAGGGTGGACTTGCGGCTGCGAGAAAATTTTGCGACCGCGCAAGACTTTTCCTCCTCGCAGCCAGTCTGGGCGGCGTGGAATCCCTGATTATTCTTCCGATTTACGGCTCGCACAACCGTATGAGCAAAGAAGAATTGCGACGGGCCGGGGTGCAGCCGGGGACCGTGCGCATGTCCATCGGCCTCGAAGATGCCCAGGACCTAATCGACGATCTGGAGCAGGCGCTCCGCTGACTTGCCGTAGGTAACTCTTAGGGATTTGCGCTTGGCACGCCGTACTCGGTTTGATCCACAAATTGTGCCGCAAGGCCTTTCGGACCAACCGCCCAGCCTTTACCGCTGATGAACGTCACGGCATTCAGTCCCGGCGAATCGATAGACGTCCAATGAATCCCGTCGCGGCTCGTTTCCGCTCCATTCAGCCCGACCGCGACAAACCCGGCATCGAACGTATCCACGGCTGAGCGAAATCCGGCCGGAAGCTTCTCTGCTGGTTGCCAGCTTTTTCCTTCGTCGCTCGAGTACGCCGCAGTTTTTTCGACGGCGTTTGGCTTTTCGTAGTCGCCTCCGACCACTACGACGGTGTCGCCCGCGCGGACGATTGAGAAGATTCCTTGCGAAGCCTTGCCGCTCAACATGGGAGTTTCGCTCACAGTCCAGGTCTGTCCCAAATCCGTCGAGTGAAACACTCTCGCTGCGGGGCCGCCTGTCGCGAAATACAGCTGCGTTTTTTCAAACAGCAACAAACTTGAATTGCTGGCTGCGAATACGCCTTCGTTTGGAAGGGCCGGTGGCATGCGGTCCCTAGGCAACTCCTTCCAGTGAGTGCCGTCGGTTGTTGCCAGCAGCAGGAATTTTCCCTCGACGGGGTCACTGAGGGCGAAGCAGTGCTTGTCGTCGAAGCAAGCCAGGGCATCGAGAAAAAACCCTTTGCGCTTGTCGCTGTACTGCAGTTGCCAGGTGCTTCCGCTGTCGGCTGATTGATAGATACGGGAAGCTCCGCCTTCGCCGCTGGACATGACATATACGGTTTTGCCATCAAATGTCTGAATCGCTCGGAAATCCAGCTTCTCGGAGTTCGGAATGCTTACAGGTGTCCAGGTTTGCCCGGCATCGAGGGAGCGCACGATGGTTCCCTTGGATCCGGTTGCCCAAACGATCGTGCTGCTGCGGTGAACAACGAGCGCGAGGCCACGCAAGTTTGCATCGACGCCCGTCGATTGTACCGTCCACCACGAACTGGCAGGCGCCAAAAGCATCAGAATCCCGCAAAAAAACGAGCGCATGCGACTACTCTAACAGGATTTGATGTGGCTTACTTCTTGAGGGTTGGCGTGCTGGGGGAGATTACCGAGCGGGCTTCGGGATGTTTTGGGCTCCAATCCTCGGGGGGAAATGCAACGCGCCAAAACGATGGACAGGCCTCGGTGAACTCCAGGCCGATTTCCGCTTTTCCCGAACGGACCGGTCCGAGGAACACGACGTGGCACTGCTGCTCTTCCTCGGTCTGTTTGTGTTGCAGAAGGACGGTGCCGCCGCTGGTCAGCCGCGCCTGTAATTGGACAAGGGCGCCGTGGGCGTTGATTGCCAGTGTCAGGGCTTCCTCTTCAAATGATTTCCCTTGCGCGTCGCTACCCCTGACTTTCACTCCCACCTGCATCAGTACCCGTTGACTCCGCCGACGAGGACTCGGGTGGCTCGGGGGATTCGAAGGTGTGGACATAGTACCTGACCTCGTTCTTTCAATATACCTCCGGAACCGTGAAAGTCGAGGGGCAAGGAGACTTCGCGTATGCTAAAAGGATACCAGCCATACAGAAGATGCGTTCTGAACGTCCATCGGCAGAAGTCTGTAGCACTTGAACCCCAAGGCGGGGCGCTACGGGCAATCTTAACTGCGCTGGTCGATCGGTAGATAAGGACGCGTGTCGTAGCCGAGGTAGACCTGGCGCGGACGCGCAATCTTTTGCTCTGCATCGAGCAGCATCTCTTCCCACTGTGCCACCCAGCCGGACATTCTTGGAATAGCAAACAAGACGGGGAACATGGTCATGGGGAAGCCCATCGACTGATAGATCAAGCCGGTGTAAAAGTCCACGTTGGGATATAGCTTGCGCTTGACGAAGTATTCGTCTTCCAAAGCAATCCGTTCGCATTCCAGCGCGATCTCGAGCATCGGATTCTTGCCCATAAGTTCAAATACTTCGTAGGCGATCTTCTTGATAATGCGCGCGCGGGGATCATAGTTCTTGTAGATGCGATGGCCAAAGCCCATCAGTCGCGTCTCCCCGGTTTTTACGCGTTTGATGAACTCGGGAACCTTCGCGACCGAGCCGATCTCCATGAGCATTCGCAAGGCTTCTTCGTTTGCGCCGCCGTGCAACGGGCCGTAAAGCGCGGCGGTCGCCGCTGCGGACGCGCAGAACGGATCGACGTGACTGCTGCCTACGCCGCGAATCGTATTTGCCGAGCAGTTCTGTTCATGATCGGCGTGCAGAATGAATAGTACGTCTAGCGCCCGCTCGAGCGTCGGGTTCGGCCGGTAGCGCGATTCGCTTGTGCGGAACAGCATGTTGAGGAAGTTGCCGGTGTAACTCAGATCATTGTCCGGATAGACGTAAGGCATGCCGAGCGTGTGGCGATACGCGAATGCCGCCAGCGTGGGCATTTTCCCGATCAGGCGATAGGTCTGTTTTTTGCGTGCTTCGGCGTCAAAGATGTGCTTCGAGTCCGGATAGAACGTGCTGAGCCCTGCGATCGTCGAAATCAGCATACCCATCGGGTGGGCATCGTAGTGGAAGCCGTCCAGAAATTTCTTGATGCTTTCGTGAATGTACGTGTGGTGCGTGACGTGGTACTGCCATTCCTGCAACTGCGCCGCGTTAGGCAGCTCTCCATTGAGCAATAGGTACGCGGTTTCGAGATAAGTCGACTTCTCCGCTAATTCCTCGATGGGATAGCCACGGTAACGAAGGATGCCTTTATCGCCGTCGATATAGGTGATGCGGCTGATGCAGGAGGCCGTATTGCTGAAGGCCGGGTCATAACTCATCGTGCCAAATTCGTCTTCGTGAACCTTGATCTTCCTCAAATCACTGGCGCGAATGGTTTCATGGGTAATGGGGACTTCGTAGCTTTTTCCCGTGCGGTTATCGGTGATCGTCAGTGATTCGCGACGAGAGGAAGGATCCTCCGTGGTTTTTGTTTGCGTTGCCGGAAGTGCAGAGTCCATGCAAAGTACCTCGATCGGGAAAAGGCCGGGACGAAGCCTTGTAGGATTACCACTCTACACCAAAGAAAGGTGAGGTGGAAATCGGCGAGAGACCGTAAGCCGCACAGTGAAGTGACGGGTCGAGCCTTAACAGCTTGCTGGGGAAGGAGATAAAAGCAGATTTCGAGCCGTCCAGATAGGCCTCTTGACAATAGTCGTTATAACAACTATTATGAATGCGTTCTTCGAGGGAGACCCCATGGTTCACATTCACAAAAGCAAAGATCGCGGCCATGCCGACCACGGCTGGCTTGATTCTCGTTTCAGTTTTTCGTTCGCAGATTACTACGATCCCGAGCACGTGCAGTTTCGTACCCTGCGTGTCATGAATGACGACCGCATCGCCGGTGGCGGCGGCTTCCCGACGCACCCGCATCGGGACATGGAAATCGTCACTTACGTGCTGGAAGGCGCGCTGGCGCACAAGGACAGCATGGGCAACGGTTCTGTGATTCGTCCGGGTGACGTGCAGTATATGAGCGCGGGAACCGGCGTGGCGCACAGCGAGTTCAATGCCTCGGAGAAGGAGCCGGTGCACCTGTACCAGATCTGGATGTTCCCGGATAGGAAGAACTATGCACCGGCGTACGACCAGAAGCATTTTCCCGAAGCGGAGAAGCGCGGAAAACTACGCCTGGTTGTTTCGCCGGACGGACGGGATGGCTCGGTGAAAATCCGGCAGGGCAATGAACTGTATGCTGCCGTTCTTGGACCCGGGGAATCGGTAAAGTATGAGATTCAACCGGATCGCTATGCGTACGTTCAGGTCGCTCGTGGCAGCGTGAAGCTCAACGGCAAGGACCTGGAGACCGGTGACGGTGCGGCGATTTCCGAAGAGAAGTCGTTGCAACTGACCGGAGTAACAGACGCCGAAGTGCTGCTGTTCGACTTGGCGTAAGACCCGCGGGGTAGCCAGGCGCGAGAAAAGGGCGGGATAATCCCGCCTTTTCTTGTTTACAGGCTCTGCGATCTCAGCCTGCTGGGGGGCGCGAAATCCAGGCAGATGCAGCGACAAGGAGGCCGACGACGATCGCACCGAGCAAAATAAACAGGGAAATAGAGAGCGCTTCAGGTTTGGCGGTCATTAGGTAGATGATGCCGAGAGCTAGAACGAAGCGGGTACGGACAAGCGTAACGATCATGGGATCTTGAACCCGTGCGAGGGCCGCTTCCGGCAGAGCGGCGGAACCCTCGGGGAGCGCGGCGCGAATTTTTTTCATCCTCGGCAGAATCAGCACGAAACCGATTCCCAGAGCGAAGACGATGGCGAGCAGCGAGGCGGAGATCCAGCCCTGCTTCATCGCTCCGGTGAGCGAAGCCATATAGCCGCCGCTGACAATCAGAACGAGAAGGCCTGGACCGGAGACGGGGAGGGAAAGTTTGTAAAGGCGCAGCCAATTGCGGGCTTGCTCGCAAGTTCTGGAGCGGCGAAGAAGAGCGGAAGCGGCCCATTCGAGGCCGTAGCCCACGAAGAGCGCGACCAAGCCCATGAAGTGGGTAAAGAGGGCCATCTGGCGGAGGTTCATGATGCGATCAGTCTACACAACATCTTGAGCGGCTGAAGCCTGGTTTCTAAGGGCTTTGTCGCACCTCAGACCTGCGGATGTGCCGCGATGGCGGACCCCCTCAGAAAACGGTCCCTCCACAGCCCTGTCAGCCTCGGGTGCGCTGGAATTCGCGCATGTAGGCGACCAGGGCTTCGACGGCGTCCTGGCCCACGGCGTTATAGAGCGAGATGCGCATCCCGCCTACGGAGCGGTGGCCTGGAGTGCCGACGAGATTGGCGGCGGCAGCGCCTTGGGCAAATTCCTTTTCGACGGCTTCGTCGCTTCCGGCGATGCGAAAGACAACGTTCATGAGCGAGCGCGAGGGTTTTTCGACCGGGCAGCGATAAAAGCCGTCGCTGTTGTCGATGGTATCGTATAGCAACTTGGCTTTAGCTTCGTTGCGTTTTTGAATGCCTGGGAGCCCGCCTTCAATGGCGATCCATTCGGTGACCAGGCCGAGGATGTACACAGCGAACGTCGGCGGTGTGTGGTACAGGGACTTTTCCTTGATGTGCGTTCGATACTGAAGGATGGTCGGTAAGTTTTTGTCCGCGCGTTCGGCGAGGTCTTTGCGAACGATCACCACGGTAACGCCGCTGGGACCGAGGTTTTTCTGGGCTCCGGCGAAAATCAGACCGAATTTCGAAACATCGATCGGGCGCGAAGCAATGTCCGAAGACATATCCGCGACGAGGGGCGCCACGCTGGCCGGCAGCGAATGGTATTGCGTGCCTTCAATGGTGTTGTTGGTGCAAAAGTAGGTGTAAGAAGCGTGGACGGACAGCTTGATTTCGTCTGCGCGCGGCACGCGCGTGAATTTCTCCGTTTCGGTGCTGGCCGCGATGTTGTGGAGGAAGCCCTTTTTCAGTTCGCCGATGGCCTTGGCGGTCCAGGCTCCGGTGTGGAGTACGTCGATCGGCTTGCCGGGAAGTGCCAGGTTTTGCGGCACACACGAAAACTGCATGCTCCCGCCGCCTTGGACGAAGATGATCGCGTAGTCGTCAGGAATCTCGAGGAGCTTCCGCAGATTTTTCTCGGCCGCGTTATTGATGGCTTCGAATTCAGGAGAGCGGTGAGACAATTCCATGACGGACATACCGGTGCCGCCGTAATCGAGCAGCTCTTCGCGGATGCGTTCGAGAACCGGAAGTGGCAGGGCGGCGGGCCCGGCGTTGAAATTAAAGGCGCGATTTGCAGGACGCGCAGGGGCAGAAGTGCTCACGATTTGGAAACCTTTCGCTGAAATTTGCGGTACGTCCGAGCGGACATGCCGAGGAAAGAACCGCGCTTTAGAATAGCAGATGAAGAGCATCGTTTCCGAGGGGCCATTCAGAATCTAGCCGCCCAGCTTTGCCGAGAGCAGCGAGCCGATGCCGTCCGGCGCACCCAGACCGGACATGCTGGGACCTGACAAAATTGTATGCTCTTCAATTCTGCACAGTTCATGAGGAAGAGCGCATTTTGCGACGCCAAAAATAGTCGGATGAACTTAAGGCCGTATAAATCTACACGAATATTTACAACTAATTACGCGACCAGTACTTGACATCGAGACCTCGCGAGACGCTAATAGGCTCGGGGCCGACAGGACCCAACGGGGGCTGTGGCGACTATCTGGGCGGATTGGTCGTCATCGCCCCTTGTTTGTTTGCACAATCTGCCGCTTGCCAAACGACGCTCGGGAAGGACCAGAATAGTTTGTGACATTTGGTGTATTCGACGTTCCACGACCATCGTGTGCCCCTTAGCAACCCCTGGCTCTCTCAACCTAAGAGTTGCATCGGCCCGATAGATGTAGCAGAAACGCTGAGCTTTCCGAAGCAGGACCGTTTGTGGACGGAGGTGTCCGTATGCCAATCAAAGTACTCTTGGCAGACGATAGCGACGTAATGCGGCGAGCAATTCGTGGGCTACTGGAGGAACACCCGGATATTGAATTGGTGGGTGAGGCGAGTGATTTTGGCGAGACGATCCAAATGACAACTGAGTTTAGGCCTCAAGTAATCGTGATGGATTTAAATATGAAAAATGACGCCATGACCGTTTCGGATGTTAAACTCCATCTGGACGGCTGCGACGCACGAGTCGTTGCCATCTCTTTCGCGAACGACGAGACTGCTCAGGCGCTAGCGGACGTTTTCGGTGCGGTGACGTTGCTGGACAAGATGGAACTTACGAACGAACTGATTCCAACGATAAAGAAATTCGCTTCTCGTGGTTGATCTGGTCGCCACTACTGTCGAGCGGCAACCCTATCGATTTAGCGAATCGGGACTTAGAACGAGATTTTTTAAAAAAGCCACGCGTGCTAGTGCAAAGCACATTCTCAACATGAATATGATTGAAACCCGAATATCAATCGGTCTTCACAGTCGACTGAGGCGTGGCTGCCGTCCGTGCCACGGCGAAGTACCCGCGCGGCCCCACAATGTGCGCGCCTGCGCGTGTGCATAACACTTGCAATTTATGATACTTCCCGTCCTGCACCAATGCCGCAAACGTCATGCGATAGCGCGCATTTCTCGCTTCCACTGCTTCCTCGATCGCCTTCTCTAAATCGGCATCCGTATTCATGTAGATCTGCCCGCCGGTCAGGTCCGCCAATCGTGCTAATGAGTTGGCAGATTTTCCGACGTCGAAATCCTGAAGCCCTGTCGCCGTCAGCGCTACGCTGACCACGGTCGTATCCGCCGCCACTGCTTCCGCACTGAAGCGCTCCAAGAATGGAGTGTAGTCCATGCACGTTCCTAGTACCGCCGACATACCCGCACCGTTCGGCAGTTGGCAAGCTCCGCTGCATATCCCGGACGCATAGGTGCCCATCGCGCTCGAAATCACGTTGTTCTCACAGGAAGAGCGAACATTAATCGGTACGCCGCCCGTGATCCAAAGCAACGTCTTGGGTCCCCGAACAGCTGAGAAGTCGTCCTCCAGTTCACTAAGTCGGCGAAACGTCAGTGGCGCACGCCAAGCCTCAGTCTGGTAGTCCTCGTCTCGCAATCCACGCACTTCGTTGATCGCGTGCATTAGTAGCGGCCGAATCGTCTTGGTCCACGGCGCATCGTCTGCCTTTTCAGTATCTCCACGGCCAGCGATGCTTCCTTGTTCAACCGCAGCGGCCTGTCCTGTTCCGTGCGGCCGCACGGGATACAGCTCTCCGTCTGTGGTCAGCAGATACAGATAAATTCCCTCGTCCGTTTCGAGTGGGTTCAGCACTTTGATGAGCCGGTTCGCGATGTATTCGCGCCTCGACCAAGGTGTGTTCATCAGGTCAAACAGAATCACGATTGGCGGCGGACGAGTCCCTGGGGGGCTTTGTGCAGAAGTAGCCTTGAACGAAGTGATTTCCCGTCGCTTCACATCTTCGAAAATCTGGAAATCTGCGCTCGTCAAATCCGTCACCGGGCGGCCTCGGCTGTCGAGCGCCGTAACATTCAAAATTACTTCCTCCTTCGGCGGCGCAGTCTCGCTTAACTCCAGGCGCGCCGCTTCCATCACCGTAAAAACTGCCGACCGCCATCCCGTGCTCTTCCCCTTGGCATTGCTCGCCTGCACCTCCAGGCGGTACACCCCGGGCGTCAACCGCTTGAGCAGCACTCCCCGCGCCACAGCAATCGACGGACTGCCCGCCTTGCTGTATGTCGTCGTGTCCACCGGAGCAAACGTATCCACTTCGGTGCCAGATTCCGCGTCTGTGATTCTCATGTTCACTTGCACTTTTGTGCCCGGCTGGCCATCCGCCAATGGATCGTTGATCTCGAAATACGCAAACAGCGTGTCGCTCGACCAGAATTGCGGATTCGGCGTGGGCGTAAACTCCACGTCTTTGCTGATCAGCGGCGTATAACTCTTCGCCACTTGTGCCGCCGCCTCAGTCGCTTCGACCGATACCTTTCGCGCGCGGCGCGATAAAACCACGTCACTGATCCCGAGCTCGCTCGCTTCGTAACTCGCCACCGTCAACGGCGCCTCTTGCACCCCGAAGTGCACTCCATCGCTGAGAACCGCGCGAACCTGATACTCCCCGGGGGACAGCGCAAACTGTGTTTCGTAGCGGTCGGGGAGCAACGCCTCCCCGGCGGGGACTTGCGAGACGACACGCGGCGATTCGGCCTGCTGCTCGCTCGCGTTTGCCTTCCTCTCATTCCCGTAATCACAGCACGCAAAATCGCTGTACCGGGCCGCCAGCGTTCCGTCCTTCCGATACACCAACACGAGCGCCCCGACTGTCGCGTACAGTGTTCCGTCGCGGAATTCATACGACAGCGCCTGCCAGGGAAAATCAAGCGACACGTAAACCCGCGCCGGATCGGGATTGTCGGCGAATGCCCACACTTTCATCTTCAGGTCGATATCGCTCAGCGTTCTTGGATTTGCCTTCGCTTCCAGCGTTTTTCCAAATTCCGTGCCGCTTAGCGGATCGCTCGCGGGATGGTCCGTGTTGCAGTATTCGCTGCGCGTCCACACTTCCAAATTCACTCGTTCCACTTTCACCTGGATCTGGTGGCAGCTCCCCGCGGGCGATTTCGCAGGTGCGTATGCCAGCACGTACTGCGGCCACGCCAGCCAGACCCGCATGTCCGTCTTCGGGGTATCGGGATACGCCCACAGCCCTCCGCCACTCCCCACAATCTCCGGGTGTTTTCCGAGGTTGTCCTCCACCACGCGGAAAGCCGGTGGCTCCAGGCGGGCCCTTTGAATCTTCTGTTCGACTCCATCTTCAAACAGGTGAAAATCCTTCTCCGTCAGATTCTTCACCGCAATGCTGTCCCACAATTTCTCGTTCTTCGCCACCAGATGGCCGTAGGAGTCCCGCCGATGCGGTTTCATCTTGTTCAGTTGCGCATAAATTTCCCTGTCAAACACAACGGTAGGCACGAGAACCTCATCGGATTGCACCCGAATTGGATCCTGCGCCGCAACGACTGGCACTGGCTCTGCCGAGATGCACAACAACACAAGCGAACAGAGGGCAATGCGGGCATCGAGAAACATGTGGAATCCCTTTTTCCAAAGTGCGCGAAATTTGCGGCGGAGGACCTCTCGAACGAACTGCACTCAAACGGCTACTGTAATAGACGCGATTCTCGGTTGATAGAGGTACGTAGGAATCCCTCAGATAAATACAAACTCAGCCACGCTGCAAAAGTTGGAGCGATGGCGACCGTCCCGGTGGTCTTATCGGGGGCTATGGTCCGCCGCCAGGCAGGTTAGAATACGTCGCGTTGCGGCGAGAAACTAGAGACGAACACGCGACCGGCGAGCGCGCCGTTCATCGCCGGAATTAGATCGGTGTGCATCGATATTTTCAGCACGTAGCCTAGTCCTCCGGCGTCAAGACAGCTCGCTAAAATTTGGGAATCCTCCCCGGCGGTCAGAAATACGACCTTGGTCTTGCTGGCGTGATTGCGGAGTTCCTTCGCCACTTCAATTCCATTCAAACCCGGCATCGAAATGTCCAAGATGGCAATATCCGGTTCGAATTTCAGAATGCCATCCAGAGCGGCATGCCCGTCAGAGACCATACCCAAAACGTCAAAGTCCTGCTCTAACAAAGCCCCGACCGCGGTCAATATGGGGGCGAAATCATCCGCCACCAGTACCCGTTTCTGAACCATGACAAAAAGTTGTATCTCGGGATATCCTTCTTGTCAATAGTGGGCGATGTTGGCAACATGGCACGTTACCGTACAGAGCTTTCTGCGGCTTGTGCGCCCTCACGAAGACAGTGGCATGTAGTCTTAGACTCGTTCCCGCGCACGTTTTGCGTACCACGGCGCCGCAGCGCTCGCGCCAGTGGGGCAGCGCTGGCCGCAATCTATTTCGTGTTTGCCATATTCTGGCTGCCTCGACTCTATACGGCGCCCCACTATCTCGGCTTTCGAATTCCCGTCGCTATCGATGTTTCGGCTGGGGTGGGCCATAGAACTCATTGCGTTCGTCCGAGGAGCACTCGTCTACGCGTCGCTGACAACGCCGAGCTCTTCATGGCCGGGAACCATTCCCCCGAGGCGCCAGCCCGCCGGGGGCTGAATCTGAGAACACCGCGGTGTTGCAAGACAGCAGGATCGTTCCGGTCGAGCTCAGCGCCTTGAACGTTGCCCTGATCTCTTTGACCAAGGTTTTCCGCGCGGCTACGCCGCTCAGACCAATTTGATCGTGACGTCCACGTTGCCGCGAATCGCTTTGGAATACGTGCAAATCTGCTCCGCGGCGTCCACCACCACCTGAGCTAAGCTGGGGTCCAGCTCCGGCACGCTGACGTTGAGCCGAGCTTGCAGAAAGTAATCATCGCCGGTCCTGCACAAATCTACTTCGGCGTCGAGAGCTGTTTCCTCGGGAAGGCTGATTTTCATCTTGCGAGCTGCGATTTTCATCGACTCTTCGAAGCAGCCTGACCAACCCACAGCAAACAATTGTTCCGGATTGGTGCCGGTGCCCGCTGAGCCGGGGGTCGAGAGTTTGACGTCCAGCCGCCCATCCGCACTGCGGCCCACACCATGTTCACGGCCCCCGATGGTATGCGTTTTTGCGGTGTACAGAACTTTTTTCTCTTCGGACATTCTTGGTGATGTGCTCATTCTTTCCTCCTTGACGCAACCTTGATAGTGACACCAGGTCTCTCTTCTGATTCATAGCACAGGCCACTGGTTGCAAGATTTTGGCGATGACTAGGCTCTCGCGGCCAATCCAGGCGGCACTGACTGCGCTTCGTAGGTGAAGGCGTCGAGTCCTTCCATGAGAAGGCTTACCAGTTCGAAGGTTATCGCGGGAATTGGGACTCACGCAGTTGGTTGCAGAGCAAGAGCTAGCCGAGGTATTTCGAGCGCCGCAAATTTATACAGCGGGTTCCGTCGTGGTCTGAGCCACTGCACGGGGCGCGACGGATTCGCGCAAACTCTTGCGTGCATGGAAGAAACGGCCTTTGACTGCGGCGACAGAAATGTCCAGGACCTTCGCCGTTTCCTTGATGGGCAGTTCTCGAAATTGGGCCATTTCGACCACCGCGCGTATACGTGGGCGGAGTCGACGTATGGCTCTGTGAAGAATGGTTCTGCGCTCGCGCTGCACATAGGTTTGCTCGGGATTTGGCGAGCGGTCTGGGATTTGAAAATGCAATCCTGGTTCGCCGGTCGACTGGCGCTCGTCTGCGGAAATCTGGCGCGCACTACGATTCTTGCGATTAATCATGAGGGCGGAATTCATGACAATGCGCGTGAGCCATGTCGAAAAACTAGAGTTGCCGCGGAATTCATTGAGGTGCAGGAAGGCTCGCATCATGGAGTCTTGCACAGCGTCTTCGGCGTCTTCGCGGTTTCGCGTGATACGTAGCGCGACCTTCAGCAAACGTGGCCTGAAAGTTTGGCAGAGCGCCTCGAAAACTTCTTGTCCACGTTTCGGATCCTTTAGCAAGCGCGCTTCGCGAATGGTGCGATTCGTGGGCGTTCTTTTGTCCGCAGCGAGAAAATTTGTAGATAAAGACATGATGCTGTCCCCTTCCCCCATCGGAGAAATTTGATGCTCACCTTTCGATTCAATCCCGTTGGTAGCACGTATGGAAAGCAGAAAAAGAGGTAGATCAAGTTTTTCTGCCGCCTCAAAACTCCGACTGGCCTGACGGAGAGTGGCCAATCAGCTTTGACTGAGCGCACTGTGTCGACGACCGTAGTGAAAAGCAATACAGTGTTTGGTTGATAAATCGGTACTGATACGTACTTATTCGGCTTTTGCGTGTGACCGAGTACTTGAGGGTCGAGGTCTATTCCAAGCAACGCTCAAGAGTCGTTACGAACTGCGCGCCGCCGATTACGCGCTTCGGCTTCACCTTCATCCACGCCTCGACCTACTTGACGGTAGCTTTGAGCGGGTGCATGGTTCCAGCTACCCGCTGGCACGCACCTAGGAGCATCTAAATGGTTTACGACGTTGTGATTGCAGGCGGTGGACCTGTAGGTTTATTTCTGGCCTGCGAACTGCGACTGGTCGGCGTTTCCGTACTTGTCCTGGAACGGATGGAAGACCCTCATTCGCCCCTGAAGGCCGGATGGATGGGAATGCGCGGCCTCAATTTGCCAACTGTCGAAGCCTTCTATCGCCGAGGTCTGTTGGAAGATGTCCGTGCAAGCGCTCTCGGCTGGATGAATGCGGGTCCAAACCCGGGGATGGAACTGCGAGGCACGAGCGGTACGAACTCTGCGCCGGCTCCACGCTTTGCGGGCCACTTCGCGGGCATCATGCTCGACGTGGAAAAGATCGATTTCTCCAATCGGCAATACACAATCGCGGGGCCCTCCTCCTCGGGCGGCATGGTGAGTCTCGAAGGCATCGAGTTGCTGCTTGCGGAGCGCGCAACGGAGTTAGGCGTCGACCTAAGACGCTGCATGGCTGTGACAAACTTCACCGAACATGAGAACGGCGTCACTGTCGATGCCGGAGACAGGGCTTTTCAAGGGCGATGGCTGGTTGGCTGCGATGGCGGCCGCAGCGCGGTGCGGAAGCTCGCGGGGTTTGAATTCGCGGGCACTGAGCCTGAGTTCACCGGCTACACCGCTTCCGTGAAGATCGCCGATCCCGAGAAGCTGCGGCCCGGCTTCAATCTAACGGAAACAGGTCTGTACCTTCTCGGTCCCGGCCCGGACCGCATTGGAATCGTCGAATTCGACAATGCTTCCTTCGATCGCACCCAGACCCCCACGCTCGAAAGCCTGCAGGATGTTCTGCGCCGCGTCTCCGCTACCGACGTCACGCTCACCTCCATGGAGGTCGCTTCGACCTATACCGACCGAGCGCGTCAGGCGACAACCTATCGCAAGGGTCGCGTTCTATTGGCCGGCGATGCCGCGCACGTTCATTCACCCCTCGGCGGACAGGGCCTCAATACCGGCATAGGAGACGCGATGAATCTCGGTTGGAAACTCGCCGCTACCATACGGGGCTGGTCACCCACCGACCTTCTCCATACTTACACGGAGGAACGTCATCCGATAGGAGCATGGGCGCTGAACTGGACGCGCGCTCAAGTCGCCATCATGAGACCCGATCCTCATGCTCGGGCCATAGCATCTGTGATCCGCGATCTAATCGAGACACGGGACGCCACAACCTACTTCGTGGAGAAGATATCCGGCATGTCCATGCGTTACAACTTGCCAGGAGATCACCCCTTGATTGGACGCAGCGCACCCGACTTCGAGTTGGAAGGGGGCACAAGGTTGGGCGAGCATCTGCATAACGGGAAGGGATTGTTGCTGGACCTTACGAGAGGCAAGAAACTCCAAGACCTCGGTCAACCTTGGAACGACCGATTGAACTATGTTTCCGCCGAGGTCAAAGACAGCAACGGCCTCACGTCAATACTGGTCAGGCCTGATGGCTTTATCGCATGGGTCGCCGAGTCCGAGCCTGACTTGAGTGCGGCTGAGAGATCCATCGAACGCTGGTTTGGCACCGGAATCGGTTCCTGGAATAGAGACTCGGTTTGCCCTTCGCCTTGATCGCGCCCGCCCGGTCGCGGTCCAGTTGAATCTCGGCCCACGCTCGGGGGTTTTGTAACGGCCAGGCATTCCATCGGCTTCACCGACGTATTCTCGCTGTGCCAAAGAATTGAACTTCCCTATGAACTGATTGCGATACCACGAGAAAGGTTCTATCCAGAATTGTGTAAATGATTGCTCTAGGGACGCGGTCAGAATTGCCGAGAGGATTCTCGGCCCATATCGATAGCCGGCAGCATGAGTTAGCTGATCGATGAACTGTCGCTACGGCGTAACATCGCATCCCATTTCGATTTCCATCGCACCGCTCTTTTCGAGCACTCCTCGCCGTCCCGTATCGCAAAAACCCGCCCGCTCGTAACACTTTTTCGCGCGCTCGTTGCCTTCGACCACTTTCAGACGAATCCGCTTCGCGCCCGCGTCGATCGCCCAATCCTTCACCGCGCACACGAGTGCGCCGGCTGCCCCGGTTCCCCGAAAATCCGGATGGACCCACATGGCCATGAGGTGAACCACCGACGTATCGTGTTGATCTGGTACGCCTGCCACTAACCCGCGTGCCTTGCCGTCCACTTCGAGCAGGAAAGTCGCAGCTGGGGCCAGCCATCGCCGCCAGTCCTCAGTGGTTCTCGCCCCTTCGCGTTCAAGCGTGGAGCCAAACGCCCGCGGCGAATCTGTAAGCGCTTGCAGCCGCAGCGCCCTCAACACACCTTCATCTCCTATGACCGCCCGTCGAATGGAAAACTGTATGCTCAAGCTCGTTCTCCACGCATATAGTAATGCTTTCACTCCGCGCGCCAGAAACCCGCTCCAGCGCGATCTTGAAAGCTGGCGACTCGGGATTCTCGATGCTGTTAACAAATCCGGCGCTGAGAGCGTCTTGTTAGGCAAAGGAGAGCGCGTTGGGACAGCTCAGTTTTTTCCTCGTTTGCGTCTCGGCCGCGAACCTGGCTGTCGCGGTCATGCCACCCAGCTTCCTCTCAGCGCAGACGCTGCGACCTAATTCGTGCCACATCACTACCCCGAACGGGATCGTCGCCGGCTCATCGGAACGAAACGAAAGCAGCTACGGCAACGCGCTATTGTCGGTCGGCCCGTTTGGACTGTGGCCGAACGGAACGGTTGTGTTCAAACCGGGCGGAGCCGGATTTCAGACGAAAGAAGGAGCGCTCGGGATGAAGTTCGGATGGACCCGGAGCATTCAAGGCAAACTTAACGTTACAGGTCGTCGAATCGACGCCGATGCGCCACGGCTCCGATTTGCAACGAACCAAACGAATGATGCCCACAGTAGCGGCTTCCTCGCGAGTTACTTGATTTTTTCGACGCCCGGCTGCTGGGAAATCACTGCACAGATCGGCGACCGTGTGGACTCGAAAATGACATTCGTCACGCAAGTCGAGAAGGTCGGTGACGGGCCGCCGTGGCGGCGCTGAAATTTACCGTCCGTTTGTTGCCCCGCCGGTTCGCAGTCAGGCGCGCTGGTGTTGGCCGTGGCCGGATGCTGGACGGGCGACGCGTGACCACTCATTGGAATTGGTGTCGATACCTGGAGCCATTTTCGCGGGTTACACACCACGACCTCCGTGACGTGCGGTTTCAGCAGGTCGTGCAGCCAGGCCGCCCAGGTTCCTTCTTCAAAGGTGACGCGTAAATCTCGGTGCGACCCGCCAATGAACTGCAGGATGGTGCTCGCCTTGGTCTCGTTGACGCATTCCATCACGGCCTTGCCGACGGAGTTCATCACCGCAATCGAAATGCTTTCCTTGTGCACATCCATGCCGATTTAGTGCTCGGCTTAAAGGGTGTCATTTCTCGAGGAGTTGAGCCAAGCACTCAAAACTTACTGCAAAGGGGCGCCCTTTTATAAAGTGTGCCGGCCAGTACTCAAATGAACCAAGACAGGCCCAGGGCCACATTTTATTCATACCGCAAAGCGATCATGGGATCGACGCGGGAGGCGTGGCGGGAGGGAAGCCAGGAGGCAAGCATGGCCGTCAGAAATAGGCCGAGAACGACTGCAAAGTAAGTGAGCGGATCAAGGGCACTGACACCATAGAGTTCGGTCTTGAAAACTTGGGTGAGCAGAAGAGAAGCAACGAGCCCGGCGGCCAGGCCAATGAAAACCAAATGAAAGCCCTGGCGGAAAACCATACGCAAGACGTCGCCGCGGGAAGCTCCAAGGGCCATACGGATCCCAATTTCCTGAGTGCGTTGGGAAACGCTGTAACGAACCAGAGCGAAGAGTCCAATCGCTGAAAGAAGCAGAGCGAGTGCGGCAAAAAGAGCGAGCAAATCACTGACCGAGCGCTCCGGGTCCAGGGAGGCAGCGATGCGCTGGTCCATGGTTTGTATGTCGAACAGAGGCTGCGCGGAATCGACGTCGCGGACCGAGGCAGAAATGGAATTGGCGAGAGCGGGCAGCTCACGATTGGTGTGAACCAAGATATATGTGAGGGCGGGGCCGGTCGCATAAACATCGGGGTTGCCCACTTGAAGCAGCGGATAGTAGTAGACGCCTTTACCGGCGCCGATCACGCCTTCGCTGTCGGACTCCGCACCAATAAGGCGGGTACGACGGACGGCGGTAACGACGCCGACGATAGTGGCCCAGGGATCACTGTCGTTGCGGCGCATGCGTTTGCCAATCGCCTCGCCATTCGGCCAATACTGGCGAGCAAGGTTCTCGTCGATGATCATGACAGGAAGCGAGCCGATCCGATCTTGAAGCGTGAAGGAACGACCTTGCTTCACGGGGATGCCCAATGCCGAAAAATAATCGGGAGTAACGCAGGCGATTGTGCCGTGAAAACCAGGGTCACCTGGAGGAACCGCCCGCCCTTCGATGCCGAAGGAGGCGGAAGCGCCAGCACCGCTGAACGGCAACGGATATCCCGCAGCGACACCGGAGACTCCCGGAGCATTGGAGAGACGTTCAAGGACCGAACGAAAAAAGGCGGCTTGCTTTCCGGGCGTGTCGTAGACATTTCCGGGCAAAGAAAGAGCAGCGGTCAGGATGCCAGCGGGGCGAAAACCGGCGTCCACTTGTTGAATTAGGGTAAGGCTTTTCAGAAGCAAACCGGCTCCAACCAACAAAACGAGCGCCATGGCAAACTGTGCGCTAACGAGCGCGTCGCGGAAACGGCGACGAGTGGGTGACGTAGCGTTTGTGGATCTTCCAGATTTTAAGCTGCGTTGGAGATCGATGCGCAAAGACTGCAGGGCAGGGACAGAGCCAAACAAGAGTACAGAAATGGTGGCGACGGATGCGCCAAAGAGAAAGACGTACACGTCCATTGCGGCGGGCAATGCCGTGGAGCTGTTTGCGGAAGCGAGAACTTGCAAGGATCCGAGGGAAAGCCAGCCGACGAACAAGCCGAGCAACATGGCGCAGGCGGCCAGGAGCGCACTTTCGACAAGCGATTGCCGGATCAAGGCGGCAGAGGAGGCGCCAAGAGCGGTACGAACGGCAAATTCTTTGGCGCGAGTAGAAGCCCTCGTCAAGAGGAGACCGGCAACATTGGCGCAGGCAATGAAAAGAACCACGCCAACGGCGAACATGAGGATGAAAAGCCGGGAGCGAAGATTCCCGTAGAGAAACTGCGGTAATGGAATGGCAAACAGGGCCCAACGAGAGTTTTGGGCGTAGGGAGTGGCAGGATCCTGGCGGACACGTTTGGTGAGGAGATCCAAGAAAGCCGCGACCTGTGGGAAATCAACATTTGATTTTAGCTTTGCAACGGCGAAATAGTTTTCATTAAAGCGATTGTCGGGATCGAATTCGCTGCGAGGGAGAGCGATGGGAATCCAAAGGTCGGTGGGATTGGGGAATTGAAAATCGGAACCCATCACGCCAATGACGCGGTGGGAGATGTGGTTGAGGACCATGGTGCGCCCGATGATGTTGGGATCCGAACCAAATTGGTCTTTCCACATGCGATAGGAGAGAACGACCTCATTTGTTGCGTTGGGCTGATCTTCCTCCGGCAGAAAGGCGCGGCCGAGCAAGGGCTTGGCATCAAAGACATCGAACCACTGCCACGATACTTTGGAAGCGACGACAGCGTGCGGGCCGGAGTCCAGTGTGATGTTGAGGTTGGCGGGGAGCTCGAAGGCGGCGGAGGAAAAAATGTTGGTGGCGTTTTGCAGGTCCGCGAAGTCTGTGGCGGAGACAACGATGCTGCGAAGATTCAGCGTTTCGTAGCCGACGCGCACCGCAACGACACGGTCGGCGTGAGGGATGCCGACCGGATGAAGCAAGATGCCGTTGATGGCAGCAAAGATGGAAGTGTTGGCCCCGATGCCGAGGGCAAGAGTGAGTATAGCGGCGATCGTGTAGCCGGGATTCTTGCGGAGCTGGCGCAGACCGAAACGGCAGTCAGAGACAATGAACTGAATCCAATTGCCAAGCCGTTGTTCGCGAACCTGTTCTTTAACCTGTTCAATTCCTCCGAGTTCGATCCGCGCGGAGCGCAGTGCTTCGCCGGGTGACATACCTGCTCGAATCTTTTCCCCTGTAAGCATTTCGAGATGGGAATGAATCTCGTGGTCGAGGTCCGCCTCTACGCGACGAGTTGAAAGGAGATTGCGAAGGAGCGTTTTTACTCTGACGAAGAGCGGCATGCCGGACACCTCGTTACGATCCGACCTATCTCCTATCGGAGTTCTATAAGAGATGATAGTGATCTACCTATAGAGTGTCAATAGGAAGTGGGTGCCAGCGAATAGGAGTTGTATACGCGAAAACGTTGCGGGGGCGAGATCAGCCAGACTTTTTTCTCGCAGACAAATGTGCTTGGATCGCTCTGACAACCACTTCTGGATCAGTCCTGTTCTAACGGATATTCAAACAAGGCCGCCAATTCACCAAGCTAGTTCGTATGCACTAGTGCCCCTCAGGTTTCACTATTGCGCTCATCGTTGGCGATCACGCGATAAAACCTCTTCAGACGTCCAGCTTTCGAGCGGTACAGTGATCTGTCAAGTTCAAGCTGGGGTTGTTTAGACCGAGCCGCGGCCAACTCTGCTTCAAGTCTAGCGGCATTTTTCTTCTGACCACGGTGCTGGTTCAGCCTGACCTGCAGCGCCTTGTCAGGCCGCAGAGAGCGCACTGATCGTAACGTATTATCCGTCCGGATCTCGAAGCGAGAGAACTCCTTAGTGTGAGTGTTCGGATTCTCGCGTGGCTCCTCTTCGAGCTGAGGGACGAGAGAGCGTGCCCTTTGAAGCGCCAGGTCGAAATCATCAACTCGGAAGAACAACAGGAGCCCGTTGCCGGGTGTTCCGCGATCGGGGCTCATCAATGAGGGGTGCTCGTGGGCGCCCCACTGGTGGAGGCAGAGCAAAACAGTTCCATCTGAATCGCGGATTAGCCCAAAGTAATCGTGGGCAGGAGGAGTAGCCGGCTGACCGAACAGCGTCTGGTACCATTTGAAGCTACCTGGCACGTTGCCTACCCCTAGGATCGTCCACGTGCGCTTCATCGGGTCTCCTCAAATCGAAATAGCCAAGCTCGATGCGGTGTCCGACGATCGGACACATTGTCATGACACCATTCATCAGTATCGTGGGGAGACAATGTGGTTCGCGGTCGATATCAATGGGTGTGCTTGACCTGTCCGCGTAATACCTCGACGGCGAACCCGATCAGCGCGTACACCAGCGAATTGGAGACGAGAACCCCAACGAGGTTTATTGGATGCGATCTAAAAAGCGCGATGGGGCAAGTCCACTCTATGAGGGGCAGCAGTCGGTCAGCCGGGCTGATTGTCGGGTAAGCATAAATTGCCCAACCGGCCGCAACAAGAAAACCCAGGACGGCCCAAATCAGGATGCGGTATTTCATTGTCCGGCCTCTGAACGGATATTCTCACCGTTTCCTGCAAAGCACAACGTCGAGGTGCGAATCCTCAAGGCCTCTTCGAACTGTCTGAAAGCGCATGAATCGCAAGTTTCGGAGTCGCAAACCCGGGCGGGGACCCAGAGGCTTCGAAAGAGATCTTGGCCGGAACAGCTTTGTATTGCGAACGTTTGAAGGCATCGGAGCCGAATTGTGCCTCTTGCTACGTATCACCGGTGTCCGGGTTTTTCCTGTTGAAGCGAACGTGGATCCCCGCGCCAGATCTGCTGATTTGCAATCGCACGCCGGTGCTGAGACTTTATCGACTCCGCCCGCTACAGATTTCGACGGTTGCCCGCCGAGGTCATCGGCGGAAGGCCGGAGCGGTTCTGAAGGTAAGATGGCATCGCTCGCTTTTGAAAGCAGCGAGGGGCGACAGCCGCGCTGTATCCGTTCCAATCCTTGTCGGCTAAATAGGTCAGCTGAGAACTGCATCATATCGCCGAAGGGGTACGCGTCGAACACCTGCCGGGCAAGTGAATCGGCATCGCGGTTCGCCTGCTCACGACGATTTAGTGACCCAAGCTACTAGCCAATGAATTTGGCTTTGACCTTTGGCACCTCGAAATTCAGCTGCGAGACAACATAAATCCTGCTTGCTTCACAATACTTGGATTAGGGCCGCCATATTTCTTGACAATCAGAGTAATTTAGGCCACATTCTCGCGCAGATTTGGGGTGCACAGGTCCGTTCGGAAGACTTGTGCAGAAGCGTGAATGTGCAGGAATCAATGTTCAAGTTCAGAGGAGGGGCGAATGGAGACTGCAATTGGTGTGTTTGATTCACCCGAGCGTGCGAAAGACGCGGTGCGGAAACTCTTGGCAAGCAAAGTGCCGCAAGATTCGATCATCTTTCTCACTCGCTCGGGAACGGATGCCGAAGTCGTTGGAAACGAACTGAGCAAGGGAGCAGTAACAGGAGTAACAGGAGTTTCCGTCGGAGCCATCGCAGCCTCCATGCTGCTGGTTCCAGGAATCGGCGGAATCGTTTTCGGATTGGGCCTGGGCGCGGCCACGCTATTGGGACTGATCGGCGCGGAGTCCCACAAGGCCTCTGCTGCCGAACATACCCAGAAGAAATCCGAAGATGCGGAATTCTTCCGAGGCGTGTTGAAGGAAGGGCGCAGCTTGATTGTGGTGCGCACCGAATCGAAGGAGGTTGCTACAGCGGCCTCAAGCGTGTTGGACAGCTTGGCGCTTGGGAAACAGCCGGCGACGAAGTCGGGTTCCGAAACTGCAATCCGGGAGAGCGGAGATATCAGCATTATCGATGCCAGAGGAAAAATTGCATTTGGCGACGGAGTGACGAAGCTCCGAGAGGCAATCGCAAATCTGTCTGCTTCTGGCTGCAAGAAAGTTATTCTCAATCTCAATTACGTGGACTATGTGGACAGCTCCGGCATGGGTGAGATTGTCCGGAGCCACATGACGATTTCCAAACAAGGTGGCCAACTGAAACTCTCGAACCTTAACAAGATAGTGCACGAACTATTGCATGCAACGGCCATGAACAAGGTTTTTGACATCCAAGGGGATGAAGAGAGCGCGAAACGCTCTTTCCGCGTTTGACATCGAGGACTTCGATCAGGAAGGCAGGCCGTGGACCTCGCCGCCTTCCTAGTCCTCGCTATCCTGAATGACATATATTGAAACCTAATCCGTTATGACGGTATTGACGCTTCGATCGGCCGCCGAATGCCGCCGAGAGTAAGCCGAACCAGGAAAGGCCACCTGCCATCCTGGCCTTGAAACGCGGTGATGCGTCTACGACCCGGTCCAACATTCGCAACCCTCCAGGGGCCGCCTCTGGCACCGGTCCGCTGTTATCCTTAATCATTACTCATGAAACGCAAGCATTCATGAAACGCAAGCGCATGAAGGAAATCGTGTTAAAGAGCCTTATCGCAATTCTGCTCGCCATGCTTTTCGTTGCCCTTCTAGCGCAGCGACTCTTTCATCCACGATAAACTGCCGCCTAACGCGATAAATTCGCAATGCCATGCCCAAACTCTATCGAGCAATGGCTGCTGTTCAAATATGTTGATGTTTGAGTTCACACCCTTATCGAAACCCTCAAAATGGAAACAACTCGCGAACAAAGCGCGCTCGAAGTATCCGGAGCGAAAGCGGAAAACGATTGGGTCGGCGTGATTCGGATCAAATCGTAACCAATAGTCATTGACGAGTATATCGCTATACGATATATTCCTTCCGGTGGCATCGATAACCGATAAGGAGTGTAATCGAGGCGAATTACGGGGCTCCCAGGGCGGATACCTTCTCCCGAAGAAACTGCAACGCCGCGTTCCTTCCGAACCTTGATGGCTATGGTGGTCTCACTTCAAAACGTCCTGTTCGCGACTGATTTTTCCTCCTGTTCCGAAGCCGCGCTTCCTTATGGAATTGGAATGTGCCGCCGTTATGGGGCCACGCTCTATGCGGTGAGTGTTGCGTCTTCGGAAATCACCTACGATGTTCAGCCACCCGACCCGTTCTACCTCAGGCATACCGCAGAAAGGAAGATGGCGAAACTTGTGACCTCGGGCGTGCTCGAAGGGATCAAGCATCGCGAGCTCATCAAAGAAGGGTTTGACTCCGTTTCAAAGGTGCTTTTGAGTTTGATTGACAGCCTTCTCATTGATCTCATCGTACTTGGCTTGCATGGTCGCAGTGGAATCAAGAAGCTAGTGCTCGGTTCGGTGGCGGAAGAGATTGTTAACTGCGCGCCTTGCCGAGTTCTCACGGTGGGGCCGCAGGTTCCACCGAAAATGATTTCGGAATTAAGACTGGGGAAAATTCTGTGCGCAACTGACTTGCAACCAGGGTCGGCCGGAGTGCTACTGTATGCGCTGGCGCTGGCGGCGGACGATGACGCCCACCTGACTCTGCTTCATGTTCTCAAGATGCCTACCGATTCTCCTGCGGAACACCGAGAGGCGCAGAAGGACTTTGCAATGAAGCAGCTTGAGCAACTGCTTCCTCCCGAGACGAGCACTTTATTGGAAACACAGTCAATCGTTGAGATCGGCATACCACAGGAGCGGATTCCGAAGGTTGCGGAAGACCTGCGAGCAGATCTGATTGTGATGGGACCGCACCATACGTTCCATCCCCGCATATCCGCTCATCTGCCGTGGGCCATGCTTCATCAGGTGCTTAGTCGTGCTCGATGCCCCGTTTTAAGAGTGTAGAGGTCAGCACAACGAACTCGCACAGGCGAAGTGAGAATAAGTATTTCTCCTTCCCACGTTTGCAGTCGGGTTTCTTCGCCCAGGTAAGGAACGATGGCACAGATAATTGGGAACGAAGTCAAAACACAGTGGTGGAGAAAGCCGTTAGCTCTCTCCTTTCCACGCATTCGCGAACGCGAAGAGCAAGTTTTTCTGGTGCTGACGCTTGTCATTGGCATGCTGACGGGCCTCTCCGTAGTCGCGTTCATCGTCCTGACGGAGCACTTGGGAATGCGACTTTATCCTGTTGGGAGCGCGGCTTGGCGGCGGATATTGATTCCCGTCATGGGCTCTCTCACGATGGGGTACCTGCTTTATCGATATTTTCCGGATGCCCGCGGCAGTGGCGTTCCTCAAACCAAGGCCGCCTTGTTTGCCAAGGGAGGACGGATCACACTTGGTACGACCCTGGGAAAGTTCTTTTGCACGGCGGCGACACTCGCATGTGGCATCCCCTTGGGGCGCGAAGGCCCGTCGGTGCAGGTAGGGGGTGGCATAGCTTCCGTTCTCGGCCGGTACCTCGGACTAAGCTCCGAACGAGTGAAGGCGCTCATCCCAGTGGGAGCTTCCGCCGCCATTGCAGCTGCCTTCAACACCCCGCTCGCCGCAGTTATGTTTTCGCTCGAAGAGATCACCGGCGATCTGCACGCACCGATTCTTGGTTCCGTGGTACTAGCTGCCGCGACTTCATGGTTCGTTCTGCGGCTGCTCCTCGGCAACCATCCTTTGTTTCATGTGCCGCAATATCAGCTGGCGAATCCGCTGGAATTCGGGATCTATGCGATTTTGGGAGTTGCGGGCGGGTTGGTTTCCGTTGCATTCACGAAACTCCTTTTGCGAACACGTGAATGGTTCATGAGCCTTCCGAAGAAAACCGTATGGTTTCAGCCCGTTGCTGGCGGGCTGCTGGTTGGTGTAATAGCCCTGTTTGTGCCGCAAGTTTTGGGAGTGGGCTACGGATATGTGGGGGAAGCACTGAACGGGAAAATTTTCCTCGGAACCATGTCTCTCTTGGTGGTCTTGAAGCTAATCGCGGTTACGACAAGCTATGGATCCGGCAATGCGGGCGGCATTTTCGGTCCGAGCCTTTTTATCGGAGCCATGTTGGGAGGCACGGTTGGAGGCATCGCGCACAAGATGTTACCTGGATATACGGCCTCGGCGGGAGCATACGCTTTGGTCGGCATGGGCACGCTCTTTGCCGGGATCGTGCGTGCGCCAATGACCTCGGTTCTGATGATCTTCGAAACGACGCAAGACTATGCCGTCATAGTTCCGCTCATGATTTCGAATCTGATCAGTTTTTTTATTTCCTCGCGGTTGCAACCGGAGCCGATCTACGACGTGCTCGCATTTCAAGACGGAATTCACTTGCCCAGCGCGGCAACGCGTCAGCAGAGAGGGGGGCGTCAAGTCGCGTATCTCATGCAACCTCCGAAGGAAACACTGCCGGCCGAGATCAGTGTCGGCGATGCGTTGCAAATGACGCAAAACAGTATCTTCCATTGTTGGCCAGTGTGCGACAAAACTGGCGTGATCGGAATATTGAACAAAGAGGGGTTGCAACGAGCCGCCGAGCAGGGTGGAATGGAAAAGCAACTCAGTGAACTAGTGGATGCGCGGATGTTCCCTCATCTCCACAGCGATCAGTCACTTCACTTAGCGCTGGAACGTATGGGCGGAGCTGGACTCGATCTCTTACCAGTGGTCAGTCGCGCCGATGTCCACAAGTTAGAAGGAATTGTGTTGCGCCGCGATGTTTTGGGTTCCTACGGCATTGGCGCAGATCCGGGCGTTGATCGCTGACGTGCCGTAGTTCCTCGGTGAAATTGAGGTTGAGGCTCGTGGCGGCATTGTCGGAGCCAAGAACGGTGTTCGGGCAGAGGCAATTCACAGAACTTAGGTAACCGCACTCGGTGGCAACAAATGTCAGTTGGGTCCGGATAACCTGAAGCAGGGCGAATACTTCATCTATCTGGTGGGTTCCCAGATTCCGTAAAGAGGGTTATGCGGAAAAGGATGCGACTTTACTGTGGAGTAGCCGCGATCAGCGATTCCGGCTCGCAACTTCTGGCGTGGCTTCACCGGAAGGATTCATCTGGACATCTGAAATCGCACGAATTGCGCTTCGATTCTTGCACCATTTTCGATGTCAAAATTTAGGCTCGGATACGCGGAGGGGTACAAAAATAGGGCTAAGTCTAATGAAATCAATGGTGCCGGCGGGGGGAATCGAACCGACCGCGTAAATTGAAAAGACGTAACTTATTGATTTGCCGAAACGCTGAATACGCTAGAAACGCTCAAATCCTCGAATTGGGATACGCGGATGGATGCAGAGTATCGCGCTTGCTTTTATCCCAGAAGATCTGGTTGCGCAATGAGAGACGCTAAAGCCCCTCGGAGGGTTCCCTTTTCCTTCAAGAAATCCGGTGAGGTCTTCAACCCAATATACTTGGCGTCATTCATGAGGGGCACAGAACGATCAAAACCTCCACACGTGACAGCGACTTTCACAACGTGGAACGTTGCGTTCCTGACGTTGCCCGTAGGAGCAAGTTTCGTCCGACTCATCTGACTCCGCATACTCAATTTGCAAAATTATTCTCGAATGTGACGCTTCACCTTTCATTTAAGGACGGCCTTAATGACCCGATAGAGATTCCAACCGCATATACCGAATAAAACTCCGTAGAATAGCAATACTCCGGTTCGGGCTATTAACTTGTTGCCAATAGGCTGTGGAGATTGCACGGCTTCGGAAGTTGCGATCTGTCGGCTGAGCGCTGGGCGAAGAGCGGACCTTTTCTCGTGGCGCTCGTCACGCACGTCGACCTGGGCTAGGGTCATATTGCCTCCATAATCTGTTATAGCGTGGTGCCTTCAGGCGTTTGCGGGATTCGAAGGTGCAAGTTTTCGAACGCTAACCTGTACAACGGTACAGTCCAGGCGAAAGAACGGTAGAGGAACTCTGATCCAGAGCGAAGACGCTCACAATGGAATGCTCGAGATTGGCGGTATCATGCTTTCGATGCGGTAGAAGGTGTCGGTTGAAATGCAAGAACATCCACAGCGCATTTATAGATTCATCGAGGCTTTTGAAAAGCTCTACGGAAGGACGCCCAAACCGGAAGATGCGGAGAGCGATTTCAAAATTAAGGTTGCCCAGGATGCGCAGATGAGCGTCGGAGGTGCGCCGCTGGACGATTTGCCGAAAGATACTGTGGTGGATGGGGAGATCGTTGCTCTCGACGACACCGGCCGCCCGAACTTCAACCCTCGTCAGACGCTTCGCGTGGCGGGCGCTTACCACCGCGGGTTGCCACGGCCGCCAAAGTCAAAGTTATTTTTCCGGACCATTTCATTGACTTGCCTCACGGTGCAACCTAACATGAGCGCGCCAAGAGCTTGCCTGCTGTCACTCATGCCGCGTCGCCGGCTTTCCGGGCAGCCGACCTAAACTGAGAGTTTTATGAATCACTTTGCATGGCTCAGATCCGAGCTTGCCTCCTTGCCACCGCTGGCGAAGTTCGCCTTGGGAATGGCCGTTATTGTGGGTATTCCGCAACTTTCACGCCGCATGCGGATCCCCGCGGTTGTGGGACTGTTGCTCGCTGGAGTCGTCCTCGGGCCCCATGTTCTCGACATTCTCGGCGAAAAAAGGCCAATCGCAGACTTCTTCGCGGACTTAGGAAAGCTGCTGCTGATGTTTTTCGCCGGACTTGAAATTGACCTCGCTCTCTTTCGCGGCGCGCAACGCAGATCCATCATCTTCGGACTCCTTACCACCGGGACTCCTTTGCTATTGGGAATGTCGGTTGGTCTCCTGTTCGGGTATCGCCTCATCCCCTCGATCGTGCTGGGATCACTGCTGGCTTCGCATACGCTTTTGGGATTACCGATCATCGCTCAGCTGGGCGAGACTCGCCTTGAGCCAATCACAATTACGGTCGGGGCAACGGTTCTGTCCGACACACTATCGCTGGTTGTGTTCGCAATCTGCGTTTCGACATTTAAGAGCGGCTTCTCAGTGGCGCAGCTCGCTTTGCAACTCGTCGAGATCGCGATCTTCGTCCCGCTCATCCTGTTCGGCCTGAGTCGCCTTGGAGCGTATCTGTTGAAGAAAGTGGAAAACGACGAGGATGCATATTTCGTTCTGATGCTCGGAGTGGTGGCGGTAGCTGGCGTTCTCGCTCAAGCAGTGAATCTCCCGGGCATAGTCGGCGCGTTCCTTGCAGGCCTCGCCATCAACGCGGCAGTTCAGGACAAGCCTGCCAAGGGCAAACTGGAGTTCTTCGGCAATTCGCTGTTCATCCCGATCTTCTTCGGAGTGACCGGCTTCTTGATCGATCCGGTCGCATTCGCGCAAAGCGTGATCCACAATTTCGCACTGGTGGCAGCCGTTGTCGGCTCGCTAGTCGCAGGCAAGGGCATCGCCGCTGGACTTGTTGGTCGCGCGTTCAAGTACAGTTCAGCTGCCCGCTTGACGATGTGGTCGCTCACCCTGCCACAGGTGGCTGCGACCCTCGCGGCCGCGATTGTCGCCTTCGATACATTCGATCCCGCGGGTCAACGCCTCGTCGATGGCGAGTTGCTCAATGTGGTTTTGGTGCTGATGCTTGTCACTGCCACCCTTGGACCGGTTTTGACAGAGCGCTTCGCTCCCACCATGAGCAAAGATACAGGATGACTAATACCCAGATCTATAAACTGCTGAAAAAGATTCTCCGAAATGGCTCCGAGAGATGTTACCGTGGGCGAAGTCAAGCGAACGCATTAAGCGTTGCGGAGAACACGAAGGCAACCAAGTGCGGGGATCTCATTCGCAGCTTCATTTCCCTTCCTAAGCAGAATTGACAACGCGGTCGGCGAGAAGAGGCGCGTTTTCAGGATGGCAACGCGGTTACTTCCTTACTTGAAAGAGCCTGCAGTTGCTGCGGAGGCAGGACCTCCGATAACCGGATTCTCCCAGCCGTTCGGAGGCGTGATGTGTGTTGCGACCTCTTTGGGACCCCAGCTGCCCGGCTCGTATTCGTAAGCCGGCGTGGCGAGTTTTAGGATGGGATCGACGATGCGCCAGGCTTCTTCGACGTAGTCTTGCCGGGCAAAAATCGAAGCGTCGCCCGCCATGGCATCCCCGAGCACGCGCTCGTAGGCGTCGATTTCCGTAGCCGCTGGATGGTGGTGTGCCAACATTTCCGCCGACTCGCCGACCATTGCTTCGCCAGGAGTCATAACCGTCATACCCAGGGCGATATCTACATCAGGGCTAATTCGGAACCGCAGATGATTCTGGGTGAGCCTGCTGGCGCTAATCATGGCGGGCGGCAACTTGAACTTGGCGAGGACTTCCGTGCACGTAACCGGGAGGCACTTCCCCGCCCGCAAATAAAAGGGAACACCGCGCCAGCGCCAGGAGTCGACTTCGAGCCGCACAGCCGCGAAGGTTTCCATCTTCGAGTCCTTGGCAACGCCATGTTCCGCTCGATAACCGCGGAACTGCCCGCGGACGACGTCCGAGTCCTGCAGGGAAGGAATGGCCTTGAGAACTTTCACCTTCTCGTCACGGACGGTTTCGCTGTCGGTACGAACGGGAGGTTCCATCGCGAGATTACAGAGAACCTGGAATAGATGATTCTGCATAACGTCGCGAATCGTGCCCGTCTGGTCATAGAAGGCCCCGCGGCCCTGAACGCCAAAATCCTCGGCCATGGTGATCTGGATACTGTCAATGTAATTGCGATTCCAGAAGGCTTCCATGAAGGCATTGGCAAACCGGAAGACGAGCATATTGTTGACCGGACGCTTGCCGAGGTAGTGGTCGATGCGAAAAATGTCCTGTTCATCGTAGGCACTGTGAAGGATATTGTTCAGCGCCTGGGCGGAGGCGAGATCATCGCCGAATGGTTTTTCGACGATGACGCGCGAGCCTTTGGCGCAACCCGACTTCACCAACTGTTCGACGACCTCACCAAAAAGTACCGGAGGAATCGCCAAATAGTGAGCGGGGTGCTCGGCCATGCCGAGTTCCTTGCGCAAGCTCTGGAAGGTGGCAGCATCGTTGTAATCGCCGTCGACATAATGGAGTAGGCCGGACAATTTTTCCCACGCAGCGGGGTCGAGGCCGCCGTGTTTTTCAAGGCTGTCCTTGGCCCGGGCCTTCAATTGATCGAGATTCCAGCCGGCCTTAGCCACGCCGATGATCGGGAGGTTGAGATGCCCTCGTTTCAGCATGGACTGGAGCGACGGAAAGATTTTCTTGTAGGCCAGATCGCCGGTGGCACCAAAAAAGACTAAAGCGTCCGAATGAATTGCGCTCATAATGTACTTCCTTTCGCGTACGGCTACTTACCGGCAGCCTTCTCCATATGTCCGCCAAATTCATAACGCATCGCGGAAAGAAGCTTGTCGGCAAATTCCGCTTCGCCGCGGGAACTGAATCTCTCGTAGAGTGCAGCGGTCAGTACGTGCGCAGGCTGCGCCTCGTCGAGCGCGGCCTTGATCGTCCAGCGTCCTTCGCCGGAGTCGGAGACGCGGCCGGCAAACTTCGCGAGAGTGGGGTCGTCGAGCAAGGAGATGGCCGTGAGATCCAGGAGCCAAGAGGCAATGACGCTGCCGCGGCGCCAGACCTCCGCGACATCTTTCAGGTCAAAGTCGTACTGATAGTGTTGGGGGTCGCGAAGAGGGGTCGTTTCGGCGTCGACGACGTGATCCTGCTTGCCGACGTTGGCGGCGCGAATGATTCCGAGGCCTTCGGCATAGGCAGCCATGATGCCGTATTCGATGCCGTTGTGGACCATCTTGACGAAGTGGCCGCCACCATTGGGGCCACAATGCAAATACCCCTGTTCCGAGGTGCCGCCGACTTTGTCGCGACCGGGAGTGCGCGGGATATCGCCGATACCCGGAGCCAGACAGGCAAAAATGGGATCGAGGTACTTTACGATTTCCTTTTCACCACCGATCATCATGCAATAGCCACGCTCGAGCCCCCAGACGCCGCCACTGGTGCCGACGTCGACATAGTGAATTTTCCTGGCGGAGAGTTCTCGGGCGCGGCGAATGTCGTCGACATAGTAGGAATTGCCACCGTCAATCAAGATGTCGTCGGCTTCGAGGTAGGCCAAGAGATCATGAATGGTCTGGTCAACGACGGCGGCCGGGACCATCAGCCAAATCGCGCGGGGCTTTTGAAGTTTCTTCACGAAGTCCTGGAGAGAGGAAGAACCGACCGCCTTCTCCTGGGCTAGTTCGTCGACGTTTTTCTGCGACCTGTCGAAAACAACACACTGATGGCCACCTTTGATAAGGCGCCGCACCATGTTTGCACCCATTCTGCCGAGGCCAATCATTCCGAGTTGCATAAATAATAATCTCCTTTCTAAACCTTAGCTGCTAAATTCACGGATGCCCTTTTTCGAGTTCGTTGATGCAGGTCATATTGTTGTTTTATCGTTGCGGTGACTCTTTATTGCGGTTGCTGCCACGATCGTGCTCCTTAAGTGATTGCGAGCTAAGAACGAGCCAGCTTGCGAGCTGCCGTTTGTTTGTCGCTCGGCTTGTCCCAGAGGCGGAATCCGCCGAGAAAGGCGTTGGCATTGTCTCCGAGACGACAATGGCGAGGAAGCTCCTTCAGCTTTTTGGAATTGCCACCGCCAAGAACGACATCATCCGGTTCGAGCGCGGTCATAAGGCACTGCACGACGTCGGCAACATCACGACGCCATTTCTTTTTCCCTCGTGTTTCCAGGGCGCGGATCCCGACATATTCTTCGTAAGTCGCCTTCTTATAAGGGAGGTGGCCGAGTTCCATGGGCTCAACTATTCCGTCGACGACCATGCAAGTTCCAAGGCCGGTGCCGAGACCCAGGAAAAGCATCTTGCCCTTTTGGTAGCTGCCCAACGCCTGCATGGCAGCGTCATTGATTATCTTCACCGGTTTTCCAAACGCACGTTGATAGTCGAATCCCACCCAACCACCTCCCAGATTGTGTGGCTCCAAGACAGGCCGGCTCCGGAGGACAGGGCCAGGATAACCAAGTGAGACTACGTTGTAATTCCAGTCCTTCGTAATCGCCTTCACGTCCGCAACCATCTTCTTGGCCGTCAGACTTGGCCCGGATTCGAATTTTCGCGGTATCTCTTCGCCGCTGAGAAGGACCTTGACGTGAGTGCCCCCGATATCAATCGCCAGTATCTTCATTCCTAGGTCTCTCTTTGTGAGAACAGCAAAATTTTAGCAGCAAGCCCGAGGCCACAGCGAAGAGCTAGCGTGGGATCTCTCCCATTGCGCGTTTCAGTTCGCCCTGTGCCAACGACAATCCCAAGTTCGCTTCGAGCAGGGAGGCTTTGGCCGAACTCGTCTTTGCAGACGCCTCGGCACGAGCGGAGTCGAGGATCTCATTCTGCTCGACTTGGCTTTCTGCGACCCGGGCCGCTTCTGTTCGCGCCTTGAAGGTTTCCTCTGCCACTGTCACCAAGCTTTGCATCTGTTCAAGCGTGTCGTAGGCGATCTCAGCCTGAACTGTGACCTCCTCCTCCACATTGGCGAGATTGAGTTTCGCTTTGGAAAGCATTGTGCGCGATTCGTTGATCTCTGCGTTGCGGCGTCCGCCGTCGAAAAGCTCGTAGGTGAATGTGACTCCAAAGGTGCCGAAATTGTGCACGAGGAATGCGATCCCGCTCTGATAGCTATATCTGGCAAATCCGCTCAGATCCGGGATATATGCGTCTTTCGCTTTCCCCAGTTCCGCCTTGGCTTTTTCGACTGCCTGCTGGGCTGCCCGGATGTCGGGACTCTGCTCGCGTGCGGTGCGAACACACTCGTCCCGCGCCGGAATTGATGCAGCGGCAACGGAGACCTTCCCATGCAGCACGACACCTGGAAAGGCGTCGATCCTGATGTCGGCTGTATCTCCCTTTCGGATGTTGGTAAGTTGCGTCTCCAGGTAGTTCGCCAGGATCCACGCGTCGCCCTTGACTAGATCGACCATCTGCATGCCCGGGGTGACCAGCTGCCCTTCCTGTACATGGCGCTTGCCGACCTCGCCGTTCGCGGGAGCGGTGATGCGAGTGTAGCTGAGATTGACTTCGGCTACGGTGATTGCCGCCCTTTTTGCTTTAATGTCTGCCCTATAGAGTGCGTCCTGGCTGCCGAGTGCGGCGAGTTCCCGCTTCTGGGCCTCGAGCTGCACCCGGCTGCTCGCCAGCGCGGCCTGTGCTCGGTCCAGGTCGCCCTGACGGCTGGCCAGCAGGCCAGAGTAGCGCTCCGCCTCCGACACCGCGGATTCAAGCTGCTGCCGCGTCGTCGCCTTCGAGGCCAGCAGCGCCTCCTGGCGTTTGCGCTCAATCGCCATCCGCTCGACATCCGGCTGCGTGGAAGCAAGGCCCGCTTGCGCGGTGCTGACCGCCGCCTCCGCCTCGGCTACCATCGCCTCCGCGTTTTGGATCTTGGCTTCCTGGATTCTTTTCGCGGCCTGGTTGTCTTCGAGCGCCGCCTGCGATGCGGCTAGCGCCGCCTTTGCCTCCTCCACGATCGCGCGATAGTCGTCGTCGATCTCAACCAGCACCTGGCTGGCCTTCACGCTGTCGAAGTCTTCGACCTCCATCTTCCGCACCGTTCCAGAGATACGGGTGCTCAACGGGGTCATGTCCCCCTGGACATAGGCGTCATCGGTCTCTTGCTCCGCCCGACCGCCGGACCACGAGGTCCACCGGCCATTAATCACAAAAAACAATAGCGCGGCGACAACCAGAACTATCAACGGAATGACTGTCGCTCGTTTCGACATTGCGAGAGGCTCCTTTAAGGCTACTGATGCAAGATGTTACGGGGGGCGCCGCCCCATCGCGCCAATGAACACGGCCCGTGGAGGATGCTTTGTCTTCTCGGCGAGTCAACGGGCACTCTGCGCACTCGTTGAAGGGAAATCCTCGCTTTCCGCTTCTTTGCCCCAGTCGATGTGGCTCACATCGGCACGGTCCAATATTTGAATTGCCCGCGACCTGCTGAAATAGTTCCAAGCCCAATCAATGAAGGCTTCCACCCTTTCCCGTACACCTGACATCAGTAGCGCATGTACGCCAATCCACGCGGCGAAACCGACGGGACCGTCGAGTTCATGCCTCTTCTTCCCGATCGCAGCCACCGCCGCGTTGCGCCCGATCATCGCCATGATTCCCTTGTCGTGATAGTGAAACGCAGTTCGAGTTTCGCCCGCGATCTCGGCCAGGATGTTCTTCGCGGCCGAGGCCCCACTCTGCTGTGCCACAGAGGCCAGTTGCGGCAGGAACTCGTTTTCAGGGCTGGGAATATTCGCGAAGTCGCCCAATACGTAAACACCGGGAAAGCCATCAACCGTGAGGTCCGGCCGCACATCAACCCGTCCGCCATGCCCGCGCGGTAGCCCTGCACTTGCCGACAAAGGTGAGGCCGATAACCCGCCTCCCCAAATCACTGTGCGTGTTTGAATCGACGTACCGTCGGAAAGTAGCACATGATCGGGAGTCACTTCCTTCACTCCTATACCTAACCGAAGTTTGACCCCTTTCTCTTGGAGTACCCGTGACGCATAATCGTGAGCCCCTTCTGAAAAGGCTCCTAGAAGAGCGTGCCCATGGTCGACCAGATAGACCTGAGCGTGTTTCACTGCGAGGTCGGTATATTCGCGCGTCATGGTTAACCTGATCATGTCAGCCAGCGACCCGGCCATCTCCACACCTGTAGGTCCTCCACCGACAATCACGAAATTTAGCGCACCTTGCTCTGCTAGTTTTGGCTCCCGGTCTGAGTCCTCGAAAACGGTTAGGATTCGGGAGCGCAACTTTTGGGCTTCTTGGATCGAGTAGAGTGGAAACGCATTTTCTTCCGCACCGGCGGTGCCAAAGAAATTTGCCTGCGATCCTGCTGCGAGCACGAGGAAGTCTCCCTGGTAGCTCTTGCCTTCCCGGGTCGTCACCGTGCGCGTCTTAGGGTCGACCCCGGCCGCCTCCGCCATTTTCACTTCGACATTGGCATGCCGACGAAGGGAATGACGAAGAGAAGTTGCGATGTCGTCTGTACCTATCGCCGCCGTGGCAAGTTGATACAGCAGGGGCTGGAACTGGTGATAGTTGTTCTTGTCAATCAGCGTGATTCGGACGTCTCGAGTCTTGGCGAGTGTTCGAGCGCAACCCAACCCGGCGAAGCCGCCACCCACAATCACAACGTGCGCTTTTGGACCTTGTGCATTCAAATGCATGACCTCATCTCTAGTCCGCGTAACTATCACCGTGATCCTGGCTCACCTCGCAGTAAAGCGGGCTTTGTCTATTCAGCCACCGCTCACGAAAAGCGGTGTGGAGGCTGATTATTCGGTTCGCAACGAAACCTTTTCAATTGTCAAAAGTGACAGGTGACGTCGTTGAGCGCCCGGCCACCGCCCTCGAGCGCGACGACATCGTTTTCGGCGGCCGCAATGATGAGGGATCGACATCCCGCGTCGAATGAGAGTTGCGCAAGGATGGGAAGCAGGGAAACACCTAGCTTCGCCCGTATCGACTTGACAGTGAATTGAAGCGGGAGAGGCAATATTTCTAACTTACCTTCACTAGACCATCTCGGGCGATCAGATAGGTTCCACATGCGTTAATGCACTGGAATGTCTTGTCTGAGTGACGGGCGGCGGCACTGGCTCAACTGCAAAAATGGGCACGATTTCAAATCGTTCAAGACAAGAAGTCGGCGGATTTGGTTCTTCTCTTGTCAGCCGACCCGTACCACGGGGGCTATTTTATTCTTGCCAGAGGTCAAACCGGCACGGTGGATTCAAGTGGACATGTCCAAGAGGACCCTGTGCCCAACTACGACAGGCAGGCTCCAGTTCGTGACGCTTATCTGACCGTGATCGACCCAAAGGCCTGGCAAAATCTGTGGAGCGGGTGTCATGTGTGGGGCGGACTCCTAACAGGAGCTAACAGCGCAGGCGAACGCTGGTTAAGAAATTGGAGAAGCAAGTCGGAAAATGACCGCGTTCTATTACCTCCTCCAGTAACGTCGTTTGGACCCATGCAGCGCTGGCTGCGGAGCAAGAACTAGCCGAGTTATTTCGAGCACCAAACATTTATGCTGCGGGTTCCGTCCTGGCCTAGACCGCGGCGCGGAGCGCATAGGATTTACGCAAAGCGGCGCGAGCATCGGAGAAGCGGCACTTGGCTGCAGCAAAGGAAATGTCCAGAATCTTCGCTGTTTCCTTGATGGGCAGTTCTTGAAATTGGGCCACTTCGATGACCGCCCGCATACGCGGGCGGAGTGTACGTATGGCGCTGTGAAGAATGGTTCTGCGCTCACGCTGCACGTAGGTCTGCTCAGGATTGGGGGCACGATCCGGGATCTGAAAATACAATCCAGGTTCGCCGGCCACGGGCAACTCGTCCGCAGAAATCTGGCGGGCCCTACGATTCTTGCGATTAATCATGAGGGCCGAATGCATGACAATGCGCGTTAGCCATGTGGAAAAGCTAGAATTGCCGTGAAAGTTGTCAAGGCGCACAAAGGCTTTCATCATCGAGTCTTGCACTGCGTCTTCGGCGTCTTCGCGGTTTCATGTGATACGGAGCGCCACCTTGAGTAAACGTGGTCTGAGAGTTTGGCAGAGCGCCTCCAAGGCCTCTGGTTCGACACGCTTTGCGTCACTCGACACTCGCGCTTCGGAAATGGTGTGATTCGCGGGCTGGCCTTTATCAAGCGCGAGAGAATTTGTAGATAAAGACATGATGCTGCCCCTTTTCCATCGGGTGAGGGCTGGCACGAGTGCTTCACGTCGCTTGGGATCCAGTTCGTAGTTGTACTCGTGGGTTAAATCCAAAATAAACTGCTTGCCCTTCTCCCACAAATCCACTTCGAAGGTCCCGTTGTAGTCGTCGTAACGCGCGATCATCTTCACTGCGGGGGCACCTTTCATGTAGGAGCGCTGAATGGGCGCACCGCGCGGATCAAGGAAGTCCACTGATGCCCGGTGCTTGCGCACTTTCTTGATGCACAAGCGATACCCTGAGGCGGAAACCCAGGAGCCAACGAATCGTGCAATGCCGTAGCGCATCATGATGCAGAACGTCCTGAGCCTCAGCCTCGCGGAACATGTGACATCCGTGCGTAGGCGCGCCGCAAAGTGGCAACACTAAATTAGATCAATAGCGCAAAATTGTGGAGATTTTGCAACAGCTATCAAACTAGTCCGATGTAATCGTTAATCAGGATTTGGTGGCCGTAAGGTCGTCCACGGTGTTGAATCGTGCTTGGCAATCCCGACATCAAATTGATTGGAGGGTCGATTAAAGGGGGATAAGGACAATGCAAATGGCCCAAAAGTTTATTACTGCGGCGCGACCGTCTACCGTGTGGCGAATCCTCGCCGACGTCGAACATTGGCCTGATTGGACGCCAACGGTGGTGGAAATCAAACCGCTGAGCAGCAGCGGGCTAATGGTTGGAGCGCGATACCGCGTCGTTCAGCCGAAGTTGCGTCCAGCGGTTTACGAAGTAACAGAGTGCGTTCCGAACAAGGCATTCACCTGGGTGCAAAAGCTCCCCGGAGGAACGATAGTCGCCGATCATCGCCTCTCACCCCGTGGTGATGCAACACAAGTCGAGCTTTCATTTACCTCCAAGGGCCTACTGGCCAATCTCATTTGCAAAATGCTCTCAAGGCTGATCAGCGACTACGTTGCTACTGAAGCGAAAAGTCTGAAGAGTCGATGTGACAGTTTAGCGGTTCAAGGATGAGGTTCAGGTCCGAGCAAACTCGAACTTGAGTCGGTAGCTCCTGACAAATTGCTACTGGATTAGTACTCTATTTTTCTGGCAAGCGCGTTATCAGGACTTCCCCAGAGCTCGACCCCAGGTGATCTTCATCATTGCCAATCGGTATCATTGAAGGTTTCCTGCAACTTCTACTCGGGCTATCGAATCTAATTGGTATCAGCCCTCGCATTCCTCTCAAGGTCATTGCCATGGACCCTCGGTGTTGTTGTCTTCCAGCCCGAATCCGAACGCACGATTCTTTGCCGGTTCGCAAGACAAGAAGGTCGCAAACTAGCAAATCGTTTTTGTAAGGAGGGAGACAAATGGGATCAAAATCGGCTGCGGTTGATGCGGAGGTTTTGATCGTTGGCGCCGGGCCTGTTGGCCTATTCCTCGCGAATGAATGCGCCCGCCGAGGACTCAAATGGCGGCTCGTCGAAGCGCGTTCTTCACAATCGCAGCACTCTAAGGCTCTGGCCATCTTTCCACGGACACTTGAAATCCTAGATATGGCCGGAATCGTCGCTCCCTTCCTCGAAAAGGCAAATCGAGTGACGTCAATCGCAGTAATGGCCCACGGGCGCAGGCTTGCCCACATGCAGTTCGTACCTAAGGAAAGCCCGTACGCATTCGTCGCTATGGTTCCGCAGAACGTCACGGAGGGCCTACTCCTCCAGGAGTTGCTGAAAAAAGGCGGAATCGTGGAGTACGAAACCTCATTTGTTTCGGCAGATCAGCAGGGCGACTGGGTGAACATCACTTTGGATCACCATGGCGAGACGAGCAAGCTCAGAGCTTCCATCCTCGTCGGCTGCGATGGCGCCCACAGCAAGGTGCGACAGGCGCTGGGCGTGCCGCTTCAAGGAGGCGACTACGACGTTCCCTTCATGCTGGCCGACATCGATACCAATGATCTTCCCGCCGACGAACTGCAACTATGCCCGAGTGAATTCGGGCCGGTGGCAATTTTCCCGATGAGCGCCACCCGCCGTCGCATTGTGGCGACAATCGAGCATCCGGAAGGCGACGCTCCGTCCCTCGAACTCGTGCGGACGATACTCAGCGAACGTGGGCCACGCGGAATCGAGGCGCAAGCGCTTCATTGGAGCAGCTATTTCCGCATTCACCACCGGCACACGGCGCAACTGCGCGCCGGACGCATCTTCATCGCTGGGGATGCCGCCCACATTCATAGCCCATTTGGCGGACAAGGGATGAATACCGGACTGCACGACATTTGGAACCTGGCCTGGAAGCTCGATCTTTTCTTGAACGACCACGGCAACGAACAATTGCTCGATAGCTATGCCGCCGAGCGAATTCCGATCATCAAGAATGTCATCGACACCACGGATTTCCTAACCAAGGTCATGGGCACCCCCAACAAATTTGCCCAGGCACTGCGTGATGCAGTCATACCGATGGTGTCGCGCCTCGCTCCGTTTCAGCATGCCTTCGTTCAGAGGCTTTCCGAACTAGGGATCGCCTATCGCGGAAGTCCGATCATCGAGGGGCCGGGAACGCGTTACCTCGACGATTCCCTGCGCGGGGGGAGAGGCATTGTGAATCGCTTCCTGGTGGTAATTGGTGAGAACGAAAGCGCCTCGACTCGAGAGGCCGCGAAGCAGGTTTGCGAATCTCTTAAGGACGTCTCCGAGATGCGAACCTCTCTGGAGCCGGGAATAAAATTAGTTCGCCCGGATGGGTACATCGCATACGCCACGCACAGCGGCAACAACCACACTTCATTGGAATCGATGCGTTCGCTTCTGGAGCGCCAAACAGATCCCGCGGCACTTGCTTCCGCGGCGCGTCCCTAAAAATTGATTTGGTTTGTTCGGGATCACAAGGAGGACATATGAAAGTACTAGTCGCAGGTGCAACGGGCGCCATTGGGCGTCCTTTGATTTCCGCGCTGGTCGCTTCGCGCCAGGAAGTGATTGGAATCACGAGCAGCGAACGCGGCGTGCAGACTTTGCATGACCGGGGCGCGGAAGCGTTCGTCGCGGACGCTCTCGATCGCAATGCCATCGAAGCGGTGATTCGCAAGGTCAGGCCGGAAGCTGTCATCGATGAACTTACTTCCCTGCCGAAAAATTATACGTCCGAAGAAATGCGGGCGGCCGCCGAGCGGGACCGTACATTGAGGCTCGTGGGCGGGCGCAACGTGCAGGAGGCGGCGATCGCCGCTGGCGCAAGGCGGTACATCGTGCAGTCCACTGGATTTTTTTACGCACCTGGAACCGGGCTCGCCGACGAATCGGAGCCGTTGGCATCGGAAGCGTCCCCTGCCATCGCAGGCAGCGTGCGAACCTATATGCAGCTCGAGGATCGCGTGCTGAATGCGCCCGGCTTCGCTGGGATCGCCCTGCGTTACGGCTTTTTCTACGGACCGGGAACCTACCAGGATCCCTCGACCGGCAGCGTCTCTCAGCAGGTGCGCGAACGGCAGTATCCAGTGATCGGTTCGGGTCAGGCAGTTTTCTCGTTCGTGCATGTGGAGGATGCTGCGGCTGCAACCGTTGCCGCGCTCGAAGTCGATCCTGGCAAATACAATGTGGTCGATAATGACCCCTCTGAAATGAGCATCTGGCTGCCCGCTCTTGCACGATTTCTGGGCGCACCCACTCCACAAACGATTACGGAAGCTGAGGCCTTGCGGACCGCCGGCCCGGACGCCGTCTATTATGCGACGCGGCTCCGCGGCGCTTCGAATCAGCACGCAAAACAGAAACTTGGCTTCTCGCCGCGCAAGCTCGAGTGGCTTTCCAAGGCCAACGCCGCGCTCGGCGCCCACTCGTCATGATCCCTTCGATGTGGCTTTGCGATCGATGGCCTCTCTAATGCAGACTCGAAAATCTCGTTGCTGACGGTACAGCTGTGAGACAGGTTCTGGAGGTTGTGGTCCATGCCTCCCAAGGTTCCCAGACAGGCCCTGACGCCGGAAGTTCGAGAATCGTCTACGTCAACAGCCCTATTGCTCTGCCTGGCATTGCGCATTTTGAGTATTGCGAAGGCCGGGCAATTCCTTTCCAGACTCGCTAACATTGCCATACAGACAGTCTGCCCCTTGCAGAGAGTTTTTGAACGAACCGTCCAAGATATTTTCCTGAAACACGTTGCTAGTATTCTGAGAATTTTTTTCAAAAAACCCAAAAACACGGGAATGATTGGTTCCCTGGTCGGCGACGATCTTGTTTCGAACAACACGGGCTGCCTCGCCAGCCAATACACGTCGGATGGTGTCAGGGCTTACGTGCCACAACTTGGCAAGTTCCGATGGGGTGAAATGCTTTTCTTCGAAAGCCTCGTGGTGGTCTGTTTCTGGCATCGGCGCTCCTCCTATGGAGGAACGGCTTTCCGCGGTGATTTGCGGGGCGCGTAAGCGCAGAAAAAGACCGGCCGCAGAGTACCGGAATCCGGGAAGAAACGTCGACTGTTTTCGCACTAACCAGCTCGTCGAAATCCGTCGCAGCCTCTACAACCGCCACAAACGCAAACCACAGCTGGTGGATGCGGGACTCCGTGCTGAATAACTTACCTCTCCCCTATAGGCAAATAGGTTTTCTGCTGATAAAAAGGTCTGTACCGTAGCTCCTGATTCCGCTCTGCGGCAGTAGCTACCCTGAAAGCCAAGCGGTGTGATGTTTAATCGGTGCCAGACCCGTGTGTCATCATGCGGTTTCCTATTCGGCAGAGAGATACTTTCGAGGTGCGCATTCATGAAGGTTCACACCGTTGGATTTCTCTTGCTTCTGTTGGTACCTCTGATCGTTCGAGCTCAGGAGAGCAACCCGTTTGCGAATGATCCGAAGGCCATTGCCGCGGGAGAATCTCAGTTCCGGGCCAATTGCGCGTTTTGCCATGGCCTAGGCGCGCGCGGAGGTGGCCGGGGCCCTGATCTCACCCGCGCCCAAAAACGTCACGGGAAAACGGATGCAGACTTGTTCCGCACCATCGATGACGGCATCCCCGGAACGGCCATGCCGCAGAACGGTACCACGGGACAAGGCGTGGGCATGACGGATGCGGAAATTTGGCAAGTGATCAGTTACATCCGCAGCGTGGAAAAGAAAGCCGCGGCGCCACATGCGGGGGATGCCACGCGCGGCGACAAACTCTTTCACGGTGCCGCTGGCTGTTCCACATGCCACATGGTGCAAGGCAAGGGTGGCCGTCTCGGTCCGGAACTGACGAACATAGCGAGTGCCCGATCCTTTGACGCCCTCGTCGAATCGGTGCGCTATCCCAGCAAGCGTCTGGCGACCGGCTTGATCGAAAACACCAAAGAATTTCCTCAGGAATACGAGACCGTTTCGGTTACCACCGCTGATGGCAAACAGTATACCGGCGTAGCGCTCAATGAAGACAATTTCAGCTTGCAGCTGATGGATATGCAGCAGCAAATTCATCTACTCGACAAGACAAGTCTCAAGTCCTTCCAGAAGTCCCGGGAGTCGCTCATGCCGGCTTACGACGAGAAGACGCTGTCTCCGCAGGATCTGAATAATTTGCTCGCCTATCTTTTCCAGGTGAGTGAGAAGTGAGGAACCCGGCGATGACACGCGCTTGTTATCTTGTAGCCGGCCTCTTCTTTGCGTCGATTTTATGCTGCCAGAGTTCTGCCCAGGTGACTTCGGAACGCATCGAAAATGCCACTCAGGAGCCGCAGAACTGGTTGACGTATTCCGGCGATTACAGCGGGCATCGTTACAGCGAGTTGAAGCAGATCAATACGGACAACGTCAAAAATCTGGTGGCTCGCTGGGTTTATCAGACCGGCGCACTCGGAAAATTTGAAACCACGCCGCTGGTGGTGGACGGAATTCTGTATGGCACGGGCCAGGATAACCGTGTGTTCGCTCTCGATGCACGCACCGGCCGACCCATTTGGCAGTATCAATATATTTATCCCTCCGACATTCGGCCCTGTTGCGGGCGTGTCAATCGCGGTGTCGCCATTCTCGGGGACAAAGTTTTCTTCGGCACATTGGACGCCCATCTCATTGCGCTTGACGGGAAAACCGGCAATGTCGTCTGGAATGTTGCGACGACCGACTACCGAGACGGCTACAGCTTTACGCTGGCCCCTCTCGCGGTAAAAAACCTCATCGTGGTGGGTATCTCCGGCGGCGAATACGGCATTCGCGGCTTCATTGACGCCTACGATCCAAACACCGGCCAACGCAAATGGCGCTTCAACACCACTCCCGGCCCCGGCGAACAAGGCCACGAAACCTGGGCCGGTGATTCCTGGAAAATTGGTGGAGCGGCAGCTTGGATCACCGGCGTGTTTGATAAGGAAACCAACCAGCTTTTCTGGCCCACCGGAAATCCGGCGCCTTCCAATCGCCGCGCGCAGCGCGAGGGCGATAATTTATTCAGCAATTGCCTGCTGGCGTTAGATGTGGATACAGGCAAGCTCAACTGGTATTTCCAATACACCAAGCACGATGAACACGACTGGGACTCCACCCAGGTTCCGGTGCTGATCGATTTAGACGGCAAAAAACTGATTGCTCACGCCAATCGCAACGGTTTCTTCTATCTCATCGATCGTTCCAACGCAAAACTCATTCTCGTCAAGCCGTATGCCAAAACCACCTGGAGTGTCTCGAAAGATGAGGAAGGGCGCCCGCTCGCAACTAAGGACAGCTCACCCACGCTCGAGGGAAACATGGTATGTCCCGGAGCGGCTGGCGCCACGAACTGGATGTCCCCCACGTTCGATCCGCAGACTCGACTGTTCTACGTGAACGCACGCGAGCAGTGCGATATCTTCAGCACCGCGCCACAAGAGAATGAGCCGGGCCATGCTTATTACGGAAGCGCCTATTTTCCGGCAGCCGATGCGGAACCGTATTGGGGCGCCCTGCGCGCCATTGATCCGCTGACCGGTGAGAAGCAATGGGAGTTCAAGCATGTCACCCCGAGCTGGTCGGGTGTGTTGTCGACCGCCGGTGGGCTGGTCTTTACGGGAGACTCGGAAGGGAATCTGATTGCGTTGGATGCGAAAGCGGGCAAGCCCCTTTGGCACTTCCAGATGGGCGGTGCGGTGACTGCGGCGCCGATGACCTTCGCCGTCGATGGCAAACAATATGTAGCGATTGGCGCTGGCTCAGCCCTGTTCTCCTTCGCGCTTCCCTGAGACTGCCCCGGCTCCGGAGAATTCCAGACTCAGTTCGGTAGCGAACGGTGATTACTGCAAAAAAACCGAACGAGGCTTGCCCAATTTGGGCAATCTATTTCCTACCTGTTTCATCCCCAATAGGAGCCGCCGGAGCTTTGCAGATGCAGGTATCTATTCTGTTAACGATAATAACTATACTGTAAACAGGTGCAAATAGATCCCCGCGTTTGGACCTGGCATCCCATAATTTCAGGAGGAACCGAAATGAAAGTAGCGCCGAGGCTCGCAACGACAATGGCTCTAACGTTTCGGTGTTTGAAATGCGGCAGACTTGATGCCTTCGCCATTTAGAGAATCGAGTTTGTTTTTATGCTTTCCGATGTGTCCGCAAAAACCGCCGCCAGACGCCAAGCTCAGGAACCCAGCTGATCTCGTAAACAAATTCGTGCACTTCGTTCGTGTGCTCGTCGTCATTCCACACTATCCGATTTTCTGTTTCGTAGTGTGGATCGATCCCTTGCGGGACTGCCAGAGGTGGAAGGGCCGTTGCATGTGTGTGTGCGTCTGCGGCGTGCATGAACGATGTATAGCAATTCAGCTTCCATTCGTTCGGGCCGAGCAGTTCCTCGCTCATGTGCCAAGAAACCCCTCTGGTAAAGGCACTTATCACATCACAAATTCGGTTCAACAGAGCGAGTCATCAGATGGCTGTGTCATTGCGGCACGTAATGATTACCCAAGGGTATTCAATTAACGAACAGTTCTCCGCGATGCCGGACGCAGTTGGTATGCTCGAGCGGCAGCGCCTGATCAGTCGGCGAAACCCGAAAGGTAAAGGCTAGTACTCGTTTGTTGCGGCGAAGGAACATAAGCAACTTCAGAAAGCTCGTGCTTATCTTCGGTCAAGCGGTTTTCCTCGACTTCCGATTCTAGTCATGAACAAAGCTTAGTTATTGAGGGATCAACGGCGTACCCGTGTTCTGGGTCAAGCGTGAGGATTGTGAGAAGACCGCTATAAGCTCTTCAGCGACCTGAAGGAAGCCGCTGGCGTTGCGGCGGACGCGGGTGTTATGCAAATTCAATTGAGGAAGCGTAGGTTACCGGCGTACCGCAGCGAAGAGCTCTATACTGCTTCTCGAAATTATCGGTGCAACCGCTGCCTCCCGCATACTACAGATGACGGAGTGGGTCCTCAATCGCTTCGCTGGGCTGTTTTTTTCCGTCGCGCTCGAGCGTCTTGGTGACCAGATCCTTCGATCCGAGCCCAACTGCGAGCACCAATGCAAATACAATTCCGCCGAAAAGAATGCCGAAAGCAAGCTGAACAATGCCAGGAGCAATTCTTAGGTGTTCAAGTGCCATCGCGCCTGCGAGCACGATAACGAGCCATTTCACGCCTACGCTTAGCACACGCGCATACTGAAGGTTCATGTTAACCGCACCGATGAGTACAGTTCGTGCAAGGAAGCGGGCGACGACGATACCGACCAGAAGGACCAATGCACCAGCCACAAGGTTCGGAATATAGGCGAGGGCGCTCCGTGCAAGCTGCGACGTCCATTCGGCGTCGAACGCTGTAATGCCGATCAAAAATCCTACAAGGATAACTAGCCCGGCTATCGCCCGCGACACGAGTACGGCGGGGCTGCTTGTGGGCGACTCCGCTGGAGACGAAAAGCCCCATTGGACGAGCCGCTCTGCAAACCGCAGCCTCGTGAGCATCCGCCGAACGACATACGCAAGGATATAGGCCAGCACAATCGAGACGAATAGTGCCAAGATCAGAGCCACCATGCCGGGCAAGAGGCTCGCAAATCTGGTCAAGAACCGCGTCGTTGACTGCATCAATGCCTGCTTGACTTGATCCCACATACATGCCTCCGGTAGAGCTCGCGTGGATCTACGGGTTGAAACGGTCGGGCCATCGCCATCGGGAGACTAAATACGATTTGCTGGATTCGTATGCGATCGACAGACGCTCGAGCCTTTGTTCTGAGTCATCCTCCCCGCCCGTACTCAACTCCTGCGCATACGACGCGACCCACGCCAGGTACAGAGGCGTCATGGATTTGAGCAGGTGATCACGACTGATGGTGCGAAGGTGATGGGCCAACGCAAAATCGTAAACGATACGCGCCCATAATTCGTCAGGCATGCGGAACTGCTCCAGTGGCAAGCGCGACAGCTTCCTCAGCTCGAATAGAGTAGCGGGCGGCAGCACCAAGCTCCAGATTTCCTGGAGATCTCGATTTCCGAGTTGGAATGATTCGACCATGCGGCTAACGTCTGGAGTCGCGGTGCCCTGGGAGACGAAGACTGGATCGCCGATCACTGGAACAGGGACGCAACCGCGCGTTCTTTGCCAGCAGATGGCATTTCGCTCCATGTCCAGAAAGATAGGGCCCAAAACCTGGGTTATTAGGGAACTAATGTTCATCCAATCCGTTGGCGGGTAACTGCGGGCTCCGACGTGCACTTCGCAAACCTGCATGTTATCGCAAAGCGCGGCCGATGCAAGCGAAGCCAGTGGATGCATACCGCCCGCCCTGGCGTTCCGTTCGGCCCCCAGGATCTTTCGAAAAAGGCGCTGCGAGGCCCCTAAATCCGGTCCCAATGGATTGTGGATTCGCTTCCCATATAGACACCTCGTAATCGGAGAGATCACGCTGCTATTCAGCAATCCCTCGAGTTTGCGGCGAGCGTAACGCGGCAGGACGAGATCAACATTGCTTTGAAGCATCGGCTGCGCCAGTTGGCAAATCCACCGCGGTGCTGCGTTCTCGAGCTTGGAAGCCAAGATGCAACAGGCTCGAGCTCCGAGTTTTTCGCTGGCGGCAAAGACAGCTTGATATGCGGCGAACGCGCTCAACACAGGGGCACCCGCAGGGTCCGGGCGCAATAGCGGCCAGGGAATCAAAAATGGAAACACACTCTTTGCGGCGGGTTCCGAAGGCGTGGGGGTCGGGCTGCCATTATCGTTTTGCAACACAACGATTCGAGTTGATCCGTCAAGCGTTTGAAGGTCTTCACACAGCGTCGTAACGCGCTCCGGATCGAGATCTGCGAGAATGCCGACCACCAGATCCGCGTGGTCTATCTTTTCGATCGTTTCTTCCGCTTGCTGAGGGATGGAATCAACTTCCACTTTTCAGTCCTCTTTTGAACTGTCTATCGTTAGACCCCTAATATCGACGAGTCAAGCCCGCAGCGACAGAATTCCCATTAACGGGATACGAGCCCACGCCGGACGGCTATTCATCTCATAGAGCACTTCATAGAGCGCTTTATCCAACAGAAAGACATCGAGCAGCCTCCGAAAATCGGCACTATTTCGAGGTAGAAACTCAACACCTTCAGCGGCTTCGCGATAAGCCCGCAAGAATTCCGCAGCCGCTGAACATTCCCAGAGCAACGCCCAAGGCTCGAGACGAGCAACATCCTCGGAGTGCCGCGCCGTATAGTTGATTAGGCTGGCATAAGCGGCGTAACTAAAAGAGCGCAACATTCCCGCCACATCCTTTAGGGGACATTGCTTGGCACGCCGATACGCCAAAGGCCGCGCAGGTTCACCTTCGAAATCCAGAATCACAAAATCAGTCTTCACTTTGAGGACCTGTCCGAGGTGATAGTCTCCGTGTATTCGGGTTCGCTGCGTTCGAACGTTATCTGATCGAAGCCCATGAAAATGATCCAGAATCTGGCGACGCCTACCGAGAACCGTGGCAGCAATTTCAACTACTTCATCGGGCAAATAGGATACGCGCTCTTTTAACAGGTCGAAAACACCCGAGGCGCGCTGGCGAAGGTCCCGAAGCAAGGCTTCAAAATCCTGCGCTGTTAGCGGCTCCGGAGCAAATGCCGGATCGTCCGTCGGCGAGGCCAGCGCCAGATGTAACTCGGCGGTTCGCCGCCCGAGCGTCGCGGCAGAATCGAGATAGATGCCGACATGGTCCCGCGCCAATTGGGATGTAGGGCGTTCGGAAAGGTCTACCGGATTCTTAAGCTCGTCGGTAATCCCTTCTGGAAAGGTAACTGGAGCAAAAGTTTCGAAGTAGCGATCAAGCTCTTCAAGGGTCCACTTCCAGCCGTCGCCTTCGTTTGCCACGAGGCCTTGCAGCATTGCTAAGGTCGCGGTTTCGGCATCCGCGGCCCCGGCATATTCAATCGAACCCGCAAAGGGAGGAATCCGGTTGAAGTTAGTCTTCTCGGTAAGATAGCGGCCGATCTCAGCATCTGGATTCAAGCCGGGCTCATGGCGGCGGAACAGCTTCAGTATGAAACGGTCGCCGTACAGAATCGACGTGTTACTTTGCTCTGCTGACCCGCGGCGCACCGGCAGCGGAGTCGTTGCCGCGCTGCCCAAGACCTCTTGAAAGGCCTTGCCTTGCACGCCAAGGATCCGCGTGTGGCGTGCCTCCAATTCCGTCTCCTTCTCAATCAGCGAAAATAAGGCTGCACACGTCTTATCGTCAAAAACCCCGTCGTGCAACACGCCGGACTCCTTCCCTGACATAATTGGGCCAACGATTGCGCTGGGCGCAGTTCGTCGCAGTTCTTCTGCAGCATCTCCGAAAGTCATTGCCAGAGTCGTCGCGTAAACGTCGGGTGTTCCGCTCTCGAACTGCACTTCGATTATTGCTAGAACCGACTGCGAGGCGTTCAAGGAAGCCCAATCGAGAATGCGCGTCGATTTGATGCGCCGCGACTTTCCTGCAAACCACCGTTGCCTGGGAATGTATTCCGGGAGGTTCACAGTCTCCAGCCGCAGGCGGCCCGCTCCCTCTAAGATGTCTCCCCAGCCAGCCGTTGCATTGATTGGCGTTTGCTCTGTGAGACCTGCACTCGTTTCTGCGGGCTCGACCCTTCGCTGAAGTTCCAGCCAAAGAAAACTGTACGGGGCCAACGTGAATCGATAAGGCTGTCGCTCGATCGCTGGGAACTCCACATAGCCGAGCATCTCTACGGGCGTCAAGCCTTCCAGTTTTGACAAATCCAGATCAACCGGCTGCGCAAAACGCGAAAGATTTGCAACGCACAGAATTTGTTCCGAATCATACTGTCTGAGATAGGCCAGCACTTTGCGGTTCGATGGATCAAGAAACTCGATTCCGCCGCGGCCAAACACAGCAAAAAGTTTTCGCAGGGCGATCATGTTTCGCATCCAGCTTAAGAGCGAAGATGGATCGCCTTGCTGAGCTTCCACGTTGATCGCTTCAAAGCCCCAGACCGGATCCATGATGACTGGGCTGTACAGACGAGCGGGTGTGGCTGTCGAAAAGCCAGCGTTGCGATCCGCATTCCATTGCATTGGCGTCCGGACGCCGTTGCGGTCACCGAGATAGATATTGTCGCCCATTCCGATCTCGTCTCCATAGTAGAGGATCGGGGTACCAGGAAAGGAAAGCAGCAGGCTATTGAGGAGCTCAATGCGGCGGCGATTATTATCTACCAATGGCGCCAGTCGCCGACGAATGCCAAGATTAAGGCGCATGCGAGGATCGGCGCTGTAAGCGATATACATGTAGTCGCGCTCATCATTGGTTACCATCTCGAGCGTAAGTTCATCATGATTCCGTAGAAACAGAGCCCACTGGCAGGTTTCCGGAATCTCAGGTGTCTGAGAAATTATATCGGTGATTGGCAAGCGATCTTCCTGGCGCAAGGCCATATAAATGCGAGGCATCAGCGGAAAATGAAAGGCCATGTGGCACTCGTCTCCGTCGCCGAAATAAGGACGGACGTCCGTGGGCCACTGGTTGGCTTCGGCCAGGAGGACGCGGCCTGAATAGTCCAGATCAATCTCCCGGCGGAGTGTCTTGATTACGACGTGGGTTTCCGACAGGTTTTCGCAACTGGTTCCTTCACGCTCGACCAAGTAGGGGATCGCATCTACGCGCAGCGCGTCCACGCCCATGTCCAGCCAGTAGCGCATGACTTTAAGAATTTCCTCGACGACTCTGGGATTGTCATAATTTAGATCGGGCTGGTGCGAGAAAAACCGATGCCAATAATACTGCTCAGCGACCGGATCCCAAGTCCAATTGGATCTTTCAGTGTCGGAGAAAATGATGCGCGCATCTTTGTATTTCTGTTCTGTGTCGCTCCAAACGTAAAAGTCTCGTTCTGGCGAGCCGCGTGGTGCCCGGCGGGCTGCTTGAAACCACGGATGCTGATCGGATGTATGATTCACAACCAACTCGATCATCACTTGCAGCTCACGGTCGTGCGCGGCATCAAGAAAACTGCGGAAATCTTCGATGGTGCCATACATGGCGTGAACGCCGAGATAATCAGAAATGTCGTAGCCGTCGTCCTTGAGCGGAGATGGAAAGAAGGGCAATAGCCAAATACAGGTGGCACCAAGATCTCGCACGTAGTCCAATTTCTGAATCAAGCCGGGAAAATCGCCAATTCCATCGGAGTTACCGTCTTTAAACGCTCGCACGTGCAACTCGTAAATGATCGCGTCTTTATACCAACGCGGATCCGCTGCGCTACCCGGGCGTTTTGCCATATTCCCTTCCTTGCGCCTCACGCAGCGCTACGCGACTCGGGCCGGAAAACAACCATTCCCAGACCAGGAAGCGTCATGTTCAACGAGAAAGGCCGTCCGTGAATCGGGAGCGGGACTGCCGACAGTCCGCCGAAATTTCCCTGGCCAGTGCCGCCATACAGAGGTGCATCGCTGTTCAACGCTTCCTTCCAGAATCCTTCCCGTGGGACGCCGACACGATAGTTTTGTCTAACAACTGGAGTGAAATTACACACGAAAAGGAGATGGTCATTCGGGTTTCGGCCACGGCGCAGGAAGCTAATAATGCTCCTCTGATAATCATTACAATCCACCCACTCGAAACCCGCCGGGTCGAAGTCGAGTTCGTGTAGCGCGGCGGCGTCGCGGTACAGGGTATTGAGATCGCGGACCCAGCGCCTCAGGCCTGCGTGGAGAGGGTTTTGTAGCAGGTGCCATTCGAGGCTGGCGTCGTGGTTCCACTCGGACCATTGGCCAAACTCATCCCCCATGAACAGAAGCTTCTTCCCCGGATGACCAAACATGAAGCCATAAAGGAGCCGCAAATCCGCGAATTTCTGCCATTCATCGCCAGGCATTTTGCGGAGCATAGAACCCTTGCCGTAGACCACCTCATCGTGTGAGAAGGGCAAGACAAAATTCTCGCTGAAAGCATACATCAGGCTAAACGTAATCTGATTGTGGTGATAGCACCGAAAAATCGGATCCTGCGACATATAGTCGAGCACGTCATGCATCCAACCCATATTCCATTTGAGACCAAAGCCGAGACCGCCAACGTACGTCGGTCTCGACACTTGTGGCCAAGCGGTCGATTCTTCTGCAATCATGACCACATCCGGGAATTCAGCGTAGACTCGCTCGTTCAGCGATCTCAAGAAATGAATTGCATCGATGTTTTCCCTACCTCCATGGCGGTTCGGTATCCATTGACCTTCGCGCCGGCCATAGTCGAGATACAACATCGCGGCCACGGCGTCAACGCGAAGGCCGTCCACGTGGTATTTGTCCAGCCAGAACAGCGCGTTGCTGACCAGAAAATTTTGGACCTCATTGCGGCCATAATTGAAAACAAAAGTATTCCAGTCGGGATACTCTCCCTGCTTCGGATCTGCATGCTCATAGAGATGAGTCCCATCGAAATAGCTGAGTCCGGCTTCATCCTTTGGAAAATGGGCCGGCACCCAATCCAGGATTACTCCGATGCCATGCTGGTGAAGATAGTCTATGAAATACATAAAGTCCGTTGGCGTGCCGAACCGGCTCGTGGGAGCGAAGTAGCCGGTCGTCTCGTATCCCCACGAGCCGTCAAAAGGGTGCTCCGTTATAGGAAGAAGTTCAACGTGAGTGAAACCTGAGTCATGGGCGTAATCAGCCAACAGAGGTGCTAACTCGCGATATGTCAGCCAACGGTTACCCGCTTCAGGGACGCGCCTCCAAGAGCCAAGATGGACTTCGTAGATGGATATGGGGGAATCGAGAGAATTGCTTCTTCCCCGAGTGGCCATCCACGCACTGTCCTGCCACAGGTAGCTTTCGAGATGCCACACACGCGACGCTGTCTGGGGGCGAATCTCGGTCGCAAATCCATAGGGATCCGCCTTGTCGACTTTAAAGTTTTGATAGTTGGATTCCACGTGATACTTGTACACCGTTCCCTGGCCAACATCGGGTATAAAGCTTTCCCAAATCCCTGCCAGAGTCGGGAGCATCACATTAGGCGCCGGATTCCAGCCGTTGAAGTCTCCGATCACTGAGACGAGCCTTGCATTCGGTGCCCACACCGCAAAATGCACGCCGCGGCGGCTATCTCTTTCTGCGAGGTGAGCGCCGAGCTTTTCGTAGGCACGGGTGTGCGTGCCTTCTCTAAGCAAATACAGATCGAATTCACTCAGGGTTGATTCCAAACGATGCACTCCTTTGTCCTTATGCCGCTCGTCGCAAGCTCAATCGTCGTGTTCTACAGATCTCCTTACAAGTAATAGTCGAAATCCCGTTCCGTGCGGACCCATCGGCGCAAACGCAAAATATGCGCCGGGAGACTTTCTGGGACTAGCTCCACATAGTTGGACGAACCTTGCCACAGATATTTGCCGTCACCCAGCAAGTCATGAACTTGAAACGCATGATTCGCATCGATTCCAATCGACCCCAGATCGAGATGGACCCACCCAGATTGCGTATGCAGGCAATCGAGATTGACGACGACGACGATAACGTTGGCAAAGTCGTCCGTTGTTCTGCTGTAACAGATCAAGGCTGGATTATCTGTTTCGTGAAAGCGCAGATTGCGATTACTTTGCAGCGCCAGATTTTCCTTGCGGATGCTGTTGACCCGCGAAATCAGGTCCTTAAGACTCGCGCCTGAATGGAGATCGCGGTGCTTCAGTTCATACTTCTCGGAATTCAGATACTCTTCGCTCCCGGGTTGGAGGGGAAAGTTTTCGCAAAGCTCGAAAGCCGGGCTATAGATTCCATAGCTGGACGCAAGGGTAGCCGCCAAAATGAGCCGGACTATGAACGCGGGCCTTCCATTGACTTGAAGAAACTCCGGAAGGATGTCCGGTGTGTTCGGCCAAAGGTTCGGCCTCAAGTACTCTCGTACTTCGGTTTGCGTAAGTTCTGTGAAGTAACTTGTGAGCTCATACTTCGTATTGCGCCACGCGAAATAGGTGTACGACTGAGAAAAGCCGACCTTGGCAAGCCGAGACATCACATGGGGCCTCGTAAATGCCTCGGCAAGGAATAGCACATCGGGATACTGCCCCTTAATTTCGCCAATAACCCATTCCCAGAAGGAAAACGGTTTCGTATGAGGATTGTCTACACGAAAAATACGAATCCCTTGGTCGATCCAGAACTCGAAAACGCTCTTCAATTCCTCCCACAGCGGGCGCCACTGTGCGCTTTCGAAATCCAGTGGATAAATATCCTGGTACTTCTTTGGCGGGTTCTCGGCATATTGAATCGTACCGTCTGGTCGCTTTCGGAACCATTCCGGATGCTGCCTCGCGTACGGATGGTCTGGCGAGCATTGGAAGGCAATGTCGAGAGCGACTTCAAGTCCGTGCCCGGCTGCCTTCGAGCGGAACCGCTTGAAGTCGTCGAGTGTGCCGAGTTCGGGATGAATACTCGTATGACCGCCCTCTTTTGATCCAATGGCCCAAGGACTGCCAACGTCACCTGGCTGAACAACGACGGAATTGTTCTTGCCTTTTCGAAACGTATGCCCAATCGGATGGATGGGCGGAAGGTAGAGGACATCGAAACCCATCGAGGCAATGTAGGGAAGCCATGTCTCGCAATCGCGAAACGACCCGTGACGCCCGGATTCGGAGGAACAGGACCGGGGAAAGACTTCATACCAGGTTGAGAAACGTGCCTTCTCACGGTCAACGATGACGGTTAGTTGCTTTTCGTATCGGCTGCTGAAGTTGCGGTCGGGGCTCCGCTGCATGGCGTGGAACAACTCCTCGTCCAGAGCAAGCTTTGCCCCAGATGGCTTATCATTATTTTCCCGCAGGCGTTGTGCCCATTGTCGAAGAAGAGCTGCATCTTGTTGCGCCGCTCGCATAGCGGCAGCTTCAATCAGCTCGACACCAATAAGCAACTCAACATGAACATCCTGGTCTGCGGCAATTCTCTTTTCGAGAGCATGGCGCCAGGTTTGGAAATGATCGATCCAACCTTCCACCGTATATTGATATTTGCCAATTTTGCCAACCGTAAATTCACCACGCCAGCGATCATTGGCGAGCGGCTTCATCGGTGACGATTGGAAATTCTCGCCATCTTCCGAGTACAGAATCTGGCATGTGACTTGATCGTGACCGTCAGCGAAGACGTCGGCTTCTACGACCACGGTCTCTCCGATAACGCGCTTGATGGCAAACCGGCCGCAGTCGATCTCCGGCGAAACTTGCTCAATTACGACTCGGCGTCGGCCATCCGCTGCTTGTCCCAGCATTTGCCTCAAACTCCCTCCGGTGACTTTTGGACGAGCAAAATGATCATTCGCAGCCTTTCGAGCCAATACCGGTTAGAAAGCAACCGCAAAAAGCGGCGGGCCAAGCGCGCCCATGCCTGCAAGACAGGCAATCCCATTCTATCGTTCGCGCTCGTTGATACAATACATGGTTTCCTTGTATCAGGTTTTACCTTGCAGAAGGGCAACCGGATAGTTCCGAAAAACGTCGCTCAAAGGCATCGATGGTCCTGGTTGCAAGCCTTCTCGTTTTGGGCATCTTCCCAGTGAGGGCGTTCACCCAGCGCTCCGGAGCATTCATCGGACGAAGGAGTTGCGAACCAAGCCAGAACCCTTTTGTGCCAGTTAGGGTGATTGGTGGTCTGGCTAACCTCAGCCATCTCGGCACGACGGTCACCATCGAGGAATCGCCTTTGCGGCATGCAAAGGACATCACGTTCGCTTTCCTCTTGCCTGAAGCATTCAACGGAAGGAATTGTCCTTCGACCATATATACTGAGTCGGTGGGAGACACGAAAGCGAGCGCAGGCACGGTAACTGCGGAACACAAAGAACCTCTTGGCGCGTCCCTTGGGGACAACAATACATGCAGCTTTCTGGTGTGGGCACCGCAGGCGCGTCAAGTAGAAGCGTGCATCGTAGAACCTCAACAACGCAGAATTGGCATGCGCCGAACGTCAGGCGGATATTTCCATGCCGTTGCCGAAGATATTCGACCTGGAACGCTCTACCGATACCGCATAGACAGCGATAAAGAACTGCCAGATCCTGCGTCCCGTCATCAACCCCAGGGCGTCCACGGCCCCTCTCAGGTGATCGGAAATCGGTTCGCGTGGAACGATTCCTCGTGGCGAGGTCTACCACTCGAGGAATACGTTCTTTATGAACTTCATGTGGGGACATTTACGTCACGGGGAAGTTTCGAGGCGATTATTCCACGGCTTGCAGCGTTACAGAAACTCGGTATAACAGCGATTGAGCTGATGCCCGTCGCTCAATTTCCAGGGAACCGCAATTGGGGCTATGACGGTGTTTATCCTTATGCTGTTCAGGCCACCTACGGCGGCCCGATGGCGCTCAAGGAATTGGTCAATGCGTGCCATCAAAATGGAGTCGCAGTAGTTCTTGACGTCGTTTACAACCACCTCGGTCCTGAGGGAAATTATCTGGCACATTTCGGCCCCTACTTTACGGATCGCTATAAGACGCCATGGGGCCAAGCGATTAACTTCGATGGCCCCGGAAGCGATGAGGTTCGGCGCTACTTCATCGAGAATGCGTTGCAATGGGTCACGGAATTCCATATCGATGCTCTGCGCCTCGACGCTACCCACGCGATTGTGGATTCCTCCGCTCGGACATTTTTGGAAGAGATTGCTACTGCGCTCCACGAAGCAGGAAAGAAACTGAGTCGCAGCGTGTATGCGTTTCCGGAGAGCAATCGAAACGATGCTCGCATCGTTAGCCCTCCGGAGTTGGGCGGGCTCGGATACGACGCGGTGTGGAATGATGACTTTCATCATTCGTTGCACGTTCTGCTTACCGCAGAACAAGCCGGCTATTACGAGGACTTCCACGGGATCGAAGATCTGGCGCACTGCTATCGAAACGGTTTTTTGTTCTCTGGGCAATACTCCAAGTATCGACAAAGACGCCACGGAAATTCATCGAAACATATCCCGGCCGAGCGCTTCATAGTTTGCGCGCAAAACCACGATCAGGTGGGAAATCGCAGCATCGGTGATCGCCTGGCAGAAATCGTGTCCTTCGAGCAATTGAAACTGGCCGCAGGGGCCGTGTTGCTTTCTCCTCACATCCCTCTGCTATTTATGGGCGAAGAGTACGGTGAACTAGCGCGTTTCCCATATTTTGTCAGCCATGCGGATCCAGCACTGATTGAGGCCGTGCGTCGCGGCCGGCGAGAGGAATTCGCGCGCTTCACCTGGAGCGGAGACACTCCTGACCCACAGACCGAAGCAACCTTCTTCAGCGCCAAGTTGAACTGGGAGTTGAAGGACACCGGGCGGCATCGCACCCTTTGGCTTTTCTACCAGGAGCTGCTTCGCTTGCGACGCGACATACCATCACTAAGGCGGCGGGATAAAGACACCTTGGAAGCCATGCCCTTCAGCGACGACAAATTCCTTTTGGTTGAGAGGTGGTACGCCTCCAGCCGCGTCTTTGTCACGTTTCACTTCAGCGAAGAGCCGACGGAACTGACGATACCAATTCCACAGGGGCGCTGGTACAAACGGTTGGACTCGGCCGAAGAGAAGTGGGGTGGCAAAGGCAGCCAGACGCCCGTCACTCTCGAGTCACAAGGTAAAGTACAGCTGCTCTCTGGCCCTTGGACTTTTCTGGTGTTCGAACAAACTATCGAAGACAACCATTTGATGCAAGCACGGTGCCCATAGCGCGAATAGTTGGGTCGACAATGCGGCTCGTCGGTGGCGACACCGTGATATGGTCGACGACTTGAACTGCCGACGAGCTGTGTTGCTTCGCCACGGCGAGATCCTACCGTATCTCGCCAGCCACGGAATTTGCCTTGATTTCTAGACTTGATTTCTAGATAAGTCTAGCTGCACTGCTCAAATTCTTTTAATTCTTCCTCAGCCATTCTGAAGACATCCTCAACGGTGAAAGCAACACCGTCAATCCAGATACGCATTGAATCTCCGGCCTGTGGCCGAGCAATAAGTGCGTCACCTATGTCATGGCCAGCGTTCCTCAGAATCTTCAAGGCCACGTCAAGTCTTGGGTTTGAACTCATATTCACCTACCTTCATTCGGAACGTGCTATGCCAAGGAAGGGGCGCAGCGCGAGCCCCGTCTCCTTAGGAAAGGACGTTTCACCCGAGAGCACTCTTCTGGGGATGGAACCAGCTTATTCCAAACCAATAATTTTGAAACGAAAGCAGCGGCACCCGCTTGTTCTACTTCGTTCACCATTTCAGGAATGTCGCACTGGCTGAGACTCAAGATTTTCGTTTGTGGAAATGCCTTGCGAAGTAACTGTGTCGCCTCAATCATCCCCTCGATTCGTGGCATGCTGATGTCCATGATTATGATAGCGGGTCTATATTCCAACGATTTGGCGAGTGCGTCACGGCCATCAATGGCTTCGGCGCAAAACTCGACATCTTTCGCTTTGCAAAGGACTGCGCACAAATCGCGACCAATAAACTCGTGGTCGTCTGCAATGCGGACGCGCATGAGACGGAGCCTCTGCTGAGACTCTAGTCAAGTCGCATTTAAAGTTGAATCCATGATTCACCTTAGCAAACCGGTAAGATACGCGGCGGGTGTTAAGTCTAATGAAATCAATGATGCCGACGGGGGAAATCGAACTGAGCGCCCCAATTTGAAAACGCGTAAGTTATTCATTTTACGTTTCTCTGAATACGCCGAAAACGCTTAAAGTCTCGAATTCGGATACGCGGCGGATACGCGTAACCCTGCAGCTATACTCGTCTGTTTTTATCCCACCAAATTTCTTTGCGCAATGAGAGGCGCTAAGGTCTCCAAGCGGGCCCTTTTTCCTAGGAAAATCCCGCGACGGCCGGACGATCCCGAACGCAAACTCTCATTTGTCCAGTTCCAGAACCGGCACTTCCTGGTCTGGGCCAATTATGGGTATGTTGGTCCGGATGATGACGAGAAGACCATAGCTGAGACGCTCAAGCTAAAGGAGAAGTGAACTTCAGGTTCTTTTCCTCCTGGACATCGCAAAATCTTCCACCTTGGCTGCACTGTCGATGATGATACGGGACCTCATTATGACTGGAACGCAAAGAGGTGGAAGAGCTCGCAGCGGCTCATGCCAAAACGCAAGAAGAACCGCGAGGTCCCCTTTTTCTGCAAAGAATCCGGTAAGAGCAATGCTGCAAGGATAGAGTCTAAGGTTCGAATTGTTCCCAAAGTTGGGAGACTCGACCCGGGTTCGAAATCCAATCGAAGCGGGCTGGGAAGGCTGCTGCCTGCGAGTACAGAGGTACACCGCGAAAAATTCCGAATCGCCAGTAGTCGCCAGGCCCACGGCGTTCCAATTGCCTGAACTGATAGCTGGAATTTGGTTCCCAACTTAGTTCATTTAATTCGTTTAGCAGCGGGTACCAGGCGAGTCCCCTGCGTTTACGAATTTCAGTGTACTCGAATCCGCATTCGCGGTCGCACAACGCGCCGAACGTTAGAGGTGTGGTCGGGTCGGCGCTAATCGTCGCGTGTGCCCAACCCGGAGGAACTAAAACGAGTTCGCCGGGCTTGGCATAGATCGCGAAGCAGCGTCCGGGATCATTGGCTGCATGTTCCTGCATCAGAATGCACGCCGCGCCGGTCCAGATTTCGTACAGCTCCGGCGGAGTCCATCCGCTGTGGCTGGAAATGCGATGAATATGACCTTGGCTGCGCACCGGTTCCGCACCTAGGCGGCCAGCGGCATAGGTCACTACGCCGTAAAGCAGCATGTGCTCGCGGAAACTTTCCAGGCATTCTTTGCGGCCAACGTCCATGGCAATCGCATAGACTGCCTCGGGTCCCTGGCAATTTGGGTCGAGCAGGCTCGCGCGAATCGAGTCTAGAGTCCGAATTTCTGGCTGCGGCCCATATCCACCGGGCAAATATTCGAATCCAAGCGGCGAGGTCTTCGGCACGACGGGCACTTGTGGGTCGAACGTCATGGATTCGTCCTCACTGACGCTCTTACCGTGGCGCACGGTTCCGAACCGTTCGCGGGGCGAATCGTGTACCTGCCCACGGCCGCCGGAGCAATAAACGTTTCCGCGTAGTGAACGTGATACGGCTCCCAAGCATTCGTCGGGCTCTCTACAATGATCTCGCGGCCTTCGACCAAATTTAAAACGTGTACTCCCCCTTGCGTGCGATGTTCTACGCGACCGTTAAACCAGTGACGCCGCGTCTCAATGAATTCGCGCTCATGCAATCCTGTGCGCTCTTCACGCCAACCGGGACCACTCCCCATCTGCTCCAATCGGTTGATGAGATTGGTCTTCACCCAATCGTGGTCGCGGTCCCACTGAAGATTCGCGGCTCCGTGTTCCAGGTGCACGATACGCGGACGCCCGTCGAGCCCGAGTCGCGCCCAGTCCCACAACTTGAAAGTGAAAATGTACGGAGTAGCACTGATCTCCAGCACCATGCTGTTTGCGCCGGAACAATGAATCGTCCCCGCGGGAATCAGAAAGTGGTCATGCTTGCGGGCAGGCCATTTATTTACATACTCTTCTGCCGGAAAAAGCTTCTCGCCATTTTGTGCGGCCTTCAGATCGCAAAGCATCCGGGAGCGATCGATTCCGCTCCTGAAACCGAGATATACACAAGCGTCAGCGCCTGCATCCAACAGGTAATAGCTTTCATCCTGGGTGTAAGCCATTCCAAACTTGTCGTAAATGTACTCGGTCAGCGGATGAACTTGCAGCGAGAGGTTGCCGCCTTCCATCGTGTCCAGGAAATCGAAGCGAATCGGAAACTCAGTTCCGAAGCGCGCATGAACCGCGTCGCCCAGCAATTCGCGCGGCTGTTGGAACACCAGATCAATCGAAGGCAACTCCACAGTCACTGCACCAAAATTCAGTAACAAACTATTCTCTTCGGGAACGCAGTCAAAACACCACGCATAGTTCGGCGGATCGGCAGGAAGATGAAATTGCCGCCGCATCCACTCGCCGCCCCACGGTCCGGGATCGAAGAAGGGAACTACCCGAAATGGTCGCAGCGTAGTCTGCCGCAGCCCTTTGCGTAACGCTTCGCCCGTGACGAGTTTTGGCGCGCTGGCCTCATGCGTGTCGAGGATATAGTCCGCGGAAGGGAAGACTTGCTTCTTCAGCCGGTCCGCGGCGCGCCAGTCCAAAAAAAATGCCCGCTTGTACTTCAGCGAAGCGCGTTCCCGTAAATTATCGGCGCCAAGATTACCGGCTCGCCCGGCGCGCTGACGCATCTGAATTTTCCAGCGCGCCATATCCGCGTAGATCAGCAGGCCTGGCTCGGAATCGAGCAGCGCCGCACCGGTGCCAATCACCAATCGCAAGCCGGAAGCGCCGGCGTATCGCGCCTGCATCATAGCCAGACGTAAAGGATCAAAAAACTCTTGAAGGGTAAATCCGTTCATCCGACCGAACACCGGATCGTCGGTTAGATCGGGAGCGACCAACGCTTCGATTTCGACGGGGCTTCGGAGACAGTCTCTCACTCGAAAAATGTTATCCGGCCGCAGGCCTTGTACCAGTGCGACCGCAATTTCATCTTCGAATACGCCCGGATAACATTCCACGACAACCCTGGTGACGCCTCGACCGACATCGCCGCGCAGGCGCTCGACGATGCTCACCCAGCCTTGCCATGCGCAGTCTCCGCAGCCCGTCACCACTACTGCCGGGTGCTTATCGTAATTTGACTGGCCACTCACAACGTTGGGTCTTCCCAAAGCGGCACCGCGCCCAACAGGCTGGCATGATCGCCCAACGCCGCCGCGCGTATATCGACCTGACCCCATGGCGTCCAAGCGTGTTGATGGACGTAATTCACGAATTTCGGAAGGAGTATCCGCGCCGAACGCATCGCGCCGCCACCCACTACGACGACCTCGGGATCGTACGCATGGATCAGCGACACGATCCCCGCCGACCAAACTTCGGCGCACCGATCGAATATCTCTTGTGCGCAATCGTCGCCGGCCTCCGCGCATCGGCAGACTGTCGCAATGTCGAGCACCTTTTCGTGCGCCAGCGCACTCAATTTGAATCGTGGATGTTCGAGACAAATCGCGGGCAACGCCCACGTGGAAGCCTCGGCTTCCACGCAACCAACATTCCCACAGGTACAAACGCGCCCGCCATATCGCGCCAGCAGATGCCCGCCAAGACATCCGGCCTGAGAATGCTTTCCGCGGATCAGTTGGCCGTTGATCATTGCCGCGCCACCGACACCGGTTCCCAACGTCATGGTCACCAGATCGTTTACGCCGCGAGCCGCGCCTGCATGACGTTCGCCAAGCAACGCGAGCCTAGCGTCGTTTTCAATTCGTAGCGGAAGCTGAAACCCATCGCGAGCCCAGCCTTCCAGATCAATGGTCGCTGCATCTCTGAATTTTGCGTTGGTGGCCAGAACCCGATGCCCAACAGGATCAACAAGTCCACAAAATGAAATAACGATGCCTTGGACATCGCCGTTGATTAGGCCGCTCTTTTCAAGCAATTCTCGGAACGACTCGCCAATCAAAACGAGGGCGGCTGCCAGACCACAGCCTGCCGGAATTTCAGTTCGCTTCTCGATAAGGACGCGATCGTCCGCAACCAACGCACATTGAGCGTGGGACCCGCCAATGTCCGTCGCGAGAAGCTTCATGATGCTTCGGGAATTAGAGCGGGCCGACCGTCGACGCAACGCAAACGGGCAGAAAAACCCTCGCGCAGAATGGCTTCGTAGTCATGGCCAGCGTCGCTGGGCCAGCACGCGAAAAAATAAAGGGGAGTGCTCCCCGTATTCGCTACGCGGTGCGCGGTGTGTCCCGGGATGTAATGCACGCTGGAAGGTCGCATCACTGCATAACGTGTGCGCCGGTCTCGATCCATTAGAATCAGCGCGCCTTCGCCTCCCGTGGTTATATAATATTCGGCGCGATCGGAAATCGAGTGGAAGTGACCCTTGGTCATAAAATACTCGTCACCCACCTGTCCAGGGTAAACTACCGTCGAACCCCAAAACAAACCGCCCAAGGTTCCTTCCGGCACGGGCAAGAAACTCTGTACCTTATATACAAGCGTCTGGCGGGCAAGTCGCTGTGCCGCCGGCACATCGCGAAAAATGTCCAGGATGTCACCGAGAGTGCGGACGGACTCCTGGATCGAGGCGCCGCTCAGCGCGCTGGTGGAGAAATCCATTGCGAGGGTAGAGGGGATCATCTTGAAACTCAACGAATACAGGTTCTTGGCTGATGATCCAGAAGTATCATTCTAGACCAAACAGTGTCAACAAAAAAGATTGATTTGCCTTAAAACAATCAACTAACATGCTCGCTTTGCCGCAACGCACAAGTAGGGATTGCGAGAGACCACCATATGGCGCCAAGAAGATGGCAGCAAATCCTTGAGTTGGTTCAGAACTCTAACCGCATTTCTGTCGAAGAGATCTGCCAGCGCTTCGAAGTTTCTGTAGCGACCGCCCGGCGGGACCTCGACAAACTGGAAAAGCTGGGCCGAGTTCGCCGCACCCATGGGGGAGCGGAAAGTATCGAACCGCTGCTTTATGAGCCGTTTCGCCATGTTCCCTTGTTTCGGGAGTCGAACTTTCAGGAGCAGGCGCAACGGTACGCCGCCGAAAAGCGCCGCATCGCGACGGCGGCCGTCGAGATGATCGAGGAGGACGAAATCATCGCCATCACCGCGGGCTCAACCACCACTCAGGTGACCCGTAATTTTCGCGCGCAACACAGGCTTACACTCGTGACCAACACAGTCAACGTCGCGATGGAACTGAGCAGCCGCCCGGAAATCAGCGTGTTCGTAACCGGAGGTTTCATGCACGGCGGCTGGTTTTCGCTCATTGGCAGCGCGGCCATCGAGATGATTCGATCCATTAATCCGGACAAAGCCTTCCTGGGCGCAAACGGGGCCCACGGCGAACAGGGATTAACGGCATTCCATCCCGAAGAAGCGGGTTTCAATCGGGCCATGGCTATGCAGGCCAGAAAGCGCATCGCTTTGGTCGATCACAGCAAACTAGGTCAGATTGCAACTCACCAATTCTGCCCGACTGAAAGACTCGACGTATTGATCACCGACGATGGCGCCACGGATGCAGACATTCAACCGTTCTTGGAGCGTGGCGTGAAAGTGCAGCGCGTCTAAATGTTTGGCAATTAACTCCGGTTCTCCCGAGGTGACCGCAGGACCGTGCAACGCTGTACTCTGACAACACAACCAACCCCTTGCAGTTTACCAGTCGTGGAAATTGTTCGCATCATCCCGACGCGCCCTTGGCGAGCGTTGACGGCCGCCGTTATGCTATAGATGCTAGCGATTTCTATTTGCCGGCACAGACCCCGGGTGATTACGGCTTCACCGTTCAAGACCAATTCCGCAGCAGTCGCATGGTGAGAGCCACAAACGCCATTATGCACGATAAGGAGCATCGATCAGCTCTATTGCTTCCGGTAGTCGGCGAAGTTAGTCCTTAATTCGTGGACTGTAGCTGGGAGCATATTTGGATGTCAGGAGCGTGAATGCGCATCAGTTCGCTTGTCATCAAGAGCAGTTTCACCAGCGCTTTGGGCGGATTGCTGTTCGGCTTCGATACTGCGGTCATCGCCGGTGCTACGCATCAACTCACCACAGTCTATAAACTTACTCCACCGCTTCTCGGACTTACGGTATCAAGTGCGTTGTGGGGCACTGTTGTAGGAGCAATCGGGGCAGGTTATCTAGGAAATCGTTTCGGACGACGCGATAGTTTGCGATTGATGGCTGTCTTTTATCTCTCGGCCGCCTTAGGTTGTGCCTTTGCCTGGAATTGGACCTCGCTTATCCTTTTCCGGATCATCGGTGGCCTGGGAATTGGCGGATCGTCTGTACTCGCGCCGATGTACATAGCAGAGTTATCGCCACCCAGGTGGCGCGGACGATTGGTCGGCCTGTTTCAGGTCAACATCGTGATCGGGATTCTACTGGCCTATTTTTCCAACCTGCTGATCGTCGAGATAAACCTTGGCAAGCTCGAGTGGCGCTGGATGCTCGGTGTGGCTGGTTTTCCGGCCCTACTGTTTCTGGTGATGCTCTTATTCATTCCGCGAAGTCCTCGCTGGCTGGCCATGCAGAACCGCACCGAAGAAGCACTCGTTATTTTGCGCCTCATCAGCGGCGAAAACGCTGAACAGGAACTCTGCGACATCACCGATTCCATCCACTTGGAACGCGCGAGTGCCGCCGAACCGCTGTTCCAGAAGAAATACACTCTCGTCATTCTTCTTGCGGTTACGGCAGGTGCCTTCAACCAACTCACCGGTATTAACGCATGTTTATATTACTTGAATGACATTTTAGGTGCCGCCGGTGCCAGCAAGTACTCCTCCGGCGTTCAGTCGGTGATGATCGGCTTCATTAACTTGATCTTCACTTTGATCGCAATGGCGGTCATCGATAAATTGGGCCGCAAAAGGCTTCTCTTGGGCGGAACTGTCGCGCTGTGTGTTTTGCTCACTGTCATTGGATTCATCTTCTACACCGAAAGAAAGCAGTTTTTGCTGATTTGGCTGTTAGGAGCGTTCATCGGGGCGTTTGCGATCTCGCAAGGCGCAGTTGTCTGGGTATTCATTAGCGAAGTCTTTCCTACTCTGGTGCGGTCCAAGGGACAGTCCCTGGCCACCACAGCTCTTTGGGTAACCAACGCACTTATCTCTGGGGTATTTCCGGTCCTGGCCAACATTTCCGCCAGTGCCCCCTTTTTTTTCTTCGCTGTAATGATGTTTGCGGATGTGGTGATCATCGCCACCTTGTATCCGGAAACGCGCGGTCTTTCGTTGGAGTCGCTTGAGCGCCGGCTGGAGCAGGCGGATCAACCGACGTGACCCTAGCTTAGCTACTTTCCGTCGCAAATATAGAGCATCGTAGTGCATGTTTGTGAACTTTCATTTGTCTGTGCAACGTTGGAGTGTAGCTTTTCGTGTTGATGCTGCATCTGAAGAAAACAAAGCCGCGCCGCGGCGGACGTTTTACCAGGGCTTGACTATCGACGCGGCTTTCGGGTGAGTGCCCAGTATGCGCCACACAAACATTCCAGTGAGGACGAATATCGTTTCCCAACTCATAGCCCGATACTATCATTCCGCTTCCAAAAAGCGCTTGCATTCGCCGATTCTCAACATCGACCTTCATGCTTCTTGCTGTTACCGACTTCTCCGATTACGTCTACCAGGACTTGTGTCGTCCAGCGGAGAGTTCGCCCAAAGTTCCACGTGCGAGAATATTTATTGCTTCCACCATACGTACGAGATGTACGCTAAGCTGACTGCTGCCACAATCGTGAGAAGATGAAGATGACCGCCGAAAAGCGCTTGCCAATACGTCCCAATCGCAATTCCCAAAGCTAACATTCCCAATTTAAAAAGACCGGTCTGCCACCATTTCAGCGTGAAGGTCTTGAAGATATTCATGCGACGCGCCTTTCTTCGGGCAAAAAACCTTAGCGAATTCTATTCTCAATCCTATTACAGACACTAACTCCCGGTTAGTTTGAATGTGTAGGTCAAGGGAGGAGCGCCTGTCTAATCCGGTATCCGTTTACCAGGCACTTTGCACACAGAACTGGTGTCTACTAGTAGTACGCTCGGAGCAGTCGAATGCCCCAGAGCAAAATCCAAAACGCCCAAGTAATTTTCGTCGTTGGAATCTCCCTCTTTTGGGGAGGCTGCAAACAAATCGTTCCACCGAACATTGAAACCGCCCCAACCGTTTCGGTGGAAGACCTCCTGAGTAATCCGCAGCGTTATGCCCACACCATGGTCAAGGCAAGCGGATGTTTCGTGCGTGGTCTGGAGGGTATGACCTTGCGTTCGTGCGGTGCCAGTGGAACGGGCGAGGCGATTTGGGTTGAAGACGCAGGATTCGTTCAGGAAATGCAAAAGCACAGGCTTCCCGGCGTGCCGGATGCAACGCCGAAGGGATTGGAAAAGCCCGCAATCAATAGCCAGTTATTCACATACGACACAAAGCATAATGCGGAGACATGGAAAGAATTGAAGCCATCGTCGAACCGGGAGCAGACAGTTCACGAGGTAGTGCTTCTCGGACAATTCGAGACCGCGACTGTTCCTGTAATGGCTCAATCGGCCTTCGGTCATCGCGGCGCTTATTTCCATGAGCTAATTCTTGCCGATGTCTTGAGCAGCAGACCCGCGCAGTTCTCCGGCCAAACAGAACAATCGTCAAAGGCCATCAATGTAACAGTCTGCGATGTTGTCGAGGACCCACTGCGGTTCGTCGGAAAGAGGGTCCGATTTTCCGCTAAATTTCAGAGTGATGGCATTGAAAATAGTGTGCTCACGGACCCTAACTGTGGCCGCGGTATTGAACCGTTCGTGCCTGATGAAGTCGAACAGCATCCCGATAAGCACTCGACCTTGCGCTGGATACGGAAATACGCGGAACAACGGACAAGCATATATTCGCAACCTTCACCGGACGTTTCGTTCTCCGCGAATTTCCGCATCATCGGTACCGAACTACTTTTTATCCAGAAAAATGTTGCGCATAACTGGACACAGTAAAGCCCCAGGGGAGTCCTCTTTTTTGCAGGAAAATCCGGTTTCGCCCCCCGGTTGGCAATGTTTGCGCCACCGAAATACTTGCCTAACGCCGATTCGGTTAATTGACGCGGCGGATACGCGGAGGGGTACAAAACAGGGTTAAGTTTAATGAAATCAATGGTGCCGGCGGGGGCAATCGGACTCACTGGTGGTATCGAAAACACGCAAGTTACTGATGCTGCGTGGTTCTAGAACCGCAGAAAACGCTAGGAAAGCCAGAACTAGGCACGTGTGGGGCACGTGTAGATTTGAGGCTTGTATCCGTCTTCGGTTTGACTTATCCACAGCCCGAAAAATCCCTCGGTTAACCGTCCGGCGGCGCTGTGCTAGTGTCCGATTCCGGAGGGCCGCCCATGCCAGCCAGCGAATTGAACGTCACCTACGGAAAGCATCGAATTTGCGTCGTGAGGACCCGATGGGAGAGTGCGCGTCTGTATATTGACGACGAGCTGCTCGACTCAACGAACGATCTGTACGCGAGCGAAGACGAGGCCACTTTGGTGGGAGTCTTCGGCGAGAACGAAGAGTTTAGCATCGAGGTGTTTATAAAACCGGTGAAGACTGCGCAAGTGGCAATTCGCGTCAACGGCGAGTGGATTTCTGACAATCAGGCTTCCGCTGTGGCCTGAGACTAATCCACGGCTTCACTTGGCTTCACCAACCCAGTCTCTTCGTGTCCGAACTCCACCTGCAACTTTGCTTCGTCATCAACGATTGCGCGGAACGTGGCGTCGAGGATTCTGCCGCCAAGGAGCTTGATGCGAAGCTTTCCACCCACAGCAAATTCGCGGTCCGGTTTGTCTTTCTTTGCCGCTTTAGGATCGTCGAACGGCTCTTTCACCAGCCGTAGATGTATTGGCTTGATGCGTGGGAGCACAACTTATTTTAACCCCTCCCAGCTTTGGCGCCGAATTGACTGCTGCGCCACTCAAACTTTACGCCGACTGCACTCTAGCTAATCTCCGCTGCAATCCGGTCGCGTCAAAGTAAACCCAATTCTCTACGATTTTCCCTCCTTCGACACGAAGGATATTGGCACCCTCCAACACCACAAGAGCACCGTCCCGTTTACCAGTTGTCCTGAACCGGTACGCCACTTTGTTGCCTTGCTCAATCACATCCATCACCTCCTCGTGCAAATCAGCTAAAACACTCCGGTAGTGCCTCAGAGTTTGCTTGTACTGGTCGCGATCGATAGTTCCACCTTCGATTCCGGGTTCGTGACGGATGAAGTTCGGCGAGAAGATATTGTCGATATCCTCAAATTTGCCGGTATTCCAGCAGTCAACCAAACGCGCGACCAAGTCCGTATTTGCCATGCTGCCCTCCAAAGAGAAACTTAACGGGCGAGGCGTGAACATAGCACGATGCAGCGATGCCCGAAAGCCGAAAGCAAGGGCATGAGCAACGACTGCGCTATCGGCTAGCTAGCCCGCGGTCTTATTTTGTGGCGAATGCCTACGCTTCCACTCGGCGCGGCCTCGACTCCTGATTCACCAAATCAGAAAAGTGAAGCTACTACCGACTTCGGGATAACGCCGTTTTACTGAGCCCGTCAACTATGGACAAACAAGAGCAGTTGCGAGCATAACGCGCAGGGCCAGTTAGTTACTGCTGTTCGGATCATCCGGCTTCCCAGTGATTACGCCCGTATCAGAAATGCTCACATGCCGGGCCGGCATGGTGTCGAGGCATGCAGGATCGCTTTCCTGGCGGACTAAACCAATGCTGTTGTTCCACGATAATTTAATCTGCATCGGGCAGAGCACGACGGGTTCTCCTTGATCGCCTATGTCCGACAGCTTTCCTTCGAGGTCATATTGATGCGAATGCTCGACGTCGAGCAATGCGTCGAGAGAACCCGTTTTGTGCTCGATCGCGGCCGCCGATGCCTTCGAGCTGCCTCTGCCGCAGCCGGCATACGCGCCAAATTCGGTGGCGATGCGCACCGCGCTGAATAAGAACCTGTTCGTCGCAGGATTTCGCCCCGCCGCCAGCCAGACCACTTCGTGCATATTTCCTTGCTTCGCAGTAACTTCCCATAGCGAAACGTTTCGCAGTGCTTCCAGACTCTTGACGTGAAACGAAGGCTGCGCGTCATCCGCGAATTTTTCTGCGGAATGAATCACCGCCGGAATCACGAACGCCTGCAAGTCTGGCGCCGAGTAAACCTGGTCCGCGCCCCGCGCAGGAGGCGTCTCGTCCACTAACGGCTGCGGCAGAATTTCCAGCGTCAAGGTCGGTCCCTGCGGATCCACGATCACGGCAAAAAATCGCGCCTCCGATGAATCGCGCCCTCGCGACGCGAGCAGCACCGCGGTGCCGCGAACGTCATCGCGCGAATACTGCGCAAGATAGCTCACGTGCCCGATCCCCGGAATGTCCGCGCCTTTTGTAATCAACCGGCGGTCCAATAGGCTCCAGGAACCCAGCGATGCCAGATTTGGCGGATCGCCCTCATTCACTGTGTAAGGAGCATCCGCACCGCTCGCCAGGTGAAAACGGTGCGTGAGCGGCACGGTGTAGTCTCCCGTCGCGGTAGAGGTGCAAAGAAAGTCCGCCTTCGCGGCGTCCCAATTGCATGCCAGTGTTGTGGTGGGAGCGGCCCCGTTGTCGAAATCGCCGCAGGCGCCGCCACCTTCCGCGCGTACGCATTGCAATACGGCAGTCATTCTAGGTGCCAACGTACGAAAATCGAGCAGCAGCATTTTCCGCACCTCGGCAAACGTATTGGCGCCGGTCTCCCGCCTCCACCAAGCAACTGCGAAAATCGGAACGTTGATTTTTTTTACAACGAGGGAGACCTCGGTACTGGATTTGCCGTCCGGGCTTTCACTTGATTCGTCGCCCGTATCGCCGATGGTGACATCAAAGAAATCATCGTCGGCCATGCCCGCGCCTTTATCCTGCGCGATTTTGAACCACGATGCCTTTTGGTTCTGCACCGCACGCGCGAAAACAGTCAATGTTGCCTCGGTGCTATCCGCATCGCCTTTTTTTGTTTCCGTCAAATAAATCCCTACGTGATTGTAGAGAATTGTTCCGTCCGAAAATGGCCCCGCGGAAAGCTCCGGCTTCAATTTTTGAACGCTTGCTATTTCCTCGGCCGTTGCGGAGACAAAGCCCCACAATTTCTTATCGAGCTCCACTGGATTTCCAAAATTGGAGCGGCAAGAAATTTCGGCTTGGGAGCTGCGCTCGAATCATCTTGCGCAATCGCTGGAGGCACCCAGGAAACCATCGCCCCCCCCAAACCACCACTGCTGCGGACACAAAAAGTAAGCGCAAAAGTTTCATGCCACCTCGTCGGAAAGAACCGATCGGAAAGCGTCCAAGGTAAGACCGCTAGTGCAAGCCAGACGCCAAGCGCAAGCCATTACCACGAAAGGTATTATCCCGCGAAGTTGGCACCAGTTGTGCGTGCACTGACAAACCAGTAGCCGAACATACACGTCGCAAATGCTCACAGGCTCCAATCCCTGTAAACCGAGAGGCAAGTAGGTTCGTCTCGGATTGCGATTTTGCCTGGATACAAGTCCGCATCGATGACGGTAACTCTCGTTGCAGAGCCAAGTGACGTTTCCCCACGACATTGGTAAAGTAGGGGACTGATATGGCTACACGTCGCAGCTGAATACGCAAACGTGAAAGGAAACGCGGACGCTTCAAACGTCCACTTGTGGTTGCTGACGCGATCGCTTCACTCACACCTCGTCCCAGCACTGCCGAATTGTTAGCAGCAAAAGGTCACTTTTTCAAACCTTCGCTGGAATTCTAGAAAATACATAAATGCGAGCTTGGCCTGTGTAGCTTCCACGGACCAATTGGGGCCGTCCCGCTTCCTTGACAGGAGCGGCCTTTGCATTTTCAAAGGAGGGGGAACAATGAACCTCACTCGCATTGGTTAGGCCGCGTTTCCGGTACACGGATCTTCTGTGTCCTGATCAGCAAAGTGAGGCGCTGTCTATTGTTTCCGCGTGAAGAATTCGTAGGCATCTTGCTCACGGCCTTGACTCTGCACGGTCAAAACAGTGGTCAGCATTTTTCCCTCTGAGCCAAGCTTCATAACACGGCTGATTTCCACTGTGCCTTTTGAAGACTGCTGTTTGATGGTCAACACCAATCGAATACCGTCTACATCGCCCCATTCGGTACTGGCGGTATACGAGCCTTCCGAGTCAGTCCCCTTGGTCTCAGTGCCGTCGGTCGTCAAATCAAACACCATATCTTGAGGACCTTGTTTCGTTTCCGATTTAATCTCGACGTGCAGCTTTGGCTCGTGATGATCGATTGTCAACCTCATACTCTTCGGAGCAGGAAGGTCTTTGTCGAAGCGGCTCATCAGCGTATCCAATTGCCAGGTGCCTGTGAAGTTGGACTTTGCCGCCGCAGCGAGCACAGCACCGCTCACCGCAGCAAGGACACAAATAACAAAAACACTCTTCATAGTGCCTCTCCTGGAAGCCCGTACGTCATTACCGGTCGGCATGGACACCACTTTTCGGCTTCAACAACTGCCGGAGTGTACACCCTTTTTCCTCGCAACAATCGGCTATTCGAGTGTCCTAGCATCAAAACTAGTCATCGAATCATCCTCTACGCTGTAGCAAATCTCGATCGGCCTGCAGCAAACTTCGCAGTCTTCGACATAGGTTTGGCGGTGAACTGACAGGTCGAGAACCATCGAAATCTCTTCACCACAATAAGGGCAGCTGAAGAAGTGTTCCACTAGGCAAATATGTTACTGCGGGGCCTGTGAGGTCGTCGTGCCTCGTTCGGGCAGCAGAACTTACTACTAGGGACTTATCTCCAAAGCCTCCTCGCGGGCCTCACGCGGATTCCGTCCGCCTGATCAGGGGCGATGCTCGTGCTATAAATCCGAGATGCCAAAAACAATCGAACAATGGCTGCTGTTCAAATATATCGATGGTGAGTTCACGCCGCTATTGAAATCCCTCAAAACGAAACAACTCGCGGAGAAAGTGCGTTCGAAGTTTCCAGAGCGAGGGCGAAAGGGCATTGGGGTTGGTGTGGTTCGGATCAAATCCTAAATGTCGCCCGGCGCATTCGTCTTTACCTCGACAAACTCAACAAGCACACCTTGACTCGAAACTTGGTTCATCGACTGGAACGTTTAGGCTACACCGTCACTTTGGACCAGAAGCCCGCATCAACTCCGTGCCCTCAGCCCACACCGGCTGCCAGCTGAACCCTATTTTCATAGCAGGACTTGGCCAAAAATATTCATCTGAAAACCGCGCTAGAGTAAGATGTGCGCGTGATTTGTGGAATTCAGGCGCTGCAAGGAGCAAAAATATGCGATTGCATGACTCGGCTGGGTTCTTGCTGGCTGCCTCCTTCTTGTCGGCCAGCTGGGCTCCCCTCATTCGTGCGCAAGTGGCTGGCGACGGCTCCAAGGTTGCCCTACAGCCTTTGGCACAACAGGTTCGCCAAATTGAAAACGCGCTCAACTATTTGGGTCAACCTCTTTCTGAGCCCGATGTTCAGCGGATTAACGCCGCTATCGGCTTGCAGGACGAGTCGGCAGCGGTGACGGAGCTGGAGCGGGTTCTCGACCAGTACGCTCTTGTGGTAGTCGCAATTAACGCCGAGAGTCGTGTGAAAGTGGAACCTGGGCCTGCTAAACCCGAGCTCGTTGAGAAAGGAACGCGCATCTTCCTGGTTAAGGTGCTCAACGGGGCCGGAGTCACGTCACAATTGGAGGTGCAAAGCGAAAACAGTGGTCCCGTTTACGTTCCCTCTGACAGCAGCCCCGCCCCACCCGCTCAGGTTACGCCTGGGGACGTAAAACAACGGTGGGCGGACATTTCGCTGTACGACCAGAATCCCATGTCGGAACGTTTGTCGGGGTTGCCCGTGGAATATCGGATCCTGGAGGTTTATAGCCGGGACGCTGGACAGCGTTCCGCAAAGTTGAGCTTCAGCGCGGGGCAGGGCACGCAAGACATCGGGTTCCGCAACGAAACTACCGTCCTCTTCACCGCTTTGCCAGCGAACAAGCTGCAACTCGCCGTGCGCGACGAAAAAGGTGCTCCGACGATCGCGTCATTTACCATCAAGGATAACTTGGGTCGGATTTATCCTAATCCGTCCAAACGTCTGGCCCCCGACCTCTTCTTTCAGCCGCAGGTCTATCGAGCGAACGGCGAGTCCCTCGCCCTTCCCGCGGGGAACTACTCGGTCACATGTGCGCTCGGTCCAGAGTATCCGGCACAGACGAAAGAGGTCACCGTGAAAAACGGAGTGCCCGAGAAAGTCTCCTTCCAGATGCAGCGCTGGATCGATCCTTCGAAATATGGCTGGTATTCGGGCGATCACCATGTGCACGCCGCAGGCTGTTCGCACTATCAAAGTCCTGCGCAAGGTGTGCAGCCGGAGGACATGGCGCGACAAGCACAAGGAGAGAAGTTGAACGTCAGTTGTGTGCTGACCTGGGGTCCGTGCTACTACTATCAGAAGCAGTTTTTCAGCGGAAAAGATGATCCCCAGTCCGAGATCAATCGTTTATTGCATTATGATCTCGAAGTTTCCGGTTTTCCCTCGAGCCATGCCGGACATTTGGTCCTTCTCGGACTCACCGAGCAGGATTACCCCAATACGAAGCGCATCGAGGATTGGCCCACCTGGGACCTTCCTATTCTGCGCTGGGCAAAATCGCAAGGAGCGACTGTGGGGTTTGCGCACTCCGGGTTGGGCTTAAAATTGAAGACCACCGAACTGCCGAACTATGAAGTGCCGAGCTTTGACGGCATCGGAGCCAATGAATATATCGTTGACGTCACCTATCCCAATACGGTCGACTTTATCTCCACCATGGATACTCCGTACGTGCCGGAGCTCAACATCTGGTATCACACCCTGAACGTGGGCTTCCGAACGCGAATCTCCGGCGAGACGGATTTCCCTTGTATCACGGACACCCGTGTTGGTCAGGGTCGCGTGTATGCCAAGGTGGATGGAACGCTTACGTATGCCCAGTGGCTGGATTCCCTGCGTTCCGGGCGTAGTTATGTATCGGATGGCAGGAGCCATTTGATGAACTTTGCCGTAAATGGAACCGAAGTGGGAACCGCGGACAGCGAAGTTCATCTGGATAATCCCAGTAGCGTTCAAGTCATGTTAAAGGTAGCCGCGTACCTGGATCCTGTGCCCGATGAAACGATCAGGGCGTTGCCTTATGATGAGCACCCTTATTGGACCATCGAGCGCGCTCGCATTGGCAATAGCCGTGAAGTTGCCGTCGAAATCGTGGTCGACGGAAAATCTGTCGCTCAAAAGACAATTGTTGCGGACGGCCAAACGCGTGACCTTCGCTTTGACATTCCCATTCAGCGTAGCAGCTGGATTGCTGCGCGCATTCTGCCCTCTTCTCACACGAATCCGGTCTTTGTCATCGTCGGAGGAAAGCCGATGCGACCGTTGCGGGCAAGCGCGGAGTGGTGCCTTGCGGGGGTCAATCAATGCTGGACGCAAAAAGCGCCCCGAATTTCTCCAGAGGAGCAACCCGAGGCTCGACAGGCTTACGACCACGCCCGTGAGGTTTACCGCAAACTGATCATGGAATCGGAGAAAGAATAGCAATCTGGACTTGCTTGGGACTCTTCATTGGTAAGGCGCACTTCGCAATTCCACTGCCTGATTAGTTTGAATGTATAGGTCGAGGAGGAGCGCTTTGTGTACACGTCGGGTACCAACACATTTCGAATGTGACGCGTCACCTTTCATTTAAGGACGGCCTTAATGACCCGATAGAGATTCCAACCGCATAAACCGAATAAAACTCCGTAGAATAGCAATACTCCGGTTCGGGCTATTAACTTGTTGCCAATAGGCTGTCCAGATTGCACGGCTTCGGAAGTTGCGATCTGTCGGCTGAGCGCTGGGCGAAGAGCGGAGCTTTTCTCGAGGAGCTCGTCACGCACGTCGACCTGAGCTAGGGTCATATAGTCTCCATAATCTGTTATAGCGTGGTGCCTTTAAGCGATTGCGGGATTCGAACGCGCAAGTTTTCGAACGCTGACCTGTACAACGGTACAGTGCAGAGCGAAAGAACGGCAAAGAAACTTTGATCCAGAGCGAAGACGCTCAATGGAATGCTCGAGATTGGCGGTATCATGCTTTCGCTGCGGTAGAAGGTGCCGGTTGAAATGCAAGAACATCCACAGCGCATTTATAGATTCATCGAGGCTTTTGAAAAAACTCTACGGAAGGAAGCCCAAACCGGAAGAGCGATTTTAAAATTCATGTCGCTCAGGACATGCAGATGAGCGTCGGAGGTGCGCGTTACTACCCTGTCCTCTTTCACGCCGCCAATAAGGTACCGCCTGTCATTAAGGGATCCGGGGCCTAGGTGCCCTGAGATTGATTACATTCGTTGTTGAGGCGTGAACGATGTAACGCAAGGGGGCGCTTCCCACGAAGTAGAAGGGAAAACATGTCACGAGGGTGATGGAAGATCTTGGGCGTGGCGCAAGTACTGAAACGTCCTCCGGTGGAACGATGCGGATCTCGTCCACGATGTAACGCGTGTTTCCCCGTTCAGTGTACAGATCCAAGTACTCGCCAAGGTGAACGTCCTTAAGTCCGCGGAAAAATCCGTCCCGGTGTCCAGCGATTCCAACGTTCCCCTCTTCGCCGGGAGCTGCTGTGCCGTCAATATGGCCGACGGCACGGTTCAGCGTTAGATCGTCGGTACCTTCCAGCACAGGGACTTCGATCTCAATTGAGGGAATCCTTAGCACCGCCAAAGGGGCTAGGATGTTGGTGGTTACGCTGGTCTGATAGGCTTCAATGCGCTTGGGCGACCAAAGCCGAAAATCCGGAATCCCGAGATTCCGCTGAAGGGGGTTGCCGGGCCGGTCGATAGTGGCTTCCTGATTGTGCCAAAATTCGCGAACTGTCGCATGCGCGTAAACCACGTCATAGATGCGGACGACGGCGTACGCAAAAACCAGCAATAACCCCAAGAGCAGCAGGAGCAGTTCGACGCCTCTGAGAGCCCTCATACTGTCGCGCACCACAGGCCGTGCCATCTACACATCTCCAAAGCGCCGTTCCGTCTGTTTTTGGTCGATTGACTACGTTTTGGCTACTAAAGTAGGCTAATTCCAGAGCGAGAACAAGTAGAAAAATCCCTGGACATTCCGAAGCGGTGACTTATGTTGCTCATAGTACCCGGCACTAACCAAAAAAGAATAAACGTCATTGCACACCCACAAGACCTTTAATTGCGCCGAGTAGTTTTGCGGAGCTGTAGCCAACACCTTTGCGGAAGACGAGATCCACATCGTGAATGTCGGAAATATTTGTCGATGGATCACCGGTAACGACGACCAAGTCCGCCTGCTTGCCTTTTGCGATTGTACCGATTCGATCGCTTTGGCCGAGCGCCTCGGCGCCATTTTGTGTTGCGATGTGTATCGCTTCAACCGGTGTGAAGCGTGCCTTCACGAGTAATTCGATTTCGCGCTGGTGGCCTAACAGCAGACTCACTCGCTCCATCGGCACGCCGGCTTGAAGGAGGCCAGTCGCGAATGAATCGCGATATCTGTGCGCATGCGCATTGGGCACACCCGCCAACTTGAACAGTTTCATCAAAGCCTCTTGCCAGATGCTCGGCCCTCGGCCAACAGTTGCCAGCTTGGGTTTCGGTACCGGCTCAATAGACCATGAGCGGAACTCTTCCGGGCAGAGAAGTCTTTCTCGGGTCTCAGCCTTCATAAAACTTCCCGTTGCTCACTATCACATTGGGCACGCCTTAGTCACAGCTGATTCGTTGTGGTTAAATAGCCGCTAGAATGCTGGGGATCTGATGGTGCCGGCGGGGGGAATCGAACCCACGGCCTAGGGATTATGAGACCCTCGCTCTACCACTGAGCTACGCCGGCTTAGGCAATTTTCCATCGTACGGACGAACCGACGGAAGTGTCAAGGCCTCCTCGGTGGAATGGAAATTGGATTCCTGTACTTCTTGGAGTGCCTTACGTCCAGGACCGCAAGTTACCAATGGCATCTCATTCGTAGTACTTTGGTACCAGAGAAGTAGGACTTCGGTACTGTTGATCGCAGTCGGGCCAGGTCGCTAAGCTCACCTCCGTAGGAAGCTGCCTGCTCCGTAGTTGCACGAAGAAATGGCGAAAGCAGCTGGCGACCTGCCGTTGGTGTTTTCCTAACAAGGGTGTAGTGTGCCCTACTTGACACTATCCGAATAAAGGATAGAGTGTCTCCGTACGTTATTCCTCGGAGGCACCATGTCAAGGAAACTTGGGGCTATCGCCCTTGTTCTGGGTATTCTTGTTTGCTCAATGGGCTTGAAGACGACCTTGAGCAATCATTCGAACGGCGCTGTACTGGTAGCGAACGGTCCCGATCCAGTTCCGCTTCCTCCGCCGCGTCCGTCGCCGCGTCCGTAACCTAGCTACGCCGGAGTAGTTGTTAGTCGCCGGTGGGGCTGGGTGAAAAGAGATGAATGCCTGGCTCCCTAGCTTCCTTCATTTGGTACTTTGGAACGGCCTTAGAGCTGGCCTTTGTGGTGTGTTCGATCGCTCGAAAGTCCTTCTTCCGATATTTCTTTTTAAACCTCTATTTTCTCCTAGCAATCGGCTCAAGCGTCGGTCGGCATTTGTTTTTGAACACGTTTGGTGTGTATTCGAACGAATACCACTATGTCTATTTCTACACCGATGCGCTGCTGACCTTGGCGTTGTACGTAGCTCTGATCAGTCTCTATGCTTATGTTTTCGGCGAGCTCCAATTCGGCAAATACGTCCGCATTCTCGCCATTCTATTGCTGCTCGGAACCGCGCTTTTCTCTTACGCGGTAGTCGCCCAGTCTAGCCAACGATTGTCTACGTCGTTTGCTTACGAACTTTCCCAAAATCTTTACTTTGTTGGTCTCGTGCTTACGTACCTGCTGTGGGGCGCCGCGCTGAAGCTACGTGAAACGCGCACGCGTTTGGTTCAGTTCATTCTTGCGCTGGGCCTTTACTTTAGTGCCTACGCGGCGAGTTACGCGCTCGTCAACATGGCTAGCAAATATGCCGTAATTTCCTACCTCGGACCAGCGCTTGGATGCCTTCTTCCCCTAGCTTGGACAGTAACCATGTGGCGCCACTCCGAAGAAGCGCGCCTGGTGCCTGCCCAGTTGGTGGCGGTGCCACGATGATGGCTGCATTGATCTTTGTTGTTTCGATTGCCACCTTGTTGATGTTTTTTGTCTCCTATTGCCGATCGCTCGTAGCCTCTTCCGCCAGTCACGCATTCTCCAAAGAAGTGCGCGACGTCACCGGGATTACCACTTCTGCCTCGGGCCGAGACTTCGCTCGGGTGAGGCAGTTTCTGCAGCTTTGCCCAGAGCGGCCGGAAGATCGCACGGGACTCCAGGCCGTACAAATCTATTACGGCATTTTGGGTTTAGCGCAAGAGACGTTGGCGCGCCTCGCTCCTTCGCTCCGTCTGTGGACCGAGCAGGAACGCGCCGGTTGCGCCAACTTTGCGGTTGTGCTGCTCGATCGACGTATCGCGTTTAGCCGCGAAATCCTAGCGCAGCAAGACGAATTCTGAGCCAGTCCCCCTGCTGTCACTTACGCTTCCTCATTGAACTTTCTTTGTTTATCGGCCGCCCGCGATGGTGGTAGTCTGAAGGTGCTCCCTCACCGGAGTGAGAGCGTCCGCAGCGCAAAACGCACCGGTGAATACAATCTGCTTGCAGTGTGGCTCGGTACTCGCCCCAGGCGAGCGCCTCTGTAAATTCTGTGATTCGACCGAAGTATCAGTCGTTCGGCAAGAGAATGATTCTTCGCAGGGCAATGCTGCGCTGACCGACCGCTCGCACCAGGAATGGCGCGGCGAATTGAATCAGCGTCTGCAGGATTATCGTGCCCGGCGGCGCAAACCGTCCTTTAATGAGGCGCAAACAGCGCTTCCGTTTGAGGATCACGCGCCTCCGGCATCCAACAAAATTGCGGTCGATGTCGAAGACGGCCTGTCGCCGGACCCTATTCCACCAGCGGAAGACTTCGCATTCACGATCGCAATTGGCCGTGTATGCAGTCCCCCGCAGGCGGATCCGCGCCTTCTGATCGATGTATCGGTTCCCGCTCAAGTGGAAACTCCTGTAGCGGAAGCTGTCCCGGAGCTACTGCAGCCAATTCACAATGGTCTGTTTCCGATCGCTTCCATCGACGATCGGCGCCGTGCGCTATTCATTGACGCGGCGTGTCTGGCCTTTGCCTATGGTGGTTTTCTTGCGCTTTTCTCATCACTCGGCGGTCATTTCACGCTCAGCAAGCTTAGCGCGACCGTCTGCTTCTTCACCTTCGCGTTTGTCTATGTTCAATATTTCGGTTTATTCACGATTTTCGGCGGTAGCACGCCGGGAATGATGTTTTCCGGAATCCACGTAGCAAGCTCCACGGGCGATACCCCAACTGCCCGTCAATATCTACTGCGCGCAACCGGATATCTTCTGTCCGCGGGCACATGTTTTCTAGGATTCTTGTGGGTCTTGTGGGACGAAGACGGGTTGACTTGGCACGATCGCCTGTCAAAAACTTACTTAGCGCGCATCGAGCCATTCGGAGAGGAGAACATCTCTCATCCGGAGCGCGCGCGCTAAGAGACTTCGATCAAATAGGATTGCGCGGCTACTTTTTCACCACTTTTTCGTCAGACGCGATCTTTCCGTCACGAATGAAAATAACGCGGTGCGCATGCTGCGCAATGTCCATTTCGTGAGTCACGAGAATGATCGTGTTTCCTTGCCGATGAAGATTCTCGAACAGCCCCATGATTTCTTCGCCCGTTTTTGAATCCAGATTCCCCGTGGGCTCGTCTGCCAGAACGATGGACGGATCATTCACGAGAGCGCGGGCAATCGCAACGCGTTGTCGCTGGCCGCCGGAAAGTTCGTTTGGTTTGTGACTCATCCGCGACGTTAGATCCACGCGTTGCAAGGCCAGCTTGGCCTTTTCAGCCCGCTCCTCCGCAGGAGTCCCGTTGTAGATCAACGGCAACTCGACGTTGTGCAGCGCCGTCGCTCGCGGGAGAAGATTAAAGGTTTGAAACACGAATCCAATTTCTCGATTCCGAATGTAAGCCAGTTCGTCGTCATCCAGATCGCTTACCAGCCGTCCCGCCAGCCAGTAGCGCCCGGAACTTGGCGAATCCAGGCAACCGATCAGGTTCATCAGTGTGGATTTCCCCGATCCCGATGGGCCCATGATCGCGACATATTCACCTTTGCGGATTTCCAGATCGATACCTTGCAGCGCGTGAACAAGTTCCGCGCCCATCTCATACGTCTTAGTCAACCCTTCCGTACGAATGTTGATTCCGGAATCGATCAAATCTTGACGGAAAGACTCTGACGCTGTCGTCTCAGCAGGCATGTTTTCTCCCTGGCGGTTCGATGTTCTATTCGGATGTATCCGTTTTCTTTGGAGCGGAGTTATCCACTTTAACCAGGGCTTCAGGTTTGAGTGTTCTCAAAGCTTTGTAGCTGCCTACGACAATTTCGTCGCCGGCCTGCAGCCCTTTCGTGATCTCGATATCCGTTACCCCGGAAATTCCCGTCTCGACGGGCCGGAAGAAAGCTCTCTTGCCGTTCACCACAAAAACGCCTTGAACCTCGTCCTTTTTTGGGTCGGTTGCCGCTGGCGGTGGTGGCGCTGCCAAGGTTACATTTCCGTCCTTTTTTGCCTCCTTGGCGGCCTCTTCCAAATCCTTGCGGGATCTCACAGCGAGCGCCTGGATAGGAACGCCCACGATGTCCTTGCGCTCGGCGGTCTTGATCTTAGCGGTGCTGGACAAGCCCGGCCGAAGATTGTCGGGCGGATTCGCCAGCGTGACTACAACCTTGAAGTCCTTTGCTTCCTGGTTGCTCGTCGTTGTTTGGGTCGTTGCGAGTCCGGAAGTGCGCAATACTGCTTGCGATCCAATCTCTGTCACTTTGCCTTTGAAGACCTTGCCAGGGACAGCGTCAATGGTTACGTCCGCATCTTGGCCGATCTTCACGTTCACGATGTCTGTTTCGTCCACTTTCACTTCAGATGTCACGGTCGACATATCGGACAACGTCATCAGAAAGCTGCCCGTCGCATTCTGGATACCGGGCACTACATACTCACCCATTCGCACGGGTAGGTAGCTCACGATGCCATTGATTGGAGAAACGTAAGTAGTCTTCGACAGGACGTCTTTGGTATGCACCAGCACGGCTTTGCCTTGGGTGAGTTGTGAACGCACTTCGTCGAGCTGAGCTTTCTGCGCCAGCATGCGAGCCCTCGAGGCGTCAACCGTGGCCACGGCGGCGTCATAAGTCGTTTTGCGTTGATCGTAGTCTTGTTTCGCAACTAGGCCATCTTTGTACAAACCTTGTCCGCGTTCGTAGTCCAGCTTGGCTTTCTCCAGGTTTGCTTCTTGCATCACCAAGTCCGATTGCGTCGCTTTGAAGCTCGCGTCCGCGGCTTCCACGCTCGATGCACTCGAATTGATCGAGGCGGCTTGCGCTTCAACGTCGGCATTGGCCTGCACGTTATCCTGAAGCAGCAGCTTGTCGCCTTTTTTGATGTGGTCGCCCTCTTTGACCAGAATCTCGGTGATGCGCCCAAAGCCCTGGGCCATAATGTTGGTGTAGGTTGTGGGCTTGATTTCACCGGATGCAGTGACTTGGGAGATAAGCGTGTCGAGTTTCTGGATTTTGGCGGTCTGAACCGTAACGATACCTTTATTCGCCTGGTTAATACTGAACCAGATAATTCCGCCCACAACCGCGGCTCCCCCCAGACCGATTGCGAACTTGTGCCACGTCTTCATGCCATTCCTTTCGCCATTCCGCCACGGACCACCCGCGCGGGGGTACAACGGAAGTTAACGGTGAGCTGTTTTGCTATCTCTAATACGCCCTTACGCGGTCAAATGTTTCGCGGGCTGGTGTCAACTCTCGCTCATGCCATAAGACTGCCGGCTCCCGAGTCTTCAATTCGCGTTCAAGAGTACACAAATTATGCTCCCATATTGCGATTCCAAAATAAAGTAAAGAAAAGGGTTGCGGCAACTCAGCCAGCCAGTGAATTGCGCAAATCGCACCTCATCTATTTAGACGCCGAAAGTAGGATTTTGGTCGACCAATTGGCAATCGACGGAGCTATGGTAGACCCCAAAAGGTAGGCCGCTTCCGTCGTTTGATGATAGACCAGCGGCACAAAACGCCGGAGAGGTGGCCGAGAGGTTGAAGGCGACGGTTTGCTAATTCACCCTGATCCCTTCGCACAGCAGACCGATTTTCTTGATTTTGTTAGCCTTACGGACTCCTCAGTTACAGAGAAACACCCCGTTGCAGTCTAATGGTTCGCAAATCAGAGGGGTGGTCGCCGACCACTCGTTGGAGCGCATGCGTTCGCAGCAGCGGCGCGAGATGTGGGCGTACGGCGCATCTGGGAAGCCGACAGGAAGTTAAGCGTATTCTGCCATTCTGCGGGGGATGGGGGAATCGCGTTGACGGCGTTCCAGAAAATCGGAATGGTAATCAGTGAGTGGTTTCGATTTGGTGCCCATCAATTTAGCTAAAAGATTCTTCAGGACAGGTTCGTCTCTAAGCTCGGAGTATTTCTGTCTGGCGGTTATGTCTACAAAGCGAGTTACAGTTTCAGTGAAAGGTGTTCGATGAAGACCTTTCATTTTGAAGCGCGACTGTGGTTGCCACGGCCAATAATCGAAGCATTTGAATTTTCTCCAACGCTTCAAATCTCGAGGAGATCACGCCCCCATGGCTGCATTTTAAGGTAGCTACGCCAACTCCGATTCAAGTCCACCGAGGAACGGAAATCGATTATCGGCTGAAAATCCGGGGTCTTCCAGTTCGCTGGCGGAGCGGGATTACGGCGTGGGATCCGCCGCACCGTTTTGTTGATGAGCAGCGACGCGGCCCGTACCGCCTGTGGATTCATGAACACCGGTTCAGCGACGAGTCAGGTGGAACCTTATGCGAGGACTCTGTGAATTACGCCCTACTGGGAGGTGCACTGATCAACAAACTGTTCGTGCTGTTCGTCACATTTTTGCGTATCGCTCCGAGCGGCTTCGCTTGCTCTTAAAAGGGAAACTTCCTGAGGGCCGCACTTCAGAAGCACAGTCGACCTGAAGGCACGCTTCCGCAGCGCCTGAGGCGACGAACTCCACACAAACCCGATCAGATTTGTGCGCAGTGGAATTGGTCTAAAGTCGGAACCAAAAGTTTAGCGATTTCTCGCAAGGACTAACGTCGGTGTGCAAAGGAGGAGCGATATTTTCCGGGAGTCGTACCGATCCTACGGAAAAATGTCCGGCGTAGGATCTCTGCGCTTCCAAAGCCGCAAATGTCAGCCACCTCGTCGAGCGACGAGAGGGTCGTTTCGAGTTGCCGGCGAGCGGCTTCGACCCGCAGGCTCTCAATATGGCGAGCGGGGGTTTCGCCGATTTCCTCCCGGAAGATGCGGGCAAAATTGCGTGAACTCATGGCCACTCGGCGCGCCAGAGTGCTGACGGAAAATTTGATTGCAAGGTTGTCCGCGACCCAGGCCAGAACATCTCGAAGACATGGAGCCCATGATCCGCAGACTCGCCGAGCACACTTGGTCTGCGTCCCGGAAGGAATCACGCATCGCACGCACAGTCGTCCTCAAACTGAAGACCAGCGAGTTCAGAATTCTCACACGCAGCTACACACCAATTACCCCTCCCGCTTCATGCGAAGAACTGGCGTCCATCGCTTTGGCGTTGCGAGAGCGGGTGGGTCTTGCTTCGCAGCAACGCTTCCGGCTCGTCGGAGTCGGTCTTACGAACTTCTTCGAGCCAGACGACCGATTCGCGCAACCTCGGCTTTTTGAGTGAGAGAATACAACATCGATACATGCGTCGGACAAGTTTGCGCAGAAGGTGCACCCGACCAGCAATCGATGGGATTGGGTTTCCCGTGCTATGGTTGGCACGGGTTCGCATCGAACCTGTATGCCTTGGGCGCGGACGACAAAGTTGTCGGCGCATTTTGCGCCACGCCAAACCACACGTCACCAAGGAGCGCTACATCAAAGTATTCGATCCAGTAGTGCTGGAAGCGATGCAATGAATGCAAGCGACTTTGGAAGAACTACGGAGAGCCAGCAAAAGCCCAGCAGCTTTTTGCCGTTTGATGTTAAACTGTTGAAACCAAACGCCGGAGAGGTGGCCGAGAGGCTGAAGGCGGCGGTTTGCTAAACCGTTGTAGGGGCCAAAACCTGTACCGGGGGTTCGAATCCCCCCCTCTCCGCCAGA
>CAVROZ010000007.1:125000-261311 GCA_963722985.1 Candidatus Acidiferrales bacterium | reverse complement strand
AAAAGTTGTACGGTCCGGAGAGATCCTTTACAGAACGTTCCTGAGACATAGTTTACAGCCTTGGGCCAAAAGGGTTTTCTAAGGGTTGCAGAGTTTTCTCCTCAAGATCGATGTAACCGAGATCATAGTCCATAAAGCTGACCAGCCAAATACCGTCGTCGACCTCTTTGATGCCTACCGCTTGACCTGCGAGAGAAGTACTGAGATTTATTTTCTTTTTGAAAATGCAGATTCTTCCGCAGTAGGTAACCAGAGCTGTCCGATCGTGGAAAGGATAGGAGAGTTCTCCGATGCCCCGATACTTGCCGCGTGGAAGCCTTATAGACTTCGACCGGGCACTTCATATCGAGGGCCTCATGCGGGCGCTCGTTGTTAAAATCGTGAACGAAGACATCGAACTTGGCTTGTTGCTGAAGGAAGTTGGAACCGGCCGGCCGAGTAGCTTCTATCTTTAAAGTTCGATGCATACGTTCGTGGCGACCGTTCTGTTGCGGATGGCTGGATACGCTCGATGGTAATGCCAAGGCGGAGCCACCAAACGGCTAGCCTACTTAGGTTGAAGAGACCATTCGGGGAAGCAAAGGGCGCGCCGTTGTCGGAGCGAATGGCTTGGGGCAGGCCTCGCTCCTGGAACAGGCGCTCAAAGGCGGTAAAAGCACCCTGTTCCTTGACCGACTCCAGGGCTTCGCAGAGCAAAAGATAACGGCTGGCGTAGTCCGAGACGGTCAGGGGGTAGCAATATCTTTTGTCCCCGAGCATGAACTCGCCCTTGTAGTCGGTGCACCACAAAGCATTGGGAACGAGTCCTTCGGATAAAGGGGTACCTTCGGTTTTTGTGCGCGAGCGCCTGTGCCGAGTTACCAACCCATAGCGGTCCATGATGGCGTGGATGGTGCTGCAGGCGGGTGCTCGGACATCGTTGGGCAACTTGCGTAGCAGCCGTTCCCGAATCTTGCGAGCGCCCCAAGTTGGCTTCTCTCGCCGCATGGTGACAATCATTGCTTCGATCTGGGCGGGGAGCTTATTGGCGTAGCGGTAGGGGGTTCGCGCCCGGTCCGTTAATCCATTTAGCCCGCACTCTTTGTAGCGTTCATAGATTTTGTATCCGGTAACCCGGGAGATGCCGAACTCGCGGCATAGCGAAGCCATGCTCTCCCCATCCTTGAGCCGCAACACAAACCGCATGCGTTCTTCCACGACGGACCGCTCCTTCCATGGCATCGACACCTCCTGGCTGGATTAATCCAGCCAGGAGGTGTAAACCATGTCTCCGGAACGTTGTGTATAGGGAAGGTCCGAACGCACAAGTACGTCAGTTCTCAGGACGAAAATTGGTGATTCTGCATTGGCGCTAAATCGCCAATGCACTCGTTCAAGGCGTATTGGTAACGGGAAGTCTTAGTGCTGTATCGGAAGCGCGAGTAGGCCGAGATTCGCGCACGAGCACGGTGTTGGGCGCTTTCGATACAGCGACTTGAAGGAAGCCGCTCGGGGTTGCGGCGGACGCGGGTGTTATGCAAATTCAATTGAGGGAAAGTAGGTTTGGCGTTCGCCCCGGAGAGATGCGGGAAAGCAAAGACCCAACCGGGAGAGAAGAAGCGTTGCTGAAAGCTCAAGTGTGGTGCGGTGAGGATGACCTTGGGGAGTAGGGAAAAGAGATTGGTCGGACAGGAAGACACAAAGAGAGTTAGCGAGCGGAAGCACGCAAAGATTTCGCGATGTTGGTAGTCGTCTCATGCGGCGACCGCGTCCCGACTTGGCGGAGAACGGAGTTGGATCTCCGCAGCTGTAAACCTTTCGATGACCAGCATCGGCCCACCACATTTGGGACAAAACCAAGCATCGCTCGAACCGGCGGTGGATGCCTCTGCCTTGGCTTGTGGCGCTGAGCCGAGCAACTGAAAGCAAAGTGGCAAGGTGGTGGCACGTCTGCGATTGGCCAGGAAGCCGAAGTTTCGGATGCGCACGAACCCTTCCGGGAGCAGATGTAACAGGAAGCGGCGCAAGAATTCATCGACGGATAGAGGCAGCGACCTCTGTTCGTTGTTGTGGGCGGAATCGCGCCAACGAAATGTGACCGTCCCGTCAGCAAACGAGACCAAGCGATGGTTGGAGATGGCCACGCGATGGGTGTAACGGCCCAGATAACGGAGCACATGCTCTGGGCCTCCGAACGGACGTTTCGCGTAGACCACCCAGTCCTTTCGGAACAGTGGTCTCAGCCAGGCAGCAAAGGTTTTCGGTTGAGCGAGGAGCTTTAAGTTTCCATGGAAGCTGAGCCTACCGTCCTGGAAAGCGCGTTGCAGTGCGGCGACGAACTTGCCGCGAAAGACGCGACCGAGCACCTTGACGGGAAGAAAGAAGTCGTAGCGTGGCTTGATCCAACGCGTCCGATCGGCCGATAGTCCACCAGCCGGAACGACGCAATGGACATGCGGGTGAAGTTCTAGTTTTTGACTCCAGGTATGCAGCACGCTGAAGAAACCGATTTCTGCGCCGAGATGCTTTGCATCACGCGCAACCTCGAGAAGCGTTTCCGCACTGGTGCGAAACAGGAGATCGTAGACGACCTTTTTGTTCTGCAGTGCTAGTGGTGCTAACTCCCGAGGGAGGGTGAAGACCACATGCACGTACGGGGTCGGAAGAAGCTCACGGCGACGTTTTTCCAGCCAACGTTGGCGAGCACCCGCCTGACACTTCGGGCAATGCCGATTTCTACATGAGTTGTAGGAGATGGCGCGATGCCCACAGCGAGTACATTCATCGAGATGGCCGCCGAGAGTGGCGGTGCGACACCGCGAGATGGCCAGGAGCACTTTGACATGCTTCCAGGTGTTCCACTTACGGCTTTGTTCGATGAATGCGTCTCCCGCAGCGCGGACGATATCGGCCACCTCGAGGAGTGGCCGGTCCATCTACTCGTCCTGTGGTGGCCTGTCTTTTAGGCTCAGCGAGTCCAGAGGACTCGCGGTCGCACTGAGGTGACGTTCAGAGAGATGGAGGTAGATGGTGGTTTCTTCCAGGTCGCGATGGCCTAGCAACATCTGGATGGTTCGCAGATCCGCGCCTGCTTCCAGTAAATGTGTGGCAAAGCAGTGCCTCAGCGTATGTGGGTGCACGTCTTTCTGGAGGCCCGCTCGCTGGGCGGCTTCCTTGCAAGCGGTCCAGACTACCTTGGTGGTGATCGGCGTATCACCGGTATGCCAGCGGTTGCCTGGAAACAGCCATGCGTTTGGCTTGCGCTGTAATCCGCGCCAGTGCTCACGCAGTGTCTCGAGTAGTTTTGGGCTGAGCATCACATCTCGGTCTTTGCGTCCCTTGCCGCCCTGGACGTGAATCACCATGCGTTGGCTATCGATGTCGCTGACTTTCAGGTGTGTCAATTCAGCGCGTCGTACTCCGGTGGCGTAGAGCGTCATCAACAGAGTGCGATGGTAAGGAGTCAGAGCTGCGTCGATGAGTCGCGTGACTTCTTCCCGGCTGAGGATCGAAGGAAGGTGAAATGTTTTTTTCGGATAGGGCGTCTCGGCTATGCTCCAGGTTTTCTTGAGAGTTTTGACGCGTTTGGACGTAGCCGCCCGGCGGCGGACGCTTCGCGTGAGGTAATGAAGCGTTGGTTGCTCGATGGCTTGATGTAAATGTGTCGAGGGCCTAGGCGATCCGGAGAGCAGTTGAAGTGTCGAGTAAAATCCTCGACTGTGCGGATGTACGAACGTGTGGTATGTTGAGCGTAATTACGGCGCTGGAGTTCTTCCAGCATCATTTTGCGAAGATGGGTCACAGGAACACCTCTTGTGACCCACATTCGCGAATATCAAGCTGAGCTATTCGAGAAGCGCAAGTTGTCGCCGGGTGGCGTCGCGGTCCCGTTTGGCAAGACGTAGTGCGTGCGAGACGTAGATCCGCCATTGCGCTAATCGTCGCTAAGAGTTTCACAAAATCGGGATGCGGTAAATATTCCTCCGAATGTTAGTCACTGTGTACGAGTATTTGTCCGGCCCTAGCACCGAATCTACTCCTCTTGGCAGTACTATCCCTCGACTCGACTTTTTTAAGTCATCAGGACCGCCCAATCCTTCCGGCGGCAACTCCGGCAGCCCGTGTTCGCCACTTACAGGCAACAAGTACGTTTGTGAGAGTGAGTTAGCCGTCGCTAAGAATTCCAAGGCCAGATACTTCCCATCCAAGCTCCACCATGCGAAACACACGACCCGGCAAACTATTACCGGTCTTCCCCCGCCATTCGGATACGCCAGCTTTCGATTGGGATGGTCCTTGTCCGTATCGTCCTTCTGGTTGACCATGATCCATCTACCATCCGGCGACACCGCGTCCAGATCCAGAATCGCTTCCTCCAGCAACTTCTTCCTTCCCGATCCGTCCTGCCGCCGCGTGTAAATGTGATTTTCTCCGCCTTCCCTCGCCCGGTAGATCAGATTCCCATTCGGCAGAAACATCGGTAGGTCTTCGTTCTCCACTGACGCTAATTGCTCAGGCGAACTCCGGTGGTCAGTCGATGCAATCCACAAATGCGAAATCCCCTTTTCGTCCTTCTTTGCAAAGGCCACCCGGTTTCCATCCTTGGTCACAGCGTACGCCGCACGGCGGTGAAATCTGGTTTATCTGATGGGGAAGAAATGTTGGCTTTGATTTCCTTCCTACGCAGAGCCTCAACCAACAGCACCTGTGCAAAGCGTGCAGGTTGCGGAACAGCGTAGGTCATGAGAGTCGCGCTAAGTAGCGTTGCGGCCGTAAACCAAGACGATCTCGCTTCTCTCTACGCTGACCGTGATGAACTTCCTTCGAAGCATCTGGACACGATCGCGGAGGAGATTCCGCTCGCTCAGGGAACCCCCTGAAGATTTTCGATAGGATCGCCTGAAAGCAGTCAGCGTCCGATTTTTGACTTTTCACACTGAATGCTTTGCGATCTCCAGCAGTCTGATAGGAGCCCGCTATGAAATGCACCAATGCTGGCTTGGGTGGAGGCAGGGTTTCTCAAGGTCGATGTAACTCGATTTCCATTAAAAGATGTTGCGCTTGCCCACAAGGAAGTCGCCGAGCGAAAAACTCACGGCAAAGTGGTCTTCACGCCCTGAACTCGTCCGTCAACTTGCCGCCAAAGAACCCGCCGGAACAACTGCCGCAGGCCCGTGCGCTCCCTACGCCTTCTTTTCTATGCCGAAAATCTCGGCCAACCCTGCCCGTGCAGTTTCCGCGAGTCGGTCCGACGGAAGTTTGCGACCCGTCGCCATGAGGCTAGCTTCCCGGATCGCGTCATCGACTTTCCCGAAGAGCCTGTCACCGGTTTGTTCTAATTCGGCGACCCGTCGCGGGTGAAGATGCGGGGCGATGTCCTTCCGGAAAATGTGCTGCAGCTCCTCCAGGTTCTCCGAAAACACTTCCACGGTGTCGTGCATGTAGAGCAAGTCTTTTGCTTTGTCTCCGTAGTCTCGCTGATCGTGAATGAGAATTTTCTGGGCGAGGAAGCTCGCCGGATTGGCAATCTGCACAGTTCTTTTCGGCGACAGCGGAATTCCCGATTCGTCGCCTAGCTCAGCGCTCCACGGCGAAACAAGCAGGATCTCGATGTAACGAAGCAGTTGGGAGGAGACGCCCCCGATTTCCATTGTCGCTTTTCGCTTTCCATGCCGGTCATATTCGCTGCCGACCAAAGGAGCAAGAAATTCCGCGTAGAAACCGCCGCCCTTCCCATAGTGATAGTGCTTGGCGGGCGGATGATCCTCTCCCTCGAATTCTTCGGTAAAGCCTGCCCCGAGCAGGCGTTCCCGAACCGTCGATTCCTGCTCCTTCAATTTAGGCGGAACGGCAACATCACCGTCGAGAGTTGTCAACGGTGGATAGTCCAGCTTCCGCGCCCGTGGATCGAGTCGGTACAAGCGATGAGCCCAACCTCCGATCAGAACCGCCTCCCCGAGCCATGGTTCTAGAGCGACAATGAATTTTGAAAATGCTTCAAGCTCAAGATTCTGTTCGCTCATGGTTCGGAAGACTCAAATGCCGGTGAAAGAACTCTTTTCCAAATCAGGTCGGCCTGCTCCTTACCGCGCGACGGATGCTGATCGACATCAAGCCACACTTGAAGAATGTCGCTTACGGGAACACCGTCCTTTCGAACAACGCTGCGAAAAATGCATTCACGATTTCCGGGAATGCGTACGTGGACGTCCGCTTCCGATTCTTCTGCGTTTCCCGAAAGGCCCAGATCTTTCAAGACCTCCGCGTTCAAGCGCTCCAGATAGAGAGAAGGCTTCACCCCATGTACGAACCCAACGCTGAGTTCTTCCGCGGCGTCGAACAGCCCCAGACACAATCGGGGCTGTCGCATCCACTGTTGCTCGCCAGAATTTCGCTGGGCCAACCGGTGTGACTCGTAGGAGCGCAGCGCGTTCGCGAGGGCTTTTTTGCCGCGATGAAGCACCCAGCGCATAGGGATTTCAAGAACCCGCCTCTGGCTTGCAGCGGCCCATCGGCTCATCAATTCTCGAAGACGCACGACCCGCAATGGCCCTGGGCCAGAGTCGATAAACCCCGCTTTTGATAACTGCTCCACGAAGCGAAACGCACTCATCACCGAGACGCCCGCTGCCTCCGCCAATTGCGAAGGTCCTTGATACCGACCTCGCGGAGCCGACAGGTATTCTTCCGGAATTCGCGGAGCGAGCAGAACTTTCAGCATCCACTGGTTCAAGTCCGAGAAGAGTTGCGGCGCCCTTGCCTTTGGCGCTTGCGCGTTGCCTCCGGCGCGCCGCGGCGAGTTCAGTAGCTCTAGCCCATGACCCGCGAACGAACGGAATCCCTCCAAGTCCAGCAGTCCAACCGCTGCTTCCGGGGCCCGTTCTCGGATAAATTCGAGCGCTTCTCCGGCAACGGCGTCCGAAATCCGATTCGCCCCGACGATGGCGACAGGAATCGGATGCCCTGGAATTCTGCGCGACTGGTAGATTGCATCGAGTGCGGCCTGCGAAAGAAGGGGAATCAGCCGATCCTTGCGGCCTTCCGAGGCGCGCTTGAATTCGATGACTAGCTTCTTTCCGTGCGCCGAGGCTACAAAGTCGGGACGAGCATCTTCACTGCCGCGGGGCTCTGCCGACACCCGCCAGCCCTGTTCTCGAAATGCATCGGCAACGAGGTGCTCGAGCTGGGCCTCGTTGTTGTCGGCTAGCTTGGGGTAATGGCCTGGCATGGTATTACCACGGCCATGGTAATTATCATGGCCACGTTAATTATCACGGCCATGATATGGCACTACGCTAGGCCTGTCAACCTTATATATAGGGAGTGTCGTTAGCAGATGATATGTCCGGTTGAATTAGCACGTGATATGTCCGCTTTTAGCGAGCCGTTAGGGTAGAGCTACCAGCCGGGAGGGAGGCATGGAGACCTACCCAAGAGCGGCAGTGGAGCGGGCCATGAAGATCCAGGAAGTAATTTTGCGGGCGGTGGCCAAGAAGATTACCTGGAGCCAGGCAGCGGAAATCATCGGCATCGGTGAGCGACAGATGCGGCGTTGGCGACGGCGCTATGAAGAGTTCGACTATGACGGTCTGTTTGATCACCGCTTGGGGAAACCCAGCCCGAAGCGGGTGCCGCTGGCGACGGTGGAGGAAATCTTACGTTTGTATCAAGAGCAGTATGGGGATTTCAACGTGCGGCATTTTCATGAAAAACTGCGGGAACAGCACCACATCCGGCTCAGTTACACGTGGGTAAAGCAGGCCTTGCAAACCGCCGGGCTGGTGAAGAAAAACAAGAAGCGTGGTGTGCATCGACGGCAGCGGCCACGGCGCCCGCTGCCGGGGATGTTGTTGCATCTCGATGGCAGCTCGCACGCCTGGTTTCAGGATCACCGGAGATACGACTTACTGGTGATTCTGGACGATGCCACTAGCGAGATTACTACGCCCAGTTGGTGGAAGAGGAGTCCACGGCTACGGTGATGACTGCGTTATGGGAGGTTATTGAGCGAAAAGGCGCTTTCTGCGCATTGTACAGCGATCGTGCCAGCCATTTCTTTCACACCCGGAAAGCCGGACAGCCGGTCGATCGCACGAGGCCCACGCAAGTGGGGCGTGCTCTTCAGGAACTCGGAATTCAAATGATTCCGGCTTACTCTCCGCAGGCCCGCGGAAGGAGCGAACGCAACTTCGGAACCTGGCAAGGACGTCTACCGCAAGAACTGCGACTGCACGGGATCCACAGCCTGGCGGGAGCAAATGAATTTCTGCGTGAGCAGTACATCACGGAATTCAATGAGCGCTTTGCCGTAGCACCGACACAGCCAGGCCACGCGTTTCTGCCGGTACGGGGAAAGAATCTGGACCTAATCTTTTCTCTGCAGCATGAGCGCACCGTCAATCAGGACAATACCGTGCACATCGGCCCGTGCATTCTGCAGATCGAGAAAACCGCGTGGCGTGCCACGCTGGCGGGTTGCCGCGTGATGGTCTACCAGCATTTGGATGGAACCTGGAGTATCACTTATGGTCCCCACTTGCTGGGGCGCTACAACCGCACAGGACTAACACTGACGTTGGAACACGGAAACAGCGCCAACCTCTGGGGAAGCGGGGGTCGCTACGCTCCCCACGCCTCCCCAGACTCTACACCCCAACTAAACCCCTCACACCAAAACCAAACCGGACACTTCGTGTGCTATGAAAACCGGACTTTTTAACTTGCTAACGACACCTTATATATAGGGAGGCGTTCGCCCAACCCTCTAAACAACGGGTAGCGACGCCGGGTGAAAAAATCCAGCATTAGATGCGAAGCATAGCCCGCCGAAACACCAGCAGCCAATCCCGCTACGAATCGACAGAACTCGGCGATCCAGAGCAATACCTGTAAAAGAGGGTTCTCCGCCTGCATCCGCATTGCCGCAAATCTGTCCGCATGACTTCGCAACGCAGCCTGCCACTCGGGCAGGTTCTCACTCACAATCCACCCGGCCGTTCCCGTTATGGCCATGCTGTGCGCTTCCGCCCTATGGCCGGGGTGCGTCGCTACATCAATCCGATCCGGAAGAACACCGCCGGCGTATCCGCCAACCGCGCCCCCTGCCGCTTCAGCTATCACATGCGAGAGCGGCTGACCATAACTCATATACACGGCGTACAGCCCACCACTCGCCGTTCCCACAGGCCCATGAACGTCACAATTTGGCATTTTTCTCTCCTCCCTCGATCGATCTAAAAACGCCCGCCGAAAATGTACGCCGAACAACTTCATACAGAAGACGGGCAAGCCGCACGGTAGAATGGGGAAACATTTCACAATTCGGTTTTTCCCTAAACCACGACAAGCGGTTCGAAGAACCCACGCTTGCGGAGTATGTCGACGCTTTGGATGCGGCCGACAAACTTGATTCACTTGTTCCGAGACATTTACTGGCAGGCCATCGACTCATGGCCTTCGATGATTCCGAGGCACCGATTCATCAATGGCCGATTTTCAGCTGTCTCAGCGGAGACCACAGCTGGCCGAGCGATCTTATCCGCGAAATAGGAATGAGGCCGGAAAGAGCAAAAAGGGCGGTGGTGAATGAGGGCATTGCCGGCGACCGGCTGTTAGGTGATGGGACTAATTGCGAGCTTAGGCCGTCAGATGCGCGACGTTCGGCATGCCTGTGGAGCCATCGTGGCTGATCGACTGAAGCTCTTTCTGGTTGTCATGCGGGCTCACGATCATGATGTGAGGACCTACGTGGAATTCGTCGCCGCTGCCATTCTGCGATTTATTCGGAACCCAGGCGCCGATGTACATGTACGCGATGCCGACGGTTCTAATGTGTGGCTCGCGACCGGCCAGGCTGTCTTTCATCCATTGCATAAAAACTGGATCGAAGCAGCCGGGTTCATCATGCGAATAACCGGGAATACCCGGCAGGCAAGTCCATTCGTTCGTTCCCTTGCGCAAAACGCGATACTCGCCGCCGGACTGATGTGGCCAATCTAGGATCGTTGCGTTCTTGGTTCATCCGCCGGTCGTAGTCTTTCTGGCAGTTCTCCGGCAGATACTCCTTCACATTCCGCCGCTTGTGTATCTGGCATCGCTGCACTTCCACTTGGTCACCGAAAACCCGCTCCACACCGGCTCGCAGCGCTTTCGATCCATCCATCACCACCAGATACCGCCGCGTCCGATCCAGTCCGCGGTCCACCAGATCTTCCAACAGCCCTTTGACCACCGTGGTGTTCTCTGTGGCTCCTTGCCACACTCCCAAAACGTGCTTTTCTCCCCCTTCGGCGATACCCAGAGCAACCACCAGCACCTGACCACCAAAGTGAATGCCATCGATCATCAGCACCACCAGGTGCAGATCTTCCAGTCGTCGTTCGCACAGCACTCGTAGCTGATTGCTACTGGCCGCCACAAACTGCCGGCTCACGCTGCTCTTCTCGATCCCATAGCCTTCCAGAACACTCTCGACCGCTCGCCGATAGTTCCGCGTAGACGACCCAGCCACCATGCGCTCCTGCACCGCTCGTTGCAGTTTTCCGTCTCGCTGCAACTGCCCGTAGCTCTCCAGTTCCACTTCTTGGCCTTCCCGCGTTCGTACCCGCGGTCGTTCCAGCGGGATCTTCTGTCCCGCAAACACCACATAACCCGGCTGCTTTCCCCAGCGCACACAACCGGCCGTGGGATTGGGCCGATGCGGAGGCCCCACCCGACGCGTGACTTCGTTTTCCAGAATGGCCCGCAGGATCTGCAGCCCCGCTTTACCGGTTAGCTCTTCCACCTGTGCTTGCATCTCCGCCCAAACCTCGGCGATGGGCAAGGGCACCCGCACCAGCAACTCTTGCTCTCCCACGACCTCGAACTTGTGATTGGACTTGCGCTCTTTCCTCTGGTAATTCTTTCTCACGGCGGCTCTCTCCTTTAAAAGGGATTCGCAACCCGAACTCTATCTGAGTTCGGGCGAGAGCCGCTGCTTCTTGTTCTCAAGTTTCAACTAAACCCGGGGCATCCTCCGACGAAGTATCCAATACCGATTAAAACTGGATAAAGGGCTAGTTCAAGAAACCCAATCGCAGTCGGAATCCAGAGGTCGCTGTGCTCCTTATGTTTGTTAAACTCGTTCACGCACCACAAAAAACCTGTTCGGAGATCCTTTGGTACATTTTGGCTTTTTGACCCGGGGTAGTCGCCTCGTACGATTGCTAAGGCCCTGACAAAGCTGTGCACGATCCTGATCGTCAGTGAAAGCAACAGACACAGGGACAGGTATTCAAGAAACGATATGTTCAGTTTCCAACCGTAGAGCAACTGATTACAGGGCGGCATTTGCCAGTGACCTCATACATTCTGCTTCGATACGTTTTCGGCGGAAAGATGCTTCCGATCTCCAATGTCTCCAAAGCGTTTCAGCTCGCCCCTCTCGTAAGCAAATTCAAATCTCTGTGCATGCGGAATTTTGAAGCCTGTCGGGAGGCGCAAGCCAACGGGCTGCTCCGAATACCAGTCAACGAGAATCCATTTGAAAAGCGTTCGGGAGATAAGATAGCTCTCGTCGGGAAGATCGTAGAAGCCTTGCGAACCGCCGCATGCAAGGTTGAGATGGTGAAGCATCTGGTCGACTTCCATGGTTCCCCACTTGCGCCGCGAATTCAGCGTCACACTCTCGACACGTCGCCGATACTCCTGCCGCTTCTCCTCCGTGAAAAAGAGATTCCCATCGATTTGCTTTGTACGAAAGGCCCGAGGGATGTAACGAGCTATCGCGATCCCCGTAATCCAAAAGTCACTAGAAAGAGCAGCGCGGAACACATTCATAGACGGATGTCCTCGCTAGAAGAACTATTCAGAAAACGGCGAGTTTGCGACGACGTCCGCGAAGTTCGGAGGAGTGAACCCTTCGACGTAGCGGGTGCCGAAATCCCGAAGAATGTTGTCAAAACTGGTCGCCGGTTTGCGGCGAACGATGTTGCATAGGGATGACTGGAGCTGGTTCTTGAGCGCCAAGCGAGGGAACGCCGCGAGGATCGCCTGTAGTTTATCTGTCGGAATTCGATCGAGACCAACCCCGATAGCGTCCACCGCAATGCCTGAATGGGTCATTGCGACTTCGGGCTCTTTGTGGAGAGCGATGGAGCGGGTTGTGTGAAGGGCGATCGCGTCCCAGACAAGTTGCAGCTGCAGGGTCGCGATACCGCGCTCCTTGAGGAACGCGCGGGCTGCGTTGGCGCCATCGACCTCGAATCGCTCCTCGGCCATGTAGCGGTCGGTCAGGCCGAGATCGTGTAAAACGGTGGAAACGGCCAGGAGTTCGGGGTCCGGCGAAGGTTTGACGTCTTCGGAAAGCAAAACGCTAAATAGCCAGGAACGCATCACATGGTTGAAAAGGTATAGCTCCGAAGAACTGCGGGCCAGAACGATTGCGTCGCGGACTAGATGTGTGTCGGTTACTTTGATGCCCGCCAAAACCATATTTACCCCTTTGATGGAAAACTACGGGCGACCCTCCTTTTAGTATTCAAACCACTGGCTGAGCGCTTTGACCTTTTCCTCCGTGTACGGCGGGAACAAATGCTCGATGGCAACGTCGGGAGGAGAGATAAGGACCGATTTCGCATGCGTCAGAGCATCGAAGCCGGCCTTGCCGTAGTAGTGGCCGATACCTGAGAATCCGACGCCGCCGAAAGGCATGGTTTCGATAAACAGATGGATGTTCACCTGATTAATGGCGCCGCCGCCGAAGGACAAGGTCGCGAGAAAATGATCGATCGCCTGATGGTCACGACTGAAGAGGAAACCGGAAAGGGGCTTCGGATGCTTCTTCACCTCACGAATGGCGGCATCCATACTCTTATAGGTAAGGATTGGGAGGAGCGGTCCAAAGATTTCGTCCTCCATGATCGGATCGTCCCAGGTAACGGGATAAATGATCGTGGGATCGATGTAGCGTGCCTTCGGGTCGGATGCACCGCCAGCGACGACTTTGCTTTGGTCGATAAGGCTTGCGAGACGTTCGACCGCCTTGGGACTTACGATCCGTGAATAGTCGTCGAATCTGCTCTTCGGATCATTCCCGTAAAGCTCGACGACAGCTTTCTTGCACTCTTGGACGAATTCCTCGGCAATGGATTCATGCACGTAGGCGTATCCGGGCGAAGTGCACCATTGGCCGCCCCAGGCCGTAGCCCCCCAGACAATCTTTTTGGCTGCGTCGGGGATATTGGCGGTCGCATCAACAAAGGCCGGGTTCTGGCCCCCGAGTTCGAGAAGAACCGGAGTCAGATTTTTTGCGGCCGCTTGCATGACGATCTTCCCAACCTTGACGCTGCCGGTGAAGAAAATGAAGTCGAAGGGTAGCTTGAGCAGTTCCGTCACCTCGTCCTTACTTCCCGTGACGGCAGTAACGCCCCGAGGATCGAAGTATTTCGGAATGAGATCCAGTAAGACCTTGCTGGTGGCGGGCAAACCCTCGGAGAGTTTGAGGATGCACGCATTGCCCGCCGCAAGAACTTGGCACGCCGGGTCGAAAAGCAGGGTCAATGGCCCATTGAACGGACCAATCACCAAAGTGACGCCGTACGGTTCTCGATAAACCTTGGCGGTATGCCCGCTCTCCCGAAGGGCTTTCGGTACGACGACATCTACAGGCTTCATCCACTCTTTCAGCTCTTGCTTCGCGAATGCGGCGGTTCCAACTGGTGCCTTAATTTCGAAGACTTTTTCCTGGCTGGCGGTCTTGAAGTCGCTGCTCATCGCAGCCTCAAGAGCCTCGGCGTTCTCAGTGCACAAGTTCTCAAGGCGTGTCAGCTGATCGATGCGCCACTCGTACGATTTGGTCGCGTCCGAATCGAAGTACGCCTTCTGTTTGTTAAAGATTTCCTGGAATGAATTCATCCAAGTCTCCCTCTGGGACCTTCGGTTTGTGCTCCGTTTTGCCGCAGGCTTTTAAACTTGTCTAGGTCATAGTAAGCACTACTCGGAAGCGTGCCTTGCCATCCATCATTCGTTTGTATGCTTCCTCGGCTTTTGCAAGCGGAAGTGTTTCGATCATTGGACGGACATCTGTGAGTACGCTGAAATCCAGGGTATCTTGAGTCTCGATCGCTCTTCCGGTGAGACTGCCGACAACTGACCGTCCACCGAAGATAAGCGGTACGCCGTTGACTGGGATGGCATCACCTGAGACTCCGACAACCGCAAGTTTGCCCCGAGTTTTAAGGCCGGGAAGCAAGCTACCGATTGCGGCCCCGCTTGGCGCGGTCGCAAGGATGACATCTGCGCCTCCGAGCTTTTGCAGAGCTGCCGCCGCGTCTTCTGCCTTGGCATCGATGTAGATGTGCGCTCCTAATTTCTGCGCCAGGTGCTCTTTGTCGGGACCCCCGCCAATCGCCACGGTGCGCAGGCCCATTTTTCGTGCAAACTGCACGCCAAGGTGGCCAAGCCCGCCCACTCCCTGAATGGCAACGGTGTCGCCGGCACGTGCGGTGTTACGAAGCGCGTTGAAGGTTGTTATGCCGGCACAAACCAGGGGGGCCGCATCTTCTGACTTGAGTGCATCCGGTATCAGGGCAAGCGCGCGTGCCTCCGCGATCATCGATTCCGCGTAGCCACCGTCAGTTGTGATGCCGGTCATAATTGCATTTTGGCAATAAGCGGTCTCACCACGGCGGCACGCCTCGCAGGTTCCGTCTTCACCCCCGAAAAATCCAACTCCGACACGCTGGTCGACCTTCCACGCTGTCACGCCAGGACCCACCTCCTCTATTCGTCCGATAACCTCGTGGCCAGGCACGCGCGGGTAAGAAAGGTTGGGGAATTGCGCTTCCACAGTTGCCGCATCCGAATGGCATACACCGCAAGCCTCGACGCGGATACGCACCTGTCCGGCGCCGGGGACGGCAATCTTTCTTTCAACTAAGGAGAAAACGCCTGGCGAAGTTACTTCCATCGCGCGATACGTATTTCGCATCCGATGCTCCTGTGATCGGGACTGACCGTTTATGAAAGGTCAGAGAGATCGTTGACTCCCGCCTCGTGGCTGTGTGTAGATGACGAGGGCAACACTAATTTCAAACAGGGCTTCAACGCTACGACATAGATGAATCAAAATCGGACACAGGTTCGGACACGGCTTAATGGATCGAGGAGGGCATAGATGAGGAGAATCGTAATTACTGGTCCGCAGCCCGTTGACATGCTGGACCTTGTGGGTCCGCTCGAGGTGTTTAAATTCGCTCCAGAGTACGAAGTGGTCGTGGCCAGCCCGGAAGGTACAACGGAATTGCAACTGAATCATGGATTCAAAATCTCGGATGCCGTTCCCTTCACAAAGCTGGCGGCTCAGATCGATACACTAGTGGTTGCGGGCGGCCCGGGGGCGAATGACGAACTGTATGACGACGAATATCTCCACCGCATCATTGGGTTGGCATCTCGATCGCGTCGGGTGGCGGGTATCTGTACCGGAACGTTCGTGCTCGCAGCCGCTGGGCTGCTTAACGGCAAAAGGGCGGTCACCCATTGGGCCTATTGCGACAAGCTTTCGCGGAAATATCCTTCCGTCTTAGTTGAGCCTGATCGGATTTATTTGCGAGATGGGTCGATTTATACGTCGGCAGGTATTACGGCTGGGATGGACTTGGCGCTGGCACTCGTAGAAGAGGATCACGGTCACCAGGTTGCTCTCGAAATCGCACGGATATTGGTGATGTTTCTCGTTCGTCCGGGAGGACAGTCCCAATACAGCCATATGCTCTCGCGGCAAGCGGCAACATCGCAGCCCCTCCGCGAGCTGCAGGTTTGGATGATCGAGAATCTGCGTGAGAATTTAAGCGTTGAAAGACTTGCTAAACGAATGGGAATGAGCTCACGCAATTTCACCCGTGTTTGTCTCCGCGAAACGCGAATGAATCCAGGGCAATTCGTCGATCGCATGCGCGTGGAGGCGGCACAGCAATTGATCGATAGCTCCGCGATGGGTCTTAAGGAGATCGCGGATGCTTGTGGATTTCAGGCGCCTCTTGCCATGCGCCGAACGTTTATACGTGTTCTCGGCATTACTGCCGGCGAATATGCAAGCCGCTTTAAGCGGTCGCAAAGCCAGAGGTTTCAACGCGACTACAACGGTAAGCAGCCCGGTGATCCGAAAAAGGCGGCTCAAGCGATCGTGCGACTGACGCAAGAACAGAAACCTCCATTGCGACTGTTGCTCGGCAGCGATGCGTACAACGGGGCGGAGAAAAACGACCTCGCACGCCTAGAAGAGGCAAGGTCCTGGAAAGAACTTAGCGTGTCCACTGATTTCGAGTCGAAGCCCCCACACCCGGGGCGACCAAAGTGAACCTACCGTCGCGGGAATTCGGCCCACAGACGTGCCGCCTTTTCGCGCCGCACAAATCGTAGGAACACGCTGCGCATTTTTGCTGGCTCATGTCAAAACCGCCTAAAGCAAGGCGACGGTGTGTTCAAGAGCGGTCCTGGGAAACCGGCGCCCAATAGGTCAAAGTGAATTCGTAAAACGCGCTAAGGTCGATATGCTGTTCGACATGTTTGGCTGGTCCTCCGTTTTCTTTGAGTCAGAACTCGCGCTGTGCGGTGCGCCGTAACTCGCAGAAAGTCCTGCAAAACCAAAGAGTCCAAGAACAACTACGTTCAGAATTTTGCGTGTTGCGTGCATTTTATCTTCTCTCTGAGTGGGTTGCCGCAATCAGCGTGGTGCTGACTTGGCGGCCTCTGAAGCCGGGAAATTTAAGCGCGCCCAGGGCAGAAACTTGGTTGCCGGACTGCCTGCTACCTTGTTGGCGAGCGCGATTTCGTTCCGTGCATCCGTACCCAAGTAGGTGTGCGCTTGAAAGTACGCGAACATTTCCGCTAACTCAGCCGCTCCAGGAAAGAAACCGGCGAAGACTTCCTTTGGCACCTGATTGAAAGAGAAGCTGTGACCCTGCCGCTTGAGAGTGTCGATGATTTCATTAAAGCTCAGAAAATCCCCTACTAGAGGTAGGTATTCACCATGGCCTGCCTGATCTGGGTGAGCGAAAGCTCCGGCCACGATGTCGCCAAGCTCCGTAATGTCGCCCATGTGAATGCCTCGGACAGATGGGTCCAGCGGGAGACTCCAGCCCGCAGATCCGTTTGGCTGCTTTTGCGGACCAAGCACGCCGATAAGGTTTTGGTAGTAGAAAGGTGCGATGACGAACGTATGATTTGCAAACCCAGCTTCTCTCACGATTCGGTCGACTTTGGCTTTCCCGGTGAAGTGAGGAACGTGCAACTTGCCTTTGCTGATTGCTTCGACATCCGGTAGCGTGGACCAGATGAAGTGTTTGACGCCGACATCCTTGGCTGCGCGTACGGCAGCAATTGCCTGCTGGAGTTCGCTGGTTCCGTGCTCCTGGAAGTTGGTTACGAGGAACACCCCATGCGCCCCAGCAAATGCGGATGCCAGGGTGTCGGGGTGACTCAGGTCTGCTGCGACGACTTCGTCCGCAAGTTCGCGATGCTTGGCCGGATTGCGTGTTAGCGCGCGTACTTTGAATTGATTGCCGTTCTGAAGGGCGCGTACAACGGCGCCTCCTTGTTGCCCCGTCGCGCCGACTACGGCGATGACTTTCTTAGTTGTGGATTCCATGTGCAGCGTGCCTCTCTTTCTCACTATCCATCGATGCAGATTATATTGACACAGATACATCATGCTGGACATCGGTTACACGAAGGAGCAAAGTAATTCTTGTCATGGCTAAAAACTCGCAAGACCCGACTCACTGTTGGTTGGTATTGATGAAGACCTTCCACGCCGCCGCGAAGTATCTCTATGCGGGGCTTGAGGAAACGGGAATCGACGATACCGACTTCCGAATCCTGGAAGTGTTGCTAAACAAAGGACCTTTGCCCGTGAACACGATCGGCCCGAAGGTCAACCTTACGCCCGGGTCGATCAGTACGGCTGTTGATCGCCTCGTGGAGAGGGACCTGGTGAGTCGCATCGAGAGTGCTGAGGATCGTCGTGTCCGCGTCGTGTCACTCACGCCAAAGGGCAAAGAATTGATCGGACCGATTTTTCGCAAACACGCAGCCGAAATCAGGAAAGTCTTTGCCGATGCGAGCCCTAAAGAATTGCAAACTCTTGAAGCGACACTCAAAAAGATTGGAAAGCGTACCGAGAGCCTGAGGACCGGCGTCAATCCGATCCTTTTGCGTTAACAATGAGATAGCCGCGTAGCACCTCCCGAACATCCCAAACTCTCGGACCTTTATCATTTGCGCCGCAATCGGCCTACTGAAACTAAGAACGAGGCAGTGAATATAGTTGTCCACACGATGTATCTATGTAAATAGAATCTACATCAAATGATGATGGCCGACTGATGGTCTGGCCTTGAGGAGAAGAATATGAAGATCGCTTCAACCATCTCGCGCTACCTGCTGGGTGTGATTTTTCTGACGTTTGGGCTAAACGGCTTCCTGCATTTTATTCCCATGCCGCCGCCTGCGGGCATCGCGGGCCAGTTCTTTGGGGCTTTGTTTGTGTCCCGGCTGTACGTGGTGATTTTCGCATTACAGATCGTGCCCGCAGTTCTGTTACTCGTAAACCGCTATGTACCCCTGGCGCTGACCATACTGGCCGCCATCATTTTCAACATCCTCAGTTTCCACATCTTTATGGCGCCTGCGGGATTACCGCTGGCCATCTTCGTCGCCGTTCTGTGGGTCGTGGCTTTCATCAACGTGCGGCAGGCGTTTTCCGCGTTGTTCCAGTCGCGCTTTGAGCCGCGAACCTAAGCCAGAGGGAAGTATTAGGTGAAGAATCCGGATTGGAGCGCATTTTATGTCTAAAGCAGTGCAGTTCGATTCGTATGGTGGCATCGACGTCCTCGAAGTGCGCGATGTGCCTCGCCCTCTTCCGGCAGCCGGTGAGGTTTTGGTCGAGGTCCGGGCAGCGGGTATCAATCCGAGTGAGGCGGTGATCCGGAGTGGCGCGCTGCACCACTTATTTCCGGCGACGTTTCCGTCTGGTCAAGGCAGCGACCTGGCGGGAGTTGTGGCTGAGCTCGGTCTCGGCGTTAGCGGTTTTGCTCTCGGGGACGAAGTGATCGGTTTCTCCATGAGACGGTCCAGCCACGCCGAATACGTGACTGTGCCAGCGAATCAATTAACACCGCGGCCAGCCAAGGTGCTCTGGGAAGTGGCCGGTTCGCTGTTCGTCGCGGGAGTTACTGCTTACGCCGCTGTGCGGGCAGTGAGTCTGGCACCGGGGGATACGGTGGTGATTGCAGGTGCAGCTGGAGGTGTCGGTTCGATCGCAGTTCAACTCGCCCGACGCGCTGGGGCAACGGTCCTCGGAATCGCTGGACCGTCCAACGACGCCTGGCTTGCGGACCATGGCGCGATCCCAATCAACTATGGCGACAATCTGCCGGCCCGACTGCGCGCCGCAGCGAAGTCCGGACACATCGACGCACTACTGGATTTCTTCGGTGGCGAATATGTCGCCATGGGCATCGAAGTCTTCAAACTGCCGCCAGAGAAGATCGATACCATTGCCGATTTCGAAGCTGTGAAGCGGTTTGGGGTTCAGTCAAAAGGCGGCGCGGATGCTGCCACAGCAGTGGTGCTCGCCGAGTTGGCCGACTTCATCGCACAGGGCGAGTTGGAAGTTCCGATTGCCGGAGTCTTCGCTCTCGACGACGTGCGCGACGCGTTCCGACAAATCGAATTGCGCCACACACGCGGCAAGTTGGTTCTGCGACCGTGAGCGAACGAGGTATCGTTTGTCACTTTGGTTCGGCTGAGCGCAGCCTAGCTATCTAGGGAAGGAGAGACTGATGCACCATTCGATTTCGGGCACGGAGGCTGCGGATCGTCTAGCAATACGCGAACTTATCGAGGCATATGCACATTGCGCCGACCGACGTGACGCGGGAGGGCAGATGGCTCTCTTTAGTCCGGATTCTCGCTTCATCGTTTTTATGGATGCCAAATCTTCTCAGCCTGCCATGGACTTGCATCGCCGTGAGGACTTGGCGTCGGTATTCGCCGACCTCAACAAATATGAGGCCACGACTCACTTCCTGGGACAGAGCACGATTGTATTCGACAAAGATCAAGCGACGGGAGAAACGTACTGTCTTGCTCATCATATTTCTGCATCGGAAGGGAAACGATCAATCTTCGTAGCCTCGCTCCGCTATTACGATGTTTTTATCAGAGCCGATGGGCGATGGCTGTTCGGAGAGCGAAAACTTATTGTGGATTGGACGGAGACGCGACCAATCGTTAGCTAGCTGGGAATCGGTCTTAGGTGCAAAATCCGCGACAATTCTATGGAGGGAACCATGGGCAACAGCATTTCAACTTTATTGATACGCAATCTTCGTGATGTCTTTGGTGAAAACGATACCGCTCGCAGGCGCGCCGCCATCGACGAGATTTACACGGAAGATTGCGTTTTCTACGACCCCAGCAAGGGAGTCTATCGTGGCCGTGACGAAATCGACCGCATCGCGGGCGCGATCAAAGCTACTCACCCTGATTTTCGATATCAGCCAATTACCGAGCCTGCGGAATCGGGCGATGGAGGGCTGGTCCGCTGGGTATCAGGCCACCCGGGTGAGGCTCCGGCTTACGGCGGGACCGATTTCATCATTGTGCGCGACGGGCGCATCGCGTCAATCTACCTCTTTTTGACAAGCTACCCGTAGTTGACCGGGGTTCTTTTCAGAAACCACCGCCGCGGACGAAGAACGGAAGAAACTCGTCCAGAGATTTTAAAGATGGTTCCGTTTTCCTACGAATGATCGCCCCGTACCAGCAAGTGACCAGCAACGACGCCAGCTTTTTGGGATCGTCGCGCCCAGTTGCTGTCCCGCTTTCTATCTGAACGCGCGAGATCAAGTCGCTCACGCGAGTAATCCAGATTCCTGTACCACGAGCGATGCGTTGCGTGAGTGCTGCGGGGATCGCTGGCGCCTCCGCAGCAAGCGTGGCCAGGACTTGAAGCGGGGCAACTTCTACCATCGGTGGTTCTGCGGCCAGGAAGTGGCAGTGCTCTTTCAGTTGATCGCTTGCGCTACCGGCTGATTGAGAAAGCGATTCCCGAAGCGACTCGAACTGGCGATCTACAAGTCTCGATGCCAGTTCTTCCTTGCTCTTGAAGTAGTTATAGAAAGTGCCTTTAGGCGCGTTTACGGCAGACGCGATGCGGTAAATGCTCGCCTGGACATAGCCGACATCCTGAAATAACCTGCCACCGGAGAGCAGAAGCATTTCGCGAGGATCGTGCGCTCGATATGAGATCTCGCCCTGAATCGGAAGCATTGGTCGAATCTGGCACGCAATTGCCCATGCGCGGCTTGTCGAAAAGGACTGAATTTGTCAATTCCAACCCAAAAGTCTGGAATTCTTTTAGCCCTCTTGAAAAATGTTCAGGGAAAGGTAGTATTCTTCGATTCTTCAGCAAGCTGACCGGTCGTCTCCTGTTGGAGGTTGCCGTGAATGAAACTCAGGTCGAACAGAATCGGAATTCCGCACAAATGCCCGAAGCTTGGTCCGAGACTCTCAGCCACAATCACTCTCCGGAACGGAGCTATCCATGACGGCTTCACCGAACTTGGCAAGCGCCTACGGTGCGCAGATGGCGAAGTATTTCACGATGAATCAGCCGTCCCATGTCGCCATCGATTCCGCAGTTTCCATCGTCCGGCCGCAGTTGGCGATTACGCGGCTGATCGCACGAAGCGGTATCCCGGAACGAACCGCGTCCATCCCATCTGAAAAGGCCTACGTTGTTTCCGTTCACCTTAATCATGCAAATTCCGGGGACTGGGAACTTTGGACCGATGAAAAGTACACACAGACGGCGGCATGGCCAGTGGGCGGAGTGGCAATGTGCGACCTGGAGTCAAATTCGAGTATTCGTAACCCGGGGCCGATCGACTGGGTCCACTACCACGTTCCGCGTGCCACCCTGGACTCCCTCACGGACGATACCGAGACGGCCAGAGTTAAACGTCTGCACTGCGTTTATGGAACCTCCGACTCGACGATCCATCACCTGACGCAACTGATCCTGCCGTCGCTAAATAGGCCGCGGATTTTCTCTCGGTTGTTCATGGATTCTTTCACCATGATGATTTGTTCGCACCTTGTCGCGCGGTATGGCCAGATTCGTGGACCTATCCATCAGCTCAAAGGCGGTCTGGCGCCGTGGCAAAGGCGCCGCGTTGTGGAATTGCTCCAGGAGCACTTGGACGGCGAGATAAAACTGGCCACACTTGCCGAGGAATGCAGGCTATCAGTCAGCCATTTCACGCGATCGTTCAGGACAACATTTGGAACCTCCGCACATCGTTACCTGATTCTGCACCGCATCGAGATCGCGAAGGTCCTTTTGTCGGAAACGAATAACTCGTTGGTGGAAATTGCTGCGCAGACTGGTTTTTCTGATCAAGCCGCCCTTACCCGGACGTTTGCAGCAATCGTAGGTGCGACTCCGGCAAAATGGAGGCGTGAACACTCAAACCGCAGCGTTTGTTACGAAACATCCAAACGCGCCCCTCTTCAACCACCCCATTAGGTCCCATCCTGGAATTTGCCGTTTCGGTGAAGGTCTTACGCTGAGTCTTCCGGTGCAACCTCGAAGCGGGTTTGACATTCGGCTGGAGACTTCGCCTTGAACTCACGCCGGAAGTGTTTTTTTTCGCCCGCCTTCACTCCACATTTGAGGCAGGAATTACAAAAGTGGTCTGTGTTTTCAATATTGTCGCGCTCGATCCTGGTTATGGTCACTCGCAAGCTAAAGGCTTAATAAGCGGATTAGTGAAGCTCAAATTGAAGAGGAGAATGACTATGAAACAGTCTATTAAGAACGTGGTTTTGGTACATGGGGCTTTCGCGGATGGCTCCGGATGGGAACCCGTCTATAGCATCCTGAAGAATGAGGGGTACACGGTGTCGGTGGCGCAGCCCCCGGAAACCTCTTACGCCGACGACCAAAAGTACACAAAGGCAGCCATTGACGCCATGGACGGGCCAGTGGTTCTGGTAGGACACAGTTACGGAGGGTCCATCATCACCGAGGCTGGCAATCATCCAAAGGTTGCTGCGCTTGTTTATATTGCCGCATTCGCGCTGGACACCGGGGAAAGCTGCGCCACCATCGAACAAGGTTTGCCGCAGGCCTCAAAGGCGTTCACGCCGGACAGCGAGGGCAACTGGTGGATAAATCAGAAGGATTTCGCAGCCGACTTCGCGGCGGACATTCCGAAGGAAAAGGCGGAGTTCATGGCGATATCGCAGGTGCCGATATCCACCGATTCGTTCACTCACGCAGTTAAGAACCCCGCATGGAAGAACAAGCCCACCTGGTACATGGTCGCCACCGAAGACCGGTCGATCAATCCGGACCAGGAGCGGATGATGGCGAAGCGCGCCAAGGCCAAGACGGTCGAGGTAAAGGCGAGCCATGTGGCCTACATGTCCTACCCGAAGGAAACAGCCAAGCTCATCCAAGAGGCCGCCACCACTGTAGCACTCACGCAAGCCGCCGGCTAAGCCCGCCTCGCTTGATAGTGGACCTCCGCCGACTCAACCGGCGACATCGGCGGAAGTCCGGATGAATTTCATCGTTCAAGGAGCACACAATGAACGACCGCATCACCATAGAAGGACATGACGGCGCGTTCGCCGCCTACATCGCAAGGCCGAACAACTCGCCAGCACCTGCCGTTGTCGTTCTGCAGGAACTGTTTGGGGTGAACGCCGACATCCGTAAGCACTGCGACGAACTTGCCGAACAGGGCTTCCTTGCTGTCGCGCCCGACCTGTTTTGGCGGCAGGAGCCGGGCGTCGATCTTAATGTCACATCGAACGAGGACTGGGATCACGGCCTTCGTCTATACGGAGCTTATGACAGAGATTCGGGAGCAAAGGACGTAAAGGACACAGTAGACGCAGTTCGCAACCTCCAGGAGTGCAATGGCAAAGTTGCCCTTCTGGGTTATTGTCTCGGCGCATTGATGGTGTTCGTGACAGCAGTTCGTTACCATGGGGTCAATGCCGCTGTCGCGTATCACGGCGGCGATACTGACAAATATCTGGGAGAGATGGGCGGGCTTAATGCGCCCCTTCTAATGCATCTGGCCGAGGAGGACGAATTCATTTCCAAGGCCGCGCAAGCTGAAATTAAAGCTGCACTCAGTAAGAAACCAAACGCAACGGTCTACAGCTATCCAGGTCAGAGTCATGCTTTCTCCCGGAACAATGGGGCACACTACAATGCCGCCGCGGCAGCGCTCGCGAACGGGCGGACGAGCGAATTTCTGCACCAACAACTGCGGTGACTTTCATGCGGCTCGATCAGGCCGACTGCGTGAAAAGAGATTCGAGATGATTAAAAAAATCGAGATAGAGCGGTTCACTCTGACGACTTCCAAGCCGTTCGATGAAATAATAGCCGGTGTGAACGCCGCCATCGGTCATCCGGATATGGCTGAATTTGGGAGACTGACACACGAGGCACGGTCTTTTGCCGAGCTGAAGAGTGTAGTTGAGAGGAGCTTGGGCAAAGCAGGGCTGATGCTGTTTATGCAGTTGGATCATGGCGCGGTCGTGCGGAAAGAAATGGGTAGTGAAACTCCGAAGATAATTCGCTTCGTCATTGGCAATCCCCTGATCATGAAGGAAATGGCCAAGCACGTTCCCGATGCCGGTTCTTACGCGCCGGTTACGGTTCTTGTAGATGCGCGCGCGGACGGCGTGCATTTGTCCTACGACCGGATGGCGAGCTTCTTAGCCCCTTACGAGAATCGCCACGCGCTAGAGGTTGCGAGGGATTTGGATAGGAAAATCGAAGATTTATTACGAGACGCTGCAGCGTGAGCAGACAAGCCTTCAAAGGGTTTCCGGTCTTTTCTCCCCGCCGTCCTGTTTGTTCAAGCTGATCAGCTCATCGCGAGTCCGTTTGAGAATCTCTCGTGAAAGGTTCGGGTCCGACACGGCACGAGAGAGATTGATCGCTCCGAGCATTGCACTAATCGTGAGAATCGCACGGGCGCGCCGATCAGAGCCGCCATTTGGAGGAACAAGGTCCGTCGAGTATGCCAGGGTGCGCTTGAGTCGTGCGGTATATACGGCCTTCGCGGATCGACTCGCCCGGGACATGTCACCCAGCAACGCGCCCAGAGCGCAACCTGTTCCCGGAGCGTCCCGGTGCTCTTCGGTCAAATAGGCCTTTAAAACTTTCGTTAGCGTGTCGGTATTTTCCTCCCAGCGGTCGAGATCCTGGAATGCGGTGGCCAGCGCCTCTACCACCAGTTCGTCTCGTGAATCGAAATGTTTGTAAAACCCGCCAGCAGTAACACCCGCTTCCTTCATCACATCGGCAACGCCGATGCCTTCGAGACCGAGCTCGCGAAACCTCTTGGCGGCAACCTTCACGATCCGAGTGTGCGTCTCCGCCTTGTCACTCTTCGAATATCCCATCTGCCATCACCCTCTCCTAGAGTATCAGCGTACTCTTCCTTGATTGGATATAAACCGCATAACCTTGGTGCAAGAAACTCACTACGTCAACGATAAATGTCAATGCTGCCCTTAGCAAGTGAAGTCCGACGGGATGTTCTACAGGGATTTTTCTAAAATACCTTGCAACTTCTGGATTACGTACGTACTCTAGATTAGTAGGAGCGCAGAGCAACCCGTTCCAAGTACAGGAGAAGCCATGAGCGACTCATCCCCAGAACGGAATAAGGCAATCGTGCTCGAAGCATTCGAGACACTGTTCAACAAGGGCGACTACACGGCGGCGGAACGCTTCTGGTCACCGAATTACATCCAGCACAGCGCCCACATACCACCAGGCCGGGAAGGTCTATTCAATTTCGTCCGCTCAGTGCCGGAGACGTTGCACTATGAGAACCAGCTCATCATCGCCGAAGGCGATTACGTCATAGCGCATGGCCGCTTCACGGGCATGGGTAGGCCCGCTGCATGGATCGCGGCCGACGTTATCCGGTTCGAAGACGGTCTTCTTAAAGAGCATTGGGACGTTTTGCAGGACGAGGCGACCAGGGCCGAATCTCTCAGCGGCCTTCCCATGTTCGGCGGCACATTCCCCAAGTAACACCCGGAGGCAACGCAGTCGCCCTAAAGGCGTTCGACACCATTCTTACCAAACCAAGGAGGTAGTAGCCATGACTTCACCCGTTGTTTCGAATGCAATATACGTAATCTTAGGCGCGAGCGGGAACACCGGCTCGATCATCGCCGATTTCCTGCTGTCGAAGGGCCAAAAGGTGCGCGTCGTGGGGCGCGACGTGGGGCGGCTACAGCGCTTTGTACGCAAAGGCGCGGAGGCTTTCCCAGCGGACATGACCGATGCGGGCGCGCTCACCAAAGCCTTCACCGGCGCACGGGCTGGATACGCGATACTGCCGCCGCTGCACTCCCGCGAAGAGCAGGAGCAACAGAGAGATGCAATCGCCAAAGCCGCGAAGGAGTCGGGCGTCCGCTACGCGGTGCACTTGAGCAGCTACGGCGCGCAGGTGCCGCAGGGTACGGGGCCAGTCACCGGATTGCATTCTTCCGAGCAAAAACTGAACGCGATCAACGGTTTGAACGTTCTGCACGTGCGAGCTGCGTATTTCATGGAGAACAATCTGGCGGCGATCGACATGATTCGTGGGATGGGCTTGTTCGGGCATGCGCTGCTGCCGGACCTCAAGCTGCCCATGATCGCGACACGAGATGTCGGCGACTACGCCGCACAACGCCTCCTGAACCTGGATTTTTCCGGCAAGGAGGCGCGTGAAGTGCTTGGCGAGCGCGATCTGTCGATGGCGGAAGTTACGGCGGCGATTGCTCACGGTATTGGAAAACCGGACCTGCGTTATGAGCAGTTTTCGTATGACCAGGTGCGACAGGCGTTAGTGCAAACGGGATGGTCTCCGAAGAAAGCCGCCGTGTACATCGAGATGTTCGAGGCCATCAATGGAGGACTCCTCGTCGCGCAGGAGCGCCGTTCGAGGCAGAACAGCACGCCGACGACGTTTGAAAGATTTGTACAGGATGTTTTTGTGCCTGCGTATCACGTGAAGGCTCACAGCGCTTAGGCTCAACCCCATAGAGAGGAATCAATGACAACAACAAAGGCGTTTCGGCTGGCTTCGGTGGTCACGGCAATCAATGTCCTAAGCAGGCGACGCCTGCGTTGATGCTTCTGGGTTCGCTCGCTGGCGCCATGCAATTGCTGGATGTCGGAATCGGTTTGTTTGAACATGATCCTCGGAAATGCGGCGGGCCGCTCTTTATCGCTGTCCTTCAATTTTACGTGGTGTATCTGCTTCACAGATCCGTGCAAATCACGCCGCAAACCAACCGCGGGTAGGCTCAGCCCCTCAATGTGGTACCGGTTACGGCTGTTTGCAGGCGACAGCTCCTGAATGGAGAAAGGCAATGACCAAGAAGCTCGAAGGCAAGACCGCTGTCATCACCGGCGGAACGGAAGGGATCGGGCTCGCTACGGCAAAACTTTTTGTCAAAGAGGGTGCCTACGTCTTCATAACGGGTCGTCGCTAGAAGGAACTCGATGAGGCCGTGAAAACCATCGGTGGTAAAGTTTTCGGAGTTCAGGGAGATGTCGCCCAGCTGAGGCAAGACACTCCGATGCCCCGATATTGCCGCGTGGAAGCCTATAGACTTCGACCGGGCACTCCATATCGAGGGCCTCATGCGGGCGCTCGTTGTTAAACTGGTGAACGAAGGCATCAAACTTGGCTTGTTGCTGAAGGAAGTTGAAACCGGCCGGCCGAGTAGCTTCTATCTTTAAAGTTTGATGCATTCTTTCATGGCGACCGTTCTGTTGCGGATGGCCGGGCTCTACGACGCCTTCCGGAGCACTCCCGATTGAGTCATAGCGTTTACGAGGACCTATTTGATTGTCCCTTCTGCAAACGCTCGATCAGCGCAGTTGCGGGCCGCTGAATTGTGGTAGGGGAAGCCCGAGCGCAGTTGTGTCGAGCCGCTTCGTTTGCTAGTTTGGCGTAGATGCCGCCGCCTGTGCCCGAACAACTCAGCAGGACCATTGAGGCTCTTTACCGATCGGAATCGGGCCGGGTTCTAGCGACGCTCGTGCGGCTCCTCGGAGGTCTGGATCTCGCCGAAGAGGCCATGCATGAGGCATTCGCCGCCGCTCTGGAGTCCTGGCCTCAGACTGGTATTCCGGACAGCCCGCGCCCCTGGCTGATTTCCACGGCGCGCTTCAAGGCCATAGATGGAATGCGCCGGCGCGCGCGCCTCGACGGAACCCAGAAAGATTTTGCGCTCTATACAGAAGCGCGCATCAATGAAGCTTCCCTGCATAACGAAGAGATCGATGACGAGGAGATCGAAGATGATCGCCTCCGTCTGATCTTCACCTGTTGCCACCCCGCTCTGCCTCCGGAAGGACAGGTTGCGCTCACGCTACGCGAAATCTGCGGCCTGACCACGGAAGAGATTGCCCGGGCATTTCTGGTTTCGCCGGCAACGCTGGCGCAACGCATCGTGCGGGCGAAGGCGATCATCCGTGATAAGGCCATTCCTTACCAAGTGCCAGCCTCGCAGGAATTGCCGGCCCGGTTGGGAGCCGTCCTTCTAGTTGTGTACCTGATCTTCAACGAGGGATTCTCAGCTGAAACGACAGGCGCCGAACTCAGCCGTGAGGCGATCCGTCTGGGCAGACTTCTGCTCGGCCTGCTCCCGGAGCCTGAGGTGATGGGCCTGTTGGGGCTCATGTTGCTGCACGAGTCGCGCCGCGCCGCCAGAACATCGAGCGACGGAGATTTGATCCTGCTGGAGCAGCAGGATCGTTCGTTGTGGAACCGGGACCAGATCGCCGAAGGCATCTCGCTGACCGAAAGCGCGCTTCGATCGCGCCGCTTCGGTGCGTACACTCTGCAAGCGGCCATTGCGGCCGTTCACGCCGAAAGTCTCTCCGTGGCCTCCACGGACTGGCGCCAGATTACGCTGCTCTATGACCAGTTGCTTCGGGTTCAGCCATCCCCGGTTGTCGAACTGAACCGCGCGGTGGCCGTTTCTATGTGCGAAGGTCTGGAGCAGGGTCTTGCTCTTATCGATGACTTGCTGGCGCGCGAGCACCTCTCCCAGTATCACCTCGCGCACTCGGCCCGCGCGGATATGTGCCGGCGATTAGGGCGAATCCCGGAGGCCCGTGCTTCGTATGAGGAGGCTCTTACCCTGGCGCCCCAGGCATCGGACCGCCGTTTTCTCGCCAGGCGGCTTGCAGAATTAAAATAAAAATAATTCGCCGCCGCTGTCGATTTTTTCCCTTCGCGACGACTATAGAATGAAGATGCAGTGCGCAACGCTGTGCTACTGACACGAAGACCGTTAGAGGAGAAGTTATGGCGCAATACTTGGTTGCGATTTACCTGCCCGACGACTTTGATCCGTCTAGCGCGGACAAATCGATGGAGCACGATATCGACGTGCTCAACGAGGAGATGGTGGCTAAGGGTGTCAGGCTCTTCGCTGGCGGACTGCGCCCGGCGAGGGGCGCGAAGGCGCTGCGAGTGCAGCGCGATGGCAAGGTGCTTATCACCGATGGGCCATACCTGGAGACGAAGGAGCATGTGGGCGGTTTTTGGATACTGGAAGTCGCTGACATGGACGAGGCACTAGCGTGGGCACGCAAGGCCGTCGTCGCTTGCCGGGCGCCGGTTGAAGTGCGCTCCTTTTTTCGTAGTGACCCTACTGGGCTGCTGGCCCGGAGGCCGTTAAAGGAAGGAATGACGCAATATTTGGCTACAATTTTCCTGCCGGACAACTTTGACCCGTCCGCCCAGGACAAAGAGATGGAAAGCGATATCGACGCGCTCACCAAGGAGATGGAGGCCTCTGGTGTCAAGGAGGTTTTCGCTGGCGGCCTGAGCCCGGCGAGCGACGCCAAGTCGCTGCGAGCGCAGCCCGATGGCAAGTTGCTTATCACCGACGGGCCATACCTGGAGACCAAGGAGCACATAGGCGGTCTTTCGATAGGGGAAGCCGCTGACATGGACGAGGCACTGAAGTGGGCACGCATGGGCGCCGTCGTCTGCCGGGCGTCGGGCGAGGTGCGCCCGTTTTTTCGGTCGAACACCCCATCGGAATAGTGTTTACCGCGCCTGCCGCAGGCGAGCAAAAACCTATTTCAAGGAGACCGTATGAGAAACATCAGGATCATGGAACATATCTCGCTGGACGGCGTGATCCAGCAATCCTCCGATGAAAGCGATTTCCCCTACGGCGCCTGGACCGCGCCCTATCGGACCCCCGCTGGCAGAGATGCAATCGTCGCCGCGTATGGCGAGAGCTACGATCTGTTGCTTGGTCGTCGCACCTATGATATGTGGTCCGCCTTCTGGCCAAAGGCGCCGAGCAGTCCGATGGCGGACCGCCTCAATGCGGCAACAAAATATGTCAACCCTTGTAGGAGCAGGGAGACGGTTGTTGGAGGGTGTTAGCCTGCCGGAGAAATTGCAGTTAAAACTTGTTGAGTGAAAAAGTTTTTCAAATCAGGATGCGTTGCGCTTCGTTACTCGAAACAGTGACAGAAAAATCGGCGACAACTGTGCTGCTGGCCGCCATTAAGGGGAGACGAACCATGAAATACATTTGTTTGGGCTACTACGACAAAAGCAAACACGACGCCATGACCGAGGCCGAGAAACAAGCAATGTTCGACGCCTGCTTCACCTACGACGATCATCTCCGCGCCAATGGCCACTGGGTCGGTGGAGAACCGATTCAACCTGCCGAAACCGCCTTAACCCTCTATTGGAAGAACGGCAAAGTCGCCACGACGGACGGTCCTTACGCCGAAACCAAGGAACAACTCGGCGGCATTCTCATCCTCGAAGCCCGCGACATGAATCATACTCACCAGCTCATATCCCAGCATCCCGCCCTCAAATACGGCGCCATCTTCGAGATTCGTCCGGCCGGCGACCTCAACGAAATGCTGAAGGCCAGCGAGCAGCGGCGGCAGAAGACTGTGCGCTGAAGCTCGCCTGACAGAATACAAATCAATTTCGTGACCTCCAGCGCGACGGCAATCGTGTCGGCTCGGTCGAAGTGTGAATAGATAAGCAAGAAATCGAAAAATTACGGAGGAAGGCAATGACCCGAAATCAAATACGCATCACTTTGCTGAGCGGATTCGCACTCGTCGCCGCTCTGATCGCATCCCGGCCCGTCGCAGCACAAGATGCCAAACAGCCGTATCCCAACAGGGCCCCAATCGAACGATATCTGATGGATCGCGACGCCGAAATCGCCCTCGCCCGCAGCGCCGCTCCAGACGCCATCTCCCACGACGCCTCGGTGATCGTCCTGACCCGCCACGGCTACGAAACCGCGGTGGAAGGCAAGAACGGCTGGGTATGCTGGGTGGGACGCGGATGGATGGGCATGTTCGATCATCCCGAGTTTTGGAATCCAAAAATCCGCGCCGCGGAATGCATCAATCCATCAGCCGTCCGCTCCGTCCTGCCCTATACCTACAAACGCACCGAATTGCTGCTCGCCGGCCATTCCAAACAAGAAGTCATCGCCGCAATCAAAGCCGCAATAGACAAAAAAGAATTACCAGCCCTGGAGCAGGGGACTGTCTCCTACATGATGTCGAAGGATTCGTATCTCAGCGATTACGGCGGCCACAACGCCCCGCACATGATGTTCTACGAAACAGCGAAAGACGGTGCAGCCTGGGGCGCAAATCTCACAAACTCCCCAGTTCTCGCCGTAAATTACTGGTACATCTCCGCCGAAGCCTACCCACAACTCAAATCCTTCCCACCACTATCAGTCTTCCTGGTAGGAGTAACCAAATGGTCCGATGGAACGCCGGCACCGAGCATGTAAAGACCCAGCGGCTGATCGAGTCCGTGCATCTCACGTTGGCGCCGGTTCTCCTCGGTCAGGGCGAGCCACTGTTGCACGGTAAGGACCTGCATGCGCTCGGATTTTGCGTAACCAATCGCATGGCTTCGGAATACGCGACGCACTTTGTTCTGGAGAAAGTTGCAATACAGGGCTAACGACGAAGGCCGGCGAAACGAAAGTCAAAAAGGACAGGTTCCGGCTGCTGGCTTCGTAGTTTCGTTTGGAGATGGCATGAACCGGACACCCAATCCGTCTCCTCTGTTGCTTGTTGGACGAGACGCAAAAGAAACCTGGCATGGCTCCGACGATGAGTATCGCGAAGTCGGCTTGTGGTGAGTAGACAAGTCAGCATTTGTACAAGCGGCTTCACGCAGACCGCACAATACCGTCCGGAAATCAGTATGGAGCCTGTAATTCCTACCTGCGATCCCTACCTGTGAAACGTGTGAAAAACGTGTAGAGAGCATGCTCGACACGGTCAAAGTTGTTCTCTTTCCTATCGGTGGTAGGTTGACACGGAAGAGCTCTGCGGTTCGAGCCTTTCCGCCTACGCTTCTGCAAATCGATCCGACCGTTTGGCGCCTATAAAAAGAGAGGTGATACGATACCTCGATGGATTGTTGGGTTGACATCTTACCTGAAGCGGATAGATACTCGGGTCATATGTCTACCCAAAAGGACAGGGAAAAGCTCGAATTGCTGCAGGGCACGCTGGACCTGCTGATCCTGCGCACATTGATCTTTGGACCGCAGCACGGCCAAGGGATCGCTCGCGCCATCCAGGAGACGTCCGACGAAGAGCTGCTGGTGGAGCATGGCGCTCTCTATCCCGCGCTCCAACGGTTGGAAGAGCGAGGATGGATTTCAGCGAAGTGGGGAACCTCTACCAATAACCGCAAGGCTCGTTTCTACACGCTAACCGCCGCGGGCCACAAACAACTTGGCAAAGAAACCACAAAGTGGAGGAGGCTGGCCAAAGCCATCGGCCGGATCCTCGGGTCAGAACCAGTGGGAGGTTAATAGCCATGTGCGGACGAAAACGCAAAGTGGATGATTTTAGCGAAGAGATTGAGGCCCACCTGCAGCTCGAGTTCGAACGCCAGCGAGCACTAGGTCTGAGTGAAGAAGAGGCGTGGGCTGCAACGCGGCGCGTCTTCGGCAATGTCACGCAAGCCAAAGAACGTTTTTACGAATCCGGGCGGTGGCTGTGGTGGGACCATCTCCGGCAAGATGTGCGCTACGGCACGCGCATGTTGCGCAAATCGCCAGGATTTGCCGTCATCGCTATCTTGACTCTCGCCATCGGCATTGGCGCCAATACGGCTTTGTTTTCAGTGGTCAATGGCGTGCTTTTGAATCCCTTGCCCTACGCTGAACCGGACCGCTTGGCGGCCTTGTTCGCCAAATCCGCTCAGTTCGACAAATTTTCCATTTCTTATCCCAATTTTCTGGATTGGTCACGTCAGAACCATTCGTTTTCATCGCTGGCGGCTTTCCGCGGAGAGACCTTCACCATGACCGGCATGGGCGAGCCCGAGCGCGTGGACGCCAACATGGTTTCCGCCACATTTTTCCCGCTGCTCGGCATGAACCCGATGATCGGCCGCAACTTCGAGGAAAAAGAAGATCAACTCGGCGCGGGGCGCGTAGCCCTTATCGGCGAAGGTTTATGGAAGCGCAAGTTCGGGTCTGCTCTGGACATCGCCGGTAAATCCATCACGCTTGATGGCAATCTGTACACCATCACGGGTGTGATCCCTGCCGCGTTTCACTTTCAAAACGAGAACTACCACTCGAAAGCCGAACTGTACGTTCCTCTCGGACAGTGGAACAACCCGTTGTTCCGCGACCGCCGCACTGGGATGGGCATGGACGCAGTGGGCCGGCTAAAACCGGGGGTATCGTTGGCACAAGCTAAATCGGATATAGGCAGAGTGGCCAGTCACCTCGCGGAAGTCTATCCCGAGGTCGACAAGGGGCAAGGCATCACGCTTATTCCGTTAAAACAAAATTTGGTCGGTGACATCCAGCCATTCTTGCTCATGCTGCTTGCGGCTGTCGGATTTGTGCTTCTCATTGCGTGCGCCAACGTCGCCAATCTGTTGCTGGCTCGTTCCACGGGGCGGAATCGCGAATTTGCCATTCGAAACGCGCTGGGCGCCAGCAATGGCCGCGTTGTTCGACAGCTTCTGACGGAGTGCGTCTTGTTGGCGCTGATGGGCGGCGCCTTGGGTACGCTGATGGCCGCCTGGGGCACAAAAGCCGCGTTGAAATGGTTGCCCGAAGCGCTGCCGCGTTCCGACGAGATTCATCTGGACGCGCGAGTTTTGCTGTTTACGCTTGGCGCTTCGGTGCTCGCCGGAATTTTGTTTGGGTTGGTTCCGGCATTCAAGCGCGCGCGTAGCGACATTCAAGGAACTCTACGCGAGAGTGGCCGCGGCCTGACTGGGGCGCGCCATCGCACACAATGTGCGTTTGTAGCCATGGAGATGGCCCTCGCGGTGGTTTTGCTAGTTGCCGCCGGCTTGATGATTCGCAGCATTGGTAAAATCTGGGGCGTGGATCCTGGCTTCGATCCTAATCACGTAGCCTTCTTCAGTTTCTCTACCGCGCAACCGTTGGGCGCTACTCCCGACACCATTCGTCAATCCTATCGCCAGATACACGACGCCATCGCCGCAGTTCCCGGCGTGGAATCCGTGTCGCTGTCAGGCGGCTCGACTCCCATGTACACCGATTCGGAGGTTCCGTTCTGGTTGGAAGGAGAAGCCAAACCCGCGTCGCAAGCGGACATGAAGTTGGCCCTGTTTTTCTCGATTCAGCCGGACTATTTCAAAGTGATGAAAATTCCGCTGAAGCGCGGCCGGTTTCTCACGCAGTCGGACACCTCAGGCGCGCCTTTCGTGACTGTCATCGACGAGCATTTCGCAAAACAGGCCTTCGGCAATGAGGATCCCATCGGCAAACACATTAATTTCGCGATCCTCAATCAAACCGCCGAAGTTGTCGGCATCGCCGGCCACCAAAACCAGTGGGGCCTGGACTCCGATGCAACCAGCGCGATCCAGGCGCAATGCTATTTCTCGATCGAGCAAATGCCCGATTCCCTGCTCTCCGCCTTCGACCGAGGCACGAACGGCATGGTTCGAACCAGCTATACGCAAACCGACGTCGCGCCTTCTTTAAGGCGCGCGATGCGAACCGTCAGCAGCGACTCTGTGGTTTACGACGTGGAATCCATGAATGGCATTATCTCCGACTCGTTGGCCACCAAGCGTTTTGCAATGTCGTTACTCGCCGTCTTTGCGGTTCTCGCGATTGTGTTGTCATCCATCGGGATTTATGGCGTCATTTCGTACATTGTGGGGCAACGGACCCATGAAATCGGGATTCGCATGGCTCTGGGAGCGGAGCGCTCCACGGTTGTCACCATGGTCCTGCGACAAGCCGGCCAGATGGCTGCTTTTGGCTTGGTTGCCGGCCTGCTCGCTGCCGGTCTGCTGGGCCGCCTAATGGCTAGCATGCTCTTTGGGGTGAGCTTTTACGATGCATTGACCTTTAGCACTGTAGCGGTCATCTTGCTAGCCGTGGCGCTAGCGGCTTGTTGGATTCCCGCGCGCCGCGCCTCCCGCGTCGATCCCATGGTCGCGCTGCGTTACGAATAGCTCATGGGTGCACCGGATTAAACCGGCATGAAGTAGAGAATGAAAGAGTCTCACAGGAAAGGAGAAAGCGAACCATCCTGGCCCCGAGTTTTGCGTTGCTGGTCGTGAGACTAACGGCGAAGCGTAAACAGGGGTATAGCCGGGCTGGGTATTGAGCTTCGAAAATATTCTTGAGAGCGCCGACGCTGTCCATGTATGCGGAAGGCAACACGGAGAAGAGCGCAATCGCAAGTGCCCATCCGGCTCTGCGTAGTCATAGACCCCAGACACGCTTAGAGACTTCATGCACGAGAACCGGGAGACCTCGGGGACGCCTGTAGCAGCAGTCGGTCGTGCAAGGATACTTCAACTATCATGCCGTACCGGGGAACAGTTTGAGTCTCGCGCGGTTTCGCGAGCGGGTGATCCTACACTGGCGGTTGTCGTTACGCCGCCGGAGCGACAGGCACCGACTGAGCTGGTCGCGCTTTGGGCGACTCGCCGAGAGCTGGCTCCCGGTACAGCGCCTTCTTCGAACCACAACGAACCATGAAAATAATCTCGAGAAGGAGGTATGTTGGGCGACCGCCGAGTGGATGAAGGCCAATTTGTTCTGGCGCGATAGGAGCCCGAGTACGAATAATGTTCGGCCGATGTTAGGTTGCGCCAGGAGGCAAATCAACGATAGGGAACGCCCTTAATGGCGGCACTCCATTTCCTGATACATGCGCTGGAACTCGCGGTTGCGGTACAACTCTTTCCCCGATTGCGCCAGACTCCGTTCTGGTGCACTCTTTCGTCTCTAGAGCCCTCCCGGCCGTTTGCAACTCAGGCGCTCGATAGGAGAGACAGCATGGCCAACCTCGTCTCCATCAATCCTCCTACGCAACCCATTTCTCATCCGCCCGTCCAGCACTACACCGCCTACAAACCAAAACCATTCAAGCGCGAAGACCGCGCCAAGGTCACCATCCTCTACGGCGGCCTCACCTGGAAGCACGAACGCCTCATCCAGGGCGTCTTTCACAATCTCAACTACAAAGCCGAGCCTCTCCCGAACATCGCCCGCGAGGATCTCGACGCAGGCAAAGAACTCATCGACGTCGGCGCCTGCTGTCCCACCATTTTCACCACCGGCAGCCTCGTCAATCTCCTCAAGAAAAAGGTCTCGCAAATCGGCAAAGAAGTCGTCGCCAACGATTTCGTCTTCCTCACCGCCGGTGCTTGCGGTCCCTGCCGTTTCGGCCAGTATCATGAATCCTACGCTATGGCGCTCGACGGCCTGGGGCTCCGCGATTTCCGCCTGTTTTTGCTGGCTCAGGACGAATTAGACCAGCAGTCTGCGGACGGAGGCGGCCTCGAAATCAATCTACCTCTAAGCCTCGGCCTGATCTGGGCAATCCTCTGCGCCGATACCCTCACCGATCTCGAATACATGACTCGTCCCTACGAAGTGACTCCAGGACAAACCAACCACGTCCTCAAAGCCAGCGTCGAACTGCTCTACCAAACCTTCCGCAATCGTCCATCGCTCAATAAAAAACTGGGCACCGCAGCCTGGCATCTACTCACCAACTATTTCGTCAACGCCCTCCGCCAGGTTCGCAACCTGTGGAGCGCCATCGAAGTGGACCGCCTCCGCGTCAAAGCGAAGGTAAAAGTCACCGGCGAATTCTGGCTGCAAACCCACGAAGGCGATGGCAATTACAACATCAAATCCTGGCTCGAACAGGAAGACAGCGAAGTCACTCCACCTCCCGTCGCCGTCTGGCTGCACTACCTACTCCACCCCACCATCCGCAAACTCGAGCATCGCCACTCCATCAGCAAACATCCCCGACTCGAGCACCTCGCCCTGGTCGCGCTCGAACGCATCTATCGCGCCACATACAACCGCTTCCGCAAAGCCCTCGCCAACCTTCCCAACCCGCTTCCCGATCAGGAAGAACTTCGCCGCCTCGCCGAGCCTTTCTATCACTTCGAATTGCGCGGTGGCGAAGGCCACATGCTCATCGGCAAAGCCCTCCACGCCTACCACCACAAAAAAGCGCACATGACCTGCGAGCTGTCTCCCTACTCCTGCATGCCCAACACCATGTCCATCGGTTCCATGGCCAACGTCCTCGGAAAATATCCAGACCTGCTCTACGCCCCCATCGAAGTCAAAGGAGATTCCGAAGTCCACGCGCTCTCCCGCTGTCAGATGATTCTCGCCGAAGCAAAACGCCGCGCCAAAATCGAATTTGACGAATCCCTCCGCAAAACCGGCCTCACGCTCGAAGCCATCCGCAAATACGAAGTGCATCATCCTGAACTGCGCCGTGCCACCTATCGCATACCGCACGCCGGCTACGCAGGCGCAGCTGCGAACTACGTCGCCCATCTCGCTAACAATCGCGACCTGCGAACCGCCTGACTCGCGCAACTCGAAATCAAAGAAGCTCATCCTTATGGCCACAAAACGATTCATCCAAATCGAACCCTTGCCGGGAACTCAGCAAGAAAAGCCCGCTTCCGTTTCCATTGCCGCCGCCGATCCAGGACCAAGCAAAATCTGCGGCATCGACGTCGGCAGCACCACCTGCAAATTCGTTCTCGTCTCCCCGGACGGCCAGCTCATCGCCCGCGGCTACGAACGTCACAACACCCGGCAAGCGGAAAAAGTCCTCGATTTTCTAACCACCCTCGAACGCGACCACGGCTTTACACCGCAAGTCGACCGCGTTTACCTCACCGGTTCCGGCTCCAGCGCAATCGCCCCTCTCGTCGGAGGCAAAATCATTCAAGAAGTTGTCGCCGTCGCCGCTGCCGTCGAAAAGCTCCACCCAGCCGTTCGCTTCGTCAGCGAAATCGGCGGCGAAGACATGAAAACAATTTTCTTCACCGGCGACGGCCACAACAAAAGCAAGCACGTCCTGATGCAGGCCGCCTGCTCCGGCGGAACCGGCACCTTCATCGAAAAAACCGCACGCAAACTCGAAATCCCATCGGAAAAACTCGCGAAAATGCGCTATTCCGGCTACGCCCTCCACAAAGTCAGCAGCAAGTGCGGCATTTTCGCCGAAGCCGACGCAAACACTCTCCTCAAAGCAGGTGTTCCCGTCGAAGAAATCATCGCGTCTCTCTTCGAAGCCGTCGTCTACCAAAATCTCGCCACCCTTACGCGCGGCAACACCCCGGTGCCCGAGATTCTGCTTCTCGGCGGCCCCAATCTTTTCTTCGCCGGCCTGCAGGAAGCCTGGCGCCACCACCTCGTGCAAATCTGGAAAGAACGCAAAGTCCCAACTGCCGAAGACCAGGACCCCGCCTCACTCATTCGCGTACCCGACGACGCCTTGTACTACGCCGCGCAAGGCTGCATCGAACTCAGCCGCTCCGAACCGCAACACACCGGCCTTTACCAAGGCGCCGCCCAACTCCGCTGGTGGATCGAAGAAGGCCAGCACATCGAAAAGAAAAAGCTCGGCCGCACTGGCTTATATAAGGACCCCGAAGAACTCGAATCTTTCAACGTGCGTTTCTCCAAAACAAAAACTCAGGAAAACGCGAAGCCTCCCAACCCAAGCCCTACGGCAAACTCAAACTCCCTCCTGCTCGGCTGCGATTTCGGCTCCACCACCGCGAAAGCCGTCCTCCTCTCTCCAGACAAGAATCTACTCTTCTCCTGCTACGCCCTAAGCCGCGGCAATCCCATCGAAGACGCCAAATCTCTCTTCCGCCAGGTTCGCGCATTCGCCGGTTCCTCCCAAATCGCCGCCCTCGCCATCACCGGCTACGGCAAAGACCTGCTCAAAGACATCCTCGGCGCCGATTGTCCCGTCGTCGAAACCATCGCCCATGCCAGCGCCGGTTTACATTTCTTCCCCGATGCCGACTGCATCTGCGACGTCGGCGGCGTCGACGTCAAAATCATGCTCCTCAACAACGGAGCTGTCACCGATTTCCGCCTCAACTCCCAGTGCTCCTCCGGCAATGGCGCGTTTCTCCAAGGCGTCGCCGAGCGCTTCGCCATTCCCATGGACGACATCGCCGACCGCGCCTTCCACGCCCAGGCCATGCCGCAACTCTCCATGGGCTGCGGCGTTTTCCTGCAAAGCGATATCGTCAATCAGCAGCGCAAGGGATGGCAGGCCGACGAAATTCTCGCCGCGCTCTGCTCCATCCTTCCTCTCAATGTCTGGATCTACGCCGGCGGCTTGAACAATCTCAATCGCGTCGGCCGCAAATACATCCTTCAGGGCGGAACGCACAAAAATCTCGCCGTCGTCAAGGCCCAGGTCGACTTCATCCTCTCCAAGATCCCCGATGCCGATGTCGTCGTCCATCCATACTCTGGCGAAGCCGGCGCTATCGGCGCGGCCCTTGTCGCGCTCGAATGGTGGGAGCGCGGTGGCCAAACAAATTTCCGCGGCTTCGATGCCATCGAAAAACTGACGTACAAAACCGTCACCTCCCCGCATACCGTCTGCCACTGGTGCCCCGTAAACTGCCAGCGCAGCTTCATCGACGTCGAACTGCTCGGCGCAAAAGGCCGCGAATGGAGCGCCGTCCCGCTCCCCAAAGGCTGGGAACGCGTCATCACCAACAATTCCTGCCCCAAAGGCCTTCTCGAAGATCTCAACGAAATGAAAATCACCAAGGCGCAAATGGAGAGAACCAAGAATGCCTATCCCAACGTTGCCGACCTGGTTCGCAAAGAAGCCTTCCGCCGCGTCTCCAACTAAAGGCCGCTCGCAACTCCGCGTCGGAATTCCCAAAGTCCTCAACATCTGGTCGACCCATCAATTCTGGATCGGCTTTCTCAAGGCCTTGGGCGTCGCCAGCGAAAACATCGTCTTCAGCTCCGACACCTCTGAAGAACAAGGCCGCGAATTTGGCAAAGGCCGGGGCACCGTCGACTGCTGCTACCCGGTCAAATGCATCAGCGGACACTACGGAGAACTCGTCTTCGGTCAAAAAAAGAAAATCAACATTCTTCTCAGCCCCATGATCCATTCCCTGCCCTCTATCCTCCACGGCCACGTCGTCGACACCGTCACCTGCACCCGGGTCATGGCGGGACCAGAAAATATAAAAGCCGGTTTCCTCAAAGAACGCGACGTCTTCGCTGAAAACGGAATCACCTACGCATCGCCCTTCGTCAGCCTCGGCGACCGTCACATGGTTACCGGACAACTCCACACCGGCTTGAAAGACATCTTCAATCTCGATCTCGCAGAAACGCAGCGCGCCGTGCAAAGCGGCTTCGAAGCCCTCGACAACTTCACCGTCAAAGCCCGCCATCACAGCCGCGACATCCTCGCCTGGTGCGCACAAAATCAAAAACCTTGCATCCTCATCCTTGGCCGCCCCTACCACATGGACACCGGCATCGGCCACGAAATCGAGTCCGAACTCCAGGCCTGCGGCTATCCGATCTTGTGGGTGCAATACCTCCCCGACGACCACGACCTGCTCGATTGGCTCTTCGAAGCCGACCTGCGCGCCGGCCAAATCAAAAGCCCTTTCGACATCTCCGACGTCTGGACTTCCTCCTACAGCAGCAACACCAACGAAATCCTCTGGGGCGCCAAAGTCGCCGCCCGCTGCCCATGGATCACCTGCGTCATCCGCCTGTCCAGCTACGAATGCGGCATGGATCAACCCACCTATACTCCCGCTCAAAAAATTGTCGAAGCCACCCGCACCCTCTTCTTCAAATTCGGCGACCTCGATTCCACCAAACCCGCAGGCAGCATCAAAATCCGCGTCGAAACCATCCAGCACTACCTCGAAAAATATTCGCCAGAAATCATCCAGCGCAAGCTCGCGTGGTTGTCTCCCATCTGCCCGCTGGGTGAATCCGTAGCCGATGCGCCGCCGTCCCTCCGGAAAACCCAGCTGCAAAGTCTATCGGTTTCTAAACGCAATTTTTCTTGACGGGATAACAAGACTGGGATATTTAGAAAGCATCCGCCCCCCAAACGGAGCAGTTCCCGTTTCATCTCTCAGTCCAGCCCAGCTTGATCGGTGGTGTGCCTATGATCGGACCCGTTGCATTCAGCTGTCTCTTTCTGTTTCTCGACCAGTCGAGCAAGAGTCTCGCCGTCACTCACGCCGCTCGTCGGCCCATCCCTCTCGGCCGTCTCTTGAAATTTCGCTGTGTGTCGAACCCGCTCATCCAACTCGGCGCGCACCGAACGCGCATGGTTCTCCCCATCGTGTGGCTCACCGCTTTCATTTGCGCGATCTTGCTTTACAACTACGCGGGCTGGTTCCACCGCCAGACCGCGCTCTTCGGCCTCGCGCTAGCTTTCGCGGGCGCCGCAGGAAATCTCGCCGACCTTCTCCGCCGCAACTGCGTAATCGATTTCATCGACCTCGGCTGGTGGCCCGTCTTCAATCTGGCCGACGTCGGCATTCTCGCCGGGCTCGCTGTTGCCCTTTGGCCGCGAGGATAACCGCACATGCGACCCGTCCTCTTCCACTTCCGCGGCATCCGCATCCACAGCTATCCCGCCATGTTGTACGTCGGCTTGCTCGCCGGAGTCCTCGCCGGAAATTTCGTCGCCCGCGCCTCGGGACTCAACGCCTTCCGCGTTTACGTCGCCACCATAATTCTCATCGTGCCCGCTATCATCGGCGCCCGCCTCCTTCACGTCTTCGCCCACTGGAAGCTTTACTGGGAAAATCCAGCCCGCATCTGGGATCGCTCGGAAAGCGGTTACGGCATGTACGGCGGCCTTCCTCTCGCGCTCTTTTTAGCCGTGCCCGTCCTTTATTTCCTCCGTCTTCCATTCGCGGCTTTCTGGGACGTAGGCATCGTCTCCATTCTCGCCGGCATGATTTTCGCCAGAGTCGGCTGCCTCCTCCAGGGCTGCTGCTGCGGCCGCGCCACCAACGCTTGGTTCAGCTTCTATCTCCCCAACCACCGCGGCGAATGGCGCAAGCGCATTCCTTCGCAAGGCCTCGAATCGCTCTGGGCACTAATCCTTCTCGTCGCCGCGCTTCTCCTCCGTCCACGCATGCCCTTCCCCGGCGCTCTTTGCGCTTTCGTCTGCTGGGTCTATCCCGCCGGACGCCTCGTCCTTGAAACATTTCGCGAGCCTGAACAAGGTTGCACCTCAAGATTCACTCTGTATCACGCCATCTCCATGGCAATCATGGTTGTGGCGATCGTAACTCTCTCGGCGAAATGGCCGAGATAAGACCACGCAAGAATGGAGCGCACCAATGGCAAATGATCTGACTGGCGACTTCGACGTAGTAGCGGAAATCTCCGTTCTTGCGGCAGACCGCGCGCTCGCCGCCATGCACCGCGCCGAGCGCCTCCTGCATTCCATGACCGTCCGCGTCGACGACATCCCTTCGCGCCGCTTCCCGATTCCGCCCGTCATCGTGGGTTGGCTCGACGGCTTCGGCGAAGTCGCCGTCAATCAGCGCCAGGTCGTCAAAAGGAATCCAACGGTCGGCGCTGTCGCGGCCACCAACCCCGTCCTCGCAAATTTGGATGTGCTGGTGAACTCCGGTTTTAATCTCAACCCGCAGATCATACCAAGCAATCTTCAGGGCGTCGCCCAACTGCAACTGGACCCTCCGACCATCCAGGTACCCGATAAGTCAGGTTCCAATCTCTCGGTACGCATGGCCGTGCGCGCCAGATATCTTCCAGATCCCAATACTTCTCCGGCCGCTCAATTTGTCCACGGGCTTCTGGTACTCACCGCCCCGGTCAGCCAGGTTGCTTCCGGTAGCGTGAACGTCGTCGACATCAATCTCTCAGGCGCCGATCTCGACGTCGCCTTCAACGTCGCGTACTCCAGTTCACCCCTTAGCGCCGCGGACACCGCCGGCATCAACCAGCTGATCCGCAACGCGCTGCGAACCAGCTTCCAGCCTTCCAACTCCAAACTCCCCAGCAACATTAACTACCTGCAGTTCAAAACCTTCTCCGGATCGCCGAGCTCCGTTGGCGTCCTGATGAATCTCACTGGCTCTGGTTCCTCAAAGGGACATCCCTCCACGGTCAACAATGTCTTCCTCTCCTCGTCCGACGATTTCGCCTTCGCCGTCGGCAGCGACTACATCATCCAGCAAATCATGCAGTACATGAACTTCACCATCCCGAGCGCCTCCTTCTATTCCTACACCTTCACCATCAACACTCCGACGATTCAGCTTCAGACCGGGAAAATCGTGCTGAGCGTCTCCGGGCACGCGCACTCGGAATATCTACCGGACTTCGACTTCACTCTCACCCAGGCCTTCACATTGAACCTCGTCGCCAGCACCCCGGGCGGTCCGCTCGATACCGCGGAACTCGCCGTCTCCGGTGATTTTGGACACGATGTCACCGGCCTTTACTGGCCTTTCGACTACATCGTCAATGACTTTCTTGGTTGGGCCCTCGGCCCATTTCGTTCCCAGCGTGACGCCATCGTTGCCGCTCACGAACAACAGGTACGCAGCATGTTCAGCCTCAACAAACTTCTCGGCGGCTTTCTAAACTCTCTACTGAATCCCACGCAGACTCAGCCGGTAACCACCCCGCAGCAAAACGTCAGCTTCACCCTCGCCTATACCTCCGTGGACATCCAGCCCGCGGGCATCATCCTACGCGGCTCGCTGTCCGTGTCGCCCTGGCCCGCGGCTGTCGTCCAATACCAGCCCATACCACCGGCTTCGAAACCCGTGAACCTCGGCAGCGTCATCACCACTTCGCAAGGCCCCGATTACTCTGCGCTCAAAACCTGGATTCCCGGCGGCGGCATCATCGAATACGATTGGAGTTACCGTGGGCAAAGTGCGCCCTTCCACACCGACCAGAACAAATTCGTCCTGCTAGGTTCAACCGGAATCGCCGTCAACGAACCGGTCGAATTCTCCGCCGTCGTCTCCGGCGTGTTATCCGGATACGAACCGCTCTGCCTCACCGTCAAAGGCACTCGGCTCTCTTCTTCGGGGCCGGTCGTATCACAACCCGTCACCGCCACCGTCTGCGGCTACAACTCTTTCCCGGTCATCAACGGCGGCAATCTCACCGTCGAGGGCGCCATACCGATGGTGGTGCTCACCAATGTCTCAGCAGACGGCTCCCTGCAAGTCGTAGGTCACGCCCCGGCCTTGTCTCACATCGACCAATCCGGCAACTTCACCCCCAACGTCGTTGCTCACTTCGCCGACGACACCAGTTCCGCTAATCTTGCCTTCCTCATCGACGCGATAAAAGAGAGTGGCAGGAAAGATGCCGCAACCGCGGTCCTTGGCCTCCTCACACAAGAACAGTTGACCAAAACCCGCCACACACCCGGCGTAATCTACGGCGACCGCCACGGCGGTGGCTGGGAGCGCGCCTTCGGCGTAAAAAACTCCAAACATCCGCTCACTTTGATCGTCACCCCGGACGGCAAAGTCGTCTGGCAGCAGGAAGGTGCCATCGACAGCAAAACCTTGGGCGCCGCCCTCAAAAAGAATCTCGCCAAGGGTGGACATGCCAATCGGGCCCTGCTCTCGACCAATCTGCGCAGCGGTCACAGGGCTCCCAATTTCGTCTTCGAGCTTTCCGAAGGAAGCGGCCTTACCCTCAGAAAACTCGAAGGCCGGCAAGTCGTCCTCGCCTTCTGGCGCAGCACCTCCAAACCCAGCTACGAAGCCGTACGCGACCTGCAAGAAGCGCTCGCCAAGACTTCAGCCACGGGGCAAGGCCCCATCGTGCTGGCCATCAATGATGGGGAATCCGTCGAAGTCGCCAAAAAAGCCGCGGCGGCTCACAAACTCACAGCCACATTGGTCACCGACCCACAGCGGCAGATATCCTCCGCCTACGGCATTGGCATGTGGCCCACGATCGTTTCGATCGACGCCTCCGGCGCTGTCTCCGGAATTCGCCAGGGCCGTTCCGTCAAAGTCCCCACTGTGCCTTCCAACGCAACCGCAGGCACGGCCCCGCAAAAGAAGTGAACGGTTTCGAATTTTTCCAAAGAACGATGCGATCGGCGATCTGAGAACAGAGCACGTCTTCAAGGAGCGAACGTCATGATCGATTTATTTCTGCTGACAGCGCCCATTCTACTTTTGGGGGTCGTAGCCCTGCTGCGGTTTGTCGGCTGTAGCTTCAATCCCCAGATTATCTATCCGCCCAATTTCACGGCGGCTCAACCCCAGGTTGGTGCGGTCGCCTTGGCATGGGGAGAGGAAGCTACGGACCCGACAGAACTCAGCTACACGCTCAATCGCACAACTCCCGTCGATGGCAACACCGTCCAAATCGGCCCCCTTGCTTTGACGGGAACTGCACCTGCGAAAACGCCGGCCGGCCTTTACATATCGAACTACACGTATACGGACTCTGGCCTCAACAATGGAACGACGTATAACTACACCATTGCACCTGTTGAGGGCACCAATGCTTTCCAGGCATCCAACCCTTTAATCGCCATCCCAGTTGCTCTGCTCGGCCGCCAAAAAGGCTCAACCCTCAACACCGCCAATCCTCTGGCGCCAAGCCTGATCGGCCTCTTCCTCATGAACGATGGCACCGACTTGGCACAAGGCACTGCCGCAACAGACATCAACATTGTCGATGGTAAAACCGCCGTTCCGACCGGCGGCACTCCAAGTCAAGCCCCAACCTGGGTGGTGGCCGATCCCTCCATACAGTTCAATGGTGGCGCTTCGCTGAATAGCTATCTGAATGCCGGCGTAGACATGCTATTCAATGACATGCCCACCAGCATGATTACAATCGTCGCCAAAGTTTTCATAGCCACCATAGCCCAAGGCGGCTTCTGCGAGAAAAACGACGGCAAACCACCCAACAGCGATTCCGGTTTCATCTTCGCCCTCACCAACACCGGCGCGATCCACATTAAAGTCGAGTGCAGCACCCGGAGCATGGTGCTCGAAACCAACGCCAATAGTGTGCCCACAAACCAATGGGTTCAGGTCGCCTTCACCTGGGACGGCACGCAATACGACGCCGCCACACAAATCGCCCCGAACTCCGCCTGCGCCATTTTCATCAATGCCCAAAATCAGTCCGGCAACATCAACGCTGCCAACTCTCACAATGGCACCGGCACACTCGATACCACCAAACTCTCGAACAACGCGAATTTCCTCATCGGCAACGTCAGCTATGACTTCGCCGGCTCCTTCAACGGCAAAATCGCCTACCTGGCCGTCTATAAAGGCCGTATCCTTGCCGCCGCAGACCTGACAAATCTCGACGCCAACCTCCCCATCAACCAGCCTTCATTCCCGTCCTAAAAAATAGAACCCGGGAGCGCCTGAAATTCCACAGCGTCTCCCCTTTGTGTTTCTTGATGACCGCAACCGCAAACCATCTCAAATTTATTCCACGTATCCCTCGCCTAGCGTCCAGTGCCACGCCACATCCGCTCTGTCTCGAGTTGCGGAACACCGCCGTCTCACCGTCCTAGAGGAAATTCAAGCGAGTCGCACACGTGCTCGCGTCAGCGCAAGAGGTGAACCAATTCCGATGCTCGAACGCGGCGCGCAGAGCCGGTTCCAGTTCCCCCGGATCTTCAACGTTCCGGACAGAACTACCGCATGCATCAGCCAGCTTCGCAAAATCCGGGTTATCCAGATCCGTACCGAAGCTGAGAATTCCTGCAGCCTTTATTTCGAGTTCCACGAAGCTCAAGGCATCATTCTGATAGAGGATAATCTTCACCGGCGCCTTCAGCTGCCGAAGCGTAAGCAATTCGCCCATCAGCATGGAAAGCCCGTCATCGCCCGACAGGGATATCACTTGGCGATTGGGAAAAGCAGTCTGAGTCCCAATCGCTTGCGGCATGGCGTTGGCCATCGAACCATGATTGAAAGATCCCAGCATACGGCGCTTGCCATTCATGGAAATGTAGCGCGCGGTCCACACTGTAGGATCTCCGACGTCAGCTGTGAAAATGGCATCCTCTGCCGCCAGACGCTTTACGACCGCGATCACATACTGCGGATGGATTGGCCGCTCTCCAGCTATGCCACTTGCCAGATCATCGAGCCCCTTCCGTGTTTTCTTATAATCATCTTGCGCCTCTTCGAGATGGGTGCCGTCCGACTTTGTTTGCAGGAGCGGCAGGAGCGCTTGAAGAGTGTCTTGCACAGAACCGCAGAGACCGAGATCCACCGCCGTGCGCCGTCCGATTTGCTCGCCACGCAGGTCCACTTGAATCACCCTGGCATGTGCAGGATAAAACACCTGGAAAAAATGAACCCTGAGTGGCCTGCCACACCTTTCCCAGTGCTGGTCGAGAAGAAATCGCGACAGCCAGTCACGACCGTAACCGTAGGGTCGCACGTAAACCGCCCATCGGCGAGTCGTCCAAACTGATCGTCCCGTCGTAGAGTTCAGCAAGATCGCGAACGATCGCCAATCCCAGCCCGGAACCAGGGGCGGTGGTTTCGTCAGCCCGTACTCCCCGCTGCAGCACTCGATCTCGCATCGAAGACGGTAAGCCGGACCCGTCATCGTCCACAATTAGAACGACTGCGCCATCCGCCAGTACAGATTTTACTTTGACTTTCGACTTTGCCCACTTGCACGCATTGTCCAGCAGATTCCCCAACATTTCTTCCAAATCTTCGCGCTGACCGCGAATAAAATGCTCAGACGAAACATCCACCTCAATCGCAAGCCCGCGGCTGGCATAGATTCTCAGCAACGTTCGTGTCAGTGCCTCCACAGAAGGCAGGACAGAACAGCGGGCACTTGGTACCTTGCCAGGAGTTGCCGCCCGTGCCTGAGCCAGATGATATTCAATCTGCCTGCGCATACGCTCGACCTGCAGGCTGATCGTCGACGCCGTTTCCTGTCGGCCTGCAGCATCGGCCCGATCAGCCTCCTGGCTCAACACCGCCAGCGGCGTTTTTAATCCGTGCGCGAGGTCGCCCGCTTTTGCTAGTGCTCGTCGCACAATTGTCTCGCGGTTCTCCAATAAGGAATTGAGATCGTTTACTAGCGGCTGGACTTCTGTTGGATAGCTCCCTTCGATTCTGAGGTTGGACCCGTCGCGCAGCCCCGCCAGTTGTCGACGCAAATGGCCAAAAGGCAGAATGGCGGCACGAAACTGCCAGATTCCGACAGAAATGCACGCAGTCGAAAAAACAAAAAACACTCGTATCCCCAAACCGGAAATGTTACGCATCTGGCGGTGCACCAGGAGAAACAACAAATGCAGTAGCGGGATAAGCCCAAGCGTCCAAAGGAAAGTGCCCAGAAGGATTCGCGACCGGAAGGAATGCAGCCACTTCATGAATTTGCCTTCATGCGGTATCCCAGGTTACGCACCGTCTCGATAAGGGCGGAGCCTAGTTTTCGCCGCAACCGCGCGATGAACACTTCCACTGTGTTCGAATCGCGGTCAAAACCCTGCGCGTAGATATGTTCGGTAAGCTCGCTTTGCGAAACGATGCGCTGGCTGTGGTGCATCAAATAAGAAAGAACGCGAAATTCGTGACTGGTCAGATTCATCTCGGCGCCTTCGAGGAACACTTTGGCGGATCGCGGATCGAGCACAAGGGAACCGCAGCGAAGTTCAGGATTGACCTTTCCACTCGACCGCCGGATAAGTGCGCGCAGTCGCGCCAGCAATTCCTCCATGCGGAACGGTTTGGTCATGTAGTCATCCGCCCCGCCATCAATCCCTTGGACCTTTTCGTGCCAACTGCCTCGTGCCGTCAGTACCAGCACCGCCATCGCCTGCCCTGCTTCGCGCCACCGACGCAACAAGGTCAATCCATCGACCTTAGGTAGTCCTAGGTCAAGGATAACGGCGTCGTAGCTTTCATCATGTCCAAGTAGGTCCGCTCGTTCGCCGTCGGCGGCATGATCCACTGCATAGCCCGCACGCTGAAGTGCCGCGGTTAGTTGCTTGGCCAGCGATGGTTCGTCCTCGACGATAAGCACTCGCATCTTCACTCCCTAACTTAAGGAGACGGGAACCAACCTGAACGTCGCCTGAACAAGGCATTCAGGGGCCATTAAGCCGCTGCCCCGTATCGTGTGAGCGTGATCCGTTGCAAGGTCTTAGCAAGACCCACTATACGCCGGCCTCAAATCGGCCGTGCTTCGATCACCATCTTCGACAACGTCGAACAACTAAAAGGAGGGATCAAATGAAAATAATCAGTCGCGCGATAGCTGTCTTTTTTGTACCGGTCCTCATCGCAGTGGCGCAACAACCACAAGGCGGTATGGAACAGTCGGCCTCAGACCATAAGATGGCGTCCCACTCGGGAGCAGCGCCGATCAGCTACACGGAGATGAAGAACACCGTGGCCGACTTGGAGCGCGCGAGACAAGCAACAGCAAAATACAAGGACGTCCGTGTAGCCGAAGCCGACGGATATCAGCCATTAGGCGATGAATTTCCGGGAATGGGCGCCCACTTCGTTCGAACCATGGAAGTCAAAGATTTCGAAATAGAGAAGCCACCAATTTTGCTCTATCACAAAGATCCAAGCGCTCCTGGCGGATACTCTCTAGTTGGCGTCGGCTATCTTTGGAACGCGCCCGCAGGGCCTGATGGGCAGCCGTTGGACCCCCCGTTTCCAAAATCTTTGGCGCGCTGGCACCGTCATGAAAACATCTGCATGCTGCCAAACTTGGCGAACCCTCATGAATTGAGCGAAACCCAATGCCGCGAAAGAGGGGGCCAGTTTATCGCCCAGACGCAGTGGCTAGTGCATGCTTGGATTTGGAAAGACAATCCTGCAGGCGTATTTACTCCCGAGAATCCGGATCTTAAGTGATTAGGAAATCCATCTGCCAAGCGAGCCGGCGTTCCACGTGATTCGCAAAGCTGCACTTTAGCCCCGGCGAAGCTATTAGCGCTTTGGTTCCGCCGACACCGGAGAACGCCAAAGAGCTTGAAAAGAAATTGGCATTTCTGCGCGATGTCATGTCATCTGGACTACGGAAAGATCGCCTGGATCAATCTACTCGCACCTAAGGACTTCCTCGCGCGTCTACCTCTTCACGCCCCTCAGCGCCTCCACAATCGGGAGTGGAGCCGTGCCGCCGTAATAGTTCTCGGGCAACTGACCGTTCCACTTCTGCGAAAGCATTTCGATCATGCGAAGCTGCAGCAACTCGGGCGTGATTTGCTCTTTTTGCGCCTTGAGCGCCGCAGCTTCTCCCTCCGCTTGCGCGATCTTTTGCTGAGCCTCGGTCTTCACTTGCTCCAAAACGTTCTTGGCCTTTTCCGCATTCTGTTCAGCGACCTGTTTCTGCTCGATGGATTGCTCGTACTGGTCGGAGAATTTGAAGTTGGTGATAGAGACGTCTTCGGGGATGATGTGCTTGGCGAGCAAACGTGACTTGACGCGGTTCTCAATCCCATCGCGAACCTGGGCACGGTTCTTCACGAGGGCTTGCACTTCGTACTGTGCGGTCTCGGCTTTGATGGCTTCCAAAATCGCGGGGACAATCACGCGCGCCTCGGCATCGTCATTGAGCTCCGTCAAGATGTATGTCGCATACGCCGAGTCGACATGATAGCCCAAGGTGACTTCGGCAAACACGACTTGCAAGTCGCTGCTGGCCGCGGTTTCGCTCGTCTTCACAATGCGACGCTGGATCGCAATGGGTGTAACTGTGTCGCCAATCGGTCTGATGAAGTGCAGCCCAGGTTGGAGCACACCGATTGGATCACCGAAACGTTTCACGACGCCAACTGTTCCCGCGTCCACGGTAACCATTCCCGCGTTCAAGCTCGTGAATAGGAACAACCCGAGAACGGCAAGCACCGCATACGTAGGTTTGAATTTAAAGTGAATTGTTCTGCCGTATCGAGCCCCACCATCATCGGTGACGCTAAGACCCAATGAGAGAAAACCGAAGCCGACCAGTGACGCCACGCCCAAAAGAATCAACAGGAATCCCATAAATGACCTCGTGTGTGCGGCTATTCTCGGCTGGCCACTGCCGTCGTGCCTATCGCGCCTCGCTTTCGCCACCGCTACCGCCGAGCGTAGCTGCGGTCTGTCCTTCTCTCCTCGTGTTTGTAGTACTTGACAGGATGAAAGAGGCCGTCGTTGTTACCTAAGCCGTTATATGCACCCTCGTACAGCCTAATGGAAGATCAACTCATCGTTCGTGTCGTTGTTTCTGTCGTTGTTGCGAACGTAACCTCTGATGACGGGATCCTAACCGCCATTGTCCTCAATCAACGAAGAGTCAACATCGCGGAGGAGTCGCCAGGGTCGAGTTGTTCGGCTGAGAGGAGCGACGGCACGGGACGCCTTTCGTTGGGCGTGAGCGACTCTCATTTTTTTTGGTTTTTAAATCTTGCTTCCATGATCAGGTCGGAGTCCTAGCAGCCATTCGTTCGGTTAGCGCTTACCGGGAGTTGACGTCGATTTTGTCCTACGAGCTACTTCCAAAGCGGTCAGCCAGAAGAGCAGCAATGCGCCCGAAAACAGCGCGCCGGGTTGGCGAGACCAAACCAATCGCTGTGCGCGATAGCTCATGTGTGTGTTTCCTACGCGATACCCTTCCAACAACCACGACCACACTTCACCGATCATGTTTCCTGCCAGCGCAAATCCCACCGAAAGCGGCAACATCATGATCGCGCTAGAGGTCCAACCGTCGGCAGGCGGATACCGTCGCAAAATCAGACGTGAGACGACCGCAACAAGGAAACAGTACAACAACGCGAAAGGCAGCACCTCCGCCGCATCGATGTACACGCGGTTCCACCCGAGTAGCTTGTCAACAAGTTCGACGGGAACCGAATGTTGTCTGGCTATCTCTTCGAACAACGTTGCCATGCAACTATCTCTTGCCGCATTGTAATCGTCACCCGAAACGTAGTACGGGGTCCGCAGGCCATGATGAACGTCGGCGTACCGGATCGCCAAGTCTTCGGCGAACTCTGCGTCTTGGCTGAGATGCCACTTGCTGGCTGAATGCTGAACGCTCTCTCCGGGCCACCGACAATCGGAGTTACGACCGTCGCGTCGGACGCAACCAGCCGCACAAAAAAGGACCAAGGAAGCGGCTATCCAATGGGACGTAGTTCGGAAACTGACATTAGGCATAAGCAACATGACCACTCGGGCCTTGTGCCTCATATTTTGACACCAGCTCCGAGTTATCAACTCCGCCCAGTTGCACTGATGTCCTTTATTCATGACTCCTCAACTTCATGCGGAGATGGTTCCTGATTAACGCGATAGCTCTGGCGGCTGAATTTCTTAGACGAAGTAGCGAACGCGGAGGGCTACCTTCGCGGCGGTCGCGCACCTCTAGCGCCCGCGAACTCGAAAATCTCATCGAACGCGCCCTACTGCGTTCTCCTGGCAAGGAATTGTGTGTTCCGTTCCACCGCCCGTCGCAGCCCTAAGAAAAACAGCGCACAGCGTTTTTACAGCATGTCGTCACAGATTCAGGAGGAACACAAGGCCTACTACGAGATTCTCGAGACCACGCAAAAAGGCGGAATGGATGTCACGAAATGGCTGGTGTGGTTTCTGGACTGCCTGGGACGCCCGATTGCAAAAGCCAAGACGCTAACCGCAGCGGTCCTTGAGAAGGACGCATTCTGGCGGCATCTCAAGAAAAAGTCCATCGAAGTCAGCGAACGTCAGAAGACGATCATCAATCTGTTGCTCGATGGGATTGGAGGAAAGCTGACGACGGAAAAGTGTGGAAAACTCGCAAAGACTTCCTACGATACGGCCGTGCGGGATATTCAGGATCTCATCGAAAAACGGATTCTGAAACAGGACAAGGCTGGTGGGAGGAGCACAGCCTACTCTTGCTCCTCGAACGCGATGCGTAAACTGGGTTTGCGAAGCCATTTCTCGAGAGCTATTTATGTTGCCAAGTCGGTTGGTCGGTTGGCTAGACTCTGGCGGTTCCGCCCGTTCGGGCTTAAAGTAGCATGTGACCCGGGCTGACGTTGGCGCTTATGAAATCAGCTTGAAGCAAAGGTACTTCAAAACTTTGCGGAAACGGTAGAAGATCGTCGGGTGTCTCGCTGACGCCCTCTGTGCCCCCTCCGTGTTTGGAACCAAGAATGGAGTAGCCGAATCTAATAGCGCGAGGAAGGACAATTCATGGAGAGAGCAATACAGTCGAGCGCCGAAGCCTTATCGCTGAGCGCACCGGGGAAGGGCGAGAAAGGGCTGTTTTCGACTGAGTCCGTCCTCAACCTGCAAAAATTGATTTTTGCTGGCTCTCCTCTGTCCGAAGTGCTCACGAACATCGCTCACCTGGTTGAATCGCAAGCTGAAGGCCTGTTTTGCACGATTTGGCTTCCCGACGAAGACGGAAAGGAACTCTATTGTGCTGCTGCGCCGAGCCTTCCTGGATTCAGTGCTCAAGTAGGGAGGATGCCGGTCGGTCCGAAAGGAGGATCCTGCGGCACAGCCGTTTATCGGAGGGAGTCGGTCTATGTGACCGACATCCTGACAGATCCCATTTGGGACGATTATCGTGAACGCATGTTGCCTTATGGAATTCGTTCCGTGTGGTCGCGGCCCCTATTTACAAGCGAAGGCAAGACCCTCGGTACTTTTTCTATCAATTATCATGAATCACGCGGCCCCGGCGCCAACGACCTGCAGTTGATTGAGAACGCCAGCCATATCACCGGAATCGCAATTGAGCGGCATGTGAACGAGGAGGAGTTGCGGCGCGAACGAGACAGGCTTCGGCTGCTCCTCGAAATTACCAACAGCATGACCTCCAAACTGGACCTTCGCCGTTTGGTGGAAGTGCTTTCTACGAATCTGCTGAGGGTAACGCGGTCCGATTTTTGCTCTTTGCTTTTACCCGATGCAGACAGTGGGGAATTGCGGCTAACCATCCTCTACAACCCGGAGTCGCAAGGGGCCATTTGCGACGGAGCGATCATACCGATCCGTGGTTCGATCTGTGGCAAGGCTTTTCGGACCGGCAAGAGCCAGCACTTTAACAGCTTGGAAGAGGTACGCGACGACCCGGAAAGCTTCGGTAACGACGTGGGCCGCCTTTTCTACGAACGGATTAGGGCGGAAGGTTTGAAGTCGGGTTGCGATCTCCCGCTGATTGGCAGAAGCGGGGTGCTGGGTGTGTTGAGCGCCCTCAAGCGATCGGAAAGTGCATTCGAGAAAGAGGACGTGGAATTCCTCGAACAGGTATCGCGCCAGGTGGCCATTGCAGTTGAGAATGCCCTGGACTACGAAACGGCGATCAAGGACAGAGACAAAGAGACGAAACAACGGCGCTATCTCGAAGAGGAAATTCGTGCTGAGTTTGGCGAAATCGTCGGAGTGAGCCCGGCGTTGAAGACCGCGTTGAGCCTGGCGTCTGTAGTAGCCCCTACGGATTCCAGCGTGCTGATCCTCGGAGAGACCGGAACCGGCAAAGAACTCGTTGCGCGTGCGATACATAAGCTGGGCAATCGCAGCGAAAAGGCATTCGTGAAGCTGAATTGCGCGGCAATCCCTCTCGGGTTGCTTGAGAGTGAGCTTTTCGGTCACGAGAAGGGCGCATTTACAGGCGCCATCGCCCAAAAAACGGGGCGCTTCGAACTTGCCGATAAAGGCACACTGTTTCTTGACGAGGTTGGAGATATACCTCAGGAACTTCAGGCGAAACTGCTGCGCGTCTTACAGGAGCAGGAGTTCGAGAGGCTCGGGAGCAACCGTACGCATAGGGTTGACGTGCGCCTGATCGCGGCCACCCATCGGGATTTGCCGGCGATGGTAAAACAAGGGACCTTTCGCGAAGACCTTTACTACCGTCTGAAGGTATTTCCGATTCAAGTTCCGGCACTAAGACAACGCATAGAGGATATTCCGAGATTGGTCCGGCACTTCACAATACTTTACGCTCAACGCATGAACAAACGAATTGATGTAATCCCTGCGGATACGATGGATGCATTAGCGCGATACCCATGGCCCGGAAACATCCGCGAATTGCAAAACTTTATTGAACGCGCGGTAATTCTTTCGCCGCAGTCAGTATTACGCGCGCCAATTTCCGAGCTGGAGCCGTTCCAACCTCACCAGGGATGCAATGTCGTTCTGAATGGTCTCGCGGAGGTAGAGCGGGATCATATCCTTCGTGCGCTCGAGGCGAGCAACTGGGTGATCAGTGGCGCGGCATCGCGTTTACGGATGAAGCGAACTTCGTTGGTCTACAGGATGAAGAAACTTCGTATTCGTCGGCCTGCCGCGGTCCCAAAGAAACTGAGCGTCAGCGGTGCGGCCGGCGACGACTGAGTTTTCCAACCCTCATAACAAACTACCTAACGCTGGCAGTGGATTCGACGGAAATCCGTCAGCGGCGGACATCCGTCGCAGACTTCTCAGGTACGGTTCGAGATTTGCAGAGCTCCTAGCGTACAAACTTCAACCGTCAGAATGACTTGCATTGAGTGTTCTCTCTGCGAGTGAGCCGCGCCTCTTTGGTATCCCACCTGCCCTAATGACCAAGGAAGCGAAGAGAGGAATTTATGAGCGATGCGACGGCCCGATCAACAAGAGGCATAGCGCCGAGCCAAGACGATGCCCGATTCAGATTACCTCCCACATCTGTCCATAAGGTTGAAGCCGATGGCATACAGGTGTTTTATCGCGCGGCCGGAGAAGCAAGCGCGCCCGTCGTTCTCCTGCTGCACGGCTTCCCCACCTCATCGTTTATGTTCCGTGAACTCATACCGCGCCTGGCCAACAACTACCGCGTGATCGCGCCAGACCTTCCGGGTTTCGGCTTCACCGAGGTCCCGCCTGAACGAAAGTATCCCTACTCCTTCGATCGATTGGCGTTCACAATCGACTGCTTCACGCAGGCACTCAAGATCGACCGCTATGCAATCTACGTGTTCGACTATGGTGCACCGACCGGCTTCCGTTTGGCGATGACGCACCCTGACCGTATCACAGCCATTGTTTCGCAGAACGGGAACGCGTATGAAGAAGGCCTCGGTGAAGCTTGGGGCCCGATCCGAAAGTACTGGTCTGCACCCACGGCAGAAAATAGGGACATACTCCGCCAAACTATTTTGACCGCGGGCGGAACACGGTGGCAGTACACCGACGGCGTAACGAATCCGGAGATTGTTCCGCCTGAGTCGTACACCCTCGATACGGCTCTCCTCGAACGGCCGGGAAACAAAGAGATTCAGCTCGATTTGTTTCTGGACTATGCGTCGAACGTGAAGCTTTATCCGAAGTTCCAAGAGTATTTTCGCAAAGCGAAACCGCCGTTGCTTGCTGTCTGGGGCAAGCACGATCCGTTTTTCGTTCCCGCCGGAGCCGAAGCATTCCGCAAAGATATACCCGACGCGAAGGTGCAATTCCTGGACACTGGACACTTTGCGATAGAAACCCACGTCGTTGAAATTGCTTCCGCGATGAAAGACTTCCTCCAGGCCAACGGTATTGGGATCCGAACCGGGGAAGGCACGCTTAAAAGATGAGCGCGTTTCCCCAGAACTCAACAATTGTCTTGGTTCATGGAGCATGGGCCGACGGATGTTGTTGGAGCAACGTCATCCTCCCACTCGAACGCCAGGGACTAAACGTGATCTGTGCTCCCATCCCGTTGACGTCGTTGACGACCGACATCGCCTCTTTGAATCACGCGCTAGAACGAACCAGCGGCCCACTCGTTGTAGTCGGCCACGCGTATGCGGGAGCGGTGATCGCAGGGACGACCGAGAAACGAGTTAAGTCGCTGGTCTACGTCGCGGCGCTTGCGCCCGATCAGGGCGAGACAGTGGCAAAGGTGTTCTATCGCGACGAGCCGCATCCGGAGGCGCCTAAGTTGGGCCCCGATGGGCATGGCTTCATTTGGATGGCCGAGGATGGCTTTCGCCGAGCGGTGGCACATCACGCGTCGACCGAGCAAACAAGCATCATGGCCGCCGTGCAACGACCAATCGCTGTTGCTTGTATTGAAGAAGCGGCGCCCGCTCCGGCGTGGAAAACAAAACCATCTTGGTTCTTGCTCGCAGAAGACGACCGCATGATCAACCCGAAGACGCAGCGCTTCATGGCCGATCGGATGGGCGCGAAGGTTAGGTCGCACCCGGTGGACCACACTCCAATGTACACCGAGCCGAACCTCGTGATTGACGTGATTTTGCAGGCGGCGCACGAAACCCTGTCGCGATAGCGCCTTCCCGGTGAGCGCAATTTCTTCTGAGGATCCTGCAGAGACGATGTCATGACCACCAGATCAGTCGCTATCGTTACCGGCGCAAGTCAAGGTATTGGGCGAGCCACAGCCCTGCGGCTCGCCCATGATTTTGCAGTCGTGGTGCTTGTGGCGCGCAATGAGCAGAGTTTAGAAAGCACTGCGGCCGAAGTCAGGTCGATTGGGGCGGAGGCGATTGTTTGCGCCCTCGACTTGCGCGAACCGCAATCGGCAAAGACCCTCGTCGACGAGATTCTCAAGCGCTTCGGCAGAATCGATGCGTTGCTCAACATCGCGGGTGCGGTGCCGCAAATTGATTTATTCGAAATGACAGACGCGCAATGGGACGACGGCATGGCGCTTAAGCTGCATGGCGCGCGTCGTTTGACCATAGAAGCTTGGGATGCGCTGAAAGCTTCGAACGGGTCGGTGGTGCTGATGTCGGGAAGTGCAGCCCTCGATCCCAAGCCCGGATTTGCGGCAGTCGCGTCGATCAATGCGGCCATCAATGCACTCGCCAAGGCATTCGCAGAGCAAGGAATCAAGGACGGAGTGCAGGTCAACAGCGTCGCGCCCGGGGCTGTGATGACGGGACGCCGCCGGTCTTTCTTCGAACGTTGGGCGCCTGCCCACAATCTCACGGTGGAAGACGCAATCAAGAGGTTCCCGGAGGAAGCCGGCATCACTCGTTTTGGAAAGCCCGAGGAGATCGCCGATCTGCTGAGTTATCTCGTGTCCCCCACCGCAAAGTGGATGACGGGCGCTTCGGTTCGTATGGACGGCGGCGAGATCAAGGGAATTTAGGCTGTACCTGAACTCGAAATTTAGCTCCATGCCCTGAGGGAAGGGAAGAAATGGAAGTCGCAAATAGGAGTCGGTGCGAGGAGGAAATGTTGGAACGCCGCAACTTTCTTGGTGCGTTCGCCGGAGCATCTCTAGGTGTCTTGTCGGAGGGCATGGTCAGTCGCTTTGCGAGAGCGCAAACCACGGGACAGGCTGGCCGGAGCTTGGCTGATCAAACCAATTTCGAGGCTTCTCAGGTCGAGGTTTCAGGAAACACGATATTCCTGCGTCGCTACGGAAAGGGACCCGCCATTCTGCTGGTGCATGGCTTCCCGCGTACCAGTCTGATGTGGCGATTCCTCGCGCCGAAGCTTGCTGAGAAACACACCGTGATCTGCATAGACCTGCGTGCCTACGGCCGCAGCGGAATCCCCGCTTCAACGGACGACCATTTTCCCTATTCAAAGCGAGCCATGGCAAAGGAACTGCTTGAGGTGATGGACAAACTCGGTTTTCGGACCTTCACGTTGATCGGCCATGATCGCGGAGGACGAGTTTCATACCGCCTAGCCTTAGACCATCCGAAGAACATTGAGCGCCTCGCAGTCTTCGATGTGATTCCGATTCTCGAAGCATGGAACCGGTCAGACGCGCGCTTCGCACAGACCTATTGGCCTTGGATTTTACTATCTCAAAAGTCCCCGCTTCCGGAGAGCTATTTGCTCGGCGCGCCAAAGGCCGTCTTCGAAAATCCCTTCGGACACGGTTCCTTCGGAGCAGAGATTCTCGAACAATACGTTTCCAACTATCGCGATCCGGCTCGCGTTCACGGAATCTGTGAGGAGTATCGAGCCGCGGCAACGATCGACGTCGCACATGATTGTGCGGACAAGAAAGCGTCCAGACGAATCGAATGCCCGATGCTGCATCTATGGGCCGAGGGTGGCCCGCTCGACACTTTCTATCCAAAAGAGGGTGGTCCGCTCGGCATTTGGCGGCAATGGGCTCCGCGGGCCGAAGGACAGTCAATGAAGGGCGGCCATTTTTTCCCCGAAGAGAATCCTGACGACACCGCTGTTCTCGTCAAACAGTTTCTTTCTGTCTAAGAGAGCAGTCGCTAATTTTCTTGGTGCTCTCCGTTTCGAAACGGCCAGTCTTAGATATTTGAAGTCAAGGAGATGCGTGATGAAAAGATGGATAAAAGTTGCAATTCCTGTTGCCGCGGTCGCGATTTTGGCTGCCTGGTATGCATTTCGGCCAGAGAGGCTTGTGGTCGATCGGCGTGTTGACGAAGCCTTGCCAACCGCGCAAGCCGGCTCGTCGCCGCAGCCCCTTGTCGCGGGACAGTTCTACAGTATTTTGCACCCAACGGCAGGTAACGCCACCATCTACCAGTTGAGAGATGGCACGCGTGTTCTTCGCTTTACAGGCTTCAGTACCTCAAATGGCCCTGATGTGCACGTCTATATGGTTGCCGCCGACGATGCAAAGGACATAGCGACGGTGCAAAAGGCCGGCTTCATCGATCTCGGAGTCATCAAGGGCAACATCGGCGACCAAAACTACAGGCTTGATCGTGACTTGGACTTGGCGAAATACCGCGCCGTATCCATCTGGTGCAAACGATTCAGCGTGAATTTCGGAGCCGCGGCGCTAAAACCGATAGAGGCATCGCAAGATCACTAGGGCACGGGGTCTTGATTCCTGGATGGGAGCACACGGAGAAACGATGGAGTTATGGGCTATGGGTGCAATCGCGCTTTTGGTTTTCTACAGTAATTACATGGTTGCGCCCCTCATACCAGCGTTTTCGCGAGAGTTTGCTGTATCTCCCGATGCACTCCGCTGGTTGGTCCCGGGCTTCTCGATCGCCTACGGCGTGTCAACGCTCATCTATGGGGTGTTGTCCGATCGTTTTGGACGAACTCTCGTTTTGCTGATTCTCTTGCCCTTTGCTTCCCTGACGATCCTGTTGATTTCGTTTGCCTCGACGGTGCGAGAACTGGTCACATTGCGAATTCTGTCGGGCGTTGGGTCTGGTGGGATTGTGACAATCGCTTTGGCTTCCATCGGAGATCGGTATCCCTATGTGGTTCAGGGACGCCCAATGGGAATAATCTTTGGAACCATCGCGGGCGGGATGGGTTTGGGCTCTAGCTTTGGGCCCCTGCTGAATCCTGTGTTCGGATGGCGGAGCGAATTTCGAATGCTTGCATTCGGAGTTGCTCTGATTGCCATCTTCGTTGGCTTACGTACCAGACGAACCGGCTCTGTGAACCACTGGCGATCCTATTCGCTTCGTAAGATTGCATTCGAATATCTATCAATTCTTGGGTCTCCGCGCGGTTCTCGAACGATGGCGTTCATCTTCTGTAATGGAGCATTTCACGGCGGAATCTTTGCTTGGCTGAGCGTGTTGATGGCGAGCCGGTATCGTCTCGATGACCTGGGAATCGGGATCATGCTTGCAGGGTATGGGTTGCCAGATCTTCTCTTCGGCGGAATTATAGGGGGGGGAGATAGCTACGGAAGGCGATACGTCGTTCCCCTGGGATTTCTGTGGGCGGGCATATGCGCTCTCTTTCTCGGGTTGCCGGTTTCGCGTTTCCTCGCTGCTCTGATCATCGCGGCATTGTCGGCAGGTTTGGAAGCCACCCACCCGCTGATGTCGAGTATCGCAACGTCCCTCGATCCCAGATACAGAGGGCAAATCACTGGCGTGGCGACATTCACGAAATTTTTCGGCATGGGCGTCGGAGCGCTCGTCTTTCAACATCTAATCGGCCTCAGCTTCAGCAGAGCGCTGGTCGTCTTCGGCATGTCGGAAGTTCTCGTGGGCCTGGCAGCCATTTATGCGTTTCGCGATGAACATGCGACGGTGCCAATGAACTTAGCCAAATTTGCGGACATTGATGGCAGGAGCGGGAGTGGGTGTCATTAATAGAATTATTTCCGCAAAATGCGGGCCTCGCAGGCGGCGTCGAATGAACGTCCACTCAGAAAGGAAGAGCAGCATGACGAGCTCGAACAAGATTTCCGCTTACGAGGTAAGCAAGAACGGGCAGCCCGAATTCGATTTAGTAATTCTCGGTGGTGGCACGGGAGGAACAGTCGCCGCATGGGCGTTTGCTCGGCGAGGGCTGCGTGTGGCAGTGATTGAACGCAAATACGTTGGCGGCTCTTGCCCCGTTATCGCCTGTCTGCCCAGTAAGAGGGACGAGCGAAGGTCGAGAAAGGGATTTGCTTTTTGTGATTCGAGCGAGGTCTTAATCCCTCCTTTCCGCCAGATTTCGCGAATCGTTCCTGGCGGCCTCTCTTGGGCGATTCCGTGGTTACTCGTGCGACGGAGCTGCAACCGTCGACTCCGGCGGCTCTGAGAGTGTCCGGCTCCTCAGCCGGAACTGAATGTCTCTGCACGATAACAGGATCTCAAGCAGGCGCGAACGATCCAGGTTCGACAGAGGCTCGTTGCGAAAGCATATGAAGATGGCCCGCCTCGAGCATTCTTCCAAAACTGCGCTGAACGCATCGACTTCGGTCGCAGCGAGCCACCGGCTCCGCACCAAGGGCTCGAGTTTTTCTAACTCCTCATAACAGTTCGAGAAGAAATGCTCGAGGCACACATTCTGGCCTGCAGGTCCAACCACCGCTGAGTTTGCACAACCCGATGCCTTACAATCGGCGTTCATTGACGCTGCGTTCTGTCCTTTCCCTGGGACTTATCGCACTGCGCTGCTCGTTGGGAACCACTTGGACATGGAAAAAATCCGACAAAACTTCTCACCCGAAGCCAACGGTCGACATAGGGTTCGAGCAACCGCTTCAACCTTTTTTCGTTGCAATGCTTCGCCTGGTCTCGCGTTGTCCACAGCGTAATCACGGTCACGAGCCGGGCCTCTTGTTCTGAGAACAGCACAACGCATCCGCAGAAGCCGCCGGACTCTTTGTTCGCAGCCCGCATCACCAAAGGGATTTCCCTTTGAAGCCTCTCAGATTCCCCGGGAACGGCCACAAACTCCGCGCCGTGAGCAAATACCTCCGGAATTGCGGTTTCGCCGTTCGGATCCGATGGCGCCAACAGAGCCAATTCCGGCTTCGTTCTTGGTGGTTTCACGCTGCCAGCGTCCCCTTCGACGGACAGCCCAACGTACATGGGGCTACTCATCTGAGAACTTTCGAACTGAACTTGACTTGGCACAACTCCTCCATACGTTATTTGTTTCCGTCGAGGGTAAAAAAGGGCGCGCTTTAGTCAGATCAAGGGACCGGACGCGCCCTGGGGCACCTGGGGTCGGTGACATACCCCCAGGAGTCGGAACCACAATGGGAATGGGTTCCACTTGACGATTAGTGCAGGACGGCGCCGATTCGTTTCATTTGGAACGGATTGTTTGATTGCCTGTGGTGCAGCGCCGAAGATATACTCCCGCCCACCGGGCCAGGGGTATATTTTGGATCTGTATACATTCGATAGGCCTTACGTGGACCGCCTACGAGACGGCGAGCCGTCGACCGAGCAGCATTTTGTGACTTATTTTGGAGAGATTCTCGGTATCATGCTGCGTGCAAGGTTCTTACCTCCCGAGCGCGTAGACGACATCCGCCAGGAGACACTCACAAGGGTAATTGCCACGCTCCGGCGCGACGGCGGAGTGCGCCAGCCAGAGCGTTTTGGAGCTTTCGTTAACTCCATTTGTAAGAATGTGTTACGGGAGAATGCCCGGGATTGGCACAGGACCCAAACTCTCGAGGACGATCACTTAGAGATACCCGACAAAGTCATCGACATAGAACGCGCGCTGATTTCCGAGGAGACCAAGATACAGGTACGAGAAATCCTGGATGACATGAAAAAACGCGACCGCGAGCTACTCGGTGCTATCTTCCTGCAAGAAAAAGACAAAGACGAAATCTGCCGGGAATTTGGCGTAGACCGTGAATACCTGCGGGTGCTCTTGCATCGGGCAAAGGAACGCTTCCGCTCGAGTTTTCGTCGGGAACAGACGAATCCCCTAGGGCGCACAGTGGGTGGACCGGCGGAATGAAACGAAACTCGTCCACTCTGCACTACCTCAAGGACAGGGGAAATGAATCATTCTGAAGTGCTGGGACTAAAAATTGTTGAAAAATATGTTCTGGGAGAGCTCTCCGCGGATGAGAGGGAGCAATTTGAGGAACATTATTTCGACTGCCCGGAATGTGCGTCAGACATAAAAGCTTTGGTCAGGATTCGAGCAGCGAGCCGGTTGATTCTGGAAGAAGACGCGGCCGCCGAGGTTTCCTCTCGCGAGCGACGGCCGGAGCGCGGCTGGTTTGCTTGGTTGAAGCCTGCCGTTGCGGTTCCCGCGATAGCGGCACTGGCAGCGGTCGTTCTTTTCCAAGCGACTGTGACGATTCCAGGTCTTAAGAAACTGGGCGCAACGGGAGCGACGGTGCAAGTTTATAAGTCTTCCTATCGCCTGCAGGGAACAACGAGAAGTGGGAACACTTCGAGAGTGGTGGTGGATTCGAACGAGAGTTTTGGTCTGGACTTTGATTTCACGCCGAACAGCAGTTTCGAACACTATCAAGGTCGTCTCCTCGACCCTACCGGGAAGGCGGTCTTAACCTTCAGACTTAAGGCCGAAGAGGCAAACAAAGAACTGCATTTGGTGGTGCCTGCTGGGTTGCTTGGCTCCGGCAACTATCAACTTGTCTTTGTTGGAGAGAATGCGGCAATGAATTCAGCTCCGGGAAGCAATGAAGTCCAGCGCCTGTCTTTTTCGACCGAGGTTCGACCCTGAGTTAAGCGAGACCGTAGTTTGGTTCTATTTGGAAACGGAGTGTGATCGATGGTTGCTAATGGATACCCGCCTTTTCATTCCTTTCACTATCGGGCCGAAGGCCACGCATTTAGCGGCCATCTTGAGAGGCCTGCAAAGCACCTGATGGAAGCCCAGGCAAGTACGTGCCTGCCTCTGACGGGAGGGCAAGGACGCGCCCACGTTGAAGGCTTTGCGATAAATCAACTCGTTTCATTCCGGAAGGGATATTCACACGTTTCGGGAAGCAAGAGCGCCGATGGGACACACACTTCCCATGCAACATCGGTGGTCGAAGGACTAAATGTACTCGACGTCGTGACCGCAGACCGCGTCGTCGCGCGCCTGACCTCCGAACATGCCCCCAAGGAGAAAGAGGGGCACATTATCGCCTTGGGATCGAAGTTCGAAAACTTTCGCATCTCGGGGTGCCCGGTGGAGGTAGAATTCGACCACGAATTGTTCTTAAATTACAAAACATTCGACACGCTGAGCAAGAAACTTGCGAGCCCCAAGAAACCAGGGAGAACGGCAGACGGATCGGGCGGAGTTATCCTTTGCAGCTTTGTGAAAACCTTGAAGGTGGATTGCCCGGGTGTGAAAGTGAACGGGCATGTAATTATCGTCCCGCATTTCGGCAAGATTTACGTCGGGGAAGTACTGGTGGAGCCTCGTTTCAAAAGGCTCTCGATGTTGCATCTACAGCTAGGCTCGCCCCAGGAAGGTTTGCTCAACGTTACAGAGGCCTGCATCAACGGCACGCATTTTCCCTGAGATTTCTGCTGTTCGGCATTCTCATTTTCGAAGCCCTGGGCTGCAAACCCGCCTCGACGAACGATCCGGAAGCCATCTATCGTGCGTCCCGGCAAGAGTTAAGGCGTGGCGACCTAAAGAGGGCCCTTGTCGACGCGGACCGCGGCTTGCGGCGCGCATCCGATACAGGTTCAGACTGGTATTGGCGCCTCACCGCCTTGAAGGCGGAGATTCTTGTGTGGCAGGGCGTGAACGAGCAATCTCTGGAACTCCTCCAGTCGGATTTACCTCCCTCCCTGCAAACGAGCGAAACAGAAGTCTGGCGCAAGCTGACTCAGGCTGCTGCCTACACGGGTCTATCAAAGTTTGATCTAGCCACCCAAAGTCTTCTCGAAGCCAAGGAACTCGCGCGAGCCAAACATCCGGAGTTACTCGGTTATGTCGCCTTGAGAGAGGGAACACTCGCTGACGATCAGAACGCGCCTGAAAAGGCGGCCGCTCTTTATCGTACCTCGCTGAGCGCAGCGCGTGAGCAACGCGATAGCTACCTTGAAGCCTCAGCACTCGGTAGCCTGGGACTGGTCGAAACGGAGGAAGGACACTACGACGCCTCCGTCGACTGGAATCGCGAAGCGTTGCGAGTATCCGAAAACGCAAGTGCCAAGAGCTTGGCGGCGAAGATTCAGCTGAATACGGGATGGAGCTATTTCGAACTTGGCGATTACGAAAGCGCTTTGTCGGAGTTCGAGCAAGCTGAGCAAGCCGCAACTTCGGCAGGGCTGGTGACGGACCGCGTGATCTGCCGAGTAAACATCGGTGCCGTTGATTACTACCTGCGCGACTACGCCGCCGCCGAAAGGGATTCCTTGCAAGCGCTGCAACTCGCGCGTGATTTGGACGAAAAGAGACTACAAGCTGAAAGCTTGGAAACTCTTTCGAGCACTTCCCTGGCTCAAGGAAAACTCGCCGCGGCGGAAGGATATAACCGCGAAGCCCTCTCTTCATCGCGTGCCATTGGAGATCACGCTGAAGAAATGTCCACCGTATTGATCGCGGGTCGAATCGCAGCCGAACGAAAAAACCACCATGAGGCGGAGCGCCTGCTCCGGGCGGTGATCCACGACCAGAACGTCAGCGTGTCGACCAAGTGGGAAGCAGAAGCTCGACTTGCCAAGGTGTATGACGCAGAAAACCGACCAACCAATGCCGACAGCGAATTTAACCACGCGTTAAAAACAATCGAGAAGGCACGCCATTCGATCCAGGAGGACGAGCTTCGCCTCTCTTTTTTGTCCAGCTCGATCGACTTTTGCAACGATTATGTTGACTTCTTGATTCAGCATGGCAGGGTCGAGGACGCCTTACGCTTCGCCGACCTCACCCGTTCACAAACTCTGGCCGAGGGTCTTGCCGCCGCTGGGAAAAATCCTCGGACTCCTGCCCTCGCGCTACGTCCAAAGCAACTCGCACGAAAACTGAGCGCGACGCTTCTTCTTTACTGGGTCGGGCAAAACCATTCCTATCTATGGGTCATTACTCCCGACACGATGCGCTACTTTCCGCTGCCCCCAGCTCTAGAGATCGATTCCCTAGTGAAAGCCTATCGGCGCGCCATCCTAGACGGACGCGACGTGCTTGCCTCGGACCGCACGACCGGCCAGAAGCTCTACGACATGCTGGTCGCTCCGGCAGAAAAGCTGCTGGCAAAGAATGCGCGCGTGGTTGTGCTTCCAGGTGAGAGCCTGTACGCCCTGAACTTTGAGACGCTCATCGCGCCACGTCCAAGCCCGCACTTCTGGATCGAAGACGTAACCGTCTCGACGGGCAGTTCGATGGTCCTTTTGTCGGCGACAGCAAAAAAGACTGACAAAACGAAGACATTGCTCCTTGTGGGCAACGCAGAATCTCCTGGTCCTGACTTTCCATCGCTAGCGCAAGCGCCGGCGGAGATGCGAAAAGTCTCCGTGCATTTTCCGGAATCTCAACGCAAAGTACTCTCAGGAAAACAAGCGACGGCCACCGCCTATCTAGAAAGCAATCCGGAACACTACTCTTATCTGCACTTCGTGACACATGGCACCGCGAGCCAGACGCATCCTCTGGAATCTGCCGTCATTCTTAGCAGTGAAGGTGATACGTATAAGCTATATGCCCGCTCCATCGTCGCGCACCCGTTGAGGGCGCAATTGGTGACCATTTCCGCGTGCAACGGAGCTGGTACCCGCGCCTTCGCAGGCGAGGGGCTCGTTGGCCTGGCTTGGGCGTTTTTGCGTGCCGGAAGCCAGAACGTCATTGCTTCTCTATGGGAGGTTAGCGACGCGTCCTCTACGGCCCAACTGATGGACGAATTATATGCAGGCCTTGATCGGGGTGAAGACCCCGCGAGAGCCCTTCGAAACGCAAAGCTCTCCGTACTGAAATCGAACCGCACAACAGTTTACCGCAAGCCGTTCTATTGGGCGCCGTTTCAGCTTTACATGGGCTCCTAGATTCCAAGGCGCACTACTTTCTTTTGTGTTCGTGCGAAGAAGCGGCATCCAACGACCTGCCGTCCTGTATAATCTTCTGCGCCAAAACGACTGCGAAAGGCTGATCCCCCGATGGCTTCTTACGCGCAAGATCAAAGCAATGCCCAACCCGGAAGTCCCTCGCGACTTTCACCTTTTTCTTTGCAGGCGCTTCCGAAGGGCGAATTTCCGAAAAAAGAGATGGACCCTTCCCTGGTCTACCAGATGGTGCACGACGAGTTGCTCCTCGATGGCAATTCGCGTCAGAACTTGGCGACCTTTTGCCAGACCTGGGTAGAGCCGGAAGTGCACAAGCTGATGGAGGAATGTTTAGACAAAAACATCGTCGACCGCGACGAATATCCTCAAATGGCGGAATTGGAGGCCCGCTGCGTGCGCATGCTGGCTGATCTCTGGAATGCGCCGCAGTCAGCGAACGCCGCGGGATGCTCCACCGTCGGGTCGAGCGAAGCGGCAATGTTAGCCGGCCTGGCGATGAAAACAAAATGGACGAAGAAACGGCAGGCACAGGGAGCGGGGTCCACAAAGCCGAATCTGGTATGCGGCCCCGTCCAGGTTTGCTGGCACAAATTCGCGCGCTACTTCGACGTGGAGCTTCGGCAGATCCCGTGCGAAGGTCGCCGCCTTATGATGTCGCCGGAAGAAGTGCTGAAGGTCTGCGACGAAAATACGATTGGTGTAGTGCCAACCATGGGATTGACGTACACGCTCGAATACGAGCCCGTGCGCGCGATTGCATTAGCGCTGGACGACCTGGAGCAAAAACACGGGTTAAACGTCCCTATACACGTGGATGCGGCCAGTGGCGGATTTGTGGCTCCGTTCATCCATCCGCAGATCGTGTGGGATTTTCGCATCCCTCGGGTTAAGTCCATCAATACGTCCGGACACAAATTCGGATTGTCGCCGCTCGGATGTGGATGGGCCATTTGGCGCGAGGCTCAGGACTTGCCGGAAGAGCTTGTTTTCCAGGTGAAATATCTGGGCGGCAATATGCCTACATTTGGCCTGAACTTTTCGCGGCCTGGCGGCCAAGTTGTCTCACAATACTACAATTTCGTAAGGCTCGGTTTTGAGGGTTATCGCAAAATCATACAGGCCTGTGCGGATGTCGGGGCATGGGTCGGTGACGAAATTGCCAAAATTGGTCCGTTCGAGCTTGTATACGAGGGCCGAGAAGGAATTCCCGGTTGCTGTTGGACCTTGAAGAAAACGAGTGACGTGCCTTTCACCTTGTACGACCTGGCGGACCGGTTGCGTGTCCGAGGATGGCAGGTACCGGCCTATCCCATGGCTTCGAACCGCAACGACTTGGTTATTCAGCGGGTCCTGGCACGGTTTGGTCTGAGCCGCGATCTCGCCGGAGTGCTCGTAGAGGATTTCAAGCACGCCATCGATCATTTTGATCAACATCCTCCCTCGCGCTCGTTGACAGGCCACAAGGCTGGCGGTTACCACCACGGCTAGTCAACTTTCTGATGTTCTTGCGTTTCTAACGGTGAGGGCGCACAAAGCGACTTGATTTAGAGTAAGCGATTACAGCGGTTTGCTGAATGCGCGGAATGATGCAACCATTGAAAATCTCGGACGGCTAATCCTGCTTCGCGGTCTTGGCTTTTGTGGGCTTTGACGAGGAGCGTGGTTTACTCTGCCCGTGGTTTGGAGAAAATGTCGTCGAATTTCTGAGCACGAGCCGAGTCTTAAGAACGTATTCGGTGCCTTCGGGTGTGGGCGTTTCTCTCTTCACTTCCTTGAGCAGCGCTTCAAAGGCAAGCCTTGCCAATTCCGATTGAGACATTTGGATTGTGGTTAGCGGAGGAGTCAGAAACTCCGCCATGCGGATATCGTCGAATCCGACGACCGACAAATCCTGCGGCACTTTGATCCCAAGCTCAAAAGCCTCCCTCATTACGCCGATCGCGGTCATGTCATTGGAGCAGATCAGAGCTGTCGGACGATCCCGTAATTTGGAAAGCATTTGAAGCGCTTTTTTTCCGCCCTCCAGTCGGTGATTTCCTTCCACGATAAATCCAGGAAAGACTTGCAATCCGATTTCCCGCATTGATGATTCAAATGCATCTCGGCGCGCTAGGGCGGAACGCAATCGGAGAGGGCCGGTGACAAAACCGATCCGTTCATGCCGCAACGCCGCCAGATGTTGCACGGCCTGACGAATTCCATCGCCATAGTCGACACGAATGTTGCTCACACGCGGCGCTTTCGGACCAATGTCGACGAAGACCAACGGCAAGTTCCGGAAACGCAGATGCTCTAACAGGTAATCTTCCATCCCGAACGTAAGAATCGCGACGCCATCAACACGGCTTTCAATCATTCGGCGGACCGCAAGTTCCATGCGTTTCGGGTCATGAATCGTTGAGGTCAGCAAAATTTCGTAGTGTTGCTCGACCGCCAGGGTTTCGAAGGTCTGCACGATTTCAGGGAAAAACGGATTTGTGATCTCGGAAACAATCAAACCGAACACATGGCTTCGGCCGGAGACCAACGCGCGCGCGGAACGATTGGGGTAATAACCCAGTTCTTCGATTGCTTTCCAGACTCGCTTTGCCAGTTGAGCGTCGACGCTGGCTACTTGGTTGACCGTGCGCGACACGGTTGCCGTCGAAACCTTGGCCCGCCTTGCCACGTCGCGAATGTCCACGGGTCCTCGCCTAAAAAGGGAACTTTGTTGCTGCCAGTATACGCTATCTCAAATTCTTTCCAACATGTACCGTACCGCCGGCGCGGCTCATCCGATCTCGAAGTGCGCATTCCACGGGAACAGAGCCAAGCCCTTGCATTGGCTGGAGCGTCGTGGTAAACGTTTACTTATCCTCCGCGGAATTCTTGTGGGTGCCTTCCGCGCCTTCTAGGAGTCATTCACCTGTAGATCAGGATACCGGTCGGGTGCTTTAATGCGGTAATGATTACGCATGCTGCGAAGAGTCGAGGGTTATGCTGCTAGCAAATCTACGGGAGCAAGTACTCGAAGCCAATCTGGACCTAGTCCGGAGAGGACTTGTGCTGGCGACGTTTGGTAACGCCAGTGGAGTAGCACGCGACGAAGGTCTGATCGTCATCAAACCAAGCGGTGTTCCCTATGACGAAATGAAGCCGGAGCACCTGGTTGTAACGGACATGCAGGGCAAACGCATCGAAGGAAGCTTGCGCCCGTCCTCCGATCTTCCGACGCACGCCGCCCTCTACCGGGCATTCCCGTCGATTGGTGGAGTTGCCCACACGCATTCGGAGTACGCCACAGCCTGGGCGCAGGCGCGCAAGTCTATTCCTTGCTTTGGCACGACGCATGCCGACTATTTCCACGGCCCGATTCCGCTGACCGAGCCAATGAGCGATAACGAAATCGAAGGTGAGTATGAAGCGAACACGGGTATCGCCATCATTCGCACCTTTGCAAAACTGGACCCAATCGCGATTCCCGCCGTGCTCGTGGCAAACCACGGACCGTTTGCCTGGGGCACGGACGCACGTAAAGCCGCTGAGAACGCCTGGATGCTTGAAGCCGTCGCCCGCGTCGCTTATCTGACCGTCGAAATAGATCCGCACGCGCAAGGAATTGGTAAATCGTTGCACGACCGTCATTTCTTGAGAAAGCATGGGAAGAACGCGTATTACGGTCAGCCGAGGACAAAAGAATGACCTTGCTCTCATTTTTGGCGAGCGCCTCAAGACTTGTGCACCTGTCTTCGGTCGATTTGGTGATCATTGTTTTTTATTTTGCGTTGGTGCTGGCTATTGGTTTCTATCTGAGGGGGCAAGCCAACACCGGCGAAGATTTCTTCATGGCCGGGCGGGAGATGACCGCTTGGATCGCGGGCCTCAGCTTTCTGTCCGCCAATCTCGGTTCGCTCGAATTGATGGGCTGGGCGGGGGCTTCCTATCAATACGGCATTCTCGCGGCGCACTGGTATTGGATCGGCGCGATTCCCGCGATGCTGTTCCTTGCCCTGGTGATGATGCCGTTCTACTACATCAGTAAAACCCACTCCGTGCCCGGTTATCTGAAGCTGCGCTTCGGAGAAGCGAGCCGCACTCTTTCATCCATCAGTTTCGCGTTCATGACCGTGCTGATGAGCGGCATCAACATGTATTCGATGGCTCTGGTTTTAAAGATCGTACTCGGCTGGGACATCAACTTCAGTATTTTGATCTCGTCGGTGACGGTGGCGATTTACGTGGCCCTCGGCGGCTTGCGTTCCGCTATCTTCAACGAGGTTCTGCAGTTCATTCTGATTTGGGCGGGAGCGTTGCTGATTCCGATTCTCGGCCTGATCGAAGCCGGCGGCTGGAACGGGCTGAAAGCCCGTATTGCCACCAACGCTTCGACGGAATACACGCACCTGTGGAGCACCCTCGGGAAGTTTAACGACAACCCGATGGGCATCCACTGGACCGGCATCGTGTTCGGTCTCGGTGCGATTATCTCCATGGGTTACTGGACCACGGATTTTCTGGTAGTGCAGCGCGTTCTTTCCGCAAAAGATCTGCGCGCGGCAAAAATGGCTCCGATCATCGGTGCCGGGTTCAAGATGCTGGTGCCGTTTATCGTGATTCTTCCCGGCTTGCTCGGTCTCGCTCTTCTTCCGATCAAGCTTGTAGGCGAAACCCAAGCCATAGCCACCGGCGGCCACAGCTACAACGAAGTTCTTCCCCTGATGCTGGCTCGTTACTGTGGTCCGGGATTGCTCGGGCTCGGCATCACCGCGCTCATAGCCGGATTCATGTCCGGCATGGCGGGAAACGTCAGCGCGTTCACCACCGTGTGGACCTACGACATCTATCGCGCGCTGATCAAGAAGGACGCTTCCGATCAGCACTACGTCCGCATGGGGCGCTGGTCCACGGTTATTGGCGTAGCGATTTCGATCGGCACTGCGTATCTGGTGATGGATTTCAAAAGCATCATGGACTATGTCCAGGCGCTGTTCAGTTTCTTCATCGCCCCGTTGTTTGCCACGGTGCTGCTCGGGATGTTATGGAAACGCGCCAGTCCAGCGGGCGGCTTCTGGGGCTTGCTGGCCGGGACGGCCTCGTCGGTGGGCATGTGGGCCTGGGTGAAGATGGATCCCACGGCGCTGCGCTATGTGGCGCTCTCCCCGTACGCGCGGGACATGGCGGAAAACATGTACCGCGCGCTGTGGTCTTGTCTGATCTGCGCTTTTGTGACGGTGGCGATCAGCTTGGTCACGAAACCCAAAGGCGAAGCGGAACTGAAAGGTCTGGTTTACGGCGTCACGGAAATTCCCTCGGAAGGCTATGTTTCGACCTGGCAGCGTCCGTGGTTCTGGGCGGCGGTGGTGGGAGTACTGTTTGTGGTGCTGAATGTCATTTTCTGGTGAGGTGGGCTATGAAACGAGGGGGATCGATTTCGATCTGGTTTTTCATCGGGATTTCGTTGCTGGTCAACGGGGTGCTGATTCTGGGCGCGGGAGTCTACCAACTCTTTAACCCGCCGCAGCAGGAAGTGGTGCTGTTCCGCCTGCACGCCGGAGTCTGGTGGGGGGCGCTGCTGGCGATCATCGGAGCGGTGTATTGCCTCTTCTACGCGCCCGGCAAAGGACGCAGCTAAGAAACAAAGGTTCAGGAGAGGGCGGAGTTCAACCATGGCAAGCAAGCGAAAGATGACGATGGGGATGATTGTAGGGAACCGGGGATTTTTTCCAGATCATCTGGCCAAGACCGGCCGGGAAGAAATGATGCAGACCCTGCAGAAGGGTGGTTTGGAGGTGGTCGCACTTACGCCGGAGGAAAGTAAATACGGAGCGGTCGAGACGCATGAAGAAGCCAAACGCTGCGCGGAACTGTTTCGTTCGAAATCCAAGTCGATCGACGGAGTGATCGTAACGCTTCCAAACTTCGGGGACGAACGCGCCATCGCCGACACCCTTCGTCTCGCTCGCCTGCAAGTTCCCGTTCTCATTCAAGCGAGTCCGGACACGCCGGGGAAAATGGGCATCACCCATCGGCGCGACAGCTTCTGCGGGAAAATGTCCGCCTGCAACAATCTCAAGCAATACGGCATCCCGTACTCTCTTACAACGCTTCACACGGAAACGCCGGATTCCCCGGAATTCGCAAAGGATCTCGAATGGTTCACGGCTGTCTGCCGGGTTGTGAACGGGCTGCGCAACCTGCGCATCGGCGCTCTCGGAGCGCGTCCCACGGCGTTTAACACCGTGCGCTACAGCGAGAAGCTTCTCGAAGCCAGCGGCATCTCCATCGAAACGCTGGATCTCTCGGAAGTTCTCGGCCGCATCAGTCGCATGAAGGACAGCGACGAAGCGGCGGTGAAAAAACTGCAATCCATCGAGAAATACGTGACCACCCAGGATATTCCCCAAGCCGCTCTGTTGAAAATGGCCAAGCTCGGTGCGGTCGTCGACGACTGGATGAAAGCCACCGACGTGCAGATCAGCGCAGTGCAATGCTGGACTTCGCTCGAAGAAAATCTCGGTGTCGTACCCTGCACCATCATGAGCATGATGAGCGATGCGCTGCTCTCGAGTGCCTGCGAAGTCGACGTCTGCGGTGTCCTCGGCATGCACGCCCTGCAACTGGCTTCCGAAACTCCGAGCGCCCTGCTGGACTGGAACAACAACTACGGCTCGGACCCCAACAAAGCGGTGTGCTTCCACTGCAGCAACCTTCCGAAGCATTTCTTCCGCGAAGTGAAAATGGACTACCAGGCAATCATCGCCGGCACGGTTGGCAAGGAAAACACCTTCGGCACCTGCGTGGGCCAGGTAAAATCCGGCGCCATGTCCTTTGCGCGCTTGTCGACCGACGACACGCAGGGAACCATCCGCGGCTACACCGGCAGCGGCCGTTTCACCGACGATCCGCTCGAAACCTTCGGCGGTGCTGGCGTAGTGGAAATCCCCGGCCTGCAAAAACTACTCCGCTACATCTGCGAAAACGGCTTCGAACATCACGTCGCCGCCAACTTCTCCTCCGTGGCCCCCGCCGTCCACGAAGCCACCACCCGCTACCTCAACTGGCACATGTACGCCCACACGCAGTAACGGGGAGCGAGGGCACTTTTTATGGCAATCGTCGCTGGAGTCGATTTTGGAACCTTAAGCGTTCGCGTTTCGATCGTGGACAGTGAACGAGGCTTGCTCGCGACTACGCTCGCCGAATATCCGCTGCACCGCAAGCGCGAAGATCCAGAATACGCCACACAATCCCATGACGAGCAGATGCGCGCATTGGCGGTTGCCACGCGCGAGGCCATTCAGAAGGCGCACATTTCCGGAGATCAAGTTCAGGCTCTCGCGGTCGATACGACCGGCTCTTCGGTGATCCCTGTCGGAAAAGATCTCCAACCGCTCGACGAGTACTACCTCTGGTGTGACCACCGCGCAAAAGCGGAAGCAGCGGAGATAACTGAAAAGGCCCAGCAGGAAGGCCTTCAGGCCATTGAATGGTGCGGCGGAGTCTATTCGTCCGAGTGGGGCTTCTCGAAACTGTTGCATTGGCTGCGGCACAATCCAGAAAAACGCGCCCAATTCGTTTCTGCACTCGAGCATTGCGACATGGCGGCGGCTACGCTCTGCGGAATTACCGATTCTCGCCAAGTGAAGCGCAGCATTTGCGCAATGGGCCACAAGTGGATGTGGAATGCAGACCTCGGCGGATTGCCTTCAGAAGACTTCCTCGTCAAAGTCGATCCTTTGTTTACGGGTGTGCGCGAAAAACTTCAAGGCGAATATGCCACTTCCGATCATCTCGCAGGCAAACTGTCCGCATTCTGGGCCGAAAAACTTGGGCTGAAGGCAGGCATTCCGATTCCGGTTGGCGCGTTTGACGCTCACTGGGACGCCATCGGGGCGGGTTGCCGAACCGACGACATGGTGAACGTAGTCGGCACGTCCACCTGCATCATTGGAATCACGCCGTCGGTAAATCTGGTTCCCGGCGTTTGCGGCGTTGTCCAAGGGAGCGTACATCCCCGCCGCACGGGAATTGAAGCAGGCCTTTCCGCGGTGGGGGACATATTCAATTCCATCGCCCAACGCGCAGGAACCGATGTCGCTACTCTGAGCCAGGGACTAGAGAACTATCGCGCCGGACAATCAGGTCTTTTGCGAGTCACCTGGGACAACGGAGACCGGACGGTGCTCGTAAATCCGAATCTGCGCGGAGTCACTCTCGGCTGGAATCTGCAAAGCACCGCGCAGGATGAACTGTTTGCAGCCATCGAAGGTACGGCATTCCATACGCGACTCATCCTGGAGCGAATGGCGGAGCATGGCGTGGAAATCAAACGTGTCATCAATGCGGGCGGCATACCGCAGAAAAACAATGCGCTCAATCAGATCTATGCGAACGTTCTCAGCAGGCCGGTGCTTGTTCCAAGCAAGAGTGTAACTAGTTTAGGTTCAGCGATTTTCGCTTTCATTGCAGCCGGCACCTTCAAAACGATCGAAGAAGCGCAAGACAAGATTTGCCCGCAACACTCTGTTTTTGAACCACAACCGGCGGAACAAAAGGTTTACGACGCGATTTACGCTCTCTATCGGAAATTCTATTTCGCGTTTGGGAAACCGGACGCTGCGTTTGGCGATGTCTTGCCCGCGCTGATCAAATTGGCGCAGGCTCGAAACTCTGCCACTTAAACGTTTTTCAAGCAAGACCCGGGAGGCGCGCATGACAAAGCAATCAACAATCTCGCGGCGGAAATTCGTAGCATCAGCGGCAACCGTCGCCGCGGCGGGTTCCTTGCCCCTGCAACATCTCATGGCGTCCACAAAAGGACTCCGTCGAAGTCCGTCGGATTCGGATTGGAAAGACGAAGGCGTGCTCTTTGTAGACAAATCTCCTTACGCCAAATTGCACAACGTTCCCGTCCATGCCGTCACGATCACGCAGGGTTTTTGGGGCGCACGTCGCGAAATAAACATCGACAAGAGCATTCCGTCCATGGAAAAACTGCTCGAAGCCAATGGACGCATGAACAATTTCTTGCGCCTCGCCGGAAGGAGCGACGCCAAGCAAACTGGCCCCGTGTACTCCGATTCCGATGTCTATAAGTGGACCGAGGCCGTCGGCTTTGCGCTCCAGTCGGGCGATCGTCCCGAGCTCCGCGAACTCACAGAAAAAATCATCAAGGAAGTGGTCGCGGTCCAGGAGCCTACCGGCTATCTCAACACCTATTACGTGGACGACCGCAAGAAGGATCGCATGACTCCTGACGTGCAGCGCACGGGTCACGAACTTTACAATCTCGGCCACATGATTCAGGGCGCGATCGCCTACTATCGCGCGACCGGCGACCGCACGTTGTTGGATGCCAGCATGCGCTTCGTCGATGGCTATCTGCTGCCGAACTTCGGCCCAGGCGCAGACAAAAAGCCTATCTTCTCCGGTCATCCAGAAATCGAATTAGCGCTGGTCGAGCTTTACCGCACCACCGGCGAGAAAAAATATCTCACTCTGGCAGGTTATATCTTGCAGGGCGACGACCGCATCAAGTTTCCAGAACGCGCGTACGTCTATCATTTTTGCGGAATCGCGTTCACTTCGCGCACGCACCTCGAAGGTCACGCCGTGCGCGCCATGTACGCCTGCTCTGGCGCCACCGACTACTATATGGAAACCGGCGACGAATCCTATTTGAAGACGCTGAACGTACTTTGGAATGATCTCGTGACGGCCCAAATGTACGTGACCGGCGGAGTCGGCGCGCGCAGCCAGGGCGAAGCCTTCGGTGATTCCTACGAACTTCCCAATTTCACCGCCTACGGCGAAAGCTGCGCCGCCATCGGCAACATGATGTGGAACTGGCGCATGCTCACGGCCACTGGCGATGCAAAATATGCCGACGTCATCGAGCGCGCTCTATACAACGGCATCAATTCAGGCATGTCGCTCGACGGCACGCTCTACTGCTATCGCAATCCGTTGGCATTCGATCCGAGCGGCGGTGACCAAATCCGCAATCCGTGGTACGACACAACCTGCTGCCCTCCCAATCTCGAGCGCACGTTTGCCTCTTTGCCCGGCTATTTCTACGGCACAAGCAAAGACGGACTGTACGTTCATCTGTACGACAATTCGCAGTTGGATTGGCACCTGGAGGATGGGACTGGCCTGAAGGTCGTGCAGAAAACAAATTATCCATGGGATGGAGCTGTGGACATTACCGTTTCGCCGGCGAAGCCCATAGACTTTACTTTTTATTTGCGGATTCCCGGCTGGTCCGGCAGCACCCAGATCAAGGTCAACGGCCAATCTGTATCTGGTGCTACCGCGGGCCAATATCTCGCGTTGCGGCGTCGCTGGTCAGCAGGCGACTCGATCAACGTAAAGTTCAACATGGCCCCACAGGTGATCGAAGCGAATTCCCGCGTCGTGGATGATTATGGTCGCGTCGCCGTTCAACGAGGGCCGCTCATCTATTGTCTCGAACAATTGGATCAGCCCCAAGGTGTGCCGTTGTATGACGTTTCTCTAGATCTCCGCAAGAATGCGTCCTCCCAATTTCAGGAGCAATTCGAATCGAATCTACTGGGTGGAGTTGTGGTGCTGAAACATCCCGGTGCGGCCAAAGAAAACTCTACTGGGCGAACGAAGCTCTATTATTCGTACGCGCCCGCTCCGGCACAGACCCGCGAGCTCGAACTCCAATTCATCCCCTACTATGCTTGGGCGAATCGCGCTCCCACGCCCATGCAAGTGTGGACGCCGTACCATCGCACCTAAAGAATTCCGGTTGGTCTGGTGAATATCGCGTCGCCAATCCTCACATTTTGGCGAATCTCATCAAATTGCATGGTCCAGCGATTCCCGGGTTCGGAAAAAGTCACCCGGAATGGGACTTGCACTCCGTCAATCTCTCTGTAATCGCCGTAATCGACTTGCCGGGGATTGAGTCCGAGCGGAGAATCGCCATAGCGAATAAGCCGGACAAGCAATCCGGATTGCTCGTCGAAATAAAAGTTCGCGGCTGGACGGCCGTCTTTGATGCCAAACAGTACGTAGGTCTCGCGTTCCCCAACATTTTCAGGATACTCAACGCGCAGCTCTGGAAAAAAGCGCTGAACATGGAGTGGAAATTGCAGGTCGGCGTCCATCTTGGCCGATTTGATGTCCGCAGGATGCATGTCTCCTACGGGTTGCCCCGGAATGGCGAACCAGCCAGCCAGCCCATTAAACGCGGCAACGCTATCTCCTTCCGGGAGATGTCGGACGAGAGCCCAATTTTCCGGACTACGCGTATATGTTTCGACGCTTACTGACTTGCCGGAGATCTTGGCAGAGCCTTTCCCTACACGGCTTGAAATGTTCAGGATGGCAGCGGCTCCGCCGAGTGCCTCGACGTATCGATCCAGTAATTGACTCACGGTGGGCAAGTTGGTGGGAAGATCTTGGGTTTCGAAACGATCAGGCGACGTCCCGTTTTGAACCGTGGGCGTTGCAGCCGGATCGGGCGAACCCCGATGACACGAATAGCAGGTCACTTCGCGCTTTCCTCCAAAGCTATCGGAGTTCAGCGTGAACATCATTTGCATCATCCTACGCGCCGTTTCCTTTGGTTTCTTTTCATCCTTCTCGAAATGACCTTGCACGTGACAGTAACTGCAATCCACGCCGAGCGACGATGCCATGAATTGCATCGCAGGAATCAGTTGGTCCGAAGGAACTCCTTTGAGCACACGGATGTTTTTGAAAACGTCTTCTGAATGTTTCGATCGATTAACCAGCATCGAACCGTTCGCTGCCGTCTCGCCAGGATCGGATCGTTCTGCGATGGCTGTTTTGATTTTGCTCGACAAATCCGTCGCTTTCGCCGTTTTCCCCTCTTTCTCATATAAACCAATCAAGGTGCTGGCGGCGGGTAGAAATAAGGGATCGAGGGAAACGGCACGCTCCAGGTGATGGATCGCAGCATCGTCGTCTCCCTCTTCGATGAAAGGCGAAGCAGCGCTCGCCTCGGCCGGAGCCGAATCCGGATCGAGCTGCAGCGCCCGGCCGAAAGCCAGCTTGGCATCCGAATTCTGCTTTCCGAGCAGCAAAGCCTCTCCGATCCATTTGAAAAAGTCGCTGTCGTTGGTAAATTGCGCCTGAACCTCTGTAAGCGCGCGGTAGCCTTGAACAACAAAAGAAGACGAGTGCCGCTGCATGCCAACGTCGATATACGCGATTCCCAGATTCCGCTTTTGCAGTTCGGGCGCGGGTTCGCGCCATGCGGCGATGCTGCTGTTGGCCGGCAGATCGACCGGCATTTCTGGCTTGCGCTGAATCCGGTGATCGGTGAAAACCGTGTGTCCGCCATCTTTGGCATCGCGACGGGGCATGTGGCATCCGAGACAGTCGCTCACCTTCGCTGGATGACTCGAGGGAAAATTTGCCTTGTGGCAAGAAAGGCATCGCGACCGGTAATACTCGGGAGACCGCATCAGTTGTTCATGAGGATTGTGGCAGGTTACACACCATAAACGGCCACCGCTGTTCCGAACGCATGCGCTCAGAGCTAACTGCTCGACATGACTGATAACTTTGAAATCACCCGCGGGCGAGTCCGCGGGCATGACGTTGCGATAGATCGTATAGGTATTTTCCAGTGGCGCACCGGGAGTGAAGTCCGCCAGCTTTTTTCCTGGGTTTGGAACCCGCGCAACTCCGAAAAGGTGGCACTGCTCGCAAACGCTGTCGCGCGCCGCGGGTTCGAGTTTCGCTGGATTTATGATTGTTTTTACCCGCGGGTCAGCGAGGTGTTTTTCAACCGGTCCATGGCAACGTTCGCAGGTGATCCCCTCTGCGGCAAAGGCCGGAGTTCGATACTCATTCAGAGTTCCGGGCACATGCAACGCTGTTCCGGAATGGCAGAGCACGCACTCTTCGGCGACCGGGCGCGTGAAATCTGGATCGGGTTGATTTTCGTAGCCCGGCGCAAGATCATACGCCTTGCGGCTTTTGTAATATGCGACTGGCGATTGGAAAAGATGTCCGCCGATATCGACCAAATAACCGCTTGCGTGCTGGCCCGAGCCAATCACATAATCGACGCGGTACTCGCTCTTATCCCCTCCGTTTTCCCAAGTTTGAAAAAATCCCGCCGGTGAGGAATGCATTGTGATGGTGCTGCCGTGAGCGCTCACCGCTCCGTCCGGTTCCTGGCCGGCGCGTCGCAAGGCATGCGCCATCGCGGAGCGCGCAAACCCTTGAACCTCTTCGGCATGACAGAACACGCACCGCTCCGCTCCCGTGGGTTCACTCGATGGTGTGGCAAGAGGATTCGACTGACTCTTTCTGACGCTCGTCCGTCCACCTTGCGTTTGCGCCAGAGTGACAGGAGCTGAAACGACGAGAATGAGCGCAAGAGCGGCCGCAACCGTTTTTGTGTGCTTCGCGATAGGGAATCGATTGAGCAAGCCAGTACCCGCCGGAGGACTCTTACCGCTATTTCACATCGACGAGCAAGAGGTCGTCAAAACTCCGGGCAAATTGGCGAGAAACTCTAGGCTCCCAGCTTGTTATACAGGCGATAGCCTTCGTCTCCGACGGCCGAGAAGGGGCGGAACGCGACTTTCCCCGCATCGCCTTGCACAATCCAATCCTCGGATGATGCTCCCGCGGCCGAAGCTGCCAACAATTGCGCACGCGAAAAAGTCGCAGGCAAACTCCCGACGGCAAACAGCGCAAGCGGCCCTCGAACCAACGCGACGATCCCAGGATTTTGCGCATCCACAGCCAACAGCCGAAGCGGCATGCCAATTTCGTACTCCACGCGGTCGCCGTTGTTCCAGGTGCGCGTAAGCGGGAAAAACTTTCCCGCAACCACATTGCCTTCCACCCTCTTGCCATTAACGGAAATGCGAGTGTTCTTGTCCGCCCAGGCCGGAACACGCAGATATATCGTAAATTCGTCGGCCTTCGCCATCCGCAACTGAAGCTGTGTTGTGTTCGCTGCTGGGTAGTTTGTTTGCTGCGTCAGCGTGCATTCCGAACTGTTCTGCGTCCAGGTTACGCGGGAAGGCAGAAACAGATTGACGTAGATTCCTTCCTTCGTCGGATAGTAGGAGCTGATGCCATAATCGGCGGCCAGTTGCGGGAACGTCCCGGAGCAGCAGGGCCATTTATCCTTGTAGTAGACCTTTTTGGCGCCATCGTTGTTGTAGTCCGAGTAGTAGAAGCTGACGCCACTTGGAAGAATCGGCTTTGCCCCGGCCACCGTGTTGTACAGCACTTGTTCCATGCTGTCTCCGTAGCGGGAGTCGCGCGTTACGCGCAGCAAATAGCGAGTGATCTTGAATTGGCCGTACGCACCGCACGGAGTTTCGAAACTGGCGTGCGTAGTTCCTAGACTCGCTCCGAGCAATCCCTTTCCTGGGACGACAAATGCCTCGTCGGGTCCCCATCCTCCGGTGGCATAACTCTGTTCTTGAACCATGCGCAACCCATTCATCGCGGCGCGAAGATATTTTTCCTCACCCAGCACTAAATAGGATTGCATCGCCGAACTCAATGTGTTCACGTGGCTGTAGGCGTGTTTCCCCGGGAAAACATTTTCGTTTTCCGCCAGCGGGCCATAGAACTGCTTATAAATAAAACGCTCCCCCAATTCTTTGTAGCGTTTGTCTCCGCTCCGTTGATAAGCGAGGAAAAAATTCTCTGGCAACGTGTACGTTTCGTCCCACGTGAAAGCGATCGTCTTGTGTGGCCGTGCTTCCTGTTCGGCGCGACCGAGCGCCTTTTCGGGCAAATAGGGCAAGACCGCATCGGTGGCGCGCTTCAGCACATCCAAAGCAATCGGATCGACAGCAAATTGGTGCGCATCGATAAGTCCGCAATTTGTTTTGTCGAACGTATAGCCTGGCAGCGGATAATCAACATAGAACTTGCCGGTCGGCTCGACCGTCGCTGCAAATCCGCGAACTAGCCGTTGCACCTTTTCCTGCGTCGGCTTGGAACCGGTCACTGCATAGGCCCGAGACAATCCGGAAAGATATTGGCCAAACGAATGTCCTGGAATGAAGCCGGTAAAATTGTCCTTGGTATTGAAGCTATCGGAAAAACTGTACCATCCGCCCAGATCGGGTCCGGGAGCCGGCAAACCTGCCTTTTGCCGGAAGGGCTTCAGCAAACCGTCTTCGCTCAGATTTAGGAACAGTTGATGGTTTTGATCGAATTGAACACGAAAGGGTCCATCCAGAAGCTCGACCTGCGAGTAGCCGAAGACAGGCAGTGGGGTTTGGCTCTGTGCCGCTGCTCTCCTTCGGGCCCAGGCAGGCATGGAGCTGGCCACAACCAAGCCCGCCGCCGAAACGCCTGCAGAGTGAAGAAATTGCCTTCTGGATTTGCTTTTCATAAGCGAGTCTCCCATATTTGAGCAAGCGTTTTCTCACTATGTATAGCGCGTGGAAGGCTCTGCGTCAAACGCAAGCTGTCATCCCTTTCCTCGATGAAGTATCCTGGTGCGGGAGCCGTTCCCGCCGATCTTTTGTGATGCGTCGATTCAGGAAAATTGGTTTGGCGATTGTCTTGTTGGCTTCGAACTCCCTTGCTTTTTCCCAGACCTCTCAGAATCCCGTTGAGGCGATCAGTGCGGCCCTGCGCGCTCACGATTTTGATAAAGCCGTGGAACTGAGCAAACTCGCCCTGAAGACCTCTCCCAACAGTGCCCAATTGTGGACCCTGCAGGGCATCGCCTATGTCAACAAAGGGGACGGCAAAGACGCCTTGGCCGCCTTCGAGCAGGCATTAAAGATTTCTCCGAACAACATTGCGGCATTGGAAGGAGCGGCGCAGATCCAATACCAGGCCGGTAACGCGGCCGCGATCCCGCTGTTAAATCATCTGTTGCAACTTCACTCGGACAATCCCACCGGGCACGCCATGTTGGCCGTCCTCGAATACCGCAAAGGAAATTGTCCCGCAGCCGTGCCGCATTTCGAAAAAGCAGGCCCCTTGGTGGATTCTCAGCTTGACGCCTTGCATGCCTACGCGACTTGTCTCGTGCGTCTCAAGCGTTTTGACGCTGCGGCCGATGCCTTGCAGAAAGCGGTCGCGCTTCATCCCGATGATCCACGCGATCGCCAGGTTCTGGCCTCGATTCAGTTGATGGATCACAAGCCGAAGGATGCCCTCGATACTCTACAGACTCTTCTCGAGGCCAAGGCCACCGATTCCACCACTCTGCAACTGGCGTCGAGAGCCTACGAGGGTACCGGCGACACACCGCAAGCCGTCAGCACCTTACGACAGGCGCTCCTTCTTGACCCTCAGAACGTCAGTTTGTATCTGGATTTTGGCACCATCTGCTTTTCGCACGAATCGTTCCAGGTCGGCATCGACGTAATCTCGGAAGGACTATTACAGCAGCCAAAATCGGATGATCTTTATGTAGCCCGAGGTGTTCTCTATGTCCAACTGGCGCAGTATGACAAAGCCGAAGCCGATTTCGAGAAAGCCTATGAACTGAATCCCCATCAATCCCTCAGCACTGCCGCCCAGGGCTTGGCCGCCGTTCAGGCAAACGATCTCGATCATGCGCTGGTTTCCATTCAGGAAAAACTAAGACGGAAGCCAGACGATCCGCTGCTTCTTTATCTCCAGGCCGACGTGTTATCACAAAAGGGTGTCGAACCGGGAACGCCTGACTTTCAGCTCGCCATGCGTTCGGCCCAGAAATCGGTGGCTCTGCAGCCGACGCTCGCTTCCTCCCATGCCGTCCTCGCCAAGCTCTATATGCAAGCCGAACAGTATCAGGCAGCGATCGAACAATGCAGGAAAGCGCTGAGCATCGATCCCAAGGATCAAACCGCCGTTTACCGCCTGATTCAGGCATTGCGCAAAACTGGACAACAGAAGGAAATTCCAGATTTGCTGAAGCGCCTGGCGCAGCTCCGCGAAGAGGCCACAAAGGAAGAGCGGGAGCGCTACCGCTACAAACTTCTCGAAGACGAATCGCCTGAGAAATCGTCACAACCCTAGCGACCCCGAATTTTTGACAGAAAACTCTGAAAATGTTTACTCTCTTGGAGTGACCTATTCGCGCCGCAAATTCATGGGACTCTCGCTCGGTTCGGCAGTTTCACTGACAGCGCAAAAGGTACTGGGGCAGGGCATGGGCGGCCACGCCGCAAAACCCCTGGCCCGCCAGGCCCCTTCCGGCCGTCCCTTCAATGCGCACTTTGTGGATGTCGCGGCGGCTGCCGGGCTTCACGCACCGACCATTTATGGTGGCGAAACGGCGAACAAATACATACTAGAATCCGACGGTTGCGGTTGCGCGTTTATCGACTACGATAACGACGGTTGGATGGATCTCTTTTTGCTCTCGGGCACACGCCTCGAAGGCAATCCGCCTGAAGCAACCAACCGTTTGTACAAAAACAATCGTGACGGCACTTTCACCGACGTAACCGAGCAAGCGGGCCTCCACGCAGTTGGCTGGGCCAACAGCGTGTGCATCGGCGATTACAACAACGACGGCTTTGACGACATTTTTTGCACCTATTTCGGCCAAAATATTCTGTTCCGCAACAATTGCGACGGCACCTTCACCGATGTCACCAAAGCGTCCGGTCTGTTGAACGACCAACCGCGATGGGGTGCGGGCTCCGCCTTTCTGGACTATAACCGCGACGGCTATCTCGACTTATTTGTCTCGAATTATGTGCACTTTTCTTTTGAACACGCCCCGGTTGCCGGCGCCAATTCGAACTGCAATTTCAGGGGCGTTCCGGTCGAGTGCGGGCCCCGCGGGCTCCCCACCGGAACGCATTCTCTCTACAAAAACAATGGGGATGGCACGTTCGCTGACGTAAGCAAGGAAGCAGGCATATCGCAATTCACTCAATGCTATGGCATGACGGTCATAGCGGCTGATCTGGACGAAGACGGCTGGCAAGATATCTACGTGGCCTGCGATTCTACTCCGAGCCTGCTCTTTATCAACAACCATGACGGGACGTTCCGGGAAGAGGGTGTGTTGCGCGGCGTAGCCCTGAGCGATGATGGAGAAGAGCAAGCCGGCATGGGTGTTGGAGTCGGAGACTACGATCTCGACGGTCATATCGATCTCTTCAAGACGCACTTCACGGACGACTCGAACGTCCTATACCACAACGATGGCCAGGGCAACTTCGACGATGTGACCCGCCGGGCCCGCATTGGGGTAGAAACTCGTTACGTTTGCTGGGGCGCCGGGATCATTGACCTCGATAACGACGGTAACCCCGACCTTTTTATGGTTACAGGTAACGTTTACCCTGAAGTTGAACGTAAGCTCCCGCAGTACCCCTACAAGTCGCCGCGAGTGATTTTTCGCAATCTCGGCAATCAAACTTTCGAGGAACTCGTTGACGTGGCTGGCCCTGGTATTACTGCCGCCCATAGCAGTCGGGGGTGTGCGTTTGGCGACTTCGATAACGACGGCGACGTCGACATTCTCATCATCAACTTGCACGAGCCACCGTCGTTGTTGCGCAACGACATTCAAGGAAAATCGAATTGGATTAAGGTGAAGCTCGAGGGCGTCAAGTCGAACCGCAGCGCGATCGGGGCTCGTGTTCTCGTGCATTATGGCGGAAAAAGCCAAGCGCAGAGCGTTCTCAGTCAAAGTAGTTTTTATTCCTGCAACGATCCCCGCCTTCACTTCGGGCTCGGTAGCAACGTCTCGGTAGACATCGATGTGCACTGGCCGTCTGGACTCACGGAATCCTTCAAACACATGCCGACGAATCGGCTGATCACTTTGCGAGAAGGTGTTGGTCCCGTGCCGAACCGGGGTTGGTCGAACGTTAGCGCGTGAAAGAGTTGTTCACAGGTTCCCCTTGCTGCCGATAGTACGCCTAATGCATAAATACTAGAAAACCCTTGACACTCAATTTCCTGTGGAATATAAGTAAAAACAATCGAGAAAACGTTTACAGCAAATCGGTTCTGTAAATCGTTTGCTCTTTTTGTTGGGGGTGAGGTTATCTATGCGTTCAACATTCTCTGATGGACTCTCTATCGGCTTGTTCATGGCCTCGCTGTTCGCGGCTATACCGACTTCGGCGCAGTTTACGGCAAGTATTCAGGGGAGTGTAACGGACCCGAGCGGCGCAGCCGTCGCCCAAGCCAAGGTTAACCTGGAAAATCTATCCACCCATGTCGCGGCTACCACGACATCGGACACCGATGGCGGATACCGCTTTATCAGCTTGGCGCCCGGCAACTACAAGATATCCGTCGAAGCTTCCGGCTTCGCGAAAACAGAAACCTCCGTCACGCTCGAAACGGGCCAAAACCTGAGCGTTCCCATTTCTCTTAAGGTTGGTTCGACTACGGAATTCATCGAAGTAACCGGTGAAAATCCGCTTTTCAACACCGCCGAAACAAGAAACCAGATGACTCTCGAAACCCAGGAGCTCGGAACGCTCCCGCTTGCCGGACGCAACATGCTCTCGTTGACGACCCTGGCTCCCGGCGTTTCCGGACTCGGTCTTTCTGGCGGTCCTGGTGTCGCCTCCGGCACACCCGGCTCCAGCGTAAACAATTTCTCAACAGAGACTGCGGTCGACGTTAGCGCTAACGGTCAGGGCACGGTTGCGAATATGTGGCTGATCGATGGTTTGGACGTCACCAGCGCGATTCGCCAGGGCGTTTTGAATCTCGTTCCGAACCCAGACTTCATTCAGGAAACCACCACGCAGGTGAATACATACAACAGCGAGTACGGGCGCGGCAGCGGCCTCCAGGTTGGCATGACTACGAAGTCCGGCTCCGATGAGTTTCATGGCTTGGCCAGCGACTATTTCAACTATCAATCGATGTTCGCCAAGTACTCACTTCCCGGCTCCGCCAGTTCCTACAGCCCATTCCACAGCAACAACCTGTCGGGAACCATCGGCGGTCCCATCATTCCCCATCACCAATTTTTCTTCTTCTTCGGTGTTGAGGCCTTGCGTTCCTCTGCTTCGACGGGTAACACCACGGTGACATTCCCGGATCCGGCTTTCGCCACTTGGGCGCAAGGCAACTATCCGAATACTTTTGGAACCAAGATTCTCACCACCTATGTTCCCGCTCGCGTCAACGTTAGCGGTGTCTCCGCTACTGCCGCAACGGTTTTCCCCACCACATGCGGAACCCCCGCGACCAACGGTCTTCCTTGCTCCACACCGATGATTGACAGTGGAACATTCAACTCCGCCAACATCACCAACGGTACGCAATATTTCGTTCGCATCGACAAATATTTCAAGAGCGACCGCCTCTACGGCAGCTTCTTCCGTACGCTTCAGTCTCAGCCTACTTCCAACGTCATCCCGCAGTTTTCCACCACCAACAACTATTGGCAGCGCGCATTGGAAGTGAACTGGACGCATACGTTCAGTCCGTCTACCTTGAACGAAGCGATCTTTGCCCAGAATCGTATTGAGGGCAAAAATGACGAAACTGGAGACTTCACCATTCCCGGAATTAGCGTTACCGGTCAAAGCGTAGGCTACGGCCTCGGTTTCGCTCAGGGCGATTTCATCCAACATAACTATCACTGGCGCGATGTATTGACGCACATCCACGGCGCCCACGTCGTTAAGGTTGGCTACGATGGTTGGTATGGTGATGACGTCGAGCCCTTCGAGGGGCCGTGGTCTCATCCTGCATTTACCTTTGGCAACTTGCTCGAACTGGCCCAAGATGCGCCTCTTACCGAAAGCGGCGTCATGTATAACCCCCTCAGCGGTCAGCAGCAGCTTTGGAGTTGGGATGCTGCCTCCAAGACTTGGGGCGTGTTTGTCGAGGACACGTGGAAGGCGCGGCACAATCTCACATTGACTCTAGGATTCCGCTTCGACGACCAAGGCAACCCGTATGCAAAGACGCCCTCGACCGTGTTCGGCAACTTCTACCTTGGCACCGGTTCCGACTTCCAGGACGAAGTGGCCAATGGACATGCAAGCGCCACACACAACGCTCTTCTGCGGACTCCGCTGGCGGCCACTCCACGGATTGGCGCAGCTTGGGATGTCAACGGAAAAGGCGACTGGGTCGTGCGGGGCGGATTCGGAATGTTTTCCAATTGGCTGACTCCCGCCAACATCCAGGAGGAATTCCGCGGTAATCCGCCGGGACTCATCAATCCCACCTTCTACGGGAACTCTTCTACGCCACCCGTCTTTGTTCAGGGCACCAGCAGCACGCCACCGTTTGGATTCACTTTCCCCTCGCTCGGCGGCTCGCCACTGTGTCCCACGGTCCCCTGCCTTAACTCCGCGGGTGGCATCGCAGGTGCCGCCTTCACCATCGGGGGCATTACTCCGACCATTCTCTCCCCCACCGCTTATATCTGGTCGGCTACGCTCGAACATAGGTTGGGCAGCCACTTCGTCGCGTCCGTGTTCTACACTGGCTCGCACACGATGAATCTCGTTGGAAATGGCAATGCCGGCGGTATCGTTTCCTACGGCGTGGACATTAACCAATTGCCGGGCGCTTTGATCGGTGCGCCGGCTGGCTCCACTCCGGATCGGCCTAATCCGAGTTTTGGGCAAATCCTTTATACACAAAACGATCGTGTAGCCAATTATGAGGCCGCCACCGTCAATTTGCGGGCCAGAGCTAGCCGCGGCTTCTTCGATGTTTCTTATACGCGCTCTTCTTCGAAGGATGACGGATCGAACTATCCCCTTGCCAGCAATCCGTACCAATTCTATGGCCCCTCTCCTTGGGACGCGCCCAACCGCTTCTCAGCGACGTTCAACTACGAGCAGCCCGGTTTGAACGGCGGTCAGGGATTTGTCGGTCACCTGACCGGCGGCTGGGGATTGAGCGGCACGAGCATTTATCAGACCGGTTATCCGTTTACTGTCGATACTACGGCGACTTACAACGGCGCCAACTATGTCGCCGGTGCGGACGCGCATACTACCAACACCGGAGACTATCTCGCTGACGGTGACAACAATAGTTATCCCAATGTCACTTCGTACGCGCAGGGGACCTCACGCAGTGCCTACACCACCGGCGTTTTCTCCGCCGGACAGTTCACTGTTCCCATCGCTGGCACAAACGGAAATGAGAAAACTGGTGAATTTCGTGATCCGCCCTTCATCCAGACGGACCTAACTCTCTACAAGAACAACCGCATCACCGAGCGGCTCAATTTCCAAATCCGCTTCGAGTTCTTCAACGTGTTCAACCACGCCAATTTCCTGACGATTCAGAATAACCTGTCGCAGAGCAACTTCGGCATCGTGAACTCACAGAGCTTGCCGAGGTGGTGGCAAATCGGAGGCAAGCTGTACTTCTAGAGCTGAGAGGAAACGCACAGGAAAAAGGGCCACGCCTTTTCACCCCAAGCCGTGGCCCCTTCTCTTTGCCCTATTTTTTCTTGTTAGGCGTGTGGCCTTTTTCTCAAGTCCTCTCAGTAGAAGCGTTCTTCTGGTTGTCCCGAGCCACGAAGGAAGGCGGACCGCCAAAATTGAACCGCCTTGCGAGGCCCGAATGTTCAAGGTCTGCGTCGCTTACTTAATTTTGCCTTGCTAACGCGAGCTTACGCGCCCCACTGAACAACGCTATACGACCGCGCGGGCACCTCGAATTTCGTCTGCCCTCCGCTAGTCACTGGCTTGGCAAAGTCCTTCGGAACCACCTTCTTCGGCGCTTCAAAACTATTGAACGCTTTTAAGTCGTCACCCGTTATCACACTCGAATAAAGCACGCGCGCGGGTGGCGCGTCCTCCCAAAGCACGTCGACCTCATGAGCGTTCTTCAGATCTCGGTTCAAGATGAACAGTGCGACGTTTCCATTTTCCTTCGCGAACGTCCCGACCACGTCTAGATAAGGCACGGTTCCAATTCCACTCACATCGTAGCTGGGACTTTCCGCTAGCAGATTCAGCACCGATCCGCGCGCCTTTTGCAGACCCCAGCTGTAGGGGTAATAAATGGTCTGCCGGAACAAGCCGTTTTCATTAGTCATAATCGGCGCAATCACATTGATCAATTGCGCCAAGCACGCGAGCTTCACGCGGTCCGCATTGCGAAGCAGCGTATTGATCAACCCGCCGACCACAAGCGCATCTTCCAGGTTATAAACTTCCTCCAGCAAGTGCGGCGCCTCTTTCTCGTGCCCGTTGACGTCGTCTCCCTTGTTGGCGCGGTACCACACATTCCACTCGTCGAATGAGAGCCACAACTGTTTCTTGGAACGCTTGCGGCCACGCACCATATCGCACACCGCAACCGTTTCCGCGATCTGCTTGTCCATCGTCAGATTTATGGCGAGATACTTCGCACTGTCGTTCCCGGTATTTTCTTGAGAATTCCCGACATAACGGTGCAGAGAAAGGGCATCTACATATTCGTAGCACTGCTCCAGCACTTCACGGTCCCATTCGAGATAAGTTGGCATAAACGGGCCGCTCGAGCCGCAAGCCACTAGCTTCAATGAAGGATCAACGTAACGCATTTGCCGCGCGGCATCCGCCGCTTTCAATCCATACTCGGTCGCCGTCATGTGGCCGATTTGCCACGGCCCATCCATTTCATTGCCAAGGCACCAATGCTCGACCTTATGAGGTTCGGCAATACCGTTCTTGCGCCGCAAATCACTCCAACGCGTTCCCTTTTCGACGTTGCAATATTCCACGAGCGCCGCCGCTTGTTCGGGCGTGCCGGTTCCCAAATTCAAGCCCATGAGTGGCAGTGTGCCTACAGCCTGGCACCACATCATGAATTCGTCGGTGCCGAATTGATTCGTGTTGAGAGAGTTCCACGCCTTGTCGAGAACCCGCGGGCGATCCTGTTTGGGCCCAATGCCATCGAGCCAGTTATATCCGGAAACGAAATTTCCACCAGGATAGCGAATGATCGGCACACCGAGCCCTCGCACTTCCTCAAGCACGTCTTTCCGGAATCCATTCGAGTCCGAACGCTTCGATCCGGGATCGTAAATCCCTTCGTAAATCGCGCGCCCCAAATGTTCGAGGAAGGAGCCAAAGAGATTCGCATCAATGGTCGCGACCGTCCGCTTAGTATCAAGGTAGATTCTCGCCGGTCCGCTCGAAGGGGGTGCCTGGGCCAGCAATCCTCGGCCAAAAAGCATGCCGGCCGAACACGCTGCACCGGCTGTCACGGACTGCTGCAAAAAGCGTCGCCGTTTGATAGGAGTCATAAAGGAGAAGTCCCCCTGCGGATTTTTTGGCAGCAATTTTCGGGGAAGCATAACACAGTTCACGGTGCCAACGAGCTCGAATTGTGAAAACGCTTGCTCAGCCGTGGCGGAGAGATTACCGGGCGATCATTCGAGGCCGGGAGCGTCACTCGGTCGTATCGGCTGTCGGCAGCAAACGTTTGCTCTGTTTTACCCCGTCCCTTCTCGGTTATGGCAATCGAAGCCCGAAACTTAGCTCCTCTCACTTTACAATGCACTCTAGGCAGACCCGAACGAGTGCTGGAATCTGCACTTGCTCGCGAGCTATGCTGTCTACCGCACGCAGGCGCAGCGACAACCTTGTGAGGGGAAAATGGTTACTCGACGTGAATTTCTCGATGCATTCGCAGTCGGCGCGGCCGGACTGGCCATCGGAACAACGGCCAAAAGCTACAGCCGGATCCCCGGCTCCAATGATCGCCTCAACTTTGCGGTAATCGGGCTCAACGGCCGAGGCTACGCCCACCTGGCCTCGCTCAAAGCAAACAAAAATGCCGCGTGCATCTCGCACGTCTGCGATGTGGACAGCAACATCCTCAACAAATTCACAGAAGCCACGAAACGAGAAATGGGCGAGGCCGCCGCGTCCGAAAAAGATTTTCGCCGCATCCTCGATCAGAAAGATGTGGACGCGATCACCATCGCCGCTCCCGACCACTGGCACACGCCGATGGCCATTGCCGGCTTGCAAGCGGGCAAGCATGTCTACGTCGAGAAGCCTTGCAGTCACAATCCTGCCGAAGGCGAATTGCTCGTTCGGGCTCAGGAGAAATACGGAAAGGTGGTGCAGATGGGCAATCAGCAGCGCTCTTCGGCTTACACCATCGATGTCGTTCGAAAAATTCACGAAGGCTTGATCGGCCGGGCCTATTATGCAAAAGCCTGGTACAGCAATACGCGCAAATCGATTGGCACCGGTAAAGAAGTGCCGGTTCCCTCGCAGCTCGACTGGGACCTATGGCAAGGTCCCGCTCCGCGCACTCCATACAAAGATAATATCCATCCCTACAACTGGCACTGGTTCAAAATCTGGGGAACCGGCGAGTCGCTCAACAACGGGACTCATGAGGTTGACGTCTGTCGTTGGGCTCTTGGCGTTGACTATCCGAAACGCGTGACTTCTTCCGGCGGCAGGTACCAGTTCAAAGATGACTGGCAGTTTTACGACACGCTGATCACCAGCTTCGAATACGATGACAAATTGCTCTCCTGGGAAGGCAAAAGCTGTCAGGGCATGAGGTTCTACGGCCGCGACCGCGGTTCTGCCATCATGGGAACGACCGGCACCGTCCTGATCGATCGCGATGGCTATGAGGTTTACGACCTCAACGGCAAGAAAACCAACGAATACAAAGTCGGCAGTAGCACATCCTCTTCAGACACCATCGGCCGCGATTCCATGACCGATGCGCACTTCGCAAACTTCATCGCAGCAATCCAAAAAGGCGAAAAACTCAACTCGCCCATTTCCGTCGGAAATGTCTCTGTTACCATGCTTCAGCTTTCCAATATCGCCTGGACCGTCAATCGTGAATTACAGGTCGACACAAAAGACGGCCGCATCGCGAACGACGAGGAAGCTATGAAAATGTGGGGTCGCGAATACGAAAAAGGTTGGGCGCCGAAAGTCTGAATGCGTCAATACGTTGCGGTGATCTCAACGGTGAAAAAAGAATCCCTGTCCGTCGCCAGGCCTCCCCTCCTGCGCCAAACCAATGCGCAACTTCTCCTAAAACTGCTTCGCGAATCTGGCCCCTGCTCCAAAGCGGACCTGGTTCGTGCCTCCGGCTTAAGTGCGCCCACGGTGACGAACGTGGTGGCGCACCTCGCTTCTGCGGGATTGGTCGAACCCATCGGCGAAGGAGACTCGACCGGCGGCAGGCCACCGGACATCATTCGTTTCAGGGCCGAGCGTGGCTGCGTCGTCGGCGTCGAAATTGCCCAGGACTTTCTCCGCTTCCTCCTGACCGACCTGGATGGGCAGGAACTTGGAAGAGCGAAAGCCGAACTTTCTTGGAGCACATCGAAACCGCCCGCGGTTTGCGCCCAGATCGCCAAGGAAGTCCGCAATCTGCTTCGCAAACACAAAAAGACAGAAGATCAACTCTTGGGGCTGGTGATCGGAGTTCCCGCCATCGTTAACATAAATCAGGGAATTGTCTTTTCACTCAGTACCTTGAAAGACTGGAGCGACGTTCCTCTCGGATCGATGCTCGGCGGCGAGCTGAAGTGCCAGGTCATCGTTGAAAACGACACCAATCTCGCGGCCAAAGGCGAATATCATCGCGGCGCAGCTCAGGGAGAAGCCAACTTCGTCTTCATCACCATTGGTAAAGGCGTTGGGGCGGGAATTTTCCTCGATGGCAGCATCTATCGCGGATCGCAATGGTCGGCTGGAGAAATCGGCTACCTCCGAGTACCACACATTTCAAGAGATTTTCCGACGCTCCACGGATATGGCCGCCTAGAAAAAGTCCTCGGCGCTCCCGGAATTCTCAGAAGCTGGCGGGCCAGCCGCAAAAGTGGCCGGAGAAGTCCCAAAGCAAACCGCGCCACGGAGGTTTTGGATCTCGCTGCTGCTGGAAACGCGCAGGCGAGAAAAATCCTGGTTCAACGTGCCACGATCCTGTCCGACGTAATCCTGGATTTGGCCCTGATCCTCAATCCAAGCGTAATTTTGCTTGGCGGAGAAGTAGGCGGTCACCCACGACTGTTGAATGAAGTAAAGCGGCTGCTGAAGGGCGATGAATTTGCCGTGGTCCGCGTGGGTCTGAGCGCGCTCGGTTCTTCGGCCGTATTGTGGGGTGGCGTTTACACCGCGATGGAATCCGCGGTTCTTGCCGTGCTGCAACCTGACCGCCTGCCTGACTAGCTGAATCTCTTCGAACCGGGTCAATCATTGCTCGTCGTCTCGCTGCGCTTCAATTGACGCACTTTCTAAAGAGAGTTAACTTAGTGGTCTGTCCGCCCTTTCTGTCCATGGCCAAGCATACAACAGCCCGGCTTTCGCGCCTGCGTGCGTCTGGCGCGGGGAATGACGCAGCCACGAATCGCCGAGACGCTTGCACCGTTCTACGCCTGCTGCGCGAACGTGACCGGGACCCTGCCGAAACAATGAAAGGCCTTTCGGAGTTCTCGGCGTCGAGGCTGTCCGCGGCTTTTGCTCTTCTCGATCGGGCAGGCCTGGTTGAAAACTCGGGAGAAAGCAAACTCAAAATCGCTCGCCGGCCTACTTTGCCTCGAATAAACCCAAACTATGGCCATGTGATCGGCGTGGACGTCGGAGGGAGCAATCTGCGAATCGCGCTTGCCGATTTAAACGGAAGAATAATAGGTAAATGGACCGCATCGACCAGAAGCACGTCCTCTCCGGAAATGGTGGTCAAGCAAATTCGCAAGGGCGTGCACGACTTGTTGCAGCAGGCCTCCATTCCACGCAGTTCTTTGTTAGCTGTGGCCGTAGGTGCTCCCGGAGTTACGGATCGCGACGCCGGAGTCGTTTTCGCTACGTCGTATCTAAAAGGCTGGAAAAATGTTCCGTTGCGCGGTCTGCTGGAATCGGCGCTGTACGTTCCCGCTGTCGTGGAAAATGATGTGAAGCTGGCGGCCGTTGCAGAAAACTGGATAGGCGCCGCGCGAGGCATCCCCGATTTTGTTTTCCTCGCGATTGGCACAGGCATCGCCGCCGGTATCTTTGTGAATGGCCAATTGGTCCACGGTGCGGATTGGGTTGCTGGAGAAGTTGGCTATTTGATCGTGCCGGGCACTCCGCACACGCCTGCCAGGCAAGGCTCGCCCGGATCTTTAGAAAGCATGATTGGCGGCGAAGGAATCCGACAATATTGGCTGCGCTCGAATGGCGAGCAGGCGACAAACCGGACCGGAGATCTCAGCGCAACCGGAATTTTCTATCATGCGCTGGCCGGGAACCGCCGTGCGAAAGCCGTCCTCGAGCAATCCGCGCGAATCCTCGCCTTCGCGGTCTACAACATCTCCACGGTGCTGAACTCCTCACTCTTCGTGCTCGGTGGAGGTGTAGGAACGAACGGCCCACTGCTCGCGGCAACACGACGCATCCTTGAGCCCTACACGCAACCGTCGCGGCCGAAGTTGATTACCAGCACTCTCGGAGCGGAGGCGCAACTGATCGGCGCCATCAGGCTGGCATTGGACAGAGCGGAATCCTTCATCGACTCACAACTTCAGTGAATTGCTATGCCGGTCCGGTGCTCCAATCCGTCTTTCGAGCGCTGATACTCTCAAGTTCGCGGCCGCATGTCTCCGGAACCGCAAATCGGATAAAGATCAGCGTGACTACGCTCAACACCCCATAAATCGCAAACGTCGAAGCGCTCCCGACAGTCTTGATCATCGACAAGAATGTCAACGACACTGCGAAATTGGAGATCCCCGAAAATAGCGTTGCCACCGCCACTCCTCGTCCGCGTACCCGCAGTGGAAATACCTCGGACACTAAGATCCATGCAATGGCGCCAAGGCTGAACGCGAAGCACCCGATGTACAGCACGAGACAAGCGATTGCAATCACTCCCAAGGATCCGCTGAGACCCGGCTGGCGGCTGAACGCGAATGCCAGTGCAAACAGCGCGATGGTCATCCCGCCAACGCCCACATAGAGCAGTGGCTTCCGCCCAACGCGGTCGACCAGCGTGATTCCCACTACTGTCCCAATCACATTCACGATCGTAACGATCAGCGTGGCAAGAATGGAGTTGGAATGCGAAGAGATTCCGGCCAACTCAAAAATCTGCGGCCCATAATAAATGATGGTATTGATCCCGGTGACCTGCTGCAGCACCGTGAATCCTGCGGCGATGAAAACCGAACCACGAACCGCGGGGCTCAGCAGTGCCTTCCAGCTCTGCTCGATGGGCGCCTTGAGCCCCTCTCGGATGTCCGCCAGAAATTGTTGAGCGCCGCTGGCATCGGTGTATCTCAAAAGCACCGATTCCGCATCCTTTTCACGGGAGTGAGCGAATAACCAACGCGGGCTCTCCGGCACGGTCAGGATCACCGCGAGAAAAAACAAAGTCGGCACAGCCGCGATTGCGAACATAGAGCGCCATGCCTCTTCGTTCGCAAGCCAGTATCCCACGAGATCCGCCATCGCAATCCCAAGCGTAAGAGCGAACTGATAGAGTCCGATCATCATTCCGCGAGACTGTGGAGGAGCCACCTCGGAAACGTAAACTGGCGCGGTAACGGAAGTGAAGCCAATTCCAATGCCGATAATCGCCCGCGCGATAATCAGCGTCGCAACATTCGGCGAAAGCGGCGCCAGCACCGAGCCTGCGATGAAAATGGCCCCCGCCCAAACCAGAGTTGCCCGCCGGCCGATCCTGTCGGCAATCGCGCCTCCCACCATCGCGCCGGCCATGGCCCCGACAAGCACAATACTGACAACCAGCTCTTCCATGAACGTCGATAGCGCAAAGCTGTGTCGAACAAAAATAATGGCCGCGGCGATGATGCCCATGTCGTAGCCGTAAAGCACACCGCCAAGTGCGGCGATAAAGGAAATCCGCGTAAGGAATCCGCGATTTACGTGTGGCTTCGGAGGAGGCAGCGAATCCGTCATGTGCTCACCTGCGCATCATGATATCGTAATCTTTATTATGATTCATGAAAAAGCCTCAAATGTTCCCTTCGCGAGGTTTGGCGAGTTTACAGGCGCGAAAAATCCTTCGCTTTGAGGGCCAATATGGAAGACGGGGCGAACAAAGAACCAAACTGGATCGCCGGAGTCAAGCCGCCAAGCGAAATGCTCACCATGAGCATGACCGCGATCTATGAAAAAGAGTGTCGTGAACAGCCGGGTTGTCTGGCCGAACTTTTTCGGGCCTATCGCGAAGACCAGTCCATCGTCAAAACATTAGCAAATCTGCGAGAAGTCGGTCTTGCCGCTGGACCAATCCTTTTTCTCGGAATGGGCGCTTCTTACTGCTCATCCATCACCGCTTCCATTTGGCTGCAATTGTGTGGAAGGTCTTCCTTCTTTGCCGACGCAGGCGAATGGCTTCACTACTCGAACGCAGTATGGGACAAGGTTGCCGTTTCCGTTCTTACGACCGCTTCCGGCGAAAGTGCCGAACTCGTCCAATTGTGCCGCAAAAATATCGGCAAACCGCTGGCACTTCTCTGCAATAATGAAAAAAGCCCTTGCTGGTCGTTGATCCAACAAAGGCTTCCCATCCTCGCCGGACCTGAATACGCGAACGCCACGAAAACGTACACAAATTCTGTCGCTGCCGCGATTTTGCTGGCCTCTTGCATTGCAGGACAAAACTGGCAAAAGGATGCGGAGCAAATGCGGGCAGTCTACTTGAGCATCCTCGACCAAATCTTTAGCCTTCGCGCCAGACTCGAAGAATTCTGTCGCGAAGCCAAGAACATCGAACTCATCGGGCGCGGTCCGGCGCATGGCGCCGCAATCATGGGTGCCCTGTGCATTCGTGAAATGGCTGGGAACCGTGCCGCCGCTCACACCGGCGCCGGCTTCCGGCATGGGCCGCTGCTCGACGTCGACAAGTCACACGTCGCCATCATTTTTGCTCTCGGGCGCACCGCAGAACTCGGCGTCAAGTTGGCCCAGGACTGCAACGAACGCGGCGGCAAGGTAATCCTCGTGAGCGCCGAAAAGCACGAACCTTCTGAAAAACTACTGCCAATAAACATCAGTGCCGTCCCCGAGCCTTGGGAAGCCTTGACCGCTGTCCTCGTGCCCCAGGCCCTCACTCTCCGTATGATCGAACTCCATGGCGCAAATCTGCGTCCCCGCTTTCAATACGGAACCATGAAGGAATAAACTGCCGGCTTAGAGACCGAGACTAGTTGGTGTGCCTCACGCGTTCTGCCAGAGCCCGCGCGCGTTGACGTGCAATCTCGACGAACCGAGAATCCCCGGAAATCTGGTCTAAGAGTGGCAAGACCCGCTGTGGTTCCGGCAGTACTCCCTTAGAAATGTCGGCCTCCAGCTCGAGAAGCGCGTCATTCACTCCTAAACGATCGTATTTCATTCGACGTTGCAACAAGTCAACTAGCTCTTGCTGGCGCGCTAGTCCTTCGCAGATTTGCAGCAATTGCGTCGCTACCGGATTGATCGTGTAATTGAATTTCACTTCGTAAGCTTCGGATCCCTGTTCCCACCGAAACGTCTTTTCCCCTAGGTTGGCAATCTTCCTGTGTACATCCAGGTCTAGCCCTTTGAAATGATTTAACTGGCCACTCAGCTCAAAAATCTTGCTCCGCAAAGCGTGGCTGATCTCGAAAGGCGTGGCTCCTGAGTCTTCGTCGAGTTGTCTTATTTCGTACGATCCGGTGTCCGCATCTTCCTTGATTTTGATTTCAATGAATTCAGGTGTGCTGGATTTGAAAATCCGGCGGTAGGTGAACACGCTCGAGCCCGTCGGCGAAGCGTAAAGGCTGCCTGACACCACAGAACAAAACAGGACGATCCATGCCGCAAGGAGGCGAAACGGTATTCTCATCATTCTACTTGGATGCGAATGCTACGCTCTGCTGGCACTTGCCTAGCGGGAGTTGGCCGCTTCTGCGTTTTGCGCCTGCCATTTCCGCCGACGTCCGCGGCCTTCACGCCAAATCGCCGCTCCAGCTGGTAGGTCTGCAGATGGCATAGCGCCACCGCCAAAGCATCCGCAGCATCCGACGGCTCGGGCACCTCTTTCATTCCTAGCTGCGCCTTGACCATCGCTTGCATCTGTATCTTGTCCGCGTGGCCATAACCAGCCACGCAGGCTTTGACTTCCCGCGGAGAATAGCTTCGCACCTCGATGCCAAGTTGTTCGCCGGCGAGAAGCACAACCCCTCGCACCTCGGCGAGGCGCAAAGCCGTCCTTATGTTCAGGGCGGTAAAAACGGATTCCACCGCCATGACGTGCGGCTTGAATCGTACAATCAGGTCGCACAAAAGTGCATGCACATCGTGCAGCGCAGCTCCGGATGATAATTTCCGCCGCTTGGCCGGGACTTGAAACGCTCCGTAGTGCAAAACGCGACATCCGCTGCCTTCGCGCTCGATAATCGCATATCCCGTTGGTCCGGCCGCCGCAGGATCTACACCGAGCACGCGCACGCAATCGGATGAATACTTCCTCGGAGCATTCTCAATCATGCCTGCTAGTCTAAGGCGAAGCACGCGCGCGTTCCAATTAAAAGTCGTGCACCAGCACAAAAGAAAGCGGCCATCCGAAAGAAAGGATCGCCACTCCGGAAACTTCCCTTAATTTGCGCTAACGGCCGCCTGGATCTCCGACTCATCAATGTCAAAGTTGGCGTAGACATGTTGCACGTCGTCGTGCTCTTCCAATGCTTCGACAAGGCGCAGCATCTGCGTCGCCTGCTGCCCTGTCAACTTGATGTAGTTCTGAGGCACCATTCCGACTTCCGCAGACGCGGGAGTGACACCGGCCTTGGCCAGAGCTTCCTTCACCGTTTCGAGTGCTTCAGGCGGAGTAACGACATACCACGCAGACCCATCGTCCTTCAGATCTTCTGCGCCGGCCTCCAGCACCAGTTCCAACAGCTTGTCCTCTGAGGCTGCTTCCTTCGGCACGGTGATCTCGCCTTTGCGATGAAACATCCACCCGACCGCGCCCGCTTCGGCCATGTTGCCACCGTTCTTGCTCATCAAATGCCGGAATTCACCGACAATACGGTTCCGGTTGGTCGTTACAACCTGAATCAACATGCCAACGCCGCCCGGTCCATATCCTTCAAACATCGCCTCTTCGTACTGTTCGCCTTCGAGCTGCCCCGTGCCGCGCAGGATGGCTCGCTCAATGTTTTCGTTCGGCATGTTTTCGTTTTTCGCCGCAAGAATAGCAGTCCTCAATCGTGGATTCGAATTGGGATCGCCTCCGCCTATGCGTGCGGCAATCGTGATTTCGCGAATGATGCGCGTAAAAACTCGACCGCGCTTTGCGTCCGTCGCAGCCTTCTTATGTTTAATCGTGGCCCATTTTGAATGCCCAGACATGACAATTCCTCTTTAATTGCTCGTGGCCTCTCCGGCCATTTAAATTTGGATAAATGGTACCCCGCCACTGCCATGGAATGGACTTATGGCTCATTCTACCCGCATTGCGGGGTTACCTGTGCGGAGACCTACAGTCGTACTTCGAAGACCGGGCGCAAATTTCTACAACAGGTCCTCGCCGAAACTCCTGCATTCTAGCACACTTAGAGGCATGTCGAAACCGTGTATACTTTTCAAGGAATTCTTTTCTTTTGTATCCGTGCCGGTGTTCATTCCCCCTAAAGCGTTGCCCATCTGACGTTGCTTTGCCTGGTCCTCGCTACCGAGTCCTCGCCATTGCCAGTCATCCCGTTCCGTACATGGCTCCTTTGCTCCGCCATATGGCCGAGTGATCGTTCGGTCGCGTATTGCACGATGCGCGGAGCCCAACCGGCCCACGACCCGGAATTCAACACGCTTCGCTGATCGGAACCATTGTTTCCGAGCCGGATCTCCGTGAACGCCTTGCGCTGTTGGCCGCGAGCACAATCCGTGTCGCTGGCTCTTCGGACCAGAATGCAGCCCAGACGCGCTAATTTCTGGAGAATGCCTTAAGATCAAAGAAGGAACGCCGAGATTAGTGGTGAGGTCGACATTTGAGATTTCCCAGTTTGTTCCGTAGGGCGAGGATTGCCGGGCAGGCGCTTACGGATATCGCGAATTGGCGTGAAGTTCTTCCCCTGGCTGCCCGCGGCCAGGATGTGACCGAAATTCGCTTACGCAACGGCGCGGTAATCCACGCGCCAGCAGATGCTTCTCTTTGGCCTCATTTCAGCGATATTTGGTATCACTCGTCGTACACGAAACACTGCTCCATCAAGTCCGGTGCGGTTGTGGTCGATGTTGGCGCAAATGCTGGCGTATTTTCCCTATTCGCCGCTCGCCGCGCTCGTCAAGTTTATGCACTTGAACCCGCTTCGTCGAATTTTTCCCAGCTCATCGAGAACGTCCGTTTGGCCCGCAATGTAGTTGCTCTTCAGTGCGCCTGTGGAGCGCGCGACGGAGAAGCAACCCTCGACCTCAGTGGTTCCCCGGTAACTTACTCTCTGAAAACATCGAGTTCGGGCAAGTCCGAATCGGTCAAAGTGATGTGCTTGGAGACTCTATTCAGGCGATACCATATAGCCCAGTGTGACTATCTGAAGTTGGATTGCGAAGGTGCTGAGTTCGAAATTATTTTGGAGGCAGTGCCTTCGGTCTTTCGTCGCGTACGCCAAATTGTTCTCGAATATCATGATCATCTCTCAAACGGGGTCTCGCACGACGATCTGGCAGAAAAGTTGCAAAGTTTTGGATTCGAGACCAGTAATTACAACTCCAATGGGACTCACGGCATGATGGCTGCCGTGCGCGTCTAGCCTGCAAATCGTGACTCGAGGATCAAAAGCCTGCCAGGTTGTCGCGTCCGCACCCGTCCGTAATCGTCCCTACTTGGGTTCAGATTCTGCAACTTCCTGGAGATCGAGCTCTCTTCCCCGGAGATTCTGAATCCCAAATGCGCATCGCTCTGTTCACTCCGTATTCACCCGAAATTGGCGGCGGCTCGGTCCAGCTCAGAAGCCACCTTGCGCAGCTGCCGCAACTCCATGTGGACTGGTATTACCTGGCGCCTTCGAGCGTTCCTGGGCCGCGTAGACACTGGTTGGGCGAATCGCTTCCCCCCCTTCAATTCGCCGCAGATCTTTGCGCTCGAAGCGGATTCCTACCGGCTTCCACGTTGCCGGTTCGCAACATCGTCGCCCGAATCGACGCCGATCTCTATTGGGTGGTCGCTCATTACGAAGCCATTTCGGTGGCCGATGAACTCATCTCCGCCGGGAAGACCGTGCATCTCACAGTGCACGATGAGCCACTCGCCATGCTCATTCGTTCGCGGCGCTTTCGCCCCCTCTGGCCTCTCATGTCGCTGGTCTTTCCGCGCGTCCTTCGTGGAGCTCGCTCTGTCGACGTGACCAGCACAAAGATGCGCGATTACTTCAAGCAAAAGTACGGCGTCGATTGCTTTGCTCTCTATAAATTTCTCCCCGCGTTGCCCATTGTAACGCCGCAACTCGCGGATGAAGCGCTGACGGTAGGCCATATCGGCTCGCTCTACCATCCCGATGCTTTTAGGAAATTTCTACTCGCGGCTCGCAACTACGCCGCAGCGCAAAATCGCACGCTGAGAATCGTGCGAATCGGTGATTCTCCGGAGATGAGCAAAATTGCTTCGGAAAACCTGGCCAAGTTCGAAAATCACGGCGAACTACTTGAACAGGATGCCCTTCCCGTGCTCGCTCAATGCGATTTTGTCTATGCCATGTATCCCGAAGCTTTTCGCTTCAAAGGCTTTCGCAGAACCAGCCTGCCGATCAAGCTTTCCACATACATTCAGGCGCAACGCCCCATTTTTGCGCATACGCCTCTCGACAGCGGACTAGCCCAACTGATTCCCAAGCACGCCGTCGGCGTCGTTTGCTCCAGCGATCGTGAGTCGGACATTCGGAACGCGATCCAGCAAATTGTTGATGCGAAGACGACACGCGAGAACTTCGAGTCTTTCCGAAGCGATATCATGGGTTCTCACCAGTTGGAGCAGCTTCAAGATGCTCTCACCAAACGATAAGGTCTAGTTCTTAAGCCGGTTCTGCACCGCTCGACGTGTAGCTTGCAGGGTGAACTCCAGAGTTTCCTTGGGAATCTTCGTGATGAACGGCTCGATCAGCCATCCAAGCCCGGCAGGAATGTCCCGCGTAAGGGTTACCACCTGGTTCTGAACATAAACGCCTCCATCGCGTTCCTCCAAACGCCACCACGTTTCCATCCGCCAAAGATAACCATCGTCATCGCCGGGGGATTTCTCTCTCTCTTGCGATCCTCCCGGATCTTCGACCTGCGTGATACGGGTGGCGGAGCTGCGGCTGTGCGCCCTGGCCGGTGAATCTCGAAAGTAAGTCACGGAGTGCTCCGTATCGAGCACCACGGTCACAACCTTGTGGCGTCGAAAACGAAGAAACACGCGAAACTCATTTCCATTTCGCGATTCGATCCGGGCACTTTCCACGTCGGGCGCGTAGTACGTTGCTTGGTGGTCATAGTCCTGCAAGATCTTGAGTACTTCGTCGACCTTCGCACCGGGTATGAAAACGATCCCTTCCCAGTCGTGGATCATTCCACCCGGCACATCGCTGCTGCCACCGGCCGCGTTCTGAGTAATGCGCCGTATTTGGACCTCTCCATCCTTCAGTCCGGTAATTGCCGCGGCGCGATCCTTTTCGGATAGGCCGTCGACCCACAGAAAAGGACCCTGCCGGAGGGTTCGCGCGTTCTGATCGTCGGTCTGAGCGATGTACTTCCCGAATGCCTTGATGGTAGCGTCACGCAACGAGAACAGGCCCGCCGGCCTGGCCGCAACGGCGAGTGCAAGCAAAGGCACGAACCCCTGCCAGAAAACGCGGACCATTCTGCGTCTGACTCGGGAGCGCTCGGGACCAAGAACCAGCTTTTGGATGACTCTAAATGCTGAAATTACAAGGCGATCCGGACTCATTGACAACTTGATGCGCGGCTATCTTGGAACGGTACGCCCCAGAGGACGTTGGCGATGAGGCTAGGGAAGGGATCGGATTGAGGGAAAGAAAATGCCGGTAAATCTGGCGGGTTGGGTGGCTCGCACACGGCCCTTGCGGGACCGTTGTCCCCGCGCGGCCCCCAACCCGTCGACCTTTAGAATGCGGTGCTAACCCAAATCTCTCAATGGGCCGATAGCGCCACTTTTGTCGGTACGGGGGTTGTGGTACTAGAGTTGAACTCCAGCCAACACGCGGAGGGCGATGTATCATGATTGCGACAGGTCGCAAACCAGTGTAATTCGCTCAATTTGATTGGTTTAGAAGAAAAACCGAAGGCAGCGAGCGGGAAGGAAAACACCGAGAAACGGCTAATTCGTCTCTTTAGCGGGTAGGTTTCCGCTGATTGCCGTGTTCCCATTCAATAGATGTAGCGTAATCTCCTTCGTTTGCCCTCTGCGCAGCGGGATATTTTTTTCCCAGTCGGAGTAGGCCCCATTTGACGTTGCTCGAAGATCGTAGGAGTCCTGCTTCAGGCCCGAAATCGTGTAATGGCCTTTGTGGTCCGTGTGGACCACGCGCGGGCGGACGCCAGCCGACGATTGACAAGTTATCGCCGCAGCGGCTACCGGTTTCCCGTCCGCGCCGAGAACCGTTCCTTTGATCATCGTTTGGGATTTGCTTGACGTCTGTGCCCACAACCGGCCAGCGCCGAAAATCACGATGAACGACAAAATCGACAGAACCAGTTTGCGGCGCATGTGTGACGCTCCTATTTCCTCAAATCCAGTTTAGATCAGTCGGGAAAAAGTCAGGATGCTTGCTCGAAGGGTGTGCCTGACAATCAACCTGTCCGAACGAACGCTGTCATTCCAATTGGAGTCTCTCAAGTGAGAGATCTTGCTTTACGCGCGCGGCCATGCCTGTTCCAAGGAGAATTAGGGAAGCTTCAAATCCACCGCGTACACGTCGACATCGCCATGATCGACCGTAACGTAAACCGACCCATCGGGGCTCAATCCGGTAAAAATGCCTCGGGCCGCGCCGCCGCTCAGAAGATCGCCCAAGCCAACCACCTTTTCGGTTTCTCGCTTGACCATTGGGACGCGAAAAATGCTTTCTTCCACCTCGTCGACGTCCTGGTAATACAGTGCATCACCGCTCGGCGACCATCGCAACGCTGCCGGGAAGTTCGCCTCCACAAGAACCGACCACTTTTCCTGCCTACAATCGTAGAGGTATACCTGCTTTTTCTTCGGATTGAGAGCCGCAATGTAACGTCCGTCGGCAGACCATCTCGGCTCGATCAGCCCGTCGGAATCGAGCAATTTGGTCAGTTTATTGCTATCGAGATCCAGAATCCGAATATCCGGTTCCCTGTTGGATTCCATCTCCTGCACATCCAAAACAATCTGCCGTCCATCGGTCCGCCAATCACCGGATACCGAGGCCCATTTATTATTCGACGGCAAGACGCTTTTCGGCGAACCGCCGTTTGCAGAGACAACGTAAAGCCGCGGCTGGCTATCGAGCAAAAATCCAGTGAATAGGATCTGCTTTTGATCGGGAGACCAATGAGGCGCGAACGCTCCTGTCGCACCCGCCGTTAATTGCACTCTTCCACTGCCATCAATTCTGCTTTTCCACAAGGTGCCGTTCTCGCGCGCGGCATACACCACCCACTGGCCGTCAAGCGAGAAATCCATGTCCGTGGCGCCGGATTCGGCAAGCATGGCGGTTTTCGCCGCAGTTTTCGGATCGATGCGCAGCAGTTGATATTCGTTATGCGAACCGATGACAAAGATCCGGCTGCTGTCCTGCACGGCGTCGGGGTGATCGAAAGCGATCGGGCCTTTCGTAAGTTGGATCGGCTCACCCGTATGTCGCCGGAAGAACCCACGGTTCTCGTCCATCAGCCACAGACTCGCCTGGGTATCCACCGCAAGGCTGGCGCGAAGGTCGACGCCCGACGAAAACGCAAAATAGTTTCCGCCGCCGAGCCAGGTGCCACTGCCCTCATGAGGTCCATGCTGGCCCTCGGGAAGCACACGTCGCGGGGCGCTTTTTTCGAGGTCCATCTCCCACATGGAGTCGGTCGCCTCCAGTAGGTTTGTTTGCGTGAATCGCAGCCGCTTTCCGTCAGGCGACCACACCAGAGAGTGCGGAGCGGGATGAAATCTCGCTAGTTCGCGCACATGGTTGCCTTCGGGGTCGGTGAGCTGAATGCTTTCGCCGTGAACATAGGCAATCAGGTCGCCGATCGGAGACCACACCGCTTCTTGGGCGATCACGTCGCCTAACCTCCGCGGCGCTCCTCCTTGTACGGGCCACAGCCAAAGCGCCGTCTCTTCGCCGCGATGAGTCAGCTGTCCGATCAAAAACTGCGAATGATCCGGCGAAAGATCAAAAATGCGCGTATTGTCAAAAGGCGTGGGAGTCCTTTGAATCGCTCCACCCTCGACGGAAGTCTGCATCAGATTCCAACCCGTAACGTCTCGCACCACAAAAAAGATGCGGCTGCCGTCGGTGACAAGCTTCCCCCACGGGTCAACCTGGCCCGAGTGGGTGAGCTGCTGCACACGCACAACCCGAGGTTCCGGCCTCGGCCACAAACTGTAAGTGAGAAAGACAATGACACCGGCCAAAATCAGCAGCGCTTCCCACCAGTGAGGGCCGAGTCGCCTCTCATGAGCACTCTTAACCGGCGCCTGTTGCGCTCGAAAAGTGCTTCGAGCCTCAAGCGGAACCTCGAGCTCTTCGGCCCCTGCTTCGCCCGTGTCAATCCGAATCGCCGTTGTAATGGCGGGCGATTCGATTTTGCTGAGTTCCACTGGTGCAATGAAGCGGTATCCCTTGCGCGGAACGGTTTCAATGAAACGCGGATTATCCGCGCTATCGTTCAACGCCGCCCGAAGCTTCATCAGCGCCGTGTTCAGGCTTCCGTCGAAGTCCACATATGTCCCGTCGGGCCAAATCTTCTTGCGGAGCTCGTCGCGGCTCAGAATCTCGCCAGCGGATTCAAGGAATAAAGCCAGAATGCGGAAGGGCTGCTCTTGAAGTTTTACGATTGTACCTTGGCGCGTAAGGGTTCCGAGTTCGAGATCAGCCTCGAATAGACCAAAACGATAAAGCCGACGATTTGTCGTCGATCTCGTGTCCATGGTGGTCACTCTTCTGAAATAGAGAGGGATAATACACCAGAATGCCGGTTGATAGAAAGCCACAAGTTAAACCAAGGGAATGGCTTATTTGTTGATGAAAGAACTAGACGCAGTTCGTTTGACGCTATTCACTCCTGCCCTCATCGTAGCCCAAGTTACCTTCTCGTCTTGGGCGGGTACCCCAAATTCCGGCTCAAGGCGACCCCAAAGCGGAAGCTTGCTTCATTCCAATGAAGTTGGCTTCCCCTCTGAACCAACGGGATTGACCGCGTCCGATGTCCACCGTCAGAAGCAGCGGACACGGACGCGGCGACTCCCTACCGAATTTTCTAAACAGAAAACTACAAATTAGCTGGTATGGCCGTCAGCCATCTAGGCCCTATAATATGAGCTGAGATGAAGTAATATTTTCACGGATCAGTACCGAGTGGGCAGACCCAGATCGGGAGACGACGTCTGTTTCTATCTTGTTGAAAACATTATCTTAGGTTTGAAATGAAAGGAAGTCCGCCAGTTTGGCGGGAAGCGTGCGCCGATCAAACTGCGGAAATCTCGATTTTGCTGTGGAAAAGGTTGCAATCGTCTTGCTTACGGCCGATGTGTAGGGTATAGGCAATGCGCAGGGCAGCTCGACCCGGAACATTCACATTTTTGAGTTCTAACGCCGGCTGCGGCAGTAGTTTGCTTAAGTCTCGAATTCGTTCAAGCACAGCTCGAAAGAGGTTCTCGTAGAAATCGAGATCGAAGAAGCGGTTCGGAGGAGGGAGTTTCGGCTAGTTCTTAAAAGCAGCCATGCGTGCAACACTCAAACTCGTCTTTCCCCTGGCGGCCAGCGTCCTCATTGTCTCGCTCCTTTACGGCTTCTACCAGGTGCGCTTGGAGCGGCGCAATCTGCGCAACGACCTTGCGCACCATTCGTCAGTGCTTGCAGAAGGCCTGCAAGAGAGTTTGGAATCCACGCCCGGCCGAGCCAACGATCGCAATCTAACTCGCTTCGTCGAAAAGTATGGTCAACGGGAACATCTTCTAGGAGTCGCCGTCTACGACAATTCCGGCAAGGGAATCGCCATTACGCAAGGCCTGTCGCCGGAATTTGCCTCCCAGCCACCGATCGCTGCCCGTGCTGCAAAGTCCAACAAGAACGCTTCGGAATTCCAGGAAACTGGCAACGAACATTTGCACCTCTACGCCATGCCGCTTCATCACGACGGTGAAGCGACCGGCAGCCTGATGGTGGCTTACGACTCCAGTTACATCGACGCTACCGTATTGCGCGCCATTCGCGATGCTTTGCTCAGCACACTCATTCAAACCTTGCTGATCACCGGACTTGGATTGTTTCTGGTGCGCTGGGCTTTTACTTCACCCTTGGCTAAGACTGCCAAGTGGTTGCGCAGCTTGCGCGCCGATCCAACCGACGTACCACTGGCACCGCCGCAAGGTGAAATGTTTGACCAAATTCATGCGGAAGCACGTTATCTCGCGCGCGACCTAAGTTCCGCTCGAGCGGCGGCCCAGGAGGAAGCTCAGTTGCGTGAATCGCAATTGTCACAGTGGACCGCCGAGCGCCTGCGTGTGAGCCTGCAAACGAAGTTGCAAGGAGATGCGCTGTTCGTGGTCTCAAACCGTGAGCCGTATATGCATGTTTTCGACGAAAAGGACGGCGCAATTCGCGTGCTGGTCCCGGCGAGTGGCTTAGTCACTGCCCTGGAGCCGGTGCTCCAGGCATGCGAAGGCACTTGGATAGCAAATGGCTCGGGGAACGCCGACCGCGAAGTAGTCAACGAACGTGATCAACTTCGTGTGCCGCCGCACCACCCAACCTACACCTTGCGTCGCGTTTGGCTCTCGGAGGAAGAAGACCGCGGCTATTACGAGGGATTTTCAAATGAAGGTCTCTGGCCGTTGTGTCATATCGCCCATACGCGGCCACTGTTCCGTCCGGGCGACTGGATGTATTACCAGCGAATCAACCGTCGGTTTGCAGACGCGGCGTTGGCCGAGATGGAAGGCACGCAATCCCCGGTTCTTCTGGTTCAGGATTACCACTTTGCGTTGTTAGCCCGCATGGTGAAAGAGGCCCGTCCCGACGCGCGCGTCGCGGTTTTCTGGCATATCCCCTGGCCCAATGCAGAAGTTTTCGGGATCTGTCCATGGCAGCGCGAGTTGGTGGACGGCCTGCTCGGAGCGGATCTGGTCGGATTTCACATCCAAACCCATTGCAACAATTTTCTGCAGACAGTAGATCGCGCCGTTGAGGCACTCACGGATTGGGACCGCTTTGAAGTAAGCCGAAAGGGTCATATCACGCGCGTACGGCCCTATCCGATCAGCGTGGCCTTTCCCCCGGAAAACCAGGGTGCTCAGGTCATCCGGATCACGGGCGAAGGACGCGGGGCGCTTTTCTCGGAACTGGGTGTCGAAGCTTCACTGTTGGGTATCGGCGTCGACCGTCTCGACTACACCAAAGGAATTGTCGAGCGGTTTCGTGGCGTTGAGCGATTCCTCGAGCTCTACCCTCTCTACCAGAGGCGATTCACCTTTGTTCAAATCGGCGCGCCGAGTCGCACCGACATTCCGCGCTACCAGCAGTTTATGGATGAAGTTGTCGCCGAAGCCGACCGCATCAATGCGAGATTCCAGGCAGGCCGTTGGAAACCGATTGTGCTTCTCAAGCGGCACCATTCGCACGAGGAGATCGGGCGCTATTTCCGGGCCGCTTCGGTCTGTCTTGTAACTTCTCTACACGATGGCATGAATCTTGTCGCCAAAGAATTTGTGGCATCGCGCGACGACAATCGTGGCGCGCTGATCTTGAGCACTTTCGCCGGGGCCTCTCGCGAACTGGGCGACGCATTACAGGTAAATCCTTACGATGTGGACCAGGTCGCGAACGCAATTTATCAGGCCTTGGAATTTAGTGAGGAAGAACAAGTCACCCGCATGATCCGCATGCGCAAGATTGTCTGCGAGCGTAACGTGTACCGATGGGCCGCAAGCCTTCTCTCGGATCTCACGGATATTCGCGTCGAGAATGGCGAAAAGGGCGCCGTGGCCCGCGCATCATAAGCCACCGGACGTGTAAAATCGAATCAAGCGGAGAGTTTGCGCAGAGCCTGGTGCAGGTCTGCAATAAGGTCTTCCGTGGCCTCGAGGCCGATGTTCAGTCGCACAATGCGATGTCCATACGCCGGCCGCCCAGGGATGCGCCCAATATCGTAAGCAACCGCTAGACTCGCAACCCCTCCCCAGCTGTATCCCACTCGAAAAAGCTCGAGCGCATCCACGAACTCGTAAACCTGCGGTTGCGTCGGACCCGGTTTGAGCACAATCGAAAACACACCGGACGACCCAAGGAAATCGCGCTTCCAGAATTCGTGGCCGGGGCAAGAAGGCAGCGCCGGATGGAGCACAAATTCAATTTCGGGCCGTGAATAGAGCCATCGGGCAATCGAAAGCGCGGAAGCTTCGATAGCCGCAAGACGTACCGCGAGCGTCTGCAATCCCCGAAGCGCCAGGCTGCAATCATCTGGCGAAACGGCGCAACCAATCACCTGCTGGGCGGCCCCAATTCGCTGATAAAGACCTTCATCGCGAACCGTAATCGAACCCAACAACAAATCGCTATGTCCTCCGATGTATTTCGTGATGGCTTGCATGGTGACGTCGACCCCGTGAGAAAACGCATCCAGCAGCACGCCGGCCGACCAGGTGTTGTCCAGAACGACGCGAACGTTCCGCGCGTGGGCTGCCGCAACGATCGCCGGAAGATCCTGCACTTCCATGGTGATCGACCCCGGACTTTCGCACCAGATCAGGCGGGTATTTTCCTGAATCAGCGAAGTAATCTTCGCTCCGACGCTCGGATCGTAGAAATCGGTCAACACGCCGAAGCGGGAAAGCAAACGAGTAGCTAATTTGCGATTCGGGAAATAAACGCTCGCAGGAATGAGCAGGTGATCGCCCGATTGCAAAAGCGCAAAATTGATCAGCGAGATGGCGGCCTGACCGCCCGGCGTCAGGATGGTATGCGTGCCGGATTCAAGCTCGCAAATCCTGGCCGCAAGTTCCAATGCCGTTGGAGTGCCATACAGCCCGTATGTGTACCCCGCACGCCACTGATCCCAGGTGTCCTCGACAAGGGACGCGGACGGAAACACCGTGGTCGAGCCGCGGAAAGTCGGACTGGCGAGGGAGCGGTAATTCTGCGGAATCTTCGTGTCGGAATGAATCAGTTTTGTTTTCCAGGTTTTCGCCATCTTGACGCTCCCGCCAGGACCTCTTTAACCCCTCTTTGGGACCCATCGCTCGGCTAAGTCAGGTGCAATCTTACCGCCGGCGAAGCAGAGTTTGCGCTCTGAAAAAGGAGACAAGGGGCGAACGGGGCTCTTCCAGCGAATCCACTGCGTTGACGGAATCTCTTAGCGAATGGTATAAATGATGGTTCTGTGAGGCAGCGTCAGGCCCACCGTACGCTCCTACCTGACCGGAGGACGGCAAGGCTGCCCACCTGAAACTTTAGGCGAAACAATCTAGCTAATGCCAAATCTGGTTCACCAAATCGGCGAACTGTTTCTCCGGGCTGTGCCCGTTGCCCTCCTGCTCCTCATTTTTTATTTCATTCTTCGGTCTTTGTTCTTCAAACCACTTTTGGCCGTTATGGCGCAGCGCGAAGCCCGCACGCTCGGTGCGCAGAAGTCTGCCGAAGCCGCGCAAGCAGCGGCTGCCGAAAAGGTGCGACAGTATGAAGAAGCTCTAAGGCAGGCGAAAGCAAAGGTCTATGCCGAGCAGGAAGCCGAACGCAAGAAACTGCTCGACGAGCGCGCCGCCGTTCTTAAAGATGCCAGGAGCAAAGCTTCTGTGGAAGTCGGCAAGGCCAAACAACGCGTGGCGGGTGAGTTGGCAGCTGCAAAGAAAGATGTGGAATCGGTCGCATCGCAGTTAGCGCTGGAGATTGCGGGCCGAATTCTGCGGCCTTCCGCGCCGGGCGGCCCCTTGCGAGAAGCGCGATGAAGTCGACCTCAAAAATTCTACGAGGGTTTGTCGCGTCTGCGATTTTCTTGGCGTTTAGAGCGGTGTCCTTAGCCGCGACGGAAGGCGGAAGCCCGGTGGAGAAGTCCGCCGAGGGCGTTTTCAAATGGATTCATTTCGCCATCGTCGTTCTTGCTTTGATTTGGTTGGTCACGAAAATCTTGCCGCCGATTGTGCGTCGCAATGCTGACGAAATCTCGGAGGCAATTGCTAAGGCCACAGCGGCAAAAGCAGCTGCGGAAAAACAACTAAAGGAAGCCGCAGCCAAACTGACCACTCTCGAGCAGGAAGTGACGCGATTCCGCGAGCAAGCGCAGAAAGAAGCCGCAGCGGAGCTTGAACGGTTGCGCGGCATGACAAAAATCGAAATGGAAAAGGTCGGCGTCGCTGCGAAATCTGAAGTTGAGGCGGCGGAACGGTCGGCCCGCGAGGAATTGAAGGCCTTGGCGGCGAGACTGGCAGTCGATCATGCGCAATCCCTGGTGGCAAGCGAAATGACACCGGCGGTGCAGGAGAACATGATCAACACTTTTGTGCAGAGTCTCCAGGGGAGGCCAAATTGAGATCGGCCAGCCTCCAATACGCGACCGCTCTGGCGGATATCGTCCTCGAACAGGGAGCTGCCGAGCCCACCCGCCAAGAGTTGGAAGATTTTCGCACGGCATACGAGGAGTCTGCGGAGCTACGCAATTTTCTGGGCAGTCCGGCAATCCCACGCGAAGCCAAGCACGGAGTGATTGAAAAGCTCGTGACGCGATTGGGCGGCAGCAAAATCATTCGGAATTTTCTGTTTGTGATGTCGGACAATCAGCGGACCCATCTTTTACCCGGAATTGTGGCGACTTTTGAAGATGTCCTTCGCAAGCGGCAAGGTGTAGCGGAAGCAGAGGTAACGTCGGCTTCGGAATTGAACGATGGACAGAAAATAGCGCTGGTCCGGACGTTGGAGCGTCTTTCGGGAAAAAGGATCCGGGCGAAGTACTCGCTGCAGCCCCAGCTGCTCGGCGGCGCGGTGGTAAGAATCGGCGACACCATTTACGATGGCTCAGTCCTCAAGAAGTTGAATCAATTACGTGTCCAGCTGGCCGCGGAGTAGATATTCGGGAACGGAGCAGGTATGGCACAAATTAAGGCAGACGAAATCAGCAAGATTCTGCGCGAGCAGATTGCAAACTATGATCAGACCGTCTCGGTCGACGAAGTCGGCTCGGTCATCAGCGTCGGCGACGGTATCGCCCGCATTCATGGTCTCGAAAAGGCTATGTACGGAGAAATGCTCGCCTTTCCTCATGACATATTCGGAATAGCCCTGAATCTCGAAGAAGAGGAAGTCGGCGCCGTCCTCCTTGGTGAATCCTCCGAACTGAAGGAAGGCGACACCGTCCGCCGCACGAACAGGATTATGTCCGTGCCGGTAGGGGAAGCGTTGGTCGGCCGCGTCGTGAATCCCCTCGGTGAACCCGAAGACGACAAAGGTCCCATTCAATCGAAGGAGCGCATTCCTCTCGAACGGCTCGCCCCAGGCGTGCTCGACCGTCAACCGGTTCGTGAGCCTTTGCAGACCGGTATCAAGGCAATCGACTCCATGATCCCCATCGGCCGTGGCCAGCGCGAGCTGATCATCGGCGACCGCCAGACCGGGAAAACCGCTGTCATTCTGGACACCATCATCAACCAGAAGGGCAGCGATATGATCTGTATCTATTGCGCGATCGGGCAAAAGCGCTCGACGATTGCGCAAGTCATCAAGACCCTGACCGACGCGGGCGCGATGGACTACACCATCGTCGTGGCGTCATCGGCTGCGGAACCGGCTTCGCTGCAATACATCGCCCCTTACGCGGCTTGTGCCATGGGTGAATATTTCCGCGACAGTAAGCGCCACGCCGTGGTGTTCTACGACGATCTTTCGAAACACGCGCAGGCCTATCGCGAAATCTCGCTGCTGCTACGCCGTCCGCCGGGCCGCGAAGCGTTCCCGGGCGACGTCTTCTATCTGCACTCGCGTTTGCTCGAACGCGCCGCCAAGTTGAACGACAAGCTCGGTGCCGGTTCGCTGACCGCCCTACCGGTGATTGAAACTCAAGCCGGCGACGTTTCGGCCTACATCCCAACCAACGTAATCTCCATCACCGACGGCCAGATCTATCTCGAAGCGGACCTCTTCAACGCCGGCATTCGCCCTGCCATCAATGTGGGTATCTCAGTGAGCCGTGTCGGTGGCAACGCGCAGATCAAAGCGATGCGTCAGGTCGCGGGAACATTGCGATTGGACATGGCCCAGTTTCGCGAATTAGCCGCTTTCGCGCAATTTGGTTCCGACCAGTTGGACAAAGTCACCCAAGCGCAGTTGGCGCGCGGCCAACGCTTGACCGAAGTCTTAAAACAAGATCAATACGTCCCTCTTTCGGTCGAAAAACAGGTTCTGGCTCTTTACGTAGCCACAAGCGGAGCGCTCGATTCGGTCCCTGTCAATGAAGTGCGTCGTTTCGAAAAAGAATTCTTGCAATTTGTCGAAACCAGTTATGCCGGCGTTCTCAAAGACATTGCGACCAAGAAAGCCCTCGACGACGGCATCAAGGCCACCATCAAGACGGCTCTCGACGGCTTTAAAGATCGCTTCTCGGCCACAATTGCCGCGGCGGCTGCGCACTAACGCGAGTGACAGGAATTCATGCCTACCTTACTGGATTTTCGTCGGCGCATTCGTTCTGTCAAAAACACGCAGCAGATTACGCGTGCGATGAAGTTCGTTTCTGCCGCGCGTCTGCGCAGGGCGCAGGAAGCGGCCTTGGCGGCCCGGCCTTACGCAAAGGAACTGGCGCGGGTCCTTCGTTCGACCATGGCGCGAATCGAATCCCCCGAGCATCCGCTGCTGGCAAAGCGCTCGGAGGAACGCATCCTAGTCTTGGTTCTGGCCGGTGAACGTGGTCTCGCTGGAGCGTTTAACTCGAACATCCTTAAAGAAGCCGTCAAATTCATCAAAAGTAAGCAGGGCAAGAAAATCGTTCTGATTCCGGTGGGAAAAAAGGCGCGCGACGCGTTCCGCAAGGCGGGCGCTGAATTTGCCGGCGAATACGTCAACGTATTGGCCCGTGTCGATTTTGGTGTTGCCCGTGAAATCGCCAACCTGATCACGTCCTTGTACGCAGAGGATAAAGTGGATGCGGTGTACATCGTCTTCAGCGAATTCAAGAACGTGATCGCCCCAAACCTGGTGACCGAAAAACTCCTGCCCATTGAAAAAATCGAAACCAAAGAAGAAGGCGAAGAAAAATCCGATGAAGCCCAAGTCGATTACATCTATGAACAACCCGAAGAACAGATTCTGAACCGTTTGCTCCCGCGCTACGTGGAGACACAGGTTCTTCGTGCCCTTCTGGAATCGTCAGCCGCGGAACATGCCGCGCGCATGACCGCCATGGAAGCTGCGACCCAGAACGCCGGTGACGTGATCGAAGCGCTGACCCTGCACATGAACAAAGTGCGTCAGGCAGCCATCACCAAAGAGATTATCGAGATCGTCAGCGGGGCATCGTCGACCGCATAGGAGAACGCATGGCCGAGAAAAATGTGGGACACGTGGTGCAGGTGATCGGACCTGTACTGGACATCCAATTTGAGGAGGGACATCTTCCCTCCATTTATAACGCCGTGCGCATTACCAGCGAGGGCTACAACGTCCCGGTGCCCCTCGACGTGACTGTTGAAGTGCAGCAGCACCTCGGCGAAGGACGCGTTCGCACGGTGGCCATGGAGCCAACCGAAGGCATGGTCCGCGGCATGAAAGCCATCGATCTGGGAAATCCCATTGAGGTCCCTGTCGGGCGACCGACGTTGGGCCGCGTGCTGAACGTTCTCGGCAAACCCGTGGACGGACTCGGCCCGGTCGAAACCCCGACGCACTACCCGATTCATCGCCCGTCACCGGCTCTTGACGATCAGTCCACGAATCTCGAAATGTTCGAGACCGGTATCAAGGTCGTCGATCTGATTCAGCCCTTCTTGAAGGGCGGAAAAATCGGCCTTTTCGGCGGAGCCGGCGTCGGTAAAACGGTTTTGATTCAGGAACTGATTCACAACGTCGCGATGAAGCACGGCGGAGTGTCGGTCTTCGCCGGCGTGGGAGAACGCACCCGCGAAGGGAACGATCTCTATCAGGAATTTCAGGAATCCGGAGTCATCGTTCCCGGACAACCGGACAAATCGCGCGCCGCACTGATCTACGGCCAAATGACGGAGCCGCCCGGTGCGCGCCTACGCGTCGGTCTGACGGGATTGACGGTCGCGGAATATTTCCGTGACGAAGAGCATCTCGACGTTCTGCTCTTCATCGACAATATTTTTCGATTCGTTCAGGCAGGATCGGAGGTATCGGCATTGCTCGGTCGTATGCCTTCCGCCGTCGGTTACCAGCCAAACCTCAACACCGAAATCGGCGAATTGCAGGAGCGCATCACTTCAACAAAAACGGGCTCGATCACCTCAGTGCAAGCAATCTACGTGCCCGCGGACGACTACACGGATCCCGCCCCTGCCGCCACGTTCACGCACTTGGACGCGACCACCAACCTCAGCCGCCAGATCGTCGAACGCGGCATTTATCCCGCCGTCGATCCCCTGGCCAGCAGTTCGCGCATTCTGGACCCCCGCGTGGTCGGCCAAGAGCACTACGCCGTCGCGCGAGGCGTCAAGTCGGTTCTCCAGCGCTACAAAGACTTGCAGGACATCATCGCTATTCTCGGCATCGAAGAACTGTCCGATGAAGACAAACGCACCGTGGCCCGCGCTCGCCGCATCGAGCGCTTCCTCTCGCAGCCAATGTTCGTTGCGGCGCAATTCACGGGTTTAGAAGGAAAATACGTAAAGATCGAAGACACAGTGCGCAGCTTCAAAGACATCGTCGAGGGTAAATACGACGAAATTCCGGAGCAAGCCTTCTATATGGTCGGCACCATCGAAGAGGTATTAGAAAAGGCCGAAAAGATGAAAGCGGGCGTCTAAGGAAAAATGCTTCCCGAAGCCATCGAACTGATCGTGGTCACGCCGGAACGCCAACTTCTGCGGCAAACCGTCGTCGAAGTGGTCATCCCGGGCCTGGATGGAGAACTTGGCATTCTGCCGGGCCACGCCCCGCTGATCACCGAGTTAGGCAACGGTGAACTAAGATATCGCGCGGCCACCTCCAGTCAGTCCGTCCTGCTCGCAATTTTGGGTGGATTCGCCGAAGTCCTGCCGGGCCGTGTAACCTTGTTGGCCGAAACAGCGGAGCGCGCCGAAGAGATCGATCTGGCGCGTGCGGAAGCAGCCAAAGCTCGCGCGGAAAAGCGCCTCGCCTCAAACGACACGAACATCGATTGGGATCGCGCCACCATCGCTCTGCAGCGCGCCGTGATCCGTATCCAGGTCGCAAGAAAATACCGTGGTGTCCCTGTAGAGACTCATTAGCGCACAATTTTTCAGACAGTATGGAACCGATCACAATCTATAGCACAGGCTGGTGCCCGGACTGCCGCCGCGCTAAATCCTTCCTCAAACAACGCGGCATCGAATTTCACGAGATCAACATCGAGGAGGATCCCGAAGCAGAAGACATTGTTCTGCGAGCGAATCACGGTCGGCGCCGAGTACCAACGCTAAGAATCGGAGACCGTTATTTCGCCTGCAGCCCCTTCAACGCTCAACAGCTAGCCGACGAACTGAATATCCCTCTCAATCGTTGAACTGTTGGCAGGTCAAAAACCTGATTGTCTTTGTAGGGCCCGCTTTTCGAAGCCGGCCGTTACGCCAGATATAATTCTCGATTCCGATTCGATCAGAACGTTGGAAGCAGCCTTCTGAAGCGGCTTTCTCGGCCCCGCAGGTTCAAACCGGAAGCCCGCGTGTATAAACCTGTGTAATCTCCAAACCTTTATTCAACAAAATCACGTCCGCATCGGCGTTCGCGCGCAGTGCACCTTTCTTATGTTCGATCCCAAGAAGCTTCGCAGGATTAAGCGTCAGCATTTGCAAGGCATCACCAAGCGAAGCCCCAAGCGTAACAATGTTCCGCAGCGCGCGATCGAGCGTAAGGGTACTCCCAGCCAGCTTGCCCTCCGAGTTCCGACAAACTCCCCCACTCACAGTCACTTCAAATCCCCCGAGAACATATTTCCCGTCGGGCATCCCGGTCGCCGAAATGCCGTCGCTGATGAGGACCACTCCTCCAGCGCCCTTCGCCTGCAGTAAAAGGCGCATCGCTGTCTCATCGACATGCACGCCGTCGGCGATCAGCTCGGCAGACATCTCTGGCGATGTAAGCACAGCGCCAATCACGCCGGCGTCCCGATGCGAAAACGGCCGCATCGCGTTATAGGTGTGAATCGCATGGTGCGCGCCGCGAGCCAGCGCAGTGCGCGTTTGCTCGTACGTGGCATCGGTATGTCCAATTCCGACAACCATCCCGGCTTTTCGCGCCGCGTCGATGCAAGGAATAGCTCCGAGAAGCTCTGGAGCAATCGTCAAAATCAACGCATTCCCTTGCGCTGCGGTGACGAATCTGTCCAACAATTCCGCGGACGGCAGCCGGATCCACTCGGGCGGGTGCACGCCGCGCCGCACCGTGCTGATGAACGGTCCTTCGAAATGAAGGCCAAGCACTTCAGCGCCGGGCCGCGTCCTGGCATGCTGCTGCGCGATGTAGCGGGCAATTTCTTCGCTGCTCTTGCAAATTGCGTTGGGGTCTGCGGTGACGGTAGTAGCCACAAAAGATGTCGTGCCATGCGTTCCGATCAACGACGAGATCGCATCCAGCGCCTCTTCCTTGCCTTCCATTACGTCATGTCCGGCGGCGCCATGAATATGAACGTCAATAAAGCCAGGCGCAGCGATTTTGTCGGTGGCAATAACCTCCCGACCGCCAGCGGGTAGGCTGACACCGCTGCGAGGGCCCACCGATTCGATCACCCCGTCCCGCATCAGAATGCCGGCATCGAGCAGCTCATTCGTGGGAATAAAGGCACGGCCAACATGGAGGAGTTGTGTAGTCATCGGTGAGAGATCATCGTAGCGGAAATGCAAGCCTCCAACAAACCAAATGGGCAGGTCCGCGTCTCCTGCCCACGGAAAGAAAAGCGGATCAGCGCACCCGATCCTTCGCCCTGTCGATGCTGGTCAGTTTCAGGTCATCGCCCGCAATGGGCGCTGGTCACGTTCACGAACACATACGTCGCATTGTGTTCGGTGCCGCATTTCGTGGCGCACTCTTTCTGATGCTCTGCTTTCGGCCGAGCGGCTGAAGGTGCATCCAAAAAAGCGAAATGGGAGGATCTGCCGACCCTCCCATTCGTATGTGCTCTCTCAAGGTCTACGCAGAAAAAGCGTAGTGGTTACTGCGCCGGCGTGGTGTTGCTCGCGGCCGTTGCTCCACCCGGTGATTTTGGCGTGGACAGGTAGCCGGTCACTTGGTTCTTGCCCACGTCGAAGACCACGAGTTCATACGGAGAATAGCGCGCCGTGCCCTTCATGTAGAACTGAACGGGCTCACCGGCCGTCTTGTCTTTCTTTTCGATCGATTTGTCATCAGCTAGCACGGTCACCGTGTACTTGGATCGTTTCTGGTCCGCTTTGTTCAATGCGATTTCCACGGGTCCGACACGCGAAGGAGTCTTGGACTTTGTCAGCGTGAATTCGAAATAGTTACGATCGCCCTTACGCTTTAGTTCTTCGAGATCGTCGTGATTTCGCGCAATCAGGCCGCTCATTACCCCCATGTCGCCGGTGGCGCGCTCGAGCTTGGACTTCGTGTCTTCAAGGTCGCTCTTCACGCCTGTCACATCACCACCGAGCTTCGTAACGTCATCCTGGTTAGCCTTTGTTGCCAGTTGCGTGCTGACATTGCTCTCGAGCCCAGACAACTTCTTGTTGTACGCGACTACGGAAGCTTTCGTCTGCTGCCGGGCTTTCTGCAAGTCTTCCTGGGTCACGTTCAACTTGTCCGTAACCACCTTGAGATCGCTCTGCAGTTGTTGGTTCTGATCGTCTTCCTTCGCCAGTCTCTGAGCCAGCTGGTCGTTCTGCTGTTTCAACGCAGTTTCGGAAGTCTCGACCGACTTGGACTGGTTTAATGCGCTCCAGCCTACGCCCAGCCCGAGCAACGAAATTGCTCCAAGAGCGGCGACGGAAAGGCCTACCCAGCGAGGGGTGGCGGCGCTGCTCTCAACGGTAGTTTCACGATACTCACTCATGGACATCGTCTCCTTCGGGCAATGGCGCCCTATGCTGTGGAAAAGAGGCACCTAAGGAGCCAAAGTCCAGATGCGCCTCCCAATCGAGATAATCATAAGAAAGAGAAAGGGTTGGGTAAGGATTCAGCCTCGGCAAGACCGAGTTATAAACGTACTAGTACCAGTAAAGATTACTTTCTACAGGTTCTCAAAGTAAATTTTGCAAGAATCTCTGCCCGGACTGTGTTCCTTTGCCCCTCAGTAGGAAGGAAAAAGGCGTGATACGCAATCGCATATCACGCCTTTAAAGTGTTTAAAAACAATAAATTAGCGATGGCTTCTCAGGCCGCCTGGGAATTCGCAGAAGCCTTGCTCGTACTGAAATAACGGTCGAGCGTGCTCGTAGCTGCCTCTAGAACCAATCTACAGTCCGCACAAGCAGTCAAATGATGCTCAATCTCCGCCTGTACGGGGGCCGAGAGCTTTCCTTCTAAATACATACAGATCAAATGAATAGTATCCCTACAGCTCATACTGCATCTCCCCCAGTCCCGGTACAAAGAAAACTATATGCGCCGAGACTTAGTGCATTTGATGCTCCAAACCATGAATGTAGCGTCAGTGCAGCTAAAATGTTGAACAAGCAGGATTTAAAGCCATCGGCAGATTGCCTCATTCTCGACCGGCCAGACCTAGGACCGGAAAACTTTACCGCGGTATGAACGCTCAGCACGAGATTCTCAGCGAAGTGGGGTCACTATCATCTGCCGGAGCGCCGCGATACGGTCTTCGAGCGGCGGATGGGTGCTGAAAAGAGAACTGAGAGTTCCTTGGCCAAAAAAGGGCTTCACAATGCACAGCGAGGAGGTGCTCGGCGAGATCGCCGAAGTCGGAATGCGTTTGTTGTACGCACCAAGCTTTTGTAAGGCGCTGATCAGACCTTGCGGATGCCCCACCATTCGAACGCCAGTTTCGTCGGCCGCATATTCCCGAGTTCGCGAGAGGAAGAGTTGTAAGAGCAGTGCTGCGAACGGCGCGAGAAAAATCATGAGCAGCGCAGAAAGCCCGCCTCCACCCCGTTCGTCGTCACGATTGCCGCCAAAGCCTCCAAACAGCATCGCCCACTTGCCCATTTGCGCCATGTACGTCACCGCGCCGGCAATGGTCGCGGCAATCGAACTCGTCAAGATGTCGTAGTTGCGGACGTGGGAGAGCTCGTGAGCAATCACGCCCTCTAGTTCGTCGTCATTCATGATCTGCAACAGCCCTTGTGTAACGGCGACGGACGCATGCTTCGGGCTACGGCCTGTGGCGAAGGCATTTGGCGCGGCGTCCGGCACGACATACAGCTTCGGCACGGGAATGTTGGCCTTGGCGGCGAGTCCTTCCATGACCTGATAGAGACGCGGAAGTTGCTCGCGGGTGACGGGCTGGGCGCCGCTGGTTTTCAATGCAATCTTGTCCGAAAAGAAATAGGAGACAAAGTTCATCACCACGGCAATGAGAAGCCCAATCTCCAGACCTCCGCGCCCACCGAGAGCGCCACCGGCAACAACCAGCACAACGCTCAGAAGGACAAGAATGGCACCGGTACGAAGAATCTTCATAAAAAACCTTCCTGGCGAAAAAATAGTCTAGAAGTCAGGCCAGAGAGGGTCAAGACGTCAAGCCCTCCAGCCATCCAGTTCTCTGGTTATTTTGTTCCGGCGGTAGCCGGCTTCTTCGCCGGTGCCGTCTCAAACTTCATCGCGTCCCTCTTCCCGTCCCGGTCCACGCGAATGTGACTTCCGGGCAAAACAGTTCCTTCCAGTATCTGCAATGCCAGCGGATCTTGAATCAACCGCTGGATCGTGCGCCGCAATGGCCGCGCGCCATAAGCCGGATCGTAACCTTCACGCAAAAGCAGCTCGTTGGCGGCAGGTGTCAGCTCGAGTGTAATCTGCCTTTCAGCCAGAAGTTTCTCAACGCTCTTGAGCAGCAACCCTACGATACGCTCCAGTTCTTCCTTACCAAGCGGATTGAAAATCACAATCTCGTCGATGCGGTTGATGAACTCCGGCCGGAACGCCTGGCGCAAAGCCTCCATGGCCTCCTTGCGCGTTCGTTCCGGGTCCTTGCCGGCAAGTTCATAAATCGCCGTCGACCCGACGTTGCTGGTCATCACCAGAACAGTATTCCGAAAATCCACTGTGCGGCCCTTGCCATCAGTGAGTCGCCCATCCTCCAGAATTTGCAACAAGACATTGAACACGTCCGGATGAGCCTTTTCGATCTCGTCGAAAAGAATGACTGAATACGGATGCCGGCGCACCTGTTCGGTAAGCTGGCCACCTTCTTCGTAGCCCACATAGCCCGGAGGCGCGCCAATCAGGCGGGCCACCGTGTGTTTCTCCATGTACTCCGACATATCGATGCGGATCATCAACTTCTCGTCGTCAAACAAAAATTCCGCCAACGCGCGAGCCAGTTCGGTTTTGCCTACGCCTGTCGGACCAAGGAAAATAAACGAGCCAATCGGGCGCTTAGAATCGGAAAGCCCTGCGCGGCTGCGGCGAACGGCATTCGCCACACGTGCCAGAGCGTCTTCCTGGCCAATTACCCGCTGCCGCAGACGCGCTTCCATGTGAACGAGTTTCTGCGCTTCGCCCTCGAGCAAACGGCCCACGGGAATCCCGGTCCACTTGCTGACCAGTTTGGCGATATCTTCTTCATCGACCTCTTCCTTCAAAATCCGCGCGCCCTTCTGCATGGCCGCGAAGCGTTCTTGCGCCTGCTGAGCCTCCCGTTCCGCCTGGGCGATCTTTCCGTACCGAATCTCCGCGACTTTAGCTAGTTCTCCGGCGCGCTCGTAACGATCGGCTTCGGCTTTCAGTTGCTCAATCTGTTCTTTCAGTTTGCGGATTTTCGAGATGGCCTCTTTCTCCGCCTGCCAGCGTGCTTTTCGCCCGCTGGAGTCCTCGCGAAGCTTGGCCAGTTCTTTTTCGATCTGCGCCCGCCGTTCGACCGAGTGCGCATCCGTCTCCTTAAGCAAAGCCTGCCGCTCGATTTCTAGCTGCAAAATACGCCGCTCGATCTCGTCGATTTCGGTCGGTAGAGAATCGATCTGCATGCGTAAGCTGGCGGCCGCCTCGTCGATCAAGTCGATCGCCTTGTCGGGAAGAAAGCGGTCCGAAATATACCGGTGCGAAAGGGTAGCCGCTGCGAGAATGGCCGCGTCTTTAATACGCACACCGTGGTGCACTTCGTAGCGATCCTTCAATCCACGCAGAATCGCGATGGTGTCTTCCACCGTCGGTTCATTCACCATCACAGGCTGAAAGCGTCGCTCGAGGGCGGGATCCTTCTCGATGTACTTCTTATATTCGTTGAGAGTCGTTGCCCCAATTGCGCGCAGTTCCCCTCGAGCGAGCGCGGGCTTCAGCATATTGGAAGCGTCCATTGAACCTTCCGCCGCGCCCGCCCCGACCAGCGTGTGCAACTCGTCGATGAAAAGAATGATTTGACCGTCCGCCTCGGAGATTTCCTTCAACACCGCCTTCAGCCGGTCCTCAAATTCCCCACGGAATTTCGCTCCCGCCACCAAAGCAGCCAGGTCAAGCGCCACCAGCTTTTTTGTCTTCAAGACGTCCGGCACATCGCCAGACACGATCCGTTGGGCAAGCCCTTCGACAATCGCGGTTTTCCCGACACCGGGCTCTCCGATTAACACAGGATTATTCTTGGTACGGCGCGCAAGAATCTGCATCACCCGCCGGATCTCCTCATCGCGCCCAATCACCGGATCAAGCTTCGATCGCCGGGCCAGATCGGTCAGGTCCCGGGCATATTTCTCGAGCGCCGCATAGGTCGTCTCGGGATTCTGAGAAGTGACGCGCTGGCTTCCACGCACGCTCGCAAGCGCCTGCAAAATCGCTTCGTAAGACGCGCCCAGCTTTTTCAGCAGCTTTCCGGCCGTATCCCGGTCTGCTCCGGCGATCGCGAGGAACAGATGCTCTGTCGAAACATACTCATCTTTGAATTTCGTCGCTTCGTCAAAAGATTTTTCCAAAATATCATTCAACGGTCGGCCCAGGTGTTGTTGCGCGAATCCCTGCACTTTCGGCAGGCGCCCGATTTCTCGCTCAATCTCCTGCGCCAGTTGTTCCGTGCGGATTCCTAAGCGGGCCAGCAGTGGAGGCACGACGCCGTCTTGCTGCTGCACGAGAGCCTCAAGCAAATGGACCGGTTCCACGGCCTGATTTTCGTGCCGGGCTGCAATTTCCTGTGCCTGCTGAAGCGCCTCCTGCGCTTTAACCGTCATCTTGTCAAATCGCAACATAAATCCCTCTCTCCAATGGTTCCCTGCAGAAAAGGGGCTGGCACGCTGCCAGCCCCTTTATGCTAACCCACAGCAGCTTTCGCCGCCCGGCCCCTTTTCGCGACTTACTTTGCGGCGGCAGCCGCAGCGGCCGGAGCTTCCACACGGACCTTAATCTGCTTCGGCTTGGCTTCCTCACGCTTCTGAATGCTGAGCGTCAGAACGCCATTCTTGTAGTCCGCCTGGATCGATTCCGTGTTCACGGTGTTCGACAGCGAGAAGCTGCGGCTGAACGAGCCATACGAGCGCTCCACGCGCAGGTAGTTGTTCTCGTTTACCTTCTTCTCAAACTTTCGTTCACCGCGAATCGTCAGGATGTTGTTCTCCACGCGGATGTCAAGCTCCTCGGGTTTGATGTCCGGAAGATCGGCCTTGACGATCAGGTTCTGCTCGGTCTCGAAAATATCGACGGCCGGCGCCCAGGTGGTCAAATTGGCCTCATCCGAGGAGCGATCAAAACTCCCCTCAAAGAGGCGATTGATCTGATCCTGAAGAGTAGAAACCCCGCGAAAGGGTTGAAACTGCGTAAGAGTAGCTCTCATGGGATATCCTCCATAAGTGATATCGACGCTATAATAAAATCTTAGTATATCAATGTCAACTAATATTTTATGCTATTGTTTGCGAGCATAAACATCCTGATTTGTGTAGGATATGGAATTCTATTTTCTACACCGTTTCAATTTTCGGCCGCTGCGCGTTCTCAAGTTCCGGGCTTATCGGAGCCAGTCCATTGTTTTGTTATATTTGGTCCCATGCGTGTCGATGAATTCACCTACGACTTGCCGGAAAGCCTCATCGCGCAGCGGCCTCTTGCTATGAGGGATGCGTCCCGCCTTTTGCTTCTCAACCGTACAGGAGGTGACTGGGAAGACCGCCAATTTGCGGAACTGACGGGGCTCCTCCGTGGCGATGAACTCCTTATCTTCAACAACGCCCGTGTTCTGCCTGCGCGTTTGCTTGGACATCGCCTCGGCGTGCACCTTCAGACTCCATCGCAGAAAACCGCGCGTGAGCACTTGACGGGAAACGTCGAGGTTTTCCTCACGCGCCAGATCGACGTCAATCTCTGGGAAGCGCTTGTGCGACCCGGCCGAAAAATGCAGATCGGCGAGCGCATCACCTTTGGCGCCGGCGAACTCGAAGGCGAACTAATCTCGCGCGGAGAGCTTGGCCTGCGAACCATTCGCTTTCAAGCCCGCAACGAACGCACCGTCGACGCCAACATTGAAAAATTAGGTCACGTCCCTCTGCCCCCCTATATCGACCGTCCAGACGAGCAGACCGATAAGGAGCGTTACCAGACCGTTTACGCTCGCCAACCCGGCGCAGTCGCAGCTCCCACCGCAGGACTCCACTTCACGCACGAAATTCTCACGCGCATTCAAGCTCGCGGTTGCGAAACATGCGAAATCACGCTGGACGTAGGCCTCGGAACGTTTCAGCCAATTCACACGGAGATTCTCGAAGAGCACAAGATCCACTCCGAAGCCTACGAAATCAGCGAAGCAGCGGTCGAGAAGATCAGCAAAGCAAAAAAAGAAAAGCGGCCTGTGCTCGCGGTTGGGACAACGGTGGTGCGAAGTCTTGAAGACTCGGCAGGGCGTGCAACGGCTCTAGAAACCGGCAGGGCCGTATGTGCGGGCCGCGCCGAGGCGCAAATCTTCATCGTCCCTGGCCACCAGTTCCGGATCGTCGACATGCTCCTGACCAATTTTCATCTGCCGAAATCCACGCTACTGGCCTTGGTGTCCGCCTTCGCTGGTAGAGAGAACATTCTGGCGGCTTATCGTCACGCGGTGGAGGCGCGCTATCGCTTCTACAGCTACGGTGACTGTATGCTGATTCGTTAAGAGCGAACTCTGAAAGGGAACGGAGGCTCGAACAATGCGCGAACTCCAACAACAACATCCTTCGCACTCGCAATGCGGATGGGAAATGGCGATTTCAAAATTTCCTGCGAAGGAAGGAAGAGAGGGAGGCTGAAGTCGTAAGCAGCCTCCCTGGATGGTAGTGACGTAGGTCCACGGAGCCTCCCTTACTGAGGCAGTACGAATACGCTTTTCTTTCCTTCAAACCGCAGTTCGACGACCTTGCCATCGCCATTCGACACGACGCTGTTGTACTGTGCTTTCGCGTCGCGTTCTTCCCAACGGCCTTCGGATTCGGCAACGGTCTTCCTTCCGTTTAAAATGGTCAGGTGATTTCCATCGATCAGGAAGCGGTAATCGCCAGCCTTGACCTCGGTCTGTCCCACTTTCACACTGTGCGTGATTGGGAGTGTCGTCGACATCGGTTTCGCCAACACCGGAACCGCTGCCGTCAGAGCGCCAAACAGTACCAGATTCGCGAGGAGCGAGTGCTTTTTCATGTGAGTCATATTCCTTTCCACCTTCGAGTCAACCGGAAGCGTGTCGCGGGAGGGAGGTTAGAGTTGACACAAAGTTAGGAGAGGAGTAGCCTCACGTTCGAGACACCTCTTCGTCCTGGTCAAGAGCCGGAACAACTGAGTGTCATTGACCCCGCGGCTGCCACCGCGGGGTTTTTTCATTAAGAAAACTCTGTCCATCCTGCTACAGCCTTGTGACCGGCTGCACTGGTATAGACGAAGAGGCCCAGCTAGATGTTTCGCGGCGCAACGCACTTTTTTAGTGTCATTTTTACATGGAACCAAAGTGCTGTGAGCCACTTTGGACTGTTCACTTTACGTGCAGCCGCCCCTCGGTTTATCTATTATACTCTTGGACGCGATTCGGAAGCGGGATGCGAACTCTAGTCCTTAGCGATCTCCATGCCAATCTGACGGCTCTCGAAGCCTCCCTTAACGCAGCGGAGGGAAAATGGGACCGCGTAGTGTGTCTCGGCGATGTGGTCGGATATGGTCCCGACCCGAACGAAGTCACGTCTCAAATTCGAGAAATCGGCGCGTTGACGATTCGCGGCAATCACGACAAAGCCGTTGCCGAATTGATGGCCACCGACGATTTCAATCCCGTCGCCAAAATGGCTGTGGATTGGACCCGTGCGCAACTCTCCAACGAAAATCTGGACTGGTTGGCGTCCTTGCCTCAGGGACCGCTCGAAACCGATGGCTACATGCTGGTACATGGCGCGGTCCAGGACGAAGACGAATACGTGTTCACGCCTTCCCAGGCGCTTGAGGGTTTGCTTGATTCCACCGTACAGCTGACCTTTTACGGTCACACGCACCACCAAGGCGGATTTGCTTATCTCGACTCGCAATTGGAAGTGCTGCAACTTCATCCACGAAATAATGAGCTTCGCTGCGCCTTACAAATCGAAAAAGAAAAGCGCTACTTGTTGAACCCTGGCTCTGTAGGCCAGCCGCGAGACGGTGACCCGCGCGCAAGTTTTGCCATCGCCGATCCGGATAACCACGCCATTGAATTCTGGCGCATTGCCTACGATATTAAGCAGGTTCAAGCAAGAATGCGGTCCGTGCGATTGCCGGAGCCGCTGGCTCACCGGCTGACCTTGGGACGTTAATCGCGGCAGTTGTACTGGCGAAGCGAGATCTTCATGCAGGGACCGTTCGAAAATCCTGAATCTCCAGAGAACAAGCCAGAAAGTTCTCATCTGACGATATGGATGGGTGTGCTCGTTGCGGCCGCAATTTTGTTGAGTTTGTGGTTCTTGTTCGAACCGCTGCAGATGCGAAAAGCGTCCGTTCCGGAAACCATGGTCGTGAAAATGAACCCCGCCGAGCAGGACTATGCCAGGAAGATCGAACTTGGAAACATCGCCATGAGCCGCGCAGAAAATTTTCTGCACCAGGAAGTGACGACGCTGACTGGAGAGCTTTATAACGCTGGAACGGAGCGCGTTCTCGGCCTCAGCGTCACCGCCGAGTTTTCCGACGACATGAACCAGATCGTCCTGAGAGAAACACGAAACGTCCTTGGAAGTCCGCAACCGGCGCTGGCCCCGGGCGAGCGCCGCCCGTTTGAGATCTCCTTCGAGCACATGCCCAATTCGTGGAACATGCAATCCCCGATCGTTCGTGTCACCCACCTGCAGCTGACTCCGCAGAAACAATAGCTTTGTAATTTATACAGTTAGATTCGCTGCGCTCTTGCCTCAAAGTTCTGTTGGCTTCCGGCACGAACCCGAAATTCGTGAGCGCGCCGACCGAACCACAATATTTGTTCCCGAAAATAGAAATAATCCGCGTCGGTCTTGCCAAAAACTGGCGCGGCACGGATTGCGCATCGTCATGCGCCAGATGAATAAGAAAATTTAATAGCTGCGAATAAACGAAGACGCTTGTCTTCCCCGGGATTCACGGTAGAATTCCATACGTCCAGGATTCCGGTAGGGTCACGTGAACTTCTCCGTAAGCGTTCGGCAATCAGATGGCATCTCCCTCGTCGATGTAAATGGCAAGCTCACTTCCTTCGAAAGCAGAGCCTTCCAGCAAATGATCAATGGATTGCTGAAGCAAGGGCACACCAATATCGTTTTGAATTTGACCGGACTGGAATACCTCGACAGTTCCGGTATCGGCGAATTGGTCCGAAATTATATGAGCGTCGTAAAAAAAGGTGGCGCGATGAAAGTAGTGGGACTCGCGCCGAAGGTCGAAGCAATCCTGCGAGTAACACAGTTGTATCAGGTCTTTCCTGAATTCCCCGACGAAGCTTCCGCGCTCGAAAGTTTTTCCGCCGTGCGAAATTCCACCGCTTGACGTTTCCGCTTTCCGTCGAGGTCTCGAGTTCGCTGAAATGATCGGCCTGAAAAGGAGAGAAGCAGCTAGGGTGTGGACCCTAGCTGCCTCCCGGGGTGTGTCCTCGAAGTGGTTGTTACTAGATTAGATGCACGGGAGCAAAAAAGGTTTCTTAAAAATGAAGAAGGGCGTTTTTTCTGCCGAATTTGGTGGGAAAACGAAGCTTCGAATTGTCCTAAGTTTCAATAAAACAAATATTTACGCCAACGCTCATCGCGATGGCCAATCAAACGCATCAATTGCCGCGACGTATGCAGCGTGAATGGCCGCGGGCGTCGCGCTAGTTTCAACCCCGCCTCTTCCGGGGTGCGGTCACCCTTGTTGTTGTTACAGCGATAGCAGCAAGCAACCAGGTTTTCCCACGAAGAACGGCCCCCGCGAGAACGCGGAATCACATGGTCCAGCGTCAGCTCCGCACTCGGAAAAATCTTGCCGCAGAACTGGCACGTATTGCGATCGCGCAAAAGAATGTTCTTTCGCGAAAGTGCGCGGCTCTGCTGCGGAATGTGACGATAAGCGAGCAGGCGAATCACGGAAGGGACTCTATGAGCATGCGCGGAAGAATGCACTTCCGCGTTGTGCAACTCTTCAGCCTGTGCAACACCCTTCAGCAACAGCACCATGGCCCGCCGCACAGCGGTCACGTTAATTGGCTCGTAGGTGGCGTTCAGAACCAGGACAGGTTCCTGCATGAGGGAAGCGCGGGGAGGAAGGAGCGGAGCACCGTGGCGGCCCATATTCCCCGAAGCGTTGGACGCAAGCGTTACGAGCGCTTCGGGGGAATGTCGCCCCCGGTAGTCTATCGCCTCTGGTCGTCTAGCGCTCATCACCCGTCCCTTCCAGCTACGGGAGTACGTCTAAGAAACCCGGCAGCACGCCCTGCCCCGATCCATGGTGAGGTCCGGCACAGACTTGGCTTCCACGTTCGGCGACACGCGCCAGCACGCGTCGGAACGTCGCTCCGGTCGTCATTACATCATCTAGCAGCAGAATTCGTAAATTGTCAACTCGCTCGCCCCGCTGTATAGCAAAAGCGCCACGTACCGCTTCCCCGGTCATCTGTCCGCAGCAGGCATTTTTCACGCCCTGCCGGCGGATGCATCAAAAAACGTAGTCGGCAACCCGCAACCATCGCAGCTCCCAGGAGGATTTCCTGAAAACTCGACCGACGCTCGTCGCAAATCGGCACAAGGCGCGCGCGAAGCAGGCTTTGGTACGACTATTCTGCTTCGATTATTTAATTTGTAGGTAAAAGGTTTTTGCTACAGTAGGCCCTGTTCCATCTTTTCTTGGCACGAAATACAATTCTTTGCCCAGGGCACCGCTTCCAACCGCTTCTGCTGCATTTCCTCGTGGCAAATCGCGCAATTACCATACTCATTCCCACGAATGCGCTTCAATGCTTCGTCGATCATGTTCAGAATGTTTCGGTCACTGCTGGTCTGTCCGAACAGAAATTCTTTGGTATAGGAATTGGCAGCCTTATCCGCAAGGTCCACGGTGGGGTCGTCGTCGGCCTGTCGTCCTTCTTCTTCCGTGCGCGTGATGGTCTTCACCAGCTCATCCCGACGCGTTAATAACTTCTTCTTGTAATACTCCAAGCGCTTCTTTTCCATGTCACCCTCCCCCAGATGGCTCCAGGGGCCACCTAAAAACCCCATAGTGTAGGCCGACTCCAAAAAACTGTCAAGGCAACGCGAGCCGATCTGCAATTCTCTGTGATTTGCCCCATAAACACAGGTGCGTCTGATGAGAAATCTGTCCCCGGCGTTGCATCGCGGTTGCGCTGACATGACGAGGCTTCTAGGCCGGGCACGAACCGTCGGCGTGCCGGGTCAAGATCAATGGCGCTCGATCAATGGCTCTCGCCAAAGAGCTGAAGTAACCCGTTTCGCTGCTCTAAGTTACAGTTGTTCGAGCGCTGGTTTGTCGCGGGAGAACAAAATAACCAGCCCTGCGTCTTACTTCTTGAACATCCGGGGTGTGCGCGATGATTGCCGGGGAGTCGTCCAGAAAACTCGTTGAACGCACTCATGCGCAAGGTCGGTTTTCGAAGTCAGACTTCACAAAGGAGAAAGAAAAAATGAAACGAACTTTGATGATTGCGTTGGTTCTGGGATTTTTGATCAATGTTGTCCCCGCGAACGCGGCCGGAAAAAACAGGGCGCAAGCGCAGACCGCGAACTCGGACGATAAAACGCCGCCCAGTTACGACATGAAAGCGCAAGCGCTCGTCGACCTCCAGCAGATGCAGAAAAAATATACGGATCTGGCGCAGTCGATTCCTGCAGATAAGTACAGCTGGCGCCCGGAGGCCGGCACGCGCTCGGTGAGCGAACTGTTCCTACATGTTGCGGGCGCAAACTACAGCATCCCCACCATGATGACCGGAACCACCCCTTCCCCTGACTATCACAAAGACGGCTACGAGAAATCGACTACCGACAAGGACAAGATTGTCGAGCAACTGAACAAATCGTTCGCGTATGCCATGGCAACGATCCAGAAAATGTCGAACGCGGATTTCGCCAAGGCAGAAAAGAAGCTTGGCCCTGACGCAAATGATGGCGACGTAATCTATATTCTGGTAACCCACAATCATGAACATCTGGGCCAGTCGATCGCCTATGCTCGCGTCAACGGCATCACGCCGCCATGGACCGAAGAAGCCCAGAAAAAAGCCAAGCCTGCCGCGAACTAGCCAGAGACCTGCGATTTGATCGGCTGCAGATGAAACATGAGGAGCCGTTCAGGCCTGGACCCCTTTTTGTTTTCTGCTGAGAGGCTGATCCTGATATGGTTCTGCGATGGCCACTTCGGAGTCACGGATCATCGGCCGCACCGCGATTCGCTTTGGCATTCCCCTGTTTGTGGTCGCCGCACTTTCTGCAGCTTTTCCATCATTCGATGACCGAGCCCTGGCCCAAAAGCAAGCCCTAGCCCAACAACAGGAAGTCCTGCAACTCGTCGCCGATGTGCCGCTCCCTGGGCCGTCCGTCCGTTTCGACTATCAAAGCCTGAATCCCTCGGACGGGCGGCTCTATATTGCGCACATGAACGCCGATCAGCTAATCGTTTTCGACACAAGAAAACGAGAAGTCCTAGCAAGTCTAAATGGGTTTCATCGCATTCACGGAGTACTGGTTGTCCCGGAGTTGAGCAGAATTTTTGCTTCAGTGACGGGCGGTCATCAGGTTGCTGTCGTAGACCAGGCCAGTCTGGAAACCTTGGCGACTGTCGGCGAAATCAAATATCCCGACGGACTAGCCTACGCGCCAACCGTTCAGCGCATTTTCGTTTCCGACGAACGCGGTAACGCCGACGCCGTGATCGATGTCGCCACCAACACGCTCGTAACATCCATCCCGCTCGGGGGTGGCGCTGGCAACACGGTCTACGACAGCGTGGCCGACCGCATTTACGTCGCGGTCCACGGAAAAAACGAATTCGTCACGATCGATCCTTTGCGAGCAAGAATCACCGCGCGAATGCCGCTGCCCTGGTTGGACGACCCTCACGGAATTGCGCTGGACGTCGAAAACCGCCTCGCCTTCGTCGCAGGCGAGGGCAACAGCAAATTGGTGGTAGTCGATTTGAAAACCATGCAATCGGGCCCGCCGTTTTCGGTCGGCCGGGACCCTGATGTTCTCGCCTTCGATAGTGGAACGAAGCGCCTGTATGTGGCCGCGGAGTCCGGGCAAATCAAAATCTTTCAGGAAGCCAATCGCACGCTGGACGAAGTCGGAGAATTGCATCTCCCCCATGGCCACACGGTAGCGGTGGATTCAAAAACACACCTGGTCTATTTTCCTTTGGAGGATTTCGATGGAAAAGCAGTCCTGCGCATTATGAAGTGACGCGAACCCAAAACCCGCAAATTCCCAGCTTTTTCACAACTTCCACAGGGATGTGGAAAGCCACAAAAAAGTCTTTTTGAAGGACTTGACATATACAGGAGCTATAGTAAGATTACAAATGGTTCGGCGCTCCCCAAGAGTGTCGTACCGTGCAGGGGATTCACAGTCGGGTCTGAAGTAATCCAAGGTACAGATCCTATAGTGAGGCGCCTTATTAGCACAGGATAGAAACGTTGAGCATCGCGCGGAATCACTCCTAGAGAGTGATTGTGCCCGGCGCTCGGCGCCGGGTTTCGTATTTTATGGGCCCTTTTTCGCAAGAAGAAGAGCTCAGCTCCAGCGCAAGCTGGGGCCCCTGATGGTCTCAGGGACCATGTTCTTTGACAACAGTAAGGCTGGCAATTTCATGCCGATAACTCTTGGCCGATTACGGTCTGCCGGGAGGACTGATGGCATGATTTATTACAAGTTCTGCTCGAGTATGTTGAGCAGTACTGTGGATTTACAAGGCGAACTCAGTCAAGCACCTGGCAATTACAGAGTCGACAGTCCCGGCGCCGAGCAATCGGACCACGGAATAATGGATCTGCAAGAAACAGGGCGAACGAATCAGTGGAAAGTTGCGGTTTAGCCACCGCAGCGAGTTTGTAGTGGACGACCTTACCGTCGGCCAATGCAAATACCCTGACAAACGACGTATTGAGTGAGTTTTATGATTAAGCTACTAAGGGCGTACGGTGGATGCCTTGGCGCTAGAAGGCGATGAAGGACGTGGCAAGCTGCGATAAGCCTCGGGGAGCCGCAAGCAGGCTTTGATCCGGGGATTTCCGAATGGGGAAACCCGGCGGGATGAACTCCCGCTACAGCCGGCTGAATACATAGGCCGGTATGAGCTAACTCAGGGAAGTGAACCATCTCAGTACCTGAAGGAAAATAAATCACAGAGATTCCGAAAGTAGCGGCGAGCGAAATCGGAAAAGCCCAAACCCATGTGTTTACATGTGGGGGTTGTAGGACCGCATAAGTAGAGTTACCAATCCGGACACTACGCGAACCCGAAGGAAAGCGGGACCGTAGAGTGTGACAGTCACGTAGCGGAAAGTGGACCGGACTCGAAGCGGCATCCTGAGTACCACGAGACACGTGAAATCTCGTGGGAAACTGGGGAGACCACTCTCCAAGGCTAAATACTCTCTAGCGACCGATAGTGAACCAGTACCGTGAGGGAAAGGCGAAAAGCACCCCTGCGAGGGGAGTGAAATAGAACCTGAAACCGTATGCTTACAAGCAGTCGGAGGGCCATGCATGGACTTCGGTCCATGAAAGCCTGACGGCGTGCCTCTTGCTTAATGAGCCGGCTAGTTATTCTTACGTGCAAGGTTAAGCGCAAGCGAGCCGTAGCGAAAGCGAGTCCGAATAGGGCGACAAGTACGTAGGAATAGACGCGAAGCGGGATGATCTACCCTTGGCCAGGTTGAAGGTCGCTTAACCGCGACTGGAGGACCGAACAGGTGTGAGTTGAAAATCGCTCTGATGAGCTGAGGGTAGGGGTGAAAGGCTAATCAAATTCCGTGATAGCTCGTTCTCCCCGAAATGTCTTTAGGGACAGCCTTGCATGAATTGCCACGGTGGTAGAGCACTGAATGGACTAGGGACCAACTCAGGTTACCGAATCCAATCAAACTACGAATGCCGTGGACAACTATGCGGGAGTGAGACTACGAGGGATAAGCTTCGTGGTCAAAAGGGAAACAGCCCAGATCGCCAGCTAAGGTCCCTAACTATGTGCTAAGTGGTAAAGGAAGTGTATTCGCTCGGACAGCCAGGAGGTTGGCTTAGAAGCAGCCATCCTTTAAAGAAAGCGTAACAGCTCACTGGTCAAGCGGATATGCACCAACAATCCAACGGGGCTCAAGCACATGACCGAAGCTGCGAAATTACACATTAGTGTACTTGGTAGGGGAGCATTGCGTGGGGTGTAAAGGTAGACCGAGAGGACTACTGAATGCCACACAAGAGACCCTGCCGGCATAAGTAGCGATAAACACGATGAGAACTCGTGTCGCCGAAAGTCTAAGGTTTCCTGAGGAAGGTTAATCCGCTCAGGGTTAGGCGGGTCCTAAGGTGAGGCCGAAAGGCGTAACTGATGGACAACAGGTCAACATTCCTGTCCCGCCTGGTGACGTTTGACGATGGGGTGACGCAGAAGGATAAGGGAGCCACCTGATGGATGGTGGTTGCTCAGCGTAAGCCGGTTCCCACTGGCAAATCCGTGGGGGCGTTAACGGTGAGGCTGGGGACGAGGCCGTTAGGCCGCAAAGTTCCTGATTTCACGCTGCCAGGAAAACCCTCTAAGGAGTCATCCAGGTGCCCGTACCACAAACCGACACAGGTAGACGAGGTGAATATCCACAGGCGCTCGAGAGAACGCTTGCTCAGGAACTAGGCACATTAGTCCCGTAACTTCGGGAGAAGGGACGCCGCTGTAGGGTTTATAGCCCGAAGCGGTCGCAGTGAATCGCGCTCTGCAACTGTTTAACAAAAACACAGCTCTCTGCAAAGTCGAATACGACGTATAGGGGGTGACACCTGCCCGGTGCCGGAAGGTTAAAGCAAGGGCTCAGCCGCAAGGCGAAGGCCTG
>CAVROZ010000007.1:0-122500 GCA_963722985.1 Candidatus Acidiferrales bacterium | reverse complement strand
TACTGGAAGCTCCCGCACGCGCAGAACGAAAGCTGGAAAATGTCCGATGCCGAACGTGCGCTCGACGAACTCCTGAAGCAATCCGTCAGCGAGCACTTGCTCTCCGATGTGCCTCTGGGCATCTGGCTCAGCGGCGGCATCGACTCTTCTGCGGTTTTGCACTACGCCGCGCAGCAACGCTCGCAACGGCTGCACACTTTTTCCATCACCTTCAAGGGCAGGTCGTTCGACGAAGCGCCGTACATCCGGCAACTAGTCGAGAAATACCAGACCGATCATTACGAGCTGGACGTAAATCCGACCCTCGATCTCCCATCGGCAATCGAGGAGATGACCTATTATGCCGACGAACCGTTGGCCGACGCCGGCTCCGTGCCCATCTGGTATCTGTCGAAACTCAGCCGCCAGCACGCCACCGTCGCGCTGAGCGGCGAAGGGGCCGACGAACTCTTCGGTGGCTACGTCACCTATCAGGCCGACCATCTTGCGGGCTATCTGCGTCTGCTGCCAAAAGCGGCGCGCCGCTTGTTTTCGGCTGTGATGCGATCCTGGCCCGTTTCCGACGACAAAATCAGTTTCGAATACAAAGTGAAGCGCTTCTTCGAGGGTTCTTTGCTCTCACCCGACGAAGCCCACAGCTATTGGAACGGGGCATTTTCCAGCGCGCAACAACAGGATCTTTTGCTGCGAACGAACCGCGCCTCCGTGCAGGATCTGTTCGCAACGGACCTGCCGAAACCGGGCCGCGATGGCAGCCTCAATCGCTACCTCGGCTTCGATCAAAAATATTACCTGACCGACGACTTGCTGCAGAAAGTCGACCGCATGAGCATGGCCCACTCCCTCGAAGTTCGGCCGCCTTATCTGGACCATCGCGTCATCGAATTCGCGTCCACACTGCCGAACCACTTCAAAGTCAAAGGGCGCCGCCTGAAAGTCATCCTCAAGCAGTTGATGAAAACGAAACTGCCTTCGAGCGTAATCGGCCGAGCCAAAACAGGCTTGGACATTCCTACTCATGATTGGCTGCGCGGTCCGCTCCGTGCGTTCCTCGAAGACACTCTGAACCCGGATGCCATAAAGAGAAGTGGATTATTCCACCCTGAGGCTGTTGCGCGCATCAAGCAAGACCACATGCAACGTCGCGCCAATTTCGGCTACCACCTCTGGGGACTCATGATCTTATTTCTATGGATGAAGCATTGGAACATTCAAACCTCAAGCGAACTGAGTCTGCCTCTGGGAGCGCAGGAACGCGTCTCGAGTCAAGCGCTCTCCTGATTCTCATTGCCGCGGCGGTTTTCTTTGGCTGCATCATTTCTCCGCCATCGTTGATGGACGACGTCGACGCCGTCCAGGCGCAGATCGCCGCCAACATGCTGCATAGCGGCGACTGGGTAATCGCGCACCTCGATGGCGTGCCCTACATCGAAAAATCCCCGCTCGTCTACTGGCTGATGGCGACTTCCTACCGCATTTTCGGAGTACACGATTGGGCCGCGCGAATTCCTATCGCCCTAGCCGCCGTTCTGCTCGCCTGGGTCACCTACCGTTACGGTCGTTGGGCTTTTAATCGGCGCGCCGGCTACTACGCGGGCATTGTGTTGGCGACCTGCATCGGGCTGTTCTTATTCACACGCATCTTAATTCCGGATGTGATCCTGACGCTCACCACTTGCCTCGCCTTCTGGTCTTTTCAACGTGCATCGGACCCAGACGAACTTCGGCCCAAGATCTGGGCCGCGATCCTCGCAGCAAGCCTTGGCACGGGCGTGATGCTCAAAGGTTTAATCGCTCTGGTGGTTTCGGGTGGGGGAATCTTCGTGTATCTCCTTGTGACCAGGCAATTATTTTCTGGGCGACTCTGGAAGAGACTGCCGGTCGTATCGAGTGCCGCGATTTTCCTGTTGATTGCCGCGCCCTGGCACATTATCGCCACGCTGCGCATGCCGCCCTATCTCAATTTCACGATGCACAGTGGTCCAGGCGAATACCACGGCTTCTTCTGGTTCTATTTCATGAACGAGCACGTGCTGCGCTTCCTAAATCTTCGCTACCCGCGCGACTACGATACAGTTCCGCGTCCGTTGTTCTGGCTACTCCATCTCGTGTGGTTCTTCCCCTGGAGTGTCTACTTCCCGGCTGTGCTAAGGCAAAGCTTCAAACCCGTTGATCGCGCCGGAAGAACCCGTCTTCTCGCGCTGTGCTGGACCGGTTTCCTAATGGTCTTCTTCACGCTCTCCACCACGCAGGAGTATTACTCCATGCCTATCTACCCGGCGCTGGCTTTGTTGCTCGGCGGCGCGATGGCGACGGAGGATTCTTGGACGGAGTGGGGAACCCGCGTGCTCGGCGTTCTCACCGCCCTTTGCGCTGTCTGTATCGCCGCCTTGCTCTACCTCGTTCATAGCACTTCGGCACCGGGCGATATTTCTCAAGCACTGAAACAACATCCCGGCATGTACAAACTGTCTATGGGTCACGTGGGAGACCTGACTATTCCGGCCTTTGCGTATTTGCGCGTTCCACTGATATTGGCTGGCATTGCGTTTCTTCTTGGCACTTTGTCTTGTTGGCTTTTACGTGATCGCCGCGTCTACCTCGGTATCGCCTTGATGATGGTTTTGTTCATTCACGCGGCTCGCGCGGCTATGGTCACGTTTGACCCGTATCTCTCTTCCCGCCCCTTGGCCACGGCGCTCGAGAATGCCCCCAAGGGGCACTTGATCATCGATGGCGCATACTACGCATTTTCTTCGGTGTTCTTTTACACCGACCGCGATGCGCTGCTCTGGAATGGCCGCAAGAACAATCTGGAGTATGGATCGTACGCGCCCGGCAGCGCTTCGGTCTTTATTGAAGATCGCGAGTTTCAATCATGCTGGAACTCCCGGGAGCGCTATTTCGTCCTCTCTCAGGAAAACAAGCTGGAGCATCTGCAAGAGGTCGTTCCGACTGCTCGTCTCTTCCTCGTCGAGGAGAGCGGCGGCAAGGCTCTCTATTCGAATCTACCGTTGAATTAATCGTTCGCAGCGCTCTGCGACGGATGACCTGTCGCCTGCTGCAATGCCGTCGGACGATCGTGAAACTGCGCCGTCTCCGTTGATCCTTCTAGGGCCGTCGTCGAAGCCGTCCCGCTGGTAATGACATTCTGCACTTCGTCGAAATAGCCCGTGCCAACGAACCGCTGGTGTTTCACCGCGCCGTAGTTGTCATTCCGTTCGCTCTCGAATTCGGCTTCCTGCAATTGCGAATACGCCGACATGCCGCGCTGCTTGTATTCCCGCGCCAGCTCAAACATGGTGTGATTGAGCGCGTGGAACCCAGCGAGCGTGATGAACTGGAACTTGTATCCTAGCGCTCCTAGTTCCCGCTGGAACCGCGCAATATCTTCCTCGCTGAGATGCTTCCGCCAGTTAAACGACGGGGAACAGTTATACGCCAGCAGCTTGCCGGGGAAGCCGGCATGAATCGCGTCGGCGAATAAACGCGCCTCCTCGAGATTCGGCTTGGAAGTTTCGCACCAAACCAAATCCGCGTACGGGGCATAAGCAAGCCCTCGAGCGATCGCCGCATTTAATCCGCCTCTGACCTCGAAGAAACCCTCCGGCGTGCGCTTGCCCGTGCAGAATTTGCGATCGCGCGGATCAACATCTGTGGTCAGCAGGCTCGCGCTATCTGCATCCGTGCGCGCCATGATCAGCGTTGGCACGTCCATCACGTCCGCCGCGAGCCGCGCCGCCACAAGCTTCTGAATCGCTTCCGTGGTTGAGACCAATACTTTCCCGCCCAGGTGTCCGCACTTCTTCGCCGAAGAAAGTTGATCCTCAAAGTGAACGCACGCAGCGCCAGCCTCGATCATCGCTTTCATCAATTCAAACGCATTCAAATTTCCGCCGAACCCCGCCTCTGCATCGGCCACCATCGGCGCAAACCAATACTTCCCGTTCTTGCCCTCGGCATGATGCACCTGATCGGCGCGCATCAACGCCTGATTGATGCGACGCACTACGCTCGGGACGCTGTCGGCCGGATACAAACTCTGGTCCGGATACATCTGGCCCGAAAGATTTGCGTCGGCGGCCACTTGCCAGCCGCTCACATAAATCGCCTGAAGACCCGCGGCCACTTGCTGAATCGCCTGATTTCCGGTCATCGCTCCGAGCGAAGCCACATAAGGCTCGCTGTGCAGCAAATTCCAAAGACGTTCCGCGCCTAAGCGCGCCAGTGTATGTTCGACCTGCACGGTGCCGCGAAGCCGTGCGACGTCTTCCGCGCGGTAGGGCCGTTGAATTCCCTTCCAGCGGGAATGCGATTCCCAGCGGCGCTGCAATTCCTGAGCGATGGGTTTTTCCGTCGTGGCCATTTGCTTCTCCTTGACGGCCGGCCCGGCGAACGACCCGGCGGGCCTTGCGGTCTAGTCGAGAGAATGCAATCTTGCCGAAAGGGGGCTGGTCAATCAAACGGATTATCGTTATCATAGCGATAGAAAACAATTATCGGTACGTCTGGTACGCTCGCACTCGTTCGGCAGGAAAGTGAGGCGCCCGTGGAGATTGTGCAACTCGAAACTTTTCTAGCAGTTGCGAGCTATGGCGGATTTCATCGTGCCGCAGCGGCCCTGCACGTCAGCCAGCCCGCCGTGAGCGCCAGGATCCAAGTCCTTGAGAATTCTCTTGGTACTCGCCTCTTCGAGCGCGGCCCAGCCGGCTTCGCGCTTTCTCCGGCAGGCAAAACTTTGCGCTCGCATGCCGAGCAGTTGCTGCGCCAGGTAGCGCTGGCCCGCCAAGCTGTAAGCGAATTACGTACGGCCTCGAGCGGCGCCTTGCCGATCGCTGCGTCTCTCTCGATCTGTACGTATCTACTTCCGGAGGTTCTGAAAAAGTATCAAATCGCTCATCCGGACGTGATGGTCAGCGTTCGCAGCGGCAATTCCGCCCAGGTTTTGAAAATGGTCCTGGACGGCGAAGTGGATTTCGGTCTCGCCCGATCGCTTCATCATCCGCAAGTGGAAACCATCAGCTTGCGCGATGATCCCCTGATGCTCGTTGGCCACCCTCGTCATCCCGCGATGGCAAAGCGAAAAGTAAGCCTCGAAGAATTGGAATCGCTGCCCTTGATCGCCTACGACCGTGGCTCGAGCGATTGGACGCTCATGAACGGCCTCTTTCGCCGCGTCGGCATGTTGCCGAACATCGTCCTGGAAGTAGAAACAATCGAAGCCTGCTTGAGAATGGTCCTCCGAAAGTTGGGCCTGGCGTTCCTCCCGCAAATCGCCGTGCACGAAGAATTGAGAAAAAAGAAGCTCGTAACGCTGCAAATTACCGACGCAGAATCCCTGCGCCGAAGCCTGGACGTGATCGTTCCCCGGCGTCGGCCGCTCTCGAAAAGCGCCCAGGGCCTGATCGACCGCCTCCGCGAAACAACCCAAGATCTCCCCAACAAAAAACGACGCACAAAACACTGACACGGCAGGTCGCCACAATTGACCTCGTGCCTGGCCTCCGCCAACCGCACCGCGTACAATGAACGCCAAACGAGGGAAGAATGACCGACACCGACCAAACCGTCCTCATCACCGGTGGGACCGACGGGCTGGGCAAAGCCATGGCCCTTCTCCTGGCGCGCCGTGGCTATTACGTCTTCGCCGCCGGCCGCTCCGCCGAAAAGCGCGCCGAACTCGACCGCGTCGCCAACGAAAAACGTATGCCCCTGGAAGCCTTGGAACTCGACGTAACCGCTGACGCCTCGGTTCAACGAGCGGTCAACGCAATCCTCGATAAATTCGGCCACATCGATGTGCTCATCAACAACGCCGGCGTCGCCTATGTCGGCACCATCGAAGATCTGACGCTCGAAGACTGGCATCGCCAATTCGAGACAAATTTCTTCGGCGTAATCCGCGTGACCCAAGCCGTTATTCCGCACATGCGCAAGCGCAACAAAGGCCGAATCGTTCTCATCAGTTCCGTGGCAGGCCTTGTCACCGCTCCCGCACAAGGTGGTTACAGCGCCACCAAGCACGCCCTCGAAGCCTTGGGCAACGCGCTTCGGCACGAATTGCATTCCTTCGGCATCCGGACAATTCTCATTGAACCGGGCTTCATCATGACGGGCATTCAGAAAAGAGCTCAGGATCTGACCACGCCGTACGAAGACAAGATAAACCACGGGCCCTACGCGAAACTCTATTCGGCGTTTCTAACCAGCGCCAGAACGGCGAGCGAAACAGCCAAGACCACCCCCGAAGACTGCGCGCGCATTGTGCTGCGCGCAATTGAAAGTCCCAATCCAAAGCCACGCTACGGCGTCACTCCCACCGCAACAATCGTAAAATGGGGCAAGCGGCTGTTCTCTGACAGCTTCATGGATCGCATGACCATGCGCCGCTTTGGTGCCGACAAAAGCTGAACGCGTTTCTTAGGGGTTGGAAACTTGAAACGAAAGGCTGTTCTCCCGCAACTGCTCCCACCTCTTGCGCCAGGTGTCATGAAGCGGACTCTCCGCGTAATCGGCCGCCGTTTCGGCGCTGGTGAATTCGATCACGTAAACGCCGTCAAAATCACGGATTTGGTTGCGCTCGGTCTTCAGCCAAATATTCTTGATGCCGGGAATCTGACCGGCCATCGCCTTGATTCCCGCGATCGCCTGATCTTGATCGTATTGCGACGTGGTGGGCTTAAACTTGTACGCAACAACGTGAATGACGGTCTTCGGCTGGCCGAATTTGTTTAGCGCTGACACGTGCCCGGTTAGGAAAGATCCGACCGAGATCCCCGCTAGAAACAGCGCGATCCCCGCCAACAAAGAGAGCATTCGTCGATTCAAAATCAACATGACCGTCCTCCCGTAAAAACCCATCCAGTCTAAGCATGTCAGGCAAAACCGGCAACCGCAGCGCCTAAGATTTGACGCGCAACGGGAGCGCGTTTACGCTGAATCCGGTGCAGGAGCGACGAATGATGCCCAAAGTCTGCTGGTTTCTGTTGCTGAGGTGCGTTTTCTCGGCGCCAACGACGGTATCGGCCCAGGATCACGCTTTATCGAACCAGGAAGCTCGCACCATCTTCAAGCAACTGATCGAAATCAATACCACCGAATCGGCCGGTAACGTCACCAAGGCCGCTGAAGCGATGGCGGCAAGACTGCGCGACGCCGGTTTTGCTGAAAAAGACGTGATTGTAGCCGGCCCCGTTGAACGCAAGAAAAACCTGGTCGTCCGCTACCGTGGCACCGGCCAAAAGCCGCCGGTTCTCTTCATCGGCCATCTCGATGTTGTCGAAGCCCGCCGAGAAGACTGGAGCATGGATCCATTCCGGTTCATCGAGCAAGACGGAAACTTCTACGGTCGTGGCACCAGGGACATGAAAGCCGGCGATGCCATCCTGGTGATGAGCTTCCTGCGTCTCAAACGTGAAGGTTACCAGCCCGACCGCGACTTGATCGTTGCGCTTACCGCCGATGAAGAGACCGGAGACTCGAACGGCATAGATTGGCTGCTGAAAGAACACCGGGACTGGATCAGTGCGGAATATTGCATCAACCTCGATGGCGGCGAATTTGAACGTCTGAAAGGCGAACGCGTTCTGGCGGGTCTCCAGGCGAGCGAAAAAGTCTATGCCGACTATCAATTCGAAACCACAAACCCGGGGGGCCACAGTTCGATCCCCGGTCCCGATAACGCGATTTACGAATTAGCGGCCGCATTAAGCAAACTGGAAAATTTCACGTTTCCAGTAAAGATCAATGAAATCACTCGACAATATTTTTCGCAGTCGGCTGGCTTCACCTCGGGTTCAATGGCCGCGGACCTCCGGGGAGCGGCGCAGCAGCCGCCGAATCCGTCCGCCATTCAACATCTCTCAACCATCCCTTATTACAACTCGTTGCTTCGTACCACTTGTGTGGCTACGATGCTTGCCGGCGGTCATGCCCCGAACGCATTGCCTCAGTCTGCGCGCGCCAATGTAAATTGCAGGATTTTTCCGGGTGAAGATCCTGAAGAAGTCCTCAAGACGTTGCAGCGAATCGTCGGGGATCCTCGCGTCAAAGTTACTCTCGTTCCGGAGAAGACCTCCGACGGCAAACTGATTCCGATCGTCGGTGTACCGCCCTCGCCCCTCCAACCGGAACTGACCAACGCTCTCGAACGCACCCTTTCGACCATGTGGTCGGGCATGCAGGTCGTGCCAACGATGTCCACGGGGGCGACCGACGGTAAATATCTTCGAATCGCCGGCATCCCCACCTTTGGAATTGCCTGTATGTTTTTCGATATGGAAGACGACCGCTCGCACGGCAAAGACGAGCGCGTAGGCGTGCAAGATTTCTACGATGGCGTGGAGTTCGGCTACCGGTTCATGAAATCCCTTTCGTCTAACTAAAAGCAAAAGCCCCCGCGTGCGGGGGCTTTTGTCGTTAAACGTAGAAGCGAGGTTCAGGGTTTTGTCGGATCAGGCGCCTCGCCCGGCTTCACGTCCTGAGGCACCGCCGTGCTCGCCGCAACGGGCTTGCTCGCATCGGCGCCATAACGCATCAGATAAGGCATAAATGGCGTTACTTCGAAGGGCATCTTCTCGCGTTCCGCCACCGTGCCGACCGGCTTGCTCTTGATCAATTCCAGTTTGTCGTTCCAGGGATCGATCTTCACGCGGCCGCCGAGCGGTAGCGCGGCGATCTTCTGCGCGTTCTGCTTCGGGTCGACCGGTGTGGTGGACTTCAGGTCATTGATCTGCGGCACGCGATTGCCGAGGTGGCCGCTGATCAGGTTTGGGATCTCCTTTTGCCGGGAAGAAAGCGCCTCGAGGAAAAGTCCGGCATTGCCCAACTGGCCCTTATAGGGCGATTTGTTAAGAATCTCGATGGCCTTCGCGTTGGCGGCCGCTTCTTCATCGGGAGTCCGCGCGAATCCGAAATGCCGGAAGGTGTCCTTGTCGTCCACCAGCAGTTGATCGAAAAACGCGTACTGCGAATCCAGGCGGTGGCCCAGAACCACGTGGCTCAGTTCGTGCGCGAGGATCGTAGCCAGGCTGGCTTCATCCGGAAGAACATCGATCAGTCCGCGGCTGAGAACGATGGTATGCCCCAGCGTGAACGACTCCAGCGTCGAGGTCATCAGCACGCGGCAGCGAACCTCGGGATCGATGTCGATATTGTTGGTCACTTCGAGGTTGTTGACGACCGTTTCCAGAACCTTGTCCACTTCGCCCTTCGGCGACATCAACCCGATGCGCTCGAGGCGATCGGTGATGTTGTCCTCGGCCTGGTGATCCCAGGACCGCTGCGCCTGGATGGGCGAAAGATCATTGGCCGTCTTGGTGTCGTCGTTGACCGGCGTCTCCACCAAAATCTTGCTCAACTCCTCTTCTTTCGAAGAGTTGCCTACGTTATAGCCCCACAAGCGCGTCTGCGCTTTAAAGTCCAGCTTCTTGCTCAAAGCGTAGTGCAGATCCTTCTCTTCGCTGTACACAAAGGTAGGCAGCCAGAGCCCGGGCTGCACGTTCGTGCGCCAGCTATCAAAGTGGAAATACCAGCTGGAGTGTCCATTTCCGCTATAAGCGCCGTTGAAACGCACGACGTGAAAATCCTGATCTTCCACCCAGATTCGGCCTAGAAAACGCCCTTTGTTGTTCTTCTCCGTCGGCGTCACGTCAAACACCAGGCAGCGTACCTCGCCAAGGAACTCGCGGCGGACGTAGTCAAACTTGTAGTGCTGTTTGTCGAAGCCATTGGTGTCGATAAAAATCATCTGCAGGAAGCCATCCGGCAGGTACTGCATGGCAAAGCTGAAGAAGTTTCCGATCGAACCGACAACCCTCTTTCCCTTGCCTGCGGTATCGGTCAGCGGCACGAGGTTCACGCCCTTCTCAAAGTTGGCGCGGCCCAGGAAATATTTGTCTCCGGCCGGCACCTCCCCAAGATCTTTGTCGGGCCTCAAATTCTGAATGTACGTCTCGACCAGCGGCGAGTAATTCCGCATCTGGCCGTACATGCGTTGCTCGTTGGCGACGATCCGATCGACCGCCTGGTCCATCGTCCGCGGTTGGTCCGCGGCTGGAGCCGGCGGTGTGTTCGCCATCAGCGGCACGCTCGCGCATGCGCCCAAAGTCAGCACAAGAATCTTTTTCGACAGCGTTCGCATGATTATTTCTCCCTCAGTAGGCCAGCCGGAATTCGATTCGGATTACGGCCGGGTAATCCACCGGCTCACCCTGGCGCTTTGCCGGCTTGAATTTGATTTGCTGTGCTGCCCGGATCGCGGCCTCATCCAGGCCATGGCCCAAGCCGCTGACAACTCGATTCATCTGAACCGTCCCGTTGGCAAGGAATACTACATCCAGCCGGACATCCCCTTCAATTCGCAGGCTCCGTCCTTCCGCGGTGTACTCCGGACGGGGTTTCTCGACAATCTCGGGGGCTGCGTCGGCTGGCCCGGAGGGCCCAGCTTTCTTCTTGGGCGCGTCTGCCGGAGCGTCTGCGTTTGCGAAACCGCCTGCCACGACCGTGCCCTTCTTTTCGCCGCCCGCTGGAGGGATCGCCGTTCCGTTTCCAAATCCCGTGCTCGCGACTGTGCCTTTGATGCCGTTCTTACCGCCGGTTCCGTTGCCATATCCTTCACCGCCAGGCAAAGCGGGGGAACCCAAACGGTTCGCGTTTGTCGCGTGATTCGGATCGCCCTTCCCGGCAATACCGTTGTCGTCCCCAAAGCCGCCCGTCTGCACCTTGTCGACCGGAGCCTTGACCGTTGCAGGCGCCGCACTGCCCGTCAAGTTACCCACCTTGACGTCGTCTTTGGGGCGCTTCGGACCGTTTTCCGCAGTATCGATCTTGGCGGTTTCAAGGACCGGCTTTATATCCGGAACCTTAATATCCGGCTTCTCGATCGGCTTCGGCTGAAGCGTTTTGGGCTTCAGATTTGCAAAAATGTGCGGCTGCTGTGGGTTCAATTTCGGTGGCTCGACAGGCACCTCAGGCTTTACTTCGACCTTCGGTGTCCTCACTTTCGGGGCAGGAGGAGGTGGCGGGGCCACCGGAATCTCCGTCATCGGTTGAGCGATCTGAGTTGTCGTGTAAAAATGCAGCGCAGTCTTCATTCCTTCCGGGTAAAGCAGGGGAACCAGAAGGAAAAACCCGAGAACAGATACTTGAAAAATGGCGCTGGCGCCTACCCGGCCCCAGTTCGTTTTTGGTTCTGGCAACGTCGCAAGACGGGCGGGGATGGGCTTGTTCCCGATTTGTTGTTTCCAGGATTCAGTGTTCGCAGTCCGCCGATGGGCGTCAAATCCAACTCCCAGAGACGTTCTACGTGGTGGATCAGCGATCATTGTGGTCATCCGCTTACGCCTCTTGGGTAAGTCTCTCCCGGAAACTTGATCCGGGGAATCAAGCTTCGACCCGATTCGGGACATTCTTGGTGCCAGTACGAGCGTACTGACTGCAAAGAAGCCGCCGAATAGGACTTTCGTACTAAAGACGCGTACTCGCTAATGGCTGCAACGAGTGAACACTTCTTGAGGACGAACGGCTACCGGGCTTAACCCGCCGAGGCGAATTTCGTTGCGGGGCAGGAAGACGCAACACTCTCTAGGATACCGCAATTCCAAACGGAGAGACCTGTCGATTTATGCACCGGCGACCTTTAGGCGGATAGTTGCTAGGATGCGGGGCACTCTGCAGACGTTGGTTGCGCCGAAGCACCTCTAAGATGTAGAAATAAGGGAACTAAGGTTAGTTAGGGAAAAGAGTGCCAATCGACCCGCCCCCCAACCGCCGTTCTGACCCGCTGATCCTGCTGCGCGAGCTCGATTCACGTGTAGATTCTCTTTACGCCAATTCGAGTTCCTCCACTTGGCAGCTAACCCGCGCACAATTCGTCGCCGCGCTTGAACGAAGCGTCGCGAAGCGTTTCTCCGATTCGACCGCGGACTATGACAAGCTCGACGACTATCTCGACAGTCTCCACATCGATGATCTAATCTTAGCCGCCGCGTGCATGGAAGGCTCCGAACCCGCTTGGGAGCACTTTGTGAGTTGTTATCGCGGTTATCTGCGAGCCGCTGCCGGTGTCATCACCAAAGGACGCGCGTCCGGCACCGACGCAGAGGAACTGGCCGATTCGCTGTTCGCGGAGCTTTTCGGCCTGGTCGACGGCAAACGGGGGCAAGCCTCCCTCCTCCGTTATTTTCACGGCCGCAGTTCCCTGAAAACCTGGTTGCGAACCATTCTCGCCCAGCGTCACATCGACGCCATTCGTCGAACGCGCCGATTCGACTCGATCGAGCGCGAAGACGGCGAAGGCGAAAAATTGTTTCCGGTAGAAGGCGTTCCGGTTTCTGCTCTCGATCCGCACCGCGGCCGCTACGTGCGCTGTTTTGTTCTCGCGCTGACCGACTGTCTCGCCGCACTTCCTGCCGATGACCGCAAACGAATCGAGCTCTACTACGCCCGGGAAAAAACTTTGGCCGAAATCGGCAGCTTGCTCGGCGAACATGAATCGAGTGCTTCACGTCACCTCGAGAAGGCGCGCCGCGAACTGCGCGCCAATGTGGAAGAATGCTTGCGTACGGGGCGTTACTCGAGCGAAAGCTCGCAAAATCTACCTTCGTTCAGCGATGCGGAAATTGCTCTTTGTTTTCAGTACGCCGCGGAGGACTCTCCGATCGACTTCCGTCAAATCTTTCCGGAAAAGCCTGCGGCAAGAACTGAAGCCGGACGAAAGGAATCGTCGTGAGTCTGTGCAAGAATCGATTCTGGAACCGTTCGAAGAAAGGAGAGCGCCATGCCGAATGACGACCGCGAGCAACGATTCGACCACGCACTAGCGCGGCATCTGCCCAATGCTTCTCCGGATTCTTCGTGCCCCGATGCCGAAATTCTCGCCGCATATCACGACCGCACGCTTTCGACCGACGAAATGTCCCATTGGAAGGAACACATGACGGCGTGCAATCGTTGTCAGGAAACTCTGGCACTCGTCGAACAGACCGAACATCTGCCGGCTGCGGAATGGGAACATCAGAACTCGCTGCCCGCTGAACAGCCGGCCAGCCCAGCAGTTTTCCGCGCTGCGGCAGCCCACGCTGTCGAAACTGCGCAACCTTCTCACCCATCGTCCATCTCTGCGGAAATACACGACGAGATGAATAGCCTGCGTCGTCGCCCTTCCTGGCGTTTGCTTGTCGCCCTTGGCGCCATCGCCGCCACCGTCATCGTCTGGATCGGCGCACGTGAAGTTCGCATGCAGCACCGGAAGCAAGCCTACGAAGCGCAGGAAGCGCAAAATCGCTTGACCATGCCGCCATTGCCGGCGCCGCAAACGGAACCACGTTCGAGCGTGAAAAAAGAAGCATTGACCGTGCCAAAACAAAGTCAGGAAATCCCTGCCCAAAAGAAAACAGACTCTGCTTCCCCCACGCCCGCTCAGCAACGCAATTCCGAGCGGCTCGCCTCGGCGGCGCCTGCCATTCCCGCGGACAACTCTGCCATCACCGAGCAAAAAGATGCTCTGGGCGGTACGACACGCGCACTCGGGGCGACCCGCCATTCTTCGCCCGCTTCGGGGTCTTTTGCAGGAACTCGGCCGGCAGCGCCGGCAACATCTCCGAATGCCGCCGGTTCGGCCGGTGCTCGTGCCAATGAATCTGCCGCAACAAAACAACAAGCCGACACCGCGGCCCGGGTCGCGGCTGAGAGTCTCGAGGACCAAACGCCGCCGGTCAATGCAACCTCGGCGCAAATGGAAGTAAGCGCACCGCCTGCCGGCAACCTTTTGCAACGCGCCGCAGCGAGTCACCGCTATGTTGTTGCCCCCGGCGAAGCACATGGGTGGATTCTTGGCACTGCTGGCCAGGTCATGCACACCACGGACCGCGGCAAAACCTGGAAACCGCAAACCACCGGCGTAATTGCCGATTTGACCGCGGGCTCGGCAACATCCGACAAAATCTGCTGGGTTGTGGGCAGGGCGGGTACGTTGCTGCTTACGACCGACGGAGGCCAACACTGGAAGCTGCTCCCATCGCCAATCGCGGGAGACTTGGGCGGCGTTCACGCAACCGATGCTACGCATGCTTCGATCTGGGATGTGCCCAATCGGACCAGCTATCAAACTTCCGATGGCGGCGTGACCTGGCAGCGCACCGCGAACGAATAAACGGTTCTGCAAGAAATGTTCTTCACTTCGTTCTAACCGCGAAGGCAGAAACTTTTTAGGAGCGCTTCATGGAAACTTCACACCAAACCAAAAACGCCTCATGTCGTTGGGCTACGGCAGCCGCAGTCATTTCACTGGCTGGAGCAGCAGCGCTTGTGCCGTCCTATCAGGCGGCCAAGAAGGGCAATCCACAGGAGAAAAGCCCCGCTGGCGCCACCGAACAATCCACTTCTCTGAACGATCAGACCGATCTGGCCGTGACCGTCTACAACTCAAACATCGCCCTCATCCGCGACGTGCGCCAGTTGCAATTACCGACCGGCGAATTTCGGCTCAAATTCATGGACATTGCCGCTACCGTGAATCCGGCCACCGTCCATGTCCGTTCGCTTATCGATCCGCAAAAGGTAAACGTGCTCGAGCAAAACTACGAATACGATCTCCTTGAACCCAACAAGCTCTTGAACAAGTACGTAGGCAAGGAAATCACGCTCGTGCGCAGCTACATGGACAATGGCACGACCAAGCACGAAGAGATCAAGGCCACCCTTCTCGCCAACAACAATGGTCCGGTGTGGAAAATCGGCAACGACATCGTCACCGGCGTTTACGGCGAAGCCTACCGCTTTCCAGAAGTTCCGCCAAATCTGTATGACCGGCCAACGCTCCTGATGTCGCTGAAAAATTCCGGCTCGCGCAATCAGTCCATCGAAGCTTCCTATCTCGCAAGCAATCTTTCCTGGAACGCGGACTACGTGCTGACTGTTGGCCGTGACGACAAAGGCGCCGATCTCGATGGCTGGGTGACGTTGATCAACAATTCAGGCACAGCGTTCCATAACGCGAAATTGCAGCTGGTTGCAGGCGACCTCAACCGCCTTCCTGCAAAGGAGCAATATAGGGCCGTCAACGCGCTCGCCATGGCTTCGGAAGCAAAAGCCGCTGGCAATTTCGTCCAGGAAAATTTCAGTGAATACCACCTCTACTCCTTGAGCCGCCGCACGTCGGTCGAGGATAAGGAGTCGAAGCAAATCAGTTTACTCGAGGGCAGCGACATCCCGGTCGAGAAACTCTTCGTCGTGAACGGACAGAATTTCTACTATCGCAACGCGCAAAACCCCGGGTCGCCGCTGAAAGACGCAGTGATGGTTTTCTACAAATTCAAGAACGAAGAGAAATCCGGCCTGGGCATTCCACTTCCGGCAGGAAACCTGCGCGTCTATCAAAAAGACTCGAAGGGCGGCATCCTCTTCATCGGCGAAGACCACATCGACCATACCCCGAAAGACGAATTCATAACCGCAAAAATCGGCAATGCTTTCGATGTTGTCGCCGAGCGCAAACAAACCGACTACAAAAAAATTGCCGACCGCGTGTACGAAATGGAATTTGAGATTGCACTGCGAAACCACAAGGACACGCCCATCCACGTCGAGGTAGACGAACCGATCGGCGGTGACTGGGAAATCCTAAGTTCCACCTTTCCGGCAAAAAAGACCGCAGCCTTCGCAGCCCAATTCAACGTCCCAGTCCAGCCAAATGCAGAATCCGTCCTAAAGTACCGCATCCGCGTGCACTGGTAACGGACCGCTGTTCGTCTCCCGGTGGGGGGCAGCACTGTTACCCTGAGCCTCGAAAGGCTGCGTTCGTGTCCGCACAATTCCTGAGTCCTCGGATCCTAAATCCTCGGACATCTTAAGATTCGTTGTTGTCGTCTCCCATCCCGGCCACGAAAATCATTTCCGGCGAAATGTCCGCCAACCCTGAACCATCAAAATTTCCATAGACCGCAGCAACCTTAAACCCGCATCGCGCCAGCAAATGCTCCACCTCATAACGGAAAAAATAGCGCAGCGTCCAGGCCATCACCAAACGCTCCTGCCCTCCATCTGAATGGGTAACCCGAAAAATCATCTCCACATCATTTCGCTGCTGCGCCCGATGAAACGCCGCCACCCGCTCCGATAGCGCCACATGCTGGCCGCCCGGAAGGTCATATTCAAGCAACGACGACTCCTTCAAGAACCTCGGTTCGTGCATCCGCTCGGGATCGGTTTGAAAGAAATCCACAATCAAATGTCCGCCGCCGGCAAGATGCTTGCGCGCGCAATTCAGGCAGCCTATCTGCTGCTCGGTTTCCAACAAATGCTGGAATGGCCGGAAAGGAATGATGATCGTGCGAAATTTCTCCTTCAACTCAAACTGGGTCATGTCTCCCTCGAGGAGGTGGACGCGCTCGCGTACCTCCCGTCGCAAAGCCGTCCTCTTGGCCACCGCGCGCTCCAGCATTTTCTCCGAAATATCCAAGCCAACCACGCGATAACCGGCCTCCGCGATCGCCATCGTAATGCGTCCCGTTCCGCAACCCAATTCAAGAACGGGATCGCCATACTTCCTTGCCGCACTCGCATAGAACGCCACATCCTGCGTTCGGTTCACCACGATCGGCGAACTGTCGTAATAATCCGCAATGAAACCATCGTAGAGCGCTTTCTGCTCGCTCATTCACTCACCACGGCGTCCGCTTCGATCTCCACCAAAATCTCTGGCGAAATCAGCTTACTGACCTCCACCATACTGGTTGCGGGAAGAATGTCCTTGAAGAATTCACCATGCGCGCGTCCAATTTTCTCCCAATCGGCAATATTCGTGACGTACATCCGCGTGCGCACCACATCCTGCAGGCCCGCTCCGGCGCGTTTCAGGGCCGATTCGATGTTCCGTATAATTTGCACGGTTTGCGCGTAAGGATCGCCGATGCCAACGATCTTGTTGTCCGGTCCTGTCGCGGTCGTGCCAGACACGCTGATGCGGTTGCCGATCCGCACCGCGCGCGAATACCCCACAATCGGCTCCCAGGTCGTCCCGCTCGAAATATTCAGCCTTGCCATTTTGGCTCCCTGAGCGGCCTGTCCTCCCGTAGGCTTGCAGGCCGCATGCTAAACTTAAAAGCAGAAGTATCGCATAGGGCGAATCGTGTGTCTGGCCCTGCAGAAAGCTCCCGACGAGACAAGAGATGCGTTGTAACAACATCATCGAAGCGGTGGGGAAAACGCCGCTCATCCGCCTGCACCGCAGCGCCGCCGACTTGAAGCCGCAAATCTGGGTAAAAGCGGAAATGCTGAACCCCGGTGGCTCGGTAAAAGATCGCATTGGCATCACCATGATTGACGATGCCGAGAAAAAAGGACTCCTGAAGCCCGGCGGAACGATCATCGAAGGCACCAGCGGAAACACGGGTATGGGATTGGCTTTGGTTGCGGCCGTACGCGGCTACAAATGTGTTTTTACCACCACCGACAAGCAGTCCAAGGAAAAAGTGGATTTGCTCAAAGCCCTTGGCGCGGAAGTGATTGTTTGCCCAACGGCCGTCGAGCCGGAAGATCCCCGCAGCTATTACAGCGTGGCGAGAAAACTGGCGCGCGAGATTCCCAATTCTTACTACCCCAATCAATATGACAATCCCACCAATCCCGAAGCGCACTACAAAACCACCGGCCCGGAAATTTGGGACGATTCCGAAGGCAAAATCACGCACTTCGTGTGCGGCATGGGTACCGGTGGCACACTCAGCGGAGTTGGCAAATATCTGAAAGAGAAAAACCCGGAGGTGAAAATCGTTGGCGTCGATCCCGAGGGCTCTCTCTATTACGATTTCCACAAGACCGGCAAAGTCACCAAGGCGCGCACGTATGTTGTGGAAGGCATCGGCGAAGACTTCTTTCCGACTACAATGCATATGTCGATTCTTGATGATGTGATTCAGGTGAATGACGAAGAGTGTTTCGTAACTGCGCGCCGCTTGGCGAAGTGCGAAGGAATTTTTACCGGCGGTTCAGGTGGTGGCTGCCTGTCGGCCGCATTTCGTTTAGCAAAAACCCTCGGGCCGGACGCGTTCATTGTCGCGCTGATGCCAGACACCGGCATGCGCTACCTGAGCAAGGTTTACAACGACGAATGGATGCGCGAACGTGGCTACGTGGAATCGAGCGTGCCCATCACCGCTGCCGAAGTCGTCATCGCGAAGAAAGGCGCCGGCAAAGTCCGGGAACTGGTCATCGCCCGTCCCTACCAAACCGTGTTTCACGCGCTGAAGACCATGCAGGAGCAGGACATCTCGCAGATTCCCGTGTTTGAAGAGAATTTGCCCATCGGCGCGATCTATGAGGATCAAATCCTCACGCTCGCGCTGCAAGGCAAGGATTTGCGCAAGCTGGTGGTCCGCGAGGTTATGGCCAAGCCCCTGCCAAGAGTGCCGAAAAACGCGCCCGTCGAGCGCGTCACCTATATTCTCAGCCACGAAAATCCCGCGGTCTTCGTGGAGATGGACGATGCCCGCTTCGAAATCCTCACGAAATACGATTTGATGAGCACCGTCGCCGGCCTCATGGAACAGAAGCGTTAGCAGTCTGATTGCGGGAACACCGAAAAACAGGACCGACCAGTGAAAATTCAGGATTTCAACGAAAGGTTGAAGGACTCTATCCTCATCGCCGACGGCGCGATGGGCTCCCTCCTGCACGAATCAGTGGGCCCTGTACGCTGCTTCGATGAGCTGAATTCCTTGGAGCCCGAAGCCGTTTTTCGCGTCCACCAGGCTTACATCGAAGCCGGCGCACAGATCATCGAGACCAATACGTTTGGTGCCAATCGTTTCAAGCTGACTCCGCTCGGTCTTGGCGACGAAGTGCAGCGCCTGAACAGCCGCGGCGTAAAAATCGCCCGTGAAGCCCGCGAATCCGCCTCCCGGGAAGTCCTGATCGCCGGTTCCATGGGCCCACTCGGTATTGGAGTACAAGCTCGCCATCCAGAACCGGACGAGATTCGCCGGGTATTTCATGAACAGGCGCTCGCCCTCGAAGAACGCGGCGTGGACTTTTTTATCCTGGAAACATTTGCCTATATCGAAGAACTGCTGATCGCGATCGACGCGATCCGCTCTTTCTCGTCGCTGCCGATCACAGCCGAACTCACTTACTCCGAGGAAGGAACCACCTACAGCGACGTCCGCCCCTTGCTGGCCGCGGCGATGCTCAAAGAAAAGAATGTCCAGGTTATTGGCGCGAACTGCACACTGGGTCCGCAATCGCTCTTGCCGATCCTTCAGGAACTCGCGAGCACTGGCGACATCTGCGTCAGCGGCATGCCGAATGCCGGCTTCCCGAAGCGCGAAGGCGATCGCATCGTCTATCCAAAATCTTCGCCCGCCTATTTCGCGGAATTCGCCCGTGAAGCCGCTGGAATCGGTGTCCGAATTCTTGGCGGCTGCTGCGGCACCACGCCCGCGCACATTCGAGCTATGGCCGAAAGGGTCAAGTCTCTGCGTCCTCGGCATGCGCAGGCTGCAACTGCGGTCGTAGCCAAGACACAGCCAGCCGCTCCCGTTCAAGAGCGCGAACCGGAAAGCAAACTCTGGAAAAAACTGCAGAAAAAAGAGTTTGTGGTCTCGGTGGAAATCGATCCTCCGAAGGGTCTCTCGCTCGATCGTATTTTCGAGCAGGTCGACAAAGTGATGTCCACGAACAAAGTCGATGCCATCGACATCAATAGCGGCGCGATGGCCCGCGTCGGAATGGACGCGCTGATTGTCGCGGGCGCCCTTGAAGCACGGGGAGTCGAAACCATTCCGCACCTGACGACGCGTGATCAGAACATTATCGGTTTACAAGCCATTCTGCTCGGCGCATGGACCGTCGGCTGCGTCCGCAACGTCCTCGGAATCACCGGCGATCCGCCATCGGTTGGTGATTATCCCGAAGCCAGCGGCGTTTACGAAGTCGACTCCGTTGGCTTAACCAAAATCCTGCACCGCCTGAATCAAGGCACGGATTGGGCAGGCAAAACTCTCGGCGGCCAGACCAATTTCACCATCGGCGTGGCGCTGAATCCCATGGCCGACGATCTGGATAACGAAATCGCGCGCTTTCACCAAAAGGTCGAAGCAGGTGCGCATTTCGCCATGACGCAACCTCTGTTCGACCCCGAGCATTGGCACGCCTTCCTGAAAAAGCTCGGTGGCCAGCCCGCCATCCCTGTTCTGATCGGTGTCTGGCCGCTCAACAGCTACAAGCAGGCGCTGCGCCTCAACAACGAAGTTCCCGGCATCGTGATTCCAGAGCCGCTTCTGAAATCCATGGAAGCCGCCGGTGCTTCCGCACGCGATTGCGGCTTCGATGTAGCGCGAGACATGCTCAAATGGGCGCGAACGGAAATGGCCGGCGCCTACCTGATCCCACCGTTCAAACGTTACGAAGAAATCGTCGAGATCCTGTAGTTCCGGCTAGTGCGGTTTTGCATCGAGGCTCGTGTGATCGTGGATGATCCGCCAGCCCTCGGGGAATTGCTGAAACACCAGCGTAAAAATTCCTCCGAGTTCGCCGGAGTCTCGTTTCAAATGCCACCGTCCCAGCACGAGCGCGGCGTCCTTTCCCAACCGATGCACTTCGAGATTTGAGAAATCGAGATCGCCCATAGCCTTTTGATCTGGATAATTCTTCCGGTAGCGATCCATCACGGGTCGCCATCCGCGGGTAATTCCGCTGGTGCCGGCAAAGGTCAGTTCCGGCGAATTCCAGTAACCTTCCATGAAGGCGTCTAGGTCGCCGCGATTCCAGGCGTCCTGCTGTTTGGTGAGAACAGCCGTTATGGCCAGGCGTGGCGAATCCTGTTGTGCTGCTGCTCCAGAATGCAGCCATGCGGGCAGCAAAACCAGAAGGGCAGTCAGTAACCCCCACCTCCTTAAGGCACGTGGTTTCATAGTATTAGCGGAACCTCCGGCGGGCAGCATAGTCGACAGGCGGGGTTTTTGGCAAGCTTCTCCAAGGCGCAAACCCAAAGCGATGCATCGGTTCGCACTCAAAATGGCCTACTTCCTTAGTACTCAAGCGCTATAGGTCGATACAACTGAGAAGCGCATCCTCTATGTGGAGGCGAGGGATGTTCTCGGCAATCTTATTCACCATCTCCATCGTGGCCCTGGCGCAGTTCGGGTTGTACTACTGGCGCGCCGTGCTGGCCGGTGTGGCTGCTCAGCCGCTGCGCATGGAGATTCTCGAAGCCGCGCAAGTCGAAGAGTCTGAGATGTGCGGTGCGGACTTCGAGAAACTTGCCAGCCTTCTTATTCTTACTCCGGAACTGAAGCACACGCGCGGCGGCCTTGGTTTCGTTCCCACCTATTACAAGCTCATCGGAACGATTTCGAGCATGTTCGGCCAAATCTCTCCGGCACTGACAAGCTGGGTCGAGCAAGAGCGCACTCTGTGCGCGCGATTTGCCGCCGTCCAAGTGGGACGCCGCCTTGAAGCGAACCTGGTGCAGGCCGCTTCGATGCGTTCCATTTAATCGTTCTAAAGTCTCGGTTCTTCTTCCACCCAAAAGATTGTCCTGTCGCCTTTCGCGCCCGGTGCTATGCTTGTGGGCCGCCCGATAACCATTCTAGAGAGGAAGACCCCATGGCAGACCTAGATCAACTGAAAATGAAGTACGGGTCCGTACTGAACGCGATCAGTCAGTCCGGCGTACGGCTTAGCCACGTGCACATCCAGGACAACAAGCTTTACATCGAGGGAGCCTGCGGTAGCGAGGCGACCAAGAACAAAATCTGGGATCAAGCGAAGCTGGTGGATCCCACATACAGTGACTTGACGCTGAATCTGACTGTTGATCCTTCGCTCGCGCCCCCCGCCCCGGCGGACAAAACCTACACCGTCGCTGCCGGCGATTCGCTTTCGAAGATTGCCAAGCAGTTTTATGGCAACGCGAACGAGTACATGAAAATCTTCGACGCCAACAAAGACAAGCTGACCGATCCGAACAACATCAAAGTCGGTCAACAGCTCGTGATTCCCAGCTAATCATTTCTCAAGAAAAACGAAAGGGGCAGAGCGAAACACTCCGCCCCTCTTATTTTTCAAACTCAATACGCCCAGCGGAGCAGAGTTGCGCCGGAAGTGAAGCCCGCGCCCACGGCGGCGAGCAGGACGAGGTCGCCCTTTTTCAATTTCTTCTCTTCGAGGGCCGTTTGCATCGCCAGCGGAATGGTGCCAGCCGTGGTATTGCCGAATTGCTCGATGTTGATAATCACTTTGTCTAAAGGCATTCCGAGACGCTCCGCCGTGGCGGTGATGATGCGGCGATTCGCCTGATGCGCGATGAAGCAATCCACATCCTTGCCGGTCAGCCCGTTTTTCTCGAGGATACGCTCCGTCATCTCGGCCATTTTCTTCACCGCGTACTTGAAGACGTTTTTTCCATCCTGATGGATGTAGTGCATTTTCTGGTCGACCGTTTCATGGGAAGCCGGATGCAGGCTGCCACCGCCGGGCATGTAGAGGAATTGCCCGCCTCCGCCTTCCACCTGCGCCACGTGGTCGATGATCCCCGGTTCGCCGTCATTCGACGGTTCGAGCAAAACCGCGCCGGCGCCGTCGCCAAAGATGATACAAACCGCACGGTCGGTGTAATCGGTCATCGAAGAGTTCACGTCCGACCCAATCACCAGGACTTTTTTGTACTGCCCGGATTCCACAAATTTTGCTCCGGTGTTCAAAGCGTAGACGAAGCCCGAACAGCCGGCGGAAACGTCGAAGCCCCAGGTGTTTTCGATTCCGAGCTTGTGTTGCACCAGACAGGCCGTCGAGGGATACATCATGTCCGGCGTTACTGTGCCGACGACGATCAGATCGACTTCCTGCAGATCGAAGGGCTGAACCTTTTGCAATTTCTTCACCGCCTCCACCGCTAAATCGCTGGCGCCCACGCCTTTTTCGGCCAGGTGGCGTTCGCGGATACCGACACGTTCCATGATCCAGTCGTTCGTCGTATCCACCATTTTTTCCAAGTCCGCGTTGGTCAAGACGCGTGGTGGAACGTAACCGGCTACACCCGTAATTTTTGCGGCAATGCGGCGAGACATGATGCTCCTTGGGAAGCGCGAACCCCTGATGCCAAAAACTAGATTCTATGCGAAGCGCTTCCGCGGAGACAAGCGCAAGGCGGTTCTCAGGACGCGGGAAGAATTTCGTGGCGCCAGGTAATCTTCGCCGTCTTTTGCAGCATGGCTGCGACGGAACAATACTTCTCCCCGGTCAGTTCGATCGCGCGCTTTAGCGCGCTTTCGTCCACGGTTCCGCGAACGCGAAAAAGCACTTCCACGCTGACCCAAACCCGGGGAGGATCGTCGGCGCGCTCGCCGGAGCAAAACACTTCGAGTGATTGCAGCTTCTGCCGTTTTTTCTCAAGGATGATGACGATGTCCGTCGCAGTGCACGCGCCGAGCGCCATTAACACCATTTCCATCGGGCCGACCGCGGTGTTCGCTTCACGGTCGGAATCGAACTCCACCGAATGACCGGAAGGGCTGGTGGCCGCGAATCGTTGCTTCCCCATCCATCTTACTGACGCAGTTTCCATAGGCCTTTCTCCCGAACGTCTTTGGAGCCTCAGCTTCCACTGTAGCACTGTCGGGAGAAAGCTTTCCCTTTCGCTTATACCGCACCGATCCCTAACCAATCCTTTTGGGAAAGGAGCGTGATGGCATGCTCCGGGCAAGAGACCACGCACAGTCCGCAGGCCTGGCACAGGTTATATTGCGGGGTGTAGGCTGTGAGCTTCCCGTGCATCCGGCTCTTCAGCTTGCCGAACCAGGAGAGCCTTGAAAAATCGCGGTCGTCGAGCTGGCGCACTTCAAAAACACCGTAAGGGCAGACTTCCACGCAATCGCGTTTTCCCTCGCAGGTATTGCGATCAACGATCGGAATATACGCGCCGGCTTCGGCCCGGCATTTTTCACCGGGCCTCCTGGCGTGTTGCGCCGCTCGTTTGGGGTCATGATTTTTTGCCCCGGATCTCGTCAATGGCCCGGCGCAGGACGGCAAAGATTCGTTTCCTTTCCTCGGGTGAAGCGTCGAGCTTCTCGTAAAGAGCCGCTTTGAGGTCGCCTCGCAGGTCGCGAAATTCCTGCTTCGCCTGGCGCCACTCGGACTTGATGCCGTGCCTCGAGTCCCCCCGGGAATCGTCGCGCTCGTCGTCTTCCTGTTCCGCAAATTCTTTCTGAAATCGCGATAATTTGCGGCCAAACCGGGCGAGCTGATCGAGTGTCTCTTCAACGCTGGTGCGGTTTTCGTTCAGATGCTTGGTTCCAGCGTCGGTGATTCGGTAGAGTTTCTTAGCGCCGTCGGACTCGGAAGCGGCGTAGCCCATTTCCTCGAGATAGGTAAGGGCCGGATAGACCATTCCTGGGCTCGGCGAATAGGTTCCGCTCGAATGTTCTTCGATCTGTTTGATGATTTCATATCCGTGGCGGGGTTTTTCGCTGAGCAAAGCGAGAATGATGAGTTGAAGGTCGCCGGAGGCGAGCATTCTGGCGGCGCGCAAGGCGGGCGCGCCAAAGAATCCCTGACCAAAACGGCCGAAGCGATGTCCGCGACGGCCAAAGGGGCCGTGATGCGGATGCCCTTCAAAAAAAGAAAAATCATTGTGTCGATGCATCGATTGTAGTCTCCAATAGATCAAAGCTATATCGAATTATATATCATAAGATATGTCTTATGTGCAATGAGTTTTTGACTGAGCCCGGTCACACGCCCTGCTTTCCTCGTCAGCGTCCCAAAAACGTCTAAGCAAAAGGCTTAGCTCGACACGCACTGTTGCGACAAGTATGGCGTTCCGTCAGGAATTGCGGGACAGAAGCGAGGCGACTTCGATGATGGGGTTGGGGAGTTGGCGCATGGCGCGGACGAAGGTGGCGACGAGTTCGGGATCGAATTGGGTGTTGGCGCAGCGTTCGACTTCGGCGAGGGCTTGTTCGGCGGTGCGACCTTTCTTGTAACTGCGGTCGCTCGTGATGGTGTCGTAGGAATCGGCGATGGTGATGACGCGCGCGCCAAGGGGAATGTCTTTTCCGGCGAGGGCTTCGGGATAGCCGGAGCCGTCAAAGAATTCGTGGTGGTGCAGAACCATTTGGCGAACGCGCTCGAGGGGAGCCATGGGTTCGAGCAGCCTGCCGCCGAAAGTGACGTGGGTTTTCATGGTCTCCCACTCTTCGGGATTGAGCGGACCGCTTTTGTTGAGGATGGATTCGGGGATGCCGACTTTGCCGACGTCGTGCAGGATGGCGCCCAGGCGTATTTCCTCCACTTCGCTTTCGGACATGCCGAGGGCTTCGGCGAGGAGCGCGGCGTAGGCGGAAACTTTTTGCGAGTGGCCCTGGGTGTATTGGTCTTTTGCGTCGACGGCGTAAGCGAGCGACGTCACCGTGTCGAGAATCGATTGCGGAAGCGCCGTCGGACCATCGGCGCCGCGTACGCCGGCAACTTCGGTCGCCGGGAGGGAGTCAGAGAACTGGCGCAGGCGCTGATGAATCTCTTCAAAAGCTTCCGGACCGGTGGCAAAAAGGCGCTTGAGAGTGACTCCGAGGTAGGCTTCGAGAACGTCGCGCTTCCAGCGGCGGGCTTCATTCGGATCGATGTGTTCTGCGGTGGAGACGGTGTTGCCGCCCTGATGTTTCGAGAGGTACATGGAGGCGTCGGCAACCTGGATGAGTTCCTGTGGAGCGGAACCGTGCAGCGGGTACGAAGCAACGCCAAAGCTGGCGCTGATATTTTTCTCGCGCAGAAGAGGATCGGAAGCGATCCAGCCGCGGAGTTTGGCGGAGAGCTGGCGGGCTTGCTCCATGGTGGTTTCCGGCATGAGGATGACGAATTCGTCTCCGCCGTAGCGCGCGACGACATCGGAGCGACGGCAGTTGGCTTCGAGGATCTGGCCGACGCGCTGGAGGACGAGGTCGCCTTCGAGGTGACCGTAGAAATCGTTGACGAACTTGAAGCGGTCGAGGTCCATGAGGACTAGGGCAAAAGAGCGGCCAGCGCGGGAAGAACGTTTCCATTCGGAAGAGAGCGCTTCCATGAAGAAGCGGTGGGTTTTTACACCGGTCAAGCCGTCGGTGATGGCTTGCTCCTGGGCTTTCTGAAAGGTCTGGGCGTTGTGGTAGGCGCCGGCAATCAGGTCGGCGAGGGTATGAAGCAGGAGCGATTCTTCTTCGGTGAAATCGACACGCTCCCGTGTTTCGACATATAGGACTCCGTGTAGGTGATCGCCGTAAAAAATCGGCAGGGCCATGGCGGTGGAGGAATCGGGAAGAACAGGTTGTGGGCTGTTTTGTGAATTTACGGCAGAACGGTAGGTCGCCGATTTGCCGGTGCGGGCCACCTGGCCGATCAAACCGGTATCGAGGGGAATTTTTCTGCCAAGAGCGCCGCGACGTTTGCCGCTTTCGGCCGAAACGATCAGCTCGCGGGTGGTGTAGTCGAGGATGGCGATGCCGATATGGTCGTAGGAAAGGCCGTTTTCGAGTTGGCCGGCAATTTTAGCGAGGATTTCGTCGGGATTGAGCGTGGCGATGGCATCGCGCGAGATCAAGTTAATGAGGTTGAGTTGGCGGGCTTTGGTGCGCTCCTCTTGAAAGAGGCGCGCATTTTCGACGGCGATGCTGGCTTCGCTGGCGAGGACGCGCATGAGTTCGAGGTGGCCTTCGTCGTAGGCGCGCTCTTTGTCGGAGAAGATGCAGAGGGCACCGATGGCATGGTCGTAGGCCACGAGTGGAACGCCGCAAAACGAACCGGCGGTACGCATCGGGTCGACGCCGAGCTTGCGGACCTCGGCGACAAAATTATCGCGGACGAGAACGGGTTGGCGGGTGCGGAGGATGTATTCGGTGAGGTGATTGCCGGCCGGGCGCGCTCTAGGGGGCCTGCGCTCGCCGTTTTCGAGCTCCAAGTCAAAATGAATCTGGTCGCGCGAAGAATCGAAAGTTGCGAGGTAGAGATTTTCGACGTCGAAGAGGCGGCGCAGCTCTTCCCAGAGTCTCGAGAGAAGATCTTCCTTGTTGAGCGTGGAACTGAGCGCGCGGCCGATCTCATTGAGAACGTGAAGCTCTTCCGAGCGGCGGGAAGTTTGCTGGATGAGATAGCTATTTTCGACGGCCACACCGATCTGGTGGCCGAGCGCGAGGAGCAGACGAAGTTCGGCGGGAGTGAAGCGGCGGCTGTCGGGCGTGCCGAGGAGAAGAAGGCCGTAGGCTTGCTCTTTGGCCTGGAGGCTGATGACAACGGCGCTGCGCAGGCCGTGTTGCAGGGCGAGTTCGCGAAAGCGCTGGATAGGCTCGTCTTTTTCGAGGGCGGAAAGATTGTCGTCGCGAAGATCGCGGAAACCTAACAAGCCACCGAGGCGAGAGACCATTCCAACCAGGTATTCGTCGAGGCCTTCGGTTTGCGCTTGGCGGCAGAACTCTTCGGAGATTCCAGCGGCGACCACCGAGCTTGGGCCGGTGGGATCGCCGTGGTGGAGGAATAAGGCTCCGGCGGGTAGGCGGATCACACCGAGCACGCGATCGAGAGCTTGAGCGAGCATGCGCTGGATTTCGCCGCCGACGAAGCTGGAGGTGGCCAGGTTGAGATTGGAAAGCGCCAGCATGTTTCGCTCGACGCGGCGCTTCTCCTCTTCGTACTGCGCCATCAGAAGTAGCATGCAAACGAACAACATGGGAATTACGGTGATCAGCAGCAGTGACTGGCCGAGGAACACACGCGCGCCGCGCAACCCGTACAACGAAAGAGTGAGGACACCCCAAAAGGCGAAGGTGGTGGCGAGCAGACGGTCGGCTAGGGTTTCGTGATTGCGGCTTTCGTGCCAGAAAAGAGCTGCGACCGCGACATAGATGATCGACGCGGGCATCACCGCGGAAACGAGCAAGATCTGAAAGGCGTTTGCCGCGGCCCAGAGCGCGAGGATCGCGGCGGTGGCGACAGCGAGACCGAACCAGGGCTTTTGGCGGATGTACACCTGCGTGCCGAGGAAAAAACTGATGCCCGCGAGAGCGAATAGGCTAGGGCTGACGGCTTCAAAGAACGCGTTCGGGCCGATCCACTGGGAAAGCGCAGCGGGGAGCAAGTGGAAGGCGTAGAGCAGCCAGGCTCCGGCCCAGTAGAGCAAGTAGGTTTGGCGCTTCAGCGAATAGATCGAGAAAAAGAACACGCCGACCAGAATGGTGGCGAGCAAAAAGCCGAGTGCGATCAGACTCTGAACCATAGGGTGGACAGGGTTTTCCCTTCATGTGACGAGGCAGAACGGAGAAACACGGTTGCGCCTCGAGAGACCGGAAAAACATTTCTCCAGACGCGCCGATGCCGCCTAACCACACGCAAAACGAATCATTTGCGATTATGAGGCCAACAAAAATGTGGCGGCAAGCGTACCAGGGTACTGGTAGCGTAAGAGATAGTAGGCGGTGCGCGAAGTGCTCTGGGCCTTGTGCGAGCGGTGCGCTGCGGGTTAAGTTGCTAGGCCCGGAGGGCTTCCATGTGGACGTTGTGTGGACGGTTGATTTTAACGCTATTTGTCTCGGGCTGGGTCGGCGCTTTCGGGGAGCCAGATCGGAAGGTTCCTCTTGTGAGGGCCAGCGTCGTCCACGTTGCGGAGAGCCGGTCGACGATTCCCGCAGGCACGGTGCTGCCGTTACGGTTGGAGAAGACGATTTCTACAAAAGATGTGCGCGGACAGGTCGTGGAGGCGAAGGTCGCTCAGGATGTGCCGCTGCCGGATGGCGAGAAAATTCCGATGAAGTCGACGGTGAGGGGTTCGATTTTGTCCGTGGAAACCGATGCAGACGCAGCGGGCATGAAGGTTACCTTGAAATTCGATCAACTGGAGGATCGCAAGGAGACGCTGACGATTGCGACGTACCTTCGCGCTATTGCTTCCGGAAGAGCGGTGCAATCGGCGCAGTTGCCGAATGCCGGTGCGGATATGGGCTCACCGGCCGGGTGGGCGGACACGGTGCAGATCGGCGGAGACATCCGGTTTGGCGACGGCGGGGCAGTGCGAGATCGCGCGAAAGAAAAAGTCGGCAAGGGCGTGGTGGGTGGAGTCCTGGTTCACGTCCGAGCCAATCCCGCTCTGGGTTGCGCGGGACCGTCGAATGGAAACGACTACCTTCAGGCGCTTTGGGTTTTTTCGTCGGATGCTTGCGGAGTATATGACTTGAAGGGCGTGAAGATTGCGCATAGTGGGAGGGGTTCGCCGGTTGGAGAAATCACGCTGCACTTTGAAAAAGAGGATATGAAGGTGGAGGCCGGCGCAGGAATGCTGGTGTGGGTTGTTTCGAAACCGTAAGAGCACCCCGATCGAAGCAGCCGAGGATGCTTGAAGACGCGGCACTACAGGCCTTCCTGGTTGACGGCGGGCTGGGACACTTTGTCGGACATGGTTCGGAAATCGGGAGCTTTTGTTTTGTGGCCGCGCGACAGTCTCGCCGCACATTCTCGAGTGCTTGCGCGGCTGCGAGCATTCCACAGGTAAACGGTGGCGTAGGCGCGCCAGGGCCGCCATGCTTCTGAACGCACTTCGAGTTCGCGGGAGTTTTTGAGGGCTAAGGTTCGCAGCAGGCCCAGGTCGCCCGTAGGAAGCGCGTCGGTTTCCCCGAACGCACGCATGGCGACATACTGCGACGTCCATTTGCCGATTCCGGGAATTTCGCACAGGCGGGTCAGAAATTCTTCGGAGTTTGTGATTCCATCAAACCTGATCTGGCCAGCAGAGACGGCACGAGCCAAGGCCCGCACGGTTTCCGCTCGCGATCTTGTCAGTCCTGCTTTGGTCAAATCGACTTCGGCGAGAACTGGGGGCGGTGGAAACAGATGGGTCAATCTCTCTGCTGCAGGATAGGGCTTGCCAAAAGATCTGGTGACGCGTCCGGCCAGGGCGGTGGCTGCCGGGACGCTGATCTGCTGGCCCAAAATTGCGCGGACAGCGAGTTCGAAGCCATCCCAGCATCCTGGAATGCGCAGGCCGGGAGCGCGGCGGATCGGTCCGGCGAGCGCGGGATCGTTTTTCAACGTGCGCGCGATGTCGGTCCAATCCGCATCGAGATCGAACATGGCGCGGATGCGCTCAATGATGAGGAATAGAAGACAGGGATCGGCGAAGTGAATGCGGACGGCCAGTGAATGCGCGGCCTTGCTCCGCGAGACTTCCAAGTAGCCGGGCTCTCCTTTGAGCGAAATGGTGCGGCGGTACACGTCGTCTTGTACGGCTTCAACACCGGGAATGGCGCGTTTGCCGAGGAACGACAGCATGCCATCCCAGTCATAGGGCGGCCGGAAACGAAGCTGAAAAAAATACTGGTTCTCCGCCTCGGCGGCCGCAGGGCGAGCGAGCTTGCGGATGCGGGTCGGCGTGCGCTTGTAGATTTTCTGAATGGCGGCGTTGAAACGGCGAACGCAGCCGAAACCGGAGGCGATAGCGACGTGGTTCATCGGCAGTCGCGTTTCGTCGATCAATTTCTTGGCGAAATGCAAACGCCGCGTGTGGGCCACGGCGCTCGGCGTCGCTCCGAGGTGTTTCAGGAACAGCCGGCGAAGATGACGCGAGCCGACGCCGAGGCGCTCCGCGAGGGCTTCGACGCCACCATGCTCGAGGCCACTTTCCGCGATCAGGCGCAAGGCGCGGGAAACGGTGTTGGATGTTCCGCACCAAGCCGGAGTTCCGGGCGAACATTCCGGACGGCACCGCAAGCACGGGCGAAATCCGGCTTCGGCGGCGGCCGCGGCGGTTTCGAAATAACGAACATTTTTCTCTTTTGCTGTAGGCGCCGGACAGATCGGGCGGCAATACACGCCGCTGCCGCGCACACCGATGAAGAATTTTCCGTCGAACCGCGGATCGCGGGACAGCCTAGCCCGAGAGCAGACCTGCTGGTTGAGCTTCATTTCCTTCTTCAGGTTCATGGTAGCCGAATTCAGGCGGCGGATTGGACGTTTTCGGACCGCGACGCCAAGGGAGAGGCGAGGGCCGGAAACGTCCAGTGATGCGGGAGCGAAGTCCGGGAACGTCCAACACTGCTTGGGCGGGGAATCTATCGTTGTTCGCATAGGACTTGTGAGTTTGGTGTTGCACACCCCAAACGCGGCGAAGATGCGCCAGACCACTGCGTATCTTCGTCGCGTCCCCGACCGGTTGGGGGAATGGATGGTTCGAGCGAGGGGGAGAATCCCAATGAGCAGGAGACTTCTGGTTTTGGGAATGATGGTGGCTTCGTGGTTTTGCGGAGGACGATTCGCGCTGATGGCCGAGCCAGGCGCGAGCGCACCGAGTGCCGAAGAGGATGCGAGAACGATCGCGGCGCTAGACACGGAATATCAGGCCGCGGTGAAAAGCAACAACGTGGAGGTGATGAATCGTATCCTGGCCGACAATTTCATCCTGGTGACGGGTTCCGGGAAGACCTTCACCAAAGCGGACCTGCTCGAGGAGGCGCGCAGCGGCCAATATGTCTGGGAGCACCAGGAAGATACTTCGCAGACGGTTCGTGTGTGGGGCGATACGGCGGTCGTCACGGCCAAGCTTTGGGGAAAAGGCACGAACGATCGAAAGGCTTTCGATCACACGCTTTGGTTCAGCGATACCTATGTGCGGACGCCCTCGGGATGGCGGTACGTTTTTGGGCAGGCCTCCTTGCCGCTTCCCCAGTTCACTCTTTGACTTGTAATTTTGGATGGTCGACTATCTACCGGTACCGCCAGAGCACCCTGAACACAGGGGCGGTAGGTCATCCGGATTCGGAAGCGTAAATTTGAAACAGTTGTGTTTGGCTTTCTGAGCTAGTAAAAAAGGGCAGACCAAACTCCCACCGCATCGGGTTCGATTTTGACTGCATTCGCCCTCACCATAATGGAAGTAGCCGAGGTCGATGTTGGTCGTTGGCAGGTTGCCTCTCCATTCTAAAATTAGAACAGTACGCACCTGCAACCCTGGTTGGACCGGTGGGCTGGGTTTCGCTACACTGAAGTTTTTAGCGCTACGGATGGGAAACCACTAACCATGACTGAAGCAAACAACATTGCGACCGGGAAAGTGCGGGTGCGTTTTGCGCCTTCGCCGACCGGCTATCTCCATGTGGGAGGGGCGCGGACGGCATTGTTTAACTGGCTGTTTGCGCGCCAGAACCGCGGAACGATGATTCTGCGGATCGAGGACACGGATGCGGAGCGCAACAAGCCGGAGCTTGTTGCGGGCATCGTCGACGGGCTGAAATGGCTCGGCGTGGATTGGGACGAGGGACCGTTTTACCAGTCGCAGCGGACACAGTTATATCGCGACGCGGCGAAGAAGCTTCTGGCGAACGGCAGCGCGTTTTTGTGTTATTGCCTGCCGGAACGGTATGCGGGCGGAGACCATGCCGAGGAAGGAACGGAAAAAGTGCAGGTGCGACGGGTGATTCGCTGCTCGTGCCGCGACGGGAAGCCGTCTACGCCGGACACCAAGCCGGCGCTCCGGTTCAAAGTGCCCCTCGGGGGCACGACGAAATTTATTGACGCGGTTTTCGGCGAGAGCGAATTTTCCAATGACGAGATTGAAGATTTTGTGATTCTTCGCTCCGGCAAAGACGGTGAGGAATTCGGGCAGGCGATGTATCAGATGAGCGCGGTCACCGACGACATCGACATGCGGATTACACACGTGATCCGCGGGGCGGACCACATTTCAAACTCGCCGAAGCAGGTGTTGCTGTACCGGGCGATGGGCGCGGAGCCGCCGATCTTTGCGCACGTGCCGCTCATTCTGGGCGCGGACAAGAAGCGGCTTTCGAAGCGGCATGGGGCCACGGACGTAAATATGTACCGGCGCGAAGGATTTTTGCCCGAAGCGTTCCGGAATTTTCTGGTTTTGCTGGGTTGGGCGCCGGGAGGGGACGAGGAATTTCTTCGCACCAAGGATTTGTTGGAGAAATTCTCGCTGGAGGGCGTGAGCCGGACCAACGGGGTGTTTGATCGCGCGAAGCTCGAATGGTTCAACACGCAATATTTGCAGAAGCTGCCGATCGAGGAGCTGCTGCCGGAAGTGCAGGAGCAGTTGCAGAAGGATCGATTGTGGAAAGAGGAATGGGCTTCGGGCGCCGGGCAGGCATGGTTTTCGAAGACGGTCGACCTGCTGCGGCCACGGGTAAGGTTGTTGCCGGATTTTTCGAGCTGGTCGCGGGCATTTTTTACGGAGCAGTTTACGCGGGATGCCGCGGCGAAGGCGAAGTTCTGGAAGGATGAGAAGGTGCCGGGGCTGTTGAAGAATCTGGCGAATGCGTTGGAAGCGCTGCCGGAATGGAATCACGATGCGTGCGATCATGCGGCGCGGAAGGTTGCGGAAGAAGGCGGGGTTAAGGCTGGGCTATTGATCAATGCGACGCGCGTGGCGATCGTCGGGCAGGCGGTGGCGCCGCCGTTGTTTGACACCATGGTGGTGCTGGGGCAGGAGCGGGTCGTGCGGAGACTGAGCGAAGCGGTGGAGGAAGTTCGGGGAGCACAAGGTTAAACCGAAGACCCATCCTTATACAGTCGGCTTTCGTTTAGCCGTAAGGGGATTCCTCAGGGTCTGAAGCCCTTGACTGTCTGGCATTGTATGTCGAAGTGAAAGCACCGTCCCCACGGGCCAAGCTCATTTTTCGTTTGCTGGAACAGCAGCGGGTCGTTCGCTTCGCTTGCCTGCGGCAGGCTGGCTCAGGATCACTACGGTTGTGCGTTGAATGAGCTCCTGAAACGTTCGAGCTATTTGGGAAAGATGGCCGGGTTGGCTGGTTTGGCTGCGGATTGATTGGCTACGATGTTGAGGGTCGCGTCTACGTCTTTGGTCACCGGGGGCAGGCAGATTTCAGTGCTGCACGCCTGGTACCGGAGCTTCATCTGGAGGTGCTGCTGGCCCAATGGGGCGTTGGGCAGGACGATGAGGGGAAGGCGCACGGTTACGGAATCGGAGTAGACGTTCAGCGGCTTGTTTTTTGCGAACGTGAAGGTTTCTAGCGTGCCTTTCGGATAGATTACGTCGCTCGGTTTGAAGCCCGCGGGAATTTCGGCGCGGAGTTCGGTTGGGATCAGGTAATCGGCGGAAACCTCGTGGGCATTGACGTGGAAGCCGGGGCGGATTTTAAGGACCACGGCTACTTGAACGGACATGCCACGCGCGATCGGGTCGTAGGAAACGTATGGGGCGGGCGCGACCACGTCTTTGCCGGAGACGTTCTGGGAGTTGACTGAAGAAGAGAAGGCCAGCGCGGTAGTCGCAATCACAAGAAGAGTTGTAGAGCGTTTCACACTTGCACCTGTGTTCCGAGTTGTTGAGAGATGACGCGGCTCATGACCGCGTGGAGGTCTTCACCGGTTTTTTCGTGGACGAATGCGTTGCGCGCGTCGGACCATCCGAGTTTGAAGCTGGTGGAAAGCGCGGAGATCCAAATTTCGCGGATGGGTGTGTTCGGGGAAACCACGAACTTGGCGGGCTCGGGATCTTCGAAGATGACTTCGAGCTTGCCGCTTTCGCCTTCGACGTCGAAGGCGTGTGCATCACCGAGTTTTAGCATTCTGCGCTTTAGGTCTTCGAAGGCGGCGTCGGCTTTTTTCTGAAAATCGTGTTCGGAGAGCATTCCGGTTAGTCCGAAGACTCGACGGCCTTTTCCACCAGATCGAGATCCGGGGCGCCCTGGAATTTCATGATTTGCTTTCCGCTGCGGGAAATCAGGAAGCTGGTGGGATAGCCCAGGAGCCCGCCAAATTTATCGGCGGCGTCATCCGTGCCGATCACGATCGGATAGTTGATCAGCAGTTTCTGACCGTTCACGTCGTATTTTTCTTTAGCGACAAACGGCGCGACCACGCTCTTTCCGTCGTCATCCATGGCGATGCCGAGGACCGTGAAACCCTTCGACGCGTATTTGTTCTGCATCTCGATCAGGGAGGGAATTTCTTCCTGACACGGGCCGCACCAGGTGGCCCAGAAATTCACGAAAACAACTTTGCCCTTGAGGTCCGCGAGCGCGACGTCTTTGCCTTCGAGATCTTTTAGCTTCAGCTCCGGAGCGGGTTTGCTGATGAAGCTTGTCGGCTCCGGCACCGCTTCGGCGGTGACCGTTTTGGCCGGCAGGCGGGTTGCGCGGTCCAGGTAGACCGTCACTCCAATGAGGACGATAACGGTGGCAACGATGATGGCAACTTTTTTCATGAAATCACCCGAACAAGTTTCCTTTACAGATTAAAACGGTTCAAGAATGTCAGCTTTGCGGCGAGCCAAGTGAACTTGTTGAAGAAAACCAGCCCGCCGACGAACAGAAGCAGAGCACCGCTGAAGACTTCGACGGTGTGGAGATGCTTGCGGAAATTCTGATAGAAGCGCAGAAACTGGTTGAGCAGAACGGCGGTCAGCAGAAAGGGCACGGCGAGGCCGGCGGCGTAGACGGCGAGGAGCAACACACCGCGAATCACGGTTTGGCTTGCGGCCGCCAGGACGAGGACAGCGGAAAGAATCGGGCCGATGCACGGGGTCCAACCGAAGGCGAAGGCGAAGCCGAGGAGGAAGCCGCTAAAGATTCCCGGTTTGGTGTCCTTGCTGCGGAGGCGAACGTCTTGATTCAACCAGCGCGCCAGGACCGGGCCGAAGAATCCGATGATTGAAAGGGAGAAGAAGTGGGCTGCGCCCAAGCCAGCGAAAAGCGGGCCCCCGCGGACCAGGGCAGCAACTCCGAGAGCGACGAGCATTCCACCGAGGATGATTCCCGCGCGGACGTTCATTTTGATCAGGCCGCCGAGCAAGTGCAGGCCGAAGAGAACGATCAGCGCGCCAGCTACCGGGGCGAGCAGATTCTTGTGCGCGTTCAGAAATCCGCCAACGGCGCTCGCCGAGGCTCCGAAGGCGATGAAAACGACGGAAAAGCCGATGACGAAGGAAAGCGCGGAAGCGAACAGACCGGACTTGGGTTGTTGGCCTTGGCGCAATTGTTCGACGCTCATGCCGGAAAGCATGGAGATGTAGCCCGGTACGAGCGGCAGCACGCACGGGGAAAGGAACGAGATCAGGCCCGCGAGGAATGCACCGGCTAGGGGAACATCATGCATCTAGAGTGTCCTGTTCCATCCTATTCTCGCACAAAATCGGGGAGCTTCGCGTGAACGGGTCGCCCTCGAGCTGTGCCTCTCTTTGAGATTGATTGGTCGGAGCGCAAGTTACAGCGGGTTTGTCAATTGGCGGTCACAAGCAGACAAGTGGCGCGTTTTGCTGGCGGGCAAGGAGCAAACAGGTGTCCGTGGAAATGTCTAACTGTATGAAAATAAGTATCTTATAAGCGATGCGGGTGGTACTGGTTTTGCTGTCCTTCGCTGCGACATGACCTGGACGCCGAACAAGGTGACGCTGCTGCGCGTGGGCGTGGGATTTGTGTCGGTCGGACTGTTTGGGCGCAATGGGCGGCTGAATTTGCTGGCGGTGGCGCTGACCGTGACCACGGTTGCGCTGGACGCGCTCGATGGGCACATTGCGCGCAGGAAGAAAATGGCTACGCCCGAAGGCGCACAGATCGATATTTTGGGCGACCGCATGATCGAGAACATGTATTTCACGTACTTCGCCGTTGTCGGAATGGTTTCGTTGTGGCTGCCAATGCTGTTTTTTGCGCGTGGGGCGGCGACGGATTTCTTGCGCGGGCTGGCCACGAAGTCGGGCCGGTTTGGATGGGGCTCGAACGCGATGTTGCGGAACAGATGGGCGCGGGCGCTAGTGGCGTCGCGCTGGAGTCGCGGTTTGTACGCAGCTCTGAAATGTTTGTGCTTTTGCTATCTGGGACTTGAGTTGGCTTTGACTCGCGGACCGGTTGCACTGCTTGGCCCGCTCACTTCGGGGCGGCATTTGGCGATTCGGTGTGGCGCGCAGTTGCTGGCTTGGGTGACGGCAGGATTTTGCGTGATTCGCGGATTGCCGGTGTTTCTGGAAGGCTGGAAGTTTTTTGAGGAGAAATTGCCGAAGCCTCCCCGCAAACAGCATCCGGAAGGGACTGCCGCATGAAGGCGAAACTCGACGGAGGACGCGTTGCGGCTTTTTTTGATCTAGATGGGACGCTGGTTCCGGCGCCGTCGCTCGAATGGAGGTTTTTCTCTGCGTTGCGGAAAAGCCGGAGCATTCCATTCTCGAATTATTTGCGGTGGACGGGCGAGGCTTTCTTATTGATGCCGGACGGCCTTCTAGCCGCTCAACACCGCAACAAGCGGTATCTGCAGGGCGTCTACTGCGATTGGGTTGTCCGGCATATGGGATCGATTGATTTTTTTGAAGAGGGAATTGCACGGGTGGCGTGGCACGCTCGGCAAGGGCACAGGATTTTTCTGGTGAGCGGGACGCTCGAAGCGCTCGCGGGATTGGCGGCGACGGCACTGGAATGCGATTTGGGATCTGCGGGCGTGCAGATTCGGCCGCGAGTTTGCGCGACGCGCCTTGCGGAGGTGCGCGGCCAGTGGACAGGCGAGATTTCAGGCGAAGCGCTCTATGGACGGGCCAAGGCACATTCGGTCAAAGCGGTTGGGGCGGAGGAAAAGATCGACCTGCGGGAGTGCCATGCGTATGGAAACAGCGTGCGGGACCGGCACTTTCTTTGCGCCGTTGGACATGGGCACGCGGTGAATCCGGGCAAGCAATTGACGGCGCTCGCAAAGCAGAAGAATTGGACGATCTGGCGTTGGTTACAGGAAAAGCAGATTACTTCGCGGCAAAACACGGACGTGCCAGAGGAAATCCATCACAACGAGGGGACAGCATGAAGGGCGGAAACATCAGAGAATGGAGACATCAACCGATCGATTCGGGCTGGGTACCCGCAAGTGCGTTGGGTCAGCCCAGGGCGGCGTTGCCCGCCGCAGAAAGCGAACCACTGCAGGTGCTCGGGACGTTCCAGAGAACGATTGTCGAGGCCAAAGCCGCTTGCGGCGCGTTTGAGTGGCTGGCGTTGGGCTATCTCAGCGCCACGAGCGTGCTGATAGCGATCTTCGCCGAAAATCTGGTGCATCCATACCGCTTGCTGGCCGCGCAGGCCTGTGTGGTCATCATCGTTCTCGCGCTTTGCCTAGTTCAAGCGCGATCCGCGGCGGGAGAGGAACTTTACGGTCCGTCTTTTTCCGCCGACTGGTGGCACTTCTGGCGGCACTGGTATCCCCATCTTTTCTTTCTATTCTGCTTTGAAGAGCTGGCTTACCTGATGACGCTGACGACGCCGCACTGGCAAGACGCAAAGCTGATCGCCGCCGATTACTGGCTGACCGGAGTGCATCCTTCGGTTTGGCTCGAGCAATTCGCCACGCCGTTTCGCAACGACGTGATGCAGTTCGTTTATTTCACGTATTTCGCGTACCTCGTGGCGGTTGGTCTTGTGCTTTACGTCCGGAAGGACTGGCGCGGCTACTGGTCGGTGATGACCTATTCCATGGCCGGATACATGATCGGGTATTTCATCGCTATGTTTTTCCCCATCGAGAGTCCTTGGTTTTCCATGGCGGGTTGGTGGAAAGAGCCGCTGCACGGCGGGCCATTCACCGCGATGATGGGTTTTATCGAACATTACGGGCGTGTGCGGGGGGCGGCGTTCCCTTCCGCGCACGTCACCGGCGCGACTGCGGCACTCTGGGGCGCGTGGAAATTTCGGCGCTGGCTGTTTTGGCTACTGCTTCCTTTGTACGTGGGAATGTGTGTTTCGACGGTGTGGGGAAGATATCACTACTGCGTGGATGTGCTGGCGGGAACCATTACCGGGACTTTGGGTTACCTGATTGGAAGTTGGATCATGAAGCGGCGCGGGGCCATCCGTACGGTCCGGAATGTGGTCCCAGCCTGAGATCTCAGCCGAGCGGTTGCAACTGTGGGTGAGTCGTCAGCGGGAATTCGCGGGCAAAATTATGCGCGAGTTCGAGCAGCAGCGATTCGCCGGTCCATTCGGCGATGAATTGCAAGCCGATGGGTAGACCCTTTTTGGTCAAGCCACCGGGCACGGAAATGGCGGGGACGCCGGCGAGATTGGCGGGGCGATTCAGGCGCAAAAGCAGCGCTCGCGTTGGGTGGGCGGTTCCGTCGATGGTCACAGAGTCCTCGCCTAGGCGCGGCGCGGCGATGGGCGTGGTTGGGACCACGAGAGCGTCTAAGGCATTGGCCGTAAATACTTCGAGCAGATGTTCTTTGAACTTTTCGCGAAGGGCGAGGGCCTTTAAATAACGGAACGCAGTGACTTTGCTGCCCAATTCTAGGCGCTTGTACACATCTTCACTATATTCGGCGACACGATCGGGGAACCAGCCGGCCTGCTCGTGATACAGGGTGGCTTCGACCCAGGCGATTTGATTTCCGGCGTCTTCGGTTTCTAACAGTTGCGGCAAGGAGATTTCCTTCAAGCGCGCGCCGCGTTTTTCCAGCTTGCTTAGAGAGCTTGTGAATGCGGCACTTACTTCGGGGTCGAGCACGTCCAGAAAAAACTCCTTCGGGATTCCCAGGCGCGGCTTCAGCGCTCGGGAAGAAGCTTTGGTCGGGAGCAGCTTTTTCTCGTCCTTACTTCGAACAAAGATCGGGTCGAGGAGAAGCGCGGCATCCTCGACACTGCGGGCCAGCGTGCCCACAAAATCTAACGTTGGCGAGAGCGGGATCACGTCTTCCGCGTTGACGCGGCCCAGACCCGGTTTGAATCCCACAACTCCGCAAAGCGATGCGGGGATTCGGATCGAGCCTCCTGTATCCGTGCCAACGCTGCCATAACAGAGCCCGGCGGCCAGGGCCGCAGCGGAGCCGCCGCTCGAACCTCCGGCGATTCGCTCGAGATCCCACGGATTGCGCGTGGCACCGAAGTGGGGATTTTCTGTGGTGACGCCATAGGCGAACTCATGTAGGTTCGTTTTGCCGAGAATCACGACGCCCGCTTTCTTGAGGGCCGCGACGATCGGTGCGTCGTGGAGAGGAACAAAGTCTTTCAGGATTTTCGATCCGCCGGTGGTGCGAACATCTTTGGTGTAAATGTTGTCTTTCAGCGAGATGGGAATTCCGTAGAGCGGGCCGCGGTCGCGGCAGCTCTTTTTCCTTGAGCGAACCGACAGTTCCGACTCCGCCTGCGCGGCCATTTCGATCGCCGGTTCTTCGCATACGGTGATGTAGGCGTTGAGGCGCGGATTCAGACCTTCAATGCGGTCCAACAGGAAGCGAGTCAATTCGACAGGGGAAAGCTTGCCCCTGCGGAAGAGTTTTCCGATTTCTGGGATGGAGGTGTATGCGAGTTGATCGTCTCTGGTCAGAAAATTTTCTCCTGTCGGCGAAGATTTCCGAATGTGCCGATGTTGGCAAGGATCAGCCCCACGCGAAACTGATTTTCCGAACGCACGGTGGCCAGGTTAAAGCGGCCATACTCGACGGATAAACCGCAACAGCCGCCGTTGTAACTGACCTGCACGAACTGGTTCAGCAAGGTATTGGTCAAGAGGTCGTAGCTGACGCCGGCGGAGAGGTTGAATCCTTTGCGGACGAGATCTCCGTAGCCGATGATCCCGCGAATCTGATGGGAGGGAGGTTGCACGACGGGGTTGCCCTGAAGGCGGAAATCCGCGATGGTCGCATAAAATTCGCTGTACGGTTTCACCTTCAGCAAGGTGCCGATGGTGGTGACCTTATTCAGCTGGGGATCGTATTCGATGATGGATTCCGCGTCGTAACGTCCACCCGGGGTCAGGGTAACGTCGCTGACGATCGGAGACCAGTTCCGGGGCGTGGCGGCGAAGGCGAAAGGCGTAATGGCGTCGAGGGCCTCAAAGACATTGCGCTGTCCGGGCACCAAAGCGCCGCCAAAGGTGGGATCAAAGTAGTGGTCCTGAACCAATCGCCAGGATAGAAAGTCGATCGGTTGGCCATCGCCCTGTTTTATGTAGAGGTGTTGGGTGATTCCGTACTCAATTTGGTTGGTGTCCGTAATGGTGGCGTTGCCGTCGAAACGGATAAACTGGGCGAAATCGTTCACGCCGGTGACGTAGCGATAGGTGACCAGCGGCTCGATGGTGTGTTTGTAGCGTCGGTGGGTGCGAGGGCGCTCGAAGAATCGCTCCAAGGTGGGAGGACGAAGATCGACTTCGAATTCGCCGGTGTTGCGGGTAACGCCCGTGCCGGAAACCTCGTCGGAGGAGTTAAAGGAATCGCCATAGTAAGTAGAGCGGAAGGTGGCGGAAGCGGTGACTCCGAGCCAGTCTCGGAAATGAAAGGGGATGGTCACTTTGGGCGCGAATTCGGTGCGGCCCACAAAATTCGGCGTGTAGATGAATTCGTCGTCGCGATGAACGGTTCCCGCGAAGGTCGAGAAAGAGAAATAGACCGGCAGGTTCTGCCAGGGAGCTTGCTCCACGGAGGAGAAGCTGGCTTCGGGCGCGCTTCGCAAAACCACGCTGTTGGCCGGGGTGAGTTCGAGAAAGCCGCGGTCGTTGAGACTGTCCACATTAAAGCTGAAACCACGAAAATTGTTGGTGAGGAAAACCGAACTGCGGATTTCGGAATTGATGGCTTCGTTGTAGGTTCCGGCGAAAGCGAGCTGGAAGGTGAGCGAGGAAAGCTGGTTGAGGTCGGTCACAAACCGCCAGCCATGGCTCCATAGCGACTGCACTTCCAGAGATTGCGTGTAGCCGCCCTGTTTTTCGATTTCACCCGTAGGTCCGGGGATGCCGCGATCTTCGACGCCGTAGTACTTGTATTGGATGGAGGTGTTCTCGAAGGGTCGAGCGCGGAGTCCAGCGCGCTGGCCCGGCCCCCTCCGACTGAACTCCTCGAAGGCAATCGTCGCGTCCATCGACGGAGTGGGCGCCCAGTAGAAGGCATCGCCCACGGTAAATCCCTTGCTGTTGCTGTTACCGAGGATCGGTAGCAGAAAGCCGGACTGACGGATGTGATCTCCAGCGGGCGCCGTGGCGTAAGGCATCCAGAACAACGGGATCCGGTAGACGCGGTAGTTGACATTAACCACGGCTACGGATTTTTCCAGGGTAATTTTTCCCTCCGGCGAATAGAACTGCCAGGTTGGATTTTTCGGATCGCAGACGGTGAACCAGCCGTGATGCACCAGATAGATGTCTTCGGTGAGACGATCAACCTGCTTGGCTTCGAAGAAGAGGGGATTCTCGGTAACGAGCAGGAGAGGATTGGGTTGGCGTTGGAGGTGAATGGTTCCGCGGACATTTAGAAAAGTGCCTTTGTTCGTGCCGACGTTCAGGTGGGCTTCGTCGGCTTCGATGTGTTCGTTCTGGTAGTCGTAGATGACATGGCCGCGCGCCCCGGCTTCGTTGGTGTCGTTGTTGTACTCCATGTGGTCGGCTTGCAGGCGCATGCCCTGATAATGAAGGTCAACGTCTTGGTCGACGACGTACAGCTCACCTTCTTTCCGTTGGGGACCGCCGGCAGTGATCTCCGCGGTTTCGCCTTTTGGACGCATGGAAGGGGTTTGCTGGGGGTCGCTTGGGCGGACAAAAAAGAATCCGAGCAACAGGAAAACGAAGAGGCGGCAGGGGCGGGCTCGCCTGCAAATGGACAAGGTTGTATTCACGCGGTCAAAGCGCTCAATAGAAGAAGAGTTAGCCTAGCATGCACAAAGGAGGATTTGTAGCGGACACAAACTTCCCCCCAATTGTAGATGCAGGTTGGGCGCGGAGCGCTGACTTATTTAGAGGCGTTTTTTTCGTGATTCAGTTGATACCAGGCGAAGGTGCGTTCCAAGCCTTCTTCAAACAGAACGGTGGGTTCGTAACCGAGAAATTCGCGGGCTTTGGAGATTTCGGCCTGGGAGTCGCGGATATCGCCTTCGCGCGTCGGCTCGTGCTTGGCGACGAGGTCCTTGCCGGTAATCTTCCGGAGTAACTGCAAGGTCTGGTTCAGGGAGACGCGACCGCCGGTGCCGACGTTGATGACTTGGCCCGAAGCGTTGGGGGCTTCGCAGGCGAGCAGGTTGGCCTGGACGGCGTTGTCAACATAGGTGAAGTCGCGGGTCTGCTCGCCGTCGCCGAAAACGACCGGCAGGGTGTCTTCGAGAAAAGCGGTGGCAAACTTGGATAGCACGCCCGAATACGGGGAGCCCGGATCCTGGCGCGGGCCGAAGATATTGAAGTAACGGACGGAGACATTTTCCAGGCCATAGCAGCGACCGAAGGTTTGCGCGTAGAGTTCGCCGACGTATTTGGTGACGCCGTAGGGGGAGATCGGCTGAGGTTGCATGGTCTCGATCTTCGGAAGGGTGGGAGTTTCGCCGTAGGCGGAGGAGGAGGCCGCAAACACGACGCGCTTTACCTTGTTGTCCCGCGCCGCGACCAGAACGTTCAGAGTGCCGTCGACGTTGATCTTGTTGGTTTCGAGCGGATCCTTTACAGAGCGTGGGACGGAGGTGCGAGCGGCGAGGTGAATGACGTACTCCGCTTGGTGGCTGGCTTTCTGGACCGCCTCGATGTCGATGATCGAGCCCTTTACGAAGGTGATCTTGCTTCGTACTTCGGCTAAGTTCTCCTCTTTTCCTGCAGAAAGATCATCAAGCACGACGACGCTGTGGCCGCGCCGGACCAGCTCGTCCACTGTATTCGAGCCGATGAAACCGGCGCCCCCGGTAACCAGGTAGCGCATTCTAGGCCGCCTCCTGTGAAAGAAACTGTCTTATTGTACGATGGGACTGGAGGCGCGAAGACTTTGATTCTTGCTCAGGTTGCAGAAACGGCATGACGACGAAGAGGCTGCTCGCGGGGCTGCTGGTTTCTATCTTTCTGGTTATCGCCGGGATGATCGTGTTTTTGCGGTTCTCCCGGAGCGTTCCCCGCAATACGCACGTAGTGTCGAACTGGCCTGCGACTGTGCCGTCAAAGCCGTCCCTGCAGCCCGGCGTAACGGCTCCCGCGTCTGAGATTCCGCCTTCGGCCGGGTTGCCCGGCAAGAAGAAGGAGGCTCCGGCCGAGCCCGGGTTTGTGCTGCGCCAGGGAGAGACGCTCGAATTTGCCGCGAATGTGCCCAAACTCAACAGCACGATCGCGAATTTGAAGATTGTTGCAGCGGAAAACCGGAACGCCGGGGGTAAAGGTTCATGGCACTTGCAGGCATTCGCGCATACGGAGAATCCCTACCGGATGGTGTTTGAGCTGGACGACCAATTCGATTCCTACAGCGAGGCCGGGAACATGATCGGTCTGCAATATGAAATGCATCTGAGCGAACGGGGACAGAAAGTGGATAACGTTGAGAGTTTGCTCTCTTCGACGGACGCCCCTGCTCCGGTAGGGACGAGCGCGGCGCGGGTTTTGCCTGGGACGCGGGACCCCTTGGGCATGCTGGAGTACTTGCGAGGTGTGGACTGGAGCCGTACGCCAGAAGTGCGCAGCCCCGTTTATGACGGGCACAAGTTATATGAGGTGCGCGCGGCGCTGGTGGGCAAGCCGGAGGCAGTCAGCGTGCCGGCCGGCAATTTCAGCGCCAGGAAGATCGAAATCCATGTGATGGACAACGGGGTGGAAAGCAAAGATGCGCACTTCCTGCTGTACCTGACGAATGACAGCGCGCGGCTGCCGGTCCTGATGGAAGCGGTGTTGCCCGTGGCGACGGCACGAGTCGAACTGACGAAAGCGAACTGAGCACGTGCCCGGCGGGAATCCTGGTTAGCAGAGGAAAATTCTGTCGCGGTTGCGAATGACGCGTCGCGTGGCGTTGCGTGTATCGACGACTAGTTTGGCGCCGTCGACAATGGCAGCGTAGTCGTAGCTGGAATGGTCCGTGGCGATGATGACCGCGTCGTACTTGGCGAGGTTTTGCGGATTCAACGCGACCGATTTCATGTCCGAGTAATCGTAGTGGCGCATTTTGTGGAGCTGGGGGAAGTAGGGGTCGTTGTACTCGAATTCGGCGCCGCGCTTTTGGAGGATTTCCATGATTTTCAGCGTGGGCGATTCGCGCAGGTCGTCCACGTCTTTCTTGTAGGCCACACCGAGCACCAGGAGTTTTGAGCCTTTGAGGCTCTTCCTGTGGCGGTTCAGCGCTTCACCGACGGAATCGACAACGTGATAAGGCATTGCGGTGTTGACTTCACCGGCGAGTTCGATAAAGCGCGTGGAGAAATCGTATTCGCGGGCTTTCCAGGAAAGATAAAAGGGGTCCACTGGAATGCAATGCCCGCCGAGGCCCGGGCCCGGATAGAACGGCATGAAGCCGAACGGCTTTGAGGCGGCGGCATCGATGACCTCCCAGACGTCCACGCCCATTCTGAGACAGAGAAGCTTGAGCTCATTTACGAGAGCGATGTTCACGCAGCGAAAGATGTTTTCCAGGAGCTTGGCCATTTCGGCGGCCCGCGTAGAGCTGACCGGGATGACCTTCGCGACGACTTGCGCGTAGAGCGCCTGGGCGGCGCGGCCGCTCGGCGGATTGACGCCACCGACGACTTTCGGGATTTGCGCGAGACCGAATTGCTTGTTGCCGGGGTCTTCGCGTTCCGGAGAGAAAGCCAGAAAGAAATCGCCCGCGACATTTTCATTTTCAGGGCCAGCGGCGACTGGGCAGCGCAGACCACTCTTTTCGAGAATGGGCAGAACCAATTCTTCGGTGGTGCCGGGGTAGGTGGTCGATTCCAGAACGACCAATTGGCCTTTCTGCAGATGGGGCTGGATGGATTTTGCAGTTTCTTCCACGTAGCTCAGATCGGGTTCGCGGTACTCGTTCAGGGGAGTGGGTACGCAGATCAGGATAGCGTCGGCTTCTTCCAGCCGGGCAAAATCGGTGGTGGCGGTGAAGTGGCGACTGTTGACATATTGCTGAATCTTGGTTTGCTGGATGTGTTCGATATACGATTTCCCGGCCGTCAGCATCTGGACTTTTTTCGGGTCGGTATCAAATCCGGTGACCCTGTGGCCGGCTTCCGCAAAACGGAGGGCCAGAGGAAGACCTACGTACCCGCATCCGATGATCGCAACCTTGAGTTGAGCACCCTTAAAGAATTCCGGTTTTCTGTCCGTTGGCATGACGTGGAAACTAGCTCCTGGTTCTTTATGTTTAGGGATTCATTGGCCCCGAAGATGTCTCGGCGTGTTACCCATTCACTATAGCAGTTTCGCCCTTTGCACTTGGAATTGTGGTGCAGAATGTTTCCAGAGTTTCACGGGTGGTTGGGGGAAGGCAAATGTGCGGTAAGATGCGGGAAAGTTAGGAGTTAGGGCGGCCATTGACCGCAAGGTGCCGGCCGGCCTTCATAGCCGAGGGCCACCAGGTGGCGGCGCAACACGTGGGCAGGAATTCGTCATGCAGATACTGATTGTTTTGGCGCTTGGCTTGACTGTTGGTGTGCTTGTCGGTCTGCTCGGCATTGGCGGCGGGATCGTGCTGGTTCCGGCGATGGTCTACCTGCTTGGCTACGACCAGCACCTGGCTCAGGGGACATCACTGTTCATTCTTTTGCCGCCTATAGGGCTCGGCGCCTTGCGGGAATACTGGAAGAACGGCGATGTGGACCTGCGCGCGGGTATCCTTTGCGCGATCGGTTTTTTTCTCGGCGGGTATGCCGGGGGGCGGATCGCGGTGCCTTTGCCTTCGCGGGACCTGCAGGGAATCTTTGGTTTTTTCCTTATTCTTTCCGCGATTCTGTTGTGGAGAAAAACCCGAACTGCTGCGAAACAAAATTCAGCGGCAACGCCGGAAAATTCGACGAGCAATTCACGTATGGTGGGGACTACGGCTGTCGCGATGATTTGCGGCGTGGCGGCGGGGATGGTGGGGATCGGCGGCGGAGTGCTGCTGGTGCCACTGCTCGGATTGTTCTTCGGTTTCAGCCAGCACCGCGCGCAGGGAACGAGCTTGATCGCGCTGATTCCACCTACCGGACTGCTGGCGTTTCTGGCCTATGCCAAGGCGGGTTATGTGTCCTGGGAGACAGGCCTGCTGTTGATTCCGGGCGTCTTTTTGGGCGGCATTCTTGGAGGCCACGTTGCACGGCGGTTGAATGCGCGGCGGATGCGGCAGACCTTCGCGGCATTGATGCTGGTCCTTGGAGTGTGGCAGGTCTTCTCTGCGTGGCGTTGATGACGCATACTTGAAGGAGCATGGTCGATCTTCACTGCCACATTTTGCCGAATCTGGATGATGGCGCGCGAACATGGGACGACGCGCTGGCGATGGCCGAAGACGCGATCGCGGACGGCATCACGCATGTTGTGGCAACCCCGCATGCGAGCCCCGATTTTATTTTTGATTATCGGCTAGTGCGGGAGTCAGTCAACGAACTGCGTTCGAGGCTCGGCGGGCGACTGAATCTGGCGAGCGGTTGCGATTTTCACCTGAACCATGAGAATTTGATGGCGCTGCGCGGCGATCCGCGTCCTTACTGCATCAATCAGAAGGATTATCTTTTGGTGGAATTCAACGAATTTTCCATTCCGCCATCCTTGGATCAGGCTTTGCATGAACTTCGACTTGCGGAGATGCGGCCTATTGTGACGCATCCAGAGCGAAACGGGATTCTGCGCATGCATCCCGAGCGGCTGCGGAGATGGGTTGAACTTGGTTGTTATGTTCAGGTCACCGCCGGTTCGCTTACGGGTGTGTTTGGCCAGGGTCCGAAGCAGCAGGCTTGGGCCTGGCTTGCGGATGGACTTGTGCATTTTGTTTCAAGCGATGCTCACAACACGATGCGGCGGCCACTGAAGTTGAAGTTTGCGTTCGAGGAGATTGCGGCGAGGCTCGGGGAAGAGCGCGCGAAGGCTTTTTTGATGGAAAACCCATTGGCTGCGTTTGAAGGGCGGGCGTTGCCGTATGTTCCTGAGGTTGCGCCACTGAAAGAGCCGCGGAAGAAGAAGAGATTTTTGTTTTTCTAGGTATTCGGCATCTTTAACGGTTCCTCTGGACTTCAGCGGTTCGAAGCCACTCAAGCCAGGTGGTATTCGGCACGGGCTGCGAGGATGACAAAATCCTTTGAGTGGATAAGTTTCATTTGGAGGGGCGTAAGGGGAGGCCTGTCCAGGCGTTTGCCAAGCCGAGGATTTCGCGAACCACATCGAGGGCATCGCTTGTATTTCTCCACCAGTGGACGGGATCGAACGGGTCGTCGGGAACGCCGTGGATGATGGCGACTCCATTCTTCGATGAGAGACGTTGCCAGAGAGCGCTTGTGCGGCGCGTGTGGACTTTTGAGGTCACAATGATGACGGTGCGGAGATTTTGTTTTCGCAGCGCAGCGCCGATGGTCTGCATTTCGTCCGCGGTGTTGCTGATCGGCGGGTCGAGGATTTGAATCGCGTCTTCCGGGACGCCTTCGTGGATCAAGATTTGTTTGTCGTAGGATTCTTCCCCGACGAAGGGAATGGAAAGTTGCTGGAGCGTTGCGCCCGGTTCCGTTGCGTAGGTCAACCACACCCGACTGGCATAGCCCTGTTTGTACACACGGGCCGCCTCCAGTGCACGGCGTGGCATTCGGCCGCTCAGTACCGCGATTGCATCCGCTTTTTGAAGCGGAATATCTAGAACCAGCCAGCGGCCCACGTTAAGAAAAATAAGCAGCACGACGAAAAATCCAAAGGCAATCAAAGTTACCAAGAGGCGGGGCCGTCTGGACGCCATGGGAAGGATGCTGGCCGACAAAATTCTCTGCATGGCCGCGCATCGTAACCTGCGCTCGGGGACAGGTCAACCGGTCGGCGCCGGTCCGGCGCCGGTCTGTCGGCGCAAAATGAGAATGTCCGGTTTGTGCAAAGTAGAAATGTCCGCTTCCATGGGAGGCCGAGGGGCCTATAGAAACGGAGCGGATCCGTTTGAGCCAACGAGAACGGGACCGATGGAAAGGCAACGGACAGACCCCGCCGTTTTTCCGTTTCGAAGGATTCCCCAAGTATTGTTGTTAGGTTTCAATCCGTCTCTCACGATAAACTAATCCGGATTGCGGGTCTTGGAGGACGAATGCGAGCAGTCGTCACGGGCGGATCGGGATTTCTCGGGTCGCATCTCTGCGATCGCTTGTTGGAGGAAGGTTGGGAAGTCCTTGCGCTGGACAACCTGATTACCGGCGATGAGAGCAATCTGGCGCATTTAAAGGGAAACTCGAAGTTCAAGTTCGTGCGCACGGATGTCAACGAGCCCTTTCGTGTTGAAGGACCCGTAGACTATGTTTTTCACTTTGCTTCGCCCGCCAGCCCTCCCGATTATTTGAAATTTCCGATTGAAACTTTAAAGGTGGGTTCCATCGCCACGATGCACACGTTGGACCTGGCGAAGGAGAAGGGCGCGAAGTTTCTGCTGGCTTCCACGAGCGAATGCTACGGAGATCCAGACGTTTCGCCGCAGAACGAATCCTATTGGGGGCGCGTCAATCCAGTCGGGCCACGCAGTGTTTACGATGAGGCCAAGCGCTTCGCCGAGGCCATCACCATGGCGTACCACCGATATCACAAGGTGGACACGCATATCGTACGGATCTTTAACACTTACGGCCCACGCATGCGGTTAAACGACGGGCGCGCCCTGCCGAACTTTGTGTACCAGGCGTTGAGCGGACAACCGATCACCGTGTATGGCGACGGCAAGCAGACGCGCAGCTTCTGCTTTGTTTTGGATTTGATCGATGGAATTTATAAGCTAAGCCAGTCCGACGAGCATTTGCCAACAAACATCGGCAATCCCACAGAACTGACCATTCATGAGTTCGCCGAACGCGTGTGCAGCCATTTTCCGAACGCGCCGAAGATTATTTTTGAGCCGCTGCCTGTGGACGATCCAAAGCAGCGGCGCCCGGACATTTCGAAGGCGAGGCGCTTGTTGCACTGGGAGCCAAAGGTGAATCTGGAGGAGGGTTTGAAAACGACGATCGCTTTCTTCAGGAAGCAGTACGAAAAGACCTCGCCTGCCCGGTAGATTTTTCTGTTTCGTTCATCAGACTCGTCCGAAGGAATGATAGTCGAAGCCCAACTCCTGCATCTTTTTCGGTGAATAAAGGTTCCGTCCGTCGATGACAAGGCGGCGGGCCATGGTCTTGCCAGCTTTTTCCCAATCGAGCTTCCGGAAAACCTGCCATTCGGTGCAGACCAATACGGCGTCGGCTCCTTTTAGAGCTTCATAGGGGTCTTCGTGGTATGTAACGGCCGGCAAAAGCGGCTTGGTTCTTGCAATCGCTTCGGGGTCGGTCGCGTGGACTTCCGCGCCCTCGTCGAGTAGACGACGGATCACGTCGAGAGCCGGAGCGAAGCGGATGTCATCTGTGTTGGCTTTGAACGCTAGACCCAAAACCGCTATTTTTTTCCCTTTGATGACCCATAGCGCCCGGTGGATTTTTTCAAAAAAGCGCCCGATGCGCTGCTTGTTGACGCGTTCGGCGGCCTTGAGCATGTCGAACTCGATGCCCATGGACGAAGACAGGTGGATGAAGGCCTGAATGTCTTTCGGAAAACAGAACCCACCGAATCCGAGACCAGCCTTCAGGAACTGAGTGCCGATCCGGGGATCGAGACCCATGGCATGAGTCACTTCTTCGACGTCGGCTCCGATCCGCTCGCAAAGATCGGAAATGACATTGGCGTAGCTGATCTTCAGGGCCAGAAACGAATTCGAAGCGTGCTTGATGAGTTCGGCGCTGTTGATGGTGGTGACGAGCAGTTCGCCAGATGAGCTAGGACACTTACCGGAGTGGACGGGGCAATGAAATTTGCGCTCTAGAATCGGAGCGTAGATCTCTCGCATGACGGCGGCGCTTTTTTGGTTTTCCACCCCCACCACGATGCGATCGGGATGAAAGAAATCCGCTACTGCCGTGCCTTCGCGGAGGAATTCCGGGTTAGAAGCCACTTCAAATTTTACCGCGCCGCCCCGGGAGTATGCGGCCAGCGCTTTCTGGAGCTGGACTCCCGTCAAAGCAGGGACCGTGCTTTTTTCCACGACCAGCTTTGGAGTGCGGGCCTCGAGAGCAATCTGGCGCGCGACGTGATCGATGGCGGAAAGATCGGCTTCGCCAGTTTCCTTTGGGGGAGTTCCGACGCAGATGAAGATTACCTCGCCTGCACGAATCGCTTCGGCAGCATCGGAGGTGTAAAAGATTTTCTTTTCGGCGGCGGCGCGCTTCAGGACTTCATCCAGGTGCTCTTCGTAGATAGGGACTTTGCCAGCCTTGAGTTGATCGATGCGTTTTTCATCGATGTCCGTGCAATGCACTTCGTGGCCGGCGGCCGCCAGACAGGCACCCGTTACAAGTCCAACGTATCCACAGCCAATTACAGTCAGCCGCACAATGGGTTCTCCTTTAGCTCATTATTATCTCCGGAGGACGCCGGAGCAGTTTCACAGGCTGAATTTCAGTATCTCATTTACGTAACATCTCTTAGGTAACATCGATCGCTATCTGCGGCCCAACAAAAGACCGCGCAGACCCAACAGCGCCAGCCGCGGTTGTCGCCGAACTACACTCCACAACAGGCGAGTGGACTCGTCGCGGTTGATCTCTCCGAGGGACTCCCGCGCGGCGTCGTTCAGCATGTCGACCAGACGGCAGTAATCATCCTGGCGGAAGTGGTGCAAAGCGCGCCGCACCAGCCAGTGAGTCGCCAATTCGCGCCGAAGCACCCGCAGTTCGCCCCGACCTTTGCGCAGAATCGCGTCGGCCACACCACTGGCACCACGGAAACCTGTCACGATTCCGCCGATGGTGGATACCTTCACCTGGGCAGCCGCATCGCCAACCAAATAGACTTCACCGTTGCCCAGAGTGCGCTGGACGTTGACCCAGCGGCGGTAAACAGGGATGCGGGCACCCTGATACTCCAGCGGCGCGAATCCTTTTTTTTCCAGGAAACGGTCGAAGTGCTTTTTCGTGTTGCGGCCTTGTTCTCCAATGACGCCAAGCGCGCCGCGGTCCTTCGATTCGGGGATCAGCCAGTAGAAATAAGGCGTGTCATCGGGGACGAACCAGACCTTCGTCGTATCGGCGGGACAGTCTTTTGGAAGTTTTACGAGTGCCTGGACCAACGGCACAGTTTCAACCGGAGGCCAGCCCGAGGCGCGTGCTACGCGGCTTGCTGCACCATCGGCACCGACGACACTTTTTGCGTAAATTTCCTCGCGTCGCCCCTTCCTGTCCACTTGTACGTGAAGGCCGCTGCCGTTGGGATTTAGGCCCAAAAAACGGGTGTCGTAGTCGAAGCGCGCTCCGGCTTCCTCCGCTTCCTGTGCCAAAGCCCGGATGAGTCGAGAGCGCTCAATGATCAGGTCCGGACGCTTGAGATTGACCACGGCGGAGCGGCCGTTGGTGAACAGCTCGAAGCGGCGAATCTCGTTCAAGATGCTAGCACCGGCGGCGCCATTCACTTGACGACGGAAATGGTCGGTCACGATCAATGTGCGGGGAGCGGGATCGAGGGTGGGTTTTGATTCGAGGATGCGGACCGCGCAGCCACCTTGGGCTACGCGCGCTGCGGTATAGAGGCCAGCGGCTGAGCCGCCGACCACGACAACCTCTTTATCGCCGCGGGGGTTTCCCGGGCCGCTTTTCGCGTTCGTCACTGTCTTGAGATTCCTGTCAAACGACGACTTGGCTTTTGCGCTGAACCCGGACCGCTCCAGCCGTGAATACCCGTTGGAGTGCCAATGAGTATAGCGAATCCCTCCGGTCGCTCCAAACCGACGTACCGTTTCGTTTTACGCATGTCAGGAGAGCTGAGTGAATGGCACCCGCCGAAGGCGGCCGCTACAAAACCCGCTTGGCATTTTGCCGTTCGTAGGGGGCCCGTTCAAGCCAGGCTACGGCGAGGAGGATGACGCCCAACACAAGCAAGCCCAGAAGCGCGGCTCCGGCGGTCGACAGGTAGGACACCAGGATGGCCAGGCCGCCGCAGATGGCGCCAGCGAGATAGATCGTGAGCACGGCGCCTCTTTGTCCGAGGCCCAGATTGGCGAGACGATGGGCGAAATGGTCTTTGCCGGGAGTGGTGAAGGGCAAAAGGCCCCGGCGGAAACGCGAGATGGTGACCAGGGTGGTGTCAAAAATTGCAGCGCCTAGAATCAGTACCGGCGCGAGCCAACCCGCCAGGTTGGTGGCATGTTGAAGGCGCAACTTTAACGCCAGCGTGGCCATCAGGAAGCCGAGGAGCATTGCTCCGCCGTCACCCATGAAGATTTTTGCAGGTTTGAAATTCCAACGGAGGAATCCGGCCGCGGCGCCTAAGGTTGCCGCTGCGAGCGTTGTAACCACCGTTTGGCCGTTGAGATAGGCCATCATGGCAAAGAAAATCGAGCTCATTGCCGCAACTCCCGCGCATAGTCCGTCCATATGGTCGAGGATGCTGAAGGAAGCGGTGATCCCAACGACAAAGACGACAGTCAACGCGGCGTCCAGCCAATAGCCGCTGCTTCGACCGACCAGGGTTTCAAAGACGTCGGCGTGCAGCCCGCTGGCCAGCAGGATGATCGCTGCCAGGGGCATGGCGATAAAGAGCTTCACCTGGTGGTGCAGCCACCCGCGGTCGTCCATGAAGCCGACCGCTGCCACTAGAGTGGCGCCGGTGACGATGCCGAAGCTTTGTGCGCGGGCGGGCCCGTCGAAGACGATCAGGATCGCCAGCATGATGGCGGCATAGATGGCTAGACCGCCGAGGAGTGGAATTGGCGTGAGGTGAACCTTGCGGGGGCCGGGAGCGTCCACCATGCCGACGCGAATGGCCAGCGCCCTAACAGGATCGGTCAGCACCAGAGAGGCCGATAACGCGATGATAAAAGCCAGCAGGCCCGCACTCATACGCCCTCAGTTGTCCGTTCCGAAATTTCTGGCCTGGGCGAGAACGCCAGTGGAAGACACTCTACCGGTTTGGGGACCGGTTCCCAAATTTTGGCCAAGCCGCGAGAAGCCAAAATACTGCCCACGCAGCTTAAAAAACATACCGCAAAGCACCGGGAAGTGCCAGCGAAACCGGGTAAATGCGGGGGCGGAGTGCGTATGCGTCATTTATTTAGACCTTACGAATCTTACGGGTTACCGCAGGCTGCTTCGACGGTGGCCAGCAACTTCCGGAGTTCGCGGGTTCTCTCGTACTCTGGCGCCGCGGCTGCTGCGGCTATTTGCATCCGTCTGCGGAGATCAGAATCTGACAGAATTTGCCGGACCCGTTCGGCGAACTGGGCTGGATCGTCTGGGTCGCAGGCGATCGAAAACCCCTTTTGACGGCCGATGGAGACGACGTCGCATTCCTCCGGTGCCACGGCGACGATGGGCTTTCCGGCGGCGAGGATGCCAAACATTTTGCTGGGCACGACCACACCTTCGAGACCGCGCTTGATGGTGATGACGTGGGCGTCGGCGGCTGCTAGGACAGACGATATTTTGCCAGCTGGAAAGAACGGAAGAAACCGGACATTGGGGATTCCGGCGCTTGTGTTCTTGAGTTTTTCCTTTTGTGCACCGTCGCCCACAAAAACCAAGCCGACTCCATCAGCGGCAAGGCTTCGCGCGCCTACCAAGAGCGTGTCCCACGCGCCATAAAAGCCGAGGTTGCCGGCGTGCAGGAGGACAAATTTGAATTGTTGCCGGATGGCGTCTACGACGGCAGCGTCTAAATCGACTTGACTACCGATTGGAGGAATTTCTGCGCCGTCTCGGACAACCACGACGCGAATGGGGTCGACGCCCTTCCGCAGGATGCGGTTGCGCATGTCGTCGCCCAGCACAACTACCTTTGTCGCGCGTTTGAGGGCCGAACGATGGAGCTTTTCCCAGATGCGGGCAAGCAGACCGCGCTGAACGATCGAGCCGGCGACGGCCATGTCCGGATAGAGATCGCGGATGTTGTAGACGTAGGGCTTGTTTTTGAGGACCGCAAGGAAGGCGCCGACGATGCCTTCGAAAGGGGGATCGGTCATGGCAAGAATTACGTCGCACGGCAGGAGCAGTGCACGCGGGACGGCCAGAAAAACGTAACTCAGATAATTGAAGACGCGTTTTTTCATTTGGAGGCGCGGATAATCCGTCGAGCCTACACGGATGACGCGAATGTTTCCGGATTTTTCCGATTGATAGAAATGCCACGGGCGGCGTTCGGTTGGATCGTAGGAGGGACGGCCGCTGAGGATGGTTACATCGTGTTTGGCGGCTAGCGCAGTGGCGACGGTTTCCGCCATTTTTGCCGTGGCGGACGTGTCCGGAGGGTAGTAGAGATTCAGAAGCAGGATGCGCACGGGAGAATTGTACAGGGAGAAGGCAGGAGAGAAGAAAACCGAAGATGCCGGCTGGAAGGCCGCGGCGTTAGAACGGTTAGGGACGCGTGATGAGGTGATTGCCCAGGACGAGCGCGTCCATACGTGTGCGGAGGAAGCAGTCGAGAGCCTCTTCAGGACGGCAGACGATTGGTTCGTTATCGTTGAACGAGGTATTCAGCACTACCGGGACGCCGGTCTGCCGTTCAAATTCGGTGATCAGAGCGTGATAGCGGCCGTTGGCTTCTGGAGTGACCGTTTGTAAGCGGCCGGTTCCGTCTATGTGGGTCGGCGCAGGAATCTTGTCGCGTTTTTCGGGGCGAACGGAATAGGCCAGGGTCATGAAGGGTGAAGCATGGGATTTTTCAAACCACTGGCCGGTTTTTTCCGCGAGGATCGAAGGCGCGAACGGACGAAAGATTTCGCGGTGCTTGATTCGCTGGTTCAGAATTTCTTTCATTTCCGGCCGGCGCGGGTCGGCGACGATGCTGCGATTTCCGAGGGCCCGCGGCCCCCATTCGGCGCGGCCTTGATACCAGCCGAGGATTTTTCCGTCGGCGATGATTCGAGCGGTGCGCTGCAGCAGTTCCGTGTCAGGTAGCTCGGTCAGGGTGTAACCGCCGGACAAAACTGCGCTGGAGCGGACGGCGGAGCGAATCTGTTCGGCGGAGTAGCCCGGACCCCAGTAGGCGTGTTCCATTACGAACGAGCGCGGTTTTCCGAGCAGTTGGTGCCAAATATAAAACGCGGCACCAACCGAAAGGCCGGCGTCGCCCGCGGCTGGTTGCACGTAGACTTTCTCAAAAGGGGTGTGATCGAAGATTTTTCCATTCGCCACACAATTAAATGCCACGCCGCCGGAGAGACAGACGGCCTTCGTTCTGGTTTTCGCAGCGAGCTTCTTCAGCATGCCCAGGTAGACTTCTTCGAGACGTGCTTGCAAGGCTGCCGCGAGATTGTGATGCCGCTGCTCGAGCGGTTGTTCCGGAGAGCGCGCCGGGCCGCCGAGGCGCTTGCCCATCGCTTCGGAAAACATTGTGCCCTGCACGGGAGTCTTGTCGGATTCCGCCCAGGACATGTCCGGACCCGTTTTGTGGTGGGTGAAGTAATCCAGACTCAGCCGGAATCCGAATTCGCCTGTATTCGGACTGAAGCGCACGATATCCCGGAACGCTTCCATATTTTCGGGTGAGCCATACGCGGCAAGTCCCATGACTTTGTATTCGTCGCCGAACTTCAGGAAGCCGAGGTATTGCGTCACCGCGCTGTAGTACAACCCGAGAGAGTGAGGAAAGACGATGGCGCCTGCGATTTCCATACGATTCCCACGGCCCACACCCCACATCGAGCTGGCGAAATCTCCGAGGCCATCGGCGGAAAGCAGCGCGGCATGCTCGAATGGCGAAACAAAAAAGCTGCTGGCAAGGTGCGCCTGGTGATGCTCGACGCGATGGAAAGCCGCTTTGAGCTTTGCGGGATCGCAGTCGAATACGCCGGCGAGGATTCGAGGAATGCCGGTAAATTTCGTAATGACGCGCGCGCGATCACGCGCGAACGAAGGCATGCGAACGGCATACCAAAGTTTCGTACCTAGACGCGCGTAGGGGTTTCGCGGGACTGCGACGTGATCGATATCGGACAGTGTGAGGCCGGCTTCTTTCAGGCAATAGCGGATCGCAGCAGCCGGAAAACCGGCGGCGTATTTCACGCGGTTGAAGCGCTCTTCTTCTACGGCGGCAATCAGCTTTCCGTCGCAGACGATGGCCGCCGAAGCGTTGCCGTGATACGCGTTGATTCCCAGGATATTCATGCCAACCCTGAAGTGTAACTCGAAATTTTTGTTTCCTGATTTTCGGCAACCGTCTGGGTGAGGATTCCGGTTGTCAAGAGAGGTGCTGGCGGCACCACTCATTCAAAACGTACAAAGACCATGGCCGGGACCACGTTGTCCGGCCTGCCAGGAAATTATCCCACACCATCTGCACGCCCGCAGCATGCAATTGGCCGTTCAAAGCCGGGACCAGATTCTTCAAGCTTGATTCCACGCGGGGTTTGAGCGCGGTTCGCAGCCAGTCTTCCCAGGGAAGAGTGAAGGTACGCTTTTTCTGGTCAAGAATTTCCGGCGGCATCAGTCCGGCGAGCGCAGCTCGCAACAATCCCTTGGAGACGCCGGGCTCGATGCGCGCTTCATCCGGCAAAGCGCTGACGAATTCGACGAGCGGCGTATCGAGGAACGGGACTCTGACTTCGAGCGAGCGCGCCATGCCTACGCAATCCGTGTCGCGAAGCAGCGTGCTGACCATATAGGTGCGCATTTCCATCCAAGAGACGCCGGCAACAGGCGGCCTGGCTGTCGCTTGGTCCGCCGTTCGCTCGAGCCACGCCAGCCAGGTGGGATCCAGGGTTGCGCCATCGTTCGATACGCTGCTTTTGCGGTAGCGCGCGTCGGCGAGGCGGGAAACCTCCGAGGGAGGAAACAGCAGGCGCGTGAAGAAATAGGGATGCGGCAAAACGTCCGGCATTAACCAAGCGTCGCTTGTCTTGCGGGCGGCGTCGAGCGAACCCTTTCGCGCCATCAGAGAATTGACCAACGGCAAACTAAGCCGACGGAATGCGCCAGGAACGAAGCGCGAGACAGCTTCCAGACGGACCAGTCTTGGTGTGTCGGCAAAGGTGCGGTAGCCGCCGAACAGTTCATCGCTGCCGAGACCAGACAGAGCGACTTTGAGTCCGACTTCTCGAGCCGCCCAAGAAACAAAATAGGTATTGATGCCGTCCATGGTCGGTTGATCGAGAACGTTGACGGCTTCTTCAACGCGCCCGAGCATATCGCGGCCTTCTAGCGGCACTTCGGTGTGACGAGTGCCCGCACGTTGCGCAACGACTTTCGCCAGAGGGCCCTCGTCATACGGCGTGTCCGGGAAAGTCAGCGTGAAACTTTGGATGCCTTGCTGCGCGCGACCGGCGAGGACGGCGATTGCGGCGGAGTCGAGACCGCTCGAGAGGAAAAGGCCCACGGGAACATCTGCGATCAGATGCGCGCATACGGCATCCTCCAGATGTGTACGCAAGCGCGCTGATGCGGCCGCAAAGTCACGGGGGCGTTTCGGGTCGCGCGCGGCCGCGCTCTGGGTGGGATCCCACCAGGGACGCACGCGCGGCGTCCGGCGGCGATCGGGTAAGTGGAGGAGCAGGGCATTTCCGGGAGGAAGAGAGAACACGCCTTCGACAAGAGTGACCGGCTCGGAGACACTGCCGAACAGAAGATAGGAGGTTAGCGCGTCGTCGGAAAGTTTTCGCGGGATCGCTCCGGAGGCAAGCAAGGCGCGGAGTTCGGAGGCGAAGGCGAAACCTTGCGGAGTTTGCGCGTAATAGAGCGGCTTAATGCCGAGCGGATCGCGCGCCAGGAACAGCACGGGAACGGTAGCGAAATGTTTGCGGAAATCCAGGAGCGCGAACGCGAACATGCCACGAAGTTCGGCCAGAAGGTCTTCGCCCCATTCTTCCCAGCCGTGGACGAGAATTTCGGTGTCGGAATTTGTGGTGAACCTGTGGCCGGCAAGATTCAGGCGCGCGCGCAGCTCGCGGTAATTGTAGAGTTCACCGTTGAAGACTACGGCGACGTTTTGGTTTTCGTTCCAGACGGGCTGGTGGCCACCACGAAGGTCGATGATGCTCAGGCGGCGCATGCCGAGGGCGATGCCGGTAGCGCGCGGATCGTTTGCTAGAAATCCAGAGTCGTCAGGGCCGCGGTGGACCATGGCGGCAGCCATCTGATGCACGCGGCTTTCCGCTTCAGAGGAATTCGAAGCGTACGCGAAGCCGCAAATGCCACACACGCTTTAGTTGGTCTCCTGAATCGCGAAGGAGGTCGATTGTATCAGGGGCGCTTTCAAATGAATCCTCAAGCTTGCTTTCAGAACAAAATTGTCCTATGGGGCGGGCGGCGTCGCAAGCCCCGAGTAGACGGATTCCATTTGTTCGAGCGGTTGTTCCCAACCAAGGTTGGAAACCGCTTTTGCGCAGCCTTTGCGCAAGCCTTCATAGAATTCGCCGTTTTGAAGCAGCAGCGCGATGGCGTTTTTCAAATCCGCCTCATCGTGTTTTACGATCACGCCGGCGGTGCCTTTCAGCAGTGGAGCGATACCACAGTTTTCGGTGACGATGACTGGGGTGCCCGCTACGACCGCTTCGGCGGCGGTGTTGCCAAAATTTTCGTTTTGCGAAGGGAGAACAAAAATATCGGCGTCTACGTAAGCTTCCCACTTTGCTTTGCCCGCCAGAGCAGGAGAGAAATGCACGCGATCCGCTAGGCGAAGATCAGCGGCCATCCGTTCTAGCCGGGCTCCCATTCCCGATTCGTCCGGCCCGACAAAAGCGAGATGCGCCGGTGTCGAGCGATCCAGGTGCGCGAAAGCTTTTAGCAGCAAATCGGGACTTTTCTTTTCTGACAAGCGTCCGAGAAAGAGAACCAGCTTGTCTTCCTGCGGAATTTTGAGGAGGGCTCGGAACAGCCCTGGCTGCGGCAATGCGGCCGGCACCTCCACTCCATTGCGACGTAAATGAATTCTCGCCGGGTAAAATCCACCAGCCAGAACTTCATCCCGCTCCTGGTCCGAGGTCACGACAATGGCGGCAGCGCCACGGAGCATTTCGCCGCCCAACAGGCGCTGATAAAGTCGTTTCAACCAAAGACTTCGCACAATCGGAACAAACATTCCGATGGGCTCCACTACGTACGGAATGTTTCGGGCTCGACATTCCTTTGCTACGCGTGGACCTAGAAAATCGTAGAGGCCAAAAATGTGGACGACGCCGAACTCATCGAGGCGCGCCCGCAGGTAGCGACCGAGTGCGGGATTCCAGCTTGCCGCTCGATAGTGGAACCAATTCGGCAGGTAGATCGCGGTCACGCCGTCGAGCTTTCTTCGCGGGCCAAACGGGCTCGGCTCAGCCTGGGGTTCATTCGGTGCCGCTTTCAACCTAGCGTCGAGACCCCAATCCGCCGTCAGCACCGAGACATCGTGGCCTTTTCGTGCCATTCCTTCGGCGAGTGCCTTTACTTTCACCGGAGGCCCGCCGAATTCGAAGAAGGGGGCGTAACTTTGCGTGACGTTCAGAATTCGCATAGTTCGCGGAGGATTTTCTTGAAGGCTTTGGCAAAAACAGGAAAGCGAAATTCCTTCTCGACGCGCTCGCGGCCACGGGCGCCCATTTCGCGACCCGCTTCCGGATTGGAGAGAAGCGCGTCGATGGAGGTGGCGAGCTGCACGGTGTCTCCGTGCTGCACCAGATAGCCGGTCGCGCCGTCCTGGATGACTTCCGGGGCCCCGCCGTGGGCGCCGCCGATGACCGGTTTCCCTCGCGCCATGGCCTCGAGATAAACAAATCCGAAGCCTTCACCGCGACTGGGAAGCGCGAAGAGTTCCGCGGCGGCGTAGCAGGCAGAGAGTTCGGCGTAGGTGAGGTCGCTCAGAAAATGGATGTAGCGTTGGACGCCGCTGTCTCTTGCAAGATTCATCAGCCATTCTTTGTCGTCGCCCGTTCCCACCATCACCAATTGAACGTCCGGCCAGCGGAGCAGCAGGCGCGGCATCGCTTGAATCAGCGTGTCCATGCCTTTGTAGCGTTCCTTAGCGAGCCAGCGGCCGACGGTAAGAATCACGCGGCCCTGTGGAAATTCCGCGGGCAAGCGCGCGGCGGAATTAGCGGCAGCTCGTATTTCGAAATCGGGGTCGAGGCCCCAGTGCAGCACGCGTACTTTTTCGCGGGCTACTCCCTGCAAGGAGACGACATAATCGGCCGTGGCGCGGCTGGGCGCGAGAACCAATGTGGCGCGCTGCAAGGCGCGGCGCCGCATTCGCGACAGCGGCTCCCACACCTCGATTCCGTGAGCGCAGATGATGCTCTTCATGCGCGGGGCTACGAGGCTCATGGAACGGACAATGGGCGCAAGATGGGGATGCGTCGCGAGTACCAGTTTTGCTTTTCGCCGGGCCGCTTTCATTGCCGCCACGACAAAGCTCGCTTTGCCTCGCGCCGCACCGGTGAACACGAATTCGCGATCGGCCATGAGCATGCGGTGCAACTCCTGGGTGTCGTTCAGGCTGAGCAGGCGGTATTCCATTTTCTTCGAGGCGGCGAATTCGGCCAGCACAAAGGCCAGGTGACGGCCGGCGCGCTGGACTCCGCCGGGAGCGTCGATTTCAGGAAACAGTCCGATCAGCACGGGGTGAGTCTGACAAACCGCGCAGATGAAACGCAAGGGCTTGTCGTTTCCTTTTTTGGGTTTTGCTCGGGTGAATGGAAATCATGGGTCTCGACACCCGCCACTACGCTTGTCCATTTGGTGTTGCTAGGGGCAGCAGATCGGTGAGGGTATCTAGGTAGAGATCGGCCCGCCAGAGTTGGGCGTTTTGCTGGCCGAACCCGTAAGTCACTGCTACGGCCAGCATGCCGGCGTTTCGAGCGGTCTCGATGTCCACATCGGAATCGCCGATCATCGCGGCTTCGGCAGGGGTGTGGCCGAGTTCTTTTACGATCGACAGAGCACCGGCCGGGTCAGGCTTTTTCTTTTCGAAGCTGTCGCCGCCGTAGATGGCGCGGAAGAAACGCGACATGTTCAGGCCCTTTAATAGTTCCACGCTAAGCGTTGCCGGTTTGTTGGTAAGGACTGCCATCGGATAGTTGGCTAAGGCCTGCAAGGCTTCCACAACTCCTGGATATGGCCGGGTCAGATTTAGCATTTGCTTTTGATAGTGCTTCAAAAACACCGCTAGGCCTTCCTGGCGCTGATCAGCGTTTGCGCTTGGCCCCAGGACTCTCGCGATCAGTTGCGGCGCGCCGTGGCCCACATAGCTGGCGACGAGCTCGGTGGGCTGCTCCGCCTGGCCGGTTTCCCGGAGCATGGCGTTTATCGAATTCACCAGGTCCAGCTTCGTATCGAGGAGCGTTCCGTCCAGGTCGAATACGAACGTTCGCATCTTGCCGTTCTTTTCCGAGGTCATAGCTTTCGATTGTAACGGGTGATCCGCACTTTTTCAGTTCGCGCCCACCTCGCGTACACTAGAAAGCTGGCTGTTCGGCAGAAAATCATTCTGGAGATGTCATGGCTCTGGTGCAACCTTTCCTTGCTTACCGTTACAATCCGAAGCTTGCTCCGTTCGAGAAGGTGCTCACGCAGCCTTACGACAAGATTTCTTCGGCGATGCAGGAGAAGTATTACCGCGCCGACACGCACAATTTGATTGCGGTCGAAAAGGGGCGGGTTCACCAGGACGAGAATCCTCAAGATAACGTCTACACGCGCGCGGCGGCGAGCTTGAATCGCTGGATCGCCGAGAATGTCGTGCAGCAGGATGCAACGCCGGCGTTTTACGCCTACACGCAAGAATATGATGTGCCGGGCACTTCGCTGCGGCGGACGCGGCGCGGTTTCATCGGGCTTGGCAAGCTGGAGGACTATTCCGCCGGCGTCATTTTCCGGCACGAGCACACTTTGTCCGGCCCGAAAGCCGACCGGCTGGAGCTGCTGCGGCACACGCGCACGCATACCGGACAGCTTTTTATGCTTTATTCGGAGCCGCACCGGCAGGTGGACTCGATCCTCGAGGCGGTGCAGTCGTCCGCGCTGCCGGTTACAGAGCTGACGGACGAGTACGGCGTTGTGCACCGGCTCTGGATCATCGACGAGGCGCACCGAATTTCGTCGATCGAAAATTCGATGGCCGTGCAGAAATTGGTGATCGCCGACGGACATCATCGCTACGAGACTTCGCTGAATTTTCGCAATGAAAACCGCAGCCGCGCGGGGAAGCTGGTTCCGCACGCGCCGTATGAATTTTCGATGATGACGTTCATCAATACGCGTAGTGAAGGGTTAACGATTCTTCCCACTCATCGCGTGGTGGCCAACCTGCGCGGTTTTTCTTGGAGCTCTGTGCGGCGATATCTCGAGCCATGGTTCGCGACGGAAGTTATTTCCTTTGAGAATGGGGCGCAGCGGTCGGAGGAAACGGCAAAGTTTCTGCAGCAGCTTTCGGCGGCGAAAGCACAACGTGCCATCGGCGTTTATCCCGCGCCGGGAACGAATCAACCCGCGCTTTACCTGCTCACTCTGCGACCGGAGGCGGACCTGAGCCAGATTTTGCCAGGCCTATCGCCGTTGCAGCGCGAACTCGATGTGGTGCTACTGCACCAGGGCATTCTCGAGCCGGCGCTCGGGATCACGCCCGACGCTGTTGCGTCGGAGGCAAACCTTTCTTACGAACGCGAAGCGTCGGCGGCGCTCGATGCGGTCGACCGTGGAACGGCGCAGCTTGCTTTCCTGCTCAATCCGGTGGATGTCGACCTGGTGGTGCGCGTGGCGACGGCGGGCGAGGTCATGCCGCAAAAGTCCACGGACTTTTACCCCAAACTGCTTAGCGGCATCACGATGTACCGCATCCCGGAATAAAAAAGGGCAGGAATAAATAAACCCGCCCCTTCCTTGCGAATGTGATTGGAAAAGCGCCGGCTTACTTCGAGAAACTGGCGACGGCTTCGGCTTCGGTGTTGTAGACGTCGAAGATGGTCATCAGCTTGGTGATCTGCAGCACTTCCTGGAACTTGGTGCCCAGATGACAGAGTTTCAGGGCTGAGCCTTGGGCTTTCGCGCTGTGGTGCGACGCGACCAGCGTGCCCAAGCCGGCGCTGTCGATGAACGTGATGTTGTCCATGTTCAGCACGACCTTCTTCTTGCCTTCGGCCACCAGCGCTTTTATCTTTTCGCGGAGCGCGTTACTCTCTTCACCCAGCACGATACGGCCGTCCAGCGCCGCCACCGTGACGCCGTCCACTTCGCGAGTTGTGATCTTTAATGCCACGTTTGGTTCCTCCTCATCGAATACGGATCCGGCGGCAACCCGGGCCGGAACCGCGAAGCATATCTGTTTTTGGTGTTTTGCGCAAAGCAGTCTTTGTTGCCCTGAGTGACTGCAACCGCTTCGCGTTAATAGTAATCCGCGCAGGACATGTAGTACCCGCACACGCCGCAGACCAGCTTGCAGCGCCGGGACTCGAGCCGCTGCGAACAAACCGGACAATAACGAGACGGATCTTCGTACGAGTCGGCTGCTGAGGCGCCTGCCATCAGGGTACCTGCCGGCGGCACTGCAACAACCGCGCCCCGCGATACCCGTGGGGCGATCTCCTGCTTTCCATCCTGTTTCACAGCCTTCCGGTTATAGCACAACCGACTGTCTACAGGAAAGCGCGGGAAACGCCTCTGCTTTGCGGGTCAGGCAGTTTCGACTTCCACCGATCTTACCTCCTTGCTACTCTCGCACGCATGCAACGATCGAAAATTCTATTGTTTTTCTTCTCACTGACACTGGCCGGGCCGGTATTGACTCAGGAACTAAAACCGGTTTCCGAGCGGCTGGCGGCGCAGAACGCTTTGTTCGATGAGCAGTACGAGTCGGATCTTCGCGAGTTTCCCCTGCGCGCAACGGCTTTCGGGGATTATCGCTATAACGACAAGCTTTCGGACTATTCGCTTGCGGCGATCACGCGAGGCAACGAAACGGATCGCCGATTTCTGAAGGGGATTCAGGCGATACCGACGACCGGATTCAGCGATGGAGATCAGCTTTCACACGACTTGATGATTCGCGTTCTGGAGCAGAGAATTGCCGACTTTAATTTGAAGGAATATGAGATGCCCATCAACCAGCAGAATGGCATCCAGACCTCACTTGCGGACATGCCGTTGTCGGTTCCCTTCGATTCCGTGAAGCACTACGAGGATTACGCTGCGCGGCTGCACCAGATTCCCGGAGCGCTTGCGCAAACCGAGGAGGTTCTCCGCGCGGGCGTGAAGGACAACCTCATGCCGGTGCGGTTCCTGCTGGAGAAGCTGCCCGCTCAATGCCTGGGAATTATTGACGCCGATCCGTTCCTGCTTCCCACGAAGAAATATCCGGCTGACATTCCGATCGAGGAGCAGACGCGACTGACGCAACAAATCACGGCTGCCATCAACACGGATGTGCTCCCCGCTTACAAGGCATTTGCGGAATTCGTTCGCACAGAATACGCGCCGCACGGCCGCACAACGCTGGCCATCACCTCGTTGCCGGACGGTGAGAGGCGCTATGCGAATGACATTTACGCCCGAACCACGACCCATATGACGCCCGATGAGATTCACCAACTCGGGTTGCGCGAGATGGATCGCATCCGGGGCGAAATGACCGCGATCGCGAAAAAGCAGGGTTTCGCGGACCTTGCCGCTTTCCGCGCTTCGCTTAAAACGAATCCGAAGTACATTCCCACTTCGGCAGAGCAAATCCTGAATGACTTTCGGCGGTGCATCGCGCAGATGGAGCCGAAGCTTCCTCAACTGTTTACGTTGCTGCCCAAGTCGTCTGTGACGGTCGAGGCGATTCCTGCCTTCGATGCCGCGGCGGCCACGCACTATGTCACCGGTACACCGGATGGGAAGCGTGCGGGCCGCGTTGTCGTGGCTACCTCGCACTTCAGGGATCGGTCGCTGATTGATGATGAAGCGATCGCTTACCACGAGGGAGTTCCCGGGCATCACATGCAGCTTTCCGTGCAGCAGCAGCTGACGGGTTTGCCGAAATTCCGGCTGCACGGGCTAGGCTTCACCGCTTACATCGAAGGCTGGGGACTTTACGCTGAGCAACTTGGCAAGGAAGTCGGTTTCTATCAGGACCCTGTGTCGGACTACGGGCGGCTTTCTTCCGAACTGTTTCGCGCGGTGCGGTTGGTGGTCGACACGGGAATTCACGCCAAGGGGTGGACACGCGATCAGGTGGTCGAGTTCTTTCGTAAGTCTGGGGCTATCGACGAGCCCTCGATTCAGACGGAAACCGACCGCTACATTTCGTGGCCGGCTCAGGCTTTGAGCTACAAGCTTGGGCAACTGAAGATTCGGGAGCTTCGCCAGCGCGCCGAAAAGGAATTGGGGCCTAAGTTCGATGTGCGCACGTTTCACGATGAGATTCTCGATGGCGGCACGCTGCCGCTCGACATGCTTCTGGCGCGGACCGACAAGTGGATCGCGCAGCAGAAGGCGAGGTGAGTATGAAAGGTTCCATTCCCGGCGCCCTTTTCCTTGTGAGCGCCGTCGCTCTACAAGGCGCGCCGCATTCGCCGGGTACGAAGCTTGTAACCGTTTTGCGGGCTGATCTTTGCGTCACGGAAGGGGCGCTCGATGAGTTTCCCGGCGGAAAATTGTCGGTTGTGGTGCCGAAGATGCGCGCGTATCTGAATGCGTTCACACCGCCCGAAGTGGATGCGCACTTCACCTACCTAGGTTCCACGGGGAATGAAGCGCGGCTCGGATCCGGGGAACTGCGGCGGCAGTTTGGTCTGAAATTGCGTGCGGCGGATGCGTGCAATCTGGTGTACGTCATGTGGCGGATCGAACCGGAGTCGAAGCTTGTGGTTTCCGTGAAGAGCAATCCCGGGCAGCACAGCAGCGCGGAATGCGGGAACCGCGGATACCGGAATATCAAAGCGCGGCGTAGCACGCCGGTTCCTGTGCTGCGCTCGACAGACACGCATGACTTGCGCGCGGTGATGGATCGGGATGAGATGAAGGTTTTTGCGGACAACACCCTCGTGTGGGAAGGGTCGGTCGGCGCGGATGCGCTTTCCTTCGATGGACCGATTGGGATGCGCTCGGATAACGCGCGACTTGAGGTGGAATTGCGGGCTCCGCAGGTTGCGGCGCGGCAAGGGCGGGCACCGGGATGCCGAACAGGAGAGTCGGAGTAGAAGGTGTCTTGCCGCGGCCTCTGTGGCTTTCGCCGATAGCTCGAGGTTAAGCAGGTCCTTCGGGCAAAAAACGCCCTCGGGATGAGTGTCGTACTCTGCTTCGGGTGTTACCCGGAGCAAGTGATTTCTTGCCTCTGAGAACACCGGCCGGCAAGACAGCCTTTTCCGAAAGGTGAATCGTTGTAGTGCAAAACCGAGATCTACGCGGTAGCTTTTCCTAGAGCGTCGGCGACGACTTTGGCGCAGGATTCGACGAACTCCTGGTCGGGCTTGGTGAAGGTGTCGGCGAAATAGCTTTCGATATCGAGCTCGGCGGCCAGTTCCTTGTTTGCGAGAATGGGCACGACCATTTCAGATTTTACCAGGGAAGAGCCGGCGAGGTAACGCGGGTCGGCCGTGACATCGTGCACGACCACGACTTTGCCACTGGTGGCCGCCGCTCCGCAGAGGCCCACGTTTACAGGGAAGCGCCCGTTCGGGGTAAAGCTGCCGGTGAACGGCCCTACGATCAGATAGTTTGCATCCGCGGGATCGACAAGGTAAAAACCAACCCAATTGTAGCGGGTCATTTTTTCGTGAAGGCGCTTGGTGATTCGCTCCATCAGCACTTGGGGACTTGAAGCGGTAAGGGCGAAGTCCAGGAATTCTTTGAGGAGGACCTGGTGGGCCGGCGTCATTTTCGTGACCTCCTGTTTGGAATCAGGAAGCTGGGACCTTGGAATTTCGACTTCGACTATCAGTTTACACGAACAATCTGTGGCTCCTGTTGTATCCTGTCCAATCGCGCACTGGAGGAACTTTTTGAATTTTGTGTCGAGAATCTCCTGTTTGTTCGTGTTTCTGTTTCTTCACAGCCTTGTCCTGTTTTTCCCTTCGAAGGCACTCGCGCAGTCCTCCTCTTCGAGTTCCTCGAGGTTTCGGTTTGAAATATCCTTTCCCGAATCGGCCAGCGCAAAACTGCTCGACGGCCACATCCTGCTCGGCATTTCCACCGATCAATCGAGCGAGCCGCGCTTTCAGCTTCGCGAAGAAGAGACCTCCAGCGCGCAATTTTTCGGGCTTGATGTCGACTCGTGGAAGCCGGGCACTCCCGCCGTCATCGATTCCACAACGCTTGGCTATCCCATACGCTCGCTCGCTGACATACCTGCCGGCGATTACTACGTTCAGGCGGTGCTCAACATCTATGAAACGTTTCATCGCTCCGATGGCCACACCGTCAAACTGCCGCCGGACATGGGCGAAGGACAGCAGTGGTTCAGCAAGCCAGGGAACTTGCTCAATGGGCCGCAGCTCATTCATATCGACTCGCAAACGAACGGCGTTATTCGGATTTCGCTGACGGAGAAAATCCCTCCGATCGAGCCAGCGAAAGATACGAAATACCTGAAGCACATTCGCATTCAGAGCAAGCTGCTATCCACCTTTTGGGGGCGACCGGTCTATCTGGGCGCTACGGTGCTTCTGCCTGAGGGTTTCGAAGAACATCCTTCCGCGCATTACCCGCTTCTTGTGCACCAGGACCACTTTCAACCGGATTGGGATTTTTTTCAGGAGAGGGTTCCGAGTCCCCAGAAGGATGGAGAACTGCAATTCCTGAAGTACGCCAATCGTTTCTATCAAGATTGGACTTCGGGCCGGCTGGCACGGATGCTCCTGTTGAGCATCCAGCACGCCAATCCTTACTACGACGATTCGTATGCCGTGAATTCGGCGAACGTCGGGCCGTACGGCGATGCCATCACGCAGGAACTAATTCCGGAAGTCGAAAAGCGATTCCGTGGCATCGGACAGCCGTGGGCGCGAGCCCTCGAAGGTGCTTCGACCGGCGGGTGGGAGGCTGCGGCTTCGCAGATTTTCTATCCGGATTTTTACAATGGCGCTTACAGTTTTTGCCCCGACCCGATTGATTTCCGTGCCTACCAGACGGTTAATGTCTATGCGGACAAGAATGCGTTCTGGGAGCAAGGGCCGTTCGGCAAGGTGCCGCGCGCGGAGATGCGCAATTCCATCGGAGAGGTCATGGCCGTGATGGAACCTGCGGTTCGCCGCGAGGAAGTGATGGGAACGCACGGACGCTCCACCGAGCAGTTCGGAATCTGGCAGGCCGTGTTCAGCCCGGTTGGCCCGGATGGGTACCCCAAGCCTATTTGGAATCCTTCAACGGGCGCGATCGATCCGGAAGTCGCAGCCTATTGGAAAGAGCATTACGACCTTCGATACATCCTGGAACGCGACGTCTCGACGCTCGGTCCGAAGCTAGCCGGCAAACTGCATTTCGCGGTCGGTGACATGGATACGTGGTACCTCAACAATGCCGTGCACCTGATGCAGAATTTCGTGGATTCGCCGAAAAACCCGTTCCGGATTGCGGAGTTCGAATACAGCCCCGGCAAGGCGCATTGCTACATGGGCGGCGGAGACGTCTCGAATGACGAAAGCTTTGGAACCGTTTACCAGCGCATCATGCCGAAGATAACGCGTCGCATGACGGAGACCGCTCCGCCGGGCGCGGATATGAGCTGGAAGTACTGAAAGCGGCCGCTCAGAATAGGACTTCTCTTCCCCATGGTTTGGGTGCACAATGCGCTTGAGGCGGGAATTGCGCGTACCCCACCCTCCATTTCCAACGTCTAATCTATAGGAAGGCCGTGACTTAGCCTTCCAGGAGCGCGTTATGCGCAAACCATTGTTTTTCGGACTGTTGCTTGTTGGAGTGTCGCTCCCTCTCTCCGCGCAACAACACGCCGCTCTGCCCGTTTCGGCTGCGCCTCCTGTCGTCGCGCATCCGCCCTCGGTTGCTCCAGCCGGTCATGTCACTCCAGCGCATCCAACGACGTCCACGCACCCCGTGCATCGCGTCGCAGCATCGTCCAATGTGAAACCCGCGGTTCCTCACTCGAAAACTGTCGCAGCCACGCGGCCGCTACCTCCTCCGCCGCTCGGTGGTGCAGTCAACCCTCTCGGCGGGTTTGTCAATTCGGTTACCGGCGCGACTAGTTTTTGTAATGGTCGCGGTAGCTATCCGTTGCCGGGCTTGAGCGCGTGCGCGCCCAGGACGGGCGTGGTGCTTCCATTTTTTGGCGGCGCGATCTATGTGCCGATGCCGTACTACATCGACTCCTCTGCGCCACAGGAACAAGCAGGAGAGCAGCAAGAAGAAGCCAGTAACCAGCCGACTGACGGAAATCCAGGAGTTGCTGAGCAAGGACCGGAACCATCTGTCGGTATGCCTTCGGCTTCCCGCTCGAGTTCAGGTGGAATCAATCAAGCACTGGCGCAATTTGTATTTGTGCAACGTGATGGGACCAAACTGTACGCAGTCGCCTACAGTTTCCTGAACGACAAGCTGCACTACGTCACGAAAGATGGCGCGCGGCGCAGCGTGGCTCTGGATTCGCTGGATTTCGATGCCACGCAAAAGTCGAATGAAGATCTGGGTAATACCATCAATCTTCCTAGTCTGCCCACATCGGGTGTGGCGTTCAATGTTGCGCCAGCCGCGTTGCCGTAAGCCAATCAGCCTCTATCGTCCGGTTAGGCGGGCATCGTAGTGCGAACCTAGTTTTTCTGCATGGGTTCCGGCATGACGTAGCCAGAAGTGGCGGGAAGGCCGGCGCGTTCCAACTGTACGGTGCTGTGCTCGATTCCGAATTCCTTTACTTTTTGTTTGATTGAAGCGATGACTTCCTCGCATTTGTCCATATGCATGTCCGGGATGCGCGCGTGACAGCTTAGAGCGTTGTGTTCTCCTCCGAGCGACCAGATGTGTATGTCATGTACTTCCTTGACGTGCTCGACGGTGAGGATGGCTCGGGCCACTTCTTCGACGCGGGTGCCGTGGGGTCTTCCTTCGAGCAAGATGTGTGCGGATTCGCGCAAGATGCCGATGGAGGAATACAGCACGAGCAGACCAATCGCCAAGCCGAGCAGCGGATCGATCCAACTTAAATGGGTGTAGCCGATCAGGAGCGCGCCGACGATGATTGCTATGTTCGAGAGTGCATCACCGAAGTTGTGCACTAGGATGCTGCGCAAGTTCAGGTCTTTGTGGCCTTTGATCAGGGAAAGCGTGATTCCGCCATTGACGGCGAGCGCCGCCAGCGAGGTCCAGATCATCCAGCTTTCCACCACTTCGACCGGGTGGCGCAAGCGGTCGATGGCTTCGTACCCCAGCCAAAGCGCCAAGACAATCAGCAGGACCGCGTTGGTGAACGCGGCCAGCGTGCCGGCGCGATGATAGCCGTAGGTCTTGTCCGAGTCGGCAGGTCGTTCGGCCCAGCGCATCGCCAACCAGGAAATGCCCAATGCCGGCACGTCAGACAAGTTGTGCACGGCGTCGTTCAATAGGGCTACGGAGTGTCCCAGCAATCCGCCGAATACCTCGGCGAACACCAGCCCCAGAGTGGCGAGCATGGCCCATGCAAGCACGGAGGGCTTCATGGGGGGATGAACATGGTTGTGACCATGGTGGTCATGCGAGTGGCCGTGAGAATGGCCGTCTTGTTCGTGCATGTGCATTGCTAAGCATTCTACGTCCTTCGCGAGCGCGACGCAGCCCGTTGTTGGATGGTTGACAACACCCATCCGCGATTTCGTTGACGACTCCGGAAGCCGCTGCCACTATCAGAAAAGGTGCATCCGCACCCGTCTCATGCGCCGCTTTACAGGAGTTTTTCACCGTAAGACCGACCGAAATGAGCTCTCCTACTGCTGCCAAATTAAGCTTCTGGGGCGTTCGCGGCTCAACGCCGACGGTCGATCCGACGACGTGGCGGTATGGCGGAAATACGCCCTGCCTGGAGTTTCTTGCACCGGACGGCACGCGATTCATTCTAGATTGCGGCACCGGCCTGCGCATGCTCGGAAATCGCTGGAGTTCGGGAAATTCTGCCAGTCCCGCGGAAACCCACATTTTCGTGACCCATTATCATTGGGACCATATCCAGGGATTGCCGTTCTTCGCTCCTCTCTACGTGGAGAACAACGAATTCCACTTGTACAGCTTCCGTTCCAAATTTCTCGGGCACGATTCCTTGCGCCAGGTGTTTGAAACACAGATGGCGCAACCGTATTTCCCGGTGGATTTCTCGGCGATGAGCGCGAAACGGAAATTTCGCGAAGTGGAAGGCGGCGAAAGTTTCCTGGTCGGCAAAAATAAAGTTACGGCGCGTCACCTGAATCATCCGCAGGGTTGTCTCGGTTTCCGAATCGAAACTTCCGCCGGGACGATTGTCTACGCTACGGACAACGAGCCGGGCGATCCAGTGTTCGACAAGAGCCTGTGCCAGCTCGCGGAGGGCGCAGACATCTTCGTGAACGACGCGCAGTATACGCCCGGGCAGCTCGCTACCAAGGCCGGGTGGGGACATTCTTCGTGGAAAGAAGGCGTGAAAGTAGCGCGCGCGGCGGGGGCCAAGGCGCTGGTGCTTTTCCATCACGACCCTGAATCGACCGACCGCATTATCGACGGTCTTTTGCGGGATGCGCGCGAGGAGTTCGATTCTGTTTTCGCGGCGGGCGAGGGTATGGTAGTCACGCTGGGAGCACCGGGGCAGGCGGTGCAGGCGCATTTGCCCGGTTCGAGAACGGCTTCGCGCCGTGAAGCGCAGTTTCGCGCGATGGTCAGCGGACTGACCACCGAGGGCCGGGAGTTCAAGGAAGAAACCACCGTGCGCGACCTGTCGCTGCAGGGCGCCCTGATTGCGTTGAAGCACAGCCCGCGATTGCAGTCCGAACTGGAAGTGGTGATGGAAACTCCGGGGTCGAATGGCGTGAAGGAAATGCGGCTACGGGGTTACGTGGTCCGGATTGAGGCTGGAGGGGAAGGGGGAACGGCCGCGGTGGGGGTGGTTTTTACGGATTAGGGGCGGCCGAGAAGCCTAGAACTAGTTCCTCAGGGGCGCTTCGCGTCCCGGGGCAAGCAAATTCTCGAGAAGGCAGGATGGTTCCCTCTGGGTCGCAGGAAAACGTCAGCTTAATTCGGCGATCTTCTTGTCTAGGTGTTCGAGGGCGGCTTCGAGCGATTTGCGGTGGTTCGGATGCGTGGCGGTTTCCAAATCGTTGGCAATTCGTTTGCGGGAAAGGAGCAGTCCTCGCCGTTCCGTTTCCCGTTGCATGTCTCGAGCGGTCTTCCTGGCTTTTTCAGAGTTTTCCGCCACGAGCGTTCTGTCTTCTACTTGAGATTCCACGTCTTTGCTCTCCCAGCCTCGTGCCATGACTCTATTTTCGCACAGAATGGAGGGGGGCTGGCGAGGGAAGAAAAAATAGATCGAAGAAGTTACGGGACACTAAACGCCCGCGGCGCGGCGATGGACAGAGGGTGGTTGCGAGGCAAGACTGGCCTGGCGCAGGGATTCTTCAGCGAGACGGGCAAAGCGCTCGGCGAAGATGCCTTTGTAGAGAAACTCCGCTTTGTGCTCGCCCCAGCGAACGATGAGCAGCCAATGGTTTTCACTCGGCAGAACATCGACCGTGGCGATCTCGCCGGTGGTGATAACGACCTGCGGTTCGTAACGCTTGTCCATGGCCCAGGTTTGCGAGGGCGAGATAAACAGTTGCACCGAGGTCGCTGACGCGTTTCCGGGTTGGTAGTCGCCGCCACTCACGACGGTTTTCGCACCCAATTCGCGGGCTTTGCGGTCCGTGGGTGATTCGAGTTCCGCGGGCGGGAGCAGGATCGAAAGCACGAAGAAGAGCAGGCCAAATACGGCAGTGAAATAGCCGTGCCACAAGCTGAGCGGTAGGATGACGAGCGCGGCGCCGAAACAGCCGAGCGCTACGCGGAACAAGGCCCAGGATTGTTCGTTGCGATAGAGTTTCAGGAATTTGGGCGACCGCTGAAATAGCAGGAACAAGACCGCGCCGCACACACCTTTGATGCGCTGCAGCAGATTTTCCTGCTCGGCCGTGATGACGTTGGGTGTCGTGCTCATGGGGGTTATCGAGTCGTTCATTTTACCTCAGGTTCGAGGCCGGGAATGTGCCTCATTCGGTCAAAGGCGCGGCGAAGGTGGGGGATGGTAATGGAACCGCCGACTACGACGGCGACGTTGAGGGCGTCAATGACTTCGGAGCGGGTCGAGCCTGTGTCTCTTGCGCGGACCAAATGATAGCTGATGCAGTCGTCGCAGCGGAGCACGGTGGAAGCCATTAAGCCCAGTAGTTCCTTGGTTTTAGAGTCCAGCGCGCCGGCTTCATAGGCCTGGTGGTCGAGCGCAAAATAGCGCTTCAGGCCGAGGCGTCCACAGTTGAGGATCTCTAGGTTCAGATCCGTGCGAAATTTCTGAAATTCGTCCAGGGATTCCGACATGATTCCTCCATCGAACGGTTTTTTTGAGGTTAACATGCGTGACTGACGGAACGGGACGGAACATTTTTCGGGGGAGGGAGGAAGAAGCAGATTCCTCGGGCAGAAAGCGCCCTCGGGACGACACATTGAGTTGAGCCCTTCGGTGCATGGCCAGCGGAGATGGGCGCGCGTGACGAGAGGGCGCAGGACAGAGGGTCAGGAGGCTTCTGGAGGTTCGGGGTGGATGGTCACGCGAGAGATCTGGGGGAATTTTTCTTTGACTAGGTCTTCGAGAGCGGCGAGGACATCATGGATGCGGGTGATGGAGTAGTCGCTTTTCATGATGCAGTGGCAGGAGGCCAAAATGTGGTGGTCGACTTGACGCACGCGCACATCGTGGCAATTGAGCAGTTCGTCGTAGCTCGGGGGCATGTGATTCAGAAAGTCTTCTACAGCCAGCTCGAGCTGGCGCATTTCACCTACCCCAATTTCTGGAGTGGCGATGTGCCGGCCTAAAGGTTCGATGTGAATGTTGACATCGAGTTTGTGGTGGCCGTCGCCGAGCGCGGTGATTGCAGTTTCGAGCTCGGTGGCTTGGCGGTGGGCTTCAGAGAGAGACAGATTTTCGTCGACTTCGAGATGCAGTTCGACGAAAAGATTGCCATCCTGCTGGGTGGCCGAGATGTCGTGGATGGGATGGCCCATGCGCTGGGCGACCGCGCGAATGGATTCGAAGAGGTCTTCGTTGTCCGGGGCACGCGGTTCGGCATGAACGACGACATCGGCGGGTACGATTTCGCCCACGCGTTGTTCGATGGCGTCGGTGAGCGCGTGAACTTGCTCGAGATTGGCGGCGCGCGGCACGGAAACGGTGGCGTCGACGAAGTGGCGATTGCCCGCGCGACGCACGCGGACGCGATCGACACGGAGGACACCGTCCATGCTGCCGATGGCGTCGGAGATCTGATGCTGCAAGCCTTCGGGAACGGCGTCGAGAAGAGCGTCAATGGTGCGGCGGCCGAGCTGCGAACTTACCCAGAGGATGACACCTGCGACGACGAGAGCGGCGACGGAATCCGCATAGGCGAGCCACGCGAGATTCCATGTGTTGCCGGCCCAGACCAAGGCAATGCCGAGAATGACAACGATGGTGCTCCAAACATCGGTGGAGAAGTGCAGGGCGTCGGCTTCGAGGGCTTCGCTGGCATGCTTTCGCGCCACTTTGTTGAGGGCGCGGGCGCGAGTGAGGTCGATGGCTAGAGCCGCAAGAAGGACGAGAATGGCGCTCAGGCTGGGCTGAATGTGGACGGAATGGAAGAAGAGGCGATCGAAGGCTTCGTAGATGATGTAAAGGGCCGTGAGCACTAAGAGACCGGTTTCGAGGAACGCCGAGAAATTTTCGAATTTGCCGTGCCCGTAGGGATGACGCGAGTCAGCGGGTTGATCGGAGACGCGGATGGAGAGGAAGGTGATGATGGCGGCGACGAGATCCAGACCGGAATGAAGCGCTTCGGAGAGGATTCCTAAGCTGCCAGTGCTTAAGACGAGGAACGTTTTCAGGCAAAGCAGGACGGTGGCGGACCCTACGCTCAGGAGAGCCGCGCGTTTTTTCTCCTGGTTGGCGGAGTGGAAGCGAGGGGTGAGGACCATGGGATAAGACTACCAGCGAATTGCAGGGGGTGAGTTGTGATTCGCAGACGCGGCGTTGCCAAAATCACGTGGAAACAACTCGAACGACCGACACTATAAAGAAGCTAGAGCAAAACCCTCGGATAAAAAGATGCCCTCGGGATTACTTGGCTGGTGTCGCGGACATGGGCGGTTCCGGGATCAAGGGGAGACGCTTCGGTTCGCCGCGGGCTCCGCGAAATTCTACTTCTTCGAACAGCAGAGAGGGCGCTACGACCGAGGCAGGTAGCCCGTTTTGCTGGGCGCTGCCGAACGCGCCCAGTGCCGTGCCGGCGATCGGGGCGTTCTCGCTTTCCAGGAAGTTGTAGACGTAGTTGTCGTCGCCGATCGCTTCGATGTTGCGGAGCGAGCGGGCGTTGAATCCGGTGATGCGCGCGCCACGAACGAGTTCTTCGTGACCGTCGGCGGGGAAGTAGCGGTAGACGACCAGAGGCAAGCGGTCCGTGGCCGCACTTCCGCCGAAGCTCGCGAGAAGGTCGTTGAAATCTTCCTGGTGCATGATGCTCACAGCGGGGTTGTCCATCTGGCGGACAATCAGGCAGTAGTCGAGTTTTTCGGCTTTACAAGCGTCGACGAATTTTTTCTTCAAGTTGTCTTTCGAAACGGTCTCCGAAGAGCTGAAGAAGAGGTTGCTCATGGTTGGCCTGGGCTCGGCCAGAAAGAAGGAGCGGCCGTGGCCGTTGGACTTGTCGGACTCTGGGCCGGGTCTACGGGACATCAGAAGCGTCTTCAGCTTGCCGTCGGCGACGATCGTGACTTTTTCGGCGGGAACGCCTTCCTGGTCAATCGTGTATCCGCCGATCAGCGGAGTTCCTTTGTAGTCTTTGGCGGTGGGATCATCGATCAGCGTGACGGTCGGAGGAAGAACGCGGACGTCCGCCTTTCCGCTCCAATCGCTTCGCGCGCCGAGACTGCTCATCAACTGGTCGACGACAGGCTGGAAGGCAACGGGCGGACGGGCACCACTGAGAGACGGCCCGAGCACCTGGGCAAGCAGAGCAGCGGCGGCGCGAGATTCGAAAAGGACAGGCCCGGTGTAATCGGAAGCGGGTGGAGCGGCGCGCATGGCCATCAGTTCCGTGCCGGCGACATTCAAATTCTTGCGGACTTCATCGGCAGAAGGAAGGTCGATCGGACGAGGAGCATAGGCTGCGTAGAAATGATTCAACGCCATGCCGTCGTCGGCCAGAGAACTCATCGGAGCTTCGACGGCGGCGTAGGAATGGTTCGTGCGAACTTCCGTGCCTTCGCTTGTGAGGAGATATTCGGTGGTGTAGACGAGGTAGTAGGTGACGCGAGACTCGTAGATTTGCGGGAATGCGCGCATGGCAGCAGACGTGTCACGAACTTCCTGCTCCCAATTGCGATTGGACCAGTCGGCCGTCGGAAGCGGATCGACGCGCTGAATGACTTGCACGCGGGAGAAATCGTCGATATCCGAGGGACGGGCGAGGCTGCTGAGGTAGGCCTGCTTGCGGGAATAGGTTTCGACGGCTTCCTTGAAAGCCTGATCGGTGGCGATCCAGAGATCCTGGCGAAGAGAGTTGTAATCGCGATCGATGCCGACACTGCCGGAAGGTCCGATAAAGCCGCGGAAATTCTCGTCGCCGATAAAGTTGGAACTATCCAGCTTGTAATCGCCGACACGGGCGCCGACGGTCATGAGGCGCATGCGGTTGTGGCCGGCGGAGACGAGCGCGCCGAATTCACCGGTGATTTCCCGAATCTCTACATCGAGCAGGCGGTATTCGACGTAATAAGGACGCACCGGCTGATTCGCGGGAGGAATAGCGAGTTCGAGACGAGATGTGGCGCGAGCCATCTCGTCTTTCATGGCTTGCATGGTGTGATCTTTTTCATCCGCGGGCGCTTGCGCAGCAAGGACGAAGGGCGCCACGGAGAGAGAAAAAGGACAACGGCGAGACGAAATGAACGCATTACTGTTGGCCTCCTGATTTTACGGGGTCATGGGCCGGCGGCGGGAGGATGGGCGGCCGGTCCGTGGACGTCTGCTTTTTCTGAACTTCCAGTTCCGAGGTGAGGATCGCCGGAGCGGCTGCCGAGACCGGTACGTAGCCCGATTCAGCGCCGCAATAACCATTGAAGACTTCCGGCGTGTCGCCTGTGGCGACGATTTTTGTCAGCGCGGCCAGAGGGGTGCCGACGATATCGACGCCGCGAACCAGTTCATCGGGCCGGCCATCGGCGAACACCTTATAAACCACGAGCGGCTCAACCTGGAAAGCCTGCGGTTGGCCGCGGCCCGTGAATGTGAAACCACCGGCGATGTCGTCGATCAACAGACCGTAGGGTTTGTTTTGCTGCTTGATGAGTTCGATGAGCTTGGCGCGAAGCTGCGCGTTGGTGACGGCGTTGTTGCTTTCGACGATGAGGTTACCTTGACGTGAAACCGGAGTGGCGCCGAGCTGGCGGCGGCCGTGACCATTGGAATTCGGGAATCCGGCGATAGGCGAGCGGGACATCTCGAAATTTTTCAGTACGCCGTGATCGACAAGCGTGACGCGCTCACCGATCACCCCTTCGTCGTCATACTGGTAGTAGCCGAGCAAATCCTGCTTGCCGAGTCTCTTCGTCGTAGGGTCGTCGACGACGCTCAGGAAGTCGGGAAGGATAGGCTCGTTGACTTTCTTGGCGAAGGTTTGCCCTTCGTTCACGTCTTTCTGGCGGTGGCCTTCGGCACGGTGGCCGAACACTTCGTGGAAGAAGACGGCGGCGGCGCGGCCGGTCAGAAGAGCGGGACCGACGGTCGGATCGTTGAGAGGAGAAACGACCAGGCCTTCCAATTCTTTGCGAACCTGAGCAGAGGCGGCGCGAACGGCTTTGTCATCCGGGGCGTCGGAAGGATTAACCCAATCAAAATTGTAGTACCGATCGATGTCCATGCCGTCGGTCGCTTTGCCTTGAATGAAAATTTCCAGACGGTAGCGGATCTGTCCGAATTGGAGTTGCGTGCCTTCGGAGGTGAGTTGCATGGTGTTTTCGGCCAGCGCGGTGAAGGTGACGATGGAATTGATGATGGCAGGGGACTCTCTGAAGTAGGTGGTGTACTCACGGACTTTTTGTTCCCAGGGTTTGCGGTCGAGGGTGAAGGAGACCCAAGGCCCGGTGAACTGCTGGGGTTTTTCGTGGGAGAAATCGGGAGTCAAAGCTTCGACGGTTTGGACCTGCACTTCTTTGCCGGTTTTGATCTTGATGAAGGCTTCGGCGGCGGCCCGATACTGCTTATCCGTTTCCAGCCAGATCGCGCGGCGAAGAACCTCGGGGGCGTCGTCGAGAGGGGCGCTCGTGCCGGGTCCGCCGTTCGGAGCTTGTTTGCCATCGATCTTGTGCGTGTCGTCGAGCTGGTAGCTGCCGGTCCGAACGGTGACTTCGAGCCAGCGATTGCGATTTTCGTCGCTCTGGAGTAGCGCGCCGTTGGAACCGGATATCGTGGCGCGTTGCGAATCGGTGAGCGTATAGCCAATGTAGTACGCCGGAGGATCCTGAGAACCGAGAATTTTCGTGGAACGGTCGAGCTCGGCCTTCATGGCGCCGAAAGCTGGAGATAGCTTCGCGACGCTGTCGGTTTCCGCGGCGAGCACGCGCGGACGAGCGATGAAAGCCAGGCCAGCGAGAAGAGTCACAGAAACCAGAACAGAGGGATAACTGCTGCGCCGGATGGCGCGAGATTGATCGATCAAGGGTGCCTCACTCCGGATTAGACGCACGCGGCAAGAGTCCAGTGTACGCCAGGGTTGCGCGTCAGACAAAGCGACGAGAGGAAGGAAGGTGACGCGTACCGAACCACAGCACATTAGATGATGCGGGGAGGAGAGACGTTGCAAGAACGCAGAGTAGTGGATTTCAACTAGGCGATCTGGCGGGAAGCGGACGCGAACTGCAGAAAAACAGAAACCCGGCGGCTGGGCAGCGCACCGGGTCTCTGTCTACTGCAAAGTCAAAGCGCCTAACGGGCGGTGGAATTGATGCGATAAACCTTACAGGCGCGAAAACGAGTGCGCCGCGATTGCACGAAAGCCTCGAAAGCAATCACGAGGGCAACGACCAGAAAACAGGCTGGCGCTACATTGGCGGCGAATTCCATGTTCATCGAGGGCCCCTCAGGAAAGCGAACAACGTCTAGAGCAGCTTAGCAGAAAGGGAAGTGCGGAGAAGGCAAAGAGCGGGGTGTTGTTACCAAAAGCACTATGGGCGCAGAAACACTTGTCCGGAGCGGCGGGCAAGGACAAGATCATGGTATGCGAGCGATTGCAGGATTACTGGCGGCTGTGGCATTGGCGGCAGGGGTCTACTACTACTACGTCAAGAAGATGCCAACAACCGATGAGGGGACGGCCCCGACGCAAGCCATCAGCTTGACCGGGGTGCGTAGTGACTTGCTGCAGATTGCGCAGGCAGAGCGGGGAAACATTGCGCTGAACAGCAAGTGTGCGTCGCTGGACGAGCTGATTTCGGCAGGGTCGCTGACGATGAACAAGAAGGAGCGGGACGGCTACAGCTATGAGGTGAGCTGCACCGGGACGGATTTTGTAGTGACGGCGGAGCACCCAGCGGCCGCGGCCGGGTCAGGAATCCGCTATCCCAAGCTGGCGATTGACGGAAGTATGCAGGTACGGGAAGTCGAATAGTTAGGCCTTCATTCTCCTTACAATTTGAACAATTTGAGCGTTTTAAACCTCTCTCGAGGAACTTTCGGCCTGGGGTGTGCGTACCTTACCGTGAGAGTGACAAGCGGCGGAAGGGTGCGCCGCGGAAGGACTGGCACATGGATGGAAACGTCATCGGATTAGTTGCGGTTATTTTGACCTGCGGATTGCCGGTAGCCTCGTTGTACACCTACTACCGGGTCAGGAAACTACGCACGGAAGAGAGACTGGCGGCGCTGGCGCGAGGAACGGAGATTCCCATGGAGCCGGAATTGTCGCAATTCGCGCGGTCGCGGCGAGCCGGGATTTTGCTGGTCAGCGGCGGTCTGGGATTCATCCTCATGTTCGCGGTGATTGCGCGGGTGGTCGGAGAGCCGGAACCGTTGGCGGCATCGGCGGTTGGGATTCTGCCACTCGCGGTGGGGATTGGGTATTTCTTGGATGCGGCGCTGATTCATCGGGACCTGAAAGCGACGTGATTTTCAGTTTGTAGTGCGAGCTGTGCGGAAGCGTGGAGGAAGCCCTTGGAAACGCGAAATGGGCGGTTCCTGTCGAGAAAAGGCAACGCGCTTCCGCAAAGTTCGTGAAGGCTGTTTTGTTTGCAGTTCCTCGCTGCGGGAAATCCGTTAGAAATGAAGCAAGAGAATTGAGGGGTGGGAGTGTCGCGCCTACGGCGCTGGTGTGGCCGTTGATTACCCAGGGCTTGCCCCCTGGACTAGCTTGTGGCGCGACGGGTGAAGGCGCAGCGGAGGCGTGTGCTAAAATCAGCCGCTATGCATCCTGCTATACCGCAATTATTGGAATTACAACGGTTGGATCAGATTCTGGCTTCGTCGCGCGCGGAGTTGGATGGATTGCCGAAACAGTTGCGCGAAGCGGACGCGAAGCTGAATGGGGCGCGAGAGGCGGTGACCGCGGCGAAGGAGGCGTACACGAGGGCTCTGACCCGGCGGAAGAAATTGGAACTGGACGTGGAGGAATGGAAAGGCCGGGCGAAGAAGTACCGCGAGCAGAGCAGTTCGGTGAAGACCAATGAGGCGTATAAGGCTCTGCAGCACGAAATCGCGAATGCAGAAGCAGAGGCTTCGAAGGCTGAGGATCTGGTTCTGGAACAGATGATGGCCCTCGAGGAACTGGAACGGCGCGTGAAGCATGTCGAAGCGGATTTGCGCGAATCCGACCAGGTCATTGCGGTCGAGAAGAAGCAGATGCAAGTGCAGTACGGAGAGAAGAAAAAGCAGATCGAAGCGGCATCGGCTGAACGCGCAGGCATTGCGAAGAATGTTCCGGAGGAGATCTTGAGTTTGTATACGCGCGTCGAAAAGCGACATCCGGGAACGGCGCTGGCCGAGGCGCGAGGGGAACAGTGCCGGGCATGCGGTATGCGCGTGCTGCCGCACGCCATGCAGATGTTGACGAGCGAGACGGACGAAGAAGTGTTTCGCTGCGAGATGTGCGGGAGGATTTTGTACACCTTGGAGCCGATTCCCCATGCGAGACCTAAGGAAGCGGCAAACGGGGCGGCGCATTCGTGACGCAGAAGCGCGCACCGACGCCAAGAGGCGGGGGACTATTTGGGGACGCTCAGCCGGAGCCGGCGAGGAAAACAGCGGCGTATCAGGCGAATATTGATGGCGGTTCGCGGGGAAATCCGGGGCCGGCGGCCTATGGAGTGGTGATTCGCGACGGCAGCGGGGCGATCGTCGCGCGTTTAAAGAAATACATCGGGCAAAACACGAACAATGTGGCTGAATATTTTGGATTGATTGCCGCGCTGGACTACGCCCAGACGCATGGCGTGCGCTCATTGCGCGTAGAAAGCGATTCGGAATTGATGGTGAAGCAGATGCGCGGGCAGTACAAAGTGAAGAGCGCGGATTTGAAGCCGTTGTTCGAGCGCGCAAGCAAGATGGCGCAGGGGTTCGAGTCGTTTCGGATCGAGCATGTATACCGGGAGCAGAATCGCGAGGCCGATGCATTGGTGAATCAGGCGTTGGATGAGACGGGACGGGCGGGAAGCGCGCCGGCGGCGAGAGAGACGACCCTGCGGTTGGTGGGGCGGTGCCGCGATGGACGGTTGGAGTTGGCGGCGCCGTTGGAGTTGGCGGATGGGACGGAAGTGGAGATTTTGGTTAAGGTGAAGAAGTAGCCGGTTTGTTTTCCAGATAATTTGGGGATGTGTCGCGCCGAGGGCGCTGGCGTGTAGCGGTTTGATCATCGAGCAGGTGCTGTTGATCTTCGGGCGAGCATTTACGCTGCGTTTGCTTGCTTTGGCGGGTAGGGGGATTTCAGCACATATGAGCGATAAAGGGTGTCGCGCTGGGCGGGAAGGAAGCCGGCGTCGTAAATGATGCGGCGGAGTTCTTCTTCATTGGTGCGGCGGCGGACGCCTGCGGCGTAGACGACGTTTTCTTCGATGAGGATGCTGCCGACATCGTCCGCGCCAAATTGTAGGCCGACCTGGCAAACTTTGATGCCGGGCGTGAGCCAGCTGGATTGGATGTGATCGATGTTGTCGAGATAGAGGCGGCTGACGGCCAGGGTTTTGAGGTAATCGACGGCGGTGGTTTCCTGAACGCGCTTGCCGAGCGCGGTGTTTTCGGCGGCGAAAATCCAAGGGATGAATGCGGTGAAGCCGCCCGTTTCCTCCTGAAGCTGGCGAATGCGTTCGAGATGATTCACGCGATGGCGAAGTTCTTCGCCGCAGCCGAACATCATGGTGGCGGTGGTGCGCAATCCGAGAGCGTGCGCGGTGCGATGGACTTCCATCCAATCATCGCTGGTGCATTTCAGGCGGGCGATTTTGGCGCGGACTTCGTCGTCGAGAATTTCGGCGCCGCCGCCCGGAATGGATTGCAAGCCGGCGTCCATGAGGCGCTCGATGGTGTCGCGGATACTGAGTTCGCTGACTTCGGCGATGCAGAGAATTTCCGGGGCGGAAAAGCAATGGAGATGAACCCGAGGGTACCGGGATTTGAGCGAGCGCAGAAGATTTTCGTAGTAGCCGATCTGGAGATCGGGATGGAGCCCGCCCTGGAGAAGAACGCCGGTGCCGTCGAGCGTGAGCATCTCGTCGATCTTGGCGTAGATTTCTTCGAAGGGGAGGATGTAGCCGTCCTTGGCGCCGAGCGGGCGATAGAAGGCGCAGAAGGAGCAGTATTCGGTGCAAAAATTCGTGTAGTTGATGTTGCGATCGATCTGGTAGGTGACCATGCGGGGATCGTTTTTCTGGAGGCGCAGCTGATGAGCGGCCATGCCGATGCCGACGAGGTCATCGGATTGAAGCATGTCGAGGGCTTGTTGTTTCGTGACGGCCACGTGGGTTCCTTTACGTGCGGCGAGCGGCTGCTAACTCCCGTGATGTTTCAAAACTTGCGAATTGCAGCGGCTTTGCCTGATCGATTCGTCCCAATTCGGCGGCCAGATCGAAATAACGCTGCAAGCCGCAAAGATTTTCCTGGTCGAGAGTGTAATCGATATTCTCAGTCAGATAGCGGTTGATTTTTTCGGCGGGAAGATTCAGTTCGCGAGAAGCTTCGGCGACGATTTGCGGGAGTTGCTGCATGCCGAACACGAGAGATTCCTGAAAATCACGAATGCGTTCGGGCGTGACGACAGCAGGCCTGGCGGCCCATAAGGCAAGGACGGCGGGAAGGTTTGTCAGCGCACGCCACTTTTCGACGATGTCGTAGAGAAACAGTGGAGACTTGGAAGGTAGGCCTGCAAGATCGGCGGGAAGCGTTGTTTCGCCATTGGCGTCGGTTGCCGCTTGTGGTTCGGAGTCCAGCGCGAGGCGTAGTGCGGGATCGCCGATGAGGAGCGCGGCATCGGCTTCGCCGAGCATGGCAGGCAGATCGGGAGCGGCTTCGAAAAATTCCGGAGCGATGTGCCAGCGCTTGGCGCAGAGAATGCGGACCAGAGTTTGCGTGCTCCGGGAGCTGCGATCGAGGGCGATGCGGCGAACGTCATGAATCGGTTTCTTCGAGACCAACAGAAGGCTGCGCACGGATTTTTTCGAAGCGATGCAAAGATCGGGGAGAATAACCAAGCCGTCGATGCATTGCAGCTCGATGGCGGGAATGATGGCGATGTCGACTTCGCCGGAACGGAGCGCTTCGGCGCATTGTGAGGGAACGGTGAAGGAAAGCTGATATTTGCCGCGAAGAGGGCCATGCGTGAAACCGCGGACAAGAGGCGCAGTGTTTAGGTATTGAACGATCGAGATGCGAAGCGAGCTCAAATGGATTCATCCCTCGGCTAGACTGATTCAGTATAACAAAGGGCGCCCGGGCGACGTTTGGACGAGTTGGCCAAAGGGTCTGTTCCGTTCAAAGGGCGCGAAAATAGCGACTTAAAAAAGCACAGCGTGTTTTGTGTTTTGTGGGGAAACTGCTAGAATTAAGGGTCTTGTTTTCTATCCTTTGAAGCTTAGGAAGTGGCATATCATGGCATTGAAGTGTGAAATTTGCGGCAAGGGGCCGAGCTACGGGAATGTGGTGAGCCACGCGAATAATACCCGGCGGCGGCGTTGGAATCCGAATCTGAAAAAGGTGCGAGCGGTCGTCAATGGCGCACGGAAACAAGTGAAGGTGTGCACGGCCTGCATTCGACTGGGTCGCGTGAAAAAAGCGGCCTGAGCAAAATCCCTTGAAAATTTTCCTGAATCCCGCAATCCGACTGGAGAGAAACGGCGGCGCGGTTCATCGCGGAGCGGCGCTTTTGCCCGCGGCGGCGCTGCTGGTGTCTTTGTTGGCGGGATGTAAGCAGCAGGAGAGCCATGCACCCGATGTGTGGGCGGTGGTGAACGGGACGGAAATCAAGCGGGACGAGGTTGAGAAGTACTACAAGACGCGCATCAATCCCGAGGCGCAGGAAACCTCTCCGGAAGAGGTGCTTTCCGGGAAGCTGAACGTGGTGGAGCAACTCATCAACAACGAGATCTTGCTGGAGCGGGCGAAGAAGCTAAACCTGGAAGCCAGCGATGGCGAAGTAGAAGATAAATTTACGGAGCTGAAGAGCGGGTATACCGAAGAAGAATTCCAAAGGAAACTGAAAGACGGCGGGATGAGCGTGGACGACCTGAAGAAGGACCTGCGCCGGCAACTGTCGATTCAGAAGCTGCTCAACCGCGAGGTGGCGGCGAAAGTTACCATCACGGATCAGGACGTCGTGGACTTCTACAATACGAACCGCAACCAGTTTAACGTTGCGGAGCCGCAATACCGCATTTCGCAAATCGTGATTACTCCGCGAAAAGACCAGATGGTGCGCAACCGCAAGAATGACGACGCGACCAACGAGGCAGAAGCCGAACGCAAAGCCAAGATGCTCGAAGACAAGCTGAACAGCGGCGCCGATTTCGCGCAACTGGCGATGGATTATTCGGAGGATGCAAACACGGCGGCGACCGGAGGCGACCTCGGATACATTCCGGAATCGTCGCTGAATGCGGCACAGACCGATCCGCTGCTGAAGAAGGTGGTGTTGAGCCTGAAGCCGGGGCAGGTGAGCCAGCCGATTGTGTTGAAAGACAGTATAAGGATTTTGAAGCTGGTGGCGCACGAAGCCGCGGGACAGCGCGGGGTGAATGATCCTCAGGTGCAGCAGATGATTCGCGACACGCTACGGAACCGTAAGGAACAGTTGCTACGGAATGCGTACCTAGCGGTGGCGCGGGATGAAGCGCACGTTACGAATTATCTAGCGATGCAGGTGATCGAGACGGCGGGGAAGTTGCCGGATGCGGCGAAGCCGAGCACGCCGGCAGTCGGGCTGCCAATGGCTCCGGCACAGCCCAGGAATACGCAGTAGGTTTTCTACCACACCGAGTTCTGTCTCTATGGAGCGTCGTGTCTTCAAGCTCTTAAGCTTGGGTCCGAAGGGCACGGGTCGGAAGACCCGCCACTAGGGAAGAAAAGGAAAAAACAACAGACGAGGAATTAATCGACCCAGGCCAGGATGTCGCCGGCGTTTACTGCTTGGCCTTCTTTGGCTTGCAAGCGCTCAACTTTGCCTTTCTTGGGAGAGCGAATCTCGTTTTGCATTTTCATGGCTTCGACCACGATCAGGCCTTGGCCAGCTTCTACTTCATCGCCGACTCTTACGAGAATGCGGATCACTTTGCCGGGCATGGGGGCCAAGATCTGCTGACGGCCTTCGGCTTCGAGCGCTCCGGGTTTTCTGGCGCGCCAAGAACGGGGGTCGCGAACTTGGGCGTGGAATTCATGCCCGCCGGCCTGCAGCGTGTACGCGCCTTCGGATGAAGGCGCGATCTGAAACTCGAAAGCGGCGCCATTGAGGATGACGGAGACAGCATTGGGCGCGGTGAGGATGACATCGGCATCGACGGGCTGGCCGTCGAGAGAGACTTTGTACGTGGCGCCGTTTTTTTCCAGATCGACGACATGTTTCGACTTTCCGGCAACTGAATCGAGATAAACCTCAAATTTCATGGCTGGCGATCCAATTGGGAGCGCCGGCCGTCCAGCTTCCAGCGAGAAGAAGCAGCCGTCGGAGATTGGCCGCCGGCTGAATTGCCGGGATCGATGCTTTCCGAGTAGGCGGCAGCGATGGCTGCGGCCGCTTCCATGCCAGGAGCGGGCTGAACAGCGGGAGGACGCGGGCGCGCAAGCAACTCGTCGAGCCACTTTGTATGGATCTCGCCAGAGAGAAATTCGGGTTCGCAGAGAATGCGGCGGAAGAGGCCGACGTTGGTGCGAATGCCGCTGATGGTGTATTCGTCGAGGGCACGGCGGAGACGAGAAATGGTTTCTTCGCGACTGTTGCCCCAGGCGATCAGTTTGCTGAGGAGCGGGTCGTATTCAATCGGAACGGTCCAGCCGCGGTAAACGCCTTCATCGAGGCGGATGCCGGGACCGGTGGCGGTGCGGCGGGCGAAAATTTTGCCGGGGCAGGGGAAGAAATTGTTGTCGGGATCCTCGGCGTAGAGGCGAACTTCCATGGCGTGGCCGCGGGGAGTGATGGTTTCCCAGGCGAAGGGAAGACGGTGTCCGGCGGCGATGGCGATTTGGAGTTTGACGAGATCGAGGCCGGTGACTTGTTCGGTGACAGGATGCTCGACCTGCAGACGCGTGTTTACTTCGAGGAAATAGAAATTGAGGCTGGCGTCGACGAGGAACTCGACCGTTCCGGCGTTGACGTATCCTCCGGCGCGAGCCAAGCGCACAGCGGCCTCGCCCATTTTGCGACGAAGGTCGGGGGTCATGACGGTGGAGGGAGCCTCTTCGATTACTTTCTGATGGCGGCGCTGGACGGAACACTCTCGTTCGCCGAGAGAGACGACGCGGCCGTGAGAATCGGCAAGAATCTGAATTTCAATGTGGCGCGGCGCTTCGAGATATTTCTCGACGAACACGCGGGAATCGCCGAACGCATTCAGAGCTTCGCCGGAAGCGTCACGCCAGCAGGAAGAGAAGGCTTCATCGTTCGGGACGACGCGCATGCCTTTCCCGCCGCCTCCGGCGACGGCTTTGAGTACAACGGGATAGCCCATGGCGCGCGCGAGGGACTGGACTTCGTCGGGATTTTCGATGGAATCGTCGGCGCCGGAGACGGTGGGAACTTCGCAGCGGCGAGCGAGCTGCTTGCCCGCAGTTTTTGAGCCCATGGTTTCCATGGCTTCCGCGGAAGGGCCGATAAAGGTGATGCCCGCATCGGCGCATGCGCGCGGCAGGAGCGGATTTTCCGCGAGAAAGCCATAGCCGGGATGAATGGCGTCGCAACCGGAACGGCGAGCGACGTCGATGAGCTTGTCGATGCGGAGATAGCTTTCGCGCGATGCCGCGGGGCCGATAAAATAAGCTTCATCCGCCAGGCGAATATGGAGCGAGGCGCGATCGACTTCGCTGAAGACGCAAACCGAAGGGATGCCCATTTCGCGGCAGGCGCGCAAGATGCGTACGGCGATTTCGCCGCGGTTGGCAATCAGAATTTTTCGGAACATAGATTCAGTAGTCAGGCGGATTCTAGCATGCAGTCATGGGGCGCCGGAGACTACGTGGCACTCGCGTGTCGTATCGTTTGCGGCCTGCAAATTTGGCAAAAATCGGTAATCCGACTTGTGAGCCACTCATCTAGCTACCAGAGGAGTCAGATTGCATCGGAGGTGAATGATCGAACCAAGAATCCACTTTGAGAAATATGCGCCCGAGGCGTTGCGGGCCATGGACTCGCTCGAACGCCATCTGTTTGCTTCATCGCTCGGTCAGGCATTGCTGCATCTGGTAAGAATGCGCGCTTCCCAAATCATGGTTGCGCGTACTGCCTGGACCTGCATGCGAACGACGCGAGACGCACGGCGAAACCGAGCAACGCCTGTATGCACTGAACGCCCGGCGCGAGACGCCCTTTTGCTCGGCGCGCGAGCAGACCACGCTCGCATGGACCGAAGCGCTGACGCCGGTGGCGCAGACGCGCGTTCCGGACGAGGGCTAGGAGGCGGTGCGCAAGCTCATATGGGTGGACTACAATAGCCGTGCCGGAGGAAGCATGAGGACAAGAATTATGCGTTCCGCGATTGTGGGGCTAGCCGCAACATCTCTGTTGGCTCGGACCACTCCCGCGAAGGAGTCCGCGGTTCCAGCGCAGGAAACTCAAACGCCTCCCGCGCAGAAAAACGTGCGCAAAGCCGTCCGCTGGAAACAGTCTAGTTACACGTGCGAAGGCGGGGCCAAGTTGACTGTCTATCTGACCGGCGATCTGGCGAAGATCCGTTATGGAGACAAAGCCTACGCAATGAAACAAACCATGTCCGCGGACGGAAATCGCTACTCGGACGGAAAAGTGGTCTGGTGGGGCAAGGGCAACGGCGGGTTTTTGCAGGAAGATGCGGCGGACGGAAACGGCAAAATGATCGTGCAGGGCTGCCAACTGGACAAGCCGCCCGCCATGGAATCCGTAACGGGAACCGTGAGCTACCTTCAGCGAATCGCTTTGCCGACAAACGCGGTCATCGTAGTTAAGTTATCGGACGTGACGCTGGCCGATGCGCCAGCCAAAAGGATAGCCGAACAGACAATCAACCTGGGGCAGCGGCAAGTCCCAGTGTCGTTTGAGTTGACCTTTGATCCCGCCAAGGTCGACGCCAAGCACACCTATTCCATGAGCGCCAAAATCACCGTGGACGGTCAACTCATGTTCACCACGGACCAGGCCTATCCAGTGCTGACCAATGGCAAACCCTCGCACGTCGACTTGATCTTGAAGCAGGTGCCGGCGGCCAAGGGCTCCTGACCTTCGCCCGAAAGGCCCCCCGGCCTTTCGGACAGTTAGCGCTTTCGACTCCGGCCTGCCGCCAACGGCCTGCTGGCACGGTCCCTTGCCTATACTTTAAGAATGGCTACGCCCCCGATGGCGGAAGTGCATCAAGTAGGGCTGCTCGTCCTGGAAGTCGATACCGGGAGTGCCGTGGCGCTAAAGCAGATCTTGGACAGCGAAGGCTGGCGCGTGCGCCTGGTTCCCGATTTGCAATTGCTGCACGCGGAACTGAAGACCGGCGAATATTCTCTGGTGATTGCGAACATCGAGCTGGTGGGACTCGAATCGCCTACGTTTCACGTTCTGCGTGAACTGGCTTCGGTTGCGGCGGAAGAAGGCGGGCGGATGCGTGTGCTGTTCGTAGTGCCGGAACTGGCCGGCGCGCAGTGCATTCCCGCACTGGAACGGGCGCGGGTGCCTTATGCTGTGCGGCCGTTCCACCTGCACGATTTCCTCGAAAAGGTCAGCGATCTACTGGTCGAAGTGAAGGCCATCGAAGGGCCGCTGCGCATGACTCGTTACGAGTTTGGCGAGGCCCGCAGGAAGAAAAAGCAAACCAGCCGGACCACGTCGATGTTCGCCTCGCGCGACTCCTATTCCTACAGCGAAGAAGAGCTGGCCGAATACGAACAGCAGGAAGCCGAAGCCAGCAAGACCCGGCGGAGCAAACCGCGGACGAACCTGGGCGATCCGAGAAGTTAATCCTCAAGAAATTCCTGCAAGAAAAGTCTCACGAAGCGTTCCAACTCCGAGGCGTGCTCTCGACGCACGCGGAGGAGGAAGCATGTTTCGTTCTGCGGACGGTTTGTTTGGCGGTTTTGTAGGTGGCGTGGCAACGCTTGGTTTTGCATTGCTCGGATTCCTGTGGCCCTGGCCGGGGCAACCGGTGCCGGGCAAGTCCGACGGAGAATGGAGGCTACTCGAGCCGATCAGCTACGAGAACCTGACAGTGTTCCCGGTGGTGACTTCTTCGGGCTATGACACCGGCGCGTTCCTGACTCTGGAAGAAGGGTTATCGCGCGGTGATGTCATCGTTCAGGAGCAAGGCGCGGAAACCATGGTGCGGGATCGCAATGGCGTGCGACAGCCGGTTGTGCAGAACTACGGCGGCGCTTCGGTGAATCAGTTGGTGTTGATGAACCGGAGTAAGCGGCCGCTGCTGCTACTGGCCGGAGAGTTGGTCAGCGGAGGGAAGCAAGACCGGATCATTGCCAAGGACCGGATTGTCGGACCAGGTTCGGAGCCGCTGCCGCTCGATGTGTTTTGCGTAGAGCATGGGCGCTGGTCGGCGGGCTCGCAGTTCACGGAAACGAAAACGATTGTGCATCCGAGCGTGCGGGAACAGGCGGCCGTCGACCAGCACCAGACGGGCGTGTGGGCGTCGGTGATGGCTGGAAGCGCGGGACAGCGCTCGGCGGCTGCTTCGGCGGCGCCCAGGGTTTCCGAGGAAGATCTGGCGGTGGCGGCGCAGACCGACGCTCCGACGCAATCCTACAACAAGCTTTACAGTTCGCGGCGAGTCGCGCCGTCGGTCGATGCAATGGTGGATGAAGTGCAACGGCGATTCCGGAAGGAAACGGCCGGTCTGAAAGGCGAGCGCGTGGTAGGCGTGGTGATTGCGTATGGAGACGAGGTGGCGTGGAGCGACATTTTCGCTTCGAGCGAACTGTTCGACCAGTATTGGTCAAAGCTGCTGCGGAGTTACGCCGTCGAAGCGGTGGCCAGGCCGACCCTTCGGGAAAAAGCGTCCGCCGACGATGCGCAGGAATTTCTGCGCCGGCTGAAGGGGCGCGAACAGACGGAATCCGATCCGGGAGTTTATGTGTGGCGCCAGATTAACGAAGGCAGGCTGTCGCAGATCGAGTTGGAGGCGCTGCAGCCAAAGACGATAACGTTGCACCGATTGATGGTACGTCGCACCAATTAGAGGATGCTACGGCGCAAGTTTCTGGACCAGGCTGCGGTCCACAGAACGAGAGAGAAGTTCGGATGCGCTGGCGGGCCAGGAAGAATGGCGCAGATTGGGCGCGATTTCGGCCAGCGGGGCGAGCACGAAATTGCGCTGCAGCATGCGTAGATGAGGAACCTGCAGGTCGGATGTCGCGATGGTTTCGTCTCCGTAGAGAAGGATGTCCAGATCGATGAGGCGGGGTCCCTTGGCGAAGGGTTTCTTGCTGCCCATTTGCGATTCGATGCGGCGCAGATGGGCGAGAAGCTCGACCGCCGACAAATCGGTTTGCGCTTCGACAACCGCATTCAGAAACCAGGGCTGATCGAGATAATCGACGGGCTCGGTTTCGTAGATGCTTGAGATTTTTGTGACTTGAACGCCGGACTCATTCAAAAAGCACAGCGCCTCCCGAAGGTTCTGCTTGCGTTCCCCAACGTTGGTCCCAAGCGCCAAATAAACGACAGTGGGCATGATGTTATTTTATGCCGAGGCGGCGACGGAAGAGAGCGACCATGGAGTGAGCTTCAGGAAGTTTCAGCCCGAGGGCAACGGCAAAGAAGACGACGCCGTAAAGGCCAAGAACGAACACGGCGAGAACGATGTGGCCACGCGGGCCGAGCACGTAGACCAGGCCGCGGCCAGCTGCGGCAGCGATAAGCGCGGCCAGCCAGACCTGAGCAAGAAAGCCGACAGGAACGCCCACTTGACCGACACGACTCCGGATTCCACGCTGCAGCAGGGTGAACTCAACCCAAGAAGCAATGCCGGCGGAAACGGTGAGGCCGGCGACACCCCAGCGCGGCTCGATGCCCAGAAGATGGGGTAGCGGAAGCGCGGCCAGATAGCCAAGGATGGTCGTAAGCAACACGCGAATGATGGCGAATTGCAGCGGCGTACGAGTGTCTCGTAGAGCGTAGAAAGCCGACGAGTAGAGACGGCCGAGCGTCGAAGCGAGCAGGCCAACCGTTGAGCCAACGAGAATGCCCCAGACGTAAATCACGTCGTTGTGCATGAATTTGCCGGACTGATAAATCGCGGCGACGATCACATCGCCGAGTAGAAGAAAACCCACGACGGAAGGAAGAACCAGGAATGTGATTTGGCGCAGTCCATGATTGAGGCGTGTCCGCAGCACCAGAGCGACTTCCTCGGCTGCGCCGAGCGCGCCGCTCATGACCGGCAACTCGGCGGCGGAAACGGACATGCCGAACAGACTGACGGGCAGAGTGTAAAGAGTCTGCGCGTAAGCGAGGGCAGCGACGGCACCGGTCGGCAGCCAACTTGCGAGAAACGCATCGATATAAGCGCTGATCTGCACGACGCCGCGACTCACGAAGACTGGGAAAAAATTGTGGATGACCGTGCGAACATTTTCCGTTTGATGGGTCAGTGAAAGCTTGAGACCACCAAGGACTTTCAAGACCGTCGGCAACTGCGCGCCCACTTGAAGCGCACTGCCCACGACTGAAGCCCAAGCGGTGACGACGACGAGCGAGTTTTGCGAACGGCCGGCCCCGAACGCAAGCATTCCGGCGATCATGGCGATATTCCAGAGGACCGGCGCGGTGTAGGAAAGAAAGAATTTGCGGTGGCTGTTGAGAACGCCGAGGCACCAGGCGGAAGCCACGAGTAGTCCGGCACCGGGAAACAAAATACGAACGAGAAGGATGGTGAGTTCGCGTTTTTCACCATGAAAACCGGCGGCTATGGCATAAATCAGCCAGGGCGTGGCGATCACACCCAGTAAAACGATCGCCGAAGTCGTGAGCATCAGGAGCGCGGCGATGGCACCGGCAGTTTGGCGCGCTTCCTCCTGGTCGTCACTGGCGAGAAGGCGAGCGTAAACGGGTATAAAGGAGGCCGAGAGCACGCCTTCGCCGAACAGATTCTGCAACAAATTCGGAATGCGAAAAGCCGCCCGAAAAGCGTCGGCAGCGTCAGAGTTTCCGAAGTAATGTGCAAAGACGCGGTCGCGGATGAGTCCGGCGATGCGGCTGAAAAGAATTCCAGTACCGACGAGAAGCGCGAAGCGCTTGGAATTGGAAGGTTGGGGTTTAGCGGAGGCGGATTCGGTCACGAGAGTTCCCAAGCAAGCATTTCCTCAGGGCCGAAGCCCAATTTGTGCGCTTCTTCACCCGGCAAGCCAGTGAAGCCATCCGAATTGAAGATAACTGATCAACGGGCGCGGGATCGAAGCGAATTGGAAGGATGTTCCGAGAAGTTACTTTCCCTACGGATGATAGAATTGCAGCGACCGGGAGGGTTTATGGCAGAGCGCGGTTGGTTGGCGGGAGTCATGGTTCTCGCGGGAATGGCGGCATTCGGACAGACGAGCCGGGCGCAGCAGCAAGATTTTTCCAAAGCTGAAATCAAGGTCACCAAGGTGTCCGGGAACATTTATATGCTGCAGGGCGAGGGAGGCAATATCGCAGCCTCCGTGGGAGAAGACGGGATTGTGATCGTGGATGACCAGTACGCGCCGTTGGCGGACAAGATTCAGGCGGCGCTCAAAAATCTCGGGATTACCGACAAGCCGGTGCGTTTTGTGATCAATACGCATTATCACGGCGACCACACGGGCGGAAACGCGCCATTTGCGAATTCCGGCTCAACGGTGATTGCGCAGGACAACGTTCGGAAACGGATGGAGTCCGGCGGCACGGGCGGAAACGGAGGGTCGATTAAGATGGATATTCCGCCGGCGGCGAAAGCGGCTTTGCCGATCATCACGTTCGATCACGACGTGACCGTGCACTTGAACGGAGAGGATATTCGGGCATTGCATTTCCCGGCTGGCCACACCGATGGGGACGCGGTCATTTTCTTTCCCAAGAATAACGTTGTGCATATGGGCGACGACTTTGTCCGTTACGGATTCCCTTTCATTGACGTGGCTAGTGGGGGAAGCGTGCAGGGGATGGCCGCGGCGATGGAGAAAGTGTCCACGGAATTGCCGGCGAATGTGAAGGTAATTCCGGGGCACGGCGACATTTCGAACTTGGACGACGTACGGGTCTTCGTGAAGATGCTGAAGGAGACCTCCGCAGCGGTGCAGAAGGCCATCGACGAACACAAGACCGTCGAGCAGATGAAGCAGGAGAAAATCCTGGAGCCGTGGAAGAAATGGTCAGGGGAATCCATCGATTCGGATAAGTTTATTGAGACGCTGTACAACTCGTTGACCGGGACGAAGGGTGAATTTGTGAAGCACAATTAGCTGAAAGTTGTGAGTTCAATGAAGAGCAGATCCTCGCTTCGGTCCGAACAACTCGCAACGTCATGAGGCGCTAGAACAGGCGAGGTTGGCGCCGGGGCAGTTCGCGGCCAAAGTATTCATAGGCACGGGGAGTGGCCACGCGTCCGCGGGGCGTGCGATCGAGCATGCCGATTTGCATTAGGTAGGGTTCGTACATTTCCTCGATGGCGTCTTCTTCTTCGCTGAGGGCCGCGGCTAGCGTGCCGAGGCCCACCGGGCCACCGGCATATTTATCAAGCAACGCAATCATCAGATTGCGATCGACCTCGTCGAGGCCGTGCTCATCGATGCCCAGCATGTGCAGGGCTTCGCGAGCGACTTCGCGCGTGATGCGGCCTGCGGCGCGAACTTCGGCGAAATCGCGGGCGCGGCGGAGAAGGCGATTGGCGATGCGCGGCGTGCCGCGACAACGACCAGCGATTTCTTGGGCGCCAGCGTCATCCATCTGGATGTTCAGAATTTTGGCGGAGCGGTGGAGGATGATGAGAAGATCCTCGGGTTCGTAGAAGTCGAGCCGATGCACGATGCCGAAGCGAGAGCGAAGCGGAGCGGTGATGAGCCCTGCTCTGGTGGTAGCGCCGACTAGAGTGAAATGGTTCAGATGGAAGGGATGAATGCGCGCGCCGGGGCCCTGGCCGATGACCAGATCGACGCGGAAATCCTCCATGGCCGGATAGAGGACTTCTTCGACGGCAGGCTGCAGGCGATGGATTTCGTCGAGAAAGAATACTTCCTTGGCTTCGAGAGACGTGAGGATGGCGGTGAGATCGCCTTTGCGCTCGAGGAGCGGGCCGGCGCTGATTTTGATGGGCACGTTGAGTTCGTTGGCAATAATCTGGGCGAGCGTGGTTTTGCCAAGTCCGGGTGGACCGTAAAGAAGGACGTGGTCGAGCGCTTGGCCGCGATTGCGGGCGGCTTCAAGAGCGATGGCGATGTTTTCCTTGACGCGTTTCTGGCCAATATAGTCGGCGAGGGTCTGGGGGCGCACGCTGGCGTCGAGACGGGCATCGTCATCCGAGGCCGCGCCGGACACGAGGCGGGAGGGCCGGTCCGAATCCGAAGGGCGAGCTAGGGCTTTCTTTTGGCTGAAGTCTGGCATACCGGTCAAAGGATATCAGTAATCAGAGATCGAGCGGCCCGCTCGCTTCTTTCGCCTGGACAGCCAGACAGTGGGCCTTACAAAAGCAAAATTCGGCATGACGAACAAACGTCGATCAGCGCGTTTGCGGTGCGCTCAAGGCCGAGAGAGTAACACGCAATAATTTTTCGAAGTTGACGGCTCCGGATTCGCGCTTGGCTTTGGCCACGGCGGAATCGGCCGCGCGTTCATCATAGCCGAGATTGATGAGCGCGGATTTCACGTCGCCTTCGACGCCAGCAGGAGAAGTGGCGGCGGGCTTATCGGCTTCGACGGCGACCGTTTCGAGTTTGTCTTTCAATTCGACCACCATGCGCTCGGCAGTTTTGCGGCCGACGCCGGGAATTTTTGTCAGGCGGGCGAGATCGCCGGTGCGAACGGCGGGGATGAGTTCTTCGACGTTCATGCCGGAAAGAATTTTCAGGGCTAGGGTCGGGCCGACGCCAGAAGCACCGAGAAGCAACTCGAACAGATGTTTTTCCCGCTGGGAAAGGAAGCCATAGAGGGAAAGAGCATCCTCGCGAACGTGAGTATGAATCAGCAGCGTGACTTCGGCGTGAAGTTCACCGAGAGCGGCGAAGGTCGAGAGAGGAACAGCAACCAGATAGCCGACACCGGCTACATCGAGAATGACTTGATTGGGACGTTTTTCAAGGAGCCGGCCGCGGAGAAGTCCGATCATCGAATGCCAGTATTGACGGGGAAGGTTGGTGGTGTCAACGCGGTCGGGAAGGAAGAGATCGAAAAAGCGTCTGCGGTCCTCTCGACCGACGGCAACGCGCTGAGCGCCCTGCTGGATCAGTACACGACCCCCTGGGCAGTGCCAACACGTCGGTCAGCCGCTCGGTTGAAAGAATTTTGTCAATGGAATCGGCAAACGCGGTCAGACTGATTGGGCGATTTAGCCCTTCCGGTCATTGCGATTCAGAGAGGCGGTCTTGCTCTGAGCACTGGCAAGGACGCCAAGCGTGCCTGGCCGACACCGAGGCATACTGCGAAATCTCCTTCCTTCGGCCCCCTGACACGAGTGCGTCCAATACCACCATCTGGAAGTACGAATTGCAAACCGGGCCTGATCGCGCGCGCTAATGACTGAGTTCACCCGCTCCGATCCCTGAGTTTCGCGAACGATACGCTTTGAAGGAAAAGGTTGAAAGTCGAGTGAGGGCCTAGCCCTTCGAAGCTCGGGGCAAGGAGGCTGTCGGCGACACGATACAGATACTTCGTTGACTTGCCTCGGAAACGCAACCTAATATGACCAGGACCATGGCGGATTCTCAATCGCTGCTTGGGCAGACCGTTTCTCACTATCGCATCATTGAGAGACTCGGCGGCGGGGGCATGGGCGTGGTGTACAAGGCGGAGGATACCGACCTACGCCGTTTTGCCGCTCTCAAGTTTCTGCCCGATGACGTGGCCAGAGACTCGCTGGCGTTGACGCGTTTCCAGCGCGAAGCGCAAGCTGCATCCGCGCTAAACCATCCCAATATCTGCACGATTTATGAAGTTGGAACGCAAGACCAACGGCCGTTCCTGGTGATGGAATTTCTGGATGGCGCGACCCTCAAGCGTCTAATTGGCGGGCGTCCGCTCGAACTGGAACTGCTTCTTTCTCTTGCCGTTGAGATCGCCGATGCGCTGGACGCCGCGCATGCCCAAGGCATCATCCATCGCGATATCAAACCGGCGAACATCTTCGTAACCAAGCGCAGCCACGCCAAGATCCTGGATTTCGGATTAGCCAAGCAAACGACAGCATCGTCCGGCTCATCCGATTCGGCAGAATCAGAAAACACGGTGACCAACGACGGAGCGGAGCTCTATCACCTGACCAGTCCCGGTTCCCCGTTGGGGACCGTCGCTTATATGTCTCCAGAGCAAGTGAGAGCGAAGGAACTGGATACGCGCACGGATCTGTTCTCCTACGGTGCGACGCTGTACGAGATGGCAACAGGGACGTTGCCATTCCGCGGGAGAAGCCAAGGGGTGATTTTCGAGGCCATCCTCAACCGGGCACCTATTCCCCCCAGGCGACTAAATCCGGCATTGCCGGCGGAACTCGAATGGGTCATCCATAAAGCGCTCGAGAAGGATCGCGACCTGCGCTATCAACACGCCTCCGAAATTCATGCAGACTTGCGACGGCTGCAACGGGGCGCGAGTTCCGGGAGTGTACGACTGGCATCCTCTTCGTCTTTTCCGGTCGAGGATGTAAGCGCACCGGCCGCACCTTCCGCCAGTTCCGTCCTTGCTGCCGAAGCGCGCCGTCACAAAGGTACGCTGATCGGCATCGCCGCGGGCTTGCTGGTGGTAGCGACGGGCGGATATTTGGTTACTCATCGGGCCAAACAGCAGGACCCCCCTCCAACGAATCCTGTGGTAGCAAAGGCCAATCCCCGACGGACCATCGCTGTGCTGGGCTTTAAGAATCTCTCCGACAAGCCGGAATACTCGTGGCTATCGACCGCACTCTCCGAGATGCTCACCACGGAACTTGGTCTCGGCGACCAATTGCGTACGATCCCAGGAGAGAGTGTTGCACAGATGAAACTGGGCTTGACGCTTCCAGATGCCGACAGCTTCAGCCGGCCCACGTTGAATCGCATCCGGCAAAATCTTGGCAGCGACGATGTGGTCCTTGGTTCTTATCTGCCGCTTGGTAATGGGCAACTGCGTTTGGATGTGCGCTTGCAGGACACCGCTGCGGGCGAAACGGTTGCTACCGTCTCGGAAAAAGGGAAAGAGTCCGAGATCGACGAACTGGTGAGCCGAGCAGGAACCGAGCTGCGTACCAAATTGGGGATTGCGGCGTTGTCCGGGCCGCAGGCGGAGTTGGTGAAGGCCTCGCTGCCCTCGAATCCGGAGGCGGCTCGCCTTTATTCCGAAGGATTACAAAAGCTGCGATTGTTTGATGCTCTTTCCGCTCGTGATCTGCTGGAGAAAGCCGCGGTCCTGGCTCCCGACTATGCTCCGACTCACTCGGCGTTGGCCGAGGCTTGGGCGATTCTTGGCTATGACGAGAAAGCAAAAGATCAGGCGCAGCGCGCGCTCGATTTGTCCGTGCAGTTTTCGCCGAAAGAGCGGCTGTTATTCGAAGGCCGCGCGCACGAGCTGATGCATGAAGGCGAGAAGGCCATCGACAGTTACCGCGAGCTGTGGGAATTTTTCCCCGACCGCATCGATTACGGACTGCTTCTCGTGCGGGCACAGGTTGCCGGCGGCCATGCTGCCGATGCCGTAAACACGCTTGACGCTCTTCGGAAACTCCCGGCTGCTGATGTCGAGTCGGCTCGTCTCGATCTGGCCGATGCGAACGCTGCAGGCGTGCAGGGAGACTTCAAGCGGCAGCAATCTGCAGCGGCACGGGCGGCAGACCGGGCCCGCGTGATTGGCGCCGTTCTAGTTGAAGCAGAAGCCCTGCTGTTGGAAGCATACGCCCAGGAGAGAATGGGGCAAACGGAAAACGCTATCCAGCTCATCACCAAGTCGAGACAACTCTATTCTTCCGCCGGTTACCGCCATGCGGCCGCTCGCGCTCTGCTGATTGAGGGAGATATTCTCTACGATGAAGGCCATTACGAAGAGGCCAAGAAGCAGTACGACGAGGCGCTGTTGGTTTTTCAAGAAACTGGCGCGATGGGAAGGATTCGTTCCGTGCTCGAGCGGACCGGAAATATTTACTACCAACAAGGAAAACTCCGGGAAGCCGAAGACTATTACAAGAGGACGCTCCGGCTCGATCGTGAGGTGCACAGCCCCGTCGGCCTCGCCAGCGACTATGGAAACATCGCCAACGCTTTAGATGGCCTCGGCGATCTGAAGGGGGCGCTCGAGATGCAGCAGCAATCTCTGGCGGCGTTCAACCAAATTGGCGATAAGCGCGGAGCCACGGAAACTCTAAACAATCTTGGCAATTTGTTTGTCGAGTTGGGAAATTTCGAGGAGGCTAAGAAGCAATACGCCCAGGCGCTGGCCATCGCTCGCGAAATCGCTTTCCGCAGGGGCGAGCCGTACCCGATTTCCGGAACCGGCGATGCACTGCTTGGTCAGGGTGACTTGGCTGCGGCTACCAAACAATATGAGCAGGCACTGGCGCTGTGCCAGGAAATGCACGACGAAGACTTTTCGGCCCAGATTGAGGTTTCCATGGCGTTCGTTGCTCTTTTGGAGAAAAGGTATTCAGACGGAGAGGGACTAGCTCGCCAAGCGGCGCCCGTATTCGAAAAAAGCAATTCAGGTGGCAACGCCGCCTGGGCCCGTGCGATTCTAGCGCGTAATCTTTTGGCCGCAGGCAATCTGGCCGATGCGCGCACCGAAGCCACGAAGGCCATGGCACTTTCCCGGCAGGGTAGCGGACAAGCTCCTCATTTCGAAGCTGCTCTCGCCGACTCTCGCGTGAAGGCGAAATCGGGGCAGGCTGCCGAAGCTCGGCAGGAGCTCGAAGCGATGGTTTCGACAGCGCGAAAGTTCGGCTATCGTTCGTATGAATACCAAGCGCGGCTGGCCGTGGTGGAAATTGGGTTGTCGTCCGGAGCTGCTTCGGCTCACGCTCAATTGACCGCGCTTGAAAACGATGCCAAGGGCCACGGTCTTCTGCTTGTGGCAAACCAGGCGCGTGCGTTGAAACAAGCAAAAGAGAATTGAGACGGTACATATAGCCCAAAACGACTGCTATTTTTTGCCGGTCAAGGGAGGCAGTTCGCCCGAACGATCCGGGAAAAAGATCCGGAGTAGAAGAAAAATCACGAACGCGTAACCCGAAACATTCAACACGAAAAACAACAGCAGTTCAGAGATGAGATTGTCCGCATACTTCCACGGAATCCATTCGAGGAATCTCTGAAAGAAAGACTGCATCAGGTAAGATCCGGAATACGTCAGATAGGGAACCGGCCGGTAGATTCCGGCGGATCGCAGCGCGATCGCGAGAAGCGTGATGAAAACTCCGCCAAGAATGGAATACCAGATGAGTGTGCGGCGCACGTGAGAATCCTGCCGACCAACCTTTAGTGACGCCAAGAAGTTCGCTGAAATTTGAGCTTATCTGGAATTTGCCGCCTGCGCGAGTCGCTTGCGGGCACCGCGCATCCCAACTCGTTGAATTCCGATTTCTACTTGGAGAACTGTGTGCCAGAGCGATGTTCGTGGCGGTCGGTTACTTTCAGCCGCGCGGCCGCTTCTACCTGCGCAAATGCTTCTGCCTTACCTCGTGCAACACTTTCCATCGGTCCCGTTCTCGTTGGCTCAAAGCGATCCGCTCCGTCTCCATGGGCCCCCTCGGCCACCCATGAAAGCGGACATTCCTACTTTGCACATCAAACCGGACATTCTCATTTTGCGCCGACACCACGTTTACCACGTGTGGCCACGTGTGGCCACGTTGACTTGCCACCGGCCTCCAACTAACATAACCGCCACATGCCTGACGCTCCACCTCTTCTTGGCCAAACCATATCTCACTATCGCATCCTTGAGAAACTCGGCGGGGGCGGCATGGGCGTGGTCTATAAGGCCGAGGACACACGCCTGTACCGGTTTGTGGCGCTCAAATTCTTGCCGGAAGACGTGGCGGGAGACGCGCAGGCGTTAGCGCGATTTCAAAGGGAAGCACAGGCGGCTTCGGCGCTGAACCATCCGAACATCTGCACAATTTATGACATTGGCGAAGCGGACGGAAATGCGTTCATCGCCATGGAGTATCTGGAAGGGAAGACGCTGAAGCATGCCATCGGCGGGCGTCCGATGGAGATGGACACGCTGCTGGACGTGGCCATTGGGGTGGCGGCCGGGTTGAATGCGGCGCACGCGAAGGGAATTGTGCACCGGGACATCAAGCCGGCGAATATTTTTGTGACCGAGGGCGGTCATGCGAAGATTCTGGATTTCGGCTTGGCCAAGGTGCGTGGGCAGAAGGTTTTGACGTTGAGCGGAGACAGCCTGGCGACGCTCGGAGTGGATCCGGATCAATTGACGAGTCCTGGAAGCACGCTCGGGACGGTGGCCTATATGTCTCCGGAGCAGGTGCGCGGCAAGGAGCTGGATGCACGAACGGATCTGTTTTCATTTGGGGCCGTACTGTACGAGATGGCGACCGGGCGACTGCCGTTTCGCGGAGAGACATCGGGTCTGATTTTCAAGGCGATCCTGGATGGAGCACCCACGGCGGTGGCGCGGGTAAATCCGGAGGTGCCCTCGGAACTCGAACGCATCATCGATAAGGCGATGGAGAAGGACCGGGATTTGCGGTACCAGTCCGCGGCGGACATGCAGTCCGATCTGAAGCGACTGAGGAGAGACACAGATTCGGGAAGGCTTTCGGGCTCGGCGAAGGCGGCGGCGCAGGAAGCGGCAGTAGAAGTGCCAGCGACGGCACAGGCGAGCAGCGCGTCGCGAGTGTCGGCAGCAAGTGCTAGCGGAATCGTCGCGGCAGAGAGCATCACGGGCAAAAGGAAATTGTTTATTGGCGGAGCCGCGGCAATGGTGCTGCTGGCGGTGGGATTCGCCGCGTATCACTTTGGCGGAGGGGGAAAGAACACCACCGCGCCGGAGAAAATCACGCAGATCAGTCACTGGGATAAGCCGATGGACAGGGCGCGTCTTTCCCCGGACGGACATACGGTGGCCTTTAGTTCGCCGATGAACGGCATCATGCAGGTATTTGTGATGTTGACGTCGGGAGGTGACCCGCTGCAATTGACGAATGACGAAGACGATAAGTTTGTGTCGAATTTCTCCGCTGACGGGACGGAGATCTATTTCGTAAAAGTGTTCGGAGGGGAAACGTGGTCGGTGCCGACGTTGGGGGGAAATTCGAAGAGAGTGCTAACCGGATTTTCGTCGGCGCCATCGCCGGATGCCAAGTCGATCTACTTTTCGAAGGCCAGAACCAGGGCAATTTTCCGTGCGGATCGCACCGGGATGGGGGACGAACAGATCGCAGCGCTCGATGCGAAGGCGTGGCCGGTAGTACGCATCCTGCCCTATCCGGATGGGAAACGACTGCTGGTAATTACGGCGAGCGGCATATCCTCCCTGGAACACTTCCATGCCTACCTGATCGAGCTCGGGAACCAAACGGTGCAAGACTTGGGGCAATTCGAGGGCGAAGGGCTGGACGTGGTGTGGAGTGAAGCCGGACAGAGCTTGCTGTACGGGCGAACGGTGAACGGATTGACGAACATTTGGAAAATGGACGTGGGAGACAAATCTTTGGCGCAGGTGACGTTTGGACCCGGGCCGGACCGGTCGCCGATGCCGGACCCGAGCGGCAAAGGGATTTACGTGGTGAATGGTAAATCAACGGGATACTTGACGGCGTACAACACGAAGACGAAGGCGTCGGTGGATATCGCAGCAGAGAATGCAACGCAGCCGGGGATCTCGCATGATGGGAAGCGATTGATGTACGTTACGATCCCGTCACGAGACCGCAACGAATTGTGGGTTGCGGATGTCGACGGAGGGAACAAGACGAAGCTGGCGCAGGGCTCATCGCTGGCGACGGCGACGTGGGCACCAGACGATGCCTCGTTAGCGTTTTTCGCGGAAGAAGAGGGAAAGCCGACGAAGTTTTATACCGTGAAGCCGGACGGAAGCGGAATGAAGGGCTATACAGCGCCTGAGACGTTGACGGTTCAGTCGATCATGTGGAGCGCGGACCAGAAGACGCTGTTCGTGAATGCCGCGGAGAGAGGCTCAAAGGCGATATCGATCTGGCGGGAAAGTGCGCAGGGATCGACGCTGGAAAAAATGGTGGAGGACTGCGGTCTTGCCTTTGACGTCGCGCCGGACGGGAAATATCTGCTGAGTTGGACTAGTGGCGATAAGCAAGGCATTTATGCGATATCGATCGCCGAGCGGAGCTGCACGATGCTGGTGCCGGGAGTGTCGACGTTTGGAATCAATGGCGAAAAGGATGGAAAGTCATTTTTGTATGCAATCCCCGGGAGAAAGGAGGTAACGATTTACCGGCAGAAGTGGCAAAGCGGGAAGGCGGCCGGGCCGCCACAAGTGGCGTTGACATTGCCGTTTGCGTTTCCGCTGACTTCGGGCGGGAACGCGTACGATTTTTCGAGGGATTTAGCCACGGTGGTGTACGCGCGGCCGGGAGGGCACGCGGATCTATATTTGCTGAGCGAGAAGTAAGCGAGAAAGGATAGCGGCTTATGAAAAGCATCCTCAACGGGAGGAAGCTTTTTTGTTTCGGTCGACCTAGTCTACCTAGCGCAGCACGTGCGGATCGATCAGCAGCGAACATCCTCGGCCGTTGATAACTCTGTTCGTCACCAGGCTCCACTGACGACGGCAACGGTGTTTACCGGCGAGCGCGGTCTTTGCGGACAGCTTCGTCAACCAGAGCATCGAGTTCAGAACGCGTCAGGGTGACTTCCTCGGTAGGGCTTTCGCGGCCGTCGCTGGTTTCGGGAAGCTCGGCGCCACCGCCAGGCGGAGGAGTTACGTGATACCTGGCGCGTGCGGCCATCAGCTTGGCTACTTCCCGTGTGGAAAGGAGCTGGGGCTGGCCGGCGAGACGGGCGGCGAGCATGATTTTGGCGAAATGCTCGACGATCTCCATGCGATAAAACGCGGTGAGCAGGTCCGGGCCGCAGGTGACGGCTCCATGATTTGCCAGGAGCAGCGCGTCATAGTGCGGGACGTATGGTTCGAGGACCGCGCTGAGGTCCGAAGTGCCTGGCGTGGCATAACGCACCAAAGGTACTTTTCCGAGGCAGACGACGACTTCCGGGAGGAGCGCCTGATCGAGTCCCTGGCCGGAAGCAGCGAAGCCCGTGGCCGTCGGAGGGTGGGCATGGCAGACGGCCTGAACATCCGGGCGCATTTGATAGAAGAGTAGATGCATGGCCGCTTCGGAAGAGATCATGCGATCACCGTGAAGATGGTGGCCGTCCAAATCCATGATGACCAGATCGCCGGGAGACATCATGCCTTTGTTGAGGCAGGTGGGCGTGGCGAGAATCCGGTGCTCGTCGAGACGGACGGAAAGATTGCCTTCGCCGGCAACGATGTGGCCCCGTTCATAGAGCCAACGGCCGACCAGGCAGATGTCCTGACGGTGTTGTTCCTCGGTGCGAGGAGTGCGATCACGCAATGAGTCCGAAGACACGGTGCGGACTCCTTCCTGGAACCTCGACGGTCCCGTCCGGGCCAGACGACAAAACGCAGGGTAAAGCTTGGACAAAGAGTACGCTTGGCTGCTCGGAAAGCCAAGAAAAAATCAAGCGTAAATGCCACGGAGCTTAAGGGACGTAGCTACCCGGTCAATTGCCAGCATGTAGGCGGCGATTCGGTTGTTGACGCGGTGCGTTTCCGCATAGCGCACAACTTCATCGAAGGCGCGGTCCATGATGTCGAACAGGCGCTCGTTTACTTCGCTTTCGCGCCAGAAGAAGCCTTGGCGATCCTGGACCCATTCGAAGTAGCTGACGGTGACGCCACCGGCGTTGCCGAGAATGTCCGGGACGGTGAAGATGCCTTTGGAATCGATGATGGCGTCGGCCTGCCAGGTGGTAGGGCCGTTTGCGCCTTCACATAGGATTTTGGCCTGGACCTGATGGGCGTTCTGTTCGGTGATCTGGTTCTCGATCGCCGCGGGAATGACGACATCGCAGGGCTGGAAGAGAATGTCGCGGGCGCTCATTTTAGATCCGCCGCCGGGAAAATCCTGCAAGGGCTTCTTGCGGTTGTAAACCCAGTCGATGACCTGGGGAACATCGAAACCATTTTCGTTGTAGAGGCCGCCGCCGATGTCGGCGAGACCGATGATCTTGTAGCCGGATTTCTGCATGAGCTCCGCGGCGAGCGAGCCGACGTTACCGAAACCTTGAATGACGATGCGGGTGTTTTCTTTGCGGAGGCCGAGCTTTGTGATGGCCTTGTCGACGCAGATCATGACGCCACGGCCGGTGGCTTCGCGGCGGCCGCGAGAGCCGCCTAGTTCGATGGGTTTGCCGGTGACGACCGCAGTCGTAGCTTGCCGCGCGTGCATGGAGTATGTGTCCATGACCCAGGCCATGGTCTGCTCGTTCGTGCCGACGTCGGGAGCGGGAATGTCGCGCTCTGGACCGAGCCAATCGGAAAGTTCAGCCGTGTAGCGGCGAGTCAAGCGCTCGAGTTCGCCGCGCGACATTTTGCGAGGATCGCAGATGATGCCGCCCTTTGCACCGCCGAAGGGAATGTCGACAACCGCGCATTTCCAGGTCATCCAGGCGGAAAGGGCGCGGACCTCATCGAGAGAGACGTCCGGGGCAAAGCGAATGCCGCCTTTCCCCGGTCCCCGGACGGTGGAATGAAGGACGCGATAGCCGGTGAAGACCTCCAGTTGGCCGTTGTCCATGCCAACCGGGATATAAAGAGTGATTTCCTTGTCGGGGTATCGCAGATAACGGTAGACACCCTGTTCGAGTCCGAGCTTGGTTGCAGCAACCTCAAAACGCGCTTCAGCGTTCTGGTAAACATTCATTTCTTCGGGCACAAGCGTTGTGGGCATGCAAAATTCTCCTTCGCTCCAGCGGCCCGAACAACATGGGCCGCGCAGCAACCTTCGGCCTGAAAGAGACGAACAGGCGCGAAAAAAAGGCCAAGAGGAGAGAAATTCAGCGGGCTACCCACCCGCCGGACCGCCAGTTGGCCGGGTGGTCAGTATATTAAGCGGAACACGAGAGAGCAAGGTTGTGGCGCACAAGAATCAACAGTGGAAAATGTAAGGGAAGTCTTTTGAGGCCGTTGGTAAACTAGCGTGTAGGAGCGCAGGATGAAGGCCAAGCGGGCGGGAAAGTTGGGAAGATGGAATCGAAGCTGAGCTTATCAATCCTGGTGCCCGTTTACAACGAGCAGTACCTGGTGGAAGCGAGCCTCGGGCGCCTCGAAGTGCTGGCGGAATCGGAATGGCTGGGCCGAGTGCGGGTCATCGTCGTGAACGATGCGTCGACGGACCAGACCGGAGAAACACTCAAAAGCATCCGCGAGAAGCTGCAGCAGCCGAAGGCGACGCGACTGGAATGGATTTTTCAGGAGCATGCGAAGAACCAGGGAAAAGGCGCGGCCATCCGGACGGCGTTGCAATACGCGGATACGGACTTGGTGGTGATCCACGACGCGGATCTCGAATATCACCCGGAAGATTTGTTGAAGATGATTCCGTTGTTCGCGACCGAAGATGCGGACGCGGTTTATGGGTCGCGTTTCCTGGCCAGCGATTACCGGCGGGTGCTGTTTTTCCGGCACAGCTTGGGGAACAAACTGCTGACGGTTTTCACCAATATCGTCACCGACCTGAACCTGACGGACATGGAAACCTGCTACAAGATGACGCGGACGGATTTGCTGAAGAGCATTCCGCTCGAGAGCGACCGTTTCGGAATCGAACCCGAAATCACGATCAAGCTGGCAAAACGGGACGCGCGCATTTTTGAAATTCCAATCCGCTACTCCGGGCGGACGTATGGCGAAGGAAAGAAAATCACATGGAAGGATGGCGTGAAGGCGTTGGGCGCGTTATTGAAATACGGCATTTCCGACCGCATTTACAGGTCGGACGAACATGGTAGCGAAATTCTGGCGCGATTGAATCGTGCGCCGCGATTTACAAAATGGATGGCGGACACCATCCGGCCGTATCTAGGCGAACGAATCCTCGAGATCGGTGCGGGCATCGGGAACCTCACGTCGAACCTGGTGCCGCGGACGGTGTACTGGGCGAGTGACGTCAACCCGCACTATCTGGACCGGCTGAAGAAGTTGCAACAAACCAGGCCCTACCTGCAGGTGCAGTACACGGACGCTACCGCAGGAGAAACCTATCCGGAACAACAATTTGACACGGTGATATGCCTGAACGTGGTGGAGCACCTGGAAGACGATGTAAAGGCGTTGCGGAATATCCGGGCTTCGCTCGAAAAAGATGGGCGGGCGATCGTGCTGGTGCCAAACGGACCTGGGCTCTATGGATCACTGGATCGAGTGCTGGGGCACTACCGGCGATACACGAGGGAACAACTGACAGAGGCGTGCGAGCGCGCCGGATTTCGCGTGGAGCAGGTACTAAAGTTCAACCGAATCGGTGCTCCAGGATGGTGGTGGAACGGGCGAATCCTGAAGAAAGATACATTTGGGTTTTGGCAGATCAAGCTGTTGAATACAATTTTGCCGGTGATCCGTCCCGTCGACCGTTTTCTGCCATTTCCGCACCTGTCCTGGATCATGATTCTTCGCATCGACGAACAGGTCCAGGAAAACGCCGTGGGGGCCGCGACGCAAGGGCTCATGCCGGCTCCAGGCCACTATCCCCAGGGGCACTGAAGGCCGGGCTAGAACATCAAAAAAACAGCAATCGGGGATTACTGGTTGCGGAAGTCCACGTTGACGACGACGTGGGTGATAGTCGGCTGACCGTCAAGAATTGCTGGCGAATACTTCCACTGCTTGACGGCCTGTAAAGCGGCTTGATGAAGAAGCGCGGGTCCGGAAAGGACTTTCACGGCCGCAACGTTTCCTGAGACGTCGACTACCGCTTCAATTTGAACCCTACCGGAAACATGCTGCGCCTTGGCCAACACAGGGTATTCCGGAGCCACCGATTTGAGCAGTTGGGCCTGCTTGATATCGCCGCCGACCGCCAAAGGAGCGGCCGGACCGTTGCGGTGAGCGGCGCTAGCAAGAGGATCGCCGGCCACAGGCGTACTTTTGGTATCGATCGAAGCAAAAGCGTCACTGTCGGTCTGCGAGTCATCATTGTGATTGACGACCGGCGCGGCAAGGTGGACCTTTCCGAGCGAAGATTTCACCGGAGCCGCTGGTTCAACCGAGTCATCGTTGTTTTTCGGAATGGAGTTGGAAGTTTTCGGTTGAGCGGCGGAAACAGCCGGAGCGGAAACCGGTGCGGCGGCGGTGTTTACAGACGGCCGGGAAGATGTTGCCGGAGAAGAATTCAGGTTGTTCGCCGCTGGAATCGAGACCGGCGGCGCGGCTGGAGAATTCGAAGAAGGCACGAGTTCGCTGGCGGGCTTGTTGCTGTCGACATGGGCCGAAGCGCCCGTAGCGGAACTTGATGGATTGTGGTGGTAATACCAAGCGCCACCACCGACGAGCAAGAGCCCGGCGGCTGCGAGACCGAAAAAGAGATTTTTCTTTGAGCCGGTAGAGGGCGCATCGGTTGCCGAGACGAGCGAGTCGCTGAGCATTTGCCCACCGAACGCGGTGCTGTGCGGCTGCGAGGCGGAGTCGGCAACGAGACCGTCGAAGGACTCCTCGGAATTCAGCGACACGCCGTGTTCGGCTTTTCCTTCAGCGGCATCGGATTCGATCACAACTTCGGCATTCTGGATTGGGCCGAGCCACGACGGAATCTTGACTTCCTCTTCGGCACCGAGCGACGTCGAAGCCGCTTTGCGAATGGGCACAACGCTTTTTGGATCTTTGGGCGCGGCGGCCGCTGGTCCTGCCTGGATAATATCGGCAAGCTTCGCGCTGAGTTCGCTGGCCATCATCTCGGGCGTCACGAGTCCCGTAGAGACAGGCGGCGGCCCGGGAGAAGTCGACGGCTTTTCCGTGAAAAGAAGAGAGCCCAGTTGCTCTTGAAGACGAGCGGCTTGAAGCTTGAGATCGTCCGTCGAAGGACCGACCGGCGGAGCAGGTCGGTCAGAAGCTGGAGCGGCCGGAGCCTGAGGGACAGCGAAAAGAGCATCAATTTGTTTCGAGTAATCGCGGACAGGAGGGGCCTCGGTTACCGGGGGTTGAGCGGCCGACGAAGGTATCTCGGGGGCATCGGAAATTCTGGGAGAAATGTTCGTCGAGGAGGAGTGTTTCGCAGATTCGGGCGCCGGAACGACCTGCGGCGCGAGGGCTGGGGGCGCTGCAGGAGGGAAGCTCGCAGGAGCAGGGGGAATGACGAACGACGGTGCCGCAGGCACGACGGGCTTCGCGGCAGGCGCGGAGATCGGACTTGGCGCAACGGGTTTCGAAACGACTGGTGGCTTAGCGGCAACGGGCGCAGGCGGAGCCGGAGGTTTGCTCGGCACTGTTGCAGACGGCGCTAGTGGACGAGGAGCAGCTGGTGTGACGGGACTACTGGTGGAGCCTCCGGGGATTTGCAAGCCCCAGAAAGCGAGGGAGGGTTCGGTGAATTGAAGCTCGACGTAGGCTCCCGTGCCACCGCTTGATTTGGATTTTACGACCTGGCAGACGACCTCCTTCTTTGTTTTCTCGTTGGTCAGGAAAACCAGCTGGCCTGAATTGAGGGGCGTAGCGATGCGAATCACGGCACCGTGAGGAAATACGAGAACGGTCTGCGTTGATTCGGAAAAGGGCACTCGCTTATCGGAGCCATCGATGGTGCGCGCGCCATTGATCGTGACCGGAATTTCTAGCGCGACAGGCTGAGGACGGGGCGGCGCGTCATTGGTTGACTTTGCCTGCGGAGCTGTAGGAGAAGTCGCGGATGTGTTCGCTGCGGGAGACTCAAGTTCTTTCAGGATCGGTGCCATACAGTACCCACTCAGAGAGGAATTCGAATAGACGGACCTCGGCTAATGAGGGCGCCGCCAGCGTGCGTACCTATAGTGCGGCGGGTGGGAAGGTAGTCCTATAGTACTCGCGTACTAAGGTGGAAACACTGTGGAAGAATGTGTCGGAGTGGTCAAGAGAATTCGAGCGGGGAGCAATCACTTTTGCAGATTGAGCGGAGGCTGGAAGCGAGCGTCGATGGCCACTTGGTAGCCGGAGACGAGTCTGTTGGTTTCGTTGGCCATGCCGATGACCTGCTGGAGCTCCTTGAAGATTTCCGGGGTCATCCCTTTGGCGAAGGCAGAGGCTGTGTGTGAGTAGATGCAGTATTGGCAGTTGTTCGTAACGCTCACGGCGATATAGATGAGTTCCTTTGTGAGTGCCTCGAGCGCACCGGGAGCCATGGTGGCTTTGAGGTCTTCCCAGGTGCGTTTCAAAAGTGCGGGGTCGTGGGCGATCGCTTTCCAGAAATTGTTGATGAAGTCGGTTTTGCGCGTGGCGATGATGTCGTCGTAGACGGCTTTAACCTGCGGACTGGCGTCTTTGTATTCGATGAGACCGAAGGTGGACATTCGAGCGCTCCGTCGAACGGAAAGGTGAAAAGCAAAGGATAGCCTGAAATTGGGGCGAGAACCAGGGCAGCGCCGGCAATGCCATGATTCGTCCCGATGACTAATATTTTCATCGTTAAATCGATATAATAGCGGCGACTTGGAGGATGCGATGAGCCTGAAAAATATCGTGGGTTCGATGTTTGTGGTGAGTTGCTTGTGCGTTTCTGCGGTGAACGCGCAGACCGTACACGTGGACGCGACGGCGTCGAAGGCCATGGCATTCGATCCCGACAAGGCCATGGGGACGTCGATGGATATCCTGTCAAAGAAAGAGTTCGACAAGGTTTACAGCGATCCGATCATCAAGGAAGGGCTTTCCGCCGGATGGGGGCCGATTACCTACCGGCAAAATACGGAGCTCACTTATAACGCCTGGCACTGGAATCCGAATGGAACGTGGAGCGACGAGAAACACAAGAGCGGATATTTTCTCGGGAGCGCCGAGCCGAAGGATTTTCTGCGCGAATCGTATGGGTATCGCCTGACGCACCGGGGAACCACGCGAAGCGATTCGGGACAGTTCGAGAGTTCGCGGATGACCGATGGCGATGCGGCGACGTACTGGAAGAGCAATCCTTATCTGACCAGCAAGTATACGGGCGAGGCGGACTCCGCGAATCCGCAGTGGGTGGTAATCGATTTTTCCCTACCCCAGCAGATCAACGCGATCCAGATTGAATGGGCGAATCCATATGCGACGAAGTACGTGGTGGAGTATTGGACGGGGAAGGAAGATGCCCTGAACCGGCCGCAGGGGGGAACCTGGGTGAGGTTTCCGAAGAGTGAGGTGACCGGGGGAACGGGCGGAAGCAAGGTGCAACGGCTGGCCGATCTTCCGGTATCGACACGGTTTCTACGGATCTGGATGACCGATTCTTCGAACACCTGCGACACGCACGGAAGTAACGATCCGCGAAACTGCACCGGTTATGCAATTTCCGAAATTTCGGTAGGGAACTTCAATACCCAGGGCCAGTTTGTGGATTTGGTGAAGCACACACCGTCACAGGCGCAGACCGTAACGCAGGCGTCGTCCGTCGATCCGTGGCACACGGACAAAGACATTGTGGATTCGCGCATTCAAACCGGATTCGACCTGTTTTTCAAGAGCGGTTACACGAATCACCTGCCGGCGATGATTCCCATCGCGATGATTTATGCGACGCCGGAAGACAGTGCGGCGGAACTGGCATACATCGAGAAGCGCGGCTACGACGTGTCTTATGTGGAGATGGGCGAGGAGCCGGATGGAGCGTATATGCTGCCGGAGGACTACGCGGCGTTGTATGTGCAGTGGGCCAGAGCGCTGCATAAAGTTGATCCAAAGCTGAAACTCGGCGGGCCCGTGTTTACGGGCGTCAATGAAGATATCAAGGTGTGGCCGGATGCGAAGGGGCGGACATCGTGGCTTGGGCGATTCCTCGATTATTTGAAGGAACACGGGAGAATGGAGGATTTGGCGTTCGTTTCGTTCGAACACTATCCGTTGAATCCCTGCGAAATCAACTGGTCGGACTTATACCGCGAGCCGGAACTGGTAGAAAGCACTTTGAAGGCCTGGCGAGATGATGGAGTGCCAGCGAACGTGCCTCTGATGAACACGGAGAGCAACGTGTCCTGGTCGCTGACCGATCCGATGCAGGACTTGTTTGCGGGATTGTGGCTGGCGGACAGCGTGGGGGCGTTTCTGACCGAGGCGGGACCGGGAGGAGTCTATTATCATTCGCCGATTCAGCCGGAGCAATTGCGGCCGGGATGCCAGGCGTGGAGCACGTATGGGAATTTTGTGGCGGATGAAAAGCTAGATATCAAGCAGCACACCGCGCAGTATTTTGCGAGCCAGTTGCTGAATCTGGATTGGGTGAAGCACGGCGCCGGAGTGCATCAGTTGTATCCGGCGGAAGGAGATTTGAAGGACGAGGCGGGGCACGAATTGATCACCGCGTATGCGGTGAAACGCCCGGATGGACAATGGTCTCTGCTCATCATTAATAAGGACCCGAGCAACGCGCATGAGGTCAACATTGCCTTTGAAAATGACGGAAAGGAAGCGGGCGGAGCGTTCGGCGGCACGGTGAAGATGGTGACGTTTGGAGCGGCGGAATATGTATGGCATTCGTCGGGAGCGAGCAGTCACGCCGATCCCGATGGACCGCCGAAGCGGGGCGACGTGCAGTGGAAAGAAGGACAGAAGGTGCTGTTGCCGAAGGCGTCGGTGACCGTGCTGACCGGCAAAGTCGGAGGAGCGTAGCGCGGTCAGCGGCGGTGAGAGCGAAGAAGAAATTCGTCGAAAAGAAGGCGGGCCAGTCGAGAAGAGTTGTGGCGGAGGACGCCGTGCTCTTCGACGAGATTGCCTGTGATGAGGCGGACTTTCATTTTGAGGACGTCATCGCGATCGACCATGACCGGCTCCGCGCCTTCAGCGCGATAGCGGCGGGCTACTTCGGGAGAAACGGATTGACGGTTGGCGACCACGGCATCAATGACGCGGTCGCGAACGTGAAGCTTGATGGCGCGGAGATGATCGCTCAGGGCGTACCGAGTGGTTTCGCCAGGCTGGGTCATCAAGTTGGCGATGTAGACGCGAGGGGCTTTGGAGCTGGCCACGGCTTGCGAGATTTCCGGGATGAGAAGGTTGGGGATGACGCTGGTGTAGAGCGAGCCGGGCCCCATGAAAATCAAGTCCGCTTCTTGAATTGCTTCGATCGCGCCAGGCAGAGGACGCACGCGCCGCGGATTCAACTCAATCTTGTGAATGGGAACTTTGCTGCGAGAGATGCGCGTCTCACCTTGCACGCGCTTGCCGTTATCAAGAGTCGCAACGAGGTGCACGTTTGAAAGGGTGGACGGAAAAATGCGGCCGCGCACGGCGAGGACCTTACTCGAAACGCGGACGGCTTCGGCAAAATCGCCGGTCACGTGGGTAAGAGCGGCCAGAAAAAGATTGCCGAAGTTATGGCCGCGCAGCCCGCGACCGGCGTGAAAACGATATTGGAAAAGGCGGCTCAGCAACGTTTCGTCCTTGGATAAAGCGACCATGCAGTTGCGGATGTCGCCCGGCGGGAGCATGCGATTTTCGCGGCGAAGGCGGCCGGAGCTGCCGCCGTCGTCTGTGACCGTGACGATCGCCGCGAGGTCGGTGATCGGTCTATCCGGCGTGGGATGCCGGTCGCTGCGGCGGACGACGTGATTCTTCAAGCCCCGCAGCAACGCGGAAAGACCGGTGCCGCCGCCAAGAGCGACAACACGCAAGCCCGCGGAAGGACCGGTTTTTAGGCGAGCCTTATTCATGACCACTCAGGTACCGAAATGCCCCTCGAAGAGGGGTACGGCGCGGTCTCGTCTAGCACTCTCTTACTCAGGATGGGACGAACAACGAGCCAGGCACAGAACCCTTTGCGCGGGGACGGAGCCAGAAACAGCCAACCGAAAATTAGCCCGAATAGCCTTCTTTTTCAGGATACAGCAATTCGGTGAAACGCGGGTCTTCCTGGAGGAAGTTAAAATCTTCGTCGTTGCGGGCGTGATAGCGATTGGCGGAACGAAGCTCGATGGCAATTTTCAGATTGGCCAGTGCGGAATCGGCTTCGCCGGTCAGGCAATCGAGAGCGGCAAGCGCGTAATGAATATGATCCAATTTGGGAGCGAGCCTGCGAGCCTTTTCGAGACTTTCGCGTGCATCGTCCCAACGGCCCAAATTCATCATGGCAACGCCGCGCTGATAATGATCTTCAGGGCTGCGGGGATTTTGATCGGCAGTCGGTTTCATGCGCTGTTCAGTGATGCGCAGATGCGTGCGGGCGCGGTCAGCTAATTCCTTGCTGGGGCCGGCAATGACGCGTTCGAGTTCCTGCTTGGCGCGCTGAAACTTCTGCTGGTGGAACAAGCTCATGGCCTCTTCGTAGATCTTCATTTGAGCCTGAACGAGGGGGTCGATCATTTCGACGCCGCCGCGCTGGGGAGTCTGTTGGGGTAAGCCTTTTGTTTTCTTTGCCTTAGTTTTGTGATGGGCTGCCGTCTTCGCCCGGCTCGAGGAAGACTTATGCGCTTTGGCCATGGCGCGAATGTAACAAAGCAGAGGGATTCCGTCAACGGAGGTAAAAGGGCTGTGGAAAGTTGTCATTTCGATAGCCTTTACCGTCCGGCGGCATGTGCGAAAATAGTTTCCTGAGAAACGCCCTTCTCCTAGAAACTAGAAGCGTACATTTCGACGGACCGCGCGAATCGGCGCCAGTTACCTGCCGCGACGCGTGTAATATAAGTTGAAGACTGGACTCAGGTTGACGACTCGTGCCTTTCATCAATTTTCCTGCGCGTGAAATTAATTGCAAGCTGGTGTACTACGGGCCAGGTCTCGGTGGAAAGACCGCGAACCTGCAGTGGATCTATGACCACACGGGACAAAATCAAAAAGGCAAGATGGTGTCTTTGGCTACGGAGACCGACCGAACACTGTTTTTCGATTTTCTGCCGCTCGATTTGGGGACGGTGCGCGGATTCAAGACGCGCTTTCATTTATACACGGTGCCCGGGCAGGTGTTCTACGAGGCCAGCCGGAAATTGATTTTGAAGGGCGCCGATGGCGTTGTGTTCGTAGCTGATTCGCAGGAAGAACGGCTGGATGCGAATTTTGAAACGCTGGAAAACCTGCAAGAACATTTGAAAGAACACAATTTGAATTTTACGTCGATCCCTTACGTTCTACAGTTGAACAAGCGCGATCTGCCGAACGTGCTGACCGTGGAAGAATTGACGAAGCAGTTGCAAAAGAAGAGCGAGCCCGTGATCGAAGGTGTCGCGATCAACGGCAGCGGCGTGTTTGAGACGCTGAAAGAGCTGGCGAAGATGGTGCTGGCGGAGTTGAAGAAGGGCGGTTAAGGTCCCTTCCGTCTGCACAAAAATTGTCCTCGGACGTTACAATTGTGGAGCGCATTCCCTTTAAAGTTCGGCCGGCCGACACTTCGAGGTGCATACCTTTTCAATGTCGCTTCATTCATGCTAAAAAACGCCACCCGTGATGGAATAGCCTGCACTTTTCCATCTGTCCAGACGACAGCCTCGATCAACGCCTTTTCCTGAGAAATTGGAAATTTTTGCGTCCTTGGTAAGGTGCGCAACTTTCCGGCTTTGGAGATCTCCGCATCAAGGGCGTCCGCGAAAATGAGTTCCATACAGAGAACGGTTGTCTCGTTCAAAAAAAGAGTTAGTAATCAGAATTCTGCAGGTGTCGACTGAGCAGCCCGGTTTCTGACCGCTGAGTCATGTTGTCAACCTGGGGCCGACTCGAATCAGAAGCTGGCGGAGGCGGCAGTTTCGGAGTCGAAGGTGGGGATGGCTTCGACGAGGCGGGTGACGGTGAGGGCGTCGCGGACGCGGCCTTGGCCGCAGACGAGGTGGAGTCCCCCGCCTTGGCGGGCGAGCGCGATGGAGAGCTTTACCAGCGCGGAGATGCCGGAGCTGTCGATTTGCGGGATGTCGTTGAGATTGACGACGATTTTGCGCGCGCCGCGCTGAACCAAGTTCTGCGTGAAGTCGTTCAAATGTTCACTGGGTTCGCCGATGGTGAGGCGGCCGTGTACCTGCAGGTAGTGGATGCCACCGTCTTCGCGCGCAGAAACTTCCAAAGATGGATGAAGCGTCATTGAAATTCCCCTCAGTCGAAATCGAAGGCTAGCCGCCTCCAGGGTAAGGCGGCGCTGATGGCCCCTGCATTATACGATGAAGGGTATGGAGAACAAATCGGTTGAGGTGCGGCACCATGCCTGGAACGTTTCGACCGGGGAAGCGCGGTGGATTCAGGATAACCTGCGCGAACTGTGGGAGGGGAACGACCGTCTCGGAACGATTCGCATGGTGGCGGGGCTGGATGCGGCGTTTGTGTTGACCGGGCCGCAAGCGCTAGAGAAGCAAGTGAGTCATTGGAACCAGCTGCGCGATGCAAACCGCGCGATCGCTTGCGTGGTGGTTTTCCGGTTTCCGGAGATGAAGGAGATTGCGCGAGAGTTTGCGATTGTGCCGCTCGGATTTCCGTATGTTCCGGGGTTGCTGAGTTTCCGGGAAATTCCCGCGCTGCTCGCGGCGCTGAAGAAACTGAAGGAGCTGCCAGACCTGCTGTTTTGCGACGGGCAGGGGTATGCACACCCACGGCGATTCGGACTGGCGAGTCATCTGGGAGTGCTGCTCGATAAGCCGTCCATCGGATGCGCGAAGAGCATTCTGATTGGTACGCATGGAAAGCTGAGCGAGAAAGCGGGCAGCTCGTTAGCCCTGATCGATGAAAAAGCTGAAGGCGAGCGAATCGGGGCAGCGGTGCGAACGCGGGACGGCGTGCGACCTATCTACGTGTCCCAGGGACACCGGGTCAGCCTGGAAACGGCGATCCGGCTAACGCTTCAGGTGACCGACGGATTGCGTATTCCCCGCCCAACGCGCATGGCCGACCACTTCGCTTGCGAAATCAAAAGAAAGCTCTTAGGCGGCGAGCTATCCGAAAAATGAATCCAGGGTAGAAAAATTTCAACCTGCTGGGAGCGGACAGCGGTGCGTATAATCGGCGCGACAGGGTAGTGGTCCCCAATCGCAAACCGCGAATGAGAAAAGCAAAATCGACGGTCCTCCATTCGCCCCGGAGAATTCGATGAAGCGCATGGGTATTGTCTGTTGTGGCGTGTTGACCCTGGTGCTGCTTGTCGTTCCGCTGCTGGCCCAGCAATCCGCTCCATCGACCTCCCCGGCGACTCCCTCCGCCATTGCTCCCGCTCCCGAAATCTCCCCGGTAGTGACTGAAAAATTGAATCAACTGGAGCAGAAGGTAACCGCCGCCCAGTATTCGGCCGACAACGCGTGGATGCTGGTGAGCGCGGCCCTAGTGCTGATGATGACCGGGCCGGGACTGGCCCTGTTCTACGGTGGGTTGGTACGGCAAAAGAACGTTTTGGCGATCATGATGCAGAGTTTCCTACTCATGGCTCTGATCACGGTGCTGTGGGCTTTGGTGGGATACAGCTTGTGCTTCGGTGGCAGTGGACCTTTTATCGGCGACTTCCACATGGCGCTCCTGCGGGGGGTGGGGGCTGTTCCCAACCCCGATTACGCCGGGACGATTCCGCAATCGACGTTCATGATCTATCAGTTGATGTTCGCGATTATCACTCCGGCGCTGATTACTGGGGCGACCGCGGAACGCATGAAATTTTCCGGGACCGTGCTGTTCATGACGCTGTGGTTCCTGGTGGTGTACGCGCCGATGGCGCACATGGTCTGGGGAAAGGGCGGATTCCTGAATGCTTCGCTCGGCGGACGATTTCCGACGCTGGATTTTGCGGGAGGAACCGTTGTGCACGTTACGTCGGGCGTTTCCGCGCTTGTTTGCGCGCTTTACCTTGGTAAACGGGTCGGCTACCCGAAGCAACCGATGCCGCCGCACAGTTTGGTACTGAGTTTTACCGGAGCGTGCCTGTTGTGGGTGGGGTGGTTCGGGTTCAACGCGGGAAGCGCACTGGCTTCGAACGGATTGGCATCGAGCGCGTTTGTGGCCACGCATTTCGGAGCAGCGGCAGCGGCGATTGGCTGGAGCTTGGCGGAATGGATCAAGAACGGCCGGGCCAGCGCGCTCGGCGCGATTTCGGGGGCAGTGGCGGGTCTTGTTGCGATTACCCCCGCGGCCGGATTTGTGGGGCCCCTTCCGGCGCTCGCGATCGGATTCATCGCCGGAATTTTCTGCTTTTGGATGGTCACGAAATTCAAATCGATTTTCGGTTACGACGATGCGCTCGATGCGTTTGGCGTGCACGGCGCGGGCGGCACAATCGGCGCCTTGTTAACAGGCGTATGCGCGCAGATGGTGATCAATCCGATCTTCGGGGACGGGAAGGCAGTTGGGGGATTGGATGGACACTGGGGACAGGTGGGTAATCAGCTTGTGGGTGTATTGATCGCGTGGGCGCTCGCGGGGGTGGGCACGATCGTCATTTTGAAGGTCGTCGATGTAACGACGGGGATGCGTGTTTCGGAAGAGCAGGAAGTGGAAGGTCTGGACATTACACAACACGGTGAAGAAGGATATAACCTGGAATCGTAAGGGGACGAGCAGGGCGGTTGACAACTCGAGGCGGGAGCAGAGATTCGTATGATGAAAATTGAAGCGATCATTCAGCCGTCGAGATTCGAATCAGTGAAAGATTCGTTGCTGGAAATCGGCGTGGAAGGAATGACGGTGACCGAAGTGCGCGGACACGGAAGGCAAAAAGGCCACACGGAGGTGTACCGTGGGCGCGAGTACACCGTGGACCTGTTGCCGAAGGTGAAGCTGGAGATCGTGCTGCCGGACAAGCTGGTGGACCGGGCAGTAGATGCTATCCAAAAGAGCGCAAAGACTGGCAAAATCGGCGACGGTAAAATATTCTTGTCACGGGTCGAAGACGCGATCCGGATCCGGAATGAGGAACGGGGCGAAAGCGCTCTCTGAAGATCATGTCCTCGCCCCGCCCAGGTCTCGCTCTCGGTATTCGCCCAAGAAAGAAAATGGAAGAATCAGTGACACCGCTTTCGGTGCTGGGGCCACAGTGCGAGGCCCAGCGCGAGCGGATACGCAAGCTTTTTGAAAGCGGAGCCAGCGCCCAGGAAACGCTGAGGCAGTTGTGCGAGTGCGCGGATGAGATCATCCGGAAAGTCTTTGGGGAACTGCAAAGCGTCAGAGACGGGGGCGGCCAAGGATTGGCACTGCTGGCGCTGGGCGGTTACGGGCGTGAAGTGCTGTTTCCCTTTTCCGACCTGGACCTGCTGTTTCTTTTCGCGAACGAAAAGATTGAAGAAGAGTCGCGGCCATTGATCGCGGAATTTTCTCGGATGCTTTGGGATCTCGGGTTTCGCGTGAGCTCCGCGGGACGGACCCTCGAGGAATGCAAGAAAATCGAACAAGACAATGCGGAATTCCACTTGGCGATGCTCGATCGCCGATACCTTGACGGGGACAAAGCTCTTTTCGAGAAGCTGGACACGAAGGTCTTGGCGGTGGCCGAAAAACAGGCGCGGCCTTTTCTTTTGGTGGAATTGCAACGGTTGACGCGAGACCGGCTGGGGCGCTACGGCAATACGATTTTCCATCTGGAGCCGAACGTGAAGGACGCGCCGGGGGGATTGCGCGATTTCCATTCGATGCTGTGGATGAAGCAGTTGGCGGGAGACCGCCGCGACCCGCGATTCAGCCCGATGAACGAAGATGAGCTGACACGCAACGCTGTGGAATTCTTGAGCGCGATCCGATGTTTTTTGCATTACAGCAACGGGCGAAACGACAACACGCTGACATACGAATTACAAGCGCAGGCGGCCGCGCGTTCGCTGGGGATTGACGACAATCTGAAGCGGAACGCGGCGGAATGGATGCGCCTTTATTTTCGTCACGCGAGAACGCTGAACCGGCAGCTGCTGCGGTATGTGGACCAGCGTCCGCCGGTGGCGGTCTCTCTACGTCAGCGGCTATTGAATGCGACGATCGGGCCAAAATCGGAAGTCGCGAGCGGAAGACCTTTCGCCGTTCGCGATGGGTTGCTGGAAATCACGGGTGAGCAGCTTTTCGCGGACCGGAACGTTACTTACGCCCTCCTGGCGGAGGCATCACGCTCGGGGGTGCCGCTCAGCCGCGATGCGGAACGAAGTATCGCTTACATCATGGCGCATCCGGAACTGCCGCAGCGAAATTCGCGGATTTCATGGGCGGTACTAGCGGAAATTCTGGTCGGCGACTTTCCAGGAGTCGCTTTGCGGCCAATGCACCGGTTGGGTCTGTTGACAGAAGTACTGCCGGAATTCCGCGCGATCGATTCGTTAGTGGTGCGTGATTTCTATCATCGCTATACGGTGGATGAGCATTCGCTGCGGACGATCGAGCACCTGCAGGATTTGGGCGAACCGCAGGAGCCGCTAGCGAAACACTTCGCGCCGCTGTGGCGCACGGTCGGACGTCGAGATCTGCTGATTTTTTCACTGCTTCTGCATGATGTTGGCAAAGGCATGCCGGTGGAAAACCACGTGACTGGAAGTCTGCAGGCACTGGAAATTGCGTCCGACCGCCTGAAACTTTCCCCCGAAGAAAAGGCCGAGGTTCATTTCCTGATCGAGCATCACCTCGATATGTCCGCAACGGTGCAGCGGCGCGACATTTTCGATCCCGCCACGGTTTCCGGATTTGCGGCGACCGTGGGCACAGTGGAACGATTGCAACGGCTTTGTCTGATGACTTATGCGGATATTCATGCGGTGAATCCCGAGGCGCTCACGCCGTGGAAGGCGGAAATGCTGTGGCAGTTGTTTGTGGCGACGTCGAACTTCTTTAGCCGGACCGTAGACCGCGACCGCCTGCACGCCTCCGATGAAGCGCCCCTGCTCGAACAGGTGCGCGCGCAGGCCGGCAGCGCCGATAAAAAGGATATCGAACGATTCCTTGAAGGGTTCCCGCGGCGATACCTTGCGGTGCATTCGGCCGGTGAAATCGCAGAGCATTTCGCTCTCTACCGGAAGCTTGGGGCGGAGCCGGTACAGACGGAGATCAAGAAGACGCAACACGCTTACGTGCTGACGCTGCTTTCGGCGGACCGGCCGGCGCTGTTTGCCACAATTGCGGGGGTGCTGGCGGCCTGGGGGATGAATATCGTTAAGGCAGACGCGTTTGCGAACGCGGCGGGGGTGGTGCTCGATACTTTCCATTTCGTCGATCTGCATCGCACGCTCGAGCTAAACCCCGGTGAAATTACACGCTTCCAACAGAGCCTGGCGGCGGTGCTGAACGGCAAGCAGTCACTGGAACCGCTGATGAAAGGCCGGTTGGCGGCTTCGGTTGCGCGGCCGCCGAAGGTTGTGGTGCCCACGACGATTAATTTTGATGAAGGTTCCTCCGACCATTGCACTCTGGTGGAGATCGTGACGCAGGACCGTCCCGGATTGTTGTACGGGATTGGTTCGGCGCTGGCCCGGCTGGCCTGCAACATCGACGTGGCGTTGATCGATACGGAAGGGCAGAAGGCCATTGACGTGTTCTACCTCACAGCGCAGGGAAAGAAACTGACGCCACAAAAGCAGGACCTGTTGCGCGAGGTGCTGCAAGCGACGCTTTCCTGATCGCAAG
>CAVROZ010000006.1:0-255873 GCA_963722985.1 Candidatus Acidiferrales bacterium | reverse complement strand
AACTTATTGCCTCAGAAGGACAGTCCTGGATTCAAATAGCCGATGTGGTCTCCTCGGCGCTTGCTCATGCACTACAGAACCGCGCAGAAGAGTACAGTCAGGAATGGCTGCGAAAGTACGACGAAGCAGGCGCAGTCAATCCAAATAGCATTTTCCCCATGTCCGAGAACGAGCCAAGGAGGCGATTTTGGGGCCGTCTGGACGGCGCAATACTCTAGTTTTCCAAGAGCTTATCGTTCGATGCCGCTCTGGGTCGAATCTCCTCGATAATATTGAACGATCTATCGCGCGTATGTCGGGTCTGCCCATGGGGTTGTAGATACTAAGGTGGAGTTACCTCTCGAAGTAAGAAATACAAGTGGATGGTGGGCATGTTACCGCGTTTCGACTGCATCCTAACCCAGCAATCCGAATCAGCATTCTCCTGGCAGCCATCTCACTGATTTTAGGCGTGGTCGGATTCTTGGAGGGAACACTAAGTCTATTGAAACGGTGATCCAAGACTCCGTTCTCAGTGTCTGCAGCGTAATCACGGGTTTCCACTGAAGAGCAGCTCGACCAGGTCGGGCTGCTCTTGAATCAACGCCCCAGAAAAAGCTTAGGATTCGAGACTCCTGCGAGTAGACTGCAAAAGTGTTGCGTCGACCGTCTGAGCCAGCAGGGTTAATCGGGACTTCACGGCCTGTCATATCTGACAGTTCCATAGCTCCTGTCGCTCGACGTAGGTTGTCGCTCCGACAGGCGAGCAGCGCAAGGATAATGCGCCGCGAAAAAGCCGCGACATTTGGTGCGGTGGATCGTATTGAGCTTTTTTGCGACCAAGTCTTTTCCTCGGGAACTCAAGCGCAATACTCGGGAGGTCCCTTCTTTCCTGTTACGTGTCGATCTTCGATCCACAATTCCGATTTCGCAAGTAGAAGCTCTATATGCGCGTGATCTCGGTTAACGGTTCAAACGCTTTGCTTGAAACGGGAGCGTAAGGATGTCGGCGATGATTGGGGCTCTTCTTTTCGGCGTGACCTTATTACTACTCGACCAAGGAAGCAAGCGGTTGGCTGAAGTTCACGCCTCGGCGAGGCCGATCGCGTGCGGGCGGTTTCTCAAGATTCGGTCGATCGCGAACCCGCAGACGACGTTGCGGAGGGTCCATCCGCGCATCATCTTTCCAGTTCTTTGGATAATCGCACTCCTGTGCGCAGTCCTTCTGTACACATGGGGCGGGTGGTTTCATAGCAAGGTCGCCTTGTGGGGGCTGGGGCTTGCGTTCAGCGGCGCTGCGGGGAATCTGGTCGATCTGCTTCGACGCGAATTCATCCTCGATTTCATCGATCTGGGCTGGTGGCCTGTGTTCAACGTAGCAGATGCGGGCATCGTGGCGGGATTGGTCTTGGCGTTTTGGCCGCGGGGATGACCATCGTGCGACGAGTTTTATTTCACTGGCGCGGAAGGCCGATTTACAGCTATCCGGCGATGCTCTATGTTGGGTTGCTGGCCGCGGTGGCGACGGGGAACTGCGTAGCACATGCAACGGGGCTTAATGCCTTCCGCGTTTACATCGCGATGATCATTTTGATTGTACCAGCCATTGCGGGCGCAAGACTCCTCCATGTCGCCATTCATTGGCGCTCCTATTCGCAAGATAAGCGGCGGATTTGGGACCGCAGCGAGGGCGGATACGGCATGTACGGCGGCTTCCCTCTTGTCTTGCTGATCTCTGTTCCGGTCCTCTACCTGATGCGTCTCCCGTTTGCCGCATTCTGGGACGTTGGCGTGCTCTCGATTTTCGCCGGCATGATTTTCGCGAGAATTGGATGCCTGTTGAACGGGTGTTGCTGCGGCCGGCCTTCGAATGCATGGTTCAGCATCTCTCTGCCAAATGCGGATGGCGTGAGGGTGAAACGCATCCCTTCGCCATGCCTCGAATCGATCTGGGCGGCGACGCTGCTGGTTTCGGGATCCTCGTCTTACACCGAATGCCGTTTCCCGGGGCGCTGTTCCTGTTTGCGTGCAGCGGGTATGCCGCGGGGCGCCTGGTCCTTGAATCCTTTCGCGAATACGCGGGACATTCTTCGAAATTCAACGTGCACCACGCTGTCTCGGCCGCGATCATTGCGCTGGCCGCGATCATTTTTTCCGCAAAGTGGCTGAGATAGGAATGGAGCAAAGGCATGGCTAATAACCTTACGGGCGATTTCGATGTGGTGGCGGAGTTTGCTGTTCTTGCCGTCAACCGTTTCCTGGCGGGAATGCACCAGACGGGACGATTCCTGCACTCGATCTCGGCTCGGGTCGATGACAATCCCCGTCCAACGCGGCCGAACTGGCCGGTGGTCGTGGGATCGGTTGATGCTTTCGGAGACGCGATCGCGAACCAACGCCAGATCGGAACTCCCAACCCATTTCCTGGACCTGCAGCCGCAACCGACGCGGTGACTGCGCGCCTGGGGGTGCTGTTGAATCCTGATCGGCTGGTGATTGCACCGCCGCAGATTATTCCCAGCCATATCTCCGGAACCGTTCAACTCCAGGTGTTCCCACCGACGATCGCGGTTCCGACGGCCGATGGAGAGAACCTCACCGTGCGCATGAATCTGATGTCGCGGTTTTTTCCGGATAAGGGTACTGCTCCTCTTGCCGAGTTCATGCGGGGCGATCTGGATATCACAGCTCCGATTAACAAGGTTGTCTCGGGAACAATCAATGTGCTGGAGATCGATTTCAAGGCGGACGAGGCCACCATCAATTTCACTCCGTCGTACACAAGCCAGCCGCTGAGCGCCGAGGACATGGCTGGAATCAACCTATGCATTCAGAACGGGCTGCAAACCAGTTTTCTTCCTTCAACTGTGACTTTGCCCAACAGCATCGCCGACGTGCAGCTTAAGACCCTGCCAGGCACGCTTGTGCTGATGCTTGATTTGAACGATCACCCATCGACAACAAGCAGCGTATCGAATGTGTTTCTTGCGCCTACGGATGACTTCGCTTTCGCCGTGGGACGTGACTATCTCCTTAATACGTTTCGCTTGATCAGCGACAACATCCTGAGCCAGAAGTTTCAGCCAGTCACTTTCACGGTCCCTCTCGGAATCGAAACCCTGCACTACTCTTATCCAATCGCGCTTACCAGCGCCAGTTTCGATCTGCAGCCCCCTGGGAAAATCGTGCTCACTGTTCAAGGGCATGCGGGTCCGGAAGCCCACGGCCACCCCCCGAGCGGTTTCTCTTTTACGGTGACGGTGGATTTTTCTCTGGTGCCATCCGGGCCCGCGGTTGAACTCGTGGTTGGGAACGTGTCGGTGAGCACCAGCAGCGCGATAGCCACGATTGTTGACTTCTTTAATGGCGCGATCACGAACGAGGTAAAGGATGCGATCACTGCGGCGATTGGTGTCACTGGAGCCGGGAACACGGTGAACAACATGTTCAACGCGGATACGAATCTGGGAAATTTTCTCAACACTCAGTTCGCTCCGGCGGATGAAAGTTCGCAGCCGCCATCTCAGCAGGTGTTTCTTGTTTACAACTCCGTAGATATCCAGCAGGCGGGTATCGTGTTGCACGGATCTCTGATTCTTTTTGACTGGCCGGCTCCGTATGTGGAGTTTGAAGCGATACCGCGAAGTGCGAGCGGGCCGGGAGTGGTAGTCTCGCCGATATTTCAGGGTACAGACTATTCTGCACTCAAGACCTGGATTCCCGGCGGAACCATTGCGAAGTACGCGTGGAGCGTGCAAGGGCTGGAGCAGTCCTACCCGTTCGACGTTGACCCGAACCGGTTCGTGCTACTGTATGGCGGACCTGAAAATGCGCCGCCCGGCGCGAGCGCCGCGATGATCGCGGTTCCCGGATACTCGCCGCTGTGCTTGACGATCACTGGTACTCGAATCTCCAATTTCGGCTCGCCGCCGGCGTATCAGCCGGTCACGGCGAGCGTTTGCGAATACACGCAATTTCCGATCCCGCTCTCAGAGGCCGTCACGAGCGGGAAGGCTGGTGTACCCGTGGCTGCGATCACTCGGGCGGTACCTTCCGGAGGCATGGTGATCTCCGGGTACGCACCTGTTGCTGTTGACCCGACAGGCTCCAGCGCGCCCAATCTCGTGGTGCATTTTGCCGATTCGAAGTCCTCCGCGCAGCTGCAAGTTCTGACCGAGTCGGTGGCTGGCAGTGATCGCAAAGACGCTCCAACCGCGGTGGTGGCCGTGCTAACGCCCGACCAGTTGTCGAAGGCTTCGTACGTTTCTGGCATCGTCTACGCCGAAGATTCAGATGGGGGTTGGGAAACAGCGCTGGGCGTAACGCCGGCAAAACGACCACTAACCCTGATCGTTACCCCGCGCGGACGCATTGTGTGGCAGAAAGAAGGCGAGTTGGACGCGGCTACTCTCGCCCCCGCACTCACGCAACATCTGGTAAAGCGGCCCCCTGTGCGGCTCAGCCTGCCGCGGCTCAATGCTCGGATCGGGCAACCGGCACCCAATTTCCTGTTCGAATACACCTCCGGCCGCGAGATGGAACTCGCCAAGCTCTTTGGACAGCAAGCCATCATCCTGGTGTTCTGGAGAAGTTCGGTTAGGCCCAGCATTCAGGCGATCCGCGATCTACAAGCATCGATGGCCAAGAGCAAGTCTCCCGCGATCGTTATGGCTGTCAACGACGGAGAGGATCCAAGCGTAGCCAGAGGTGTGGCAGCCGAAAGCGGGTGGACAGCAATTCTCGTGGCGGATCCGAAGCGCGAAATCTCGCTTGGCTACGGCGTGAGCTTGTGGCCAACGATCGTCTCAATCGATAGAAGCGGGGCAATCGCGGGGATTAAGTACGGGTACGTGCCGGGCGAACCGCTGGTATCGCCTTCGGGAGCTCCGTTGAAAGGTGTTTAGCAAACAGCCTGACGGCAACCTTGGTGACTGACCCCGCTCGCATGATCTGGTGGCACGGCGTGAGCATCTGGCCCACGATCGTGCTTGTGGATGCGTCGGGCGTGGGTTACGGTAGTCGGCTATGGCCGGATCCTCAGCGACTCGGGCAATCTCCGGCGGGGGCAACCAGGAACGCCGGGCCAACCAGGAGTGTGATCTCACGATTTAAACGAAACCGGAACGCGACGGAACAGCCAGGAGCGGGAAGAGCCGCTCCAGAGGAGTGATCAGCGATGGTCGATCCCTATTTGTTGACGGCGCCAGTCCTTCTGCTCGGCATTGTGGTCCTGCTCAGGTTTATCGGCTGTGGTTTTACTTCGGGCGTGGCGGGAGGCACCTTGACGGCCGAAGCATGTAACGGCAAAGTTAACTTGAGCTGGATGTACCCTGGACCGCAGAGCTATCAAATTAACCGAAACGGTAGTCAGCTTGTTACAGGATACGCCGACACCTCCTACATTGACACCAACGTAACGAACGGAATTACTTATTCTTATATCGTTACTAATTCTTCCTATTCCAGTTCGGTATATGCTACTCCCGCAGCTTTGCCGGGGCGTCCGCCCGGATCAACTGTCAATACCAACGGCCCGCTGTACCAAAACCTGATTGGCCTATTCCTCATGAATGATGGGCAGGCAGGACAGACTGACGGCGGGCCTGCTGACGACACAAACATTGTGGACGGCACACCGGCCGCCCATTCTGGCGCCACCCCGCCAACCTGGGTACTCGCGGATCCCTCCATCATGTTTTACGGCGGCGCTCCCTTGGCCTCTAACCTCGATGCGGGAATTGACCATGCTTTCGACGATATGCCTACCAGCCAGATCACGGTCCTTGCCAAGATCTTCTTCAACGGAGGTGCGGCCGGTGGCATCTGCGAAAAGAACGACAGCAACCAAGGCGGGAAGGATTCCGGCTTTCGATTTGCGGTCACGAGTAACGGCGCTCTGCGGTTCATCGTGGAACTCAGCACCACCAATATGGTGATTCAAAGTGGCGACAACGCGGTGCCTGTGCAACAGCCACAATGGGTGCAAGTTGCCTTCACCTGGGACGGCACGAAAAGTACTACGCAAAACCCTGGTCCGGCCAGTGCAGCAGGTCTTTACGTGAACGGAGCCCTGCAACCGAATGCTTCCGAAACGAACGGCGTCGGAAACCTCGACGTTTCGAAAGCCTCGAACACGAACCCGTTTCGCATCGGAAACGCAGACTACGGCCCGGCCGCAGGCTCTTTTCATGGAAAAATGGCCTACATGGCGATTTATAAAGGGCGCTTGCTTAGCCCTTCCGACATGATGGCACTCGACGCCAATCTCCCCATCAATTACCCAGCCAACTTGAATCCATGCAGTGGGTGAGAACCGCCGCCGTCCAGCAAGTGGTGCCCGCGCGTTCACGATGAGGCGGCCGTTGACGCGCTCGGATCCGACTGCGTAAAGGATCCAACCGTTTTGTTGGAAGTTTAGAAAAGATTTACATCAGGGCTATGCAGAGATGATGCATCCATTCATGAATTGGCGTCCTGACGTTTTCCAAACTCAACCAGGTTTGCTGACGAAGTGGCGATCGGGGTCAAGCTTGCGAATAGACTCGGCAGTCGCTTCGTATACAGCGCCTCGAATCTGTTCGCCAAGAGCTTGCCCAGCGATTCTCAGTGAACTCAAAAGAATGTCATACCGCACTCGCAAGTACACCCTCTGCTGGAAGCGAGTTGGTTCAGTCTATACTCCTAAACAGGCCCACGTATTGAACTCGTCGATATATTACAGTCGAATCGCCGAAGTAGAGTGTCAGCTTGCGAATAGTCATCGAGGGCCGATTCGCTCGACAGAAAGGCACTACCAGGAAGAACCGTGGCATCATTTCCGTTTTTGACATTTGAGTTGACTATTTCTAATAATGAGTAGATCATCCGCCCACAAAGGCGAGGGTCGAGTGGCACTTCGAGCGCGGTCGTTAGGACGGCATCGGGGGTTTCGGGTAGCCTGCTGGACAGCTCTCTTCTCTTTGTCCATTTCTTTTTCCTCGAAGGCGCAGGTCGCTGAATTTCACGAAACAATCCGTCCGGATGAAATGGCGAGACTTTCGGTAGCCTCGCTCACGACTTCTCCGACGTATCCTGAATCAGGGGAAAAGGTCATGATTGACGTCGGTGTCCGTAACGAGAGCAATGTCGCCGTCACAAATCTCCATGTATTGCTGCGTGTCGACGGTAAAGAGAATACGGAGAAGATTGTCGACGTGCTTCCCGGAAAAGTGACCAATCTGAAGATCGAGTGGAAACCTACGCAAGAAAAAGTCTATTTGGTTACAGTGCAACTCGACCCTCAGCGGGCCATCCCGCAAACGGACCTCGTCCCCAACACTGCCACCGCCCAGTTTGTTGTCACCCGAAAGCCGCCCGCTGGCGCTGATCTTACCGTCGCATCACTGACGGTAGTGGACTCGGCGAATCAACCAGTCCTGGCGAGTATTTCGCTGAAGAACCAAGGCACTATAGCCGGTGGCGGGCGGCTTGTTGTTCTCGCGGGCGCCACGCGGGTTACGGAAATTCTGCTGAAGCCTGTGCCCGCCGGTGGCCAAGCCACGCTAAAGATTCCCCTGCCGTACGGCACGGACACTGATCACTTGACTGCCGAGCTCAATCCGCGATTCCGCCAGTTGCAAAAACTCCCGCAAGCGGCGCTTTTCGAACGCGATGTTCGTCAGGCACTGGATTTACGCATCGAGTTCCTCTCCGTGGCTGCTACGCTGCCACAAGCGGCCAAGCAGCGCCGCGCCACGGTCAGTTTCCGAATCGTCAACCATGGCAAACAAGCGATAACGACTCCTTTTCGCACCAAAATTTCCCCAGGCGATAATGACCCGAGTGACGGAGCGCTGCGACCCTTTGTCTTTACGTCGAGCGGTCTCGCACCAGGAAGATCGATTTACGCCTCGCGCAGCGTGGTTCTGCCGGACGCCGTTCACGAATTCGACGCGGAAGTTCAGGTGGATATCGATGGTGCCCTTCAATCTCCGCGGGGGCATCCCGCTGCCGCCGCTCATTTCCAGAACCCGCTTCCCGACGTGGGCCGGTGGTACACCATCGGCCCAGACCACATTCAGGAGGCCTTCGGCGACGTAGGCGTTCTTTTTTCGATTGCTCTCGATCCAACTTTGGCTCGCGTCATTTACGTCGGTTCCCACGGTTCCGGCGTTTGGAAATCCACACTTGCCGGCTCCTTATGGTTTCCCTTGACGGATTCTTTGCCGTCGCTGAAGATTTCCGCCATAACCGTCGACCCATCCCAACCCTCGCGCGTTTTTGTCGCCACTCCCGATGCGGGAATCTTCCTGTCCAACGATAGTGGCACGACCTGGTCATTGCTCGCAGACAGTGTTCCGCTGAATCTCTCCGATTGCTGTAATACGTTGATCGTCGATCCCAATAATCTACAAAGCCTGTTTCTGAGCTCGTTCGATGGTGTTTATCATTCGTTAGATGGCGGGTACACCTGGAGTTTGTCGCTTTCCGCCGGCTCGGTGCACTCCTTCGTGCTCGACAAGGCCGGCAATCGGCTGTTTGCTTCGGTGGAAAATAGCGGTGATCTGGCAAACACTGGCGTTTACGAATTGAGTTTGAACTCCACGAACTGGAGGCGCCTGTCAGGTTGCCCTCTCGAAGGAAGCCTGCCAACGGTTTCCGTTCCCACGCAGGTCACCCTTTCACTTTCTGCTTCCACCTTGTACGTGGCTTACCGCACCAGCACAACCTTCCAAGTCTATCGGTCGAATGGCGGTTGCAGGTTCGGCGGGCAGACTCTAACAGCCTTCGAACCGCGCTGGAATGCCACGGGACAAATGATTGGAAGCGATCCCGTCCCTTCTCACTTGTGGAACAGCATCTATTCCGATCCGGTAGACCCAAACTTCGTTTATGCGACCGGCACGGAACTCTGGCGCTCCACCGACGGCGGGGCTACCTTCGGCGTTCCGGCGAACGGTCCTCATGTGGACGACCACGGCTTTGCGGTCACGCCAGGCCCACCGAACACCACCTACATTGTTTGCGACGGCGGAATCTTCTCGTCCAACGATCACGGCTCCTCGAACTCCTGGCAATTTATCGGCACCGGAATTTCGAATGTCGAGTTTTACGATATTGCGATCGCACCCACCGCGCCGAATATCGTCATCGGCGGGACCCAGGACAATGGCACTGAGTTGTACGACTCAAACACTAGCGGCATCAGTTGGCCCATGATTTTTGACAGCGACGGCGGAACAGTCGCCATCGATCCTACGAACGCGCAAACCTTCTACGCAATGTTTCAATACGCCTATTCCATCTCGCAGTCCACTAATGGCGGCGCGAATTGGACCAACGTTGCAGCGGGCCTTCCCGGCGACTCCAATTGCTTTAACCTACCTTTTCAAGTCCATCCCAAGAATCCTTCTATTCTTCTCGCTTCCTGCTTCCAATTGTGGCGCGCCAGTCCCCCAGGCACGCCGTGGACCACCCTTTTTGCCCCCGCTAATGAAAACGTGGCGTATTCCGCGGTGGATGGAACTTCCAATGTCTATTTCGCCGGAACCGACATCGGCAACATTTACACCTGCACCGGAGGAACCAATTGGCAGCACGTTTTTTCGAATCCTTTTTCCGCCGGCGTAAAAGATATTGAAATCGATCCGACCAACCCGAAATTCGTTTACGTAGGATTTGCCGGCAGTGGTATCGATCGCATTTATCTGTTAAATCGCGAGCTGTCGCCTTCCTCCCCGTCCTTTGCCACGGACATCACTTCTAATCTTCCACAAGGTCTCCAAGTCCGTACGCTGGCGGTGGACCCTGAATTTACACGCACGATTTATGTCGGAACCCAAGGGGGCGTGTTTCGCGGTCAGCTTCCGCCCGGGGGTTCGCTCTGGTTCTGGACACCCTATAACACGGGCCTGCCTCCTGCCGTCATCATGAATCGTCTGACGTTTCATCCGACCAGCGGAGTTTTGCGGGCGGGTACCTTCGGCCGCAGCGCCTTCGAGGTTTACACTGATTCGCCTTTCGGTGGTCTGGTTGAAGTCCAAGGCAAAATCACTCTGATTCGGGTGAACGACGTGGGCGGCGGCTACGGCCCTCCCACTGATTTTATGGACACAGATGCAGAAGTCTGGCTCGATACTCAGCCGGGGCGCGCCTTCGGGTTCCAGTTACGCCCGGACGGCCAGGAAGCAGATCACAAGGGCATGCTCAAGCTGTTGCGCGATGCCTTCGACAATAACCGAGCGGTGCAGCTCGATATCATTCGCACGGGCGTTCGCAACGGTCGGATTGTCCGCGTTATGGATTTACCCGAGTAAGGAGAGTGTCATGAAGCGCATCGTTGTTTTCGTCGTCAGCCTCGCGCTGCTCGTCGGCGGGGCTGTGCCCGCTAATGCCGATCTTTGGGAATCGAGCGGCCACGTGAACCTCCTTCGCGTGCACGACGTCGGCACCGGCTATGGCCCCCCAGGCGATTACATCGACGTCGAAGTCATCGTCTGGCTGGACTCCAAGCCAGGCATGGCTTTCGGTTTTCAGCTTCGCGATGATTCCAATCGCCCGGCACGTCAGGGCATGCTCGACTTGCTCCGGGAAGCTTTTTCGCACAACGATATCGTGGCGATCGACTACAACATCACGCCGGGCAAAAACAACGGAGTGATTACCCGGGTCTGGATCACCAAGCCCAGTCCGGATTTTCATCCCGTCAACAAGAAACTTGCAGACTAGCGACTTTTCGTACAGGCGGAGCCGATTGACAAATGTTCATCGATCAGCTTGTCGATCGTCTCCTGCAGTTGGCTGCGTAAATTGGCCACTGCTGCCAGACGTGCCAATTGAAAGCTGTCCAGATCCTGCTGAGAACAGCCAAGCAGGAAATTCAGCGGCACTTGTGATGAGTTGTGCTTCTCGGGTTTCGAGGAATTGTCGCGATGATGATTTGACGATACGTTACTTATGCGCATATAGTCTAGCAGCATCCTGGAGGGAGCCCTTGGCCCCTATACCGCCCTCTGAGCAGTGTCCTTGCACTCCGTTACAAAAAGTCACTCGAACTGATCAGTCAAACCAGGAGCGGAGACACGCGCAATGAGATTAAAAAAAGCGCGTGTCGCGAAGTATAGAAGCATCCGGGATAGTGGTTGGTTCGACGTAGAACACGCCAAGACGATACTTGTGGGCCCGAATGAAGCCGGCAAGACGGCTCTCTTGCAAGCCCTTCAACAAATTGGTCCACCCGAAGGTGTCCGCAGGTTTGATGCCTTGCGAGATTACCCCCGTTCCGAGTACGAGCACGGGCAGGCTCAAGGTGTTCCGCTCCTGCAGGAATTGGCTAGACGAGTTTCGCATCTTTGCGAGAGATGAAAACGGCAAGATCATCAACGAGCCGAAGTTTCACTTGATGGCAGCAACGCGATATTTGCTCCTCGACAGCTTGGGCAATTGGCGACCACAACAGCCAAAAGAGCAAAGGCCAGTCCCTGAATACACGTACCCGAGCGACAGCGGTCAACAATGGATGCAATGACGATTCTACGGTTCATTCGCGGGCTGTTCGACCCAATCGATATGGCCGGTGCTGTCACGCACATTAACGAAGCGGGTTCTTTTCAGCAATTTGCTCCAATACCACTTCGGCCTGTACGCGAAATCGAAAAACAGCTCGCTCATGAGCGGAAAGGAATTGGCATCTTGTGCTCTCTCAGCAAAAATCACGTAATCATCTACAAAGCGAATAAAATCCACTCCGAAACTCAGTAATGTACTATCCACGTCGATCAACGCCGCCTCGCCCAAGATACGCGATGCCGGAGGGCCAACCGGTATTCCGTAGCTTGTTCCTCCGGAGAATCTCGCAAGCATCTTCTCCAAAACCCTTATGTGAGGTTCCAGGCTACTACCGCAGCCTACTTCCAAGGCATTAATCAATCGGTGGTGATAAATGCGAGGAAAAAAATCGCCAATGTCGGTGACGCCGACTATGCAATTCGCGTCGTCGACGGCCCGTTTCTCGATAACACCCCGGAACTCTTTCCAAGATGTCGCGGCCCTGTAGAGTTCGCTATTCGACGTCCCCTCCGTTCTGTATGAGAATACTCTGTCGATTGGTAAACGAGACTTTGAAACCGGAGTCTTTAGCGCCAAAATAAGAGCCGTATAGAAGATAAAGTCATACGGATGCAGCAAGCTCACCCTTCGTACGTTTAGCCTTGATTTTGGGGCAAATAAGAGGATCGGATCGTATCCCCGATACGTGTCCAAATCTATGTTGGCCAATTCCATGACGACATCAGCAGAATTGTTCTTTATGATTGCGAGCTCGGGGGGCTCCGGAAAGAAGGTCCCATATCCATGGTGCAGGACCGCTTTCAACGCACGCTTCAGTAACAACGGAGCTAGTTTCATCGCTTCGAGTTCGTCACCTGTCGTGTGGGCAACTCAATGGTATCGTAATATAAATTAAAGCTTGTATAACCAAGAATCATCGCCACGGGGCAAGCTTTCTGTCAATATTCACCGCGCCTGACCGGAGGAAAGTCAGATCCAGATGTAATGCTTCTTAGCGAAGGCATCGCCGAGCGTCCTGATGATCGTCAATCGCATGAGCCAATCAGGCACAGTTTTGCTGCGACCGGCGTAATTCTCCGAGCGGAATTTCAAAAGCTCGAACCGCTCCATTTCCAGCAGAGACCGTGTGAGCATGATGACTTTGACACGGGCTTCATAAAGTTCCCGGAAAAAATCTTTATCGCTATCGCCGAAATCATCCGCAAGGGTGCAAAAGCAAAGGTACGAGTCTGTCCTCTCTCCAAACGTCTTTAGTTTCTTGCGTTCTTCATCTTTGAGTGCAGTTCCGGACTTTGATTCGCCGAATATCATCTCAACGTCTGACCTCAGCAGTTTACTGCTAATTATTGCGAAGTCCATCTCATGCTGCTCACCGTTGATTTTGTAATCGAAGGAAGGCGCATATTTGAGAGCGTGGTCCAGAATGTGATCGAAAAAAGCCAAGGCCAGCAGGATCGTTATGTTTCCATCAAGCTTCTTAGCGCTGCGGAAGAGGCCATCGGATGCGTAATACCACTGGGTCATGTCTAACCGAGGCGTCTCTTCGCGTGAGAAGCAAGATTTGCAGTTATATCCTTCATTGAACTCGGTCACCGTATACCAGTGGTAGCGCTTGCAGCGTGAGCATTGGAACTCCAGGCCCACACGGAACACGGTCGCCTCGATGGCGCGGCTAATCAGCTGCTCGGCACGTTCTGAAATTTGCTCCGAGCTCGCTGGTTGAGTGTAAATCTTGTAATTCTTCAATGACTTCTTGACCGTGCCTCTTACCTCTCTTCCCAATCGATGCTTTCCCGTCGCCAGATCCTCCAATACCTCGCGGATGGCCGGATTCTGGAACACTTCACACTTGTGGAACCCATCTAGCATTTCGATGATGCGCCCGAGCGCGAGCCCAGGTGAGCTTGTGCCCATATACTCAATTTCTTTTCCTCCGAGAAAGGCCGATACAACATTGATCGCTGTGATGGGCGCGAGACGCAAATCGCCGGAATCCCCAGCGTGCCGCGTAACGATCCCATCCTGCGAAACACGGGTTGCGTCCATGTCCATGGACCAACCGATTTTTCTGCTCACCAGCGCGTCGCAGCCTGAGTTAAGCCAAGGCAGCTTGTAGCATGTATCGGTTCCACCAGACGTGAAGAACAATACATCCATCGACCAGTGCTGGAAAACATTGTCCCGCGTTAGGAAGGCTGGTTTTGGTCCTTGGATCGTCCCATATCCGTCGACCAGCACGCCGATGGCGTTTGATTCGAAGGCACGTATAGGGTCAATTTCCAGTTCAGGCACTACGGCATAATGATTCGTGTAGTAGCGTGGGACCCAGCCCATCATGGACAAGTCTCTGGCCAAGCCCATAAGCCTTATCCAAGTCGTCACGGATTCTTGGTCTTCATCTGTAATGCTCGGCGCTTTAATTATTACGGCGTGGTTTGTGATCGACTCATTGATGAGATAGGCGGCGGCAGCACCGAAGTCACGAATGGGATTCTCGAATTGCTGATAGTCCTGGAGCGTTAGAGGGAACAGGTAAGCACCGGAGGCGCGCAGGTTCCAATAGTCAACTACGTCAAAAGCGTCTGCGGGATCGAGGAGAAAATAGCCATGGGAATGAACCCGCTGGCGTCTTGGGCGGCAATACGATGCTGTCAAACCTAACAAGTTCTGAAAATCACCAGGCCATCGCGACGATTTAAAAGCGGAGTCATAGACGAGCGTTTCCGCGTTGAAGTGTTTCTGGAGAACGTCGTAGTAATCGTCGCTGGGGTAAAGCCCGAATCGCGCTGCCAGGAACAGTGACTTCTCCGCTTCTGCCTTTTCAACGAATTTGATGTTGAACCTAGGATTCGAAACGCTTTTGAACTCCTCGTTCCATAGCTCATTTAGAATTGGGAAAACATCCACAAAATAGGAAACGACGTCGCCGCTGAGCGGCCTCCAGTCGAGGCGGTCGGCGGGAATCGTCCGATGCTGCCACGGCTTCAGTTCAGGCGGCAGCGGGTCGTTCGAATAACTGACGAGAAGGTCGGGATCGAATGCCCTGAGCATATCTGCCTGAATTTGCAAGTAGGGATCGGCCGGCAACACTGTGTAGTGCACGCCGCTGGTCTTCCGTGTCGCGTCATCCAAGATGACAATCGGGTTGAAAACGCCGCCCCACAAGCTCGTGGCGCGCGCGATGACGCTGAGAAGAAGTTTTGGCTCGGGACTGGGCAGGATAAAGGCTAGACGCGTCGGGCGCGCATTGCAGCGTGCTTCAATCGTCGTAGTGCCCATGATTTTGGCTGGCTTCTTGAGTCGCTTTTGTAGCGCTGTCTAGAATATAGCTGAAGAATTGGTTAATCAAAAGCGCTCCCCAGCAAATCGCTCCACCGTTTTGTTAGGCATCGATCAGTTTAATTGTGAGAATAGACTTAGCAAGAACAACTCACCAGAATCAGCAGGAAAAGTGCCTTTGTGCGGGAAAGTGCGTGGCAGGATCACGCATTTATCTCACTGAGTTCTGATTTGCCTGGTGCCGTCGTGGCCTCGCCCCTGTGCAGCATCCACAAGTAAGGAATCAGCAGAGCCATGCTCAGTAGGAAGAAAATTACGGCGCTTTCGCTGTGTAGCCGACCGTACAGAAAACCCGGATTCACATATGCCCCGAGCAGCGCCAGTGTCACAATGCGTACCGCGTTTTTGACCACCGTCAGCGCCAGCGCGACCACGATGAACGCGGCTTGCCGCCAAGGAGTCCGCAAGTAGAGATAAGTAGCCACCACCGACAGAATCAGCATCGCTAGAGTCGAACGAATGCCGCCGCATTCTCTTGAGACGAAAACACTGACGTTGTTTACCGTGTGCAAGACAAATCCCTCACGCTGCACCGGCACGTCAGTTAAAGCGAACAACCATACGGCCATCGTGGTCGAGGCTCTCTGCAACACAGAACTGAACCATCCGATGAAAACCGCGCCCGACAGGTAAACCATTAACAGCGCGGTAAGCATCGCGAAAAACATGTGTTTGCGGATCACGCGCGTCTCCGGACGAACTCGATCAGTCCAAAGAGGAGTCCCCCGGAGAGCAGTAATATCCATGTCGTGGGTTCTGGAGTTTCCGCTGGAGGTTCTGAGATGGTTAGGGAGGCATTGCCCTCAACGTATCCGGCACCATTGAAACCATTGCAGCCATCTGGACATATGAGCAGCGTATTCGGACCTCCATAATTGCCAACCGCTGGGAAGGTAGTAGGATCGCCAGTGGTGTCCCACACCTGTATCTGTATCAGCGTGCCACCGTTCCCATAGAAGTTCAGCGTGCCATCGGTCGCAGCGCTGAACGTGGTGTCGAATGGCGCTGGCCGGAAGGGTCCGAAGCCGAACGGATCGCTCTCGGTGTCGGTCAGCGAGCCAGGGACAATCAGCCCTGTTGAGGGATTGAAAAGAAACGACGCAGAGAAGTTTACCTCTGGAGGGTTCTGGCCTTGGAAGGGTGCGGCAGAACTTTGAAAGATAGCGGAATCGTTTACTTGTAAGGCTTGCGCGTGTGCGTACAACGGCACCGCAAGAATCAGCGCGAGCAGCAAAGCAAATTTCTTCATAACCGTTGTGTCCTTAACCGAAATTTCCGTTTGGATGGACTGCCCCATTGCTGCACGAGCAATTTGCCGTCCAATTCATCATCGCCTGCGCAGCAGTTCAATGAGCCCCCACAACAACACACCTGCGCCCAGCATCAAGTAGGTGGGAGGCTCGGGAGTCTCTGCTGGTGGTTCAATCTGCTTGATGACCAAATCCCCACTCGTCGGTTGGATGTAGCCGCCTTCGAAGGGGCCGCACCCATGTTCTAGGCAAATAAGTGCCGTGAAAAGGTTATCGTAAGTTCCTGGAGTGAAGTATGAAGATCCTCCGGGATACCCAGCATTACCCGGACTGATCTGAATTGCATCGCCACCGGGAGCCGAGCATCCGAAGCCACCGCACGTAAACGGTCCGAGCCCGTAGGGGTCATTAGTCTGAGTAGAACCAATAAAGAATCCATACGTCAACGTACCCGGTACCAATCCAGTCGATGTGTACTCCCATGACTCCTTGAATGTCATTGGCGCAAAACCAGGATAGGGTGGAGGATCAAACGTCTCGTCTACGGTGCCTTGGTAAACCTGAGCCGAAGCACCGAGGGATAGAGTAAGAACCATTACGAAGAGCAGGACAATCTTCTTCATTTTGCCTCTTATCCAAGCGACTCTAACAGGGCGTTATTAAGGGACCGCCCCGCTGTCGGTTTAAGCAATCCGGCATCCAACGGCCTCGCACCATTGTGGAAAACGTAAGTATCTGACTTATTAATACCTTATATTATTACTAGTAGAAGAATTAGTACCGAGACTTCGTGCTGCGTGGAATGTATTTGCACATTCCTGAGAACACCTCTCTCGTGGTATAGCTGTCCGTCCATGCGAAAGCTCAACTCGTCGCCGCGCCGCGAGGCCGCGTTCATCGAACCGATGGAATGTCTCGCCGTCACAAAACTCCCGAGCGGTCCGGAATGGGTCTACGAGCTCAAACTGGACGGCTACCGGGCGGTCGCGATCAACGCGAAGGGCAAACCGAGTCTCTATTCAAGGAACCGGAAAGCCTTCAACCGTCAGTACCCATACATCGTCGAAGCGCTGAATGATCTTCCTCAGAACACGGTTGTGGATGGGGAAATTGTGGCGCTTGACGATGCGGGACGGCCAAATTTCAATCTGCTCCAGCATTCGCGGAGTCAGGCTTCGCGCATCTGCTATTTCGTGTTTGACCTGCTGGCCTATGAGAGTCACGATCTTACGCAACTCCCGCTCATCGAGCGCCGTGAAACCCTGAACTCTGTCCTCAAATTCGCGTCTCCGAACATTCGGATCGCCCAATACTTCGAAACTTCCGCAGCGACGATACTGCAAAGCGCTCGCGAGCAAGGATTGGAAGGCGTCGTGGCCAAGCGGAAGACAGCCGCTACGAGGCTGGCAAACGCAGTGGCGCGTGGGCGAAATACCGCCTGAACAGCGGCCAAGAACTGGTGATCGGCGGGTACACCACCCCGGCGCCCACGGGGTGGAGTCCATCATCGTGGGCTACTACAAAGAATCAGAGCTTATCTATGTGGCAAGAGTCCGGAATGGATTTGTGCCATCGACACGGAGGCAAGTGTTCGCGAAGTTGCGACCTCTTGCAGCGGCAGTTTGTCCATTCGCGAATCTTCCCGAAACCCACAAGGGCCGTTGGGGAACCGGCTTGACCGCGGCGGACATGAAGAAATGCATTTGGGTCCGGCCTGAGCTTGTAGCGCGGATTGAGTATCTGGAATGGACCGATGGTGACCATCTGCGGCATTCGAAATTTACTGGACTCCGGGAGGATAAGAACGCACGAAGTGTCATCAAAGAGCATGGCGGCTAGGGTTGATCTCTAGTCCTTCACCAACTCGAATCGTCCAGCTTCGATGCCCTAAATCGGGTGTAGGATCACCCAAACGTCACGCCCCACACCCACATCGCGAGGACAAAGAAGGAGAATAGCCAAACGCCAGCAATCGCCAGTAGTAGGCGATCCCCATCTTTATCTCTGCGGTTTGATTTTGAGGTCTGGCGCGGAATGGATTTCGATAGCAGAAAATCCGCAAACGGCGCCCTTCCAACCGCATGATTCACAGCTCGCTTCATAGATTCGCGCCTCGATTTGATCGCACGGTACAATACCTTCGCTGGCCAAGCTGGCAGATGCTTCAGGTCTTCCGCAATTGACACAGCGAAACGTTAGGATGTAGCCGCGAGTTCTGGCCGTTTCAGGGAAGTTTTTGTTGGGACTGGTCTTGTATCCACTATCAAGAGGAAAAGAGCTTTGCATTCTTAGTTGTCCATGGGCTGGGAAGGAGTCTCGCTGGGGCCTTTGCAAACTACAATGATCGGGGACCATTCGGCCATAGGGTATGCCTGGTAGTAGCCAGGCTCGGCATCTCGTAGTGATGGACAAGTCGCAACGCCCCCTTTTCTCTTCCGGAGAGACTTCACTCCATGATCGCCCAATCAAGCTCAACGGCTGGGTTCCAAAAACCTTTTCCTGAATTTTGGAACCCTCTCCGGCGAATCGATAGATCGTCCCAACGCCAACCCCCATATCGCTTGCGATCCGCTTCCAGCCAAAGCCCAGGGCGCGTAGGGCGGTAATCCTTTTCGCGTCCAAGACCGTCTTGGGGCGCGTCCCAGGCGCTTTCCTTTGGCTTTAGCGTTCCGCAAAGTATCGCTCCCACCACAAAATCTGGAGGCTCCCTTGCAATCTCCTGAATCCAGCTTAGAGGCACTGGCAAACCGTGTCGCAAAACTTGAAGCGCAGAATCGCCGCCTCAAGAAAATAGGAGTCGCTTCGCTAATTGTCGCCGCTGCCCTCAACGCTATGGGCCAAGCGCCGGGCCAAAAAGGTCATCGAGGCTAACGAATTTGTGTTGAAGGACGCTGATGGGATAAGTCAAACTGTTGCTCAATTAGCGATCTATGGTCCAGAAGGCAAGCATCAAGGGTTTACGATCATCGGTTCCGTACCGTCTGGCCCGTTCATTAGCCTTGCAGATGGGAAAGCCAACCCGCGAGTGAATTTGGACCTGCACTCAGGTGACGATCCTAGACTTATCTTTCGCGATGCAAGTGGGTCAACGACGGTTTATTTAGCAGGTGGGAGCGTTGATCCGTTCCTGTCCCTATCAGATGGGGAACGCTTTGAAACCACGGTTGGGAGCACCAACATACGAACACCAAGCACCGGCGAGACACACAAGACTTCCGCAGCATCAGTCGTGTTGTTCGGCAAAGACAGGACGGTGCTCTGGTCCGCGCCGTAGAAAAGGGCCGCAACTCCGCGAGAGGCGGTACTCGACTCGTTGGAATAGGCTTAAGCTGCTTGAGAGGCAAAGTACGTATGCGGTGGATTCTAGTCCGATAAGCCAACCTTGACTCTGAACTTCGTGAAACCTTCGAGCAGTACGGCATAGGCACTTTGCAAGCCCTACTTGCAGCCAACAATTTTTTTCGGCACAAGGGGCAACTTCGCACGCCCGAATCCGTCCGAGATTCTTTACTGCCATGGCTCACGGAGCAATACGACCGGGCGGAAAGAAAAGAAACGTGGTCTCTTGTGAAGACATCTACTTACAATTTGCGTCCAATTAGTTCTCAGCACCCAGACTCACAACGACACTGATCTTCGAGCCGGGTTGTTGGATGAAGTTCGCCAAATTGTCTCCAAACAACTCCCTTCGATTTTAGGAGAAATCGAAATGTCTTGCCTCAGCTGGAACTGGAGAGGGCGTTCTTCCGTTAAGATAGCGGAGAGGACGCATGAGAAAAGAGCGAAAGCACTACAGCGGGGAAGAGAAGGTGGCCATCCTCAGGCGGCACTTGTTGGATAAAGTGCCAATTTCTGATCTGTGCGAGGAGCATGGGCTGCAGCCAACGGTATTCTACCGTTGGCAGAAAGAGTTCTTTGAGAATGGTGCGGCCGCGTTCCAGAGCAAGCGCCAGGCGAACCAGCAAGGGGAACAACAACGGATCGAGTACCTGGAAAAGAAGATCCAGACGAAGGACGAGGTGCTAGCGGAATTGATGGCCGAGCACATTGCCTTAAAAAAAAGTCTTGGGGAGCTCTGACCAAAGTGTGGGTGCCGCACGACGTGCGCGACTTGGTGGTCGATTTCGTCCGGTACTGGTCAGAAAAGACCGCGATCGTTGCCGGACGATTCATCCACTGGCTGGGCGTACGCGCCAGCAAATTCTACGACTGGCGAGAACGCTATGGGCGCGTCAATGAGCACAATGGTTGGATTCCCCGGGATTTCTGGCTGCAGCCATGGGAGAAACAAACCATCCTCCGTTATTATCTGGACCATCCGCTGGAAGGCTACCGACGGTTGACGTTCATGATGTTGGACGCGGATGTCGTGGCCGTCAGCCCCTCGAGTGTCTGGCGTGTCCTGCAGCAGGCCGGGTTACTATCGCGATGGAAGGGCAAGCCGTCGCGCAAAGGAACCGGTTTCGAACAACCACCCAAGGCGCACCAGCATTGGCATATCGATATTTCCTACATCAATGTGAGCGGGACCTTCTATTACCTGTGCAGCATTCTGGATGGCTATAGCCGTTCGATCGTCCATTGGGATTTGCGGGAATCGATGACCGAAGCGGAAATCGAAGTCATCTTGCAGCGAGCCCGTGAGAAGTATCCGGAAGCAAGACCGCGGATCATCTCCGACAATGGGCCACAGTTTATCGCCCGAGACTTCAAGGAGTTCATCCGCATCGCAGGCATGACCCATGTGCGAACCTCACCCGGCTATCCGCAATCAAACGGCAAACTGGAACGCTGGCACAAATCGCTAAAATCGGAGTGCATCCGGCCGGGTACACCGTTGACGAGAGAAGACGCGGTGCGTTTGATTCAAACCTACGTGGATCACTACAACACCGTGCGCCTGCACAGTGCCATCGGCTATGTGACGCCGCACGACATGCTCGCCGACCGACAGGCTGAAATCCATGCGGCACGCGATCGCAAGCTTGAGGAGGCACGTCAGCAACGACAACTTCGGCGCCGCGCAATGCTTGCACATTTTTCGAACACGACTACAATGACCTCGCCAGGTGAAACAGAAGCGGGCTCTGCAGGGATGCAACCATGCTGAGGGATAATCTGGTAGGACTTATCGCGCCAATGCAAAGCAGCGGGACACAGACATCGGACGATAGATCCTCATGCCTCGAAAATCCCCGCCCCACAGGGGCGGAATCTTCACTAACGGAAAGCACTTCTTCTCCATTTCAGACTGAACCAAGACAGAAATAGTATCCAGAGACGTAATTCACGGGTAAAATTCTCGGACGTTCGATCATGTTAACCGGGACTAGAGCTTGTAAGCTTTGTTTGAAGTTTAAGCCTCTTCGCGATAGCCATCTTTTGCCGCGGCGAGTCTATAGTTTGCTCCGTGCACCAGGTCTGCAAAATTCTGACCCGCTGTTCATGAATACCAGAATGAGGATGCAAACGTCCCGCCAAGTTAAACACCACGTGCTATGTGCCGAGTGTGAACAATTGCTTAATCGTGAAGGCGAAACATGGGTGCTTCCCAACTTGGCACGGGATTCGAGTTTCCGCCTACTTGAAGTCATCGAAAAATGCGAACCAGTTTTCCAAGACGAAGGCTGGTCGGTTGTAGATGCTGCCAAAATCCCGCAGATAGGTGCCACGAAATTGACGCACTATGGGGCAGGTATCTTCTGGAAAGCGTCAGTCCACGATTGGTTGGTATTCAACGAGAAAACGCGAATCTACCTTGGCAAGTATTCCGACCAACTTCGTCGTTATCTGCTTGGCGACGAATTTCCTCAACACATGGGGCTTCACGTCACCGTAGCCCACGAGAAAAACCCTATACGTGCTGCTCATCCGCCTGTTGAGGCAATCGAGAGCAAATATCACATGTACATGTTTTACGTTCCGGGGATCGTGTTCACCCTCGCGGTAGGCAAACAGGTGCCCGACTATTTTCTTCGTTCAGCTATTTCTTCACGAGAATGGAAACCAATTCTTCTGCGCACCGACGTGTCTCAGAGCGTCCGGAGCAACATGAGACCGTTATGGGCCTCAAGTAAGCCATCGAGAAAGCTACAAACCTTACTCGGGCGAGCAATAAAGTGAGAGTCGGACGGGCAGGAGGATAACGAAAATCGGCCCATGCACGCCCGCAACATCGACCCGTGTTCCTTCCAATCAACAAACACGTGGTACGGCTTCGTGCTGCACGGTCCGCCGTACGCGACCAACGCGGCTATTCATCGGTTCTGGGTGTAATGGGCTTTGAAACTTCCGTGACCCGCGAGACATACCAGACTACTGCTGCTTCGAATCGTGTTGCTTGACAAAGACGGCAAAGTTCTGTGGCGTGCACCTTTGCAGTGAAGACTCTCGCGCCATCGTCCCGCTCGCCCTCCCCCAAGGACTAGCTTCCATTCTGACTTTGTTGGGCATGTGGAAACACTATCACTGATATGGGCCTGGCAGATGCTGGCGAGAGCACGAGAGTGTGCCTCTCGGTCTCAGCGACCGACGAAATGACTCAGGTGTCGTAATGCGGCCTTTTGCCAACATACCTCGAAGGCATCGCTCGTCAGCTTACAAAGTATCCCTGCAGGCTGCGACGCCGAGCCACCCAACGCATCTGATCAGGAGAGCTTAGAATGCATTAGGTAAGCAACAAAAAACTAACTCATGCCTGGCAGGCATGCATCGAGTTCGGCATCGCTGAGCGTAAAGGAGAAAGACATGCCGGCACGGCCATTCCGAAACCGTTCGAGGAGGCGACGCTGGAAGAGATGGATCGCGTGATTGCCATCAACGTTCGCGGCGTGTACGTCGCGACTCAGGCGGCGCTGAAGCACATGAAGAGCGGCGGTCGCGTCATCATGATCGGTTCGGCCGTGGGTGAACGTGTCGCGGCGCCCGGGCTTGTGCCATACGCGGGCACGAAGGGAGCCGTCAAGATGTTCACTCAGGCGCTGGCCAGAGAGATTGGAAGCCGGGGCATCACGGTCAACAACGTGCAGCCCGGTCCGATCGACACGGAATTGAATCCCGCCTCGGGCGATTGGGCGGTGCCGCAGAAGGCCTCCACGGCGCTTGATCGTTACGGGCGTCTGGATGAGATCGCCGCGACGGTGGCGTTTGTCGCCGGACCGGAGTCCTCGTACATTACCGGCGCGAATCTTACCGTGGCCGTCGGAGCCATGTAAGACTCGGGCAGAAAATCGCAGCGCAGACAGTCGCAGATTTTGCTCGCATCGATACGGTCGTTCTTCTTTTTCGCGGCGGCAATGGCCCGCAGCATCAGGGGATGCGCTACTTTCAGCATAGCGGCATGGGGTTTCAGGTGATCATAGATCCAGCCGGTGAACATGGTGGCTTCCATCGCCGCACTCCACGGTTGCGGCAGGTTTTTCATCCAACAGTCCAGATCATGGCGAGTGGCGGGAATCCATCCTTCCGTACATAACTTGCCGCCACTGTCTTTTACGCAATAACTGATCTTCTGCTTGTGTACATCTAGCCCGATGTAATACATAGGTTCCATGGGGGAGCCTCCTTGGTGTTCTGAATCAGCGTCCGCTGAGTTCAGCTTTTCTACACCAAACGCTCCTCCCTTGACCTATTCATTCAAACAAATCGGGAGTTGACCGCAAACGTTGCCAATCGTCGCAGATGGACTGACGCTATTGAACCCGATAGGCTTCCACATTGATTCCGTCGCGGACCAAGACCACATACTGCTGACCCTCCGCAGTTGCGAGCGTAGCTATGGTAGGCTGCTTGACCTTCAGTGTTATCGAAAGGACCGATGCACTGCCTACCGTGGACAAGACTAAGAGAGAACGGGAAGTCGTAATGACGGTATCCCACGCTTGATGGCCTTCGGAGCAATCGTAGAGCGCGAATCGTCCGTCATCGCTGACGTCGGTTATGCTGCAATTTGGTGGAGCGTGTAGTTCTTTCGCAAGCTTTGACGCGATGTTTTCGCCGGGCAGGCCACTGACGAATGCAACTTTGGCGGCCTGAAGCACATTGGCACATTTGAGTTCTGCTGTTTTCTCTTCTTCCGTTCGCCATCCCCTTCCTTCATGAAATTCAAGAACCTCAGTGTAGGCGCAGGATTCAGAAGGCTTCAGGTCAGGTAAATTCAGAATGGCCGCTTCATAGCTGTCTGTCACAGGTGATGTACTTTGTTTGTTCATGCGAAAGCGTTTCGTGAGTGCATTGCTGATGAGCAGGTCGTCCTTTGTCAGGGACCATTGCGCCCCGGCAATTAATGGCTCCGTTGTGGTTCGCCTGTATAGGATGCTGAATGCATGCAGGTCCACTAGTGTCACGGTGGCTTGTACATCGAAGGAGGCGGTGTCGGATGACCTTCGACGAGATGTGATGCGGACAATAGCGTAGCGACCATCCCTTGTCACAATCAGGTCCCCTGTAATCCATACGTCTCCGTCACGCGGGGCATCGCTACTAACAGCCAGCGACTGTTCCCGGGGAGTTTGTGTGCTCCAACCTCTGAGTTCCTTGAGTACCCAATTCCGTTGCGGCTGCGGAATGAGAACTAACAATGCACCCGCTGGCGTTGTGGCGAGTACTGTGGATGGCGGCGTCGGAATCTCACCGAAGCTCCATTCACGACGTTCCTTCTGTGCGTGTAGGGTATAGGTGGATGCTGGGACTGGGCCTTGAGCAAGACCCTGTGCGCAAATGCACATCGAAATAATTAGAAACTGGAGATGAATGCGCATCGAGAATATCCGCTAAGAACACTCTAAACCAAAACTCCACGGGGCACTTGCACGGCCTTTCCTGAATTGAGTCAAATCATTCGATTTTAAATGGATATTTCGGTGACCGAAGTGTCCAAGTGCCAGAGATTGATGACTAAGCGAGCCTTCTTGCTGCACAGACCATGGTCGTTCATGGGGTAGGTCCTGGTAAACGGCATACACGTCAATATGGATTTCAAGTTTCCGAGTACGCCACTTCTCAGGACTTGGAACCGGGAGTTGCGGCAACTCCTCTGCTTGCTTAGAATTTGGAGCGGCTGCTGTTTGGCTGCGTGAGGTTCAAAATGATTCTGCTTCTCGCGTTGATCGCTTCCCTCCAGTTCTCGCCCGATTCCACAAGCCGAATGATCGGGACATGGGTTAATCACGATTCGTCCACTCTGGGTGTGACCCAAATCGTGATCAGCAATAAGAATGGTGGTCTGGATGCGCACGCTTGGGGCTCGTGTACACCTGTCGATTGCGACTGGGGCACCACGCCGATCACTGTGAAGGACGGCACGCCGACAGCCGTGTTCCACACAGGGCCCATCGTGACAACAATGTATTTCGTTATCCTGCCGAACGACATGCTCATGGCGGTGTACAAGTCAGAGTCTAAGGAGAGTCCGGAGTTCAAAGATCAGGACCATACCGAGTCGTTTGACCGAGAAAAAGCAAACGCAAACGACGAAAGCGCGCGGAGAGTATTGGAGAAAGTTGCCGAGGCTTACAGTAACCTGACTGCGGCCGAATTCGAGTTCGAGGAAGCAAGCCAGCACACGAACCAGTCCACGGCTTCGCGTTCCAAAAGGCAGACCCATTTGTGGATCGCTTCGTCGGGCAGGCTGAGAGTGGAAACGTTCCTTTTAGGGGAACGCGCGATAGTAATCTCTGATGGCAAGACATTGTGGACGTATTTTCCCGAATCAAACCAATACACGGCATATCCTGCGGGCGCGAGAGTTTCCGTAATCGATGGTTACCGTTCCATGGATCAGGTTCATGGCTCAATGAGAATCAGCGGTTCGGCGCGTTTGGGCGATGTGGATTGTACGTTGGTGAGAATAGTGAGGCCCGGCAGCGCGCGCGTCCTGTGGATCGACCCCACAACAGATTTTATTCTTAAGGACGATGCAACCAGGACGATAACTACACCTCCCAATTCGACCACCATACACACGGTGACGACGTTCTCTGTGGCGCGCGCAGTGCCCAGCGTAAATGAACAGCAATTTTCGTTTGATCCACAGAAGATGCAAGCCAAGGCGCGAGACGAAGTGCAACGAAAGGCGCGCACGGAAAGCGTGGGAACGCAAGCACCCGACTTTGCGTTGAACGATTTGGGAAATCAGCCAATCAAACTAAGTGAAATGAAGGGTAAGGTGGTGCTCCTGGATTTTTGGGCAACGTGGTGTGCTCCGTGCCGAGCGGCGTTGCCGGATCTGGAGTTGCTGAACCGCGATTTCAAGGACAAAGGATTGGTAGTTTTAGGAGTTGATGACGAGGATGCCAAGGACCAGGCCGCATTTTTGGATAAGTTCGGCTACACGTTCCGCTCGCTGGTGGACCCTGACGATAAAGTGAAGAATCTGTTTGGGGCCGGAGGAATTCCGACAACAGTGTTGATCGACCAGAAAGGCACCATCCAGGTCTTTGATACGGGTACGTCTTCCTACGACTCGCTGAGAGAAGCGGTCCGCAAGACAGGGATTTCTTGAGGACCGGTGAGAAACTCTTGGTAAACGGCAAAATCGTCCAAGTACGTACCAGCCCGAACGTGTCCGGGTAGGCGACCAGGCGCATCGATAACATGTGGCGGCGAGAAGTGCATTCAATTTGAGGAATTTTGAAGATTTGCGCAAACGGACTTTGCTTCAAGATGACCAACGCGACGAAGTCGTCGTTCCCAGCTTTCGAGTCTGTTCTCGTAGCCGACCAGCAATCTGATACACCCAGTCAACACTGTCGATGTCATCAAGAGTTGGTGGCCGGAGCGAGTTGTTTAATTGTTCGCTTAGCAGTTGTACGGTTGCTTCATCCAAACACGCACGTCAACCAGCTCCCTAAAGCCGCTCAGTTTGCTTTTGTTTGGATCAATGACATCTAATCTAAGAAAAGTGTTGTAGTCTTGGTTCGCACTTTAGCGGCAAACTGGGAGTGATGGTTGCTGCATGAATGATCTCTTAAAACAGGCTGTTTCACTTTCGTTCCTCGGGAAGTGCATTGCCGCGGCGGTCGGAATTCTAATCATTCACGGCACGTTTCGCGTGCTCGAAGAGACGCTGCCCCGGCGGTTTGGGCGGGCCGATGCACGTTATAAAGTCCGCAAGCTCGTCGTCTTCTCCGGATACCTCTCAATTCTCATTTTCCTTTCTTTCGTCTTTGAAGATCGCTTGGGCCGCCTCAGCTTTGCCCTCGGCGTCGTGGGCGCGGGTGTAGCCGTGGCGCTGCAGGACGTGCTGGCCAGCTTTGCCGGCGCCTTCTCCATTGGTTTTTCAAAGCTGTACGCCGTAGGAGACAGGGTTCAGATCGGCAAAACGCGGGGCGACGTGATCGACATCGGGCTCCTGCGAACCACCTTGCTCGAAACGGGAAACTGGGTCAGCGGAGATTTGTACAACGGCCGGATCGTTCGCATCCCCAATAGCGCGGTCTTGAAAGGGACCGTTTTCAACTACTCGCAGGGTTTCCGGTTCGTCTGGGATGAGATTAAGGTGCTGTTTACAACCACCAGCAATTGCCAGTTTGCCAGGGAGATGCTCTTGCGGATAGCCAAAGAGGCGATTGGCGAGTATTTGGTTGAAGCGCAGATTTCTTGGAAAGTGATCAGCGACAACTATCGAAGCGAAAACCCTCCGTTGGAACCGACCGTCGCGCTCGTCGTAAGCTCCGGGTCGTTGGAATTCACCGTCAGCTACGTGGTTGACTACACGAAACGAACCGCCATGAAAGATCAATTGTTCACGAAAATCATAGAGGAAGTTTCAAACAGCAACGGGCGGATTGAATGCGCATCATCGGCGGTTACTCTCGTGAACCAGCCGGCGACTCCGGCCGCGATCGAAGCGCACCGGCCATCTTCGACCCAAGCTGCGGGCAAAGTGGCAGGTTCTCATTGATACTCTCTTGTTTCCACTTCTCCCGAGAGACTCTGCCTTCTTGGACGTATAACGACGTAATCGTACAAGTGGGTTCCGGTACGCAAATTCTCCGACAAGGCGGCCCGCTACTCATCCAAACCCGCGAATGCACCGCGACCCAACCCACGATTCGGAATTTATCTTACTTGCGATCTGCAACTTGTTGGGCATCCGACAGTCCTGATGTGCCGATAGACCTAGCAAGAGTCATTGGCACGAAGCCGCAGAAGAAGGCTGGGGGCTTGGACTTTTCAGCATGGGTGGGTAGCAGGAGCCCCTCACCGTCTTGGATGAAAAAGACCTGCAGCACAAGTGAGGCCGCTGACAAGATCGGCGTCGCTCTCAGGACACTAAATCGTTGGCTGGCCGATGGAAAGATCAAACCAGCGGTAGCGGTTGCTATGGGGGGCGGTCGCACCCTCTGGCGATGGAGCAAGGCAGATATTGCCAAGGCGCGAAAGATAGACCGCACTCCCGGCCCAAAGTCAAAGGCAGGTGCCAGATGAAGGCGGCAATCTACGCGAGAGTAAGCACAACCAACCACGGCCAAGACGTGACCATGCAGACCCGCGAGCTACGCGAGTATTGCGAGCATCGCGGCTGGACCGTATCAGGGGAATACGTTGATGCGGGAATTAGCGGCGCGAAGGATTCGCGGCCAGAGCTTAACCGCATGATGGCCGACGCGCACAAGCGTCGTTTTGACGTGATAGCCGTCTGGAAGTTTGACCGCTTCGCCCGCTCTGTAAGCCACCTCTTGCGTGCGCTCGACACGTTTCGAGTTTTGGGAATCGAATTTGTCAGCCTCTCGGAATCGCTGGATACAGCAACGCCAGCGGGCCGCATGGTTTTCACCGTCTTGGGTGCCGTGGCCGAATTGGAGCGCAGTCTCATTGCCGAGCGTGTCCGGGCCGGTCTGCGAAATGCGCGGGCGAAGGGCAAGCGGCTTGGCCGCGCCCCCATGATCGTGGATGCCGCGAGAATAGGCCGTCTGCACACGCAAGGGCGCTCTGTGCGCGCGATTGCCAGCGAGTTAGGATATTCCCGCAGCCTTGTCCACAAAACCCTCGCGCATGGGGTGTCATTTCGCGTTGCAAACGCAGCCGATTAGCGCCAGGGTGCGGTTGTCCGCAAAACAGGTGTTTTTGACAGACCACAGGGTTTGACACCTAGCGTCACGACGAAGAATCAAGGAGACGCTTTAGAAGGCCGTTGCGGGAGCCTTCTACGAAGTTTCGCACATCATAGTGGACGTCGATGCGATCCAAAGGGAATCGCTGTTGAAGTCGTTTGCTGATGGCTACAGCATCAGGATTTACGATCACTACGACTGGAGTCCCCTCGCGATCCGCAAGCACGGAACGCAGAATGGACGAAAAGTACAGATCCGCGTCGGGAAACGAATATCCGATGAAGACAAGTCCTTTCGCCTGCCGCATCTCTCGTTCCATCAAATGCCAGACTTTTTTGACCTGGGGCGAGTGGTCTAAGTATCCGGCGGTATTTCCCGTCTCTTCACCACCACTTTGGACAAACTTCAGATGGGTTGGAGCAACAACAAGGGCACGGTCCGGGGAGTCCGTTACCTCGATAGGCTCTGAGTCACGCCAATTGATGGAGCCATGAGGCTTGAGCACACCTATACTTTTTTTTCTGACAACTATCCCCTCATAGTGCCACCGACGTGTCGTAGGGAGGCTGGCTTCAAAGACAGTGTCGTAGTTGAATGAAACGACCGTGTCTCGTGACCGCACGAAGTTTTTTGACAATTGTCTGTATGTGGCCCGCGTATCTGTGTTGGGTCCGAAGCGGTTGAAAACGTTCGGCAACTCAGCAACTAGCGCAGCCCAAATTTGCGTGACATGGCTTTTCAACTGAGGCGTTGTTGACGGAGCGCGAGCACGTTCGGACAAGAATGTAAATACCTCCTCAACATTAACATCAGTGAACATGCTTCGTCGTTTGCTTGATTCTACCCGCGCGGGCACACGGGCGTAACCTTTGAAATATCGAAAAAGAAAAGATTCGATCTTCTTCCGATTTTGATTGGAATGGCAGAAACGCAGGAAGGTATCCCAGAACGTGGATTGCATGGGGATGGAGAGTTTTGCTCCATGTTGTACCGACGCATATGCTCCAGCCCCAAATGACGCGCCCGCACCGAGGAAAAAACCGATCTTTCTCTGCTGCTTCGGCATGTCACCGAGACCATAGTCCTTTCCACGCGAAGCTAAAACACTTATTTTATGGACGGATGAAAGCGGATTAAGCAGTAGAATTACTTAGCGGCAAGGCCAGCGCAGCCGGAGAGCGAACGCATCCCGATCCGCCTACCGCAACTCACGAACGCTATGCGGGAGATGGCGATGGGGCGGAGAAAGCGCGCTCTTCTGGAAGGCACGAATCGACAGTCGTACCAGTTGCAGACAGATGAGGAACGTGCGGCACTGAAAGTGCTCAAACCCCCCTGGGGAAAGCGTAAACATAGCAAGATGTTCCGGCAGGCAGTGTTATCGCATTTGGCCCTGATAGATGCGGTGCGCAGGAGTGGAGTAGAGCAAGCTCCCAAGAACAGGAAGGTTGCGGAGAGTTTCGACCGTCGTGCGAAAAAGGTTCGCAATTTCGTTGATCACATGAAGTTGCCCATGCGGGAGAACTTGGCGGTTGCCCTCGTCCAACGCATGCCACCGTGGCCCCCGCCCTTCGAATGGTGCACATTTCCAGAAGATGAATTACTGAGTTACGCAGCGGCATGTGAGCGTGGTGCGGCTTTCTTCCGTCGCCAGCCCCGCCACGCCGCAGACCCGCAGAGGAGTCATTTAGTCGAACTGCTGAATTTTGTTCGCCTGCACACCGGGAGACCTCATTTGAACCAACTCGCAACTCTTCTCAAGCGCCCATGCGGAGATACTGGAATGAACGCCAAGCGGCTGGACCAACTGCTCCGCGACCGTGCAGCGCAGTACCCCAAAATCAGACGAAAGGCTAGCCAAGCCAAGGCCGGTATTGGCGCGTTTCTCGCCGAACAAATCATAAAAAAACCTCCAGCGCTCTAGCGCAAAAACTGCGTTTCATTTCTGGGATGAATCGGTGCTCTTTCGCGCCTATTCTTGCGCCCATGAAGACTGATCACGTCGAACCTCTCGCAGTTTCCCCGGCACAAGCCGCGTTTTTGACTTCCCTGAGCAAACGAAAGGTTCAAGACCTGATGACCAGGGGCGTCATCCCCTTTCGCAAGGTCGGGCGTCGCACGCTCATCCCGTTCGGCGCACTGAAAACTTTTCTGCACATTGATTGTCAGCTCGCGCGAGTCGAACTCAAGACGAAAATGGAAGCGCGAACAGGAGCCTGAAACGCGAAACGCCGGGCTTAATTCCCGGCGTTCGCAAGTTTGTGTTCGCTAGCTTTGGACGGCGGCGAACAAGGAGATTCGCATCGTGCGCAGTACGACACACCGGGCAGCTCGAATCAAGAAAAATTCTCAGCCATGGGAGCGCTTTCTCCGATCCTCGTCCGGCAATGCCGGATTGCAATCGCGTTTCTTTACTCAGCCGGGAGGTACGGTGCGGCATGACTCAGCGCCCCCTACCCGCAAATCTTGACGCCGAGCGTTGCGTCCTCGCTTCGCTGATTTGCACGACGAAAGGACACAGTGACGCGTTGGTTCTCTTGGCGAGCGACTTTTCATCTCACAGTCACCGGTTGATTTATAAGGTCATTCAGAGACGGGCTGCGGCAGGTGAATCAATCGACATCATCGCCATCATGGATGGACTAGGGGAGGACCTCGATGCCGCTGGAGGGGCCCCCTACTTGGGGGAACTCTTGAGTGGTATGTATGTTGGCCCGAATGTCGCTAACTCCGTCCGCATGATCCAAGAGAAGGCTATGCTCCGTGAGCTCGCCACCCTAGCCTGGATTATTCACGATTTTAGTGGTGAAAAAAGAAAGGATGCTCTAAAAGGATTGATGAACACTGGGTTCTGGCGAACCCGGCATTCTCTTTCGGAGCATCCCAGAGATGACATCTTGTTGTATACCACAGCTGTCCTTTTCCTTCTACCGACACCAACCCATTCGAGCTGATTTTTCCGGTGGACAGATCAGTTCTGACGCCGGCCTTCTGCCCTTGCGGGCCTTTGATCAGCGCTATGGGCTCACTCGCGGGCTGGCAGAACAGCTTTGTGATCCTCGCGAGGAGGAACGGGTTCGTCATTCCGTGTTGTCGTTGTTTCGTCAACGCCTCTACCAGATCATTGCTGGCTACGAGGACACCAACGACGCCGACCGACTTCGTCACGATCCGGCCTTTCAGATTCTTGCCGATCAACCACTAGGTGAACCGCTCGGCTCACAACCAACTCTCAGTCGCTGGGAGAACTCGCCCTCACCTCGCGAGCTCCTCAAGCTGCAGGATGCTTTGCTCGATTGGTTTGTAAGGATCTGCGGGGAGCAAGTCCGGAAACGAGGGGAGATCCTGCTCGATGTCGATTCCACCGACGATCCCACTCACGGGCAGCAGCAGCTCAGCTTCTTCAATGGTGGTTATGACCAGCATATGTATCACCCCTTGCTGATCTTTGAGCGTCACACCGGTTGTTTGCTGGCTGCCCGATTGCGTCAGGGCAGGGCCGCCAGTCACGCCCGCATCATCCCCTTGCTGTTGCGCATCGTTCCGCGACTTCAACGTGAATTTCCCAACGTCCGAATCAAGTTACGCGCTGACGCTGGTTTCGCCATGCCACTGCTCTATGAATTCTGCGAGTTTTTCGGCCTGCAGTACGCTATCGGGATAGGCAGCAACTCACGGTTGCAAGGGAAAGCGCAGCGGTTGCAGCGCCGCCTGGCAAAACGATATCGCCGAACCGGCGAACCGCAGCGCTCCTTTTCCAGCTTTCGCTATCGCGCTTACAGCTGGTCTCATCAGCGGCGCCTCTGCTACAAAGCCGAACATGCCGCTGCCGGTACTAATCTACGTTTCCTGGTCACCAACCTGTCAGGCCAAGGCCGTTCCGTTTTTTCTTTCTATAACGATCGTGGCGAGTGTGAGAACCGTATTGAGGAGTTTAAAAACGGCTTTGCCGCTGACCGTTTGAGCTGCCATCGCTTTCGTGCGAATGCCTTCCGCTTGTTGCTCCACAGCTTCGCCTATAACTTGGTCAACCTCTTTCGGCTGCGGTTGCCTCTGGCACTGCGCTCCGCACAAATCGAAACCCTGCGCATTCAGTTATTCAAAATCGGTGCGCGCATCCGTCAAACAGCTCGTTGCGTCCGCGTTCACCTGGCCAGCGGTTGGCCTTTTCAGGATCTGTTTCAAGCCGTCTCGCGCTGCAACTCCTCTTAGTTGGTCTCGCCTGTTCGACACAATACACTCGCGGAACGACAAGGCGGAGCCGTCTCGAAAAACCCTTCGTAATGTCAAACAACGGTGCCACAGATCCACATGAGCTTAGTAAACCGAGCGCCATCCTTATTTTCCGTCACCAGTTACCAGTCGGCGCTGCGATTCGGACTGCTCATGAATTAACCGGGCTAGGGGAGTTGGCCTGGACCGCAAACGGAGACGCCAGCCAGTTGTTGCGCCGCACAAAGATTCTTTCTGCCCGTATAGAGCAAGGGTTTGGGCAGAAAGTTAAATGGCTTCCTTTTGAATCTGCGAGCGAGGCATCGGAAGCCTCGGAAACCGTCGAATGGCTCGTCGAAGGGTACATCGCAGAAGGAGGGATCACCGTCCTGTCTGCGAAAGTAAAGATGGGTAAAACCACCCTTGCAACGCGCTTAGTTCAAGCCGTTCTCAATGGCAAACCCTTTCTCGGTGCCCAGACGAAGCGCACACCAGTCGTCTATCTAACTGAACAACCGCGTGTTTCGTTCAAAGTCGCGCTCCAACGCGCAAACCTAACGGATGAAACGGATCTCCGAATTCTCTACTTCAACAAGACGATTGGCATCCCCTGGGCAGCAGTCGCAGCAGGCGCAGCCGAGGAATGCAAACGCCTCGGCGCGAAACTTCTTGTTGTCGATACTCTCGCACAGTTCGCGGGCTTGGTGGGGGATTCCGGGAACGATAGCGGGGCAGTCCTGGAGGCGCTGCGGCCACTCCAAGAGATCGCAGGGAAAGGAGTGGGAGTCTTGGTGCTCTACCATGACCGTAAGTCTGGTGGAGAAGTGGGCGATGCTACACGTGGTAGCAGTGCGCTCCCAGGCGCGGCAGATATCGTTCTCTCTCTTCGGCGACCCGATGGGAATAGCCGCAAATCCTTGCGTGTAGTGCAATCCCTCTCCCGTTTCTCGGAAACACCAGAAGAATTGGTGATCGAACTTACGGACCAAGGGTATGTCGCCTTGGGCGAGAAGGCTGACGTCGCCTTGCAGGAAGCCTATGAGGCCATCTTGGGAATTGTTCCCACCTCAGAAACCGATGCCATCACCACTGAAGAAATTACGGAAGCGGCGAGGATAATGCGATCGACTGCACAGAGGGCCCTGAAAGAGTTGGCTTCGGCCGGAAAGATTCAGAAGACTGGGAATGGTCGAAAGGGGAATGCTTTCCGGTATTTTAAATCGGAAAAGGATTCTGCCCAAACCTCTTCCGTAGATGGGCAGAAAGAAACGAAACAACCTACAGACGCGGCTTTGGCACGAAGTGAAGTAGAGCCGCCGAAAAATTAAGGATGGCGACCGCTGCAAAACTCGCGTTGCACACTCTTCCGACCGAGTGTACTGTCTCCACGGAGGCAATCGAGTCATCGAGCAATGGAGGCTCGATGGCAAGAAAGCGATACCAGAATGGTCAGTTGTGGCAAGAAAATGGAGTTTGGCTGGCCCGTTGGCGCGAGGATGTGGTTGTCGGAGGGATTCGGAAGCGCATCCGGCCGCAAGAGGCAATAGGAACGCTGAAGGATTACCCGACGAAACGGCTGGCGCAACGTGCGCTCGCTGACCGCATTTCCCACGTCAACAAGATCACTTACAGAGCTATGCCAACCGCTAGGTTCAAGGACTTCGCGGACAATTGGGAGAAGAAAGTTTTGAGCCAGTTCGGAGACTCCACGGCGATCAATTACCGGACACACGTCAGAAAGCACCTGTTGCCGTTTTTCGGTGAGTTCGCCATGCGAGAGATCACTCCGGAGTTGGCGCAGTCTTTCGTTTCTTCCTCTGCTGCGGCTCCAAAAACCACACGGAATATCTGCGTAACGCTTCAAAGTATGTGGAGCACGGCTCGGGCCTGGGGATACACTTCGGCTGATGTAATGGACGGCGTAGTTCTTCCGGCGCGGAAACGTGTACAGCGATTCTTTTTCTCGCAGCGAGAAGTCCAATCCATCCTATCCAGCGCCGCCGAACCGCACAGAACTTTCTACGGACTCGCAGCCGAAACCGGTTTGAGGGCCGGCGAACTGTGCGGACTATCGGCGGACGATCTGGACCTAGAACGTGGTCTACTTCAGGTGCGACAGAGTGCCTGGCGCGGCAAACTCGGAGATCCGAAGACCGAGCAATCGGTCCGCGTCGTTGAGTTGTCGCCACAAGCCTGCCAACACCTGAAGACGTTTCTCAAATCTTGGCATCCGAATGAGCATCGGCTTCTGTTCGCCACGCACAACGGCACGCCATGGGACCAGAACATGCTTCTCAAGCGGCAATTCCGACCGCTGCTTGCGAGGCTGAAAATCGAAGTTCCAAAGGGAAACGGTTTCCATGCTTTCCGCCACGCCAATGCAACGCTGATGAGCAGTTTTGGTGCTTCTCTAAAATTGCGGCAACAGCGGCTCGGACATGTGGACGGTTCGCCAGTCACCGAAACTGTCTACACTCACGTGATAAGCGAAGACGGAAGGCGCATCGCACGGCAACTCGGTGACGCAGTCTGGGGAGTTTTGGACGCAATTGGACGGGAAAAGGGAAACGGCCTAGAGGGAGCATCCCCTAAGCCGTTTCATATCAACTAACAAATGGTTGCGGGGGTCAGATTTGAACTGACGACCTTCGGGTTATGAGCCGGAAAAAGTAATAGCCCGTCTTTGCTTCTCAACGACTTACGTACACGTTGGTCTACCTATTTCACGGGTGTTATTCGGTAGTTTGTTCCCAATTTGTTCTCGATTTGTTCCCAGTTCAGCCTACTGCACCCACAGGCTATGAGGTGGGACTGCCTTCAGCGTTGCACGGCAGCGCTTCAGCGATTACGATGCATGCGCGTCCAATCACGCAAGATGATGAGCTGTTGCTATACATAGAGGCGCGACGCTTGGTGAAGTTGATCCTAGCGAAGAAAAAGTAGCTGAGTCACAGCATGCGACATTCGGCGACTTTGTAGACCGCAATATGACTTCCAGCTCGCAGTCTCACGAACCGCTCAATGTGCTGTACAGGATTAAGCGCGGGTTATCTGGATATGTAAGCTATCTCGCAGCGTGTGAGATGAACAAGTCATTCAGTGAATATGTACTGTACGAGCCGATACTGCGAATTTTGACTGCGCGGAGTTACTCAGTCAATTGTGAAGTCGAGTGTCCTGGAGTTCCCCAGCCGCAGACCGGTGATAGGAAAAGGCTCGATTTCGTTGCGGAAGGGCACGGACTCCAATTTGCTTTGGAGGTCAAGTGGGCGAAGTCGTCGTCCGTCAACGTGACCAACGATCACTCGAAGTTGGCGGCATTCCTAAGTTCGGCTCAAGGTCCCAACCGAGCGTTCCTCTGCGTGTTTGGCCGCGAGAGTCATATCGGCAAGCTGGCTCTGAGGCCAAACCTGTTTGAGGAACGCGGAAGCGCAGTCGTTGCGAGATTCGGGGTGACGCGGTACGGCTATCGCATCTTTGAACTGAAGTCACAGTTCCAGCAAGATGATGCCGCGGCGCCGCGGTGGAAACCCACATCCCTACGAACCATCCGACGCAGAACCGCAACTCGACAGCGCCAGACTAGGGCCAATTCGCACGGAAGAACCCAAAAGCCGTCGAAATGAACGGTAACAAGATATGCAGAGGCTCCCACGACCCATATTCGATATCTATGCTCTCTCGCTTCCTCGCGGACATGCATTTGGCGACAGACCTCCGGTAGAGGCCTGGCAAAGTGAGGATGCGTTAGCGTGGGCGGCAGTCACTCGTGATGTGAATGACCGGAGTTTCGGAATTCTTGTAATGCGTCGCCGCGAGGATCACCTCTGGGTCAAGGTTCGCCAAGAGCACGGATTCTCGAACTCTACCGATGCCCGGACAGCTATCAGAACTTCAATGAACGAAGGTTCGGCAGCTGAACCGATTCCGCCGAACACAGCACGGCGTCCGGCATTGCATGACGTGCAAGATCGTAAGCCGAGTGAGATTTTCATGTTGCTCACACGCCCATCGCACCATGTGGCGGCCTGGGTACTCAACCAGGTTTACCTCGCCTTTCCCAACCCGGACCTAAGCTGGGCGGGAGATTGCCAAACCGAGAACTTTCATACTCGTATGTGGGAAGCGCACCTGCTCGCTTGCCTTCGGGAGCAAGGCCTATTAGTGAGCCAGCCTCAGCCCTCCCCAGACTTCCACATAGAAAATCGTCGTGGTGATGAAGCTTGGATTGAAGCGGTTACGGCGAATCCTTCAATCCGCTACAACCAAGTTAATACGCCGCCAACAAATCCCCCCGAGGATGCTCGAGAGCGCTTCATAGGGCCGGCCGCCTTACGATTTGCCAAGACCCTGGGAAGCAAACTTCAAAAACGTTATGACCTCCTACCTCACGTTGCCGACAAGGCGTTCGCAATCGCTTTGGCTGATTTTCATGCCTCCGGTTCCATGGTGTGGACTCGAGAAGCTCTGATCAGTTATTTGTACGGCATGTACCCCGAGGTCACCGAGGTTGACGGAAGTCGGATTGCCTCTTACAGAAATGTTTCGCAGCTGATGGGAAGCTCCGGTTTTCCCGCTGGACTTTTCCGAAACCCCACGCATAGTGAATTATCAGCAGTTATTTTCACAAACGCCTGTTCCATTTCTAAATTCAACCGCGTCGGCGTTTCATCTGGCGCTCTAACAAAGGGCCTTCGCTTTGTGCGATTTGGCAAATTTTTTGATCGAACGCCAGGAACGCTTGAGGGCATCCCATTTTGTCTGGACATCACCTCCGCCGAATACAGATCCCTTTGGCCGCAAGGCTATGAGCCATGGTCGGCCGAGCTTGAAATCTTTCACAACCCTTTCGCTCAACACCCGTTTCACCGAACGTTGCTGCCAGAAGCAACGCACTGGTTCCATGCCGGTGGTGAAATCATTTGCGAGGCGCATTACGGGACCTCGGTACTGTGGTCTAGGACGCTGATCCAAAATGACGGCGACCCGATGCCTGCTCTCCGCGATACTGAACCACCGGTCGAACCTGAGGAATGAATCGAGTGTGGTTGAGCGTGCCCGCACACCATGACATGAATTCCAGTTTCAGACGCCACAATGTAGTTTTGAATCAGAAGAAGACCCGTGTCCAGTGCAGCCGAGAAAACCAAAACTCCACTTGTCGCAGAAACCCCACACCGAAGATTCTGATATTCTTCCGCGAGGAGTTTGCTCATGCCAACTACAGGTGAACCACGCTCTTTACAGGCCGGGCGAGAGACCCAATGCGCAGGAAGACCTGGTCCGGTGCAGCGGCGCCGTAAGGACTTGCTCATCGTTGAATGCGATTCCGCGAACCTCGCTGCGGACCGTCTTAATCTCGGAACGGCATATGACTGCCTACTGGCACATCCGCTCCTCGCACCAATTCTCCCGAATAAGACAGTGACGCTCGTGAAAACGTCCACCGCGTGCAAATTGCCGGAGCAGTTCGCGCGTGCGTTTGGGGAGCATGGTCGCTCTAAAGCGATACTCATCGTTGGCCACAGCAACGATGCCGGTCTTCAGCTGGCCAGTGATCTGTTTTGTGATTGGCACACGGTGGGAATGTGGCTCCAACCCTTCGAGCCGCGATTCCTGGTTCTGGCTGCATGTGAGGCGGGGAAAGCCGGCGCAATCCGCCATCTGTTCGACCCACTGAAGAAAACGCTACGCGACGTGTACGCGTCTCCGGTCAAACTGTACGCACCCCAGGCCGCCGCGCTCGCAGTGCTTATCGGTATGCGGCTGTGGTATCAGGAAATTGGTGACAAGCACTCTTTCGCCCTTCGAATTGTCAATTATATTGGGACCGGTGGTCAGCTCTACCACTGGAAGTTCAACGAAACAGGACAGGGCCAAGAAGTCCCCCCGGAATTCTGGGATCAGCTCTCTGCTGTTTTTGACCGTGGTCAGTGGGACTTGGGGCAAATGGTGACCGATTTCGTAGAGGGGCGTAATCACAGACCGTAAGAACCAAACGATGCGTTAGTAGCACTTATATGTCCGAGCCGGTGTCAACTATCGCTTTGATATTTAGCGGGTCGCCCCCACAGACAAAAGGTCGTGTCGGCCCAGAGTATCTCGATGGTTTCGCTCGAATGGCGCACGGAGTGAAATAGACTCTCTCCTGCAAATAGTTTCGAGCCGGTTTCATCGAGACGAGCAACTAGAGACGGCGTTGGACCCTCACTGGAACCATTCTGTTTCGCGACGGTTTCCCATCTCACGGATGAATTTGACCGAGGTGAGAGTGTGTCCCTGGCATATTTTATCAATGAGATAGCCACCCCAAGATGCAGACAGGGGAATTGACGTACCACCAAGGCTTGTGGGAAACTGGTACTAGGCCGTAGAAGCAAGATTTGGGCTGTCCCTTCAGCGGAAAAGCTTTTCGCGTCCCCCAGCCAGCCGCGAATTTTCACCTTCCCCGACCAACAAAATTTGTGGTGTGGCCGGCTGCAACCTATGCAGGCGGCGAAGAGGATATCTCGATGCCTTATGACGGTCTTGAAGTGGACATGCTTTCCGTCGGCAATGCTGACAGCATCTTGGTTACAAATTGGGTCGCATCGAACAACACAGTGAGCCGTGTCCTGATTGACGGTGCGAATAAATTAGGTGCGGACGTAGTGAAAGCTTTTTTGAAAAACAACAAAATCACTTGGCTGGATGCAGTTGTCTGTACCCATCCGCATGACGATCATGCGGCTGGTTTAGTTGAACTGCTCAAAGACGAAAGCATTGGCATCGGTTCAGCCTATATGCACATCCCCCACTGGCACGCCGATGTGCCAGCTATCAAGAATGCGCTTTCTAAAATCACGGATTCTGCCGAAGCCGATAGCATTCGTAAATCATTGGCGACGGTTGAAGAGCTCTATGCTGCATTCAATGCCAGAAAAATCGGCATCTTTGAACCCTTTTCAGGAATAGAAATTCAGTTCCTTACAGTCGTCGGGCCATCACAGGAATATTACGAAGAATTAGTAACGAGCTTTGGGGACAGCCAATCCGTCAAAAGCGTAGATACGCGGGACCAGATTTACAAGATCTGGGCAATGTTACATGACAAAGCTCAAGAACAATTGGGCACAGAACTTCCTCCAGACCCGCAAACTACACCGGAAAATAACAGCAGCGTTATTCTTGCAACCATTCGACACGAGAAAAAATTTCTATTCACTGCTGATGCGGGCGTTCCGGCGCTGCAAAAGGCTTCGGAAGCCTACGATCTGAGCAAATGTTACTGGATGCAGATTCCGCACCACGGAAGTCGCAGAAACATCAATCCCGCTCTTATCAATGTTTTTGCACCAGACAATGCTTGGGTTTCAGCAGAGGGCAGCAAAAAGCATCCACGGAGAGCCGTCGTGAATGCTTTCAAAGAGGCAGGCGCAGAGGTATGCAGCACTCATTACCCCCAATCAACCAATATGCGCATTTTCACTGGAACGGTTCCAACTCGCGTTGGTTATACGCCTTTGATTCCTTTGTATGAAGCGGATGCGCTTACCGAAAAACCTTCAGACGTTACTAGTTTTGTCTGGAGCGATTCACTCCTCAGAAACTACAAATGATTTTGAACCGAACGAAAGTGTTTTCAGATGAATACGAGCGAAATGCACGGCTGAAGCCTGCATTGATCTGCATTATTCCGGTCAGCTTGACGGTTGCATCGCTCGGAACTCAGTACTCAGTAGCTATGGGCGCTGTGAGCGGCCCTCTCACCGCCATTGGGTTCACGTATGTCTTGTCCGAGCTTGGTCGCGATTGGGGAAAAAAGAAACAGAAGCACCTGTTTGATTTGTGGGGTGGCAAGCCTACCACTGTGAAATTGCGTCTGCGAGACAGCAGCATCAATCCGATCACTCTTGAGCGAATGCGCCAGACATCGAATGCCCTTATCGGCAAAACGCTCCCCACGCGCGAAGAGGAACTTATTGACCCAGTAGCTGCCGATATGTTGTACGAAAGTTTTGGGGACTATCTACGAGATCATACTCGCGACAAGAAAGTATTCCCTTTGGTTTGGAAAGAGCTTGTTAGTTATGGATTCCGCAGAAACCTGTGGGGCATGAAGCCATTCGCGCTGAGCGTTCTCATCTGCTGCATCCTGCTGCAAGGATCGATGGCGTGGCACGGAAATTCCCTGGGACGATCTCTGAACCCAACCCTTTTGGTAACTGTATTCCTGAACATTTGTTTCGCCTTGTTTTGGTTGGCGATTGCAAGACCGGCGTGGGTGAGGATTCCCGCCGATGCTTACGCCGAAAGGCTCCTTGAAGCTTCGACTTCGCTTAGCCCGGCAAAGTCTAAGAAACCAGCCGCACAAAAGAAAGGTAAGGAGAAATCATGAACTCAAACGGACCAGATGTAATTCCCGCGAACCAACTAAGACCGGGAACAGCACTCAGAGTACAGAGTGATTACTTGGGTGTCATGCACTGGGGTATCGTTGGCTACGGATTTGATTCGGACGGAAATCGGTCAGTGTGGCACTCTCAAAAATCCGATGTTCTGCGAACTACTTCCTTCTTGGAATTTTCCGGCGGCAAAAATTGTGAAATTATTTGGGCTCCTCAGAGTGCGCGACAAGCTCAACGTGTTCTTGAACGTTTGCAAAGTAAAGCAGGCCTTCCATGGCACCTCACACAAGCGAATTGTGAGATGGTCGTTCGCTGGGCTATTGAAGACAAGGCGGTCAGCCATCAACTCGCGTTCGGCGTTGTCGCGGCGGTCGCTATAGTAGCGGTTGTAGCTGTTGCAGCATCAGGAGACTAACTTTTCGTGGCAGCTTGTACCCAGCCCGGGAGAAGTAGACTGCCAGGCAATAAAATTGCCCACGCAACGACGAAACGCATGAATAGGTGTCTGTGTGTCTGAACGTGACGAAATGTCGAAGGAATTTGAAGAAGCGCTTCGAAGCGGGAATGGGCCAAAAGTTGCTCGGTTCGCTCTGGCCTGTATTGGTGGATTGTTACCTTTGGGCGGCGGTGTTTTGAGTGGAGCGGCTGGTGCATGGTCAGAGAGTGAACAGGCCCGCTTCAACAGAATCTTTGCTAGTTGGCTCAAACTACAGGAAGATGAACTAAAAGAAATAGCTATGACGATGGCGGAAATTTTGTCTCGCCTCAATTTGGTTGACGAAAGTGTACGACAGAGAGTCGAAAGCCCCGAATATCTCAGCTTGATTAAGAAGTGTTTCCGAGACTGGTCAGCAGCGGAGAGTGAACAAAAGAGGGTCTTCATTCGAAACTTACTTTTGAATGCCGCATCGCACCGGCTTTGCTCGGATGATGTTGTGCGCATGTTTATTCAATGGATTGAGACGTACGCCGAGCTTCACTTTTCGGTCATTAAATTCATCTACAAGAACCCCGGTTCAACCCGCAAGACAATTTGGTTAGACGTTCACGGTGCCTTAGTCCGCGAAGATTCTGCAGAGGCTGACTTGTATAAACTCCTTATCCGCGATTTGAGCACTGGAGAGATAATCCGGCAGCATCGCAAGAAAGATTATTACGGGAACTGGATCAAGACGACTCCGAAGCCACGCGGCCAAGGTGCCACTGGGACGCTCACGTCGGCCTTCGATGATGAAAAGGAATACGAACTGACGGAGTTGGGGACTCAATTCGTGCGCTACACGATGGAAGGTGTAATGCCAAGCATCGCGCCTTCATCGGCCAGCTAATTTCGGCACTCATAGAAGCCGCCTTGGCCTTCGCTTGCAGAGTGGTCTTGCGTTGCAAGACCACGGGCGAATCGACAGTTTTCGATTTGCCCGTAATTCGCGGAACAGGCCTGAATTCAAACGCACCACGTTTCAGGACGGGACTTCCTCTTGCCTTTATGCACCGCGACGGTGTAGCGTGGTGCATAACCTGACGAAGGATTTAGATGACCGACAAACTTCATAAGAAAGGGAAGGCAAGGAACTCGCATCAGCCGCGCGCCTCTATCACCTTTCCTCCCAAGCTCTACCACACTCTTGAAACATTGGCGAAAGAGAAGAAGGTTTCCATCGCGTGGGTTGTCCGTGAGGCTGCGGAGAAATACGTTCAGAACCAGTCCTCAGGCTCTTCGAAAAGCGGAGTGGGCCAATGACCAACCCGGCGCCTACTCCATCGCTTTTTGCGCACGGGTCGAAATGGATTCGTGCTGACTTCCACATGCACACGATTGCCGATAAGGAATTCTCGTATTTAGGTGATGCGAATTACTTTGTTTCGGATTATGTTGCCGCTCTGAAAAAGGCGGACATCCATCTTGGTGTAATCACCAACCACAACAAATTCGACAGAGACGATTTTAAGGTACTGGCTAAGACTGCCAGAAAAGAAGACATCTTTTTGCTACCTGGATTGGAGCTTTCTGTAAAAGACGGATTGAATGGCATCCATCTGCTTGTTGTTTTCAGCGATAGTTGGATTTCAAATAAGGAAAATGAAGACTATGTACAGAGCTTTCTCAACGTGACGTTTTCCGGCCAGGCAAATTTCGAGCACGAAAATGGCAGATCGAACCACGACCTCAACGAAACCATCCGGGAACTTGATAAATTCAATCGGGATTATTTTTTGATCTGTGCGCACGTGGAAGCTAATAACGGCCTTTGGGGCGGACTCGGAGGCGGCCGGATAAAGGAATTGGGAAAGACCGAACTTTTCTCGCAGCGATGCGTTGGCTTCCAGAAAGTGACGACCCACGACAAGCGCATGCAAGTGAAGAACTGGCTCGGGGATTGGTATCCCGCAGAGATCGAAGGCTGCGATTGTAAGTCGATTGCTGACATTGGAAAGGGAAAACAGACCTACATTAAAATTGGTGCCTTTACTTTCGAGGCGGTGAAATTCGCCCTTCTCGACTACACGAACCGCGTAGCCGCTGTGTTGCCCAAGCAGGAAAATTCATATGTGAAGTGCATAACTTTCGAGGGTGACAAATTGGATGGTTCCGCCATCGAGCTTTCGCCGGAGCTCAACACCTTTATTGGCATCCGGGGTAGCGGAAAATCAACGATTCTCGAAGCGATCCGATACGCTCTCGACATTCCCTTTGGGAAGAATGCGGCAGACCGTGAGTACAAAGAGGGCTCAGTCAAAAACGCCCTCGGCAGCGGCGGCAAGATTACACTGCTTGCCGTTGACCGGCACGGACAGGAATATGAAGTCCGGCGCATCGTCGGCGAGCAGCCTGACGTTTATGTGGGCGGTCGGCTACAGCCCGGTATCAATATTCGAGAAACTGTGCTTCACAAGCCGATGTACTTCGGCCAGAAAGATCTCTCGAATACCGGCCAAGGCTTCGAGAATGACCTGGTCGAGAAGCTTGTTGGCGACAAACTTGCCGAAATTCGGCAGGCGATTTCTGCGCAGCGCCAAAACGTTGTCGAATTAACTCAGAGACTTCAGAAACTTGCCGATGTCGGTGACAAGCAGAAAGATTATCAAGCTAGGAAGCAAGACGCCGAATACCGCTTGAAATTCTTCCAGCAGCACGGTGTGGAGGAGAAACTTCAGAAGCAGGTGGACTTCGAGCAGGACGCCCGGACGGTAAAAGACCTCAGCGACTTCGTTACTGGATATATTCAGGAGCTCGACGATTTCATCGGCCAGTACAGTGATGATTTCGTGGGCCGCCGAAAGTATGTCTCAAAGCAGAATCAGAAGTTCTTCACCGAAGTATTTACGATATTCGACAATATTGCTAAGGGATTCTCGGAGCTTAAGAAGGTCATCACTCAGGCGAAGTCAGCATCGGTCGAGCTAAAGGCGAAGGTCAAGGAATTCGATACTTTGAAAAATGCTTTGAAAGAACAATTCGCCGAGGTTGCCCGGAAGCTTTCTGAAGAACTAAAATCAAGCGGTGTTACCGCCATTAAGCCCGACGATTTCCTGCGCTTGCGCAAGGAGGTGGAGAGCGCCGCGCAAATTCTAACGGCCCTGGGTAAGGAGAAAGAGCAGCAACTTGCCCTCCAAAAGCAGCTTTCGTCCGCCCTCACCGTGTTGAACGACCAGTGGCATCAGGAGTTCAGGGTCATCAAACAGGAACTCGACAAAATTAACGAGCAAGAAACGGCGTTGCAAATTGAAATCGAGTATAAAGGGGACAGAGACGCCTTCCTCAGATACATGAAGGATGTATTTCGTGGCAGCAAACTGCGCGAAACGACTCTCAGCGAATTAGTCAAGTCATTTGCCGACGGAGCCGGTCTCTACCGCGAACTGGATAGGGCGAAGGCGTTGGTCGGAAGTTCCGCCGCGACCTTTGAGGAATATTTGCAGCAGAATCTGAGCGCCTTGCTTACTTGGCAGGTGCCGAACTCGTATTCCATCAAATATCACGGCAAACACTTAAAGAATCATTCCCTGGGCCAGCGAGCGTCGGCCTTGATTTTGTTCGTATTGAGCCAACGCGAAAACGATGTAATAATCATCGATCAGCCTGAAGATGATCTCGACAACCAGACAATTTACGAAGACGTGATCAAGCTTGTCCGGAAACTCAAGCCCAGAACGCAATTCATTTTTGCTACTCACAATCCGAATATTCCTGTGCTGGGAGACGCCGAGCAGATAATTGCGTGCGCCTACACCGAAGACTCGATTCAACCGACGGTGGGAAGTATTGACGCTCCGCCACTCCAGGAAGCCATTGTTAGGATCATGGAAGGTGGAAGCGAAGCCTTCGAGCGAAGGAAGGAGATTTACCAGATTTGGAAACAGTAGAACTCTTAGAAATCGTCGCTCGCGGCGAGGACAGTCGTCATCAGTTCAAAGAGAATGTCACTAACGCACTCTCTTTGGCAGCCGAAATAGTTGCCTTTGCCAATTCGGGCGGAGGAAGAATTTTCATTGGCGTTGCCGATGACGGAACTATCCACGAGCACGATGCCGCCAGCGTTGCCCGGCTGAACCAGCTCATCGGCAATGCGGCCTCCAATTCAGTGCGCCCTCCGATCAACCCACTGACCGAAAATGTGGCAATCTCCACAGGAGTAGTCATCGTTGTCACGATTCCGGATGGCCTCAGCAAGCCGTACATGGATCACACCGGCGCAATCTGGGTTAAAAGTGGCAGCGACAAGCGCAGGGTAACGGCGCGTGAAGAGATGCAGCGGATGTTTCAAACCGCTCAGCTTATTCACGGAGACGACGTGCCCGTCCCAGGCACATCCATTTCGGATGTAGACATTGACTACTTCCGCCGGTTCTACAAGGCTCGCTATGAGCAGGAATTGGAAGATCAGGAACAGTCATTGGGCCAGCTACTCACTAACATGCGTCTGTTGAGCAATGGTGCTCTTACGGTGAGCGGCATTCTGCTTTTTGCGAAAGACCCACAGGCTTTTCTCCCCGTATTCCACGTCAAAGCTGTGTGCTATCCCGGCAACGATATCCACGCTACGACCTACCTGGACAGCGCGGATATTTTTGGACGTCTCCAGACACAATTCGAGGAATCTTTGAGTTTCGTATTACGCAATCTACGCCGAGAGCAGATGGGGCAGGGGGTCAATACGGTGGGCGAAGTAGAGATTCCCAGGATCGTCTTGGAGGAACTTCTCGCTAACGCCCTGATTCACAGAGACTATTTTGTATCCGCGCCGGTTCGCATCTTTGTTTTTGACGACCGGGTCGAAATCATAAGTCCAGGCCATCTACCCAACAATCTGACCGTCGCAAACATCCGCAGCGGCAATTCCAATATCCGAAATCCGATTCTGACTTCATTTGCAACGAAACTCCTTCCGTATCGTGGTCTCGGCAATGGCATTCTGCGCGCCTTGAAGGAGTACCCGGAGATTGATTTCGTGGACGACAGGGACGGAAATTTATTTCGAGTTGTGATTAAACGGCGTCCGCCGACTCCATTAGTTCCTGAGGCCGCGGAGTAGGCGGCCCTCGACCATCTTCTGCCTTCTACTTTGTTTCTCTGAAGGTGTGGTTACCACGGTCCGGCCCGCGATAACGCTTGCAGAAAATGCGGCGCAGAGATTCCGCTATCGTTCTAGGAACTACTAAGTCCCTGATTGTTTTAGTTTGGCGATGTCGAGATCTAGGGTTGAGGCTTCGACACGAAAACCTAGCCTGCGGTAATGTTTCTCGAGATCAGAGCCGCTGGCTAATATGATGTGTGTTCCTCCCCTTGTAACCTTGCACTGCTTAAAATTGGCCATACTTGAGCGAACCGTGTCTCTAACAGCTGTGAGGAGATTCATGTTCTCTCGCAACAGCGCAATCGCTGCTTGTACACAATAATCAAAGTTCCAGGCCCCGAGTTCCTGCAAATCAGTCCTGTCTCTGTCTACGCTTTCAGTCTCCCAACTCCCATTCAGAAGAAATTCGGCCGCCGCCGCACCCGCTGTCAGCAAAATCCTATCGCTCAACTGCAACCCGATGTTGCTTCGGGCACCGAACTTGGTGACATAGTGAATGCGAACCTTTCCATTTGGCAAGTTGCTTGGTATTGCGTAGACGGCTTCGACTCTCGCACCAAGAGTGATGCCTACAGTAGCGTGACCTGCTTCATGAGCGCTCATGGTGTCCTGGAACTGGGGGGTGTTCTCAGTCTCGTGGAGAGGGGCACGAAGAGGAGACATGGTTCTGTTCAAAGTAGCCTCCAATTCTTTCGTGTCTAGCAGAATGTGCTTCCCTTCAGCGATGTTCTCCGTCTTGAGTTGCTCGTATTTCCGCGTGCACTGCAAAACGACCTCTTGATAAGCGCGTTGTTCTTCTTTGATAACTGCAATAGCCGAGGGAACAAAACTATCGAAAGACCTAGAAGTGAGCTTACTGAGCCGTGTCCTGTCTGAATCCAGACCGTCATTTTCGTTGGGCAGAGAAAGTCCACTAAACTGAGTTCCAGCCAGCCCAGCTGCTAGGGTATAGCAGAGGCAGTTTTTGACGGACTCAGGTAGACGCGCTATTTGGTCATCGGGCGGAAAAAGGAGAGCGGTAGCAAAATCGCCCAAATAAAGCTGCCCATCGGAGCCTCGGCATAGATGAAACGCTATGTTTTTGGGGGCACCTATTCTCACAAATTGACCCACTACGGCATGACCGGCCTCATGCGCAATGGCGTATTTAGCAAAACTGTCTGTCATGTTGACCGTGTCACCAGAGTTGTTCATCCAGGTCCGGCGGAATCGGCAAAATCCCAGCTAGCGAAATCGCTGGGTCCGCGCCAATCGCAACCCTCAAGGCTCAGCTCATGGATGATCCAGACCCCGTCATCGTCAAACAAGCGGGGCGTACGCTCCGCAATATAACCGAAGGCGCTATCGGAAGCTTGCTTGCCGCTGCGGCAACGCAGCCAGAAGTGTGGACATGGGCGAGCCAGACCATGCGCAGACTATTCAGTTAACCGGAGCAGCCCAGGTGAAAGGACCCGGATCATCTTATAACGGGGATTGAACCGAGCCCAACGCCCTCGCGTATGATCCCTGGCATTCATCTGCAAAACAATCCCGCGAGTCGAGGGCCGCTTCGACGCGAATCTTTCCTGAACATCGTCCACGCCAGCTTATTTAAGCAAACAGCCTTAATTCTTAATAAGGGAACGCGCTATTAAAGGGAGCTTAAATACACGCTTCAAGCGGGGAATCCCTCGGAAGGCTCAATGCCTATTCTTTGCTTTAGCCCACCGAGCCTTCGCTGCCTTTCGTGCAATCCGGCTCCGTTGCTGAGGAGTGAGTGCTTCCGCCCGCATTTTCGCTCCCTTTTTCCCGCCCTTTTTCCCACCTTTGCGGCCCATCTCCTGCATGACTTTCGAAATCAGATCGGGATCCATGAGTTGGATTGTACCGGGGAGGGCCCGATTCTGCCAATAAACGGCACTTGACAACAGTGCGTTAAACTAGCTACTCTTGTGCTTGCTGCGCTTCAAGCATAAGAACGACGTTGGATCGCATAGCAAGCGGGACGCGCTGGTGTTGAAGCACCAAGCGCGCCCCTGACCAAGTCGCCTGGATTAGAGGCAACGATGGCTGCCACAAAAGGTAACGGGTTCCTCTTTTGGGCGCAACCCGCCCATCTCTGTTTCGTTTCCATCGCACGCTACATCCTTCTTCGCGTTGCGCATCCTCCACCGTAGCTCTCTCCAACTGAAATGGTGTGTCCGTCGGGGTCGGCACTCGGCTCCATCGGAGACGTGTGTCCCAACGCTCCTATCAACTGCCGAACAGCGGCGCTGCCGCGCAAGAAACGGAGGAGACTTAAATGCAAAAAGCGCATCTCTATGAAGCAATTCTTTTAGTTAATCGGGGCATTGATGACGCCGTCCGAGGACTAGAACGGCTCAAGCGTGCCAAGGACTCAGGGTTGAACCCGGCGTACTCCGACGAAAAGCTGACGCTGTTTGAGACACACCGCGCGCTGCTCAACAGCTACTTCTGCAACAACGTCGAGGGCATCGAGCTGCAGGACGAAGCACGTTTTGCTAAGCGACACCGGGAACACGAGAAACGAATGTTGGACGAGGTGCAGGTCTATCAGGACGTGAAGGCCGTTGAGGAGAATCGACGCATTGAGGGAAGAGCGCCAAAGGTGCGATTCCTGAGCTTTGAGGAGCAACAAGCATGGGAACGGCAGTATCCGAGACCGCCCATTGACCTGCGGGACGAACCACAACATCGGAAGGGAGAACAGGGATGAATATCCGTCTGTTCAAGGAACTCATGGATTTGAACTTAGCGTTTGAGCAGGTCATTCATGGCCTTCAACGTTTGGAGAAGGTGCGGCTCTTCAACGGCGAAATCATCCGGTATGCACGCGCCGATGTCGAAAGCGCGCGAGTGGACGCAAATCGAGAATTCTTTGACAACTTCGACGACATTGTCGAAAACGATGCGGTGTGGGCGTACAAATTCCAGCGCGACTACAACCGGAAGATCAAGGACCCCGACGACATCTATCTCGAAATCAAGAGCTCCGAGGAGAGACGAAAGAAAAAGGGATTGCCTGCGCGCTTGGTCATCCTGCCCGGTTGGGATATGTCCGACGAGGAACGCCACGACGAAGAGCAAGCCAAAAAGCGAAAGCGCGCCGGGAACAAGGGGAAAAAGACAGCTAAGAATCGTAAATCGAACCGTTCCAAGCCATCACGGCGAGCAATAGACCGTCAACAAACAGATGCCGCACTGACGCCGGAAAAAGAGGCGACCAATGGCGAAACGTAAGGGAGTGGCAGCAGAAACGACACGGTTGAGTTATTCAGCAAGACGGTATCCCGATCTCCAAGGCAAGGTTCTGGATTACGTCAGCCATTCCATCGACGACGGGACGCTCTGCGTCAATGTCTGTTTCAGCGACAAGACTCTATTCTCGCTCCGTTTTGCGTGTGATATCTCCATCGTGAGCGCCGACTTGAGCGATTGGAAAACGGGAAATTACGAGATGATTCGCGAATACATGAAGCCGATTCCAAGGTAGAAACATCGACGGATATCGCAGTCACGACTAAACGAAAGGAGAGAAACATGAAACGCGAACCTCAATCATTGACGGTGCATCTGAGACATGCAGCACACCGAATCCACAGAGCTGCGTGGATGATCGATAGCGGAGCAACTGCCCTGCATTGTGGCAGGGTTCTCGCGCTCACCCGTGGGAACACGGGAAAGATTCGAAAACTTTTCTTTTCGGACTCGATGGCGTTTGAAGACAAGGCCACGGTTCTCCGAAGAAATCTCAGTGCCACTGACAGAAAACAGGCGATCCGCACGGAACGACTCGGAGCGGAGATTGAGAAATTGGCTGAGAGCGCGCGCCGGTTGAGGGCCAAGCTGGAAAATTGCTACGTCAAAATCAAGCGATACACGGTGAGCGCTGCAAGGGAAGAGAAGAAGAATCCCGAATTCAGGAAGCGAGCCCGGCGAGGGCAAAAGGTTCGTCGGCCAAGGAAGGCAAGCGGCCAAACGGTGACTCAGCGTTCCTGATTCTGCCCCATTTAGTTTTTCATACAGTACATAAAGTATTCCATGCTTGACACATAGAGTCCCATGGCATACTCTGCAGGGTGTCTTCGCGGAGGTCATCTTGCCCCAGCAACCCGTTAGAGATGAGCTAGCCGACCGCCGTAGAACCACGCTCTTCCTCTTCTATCTGATGGCGCTTTTCTCCGTCATTGCGGTCAGTCTTGCTGCCAAAATTCCGTCTTTCCGCACGCTTCTATTCCTCCTAGCTGTCGTGGGAGCAGGAACGGCCATCCTATTCCTTCTACGTTTTCTATGGGCGAACGATGAGCACGAAAGGCAGATCAACTATCGCGCTCTGACATTTGCCTTTGTCGGAACTTTGGCTTTCGCTGTGGCTGTCGGTGTCCTTCAGAGCTTCGGCTTACATCCTGTCTCCTGGCTCGGCATTCCTCCGCTGATGATCATTCTGTGGAGCATTGGATTGATTCTGTATTCGTGGCGGTATCGATGAAGACTCGGCTGCGCGTATTGCGAGCGGAAAAAGAATGGTCGCAAGCGGAGCTTGCTGCTCATGTGGGAGTCGCGCGCGGCACGATCAACGCCATTGAGACCGGAAAGTACGATCCGAGTCTGCCGCTTGCTTTCAAGATTGCGCGCGTCTTTGGCAAGACAGTGGAAGAAGTATTTCTCTACCAAGAGAGCGAATCAGCGACGGTGACCAATCTGAATCTCTAACGTAGGAACAGGTAAGACCGTGAATTACAGGCCATTCCTCAAGCCATCCCTTTTCGAGTTTCATCGCCAGATTCCAGCATTTCGTGTGTGTTCTTTTCCTCTCAATTCATTTCGTCACGATCAGCGTTAGGAGTTCCTTTCCATGTCACGAGGCTTCGACAGTTTCGATATTGATGATTTTCGCGGCTCTGAATCCGGCTCTGAGCGCAGCATCGGTGGCGGTTCGAATTCTTCCTGGGACAAGTGGAGAGAACTGCAAAACATGTATCGAGAAGAAGAGCGTAGCGACGCTCTTGCTCGTGACGGACAAAAGCGCTCTGGCAGAGAGCACCCACCCTTGCCACGCGAAGAGCGCATACAGGAGGTTGTTCGGCAGAGGATACGAACCAACTATAGAGACAGAAATAAGTCGTATTCGCTCCGGGATTCCGAGATTCATTCACTCTCCGAGGTGGGGAAGTTCCGTGTTGTAGCAAAGAACGACCTCGCAGAATTTGCCTACAACGGCGACCGAGACCGTATGGAAAACGATGTCGAACATCTAGTTCGGCAGGGACTCGCGAAAGTCACAACCATTCCCAATGTCGAGTACAACCCCACCGAAGTTGTGACTCTCACCAAGGAAGGCCACCGGACGCTGACTAGGGGCCAAGTCGTTTGCCGCGACCAAGCCACCTATCACGGCCTCAAGAAACCTAAGGAAGCCGTCCATGATGCGGACCTCTATCGCCTCTACCACAAGGTCAGCGATGAGATTGAATCGCGAGGCGGGAGGGTGCTGCGCGTGAGGCTCGACTACGAAATCAAAGACGAACTCTACTCACGTATAGCCCGAACCGCGAAGGAGAGAGGAAGAAAACCGGAGGCGGTCCGAGCGGAAGTAGCCGAGCGTTACCACCTCAAAGCTTTGTCTGGAAAGATTCCCATTCCCGATCTTCGTATTGAGTATGTCAATGAAAATGACAACCAAATTCAGCGCCGCGATCTGGAGTTGGCCACGGACCACTACCGCCCACGTGGTCTTTCTGAGAAGGCTCGCGCCGGCTTCCAGATTTATGCCAGACCAGAGGAGACCAGCAGATTGCGGCGCATCCGCGATGAGCGGGAGCTGACGGCGGCGATCTACAGCTTGTGACTTATGAGCATCCAAGAATCCCAACTCGTCCCGCTTCGCTCCTTCGGTTACACCGAGGTGGAGGCACGTTTCCTCTACCTTGTGGCAATGCATTCCGGCTACTTCACGGTGCGACAGTTCCTCGAGTTTGCCAAAGCCAAGAGCGGGAAACGCAATGCTCGCCTCGTAGAAAAGCTCTTCGCCTTGGGGCATGCCAGCGCCCAAAGATACCGGCGGAGGAGTCTTGTATACCACCTCCACTCGCGTCCGATCTATGACGCGATTGGAAAAGGCAAGCTCCGCAACCGAAGGGGCCATGAACTTGGGCATATCAAAACCCGGCTGTTAGCACTCGACTACATCCTTGCTCACCCGGACGACGACTATTTCGAGACCCCAGAGGCAAAGCGGGAGTACTTCATTCGAAGATTCAAGGTGTCCGAGAATCTCTTTCTCTCCATAAAGGAAAACGGCAGAACAATCACTTTCGCGGACGGTTTCCCGCTCTGTGTTTCTTATCCACCTCCAGAATTCATGCCCGTGGTCACCTTTACTTACGTCGATCCGGGAAACAAAAGTCTAGAGGCATTTATCGAGCACCTGCGCACCTATCGGCCTCTGTTCCGACAGCTTCCCGGCTTTCAGTTTCTGTATATTTCAACCGCATCGGGCCAACAGAAAGATGCCGCGGAATTGTTTGCGTTGTTCACGGAAGGAAAGGGCCTCGCGGATTTGACGCGTTATTTCGATGTTCAGACGAAGTGGGATAACAAGCAATACGGACTTCTTTCAGAGCAAGATGTGATCTTCATGAGCGAAGGCAGGAAGCGTTTTACTGGCGAGACTATCGGCACTCTGTATTACCTGTGGAAGAGAAACCAACTGCCGCAGGATCTTCAAATCGACGCAGCTTCAGCGTCGTCGCCCACTCAGAAAATTCTCTTCCGAATGGTCACCGTACCCGGCCATGAAGGAATATTCGGCAACAGTGCGAGGAGATGGAGTGACGGCTGGCAGATACGGGGTACGTCAAGAGCCAGTTCACCCCGGAGGTCACCCACAACACCAAGTCAAAGTCTTCAGAGAACGGCAGATACGTAAGGGAAGGAGGTGACAGATGCACGCGGCCAAAACACTAGGATGGGCGGGAGCGACCCCACTTTTGACGGCTTTCAGCCGCCCAAACCAAAGTGGGGTCGCTCCCGCCCGTCACGCAGGAAGCGTGACCGTGTTTTGGCCGCGTGCAGGAATCGGAGAATGCAAAGCGTAATGCAGGGCGTAAGACAAACCAACTAATAGGAGAAAAACGGCAACATGGCAATCATCAAGGCACCACCGAAACAACCGAAGTCAGTGACGGTGCAGGCGCGAGTCGAAGAGTCGGTGAAAGAGCAGCTTGATCTATATGCCAAATTCATCGACTCCACTCCGTCCTACGTCATCACGGAGGCACTGAAAGTCCTGTTTAAGCGCGATGACGAATTCAAAGCCTGGCTAGGCCAACAGCACAGTGACGGAAAGATTCACGAACTCAAGGGAGGCGGACTCAAAGAGACCGCGTAACAAAATGAAGGACGCACCGACACAACTCGACATGCGCGAGAACACAGCGTCGTCAAGACGGCATGCCTCGCGCCCTGCAATACACGCAACATCGGGAGCAATTGGTGAGGCCGAATTGGTGGAGAACGAAGCCGCAGTGACCGAGTCACGAGCGCCCGGTGTAGAAGTATTTGACTTATCGCTGACCGAATCCGAAGCGGCCACAGGGGAGGAGAAAAAAGCGGAGAACCAACTCCTAACGGTTGATGAAATAGCGGTGCGCCTCTCGGTTAGCCGCAACTGGGTATACAACCACGCTGACGCGATTGGGGGCTATCGTCTTGGAAAGTATCTGCGGTTCTCATGGCCTAGAGTCCTGGAGCGGTTGGGACGATGAAAACGGCGCAAAGCAATGCACTCTCAAGAAACGGACAGCACAAGGTGCAGTATTCCTTGACCCCAACCGTAAGTGTATATACATTTACCAATGATATGGGCAGGCCCCGCATAACGCATCACGACCGACGCAGCAAATTGTTTCCACTCAGACTATCGCCCCGCGAGACGGCATTCTTTTCACGTAAGGCTCGCGACCTGGGGGAATCCGTTGCTTCGGTCCTGCGCAATGGAGGAATGCTCTATATCAAAATGAGAGGCAAAGACGGGTCACAGAAGCGAAAGGAGAAAAAACAGTGACTCGTCGTCAATCGTATCAGCAAGGCTATGTGTCAAAGCCGATCCCAACCCGGTCCGGTACTGTATTCAAAATACGTTATCGGGTGAAGTCGGCTGATGGGAAGTGGAATCAAAGAGCCGAGACGTTGTACGGGCTTTCCGGGAAGAAAGCAGCCCGCGCCGTCTTAGAAGAACGAATCCGCGGGGCATCCTTCGCAAAGCCTGAGGGCTCAGACCTGAGCCTGAAAGCGTTTGTGGATGCCTGGTGGAAGCCTTACTTGCAGCGTAAAGGTGTGAAGCCATCCACGAGAAGGAATTACGATTCGATCTTGGAGCTGCACATCTTGCCTGTATTCGGCGAACTTCGCATTGATGAAGTCGTCCCACTGCACGTCGAGAGATTCATCCAAACAAAGGTTGAGAGCGGGCTTTCGGGAAAGACTGTCCGCAACTTGCTTTTGGTCTTACAGGGAATCATGTCGCTCGCATTGGACAATGACTTGATCGATCGTTCGCCGATTCGGAATAGACACAAACCAACAGTCGATAAGCACGAGAAGCCGATTTGGTCTCCCGCTCAATTGCTGAACATTCTGAGCGCAGCTCCGACGGGTCTTCGAGCATTTTTCGACTGTGTGGCCTTAACCGGAACTAGGCTGGGTGAGGTACTGGCGCTGAAATGGAAGCACGTTGATTTGGAGCGAAGAATACTCCGAATCGAACATAGTCTATGGCGAGGTCAGCTTCTCTCGCCTAAGACGACGGCAAGCACGCGAGACATCCCTTTGGGAAGTGCCCTAAACGAGACTCTCAGGAATCACCGTGAGAACTCGTTGCATCGCGGGCCGGATGACTTCGTGTTCTGCAAAAAAGACGGGTCGGCGCTAGACCCGGACGTGCTCCGAAAGGACGCCCTCTACCCAATTTTGGACAGGCTAGGGATTCCGCGAAAGAAAGGCGCGTCAGGCTTTCACACATTCAGGCATTCAGCTGCGAGTATCGTTAACGAGCAGACGGGAAACCTGAAGCTGGCGCAGAAGTTCCTCGGGCACTCCACAATCAAGATGACCGCAGACATCTACACGCACACCTCTGCGGAAGCGGAACGCGGCGCTGCAATCGCTCTAGAACGGGCAATCTATGGCGATTTGTTCCCAGTTGTTCCCAATATCGAGAACAGGAACAACTTTGCGGCGCTAAATTAGGCGAAGAAATTGTTACGGTTCAACTCGTAACCGTAAATAAGAAGGGCGCTTAGAGGATTTTCCTCTTAAGCGCCCATGGTTGCGGGGGTCAGATTTGAACTGACGACCTTCGGGTTATGAGCCCGACGAGCTACCAGGCTGCTCCACCCCGCACTTTGACTATAGCGAACGGCAGAGATTCCGTCAAATTTCGGTGGACAACGAGGACAACGACTTGGACGCTCTTACCGAGCAACGCACGAGGCGGGCTTCACCAGTTGTTGTAGGGAGTGCCGTCACTGCCGACTTGATCAGAACCAGAATGCACGTCGTCCACGCCGGTGCTGGTCTGGTCCGCACTGAGCACCATATCGCCGTAGTGGAGAACCCAATCGTCCTGCTGATTGATGGGATCGACAGGGACTTGGCGAAGGTAGTGAGCGTCGACAAGGTCCTGCAAGGATTGAGGGGCTTGTTGCTTGTCGAGGGTGTAATTGTCGATGGCTTCGCGCATGGTCTGCAGATCTTTTTTCAGAACGGATTCACGCGCGTGCTGCACCGTCTTTGTGTAAATGCCGGCGGCCATACCAACGAGGATGGCGATGATCGCAATGACGATCATCAACTCAATGAGCGTGAAGCCTCGCTGCGCATCGGTGCACGAGCGTCGAGGTTGGGATGTGAACGGAAGAAAGCTACGTCTTTCCATCATTTCACCAGTTTGGGTCACCAATCGGAATATTTCGTTCCATCCATGGCCGTTGCCGTGGATTGAGAATAGACGTCGAAAACATCTTTGCCGCCCCAGGATGTGGAGTCGGGATCGTCCTCGACAGCGCGCAATCCCCAATTGGCTTCTTTCGTCATGGGATCGATGGGAATATGTCGAAGGAACTGAATCTTCTTTCCCTGAGCACCCGAGGTAATGCCCGTCAAGGGTACGCCCTTGACGAGTGTCTGGAGGTCCGGCGGGTAACCGCCCGTCATATTGTCGACGCGAATCAGGCCCCGGTCCGCAAGATCCTTGTAGCGGTCGATGGCTTGACGGATGCTGAGAAGGTCTTTCCGGAGCTCCTTTTCGCGCTCGCGGTACGCCGTCCAACGCGCGATGGGAAGCGCCGCAGAAGACAGAATCAGCAGGATAGCGCACGAAATGATCAGTTCGAGAAGAGTCAAGCCCGCTTCGGAACGCAGGGACCGATTTTTGTGGATCAAAGGCATTGGAGGCAATCGCTATTGCACACGGACGGTTGCTTCGCTCGTGACTAGCGGAATGGACTTCTGCTGAGAATCCTTAGCGTTCACCTGAACGATCGAAAGGTTAGAAGTGCCGGGCGCGAGAGCTTTAATGACAATTCCGAGGAGCGTGCCACTGCCGCTGACACCCGGAGTATTGGGCTGGCGCGTGGCGGAAATGATGGCTTGGCCGTGTTCCTTGTCCACACGCTGGACCACGGCAATTTCCTGAGTGCCGCCGGACAGAAAGCTGCCATGGCGAGCCTCTTCAATGCTGATCACGGCAGGATTGTATTGAATCATGACCGGTATCGAGAAAAGATCGGAGACGTTGTCGACGGCAACTCCGACGGTGTAAGTCTGACCCGGGCTGATCTCGATGGAGGAAGGCTCAAAGCGTATTCTAGGCCCGTTCACTTGTGCCGGTGCGACAACCGCTGATCCTGGACCAGGTGCGGCGGCGGGTGGCGCGGCCGGCGGGGCACCGGGACCGGGATAGCTTGCTGGTGCGACAGGCCCGGCCGGAGTTAATCCCGGCGCCGGATTGGAGGTTGGGGCCTTGACATCGAGTTCTTTGCGGACCGCCGGCACCGTTTCCGTACCCGAGTAAAGCGCCCGGAGATTGGCCTTGGACCAGTCCGGCATGCGAACGATGCGGGGAGTCAGAACGATTAAGACCTCGCTGTCCTGAATATCGGTGTTATCGGCGGAAAACAGGTAACGCATAATCGGCACATTGGCCAACCAAGGCCAGCCGTTCAACGTCTTGGTATCAATCCGCTGAATCAAGCCGGCGAGGACGCTCACCTCACCTTCCTTAAGGCGAATTTCTTCCTGAGTTTTGTTTTGGGCAATGACGGGCTGCTGAATGCCGCCAATGGTTGAGTAGCTGGCAACAGAAGAAACCTCGACCTGCAGCTTCATACTGACTTCACGATTCGGATGAATGTGGGGCGTAACGTCGATGTTCACACCGACGTCGATGTACTGGAATTGTGTGTTGACCAAGGGATTGACGGCCGTGGTGCCCACGCCCACACCGGCCTGAAAGCTGCCCGTGGCTACCGGGACGCGTTGACCAATATTTAGTTTGGCTTGTTGGCCGTCAATGGCGCGAATCTCGGGATTCTGAATAATCTTTGTAGCGCTGTCGGTCATCAGGAAATTGGCGGTTGCGCTCGGGATCGTAAAGACCACGTCGCTCTGGTTGAGATGGGTCAATTGGTTCAGCTGAATGCCATTGTTCGTCGTGGATGTGGTGGTGCTCGTGCTGGTACTGGTCGAATTATAGTTCGGGTTAATCGTGACGGTGGTGCTTTGCGGGGGCAGGATTCCCAAGTTCTTCATGTTATCCGTGCTGGCCTGCAAGATCTCGACCTGGATGACCACCTCGGGCTTCGCTTTGTCAATATCTCTGATGATTTTGTCGACCAGAGCGAGCTTGTCGGGAGTATCACGGATAATGATGGCGTTCTGCGCGTTTACCTGTTGGAGCCGTTTAAGGTCCAGCATTTGTCGAAGACCGGTGGTAATTTCGGTGAGATCCTGCGCGGCGGCCACGTTGCTGAGATAGAAGGTGCGAACGACCTGTTCATCATAGTCTCTGCGCTTTTGCGTCTGGTCGGGAATGACCATGATGATGTTCTCGGTGATCGGTTTCCAGAAAGCCTTACTCTCGAGAGAGACGATGTCGAGGGCTTGCTCTAAGGTGACATTGTTCAGTTCGGCGGTGATGCGCCGGGCTTGCAGGTCTGGGTCATAAATCACTGTCAGACCAGCGAGTTTGCCAATCGTGTCAAAGACGATTTTTGCGTCGTTCGACATTTTAAGGCTGATGGGAGCGCGGGAGAGGGGTTTCAGCTCCGGAGGCGCGGACGCGAGAGAGGGCTCCCCATTCTCAATGAGCGGTTGCTCCCCCTGCTGCTCGTTGCTGCGCACACGGTCGGCGAGCATCTCCAACGTTTTCTTCAGTTCCTGGTCGACAATGACGCTTGAAGGATCGAGAACCTGGGCGCGCTGGAACTCTGAAATGGCGCCTTGCAGATCACCCTTGTCCCGGAGTTTCAGCCCGTTGTGAAGATGGAGCTGACCGGCTTCAAAGCGCGCGTTGTTCAGCTTGATGCGATAGAAGGGATTTTTCGGGTCGGCGGCGAGAGCTTTGCCGTAGTATTCGACCGCCGCATCATAATCCTTCAGGTCGAGAGCTTTTTCGCCGGCTTTGTAGCTCGAATTGCCGTTCTTAGGGCAGCCGCCAAGAGCCACTCCAACAAACATGCAGAATAGTGCCAGACTCAAGCGGCGCATACATTCTCCGGGAACCCGACCAATGGCAAGCTCTGTCTTTCCTTGCTTTTGCAGTCTAGCATTGGGTTTATTGCGGCGGCAAGCGTGTGACGTGTAACCAGTAACCCCATCGGGCGGTACCATAGGCAATGTCCTCTTACGATTCCTGTGAGTATCAAGAATAGAGGGTGCCTAGCCATTACGCGCTGGAAGGACCCAGTAGCGGTGGCGGGCTGGCGAATGGCATCCTGCCATCCTCCCGCTTCCCTGTCTTTAGACGCGGCATCAGGTAAAATGAAAGATTGTGATGAAGCCGAACAAAAGGACCGAGAAGGGCAAGGACCCGAAGAAACCGCGGGAGCTGATTGTCGCGCAGAACCGTGCCGCCTCCTACAATTACCATATTCTTGAGAGGCTCGAAGCTGGGCTGGTGTTGCATGGAACCGAAGTGAAAGCGCTTCGCGAGGGCAAGGCTAACATTCGGGAGGCGTTTGTCGACTTCAAGCCGAGCGGAGCTTTTCTTGTGAACGCCCATATTGCCCAGTATATGCCCGGGGGTCCGTGGAACCATGAGCCTCTCGGTGAGCGGAAGCTGCTCTTGCACAAGCGGGAGATCCACAAGTTTTCGGGTCGAAGCGAGTCTAAGGGATTGACCGTCATTCCCCTGCGGATCTATTTCCGTGACGGTATTGCCAAGGTCGAGATCGCCTTGGCACAGGGCAAGAAATCGTGGGACCGCCGCCAGGACGAGCGTACCAAGGAGGCTCGCCGGGAAGCGGACCAAGCGATGTATCGCAACCGGAGGCGATAGAGACACCATGCAAATCACTCAAGAAGCAAAGCCGCTCAGCACCATTGAAGCTGAAGGGTTGGTTACCTATGTGTTCGACGACAACGACGGTCCTCAAGGACGCGTCGCTGAGCTGGACCAGTCCACAGGCGGTCTGCTGTCTCGATTGAACAAGAGCGGAGAACTGACCGGCAAGTTGCTGGAAACCACGCTTGTTCATGCGCCCGCGAACCTGAAGGCGGCGCGGTTGCTCTTGATCGGAGTGGGGAAGCGCGACCAATTCAACAGCGCGACGCTGCGGAAAGTTGCCGGGGTGGCCCTGCGGTATTTGAAGACTCGGTCGGTTCACAATTTTGTATTTGCGTTGCGAGAGGGCGGCGCGACCGAGGAGAACGCCCAAGCCGTTGTGGAGGGCTTCCTGACGGCAGACTTCGAAACCGACAAATATAAGACCGACAAGAAGAAGGATAAGTTTATCGACGGCGTCAGTGTTGCCGGCTTCACCGATGCGGAAAAGGCGGCTGTCGAAAAGGGAATTACTCGGGGCCGCATTCTCGGCGAAGCGCAGAATTTTGCGCGTGACCTGGTCAATGAGCCTTCAAACAAGCTCACGCCGAAGATTTTGGCGGCAAAGGCCGAGGCCATGGCCAAAGAAGCGGGCTTGGCGGTCGAAGTGCTGGACGAGAAGAAAATCGCCGATTTGAAGATGGGGGCGCTGCTGAGCGTTGCGCAGGGGAGCGTCGAGCCGCCGCGTATGATCGTAATTACCTATACTCCGGCGAACGCGAAGGCCGGAGCGCCAGTCGTGGGGCTGGTTGGTAAGGCCGTGACGTTTGATACCGGCGGGATTTCGATTAAACCGGCCGACGGTATGGAAAAGATGAAGTACGACATGGCCGGCGGCGCGACCATGATCGGCATCATGCGGGCGCTGGCGGCGTTAAAGCCGAACGTGAAGGTGATCTGCGTGGTTCCGGCGACGGAAAATATGCCAGGAGGCAAGGCACAAAAGCCGGGCGATATACAGACGGCCATGTCCGGGAAGACGATCGAAGTACTGAATACCGATGCGGAAGGCCGATTGATTCTTGCCGACGGAGTTCACTATGCCAAACAACTCGGCGCCACGCACTTAGTCGATGCGGCGACGTTGACAGGTGCCATCGTCGTGGCACTGGCGAATGTGAACGTGGGCGTGTTCGGGTCCGATCAAGCCTGGACGGACAAATTGTTGGCTAGCGCCAAAGAAGTTGGCGAGAAGATGTGGCAGATGCCCATGGATGACGAGTATCGCGAATTCATCAAGGGCAGTTTTGCCGACATTCAGAACATTGGTAGCGGCAAGGGCGGAGGTTCGATCACGGGTGCGTGGTTCATCCGCGAATTTGCCGGGGATACGCCATGGATCCACTTGGATATCGCCGGGACCGCGTGGAACGATGACGCCAAGCCGTGGCTGGCGAAAGGCCCCACCGGTGTCGGCCTGCGCACGCTGGTGAAGTTGGTTATGTCGCTCTGAAAGACTCCTCGCTCACGAGCACGCGCTGACGGTCATGCGAGGGTGCCGTGACAGCGAAATGCGGATTTGGCAATGGCGGCGGGCAGCGGGCCGGGCCTCGGTAGGCGACCGGCAGTGTTGAAATCTGCGACGAACCGGGTCACATTTTTTCAGGGGTTTCGATGCCGAGGAGGTTGAGGGCCTGGACCAGGCGCTGCTCGACAAGTTCGGTTAGCATCAGCAGACAGGCGCGTTTTTGGTCGTCGGGTTCTGAGAGAATGTGGTGCTTGTGGTAGAAGTTGTTGAAGGCTTGCGCGAGTTGAAAGGCGTACTTGGCAACGAACGCCGGCTCTTGCGTCCCAATGGCTGAGTCAACGGAATGGTCGAGTGAGCCATTGAGCAGTAGAAGTTCCCAGATGTCCGACGCTTCCGGCCCCTCGAGAAATTTCTTCAACGAATCATTTGTGATGGTGGCACGTTCTGCTTCCGCTTCCGCACTTTTGCGCCGGATTCCGCGAATGCGGACGACGGCATATTGGCAATAAGGGCCGGTCTCGCCCTCGGCTTTCAGGGCGTCGTCAAAATCGAACGCAATGATGGTATTGCGTGTGTATTTCAGCAGAAAAAAACGCAAGGCACCTACGGCTAACGCGTTTGCGGTCTTCCTCAGTTCTTCGGGGTCCATGGCCGATTGCTTTTGCAAGACTCGGGATTCGGCAGCCTGCTGCATGCGGGTGATCAGGTCGTCGGCTTTTACGCCGAGGCCTTTGCGGCCGCTGACTTCGACGTAGGACTTCGATTCCTCTCCAGAAACTTCGTAGCCCATTTCGGCGGCGCAACGCGGCGTGAGCGCCACGACTGCGTAATCGAAGTGAATGGAGTTGTCGGCTTCTTTTGGATGACCGAGGGCGCGGACGCCTTCGGCGACCACGTCCTGAAGATAGGCTTGGCGTGCGTCAATTACGTTGTAGACCACCTCGGCTCCGCCAAAATGTGGGGCGCCTGGTTCATTGGGTCCGGTGGTCGTAGCCCAGACGGGTTTGCCGCCCGGCGGATTCGGCCATTTCGTGTAGTGAAAATCTTTGCCAAGCAGGCCGAATTTCCAGAGTTGGTAGGCGATGTCCTTGCCAACGTAGGTCACCGTACCATTGGACCGGACGATGATCTTGGCCTGGTCCTCATCGGACGAGGGATCCGTATCCTGTGCCTCCCTCACTTCCTTACCCTGCTGTAATTCCTTGTTCCACGGCATGATCCAACAGCCCACGTTTTTCCCGCTATCAGCGTATTGAATGGCGCCGCTGGCTTTCAGTTTTTCGAACGCGGCGTCCCAGAAATGGAGGTGGAGGATTTCGCTCTCGCGGGCGAGCAGCTCGTAATAGATGTCGAGCCGAGCCATGGTGCGGAGATGATAGCCGACGATGCTGTCGGCGATGATCGCGGCGATTTGGGCAGTCGCGCCCGCGCCGGCTTCGATGGCCTTCAGGGTTTCGCCACGAAGAGCGGCGGCGCGCGGCTTATCCCCTTCGAAGAATTGTGTGGCCTTGGCGTACAAATCCCAGCAGAGATAATCGAAGTGAGGCTTTGCCGCGATTTCTTTCACTTCGGCGACGGACTTTTTCTCCATGTGTTGAAAGGCGATGACCACATCGGCTACTTGGACGCCGGTGTTGTCGATGTAGTTCTGCACGACGACTTGGCGGCCGGTTTCACGAAGCAAGCGAACCATGGTGTCTCCGAGCACGGCATTGCGCAGGTGGCCGATGTGCGCGGCTTTGTTGGGGTTGATGCTGGTGTGCTCGACGATGACCCTCTCGGCGGGCTTGGTTGACAACGGGAACGCGGCGTGCCGCGCCTCTACGAGGGCGTGCCACAGTGCGGTGCGATCGAAATAGGCATTCAGATAACCTGCACCGGCTACTGCGATTTCGGCGATGCCTGCAGGTTTCAGGAAGCCCAATGCGATTTCCTGGGCGATGGCACGCGGGGATTTTTTCAGGCGCTTGGCCAGTTCAAAGCAAACCGGCGAAGCGGCTTCGCCCATTTCAAGCTTGGGAGGCTTTTCAAGGACCACCGGAATTTCGATGCCATAGGATTTCTGTATGAATTGGGCGAGCGCGTCGCGAAGGCGGTTTCGGATGGTCAGATACACGGAGCCTCAGTCTGTTCGTGAGCGAACCTGGAAATTTTTAGTATACCAGCAACGATTCGGGGTTATGGTCGACGGCAAAGTGCCTGCGCGGCGAATCTCGTTACTGTCTCCCTGCACGCTCGTGGTGTAAACTCGGGCGCGAATTTGGATTGCGGGAGAGGGCGCGATGAGCAGAGTGTGGAGATTAACGTGCTTGATGTTTGTTATCGGCGTCACATCTCTGTGGGCGGACACTGTGATTTTGCGCGAGGTGCCAGTTATTCCGGGCAATTCACGGGAGCGAGCAGCGGCCAGATCGGGCTTCACCGATGGCCAGGGAGTCGAGTACAAATTCCCGGTAGGCGACGAGCCATCGCTGGTGTCTGCCAGAACCCAGGATATCGTCACGCTGCGTAATGGCAAAGTGTATTCGGGCCAATACAACGGATCGGACTCCATCTCATTTCGCGATGGACAGGGAATCGACTACAACTTTCCTTTGCGCGACATAGAAACCCTTGTGTTCAGCCAAACGACTGCGCTCGCCAGTAGTGGCGTCGCGCGCGTGATTCCTCGAGGTACCGAGATCGTGGTTCGCAGAGCGACGAGAACATCGATTCGGACAATTCCACGACCGGGCAACTTTTCTCCGCAACCGTCAGCGAGGATGTGCCGGACAGCTCGGGAGGAATCGCCATACCCGCCGGTACGCGAGCAAGGCTTGTGGTTAGAAATATCTCGGGCGGAGGGGCAGTGCATAGTCCGGAGTTGGCGCTCGACCTGTCTTCCGTGGACATGGGCGGAAAAGAATATCGCGTGGATAGTTCAGAGGTGGATGTCAACAGTGGCCGCGGTGTCGGGAAGAACAAGCGGACGCTTGAGTACGGCGCCGGCGGAGCAGGGTTTGGCGCGCTGATGGGTGCGATTTTTGGCGGCGGAAGAGGTGCTGGGATTGGCGCAGTGGCTGGCGCGGGCGCCGGATTGTTGACGCAAATTTTCACGCGCGGCAAACAGGTGAAGGTGCCTGCGGAAACGACCATGAGGTTTCGACTGGATCGTACCCTGGTGCTGAAGCTCAAGGTGTGAGCAACCGACCGTGGCACAGGCACTTGCCGGCGCACTCGTCCGCAGCGCCTCACCCGAGCTTCGTGCGTACGCGCGGAACAAAGTCACTTTCGATCTTCACCTTTCCATGCGCTGCAGCGCTGTGCCTTCCGCTTGCGTTGACCTACTAGGACCGGTCCGTCATCTGCAGGCTAACGGCGCAAGCAAACTGCCGGTGCCACGGTGTTTGACGGCTGGAAGGGGGGCCGATAGTATCGAGGAGCGCCTCAACACGAGAATCGAATGAAAGCAGCCTATTTTGATTGTTTCAGCGGGATTAGCGGGGACATGACGCTTGGCGCGTTGGTCGATGCCGGGTGTTCGGTCGACCTGCTGCGCGATCAATTGCAGGGGCTCGAGGTGCCAGGCTGGGGAATTTCCGCTGAAAAAGTATGGAAGAACGGCATGGCCGCGACCTACGTCAAGGTGAAAACGGAAGACAGTGGGAAGCACCGTTCGCTAGCGACGATTTTGGGAATTTTGGGCGAAGCGAACCTCGATTCTCGCGTGAAGGCACGCGCCAGCGCTATTTTTCAAAAGCTAGGCGAGGCAGAAGCCACCGTTCATGATGTTCCGCTCGAGAAAATTCATTTTCATGAGGTAGGCGCGGTTGACGCGATCGTGGACATTGTGGGAGCTTGCATCGGATTTGAAGAACTCGGTTTTGAAGCGTTTGCTTGTTCAGCGCTGAATGTGGGCGGAGGAACAGCGAAGATGGCGCACGGTGTTTTGCCCGTTCCTGCGCCGGCGACGGCAAGGCTGCTGATGGGAAAGCCGACCTATTCGAATGGGGTGCAGCAGGAACTGGTAACGCCCACCGGTGCAGCGATTGTCGCGACGCTTTGCGGTTCCTTCGGGCCGCAGCCGGCCATGAAGGTCAGCGCGATCGGCTATGGCGCTGGGACGGCCGACCTCGAGAGCCAGCCGAACGTGCTGCGAATCCTGGCAGGAGATGTTTCGGACAAGGATGTCGATGATCATGGCGGAACGATTCGCGTGCTCGAAGCGAATCTGGACGACATGAATCCACAGATTTTTGGTTATCTGCTCGAAAAGGCTTTGGCTGCGGGAGCGCTCGATGTGTTCGCCGTGCCGGTGCAGATGAAGAAGAGCCGACCGGGAACGCTGGTGACGATTCTGTGCAAACCGGAAGACGAAGGGAAATTTCAGGAGATGCTTTTCGCGGAGACGACCACGCTCGGCGTGAGGAGCCACCTGGTCGAACGACGGGCGCTGCCGCGCGAATGTGTGAAGGTGCGGACCAAATTTGGCGAGGTGCGCATCAAAGTCGCTCGAAGCGAGGGCCGGGCGTGCCACGCATCGCCGGAATTTGACGATTGCCGTAAACTGGCAGAGGAGAAAAATGTGCCCCTGCACGAGGTCATGGAGCAGGCCATGCTCCGATTCCGAGAGCAACATGAGAAGTGAAGGCGCAAGCAATCAAGCGCGGCACCGCAGCGTCCAGGGACTACCGAGTAAACAGAATGGCTGAGAAAAAAGAAAAGTTCTATATCACTACGCCGATCTACTACACGAACGGCTTGCCCCACATTGGCCATACGTACACGACCGTGGTGGCGGACATGCTGCGGCGCTACAAGAAAATGCGCGGGTACGAAGTGGTGATGACCACGGGCACGGACGAGCATGGCGTAAACGTCGAACGCGCCGCGAAAAAGGCGGGAGTTCCCGAATCCGAATTTGTGGCGCGCATGGCGGATGCCTGGCGAACATTGTGGGATGAGTTAGGACTCACCGCGGACGAATTTGTGCGCACCACGGACCTGACGCATGTGCGCACGGTGCAGTGGCTATTCCGGCTATGCAATGAGAATGGCTACGTTTACAAGGGCCACTACACCGGGCAGTACTGTATTTACGATAACGCGTATGTAAACGATGCTAAACCAGGCGATCCTTGCCCGGATTGTGGGCGCCCGACCGAGACGGTGACCGAGGAGAATTATTTCTTCAAGCTTTCGGCTTTTCAGAAGCCCCTACTCGATTTCTACAGGAAATTTCCGGATTTTATTCAGCCGGAGACCCGCAAGAATGAAATTGTCAGCTTTGTCGAAGGCGGATTGAAGGACCTGAGCATCACGCGAACGACGATTCGCTGGGGAATTCCCGTGCCCGGCGAAGAGCCGCACGTGTTCTATGTGTGGTTCGACGCGCTGACGGCTTACTTGAGTGCGGTCGGCGGCCCGGAGCATGAAAAGCGTGGCATGTGGCCGGCCGACGTGCATCTGGTGGGAAAGGACATCATCCGGTTTCACACCGTGTACTGGCCAGCGTTTCTGATGGCAGCCATGCTGCCGTTGCCGAAGCAGGTGTGGGCGCACGGCTGGTTCCTGATGGACGCGACGAAAATGAGCAAGTCCAAGGGCAATGTGGTGTTGCCGCGGCCGATCGTCAGCATGCTGGGCATGGATGCGCTCCGATATTTTCTGCTTCGTGAAGTCGTTTTCGGCCAGGACGGCAACTTCAGTTACGACGCGCTGGTTACGCGTTACAACAGCGATTTGGCGAACGGATTGGGCAACCTTGCCAGTCGCACTGCGGCGATGCTGGAAAAGAATTTCGCGGGAAAGGTGCCGAAGCCGGGGGCAAACCTGACGCAGGATGATGCGCTCGCGAAGGAAGCGCAGAAGGCCATTGGGGAAGTACTGGCGCGATATGACAGGTTTGAATTTGCTCGCGCTCTGGAGGCGATTTGGGCGGTGATTGCGGCTGCCGACAAATACCTGACGAGCGAACAGCCCTGGGCGCTGGGGGATTCGCCGGATGAGGAGTCGCGGAAAGCGACAATCCTGTGGACCACGGCGGAATTGTTGCGGATTGTGACCGTGCTTGCGCATCCGGTTTTGCCTGAGAGCACCTCCAAGGTCTGGCGGATGCTGGGGCAAACGACCGCCCTTGGGGCGACGGAATTGGATGGACTGCGGTGGGGGCAATTGGCGCCAGCGGTCAGTTTGGGCAAGCTCCAGGCGTTGTTTCCACGTGTGGAGAAAACAGAAGCGATTGAGAGGATCGAAGCTATGGCAAACGAAGAGTTGAATCCGGCTCCAGCACCGGTGCCGGCTGCGGCGCACCCCGCTGCGCCTGGAACGGCGGCAGCACCCGCCGCGGGACTGGCCGAGAAAATCGGCATCGAGGATTTCACAAAGGTGGAGATGCGCGTGGGGCAGGTGAAAACGGCGGAGCGAATTGTCGGTGCCGACAAACTGCTCAAGTTGACGGTCGATATTGGGTCAGAAATCCGCCAGATTTGCGCCGGCATCGCGCAATATTACGAACCGGAATCCCTCATCGGCAGGAAAGTAGTGGTCGTCGTGAATCTCGCGCCGCGTAAACTCCGTGGAGTCGAATCGAACGGAATGATTGTGGCCGCGTCGGTCGGCCCTGACGGTAGGCCGGTGCTTGCCGGTTTCCACGAGGACGTGGAAGTTGGGGCGCGTTTGAAATAGCAAACGGTAATCAAACGGCCGGTGAGTCTTTGAAGGGTAGCCTGCTGAAGCCGTCGGTTTTTGAATATCCCGGCTCGTCGAAAACCCCATGGACCTGATTGATTCGCACGCACATATCGATGCTCCGCAGTTTGCGGAAGATCGCGACGCTGTGCTGGAGCGCGCACGGGCGGCTGGCGTAAGCACCATTCTCGCGATAGGCACTGGGCCGGGACCAGAGAAACTCGACGCGGCTATGCCGTTCGCAGAGGCTCACGACTGGATTTACACGACCGTCGGGATTCATCCGCACGATGCGAAAGAGGTCAGGTCGAACCACCTGGAGACCCTGGCGCGCCTGGCGCAGCATCCTAAAGTCATCGCCTGGGGTGAAATCGGATTGGACTATTTTTACGACCACTCTCCGCGCGACGCGCAGAAGCAGGTTTTTCGCCAACAGATGGAACTGGCTCACGCTGCCAAACTACCGATAGTCATTCATTGCCGGGACGCGTGGTCCGACTGTCTCGACATGCTTCAAGAACAGTGGAAACCGACGGGCCTCGGCGGGATCCTTCACTGCTTTACGAGCACGATCGAAGATGCTCGGAGGGGGTTGGATATGGGCTTTATGGTTTCCTTTACGGGCAACTTGACCTATCCGAAGGCGCAGAACATTCGCGACGTGACGAAAGATTTGCCGCTGGAGAACATTTTGATCGAAACGGACTCTCCGTACCTGGCGCCGCAGCCGGTGCGAGGAAAGCGCAATGAGCCCGCGTATGTGGCAGAGGTGGCCAAGGCGCTTGCGAATGTGAGAGACTTAGGAACCGACGAAATCGCCGCGGTGACGTCAGGGAACTTCCGGCGATTTTTCCATCTCGCCCGGCCGGGTGCGTCCACGGCCGCCGAACCCCGCTAGGTGTGGCGGGCAATCAGGAGGACGGACATCACTTTATTGACGGTCAAGGAAATCTTTGAGTTAGTGCGCGAAGACCTGGTGCAGGTCGAGCAGGAGTTGTCCCGGCAGAGCGCTTCGGCATACCAACCGGTTTCGGAAATCACCAGTTATTTGCTGGGCGGGGGAGGGAAGCGGCTGCGGCCCGCGCTGTTGCTGCTGTGCCATGGGTATGCGGCCGGTACGTCGGTCAGCCGGCGCAGCGTCATCAAACTGGCGGCGGTCGTGGAACTGCTGCACAGCGCCACCTTGATTCACGACGACGTGATTGATGGTGCAGACACACGGCGCGGCCGGCCTTCGGCGAATACCCGCTGGGGTAACCATCGCAGCGTTTTGGCGGGAGACTGGTTGTACATGCAGTCTTTCCAGATTGCCCTCGAAGAGCGCAATTTTCACGTGCTGGATATCCTGATCGATTTGACGCAAAAGATGGTCGAAGGGGAACTGATCCAGTTGAGTAAGATTGGACGGATGGACGTCACGGAAGAAGACGCGCTGAAACTGGCCACGCACAAGACCGCCTGCCTGTTCAGCGGATGCGCGAGATTGGGCGCGGTGCTGGGTGGGATTGACGAGAAGCACGAGGAAGCGTTGGCCGAGTATGGGCGGTATTCGGGTCTGGCATTTCAGCTCGTGGACGATTTGTTGGATTTCACGGCGTCCAGCGAGCAGCTTGGCAAACCTGTGCTGAGCGACTTGAAAGAGGGCAAGGTGACGCTGCCGCTGATCTACGCCATGGAGAATGGCCACAGCGAAGCGCGAGAATTGGTGGCGCGAGTGCTCGAAGAGAAGGAGTTTCATTCCGTGCAGCCGGAAACTCTTGTGGCGTTGGTGCGCGACTCCGGAGCGCTCGACCGCACGAGAAACCTGGCGTTTGATTACGTGCGCCGCGCCAAGGAGTGCCTCAACGGTGCCGGTGACGCGGAGTATGCAAGAGCGCTGCAGACCCTGCCAGATTTCATACTCGAACGCGAAAACTAGGTATTGGCCATGTTGCCATTCAAGCTCGTGTATCACGAGGGCTACGATTTACACCTCGGTCCGCATGTTTTTCCTTCACAGAAATTCCGGCTCATTGCGGAAAAGTTGCTGGCGGAAGGCATCGCTAGCAAGGAGGATTTCGTGCGGCCGGAACCGGCGAGCGACGCCGACATTCTGCGCGTGCATACGGCCGATTGGGTGCACAAGCTGAAGACTGCAACCCTGACGCGCAGCGAACAGATGAAGTTGGAAGTGCCGTACTCGCCGGAGCTGGTGCAGGCATTCTGGCTGGCTGCGGGCGGCACCATCGCGGCAGGCCAGGCGGCAATGCGAGACGGCTTTGCCTCTAACATTGGCGGGGGATTTCATCACGCGTATCCCGGACATGGCGAGGGCTTTTGCGCGATTCACGATGTGGCCGTGGCCATCCGGCGGTTGCAGCACGACGATGCCATCCAGAAGGCCATGGTGATCGACACGGATGTGCACCATGGTAACGGCACGGCGGCTATTTTCTCGAAAGACGAATCCGTTTTCACCCTGTCGATCCACCAGCTCAATAACTACCCTGCACACAAGCCGCCATCCACACTGGACCTGAACATGGAAGATGGAGCGAGCGATGAAGATTATCTCGGAGCTCTACTGCCTGCGGTACGCCAAGCCTTGAATAAGTTTCAGCCGGATATGGTTTTCTATATCGGCGGAGCCGATCCCTATCGCGACGATCAGTTGGGAGGCCTCGACATTTCGATGGAGGGATTGAGGGAGCGCGACAAGGGCGTTTTTGCAGAGGCGCGCAAACGAAGGATTCCGGTGGTGACGGCGCTCGCGGGTGGCTATGCCCGGCGCCTAGAAGACACGGTCGAGATTCATGCCAACACAATCGGCGCGGCCCTAGAGGTCGCCCGGGAAATGCCGCAAGCACATCCAGCGAGTAGTTAGGGCTTAGCCGTGACAACGCCGGCGTTTGAGGTCGGCACGGCGCCGGCCGAAGCGGCCCGTTCGAGTGCATCACCGAGTGACTTTTCAAAACCGTCAGCATCGAAGCCGTCCTCGCGGAAGGCAATTTTTCCGTTGCGATCCAGAATGACGGTTGTCGGAAAAGAGCTGACGCGCAAGAGGCGGTCCATGCCATCAGCGAACAATGCTGGCGTCTTTGGCTTCTCCTGCGCAAGAAAAGGCGCGACGAGCGATTCATCATCGTCACAGTTCAGAGCGTAAAAGAGCACGTCCGGCTTCGTCGCGTATCGCGCCGCAATCTTTTCGAACAGAGGTTCCAACTCCCGGCAAGGCCCGCACCAAGTGGCCCAGAAATTGAGCACCACAACTTTTCCTTTGGTGTCCGCAAGGCGAACCGGACTGCCGTCGCTTATCTTCCTCAAGACGAAGTCGTAGGGCTCTTTGCCATCCGCGTTGCGCGTGGGTTTGGCCGGAGCGGCTGCGGCAGTGCTGGCATCGAACGCGTGCAGCAAGTAGTCGCCCAGTCCGTCTTCTGAACCGTGGGCGAGCCTCCAGACATTGCCAATTTTCTTGCGAAGCTCGGCACGGGAAGATGCGCCGTTGGCGCCATCGGTCAAAGCAAACGCCCTGGCGTATTGTTGGATCGCCGCGTTCGGGTCTTTGTTTAACTCCGCAAGCGCGCCGAGGCGTTCCGCGGCGGTTGCATTTGGAATGAGGGCGTAACTGGCTTCGAAGTCTTTCTTGGCATTGGCGTGGTCGTCCACTTTTTGATAGAGGTCGCCGCGAACGAGGAGCAGCGAGGATTTATCTTTCTTCTTGGAGTTTTCCCACTCTTCGACGGAGACGCGCGGGGATTTTTCCGTCTGAGGGGTGTGATCGACGTACTCCAAAACACGACTGCAGTAGAACACTGCGCGACGATAGCCGGGCACATCGCCGTAACGGTTCAGCAGCTGAATGGTAAGGACAGTATTCGAGACATCATCCGGTTTTAGCGAGACCAGGCGCTCGGAATAATCGAGTGCTCGTGGGAAATCACGGAGCTGAAGGCTCGATTCGACTAAGGCACGGTAGATTTGGGGACGTTCTGACGATTCGGGATACTTCTGCAGGAAAGCTTCGAGGTTCTTCACCAACGCGGCGCGATCATTGGCTGCTTCATCGATGGCTTTTTGAAGCTGTTGCCGTTCGGTCGGTTCCTTTTGGACCGGCGGTTGTTTGTCATGCTCTGCGGGAGTCCCCTGGGCAGCCGGCATTGGCGGTGGTTTAGGTGCGTCCTGGCTCAGCGTGCGCAAGGAAAAAACGAAGCAGACCGCAAGTACGCAACTCGACGGGATTAGGCGGCCGATGGACACAAGATAATTGTACCGGGCCGAGTATGGGTTTTGCAGGGAATCGTAGATGGCAAGTCGGTTTCCGGTTACGTTACCAGGTGTCGTCACCAGGTATCAGGGATCCGCGAAATATGCCTTGAGATCCAGAAAGACCGATGCCGCGACGAGAAGATCGATTGCCGACGCCGATATCCCGCTAGGTGCCTTGGACATCCACTCCGCCCGAGACGGTGTGGACTTCGATGCGTCCTGAGGAGGAGCCGACGTGAGCGCGCAAGGAGTGCTTGCCTTGTTCTTCCAGAATGACCGGGATGTTCGTACGGATGCCTCCCGACATACTTTCCGCGCTCAACAGGAAGCTGGCGTTCGATGGCACGCGAATGTCGACCGAGCCGGAGACGGACTTCAGTTCCCAGAAACGATTTGCAGGGTCGCCGTCAATGTGAACGGAACCGGAAATGGCATGAATCTTAAGATCGTTCTTTGCGCCGGTTACTTCGATCGAGCCGCTGGCCGAAGAAGCGTCCACGCGATCACCCGGGTTTGACACGCGGATGGAACCGGACGCAGCGCTAACCTTCACGTCGCCTTTGACATCCGACAGCACGATATCGCCCGAAGCGCTCGAAACTCGTAAAATCCCGCCTATGCCCGATGCTTCGATCGACCCGCTGGCGGCGTTCAGCTGAGTGTCGCTTTCTACACGATACACGTGAACATAGCCCGAAGCGGAGGAGGCCTTCACTGGCCCGTGCACACCATCGATGGTGATTCCGCCCGAAGCTACCTCTGCATCGATATCGGTATCGCGGGGAACTTCGATTTTGTAATCGATGGAGATGTTCTTGAACATCGAGTTGTTACGACCGATGTGGATCGAGTTGTCATGTTGATCGATCGGCGGGTTGGCGACAACGTCCTGAACGTTTTTGTCTGAACTGCCAAAAACCGACCATCCGGCGGTGACTTTCCCGGAGATGTGCACTTTGCCGTCGGCGCTGCCGCGAATGTCGACGTTACCGGAGCCATTGTTGAGCTCCAGGCGCACGTGGCCGTTGACGGCGAGAGATTTGTCGAAACTATTGTCGGCACTAAGTACGCGAACGGGCGCCAGTGTCAGCGCGGCGCATGCGATGAGAATGCCGGGGAACCAGGGGCGACGGGTTGTGACGGTTAGGGAACTCATGAGCTCCACTCTGCCCTCCTGGTTCAAGATACGCAAATCCGAGTGATTATGTTCCTGCGGTTTTCCTAAACGCTTCGTTCAGGGAACCTTGGCGGTAACCCTCGAGGTCGAGGGTCACATAGGTAAAACCAGCTGCTTTCAGGGCGGTGGAAATAGCGGCGGCCATTTCCGGCGCCAAGGCGCGGGGGAGCTCGTCCTGAGCAACCTCCACGCGTCCGAGGGTGTCGTGGAGACGAACCCGAAACTGGCGGAATCCCAGGCTTCTGAGAGCTGCCTCCCCCTTTTCGACCAGGGACAAACGCTCTTCGGTAACTTCCGTGCCGTAGGGCAGCCGGGACGCCAGGCATGCGGAGGCCGGCCGGTCCCACATGGGTAGGTTGGCCCGCTGAGCCAGGAAGCGGATCTCCGGCTTGTGAAGTTGCGCTTCGAGGAGGGGGGTGAGCACGCGATGTTCGGCGGCAGCTCGCTGGCCGGGCCGGAAGTCGAAAGTGTCGTCGGCATTGACGCCGTAGGCCACGGCATCAAATTTGCGCTCGAATGCGATGGTATCGAGCACGGTAAAGAGTTCGTCCTTGCAGTAATAGCAGCGATCTTGGTCGTTTACGCGATATGCGGGATTTTCCAGCTCACGAGTTTCAACGAACTCGTGCCGGGCAGCGGTGGCGCGAAGGAAGCTTTCGACCTGCTCGCGGTCGAACGCGGAATAACTCGCGGAGATGGCCGTTACTGACAGAGCTCGGTCGCCTAACGCGGCATGGGCGGCCCAAGCCAGATAGGCGGAGTCAATTCCGCCAGACAGCGCCACGATCAAGGAGCGAAACGCAGACAACCTTGAGAAAAGCTGCTGCTCCTTCAGAACGGCAAGCTGTGCGGAAGGTTCGCCAGTCTGGATTTGCACTAATGTGCTCATGTCCGATCTGAGTATATCTCAGGCTGCTCGCGGCAGGCGATACCAGGAGCCGGTCGCGAAGGATCACTTGAAGTCGAGCAGGGCATCGACCGTGCCATTCTCCGCGTTTGTCTGAAGCCAGTGGCCAACGGTGTCGTAATGAACAGGCAGGTCCTTGAAAATCACTTCGCGGTGGGATTCCAACTGCGTGAGGAATTGTTCGAAGACAACCTTGTCCATCACATCGCCCGATTTGATGGGCCAGGCATCGCGGATCATGCGTTCACCGGTAGTGGACATCCCGGTGATGGTCATTTCATGGTAACGAAACTGTTTTCCCTCGACGATGCCGACACTGTAGGAAACCGTGTGCGCTTGATCGTCGTAGCTGGCCACCGGGTCAACCTTAGCTTCGAGATAGCCCATTTGGCCGTATCCCTCACGCACGCGGTCCCAGGCACCTTCGATGGCCATGCCATCTGCCAGATCACCGGATTTCAGCTTCAGTGCGCGGTTCAGCGTTTCCGAGGGAAACACGCTGTTACCGTGCCAGTTGGCGTCTTTCCAGCGATAGACCGCCCCAGGCGTGCAAGGCACGTAAACCGGGATGGCCTCCGGGAATTTGTTGTTGGGATTTCCGGAGAGCCGGACCTCGGCCGGGCCTATCTTGGCGCGGAGAAAGCCTTTCTCAATGTAGATCGGGCGAATCGACTCTGCGAGGAAAATGTCGATTTTGAGCCGGGAATAGGCCTGACCACGCACTTCGGAAAGATGTTGCTGAACGGCCAAATTGCCGGCGAGGCTCGAGTCGCTGAATTCGACGCTGGCGATCGTCTGTGTCACTCCGACGACCTGAAATTGTTGCTGAGGAGCATCAATCAGCGGATTCGCCACAACGAAATGCTGGACCTCGGCCTTCAGGCCGTGAGCGGACGTAAATGACGCAAGGGAATTGCCCGCGAGTTCGACGACGGTACCGCCTTCCGGCAGGGTTCCGTCATAGAACGGCAGATCCTTGCGGATCGCGTCGGTCAGTTCGCCGTCATCGAACCACGGGAAATTGTCGTAAGCGACCGGCAGGCGATGATTCTCTTCGAGCAGGAAAGTCAGCGCTACATCATTGTTGTGGGTATCAAACTTGTAGTTCACCTTAGCGAAAAGACCGCTGCGGAGAAGGAGATCGGCGGCGTCCTGCAGTTCCTTCTTTCCCACCTGAGAGCCGAGCGTGAGGCCAGAAAGACTAGCGACCTGCGCTTCGGTAAACGTCTTCATGCCTTCGGCGCGAATTTGCTTTAGATTGGCCGTTTGCGAATAGGAATTCGGCGCCAAGGTGAACAGCAGAAGGGAAGCAAGCGGAAACAACCAAAGGTAGCGCCGCATGATCCTATCTTAACGCATCGGCTCGATTTGCGCTGCCGGGCGGGAGCCCTGGTCATTTCGGAGCGGCAGTCTGAGCCGCTCGCTGGTGGATTTCGCGGGATTTGTCGAGCACCCATTGAGGAAAGACCGGCGCATTTTGTGGGATTTGTCCGCGCGTAATGGCCCAATGATCGAGCCATCCCGTTCCTTCGCCAACGTACTCGTCGGGAGAACTGTAGGCGGAATCACCGAGCGCGTCTTCCAGTGTGACGAACTCATAACCACGCTTTCGCAGAAGGTCGATGAGCTCTCCGATGTGGTCGGCTTCGAGCCAGTTGCCGTGGAGCAGGAGAATCTGCTTGGGTTCATAACCAAAGAGGGTTCTGGAAAGTTTTTCGTTATAGTCGAACTCATCGGTGGTGTGGGAGAGATAGGAGCTTACGAGTTGCTGCTGAAGGGAAGTATCCGCCCGCTTCCGCGCGTCGTCGTAAACACCGGCGTACATCCAGTCCCAGGCGTCCATGGTGACGGGGGCGACCTGGTATCCGCGTGAAGTGAGAAAAGCCTCGGCCTCGCGGCGAGTTTGCAAATCCAGTCCCGCGTCCAGATAAGGATGGCGCAGATAGCGCATCTTCATTTTATGCGCTGCGAGCAGCATGCGGGTGACTGTTTCGCCGCGAACGACCTCTTCTTCCCAGACCGGGAGCGCAACGCGATTCAAGGAAGTGTGAGCGAAGGTGTGATTGCCCAGTTCGAAGCCGTTCTCCGGCCACAGATTCAAGGCTTTGATGCGATCGTCGACTTCACCGGGTTTGTAGAGTTTTTGCTCGTTGACGAACCCGACGGCTGGAACTTTCTGGTCGCGCAGCGTTTTGAGGAGTTTCGTGGTCATTTCAACAATTTCGGCGCCGGTCATTTGGTTCGCGGCTCCGGCGGGAAGATCGTCGATGGTGATGGCGATGGCTCGTTTGGGAGGGGTTTGGCCGGTGAGGGGGGCACTCCGGGACAGCAAGCAAAAGAAGATTACAAAAACGCAACGCGCGTGGAGCGGTTTCATCGAAAACCTCCAGGAGAATTCTGGACAGACCGATTCTAATGCGAGCCACCACGGAAAGTTAGCTTAAAACGATTTAAAGAGGAAGCTATTCGACGGTGACGGACTTTGCCAGGTTGCGCGGCTGGTCCACATCGCAACCGCGGCGCACGGCGATGTGGTAGGCCAGCAGCTGCAGCGGGACAATTTCAAGAAGCACCGCGAGGGAATCCGAGGTCGGAGGCAATTCGATGAGGTGATCGGAGGCTTCGCGGGCCAGGCGGTCGCCTTGCGTTGCGATAGCAATGACGATGCCGTCCCGGGCTTTCACTTCCTTGATGTTGGAGACGGTTTTCTCATAGAGCGTCATCGAAGCGGGGTCCGACTCATCGCGAGTGGCCAAAACGACGACTGGGAGATTTTCGTCGATCAGCGCATTCGGTCCATGCTTCATTTCGCCTGACGGGTAGCCTTCGGCATGGATGTAGGAGATTTCTTTCAACTTCAAAGCACCCTCGAGAGCAATCGGATAATGAATCCCGCGGCCAAGGTAGAGAAAGTCGGATTGGCGGAAGAATTGGCGGGCCAACGATTCGTATAGCCCTGTCGCGTCGGCTTGCAGGATGGTCTCTACTTTATGAGGGATCTGGATGAACTCGAGCATCAGTTTGCGCGCAGCATCCGCTGAAAGAGTGCCGCGAACCTGGCCGAGATAGGACGCAAGGATAAGAAGCGCCGCAATTTGCGCGGTAAACGCTTTTGTGGAAGCCACGCCGATTTCGGGACCGGCATGGGTGAGAATCGTCCCGGCAGCTTCGCGTGTGATCATCGAACCGTTTACGTTGCAGATTGCCAACGTCGGAGAGCCTTTCTGTTTTGCTTCGCGTTGAGCCGCCAGGGTGTCGGCTGTTTCCCCGGATTGGCTGATGCAAACTGTCAGGGTTTTGGAATCGAGGATGGGATCGCGATAGCGAAATTCGCTGCCGTAGTCGACTTCGACGCGGAGACGAGCCAATCGCTCGATCATGAATTTTCCTGTCAGTCCGGCGTGCCAGCTCGTACCGCAGGCGACGACGCGCACATTCTCAAATACGCGGAATTGTTGCTCGGAAATCTGCATGTCATCCAAGAAAACTTTGCCGCTGTCTTGAGAAATACGGCCGAGCAGGGTATCCCGTATGGCGCGGGGCTGCTCGAAAATTTCCTTGAGCATGAAATGCTTATAGCCGCCTTTTTCCGCCATGATGGGGTCCCAAGTTACCTGGTGGGCGGGCCGTTCGACAGGCTTGCCATCGAGATCGGTAACGCGGACACCGTCTTTCGTCAGCACAGCGACGTCGCCATCGGCGAGAAAAAAGATATTACGCGTGTGCTGCAGCAACGCCGGAATGTCGCTGGCGACGAAGTATTCGCCATCGCCCAGGCCGATTACCGAAGGCGGTCCAATTCGGGCAGCGATCAGTTTCTGCGAATCCTTGGCGGAGAGAAAAACCAGCGAATAGATGCCGCGCAAGTCCTTCAGCGTTTTGCGCACGGCCTCTTCGAAGGACAGGTTCTTGGCGTACTCTTCGACGAGGTGCGCGACGATCTCGGTGTCCGTTTCGGTAACGAACTTGTGACCCTGGCGCTGCAATCTTTCTTTCAGTTCCAGGTAATTTTCGATGATCCCGTTGTGGACCACCACATATTGGCCGGTACAATCGCGGTGGGGATGCGCATTTTCTTCAGTGGGCCGCCCATGAGTAGCCCAACGCGTGTGACCGATTCCATAGGCGCCATCGATCGGAGACTTCTGAATGACCTCTTCGAGATTGCGTAGCTTCCCGGGAGCGCGGCGCAGGTGGAGTTTTCCGGAGCCATCGACCACGGCGATGCCGGCGGAGTCGTAGCCGCGATATTCGAGTTTGCGCAGCCCCTCAATAATGACGGGGACGACTTTTTTTGAGCCGATATAGCCGACGATACCGCACATGCAACCGCCCTCCTGTTTCGCAGGCGTTCAGGGTAACACGAACGTCCGTGGGGTCACGAAAAAGGCCCGGATTTTTAGGCGGAAGAGTTACTGAGGAATCGGAGCGTTCATGGTTCGAACGATCTCATAGGTGTTGAGTTTTCCGTTGGCGTCAAAGTAGAAGGTCACGCGCGCGGTAACCGGTTGCAATTTTTCGGTGTCGATATGGCGAATGATGGCGATCAGCGTTCCCGGTTTGTTGGCAGGCTCGGTAGGATAGCCGCGCGCGGAAATGAATTCTTGCACCGCACCTTGTGTTGAACCAGCGGGCAGACTCTGTTCGAGCATGGCTTGAATGGGTTTGAGCTGAGGATCATCGACCTTGAACGCTCCCTTGCAACCGGCCAGTAGAAAAAGACCTGCCACAAAAACGCGAAGGAGCCGGACAGGACGAATTCGAAGGGAAATAGAAAGTGAACCCATCGCTGCGACCTACTCTACAATTTCGAAGCGATATTCCTCGATGACGGGATTGGCGAGGACCTCTTTCGAAATGCGTTCGAGCTGTTTTTGGGCTTCTTCGCGGTTCCAGCCATCGAGATTGAGGACGAAAAACTTGCCTTGCCGGACGTCGGCGACCTGCGAATAACCAAGGCCCAATAGGGCGTGCTGGATGGTCTGTCCTTGCGGATCGAGCACGGTACGTTTTGGCATCACCCAGACATGAGCTTTCATGGGGTCAGTATAACATTTGCGGGCTGGCTTCACGCTGACCGTACGGGCAGCCGGAGGCGCTCGTCAGCGGGCAGGAACGAAAACGTGAAGCTGTTTCTGACGAGATCGGCAAGCTCTTTTTCGTTGAGACCCATTTCCTGGGCGTGACGGTACTCCTCGCGGAGCGATGTGTCGAACATGGATGGGTCGTCCGTTGAGAGAACCACGGGAATGCCGTGGCGCACGAGCTGCGGCAACGGATGTTCGCGGAGGGAAGGGGCATCGGTGCCAAGCTGGCACCGCAGCGCGCCGGTGCGCAGATTGCTGGCCGGGCAGACCTCCAGCACGATGCGTCGAGTCGCCAGCAAATCCATCAGCGCGGGGTCATGGATGGCTCCGATGCCATGCCCAACGCGCTCGACACCGAGCCGTTCGACGGCCTCACGAATCACCTGCGGTCCCCCGATTTCTCCCGCGTGAATCAATTTGTGCAGGCCACAGTAGGAGGCATGTTGGTAGGCAGCCCGAAAGTCGTTCGTCGGGATGCTCAGCTCATCGCCGCCGAGGCCAAAAGCTACGATGCGGGGGGAATTGCATTGCTTGGCCCAATCGACGACCTGAAACGCAAGGTCGGCGCCGAATTGGCGGACGGCATCGAAAATCCAGTTGAGGCGGAGCCCTTTTTTTTCGAACGGTTCGGTTGCTTCGAGGATTGCTTCGAAATTGGCTCGCGGATTCTGCTGCCGCAATATCATCACGCCGACGGAAAGTGTAACTTCCGCGTAGACCACGTTTTGCGCAAGGAGTTGTTCGGCGACGTCCGCAGCCAGCAACGCAAAATCGGCCGGAACACGCAAGAACGAAGTCACCCACTTGAACGCTTCGATAAACGCGGTGAAGTCCGCGTAGGCGTAGCGTTGCCGGACCTCATGCTCCGCTATATTCAATCCGTTTCTAGCCGCCAGGGCCACCGCGACGGGCGGACGAATCGCGCCTTCGAGGTGCAGATGCAGCTCGGCCTTGGGGAGCGCTTCGATGTTTGGCAAAAGTTCGGTGTGATTCACGGGAAGAACTTCAGCGGGGCGGCTGCGGTCTGCCGGCATTGATCCACGCGGTCAGCCAGTAGGAGCCCACGTCCGTCGAGGCGTCCGACAATTGTTTGATGAGCGATGCGGCGCTGAGATTGTAGAAGCGGTCGTAGTAGTCGTCGGTGTAGGAACTCAAACCGCGCTTGGCGGCCCGATCGGCAAGCAACAAGGACTCAACCAGGCTATGCGCATTCAAGCAGGCATCGAAGGCGAAATCGGTTGGGTCGCTTATAAAGAAAGCATCATGGGGATTCACAGGGAAAAAAGAGCCATAGCGGTCGATGAGCATGGTATTGAAGCGCTCGTTCACCCCGTTTTGTCCGGTCATTCTGCCGTCATAGTTTTCCGTCGTATTGAATGGGTCGTGAGCCTCTGCGACGTAGTTGGCCAGAAACGCGGCGTCGACCTTGGCTTCGTCCCAGCGGCCATTTCTCATGTCGTCGGTCAACTTGGCGCTGTAGACACCGATTTGCCAGGGCAGAAGTCCGGAGGCGTCAATTTTGGATTTGCTGTATTTGGACAGGGCGCTTTTGTAATTGCGCGGCAGGGGATCGAAAGGGAATTTGCCATACTTGTCGAGTTCGATGAAATGGTTTTGGCGTTCGTTCGGGTGCTTGTCCAGTTGAAGGAGCGGATCATTCACATGCTGGATGAGGAAGTTGCGATTGGCTTCGAAAAAAGGGCGCAATTCGTAAGGAAGTGTATCGACGGCATGGTTGACGATCAGCCGTTGCGCGTTGGTTCCCCAGGCGAACGCTCCAACGGGAAAGCACAGATCAGCGATGGTAAGAAACAGCAACGCTTTGTGTGCGAACTTGAGCTTCGACAACCGTTGCCGGGCCATCGATTGTGTCCTTGGCGGGCCTTACCTGCTTGGGGCACCCAACCTTAGCGTACTCTTTCTGCGCCCGTAGAGATAATAAAACACCAGGCCAATAATCAGCCAAGAGAAGAATCGGAGCCAGTTCATGATGGGCAGGCCGGCCATCAACAGCACGCAAGTGATGATGGTAATCACGGGAGCCAAAGGACCACCCGGCGCGCGGAAGGCGCGTGGGCGGTTTGGCTCGCGATAACGAAGGATAAGAACGCCACCGCCCACGAGGGCAAAGGCAAACAAAGTGCCGATGTTCGAAAGATCGGCGAGCGTGCCGATGTCCAGCAGTCCGGCGGGAATACCTACGACAAAACCCGCTAGCCACGTGGAAAAATCCGGAGTGTGAAAGCGCGGGTGGACGCGGCCGAAAATGCGCGGCAGCAGTCCGTCCCGGGACATGGCGAACCATACCCGCGCCTGACCCAGTTGAAAAACGAGCAGGGAAGAAATCATGCCCATCAAAGCGCCGATAAGAACAACCAGACGCACCCAGTGAAAGTTCAGTCTCTTCATCGTGTTCACGACCGGGGCCGCATCGTCCATGAGCGTCTGCCAGGGCACGAGACCGGTCAGCACGACGACTACTGCGATATAAAGCAGCGTGCAGATGACAAGCGTCGCGATGATGCCGCGCGGCAAGTCGCGCTGCGGATTTTTACACTCTTCGGCGGCAGTCGAGACAGAATCGAACCCGATGTAGGTGAAAAAAACGATGGACCCGCCGGTCAGTATTCCGGGCCAGCCATTGGGCGCGAAGGGATGCCAGTTTGCCGGGTGGATGAAGTGCGCGCCAAAGCTAACGAACACCATGATGGCCACAATCTTGAGGAACACCATGATGTTGTTGGTTTCCGCGGATTCCTTGATGCCGCGCACAAGAATCACGGTCAGCAGCATCACGATGATGAACGCCGGCCAGTTAAAGCCAAAATGCCAACCGGGGCCGTAGATCATGTTGCCCTGCAGGTCCGGCAAACCGGCGGGAAGGTAGGCGGGAGAAATCCATTTGGGGTCAGGATGCCAGCCGAACCAGTCCAGCAAATCCACGACGTGTGCGGAGAAGCCGACGCTGACGGCCATGTTGCTAACGGCGTATTCGAGAATCAGGTCCCAGCCGATGATCCACGCGATTAATTCGCCCATCGTCGCGTAGGTATAGGTATAAGCGCTCCCGGCAATGGGAATCATCGCGGCGAGTTCGGCGTAGCACACCGACGCGAATCCGCAGACGACGGCGACGAGAATGAAGGAGAGTGCAATGGCGGGTCCGGCACCGGGACGGCCAAAGGAAGTGGAATGGGTCATCAGATATTGCAGAAGCGGCGCGTTCAGGACCGACGATACTTGGAGTTTTTGACCTGCGATGGCCGTGCCGATCACAGTAAAGATGCCTGAGCCGATCACGGCTCCGATTCCCAACGAGGTCAGGCTCAACCAACCCAATGATTTTTTTAGCTTTATTTCTGCGTTTTCGGAGTCCGAGAGAAGCTGGTCTATGCTCTTACAGCGGAACAGTGGTGATCCCACTCAAGCTCTCCGATCGTATCCGCTTGAGCGCTTCCCAGGCCGTGGCCGGATACGGTGTGTGTGAATGACGGTGAGTCACTCTATCGCGAGTTGTTAGACAGCGCAACCGCGACGGCTCTGACATGTACAGACCGCCTTCCGGGGCGTTTCACTAACTTGAATGCTCGGCAACCGAGCGGACTCTAAAGTTGCTGAAGTTGCGCGTAACGTTCGACAAATTTCTTTGTACCGCGGCCGGGAAAACTGACGCTCAGGCGTCGATCGTCGTCTTCGCCCTCGACGCCGACGACCGTACCTACGCCATATTCTGGATGGCGAACTTTTTGACCGAGGAGCGGGTCCGCGTTCTTGCCGCGTTTGAACGCCGGAGAACTGAAGGAAGGTGCGCTCGATGGAGCGCGACGCTGCGGCGGTCTTGGCGTCGCGGTCGGCCCGCCTCGGGCGCGCCGGACGAATTCTTCCGCCGAATAGGAATATTCCGGGTCCGGCTCATAGCGGCGTGACTGGCCGATTTCCGCCATCGAGCCGCGCACCGTATCCACCAATTCGCTGGGGATTTCGCCCAAGAAGCGGCTGGGCAGGGAAGCGCGCATCTGTTGCTCGTTACCGAAAATTCGGCGATAGACGGCGCGAGTCAGAATTAGGGAATTGCGGGCGCGCGTCATGCCGACATAGACAAGGCGGCGTTCCTCTTCGATGCCTTTGTCTTCGTTGACGGACCGGCTGTGCGGGCAGATCCCTTCTTCCAAGCCGGTCAGGAACACGTGGTCGAATTCCAACCCTTTCGTGCTGTGCAGCGTGATGAGCGTTACGCCTGGCTTGTCTTCGAACGAATCCGCATCGCTGACGAGAGCTGCCGCGTCGAGGAACTCCGTGAACGATTCGCCGGCGTCCTGACTTTCCGCCACGGCGCGCGCCAACTCTTCGAGGTTTTCCATACGAGCCACGTCGTCGGGCGTGTTGCGGTCTCTCAGCATGGCCATGTAGCCGGTTTCTTCGAGAAGAAAGCGAATGAACTCGGCGGGCCCTTTGGTGTCGTAGGATTCGCGGAGGCGAAGAAGTAGCTCTCGGAACGAACGCAGAGGTGCAACCGCGCGCGTAGACGCTGGATTGGTCAAGAGCGACTCAATGGCATCCCACAGGGTGAGCCGTTCGCGGTCGGCGATCTCGCGCAACGCATCGACTGTCGTCTTACCGATTCCGCGCGCGGGCACGTTCAAGACACGCAGTAGCGAGATATCATCTTCGGGGTGCAGAGCGAGGCGTACATAGGCGAGCGCGTCCTTCACCTCGGCGCGATTGTAGAAACTGAAGCCGCCGACGAGTTTGTAGCGGATAGCGCGGCGTCGAAACACCTCTTCAAATGATCGAGATTGGAAATTGGTGCGATACTCGACGGCGCAGGTCTGGTCCCGATCGTTGGTGAGAATGCGTTCCACTTCGCCGGCGATGAATTCCGCTTCCGCTTGCGCGTCGCGGGCTTCGTAGTAACGAAGATTCGTGCCTTTCTCCTTCTCCGCTCGCAGATTCTTTCCGAGCCGGTCGGGGTTGTTCGAGACAACCGCAGCGGCGGCGTCCAGAATAGCCTGAGTGGAGCGATAGTTTCGTTCGAGTCGCACGACTTTGGCTGCGGGGAAGTCCTCTGAGAAACTCAGCAGGATCGAAACGTCCGCGCCGCGCCAGCGATAAATGGACTGGTCCTCGTCGCCGACCACGCAAACATTGCGATGGTCATTGGTCAGCAAACGGAGCAAATCATATTGCACGCGGTTGGTGTCCTGATATTCATCGACATGAATGTAGGCGAACCGAGCCCGCCATCGATGGCGCACATCGCTTGATTCGCGAAGCAGGCGGACCGAGCGAAGCAGAAGATCGTCGAAATCGACAGCCTTGCTTAGCTTCAGCAATTCTTCATATCCGGAATAAATGTCCGCGACTTTGCGCGTATCCGGCCCAAAGGACTCGGAACGCATCTGCTGCGGCGATTGTGCCTGGTTCTTGGCGAAGCTGATGCGACTGAGGACATTGCGCGGAGTCAGTCCATCCTCATCGATTTTCAAGCGGCCCATGGCCAGCTTCACTGCCGCCAGCTGGTCGTCATCGTCATAAATTGCAAAATCCTTGGGCAGTCCGGCGTGTACCGCCTCGCGACGGAGGAGGCGCGCACAGAGCGAATGAAAGGTGGAGAGCCACGGCCGCGCGGGCGGAACGCCGGCACGAAGCAAAAGGGCAGTCACGCGGTTCTGCATTTCCTCCGCGGCTTTGTTCGTGAAAGTTACGGCAAGGATTGTTTCCGCCGGTATGCCTTTGGAAATAAGATTGGCCATGCGGAAAGTGATGGCGCGCGTCTTGCCGGTGCCAGCACCGGCGAGGATCAACACCGGACCTTCCGTAGTTTCCGCGGCCAGGCGTTGTTCAGGATTCAGTTCGTCCAAGAGAGTTAGCATTGTGTCGGGAACAATTCTTTCTATTTGACATTCCATGGTAGCTGACCGGCATGGAGCGGGCAAACCGGGCCCCATTCGGTTTGTGGATTTCTGCCGAACTTGAAACGTAAGTCTAATTCGAAGAATCGCCGCCGAGGGCGATATCGAAATAAGACAGCGGCTGATTGTCGCCCATGGACATGATGTTCGGAAAATACACGTGCGCATTTTGTAGCAATTCCACTTCGCCACGCACATCGAAATAGATCAGGCCTGCGACGGTGTCGTGCGCGGCGATGATGCTTGTGGGAACACCCGCGTTCTGGCAGGCGTCCCGAAGTGTGGTCCAGTTTCCATCGCGTTCTGACTTCATACCCCCCGGCAAAGGGATCGGTAAGGGATTGCGTTTGGCAGTAGGGTCTTTCCCGTTGTCTTTCAGCATAACGGTATCGGCAACATCTTCGGCAGAAAGAGGAGCCAGTTGCTGACGGTTGTCTTCGCTGAGCTGCACGAGAAGGCGGACGCTTTGCAGATTCACTTTGACGCCACGGTCGTTGTCGTTACGGAAACTGACGTAGATGCCCACGATGCCTTTTGTGAAGGGAGATTTTTTCGGAAATTTCTCCTTATAACGGCTGGCCTGTGTCCACGGTTCGACTCCGATGGTTATGCCCTCGTGCGAATCCGTAACCGCGGTATGCGCGGGAGTGTTTGATTTTGCGGAACCGTGCGTCGAGTCGTTGTTTTGTGCGTGGATGAAAGCAGCGGCGAAGGTAAACAGAATGCAGGCGGGGAGGAGTCGCATGAGTTTATAATAAACTGTTTGCATCCATAGGCCTTCGATTCAGGGGGGAGAGGCGGGGTTGCCCCGCGTCCGAGACCTCGAACGATCACGAATCCCGGGTCTGACCGGAGTCAAAATCGAGTGTATTTCGTTTATAGCATATTGATGGGTCTGGCGGCCCTGTTCACGGCACCGTACTGGCTCGTCCAGGGTTTGCGGCACGGGAAATACCTGTCGAATCTCGGCGAGAGGCTCGGATTCTCAACGCCGGAGGTTCGAAAACTTCCCACGAAGCGGCACGAAGCGATTTGGATTCACGCTGTTTCCGTAGGGGAGGTGCTTTCCGGCGTGCCATTGGCCAAGCGGTTGAAGGAAGCTTATCCGCAACATCCGCTCGTGGTGTCGACAACCACTCTGACCGGAAACGCGCTCGCAAAAGAGCGGATGCCATTTGCCGATGCGGTGATCTACTTTCCGTTTGACTGGGCTTTTAGCGTCCGGAGGCTTCTGAACGCGGTAAAACCCGGACTCGTGCTCATTCTTGAAACGGAAATTTGGCCGAATTTTCTCCGTCAAGCTCGCCTCAGAAACATTCCCGTGATTTTTGCAAGCGGCCGCATCTCCAACCGCTCTTTTGCTCGTTATCAGAAATATCTCGGACTTTTTGGCATTTACTTGCGGCCCTTTCTCGCGGATAGTTTGCAGCATCCATCCGCTTTCCTTATGCAGACAGCCGCGGATGGCGATCGGATTCGCGCGCTCGGTGCGCCGGCCGAGCGCGTTAAGATCAGTGGAAATCTGAAATACGACATGGTCTTACCGGATGCGACGCCGCTTTCCGCATGGCTGGCGGAAGAATGTAAACGGCGCAACCGCTGGCCGGTGATCGTTGCGGGAAGTGTTGTAGCCACCGAAGAGCCGCTGGCGCTGATCGCCTTCGGAGTGGTCCAGGGAGATTTTCGAAACGCGCTACTAGTGCTTGCGCCGCGCAAGCCGGAGAGATTTGGTCCTGCTGCCGATTTCATCGAAGAATCTCACAGAAGATTCCTACGGCGATCGGAATTACCGGTTGCAGGGCCGGGTATCACTCCAAAATTAACCGCGAATTCCAACGGCATCCCGGATGACGTCACCGTTGTGCTGCTCGACAGCATTGGCGAGCTTGCTTCACTCTACCCCCTGGCCGACGGCGCATTTGTTGGCGGTTCGCTGGTCGAAGCCGGCGGGCACAACATTTTGGAGCCGGCGGCGTTTGGAAAAGTGCCTGTCTTTGGACCCTCCATGGAAAATTTTGCGGAAATTGCGTCGCGGTTTGTGCAGGCCGGGGCAGCGATTCGAGTGGAAAGCCCGGAGGATGCGGGCGTCGAATGGATTCATCTGTTGAAGGATCCGGAAAAGATGAAGCGTATGGGTGAAGCCGCGAAGCAATTAGTCGAAAGCAGCCGTGGCGCTCTCGAGCGGGTCATGACCGAAGTGGCGAATCAGTTGCATGGCGCTTCAGAATGAAACTTCCGCCGTCGGTGCGGCTGTTGCTCTGGCCGCTCTCTTGGCTGTACGGAGCAGTCACGCAGTTTCGTGCTTGGCTTTACGCGAAAGGGATTTTCAAACAAAAATGGCTGAGCCGGCCCGTCATCGGCGTCGGAAACCTGACCGTAGGGGGCACGGGCAAGACGCCCATGGTGATCTGGCTGGCAGAGCGATTTCTGGCAGAAGGAAAACGGGTGGGTATTTTGAGTCGGGGCTACAAGGGAAGAGCCGGAACCAGCGATGAAATTGAATTGATGAAGACTCGCCTCCAGCAGCGCGCGAAATTCGGCGTTGGCCCGGACCGCTACGCAGAAGGGAAGAAGTTGGAAGACTCTGTCGACGTCTTTCTGCTCGATGACGCCTTCCAGCATCTACAACTCGCTCGCGACGCGAACATTTTGTTAATCGACTCCTGTGAGCGACTTGCCAAGCAGGCGATGCTTCCCGCCGGGCGGCTTCGAGAACCTGTTTCGGCCATGATGCGAGCTGATCTTCTGGTATTCACGCGCGCCCAGACGGTTCCTGGCACTGCTGAAGCGATCGAGAAGTTTCAAGAGCATCCCGTGTTCCCTGCGGCCACCCACCTGCTTGGCTTTCGCCGGTTCGGAATCGGTAGCGGGCTGGAGAGCCGGGAAGAAATCGGGGCTGGGCCATTCTATGCGTTTTGCGGGATCGGCAATCCCCGCGCGTTCTTTCAGGACCTGAAGAATTGGAATCTAGCGATCGCAGGTCAATGCGAATTCGCCGACCATCACCGGTACGATGCGAGGGACGCGGTTGAGATCGAAGCGGCGGCGAGGAAAGCGGGAGCGACGGCCCTACTCACCACGGAAAAAGACGCGCAAAATCTCGCGGGGACTGCTTTCGCGGAGCTTCCGGTGCATATCGTGGTAATCGATTTGATGATTTCGAAGGAAGCCTCGCTTCTCGCGCTCATCCGCAAAAAAATCGAAAAGGGGAGGTCTGCGGCGTGAGGATTTTGATCCGCGCTACGAATTGGATTGGTGATGCGATCATGGCCCTGCCCGCCTTGCGCGCGGTGAGGGCGAAGTATCCGGCTGCGCAGATCGCCATCGTCGCGCGACCGTACGTGGGCGATATCTATCGAGACCAGGACATTTGCGATGAGCTAATTCCCTATGATCGCAAAGGAGAGCACCGCGGATGGCAGGGAAGGGAGCGGCTCGCAAAGGAACTGCGCCGGAGAACGTTCGACACGGCGTTGTTGCTACCGAATGCCTTCGATGCGGCCTGGTTGGTCTGGCGCGCAGGCGTGCCACAGCGAATCGGCTACGCGCGGGACGGCAGAAGCTTTCTGCTGACCAAAGCGATTCCGGTGCCAAAGCCAGGTGAGATTCCCCCACACGAAAAATTTTATCCTTTGGAGTTATTGCGACGCGCTGGATGGATTGACACCTTGCGGGATGATCCGCAGATCACACTGCAGGTTCCAGACGCTGCCCGGCAACGCGCTGCCCAGACCCTCGACGAAGCCGGGGTTCGTCCCGATCTGTTGCGCATCGCGGTAGGAGCGGGTGCCTCGTACGGATCGGCAAAATGCTGGCCGCCGGACCGTTTTGCACAAGCTCTCAACGAAGTCGTGTCTCAGACCGATGCCCAAGTGGTCTTATTCGGCACCCCCGGCGAAGTGGGGGTTTCTTCCGCCATCGCCAGCGAGTTGCGCCGCCCGCCCATTGACCTGACGGGAAAAACTGCGATTGCCGCATTACCCGCCTTACTCTCCGAGTGTCATCTGTTCCTCGGAAACGATTCCGGCGCTATGCACGTTGCTGCCGCGGTTGGCTTGCCGGTTGTCGCGGTGTTTGGCCCCACCGATCCTGACGGCACCGGTCCGGTGACGCAGCGCGCGACCATCGTCCAACAAAAGCCCTATTGCAGCCCCTGCTTCCTTCGGCGCTGCCCGACCGATCATCGTTGCATGCAGGCGGTGACGCTCGAAATGGTGAAAACAGCAGTGAACTTGCGTCTTGCGGAGGTGGCCTCTGCTTGAATGGATCGCGCGAAAGCCCGCTGTCTTTCTGGACCGCGACGGCACGATTGCCGAAGAAGTCGGTTACTTGAATCACGTCGAGAGATTTCGTATGTTTTCCTTTGCCGGGGAAGCCATCCGCCGCCTGAATGAAGCGGGCATGGCGGTGATTGTGGTGACCAACCAATCCGGGGTCGCTCGCGGTTATTTTCCGGAGTCGCTCGTACAGCAAGTGAATGAGCGCATGCAGTGCGAACTGGCTTCTGTTGGTGCGCGACTGGACGGGATCTACTATTGCCCGCACAGTTCTGCTGATCACTGCGAATGCCGCAAGCCAAAAACGGGCATGATCGACCGCGCGGTGCGGGAACACAATATTGATTTGCCGCGCTCGTTCGTCGTTGGCGATCGCTACGCTGACATGGAGTTGGCTTTTCGGGCGCACTGCCAAGGCATTTTTGTGCGCACAGGATACGGCCTGGGCGAAGTAAGCTTGCACGCAAAGAAGTGGCCGAGGCCACCGGCCGCAATTGTGGACGACCTCGGAGCGGCAGCGGAATGGATTCTGGCGGGCAAATGAAGAGGAAAAAGACAAGCGGAAGTTCTTCGGGCGCGGCCGATTTGCGGGCCTTGGCAGAATTTGTCGAGCGTTTCGAAGGCAAGCGTGTGGTGGTCCTCGGCGATTTTGTTGCCGACTCGTTTCAGTACGGCAATATCTCGCGTGTGTCGAGGGAGGCTCCGGTGCTCATCCTGCGGCACCGGGAGACTCGCATTCTGCCCGGCGGCGCGGCTAACGCTACGAACAATCTGGCCGCGCTTGGAGCCCGCGTCATGCCCATCACCGCAGTGGGTGATGACCCGGCCGGCGATCAGTTGGTAGAAGCATTTCGGGAAATGAAGGTGGACATTTCGGGAATTCTTCGAACCAAGGGGGAGGTCACGCCGACGAAGACCCGCTTTCTGGCCGGTTGGACACACACCGTCGGCCAGCAGGTATTGCGCGTCGACTATGAGCCGCAGTCGCGTCTTACGGAAGCGCATCGCAAGAAAATCCAGGAGTTGTTGCGCGTGAGGTTGGACAAAGCCGATGCTCTCGCGATCTCCGATTATGGCTTTGGTGTTGCTACACCGGAGACGGTCCGCCGCGCCATCAGCCAGCAGAAGAAAAATATTCCGGTGAGCCTCGATTCGCGCTATCAATTGCTTGCCTACAAGCGCACCGGTGTGACCGCGGCCACGCCGAACGAAGCGGAAATGGAAGCGCTGCAGCATGTCGCCATCGGGCAAGACATTTCGCAACTCGAACGCAGTGGCCGAAAAGTTTTGAACGAATTGAAGCTCGGCGCGCTGGTGATCACGCGGGGAAAGGATGGCATGGCTGTGTTTGAGCCTGGAAGAAACACGGTCCACATTCCCGTGCACGGAAGCGATCAGGCCGTGGATGTGACCGGGGCGGGCGACACGGTGCTGGCCGCATATACGCTGGGACTGGCGAGCGGCGCCACGGCGCTCGAAGCCGCACACATTGCCAATATCGCCGGCGGCTTGGTGGTGATGAAGCGCGGAACGGCTACGGTTTCGCGCAACGAACTCCTGGAAGCCATTCGGAAAGCAGCGTCGGGGGTGGCCCCTTAGGCAATTTCCATGCGGTCCGCCCAATCCAAAGTTAATTCACGTGAGTTCGTCCGCCAGGCCGTCGGAGAGCTGCAGCAGGACGGCAAGCATGTTGTGTTGGCCAACGGCTGCTTTGACACACTGCATGTCGGTCACGTTCGTTATCTGTCGGGAGCGAAAGGCGAAGGCGATGCACTCGTCGTCGCCGTCAACGCCGATTCGAGCGTGCGGGGTTTGAAAGGGCCCGGCCGGCCGGTTCTCGATGAGCAGGCTCGCGCGCAGTTGGTCGCTTCGTTACGCGATGTTGATTTCGTTCTACTGTTTGCCGAGCCGAACGTCGAAATCTTGCTCGAAGAGCTGCGGCCGGATGTTCACGCGAAGGGCACGGACTATACTGCCGAAAGTGTTCCTGAACGGGCAACTTCCGATCGTTTGGGAATCCGTGTCGCCATTGTCGGAGATCCAAAGGGCCATTCGACCCGCGCCTTTCTCAATGCCATTCGAAAAGGGCGCCATGGCTGATCAGCGCTTCGTTGTCGTTCGCCTTGGCTCCCTCGGCGACATCGTGCACACATTTCCCGCGGTGGCGGGGCTACGAGAGTCTTTTCCGGGCGCGGTAATTGCCTGGCTGACGCATCCGCGTTGGGTAGACCTGGTGGCGAGCAGTGGCTTGGCCACGGAGATTTGGCCGGTCGATTCGCGCGATCTTGGTTCTGTGCGCCAAATCATCGGGAAGCTTCGCGAGGGTAAATGGGACGCAGCGCTCGACTATCAGGGCTTGTGGAAGTCGGCGTTCCTACCCTTTTTTGGCGGCGTGGCAAAGCGCGTCGGCTTTTCTTCGGCAACGATTCGTGAGTTCGGCGTACCCATCCTTTACTCGGACATCGTGAAGTGCCAGACGACGCATATCGCCGATCAGAATGGCGAGCTATCCCTTCGTGCAGGAGCGCAGAAGCCCGTAGGCCGCGTCGCGCTGCAAGTTACCGACGCGCATGCGTCGCGGGTGCGCGCAGATTTGGCGAAAGACGGGCTGAGCCGGTACGTTGTCCTCAGCCCCGGTGGCGGCTGGCGTTCGAAGTGCTGGCCGGCAGAACGCTTTGGTGCGCTCTGCCGACAGATCCGCGAAAAAATCGACTTGCCCTGCGTCATCAATTACGGCCCCGGAGAAGAATCTCTCGCTCGCGAAGTCCAGGCGGCCAGCGGGAACGCAAAACCCCTTTCCTATGATGGGGAGATGGGCACGCTGCAAGCTTTGCTCAGAGACGCTCGGTGCATTGTGGGCGGGGACACCGGACCGCTGCATCTCGCGATTGCACTGGGTACGCCTGCCGTGGCGCTGTTTGGGCCGACCGACCCTGTGCGCAACGGTCCTTACCCCCCGGGGGAAGTTGTATTGCGCAGTCCGGTGGCGGTTACATCGCACAGACGTTCGACCTCGACGGATCCTTCTCTTCTCGAACTTTCCGTGGATGCTGTTTTCGCGGCAGTGAAGCAGCGTCTGGAGTCAAGCGCGTGACCTTGCTGGATTTTTTTGCACAGTGGCGGGTACGGCTCGGGTATATGCTTGCCATCGTTTTATTGTGGCTGTCAAGGCCAACGCCACGTTCGATCGTTCTTGGTGCTGTCGTAGGCTTTGTTGGGCTTTGCGTTCGTGGGTACGCCGCTGGTTACCTGAACAAGCAGGCCGTGCTTACGGTAACCGGACCTTATGCGCGAACGCGCAATCCACTTTATTTTGGCAGCAGCGTTCTTGCGTTGGGCGCGGCTGTTGCGATGAATTCCATCTGGGCAGCCGGGTTGCTCTTTGTTTATTTTGCTTTGGTGTACAGCTTCGTCATGCGCCGCGAGGAGATGGAACTGCGCCAGCAACACGGGAATCGGTTTTTCTCTTATGCAGCTGCTGTGCCGCTCTTTTTTCCACGGCTGTTCGGTGTGGCCGTGGCTGCCTCGCATGACGAGCGATTTTCGCTTAGCCAATACAGGAAGAATCACGAATATGAGGCAGCGGTCGGCTACGCCTTATTGTTGCTCGGCTTGGTTTTGATCTGGTGGCTGCGCTCGCGCTAATGCCGAACCCCGCGGCCGGGCATTGCCCAAAACAACTTACTTACCGGGTGTGGCCATCGATCAAAATCTGGACCGCGCCATCCTGGTCGGTCTCGGAAGATACAGGCGGCGTTCCTTTCGAGCCGTTCGAGAAGTTCGGGAAGGATGACCCTCTGGATTTTCTTCCCCCGCGGAAATGACCGAAATTCTGCGGAGCAACGGCATTCTCGAATTCCAGCATGCGCACAATTCTTACGGTCGTGATGGCCGTCCCAAACAAGAAGGAGAAGCAAGACCGTAGCGTCCACAACAACGGGACAAGGATAGACGGGTATGCAGGGACAGCGCGTGTAATGGGCCGGAGCAAGATGCCACCCGCAAACACGGCGGCAAGTGCAACAGCCAGGAGCTTCATGACACTCTTCTTAACCTCACCAGTGTCTCGATGTGAAACGTCTGGGGGAACAAATCGAACAGGTGCACGTCAGTAATTTCGTATTTGTGCCCGGGTGTGACCGAGGTTTCCGGCTTGCGCGCGGACGCTAAGAGAACCGCCAGATCGCGCGCCAATGTAGCAGGATCACAGGAGAGATAGATGATTTCTTGAGCGCCGAGACTGGCCAGGCTGGCAGCGGCTTCGGCGCCAAGTCCCGCGCGGGGCGGATCGAGAATGACCAAATCGGGCGTCTCCTGTTGCTTTTTCAGGAACTCCTCGGCGTGCTCGTTTTCGGAAATCACAGAACATGCTGCGGTTTCCGCGTTCTGGCGCAGGTCCCGTGTGGCCGCGAGATTGGCGTCAACGCTGACCACTTTGCTGAAGGACTTCGTCAGCGGAAGGGTAAAGAAGCCAACGCCAGCGTACAAATCCAATGCATACCCACCCTTTGCGCCGCCGACGATCGTTTGCAGCAAGTCCTCGATAAGGAACCGATTCACTTGGAAAAAAGACAGGTGGTTGACGCGGAAGGTGAAGCCGCCCGCCTTTTGGATCAAATAGCCGGGACCATCCAACTCGAATCGATTCTTGCTCTGATCGAGCATGAGCAGACTTTCCAGGCAGGGAAGGGCTGCTTTGAATTGAGCAACCATAGCCTTGGCCGGTTCCCTGAAACGCTCAAAAGCAATATTCAACGCAATCTTTTCGTCCGCGCCGTCGGCGAATGCTTCGATTTCCAGAATGCCAGACGGAAGGGAATTTGAGCGTGCCAACTCCTGCAATTGGCCGAACGTTTCCCGAAGCCGCGGAGAAAGCACCGGGCATTGATCGATCGGTAGAATGTGAGCACTTTCCGGTAAGAAGTAGCCGAACGCGCGAGGCATGGCATCGCGGAAGGCCCATTGCGCTCGGTTGCGATAACCGTAAGGCTGCGCCGTGTGTTCTTCGATCGCGCCCGGCCATTCGACGCCGCCGAGCCGCGACAGGGTTTCGCGCAAAATCTCCTTTTTCAGGCGAACCTGTTCGACGACGAGAATGTGCTGGTAATCGCAACCCCCGCAAACCTGGAAATGGGGACACTCGGGCGGGATACGCGAGGACGAAGCCTTTTCCACCTCGACTAAGTTGGCATGGACCAGCTTTTTCTTCCGCGTGCGAACCGAGGCGCGCACCTGCTCGTCGGGGAGCACGAACGGCACGAACACGGTATTGCCGTCAGCGTGGGCCAAACCTTCACCGCCGTAGATAAGCTTCTCAATTGATAACTGGAACTCGTCAGCCATAGTTGTTCAATCCTGTCCTGATTGCGATTTGCCGAGATCGTTTTGGACGATCAAGAAAAGTAGTAAAGGCTCAGGCGCGGCAGTTGGTATTCGTCGAGCAGGCGCTTTTGCGAATACTGCCTTTCCACCAGAGCCAACTGGTCCGCTTTCATTTTGCGCCGATACGCGGCGACTTGCGAATCGACTTCCCGTTTGATCTTTAGCATCAGCTCTTCGGAAACATGGGTGAGGAGCGCGGCATGAATTTTGTCGTCCAGAATGGTCAAGCGGCGTTCCAAGTCTTCCAAGTCGAGCGTCCCCGGCGCTTCCAGAAGGGTCTCGGCCGAGAGCAGTTTTTCCGCCGCGTCACATAAGGATTTAGCGAGGCCTGTCTGGGTGTGTTCGTATCGGCTGGCGCCCATACGCAGCTTTGCTGCGTTGCGCTCGAAATAGGCCCGCAGTTCTGGCCGTGCGAATGGCTCCCTCACCTGAGCGTGCGAGGCTGGCTGCGCTCCCGCCGCGGCTTCTTGCTGTTCTTCCGCAGTTTCCAGCACAGCCGCCGTGCAGTAAGCCAAGCTTTTTAACGGTTTGCTCGCGCCGCGCCGCGACCTCTCGTAACTTTCAAATGCCCGGTCGATGCCCTTTAGCGCGGCGCCGAGAGGCACCCCTGCCTTTTGCCAGGTTTCCATGATCGCCCAGTCCAAGGGAGAAACCAACAGATGCGCACCGCGCTTCTTCCAGAAGTGTTCTTCGATTTCCGTGAAATAGTTAAAATAATTCCAATTGTCCATGGCGAAAGCGCTTTCTGAGAATACTCCGTCAGTCAGCGGGGGGCCTTCTTTGTTCTTGAAATATCGGGCTTGGCAATGGTGGATCGCGGCGATTCGGGATGCGCTTCCTGGGGCTGATTTTTCTCCCAGATATAGCGCAAGCCCATGAGGGTCAGGAACTCGTCGACGTGTTCGATGTGTTTCGATCCGCGCGCTACCAGACGAGCCTGGCCGCCGGTAGCCACCACCGCGGCTTGCGACTTTATCTCCGCTTTAATGCGGGTCAACATGCCGTCCACCATGTCCACCGCGCCGTAATATAGTCCCGCCTGGATATTTGTCACCGTGTTCGTGCCGATCGCTTTACCCGGATCCTTGATCTCTACGCGCGGCAAGCGCGACGTACGTGAAAACAATGCTTCGGACGCGATGCCGATGCCCGGCGCGATCACCCCTCCCATGAATTCACATTTGGCGGAAATCACATCAAAAGTGATCGCCGTTCCGAAGTCCACGACGATACATGGGCCGCCATAATGGTGGAACGCCGCCACCCCGTTTGCAATGCGGTCGGCGCCCACTTCCATCGGATTATCAACGTGCACGGACATTCCCGTTTTCACGCCCAGCTCCACGAAAAGCGCCTTCTTGCCGAGATAGAGGCGCGACATCTCCGCAAGCGTCCAATTCAACGGTGGCACCACCGAGCTGATGATTACGCCGCTAATCATTTCCTTATTGAGGCCTCCGAGGGAGAAGAGGTTGCGCGTCAACACGCCATATTCGTCCACCGTCTGCGTGCGCGCCGTGGTCAGGCGCCAGTTGGCGATCAACTCTCGTTCCCGGAAAACGCCGAGGACTGTGTTCGTGTTGCCCACGTCGATGGTCAGCAGCATCGGCTATCGAACCTCAGTGACATCTCCAGCAATAACGGTAACCAGCGGACCGCTGTCCCGTTGAACCAACAGAAGGCCCTCGCGACTCAGCCCCGCCGTGACTCCAGCGTACGATTCAACCCCTGTATCCACCCGTACGCGCCTACCTCGGGGGAATGAAGAAACACTTTCGAAGCGATCCACCACAAACTCCGGGCCTTCGTGGAGAAATCGATTGTAGTCGCTCTCGAATTGCGTCAGCAACCTTGCCAGCAATTCCAGGCGGTAACTCTGCCGGCCGGATTCCTTCCGAATCGAGGTGGCGCTGGCGGATAGCTCCGCAGGGAAGTTCTCCTGATTTACATTTATGCCGACACCGACGATCACGAAGCGCACCACGTTCGGTTCGGCATGCATTTCGGTCAGAATGCCGCCGACTTTTTTTCCGCCCAACAGCAGATCGTTTGGCCATTTTAATTCCGGAACCATGCCGGTTTGCGTGGCGATCGCCGATTGCGCGGAGATTCCCGCGAGCATCGTCAGCAGAGGGGCTTGCACCGGGGACAATCGAGGACGCAGCAAAACCGTGAAGTACAAACCAGTCCCTTTTTCGGAATGCCACGTTCGCCCAGAACGGCCTCGGCCCGCCGTTTGCGCTTCCGCCATGACCACCGTGCCTTCTGGCTCGCCCGCATATCCCAATTCCATGGCCACACGATTGGTGGAGTCGGTTTTGAAGAAATGAAATACACGCTTGCCGAAGAGATTGCCTTTCATGCGTTTGCGCAAGAGATCCGGTGTCAAAACATCGGGCACTTTTTCCAGGAAGTAGCCGGTGCTGCGCTGACCCTTGACGTGAACGCCAAGTTTCCGGAGCTGTTCGACCCATCGCCACACCGTGGAGCGGGACATGCCGGTTTCGCGAGCGATTCGTGCGCCACTGATGACAATCGTAGCGTTCTCCGACAGCAGCGCGAGAAGCGCTGCTAGCCTGCGATCGGTTGTGCCTGGTAAAGAAGGTGATTGGGGCATTCGGCCCTGGTCCTGTGCTCCTGGCGGTCCTAGCTTACTGAGACCGACGGCGATCGACAAGGAGGCGAAGCGGCCAGCGTCGCGGACTACATCTGGCCGGGATGAGGGTCCAACATGCTGGACCCCAACGAAAGGCTACTCCATGCCCAATTGCCGCAACCGATCCGAGAGTTTCTGCAATTCAATCTTCTGGCCAGCCAAGGCTTCTTCCATGCCCTTGATGATCTTCTCCGGCGCCCGGCTCCGAAACGTCTCATTCCCTAATTGCCCTTGTTTCGACGCGATGGCTTTCTGCAGGCCATCGATTTCTTTCTTCAATCTCAGACGTTCCGCCGTGACGTCAATGGTTTCGGCGGCATACGGAACGCGCACGTCGAACCAGGCGGAAGAACGTGTGGCGCCGCCACCCTCGGGTAACTTCTCCGCGTGCACTGCCAACTCTGACAGAATTGCCAGGCGCATGATGCCGCCGTTGTTGGCTTCGATCACTCCCCGCGTCCAGGAATCGCCGGTAAAGAACTCCGCGGCGACTTTCTTCTTGGGGTCGAGCTTCATCTCGGCCCGGATGGTGCGCAGTGCCTGTACGACCTCCTGAACCAACGAGTATTCGCGTACGGCTTCGGTGTCTTTCCAGGAATCACGCGCTTCGGGATAAGTTTCCAAGGCGATCGATTTTGCGCCAGCCTTTTGCGGAAACTGGTGCCACAGTTCTTCCGTGATGAACGGCATGAAGGGATGTAGGAGACGCAAGGCGGCGTCAAATCCGGCAAACAGGTTTTTCCACGCTACGCTAGCGCGCTCGCGGTCGGCGTTCTCCAATTCCGGCTTGACCCATTCGATGTACCAGTCACAAAAGTCGCCCCAGAAAAATTGGTAGACATTCTGTGCTGCCTCATGGAAACGGCAATTGGCCAAGGCTTCATCGACCGTTTTTACCGTATCCGCCAAGCGGGCAAACAGCCAGCGGTCCACGAGGGGCGCCTTCCCTTGAAAGGCGTATGGAGCTTTTTCGCGAACAGCGGGATCGGCCAGCGCCTCGAACGCACCGCCGCTTTGCTCGAACTTCTCAAGATTTACAAAGAGGAAGCGCGCCGCGTTCCAGATCTTGTTGGCGAAGGCCCGGGCCCCGCCCATGCGGTCATCCGAGAGGATGATGTCCGTTCCAGGGGCGGCCATCGAGACGAGGCAGAAACGCATCGCGTCTGTCCCATACGCTTCGTTCAAAGCCACCGGATCGAGTCCCGTGCCTTTCGATTTGGACATTTTTTCGCCGCTGGCGGTGCGCACCAGTGAATGCAGGTAGACGACCCGGAAGGGAACTTCGCTTGTGAAATGCAGCCCCAACATGATCATCCGGGCTACCCAGAAAAAAAGGATGTCGTAGCCGGTAATGAGCAGACTCGTCGGATAATACTTCTGGTAATCGGAGGTATTTTCGGGCCAGCCTAGAGTCGAAAACGGCCAGAGCCCGGAACTGAACCATGTATCGAGCACGTCGGGATCCTGTTCTAAGTCCGCGGAGCCGCACTTGACGCACTTCGTTGGATCCTGGCGCGCAACGATGAGTTGACCGCACATCTGGCAATACCATGCCGGAATGCGGTGTCCCCACCAGAGTTGGCGTGAGAGCGTCCAGTCTCGGATATTTCGCATCCAGTTGAAATACTCTTCGCGACGGTTCTCCGGGAGGATCTGGATCTCGCCGCTTTCTACCTTGGCGATGGCTGGCTCGGACAGCGGCTTCATCGAACAAAACCATTGCGTGGAAACCCGTGGCTCCACGATGGTCCGGCTGCGTTCACAAATGCCGATGGCATGCGTGTGATCCGTGATCTTCGCCATCAGGCCCAGCGCATGCAGGTTGTCCAGGATTTTCTTTCGCGCCGCAAAGCGTTCGAGACCGGCATAAGCGCCGGCGTTTTCATTCATGTGCGCGTCGTCGGTCATTACGTCGATGAGTGGCAAATTGTGGCGCTTACCGGCTTCGAAGTCGTTCGGGTCGTGCGCCGGCGTGATTTTGACTGCGCCCGTTCCGAACTCGCGGTCCACCATCTCGTCGCCGATGACCGGGATTTCCCGATTCAGCAACGGCAAAACAACCGTTCTGCCGATCAAATGCCGATAGCGCTCGTCTTCGGGGTGCACGGCCACCGCGGTATCGCCCAGCATCGTCTCCGGTCGTGTTGTCGCTACGACCAGGGATTCGTCCGATCCGCTCACCGGATAGCGGATGTACCAGAGATGACCTTGCCTCTCCTCATGAAGCACTTCGAGGTCGCTCAAAACCGTAAGGCAGACGGGGCACCAATTCACCATCCGTTTTTCGCGGTAGATTAGCCCCTCTTCGAACAGCCGGACGAATACCTCGCGAACCACGCGCGACAATTCCGGCGACAACGTAAATTGTTCACGAGACCAGTCGCACGACTCTCCGATCTGCTTCATCTGCCGCTGGATGGTGCCGCCGCTTTCCTCTTTCCATTGCCAGGCGCGCTTCAGAAATCCCTCGCGGCCGAGATCACGGTAGTGCGTTCCTTCTTGTGACAACTGCCGCACAACCGCCCGCTGTGTGGAAATTCCGGCGTGGTCTGTTCCCGGCAAATAGAGCGTGTTGTAGCCGCGCATGCGGTACCAGCGCGTCAGCGCGTCGATCTCCGAATGCTCCAGCATGTGGCCAATGTGCAGCGAGCCAGTCACATTCGGCGGCGGGATAACGATGGAAAACACCGGTCCGGGAGCAGCCGGATCGGCTTTGAACAACTGTTCTTTGACCCAATACTCGGCCCAGCGCGGCTCAATCTGTTTCGGGTCGTATGCTTTGGCTAATTCTCGGGGCATCCCATCCTCGTCTTCCCGCAGGCGCACTAGGCGAGCCCTAACGCAGGCAGGATAATCTTTCAATATACGGGCACGCAGTCGGGTGCGTCAATTCGCCCCGGTTAAGGCTCGCTGTTATGAGAATGGCCAGAAAAGAGTGTGTTCGCTTGAATTCGGAACCACCACCGAGATGGATGGATTGTTCGGGTCAGGATTTCTTCGAGTTGATCTCGTCGCGGACAATCCCTTCGATCATGGGTCTCAGGATTTCACGGGTTAGCTTTTGAAACATTTCGGGGTCCATTTTGCCGAGAACGCGGGCGACAATTTCGTCCACGTCTGGCCCTGCTTGTTGCGGCAGAGCTGCGACGGGCGCTTCCGAAGCATGCTCCCAAGGCTTCCGTTCTATGCTTTCGTCATGGACCGGAGCTCGAAAGCTGCTCATTGTAGGTTCGACGGGCACAGCCGATTCACCGCAAGGAATTGGTTCTGGTGAATAGTCGGAGTTTTCCAGCTGCACTTCAACGTGCGCTTCGGTGCTTTCGAGCAATGCTTGTTTGGCAAACGCAGTAATATCTTGCGTCTCGTCGGCAGAAAATGGCTTCGGGGCATCCCACGTCGAAGCCAGAAGAGATGCTTTTTTCGCTTCCAGTTCCCAAGCGGTTTCGGGAACCGCTGCCCAGTTGGCCGGTTCGGCAGTTTCGAGCGGATTTGGGTATTGGACCGGTAATGCTGCAGTCGGAATCTCTTCCGCAGCGCGTTCTTGAACCGCAGGCAGCGGTTCGACTTCCGGCGCCGCCGCCGGCGCATTCCTCACTTCGGCGGTCTTCTCTTCTATTCCCGCAGCCATCGCAGCAGCCCAGGCATCGCCGCTAAAGGGAAGGGAAGTTTCAGCGGGATTGTTGGAAATCGTCGCAACAGCTACCGATTGCGATTCTGCTGCCTCGGCAAATTCAGGCCGCTCGACCGGAGGAGCCCAATGGCTCGACGAAAAGGTCTTCGCGGGAGAGTTCCCATGGAAAGCTTCGTCGCGCCAATCGGGAGCGGCCTGTGAAGGTGCGGCAGCTTGCTCCACAGTTTCGTCCAGTCCACCCGGACGCCAGCCACCTCGCGGCGTTTCTTCGGCTTCCTCTTTTTCTTCTTCAACGTCATCGGACTCTTCGTCCCATTTGGCGGCGCTGTTGAGATCGATCATCGGTTTCGCGGTGACCGCCATATCTTCCGCGTCCGAAGTGTCGAGCAAACTGCCAAACGCCAGAGGTCCGCTTCCCGCTGCAATCTTCAGATTTGGCGTAGGAGTCGGGAACTCCTCTACAGGTTCCGGCGTCGCCTCCGGAAGCTTTTCAGGGGCGAGCGCAGCCAGCTTCGAACTCATGCTGCCGCCGAGAATGTCCGCCGTGGGATACTTGGGCGGTGGAGGAGCTTTTTCAACTGGAACCGGAGGGCCGAGCGGAACACCAGCACGAATCAGCGCGGATTTCACCATCGAGATCAGAGGATCAGGAGGAACAAATGGCTTTTTCAAAACTCCATCGGCGCCCACACGCTGCGCCTCTTGCTCATCGAGTGGATCAAAGGCCCCGACTAGTAAAATCACCGGAATGTGCGCAAGGGAAGCGTCTTCCTTTACGTAGCGGCAGACCTCGTAGCCGTTCCGGACAGGCATAAATACATCGGCCAGCACCAGGTCCGGACGAATGTCCGAAATCTTGCGGACGGCAGCTTCGCCATTCCCGACGGCAACTACGTCGATGCCCTGATCTTTCAGGGCTAGCCCGACCATTTTCTGGATGTTACTGTTGTCGTCCGCAACCAGGATCTTGGCCACCGAACGTCCTCCGGGAAGCACAGCGTCCCTATTCCGAGAATACAAACTCCATTGGAGCACTCGGCTCCTAGGTCGTCAATTGAACTGGTGCCGCAATGTGTCGGAAGTAGACATGGTTCGTTCCCGTTTTGTAACCCTGTACCAAAGGACAAGGGGTGCGAGCGTTCTCGCACCCCTTGGGTCTTAGCCTGAATGAGCCGGCCCGGCGCCGCAGTTACCAGGGCAAGAGTTTCCGGATACCCTTCTTTTTGCTGCTGGATTCTTTCCCATTTGGGTTCTGATTCTGGCTCGAATCCGACGAACTGGATTGCGTATTGTCCTGTTTCGACGAGTCTGAGTTAGCAGAACTGTCTCCGCCGTTGCCGTTCGCCGGGGTTCCAGTCGCTGGCGCAGCAGCGGTTGTGCCGCTGGCGGGCGTAGCTTCCGCCGGGGCGGCCGTATCGGCAGGTTTCGCGTCTGAGGCTGGTGCCGTCCCTGAACTCCCACTCGTGGCGTCGCCGCCCGTGGTTGAGTTCACATCCTCGCTTGTACCACCGCTTGGCGGTGTTCCGGCAGGTGCCGCTTCTCCCGGTTTTACGACTTCGACGACTGCACCGGTACCGCTCCCGGTGCCACCACCCAGGCTCGGTTTATTGCCCGCGCCAGCCAAAAGGTCGCCGCCCTCACTGCTGTCGGGTTCGAGGTTTGGCAGGCCGTGAGCCGCGGCCGCATGTACATCCGGTCCACTGTGCAGCATCTCCTTCGATTTGTGCACCAGACTCTCTTTTGGACGCGGCGTATTCTGTTCCGCGGTCATCCAAGCCAGGGCCTTCGGGTCGGGCTGCGGAACTGGCATGCCAAAGGCTTTGAGTTTCGCTTTGGCGTCACCATCGTGCGTCGACAGCGGATAATTCTTGACGATCTGCGCGTAGTAGCTTCCGGCGAGATCTTTGCGTTCGCTTTTCTCGAAGATATCGCCGAGCATCCAAAGTGCTGTGTCGGACTTGCTGTAGAGCGGATAGCGGCGCACTAGAGGCATCAGGCGGCCCGCGGCGGCGCGGCGATCGCCTTTCACATAATAATAGTAGGCGACGCGGAATTGGCTCTCGGCCAACACTTCCTGAACGTCACGCAGGTGCTGCTCGGCTTCGGCAGCGAGCGGGTCTTTTGGATACTTGAGCAAGAATGTCTGGAATTCTTCTTCAGCCGCCTTGGCGTGAGTGTTATCGCGATCCGGCTTGGCCATCTCATTGTAATTGGCCATGGCCACTTGCATTTGAGCGTAAGCGGCTTCCGGGAGGAAGGGAAAGAAAACGATAAAGTCCTTGTAACCGTTGATCGCCAGGGTAATGTTGCTGGTCCCGCCTTCTTTAAAGTAGGAGTCGGCTATAGCCAGTTTTGCCTTCGCCAGGTACTCGCTGTCGGGGTAGGTATTGATCAGGGTTTGCAGCCCGAGGCGCCCGACTTCGTGACGGCCATGTTTAATGTCATTCATGGCCTTGTCGTACAACTGCTTGTCAGGTTCAACCGTATTGGTAGTATCGGTCGACTTATCAACCTTCTTTTTGTGCAAAATCTGGGCGTTAGATCGGCTGGCCGTCACCAGCAGAAGCGCACACACGAGAAGAAACGCCAATCGCCGCAATCTCCACCTCTCTTTTTTTGTCCGGTCCCCGGCCTAAGCACGCGGCTGCACTGGGAAAACCTCTACCTGGCTCGGCTCTGAATCAGTATAACCTGAACTTCCGTACAGGCACCCCAGGAAAGTTGCCCCTTTGGAGGGGAGCCCCGTCGTTGGGATGCCTCCTCTTGCCCGGCGGTTTACTTGCAGATACAACTTTCAGTGTTGTCGCGCGCGGGCGGGCCCTAAGAATTTTTAACGATTTGTAATATGCGGTCTGCCTTTCTGCCAATACAATGATTCCATTGCCTTTCGCCCCACAGCGGCAAGGCTCATTCATGGAAAAACGAAAATTCCTGTTTGCCTCACTCTCCAGCCTCATCGGCGACATTGCGTGGCAGGTTGTTAAGGAAGGTCACGAAGTCCGCTATTACGTTGAAAACGAAAAAGAGCGCGACATTGCGGACGGTTTTGTGCCGAAGTCGAGCGATTATGAAAAGGATGTGAAATGGGCGGATATCGTGGTCTTCGACGACACGCTCGGACAGGGTGCCAAGGCGCAGGCGCTGCGTGCGGCAGGGAAGCCCGTGATCGGCGGCACCGCGTACACGGACAATCTCGAAGATGACCGTTCATTTGGTCAGGAAGAGCTGAAAAAGGCCGGAGTCGCGATCATTCCGTATCAGGATTTTGATTCGTTTGACCCGGCGATTGAGTTCGTGAAGAAAAATCCCGATCGCTACGTCATCAAGCCGAGCGGCGAGGCCCAGAACGTCAAGCGGCGTTTGTTTGTCGGCGAGGAAGAAGACGGCAACGATGTGATCGGAATGCTCGAAGCCTACAAGCGCGCGTTCTCCGACGAAATCAAGGTGTTTCAGTTGCAGCGCCGCGTCAACGGCGTTGAAGTCGCTGTAGGCGGCTTCTTCAACGGAAAAAAGTTTCTCACGCCCATCAACATTAATTTCGAGCACAAGAAGTTATTCGCAGGTGAGGTGGGCCCACCGACCGGCGAAATGGGCACGGCGATGTTTTGGGCCGAGCCGAACGCACTGTTCAATCGCACGCTGCTCAAAATGGAGCCCAAGCTCGCTGAAGAAGGCTATGTAGGCTACATTGATTTGAATTGTATCGTGAATAACAACGGGATCTATCCGCTCGAGTTCACTTCTCGTTTCGGCTATCCGACGATCAGCATTCAGCAGGAAGGCCTGCTCACGCCGATCAGCGACCTTTTCTGGGAGCTGGCGCAGGGACAGGAGCCGAGGTGGCGAACACGCAGTGGTTTTCAGGTCGGCGTGCGCATCGTAGTGCCGCCATTTCCGTTTGATGATGAAGCTACTTTCGAATCCTTCAGCAAGAACGCCGCGATCGTTTTCAAAAGGTCGGTCTATGAAGGCATCCACATTGAGGACGTGAAAATCGTGAACCAACAGTGGCTGGTCGCGGGCACTTCCGGGGTGGTTCTGATTGTCGTGGGAGTCGGGCAGACCATGAAGCAAGCGCAAGCCCAGGCTTATTCACGGATCAAGAATATTCTGATTCCGAACATGTACTACCGCACCGATATCGGCGATCGATGGGGTGAAGACTCGGATAAGCTTCACAATTGGGGTTATCTGCGGTAAGCAGATCTCCGAGCGATACGCTGCTCGGTAGCGGTCGAACTTCCGACGGACCATCTTTTCGAGGGTCCGCAACGCCGTCAGAACATTTGCAGCCTCCCGGGCATGGGCGCAACCGTTCGAAGCCCCGGGGTAACCAGTGCTAGCGTCCCTAAGAAGCCATGCGGGCGGGGTACGTTAGCGCTTTTTGCGTTTGCGTGCAGATTGATGCAAGGCTAGTTCGTTTTGTGCATCCATTTTGTGCTGCTTCAATTCCGCCAGCAGACCCTCGTCGGTCAGGTCGAGCGGGTGGGAGTGCTTCCAATCATGACCGGCAATGCGCTCCAAACGCTCGACGACACTCGGTGCAAAAACTTCGATAGCCAGTTCTCTGCGGCTGTCGAAGCTCCCCGGTGTCAAATTGATCGATCCAACGATGGCTCTCGACTTGTCGGCCAGCAGCATCTTGGCGTGAAGTTTGAGATGCTTCAGTCGGTGCACCTTGATCCCGACGTCGTCCAGAATGCGCAATCCGCCGACCCCTTCGGTTAATTTCTCTTTTTTGAGCTTGTGAGGCGGGCGCGCCATGACGTGAACCTTCACGCCGCGTTCGTGAGCACGAACCAGCCGTTCGATGATGACAGCGTCCTGGTAGCGTTCGTTCTGTATAAACAGCGTGTGCTTTGCGTCGTCGATGAATCGGCAGATGCGGTCTCGGCCATTTCCTTTGCACCAGATCATTTCACCATTGCTGCTGGCGCGAAACGGCTTGCGCTTCCAGTCGGCTTCAAAGCATTCGATGATTTCCCGCACTTCTTTTGCGCGGGTGGTCATCACGGCGTAGTCCCGCGTCTCAGTCAGATTCTTGGTCACCCAATTGAGCGATTTGACGAATCCGGTCTCATCGTCCACAACCATGGACTTTTCGTGGGTTACGTCAAAGGCGGGGTTGCTGTCCCGCACTTCAATGCCGGCCGCCTCCAGTTTTTTCTTCGTGAGCTGGTTGTCGGCTTCGCCGCTGCGGCGGGCAGGATTCAGCATGACCCGCACATCCACGCCTCTTTTTCTGGCGCCCACAACAGCCTTCATCAATGAAGGATCTGAGAAAAGGAACATCTTCACGCGCAGAGACCTCTGCGCTGCCTCAATGGCGCGCAACAAGGGTTCCGCGGTATCGTCAGGAAGCACAATCAGGCTGTGCGTCACTTCGCCTCCAGGAATCAGCGTAAGACAACTCTTCCCATCCCATGCCGCCAAAGAAACTCAGGAAGCCACTTGTCCCGCTTCGTTTGTCGCTACTTTTTCGAATTGTACACGATACAGCTCTGCGTAGGTTCCGCCGCGCGCCAACAGTTCGTCATGGCTTCCTTGTTCGGTCACGACACCGTCTTTCAAGACCAGAATCACGTTAGCGTCGCGAATGGTGCTGAGCCGATGGGCAATGGTGATGACGGTGCGCCCTTTCATCAATCGTTCGAGTGCTTCGATCACCAGTTGCTCGGATTCCGTGTCGAGCGCCGCCGTTGGTTCGTCTAGAATCAAGATGGGATTGTTGCGAATAATGGCACGTGCAATTCCGATGCGCTGGCGTTGTCCGCCGGACAGGGTGTCGCCTCGATCGCCGACCATGGTCTCGTACCCGCGCGGCATCTTTCCGATAAATTCGTCGGCATTCGCCAATTTTGCCGCTTCGACAATCTCTTCCTTTGTGGCACCGCCACGCCCGTAAGCGATATTGTCTGCCACGGTTCCATGGAAGAGAATGGTCTCCTGCAGCACGTAAGCGATTTGATCCCGCAGTCCTTTCAGCGTGAAATCTCGGATATTGGTGCCATCGATGGTAATGGTGCCGGAAGTAGGGTCATAAAAGCGCGGAATGAGGCTCACCACCGTGGACTTACCGCTGCCCGTCGGTCCGACAATTCCGACCATCTGTCCGCCCTTGATTTGAAAGCTTACGCCCTTCAATACCGCTGACTCTGAAGAGTAGCTGAAGCCGACGTTCTGAAAAACGATATTGCCCTGGAACGGTGGCGGCTCCTGGGCGTCCGGCCGTTGGGAAATTACATCGTCGGCATTCAGAATCGCACGCACGCGTTCGACTCCGACTGCCGTTTGCGCGATGGAATTCGTCATTTTCGCGAGGTCCTGCACTGGCTTGAAGAAATTCGCCAGGTAAAAGAGAAACACGGTCAGCGAACCGGCGGTCATTTTTCCGGCCAGCATCAGCGCGGAACCCCTCCACAGGACAAATGCAGTACAAAGAGAAACCGTCACCGCAACCAACGGCGAGAGCAATGCCTTCACCTTTCTCGCCCGCAACGCCGCTTCGACCGTGGCTTTGCTGACCTCGCTCAGTTCTTCCTGTTCGAGGTCCTGACGGCCGAACGCCTTAATGACTCGCATCGACAGCAGGTCCTGCTGGACGACTTGAACGATATTGCTTTGCTGCTTCCGCACTTCACGGGTGGCCTTCTTCACCGCTTTCTTGAAACGGGAGATCAGTAGCAACATGATCGGCGTGATGGCCACCAGCATCAGCGTAAAGTCCCAATTCAGCCAAAACATGACGAAGACCATGGCCACGATGGTCAGGAGATCAACCAGAATTCCGAGTGTCGAGGATGAGGCAAACGCCTGAATGGTCTGTACGTCGGCGGTTATCGTACTGAGCAGGGAACCGGTCTCGTGCTCGCTATAATAGCGCAGCGAAAGCTGTTGCAAGTGATGGTACGTGCGCATGCGCAGGTCGTTGGCCACCCACTGGCCGACGCTCGTGGTGTAGTAATTTCCGATATAAGAGGCGATGGCGCCGAACAGAGCGATCACGATGGTCGCGATGGCTGCCGCTGCGGCGATGCTCATTTTGTTGCTCTGACTCAGAAACGGTTGGAGAAATGCTGCGACTCGCGGCGGTAAATGGTGTGCCCCGACCACGTTGTCAAGGATGACTTTGAGCGGCCATGGTGAGGCCACACTCATGGCCGTTTGCAAGAGCATGGCGCCAAGGATGGCAACCAAGTTCCAGCGGTACGGACGCAACAGGCTGGCAATCAGCGAAAGCATGCGAGTCGATCCTGGCGTTTCCGAGGAGGGTCGAACGAAGCCCTCGAGCGTCGAAGGAAGTTTAACCCAGGGGAGCAGGAGATGCGCAACAAACAACGGCGGACAACGGCAGGCTACTGGGAAAAATAGCCGGTCTTCGCGCGAATTTTCATGGCCTCGTCTTTCGTTTGGATGCGGATTTTCCGGAACGAATCGTCCTTCACTTTGTTGGTGGGGTAGTAGGCGAGTTCATAGGACGTGCGGAGCTCTTCGGCAATTTGCCTGAAATAGGTGTGTGGATCGGTGTTCTGAGCGTCGATGTGTGCGCCACCGGTTTCTTTGGCGATACGGTCCATTACGCTTGTGCCGTATTTGTTCCTGGCGTTCAGCTCGCCATGCTTGTTCGGCTCCGTGTAACGGATGGCGTAGATGATGACATTCGCGCCTTGAGCCGCTTCGATGGCGGTCATCATGTTGTGTGAACTGGAATTGTCTTCGCCATCGCTGAACATCAGAATCGCCTGGCGGCCTCCCGCGTGGGCCAGCTTTTCCGTCACACTGTAATAGATGGAATCGTAGAAGGCGGTGCCGAGGTCGCGGTCCTCTTGTGGGCCGATCTCAGGAAAGTGGCGTTTGCTCTTGTCGAAATCGTGGAAGCCGGCCAGGATTTCCTGTGCTGAGTTGGTGTAGTCACTGACGAGCCGCAAATGGTTTCCGAAGCAAACCATGAAAGCGCGGTCTTTTGGCCCGAGCACTTCTTGCAGGAAAACTTCGAGGTCCTTCTCATGCTTCTTTTCAAAATGTTCCTGGCTGCCGCTGACGTCCATGATCAGCGCCAGCGTCAATGGCAGATCGGTGCTTTTAGAGAAAAACTCGATCTTTTGCCGAACGGTGTCTTCGTACAGCTCCACATCGTCCTTGGTCAGGTTTTCGATGAGCTCGCCCTTCGCGTCTCTCGCCGTAAACGCCACGTTCACCAGGTTTACACGCACCTTGATCGGGTCTTGCGCCCGGGCAGCGGGGATGAGCAGGAAAATACCCGCTAGAGCTACCGAGATCGCTCGCATTCGACGTACCTCCACACCCTGGCAACGAATGGTACGCAGTGAACCATTTTCTTGTTCCCTTGGTCTGTGGATTATGTCGCCTGGCTCGGCTGGCGGTCAGTTCGCGATGGTTAGTTCGACTTCGCCGCTGGCACTGAGGCGCGTCCCGGCCAGAGGAGATTGGTCAATCACAGTACCGTGCGGCCATTGCGGGGCGGCGACGTAGTTGATCTTGCGGTGCAAGCTGGCTTGGTCCAGCCGGCGCTCGGCGTCGGTTTCATTCAATCCGATGAAGTAGGGAGTTACGTAGGCCGGCTCTTTGGGGCCGGCGGAAACCAGCATGTCTACGCGTGGCGTTGCAGCTCCGTGGCCTGGTTTCGGATTCTGTTGCAATACAATATCGCTTGCCATGTCGGGAAGAGTCACGGAGGAGACCTCGCCGACTTGCAAGCCGCCCCGCAGCAATTCAATGCGCGAGACTCTCAGCGAATTTCCTTCAAGCGGAGGAATCTGCAATTCGCGCTGTCCGAGGCTCAGCACAACGTGCGCCTGCTGCGACACTTTCATCAACATGCCGGGAGGAGGAGTCTGGCGAACGACTTGATTGATGGGCACATCGCTGTAAACGCGATCCGCTACGCGCAGGATTAAGCCTTTCGAACGCAAGGTCTTGCTAGCCTGGCCAACGTCGGTGCCGACCAGATTCGGCATAGTTGTTTCGCGCCCATGGATGGCGATGCGCATGGCCGTGATGGCGCTGAGGAAGGCGGCAGAGGCGAGGATGAAGATCAGAAAGGCGACCCGACTGGCCCATTCGACTCGCTCACGTATGGTCATACCTTATTACTTTCCGGCGTAGCCGTTCTTGGGTCAATGCCTATTCGCCCGCCGTGTTTCCAGGTAGCTCGCCCGAGAAGTGGTGAGGGTTTCCGCAATTTCAGGCCTGGAAGGCCTGAGCTACAGGTTTACTGCCTTAGTTCTGGCGCCGGATATTCCGGAAGTTTTTCCTTCGTCGTGTCCGCTCGCTTCACTTCGAGCTCATCGAATAACAGAGAAGGGCAGATGATGGTCTGTGGCAACCCACCCATCCGATTGCTGACCAGGGGATCGTTGCCCATGGCAGCCAAGTCGTTGCGCAAGGCCCGCACGTCGAGTTCATTGAAGACAGCGCCACGCACCAATTCTTCATGTCCATCCTTTACGTAAACGCGATAGAGCAGTCTGGGCGAATTCCCTGCACCCAGCGTCTCGACGCGGTACCCGTAGGGCTGGCCTGCTTCGGACGCCATATGGATGAGCTTGTCGTTCAAATCCTTTGGCGATTCGGCCTCCGCGCTCTTGAATAACAGTACACCCAAGCTCGGTTGAGGAGTTCCTCCGGGAGTTGCGCGCCCATGCCCGTTCGAGGCGGGAAGGTCCCGCAAGGGCTGCCGGCCGACTAGAAAATTCACCAACATGCCTTGGTTAACGACCGTGACCGGTTCGGCCTTCACACCTTCGCTGTCCACGTCATAGCTTCCGACGAGAGCTGTGCCGCCGAAATCTTTCATCGTGGGATCATCGACCGCCGTGACGAATTTCGGCAGCACGCGACTTTTGTAGCTGGTCGCAAAAGCGCCGGTCGTTCGATTCGGCCGGCCTGGTTGCGGCTTTCTTCCTAGGACGTTGCCGCCAATCAGTCCCGCCATGACGTCGTTGGCGGCGTCGGGACCGAACAGCACCGGCCCTCGATACGATTCCTCGACGATCGGGGCTTTCTCCAGTTGCTGCAGCGTGTCGAGCATCGTTTTCGACTCCGCCAGCAATTTTTCGCGAGAGGGCAGCTCTTCCGGATGTTTTTCGGTCCAGAAAGGGCTGCGGCCGAGCCGCATGCCATCCGAGGCTTGCGTGGAGCTCGACAGTGTCACGGTCGCGGTGGTGTTGCCGTGCCTTACGATGGTGCCTTCGGAGTTCACAAAATAGTCGTTCACGGCAGTGAAGCGCGCGGATGCTTCGACAGATTGGATCGCAGGATACTGCCGGTAAAGATCGGTCACGTCTTGCAGAGTTTTGTCCCACTCGCTCTGATCGACCTTCAGGGAAACCGTCTCGCGGACATCGGAAACCGTTGGAGCGCGCGCAAAATCGTCGACTGGGTTCGGGTCTACCGCGAACTGCTTCAAAGCCGAAAGTTTTTCCGCATAGGCATCGGCAGCACTTTTGTAAGCCTCGTCCGTCAGCAGCCAAATCTGCCGGCGAAGTGCGATCGGATCGTTGTCGAGCGGAAGAATCGAAGCTGCGCCGAGCCCCTGGCCGTAATAGCTGTCCTGTTTGTAATCCCCAATGCGCACAACGACGCGCAGCACTCGCAAACGAGACCTGCTGCTCTCTCGAAGTGCGCCAAAAGCCGCTTCCGCATTGAAGTCGTCCACATCATTCACGCGATACTCAATGTAGTAGGGCGGCTTTACCTGATCCATCCTCAACTGCGATTTGGAGCGGTCCAATTCCGTCAGGAGCGCTTCGAGCAACGCATCGCCTTTGGCTGCTTCGCGAGCTGCATCCAAGCCGGCACCATTCGCGTCGGCCGATTTTGAGTCGCACAATCCCAGCCGAGCGGCGCCAGCCAGCAGTAGCGCCGCGAGAGTCAGGCGGAAAAAGATCGTGGCGGCCTTCACGGCTTCACCTCCGCTTTCATACCGTCCTTCGCGGATGGCGCGGCGTCCAATCCTGGGGCCGGTAAAATCGGGGGCCGGTCGTGGCCGTGAGCTCGCTTCTGCACTTCCATTTCGCTAAAGAGCATCGCCGGCGCAACGGCTGACACCGGTACGCTCCCGCTTTCCGCGCCACATACTCCATTAAAGACGTGCTGCTTGTCGCCGGTCGTGATAATGCGCGTCAGCGCGGCGAGCGGCGTCCCCACGATGTCGACACCGCGAACTAACTCGTCGGGCCGGCCGTCGGGATAAACCTTGTAGACGATCACCGGCAATACCTGGAAGGCCTGCGGCAGGGACCGCGTGGTGAGAGTAAATCCTCCTTGGATGTCGTCGAAATAAAGACCGTAAGGCTTGCCTTCTTTTTTCACTTCGTCGATCAAGTTCTGCCGTAATTCGGATTCGGGAACCGTTTGGCTCGAAGAAACGATCAGGTTGCCCTGTCGCCCGGTCGGCATTAAGCCCGGTTGGTTACGCCCATGTCCGTTGGATTGGTCGAAATTCTTGATGGGCATGCGCGACATCAGAAAGTTCTTCAGCACGCCATACTGGATCACGTCAACGCGCTGCGCCGGCACGCCCTCGCTGTCATAGGAATAGGTTCCAGCAAGTTTTACCCCGTCGAGCTCTTTGATCGTGGGGTCATCCACCACGCTCAGGAATGTCGGCAGCACTTGCTGTCCCACTTTTTTCGTGAAGGTCTGTCCTTCCTCTTCATCGCGTTGCCGGTGACCTTCCATGCGGTGTCCGAGCACCTCGTGGAAGAACACGGCCGCGGCGCGGCCACTGAGCAGCGCAGGGCCATCGTAAGGTTCGGCGACCGGAGCAGCGCGAAGCTGCTTGAGATCGGCAGCCATTTTCTCAATTTTGCCCAGCAATTCCTTTTCAGGTGGCAGACCTCCTGCCGTGGGCGCCTGAAATGTCTCGACGCGCAGAAGGTCCATCCCATCGTCGGCACGTGTTTGTGCTTCGATGACCAGCCGAGCCGTCGCGCTCGGCATGGCCAACTCCGTGCCTTCGCTCGTTACGGTGCGCGAATTCGAAGACGAAACCTGCAGCATCACCGTCGAGTAGTAAACGTTCCCATAGTTGCGAAACGCCCCGGAAAGCCTCTTCACTTCGCTTTCCCAAGTGGTGCGGTCGAAGGGGGGTTCTTTCAGTTTCGCATCGCTGTGTACCTGGGGCGCGTCGTTCGAGAAATCCGGAGACTTATCTTCTTCTTCGGCTTGCACGGCGGTGTTGGTTTTCACGTTCAGGTAAGCAGGAGCGGCCCGTTTGTAGGCGCGATCCGTAAGTTCCCACAAAACGCGCGCTTCCGCGTCCGGATCGTCGTTGAGCGGCAGCGTGCCGGAAGTCATGCCGCTCGAGCGGCTCTGGCCGTGGGTGTTATCGAGTTGCGGTGTGCCGACTCGCATCGTCACGTCGGCGGTGCGCCGCCGCGACGTGGAATTCGACAAAATACCGCCATAAGCCGCTGCGATCAGGATTTGATCCTGGTCGTAAACGGTGTAACTCAAAAAGTAGGGAGCGGGATCGCTCTTTGCGAGATCCGCCTTTGCCCGGTTGAGCTCGGTTCGCATGGTTTTCAGAACGACATCAGGTGTGGCCGAGGGCGCAGGTGTATCGGGTGCCGCGGGTGAGGCGGCCAGCGGTAAGAAGCTGAGCTGCGCGGTCAGCAACAGGGAAGCCGCAAGTCGGAAAATCGACCGAACATGCAGAGAAACCTCCCCTCCTGACCGCCTTGGCTGAAAGCTTTTCATTCGGATTTGGCTCCCTGGACCACGGTGTGCGCGGCGAAGATGGCACAAAAGGCGAGTATGCCTGAGCAACCAGTGTTCTGCAAATTAGTGTTGTTCGAAGCGTTCTCCTGGCTGCAAACGCGCCCCATTGGCGAATTCAGCCGCAGATACCCGCTTGCGCCCTTCCAATTTGACGTACGACAGTTCGATTCGGGTTGCTGCTCCGCACGTCACCCAACAATTCCCATGCTCATGGACAAGAGTTCCGGGCGATTCGAACGATGCGGTCCGAGACGCGGGCATGGCCGGAGCGTCGAAAGGCTGCCCCCAGACGTGGCAGGTCTGCCCACGGAAATCGGTGAACGCGCCTGGCCAGGGAGTAAAGCCTCGCATGTGGTTATAGATTTCTTGTGCGGATTTGCCCCAATCGATGCGCCCGTCTTCGCGTTTGAGGATCGGAGCGTAGCTGACCCCCTCTGAATCCTGGGGCCGTGACATCAGTTTTCCGAATTGCAGGTCGTTCAGCGTTTCAACCAGCAGCGCTGCTCCGCTTTCTGCCAGGCGCGCAGAAAGTTCGGGGGACGTTTCATTCAACCCAATGGTCAATTCCCGCTGCAGCAACATCTCGCCCGTGTCCATTCCTGCGTCAATGCGCATCGTTGTGTTGCCGGTTACGGTTTCGCCGTTTGCGATGGCCCATTGAATGGGCGCGGCGCCGCGATATTTGGGCAGAAGGGAAGCGTGAAGATTGATCCAGCCAAGGCGCGGAATGGGCAGCAGTCGCGACGGAATGATCTGGCCGTAGGCAATGATGGCGATGACCTCGGGTGCAAGCGTCCGCAGTTGTTCTTCGATTTCGGGCGCCCGGATTTTCGCCGGCTGATAAACAGGAATTTGCGCGGAGACTGCCGTTTCCTTCACCGGTGAGAAAGAAACTTCCTGGCCGCGGCCCCGCGGACGATCGGGCTGCGTGAACACGCCCAGAATTGCAAACCCAGGTTCGGAGAGGAGCTTTTTGAGGGAGGGAACAGCGAACTGCGGCGTGCCGCAAAACACGATTCGCAGGCGGCTCATGGTTTCCGCACCGGCGCGCTCGGCGAAACTACCACTCGCCTTCTTTCCGCAATTTCTTTATTTTTCTCTTGATCAGGTCACGTTTGAGCATGCTCAAATGCTGCAAAAAGAGCACTCCGGCAAGATGATCGATCTCGTGGCAGAACGCGCGCGCCAGCAGGTTTTCGCCGCGAATCTCAAACGGCTCGCCCTTGACGTTCTGCGCTCTAACGGTAACGAATTGCGGCCTCACCACATATCCGCGAAAGCCCGGAATCGACAGGCAACCTTCTTCCTCGCGCACTTCGCCTTCCGCATGGATAATTTCGGGATTCATCAGCACAATTTTTGCTTCCGGGTTCTTCCCGTTGGAGACATCGATCACCGTCAGGCGGATGCTCTTGCCGATTTGCGGAGCGGCCAGGCCCACGCCTTGGGCCGCGTACATTGAAGCAAACATGTCTTCGACGAGTTCTTCGAGTTCCGCGTCGAATTTCTTGACGGTTGCCGACGGTCTTTCGAGCACGGGATCGCCATACTTCACGATGGGATAGATCTTGCGCGGCGGCACCTCGGCCGCCTTAGCGGCTAGATTGGGTTCAGAACTCGTCGATTTGTCGGCCATAGCTTTCGAAATTCCGCCGCGTCTCGGCGAGCGAATCTCCCCCAAATTTTTGCAGAAAAGCATCCGCGAGCACAAGTGCCACCATGGCTTCTCCGGCAACACCCCCGGCCGGGACCACGCACCAGTCCGAACGCTCGTAGGCCGCCCGTACCGGCTCTTTGGTCACCATGTCGGCGGTGCCCATCGGCTTTCTCAGCGTCGAGATGGGCTTCAGATACCCGCGAATCACGATGTCTTCGCCGTTTGTGATGCCGCCTTCCAAGCCGCCCGCGCGGTTGCTGCTTCTGTGAAATTTCCGCGCTTTTTTGTCGTAAGAGATCTCGTCTTGCACTTCGCTTCCATACGATCCCGAAGCCAGGACCCCCGAGCCGATTTCGACCGCTTTCACCGCCTGGACGCTCATCAATCCTTGCGCCAACCGCCCGTCTAACTTTTCATCCCACTGAGCGTGCGACCCGAGCCCCACCGGCACTCCGTGCGCCACGATTTCAAACACGCCTCCGACGGTATCGCCCGCTTTCAGCGCTCGATCCACTTCCGCTTTCATTTTTTCCTGCACCTGCGCATCCACACAGCGCAGCGGCGATTCCAGATCAGCGCAGACAGCCGCGATTTCTTCCCACGTCGCCGCGCGCTCGAGCCGCACATGCCCTACTTGAAGTGTATGGCTGACGATCTGTATTCCAAACTGACCGAGTAATTGGCGCGCGAAGCTGCCAGCCGCCACACGCGCGGCCGTTTCCCGGGCCGAAGCTCTCTCGAGCACGTAGCGCGCATCGTGAAAATTGAACTTCTGCGAGCCTGCCAGATCGGCGTGTCCCGGCCGAGGCGCCACCAGTTTTCTTGATTCAACCTCCGCTGCGCTCGAAGCTTCCACCGGAAGGATTTTCTCCCAGTTTGACCAATCGCGGTTTTCGATCCTGACGGCGACCGGCGCTCCGATCGTCTGCCCGTGCCGCACGCCCGCAAAAATGTCAGCCCGGTCTGTCTCAATTTTCTGCCGGCCGCCACGGCCATAACCTAATTGCCGGCGGTGCAATTCGTGGTTGATGGCCTCGATGTCAATCGACAATGCAGCTGGCAATCCGGACACGAAGGCCAAGAGCGCCTGTCCATGCGACTCACCCGCGGTATAGAAACGCAGCATAAACTATCCAGTGTATCGGCCACCGGCAGTTCCGTCCAGCGAAGCGGCGTGTCCACAATGGCGTTAGACTTCACGGCACTGAGGAAGCCCCCGAGATGCCAGGTCAAGATGTGGATCGACCAGTCGACGCCAATCAGAATGGCGGTCGCTCGCGGCCAAAAGGTGACCGAGCAGGATTCCTTTCGGCTGGCCCTCGAGCTGCCTTTGCCACGCCAGCAGGCCCGTCAAGAAGGCCGGCAGGACCGCGAGAGCAGCCGCGCTCAGGTTGAAAAATGCGGCGGTCTCGAAGCCCCCTTTTTTTGATCAGGCCGCGATGCCGCCGTCGAACGTCACCCCGACGATAAAGAGCGCGATAGGGAAGTGAATGATGGGCACGTGCTGCGCGTGCCTGGCCAGAGCGTTTGTCCTCGAATCAAAGGGATTGGCCGTGTGCGCGGCTGCAAGTTTGTGAGGAGTGCGCGTCGGAATTCGGCTCGGAGCAGTCTTTGCGGCGAACACTCGCCGGTGCTCAACTTTATGAACGAGCCTCCGATCAAATGCGGAACCGCGTCCTCTCGAACTTGTCTGCCGAATTTCCCGCAAGAATGAAGGCCTTTTCTGCCTGGCGCTGCACGGCGGTTGCGGCAGCGCTACTGCGGGCCGCATTTCTCGGCCGTGAATCGCTGACCGTTTTCCATGCGCAATCCGAAGGCGAGAGCCGGGCCGTTTCAAACCAATCGCAAATCGTGCGGACCAGGGACGCAACAGTCCGGCGTTTCCTACGAAGAAACCTTCCTAACTTCTTGACGCTACTCGCTGGGGCAGTTACGCTTTTTGCGAGGTTTCTCACGAGAACTCTGTGCCGGACACACCGCTCCAGGTCACTCAACCCGAATCTCCTGCCCCGGAGACACTTTCGGTCGCGGAAGTCCTCACTGATGCCGCAAAACAGGCGGTCCTCAGAGTTCAGGAGTACACCAGGATGTCGGTGCGCTCGCTGACTAACCTTCTCACACGTCCCCGTTATAACGAAGATACCCTCGATCAGATGGACGACATCGGCGTCGGCTCATTACCCATCGTACTTCTCTCTGGTTTTTTCATTGGCGCGGTCATGGTGTTGCAAACGGGTTCGCAGTTCCAGCGATTCGGCCAAGTGTCTCTCACCGGTGATATCGTTTCGCTCGCTCTGGTGCGCGAACTCGGACCATCGATCACCGGGCTGCTGGTTGCCGGCCGTTGCTCTTCCGGCATCGCTTCGGAGTTGGGCTCCATGTTGGTTACTGAGCAGGTCGACGCCATGCGCGCGATGGGCACGGACCCGAGCCGGAAGTTGATTTCACCTCGAGTCCTCGCCGCCCTGGTTACCGTACCTCTGCTCACTACCATTTCCGTTTTTGTCGGACTCGTCGGAGGCATGGTTGCCAGCGTTTTTTCCCTTCGTCTGGGGGCCACTACGTTTTGGCAGCGCGCCATTGGCATCCTCGAATTCTCAGATTTGATGCAGGGTTTCACGAAATCGCTGGTCTTTGCGTTTATTCTCGCCAGTGTCGGCTGTTATCAAGGCTTGAACGTGCGTGGCGGCACGCAGGGAGTGGGTCGAGCAACGACGCAAGCTGTGGTGGTCTCTTCGGTGATGATCATTATTGCGGATACGTTTCTCACGAAATTGGCACTCTATCTGGCGGACAAACTCTGACGAACATGGAACTCTCTACGCGTAATACAAGTACTCCGCCAAAAGCGGCCGTCATTCAATTCGACGATGTCTGGATCGGCTTCGGCGAAAGCCCGATTTTGCGCGGTTTGACCTTTTCGACGCAGCCAGGTGAAACCCTTGTACTGCTTGGAGAGACCGGCACGGGCAAAACCCTCGCTTTGAAGATTGCGGCTGGTTTGCTTCGCCCGGATCGCGGTATTGTCCGTGCCCTCGGGCACGATGTGACCGGCCAAACCGAGGACGAGTTGCTGGAGTTTCGCCGCCAGGTTGGATTTGTCTTTCAGGAGGGCGCGCTCTTCGACTCGCTTACCGTTGGTGAAAATGTGGCCTACCGGCTCGAAGAGGATGGGGCGAGCGACGAAGTCATCACCCCAAAGGTTCAGGAAGTTTTGCGGTTCGTCGAACTGGAGCACACCAGCGATCTGTTGCCGTCCGAACTATCCGGAGGCATGCGGCGCCGCGTCTCGATTGCTCGCGCCTTGATCACACGGCCGCCGATCGTGCTTTACGATTCGCCGACCGCAGGTCTCGATCCCATCACTTCGCAGACCATCATCACGCTGATCCTGCGTCTTCGCGATGTGTACGGTGTAACGGCGCTCATGGCGACTCATCGTTTGCAGGATGGTTTCGCGCTCGCCAATTTCCACTTCGATCCGGACACCCGCAGAGTCCGCCGCAGCGAAGCCTCCGCCGCCAAGCAACAGCCGATCACCCGCTTTCTGGTTTTGCGCGAGGGGCGTATTTACTTTGAAGGCAGTCCGGAAGAAATGTTGAACACGAAGGATGCGTATCTGCGACGATTTCTGATTTAATCGGGTATAGTTGAGCGCAGGATTGGCCGGCAACTTTTCGGAGGAATCGCTAAATGGCGCGCAGTAAACAACTGACATGGTCCGAATTGCGTGTGGGCCTGTTTGTTCTTGTGGGCCTTGTGATTCTCGGCGTCGCCATTTTCTATGTCACCGGCGCTGGCGTATTTGGACCGAAATATCGCCTGAACACGTTCTTGCCAGAGGTTTCCGGACTGGCCGAGGGTGCGCCGGTGCGGTTGGACGGCGTCGAGATAGGCAACGTGGAGCGCATTATTTTGGTGCCCCGCGACCACGGTAAGCCTCCCGACAAGATGCACAACATCGAAGTCGGCATGCGTCTCGACCGCAAATATCAGAGCGACATTTTGACCGATTCCGTCGCGACCCTCGTCACGGAAGGCTTACTCGGAAATCGTTACGTCAACATCCAGCGCGGTTATACCGGCGTTCCCCTGAAGGACGGGCAAGCCGTCACCGGGGGCGAGGAAAAAGCCATCAAGGAAGTGATGGAGACCAGCGCCGACGTGTTGACGAATTTGAAGCAGCTCAGCATACAGATTCAGGGGATTGTGGCGGATGTCAAGGAAGGCAAAGGCACGATCGGCAAGTTGCTCACCGATGACCAGGCGTACAGACACCTGAACAGCATACTCGTGAAGGGCGATCAGATTGCGAGCACCGTACAATCCGGCCAAGGTACACTCGGCAAACTTGTCATGAATGATGAGATTGCAAACAAAGTAGACAGCACCGTCGAGCAAGTCAACACGATTCTTGGCGACCTCCGCGCGCAAAAAGGCACCCTCGGGAAGCTTCTTTACGACCCCTCGCTCTATGATCAGGCGAAGCAAGCGCTCTCGAATGGGAACGCGGTACTTGGTGACATCCGCGCGGGCAAAGGCACTTTCGGCAAGCTGGCTACTGACGAAACTCTCTACAACAAGCTCCGGGACACCAGCACCAACCTTTCCGAGGCTACGGCAAAACTCAACAAAGACAACAACTCGGCCGGCAAACTGTTCAGCGACCCACAGCTCTATGACAATCTCACCGGCCTCAGCGGTGACATGCGCTCCTTGCTGGCTGAGTTCCGAAAAAACCCGAAGAAATTTCTATCGATCAAACTCACATTCTTCTAGCCCCGAACGACGGCACAACGGCTGGGAGACCAAGAACGTTAGATTTTGGTATGCCCGGTCAGCCAGGATTTTGCGCCGCCTGTCATTAGTGTGCTGTAATGAATCTGTAACAATGACCAACTACTCTCAAGCTTCTGACGAGCAGCCTTTTAGCTCTCTCATGGAAAACCAAGAAACCACGCTGAGGCCTCCCCGGCCTGATGCCACAAAGACTACTCTCCCGCAACCCGGTCGTCCGGTTCCGAGCCGCGCCTATCCTGGCGCCCTGATTGTTGTCGAAGGCACGGATGGATCGGGCAAAAGCACCCAGCTTTATCTGTTGAAACGGTGGCTCGAAATAGGTGGTTACCGTCTGCACTTCACGGAATGGAATTCGTCGCCGCTGGTGAAGTCGGCGACCCGTCGCGGCAAGCAAAAGCGTCTACTTACGCCAACAACGTTTTCCTTGCTTCACGCCGCGGACTTTGCCGACCGTTGCGAGCGGCAGATCATGCCGTTGTTGCAGGGCGATTATTTGGTCCTCGCCGATCGCTACATCTACACCGCGTTTGCGCGCGACGCGGCGCGGGGCTGCTCGCACCGCTGGCTTCGCAATCTCTACCGCTTTGCGCCGATCCCGGATATCGTCTTTTACTTCCGCGCTCCGCTCGACGTCGCGGTCGACCGCATCCTCAGCGGCCGCCCCAAGTTGAAATACTACGAGGCTGGCATGGACCTTGGTCTTTCCTACGACCGCTCCGAAAGCTTCAAACTCTTTCAGGCGCGCATTCTGGAGGAGTACGACAAGATGGTCGACACGGACAATTTTGTGGTTCTCGACGGAACCCTCCCTGTCAATAAGCTGCAGAAACAGATGCGGGACATCGTTGCGTCGAAGATCGATCTCAAGCGCTTTGCGCCGCTCGCGAACGTAGTGGAGTGACCATGCCCGATCAGGAAAAGGACAAAATCACTCCGATTTCCTCGCCGTCGGATGGCTCGGCGACCAAGGTGCAATCTCCAGAGACCGAGGACTCGCAATATTTCTTTGGCGAGCATCTGGTGGGGCTCGATCCGTCCGAGCTTCACGGCAATCTGATTGTCATCGAAGGCTTGGATGGTTCCGGCCGTTCTACGCAGATCGCGCTTCTGCAGGAGTGGCTCGAATCCGAAGGCTTTGCCGTGCAGACCAGCGGCCTGCGGCGTTCGAACCTCGTCGGGCGCGACATTGACGAACTGCTCGCCAAGAATGCTGTAACCCGCCTGACCCTTGCGCTGATGTATTCGACCGACTTCTTTGACCAGCTCGAGCACCGCATCGTACCCGCACTCCGCTCGGGCGCGGTCGTTCTCGCCGATCGTTTCATTTTTACGCTGATTGCCCGAAGCGTCGTTCGCGGAATCAATCGCGACTATCTCACCGGACTCTACGCCATGGCTCTGCGTCCGAACCTCACGTTCTGGCTGAACGTCCGCCCGGAGACCGCCTTCGCTCGCGAATTCAAGAAGGCCCAGGCCATCAGCTATTGGGAAGCCGGACGGGATATGTCCCTCTCTCACGATCTTTATTGGTCCTTTGTCCGTTACCAGACCATGATCATGCGTGAATTCGAAGTGATGGCCAAACGAAACGCCTTCATCGAACTCGACGGCGAAGCCAGCGTTTCGACCGTCAACAAGCAGCTCCGGCAGCGCGTCGGCGATCATCTTGGCATTCGCGCCACGAAATATACGCCATCATCCGCTCTCGCTCATCTGTGGCGGTAAACGACAAACATGCCCGAGCCTGTTCACATCGCCGCCATCGACGCCGGCTCCAATGCAGTGCGTTTGTCCGTGGCACGGGCCTACTCCGCCCTTGATATCGAACCGCTGATAACGGAGCGCTGCTCGCTCCGTCTTGGGGAAGGCGTGTTTGTTCGGCACCGCTTCAGCGAGGAGGTCTTGAAAAAGGGCGTCAAGGTCTTTCGCCAGCTCCGGGAAATCATGGATGAATATGCGGTCACGAAATACCGTGCGGTGGCCACCAGTGCGTCGCGTGAAGCGCAGAATCGCAAGGCGCTCATTCGCCGTGTGAAGCAGTCAGCCGGGCTGCAGCTCGAAGTGATCAGTGCCCGTGAGGAGTCGCGACTCGGCCGCGAAGCCGTCTTTGCCGCGCTCGGACCGGAAGCTCAAGCAGGTTGCATCGTCGATCTGGGTGGGGGCAGCCTGGAACTCAGTATCCTGCGTGATCACTCGCTGACCCAGGCGGCGCAAATCCCGCTGGGTACGGTGCGCCTCATGAGCACTCTGAAAATTCCCGGCGTGATCCACCCGGCGCAAGCCGAACAGGTGCGCCGCTATGTTCGTGCGCTCTTGGAATCGCGCCTTCCCGGCCGTCCCAATCTTGCCGATCAAGTGGCCGTGGCGCTCGGCGGCAACGCGGAAACACTTGCCAACGTTGCTCCCGGACCACGGCAGGACGGGTTGCCCACTTTAGAAGTCTCGCTGCTTCGCGAGCGGCTGCCGGACATTCTGAAGCGCGACGTGCGTTCGCGTATGAAAACTTACGGGGTCCGGCGCGATCGCGCGGACGTCATGGCCGTTGCCGCTCTCATCTTCGTCACACTCGGACGCTATCTCAACATCCGTACCTTCGCCATTCCGAGCGTCGGGATTCGTGAGGGCCTGCTCCAGGAAATTGCCCGCGACGCGTTTTCCCGCAAAGAGCCGCATCGCTACAACGCAGACGCGCGACAGATTCTTGTGGCCACGCGCGGCTTCGGCCGCCGTCTCGACTACGATCAGCGCCACGCGGAGCATGTCCGCGAACTTAGCCTCATGCTGTTCGACCAGCTTCAGCCGTTGCACCATTTGCCCGTTCAGGCGCGCGTACAGCTTGAGGCCGCTGCTCTTCTTCACGATTTGGGACACCGGATCAGTCATCGGGGCCATCACAAGCACGGAGAGTACCTGGCCTTGAACGGCGATATACCCGGATTGGACGGCCGGGACCGCAACGTCGTCGCAGCCGTCGTCCGTTACCACAACCGCAAGTCAGAACCGGACGGGCATCATCCCGCCTATTCCGCGCTCAACAACAATGAAAAGCGCATCGCGCGGCGACTGGCCTCCCTGGTCCGCATCGCAGAAGGCCTGGACCACTCGCACCGTCAGCGCATTCTCGGCCTGCGCGCCACCTTTCAGCGCAGCGCTGTTAGTTTCCAAGTTGAGGCGCGCGGGGACGTAACGGAAGATATTCGCGACGCCGAACGTAGCTCCAATCTGTTTGAAAAAGAATTCCACCTCCAGCTCTTTTTCCGACCTCCCGCGGCCGAATGAGTGGACGGTTCCCAATCGAAAGGCCTCGCCATGGGAGTCGAGGCTCAAATACGATCGGCTTCGGGATTGTCCAGAAATGTCGCTGCATGGATAACGTCGTACCGGGCGAAGGTAACCTTGGCGGCTGAAGCGGCTCGAAGCCCTGCCCTCCTGCTTTCGACTGCCCCTATGGGACAGTGTTTCGTCGTTGGGCAGAAGCAGCTCGCGACTGAATTTTTGGCATACCTTGGCGAGCACGGTTCAAGGGCATACCGTACTGCGAAAGCGAGCGGCCCCGGCCGGCTTCACCCTTTAAGCCCTCTCCGGCATCGTACGAAGAACAGGCAACCTTACTCATTCACATCACGCGCCATCTTCTTACCTGCCGTTCATATTTGCTTCTGTAGCATAGTTCTGAGGGAGGCACTCCGCGCATGGAGCTGTATGTTGTGCGCCACGGAATTGCCGTGGACCGCGAAGACCCAAAGTGCCCAGCGGACCCAGAGCGCTATCTGACCGACGAGGGTAAGGAGAAGTCGCGGCAAGTGGCCAAGGGTGTGGCGGAGATTGCCTCTATCCCTGATCTGATACTGTCGAGCCCTTATCTGCGAGCAGCACAGACCGCTGAAATCTTCGCCGAGGTCCTCGAATATTCAAAACAGAAGATTCGCAAATCGGATTTGCTTCTTCCAGGCGCCGAACCTTTGCAGCTTTTTCGCGAGCTTTCAAAGGACAAAGATCTTTCTACCGTGTATGTCTTCGGCCACGCGCCGCATCTAGACGATCTGCTCGCCACTGCCGTCGGCACCAAACACCACATCAGTTCGCTGAAGAAATCCGGGGTCGCTTTTGTGGAATTGAAGCGCCTGATGCCCCCGAGCGGGGAATTGGTTTGGTTGGCCACGCCAAAACTGCTGCGCAAAGCCGGAAAATAAGGTTTAATCCGACGCGGCAGCGCTCGGCGGCACTTCTTCTTTTCTGGGCAACTGAATCACCTTTGGCGTGAATGGCAGCGTCTTCACAATCACGGGCAGCCCGAGGCTGGTTTCGAGCAAATATTTACCCGCCGCCAGCCTCGTCGCATTTTCTTCGCTTTCCACAAGGCCGGGCACGTACACGATCAGTGCGTCCACCGACCTCTCGACGCGCAGCCCAGTGGTTGACGCAACGCTGGACTTGACGAGCGCACGACATAGACGCAATATGCCTGCCATCGAGCCGATCATTTTTTGTTCTTCAGGTCTGTAGCGTGCGAACGACTTGCGCTCCGAATCAGGCACCGCTCCGCGGTGATAGCGGACCACACTTGACATAATCTCCCATTCCGTCTCACTCCAACCGGGCGGAACGGTCATGGCCTTCAGATATTTCCGGGCCGCTCTCCGCGGTGATTTCCTATCCAGTCCCAATCCAATTCCGTGAAGCCGGGCCGCCGCCCGCATCACCTTTTGCGAATCCTTGCCAGCCAGTGAAGGTTCTAGATGTGATTTGGCCAGGCGATCGAACAGCCGCGATGCGAGTCGCGACACCAGGGTGGCACGTTTTGTGTTCAATTCCAGTGCTCGGGCGGTGCTCCGCAAGCGCCCCTGCGAAGCGGTCACCACCCGATTACCCTCGGGAAGTCCTCGCCTCCAAAATTGCCATAGGCCGCCATCCCCAATCGTGAGACGGCGATAATTTTCTATCCTCTCGTGACGCTGAGAGGCAATACGTTCGGTCCAGGCAGTGCGTGATTCGTTCAGATCGCCCGCAAGCTCGTCAATTTTCGCCGAGAGCACGTCGAGGTCATGCACTTCGCCGAGCAAATCCTGAATCCGTTTCAAATTTTCACCCCACTCCACGTAGCGAGTGGGCAGCAAGCTCTCCACGGTGTAACGGAATCGCTTCACACCGATACGGAGCGCGTGCCAGGCTTCTGCCTTCTCGGCCCGCAGAGCGCGAACGTGCAACTCCTTCGCCCCTTCCAGGCGCTCGAGCGCAAGGCACTGCGCGGCAAGGCCGTCGATCGGAACCAATCGGGCTCTTCGCTGCAATCTGCGCTCCAACTTCTTCCAAGCTTTCTGATTGAATTTTTCGGTGGCCTTCAGCGCAGCAATTATAAATTCCTTCTCCTGCACGGCGAATGCGGCCAGAAGCCGCTCCCGTGACGGATCGGATTCCGGCCCAAGCTTCTCGGTCCATTCTTCAAGCACTTGCGTGTCCCGCAGATCGCCCAATTGCCGGAATAACTTCTTTGCTAGTTTGCGCATGAGAGGCCACGCCGGATCCGGATCCACCTCTCCGAGCACCGCAGCCACAGACCGGCAACGCCGAATCGCCACGCGCAAGTCATGCACCGCATCCGCTTCGGGCGACTCACGCACCGAATCCAGCTCCTTCAGGACGCGTTCCATCCAATATTGCAATCCCCGGAACTCGGGCCGCGAGCCGGGTACCATACTTCCGGTTCCCATCTTTTCCATTAAGCCGATACCGCCAGTGGTGACGGTCCCCGTCGGCTGACTATAGGCTAGCCCGTTGTCGCAATCTCGTCCAGTCGAGCGCGCTCGGCCATAATTCGGGCAGCATCCGCGCCAGCACAAAGGCCATAGCGGTGCACGTCAACGAACAAATCAGAAACACGTGACCGGGATCCGGATGCCCGAGCCGCAGCATGGCATACTGCGCCAGAGGTTGCAGCGCGATGCCACCGAAGGAAAGCAGATTGGATGCTCCAATGACTCGCCCTTTCTCCTCTGCTTTCGGACGGTTCTGAATCAGCGCGTTGACGGGCACCACGAAGAATCCAGCAGAAATCCCCAACGCAACCAGCAGCAGCATCACCGTCCGATAACTCAAGCCGGGAACAAACAACACACCCGTGGCCAGGACGATCCCGGTCATACCCGGCAAGATCATTCCCGTCTCGATCTTTCGTCCCGATACGTGCCCCGCCAGGAAACTTCCCGCTCCGATTCCCAGACTGAGAGCGGCCAGCAGGTAACTGCTTCGCGTTTCGTCCACCTGCAGAATGTCGGTCGCATAAAGCACGATGTTGAGCAACAAGATGGCTCCGAGGAACCAGAAGAAGGCATTCGCAATTACGGCAACCCAGAGCATAGCGTCCTGCCGCATGCGGGAAACCTCTTCAAAGAACTGCTTTGCCCAATTCCACTCGTAGCGTCGCGCGCCATCCGCCGCGGGCACACGACTGATGGCTAAGCTCGTCAACAGGCCTAGCAGGGAAAGCGCCATGAAAAAGAAACCGGACCATTGCTGCTCGCCGCGATAACGGTGCGCCAGGAATCCGCCGGCCAGGGTTCCGCCAATCGCTGCCAGCAACGTCCACAGTTCGATCACGCCATTACCCCAGCTGAGCTTGCTCGTCGGCAGCAACTCCGGGAGCAATCCGTACTTCGAAGGCCCGAAAATCGCTCCCTGCATGCACACGAAAAACAGGGCCACTGCCGCCAGGTCCAGCCGGTCGAGCCATAGTGCATACGTAGCCCCGCCCATCGTCAGCAATTCCAGTACCTTGGTGCAGACGGTTACACTGCGCTTGCTGAAACGGTCCGCGAAGTATCCACCGGGGATGGAGAAAATCAGAAAGGGAACTGCAAACACCAACGGCACAACCAGCACAAACAGGAAATCGCGCCGTTCGGCGAAAATGCTCGATTCGAGCACCAGAAATCCCACCAGCCATTTCAAGGCGTTGTCGCTAAACGCGCCCTGAAATTGCGTGGCAACCAGCGCCCAAAAACCCAGCAAATAACCCTGCGGATCGCTCGACGGAGGAGTGCCCATGAAGAAGGCGAGTCTATCCTCTCTCGCCTGCACCGGCAAGCACGCGCGAACATCAGACGAACAGAACACCCATAGTGTTTTCGCAGGTTTTCTCCGGTACAATCCCGAAGCCATGGCCACGCCCGAACAACAACCGATCATCGACCTGGCGAGGCGAACCCTCGCCAGCCGACAGTGTTCGGAGCTGCTCCGGAGAGTGATCGTACGTCAATCGACGTTGACATCCGCTCTCGAAATTGCCGCAGCTTCGGATGCGCTCAAACAGACACTCAGCGAGCAACCGAGCGGCCGGGCCACTGTTCTGTCACTCCTGCAGCAGATTGCCTCAGGAGAAACAGTCGATGCTGCGATCGACTTCGACAAAGTAGCCGAGGCTTTGGCGCAACGGACGGCCATTACGGGCGAGAGCGTAACCGCGGCATCGGTCGTTATTTTGTCGCACGCGACCGCCGATGATATTTTCACCGCGGTTTGTGAGTCGGCGATTGAACTGGACCCGGCGAGCTGGTTTTCCGAGCTCAGCATGGAACGAAAAGTTCCCCTCAGTTTGCTGAGGGATAAAGGGCCGGCTGGCGTCTTCGCGCTCGAACTCGACAAGCTTCGTCAACAATTGCCCGATAAATCCCTTCCGAACCGTGCGGAACTGTTCTTCCGCCACGTAAAAATTCGTCATCACTCGACGTTTGGACCGGCCGACGTTCAGTATTTTCGGCAATCGAGGTTGGTCGAAGCGGACACTTTGAGAAACAACATCGTCCACGAAAGCCACTTGCCTCAGATCGATTTGGACCTTGGCCGGCAAATCATGCTATTCCTGCACGAAGCTTCGCTGACGGCCTTGAGATCGCTGGCTGCTGCCTACCGTCTACCCGTCGAATGGAATATTTTGTTGGGCGTCTAGTCTTGGCCGTACGGCCAGACAGGTATTCTCCGGTCGGGCTTCTTCTGGGCCAAACACTACGTTAATCCAGCTGTGATTCTGTTGAACTGGGGCGATCTTTGACCTACTGTAACTACGTTTGCAGACATGATCGAAGTCACTCGAACCAAGTAAGGGAAACACCTCGCCAAGAGCCATTCTTGCTGCGTTTGACAGTCGTCGGTACGGACGCTGCACACGCTTTTCGATCAGCCTGGAATGAACTTAGGGTTGATGACTCGAGAGTTTAAACCTCACTGTTCCGATCAACGGCACATTCGTGCTTGGTTAATTTCTTGACTCCTCCTGAGAACGGGATATAGTCGCACATAACGCCACAGCACTTGGAGCGAGCCGTTTCCTAGGTCCAAGTTGCAACAAGTGACTACTCCTCTTTGTGCTGTGATTCGGCCACAAGTTCCCCAGGTTCCAAAAACAAGATGATCGAAAAAGGAGACGTTTAAACGTGTTAAGAAAAATTTCGCTCGCATTCGTGATACTTACGTTCTTTCTTGGAATGTCCACAACTGCAGTACTGGGCCAGACGGCGGAGGTGAAAGAAAAACCGCCGTTGTACTCATACGTAGGCGATTGGAACATTCCCCGCGCGCAATGGGCGGACATGGAAAAGGCAAACGCGGCCGACAGAGCCATGCTGGATAAGGCCATGGCCAATGGCACGATTGTCGCCTACGGCGACGATGTCAACTTGGTTCACCAACCCGACGGCGCAACTCACGACGAATGGTGGTCGTCGATGTCTTTGGCCGGAGTGCTGAATATGCTCGACCAGTTTTACAAATCCGGCCTTACGACAACTTCCGTCTTGAGCAGTGCCACGAAACACTGGGACAACATTTTCGTTAGCCGCTTTTACAACTGGCATTCCGGATCGTGGAAAGACGCTTACACCCATGAATCGTCCTATAAATTGAAAGCAGACGCGCCGGACGACGCGATCGAGAAGATCAGTAAAAATCTGGTCGCTCCGCTGTTGGAGAAGATGCTCGCCGACGGCACCATCCACGAATACGAAATTGACACACTTGCCGTCCATAGCGAAGCGCCCGGCACGTTCTGGATCGTTTACATCGCGGCAAACGCGGAAGGCCTCGACAAGGTCAACGCCGCGGTGCTGGAGGCCCTGAAATCGAACCCCCTCGGCGGCATCGCCTTTGGTTCCATGACAGAATCCAGCGCGCACCGGGATGAGCTGGCTCGTACCAACGCCACATACAAATAGTTCAACGCAATGCCGTCTCAATCCGCGAGCGGCCCGGTTGAGGGAGCCGCTCGCGGAAAACGTTTTGGGGTGCGCTCTTACTTGTTGTTCGCTGGCGATGTGGACTGTTTGACAATGAAATAATAGTTGCTGTGGAATTCCCCTTCGCTGGCATCGTAGCGCTCGACGGCTTGCACTCGTGCGCCTTTGCGGATGGCGACTTCCTCGACCTGTTGTTGGGAAACTCCATTGATTTGGATCGGCGCCAGCCCCGCCTTAAACAACCAGGGCTTCGGTACGGCTAGAAAAGAAAGCGCCGCCCATAGACGCCTTCTCAACTGAATTCGCCTTCGCAGCGGCAGTTCAATGGGTACCTGGAAAACAATCACTCCGTTCTCCTTCGCCACTCGAATGAACTCGCGAATAAAGGCAACAATCATGCCTCTCGTCGGAAGGTGCTGTAGGACAAGCACCGAAAAGACGAAATCGAAGCTGCCGTCAGAAAATGGCAGGACCGTACTCTGGCTAGAGACGAAATCGCAATGCGTGCGTTCGCGGTTGTAATCCCTCGCGAGACTGACCATATTCTCCGAAACATCAATGCCCGTGCACGAAGCGAAGTAACTGGAGAACGCTCTTGTCATTCTTCCCACACCGCACCCGAAGTCAAGAAACTTGCCGTACGAAATCTTCAGTCCATGTGAATCGCACATCTTCAGTACTCGCTTGGCCTCTTGTTCGCCAGTGGCGAAAAATTCCTCTGGTTTCCATCCTCCGAACTTTTTTTGGGGATCGGACAGAACCGTCCACAGCGGGTCAAGCTTCGCCAGCACGTTCCAATTAGACATCGGCAAAAGCCCCTGTGATCGGAATTTCCCCTGCAATTGTCATGCACAATTGCTCCTAGAGGATATGCTTGGAAAAAGAATGGTCCCGGAGAAAGGAGTCGAACCTTCACGGGACAAAGTCCCGGCAGATTTTGAGTCTGCTGCGTCTGCCAGTTCCGCCACTCCGGGGAAACCGTTTAAACTATTGAAGAGTAACACTTTTCGTCTCTTCGGTCGATTGCTGCATTTCCTCTGGTTTAGCTTGTCTATAGCTTAACTGCGCTGATTCGATTTTGGCCACTGCGTCTGCCAGATCGCCGGGACGCGGCGCGTCAGAAAGATTCTCACAGGCCGGTTATCAAGGCCGCGCCTGTAGCCACAGACTCGAACGCCAAGGCAGACGCAGCGGCAGACAAGTTAGACCGGGATCGGGAAGAGAACCGTGTGGCTCAGGCGAAGGCAGAGCGGCACGTTGGTACGGAAGATTCACCGGCAGCAAAGACGCGGAATTTAGCGTCCGAAGCGAAGGCTAGGTCCGATGCAATTAGGCGAAGCATTCGAGGCGGCCAAACAAAAGCGCCAGCGAGACTACGAAGAGCGCCACAAGAAAGCGGAGATTGAGCTACTCGGCGGCGCTCAGAACATGCGTGAGTATGCGGAGCAGCTCAAGGCCATGCGCAGCGCAATCGTTCAGCCAGATTCCGCTCGATGAGATGAGCATGTCGGACTACGTAAGAGCTCGGAAACGGCAATGAATCTACCATCGCGGGCCGAAATCGAAATGGAACTGAAGTGGCGCGAGGAACACAACATTGAGTCCTTCTATGCCTATGAGACCGCGCTTCATTTGACTGGCAAGTATCCATGGTGGAACGGACGCAGATTTACAAGGCCGATCTCCGCATGGGCCGCGGGACAAACCAGCAAGACCACTCGGGACATCGTCCAGTTAGCTCTGCTTGGACCCGCTCAGCGTTTTGGAACTGGCCTGATCCCAGCGGATGCACTGCTGAGCACTACACCTAAAGCGGGAATCCCGGAAGCCGTCGAGACCATTTACATCAAGCACGTTTCGGGCGGCCGCAGTGACATTACGGTCAAATCCTACGATCAAGGTGCCGAGAGTTTTTACGGCACAACGAAAGACCATATTTGGCTTGATGAAGAGGCGGAACTGGCCATTTACGTACATGCCTCACGCGCACGCTTTCGACGATATCGAGCGAGCCAAGCGGCATAATCCTGTTTACGTTCACCACGCTTTGGGGAATGACGGAGATTGTGCGGCAGTTCCAAGAGGCATCGCCGGATAGCATGAATGTACGGTCACGGCTACGTGGGATGATGCGCCGCACCTGGGTGAAAAAACCCGCGCAGAGCTATTCGCTTCGATCCCGGCATACCAACGGGACGCCCGGACAAATGGAATCCCGCAGTTTGGCTCGGGCGCTATTTACCATCCCACAGACGGAGAAATTCTGGTGGAACGTCCGCAATCCCAGACCATTGGTCGCGGGCTTACGGCCTGGACGTGGGGTGGAATAAAACCGTAGCGATCTGGGGCGCCCGGGACAATGAATCTGGTGTGCTCTATTTGTATTCGGAGCACTACTTGGGCCACGAAGACCCCACGTGCATTCTCACGCAATCAAAGGCAGGGGCCCATGGATCCCCGGGGTTATCGACCCGGCAGCCAAGGGGCGCTCACAAGTGGGTGGCAGGAACCTCATCTCGCAATACCGGGCGGAAGGCTTGAGGCTACAGGAGGCGGCAAACGCGGTAGAGGCAGGCATTTTCGCCGTCGAGCAGATGATGTACGGCGGCAGGCTGAAAGTATTCAATTCGCTCTCGCAGTGGTACTCGGAACTGCGGAGTTACCGGCGGGACCAGAACGGAAATGTGGTCAACTGTATGGGCGCTATTTGGTGATGTCCGGCGTGGGCATTATGCAGCGGCAACCCAAGGAGCCAGAACACAAATTTGTCTATACCTTCCCGGGGCAAGACGCACAGCAATGGATGATGTGACGATTCTAGGCGCAGGCAAGGGTTGTACAGGTGCCAGCATGATGGCCAATTTCACCACCATGCCGGCATTCCTCTCGGGCGGAGAGAAGACCAAGAAACCACCACTTGGGTTGGATCTTGACATGCATGCGGATCGGCCGTCGTTGCTCCGGAGCAATGTTGCACCAGGCAAATATGACCTCTCGCAGGCGGACGATTATTTGGCGAAAAGGAACCAAGCGATCGCAGAATCAATCGCGACGAGTGCGAAGACGATGACCTCGATATTCTTATCCTTGAATATAAGCCGCAACCTGCGCATGGAGGTGCTTTCTGACAATGGGTGGGTGGCGGGTGGGATCCGCAGTCTCTTTCGTTCCCCGCGCAGTATCAAGTTAATTCGCGCTTCTCTCTATGATTGCCCAAGAGAATCAAACGCGAATCGATCATCTGGATTTGACGCACGCCGGCAATCGGGCAGGGCGAGGCTATTAATAGGTTAGGTTAAAGCTAAGCTGTGGCGAGATAACGGCCGCATTATTAGATACTTACAGGCACACGCAAGATTGACAGTCTTGTGCGTTTGGTCAAGGTGAGGCATGGCAGGAACGCTATAACACAATTGAGTACTCAAGCAAGCTATCGAGGTTTATTTCGCTTTGCGCGGCCAGGTGCGGCCTGTACCAGGTGCGATGCACGCCATCCCTTGGCAACTCATGTACTCCTGGGCTTTGGCGGCAGAAAATGACAAGAGTCACCATACTCGGGTACAAGAAGCAATCGATGGATGCAGTCCTCTATCATGTCGTGGAACCGCTGGCCGTCGTCAAGTTGCCTTTCTAGCTTTGCTCCTACGCCAAATGAGATTTTGTCCATCTGTTGCTGGAACGTCTGTGAAAAAGGGCAGTGTCCTGTTTTGGTTTCGGCTCCTGTTTTGGCGCACATGATGCACGCATCGGAAACCGCCTGTCGGTCGGTGTACCACTGGGAAACCGCATTCTCTATTCGTTCGATGTCGCTTGGGCTGAAGTGTCGTTCCATCAACCAATCATCTGCATTGTGGGGGTTACGTTCCGGTCGTATCAAGCGGTACGTCGCGTTAAAAAACGACTCGTAGGCTTCGCGTAACACACGATGTCGTTGCTCGTCGATTGTTTGCGAAAGGGCCGGAACTGCTAGGGTCAGTAGAACGGCAAGGGCGAGCTGTTTCATATGTGCCCCCAAAGTGACCCCGGAGGCTATAACACAATCACGTACCGCGCAAGCAAAGGGACTCGGGGACGAAGGTGGGACGCCTTATTATCAGCGTCCCGTGGTGAGGTTCAGGGGTGATTTGTCGATAGGATGACGCAACGTTTTCGTCGTTGGTATTGGTAGTAGTTACAGCTAGGGGTTCCCCCAGTTGTTTCGTAGCGGGCTTGAGTCCAAACAGGGATGGACAACATAGCGACCGGTGCGATTCCTCCGGGCGGGCGGAATCGCTGCCCGTAGGGGGATGGCTTCTTCTTCGGGGGCCATCCCTCGAACGAGGTGTGCGGCTCGGCTGCGTGACCCGCGAGCGTAGCTTATCCCCAGTGGTTCGCAGAATTAGGATTGCCACCAGCGATTCACTATGAATTGTGCCATGCGGAGGGCCAAGTCATTAGATTGCGCTTCTATCTGCTTGCTCACTTCTGCCGTGGATGCCGAATTGCGGCACTGCACGCGTAGGCTGAGCCACTCAAGATGAAACTCGAACACCTCTTTTTTGTCGGCTAATTGGACCTGATTGCTATTTGAGAGCATCCGGCAACTTGTTACCAAAGCAGCGAGAATCGCCGCGCTAGGAGCCATCTTTCCTCCTTGCACCTTCGATGGCTGCCTATATATCAAGACGAGTTCTGCACCAGAAGGACGATATAAAGAACGGGTGCCGTTTCATGTACTGTTATTTTTGCCAGTAGACGAGGCCACGTCCACATGACGAGCTTTCATTTCGGGCGTGTAACAAAGCGTTCTCCCGCCGTCTTTTCGCCTGTTAACTCTGTCGTTAGCAAGTTAAAAAGTCCGGTTTTCATAGCACACGAAGTGTCCGGTTTGGTTTTGGTGTGAGGGGTTTAGTTGGGGTGTAGAGTCTGGGGAGGCGTGGGGAGCGTAGCGACCCCCGCTTCCCCAGAGGTTGGCGCTGTTTCCGTGTTTCCAACGTCAGTGTTAGTCCTGTGCGGTTGTAGCGCCCCAGCAAGTGGGGACCATAAGTGATACTCCAGGTTCCATCCAAATGCTGGTAGACCATCACGCGGCAACCCGCCAGCGTGGCACGCCACGCGGTTTTCTCGATCTGCAGAATGCACGGGCCGATGTGCACGGTATTGTCCTGATTGACGGTGCGCTCATGCTGCAGAGAAAAGATTAGGTCCAGATTCTTTCCCCGTACCGGCAGAAACGCGTGGCCTGGCTGTGTCGGTGCTACGGCAAAGCGCTCATTGAATTCCGTGATGTACTGCTCACGCAGAAATTCATTTGCTCCCGCCAGGCTGTGGATCCCGTGCAGTCGCAGTTCTTGCGGTAGACGTCCTTGCCAGGTTCCGAAGTTGCGTTCGCTCCTTCCGCGGGCCTGCGGAGAGTAAGCCGGAATCATTTGAATTCCGAGTTCCTGAAGAGCACGCCCCACTTGCGTGGGCCTCGTGCGATCGACCGGCTGTCCGGCTTTCCGGGTGTGAAAGAAATGGCTGGCACGATCGCTGTACAATGCGCAGAAAGCGCCTTTTCGCTCAATAACCTCCCATAACGCAGTCATCACCGTAGCCGTGGACTCCTCTTCCACCAACTGGGCGTAGTAAATCTCGCTAGTGGCATCGTCCAGAATCACCAGTAAGTCGTATCTCCGGTGATCCTGAAACCAGGCGTGCGAGCTGCCATCGAGATGCAACAACATCCCCGGCAGCGGGCGCCGTGGCCGCTGCCGTCGATGCACACCACGCTTCTTGTTTTTCTTCACCAGCCCGGCGGTTTGCAAGGCCTGCTTTACCCACGTGTAACTGAGCCGGATGTGGTGCTGTTCCCGCAGTTTTTCATGAAAATGCCGCACGTTGAAATCCCCATACTGCTCTTGATACAAACGTAAGATTTCCTCCACCGTCGCCAGCGGCACCCGCTTCGGGCTGGGTTTCCCCAAGCGGTGATCAAACAGACCGTCATAGTCGAACTCTTCATAGCGCCGTCGCCAACGCCGCATCTGTCGCTCACCGATGCCGATGATTTCCGCTGCCTGGCTCCAGGTAATCTTCTTGGCCACCGCCCGCAAAATTACTTCCTGGATCTTCATGGCCCGCTCCACTGCCGCTCTTGGGTAGGTCTCCATGCCTCCCTCCCGGCTGGTAGCTCTACCCTAACGGCTCGCTAAAAGCGGACATATCACGTGCTAATTCAACCGGACATATCATCTGCTAACGACATTTTCGCCTGTTAACTCTTGACGCGCACCAAACTCTCAACTATGGTGACCACGTACCGAGAAGACTGACCTCTTGGATACGCCTTGGACGTTGTATTTTGACTGGGCGCCCGCCAGCCAATCCTGCAATAAAAATAAAGCCTGCCCAGAAAGAGATGCACTATGACTCCGGATGAACTCAACAACATCGCGGTTGAATTGAAACGACTCGGCTCGGAACTGAATCTATCGGACAAGCAGAAAGAGGACCTCAAGACCTTTCTGACAGAAAAATACGAGAAACTGCAGGAATACAGGAAGCAAAATCCAAACATCTCGAAAGAAGACGTCGCCCAATACGTCGCCAAGAATCGAAGCGCTGGACGCGAGAAACTCGAAAAATTCTTAACTCCAGAGCAGCTTACAAAATGGGATGCAGAGATCGCAAAGGCTAAGGATTTTCTCAGCCAGCGAGCCGCGTCTGCCTAGCTTACGGATAGGGAATAACTTCTGCTGATAAACTACGGCGAGCTTGCGAAGCGGATTACCTCCGCATTGTGGGTTAGGGACGTGTCGGTGCTTTGAACACCGGTGCGTCCCGCTTTACTTCTTTAGCTTATCTATAGCTTCTCCACGAATAAGAATGAACAACCGTGAGGAAGCCTATGCCTTTTTTTGTCCTACGCGCCAGATAAAGTCTGTATTTGGTTGAGAAATGGTGAGCAGGAATGAGCAATGACGTAACGTTGGCTTTTGAGTCGGCTGCGTCTGCCAGTTCCACCACTCCGGACTACTGGTAGCTTATCACGCCTCGCGTATCACCATTGCACGCCCGGGTAGAAGCTCGGCAGCCGTTGGCCTCTGTACGTGAGCACTCCCGGAATTTGCATCTGCCAGACCTGCTGTGGGGTTCCCCCCTGTGTCATTTCGTAAATTGTGCCCGTGTTGCCCTTCGGTCCACCAGCAGCTTCGCAGAACTCGATATGCCCGTTTGCGAGCACCTGCGCATTCCCACCAAAAAAAGAATAGTTCGGAGTCGTCGGATTAGCGACGAGCGTAGCGGTCATGTCCGTCTCGTTGAGCTCGAAATAGGGCACTGTGCTGTAAAGACACGGTGGCGCTCCGGTCGTACCGCAGGTCACCCCGGATGCGAAAACGCGGTCGTCTCCATTGTCAAAGAGGACCATGGCATACATGCCTGTCGTATTTGTGGTGGCAAAGGACGGTCCGTGTTGCGCATAAAACCAGTCCGTCGGATCGGTCCCTCCAACCAGAGTGAAATCGCCTTGATAGCCCAGGTGCCAGATAATGTCGCCGTTGCCCTGGCCGTTCTGATAGTTCACCTTCACCAGCCAATTTTGGTGCCGGATCGAAATAATCAGGTTTCCATCATCCGGCGAATAAAGGATGGCGTTCGTGTGTGTCCAGTCCGGCCACAGATACGGCCTGCGGTTGGTGTCCAGATGATCGAACTCGTTCCATAACCAGACGGGATTATGGTTCTGGTCAAGATCGATCAATACGTCTCCGGTCACCGTTGTCCCGGATATGACCTGCTGGGTCGACGCAATCACGACCAAATGACCATTGGGAAGCAGCACGAAGTCGTGATGCGTTCCGATCACGGTAATGTTGCAACCAGAGCATGTCGCTGAGGCGAGCGCTTTGTTGAGATCGGCCGCAGTCATCTGCCAAATCGCTTTCCCGGTCAGATCCACTTCCTCGAGCAAAGAGTCTTGTCCATCAGCGGTTCCTACACTGAAATTCATCAAGAAGTGGCCGTTCGAGATGAGCTTGACCGGATTGGCCGCGGCTGTATTAGGGACGACCGTATCGGTCCAAAGAATATTGCCGTTCAAGTCCGTAATGGTCGGGAATGCAGTTCCCGACACGAAGTCCAACAACTCCACTCCATGTTGCGGCGTCATTCCCGGTGTCGTGGTTGCAATGATGGCCGGCGCGACGGGGCCGTTGCCGCTGCTTGACGGAGTGAATGTGTGATCCGAATCGAGGAACTGAGCGCCATCGCTAAATTGTACAACGGCTCTCATGTGATAGGCGGTGTTGGCCCTCATACCGGCGACAAACAAGCTGATCGCTTCTCCCGACGTCGATGGTTGCGTCCACGTGGTCAGCCCGTAGGTCGTGTCGGTCCCGAATTGCACGGACACGTTCCCGGCCGCGCCAGGGGTGACGGTGTACAGCGCCACTTGCGAATTAGCCGTCGTCGCCACCTGTCCCTGCCCGACGAAGTGGAGGGTTGCGTAACCATACTTCGTTCGATCTACCTTGCTCGTTGCGATTACGTACCCGGTCGCGCTCTGGGCTCCCGATGGCGCGGTGTAATTTCCGTTGGCGTCAATCGCACCGACCGTCGCAGCCCAAGTGATCCCGGTCGCGGTGTCGTTCGACGTGGCTGGTGACGTCACACCCGTCGTGGTGTTCGTGACGGCTGCTGATAACTGGATCTTTTGGCCCGACCCGAGCGCGCTGAGAGAAGGCGTGACAGCGATAGTAATCGGCAATGAAGTCTGATTCGTGCAGCCCCCAACGAACAGAATGAGCACGAAAATGATGCATGAGCCGAGCGGTTTAAGGCTCATCTCTAATTTCTCCATTTTTTGTGAGTTGTTGATGCAACCCCTGCGTCGCTAATACTACAGAATTTCCGGCGCAACCGCCAGAAGAAGACGCACCGCGATCGACAAAGGTCACTGCGACGCGCCAATCGATCCATTTTGCACACCCCCTGGCATTCCGCTGTTAGTCACACTTCCCGATAACCGGCTCTTTCGTTCCCAAGTACAGATGGTTGCGGAAAATTGCTGTGGAAAACTCGTGGAAGCCCCCTGCAGAATCGAAAGGAAGGTTCCTCTGCCGAGGAGGTCGCGCCGAGTCGACCAAAAACGAGCGATCGGACATTTTCAAAGCTTCTGACCATCAGGTCATCATGCAGATTCTCGCTGTTCGGCGACCTCGTGCGACGAGGCGGCGGCTTACCGAATCGAAGATGACCGTTTTCTGCTCAGGAACGGTTTCATAATTGAATCGATTTAATGTACACTTTTGCGGGTTGTTCACAAAATGCAGCCTTTGACCGTTCATCCTGCGAGGGATTCTATGTCTTTACTCCGGGCTTTCCGTTTCTGCGTTTTGACGATCTTTGTTTGCTGGCTTTCCGCATCTTTGCTAACGGCTCAAACGCCGGCGCACCGGCAATATCTTGATGGCACGTGGCGCATGCAATCTTCGTGCGTGGACAAGGCGGCGGGCGAGCAAGTTTCCGTCGTCGGTTTCGACGCGAGCAAATGGCTTCCCGCCGAGGTACCCGGCACGGTCGTGGGTGCCCAGGTCACCGACAAAGCTCTGCCCGATCCCGACTACGGCATGAATCTGAGGCAGTTTCCCGGCTTCGTGATGGACACAAAAGGGGTGTTCGCGACGCGCGACATGCCCTCGGACAGTCCGTACCGCTGCTCGTTCTGGTTCCGCACCGAATTCACAGTTCCCAATTCTTCGAATCCTACTGCTTGGCTCCACTTCCTCGGTATCAATTACCGCGCCAACGTTTGGCTGAATGGGAAAAAGATTGCCGACAGGACCGATGTTGCTGGTGCTTACCGCGAGTTTGAATTTCGCGTGGAAGGTGCACTGAAGAAGGGAAGCTCGAATGCCCTGGGGGTGGAAATCTTCGCTCCCGAAAAATGGGATCTTGGGATCACCTGGGTGGATTGGAATCCCACGCCTCCCGACAAGGACATGGGCATCTGGCGCGAAGTGTTTTTGTCAGAGACCGGCGATGTCTCGCTACGGCGCCCCTTCGTGAATTCGAAACTCGCATCGGACTACAAGTCAGCGGCGCTAACCGTCAGCGCGCTCTTAACCAACACAACCGACCATGCGGTTAAATCAGCCCTGCAAGTCGATCTGGCGGGGGTGCAACTCAGCCAAACGGTCGAACTCGCTCGCAAGGAATCGAAAACGGTTCGATTTACTCCCGAACAATATCCGCAACTCAAGCTAGCGCAGCCGCGTCTTTGGTGGCCTTACCAGATGGGCGATCCTTATCTCTATAAAGCAAATTTCCGAGTGGTCTCGGGCGGAGGGGATTCGGACACAGCCGTCGTGAATTTCGGCATTCGCGAAGTTACCTCCGAGCTTACCGCCAATGGCGGGCGCTTGTTCAAGGTGAACGGCAAGAACGTTCTCATCCGCGGTGCCGCGTGGGCCCCGGATATGCTGCTTCGCTGGTCTTCGAAGCGTCTCGACGCCGACCTCGACTACGTCAAGCACATGGGCCTAAACTCCATCCGCCTCGAAGGCAAGGTCGACCGCGACGAATTTTTCGACAAAGCCGATCGCATGGGTCTCTTGATCATGCCCGGATGGTGTTGCTGCGATGCCTGGGAACGGTGGAAGCACTGGACCCCAGAAACCAAGTCCATCGCTGCGGCGTCTCTGGTCGACCAACTCGCCCGCCTGCGCAATCGTCCGAGCGTCTTTGTGTGGCTCTACGGCAGCGACAATCCTCCCCCTCCGGAAATCGAACAGATGTACCTGGACATCTTCAAGCAAATGGAATGGCCGAACCCCACGGTCTCTTCCGCCAGTGAACAGACGACCACCGTCACGGGCAAATCCGGCGTAAAGATGACCGGCCCCTACGAGTACGTCCCGCCCGTCTATTGGCTGGCCGACACCCAAGCGGGGGGCGCCTACGGTTACAACACGGAAACCAGTCCGGGTCCCGCCATCCCCCCCAAAGAGAGTCTTGTGAAATTTCTTCCCAAGGACCATCTCTGGCCCATCGACGACTATTGGAACTTCCACGCCGGCCGCGATCGTTTCGCCGATGTCCACGTCTTTACCGACGCGTTGACCAAGCGCTACGGCGCTCCGACTTCACTCGACGACTACGAGCGCAAGGCGCAAGCCATGGCCTACGACAATGAGCGCTCCATGTTCGAGGCTTACGCGCGCAACAAATACACTGCGACCGGAGTCATTCAATGGATGCAGGACAACGCCTGGCCTTCGTTGATCTGGCATCTCTATGACTATTATCTCGTTCCGGCGGGCGGCTATTTCGGCACCAAGAAGGCGCAAGAAGTTGTCCACGTGCAGTACGACTACAACGACAATTCCGTTGCCATCGTCAACGGCACCTACGAGCCCATCAAAGGACTCGAAGCGACCGCCAGGCTTTTCAACATCGACGGGAAAGAAATCGATACCCATAACGAAAAGATTGATCTGCCCGCCGACACTGCCGTGAAAGCATTTGATCTGCCGAAGCCGGCGAATCTCTCGAAAACCTATTTCCTCAAGCTCTATCTCCACGACGCTTCGGGAAATCTCGTCAGCGACAACTTCTACTGGCTCTCGACCAAGCTGGACACGTTGGATTGGTCCAAACGACGCGACACAGTCTACACACCGCAGAAGGACTTTGCCGATCTCACCGGCCTCAACTCCCTGCCCGCAATCAAATTGAAATTGACCTCCTCACTCCACGAAAAAACAGGGAAGGGAATCGTTGGGGTCAAGGTCAACAACCCCAGTTCCGGGGTGGCTTTCCAAGTGCATCTGCGCGTTACCAAGGGGAAAGACGGCGAAGACCTCGTGCCCATCTTCTGGGATGACAACTATTTCTCACTGCTACCCGGCGAAGAGAAGACCGTCATCGCGACCTATGACCTTGGTGACGCCGAAGGGAAGCAGCCCGTCCTCGAACTCGATGGCTACAACATCACTCCGGCCACGCAAGACCTTCCCCTGCAACCCTTCCGAAAAGCGGACGACCTCTAAAGGCTGTGCTTGCATCAAATTCGAGGGACAGGAATTCAGATCCTGTCCCCCAGTCCGGTTACTTTTAGGAACGGAACTTCGGGAATTCCAGCTTGCGGTTCCTGCTGTTAGCCACTAAGCTACTAGTTCCGTTGGAGGAACCAGTGCCTAAAGAGAAACCACAAGTCAACATCGGCGAAGTCATCAAGACTTATCGGAGCCAGCGCGGCCTGTCGCAAGGCGACATCGAGCGCCGCACCGGGCTGCTTCGCTGTTACCTTTCGCGCGTCGAGAACGGCCACACCGTCCCCTCGCTCGAGACCCTGGCCAAGATTGCCGAAGCCATGGAAATCTCCCTCGCTGATTTTTTTCCCGGCACGGAGACTCCTCGCGACAAAGAAACTCAGAAGATGCTCGGCGAACTTTCCCAGGACGAAATTCGGTTCCTTGCCGAAATCAAGAAATACAGCACGACGCTTTCGGAAGGCGACAAGCGTTTGGTCTTGGCGATGATCCGTAAAATGGCTACCTTATTGCCAGTGCAAGCCGCTCAAAACAAGAAGGGAATCGTCCGCCGTCCGTCGCTATAGAATCTTCTGTGGGGCCCGCTCCCTGGGGCGGGCCATGGGCAGTTTACGAATTCTGCGATCGCATGATCCGAAGCGCTTCCGGAAGCGCGCCACTGCCTGAACCGCCGCCATTCTCCCCCGAATTCTCGTCTGTCTTGTCGCCTTCACCCGGCGCCAGGAACAAGTTCGTCTCCACCGCGTGCTGCTTGTTGTACAGCTCAAAATAGCGTCCCTGCGCAGCATAGAGGCTCTCATGCGTTCCGCGTTCGAGCACGCGACCGTCCTGAATCACCAGGATTTGTTCCGCCCGGCGGATTGTGGAGAGCCGATGCGCGATCACGAAGGTCGTCCGTCCGCGCATCAGATATTTCAAACCTTCCTGAATCAGCGCCTCGGATTCGGAATCCAGACTGGATGTCGCTTCGTCCAGAATCAGGATGCGCGGGTCGGCCAGAAGCGCGCGCGCAATCGAAACCCGCTGCTTCTGCCCGCCCGAAAGCTTTACTCCGCGCTCCCCTACCACGGTGTCGTATCTTTTCTCGAAATGTTCGGCGAATTCGTCCACGCGAGCGATTCGGCAGGCCGCCAGGATCTCTTCCTCCGTCGCCTCAGGCCGCGCGTAGGCCACATTCTCGCGAATGGTCCCGTCGAACAAAAATGTGTCCTGCAGCACGACACCGAGTTGCGTACGGTAGGAATCCAGGCGTACGGTCGCCAAATCGACGCCGTCCGCCAGCACGCGTCCCTTCGTCGGCGTATAAAATGCGCAGATCAAGCCGATTATCGTGGATTTCCCGGAGCCGGACGGCCCGACCAGCGCGGTCACGGTTCCCGGCGCCGATTGGAAGCTGATCCCGTGCAGTACCTCTTTATTCGTCTCGTAGGAGAAGTGCACCTCCACAAATTCCAAGTGTCCTTCGATTCGCCCTAACGTCGCCGTGCGTCGGGGATCCTGATCCTCTTTCGACTCGTTCAAAATTTCGCGCGTCCGCTCCAGCCCTGTGATTGCCTCGGTGATTTGCGTTCCGATGTTCACGATCTGAAACACGGGCGCGACCATCAGCACCAGATAGGCCGAGTACGAAATCAGTTCGCCTTTGGTCATCGTTCCAGCCAGCACCTGGCGCGCTCCGAGGTACATGATGATCGCGCTGACAATTCCCATCAGCGACGCGCCCGAAAGGCTCATTAGGGAAGTGGTGGTCAAAGTTTTCAGCACGTTGTCGAGCAATCGTTGCGCCCCGGTCGCGAACACGCCCTCTTCACGATCTTCGGCGTGGTAGCCCTTCACCACGCGCACGCCGCCAAGCGATTCCGTCAATCGCCCGGTCACCTCTGCATTGATCTTTGGCCGCGCACGGAAAATCGGGCGGATCGCCGCAAACGCCTTATTCAGAAAGAGCGCGAAGCCCAGCATCACTGCGAAGGCGACCAACGTCATCAGCGTGCTCGTGCGCAGCAAAATAATCAGCGCCAGTACGGCGGTCAACAATCCGCCCACAAACTCTACCAAGCCCGTGCCGATCAGGTTTCGAATCCCTTCGACATCGCTCATGATCCGCGAAACCAGCACTCCTGTCTTGTTCGCATCGTAATAGTTCACCGGCAGCCGCCCGATGTGCGCCTGCACCTGCTTGCGCATGTCCGTAATCATTCGCTGCGCGGATTTAGACAAGAGCTGCGTTAGCGTGAACGAGGTGATTCCCTGAAGCAGCGTCGCCCCTACCACTGCCAATACAATCGGCCCCAGCAGCTTTACCTGGTGCTTGTCGATGACGTTGTCGAACAAATACTTGCTGGAGCCTGGCAGCACGAGTCCGGCCACGCGGTTTATCGTGACCAGCAAGAGTCCGAGCAAGAGCATCGCTCGTCGCGGATGGATCAGCGCCCAAATCTCCGGCAGCGATTGCCAGTCGATCTTCTTCTTCTTCGCACCTTTAGCGGCGGCTTCTGCCGTCACCGGTGCGCTCGTTGCGCTTGTAGCCATTCGGGGTTACCGGGTCCTTGAAGGATACCCTGTTCGATGCCCGGCATCCTATGGGAAGGTACGTGCAGTGGCCGCACTACAGAATCGCCCATCTTGGGGTTTTGCGCAGCGTCAGGCGGTGGGCCGCAGCGGTGCGTAACGTGAAAATCAGTCTGCGGCGTCCGACGTGGGCGCTTTAGTCGCCGGATGATCGAAGCGAAGAACACTGTTGACGAATTGGCTCAGCGTGCCGCCCAGATGCGCGAGGACGCGCTGTTTGAGAGACGTGTAATCCTGTGTGCCGCAGAACAGATCGGAAAGAAGCTGCCGGAACACGGCGTTACGCTGCAGGAATTGCACCATGCGGGTGGTCACCGCCGTTCCGAGGAATGATCCGCGATAGAACCGGCGCACGATTCGGGCGGCGAATTCCAACTCGAGCGAAAACGAGGACCGCACGCGCGCCGGATATTTCTCCGGGCAGCCCTCGGCAAGAGAGCGGCCGAGAATTTCTCCCGAGCGCATCGCGTAGAACAGTCCTTCGCCCGTCAGCGGATCGACCCAGGCTGCAGCGTCTCCGCAGAGTGCCCAGTTGCGACCAACCACCACGCGGTCGGAAAGCGTGCTCACCTGAGGGGAAGGAAGGACATGGCTATAGAATCTTGCGTGTGCGGTTTCGATCTTTTCCGTGCCCGCAAATTGGTGCAGATGGCTGCGCAATTCCGTGCTGGTGTGCGCCTGCATGCTTCCGCAAATCCCCAGAGAAAGATGATCGGCCCGTGGGAAGGACCAAATGTAGCCTTCGAACTCGGGCAGGAATTTGATTAGGATCTGGTCGGCAGTTTGTGGAACGAAGTAACCCTGGGTCATTTCCAGTTCATCGCGAGCCAGCGCTCGCGTGCCGGGAAGAAACTGGTTGCGGGCGCCGCCGGCGAGCACCAGAAAATCGGAATCTTGCCAGTCGCCATCGACCGAGTAACGCGGCCGTTCCGTGGAAGTATCGAGGGCTTGAATGCGGGAATGATGAATGCGGCAGCCGGCATCGCGTGCCCGGTCAAGCAGCAGGCCATTCAGAACGGTGCGGGAATAAATAACGATCGGGTGCTGGAGAGCGAGTGTAGCCCGTTGATTTTCCGCGCTGATAATTTCTACCTTCTGGATCAGCTTCTTTGGCAGTGGATTGTCGAGCAAGAAAGGGAAGCACTGCGTGGCTTTATAGGTCAGCCCTCCACCGCACGGCTTTTCCCACGCGAGATGCTCGTCGAAAATGTCAACGGAGTGCCCTGCCCGCGCGAGTTGCTCGCCGCACATGGCTCCAGAAGGCCCACCACCGACAATGATATAGTCAGCCATTTCATCACCACAATTTCAGTTGTTTCCCTCTCCGCGAAAGAAAAGGATGGGCGCACCCGGGGTAAGATCCTTCAAGACAAAGGGAAGAGCAGTAGACAAAACCCCACAAGAAGTATAGCACCGAAGAGTGCCGCGACTGTTGGCGAGCCTGATTGACGGCGTACCAATTGGATACCTAGTCCGGCGAGCAATGCCTGGATAGCGAAGTATAGCGACAAGATCACCGGCAGAATTTCTCCGGTTCGGAGATACAGCACGCCGAAGACAATCGGCAGCCACGCCAGCACAAGGAGCAAAAACCAGAAGGCATACCGTTTGTACGCATTCACGACCGGCCCAGCCACCAGCTCGATCCCGTACAGATACAAGAACGCCGCTGCGAGAAAAAGAGGAAAGCGCTCCGAACGCTGCAAAGTCAATGAAGCGCCCGAGGCCGTCAGTTCGAGCCAACCTGTCAGAAGAAGGTGAATAAGGATCGCGGCGGCCGCTGCCCCGAGCAGCAACCCGGGCCGGGTGCGCAAGCCGTTACGCGCTGGCTTCAGATGCATCAGGATCAATCCCAGTCCCACGATCAAGAAAAATCCCGCCAGATAGTCCCCTTCGAAGAGATGCAGAATCCGGAGAGGCTGCACATAGCGGAGAATCTGCACGGCAACAGCAGAAAACAGCACGACTTCGACTGCACCTCGAATCGGCGGAACGGCATCCGCGGCTTCCAAATCGGTCAGAGGGTTGTTCCCGACCATTTCTCGAAGAAAAGGGCCTCCGATCAGCAGCACTCCGGCAATGCCAAGGATGCAAGCGAGGACATTCACCCGCGACGGCAGTCGAGCAGTGTTTGGCAGAGACAGCACTCGCGCCGCCCAACTTTGGGATTCGCGCGCCACTGTCGGCGAAACCAGCATGCTGACATGCGTATTCCCAGGCACTTCGAAGAATCTCACCCATCCGGTCGGGCTGCCGGCGAGATCCGCAGCGTTCTCGCGAATGTGCCCGGGTTCTAATTGGCCTACGAGAATAAGAGTATTGGGTGTTAGCAGCGGTAGCGTGTGAAATAATAATTCCTCACTGACGACACCGTGCGCCGGTTGCATGGGCGCGGGCGAAATCGCAATCACTCCCCCCGGCCGGAATTTATCCGCCACCCGCAAAGCAATCGCTGCTCCCATGGAATGCCCTGCAAGAATCGTACGGCTCGGAATGATCATCCCTCGCGCCGCTAGACCACGAAGCAACGAGGCGCTGCAGGATTCCGCCAGCTCCGGGGTAAACGGCCCCGGCGAGTTGCCATGACCGGGAAGATCGGGGATAAAGACCTGTAAGCCAAGTTCCGCAAACGCTCGAGCAAGGTATTGCATGATGATCTTGTTCGCGGCAATTCCATGGAACAGAACTACCGATCCGGCTTCCGCGTCGGTCGCTCGATCCGCGCGCGTCACCATAAGAAGGTCCATGCGGCATGCGGCGGCATCGACCACGTAACGGTGCTCCGTGTAGCGGCGTGTCGGATAGAGCGCCAGCACCGCGCCGACGACCAAGCAGAAGATCCCACAACAGGCCTGCAATAGCTGGTTTTTCTTATTCAAGCCGAATGCTCCGAGAGCGGCTGAATCTCTGGCCATGATAAACTGATGAAGCGAAATGGCCAGCGGTCCTGCTTCTTTCCGCAAACATGGAGAGCCCGTGCACTCGGCGGTTTTGACATTAGAAGAAATGATTGTGCGGTTTGGCCGGCAGAAACGCAACGGCAAGCGCGTTGTGTTCACGAACGGTTGTTTCGATCTGCTGCATCCGGGCCACATCCATAGCCTCGAAGCCGCACGAAATCTGGGTGATTCCCTGATCGTCGGCATAAACAGCGACGAAAGCGTGCGAACCCTGAAAGGCCGAAGCAGGCCGCTGATTCCGGAACAGGAACGCGCCGAGATTCTTGCCGCCCTCGAATGCGTCGATGGGGTCGTAATTTTTGACGAATTGACTCCGCAAAACGTCATCGCAGCGCTGTTGCCTGATATTTTGGTGAAGGGCAGCGACTGGCCCGGCAACCAAATTGTGGGTCGCGAAGAAGTAGAAGCTGCGGGTGGAAAAGTGGTGTTGATCGATAACGTGCCGGGTTACTCGACCACTGAGATTTTGAACAGGATTCGAGAGCAAGAGCCAGCGAAACTCGAAAAAGATTGATGTGCCAGCAAGCGGTGAACGAACGCGCCGGACAATAGGGATCGATCCCAGATAGAAATGATACTTCCGGCGGTCAGAGAACGACTCGAAGCGCTCCTGCGCCACCCTGCAATGGAGGGCGTAGTGGGGGAAGTGCGCGCCGGCGGCAACTTAGTCGGCCTTTCCGGCTTGCACGACGTGGCAAAACCGCTGGCCGCGGCCTACGTAGTCCACGAATTGAGACGGCCGGCCTTTCTCATCACGGAAAACAACCGCCGCGCCGAGGAAATCGCTGAAAATCTACGCTTCTTTTCGCAAATTTTCCCTGGCCCTTCCGGGGGAATCGCGGTTCTTCCCGCCTTCGACAGTCTGCCTTGGGATCCACAATCTCCCCATGCCGACATTCTCGAGCGCCGTGCGGCGACGCTCTATCGACTCGCGAACGGAGAGGTTTCGGTCGTGGTGGCGCCTGCGGCGGCGGCATTGTGGCGTTATCAGGATCCCTACGTCTATCTCACTCTCGCACGCACACTCGCGAAGGATACACAAGCCGATCACGAAGAGCTGACCACGCATCTCGCCCGCATCGGCTACGCGCGAACGGAAATGGTTGAGCTTCCCGGCCAGTTTGCCGTCCGCGGCGGGATCATCGACGTATTCTCCCCCGAGGCGCCGCGTCCGGTTCGCCTCGAACTCCTCGGCGACACCGTCGAATCCGTGCGCGAATTTGATCCGCGCACACAACGCTCGATTGCCCCGGTTGTCAGGACCACGATTCTTCCGCTGGCGGAGTGGAGTGTTCCCGCTCCGGGCAGCCGGGAAGCCGAAGACTGGGAGCCCGGTGGGTGGTTAGGAGGAACCGAGGAACCCGGCGCAAGCGCGCTGTTTGAACTTGCCGAAAGCTCGCTGAAGCCCATCGTGTTTCAAGACGAGCCGGAAACGCTGCGCGAGACGCGGCGGAGCCTCCTCGATGCTGCAACGGAGAACTATGAGCGTCACGGCCAGGCTAACGCGCCAACGGTTTCGGACTACTTCTGGAATCAAGAAGGCTGGGAAAAAGCGCTGAACAAAACCTCCCGCATCGAGCTCGAGCAGCTCGGTCTCGCGCAATCCGGCGGGAAACGGTTTGAACTGATTGCTCGACCAAGCACGCGCTTCCACGGAGACGTGGTTGCTTGCTTGGGCGATATTCGTTCGCAAATCGGCACACGTGGAACCGTGTTTCTCACTGCCGCCAGCACCGGAGAGCTCGAACGCTACGCGGATATCTGTCGTGAGTACGAGGTCCCCTACGTTTTGGGCGAAACCGAAGAAGCTGCCGCGGGCTTCACCGCGGAAAGCGCTTCAGAGACGGCCCGTCTGCTGCTGATGCGTGCGCCGTTTGCCGCTGGCGTAGCTTTTCCTGAAGTAAACCTTACGCTGTTTGGCAACGCAGACCTGTTCGATGTCACTCCGGCCGTGGAGCGGCCCAGCCGGAAAATCCGCACCTCCGGCTTCTTCGCCGACTTCGCCGAATTGAAGCCGGGCGATTTTGTTGTGCATGTCGACCACGGTATCGGCCAATTTGAAGGCCTGCGATTGATTGAATCCGATGGCCGTCGCGGCGAATTCATGCTGCTTCGCTATGCCGACGAAGCTCGCCTTTACGTCCCCCTCGAACGCATGGATCTCGTCCAAAGCTACCGCGTCGTGGAAGGCACCGAGCCCGCGCTTGACAAACTGGGGGGAACCGCCTGGAACACGCGCAAAACGCGCGTTCGGAAATCCCTAGAAGACATGGCCGACAAGCTGCTCGCCCTCTACGCCGAGCGGAAAACCGCCGAGGGTTTTGCATTTTCGCCCGACGGCGCTTGGCAGAAGGAGTTCGAAGATGCCTTCGAGTTCGAAGAAACTCCCGACCAACTAACGGCCATCGCGGACGTAAAACGGGACCTGGAGAAATCCTCCCCAATGGATCGTCTGCTCTGCGGCGACGTCGGCTACGGCAAAACGGAAGTGGCCATGCGCGCCACTTTCAAAGCCATCAGCGAAAACAAGCAAGTGGCCGTTCTCACCCCAACGACGGTCCTCGCGTTTCAGCATTTTGAAACCTTCAAAAAGCGCTTTGCCGCTTTCCCGGCGCGCATCGAAATGCTTAGCCGTTTCCGCAGCCCGGCCCAACAGAAAGAAATCATGGCCGAGCTTGAAACCGGCAAGGTCGACATCGTAATCGGCACGCACCGCCTGCTCTCGAAAGACGTTAAGTTCCAGGATTTGGGATTGCTGGTAGTGGACGAAGAGCAGCGCTTTGGAGTGGCGCACAAAGAACGCCTCAAGGAGATGCGCAAAAACGTTCACGCGCTCGCGCTTTCCGCCACGCCCATTCCGCGAACGCTGCACATGTCGCTCGTTGGCCTGCGCGATATGTCGGTGATCGAAACGGCGCCAAGAGATAGGCTGGCGATTCAAACCGTGGTGTCCTCGTTCAACGAGGAACTCGTAAAGAAAGCGATCGAAAACGAATTGGCCCGCGATGGTCAGGTCTATTTCATCCACAACCGCGTCGAATCTATCTATTCGCTGGGTAATCTCGTCACGAAACTCGTTCCGAAGGCGCGGGTCGTCGTTGGCCATGGGCAATTGGGAGAGAAAGAACTCGAGCAGGTGATGCTCAAGTTCGTCCGCGACGAAGCGGACGTCCTGGTAGCCACGACGATCGTCGAAAACGGCTTGGACATCCCCCGTGCCAACACCATTCTGATCAATCGAGCCGACCGCCTGGGACTGGCCGAACTTTATCAACTGCGCGGGCGCGTCGGCCGTTCGAGCCAGCGAGCTTACGCCTACCTTCTAGTCCCCCCGGAGCGGGTCCTGAGCGACATCGCCCGTAAACGCCTTGCCGCGATGAAGGAATTTAGCGAACTCGGCGCAGGTTTTCGCATCGCTGCGCTCGATCTGGAGCTTCGCGGTGCGGGCAACATGCTCGGGCGCCAGCAACACGGTCATATCGAATCCATTGGCTTCGATATGTACGTCCAGATGCTGGAGCGTGCAGTGGCCAAGCTCAAGGGCGAGGAATCCGCGCCCGAGCTGCGTACGACCTTAAGCTTAGGGATGGACGTTCGTATTCCTCCGGAATACATTCCGAGCGAGAACCTCCGGTTGCGGACTTACAAACGAGTCTCTTCAGTTTCGAGCGAAGCCGAAAAACAGGATGTACACAAGGAGTTGGAAGACCGCTTCGGGGCTCTCCCGAAATCGGTGGAAAACCTTCTCGACTTTGCCGTCCTCAAATCCATGTGTGAGCGTTTGCGGATTGCCGCCGTAGAGCGGCAGGGAAGCAAAATCGCTCTTCGCTTTCATCCGGAAACGACGCTCGAGCCCACCTCGGTCGTCCAGGTCGTCCGTTCGCGAAAAGGAATCAAGCTGGACCCAAGCGGGGTTTTGTGGATGGACGTGGACCGCGGGGAAGTGGTGACGGGCGTCCTGCGCAAAGTTTTAGAAGGGCTCAGCGGGCAAGGTGGAAGCTGACAGGGCCGGGAATCCACGCTAAACTTTCAAAATGAGGAGAGTTATGAGAAATGTAGCCTTGCTTGCGGGACTTCTGCTGGCCTCGTCGCTACTGGCCCAAAACCCGCCGGCCCAGAGTCCACCCGCTCAAAATCCACCGGCGCAAACTCCGCCGGCTCAGAACCCGCCTCCGCAGAGCCCGGCGCCGCAAAACCCTCCCCCCCAGAACCCTCCCGCGCTCGAGCAGCCGAAGATGGAAGAGCCGGAAACGGCTCCAGATACGGCGCCCAAGAAAAACGACAACCCTGTCCCAAAAGTCGAAAAGAAGGCCGGTGATGCCGAGGGCAAGGTCGTCGAGGAGATCGTCGCTCGCGTCAACAATGACATCATCACCAAATCGGAACTAGACAAAGCCCGTGAGTCGGCCGCCGATGGTGCTCGCGAAGATTGCAACGGCCGCTGCACCCCGGAACAAGTTCAGGTGGCTGTCGAAGACAGCCAGAAATTTGCGCTGCGCGACCTGATCGACCAGTCGCTCCTGGCACAGCGCGGCAAAGACATGGACATCAACGTGGAACCCGACGTGGTCAAGCAGTTGGACCAGATTCGCCAGAAAAACAATCTGAAAGATCTGGACGATCTGGAAAAAGCCGTTACCTCGCAAAACCTAAACTGGGAGGACTTCAAGAACACCATCAAGAACCGCATTTTAACGCAGGAAGTGATTCGTCGCGAGGTGGGTTCGCACATCAACATCACCCACGACGAAGCGATGAAGTTCTACGAAGACCACAAAAAAGATTTCGTGAGGCCGGAACAGGTTGCCTTGAGCGCGATCGAGGTCAAGACCGAAGGCAAGAAAGAGTCGGAGATTCCGGAGCTCAGAGCGAAAGCGCAGAAGCTGCTCGGCCGCGTCAAGGAGGGTGAGGATTTCGCCGAATTGGCCAAGCGTTTCTCAGACGGCGCGACCGCGCAACAGGGAGGCTACCTAGGTCAGTACAAGCGCGGTGAGCTTTCGAAGGAATTGGAAGATACCGTATTCAAGATGAACAAGAACCAATTGACCGACGTCATCGAAACCAAGCAGGGCTTTCTGATCCTCAAGGTTCTGGAGCACTACGAGGAAGGCGAGCAGTCCTTCGACAAAGTTGAAAACGAAATCCAAGAGCATCTCTATCAGCAAAAGATGGAGCCGGCGCTGCGGGAATATCTCAAGACCCTCCGTGAGCAGAGCTACGTGGTCATCAAACCTGGCTATCTGGATATGGCCGGGGGAGGGAATTCAGAGATCCAGGAAGTGAACGCCACACCGGAAGTGACCAAGGAAAAGAAAGGGCACAAGAAGTATCTGTTGTTCGGCAAGAACACTGCGGGTCAATAAATGAAGAGCCCTTTCGTCAAGGACCTGATGGCGGACCAGGTCATTACCGGTTTTTTCCTCGTGCATGAAAAAGAAGTTCGCAATACAAACACCGGAAAGCCATACCTGCGAATGGAACTCGGCGATCGTAGCGGCACCATCGAAGCGCGTATGTGGGAGAAGTTCGAACTCCTGGCGAAGGACGTAAATCGCGACGATTTCGTGAAAATCCAGGGCCGCGTGGAGATTTACCGCAACAGGCCACAACTGTCCTTGCAACAATTCCGGCTTGCGAAACCCGCGGAGATCGATATCTCCGATTTTCTCGCACACACGCCTCTGAACGTTGAAGAGTTGTACGCGGAGCTGCTCGGTTACGCCGAGGGGATGAAAAATCCGTGGTTGAAGCAGCTGGTTCTCAAGATCTTGACTGACCCACAATTAGCGGTGCGTTATAAGCGCGCTCCAGCCGCGAAGGTCATGCATCATGCCTACCTGGGCGGATTAATCGAACATGTTGTGGGGCTGTCTCGGCTGTCGAACCTCGTCGCTGCCCACTACCCGGAATTGGACGTGGATTTGTTGCTCACCGCTGCAATGCTCCACGACGTTGGCAAGCTCGACGAACTCTGCTATGAGCGCTCGGTCGCCTACACGATCGAAGGCCAGCTCCTCGGCCACATTGTTATGGAATTGGAAACCGTGGCGAAGGCCATGGAATCCATTCATGGTTTTCCCTGCAAACTGAAGACGGTCGTTCAGCACCTGCTGATCAGCCATCACGGCGAGTACGAGTTTGGTTCACCCAAATTGCCAATGATCCGCGAAGCGCTGGTGTTCCACTATCTGGACGACATGGATTCGAAAGTGGCGGCCGTACGCACAGCGATGGTCCTTGACGGGGGCGAAGAGGCGTGGTCGGCTTACAGCGGAGCCTTAGGACGCAAATTTCTGCGGCTGGAAAAATATTTGGCGGAAGCGCCCCTCGAAACGGGGAAGAAGGAAGAACAAAATTAACTGCGACAACCCACAATTCACCGAACGGGCGCTCGACATTCTGGGGAACAACGGCCGCCCGATCGACGCCACCGACTCCGCGCTGATTCCCGCGGAGTATCGGGTACGGGAGTTGTGTATCCGTCCGGCAACGCTGCTCGCCCCGATGGCAGGCGTTACCGACACGCTCTTTCGGCGCGTGATTCGTGGGTTGGGCTCATGCGGACTGCTGATGACCGAGTTCACCAGCTCCGAAGGCATCACGCGCAGCGCAGCGAAAGCCGAGCGCTATCTCTATTTTCAAGAAGATGAGCATCCCATTGCGGCGCAGTTGTTTGGCGCCAGCCCGCAGGTCATGGCCGATGCCGCGCGCATGGTGGAAGACCTGGGTTTCGACGCCGTCGATATCAACCTGGGCTGCCCCGCGAAGAAAGTCGTCAAGTGCGGCGGTTCAGGTCTGCTTCGAGATTTGCCGCTGCTCGCGGAGATTTTCTGCAAAGTTCGCGCCGCCGTGAAAATTCCCCTGACCATCAAGCTGCGCGCAGGCTGGGACGAGAATTCGATTGTGGCGAAAGAAGTGGTCAAGATGGCCGAGCAGTCCGGTGTCGAAGCCGCAGCCATTCATCCGCGTACTCGCTTGCAGGGGTATTCGGGAAGTGCGAACTGGAACATCATCGCGGAAGTGAAGCAATTTGCGAAAATTCCCATCATTGGAAACGGTGATGTTCAATGTCCGGAAGATGCCGCCCGAATGGTTCGCGAAACCGGATGCGACGCGGTCATGATCGGCCGCGCCGCGGCTACGAATCCCTGGATTTTCGCGCAGATGACTGAGTTTCGCGAGACCGGTCGCTATTCGATTCCAACCGAACAAGACCGCCATCGTTTACTTTCTGGCTACTACCGTCAAATTTATAACTCCAATCCCTCCGATGCCATGGGAAAAATGAAGCAGTTCGCCTGCTGGTTTACCCATGGGGTTGGAAATGGCAGCGAACTGCGCAGAATTGTGCATTTGGCGCGCACGCCGGGCGAAGTGGTCGATAACGTCGAGCGCTTCTTCGAGCAAAAGGCCACACTTCGGGAGATGCCAGCCAATGAGCCAGACGATCGAGAGGTTAGCTCGACAACGCACCGAACGTAGGATTTCCGTACGCCTGCCGCTGCACGTCTGGGGACAAGACGCAAAAGGCTTCAACTTCGAAGAAGACACCGCCAGCGAAAATTTATGCCGCAGCGGAGCTGCCTTTCGCACTCGCTTCGAGGTGGCCGTTGGTTCCAGCCTGAAGATTCGCATTCCGCTGACCGGCGCGGCGACCCGCCGTGAAGAAGCAGACTTTGAAACACAAGGCCGCGTTGTGCATGTAAGTCAAGCACAGGCCTCTGGCGAAAGAGTCGTCGGCGTCCAATTCGTCGGCCCCCGCTTCCAGCGCATGTTCCGCCCGGAATCCGGCGGGTGACATTTACTCGTTTGGTGGATTTTCATCGAGGAGTTGCCGGTACGCGTCGCGCTTGCTCATGCCACGTTCCTTCGCCGCCAATTTGAGGGCATCTTTGCGATGCAGTTTTGCCTGGTGCATCAATTCGTCGACCCGCGCGGCTAGCGACTGAGCGGTATCGGAATGGACCCCCCGCGTGCCCTTTTCCGCCGGTCCAATCACTAAAGTGATTTCGCCTTTCGCCGGATGCTCGTTGAGCGTCTGAAAAATATCGGTCAGCTTGCCGCGCCGGAACTCCTCATGCAGTTTGGTCACTTCGCGAGCGAGGCAAGCGGGGCGGTCACCAAGAATCGCAACTGCATCTGCAATGGTGTCGTGGATCCGGTGCGGGGCCTCATAAAAAATTAGCGTGCGGTCTTCGATGCGCAGACGTTCGAGCGCGCGCTGCCGTTCGCCACTGCGAGCGGGGAGAAAACCAAGAAACAAGAATTCTTCATTGGGCAAGCCTGAGGCGGAAAGCGCCGCTAGCAAAGCCGCCGGGCCAGGGATGGGAATTACCGAGATGTGATGCCGGATTGCCAAAGTGACAAGTCGATGCCCAGGATCGGAAACCAGGGGCATACCCGCGTCACTCACGAGCGCAATGCGCGAACCCTTCTCCATCGCCAGCACCAGCTCGGAGGCACGCGTCAGCTCGTTGTGCTCGTGGTAGCTAACCATTGGCTTGTTGATTTCAAAATGATTCAGCAGCTTCAGCGTATGACGCGTATCCTCACAGGCAATCTGGTCGACCTCCTTCAGAATGCGCAAGGCCCGCAGGGTAATGTCTTCCAGATTGCCGATCGGCGTGGCCACCAGGTACAGGCAGCCGCGGCGGGCCTCAGACGAGGATTCGGAATGCGCGATGACGTCCATGGAATTGGTAGGACGTCAGTTTAGCACGCCGTCAGTCCCGTTGCGGCGCGTGCTATAATCGCCCTTTTGCCCGTAATACAGGAGGACGGACTGTGCCGCTGTACGAGTACGAGTGCACGAAATGTCACAAAAGGACGGAGAAAATTGAGCACGTATCCGGTCCGCATCTGAAGAAGTGCCCGCATTGTGGTGGAAAGGTCGAGCCGACGATCTCTGCGCCGGCGATTCAATTCAAGGGTGCCGGATGGTACGTCACCGATTATGCGGGCAAGAAAAGTACTGAAAGCGAAAGCAAACCCGCCGAAAAGGAATCGTCAAAAGAAACCGCGAAGGAAACGACGAAGGAATCTGTCGCGAAAGAAACAAAGGAAACGAAGGAAAAAAAACCAGCCAAGAAGTAAAAGTTGTCGTGGCGGTCTCTAGCGCTTTCGATCGCGCTTGCCGAGACGAGTGCGCAGCCGAACTTCCGCAAACCATCGAAGGCTCGAGCCGCTGAGGGCCTTGCGCTAAAGTTTAAGCGCCTTCAGAAAAGCCCGAAACGGTTCGCCAAGTTCTTCGTTCTGCAGCGCGATCTCGACTGTGGCCTTCAGGAATCCCAGCTTGTCTCCTGCATCATACGAAATTCCGTCATAGATCAGCGCCCACAGCCCCACTTCCTTAGCGAGAATGCGCATACCGTCGGTCAACTGGATTTCGCCGCCAGCGCCGGGCTTCGTTCGCTCCAAGCAATCAAAGATTGCCGGAGGAAGCACGTATCGCCCGGTAATCGCCAGGTTCGAAGGCGCGTTCTCCGGTTTTGGCTTTTCCACCAGGTCGCGAATCCGCAGCAATCTTTCTCCAAAGGGGGGTTGCGGCGCGGGTTCGCCGTCCACAATTCCGTAGAGATGGGTCTTGTCCCGCGGTACCTCTTCGACGGCGATCGCGCCGGTTCCCGTGGCTTCGTACACCTCAATCAATTGTTTGGTCGCAGGATGGGGACCGGGAATCAATACGTCACCGAGCAGTACAGCGAAAGGCTCGTCGCCCACAAGATCCTTCGCTACGAGCACGGCATGGCCCAATCCGAGCGGCTGTTTCTGGCGAGTGTAACTCACCTGCACCATATCGCCGATGTCCCGGACCATCTCCACTTGGTCGGTTTTCCCTTTTTCCTCGAGGTGCCGTTCGAGCACGGGCGAATAATCGAAATGATCTTCAATGGAGTTCTTGCCCTTGCCGGTCACAATAATGACGTGCTCAATGCCCGAGGCCACGCACTCTTCCACAACGTATTGAATCTGCGGCTTGTCGACGACGGTCAACATCTCTTTCGGCTGTGCCTTGGTCGCGGGAAGGAAACGCGTGCCCAGACCGGCGGCGGGAAGCACTGCCTTGCGAACTCTTTGGTGCAGCAGGGTTTTCTGCGGGGACTGCTTTCGATCATCCGTCATAATCGCGTTTGTTGGGACTTACTTTCCCAAGAATTTGCTCCTTACCGACAGTAGCCGCCGCGCCCGAGCTTTGTCAATAAACCCAAAACGGTACGGTGACCAAGCCATTCATGACCAGCTGAGGTTCAGTCTGGACCTGGCATTCCACGTGGTAGCATGTGGCCGCCCGCGGCCCCTAGACCGAGGACGATCAACCAGGAAGCCTCTTCACAACATGAATTCCTTTGCAAAGGCCGTCGCAGTCTTGCTCTTGAGCGTACTTTGCGTCCGCACAGCAGCCTCTCAAGGTGTGACGGTTCCGGTGGTGGCCTCGAACGAGATTAAAATCGGCAACATCACTTGCGCGACGGGGTGGGGAAGGGAATATACCGCTGTCGCGCGCGCGGAGACCGCTTACTTCCAAATGATCAATGACCGGGGAGGCGTGAACGGGAGAATGATCAAGTTCATCAGCTTGGATAACGGGTGCGACAATCAGAAATCCCTCGACCTGGCCAAGCAACTGGTGGATCAGGACGGCGTCCTGCTGCTCTTCAGCGTGCTCGGCACCGAACCGAATCTTGCCATTCGTTCGTACCTGAACGAAAAACAGGTGCCGCAGCTTTTCTTGGAATCAAGTTCCAGCATATTTGATGATCCGTCCCACTTTCCTTGGACAATGGGATTTTTTGCCACTCATCGCACCGAAGGCCGGGCCTACGGGGAATACATTTTGCAGAACAAACCCGCCGGGAAAATTGCCGTACTCTCTGTGGACGACGACACCGGCCGCGAATTTGTGGCTGGTTTGCGCGATGGATTGGGAGGCAAGGCGTCCTCGATGATCGTAAAGGAGGCCACTTACGAAGATGGTGCAAGCCTGGACGCCCAACTCCGCGCACTGAAGGAATCAGGAGCCGATGTCCTCCTTAATTTTACCATCGGGCAATTCGCAACCATGGCGATTCGCAAAGCGTTCGATCTGGACTGGCACCCGTTGCAGTTCATCCCGAATGCTTCCATTTCGATTGCGGCCTTCCTCGAACCGGCGGGGTTGACTCAAGCGACGAATATTATTTCGAATGCGCATTCCAAAGGATGGCGCTCGGCTCAGGCGCAGCATGATCCCGCCGTCCACGACTTTCTGGAATGGATGAGCAGGTACAATCCCGATGCCAATCTGCGCGATCAGAACAATGTCGCAGGTTACGAAAGGGCCGAAGCGTTGGTCGAGGTTCTGAAAGCTTGCGGCCATGATCTTACTCGCGCGAATGTGATGAAGAAAGCCGCCAGTCTCGATCTGGAACTGCCTATGTTGCGGCCGGGAATTCGTGTCGAGACAAGCCCTACCGACTATCAGCCCATCAAACAACTCTTCCTCATTCAGTTCAACGGCAAAGAATGGCGCCCCATCGAGCCGGTCAGCAGGGAATAGCGGCGCACTCGGTCAAGCAGGAACTAGTTCTCCGTCTCCACAAGATTCCAATTGGCGGGGGGAAACACGATGGGCCAAAACTGTGGCGATGGGTTCTCAAACTCGAACGCCACCGAGTAGTATCCGTCCTGAGTCCCGCGAATCCCAACAACCCGGCAGAATTCCTGCACTCCGAGAGTGGGATTCGTCAGCAGCAATCGATGTCCCTTTGGCACTTTCAAACCCATCTCGAGCAGGCCTCCATGGGCATTCACAACCAGCGTGAAGCCATCGAGACGCACATGCTTCCCGTCTTGGTCTGTGCTTTCGACGACCACGTGGATCTGCAACAAGACGCGCTCGCTCCTCCGGCGGGTTAGGGCCTTCGATGTCGTATGCCCTCCAGAACCCGCTCTTCGCGAGACAATCTGGTCTTGTTTGCAACTGGCTTCTCATAAAATTTCTTCATCTGGAATCCGCAGGAGCAGCGCGTCAGCATCGTGAAGTCCTTCATACGGCCGAGCTCCGTTACGATCACCTGCAACCCGCAGCCCGGATTCGGGCAACGCAAATGGTCCCCCATTCTCAATCGCATGCCTTCCCCCAAGTCCTTCATTAGCTATCAATTAAATTTGTGGGCCGCAAATCAACATCGATAACAAAGAGAGAATCAGGATTCGACATTCCCGACTCGAGTTATGCCTCCAAGCGCAAGAGCCTTTTTGCGATGAAACCGGGACGCTGTTAGAGTTTCCGCCGTGTGGGCAGGTCTTCGCCAAAAATGTCCTATCTGCTCTGAAGCACAAGCAAAGGTGTGCCTCTTCCGCACAGAGGGAATATCCGCATGGGTGTGGCGTCGGCGCATCGCGTTCATGAACAGGAGCGAAAAACGTCGACCGGGTCCTGCCATCGGTCGGGTGGTCCGCTACCAACCGCCGCGTGAGGGAATCGCTGCCACAGGATTCTAAAGAAACGATTTGCCAAAACTCTTCGACTGGAAATCACGCCCCCGCTCACGCCGAGGAATGGAATAGGCAGACAGAAGTGATCCGCCATTCTCAATTGCCGACGGCCCCCGTCGGTGCACCGTCCGTCCCTGCAAACGAAAGAATTGCGGGTCTACATGACCTGCTGTATGGGCCGCGAAATCGGCTTGCTTGGGATTCCAAGCAATTTAGTACTTCCGTACCATCTCGCGGTCTCAACTTCTAAACTCTGCCGAACCGACGAGCTTCACGGGGGTCCGGTTCGTTGGCATTCGATAAATTTCTGAGGAGAATTTCATGAATTCTTTGAAGACAAAAGATCATCTGAATGTTCTGGCAATGCTTTTGACCGCACTCGCGCTCCTGTTCGGCTCTATCGGGGGTACTTCTGTATTCGACCACTCGGGTCCGGCCGTTGTACAAGTGGCCGACGGCGTCGCGCCGTCACCGCCACCGCCGCCGCCGCCCCCGCGTGGCAGGGGTCCCGCAAGCCAGGCCTAGGCACCTGTCACCCGAAGGCTCTCGCGGAAAGGGGGAGTTCACCAACTCCCCCTTCACTCGTGTTACGATACGGCGGTAGAGTAGATTTACATCGCGAGAACCGTCTAGCTATGCAGACGATGGCCATTTGGTTCGTGGGAACCATTCTCGAAGTTCTTCTACTGGTGCGCGCTTATCAGGGAAGACTGCTTGTGCATTTCCCGATTTTTTATTCCTATCTTCTGTTTATAACCGTGGATGACGTTTTGCGCATGGCGGTCTACCGCTGGTATCCCAGCCATTACTATCAGTTTTACTGGTTAACACAGTTCCTCAGTTTGCTTTTCGGTTCAGGGATTATTTTCGAGATCTACCGTGTCGCGTTGCGATCTTTTCCGGGCGCGGCAAGGATGTCGCGCTATTTGCTCTTCGTTGTCTTCGGAGGAGTTTTCGCGAGAGCAATTGCTGTCCGTTCGGGTGATTTGGTCTCGTGGTTGTCTTCCAGTTGCTTGATTCTCGAGCGAAACCTGCGTATTGTGCAGGCGCTGGCGATCCTGACCTTGGTCGCACTCTTTTTGTGGTACGCAATACCGTTTGGAAAAAATCTCAAAGGAATCTTGATTGGCTATAGCCTGTTTGTCAGCGTTAGCATAGCGCAATATGTTTTATGGATACGTCGCTGGGACCCAATCAATTCCTTGTGGCCGCACGCCGAGTCTGTTTCTTACCTGATGGTGTTGGCGATATGGCTCGCAATGCTGTGGGCTTATCAACCGCTCCCGGTCACCGAACAAGACGCTCGCCTGAAGAATGACTACGCGCTGGTTTTTGCATCTACGCGCGATCAATTCCGGAGGACGTTAGCGCGCCTCGGATGGGCGGCACGTGTATGACGCCGCTCGTCGCGCTCGCTACCGTTGTTGCCTTTGCGATTTTCGTGCTCTTGTTAAAGACCTGGGGGCAGGAAGCCTCAGGGCGTGAGACCAGTTACGGGAGAGAGTTTGCCGCCGGAGACGCGCTTCCGCCGGCGGAATTAGCGGTGCGAATATTTTCGCCGAGGGACAGCGAATTCATCGCTCTCACGCGCTCTCCGCGATTGCAGCGCCTTTATGTTACAGAGAGGCGAAGAGTCGCTTCGCATTGGATCCGGCAGACTTCCCGCGAAGTGAGCCGGATCATGCGCCAACATCGCCTCAGTTCTCGTCTGAGCACCAATCTGAATGTGGCTGCCGAAGCGAGATTATTTTTCCAGTATGTCGAGCTCCGACTTCTCTGCGGAATGCTGCTCCTGTCAATCCAGCTTTTTGGGCCCCACGCACTGGCGAGTCTGGCTTCGCAGGCAGGCATGCTTTATCAGCGAATCGGACAATCATTGCCAGATTTGGCTGCGCTGACTCCGCTTGATCCTACCGGAAATAACGCTTCGACGTGAGCACCGAATGAGCGATTCTGTCCAGTTTGTCGCCACGCAGAACGCTCGAGTCGATCTTGAGCGGCGAACCCTGTCCAGTATCCGTTGCGACTTGGCTCGCCTGATCTATCTTGCTTCGACGCGTGACTACAATAGTGGCGTGTACCACCACGAGGGACTTGCCGCTCGGTTCGGCGGGGAGCAGGCTCGCGAAGCGCTTCAAACCGCTCACCGCAACATTTTCCGCAAATTGGTAGCGCTCCCGCTCGAAGAACTGGTCCGAGAGCTCGAAGCTTACGTGAGCGTGTCTCATGAGACGCCGCAGGGATTGATTCGTGCCTGGCAGGAGCTGGAACCGTATCGCGTGGCGATTCCTATGGAAATGGATTCCACGATGGTCCAGCTGTTTCTCTCCAACATCAAGCTTGCCTTGGAGGTTTTACAACTCCGTCAGGGCCAGCGTCAGGCATGTCAACCAGCCTCATCGCTACAGCCGTTACTTGGCCGATGATCTCCGCGTCTTTCCCGTAGTCCAGGCTGCGAACACTGCATGGCGACAGTGGGTGTGGCAAAAGCAGCAGTCGGCCGTCTTGAAGTTCGCACCAGGAACAAGCGTAGCCTTCGCGCAATTCTACGAAATAAATCGGCCTATCGAACTCCGTTCGCCAACGCTGCGGCTGAATCTTCCGAACGCGTTGATCCACCTGAACGAAAGAGCCCGGACGTAAGAGTGGATAAAGCGTGAAATCCTGCAGCCCGATGTAGCCATACAGATTGTGCCGGAGGTCCAGTTGCTGAAGAAGAGCGATCGGGATTTCACCCCAGATTTCGACAATGCGGGTCAGAAGATTGGTGTTGTCGAGATCGAAGGAGCGGTCAAACCGCACCGGGAAGGAAACCGTTTTTTCGGTATCATACACTTCGAGCTGCGTAAGATGCGTATTGGCCAATTGCGCCAGGAGTTGGTGCTGCGGCACTTTCTGTAGGTCTACGCCGAAATAGAAGAGCAGGTCGGTGAACTTGATGTGATAGATCGTCGCCAGCGAGTACAGTTTGTAGATGCTGGGAACGGAGTCGGAGTTTTCGATCTGAGTGAGCCAGGCGTTGGAAATTTGAAACTCGGGGTTTTTCTCTTCTTCGGCGATTCGCAAGCTCAGGCTCTCCACGTCGCGCGTCGTAATCCCCAAGCGAATGCGGAGTCGTCTGAGTTGGTCTCCGGGGGCGCGGAAGCTCATCGTGCCCATGGTACAGCAATCGGGCGGAAAACGTCAGGCGCTACTAATAAATGCACGTAGACCCTTGGTAGATAATCGGTTCGAGTAGTGTGTTAGCATGGAATTTCGAGCAAAAAAGAGAAGCGATTGAAAATGAACGCGCGCATTCTTGGAATCGAATCGTCGTGCGACGAGACCGCCGCGGCCGTCGTCGTGGATGGGCTCACGATCTTGTCGAGCGTAGTAGCCTCGCAAATCGATATCCACCGGAAATACGGCGGTGTTGTCCCGGAGTTGGCGTCGCGCGAGCACCTGCGCCAAATCGTTCCCATTGTGCGAGAAGCCATGAAGCAATCGGGGTTGAATTTTGCGGAGCTGGATGCGATTGGCGTGACGCAAGGGCCGGGTTTGGTTGGCTCATTGCTCGTTGGCATCACTTACGGAAAGACGCTCGCGGCGGCGCTCAACAAACCGCTCATTGCCGTAAACCATCTGGAAGGCCACATCCACGCTGCATTTCTCGAAGCGCACGAATCCGGGGATCTGCCGAAACTGCCGGCTGTGTGCCTCATCGTTTCTGGCGGCCACACCGTTCTCTATGAGGTTAAGGCCATGGAGTCATCGCCCAGCGCCGCGTTCGTTTATCGAAAACTCGGCCAGACGCGCGACGATGCCGCGGGCGAGGCTTACGACAAAGTGGCAAAACTCTTGGGCCTCGGTTATCCCGGCGGCCCGGTTCTCGAGCGGCTGGCCGCGGCGGCCGGCTCAACGCCAGCGCCTACAAAATTTGGGCCGACCAAGACGCGAGGCAATGCATTGGACTTCAGCTTCAGTGGACTAAAAACCGCCGTCCTCTATCACGTCCGCGCACATCCGGAATACAGAGACGAAATCCGTCAAAGGGAAGAGGCAGCCCACTTGGGCCACCGGAAATTTGAGGATCTGTTGCCGCTCTGCCGCGTCGAAACGCTCGGCTTGGTCCGAGAATTCCAGAACGCAGTCGTCCGTGACCTTGTGGACCGCACCATGATGGCGGCCGAGGAATGTAGTGTAGCGACGATCCTGGTGTCAGGCGGCGTTGCGGCAAACACTCAATTGCGACGAGCTTTTGAAGAACGCGCCAAAGCGGCTGGACGGAAGGTTTTCTTCCCGAGCCGGGCTCTATCGACCGACAATGCGGCGATGATCGCTGCCGCAGCCTATTCGAAATATGCGCACCAGCAGTTCGCGGACAACACCTTGAACGCCACGGCAAGTCTGCCTTTGGCCTGATGCGCGCCGCTCCGAAGCCCGGCTGATCCACAAAAAAAGGGCGGCCCGAAGGCCGCCCGAGAAAATTTCCAAAATGAAAAAGCGTTAGTCCACCTTCTCCTGGAGAGTCGGAAACTGCAATTTGGCTTTGGCCAATGACTTCACCACCAACCCCTCTGCGTTTTCGGAAGTCAGGTTGCGCGCGGTCGCCATCTCGCTCACCAACAGGTACTTGGCGCGCTCCAACATTTTCTTTTCGCGGAAGGAAAGAGGCTTACTGCGGCTGAGGGAAACCAGACTCTTGAGAACGACGGCTACTTCTAAAAGGGAACCCGTACGCATGCGCTCGGAATTCTCTTTGAAACGGTGTTTCCAGTCATGATGCGAATTGAGCTTGCCTCTCTCGAGGAATCCCAGCACCTTGCTGGCATCAATGGAGCGGATAACAGATCGCAAACCAACTGCCGGTGCGTTCGAAGATGGAACCATAACGCGCAAGCCGCTGGAGATGATTCGAATCATGAAGTATCGTTCGGTTCTACCGTTCAGTACGCCATAACTGATTTGTTCAACTACCCCTACACCGTGGTTCGGATAAACGACTTTGTCGCCGATCTTGTATTCCATAGGCTTCGGTGGCCCCCCAAGAAGATAAACCGAGTGTAGAGAAATGTGCCGCAAGAGTCAAGATATATCCAGTGGAATCAGGAAGATAGGGAAATTCGGGGAGTGATTTGGCAGTCGAATTGCTTACGATCTCGGCACAAACGCGCTACACTGATTAGCTTTGCTTCGGCCAAAGCGCTGCGGCGCGCAATGGAGTTTCTACTTGCAACCTGTTAAGTCTCAAGGGGTAAGCTGAGTCCAAGGGATATCTTTCCGACAATGATTACGTTAGCGATCGATACTTCGGAAGCCCGCGGAAGCGTTGCGCTCTTAACGGATGGAGCCGCACTCGCGGTCGTGCCCCACGAGGACGCCACGGACTACTCCGTCTGGTTGCTCCCCGCAGTCGACCGAGCAGTTCGTCAAGCCGCGACCAGAATGGAAAGGATTGACCTTTTGGCCATTTCAACTGGCCCAGGGTCGTTTACGGGACTCCGCGTGGGCTTGACCACCGTTAAAGCCTGGGCCGAAGTCTATGGCACGCGGATTGTCGGCGTGTCTCGGCTCGGGGCGCTGGCGCGAGCCTGCGAGGCGGACTCAGGTTTTGTAACTGCCTGTTACGATGCACAACGTGGGCAACTGTTCGCGGGACTCTATCGAAGGTCGTCGAGTTCCTGGCAGAGAATCGGCGACGAACTTGTAATCGCCCCCGGGGATCTTGTCCGCTTGGTCGATGAGCAAGCCGGCAAGGCGCCCGTCACATGGATCTCGCTCGATCAAGACCTGATCGTGAACCTGGAGGCCATGAAACGGCGAATAGCGGCGGGGGACAAGATCGTTCCTGTGTTCGGGAAACTTGCTCCGCTCGTAGGACGATTCGCTGAGGAAAGTGCGGCGAAGGGGCAATTCAGCGACCCCCTGGTGCTGGACGCCAACTACGTTCGACGCTCGGACGCCGAGATTTTTTGGAAGAGTTTGTCGGCCGGAGTACGCTGAATTCGTGGACCACGAGAAGCCTCGCGAGATAAATCCTTGCCGAATCGACGATATCCCTTATCTTGAAGCGATACTTCAGCAGACATCCGAGGCTGCGCCATGGTCATCGCGCCTGCTCGGCGAGGCGCTGACCAGTCATCCTCCTTATTTCTTGGCAGCGCGGCAGGGCAAAGAAATCGTTGGTTTTATTGTCGGCCACCGCGCAATGGACCAAGGCGAGATCTTGAATCTCGCGGTCATCTCCCGGTTCCGTCGTCAAGGTTTCGGCAAAGCTCTCGTTCAACAATTACTTCAAATGTTCGGCCGGGACGGTGTCGTTGAGGCATATCTTGAAGTTCGCCGATCGAATGCTGCCGCCATCGCTTTCTACCGCCGTTTGGGCTTCCGTCAAGTCGGGGAACGCCCAGCGTATTACCGGAATCCCGTCGAGAGCGCGCTCATTTTGGCGCTCCAGCTTTCCGCTTCGGGGAGTACTGCTGGAACGAACTGACCGTACTGGACCAATATTCACAGCCCTGGTACGACTTTGCCCTTGACGCGGAAATTCCTAGTGCTAGTCTGCGTTCATGTAGTGTTCACATTCCAAGTCGTGAGGAGACACGCATGGCAACAGCTCAGCGGAGTCCTCGGGACGTAATTTTCGAATCAGACGCCGAGTATCAGCGTCTGGCTGAAAAACATCAGCAGTACGAAGCAGAACTCCATAAACTCTCGCAGTCGCCCTACCTCAACTCCGAAGATCTCATCGAAGAAATCCGGCTAAAAAAACTCAAGCTTCATGTAAAGGATGAAATGGAGCGCATTGCTGCGCACTTCCACAGTGCGCGTGCTAGACACACGCAGTAGCCCGCCGTCGCTCGCCTCCCGGCAACTGGAAGTATCGTAGAATGGCCAAAGCCCTCCCGCGGCGCCACGCCGCGATGGAGTCGGGGAGCTTATGGTCCGGGAAGGGTATTGGTTCGGTTTACCGCCGCTGTTGCTTGGAATCGTTCTCATCGCCTTGGGCCACGCCTGGGTATCTGCCGCGGGCGTCGCGCTCATCTTGCTGGGCCTTTTTGTGTTCAGCTTTTTTCGAAATCCCGAACGAACCATACCTCAGGATGCGGGACTCATCGTCGCCCCGGCCGACGGGCGCGTTGTCGTGCTCAAGGACGAAGAAGACCAGGGCCGTTCCGGTAAACGCCTCAGCATTTTTCTCGCGGTCTGGAATGTGCACGTCAACCGCGCCCCTGCCGCGGGAAAAATCATGCGTCTCGACTACAAGCCAGGCAAATTCCTCGCCGCCTGGGACGAAAACGCTTCATTTCAAAATGAGCAGAACGTGTTTACGCAATCCACCGAACACGGCGAGATTGTCTACAAACAAATCGCCGGCTGGATAGCCCGCCGCGTCGTTTCCTGGAAGAAGGCCGGCGACGAAGTCGCCCGTGGCGAACGCATCGGACTGGTTCGCTTCGGTTCCCGCGTGGATTTATGGCTGCCTGACGCAGCGGAAATTCTTGTCAAAGTGGGAGAGAATGTGAAGGGCGGCTCGACCGTATTAGCGCGTATACCGAAGGCGTTAGGATGACCGATCATAGACCCGCGCCAACGTTCCGAAAAAGCTCGGTGAAAACTTCAGGACGATGCCCGCTCGTAGTACTCTGTGGAGCACTGAGGGGACATGATGGATTCCATCGAACAGAATATCTTTTCAGACGCTAAGCGCCGCAAGCGCCAATTGCGCCGCGGGATTTTCCTCCTGCCCAGCATCATGACCGGCGCCAATCTCCTTTGCGGGTACTACGCGTCGGTCGCTGCGCTGATGGGAGGCCGGGAAGATTTCGATCACGCTGCAAAAGCCATTGGCATCGCCATCTTGTTCGACTCTTTAGACGGACGTATCGCGCGCATGACCGGGACCAATACGGAGTTCGGTGTGCAATTCGATTCCCTGGCCGACGTTGTGAGCTTTGGCATAGCTCCGGCTATTCTGGCTTACGCTTGGGGCTACCGCAGCTTGGTCGCCGTGACCGGGGACACATTTCTAGGCCATTTTGCGTGGCTCTGTTGTCTGTCGTTTTTGATCTGCTCGGCCTGGAGGCTCGCCCGCTTCAACGTCAAGGGCATGGAGCCGGGCGGTAACAAGAATTTTGTCGGCATGCCCACTCCCGCGGCCGCTGGTGTTGTGGCAGCGATCATCCACGCTTGCCATTGGTTCGGACCGATTGACGATCAACGGTGGGCTTATGGGTGGTTCGTGCTGCTGCCCGCGCTCGGCGCCCTGATGACCAGCACCGTCCGCTACTACAGCTTCAAAGACATTCCGTGGGCTCGCAAACAGCCCTCCATTACCATTATTCTCGTGGTTATGCTCGTTGGCATTGTGTGGCGCTATTCGGAATATGCACTGGTCATTCTCGCCGGCACCTACGCCGCGGCTGGAATTATCTTACATATTCATCGGGTGCTGAGACACCGCACGGTGGCCAGGACGGTCTGACCCATGTCCACAGACCGCCGCGCCCAAAAACTAGTCATTGCTGGTGCCTCTTCACTTCTCGGGAACGAATTGAAATCGGTACTCGAGGAAAGTCGTTTTGCGGGTTGGGACCTGCGATTGGTCGACGAGGAAGTTGCTGCCGGAACGCTGACCGAAGCCGGCGGCGAGGCCACGGTCATCGAGCGTGTCGAGGAAGATTCATTTCACGGAGCGCGCTATGCATTTTTGACCGGCTCCACTGCCTTTGCCAAGCAGTGTTTGGGACCCGCAAAACAAGCGGGAGCCCGAATTATCGATTTGTCCCGTGCGAGTCTATCCGATCCCGATGCGACTCCGTGGTTTCCGCGTATCGAAGCCCTCACCGGACGAACGGTCAGAAGAAACTCGAACGCGTTCGCCATCTGTTCCGCGGCCGGCACGGCCATAGCGACTTTGGCGCTGGCTCTGCGTGCTGCCGGCTTCGAGCGTCTTGTGGCCGTCGTGTTTCATCCTGTATCTGAAGCGGGAAGGGAAGGCATCGAAGAATTGGAGGCGCAGACGTCGCAATTGCTTTCCTTTCAAAGCATCGGTACACCCATTTTCGGAGTTCAGGCGGCCTTCAATCTTCTGGCATGCTATGGCGCGGAGAGCCGCCAGAGTCTTCGCGAAAGCTTGCTACAGATTCGCGCAGAGGTGCGTGGTGTGTTGGGCGATGCCGCCGAAGATGCAAGAGTTTCGATCAACCTTGTGCACGCACCCGTCTTTTATGGAATGGCATTTAGTGCGTGTGCCGATCTCGACCTAGAGATAGACCTCACGGTCATTATCGATTCTTGCAAAGAGGCCGGATTCTCGTTGGTGCCCGTTACAGAAGCGCCGCCGAGCAACGTCAGCGTGGCCGGCGAGACACGTATTTTCCTGCGTGCGCCTGAAGCAGACAGTTCGCGCCCAGGTGGATGGTGGTTCTGGGGAGCGGCGGATAATCTGCGATTTCCTGCGTGGAGTGGCTGCAAGCTCGCGGAATGGCTGGAAGAATGAGGTACGGGGCCTCGTGGCGCCAAATCGTGGTCATGGTGATCTGCATGCCCCTGATGGGTTGTGGTTATCACGCGTCCGGCCATGGTACCGATGCGTTGCCAAAAACCATCCACGTGATCGCTGTCCCCGCCCTCGAGAACAAAACAACCACTTTCAAGATCGAACAGCGCCTGACGGCCGCCACGATTCACGAATTCCTCGCCAAGACGAGATACAAAATCGTTTCAGATCCGGATGCTGGGGATGCCGTGCTTACCGGGAAAGTGCTTAGCATGGAAGTGGTACCGCTTTTGTTTCAGAGTTCGAGTTCGACCACAAACTCTGTGGCTCAGGCCACCGCGATGATCGTGACCATGAAATGTGAAGTTACCTTGACCGAGCGGGACAGCGACAAGGTCCTTTATCACACCGACAATTTTGTATTCCGCAACGAATATCAGCTTGCCACCTCATGCGCGCAAACTCCCGGCTCTCCTTGCAGCACTCCAACGAGAAGCCAGGTCGAGTCCTTCTTTCAGGAAGGCGAGCCTGCGGCGGATCGTATGGCGCAGGATTTTGCGGCTCGCCTGGTGTCCGCGGTCACGGAGAATTTCTGATGGCACGCTTGAACCTCGAGCAGTTCAAAGAACGCGTCGAGAAGGGTAAGCCCATTCCGGCTTTGCTGCTGCTCGGGGATGAGTTCTTCTTGCGCGATGCCTGCCGCGCTGCGGTTATCGAAAAATTCGTTCCGGAAGCCGCGCGCACGTGGGCGGTGTCGCGTTTCTCCGCTGGTCGCGGAGAGATGCAAGCTGCGCTTGACCAATCTCAAACATTGCCGATGCTTTCCTCTCAGCAAGTGGTGTTTCTCGAGGATGCCGAGGCCATCGAAAAACTCGGAGAGGACTCCAGGGAAGAGGCCGTCGACCGCATCGCCGCTTATCTCGAGGATCCCGCGCCGTTCACGATCTTCGTCATTGAAGCCGAAAAGCTGGACATGCGTATGATGCTCGGAAAAAAACTGGCCGAACTCACCTTGGTTGTGGATGTGTGCCTGGACGATCAGCCGGAAGGCCGCCTGCGCGCGGCGGAAGTCTGGGCTAGAACGATCGCCAAAGAGCAAGGTGTCGCACTCGAGAAAGGTGCAGCGGAGGACCTGGCGGAATTTGTCAGCGGCGATTTGATGCGGCTCAAAACGGAGATGGACAAGCTCGCTACCTTTGCCGGCGAGCGCAAAACGATCCGCCGCGAGGATGTGAGCCAGATCGTGATCTCCGAGAAAACGACGACGATCTGGGAAGTGGCCGACCTTCTCGCCTCTCATCAACCGCGCAAAGCGCTGGAATTTATCGACCGCTTGCTGCGCGAAGGTGAGGAGCCTGTGATGATGGTTGGCGGCATGGCCTGGATGTATCGAAAGCTCATCGAAGCGAGCGAACTCCGCGCAGCGACGAATGGCTGGCAAGCTTCGAAGTCTTTGGGCATGCGGCCCGAGCAGGCCGAACTTGCAATTCGCTGCGCGCGAAAAATTCCGCGCGACCGGCTGTTAGACGGCCTACGCGCGCTGCAGGAGGCCGACAGCCTCCTCAAGGGCGGAGCTAAAGACACACCTGCGGTTATGGAATTTCTGGTCTGGCGCCTCAGCGGCGACGAAGTTCGCTCTGTAGTGGCAGGTCTTTAGACCCGTGTTTTTCGAATGCCTCATGGTTCCCAAACCATCTCGTCTTTTTCTGTAGGGCCGAGCCTTCAGCCCTTTCAGGTGTACTGGCATGCCAACGTCTGCCTTAGGAAGGAACCCGTTTCTCTTTTCCGCACTCAAAAGAAAAGGCAGGCCGCATGCCGCGCAGCCCGCCGAAACAGACCCTTCAGGCGCTTCTACTTCGCCGCTTTCGCCTTAACTGCGTTATACGCTAGCGCCAGACGCGACTTGTACCGGTTTCCGGTATTCTCGTGCAGCACGCCCTTGGCAATGGCCGCGTCGATTGCTGACAGCGTTGGATTCAAAAGGTTCCCTGCTGCCGTTGCGTCACCTGCGGTAATCGCCGTGCGCAACCGCTTCATTACGCTGCGAACCCGAGTCCGATTCGCGCGATTGACTTCCGCACGTTCACGAGATTGCACAGCCCGCTTTAAAACCGACTTTTTTCTCTTCTTGATCTTGGTAGCCTGACCCTGCGCCATCTATCGCTCCTTACGCAATTTTTCTCAAACTACTAGTCTGAAGGCGCAGATAGGCTTTGTCAAACGCCTCGCGACCTGTCGAACCTTCTACAAAACAAGAAAAACGGCCCGGCGTGGGGGTGCGCCGGGCCGTTTTACGGGGGTGGAGCGCTTATTTTTTCTGCTCTAGGGAAAAGGGGAAGTCGAAGACCATGTCTCCAACCGGGACGCGCAAAGAGAGCTCGTGCGCATTCGCGTCGCGCTCGAACCACATCACGCCCGCATGAATTTGTCCGGCCGGAAGAGCCCGAGACTTGAGCGCGACCGACTGCACGTCGATCGAGTCACTGCGGTCAAATCCGCTGTGCCGCGTGGAAGCAAGTTCCAGTTGCGGGTTGAGGTAATCGGGTGTCGGCGAGGTGCGATACGCCAGGCGCCGCGAGCCGGAAACACCGGCAGCGGAATCCACCACGGCGCTCCGCGAAGGCAAAGCATCGACAAGGGTCCAGAGAACCTGATGCGTGGGCGTGTGGGCAAGTTTTGCAGGGTCGGTGGCGTAGAGCGACCGCAGATTCGGTGTGAGCTCGTCGAGCGTCACGATTCCGGGAACAATGCTGACCACTTCCGGGGATTGATTCGAGACGGCCACATTGGCGCGAAGCTTCCATCCGCTGTCCTGGATCGAAACCTGGACGGTGATTCCGTTGGCAGTAATCGATTCCACGTGGCGGCCGTGGCTGACAAATTCATCGCAGCCCTCTGCGCCTGACGCCCAACGCGCGATTCCATTCTCGACGTGCGCCGATGAAATCGGCGCCTTCTTCGTCGGCGATGCCACGGCGCTGCCGTCGCTCAGATACATCCGAGCGACGTAGCCGTCTTGGCCGTTGCTGGTGCGAATGTGCAGTGTGTATCCTTGGCGGTCGGAGAGCACGGAGACGGTGTCGCCGCAGGCTAGAAAAGTGACGACGTGCATCGGGAGAGCTTGGGCCTCATCCGCCGTCATGGGCACTCCGGCTGCTTCTGAGCACTTCACCACTGCGGTGGCGGGGCGCTCCGGGGCAACAGTGGCTGATTCTTCGTTCGCGAGGGTCGGCAGCGCCGCGAGTGAGAGCGCCGAACCCATGATGAGATACTTCAAAGACCGGTACATTGGACTTCCCTCCCTCAGAGTTTTTCTCAAGCGGCAAAATGCGTTGCGTTATGTATTTCATTTTTGAAGAAATGACTTCCCGAGGCTATAGTTCTGCGGTACCAGAGGACAAGTCCTTTAGGACCCTGTCCTCGAAAACGACAAAGAAGCCACAAGGTGCAGGTAACTAAAACGCGGAGCGAAGCACGATGAAAAAACTACTGTTGTTCGCGAGTGTGTGGGGTATGTCGACCGGTTTATGGGCACAACAGGTTCCCGCTCAGGGAACTACGGCGAATGCTGCGAGCAATTGCCCGGATCTGACAGATCTCGAGAAAAAATTAGGAAGCTTGAACGATCGGTTGGCGGATTGGGCACAACTCGCGCGCTACCGCGAAGCAAACACGATGGCAAAAGCGCCGGCTCCGGGTGAGTTGCGTGTCGTGTTCATGGGCGATTCGATCACCGACATCTGGCAAAATCCGCAGGCCGGCGGATTCTTTCCCGGTAAACCCTACATCGACCGGGGAATCGGGGGGCAAACAACACCGCAAATGCTCCTGCGTTTTCGCCCCGATGTCATCGCCCTGGCACCCCGCGTCGTCATCATTCTCGCGGGCACGAATGATATCGCCGGGAACACCGGTCCTATGACGCTCGAAGAAACGGAAGGGAACCTTGCATCAATGTCTGAACTGGCGCATGTCCATGGAATACGCGTAGTCCTTGCTTCGGTAACGCCAGTGAATGACGTCACCACCGCGGAAGGTAAGAAACTGATACAAACCGAGCGCCGGCCTCCCGAAACGATTCTTGCTCTCAATGAGTGGATCAAGAAATATGCAGCCGACCACAGTGACGTGTATCTCGATTATTTTCCGGCGATGACCGATGAAAAGGGCTTGCTGAAGACCGCGTTAACCGATGACGGCCTGCATCCAAACGCGGCGGGCTACGCGGTGATGGCTCCGCTGGCGGAAAGAGCCATTCAACAGGCATTGGCCCAAAAACCGTGATGGAAAATGAAGATGCGGCGCTTGTCACGGTAGTGTAACTTGACCGCTGCGAGGTGGTGCGTTAGGTTGAGAGGAGTTTCTCCGCTCCAGGCTCACGCCAGCCGGACAAGTTCACGGAGGAAGCCATCGGCCACCCACTTCGGGGAACATTGCAACCTTCCAATTGGATGAAGCGAACGATTCACATCTCCGGGCAACTGGAACCCTTCTTCGGAACGCTCGACGAAAATATACGAATGTTGGAAGACGTTTTGCAGGTGCGAACCCATTTGAACGATACCCGTTTGACCGTCGAAGGCGCGCAAGACGCCGTGGATCAGGCCGTGCGCATCGTCGAAGAATACAATCACCTGACGCGCCATGGCCGCGTGCTTGCCAGTTCTGAAGTCAAATCGCTGATGCGCGTGGCCACGGAAGAGCCGCACACCTCGCCACGCGGAATGTTCGAAAACGGCCGGGTGCGTTCCTTTGGCAAGAAAACCGTAACGCCGAAGACCGCCGGCCAGCGCCGTTACATGGAAGAGATTGAAAGCCACGACATGACCTTCGGCATTGGGCCCGGCGGGACGGGGAAAACCTATTTGGCCGTGGCCATGGCGGTAAGCGCGTTGCTGACCAAGCAGGTGAACCGCATCATCCTGGCGCGTCCCGCGGTGGAGGCTGGGGAGCGGTTGGGTTTCTTGCCCGGCACCTTGCAGGAAAAAATCGATCCGTATATGCGACCGCTGTACGACGCGCTCTACGATATGCTGGATGCCGACAAACTCGAACGATTCCTCGAGAAGGGAATCATTGAGGTCGCTCCTCTTGCATTCATGCGCGGCCGTACGTTAAACGATTCGTTCGTCATTCTCGACGAAGCTCAGAATACCACCAGCGAGCAAATGAAGATGTTCCTCACGCGCCTCGGATTCAACTCGAAGGCAGTCATCACCGGCGACGTCACGCAGATCGATCTGCCCACGGGAAAAAAGTCCGGTTTGGTTGAAGCCATGGAGATTTGTGGCCGCATTCCAGGAATCTCCGTGGTTCAATTTGGCGAAAAAGACGTAGTGCGTCATAACCTGGTGCAGCAGATCATCCGTGCGTACGAGGAGCATGACACCGCTCATCCGCAAAGAAAGAGCAATGGCCAGGGTCAATCGAAAGACTTGCCCACTCCGGAGAAACCGGTATCGTAGTTCTAAATGCGCTTCGATCGACACCTGGCCGGGCCGGGGCTTCTGGTATGAGACACCGTTCGCCGGTCGTCGAGAATCGCCAAAAACGTGTGCCGCTCCCGGTGCCAGGGCTGGAGCGATTCTTGTTGCGGATCCATCGCGAGTTGGGGCTTCGCCCGGATGCCGCGTTTGTGCGATTTGTTGGCGATGCGGAGATGCAACGGTTGAACAAGGAATTTCGGAAGAAGCCGAAAACCACCGACGTTCTTTCCTTCCCCTCGGAAATGCGCTCTCGGCCCCTTGCCCTGCGAGCCCGTGCAGCGCAACTCCGTGCTCATTTTTTGGGGGACATCGCGATTTCACCGACCGTGGCTCGGCGCAATGCTAAAGCGTTTGGCCGCACGGTTCCAGAAGAAGTTTGCGTCTTGATGCTGCATGGTGTTTTGCACCTTCTGGGATATGATCACGAGACCGATCGCGGCGAAATGGAACGAGTGGAAGCCACGCTGCGGAGCCGGTTGGGGCTGAGTTGATGCTTGTCTGGGTCTACGTCGGCAGCTTGCTGGTTCTGGCGTTGGGCTTGCCGATCTTCTCTTATCTCACGCTCATCTATCGCGAACTTGGGCGCATGGCTACCGGCCGCGTGCACGAGCATTTGGATATCTTCGAAGCGGAAATCGAACCCAAGTTGAATATCAACCGCAGGAGCGGCGGCCGCACGTTTCGCATCCTCGGGCACTTCTGGCTGGCCTTTGTGGTGCTGGAAACGACGCGCGGAGTGGTTTATCTGGTTCCCAATCGCTGGGAAGCCGGGGTGCAGTTTCTGGTTTTCCTTTCTCTCGAAGTCGTCATCGCCATGCATTTCATACCGGACATGTTGCTCTATCGCACCACCGGCCGCTGGCTGCTTCCCCTGCTTCCGCTTATTCGCGCGGGCATGTGGCTTGTCTGGCCTATCCGGATTTTCCTCGAAGGCGCGGAATCGCTGGCACGCATTTCCGAGCAGGAAGTAGAGCAGTCCGAAGAGCAGCGCACGGAAGAGGGAATTGAAGCCCTGGTTGAAGTAGCCGAAGAGGAAGGCATCATCGAGCGAGAGCAAGCCGACCTGATCGAGCAAGTCGTGGAATTTAGTGACAAGCGGGTGCGCGAAGTGATGACCCCGCGTCCCGATGTGGTCGCGTTGCAGGCTGACGCTTCGCTCGAGGAGATGCACGCGAAGTATGTCGAAACAAAATTTGCAAAAATACCGGTATACGAAAGGTCGCCGGACAACATTATTGGAGTGGTCTACGCACAGGATCTGCTGCAGGTCGCCGACGCGGACCTGCCGAAACGCAAAGTAAGAGAGCTGCTCAAACCCGTTCTCTTTGTGCCGGAGACGAAGGCTGGCTCTGATCTGCTCAAGGAAATGCGGCAAAAGGGCCAGTCCATGGTGGTGGTCATTGACGAGCACGGATCGGTGGCGGGCATCGCAACGGTCGAAGATCTGGTCGAAGAAATTGTGGGAGAACGTGGTGCAGGCTCGGCGCAGCCCGCACCCGACGCCGTGCGCGAGCCGGACGGCAGTCTTGTTCTTCGCGGCAGCATGTCTATTTCCGACGCCGAAAAACTTCTCTCCGTGCAATTCGGCGATCACACCGACGGTACCGTGACCACCGTAGCCGGCCTGCTCAGTCACGCGCTCGGCAAGGTTCCAGCCCCGAGCGACAAGATCGATCTCGCCGGCTATCGTTTCGAAGTCCTCGAATCGAACCAGCGCAAAATCCTGCGGCTACGCGCGCGTCGGATTTCTGCGGCGGCTCCGCATTCTTCTTAAATGAAGTGAAAGCATTATGACCGACAAAAAAGAGCCAAAGAAAAATGCCCGCGCTGGTTTTGTGACCATTATCGGCCGCCCCAATGCGGGGAAATCCACGCTGCTGAACCGCTTCGTCGGCCAGAAAGTGGCTATCGTCACTTCGAAGCCACAGACAACCCGCAACCGTATTCAAGGAATTGTTACGCGCCCGCAAGGGCAGATTGTTTTCGTCGATACGCCCGGTTTGCACGAAGCCACCACCGCGCTGAACCGCCAAATGATGCGTGAGGTTGCCGCGGCGCTCGAAGGGATCGACGTGCTGTTGATGATGGTGGATGCCAGCCGTACGCTTCCGCATGCGGATGCGCTCTTGCTCGAAAAGGGAAGTCGCTTCGCGGGGAAAACCATCCTCGGGCTGAACAAAATTGACCTGCTTCCCAAACCTAAGCTACTGCCTCTTATGGATGCATTTGCCAAGGCGTTTCCGTTTGCCGCTCTCGTTCCGATCTCCGCCAAAAAAGGCGACGGCTGCCAACGACTCCTCGACGAAATCCTCAAGGAGCTCCCGGAAGGCGAGCCGTTTTTTCCGGAAGATCAAATCACCGATCAACCCGAACGCTTTCTGGTTGGCGAAATCATTCGCGAGAAGGCCATTGACCTGACCTATCACGAAGTTCCGCATGCCCTGGCGGTGGTTATCGATCAATTCGAAGAGTCACCCAAGCTATTGCGTATCCACGCTACATTGCGCGTCGAACGCGATTCCCAGAAAAAAATCCTTATCGGACACAAAGGCGAAATGCTGAAGAGAATCGGCAGCACAGCCCGCAAGGAACTGGAAACGCTGCTCGGCACGAAAATCTTCCTGGCCATGTTTGTAAAAGTGGTCGCCGATTGGCGTGAAAATCCCCAAAAAGTTCGTGAACTCGACTGGCACACCCAACTCGAAGCCCTAGCCGGCCAGCCATCCCCAAAGCAAGACGAAGAGAACTGACCGCTCGATCCTGATAACAGCTGCCTTCGGGAGGCAGCGGCGTTTCCGTTTTTTAAGGGACCGCCTTTTGAGACGGTCGGCCACCTCAAACTGGCCGGGTTCCCCGGTTTATTTCTCTCGCAAATGATCTTGTAGGTGACCACCCTCGGGTTTGTAAGGGCGAGTCTTATGATCGACGCCATCTCTATTCTCTTCGGTTCTTTTGGGTTACTCCGGCGCTGCTATTCCCAACGACTTCATCTTACGGTAAAGGTGCGACCGCTCGAGTCCCAACGCCGACGCCGTCTGTGTCATATTCCACCGATGCTCCTGCAGCTTGCGCAAAATAAACTCACGCTCATACGCACTGCGGGCTTCGTGCAAGGTCGAATATGGATGTTGTGGGCTTTCCGCAACACCACGGAAAAGCTCCGGCGGCAAATGATGTGGCTCGATGCGCGCCTGCGGACAAACAATTACCAACCGTTCCACCAGATTCTTCAGCTCTCGTACGTTTCCCGGCCAAGGGTATCGCACCAAGATCTCCAGCGCCCCTTCACTCAACTCCCGCGTCTTCTTTCCATATTCGGCACTGAACTCGTTCAGAAAGAACCGCGCCAGCACGGGAATATCCTCCTTGCGGTCCCGCAGCGGAGGCACGTGAAAGGGAATCACGTTCAAGCGGTAAAAAAGGTCTTGGCGGAACACGCCGCGCGCGATCTCCTGTTCTAGATTCTTGTTCGTCGCCGCGATCACCCGCACGTCTACGCGCATTGTCTGATTCGAACCGATCGGTTCGATGCGCTGTTCTTCAAGAACGCGCAGGACCTTGGACTGCGTGCGATGGCTCATATCTCCTACTTCGTCCAAAAAAAGCGTTCCACCATCGGCCTTCTGGAATTTACCGGTCCTGTCGTCGGTCGCGCCGCTAAAACTCGCCTTTACATGACCGAACAATTCCGATTCGATCAGGTCTTCCGGAATCGCCGCGCAACTCACTTCAACGAACGGTCCTTTGTTGCGTTGGCTGTTTGCGTGCAACGCGCGAGCGACCAGCTCCTTTCCGGTGCCGCTTTCTCCGTAAATCAGCACTCGGCCATTCGTCGGCGCGGTCACGGCAATCTGCTGCCGCAACGCCTTCATCGGCACACTCTCGCCAATGACCTCGTAGCGGTGCACCAACTCGCTGCGCAGGGTCTGGTTTTCCTCCTGTAGCCGCCGCTGTTGCAAGGCATTTCGCACCAGCACATTCACTTTTTCGAGGGATAGGGGTTTTTCGATAAAGTCAAACGCGCCCAACTTCGTGGCGCGCACCGCAGTTTCGATCGTGCCGTGCCCGGAAATCATGATGACGGCGGGAGGCAGCGGCAGATCCTGAATGCGCGTCAGCGCCTCCATTCCATCGATACCGGGCAGCCAGATATCGAGCAGTACGACCTGAAAATCGCCTTTGGCGATCAGCGCCAGCGCTTGTTCGCCGGACGCGGCTGTATCGACGGTATAGCGTTCGTCGCGCAAGATGGAAGCCAGGGAGTCGCGGATGCCTTCTTCGTCATCCACGACTAATATTTTCGGGTGGAAAGTCATCGATCGGTGTCCGCACCCAATCGTTCGGCACCGGCGGTTGCGGACATCTCCGCGATCGGCAACTCAATTAAAAAGCGCGAACCCACGGGGCGATTGTCTTCGACGCGAAGCGATCCACCGTGCTCGGCAATGATGCGCGCGGCAATCGCCAGCCCGAGCCCGGTACCTCGATCCTTGGTCGAAAAATGCGGCAGAAACAATTTGTCTTTGTCCTCCGGGGAAATTCCGTGTCCCGTGTCGGCAACGGCAATCTCAATCGTATCGGATTCTGGCCGCAAATGCGTCCCGACGGTAATTTCCCGAACCTTGGCGTCCTCCAAAGCTTCGGCGGCGTTATCGATCAAATTGACGATCACGCTGCGAAGCAGAGGTCCATCCGCGCGCACCGCGGGAAGATTTCCCTCTAGCGAGGTTTTCAATTGCACGCCGTCCAGTCGGCCGGAAAATACTTCGAGCGCCTCGTGCACAGTGATGTTCGCATCGGTCGGCAAAAGCTTTGCGGTTGGGAATCGCACGAACTGCGAAAACTCATTCACCAGCGCCGAAAGCGTCGCCACTTCGCGAACAATCAGGCGCGAGCATTCCTGAGCAATCTTCGGAAGTTCCGAATCTTCAGGAGCATCGTTGCTCCTAGAGCGAAGTTCCAGATGGTGCAGCATGCGCTGCGCGGAAAGCTGAATGGGTGTGAGGGGATTCTTGATCTCGTGAGCAATGCGCCGCGCCACTTCTTGCCACGCAGCGGACTTCTGGGCGCGCAGCACTTCGGTAAGATCGTCGAACACCAGTACAAACCCAGTATTCGCGCGCCTCGGGCCGAGGGAACTCACCGTAACCGCCAAATGAAGCACGCGATCGCTCACCACGACTTCAATTTCGCGGGTGACCACTCCCATGCGCAGGGCTCGCCGCATCAATTGTTGCAAGGAATGCAGTGCCTCCGAACCAACGATAGCCTCGAGGGTCCTGAATTCCTTCGCCGCCGCAAACATCTTCTCGAGCGCCTTGTTGGTTCGCTGAACGCCGCCGTTGGCATCCATGTAGATGACTCCGGCCGGAATATTTTCCAGAACCGTTTCCATTAACTGCCGCCGGCGTTCCAATTCCTGCACCGCCTGTTGGAGATTGCGCGTGAACTCGTCGATTTGCGCGCGATTGTCGCGCAATTGCGTAGTCATGGAATTGAACGAGCGGACGAGTAAACCGAGTTCGTCTTGAGCCTGCTCCGGAACTTGGTATTCGAAATTTCCAGCGGAAATTTCTCGCGTGCCCTCCGCCAGCGCCTGAATCGGCACGGTTACCTGCTTGGCTAAAAACAGAGCGACCCAGGTCGCCGCGGACAGAACAAGAACGGTGAAAAAGAAAAGAATCAAAAGCATTTGGCGCTTGAAGGCGCGCAGATTCTGTTTCACGTTCTCGTACTGCTGCGTTTGCTCTCGGATAATGGTCCAGTGCTTTAGAAAGTCGGGGCTGGTGCGGAAGCCCGCAATCAGCGTACTTCGGGAATGGTCCGGCAGGTTCACAGCCATTCGGGCTGCGAAGTAGCTGTTGTTGTGCGCCTGCCAGACTTCGACCCCGCTCGGTAACGTATTCTGAAGAACGCCCTGAGCCCCGCTGACGGTGCAGAGTTCCTTGGACCGATTCTCCGGTTGGTCGGCGCAAACCACGCCACCTTTGAGAAACCTCCCATCGGCATCATAGATCCATACCGCATCTAATCCCTGGCTCAGGGAATGCTGCAAAAAGTCCTGCGGCGTTTCCGTGGCATGCATGGCCGCTTGGTAGCCGAGCGTATGCAATCGAGGCAGGGCGCCCCGCCCAATATCGTTGAACATTTTCTGTGTTTCTTCGGACGCGATTTCGAGCGGCCTCGGGAACCAGCGGCCCAGCGTGCGGTTGAGCAGGGAATAGCTCATAAAGAACATGAAAATCACCGGCAGCAATGAAACCGCCATGGCTCCCAGAACCATTTTTGTTTTGAAGCGAGCACCGAGCTGCGCTTTGCTACTTTCAATGCGCAATCGGACAAAGCTGCGGATCAGGATCAGTCCAAAAACCAGAAGCGCCGCGGTGATGAAACTGGATACGCCGTATAAAACGACGACTTCGTTCCAGGAATGTGGCTCAAACGGTACATCGAGCGAACCAAGTGTGAAGACCGCCGCGAGTAGCAGGGAAATCAAAATGCCGCCAACCACCAGTCGAATACGGCTTTTGGAGCTAGCTGGGCTCATGGTTTGAACTCCGAAGGTGCCGGAAGGAAAGAACGCAGCGCGCAACGATCGCAGAAAGGATTGCGTTTGCGACAGAAGTGTTTGCCCGTATGCACAATCAACGCGTGGTACTCATTAAAAAGTGCGGCGCTGCGGGGCAGGCTCGCCTCGAAGGAACTGCGAATTTCCTCATACGTGTGCTTTCCGTGAGCCAGGTTGTGACGCTCCAGAATGCGCCGAGTATAGGCATCAACGACAAAGACGGCGAAGCCTCCGGCATACAGCAAAATCGAATCCGCCGTCTCCGGTCCGATGCCATAAACATTGAGCAACTGATCACGAAGCTCCGTCGCAGGCGTGGCGAACATCTTGTCGAGCGAGCCCTGATACTCTGTCCTTAGAAAATGGACAAACGCCTTTAACTTCTTGGCCTTTTGTCGAAAGAAACCGGAAGAGCGAATCAGGCAAGAAAGCCGCGCGCGTCGAACGCCTTCGATTCCGTCCGGGGACAATAGCCTTGCCCGACGCAACTCCGCAATCGCGCGTTCGACGTTGGACCAACTGGTGTTTTGCGTAAGAATCGCTCCGACAATCACTTCAAACCGCGTGCGCCCCGGCCACCAGTGTTGAGGCCCGTAAGCACGGATTAACGCATCATGGTAGGCGCCCAATTCCGGCAGGACGCGTGCCTCAGGCAAACCGGCAGTTCGGCGTACCGTTGTTCGAGCACGGTTGCGAACCGGTCCGGGACTCGGCAAAATGCGGGTAGCAGCCATGTCTTTCGCAAGATAACGGGGCAGTTGGGGCAAGTCAAGAAATAGCCACTGGCCGCGCGCTTCAGACCTGTTCTGCTGTACAGGTATTAGCGAATTCACAACGATGGTTCAAAATCGAACGACGCGCACTCTGCCCCTTTGCTATGTTGAGCGATGGGTGCACTGTGTTTAGGGAGTCCTCCGGATGTCTGTCCGTTTGGGTGAAATCTTACTGAAGGAAAGCCTGATCACGCAGGACCAGTTGGAAAAGGCGCTCGAATTTCAGCGCTCCAACGGTGGCAAGCTGGGAAGCTGCCTGACGAAGATGGGCTTTATTACCGACGACGACATTACGGGTGTACTCTCCCGGCAGTATGGCGTTCCCTCCATCAACCTGAAGTATTACGAAATCGATCCCAACGTCATTAAGTTGATTCCTCAGGACACGGCGCTTCGCTACCAGGTGATCCCGCTTTCGCGTGTCGGCTCGGTTCTCACGATTGCGATGACGGATCCCACCAACGTGTTCGCGATGGACGACATCAAGTTTATGACCGGGTTTAACGTCGAACCCGTGGTGGCTTCCGAATCCGCAATCGCCGAGGCGATCAGCCGTTTCTATGGCGGCAGCGCCTCCAGCCACGAAGAGCTCAGCTCCTTGATGAAGGACTTGGTCGATGAGGACCAGGAACTGGAACTTGCCTCCGAAGAACAAGAAATGGACGCGGCCATGCTCGAAAAGGCCGCGGAAGAAGCTCCGATCATCAAGCTTGTGAACCTTATCCTCACGGATTCGGTGAAGCGCGGAGCCAGCGATATTCACGTCGAGCCCTACGAAAACGAAATGCGCGTGCGCTTCCGCGTTGACGGTGTTCTGCAGACGGTCATGAGCCCGCCTCTAAAATTGCGCGACGCCATCACCAGCCGTATGAAAATCATGGCCAAGCTGGACATTGCCGAAAAGCGCTTGCCGCAAGACGGCCGCATCATGATCAAGTACAAGGCCGATGGCAAAAAGAAGGAATTGGATTTCCGCGTATCGACTGTCCCGACGCTGTATGGCGAAAAGATCGTGCTCCGGTTGCTCGACAAGGAAAACCTGCGCCTGGACATGACCAAGCTCGGTTTCGAGCCGGAATCCTTGAAGAAATTCGAACGCAACATCCTGAAGCCCTACGGCATGGTGCTCGTCACCGGCCCGACAGGTTCTGGTAAGACCAACACCCTCTATTCTTCGGTTGCTCGCCTCAACCAGGTCGACACCAACATCATGACTGCCGAAGATCCCGTCGAGTTCCAGTTGCAGGGCATCAACCAGGTCCAGATGAAGGACCAGATCGGCTTGAATTTCGCTGCAGCGCTGCGCGCCTTCCTTCGGCAAGACCCCAACATCATCCTGGTCGGAGAGATTCGCGACTTTGAAACCGCCGAAATCGCGGTAAAAGCCGCGCTCACCGGACACTTGGTTCTTTCGACGCTGCACACCAACGACGCGCCTTCGACCATCAGTCGTCTAATGAACATGGGGATTGAGCCTTTCCTGGTCGCTACCTCGGTGAATCTGATCTGCGCTCAGCGCTTGGTTCGCCGCATCTGCGTCAATTGTAAAGAAGAGCTGGATATTCCTGAGCAGGCTCTCATCGACGCTGGCTACACGCCCGAAGAAGCAAAAACCACCAAGGTTTATCACGGCAAGGGCTGTTCCACTTGCGGTAAGCGCGGCTACAAAGGCCGCACCGGCTTGTACGAAGTCATGGAAATCAATGACGAACTTCGCGAGCTTGTTCTCGTCGGAGCCTCCGCTCTGGAACTCAAGAAAAAGGCCATCGAGCAGGGCATGATCACCCTTCGCCGCAGCGGCCTTATCAAATCAGCCTTGGGACAAACGACATTGGAAGAGGTAATCCGCGAAACGGTCTTATAGAACGGAGAGAAGCGATATGGCTGGAATAACACTGAGCGAACTGCTGAAAAAAATGATTGAGATGGGAGGCAGTGACCTCCACATCACCACCAACAGCGCCCCCCGTGTGCGTGTACACGGCCGCTTGCGGCCGCTCGATATGCCGCCATTGACCGCCGCGGACACCAAGTCGCTGGCCTACAGCGTGCTCACCGACGCGCAGAAGCATCGTTTCGAGGAAAACCTCGAGCTAGACTTCTCCTTCGGCTTGAAGAACTTGGCTCGCTTCCGCGGCAACGTATTCAACCAGCGCGGCGCCGTGGGCGCGGTGTTCCGTACCATTCCCTGGGAAATTAAAGGTTTCGACGCTCTCGGCCTTCCCGCGGTCGTGCGGGGCCTCTGCGACAAGCCCCGTGGCCTCGTCCTCGTCACCGGACCGACTGGCTCAGGCAAGTCCACTACTCTCGCCGCCATGCTCGACAAGATCAATGCCGAGCGCGAAGAGCACATGATTACCATCGAGGATCCGATCGAGTTTCTTCACAATCACAAGAAGTGTCTGGTGAACCAGCGCGAAGTCCACGCCGACACCCATTCCTTCGCCAATTCCTTGCGCGCCGCGCTTCGTGAAGATCCCGACGTTGTGCTCATCGGCGAAATGCGCGACCTCGAAACCATCGAATCCGCTCTCAGAATCGCCGAGACCGGCCACTTGACCTTTGCCACTCTGCACACGAACTCCGCCGCCTCCACGATCAATCGTATTATCGACGTGTTTCCCGCACACCAGCAGCCGCAGATTCGAGCGCAGCTATCGATGGTGCTCGAAGGCATCCTTTGCCAGGCGCTGTTGCCACGGGGCGACGGGCGCGGCCGCGTCATGGTTATGGAGGTTCTGATTCCCACTCCAGCCATCCGCAACCTGGTCCGGGAAGACAAGATCCATCAGATTTACTCGGCCATGCAGACCGGAACAGGCCAAACGGGTATGCAAACGTTCAACCAGGGATTGGCAAACGCCTACCTTGCCAAACTCATCGGACTGGACATGGCATTGTCCCGTTCGTCGAATCCCGACGAGTTGCAGGACATGATCAATCGTGGTGTGGCGAGCACTCCTGGCGGAGGCAAAGCTCCGGGGGGCAAATCGCCTGTAGGCATGAAGCATTAGTTCGGTATAGTTTGCCAGGATTTCGAGACGAGTAGCTAGTTTGAGAAAAAGGATTTCGACGGCGGAGGAGGAAACACCATGCCGGTCTTTACATATAAAGGAACGAATCGATCGGGCGGAGCGGTTGCTGGCGAAATGAGCGCCAACAACAAGACGGAGCTGCAGAGTCTGCTCCGGCGTCAGCAAATTACGCCGACGCGCATGTCCGAGAAGGGCAAGGAGTTCAACCTTCCTACCTTCGGCGGAGGCGTCAGATCCAAGGAACTGGCCATCTTCACCAGGCAGTTCTCGGTGATGATCGACGCTGGCTTGCCCTTGGTCCAGTGCTTGGAAATCCTCGCCAGCCAGCAGGAAAACAAGACCTTTCAAAAGGTGCTGATCGGCGTGCGCAGCGCGGTAGAAAGCGGCAGCACGCTGTCGGCTGCGATGAAACAGTATCCCAAAGTATTCGATCCCCTCTACAGCAACATGGTCGAAGCGGGCGAGACGGGTGGTATTTTGGATACCATCCTTCAGCGCCTCTCCACCTACATTGAAAAGAACGTCAAATTGAAGGCCGCCGTGAAGTCCGCCTTGATCTATCCGGTCGGCGTTATCACCATCGCCGGCGGCGTCATCACCCTTCTCTTGTGGAAGGTCGTGCCGATCTTTGCCACGTTGTTCGCGGGCTTGGGCGTCGATCTCCCGCTACCCACCAAAATCGTCATCGCTTTGAGCCACCTGGTCGGCAGCGTCTTCGGATTCCTGATCGTGGTTGGCATCGTTGGTGGTGTGATCGGCTTGAAAATCTGGTACGGAACGACGACCGGCAGATTCGTGCTCGATACCATCGTTCTTAAGCTTCCGGTCATCGGCATTCTCATGCGCAAGATTGCCGTCGCCCGCTTTACCCGCACGCTCGGTACCTTGATCTCGAGCGGCGTGCCAATCCTGGAAGGCCTGGACATCACGGCCAGGACCTCTGGCAACGCCGTAGTCGAGAAGGCCCTCAATCAGGTTCGCAGGTCACTCGAAGAAGGTAAATCCCTGACCGAACCGCTCAGGGAATCCGAAGTCTTTCCTGGCATGGTTACCCAGATGATCGCCGTCGGCGAACAGACCGGCGCGATGGACGCCATGTTGCAAAAGATTGCGGACTTTTACGAAGACGAAGTGGACGTCGCCGTGAAAGACTTGCTGACCGCCCTTGAACCCATCATGATCGTTTTCCTCGGGTTGGTGGTCGGCGGCGTGGTGATTTCCATGTACTTGCCGTTGTTCTCGCTGATCGGCAAACTCAGCGGCGCGCATTAATCGCGCTTGCGCTAGTTCTTCTTCGGAAATAGGGGGGCAGGCGGAGAAATCCTGTCCTCCTATTTCTGTTTAAATAGGTCCTGGGGGAGGAAGCCAGCGGCGTGCTGTGCTTCCATTTCATGGAACAAACGCTTACGCGGCGCGAATGGCTCGAGTGGCTGACCAAGGTCCGGCTACTCATGATTGCCCTGATCCTGGGCGTCGGCGTAGTGTGGCCTCAATACTCCCCTCCGAGCGGAACCGTCCGCTATTTTCTTCCCATCATCATTCTGTGGATCACCATCGGGATTCTCCACCTGATCCTGGTCCGGCTGCTTCCTTCGGCATCCTGGCTTGGCGCCCTGCAGGTTTCCTGCGACGTCGGCATGATCACCGCGATTGTGTACGCCACCGGCTTGCAGGACAGCAATTTCACGTCGTTGTACCTGCTGGTCATCATCGTGGCCAGCATCATCTTCTCAAGGCAGCTTACATTCCTTACCGCGCTGTTTTGCCTTTCCTCTCTGGCCTTGACGACCGCGCTGGTATACGCCGGCAAACTGCCGAGAACGTCCGTCGCCGCTCCGACGTTTGAGACCATCCGCCTCTGGTTTCTCAGCAACACTTTTGGCTTCCTTGCCGTGGCCTATCTGGCGAGCCTCCTGGCGGTTTCCCTTCGGAAAAAGAGTTCGGAACTCGAGGAGAAAAGGGAAGAGCTGCTCGAATTGCAGGACTTCACCGCCGATATCATTCATTCCATGCGGGGCGGACTGGTGACCACAGACCTCGAGGGTCGCATGGTGCTTCTCAATCGCACTGGGGAGGAAATACTCGGACGTTCTTTCAGTGAGGTACGCGGCCGCAGTCTGCGCGAAGTAAGCCCGGAATTCTGGCTCGATGATATGGTGCGCCTACCGGAGCGCCTCTCCCTGCGGCGGGAAATCGAAGTGAAGATTCCCGGGGGCCAGCGGCGGTTTTTGGGAATTTCGGTCTCTCCGTTGCGGACACGGGATGCCGTCCGCAGTGGATATGTCTTCAATTTTCAGGATCTCACCGAGTTGCGCCGCCTGGAGCAGGAAGTTGCCACCAAGGAGCGGATGGCTGCGGTCGGAAGGCTTTCGGCTGCGATCGCTCACGAAATCCGACAGCCCCTGACTGCGATTGCCGGCGCCGTAAAGGAATTGGGCAAGCTCGTGCCGCTCGAGGAAGACGAGAAGCACCTGGTCAGCATCGTAAGCCGCGAATCGGAGAGGCTGAATCACATCATCACAGACTTTCTGAACTACTCGCGAGAAAAAAGTTATTCCTTCCAGGAGCAGGATGTGCGTTCGCTCCTCGAGGAGACGCTGCTCTTGATGGAACGTAAGCCCGACGTTGTCAAGAACGTTCACCTGGTTCGCGCATTCAACGGCCAAGTGTGCAAAGCCCGCGTCGATCCCAACAAAATCAGGCAGGTGTTCTGGAACCTCTGCGAGAACGCCGTGCGCGCCATGCCCAAGGGAGGAACCTTGACGGTTGGACTGGAGTACGCCCCCGACTGGCTGCGCATCTCCTTCCGTGATACCGGCGTCGGCGTGGAGCCGGAGCAGCGCGCCAAAATTTTCGAGCCGTTGCAATCGACTTTCGAAGGTGGTACCGGTCTCGGGCTAGCCATCGTTTACCAGATTGTTCAGGCCCACAGTGGACGCATTACTTTGTTTAGCGAAAAAGATAAGGGCGCGGAATTTGTGGTCGAGCTTCCGCGAGTTGAATGAGGCGCTATGCAAGCAACCAAAGCAGCTCCTAAAGACACGGGCCGCGCCATGGCGCACATCCTGGTGGTCGACGACGAAAAGTCCATTTGCGAACTGCTGGAGATCACTTTTCGCAAGGAGGGTCATCGCGTCGAGGTCGTGCACAGTGTGGACGCAGCCAAGCGCAAACTGGAAGGTTCGCTCTACGACATCATCATTTCGGACGTTCGCATGCCGGGAGCGACCGGCGTGGAGCTCTTGCGTTTCGTGCGGGAAGTGGCTCCCGATTCTTACTTCGTCTTGATTACCGGCGTCCCCTCTCTTGAGACCGCCATCGCTGCGGCCAACGAAGGCGCGAACCGCTACGTCATCAAGGACCACGACCTGGTCGAGCAGCTCCGTGTCGCCGTTCGCGAGGTAACCGAAAGCCTCAAGTGGAAAAAGGAAGCCGGCTACCTTCGCCGCGAGCTACGCCGCCTGACCGGCTTGGACAACATTATCGGTCAGAGCCCCCGGATGAAGGCCATCTTTGACCTGATCCAGACCGTGGCGCCCCAGAACAGCCGGGTGCTCATTACCGGCGAGAGCGGCACCGGTAAAGAGCTGGTCGCTCGGGCGATCCACGAGAACAGTTCGCGTTCCGACTTGCCGTTTATCACCATCAATTGCGGCGCTTTCCCGGAAACGTTGCTCGAATCTGAACTGTTCGGCTACACGAAAGGTGCGTTCACCGGAGCCAACGAAAATCGCCGCGGCCTTTTTCAGGCTGCGCACGGCGGTACGCTGTTCATGGACGAAATCGGCAACATGAATCTGGCCATGCAGGTGAAATTGTTCCGTGTCCTTCAGGAAGGAAAAGTACGCCCGGTGGGTAGTACGGAGGAAAATGACGTCGATGTCCGCGTGATCGCGGCGACCAACAAGGACCTCGAAAAAGCCATTGCGTCAGGAGAATTCCGCGAAGATCTTTTCTACCGCTTGAGCGTTATACCACTGCACGTTCCGGCGTTGCGCGACCGCCGGGAGGATATTCCCCTTCTGGCGCGCCATTTCCTGGAATCGTTCCGCAACTCCATGAACAAAAAGATCGACGGCATTTCTCCGGAGGCCATGCGCCGCCTCGAATCCTACGATTGGCCCGGAAACGTTCGCGAATTGGAAAACACCATCGAGCGCGCGGTTGCCTTGGAGAGCGGCCAGGAAATTTCGCTCGCAGTTCTGCCCGATCGTGTGGCGGGCAACGCCTTGGCTTTGAGCCCAGTCTTGGGTGAACAGGAAAACGTTCAGATCCCAGCTGAAGGGATCGATTTTGAACGTGTCATTGCCGAAACCGAAAAGCGCTATTTGCAGGTGGCGCTCGAAAAATCTGGCGGCGTGCGCACCCAAGCGGCCGAGATACTTAAGATCAGTTACCGTTCCTTCCGCCACTATGCCAAGAAACATGCGCTCTAGCGCGACCCCAATGCCCGCAAAAGGCCCAGCGGAATGAGAGAGCGTTGGCGCATCGCTGTCCTCCTGGCCGTTGTGATTCTGGTTTACGCAAACGCTTTGCGGAACGGCTTCACACTGGATGACAACATCTACATCGTGACCAATCCCATGGTCACCCATTTTTCGATCCGAGGATTGTTTGAGCCCACTGCTTATAACAACGTCTTTCGGCCGCTCATGTTCGGCTCCTTTGCGCTGAACTGGGCCATCGAAGGCGCACGGCCGTTTGGCTATCATGTTTTGGATTTGCTTCTGCATGGGGTGGTGACGCTGCTGCTCTATCTGATCTTGAAGAAACTCCTCGAGTCCACCGCGCACGGCGCTCTAGCGGCTTGGGTGGCCACCCTGTTATTCGCAGTGCATCCTCTGCATACCGAGGCCGTCGATTCCATCTCGGCGCGATCGGAGTTGCTTGCCATGGCATTCCTGCTGGGGGCCTGGCTGCTGCATCTGTGCGACCGCCCCATACTTGCGCTGATCGCGTTTCTGTTAGCCCTGCTCTCTAAGGAATCAGCGATCGCCTTTGTTCCTATGGTGTGGGCGGGCGATTACGCGCGCGGGAAGCTGAAACCAATTTTTCGCTACGCGTCGGTTGCGGGCCTGGCGATCGCCTATATGGCCGTTCTTTGGGAGGCGCAAGGAGGCAAGTTCGGAGAAAAATCCGTCAGCTTCCTCGACAATCCGCTTGCCCATCTTCCCGCAAGCTTAAGAATTCTCAACGCCCTTCGCATTTCCTGGAAGTATTTGGGTCTCCACGTTTTTCCGGCCGCGTTGTCCTGCGATTATTCCTACAATGCGATCCCCATTTACGGGAATTGGCGTTTCGGTGCTGCTGCGGCACTTGCCAGCTTGCTCGTGCTGGCTCTTTGGCTCTGGGCTTTTCGCGCCGGAAAAAGGGAATGGTTTCTCGCCGGGGCAATCTACCTCTTCGGCTTTGCGGCTACGGCAAACCTGCTGGTGCCGACGGGAACAATCATGGGCGAGCGGCTTGCCTATCTGCCTTCCGCAGGCTTTTGTCTCCTGGTCGCCTTGATCTGGGTACGGCTCGCCGATCGCCAGGCAAAAGCAGCCTGGGCGGTCCTCGCCATCCTTGTATTGGCCCTGGCTGGCCGAACCATCGCCCGCAACCGGGACTGGCACGACAATTTTGTTCTGTTTGCGTCCGCCGCGAAGGCAGTCCCCGGAAGCGCCAAGGCCCACTCCAACCTCGGACTCGAGTACTACAGCGTCGGTCAACTGGATGCAGCCGACAAAGAAATCCAAACGGCCTTGAGCATCTATCCTGATTTGCCGGACGCGATCGGCTGCAGAGGGCTCATCGAAGCTAGGAAAGGGAACAATCAGGAAGCGCGGGTTTTGCTTGAGAAGGCTCTGTCGATGACCACGAAAGAAAACCCCAACTACGAATTCATCGCAATTAATCTCGCCGCGGTCATGATGAAGCTCGGGGAAAGCGCCGACGCATTGAAACTTCTCGACGCCGAAATCGCGAAAGCCCCAGCATACTCCCGCGCATGGTCGAACCGCGCCGTCATTCGGTATCAGCGAGGCGAACTAGCCATGGCCCATTCCGACGCGGAAACGGCCGTCCGGCTCGACCCTTCGAACGAGCAAGCCGAAAATTTGCTGGGATTGCTAAGCAATAGGATGCGGGCAACGCCGTAGCTCTTGGACCTTAAAGCTTCCTCACACTCTCGTGCGCTTCCCTCACCTGAGCTGGAAGGTAGTAGTCCATGAGAAGCGTTCTGCCCCTGGGGCTAAACAGTCGGTAATGCACGATTCCCAATCGTTGTAGCCAGCATTTCATGGTGGTGTGCAACACCCCGAAGCCATACTGGACGCTGCGCAGAAAGTTGATGGACGAAGCCTCCCAGAAGTAGCTCGCCGGACAGGAAAGCTCTCCGATCCGGTAATCGAAGCAAAGGCACTGCGCGAGAATTTCATTGTCGAAAACGAAATCGTCCGAATTTTCCAAAAGCGGGAGAGTCGTCAAGACTTCCTTGGCAAACGCCCGGAAGCCTGTGTGGTATTCGGACAATTTCGCTCCGGTGAAAATATTCTGGAATGCAGTCAAAAAGCGATTGGCGATGTACTTATAGAAAGGCATACCACCCCGCAACGCTCCGCCGCCGAGGATTCGTGAACCGAGCACGACGTCGTAAACGCCAAACCCAATCATGCTGGCCATTGCGGCGACGAGCCGAGGCGTGTACTGGTAGTCCGGATGAACCATCACCACGATATCGGCGCCTGCAGCCAGGGCCTCGCGGTAACAGGTCTGTTGATTCCTGCCATATCCGTAATTCTTGTCATGCACGAACACCTGCAAGCCCAACTCCCTGGCGATTTGCACGGTGTGATCCGCGCTGTGATCATCAACCACAATGATGGTGTCCACGATGTCGGGCAGATCGCGAACGGTCTTCTCGAGCGTTTTCGCCGCGTTGTAGGCGGGCATCACGACCACGACGCGCTTGGCATTGATCACTTCTGACTCCTTCGCGCCACGAATAAGCCGACGATATCACGTCGCAACGCGATCGCCCTGCACCGACCCTCCTCGAAGTGTCTAACTAAACAGACCCCCGGTCGTGGCGAGCTCTCTGGCGCGGACGAAAGAAGGGAGGCGGGCGCCCTAGCGTTCTCCGGCTGTAATCTCAGCTCACCAATCGCTATTGCGCCTGCAACTGCAAAGCCGCTTGCCGCGTTTGGCCGATGTCGTTCGAAAGACGGACCGCCTGTTGGTAAGCCCACGTGGCATCCGCCTCGCGTCCGGCCTGACGAAACGCTTGGGCTAGAAGAAAGTAGTGCACATCATCGGGGTCGATACTCACGAGCCAGCCAAAGTAGCGAATGGTCTCGCCCGAATCCCCATTCCTCAGAGCAATCAAACCCAGGTCTTGGATGACCGTGGGAAAAGAGCGGTTCAATTTCAGCGACGCTTCAAAGCATTGCTTTGCTCGCGCATAATCGCGAAGCTGAAAGTAAATCGTGCCCAGATTTGCAAAGGCGGAGGCGCGAAGCTGCGTGTCCGAAGTCAATTGCAGAACCGCTTCATACCGCGCCGTGGCCTGCGGTAAGTCACCCTGCTCTTGCGCGTAGATTCCGAGATTGAATTGACTGGTAGGATCGGCGGGTTCGAGCGCCGCGGCTGTTCGAAAGTGCATAATCGCGTCATCCCGTTTGCCTTGCCGGATCAGAGCAAATCCAAGGTTATTTTCGGCCACAAAATTGTGGGGATTAATCGCCAGCGCATGAGTCCACAACGTGAAGTCATCCTGCCAGTACGTCAATTGGATGCGAGTGGCCCAGGAAAGCGCCAGCAGCACGGCACATCCAAGGGCCGTTAGATATTTTCCGTCTATTGGACGCGCCGTGGCCCAGTCGGCCACACCCCACACCGTCATAAGGAAAACACCGATCAGTGGCAGATAGGCGTAGCGGTCTGCCATCGCCTGGTTTCCCACCTGTACCAGGCCGATCATTGGAACCATTGTTCCCAAAAACCAAAACCATCCCATGGGCAGATAACGAGACCTTCGATACTTCAAGACCGCCCCGGTCACGGCGACCAGGAAAATCGAAGCCGCGGCTACCTCCCATCTCGGCAGTGCGTGTGGATAGGCATACAGAACCGCCAGGCGTGACGGCCAGATCATTTTTTCAAGGTAGAGTCCGTAGGACACAATGGCATTCTCAATTCGCAGAAGAACCGAGGCTCTGGCGCTCGAGACAATGGCCCCGCCTGCTCGCTGCACCATCATCGTCATGCCCGCGCTCGCCGCCGACAAAAGCAGCAGCGGAATTTTCTCCAGGCACAATCGCACGATGGACTCCGTCCTCGCTGCAAAACGATCGGTAATGCCGGGGAGGTTTCCCCCAGGTTCGTTGCCCGGGGAAAGCTGTATTCTTTCGAGCGGCCAGTAGTCTAACAGGAGTAGCACGAAGGGCAGAGTAATCACCATCGGCTTGGACATCAGCCCAGCGGCAAAAAGGCCCGCGATCAGCAGGTAGCGAACAATTCCTGGCTTCTTCGCGTACCACCCATAAGCTGCGATTGCCAACAGAAAGAAAAGCATGCTCAGCACGCTCTTCCGCTCGGCGACCCAGGCAACGGACTCCACGTTCAGTGGATGAACGGCAAAAAGCGCGGCCACCATCAGACTGCGCCCTGTATATCCTGTGAACCATTGCAGGATCAAGAACAGGAGCACGACATTGAGAGAGTGCAACAGCAAGCTGGTAACGTGATGGCCGGTGGGATGCAGATGAAAGAGTTGGCAGTCGAGCGCGTGGGACAACCACGTCAGCGGATGCCAGTTCGCTTGCTCGAACGTCGTGAATGCCCACGAAATCGTGGACCACGTTAAGCCCGCACGCACTTGCGGATTATCGGTAACGTAGCGATCGTCGTCGTAGTTTATAAAGCCGTGACGAGCTGCCGGACTGAAAACCGTTAATGTCACGATCACGAGCAAAAGTCCCGCGATCGGTTTCAAATAAGGAGAGTTCAGCATTCCTCCCGCTTCCCGGCCTCGCAGCGCCCCAAGATAGCCGCACACGGAAGATGACGTGGAAAGAAGTATGGCAACCCGTCTGAAAATTCAGTCTACGGTCGGGCTCTGTGGCTGCAAAGTGAAAAGTAGCTCCTAGGTGACCGATCGCGAACTCGGCTCTTTCCTGTCCGCCGGATCAGGTCAGTCCGAGAAAGCAGAGACAGGTTTCGCCACCCAGAAGGACATTGTCCGGCACAAGCCGTGGTTGCACTTGTGGACCGCTGCCCGATCGTCAAGACTGCGCTTTCGTTCAGGCGCTGGTCATGCCCCATAGGCCCGTGCGAGAGAGTCAACCGGCAGGATTTTGTGAGAACAGGGGCCTTGCGGCGGGTCCCCGTTTGACACTAAGTGACTCGGGCCCACGACAATAATTGTCATTATGGCTAGGTCTATGGGGTTCAGGTAGCATAGGGGGGCGTCCCTGGCTGTAGAGTTTGCCCGTAATCCGCTGACAATAAGCCGGTTGTAGCTACTCTAGTACGTTTGGCCTATCAGCCACAGGGTTGGCACCCCCATTGCACATCCTCCAGGCGTGCTCTGGCACTAATTAACTCTCTCAAGGAGATTACATGAAGAAGCAGAAGGGTTTCTCTCTTATCGAATTGCTGATCGTCGTGGCGATCATTCTGATCATCGCGGCCATCGCAATTCCGAACTTGATGCGCTCGAAGATGGCAGCCAATGAATCTTCGGCGGTCGGTTCTCTCCGTACGATTAATACGGCGATGGTTACCTATTCGACGAACTTCCCCACGCTCGGCTATGCACCGAACCTCGGTTCTTTGGGCAACGCCGGTGCGACCACGCCTTGCACTTCGGCGCAGGCGGCGGTTTCGACGGCAGCTTGCTTGATCGACAGCGTTCTGGCGAGCGGCACGAAGAGCGGATATAACTTCGTCGTTGGTGGTTTGACCGGCACCCCGGCCGTGACCTACACGTCCTCGGCGACACCGGTTGCCCCGAACCAGTCTGGTACGCGCTATTTCTGCTCTGACCAGTCTGGTGTGATCTACTACAACCTGACGACTGCTTGCACGTCGAGCAACGGAACACCGCTGTAATAGCGAAGTTCCATCAGGATGCAGTTTGCAGGGCGGGTCGGATTCGACCCGCCCTGTTTTTTTGTTTTGAAGAAACCCTCGGCTATGCACCGAACCTCGGTTCTTTGGGCAACGCTGGTGCGACCACGCCTTGCACTTCGGCGCAAGCGGCGGTTTCGACGGCAGCTTGCTTGATCGACAGCGTTCTGGCGAGCGGTACGAAGAGCGGCTACAACTTTTCTGTGGGTGGCTTGACCGGCACGCCGGCGGTGGCCTATAGCTCCTCGGCGACACCGGTTGCCCCGAACCAATCTGGTACGCGCTATTTCTGCTCGAACCAAACCGGCGTGCTCTAATACAACCTCACGACGGCTTGCTCGTCGACCAACGGATCTGCGCTCTAAAAGCAGGTCGAATTTCGGATCACTGGCTACGGCGGGTCGAATTTTAATTCGACCCCTTTTTTTTGGCTTTTCTCACGGGCGCATTCGGGCGAGATGTTGAATCGCTCGTGGGGTTGCACGTGACACTTATTGGCGGCCATCGACAATTTAAGACACAGGATTTCTTCTTGGCCAGTCGATGCCTGACTCTGTCTCCGCTATCAGATAGATTACAGGCAGCTTGCACGTTCAAATGTGGCGCACTTTGGCACCTTGCATGCTCATCTTAACCGCAGGGAACCAGATCAATATACTCCTCGCATTTGACTTGCTGGAGACTGTCAATGACGGATCGGCAAAAAGGGTTTTCCCTCATCGAATTGCTCGTCGTGGTCGCCATCATTCTCATCATCCTGGCGATCGCCATTCCGAGCTTTTTGCAGGCCAAGATCTCGTCGAACGAGTCTTCCGCCGTGTCTTCCATTCACGCCGTTGATACCGCCGAAGTGGCCTACTCGAGCATGTATAGCAACATCGGTTATTCGGTGAATCTTTCGGACTTGGGAACCGGCGGTGTTACTCCATGCCCGGCGACTCCCACAGCTTCTTGCTTCATTGATCCGTCTTTGGCGACGGGCTCAAAAGCGGGCTACAACTTCACCTATGCGCAAAATAATGCGGTTACGCCTTCGGTGCAATTTACGATTAATGCCAACCCCATCTATGTAGGCATTACCGGAAACAAAGGGTTTTACTCTGATGAGAGCAACATCATTCGCTACAATTCTACCGGTGCCGCGAACTCGACGAGCCCTCCCATCTGATTTAGGCCTGTTACACTGGTTCGGTGCGAATTGCGCTCCTGCTTCTACTCTGTTTTGGAACGATGGTTCCGGCTGAAACGGCGGATGACCCGCTCCTGACACTTTTCGAGTCCCACTACACCGCGGCACAAACTTTGCAGGCTACGTTTCTCGAGCGCTACCGTGAAAACGGGGAGGTGTCCCGCGTCGAAGCCGGCGACGCATATTTTCTTCGCCCGGGCAAAATGCGCTGGGATTATCAAGCTCCCGAAAAAAACACATTCCTGGTCGATGGCAAGTACGTATGGTTTTATTCTCCGGCCGACCACACCGCGACGCGCATGCCCGCAAAGCAGAGCGAAGACTGGCGTACTCCCTTAGCGTTCCTGACCTCGCACATGACCCTCTCGCGGCTTTGTTCCAAGGTTCTTCGTGCCCAGGACGAAAAGGCTTCAAGAGCGGGAGGCTCCGTCTACAGTTGTATGCTGCGCGGCGTCAAGGATCCTGCGGTCTCTTCGACCAAGGCGGTCCTGTTCGAACTGACGCCGCAGGCCGAGCTAAGCCGGATCGTGATCCCGCAGGAGGGCGGAATTCAGATCGAGTTCTCCTTCACGGGTTGGCGCTGGAATCCGCCTTTGCAGAAAAACCTATTTCAATTCACGCCTAGTGCAGACACGGTCATCGTAAATGGCTTGCTACCAGATGTGCCCGGCCTGCGTCAGTAACCAATAGGAGCCATTGGACTTGTCTTTTGGAAGACAGGTTTGCGCTTCGCCGATATCAGGTAGCGTCTCCATGAGGTAGACTAATAGCTATGGGCGAATTTGTTTGCCGCGTCGCCGATGCCAATGGTCGCGTGTTCTCTCACGTCGAGGCTGCGGCGAATCGGGATGAAGCGCGCCAGAAACTTGCCGACCGGGGCCTGTATGTGTATTCGGTCGAAGGCCGCAACACGCTCGTCAGCAGCTTCCTCGGGATGCGCCGTGAGCGCAAAATTGGCGGCAACGACTTTCTGGTCCTGAACCAGCAGTTCAATACGCTGGTCAAGGCCGGCTTGCCGATTCTCCGTGCTCTCGATCTGTTGGCAACACGCGCCAGCGCGCCGAAGTTGCGGCCGGTCCTCACGCAGATTCGAGATCGCGTCCGGGAAGGAAGGTCGCTTTCCGAGGCAGTGGACGAAGCCGGGGTTTTTTCCAAAGTGTATTCCACCGCCATTCTTGCGGGAGAAAAGAGCGGCAATCTTTCGGGCGTCCTCGAATACTACATCGCCTATCAGCGCGTCAGCACCGGCGTTCAGAAAAAACTCGTCGCTGCGCTGGTCTACCCGACGCTTCTGATCATCACCGCTTCGGCCATCGTTACCTACTTGGTCACCTTCGTGGTTCCCAAATTTGGCTTGCTCTATCGCGACCTTGGGGTTGAACTTCCGACGCCAACCAAAATTCTGATTGCAGTTACCGTCGACTACCGCTCTTACATTCTGGGAGTCATCGGTATTCTTCTGCTCACCGGCATAGGAATTTTCCTCTGGTCCCGAAGCGAACAAGGCGGGGTTGCATTTGATCGATTTAAGTTCAAGCTTCCGGTATTAGGTCCGACGCTCTTGAAATTCCAGGTTGCGCAGTTCTGCCGCACGCTAGGCACATTGCTCACCGGTGGTACCCCGCTGGTCGCAGCTTTGGCCACCGCATCGGATTCGATCGGCAGCCGCTTGCTCCGGGGCAGCGTGACGCAAGCGACTCAGATGGTGCGCGAAGGCGAGTCCCTTCACGGCGCCCTCTCTGCCAGTCGAGTCATGCCCGATATGGCGCTGGACATGATCGAAGTCGGCGAAACCAGCGGTGCATTGGCGCCGATGTTAAACAGCGTCGCCGAATTCTACGAAGAGGAAGTTACCCTGAAATTGGGTGCAATGGTTTCGTTAATTGAGCCTGCACTACTGATTGTGATGGGGTTGCTCGTAGCAGGGATTCTAATATCATTGTATTTGCCGATTTTTTCGTTCTCCGTCTCCGGAACGGGAAGGTAGCGAGTTTGTTTTATGGCCACGACTGATTCGAATCTTCCAAATTCCGCGCTCGGCGGCGGCGGGCCGGTCGACCTTGAGCAGGAACGGGCGCAAGCTCGTCGTTTGGCGGCCCGGTACCGCTGCGGATTTATTGATCTTCTGGAACAACGGATCGATGCCGACCTGTTTCGAACGATTCCGGCAGATCTGATGTTCCGGTACAACTTTGTTCCGATTGTCGTGCACGATGGCACGCTGGTGATTGCGGTCGCGGACCCGAGCATCGTCATCCTCAGCGATGAACTGCCGCTGCTGCTCGGTAAGAAACTAACCTATAAAGTCGCGACGCCTCGCCAGATCAGCGACCTTCTGAAGCGTACCGAGCAGTCCCAGCGCGTCCTCGAGCAAGCCACCGAAGCATTCACGCTGCAGATTTCCAAGGAAGATGAAGAGGAAGGCGAAGAGACGATTTCCGGCGACCGCTTGACGCGGGACACTACCGTCAGCCCCGTCGTTCGACTGGTGGAAACGATTATCTTCACGGCACTCGAACGCCGCGCGAGTGACATCCACATCGAGGCGCGCGACGCCGAGGTAGCGGTGAAATACCGTATTGATGGCGTCTTGCAGCACGCCATGCAGCCGATTGCCAAGGAATGGCATTCGACGGTCTTGTCTCGCATCAAGGTGCTCAGCGATCTGGATATCGCCGAGCGCCGCGTCCCTCAGGACGGACGCTTCCGCGTCAAGTATAAAGGCCGCTTTATCGATCTTCGCGTCTCGATCATTCCCGCCAGTCACGGCGAAGACGCCGTCCTTCGCGTCTTGGACAAGGAAACGCTTTCGGAGAAATTCCAGAGCCTGAGCCTTGACGTGGTCGGCTTCTCTCCCGAGGAGACCAAGAACTTCCGGCGCTACATTCGCGAGCCCTACGGCATGGTGCTCGTCACCGGGCCGACCGGATCAGGCAAAACCACAACGCTCTACGCGGCCATCAATGAAATCAAGTCCGATGAAGACAAAATCGTCACCATCGAAGACCCCGTCGAGTATCAGCTTCGCGGAATCACTCAGATTCCTGTGAACGAGAAGAAGGGCCTGACCTTCGCCCGCGGTTTGCGCTCCATTCTGCGTCACGACCCGGACAAGATCATGGTCGGCGAAATCCGCGACCAGGAAACCGCGCAGATCGCCATCCAGTCCGCCCTCACGGGCCATTTGGTCTTTACCACCGTCCACGCCAACAACGTCACCGACGTTATCGGCCGTTTCATCAACATGGGCGTCGAACCGTACAACTTCGTCTCCGCTCTGAACTGCATTCTAGCCCAGCGCCTGGTGCGTCTGATCTGCGGCAGTTGTAAGCGACCAAAGAAGTACACCAGCGTGGAGTTAACGGAATCCGGCATCGATCCGGCGGGCGCTCCCAAATATCAGTTTGCCGAAGGCGCGGGCTGCCTGGAGTGTTCGGGCACAGGTTTCCATGGGCGCAGCGCCATCTGCGAATTACTTGACCTGAGTGATCATATCCGTGAAATGATTGTAGATCGCCGGCCGACGTCGGAAATCAAACGCGCAGCGATCACCGAAGGCATGACGACCCTTCGCGAAAGCGCTCTCGAAAAGGTCAAGGCCGGTGTGACCACTCTGCGTGAAATCAACAAGGTGACCTTCGTTGAGTAGCGCCGCCACATTTCGGGATAGCATTTACAAAGTTGATCTTGTCCGCCGCTTCATGCGCTGGATGGACGCAACTCCCCATCCTCTCCTCGCGATCGAGATTTCACGGGAACAGGTCGCGGGAGTGCGCTTTGCGCGCGCGGGTTCGCATGTTTCCTACGATGTTCAGCCGGTGCCTAAGGGCGCCATTGTTCCCTCGGCCATTGAAGCCAACTTGGCGAACGCACCCGCTGTAAAGGAAGCTGTCGCCGCCGTTTGCCAGACCTTGGGAGCCACCGAAGAAGATGCAGCTCTGCTATTGCCCGATCCCGTCATCCGAGTCTTTGTCCAGCACTTCGACGAGTTTCCGCGCAGCGAGGACGAAGCCATTCCCATGCTGCGTTGGAAGTTGAAAAAGAGCGTTCCCTTCGAAGCGGAAGAGACCCTGCTGTCTTACATGCGCCAGGCGCCCAGAGCCGAAGGCGTGGATGTGGTCACCGCCATCGCGCGCTTGCGTATCGTAAAGGAATACGAAGGAGCCTTAGAAGCTGCGAGTGTCCGCCCCGGCGTGGTCTTGAGCACGACCCTTGCTTCCGTCAGCCTTCTGGAAGATCAGAAACCCACGTTGCTGGCCCGTGTCGCCGGGACATCTCTAACGACGGCGATTGTGCGAGATGGCGTCTTGGCTGGCTACCGCTGCACCGAACTCCCGGTTCACTCCGAAGCCCTTACGCCGCATTTGCTTCTCGAGGAAATCTATCCCCTCGCCGCCTATTATCAGGATACGTGGCAGGAAGGCATTCAAGCCGTCCGCGTAGCCGGGCTCGCCGGTCGGCTGCCGGAATTCGTCAAGCCACTCGAAGAGGAATTTAAGTGCCCGGTTCGTTCTCTACTGGGAGCGGCGGTATCGGACGGAAACCTGCGCGCCGAAGCGCGGCCGCTTGCAGATAACGAACTCGATGGCCTTGTTGGCTGGATGATGCAAAGAGACTGAAGGAGAATCGTAAGCGAATCGTATGATCGTCGGACTTAATCTTGCCACCAAGCCGCTTGTCAGTCACCGTCGATTCTTCGTCGGCTCGGCATTGCTCGGTATTTTCGCCGGAATACTATTTGTGTATCTCAGTTGGCATTTCTACAGCTTGCGCAAGTCCGACGAAGACTATCGAGCCAAACTCGGAAAAATTCAGCAGGAAATGGCACGCCTCCAGGACCAACGCAACGAACTCGAACGTTTTTATGCCCGGGATGAAAACCACAATCTCCAGGATCGCGCCAAGTTCATCGGGACGGTTATCGAAGCCCGCAGTTTCAACTGGACCAAGATGTTCATGGACCTCGAACACACGCTGCCATCCGGCGTGCACGTCTTGAAAATTGAACCGAAGTTGGAGAATGGCTCGGCTTTGGTCAAATTTGTGGTAGCCGGCTCCTCGCAGGAATCCAAGGTAAAGGTGCTGAAGGCCTTTGAGGATTCCAGATCGTTTACGCATATCGAGCTCACCGCGGAGGGCTTGCCCAAACAGGGAAGCAGTAACACCACGGACGTGTTTTTGGCGGAATTCTCCGCGATTTATACGGGTATCTGAAAATGAACGACTTTCAGAAGAAAAAACGATGGATTATCGTCGCCCTAGCGGTCCTGCTGCTCGCAGACGTCGCACTGTTGTATTTCAATTCCAGGCTGTCCTCTCCGACCAACGATCGGCAGCAAATCCTCGCGTCTCAAACGCACCAACTGGCACTGGTCAAGGCCGACGTCGAACGCGCCACAAAAATTCGCTCAACCATCCCCGAGATCCTCAAGAATTTCGATCAGTTTGAGGGGACCTTGCTGCCGGCGTCGAAAGGGTATTCCGTCATCCTCCAGGAACTGGATGACTACGCCCGCGAAACGCATCTGCTTGTCGATGAGACGACCTATCACGAAAAAGAAGTCGCGGGCCGCAACCTCACCGAATTGTTCCTGGATGCTTCGGTCAGCGGGGACTACAACGGCATTGTGAATTTCCTGAATCATCTGCAGCGCTCCAAAAATGTTTACATCGTCGACTCTCTGGCCGTTGATACCTCGGAGTCCAGCCACGGTCCGGGCGGCGGTTTGCGAGTCTCGCTGCACTTGCGGACCTACTTTCGGAAGGTGTAATGGCACTGACGAAACAACAAAAAGAACAAGTTTCACTGGCCGTGCTGCTGCTGGCCGCGGCACTGGTCTGGTTTTTTTATTTTGGACAAAGCCGTACCGTAGGCGGCGGCCCTTCGAGGCCTGGCGCCTACACGCCGATCGACGCTCAAGACTACACGGTGATCTTCAAGGATATGCAACAGTCCCAGTCGACGGTGTATAAGCCGTCGGGCCGCAACATTTTCATCGCGGGCCCTGCTGAAGCGACGCCCGCAGAGGTGGCTCAGGCGAAAGCCGCAGCCAAGCCCGCGCCGCTCTTGCCGACCGTGCCTGTGCCGGTTCAGCCTCCCCCGCCTGTGCTTGCCATGAAATTCTTCGGCTATGGTTCTCTGCCAACGAATGGCCCGCGGCGCGCGTTTCTACTGGATGGAGAAGAAATCCACATTGTCGAAGAAGGCGACACCGTCCAGAACCACATTCGAATCACGCATATCGGCAATGACCGCATCGAATATGAGGATACGGTCACCGGCAAAAAGAATTCGACCAACCTGGAGGTTCCGCCACAAGGATGAAACCCCGCTTCTACCATCGCGGAGCGCGTCGCGCCGAGTCAGGCTACGCCCTGATCATGATCATGTTTATGCTGGCCATGCTGATCCTAATCATGAGCGAAGCGGCGCCAACCGTGCTCAGCAACATCCAGCGGGAAAAAGAAGCTGAGATGGTCTGGCGCGGCAAGCAATATACGCGCGGCATCCGCATGTACTACCTGAAGATGAATCACTTTCCCACGTCCCTGGACGACCTGACGAAGCCCAAGACCGGCATTCGTTTTATGCGCCAGGCTTACAAGGATCCGATGAACGATGTCGACGGATCGTGGCGGTTGATTTACGTTGGCCCGAACGGCCAACTCATTGGCAGCTTGAGCGATCGCACCATCAGCATAAACGGCGTAGGCTCTCCCATGGCTGGCGCGCAGGGTGTCGCCGGTGGCGGTTCGTCCATGCTTTCTGGCGGTAGCGGGACGAGCCTGACAAGTTTTGGATCCAATTCCATGAACTCAGCTTCCCTAAACTCTTCCGGCTTCGGTGCGAACCAGGCAGCGGCGATTGGCCAAACAGGAGCGGTCGGAACAGCATTGGCCGCTGGCGCCGTCCCGACGAACTCGACCGGAAATGCGGACGACGGAACAATCGAAGATCCCACTCAGCCGCACTCGCTGGTTGGCTCCATGGATGCCAGCAACACGATCGGCGGAAATATTATCGGTGTCGGCAGCAAGGTCAACAAGAAATCGTTCATGATCTACGAGAAGGCCAAGGTCTACCGGAAATTCGAATTCATCTGGGATCCCTCAAAGGACACGACGGTAGGGCGTGCCTCGACGGGCATCGGTACTGCAATCGGAAACTCCAACGGCATGACCCCGGCCGGCGGCACAGGCATGTCAAACTCGCCATTTTCAAACGGCATGAATCCCGGCCAAGCCCCAACCCAAAACCCAATTCCTTCACCTTCACCAAACCCGAATAACCCGAATCCCGACCCCAATCAAATCCCGCCACTGCAAGCTCCGCCCCCTGGCTAACCGACAGCCTCTTTGCGCCTCGACGAGCCGGAATCTTCGATTTCGCTGGCTTGGTCGGCCACCCACGCCACCTTCTCTGTGGCCCTCAGGGCCTCTCTCCCTCTGGCAAATAGACTTTCCGAAACGGGCGTCTTCTGAAACACAGGCGCTCATTCGTCCCGACGCGCATCGACCCTCACCCTGCCTTCGCCGTTTCCGCCTTGATCTTCGCGTAACTCTTGGCAATCCTCTGCACGTATTTCATCGTCTCGAGATAAGGCGGGACACGTCGCCCGTATTGGTCCACCCGCTCGGGCCCGGCGTTATAGGCCGCCAGCGCCAGCGTCAAATCATGATACTTCCCGAGCAGTTCCTTCAAATAGCGCGTACCGGCGTTAATGTTTTCCTCGGGGTCAAAAATATTCTTCACGCCATAGTGCGCCGCGGTCTGCGGCAAAAGTTGCATCAAGCCGCTCGCTCTCTTCGGCGAGATCGCTTTCGGGTTGAAGTTCGATTCCACCGCCACCACGCAGTGAATCAAATCCGCATCCATGTCGTAACGCTTCGCCGCGGCGCGAATGAACTTTTCAAACGGGGTCTTGTCGTTCAACGGTTCTTCGATCGGTTCGAAAATCTCTTCCGGCTCGATTCCCACGATCTCACTGAGCGGAACCTCTGCAACCCCACCTTTTAAGTGCAGAATGTAGCGATCTGGCAGAATTTCGTATGCGGTCACATCCAGCCGAGCGCCGCTGCGTAGCACGACATAGTCCGCGCGAGCCGTAGCGCCTCCTGGCAGTAGCAACGCCAGAACCGCCAAAACACGGAAAAACATTTGCCTTTTTGCCACGCTTATCGAGTGCCTTCCGCCAGCGCGAACTGCTCGATCGCAGCCGCCACGCCATCCTCGTCATTCGACGCAGTAACGTGCCACCCGCGCTGCTTCAGCTCGGAGACGCAATTTCCCATGACGACGGGTGTTCCAGCAAAGGATAGCATCTCCAAATCGTTGTGATTGTCGCCGATGGCCAGGATTTCCTCTGGCGCGATACCGCGTGCAGCCGTCCATTCGGCCAGTGTCGCACCCTTGGTCACTCCTGCTCGGATAACGTCGATCATCGAAAAATCCTTGTCCTCATAGACCGTCGCGGCCAGGCTAAACTCACCTGCAAATCGCACGCACCGCAAGGCCGATTCGGCTTCCCGCATGGCCACCACGCCGCCGGTGTACATCACTTGGATCGGATCGTCATTCAAGCAATTCTCGAGCGGCTTAACCTCCGCCAGATATTCCCGGTTGCGCCGGTAATATCCGCCACGCGTCGGATCATCCCAATCGATCGTCTCCAAAATAATCTGATTTGCTTGTGGCCGGTCAAACACCACCGCTGCCGCGTAGCGCCATTGCTCGGTAGCCATCACGACATGGTGAGCCACTTCCCGCGGCAGCAAATGCCGAAGCAACGTCGCTCCCTGTTTCGTACGCACCAGAGCCCCGTTATTAACGATCATGGTTAAGGGCGCATCAATTTGTCGCGCCACCGGCATCGCAAAGTCATATCGTCGTCCGGTCACCAGCGCCACCTGCACTCCGCGCCGGGTAGCCTCCGCGATCGCCGCCCGATTCGCGACCGACACCTCCAGATTGCTATTCAACAACGTCCCATCAATATCCACCGCGATGAACCGTATCCCCATAGCCCTCTTCGCGGGGGCGCGCAGCGCCGTTTACCTGAGCCTCGAAGGACTGCGCTCCTATCCGCACGATCACTCGATCTTGCGAAGATCCCCGCCATAAATTGGTAAAACCAAAAAGCAACTTGTCACCCGAGCAGAGTCCTCGACACGAGGGACCTGCTTTTTCTTGACCTCTTGCCGGTGTCCTCCGTGTGCCGGTATTAAAGCCCCTTCTCTCCGCGCTCCGGCGTACCCTTTACGTTATCCTTTTTCCCCCGATTGCCACTCGTCATTAATCTTCCTACCGCGCCCGATAGTCCAAAAATCCCGGCCCTACCCGCATCGAGTGATGCCAGGCCAGCGGAAACGCCCACCACACCAGCGCCCCCAAAAGCGCCTGGCCTAACGCCAACGGTAAAATATTTCGCTCGGTGGCAAACAACCAAGCCATCAGCCCTCCCCCCACAAACGTTAACGGAACCAACACAGGATTTGGCCAATGCAAGGCCCCAAACAAAGCGCCCGCCACCACCGCCGCCCGCACCGGCTCCTCAAACGCCGCCATCAATCGGTTTGTCAGAAACGAATTCAGCGCCACCTGCTGCAGCAGGCAAAATGCCAGGTATCCTCCAAATCTTCGCGGCTCAATCAAATGTGACGGCAACCGGTGCAGCATTCCCAAAAACAGCCCCGCAAAACAAATCAACAGGGAACTAATCCCGAAAAACCAGGCCGACCTCTTCGTCGCCCGCCAAAAATTGTCCGCCCGCCAACCCATCGTCTTGGGGGTATCGCGTCGCGCCCAAAAGCTTACCGCCAGCCACACCAACATCACCCGCCAGGTCCCTGGCGCCGACAGTTGAAATTTCCAGATGAATGCCGCGACGAATGCCGCAAACGCCAACGCTTCTACGAAACACGACCACCGATACAGACTCCACTTCACGCCGACTGTCCGATCGCCTTCCGGTTCTCTTCCGGATAATCGTCCGTCAACTCCAACAAATGTTCAAACAGCCTGTCGATGTCGTCCGTCTCCCCATTCCTTCCCAAATAATCCTTCAACTCAAAATCTGGAAATCCGAGGTTTGTCACCCGCCCCGGCAGTAACTCCCGCAGCCGCCGCGCGCTCACCGCGCCTATACCGGCAACCGCCTCGTACACCGCGTGGTTCAACTCGTCCACAAACACGTAATTCTTCAGCAGACCCGTCAGCCGCACTCTTGTCCCCGCCTCAATCAAATCAGAGCACAACAATCGTATCGCGTCCCGTTCGGACCTCTCGCGTGCGGCCCTGTGACTCTGTAACACAGGCATAGGATCTAAATCCTGTGAATCCCCACGACAGCCATAACATCTAAATAATGTGCCAGCCAGCCCTCCGGGTACAATATCGTCCTCGGTGTAGGGGGCGGAATGGGTAACATGGTCGAAAAGCATCGTGTTTTGATCATTGGCGGCGGTTTCGGCGGCCTGGTCGCCGCGCAAACCCTTAGACGCGCCGACGCCCAGATCACTCTCATCGACCGGCGCAACTTCCATCTTTTCCAGCCGTTGCTCTACCAGGTAGCCACCGGCTCTCTTTCCCCCGGCGAAATCGCCGCGCCTTTGCGTGCTGTCCTTCGCCATCAGAAAAACACGGAAGTCCTTCTCGGCGAAGCCGCCGACATCGATCCGGTTGCCAAAAAGGTTATTCTCCGCGACGGCGGCGTCTTTCCGTATGATTCGTTGATCGTCGGCACCGGTTCGAAGACCTCCTACTACGGCAACGATCATTGGCGCGAAGACGCCCCCAGCTTGAAAACCGTCGAAGATGCTACTGCCATTCGCCACAAACTTCTCTTTGCCTTCGAACGCGCGGAGCGTGCCGGTGGCGAAGCGGAAGCCCGCTCCTGGCTCACCTTTGTCATCGTCGGCGCCGGCGCCACCGGCCTTGAGCTTGCCGGCGCTTTAGCCGAGATTGCCCGGGATAGTCTCCGCCATGATTTTCGTAACATTCGCCCTGAAGAGGCGCATATCATTCTTCTTGAAGGGGGCCCGCGCGTCCTCAGTGCCTTTCCTGATGACCTCTCCGCGAAGGCCGAACAGCTCGTCACCCGTCTCGGCGTCGATATTCGCAAGAATACGTTCGTTACCGACATCGATGCCCACGGCCTCAATTACAAACAAGGTGACAAAACGGGCAGGCTCAACGCCAAAACCATTCTCTGGACCGGCGGCGTCAACGTCACGTCGTTCGGCCAAAAACTGGCCGAACGCACTTCGGTCGAAACCGACAAGACCGGTAAGATCAGAGTCCTTCCTGATCTTACCATCCCCAATTTTCCGGACATCTTCGTTGCAGGTGATCTCGCCCACGTCCTCAATCCGGACGGCTCACAAGTTCCCGGTGTTGCTCAACCCGCCATCCAGGAAGGCCGTTACGCCGCAAAAGTCCTCCTTGCCCGCCTGCATCAGGAACCCAAACCAAAGCCTTTTCACTACTTCAACAAAGGAGATATAGCTGTCATCGGCCGAGCCGCCGCGGTCGCCAACATCTTCGGCATTCACGTTTCCGGCCTCCTCGCCTGGATGACCTGGCTCTTCATCCACCTCATGTACATCGTGCAGTTCCAGAGCCGTGTCCAGGTCTTCATTCAATGGGGCTTCGAATACCTGACTTTCAGCCGGGGCGCCCGCATCATCACCGGCCCTACCGAAACCGACCCACACGCCGAGCTCAAACCGTGAGCTCTGTACGTTCTGTGGTAGAACTTCCTCTCTTTGTTCTCTGATCTCTGCGTTATCTTTCTCTCTTCTCTTTCTTTCTTCTCGACCTTGTCGATTCCATCCCCTGCTACGCTGATCTTATGGAGTTAACGAGCAATCGTCCCGCTCGCTGGACCCGTGTCTCTCGCGTGGGGGGCGCCATCGTCCTCACCCTCTATCTCCTTTTCCTCCTCTATGCCTGGCGCGACCAATCCGGCTTCCTGATCCTCGACTACGTCAACTTGGTAATTCACGAAGCTGGCCATCCTCTGTTCAGTTATTTCGGGCCCACCCTCATGCTACTCGGCGGCACGCTCGGCGAACTTCTCGTTCCATTTCTCTGCGCCGCTTTTTTTTCTACCACCGGCAGACCTACGGCCTGGCCTTTTCTCTTTTCTGGTTCTTCGAAAATTTTCTTTACATCGGTGTCTACATGGCCGATGCCCGCACTCTGGTTCGTCCGATCGTCAATTCTGACGAAAGCGACTGGACCCTTCTGTTCGAACAATGGGGTGTCCTCGCCTACGATCAGAAACTCGGCCACGTTACACGCCAACTCGGTTGGATGGGTATTTTCGCGGTCATCGCTTGGCTTGCCTTCCGCATCTACATCGATGCGCAACTTTCCAGCAAGTAAAACTCCAGTTCCTTCCTCTCCTCTGAGGTAGTGGCGGGCTTCAGACGCGTGTTTTTTCTTCGTTTCGCACCATTTTCTTGCCTTTCTAGGGCCCGCTGGCCGAGGCGGGACGTTCGTCGCGGCCCGGGAATAATTGCCTGTGCTCTTCGGCTTCCACCCTCCCCTCCCCGCATCCTACTCTTGTACGATCATCCCAATGCGACCTCCCGGCCTTCGACCACTCCGCGCATTTCTCCTCCTTCTCCTCGCCACACCCCTCCTTGCCGATACCGCCCGCCTTTCCGGCAACATCTTTTCTCTCGATGCCAACCACATCCAAACCCTCTGGCCCGACGCGCGTGTATCGCTAAAAAATCTCTCCACCGGCCGCGAACTGACCACCGTCTCGAATGAACTAGGCGAATACTCCTTTACTGGCATTCTTCCCGGCGATTACCGGCTCACCGTCACACTCGCCGGCTTCGCCACCTCCACACAAGAAATAACTCTCTCCGCTGCTACACCGGGCGTAATCGACATCCAACTTCTTCCACGATCACGATCCGAATCCGTCACCGTCGCCGTCAATCCTACCGGTGTCGACACCACCTCCACCTCCGCCAGCAGCCCCGTCCTCACCACCACCATGTTGAAATCTTTGGTCCGCCTCAACGACGACTTCGAGGAAGCCCTCCCACTACTCCCTAGCGTTCTTCGCGGCCCCGACGGACTCATCCGAATCAAAGGCGGCAACGCCAATCAAGCCAATGCGCTTATTAATAACGCCTCGATCGGCGATCCCTTCACCGGCCAGCCCGCTCTTCATCTCCCCAATGCCGCGGTCGATTCGGTGCGAGTTCTCTCCAATCCCTTCTCTACCGAATTCGGTGATTTTTCGAGCGGCGTCATCGAAGTCACCACGCGCGGCGGTGGCGATGAATGGAAATGGCTCTTCGAGGATCCTATCCCACGCTTTCGCTGGATCGATGACAGCATCCACGGGATCGAAAGCCTTACGCCGCACCTCGCCTTCTCCGGCCCGCTCATCAAGGGCAAGCTCTATCTCTTCCAATCCCTCTACTTGGGCTACGACACGATTCGCACTCCCTCGCTCCCCAATCCTAACAACGTCCGCGTCGACGAACGCATCAACACGCAAACCCAAATCGATTGGGACATCGATCCGTCCCACCGCGTCACGGGCATCCTCACGCTCGATCCCGAAAACACGAATTACGCCAACATCGACACCTTCAATCCACAGCCGGTTACCAACGACTACCGCCAGCGCGGCTTCTTCAGTTCTATTTCTGATCGCTGGATTTTCCCGAGCGGTGGCTTTCTCCAATCGCTCTTCTCCGTCAAACAGCTGAACTCCCGCCTTTTTCCTGCTGATCAAACCCCCGGCCTAATGACCCTGTTCCCTGAACAAAATTCCGGCACCTTCTTCGAAACCCAGCACCGCAACACCTGGCTCTATCAATGGACCCAGGCCCTCCATCTACGCCCGCTCCAATTTTCCGGCCGCCATCTCCTCACGATCGGCTACGCCTTTTTCCGCTCCACTTACGACGGCAGCATCTCTAATCTTCCCGTCCAAGTCCTCCGCGAAGATGGCACGCTTTCGAGCGAAATCACCTATACCAACCCGTTCCTCTCTTCTTCCGCTTCAAGAAATAATGTCGCGCTTTACGTTCAGGACAACTGGCAACTATACCCGCACTTCACGGTCGACCTCGGCGTCCGCCTCGATCACGATAGCCTCTCCTCGGACGCGCTCAACACCGCCCCACGCCTCGGCTTTGTCTGGGCGCCCACAAAAGACAACCGCACCGCCATCCGCGGTGGCGTCGGCCTTTTCTACGACAAGATTCCCCTGAACGTAGCCATCTTCCCGAACATCCCCGCGCAAACTATCACGCAATTCGCTTCCGACGGCACCATCGCCATCCAAGGCCCAACGACTTACACGCACGTAATCGCGACCAACAACGGTGCACTACGCCTGCCCTACAGCCTCGGCGCCACTCTCCAATTCGATCGCCAACTCCGCCCGAACCTCCTCCTCCGCCTGGGCTACGAATACCGCCAGTCCTACCGACAATTCTTCCTCGATCCCGTCCTAAGTGGCACAGGCATTCTGCCTGTGCTCCCCTCATCCCCCTTTGCGCGCGAGAATTTACTCAGAAACGCGCAAACACCTGTCATTTCAAGCGCAGTCCTCGAATTGAGGGAACCGCTTTTTCGTCCGCAATCCGCCACCAACGCCCGGCTCCTCCTCCTCAACTCCGGCACGCAAACCTACGACGAATTCCTTGCCATGCTCCGCTGGAATCCTACCGAACGCACCAGCCTGGTCGCCAGTTATGTCCGCTCTCGCGCTTTCGGTGACCTCAACGACTACAACCAATTCTTCGGCAACAATCCCTACCCGCTCATTCGCCCAAACCAATACGGCCCTCTTCCGAGCGACGCTCCCAATCGCGTCCTTTTCTGGGGCATCATCGGCCTCCCCTACAAACTCCAGTTCGTCCCGATCCTCGATGTCCACACCGGTTTCCCCTATTCCAAACTCGACGAAAACTGGAACTATATCGGGGCCCGGGACGAAACCGGCCGCTTCCCCACCTTTGCCAGTCTCGATGTGAAGCTCCAATACCCCTTCGATTTCACTTTCCGCGGCCACCGCATCCAATTTTTAGGCGGTCTTAAAGTGATCGACGCCACCAACCACTACAATCCCCGCAACGTGCAACAATATTTCGCCTCGCCCAATTACGGCGTGTTCTACAACTCCGTCGGTCGCCTCTGGCGCATCGATGGCGACTTCGACTTCTAGCGCTCACGGAGTGACGGGTCTTTACACACGTGCAATTTCTTAGGTGCTCCACGGCGTTCAAGCACCTCCTTCAACTACCTCCCAACAGGCCTCCCATTGCCTCCCATTGCCTCCTTGACGCTCCCACTAACAAAATGTATCGTGACCCCTGCCCTAGCCATCAAACCTGCGTGTCTGTGGCGTGCCCACGGCGCCCGCCAAAACCAAATCTAATCGCAAGGAAAAATACTCATGAGTGAAGCCGCACGATCTGTACCCGCTACATCCGGTGCAAAACCGCAAACCTTTGCCGCCAAGGCCTTCGCTGCGCAAGGCGCAAGCACCCCTCTCACACCCTTCACCATCCAACGCCGCGACCCGCGTCCGCAAGACGTCCAGATTCAAATTCTCTTCTGCGGCGTTTGCCACTCCGACCTCCATCAGGTCCGCAACGAGTGGGAGAACACCATGCCCACCATCTATCCGTGCATTCCCGGCCACGAAATCGTCGGCCGAATTGTCAAGGTCGGCAGCGCCGTCAAGAACTTCAAGGAAGGCGATTTCGCCGCGGTCGGCTGCATGCTGGATTCCTGCCACAAATGCGCCGCCTGCCTCGATGGAGACGAGATCTTCTGCGAAAATGGAGTGACCCTGACCTACAACTTTCCAGACCAGGTTTTGGGCGGGATGACCTACGGCGGCTATTCCGATAGCATCGTCGTCGACGAAGCTTTTGCTTTGCGCGTTTCTCCCAAGGTTGATCTTGCTGCCGCCGCTCCTCTTCTCTGCGCCGGTATCACCACCTATTCTCCTCTGCGTTATTCGAAAGTCGGAAAGGGGCAAAAGGTCGGCGTCGTTGGCCTCGGCGGCCTGGGCCACATGGGCGTAAAGTTTGCGCATGCCTTCGGTGCCCACGTAGTCCTGTTCACCACGTCTCCAAACAAGACAGCCGATGCCAAGCGCCTCGGCGCCGACGAAGTGGTCATCTCCAAAGACGCCGCGGAAATGCAAAAGCACGCCGGCAGCTTCGATTTCATCCTCGACTGCGTTTCCGCCGACCACGACATCAACGCTTATCTCGGACTCCTCAAACGCAACGGCACCGTAACGCTCGTCGGCGCCCCGGAAAAGCCGCTACAAGTCACAGCGTTCAATTTGCTATTTGGTCGTCACAGGCTTACGGGCTCCGCGATTGGTGGCATTCGCGAAACCCAGGAAATGCTCGACTTCTGCGCTGAGCACAACATCACCGCCGAAATCGAGAAAATTCCCATCCAACAAATCAACCAGGCCTACGACCGCCTTGTAAAAAACGACGTAAAATACCGCTTCGTAATCGACATGGCCTCTCTGCAATAGCAGGCCGCCGGGGAGCACACGCAAAGCCACTTGTGCTCCCTCCTCCGATTACTTCACGATTCTGATCTGAAGTGGCAGGTCTTCAGGCACGTGCTTTTCTATTCCGCCACAACTCAGCAACGAAACGAAATTGTCATCCCGACTGTGTAGTTCAGGCCTTCAGGCCGGAGGGATTCTTTCATCACTCTCCGGCTGGCTTCATCTCCTTCCCACCCCGCCGCAACCTCGAATAATTCTTCACATAGGCCCGCAACCCGAAACTTGGCGTAATCTTCGAATATCCCGCCACCAACTGCTCCTTGTAATGATCCTGATTCCACTCAAGGGTGGCACCCTCATCCACGTCCAATACCGTCAAATCCGTGGGATTCATCACCATCGACCCAAACCGCACGGAACCGTCCTGAAATGCCATATAACTGCCTGCTTCCTTCGGCGGCCCAATCGATTTTCCTCCGTCGCCAAACGTAGTCACAATCGCATTCCTGTCCAACCGCACGGCTGTCAACTTCCCGCGAATGTGGGGCGGAGGCAACAATGTTCCCAGGTCCATCAAAATGTCGTTCTTATCCGTATCCATCCCCGGGATCTTGCTGGTGTTCACCAACTTGGCCAATTCAATCCCAAATAACCCCATCATTCCTTTCACCGGAACTTTCATCGCCGTGATCTTCTCCGTGCGCACGCGGATCCGTCCGTCGGGCGTTACATTCAGCGTACCCGCGGTGGCAAAGGAAATATCCCCCTTCGTGTGCAGCTTGCCTTTGATCATCAGACGGCCACTCTCGATGGCGACGGTCAAATCCTTGAGCGGGGCATCCTCCTTGGCGAAAACATAGTTGTTCATGATGTCCGCAAGCGCGTCGGGCGAGATCGAAACCGTGCCGGTGCTGACCCGCACTTCAAACGAGTTCTTGTCGTCAAACACGACCATCGAATTCTTCCCCGTGGGCCATAGCTCACCGGACAAAACAACCAAGTGCGCCGCTGCAATCGGCGTCATGTGAAACAGCACGTTGCGCATATCCGCCTTGATCCCGGCCGCCGGTTTCGCCGCCTCGATGGCCGGCAGGGTTGCCGCAGGGGCTGTAGCCGGAGTCAACGGGGCCGTCGTATTGGCCGCGGGAGCCGGATTGTCGGATTTTTTCGAACACGCTGCCATGCCCGCGATCAAGCCGAGCGCCGTGATCAGCATGCAACGCACACTTTTCTTGCTGGTCATCGTTCCACCAATCTCCCGCCTAATTTCCTTCGCCCACGATCCGCCGATACGCCGGCACCGTGAGGAATTCCACGAACTGCGGCGCGCGGATTAATTCCCGCATTAGCTGAGCCGACTTCTCATATGCCGCAAATCGCGCGGCGTCGCCGGTTTGTTTCGCCTTGGCCAACTCTTCGTCGATGACGCCGTCGCACAAAGCAACATCGATTTGTCGACCATCCTTGAGCCGCGCCCTCTGGTGAATCCATTGCCACAATTGCGCCCGGCTGATCTCCGCCGTTGCCGCATCCTCCATCAAATTAAAAAGGGGAACACAACCCGTTCCGCGCATCCACGCCTCTAGATAGCCCAGTCCCACCGCAATATTTTGCCGCAGCCCCGCCTCGGTAATTTCTCCGTCGGGCACTTTCAGCAAATCCACAGCCGTCGCGTGAAACTCGGTGAGCTTCTTGTCGATCTGATTCGGTCCCGGCATCAGCCGGTCAAATATCTGGGTTGCCACGGGAACCAGCCCCGGGTGTGCCACCCACGTTCCGTCGTGTCCGTCTCCCGCCTCGCGCTCCTTATCCGCGCGAACCTGTGCAATCGCTTTTTCATTCGCCACTGCATCGCTCTTGATCGGAATAAATGCCGCCATCCCTCCCATCGCATGGATATTTCTCCGGTGACATGTACGGATCAGCAACTTGCTATACGACCGCAGAAAATGCGTCGTCATCGTGACCTGAGCGCGATCGGGCAGCACGGCATGCGCGTCATTCGCAAATTTCTTAATGAAACTGAAAATATAATCCCAACGCCCGCAGTTCAGTCCAGCTGAATGCTCCTTCAACTCGTGCAAAATTTCGTCCATCTCAAAAGCAGCCAAAATCGTCTCGATCAAAACCGTCGCCCGAATGCTGCCTTTCCGGATCCCCAGCGCATTCTGCGCAAACACAAAAATATCGTTCCACAATCGTGCTTCCCGATGACTTTCGAGCTTCGGCAAATAAAAGTACGGCCCCGATCCACCGGCCAGCAACTCCTTCGCATTGTGAAAAAAATACAAACCAAAATCGAATAGCGAACCGGACATTGCCTGCCCGTCGACAAGCACATGCCGTTCTTCCAGATGCCACCCGCGCGGTCGTACAAACAGTACCGCCGTCCGCTCGTTTAGCTTGTACTCTTTTCCCGTTGCCCGATCCGAGTAGGCAATCGTCTTGCGAACCGCGTCCATCAAATTGCTCTGGCCGTCAATCTGGTTAGCCCAAGTCGGCGTGTTCGAATCCTCGAAGTCCGCCATGAACACTTTTGCGCCGGAGTTCAGCGCATTGATAATCATCTTCCGGTCAACCGGGCCCGTAATTTCCACTCGCCGGTCCTGCAAATCTGCGGGAATCGCCGCCACACTCCACTCCGATTCGCGGATGTCCCGCGTCTGCTCCAGAAAGTTTGGCTTCTCTCCCGAATCCAGCCGCTTCTGCCGTTCCGCCCGCGCACTCAGCAATTCCATGCGCCGCGCATTAAACCGCCGCTGCAATTCCACAATAAATTGCAGTGCCCCGGGCGTCAGCACGTGCTCCTGCGCAACCCGTGCAGGGGCAATAATTTCCACACCACGAGCCAAAGGAAAAGTCATTCTTCTTCACCTCGAACGGCAACACATCTGCAAAGTATGCCGTCCCGGCGGCGAATAGCAAGTAGCATCTCCGCAATGAACAACTCGGGGAACGGGTTCTTCAACGGGCAGCTGTTATTACTTTAGCTCTTTTGCTTCGCAGACGATTCAAAATAGGACCTAGTTCCGCTTACGACGCGAGTTGGCGCCGCAGTCCCAAATCGTCGCGTTGCGCAGGGTGCTCGCGGACCGTCGTATTTTCATCCATGCGAAACAGGTGCACTTGTCTTTGCCGGAACAATCGGTCGGTCGCAGCCAAACCCAAAAACGACGGAGTGTGTCTGTCGCTCGCCCGCGGCGTCTCTTGGCAATCCCCCGAGATGGGTTACTCTATGACCGCTAAGCTCATGACCTGGACCCAAAACTATAATCCCCTCGGCCATTGGTGGCTCTCCACGCTGATCGCCCTACTGCCGATTATCGTCCTCCTTGGTCTGCTCGCCGGACTCAAAATCCGTCCTCATTTCTGCGCCATCGCCGGAGCCGCGACCGCCATCCTGTGTGCCATCTTCGTCTTCGGCATGCCCACGCGATTGGCCCTCACCAGTCTGTTCTATGGAATCGGCTTCGGACTTCTGAAAATCGTCTGGATCGTAGTCGCTGCGGTTTTCCTCTACGACATCTCCGTCGCCACCGGCCAATTCGAGATCATGAAGCGGTCGGTCGCCGCCATCACTCCCGACCGCCGCCTGCAAATCCTCCTGGTCGCCTTCTGCTTCGGCGCATTCATCGAAGGCGCCGCCGGTTTCGGCGCTCCCGTAGCCATCGCCGGCGCCTTCATGATCGGTCTGGGCTTCAAACCCTTCCATGCTGCCGCGCTCAATCTCATCGCCAACACCGCGCCCGTTGCTTGGGGCGGTATCGGCGTTCCCGTTCACACCCTCGCCGTCGTCACTGCCCTGTCCGAGAGCGATCTGAGTGCCATGATCGGCCGGATCCTTCCGATCACCGCCGTCCTTGTCCCGTTTTGGCTCGTCCGCTCGATGGTCGGGTGGTCTGCAACGTTCGAAGTCTTGCCTGCGATTCTGGTCGTCGGGCTATCCTTCGCGGGAGTGCAATTCTTCTGGTCGAATTACATGGACAGCAACCTCGTCGACATCGCCGCCGGAGTCACCTCCATGATCGCCACTGTTCTGTTTCTACGCTTCTGGAAGCCAAGACATATCTGGCGTTTCGCAGAGGAACGCGAAGCCGATCGGCTCGTCGCGGTCGCAGCCTCCACAAGTCCAATCCTTGTGGATCAAATGGACGAACCATCGGACCTTCGCCAGTTCCAGCAGGGAACTGCCGTGCGTAAACACACGCCCGCGCAAATCGCCAAAGCCTGGCTCCCTTTCGCCATCCTTTCCATTTTCGTTCTTCTTTGGGGACTGCCCGTGCTCAAGAACGCCATGGGCGAAGCGACAACTCCGGCTTTTAAAGCCGGCGGCTGGGAGGTGCCATTTCTTCACAAAGCCGTCTTTCGCGCCGCGCCGGTAGTCGTAAAGCCCACCGCTGAAAATGCCAAATTCGATTTCAACTGGCTCACGGCAACCGGCACAGGCTGCTTCTTTGCCGCGATTGTCTCCGGCCTGGTCCTCGGCGTGAATCCGCGAAGAATGCTTGCCATCTTCGCGCACACGCTCTATCGTATGCGTCACGCAATCGTCGCGATGTCCTTCATGCTCGGCCTCGGCTACGTCACGCGTTACTCCGGCATGGACGCCGTCCTCGGCCTGGCCTTTACCCGCACCGGTTGGCTCTTCCCCTTCTTCGGCACCTACATCGGTTGGCTCGGTGTCGCGCTCACGGGCAGCGACACTGCCTCGAACGCCCTCTTCGGCGGACTCCAACGCATTACTGCCGAGCAGCTCAACCTCAGCCCCATCCTGATGTGCGCCGCCAACAGCGCCGGCGGCGTTATGGGCAAAATGGTCGACGCCCAATCCATTTGCGTAGCCACCGCGGCGACCAACCAAGTCGGCAACGAAGGCCAAATTTTCCGCTACGTCTTCTGGCACTCCATCGCGCTGGCCGCCATCGTCGGCGGAATCGTCTTGGCCTACGCCTACCTGTTCCCGCACCTCATCCCCCACGGCCTAACCTTCGTCCGCTAACCAAGTGGCATCGGCTTGAGCCTGCTTCGTCTTTTAGGAGTCGGAGCTTCAGCTCCGACCGGCCCACGGGAATCAATACCCGCATTTTGGGTTTGTATTGGCGGATCTTCGGGCTCGTGCTTTTCTCCGTCTCTTGACCATGGGAATCTTCTAACCTGCCCACCTAAATTTGTGTAACACAACACAAACAATTTGGTATTAGACTAACCTAGCTATTTGACCGCGCGTCTCCCGGACCACCCTCCATCCGCCAGCCGCGCCGAGCAGTGGAAGCAGCCGGTGCTGATCTCGTCATGTCGCCCAGGGAAGACCCGCTCCCTACTTCCATAAGCAACTCTCTCCGTACATTTCGACAAGGTGCGCCATGACAACGACTCCGATGATCCAGGACCAACCTCCCGTCTCTCTCAGTGCCTACGGCAAGGCCCGATCCACTGTCCAGGGTGCTCCTCTAAGTCCCGAGGAACTCCAGAAGACCGACGCCTTCTGGCGAGCCTGCACGTACCTCATCCTCGGCATGCTCTATCTTCAAGACAACCCTCTGCTCCGTGAACCTCTCAAGCCCGAGCACATTAAGAATCGTCTCCTAGGCCACTGGGGCTCCAGTCCTGGTTTGGCCTTTCTCTATACCCACCTCTCGCGTCAGATCAAGAAATACGACCTCGACATGATTTTCCTCGCCGGTCCTGGCCATGGCGCTCCTGGAGTTCTCGCGCCCGTCTATCTCGAAGGAACCTACTCCGAGTTCTATCCCGAAAAAGGCGAAGACGAAGAAGGCCTTCGCGAATTTTTCAAGCAATTCTCGTTCCCAGGCGGCATCGGCAGCCACTGCACTCCGGAAACTCCCGGCTCCATTCACGAAGGCGGCGAACTCGGCTACGTTCTCTCTCACGCCTGCGGCGCAGCATTCGACAATCCCATGCTCATCGTCGCCGCCGTCGTCGGTGATGGCGAGTCCGAAACCGGCCCGCTCGCCACTTCCTGGCATATCAACAAATTCCTGAATCCCATTCGCGACGGCGCCGTTCTTCCCATCCTTCATTTGAACGGTTACAAAATCAACAATCCCGCGGTGCTGGCCCGCATCACTCACGAAGAACTCGAGAGCCTCATGCGCGGTTGCGGCTGGACGCCGTGCTTCGTCGAAGGCTCCGACCACGAATCCATGCATCAAGCCATGGCCGCCACCACCGAGCACTGCGTCACCGAGATCAGGAAAATCCAGCAACAAGCCCGCACAATCGGCAATGCCGAGCGTCCGCGTTGGCCGATGATCGTCCTGCGCTCCCCAAAGGGCTGGACTGCTCCGGCCAGCGTCGACGGTCACAAACTCGAAGGGTTTTGGCGCGCCCACCAGGTCCCAATTACCGACGTGAAGCAGAATCAAGAACACTTGCACGGGTTGGAGTCGTGGATGCGCGGCTACAAACCTGAAGAATTGTTCGATCGCGCCGGCAAGCTTCTGGCGGAGATCCGCGATACAGTGCCGAAGGGCACACGGCGAATGGGCTCTAACCCCCACGCCAACGGGGGCAAACTGAAGCGCGATCTACGCTTGCCTGATTTTCGACGTTATGGCATCAACCTGGAAAACCTGGGCGTAACCCAGGCCGAAAACACCCGTCCGCTCGGCGCCTTCCTCCGCGACACCATGAAAGCGAACATGGACAATTTCCGCGTCTTCGGCCCGGATGAGACTACTTCCAACAAGCTCGATGCCATCTATCAAGTCAGCAAGAAATTCTGGATCGCTCAGTATTTTCCCGAAGACCTGGACGGCGGTGAACTCTCTCCGGATGGTCGGGTCGTCGAAATGCTAAGCGAGCACACCATGGAAGGCATGCTCGAGGGCTACCTCCTCACCGGTCGCCACGGCTTCCTCTCCTCTTATGAGTCCTTCATCCACGTGATCGATTCCATGTTCAACCAGCACGCAAAGTGGCTCTCCATCTGTAACCGCTTGCCATGGCGCCAGCACGTCGCCTCCCTGAATCTATTGATCACGTCCACGGTCTGGCGGCAGGATCACAATGGTTTCACCCACCAGGATCCTGGTTTCATTGACGTCGTTCTCAACAAAAGCGCCGAAGTCACACGCATCTACCTGCCTCCGGACATCAATTCGCTTCTCTCCGTAGCCGACCACTGCCTCCGCAGCGAAAACTATGTCAACGTTATCGTCTGCGACAAACAGCAGCATCTCCAGTACATGACCATGGACGAAGCCATCGTCCACTGCACCAAAGGCATCGGCATCTGGGACAAGGTTTGCAATGACCAAGGCACGGAACCCGACCTCGTTATGGCTTCCGCCGGCGATATCCCTACGCAGGAAGCCTTGGCCGCCATCGTCCTCCTGCGCGAACAATTTCCCGATCTCAAAATCCGTTACCTCAACGTAGTCGATCTGTTCAAACTGGAGTCCGCGCGGGACCATCCCCACGGCCTCACCGACCGCGACTTCGACTCGCTCTTCACCGTCGACAAACCGGTGATCTTCAATTTCCATGGCTATCCGTGGCTGATCCATCGCTTGACCTATCGTCGCCACAACCATGACAACTTCCATGTTCGCGGCTACAAAGAAAAGGGCAACATCAACACGCCCATGGAACTGGCTATCGAAAATCAGATCGATCGCTTCAGTCTGGCCATCGACGCCATCGACCGCGTCCCCAAACTCCAGAAGATCGGCGCCCACGCCAAAGAAAAGTTCCGTAACCTCCAGATCGAATGTGTAAACTACGCTCACGAAAACGGTATCGACAAACCCGAAGTCGCTTCCTGGACCTGGCCGTATTAGCCTTTTTTGCGTTGTAGCGGCCGCCTTCTTCGTTCTTGTCGTGGCGGGTGTTCAGACCCGTTCTTGGGTTTCTTTCTGTAGCACCGCGCCTTGAGGCCAGCATCTTTTGGTTATCTACATTCGGCATCGACTCGCAATACCATCTCAATGAACACACTCGTCCTAAACTCCGGCAGCTCCACCCTGAAATTTCAGCTCATCGCCACCGACCTCGAAAAAATTAAAACCAACAAAGATGACCGCTTCTGCCGCGGCCTCGTCGAAGGCATAGGCGGCCAATCCACCATCACCATCCACGTCCGCAACCAACCTTCCAACAAACTCACGGCGCAACTCCGAGACCTCCCCGCCGCGCTCGATTATCTCGTCGGTTGGCTCACGGACCAACCTACCATCCCCGAGATCAAATCGACTTCCGACATCCACGCCGTGGGCCACCGCGTCGTCCACGGAGGCGAAACCTTCGCTGCCTCGACCATCGTCACCGACGAAGTCCTGAAAGGGATCAAGGCCTGTGCCGACCTGGCCCCCCTCCACAACCCACTGAACGTCCAAGGCATCCAAGCCGCACAACAAATCTTCGGCCCGCAAACACCACAGGTAGCGGTCTTTGACACATCCTTTCACCACACGCTCCCCCCAGACGCCTATCTCTACGCCCTCCCCTACCTTCTCTACGAGCACCATCACATACGCCGGTATGGCTTCCACGGTACCTCGCACCGCTACGTCTCCTATCGTTACCGCGTTCTGAACAATCTCACGCGCGAACAAACTCACCTCATCACACTACATCTAGGCAATGGCTGTTCCGCGGCGGCCATCCGCAACGGAAATTCCGTCGACACCTCGATGGGCATGACTCCCCTCGAAGGCCTGGTCATGGGCACTCGCTCAGGCGATCTCGATCCCGCCGTCGTCGATTTCGTCGCCTGCAAAGAAAACTTGTCTCCTGAAGAGGTAGATTCTTTGCTCAACACGAAGTCTGGCCTTCTCGGACTGTCTGGGCAAACGAACGACATGCGGCTCTTGCAACAAAAATCGAAAGAAAACGACCGCCGCGCCACCTTGGCCATCGATGTCTTCTGTTACCGCGCAAAGAAATACATCGGAGCTTATCTGGCCGCCATGGGCGGCGCCGACGCCGTGGTCTTTACCGGCGGTATAGGCGAAAACTCCCCGGAAATTCGCACCCAAATCTGCGAAGGTCTGCAGTTCTTCGGCCTGAAACTCGACCCGGCCAAAAACAACCAAGGTTCGGGAAGGGAATCACGCATCACCACCCACGACTCCAAACTACACGCCTACGTAATCCCAACCGACGAAGAACTCCTAATCGCTCGCGACACCGTCTCCTGCATCTTAGGCGAATCCCATACCTGCTAACCGAATGGTAGTGGCGGCCTTCAGGCCGGCATCTTCGCTTTCTCGAGGCGAGTCTGCAGACCCGCGCCTTTTCTTTGTTCCTTTCCTTCCTCGCGCCGTGGTGCCTGGACCCTTGGGCTGCTCTCCAAAATCCAGTTATGCTTACCTCGGGGGACCAAACCTTGCCTCTTCCCTTCACACGTCGTAAATTCCTCCTCACCACGTCCACCGTCCTACCGGTTTCCTATCTCCTCGGAAAAGCGTTTCCCCAGACGGCTACTCCCTCGGGCCGACTCGCCGCCATCGAAACCCGCTTGGGCGGTCGTCTAGGCGTAGCCGTCCTGGACACGCAAACCGGCAAAACCATCGCACATCTCGCCACGGAACGTTTCCCCATGTGCAGCACCTTCAAATTCCTGCTCGTCTCCGACATCCTCTCCCGCGTCGACCGAAACGAGGAAAAACTAGATCGCTTCATTCCTTATACAACCGCCGATCTGCTCGAATACGCCCCAATCACAAAAGCCCACGTCGACAGAGGCGGCATGACCATTTCTGCCCTGTGTGCTGCGGCAATCGAATCCAGCGACAACACTGCCGCCAACCTTCTGCTGACGGTCGTCGGCGGTCCGCGCCAACTCACCGAATTTGCGCGTTCCTTGGGCGATTCCGTCACACGCTTTGATCGCTACGAGCCGTTGCTCAACACCGCGGTCGCGGGCGACGAGCGCGACACCACTAGCCCATCCGCGATGCTCGACGACTTGAAAAAATTGTTAATCGAAGAGAATCAGCTCTCGGCTGCTTCGCGTCGGCAACTCACGGAATGGATGATCGGGAACACGACCGGTTTACATTCCTTGCGTGCAGGCTTTCCCACGACATGGCGGGTTGGCGACAAGACTGGCAGCGGCAAAAACGGCTCGACCAACGACATTGCGATCTGCTGGCCGCCCATCCGTGCCCCGCTCCTGATAACCGCCTATTTTGTAGAGTCAATTGCCTCTTCCGAAGATCGCTATGCCGCACTCGCCGAAGTCGGCCGCATCGTAGCCCGCGAATTCGCCTAAGCCTCGTTAATCAATTTCATGCTTCTCTCGCGCAACGCGATCAGTCGAAAATTTCTTCAAGAAGGCCGTAACGCAGACCTTCGGCGAAGTTTCCACGTCGCTCTCCGCACAAGCCTATCGCGAGCCGTTGAATTCCGTTGAGCTTACCGCGAGTTCGTGGGCCTTTCGACCATTCGCTACGACAGCGGCCTCTCCAGCTATGTGACATCATCGACGCAAATGCAGATGTATCCCGCGGAGGGCACTTCGGCGAATTACGATCTTGGCCGCAAGCTCGCGCTCGTCGAGCTTTATCACGCTTTAGGCGGTGGCTCGAACTTCAGCGACACCCAGTGGACCACTGGCGGCGTGTCAGCGTCGGCAACGCAAACTCCTTCGCCCCGATTTCCTTCCTGGCCCGACCTGAGACGCGTCTCTCTTTATACGACCTTCACATCCAGCACCACCACCCAGTACTGCACCGATTGCAGAGCAAACCCGCAAAGCATCAGCCCAATCCCAAAGACTCCCAGCCTCCGGGCGGGAAGGTTGTCAGCGTAGTACTCAATGTATGGATTCACCATCTGGCCCATCGCGGTGACAATTCCTGTAACCAATCCTACCCGCAGCGCGAACGCCCAGGCATGATCCATGTGGTGCACTAGCGCACTGCACGCCAGCGCCGACGCAATGTATCCCAGCGTCCGCACCACCGTTCCCCAGAATTGTCTTTTCGTGAATCGCGGCTTCCGCATTGCCGCATAATCGGTCGCCGGTCGCATTCCGCGCGAGTACGCTAAAGTCTGTCCGGCGGTAATCAGCACACAAAAAGCGGCCGCAAACCGCAGCCCGGTGATCGGAAAGAGTCCTGCCGCAAAGCCGACCCCTCGAATCGCCGCAAAAATTCCTTCGAGCGCCAAAGAGTAGTGTTTCAGCCCACTTGCGGCCCGGTTCAGCTCAATCGCGATCGTGAATCCAGTGGTGAGGCCCGCCACAATTCCAAACCAGAGCCCCAAGCCGAGAGCGTACCCAACACCAAAGACGATCGAATAGGTTACGGCTCGGGTGATGAGCCGCAGCGGTCCGTGCTGTCCGCCCAGCAAATCATAGGCAAGGTACAGACTTCCCATCACGTCCAAGCAAGTGCCCGCAATACTGATCGCCGCTAAAGTGTGATGATTCACCCGTCCAGGTCCGAAGCTTCATCGTGGCGGGTCTTTAGACCCGTCCCTTTTTCTTGCCCCGCGCCTACACCGTCGCGGCGCGCCTCCGGCGTCCACTCGCCAGATACACCGACGCCCGCGGATCGAGCAACGGATCCCCCGATGGTTCAATCCCATCCACGCGAGGAATCGGATCGAAAATAATATGCCGCTGCTCTTCGGCATTGTTTGAAACTTCGCCGTTCACTTCGACCGTGCCGAACTCCACCAACGGCCGCTGCTCCGGCCATTGAATCGTGGCATCGTCAACAACGTCTCCCTCCGCAGCCAACTGAACCAGGATGCGCATCTTCACCGTGCCGCTCGTGGTCCTTGTCTTAATGTCGTCAAACAAAAAATTCGGCGCCCGCTTCGCCGCTTCGGAAGCTTCCAGATACTCGCCGCCATCTGCCGGCACAACCCGATAGCGCCCGAACTTTTGGACCCCCTCAATGTTCGTAAATTTATAGGCGTTGATGCCGAAAAACGATTCCTTCGCGAAGCTCGTAGGAATAGGTTTCGGAGCCTGAACAAACGCCAAAGCCGCCGGATGCGATCCAAGGAAAACCTCAATGGGCGTCGGCTTTGCTGCTCCGGGACCACTGCCGCCAATAGCGCGCAGAAATTGTATGAACTCCTCTATCGTGCGCGTGGGAAATGCGTTCACGGAATGCCCGATGATGTCCGTATGGCTGTGCTCGGTCAGCATGAATCGAATCGCGCATCCCCTCGGACTGGCATTCTCCACATCAAAGTCCGGCACCGTAGGCACTCCGGCAAAATCCGAAAACCGAACAAGAACCGGGACCGAAGGCCGGTTCACGTGCGGCGCTTTGGTCAACTCTTTTCCGTCGGCCGTCGGAATGAACGTTCCGGAAAGCAAAATTCCTTTGGCATGCACCGGGCGAAATCCGGGATGAACTCCACCCAGGTCGTCAAGAGCCTGCAGTGCCTCACGGCTCAAGGGATCAGGCTGTTCCATTTTCATTTCAGGTTTTGTAGTCATCGATATTCCTTGTGGAAAGGCAGGCGGGCCCTTCTAAATGATTCATTGCAGGGCGCATCCAAGGCGCTCCCATGGCTAGGGGCCGAGAGTGTACCACGGACCTACACCCAAAATGTAAACCGAACGCCAGCGGCACGAGCCGTCAGTGGCTGCGCACGGAAGTGGCGGGTCTGCAGACCCGTGCTTTCCCTTTCTTCGAGTTTGTAGCGGCCCTCTTCTGAGGTGGGCGGTGGGCGGCGTCTTTCTCTGCGTCTCGCTATTCCGTCCGCTCAATCACTTGCGTCTCTCCTCCGATCAAAGCCATCGTAGCCATATTCAAAAACAATCCATGCTCCACAACTCCAACAATAGAATCCAGCTTCGCCGCCATCTCGCTGGGGTTGTCGATCAGCAACCCCGAACAATCCAAAATCAAATTCCCTTCGTCCGTGATATATCGCGAGCCCTCCGGATTCACTCGAATCTTCGGCGCGAATCCAAGTTTCTTCAGTGCATCGCTCACCAACGGCTCGGCCATCTGGATCACTTCCACTGGCAAACCAAACCGTCCGAGCCTCTCCACCTGCTTCGACTCATCGGCAACAACAACGAACTTTTTCGAAGCGCTAGCCACAATTTTCTCGCGCAAAAGCTTCCCACCCCCGCCCTTGATCAGCGCAAGCTTTGGCGCAACCTCGTCCGCCCCGTCCACCGTCAAGTCCAGGCTCCGGCACTCTTCAAAGGTGACAAAAGGAATCCCATAGCTCCGCCCGAGATGCTCGCTATCCTCCGAACTGGCGATCGCTCGAACCTGCAACCCGTGATCGCGCACCTGCTCCCCCAGAAGCTTGATCCAAAGCGTAGCTGTGGTCCCTGAACCCAACCCAAGCGTCATCCCCGGTCTCACCAGCTCCATCGCCCGCCGAGCGGCGTGCAGCTTCATCCCGGAGTGATCTTCCGCATTCTTATGGTTTGTCATTACGTTTCCACCTTCTCCAAAACCCGTGCGTCATCATACGCCCGATCCGTAAGAACGCTGTGAGCCGCTCGTGATAGGATTCGCTTTGTCGAAACCGTCGCTCGCGGGAGTAAGAAATGATAATGCGCTTCGGCTCGCTTGGCCTCTGCCTGCTTTTGGTCGCTAGGCCTTTCTCCGCCCTTCAATCAGACGTCGACTCCCGCCGCAAACAGCTCAACGACCTATTCGCCGAACGATGGGAATACACCATGCACACGAACCCTATCTACGCCTCAATGCTCGGCGACAAGCGCTGGAACGACAAGCTCAACGACTTCTCCCAAGCCTTTCTCGACCGGGATCTCGAAAAAACAAGATCTTTCCTGACTCGCTTCGAAGCCGTCGACACCTCCGGTTTTCCTCCGCAGGAGGTCCTCAATAAAACGCTGATGGTGCGTGATCTGAGAATGAACCTGGAAGGCGCCCGCTTCAAGCCTTGGGAAACTCCGGTCTCCCAATTTAACGGGATCCACATCGAGATGCCGGACTTGACCACCGTCCTCTCTTTCGAAACCACAAAGGACTACCAAGACTACATCGCACGCTTGAAAGCCATGCCGCTCTTGTTTGACCAAACCGAAATCCAGATGCGCAAGGGCATGGCCGAAGGCTTGATGAAGCCGCGCTTCTTGCTCGAAAAAGTCACGATGCAGGCAAACAACATCGCAATCGAGGACCCGGACAAAACCCCTTTCGCGCGTCCGTTCTCTAACTTTCCGACGTCTGTCTCCGAAGCTGATCAGAAGCGTCTCCGTGATCAAGGTCTCGCCGCAATTCAGGACTCCGTCCTTCCCGCCTACAAGAAATTCACCGCCTTCGTTCGTGATGAATACGCGCCGAAGGGCCGTACTGAACCCGGCCTATGGGCCCTCCCCGACGGGCCTGCTCGCTATCGTTTTGCCATTCGCGAGCAAACCACCACCGACCTTTCGCCCGAACAAATCCACGAACTCGGCCTCAAGCAGATTGATGAAATCCAGACGCAGATGTTGGCAACCGCACTCGAACTTGGCTACCAGGATCTCGCCGGCCTCAATCAGCACATCAAAAACGATCGCCGCTTCTACGCCACTTCCGGTCAGCAGGTTCTAGACCTCTACACCAATTACGTCAACGCCATGGAGCCGGAATTGCCGAAACTCTTCGGCCATCTACCGAAAAGCAAACTTGCCGTGATCCCGATGGAAGAATCGCGCGCCAAAGATTCCGTTCCGGCCGACTACACCGACGGTGCCCCCGACGGGTCGCGTCCCGGCCACATCAATGTAAACGAATACGATCCCGAACATCGCCTCACCCTGAACATTGAGGCCATCGCTTATCACGAAGGCATTCCCGGTCATCATCTGCAGCTCTCGCTAGCCCAGGAGTTGAAAGATCTTCCCGAATTTCGCCGCTTTGCGGGCTACACTGCTTTTGTCGAAGGCTGGGCCCTCTACTCCGAACGCTTGGGCAAGGAAATTGGCCGTTACCAGGATCCATACAGCAACTACGGCCGCCTCGAAAACGAAATGTGGCGCGCGATTCGCCTCGTGGTCGACACCGGCGTACACGACAAGCACTGGTCCCGCGATCAAATGGTCGCCTGCTTCCACCGCTACACCGCGATGGACGAACCCAACATCCAGACCGAAGTCGATCGCTACATCGCCTGGCCCGGCCAAGCACTGGCCTACAAACTGGGCCAACTCGAAATCTTGAAGCTCCGCGAAAAAGCCCGCCAACAGCTAGGTGCCAAATTCGACATCCGCGCCTTTCACGACGAAATCCTGGCCAACGGCGCAGTGCCGCTCGACATCCTGGACGCCGAAGTCACCACGTGGATCGAAGCTCGCAGATAGCTGCGCTCCTCTTTTCGCTCACAACGAACTCAAAGACAATCTCAATCCCGTCGGCCGCATCTACGATTTCTTCCTCGATCCTGCTCTACAGGCCGTGCTCGCGCTCCCAGGAGGTCGGCCTCTGCCTTGGCGTTCAGGCCGGCGGAGCCCGCATCCGCGACGTAGTTATCGCCGCCGGCTTCTCCAACTTCCGCCGTCCGAAACCCCTTTCAACATTGGCTACGAAACCCAAACGCCCGAGGGGTTCATCCCTGTAGCGGGGGTCTTTAGAACCCGTGCCCTTGGGCTTCTTGGAGTTACCTTCTGCCTGAGGCTCAGGCCGGCTTCTGTCCCCAATTCGCAACAAACGTAATCACACTCGTCCAATAGTGCGCGTCCTGATAACGCGCCTGAAATTCCTCAATCATCCTGTCCGTAACGCAGCCCGATTTCACCAGCGACGGCGCCAGCTCCCGTACCGTCTTGATCCAATATTTCGCCCAATGCGATCCGCCATTAAACTGCGCGGTATGTCCTTCACCACCCACCGTCTCCAGCCCGAGCGAATCCAACCACTCCGGAATTTTCCGGCCTATGAAAAAATCGATTCCGGCGGTAACTGACCATTTCAGCCATCCTCTCCAGAACTGGTTCATCGATTCTGGCTCAGTGACCGTGCATGGCAGCATGTCCGGCTCAATCGACAGAAGCACGCCTCCCGGCCTCAGCCCAGCCATCAAACGCTCCAGCGCTTTGCGGGCCGGCGTCAGATGATGCAGCAACGCGCGAGCCACCACCAGGTCGTATGAACGCTCTTCGATCACATCTTGAAGCACATCGATCCGCCGTACTTCCAGGCACGGTGCTCGCAGATCTTTTATGTAAGCAATATCGATGTCGCTCGCGACCACTTGTCCACCAGGACAGACACGCTCGGCTAGCGCCCGCGAAATCGACCCATTCCCGCTTCCCAGTTCCAGGCAACGCCAGCCCGGACGCACTCCCAGCCGCGCGATGTGATCGAGTTCCAACGGATCCAACAACGCCGACATGAGCGCCAACCGCTGCTGTTCGCCGGCCGCCTCATGAGGCAAAACGTATTCACTCATGGGTCACGCTTCGCGTAGGGCAGAAGACGATTGTGCTCATCTCGGCGAGCTTTCCATTTCAAGCGCCTTGCGCCCGCGCAAGACGCCCGCGCACGGCAGTTGCGTCAAAATAAACCCAATTCTCCACAATCTTGTCACCCTCGATTCGAAGAATATTCACGCCCTCGAAAACCACGGGTGTGTTGTCGTTCTTGCCGGTGGTCCTGAACCGGAAAACCACTTTGTTCCTTTGCTCGATGGTGTCGATGGCCTCGGTGTGAAAATCGGTCAATGTCTCGCGGTAGTGGCGAATGATTTCCTTATATCCTTCTCTAGTCGTCTTGCGCAGGTCGGGTTCGTAGCGAACAAAGTTCGCCGAGAGCACCCGGTCAATGTCATCCAATTTGCCCGTATTCCAGCAATCGACCAACCGTCCGACCAGATTGGTGTTTGTCATTCTTGCCTCCAAAAACCAAGCAGCCCGCGGGCAACCTTACCACGATGACCAGTGCCCGAAAAGGGAATCGATTGACGCATCCCCATGCCCGATGTATTCTCCGCTCGTGAAGCATTTGCTGCCAGCTTTGCCATGTTGTTGTCCTGCCGGTCCATTTGGCTGGCGGGAATAGCGCGCGAACTCGGAGTACGAAACGCGTAAAGCGCGACGAATCACCCGCTCACCAGCCATCTGGTCAGCGGGTTTTTGCTTTCGAGAACAGATGGGCCGGCCAAATCCGAACAGGAGAATCACCATGGAATTGTGGCGACCTGATCCGACGTTTTATCCATCGCCGAAATTGGCGAGTGCCGCGCCGCCCGAAAAACTGGCGTACGTCGCTCTTCTGAATCCAAAGCACGCCGGGCGCCCCGACGCCGTCGGGGTCGTCGATGTCGATCCCTTGTCGGCCGCATATGGCAAAGTGGTGGGAAACGTGGAAATGCCAAACGCCGGAGACGAACTGCATCATTTTGGCTGGAACGCTTGCAGCTCCTGCCTCTGCCCGTACGCACCACACCCGCATATGGAACGTCGCTACCTGGTGGTTCCGGGAATTCGTTCCTCCCGCATTCACATCATTGACACGAAGCCGGATCCCGGAAATCCCAAAATCGTCAAAGTAATCGAAGCCGAAACGATCGCCTCCCGCGCAGGGTATAGCCGCCCGCACACCGTCCACTGCGGCCCGAACGGAATCTTTGTTAGCGCTCTTGGTTCCCCAAGCGGCGAAGGACCCGGCGGGATTTTCGTCCTCGATCCCGAAAGCTTCGACGTTCTGGGGAAATGGGAAATCGATCGTGGGCCGCAGCAGCTCCACTACGATTTTTGGTGGCACCTCGGCTACGACACGCTCATCACCAGCGAATGGGGCACGCCAAAGATGGTCGAATCCGGACTGAATCCGGAGATTTTACTCAAGGGCGGCTATGGCCACTCCTTGCACGTCTGGGACTTGCGTCGTCGCAAACATTTGCAATGCCTCGATCTCGGCGCCGAGCAGCAGATGGTGCTCGAACTCCGGCCCGCTCATGACCCTTCGCGTGCCTATGGCTTCGTCGGCGTAGTCGTCTCGCTCAAGGATCTCTCCGCGTCGATCTGGCTGTGGCATCGCAAGAACGGCGGCTGGGCCGTCACAAAAGTGATCGAAATTCCAGCGGAAGCCGCCGCTCCAGAAAATCTTCCACCGCTGCTCAGGGGCTTCAAAGCCGTCCCTGCACTCGTAACCGACATTAATTTGTCCCTCGACGATCGTTTCCTGTATGTCTCCTGTTGGGGCACCGGCGAATTCCAGCAGTACGATGTTTCCGATCCATTTCATCCAAAGCTGACCGGTTCGGTCCACCTCGGCGGAATTGTCCGCCGCGCGGCACACCCAAGCCGGCCGAACAACCCGCTCAATGGCGGTCCGCAAATGGTCGAGGTCAGCCGAGACGGCCGCCGCGTCTATTTCACGAACTCGCTCTACGCTCCTTGGGATGAGCAGTTCTATCCAGACGGCGTCCGCAGTTGGATGGTCAAACTCGACGCCAGACCGGACGGCGGAATCGCGCTCGATCCAAAATTCTTTCTGGAGTTTGAAGGGCTGCGCAGCCACCAGGTACATCTCGAAGGTGGCGACGCGTCCTCTGATTCTTATTGCTACTCATGATGCATGGACAATTGTGGGCGTGGGGCGCTCTGTTTTTACTCGGCGCGTGGCACGGAATCAATCCCGCCATGGGATGGCTGTTCGCCGTCGCGCTCGGCCTGCAAAGACAAACGGGTCGCGCCGTCTGGCAGTCGCTGATGCCCATTGCGACCGGTCACGTGTTAGCCATCGGCATTGTCGTTGCGTTAGCACTAATTGCCGGTGCGGCCATCTCGCTGAACATCGCAAAGTTCGTGGTCGCCGGCCTGTTAGTGATCTTTGGATCATTCCATTTGTTCTGGGGAAAGCATCCGCGCTGGGGTGGAATGCAGGTTGGCTTCCGCGATCTGACAATCTGGTCGTTGCTGACGGCGTCCGCTCACGGAGCCGGCTTCATGCTGCTGCCCATTCTGTTGGGCATGTCGATGGCCCACGGCGGTCACGAAATGCACACGCTACACTTGTCTACCTGGACGGGCCTGTTGGCGGTCGCGATCCACACATTCGCCTATTTGCTCGTGACCGGGTTAATCGCCTGGTTGGTTTACGCAAAACTCGGCCTGGCGGTGTTGCGCCAAGCTTGGTTCAACGTCGACCGGGTTTGGGCCGTCTCCCTCATTCTCACGGCAACCCTGACCCTGGTTATGTCAGGTTAGGCTGCAACGCTTTTTCATAAAAAATGGCCCCGAGCCCTCCGCTGGTAAGAAAACTCGGGACCAATCTCCTTTACGCGTTCCTCTTCAACCAATCAGCCCTCCCGCGTAGCTGCATCCGCTTCTTCTGCAAGTTGCTGTACGGTGTCGAAGAACTTTGTCGACTGCCCGAAGAACAATCCGTCATCCTTGAACGCTTGTATGGCCGCTTTCGCGCCCGCAAATCTGTCATCGCTCGGTCGAATCACCGCCACGTGAGGCAGCCTCGCGTTGATGAATTCGCAAGGAACGGGAAAGATCAGGCTCGGCTGAACCAGGTTGGCCGGTTTCAGCGGCGGGTTGGTAAAAAAGTTGGGAAACGACAGACCGGACATACTGTCCTTAAATGGTGCCACTGGCGCTTGCACTCCGTTGCCCGCAAAGTCAACCCATTCAAGGAAGTGAGCGATCTCGTCTCCGCCAATACCGAGCGTGATCTTCAGCACCTCAACGCTGGTGACTTTCTGGCTGAGCGCCCCATAGAGGCTCGATCCACCTTGTTCGATAAATCCAAAGTGAAAGGCCGCTACATTCGCGATTGCCTGGATATGGTCGTTGCCGGGAAAGTTGGGGTTGGAAGTTCCGTTGAAATCGCTGTTGTCACGGGGAATCGCTGCCACATCGTTGAGCGTCAGCGCTTGCTGAAATGTGGATCTCAAATCTGGATTGCCTGTGCTGCGGTACTTCACATACCAGCTCGTATCGACGTTGAGATGCATCAGGTTCGTGAGCCGCTTCTTGCCCGATGCTCCCATCGCTGTGCTTCCCTCCAGATTGCGGAACTCCTCCAAATCGACCGGCTCCGCTCCTTTGGATGCCAGGTAAGCATTGAGGAAGGCTGCGTGGCTTTGTTCATCCAGCGTATTGCTGGCGATGTATTGCGGTCCGTCAGAATCGAGATTCGATAACGCGATCTGATAGTTGTTCAACGATTGATTCGGATCCACTTCAATGGGTGGATTGCTGCCGATGCCTCTTAGTGTACTGTAACAACTGAAACGGTAGTATGATAGTGTTCATGGAGAACACCATCGTGCTGACGGATTCTGAACGTCTGGAACTCAACCAGCGAGCGGCGAGCCGTAGCGGGCGTGCCGATGACGCGCGGCGGGCGCGGCTGCTGTTGTTGCTGGAGGCAAACCATACCTGGGCCGCGATTCGCGACAAACTGGACTGCAATGATGCGTTTATCAATCGCTGGAGCAAGCGATTTCGGGAAGAGCGGCTGGCCGGGCTGTTCAGCAGGCACGCTGGCCAAGAGGCCACCACGCTGACTGCTGCGCTGGAGGCGCGCATTTTGCAATGGACGCTCAAGCGTACGCCGCCGGACGGGACGACGCAGTGGAGCACGCGCAGGCTGGGAACGCAGCTCAAGGTCAGTCACATGATGGTGGCGCGGGTGTGGGCCAAGCACGGACTCAAGCCCCAGCGGCCCGACCGCTACATGGCCACCAACGATCCGGACTTTGAGCACAAGGCCGCCGACATCCTTGGGCTGTATCTGAACCCGCCAGCGCATGCGGCGGTGTTCTGTGTAGATGAAAAGACGGCGATTCAGGCATTCGACCGCAAGGATCCGGTGTTGCCACTCTCGCCGGGACGCGCCGAGCGGCATGGTTTCGAGTACTTCCGGCACGGCCCGCTGTCCCTGTACGCGGCGTTCGACACCAAGACCGGCGAGGTGCTTGGCAAAACGGCCGTGCGTCACACTTCTGCGGAGTTCGTCGCCTTCCTCGCAGACATCGTCGTCAACCAGCCCCGCGGCAAAGAGATCCACGTGATTGCCGACAACCTCTCCGCCCATAAGACCGGACAAGTCGACGACTTTCTGGTTCGACATCCTAAGGTTCACCTGCATTTCACTCCGACCTATTCCTCCTGGCTCAACCAGATCGAACTCTGGTTTTCCAAGATCGAGCGCGACGTCATCGCGCGCGGTGTATTCACGTCGGTGCCCGACTTGCGGAGAAAGCTCATGAAGTACATCCGCCACTACAACAACGCGCCCAAGACTGTGAAGTGGCGCTACTTTGACCTTACACGTCGCATTACTCCCAGTTCAGCTGTTACAGTCCACTAGTTCCGCATACTGCACCCAAAGATCCGGTTCGAGGATCTCCGCCGCAGCGAGGAACCGGAGAATGGCTGCGTCTCCTTTGGTGAGATAACCGCCGCTTTGACCGAACGCAAGTTTTTCACCTCCCGCCAAAACTGAACCCACCGTTATCGCGCCAGCCGCCAACCCTCCTTTTTGTAGTTTATCGTCAGCTTACGGCCAACCGCCAACAGATTCGCCACATGATGCTTCCCAACCCAGTGGCCTGCTGCCATGAGATATGGGGCGGTTCCTGCTGATTCCTGGGAAGTTGACAGAGTCAAAAAATGGGGGTACTGTAGGCGAAGAAATAGCGAACCTGAGCGCCATCCATGTCCGCACCTCTCAAAAAATTCAAGATTGGCGATTTCAGAAGAGGCCTCGAAGGATTTCGCACCCGCGTTGCCGTCCAGTTTCAACCCACCGGCATTGGGGAATTGGATCAAGTGCTTGGCGGTGGATTCCCACGCGGATCGGTGGTCGAGTTGTGCGGTTCTGCTTCGTCCGGCAGGACCAGTCTGGCTTTTTCGCTGTTGGCAAAGGCCACAGAGCAGCAGGAAACCTGCGCATTTATCGACGTTTCAGATTCGCTCGATCCCCTTTCTCTTGCATCCGCTGGAGTGGACCTTCGGCGAATTCTCTGGATACGCTGCGGAGAGGGGAAGGAAGCTCCATCGGTTTCTCCTTCTTCCGTGTTTGTTCATTCAAACGAGAAAGTTTCCGCCAAGGAATCCGGCCGCATCCAGGAGCAACCTTCGAGGGAAGGTTCCTGGCGTCATCCTCGCGTGGAAGCTCATGGAGTGGAAGAGGCGATACCCGATCTCATGCGAACAAAATCTGTTCAGCGCGATCAGAAAAGAATTCGCGTTGTGGCAAATGGTGCGGGGGAGCAGCTGGAAAGAGACAGGGAGCTTCCAAGGCGAGGAATCCGACCTCTCCTTAAACGGAGAGCTGTTTCTGAAAGGGACAATGCGCCGAAGGATGTCCGAATATATGCCAATCGCGGCAAGCCCTGGAAAAGAATGGAGCAAGGGGTCAGAACAACTGAACTGCTTTTGCAGAGTGGGGGATGGGGAGTCATTGTGCTCGACCTGGCAGGAATATCCTGGGCAGAAGCGCGGAAAATTAATCTGAGTTTGTGGTTTCGTTTTCGCCGTGCGGTGGAGAACACTTCGACAATCCTTCTACTGGTAGGTGAAGATTCATATGCCAAAACATGTGCCTCCCTTGTTCTGCGTTGTGGCCAAACAGATAAAATTTGGAACCATAGCTTTGCCACCGGTCAATCCGGAGTTTCGACTTTCGAGGGTTTTAACGTTCGGGCAGAAGTGCTCCGTTCGCGCATCCAGTCCCCGCCTGGCAGCTCCGCCGGCTGGCGCACGTTTTATGACAGGTAGCTTTTAGAAGATCTCGTTTACCCCTTTCCTCAAATCGCAAGGATTGCAAGATGCCTTTCGCTTGTATTTTCGTCCCTGATTTTCCCGTTCAGGCGGTGGTCCGGTTGGAACCGGAACTTCTCGGCAAACCGGTAGCGGTATTTTCCGGCGCGCCTCCGCTCACCAGGGTCCACGCCGCGAATCGCGATGCCAGAGAGTTAGGTGTGGAAAACGGAATGACAAAAATACAGGCCGACGCACTTACCGGAATTACCTGGCGACGGCGTTCGCCTTCGCAGGAACAGACAGCGCGCTCTGCGCTTCTCGACTGCGCCTGGACAATTTCGCCGCGAATTGAAGATACGACGAAGCGCGATGAGTCGGATTCGGGCGATACCGTAGTTCTCGACATTTCCGGTTGTGACAAACTTTTTGGGTCTCCGGAAAAGATTGCTCGTGATTTGACGCGCGTTGCATCGGAGGTTGGGTTCGACGCCAATGTTGCTGTGGCTGAAAATCCGTCCGTCACGATCTGCGCCGCCAAAGGATTTTCAGGTAGTACGGTCATTCCTCCCGGCGAAGAGGGCATATGGATTGGAAAACTTTCATTGGATGCGTTGGGAATCCCGTTCGTCGAAACGTTAAACCGCTGGGGCATTCGAACCTGTGCGGAATTTGCCGTGCTTCCTCAGGTTGCCGTCGTGGAAAGATTGGGGCAAGAAGGGCGGCAATGGCAGCTCCTGGCGCAGGGCGTCGATCCGCGTCCGCTGATTGCAGAAGAGTTTCCGGATCAGTTTGAAGAATGCATGGAACTGGATTCTCCAGTCGAGTTGCTGGAGCCGCTGCTGTTTGTAATCAATCGCATCCTTGTGCAGCTTTGTGTGCGGCTCAAGATGCACATTCTCGCCATAGGGGAAATAAAAGTAAACCTGACGCTGCAACAAAGCGACTCGCGACGGCAACCGGAAAGTCACATTCGTACCATCCGGCTGCCCGTGCCCGCGAAAGAAAGCACGTTTCTTCTCAAACTTTTGCAGCTCGATCTCGAAGCGCATCCTCCTCCTTGTCCCGTGACCGCTGTCGGAATATCCGCTACGCCGGCGACGGCCCGTTCGCAGCAACTTGGATTATTTCTGCCCATGAGCCCGGATCCGCAGCGACTGGAGATCACGCTGGCGCAAATTCAAAAAACAGTGGGGGAGGGAAGAATCGGATGGCCGGCACTGCTCGACTCTCACAGGCCAAATGCTTTTGTGCAGAATCATTTTGTTTTAGCGAAATCGGCCACGGAGCGAAGCACAACAGGGCCAAAAGCGGTAGCTGCCATGCGAATTTATCGCCCTGCGCTTCCGGCAAGATTGGATTTTCAGGAAGGAAAACCTGTCCGTCTGAATTGTGAAGGAGTTCGTAGGGAAGTCCTGGCGTTTGCTGGGCCCTGGCGCACGAAGGGCGATTGGTGGTCGGAAACCGCTTGGGCCCGGGACGAATGGGATATCGAAATTCGTGCCTTGCATCCCCGATATCGGCCGGAACCCGAAGATGCGGCCGAAGAAGAGATTGCCTTGTACCGCATTTACAAGGACCTGCGTTTGAAGCGCTGGTTTGTGGAAGGAATCTACGATTGAAATATGTAGAGCTGCACTCCTGTTCTGCGTTCAGTTTTCTGGAAGGCGCTTCACTGCCGGAAGACCTGGCTTTCCGCGCGTCGGAACTTGGCTTGCCCGGAATCGCCTTGCTGGATCGCGACGGATTCTACGGTTCTGCCCGTTTTCATGCAGCGGCAAAGAATTTGGGCATTCGCGCTCACGTTGGAGCGGAAATTTCCGTGGGAGGGTTTGGCAACCGGGCGGGACTCCCGCGGTGGATGCCGAATTCCGCATCTTCCAGGCCTGTCCGTTTACCTTTGCTCGTCGAGAATCGCACGGGTTATCAGAACCTCTGCCGGTTGATCACGCGATACAAGTCACGCGAGAAAGAAAAAGGGACGGGCATGGCGACACTGGAGGAAATTGAGGAGCACGCAGAAGGATTGCTGTGTTTGACAGGCGGAGAGGAGGGAGTTCTTGCCGCTTCGCTCGCGCGCGGTGGTTCTGATGAAGCACAAAAGAATGTCCAAGAGCTGATTCGCCTCTTTGGCGGAAACAATGTCTATGTCGAGTTGCAGCGGCATTTCGAACCAATCGAAGAGCGTCGCAATCAAGCGGCGGTGGATTTGGCCGGAAGGTTACATCTGCCTCTCCTCGCCACGAATGGCGTTCGTTACACTCATCCTGAACTCAAAGAAATCGCCGACGTATTTACCTGCATTCGCAATCACTGCAAACTAGAAACCGCGGGCCGACTTCTGGAGCGCAACGATGAGCGACAGTTGCGTTCCGCGGAAGAAATGATCCGCCTCTTTTCGGATTTGCCGGAGGCAATTGCCAATACAAACGAAGTTTCAAAGCGTCTGGAATATACCTTGGCCGACCTTGGCTATGAATTCCCGCGTTACCCGGTGCAGGACGGCGAAACGATGGACTCTTTTCTCCGCAAACGCGTCGAGGAAGGATTTAGCAATCGTTATGGAGTAAAAGACGACGAAAATCTTAAGAAACGTGCGCGGCAGCAAATCCAACGCGAGCTCGCCCTGATCGACAAATTGAAACTTTCGGGTTATTTCCTGATCGTATGGGACATTATCCGGTTTTGTCGCGAGCAACGCATTTTGGTTCAAGGCCGCGGTTCGGCCGCCAATAGCGCCGTCTGCTATTCATTGGGGATCACTTCCGTGGATCCCGTGGGAATGGAACTGCTCTTTGAACGCTTTCTGTCAGAAGAACGCGGCGAATGGCCGGACATCGATCTCGATTTACCCAGCGGCGACCAGCGGGAAAAAGCCATCCAGTATGTTTATCAGCGTTACGGTCAGCTCGGCGCGGCAATGACCGCTAACGTCATCACTTATAGAGAACGGTCCGCGGCAAGAGAAATCGGAAAAGTATTGGGTTTCGATCAGGAGATGCTGGATCAACTTGCGGATCGCGTAAACAGCGGCCAATGGCGCGGTCCCGCCGATACATTCGAAAACCATTTTCGGGAAGCTGGCCTGGATTTGAACCACATTCGTGTCCGTAAATATTGGGAGCTGTGCGAGCGCATTCGCGATTTGCCCCGCCATTTGGGCCAGCACTCCGGCGGTATGGTGGTTTGCCAGGGACAGCTCGATTCGGTTGTTCCGTTGGAGCCGGCGACCATGCCCGGTCGCGTCGTCGTGCAGTGGGACAAAGAAGACTGCGCGGATATGGGCATTGTGAAAGTCGATCTGTTGGGGCTCGGTATGATGGCCGTACTCGAAGAGTGCGTGGAACTTATTCCGAAACACTACGGAAAACCGATGGATCTGGCGCAGCTCCCGGCGGACGACAGAAAGGTTTACGAAGTCTTGCGCCGCGCCGATACCGTGGGAATGTTTCAGGTGGAAAGCCGGGCCCAAATGGCGTCCTTGCCACGAAATGGTCCAAGAAAATTCTATGATCTTGTGGTTCAAGTCGCGATTATTCGTCCGGGTCCCATCATCGGGAAAATGATGAATCCTTACATGCGCCGGCGCCAGGGAAAAGAACCAGTTTCCTACGCACACCCATCGCTTGAGCAAGTGCTCAAGAGAACTCTGGGTGTGCCGCTGTTCCAGGAACAATTGTTGCGCATAGCGATGATTGCGGCGAATTTTACCGGCGGTGAAGCAGAAGATTTAAGAAGAGCAATGGGATTCAAACGGTCAGAACAGCGCATGCAAGAAATTGAAGTGAAGTTGCGACTGGGCATGAGTCGCAATGGAATCGAACCAGCGACACAGGAAGAGATCATCACACAAATTACATCTTTCGCGCGATACGGATTCCCGGAATCCCATGCGGCAAGTTTTGCTTTGCTTGCTTATGCCAGCGCCTATCTGAAGGTGCACTATTTGGCGGCATTCACGGCGGCTTTGCTCAACAATCAGCCGATGGGTTTTTACAGCGCAGCAACGATCGTGAAGGACGCGCAGCGCCATGGATTGCGGGTGAAGCCCATCGATGCATTGCGTTCAGATTGGCTTTGCACGATTGAGAAGGCTTTGAACAAGGAAAAGGAAGGGGTTCCGTGCCTGAGAATCGGCCTGCGATATGCCCGGGGCCTGAGGCAATCCGCAGCCGAGGCAATTGTACGCGAGAGAAAAAAACGTACCTTTACAGGAATCGATGATCTGGTCGTAGGCGTTTCGGAATTACAGAAATCGGAACTCGTGACTCTCGGCGAAATTGGCGCGCTGAATTCACTCGGAGAAGAAATTCATCGGCGAACAGCTCTTTGGCAGGTGGAACGGGCGACCCGGCGCGCCGGGCCTTTGTTGGACGCGATTCCAGCGCCGTTGGAACTTTCGCCTCTGCAGCAGATGACCGATGAAGAGCGTCTCGTTGCGGATTTTCATGGATCGGAAATGACCGCCGGTCCTCATCCCATGCAGTACTGCCGCGAAAGGTTGGACAAAAGGGATGTTAAGAGGGCTTGCGACCTCGCTTCGCTCCGTGATGGGCAGTATACGCGTGTCGCGGGGTGCGTCATTGCGCGTCAACGCCCGGGGACGGCCAAGGGCTTCGTTTTCCTGAGCCTTGAAGATGAAACGGGAATTGCCAATGTGATCTTGGCTCCGAATCTTTACGAAGAAAATCGGCTTATCATCAATCGAGAAAAATTTCTTCGCGTGGAGGGCATACTGCAGAATCAAGACGGCGTTGTTTCTATCAAGGCCGCCAGGGTCGAGCCCGTCGCCGTTACCGCGGCACAGACCGAATCGCACGATTATCATTAAATCGGCAAATCACCGCTTCAGTTTTAGACAGTAGCAGGCGCGATAGCGGGGGCAGGTGCCAAAAATACACGGATTTATGGATGGCAAAGGAATGGGAGATCGCCTTAAAGTTCGCTGAGCCCAAAGAGCACGAGGGAGATTCATGCAAGCGCAAGGCTCAACTTCAAAAAACCTTATTCACAATGCTAGCGTCCTGGGCTTCCTGTTAGTGATGGCTTTTGTGCTGGTCGCCGCCCGAAGAGCGTCTCCCCAAACCGGTCCCGCCACGGGTCCGGGTCATAACATAGTCTTGAAGGCCGCCTCGGGCGCGCACTAATCTCACGCCAAGGTCATCGGGAGTTGATCCACTCGCTTTTTAGGATAGGCGGCTGTACCAACGTTTGCATCACCACGCAATATTGTTCCGTTTTCTCCTGCAAACCGCGCATCTGCTCGGGCGTTGCCTGCGGCGCTTTAATATCGAATCTCAGTCGGATACTCTCGAATCCCACCGGTACATCCTTGGCTATGCCCAGCGTGCCGCGAAGATCCAAATCGCCCTCGACGGTCACTTCGATCCTTTCGGTCGGTATCCCCATCGCTGCGGCGACCATCTGGCATGTAATTTGAGCGCAGGCCGATAACGCGCCCAGCAGCAGATCGCCGGAGCACGCCGCGGTGCCGGCGCCTCCCACTCCCGTGTGCGCTTGGGCCTGATAGATTGCACTCCCGACGGCGACCGAACAAGCGATCGGAGTCTCCGTCTGGCCTCCCATGGCCTTCAAAGTGATCTTCGACGCCGAAGGGTCGTTGCGATATTGTTCCTTCAACGGTTTTTGAACCGACTTCAGATCCATCACGGCCTCCGAGCTGAATCTCTTCTCATTGAAGCATGGACACCAAAGCTTCGGCGATACGCGGTATTGTAGCAAGTCTATTCCCTTGCTAGCATTCCTCTGACGGAGGGTGTTATGCCTAAGTTTGTCATCGAGCGGGAGATCCCGGGTGTAGGAAATTTATCGGACGCAGAAGTACAAGAGGCAGCGCGAAAATCCGTTGCCGCTTTAAGAGCCATCGGCCCTCAAATCCAATGGCTTCAGAGCTATGTCACCGGTGACAAGATTTACTGCGTCTATCTGGCGCCGGACGAAATCACCATTAAGGACCACGCGAAACGCGCCGGCATCCCGGCGAACCGCATATCCGCAGTGCGGCGGCTCATCGACCCCACGACTGCGGAATAAGACGCGGTCGTCGTTTCCGTGCCTCAGCTTTTCGCCGTGGAATTTCTGAGCAAGTCCGCAATCACGAGTTCGACCGGCATGACCCAACCTTCCAGCCACGCGGTCCTGCTTGCTGGGGTTGTTAACTCTCGTCGTGCCGGCTCTAGAGTCCGTTCGAGCTTCGCTTGTTCAGACGGTGTGAGTGGTGCGCCGATGGACTCACGAAGCGCAGCGGCTGCTCCGGCAAGCCGCAACGAGCACTCTGGTTCTGACTGCTCGCTCGCCGAGCAGGCAAACGATTCCAGCAGGCGAGCGATGCCGCGCTTATGTTCAAGCTCGTGGAACGTTTGCAGGCTCTCGCGATAGAGCGAATCTGCAATGCGGTAATCCCGTTGCTCGCGAGCGAGATTGCCGAGATCGGCAAGCGTCCCCGCAATTCCCCAGCGATCTTTGAGTTCCCGAAACGCTGCCAGGCTCGACTCATAGAGTGATCGCGCAGCGTCGGAATCTCCTTGATCTCGCGCCACGTCGCCCTGATGGTTGAGAGCCCAGGCGATTCCTGGGCGGTCGTCGAGTTCGCGAAAAATGGACAAACATTCCTCATAAAGAGAGCGAGCGCGGGGATAGTCCTCCTGCAACTTGACGATACCCGCCAGGTTGCTGAGTGTGCGAGCAACGGCTCGCGCATCGTGCAGCTCGCGCCACAGGACCAGGGTCTCCTCAAGAAAAACGGCCGAAGCGGCAAAATCGTCGCGGTCGCGGGCGTTGACCCCGAGAGCATTCAACGAAACAGCAATGCTTCGCTGATCGCCTAGATGGCGCGCGATCTCCAGGCTCTGCATTAAAGAAGCATCACAGGTCGCAAAGTCCCTCTGCTCTCCAGCTAGGACGCCTGCAGCGAACAAGACTCTCAGGCGGGAAGTCGTCGGTGCGGAAGCGCCCGGAAGTGCGAGTAGCTTTCCGAGCCAGTCGCGTCCTTCGGCGAGGTACTCGCGCATCTCCCAGAACCGAAAGAGTGCAGCACCCAACCGTAGTCCCCACTCGGCGTTGCCGGTCTCGATCAGCCAGTCGAGGGCGGCGCGAAAATTGCCGTGCTCGCCATCGAAGCGATCGAGCCATCCATTGTGTTTTACGTCGGTTTCTCCGGAGGTGCCCTCTTCTGCTAACACCAGACCGTAGGCGGCGTGGGCGCGCCTTGTCTGCTGTTCTTCTCCGCTGGCCACCAATTTTTCCAAGCCGTACTCGCGTATCGTTTCCAGCATCACGAAACGTGGTTCGCCATCGGATTGTTCGATCTGGCGCACCAAACTCTTGTCCACCATCGAGGCCATTCCGTCGAGCACATCGAGGCCAAGGTCCTGCTTCGTGTCGCAGACCGATTCGATGGCTTCGAGCGTGCACCCGCCAACGAAGACTGAAAGCCTTCGGAAAAGTTTTTGCTCCGATTCGTTCAGGAGGTCGTAGCTCCAATCGATGGCTTGGCGGAGAGTCTGCTGCCGCGCCGGCAGGTCTCGCGAACCCCCGGTGAGCAATTGCAGGCGGCTGGCTAGGCGCGTGCGCATGGCAGAAGCGGAGAGAAGCTTGACCCGTGCGGCGGCAAGTTCGATGGCTAGAGGCAAGCCGTCGAGCCGCGTGCAGATCTCGGCGATGTCAGACGCGTTCTGTTCGGTGAGTCTGAAATCCGGCTTGACCGCCACGGCGCGCTGAATGAAGAGCGATATGGCCGAGTATTGGGATAGCAGTTCGGGCGATGGCGTCTTGCCGGTGTCTGGCAGAGCCAGCGGTGGAAGAGGGAACTCATGTTCGTCGTAAACGTGAAGCGCGGCGCGGCTGGTTACCAGCAGCCTAAGATGGGGCGCGGAAGCGAGGAATTCGGCCAGAATCGGCGCCGCGGCGAGCATGTGTTCGAAATTGTCGAATAGCAGCAGCATGGGGTCGGTGGAGAACTGCCGCAGATGCTCTTTTACGGTCTCGAGCGGCGAATGACTTCCTGTTAGACGAACCCCAAGGGCCTGGGCGATGGCAGAAGCGATTAGGTCAGGATCGCTGACCTGAGCGAGTGGAACGAAATAAACGCCGGAAGGGAACTGTTCGGCGACTTTGGCGGCGAGAGCGACGGCCAATCGCGATTTCCCAATTCCGCCGGGACCCGTTAGCGTGACCAACCGCACATCATTCCTCAGCAGCAATTCCACGGTTGCGGCAAGTTCTTTTTCTCGTCCTACCAGCGCAGCGCTTGGCACAGGCAGGTTGCTCGGACGGATTTCCCGCCGCTTGCGCTGTAGATCCGACAGCCGGTCGCGAATGGCGGTCAAGTCGCGAACCAGATCGCGAGTGGAGAAATAACGCTCTTCGGGTTCCTTAGCGAGACAGCGCTCAATCACCCAACAAAGAGGAGGCGGGGCCTCGGCATTTAGAGACCGGATCGGCTCGGGCTCTTCCTCGGCAATGGCCATCAGAGTTTGCCCCTGCGTTGGCCGCGCAAAAGCATGTCTACCCGTGGTCATCTCGTAGAGCATTAAGCCGAACGAGAAGTGGTCAGAACGGAAATCGAGCGCGCGGCCGGCGGCCTGCTCCGGAGACATGTAGCGGATGGTGCCAAGAATCACGCCTGGTTCGGTCAGGGCTGCAGCCGAGGTGCAGGTCTCAAAGATTCCTTCGCTGTCGAGACCCAACTTGGCCAGCCCAAAATCCAGGATTTTCACGCCTTCGGCGGAGACCATTACATTCTCGGGCTTCAAGTCTCGGTGAACGACACCGTGTTCATGCGCTTTGGCTAAGCCTTCGGCGATCTGCAAGGCGATTAGAATAATCTTGCGGATGGGAAGCAAACCGCCCGCAAGCAGTTCCCGCAGCGTCTTGCCTTCGACAAACTCCAGCACCAGGAAATCCACGCCTTCCTGATGTCCGATGTCATGCAAGGTGCAGATATTCGGGTGGGAGATCTTCGAGATCGTTCGCGCCTCGTGCTCCAAGCGTTGTCGACGTTCGCCGTCCTGCGCCAAACGCTCAGGCAACACTTTAAGGGCCACGGTGCGGCCTAAGCGGCTGTCGCGCGCACGATAGACCTCGCCCATACCACCAGCGCCGAGTGCTGAAAGAATTTCGTAAGGTCCGAGTTTCGCACCTGGAGCAAAAGCCATAAGTTGAGCGATTATAACCTCGGAAGCGAGACTGCGGCTAAAACAAACAAGTCAGACCACCGCAAACTGAGACTGCGCCTACTCCCAAAGACAAGCGACCGCGAAACCGAGAAGCGGATTTTTAGAGGCGTACGCCCAAACGGTCGCGAGGGCGGTGTCAGCGGCGCAAGATTCGAGCCTCCTGTTACGATGGATCGGCGGGGTCATCAACAACGGTGGACCCATCCTTTTCCGCCTCTTCTTTTGCGCGCTTCTCGAGCTTCTTCTGGGCGCGACGTTCTTCTTTCATTTTCTGCTTTTCGAGTCGCTTCATTTCCTTCTGGCGCTTCTGAAAGGTAATTGGCATATGGCCTCCTCAGAGATGGACACTTCTTTTCGCCGGTGCAGCATCAAGAACCCTACTCAATAGCTACTTTGTACAAACACCCTGAACTTTCCTGAACGCGAAGGGTGACGGAGCTTTCGCAGGGCCTTGGCTTCGATTTGCCGGATACGCTCCCGTGTAACGCAGAACGTCTGTCCGACTTCCTCCAGCGTGTGCTCGCTCCCGTCCTCCATCCCAAAACGCATGCGGATGATCTTTTCCTCTCTCGGTGTAAGGGTCTTCAGTATGTTCGCCAACTGTTCCTTCATGTTCAACTGAATCGCCGCATCCGACGGCGAAATCAATCCCTTGTCTTCCACGAAGTCACCGAGGTGTGTCTCTTCGTCCTCCCCGACGGGAGTTTCGAGAGAAACCGGCAACTGTGAGATTTTCTTGGCCTTACGGACCATCTCCACGGTCATATCGGCGCGCTTGGCAATCTCTTCAACCGTAGGTTCGCGGCCGAGTTCCTGAACCAGTTGCCGGCTCGTTCGCATTTGTCGATTGATGGTCTCAACCATGTGTACCGGCACGCGAATGGTACGGGCTTGATCGGCAATGGCTCGCGTAATCGCCTGGCGAATCCACCATGTCGCATAGGTGGAAAACTTGTAGCCACGCCTCCATTCAAACTTGTCCGTACCTCGCATCAGGCCGATGTTGCCCTCCTGAATCAGGTCGAGAAAATGGAGTCCGCGGTTCGTGTACTTTTTGGCGATCGATACCACAAGTCGCAGGTTCGCCTCCGTCAATTCCCGCTTTGCCTGTTCGGCTTGCGCTTCTCCTCGCGTAATCCGTTTCAGCGTTCGATTCAGAATGGCCCAATCTACTTCCATGACTTCCCAAATCTGGTTTAAATCCGCTCGTCGCGCTCGTAGATCCCTCCGCGCTGCAGCAGCGGTTTCCTCGTCCACGGAATCAGCCCGGCGCTTCAGATAGGTAATCTCACTCTCCAGGCTACGAACTCTCTTCGCAATCTGCCGCAGCATCTCAATCAGCCGTTTCTTTTCTTCTCCATGGAGATCGATCGAGCGAACCAGTTGTGACATCTTTACTCGGATCCGTGCCAGTCGATTCAAACCCCGCGAATATCGGTGCCTGTTTGTCTTTGGAATTTGCTTTATTCGTTGTACATGCCTGTGTTCCATCTCGCGGAAACTGTAAATCCGGTCAATGACGCGCAAGGTGTGTAGTCTTTTCTCCTCGATCCCAACTTCCGTCAACTCATCCTCATCGAAATGGATCAGCGCCTTGATCGATTTTGCGCCGCTACGGACTTCGGCACCCGACGCGACTAATTGCTTCAGAACAAACGGAGAGCGGGAGATGGTCTTCAGCACCAGTAGGTGACCGCGCTCCATCCTCTTGGCGATCACGACCTCCGTTTCGCGCGTAAGGAGCGGCACCGTGCCCATCTCCCGCAGGTACGTTCGAACCGGATCATGAGTCGAATCGATGGAGGGTTCCGACGCTTCGCTGCTGATCCCTTCTCGCGGAGTTGCCTCCTCGAGGTCCGCTCTGTTTTCTGAGGTAATCGTTAAGTCTGGGCGAGCGGCCTTCGCTTCGGCTGCATCCTGCCAGATCTCCACCCCATCGCGCTCGAGATCGGCAAATAATTCATCGACCTCGTCGTCGGACTCTCCCGAGTCAGGAAGAATCTGATTAATCTCCTCCATGAGCAGATAACCGCGCCGTCTCGCCAACTGCAGAAGATCCTGAATCTTATTGTGATTTTCTAGGGCCAATCAAATGTCTCCCCGTAAGGCACTGCCAGAAAGCCTGGCTGGCTTTGGCCCAGGCGCCGCCACAAACTCGCTTCGTGAAGCCGGACGATTGGCGGGGAAGACAATTCAAGGATGATAAGCCAGTCATCCGAGACGCCTGGTTATATTGACAGTCCTGTATTTGAATTCCGCTCGGATCGGAGTTGCCCGTGCTCAATCTTTCTCGAAGCCACATCCATTATACACCCTGCGGGGGAATCCCATTCGGATTCTCTCGACGAGAGTGTCGCCTTGAGGAACCAATTCCATACCGACGTTCGAGGGAACTCGCGCGGAACGATTTGCGAAGCCGCGGAAAGCTTTCAATTTTCCATCTGTGCTTGCAGGAGTTCGCCCGGCAAACGAACGAGCGTGCGGCGCGACGTCGCTCGAATACGCTCCCGGTCTCCTCGCGCGCTTTCTTTGGGCTGAGGACGCGCTCCATCAGGAGACATCCGCTGCATGCGGATTCCGAGTGTCCGCTCCAACTGGGTCAGTTCCGTCCTTTGTTCTTTCCCAAAGAGAGTGGAAGCCACTCCACGTTCACCGGCGCGGCCAGTTCGGCCGACGCGATGCACGAAGTTCTCGGCCACGTCCGGCAGGTCATAGTTAATGACGTGCGCGATGTCGTGCACGTGGATTCCACGCGCAGCCACATCGGTCGCGACCAGCACTCGATACCGACCCTGTTGAAATCCGGTCAAAGCCGTGGTTCGCTGCGATTGGGACCGATCTCCGTGGATCATCGCTGCGTTGATGCCCTGGCGGTTCAGGCTTTTGGCGATCCGCTCCGTACCGCGTTTGGTCCGCGAGAAAATCAGGCACCGTCCGGTCTCTTCGTCGAGCAGCTTGAACAGCATTTCCGGTTTCTGGCCTTCTGCTACTTCAAAGGCCTGGAGTCGCACGTTTTCTGACGGTTTCAGCGTCGAGCCGAATGTAAGGCGCACAGGGTTTCTCGTGTAATCCCGCATCAATGGAGTTACGGCGCCTTCCATCGTCGCTGAGAAACAGAGCGTCTGCCGTTCCCTCGGCACATTCGCTACGATTCGGCGGATTGCCGGCAGGAATCCCATGTCCAGCATGCGATCGGCTTCATCCAACGTCAGAGTCTTGACGCCGGCCAGAGACACTAACTTGCGGTCCATGTAGTCCTCAAGACGGCCGGGAGTTGCTACCACGAGTCGTGCCCCTCGCCGGATCGCATCGAGTTGCCTGCCTTCCGGCAGGCCGCCAACCACCAAAGCCGCCGCCTGCTCCTGCTTGCCGCGCAACGCGTCATGCTGTGCGGCCACCTGCATTGCCAGTTCGCGTGTAGGAACAAGAACGAGCGCGGCGATTCCGCGCTCTTTCCGCTGAGACAGCTTTTCGATCACGGGAATGAGAAACGCCAGTGTCTTGCCGGTCCCGGTCTGCGCCGCTGCGATCACATCTTTGCCTTCGAGCGCCTGAGGAATAGCCGCCGCCTGCACCGGAGTGGGTGTGGAAAATCCCGAGGTCTTGAGTCGCTCCTTCAAAGAAGGAGATATGGAGAGTTCTGAAAAACTTTGCATTTTGCTTTCTTGCTGGCGGGATCGGTGTAACACGCGCTTGTGGCGATTACACCAATCGACATTGCCAGTCTTGTGTTTAAATTACGCTGAAAACGAACGGAGGAAACGAAGGGCGGGATTCTCAGTCAAGTCTTCAAGTACAGAGGGACCGCACAGCACAGCCGATGAGTTAAGCGCTGATGGAATCATAACACAGAGTCTTGTCTTCCGCGCAAAATAAAGGAGTGTAGTCCATAATGCCGCGTCTCAGTTGTTTTTTGCGTTTGACCTCTTCGCGTTCTTTCTCCAACGGCGGATGGCGCTTTTTCGCGAGTCCGTCAGCTTGCGCTTCGACGCATCACCTGCATCCCTGCGTTTCGGCATCGTTGTGTCTTGAAAATGCAGGGGATCCCGCAAGTTCTGCAGTTCTCGGTAATAATACATAGCAGAAGGGTGCCGATCTTTGAATCGCAGCCCTTGCAAAAACTCAATCTCTTCTTCCGTTGCGTCTCCGCTCAAATCGGCCAGCCCTAGAAAATCCTGGAAACCCGACTCGGGCTCCAGCTCGGTTTCTTCCTGCTCCGCAAATTGGAAATGCACCGCTTGCTTGGCCGAGAGCAGCCGGTTCAAGTGAATTTCTATGGCAAAGGTGGTCAAGTCGATGTCCCAGGAATCGATCATCGGGCCGAGAAAGGAAGCGCAGTGACCGATCGAAACACTGAACACATCCGTGTCGAGGAACTCGAGAATAATAGTGCGCGCTTCTTCATAGGACTGGTTCCGCAACTTGGCCACGCTGCGCAACCACTGTTCGTTTTCCAGTTCTTCCCGGGCGATTCTTTTCGTGACGTCCAGCAGTTTCTGCGTGACCAGCCGCTCCAATTCCCCAAACGATTGCTTTTCGAAGATCTCCCGCACTTCGCGCTGCCTTTCCCGGCGGCATTTCCGGACCATCAGTTCGCGCACTTCCTGGCAAAGCGCCGTTGGCGGATCGGCCAGCTTTTTCTTCAATTCTTCGCGCCGTTGCACTTCTGCAAGCACTGCCAGTTGGCCCTTCGGCAATTTTAAGAAGGCGTTCATTTTCTCGTAGATATCCGTTCGATTGGCAGCCGGCGGGGCTTTCTTGCGTGTGAGCAATTGCGACACGTAGGATTCCGTAACCTGCGCGGCCGCCGCCAGATCGCGCTGCTCCAGGCCGAGTTGCTTGAGTCGCTGCTGAATCACCAGGCAAACGTCCATGCAAAATCCTCTTTTAGTTAACTGACTATTGTAAAGCACACAGTACAAGATACGGCATCACTTGACAACAGCAGTGAAGTAAGGTAACTTGATTTTTACGATCAAGGCCGCTTTTAGGGCTCGGTCCCCGTGGCGATTGCCTGACGACTCCCTTGGTCTCTACAAGGAGAGTTCTATGTTCGCTCGCAAGGTTTCCATACGCCTCAAGCCAGACTCCGCTGGTCAATTCATCCAGAAGATCGAAAATGAAATCATCCCCGTACTGCGTAAGCAAAAGGGGTTTCTCGATGAGCTCACGCTGATCTCTCCGACTGGCAAGGAAATGTATGCCTACAGCTTCTGGGAATCGAGCGAAGACGCTGAGAAGTACAGTCGTATGGCTTTCGGTGAGGTAATCAATTCTCTCAACGGCTTGATTGACGGCCCCGTGCGTGTCCACACCTACATGGTCGCCAACTCCACCTTTCACAAGCTCGCCGCGGCCGTAGCTTCCTGAGCCGCCTACCGCCTGCGATTCTGAATGCCATGAAGACGCCATGCTCATTTCTCCCTCAAGGTATCGCCTACGAATCTTGCCGCACCTGCTTCTACGATCTTCCTTCGCGCCGCAGTCTGGCGCGAGGATCAAATTGAACTGAGGATAACTAAATGAAAAAACTCTACGTCGGAAATCTCGCCTTTGGTATGACCGACGACGCTTTGTTACAGCTCTTCGTCGATAAGGGATATCAGGTGAGCTCTGCCCGCATCATCACCGACCGCGAAACGGGCCGTTCCCGCGGCTTTGGATTTGTCGAACTTGGCGCGGACAATGATGCCGCCAAGGCCATCGGGGAACTGAACGGCCTGGATATCGGCGGCCGTGCGCTTCAGGTCAACGAAGCCCGCGAGCAGGAATCACGCGGCGGCGGTGGCAACCGGTTTGGTGGCGGCGGTGGCGGTAGAGGAGGGTATTCGGGCGGGCGCTCTGGGCGCGGCGGTGGTCGCGGTAGTTACTAGCGCCGTTCCAGCCTTGACGTAATCACAATTCTTGGTTTCAAGGAGGAGGACCCTTGGCGATTCCTGAAGTGGGGCAATACATCAAACATTTTCAATACGGATGTGGTGTCATCAAACAGTGCAATCACGAGCGCACCACCATTGATTTCGACACTCACGGAATCAAGCTCTTTGTTACCAATCTGATGGTCGTCGAACCTGCCGAGGGCGTCCCTCCGAAGCGTCGCCGTGCCAAGCGCGTCAAAGCGGCCGTCCCGGTGCTTGCTCCCACTGTATTTGTGCCCGGCTCTAAATCCTAAATGAGCGACACGATCATCGTGCAATACCTCGGTTTTCAGGCCAAACCGCTCGCGCGGGAGTACACCTTTCAAGTGCGCGAGGCCGGAACGGAAAGGGAGTTCACTCTGAAGATTGCCAATGAAGCTTTCCTTTCCCATCTCGTTCAGTACCAGGATGCCCCGGCGATATGCTCGAAACGGCTCCAGGCGGAACTGGCAGCGCATGCAAATCATCCTCCGGAGTTGCAATACGTGATCACCTCCGCTGAGCTTGATGATTTTCGCGCATCCCGCGCGGAAAAGACCGGGCGCTATCCTTCGCGGCACGTCGAAACTTGACCTATCCGACCATCGCCGACGTCGTCAAAGCCGACCACGAGCAAATCTGTCGGTGGTGGAAATCCCTCGAAGGTCCGGAAACGCCCCAGGAAGAACGCGTGATGGTTCTCATTTTCAAAAAGCTTCAAGCGCTCGGTGGGTTGACGCCCGAAATCAGCAGAAAAATTGGATGAGTTGAGTGCAGTTGAGCGATTGAACTGTGACAGTGATACAGTGACTTCCATCGCGTCGTCGAACTGAGCCGCCACGGGGAACGCGCCGCCACGCGATCAGACCCCCAACGAGAAGGCTCTGCGGTGGCCGATACAATCCTGCAAGACAAAGTGCTGACAGAGCTCTGCCACACCAAATCATCAATGCTCCAACCGAGCATCTAGGGCAACATTAGATTTCGGACCGCCCGGATGTTGGCCGCGATCGCGGCCAGTAGCGAGGTTGCGGAACGGGCCGTAGCATCCTGCTTAGAACTGCGAGCGGCTCATAGTCATATTCAGCAACCCGTTTGCCCGTCGCTGGTAAGTCAGGTCCCCTTGCACTTTGAGTAGGCTAGGAGAAAGAAGTATTCTTCAAGGATGAAAACGCCCTGTTGGGCCACGATCGTTCGCTTCTTTATTTCGATCGCTCTCGGTACGATTGGAACCACCGCTTTAACCGCACAGGAGTATGCGCGGGATTCTGGGCCCAAACTCTTCTCTTATGACGACTTGGTCCTGCTCAGCTCGGACCAGGAGATGAGCCCCGGCCTAGCAGAAAAGCTTCGGCTCATCACGACGACTCCCTTTATCAATAATGAAGCTTACTTGAGCGGAGTGAGGCCGCGGCCGCTCGACGTCCCGCGACTAGGACCCTCGCTGCGTGTAGCCTTCTGGAATATCGAGAGGGGTCTGGAACTCGATTACATCGAACTATTTCTCTCCAACCAAGACGCCTTCTTGGCCAAGATCGAGGAAGAGCGGAAACAGGCCAAAGAGAATAAGAAGAGCATCCGTGCCGTCCAGTTAGAGAAAATCCCTGAGGAAATCGAAATTCTGAAGTCTGCGGACGTGTGGATCTTGAATGAAGTCGATTGGGGAGTGAAGCGTACGGAATACCGTGAGGTTGTGAGCGAGCTGGGTAAGGCGCTGAACATGAATTGGGCGTATGGAGTGGAGTTTCTCGAGATCGATCCGAAGCAACTCGGCACAGACACCTTCGATGACGGGGAGGCTAAAGTAGAGCGACAGCAACTCCTCGACGAGTTCAAGATCGATAAGGACAAGCTGCGGGCGTTGCACGGAAACGCTGTACTCTCGCGCTATCCCATTCGCAGCGCGCAGTTAATTCCTTTCACCATTGGTTATGACTGGTTTAAGGAAAGCAAGATTCGCCCCTTGGAAAAGGCAAAACGCAAGGCTGCCATACTGATTGGCGAAGATCTGCTGCGTGAAGTGCGCCGCGGTCAGCGAACCACACTCTACGTGGACCTCGACGTCCCCGAAGCGCCCGGTCACGTTGTCACCATTGCGTCCACGCATTTAGAAAACCGCGCCAAGCCAAAGATCCGCCGCCAACAGATGGCGGAGCTGCTAAACCACGTACGCGATAGTGCGAACCCGGTGATCATCGCCGGTGATATGAACACGACCGGAGGGGATTCGACCCCAACTAGCGTTGAAAACATGCTGTACAAACGTTATGGAAGCCTGGATTTCTGGACGACCAAAGGTATTCAATGGGCCACCGGAGTGGGCATGATTTACTCGGGAGCCAAAGCGGCGATGAGCCTTTCCGGTATTCAGTATCGAATTGACCCGACTTCCGCGAATATCCCTGGAGCCTCCGCCAATCTGGAGCGTGCTTTTTTTACCTCGTTGGAAAAATTCCGATTTGCCGATGGCAAGGCCATCGATTTTCGGGGTATTCCGGCGCGCACCGTCAACGAAACCGCAGGCACACTGGCGGACTCCAATCAGAGGCAAGGGGCAGGGTTCAAACCAACATTTGCGGCGGAACTCATTTGGGGCAACGTAAAGCTCGCAAAATTCAAACTCGATTGGTTCTTCGTGAAGGCCGATATTGATACGCCCCGTGACGCGAAGGGGCCGTTCGTGCTCGCACCGCACTTTTCCCAGACCCTCTATAACCTAAACAACTGCCCGGTTGTACCGATTGCCGATCATAGCCCTATGACGATTGACCTGCCGTTCAGCGAGCCCTCCGCGCTGTCAGGCAACGGGAAGTCGCAGTGATATGTGAGGGAGGAACTTCATGCGAAACAAAACACCCGCGCGGCCAGGCAGACGGTTCGCCGTCCTCTTTCCTGGCGGCCATTCTGCTTCCACCCGCGGCTCGAGCAAAGGCTCCGGCGGGAGTTCCGGTATTCACGATCAAACCTGCAAGATTAAGTTCAACGTTCCTCTCAAGTGATACCAACCGACAACTCTCATCCTTGTGTTAACTTCCTCCCATGAAGCGCGACGGTAATTCCGAGGGGAGTGCGGACGGGGGCACGAAATCCATAGTCCTCGGCATCTGCGTAAATCTAGGATTAGCCTTGGCCAAATGCTCTGCCGGCTTGCTCGGAAATTCTTTTGCACTGGTCGCGGACGGCCTGGAATCGATCGCTGATGTACTCAGCGGATTCGTAGTTTACTTTGGCCTGAAGATTGCCGTTAAACCGCCCGACGCAAACCACCCCTATGGTCATGGGAAAGCCGAACCGATTGCTGCGTTAATCGTTAGTTTGGCGCTCATGGCAGCCGCATGCGGCATCATCTTTGAAGGCATTCGTGAAATAACCGCGCCGCATCCGGCACCAGCACCCTACACCCTTGTCGTGCTTGCGGGAGTACTGATCATCAAGGAACTGCTGTTCAGACACGTTCACTCCGCCGGCGAGTCCGCCCGAAGCCTCGCAGTCAAAACTGACGCCTGGCATCACAGAACGGATGCCTTGACGTCTGCGTTTGCTTTCGTTGGCATTTCCATCGCCATCCTTGGTGGGCCGGGGTGGGAGGCAGCCGATGGCTGGGCCGCGCTTTGTGCTGCCTTGGTAATTCTTTTTAACGGTTGGAAACAACTGCGACCTGCGATCCTTGAACTCGGCGACATAGCCCCGGACACCACTCTGGAAGCGCAGGTGCGAGAGATAGCCGGACAGGTCTGCGGCGTTCTTGGCCTGGACAAATGCTTCGTTCGTAAAATGGGCTTCGCCTACTACGTCGATCTCCACATTGTTGTGCATGGCGAAATAAGCGTCCGCGAAGGACATCGATTGGCGCACGAGGTCGAAGACGAAATTCTCAGGACATTGCCTCAAGTAGCACAGGTTCTTGTCCACGTCGAACCAGAAGGGGATTTGACGAGACCGACCGAATGACACCCGAACGCCCTGCTCCCCAAAGGGCTACCTCGGAGCGCAGCCATCGAACGGGCCCGACGATAAGTAAGCTTCGCTCCGATGCTGGCGATCACCAGGAACGCAACAGAACACCCTTCGCCATTTCGGATTGTCGGGCCTTACCTTGCCGAATCGAATCCCGGGATCACACTGGCAAAGTGAAGAGCTCTAAAACAGGTTTCTGGCACTCTCGAGGCGTCGAACGTGCAATTAAG
>CAVROZ010000005.1:0-584147 GCA_963722985.1 Candidatus Acidiferrales bacterium | reverse complement strand
TTTGCGCTCGTCTTGATAACGGAAGAGAACCATATCTATCAAGCTTTGAGCCATTTCCGCGGAGATATGGGGGCTGCGGTCGGTTTCGTTCCAATGGAAGTTGTGGCCACGAAGGACCAACCCTTCCCCATTCTCGTCGAAGGCCTGCACGGATTCTTCAAATCGAGCAGTGGCCTCTTTAACCGTCTGGTGGATGATGAACGTCCTGCGATCACGTTCGAGCTTCTACCGCTAGAGCATTTCGGCCTGACAGATGATCTTTATATCAAGATGAACGCAAGGGGAAAGCCACTCACTTCTTTTGAAACGTTCAAAGCGCGTTTTGAGGAGCTCCTGACGGGGTTGTTCCCAACCGATAAGCGGAAATTGGGCGACACAGAAGTGAGCATCGCGGAGTTCTTTGAAAGACGGATCGACACACAGTGGACCGATTTTTTCTGGGCTCACAAGAGCCCGCAGACCAACACCTTCGACGAACTCGTCATGAATCTGCTCTTGGCCCTAGCGCGTGTGAGTCTGGATCCCACAAGCCCGGGCTTCAGTCAGGACACGATGTTGCTAAGAGACAGGCAGCTTACCGGAACGTTCCCACTGTTCCATGAACACGGCTGGCTCACCCGCGATTTCGCCAGCAACCTCATCCACCTTCTGGAATCATGGAGCCGCGGTTGCGGCAAACTGGTTCCGGTGCTGCCAAGCCGTCGATATTTTGATGAAGCGGCGTTTTTCCAGAAGGCGATTCGGGAACCCGCTGCGCTTGATTACACGCAGTTGGTCCAGTTTGCCGCATTCGTGCTCTATCTGCGCCACCATGAAGGCAACGTGTCGCCAGCGAGCCTGAACGAGTGGATGCGGGTGGTACGCAACCTGGCCACTAACACTGAGATTGAGCGGCCAGAGGAGTACGGGCGCAGCCTTGCGGGCCTGCATAAACTTCTGCCTTACAGTGCCGAGATACTTGAGCGCCTTTCGGACACGGACGTCGGGCAGATCGGTTTCAGCCCCCAGCAAGTTCGCGAGGAGGCGCTGAAGGCCGGCTGATCCTCGCCGATACCGCCTGGAGAGATCGCATCGATCGAGCGGAGGAGCACGGTTACTTTTCCGGGCAAATCGAGTTTCTCCTGGATTTCTGCGGGGTCTTCGCGCAACCCGAGAAGATGCCGACGAAGTGGGACGGGACAGTGCACGCGAAACTGCAAACGGCCTTTGATGGGTATTTCACGAAGGCGCAGATTTGTTTTGTTTCTTCCGGTCTGGCGCCTACAAAACGACGGAACCACTGTGGAAAAGAGCGTTACTCACTGTTGGGGACTATCTTTCTTCCAGCGGCAGCAACTACTCCTTCCTCACTGATCCGCAGAGGAATTGGGATAGCTGGAAGCGATTCCTTCGTGGCGGCACAAGGGGGACGAGGCAATTCCTCAAGATTCTGTGGGACCGAATCGACGCGAATGCAGACATCGAGCCGCAGTTGGAGCAAATCATCGCAAGCGCCACCAGTTTGGAACCATGGCGCGCCGCCATCATCAAGCATCCGAAAGTCATCAGCTATTGTGGGGAGCAAGAGATGCGACGAGGAGGGAATGCCGAGGAGATATACCTGCTCACAAAGAAGCAGATGAGCGGGTATCACGCCGAGTTGTTCAGTTACGCTCTGAATTTGGAACTCGCGGATGCCGGGGCTAATCACAATCTGAGACCACTGAGACTGCAAACCTATCAATCGGTGTACATGAGCGAATTGGAGCCGCATGTGCTTCTCGTGTTCGACCGGTCCGAGCATCGCGTGAATTTCTTTGTCGAGTCGGCAAAGGGGCAGTTTCGCATTCATACCAGTTGCGCCGGACTAGAGGAACTTCCCGAAGTGGAGGCCGCCTTGTGTGGTGAGTCAACGTTTGTCAAAGAAGACGAGAAGTTGACGCGACTGGTGCCACGCGCGGAAATCCACCAGGTGTTGAAGCAGGTTGCCCAGAGCCTCGCAAAGCTGCCAAACCCTAGTTAGTTACGACCATGCGGGAACAGCCCCGTGCGGCACAACCGCGTGGTCGCGCTGTTCACCCACAAGGCGCGGCCCGACTGCATTGGCTGACGCGGTAACGTGAACGAACTGAAATGCCAGATCGGGACTAACTTGCGTGAGCCCCTGGGCGTCAGCTAGACGCAATTTGCTCCCTGTCCGGTGCTCTTGCAATTGGACTGTTCCTGAGGAGCAGCTTCATGAGAATGCCTGTCAGTTTCTATGACCTTCCCTTGTGTCGTGAGGACCACACGCTCAAGTCGATTCGGAGTCTCTCGACCATTCCAGGTGGCAAGTCAATCGTCTTTGTTTCCGTTTCCTCGCCTACGTCCTCTTCGTCGGTTCCGATCCCAAGTTTCTTGCGGCTTCTGGCATTGCGCAATCTTTCCTGATCGCTAAAGCGCCCATCGACCCGCAGGTCTCCTCCCATCGTAACCTCGAAGAACTCGGCACGCTTGTGAAGTTCCTCGAACATTCGCTCGTCATAGGTGGCTGCCAAATAGGGCACGGCGACATCAGATCGGCTGTGCCCCGGCGAGTGCCCCAGCTCGTTCCCTTTCGACCTTGCTGCCGATTCGGTCAATCCGACCAGTTCGTTGCTCAATCGTGGCTGGGCTCCAACAAAGATCATGGTGGATGATTTGTCTGCACTCTCTGTGCAAGTCGATACCTTCTTGACCGACTGAAGTCGCGACGAGAATTTCTGGTCTGTAAGGTGTGTTAAAGCCGAGGAAATATCGGTCGTTATTCATTCCTCCCTTAACCAATTGCACAACGTTCAGGTTCGTGGCCGCTTCGAGGTATCCTCGCTTCAGCATCTCGTTGTCCACAGCCCGTACTAAGCTCTCAAAGTAGGACCCCATGCGATCCCGCAAACTTTCGTTGTGACCCGGTAATGGTTCGGTATAACGCCTTGCCAGGAAATCCGCCCAGAGTTCGGAACCACGCGGGGCATCAGTCAGATACCGAATTAGAAACTCCTCTGCCATTAGTGCACGCCGGAAAACCAAGCCGGCCGCCCGGCGAGTTTCCAGGTCGAGTTTAACCAGCAAATCCGAGTGGAACTCCGGTAGCAGCAGCGTCGGTGCTCGCCGAGATCCGGAACTGACTACCTCTTGGCGAAAGTAGGGGGCAATTACATCCGCCACTGATCCGCGCTGAAGTCGCTTAAGCCACAGTTCTGCATTAGCGGTCCTCTTTGCCTCCCGTTCAGTCTGACCTACTCCTTCATTCTCAGGAGCCAGCGGGTCGGCAACACCTCGGCCAGCCTCAGGATCACGAGCCGTGGAACCGCCACCGAGTAAAGGCCGCTTGGGGATCCAAGTCCATTTGGCCATTGCTTCGCGAAGGTCGCCAAGCGATTCTTGAGGCAGTACTCGGTCGAGCCAACTGACACCTTTTTCGCTACCTTCCCAAATGCGCACCACTACGTTTTCTACGACAGAAAGGAGCAGCCGTCGATCGGGTTTGTCTAACGAGCCTGACTTAGCTCTGGATGCCACAATTTCAGCTACTTGGCCAAGTTCCTCTCTGCCCATCCGGAGTTCTTGCGGAATCCCCACCTTAGAATCAGGCATCCTGCCAAGTAGTGGGTGGTCCTGAATTAACGAGTAGAGAGGCTCGTAGCGATTGAAAAAACGTTTACGAAAACCCTCGAACCTAGCTTCACTCCCGAAGACTTTCTCGCGAAGCTTTGCCAGCTCTTGATGCACATGCTGGTCAAGCTGGTCGCGCACAGCCTCAGCAGTCTTGACGTAAACACAGAAGATTAGGGTTTTCTGGCCTTCCCGAAATGCTTTAAGGGCGCGCCTGACTGTGGTCTGGATTTTAGGGTGATTGGCATCTGCATCTTTACGAGCGATATCTCGTTCGAGCACTTTCTTGTAAGCATAGAGTTGCGGGTTCGATGAGTTCCCGAACCTTTTCCAGGTGGCTGAGGTTTCGACTAGGTGACGATAGCTACCGGTCAGTTCAGCTCCCAAGCCGGCGCGACCCTTTTCGTTCTTCGCCAGGGAGACAGCACGCATTAGCAGGTAGTGCACAAGCTCGGCGCCGGGTGGTACTTCCATGCCGGGTGCCCAGTCAAAGTGCGACGAGCCTTTTGAATTAGTCTGTTCCGCGTTCCGGCCAACCCAGTATTTGCGATAAGACCTGTCGTGACGGTGGCGTATAACAAATGGTTGTAACACTCTTTCGAGATTCCGGTTGCTCTGCTCCAGACATCGAGCCTTTTCACAAGCGATTTTTACTCTGTCTGGCCGAGCCCGATCGATGATGCTGGACCATTCTGAGCGCGGCGAGGATTCTATCGCTGACCAGACTAGGCAGGCTGCTTCGCGATCCTTTGGCATCAGTGCCGACCAAGCCTGGCGAAAGTTCTCACCGTATTGACGCGCGCGCTTCATAGCCGCTTCAAGTTCAGCGATCGATGACTGGATGGCTTGCCGCCGATCTGAGGGAAGTTTTGCGAGTTGATGAAGCCCCAAAACGCTGAGCAGTTCTTCGTGACGTAGCTGAAAAGGCGTCGCGGATAAACCGAGTACGCGGCACGCTCGTCCCTGAAGGTAGCGTCCAAGATTTTTGCGGATCTGCGTATCTTCGTTTTTGAGATTATGCACCTCGTCAATAATAACGAGAGGAAGAAGTGGCCAGTCCCAAACGAGGGCACTTCTGGTAAGTCGGTCCATAAGGTCGGTAAGACGTGGACCATCTTCATCTAGGATCGCTTTGTGGATCTTCTTGCGAAGTCCGGTTTCTTGGACAGCTCGCGAATATGCCAGCATCAAATCAGCGGAAACACCGGCGCGATCTTCGCCATCCCAGAGCCAGCCCGAGCTTCGCATGTCGAGCAATTCAGATACGTAGGCTTGACTCCCTGTCCCCAACAGTGCCCGACATATCGTTTTGCGCCGCTTCGAGCCAACGTTAAATTCCTGGAACACGCACGCAAGAGCGTTTCGACACCATTGATCGGGTAGTCTTGATCCAAAGACACCAAGCTTAGCTACGACAATTAAGGGATGGGACTTGGTCGCTGTTCTAATCTGCTTTGTGAGGTCGACGATATTTCCCGAACGGTTCGAATCATTGCGTGGTGATTCGACTCTATACCAATCGAGGGCGTGCGGTGATTTTGCGCACTCGTTTTGAAAGGTTTCTGCTTCGCGTCGCCACTTGTTGTATAGCGCGTCATTATTGGGCGTGAGGACCAAAACAGCAGGCTGATTCGAAGGCAGGTCTTCGGGGCCTTCGTCTCGGCGAATCGCTTCCAGAAGGGAGACGGCCACTGCCAGAGCGACGAAAGTCTTTCCCAGTCCTACCTCGTCTGCAAGCATTACTATCTCGCGGCGGAAGTCGGCGTCAGGCGTGAAGAAGCGCCGTAGTATAACTGCTGCCGTCTTTAGCTGGCGGTCGCTGTCATCTCGGATCTCATTTGTGGCACCTGCTCGTCCGCCGAAAACAAGTCGCAGCGAGCGTTTCAGATCAATGTCGCGACAGATTGGTAGTTTCCACACCAGTCACTCCGTTTTGAACAAACGTCTGTATTCTTCGAGCGTTCCCCTGCGCAGTTCGGGGCAATCCGCGGCAAGATCCTTCAGTAACTTTTCGCACTGTTCGATTGCCTTCTTAATCAGTGTGCTCGCTTCGAGGGAGGTTTTATCGGTGCACCGGCGTAGCGCAGCACTAATCTCAATAAGCTGGAAGGCGGCGCTAACGGGCGTTTGGTTCGGCTCCCCGGGAGCCGGCCCATTTCTATAGCTTTCGCCCACTCTTTCAGCCACCCTGGTCGCGCCGGTCGGTCCGAACAAGGTTGCTCGGAGCGCCGGTGCCGAATGCACGGCGCGTAATATCTCTGCTTCCAGCCCAGGAATTGCCTCTACGAATTTCCGAATGAAATAAGAGAGGATGAAGCGCGTATCGACCGGATGCTCTGGACCACGCATGTCGAAGGGATCACTCGGACTGCAGTTGCTGCCAACTGTCCAAGGTTCACGCCCAAGAAGAAAGTACTCCAGGAGTTCTCCTAGGGTAGCCCGACGGGCTCCCGGAACCCGCGGGAGCGATGATTTCTCGTCAAACCGAACGGGAAAACTTGCGGATTGTCCACTCCAACGTACTTCAACCCAGGTAGAAACGTTCTCGCTAGTGCGATTGAAGGTGCCACCTGCAACGGTTTCCAGCTTTTCGTTCACGTATACGCAGTTGTTTAAAGACAACTCGACGGTTTTCGGAAGAACCTCGCCTGGCTTAGTACGGACAAGAAGGAAATGTCGGTCAGATATCATCGCATCGGGCATAAGGATCAACAAGTCTGCTGGGATATCCTCTGTTTCCTGAAAGCGAACCAGGATTCTTGTTCCTTCAACGACCACCTCTTGAAGGAACGTCGGGGCAGGAAGATCCGGCTCATGTTCGGGTTCCCATGTGGGAATTGTCCCGTCTGGTGGCACCTCGATTGGAGAACCTGCGAACGCGGTGAGCTGTTTGACGAAGGATTGATGGCGTCTGCCCAGAAGATAAATCAGTCCCGCCTCCCAGTTGGGGTTCCCCCCTATCGTGCCATCGGCTTGTGAAGACCCTAACCCGCGGCGCGTGCAATTTGACGAACCCACGTAAAGTGCGCTGCCTTGCCGGCCGCATATTGCGATGACCTTCGCGTGTAGCTCGCGGTAGCGTTCTACTTGAGGAGCAGGGCCCAACACAAATTTGCCGTCCTCAGTGAGATCGTCAGCCTGACTAGTGTCAGCACCCGATGTGCCGTAGCTGGGAATTGATGGCCGCACGAAGAGACGGCAGCTAAATGCGGCTCGGAGTTGTCCTGGAAGCGCGGACGGCATCACCGGGAGAAGCGGGCCACCCTGCGCACCCAAGGTTGAGGCGCAAATCAGTTCTATACGCTTGGGTAAGCCTACGCGCTTCACTAGAGAGATGATCGGATCGGCGACATTCTCTCCCGACGGCCAGAACGGTGAAGCGATCAGCACGGTTTCCGGATTGGCTCCGCCGAGCGTCTTCCACCCCTCGCTCAGCTTTGAGAGCACGGCTTCTGCGCTGACCAAACATCTTGGTTGGGAATCTGTTGCCTTGATCCTCGGCATCTGTTTTGCGGCATTACGGAACGCGGCAACCTGCTGATCGAGTTGCGTCGGCCTTGTCCCTTGTGCTGCCCTCAGAATCAGGTCCATGGCCGACTCTAAAATGGCGTGATTAGGGGATCCGCGATCACTGAAATCCAAGGCGGCGGCAAGTTCGTGGTTTTCGCGAAAGCCCTGGCGAGTGAGATTGGCCGACCCAATGATTAGCCGAATGAATTTCGGAGCTCTTCCATTCTTCGCCTTGCCTCCGGTCCAGAGCAGCAGTGAGACTTTAGCGTGCAACTTCCGGCGCGAAACAGGAAGAGCATCGATCCTCGGCGACAACCGTCGAGCGTTGGGCTCTGCGGCCCGCAAGTCATAGAGGATGGACACGTCGCATGACTCAAGACGACACTCAAATTCCGAGCGAAAGAATTTCATGCGACTTACCGGTGAACGGACTGCTAACGCAACTGGTAGCAGGTCCTCTTCCACGAAGTCCCAATTGACTTTATACGTGGTGGCAATTAGCGACTCCAGTACGTAGTCGCTCTCTGGTGGAACGTAGAGGTCAAGGAGTGCGCGGCTATTGGGCATTGTTGAAAACTGTCAGGTCCGAGCTGCCAAAATGCCCGTCTCACGCAACATACCTACAAACTGTTCGACACGGTAAGAATGTGTCAAGAAGCGACCTTGAGCTGCATCTGGCCGCTCGCTCCTCTGAAAGCGCGGGGAGGGCCGAATCGCTTTGCCTCCCGGCTCATAGATAACCCACTCGCGCTTGGGAACTCCCCCGTCCAGCTTCCCGCACTGGACCTGACGGTGGCGACGGAGCACAGCGCCTGGAATGTCCGAAACCCTGGTGCGCACGAGGTCAGAAGCAAATATCACGAAATCTTCGATCGCTTTGCAGACAGGTATGTGTTCGCAAGTTGATTTAAAGTCTTCGAGTGCTTTGGCCCGGTCGCGCACCCGCGCACACGCTGTCTTAAAATCTCTGCCGGTAAATAAACTCGTGCTCGAACGATGAGGGTTCTCCGTACCCCACCACAATAGAGTGTTAAAGACCGCTAAGACTGCTTCATGGAGTTGCTCGAAAGTGATTATGGCATCGATTACCACCGGTAAATCTAGGGCAGGAGCAGTCCTATCCGCTTTCAATCGGGAGCGTAGTTTCCGCATCGCCGCGACGTTCCAATCCTCAGGTAATGATCCATCATGTTTTTCACATTGAAAAAGAGCACTGGAGATGGCGTCACGACGGTCCGGGGCAATGAGAGCGCTGGCGAGCAGCCTTTTTTCCTTGGCTCGAGCAGCGCCCAAATGGCACTTGTCGCCCCAGTCATACAAATCGTCAAGGGGCAAGTTGACATGCCGGGCTGTGCTCGGAGAACTCAGTCTCTCGAGGTCACGTTCCCTGAGCGGTGGCAGGGGAAACCGCTCTGCTAATGCTTCGCCATCGGGCGTTAGAGCGCCCTCTTCCCTAGCCAAGTCGCCAGTCTGAATCGTCGTCCAATAGGTAGCAACACCGGCTGTTCGTGACTGGCTCTTTAACATCGTGAAGTCTGGACTCACGAAACTCCCTTCCATCTGCCGACGAAGGTGGCGCTCCGCGTAAGTGATTCCTCTGAAGTCAGTTGCTGCCGCCCGCCGGCCCTTTTGTTGGGCTGCGGCGCAGGCCAAACCCCAAAGACGCTCAAACGGTTCGATCGCTTCGCGTCTTGCTGCTAACCCCGCTGGTCCTGGTGGGAACGAGCGAAATCGTTGCGCATTTGCGAGTGCCGCGCAGATCATCGATAAGTACCGAGACCGAGTCGTGATAGTCGACATTCCGGGCAGGAGAAGGTCTACCAACGCAAAATAACTTTTAAAGGCACCAAGTGGATCAATGCTGCCTGGGCTACCCCCGAGCGGGTCGTACGCCGTTAGAAACGGAAGAGCACTCACGAATCTAGATCCCTTCTTAACATCCGGTGCCGGGAGACTCCGGGATCGCTAATGCCGGGGTGGCGCCGGTTAGGGTCGGCGAGATACCTCTTAAGTTCATCCTGATAGCTCACTCATCGCCCCAGTACGAAGCGCTCTTGTTACAACAGGACCGATCAGCGAAACCGCGTGGCACGTCGGGCAAGTTCCAGGTACCTCGAAGATTACCATGCGGATGAGCGATGACGATAAAAGCAGCCTTGCGGTGGCGTTGTACCACGGTTCTTACGGCGCTTGCAATTCAGTAACTCGGCCAAATCTGGGTACAATAAGGGGACGATAAGAAGTGACATCCGGTACCTTGTGGTATCAAAAGATGTCCGCCGACACCGTTTGATTTCAATCGATTACATCACAACGCTGCCCTGTCACGGCAGAGGTCGCGAGTTCGAGTCTCGTCGTCCCCGCCATATTTTTCAAACACTTCCAAAGAATCGGCAAATCGGCTTTGGGGTCCGATAGGGTCCAAACGGAGGACCTTGCCTATCCTTTTTGCAACACCTCCCTCACGAGCTTGCTCTGCGCCAAACGTTTCTCGCCCATGTTCGCCTGCGCGTACAGATCGAGAGTGATTCGGCTGTTCGCATGGCGAAGAAGTTCTTGCACCACTTTGATGTCTTCTTTGTTCTGCGTGAGCAGCGTCGTATACGAATGACGGAACGTGTGAAAGCCAACGTGTTTCGAAATGGCCGCTTTCGTTACAGCAGGCCGACCATATCTCTTCCACAACGCATCCGGCCAATACGGTTGCTTGCCTTTCATTCGCGGTGAAGCAAACACCCAGTCCTGCGATTTGTTGTAGGGACTGGAGAGTCTTCAACAACGATTCGGCAAGAGCCGCGTCGAGCGGAACGTCTTTCGCGGAAGCTTCCGTCTTCGTATTGCCTTGCACCATCATCACGACCGAACGGCGAACGTGGACCGTGAAATTCTCGAAGTCCACGTCTTCCCATTGCAGTCCGATGAGTTCTCCGCGTCGTAGTCCCGTAAAGGCGTCCAACTCCGCGGCGGTCCGCAAGGGCTCCGGCAGTTTCAACAGCAATGCCGCGAGTTCCTCGGGCGTTAAGACATCCGGCACCGACTCCCTCTTCGCACTCTGACGTACACTCGTGATCGGATTCCTGGCCGTCCATTCCCATCGGATAGCGTGCGAAACCAAAGCGCTCATAAGATTCCGGATCTTTGCCTTGCTTCCTCTCGCCAAACGAAGTGACTTCAGCCACTTTTCCACGTCCACTGCTTTCACGTCGATGAGCCGATAAGAACGCCAGCGCGGGAGAATCCACTTCTTCAAATACACCTCGTACGCATATTGAGTGGAGTACGCCTTCTGTTCTTCGAGCGTCTCGATATTCACTTCCTTCAGCAGACGTGCTTGGGTCTGCTGATTGATGTCGAGCCGCAACGCATCTGCGGCCTTTTGTGCCGCCGATTCGTTGGGGTACTCGTCGTAGGAGCCAACCTCCGCGCTCCTCCGCCGAATCGAGCCGTCGAGTTGCACCTCGCGCCATCGAAACTTCCAAACCTTTCCTTTTCTTCGATCCTTGAGAACCAAACTTCCCTGCTGATATCTGTCTCGCCTCATTACGTCTCCTTTCGATGAGGCGACACGGATGGCTACGCGCAGAGTACCGTAGCGTCTCTTCGCCGTCGAAAGTGTTTTCGCGAATGGCGATCCGACTTTACGTGCGGCTCGTCCGGTTTAACCACGAATTCAGAACGGACGCCCGGAACCGCCAGAGTCTACCAATCTGTACACCAGCGATCTCTCCGTTACGAGCCATGCGTTGAAGCGTCTTGGGATGAATTCTCAGAAGTGAGGCGGCTTCGCTGCTGTCGAGTAGCGGTTCAAAGGACTGATCAAGACTTCTTGCCTTATCGAGCTGTGAATGAATGGACGTAGCCATAGCGTGGCTCCTCCAAAAAACGTTCTGGCGATCCAAACGTATCCAACGCTATCCAACAAAGTCCAATACCTCCTTGTCTCATGAAATTCCTGGCAGAGCTTTGAATGTCTGTTAATCCCTTCTTGCTATCCTTCGCCTCGGAATGCCTGCATGCAACAGCGAGGGCTCTTGTAAATACCTATTCCTTAGGGCCTTAGAAGGACCTGTCTCTGACCTTGACACAAATGTCAGATATATGTGCTATATTTCTGACAAACGGAAGTGAACATGACTACAACAGGGACCATTCGTAAGCACATCAATGAGATAGCGGTCGGAGAACCATTCACTTCGAGCGAATTTAATGGTCTGGGCACTCGTGCCTCGGTTGACCAAGCTCTCTCGCGTCTAGTCAAACGGGGAGAAATCACCCGCGTCTCTAGAGGCGTATTCGTCCGTCCGAAAAACAGCCGCTATGTTGGCCAAGTGATGCCCGAAGCATCGAAAGTAGCGCGGGCAATCGCGAACGCTCGTGGGGAAACGATTCAAGTGCATGGCGCGGAAGCGGCCCGACTACTTGGCTTGACGACCCAAATGCCATTGCAATCTCTGTTCTACACCAGTGGCCGGAACAGAGAGATCAAGCTTGGTAATCTGCGGCTCATTCTCAAACACGTCGCGCCACGAAAACTGGCTTTGTCTGGAAAATCCTCTGGGCTCGCTCTATCAGCACTTTGGTATCTAGGCAAAGAGCAGGTTACTCCACGTACCATCAAAACCATCCGGGAAAAGCTGACTCCCGAAGCTTTTGAGGAGTTCAAAGCGGAAACACGGTCCATGCCTGCTTGGATGGCTGACACACTGCATCGATACGAACAAGAGGCCACCGGTGTCTGAAGCCTTCCTACAGCTTTCGGCAGAAGAACAAGCAGACATTCTGCAAACGTATGCGGGCAAACTCGGTCGGCGGGTGGAGCATCTGGAGAAAGACGTCTGGATCTGTTGGGTGCTCCAAGGCCTATTTGGCATGCCCGACCGTCTTCCGATGGCGTTTAAGGGAGGCACTTCGCTCGAAGGTCTACGGTGCCATTAGACGTTTTTCCGAGGATGTGGATGTCACGGTCGAGTACAAATCACTCGGTAAGAGCATCGACCCTTTCGACACGAAGGCATCGAGGACGGCCTGTGACAAGTACACGGAAATTCTTAGAGTAAAACTAGCGGAACACACAAATAAGGTCATTCGACCTCATTTCGAGGCCCAGCTCGCCAAATAGCACCTGTCCCCAGACCGCGCTCGTTGACTCGTTGAATTGTGGAGGGTGCATTCTGCCAAATGATTCAAGTCGAGTTTTGCATGAGCCGCACGGCGGCGAATTACATTCGTTAGGGGACTAGGCATTCCTCTAGTTGTTTAGTAACGGGGCTAAGTCTAGACAGGAGTTTGCGATGGCAGTCTGTGCGATTCGCGTGGAGCGAATCGCTACGGGTTGAAGCCGTATAGGGATGGCTTCTTCCTCAGAGGGCCATCCCTCCATTGTCAAGAACGGGGTGTTGCGGTCCAAAGCGAGGTTTCCATGGTTGCTCCGTTCGATGTGTTTGCCTTACAGGACAGGGAGCCCAAGTGGCTGGATTGTGCTGAATCGCTTGAGAAGGCTCGTGAATTGATGCACAAATCTGGCCCCGGCGCATATCTCGTACTCTCACAGCAAACTCATCGCAAGAGCTTCTATGAAGTGGACTCGGATGACGGGGTTTATCCGCTCCTACTGCACAGCAAGGCAGCGCGCTAAATTGTGACTCTCTCTAGATGTTCCACTCGATGGGACACTGGGACAGTGAAATGGGCAGGGGTTAGGGATTCCCCCAGTTGATTCATGGCGGGGCTAAGTCTAAACACGCAGGATTGGCGGTAAAGGACCGCTTTGCATCGACGAAAATGGATCCTCTCATCGTTTCTGGCTCCGTTGTTTGACGCGTCGAACTGAACTCGAGAGACTGTCCCATGAGTGTCGCCATCCGAGCCGACCGAGAAGGAAACCACGCGCGTCTAGTGGCGACGGGTCTGTTCGACCTGGCCCATGCGACGATGGCAGCACGAGCAGTGGAGAACGCCGAGGCACTTTTAGCTGGCTGTGGCTCGGTCGACGTCGATTTAGCGCAACTTGAACGAATCGATGGCGCCGGTGCAGTCTTGCTGGCAAGGCTTCTCGATCGACTAGATGCGGGCGGCCGCCACGCGCGCGTCATTGAAGGCCCCAACCGCGAAGCGGCACGCTTAATCGCAAGTTATCGCGAGCGCCGGGCGGGGCTCCCAGAGCGCCCGACACATGTGATGAATCCGCTGAAGCGGATCGGAGCTCTAGCGGCTGAAGCGCCCAGAAAGGCAAAGGAAGCATTTGATTTCACCGGTCGCTGTGCTGTCGCGTTTCCAAAAGCTGCGGGCACACCGAGATCAGTCGATTGGCGTTCGTTGCCGAGGCTCGTTCAAGAGATCGGCGCAGACGGGCTGCTGGTTACGAGTGCTGCCAACTTGCTGATCGGCGCAATCATCGGGTTTCTCGGCGTTTCGCAGCTCGCGCGCTTTGGAACAATCGCCCTTGTCCCCCAGATGGTGGTCGTCGCACATTTCCGAGACCTTGGACCACTGGTCACCGGAATGATTATGGCCGGACGATCGGGCGCGGGTATTGCGTCGGAGATCGCCACAATGAAGGTGTCCGAAGAGGTCGATGCCTTGCAGTCGATGGGCTTCGACCCAGTGACATGGTTGGTCGTGCCACGCTGTCTCGCTCTCGCCATCACGGTGCCGATTTTGACCTGGCTTGGCGACGTACTGGCACTTGTCGGCGGATTGGGGGCCACGATTGTCGTTTCGCATATGACAGCAGGAGCCTTTGTCGAGGTGGCCTTGAACGCGATCAGTGCCGACAACTTCTTTTCGGGTCTCGTCAAAACTCCATTTCTGGGGCTCTCAATCGGATTGATCGCATGTGGTCAAGGGCTGCTCACACGCGGCGGCGCGGCCGCTGTCGGGACTCGGACGACGAACGCCGTGGTGCTGGCGCTCTTCTCAGTGATTGTGATTAACGCCCTGTTCACCTGCTTTTACGCGCTCATAGGTATCTGACCATGCCTCTATCAAGGCCACACATCACCGTCGACGATCTGCAGGTAGGTTGGGGGACGCGGGTGCTCCTCGAGCACATCACCTTCCCAGTCGAGCGCGGAACGATTTTTGCAATCCTCGGCGGATCGGGGAGCGGCAAGAGCACGGTGCTGCGGCATTTGATCGGACTCGAGCGGCCCCAAGCCGGGCGCATAGACATCGACGGCGTCGGCGAGCCGCACCTTTACGAGGGCGTGCCGCGCTTCGGAGTGCTTTTTCAGTCGGGCGCGCTCTTTGGTTCGATGACGCTCGCGGAAAACCTCGCTCTCCCTTTGACTAGATGGACCGCGATACGCGGCGCGACCGCGCGGGAGCTCGTCCAGGCCAAGCTCGACCTCGTCGGGCTTGGTTCGTTCGCCGAGCATCTACCCGGCGAAATCTCGGGCGGCATGAAAAAACGCGCCGGCATTGCTCGTGCTCTTATGCTCGAGCCCGATCTTTTGTTCTTCGACGAACCGTCTGCCGGTCTCGACCCTATTTCGGCAGTCGAGCTCGACCAGCTCGTCCTCACGCTTAGCCACGATCTAGGTATAACGGTCGTTATTGTGACCCACGAACTGCCGAGCATTTTTCTTGTGGCCGCCCACTGCATCGTGCTGGACAAAGCCGCCAAAGGCGTGGTGGCAGCGGGCGACCCGCGCAAACTGCGCGACGAATCAAAGATCCCGTTCGTACACAATTTCTTCACGCGGTCGGCGCCTGGCATGTCCGCGCATAAGGGAGGGTAACCCAATGGCTGTCGAGAAGAGCTACGCGCGCCTTGGCTTCTTCATAGTATTAACACTGGTCCTCCTCTTGGTAACGGCGGTTTCCTTCATTCAACGGCTGAGGCAGCGTCCCGCAATCGGCATGGTCACCTACACCACCGACAATGTCTTCGGCCTGGACGTCTCTAGCCCGGTTCGCCTCAGGGGCGTGCCAGTGGGCCGCGTCACAGACATACGTGTGAACCCACACGGCACGATCGTCCAAATCGACTTCGAGGTGTTCCTCGATCGCCTTAACACCATTGGCCTGGACGTCAACCTGCTCCGGAAGCGGCTTACCGATGTTGGAGGCGTGTTCCCCAAACTTCGGGCCCAGCTCATGGGCAACCCAATAACGGGTGAGGCGTACTTATTGCTCGAACAACCCGAGAATCCACCCCCGCCGATGGAGCTTGGGTTCAAACCGAATCGGCCGTACGTTCCGTCGGTGCCCTCGCCGTTCGAGATGGCGCAAGATCGGCTACCTCCGCTTTTGGACCGCGCTAATGCGACGCTGCAGACCGCCAGAGAGATTGTCGCGCGGATGCCCGATAGCCTCGATCGGAGCAACCGATTCTTCGACAATACTGACCGCATTATGCGCGAGAGCGAGCTACCAACGCTGAGCGCCGACTCCCGGAAATTCTTTGCGACGACAAGTGCGCAAATCGACCAGATCAGGTCCGATATGGACGGAGTGATCGGCAGCGAAGGGTCACTAGTCAAGTTCTCTGAAGAGGCGCGGGCCGCAATCAAGGCTGCAGACCTTCCGGCCGCGACCCAAGCAGCGCGCGAAGCGGCGGACAATTCCAGACTGGCGGCGGACGATCTCCGACGCACCCTGCCGGCCATTCGGGATTCGCTCCAAGAATTGCGCGAGCTCTCGCGAATGCTCGAGGATCAACCCGAGTCGTTTGTCTATGGTCAACGACCGCCAAAGGAAAAACACCGATGACGCGCGTCCCCCGATCAGGCGCCTATCTGCTCTTTACGATCATCTGCCTGTGTGAAGCAGCTTGCCTGCGGCGCCCCGCGACGACACCGAGCCACATGCTTGAGCCGCAACTGCTAGAGCCACAACTGCCACAACCAGCAACTCAAGCGACTAAGGCTCCCAACGCAACACCAGTCCGGCTGCTCGATACCCAAGCACGTGGACACATCGGTCGCCGTATTCTGCACCAGCAACCCAATGGTGAGTTGACCGAGGACGCCGTCTGGCGATGGTCGTCGGCTCCCGACCGCTATCTGGACACGGCACTACGCTTCGAATTGGCATCCAGTTCAGATCTGCGCCTCGTCGATACCGGCCGCGCACGAGCGCTGGCCGCTACGCTCCTGATATGGGACCTCGATTCTGCGGGGGAGACGCGACTGGTCGGAGCTGTGGAGTTTCAGGTCACAGGGACCGACCGTGAGGTCCATACAAAAGTAATCCAAACCAGCGAACCCGTCTCAACGGAGCTACCTGGCGACTTGGCTGCCGCAGCAGGTCGCCTCTTGCGCCGCCTGGCGTCTGAAGGTCTGGCGCTCGTCACAAGCGAACGGTGAGGAATTGATCGGAATCGTGGTACCACGGGCAGTCGTCACAACGAGCATAACAGCTTTGGACCTGACGGTTCATTGGTCCCAGAAAACGGAGGAGAATCGGCAGCCTCTTTCTTGTTCTCACCCTTTAACGTGTACAAACTCCGTCATACCCCCATTCCAATTAGTTGCTTGTGGAGGAGGTAGAGGCTCCATTCCATTGTGACCAATGCGAATAATTCTGACCTGGAGAATCGCGCCATGGCTCTTATCATTCCGTTGCGGGTAGACTCTTTTCGTTTCGCTGTGATTGTTTGTTATGCGCCATTTCCTCAGGCCTCCTGACCGTCATGAACGGTTGTTGTGGCGGACGCGGCTTTTCGATTTACCGGATTTCTTCGTTTGTGCTCGCGGTGTTGTTCCAAATGTTTCGTGCAGCCACCGTCGCTACCTTCCACCCTCATTGGCTGCGGCCAGCTTTCCTCCCCCCTCAAGCGCCGCAACCAAATCCTTCGATCCCGATCCCCAGCGCGAGATCGTTTTGATCGCCTGCGTGAACGGCACATTCAACGGATGCACTCGCTCCGCACTCAAGATGTACACCGCTCCCGCCAGCGGCGTCGGAATCGACGGCACGAACACCGTGAACCGCCCGTCTTCCAGTTCTTCAATAATGAACGCCGGCACCAGCGCCTCCTCCAGCTCCGCAAGCGCCGGCTTCCACGCCGCCTCCCGATCCTCTCCGGCCAGCCGCTGCGTTAGGCTGCGAAGCAGCGCATACCCCGGCATCCGGTCAAAGAACGATTTCTCCACCCGATTCCACAACCGGTACCCGGTCCGGGTGCGCAACACCGCCCCAATCAAAAAGCAACCCACCAGCACCAGAAGCAACGACAGCACCTGATCCGCCGGAAGCCACTTCGGCAGCAACTGCGCGAACGGTTTCATGATCCCCGCCAACGACTTGATGCCCTTCAGCACCAGCAACACCGCCAGATAGGTCGGCGCCACCACCAGCGCCCCCGCCACCAGCCGCCCTAAGACAAATTCACTGCTTTTTTTCATCGAGTGACCCTCCTTTGAGATAGCACAACTCTCTCTGCATCGAGGAGAGCCCATGATCATTGGCTAATAAAATCCAGGGGCGGCTCAATGTTCGCCTCTCAAAAGTACTCAGAGTCGTTCGGTCTAATTGCTGTACAGCAAACCGGGCGAACTAAGGATCTTTGGTTCAGAGTACGTGCGAGAATGAATGCCGCGCCACTGGGGAAATACCTAGCCACTGTCACGCTAAAATCTTTACGCACAAACGAAACTTGCGTACCGGAAACGGTCATCATCGGGACCGTCATCATGATTGATTTTGTGATCGCTTGGTTCCTCGAACATTGATTGGGGCAGATTGTCTAGGACCGTTATCGAGCGAGCTGCCCCTACTGGTAGAGCAAACAAAAATCGGGGTCGCGTCCCAGAGCAATCCCGACACGAAGGTTTTTCGTTTGGGACCCTTTTGGGGCAGGCTGGCGCCGGTGACCCGGTCTGGATAGCACTGAGTTAGGGGCGGAACCCCGATGTTTTAGCCCCGCCCCTTCCCATTCACCTTCCGCTTTCTTTTTATTGTGCCTAAGCTCCTGCAGCCCGTTCCGCGAGCTTGGTCTCAACCAAGCGCCGGATTAGACGGCGGTTGCGCTCTGCGAAGGCGAGCTTATCTGCCAGGCAGGTCTCCAAAAGTACGCCCACACCGTGATGGCCTGCCAAGTCAGCTGCTGCAACTAAAACCTCATACTCGGCCATCCGTAGGTGTGCGAGATGGTTCAGTTTTGCCAATACGAAGAGACGCTTGGCGACTGGGGATTGGATCTCAGCCACTTCCCTGCGGAAATCCTCCAGGAAGGTTTCTTGTAGCTGTCCACTGGATGTTCCCGGTTTTTCGCCGATGATACGGAAGCATTCGTCGAGTTTGGCGAGAATCTGCTTGGAAGCGAAATCCCGTGCTTCTATCGCCTCCTTGATCTCGGGTTCGTCGGCGTGCTCACCAATCGCTTGATAGACGTTTGATTGCCGTTCGGTCCTATTTCGCACATTGCTAAGCAACATTAGGAAAACTTCTCTCGGGGTTCTTACTGGCATTGTCTTTCTCCATTCGGTGAATTTCGGGTGGGCGTCTTACTCGATTACGCCTCTGGAGGCACAATAGCAAGCTGTCAGAATCCCTAGTATCGTTACCGAACGAAGATAGTATTGGGGTTATAGCCAGCAAGCTATTGTTAAATGTTAAAGACAAGATCGTTGAACAAACCATTGAACAAAACTGAGCCAACCCCGCTCAATGAAGCCGACGGTTGCCGACTACCATCTGTCTAACCTACTGATTCTGCGTAGGCCAGCGGTTGATACACCCTCTGCCACGGCAGAGGTCGCGAGTTCGAGTCTCGTCTTCCCCGCTCATCAACTGCTTACATGAAAAAAGAATGCTTTTCGCGGTGGGTTTTCAACCCGAACTTCAGCCCGAGATGCATCCTAAGCCGCTTCTTTTCCATCTTTTCCGAGCTAATCGCTTCTAAATATCTGCCTTGGACGTCGACCTGCGTGCTATTCACCGAGTGGATGGAGCGCGCGGTTGTCTGCGACTTTGTGGCGTAGCATCGTCTGGATTCCGCATGTGTGCCAATTTCAAACTGTCTCAACGGAGGGGTTCACCCCACCAAGCTGTGCCGCAAATTGTGCCAACTGAATCGCGAATGATCATCCTTATCAATGACATCAATGACGCCTGCTGCGACTACTGCAGGACGCAGGGAGTGTTTCCCGCAAGTAGACGCGGCTCGCGGAATTCTTCCCGATCGCGTCGATGTTTCTTTCTGCCTTGCCCGCGCCGACCATCGTGGTTAGAAGGATTGGCAAGCATGGTCGTAGGAACGCTGTGCCGCTTGCGAGACGGTCGTCAGCGCGACCAGAATCGCTTCGCCCATATCACTTAAGATTTGCCTTTGATCGTCCATCATTGGACCCCTTCCCGTTTGCGCTCGCTGTTATCGCACATCCTATCCCTCGCAAAGCTACGCGTCAGTCAGAAAAGGTTCATCTGACCATCTGTTATTCTTGTGGCACTCTCTGGTAGGCGTAGGTAGCAAAGATAAAATTACTGACTGGCTGCGTTGACGATCAGGGTTACGTGGTGCTTCGCCAGTTTGTATTCCCGCACGTGCCGTTCGCCCATCTTGTCAGGCCGGACAGTCCGCAGATGATACCGACGAATCCGGCGAAGGTTTGTTTCAGGCTGTTGCTAATAGCGGGGTTTTCAGACGATTAGGTTCAAATGCTTCTGCACGCGTTCGTAAAGCTTGGGCAAAACACCGTCGTAGGGTGGTGGATTGGCATCGCATTCTCTCTCGATGGCCGCAATTGCTGGCACTTGCGGCATCATCTTTGCCAGCATGGCGCGCAGCACAGATTGATCCGATTCAGGCTTTACGGGGTGAGTAGACTTGTGCCCCGCCTCCATTTTTGGCTCATCCGACGCTGCAACACTCTAGCGCTAAACGCGGCAGCCTTCGAGCCAGGCCTTAATATGCCTTGACACGTATATACTTCGTGGAGTATACCAAGAGCATGGAATCGGTGTTCGAAATCATTGCGGAGCCGAATCGCCGCGCGATATTGAGCCTGCTGGTCTCGTCACAACAGTCGGTTGGAGAGATCGAGCGTCAACTGCGCATGCCGCAGCCGACCGTGTCAAAGCACCTGCGCGTGCTGCGCGAGGCCGGTTTCGTGGAATCCACAATAGACGCACAACGCCGTCTCTACCGGTTGAAACCTGAACCATTTCAACAGGTCGATGCCTGGCTGGATCAGTTCCGCCGGTTCTGGTCGGATCACGTAGATGCTCTCGAACGCCTCCTCGACCGCATGGAAGGGTCAACGGCAACGAAAAGGAAGACAAAGAAAAGAGGACCCGGCCCCAACCGCGAACGTGATAAAGGAGAAACGAAATGAAGATCAAAGTGACCAGCGTATACGTGGACGACCAGGAAAAGGCCCTGCGTTTCTATACGGAGGCGCTCGGGTTTACAAAGAAGACGGACTTTTCGCAAGGGCCATATCGCTGGCTGACCGTGGCCTCGCCAGAGGAGCCGGACGGCACAGAGTTGCAGCTGGCGCTGAACAACAACCCGGCAGCAACAGCGTATCAGCAGGCGCTGTTTCAACAAAACCAGCCCGCGGCCATGTTCTTCTCCGATGACGTCCAGGCCGAATACGAAAAAATGAAAGGGCTCGGCGTCGAGTTCACCATGCCACCAACGGATGTGACGGCCTCGAAGATCGCCATGCTCAAAGACACCTGCGGCAACCTCATTCAGGTGACCCAGCTGAAGCGCTGGTAGGGGGATGGTGAGTGGATGATCCAGCCTGGCGTAAGGAGGAGAAGATGGTCGATCACTGCCAGTACACACCGGGTCCGGCTCGTGAAGCGCAGGTACGAAAGGACGGAGAAAAGTGGACGCTCATTCTGACCAGAGAACTGCACCACTCGCCGGAAAAAGTCTGGCAGGCGCTTACCGACCCAGCGCACCTGCGCGAGTGGGCGCCCTTCGACGTCGAGAGGAGCCTGGGCACGGTCGGAACGGTGAAGCTCACTTGGGTCGGAACACCCACGCCGCTGGAAACAAGAGTGACGCGAGCTGACGCTCCCAAAGTACTCGAATACAACGATACTCGGTGGGAACTAGAGGCCTTTGCGGGCGGCACGCGCCTGACGTTGTGGCACAACATCGATCGACGTTTCATCGCGTGGGGCGCCGCGGGTTGGCACATTAGCTTCGACGTCCTTGAGCGGCTGCTGGTGGGCGATCCGATTGGACGCATGATGGGCGCCGAGGCCATGAAGTTCAGCGGCTGGCAGCGGCTGAACGCGGAGTACGCAAAGCAGTTCGGTATTGAAAAACCCAACAAGCCGTCTCAGGCGGCTCAAGAACCATAGATCGAGGTGGAAACATCTTGAACCAAGGCATCATACGTTTAATTTTTCGCTGGATTCACATCGTTTTTAGTATTCCGATAGTCGGTTATATTTATAGTCCGTTCGACCAAATTCCAAACTACGCACCCGTTACTCGGTTTGTCTTTGTCCCCGCACTTATCCTCTCCGGACTTTGGATGTGGAAACGTCATGCCCTTCGACGAATTGTTTCGAAGAGATCGCCCATTAAAACGAGCAGCATGAAAACGGGACGAGAGTTGGAGGCATGAAGATCCAATGAATCCATCAGAACGTATTGACCATCTGATTACAGGACTCACAGACTGGCGTGGCAAAACGCTCGCCGCCATCCGCAAGAGCATCCTTGAGGCCGACCGCGAGATCATCGAGGAATGGAAGTGGATGGGCAGCCCAGTGTGGTCTCGCGGCGGAATCATCGCAGTCGGCAACGCCCACAAAGATAAGGTGAAACTTACCTTCTCCCACGGGGCCAGCCTCCCGGATCCTGACAAGCTCTTCAACGCTGGCCTCGGAGGCAACGCCTGGCGAGCGATCGATCTTTTTGAGGGCGACAAGATTAATGACCGTGCTCTAAAAAATCTCGTCCGTGCCGCCGTTGATTACAATCAGATCGAATTGAACAGGAAAGCGCCTGCGGGCGCTCGAGCGACAGGACAAAAAAGGAAAAACTGATGAAAGTAAAAAGATAGCGTTCAGCCTTAGGAATTCCTAGACCACAAAGTGCCGCACTGATTTCAATGTCGTGAACGGCCGCCTTACATCGATCACTTTTGCCGGACAGACACCACCGAAGCCGTGTAGCGGTCACCGCGCAATACCGAAAGACTATACTCGATCGCTATTTCTTGCGTATCGTAGGTCGTTTCCTTAATCAATAGAACCGCGCTGCCGGTGGCAGCTTGGAGCAGTTCAGCGTCGTCCGGGTTCACGATTGCTGCGCCAATCAGTTCTTCGGCCCAACGCAATTTTCGCTTATAGACCTGTTCGAATACGTGGTAAAGCGATTGACTCTCGAGATCCTGCTTGTCGATGTCGGGGAAAATCGAAGATGGCAAGAAGCTCGTCACCACCGCCACCGGCTCGTCATCAACAAGGCGAACGCGCCTTAGGCAATACACTTCTTCACCAACCGGAACCTTCAGCGCCTGTATCACTTCACTGTCCGGCGCCTCTCGTTTGAGCGAGATCACCTTTGCCGATGGCTCGAGACCGCGCCGCCGCATCTCTTCACTGAAGCCGCGCAACTGCTGGAAATTCCACGGCAATTTTCCGGAACCGATAATCGGCCTCTTGCCCCTCGAGACCACCAGCAGTCCTTCCGATCTCAGTTTCTGGAACGCCTGACGAACCGGCATCTTGCTGATCCCCAGCATGCGCGCGACTTCCCCTTCAGAATAGAAGGTCTGCCCCTCGGAGAGCCGCTTATCCTTAATGAGGGTACGGATTTGATCGACGATTTGCTCGTAGTAAGGAACGAAGCTCTGCTGATCGAGAAGAAATACTGGGGAGTCCGCGGCCGGCGGGACGTCGGCCGATCTTTGGGTTGTCAGCATGGATGCGGCGCTTCTAGACATCAAATCATATAACGTAGATAGGTTCGAAGAAAGGCGATCTTTTTCGAGCGCTTAGTGTCCACTGCCGTCAAAAGAACTCCCGTATACTTATTAATTTCTGTGGCTTACCGGATGGAGATTGACAAAACACCCTAAGTTGTGGATTCACACTTGACAACAAAACCACATATGATGTTTAGTTGAATCGTTCTCATCCGTCCTGTTTCCTTGAGGTGGCTCTCATGCGTCATTCTCGAATTCGTGCGCGTTGCTTTAACATGCCCCTTCTAATTGCGTGCCTTCTTTCGCTGGTCTTTTGCCTATGGGGTAGCCCCTCCTCTGCACAAATTGAGTCTGGAACTTTTGTGGGCACGGTGACGGACTCATCTGGCGGCGTGCTTTCGGGCGCCACCGTGACCGTCACCGAAGTCGAGACCAACATCTCGCACAAAACTTCGACAAATGCTCAGGGCGAATATAATGTGGCCCACCTGAATCCGGGACTCTACAGCATCACCATCGGTCAGCCGGGGTTCAAAGGCGCCGTTCAATCGGCCGTCAAGCTGGACATCAACCAGGTCGTTCGGGTCGATGTGGCGCTTGTCCCCGGCGCGGTTTCCGAACACATCGAAGTTACTGCCGCCGAACCGCTCGTCGAATCGCAAACGTCCTCGATCGGCCAGGTGATCGAGGAAACCCAGGTTCACGACCTGCCGTTAAACGGCCGCGATTTCGTGCAGCTCGCTTACCTCAGCCCCGGCGTGAATCAAGGTGAAATCGGCGCAGTGCAACAGGGCGGAATCCCGGAGAACGAACGCGGCAACGGGTCCATCCATGTGAACGGCCTGATGGCCACAAACAACAACTTTCTGTTGAACGGCTTCGACAACAACGAACAACAGATTGGCTTCGAAATTCTGCAGCCGCCGGTCGAAGCGATCGACGAATTTAAGGTCCAGACCAGCAATTTCGGCGCGGATATCGGCAAGGGAGGCGCGGTCGTCAACGTTGTTATCAAGTCCGGCACGAACAGTTTCCACGGCAGTGCGTTCGAATTTCTGCGTAACTCCTACATGGATGCAAAGAACTTCTTCGATGACCCAAACTCTCCCATACCCCCGTTCAAGCAGAACCAATTTGGAGGCACGCTCGGTGGTCCGATCCTTAAGAGCAGGACGTTTTTCTTTGTCGATTATCAAGGTACGCGTGTGCGCCAGTCACAGACTTTCATTTCAACCGTGCCAACTGCCGCCGAACGCACAGGTAACTTCTCGGACTTGCTCGGTCCCGATGGCACTGGCCAGCTTTATGATCCGTTGACAACCAATCCGGTCACCAACGCCCGGACTCCCTTTCCCGGTAACATTATTCCGCCCTGCGAGGGTGGCACGCGGCGGAGCGCGATGGGGGGCAGTTGCCTCGATCCGGCCGCCTTAAATGTCATCAATCTCTTTCCGCTGCCGAATATTTCCGGCGCGGGGACGGCGAACAATTTTCTGTACAATCCGGTCGCCAGCAACAATCAAGATTCCTTCGACATTCGATTGGATCATCAGTTGCGTTCCGACACCCTCGCAGGCACGTTCAGTTTCGGCAATGTTGACTCCATTCAGCCCGATCCGTTCCCGGGTAAGGCGGGCGGCGGTTCATTTTCTGGTAATATCCACAACAAGTCATATGTCGCGGGAATCAGCGACGTCCATACCTTCTCGCCGACCAAAACCAATGAATTGAAGATTGGCTATACCCGATATGTCGTCGACGCTATTCCTTTCTTCGAGAATGAGCCGTTGGCCACGGAGTTAGGGATCCCCGGAATCAATATTCCGGGAGATCCAAACACCAACGGCATGCCGAACATCATGATTTCCGGTTACAGCGCCTTGGGCAATCAGGACTGGTTCCCGGAAATACTGAAGGAAAACAACTATCAGTTGAAGGATTCCTTCAGCTGGACACACGGCCGTCATGCCTTTAAGGCTGGCGGCGATTTAATTCGCCGACAGCATGGGTTCTTTCAAACACAAAATCCTCGCGGCGACCTCACCTTCGATCAGCAATTCACAGAAAACATCAATGACATCACCGATGATCCCGGAAGTTCGCTTGCGAGTTTTCTGATCGGCAATCCGATCAATGCCTTCCGCGACGGCCTTAAGGGTTCGTTCGGCATGAGTTGGTGGGAGGTGAGCGGCTACTTCATGGATGATTTCCGGGTATCGCCCCGACTGACGCTGAACCTCGGCTTACGCTATGACGTGTTTACTCCGATGGTCGAGGATCACGATCGAATTGCCAATTTCGATTTCGCCACGGGTGAGTTCGTCGCACCGGGGATGCGCGGAGTGAGCGATACAGCCAACGTAGAAACGAACTTCAAGAATTTCGCGCCGCGCGTCGGTTTCGCGTACACACCGTTCGACGACTCGAAGACTGTCCTCCGCGGGGCTTACGGCATTTTTTACAGTCTTCAAGCTGATCAGAACGACGCAGAACTGGCCTACAATCCAACCGGCCTCTTTGGCAACCAGACCATACAGTACAATGCCAACTCCATTCCGACACTGCAGCTTTCCACAGGTTTCGCCACTCCTTCCGATCCATCGGGAACTCTTCCGCCCTCCAGTCTTACCGATCCGAGCGGCCGCGCAAGCGCGATTCCCTTTCACAACCCGACTCCATCGATCCAGGAATGGAACCTTAATGTGGAGCGCCAACTCGCGAAAGACACTATTTTGCAGGTGGCGTACGTGGGTGTGCACGGCGTTCATCTCACTTACCTGCGCAACCTGAATCAGGCGCTCCAGCCGCTCGATTCGAATTTCGAGGTTTGCCCGGTTCTAACCGATCCCTATTGCGCGGACGGACTCCCATCGAATTACGGCCGCCCTTACTACAGTACCGTTCCGCAAATCGGAGCAATTCGCACCGCAAACAATGACGCCAGCATGATTTCGCATGCGCTTCAGGTCCGCTTCGAAAAAAGATTTTCCGCCGGCTGGACGATGTTAGCGGGCTACACCTACCAACACAGCATCGGCGTCGCGGATGAAGACGAAGTGGTTGGTCCGGAGCCGCAGAACACCTACGATATGCACGCCGAGCGGGGCGACGTCAGTCCTGATTTCCGCCACCAGTTCACCGCGGCGTGGACTTATGAATTGCCGCTCGGTCCTGGAAAGCGCTATTTCAATTCCGACGGGCCGGCGCGCTGGTTGACTGGCGGCTGGCAGCTCAACGCAATCATCACCATGTATTCCGGCCAGTCGATTACGCCGCTACTCTCCTACGACGATACCAACACCGGCTCCGGCGGAGCTCGCCCTAACGTTTACGGCAATCCCTATTCCTTCAGCAATGCCGCGCAAGCCGGGTGTCCATCGAATTCGCAGTCATTACAGTGCTGGTACAATCCGGCGGCGTTCGGTCAAACCAACTCGACCTTTCTTTATCCCGCATTGGCGCCGGGTCAATCGTTCGCGCGGTTGTATGGCGACGCCGGTACCGGGATTTTGCGAGGTCCGGCACAATACAATGTGGATTTTTCCGTCTTCAAAGATTTTCAGCTGACGGAATCGCTCAACATGGAACTTCGCGGTGAAGTCTTCAATCTTTTCAACACTCCGCAGTTTGCCCCTCCCAACCCTACGGTCGATATTCCCGGGCTTTCCGGCTCGATCTCGAGCACGGTGCATTCTTCGCGTCAACTGCAAGTCGCCGTGCGCTTCAAGTTCTGAGAGAATCGGCACCATCGCTCCTTGCAAAGAGGCTTAATGAAGAATCAAAACTACGGCTGGCTCAGGGGAGTCTTACTCGGCACTGCGTGCATCGCCTTTGCAGTTCTGGCGGCCGCCCAAGACACAAAGTCGCAGCCAAACAGCAAGCTTCCGCCGGTGCAGATCGACGGGACCTACTTTACTGCCAACGGCAAGCGCTTTCTTCCGGTTGGGGCGCATTGGGTTCCGGCGAAGGCAGCGATGCAATGGAACGTCGATTGGGATCCGCGGGAGATTGAAGCCGATTTCGCAAAAATGCACGAATTGGGCTATACGATCACGCGCTTCGATGTCATGTGGGCATGGTTTGAGCCGAGACCGGGCGATTACAATCCGGCCGCGTTCGAGCAACTGGATTATCTTGTCTCCCTTGCCCACAAATATAAGATTTATTTGCATCCCAGTTTGTTCATCGGTGGCGAGGTAGGCGAAGCTTACTGGGACGTTCCGTGGCGCTTGGGCCGCCACCCTCACGCGGATCCGGACATGCTCCGACTGGAAACCAATCTCGCAGCGGAATTCGGCCGTCGCTATGGCGACGAAAGCGCGATCCTCGGTTGGGACTTGACCGACGAGCCGCCGTTCTGGATCGTACCGAGCCCGCAGACCACCGATTCCATGGCAGTCAACTGGACAAGGCTGATTGTCGACGGCATCCGCGAGCACGATAAACGCCATCCTGTCGTTGTCGGCACGAGTGGCGAAGAAATCGGTCATGGACCGTTTCGTGCGGATAACATCGCGAAATTCGTCGATTTCTTCAGCGTTCATCCATTCACTTTGTACTCTCCTGATCTTTTCCCGGACGCGCTGCTCTCCGTGCGCGGCACTTACGGCGCAGCTTTTGAAATTGCTCTTTCGCAAGGCGCCGGCCACCCAGTGATGATCCATGAGATGGGCGCCTCTACCGCTCAGTTTTCTCCCGAGCGCGTCGCGGCCTACGACCGCGCGCAAATCTATTCCGGACTGGGTGCGGGCGCGATCGGCGTCGACCTCTGGTGCTACACCGATGCCGCACCAGAGCAGTTTCACAAAGCTCCGTATCTTCGGACGCCGCAGGAAACAGGTTGGGGCATGACAACCTGGGATCGCCAGGACAAGCCGCTGGCCCGCGAGTTCAAGATGTTTTCGCAGGTCGTGTCTCAGCTTGATCTTAGCGGTATCGCTCCAGCTCCAGCCGACATCGGCGTGGTCATCCCCGATGAGTGGGTCAAAGTCCACGGCGATTTTTCGCATATGGGCCTCACAGGACCAGCCATAACGCCCTATGTTTCGCAGGGGGATGGTGACGCGATACCGGGACGCCCGCAACCCGATACAAGCGCAGCCAATCAGTGGTTGATGTCCTCGGCGCTAAGTTCCTTCATACTCGGCCGCCAAGCCGGGCTGAAAGTGGATTTTCCCCGGGAATATGCAAACTGGGAGTCACGGCCCATGCTTTTCATGCCTTCACCGATTACCAGCACGTCAGATCCGTTCCTGGCTCACGTGCACTCCGATTTCTATGAGAAGGCGCGAAAGTACGTAGAGAAGGGTGGATTCCTATACGCGTCGCTCGCCTCGGACGGAGCCGTTCCCGAAATGGGCTTACTGTTTGGCGCGCGAATTGTGGATCGCGTGATCTCTTCGGAAGTGACGATCAAGATGGTAGAACCGTTCGGAAATCTGAGGCCGGGAGACACGTTTCACTACGTGGTTCCGTCGCAAACCATTCAGTCCTGGGGTGCGCTTCTCGAAGTCTCGACCGGCAAGGTGATCGCCATAGACCAGGATGGACGCCCGGCATTGGTCGTCAATTCTCTTGGCGCTGGAAAGACTCTACTGAGTGCCTATCCCATCGAACACTATCTGGCCAATGTGCCTGCCGCGTTTGATCAACCGAACAACACGCGCAAAATCTACGATGCATTCCGGGATTGGTCGGGCGTGAAGCCCGTGTTCAGTTCGGATCGGCCGGAGGTTGAAGTGTCCACGCTTAAAGGTGATCGTCGTGGCTATGTTGTGGCCGTGAATCACAGTGATCAGGTGCAAAACTCCAGTATTGTCTCTACGCTGACTTTGCGCTCCCTCACAGCGATCACTCCCGGTGGACCCAAGCCGCTGTCGATGGAAGGGCACAACACAACCATTCATCTGGGTCCCTACGAAGCCACCGTTCTTGAGTGGAAGCAATGAGTCGACATCCTGTCGTGAACTCCGGAGAAACTCATGATTGGCGCGGTTGATATTGGCGGCACAAAGATCGCTGCAGGAATTGTCGACGCCGATGGGAAGGTCCTGGTTCGCTCCCAGGTTCCTACGAATGCCGAGGCCGGCTACCGCAGCGCCATCGACTCCGTTGTTCAAATGCTTCGTTCCGCTGAGAAAAGAACCGGTCAGAAAATCACTGGGATCGGCATCGGTTCCACAGGGCCGGTCTACCCGCTCACCGGAAAAATTGGCGACGTCAATTTTTTCCCCAACTGGAACGGCGAAAATCCCGTTGGGGATCTCGAGCGTGCCTTCCAGGTGAAAGTTGCCATCGAAAATGATGCGGACGCAGCTGCGCTCGGTGAGGCGGGTTGGGGGGCGGGCCGCAACAAGTCACGGCTCATTTACGTGACCATAGGTACTGGAATCGGCGTTGGGCTTATTTTCGACGGAAAGGTCTACCGTGGCGTCGACCATGCGCATCCCGAAATTGGCCATCATTTAATCGATCCATCCGGCCCGCGCTGTTACTGTGGTTTCAGCGGCTGTTGGGAATCGATGGCCACGGGCCCTGCGATGGAAGCTTGGATGGCGGCCCACATTCCCACAAACTATCCTCATCGCGAATTTCTTACAGCGAAAAGGATTTGCGAACTGGCTCGCGCCGGTGACCCGCCCGCTATCAGCGCCGTCGAGCGGGAAGCTCGCTATCTCGCCTTGGGACTCGCGAACCTTGTCACGTTGTACGCCCCCGACGCCATGGTTCTGGGCGGCAGCGTGATGCAGAGTTCCGATCTTTTCTTCGACACAATCCACAAAACCATTGCCACCAGCTGCCGCTTCGTTCCCTACGAACGTGCGGAAATCGCGCTTGCCTCACTCGGTGAAGATGCGAATCTGATCGGCGCTGCCCGAGTCTGGTATCACAGATTTGCTTCGACCGGAGGCGCCCATGCCGATTGACCTCTCCGTTGTCGAAGGCGACTATTTTCAGGACCTGCTCAGCCAACCAAGGGCGCTTCGCGATACATTGCATGAGCTCAGCGATTCCAAGAACCTGTCGGCCCTGACCGCTCACCTGCAAAGACGCAAATTCAAATCCGTTGTTCTCACTGGCATGGGCTCGTCATTCCACGGATTGAATCCGCTCCTTCTACAACTGACGGAGGCTGGGTATTCCGCGACTCTCGTGGAAACCTCGGAGCTTATCTATTACCGGCGACGATTGCTCAATCGCGATTCCCTGCTGGTCGCGGTGTCGCAATCCGGCCGCAGCGTGGAGATGATTCGGCTCTTAAGTGAAAATCGCGGACGCGCCGCAATTATCGCGGTTACCAATACAGCCGACAGCCCGCTCGCCCACTCGAGCAACGCGGTTCTGTACACGTGCGCAGGGGAGGAATATTCCGTTTCCTGCAAAACCTATGTCAGCGCGTTGTTGGCTCTGAAATTTCTTGGCGATCGGCTTTGTGGCGTTCCAGAAGTCCGTACCCGCAAGGAGCTCCGAGCGGTGTTGCGGCCTGCCACCAATTATCTCGAGCGTTGGAAAGACCATGTCGAATCCATGCTTCCTTCCCTGAGAGGAGTCTGCCAATTGTTTCTCGCGGGACGGGGTGCATCGCTCGCTGCCGTCGGCACGGGAGCGCTCATTTTGAAAGAGTCAACGCAATTTCCATCCGAAGGATTATCGAGCGCCGCATTTCGCCATGGGCCATTCGAGATGGTGGGCCGAGAGACGTACGTTCTGGTGTTCGCCGGCGACCGAAGAACGCGAGCGCTGAACAAGCTCCTTCTTGGGGACATCCGCGCAAACGGTGGCCGTGCCGACCTCGTTTCGCAAGAAACCGGGGAGTCTCCTTACCGGCTGCCAAGAGTGCCGCCTTCGCTCTTGCCGATATTGGAGATTTTGCCGGCGCAAATGCTGACGCTCGCCCTTGCGGCAATGAACGGACGTCAGCCGGGACAATTTCGCCTTGCCAGCAAGGTCACCACGACGGAGTAGTTCGACAGACAGACGGAGCAGGAAACATTCCGGAGGCTCGCTTCATGGTTCGCAGCCATTACATCGTTTTCCTGATCCTACTGATTTTCTTCGTGATGTCCTTCCTCACGAATATTCCCGGGACTATCATTCCAGACATTATCATTGCTTTCAACGTCAGCCTCACCATCGTTGCCCTTCTTCCCTTCTTCTTTTTCAGCGCTTACGGCGTAATGTCCATTCCGGCGGGCTTTCTCGTCGAACGGTATTCTGAAAAACCAATCATGATTGCCTCATTCGCGGCCGGCCTCGTGGGCTCCCTCGCGATCGCGCTGCATCCTTCTTTTCTGGTCATCATTATTGCTTCCTTTGTAATCGGCGGAGGAATGGCCTCGCTGCAGGTCGCGATCAACCCCTTGCTGCGTGTTGCCGGCGGTGAGGAACACTTTGCCTTCAATTCAGCGTTCGCCCAACTGGTCTTCGGCGCGGCTTCTTTTCTAAGCCCCAGAGTCTATTCGTACATCCTCGAACATCGCGGGACTTATTCAGGTCCCGGAATTTCACTCCCGCAGGTTCTTGATCGCGTCACGCCCGCCAAATTTCCATGGGTCGCTATCTATTGGATCTTCGCGGCCGCTTCGATGGTTATGATCGTCATTCTTTTCTTATCGCGTGTGCCTCGCGTCGAGCGCAAAGCCGACGAGCAAGCCGGTACCTTAAGCATGTACCGCGACCTTCTTCATCAACGCGTCGTGTGGCTCTTCTTTGGCAGTGTTGTCGCTTACGTCGCTTCCGAGCAGGGGACCGCCAACTGGATCTCCCAATTTCTCGCTACCTATCACCACGCCAACCCGGACACCACCGGCGCAAATGCGGTCTCCTGGTTCTGGGGATTGCTGACGCTTGGATGCTTGCTTGGAATGTTCCTGCTGAAGTTATTCGACAGCCGCAACGTGCTGATTGCCTTCAGCACCGCAACGGTTCTTTGTCTTTCCGTGGCTTTGTTTGGCCCCGCAAAGGTGTCTGTCATTGCGTTCCCCGCGGTCGGCTTTTTCGCTTCGATCATGTGGCCGGTAATTTCCTCGCTCGCACTGAATTCCGTTACACAGCATCACGGCTCCTTCGCGGGTATCTTATGTACAGGAATCGTCGGAGGAGCGTTCGGTCCAATCATCATTGGCTGGCTTGGCGACGCTTTTGGGCTACGGGCGGGAATGTGTTTTCTGTATTTAACGTTCGGCTGCGTGTGGGCGGTAGGGTTTTGGGCTAAACCGCTCATCAGCAATGCCACCATCCTTCAGAAAAAGGAGACGTAAATTGAAAAGAACTTATGCGCCGGCGAGCATCTTGGTTGTGGCATTCGCTGTATTCGCACCCACCGTCTTTGGCCAGGAAACAAATGCGACGGCCTTGCAATATTTGAACTTGAGCAAGCCTCAAATCGCACTTCCCTTGGCACAGGAGTGGGAAGGTAAGGAGTTTCCCCACACCATGAGCGTCCTCGAATTGAATCGCGACGGTTTTCGGTACTGGGGTTGGTATGGTTTGAACGAAGGAAGAGGAATCGGCCTCGCGCGTAGCAACGACCTTGTCCATTGGACAAAATACGAAAAGAATCCTCTGTGGACCAATGCTCGGTGGCCTTCTGTTCTTGAGAAAGCTGACCCGAGGGATCCTCAGCTCCTATATTTCGCCATTACGCGCGACTATGACACGCCGAGCAGCCACATCGTGCTGGCGACTTCGCGTGACGGCGTAAATCTCAAGGAAGAAAAACTTCTCGTTAGGGGTGTTCCGAATCAGCGCAATCAGAATCCGCATCTGTTCCGCGATCCGATTTCCGGGCGCTTCTTCTTGACTTTCTACCGAGGCAATGACAAAGACCATTTCGAAATCGTCAGCCGCAATTCCGCAGCGGTCGCGGACCTCGACCGTGCGCCAGAGAAAATCCTGATTCGCTCCTCCGAGACGGTTGCCGCTCCCACACTTCTTTACCTCAAGGCCAAGGGAACGAGGACCGGAGTCTACTACCTGGCCACGGAAATCTACCCGCATCGTTACACCGATAATCGCGAAGGCGAATGGCAGGTAAAAGTGTTTGCCGCGCTAGCTCCGGACGGCGATTTCCAGGCAGTCGCAGGCAATCCCATCCTACGGGGACAGCGCGCTTGCTTGTTCCAGCATGTATTTCACGATCGCTTCTATGGCTATGACTGTCATCTCGAATCGAATGACAAGTGGGTGCTGGAGGAAGTGGAAGCGCCATTGCCGTGACGTCTGTTTTTGGCGTGCAGCCCCCCAAAAACCGCCGTGCCAGGACGGCGGATAGTTCTAGAAGAGTAGCTCACATGTACTATTTGCGTCTGAGCATCCGCGCCTTACATTACTCGCATGAGGCAAGATTTAAGCATCTTCTTTGCCCTGGTAGCCGCAACCAGCCTCCTCCTTTGGCTCTACTTCACAGTCAAAGATGGGATTGCTGACCTCAAGGCAAATCCCGGTAAGGCAGCGTGGCAAGCTTTCTTCGGATAATCGATGGCCCAAGATTTCTTTGTTACCCTGCTTGGTCTGGTGCTCAGCCTATTCACGGGCTCGGCGCTTGCGTGGATGGCATTCGAGTATTGTGTGGGCCGGCTTATGCACCGCGTCAAACATCTCGTCCGCCTCAATCTTACGGAGCGAAAAGTTCATAAATTCTCGTTGGCTAGGCTACCTTGGCCCAGGTTCAGATACACGATTCCCAAGCCCCTATAGGCCAAGGCGAAATTAGGATCGACGTGAACGGCGTGCCGCAAGAGCAAAATCGCAGCATCAAAATCGCCTCCGTTCTGAGTCTAAACCTGCCAACGTATCCTTCGTGCTTCGAGTGCGGGTTTGGTGACTGGGACATTTCGGCTGGTTATGCGTTAAGTCCGAGGCAATGCTGCTGTAGAGCGGAATGGACCTCACCGGTCGAAACCCGGGTTCTTAAGGCGAAAAACGAAAGCCAAATTAATTGACGATTCCCATTCGTCAGGTCAAATTTACGCAGACGCACCTTTGGCACTCTCTCCGGCATCCGTTTCGGTATCCGCAACGCGTGAAGCTTCGATCTTCAAACCCTTGTTTGCGTCGAACCGCTGTTTGCGATCCAAGCCTTTCACAAACTCCCGAGCAGCTTTCGCAATGGCGCCAGCGATGCTCGAGGCTTCTATTTTGACAGTCTCGCCCTCTGCGCCCTTTTCACGATCTTCATACTGAACCTTCACATTATAACGATTCATTCGTTCTCTCCTTAATGACCACGCGCTGGGCGAATTTCGACCACGCCTGCTTCATAGCCAGCACCATGATTGCGTTATTTTCCGGGGAAAGGCTTTGTAGGCTCATCTTCAACCGGATTCAGCGGCTGAGGCAACGGAGCGTCTTTCCCAAGGCGGGCTTTCCGCTCCTGAGCGAGTTTGTCGATTCGTTCTTTCGCTTCCTTAATGCTCACCTGTGCCTCCAATGTTCGAACAACCACTGCTTTATGAGCTTATCGTGCCGAAGTGATATCGGCAAATCGCTAAGACGCGCTCAGCACTTCGAATGGCCATAATTAAGGGTGAGATTTTTCGTTGAATGTTCGGGGCCGCTACTCGATATTAATTCTTGTCGACTAAAAAAATCCGCACCGTTCGTATCGAAACTGGAACACCTAACATTTGGCAGTTCTCCACTCTGGCCACGAGCCACGTCTTGCCATTGTGAGAATAGTGCGTGCCCGAGGCCGGAATCGTTATCGAGTCGTCCGGATCGGTTTCGATCTCCTGTGTGCTTGGGTCGTCATTAAACACATAAATAATTTGCCGTGCCATCGACGCCTCGCTAACCAGAAAGGCGATACCTCTCAACTGCAAGCGCTGCGTGTGCCACCTTCATTTTCTTGTAGTAGGCATCACGGAACCTAAACCCAGGATTAACGCATTCGTCCAACTGTCCCAGCGATCGGTACCGTTTGAACATGGAAGGCTCGTCACTCTTGATATTTTGAACGTCCAGAGATTCACGGCTGCCAAGACAGGCGTCGTACCCCTATTGTCGATCTGTTGGTGTCGAGCGAGATCACATGGAGCGAATTTTCATATAACGCAAGAGGTCCGGAAATAGGGTGACGGCCGCTATGAGGACGGCCAAAATGACTACCGCTGCAACCGCGATCCCGAAAATCGCCATCTGATACATGGCCGTGGATACCTCCAACTCGAAGCCAGATTTGGTCTTGTGTGCCCCAAAAACTTCCCCGCTCGAACAACAGCTCAAGACCACCGCTCTGTCTCTATCATGCACGCGCCAAAAACCGATGGAATACCCGAAAGACCGTAGGTTCCTCTATGGTTAGGGGCTTGGCTTAAGATCGCCGAAGCTGCTTCAGAGAGAAGGCAAAGGCTAGGACGGAATGAAGAAGGGCGTCGGCATCTCCGCCGCCTAAAAAGAATGGCTCCTCTCCTTCGAGAGGAGCCACACACTCGCGACTCCGACCGTAACGATTCGCTTCGTCCCCGGGGCGAATCGCGCAAGCTGTCATCGCAAATTCCTTGTAATGGCTGCGCTTTCCCATCGCGTGCGCGTGCCAATCACTCTTGCTTGAGCAAGCGTAGTACCAAAGTCCTAGGACTGATTTACCACGCAGATAGCGTGGAATGGCGCGCTGACCACTGCAAAAATGTTCATGTTATTGGAAGACCACTTCCACACTGAGTGTATAGGGGTCAGAATTGTTAGGCCTCGTGACGATTCCTAGTGGCTCGTAGCACATTTGGAGGGACGAAATCGGTTGCCGCGAGTACGATCGGGGAATCTGGTGTCTTTAGCGGGGCCTACGAGGCCAATCGGTTGACTTTTGTACATGGCACTTAATGCAATTCTAGAATAACTTACGATAGCGTTAGTAACATTCGCGGTTAGGCGAAAGCCGGGAGTTTGCGGGCGTCTTCGCTCGAAGGCGATTCTCGGAAGCAATCGCGGCCGCTTGGCTCGGAGGTTGTCTATGAGACGACGTGACTTTGTCAGTGATTTTCTGGTCAGTGGAGCTTTGCTGAGCATGGGTGCTGACGCAGGCGCGTCCGGGGTTCCGGATCAACCAGCCTCTGCGCGACAAGCTCCGCCGTCGACCGCGACTGAAGCCGTCGTCATTGAGCGCCCTGCCTCTGGCAAACCTCATACCGGCAAGGTCCTCGTCGCCATCCAGCCTCATACCGACGACGTTCCCATCTTCGCAGGTGGCACAGTCGCCAAACTTGTCGGCGAGGGCTACACCGGCTATCTCATCCGTACTACCAATGACGAAATGGTGGGGGCCGGCACCACGGGTAATCGCGTTCTAGACAACGAGCGGGACACTGAAGGCGTTGCAAAGGCACTTGGCCTGCAGAAGGTGTTCAACCTAGATTACCGCAATCACCAAATGGATGAAATCTCTCGCCTCGAAATGCGCGAGCGCCTCATCTATCTCATTCGTCTTCTCAAGATCGATACCATTGTCTGCTATGACCCGTGGGGCATTTACGAAGAAAATCCGGACCATTACGTCACCGCCCAAGTCGTCGAAGCCGCCTGCTGGATGGCCGGCCAGGACCACGACTATCCCGAGCATTTCGCCGCCGGCCTGCAACCGCACGCGGTCAAGGAGAAGTACTATTTCGCGCGCGGCCCACAAATCGTCAATCGCGTCGTCGACATTTCGCCGTGGATCGATCGCAAAGTCGAAGCCAACGTCGCCAACAAAACGCAGGGACCTTGCGGAGAAAACGGCGCCCGCCTGCGCGCCAAACTGGCTGGCCAGAAATCCACGCTTCCGCTTCTCGGCTCCGACGACGACACCGCCAACCGTCAGTACATCAAGAACATCGTTCTCGATTACGACTCACTCTACCAGCGCGGTGTTCCGTCGGATAAGGAGATGGGCCGCAGGTATGGCCTCGAGTGGGCCGAAGTATTCCACTACATCGGCCCTCGTCAGTCTCAGCTTGATCGCTACATCTCCGACCACGTCGTCTCACTCTAACCAGGCTGCACAAGCGTACCTGTTCGATTGTCCGAACACTATGGCGAGTTTCTGTCTCTCGAGCGCATGCAGTCCTGCTAATTCATCTTCATTCCCGGCATAACGGAGTGATCCATGTTGTCGTGTCCCTGATCATCATCATCCGTGGACCAGACTTTTTTCGGGTCGGTCTCATAGGGGTATACATGGACCATCCATCCGAACAGGTGCGGATGAAACTCTCCGCCGGCAGCATCACAAGCTTCCTTGGTAGTGATGGAACCCAATAGACCGAACTTCGCGTCCGGTCCGAAGTATGCCGCTTTCTGTCCCGCCGGCGCTTTACAAAAATTAACGTGCTGGTGCCAGCGGGCGATACTGAGTGGAATCCGGTCATTCAACTCTTCTTCCGTGGCGTCGACCCGATCGGTGTACATCGCTCCCACAAGCTTATATCCGCCATCCGCCGTCTTCTTATAAAGCAAAGAGGTCGGCTTGAGCGGGTCGAAGTGCAACCATGCTTCGCGACCATACTCGTGCTTCGTGAAGTGATATTGGGATTGCGGGACATCCGGAAGGAAGATTTCATAACCGTCAGCCAAGGCCTTGCGGTAGTCCTGATAAGACGCCATCGCTATCTTTGCGGCCGCCGCGACTGCGTCGGCCTTCTGCTGGTCGCCAGCCTTTATCACTCGGAGCGATGTCATATACATATGTCCGGACAAATCGTCGGCCCCAGACGACGCCGCTGCTCCGAGGATACAAATCGTCAGACAGACAAGCGGGCCTAAGCACGTCATTAAACTGATGCGGTAATTCGGTGGAACATGAGGCATGCGATGTACCTCCCTGGGCTCTTTCCGGGTGGCCGGCTGCGTTTCCGCAGCGCCGAGGATATCCACCTTGATTGTTGAGACGGTCTGGTCACGATTCAGGTTGCAACCACTTTTTAGTCGTGCTTTCGATTTCATCCTAACCGCCTACACGCCGCAAGGCATTTCCGCGTCTGATTCTCCGGCGTATTCGTTTGGGTGTGTTTCGGAGCATTCGCGCCACTGGCATTGACGGTCACGGTGAAGGAGTGCGGCTGCAGCCCAGGAGGCGAATGGTTATGGACGCTGGCGCAACCGCTCACTAGAAAAATAATCGCGAGAGCACTGGAAACCACAACCGTTTGTCTGTTCCTCCGCAAGGAGACCAGCGGCTTCCGTTTTCCGGCTTACGTCAAGCCGAACTGTTCGGTCTTCACGATCCCGTGATTTTCCTTGACGTAAATCAATTGGTTCGCCTTAACATCTTTTAGGGCTTCGACCAGGCCGCTTGGCCAGCAAATCTCGAGCAAGTCCACTTTTTCGGCTGTACCTAGTCCGAAATGAATGCGTAAGTCGTTCTGTGAGAAATAGCCGCTACTGCTGCGTACCTCGTCAATCTGTTGGTGTGGATTCTTTTTTCCGGGGGACGAACTGATGCATTTCAATCGCGCTCCAATTCCGCTTCGATTGGATTTGGTTCCAATCAACTTGATTTTGATCCAGTTGTTGCCGGTCTTGCTGTCGCATCTCAATAGCTGCGGATAGTCATTGACAGTATTCACCACAATGTCCAAATCACCGTCGTTGTCAAAGTCTCCAAAGGCGCATCCACGCGAAGCACAGGGCGTCGAGATGCCGGGGCCCGCATCATAGGAGACGTCTTCGAACGTCCCATTCTGCAGGTTTCTGTAGAGCAGCTTTCGCTGCGCGTATCCTGCTTCTGTCTTTAGTTGCTCGACTTCCGGATACACGTGGCCGTTGCAGATCAGGATGTCCGGCCAGCCATTGTTGTCCATATCGAAAAAACCGCACCCCCACCCGAGGTATTGTGTGTGCTTTCCGAGCCCTGCCTGGAAGGTGGTGTCCTCGAACGTGGCCTTACCGAGGTTGTGGTACAGCGTCGGCGTATCGCCGGCGAAATTCGTTTTTACCAGGTCCAGGTTGCCGTCGAGGTCATAGTCGCCCGCCGAAATTCCCATGCCTGCTTGCGGTTTGCCGTCCGCGCTGAGCGCGCATCCTGCTTCCGTGGCAATGTCGACGAATGTTCCATTTTTTTTGTTCTGGTACAGCACACTTGCCGTCGAATCGTCGGCCACATAGAGGTCCGGCCATCCATCATTGTCGAGATCGGTCGCCAGCACGCCTAATCCATACGTTCCACTGGCGCTGAAAATGCCCGCCTTTTCGCTGACGTCGGTGAATGTGCCATCACCATTGTTGTGGTAAAGAATGTTCTTGCCGCCGATCAAGCCGGGTGGACCGCAGGCCACCATCACCCCTTTGTAAAGGCACGGTCCAGATTCGGGGACCGGCGCTGTTCTCAAATCCATGTCGATGTAGTTCGCGACGAACAAATCGAGGAATCCGTCCCGGTCGTAGTCGAAGAAAGTGCATCCGGTATTCCAACGTTTGCCGTTGCCCGCGACGCCGGCCTTTTCGCTGGCATCCGTGAAGGTTCCGTCCCCATTGTTGTGGTAGAGGACATTCTTGCCGAAATAGGTCACGAACAAGTCGTCGTTGCCGTCGTTGTCGTAATCGCCGATGCAGATAGCCTGGCCCCAGCCGGAGTGTACAAGTCCGGCCTTGACGGTAACATCCGTAAACGTGCCGTCGCGATTGTTCTTGAACAGCCGCGAAGTCGGTTCCTGCCCCGTGGGAAATCCTTCGAGCTTCCATCCATTCACAAAGAAAATGTCCAGCCAGCCATCATTGTCGTAGTCGTAGAAGGCTACGCCGCATCCGGTCGTTTCCAGCAGATATTTATTCTTGTGCTCTCCCCCGAAGGTGGTCTTTGACGTCAGGCCGGCTTGCTTCGCCACATTTACAAAGGTGACGCCCAGATCTTTGCCCGAATGAGAGGACGGTGTGGCACCGGCCTGTCCCGCCTCCTGGCTCGCCAGATCCATTGGAAAATCGGGAAAGGCCATACCGAACAATTGTTCTAACGGGAGGACCAGGGCCGAGCGGCAAAGCGATTGAAGAAACCTGCGTCGACTTGGGGCCAAAGAGAAGATGCCTTCCTTTTATCTTCCGAATCCGTGTCGAATTCCCTGGTGGTTCCTTTATAGCCGCGCATATGCACGTTTGCAAGCACCAGCAAGCCCGTCTCCAGGGAAAGGCACGCTCCGGTCTGAAACTATTGCGTTTTCCGTTCATGAACAATGCTTTTTTCGTTTGCGGACGCGAATGTCGATTTCGGCCCTGACAACACGTGATGTAGACTTTTTCTGTTCGCTTTCGACTGAACCATGAATCTACGGGCCAGCCTTCTCCTCATCGCGATCTCAGTCATTGCACCGCCGTCCTTTTCGCAAAATGCGGCCGCTCCTCCCGTGCAGGGTGGCAGTCCAGCCGATGCAGCTCTCCGGACGGGAATGGATCAATTGCAGCACCACGATCTGTTCGCAGCCCAGGATTCTTTTGAAAAAGCCGTCAGAATTGATGCCAACAACGCGGCCGCGCATGACTTGTTGGGTTGGGTGCTGCTGGCACAGGGCAAACCGGACGCAGCGATAGAACAGTTCCACGCCGCGTTGGCTATTAATCCTTCTTTGCCTCAGGCTCACATGAATCTGGCGATGGCGTTACTTCAGAAGCGCGATGCAGTACAGGCTGTTCGAGAAGCGCGCGAGGCTGCTCGCCTGGCGCCGAACGATGCCGAGGCCCGCCGTACGCTAGGCCGCGCACTGGCATACTCGGGCCAGCTTGAACAAGCGGCGGGAGAACTCAAACGCGCGGTCGAGTCCGCCAAGGACCGAGCCGATCTGCGAGATGAATACGGCGCCGTTCTCGTCAAGCAGAAGCGAACGGCAGAGGCGGTCGAACAGTTTCAAGCGGCTCTCGAGCTCCAACCTTCTTATGCCCCAGCGCATCTTCACTTGGGAGTGCTGTACCTGGAGCAAAGAGATTTTCAGAAGGCGGGGGAATACCTGCGTGAGGACGTGCGATTAACGCCTGGTGACCCGCGAGCGCATTTCTATCTTGCCGAAGCACTACAGGGCTCGCTCGAGACAGAAGGCGCCATTTCCGAACTGCAAGCGGTTTTGAAGCTGCAGCCGGACTTTCCCGATGCGGCCAATCGACTGGGTATGTTGTATCAACGAGCCGGGCAGGGTGACGAGGCCGTCGAGCTATTTCGAGAGGTCGTCATGCAGCAGCCCGAAAACCCAGATGCGTACAGCAATTTGGGTTTGGCCCTGTTGCAAATTGGCGACGCCAAGGGTGCGATTGCCGAACAACAGCGCGCCTTGCAATTGCGGCCGGGTGACGTCGGATTTCAGACGAATCTTGGCGTGGCGTATTTACAGCTTGCCGATTTCGACTCAGCGATTGAGCAGTTTCAATCCGCTCTGAAGGCGGCGCCGAACGATGCCACCCTGCACTACGATCTCGGCCTTGCCTTGAAACTGAAAGACAGATTACCCGAAGCCATTGCCGAACTGAGACGCGCCACGGAACTCGACCCGCAATCGGCGGACGCCTACTATACCCTCGGCGTGACCTTTTGGCAGCAGGGTCAGTTTCCTGAAGCTGTCGAAGATTTGCGGAGCGCCATTCAAATCAAACCTGGCTATACCGAGGCTCACTACACGCTGGGGTCTGTTCTGAAACAGCAGGGAAAACTACCTGAAGCTGCCGCAGCCTTGCGCGAAGCAATCCGGTTGCAGCCCGATTTTGCCGGCGCGCACACTAATTTGGCAGGCGTATTACGCCAGATGGGAGATGCGGACGCGGCTCAGGCCGAAACGCGCAAAGCGAGTGAATTTATGAAACAGCAGACGAATCAACAGGCTGCGGTGCTTGCATTGCGGTCTGGCCAGCGGCTGTTGGGCGTAGGGGATCTCGATGGAGCCATCTCAGAATTCCAAGTCGCGATTGCCGCGACTCCGGAGAATGCGATGGCTCATTATCAGTTGGGGATCGCGTTCAAAAGAAAAGGGGATCAGTCGGCAGCCGATCAGGAATTCGCGAAAGCTCACCAACTGGATGTGCGCTTGGTTCCGTAATGGCCGCGCATCGATGCGTTGACAGATTCTCTAATCCGGCAGTTTTTGCTGGCCTTGAATCGCAAAGTTGGCTGCGACGGATGGTGTTCGCGGCCCCGGCAATCCGCCACCGACGCTGACGCGGTAATTTCCCTCAGCCACGATGTGCTCGCCGGCCTCATTCACAAGACTGAGGTCGCGAGCCTGCAACGTAAATTGAATATGCTTCTGTTCTCCAGCAGCGAGATGAACTCTCTGGAACCCTCGAAGGGCCTGAAGCGGAGCGCCAAACGACTTGGGGAACTCCAAATACACTTCGATTACCTCGTCTCCTTCGCGCCCACTCACGTTTTTCACATTCACATCGAGATTCAGGCTGTCTCCTGCATGGAGCGTGTTGGAAGAGAGTTTCAAATCGCGGTAAGCAAATCTTGAGTAGCTCAGTCCATAACCGAAGCGGTACAACGGATCGCCTGTGAAGTAGCGGTAGGTGCGATTCTTCATGGCGTAATCTTCGAATGGAGGAAGCTGATCTGCGCTCTTGTAGAAAGTCACTGGCAAGCGGCCCGCGGGATTGTTGAGTCCCGCCAGAGTTTCGGCGATGGCCGCCCCGCCTTCTTCGCCCGAATACCAGGTTTCCAGAATCGCATCGGCGTTCTTGTCCGCCCAATTTACGGAGAGCGCGCTGCCGTTCATTAGCACGACAACCAGGGGCTTGCCGGTATTTTTCAACGCCTGGAGCAGATCGACTTCTTCCTTCGGAAGATCGAGGCTTGTGCGATCTCCGCCCTGGAAACCCGGTAGACTTACCTGTAGTTCTTCGCCCTCGAGTTGCGAGGTAATTCCTAACAAGGCGATCACGAGATCGGCAGAATTCGCTGCGGCGACGGCGTCCTGTAACGGGAGCAAAAGCAGAGGCAGCCAGACCAACGTCGCTCCACCGTCGTCCCTCGAAATCGCTTCTAGCTTAAACCCGTACCGACGGCCCTTCTCCAACGTGACGACCACCGCTTTCGGCGCGTCAGAGCCCAACACCGACGTATCGATCACGAGCTTTCCGTCGATCCACAGCTTGTTCGACGAGGCTGTCGGCCGAAGCTGATAGGTCGCGGACTCGAGCGGAGTCAAAATCCCCTCCCAGCGCACCGAAAATTCATTGGGACCCGGCGGCTGCGCGAGAGAATTTGACCCCAACGGCGGTGGTTCGAGATAGATGTATTTGTCGGTGCGTACGAGCGAAGGCGGGCCCTGAAACTCCTTATTAGGGTAGTACTCGGCCTGCAAGCCGGGCTTGCCGTCCTCTGTTGAAAACACCGTGGCCGGCACGACCGACTCTTCCCGTAGCAGGTTCATGCCAGGCGCGAAGGTGACCTCGAGAGCCGAGAACGTTTTGCGGATTCCCTCAAGAGCGGTGGTTACGCGTGAGGGTACTCCGTTGTAATTTCCGAGCAGAACACGCCAAGAGTCCGCGGAAGGTCCGACTACGGCAATTTTCTTGAATTTCGAACCGAGTGGGAGAATCCCATTGTTTTTGAGAAGCACCATGGATTCACGCGCGGTTCGCAAGGCGATCGCTCGATGCGCCTCGCTATCGATTTCCGAATCGCCCATTTGCGCATAGCGCACCATTCCGGCAGGGTCGAACTCTCCGAGACGAAATCGCGCCGCGAACAGGCGCTTCACCGCGGCATCAATGTCTTTTTCGGTTAGAAGACCTTGCCTCACGGCATCGAGGAATTGTGTGTAGTCCGTGCTCCCGGCGACTTCAGCGTAGGAATCGATGCATTCGTTGTCTACGCCTCTTTTGACGGAAAGCGCGCCGGCTTCGGCGAAGGTCTTCGCAAAGTGATGAGCGCTGTAGATCTCCTCGACCGAATCACAGTCGCCCACGACGTAGCCATCAAACTTCCAAGCTCCGCGGAGCTCATCTTGCAACAAATAACTGTTTGCACAGGCTGGTTCCCCGTTCACGCGGTTGTACGCGCACATTATCGATTCTGCCTTTCCTTCGACGACGGCTGAGCGAAATGCTGGCAGGTAGGTATCTTGCATGTCGTGCTTCGAAACTTCGACGTTTCTAACGTGACGCGTAGGTTCTGGACCACTGTGAACGGCAAAATGCTTCGGTGTGGCAATCACCTGCAAATATTTCGGGTCATCCCCCTGCATGCCACTGACAAATGCAACGCCCATTCGGGAAGTCAGAAACGGATCTTCACCGTAGGTTTCCTGCCCGCGTCCCCAACGAGGATCGCGCGCAATATTGATGTTCGGCGCCCAGAAGTCCAGGCCTTCCAGAATGTCTCTCCTCCCTTCGCGAACCGCTTTGTTGTGCTTGGCCCTGCCCTCGGCACCGATCGCGTTTGCCATTTTATGGATCAGCGGAGCATCAAACGTTGCGGCCAGCCCGACCGGCTCCGGGAACACCGTAGCAACGCTTCCGCCAGCGATTCCGTGCAGCGCTTCGCTCCTCCAGTCGTATCGCGGAATCCCTAACCGTGGAACAGCGCGAGCCTGGTTCACCAGTTGCGAGGCCTTTTCATCAAGGGTCATTCTGCCGACCAGGTCATCGACACGAGCACTCACGGGTTGCGACGGGTCAAGGTAAAGCGACTCGCTCACCGACCGTGAATCCCAAGCAATGGAAAGAAACACCAAGGCGAAAAGAGCGACCGTCGAGCGGATCACTTTGACAGCAGGTTTGTCCATTCTGAGCCTCGAAGGGATGCAAGGAAACCTCAATTCGAACTTGTTGACTTTATTCTGCTAAGCGCTTATATTCCGGCGCGGTGCCGAATGTCAAGCACCTTTGCACGGCGGCTCCGCAGCTTGAGACAGGGCCCATTGTGCGAATATTGACCGGATTTAAATCGATTCAATCGATATGCGATATGAACGATCTACTGAAAGGCAACGTGATCTTGCTTACCGGTGGCTCGACCGGCATTGGCTGGGCCTGTGCCAAGGCTTATGTCGCGCAGGGCGCGCTGGTCGCAATTGCGGCACTCGGTCGCGAGCGGGTTGAAAAAGCTGCAACCGAACTCGGACCCGGCCACCTGGGTATTGCCTGTGATCTTAACCACGCGGACGAAGTGAAATCTGCCGTCGTTCTTACCTTAGAGCGCTTCGGGCGGCTGGACGCTATACATAACAACGCCGGGATCGCCACGCCATCGAAAGCACTGCACGAGACGAGCGATGCTGAATGGGAGGCTTTGTTCAACACGAATCTAAGGAGCATTTTGTTTACAACCCGCTTTGCGTTCGAAGCCTTGCGCGCCAGCAAGGGCTGCATTTTGAATACCTCGAGCCTTGTTGGCGTGATCGGCCAGGAAATCCACGCAGCCTACACGGCGACAAAAGGCGCTATGAACGCGCTGACGAAATCGATGGCACTTGATTACGCTGTGCACGGTATCCGTGTCAACGCGATCTGTCCTGCAGGCGTCTGGACCCCGATGCTTCGTCAGTGGGCGAAGGAACAGCCGAATGCCCCCTCGATCGAGCGCTACCTCGATGAAATTCACCCTCTCGGTTATTGCCCGGAGGCCGACGCGATCGCTGACGCCAGTGTATTTCTTTTGTCCCATCAGGCGCGCTTCGTCACCGGTCACATCATGCATGTCAGCGGCGGAGCCGAACTCGGTTATCGCCGTTCGAACGCTTCATCATGATTAAAACGGCTTCGACGCGCGATCTGCGCTATCCCATCGGGTCCGGCTACGGCAGCGACGCGATTCACCGCCACCCGATCTATTCCTATGCAGTAACTCTGCTCGCCGATGACCAGGGAAACATAGGTTCAGGACTTGCCTTCACTTTAGGCGCAGGTACGCAGTTGGTCTGTGAGGCCGCCCAGTTTTATGCGAGCCATGTGGTCGACCGGGATATCGAAGAATTGATGGCGAACTTCGGTTCCTGGCAAAAGCTGATGGCCGATGAGCAACAACTCCGCTGGCTGGGCCCGCACAAAGGTGTGGTGCAACTCGCCCTCGCCTCGGTTACCAATGCCTGCTGGGACTTGTGGGCAAAGTCGCGCGGTTTGCCGCTTTGGAAATTGCTTCTGGAACTCACGCCGAGACAAATCGTCGCGACGCTCGACCTTTCTTATCTCGAGGACGAACTCAATCGTGCTCAGGCGCTGGCAATTTTGAATGACCACGCTTCCACCCGCATTCAGCGAGAAGGCCTACTCGCAACCGGTTACCCCGGATACGACACGTCGGTTGGTTGGTTCAACTACGGGGACGAGCAGATTCGTGAGAATTGCAGAAAGGCGCTCGGAGCGGGCTTTACCGCCATGAAGTTGAAAGTCGGTTCGAGCGATCCAGAACGAGACCTTCGCCGAGCGAGCATCGTGCGCGAACTCGCTGGCAACGACGTGCGTGTGATGATCGATGCGAATCAACAGTGGACTCTGCCACAAGCAATCGACATCTGCCAAATGTTTCGTGACATTAATCCCTTTTGGATCGAAGAGCCCACTCATCCAGACGACGTGAGGGCCCACAAAATCCTTGCCAACTCCATTCTACCCATGAAGCTGGCCCTCGGTGAGCACGTTCCGAATCGCGTCGTATTCAAGAATTATCTGCAGGCGAATTGCGCAGGGTTTATCCAGGTGGACGCCGTGCGCGTGGCAGGAGTCAGCGAGTTCCTCGCAGTCAGCTTGCTGTGCAAGAAATTCGGGATCCCGGTGGTGCCGCACGTGGGCGACATGGGCCAACTTCATCAGCATCTCGTTCTGTTCAACCATATCGCAATGGGTCACCCGGTGATCTTCCTCGAGCATATTCCGCACCTGCGGCGGCACTTTGTTCATCCGGTTCGCGTCGAAGGTGGTGTGCACTATACTCCGCAGGAGCCTGGCGCAAGTTGCGACTTGAAGTGAACGAGATGCGAACGCCTAACTGGCGGGATCCGCTTTCGAGGACAACCCATCCTGAATCGGTTCGGAGTCGCATTCCGCGGCAATCACCGTAACCGGGTCATCCGGAACCTTCGCCGGAAGGCCAGAGAAAATCAATTGGCTTCCGCGCTGCGTGAAGGTCACCGGTGCGCCGGTAGCCAAGAACCGCGCCGACTTCACCTTGAATTTCGCGCCGCCCACCGTCATCGTTTCTCCAGGCCAGAAATAAATCACGATGTAAAGCGTGTTTTCTCTCCGCGTATATGCCCCGATATTTCCATGAGGGAACCGACACCTCTGCGTTGCATATACTGCATCTCCATTCTTCTGCAACCATCTGCCGATGGCTTGCAGGCGCGTTACACTGGGTTCAGGAACGGATCCGTCGGCCCTCGGGCCAATGTCGAGCAAGTAGTTACCGCCATCACGGGCGCATTCGACGAGGTTTTGCACCAGTTGTTGTGCAGATTTCCAGTTATTGTCGGCGGCGAGATACGCCCAACTGTCGTTGATCGTCATGCACGATTCCCAGTCGCCTTTGCCGGGCTGCGTGGACTGCTCAGGCGTGGTGAAATCTCCAGGGATCAGATTGCGGTTGTTGATGATGATGTCCGGCTGAAGCCGAAAAACCATTTCGTTCATCTCGACCGAACGCCACTCCTCGGCATCGAGCGGAACTGCCATGTCATACCACAAGATATCGATCTTGCCGTAATTGCTCATGAGTTCGCGGATCTGCCCGTGGGTGTAATCAACAAAACGCTTGCGCGCCACAGGATCAGCTTTGGCCGTTCGCCAATCAGGATGGTGCCAATCCATTAGGGAAAAGTAGATTCCGACTCCGAGGTTCTCCGCGCGGGCTGCCTCCACATATTCGCGGACAAGGTCACGCCGGACGGCCTGCTTCGTTGCACAGTAGTCGGTCAAGTTTGAGGCAAAAAGACAGAAGCCCTCGTGATGCTTTGCGGTCATCACCATGTAGCGCATCCCCGCGTCCTTCGCGAGGTGAGCCCAGTTTCGCGCCACATTTGGTGCAGGTTGGAACTGCTTCGCGAGGCGTTCATACTCCTGAAGAGGTATGTCCTCGTCGCCCATGACCCAGGCCTCGCGACCGAGAATGCTATAAAGCCCCCAGTGGACGAACATTCCGAATTTCGCCTCGCGCCACCACTGGATACGACGCTCATGATCCGGCGGCGCGGCGGGCTGCTTTTGCTCGGCGTCTGTAGCGGCTGCGAAGGCTTCGAATGGCGCAAACGAGCTGGCGGCAGCGCCAGCGAACAGCGTCTTCAAATACTCACGTCGGGATGGATCCATCGTATAGGTTCTGGGGATCGTTGGCAGGCTTTTTCGATTCGGCCGCCGCTCCATCTTCATTTCAGGGAACCGTCTGCAACATATTGCGGTCGTCGGTAAGCCTGTCGTTCAGCAGAGACTTCGAAATCTCGAATTGCTGGGCTGCCTCGGCCGTGCGGCCCAGATTGTGGTAGGCCTTCGCCAGAAAGTAGTGCACCCAATAGTTTTGGGGATCGATGCGCATGGCATGCTCCAGGAAGCCGGCGGCCAAGCCAGAGTCTCCCTTCTTCAACGCGATCTGGCCCAGTAGAATGTAAGCGCCGGAGGACCACTCGTTCAGCCAGATTGCTTCCTTGAGTACCTTTTCGGCTTCGTCATACTTTTCCAGTTGCACATACGCATCGCCCAGTCTCCAGTAGACGAGCCAAACGGTGGGGTTGACCGCCATCTCTTTCTGAAATTCGTTCACCGCGGCTTGAGGGTTCTTCTTAAACAGATCGATTTCGCCGAGCAGGAAATGTGCCATGGGGAGGCGCGCATCGAGCTCCAAAGCTTTTTGAATTTCGGGAACCGCCAGATCCTCCATGCGCTGACGAATCAGAATTTTCCCAAACATCAGATAGGCCATGCTGCTATCGGGAGGCACCGAAAACATCTGTGCAAACGTCCTCCGCGCATCGTCCCAGCGCTGCGTCATGATGTAACAAACGCCGAGCAGGTATGGGCCGTCCGCGTTGCTCTTCGGGAGCTGCGGGCCGAGCTTTTCGAGCAAGGGCAAAGCCTGCTGAAAATTGCCTGACGCGTAGTACGTCAGCGCCAAGAGTTGCGTGGATTCGGGATCATCCGGCTTCTGGTCGAGCGCCGTTTTCAAATGCTCGACGGCCTGTGGAAATCTCTTCGATTGAAAGCAAGCTTTGCCCAGCATGGCTTCTAAGCCCGGCATCTCGGGATCTTTCACCGCAAGCTCTTGAAGCATCGCCAAAGCCTCATCCGGTTTTCCCGCTGTCAACAAGGAATCTGCTCCGGCGAGCGACGCCCGCGAATCGGTGGCCGCCGGCGCAGCACCTTGGGCATTCCCCGAGGGAGTATTACAAAGCGCGAAAATTGTCACCGTGAAAGCTATCCTGAAAACGGTCATGCGTGGAGAGGTCTTTGGAACTCTCCACGCACGGGGTGATTGACCGTTCTCGTTGTTTCGCACCGAAATTGTCTCCTCCGAGCCACGAACGGCGTGCTCAGAGAGCAAGAATACCCCCCTTAGAACTGGAAGAGTAAGCCAATTTGCATGCGGCGCATGGTGGCGTTGCCGTTCAGGCCGGTGATCACATTGCCCCCGATGCAGTCAACGCATCCACTCGGATTGCCGAGATTCGGGTGGTTCGTCAGGTTATAGATCTCCCATCGGAACTGGGTGTTGAATTTCTCCGTTACGAGGAAGCTCTTTTGGAGTGCGAAGTCCGTGTCGAACCAGGTCGGTCCGATGATCGAGTTGCGATGGGCATCTCCGGGAGTCGCAATTTGCGGACGTTGCCAAGGACCGCTGGTCTGGCCGTTGACGGCCAGTGGTACGGAGGTAAGTTCGAACCAGTCATTTTGCTGCTTCGGCGTTGTTACGCTGCCCACAAGATTTGGCAGGCAGACGCCGATGTCGTTGTCGCTACCGCATTCCTGATAACTCGGCGTGATGCCAGTCCCACCCATCCAGGTGAGTGCACCGCTAAACTGCCAACCGCCGATAAGGTAGTTCAACCCCCTTGAAGCGTCGGTCCCGAACATCTTTCCTCTGCCGAACGGCAAATCCCAAATGCCCGTAAAGACGAAGACATTGTTTCGTTGCCAACTCGGTCGGCCGTAGAAAAGATCAGGATCGTAAAGGTAATCGGGAGCATCGTGGTTCTTCGCGTGGGAGTAAGTATAGTGAGACAGGATGGTGAATCCTTTCGAGAAGTGCTTTTCCGCCTTAATCTGCAGCGCGTTGTAATGGTTGTTCCCGGTGTTGCACATGCACTCGAGCGGGATGTTCCAGCCATACCTCGCGAAGTAGGGCTGCCGTTCCTCGGTCGTTAGATTTGGAAAGCCGACCATTGTCGGGCTGTTGATGTCGTACCAGTTGCTCTCCCCCACAAAGATGTGCGTACCCTTGTTGCCGACGTAGGCCGCTTCAATGGAAAATGTGGGAGTGATCTCGCGTTGAACCGTGGCATTCCAAGCGTCGACGGTTGGCAGAATCATTTTTTGCGGTAAGACCCAAGCACGGAAACCATTCGGATAGAGGGGGCTACCGGTAGGTCCTTTGGGCTGATTATCGAGTACCGTGGCCGGGTCCACCATTGGTGGTCCTACGGACAGATTGAAGACTGGATCCCAGTTGTTCGTGGGTTGAATGTACTGAGTTCCGAGAACGGGCAGGTTCTGCGTGACGGTGTGACCGAAGATGGTGCCAAACATGCCTACGTCGAAGGACCGCCCATAACCGAGGCGCACCACAGTTTTGGAATTCACTTGATAGGCAATGCCCAGCCGGGGAGCCAAATTCTTGAACGAGTTCTGGACGTTTCCGTTCAGTCCCACGCCGTTCTCGCCCGCGACCAGCATTTCCCCGTTGTTGATGTCGAGCCAGCCACCTTGTCCTGTGCCAGTCACGGTCTGCGGGTAGTAGATCTCCCAACGCAGTCCGTAGTTCAGAGTCAGCTTCTGAGTGACCCGCCAAGTATCCTCACCATAGAAGAAACTGCGCCACTGCCGTTCACCGGCATTCTCCGAGCTCGAGACGTAGCGCTGGAAGGTAGTGACATCGCCGAGAAGATAGGCCGCCAGACCAAGACCACCGCCGGTTGGCCCCTCCGTGAATGTTGGGGCGAAGGACAGTTCGCCCGAGCGGTGTTGGTCGCTTGGAATACGTAGGTTTTGCAGGCGGCGGACGTCCACGCCAAACTTGATGGTATGGTTGCTCTTTGTCCAGGTCCAGTTGTTGACCACCTGAAATTCCTGCATCCTTTCGATCAGCGGACAATTGCAATTGTTATACAAACCGTTTCCGAAATCGAAGCCACCCTGTCCCTGAATCGAAAAGTGCGGCATGTTATTGGTGAGCGCATCGGTAGGGATGTTCAACCCTACCGCCCCAGCCTGCGTCGCAAAATCGCCGTCAGCCAGGGGATTCACATTGATTCGCTGTTTGTACCAGCCGAAACGGAAGTCGGTTAGCAGCGTCGGGCTCAACGTTTTATCAAGACCAAAGGAATTGCTCTGAGGACGCGTGTCTCCGCTTCCGGTGTAGCCCAACTGGTTCAGCTGCGGTCCGCCGGCAATGGCGCCAAACAATCCAGGGGCTTGTTTCAGAAATTGCGTGAAGGTGTAGCGATCAAAAAAACGTAAAGTGTCGCTGTGGAAGTAATCCGCGCGTCCGGTGATCGCGTCGCCGTTGTAGATGTCGGATGCTCCGCCGGAGTAGTTCGGAAGCGTTGGATCGGTCTGGTTTATGTTCGGCAGTGGGATATACTTCAATAGGTTCTGCGCTGCCGTCGATATCATGTTTGCGGGAATAATGTTTCCGGCAAATTGGGTGCGCAGACTTGGGTTCGCAAGGAGGTTTCCGGCAGCGTCGTAAGGGTCGTAAATGTTCTGGCCCGTCGCCGCCGCCAGCACGCTGAAATTTCCGTCTCGTTCGGCCGCCGTAGGTACGCGCGCGGTTGCCGATCCGCCGTCTTTGGCGCGCGTCCCCTGATAATCGATAAAGAAGAACGCTTTGTCTTTGATAACGGGTCCGCCGACGGAGCCGCCGAATTGATCCCATAGAGTGGCAGGAATGTATTTCCCGGTAATCGGATCGGGAATGGACTGCGAAAAAGGATCACGTGCTTCCATTGAATCGTTCCGGCGGAACCATAGGCCCTCGCCGTGGAAGTCATTCGTTCCTGATTTCGTTGAGGTCGTAATGACCGCCGCGCTCACCTGGCCAAATTCTGCGTCGGGAACCGCGCTCGTTACCTTCATCTCCACGACGGAATCGAGGCTGGGCACGATCAACATGTTGCCGTAGAGAAAGTCGCGGTTGTCGGTGCCATCGAGAATCGACGCATCGCCCACGAACATCTGACCGTTCACGTTAACGGCAATGCCGCCCTGCGGATTCTCGGTGGAAGTGTCGCCCCAGCAGAATTGAACCGCGCCCGGCGTCAACAGCAAAAGGTTCGAAAAGTTGCGACCCCATGTGGGCAATTGCGTGACCTGCTGTTCGGTCAATGTCGTAGATACGTCCATGCGTTCTGTCTTGAGCAGCGGCGCTTCATCGGTGACGGTAACGGTTTGTTTCACGTCCCCCGGTTGCAAGGTCACGTCAAACGTTGCGCGGCTGTCCACCGCAACATCAACCTCGGAAACGACCGTCTTGAAACCCGCCGCTTCCACCTGCACGCGATAATGGCCGACGATAAGGTGCCGTTCGTCGTAGTTGCCGGCGGCGTTCGATGGCGTCGTGTACACGATATTTCGATCCATATCGGTAATCGTGATCTGCGCATTCGCAACGCCACCACCGGATGAATCGACCACGGTTCCGCCGATGCTCCCGTAAACGGCCTGGCCATAAGCGCTGCCCGCCCAACAGCCCGAAAACACCAAAGCGAGCGTGGTAATCAGTATCTTGCTCTGTGTCGTATACCAACTTGATTGATGCCTTTTGACCTTGCTCTGCCCACCGTCGAATACACCGTTAGGACACCCCTTGCCCATGGCGTCGACCTCCATTTTTCTCGCGTTGAGCCTTAACGTTTCCGAGAAACCAGCACCCCAAGCGAAATTCTTCGAATCAGCGACCAGGAATGACCGTCGAAACAGCCGAAAAACTGCATCGATAGATTCGTTCCGTTGTTCGAAAGAGCGCCAAGTCGCCGCTGCGATTCATGAACTGGTTCATATGTCTATCTTGGCGCTTATACTTTGTCAAGAAGAAATTTGCGATAAACCTAATAAACCCCGCCAATAGGCGCTTATACCGTCGGCGTGGGGCCTTTTGATTTTGCCAAACCTCTTGCCTGAGGCCCGTGACGTGTTATAGTCGCTTCATGAAGCTATTCATGAACCACCGGCCGGTGCCCTAGCGATGGCTGTGACCATCCGCGATGTCGCCCGTCGAGCCGGTGTAGCTGTCGGCACCGTTTCCCGGGTGATGAACAATCAGCCGGACGTCAATTCGGAACTGCGGGAACGTGTGCAACGAGCTCTGAAAGAGCTGAATTACCGTCCGAACGCACGAGCTCAGATTTTTGCCCGCAATTCCTCCCCGGTCGTTTCTTTCATTCTGAGTAATCGCGACTTCCTTCACCCGTTCCACTCCCGCGTCCTGCAAGGTGTCGAAGAATATTGCGAAGAATCCGGATTTTTTGTCATCTACACGAGGTTCCGCTACTCCTCGTCGGTTTCCCCTGGCGAGTTGCAACTGCCGAGCGTTTTGCAGAGCCATGGCATTGCGGACTGCGTCATCCTGGCTGGCTCGAATTTCGAAAATTTCACCACGAGTCTCGATAAGCGCAAGGTGGAATACGTTTTGATGGCCAATAATTTTGGCAGCCTCGATACTCGCGAACCTTTCGACCAGGTTCGCTTCGACGATTTTTCTGGGGCTGTCGAAGCGACTCGCTATTTAATCTCTTTGGGTCATAAGGACATTTGGTTCATCGGCGACACGTCCTTGCCTTGGTATCGGAATCGGCATGAGGGCTATTTGAAGGCCATGCAAGATGCCAGTCTCGAACCTCTTTCCCAAACGTTAGGGCTTTCCGATGATCGCTTTTTGAACGGTATGAACAGCATTCAGATGATTTGCGAACAACACCGCCGCGTGACGGCGGTGCTGGCGGGCAACGACGAAGTCGCGCATGGCGTATGGGAAGGGCTGCAAAAGGCGCATATGAGCGTTCCCCATGACGCGAGCCTGATTGGTTTTGATGACCAACACGGGATGGCCCGACTGCAGTCGCTCACCAGCGTTCGAGTCGACGCCATCGAGGTCGGACGGCAATTGGCGAAAATGGCCGTCGCCAAGATCAAATCCAAAGGTCGCCGGTTGCCGGAGGTTCTGCTTCCAACCACCCTCGTCAAACGCGAAACCTGCCGACCGCTCCTGCAGGTCGAAATGAAGACGGAGGGAAAATGATTTGTCAGAGAATCGATGAAGGAGAACAGTTCTGGTGCGCCGGCAACCTTTACACCATGCTGATTCCCCGCGATCAAACAAAGTGCTTTGAAGCCGTTCTCGAAACGATCGAGCCCGGCATTGTAACGCCGCCCAACGCTCACGCCAATTTCGTTCAAATGTATTTCATCGTTTCCGGTCGAGCGAGAGTTTCGATCGGCGAGGAAACCAAGGAAACTTCCGCACCGGCGGTAGCGTTTATTCCTCAGAACACGAATCACTATGTCAAAAACATCGGCGATACTCCGTTGCAGTACATTTATGTAAGCATCTGGCCGGGCACGATCCCCGAATCGGATGGCCGCGAATGGCGGCAGTCGGTGGAGGACATGGTGAAAATGTACGCATCACGCGGCTACCCGGCGCAACGCAAATCCTGAACGCGCGGTCCGATTACCGGTATCCTGAGCCAAGAGTTCGGATCGACCATTCCATCTACTTGGGTGAAAAATATGAAATTCGAGCGTCGTCCCGTGCAATTCGTGGTTGTAGCTTTCTTTTTTCTTTTCTCGGCCGGCCTGGCCAAGCCACAAGCAATCGCCGACACGGTCGCTCCTCTCCTCGAAAAGCCTGTACAAACGACGCCGGTGACGGCTTATCAACTGCAAGCCTACATGATGAAACACATCACCAAGCCCGTGCCTCCAGCTACCGCCGAGCAATGGACCGCGGAAGCGCACAAACTGCGCAAACATGTCTTGGAGGACATCGCCTATCACGGCTGGCCACAGGAATGGGTCAATGCTGGGCCGCACTTTGAACAGACCGGCGTGATCGAAACCCCACACGGCTACCGCCTTCGGAAGTTTCGCTATGAAATCGTCCCGGGAGTCTACTCGACCGCCATTCTTTACGAACCTGAGAAGATCGAAGGGCGTATTCCCGCCATACTGAATCTTGTCGGCCACGACCCGCTTGGCAATCTAGTGGAGTATGAACAGAAACGCTGTATTAACTTCGCGAAACAAGGAATGCTCGCGCTTAGCCTCGGCTGGCCGGGTTTCGGGGAGCTCGGCCAACCGGACAACAGCCACGATTTTGGCGGTCACCTTGACCTCGTCGGATCGAATTCACTCGGCTACTTCTACCTGATCATCCGTCGTGGTCTCGATTATCTCGCATCCCTACCTCAAACTGATCCTGCCCGCATCGGCGTCACCGGACTTTCCGGAGGCGGCTGGCAGACCATTATGATCAGCGCTCTCGATGAACGCGTGAATGTCATGGTTGAGGTCGCGGGTTTCGGATCCTCCGAGACGAACTTGACGCGTCCGACGGACACACAGGAGGTAGAAGAAGACGCTACCGACCTGACACAGAATTTCGACTATCCCTTCCTTGTTGCCCTGCGGGCTCCGCGGCCGACACTCTTGATCCATAACGAGCAGGACGATTGCTGCTTCCTTGCTCCTCTCGTGAAGCCCTATGTCTACGAACAGGTGCTACCTTTCTTCAAGCTTTACAATGCGGAGAACGCGCTGCGCTGGCACGAAAACATCGACCCCGGTACACACAACTATCAAATCGACAACCGCCAGCAGGCTTACGCCTTCTTCGCGGAGTATTTCCACTTACCGCCGATCACCAAGGAAATCTCAAGCAGCTCCGAGATTTTCACTTCGGAACAACTAGCCGGCAGCTTGCCAAAGGATAGCCTCACGACGGCAGCACTGGCGCGAAAACTGGCGTCCGAGATAAATCGCGGCGCGATTCCACCGCAAGGAACGGAACGTGACGCCTGGACAAAATTGCAGCGCGAACAGCTCAAGGGCGTGATCCGCTATTCTCCAGTGTCGGCGACCGCCTGGAAACTAATCAGCACGAAACGCCCGGGCCTTCAATCCATCTCCTATCGGTTCGACTTCTCGAATTCGCTCTGCGCTACGGGAATCTGGGTCGCGGGCAACCATGCCCCGGCCGATGCTCCGGTCACGATTGTCATCAATGACAAAGGTTTCAAGGCCTCCGCGCAAATCGTGGCGGACCGCGTAAATCGAGGCGAACAGGTCATCGCTCTTGAGCCCCTGTTCTTCGGCTCGACGACGCCCGACGACCCTGACCCGGCCTATTGGGAAATGCTGCTCGCGAGCAGCGGCCAACGCCCTTTGGGGTTAGAGGTCAGTCAACTGGTGTCGATCGCGAAATCGTTTCGTTCGAGCGGGCAAAAAATCCGGTTGGAAACGGCAGGGATCCGGAGCCAAATTGTTGCTTTAAGCGCGGCTGCGATGGAGCCCGAACTGTTTTCGGAGCTCTATTCGGACAATGCCATGGCGAGTCTCAGCTATCTGCTGGACACGCCAGTTCCCTACCGGCTTGCTCCTGACTTATTTTGCCTCGACCTGTTCAAGTATTTTGACGTCGATCGGTTGGCCGTTCTTGCGGCGCCGGTGACAATCAAGATAGGAAAGCCAGCCGGCCCGCTGCCATCATCAAAAGCTCCGTAGCCCGCTGCGATCTAGAATTTACATCCGAGCGATTCGCTTAGAGTTCCTTATGTTTCGTTTCCGCAATTTGCGTGTCGGCAACCGGACTACATTTTGATGCGCGAAAATCCTTTACATCGTCGAGCACAAACATCGGCGCAGGAGCGCCCGGACTCACCTTCAGGTTGAACAAGTCAATGTTTTCGCCATGGTCTACGATTACCAGCGGCCTGGCATCGTTCGCCTCCGTCACCACCTTAAAATCACTAATTTCGATTCCCTTCGCATGCCGGATCAGAAAGCCGTGGGCCGGTGTTATTCCGAACATTGTTGGCTCCGGGTACTCTTTTTCTTTCTCTTCGAGTTGAACTGCCGCATCCTTCGCGGTGCCACCGCCCGGATGCTCGACCAGGACGTTGCTGATCTTCACATCCTCGATATTGTGATTTGGAATTCCAGTGATCATCGAACAGATCTTTGACGAACCATTCGAGGACACGATGGTCGAAATATTAACGCGGCGGATCGCCCCTACGGGCACTCCCGCCGGGCCGCGCATGCGCGAACCCAGGCGCAGAAAGATGGGAGCCCCTACCGTTTCGCGCATCGTGATATTCGAAATCGAGATATCCTCGATCAACGCACCGTCCACGCTCAGGATCGCGAGTCCGAAGCATCCGTCAAAAACACAATTCGAAATCGTAATGTTCTTGTAGCCGCCGTTTGATTCGGTGCCGAACTTGATCCGACCGTTGCGGTCGACGTCGCTGTTCGCGGGAAACTTCTGGAATGTTCCGTCCAGCATGGTTCCCTCCTCAAAGCTGCCGCTGACCATGCAGCTACTGATGGTGACCATCTCTGTCGCCCGGGCGTAACCGAGCGCGAAGGAGCTCTTCAGGCAGATGGCGTCGTCCCACGGTGAATTCACGCTGCAATTCGAAATACGCACGTTGCGGCAGCAATCGACGTCGATACCGTCGCGATTCGTATCGATCTTGAGGTTGTCGATCGTCAGGTTATCCACACCAGTGGCCAGAATTCCGAAGTGGCCTCCATGCAGGATCGAGAAATCCCGCAGAAGCACATCACGGCAATTCTTGAGAGCGATGGCTTTGTTTCCGACACCGGGCGTTTCCGCCACAGGACCTTGTCCTTCTCCGCGGCTCAACCCCTTTCCCCAAATCAAACCCGGACCGCAAATGGAAACATTCTGCAGTCCCTCGCCCCAGATCAAGCTGTTGTGCCAGTGATTGTGCCCAAAATCCTGGTAATCCTCCCAAGGACGATTTGATTCAGCGAGGTCATATCCCGGCTGTCCTTTTTGCGGCGGATCCGCAGCCACAATCGTGGCACCGCTCGACAAAAACAGGCGAACCTTGCTTTTCAGATGGATCGAGTAACACAAATAGCTTCCCGCCGGAACTTGAACCATGCCGCCGCCCGCGACCGCGGCTGCATCGATGGCCGCGTTGATCGCGGGAGCATCGAAAGCTTTCCCGTCACCCTTAGCACCGAAGGCGCGCACGTCAAAGCTCGTGTGAGCCGCCGCCATTTCGGCAGTTCCTTGCTCTGCGCGACTCGCGCAGGCCCCCACAACGGCGCCGAACGCTGCGGTGCCGGCTGCCCGCATGAATCCCCGTCTCGTTTCTTTTCGTTCGCGCAATTGCCTTCTCCTCAGATTGGTTTTTCTCTCAGCATCCCAACCTCACCACAGCGAAAGCTCACTTTGTTAGCTTCACGATATAGACCCCGAATGGCTCTACGGTTATGCTTTCGGCCGAAGCCTGCATTGCAGTCTTTGCACTCGCCAACAACGTCGATGGCTTGGCTCGGCCGAGCCCCTGCCGAGCCAAGTTCAACGTGACGGCCTGTGGACTTTCCGACAAGTTCAGTACAACCAGCACTGCTTCGTCCTCCTGTTGCCTCAGGAACGAAAGCACGTTCGGATTCGTTTCGTCCAAAGGAACGTACTGTCCATCGAGCAATGCCCTCTCGCAGTGGCGCAAATGCAGGAGCCGTTTGTAAAAAGTCAGCACCGAATCGGGATCCGTGGATTCGGTCTCAACGTTGTGGGTCGACGCGCTCGCGGGCACGGGCAGCCACGGCTTTGCCGTGCTGAATCCCGCGTTCGGGCCTGGGTTCCATTGCATCGGAGTACGTTCCCCGTCGCGGCCCTTCTCGGTAGGCCAGCCGACCTTCCCCATAGGATCTCGCACATCCTCCCTGCTTTTTGGGTCGTTGTTGTGCATGCCGATCTCTTCGCCGTAATACAGAATGGGCGTTCCTCGCAATGTGAGGTACAGAGCCGCCATCAATTTCGCGATGGCATCGTCATGGACGCCGTCACCGTAGCGGTTGTAGGACCGCGGCATGTCGTGATTGCCAATCAGCAGGACCGGCCATCCTCCTGCCGAATCAACGGCGGCAATCTGCCGGCGAAACTCCGCGGCCGACAGCTTGTCGACAGTTGCGAACATCATGTCCATCGGCATCTGCAGCTCGCTACCGCCATCGCCGTAATATTGTTTCAACTGCTCGATGCTCCCCGTGTAGGTTTCGCCGACGAGCACCGCGCCGTATTCATCGGCGATCTTGCGCAGTCCTTTTAGAACGCCGTGGATCTCCGGCAGCTTCTGATTGTATTTCTCGTCCATGTTCGGCCGGCCGAAACTGTCCGTGCCCGGCAAGAACGGATTGTCGGTCAGGTTCGGATCTTCGAAAAGCGAGTCCACCGCATCGAGACGGAATCCGGCGACGCCCCGCTTGTACCAAAAGCGCGTGACATCGAACATCGCCTTTCCTACGGCTGGATTTCGCCAGTTTAAGTCCGGCTGTTCGGGATAAAAGTAGTGGTAAAAATACTGCTTCGTCCCCGGATCATAAGTCCATGCTGAAAGACCGAACGTAGAAACCCAATTGTTCGGGGGCTTGTCCGGTTGTCGGCCGTCGCGCCACACGTACCAGTCACGGTGCGCGGAAGTGCGCGATGACTTCGAATCCACAAACCATTTGTGCTGATCGGACGTATGGTTCGCAACGAAGTCGAGAATGACGCGAATGCCGCGCTTCTTCGCTTCAGACATCAACCGGTCGAAGTCTCCTAAGGTCCCGTACATCGGGTCGATGTCTTCGTAGTCCGAAATGTCGTAGCCGAAATCCACTTGGGGAGAAGGAAAGCATGGCGTGATCCAGATGGCTTCGATGCCGAGGTCTTTCAGGTAATCAAGCTTGGCTGTGATTCCATTCAGATCGCCTATTCCATCGTTGTTGCTGTCGGCGAAACTCCGTGGATACAGTTCGTAGAAGACGGCATGCTGCCACCATGGATGGGCTTCCGCATGCTTTTCCGGCTGTTGCGCACACACTCCTACCGGCACCGGCGCCCAAGCACAAGCCACCAGGAGAACGGGGAGCAATTTCTTGAGCATGAACGTCTGACGTTTATAGCGACACAGCAGGTCGATTGCAAGAAAATCCGCCTTCGGTGCATGAGAATAATTGCGCAGCTGTTCATGAACAAGGAACGGAAGGCAACTCTCGCTAGAACTAAAGCGTTCCCGCATTCGGGTAGATTTTGATCCAGTGGCTCCGCACCAGAGCTTTGGTCCGCTTGCCATTCGAGTTTGAAATGATCAGGTTTGACGCTTCGACGGGCATGTGGCAATCGGCGCAAGCGCCCTCAATTTTGCTCTTGGCTTTGTGAGATTCACGGGCGCCGGAATGGCACCCTAGACACCGTTCCGATAACGACGTCACGTCGCGCTGAGCCCGGTGCACGTCGTGACAGGTCGAGCAACCCATATCGGCTGACGCCTGATAGCACCGACTCATCTGCAACAATGCTACCTGGTTCCCATGCACGTCCGCGTTTGCTCCCGTATTCTTTGGGTCCGCTTGGTAATATTTGTCCAAGGGCTCCCCAGGAAGATAGGAAAACGGCTGCGTCCGGGGTATACGCCGGCCACCGTGGCATTGCGCGCAGAGTTCAATCTGACGATCTCGCTTCAGTTTGACCGGATTGATGATACCGCCGCCGGTCGCTTCTTTTCTCGCTTGCTCGATGTGCTCGCGTCCAGCGCCATGGCATCGCTCGCACGAGATGCCCAGAACGAGAGTTGCCGGCTTGTATCGATTTGTCCCTGCCGACAATTCAGCCGCCTCCGCGTAACTCAGGTGGCACTCGAGACAGCGGGGTACCACCGGCCGCTCAAAATTGGCCGTGCCATCCCGGTATCCCGGACTATTCACCCACGAGTTGAGGTCAACCCAATACGATACTGGAAGCTGAAAAAGTTGATCTTTCCTCCAGTATAAGTAAGTCTGGCCTACCCGACCGGATCCGATCACCAGGTCGATTCTTTCCGAGCGTGTCGAAATGGCCGGGAACATCGAGACGGCGGTCTCGTAGAATCCCGTCGACTTAGCCTCCATCCGAAAATACAAAACCGCATTCGCCGTGTTTAGGACGTTCTCTCCTGTAGCAAAGGAACCCAGGATGGATTCCTTGGTTGGCAGCCGTGAGGTCAAATGGTGCGCCGTATGGAAGTAGCTGTCCACCTGAACCGGATGGCACTCGCGACAAGCTTCATCCCCCGCATAGCTCCCCGGCCCGGATTGCGCCTGAGGTGCCGCTGGCTGTTCCGCTCGGAAGCCCTGCATGGCCAATAGCAGCACGCCGATGAGAATTTCCTTCGCACATCGAATGTTCATTCGACATCATCTCCGACGCCCGCATTCTAACCGTCCTTTCCTTCAATCTGCAAAATCGGCCGCGGCAGCGCGCAGGTTTCCTTCTATACTCTGTCCCCTGGCACGCCGATGTTCTCCAAGGGGAAACAGAAATGAATCGCAGAGAGCTCATGAAGCTAGCGCTTACCCAGTCGGCGCTAGCTGGCTGGCCGTTGGCCCCGAGAGCCATCGTGGAGGCCATACCCTCCGCCGTAACTTTGCGAAACTCACATTTTGAACTGGAATGCTCTCTTTCGAATGGACTGCGGTGCCGCCTGGTGCATCTTGAAACCGGCACAATCTTGGCCGATAGCGCCTATTCCTACTCTTTCGGTTCGCCAGTTTTTTCCGATGTGCAGCAGGATTCGTCCTCACTTGTGTTTCAGGGCGCTACCGAAACGGGCCTTGCCGTTCGCCACCGCTTTGCGATTCATCCCTCAACGCCTTTGATCGAAGAAGAGATCGAGCTCACGAACCAAAGCTCTTCGCCGTTTGATCTGCACGATCTTCGGACCGGTTTCATGCTGCCAGTCCCATTGGGGAGTGCTGGCGCCGAAGGGCCGTCGGCGAAATTTGAATTCACAGCTGTTCCTTTTCGACGAGAACCTGCTGGTCACAAAATGCAATACGCGGACTTTTCGCTGAATCAAATCCTGACGCAGCAGTTTTCTTCGGAGCTTTGGCCCGGCGACACCTCCGTCACCGCCGCCTATGCTGCGGAAGGATGGGCCTGGAGCGACGGTAACATGGATTTCTCATTTCGAAATACAGCCCCGACAGTTTGGAGTTTTCCATTCTCGACCGCGTCGCCTTGCCGCAAGACCGCGTTGCGCTGCGCTGGGGTGGAATCGGCGTTTATCGCGGAACGCCCGAGCATGGCTCGTGGCTGCTGCCTGGCGAACCTCATCGCTTCGGAGTGACGCGAATCCGCCCATTCACCGGCGACCGGGCGCAGGGCTTCTACCTGTTTCGAAGCGAAATGCAGCAGCGCGGGCATGGCTGCCCGGAAGGGTTCGATCCGCCAGTCGATTGGAACGAAATCTACGATAACAAGCTCTGGTGGCTACCCGACGACGGCCAGAACAACCCGGAAATGCGCAAGAAATATTACACACTCGAAGATATGAAAGAGGAAGCCAGGAAAGCAAAAGCCATCGGCTGCGAGGCGCTGTACCTCGATCCGGGTTGGGACACCAATTTTGGCTCAAAGATTTGGGACGAAGCGCGTCTGAAATCCTACCAATCGTTTGTCGACATGCTGTCTCGCGACTACCGGCTGAAATCATCTCTGCATACCCCACTCTCCGGTTGGTGCGATCCGACCTCGTACGCGGTCGAAGCATACCGCCTCGACCGCTTCGGCAACCGAGCCGTTTGGGACTCCTCCATTGGAATTTCGGATTCAGTGATCTGCGGTGCCTCCGAGCAATACCTCGAGGAAACCGCGAGGCGCCTGAAAAATCTCGCAAGTGACGGCGCGGCCTTCTTTATGTTCGACGGAACTGCCTACCGCGAAGAATGCTGGGATCCAAACCACGGGCACCCTGTCCCGGCAAGACTGGAAGAACATTGCCAGGCCATGTGTCGCTTGGCACGCATGGTTCACGCCGAGTTTCCGAAGGTGTTGATCGAGATGCATGATCCGGCAAACGGTGGTTCGCCCAATCGCACCTGCCCGATTTATTACGGGCACGGTTTATGCTCCGAGCGCGAGGGGAATTGTCCTGCCTTCGGATTCGACTCCGTGTGGGCTTTTGAGTTGATGTGGAAGCCCATGGAAGATCTCCTCAGCGGCCGAAGCGTCGCGCTCTATTACTACAACCTAGCCTACAGCGTGCCTCTCTACATCCATGTCGACTTGCGCGCCGACAACCAGAACGCAATCGTATTTTGGTGGAACGCCTCGACATGCCGCCACTTGGGAATCGGCGGGACCCATCCCGACGAAGCCATTCGTGAGCTTCATCGACAAAGCATGGCGACGTATCTGCGGCTCAAACCCCACTTTGCATCCGGCGTATTTTGGGGAATCGACGAGCAAACTCATGTCCATTGCCACTCGGATGGGAAGAGCGCCGTGATCAATTGCTTCAATCTAGAGGACAAAGCCGTCGAACGGGAGATCCGGTTCGACCCGGCGGAGTTCGGTCTCGCTCCATCGGAAACCTGGAAGTTTTCCGGTGCCAGGTTCCGCAAATCCGGAGGTTCCTACATTGGCGAAGCGTCCATCGCCGCACGTGGCCACCTTCTCATCGAACTCGCCGGCGCCACGCCCGCGCCGATCCGCGAACAACGTCGGTAAGACAAACAACGTCGGTAAGTCTGTGCTGGTTCGACGAGGTGCGTTAGACTGTAAAGAAGCACGCGATTTCTCAGGGGATTCTGTTGGCTCGTTCTTGGCCGATTCTGAGTTTGCTCATTCTTGTCGAATTGTTTTTCCCTTGCCGTTCGTTGGCCCAGGGAATTAGTCAGGGAGTACCTCCACCGGCTTCGGCAAAGACCATAAAATGCAAAGATCGGCCGATACCTCAGCTCGAAGACATCACGGAAAAGGCCGGCATTCACTTCACTCATGATTATTCGCCGGAATCCCGCTACATCGTTGAATCGATGGCTGGAGGCGTCTTGTTGCTCGATTACGACCGAGACGGATGGCTGGACATCTATTTCACCAACGCTCCAACGGTCGATGAAGCCTTGAAGAGTCAGAAGGCGCGCGGAGCCCTCTATCGCAACAATCATGATGGCACCTTCGCCGACGTGACCGAAAAAGCAGGAGTGGGTACTCCTTGTTATGCCATGGGCGGAGCCGTCGCCGATTACAACAATGACGGTTGGCCGGACATCTATGTCACCTGTTATGGCGGCAATGTCCTCTATCGCAACAATGGCGATGGCACCTTCACCGATGTGACCAAAGCTTCGGGCGTCGCCGACGGACGATGGTCCACGGGCGCAGCCTTTGGCGATTATGACGGCGACGGTTTTGTGGATTTGATGGTGGCGAATTACGTCGATCTGGACATTCTTCATCTGCCGGCGTTTGGAACCAGCAGCAATTGCAAGTTTATGGGAATCGACGTGCAGTGCGGACCGCGCGGCCTGAAGGGCTCGGGAGACTCTCTGTTTCACAACAACCGTGACGGTACGTTTAGCGACGTCTCAAAAAAAGCGGGCGTCGACGATCCCCACGGTTTTTACGGTTTGGGTGTACTCTGGTCGGATTTTGATAATACAGGACGCCCTGATATTTATGTCGCAAACGATTCCACTGCCTCTTTTCTATACCGCAATGATGGAACCGGCAAATTCACCGAGATTGGCTTGGAATCGGGTACGGCTCTTGGCGAGGACGGTCATGAACAAGCTGGAATGGGGGTCACGACCGGCGACTATCTGCACACCGGCCGGCCCTCGATCGCACTGACGAATTTTTCCTTGGATAACACGCCGCTCTACCGCAACGACGGCAAATGGGACTTTCAGGATGTCTCCTATCCATCCGGCATCGGTTTGCCTTCTGTGCCCCTTGTGAAGTGGGGCATCGCGTTTGTGGATCTGGACAACGATGGCTGGCTCGACCTGGTTACCGTTGCAGGCCACGTTTACCCGCAAGTGGAGCAACTTGCTTCGGGCCCTAAGTATCGCGAACCGAAATTACTCCAATTTAATCTCGGCGAAGGTTCGTTTTGCGATGCCAGCGACCAAGCCGGACCGGCAATACAGCAGCCGCGAGTTTCTCGCGGCTTGGCGGTTGGCGACCTTTTCAATGATGGAAACATGGCTGTAGTGGTGGAAGATCTGGTGGGCAGCCCCATGATCCTTCGTAATCATGGCCTTCCCGGCCGCCATTGGGTAAGTTTCGACCTGGCGGGAACCAAAAGTAATCGTATGGCCATTGGAGCGCGACTGAAAATTGTAGCGGGGGGAATGGCGCAAACAGCCGAGATTCAAAGTGGCGGGAGCTATCTTTCGATGAACGACACGCGAGTTCACTTTGGTTTGGACAAGGCTACGAAGGTCGACCATGTGGAGATTCGCTGGCCCTCAGGCGTAGTTGAAGTGTTGAAAGACCTTCCGGCTGACCGCTTCTACAGCGTCCTCGAGGGCCAGGGGATCGTGGCTCCAGAAAAAATTCGGCCGGTGGCGTCTGCGGTGACGAAGTGACGAACCGGGGCAGTTCCGAAACGTAGCGTTTGCTGCGACGACGTGGATCTCAGTGGCCGGGAGTTTAGAAGTCTTCAATCTCTGAGTAAGAGGTTCTACCAGGTAATTTCAAGGAGAGGGTGGCAATTTATTCTTTGGAGCGTTACAGGCAAAACAGCGAGTAGACCACGAGCTGGCGAATAAGGGACGTGGCGCGAATCAAAAACTTACGGACGGAATTAGAGCAACATATTGACTTCAGGCAAAAATAGGCCTTTAATTAGCCCCGACCGCCGCCCAGGCATGCTGTTTCGCGGTTGCGCTTCCTGCCAGAGCTGCATTGAGCTGTGTTCTCGGAATCTTGTGTTCTAGGAGCCCGCTTGGTATCAGCAAGTGCGTCGATGCTTCGATGAATCTTGAAGTAGCGGGGGGCCTTGCTAGAATCGTAGTTGAATTTTGAGAAAACTGATATCCCAATTTTCCGCAACGTTTGTGAACGTTCGAAGGGCTGATGTCGATGGAAGGATCAATGAAGCATTTAACGTGAAGACAGAACTTTTGCCAGTCTTCGACGCCTTCGTTGCCGGTCATGAAGGTTCTGCATAACAACGCGTCACTCGATTCAAAGGAGATCTACATGAACAAAAAGCTCATTCCCATGGTGGTGTTCGCCGTCTGTGTTACTGCTGGCGGAGCAGCCGCTCGGGCCAACAATCGAATCGCCCAGCAGACGGCGGCGACCCCGTCTCAAACGGGCGTCGACCAGGATATTCAGCTGTTGCGGGAAGACATTCGCTCCAAGAAAAAACAGCTCATCGCGGCGAATCTGAAGCTCAGCGATACGGAAGCCACGCAATTCTGGCCGGTCTACGATCAATACACGGCCGATCTTGTAAAGGTAAACAATGAAAAGTACGCGTTGATCAAGGAATATGCCGCCTCCTGGGGCACAATGACCGATGAACAGGCGCTATCGTTGACCAATCGGGCGTTGGCAGTGGACAAGAACGTAGCCGACTTGCGCATTCGCTATGTTGCAATCTTCAACAAAGTGATTCCGGGCAAGAAAGTAGCCACTTTTTTCCAAATCGAACGCCGGGTTCAAGCCATGATCGATTTGCAACTTTCTTCACAGTTGCCGTTGGTGCAGGCGCAACAATAGCGAAACGGAATATAACTGCGGGTTTTCGCGGAAAGAGCGTGTCGTAGGGAATTGATTATGTCAATCGTGTGAGGTTTCTCGCGCGCGCGACACGCGACTCCAAGCTTCCGACTACTTGAAAAAACTAACTTGATTTCCGGTTACAGATTTTGGACGGCATTTCCGGGTTCGCAATTGAAAAGGGGGATCGGGATCATGCGAATTTCCATCTCCTGTCTCTGGATATCCGTTTTGGTTCCCGCCACTGGTATAGCGCAGACTCCCGCAGGCGTTCCGGTTTTTAAGATCATCCAGCAAGAGAGCTCGGTTAAGTTCAAGGTGAACGCATCGGTGGAAATCGCAGAAACGTTCGATCGGTGGAACGCCACCGTCACATTCACGTCACCCGCTTACGATGCCGCAGTTTTAGATGTCAAGATTCAAGCCGATAGTGTGAATACCGGAAGCGGTGTGAAGGACGGCAAGCTAAAGAGCAAAGATTTCTTTGACGTCAAAGATAGCCCTCTGATCACGTTTCACTCGACGAAGGTTGTGCAGAGCGGGCCCAATACGGTTGAGTTCGATGGGCGACTTCACGATTCGCGGCGTGACCAAGCCTGAGAAACTCACGTTTACAATCACCGGTAAGGGGACTGGCGAGGGATCGATCAATGGGACCATGGCATTCGACCGCAAAGAATTCGGGATGAACAGCGGCATTCCGTTCATCAAGGTTGCTGACCGAGTCGAAGTCACCGTCGACCTCAAAGGAAAACGCGTCAGCGGACCACCGGTGGCATTTAAGGAATAGCCAGCCGCCGTCGTAGTTTTCCTTAAACCTCGATGCTTCTCCGCGAGCGTGCGCGACGATCTCCGGTAGTGCACCCCGTGAACGACCCCTATGGGTTCGGTGAATCGTTCAAGCAGTGCCCACGTCACATTAACGCGAGCATCGGCGGGGTATTTGCTTTACAGCAAGGACCATAGCGGGTCTGCTTGCTCTCGTATATGCCATGCTGGGTTTTACTGGCAACCATCATCGCCACGGCCGTCCCGAACATTCAGGTTACCGTTTCCTCCTGGAGTTCCCTACTTGATGTCTTTGGTGTGGCGCTATTGGGCGAGATGATCGCGCTTTCGCGAGAGCCGGTGACGCGATCGTTTGCAGGGTTTAAGCGGAAACAGATTATCCGGCTGCATCGTCGGCCGTGGCTATCGCGAACAGCGAGGATCTAAGGCGGATTGTCGAAAGGGCGCATCAGTCGAACATCCGAGCAGCAAATCGGATCGACCAGCCTCGACGCCCTGCATCCCTGAGCTAGCTACTTGGGAAAAGCAACCCAAACGTTGTCTGGCGCAAGAAGTTCTGAATTCGGGAGTTCCGTCTGGACGTCGACAGGTTGAAGACCAGCTTTCTTCTTTGGAATTGCGAGGAAAACCAGGTAGTACTGGTTGTCGAGAGACTTCTGGAGCCGTTCCAAGTAAGGCTTGAAACTGACAAGACTTGAGGTTCCAAGCGAGTAGCATTCGCCTCCGGTTTCCTCGGCGATTTTGGTAAGTCCACCCAGCCCCAACTGGAGGTCCCAAGAGCTTCGGCCGGCACGCCCAACACCGACCGCATACAAGGAATAAACAATGACGTTGTATCGCTGGCTGATTTCGCTCGCTGGGGTGGCGTCAATACTCATGGTAGGCATACTATGATAGACCGGTCCGAAATCGGTATTCGGCCCACGGGGCGAAGGTGAAGGCCTTTTGTCCCGTAGCCGGTCGACTCCGTCGCTGAGCATCAAGACCTCACGCCGGACATTCTGTTGCGGCCATCCCTTCACTAAGCTGATGAGTGAAAGGTATGGACTGTCCATCGTCGAAAAACTCCCACGCGGCAGACGCACTGCCTTTATGGCAAGGTCGTGGTCCGCGGTGAAATTCTGGGCGATATTGACGCTCGCGTTCGACATGTAACCGATGCCGATCACCGTCGAAGGTGGTTGCGCCTTGATAAACTCCTTTAACTCGTTCAGATTGCCGCCAACCGCTGTGTCGAGCGTGTCGTCAATTAAGATCATCAACTGGAGGGCAGCCTTGTCTCCTTGAGCCGGGATCAACTGAGTAACCTGCAGGAAGGTTTTGCCTTGCTTGACCTTCACATCCTCTTGCTTGAGACGCGGGACTTCACTATCACTTCGGAGGCCTGCGTCAGTTATCACCACATGAACTTGAACTGCACCCGGAGCGGCATTCTGTTGCGCGCTCACCACGCGACCAATCGAGGCAATGAAGCACAACGTTCCGAACAGAGCGAGTACCATTTTATGGTTATTCACGATGGACTCTCCAGTAGACAAAATGACCGGTCAATTTTCTGGTACTTGGAAGGCTTTGCCTCGCCGTCCGAAAGCTAGGCGGCCGAGACCGGGGCAGCGTGTGCGGAGTATATGCCTCAATCCGATGACACGGCAAGGGCGAAAAAAGTAGCTAAAGTGCCTAATCCTACTTCGAAGTCGAAGACGATATCTTGCCGCGACGGTTTGGTGTCATGCTCCCGGTCAATTCGCGGACCCGCCCGCTCATGAGCGCTTTTTCGATTCTTGCCAAAATGGAGACAGCCAGCGGAATCCTACTTATCCATGGCCACCGACATCGCCGTCGTTTGGGGTCTACTTGCAATTCTTGGGAGTCGTATCGCACTCTCCCTCGAGATAGGCGTGCATGCCACGGTGGCGGTCGTTCGGCTGGGTCTTGCAAGACAAGCCGATCTTATGTTAACCGAGACTGTTTTCTGAAGCGCAGCCCTCGGCTGGTCGATTTGAACACGCACTCCCAGATTCTTCAGAAGCGCACTCAGCCATTTACTCGATAGAATCTCGGTTGGAGTTGGTGGAATCTCCGCTGCACCGGATCGAACACTCTCTGCATCCCTCGGTCAGCTTCGCGACTATGACGCTGTTTGCTTTTTCACGAGCGGTGTACGAATTTTGGGAAATGTAGCCGCGGCAGGCATCCGGTATGCTCAGGCGAGGTCTTCGGGCTCTTCATCGGGAAACCCCTGGGAAACTAACAGCAGACGGTCACGCGCAACTAGCGGTCTGCTGGCGGCGACAAGACAGGAAGTGATATCCCCAAGGCGGCAATTCCACGTAGAGTCCCGAGTGCACGAGTTCGTCGCCCTCGCGCTCATACCGTGCGCCGGAAAATGCGTCGGTGAGAACACACTGTCCGCTACCGAGTTCCGGCCATGCGACGGCAACGCGCGCTTGTACCGCTTGATCGTTTAGATTGATCGCGATGAGATACAGTTCTTCCTCTTGCCGCCAAGACCATGCCAGGAGATTCTGACAGCTTGCGTTGTCCGGCCAGCCCGCGCACTCACACAGGCTCCATTCCCCGTCGCGGAAGGTGGGTCGATCGATGGATTTGAGCAGCTTCTTGTAGAAAACCTGCAAGCTCTGATTGACGGGTTCTTCTGGACGCCTTCCGAGAAACACAGGCAATCGGACTTGGCGTCCTTCGACTTGCCCTTCATGGAAGAGCCTCGCCCCGGGTAGCGTCGCAGTCACGACCGCGGCAGCTTCTTCCCTTTCAAGAGCGAAGGCTGCAGCAGCGCGCGGTTCATCATGGTTCTCGAGAAAACGCAGAAGTTTCGCTTGGAATGCGAGATCCGCTGAGAGGTGGACTCGCACGCCCTGCGCATTGCCGTGCTCCAGACGATCGTAAAGGCGCTTGTCGTAGCAGAAATCGAAACCCTGCTGTTGGAGTTCCCATTCGAGGTCCCAATAGGCCTCGGCAATGAAGAGGAAATCCGGACAAAGCGTCTTGATCGACGGAATCACCTCGCACCAATAGTCCGTTGAGGGCCGCTGGCCTACGCGGGCACCCCAAGTTCGTTCGAATACCGAATTCATCAGCAGCATGGCCATATCACAACGCACACCGTCACATTGACGGGCGATGTCGGAAAGAGTTTCGACAGCCGCGCGTCGTAGAACCGGATTGAAAGCATTCAACTGAAGAACATCCGGCCAGGCCGGGAAATAGGGGTCGCGGCCGCGGGCGAAAACATTCCCCAAAACCTCCACGTACGAAGCAGGGTCAGTTTTCAAGTCGTCTGCGACACCCCGAACGAAATATTCGGGATGATCTCTAGCCCAGAGATGGTCCGGTGCAACATGGTTGGGTACAAAATCCAGAATCAATCTCATGTCGCGCTTTACGACTTCGCGACGCGCATGAGCCAATCCTTCAGGACCACCCAGGTGTGGATCGGCCACATAACGGCGCACACAATAGGGAGAGCCAATGTTGTCTTCTAGAAGAAAATTCGGGAGCGCTCGCCGAAAGTCCCCAAGCAGTTGCCGGTTTCGATTGGCAATCGCGATTCCTGCGGGACTGCGCTCCCAGACACCCATCAACCAGACGCCATCAAAGCCGAGAGCCGCAATCGCATCCCATTCGGCGGGCGGAACCGAACCGAGCTCTACACTTTTGCCATACTTCGACTGCAGCTCAGAAAGCCACACCCACGTGTTGATCTCATACAGAGTGGGATACCGGGGCCATTTAGACATTGATCCTCCCCTCTTGCTGAAAACCATGTCTGTGGCCTTGAGCATTCTGTCCCGGACCACGGGAGTAATCATGCCACCGACGAAAAGACTCCCCTCGCGATTTCGGATGGGGACGAACCTCTTAAGAAGTTGCCCTGGGGAAAAACCTCAGGAACGCTTGCTGAGAATCGCTTCCTTTTCCAACTGTTTCACGACGAGTTTGACCAGACCAGCAATTGCTTTGTCGGCGTTCTTCGGATTAAAGCTGTCGCTCACGCCCGTCCACACGAGATCTTCATTGGGCGGTGTCACGGCATACAAATTGGTTTCGATGCGAACAGTCGTGTCCAGACGCAAGTAGTCCGGAGTGTAAACCTGCCGGTAAACCGTACCGTAATATCCGTAGAAGCCACTGTAGTAGGCGTAGGGAACGACATAGTTCTGGCCGGGGACATAGGTTGTCTTTTTATCGACTTTGATCAACCGCGACACAATTACGGCGTCGATCTTGTTGTCATGGATCTGCCCTTTCAGATAGTCAAGATCCACGTTCGGCGAGTCTGGCCGCAGCAGGATGGTGTTGCCAGGAACAGCCTCGAAGCCGTCTCTCGTGATCTTGCTCGAAAGCGCGTCTTCGAAATCCGCTCGAACGACCGGATTTTCACTCATTCCGATAACAAGAATTCTGCCAAAGTGTTCGCCGGAATACTTGGGGTTCTTCCAGCTCATCACGAGTTTGGTAGAACTCGCATATACCACAATCCCGGCCGTCAGCAGGATGGCCGTAACGAAGATCGCTTTTCCTAAGCTCGCGCCAGTCAACTTATTCCGCATGGGAAGATGGGGACCGCCGGCCAGTGCGCCGAGCGGCGCGAAATCCCCTTCGATGTAACGATAGAGTCGTCGCATTTCGGTCCATTATATCGGCACATTGACGATGCCATCTAGAAGAACGACGGTCGCCGACGGCTTCGCGCAAGCGAGGTCACGCATTTCGGGAGATCGGATTGCTCTTCGATCCGCGCCTTTGAGGGCAGTCCTCTCTTTTTTCTTCTAGTCGGTAACTTTTTTCCAGGTAGAGTCGGGGGCATACTCGGTCATGGCTGCAGCTATGTCGGCCGTTTTTTCCCCTAGATCCTTTTGGTAGACGACGCCCCTCTGGTTGATGATGAAGGTCATTACACCGCTTACCTTATATTGTCCGGGAAAGGCCACCAGGGCTACACCTTCTGTCAGTCTGCCGTCGGTCAGGTAGCTTTTTGCGCCGCCCTTCGCTGCCGAACCCTGGGCTTTCAACACTCGGTAGAAGTAGCCATGGTATGGCTGACCTTTTCCGCCGCCGGTAGCATAACCTTCGTCACTGGCTTGCGCGAGCAGCGGACCTGCGGGACTCGGCGGATCGCCCTCGGCGGTTTCCCAGTAGAGGCCGTCCTGCTTGCCCGCAGAACTGATCAGCCTTTGCGCATATATTCCTGCGGGTAGTCCGTCATGACCTACCGAGGCATAGTCTTTTTGCGCGTCAATGTACCCACGGCAAGCCGCGATGGCTCCGAGTTCGTTATATCCGATGCGGCGGTAGACGAGTTCCTGGCGCCCAGTGGCGGTATCGAATCTCCATTTACCTCCATCGTTCACGATCGGAATCGGAAGTTCCCAATCGCTTGCGCCGACGCGGAGGATTCTGGTCTTCACATCCTGCTCGACGATGGAATGTTTCGTGTTGTAAGACTTCACAAAGCTTTCCATGCCCGACTTGTCCTGTACAGGATCACCGGAGAAGACGAGATCTTTGCCATCGTCACCGAGTACCGCCATCATTTCATCCTGGTTGCCGTCCTCGGCAGCCTTTATGAGAGCTTGAACGGCCTGAGCGGGAGTCGCGAATGTTTTCTGCTCCGCCGCCCGAGCGTACGGAACTAGGAACAAGAAGGTCAGAGTCAACACGGTTAGAGAGTTTCTGCGGCGCATCGAAATCCCTTCGTTCAGCGTTGCTGTCGTTTCCATGGCTTATTTTTTCCTCGCGCTGCCGCCCGGGTTGGCCGCGCGTCCAGCCGGTGCGCTCATGCTGGCCTTTCCTCGATTGGCGGCCGCTCGATCCGCTTTTGCATTGCTGGCACCGTTGAATGCTCCGCCACTTGTAGAGGGCTGTGGCCGCGCTTGCGGCTCCTGCGCGGGACGCGCTGCGGGTTGATTCGGCTGTGGCCGGCTCTGCGTTTGAGCTGGACGGGTCGCGGGCTGATTGGCATTCGCGGGACGTTGAGCCGGTGTGTTTCCCGTGTTTGGCCGATTTGATTGCATATTTCCCGTCGAGGGGCGAGCGCCTCCACCCTGAGGAAAGCCGCGATCGCCGGAAGGATTCCTGTTGGTTGCGTTTCCTGCACCGACACGGTTGTTCGCTCCTGCGTTGCCTGGCTGCGTCCCGGGCTTAGGCTGTACGTTTGCTTTATCCCCCGCCTTGTTGCCCTGATAAGTCGTCTGTCCCTTCCAATTATTATTTGCGCTATTTCCCGTAGCGGGCCTTTGTGCGGGGTTATTGGTGGCGGGACGCGGCTGGATGCTGGGGTTGGCCGGGCGATTACTCACGTTGGGATTGTTCGGACGGTAATTCGCGCCTTGCCGTTGTCCCGGCTGACTACCCATGTTCGTCGAATAAGTGCTTCCCGGCCGGTTGTTGTACGGCACAGGCCTTGGCTTGTAATTCGGGTTCAAATTATTATTGTTGCTGAAGCGGTTGTAATAGTTGTTGTTGTTTATGTAAATGTTGTTGTTGCCATAGTGCACGGGCCGATTATAGTGATAGCCGCCTCCGTATCCGGGGTAATAGACCGGACGATACGGCGGAGGATAGTAAGGCCGCGCGCCGTAATAGACGCCGCCGTATCCCCAAGCCGGATAGTAGTAATTGTTATTGTTGATCGCGGAGCCGACTGCGATCCCGGCTCCGAACGACAGCAAGCCGATCAGCACGGCAGTTCCGGTGCTTACGCCTTCCTTTTCTTTGACCACAGTGGTGGTGTTGGTGGTCGTAGCGGGCGTAGTTGATGCGGGGCCGGTGGTGGTTGTGATGACGGTGCCGTCGGGCTTGGTAGTTGTCGTAGTCGTTTGAAAAACTTGGTCGGGATTGTATTGCGGAACGTAAACAACCTTCGGATCGGTGGGCTTGAGTTCCACAACCTGCTGGCCATTATCCTGAGTGACGTCTACTTTCATTTGGGACGAACTCTTCAGGGCGCCGTTATCCACGGCCTGAGCGCGCAGACGTTGGACCGAGGCCAGAACGGCTTTTGGATTCGCCTGATACGCTGCTCCTAATTGTTTGGTCCAGTCGAACTGCGTACACATCATGTCGACTACCGTAGGGTAATGCAGAAGAGCCTGCATGACCGGGGTGAAGCCCGCTTTTTCCGAAGCCTGGTCGAGCGCTGCCTCTTTCAAATTTTGATTCTGGTCGAGGGCTAGCCAGTTTCCACCATCCATGACCTCTTGCGGGTCAATGGCGGCCTGCATCATGACGGCGAGGACCGGGTCAGGATAGAGAGCGATCGGGGCCATCAATTCATCGAGGCCATCGGAGGTCAAGTTTACTTCGGGCAATTGTTGTTGCCCCTGTTGTTGTGGCTGGCCCTGATCGGGTTGCTGAATTGGTGCTGCCGAGGTCGCGAGGGACGCGTTTGTCGCAGTGGCCCCCGGCGCGGGGGCCGGATCGTGCTGCACAGCGGGAGCGGGCGGCGAATCCTTTGTGCTGCAACCCTCCAGCCCCATATTTGCGCTGACCAACAAGAACGTCAAGAACCAGGCCGACGACATTTGCATTCGTTTCATATTTCCTCGCAGAGGAAGGCCTGCAGCGCAAGCCGAGCACGGATTGAACGGTATCTAACCGTGGAAATCGTGGGACGGATACGAGCACCTAAAGGTGCCTCTGAGCATACCACTGATGTGGTTGAGTTGGTTTGCGCAATTCTTTGCTCATGCGGGTGTCCGCGTGCCCGTCGCACCAGAAAAGACGACGACCCTTTCCCGACAGCTTCCTTCGCAGTGGACCTGCATACACTCAAAATGATCAAACACGGCTTCACCGCGATCTTTCACTTTTCGAGCTCTTAAGCAACGCCGCTTTGCAAAACCACCGGTAAGGCCTAGACTGCTGTTGAGAAACCTCCCTCCCTAGGCGCGAAGGCGAATCGGAAACTCCAAGTAAATTGGCTTTATGGCGCCGATTGCCGAACGGTGTTTCTTTCGTTCCACTTTCCAACCGCCAGCGCTCCACCTTTGCTTGAGGCAAAGCTTCACCACCCCCCGGCGTGTGTATGAAGACAGCCTTCTTCTCGTCAACCGATCAAGCGAAAGACCCTCCTCTGGATTGGGCGATGGATTTAGAGGCGATGCGAAGGGCACGATTTTCGCGGTATGGATAGTTTATTGTGCAACGCTCTGCCGTCGACGGGAAACGCGTTGCTTAACAGGAGTTAAATAAACTCCCGACATCGCAGATCTCCGCGCCCGCCTTGCGATGAAAGACGCGGACATGCTTCAGTCTGACTCTAAACCCGCAATCATCACTTAATGACCCAAGTGGGAAAGGGCGTCTTCGAGGAATTGTCCATCAATGAATTCCATCATCGGGCGGCGACAATTTTCGCCGAACGTTCGTTGCCACTTTGCGATTGGCTGGCAGCATTGGGCGGCGTTCTGGCTACAAACCTGTACATGCCGCAAACTGTTGCCGCCGCTCTTGCTCTTCATGACGGGTGAATCATTTCTCTTTTTTTCGCGGGCCGATCAGTAGCCACAGGAAAAGATCTATATTTCCGGCGGAGGTGCTGTCTCAGATGTCGTCTCGCGTGGAATGTCCGGGCCTTAACAGCGGGAACGGTCAGACCGAGTCTTCTCGCGGTCTCCGCGCTCGTAAGACCTTGGAATTCGCGAAGAAGAACCACTTTTCGCAGGCTCTCCTGTAGACGTGAAATCGCCTGAATCAGTACGGTGTGACGTTCGTTTGCAACGATGGCTTGCTCTGGCGTTGGGCGCTCATCTACCAGATGAAACGCCGAAACTGACTGCGGATCATTATTGGTGGTTTCGACAATCGGCGTAGTTGCACGTCTCTGTCGCAGCATTATCAGCGCTTCATTCATGGCAATGCGTGTTACCCACGTCGAGAACGTTGAGTCTTCCCGAAATCTGCCGAGGTTTGTGAAAGCACGCTGAAACGACAGTTGAACAACGTCCTCCGCATCTTGTCGATTGCGAACGATCCGGAACGCACAGCGATAGATTCTCTCTCGGTGGCGCTCGTACAACTCTCCGAAAGCGTTCGAACCGCCTGATTTTGCTTGCGCCACGAGCGAGCTTTCGTCGGCCAGAGCGGCGCCCTCGGCGTTGCGGTACATGCCCTCCCGTCGTCCATGCAGTAGAGGATAATTTGCTTGAACATTCACGGTTTGTTGCCCCCCTTTTCGTGTTCTTTCAAGATTCAAGTGCATCCCGTCTCGGCGGTCGGCCGTGCTAGCCTCGTCCCAGCCAAAGTGCGAAGCGGACGGAATCAAGCTGGCAAATCCCTTGTGGCAACGCAGCACGCGGTACCACTCTTCCATTTCGCCGTGAAACCCGGAACCGATGGCATCGCCTATTCCTTTCGTGCCTGCAACTACCAACGACCGGCGTGCGCGCCGCCGTCCACGTGGAGCACCTCGCCGGTTACTTGACCTGCTTCTGCGAGGTAGAGAACAGCGTCGACAATGTCTTTCACCGTGGCGATCTTTCCCATCGGCTGTAGGGTCCTAAGAAAGTCCTCGGGATTATCTTTGTGCAGAGGGGTATCCACGACGCCAGGAGCAACCGCGTTGAAGCGGATACCTTCCTTTGCATACTCGATTGCGAGACTCCTCGTCACCGTATTCAGGCCCCCCTTGGTAATCATCGAAACCGAAGCATTGACGCCGGCGATCGGGTTATCGGCAAGCGCACCAGAGATGGTCACAACGTTTCCCGATTTCTGTTTCAGCATCTGTTTCACGGCCAGTTGCGTTATATAGAGGAACCCGAGCAGGTTGACCGATGCCAAGGCGTTGAAGTCGTCGGTAGTGAAGTCTGTGAAAGGCTTGCTGTAGAAGATTCCGGCGTTATTCACCAGGACATCGATTGCGCCAAAGTGCTGGATCGCAGCTTCGACGGTTTTGTAAGCGGTTTCCTGTTTACTGATATCACCATCAACGAGAACTAAACTGGGCGACGCGCTCAACGAAGTCGTAGCGGCAAGAGAGGTTCCCACGACGTTATAGCCCACCTTCAGGAAGCCCTCGACCAAACCCGCGCCAATCCCCTGCTGCGCTCCTGTAACAACTGCCGTTTTCTTGCGTGCCATACGCGCCCCTGCTCCTGAAAAGTTCAACCGTAATTGACACTCGCCATTAAGACAGCAGCGTGAAAAGAAAACAATTGGACGATGGTATCGCCGATACTTTCGTATCGGTCGGCGCAATGAACAAGTTTGCCATTTCGTTCAATACCTTCGTCTGATTGCGCTGCCTCGATGGTTCTGTTCCCATCCGGTGTCGGATCCAGACCTTCGATCCGTGTCTGTGACACATGCGGAACACCAGGAGGTGCCATGGGTGAGACATACAAGAGCGGCAAAATTCATCTACTAAAGCATTCCGATGCATATTGGCGAGTGACCTTTGATATTCCACCTCTCAACATTTTTGGTCCGGCGAATATTTCACAGTTGGAGCAAGCCGTTTCGTCGATCGAAACCGACCAGCGCGTCAAGGTCGTGGTGTTTGACAGCGCCGTAAAAGGATTCTTCCTGACTCATTATGATTTTTTGGCGAAGCTTGAGGACTCGACAAAATTCCCCGCTGGGCCAACGGGCCTCCAGCCTCTCCCGGATATGTTTGTCCGTTTAAGCCGGGCAGACGTCGTATCCATTGCGTTGATCCGTGGACGTGCAACGGGCGTCGGCAGCGAGCTCGCTCTCGCAAGCGACATGCGCTTTGCCAGCCGAGAAAAAGCGCTTCTGTCGCAGTGGGAGGTCGGCGCTGGTTTGGTTCCCGGAGGAGGACCTATGGCTCGACTACCGCGTTTGATCGGCCGTGGAAGAGCCTTGGAAGTTTTATTGGGAGCCGATGATGTCGACGGCGATCTCGCGGAGTTGTATGGCTACGTCAATCGTTCCCTTCCCGATTCAGAGTTGGACGATTTCGTCGACAGGTTAGCAAAGCGTATCGCATCGTTCGACAAGCAGGCCATTGCAGATACGAAACGCCTGGTGAATGTGGCAAGTCTGCCTCCCGATTCCGAAATATCACCGGAATGGGGAGCCTTTCTCAATTCACTGGGACGCACGGCATCGCAGGAGCGGATTAAAAAATTGCTGGACCGCGGCTTTCATCGGCCAGGAGATGTCGAGAATAGGCTCGGATATTACGTGGGCCAGCTTGGGGCCTGACGTTCGGCGCAGAAACCAGCAACAATGTGAACCTGGCTGAACCGCACCAACCTAATACCAAAGTATCGCCAATACCTTCGTCCAATTGTTTCGACTCCGGCCTTCTGATGTGATCAAGTCGTCGCAGCCGGGCCTGCGGATATGCTTGAGTCAGATGCTTGTAGGAAGGAATTTGCAATGAATTCCGAAACTGTGCGTGCCAGCGCGGAGCGGCAATTGAAAGAACGGGGCATCCAACTCCCCGCCCCGCCTGAACCATTCGGCATCTATGCGGAGGCCGTGCAAACGGGGAGGCTCCTTTTTCTGACCGGGATGCTTCCCACGGAAGGTCGCGAAGCCAAATTCATTGGCCGCGCCGGCGCGGAGCTCGATTTCGAGGCAGCACGGCAGGCGGCCCACCTCGCCGCGCTCAATGGCCTCGCCGTCGCTCGCAAGCATTTGGGATCACTCGACAGGGTGGCGCGCGTCGTCCGGCTCGGTGTGTCGGTCGCCACTTTGGATGATGTCCGCAACCAGCCGAAAGTGGCTGACGGCGCTGCGGAACTTCTGCAAGATGTCTTCGGAAAGGACCGAAACCCTAGCCGCTTGGTGTGGGGCGTCGCGAGCCTCCCGCTGGGCGTGCCCGTCGCGCTGGAGCTCATTTTCGAGGTGGCCGATTAAACACTCCAGCGGCAGCGGAAATGAGTGACTTTACAAGAACAGTTCGAGAATTCCACAGGAGACACCATGGCAACGACAAAAGTCGCAATAAAACCGATGAAGGCGGCACAGATTCCTAAGGCAGGAGCCGATTTCGAGATCGTCGAGCGTGAGATTCCTAACCCTGGCCCAGGACACGTGCGGATTAAAGTGCAGGCCTGTGGTGTTTGCCACAGTGATGTGCTCACGAAAGAAGGCGGCTGGCCGGGAATCCAGTATCCCCGCGTGCCCGGACATGAAGTGGCCGGCATCATCGATGAACTGGGCGGCGGTGTCTCCGAGTGGAAGAAGGGGCAGCGGGTCGGTGTCGGCTGGCACGGCGGCCAGGACGGCACGTGTCCCGAGTGCCGCCGCGGAGATTTCCGCAACTGTCGCAATCTGAAAATTGCGGGCATCAGCTATGACGGCGGATATCAGCAATATATGGTGGCGCCGCTGGAGGCGCTGGTGGCAATACCGGAAAGTCTAAGTGACGCCGAAGCTGCCCCGCTGCTTTGTGCCGGAATTACCACCTACAACGCACTGCGGCACAGCGGTGCGTTCCCCGGCGACCTTGTGGCGGTCGAGGGCATCGGCGGCCTGGGTCACCTGGGAATTCAATTCGCGAACAAGTTTGGTTATAAGGTTGCGGCGATCGGGCGAGGGGCGGAAACCGCGGCGCTGGCAAAGGAACTTGGAGCGAGCGTATACATCGATAACCAAGCGACGAACGCAGCCGAGGAGTTGCAAAAACTTGGCGGCGCGCGGGTCATTCTAGCGACAGCCCCAAGCTCGAAAGCGATGTCCGAATTGATCGACGGCCTAGGGCCGAACGGCAAGCTCGTCGTGATTGGTGCGACTTTCGATCCCATTGAGGTCACACCCATACAGCTCATCAGTGGAAGTAAAGCCATTCAGGGCTGGGCAGCGGGAACACCAGCCGATTCCGAGGATACTCTGCAGTTCGCCGAATTAACCGGCGTGCGTCCAATGATTGAAACCTATCCGCTCGAAAAAGCGGCTGAGGCTTACGCGCGAATGATGAGCGGCAAGGCACATTTCCGCGTTGTTCTGACGATGTGAACTTGGCTAACCATGCAGCCAAGAAACGCTGCGTGGGAGTGCGTGCGCTGGCTCGCGTTGGAAAGGACGTAAAGATGCCTCTGCTTCCACCACTCAGCCAGTCTAACCAACAAAAAGCGCGTCGCGAGGACATCAAGGGTGTCCTGAACGAAAGCTTTGGAAGTTTCATCGTGGCTCGGGAGGACGGTGCGCTTATTCGGTCGTTCAACGCCATGTTGCACTTCCCCGGGCATCTTGGGCCATCAACAAGGCGATGTGTGAAATGACGACGCTGCCGAAATCCGTGCCTCGGATGGCCGTGTTGGTCAGGGGTTTTGTCCATTCTTCGCGTTGAGAATCCCTGACGCCATATGTTAGCTTAGGTCGCGACGCGAACGCTGCGAATGGCTGTTGAGATGTAACCGGTGGCGCGCATCGAGCTTAGAGGATTTTCTATGCGATCTGACATTGTCCCGGGGGCTATCTTCCCCGACTATGAGCTTCCTGACCACGCCGCGAAACGCCGGAAGCTCTCCGAAGTGCAAGGACAACATCCGATGGTCCTTGTCCTTAGCCGCGGAGGTTACTGCCCCAAGGATCGCCGGCAGGCTGAAGGGCTTGTTGCACTGCATCGTGAGCTTGAGGTCGCCTACTGCCGGCTTCTGACGATTAGCACCGACAATATCACTCAGACGAATGAATATCGCAGCGGGGTCGGTGCCCACTGGCCTTTCCTCTCGGACGCCGGTCGTATTGTCCAAAAAGATCTCGACATCGCCGAATACACTGATCCGCTAAACAATCCCATGATCCCCCACACGATTGTCCTTGAGCCTGGGCTTGTCATTCATAAGATCTATAATGGCTACTGGTTTTTCGGCCGGCCCACACTCGAAGATCTCCGCCAGGACCTTCGCGCCGCTAGCAAGAGATGCCGGCCGGACTGGGATATCACGACGCCCGAGCTCAAAGCGGCGTGGCAGCAAGGCCGCAAGGAACTCTTCTATCCATACGGCAAGACGTACGTCCAAACGCTCGGTGAGCAGGATTAGAAGCGGTGTCGCCAGCGGCGGCGGAGTGCTAACTTTTCGGCGCAGGTGTGAGGCGGAGTCTTTCGGCGATTCTTACCAAATCTGCGAGAGAGTCGGCTTTCATTTTTTGCATCACTTTACCGCGATGTGCTTTAACTGTGATCTCGCTGATGCCAAGTTCTCCAGCAACATGTTTATTCAACAGGCCGGAAACCACCAAGGCCATCACTTCCCGCTCGCGAGGGGTAAGTGAGGCGTAGTGGTCCCGGAACCGCTGCATCTCCGCTTCTTGGCCAAGAGCGGCCCGGCTGCGCTCGAGCGCTTTCCTAATTGCGCTCAACAGCACTTCGTCGCGGAATGGTTTCGTGAAGAACTCAACAGCGCCCGCCTTCATAGCCTGCACGGTCATGGGCACATCGCCGTACCCGGTGATGAAGATGATGGGCATGTCAGTCCGCTCAGCGGCAACGTGCTTCTGCAGCTCGAGACCATTTAGGCCGGGGAGAGAAACGTCAAGGACGAGGCAGCTCGGAACGATCGTTCGGGGGCGCGCAAGAAATTCCTGGGCCGAGGCGAACGTCTCGGGCTGCCAGCCCCCGGCGCTGACCAGCAACTCCAGCGACTCGCGTACCGAGATGTCATCGTCAACAATGAAAACGATGGGTGTTGAGAGCGCCATCGATAATGACCCCATTTCGTGGCCAAGTGTTTGCCCTAAAGTCGCAGTATATGCCCGAGGACGCTCTGTCAGGTCATTCGAAATGCTTTATTCAGCGCCGCAAGCAGAGCCGTGTCGCTGAATGGTTTGAGCAGGAACTCCACGGCTCCTTCTTCAAACGCTCGCGCCCGCACAGGCTCATCCTTCTGAGCGGTGATGAAGATGATCGGAATCTTTTGTCCGCGGACCTTCAATTCCCTCTGGAGGTCGAGTCCCGTCATGCCCGGCATGGCGATGTCGAGAATCAGGCACCGGGTTTCGCCTACGCCATCGGACGCAAGGAACTCTTCCGCAGATGAGAATGCTTGAGCTGCCAATCCGAACTCCCTCAGCAAGTCGGGTAGTGACTCGCGTACAGATTCGTCGTCATCAACCACAGCCACAAGTGAACGTTCCGTGGCGCTCCGGTCCTGGTTGAACTTCATAGCTCAAGAATGCGGCAGCCCGGATGGAGCGTCTATTGGACTTTGGTATCGATTTTCGAAGGAATGGAAAATGAAAGGGTAGCACCATGACCCTCATTCGTTGTGGCCCATAGACGTCCATGATGAGCCTCAATAATGGAGCGGCTGATGGATAGCCCGATTCCCATACCGTCTTTCTTTGTGGTGTAGAATGCTTCGAAGAGCCTGTCGGCTGCCTGGGGTCCGAAACCGAGTCCCGCATCCTTTACGCTAAGAAGCACCTGATCCCCGTCATCGCGTTCCGTTCGGACGAGCAAATCTCTCGGTCGATCGTTGACCGTGCTCATCGCATCCGAAGCATTCCGGAGCAGGTTCAGGATGACCTGCTGAAGTTGGACTCGATCGGCATTGACCGGCGGAAGGTCGTCGGCAAGCTCATACCGCAGGATCACCTGGTTTCTCTGTAGCTCTCCGACCGACAACGAAATAACCTCACGGGCGGCCTCGTTCAGATCCATCGGTTCCGGTGAGAGATCCTTCTTGCTATAAAGTGTGCGTAGCCGGGTGATTACATCAGAGGCACGGTTGCCATCGCGAATCGTGCGCCGGGCAGTTTCGCGGGCACCGTCGACATTCGGGGGATCGGCAGAGAGCATCCGCAGGCAGGTGCTGGCGTTAGTGATGATGCCCGACAACGGCTGATTGACTTCGTGTGCGATGGACGCCGTCAACACGCCGAGGCTCGTAACCCTGGCCACCTGCGCGAGCTCCGATTGAGCTTTCGCAAGCGCTTGTTCCGACGCCCGACGCTGCGTTATGTCCTGAGCTGCTCCGATATATTCCAGTCGGCCATCCTTGTCTCGAGTTCCGTGACCTATCATATGGATGTACTTGACCGTATGGTCTGGCAGCTGGATGCGATGTTCAAACTCGAAGTCGCTGGCGCCCCGGTGCGCCCTTAGGATCATGTCAGGCATCCGTGAAAGATCGTCAGGATGAACTCGACTACCGATCACTTCGAGCGTCACGGGCATACCCGGCTCAAACCCGAAGATGCGATAAAGCTCCTCTGACCAGGTGATTTCACCTGTTTCCACCCGCCAGAAAAAGCTGCCGGTGCGGCTGAGTCGTTGGCCCTCGGCGAGAAATGATCCGCTCCTCCGTAGCTGTTCTTCCGCCTCCTTGCTCTGGGTCACGTCGATGGTCGTGCCCACAACTTCAACAGCCTCGCTCCCTTCAAAAACGGTATGGGCAATCGAGTGAAGATGCTTGATCGTTCCGTCGGGAAAAAGGAGTCGGTAATCAGCCCCGGGATCTGCCCAGTTCCTGTCGCTGCTCTCGGTTGCGGCCCTGTGCTCGATCAGGGGCCTGTCCTTGGGGTGAACTCTCTCCAAGAAATGCGACCAGTCGGGTTTTGTTTTCTCCGGATCGTAGCCAAGAATCCGGAACATCTCTTCGGACCACAGTAGTTCGCCCGAACGCAAATTCGAGGCCCAGCTTCCGCTCCGGCTCAACCTCTGTGCTTCGGCCAAATAAGCCTCACTTCGCCGCAATTTATCTTCTGCTTGTTTGCGTTCCGAAACGTCTTCGGAGAGCGCCAGGAGGAATCGCGGTGTTCTCTCAGTGCCCGACACGATCGAAACATTGCTGCGGACCCATACGAATTTGCCATCTTTACGCTGGTACTCCTTCTCGATTTGAAATTGCTTGCGCTTTCCCCCCAACAACTCGCCGATAAGAGTACGGTTCGCTTCGAGGTAATTTTCATGCGTGATGTCGAGAAAAGAAAGGCTCTGCAATTCCGCCTCGGTGTAACCCAGCATCCTCTGGTACACGGGATTCGTGGCAATAAACTGGCCGTTCAGGTCAGCAAGCGCAACGCCGACCGCAGAGTTCTCAAAAACAGACCGCCACCGTTCCTCGCTCCGCGCGACTCGCGTGTCAGCAACACGCAAGGCATCTTCGTTCCGTTTACGCTCGGTGATGTCGCGTAGGTAGCCGGTGAAAGCCGGAGGTCCGTCCTGCGGGATGCGCGTGATTGTGAGTTCGACAGGGATTTCTTTCCCGTCGGCACAGAGCGCCGTCATCTCGAGGCGCCTCCCGAGCACCCGCGACTCGCCGGTAGCCAGGTGACGGGCAAATCCCGCGCGGTGTTTCTCACGAAGCGATGGCGGGACGATGACATCGGCCATAAGCTTCCCAACGATCTCATCCCGACGGTAGCCGAGAGTCTGTTGGGCCGCCTGATTGAATTCCATGACGCAACCTTCGTGGTCGATCGTTATGACGCAATCCAGTGAAGAGTCCAGGATCGCCGTCTTATGCCCTTCACTGCGCTTCAGCTCACGCTCCTCTTGAAGGAGTCGTTGTTCCACCAGCTTACGTTCAGCGATTTCCTTTCTTAGCTCTTCGTTGGTTGCGGCAAGTTCTGCGGTTCGTTGTGACACCCGCTCATCGAGTTCGCTGGCGGCGCGTTTCAGTTGGTTCGTTAGCCGCGCCTGTCGCAGACCGATTGCCCCTTGGTTCGCCGCTACGCTCAGGAGCAGCTTCTCAGCCTCCCCCGGAAAATCCGGTCGATGAGACCCTGCTGCGATGACGCCGATTTCACCCTGCAGCCCCAGCCGCATGGGTGCGATTGAAAGGTCTCCTTCGCCAAAAGGCTTCCGTACGACCGGGGGCCATTGTTGTAAGTCGCTTCCCAACCATCGGTAAAGAATCTCGCCGATTTCTTGCGCTCGGGGTGTCGGTTGCCACGTTGGAATCACCCGCACCATCTCGATTGGCGCCCGGCCGTCAAAGTCCTCCCACCGCACATAGATAAGGTCCAGGCGGAGCATGCCGAGGAGCGTGTCGAGCAAAGTGCTTACAATTTTAGATGCCTCTCCGCCAGTCCAGATCGCAGGGAGCGCGAGGACGCTGACCAGATCGTTGATATAGCGCTTTAGGCGCTTGATCTCCTCGGCGGGAGGTTCAACAACCGCTTCCATATTAAGCCGCCGTCGATGTTGACTTGGTCCGTCCGCTCCGCCGTTCGCGGATCTCACGCAGAAACTCCTCCGGCGGCACAAAGAAAGGATTCTGATGAAGAATACCGCCGATAATGACCATCGGGTGCGTCCTCAGTATGTCAATCACCGTGTCTCCGCCAAATTTTCCGAGATGATAGGTGCAGATGACGGCATCGCCGTGGCGGGTCCACACATCATTCACACGCGATTCGAACTCAATAACATCATCCACATACGATCCTCGTCCAACCACCCAGTCCATGCGACAGACAATACGGCTGAGCGGGAATTTCCCCTGTCCGTTGACGCCCACCATCTGCTCGAATACCTCCAACATCCGATCCTTATCGAAGCGGCCATCGCGAAGGTATGCCTCGGTATTCGTTCGAAGTTCGAGTTGTCCAATCTGCTCGGCGGCCGGCCCATCAATCCCTGCTGCAGCCAACCGTTGCAGATGGTCGGCGCGTTGTTCGGGATTAACGACATGCACCGCCTTATCGCCGCACTCGAACCCTTCCTTAATAAACGGAAGCAGTACGCGATACTCCTCGTCGTCGCTGTTGAAGAACGCACAGATGTGTCGTATTTCGCCGAGCTGTGAGCCGGCAAACCGAATCGGGGTCCCGGCTTTCATAGTGCAGTCCTCCTCTAGGAAGTCACCCGCAAACGCGGGACTCTACACTATCGTGGTCGGGTCACCGGATCAATCGCTTGCTTTCCTCTGCTCCAAGCCTCGATGTCGAGGACGACTCCTGATGGTTCCCTGAGGCACGGACGATCGACTCCGCAAAGGGCGATTCCCACAATCCTTTGGAATCGGCAAGCAAGGGCGCCAGCACCCCCCGGCGGCAGATTGACGCTGTATCTCACAGACCAATCGTGTGCACTCGCCGCCTGATCTGCCAACCAACAGCAAAGGCATTGCCGATACCTTCGTGCAATTATTTCTCCCGTACGTTTCAGGTCTCATCGCTTCATTGCAACCGGCCCCATCCACAGCGCCCAAAAAGTTCTTCGCGAAGGGAACCTACAATGACGCGACCCGAACGCCCACCTCGAAAGGTTCGATACACCGCCAAGGCCTACACCACGGGTAGCCGAAGCGGAGGCGTCTCCGTTATCGATCGGCGATCAAGATTGTCGCGGGCAAAAAAAGTCACTCTGCCAGACAACGCAGCCATCGACGTCGAAGCCGACCTGGGCATATGGCACGGTTTCCACGGCCGGCAGCTCGTCCGGACGTAAACCTACCGGGACTCGACAAGACGGTGGCGCAGCGTACCGGGTCGCACCAGCTCTGTCCATCTTGACCGGCGGCAAGATCGGTGTCGCAGTCAAAGCTGTCTAAGCTAAGCGTTCACGACTAAGTCAGGCCACGACTCTCAAACCGAGCACATTCTCAGATTGAAGCTTTCAGAGAGCAACGGAATTGTGAAATCATGGCAGGTCAGCGCGTGGACGCTCCACGTCTTTCCAGTTTAATAGCCAGTTCGACGCCTAATTGCTGAAATAGGCTAATCGCATCCCAGATGGCCTGAGTATCGAGAATCTTTCCGTCAACAATTTGGTGAATTGTGATTCCCGTTATCGATACTTTCTTGTTTGTTGGCGCGACACCGAGAAACTCACCGTTGTGCGTGCCAGTCAGAGTCCAGAACGCCGCAATTTTGTCCTTCTCGCAAATGGTGTCCTCGACCGTAAACCGCAAGTCTGGAAAACCAGTGACGAAGACTGCAAGCTGGTGTTTGTAAGCGGCCGGTCCCACTGTTGGCCCGGAGATGTGAGGACTAGTTAACGCGTGGCTCTGGGAGACCAGTTGGTCGGCGATTTCAAACTTTCTTTCGTTCCAGAATTGGTCATAGAGACGTCGAATCACTTCCCTGGGAGAAACGAGCACGATGGAAACCTCCTCTGGAAATCCTGCGCCGCGTGGATGAGTTCCCGCCCTGGCCCCGCGACGACGGGAGAAGTGGAACAACGATTCGGCGAGCCTACTCCCGAAGGTCAAAAGTAGCAAGACCACAAATTTAGGCCTGGACTGTCCGTCTTGATGTCGCCGTCATGGTCTCCCGACACGGGAATATCTCCAGCGGTTCGCCATTTGCTGCTTGAGGTCTTGTACTAGCAGCGGTTTATGCGACTTAGCGCAAGACGGATTTTCGGTCACTTGGAAGTGTAGAAGTGCGTTTCTAGTTGCCTTTGAGTGTGTAGCCGATGTCGAACGGGAGCTTGCCGTCTACGCGGAGCACCTTAACGGAACTGTTGATGGCGTAGACGTCGACGAGGCCGACAGCGCCCGGGATGATCCCGACGGTCCGAATGATGTCTTCGTCGTTCTCTACAATCTTTATGACGGAGCGCGATTCGTTGAGCTTGGCGACAAGAGGCTTAAATTCGGCGGGAGCGACACCGAAGAGCTTTTCGACCGCGCCGCGCATTTCCAGAGACTCCGGGTCATGCATGACAAGCGTAAAACTCCTGCCATCTGGCCAGCTCTTCTGAGTGCCCTTGCAAAGTTTCACCAAGTCGGCCAGCGTAACGTCCTGGAGTTTGCTGCCCTGAGGAGCGACCAGAGCCCAGTTCTTGACCGCGGGAACAACAGGCGCGGCAGCGAGCAAGACCAGTCCCACGCTTAAAGCAAAATGCAGCAGTCGTCGAGATCGATGGTCGTTCATCCTCCCACACAGCCTTTCCGGGTAGGTTAGAAGCAGTTTCGAGACTGGCAGCAAAGAGCGCAAGTGGCTTCTAGGATCAATGTGTCCAAGCTGACGACGGCCACCGCGAATAGGGACCGAGGGGCAACCAGCTTGGATACTGCACACACCTGTCCATCGGTTCAGTATCGAATGTCACCTAGGAACCGATACCTTCGAGAGGTGTTCCCGGCAGAGTTAGAAAGCAAAGTGAGGAGTCGAATCGTTATGCGACAAAAGGTAAGCAAAGCGCTTTTGCTGGTTCTAACGGGCTTGTTTCTTGCGTCGCCCGGCTGGGCACAGACAGGACACGCTACGGAAACGAAGGCACTGCCAGCGAAGGCGATGAAGGTGACGCCAGCGTCGCAGCTAGTATTCGGCTCGCTTGGGATTGCGTCCAAATCGCTAGGAGCGCGACAACAGCTCGAGATGGCGCTCGACCGATATGAGAATGCGCAGTATGCCGACGCGATCCTGCACGCCAAGCTGGCCATCGAGAAGGACCCTCAGTCCGCGCTAGCGTACGCGCTCTGGTCCTACGCGGCGCGATGGAACGGCGCAGCGCCGGCAGCGTTACGGAAAGCACTGAGCTTGTGCCCCAAGAGCGCCGCCGACGAAAATTTGTTGGTGAGATTTATGGTCGGTACGCAGGAAGCGGACGCCCTTCCTGCAATCATGGCCATGAATGATCTGGTGAACAAGCACCCCAAAGACAAGCACGTGTTGTACCTGGCCGGGGAATGGCTCTTTTTTCAAGAAGACTACGTGCGCGGACGAAAGCTGATGGAAAAGTCGCTGGAGATAGATCCGAAATTTCCGCCGGCATTGAATACCCTCGGGTACGCCTATGTAGAGTCGCTCGATCCGGAACCTGAAAAAGGTATCGGTTTACTGCAGCGGTATGCCGATGTACTGCCCGACGATCCGAATCCGCAGGACTCGCTCGGTGAAGTGCTGCGCATGACCGGCGATGATGCGGGATCGCTGGCAAGATACGCCGCGGCCCTAGGGATTTCCTCAAACTTCGTTACTTCACAATATGGACGGGGCGACACGTACACGCTAATGGGGAAATATTCGTTGGCCCGCGCCGAGTATGACAAGGCATTGAAGATGACCACGAGCGAGCACGATATCCTGCACATCGAATTGCAGAAGACCCTGGTCTACTTCTGGCAAGGGGACGCAGCGACAGGGCGCAGCGAGCTCGCTTCCCTTTCGAACCAAGCAGCGGAAGCAAACGACGCGATAGCTCAGTTTGAAATTGACTACGCGCGGGCGCTGCTTGCACCAGACTCACAGATCGCGACTGAACTGCTCGCCGCGATGGAAAGTCGGCTCGCACATGTTCCGGAGGATATGCTCACGGCCGAAAGGAACGAGGAATATGCCGGCGTACTTCGTGAAGAAGTACGTCTAGCGCTGGCGAACCACAAAATGAGCGAGGCCGACGCGCTCGTCCAAAAGCTCGATCAACTGGCTGCGGCGTCGCGGGACCAGAAGGTGGAGAACATCTATGAATCGACGCGCGGCTATCTGATGAGTGCGGAGGGCGACTACGCCAATGCGGTAGATGAACTGACGTCCGATCTGCACTCGCCTTTCGTCGTGCAGCAGTTGGTCCTGGCACAACAGAAACTGAATAACGCCGAAGGTGCGGAGAAAGCGCGAGCCAGGCTGAAGTATCTACGGACCCCGACGGCCGAGTGGTATGTGATTTCCAAGAAAAGCGAAGAAACCGCGCAGAGCACAGCAAACTGAGAAACCGTCGGGACGGTTCAACCGTCTTTCACCAGAAATAATGCCGGTCCAGCAACCCGGACGTAAAAGGAATCAGTGTCGGTGGTTTTAGCTAAGCAGCGCCTGGAAACGCGGATCAGAGCGAAGAGAGTCGAGGTCGGAATCCTTGGCGGCCCAATTCTTGTAGAAAATGCCGTGGCTCATCACTTTCTCGAGGCAGCCGATGGCGTCCTCTGTGCGGCCCAAGAGCGAATAAACACAAGCCACATTATAAAGAATCGAACTCTCTTCCGGGTCGATTTCGAGAGCTCGGCGAGCCCATTCAAAGCCTCTTTTGTGGTCATTCCTGCGCACTAGAATCGTTGCTCCCAGATAAAGTGCGCGAGGATCGTCGGGATGAAGTTCGATATGTTTCTCGGTAAGCAGCAAAGCTCTGCGCTCGGTGGCGTCTGCCTCTGCTTTCCGGCCCAGTCCGTGGTACACCGCAACCAGCAAGCTCACCGCCTGATAATCGTCGGGATTAAGCCGCGACGCTTGTTCATAAAGTTCGGCGGCTTTCGTCAAATCACCGCTTTGAAAAGAAGTGCGCGCGTAAAAATAGTAGGCCTCATATAGCTTAGGATCCAGTTGGATCGCTTTTTCGAATTCGATTCTGGCGTTGGCAAAGTCTTTTCGTAAGGCAAACGCCAGCCCGCGCGCAGCATGAGCTTCGGCCAATTCGGGATCGAGCTCGAGAGCCTTGTTACTCGCCGCCTCCGCTTCGTTTAAGTTATCTTCCGTGCTGTCCCAATACATGAAGAGAAACGAGCAGCAATCCGCTACGCCCGCATAGGCGCGAGCATAGTTTGGATCGAGCACGATGGCGCGTGCGAACATTTGCCTGGCAAAGTCAAATCCCTTCCGCCTCAACTGGTGAAAAAACTGGCGCCCCCGTAAATAGTAGTCGTAGGCTTGCGCGTTTTCCGTTTGCTTGCGTGCGATCGCCTTTTCTTCTTGAGGAGTAAGCTTGATACGAAGGGCTTGGCTAATGCTGCGAGCGATCTCATCTTGAACTTCAAACACATCCTTCAGTTCCCGGTCATAGCGTTCTGCCCAGATGGAATGGCCCGTTTGTGTTTGAATCAGCTGTGCCGTGATACGCAGACGGTTACCCGAACGTCGCAGACTGCCGCTGAGCACACAGGCAGCTTTCAATTCGTGACCCACATGCGGCCCTGTAACCGGTTTGTCCCGGTACGCAAGAACGGCTGCTCGTGGGAATACCTGCAACTCCTTGATCTTCGACAGTTCCGTGATGACATCTTCGGTCATGCCATCGCGGAAATATTCGTCATCTTTGCTTCCGCTTAAATTCTCAAAGTAAAGCACCGCCACGGACTTGTCCGGGGCGGATGTCGGTACCGGGGCCGACTCAGAGCCGCGCTTATTCGAAATCGCCGAGCGGCCGGCAGACTCACGATCTCGTTTCAGCCGCTTTAGATCGGTACGAATCTCGGAAGCGGTTTGGTAACGTAGGTCGCGGTCTTTTTCCAACGCTTTGTTGATAATCCGCTCGAGTTCAGCGGGCATCTCCGAATTGAGTCCCAGTGGCGGCCTTGGTGTTCCGTGAAGAATCGAATCAAACATCGCGGCGGACGTACCGCCGCTGAAAGGCAGCTTCCCCGTTCCCATCTCGTAGAGGACAATACCGAGGGAAAACAGATCGGTGCGTGCGTCGAGTTCTTTTCCGAGCGCCTGTTCCGGAGACATATACGCCAAAGTTCCGAGCGTTGTCCCGGGACTGGTGAGATGCTCGGGAGAAGCGGCGAGGGTTACCTGACTGGAATCTCCGGCAGCTTGGCCGTGTCGCTGACGTCTCGGAGCCATCTTTGCGAGGCCGAAATCCAGAATCTTTGACTGGCCGCGAAGCGAAACAAATATATTCGCCGGCTTAATATCACGGTGAACGATGCTCCTGGCGTGTGCCACCGATAAGGCGTCAGTGATTTCGACAATAAGGTCCAGGATCTGGTCAATCTCAACAGGCTTTCCGTTGATTAAGTGCTTTAGCGTTTGGCCCTCGAGCAGCTCCATGCGCCCATGCCGCCGTTTAGTCGGAACGCCAAGGCGCCACCCGGAGTCTTCCCTTAAGCCCATCCGCCGCGATTAAGGGCAATGGGAAAACGTGTGACCAATCAAGGGCTGTGTGCTCGACATTGAGACGCAATTTTAGATTGGCCACTGCAGCAAGTCAACGAACCCGCTCGGTTTGTCGCTGCAAAGTGAGAATGTCCTGTTCGTGCAAAGTAAAACGATCCGGTTTCATGGGTGGCCGAGAGCCCTATGAAAATGGAGCGAATCAGATTGAGCCACCAAGAACGGCTCCGATTGAAAGCGTTGGCCTTTGAAATATTCTGGGCAAGGCTCTCGAGCAAGACCCCGGACCTGCGCTACCGACGCGCTTCCGACAACCGCGCGGAACTTCAAGCTTCTCAGCCGCGGCATTGATCGGCCCCGCCTGATTGCGGAAGAGATCGACACCGGTTCCTTGCGGCGTGCGGTGCCAGCGAGGCAAAAATCGGTTGCATCGCTCCATTTCGCAAACCAAAGTGGCGCCGATGAGTACAACGTTACGCCTGAGCATGTACCATTTTAGGCGATCGATCGGCTCTGACCGTTCGGATCAAGCGCAAGCGACCGAAGGAAGCTGGTTGAGCTTCAACGAGAGTCTCCTGAAAGTGGCTATATGGGTAAGCTCTAGAGTGGCCATTGTGTTCATTCTCAATGTGCACGAACATGGCCGGTACCTGGGATTGCGATGACAAGATTCTACCTCGGACGTCACATCTACGGATTTGCCGCCTTCGTTTTTGGTGTCATCACTCTGGTCTGGCATGACTTTAACAACTGGCAACAGATCGAGGCGCTTGGTCACGTTCCTCATCGTGAGATTCTCGTATACATCTCGGCAGCGATCCAGATTCTTGGGGGCGTGGCAATTCAATGGCCTAGAACGGCGCGAGCTGGCGCTTTCGCATTAGGCTCTATCTATCTTATCTTTGCGTTGCTTTGGGTGCCGCGTATTGCGGCGGAGCCGCTGGTTTTTGACCGCTGGGGCAACTTTTTTGAACAATTTTCTCTGGTCTCTGGGGCGCTGATTGTTTACGCGTCATTGAGCCCGCGCGATTCGGAACGACCAAGAAGGACGGAGCGGATCGGATACCTATTTTTTGGAATCTGTGTTGTTTCATTCACGATCGAGCAACTTGTTTATCTTTCTGGAACGGCGGCCTTCGTTCCACGATGGATTCCCCCTGGACAAATGTTCTGGGCGATAACAACCACGATTGCGTTTGCGCTCGCGGCCATCGCGATACTTTCTGGACGGTCGGCCCTTCTGGCGTCACGATTACTTACTGCCATGCTCGTCGGTTTTGGGCTGCTGGTATGGCTACCCGCGCCTTTCGAGGACCCACATAAAATGATCAACTGGGCCGGCAATTCGCAGAATTTGGCGATAACCGGAGCGGCATGGATCGTTTCCGATTTTCTCAGCCAAAAGCGCTCCACCTCGAAGCACACTTGAACCTCACCTCATACACTCAATGTATTTAGCTTGAGCGCTTTCGACTCGAGAAGAGGATGCCCATGCACGAGCCGTCGAAACCCAAGCGGAAGCCTTGTCGGAACGAGCGTGATTTCTGGGAGAGCATTTCAATCGGGGCTGAACGAGCCGTTAAGCAAAAAAGCCACGGGGGTGCGCATGTTAGCCAAGTTAATCTATCGAGCTTTTTTGCGGGAATAATGTTTAGATTATTTATCCATTTTTCATCTCCTCGGCGTGTCGCCCTTGACGGTCAGACTTGCCATGGCATTGTTCCTCGCAAAACAAAGCCCGATCGATCATGTTTTGCTATCGCACAGGAATAGAAAATCCGACCCATAAAAACGATATTGCTTGACGCAAATGTTTGTATCAAAGCTTCGCGAGAGAGAATCTAACTTGTATGAGTATAAAAATCAGGACAACGGGGTTTCCATGTCCAAATTAACCAAGAAAGTGGCACTCGTTACCGGTGGCTCGCGTGGCATCGGCGCCGCGATTGCAAAGCGTCTCGCTGCGGATGGAGCCAGCGTGGCCATCACGTACACCAGAGGTGCAGATGCGGCCGGGTCGGTTGTTAAGGAGATCGAACGCGCAGGCGGAAAGGCGATCGCGATTCAGGCGGATGCCACTGATGCCGACGCGGTCAAGGCCGCTGTCGAAAAAACCGTGGCAACCTTGGGCCGACTTGATGTGCTGGTGAACAACGCCGGCACGGCCATTCCGAAGAAGTTCGAGGACACGACGCTCGAGGAGATGGACCGCCTGATCGACATCAACATTCGCGGCACCTTCGTTGCGACGCAGGCGGCGCTGAAACACATGAACACTGGCGGCCGCATCATTATGATGGGCTCGTGCGTTGGCGAGCGGATGATGACGCCTGGATTGGTGCCCTACTCAGCGACGAAAGGAGCCGTCAAGATGTTTACCCAAGGTTTGTCGAGAGAGGTGGGTGAGCGTGGCATCACGGTCAACAACATCCAGCCAGGTCCGATCGACACGGACTTGAACCCCGCCGCGGGCGATTGGGCGGCGCCCCAAAAGGCCAACACGGCACTCAACCGCTTCGGTACCGTGGACGAGGTCGCCGCACTGGTCGCATTCGTTGCGAGCCCGGAGGCGTCCTACATCACTGGCGCGAACCTGACCATTGACGGTGGCACAAACGCTTAATCATGCCCATCCTGGCGCCTCGACACGCGTTTTCCCCAGAAGAATTTGCATTACGCTCCGTGAGCCTTCGCACCGCCCGGCTCCTTGGCAGCCAGAATCTCGAGCTTGTGCACCTGCGGCTCCTGCACAAACAACTCCTGTGCTTTACCGAACAACGCCTTCGCAATTTCGCCGGTCAAGTGTGCTTCCCGCCCCTTCTCATCTGCGAAAGTGTCGAAAATTCCAAATCTCGCTCCACCGAGGTTTACCGCGTACCACGTAAGCGTGCCTTGTTCCCTCTGCGCCAGGGCCTGCGCCGATTTCAAGAACTCTGCCACAGTCTGCTCCTTGCCCGGCTTCGCTTCGACCTGAACCCAAATCGCAAGTTTCGACATAGCTCGTACCTCCAACCGATACGATGCCACCTGGCACGATTGGGTTTCGGACCTTCACGAACAATTCCAAGATTTTGATCCAGAATTTGCGCAAAGCGCCCGTGGGTATTAATGGCCAAGAAGTCCGTAGGGGTTGAGCCGACCGCCGGGATGATTGCGCTCAATACTGGGTTGTCTGCCCTTATCGCCAAATCCTCCTCAACGGCACACATCTACTCAGAAAGTGTTTGCCATTGTGCGGCCGCTGCGCGGACTCGACTCATGTGCGAATTCCCATTGCGCGGATAGGAACAATAAAGGGATACTAGTCGAGCCTGCATCCGGTCTCGGGCTGCTTACTTTCCCACGAGCACACTCCTGGACCGCACCATTCTTGCGCGATGCAAAGGGCACCGATGCACACATTTCAGATCATTCAGGCATGGGGCAAGATTCTCCGAGGTCACCGCCCTTCCCTTTCACTTGAGATCACACGGGAATGCCCGCTGCGGTGTCCCGGTTGTTACGCTTATGACGACGCTCATCTGGGTGGCGGGCAGACCTTGCGTGACCTGAACGATCGAAGCGGCCAAGCTTTGATCGATGGCGTCCTCGAAGTCGTTGATCGCCTAAAGCCTTTGCATTTGTCCATCGTCGGTGGTGACCCACTGGTTCGCTATCGCGAACTGGAGATGCTCGTTCCCCAACTATTGGCACGCGAAATCCACGTGCAAATCGTAACCAGCGCCTTTCGACCCTTGAGCTTGCAATGGGTTAATCTTCCACGTCTGCATATCGTCGTATCCATCGACGGCATGCAGCCCGAACATGATCTCCGGCGAGCGCCTGCCACTTACGCTCGCATCCTGAAAAACATCGCGGGACAACAAATCACCATCCACTGTACGGTCACTGGTCAAATGATGAAACGTCCTGGATATCTCGGAGAGTTCCTGGAATTCTGGACTCCCCGGCCGGAAATAAAAAAGGTGTGGTTCAGCTTGTTCACTCCGCAGATCGGAGACCAATTGCCCGAAATACTGACCCCGGCTGAGCGTGCGTGTGCGATTTCGGAAATGATGCAGTTGCGTGCTCAGTATTCGAAGCTGGACATGCCGGCGGTCGTAATTCGGCAGTTTGCAACACCCCCGCAGAACCCGACCGATTGTATTTTCGCGCAAACCACCGAGACCTTATCGGCAGATCTGCAAACGGCAATCACTCCCTGTCAGTTTGGTGGGCGCCCAGACTGCTCGTCATGCGGATGCATCGCATCGATGGGCTTAGCCTCCGTGGCTGCGCACCGATTGGGGGGTGTAATTCCTGTCGGAACAATTTTCAAAGCCTCCCTCCGGATTGGCCAATCCAGAGCAAAGGCCAGAGCAAAGCATCAACTCAAGAACCCGCTCCGGATCTTGCCCCCGACTGGGCCAAAGGGCGTCGGCACGGATCCAGGGAGAATTAATTCTTGAAGGACGGCGCGATGGCGTACTGAGCGCCCCCTGCTCCCCTGTGACCAAGACCGGCCTCGATGGAGATCCGCTTCGCTCGGATGCTTTTGCCAAATTAGACCTACTCTCAATTCCCTTCGGAAGATGGGTTTACAGCGGTTTTGTCCTGTTTCGACCATAGGCATTGAAATCTACAGAGCTTCTGGAGTCCCAATAAACGCTTCGTCCTGGCTTCTTAGGCGAAATGGTCGACCGTTGCTTCGTCACCGCGTTTGCAATCGGAAACCTCGCACCATGCTCAGGCAGGTTTACACGTCCTGGCGCAGGTTGGGCCGCAGAGTGAGGGACGCATCATCGTTGAGTTTCTGATGACATGCCCAACGAATTGGGTACCGCATCCCTTTCACTTCGATTTCTGCCCTAAGTTTCAAGCCCTTCCAGTTTGTTCCTGGGGGCAAGATGAATTGCGCCTGCCGGAGCTTTCCGGGTATTGGAAAGCCGGGGTCTAGGCAGCCGCTTTTCAGTAGCTTCCCTTCCTCACTCTCCACGGTGACGCGCAGAATTCCCGGAACGCCGGCGATCCCGTCATTGGCGAAACCAATGACCAGCCCCACATAGCCGTTGTCTTCATATTTCCAGATCATCGTGGGCCGCACACGATAGCCGATACGTCGATTGATCCTGTCGAACCACTTGGGCGAAGCCTGATAGTAGCTCATCAGCGTCTGCGGATTGATTTGATGGAAATTCCAAAGTGACCAATAGTTCGCTCCCACATCCAGGACGTGAGAGATCATGTTTTCCGCCGGCGATATTCCTTCATGGGCCGCATTGGCATCCGGAGCTTTGCCCGGGAGCGGCTGTTCGAGCAGGGCTGCGATCCAAGGCGGCCGGTTACTGAGAGCTTCAATCTGTTCGTTCTCAATGAAGATCGTGTCGCTGCGAATCCAGTTGTTGCTACGAACCGAGCGGTCCAGCATTTCCGAGTTGCCAACGCGGCTATAGTCAGGTTGCGTGTTGGTCAGTAACGGCGTTTTCCGGAAGTGTTCAAGCTGAAGTTCCAGCATCTTGACCCAAGTTCGCTCTGCGGTCTGGTAGTCGGGAAAGGGATTGTTGGCAAAAGGCCAAGTATGACCTTCGCCCCAGAATCCATACATAAAGGTATCGATGAATTCGATATTAGGACTTCCATCGAATTCCGCGGCCAACAGACCGACCAACTCGCCGAACGCCTGCTGAAAAAAAGGATCGTCAAAGCGCGGCTGATAGCGCGCGTGCGGGTTCCGCAAGTATCTTTCCGCAGATGCGGGGCTTTCATTCGGGTTGACCACCAGATCCACTTTCGGCACTTTCTCCAGAACGAAATCCGGCAGCGCCGGCTCATGCGTATAGTCCGGAGCGCTCATCTGAATGCGCAGTCCAAGGCGCTTGTTGTTGGTCCTGGCTAGGTCTATGACGAGCTTCAAGTACTCGGACATATCGAGTTTTCCAGGCCGCGGCTGAACTTCCCGCCACGTGGGGCGTATGTAAAGCTGCTGCCCTAGGGGGAATCGAACCAGCTCCTCAATCGCCCGAGGAACGTTATCGGACTTAATTTCCTCCGTACCCATATCCGCTGTGATATAGGTAATCAGTCCCTTCCCATAATTCGGCACGACTTCTTCTGATGGCGTTGTGGTCATCACCACATCATCAATCGGGATGAGGGCGTCCGGCGGGTATTGGGGAAAAGGGCCCTGATTCAGACGGTCTGTTACCGTTGGCCCAGATCCAAAATCATAGTTGCTCCAGTTGTGAGCGCCCACAAACCCATGCGCCTTGGCCGTTACGAGTTCAGCTGCCGCAGCCAATGTAACACCGCTTTTTAGAAAGCTTCTTCGCCGCATCGATACCTCTCTTCTTTCCGGTTCGCCGTCGTCGCGACCCGCCACCGAAGCGCTGTCGCTCGGCAGTAATCCATAAAACGTTATAACATTCCTCGCTAATCCGCGTTGAGCCGACAGAGAGGGAGCCTGAGGGAGTGTAATTTTGGCACAAATCGCAGGTCGTGACAGCCTGTGAGCGGCGGAGCCGCCGACGTGTAAGGCCGGCCGTGCACACTATACACAAACGGTACCACTTCTAGACAGTCTGAAGGAGAGCAGACAATGAATGTTCTATCGATGAAAACGATGCGCGTAGCTGGCGCATTGGCTTTGTCAGGCTTTTCACTTACCGCTGCGATGGCGCAGACAGCGACTTCACGCATTGTCAAGGCGGCGAATGCTTTTCTTTCATCGCTCGACGAGAAGCAACGGCAAAATGTGCAGTTTGCGTTTAATGACGAAAAGCAGCGGGCCAATTGGTCGAACTTGCCGACGACGTTCGTTCTCCGGGGCGGTGTCAGCCTCAAGGATCTGAATAGTGTTCAGCGCTCGGCTGCCATGCTTCTGATTTCATCCGCGCTCAGCCCCAAGGGGTTTGAGAAGATCGAGCAAATCATGGAGGCCGATCAGGTGCTTAAGGGAGGCGAAGGAACCAATCCGATGTTTGGAAAGGATCTTTACTACATCTCTATTTTGGGCAAGCCGTCCGAAAAAGATGCGTGGATGCTGGAGTTCGGTGGACACCATTTGGCGCTGAACGTAACGATTGCCGGAGAACGTGGAATCCTCACACCCACGCTGACTGGAGCGCAGCCCGCGCTTTATACGTCGAACGGAAAAACGGTGCGACCCCTTGGCCAAGAAAGCGACAAGGCATTGGCGTTGCTGAATATTTTCGACGAGACACAAAAGAAACAAGCGATTCTGAGCTATAAGTTGGCCGACCTTGTGTTGGGACCGGGTCACGACGGCCAAACGATACAGCCGGAGGGCCTGAAAGCGACCGCCATGAACGATCGGCAGCGCGAGATGTTGTTAGATCTGATATCGGAATGGGCCGGAATTATTCACGAAAACGCGGCAGCGACCCGAATGGCCCAAATGAAAGTCGATATCAACGAGACCTGGTTCGCCTGGAGCGGTCCGACAACCGCTGATACCGGAAAAAACATCACGGCTTATTACCGGATTCAGGGGCCGCACCTAGTGATCGAGTACGCGCCGCAGCGACTTGGAGGGGATCCTTCCATGCATGTCCATACCATGTACCGCGATCCGACGAATGACTACGGACGAGGGAGCACTGCGAAATGAAAATGAGGTCCGTCGCCGCGGCTGTAGTTCTTCTGTCGCTCGGAGGTTTTGCGTTCGCACACAGGCTGGACGAATACCTGCAAGCCACGATTCTTTCCGTGGAGAAAGACCGTGTTCAAGGGTCCATGCGTCTGATTCCAGGCATTGCGGTGTCCTCCATGGTAATTGCCGGCATCGACGTCGACGGAGACGGCTTCATCTCAGAGGTCGAGGGAAGAGCTTACGCGGAACGTGTGCTCGGCGATCTGTCGCTGACAATTGATGGAAATCATTTGAAGCCGAGACTTCTGTCCGTGAACTTTCCAAGAACCGAGGCGATGAAAGAGGGAATGGGCGAGATTCAGGTTGAGTTCATTGCGGATTTGCCGCGCGGCGCTGCCAACCGAAAGCTGGTTCTCGAAAACCATCACCAAAACCGGATCGCAGCCTACCTGGTGAATTGCCTGGTTCCGCAGGACAGGGATATCCAGGTAATCGCGCAGAATCGAAACCAAGACCAGTCGTTTTATGAATTGGACTATGCGGTAGCGGGTGTCGGATCCGAGGCGGCCTCGGATTCGAGGTGGTGGCAAAGCTTCGGTGTATGGGCGGGAGCGATCGGTTTCACAAGCATCTTCCGTCTGGGGATGCGGCACATCGCCGAAGGTACAGATCATCTTCTGTTCTTGCTGGCGCTGCTTCTGCCCGCACCTTTGTTGGTGGCTGGTTCGCGCTGGGGGGGATTCGCTGGTGCGCGCCACAGTCTGTTGCAGATTCTTAAAGTTGTGACCGCGTTTACCGTCGGCCACTCGATCACACTGGCGATAGCGGCATGCGGCCTGGTGCGCGTGCCGAGTAGACTGGTTGAAGTATTAATCGCTCTTTCGATTCTCGTTTCTGCGGCCCATGCTCTCCGTCCACTTTTCCCCGGGCGCGAAGCAGTTGTGGCGGGCTTTTTCGGTCTCATTCACGGACTGGCATTCGCCGCAATGTTCGGCGAATTAGACCTCGGCCGTTCGCAGCGCGTGGCCAGCATGCTGGCGTTCAACCTGGGTATCGAGGCCATGCAGTTGAGTGTAGTTGCAGCCGTGCTGCCTTCGCTGGTTTTGATCAGTCGCACACGCGCCTATCCGTTTCTGAGAACTGCCGGGGCGCTGTATGCGGGCTTTGCGTCCGTGGGCTGGATGGTTGAGCGGGTCCTGGGTATACATACCTCGGTAGACATAGTGGTGAACGGCGTCATGCACCACGCGATTTGGCTCGCCGGGGTCTTGTTTTTGATCAGCGCGGTTTGCTGGTTGCAGCACCGGATTGTCGGGAAAGCGGCGATCCCAGGAAAAATTCCGCGCTTAGCGAAAGTTCAAGCCCCTTCCTGTACCCATTTGTTTTAGAGCCACGTCATAGATTCAGTATTTCCCCCGGCGTAATCGCGTATCAGTTGCTTGTTAGTCTGGAACAGGCGGAGAGTGACGCCGTGAAGTCCATCCTGGGAATCATTCTGCCGGTATCGCTTGTCGTGGGAACGATCCTCGCGCAAATTTCGCCAACTTCGCTGGTTCTTCTTCCGGAGCCCTCGGGTGCAAAGTCCGTGTCCGCTCCTCTGCCATCGCCGGCTGAGCCTGTTCTGCGCTATGTGCCCGGCTCGAGCATCAAAGTTGAACAGCTTCTCGGCGAAGAGGACAAGCAACTGCATCAGCCGACGCTCAGTCAAACGGCCACGCGTTATGGTATCGAGGGTACGGACTTGGGCAGTTCTTTTGAATACGCAGGTCGCGTGTTTTTTCTGTTCGGCGACACTGTGGGCCGTTTGAGCCGTGCGCTCGACACCATAGGGACAACCGATGCCACTGATCCGGAGAGCGGCGTTCGATTGGATTTCCTCAAAGCCGGCAGCGGTTATCTGACGATTGAGCCACCAGGTATCAGCATGGGACCGTTCGAGGTACCGGTGGCAGGCATCAGCCTTGGCTGGCAAGCGTACGTAATTGTTTCGACGAACCATTCCGAGGTTCGTTCGACCGATCGCTCTGTGCTCACCAAATTCACACCACCCGCAAATTTCCAGCCGTTGCGGACGATCTCCCAGCTTCCCAACGGACACTTCGTTAAGATGGCCTTACACATCGAACCCGGGACAATCGCAGGATTGCCTCCTGGCGGACCGTTTATTCTCGTTTGGGGTACGGGTGCCTACCGTGGGAGCGACGCGTATTTGTCCGTCGTGCCGGTGGCAGCATTTGAAACTGGCAAAGGGACGCGGTATTTCGCGGGATTGAGTGCGGGCAGTACGCCGATCTGGAGCGAGGAGGAATCGGACGCCAGGGCCATCGTGCAAAACGGCACAATGGGCGATCTTTCCGTCACGTGGTGCAAAGATCTGGGACTCTGGCTGATGACTTACGACAGTCGAGACCCCGCGCCACGTGGGGTGCTCTTTTCCTACTCCCAGTCTCCGTGGGGACCATGGAGCGAGCCGCAAATTATCTTCAACGCGGTGCGCGATGGAGCTGTTGGCAAATTCATTCACAATCCGCAGGCTGTTCCAAATGACGGTCTTGCCGGACCCGTGATCGGAAGAGGTCAAGCGAATCCACAGGCTGTTCACGGCGGCGCTTATGCCCCATATGTCGTAGAGAGATGGACGAAGCTTCAAGGTTCCGAAATAGCTATCTACTACGTGCTCTCTACCTGGAATCCCTACGTTGTGGTTTTGATGAAATCTCGGCTCCACGTTGAGTAGTTGACCGCGTGGCCTTGGTCATGAAGGGAACTTCCTGAAGGATTTACGAGTTACCCGCCTTGCAAGAAAGAAATCGGAGAGAAGAAAAAAGAACGCGCCGATCGCCCGCCGAAGCCTGCGGCACACTGTCGCGTGAGCAACCGGTTGATGGGTGATGAATCGGCTTTAGCAGTGACAGCGCATGAACCGATGTTACCAATGCCAGAAAAACTCTAGCCATACAGCGACTACTGTCAAATACAAAGCAAAAGCTAAATTGATCGCCCATCCCAGCCAAAAGGCCCATGTGAAATATCTTAAGGAAATCAATGCGAGCAAAAACACAGGTAGTTCGCAAGCCAACACGAAGAGAAACTGCCGCCGATTAGCCTCGATCGCCGCCTGGCCGATTCTCGGATCTGAATGCGCTAATCCAACGATAGCGAACGCAAGCACCATCGACGCGCCGCTAGCGAGCACAGGCGACGCCAGCCGATACCGACGGAACAACGGCGCCGCGATCATGAGACTAACGCCGAGAACTAAGACAATCGCCAACAGTCGCCTCACCACTGCGGCAGAAACCTCGGCGCGAGCTAAAAGCTGTTCGAGGGACGCCAGTTTAGCAGACGCGGGTGGTGCCTGATAAACGTTCGTCGCAACCAACACGAAGCCGCTGTGGTTTTGTCTCGAGGCCGCTTGCATGATCCGGTTCGATCCTCGCACGATCCTAACGAATCGAAAGCCGGGAAATCACGTTCCGCTTGGTCTGCGCAAGACTGGGTCTTCGCAGTGAGGCAGGCTCAGCATCTTTTCGCGGACGGCAACAATGCCCCTGCTCCTCTTTTCATCGAAGGCGCGCTGCGGTTCGGTAAAACCAAAAAAAGGAGCCAACACAAGAACATCAATGCCGCGAGCGTCAAAAATCCTTCGTTATGACCCACCTCCGAGGTCAGATGCTTTCGTGAAATGCTCGTTCCGAGCGATGGCTACGGAGCTCCCGCCTTCTTCGCAAACGCCTGTGCCTTTCCAACCTGCAAATATTGGTTTGCGTCAAGCCTGCCGAACAGCTCGATTAATTTTGCGACCAAGCCCGTCCAGCCGGTTTGATGACTCGCTCCGAGGCCAGCGCCGTTGTCTCCGTGGAAGTATTCGTAGAACAGGATGTAGTCCTTCCAGTGAGGATCGGTCTGAAACTTCTCCGTGCCTCCATAGACCGGTCGACGACCCGTCTTGTCACGGAGGAATATTCGGGTCAAACGATTGGCAATTTCCCGGGCTACCTCAAATAGGTTCATTTGGTTACCGGACCCGGTTGGACATGCAATCTTGAAGCTGTCGCCGTAATACAAGTAATAGGACAGCAGCGCCCGGATCAGCAGGGCATTCACCGGCATCCACACAGGTCCACGCCAATTGGAGTTTCCGCCAAACATGGCGGTATCAGATTCTGCCGGGAGATAATGCACACTAAATTCTTTGCCGTTCACATCGAATACGTAAGGATGCTCGCCATGGTCACGAGAGATCGCTCGAATGCCGTGGGGACTAAGGAATTCATTCTCGTCGAGCATGCGCGACAGGATTCGCCGCAGCCTTTCAGGGCCAACCAACGCAGCGATTCCCCGCTCAGCATATCCAAGATGGGCCGGCCCAGTGGGATGAATGCTCTTGACTAGTTCTGGCATTCGTTGCAAGCGCTCCCTCAAAACCGTCATTACTCGTGGGACTCGATCGCGCTGCCACGGTTCGATGATGGAGGTTGCACAAAGTGGCAGCAAGCCCACCATCGAGCGAACCTTGAGCCGACTCGCGCTACCGTCGGGAAGACGCAGCACGTCATAGTAGAACCCATCTTCGTCGTCCCACATACCATCTGGCCCCATCTGATTCATGGCGTGAGCGATCCACAGGAAATGGTCGCCAAACTTGATGGCCATGTCTTCAAAGAAAGGGTCTTGGGCGGCCAATTCGACGCTGATCTCCAACATGTTCTGACAGAACAGCGCGACCCAAGCCGTGCCGTCGGCTTGTTCTAGGTGGCCACCGGTCGGCAGCGGCGCGCTGCGATCGAAGACGCCGATATTATCCAGTCCAAGAAAGCCGCCTTGAAACAGGTTGTTGCCATAACGGTCTTTGCGGTTCACCCACCAGCTGAAATTCAGTGTCAGCTTCGCAAACGATCGCTTCAGGAACTCAAAGTCTCCTTGACCCTTGAGTGCTTGCTCGGTCCGGTACAGAAAGAGCGTTGCCCACGCATGGACCGGCGGATTGACGTCGCTGAAGTTCCACTCGTACGCCGGGATCTGACCGGTCGGATGCAAGAAGAACTCCTGCAGCATCAGGTCGAGCTGTTCCTTGGCAAAGTCCACGTCGACCGTGGAGAGCGCGACGGTATGGAACGCCAGGTCCCAAGCCGCGTACCACGGATATTCCCACTTGTCAGGCATCGAGACAACATGGTCGTTGATCATGTGGTACCACTCGCTGTTCCGAATCTGTTTGGGGCGAGGCTGCATCGGATCCACACCATGTTCCTTCAGCCATTTGTCCACGTCGAAACAAAAATATTGCTTGCTCCAGAGCATCCCCGCCAGCGCCTGTCGCATGACGAGGGCTTCGTCTTCGCCAACACCTTCGGGCGTAATAGCCCGATAGAAATCATCTGCCTCGCGCTGACGAGTTTGCAGGTTTTCCGTGAAGCCGTTGAAGGCATCCCCTATCGCGGCAGGTCTTAGGTTACTCAGCCGTAAGCGGAATGTGGTTGTCTTACCCGCACCTATGTTGGCTTGATAGTGGGCCGCAGCCTTTGTGCCTCTGCCCTCAGGGTTGACGGCACTCCGTTTCCCCTGCACGACGTAGTCGTTGATACCGTCCTTCGCATACAGGCTAGCGTTGGTACCCCCGAAGATCCGCTCATTGTTCGTCTCATTTTCGGTAAAGAGCAGCAAAGCTTTCCCTTCGCAATAGAGATAGCGTTCACCGAGGACCGCGTGTGACGCTACGACGACCGGAGGGTCATTCTCGTCAGCCAGTTGCTGCAAGACCGGCTTCGGTGTGCCGGGCCACCATGTCCAGGTGTTGCGAAACCATAATGTCGGCAGAACATGCAACTCGGCCGGTGCGGGCCCGCGGTTGGAAACGCTGATCTGGATCAGGATATCCTCTGCGGTGTTTTTGGCATATTCCACAAACACGTCGAAATAGCGGTCATCGTCGAAGATACCTGTGTCCAAAAGCTCGTATTCCATCTGTGAGCGGCTGCGCTGCTTGCTTGTAGCGACCAAATCATCGTAGGGGAAGGCCCGTTGCGGATACTTGTACAGATACTTCATGTAGGAATGGGTCGGCGTGCTGTCGAGGTAGAAATAATACTCTTTGACATCCTCGCCGTGATTGCTTTCGCTGTTAGTCAACCCGAACAAGCGCTCCTTGAGTATGGCATCCTCGCCGTTCCACAGGGCTACGCCAAAACAGAGTAGCTGCTTCTCATCGCTGAGGCCGGCAAGACCGTCTTCGCCCCAATGATAGGCACGGGATCGTGCCTGGTCATGGGTAAAGTAGTCCCAGGCATTTCCGTCCTCGCTGTAGTCCTCGCGAACTGTTCCCCACTGACGCTCGCTGAGATAGGGACCCCACTTCTTCCATGGGGCCTTCGCTGTTCGAATCCCTTCGAGTCTGATTAGTTCTTGGGTTTGGCGCATGTCAACACCTTCTTTCGCGTGATTCCGAATCAAGATCTAGCCGGGGTCGGGACCGACAGCGGCCGGAAAAACGGCGGGGCGTTGCAAAACTCTAATTAAGGTGCTTGCGACCGTTGAGCTACCGACAGTTGCATGTTCGGTCGTCGTCAATTGTCTGCCAATTTCCCAGCCAAACCAATAAGCCGGTGAATCGCGAAAGCCGCGAGCGCTGGCCTATTCCTTAACACAAGCGGAGGTCCACTGGCCCTCCTTCCCTTAAGGTCGACAGTGACCTCGGCCCGGTCGGCGATCTTGATGAAGGGGAAGCCGCTGTTCATCTCGAACTCCTTACGGTCGAAGGCCATGGTCCCGTAAGATTGCCCTCGCCGATGGTCGAAGGAATGTCATCGTGGCGTCCCATTTGTCGAATTTGCCCTCGATAGCCACGGACGCGTAGACGGCAAACTGAACCGAGCTTCCTCCTGTGAAACTGGGGAAACCGGCACTTGAGCTTGCGCGAACGGCGGGATGAAAGCGGCAGCTAAGAAAACCATGGCAGCTAGTCGCAAGGGACCTCCGTAGATGAACGCGCGCGAGCTTGACGTGGCCTATGCTCTCAGTCGAAGTAATCGATGGCTATTGTCACAAATGACAATCTGCGCGCACGGTTTCCGAAATACGACGTACTACGAGCGTGACAGTAGCACCGGTCAACACCCGACCGAGCTACTTCTCCCCTGGAGGAAAAGTGAGCTCGGGTCATGGACGCCGTGGCGGGACCTGTTACTTTTGACAATTACGGCCACCTAGGAACCACCTCCAAGATTAGTGTTTCGCGAACTCGCCGCTGCCGTCACGCCGCTCGGCTAATTCGGAAACAAAGCGACAAGGATTTTCGGTTCGGATACCTCGATTATGCCTCTCCCTAAACCCATACCCACGTTCGAGTCGCAAGAGACGCAAGATGTTCATGAATCGGCAGTGGGTTATTTACGGTGCCGCGCGTTGCGATTTTTGTTTGCGCTGGTGGCGTTGGTCGCCGTTTCGGCAGTCTTCGCCATGCGCACCTCGGCGCAAGAGGAATTCGACCAGTACAAGATTCGCCTGGCAGGCTATTGGTTCTATTCAACTCCGACGGGGACTGTCCGGGGGCATGCGGATTCAGAACCCATCAGCTTTCAGAGAGACCTCGGGTTTGGCGACTACTCCACGGGCGGTGGAGTAGTGGATTGGAAGTTCACGCATAAGAACCATTTGTTCCTGACACTCACTCCGCTTTTCACCTCGAAGCAGTTCACACTCAATCGGACCATCACCTTCCAGGGCCAGACCTTCGACGTCGGCGCGCAAGTAAACAGTGAACTGCATGCATTTTTCGTTGCTCCCGGCTACCAGTACGACATCATTCGGAGGAGACGTGGACATCTGGGGCTCGCCGTCCAGCTGGATCTTTTCAAATCCACGGCAAAGATAACTACCGCTGGCTCCATAAATGGTGGAGGCACTGTAACTGGCTCGTATTCCGCCAGCGGCGCACTTCTGGCGCCCATCCCTGTCGCGGGACCGCAATTCCGCCTGTACCTGACAAATTCGCCGCGCCTGTTCATCGAAGGGGATGTGTATGGAATGTACTTCTTCGGTTACGGAAGTTTTGTATCCTCGATGGGCGATCTTGGTGTGACGCTGGCTAAGTATATCAGCATCAATACAGGCTATTCACTCGCTTCGCATCTGACGGTCAACGGCAGCCAAGACCGGCTCGCTCTGGAGTTGTCACAGAAAGGCCCGTTTGTCGGAATGGAATTTTCTTTTTAGGAGGACGCGCCGCCTTAACGCGGCTGCGTTCTCGTAACCAAAAAGTGTACTTTCGTAAGAACGAAAATTGAGAGGGGGATGGGGTCATGAAAAATACAGGTCGATTGGCAGTTTGCTTGATTCTCGGGACAGGTCTTTGCATAGCGCAAGATTTGGTGAGCGTTATCCATGGAACGGTCAAAAAAGTGGATCACGCCACCAAGACAATCGTGATCAAGACCGCGGATGGGACGGAGCACACCGTCAAGATCGCTGGCGACGACACCATAAAAGGAACCAAGGATGGATTTGACGGCTTGAAGGAAGGAACGGAAGTGGTCGCGCATACCACTGGAAAAGGCATCGACGAAACTGCGGTGGACGTGGGCAAGGTGAGCAAGGATGGCTTTAAAGTGACCAAGGGCACGGTTACCAAGTTCGACGAGGCGACCAAGACAGTCGCGGTGAAGACCGCCGACGGAACCGAAAAAACTTTCGAACTCTCGGACAATGCACTGAAGGACGCAGGTAAAGCCACGGGCAAAGGCGTGGAAAAAGGCACGAAAGTCACGGTGTATTACACGGAAGAGGGCGGAAAGAAGACCGCGCACTTCCTCGCGGAGTAGTTGTCTGGAATGTTTTGGTGATTCACACGCGTCGCTGCGACCTGATGGGAATGACTGATGCGCGTAGTTGTATCCGGCTGGTTGTGGCGCTATCTGTGGCGACCGTAATGTGAAGAGGCACAGGATTCGCACTTTCGTTGTGCCCGGGAGCTCCTAATTGAACCGCGTGATTCGCCAAAGAGCCACTCCTCCGGCCACCAAGACAAGCAGCATTGCTGACGTGAGCGCTGCGACCCAGCCCCAGTGGATCTCCATTTCGGGAAGGCTGGCCACGAGACCAAAACCAGCAAATGTTAGGGTGGCTCCCCCGATTAGGAGCCAATCGATCAAAGTGCGTGGCTCGCTCTTCGCGTTAATTTCCTTGCCCTCCATGCGCGCGGCTACGTAGGTGGGCTCGATGTTGTAAAGATCGCTCTCTCGCTGAGCCGCTTCTTTCCAACTCGAGTACTCTCCCTCCGTTGCGGACGAGAATGCAATCGCGACTGCGCCGGCGGCCATCAACAGCGACCCTCCTATCACCTGCGCATATAGGGCACGCGTCAGGCCGTGCAATTCACCGAAAACCAGGGTGCCCCAAAGCAATCCCCAGAGCTGATTTGTGTTTGACAAAGGAATGCCGCGGCTGATTCCTACGTATTTGGCGGCGTAGTTCTGAAATAAGTCGCCGACCACCCACATGAATCCGCCGAGCAATGGCCAGAAAAGCACTCCCCGACTCTTGATCAGCTCGTGGAAGAAAGTCTGTGATCCGCCCAAGAAACTGACCGCCAGCACGGTCATCGTCGCCAACTCACCAACCGTGAAGAAGGTGATAAAGGTGAGCGGGTTCATGCCAGTGATATAAGCCTTGCGATAGGGGATATACATCGACCCGAGCACGATGCCCGCGCCGACTGCTGCCACCACCCCGCGCATGGCGTGCCCATGAGCGGCTTGAGATGTGGAAGCCAAAGATAACAATACCGCGCCTCCGAAAAGTACAGCCGCTCCTCCGACAACGCCAACCCAACGCAGCCAGCCCGCCCGGTGCAATTCCTTGAAGAACAGAATTCCCCAAAGAATGCCGACCAGGCTGTTCGAGTTCCACAAGGGGAAAGCAATGCTGAGGCCAATGTCTCTTATCGCCAAAATGGTCAAGGTATTCCCGACCGCCCAAAGACACCCCGCCAACACTCCCCAGATCACCAGATGGGGCACCTGCCGCAGGTCGGCACCAAGGTCGGAAGTTCCGCGGATCAATGCAGGCAAGCTCCATCGTGAAACGAAGGCTCCAAGCACCATCATGAAGGAAATCACGAATGGAGAGACGGCGACGGATACCAATTTGGTCGGCGCCTCGGCCGCCGCGAGCCACAGTGCGGCTGAGAAACCGCAGAACATTCCGAGCGCCTGGAGCGTACGTTGGCGCGAACGCTCAGACAGACTCTCGGTTATGAGGAGGAGATTCAAGCTATCTGGCTTTTTCAAACCTTATGCCTCATTTCACAAACGTGTTAGACGATTGAAGCGCCGGTAACCGAAGCAGACCGGTCCTCGGAGCTATCTCGAGCTCACTTATGCAACCTATGTATTACATCGGCTGAATGTTCACAAGCGGAAGATGCCGGTGGGATGTGGCGTTTTAGGCGACGATGGATTGCCAAGTGCTGGTCGCGCCATCCAACCGAATACCTCGGAGAGAGTTCTAAGCTTATAATCCAAAGCATTATGCCTCTTGCTTCAGGTACTCGGCTCGGGCCCTATGAGATTGCTGCAACGTTGGGCGCGGGCGGAATGGGAGAGGTGTACCTCGCCAAGGACATGAGACTCGGACGAGAAGTGGCAATCAAAGTTCTCCCTGCACACTTTTCATCTGACCCGGTGCGAAGGCAGCGGTTCGAGCGCGAAGCAAAGACCATTTCTGGATTGAATCACCCAAACATTTGCGTATTGTATGACGTCGGCCATCAGGATGGAGTGGATTACCTGGTGATGGAGTACATCGACGGAGAAACGCTCGGAAAACGCCTCGAACGCGGACCGTTGCCAGCAGAGCAGGTGGCGACAATCGGTCGGGAGATTGCAGCGGCACTCGATCGGGCGCACCGCGCCGGAATCATCCACCGCGACTTGAAACCGGGAAACATTATTGTGACGAAGACTGGGGCGAAGCTGCTGGACTTTGGTTTGGCCCGGCCGACGACAGACGCGGCGTCAATGGCAACATTGACGATGGCGGCTCCGGTTGTGTCTGTGACCCAGCAAGGAATGATTGTGGGCAGCATTCGATACATGTCGCCGGAACAGATCGAAGGACAAGAGCTAGATGGCAGGAGCGACATTTTTTCGCTCGGAGCGGTTTTATATGAAGCATTAACAGGGGAAAAGGCCTTTCCTGGAAAGAATCAACTGAGCGTGGCATCGGCAATTTTAGAGAAGGAACCGGCTCCGATATTGATCGGTGAAACCGATGACTTCGGCGGCGCTGGAACATGCGATCCGGCGCTGCCTGGCGAAGGACCGAGAAGAAAGATGGCAGACGGCACGGGATTTAGCGGGAGAGTTGAAGTGGGTAGGAGAGGGAGATTCGAGCAGCAGTTTGATGCTGCGGAACGATGGAGGGAGCCCATGGCGAGAACGAATCGCATGGGGGCTAGCCGCCACGCTGGCAATAGTGACGATTCTAATGGCGATCGGAGTGGTGCGACACGCGACACGACCTCTGCAGATGTTGCGGGTGACCTTACAACCGCCCCCGGGTGCGTCGTTTCTGCCGTATAGCTTCGCGATCTCGCCGGACGGAGCCCGGTTGACGTTTGTGGCGCTCGGAGCTGGGGGAACGACGGCGCTGTGGTTGAGAGGTTTATCCTCTTCGAATTCATTGGAACTCGCGGGAACGGATGGAGCGACATATCCATTTTGGTCACCGGACGGGCAGCAGATAGGGTTTTTTGCGCAAGGAAGAATGAAGGCAGTCGAGTTGACGAACTCGTCGGTGCGGAACGTTTGCGAAGCAATCCAGGGATTCGGAGGCACATGGAACCAGGATGGAATAATCGTATTTGCGCCAGGAATAACCGGACCCATGTACCAAGTATCGGCCAACGGCGGTACGCCGGAAGCGGTAACGAAGACGGGAAAGCGCGTGACGGAGTCACATCACTGGCCGTATTTTTTGCCGGACGGGAAGCATTTTCTTTATTTCGTCAATTGGAGCGGGCCCGAGAGCGCCCAGAGGAACGGGATTTACGTTGGGTCGCTGGACGGTTCGACGAAGCTAATTTCGACGGACGTTACCGGCAACGTGCAATATGCGCAGGACCATTTGGTCTATGTACGCGATCGAACCGTGATGGCGCAGCCGTTTGACCTGGCGAGCCTGCAGACGACCGGCTCGCCGAGCGCACTAACGCAACAGGAACTGGACAAGTTTTTCGATTTTTGGCAATCGAGCTTCTCGATATCGCAAGACGGCAAACTCGTGTTTGCGTCGGCTGCGGACGCGCCAGCACGATTGGTATGGTACGACAACAAGGGAAAAGAGTTGAGTCAATTCCCGGAGATTGGCTACGGAGGACCGCAATTCTCGCCAGACGGACGATTCCTGGCGGCGCACGCCGATGATGAACACAACGGAAAACATTTTATTCGTATGTATGACCTGCGACGAGGAGTCAGTTCGCGATTGACGGAGGGGGGAAACGAGAGCAATCCGGTGTGGTCGCCAGACGGAAAATCGGTGGCCTACCGGGATGCGACTTCGAGCATCGCGGTTGCGCCGGTGGACGGATCGGCGCCCCCGAAGGTGGTGATGAGCGGAGTGAATGTAATTCCCTGCGACTGGTCGCCGGATGGACACCTGATCTTTATGAGTCTGGGGGGATCGCCGTATCCAAGTTTGGACGTGTTTTCCATGCAAGATCAGACGACGGCCGAGGTAGTGAATATGGGAGCCGAGCCGCAGTTCTCGCCCGATGGAAAATGGTTGGCGTATGTTGCGGTGCCGATGAGGCAAGTGGTGGTACAGCGTTTTCCGGTCCCGGGGGCGCATATACAAATTTCCAGCATAGCGGGATCCGCACAACCGCGCTGGAGCCGGGACGGGAAGCGGATTTATTTCACGCAGCCAGATCGGAAGATAATGGCCGTATCGTTCGACGCGATCAAAGAATCAGCGAGCCCGTCCGAGTTGGTGGCGCAAACGCGTGTGACTACATCGGCGTTCGGATGGTTTCAATATGGGGTGGCTCCCGACGGGAGACTGTTGGTGAATTCATTGCCAGCGAGCAATTCCTCGCCGCTGACGTTGATTGTGAATTGGGATCAAGAAATAAGGTCTAAATGAGGACAAGGCACTCGCTTCTTCAGGTTGTTAGTATTTGCACCTAGTTGACCAAGACGAGGTCCCCGATCGATAACAGGAAGCAGTCAAGAAAAAATACACTCTGTTCGGTTGCCGGGCACGATAGCCGGTAGGTTGGGTTTTTGCTCTCCTGACGATTTCCACTTTGGGCAAATCGTGAGTGTCTCCCGTTCCGAGAACGGTCCGTAAAACCCGCCCCTCCCTTCGCCTATCGCCAGCCACCGGAAAGAGCGAGAACTTTCTTGTACTTCCTTCGTCTATATCTAAGACCGATCCGACAAGCGAGTGGAAAAAAATTGGCCCATCACGCATTGTGCGTGCCGGGACAGTGCATGCCACTTGTCTTGACTGGCACAGTTGTCGTGTGGCCCTGCAACAAGGGGTGCCATCATGAGTCTTCGGAAATCGTGCTTAGCCTCGAGCCTCTCACTCTTCATTCTTTCACTTCTATTGACTCAGCAATGCATTTGTGCCGTAACTCATGTTCCACAAATGTTTACATATGCATTTTGGGATCTTGAATGCCGAGCCGAACACCACGACTCCAGCGCGCAATACGAGCTCGCAAGCTACCTTCTCGAGCGGAAACCATCTCCGAGCGACGTCCAAACCGCCCTCAAATGGCTGCGCGCCTCCGTCGCCCAGAACAATCCCAAAGCGGCTTTCTACCTCGGATACATGTACGAACACGGAAGGTTCGTTCCACAGGATTACCATGTGGCCTTCCAAAATTATGAAATCGCTACCCGGGCTCACTACCCTCCTGCGAAAATAACCTCGCTTCTCTTTATCAACATGGCCAAGGCGTTCGGAAAAACCTCGGTAAAGCCTACCAATGGTATCTCGTCGCAGCGCAGCACGGCGACCCTGTCGGCCAGTACAACCTTGCAGCATTCTTCTATCTCGGAACCAGCACCTCACGCAATTCCACTGAAGCTGTCCGCTGGCTGCGCGCTTCTGCCGATTCCGGTCTGGCCGAAGCCGAAAACAGTCTCGCGGCTTTTTATTTCTATGGTGTCTCGGTTCAGCGAGACTACAACGCAGCTGCCCGGCTCGTCCGTCTCGCGGTGGAAAAAGGCTTGCCGGCCGCGGCAACCAGCCTGGGTTTCCTTTACGAACATGGGAAGGGTGTTCCGCTCGATTACGTAGCAGCCTATGCTTGGTATTCCCGTGCTATCTCCGCTGGAGATTCTGCGAGCAACGAGCGCCGTAAACAGCTTGCGCAAATCATGACGCGCAAGCAGCTCGACGAAGCCAGCACCTTCGCCACTGCACAACCCCCGGCGAAATCGACGATGTCTTCCATCACGGTATTCTAACTAATTAACCCCTACACACTTACACCCGCTGTCCCCAGACCCGACAGGCGCAATGTGATTTGTCTTATTGAACTTCCGCCGCGAAGGTCATGCCACGCTACTCGAAAATAATCGTTTTGTTTTTGTAAAGGAGTATTCTGTTCTCAATGTGCCAACGAACAGCGCGGGAAAGAACCATTTTTTCAAGGTCCCGCCCTTTTTCCACCAGGTCTTCAATGGTATCTCGGTGAGATATGCGCGCAATGTTCTGTTCAATGATCGGACCGTCGTCAAGGATTTCGGTGACATAGTGCGCGGTGGCGCCAATCAGTTTTACGCCGCGCTCATAAGCCTGGTGATGGGGTCTCGCGCCGATAAACGCGGGCAGGAATGAGTGATGAATGTTGATGATGGGCATTGGATATTGGGCAATGAAGTCGCTCGAGAGCACCTGCATGTAGCGGGCGAGTACGACCAAATCGATGTTGTTGGCAGCCAAAAGTTCAAGCTGCTGAGCCTCGGCTCGCGTCTTGGTTTCCTTAGTCATGGGAATGAGGTGGAAAGGCACGCCATAAAAATCGGCATGCCCCTTGGTGTCGGGATGATTGCTGATGATCAAAGGAAAATCGCAAGCGAGTTCGCCGTCTCGCTGGCGATAGAGGAGATCGACCAGGCAATGATCGAATTTTGAGACGAAGATGGCCACGCGCGGCCGGCGATTACCCTGTGCAATGCACCAGTTCATGCTGAACTTGTGGGCCAGCGGACCAAACGCGCTTTCGAAGTCCTTCATTTCCAGACGGAAACCGTCTAATTCCCACTCGACGCGGGCCAGGAAGTAGCGTTCTACTCCGGCTTGGTGCTGTTCGAAATGTAGAATGTTCCCGTCGTAACGATAGAGGAAGTCGGCGATTGTGGCATTCAGGCCGATGCGGGTGGGACACTGCACCAAGAGCACAGCAGTATCTTTCATGGCAAACCTCCTTCATATCGCTCAATTGTAAGCGAGAGTAGGTCGCGAAAAGATCGCGAGATCTACCGGTGACCTTCCTACGATGAACGGTTATCAGAAGATTCGGATCCGTTGACGAGCAGGTGTCGGGCAACAATGGAGATTCGCCGAGTGTTGCCGCAATGGTGTTGTGAGCGTATGCGCATCCTGAAGTCAGGTGTTTAGCAGGCGGCAGGAGTCAGACTCTTCGTCGAAAGTTAGATCTGGCTCTCGGGGGCCGGTTTGAGGCATCTCAGCTAGGGAAGAGTCCTCGGCGGCCGGCTCGGACGCTAGAGACTTTGGGGGAGCCGGACTTCTTTCGTTGATCAAGGGCGCGAGCCATGGACTGAGCAATGCGGCCAAAGCAAGCTCTTCTTCTAGATCGTTGTAGAGCGAATCTGCCAACTCTTCTCGGGCACTGTCCATGCAGTTTTCCCGATGCTTTCTTCGGAGTAACTCAAAGATGGACCGTGCGGTTGTCGCGCCCATCTTTGCTTCGATCAGGTTTCGGGATTTGCAGGACTTGTAGGTCCTCAGTGCGTTGCGGAACGTGAGCAGACCATCGCCTTGCTGCTCATCGAAGTCTTCGGAAAGTGCCTGCACAAACTGCGTTTGAAAATCGGATCGATCTTTGAGGTTCTGCTCGAGTTCTGCGAACTGTGCTGTCAGTGTTTCTTTTAGCTTCTTGACGTCGGCCACATTCGAATCCCACAGTTTCTGAACTTCCTTGGCTAGAGTCCGCGCGTATTCGTTGCGCATTTGAACGGTGGCTCCGGCCGTAGCGGTTTTTGTTTGCTCGTCGATCATTTTCAGACTGAAGCGGGCAACCAGGACAAACACGCCGGTCAGGATCAGTCCCATAATTCCCAGTGTCCACATTTGCGTGTTGAGGACCTTTTGGTAGTAAGACTCGTACTGCTTCTGCGTGCGCGTGATATAGTCCTTTTCCATCACTGCGCTGCTTGCGCTTTTTTCGGCGGCATCGACGCGCTCCTCGATCTTCTTGAGGCGGTCTTCTTGTGCCGGGCGCGAGGCTTTTTGTGGCTGCTCAGATCGAAGGGCGGGGCTGAAAAAGGCCAGAACCGTGGCCAAAACCAAGATTTGTTGGCGTATCGCAGTCACGGGTCCGCCTCCTGGCTGGATCTCTCAATCTAGTTGCTGGGGGGACGGCTGTCACTGCTTGGAGTCGAGAGCGGTGTCCGAAGGGATACCGGCCGGAAGGGCGAACAACTCCCAATCGACCGGTGGAGTCAGACACCAGATACGAGTAGACTCGCTCTGAAAGGGTGCGGCCGTAACCCCAAGAAATAAACGATTCACTCCACCAAAGATTCGTTTTCCTGATACTCAAGCATTTGTGGCGCCGCGTTCTCAGGTTTAGCTTCGAGAAAACCATAGCGTCATGTGAGAGACTGACACTAAACAGTGTGATCTGAAAGAACTGACCGAAGTTCAGCAGGTTGTTCTCATTTTTCCGCATCGGTGTGCCAACCAGGATTTGTCCACTTCCCGTTGCGCAGAACAAATATCTCTGTGACGCGCCCGGAGGTCGCGGATCGCTTGCCGCCCACTTCGGTTTCATACAGATACCGACTGTAGGTAATTGCAACATCGCCGAAGCGCTGAATTTCGGTTCGCGGGAACTCAAGGCGGATCAACTTTCCGCCTGCCGCTTGAAACTCAGCCGCGGATTGAAGTATGTCGGCTTTGTTCTTCCAATTTTCCTCGCCAGAACTAATGACAATCGTGTCCGGTGGAACCAACACCTCAAGAACTTTTGTGTCATTCATAAACCAGGCGCGCCAAACTGCTTCTCGCGCCTTGAGAAGTTCCGCTCGATTGTCCGGCCTCGCCGCTAATCCCACCACGATCAGCATCGTTAGTGCACCAACCGTTGCCGTCGTAATTCTGATCACGCGCTGCATATTTCCTCCTTGAAAATAGTCTATGGATTCAACCGAGCACACCGCGGGGCAGCCCGCCGCCGGGTTTCATGATTCGCACCCATGGGCGACGAGCGTAGACGACTGCCAAGCTTCGAAGTCACTTCCAGATATTTTTGCTCGCGGCGCATGATCCACACACCAGCCACGCAGACGGCGCTGCCGATGATCAAGAATAAAGATCTGTCAGAAACAGCCCGCATGGAAATAAAAACTCATTGAGATGACTCGGCAAGAAACATGATCACTCTTGCGCCGGGTTGGTCATCCTTGGAATCCAGTGGATGGCGTTATCGTGGTAAAGCTTGCGGAGGACCGTGTCCGGCAACTGGAGGCCTTGCGTCTTTCGTCCTTGAAACTCGACCGTTTCGTTCGTAGAAAAAAAATGCCAATCCCGCAGGTAGGTTGACTCCCACTCTTGCAGGCTACCTGAATCCCCTTTCCGTCCATATTCCAAATCAGTTCCGTAGAGGACGCGATCTTGGTACTTCAGCAAGAAGGCCCGCACTTTTTCGCGCGGTTGCAGTGCTAAGTAGGCGACGCGGGCGGCGGTGTCGACGGCAAAGTTGGGGTAGCGATCGAAGCGTTTTGCCATTTCATCGACATCCACTTCCATGCTGCCCAGATGCGCACCTACGATACGCAACTTGGGATTCTCCGCGAGCAAGCGGTCGCGAGCCGCAAGTATCTGTTCTTTGGAAGGGCGTCCGGCCTTGCCGTACATGTACCACTCCGGATGCTCTTTGTAATAGTCGTAGTCCGGACTTGCCGGGTTCGGAGGCTCCCAACAGGAATTCGGCTCCGCCACGTGAGCGATCAGCGTCATATCGCGTTCGGCGATGGCCCGGTAAATGGGCGCAAACACGGCATCGTCAGGCATCACAAATTTACCTTCCGGAGTTTTGAGCTCCATGCCGATATTTTTCCAGATTTTCACGGCGACGGCACCGTTCTTGGAATCTCGATCGAGCTGCCGGATGGTGTCGGCGGCGAAATTGGTTGAGCGAAATTTGAATGGATCGAAGGTCGTGCAAAAGGACACATGACCCTTAGAAGCGCGACTTACAGCCAATGCGGAGTCGATCTGGGCCTGCAAACTGGGGAAGGAGGGCTCTTGGTCCGTGAAAACGCAGATGTCCAGCAGGTGCAGGTGCAATCGGTTCAGCATTGCATGGAACGCCGGATCGTTCCCGAAGACGTGAGAGTGTGTGTCAATGGGATCGAGTGTGGCAAAGTGTTTTAACTCGTCGTCCAAACCCTGAGCATTCTGCTCGGTTGAATGCGAAGCGGACGCGGAGACAATGAGTAGCCAAGGCAAGCTTGAGAGCGTAATCGATACGCCGATCATGACGAAACCGGACAGTTTCTTCACCGTTCCTCCATTCTTGAGAATCTCGCGCCAGTAGATTCTAGCTCAGAACCAAGATCAGGTTTCGTGGCCACCGATCACAGTTCACCGCGCAACCCGATGCCGTTCATTTTCGGATGGCTGTCAGTTTTGACACTATACTGAACCGGACCCGATACCCTAGTCTTTCCGCAAGGCGAATTTTCCGGGGCCCGATCCCCACCGGTCTCCATAAAGGAAATCGAGGATTTCATCCACGTGAAAGTGTTCATGGTGTGCGTGCGATCACTCGACCTCGCCGGCAAAACTCTCTTGTCCGGCTTTTTGGACCCCACAGCCACTATATTAATTCCCTACAAGACTCCAGAACTATATGCGCTTCAGCGAATACCTGAACTTCGGTTCCAGAATGCTGGTTGAATAGGTCAACGCCTGCGCCTGGGCGTCGACTACGAGTTTCGTGAAATGCCGGTCGGTTAGGAAGAGCCTATCGATAGGCGGTGGAACTCTCGATTCCACTGCGGAGATGTGGTCGCTTGCGCCCGCTCTATGCAGAGTGCTCGACCGCTTTTATCGCCCAAGATCCAATGCGCATCAGCAGCATTCATCACTCACTGCCATTCCTACCTGCGTTTATCGTCGCGAAACCCATCACCAGGAATTCCTCAGACCCAAGAAAAGGGTCGATCGACCGATCGCTTTACGAAGTGCCGCAACGATTACGCGGCTCTCAGGCATCGGTTCGCAGCGTCGCGAAGACACAAAATGAGCGTACAATAGCTGCCGTTTTCCAGATCAAACAGGAAATACGTGAAAATCTAAGTTGCAACGAAGCCGTTATGCAGTTTTATGTACTTGTTCCAGCTGACAAAAAAACGGCGAGGAAACTATGATGAGACGGCGAACATTCCATCGTGCATTTGTTCCAATGGTTCGGAGCTTGATTCACAGGGTTTGCTTCGTGGGCAGCATGGCGTTACTCATCAGTCTCGCCGGAACTCCTGTGAACGCTCAAAGCGGCTCACCGAATGATGTGGGATACACAAAAAAGATTCGCGAGTATACGACCGAGGCGTTTTTTCTCACCAACCTGGTCGATCATCTTCCGGCCTCAGCGACAGTTCCGTCGCCAGAGAAAGTCCTCGGGCACATCATCGGTGCTCCGGACGTCCTTACATACTCGAACGACATCTACGCTTACTATGACCAACTCGCCAAAGCATCTCCGCGAGTCAAAGTCTTTCGCGTGGGTAAGTCGGAGGAAGGACGTGACTTCCTGCTCGTCGCCGTCAGTGACGAAGCCAACATCACTCAACTCGACCGCTTCAAAGAAATTACCAGGAAGCTCTCGGACCCCCGCAAGCTCACCGACGCCGACGCCCAGCAACTTGTTTCCTCAGGGAAGCCCTTCTATTGGGCCTCTGGCTCGATTCATTCACCGGAATCCGGTTCTCCCGAAATGCTTATGGAGCTGACCTACCGCCTTGCCGTGGAGGATACACCACTGATTCAAAACATCCGCAAAAACGTCATCTTCCTGATCACTCCCGTAGTGGAAGTCGACGGCCACGACCGCATGGTGGACTGGGCCAACTACCGGAAAGCGTATCCCGATAAGGCACAGCCCGACCTGATCTACTGGGGACATTACGTTCAGCATGACAACAATCGCGACTCCATCGCTATGGGCCTGAAGTTGTCGCAAGTCATGATGAAGGAATTCCTCGAGTGGCATCCGCAGGTGCTTCACGATTTGCACGAGTCCATTCCTTATCTGTACGTCTCGACCGGCACGGGTCCTTATAACGCCTGGCTGGATCCTATCGTCGTGAGCGAGTGGCAGAAGATGGCCTATTACGAGGTCGAACAACTTACGGAGCGGGGCGTCGTCGGGGTGTGGACCCAGGGCTTTTACGATGGTTGGGCGCCGAATTACATGTTTTACATTGCCAACGGACACAACTCCATCGGACGCTTCTATGAAACCTTTGGCAACTTATACCCAGAGACCGGGGAGCGCACATTGGCGGCAACGCAAACCTCGCGCACGTGGTACCGGCCGAATCCTCCACTTTCGAAGGTGAAGTGGTCGTTGCGCAACAATACCAACCTGCAAGAAAGCGGATTAATTCTTGCGTTGGACTACGTGGCCCAACATCCCAAAGAGTTTCTTGGCAATTACTATCTGAAGAGCAAGCGCTCCGTTGCCAAGGCGACCGCGGAGGGCCCAGCGGCATGGGCTATTTTAAATGACGGCCGCCGACCTGCTCTTGCTGCGCAACTTGCCAATCTGCTGCAAAGACAGGGGGTCGAAGTACAGAAGCTCGAGGAGGATTTTGAGGCAAAGCAACTTGCCACCCCGGCGAAGGCCGGCGAAAGCGAATCCAAGACCGAGGCGAAAACGGATGAGAAGCCCAAGCCCGACAAGCCCGACAAGAAGGAGGATGCAAAAACGATTAGAGTTCCGTTGGGCAGCTACATCATTCGCATGGATCAACCTTACAGCCGCATTGCCGATATGCTTTTGGACACGCAGTACTACTCAACCTCCGACCCGCACCCCTACGATGACACTGGATGGACGCTTGGGCCATTGCGCAACGTCAAAACTCTGAGAATCACCGACCAAGCCATCTTGAAGGCGCCCATGACCTTCGTTGGCGCACCTGAACGTAATGCCGACTCCGGTGTTTCGCCTCTGCACGTGGTAAAGGGCAAGTCTTCTGCAGTCCAGTGTTACATCATTCAGGCGAACGGCGAGCCCAACCTTGCGACCTTGCGGTATCGCTTGAAAGACGCAAAGATATTCGTGGCCGAGGAGTCGTTCGACGCAGCGAACAGCAGGTTCGCCCCAGGCTCGTTTCTTTTGCCAGTGGAGGGTAACTCGCCCGATCTAGAGTCGCGGCTGCAACAAAGTGCACGTGAGCTCGGAATTAGAGTTGTGAGCGCCGCGCAAGAGCCGACGGTCACACGCCACGAACTCGCGGTGCCTCGCATTGCGCTCTTGCACACTTGGACGAGCACGCAAAATGAAGGTTGGTTTCGCTTGGCGCTTGAAGAAACCGGCGTTCCCTACGTATACATTTCAGACACTGTTGTGCGCACCACTTCGAACTTACGCGAAAAATTCGACGTGATTCTCTTCCCTCCCACTTTTTCCGATCTGCCCGAACTCTTGGCCGGTTTTCCCAAGCGTGTCTTGCCCGACGGCACGGATGCGGGCCCCATTCCCTGGCAAAAATCGGAGATCACTCCTAATTGGGGAGGCATCGACGAAACTCCCGACATCCGGGGTGGGCTGGGTTTTGAAGGGGTTGCGCACCTGAAACGATTCGTAGAAGCTGGCGGACTGTTCATTCCGGTTGGGTCAAGCGCGCATCTACCGGTCGACCTCGGTGTGACCGATTCTGTGACCATCAAACAGACCCCTCAACTTCAGGCGCGCGGAGCGATCTTACGCGCCAATGTTGAGGACGCGATGAGCCCGATTGCCTATGGCTACGACGAATCCGTCGGCGTGTACTTCAACCAAGCACCAGTTTTCAAGGTTTCCTTGCCCGGCGGCGTCCCGGACGAGGCCCAGGCCACAGATCGTCCCAGTGGGCGCGGGTCTAAAACCGATCCGGACATCCCGCAAGGGCGCGATTGGGTGCCATCCGAACCGGCGCCCGAGCGGAGCCGCGCAGAAAAGGAGCTTTACGTCGACCCACAGTGGCGCGTGTTCTACAGCAGCGCGATTCCGCCGCCGACGCTTTATCCTCGTGTCGTACTGCGCTTTGCCGACGAGAAGGATCTGTGGATCAGTGGCATGTTAGCAGGGGGCACGGATTTGGCAGGGACTCCAGCCATCATCGACGTCCCACTCGGCCAGGGTCACGTGGTGCTTTTTGCCAACAATCCCATGTGGCGCCAGGAAACGCAGGGAAGTTTCATGCTCTTGCTCAATGCGGCGCTGAACTACGACCATCTGAATGCAGGGCGTAAAGCGCCTTTGGTCGCGACAGCTCCTGCAACGAAATAGATCGAACCGCGTTCAGCCGCACTCGAATCCGTTCCGTGGGCGCTGCGACCAAAGAATTTTCACCGCAGGCAAGCATCCTGCTTTCGGAACTAAACAACCGAGTTACCAGCTGCGCACACATCTCCAGCCGAATGACGGCAGGAGTGCTCTGCTGCTCAGCAATCGACTCGGCAGGCCTTCTTAGCGAACAAACGGCGAAAAAGGCAGCTGCGTCTGCCGCTCGATGCTCTGGAAATTCCTCGCGGCAGGTTCTATTCGGTGAGTCATGGGGCGAACGCCCTGCTCCGAGCCCGGGCACCTCCGTCCGCCGTGAAGCGGCAACGACGGCACTCTGATGCAAGAATCTCCGAAGCCCTCTTGAGGGGCTCTTGCGCTCTGCTCGGCACGCCTCTGATCGGCCAGCTGTGCTGCCAAGAAAAAGAACGATCGAATGGATGCCAGCAAGATGTCTGACTTCTACAATTTCTTCCAGACTTCAGATCTGACTCGAACAGCGCTTCGCTCGCCGCGGTAGTACAACCTGCTGGTCTGCTAAGTGCTACTGATGAAAATCAAAAGCAGCCTACTACTGACGGAAAGGCTCATTTCCCAGTCGAATGGCAGGAGCTCGAGTTTGTCGGAGGACCACACATGGACGGATACGGCGTTAGAACTCGGCGATGCAAGCTTCCTTAGGCGCGCTGTTTTTCAGTGTATAATCCGATTCAACTCGATATTGGAGGGTGAAGGTTGGGCACTACCCAAACTCCAAGTCTTTTGGTTCCCGTTTGTTGCGAGCGCGTGATGCGCTACAACGCGTTCTTGCAACAAGGCGGCACCGGCTACGGAGTGCTCTTCTGCGAAGTGTGCAATAAGAACGTAACGTTTGAGCTCGAACCTCTAGCCGACGTAAGCGTGTATGGAGAAGGGGCGCGAGTGCTCGGCATGTTGGGATCTCCAAAGCCTCCAAATGTGAAGCGGAAAAAGCTGGATGGCGACGCCGCGGTGAACGACAAGACCTTGTGACGCAGGCCGCCTGTTACTGAAGAGCGGGCCAGCCATGATCGACGAGACCATCTCTCACTTTCGCATAATCGAAAAACTGGGTGAAGGAGGGATGGGAGTGGTCTATAAGGCCGTCGACGTCCGGCTGGACCGCCCGGTTGTACTGAAATTCCTGCCAGACAAAATGGCGCAAGACTCGCAAGCGTTGGAACGATTTCGCCGTGAAGCGCGAGCAGCATCCGCCTTAAATCACCCAGGCATTTGCACCATCTATGACATCGGCGAGCAGAACGGCCGAGCTTTCATTGCAATGGAGTTCATAGACGGCGAAACGTTGCGCACGCATATCCATCAGGAGGCACTACCTCTCGAAGAAACGTTGAAACTTGGCATCCAGATCGCGGAAGCTTTGGATGCGGCGCACGCCGAAGGAATAATTCACCGCGACATCAAACCTGCGAATATTTTCGTGACTAGACGTGGACAGGCGAAGGTGCTCGATTTTGGCCTGGCAAAACTTGTTCCCAAAGGTGTCGGCGGCGAAGCGCCGGATTCCACTTCGGTGGTGGGGATCATCAGCGGCACTCCTTCCTACATGTCACCCGAGCAGGTTCGCGGAGACAATCTCGACCCGCGCACGGACATCTTTTCGCTCGGTCTGTTGTTATATGAAATGGCGACAGGGCGCCAGGCTTTCGGCGGCAGCACTGGCGGCACGATTATCGAGGCCGTTCTGACGAAGTCCCCTGTTTCAGTCCGAAGGATCAATCCCGACGCCCCGGCGGGACTTGAAGAAATCATTAACAAAGCACTCCGCAAGGATCGAGACCAACGCCAACAGCGCGCGGCTGACATACGCACCGATTTACAAAGACTGGAACGAGACAGCGATTCCGGAGATTCCGACCGGAGAGCGGCCGGGGAAGGAACAGAATCCAGCCCGATATCGACCACGAGCGATTTACACTCGACTGGGCCGATAAATTTGACGGGGCAAACAGGCGCACTCCGGCCAGAGCGGGTTTCAAAGATCATTGACTCGCTTGCGGTCTTGCCCTTCGAAAACACGAGCCGCGACCCCGAACACGAATACCTCGGCGACGGAATCGCAGGGAGTCTTATCAATATTCTGGCGACCATCCCCAAATTGCGAGTGATGGCCCAGAGCACGGTGATTCGCTATAAAGGGCGAGGCATTGATCCACAAGCCGTGGGTCGCGAGCTGAAAGTACGGGCCGTTCTCACCGGAAGAATCATGCAAAGCGGCGGAGCTTTGCGGATTGGGACTGAGTTAGTCCATGTGGCAACGGGGTCTCAATTGTGGGGCGCACAGTATGATCGCAAGCCCGGCGATATCTTTGCGATTCAAGATGAAATATCCCACGAAATATCGGAGAAATTGCGACTAAAGCTGACCCGGGCAGAAAAAAAACGGCTCACCAAGCGCCAAACCGAAGATGCCGATGCTTACCGGCTTTATCTAAAAGGCCGCCATCACTGGAACCGCTGGACCGAAGACGGATTCTACAAGGCGATCGAATATTTTCAGCAAGCGGTCGGGAAGGATCCCAAATACGCTCTTGCATACACCGGTCTGGCCGATTCGTATGTGCTTCTGGGGTGGAACAGCTATCTGCCGCCGAAGGACGCGTTTGCGAAAGGCAAACTGGCCGCGATGGGCGCCCTCGGGCTTGACCCGGAACTCGGCGAGGCTCACACGCCACAGGCAGCCGTGTTGTGGCTTCACGATTGGAAGTGGCAAGAGGCGCAGACGGAATTCGAACGCAGTCTTGCCCTGAATCCCGCCCATCCGACCGCCAATCATTGGTACGCCGAGTATTTGATGACGATGGGACACCATGTGCAGGCTATCGCGAGGATGAAGAGTAGCCAAGAGCTCGATCCGTTGTCCCTCATTATCAGCGTCGCTATCGGCTGGTCCTTCTACATGGCCAGACGATATGACGAGGCCATGGAACAACTCCGACGAACGGTCGAATTGGACCCAAACTATCCTGTGACATATTGGATTCTGGGCCGGTTACTCAGGGAAATGGGCCGCTATGAATTAGCCATCGCTGAGGGCGAAAAGGGGGTGAAGCTGTCTGGCGGAAGTCCCCTGATGAATGCGGCGTTGGCACAGACTTTCGCCGTCGCGGGTAAAAGAAAAAAAGCAATGCAAATCCTGGATGATCTGACAAACCTCGCCAAGGAAAAGTATATTGCACCTTACTTCTTCGCCGGAATCCACATAGGATTAGAAGAGGACGACCGCGCGCTTGAATGCCTCGAGAGCGCCTACGAGGAGCATTCCCACTGGCTTATCTATCTGCACATCGATCCGAGCATGGACGGGTTGAGGCCTAACCCACGCTTTCAGGACCTGTTGCGGCGTATCGGCCTCCCGTTACGAAAGGCGATCCCTACCTGAATGCTGGCCAAATTAGAGTTTGCCAGACGAACAACCTTCCCGTTTATTCCCTAACATTATGCGATCAGTCTGGCCTGCCAGATTCCGGAGTCTCGTCTCTAATGACGTTGATCTCCCGCTCGGGAACTAACGGCGAGGCCGAAGCAAAAGCTTCTTGCTTATCGAGGAAAACGAAGGCTAAGATAGCCTCGGTAACCGAGGTGAGACGATCACCCGTGGAGTTGGTCGAGGGAACGCTGCATAAGTTATTGCTCAAGATTCCGGCGCTAGAACCGCCCCATGGATTTGCCAAGAGCGAGTGGCTGGGGCCAATTTCAGGAGACGTGCCGCAGGTCAGCGGCGGCTCGTAATTGGGAGACGTAAAGAGGTTCAGGAGAACAGCGATGCGGCTGGCGAACTGGATTTACACACTGCCTTTGAGGCTACGTTCGCTATTCGAGCGGCGGCAGACGGACCGGGAGCTAGACGAGGAGCTTCGCTACCACATAGAATCCAAGACCGAAGCGTATATCGCCAAGGGCATGGCACCTGAAGAGGCGCGGCGGGCCGCGCTGATCGATTTCGACGGAGTCCAACAGACGAAAGAAGTTTGCCGAGACCAGCGAAGCTTATTGTTCTTGTGGGACGTGTCGGAGGATTTGCGGTATGCAGCGCGCACGCTGGCGGCCAGGCCCGGGTTTGCAACGATCGCCATTCTTACGCTGGCGTTGGGCATTGGCGCAACGACCGCCGTTTTCAGCGTTGTCGACCGCGTTTTGTTTCGAAGCCTGCCCTATGCGCACGACGATCGGCTGGTTTCCTTTGGAGTGAAAGCACCGTTCGAGGGCACCGAGTTCATGCTGGCGCCGGAGTACGTCGTACTGCGTGCGCAGCCAGGGCCGTTTGAGGTCATGACTTCGCTGACGCCGGGCGGCATGGACTGCGACATTACCGAACAGAATCCCGTTCGCCTCAATTGCGCTTTGGTCGAAGCGAACTTTCTTTCGACGTTTGGAATTTATCCGATCCTGGGCCGCGATTTTGCCCCTGAAGATGACCGACCGAAAGTTCCCCGTGTTGCTCTACTGTCCTATGGAGTTTGGCGGTCGCGGTTCGCACGAGATCCGAAAGTCGTAGGGAAAGTGATTTCCTTGAATGGAAAGCCAGTTGAGATTGTTGGCGTGCTCCCGGCAAGCTTCGAGATGCCGAACCTGGCTGCCGTGGATATGCTTTTGCCGCAAATGTTGGATGAATCGGCACTGGATCGGAACCATCCACAACTGGTTCTGCGGGCGTTCGCGCGACTGAAGGCGTCGATAACGATTGCGCAAGGGGCCGCGGCTTTGCAGCCGTGGTTTCAGGATTCGCTGCGATTTGTCCCCCCGCAATTTCGAGCGGAAGTGTCAGTGAAAGTGCGCTCGTTGCGAGATCGGCAGATGGAAGATTCGCGTACTGGCGCGTGGGTACTGTTCGGGGCGGTGATCGCGGTGCTGATGCTTGCCTGTACCAATGTGGCGAATTTACTTTTGGTGCGGGCGGTGAGCCGGCAACGCGAACTCGCGGTGCGGGCGGCATTGGGAGCGAGCCGTGCACGGCTTATTCGGCAGGGCCTGACAGAAAGCTTGTTGCTTGCGGTGCTAGGAGGCGTAGCCGGTTGCGGCCTCGCATATGTTCTGCTGCGAGTTTTAGCGTCGATCGCGCCGCAAGGGATTGTAGGTCTGCAACAGGCATCGTTGGACCTACGCGTTCTTGGCTTTTGCCTGGTCGTTTCGCTCAGTTCGGGCATTTTGTTTGGAGTTGCGCCCACGTTTGCCGAACCTGCGCCGGAATTGCTGGCCGGAAAAACGATGCGCACGACCGCGCGGGGAATCTTACGCCACACATTGGTTGCAGGGCAGGTTGCCGGCTCCGTAATTTTGTTGACCGGCGCCGGATTGCTGCTGAGAAGTTTGTGGAAGATTCAGAGTGTTCCCATGGGGTTAGATCCGCAGCACCTCGTGACGGCGAAAATGTCGCTTGCTGAATATCGCTATCCCGAGAGGGCACAGCAGATGGCTTTTTATCGAGGGTTGGAAACGCGCCTGAACCGGATTCCCGGGGTGGGATCGGTGGCCGTTAGCAATTCCCTTCCTCCGTCGGGCAGGAGCCAGGCTACCTTTTTCGCCTCGATGGAAGTCCTTGGCCAACCGAGGGCAGCCGAGGGGACCGGCGGAATGGTTGGTTGGCGGATGGTCACGCCGAATTATTTTCAAGTTCTAGGGATACGAATCGTTCGAGGGCGCACATTTACAGAGGAGGACCGCTCGCCAACGGAAAATCCGGTGATCCTTAGCGAGGCGTTAGCCGCGAAAATGTTCCCCAATCTAAATGCACTCGGGCAGACGCTCCGGTTTGGTGCCGCAGACGAAAAAGGGCCTTGGCGGACAATTGTCGGCATTGCGGTAAATGTAAAAAACAACGGCCCTACGACTGCTGCGGATCCCGAGTTCTACATCCCGTGGAAAGCCGATTCCGAAGCGGACCTCAGCCAAGGGTACGTGACATTCCGGACGTCGCTTCGTCCCGCGACGGTAGTGGAGTGGGCTCGCTCGGAGATTGCGGGGCTTGATCCGACCATGCCGGTTGAGTTTGCCACGATGGATGCGCGGGTTGGTAAGTTGACCGAGCGGCCACGGTTCGACGCGGTGCTACTGTCGCTTTTCGCGGTAATCGGTGTGGTGATGGCCGCGCTTGGCATCTACGGGGTTGTGAGTTTTTTTGTGTCCGAGCGTACACGGGAGATCGGCGTGCGCATGGTCTTGGGAGCCACACCGGTTGGAATCTCGAAGATGGTTTTGGTCAACGTGGCACGTTGGGCTTTGGCCGGCGCGGCTCTCGGAGTTTTGGGCTCTTGGCTTTGCACGCGAATGTTGCAATCACTATTGTTCGAAGTGCGGGCGCATGATCCAACGCTGCTCGGCGCGGCGCCGGTGATTCTACTGACTATGGCATTTTTGGCGGCGTGGATTCCTGCGCGAAAGGCCGCGCGCATCGATCCCATGGTTGCGCTGCGTTACGAGTAAAGCCGGCCCTTGTGGGGTTTCGTATTCCTTTGAACAAGGAGCTGGGCCTCCTGGTTCGATCTCCCCTTGGTCGTTGTTGTGTCTTAGATGAAGTAGGCAAAAATCATTCTAGAACAGAAAGGTTCGACGACACCAGGAGCGATGAAGCAGACATTTCGAAAGATACCCCGAAGTCTCATCGCAATCGAGACAGGAATTCATTCGTAGTGCTCAGACTCTTTCGCCCGATGAACTACTTTATCGACATCGGCCTGCTTATCTGATTCGGTTTAGACTATCTTTGCAAGGCACGACCGTCGACGGCCTATCCTTACTGGCAAGATCGATTCGACTTATTATTTCTTCGGGGCCGCTGCGCGCATGAAAATTGGCACGGCCCTGTGCCCGTATGCACCGCTGATGTAGTATTGCCTTCAGTTGGGAAGTCCTCGTGCGGAAGAGGCGAACACCGTGTTGAAGAACCTTTGCGGTATGGGATTTGCAATGATGACCGGAGCTCTGATTGTCTCGGCGCCCGCTGCCTCCCAACAATTGACGAACGACAAATTGTCCCTCACCGTCAACGAGCAGGACGGATTTTATGAACTGGCGGTGCGTGATGGTCAGCCCATATTCACGAGCCGCGTGGCAGCGCAGATCAATCACGAGTGGCTGCATTCGAACGACTACCCGCGGCACCACGCTTCCGAATCTTCCTTCACCGATGAACTCGGTTCTGGGCGTGCGGTGTCGGTCACTTTTACCGGCCTTGCCGGGAAACCGGATCTCATTTATGTCGCTCAAGTTTATGACCAGCGTCCTTATGCCGCTGTCGAGGTGCATGTCCGTAACGCCACGGATCAGCAACTCACGGTCGAAGCCATTCGACCCATCGAAGCAACCGGTGCTCCATTGCTCAACCTGGGCGGTCATCCGTCGTCTGATCGCATCCTCTCGGATAGTTTCAGCGAAGACTGGCCGCAACTCTGTCTCTATGATTTAGGAAAGGCGCCCGGCGGGATGCACCGGGGCGCAGGCAGTCAGCTCATCTACAACCGCGAGAGCAGACAAAGCCTTTTCCTAGGCGCTCTCACTTCCTACCGATTTCTCACTCTCCTGCACCTGCAAGCTACGGGCACCGGCGCAGAGACACAAATCGCCTCCTTTAGCGTTGATTCCACCGGCACCACGGAGGTGCAAAAGGAGTTCGATCTGCAGAATGCTCCTGCCGATAATCAGATTGAACTGAGCCTTCCTCTCGCGCCGGGAGACGAAATGCGCTCCGAGCGCCTGTTGCTGCAGGCTGGCCCGGATTACCACAAACAACTCCTCGCCTACGGCGATGCCATTCGACGCCTGCATCACGCGCGCGTTTCCGTTGAGACTCCGATCGGTTGGTGGAGTTGGACTGCGTTCTACGGCGGCATCAACGAAGGTGTTGCGCTCGCGAATGCCGACTGGCAGGCCGAGTATCTGAAATCCCTCGGCTACAAATACTTTCAAATCGATGAAGGCTACCAATACGCTCGTGGAGAATACGCTACCGCCAACGCCACGCAATTCCCCGACGGCTTGCGCTTCGTCGGCCATCGCATCACCGCAGATGGGCTGACCTTTGGCATCTGGACCGGACCTTTCCAAGTGACAAGCCGCGCTTGGGTTTACGAGCACCACAAAGATTGGCTGGTCCACAACGCCAAAGGCCAGCCCATCTCAAGTCGCGACGTCTGGAACCAAAAAACAGATTTCCTCTACACCCTCGATACGACAAATCCCGGCGCCCAGGAATACCTGCGCCAGACATACAAAACCCTGGTCCGCGAATGGGGAGTCCGTTTTATCAAACTCGATTTCATGGATACCACCGCCATCGAAGGCTACCGTTATCGGCCGAATACCAGCGCTCTCGAAGCGCAGCGCATTGGCCTGCAAATCATCCGCGCTACCGTCGGTGAGGATGTCGTCCTCGACAAGGACGGCAGCCCCATGCTCAATGCCGTGGGACTGGTCGACACCGGCCGCATCTCCACAGACACTGCGCATTCTTTCGAAGCTACAAAGCGGGCGGCTTCTGGCATCGCCGCTCGTTTTTATATGAACCGCAATTTCTTTGTGAATGATCCGGACGCTTTTAACACCACAGCTCAGCCATTCCCTGAGAGGCCCAAGCTGCCCACATCACTCGAACTTTCCGCAGCCCAAGCCTCCATTGCTCTTTCCACCGTTTCCGGGGGCATGTATGAGATTGGCGACGATATGCTTGTCCTCGGATCACAACGGGACCGGCTCGCGCTGGTGGAAAATACGGATCTGCTGAACATCGCCAAAATTGGGCGTGCATCTACTCCGTTCGATCTGATGACCTACGAGCCTGAGGATCAGCAACCCAGCATCTTCTTCCTCCAGGAAGGCCCACGCCAGGCCATCCTAACTGTCTTCAATTGGACGAAGACCCCGCGTACGCACGCGATAAAACTGTCGGAGCTCGGCCTTCCAGCAGAGCACGCGTTTGCTGGATCCGATGTTCTGAACGAGAATGCGACCGTCTCTCTAGCAGACGGCATTGTGCGAATCGAGAGCCAAGCCCCAGAGTCCGTGAAGGTGATCAAGCTCATCGATCGCACCGTTCCTCCCACGGCGCCAACCGTCAAGGTTCAATTACCATCGAGCGCCACTGCGGGCGATACCATACGTCTCTCAGCGCAAGCCGAAAGCGTCGGCGTGCCTGCCATCGCCTATCACTGGGATTTTGGCGACGGACTCAGCGCGGATGGTCCCCAGGTTTCTCACGCATATACCCGAGCAGGAGAATTTACGATTCGCCTTACGGTCGACGGCGTCGACAGCGTGCCAGCCGTCCAGGTTTTTCCCATTCCAGTGACTGGCACTCTGAAAGCCTTTCCGAAACTAAAGAACAATCGCCGTTTCCAAGATCCCACCGAATAAAAGTGGACCTACCAATACGACTTGGAGTTTCTAATTGCCGGAAACTTGGGCAACCAGACGCGCTCAGCGTCTATGAGGACGGGACTGGTGACGGCGAACAGCGCGAGCGGACCCATTGTTCCTTTGCGTCACACCTAAACTTTCTTCGCTACGATTCCGGCGTCTGTTGAACGAAACAGACTGGTGCCTGGTTTGTTCTGTGGGTTCCGGACCGAATCAGCGTTCAAGGCTGAACAATGTTTAGAGGAAATGTTGAAATCCAGCTTGTCTCAGTGCCCAATCGGTTTCTGAACGGGCACATCGGTCGAGATCCCCCACTGGGTCGTCGTGTAGGTCGAGGGTGAGGACGAAGGAATGACGTACCAGATTCCATTCGAGGGACGCCATACGGCAAGGTCCGTCTTTCCATCGTTGTCGTAATCGCGCGGCACCGGCACGTCCTCGACTCCATTCAGCGTGGCGCCCCAATGCTCGATGATCGATGAGTCGGGGCTGCTGCTCGGGACGATATACCAGTTCCCCTCGGACGGCCGCCACACAGCAAGGTCGGTCTTTCCGTCACCGTCGTAATCCCCCGGCACGGGTACGTCTTCGACTCCATTCAGCGTGGCTCCCCATTGCACAATGATCGGAGTGTCGGGATTGCTGCTCGGAACAATGAACCAGGTGCCACTCGATGGCCGCCACACCGCAAGGTCTATCTTTCCGTCACCGTCGTAATCCCCCGGCACGGGTACGTCTTCGACTCCATTCAGCGTGGCTCCCCATTGCACAATGATCGGAGTGCCAGGATTGCTGCTCGGAACTATGAACCAGGTGCCGCTCGATGGCCGCCATACCGCAAGGTCTACCTTTCCGTCACCGTCGTAATCCCCCGGCACGGGTACGTCTTCGACTCCATTCAGCGTGGCTCCCCACTGCACAATGATCGGAGTGCCAGGATTGCTGCTCGGAACTATGAACCAGGTACCACTCGATGGCCGCCATACGGCAAAATCGGTCTTACCGTCGCCATCGTAATCACCCGGCACGGGAATGTCTCCGACCGTTCCCCACTGCTGCATGAGATATTGGCTTGGGTCGCTGCTCGGAATCACAAACCAGGTGCCACTCGACGGCCGCCAGACGGCATAGTCTGTTTTGCCATCTGCGTCAAAGTCACCCGATGCGGCAGGAACAAACAGCTTGGTGACGAAAGCATCCACGATGCCGCCGTGTAAGGTCGACTGGAAGGGATTTTTCGTGGGGAAGTTGGTAGACGTGATACTGCCGGTCAGGTAGGCGTTCCCCGCGGCGTCAACGGCAATACCGTTGCCGGAATCATCGCCGTTTCCGCCCAAGTAGGTGGAGAACATGACCGCAGAACCTAAAGTGCCGAACTTCGTCACGAAGACGTTCTGGACTCCGCCCAAGGTGGCTTGAAAGGGACTCGCCGTGGGGAAGTTGGTGGAAGAGGCAAAGCCGGTCACGTAGGCGTTGCCCTCCGCGTTCACGGCAATGCTAGTGCCCAAATCATAGCCACTTCCGCCGAGGTAGGTGGAGTAGACCAGGGCTGTGCCGGCGGCGTCCAGTTTTGTTACGAAGGCGTTTACGGTGCCGCTCATGCCGCCCTGGAAGGGATTCTTCGTAGGGAAGTCGGTAGAACCGGTAAAGCCTGTCAGGTAGGCGTTGCCCTCCGCGTCTATGGCAATGCCGTAGGCGCCATCATTTAGGCTCCCGCCCAGGTAGGTTGAATAGACGAGGCCTGTGCCCGCAGCGTCCAGCTTCGTGACAAAGGCGTCGTAACCGCCACCAAAGGTAGACTGGAACGGATTCATCGTGGGGAAGTTGGTCGAAGTGGTATAGCCTGCCACATAGGCGTTGCCCTCCGCGTCCACGGCAACGCCCTTGCCGGAATCACTGCCGTTCCCGCCGAGATAAGTCGAGTAGACAAGGGCATTGCCCAGGGCGTCGAGCTTCGTCACGAAGGCGTTCTGGCCGCCAGCCAAACTGCCCTGTAGGGGACTCTTCGTGGGAAAGTTGCTGGAGGTGGTAGACCCGATCACGTAGGCATTGCCCGCTGCGTCAACGGCAATGCCGTAGCCCTGATCATAGCCGTTACCGCCGAGGTAGGTGGAGTAGACGAGGGAATTGCCGGCGGCGTTCAACTTGGTTACGAAGGCGTCGTAAGTGCCACCAAAGGTGGCTTGGAACGGTGGCAACTCAATACGGCCGGGGGGACCGAGCCGAACGCCCATTGTGGGGAAGTTAGTGGAATAGGTAATCCCGACCACGTAGGCGTTGCCGTCCGCGTCCAAGGCTATTCCTTGGCCGTAATCACCGCCACTCCCGCCGAAGTAGGTGGAGTAGACGAGGGCTGTGCCGGCGGCGTTCAGCTTCGTCACGAAAGCGTCGTAAAGGCCTGCGTTAGTACTCGCTAGCGGATTCATCGTAGGGAAGTCTGTGGACTGGGTAGCGCCGGTCACGTAGGCGTTGCCCGCTGCGTCCACGGCAATGGCGTTACCGTTATCACTGGCGCTCCCGCCTAAGTAGGTGGAATAGCGCAGCACCGGGTCGATAGTCAGTGGTTCTTTCTTGTCATAGCTCCCGACCTCAAACCCTACCTCGCACTTCCCTTTCACCGTATAGCGTCCGGCAACGATGTGTCTCTCCGTCTCACCCTCACTGTTTTGGTAGACCACCGGCTTCCCCAGCACCACCTCCCCGCCATCGATCCTTAACTCCAGATCCCCCTCGCGGTTGATCCTCACTCGTTTCGCACCATCGATGCGCAGCCGGATCGCTCCTGCATCCGCTCCCGCCGCCACAATGAAGTCCGACTCCAATTCTCCTTGGTGTCCGTAATAAACCAGATCCACTCCCGGGTATACACTCTCGTAGTTCACACGATCGTAGTTCGGCACATCGATGCGCCATTTGCTCGGGTCGTTCCCCATCAAGTAGTTGCTCTTTCCTGCCAACTCTTCCCCTCCTACGACTTTCGTCCCGTGGTTCGCTCCTACCAGCTCCATTCGCAGCACCGCGGATCGGCCCGATTCGATCCCCGGCTCGCGACTTCCCGGTTCTCCTGCTCGAACTTCTCCAGATTGTTTGTTCTCTTTGCCAGGCGCTCGCAGCGCCATCACCGCTCCCCCCGAGGTGAGAAACATCGTGTAGCCCTTGCCACGCGAGAGAAACTTCACGTCCTCATCCGTCTGTCCCTGGTTCGCTTCAAAGCTAAGCGGCAACTTCCCGTAGCTCTCGAGCAATCGTGCTGAAGCGGTTGCATCCATAGGACGCGTGCCCGACATCACGGGCATCGCAGCGGAGTCCCGACTCACTTTGTGCCGACCAGCCTCGGCCTGCAACACGGGCGGAGTTGCCACTCGCACTGTTACCACTCCGACAGTCGCAGCATGGCTCTCCACCCTGCTCGAATCCACATGGCCAAGATCTCCAGCATTCCTCAAAAACAGAGCGAGAGAACACACGGACAGAAGGCCAACAGCGCAAACCGATCGAACAGCTTGCAAAGCGACTAATCGACGCATGGTCACCTCTCGCCCGAAGGCCTTTGACTTGCCAGAATACTTGCAACAGTATTTCGGACCGCGAGATCTGTCGCTCATTACGGGAGCAAATAGAAGGAATACGACGATTGGTTGAGCAATCAGACAGTTTCATGAAGCGCTGCGGATTCTTATCCTTCCGCCCACCCCTGTCAAGAACTAGAACTGCCAGGCCTCAAGCGACCCAGAATGTTCGCCGGCACCACATCATCCAACAAGCGATCGGCGCTGGCTTCGACGGGCGGCCAACTCAGGGATCAACAGAAAGCCAGAGGGAGATTCAGGAATTTCATCGCCGAACGTTGCCCGATTTGCCGAAACGGAGTTGCTGGCGCATGCATTGCTTGATAAATATGGAATCCCGTCGCAGCCTGAGAAGCGCAAGTCAGCCCTACCAGCAGAGCACGCGTTTGCAGGACCTGATGTTCTGAGTCCGGAACCATGTTGGTGTCCTAGGCGACCCCAGCTTGTCAGACATTCGTGATACATGGGAACACTGTGGAGATCCATCGGAGTGAGTGTTACCTTTTTACGTGAGGACAATAGAGACCCAGTCTTCAGAATCCTAGTTCCAGTCAAGGCGACTATGCTGTTCGAAGCTGAGTTTCGGAGGGGAGAAGAATCCGTGGCAACCTGCGCGCACCTTAAGGAAATCAAGTCCGTGCACCCGAACTCCAAGGGCTGTGAGGAGTGTCTCAAGATGGGCGACTCGTGGGTCCATCTCCGACTCTGTCTATCCTGTGGACACGTCGGGTGCTGTGATTCTTCAAAAAACAAGCACGCCACCAAGCATTTTCAGTCGACGCGGCACCCAATCATGCGGTCCCTAGAAGCCGGCGAGCACTGGGGTTGGTGTTACGTCGATGAGGTGATGTTGGAGGGTGCTGGCCGCCAGGGTCTTGAGTAAGCTTCCGGAAGAATGGCGCAGGAGTGCACCTGCGTAAGACGTTGACGGCATACGACGCGCAATTTGAGTGGCCTCGCGTCCAAGACCGCATCCTGATGAACCGCGAAGCCAAGGCGATGATGTACTTCGATGCAAGGTCGAGCAAGATCGGAAATAAACGAACCGGTTGTGATTCGGCCATAGTAACGTTATACCGAGGAATGACATATGGGCGACTTTGGCACACGGCGTAATTTTCTTGAGCGAATCAACATGGCTTTCGCAGGCCTTGTCTTCACACGTGCTGCGCGCCATCCGGACTCAGACGCTGCGCACCAGAATCCGAACGACCGGGTGGACTACTACGACAAACTTAAGGTGACCAAAAGAATAAATGCCGCTGGAACATACACTTACTTGACCGGAGCGGTCATGCCGCCTCCGGTTCAAGCAGCCGTGGCGCAAGCGGCGAAGTATCCAGTATTTCTCGAAGAATTACAAAGGGCGGCCGGCGAATATCTCGCGAAGCGATTGCGTTGTGAAGCTGCAATGGTTACAGCGGGTGCGGCTTCTGCAATTACCTTGGCTACGGCGGCTTGTATGACGGTAGCGAACGGACCGAGTGCTGGCCACGCTATGCCGACCGACATGGGTGGCCTCAAAGACGAAGTACTCGTTCAGAAGGCACATCGATATGACTACGATCACTCGTTGCGTAATTGTGGCATTCGCTTCGTCGACGTCGAGACCTTGCAAGACTATGAGGCTGCCTTTACCAGCAAAACCGTTATGTGTCACTTTTACAACGCCGCCGACGAAGGGGAAATAAGTAGGCAAGACTGGATCCGCACGGCTCATGCCCATGGAATCCCGTGTTTCAACGATGCCGCCGCCGATGTTCCACCCATCTCGAATTTGTGGAATTACACGCAAATGGGTTTCGATCTCGTGGCCTTTTCGGGTGGCAAGGGCATCCGGGGGCCCCAAAATGCGGGATTGTTGCTGGGGAAAAAGGATCTCATTGCCGCCGCAACGAGAAACAATAATCCTTTTGAAGATGTGGTAGGTCGCGGAATGAAGGTCGCGAAGGAACAGATCGTGGGAATGGTGGCGGCGATAGACTGGTTCTTGAGCCAGTCCGACGCGGGATTCGAGTCTGAGTTTCGCCGTCGCGCAGACCTGATTGCCAAAGAGCTTACGGATATTCCAAGCCTAAAATCCGAGATCCTTATCCCGCCGCTTGCTAACAATGTTCCGCACTTGCTGATCCGCTATGACGAGCAGCGCGTGAAGATTTCTCCGAGAGAAGTAGCGAAACAATTGCGAGCCGGCACACCGAGCATCGAACTAAATCCCGCCACCGGCTCGACCGAGGCGAGTGCCGGCATTCCCAACGATCCCAATAAGATCGTCGTGGGCGTTTGGATGCTGGAACCGGGCGAGGATGCAATTGTAGCCCGCCGTCTCCGTGAAGTCTTGACGAAAGCGGCGACGAGCTAGCGGAAAGAGAGAAATTGGGATGGCGTATAGTTTGGCATGCGCCCGCGTTTGGCCGATGCTCGCAGAAATCGCAGTGTAACCCAATTGATGATGCAGTCGTCGCAAACGCAAGCCGAAGCGAAAAGAACTCTCCAAGCGCGAATCGGCGGATTTTTTGGTCGACTTAAATTTTGGCGAACCACAAGTCACTACCATGAGAGAAACCTCTAGTAGAGCCGCTTTAGTGGGTGTTGGAATATTGGCTTTGAGCGGATTGCTTTCAAATGCCGCAAGCGAAGAGTCGAGCAGGTCGTCGATTCTCGAGCCCGCGTCCGGTGCGTTGCTCGGGCAATACTACGGCGCTGGCAGCATAGGCCAGACAACGCTGAAGCTCGGGCGGACACCTGTCGTACACCTCACGTACTACGGGTGGGACACCGATTGGACCGGGAAAGTTACCCGCGCAGACTTGGCGGCAGGACGCATTCCTCTCGTTAACTGGGAACCCCACAACATCGACTTCTCCAAGATCATCGACGGGAGCCTCGATACTCAGATCATAGCGCGTGCGAACGGTTCGAAAGCGCTCGGCAAGAAGTTCTTCCTTGACTTTGCCGCCGAGATGAACGGCGACGAGGCGTGGAGCGGCAACAACGCCCCCCTGTACGTTTCCGCATATCGACACATTCACGACCTCTTCGTTGCCGCGGGTGCGAACAATGTGGTTTGGGCGTGGTGTCCGAACGTCACGGATACCCACGGAGGCAACCGAACTACGATGGACTACTACCCTGGCGATGCGTACGTCGATTGGACCGGAGTCGATGGGTACAATTGGGGTACGAAGAATGGTGGCTGGCAGACCTTCCGGCAGGTGTTCCAAGACATCTACCCGCTCCTTGCGGCGAAGAAAAAACCGATTCTGATTGGCGAGATGGCGTCCGCTGAAGCTGGTGGAGACAAAGGAAAATGGATCGACGACATCATCCCCACCCTGCGCACCAGCTTCCCGCTCATCAAGGGTATCGTATGGTTCGACATCGACAAGGAGGCTGATTGGCGCATCAGTTCGTCTCCTGCTTCGGAAGCTTCGTTCATCCGCATGGCAAACAATCCCTATTTCAATCGGTAGGTGCATACACTGCGGCATATTAGGACAAACCTTATCCGCATCGGTGCCCCGTCAGTCGCGAATACCCCCGCGTCGGGTTGCCGGTATGATGAAGTTCGTCTTCTCTAGCTCGGCAGGCATTCGGTTCGCTCCGAGGAAAGGCGGCAATGCGAAGTGCGCTCAGGCGCGCCTTGCGATCCGGCACGTCGCATACACTCGACAGGTTTCTCTTAACATCGTATGACCTTCTCTTTTCTCGCGTTCCGTCGAAAAACGAATTAGGACCAACCGAGGCGCTGTTTCCCGGGTTCCCTTCGATTATTGCAATGGCAAAAAGTGACATTTCTATGACATCTCGCAGAGGCAAAAGAAATAAAGTCGAGAGTGGCTGTCAAGCGAGATTTCCTGTTGTTCTAAACCGGCTCAAGGTGAGTCACGGGGCGTGTGCTGGCTCAGGAGATGGTAAAGGCCGAAATGGTCACGATCGAACGGCGGGTGCACGGGCTGCTTCGCTATCGCGAGTTCTGGTTTCCAAGTCGCCCACAGGCTATGGAAATCAGCAAATCATTGCGGCCAGACGACGTGGTGCGTTTTTTTGCGGTTTCCCCCGCTCTCGATACCCTTCCGCATCTCGTTGAACAGTATCGCATGCATACGGTTTGGATCAATCTGTCGGCCGGACCCGACGCCGTCCTGAACGGCATGAAGGGGAAAAGCTGTCGCCGCGAGATTCGCCACGCGGAGAAAATGTTGGGTCGTGTCGCGATCGAAATCGGCTCGGAGAAGGCCAACCACGATTTTCTGACGGTCTACAACAACTTTACCCGCGCGAAAGGCCTTCCAGAACTTCACGTTCGCTGGATTAAAGAAAACTCCGCCCATTGCGAAACGTTCGTGCTTTATCTGGACGGGGAAGCGCTTTGCAGCCATCTGCTGCTTCGGGATCCGGAAACGAGCATCGTGAGGCCACTCTATTCCGGGAGCCGGCGTCTGGAATCTCCGCAACACGCAGCAGCGTGTGGCGCACTGAATCGCTACTTGCATTGGCAGGAGATGCAGCGGTACTACACGCAGGGGTTCATGTACTTCGACTTTGGCGGAGTTAGCCACTTGGGGGAGTCCATCGCTCGCTTCAAATTATCCTTCGGAGGCACCGTCCTGCCCCAATATTTTTACCTGTTGAGTGGCCTGCAATGGGTCGCCAGGCTTGGTCAGTTTGTGTACAAACGAATTCTGCGGCGCAGAACCTTCAAGCCGGAAGACGAAATCTGGGATGTCGAACCGAAAGAGACAGGACACTTCCCTGATTCTCGGCCGCCGCGTGGGGGTCAGGGGGCACACTGAATTCTTCGATTCGCAACCAGCAAAACCAACAAGGATGGTGTTGCATGCCCCATCGAATCTACCCCTGATTATCGGAAATGTGTTGGTATTGGGAGCTACGTATGTGGTTTTTCCGTGAACCGACCCTTGTCCTTCCACTCGGCAATGTTCTGTTGGTGTCGGATGACGCGTAATAAGGACGTCTACCGCCTTCCGGAAGTAGCCGCTGTCTACGCACGACAGTCCACCCTGTTTCCGCCGGAGAAGACCATACTCCATCTGATGTTGCCCGAATTGCGGACAGCTCGGATGTTGGACCTAGGCGTGGGCGGCGGGCGCACAACTCTACATTTTGCGAGATGCGTCCGTGAATATGTCGGAGCGGATTATTCGGAAAACATGATCCACGAGTGCAACAGGCGATTTGCGACCTATCCCGATGCACCGTCGTTTGTCGTATGTGATGCCAGATCGATGAATATGTTTGCGGGCGGGTCCTTCGATTTCATCCTGTTCAGCCTCAACGGAATCGACTCAGTGAATCATTCGGACCGTTTGACCATCTTGCAGGAAATACGACGAGTCGGCAAACCAGGAGGACGGTTCTGTTTTTCCAGTCATAATCTAAACTTCGGTGCCCAGTTTTTCGAATTGCGGCAAGTGATCGCTCTGAACCCCAAGTTTGCAAAGCGCACTGCCAAACGACTGGTAAGGAGGTTCGTTTACAACTGGCGGGTCCCCGCTGCAACCGTCAGGAGTTCGGAATATATGATGATCCGGGAACGTGCCCACTCGCGTCGAATGCTGACGTATTACATTCGGCCAGAGGAACAGCTGAGTCAACTGAGTGAGCATTTCGCGGATGTCCGGGTGTTCTCATTTGCGAGTGGCTCTGAAATCGCCGGACACAGTGAATTACAAAGTGTTCAAGATATGTGCCTCTATTACTTGTGCAGGATCGGACACTGACTCCTTCGAAATTACTGTTGCTTCTAACTTTGCGGGGATCGCACCACGTTCCCTGAGTTTTCTCTTGTTTCGGTTGCCCGTAACCCATCACCCTTAGTTAGCCTGCGGAGCTGGTTCAATCGCTCCCCGGGATATTGATCCGGGAAACGGAAACAAGTTGGCACGGGCTTGCGTTCCGTCGTCTCACGCCACTTCGGTAAACACATACTCATGCTGTCCATCGCGAATCGTGAGGGTTCTCTTGCCCATACTGTCTCCTACTACAAACTCAAACCCGGCGTTCGTCGGATCGATCGTAATGAACGAAATGGTCCCGTCGTCATTCTTCCGCGACGCCACCACGCTTTTCCATTCCCCAAAATCAAACACCGTCGCGCCATTCTCACTCGCTACATCAATCTCACCTAACTCTTTCGAGATATACTTCTTCGCCAGCTTGGCTACCTGATCTGGCGATGCAGGCACCACCAGCCGTTCGCGTTCCTTGGCGAGTTGTGCTTTGTACCTCGACGCTTGCGCCGCAACGTCTCCTTCCGCTTCCGGCTTACCATCGAAAACCAGCTCTAGCAATCGTCGCGAGAAAGGCCCCAGCAGCATTCCTCCGGTATCCGAGTTCGTCAGAATCGCCGCTCCAATCTGCGAGTCCGGCAGCAAGTACCAGTTGCTCTTGAATCCCGCCATGCTCCCGCCGTGACTCACGACTGGTACTCCATATTTCCGGTTCACTTCCAGGCCCATCCCGTATGTCGCATCTTCACCCAACGGGACTTGCGGCGCTCGCCGCATCAGCAAATTCTCCGCCGACGCCAGTTGCTTCCCATCCGGCAACTTTCCTTTATCCATCTCCAACTGCACATACTTGATCAAATCGCCCGATGACGTCCAGACTCCTCCTGCTGGCCGTGCCGGATAGATCGAGTAGTTAAACGCCATGCTCGCCACGCTCGGCTTCCCATCCACGTCGTCCCCGTGCGGCGTCGCATGATTGCCCGCCAGCGCCTTTGCATAATCAAACGTCGTCACGTTCATCTTCAGCGGAGCGAACACCATCGTCTGCATCGCTTTGTCGTAAGCCGCTCCCAGTTCGAGGCTCGGATAAACGATGTGACCGCCAATGTATCCCGCCGCCGTCGCCATGAGGTTGCTGTACTGAAACACTTCCCCGAACTTGCTCGTCGGCTGCATGGTTCCCAACAGCGCCAGTTCCGATTCCGGCGTGGCATTCTTGAATTCGAACAACCACTCCAGATCCTGCCGCGGCAATCCCGTGCAGGCGCAAATCAGATTTTCCACCAGTACTTTCTTCGTTGTGGCGGCATCGCCCAGCTTGAACGACGGATACGCCTCCGTCACCGGCTCGTCCCAACGCAATTTCCCTTGGTCCACCAATTCCGCCAGCAGAAGCGTCGTCATCCCCTTTGTATTCGAGGCCGCCATGAACAGAGTGTTTTCGTCCACCTTCTCCGGCTTTCCTAGTTCCCGCGTGCCGAAGCCGCCTTGGAACACCACTTTGTCGTGATCGATCAGCGCTAGCCCCACTCCAGGGATACCCAGCAGCTTCATCGAGTTCTGAACGAAATCCGCCAACAGCGCGACCCGCGCCGCATCGAGCGGATGTGCCTGTCGTCCGGCGAACGACTCGCGTTGATATCCCTTCGGCCGCAAGCTTCCATAAATCAGCTGGAGTGGTGCACCTCGCTTCTCCACCGTCGGATCCGTTCCGTCAATCAGGAACACCGTCCACGTCGTCCCCGCTCGCAATGCAATCGCCTGAATCACCGCTCGTTCATTCGGCGAGGTTTCATAATCAAAGACCTCCCGCTCGTCCCAACCCTCTCGGGCCGGTCGCGGGGTCACGATCTTCACCGGATGCGTCTGCCCGCCTTTGTACGCAGCCCATGCTGCCTTCACCGCGCCCGCCGCGTCTGGCGCCTGCGCATCAAAAATCGCCACGTGCGTGTCCGTCTCGGGCGGCGTCAACAGGACCACATCTTTCCCAGTCTCCAGCGACCAACCCGCCGGCACCGTGAACGTCGCTCCTCCCGGTGACACCTTCGCCGTATCCGTCGACAGTACCTCCGCCTTCGCATGCGCTTCCTGTCCCCGCGCCGCTCTATCGATCCATCCGAATGCCACCAGAACCCACACCATCATCACCAGAAATCTGCCATTCCCGTTTCCTCTGCCGCACATTTTCATGAACGCGACCTCACCGTGAGACCTGCTTCGAGCTCACCCACAGTACACGCCGTCCGCCGCGAAGTAAATCTGGTGTGCTCCAGCGCAATGACCCTTGTCGACAATGACAGACCCAAATCAACAGAAGTGTCACCGACAATCGAGAAAATTGTGGAACCATTCTGTTATTTGGATGGACAAATGGCCGGTTGCACGGACGGCGCGGGCGGCTGTAGGGTTTTGACCGCCTTCGCAGGTTCAAAAAACTCTAAAAGGGACAACGATCTTGTCTCCTCGAACAGAATCGCGATACGCCAATCGCGATACGCCAAATTGTCATTGGCTTTGTTTGCGCCACTTCGAGAGGCCATTGCCTCACCGAGTGCCAGGATCTTTCCGGGCTGCCGTCGCGTATTTCTGAGTCAGCTTGCGGCTAGCGAAGTAGTTTTGGTTTCTCTGCGCCCGGCGCGCCTGTGGCTCGCGGGGAGGCCACTGCACCGGGCGCGCCCGATTTAGGAAAATCCACGACGATTCCTTGCACCTCGAAGACGCCTTCCTATTCCGAGATTCCATCCGCAACCGACCCGCCACGCTAAATTCGGTCAGAGGCTAGAAGTAGAACTTCAAAGCGAACTGAATCTGGCGCGGAGAAAGCGCGAGACTTGTGATCTGTCCAAATCCAACCGTATTGATCGTGGTGTTGGAAGGACTTGAAAACTGCGGCGTGTTCCAGATATTGAAGAACTCGGCGCGGAATTCAATGGACTTCGTTTCAGTTACCGGGAACCTCTTGAAGAGAGAAAAATCCCAGTTCTTGATTCCTGGAGCACGCGGACCCGGCGTTGCAGAACAAGTACCGAAAAAGTACGGCGCCGGTTGCGCAAACTGTGCGGCGTTCAGCCAGTCATTGATGGTTCGGTTGAAACCTCCCGATACCGGAAGGCAATTCGGCCGGCTTCCAGTACCGGTCCCGCTAAGGTCAAAAGGAATTCCGACAACAATGGGTTGCCCGGCGCTGTAGGTAATGATCGAGTTCACCTGCCAACCACCAACAATCTTGCCCGCGACCCCCTCCGGGTTGTAGCGCTGGCCTGGGCCGACCGGCAGGATGTAGGTGATACTTGCTACAAAACGATCGGGAGTGTCGTTGTCCCATAGAGCCCATTCGTTCGTTCGATCGTATCGATTTTGCGGGTTTCCACGGAGACCGGCTTCAAAGTCGCTAACCTGACTCATTGCCTTGCTGTGGACGTAGCCGGCATGGATGAGAAGGCCGTTCGAAATCTTCTTATCCACTGTGATTTGAAGGGCGTTGTAGTTCGCGTTGGAAGCGCTCTCCAAATTCTCAATGAAGGTCGGCAATCCGTTCACCACGTACTCGGGGTACGGAAAGACGGGAGGAGATCCTGGGTTTATCAAATTCCCTTGGTTCAAGTTGCTGAGGTCCCACAGGTGCCGCGACTGGTTCCCTACATAAGCCGCCTCGATCATCCAGTCGTTGAACAAAGCATACTGGAAGCCAAAGCTGTACTCATAAGTTGTGGAGGGCTTCAGGTTGGGGTCAACCGTGCGGAGCTGCAGCTGACTCACGGCTGCAATATCGGTGATCGCAACGGGATTGAGGAAGTTCGCCGGAAAACCATTCTGGAGCAGCAGTGGCGGCGCCTGAGTGGGCGAATTGTTGACCGCATGATCGGTCAAAAATGGAGGATTCAAAGCCGTTTGGCTCTCGCTGCCATACCGATAGTAGCTCGAGTAGTAGATACCTGCGCCGGCGCGCCAGACGAGTTTCGGAGTAATCTGATAGGCGAGACCCACGCGTGGAGCAAAATTGTCGTACACCGGGTGTACGGTCGTACGCCCATAGGCGCCCGAAGCGTTCGAGGGTACGGTGTAAAGTGCACCCGTGCTCGGCAGGAAATTCGTTACATGGTTGTCGCGCTCGTAGAGCGGGCTCGTGTATTCGTACCGTAACCCATAGTTGATGGTCAGCCGACTCGTGGTTCTCCACGTATCACCGACAAACCAGCTTACCCCGTCCCGGTAGATGTGCGCGACGTCCAGGTTTTCCAACTCTTGGTTGGCGGGCAATCCGAGAAGAAAATCTGTCAACCCCTGTCCGGTATACTGTCCGCTGAAGTTGTAAAAGCCGCGGGTACAACACAGATCGGTGAAATTATCCGCATCACGGCGCCACTCAAAGCCGGCCTTCAGGGCATGAGTCCCCTTGACGTAGGTCACCGCATCCTTGATTTGCCAGACTTGCGCAAACTGGCTCTGCGGCAGCCAGCGCGGGCTGCCCAATTGCTGGAAGCCCGAAATATCAATCTCAGGAAGGCCGCCCGAGGTGGCCGGCCCGAAGTTCGGGATGCCGGTCAAGCCGAACTGGGGTGCAACGTAGCTGCCCAAAGCGTCCGGCTCTGAATGGGAGGCCGCGCGATTAAAGGTAAAGTGTGCGTCGTTGAATAACGCCGGACTAAACGTGTGAATCCACGCCAGAGTTATGCTTGTCCCGCGATCCAGGTTTATGCCGTCCGTCGAACCGAGTGTTCCATCTGCGATCGGATCGATCGCGCTAAAGATACCCGGGAGGTTTCGGCGCAAGTCGAAGATGACCAGATGGCCGTAGACACTGTCTGAGTCGCCGAATCTCTGGTCGATGCGGGCCACACCGGCATCCGAGTTACGGATGCTTTTGGCGCTGGTAATGTAATTGTTGCCCGTGAACGCCCCGGGCACCCCCTCCTGGGCCAGGTTGGTATTCGGCAACGGATACAACGCAAATATTTTAGCTGCGACCGGGTCGATACAAGTGCTCTTCACGATACCACCGTTAATACAACCTGCGAATTGACCGAGCCCAGCAATCGACGGAGAAGTAGGAGGCGAGGCAAGCTCAGTAAAATTCCCTTCGCGCATCAGAGGAGTTGGGACCGTACCAACGAGCGTATTTCCTTGGTTGATTCGAGTCCCCTCGTATCCGATGAAGAAGAAGGTCTTGTTCTTCCGAATAGGACCGCCCAGCGTACCGCCGAACTGATTCTGTTGATAAATCGCTCTGGGCTGTTGCGCCGCGTTCAGGAAAAAGTCGTTCGCATCCAAATGATCATTGCGCAAAAATTCGTAGGCATCGCCGTGAAATCCGTTGGTCCCCGACTTCACCGACGCATTGATCACACCTCCCGCGCTCCTACCGTACTCGACGTTGTAGTCTCGCGTTTGGATCTTGAATTCTGCCAAAGAGTCAACGGGGGGTTGAACGCTTTGCGCGCTTTGATCCTGCAGGTTCGTCGTGTAGGAGTTGTTGTCGCCACCGTCAAGGACGAAGTTATTCTGGGTGGAACTGTTCCCGTTAATGCTGAAAACGCCTTCTGCCCTTCCCTGGAAACTTGGAGTTGGCTCATTTACACCAGCCGTTAACAGAGAGAGTTGATCGTAACGGCGACCGTTCAGCGGCAGATCTTGCACCTGCTGCGAATCGGTCACGTGCCCAACGTCCGCCGTCTGTGTATCGAGCAGAGGCGTGATTGCGGTGACCGTGGTCGTCTGAGTCGCAGTACCCAGTTCCAACGAGACGTCTACCTGTTTGCGATCTTGAACGTCTAGTTTGATGTCGCTGACAACGGCTTTCTTGAAGCCGGCTGCCTCGACCGAGACGGTGTAGGTTCCCACTCTCAGATAGGGAAAAATATAATTGCCGCCGTCTCCGGAGGAGACCGTACTTTCCTCGCCGGTCGCGTTATTGGTCACCGTGACTCGGGCTCCGCTTACTGCTGCACCAGAAGGGTCTTTTACCATGCCCACTATGCTTGCGGTATCTACCTGTGCACGCAAGGTTCCGGCACACACCAAAAGCAACAATGCCGGGATCAGAAATTGACCAAACCTCTTGCAAAGCGAATGTAGCATCGCCCAACCCCCTTAGCCCCGCGGTCCACCCCTCGACGTGCACCGCCTAAATGTCTCACGGCCCCCACAGCCTCTAACCACTTAGAATTGAGCCATTCTATAGTCCTTTACAAAAACCTTGTCAAGATAATTTTGTTCCTTAGTTCATACCGGTAAGAAGCTCGCGCCGTTCCGCTCCAAAACGATTCTTTGCTTCGGCAATCCCACCAGTTCTAAGCGACTAGAATTGGTGTTTTCACTTTCGGAAGCCGCGCAGAATGGATGCAAGAACCTTGTCCAATAACTTTGCCCACTTGCTCTTCCCTCCGGGCATCCGTCATGCTTAGAGTGAGCCTTCCGCTCTCTCGGGTGCCGCAACGCTTCCTCTTCGAAGCGGCCAGGATTGTTGCGGCATAGCCGCGGTTGCGCCGTATGAAGGCGGAACTCACCTCTTTATCACTGAACGATGCAAAACTGAGTTGTGGCGTCGCCAAACTTTCGAACGCACAACGGATTCGACAGGCTCGGTAGAACCGCAATCGCGCTCCTCCGCAGGTTGCCAGCTAGCCACCTCGCACGCGCCGCGGCATCTAAACGCTTATACATGCGGATTGATTCTGCTTTCCTTTCGCAGATGAAATCGCTGTCAAGCGCTTTTGTCTTATCTCTTTGATTCACGAATCTGATTTATGGCCCGGCAAGCTGGGGTTTTCGGCAAATGTGTCAAAACGCTTAGAAGGCCTGGGTTTGATGCCATGTGCACTCGTTGGTTCGGTTCTCGAATCAACCTTTTGTGCAGACCATCGGTTCCCACGAAACGGACCGACGGGCTTCGTCGGGTATGGTATACCTCCAGCATGTTGCGGGTACATTTCCTGAGTTCAAGGGACAGGACTGCTCATCGAGTATGTCGAGAAATACGGGTGCCCGACGACTCTCGGCGCCGACCTTGTCAGCGTATTGACCTAGTCCGAGACCTGTGCAGATCAGCGTATTTTGAACCGCAAATCGAGACAATGCTTCGTGAAGGAAATATAAAGTACCTTCTTGCAACAGAGCACCGAACTTAAGGATGCCATGAGCAACCATATGATCGATGTCTATCGCGGCGAAGTCGAGGAGCAACCGATGCGGCTTGGCGAGCTTTTTGCCGCTTACCTCACTTCTCCTGAAATACGCGCCCAGATCGAAGCGTTGAAGAAAGCCTTGTCTGTCCCACTGCCTGTCCTTTGGCTGGGGATGGGCGCTTCCTTCGCATCATCCCTGGCGGGCGCTACGTCGCTCCTCATGGCCGGGAGGGCTTCTTTCGTCCTAGAGGCAAGTGAATGGCTTCACTACGCCGGAAGCGTGAAACTGCAAACGGCTCCGCCCATCTTGGTGACGACCTCAGGGGTTAGCGCGGAACTCGTCGAGCTCACGCGCAGGGCTGGCCCGAATCCCCTCATCGTGTTGTGCAACCAGAATGACAGTCCGTGTTGGGCAGCCGCGGATATTCGTTTTCCCATTCTCGCCGGGCCGGAACGCGCTAACGCAACGAAGACCTACGTCAACTCCGCCGCGGCCTGCATCATTCTGGCCTGCGAGCTGACGGGTCGAGAGTGGCAGGCGGAAGTCGAGCAAGTCGCCAAGGGATTTGCCCGAAGCCTCGAAACCGTCCTCCGCCGCCGCAAGGAGATGGAAGAATTCTCTCGCCACGCCAAGAATATCGAGATCATCGGGCGAGGACCTTCCTTATGCGGAGCGATCATGGGCGCTTTGTGCATTCGGGAGCTAACGCGCACGCGGACCTTTGCTCACTCCGGTGGTGGGTTCCGTCATGGACCAAATCTGGATGTCGATGGAAGCCATATCGCGATAATTCCGGCGCTCGGGCGCACGGCGGATCTCGGCATTCGCCTGGCCGAGGAGTGCGTCAGGCGGGGAGGATCGGTCATTCTTGCAGTGAGCGGCAATCTTCCGAAAACTTCTGAACGAACGCTGTGCATTGCTGTCGAGCTGGTTCCGGAACCATGGGAGGCGCTCATCTCGGTACTGCTTGCGCAAGCCCTCACTCTGGCGTTGGCTGAAGAGAAAGGAACGGATTACGTCCGAATGCAGACAACATCCGAATAGGTTCCTACAGAAAACGTCCCTAACCGCGGACTTTACCCCGCCTACCAAGTTCTGGAATAACCAGCAACTCGCGGGTCTGCCTGCCGAGCGTCTGCTTCCGTTGTTTTATCAGAAACGAAAGCTAAGACCTTCGGAGGTATCGAATCGAATTTACTCGCTAACGCCGATTCCAAAGGTTGGTGCCACAAATGTGCTCCTTGCTCGAAGCGCAGACAACATCGACGTATGTTATCGGTGCGAAGTGCCGGCAGCAGAGGGAATTCCGCTGCCCTCGTGCAAAGTTAAATAGCGATCCAGCCCTGGATTGACAAACCTCTCCGTTAACGAGCTCGGTTTGGGCCATTTCACTTCTATCCAATCCACTTTCGTGCGGTGCCCCACTCCTAGCACCATGCGGGGATCATGCGAAGAGAGATAACTACCTCCGCCCACCTTGACCCTTTGGCGTTTCAAATCATCGGCCTTCCATGTCACTCGCGCGCCGACAGCGTCACGGTTGGCTCTTTTTCCGATCAATCGAACCCCTACCCAGTGGTTTCGTCCTCCGACTGTGTTCCTCAACAACAGGGGTGCGTCATTGTTAACGGCAACGAGGACGTCTACGCCGCCATCGTTGTCGAAATCTCCGATCGCCATGCCGCGAGCCGCGAAGGGCGTGCGGAAAATGGGGCCTGCCTGCGAGGAAACATTCTCGAAAACGTGCTTAAGACCGCCTACGTTGCGGTACAGCAGCATGGGTTCGGAATACTTGACGTTCGGACCTCGCGTTTCCACTTGATCGTCCGGATGCCCATTCACCAAAAATAGATCAAGATCGCCGTCGTTGTCGTAGTCAAAAAACTTCAATCCCCAGCCGCTCATCAGACGCGTAGTCTGGCCAATACCGTTTGGAGTTGCTTGGTCGTCAAAAGTTCCATCGTGGCGATTGCGGTAAAGCGAATACATTTCCTGATCAACATTGGAAACGAAAAGATCCACCCACCCGTCGGAATCGTAGTCCGCGGCGTCCACCCCCATTCCCGACCGCGGGCTACCCTCCGCGCCAAAGGCAACACCGGATTCCGGCCCAACATCTTCAAATTGTTCCCCACCTTTGTTGAGGAAAAGAAAATTGCCTACCGTGTCGTTTGCCACGAACAGGTCCATATTCCCATCGTTGTTGACGTCACAAGCCACCACTCCCCATGCTTTACCCGAATAGCGGGCAATTCCCGATGTTTGGCTCACGTCGGTAAATGTTCCGTCGCCGTTGTTGCGGAACAGCCAGTTGGGCATTGGCTCATAGACCCGCGGCACGCAATAGTAGCGCTCACCGGTGGCGGCGTTTCCACAAAACTTGTTCTTCTCTTTGCTGAAGTCAACGAAGCGGCACACAAACAGATCGAGCATACCGTCATTGTTGTAATCAAACCATACCGCGCTCGAGGCCCAACCGGGAGCAGCTACGCCCGCTCTCTCGGTTACATCGGTGAAAGTTCCGTCGCCGTTGTTGTGATAAAGAATGCTGCGGCCGTATTGGGTAACATACAGGTCCGGAAAACCATCACCGTCATAGTCCCCCACCGCAACGCCCATGCCGTAGCCGCCGCCGATGACTCCGGCCTTGTCGGTCACGTCGGTGAACGTCCCGTCACGATTGTTTCGGTATAGAGCGTTGCGCAGGGCTGAGGCTGGATCGTAGAAGTCGCACCGGCCGCTGTTCACCAAATAGATGTCCATCCATCCATCATTGTCGTAGTCCAGGAAGGCACAGCCCGCGCCTGTCGTTTCGGGAAGAAAATAGTCGGAAGACCTGCCGTTTACGTGCTTCCATTTAATGCCACTTTGTAAGGCGGAAATTCGATCGAAAAAGCAGCCGCATTCGCTCGCCGTGGATTTCGTTCGAACCTGATTGAAACAGCTCAACCGGGGGAAAGAGGCTTGCATCCCCGGCAGGGTAAGACTGAGAGACGCTAGGAACTCCCGCCTGTTCATTTTGGGCGATACCGCTCCTGTAATTATTTCTTGCGGTCAATCACATTCTGAAAAAGATTACGCCGTCCGACAAAAACATTCGAGACGACCCTGGAATGCCACGGGCCGTCGAACCGCAAAAAGAATCTTTCCGTGCTGTCGTTCTTCGGAGTCGTACCGGGAAGGCGGCTTTCACGCTGTCGACCTCGGAGACCTCGGCGATCGGCACGACCCACCAAGACGGATAGCCCGCCACGCGGTGACGATCGTCGGTCTCGACGACAATCACGCAACCACCGGATTGCGTGCGAAGATCGAGTAGCGCTGCATCCAGTTACTCGCGGGTTTCGACGGAAACAACTGGTTCTTCAGGAATCGTACGGTGGCTTGTGCCGCCGTACGATGGAGTTGCTTCATGAAATCTCCATTCCAGCCAGCGCTAAAGCGCGAACATACCATGCCGTCACGCCGGAAATCCACCGCGTGATAATCGCTTATTTTGATTCCGGGCGAGGGATTGTGCAACTTCAGTCGCCGGCTTCGAATTGTTCCTGTCTTGCGACCCCTTACGCCGAAAGTTTACGGGACTCGGAACCGAACCTCCGGCCAGCTAGCGCATCGATTTCTTTAGCGAAGATGTGCGCTCGCCCGTTCGACTCCTATTGCGTGAATCCGAGTGCGATGTCGCGCGCTTAACCAAACAGCAACCGCACACGATCGGGAATGATCGTGCCTGATAGGACCAATGCCTTAGTCCCGCTTGTTGCCTCTCGGGCAGAGAGAACGCCGGGGTTGTTGAGGAAGAACTCGCTATTTCATATGCAGGAGTAAGAGCGGCGCAAGTATCATCAAAAACGACGTGAACACAGGCACGAGCACGCCACGCGCCACCCCCGCGCGATCGGAAGCAAATCCCACCGAAGGGGGGATGATGATCGCTCCGAGCCATCCCCCGGTCGTAACCAAACTGATCGCCGTTCCGACCAAGGATGGGTAGTATGTTCCCGTCAGCCCCAAGGCCGTCGGAAAAATGGGAGCCATGAACCAGCCCGCCGCAAGTGCCGCAATCCAAATCAGACTGCGCGCCTTCGCGGTGAACATGCACGCCAAACAGAGAAACGCGCCAATCGTACTGATCAAGAGCAGCCGGTTTGGACCGAACATCCCAAGTGTCCATTGACTCGCCCAACGGCCCGCAATCATCGCTAATGCGAACGTCGAAATGATCCGCGATGCAATCTTCTGGTCGAATTTGCGCTCGGTGGTGAAAAATGTGACCGTCCAGCTCCAGAATGAAAATTCCGTTCCCACATACAGGAAGATTAACAGCGCCAGGACCATCAGCCGAGGCTCTGCCAGCAGACCTCCCGCCTTTGCAATCGGGAAACCCCCGACGGCCGGAGGCGGTGGGAACGATAGGAACAGATGTAACAGCAGGACACCAGCCGTCAGCACGCTTGAGGCTTTCAGGACCCCGGAGAAACCCTTGCTTTTAAGCACCGGCATGACCAGGAACGGTGCAATGAATGCTCCTACGCCAAAGAACAGGTTGAGGAGGTTCGCTGCCACTTCGCGGTGCTCGGAGTTAATCATCGAGACGGCGGTGTTTTCGCCAGCCACCACCATTGCTCCCCCGAGGCCGAGCAGGAACGACAACGGATAAAGCAGCTTGGAAGATCGGATGGCACCCAGACCCCAGAAAGCCAGTACCACCAGAAACAGGCCTAGGCTGACGACCATTTTTGTTCCGAGCGCATCCATCGCCAGGCCGGAGGGGATCGAGGACACCAGCAAACCGACAGAACTGATCATGAAAAATGTGCCGGCCTGCGACTTGTCGAGCTTCAACTTGTCCATGAGGTTCGGAAGTACAATCCCCAACATGGCATTCAGATACCCGTAGACGAGAATACCGAGCCACGCCGCGAGTATTAGCGCCTTCCCGCCACTCAAGAAGAATACCCGCCAGTCAGATATGTCGGCTCGATAGAACTAAAGTTAAGCTGTGTGCTTCTCATGCTCAACCTTTCTTACCGCCACGCCACGCTCCACTTTCCCACTGTCTCTTCATGTAGTCCGCGGCCCAAAATGCCACGGCTTGAATCGTCAAAGAAGGGTTGAAGCCACCATCCGTAACCATCATGCTGCCGTCGGTCACGAACAAATTATCGAGATCATGGCTCTGGCAGTAACGGTTGACCACGGATGTTTTGGCATCGTTGCCCATCCTGCAAGTCCCGTTCTGATGGTCGTATACACCGCCTCTTCCGTTCCCGCCACGCCACACCTTGATGGCGCCGGCTTCCCTCAACAACAACTCCCCTTTATCCATCACGAAATTGGCAATTTTGTGGTCCACATCGATCAATTCGTGCGTGATTCGCGAAACCGGCATGCCCCACGCGTCCCGAACACTAGGGTCCAGATCCACGCAATTCCTTTCCTGCGGCATGGCTTGGCAATTGCTACCGAGGTGAAGATACCGATGGAAATATTTGCGTTGGAAATCCTTGTGAGCCTTGCCCCATGTCGCTTCCCCGGGCGGCCGGATGGACGCAAATTCGATCGGCAGCGTACAGTAGTAATTGTAGATGTACCCTCCGCCTGGTATCTCCCGCGTTTTAGGATGATTCCAGTCGTTGAAGGCCATCGACGGCCCGGGTCCTTTGTCGTGGGGAATTTCGAAATCGAAAAGACCAAATGTATCGGCCCCGGTGTGATCGTTCAGATTTCTTCCAACCTGCCCGGAGGAATTTCCTAGGCCATTCGGATGAAATTTATTGGCCGAGTTCAAAAGCAGGCGCGGTGACTCCGTGGCAGAGCAGGCCACAATAATCAAATCCGCGCTTTGTTCGTGCCCTTGCTTCCGGCTGTCAAAGTATTGAACACCGTTCGGCCGGCCTTTTTCATCCGTAGTGATTCGCGTCACAAAGGAATTCGGACGAACTTCACATTTGCCGGTCTTCACAGCAAGCGGCAACATCGTCACTTGCGTTCCAGACTTTGCCCCCACTTCGCAGGCAAACGCTAGACACCAGGCGCATTGCACACAGGCATTGCGATCGTGATAAGGCTGGGTCAGGATCGCAAATGGAGGGGGAAACGGGTGCCACCCGAGCCGCAACCCCGCATCCCGGACGATCTCACCTTGGCGGTTAATGGGAAGGGGCGGCACCGGAAAAGGCTTTTTCCTCGGTTCGGCAAACGGGTCGGCGCCCGCGAGACCGCATACCCCCAATTCATACTCGGCCTTTTCATAGTAAGGCTCGAGATCGTCGTAGTCGACCGGCCAGTCCTCCACTGAAGTCCCGGGAATCGCGCCGTACGTGGATTTCATCCGGAAATCCTCGCGCTTGTATCTCCAAGCGGCCGCCCCGTACGCAAGGGTCGCGCCTCCCACACCCGCGGCGGTCTTCCCGTAATGCTGATCGACCCCGGGATAGACAAGTCTCGCTTCTTCGCGATCGTTATATCGAAACGTCCGAGGGTTGTCGTAAACCGAAGGACCGTATGCCGGGGGCACCGCGTACTGCGACTCCAATTCATCGTGATTGAAACTAGCTGCCGTGTACACCTTGCCGCGTTCAAATACCACTACCGATAGACCCGCGGTCGCCAGCTCTTTCGCAATCACTCCGCCACCGGCTCCCGACCCCACGATGACAGCATCCACCTTCTGGTTCGCCAAGTTCGTTCACCCCGCGAAATTGATCATCTTCCAGCTCGCTTCACCGCGGTTTCCACCGTGCTTAGGGTCGCCATAATACGATTCCATTACGTGTTCCCAGAGTAACTGAAAGAATGCCTTCCCCGGTCCGGCGTCTTCGCGAGATTCGAACGCCTTCAAGATTGCGATCTGCTCGTCACCCGTCAGCAAAACAAATCTCTTGACGAAGCGCTTGCGGCTAACCTCATCAACCAGACGCAACCCTTGTTCGTAACGCTCCTTGTAGGACCTTCCGTAAGGTCCCGCCAGTATTCTGTCGATGAAAGCCACTGCGCCTTCTTCCTTGGCGCCGGGAAAATCATCCGCAGGCACGATTTGCTCCGCCAGGGCGTCCACCAAGCGTGCTTGTTCAACGGTTAAGACCCGGCAGCCCGGCGCAACAGTACTTTGCGTTACCTCCTCGTTTGCCGATGCCGGCCAGACCGATCCGGTCGCCACGCCGGTGACCGCAACCGATTTCAAAAACCGTCTTCGATTCATCGAATTCGTCTCCACAGGCGAGAATCTGGCTCAACAGAGCTTCCCTCGAACACAAACGAGGTATATCACAAGTCTCACAAGCCGGTCCGTTGGCGCGGCACGAACCACTGGTCTGCACGGCAGCCCGATCGTAGAGCGGAACGGGCGAGCAGACCTCCCGGTGCCATGCGGGCGGCAGTAAATCACGTCATTCTAAGCGTATAGAAAGATTGTCACAAATCAAGCGCTTCCAAACCGACGTGATTTCTGCTTCGCTACGGAAATACCGTAAAAACCACTTGACACCACTTTCTCCTGCGATATAAAACCAAATCGATTCGAGCAAAGCGATTAGCCAAGTCAGCAACTTTTAGGTTATCGTCGCTCGATTCAGATTCGCTCTGATCGCAACGCGAAACGGAGACTGTGGGACCCCGACACTCCAAACCGATTCGTCTCCTGTCTGACCATTGCCCCGTCCCTCATCTCGCTGGCCATCCCGTGGCGACGATTTCAGTTCGTGCTGAACTTTCATCTTTTGAGCGTAGCCTCGCCGAACGTATCGCTCGGAAGCGATAGCAACACGGGGAGGAAAATCGATGGCGAATATGGTCGAGCGTCGTGACTTTCTGAAGATTGGCCTGGCTGGAGCCGTGGCGGCAGCCGCACAACCGGCGCTCCTTGCTGAGGACAAGCCACAGAAGTTCAAGATTGGCATGGCTGCGACCGAGTGGCTCTCTGCAAAACAACCGTATTGGACCGCCGTCGATGCCATCTCCTCATTGGACATCGGAGCGACCGAGCCGGACAACAGTCTGGCTCGCCTGGATATCGAATATGGCAAAGACGTTTCCGGCTTTCTGGCAAAAATGCGGGCCGCGGGAGTTCAAATTACCGGCGTATACCAAGCCCTGCCCTTGCACGAACCAGCCAAGCTCCAGGAGATGCGTTCAAAGATCAGTGCGGTGGCTACTTTCCTGAAAGCGGCGGGAGCGAGCTACATTGCGCTCGGATGGGAGGTACCCTGGCAGCAAGGTCACGGGATTTATCAGCGGACGGCTGCGGATGTCAAACAGACGGTTCGCGCGGCGGATGAGCTCGGGCGCCTGGCGATCGAAGAACATGGTATCCCTCTCGCCCTTCACGCCGAGAGCGACATTCCGAAACAGATGGTTCTGCAAATCCTCGACGAAACCAGCCCGAAATACCTCCGCCTCTGCGCCGATGTCGGGCACTTGACAGCCATGGGCCTCGACGCACTGGCCACCGTGAAAACCTATTCGTCTCGGCTCACCGCAAGTCACTGGAAAGACTTCGATCCCAAGTTGCCGGCGCCCAGTTGGGCCGGCAAAGACCGGACCGGTGACTTCGTGGAACTCGGCAAGGGCATCGTAAACTTCCATGGCCTTGCCGACTTTTATCGTCAGATTGGCTTCGACGGATGGGTCATGATTGAGCTTGACCGTAGTCACGAACCGACCATCCTGATCAGCGCCTCAAATATGAAGTCCTATGTCACCGACGAATTAAAGCTAAAGGTCTACCCGCGCCAACACGCGTAATTCAATCGCCCTGCCGGGAGCGTTTCATCGGATTGTTGACGCGGTGCAAAGCCTAAGCCATGCTTGGGAATGAGTGTGAGAGATTGACTCGGCACGGCAAGCCTATCGCGAACGCAATCAGCCGGATTGCCGCCGTTCTCCTGGCTATTGGTGGCGCTCTCCTGTTTACCCTGGTCGCTCAAGGCCAACAAGCGCTTCTTCAAGCTCGCCGCGCACTCGAAGCAGGGCGCACACAAGAAGCGGTGCGGCTTCTCGAAGATTTGCACCGCTCCTCTCCTGACGATCCGCAAGCCTGTCTTTTGCTCGGCATTGCTTACGGAAATCTCGGCGACAATGAGAAGTCGCTCGCGATGTTCAAACTATTTGCGCACATGGAGCCCGCAAAGCCCGAAGCATACAACGATTTAGGCGCGGCCTACCTCCGGCTGGGCGATGCCAAGAACGCTGAGGACGCATTCCGTCATGCCGTCAAGCTTAGTCCGTCCGATTCCAACGGCTTGTACAACCTGGGAGCCTTACTCAACGCAAAGCAAAGCTATATCGAGGCGAGACCGCTTCTTGAGCGTGCTTTTCGCTCCGATCGTTCGGTGGCCACGGCGTATGAATTGGCCGTTTCGCTGGCAGGGGAAGGGGAACGCAAGAAGGCTCTTCAAATTCTCAGCTCCGTTCAAGCTCCGACCGGGCAAAGCGCTTTGCCCTGGATGAAACTTAGTGGCGGATTGAATCTCGATGAGGGAAATGTGGCCGCCGCGGCCCAGTCGTTTGAGAGCGCTCTGGCCATAGCGCCCGAGGATCAGCAAGCGTTTTACGGACTGGCCATGGCGAAAATCAGGTCTAATCATTCCGACCAGGCTCTTCTTCTGCTGGATTCGAAATTCAGTTCGCTGAGCCCCAGTTCGAGGCACCTTCGAGAAGGCACGTTTCTCGCTTCTGCCGGCGCTCAGACCGAAGCGCTGGCGTTGTTCGAACAGGCCGCCGCCGAAGACCCCAATTCCTTCGATGCCTTCTACAATCTGGCCGTCATGCGTCTCGATAGCGCCAAGGACCTGGACGGTGCGTGGGAGGCCGCCGAGCATGCTCGGACCTTGCAAAATACCGGGGAAATATGCGCCCTCTTGGGTGACATCGAGGAAGCACGCGGTCACTTTACGGAAGCGTTGGACTACTACCAACAAGCCGTTCGCCTTGATCCGGATAGCGATACTTTCGTGTTCGATCTCGGCGCCGAGCTGTTGCAGCACGAGAATTACCAGGCAGCACAAAGCATTTTTCTCGCAAGTGCACAGCGGCTTCCAAAATCCGCGCGAATTTATATAGGCCTCGGTGCCGCGCAGTTCCTAGGGGGAAATACAGCGGATTCTGTGGATTCTTTCCTTAAAGCCGCCGATTTGGACCCACAATTCCAGCCGGCCTATCTGTTCCTTGGCCAATCCTTCCCTTTCGCCGGTACTCGCTCTGACCGTGTGATCGCCAAGCTGAGATACATTACGGACCGAAATCCCGCGGACGGTTCCATGCAGTATTACTACGGCGCGGCTCTTGTTTCGCGGATGAAATCAACCGAAAGCACGAAAGATTCGCGGCTGGCACTCGCCACCCTCGTGCGCGCCGCTGAGTTGCAACCAAAAGATGCCCGTGTCTACTACCAACTGGGTGAGCTTTGTACCTTACAGAAACAGTTGCAGGCGGCACTTTTGGATTATCAAAAGGCAGTCGAACTCGATCCGAATTTTCCCGAAGCGCTGTACCAGCTCGGCCAGACGTACGTACATTTGGGAAGGCACGAGGAAGCCAAGAAAATCTTGGCCCGCCATCAGGAGGCCATCACGAAATCGGAGGCCGATCTCTCCCATCGCTCGGGCGAAATTCAGAGCTTCGTTCTAAAAATGAAAAACAATCAGTGAAGCGGATCGGCCGGAGCGAAGATCGATTGTCAATCGATCTTGTTCTGAGCCATTCCATGGCTTGGCATTTACGCGAGTGCGGGCTACCACAACTCGTATTCAATGTTTATTGAGTTCGGGAATTTGTGATTCGGCGAAGGGTTGGCGACCGCAAATTGTGGGTCGCAGCATCTGCCCGGGGGCGCTACCCCGTAACGGCCCAGCCCGCGTCTGCTCGAATTACTTCGCCTGTGATAGGAATGGATTCATCGCTCAGGAGAAAAACCGCGATCCGGGCAATATCCTCAGCCTCGATAAAGTCGCCCTGCAAAGGCTGCTTGTGCGCAATGAACGAAAGAATCTTGTCGTTTGACTGGGCGCGAGCGCTCATGGGAGTGCGCACCAGCCCGGGCGCGATTACATTAATGCGAATTCCGTGCGGCGCATAGTAGGCAGCGGCGGCCAAGCTCAAAGATTCGATCGCGCCTTTGCTGGCCGCGTAGGCGTGGGTGGCAAAGAGACTCCGCTCTGGGAAGCGAGCCAGCACGCTGCTGGTGTTAAGAATCGCGCCTTTGTTCGATGTGCTCATCCAATGCTGAAGGACTTCTCGACAGACCAGGAAAGTTCCCTCTGCGTGAACGCTCATCAGATTCTTCCATGCAAGGAGAGTGCATTCGTGCAGCGGCCCATCTCCCAAGGCTCGCCCACTGATGCCGGCAACGTTAAACACCGCATCAATCACCCCAAATTTCTGGATGCCGGCGGCCACGGCTTGTCGCACAGCTTGATCATCGCCCACATCCGCTACTGCGTAAGCCGATCCGGGGATTCGTTCGCAAAGATCCTTGCACTCGCTCTCGCGGTTTCCGACGATAAAGACTCTGCTTCCCAATCGGGCTGCGAGGCGGGCGGTCGCCGCGGCAATGCCAGACGAGCCGGTGATCAGCAGAGTGTGCGTCATTTAGAATCCTGTGGTCATTCGTAGAGATGCCGGAGGCTTTTTCGGTACGATTCGTAGAACTCCTCGAGCTGATCCTCGGCACTTTGATTTCCGACAAACTGGTGGCTGGGCAGCAGCACGGGTTTGTGTTTTTTTTCCAACAACAAGCGCGCCGTTTCGCAGCGCAGCATGTTGATGATCATCGCTCCGGTAACAGTAGAGGTCGGACCCGTGCGCCAATCGAGTCCGTCCAACTCCACCACACAGTCGCCGGGCGGGCAACCGTTGTCGATGACGATGTCGGCAAAGTCGGTCAGTTTCTTGCCGGATGAATGAGCTGGCGTGGACTGCTCACAATGCGCACGTGAAACAATGGCGACGACCGGAAGCCCTCGCTGCTGTGCGCCCCTCGCCATTTCTACCGGAACAGGCCTGATTCCGCTTGTTGAAATGACGATGAAGGCGTCATGGGGCCCAAAGTGAAATCCGTCTAAGATCTGTTCGGCATAGCCCTCGTACTTTTCCAAATAGAGCGGAGGGCGAAGACCATTTGCGCCAACGATGGCGCTGTGATCGGAAAGAGAATGCTCCACCAACGCCAAGAATCCAACGAAGCAGCCCTGCCGAGGTGTCATCTCCTCGCACATCATGCGGGAATGTCCGGAACCGAACAGAAACACCAGCCCGCCCTTCGCGATGCAATCAGCGAAGAGCTGGGAAGCTTTCTGAATCGTACCGAGCTCGGAGGCTTTCAGTTTGTTGAGCAAATCGATCGCAGCGTCAAAATACGAAACGGCCGCGTTGTCCGTACCCTTTGAGGTTTCATTCATATGCATCGTCGTGGCAGTATGCACGACGATGCGATAATATCGCAAATCGATGGATGATAAACGCCCACCAGAACAGAATTCTACCGACGAAATCTACGCCATCGGCTTGGACCTCGGAGGCACGAATCTCAAAGGCGGGTTAGTGGATGCGAAAGGGCAGCTCCGCGTGGCCCAGTCTGCACCTACGCCTCGAACCGCCGAGGATCTTAAGGCAGTAGCAGAGACGTTCTACGCCAAGCTCAGCCCCACAGTTGATATTCGAGCTGTCGGCATAGGATGCAAGGGGGTCATCGACACCAAGACCACCGTCGTGGTGCGTTCTCCTGGAGATCTTCGGCATCTCGAAGGGCATTCCTTGCGCGATCTGGTGGGCCAAGCCGTCGCCGGCAAACCCGTATATGCCGACAATGACGCACGGATCGCGCTGATCGCCGAATGGCTTTGGGGAGCGGCCAAAGGATGCAAGAACGTGTTGATGCTCACGCTAGGAACTGGCGTCGGCGGCGCGATGCTAATGCACGGGCAGATCATGCGTGGAGCGCACGGCGTGGCCGGACATGTGGGTCACGTGACCGTCGATCCTCACGGGCCGCTGTGCATCTGCGGAAACTACGGTTGTCTGGAAACGGTTTTCTCGGCGCGTTCGATTGAGGCGGAAGCGTTTTCTGCGACCCACCGGCGAGTTCATTCGGTACTCACCGAACGAGCCCAGGCGGCAGACTGCTCGGAGGTCTTTCAGGCGGCTGCAGATTCCGATGAAGTTGCGGTGTGGATTATCAACCGCGCGACGATGCATCTCGGTGCGGCTATAGCAAGCCTGGTTCACGTGGTCGATCCGGAGTTGATTATCTTGGGTGGACAAATAGCAGAGGCCGGCGCGCAATTGCTTGATCCGCTTCGTGAAGAACTGCGGCGCAGGACGCGTTTTCTGATCGGTCGCGCTTTGCCCATCGTGTTCCCTCGCGTGCCGTCTCACACGGGAGTGATCGGAGCCGCTGGCTTGGCTCTATTGGAGACCGGCGCCGTGCGGGGCTGATATGGAGGTGTTCCCCACTCAGAACGCGGAAAGCGCCCAGTTTGAGGTCGTGGTGGCTGGTTCTGGATCCGCGGGAGCTACTGCGGCGATCGCTGCCGCGCGCGGCGGAGCGAAAACGCTCCTGGTCGAACGCCTCGGCTTCCTGGGTGGCACGAGCACTGCAGTGCTCGACACTTTCTACGGCTTTTTCACTCCGGGCTCGCGTTCCCTTAAGGTTGTCGGCGGCATTGGCGACGATGTCGTGCAGGGACTCCGTCAGCACCAGGCCTGCATCGAGCGGCCCAATACCTATGGTGCAGGTACGGGCATCACCTACAATTCGGAATACCTGAAGATGGTGTGGGAACAATTGGTGCAAGACGCAGGCGCAGCGATCTTGCTGTACGCCTGGATACAGGATGTGACGATTTCGGGGCAAAGGATTCAATCCCTCAGCGTAGCCACCAAGCAGGGGCTGCGCACGGTGGTTGGAAAATGCTTTATCGATGCCACGGGCGATGCCGACCTATGCTACTTCGCCGGAGCTCCGTTTGAACAGGCAGGTGAACAGGAGCCAGCCCAAATGCTTACAACCACTTTCAAAGTGGCAAATGTTGACGTTTCCCTCAGAAAGAGTTTGTCGAAGCAGGAATTCCACCGTCGCATGGCAATTGCCGCTGAGTCTGGTCGGTTCAATCTGCCGCGGCGTGAAGGCAGCGATCATGTCACTCCGGTCAAGGGCATGATGGCCACCAACATGACGCGCGTGCAGTCGTTCGAACTGTCCAACGACCGATTTCGCAACGCGACTGATCCAGATCTTCTGACGAATGCCGAAATCGAGGGCCGCCGGCAGGCTCTGGAATATCTACGCTTCCTCAAAAGCGATATACCCGGATACGCGGAAGCGGAACTGGTCGCTTTCGGAACGCAAATCGGAGTTCGAGAGACGCGGCGAGCGCATGGCGAGTATCGTCTGACCCGGGAGGATGTCCTGAGCGCGCGCCAGTTCAACGACCAGATCGGATTGTGTGGAGCGCCCATCGAAGACCATCATGCGGGCACGGATACGGAGTGGCGATACCTTCCCGATGGCCAGTGCGTTGGGATTCCGTTCCGTACACTTATCCCGCAGAAGGTGGAAAACCTGCTGGTTGCCGGCCGCTGCTTCTCGGCGACCCACGACGCTCATGCAAGTGTGCGCTCCATGGCCCAATGCATGGCTATGGGACAAGCGGTAGGAACGGCTGCGTCTTTGTGTGCCAGCATGCGCCTGTCTCCGCGAGAACTGGACTTTCGTCTACTGCAACAAAGGCTGCTCGAAGCCGGAGCCATTCTTTCGACTGGCTGAACATGGCCTTCCTGCGCACAGTTCTCGGAGATATCGAGGCAAGTAAGGCTGGGGTCTGCTATGCCCACGAACACATCATCATTGATCCTAGTTTTGTTACTTATTGTTACCCCGATTTCCTGCTGGATTCCGTTGAGCGTGCATCGATCGATGTTGCGGAGTTCTCAGCGCTCGGGGGACGGACCCTAGTCGATTCCATGCCTTGCGGTGGGGGCCGGAACGCCGCGAAACTTGCCGAGGTTTGCCGCAGAACGAAAGTGAATATTGTCTGTCCCACGGGACTACATCTAGCGAAGTACTACGCGCCAGGGCATTGGGGCGAACGGCTCAACGCGGAGGAACTCACGAAATTGTTTGTAGCCGATATCGAACTGGGAATTGATTCCGAGGATTACAATGGACCAGAGATTTCGCGCACTCCGCACAAGGCAGGAGTGATCAAGGTGGCCACCGGGCAGACCGCCCCGAGCGAGCGTGAGCGAAGGGTTATCGAGGCGGCCGCCATGGTACATTACCAAACCGGGGCTCCCATTCTAACCCACACCGAGCAAGGCGCGGGTGCCTTCGAGCAGATCCGGTTGTTCGAGGAGTTTGGCGTGCCGCTTAAGCACGTGGTGATCTCGCACACCGACCGCGCCCCAGACCTCGCCTATCATAAAGAAATTCTTTCGACCGGTGTAATCCTGGAGTACGATTCCGCGTTTCGCTGGGGGCCAGAAACAGGCAATCCGACCTTGGATCTGGTCGTGGCCATGGTTCAGGAAGGTTTCGGCACGCAGATTGTTCTGGGAATGGACGCAGCCCGTCGAAAATATTGGAAAGCGTACGACGGCGCTCCCGGCCTGGCGTTCTTGCTGCATGAGTTCGTTCCGCGATTGAAGGCGGCAGGTTTGCGCAGCGCAGATGTCGAGAACATTTTCGTGAGCAATCCCGCAGGTTGTTACGCATTCGCTTCTCTTCAGACGAACAAAAGGACGGGCCCTATCCGTGCATGAAGTCACTCTCGGTTTGCTCATGATTCTTCTCGCAGGCGCAATGAATGGAAGTTTTGCCGTTCCCATGAAGCTTACCGATCGATGGGCGTGGGAACACACTTGGTTGATGTGGACCATCTACGGACTTTTTGTATTCCCGCCATTGTTGACCTTCCTGGTCATCCCCAATGCGCTGGCCGTGTATCGAGAAACAGGGCCCGGCGTTGTAGCCGCGGTCGCGGCGTGCGGCGCAGGATGGGGAATCTCGGTGACCTTTATTGGTTTGGCGGTTGAGGCAGTCGGTGTGGCGCTCTCTTTCTCGATCATTTTGGGCCTTTCAGCCGCGCTCGGCAGCCTGGTGCCGCTCGTTTACCTTCAATCGGACAAGATCGCTACGCGCCAGGGCATGACCGTGCTGGCAGGTCTCGCGCTAGTGCTGATCGGCGTAGGCGTCTGCGCCGTGGCGGGCAAGAATCGAGAAACGGCACGAGGAACCGGGATACCAGGAAAACCGTCACTCATCAAAGGCTTAACCTTCTGCATGTTGGGTGGTCTCGGTTCAGGCTTGGTAAATCTCGGTTTGGTTTTCGGTGGCCCGATTCTTAAAGTCGCGCAAGCGCACGGGACATCCCGTGTGTGGAGCCCGAACGCTGTATTTCTTCCATTGATGTTGGCCGGCGGAATCCCAAGCTTGTTTTATTGCAGCTATCTGATACGCAAAAACCAAAATGCGCATCAGTTCTGGGCGGCGGGGACTTCATCGTACTGGTTTCTCGCCGCACTGATGGCGTTTCTATGGTTTGCAAGCACGATTCTTTATGGCGCGGCCACCACCAATCTGGGCCAGTTGGGAACCGTGCTCGGCTGGCCGCTGTTCATGTCTGTCGTGGTGATTACTGCTGCGGTGTGGGGCTTGATGACCGGAGAATGGCGAGGAAGCGGCAAGAAACCACGGATCGTGATGGCCATCGGCGTTGGCACTTTGGTGATTGCAATTTTTGTGTTGTCGTTTGCCGGACGACAAGCGTAGCCGGGGAGATTCGCCCTCCGCTAATTTTGTCCTTCCCGTTTGGCAGCAAGTGGCAACGCTGAACTCTCCCAGCGCTCTCCGCAACGCAAGATGGAATACGGCTGTCTCAGGGCATTACACGCGTCCGCAAAGTCGCGCGGATCCGCGGTGTTGAACTCGAACATGTCGTAATGACACGGAATGACGGTTCGCGCGCCGATCTGCATTCCCAATTTGGCGCTTTCTGCGCTACTTAAATTGCCCGCCACTCGACGTTCCGGCACCCGACCGTTGATCGGTAAGAGTGCCACATCCACCTTGTAAGGTCGAAGTTTCTCGACCATGCCTTCGTAGAGGAGCGTGTCACCACTGTGATAGATCGTCCATGGCCCGCAACCTACCATGTAGCCCACAAACTCCGGCCCTAACTCTTCATGTGCCGCCGGAACGGCCTCAATTCGAAAAGGCCCTATTTGCGTAAACTGGCCAATCGGCACTCCTGCGGGAAACGATAAATCAACTCCCAACCGCTCGGCGACGAACGAGCGGTTTGCATCCGGAACTACCAGAACGGCATTTTTGTTGGCACGCAAAAGCGGCCCCAACGTTTCCGCATCCAGGTGATCCGTATGATTGTGGCTGGATGTGACCACGTCGATGAAATCTAGAGCCGCGGGATCGATCGCCCGTTCGGTCATTCGAACGTGGGGTTTGTCGGTGTTCGCGTATTTCTTCGTAAGCGAATCGGACAGATACGGATCGAACAACAAATGCCGGTTTCGCCACTGCAAGATAAATCCGCTCTGCCCCAGCCACCATAAACGAAAATTGCCATCGTCACGGTTCCCTGCCTTGATGTCGGCGAGCAGCGCCGCGTCTTTCAGCAACGGCGCAATCACGCTAGCCTCATGTCTTCGCGCACGCGTTTTACGCCCTCCACCATGGAATTAAGTTTGCGTCGCGCAGCCCAGCGTGCTGTTTGACTAAGTCCGCAATCGGGGGCGAAGGCAAGCCGCTCGACCGGTGCAAACTGCAAACAGCGCCGGACGCGATCGGCAACGTCCTCGGGCGTTTCGATGTAGTAGTTCTTGACGTCGATGATTCCTACGGCCACGTCCATGCGCTGCGCGATTCGCTCAATCACCTCTAATTCTGCGAATTCCCGGCTCGCCATTTCCAGATGCATCTGATCCACATGGATATCCAGGAACGCTGGAAAAAGGCAAGCGTATCGTCGAGGAGCGATGGCACGACCTTTGAAGTTGCCGAAGCATAGATGGGTCGATAGGCGGATCCGGCCGCGCCCAGGTTCCACGGTTTCGTTGAACATAGCGACGAATCGCCGTGGATCTTCTCGATGCCCATAGCAACTCATTGAGGGTTCATCGACGCAGATCTCCGGGCAACCTTCAGCAATCAGCGCTTCCAACTCTCGGCGGACAATAGGGACCAGCGCTTGCGCTACCGCGAACCGGTCCGGATACTGCTTGTTCGGGACCAGACGGCCGCTGAGAGTGTAGGGACCAGGCACGCTTGCCTTGACAGCTATGTGCGAAGGAGCAATCCTTTTCAGGCGTCGAAATTCTTCGACCACTCCTAATCCGTGCGGGGCCCCTAACTCTCCAACCACTTCATGTTTCCCGCGCTGGTCGTGCCCCGGCGGCCCAAACCTGCGCCTCGATTGCGGCTCGGGGGCAATGCCGGACAAAAACCCGTAAAACGAGAGATTGAAGTCCAGGCGAGTCTGTTCGCCATCGGTGATAACGTCCAACCCGGCTTCGATTTGATCCTTTACTGCAACGGTAACGGCATCGTCGAGCATTTCGTTTAGATCATCGGCGCCGAAAGCATCGAGATGGCTCGAAGCAAACTCCAACCATGCTGGGAAAGGGTAGCTGCCAATCACGGTGGTACACAAAGGGGGTGCCATGGGAACCTCAATGGGCAACGCAATTTATGTCGACGGTAATCGACCGCCTGGTCGTTTGACGGGATTCTTCGCTAACCAAAACTTGGTTACTCCCGCGGAATCGACCACTTTTTGCTTTTTCACGCGGATCCATTGGCGTCACCGCGCCGACAGATTTCTCGTGAACGCGATGGTCGGTGCTCCCATTGAGACCACGCATAAATCTAGAAACGAATCATATCACGTACAACGCGCAAGGTGATTCGACCCTCCAAACGATGCCCTCCTTCGAATGCTTCCTTCTATTCTCCGCGTCCAATCAGCAGTGGCATTGTTCGTCCCTGATTTTTTTCATGCAAGTCTGCGCTTTTGCCGTCGAGTTTCTCTACGATGGCGATGAGAGTCATCGCCGCGGTAGGCGACACCAACTGGTAGTGCTCCTCGATGGGTGGGATGCAAACTGCGTCCATTGGCCAAGTCTCCTCGTCTGAGGACACCTTGTTTGAGGGCACTTGCCGTTTCGATGATGCTGCGCATAGACTTGCCGAGGCGCATTCGTCGTCACTCTCGCGCATGGCCGAGTCCGAGATTATCGTCGGCTTATGCCCAGTTCAACAAGGAGCAGTAGATTGAAGAATTATGATTCCCTTCTTGCGCGGCGAGAATTCCTGACCACCACGGCGGCGGCCAGCGGTGCGATGCTGCTCGGGCTGGCATGCCTGAATGCGGCGGCCGATGGAGTTGATCCACGTGTTGCACAGGTTCTGTCCACGACCATTGGTACCGACATGCACAACCATGTCTATCCTGTGGGGACGGCACCGTATCTGCCCGGTCAGCCGCAGCGGCCGGAGGAGCTACAGCAGGCTCCCGACCTTTTCATGGCAGGGGAACTCAAACAGTCAGGGCTTACTGCGGTCTGTGCGAGTTACGTTCTGGATTTCGCGCAAAATGACAAGCCAGGCGATGCGCGAGACAATTTCCTTCGCTGGCTTACGGCAATCGACGCGCAGTTGGAAAAGGGGCACATCGAGCGCGCGCTGAACCTGAGCGACCTGCAGACCGCTCATGACCGTGGTCAGCCAACCATCTTCCAGACGGTCGAAGGCTCACACTTCATCGAGGGGCACCTCGACCGCGTGGCAGAGGTGTATAAACGCGGTGTGCGGAAGACGAGGCATCGCGCCTGACAAATGCTGCCGCTCATGCGGCGCAGTGTGGTTGTTGACCTTCCGCTGCTAGGGTGATGTCGCGATGCTTCTCGAAGATAATCGTTTTGTTTTTATAGAGAAGAATTTTGTTTCTATCAGCTTCTCTCGAAAAAGCCATGCTGTAGCAGGTCCTCTTACTTGCCTGCGAGGCGCGAGTCCCGACCACCATGTCATTTACCGCGACCTCTTCGAGCACCTCAAAGTGCAACCGCTTGCTGAAATCCGTTCGCTCGTCTATTCGTCGAACCCGGGCAGCGGGCCACGCCTCGTGTCAGCCCAATTCAGGTATCCAGGAGGAGATCGATGGGGAAAATCGTCACCAACGGGCAGCTTTTGTTCGGTATTGCTGTACTGGGATTGGGAGTCGAAAATCTGTTTTGTGCTCACTTTGGACTGACGGACCCGGGCGTCCCGTGGTTTCCAGTAAACCCATTTTTCGGTTCTATAAACGGTATCGCTCTGAGCGCGGCTGGTCTAAGCATAGCGGCCAAGCTCCATTCACGGTTGACGGCAATGCTCTTGGGATACTTGTTTGGGGGTTATCTGCTGTTCCTTGAGCTGCCACTGGTCGTCAGACATCCCGCAGATTGGACCGCGTATGGGGTTTTCTTCGAAGCATTGGCCTTGGGCGCTTCGGCTTGGACGTTAGTGCAAACTCTGCCAAGCACCAGTTCGCAATGGGAAAGGGTGTTGGGTAAGGTGACCGCTTCGGGTCCTTACTTGTTCGCCGTGTCCTCAATCGTTTTCGGCAGTATTCATTTCGTCGTTGCGCGTTTCATTGCCAGCCTGATACCTGCATGGATTCCAGGCGTTTTGTTCTGGGCCTATCTGACGGGGACGGCGCTCATCACGGCAGGAATCAGCATTGCCATTCGGCGGTTGGATCAGTGGGCTGGATTCCTGCTCGGAGTCATGTTCCTGCTCTGGGTCGTGCTTCTCCACTCGCCAAGAGTTGCCAGAGATATTCATAATGCGGACGAGTGGTCCAGCGCACTTATCGCTCTCGGGATGTGTGGTGGCTCTTGGATTGTTGCCAACCATGCAAGGCGTGCCAAGTAGGATCGACGAGTGAGCCGATCATGCCGGGATCAATGGGGCTTGAGCGCCGCGACCAGAACGGGCGCTGGCCGCTGAACCTCCTTTATCCCGAAAGTATTTCATTGAAGATGGAGACCGATGTCGGCGGGGCAAGCCGCTGGAATACGCTGCGCGCTTTGCGCGTCCTATGTTGGTACAACAACGACACGTGGTAGTTGGGCCTGGGCCGTGGTCCCGCTAACGGCTAGAAGATGAACGAGAGTCGCGAGCGAGAAAGGGCGCAGGTGGCGCACATGCATCACTCTAGGGGCAGGAGTGCTACCACAGATGTTGAGCTGCGTTGCGACCGGATGCCTCAGTGCATCGACATTGGTCCGCCCTTGACCTGGGGGCGTCGCATCAGAATGATAAAAGGCAGCATGAACGCAAAGAGTCCCGCCAAAATCAGGAAGATGCTGTTGTAGGCGAGCATGCTGGCTTGCCGCTCGACGAGGGCGAAGATGGCGGCGCGAGCCTGGTGCGTTGCGGTGACGGTGTCCGATCCGCCAGCCATAAACATGCTGTGCATTGAGGCCATCATGCTTCGAGCACTCGAGTCATAAGGTGTGACGTGTGAGCCGAGTTGGTTGATGTTTCGCTGCTGAAAGCGGGTCTGCATCGTGCTGACCGCGGAAATGCCGATGCTGCCGCCCAGATTTCGCACCAGATTGAAAAGGCTTGTAGCGTTGCCCATGTTTTCTTTGCGAATCGGGGCCATGGCGATGGTGGTGAGCGGGACGAAGATAAGGCCCAATGACAGGCCCATGAGCAGTTGCGGCCAGAAGAAATCCCAGTACCCGGCGCTCAGGCTTAAGCGCGAGATTTCGAAGAGAGTGAATCCACAGACGATCATTCCTGTGGTAAGCATTTTGCGCGGGTCAAACTTCGACATCATTATTCCGGCGACGGGCATAGCGATGAACGAACCGAGGCCGCGAGGCGCCATCGCAAAGCCGGCGCGAAGAGCGGGGTAGCCCAATAGGGTCTGGAGAATAAGCGGAATGAGCACCGTGGTGCCGTAAAGGCCGACGCCCAACAGCGACATCAGAAAAACGCCAGTGGAATAGGTGCGGTCCTTAAAGACACGCAAATTGACGACAGGTTCCTTAATGTGAAGTTCGTACACGAGAAAGGCGATGAGGCTAACGCAGGCGATAAGTGCGACGCCAATGATCCAATCGGTGCCAAACCAGTCCTTTTCCTGACCTTTGTCGAGAACAATTTGCAGCGTGGCGATTCCAACGGCGAGAAGACCGATACCCCAGTAATCGATCTTTTGCGAAGCGCGGCGGATGTAGTGTGGATCGAAAATGAAGAGTGACGTCATCACGATGGAGGCAACGCCGATGGGAACATTGATGTAGAAGACCCAGCGCCAGGAGTGGCTGTCGGTGAGCCAGCCGCCGAGGACCGGTCCGAGCATGGGAGCGACAACGATACCGAGTCCCCAAAAACCCATCGCTTTGCCGCGGTCTTCCGGCGGAAAAGATTCGAGCAAAATGGCTTGCGAGATCGGCTGCAGACCGCCGCCGCATGCACCTTGAAGGATGCGGCAGGCAACCAGGAAAGGAAGGCTCGGAGCAAGGCCACAAAAGAACGACGCGATCGTAAAACCGGTGACGGAGAGCATAAGCATGCGCTTGCGGCCAAAAAAATTCGAGAGCCAGCCGGTCAGCGGGAGAATAATAGCGTTAGCGACAAGATAAGAAGTAAGAGTCCAGGTGGCTTCGTCGACCGTGGCCGAAAGGCTCCCGGCGATGTGAGGAAGCGATACGTTTACTACGGTCGTGTCCAGCACTTCCATAAACGTGCTGAGCATGACCGCAATGGCGATGATCCAGGGGTTGATGTGCGGATGAGTTTGCGTGGTTTCCTGGGACATCAAGATCTCAAGCCGCTCGTTCGAAACGCCCAGCCCTGCTTCGCTGGAATTATAAGTCCTGGTTGGCATGGTGGCAATTCGCGACCTACTCCGCGACCTACTTCAACCATGATTGCTCCACCAATGCGAGCCGACACGCTCCGGTATTGAAGATTGCGCGCTGGAAATTAGCGAGGATTTGTCAGCAGTTACTCGACTGGCCAACCAGCTCGACGATATCGCAACGTCGGGAGAACTCAGCCGACCGTGCTTGCCATCCAAAAGGAGGAGCTGTTGCGCGTGCTGCACGCGGAGCATCAGTTATCCGATCATTTCATCGCGTATATGCTGGCGCACAACTCCGGGTCGAAGAGGATTTGATCGATCAACTCTTCAACTCCAGCGAAAAGCGCTTGGCCCGCACGCTGGGGCTTCTGGCGCGCTACGGGAAACCGGAACAACCCGACTGCATCCTGCCGAAAGTTTCGCAGGAAACCCTGGCGAGCATGGTCGGAACCACGCGTTCGCGGGTGAATTTCTTCATGAACAAATTCCGCAAGCTGGGCTTTATGTATAACGGCAAAATCAAGGTCAACAAATCATTGCTGACCGTTGTCCTGCACTAGTGAGTCTTTTCAATCTGTTTTTGATGAAGAAGAGGCCTGAGTTGCTTTAACCAGACTGGACCTCTTCGATTTCATTGCATAGAGCGCCGCGTCCGCAGCGTACAGAAGGGTTCCGACGGTATCCGCGTCGCACGGATAACTGGCAACTCCAAAGCTGACAGAGAGAAATGGTTCTTCGGCATCTTTCGCAAGCAGATCGCGGATTCGCCCTGCTACCAACGCAGCGGCCTCCGGGCCAGTCTCCGGTAGAATTACCGCAAATTCGTCTCCGCCGTGCCGCGCGGCAGTGTCAACCGACCGGGAACAGTCCGTCAGGATCTGAGCCAGCCTGCAAAGCGCCCTGTTCCCCGCCAAATGCCCAAACCAATCGTTGATCTGTTTCAATCCGTCAAGGTCCAGCAAAAGAAGCGAAAATTCGCGTTCGGTGCGCTGGGAGCGGCAGATCTCTGAATGTAATACCTCGAAAAGCCGGCGATGGTTCGCCAAACCGGTCAGCGAATCGCTCGAGGCCTGATGGCGTAGTTGCGCCTCGAGCAACCGCTGCTCGGTAATATCAATGGCGATTACTTCCTGACCGGCAAAGTTTCCACTGTCGTCGTGGACATTGCGGCCGCTCAGCCTGGCTTTTAAAATCGTGCCATCCGGGCGCTTCCAGTCGACTTCGAGAGGCTCAATTTCTTGTGTTTCCTGAGGATGTGGTGCGGAAAGTGGCCCCTGGCTCAAATTGGCAAAGAGCGCTGATTCTTGATTCGCAGCCAAGAGTTGCTCTTTGGACACGTAGCCAAGCATGGTCACCAGCGTCTGGTTCACGTCGAGCAATTCCCCTTCCGCATTACTCAAGTAGATTCCGTAGATGGGATTGTCGGCCAGTGCGCGATACAGGGATCGGGAATGTTTCAGGGCTTTTTGCGCCTCTTCTAATTCCTTTCGTAGAGACTGGTTATTCAATGCCCGTCGGACAACCATGGGCAACTGAGAGATATGTTCTATTTGGACATAGTCGAAAGCATCTTGAGCTGTCAGCGCAGCAACGGATTCCCCAGTTAGCCCCGTCGTCACAGAAATGATGGGGGTCTCTTGCCCAGCCTGATGAAGGAGAGGCAATGCCTCCGACGTTATCCAGTTTGAACCGGGATGCTCGACGATGGCGACATCGTAGGTGTGGCAGCGCAGTTGTTCCGTAGCGTGTGCCAAGCTCAGAGCAACATCGGAGCTAACAGTGAATTGCCCTTTCTCCAGTTCTCGCAGGCAACTGCCAATCACATCTGCCACACGGTGAACAAAAAGGACGCGGAGGGAACGTTGACGGTGGGAAGGCAAGCTCTCCGGGTGCATATTTCCCCCCGAGAACGGATGTTCGTTTTGAGCTAGATGCGGCATGGATGCCTTGCGCGGCCTCACCGAATCCTTCGATGGCACCATCAAGGAAGCTAGCCACGTTCTCCTGCATCATAGTAGGCCACCCAGCACGCGATGTCTGTTCCATTGTGGACATATAATCTGGGAGCTGATCCAGTCGGTGCTCGTGGCCACATCTACGGCCATCGGAGGGATCCCTAAGCTGGTTTGAGATATTTCCTACATTCCAAGCAATAGCGTTTGTGCTACGAGGTGACGAGCCCACAGAATGGGCACATTCGCTGCAAGGCGAACTCCCTTTCGCGTGGTCCCATCCCTGAGGACTTTTTTATGAACACCCAAATGCCCTACAGCCAGCTGCGGACGCGAGCAACAAACTGAGGATGCGCAGGCATAAGAAAGGCCCGAATTCGGAGGTTTGGTGGTCGTTGCGCGAGATGCGCGAGATTTCCATCCTAGCCCACAGAATAAAGACATTCTCATGGGAGACGATGAAGGAGATGTTGCGGGGGCTATCCATTATTGGACAGCGCCCGGGCCCGCCATAATGCAACATGCGGTCATGGATAGCGCGACGATGTTTTCTGAGAAGCTGCACGACTCGCGACGGAATTTACGGTGGCTCGCATGGGAGAGGAAAAACAGGCGAGGAGACCGGATTACGGAAAAGCGGATGAAGCTCGTATTCGCCGCCGTAGGCCTAATCCTGCTGATATGGATTGCGTACGCGTTGAGCCAAGTCAGTGAGCCACGCGGTCGAGTTGAAAAGGGGCCAACTGTGGCTTTCCTTCGGACAATCGGCCCGCTCCGATATTGCGTGGAAACGGCAAAGGTTTCAAGCCAGTTTAGAAGGCGATCAGGACAAGAGTGCTGAAATGCATCCAGTGGAAATTGTCATTCCTTCGATTTTTTCACGTTGAAGGCACTGACTAACGCCGGGGCCGTTTATGGGTTGTTTAAGACAGACCTTCCATTCCGTCCCGATCATTACACCTGCCTCTATGTGGGAGAAACCAACGACCTCCTGAACGCGCATGTTGGAGCGGTACAGGAATTATCCGATCATTGGCGTCACACATTTCTTCGCCGAGGATATCGCGACTGAAGAAGGACGAAAACAGCGCGAGAACGAACTCATCTGTGAATTCAGCCCAACTACAAACAAGACTAGTGGAACCGGCCGCAGTGGTCCGTCAAAAGGCCACTTGGAGTGCAACACCCGGGTGAACATGGCGCACGGGACAAGAGCATCTGAAACAAAGTCGTTCGGTCCTGCAAATGGAAAGGGCGACTCAGTCAAAAGCCGCCCCATTACAAAGTCAGAACTCTGCCAAACTACGGATTGCAATCTCCCTACAATCTAATCCGCGATTGAACTGGTGTCCAGCCCTATTCCGGGGGTGCGTCACGCGGCTACCGCGGCCGAAAGTATCGAACGACTTATGGCCTCGCCTTTGTTCAACTCAACAAACCATACGGATCTCAAAAAAATAGAGAGCCTTTTGCCGGAAGGGCAGAAAAGGCAAAGCATTCTTCGTCGCGGCCTTTGGGGACGAGGTTGAGGTAGTTGTGCCGACCATGGACTTGATTCCCCGTGCGTAAGCAGACCAATTGTGGAAGATATTTCCATTCTCGTTCTTGTAGAAGACGCTGACTCCGGCGCCCCTTCGCTCGGGAATTCGTTCATGTTGCCGTTGGCAAGCTCCTCTTTGGTAAAGGCCACGTGATAGTCGCGATTGAAATCGTTCGCGTTCGAGGAAACCCAATTAAAGCGGCAGCCCATGCGTTACTGGTAGGCATAGATGACGGCTCGACCTTTCAGATGATTGCAGTTTTTATTGAAGAGACGGATCAGTATGCTGAACGGGGGCTGAACCACAGTAATGGAAGAATCGGATCTGCGACATGAAAGTTGCGCGCCAACGCCAATGCGCTGGCGTCGTCGGGCACTGGCCCGCACAGAATCAACTGGTTGTTGCCATGAATCAAAATGACGACCATTTAATTTCAAGCCTCGAGGCGCGGATCGGAAACCGGGTGTCCGATTGCGAAATGGTAGACGACTTGTCCGAGCTCAGGGGAAAGTCCCAGGTATTGGTTCACTTGCTCGTCAAAAAATGCTCCGATGCCCGTTGCTCGTAAACCAAGAGCCTCAGCTGCAAGATACATTCGTTGGCCAATAGCTCCCGCCTCGAAATGCACGTACCGATATCCGCGATCGCCATAGAACCGCGCTGCATTCTCAAAATCACCGATCATTGAGAATGCCACGCAAGCGTTGCCCGCCAGGTCCTGTCCCAAGCTGAGAGCCGCTGCTACCAGGCGTTGATCCCCTTCCCTGATTTCCTCAATCTCCGCGTGCTCCGGCCAGTAGCGGTAAACGCCTTGCGCCAAACCTTCGACGCGATGGATGTAAAGATACAGATGGACCAAACGAGTCGTAGCGAAATCGGCGAAGAGAGGCTCCTTTGTGCTTGAGAGAAGAGTCGCAAGTTGCGAGAGGGAGATCAACTCGCTCCCGCCTCTGAAGTCAAGAGCGGAACGCCTGGTGCGAACCACGTCACCGAAGCTGCGACCTGTGGAATCGGACGACGGCAGGCTGATTTCACCCCGGCCGGATGCCTTTAATTCATTGGGAGACAGCATGACGGCTTCCGTGCAGATCTTCGTTGCAGCGTGCATTCGTTCAATCAATGGATAGGATTCCTGCTTCTCCGAAAGCCGGTTGGGCTGACCGCCAAACAAGACTGTCTCTTCTGGATTTATGGTCCTCAAGGGAATAGACGGCCCATAAAGCCCGACGATTAATACCGGCCACTCATCCTGAGCCAGAAGACACGATTCCGCTACTCTGTCGTCTGAGAAATGCCCAAGTGCAAAGCTTTTGCATCCGATGGATCGCGCGCTAAGAGTTAAAGCCTGCCAGGCATGTCCAATGTCATGCAGGCAATACCGATATGCCCGATCCCGGTATTTCCAAGCTTCGCGCCAAACAATACTGGTCAAGACGAAAATGAGCGGGACGGAAGTTTTTAGAAGCTTCTCGCCAAAATCCCCCGTGGCCCGTTGTTCTACCACGTGGGATGAGGGGCGGTAATGGTAAAAACCATCGGGCCAACCCACTAATCCTCGCGCGCAAAAATGAAATTCGGTCGGATGGAGATTTCCGGAAGACGGATTCACGCGCAGTGCGTAGGCATCCCCAGTAAATGGGGCTCGCTTAGTCGCGCTGATCGAGGCGGAATAGAACATCAACTGCGACAGGAATTCCGCACCGTCCCGAGCGCGAGTATTTCCTGTCTTGCCATCGAGTACTTCGAGAGCTGAAATCTGTGGGGCGGGCGGGTCCGCCGGCAAATCGAGGATGGGGACGCCCTCATAATGTCGAAAGGGATTGGGCATATTTGCCCAATCGAGATAGTGTCGAGTTCGCTCAAGCGACGCGACGCCGTGCTTCGTCAATTCATGGTATTCACGCCAGGACATGAAATGTGAATCCCGAGGCTGTCGCGCAGGCAATACAGCCATTCGGGCAGTGACTCATTATAACTGTCGGCTAAATGGCGCGCGCGGGCAGTCGGAAGGTTATGGGCTCAGCAGCCAGTAAATGGAAAGGCGGCACTTGTAATGTTAATTGCGTCAACGGCTGGAGCCGACCGTCATTCATCGGTATAACCCAACCTGACTCTCTGGCTAGTCACTTTCCTCTTCGAGAAACCGCAAGGGCATTCCCGGCACCGGCTGGAAGTGTCTCGCAATATCGAAAGAAAGGAAGAAAGAGCATGCCTCTCATTCAAATTCTAATCGCCCTGATCGTCGTGGGCGTTTTGCTCTGGTTGGTGAATCGCTTCATTCCCATGCAGGACACTATCAAGTCAATTCTGAATGGGGTCGTCGTCATTGCCGTGGTGTTGTGGATCCTAAACGTCTTTGGACTGTTTCAATCCCTCGCGCATATACACATCAGGACATAGATAAATGCCTATAAGGGACTCTGTCGAGAGTCTGGATTCGCGGATCAAGGATTGTGAATCGACAACAACCAGCGCGCCTGACGTCTTGAATGTCGGGCGCAAGAATACCCATTACTGGAGATAACATGACGAAATCAATCGGCGCATTTAGTGCTACAGGGCTGTTTTTGCTTTTGGGGTTTGCACCCATGGCAGACGCACGCCAGGAAAAACCAGAAGACAAGCCCACTGCCCCGAAACAGGAACAGGCGGCGAAGCCTGAAAAACAACAACAGGCGGTCAAGGGTCAGGGGCAGCAAGAACAAGACAAGTCCACCAAACCGCAGACGCAGCAAGTCAAGGGACAGCAAGAGCAGCATAGCCAGCAGCAAACTGCATCTTCCTCGAACGGTCCTCAGCGCACGCAGGAGGAAACGGCTGCACAACACGCGCAACCCGCACTCCGCCTGAGCGCCAGAGGTAGCGGTCGCATTCCCGATGCACGGTTTCGTTCACACTTTGGCCGAGAGCACGAGTTCCGCATGGGCAACCCGGTTATGGTCAGCGGATATTCTCGCTTCCAGTATGGCGGCTATTGGTTTGGATATGCCGAACCGTGGCCGGCTTACTGGTATTACACCGACCAGTTCTACATCGATTACGTCGATGGGGGCTATTACATGTACGACGCGTACTATCCCGGTTCTCGTTTTGCGATCACCGTCGTGATCTAGCGCTTGAATCGTTAAGTTGATCGAAGAAGACTTCGGCCCAGCGAGGACAAATTCCCAGCATAGGGAACCCACTGGGACGGAATCGCGTGAGATTCAGAGCGGACTGCATTGGACAAGGCGTGAACCATGCTTGGAAGCATATTGATCGTGGTCTTGATTTTGGCACTCTTGGATACCTTGCCGCGGTGGTCACACCGTCGGCAGTGGGGATATGTGCCGACGGGCGCCGTGGAATTCGTTCTCATCGTCTTGGTCGTTCTCGTGTTTCTTAGACAAATTTAGCAATGCTTGCCCCAATCTTTTGAGATTGGTTTGAAATTACCGCTCGGTTGTGACGGTCAAGTTTTCCGGCAGGTCATGACTGCCAAGTCTGGGGTGGGTGATGGATCAATCTAAACGTCGTGCGGTCAAGTTTCTGGAGAAAGAAATCAAAACGTACACGGCCTTATCGTTATTCCTCTCGAAGCAAGGCATCAGGCAACATGTACGCGTGGGTAGTACAACAGTCCTGATCTGCCCTTTGTTCTACAGAGAGCGAATGAAGGAAGCGCAGAAACTCGTCTCCGAGCTCCGAAAAGCAGATTAACATCCGGGTGTGTACTCAACCGAACAGACAAACGGTTTCAGGCCTCTAGCATGCCAATCCTGAAGAAATACTTGCTTGCCGCAATATGTCTTACGCTCCTGGCGGGGGTATCTGCTCAAGATTTGAATAGAGAGCAAAAAGACTTGAAGAAAGTGGCGTGGTCTTGAAGGAAGTGCTTAACATTCCCGACAACATTCCGCATGACATCTTGGAGAAGGCGGAATGCGTCATCGTACGGCATTCGTGATCAGTGCCGAATATGGACACGGGGCCATGGTTTGCCGCATAGGGGACAGCTGACTGCTCCTGCAGCCCTCGGGCCACACAAAGCGCGCAATCCGCGAATGATCCTCAACGAGAAGTAGCCGTATCGCTCACCAATAACCGCTACCTATTTGGCGTAGACAAGAAGGATAAATGTGTCAGGAAGAATCGTTGGGCGTGGCCGAGGATTGTCGGCCGTGGCTGCGGGAGCAGGGCCGAAATCGGCAGTGACGAGATATACGTTGTGGTTGGCGTAGTCGAGGGCCATGGTTCGGGCGCCCCGCTGAGTCTGGATCATCTCCACGAGAGAAAACTGAGTGGGAGAGTCCTCGTGAGCAATGGTCAGCGTTCCATCACCGCAAGAAGCAAAGGCATAGCCTGTAACGGGATCAAAACGATTCGCGTCCACACCCTGACCGATCGGAACGGTGCCGAGAATTTTCCCGGAGTGGCCGTCGACGAAGGTCATCAGTTTGTTGTGGCAGCCGACGACGAGGATTTCATTCGCGGCGTCAATGGCTAGTCCCGAGGGAGACTCGCACGGGGCGAGCGGCCAGGTATTTTCGATCTTCAGGGTCTTGGCGTCGAATTTGACGAGAGCGCTTTTGTCCTCAAGGTTAACAAAGATTTTGCCCTTGCCGTCAGTTGCAGCAAACTCCGGGCCACCTCCGAGAGGAAAAGTGGCGACAAGTTTGCCGGCGGAAACGTCGATGGCGGAGGAGGTGTTGGCATCACCGTTGAAGGTAAAAACACGCTTGGAGAAGGGGTCGTAGATGACGCCATCTGAATCCTTGTCGGTCTTGATGTTGGCGATAGGTTTAAGAGAAGCGAGATCGAACATCGTGGAATCGGCTGTGCGTCCGTTGGTGGTGAAGCCCTTGTTGAATTCATCGGCGAGTGCGATGCCATGAACGCCTTGCGTGTCTGGCACGTCACCAACGACCTTCCCTTGATCGGGATCGATCACGATGACATGAGTGCCGCGAGAGATGAACAGGCGATGGGTGGAACGATCGACTTCGAGGTAGTCCCAGCCACCGGTGCCGCCGAGTTTTACTTTTTTGACGAGATGATAGCCAGAGGGGCCGACATTCTGCGGAATTGGGCCAGAGTCGCCGGAAGGGGCGAAAGGCGGCGAAAAAAGAACAGAAATAAGGGTAACAAGCTGAGCTGCAATTTTCCCGGTCATAGCGGACCTCATTTGGCGAGAGTAGAAGACTTCCAATCGCAATATGGCAGGTGAAAGATGAACGCTCGATAAATAGTGACGGCCAGAATGATATGGACAGCTCATGTTCTTAATCGAGCGTTTATCTTGGCATTACTAACCTGAATAGCGAACTGAGAGAACGCCTTGAAAACTGAACTATTGGTCTTCGCCGGCTGCATCGTTGCTGGAATTGCCTTGTGGGCTCCGGGCCCGACAAACGCTGGTCAACAACCGGACGCGCCCGATCCTAAATTCTCTGTACTCCAGGCCGCGGCGCAGACCCAAAATGCGCAGAACAAAACTCCAGCAATGTCGCCGGCGGGAACGCCGATGCGAATTACCTTGCAGGACGCCTTAGCCTTGGCACGCAAGAATGATCCTACCTATCACGCGGCATTGACGGAGGCGAAACTTGCGCGGGAGGACCGCAACCAAGCCCGCGATACCTTGCTGCCTAGCGTGAATTTCGATACCTCCGTGCTATACACGCAACCGAACAGTTTCGGCGGAGTGAGATACATCGCGAATAACGCACCGCGCGAATATATAAGCCAAGGGAACATTCACCAACAACTGGATCTTCTATCGTTGGCTTCTTACCGTCGTTCCGCAGCTCTGGTGGCGGTGGCGAAAGCGCAGGCTGAGATTGCATCGCGCGGTCTGGTGGTCACTGTGGTGCAGAATTACTTCGGCGTGGCTGCGGCGGACAACAAACTGGCTGCCGCCAGTCACACGGCCCAAGAAGGCGACAAATTTTTTGCGCTCACCAAGGATCTCGAAAAGGCCGGGGAAGTGGCGCATTCCGATGTGATCAAAGCCGAATTACAAATGCAGGACCGCCATCGCCAGTTTATGGAAGCGCAGTTGGCCGTGCTCAGTGCGCGACTAGAACTCGCCGTACTGCTTTTTCCCGACTTCAACGATAATTTCGAGCTTGAGGACGACCTTCATGCCAATGTCCCGCTCCCTCCCCAAGCGGAATTTGAGGCGCAAGCCGCACAGGAAAATCCTGAAATACGCCTCGCGCTGGCTGCCATGCAGGCTGCCGGCCGCGATGTAGCTGGAGCTAAGGCCGGATACCTACCTTCCCTCGCGCTGGACTATTGGTACGGCATTGACGCGGAACACTACGCCACATACAGCCCGCTCCCGCCGCCCGAGTTCGGCCGGACACAAAATCTGGGCTCCTCCGCGCTCGCCTCTTTGAGTCTTTCGATCTGGAATTGGGGAGCAACACAGAGTCGGGTTCGACAGGCGGAACTTCGGCGCGATCAAACAAAGGTGGAATTCTCCTATGCCCAGCGAAAACTGCTTGCGGACATGCGAGCGCGGTACGCCGAAGCTGAAACCGCGCTGAACGAGCTGGCGGGACTGCAACGCTCCTCGGAACTGGCCGCGGACAGTCTACGGCTCACGACGCTCCGCTACAAGAATGGAGAAGCGACTGTTCTAGAAGTCGTGGATGCGCAGACGACTCTTGCATCAGCCGACGCTAACTATCAGGATGGTGCGCTCCGTTATCGCGTCGCTCTCGCAAATCTTCAAACACTTACAGGGATGTTGACAACTCCATGACCCATCGAAGGCACCTTTTTGCAGATGAAACTCTAAAGTCGTGTTTCGCACTGCTGACAATCTGCGGTCTTGTATCGATAGGCTGTGGCGGAGGGGAGAAAGAGCCAGAGCCAGTGGTCGCAGTACAAGTGGTGACGGCGAGGCGAGGGCCAATTGAAGAAACCATTTCGGCGGAGGCGGTCATCTACCCACTCGAACAGGCGGTGATCACTCCAAAAATTACGTCGACGATCCGGAAGTTTTATGTGCAACGGGGTTCGCGCGTAAGGCAGGGGCAGGTTCTGGCGGAGCTGGAAAACGCGGATCTTGCGAGTGCCGCCGAACAAAGCAAGGGCGAATTAGATCAGGCCGAAGCCGGTTATGTGACTACCACCGAGGCCGGCTTGCCAGAGCAAATCCAAAAGGCGGAACTGGACGCCGCAGCCGTCCAATCCGCATACGACGCGCAGAAAAAAATATATGAAGCGCGCAAGGGGCTCTTCGATCAAGGAGCGTTGCCCCGTCGCGATCTGGACACCGCAGAAGTTGCACTGGCGCAAGCGCGCAGCCAGAACGAACAAGCACAAAAGCAGTTAGCCGACCTCAATCGTCTCGGCAAAGAACAACAATTGAAGTCCGCCTCCGGGCAGCTCGCTGCCGCGAAAGGAAAATACCAGAACGCAAAAGCGATGCTCAGCTATTCAGAGATTCGCAGCCCCATCAATGGCGTCGTGACCGACCGCCCTCTGTATGAAGGCGAGCTAGCCGCGGCAAACCAACCAATTTTGACAGTAATGAATACTTCGAAGCTGATCGCCAAGGCGCATATCTCTCAAACCGACGCCGTGCAATTGAAAATCGGTGACGCAGCCGAACTGGATGTGCCAGGCCTCAATGAAGCGATGAAAGGTAGAGTGATGCTGATCAGCCCGGCCCTTGATCCTGGCAGCACGACCGTCGAAGTGTGGATTGAAGCCATCAAGCCCGGCCCAGCGATCAAGCCTGGTATGAATGTTTCCATTCGGGCGACTGCGAGAACTGTTCAGAATGCGCTGATTGTACCGAACACCGCCGTGTTCAAGGCTCCGGACGGGACAGAGTTTGTGATGCTGGCGGGTTCCGATGGCAAGGCGCATCAGGCTAACCTAAAAGTGGGAATCCGCGACAAAGAATCCGCGGAGATCTTATCCGGAATCAAAGAAAAAGATTCCGTAATCACCTTAGGCGGTTACGCATTGCCGGACAACACGAAAATTACCGTGCAGGTTGCTCCGGCGGAACAAGGCAAAGATTCAACGGATAAAGACAATAAGACGGAATCCTCTCCTGCCGAGAATCGCAGTGGCTCCGCGCCGGTCAAGGATAAGGAATAGGCGGAATGGATCCGACGCGCAATGCGGTTTCTCCGCAGGCCGTTCGAGGAGGGACTTTTCCTGAAAGGAGCCAGCCTTGGTTCCGGCGGCTGTCGCGACCAATTCTATTTCTAATCATCACGCTGGCGCTCGTGGGCGGTTACATGACGTTTAGTATCCCGATCGCCGTGTTTCCGAGCACCGATTTCCCCCGCATCGTCGTTGGTGTCGACAACGGAGTAATGCCGATCGATCAGATGCTGGTCACCATCACCCGGCCCATTGAAGAAGCCGTGAACAGCGTTCCGGGCCTACAAAAAGTCTATTCCATCACAAGCCGTGGATCCGCTGAAGTGGATCTGTTCTTCGATTGGAAGTCCGACATGATTTTGACGCTGCAGCGAGTCGATGCCGTGATGGCCCGCCTACAAACGGGTCTCCCAAGCTCCGCAAAACTGGAAACCCACCGCCTGACGTTTGCTTCGTTCCCGATTATCGGCTACAGCATGACCTCCGACACCATTCCACAAAGCAAGCTTTGGGAGATCGCCACTTACGACCTGAAGCCGCGGATCAATCGACTGGACGGGGTAGCCTCGGTGTTGGTGCAAGGCGGACGCGTTCCTGAATTCCAGGTCACGCCCGATCCGGCTCGACTTCAGACGGCTGGAATCACGGTGACGGACATCCTAGATGCCATTCGCCGCACAAACCTTGTCGATTCTCCAGGCCTGCTAGAACACGATCATCAATTGGTGCTTGGCCTCGTGAGTGGCCAGGTGCGTACACCGGAGGAAATCGCACAAATCGTGGTCAAGACTCCGGGAAATGGCGTACCCATTCGGCTAGGCGACATCGCTAAGGTCGGTCCGTCGGAAGCGCCAGTCTACACAATCGTTACCGCCAATGGGAAGCCTGCCGTGCTATTGAGCGTGAATCGGCAGCCAGAAAGCAACACACTGCAAGTGGCCAACGAAGTCCATCAGAAAATTGCAGATATGCGACCGACGATGCCTTCCGGTGTGCATTTGGAATCGTTCTACGATCAATCCACAATTGTCAGCGATTCCATTACCAGTGTCCGAGATGCGGTCTTCATCGGCATCATTTTATCCTCGGGGATTCTGGTGCTGTTTTTACGCGATTGGGGCTCGTCGTTCGTTGCCGCGCTGGTGATTCCCGTCACCCTGTTGCTAACGCTGATTGTGCTTAAATATACGGGCCAAAGTTTCAACCTCATGACCTTGGGCGGCTTGGCGGCCGCAGTGGGCTTGGTCATTGACGACGCGATCGTGGTTCTGGAAAACATAGTCTTGCACCGCGACGCCGGCGAATCGCGTTATCAGGCAATCCATAGCGCACTGCGGGAAATCACAGTCCCATTGATTGGTTCCACCATCACGCCTATCGTCGTTTTCTTACCGCTCATCTTCACCACCGGCGTGACAGGCAGCTTTTTCCGCGCGCTGGCCATCACGATGACCGTCTCGCTGCTTAGCTCGCTCGTCCTTGCGGTGACTTGGACGCCAACACTGAGCCAGTATTTTGTCCGCCGGAAGGATACAGTTTCTTCTCGAGAGCAGAAAGTTACCGAACCGAGCGAGTCCCTGTTGGCGGTTGAGGAAGTGGCACATACCGGTTTCTTCGGCCGTAGCATTACTTTTTATACTCGCGTGATCCGCACGTTACTGCATCGCCCTTTACTTCTGGCGGCGGGTTCCGCAGTGGTACTGATTTTTTCCTATGTCTGTTACCACTTTCTCGGTTCCGATCTTCTCCCTTCAATGGATGAAGGGAGCTTCGTCCTCGATTACTACACACCCCCAGGAAGTTCGCTGGCCGAGTCCGATCGCATACTTCAGCACATTGAAGAAATTATTCGCTCCATGCCGGAGGTCGTGAACACCTCGCGCCGGACGGGCTTGCAGCTTGGGCTGGCTGCAGTCACAGAAGCGAACCGTGGAGATTTCACGGTTAAGCTCAAGCCCAGAAAAGACCGTAAGCGGGACATCGACGAAATCATCTCGGACGTGCGCGGAGAGATCAGGAAAACCGAACCAGCTGCCGATGTGGAATTCATCCAGGTTCTTCAAGACATGATCGGTGACCTGACGAGCCAGCCGGAGCCGGTGGTTATCAAGCTTTTTTCGACGGATGCCAAGCTGCTGAACGAGACGGCGCCGCGCGTTGCCGATGCTATCCAGAAAATTCCGCATGTTGTGGATGTGCTGGACGGCATAGAGAATACGGTCAGCGGCCCAGCCGTTACCTATCAGGTCGACCCGGTCATCGCCGCTCGCGCGGGATTCACTCCGGAAGAGATCGCGACAGATGCCGCCGCAGTCCTCGAGGGCGAGCCTGCAGTAAATCCAGTAATCATCAACGACCGGGCCTATACAATTCGCGTCCGATTCCCCGCCGGAAATCGGGCATCGCTGGACCGGATGAGCAATACATTGCTTACGAGTAGCACCGGACATACCGCCACGCTAGGGTCGCTCTCGAAGGTTGTCGACGACCCTGGTCAGACGGAAATTCGCCGTGAGAATCTGCAACGCCTAGTCGAGGTCACCGGACGCTTCGAAGGAGTCGATCTCGGTACCGGCATGGAATCGGTGAAAAACGCCGTCGCAGATTTGCATCTGCCTTCGTCGATTCACGTCGAGTATGGCGGCCTGTACGCAGAGCAGCAAAGATCCTTTCGAGATCTATCGACGGTATTTGTGCTGGCTTTGGTTTTCCTATTTGTGGTGCTGTTGTTCGAGTTCCGGACCTTCGCTGCTCCCATCGCGATCCTCGCCGCGGCGCTTCTGTCGACGTTTGGTGGTTTTCTCGCGCTGCTAGTGACGCAAACCACGTTCAACGTGGCTTCTTTCATGGGGATGATTATGGTTATCGGTATCGTTGCTAAGAATGGCATCTTGCTGCTTGATGCCGACCAACGATTCCGCGCCTTGGGTTTCTCGGCAGAAGAATCGCTGATTCAAGCTGGCCGGCGACGTCTTCGTCCTATTGCCATGACCGCCTTGGCCACAATTGCCGGAATGCTTCCGCTGGCATTCGCCTTCGGATCAGGCTCCGAAATGCTAAAGCCTCTCGCTATCGCGGTAATCGGCGGTTTGTTGAGCTCCATTGTGCTCTCACTAATCCTGACGCCCACGATCCATTTTTTTCTCGAGCGCGGAAAAACCTAGGCAGTTACCGATAACGCGACTCAGATAGAACCTTGGCACACAAAACCTTGAGATCCGCCGCTGATAGATCAAAAACTGGTCATGAGAAGGTCAAGAAAACCATCATGTTTGCCTTGCGCCAGATGCCGGGATGTGCCCACGCAATAAACTTCTTCCGAGCGAGAAGTCGAAGGACGGATTTGTCGCCAACGCCGGAATGGCCGTATACGGTGACACATATAAAGGATACGCAATCCACAACCCGATCCACAGAGATTGCTGCCTTGGACTGATTCCAGATGTGTTATTCGCGAGGTAGTCTGCGACTACATTTACTTTGACCGAATGCCTTCAATCAAATCCTTGTCGTGGTAGACTCGTCTGCCCAATCGGCTTCTGGACGGGCACATCGGTCGAGATGCCCCACTGGGTCGTCGTGTAGGTCGTGGTCGCCGACGAAGGGATTTGTCTTCGCGATTTTGTTCCTCCTCTCAGGGACGCCACCTCCGCCGTTGGGATGGGAATGGCATGATTCGTCGAGACGCTCGAGACGCGTAATCTCTGGACACCGTCGCGGCATGGGAGTATGTAGGGAGAGTGCCAGGGCAAGAATGCACTGTACCCGCCAGCCTTGAGGTGCCAGATGGATCTCGATGCAGAAAAGCTGGAGCAAGCGGTCCTCGCCCTTCTCTACGTAAACTCGTTTGACGAAAAGTTCGGTGGAAAACGGGCCTGGAAATCATTTCCGTGGAGTGTGATGGATCGGCTACACGAGAAGGGTTACATCTCCGATCCGGCGACGAAAAACAAGTCTGTGTGCCTATCCGAGGAAGGAACCACGCTGTCTGAGGAATTGTGCGCGGAGTTGTTCGCCCAGAAATAAAGACCTTTGGAGATTCCCTGACACTGGCCAAGTACGAACTTGCCGGTAGCGACTTACCGGAGCGTGCTTGATGACCAAGAAAAACTAATATCGCTTAGCGGAACTTCAGGTGTATAAGAGTACCCCCGGGTGGCAAGACGACTCTCGGTTTAATTGCCGCGCGTTGCTGACGGACTCTAAGGTCAAGAAGAGCCATTTCAGCGACGTCGAGCCCCACCCAAATCACCCGTTCGACATCGGGAGGTGAACCTTGAAATCCAATCGGTCGTCGGTGGTTTTTACGAGGCTGTTTGCGTTGATGCTATGCGGCGGTGCTCTGTTTGGTGTGAGTACATCTGTCCAAGCGCAAACGCGCAAGCACGTGAGGTTTGGTCGAGCTTGTGCGGCAGGGCCTTGCGACACTCCGAATGCCATCTTCGGGCCACCCGGTGACTTTGACGGCTCCAGCCAAACGGACTATGCAGTGTGGCGGCCTTCGGAAGGCAATTGGTACGTCCTGCCAAGTAACAGTGCTAATAGTTTTATCTTGCAGCAATGGGGGACGCTCGGGGACATCCCTGTCCCGGGCGACTATGATGGAGATGGCATAACGGATTTTGCGGTCTTCAGGCCTTCGGAAGGCAACTGGTACGTACTTGCCAGCAGCATGCCAGGCAGCTATTACGTGCAGCAATGGGGTGAGAGCGGCGATATACCTGTCCCGGGTGACTACGATAACGATGGACGCACCGATTTTGCCGTCTGGCGGCCTTCGGAAGGCAACTGGTACATCATTCCTAGCAGCGCACCGAACACAGCGATTGTCCAGCAATGGGGAACAATCGGCGATATTCCGATGCCTGGCGACTACGATGGAGACGGACAAACGGACTTTGCCGTATGGCGTCCTTCTGAGGGGAATTGGTATGTCATTCCCAGTATGAGCCCAGGCACGTTCATTACGCAGCGATGGGGAGAGGCCGGAGATACTCCTGTGTCGGGCGATTTCAATGGAGATGGGATAACGGACTATGCAATCTGGCGGATCCCATCTGGCAGCTGGTTTGTCCTTCTCAGCGGCACAATGGGGGAGTCTGAAGTGCAGCAATGGGGAACCATTGGAGACGTACCTGTTCCGGGAGACTACGACGGAGATGGCATAACCGATTTTGCCGTCTGGCGGCCCTCAAATGGAACTTGGTATGTACTTCCTTCATCGGCACCGGGGACCTCCTTGGCAACCCAGTGGGGGATCTCTACCGATGAGCCGGTTGTGGACACCGCTCCCGAAATCGGAACCTCGGAAGCCGCCTCCGCAATCTTGCGAGTTCCCGCCTCTGCGAGTTCCGAAGCCGGAGTTGTGAACAGCGCAACGCCAGAATTCGCAGGCGGTAGAGCGCCCGAACCACTGGTTCGCCCACTGACCGAAGCCGGAGCCGTAATCAGAATTCGGGGGGAGAGGCCGGTTGAAGACGCCGTGAAACCCGTGAGGTACTGGCTACCCGAGGCCTTCCAGCGGAAAATCGGCAGCGGGACTCCAGAGAAGGAGATTCGGCCGTTTTCCGACTTGTCTCGGTCTATTGGAGTTCCTGCGAAGGCATCGCCCGAAGATGTAGGGAAGACGAACACCCTGGTCGTCCCGTCGACTGAACAGAAACAGCCCTAGAGGGGCATGAGATTGTAATCAACGTAGGCCGGGCCGTCGGCCATGATTTTTGTGGGGTTGCCGTATTCGTCGTCATCTTTGAGCGCCCAGACGAAGGCGCCACCGAGTTGGTGGATCCGGACGTAATACATCTTGCGACTAACCGTTGTGGGATCGTCGTAGTACCAAAAAGTCTGGGAAGCGGGATCGTAGAGCCAGACGGCCATGCGCTGTAAGTCGAAATGACGGGTGTAGCCGGTGAGGCTTCTGAGCGTGAGGTAGGTAATCGTGCCGTTGGTTTGGAAATAATCGGCGGGAGGAAAGGGAGCGGACCCCGTGGAGGTCTGGTAGAGACCATTGTTGATGTTGGGCACGCCGGTCCAGCCGCGAGCATAGGTCGGAATGCCGAGTACTAGTTTGTATGCGGGGACACCGGCGTCGAGATAAGAACGGATGGTGTAGTCGATATAGAAATTGTCGGCGATGTCCGGATCTTGTTTGTCGTCGAAGAGCGGAGAAGCGTGATTGCTGGACGTTTCCCAAGTGCCGTGGAAGTCATAGCCCTGGACATTGTAGTAATCGAGTTGTTGGGCGACCAGTGTCTTTAGTCTGAAATTGGAGAAGAAGTGCTATCCGTTAGTGCAACATGACCCCTGTGGGGCGGAGATTTTCACGGCATGAGGATCTATCGTCCGATATCTGTGTCCCGCCGCTTTGCATTGGCGCGATGAGTTCTACTCGATTATCCCTCAGCTATGGTTGCATTCCTGCAGAGCCCGCTTCTGTTTCCTCTGGCGAGGTCATTGTAGGCAATACCGAAAAAATATACAAGAATCGAGCGGCGCAGTAGTTCCCAGAGCTGACGTACCGCTTCAAGCTTGCGATCGCGAGCCGCATGGATTTCAGCTTGTCGGCCGGTGAGCATGAAGTAGAGTTGCGGATCCATCTCGTGCCGGCGGCAGCTACTGGTCAAGCTGGTCAGAATCGCTGCCGTCCGTCCGCCGCGAGGGTTGCCCACGAAGAGCGAGTTCTTGCGGTTCAGCACCACCCGCTTCATCTCCCGTTCACTCACATTGTTGTCGATGGGCACCGCGCCATCGGTCGTGAACACACTCAGCTCCTCCCATTGGCTGAGCGTGTAGTTCACCGCTTCGGCCATGGGATGCTTGGGCAGCAACTGTTCTTTCCAGGTCAGCAACTTCCGTCGCAGTTCCGCCAGCACGAGCGCCGACTGCATCTGCCGCAACGCTAGTCTCTCGGCCACCGACACATCCTTGGCCTGTTTTTCTACGGCGAACAGTCGGCCCAGCAAAGCCACGGCCTCGCGCGCGATCTCCGGCGCCGTTTTTTCCGCCTCCACGAACTTCCGCCGCGCGTGCGACCAACATCCGGCACGCGTAATGGCGTTGCCGGCTACTACTCCGTTGTAGCCTCCATAGGCATCCGCCAGAAGAACTTCGGTGTAGTCTTTCAGAAACTCTTTCGGCCCTTCTCGTCCACGGTTCAACGTGAAGTCGAACACGTTGTACGGATTTGCTTCATCGCCTACGTACACCCACATGCGTGCCGACTGCGTCTGCCCCGGCCCCAGCATCGGAAAGACCGTGTCGTCGGTGGCCACCACATGGGACTGCCTTACCCGTTCCGCCATCCGCCGGTACAGTGGTTCCGTCCAGGTCCGCGACATCCCCGCACCACACCGATTGCGTGGCGCGGGAAATGGCAAAGCCTTGCCGCTCGAAGATATCTTCCAGACGATACAGCGGCAGGTAGTCAGCGAACTTGCTAGTCACGATGTAGGCCAGCAGCCCCGGACCCGCAAAACCTTTTTCGATCGCCGTCTCCGCTTTCGCCGCCGTCGCGATCTGCGGACTTTCTCCCGCCAGCTCACACTTGGCGCATGCATACTTCTTGCGCACATGCTGCAAGCGCTCGAAGTGTCCGGGGATGTATTCGATCTGCCAGCTCTCCTCGCTGCCGATTTCTTGTCGCTGCTCGCCGCAGCACGAGCAACGCTAGTTGTTCTGCGGGAAGCTCATAGACGTGTGTGCTGACCGGAAGATTTTCGAAATTCGCTAAGGCCCGCCGTCCTTTGCGCCGCTGTACGCGTCGCACTTCCGGCTCGGCTTCTCCTGGGGGAAGGCCCTCTGTCGGTAACGGTTTTTGTTCCAGTTCTTCGGCAAACTCGAGCAGCGCCTGCGCTAGTTCGTTTTCGCTCAAACGATCTGCCCGCGGCCCATAGGTCGCCTTCTTATAGCGCAACAGCTCTTTCTGCAACTGCAGGTTTTCTAGATACAGGTCGTCCGAGCGTTTGGAGAGTTCTTCGATGTGTTGCTTTTGTTGTTCGCGCTCATGCCACAGAGCGCGCAACATCGCCTGCAACGCCTGCTTGTCTTCGGGTAAGTTGCTCAAGGAAGTTTCGTTGGTCGGCACGTTCGTTTAGACGTGCCTCCACTAACTTAGTTACACATATCACGATGGATTCTGCAGTTCTTTTCTTTTTTCTTTTTTTCTTTTCTTTCTTCTTTTTTTTCTTTTCTTTTTTTCTCCGCGACCTTTATCCGCGGCTCTCTATCGCCCGTTGGTAGCGCGGCAGACGCTGCAACTTCGAAACATCGATCCCGTCCAGAATCATCGCCAGCTCGCTGGCACGTAACTCCACCGATCGTGCTCCCGGTTCTACGCGCGGCAGCTTGAATACTCCGGCTTCCAGCCGCTTGTACCACAACACGAATCCATCCCGATCCCAAACCAAAATCTTCAGCCGATCTCCGCGCCGCGAACGGAACACGAACAGATGACCGCTCTGCGGGTTCTCTCCGATCACGGTTTTCACCCGCTCCGCGCCTGGGATCCGCCACTTGCACTTCCACGTCTGTCGGGTTTTCCGCATCGTTTCTTCTAATGCGACTCTCGCAACTATCTTCTCGGCAGAACGCCCACATCTTCCCGCTCCCATCTGTCGGCAATACAGTCTGGGCGACCATGCCAATTGGATAAGGGAGAAATTCTGCTCGCCGGCGGGACCGAACATCGTGAGAAGGTAGTGCTTCTTGTTGGTTTCGCCTAGTGCGTTGAGCTGATCACGGAACTCTTGCATGAGGAGCGTGGCGTTCTGCGTGTCGGCGGCAGCCGGGAATTCCCAGTCGATATCGATGCCATCAAAGACGCCGGCGGCCGAAATGCCGGAGGCAACATTGCCGTCGATGAAAAGGTCGATGCAACTGGCAACGAAGGCTTGTCGGCCGGAGGCGGTGCTGGCGGCAGCGGAGAAGCCGGGGCGCCGGTTAGTGAGATGAGGACTTTGAGATTGGGATGGAGTTGTTTGAGAGTCTCGGTTCAGTCCGCTAGCCGTACAGGTAGAGCTTCAGCAGATCGCGCGGATCATAACCAGGCCGCCCAGTCTCGGCTGCCTCGGCGCGCTCAAATCCCAATCCCGCCATGTCCAGGCGATCGACAAATGCATCGATGACCCGACACACATGCTCGTCCGGAATCAACTCTCCCAAGGTGACTGGAAAAAGAGTTCCTTGCGTACGGCCCTCACCCTGCACAAAGCCATAAGAAATTGCCCTCGCTTTCACGAGGGCATGTTCTCATTTATTTTTAAGCGGTCAACAGAGTTTCGTAACAGTCTGAAAAGGGGCGCCCTTTTATATTGCGTCGGGAGCAACGATTGTTTTAGCGTGGTCGGTCCGCTAACGCGGCTGTTCGGGATTCAATGAAACAACGAAATCATCGACATTCCCGTGAACTGAGGCCTGAACATCACGTTGGTTGCCGGCAAGACGATAGCCTCTCACAGCGGGGCTAATCCAAAAATTATCTTGGGGCAAACCAAGGAACCTGAAGCGTCCCTGCCGATCGAGCAACGCAGTCTGACTGTCCAACACACGTTGAGAAGTGAGTATGACGCGCATTCCATCGGGAATAGACTTACCATCGCTTAGGACGATTCGCCCTTCTAGGCGATAGCCAGTACGTAAAGAGATTTCACCAACATCAACCATTTCATTTTGCCGAGTCGTTATACAAGCTTTGGGTTCCGACGCCCCTCTTGTGGCGACCGATTCCATTTTTGCATAGACAAACCACTGAACCCCTGTAGGTACATCGCTAATCATAAACGTGCCGTCCTGCTGTGTGCCAACCCTCATCTCGGGATATGGGTCGCCCACAACCGTGAGCGCTGGTCCGAATCCTCCCAGTTTCTGGCCGACCAAACCAATTTCGGCATCTGCCACCGGCGTACCGTTCTGCACCAAACGACCTTTGACAGCACCGCCTTTCGCCAACTCGATGGTCTGCCTCTGTGGGCCAGTCACTAACGTCACGAACTTCAAAGCAAGCGTGCGGGCCTCAATTGTGACCAGCATTCTCTTCGCTGGCTTTTCATAAAGAAGCTCGAAATCTCCGTTCTGGTCTGTGACTGCGAGAGGGTCGAGTCCAGGCATCGTTCCGACCACCGCACCGTGCTCAGCTTCGATGCCAACAGTGGTGACGACGGCATCCCGGACCACGCGTCCGTTGACGTCAACTACGTGGCCTTTCACCGCATGGCTAGGGTCGGCAGCAGATGGACGCGCCTTTAAGGTAGCGAGAGGCGCAGTCCCTGCCGACACCTCCTTCACCCGAACAATTTCCGGAGCATATCCGTCGCGCACAAAGAGCAAGTCAAACCACAAGCCAGAATCCAACTTGTCAATCGTGTAAGACCCGGAGGCATCCGTTTTTGCTCGCTTGCCGCAGTCTCTGTAACAACTCGGGCAAAAGGTGCTGTAGCCGTTCAAGACTCCGGCGTGATAGACCATCACTGTAGCGTCGGGTATAGAACGCCCTGAGGAGTCAGCCACTCTGCCCGTTATGGTGAGTCCGCGAGTACCCACCGATGCGGCTGAGACCAGCAGCAACAGAATCACCGCGGAAACCGTCTTAGTGTGCATACACATGGCAGTTGACCTCTTGAACGGCCAACATAGCCGAATGATCAGGTTCTGTTTGTGTCTGACGTACTCGCAGAAAATTCCTGACCGCCATTACCTGAGATCAAGTGGGCACTAACCCAGGAGGTCAGCGGCGGCTTCGGACTTTCACGCGCTGGCCTTTTGCGTCTTCGCTGAACGCATCTGCTGCATGAACTGGCGCATCGCCTCGACCGAGCCCGGCGACTCCGTCTCTAACCACTGCTCAAAGCGCTGCGCGGCTCTCTCCAGGTTTGCAGCAAAGAGCTTCTGGCGGAATCTCTCGCGCGCGCCCGGGACAATAGGCTTCACCCGCTCCCAAACCCCGAAAAATTCGCCCGAGGTCTCAAAGAAGAGTTGCTCGTGAAGCAGGCCGTGGTTCAGATAGGCACAAGCCTGGTCCCAATAAGACAGGACCATCATGAAGTATGCGCCCTCTTGCGAACCGAACGGCGCGATGCGCATGGCTTCTTCAAAGCTGTCGGCGAAGTAGTTTTGGTTGAACCAGTCGCGTGCTTGACGTAGCTTGGCTTCGCGGCGCAAGTCGTACAACTGGAGTTGAAGTTGTCCCTGCTCATGAGTAGGATTTGTGATGGCCATTGGCCCTCCTTCAGGTGAGTAGGGTACCGAAGTTCACTTTTCACCGCAATTAGAAATAGTTCGCGTGGGTAGCCTCAATCTTTCACCCGATTGGTCGGCGAGGAAAGATTCTCGGGACAGTCTCTTGGTCAAGCCTGGTAAACGTTATAAGCGCCGATGTGGGCAGAGCAACCTTTATAGAACAAATCAGCACTTGTTCGCAGGTCTCCGGCTAGCCCCTCTTGCAACCTCTTAAACGTGAACTGAATCGCATACACAGCCGTGTGGAAATGTCTCAAAAGATCCAGGTTTCGATGTGCACTCGCGTTGTCGTTCGGTGCGACAGTTTCCGTTTCCATGCTGGGCCAAACGCAATCTTCCCCGCCATCAGCAAAGGCGCAAATCCGCGTTGGCACGAACGAGGTGATTGTACCGATCACCGTTACAGACCCAAGCAGTGAGTTCGTCCTTGACCTCTCCCAGCAGGACTTCCACGTGTTCGAGGATGATGTTGAGCAGACGATCGACCATTGGGACCTGGGCGGCGATCCTCTCGCTCTCGTTCTCGTTCTTGAGACAAGTTCCCGGCTCCAAGCGATGATCCCGGCAATCCACACCATCGGAAGCATTTTCACGGAAACGGCCATGGCGCTCAACGGTGAGGCTGCTGTCGTGACTTATGATTCGACTATCAATGTTCGCCAAACATTCACGCAGGACCATAACGCGATCCAGAGGGTGATTGCCAGGACTGCATTTGAAGCGCCGGAGACGAATCTATACGACGCCATGGCCGCTGCCGTTGAGCTATTCAAAGCGCATCCGCCCTCACGGCGGCGCATTATGCTCATCGTAGGCGAATCACAAGATACAGGCAGCGCCGCGAAACTCGGCCAGGTCGTGCGCGACGCGGAGAACTCGAACATTTCGATTTACGCGGTAGGTCCTAGCAACGCGGCCGCGGACCTGCGAACCAATCGAACCGGAGTTCAGCCTCTCAAAGTTCCCGGGCTTCCCTCTGTCGACGTTAGCGCGCCGGGGAAAGATCAAATGGGGCATACGTTTTTCGATGTGATGACGCCAGCAATCTGGCTCCTTGAGCGAGGCACAAACGAACTGAAAAATCACCAACTGCAGGTCGCGGCTGCCGCGACAGGAGGTAATCACTATAGAGCTTTTCATGATTCCACGCTTCGCGGCGCGCTCGAAAAGATTGGCGGCGAACTCCATGCGCAATACATCGTCAGTTACCAAACGAACGCGGCACACATTCCCGGATTCCATAGCAACCGCGTGAAGGTTTCGCGCCCAAATGTTGCCGTTCGGACCCGCCCGGGGTACTACGTCGCGGCACCGGCGAATTAGTGGACCCAATGAGATAAGGCAGATTCACCAGGAACTAGGCGAGTGAGCTTCTCGTGTCGATCGAGTTCGGAGTAGGCGATATCTGAGTTGTTTGCATGGAGTGCTAGCCGACGGCCCGCAGAAAAACCCAGGTGATCAGCGACGATAAAACGAAGGATAAACCTGCGGCGATAATCAAGTCGGGTTGCAGACGCGCTGGAACCGCGACCACAAGTTCGGCGAGTGCGGAGCGCCAGATAGCCGCGATCCCTCTCAGCCCAGCTGCTTCCGCGTGTTCTCGCAACAAATCTTCAAACACCTCGGTCATGTCCGCGTCGAAGTGTGCTCGTAGTTCCCTTGGATACGCCAGCAACAACCCCCGATAGACCCAAACACTGACTCGAACGACCAATTCCATGGTTTACTCCGCACGGCGAGGCACGAGTTTCTTTCGCCGAGCCAGACGGACAATGGAATCCAGCCGTGCCAACTCAGCTTCCAGGAGCGCGCGACCCGTGCCTGTTAAACGGTAGTACCGCCGGCGGCTTGCGCGCTGTGCTCTTGCGCTGGCAAGCTCCACTTCTTCGATTAATTTGAAATCCAGCAGGCGCTGCAAGGTGGTGTAAAGCGTCCCCGGGCCCATGCGGAACTCGCCATTTGACAGCTTGGAGGTTTCTTGCATGATGGCATAGCCATGCCTTTCGCCCTGGGCCAGGGAGAACAACACGTAAAAAACAGCCGGAGTCATGGGCAGTAATGATTGCAAATCTTCCGGGATGCGATTCGGCTTCACGCTCCGCTCTCAATTCTCATCATATCACTCACAGATATATCCATTATAGATATACATATCAAGCAAAACGTTGGAAAAGAAAGTCGTTCAGAAGGTGGGATCGGGCGTTCGAGATAAACTGCCGGGTCTTGAACTCACCGGTAAGCACCACAACCCCTGAGGTTGCCACTCGTCGTCACCCTTGCGTTTTTCGAGATACCGTTGCAGATCTGGCGATTCACACCCGCGTGGACCTCTTAAGGCGTTTCTCTAAGCTAGCTGTTTAGGACGCGGGCTTTTATGTCCGAGTACGCCTCATTAATGAGCCTGCTTAGGGCGGCAGCGTTTGTGGCCGTTCCTGGTCTCAGCTGCACGTGACGCATGAACTTGCCAGTTCCTTGCAACAAAATGTCCGGATCGGGCAGCGCCGTCCCGTGAAAAAACCCCACGTTTACGTGCGAAGTGAATACATTGACGTAGCCGAACGGCGCATCCCCCAAACATGCAACTGGACAGCCGTCATGCAAAAGCTCCCGGACTTCGTCGCCGCATTTTCGCATCACCTCGAACCACTGACGCGCGATGGCTCCCAATTCCCCTGCATGCTCTTGTATCCACGCATTGATAGCTGGATCCCTCTCGACAGCGCCGTTGAATCGCAGCAATTCCATTTTCATCGCCGCTCCATTTTCTGCTTTCGAGATCTATGGATAAGCACCCTTACACAAGTAGGCCACGGCCTGGTTTCTGGATTGTATGCCAAGATCTGGTGAACGCCCTGTCAATCGGAAACGTCCGCAGATCAGTAGGCGCGCGGTGCCGGCAACCCAACACCCCAGACTGGATTTGTGACCGCGATCTTGTCGAAACTCGAAACGATCGCTTTGCCCCGAAGCATCGCGTTCTTCACAGACGGCAACGATAAAGACCCATCATGACTGGCGATGCTCTCCCACACCTCAGTAACCCAGATGGCGTTTTCGTCGGAAGAGTCTTTGGCCACAACGTAGCTGAAACACCCCGGCATGTCGGCTGCGCTCTCCTTCAATATTCCTATCATCTCGTCGCGCCTGCTGGGTACAACCGTTAGCCTCACGATTAATCCATACATACCGCTCGCCTCCTGTGAACTCGTCAGAATGGGCGTGACCGAGGCTGCGCCTAGGTATTCCAGAAATTTTCGTCGGTCTATTCGCACATGTTAAAGATACACCTTTCCGAACTGGGAAATGGGCGGCGCTTCGAGTGGATGGCAGACCAGAAGTAATTCGCTAACTTACCGATGGCTCGTGACCCGGGCACAATCGCGAAATGTCGTTCTCATTCTCTCGTACTTAGTCGTCTTGCGGGCCCGGGATCTCTGGCATCTGGTCTGATTTCTTCGCGCCGAAGTGGTCGGCAAGCTGCTGGCCATCGAAGCTGTGCGTGTAACTCTCCTTGATCTCCGGGAGCATCGAAGCGTTCCAGTCATACCATTCGCGGACGATCCGATGATAAACGTCCCTTTGGCGCTCCTTCAAGTTGGCACGCTCCAGCGGGTCTTCTACAACATTGAAGAGGAAAGTGTTGTCGAGGATTTTCAAGAATTTGTAATCACCCTCGCGAGCCGCCCGCTGCGCGTTCGCTTTATAGCGCCAGAAGAGCTTGCGGGGAAGAGGCGCGTCGTTCTGAGTCAGCGTCGGCAAGAGATTAATGCCGTCGACGGGGTAGGACGGATCAGGTGCGGTACCGGCGGCGGCCAGCAGCGTAGGCATCCAGTCCAGGCTGATGGAGATCTGGTCGGTTGTCCGCCCCTGCGGAATGCGAGCAGGCCATGAGCTCGGCGACGAAGAGATGTTTGACCAGATTGTGACAGAGCTCGGTGGCGGAACCGCCTATCAATCGGTGCGAAAACTGCAATACCTCGGTGGCAAGAGAGCGGTGGATGCGCTAGTGAAGGCGCTTGATGTTTCAGAAGACGCGGTGCAGAAAGCACGGGCCACGGACTGCGGACTCCGGACATTTTGCTACCCTTCCGTGCCAGTCCAGTGGAGGCAGATCTGGAAGGCGGAGCCGGATGGAGTGGAGATACAGCGCGAACTCTGCGAGACAATGAGTTTTCATTCGTGTGTGGTGGGCGTGCTGGGGTTCATGGTCAAGGACCCACCGTTGGCGCCGGGAGCAGCCGCCACGCCCGAGAATATCCAGAAATGGCAACACTGGTGGCGGCAGAACAAAGATTCGGCGGAATTCGTGATAAAGCCCGCGCCCACATTTGAGTGATTTCTGTGCAAAGTTTCAGAAAAAGCGACAACTCTTGATAAAGGCCGCAGTTGGTACTAGCCTCCAAGTTGCGATTTCGCGACTTTTCAAAAAGTTCGCTGGGCAAAACGTCTTTGTTTTATTGGGTAATATGAAAACAAATGGCACTGGCTAAGCTGGAACGAAACAACTCAACGATTCGCTTCAGCGCGAAGCTGTTTCAGCGCAAGGCTAGCGAAAAGACTCGATCGTGGATCCTATCTCTGCCCAAGAACGCGAGTAGGAAGCTTCCATCACGAGGCATGGCGGTGGTCGAGGGAACGATCAATGGCTTCCCTTTTCGAGCCGCTCTCGAACCAAACGGCAAAGGAAGTCACTGGCTTAGGGTTAACGAAACCATGCGCGATGCCGCGGGCGCAGATGCCGCAGGCACGGTAACGGTGGAGGTTACGCGGGCCGGAGACGAACCGGAGATCAGAGTCCCAATGGATCTACGCAAGGCCCTTGCAGCCTCCTCGCTGGCGCAGGCAGGGTGGAAGGACATCACACCAATGGCGCGCCGGGACTGGATTTTCTCGATAAGCTCAGCCAAGCAAACGCAAACGCGCAGGCGCCGGATCGAGAAAGCGTGCGACATGCTTGCCTCTGGAAAACGACGCTTGTGTTGTTTTCCCGGTATAAAGTGGCTTATGAAAAAAAACGCAAAATCATGCGGAATGTGGCTTCCCTTGCCGAACTCACAAGATCGTTTTTCGCGGAGATCGACAAGTCCCGAGCGATAGAGGAATTCGGCAATGGCATTAGGCCGTTGCGAGGTGGCACACAGCTTTTGGAAATGCACGTGCCTCTCTCATCAGCGCCTATTCGAGGCTTTCCTTCACCAGAGCGGCCCGAACGTCGCGTTCATAGTCAGCGCGACCGAATGGGCTGCCAAGTCCCCCTGGCCAGCTCTCGAGAAAGCTGACGAGTGTTTCGAGTCTAATTTTCAAGCGGGCTACTTCCTTTTCGAGTTCTTGTTGAGTCATGTGGGCTCCTGGGTTCAGTGGCGGAAGTTGGAACCAATGAGTTTCATCCCAAATGGATACTGCACCTACGTGCATGAATGTTGCATTAACGCGACGACGTCCCCGTTCCTTCCCTACCGCTGCCCGATCCACCTGGCGTGTCGAATTCCGGAGCCTTTGAAATGTTAGAAAGCGAATTTTCCTCATCGGCTCGCTAAATGTTTCAGCCGTTACCGGTGAGAACCGATACATCGAGGAGAGTGTGTAACTGGCCAAATCCATAGCTGTTTTTGGATGGTTTTTTGTCTCCCTGTCGAATCTTACGAACAAAGAGTTTCGCGACCGAGGTTACGTGGCGCAGGCGGAACCCGGTCTTGGATGTAATAAGCGCGATCAGTGCCGCGGATAGTAATCTACCAATGGAGTTATGGCGGGGATACGGCCTGGGTGCGAGCAGCTACACGGCCGAACGCGAGGCCGTTGTTGACATCTAGGAGGGCGTGAATGATCTGCCCAGGCAGTAGGCTGCCGGAGCCCAGATAGATGAGGCCGAAGACTGCGCCCAGGATGCCTGTGCTGATTATGCCGTTGCGTCCTTGGTAGAGGTGGGCGAAGCTGAAGAAGAAGGACGAAATCAGCAGTCCGAGCCAGACGGACTTTACGGTGGCACCTGTCAGGTTGAGGAGCCAGCCGCGGTAGAGAAATTCTTCGCAGAAGCCGGCTGTGAGAGACACAGCAATCCAAAGGATGCGTTCGCTGCCTTTCACCGGAAAAAGTTTGCGCGCTCCTTCGACAGCTTTGGCAATTTTTTCTGGGCTGGTCTTTTTCCTTTGCAGTTTGTTAATCAGAACAAACACGGCGACGAGTGCGACCAGAACCGCAGAGACAATCAGCGTGCGTGGATAGGTGCCGAGATTTTGGCCGAAGTAGGCGAGAGTGAGGCCGCTGTGTAAGATCAACCAGGCAGCAGCAAAAAAAAGAAGGGTGAAGAGCCAGACTTCGGGATGATGGATTAGAGCGGGCACGGGCTATCCGTAACCCAAGAGTATAGCTGCTCCGAGGATCGGAGAATTGGTCGCACGCACAAAATTCAGAAGAAGCGGTACCCCGACTCATTGAAATTCTACCCACGCTAGATTTGGTGCGGTTCTCCGAAAAAGACAAACCCGAATGTCTGCGAGAAAACACTCCTTGACGCCCAACCTCCTCTGCTATAGGCTGGCTCACTCATCGATATATCGATCATCGACTATGCCAAAACAAAAGCTCAACCCGTTGCCTTTCGCCGCTTTCCAGATTCTTCTGTCCCTCGCCGGCGAAGATCTGCACGGTTACGCCATCATGCGCAAGGTCGCCGACCAGACCGGCGGCCGGATGCGCCTCGGTCCAGGTACGCTTTACAGTTCCATCCAATCGCTCCTCGAAGCCAAACTCATCGAGGAACTCGACTCCCGCGAAGACTCCTCGCTCAACAACGAACGGCGCCGCTACTACCGCCTCACCTCCGTCGGACGCAACCTTGCCCGCGCCGAGGCAAGCCGTCTCGCCGATCTTCTGCGTGTTGCCCGTGCGAAAAAAATCTTAAGGGGTGAATATGTCTGAGAAGATATACGCCTGCCTACTCCGTCTTTATCCCGTAAGATTCCGCCGCGCCCACGGCGAAAACGCGCTGCAACTCTTCGGAGACCGCCTGCGCGACGAAACCGGCTTCGTCTGCCGCGCACGCCTCTGGCTCGACGTCTTCATCGATCTTGCCAATTCTCTGCCGCGCCTCCACGTCAATGCGCATCCTGCCTTCACCGCCGTATCGGTCGCACATTCCGCGGGCACGCCGCTATTTTTCGTTATCGAAGACGAATCTGTTCGGCCCGCCGCGCTTTTCTCCGGCTGCGCAATCACTATGGCCACGCTCAGCCTCTTCTCGGTGTTACTCAATCCGGCCGGCACGCCTCACGGCTTCCGTTTCCGCGTGGTGCATTCCGAATTTCGCTCCGCCAACCCGCAAATTCCTGCAGCGAGCAAAGCGGAAGCCAATTCCGCCGCGAAGCAAGCCCTGGTCAACGCCACTCCCGACAGTTACGCCACGTCTGCAGAGTTTTTTCCGCCGCCGATCGAGTATTCCGCACTCACAGACGTAGAGGCGAGCGCCGCCTCCGGTTCGCTTCCTTGGCAAGTCGTAAACTCACGTGCCGCTGTAGCCGCCACGCCGGCCAGCCGAGCCGCACTCGACCCCGAGCGACAGCGCGTTCTCGATGCGGTCATCGCCAATGTGAAGCAACACTACTTCGACCCCGCCGTAGCGCAGCAATTGGCCGATGACTTGGTCGCGCGTCAGCGCCGCGGCGACTACGCTCCCGTCACCGATGGCAAAGATTTCGCCGCTTTGCTCACCACCCAAATGCGCGATGTGAGCCACGATATGCACCTGGAAGTTGTCTACAATCCGGTGCCTCCTCGACAACCCACACAGGAAGAATTTGCCCGCATGCTGGACGGGTTGCGAAAGGACAACTGCTCCTTCAAAAAGGTTCAGATCCTTTCGCACAATATCGGCTATCTCAAGCTCGATGCTTTTCTCGATCCCTCGGCCTGCGGTGCCACGGCAACCGTCGCCATGTCCTCTCTGAACCACGCTGATGCCCTCATCTTCGATCTCCGCGATAATCGCGGTGGCACTGCCGAGATGGTCTCTCTCCTCTCTTCCTATCTCTTCGATCATCCCGAATACATGTTCGATCCGAGAAGGGTTCCCACGCCGCAGTCCTGGACGGCATCCCCAGTTCCCGGCAGCAAACTCGCGAACAAGCCGGTCTTCATCCTCACCTCTTCCACGACCGTCTCCGCCGCAGAGCAATTCACCTACGATCTGAAAATGTTGAAGCGCGCCACCATCGTCGCCGAAACCACCGCCGGCGGCGCGCACGCCGGCGTGTGGCTTCGCATCGACGATCACTATGGCATGGCCATCCCGGAAAACCGCCCTGTCAACCCGTATTCCAAGTCCGATTGGGAAGCAACCGGTATCCAACCCGACATCAAGGTTCCCGCCGCCAATGCGCTACAAGCCGTCCTCAGACTAGCCCAAACCCAGCTTCAGAAAAAGTAGACCCTCACTCCGACATGATTGGCGTCGGAGAGCTGGATACCCTGGCGACGGCGTAAGGAGATGCGTTTTTGATCAGGAGTTTTCGAGAAATCAAAGCAAGAGTAAAAGCAAGGGAGCGAAGCTGAGGCTCTTAAAACCGGGACCGGTTGAACAAGGTGGATATGTGCAAAAAGGAACAGACCGGCGGCCCCTTGCTTATTAAGCTTGCTCTGTTCAGTCCCTGAGAGCCAAGCGTCAATGTGGCAGAAAAACTGTCCGGTTTGTCAGAAACCGTTGGAAAAGAAACATCCTGCGGAGACGATCTCCTGCCCCTGCGGTAAGTATGTCTGGAAGGGATAACGCCGCTGTTGTTACTGCAGTTCGAACGAATCCCACCTCATATTTCACTTGATATCCGACGATCGCATTTCTCGTTCCAGCACGGGCCGTGTCGCCATGTACGACGAACAGATACCAGCCACTGAGCGGCGTGACACTACGGCGCGTCGCGAAGCGTTTTTTGCGTCCGATAGGCTAGTGCGGCCAGTAAGTTAACCAAGAACGCGAATTTACAATGGGTGAGAGTTCGGCACATCGATTGAGATTGAATAATATAGTGACATTGTGCCTTTCCTGCGCTAGTCTCCCGGTAACAAGCTGCACGAGGAGAGATCCTATGAAGGTAGCGGGGAAGCTCGCTCGGTCAGTATCGGCTAATGCCGAAAAGCAGCTCAAGAGCTTCATCGACAAATTCGAGCCGAAGAACCAGGCCTTGATTCGCGCAATGCGCGAGGCGTTACGGAAGCGGCTTCCTACGGCGAACGAACTGGCTTACGATAACTACAACTTCTTCGCTCTGGGTTACTGTTCGACGGAACGTCCGTCCGATTGCATTCTTTCGGTCGCTGCAGGAGCAAACGGAGTGGGCCTATCCTTCTACCGTGGCGCCAGTCTTCCCGATCCACACAAGATACTGCTCGGCTCAGGTAATCAGAATCGATTCATCCGTATGCCATCGGCTGAGATATTAGGACGCCCTGAGGTCGAAGCGCTCATCGCCGCTGCCGTTGCTCAGGCCAAGATACCTCTGCCGGCGCACGGCGGCGGGAAACTCATCATCCGGTCAGTTTCGGCGAAGCAGAGGCCCCGCCGCTAGCCAGCGGAGTAACAGTCCCGGCGGACACTTGACACGAGAGCAAGGCGTTCTGGTCGATCGTGGTTTGCCGAGTGCCCTCGCCTCCACACAATCGCATAATAGAATTACAGCGGGAACAGGTTTACCTGCTACCAAAACGCGGCCACCAGAGTGCGTCGCTGCCGCATACGACGCAGCGCCTTTCGGGCATAGTGACTCAGTTCCCCGAGCGTTTTGGGGCACAAGTTCGGTAACTCATGCTGTTTCCAGTGCGACCATAGGTACTCGACCGGATTCAGTTCTGACCTATAGGCGGGAAGAAATTCCAGCCACAAGCGTGCTCTCTACTGTTGCACGAAGTCCCACACGGCGCGGCTGCGATGGCTCGGCAGACCACCCAGACGATCAACAGTTTGCCGGGAATATGGCGCAGCAGATGCGCGAGAAACTCGATGATCTGTCGGCTGCGAATGGCTCCGGGAAACAGCCGAAAGTAGAAGTTCCACCACTTCACGCCCGCGATCGCCGACAGCGTCTTCCAATTGAAGTGATATTCAGCAACGGCGGCTGTCCACGGGGCGCCCAGGTCCGGCAGCGCTGCGGGCGCTGGCTCAATCCACCTTCGTCGATGAAGACGATCGTTTTGGCCTTTTTTTTGCCTCCGGCCAACGTTTCTGCTTCCATGTTCGGATTTTCTCCTCATCCCGCTCGAGCGCTCGCCCGGTAGGACGCTGACAGCTCCATCCCAACTGCCGCAAGATGCGCCAAGCCTGCGAGGGATGGTAGCGGACCCCGCATTCCTCCTCGATCAGGTGCGTCACCCGCCACGCCGTCCACAAACCGGTGTCGTACCCCAGAACTTGCGGCCCGCGCTTCAGCCCACGTTCGATCTTGTGCAGGTCCTCCGCACTGAGGCGAGGTTTGCGTCCGGCGCGCCCCACCTTGCGCAAACCAGACAACCCAGCGGCCTCCAGTTGCTGGACCCAACGGCTGACCGACTGCCGATGGGCTCCGACTTGCCGCGCCACCTCGGACTGATGGACTCCCTTCTTCAGTAACCGCGCCGCACGCAAGCGCCGCCGCTCCAGTGCCTGAAAGTCTCGCCGCACGCCCGCTGGGTTTCCCACGTGCAAACAATACGACAAGAACCTGCAGCTGTCACTATATTATGCAACACTCAATAGGAGGGGTGCATAACCGCGTCTCCAATACTTATATGATGGTTACCGCGGAACACATAAGCTAATGTAACTTTAACCTGGCAACCTCCGTGGTCGTCGCAATAACTTCCCACTGAATTTGAGGTATCTTTCAATTATGGAGTCGCAGGTCACGCGCAGCCGTCAGCGGATTCTGGAGTCCGCGGTGTTGTTGTTGAAGGAGGGCGGCCTGCCTGGTCAGTTGGTCGAAGCGGCTGCGGAGACGGCTCGTGTTCCTATTGCCAACGCCAAACTTTTTTTTCAAAACGACGAAGAGTTGATTCTCGCGCTTTATCTCCGCCTTGCCAACGATCTGGAACTGCGCGCCTCCGCTCTACCACCGAAAGGTGTGGCCGAACGGTTCCGCACATTGATGCTTGCCAAGCTAGGATTAGTCGGACCATATCGACAAGCGTTCGCCGGTTTGTTCGCGAAGATGCTTGATCCGCGGACGAATATCGGAGTGCTCAGCAAACAGACCGAGTTGGTGCGCCTGCGCGCGCACGCTGCCTTCGCCAAGGTGGTCCACGGAGCGGAAGACGCGCCGAGCGCCACGACGGAGCTGACTCAAGGATTATATGCCGCCCACTTAGCCTTGTTGCTGATCTGGAGCCAGGACCAAACGCCCGATTCAAAGAGCACGCATGCCGCGCTTGAGATGGTTTGCAAACTGACCACCCTAGTTTGCCGGTTTCGTTGGACGCCTATGTCCGCCACGATGCTCGAAAACGTCGGGGCAGTTTGTGGACCGCTGGTCGATCCGCCTGCAGATCCGGATGCGACCGCACGAGCCCGGGAAATTCTGCGGCTGCTGTTCCGCCATCGGCGGATCCTACCTGGCACGGAGAAATGTGGGCAGACCGCCAGTAATGAAGTGTGCAACCACTGTTTGGAGCCGCACCTTCCTCTTGTCCGCCGGTTTATCGGGGCAGGTCTCCCTATCCATTTCGTATTGCCGGCGTTTCCGGCCAAGTCACCGAATCCTGCGAAGGTGCTTGGACGTCTCCCAGACATGGCTGAAGAGCTAAGTCTTCGGTCATTAGAGGAGCGTTGCCGAGAAATTCAAGCGATTCATCCGCCCGGAGCACGCATCACAATTTGCTCCGACGGTCTGGTCTTTAGCGATCTGGTGGGAGTGACGGACTCAGACGTCAACAATTATTACCAGCGAATCAGGCGGATGATCGAGTTGCTACATCTAGATTCGCTAGAAACCTTTCACATGGAGGATCTTTACGACGGAGCGGGATCGGGAGGACAGATGCGCGAGTGGCTATGCCGCCACTATGCGGAATCGAACGAAACGATCCGCGAGAGGCTGCATTCGAATGAGAGTCAGCAATCTTTGTTTAATGGCATTCAACGTTTTCTGTTTGAGGACCAGGTTGACATCGAGAAAGGGAAAAGCCGTACCCGTATCCGTTCGGAGTGTAAAGAGCGAACCTATGAGGTTGTCCGGCGGAGCGACGCCTGGGGACGTTTGGTGGCGGACTGCTTTCCGGCGTCGCTGCGGCTATCCATTCATCCGCAGCCGCCCCATTCGGAAAAGATCGGAATACTGTTGGGCGATTCAGCGGATGTTTGGCTAACTCCCTGGCACGCTGTAGCTCTCAAGGAAGACGGTAACTTCCGGCTCGTCAAGCGACGTGAGGCAGCGGGCTTGGGAGCCTCCATTGTTTCGAACGATGGCTTGCCCTCCTATATGGAGATCTCGCGGTGATCAATCTTCTCGAAAACGTCCTCAGCGCGCGCGACCGCTACCTGGCAGCTTCGGGCTTCTCGACACAATCCTATACAGATCCCAATTTCAACGTGAAGGTCGCCTTTCTCACCCTACGATTTCCCAACCCAGGTCTCCTGCCGATGCACGATCTCCATCACATCGCCACCGGTTACGACTCTTCTCTCCTGGGGGAGGCGGAAATCAGCGTTTTTGAACTGCACACCGGGTACGGAACTCCGCTTATCTTCTTCCTCTGTTGCGGATCGATTCTAGTGGGCTTGTGTTTGTCTCCGCGACGCATGTGGCGCGCCTGGAAAAGCGCTCGCGGTGCACAGTCGTTGTATGGCACCAAAACGCCCTACGAAACCCTACTGGCGATGGACGTCGGTGCGCTGCGAAAGCTCATGCGGCTGGAGGCGTGATGAAAGACCAAGCTTGGCAAACTCGCGCGCTCTCGCCATTTGGCCTGGAAGTTTTGACCGAATCGAGATCTACGAGTGCCGAGGAAATTCCCACCCAGACTCTCAAAGAGTGGATCGCAAAAGATCGTTACGTCCTCCTCCGAGGATTTGACCCACTTTCTACCGAATCCATGACTCACCTCGCGCTCACCCTCGGCAAGACACTCGAATGGGAATTCGGCGCCGTCAATGAGCTTGTGGCCAAACCAGACGCCAAAAACTATATCTACACCACCGGCGCCGTTCCTTTTCATTGGGATGGGGCCTTTATCGGGAAAATCCCACACCACATTCTCTTCTCTTGTGAGGTCGCCCCGCCAGCCGATAGCGGCGGCGAAACCATCTTCTGCGACGGGGCTCGCCTGTTGGCTGGCGCCACGGCGGAGCAGCGCGCACTTTGGAGCACGACCTCCGTTACTTACAGCACCGACAAGGTCGTCCACTACGGCGGTGCATTCACCTCGCCAATGATCGTGCCACACCCGGTAAGCCGCGAGGAAACTCTGCGCTTTGCCGAACCCGTCCTCGATTTGAATCCCGTCACCCTGGAAATTCCCGGTCGAACGCCGCAGCAACGCGACGCACTCGTTGCCGAAATGGCGAAGCTTCTGCGCAAGTCCGAATACTGTGTTGCGCACCAGTGGCTCGCCGGCGACGTCCTGATCGCCGACAATCATGCTCTCCTGCACGGCCGCAACGCTTTCGTCCACGCCGCGCTTCGTCACATCCGTCGCATCAACATACTCTGATGACTAAACTTCTTCATTTTCTGCGCGACATGCTGATCATTCGCCGCGTCGAGTTCCGCATTGCCGAGATCCCCATCGTGGCTATGCCTGCGCTTTTGATGAATAAGAACTTTGCTTCTCTCAAAACGCAATCCTTCTGGGAAGGTGTCCTGATTTTCTTTTTTCTCTTTGCCTTCGGAGACATGATCAACTGTCTTGCTGACCGCGATCTCGATGCCAAATACAAACCTCATCTCTCTCGCGCGGTCTACAACCTGAGCGTGCCGTTCGTAACCTTTCAAGTCGTATTGTGGGCTCTCCTCGCTCTCGCTTTGGCGGCCCATGTCTCCTGGATGCTGCATCGCTGGCAGTTACTCGCTCTGACCGCTCTCGGCCTTGCCTTGGGTGCGGCATATTCCATCGAGCCCTTCCGATTGAAGGGTCGTGGCATCGCGCAGTTGGTCTGTCTTTGGTTGATTATTTTCGTGGGCCCAATGCTGATGATCGCCACTCTTTTCGGCACTTGGCCAACTCTGGAGCTGGTAGCGTTCGCCATGGCGTATGGCGCCGTACAAATGGGCATCATTCTAGTGAACACTGCAGAAGATTATCCCGAGGATCGCGAAGCCGGCGTGCGGACGGTAATCGTTGCTTTGGGCCTCTCGCGCGGGATTGCCTTAGCCTCCGCGCTGGTGACGGCGGGTGCAGCCGTAATGCTTGTGACACTCGTCACACTCTATTGGGTGCGAGGGGTCCCTTTGCTGCGAAGCATCGGCTTGCTACCGGCCGCCGCCGCGTGCCTCTGGTTGATAAACGCGATCCGCCGCTTGTCTCGTGAAGTCATCGCTGAACCGCTTGAGATTGGCATTGTCCGGGTTAAGGCCGCAGCAAAAAATGTACCAGCGTGGGTCACCGTGGTGGCATGGACCTCATTTGCCGCTGTCGCAGTCTTGTTCCTCTACTCCTCGAAGTTGTTCTAGGTCGCAACGCGTCCTCGCAAAGTCCACGATTCCGCATAAAAGAATTGCGCCATACCCATAGCCCCGCCGACTGTTCGGCTTATGACTTGGCCGTTCTGTCTGCATGGTCGGCAACCTTTCCCTGGTCTGCCGATGGGAAGCAGTTATTGCTCGTGCGTGGCGAAATTAGCAGCGATGCCGTCCTGCTGAGCAATCTCCCTTGATTCGGGTTGGAGTTTTGCAATCGCCTGCCGACTTCGCTCCCCTTGACATTCTATTGGAGAGCGCATAGCATCCACCTAGAATGCCTACTAGAGAAGAAAAAGAACGCATTGAGTTGCTGCAGGGCACGCTGGACCTGTTGATTTTGCGCACCCTACTGTTGGGGCCGAAACACGGGCACGCCATCGCCAAAGCGATTGAGTCCCGCTCAGACGAAGTGTTGCAGGTAGAGCAAGGGTCGTTGTACCCAGCGCTGCACCGGCTGATCAAGCGGGACTGGATTTCGATGGAGGAGGGCACCTCAGAAAACAACCGGCGCGCTAAGTTCTATTGCCTAACGGCAAAAGGCCGGAAGCAATTGGCAGTCGAGACCAGCAAGTGGGAGAAGTTCGCAGGAGCTATCGCGCGGATTCTGCGGCCGACGGAGGAGCGTGAATGAATCGGAGCGCCAAGCGTCTACTGAACGATCTGGACCATGAGATCCGCGAGCATATCGAATTGGCCACCCAAGAGAATATCGAGCGGGGGATGTCGCCCGAAGAGGCGCGCCATGCCGCATTGCGAAAATTTGGAAACGTAACTCAAGTCAAAGAGGCCGCGCGAGAAGTGTGGAGTGTGGTTTGGGCCGAACAGTTGCTGCAGGACATCCGGTTTTCCTTTCGGCAGCTTCGCAAGTCCCGGGGCTTCGCGGCCGCAGCCATCCTGGCGCTCGCGCTCGGCATCGGGGCCAACACCGCCGTTTTCTCGGTTGCCGACGCCGTGCTGCTTAAGCCCTTGCGCTTCGCTGATCCGGCCACTCTGGCCATCGTTTGGGAAAAGCTACCCGAGTACGGCATTGGGAGAAATACTGTTTCGCCGCCGAATTTTCTGAATTGGCAGGAGCAGAATCGCACGTTCAACGGCATGGCGGCATTCGTGGACCAGCCTGTGAATCTCACCGGTGCAGGTCGGCCCGAACAGATCGATGTCGAACAGGTTTCAGCAGATTTCTTTTCGGTACTGGGCGTTGAACCGATACTGGGGCGCGGCTTCGTCGAGGGAGAGGATCAACTCGGCAAGAGCCCCAACGTGGCGGTGCTGAGCTATGCGCTCTGGAAATCGAAATTCGCAGGCGATCCAGACATCGTGGGCAAAGCGATCCAACTGAACGGCCAAGCGACGACCGTGATGGGCGTGATGGGCCCGGACTTCGACTGGTACATCAGCGAGTTTTCGTCGACGAACCAAAAGCCGCAACTCTGGACGCCGCTCGAAGTGACTCCCGTTTGGCGTGACTTCAGCAAGGTTGGACGGTATTTGCGGGTGGTCGCCCGGTTGAAACCGGGCGTAACGGTCCAGAAAGCGCAGGCGCAACTGGATGTTCTGGCCGCAGACCTGGCGGCGCGTAATCCCGCGTATGACAAAGGCTGGGGCATCTCGGTGGTACCTTTACGCGAGCAACTTTCCGGATCGTTTCGGCCAGCGCTCCTGATTCTGCTGGGCGCGGTGGCCCTGGTGCTGCTGATTGCCTGCGCCAACCTTTCGAGCCTGCTGCTTTCGCGGGCCAGCGGGCGCGGCCGTGAGATTGCCATTCGTGTCAGTCTCGGCGCGTCACGAAGCCGCATCGCGCGTCAATTTTTCGCCGAGAGCATCATTCTCGGGTTCATTGGGGGAACATCGGGAACTATTCTGGCGGTTTGGGCGACGAGCGCGTTACTGCACACGGCGTCGGCGAGCCTGCTCGATTTTGCGCAAACTAGCGTCAACGGGCGCATCCTGGCGTTCGCCGCGGGGGTCACGCTGGTCGCCAGTTTGCTCGCAGGATTCGTGCCCGCTTTCCTGGCTACTGCGGGCGAAGCCGCGCCGGCGCTGCCGGAGGGCGGGCGGAACTCTTCGGCAGGGCGTAAAAGTCTGATGGTTCGAAGCGTTTTGGTGGTCGTGGAACTCAGTCTGGCGCTGGTACTGCTCGCCGGCGCAAGCCTCCTGATGCAGAGCTTTTTCCGACTGATGAACGTGGACACCGGTTTTCAGACCCAGCATTTGCTGACCTTCCAAATCAGCTTGCCCGGCACAAAATACGACGAACAGGCGCGCAGTTCATTCTTCATGAAACTGCTCGAGAAGATTCGCACGCTTCCCGGCGTGCTCTCGGCCAGCGCCGACGTGACTCCTCCGTTCAGCGGCGTGGGCTCCGCCACGGATTTTTCCATTGTGGGCGAAGCGCCGCGAGCGGCCGGCGAAGCTCATGGAACCGGCGTGCGCGTGGTCGAGCCGGATTACTTCCAGACTATGGGTATTCCATTGCTCAGCGGGCGCACCTTCACTGAGCGCGAGTTTAGGCAGCAGTCGAACGTAGTGATCATTAACAAAGCGCTAGCCGGCAAATATTTCGCGGGAACAAATTCCGTCGGCCAAAAACTCATCATTGATATGAAGGATAAAAATGCGCCTGACGAGATTGTTGGTGTCGTCGGTGATGTGCACCTGTCAGACCTAAGCGCCGCTCCCTTCCCTGTCGCGTACTGGCCGTATGCGGAGATGCGTTATCCCGCGATGACCGTGCTGGTCCGCACAGCCACGTCCCCACAGTCGCTGGTTGGCCCGATTCGCGAGATTGTGTCGCAACTGGATAAAGAACAGCCCATTGCAAAGATCGCCACCATGGACCAACTGGTGGGCGATTCGCTGGCGCGCTCGCGATTCACGACACTTTTGCTTTCTTGCTTCGCGGCCGTTGCTCTCGTACTGGCGTGCATTGGGATCTACGGCGTCATGGCTTACTCCGTTGCACAAAGAACACAGGAAATTGGTATTCGCATCGCGCTTGGCGCCCAACACGCGGACGTCTTGCGCATGGTGATGCGGCAAGGATTTCGCTTGGCCGGCATCGGCGTGGTCATCGGAGCTGCCGCCGCAGTGGCCGTGGCGCGGCTGATGACGACGTTACTTTACGGCGTGAGCGCAGGTGATCCGCTGACGTTCATCGGCGTAACCTCGTTGCTGGCCTGCGTGGCCCTGGTGGCGTGTTACATACCGGCGCGCCGGGCGGTGCGCGTCGATCCACTGGTTGCGTTACGTTATGAATAAATTATGGTTCTTCGAATCATCCATGCACAGAGTTAAGTCCTGTGTTTCGCGACGCGATAGATCGGGAGTTGCGGAATTGTTTTGTCATCGAAAGATTAGTTGTGAGTCAGTTTCACGCGTCCGAACGGTTTCGCAGCACCGTTCACTATATTATCCATGCGCCACTCCCAGGTGTTCGCTTTCGTGTCATACACGAATTCGTTTTTGAAATTGATTTCGCCCTTTTCATCCTTGAAAACAAAAGCCACTTCATTTTCCTTCAGGCTTGCGACGCCAATCGAAGCGGGCGTCAAGCCGCCGTAGACATCGAGCCAAATGCAAGCGTATTCCTTCGTCGGTTCATTCCACGCAATGTAGATCGTGGCTTGGTATTGCGGTTCGCCTTTGTCGTTCTTCTGACGCGAAACTTCGTGAATAAGCAGGTAGTGATGTTCGAGAACCCACTCGGCGTTGACATCATGTGTGGTGTCTTTGCCTGCAATATTACCCTGGAGCACCCATCTCCCAACTAGATGATCGAGCAATGGAGCATTCACCGGCGGCTGTTGGGCAATAGCCACGGTGGCTGAACAAAGCATCAGTGGTAAGAAAAGCCTTCTTATTTGACCGATCACAGGCCGGAGTCTCCCATGTGAAAATCGAAAGTCAACCCACCCAAAATGACACGCACTACACACATTATCAAGTAGAGCATTACAACGGCGGCAAGCGCCATTCGATATAAGCGTTCCGATGTGCGATTCTCTGTGCTGTTTCCGCGAAAGTGTTGTAGCAACCTGAAAATGTCACCCAACCGCCCGATGCATCTTCGCCAACAGATTTAACTTGTACCTGGGTCGTGCCACACGAATGATTAAGCCGTCCGGAGACTATCCATGTGCAACGATGTGGCCACGTTTAAGTCCTGGCTGGATGCTTACGGTCAGGCAGGCTTAAACCATGATCCAGAAGCCGCTACCGCGTTCTTCACTGAAGACGGCACCTGCCAAGTCACACCGTTTCTCAAACCCCTAGTTGGGAGAAAGGCCATTTTCGAATATTGGTCAGAAGTCACTCGAACCAAAGAAAACATTGAATTCGAATACGAGATTTTGGTCGCCAATGCCGAGCTGAATATCGCCAAAATGGTCGGCGTCGTTTGTTGTCCTTCCACAGAGGTTAGAAACAAAGCTTGATGGAATTGTCTTGATTTCTATTGATGCTGACGGGCGATGCGGAAGTCGTGGCATCAACTGCAAGAATGATGTGTAGGGCGCGGCGTACGGCCATGAGGAGTGGCCGGTTCCAGCGGCCACTCCTCTGCGCATTCTTGAGACGGTTACAACCGAGACTCCTAAATCGCTGGCGATGCTTCATTGTGGCCGTCATGGGATGATTTTTGGATCCTCCCGTTCTGGATGTTCAACACTACAAAGTCTTCCGCCCTTTACTCGATCTATCTCATTCATTTGCTGGATCAGATTCCCTACTTTACCTGATAGAGTACACAGGCATGGGCCGGAAGATTCACGGCAAGCCCGGCCGCCATTCCGAGGTCTTGCCTCTCCCATAGATTCCGTGTGGCATACTCGTTTCGGTCCAGCCCGAGCTCCTTCCAGGAATAGTGCAGCTCGGCGGGAGCCTGCCCTCGGTTAAACGCAGCTAGGTAATAAGAATCTTTCTTTTCGCCGTGTGCCACCCACACCACAATCGCTTCCGTCGCCACCGCGGGGTGGTTTCCACGCGAGTGCTGATCGACAGCCAGAACCTCTGGATTTGTTAGCAGCGAAATTGTCCATGGATCGGCCGCGGTAAGGTCGCCTCCGATCATCAGCGGTGACGGAAAGATCGACCACAACGTCAAGAGAGTCCGTTGTTCGTCGTGGGTCAGGCGCGTCTGTCTGGGCTTACCCCACCCTGGGGCGGGACCCAAATATCCGAGCGGAAGCATATCTGCGTCCGGCCATCGCCCAGGTTCAGAAAGGGCCGCCCATTTTATTATGTTGGAAAATTGGTCCCCGAGTCCTTGAGGATACGGCACGGTGCTGTGCCACAAATCCCAGATGTCGTCGGAAATGCGCCACATTTGCGCGTACTTTCTCATCTCATCGGTCTTCTCGATCGGGGCAGCCCCAGGCGAAAGGCTCAAAACAATCGGTCGCCCCGTTTTCTGAAGCGCCTCGCTGATCATTTGGATCTCCTGCGCCCGGTACGGGTGGCTACTAATGCAATCCACTTTAATGAGGTCGACTCCCCAACTCGCATATAACGTCGCAATCGAATCATAATAGGCTTGGCCGCCGAGTCTCCCGGGATCGGTTCCGTAATTGTCAAAATTCCACGGGCAGGTGTCGGAAGTGTCCGCTGCGTTGCTTGCCTTATACGGTGAACCTGCGATTGGCAGATTTCTCTCCACCGCTTGTTTCGGTATCCCTCGGAGAATATGAATCCCAAACTTCAAACCAAGCGAGTGGATATAATCCGCCAACGGTTTAAATCCATTTCCTTCGACAGACGAAGGAAAGCGGTTTTCCGCCGGAATATATCTCCCGTACGCATCCATAGCGTACTCGGACGATTTCGAATTGCCCTCCGGCGTAGGATTGGTCACGAACCATTCCATATCCACGACGATATATTCCCAGCCGAATTGTTTAAGGTGATCGGCAAACCATTTCGCATTCGCCTTCACCTGTTCTTCGTTAATCGTTGTCCCATATCCGTCCCAGCTGTTCCATCCCATGGGCGGAGTAGCTGCCAGCAACGGCTTTCCCTGTTTCGCCCATCCGACATCTGCAGACGTTCTGGAACCTTGCTCGGCCTCGGCCAACTGCTTAGCCAAACTACCCGCCACGAAACACCCGCTGGCCAAAACTCCAGGGGCCACCAATAAGATCACGGTACATGCCAATAGCCTTGAATTCATAGAGCATCCCGTCCTTTGATACTGCGCGTATCCTACCTCTGATTGGTCGGGGAGACGCTGAGATACGATTCCGATGAGCTGCGGCAAGAGATCTCGCAGAGCCAACGTCGCTTTCATCCGGCAGGTGTTTATTTTTTATTGCGAATAGTTCGTTCGCGCGGCTCCTCGCGAGTTCAGTCGCGGCTGGGTGAAATGCGTTGTCAGCAGATGCCTTCAAATATCCCTTCGAGACGACCATAGCCACGAAGGCTGAAGACGAAGGGCTGATTTTCGCGACGCCAGAAACTGCCGACACCTGATGGGAGCTGACTCCGAATCCAGTTATCGACGCGAGCTTCCAACATGTCGAGTGGCAGACTTCCTCCACTTAGAATTTCATCGTGGAAGCCTCTGATATCGAAGCGTGGACCAAGCCGCTGCTTGGCTTGATTGCGGAGATCGAGAATCTTGAGTTGACCGATCTTGTAACTGAGGCCCTGAGCTGGCCACGCAATATACCGGTCGATTTCCGCTTGGATCGTCGGCTCGTCTGCGGCGCCGCTCTCGCGAAAGTAGGCAACTGCCTGTTCGCGGGTCCAACCTTCGGAGTGAATACCCGTATCGACTACGAGGCGAACCGCGCGCATCAATTCCAGGTTGAGACGTCCGTAATCTGAGGCTGGATCCTCGAAAAACCCAATCTCCTTACCGAGCGCCTCTGCATAGACCGCCCACCTCTCCGCGTATGCATTGTTGATTACATGAAGACGAAAGTCTCACAGGCCACTGAGCCGTTGCTGGATAGAAATCTGTAGGTGATGACCGGGAATGCCTTCGTGATAAGCCTGTGCTTCGTCGCTGACCAATTTTCGACGTGCGTAGTTGGACGTTGCAACGACTACACGCGCCGGTCGACTGCCATCCACAGTCCCGAAAACATAATGAGTGGGATTGTTGGGCGTGGGAAGCAGGCGCAGCTTCCACAGTCAACGGCGTTTTTGGGAACACTCCGAACAGTTCCGGCAAGCGAGGTTGCATTTGACCAACGTAGTGGCGAAAATCATCGAGGATCTGATCCGGAGAATTCGGAATGTATTTCGGATCGTTATTAAGTGCCGCGCGAAAGCTGTTCAAATCTTTGTAGCCGGCCTTGATGGCAAGATCGGTCAGCAGGCCATTGATTCGTTCGACCTCACGCAACCCGAGCGCATGAATTGCCGCCGCGGACATATCCGTGGTGGTTTGCTCTCGAATCGCTTACTGGTAACGCCGAGCGCCATTGGGCAGACTATTCAATCCAATTGCGGTGCGGCCATGCGGAGCATAGTCCTTGGCGATGAAGTCCGCGAACCGACGATAGGTGGGCAGAACCTCCGACCTCACGACACGCAAGATCTCTTCCGTCTGGCGTTTCTGGTCCTCCGCGGAAATTGAAGCGGGAAACTTCTTCGTAGGAGTCAAGAATGGATTCTCGGCAATCGTGCCTTCGCATTGTGCCGGTATTTGTTCAAGCAGAATCCGTACCGGCATCAATCCGTTTTTTCTCCCTGACGCAGCACGTCGATCGTTTGCTCCAAGGCACGCGGGATTTGCTGGAGACGCGCAATGTAATCTTCGTAATGCTTGAGGGTATCCAGAGGTACTGAGTTTGGAAGATCCGCGAGGCTGTTGTGGATGCCCTGCATTTGCGAGGTGGGCATCTCATACCCTTTCAGTTCGTAGTCGGCGATACGGTTATGAACGTGAAGCAGAAGATCGTGGGAGAGAATATCTTGCTCGGGAAATCCGCCGGTAGAGATGGCTTTGAGTTTCGCGCGATAGGTCCGATCGACGATATTCTGTTTCATGCTAGCTGCCAGAGAGTAGTCATCCAGCATCGCGTTATCGCGGTAGTCTCCTCTGGAGGTCTCAGTTTCCGGAGAAGCCCTCATGTCATCTTCAAATTCCTCCTTGAACAGGGCGTCTTGAACGGCAAGTCGAGTGGCCACTGAGGTGCTCCCCATCCTTCGGACCGAAATTTAGCCTACTTAAGGTGGATCGCTGCCTGCCATAAATTATTGTAAATAGTTCCTTGTTGTTGGGCCTGTGGGAACTGTGAAAAAGCCGAGCGTCTTTTTGCGAGGCTCTTTTCAAGCTGCTGGGGGAATCCGCGGTCTTTGCGGATTTCCTTCAGCAGCGTCAGTTTCCATGGGCCCTCTTTTCTTTCTTTTTTGCTACTTTTTTCTTTCTTCGTGCCTCGCTCTACTTTTCCACAGAAAAAGTTCGTGCCAGCATCGCCCAGGAACGACGATCGCCAACTTGGTCGACCCGTAGCATCCCTTGCGTTGTCCCTCCTCAAGCCCATTTCACTTTCCCAAAATAGATCGCCGCTGGCGTCTGATAGCCCAACGACTGATGCGGGCGCTCGTGATTGTAAAAAGTGAAATAACTTTTGAGGTTGGAGACGGCTTCCAGCACGTCGACGTAATCCTTCAGATAAACCTCTTCGTATTTCACCGTCCGCCATAATCGTTCGATGAAAATGTTGTCGATCGCTCGCCCTCGTCCGTCCATGCTGATCGTGATGTCCTGCTTCTCCAGACGGTTCGTAAATACCTCGCTGGTGAACTGCGCCCCTTGGTCGGTATTGAAGATCTCCGGCCGCGTCGTCGTCAATGCCCAGTCCAGTGCCGCCACGCAAAAGGCGCTCTCCAACGAAATCGATACTTCCCACGCCAGCACATAGCGGCTGAACCAATCCATAATCGCCACCAGATAAACAAAGCCCTGCCGCAGGCGGATGTAGGTGATATCGCTGGCCCAAACGTGGTCCGGCCGTTCGATCTTCAGGCTGCCCAGCCGATACGGATAGATCTTGTGTCCTGACCCGGGAACCGACAGCCGTGGCTTCGGATAGATCGCTTCCAGCCCCATCTCCCGCATCAGCCGGCGTACCCGTTTCGCATTGACCACGTATCCTTGCTCGCCGAGCCACCAACCCATCTTCCGGATTCCGTAAAACGGCGTCCGTGTGTATTGCTCGTCGAGCAACCGCATCAATCGCAAATTCTCGGCCGTCTCCGGTTCCGTCTCGTAATACCACCCCGACCGCGAAACCCCCGTCAAGCGGCACTGCTGCCGTATGCTCAGTTCTTTGTGCGCTGAAATCCATCCCTGCCTCTGCTCTAACGCGATAGGCCGGACTTTTTTTTAAGCCAGTCCAGCTCCACCTGCAACTGCCCGATCTGCTGGTACAACTCCGCCTTCAGCGTTTCCTCGCTCGTGTCCGGCTGCGACCGCCGATCCGCAAACAGTTCCGGCGCTCCTTGAATCGCTTGCCGCTTCCAGTTCGTTACTTGGCTGGGATGCACCCCGTAATGCGAAGCGATCTCCTGAATGGTCTTCTGCTCCTTGATCGCCTCCAGCGCGATTCGTGCTTTCATTTCCGCGCTGAACCTCCGCCGTTGCCTCGATTTCATCTCTGCTCCGTTTCCGAGGCAGCGATTTTACACCTTATTGATTGGTCCGAATTTTGGGGAGCACTTCACGCCTCCAGCGCGATTCGTGCTTTCATTTCCGCGCTGAAGCTCCGCCGTTGCCTCGATTTCATCTCTGCTCCGTTTCCGAGGCAGCGATTTTACACCTTATTGATTGGTCCGAATTTTGGGGAGCACTTCACACAGAGTTGTCCGATGGCGCCGAAGTCTGCATGTCGGAAAAAAGCTGGCTCTTGGCTCGCTCTACCACTGGCCCAGAAACGCCGTATAAGCACGTCAACACTAAGCCAAAAGCCAAAAGCGACTTGGCCCTGTTACGAGGCGAACTGCTGTCATTCGCAATAGTCGCCAACGATTTATCAACTGCGTGACCTGTTGTGAGTGTATCTGTTCGCTCCATCGAATCCATTTCAGCCTCACGTCGCCAAATGTAAGTTGAAGTCCACACATCATCCTTGATCTCAAGGTAGTGCGACCAATATCGGGCGCAGGGAGATCATAGGGTAGATCGACTTTGCTCCATCTTGTCCCATACGGTTTTCCTTAAATGTACCACCCCGGATTGATTCTTCCTTGGCGAATAGGGCAAGTAAGAAGCGGTTTCCTGGCTGTTCATAAGGTGAGAGACACACATCTTAATCTGTATAATTCCCTTCCCCGTATCCTCCGCACGTCCAACACGGAGTTCCCGATGCCGAAGAAAATCGCTACGATGTAGAAGGCGATTCGAATCGCAACATACATTCTGCTGGAGCTTGCTAGGAAGTGGCCGGGACAAATCTCCGTCGCAATGACCACGCTCGATAACTTACTCTGTTACGACGTCTGGCGGGGAGTCCTGTTCCGTCGGAGAACTCAAACGCCGACGTGGTGTTCTTGCCTGGCTACGATTGGACTTGGGACTTGAACGTAAAGACGATTTATCGAAGAATTGGTTGCAGGCCGGCGTCGAAATATTGTGGATCTACTCCCTTTCAAATAGCGACCCGTTTTGCACAAGGTCGCGCCCGTACTCGAGCACACGGCGCGACAAGATACGCTGCGGCATCAACATGGCTGTCATTTCACTCCTTCTCTGGCTAGAACCCGGCGTGCACTGGGGTTGATGCTACGTCGATGAGTTGATGTTGGAGGGTGCTGGCCGTCCGGCTCTTGAGTAACGTCTCGCACGCCGCGGTCACTTGGTTGTTCCAATGGACATGTCTGGCGGTCTGGCTTTCCTCACCTTGGCACCCGTGCCTAAGGATTTCTTGTAAGCCTTTGAACAATGGCGTCAATCGGAATTTCACACAACACATTATGATTCCAAGTGTAGGTCACGCCGGATTATTGCGTTTCCAAAATCTCCCGGCCATTTGCTGCTTGGATGGGTCGCGCGATTCCGGGATATAACTTGGCGAATGCGGCCACTTGAGACTCGGAAAGAGCCGCCGGTTTCTTCATTACGTACCAGGTCACTCCCTCCGAACACGGCGGCGTGGTAAGCGAACCGGAGTAGGTGTAATACCCATAATCAGCTGTAAGCAGGTCTTTCGCGTTGATCGTTACTCGCGAAACATCTGCCGCCTTCCCCTTCTCTGGCGGAAGATTTTGCCAGAGCAAATCTATCAATGGATTCGCGTTGCCTCTCTTCAAGAAAACGGCGACTACCGCCAAGTGACCTTCGGCATCCGCGTGAACTAAATGAACTACCATATCGTAGGCGCGCCCATTCACGTGCTCCTCGCTCGGATGATGAAAGTGAAATTGCTGCAACATGTAAACTTTCTTTCCCACAGTCAGAGTGCTGCCCGCCGGATAATCTACCTGAATGGTGTGACCGTTATCGATTATTTTGAGCGGGACGGAATTGTACTCGAATTTGAGAACTGGAAGGTCGGCCTTTTGAGCACCTCTAATGTCGATGGGAGATTGCATTTTGCCACTTGAACAAACAGCGTAAGTGGAATCGAGTTTCCCCCATTCATTTGGTCCCGCGTCTCCGCTGTAACTCCAATGCGGTGGTGTTTGCTGGGCACTTATGGAAACCGGTATTAACATGATGCACGCAATACCTAAGTGGATGAATCCTTTATAGAAAAATGGACTTTTCATTCTCAGTTTCTCCTGCAGCTGAGATTCCGACGAACAAGAGCGGAAATAGCGGTGCCCGCCGGCGAGTTGAAGGCGTCCGAAGCGGTGGAATCTCGCAATTTCGTTCTCGCCCACAAACGACACAAAATGCTCGCGACTAAGGGTTTGACCCTGCAGGAAAACAAATTAGAACGAGTCTTAGTCGCCGGCTAGCCCTTTGTTCAGCAGGACCTTGACCTCAACCCGGCGGTTTTCTGCGCGTCCGGCCTCGGTCTCGTTCGACGCCACTGGTGCCGCTTCACCCATGGCGCCTGGCGCCACAATGTGGCGAACCGGCACGTTACAGTCTTGAAGCAAGAAGGCGATTACGTTTTGTGCGCGGTCCATGCTCAGATTCTGGTTCATCGCCGCGTTGCCGCTGGAATCGGCAAAGCCCTTCACCTGAACGATGTACCCCTTGAGGGTGACTGCATTCTGGGCTAATTTCTTCAGCGCCTCTTGCTCCGCTTCGCTGATCTCACTGCTGCCGCTCGCAAAATGGATATCCAGTTGAGCCTTGGTGTCGTAATCGCTCAGTTCCGAGAAGCGCTTGCTGGCTTCCGCAGCTTCCGCGGAGTTAGCGTCAATGGCCGCCTTGTTGGAAGCGATATTTTGCTTGTTCGCCTCGATATTCTGCCCGTTTTCTTCGATGTTTCTCTGATTGGCGGCTACTTTCCGTTCGGTGGGACTTAGACCGGCCTGGATCATCTCGGCCGTTTCCAAATCGTCTCCATCGAAGGTAATGGATTTGGCAAGAATGTGCGTGGCATCCTGGCTTGTCCCATCAACTGAAACCTTAAGACCGGGAATCAACACAGCAGCAGACATTTGCTTTTTTCGAATGCCCAGCCCCTTCGGTTGCTGCACCCTTGTGTCGTCATCTAGAGAAACGGTCATCGTACTTCCGTCCGTAGTCTTGAGGACGATCGTGTCGCCGGTACGAGCTGTGATCAGGCCCTTAACTTTCATCTTTTCGCCCTGTGCATAAGCCGAGAGCAGTGCCAGAAAGCATGCTGCCATCAAGCCGACAACGATTCTCAGTCGCCTTTTATGCATAACGTTTTTTCTCCTTTCTATCCTTGAATCAATCCCGTACTCGTCATGTTAGGCCGCCCGGTTCCCACGCTGTGTCCTAAACAAGAATGGCTTCTCCCTTTCAGAGGGAGCCCTCTGCTTGAGAGTTTTTGTTCTCGTGATTCACACGTTCAGTGAATTGCAGCTCTCTCACAGTGTCTTTTAGACTTAGACACGTGCGCACACAACTGGGGAAATCCCTAGCGAGTAGGTGAAGGACCAGATTCATAATTTGGGAACTTGCCTTCGAGGACATGAATTGTCGAAACGGTCCGAACGAGTACAGTGCTGCGATTTCGCGTCACCAAGCAGAATGAAATCGTTGACGTGTTCGCAAGGCTTTTGCTTTCAGCACACGCTCCGGTATATGCCTGGCGTATTTTTTTTGCCAATTAGCTGAGCTAGGGATTCAACAAAAGGCTCAAAATTACCAGAGGGACTCCGATTAAAGCGGTTAACGCGAGCGCTGGGACCGCCGCTCTGAGAAGTTCCTTTCGTTGAATCATCTTGGTACCTCTGTTACGAAGTAGGACGACTTGGCTCAGCACTTCTATCCTTCCCTTAGAGGAGACTGCCCCCACTCTCGAAGGAACGTCGTCAGGCGCTTCGAGGCGAATCGCTATTTGTCCTCTTCGCTTGGATGCTTCGAATCGAAGGGGAAGCAGCTACCATCTTCCTGCCCGCTCGAGAAGTTAACGGCGGCCCGAGTTCAGCCGCCACGTCCGACTCGGAAATCTATAGTGTTCGGGTCTCCGTTCCTACTAGGGATTTCCCCAGTTGTGAGCCGATGGTTCCGGCCAACTCCTCAACGGCGAGCTCCGTCTCTGCCGCAGCGAATCCCATCGCTCCGATCAAGCCTTCGCCGGCGCCATCGTTTCTACCGACGCCAACAATGGGACCTTCGCGGCGGACATTTTACCTGCCTCCACCTTCACGTTCTCTCCCGGCCCACACAACATCCTTAAACTCGACCTATCTGGTGCCCAGAATCTCCGCGCCTTTGGCATCCTTCGTCCCATCTCCACCTCAGTCGGCAACTGACTCGGACACAGAAAAGAAACATGTGGACTGCCTATGGAACAGAGCACACGATTAAGGTCACGGATGCTGCAACGCAATTCTCTTTCATGGGACTTTACAAGTTATGGCGTTGATTCGGCACTTAATCCAGTTAGGGGTTTCCCCAGTTGGTTCAGTGGTAAGACAAACGTAGGGTGGTTATCATACTGACGTGTTGACATTCAAGGTTCATTCGAGCTGTTTAGACAACCCGAGCGACAATTCACGGTGGGATAGAGTGGCACGTCGTTTGTTTTCAAGGAAGGCTTTGATGAGACCAGCTAGTTTTTTGGCCTTAATGTGCGTTGCCCTTCCGTCAACAATCGGTGCACAGATTCCAGTTTTCGAAATTACGCCAGTAGAAAGCACGATAAAGTTCGACGTGGAAGCTTCTGTGGACATAGTGGGAAAGTTCGATAAGTGGAATGCCACGCTAACATTCACATCACCCGAGCTTTCGACAGCTGTTTTGGACATTAAGATACAGGCTGCCACCGTAGATACCGGGAGCGGCATGAAGAACGGTAAGCTGAAAGGTAAAGATTTCTTCGATGTCGAGAAGAACCCACTGATTACCTTTCACTCGGCGAAAGCTGTGCAGACCGGCCCCGACACCATCCAGTTCGAAGGCGACTTCACTATTCGCGGTGTCACCAAACAGGAGAAGCTGGAGTTTACGATTACTGGCAAGGGGACAGGAGCTGGAACAATCAAAGGGACAATGGCCTTCGACAGAAAGCAATATGGCATGAATAGCGGTATTCCTTTTATCAAGATTGCTGACCGTGTCGAGGTAACGGTAGACCTCAAAGGGAAGCGCGTCAGCGGGCCTCTCGTCAACCTTAAGTAGTCCTCGACTCTGGCATTCGTTCTTGCGAAATAGCGTCAGAAAGGAATTTGTGAAACTGACTAAGTTGTTGTCCAGGATGAATCGCTGCACATTTCTGTTAGTGCTGGTTGTGGGGTTACTGATGCTTCTTCTAGGCGTTCTGCCTGCGAATGCCAAGGTGGCTATTGATTTCGACCCTAATCTCGATTTCTCAAAGTACAAAACCTTTGCGTATATTGGCGGACAAGAACAGCTCCAGCGGCTGCAGCTGAATCCGGACCAGTTCAACAACCAAATTCACGGCGCGGTCGTCCGAGAACTGACAGCGAAGGGACTTCGCGAGGTGCAACTGGAAGGAAACCCAGATTTGGTCGTGCGTTATTGGGTGGAGACCAAAAGCGACGCAGGAGTGGGTTATGGCGCTAGCTGGGCGACCTACGGAACCTATTGGACGGGTCACTGGACAATGCAGTACATCAGCATGCACACGCACACAACCAATGAGGGCACCCTCGGGATCGAGTTGATTGACGCCAAAATGCGCACTCTGGCCTGGCGAATGTTTGCTACTGAAAAGATCTATCACACAAACCCGACCAAAATCTGGAAAGTCGCGGATGACAGCATCAAGAAAGCTTTCAAAGGCTATCAACCGTCCGCAAAAGCCATCGAAGAGAAGAAAATACAATGGGGTAAAGAAGACGCCGCGAAGAAATCGTCGCAACCTTAGTCTCGCGGCATTCGGTCCCTAGGTTGCGTCGTTGCTGCGAAGTGCGTGTGCGCCGATATATTGAAGAGCGCACGCTCCGTCGGCCGGTTCGTAGTCGCCGCCCATTCTTGCGTCAAGACCTGAAGCCTTGGCCGTACCACATGAGTGCCGGCACCACGTTTCCGGTAATGCGCGCGGGCTCAACCGGTCGGCGCAAACACTTTACTCGCCGGAGTCTCGAAAGCCCAAAGTTTTTCGCGGGCGTTGATTTAGACGCAGCGCGATCTTGTCCAGGTCGGATTGCGCGAACCGAGGCCCGCTCTTTTTGCCAGGTATTGTCGTAACAAGCGTAACGAAAAGTCGGTTTGGTCATAAGCTCATGCCAATCTTCGGAAAATCAGTTTTCGTGTGGAGTGCCGACCAACGAAGATAGATAAAGCAAAATACCAACAAACATGAGAAAACCGCCGAATGCCACAAAAATGACAAAGGCAATTGGTGTGGCCCAGATCACACATAGTGCTTCGACGACGAGGCCGAGAGCGAGGCAAATGCCAGCCAATTGGCGGCGCTTATCGAGTGGATTGACGCTCAGCATTATTTGCCTTCTTTCCAGAGTTTCGCATCTTTCAGGTGCGAAATGTCGTGGGCGATTTCATGGCAGCCACTAGAGAGGCAGGATAGTTGATTCGATTTGATTGCGGGCAAAGTGGCGGGATCGGCGTTGTGCACCGCCCCTTCCTCAAAGGATCGGGCACCAAGATGGCAGTGTAGACATTCCCGATTGTTGAATGGCTCATAGAGTTTGATGTCTTTAGGGGCTGGAGGGGTACCCAGATAGTAGATAGCTACGTGCTTTAGTCCAAACAGCTTGACCTTGAGGCCGCCAAACATTGCGTAATTCGTGTGGCAGGAGTAGCACGCCTCATCCGGGGGTACGCGATAATTTTGGAAATGAGCTGCGGGAATATGAGTAGGGTCGTCGACATAAAGGCTCTTGCCGAATGCCTCCATAGTGTGACAGGACAGGCAGAAAGCGGTTGTTTTAGAACGTTCCATCTCCCTGGAAATGCCCAGGAGGCAGCAAAAAATGGGCAAACAAAATAGGGCGACAAAGGCAAGGATTTTGCCGCCCTTGGTCATAGTGATCAACGGACGGGCTACAAGAACAGCGATCAGCGCGACACTAAAAAGGATAAGACAGACGATCAGAACTGAAGCGTGAGGCATTGATCAGTCTCCATCCCGTGCACAGGCCTTACCGTGCTGCGGACCGTGCGCTCATTCCAAAACTACTTCTTTGCCAGCGACCTAATATACGCGACCATATCCTTCACCTGATCCGCGCTCATAGACTTATAAGATGGCATTTTGCCCTTGCCATTTGTAATGATGCCACTTAGGTCTGCGTCACTCATTTTCTGAACGTCCGGGGACCCAAGATCCTGGGTCTTCAGGGCATCCTTCCCCTTTCCATCCGCCCCGTGGCAACCAGCGCATTTTGCCTTGTAGGTAGCCTCCGCGGCCGAGACGTCGGCCTTCGCTCGTGTGATTAGAAGGCAGCCACCTGCAAGCAGTGCCCCCACTGCCATCCCGCCCAGTTGTTTCATTGTTGTTGCCATGTTGTCCTTTCAAATCTCGGCGGAGACTTACTTGCTTCCCTCGCCGCCTTTCAAAAAGCGTAACGAACCGACAGGGTGATCAAATTGCCCCGGAAGTTTCGCGGCGAGTAGAGATCTTGATACGATCCATTTGAGTCTTCGTGATAGCCGTAGTAATCCCAGCGCGCCCGGCCGGTCCACTGTTTCGCGAAGTTGTAAGAGACTACGCCGTAGGGCTGATACCAGTTCGAGTTCAGAGAGCCAGCCGGAGCCAGCGCCATCGGACTGAGCGGATTCAAATTCAGGTTGCTGCCGGTAACGCCCGACAGGTTCGCTCCGACTTCGAGAGACAGTTTGTTGACGGGCATCCACACAAGATCAAGAAAGCCGGTATTGACGTTGCTGGTGTAAGGAGAAGACTGTTGCACCAATTTTGAAACACCGGGACACGCCGGGAGGCCCGGCTGAGCGTAAGAACTTGTGAAGCAAATCAACAGGTCCGAGTAGAAGTTATTGTAGTTGTAGCCCAACTGCGCGGAGAATTTCTCGGAAGGCGTCAGCGAAAGAGAGAAACCCGCGCTGCGGTCATGTTGGGAGCCGTTTACATTCTCTACAGGATTTTGTCCGCTAGTGTTCCGAACAAAGGCAGTCAGATTCACCAGCGCGGAAATGCGGTAATGCAGGCGTGCGCGGAGGTCCTGATAGTTTCTCGCGCCAAGAGGCGTGAAGGTGTTATTGCCGCTCCCGACTTCGGCGTCCAGGTTGATTGTCAACCGCGGCGCGGGCTTGAGCCACAACCCCAGTACTCCGCCGTTGTAATCGATCGTGGTCATACCGGGAGGGCTGAAGACGGGACTGGGAGTCTGATAGGAAACGGATCCGTCGGCATTTTGGGTGCAGCCGTCGGGCAGCAATCCGTTCTCTAAGGCGCAGTTGCCGCGCTGTGCGTTATTCGGAAAATACACGGCGTTTTGCGTGTTGTAGAAATTGTCGGCGATGACCCGGTGCGTATAGTCGTAGCCAAAATAGGCGCCGGCCTTCGGCGAGATTTGCACCTGCCCCTCAATCAGATTGGTGATGGCTTGCTGCTTGAGAAAATTGCTGTCGAGGTTGACCAGAATATCGGGAGCCGAGCCGCTAGCGTGCGTTGGGATGCCATTGGCAAGACCGGGCGGGGTGGTGCACGAATTACTGGGCAGCGGCGCTGTCGGGACAAAGACAACTGGCGCGGTTACAAGGTTACCGGCGAATAGCGAGCACTGCGTCGAGACGTACTGTGCCGGCTCGTTCCAGTTTCCGTAGTGGAAGGATTCGACTAGGCTGAACTCGCGAGTGATTTGCCAAGTGGCCGCGAAATCGCCGTAGGAGGCGACATGGCGGCCCTGCATTGGCCCGGACTCCGCATAGTCCGCTAACATCGACTTCGATACCAGCCCGCTGAAACCCTGCTGGTAGTCGTTGGTGAAATCTCCGCCTGTGTAGCTGTACTTGCCTGAGATTTGTACCGCGGGAATGTAGCTGGATTGCAGACTGATCTGCTCGGTCGGTGCGTTCATTCGCGAACGCCAATGCGACTGATAGTTATAGAAGGCGTTGCAACTGGGATTCACCAGGCCGCCAGGTTGAAACGTGGGGCTGCAGGGCGGCCCGTTCCAACTGACTCCCAGATCAACCGGGGGGGAACCCGGACCGACGCTGAAGAGCTGGTTCTGATCGCTCAGGCCCGGATCGGTTTTGTAGTAGCTCCACGTCTGGTCGTAGCTGATATTGGTGCGCGCCAGCAGACGGAAATCCACACCGAAGCGGTATTGGCTGAGACCCGCGGACAAGTTCTCAAGGATGAACTGGTCGGTCCCTTCATGAATCGGGGTGTATGCTGGACCGACATTGGTGTTGTGGTTGTACCCTACACGGAATCGGACTTTCGCGTCCGGCAGAAGCGTCAGCCCGTAGTTTTGCATGTTCCTTCGGGTGTTGAAGTAGTGCGGCGACATGGCGATGACTTGCGTGTTGAGGACGTTGACGGGCGCATTCGCGACAGGATTGAATCCTGACGGGGCATTTGACTGAAGAGGCGCGGGATTGAAGGGATTCGCCAGGATCGAATAGTCCCAGAAGTTTTCGTCGTGACGGAAGTTGCCGTCAAACGAATACCACTTGTTTTTGCTGATGCGCAGAACGGTGACGACGTTGGGATCGCCGCCGTAGCCGAAATTGCTGAAGTAAAACCGGTCGAAGAACGTGCCATGGTGATCGAGGGAACGCATTTCCGTGGTGAAGTTGAGCAGGCGAGGGCCGTCCTGCAGGTTCACCATAGTGTCGTATGTCTGCAGGTCGCCGGAAATGCTGGTGATGCGGCCGCCGAATTCAACGGCCTGCTTGATGTTGTAATTGCCCTGGTCAATGCCCTTTTGTTCCTCCATCTGTTGCGCGTGAGCTGCAGAAGCCAAGAGGAGCGTAAGGAAAAGCGCCGCGAGGAAGAAAGACATGTCCTTCGGGCTTGGGCTCACCAGGGATCTGTCGTTGCGCGTATTCTTCATCCTCTTTTTCCTTACGGCGTAAAGAACACACTGCTGGTGTTCGAACCGTGGATGGCGATGTGGCAGAGCGTGCAAGACTGATATTTGGTCGATTGATTATGGAAACTCGGAGTACCCGGCGGTCCCGCGGTGGCCGCCTGCGAATGGCAACTGAGACAAAGAAGGTTGACCTGGTTTTGTTTCAGCAAGCGCTCATTGGTGGAGCCGTGGGGCGAGTGGCAGATCACGCAACCTTCGACCTTGGCTTCATGCTGGTAGACGAACGGCCCTTCTTTCTCGGTGTGGCACTTGTAGCAGACTTCGTCGCCGGAGGCGTTGGTGCGCAGTTGTTCAGGACGGAACGTTCCGTGCGGACTGTGACAATCGTTGCACTGGATTAGGCCTTCATTGACCCGGTGATGGAAGGGGCGCGCGAACTGCGCCTTCACGTCCAAGTGGCAGCTGTAGCAGAGTTCCGGCGCTTTCGTCTTCATGAGGAACTGGCTTTCCCGGGCGTGGTGAGGCGAGTGGCAATCGATGCAGGCCACGCCATTGGCCAGGTGCATGGAGCGATCGTAGTTGCCGTGCTCTTCGGTGTATTGGTGACAGCGTAGGCAGCGGGCGCTGGTTTGTTGCGGCGTAGCATCCTTGAACGTGAAAATTTTGCTGACGTCTCCCCCCCGTCGACGTGCTCCTTGCCAGGCCCGTGACAGGATTCGCAGCCGTGCCACTCTGGGCCCTTCTTTGTATCTAGGGTGGTGACAAAGTGAGGTGAGGCTTCGAAATTCTTGAAGAAATCCTTTGAAGGCATGTCCTCATGGCAGGTTTTGCAAACCTCTGTGCCGACATACGAAGACTGGTCGGACTCACTGTTGGTTTTTTGAGTTTGAGCTGCACTCTTGGGATTATCTTGTTGCGATTCAAGAGCAGGTGATTTGGCGCGGCCAGCTAAACCAACAAAGATCAGGATAATTAAAACCATCGAACCTGTAAGCGGCTTATGTTGCATTGCGCCAGCCTCTTAGTTATCGATTGCTTGGCTATTCTTCCGGGTATTTGTTCAGCCAGAAGATTTCATCGGGCCGGATTATTTTGAGACCACCGGGCGTTGGGATCTTACAGGAGCGATCTTCAACTCTGCGGGTCTCGCTGGCTCCTCCGGTCCACCTCTTTAGGCGTGACCTGTGCCTATCTTTTAGACTTGGCCACGTTCCCACACAACTAGGAGAATCCCTAGTAGCAGCGGAGACCTGATCGCTATAAATTGCGCAATCGGACGTGGCATTCTGACCGTCCGAACTCGGGCTGCTATTGACTTCTTGGGCGGGGAAGATGGCAGCCTTTTCTTAGAATGTTGCAGCCGTGGAATTCGGAAGTAAAAAGGTCAGACGAAAACCCCAAACAACTTTGAGAAGGAGAAAGCGATTATGCCGGTTAAGAATCCAAGGGAACTATTTGTGACCATTCTGAGCCAGGTGCGACAAGGCTCGGAACGTTCGGCAGCAATCTACAAGGAGTTGGGCGAATTGGCCCAAAATCCGGAAATACAAGAGGCCCTCGAAGCGCGAGCTTTCGTGTCTCAGCAAACCCTTGCGAAGCTGGACGAAGCGTTCAAAATCATCGGAGAGAAACCAGTGAACCTCACCGGGCGGTTACACGATGTGTTTGTTGAGGATTTTCGCAAAGAGCTTGGGGAGATCCAATCGCCGGAGGCGAGGCGCCTCTTCGTATTGGCAAAGGCCAATCACTTAAGCCACATGCGCACCGCTGAATACGTCACGCTGGTCGCCGCCGCCGATCTTTCCGGTCACCATGGCGTCGGTGTGCTGCTCGAGAGCTGCCTCGCCGACCATTTGTCCTTCGTCGAAAGGACGAAGTGTTTAATTCGTCACGTCATCGAAGCAAAGCTCGCGGCGAGAGCCGCAAGCTGAACCGCTCCGTGAAGGACATTGCGCATGGCCCTGTCTCGTAGACGAGGGGGGACCATGCGCGTGCTTCCGAGGCCAACCGCAACCTCTGCATTTCAATCCTGTTGCGGGTAAACACGTTTGCTCGCATCGAAACGCTGGGTGCGGTAACTTTTTCTTTGCCTCGAGCGTGGGACAGTATTACCGGAACCATATGTAACAGTAGAGATCACTCGAATGAACGCAGTACGGCTGAGTCGTATAGTCTGTCTTGACTCACCATTTTCATCTAAGTCGACGTCCATGTTCCATTTTTGGGCGAACTGTTTACCCCAAGCCGTCCGTCAGTGCGAATAGAGGCATGATTCGCGGTCAATTGGACGGAGGTTCTCCGGAAATGAAGCTAACTCTGAAACATATTCTTGCCGTGGTGCTTGCCTGCTTTTTCTCACCTGAAGCACTCCTTTTTGCACAGCGCGACCCAGATATCTTCTCTGGTGGTCGCGACGTTCTCTACGCCCAGTCTCACTTGCTGCATTCAATCGATCAGGCTTGGTATGCCCCACTCTCTTTCGCTACTCCTGGCGCACCCTTTGGTCCCGACTTCCTTACCAGTCATTCCTCCGTGGCTCCTCCAAATGACAAGCCACTCAAGGATCCAAGCAGCTCCGACATCCGACTCGACCCCGACACCCAAGGAAATAAAAAGAAAAACGAAAGCGCCTTTCGTTGGGAGCCAGCTCTCGGTGAATCCCTACTTTTCACGGGGATCATGCATAGCTTTAACATTGCCACCGAGGCTGGCACGCGCGACACCCTGAACGGTCATTGGTTCCAAGATTACATGGCGTCGGTCTCTGAACTGCGTGGATGGAGCGACAGCGACAAGTTTATGGCTCCCTACGTGGGGCATCCTCTCGAAGGGTCCATCTTCGGATTCATCGAGCGCCAAAACGATCCCAAGTACAGATACGTTCAATGGGGTGATGGGCGCGAGTACTGGATCAGTATGTTCCGCTCGATGGCATACTCGGCGATCTGGCATACGCAATGGAAAATCGGCCCAGCGAGTGAGGCTTCCATCGGCAACGTGATGCTTCATGCCTCGCCGGGTTTCATTTGCCTTGTAGACACGCCCACCCTGGGTTTCGTGGTCATGCTCGCCGAAGACGCGGCTGATCGGTATGCGATCATGGGCCTCGAAAATCGGAGCACGAATCGTCCGCTCATTATCCTGGCACGAAGTTTTCTGAACCCCGGCCGTACCTTCGCCAATATGATGGCCTTCCGAGTCCCGTGGGGCCGCGATACGCGCATAGGTCTCTTCGGCGACAACTATGAGATTCGCAAACAACTGGTTGAGGAATTCAGGGACGGAAGCGGGGAAAGACCTTTTGCATACGTGAAGGATGCCTGGAAACCAGTAGGCGTGGACTTCAATCATCCGCATCCCAAAGAGGCGGACATCGAGCTTACGGCCTTCCCCTACTACGAAACCTTTCTTGGTGGCGGTTCATGCATTGGAGGCGGGGGCACAGGTGCCGCCCGCGTCAGTCCTAAACTCCAGGCACTCACCGAAGTGAGTGGCTGTCTGATCCTGCATCAGCCGCAATACAACATGAGCGCCGACTCTCTCTTCTACGGCGGCGGTTTCCGTTGGACGCCCAGGGCGGCTCACCGTTTCTCTCCGTTCGGCCAATTCATGTTCGGCGGAAGAAAAAATACCCAGGAAACCGACAATCTGACCCTGAAGAAACAGTTGCTGAAGGAATGGAATAACGGCAGCGGCACTCTCGCGCACTATCCGAAGCGAAGTGCTTACGAGTTCGAAACTGCGCAGAACGGCCCGAGCATCGCCGTAGGTGGGGGATTCGACTGGGTAGTGACGCGGCCTTTCGCCTGGCGAGTGCTCAACATTGAGTACACTCACTCCTGGATGAATGACGTAGCTCAGATCCACCCTCAAGACGGCTTGAAAATATCGACGCAGGCCGTGGTTCGGATCGGCACTTGGTAGTCCACGGCCGGGCTGATTTTCAGAATTCGATCACTTCTTTGCGAAGTAACTGCGTCCTACGGCAGCGAAGTTCGACTTGCGGTCAGTTGGAGACAATCAAGGAATTGTAACCTCAGCCCAATCATACAATGCCAATCCGCGACGCAGGCGTAGGTGTTCTCTGCGGCCACATCTGGAACCTGCAAATTGTGAGTTTGCCTATTGGAAGAATTCCTCTACTCTGGCGGGCTCAATTCCATCAACTCGGCGAACTTCGCTCTTGAGAGCACACGTCGCTTTACGAGCTCTGCCGTTAAGTCGCGCAACAGAACGTTCAACTCATTCCACTCGCCGTGCGCCTCTATCTGTTCCTGCGTCTCACGTACCAGTTCGATCAACTCAGCATCATTCAAAACCTTGAGATCGATGCTCACCTTGTACGGCATCACGGCCACCTTGTATAACGGTACTCGCGTCTCATTAAGGTCGTCGCCCTCGAGGCGATCATGTTGACGTTCATCGCAATACATTCCTTCCCGGAGTTTGGCGGCGAGGTGCTGAGGCTATTCAGTCCACGGAGGCTATGAGGTTCGTGCTCACGACTCGACTAAAAACTCCAGGTTCCCGTGTACGCTGGTTCCTGATCGAGGCCAACTAGGGAAATCCCTAACAGTCGCGGAATGGCCGTGCATGGCTGACAGTTGCGGATTGCTTTAACTTTCGTGGCTGTATGTACGAAAATATCTACGAGCGCTCCCTAGGTTGGCGTCCGCGCCGTAGGTCCGGGACACCGATATTTCCGCCTTTGTTCGTCCGAATCTCAGCTTCCCGAGAAACTGAGAATGAAAAGTCTATTTTTCTATAAAGCATTCTTACACTTGGGTATGAAAAGCCCTTTGTCCTTACATCGGGAGTGGTTTATGCGGAGTCGTTTGAGAGAGAAGATTTTAAAGTGCGATTGAAGCCCGGAGACCCAGGGGATGACCAAGCTACTTTCGAACCCGTTGTTAGGTCGCAGCCAGTGCGACTTTGCTGAAGGACACGCGGGCGTGGATAGTCGTCCCGCATTGCGGTTGCGAATTGATAGAAAACTGCCCATCTATCAGCTTTATCCGCTCCTTCATGCTAGTGAGGCCAAGCCCACGGGTTTCCATCGCCTTTTCGACGTCAAAACCCGATCCCGAATCGCGCACGCTGAGGTCGATCGCGCCCGAAGTTCCGCGCAGCTCCACATCGAAGCGCCGCGCTCCGCTGTGTTTCACCGCATTTTGCAGAGCTTCCTGTAAGATGCGGAAGAGGCAGAGTGAAATATCCTGCGGAAGAGAGCGCGGGACGTCATCATGAGCGAAGACAACTTCTACATTCTGCCGGTCAGAAAACTCTTTGCAGAATGCACTGATGGTAGGAGCAAGGCCCAGATATTCCAGTTTTGACGAATGCAGTTCGTGCGACAAAGTGTGGACAGCGCCTCCTACGTCCGCGGTCTGTTCCCGCAGGACGCGAACGCGACTGCGGACTTCGGCAGACAAGTCAGGACAGTCTTCCGCGAACTGCTCTAACTCAAGTGCCAACAGAGCCAGACGTTGACTTATGTCATCGTGAAGTTCTCTGCTGATGCGGGTGCGTTCACGCTCTTGGGCTTCAATCAACCTGCGGTTGACGCCTGAGAGGGCTTCTTCGGCGAGCTTGAGATCCGTAATATCCATACATGATCCAATGAAACCCGCGAATGAGCCATCTTGATTGAATCTCGGCACCCCAATGTCGAGAATCCAGCGATATTCGCCGTCGTAGCGCCGGAGCCGATACTCCATCGTGAATTTCTCGCGCGCTTCAAAAGCCCGAACATAGGTGTCAAGGCAGTTCTGCAAGTCCTCAGAGTGAACACCTTGCACCCAGCCGTTTCCGAGTTCCAAGTCGATCGATCGCCCGGTGAAGTCCAGCCAGCCCTTATTGAAAAAGCTGCATAGCTTGTCCATTCCGGACATCCAGATCAACGCAGGAGCGGTATCTGCCACTAACCTGAACCGCAATTCGGTCTCGCTGAGCGCGGCTTCCGCCTGCTTCCGCTCGGTTACATCCGCCACCAGACCTATGATGCGCAGTCTCGTGCCTTGACCGTCGAAGAAGACGCGCCCGTTTGCTTCCAGCCAAACTACGTTGCCGTTCGGATGCACCAACCGATAATCGATTCGATAGTAAGGATTTTCCGGAGTAAGCCGAGTCTTTGGGGATAAATAGGTCTCGCGGTCATCGGGGTGAATCCGGTCGATAAATTCCCGTCCCCTATCACGCGTGGGGTCGTCCATCCAATTCAGAATATCTCCGCATTGTCCGGTTCGCACGATCACATCGCTTGCCATGTCCCACTCGAACGCGTACATTCTTCCGGCTTGTACCGCTAGACGTAACCGCTCTTCGCTTTCTCGCAGTTTCCGCTCTGCTTGCTCGCGCACTTTGGACAACAGGCCCGACATAACCAGTGAAGCGATCAAGAAGGTAGCGACCGCCACAGAATCAAGTGGGTCGTCGATTCGAAAACGGAAACTGGGGGGAGCAAGGTATCCTAAGCACAGAGCCGCGATGACGGAGGTGATAATTGATGAAACAAATCTCCCGAAGCGGGATACCAGGAAGACGACAATCACAAAAAGCAGACTGGACGTGGTGAGATTAAAATGCAGTCGTCCGCAGATAATAGTTAGCGTTGCCAGCGCCAGGCAGGCAACCAAACATTCTGCGGATGAGCGCCAAACTTTATGCATTACGATTACGCTTTAAGAGCGTGTCACACCTCACGCGAATGTTTTATATTGCGCTAAAACAATGAGCCGTACAAGGTTCAACTGGGCAGGGGACGGGAAATCGCATGGAACCTCCCTGAATACGGCGACAGCACTTTGCGAATCTGATGAGGCTGTATTTCTTGGGCATCGATTGTTGTTGAAGGCATGCCGGGCGGACGCCCATCTGCTACACCTGGTCCGATGCCGCCAATTTTTACAAGGTCGGTGATAAGGTTCACGTCTCTATGCACGCCGGGAGAATCACCGGCGCCGTGGTTAAGGCCACTACGGCGGTTGTCGACAAGACGGACGGTTTACATATTGGAGATTTCGGAAATGAACACACCGCGCTCTTCAGCGAGCAGCAGGTTGTGAAGGACTGGAATTCCGTCGTGTCCGAGCCTACCTGCGAGCATGGCATTAGCCGGAATGATTCACAAAGCTCCAAAACCTCTTATCGGTTCAACTCCGGTTCCCTGCGCGGCGGTGCTGCCTTGCCGAGCCGCCTCCACTCAAGCGGTCGAGTCGGATTAGCGTACGGTCAATCTCGCGGCTGACGTGCGTCTCGTAGCAGAGCAACTTCTCCGACACTCCGTTATCAGGGACATTGTCAGAAAGCCTGAACAGTTCTTCCTTCCTGACCTCAGCTACTAATGAATCACTCCAACCTTATGTTTAAGGCTGGCAGACCCCGAAGTCCTTGGTAACCTTTGTCGTTTCCCACGTAAGTAGGTTGCTGCCGTTCGGTCTGATCTTCTTGCCCTGCAAGGTCACTCGGTCGCCCGGTCGAATACCCGTCGTGTCGCCGGATAGCGAGTAAGATCGCTTGTCTTTCTCGTCCATTAGAGTCATCCCCTGTTGGGCCGAGTCGACGCATCCCGTAATCGTTCGCTTCTTGGAAGATTCGTGAATGACGACAACAGTAACCACTGCCACGGCCGCTGCCACTCCCACAATTACGCCGACGACTTCGCCGGTGGTGACGCCACCGATGGGTTTGCCGCTGGTGGTCTGCGCTCTGACAGGCATGCAGAGAACAAGACTGAGCGCGATAGTGACAACTCCCGAGAGGCAATTCATGATGTACTTATTGCCTGCTTTAACTTCAATCTTCTCTCGCATGAGAACTCCCATCATTTGCCGTTTGGGGTCGCGCCAAGGGCTCGTGAAGCCAAGCCGGCTAAAGCAAAAGCGGAGCGAGGCTTTAACAGCCGCCAAGTGTAGGACGGGGCGCGCGAACCAATCTGTCATGTTTCATACATCCAGTTGGCGCAGGAGCGATTCACGATCGGGGAGTGTAGCATCGGTAGCTTGCTTTAGCATATACGGCCGAGGACCGGGAAAGTGATCGACTCCGTTCGGAGTATGTTCTGCATGAGAAAGCTTTTGTTGGCCGCTGTAGTGCTGTCTATGGGATTCAAATTATTCTGGCGTATCTGCAGCATAACTGTGTTGACCATCACTGCGTTAGTTTTCGCAGGACATTGGGCTGGTCCTACGCTAGCCCAGAGAATCTAACGCTGATCGTGCAATAGCCGCATTGGCGGCTCGAATCTCTGCCGGATGACCGACCCAAGGGAGAAGGATCAGGGGCAGAGCGCGAAGTGTTCTGTTAGTGGCGCTTGATGATGAAGACGGTTTTATCATCAATGCGGTCTTGCTCGCCCCTCTGGCGCAACTCGTCGTCCCTCTTTAGGGCGTAATCGAGTAAGGCATTGCAGATTTCTTTCGCCGAAAGCTGATGGTGTTCAAGCATCACTTTTTCAAGACGGCTACGTTCCTCTTTATCGCCTCCGCTATACACGCCATCGGTATAAAGAAAGAAGATGTCCCCTGTATTCATGAGCGTGAGCTCGGCCATGTCCGAAGATTTCACTCGACGCTTCCGATAGTCCAACGAGAGGTATCGGTTCCGGTCAGGATGGTCTTCGGGGATTTGCAAGCCGAGCGGTAGAAACTGCACCATCCGGCTCTTGTCCAATTCCACGAATCTGCCAAATTCCGCAGAGTAGACGAGTGGCGGCGGATGTCCGAAATTCACAAATCGAAAGTTGCCGGATGGCCGGATTTCGCCATACAGCATCGTGGCGATCTCCTGTACCCCATCCGTCAAACTTCGCCCGAGTGCATTGCGCGCGGTAGATGATTGAGCCAGGCGCAGGTTCAGCCTCTCGAACAATTCCGGGGTAGTCTTCCCGCGATGATCGAGTTCTGAAAGCATCAGCGCCTGAAATGTGTCATGCACTGTCGACGCGATTTTGGCGGCAATGATTCCGTGGCCTTCGGCATCGACTAGGAGGACTCCGGCGGTGCTGCGTAATTCTTGCAAGTCTTCGGCAACACGTACCTGCTCCGAGCTTCGCGCTTCCCGGTACGCAGTTTCTTTTTCCGAACTGAAGCCAGCGCGCGATTTCAGCCAGTTGACATGGTCGTCAACGGAATTGCGGGGCGATGCACCGACGGCCAGCTTCTCTAGATACTCCTGCGAGCGCTTCAGCGCGAGTTGGATGCGACCGTCAATGTCGTATCGTTGCTGAAAATTGATATATTCAAACAGGTCACCCCCTACGGCTCCGGCGGGAATCGAATTGCCATACATCTCGATTCCAGGCAATTGAGGGATTGCGCCCTCTACAGGCATCAGGCGCTTGCGCAGGTATTCGTCGATATTCGTCGGGATAAACGAGTTTCCCATCCCGACCACTTTACCTCACGTCGCATCCCCGCTAGTTAAACAAACTCTAGAAATCGATTATTCCGCGAAATCCCATCACGGCGGCGTCAGGCACAGGCGAGTTCCCGCCTACATCCCAGTAATACCGAATCACAGGCTGGCAAGACGGCTGACTTGACGTAGACAGTGCCATGGAATTACATCGATCAGTGCTGCCGGCCTTCCCGCAGGAGCGAAAGACTCGTAAGTAGGCGAGAACAGATTTCCCAAACCCTCGATCGCTTCAGCTCCACTTCGATGCGTGGCGGTCCTGCCTCGCCCAAGCGCCTCCGCTTCAAGCGGGCGAGTTGTCTTAGCGTACGGTCAATCTCGCACCTGATGTGCGGCTCGTGGCGGACTTCTCCGACACTCGGCGATCAAGGATCCTGTTAGAAAACCAGGTCCGAACTTGCTGGGCCCTTCTCCCCTCGCCGCTAATTCCCTCCCCTAACAGGGAAAAATGCGGGCTATTTCCAGCTTTGGTCATGACCCACTTGGATGCAAATAACTATCGGACAATGGTTTAGAAGATAGATGCGAGTTGCTAAGCAAATCGAACCAGGGAATAACAGGGAATAGGATTCCGCTGTTTCTCCTTTTTGGCCAAAGAACTACCGATTATCGGCTGACGAGCAGAATTCGGAACTGCAAGCTCGGCCAATGACACGAACAAGGGGCCGGAGTGTCGCCCGAGCCCCTTGGATAGTGATTCACCGACTGTGGCAGACGTAACCTTGGGCTATTTACGCCAACGAGTGGACTTTGTGGTCTGTACCTCAGGGCTTCTTATTTGTCTGTTGCATGGGCTTGGTCATGCGGTTGAGATTCGTGAGGGGCAGACCCTCGCTCCTCGGTTCGAGCTGGAGCACGCGGTGGCGAGTGTTCGGTTCGAGCAGGTGCGGGTATGGCCGCAGTCGAATTACTTGTGCGGGCCGTTCCGTGTATGCAGCCCGTTGTGGGGCTCAGATGAGCGATTGCCCAAGGCTTCTGGCCGAGAGCTGGCAGCAACATCGGCCGGCCGTGGTTCACCGAGGGAAGCATGGTTCGGCTGGGCTAAAAAGGCGGTGGAAACGGGTGGGGATTCCGAAGAAACCGGATATCGCCCGACACCTCCAGAAACACAAACAAGTCATTATTTTTGTTCTGAATCCCCTGGTAACCACTCAGGAACGAAAAGCTTCCATTGCTTTCAGCGAGGTTTGCGTTGCACGGCCCAGGCACGCATTGCTGCCAGTAATAGTTCAACTGCAAGTTGCTGAAAATTCCGAGCTCAAACAATTCCCGTAATTCCTCTGGAGTCAGCGGGCGCGAAAGGGGGAAGCTGAACGGGCCTTCGCCGGCCACGCCACTCAGTTGGTCGTAGAACAGTTCGCCCAATTGACTTGCAGAGGTGTCGCAATTGTAGCCATAGTCCGGATTTTCTCCCGTGGTTTGGATCGAGCAGTCAGGGTTGCGTGCCATGACCGTGGGTATCATCCACCCGGTGATTCCCAGATAGGGGTTGTCCGGGTTGTTCAGGGCGGCGAGGAAATTCGTCAATGTGTCAAGATTCATCGAGCCGTCCGGATTGATGCCAGAGACCCAATAAGGGCTATCGTGACTCAAGGTTCCCGCCAGATTGGCGTTGGCCAGGAACGTCACATCCAAGGCGGGATCGTAGACCAGCAAACCACCAATGGTTTCCCGCAAGGTCAGATTCGCGGGAGGGAGCGTCGTGCTCAATCCCAGGCCGGAAGGGTAAGGGTACGGGCAGCTCTGCGGACTTGTATAATCCGGGCACGCCGCCGGCGACGTCTGCGGCGCGCTCCCTGTTGTCGTGGTGTATACCGGAAGAACAAACATGCTGTCATATTCAGCTTCCGTGCCTTCGAATCCGTTCTGGAACCAGAAATCGAAAGCGTAGGCCGACACTCCGGTCTGCGCCGTCTCGGACCAGTACAGATAAGGCTGGAAGTTTTTAAAATATTTGAACTTGGAATTATGCGTCAGCAGGATATTATTGTGCGCAGTACCTCCCAGAACATTATAAAAAAGACCCGCCAGCTCGCTATAGGGGTGGCCTGGGTTCTGAGTGCTTGTGCCGGAAGGCGTGCCGCAATTGTAACCGTAAGGTCCCCCCATGGACTTAAGGCTACAGCCTGTATCGCTAAGGTTGCTGGTCGGAAGTCTCCAGGTATTGATTCCCAGGTACGAGTGTATGTTCAGCTGGTTGATGAAGGCGACCGCCGTACTCAGACTCATCGAACCGTCTCGATTGATGCCTTCGACCCATAACGGGCTGTCGGGGGTCAGCCTCGCCGCCAAGTTCGCATCGCGGAGCCAGGTGATCGTTGTTGTTCCGTACAGTGCTGTCGTGATGGTGTCAGTCACTGTCGTATCGTCATGAGTCACAGTGTCCGTATCTGTATCCGTTCCGGCTTTCGCGGTCTGCGCACCCAGAATCAGGAACGCCAGCCCAACCATTGTGTAAATGCGTTTCATACCGGCCTCCCCATTGCGTTATGGAGCCCGCCGAATCTGTTACTTGGCTTCTAACGAAGCAGTCAAGTCATAATCTCGAAATTGACAGTACTAGTGGGCTGTACCAACTGATTGTGTACTGAGATGGCGCGATGGATCGGCATATTTCCATTTCACTGTACGAGGCGATTTGTTGTAGTGCCGGATGTAGTGCAACAGTTTCCTCTTCAGATCAGAGACGGAAGTGAATACCCCTCGCGCGATGACGTCGCGGTCGATCTTGCTGAACCACAGCTCGACTTGATTTAGAACCAGCTCTTCTCCCGCGCTCGACCCGGCCTCCTCTTCCATGACTCACGGCTTCGGCAGCGCCTCGCCGGACGACACGGAAGCCGTCTCCGCTCCCACCGTTCGCAAGTCGTCATCACCGCTTAGCCAGGTGGCACGGAATTCTATTTTCCGCCGCTGCGCAATCGCAGCCGCGCCATGTTCCTGATCGTTTTCTCGTTTGGACCGCCGTCGTCTACTTTCTTCCGTACTCTCACGCGCCGTTCATCTTCTTGTCTTTAGCGGCATGGACCTGCTTCTTGTGTATGCGTGTCTGCACCACTTTCTGGCGACACGAACGACCAGATGCGTGGCTGGTGCTTTATGGCGCTGCTGCGAAATCACCGACGAGAATCTTCCAGCGACGGCTGACGCGTAGAAGAGCTGGTACAAGGAACACGGCAACGAAAAAATGGCGAGGTTTAAATCGCTGCCCTGGTGGCAAGCGTGGCAACCAGTGGGCGCTGCTCTTTGTGTGCGACGGCGTCCCCCGTTCCTTTTCGACGCTTCGGCCCTTACAATGGAGTTCGCACTCGCAGAGGCACCCAACGCTGTCCTGAGTTATTGCGGGTCTTCCCGTTGATGTGTAAACTTCGGGACAAATGGCCTCCAAGGCAACCACGGTGCCCGCCATCGAATGATTCGCGACCTGATTAGCTATGCGCTCAACAACAGATTTATTGTCCTAGCGCTGGCTGTTCTATTGCTGGTCTGGGGAGCTATATCGTTTCACAACCTGCCCGTGGAAGCCTATCCCGACGTCGCGAATAACTATGCACAAATCATTACACAGTGGCCGGGGCGCGCAGCGGAGGAGGTGGAACAACAGGTCACCATACCGATTGAAATTCAGATGAACGGTATCGCCCATCTGGAAGATCTGCGGACCGTTTCGCTCTTCGGGCTCTCCAGTGTGATGCTGATCTTCGATGACAATTCGGAGAATGATTGGAACCGTCAGAAGGTATTGGAAAGACTTGCCCAAGTTGCCCTCCCTAACAACTTGCAACCGCAGTTGGGCATGGACTGGAGCCCGGTCGGGCAGATCTATTGGTACTCACTGAGGAGCACAAATCCTGGATACGACCTAATGGAATTGAAATCCATTGAGGATTGGACGCTGGAGAAGCAGTTCAAGTCGATCCCGAACGTTGTGGATGTGGTCAGCTTTGGTGGTATCACGCGTGAGTATCAGGTGCAGGTGGATCCCAACAAACTGGTAGCCTACGGCCTGAGTCTTGCCCAGATCGAACAACAACTGAGCAACAACAACACAAATGCTGGTGGCAGCTTCATCAAAGCGGGTCAGCAACAGCTCAACGTGCGTGTCGTGGGTCTATACAACAGTGTGCAAGACATCCAAGAGACGGTCATCACAGCGAGAAATGGTACGGCGCTGCGCGTGAAGGACATCGCGAGGGTAGAACAGGGGCCAAAGATCCGCCTCGGACAAGTCGGGAAAGCAATTCATCACGAAGAAGGTACCATTATCGACAATCAAGACACGATAGAGGGAATTGTATTGCTGCGTAAGGGCGCGAACGCAGATGAAACCTTGACGCTGATCCACGAAAAGGTCAAGCAGTTGAATGAACACATTCTGCCGCCCGGCGTGAAGATTGTTCCTTTTCTAGATCGCAGCGATCTGGTTCATTTGACCACACACACAGTCCTCCACAATCTGACGGAAGGCGTGCTGCTGGTATCGATCATCCTATTTCTCTTTCTTGGGAATGTACGGGGAGCGATCATCGTAGCGCTCACCATTCCGTTTTCCCTGCTCTTTGCCTCGACCTGCCTAGAGCTCAACAAAATCCCTGCCAACCTTCTGTCGCTGGGAGCTCTCGATTTCGGCATGGTGGTCGACGGAACCGTCGTGATTATTGAGAACATTGTCCGCCATTTCGGGTTGGAGCCCGACCCGGAAAGAACACCCTGGCAGGTCATCCGCGATGCGGTCAATGAGGTGCTCAGGCCAGTGTTTTACGCCCGCGCGATCATCATCACGGCATACATACCTATTTTCACGTTGCAGAGCGTAGAGGGGCGCCTTTTCAAGCCCATGGCATGGACCGTGTGCTTCGCATTGGTTGGCGCATTGTTGTTTTCAATCGCCATCGCTCCAGTGCTAGCGCTGCTCCAGTTCCATCATGGAATGCGCGAATGGCAGAACCCGATCATGAATTTCTTGAGAGAAAGGTATCGCGTGGCGGTCGGCTGGGCGATTAACCATCACAGCATGACTTTGAGCGCTGGGGCCGTGGCTTTCGGGATCTCCATCTTTCTTATAGTTAGCGGTTTGATTGGCTCAGAATTCTTGCCGCATCTCGACGAGGGAGCCATTTGGGCGCGCGGCACTCTCGCTCCAAGCACGGGACCCGATGAAGGCACGCGGGTGATGAATCAGGCGCGTATCCTGCTGGCATCGTTTCCCGAGGTTACTCAGGTAGTGTCGCAAGTGGGCAGACCTGACGACGGAACGGATACGACGGGGTTCTTCAATACGGAGTATTTCGTTGATCTAAAGCCCAAAAAGAATTGGCGACTTGTATTTCACGGAGACAAGGACGAGCTGATTGCCGCAATGGATCGCGAGTTGAGCAAAATCCCGGGAGTACTTTGGAATTTCTCGCAGCCCATCGCGGATAACATGGAGGAGGCCGTAAGTGGAGTGAAAGGGGAGCTGGCCGTAAAATTGTACGGTGACGACCTTGGAATTCTCGAGGAGAAGGGCGAGGAAATCGTCGACATCCTACGCGGTGTGCGCGGGATTGAAGATCTGGGTCTGTTCCGCGTACTCGGTCAGCCCAACTTGAATATCACCGTCAACCGTCAGGAGGCCGGGCGTTACCTCATCAATGTGTCCGAGATTCAAGACGCTGTTGAGGCCGCCGTTGGCGGCAAAGCGGTCAGTCAGGTCTTGCAAGGCGAGCAGCGGTACGACCTTGTCCTGCGCTACCTCGCTCCTTTTCGCGAGACCAAGGAAAACATTGAGAGTATCCGCCTCCTGGCCCCCTCTGGCGAACGCGTCTCTCTTTCACAACTAGCCAGGTTCGATTCCCGTGATGGCGCATCGGAAATCTATCGTGAGGCGAATTCCAGGTACGTGGCCATCAAATACAGCGTCCGTGGCCGCGATCTCGGCGGCACCGTTGAAGAGGCCATGAAACTTGTCAACCACCGCGTTAAGCTTCCCATCGGCTATCGCATCAATTGGGCCGGCGAATATGAAAGTCAAAAACGCTCGCAGAAGCGCCTGATGATTATCGTACCCATTACTGTCTTCGCCATCTTCGTGATTCTTTATATCATGTTCTCCTCAGCAAAATGGGCTGGCCTAATTCTTGCCGAAGTGGCGGTTGCACCCATCGGAGGCTTGCTGGCTCTGCTTATAACCCGAACACACCTCAGCGTTTCGTCGGGCGTCGGATTTCTAGCGCTCTTCGGCGTGTCTGTCGAAATTGGGGTCATCATGATCGAATACATCAATCAGCTTCGCGCCGCCGGTAATTCTATTGAAGACGCGGTCATTGAAGGCGCCGTCCTTCGACTTCGACCCGTCATGATGACCATGTTAGTGGCGAGTCTGGGCTTACTGCCGGCTGCCCTTTCCCGAGGTATTGGCTCAGACTCGCAACGGCCTTTCGCGATCGTCATAGTGGGTGGACTAATGGGCGCGCTTCTGCTCAGCATTTTTTTGCTCCCCGCACTATATGTATGGGTCGCACGCGACGGCGACAAACTGCCGTCGTACGAAGAGAGGTTTAACGAAGGCCTCTAACCTGAGAAAGCGCCGGAACCGCACAACTTCGTTCTTCCCAGCGACCCTAACGAAACCGCTGTCAGCAGCTCTAATCTACTGAGCCCTGTGAAGAAGGACGCAGTGCCACGTGAGGCTTCGCATCGTTCTTTAGATCGCTAGACACGAAGAACTCGAGCCGCTCATTCAGATGCTCGATCGCTTCAATGAAGGAGGGATCGAGTTTGAGGGCAGAGAGGTCGACTAATTGCCACTAGGGTCTGCTCATTGTGAAAGGCAGATACTAACGCCATAGACGCCCGTCAAATTCTTCGCGACGCTGTCCATCGTTACGAAACCTGATAATCCATCTGGCTGGTTGTCCGAGAATGACACTTGGTTGCCCGTCAGCGTTGACGTTATGGGATTTGTACCGACGAGAGATGGGCAGGAAGACGACGCCCCCGCCGACGCCGCGAATGTCAATACGCCAGTGACGGTGTAGAGCTCATGGAAACAGTACGCACACATGCCAGCCTTCGCAAATCTTCCCTCTCTGCCTCAGCCGACTGGGCGCGTCACGAAGACTCCTGCTCGCGCATTTCTAGAAATCCCGCCCTCGCCCGTTCAAGTTGTTCGCTCGTCCTCATCTCCCTGCCTCTTCGCCCCAAAATAAAAGAACCTGAGCAAAACGAACTCTCTTTCGGAGATTCGTCCCAGTGAGGGGCACCGGCTTGCTGGCGACGAACCTGCCGTTGCTTCCGCGCCGCCTCCAACTTCTGGTCCCTTTCCGCGTAGATCCCGGAAGCCTGGTCTGCCTTTCATTTCCAGTGTGCTTCCCGGCTATACGGCGTCTTGGTGAAACGCTGGGAAGTCCTAACCGCCCGAAGCCATCGGCTTTGCCGGTGCGCGCTGAGTCTTTACAGTCTCGCTTAGGAGAAACAGATCCGTAAGCAGCGCGCGGAGATGCATCGAAGCGTTCAGGTTGTCGATCAATTGAGAGCTGATGGCGCGCTGCGCCAGAACCAGTTCAATCGCGGTGAGGGAGTCGTGTGCATCGCGTTCAAGCACTGCAAAGAACGCCTGATATCGTTCGGCCGGCTCAAGGTGCTCGTGTTTCACGGCCATCGCACAGCTCTCTGCCAGGCCGGAGATCGCTCTCCCGGCGCGCCCCAGGTATTCGCGAATTCGTCCGTCCGATTGGCTGCCTTCGTCACTCGGAAGCCCTTGGGCGGCGTAGGCCAGCATGAACTCATAGCCTTCTTCGATGGCGTTGCAACGTTCCGAAATGTCAGCCAACATCTGTTAACCCCTCGGTCTTCGCGCTCTGGGATCTCGAAGACGACGCGGAAACATCCACCGGCCATCGCGCTGGATCGTGCTCTTCCAGATAAAAGTCGCGGCTCATCCACCCCAGAATCATCGACGTCGTGATCGGACGCTTCTCCGGCCGAATTCCGAAGTAGACGTGCACCATGATCAACGCGATCAGTCCGACGCCCGCCAGCCCGTGCAGCACGTACATCATGCCCCATGTCATGTCGCTGAACAGGTATGGACTGCGGGGGAAAAAGATCGTGCGTACGCGAGACATCATGAACACACCGGTCACGATTGCAGACAGACCAGCGGCGATAATGGCGGCGTGGTAGAGCTTGTTTTCCAGAGGGTACTTGGCAAATCTCTCCGGTGGGGGCGCTGGTTTCCCCATGATGCGCTGCGTTCTTCTCCATGCATCCCGGAGATCGATTTTGTCGGGCCAGATGGACCAGAAGTCCAAAAAGAACGAAGCGTGGAAGATGTGAAATACGACAGAAGCCGTCAACACAGCTCCAGCGATCCAGTGATAGGTAACCCAGTCAAACTGAACCCCTACTCTCGGAAGGAAAGCGGTGAACAGCAATGTGAACATGGAGACGGCCATGACCCAGTGAAACGCCCGCGCAACCAGCGAATGACGGGGAACGTGGACGGGAATCTTTGCGGCGTCGACGGGAGCAGCATCTGGCTCGAACTGCCTGGGTTTCGCGAAATACCGCACGAAAACCGCATGGACGATAACGAAGAGCAATCCCGCAATCACCGCCACCCATATCAAGAACCACGCGATGTGGATGGGGACAATTTCCCCCCACGGATCTATTGCCCACTGTAGGGGGTCCATTTCGCCTCCTCCACGCCGCCAATGGCGCGTTTCACCAGGTTTCTCATCAGCGGGATCTTGTAAGCATTGAATTGCAAGGGGACAGCTCCCTGCACTGCCAGCTTCCCTGCCATTTCTCCGGTGGCTGCATTCGGTAGTTTGCCGCGGACCGCGTCTTCGACAACCTTCAAGCGCAGAGGGCGAGCCGCAGCGCCGTTGACCGCTATGCGGATTCGCTCGATGCTGCCACTTGATACGAACATCGCTGAGGCCACATTCAATAGTGGGAAGTCCCACACATTCCGGTCTCGCACTTTCTCAAAATAGAATTGCGCGCCTGCCCACGTGGACGGAATTCGAATGGTCGTCAGCAAGTCGCCGGGCTTCAAGATCTGCAAGTGGGTGATGTCGATTTCAGGCCCGACGAAATAGTCCTCGGCATCCACAACGCGCTCGCCCTTGGGCGTACGCATCACGAATTTTGCGTCCAGCGCGATCAAAGCCGGAGCCGAATCCGAGGGATTCACCGCCACGCAGCGGTCCGCATGCAGTATCGCGTGCTCCCGGTTGCGACCCTCCGGTGTATCGGCATAGCAGATGTTCCCGCCGGCGCGGTAGCAAGGCCAACCGGCGCGGTAATACCAGCATCGAGCATCTTGTGACACGTTGCCGCCAAGCGTGCCCTGATTTCGGATCTGCGGCGAAGCCACCAATTCCGCGCTCTCAGCCAGCAGCTTGTACTTCTCTCGGATTACGGGATGCTGAACCACTTCCGTGAGCGTGGTCATCGCCCCGATCTCAATGCCGTCGGCTGTGGTGCGAACTCCTTCGAGTTCCGCGATCCCGCTCAAATCAACCACCACTTTCGGTTTCTTGATACGGTCCTTGAGCCAGTCGAAGCTATCCATGCCTCCGGCCAGCACCCAGCCGTTCTCGCCTTGCTGCTCGAGCACCTTTTGAGCATCCGCAATTGACTTCGGCTGAACCAGTTCAAAGGCCGGCATCACGTCTCGAATTACAGCCATGGCTTCTCCTTCCGCCTGCCGCTAAATGTGCGCCATCAAGGGATGTTGCATGGGATGTCCCGCTTCGAGGGACGTGAGAATGGTGTCCGCGTTAACCGGGGCGCGCCGAAAAATGTCATCACCAAGCGCGTCCGAAAGCGCGTTCAAGATCGCGGCGCACCCGCCGCCAACGGGCGGCTCGCCCACGCCGCGGGCGCCGACCGGCGTTTCCGGATCAGGAATATCGACCGCTGCCCATTGCATTTCGACAGGCACATCCAAAATTGTTGGCGGCTTGCTCTGATAAAAGCGCGTCGAAAGCATGGCGCCGTAGTGAGGATCGTACACCCACTTCTGGCCAATCGCATGCCCAATGCCCAGCACCGACCGGCCCAATACCTGGCCGCCAAGCGAGCGGGGATGAAGTACCGAGCCTACATCGGCGTAGGCGAGGAAATCGACGATGTTGTACTTGCCGGTCTCCACATCCACTTCGACCTCGGCAAAGCTAGCAACGTAGGAAAATGTCGCGCCATCGCGAGGGTAATTATCCTTCGCGGCTGCCAAAAGGCCCTGGCCAGCGAGCGCCGCCGCCGATGCCTTTGTCCGCCTGTTCAGGTCGGCGGATACCTCGTGGCCATCGTAGATGCCGCCGAGCTGAATCGCGTACTTCGCGGCCTGTGCCAGAGTCATGCCTGGGCCGCCGGCCTTGCGAAATACGCGCTCGTTGGCGACATCGTAATTCTCTGGCTTGCCGCCAAGCTTTTTGGCTGCAATCTCCTTGAGTTTTTGCCGGGCATCCATCGCGGTCGCGTAGGCGGCTCGTGTCATTGCGTGGGTCGTCTGGCTGCCGCCGGAAACGCAGGTGAACGGAAGGTTCTTCGAAGAGTCGCCCCATGTAACGTCGCACTTCTCCCACGGCACTCCGAGAACTTCGGCTCCCGCGCGATGCACGTCGATTACCGACTCCGTTCCGAGGTTGCCGATTCCGGATTGGAAGTTCACACGGCCATCCGGCTGGATAACGAGGAGACCATCGAAGCCGACCGTGCCACCGACATAACAGCTGAGCGATACGCCGACACCACGCACCTTTGTACCGATACGCTTCGGCGTGCGGATAGCCCGCTCGCTCCATTTGAACTGTTCTGCCCCGCGGTCGAGGGCTTCCTTGAGGAACGCGCTCGTCGCATAAGGCCGCTTGCCTTTCACTTCCGGCCCGAAAGGCGCCTTGCCCTCCGGACAATTGATTCGCCGGATAGCGACTTGGTCGAGTTCGAGCTTGCGCGCCGCTTTCGCGATGATCGGTTCCAAGATCACGATGCCCTGCAAGCCGCCAGGCGAGCTTTGCGCACTTCTGGGCGGCGTATTCGTCAGAATCGTCGCTCCGCGCCAGCGCATGGCCTGAGGTTGATACAAAAGAGACACGATACGGCCCGATGTAGGGACATCGCCATTTGCGTCATAGGGGCCATTGTTGGAGATAACAAACATGTCGAGCGCGATGATCCGCCCGTCCTTGGAGAAGCCGACTTTCATCCGCCCTAGCAGACTGGGCCGCGCGCGGCCGATGAAAGTTTCCTCCTCCCGGCTAATCCGCATCATCACCGGCGCATTGGCCTTCTTCGATAGGAGCGCGGGAATAATTAGCGAAATGCCAGCCGTTACCTTGCTGCCAAACCCGCCTCCGGTATATTCGCTGACGAGGACAACCTTGCTCACATCCATGTTCAACCATCTCGCAATGGCAGGAACGGTTTGCGCGGTGCTCTGCGTGCCGGTGTGAACGTAGACCTTGCCGTTCTGCCAGTACGCCAGCGCACTGCGCGTCTCAAGCGGCTGATGGCTCGTGTCCGGGGTCACAAAGGTTTCATCGAGCACGAGCGCTGCATTCTTGAACCCCGCGTCGATGTCACCGTACGACCATTCATCGGGCGTTTTCCCCATCGGCAGACGCCCGTACTTCGCGTCGGCGAACTCCGCCTCGGTCCACTTGAGCGCTCCGATCGTGGGAGGTGGAGGGGCCGGCGGCGCAGCTCCCGCGACGGCCTGCAGTGCCGGAGACTGCACCCAAATGTTTCCGTCCGTTCTGGGATTGGGGCCCCCAGGCCGCAAGGTATCGAGCGGGTCAATGGCGAAGGGAAGGGGTTCGAACTCGATTCGAATCTTTTCAATCGCGTCCGCCGCAGTAAGTTCGTCTACAGCAGCGACGGCGAGAATCGGTTCACCCTGGTAAAGCGGCTCCATGGTGAGAGCCTTCTCGCTCTTTGGGTTGGCCCGAATCACCGTACCATTGTCGGTGAGCGTATCGGCCGGAGGCGGAAGTTCGTCGGCCGTGAGAATCGCCCTCACACCAGGCATTGCAAGCGCCTCGCGCACGTTTAGATGCTTCACGCGCGCATGCGGCAAGGGGCTGAGGAGCAGCTTGCAGAACAGCATGCCGTCGGCGTGAAAGTCCTCGGCGTACTTTGCCTGTCCGGTAACTTTTGCGTAAAGGTCGGCCGTTACGTAATTCTTGCCGATCAATTTGTGTCCAGCCCCGTACACACGCGGAGTCGGCGCAACGGATTTGGCATCGTCATTAGGCACGGCTCGTCCTCCTCATGTTCTCTGCGCCGCGCATCATCGCGGTTAAGATTTTGTCGTAGTCCTGGCACCGGCACAGATTTCCCGAGAGGCCCTGCGCCAGTTCGCTCCGCGTGGGATTTGGATTCGTCTTTAGGAATGCCACCGCCGCCATAATGAAGCCGGGCATGCAGAACGCGCACTGGAACCCCTGTTCATCGATGACGCCTTGCTGGACCGGGTGCAGCGTTCCGTCGGAACTCGCCAGCCCTTCGATTGTCAGGACTTTTTTGTCGCGCACCGTGTGTGTCAGCACCGAGCAGGAATAGTGCGGCACGCCGTCGATCAGTACGGTACATGAACCGCATTCGGCTCGGTCGCATCCCAGCTTCGTGCCGGTCAGCCCGAGTTTGTGGCGGAGTGTCCAGGCCAGCGTTTCTTGCTTCATGACGTCTGCCCGGCGCTGCTGCCCGTTGACGTTGAGGGTAAGGAGTCTTTCGCCCGTGCCGCGAGCAGAATGGCCTAGCACGGTGGAGGCGCGGAACAGGTAGCCTGCCGAGGAAACTGCCACGCCGCCTACGATGACTCCCTTAATTAGGTCGCGTCGTGTGAGCCCGTTTGGCGGGGGCTCAATCGGCCTTGTATCATCGATTTCGCCCATCTCCTGGTCCCTCCTCCCGAATCCAACCTCGGCTTCGCGGGCAAGTGGATTATAAAACGCTCATGATGTTTCGTATACACCCGGCCTTTCTACCACAGATGACTGGCAATCGCCGCCCAATGTGCTCCTACTTCAAAGCCGGATCAATCAACGTTAGATTCGTTTGCCGGATCAAACCGCTTTGCATCGCTACTGGATCGACTGTAACCATTACCTCCAGTGTCGGTGACACATACGCCTCGAGAACTGACCGCCCTGTGTTGTTCCGTCCGGACTCCCCACTAACATGTGAGTATGGACTAGGGCTTCAGTCTGGCGGTCCAATGGTAGAAGCGTTCAGAGAATCTTGGGAGCAAGAGACAGGCAGAAAATGGCCGAGGAGCGAAGCGCCAGAGGCTTGACTGCAGCGCGACCTATCGAAAGTTATTCGGCCTAGAGTGCAGAAAAACTCAGAACCAGAGCCCTTAAGGGCTAAAGCTCGATGGCTTACAGGGGCCTTATATCGAAGCTGAAAGCCCGCGCTTACATACCGCCCGCAGAAACGAGGAGGGTTTTCGCTTGGGCTAGCTCAGGGCGATCGGAGCGGATGCCTCCGCAATTCTTCAGCAACTGGCTGTAGTAGGTGCCCGCTTTCTCTTTTTGCCTGACCTGCGTGGCGGCCTGCGCTGCGCCGTAGAGGCTGTTGAAGCGATTGGGGTCGGTGCGCAGGGAAATTTCGTATTCGGTCAGCGCTTCTTGCGGACGCTGCAGGTCGAGTAACATGTCGGCAAGCATTTCACGAGCGGGCAATTCGGTTTCGGCTTTGCCGACTTTGTCCTGATCGTCGGCAACGGCGCGCAGCAGACGAACCGCATCGTCGGAGTTGCCCGCGGCGTAAGCGGCCCATGCTTGCACCAGTTGGTGCTCGTTCTTCAGGCCGTCGACGATGTAGGGCCGAGGACCTTTGCGCGTGGCTTCGAGCAGTTCGTCGTAATGCTTCAGCGCGTCTTGCGCGGCGACTGCGTCGTGAAGATGGCCAGCGGCAACGCCGCGCCCCCAGTAGGTGACCAACTGAACGTCAGGCGGCGCGCCAGCGCTGGATTGCAGGCCTAGCGCTTCTTTCCACTGGCGGCGCTCGAGAGCGTACTTGGCGGGCGCTTCCGCCTGGCGCACCAACAAATAATTCTCAAATTCGGGATCCATTTGTTCGGGGCGAATCGCTGCGATCTGCTTGATGGTCGCCTTAGCGCTGGCGTCGTCGCCAATTTGCATATACGCGTATTCGAGGAAGTCCATGGAATGCACTTTGTGATGCATCACGTGATGATGCGCAGCCATGCTATCGGCGACGCGAATGGCCATAAGGTTGGAGTTAATGTCGTCCTGCCAAAGTCCAAGGCGCGCGAAGATGTGCGAAGGCATGTGCACGGCATGAGGGGAAGACGGCGCGATGCTAGCGTATTTGCGCGCGGCGGGAAGAGCGAGACTGGCCATCGCCGGATTGTCGCAACTGTGGATGATGTAGTGCGCGATGCCCGGATGATTTGGTTGCTCGTCGTAGAGCTTGTTGAGGATGGCAACGGCGGCTTTGGCGTTGGTGAGATTGGGGTCGCGGTCGGGACCTGAGGCGAGAAGCGAGAGCGCGTAAAAGATGGCGGCTTCGTGGTCGTTGGGATTGCGTTCGTGGACGCCTTGCATGGCTTCTGCGTAAGCGTCGGCACGCTGATTGTGGTCGAGTTTATCGGTGTCAGAGTAAAAAACGGAGAGCGCTAGGACGTAGTCGCGTTCGCGGGCGGTCGGCGGCTTGAGGGAGCGAGCTTTGGCGAGGAGTTCGGCGCCTTGGGCGAGGTCGGCTTTGCTGGGGCGATTCCAGAGTTCGTGATAAAGGGTCATTGCTTGCCCCCAGTAAGCCATCGCGCAGCGCGGATCTTTCTTGGCGACTTCCTCGAATTGCGCGTCGGCTACTTCGTACTCGAAGGAATGCAGAAGGGCGACGCCACGCTCGAATTGGGATTGGACTGCGGGAGCGCAGGAGGTAGAGAAGGAGACGGTGCCGAGTTTTTCATCGGCGTCGTGTTGGTGCTGCGGCTCCTGAGCGGAGAGCAAATCTGGTGCGAGCGACAGAGTGCTGATGAAAGCGAGAAGAGCGAATTTTGGGGCCTTCATGATGACTCCAACGTGAGGCATGAAAAGCCTAGCCACGGCAACAGGGGATGTCAATGCGCAGCCCTCATTGGCAATGGGCGAGCCTGGTCAAAGAAATCGGATAGAGCCGCGTACTCGCAGCTTCATGTCGACCGGGGCTTGATGGCAGCTAATCAGGTTGTAGGCGACAACTCAGGATTCTCTGAGGCGACTCCCTGCTCGGCACTTGCGGAAGTGCGTTCGGTCAAAACGCGCTACTCCCCGCCGGCGAGCAACCATTCTAGGGACTCACCAAATTCTCGACTGATTGCGAGCAGGACTTCCGCACCAGCTTCGTTGCGTCCGTGCTCGACCTTTCTCCTCATATTTCCTGCCTTTGGTCGACCAAAGGGCTAAGATAACGACGGGTTCAAACGCTCAACGAAAAGAATCTTGGAGACTTACTCGAGTTCGTTTTGTAATTTTCGATCTTTCGAGTCGGTGGGGTATCGGGCACCTGTTCACGAATTACGGCCTTATGGTCGCACCTGTGGAGACACTTACTTAGCGGCTGGAGCCCCGAGTCGTCCGCCTATTTAATATATTTATATAATAGCGATTTTAATATCGGTACTTCGTACGTGGTCCCAAAAATACTACTCCTTCGCCTGGCCCAAGCGCCGGGTCCGTCGGACGACTTGGCTGAGATGCTGCGTTCCGGCTTCGCGCGTTCAGCGACCCCGGCGATCCGGCCGGCCTGATCCTCCTTCACCTGGGAATCGTCGAGAAGCCCTGACAACGAGGCAAGCTGGAACGGTCACACGATCTACAACCTAGTAAGATCAGACCCCAGAGATGGCGCGACGACTCAGTGTTGTGCGTCCGATTCTCGCTTTGCCTTGGCCAATCTCTGTGTAGTATTCCCTGTGAGATGCCACGCCGCTTATTTCGCCACGCTTATGCTTGAGCCGCGCTCCTCGATGCCGCGCGAGACAAAGGAGATATCCACCATGTGCACGATTTGCGTGAGGAAATCCACGATTGCAATCTGCGCGGTCGTCCTTGCCGTTTTCCCATTTCGTTTTGCCGCACAAGATACTTCAATGAGCGTCGTCTTCAGTCTTGGACAGTTTGACCGCTCCTCCGGCGAATTTGGTTCTGGGAATCCGACACAGGCCGTTAACTTCGTCCTTGCACAAGGCGACCCCGCCAAGGATTGGTTTGCCTGGCAGCCGGCTGTTCTTGCCGCAACGCTCAAGTGCGCTGAAACACCCATCGCCTGCGCGCCCCGCTCGATCTCCTTCTCGCTCGCGGGCGCTCCGGCAGCGCGGTACCGCTTGCATCTTTCGCTGCTGATTGAAAATCCCAGTGTGCCAGTTATGAACATCACGATTAACGGCAAGGACGGGAAGTTCTATCTCCATCCACGCCTCGACTACAGCAACGGCGATCAAGGAGACTCTTTCTATCCGGCCTATTCAAGCGCGGATATTGATTTCACCTTCCCTGGCAGCTACCTGCGGGTGGGTGCCAACACCATTGCGCTGCAGGCGATCGAAGAGGCAGCAGAAGCCGTTCCTGACGCTGGCCTCTTCTACGATGCGATCGAACTTGACAGCCAATCCGGTAGAGTGAATTTCGAAACGCCAGCCCTTCGGCTTGCCCCCACGGTCTTTTACAGGGAGCGGAACGGTGAACTCCTGGAAATCGTCGAAGCCTTCCTGAGCCACTCCCAGGCATTCAAACCGGAAACCAAAGCCGCTCTCACCATCGGGGCGAGAATGTACAGCGCTGTTCTGACTGGAGACTGCGAATTTGGCGAGGAGAGGGCTGAGTTCCAGGTTCATGAATTCTCGTCGAGCACACCGGCACAACTGACAGTTGAACTTAATGGCCACAAGCAGCAATTCACGCAAACGATCGACCCCGCCAAAAAGTGGACCCTTTTTCTCGTTCCCCACATCCACGTCGATGTGGGTTACTCCGACTATCAGGCCAAGGTCGCCGCCATCCAGTCCCGCACCCTCGATGAAGCGATGGACATGACCGCACGCCATCCTGACTTTCGATTCAGTCTTGACGGCGAGTGGGACCTTGAGCAGTTTCTTTCCACGCACTCCGCCGCGCAGCGCCAACGAGCCATTGAGGCGATCCAAAAGAAACAGCTTTTCGTCCCCGCGCAATACGCGAATCTGCTTACCGGCCTTCCCACTGCAGAAGTTCTTATTCGCTCCCTGTATCCTAGCGCCAACTTCAGCCGAATCCACCAAACCCCATTCAACTACGCCAACATCACCGACGTTCCCTCATATTCCTGGTCCTATGCCTCAATTCTTGCTGCCGCTGGAATCCATACTCTCGCCGGAGGCAGTAACAATTACCGCGCTCCGGTCCTGTTGCAGGGACGGCTGAATGAACAGTCGCCCATGTGGTGGACGGGGCCGGATGGGAGCAAAGTTCTGCTCTGGTATTCGCGCATCTACCAGCAGATGCAGATGCTTTTTGGCCTGCCTCCGCTTGTGGAGGCAGGGCGAGAGACGTTGCCCCTATTTCTCCAAATGTACTCGGGAGCGAACTACCGCGCCGATGCGGCGATGCTCTACGGAACACAAGTGGAGAATACCGACCTGTTTCCGCAGCAGGCGGAACTGGTGGAAAAATGGAATCGCATCTATGCCTATCCCCGCCTGCGTTACTCCGGTTTTGCAGAAGCGCTGGAGAACATAGCCGTGCAGTTTGGCAAGGATCTTCCCACGATTCGCGGCGACGGCGGGCCCTATTGGGAGGACGGCGCAGCCTCCGATGCCGCTTACTTGGCCATCGAGCGCCGTGCGGAGGCACGAGCGCAAACGGCCGAGAAACTTGCCACCCTCATCCCGCTTGTAAATCCTCTGCTCAAAGTGGAGGTAGAGGAATTGGGCCGCATGTGGAACGATATGGTGCTGATGGACGAGCACACCTGGGGCTCCTACAACAGTGTCGGGGACCCAGCAAGCGAGGAGGCCGTCGATCAGCTTAAGGTGAAGGAACAGTTCGCCGTCGATGCCGCGGCACGCGTGGACTTTATCGCCCGGCGCGCGATGGCCAACCTGGCAAAGGCTATTCCAGCCGGACCGGGCAGCTTAATCGTCTTCAACAGCCTGAACTGGAAACGCAGCGGACCGGTAGTTATCGACCTCGAAAACGGAAAGGAGATCGTAGACCTGAAGGTCGATCAGCCAGTGCCCTTCGAGATCCTCAAAGCCGGAATCAACTTTCACCGCGTTCGCTTCATCGCCCGGGAAGTGCCCGCGGTCGGCTACAAGGTGTATCGCCTGCAACCGGAGAAGAAGCCCGTCATAGTCACTGGTCAGGAACAGCGCTCCATTCTGGAAAGCCCCTTCTACAAAGTTGTGCTTGACCCGTCAACGTGTGCTATCCGCAGCATCTATGATAAGCAGTTGCAGCGTGAAATAGTGAGCTCTGAGAGTCCGTATCGCTTCGCGGAGTACCTCTATGTGAGCGGAGGCGATAAGTCCCCCAACACGATCCTTCAGTACAGTCACGTGTATCCGAAGCCTGAGTTAGTGGTTTATCCTGCGCGCAATTGCAAAATCGTGTCTGTCCAGCGCACCGCCGACGGTGACGTTGCGCGTACGGAAAGCGAAAGCTTCAATACACCTACCATTCGTGCCGAGATTCGCCTTGATGACCGCGAGAAGAGGATCGCGATAGCCGAAGAAGTCGAGAAGAAGGAAGTCTTTAGCAAGGAGGCCGCTTACTTTGCCTTTCCGTTTGCGGCCGGTCAGCCCCGTTTTCAGTATGAAGTGCAAAACGGCGTGGTCGATCCAGCCACCGACATGTATCCAGGCGCGGGCCATGAGTGGTTCTCCGTGCAGCATTGGGTCGCTGTCGAACAGGATGGACTGTCGTCAAGCGTCCTTCCCCTCGACGCGCCTCTGATCACCCTGGGCGATATTAACCGTGGCGCGTGGCCCGAAGAGTTCGGCAGGCGCCCTGGAACCGTCTTTTCCTATGTCATGAATAATTACTGGGACACGAACTATCGTGCGGGGCAGGGCGGTCATTTCAGTTTTCATTACGTGGTTACAAGCGCTTCGTCCACCAATGTTCAGGATTTGAGCCGCATGGGTTGGGAGGAAGTGACGCCACTCGAAACCGATGTTGTGACTAGCCAGGACAAGGCCGTCTTGCACTCCGAGCCGGATGCGCACGCTGCCACGGTCGGCCACCGCGAATTGCAGCCGGAGACCAGCTGTTCGCAAGGACTGGACGATAAGCAGCAAAGCTTCGTGGAGATCGACGACCCGAACATCGTGCTCGAAACATTGAAGACAGCCGAAGACGGGAACGGGATCATCCTCCGCCTTCTCGACCTGGGCGGCACAGAGCGCACAGTGAGCGCGAAGATTCCCTGTCTTCGTCCGGAACGAGTATGGCAAACCGACGCCGTGGAGCGAGGCCAATTGCCTGTATCGATGGAGGAGAACGGCCAGTTCAATTTCACTGTCCACCGAAGTGAGGTCGTAACGTTGCGAATCATCGGAAGGACCAAATAGCTGGGGGCGAGTTTATCTATCTTCTGAGCCAGCGGCTCGTGCCAATTCCCTTTTAACGCAGCGGAGCCATTTCAGGGAAGATACAGGCATCTTCCAGCGCTTGGCCATGACCAATGGCATGCAAATCACAATCGGAGAATACTTTAAAACTTGCAGGACCTCGAGTGACAAGGAGTCGGGTGCGGGGTTTGGCTTTGATCGCAGGCGGCGTGGTGCTGGACGCCGTCGTGGCACTATTGGATTGATTCGATTACTTGGAAATCTCTTGTACAACGTCAGCCGTCGCGATCCGCTGGCGTTCGGGTCGGCACTCGTGGTGATGACCGCCGCCGCTCTGGCGGCATGCTTTGTGCCGGCGTGGCGCGCCACACGCACCGATCCCGGCAGGGTTTTGCGGGATTGATTCTCCTTTCCGCTGTTGTCTATCGGCGGCCCGGAAATCGCGTAAGGCGCTCGGCCCAATCACGCATGCGCATTGACCAGCGAAATCTTAGCAGGATCCACATTACAACTACCGTTGAAAGGAAATCCCACAGGAGGAGACAATAGCCACCTTCGAAGTAGGCGTTGGAACGAGCTCTCATTGCCGGAGGCATTTTCGCCAAATAGGCGTCTACGGCTGCGTTGACGTTGAATGATTCCGACGCCGGGTGACGATCAACAACAGACGGTTTGGGCGCAGAGCGCTCACCGGTACTTCGCGCCGTCGCAATGGGAGTGAAGACACCACAGAGTAGGGCGAACTGAACAACATAATGCAGGACGCGGACCATGTGTACTCCTCGTGCAATTGTGGCACGCCTTGCGAGTCTTGGCCGACGTCAACGAGATGTTAATCGCTGCTCAAGTTAGAGGGTCTTAATTGCCGGAGCATCGGGCCGGACAGTAATTTTCCATTCCAACGTTCTGTGCGAAGTTTTGTCGGTCAACACTAACGTTTCCACGGCCACTTCACCTTCCAGGATCTGGATTCGGAGGCTTTTGTCTTCGAGCGAAATAGTGCCAAAGCCTGCGGCTGTGGAAAAAAAAGTTCTGAACGGACGAATGCTCAGCTGAGGAGCAAACCATAGGGTCCGTTGCACGGCTGAATAACGGAACCCGGACAATGCAGCCAGCAAAGAGTAACTTGCCATGGCGCGAGCGTAGTAATTCCCGCACTCATACTCATTCCACGGGTTGCGAATCCGGCCGTCATAGCGAGTGCGCATCGCTTTGACGATCGTAAGTCCCTCGACGACGAATCCCTCCGAAATGAGATGGGCGGCAACCTGATATTCAATGCCAGTCCAGACTTCATCGGAGTAGACAAATGGCAACGTAGGCTTGTCACCGCGCGGCCAAGTGCATAGAAGCAAGCCCGGCTCGTGTCCCATGGCGTACCCAGGACGTTGAGCATTGGCATGTTGGCTGAGGTCGGCTTTGAAGTTATAAGCGAAGATGGACTTTAAGGCGCTTCTGATTTTGTCTGATGCAAGCGGCGTGTCGATTCCGTACATTCGGGCCATCCACGCGCCGATGACTCCGTCCGAAAGGCATCCGTTTCCGTACTGGTATTTCGGTCCTTCACGCTTTAACAATTGCTGCATTTCGCTGCTATGTTCATCGACATGGGCGATCATGGTCGCAAAAGAAGTGTTCCGTAAGCCCTCGAATTGAATCCTCTGGTAGAAATATTCGCCATTATAAAGATGCTCTTCCATAAACCGCGCGCAGCGGGAGGCCATCTGTCCATAAAACTCAGTGTCCTCCGGTTGACCGACAGCCTTCGACATTTGCGCCATTGCCGAGAGAGCTCCCAGATAAATACTGGTGCACATTCCGTCCGGGCCCCAAAATTCAATGTCGTAAGTATTGTGATGCGGTTCGAACAAACCCCCTTTTCGGTCTGGATCCCATTCTCGAATACAGTAATCCAGGCTGCGTTTCGCGAGGGGAAACATTTTCTTCAGCCACGCCGTATCTCCGGAAATCTGCCAATCGCGGAAGACTTTCATGATCCCGCCTAACTGGCCGTCCGCAGCGGCATGGAAGTCATGTTTGACAGGCCCTTCGGGGAGCGCCGCTCGAAACGTGACATGGCCGTTCTCGTCCATCGACCGGCCGAGTTCCAGTTCGCGCAGTGTCCGCTCAAGTTGCGGATAGAGATTGGGAAAAGCCTGGGCATAGTTCCACACGTGTGTGCAAGAACCGTGGCAGCAGCCGGCATCCGGAAAACAACCCTCCCAGCCCCAGATGTCGCCATTTTCCACGCGCAATACGGTAGGAGATTTCAAGATCGCCAAATTAGCGGAGACCGCATCCAGAAAATACGTTGGTAAGGTCGACGAAAACAGTGCCTCTTTGAAAGTGAGGGTGCGCGATCGTAACGACTCATAATGTTCATCGACGTAGAGCGCTACATCCCGGGCGTCCTTCCAATGCGCGGTGTAGTGCGGCCGCCACAGTGGCCCTTCACCTTCCGGTAGACTTCTACAGCCTTCAGTGCCTGCGACCGGGGGAAGGAGGCTTCCCGCCTCCAGATAACAATTGGGAAAATACCAAGCAATAAGAATCGGGTGGGTCCTCGATTCCCCGGGTGCCAAAGCTCCCGACAACAGAATCGAGCACCCGTTTCGACCCTTCGAATCGGTTTCGTTCGATCCGTCATTGGCCGTAAAGTTCCCGGTCGAGACCTCGCGCCAGAGCGCCGAGAGAGAGTCGAATTCCCAGCCAGGGCTCCGAAGCCACATTCCCTTAACGCCACAAGAACCTCTAAGGGAGAGTAGGCAGCCGCTGCCGAAGCTTTCCGCATTGGGCTTTTCTGTGTTGTACAGGTACACGCCTCGGTCGCGTATCACCCTGTTACGGCTGGCAGATTCGTCATCGCTACATCCTGGGGCTAAATGCGAAAGATGGTAGGAAAGTTCATAGTCCACGTTCTGCGACGCAGTGTTGTGCAGTGCGTATTCAAGAATTACGCAAGGAATCCCTGAGTTCTTATCATCGACGGGAATAAACGGATTCCAGGCGGTAACTTTCACCTCCAGGGGAATCACCGAGTCGCTAATAAGCACCTCTCCAAAAGGGTACTCTCCTCTAAAAACACATTTCCCAAATCGCGGAAATCCTTCGAATCCTCCCCGGCGATATCCTTCTCCCTGTAATCCCTGATCGTAAATCTTCAGTATAGGAAAAGGTCCTTCAACTAGTTTGGTGGCGGAAGTCGCCCCCTTAATATGCAGGATGGCGAAAGCAGCGTGCGTTGGGGAGTAACCCTCGGGCAAAGCTGTCGTTGCTGGGCGATTGCGAATCGAAAAATCTTGCAGGCCGCCATAGCCATTGAAACAAATGCAGCCGGTTCCAATGCCTCCCATGGGCATCGCGATTTGGGCAACTTTATCGCCGCTGAATGTTCGTTGCCGTCCGGTCTGCAAAAGCTCTTCGGTGGAATAAGGAGGCTTTGCTTCGCCTGCTCGCTTGGAGTTATTTGATTGGAGCGAATCCTGTTGGCCCGTGGTTGAAGGTACCGCTGCGCCCAGAGCAGCCGAGGAAGTCGCGACTAGAAATTCTCGTCGGGTTGGTTTGTCTGCGGGTGACATCGAGGCTCTCCACGAAATGTGTACGGAGAGAAACTATACTACTCCCGCCCCACGCTGCCAGTGGTCATACCCATTTGCACTCCCGTCATCGAGACCCACGAACGCCATTCGCCAAGCGCGTTTGGCAGTGCGTTATCTGTTAGATCACGGGGTTTTTTCCTGAGTCTTCCTGCCGAAAGGAACATCTGTAAGCTATCCAGCTAGGAGTGGGCAAGTGTCAGATGCTCATCTCCTGTGAGTTTCTCTAAGCAATGGACAATCTATTTCAGCAATATTTTCGCTGCCCAACGGACTATGGACATCTTCAACTCAAAGGGGCACTTAGCGGATCGCCGGGATTCTTTAAATTCGGTCCCAACGTCGTGTGTTTTGGAAAATCAAGCAGAGGTGTTCAGCCTGGATTTTGGAAACCAGAACTTTGCGACCTCTCTGGGGAGATGGAAATCGGCCCTGGTTTGATTTCTCTTCCATTCAATTTAGATGAAGTTGTTTCTTGCCTACGTTTGGAGACCTACGCCGGGCAGATGCACGATCAAGGCACCCGTCTCGGTGCACATTCGTTTGTTCGAAAGATTTACTACTGGTCACGGCCCATCATGCCGGTGCCGGTCCGCCGCATCCTCCAACGGATCAAGCTCCGTGGCCAACTGAGGAATTCCTTCCCAAAATGGCCCGTTGATCGGTCCGTAGACCTTTTATTCGAGAGCGTGATGATAGCTACAATTCGGGCGAATGGCGGTCGACCCATACCCTTCATCTGGTTCTGGCCGGAAGGAAAACAGGCGGCTTTCATCCTCACCCATGACGTTGAAGCCGGAGCGGGTAAGGCATTCTGCGCATCACTCATGAATATCGACGATGAGTACGGTTTCCAAGCCTCTTTCCAGATTGTGCCCGAACATCGTTATACGGTTGAGGCTGAATTCCTCCAGCAATTTCGGGATCGTAACTTTGAAATCTGTGTCCATGATCTGAATCACGACGGAAACCTCTACCGAGAGCGGTCAGAATTTCGACATCGCGCTCAACTCATCAACAAGTATTGCAAAGAATTTCGTGCCGAAGGCTTCCGTTCAGGCGCGCTCTACCGGAATCTTCTGTGGTACGGTGACTACCAGTTTTCCTATGACATGTCCGTGCCGAATGTCGCCCACTTGGACCCTCAAAGCGGTGGTTGTTGCACCCTCATGCCCTACTTTATCGGCCGTATCCTCGAAATCCCTGTCACTACTATCCAAGATTATTCTCTTTTTCACATACTCTTTGAACATTCCATTGATCTTTGGAAACAACAAATCAGGACAATAGTGGAAGGCCACGGGCTAATCAGCATCATCGTCCACCCCGATTACGTCATCGAATCCGAGCAGCAGCAAATGTTCCGCGACCTGCTCAGTCACGTTCGAGAGTTGTGCTCAACGCAGAATATATGGGCGACCGTACCGTCCAAGATTAATTCTTGGTGGCGGCAACGGAACGAAATGAAGCTCATCTCCGGCTCAGACGGGTGGCAAATTACCGGGGACGGCAGCAACGCGGCTCAGGTCGCCTACGCTCACCTCGTAGGTGACTCCCTGGCCTATTCCTTCTTGCCGCCAGAGGATTCGGTTTGCACGCTTTACCCGGTCAACAGTAGCATAGCCGCTTCATTTTCTACTTCATCGAGTGATGCGCCCACATTGGCAATACCGAATGAAACCAACAGCACCCTGCATACCAGATCACCCGCGATGTCCCCTCGCCGTTCACTGCGCATCGCCATGGTCTCATACTCCTTCTATGAGGCGGATAATCGTGTGCTACGCTATGCCTCAACTCTTGCTAAGCGTGGCGACCATGTGGATATTTTTTCGCTGCGCGGTGAAGGTAGGGCCGCCGAGGAGGAGATGGACGGCGTCCATGTCCATCGTTTGCAGGGGCGCATTCTGAATGAGAAAAATCGATTATCCTACGCATCGAGAATTTGCCAGTTCCTCGCTCGTGCCGCAATGCAGATTGCCAAATATGAGCTGAAGAACCATTATGACCTCTTGCATATCCATTCCGTGCCAGACTTTATGATTTTTAGTGGCTTGCTTCCCAAACTTCGCGGCACCCCGCTTATCCTTGATATTCATGACATTCTGCCCGAGTTTTACGCCAGCAAATTCGCATCGGGTGATCGGTCCGGTTTCTTCCGTGTGCTGGTTGGGGTGGAACGCGTCTCAGGTCGCTTTGCCAACCACGTAATCATTGCCAACGATATTTGGCGGGAGCGTCTGCTGTCACGAGGCCTATCGCCGGAGAAATGTACCGTACTTCTGAATTCTCCCGATCGCTCTATTTTCAGTCGAAGTGGAAATGAGCGTCCCAGGAACGGGAAATTTCTTATGCTCTACCCTGGATCACTGAGCTGGCATCAGGGCCTTGATATTGCGATCCGTGCCTTCGCGAAGATCAGTAAGTTGGCGCCGCAGGCGGAATTTCATATTTATGGCGATGGCTCTTCTAAACAAGAACTATTGGCTCTCGTTAAGAATCTTGGCGTCGAGAGTCAGGTAAAAATGTCTCCCGCCCGGTCTCTGCGAGAAATCGCGCAAATCATGGAAACGGCCGATCTGGGAGTCGTTCCGAAGCGGAACGATAGTTTCGGCAATGAAGCATTTAGCACCAAAACGCTTGAGTTCATGGCTATGGGCGTGCCGGTCCTGGTGTCAGAAACGATGGTTGATCGATACTACTTCGATGACTCTGTCGTGAAGTTTTTTAGAAGTGGTGATGAAGATGATCTGGCGCACTGCATGCTCGAAATGATCGATGATTCTGAAGCTCGTCAACGACTAGTCGAGAACGCAAATAGATTTGTCAAATCGTTAGATTGGACCGCAAAGCAGCACGAATATCTCGAGTTGGTTGACCAGCTCTCTCTGCGTGCTCGCAGGTGAGTCATCGGTTTGGGCGTCACTGGAGCATGCGTTCCAGTCAAATAAGACAAACAAACAGAGGTTGAGTTAGAGTTCAATTTGTTCAAATCGTGAACGGTTGGTTCGAGGGGATCGATCATCACGGGGACTGGTGAGACTTGGGTGAGCGGCTACTTCAATACCAGCCCGAAGCCTTCCTTCAATAATCGACAGTCCATTTACGACGGCTATCTCTCCGTTGAAGAACACGGCAAGGGTGGCGCGGTCTTGTGGTCATATCTCGCAAAACCCGGGCACCACGACGCAGACCCAAAACCTGACCCTCACGGTGGGTAGCTCTCTATGACGAAACTGATTTCTTCAGATCGGCGGACATTGGTTCGCTCGGAGGAAAGGCTCCGTGCATCCAGAGTGCAGTGCAGCGCCCTCAATCGCGCCTAGTTGTCTGGACTCGCATACCTCCGACGCACCTGCCCCTTATATATAAAGGATGCCCTTCTTGTTGGTCGCGTTCCGCGGCAGAACTCCGACACTCGGCCTCTCCCTTCCCGAGCGGGACTTGTGTGGTTTGCGCATGGATCAAGAAGAGGCGTCGAGGCCGACTAGCTTGCGGAATTCGGGTTCGTCGTGGAGGCTTTGCAGGTCGGAGTCTTTGGAGGCCCAGCTGAAATTGCCGTAGCCAGCGGCGAAGGCGCTCTTCAGGGTTTCGAGGGCTTCGGCTTTCTTGCCAAGGACGCCGTAGCAGCAGGCGGCGTTGTAGAGCGTGTTGGGATCGCCGGGACGGAGAGCGACGGCGGTCTGCAAGTGGCGACTGGCTTCTTCGGGATCCTGGCCGGTGTTGGCGATATTGCTGGCGAGCAATATTCTGGCGCGGACATCTTCGGGGACGATTTCGAGTTGCTGACGGAGAACCTTGGCCATGCGAGCGCGGACGTTATCTGCTTCGATTTTGAGGCCGACGTGCGCGAGACACTGCTCGTAGGGAATGTAAGTGTTGTAGTCGTCGCCATTGAATTTCAGGGCTCGCTCGGTCAGAGGAACGGCCTCTTCGAATCGGTTCGAAGCGAAATAGGCGCGACCGAGAACGTTCCAGACGCCCTCGGTGTCGGGCTTGCGCTCGAGCGCGTGGCGAGCGAGGAGCACGGCTTCGTCGTATTTTTTCTGTGCGTAAGCGACACGGGCTCGGGCGACCAGTACCTCGGGAAGATCCGGGGCCAGTGTGCTAGCTCGATCGCAGGCGGAGAGGCCGCGTTCAACCCACTTCTTATTTTGATCGCGAACTTCATAGATTAGGCCGCAGAGATAGGCGATGCCGGCGTGAGCGAGGGCAAAGGCCGGATCCAGCTGGATGGCCTGTTCAAACATCTGCAGAGCGTAATCGTAAGTCTCGCGGCGGGTGTAACTGCGGCCGCGGAGGTAGAAATCGTAGGCCTGGGGATTTTCAGTGGGCTTGCGTGCAATGTTTTTTTCTTCCTGTGGCGTAAGGGCAATGCGTAGAGCCTGCGCGATGCTGCGCGCAATTTCTTCCTGAATGGCGAACACGTCTTCGAGCTGACGGTCGTAACGTTCGGCCCAAACGGAATGGCGGGTGGAGGCTTCGACGAGTTGCGCGGTGATGCGGACGCGATTCCCGGCACGGCGAATGGAGCCTTCGAGAACGTAGGAAGCACCGAGTTTCTGGCTGACTTGCTGCGCCGTGGCGGGCTTGTCGCGGAAGGCGAGCATTTCCGAGCGCGGAAAAATTTCGAGCTGAACGATTTTTGAGAGTTCGGTGACGATGTCTTCGGTGATGCCGTCCCGGAAGTACTCGTCTTCCTTGGCGCCGGATTGATTTTCGAAATAGAGGACGGCGACAGATTTGCGGCGCGAGGCGGCAGAAGTCGAACCAGAACTCGGAGGGGCGGATTCGGCGGAAGGGCGGCGTGCAGAGTCAAGATCGCGCTTGAGGCGCTTAAGATCGGCGCGGAGCTCCGCAGCTGTCTGGCAGCGGAGATCAGGATCCTTTTCGAGAGTTTTGGTGAGAATGGTTTCGAACACGAGAGGCAGGCGAGGGTTGAGTTCGCGCGGCGAAGTGGGAGTGGAATGGAGAATGCCGTCGAAAATCAGAGCGGCCGTGGAACCGGTGAAGGGAGCTGCGCCGGTGGCCATTTCGTAGAAGACTACGCCCAGAGAAAAAAGATCCGAGCGGCCGTCTATTTCCTCGCCACGGGCCTGTTCAGGAGACATGTAGGCGACAGTGCCCATGGAGCTACCGGGATTGGTAAGTTGCTCGTCTTCGCGGATGAGCGTCTGCTCGTTGCTCTGAGTGTCGACAAGGGCTTCGGCGTTATGGGAGAGATGGAGGGAGAGTTTGGCAAGACCGAAATCGAGGATCTTGGCTTGCGCACGATCGACGAGGAAAATGTTGGCGGGCTTAATGTCGCGATGGACGATGCCTTTCGCGTGAGCTGCGTCCAGGCCGTTGGCAATCTGGATGCCGACGTCAAGCAGTTCGGAAATGTCGATGGGCTTGCCGGAAATGCGATGGCGAAGAGTTTGCCCCTCCAGAAGCTCCATGGCGATGAAGGGGCGGCCTTCGAAATCGCCGATATCGTAGACGGTGCAGATATTGGGGTGATTGAGTGCGGAGGCAGCTCGTGCCTCGCGGCGGAAACGTTCGATGGTCTGGGAATCGTGGGCGATGTCTTCCGGGAGAAATTTCAGGGCGACATTGCGGCCGAGGCGATTGTCTTTCGCTTTGTAGACAACGCCCATGCCCCCGCCACCAAGTTTTTCGAGGACAGAGTAGTGGGAAATGGTGCGACCAACGATCGAAGAAGAGTCCGTCATTGGGAACATAATGGTACGACACGAGAGGGATTGGAGCAATTCGAGGAGAGCAAAAGGTCTTTTCGATACTGCCTTTGAGCAGTACAGCGCGAGTACAGGAATAGCTCCTGTGACCCACGCTTACATCCAAGCCATCAAGCAACCCGGGTTTTTCCACGCATGATGTGTGCTGTGAACTGCCGTCAATTTAGTGTCGCTGGGGTATGATCCGCAGCGGGCCCAGACTTTCCAGGACGAACTTCTGGAGTGAAAGCCACGGCGACTACGCTGTCCAACGACAACCTCGACACCGGTGGACTAACCGGGCCGGCCGTCTACCGACTCACAGATGAAACCTGCGCAAACTTGCTGGGCACGACGAGCAGAAAGCCTATTTCGGACGCGCTGCGTCGGGACATTCTCGCCTATTACGCGGAGCTCGAGAGAGGGTTCGTATCGAAGAAAGATCCGGAGGCTTGACGAAAAGTACCGAGCGAATTGGATGAGTTGAAAGGCATGCCGACGGCCGGCGAACCCAAGGATTGAATTTCTTCCACCCGCCGGTGGGAATATCTGCTTCGGGGTGTGGAAGAACCTGGGTGACCACAGCGTCAATTAAAGGTATGTTCGATTTCAAACTCTGGCCGCCCAGCTACGATGCCGTCGACGTGGGAACGCCAATCGCAGAGGTCAAGGGAACCACGGCCGCAAATCGCATCGCCGTCGATTGAAGAATCAACTTCCCGCTTGCGTCTGATGATCACTGGACAGTAAGGTCCACGCTTTTACGCCCCAAGAGCGTGGGCCGCAGAATCTGCGTATCCGCCCAGGCGAATTGCGCGCGAGAATTCCATCGCGCTGCATACTTCAAGAGTGCGTCAGTCCTTCCAGGAGAAGGCCACTTTTCCGGCTTGCCAACAAATCGATACTTTGCGCTATTGTTGTCTGTCCTTAGAAAAGAAGGTATAAAAATGGACGTGCGAGTTGCCGATTGCCCTAGGACTAATCGGGAGAAAGCGCCCGTTCGGACACTCTGAGGGATTTCCCTAGTTGGGCGCACATCCAGTCAAACGTAGAATCGCTTTGGAAATAGGTTTTGCGCAAGTTTTCGGCAATTGCCCTTGTTCGTACGAACCGATTCGTAACGGCCTACCAAGGTCTGGCTAGCCAGAGTCGACGCGTGCTCCGCGGGTGCGCGTCGGGAGCCCCGGTCTGATTCTGAGGAGCTGCACAAGTGTTTTCTCAAGTAGGCTCTGTAGTCTCGCTCGGACGACGATCGTTGGAGCTCGCTCTGCTGTTGTTCGCGGCCGGATGCAGCCAACCGACAGTACCCACCTGGAAAATTCTTGCGCCAAGCGAGTGGCACACATTCGAAGGTACTTGGTCCGCGTCAGGTACTCGACAGACGCTTAAACTCGAAGCAGATCACCACGCCTCCATCTTTGATTTAACCGGGTCGCTGATACTCACAGGAGATCGTGGGTTGGGAGTGGGGTTTCGGGCGAAGGCCATTGGTTTTTCCGATAATCTTATCGGCATGCAGGGCCAGTGCGTGTGGACTGACGAGCGCGGTGACAATGTTTACAGCGAATTGAAAGGCGGGTGGGTGGGAACCGGAAATCGCATCGTTGGTACTTTCGAGGGCGGAACCGGTCACTTCACCGGTATCACCGGGGAGTATTCCTTCCAGTGGGAATACGTTGTTGAGTCCGAGGATGGCGCAGTGAGCGGCAGGGCTGTCAACCTAAAGGGCACAGCGCGGTTTGGCTCAACGGCTGCCGCGGCTGGCCGAGAATAATCCAAATGAGCACGGTCATGACGGAGTTCCGCCGACGGCTTATGCGAGCCATCCCGTTCGCCTTGGCGATTGGCATTTGGCTCTGGCCGATACCCGCCGGTTTAACAAGAGAGGCTTGGCACCTCTTTGCGATATTCGCGGCGGCTATTGTCGCTGTGATCCTTAATTCATTTCCTCTTTTGACGGCCTCGTTGCTGGCGGTATCGGCTGCAGTGCTTACGGGCACGGTCGATCCCGCTAAGGCTTTCGCTGGCTTTGCCAATCAAAGCGTTTTGCTCGTTGTGGTAGCGTTTCTCGTCGCAAACGCGGTCGTGAAGTCGGGACTCGGACGGCGCATCAGCCTTCTGGTGGTAAGTGTTTTCGGGCGATCCACGCTTGGGTTGGGCTATAGCATTTTTGTCACTGACGCGATGATCGCACCCGCGTTTCCGAGCAATACGGCACGCGGTGGCGTGCTCTATCCCATCATTCTTTCTTTGGCGCAAAATTCTGGCTCCTTGCCCGACGACGAAAAGAATCGTCGAATGGGTGGTTACCTAATGTTCTGCGGGATGGCCAGCCTCAGTGTTTCGTCCGCGCTTTGGCTCACAGCCACGTCCGGCAATCCAATTGCAGTGTCCTTGGCGGAGCCCTACGGTGTGAAGATCAACTTCGGCTCATGGATGCTTGCCGCATCGGTCCCGGTGTTGATCATGATCTCGTTGCTCCCGCTTTTCGTGTACAAATTGTTCCCACCTGGTGTGACTGAAACCCCGGATGCGCCGAAAGCCGCTCGCGAGGCACTGCGCAGCATGGGACCATTGACGCGGGACGAATGGGTAGTTGCGGTGGCCTTTGCCTTCATGGTGACCGGATGGGTGATGGCGGGGTCATTGAAGTTGAGTCTCGCTGCGGTGGCGTTCGCCGGCCTCGGGGTGCTCCTTGCCACAAATGTCCTCACGCTCGACGACATAAACTTGCAGGGAGGTACCTTGGTCACCTTTATCTGGCTTGCCGTGCTTTTTGCATTGAGCGGACAGTTGAACGAACTCGGCTTCATGGGCTACGTCGGAGCGCGGCTGACGTCGCTGCTCGGAGGAATTACGTGGCCCGTTGCTTACGTCATTCTTCTTGTGCTTTATGTATTGATGCACTACATGTTCGTTAGCCAGTCGGCACAGATATTGGCTCTCTTTGACGTCTTCTTGGGCGTCGGCGTGAAGACTGGTGTTCCGGCACCCTTGATGGCTTTTGCCCTGCTCTTTGCCAGCAGCTACTTCTCTACGATCACTCCCCAAGGAGGGAGCCAAAACGTTATCTTCGTCGGGAGTAACTATCTCACTCAACGTGAACTCTACCGGCTTGGCCTACTGACTACAGTTTTCTGTTTGCTCGCGTTCCTGGTGGTCGGAACGCCATGGCTCCTGTTTGTCGTACGGTGATACTTCTTCTTCGTCTTTCTGGTGATGCTCTCGATTGGGTTGCGTGTCAGCGGCGGAGAGTTGCTCGAGGTTTTGCGCAACCGCGCCCTGTTTACGCGGACGCTTCTGGCAAATTGTGTCCTCATACCCGGCATTGGCTTCCTCTTGGTAACACCTCTTCCTTACCCAACCAGCTTATCGACGGATTCTGCTGCTGAGTGGACCACGATCCACCTATCCCGTCGGTATCGGTAGCAGCGCGATCCGACCAGCACCGCCCCGAACCGACGCCGCGTCAGATGCCGTTCCGCCAGAAAAAGCCAGTAGTAGCGAGCATATTTCACCAGCCGTCCTCCGGTCTTCACCAGCCTTTGCTGCAAGCTGGTCAGCGACCAGTTCTCGATTCGCTTGGGCGCGGCCAGCCCAGAGCGATTCTCTTCTTGCGTCAACAGCTCCGTCTGGAACGACTGCAAGCGGGAAGTCAGCGCTGCTCCGCGCTCCCAGATTCTCTCCGAACCCATTGAGCCGGAAGGTGGGATCTTGTGCAAGACGCTCGGCATCGTTCACGTCTTCGTAGCCTGCCAATCGGCTGTACACAGCCTGACGCAACAGATCGGCCATCGCAGGAAGTGGCCGTCAAAATCCCCATTTGCGAACAGCTCTTCCCCACCCACCGTGCCCGAGATATAGCAGTTATTCTTGGGTAGTAAGAGGCGATCAAGCGAGCGATTGCTTTTTGATGCAACCGTTCGTATGGTGATGGCATGTCAAAGGCGCGTATGCGAGGCTTGATCGCGGGAGCAACTATCCTCACAGTTTTTGGCAGCCTCTGGTGCCTGATAGCTCTCGCTTTCCGCGCCACGCGACCTGTTTGGTCAATTCCCGCAGGCATCACAACGACGATCGTTCTGCTGGCCTTCTGCGCCGCGCGGCTTGTGGCCTCCGGGAAAATGCCCAACATCGATGATCCGAACGCAGCAGCCAAGGGGAAACGGGCTGGCAAGCTCTTCGGGATCATCTTTGGAATTGAAAGTGCCCTGATCGCTACCTGCTCAACCCTGCTGGCGAGTCGCGGCCTCGGATTCTGGATTCCGATTGCGATCGCTATTATCGTCGGCGTGCATTTCCTTCCCCTGGCGCATGTATTTGAGGCGCCGCTATATTACTGGACAGGTGCTCTCTGCGTGCTCGGTGTCCTCGCATGTTTGCAAATCCGCGATTTTGGAACACGGGTGCTATGCGTGGGTTTGGCGATGGCTGCAGTGCTCTGGTTGAGTGCGTTGCGATTACTCGTGCAAACGCGAATCACACGGTCCGCACGAGTCTAGATCTCGGATACAGCAGCAATCTCCGAATGCGGAAAGTACAGTCTCTGCCTGTGCGCGAAGCGGGGTTCATCGAGCCGATGGAATGCCTTGCTGTCCCTGAGCTGCCGGACGGTGCGGAATGGGTGTATGAGATCAAACTGGATGGCTACCGAGCGCTTGCAATCAATTGCGAAGGCAAATTGAGCCTCTATTCGAGGAAGCGGAAAAGCTTTCACCGACATTACGTCCACATCTTCGACGCGCTCCGCGAGTTGCCCTCAAATACCGTGCTGGATGGCGAGATCGTCGCATTAGACGACACTGGCCGGCCGAACTTTAATCTGCTCCAGCATTTCCGTGCCAAGGCATCGAAGATTTGTTACTTCGTATTTGACCTCTTGGTCTTCGAGGGCAGCGATTTAACGCACGCTCCGCTCACCGAACGGCGCGCGATCCTGAAGACTCATTGAGCCCTCGTTGGCGATGGGCGGGCCCGGTCAGATGTACTGGTGCGCTGAATCCGCCTGGTTAACGCTGCGGGCTCGGTCAACAAAATCGGATAGAGCCGGGTACTCACAGCGTCATGACGACCGGGGATTGATGGCAGCCAATCAGGATGGTCCTGGAAGACTCGTCTGCCAATCGGCTTCTGGACGGGCACATCGGTCGAGATCCCCCACTGGGTCGTTGTGTAGGTCGTGGGCGCCGTTGAAGGGATGACGTACCAGACTCCATTCGAGGGACGCCACACCGCAAGGTCCGTCTTGCCGTCGCCATCGTAATCACGTGGCACCGGCACGTCCTCGACGCCATTCAGCGTGGCGCCCCACTGCGTGATGATCGGAGAACTCGGATCGCTGCTCGGAACAATGAACCAGGTACCTTGAGATGGCCGCCACACCGCTATGTCTGTCTTGCCGTCGCCATCGTAATCCCCCGGCACGGGCACGTCTTCGACTGCATTCAGCGTGGCTCCCCACTGCACGATGATCGGACTGCCAGGATTGCTGCTCGGAACAATGAACCAGGTGCCGCTCGATGGCCGCCACACCGCAATGTCCGTCTTGCCATCACCATCGTGTTCCAACATTGAAGATCTCCCTGAGGTCAGTTGCTTTCTACAGGCTGGAAGATCAGCAGCAGATTCCCTTCCAGCCGCAAATGAATCGCAGCGGCACCGAATACAGGCGACTTTAAGTTCTTAAACTACCCGCCGGATGTCGGGCATCCACCTCTCACGACGTTTTGGGCCTCTCTTCAGTCTAACCACCAAAGCCGCAAGTAGGATGACGGCAAGCAACCCTATCACAAGGAGTTGGGACATAGGACCACCTTATTCGCGTTCAAGATTGGACGATTCGATGAATCGCGCGCTTGTTTCTACAATACGAGGTCCTAGGGTGACGCTCGCAAAAAATTTAGAGTTGCGTTATGGGTTTATAAATAGTGCAGGGAATGCTCGACGCGAACTAAGGGCGCCTCGCTGACCCAGCACCTCGCTGCGAAAGGGAACAGCGGCCGGCCTAGGGTATTTTTTGACTCAGCGGCCTTCTCATGGGAGCGATTAAGCCGATCCTTAGCAGGCTTGGTATTGAGGTCGACGTCCCCAGCAGCGACCATTACTATGGAGCACCGTTACTTTTTTCAGTCTACGTCTATTCTGTTACTTTCTGGTTGCCGTTACTGCTTCCCTTGCCTACAATTCTATCAATCCCCGCCTAAGTCGCTAGGCAAAGAACGTGATGTACGAACAATTCTTCAGCTTCATGGGCTTGCGTGAGGATCCTTTCCATGTCTCGCCAGATCCTCGTTTTTACTACTCCACCCCTGCTCATGAATCAGCTCTGGCCGAACTCCTCTATGGCATTGAGACCCGCCAGGGCTTTCTGGTCCTTACCGGCGAAGCTGGCACCGGCAAGACTTGCCTTTTAAACCAGATCCTCGACTGGCTTCGTCGGCGCGGTCGCTCGAGTGCCTACATCTTCCACACTCGTCTGGAACCTATCGGGCTCTTTCGATTCATCCTCAGCGATTTCGGAGTGCCGTGTCAGTCCAAATCCAAAAGCGACCTTGTCAATGCTTTGCACACCTGGCTTCTTCAGCGCCATGCCGCGCAGGATCTACCGGTCCTTATCCTTGATGAAGCCCAGGGCCTCCCTTTGCAAACTCTAGATGAGCTTCGCCTGTTGCTCAATCTCGAAACTTCTCGGGGCAAAATACTGCAAATCATCCTCTCGGGCCAGCCGGAATTGGATAAGAAGCTGCGCTTGCCGGCACTTCGCCAGTTGCGCCAGCGCGTCATGGTCCATTGTCGCCTCCCTGTTCTCACTCAGAAAGAGACTGCTGCCTATATTTCCAGCCGTCTGGCTACCGCGGGTTGTTCGGACTCCTCACTCTTTCCCGATGAGGTCGTACAGGATATTTATACGTCTTCCCGTGGCATCCCGCGCATCGTCAATCTGCTCTGTGAACATGCCCTCATCTCCGCCTACGCGGAGCGACAACGGTTAGTCTCCCCAGAGATGATTCAACGCATTGCCGCGGATTTTGACCTTCTCGCCCATCCTCTGGCTGTCACCGACTTGGAACTACAGCCACATTATGTACGCCTCGCCCCGTTTCCGATCATTGAAAAACCCGGGCCGCCGGCCGTGGCCATCGAGCCTGCTGCCAAAGAGGAGCCAGTTCCGGCTGTTCCTCCTCCTGCTCCCGTGGAACCTCCAAGGTATTGGCGTAGGAATCGGTCGCGTTCAGTCGTGGCAGCGCTCGGGCACAATTCTGCCGCGGTCGTCCAACGTGCTTGGCATGGCTTCGCCCATGCGTTTATCAACTATGCCCGCTCTGCACGCCTCGCCCTGTTTCCTGTCATCGAAGAGCCCAGAGCAACGTCGGAGGCCAATCAGCGTTTCACGGCGAATTGCTGGGCGCAGATCGACTTTGGCATGTTCACGGACCCCGTTGCTGCAGTCCACAAGCGGGCTCAGCCTACTGCTAAAGAGGATCCAGTTCTGGCTGTTCCTCCTCCTGCTCCGGTGGAACCTCCAAGGTATTGGCGCGGGCATTGGTCGCATTCGGTCGTGGCCACGCTCGGGCACAATTCTGCCGCGGCCGTCCAACGCGCTTGGCATGGCTTCACCCATGCGTTTGTCAACTATCCTCACTCCGTTTCTCGCTCCTTCGTTCGTGATTGCCGCCTCTTGTTCCGCGGTCTCGCTCTGCCGATGCCCGCTGTAGAGGTTGGCTCTTCGACTGAGGCCGCCAACGAAAAGTCGGTCACGAATCGAAACGTTCTCGTTCCCATAGTCAATTGGTTACAGCAACCCGTCACGCCAGCAAATATCTTCAGCAATCGTTCCCCGGCACGTTTCGCCCATCGCAACGTTCTCGTTCCCGCAGTCAATTGGTTACGGCAACCCGTCACCCCAGCAAATATTTTTAGCAATCGTTCCCCGGCACGTTTCGCCCATCGCAGGTAGTGGTTCTGTCTCCCATTTCCGTCCGAAACGGAAAACACAGATTGGATTCGGCTCAAGTTGAAGGAAACTACGCTGCGTTGGGAGCTTTCAGTCGCAACTTCTCCATCGCTTCCAAGCCAAAATCCAGCAGCTTGGCGTCAACTCGTAGATCGTTGGTTATTTCGCTCATGCCTCGGACTCCTATCCGGCACCTACGAATCCAGGATAAAGAGTCATTCCGCCATCAATATAGATGGTTGTCCCGTGGACGTAGTCCGAATCATCCGAAGCGAGCCAGACAGCGGCGCGAGCAACGTCTTCGGGTTCACCAATGCGCTTACACGGAATCAGTTTCAGGAGGATGGATTCGAACAATTCGGGACTTGTGAGTTTCTCTACGTTCATCGGAGTACGAATTGCGCCGGGAGCGATCGCATTCACCCGAATACGAAGGTGCGCTACTTCCTGTGCAAGACTCTTCATCAGGAGGGTGAGACCGCCCTTTGCGGCCGCATAGTTTGCGTGACCGGCCCAAGGAATAACGTCGTGCACCGAACTTATAAGAATCAATTTGCCGCAGGAATAGGAGACAGCCCGGTTAATCCCCTGTTGCTTGAAAGCTCGGACAGCACCCCGGCAACATAGAAACACGCCTGTCAGATTGACGTCAATCACCCGCTGCCACTGCGCCATGGTCATTTCATCCACGTTCGCGTTAAGTTGCAACGCGGAATTTGGTACACAAATATCGATTCGGCCCAAGGTTTTGATCATGAACTCGAACATCTCGTTCACTTGGTCTTCTCTCGCAACATCCGCTTTAAAAACCTCGGCCTTTCCGCCGAACTCGCGAATTGTCTTCTGCGTCTGAAGTGCGCCCTCTTCGTCGCTAAAATAGTTGATCAACACTTCCGCACCCGCCCTGGCGAACCCGATTGCCATCGCCTGTCCAAGACCTTTGCTTGCTCCGGTCACCAAAGCCTTCTGCCCGCTGAGGACGCGATGAATCGGGGCGTGCGGCATTTCATTCGGCGGGGTGTATCTGCCAGTGTCCGACATTCAAATGCCTTTCCGCGTTTGCATCTAACGCATCTGCACTTTAACAAGCCTTTTGTCGTTGGCATCGAACGAGATCGCACTCATCGAGACCACAATCCGCGGGTTTCAGGTTGCCCCGACACCGCCATGTTCGATCACGTACTTCAATTCTTCAAACACGGCCGAATCGTTCCAGACGTATGTTTCGGTTACTTGTGTCATCCCGTAAAGGCGGCTCTTGTAGATTTTTTCATCAGCCAGCATTGTCGAGTCCATGTTTGCGTTCCTCCTTGCCAAAGAAAACGAGTTTAGAGATGAGCGCTCGCGCTAATCAGTCGGGTACATCAGCACCTTCAACCCCTCTCGATTCGTACACAGATCGAAGGCCTTCTTCCAATCCGAAATCGGCAATTTCGCCGAGATCAGGTCAGCCAGGCGCACTTTTCCATGCGCAAATATGTCCATCATGCGTTCCCAGGTCCTCGCCGTATAGCACACGGACCCCGCAACTTGGAGTTGCTTATAAAAGACCTCGTCAATCGGAAATCGAATCTCACGACCGCAGATACCGACTTGTGTATATCGCCCCATGGGGCGTAATGCCTGCAAGCAGCCACGCACGGACTGTTCATGGCCAGCACATTCGAAGGCCACATCAACCCCGACTCCTTTGGTCAATTCACGTATCGCTTCAAGAAAATTCTGATTCGACACATTGACCGTGGCAAAGGCGCCAATATCTCGTGCCGCCCGCAGCCGTAGCTCGTCGCCTTTCGTGCCAGCAACGATGGTTCTCACCCCTTCGGAAACCAGCAACTTCAGGCAAAGCAGCCCCATTGGCCCCGGACCCGAGATGACTGCAGTGTCGCCAATACGAACTTTGGTGACTTCAGTTACTGCCTGAACCGCAGCGGCGAAGGGTTCGCTAAGGGCAGCTTCTTCCAACGTCAAGTGCTCGGGGACCCGGTACAGTTGGTCGGGCCGAACAACGACATAGCGTGCGAAGGCACCATTCACGCCGTGACCCATCCCCCGTCGCTTCGCGCAAAAGATGAAATTTCCGGAAAGACAGTATTCGCATTCTCCACATGTGACGGCCGTGGCGCCTAATCCTGCTCCACGGTCGCCCACATGGATATCCGAGACATTTTTGCCCACTTCGACAACGGTGCCCGCAAATTCGTGACCTAGGACCACGGGGGGATAATTGCGGAAGGTGTCGTGCAGCACGTGAATGTCGGTTCCACAAACCCCACAGAATCCAATTTCGAGTTTGACGTGTTCGCCCCCGCACAACGGTGCCTCAACGTCGCGAACCTCGACATTCCCATCACCTTTCGCGTATTTGACGAGAGCCTTCATCTTGCAGCGAACCTCCGCGGCGGGATCGTGGACCCAGTGTAGCGACAAAACGCTCAACTGCAAGAATTTTAGGGACTTACTCGAGTTCTTTTGTACTTCGATCTTTTTCGAGTCGGCGGGCATCGGTATGTTCGCATGCTGCCGGAGATCGCTCCAGGTATCTCGCTGTGAGGCGTCGAATTATCGGATCGCCCTCGAGCGCCCCCTAAAAAACAAAAAGACAGGGGTCCCCAAAATCGCGAACTCCTGCCAGCCACGAACAACGATCTACCACTGCTCGAAGGGGGGCAGAGAGATTCACCGCACGCTCTTGGAGAGCCTCGTCCAACCATGCGAAGCTCGCCGAAGGAATCTTCCTTTACGTCGATATGGTAGCTCCAGCGCCAGGGATAGAACCTGGATTCTATCGACTGGCAATTGCGGACGGATCGTGGAAGTGGATCGGCGGACTCGCCGGAGGTCTCGTTTCAGGGGAACCCTTCTTTAGCGTCACTTCGGATGACCGGCCTGCCAAGATGAGCGACGCCAGCATGGTTCAGATCTATCGAGCAAAGTGGAACTAGGTTTCTTACCGTACTTAGGCCCAACAACAACTAGGTAAATCCGTTTTTAGTAACTACAGAATTTGCCGCCTAGAATGTAGGCCCGCGCCTACGCCATGCAAGGCGGTACCGCAAAAGCGAAAGTTGGGAAAGGTGGGCCATATCAGGTTGTCACATCAACCAATCAGTAATCAAATGGTCCTGCTGGAAGACTCGTCTGCCCAATCGGCTTCTGAACGGGCGCATCGGTCGAGATCCCCCACTGGGTCGTTGTGTAGGTCGTGGGCGCCGTCGAAGGGATGACGTACCAGACTCCATTCGAAGGACGCCACACCGCAAGGTCCGTCTTGCCGTCGCCATCGTAATCGCGTGGCACCGGCACGTCCTGCACACCACTCAGTGTCGCTCCCCACTGCGTGATGATCGGGGAACTCGGATCGCTGCTCGGAACAATGAACCAGGTACCTTGGGATGGCCGCCACACAGCAATATCCGTTTTGCCGTCGCCATCGTAATCCCCCGGCACGGGCACGTCCTGTACACCAATCAGCGTGGCACCCCACTGCGTCGTGATCGAGGTTCTGGGGTCACCGCTCGGGATGATAAACCATGTCCCCGACGCGGGCCGCCATACCGCAAGATCCGTCTTGCCGTCGCCATCGTAATCGCCGGGCACCGGCACATCCTGCACACCACTCAGTGTCGCTCCCCACTGCACGATGATCGGTGTGCTTGGATTGCTGCTCGGAACAATAAACCACGTGCCGTTCGATGGCCGCCACACGGCAATATCCGTTTTGCCATCACCATCGTAATCTCCCGGCACTGGAACATCCTGCACACCATTCAGGGTCGCACCCCACTGCACGATAATCGGTGTGCTCGGATTGCTGCTCGGAACAATAAACCACGTGCCGTTCGATGGCCGCCACACGGCAATATCCGTTTTGCCATCACCATCGTAATCTCCCGGCACGGGAATATCTCCGACCGTTCCCCATTGCTGCATGACATCCTGGCTCGGATCGCTGCTGGGAATGACAAACCAAGCGCCTTGGGATGGCCGCCAGACGGCATAGTCTGCTTTGCCATCTCCATCAAAGTCGCCCGCTGCCGCAGGAAAAGAGATCTTGGCGACAAAAGCATCTTCGCTACTGCCACCAAAGGTAGCCTGGAAGGGATTCATCGTGGGGAAGTTGGTCGAAGTGGTATAGCCCGTCACGTAAACGCTACCCGCGTCCACGGCGATGCCGAGGCCACCATCAATGCCGTTCCCTCCCAGATAGGTCGAGTAGACAAGAGCGTTGCCCGAGGTGTTCAACTTCGTCACAAAGGCGTCTTCATCGCCGCCACCATAGGTGGCCTGGAAGGGATTCTTCGTGGGGAAGTCGCTGGAAAAGGTATAGCCTGTCACGTAGGCGTTGCCGGCGCTTACGGCGATGGCACCGCCAGAATCATAGGAGCTCCCGCCCAGGTAGGTGGAGTAGACGAGGGCTGTACCGGTGGCGTTCAACTTCGTCACGAAAGCGTCGTAACCACCACCAAAGGTGGCTTGGAAGGGATTCTTCGTGGGGAAGTCGGCGGAATAGGTGATGCCTGTCACGTAAGCGTTGCCCTCCGCGTCCACGGCTATACCTTGGCCTTGCTCAGCGTCGCTACCACCCAGGTAAGTGGAATAGAACGCCGCGTTCCCCACGCCGTCCAATTTCGTCACAAAGGCGTCGTAACCGCCACCGGAGGTGGCCTGGAGGGGATTCATCGTGGGGAAGTTGGTCGAGTTGGTATAGCCTGTCACGTAGGCGTTGCCCGCCACGTCCACGGCAATGCCATTACCAACATCAGAGGCGCTCCCTCCCAGATAAGTCGAGTAGACGAGGGCTGTACCGGCGGCGTTCAACTTCGTCACGAAAGCGTCGTTACCACCGCCAAAGGTGGCTTGGAAGGGATTCATCGTGGGGAAGTTACTGGAATAGGTATAGCCTATCACGTAGGCGTTGCCCTCCGCGTCCACGGCGATGCCTTGGCCGTACTCATAGCTGCTCCCTCCGAGATAGGTCGAATAGACGAGACCGTTGCCCAGGGCGTTCAATTTTGTCACGAAGGCGTCTTCGGCTCCGTCCAAGCTGGCCTGGAAGGGATTCATCGTGGGGAAATTGCTGGAACCGGTATCGCCTATCACGTAGGCGTTGCCCTCCGCGTCCACGGCGATGCCGATGCCGGCATCGAAGCCACTCCCGCCGAGGTAGGTGGAGTAGACGAGCGCTGTGCCGGCGGCGTTCAGCTTCGTCACGAAAGCATCGGTACCGCCGGCGTTAGTACCCGCCAGCGGATTTGTCGTGGGGAAGTTGGTGGACTGGGTAGCGCCTGTCACGTAGGCGTTGCCCGCTGCGTCCACGACAATGGCACTACCGCTATCAGCGGAGTTCCCGCCCAGATAGGTGGAATAGCGCAGCACCGGGTCGATGGTCAGTGGTTCTTTTTTGTCATAGCTCGCCACGTCAAACTCTACCTCGCACTTCCCCTTCACCGTGTAACGCCCGGCAATGATTCGTTTCTCGGTCTGTCCTTCGCTCCTTTGGTAGACCACCGGCTTCCCCAGCACCACCTTTCCGCCATCCATCTCTAACTCCAGATCACCCTGGCGGTTGATCCTCACTCGTTTCGCACCATCCATGCGCAGCCGGATCGCCGCTGCATCCGCTCCCGCCGCCACAATGAAGTCCGACTCGAGCTCCCCCTGGTGTCCGTAATAAACCAGATCCACTCCCGGGTATACACTTTCGTATTTCACACGATCGTAGTTCGGCACATCGATGCGCCACTTGCTCCGGTCGTTCCCAATCAAGTAGTTGCTCTTTCCTGGCAACTCTTCCCCTCCCACGACTCTCGTCCCGTGGTTCGCTCCTACCAGATTCATTCGCAGCACCGCGGATCGCCCAGATTCCATCCCCCGCTCGCGACTTCCCGATTCTCCTTCTCGAACTTCTCCAGATTGTTTGTTCTCTTTGCCAGGCGCTCGCAGCGTCATCACTGCTCCCCCTGAGGTGAGAAACATCGTGTAGCCCTTGCCGCGCGAGAGAAACTTCACGTCCTCATCCGTCTGCCCCTGGTTCGCCTCAAAACGCAGCGGCAACTTCCCGTATCTCTCGAGCAACCGTGCTGAAGCGGTTGCATCCATCGGGCGGGTCTCCGAAATCGCAGGAATCGGAACGGAGGCCCGCCGCGCCTTAGGCCGACCGACCTCGGCCTCGAACATCGGCGGAGTTGCCACTCCGACCGTCGCAGCAGGGTTATCCATGTTGCGGGAGTTCTCATGCCGAGGCTCTCTCGTATTCATCAGCACGAGAGCAAGCGAGCAAACCGTTAGAAGACCTCCGGCGCAAATCGATCGAAAAACGGGAAAACCGAATCGTCGGTCCATGGTCATCTCCAGTTGTCGCATATCAGGTCGAGGAACCTTGCAGGGGCAAAAGCGAAAAAGACGGGCGGCCGCACCTGGTTGAGCAATCAGACCGTCCAATGAAGCGCGAGTGCTCGGGATTCTTATCTTTCCGTCTACTCCTGTCAAGACCTAGAACTGCCATGCCTCAAGCGACCTAGCATTGGTTGGCGTGAACTCCTTCGCCGGTGGTTGATCCCTGCGTGCCCCTTATAACTCGAGTTCGTTTTGTAGTTTTCGATCTTTTCGACGCGGCAGGGTATCGGCCATCGGCCATCCGAGCGCACCGCTACGCGCCTTATGATCAAACCTATCAAACACTCACTTAGCCGCTGGGCCGTCCGAGAGAAGTGGGAGCAAACTTGTCGGGAGTGAGCGGGAGCGAGTTGAATCTGAATCCGCTGAGCCCGATCGCCACAGCGCCTGCCGGGCCGCAGCCCCACGGGTCCGTGGCTTACCACTTTGCAAAACATTGGACCGGACGGGCTCGACGGGATTAGTACGGGTATCACGAAGACTCGAACGGCTCGTATCAGGATTTGTACGCGCCGCGTAATTTTCGAGGCGTTGTTGAAGCTCATGCTGCCTAAGACATCGGAGTTTCTGGGGAGTGCATAGCTCCGACAAAGGCCTGAGAGCATGGGCAAGACCCAAAATCCTAAATCGAGGGTGGGGCACCTGCTCCTTACCGCTTACGCGCCGGCCGTTAACCGCCGCTCACCGCGGGCAGGATCGAAATCTCAGCGTTGTCGCGCAGCGACGTAGCAAAATCCCCGGTCTCACGCGCGTTTTCATTGCCAATAAAAATGTTGATATGCTGCCGGAGCTGTCCCTCCTCATTCACCAGCCGGTCTCGCATGCCCGGACACTCTTTCCACAACTCATCCACAGCCTGTTGCAGCGTTACAGGTGAACTCGTGAGCTTCACCTGTTCGCGTCCGCCCGAATACACCCGAAGTGGTCCGGGGATGTAAATCGTTACCGGCACGCTAGCGTTTGCCTCGCTTTCTTGCGCGACTCAAACTTTTTGTGTTTCCGTGCATAGAACTCGTTCCCTTACTTTCCACGCTCTTCCTTGCACCGGCTCGTCGCGGCTCGCCGATAACAACACTCTTCACGCAGACCACCGGCGGCAAACCGCTAAGTATCATCTTCCAGCTCTTGCCTTCATCGGTTGACGCAAACAGTTCCCCACTGCGCGTGCCAAAGTAAATTCCCGCCGGATCCAGACCGTCCGTGCTCATGCCATCGCGCAATACGGTTTCATACGCGCCCTTTTGCGGCAAACCGCGCGTCAGGGCCTCCCAAGAGGCCCCTGCGTTTCGCGTGCGATACACGCGCAGCTTGCCATCCGGAGTGCACCGAAACTCGTCCGATTCCACCGGAAGGATATATACACAATCGGGATCCCGCGGATGCATCATCATCGCAAATCCAAAATCGCTCGGCACGCCATTCGAGATGCTCTGCCAGGAATCGCCGCAATCTTCCGAGCGGTACAATCCCCAATGGTTCTGAAGGAAAATCCGCTCCGGCCGCGCTGGGTGCAACGCGATCTTGTGCACGCACTGTCCAAATTCCGGGTATTTGTCCGGTAGATGGACCACGCGAATTCCGCGATTCCGCGCCTGCCACGTCGAACCTCCATCGTCGGTTCGGTAGACGCCGCCTGACGAAATCGCGACGTAGATGCGCTGCTTGTCCGCGAGATCAAGCACAATCGTATGCAGACACAATCCGCCGTTCCCCGGCACCCAACGCGGCCGGTGCGAATGATCGAACAGCCCGCGCACAAGCCCCCACGTCTCTCCTGCATCGTGGGACACAAACAACGCCGCCGGCTCGACTCCGCAATACATCGTGTCCGGCTCGTCTTCCCGTCCGAGCGTCACCTGCCAGATATTTTTCAGCGACGTTCCGCAATCTTCCGGGAATTTCACGTTCCCTTGCTGCGGATTCGTCCAGATCTTTCCGAAATCGTCGCTGCTTCTCAAAATCGTGCCCCAGAACGTCGACGTGGAAGCCCACAAGCGATGCCGACCCTGGCGAGCATCGTAAGCTAACGAATAAACTACATTACCGTGAAAGCAGGGCCCCATAACATCCCAATGTGACCGTCGCGCGTTGGAGCGCAGCAGAAATGCCCCTTTCATGGTGCCAACGAGCAACAGCACGTCGCCGTCTTTCACGCCCACGTGGCGAATCCCGCGTATCACCGTTGTCGGCGGACCCGCCGGAGGAGCTGCCGCAACCGCAGCGACAGCGGAAGCGGACTGAAGCGCTTCGAGCGCGGCCTGCACCTCGCTGGCGCGCTGATAACGCTGCTGCGGCTCTTTCGCTAAACAGCGTTGTACGATGGCCCATAACCCGTTCGGGATCCACGCCGGCAACGCCGCGGGCATTTGGTGCAAGATCGCCGCGCTGGTCTCGATCGATGTTTGTCCGCGAAACGGCAACTTCCCGGACGCGACTTCATAAAGCACCACGCCGAGGCTCCAGATGTCTCCGCGGTGATCCACCTCCTGGCCGCGCAGGAGTTCTGGCGGCATGTACGGCACCGTTCCTGTGAGTCCGCCGGTCCTTTCCTCGGTCACTCCGCCCATGGTTGCTTGCGCGTCCGTGAGCACGGTTTCGTCCAGAACCTCTTTGCGCAAGCGCCGCGCCAAGCCGAAATCCAGAACTTTCACGAGTCCTTCCGGCGTAACCATCACGTTGGAACTTTTCAAGTCACGGTGAATGATGTTGCGCCCGTGGGAATGCGCCAGCGCTCCCGCGATTTGCACGCCGTAACGCAGCACCGATTCCACCGGCAAACCATCTTTTCCCATCAAGGCGCTCAGCGGCTTGCCCTCGATGAATTCCATGGCGATGTAAGGCTCGCCTTCAGCTTCCCCTACCTGATAAATCGTGCAGACGTTCGGATGATTCAGCGCACATGCAGCTCGGGCTTCGTTCAGCAGGAAATCTTTCGCGGATTTTTCCGCGACCGCCCGGGCCGACAACACCTTGATGGCCACGTCGCGCTGCAGAACCTCGTCTCGCGCACGGTACACCGCGCCCATGCCTCCTTGACCCAATTTGGAGACCACGCGGTAATTGCCAAGCATTTTGCCAATGTTCATCAACGGGCCTCTTGCTGGAAGCCTATTTCATTCAGCGCCATTTTTTCAAATTGGGAACGTGCGGGTACCACCGTACCCCCCACCTCGATACCTCCGGCAACGAGACCGTGCTCCACAGCTTCACGGGCGCGACCGACGGCGCCAATCCTTACGCAGGCGTGGTTCTTGGCCCGGAAGGCAACCTCTACGGTACAACACCGTTCCGCGGGCAAACGAACGTCGGCGTGGTGTTCGAGATCAAACTATAGTAACGACGAGCCTACCCGGGGGCATTGCATTAGCGGGGATGATTCACAAAGCTCTAAACCCCTTCATCGCTTCAGCTCCAGTTCGATGCGTTGGCAGTCCTGCCTCGCTGAACCGCCTCCGCCGCAAGCAGTCGAGTCGGCTTAGCGTATGGTCAATCTCGCGGCTGATGTGCGCCTCGTAGCGGAGCAGCTTCTCCGACACTCGGTCATCAAAGATCCTGTTAGAGAAAGCCTAGAAAACTGTTTCTTCCTGAAGTTCAAAAGGCTCAACTACGAGAATGTTGGAGACTTGCCTGAGTTACCTTGCGCCGCCAGGATGGGCGTGAAGACACCACAGAGTAGGAAGACTTGAACAATATATTGCAGAACGCGGACCATGTGTACTCCCCGTGTAATCGGACACACCGTTATTGGAGATGATCCGGGGCCGTGCTTCGGGGTGAAGTTCCTTGGCCCGTTCCAGAATGACCTCGATGTCCGCCTCGGTCATCGACACCCGCAGATCCCAGTTCACGATGTATCGGCTGCAACCGTCGGGCGGTCTTCGTTTTGGGCAAGATCGACGAGATCTTGTCTTGGGAGAGACTGCAAGAGCAAGAAAAGGGCGTGCGGTTTGTGGAGCTTGGTGAGTTTCTATGCGAGGTTCGCGCGAAGCAATACTGGCGGATCGATCTGATAGGTGAAGATGCGGCAAGCTAGGGATTGGGTAGCGGATGGCCAGTTCATTCGAGGAGCAAAGGATATGCGGTCGAGCAAAGGCCCGTTTTGAAGCTCCTCGTTGCTGCGCACGTAGGAAATCACGCGATGGCCGGCACGCTCAAGCATGCGTTCTTCACTTCCGAAGACAACATCTTCGCTGCCAGCCTGTTGATAGGCGTTGTGAACCAGCAGAATCTTCACGGGGATGAAGTCAGTCTTTCAGGGAAAAACACGGGCTAACGTGGCTCAAGCTCAGAATCTCGATCGTATTGGCTTTCGGAATGCGCAGAGGAATAGTTTGAGACGGGACGTTTCCACCGCGCGATTTGCGTTGACTGGGCCAACGCGCAGACTCCGCTGATGCAAGACAGTTGCACGAGCCAGACTACCCGGGCTTCATATCGATTGTTGATGTCGCTAAATCCACCGCAGATGGCGGCGTTTAGAACGACTCCGATCAAAAGAATCCATGTCGTCGTACTCCAATTTCGTTCGAGGTCCTTTGCGTCGTCAGGCGCGGCGGGACCACAGACGACTGCGCCCAAGAGCAACGTAACAAAGATTGCTGCAACCATCGCCGTTACATTGAGAAATTCGCGGCCGAAGATCTGGTAGACGTTCGAGCGAGCCGCCAGAGAGTCAGCCATAGTGGCAAAGTCAGGGTTCGGCATGCGGTCCCGGTAAAACTGCAGACCGAGCGGAGTGTAGGCGTATTCGTCCAGGTTGATGTGCGCGAGTTGGCGCAGAGTATCGCGAGAAATGCCGACGACGACGCGCCCTACATTCGGCGGAACAATCGCTAACGCAAAACGGACTTGTTCGTCGCTCAGAAGCCGCTTTGTCTGCACGTCCGATATGTTGAACACCCCTATGTGTTCGTCGAGAGACCATAGGAATGTTCTGCCGTCAATCGGAAAGCGATCCAGAAAATCGCAAACTGCAAAGTGATTGGACCCGCAGACCTTCGCCACCGCGGGCTGGCCGAGCATGGAAACCAGTTTGGCCATGATAAACGGCGGACGAATAGGTGGACTGCCAACAGCTCTGCCGACGGCAAATGAAAATGTTTCTTCCCACAAGATCCCGACTACTATGCAGATTGCAGCGACAGTCGCGACCGGGCGGATGGCTTTCCGCCAGGAATGCTGCGCCAACACTACATAGCCGAGCGTGAGCGTGGTTAGCGCAAATAACAGAATGAGATGGCTGAAATGCACGAGCACCGCGACTAGGATCACTGCGCTGACGGCCACCCGTTCGAACAACTTCAGGCGTTGCCATCCTATGGCCAAAAGCGCAAATCCTAGGATGAGAAACCCCGCGAATACATCTGGCATGAGATAGGAATTGAAAAACGCCAGCGGCGAAACTACACAGATAACAACGCTGCAGACCAGGAAGTGACGAAAGCTCAAGCCGAGAGTTCGAAGCACAAAAACGAAGATGAGAAAATTGGCAATGAGGGACTGAACAAGGATGGAAAGCCACATTCCGTGGGATATTTCGCCGAGATAGAGTAGAACCCCGTAAACAATCGAACGTCCTGCGAGTACGGCATGTTGTGCTGGCTTGGGCGCGTTATCTTCTGCTTGGGACGAGTGTTCCACATTTGGCGCATTGATCGATCGGCGGGGATCTTTGGCCCAATCCGTCGCGAAACGCGCGCCCAGCGCTTTCGAAATGGCAAGATCGGCTCCGCGAATGTAAGCGGATGTGTCCGCGTAGAAGAATGGCTGGCCATTGGTGAACGCCGGCCAGATGCCGAAAATTGTCAAAAAGACGAAAGCGACAACAACCCTGTGCGTGGCCGGAATATCTTGAAGAGTACCCGTTGAAGAGTTTGAGTTCAACACTTGAATCTTTACCTAGTTTTAATTGGCAGTAGCCGAGAGAATCTGCGGTTGTGGTTTTGCGGAAACCGAAGTCCGAGCTGCGAGCTTAACCTCGAGTGCCCCTACGAAGTCGATGATGCTTTGATCGGCTCGCAAAGCCTTGAGCGCATTGTACTCGTGTTCATCTACTTTCTTCATTAGAACGATAAGACTGCTCTGCTGCACAAGCTGCGAAAGATCCGAGCGTTAACGGTTTCCAGTTATGCCGAATGTTGCTTGCGATAAATCTCAGGTTCGCGCCGTGAATCGTCCGGCGCGAGATCGCCGGTTCGTAGATGGAAGCCTCCAGGCCCTTGCCGATAAGCCGTTCGGCCAATTCAACAGCTGGACGTTCGCGCAGGTCGTCGGTTCCTTCTTTAATGTCAGGCCGAACGGACCAATTTGTTTGACATCTGTGGCGAGAGCTCTTTCAATGCAAGCTTCCAGATGAGACTCGTTGCTCGGCAAGATGGACTGGATAAGCGGCAAAACGAGAGAACGCCGCCAGGACTCCGCAGCCAGCGCTGGCAAGTCTTTAGGAAGGCATGATCCGCCGATCACAGCGCCGATTGGCGTCACCTCGAGCAAAGGGTGTTGCGGATGACTCGATTGTCGTGAATACGACTGCTCCGTTGATTGTTACGGTTATCGGAGACGCTGCGAACGCCGGCGTGGATTGGACTGTTGCCACAACTTTCACCGCACCCAGCGCGGTGCCTAGCGCCAATACGGTCATCGCTTTGACTCCTAGCGCTATTGACTGCGCCTGCCCTCCATGCAATTGTTGGAGCGCTAATCTGAGACTCCTCAGTGCGGATTCCTGACCTTATCTTACCTGTATTTGCGGTGATCCTAAGTGGCTGCGTCGTTGGCTATACCGGCTATCTCTCGCGGACATTATCTGATGCTCTGATTCACTTCGCCTATAACATCGCAATGCCGGCGTTGCTAATCGTCACCATTGCGCAAGAATCCGCTCATTCCCTGATCAATTGGCGCTTTCTGGTTGCCTTTGGTGCTGGTTCGCTCCTCTGCTTCCTCCTGGTGTTCGGCGCCATGAGCGTTCATGCTTCCCGAAGTCTTGCAAGCCGAACAATGCATGGTATGGCGGCATCGATGACCAATACCGGCTTCGTCGCTTTACCGGTCTTGCAGGCGATCTATGGTCCGCGCGCCGTGTTGCCGGCCGCGATCGCCACGGTATTCGTGGCCGTTGTGATGTTTCCAGCAGCCGTGATCTTGCTCGAACTTGGTCAGCGGGACGCGCATGGCCCACGCACCGCGCCAATGGTCACGGTAAAGCATGTCGTGCTTAACCCGTTGGTCATATCAACGCTGATCGGCGTGCTTTGGTCGGTCCTCGGTCTCCGCATGCCCGGGCCGGTCACCTCTTATTTGGGGATTTTGGCCGATGCGCTCACACCTTGTGCACTGTTCGCCATCGGACTGGGGCTGTCGATCGATGGATTGCACGCCAATATTGGTCGAGCTTCGCTGCTCTCGGCCGTCAAGCTCGTTATCATGCCTCTGATCGTATATGGATTGAGCATGTCCTTGGGGCTCGACCCCCTCTATATCATTGCGGCCGTGATCTGCGCCGCAGTGCCCACGGCCAAGACCGTTTACATTCTTGCGGGAGAGTATCGTTGCGAGGAAATGATGGTAGCGTCCACTGTCTCGCTGACCACTCTCGCTTCCATCATCTCGCTCGTGGTCTGGCTTTATGCGCTATCCGGGCTAGCAGCACGCATCGCTGTCCGATGAGGGCAGCAAGAGTTCAGCCAGCGCCTGCTCACGGGAAAGTGGAGGCTAGTCTTCGTGAAATTCATATATTTTGGCTCCCTCAGGAATGCAGACTCCACAAGTGGTTGCGGGTTTTCACTTGTAACTTCTTCTGCGTCTGCGTCTCTAGTTTGAGCGTCTGAGGGAGCAGCGAAATTTGCTCTGCCCGGGAGAAACCTACGTCTTTTTCTCAAGGGTAGATCAAGATTCATCCGATAGTCGGTTACCGGCAAGAACAATCTCGGTGGTCGGTCAGGTTGATTTCCACAGCTTACGACTAATGTGCCCTTGTCATCTCGGCGGCGATTGAATATGCAATCCGATCGTCGTCTATGAAGTCACTGGCAAACTGACGGCAAAAAGAACCCAGAAGATATGCCAAGGTCGGCTGTTTGGTGGTCCCCACACGCGATTACCCACTAGCAGCACGGCGACTGTCGCCCACGCAGCACAATAGAGAAAGTGCGTCTGTGCACCCTTCGTCCCAACGCCCACGCTTCTCGTCTGTGCGTTCCCATCGCCAATGGTCCCTCAAGCTCTGCTTCGGGAATGCCAGCCAGTTCCTTCCACTGGGAAGATTGATCTGGAGTCACCCCGAGTTCTTTAGGAGTCCTTGGTTGGTGTTTGGTACCATGTATCGAGCAATTCACTCGGCATGGCTGTGCCTCAGCAACAAGCCTAGCTTAGCTACGCTAGTGTCCTGTCGCAGAAAGAGTCAATTGCAGTTAGCAACCGGCAGCAGCTGCCCTTCGTTCTCGGCGGACGGCCTTCACCGACGCAGTTGTGTTGGCGATCATAAACTGCTCGCCCTGGGACAGGCGGAGGCCCGTTTGGGCGTGAACTTCCATGCACGCTCCGGCTCGACCTAGCCAGCTGATCGGCATCACCACGAACCCCGCCAGCAACAAAAACGGTGAAAGCAGAAGCATCGAGAGATTCGTCAATGTCAACTCCCGATCCCGTCCCGCCAGCCAATGCAGCCAGCGCGTTTGTGGAAATCCCAAGTAGTTAAGACAACTGACCATCCAGCCGAATGGGTCCTGGTCCGGGGAAACATAGCGAACACTCTTGACTTGCAGACCCACGTGCTCGCAAATACGGCCCAGACAGGCCGGCGTGAAATGCGTCAGATGCCGCGGCACATCCAGATGAAACCACTTCGCGCTGCTCACTCGAAATTGCCAGCTGCCTCGATTCGGCACGCAAACGATCAGCGTGCCTCCGTCCTTAAGCCGCTCCGCGCATTGCTGCAATATCTTTTGCGGGTTGGGCAGGTGCTCCAACACATGGTGCATGATAATCAGATCAAAAGTGGGCGCCGCAGCCAGGGCTTCCAGATCCCCAACAATTACCGGGAGACCTAACTTTTGCGTGGCAAATCGCGCGCTCGCTTGGTTGCGCTCCACTCCACAAACCTGCCAGCCGTCGCCGCGCAGCGCATTCAGCATCCATCCGTGGCCGCAGCCAATCTCCAGCGCCAACCCTGGCTTACCCAATTGCCGTGACCACCTTCGCGTCTGCAAGCGGTACATCATTTCAAAAATGCGCCGCGACCACGGCTGATAATTGCGATACGAAGCTGGGTAATATCGATCGAGATTCTCCGGCACCGGCACAGTAAACGCCCCGTCACACTCCTTGCAAAGAAATACCGTGAACAGATCCCCCGTCAGGTGATCCGCTGCCGTCAAAAGCACAGTCGTATTTGTGGATCGGCAAATCACACAACAGACAGAATCATTCATAACGAAGCCCTCCTTCAGCCCTTTGGGTCGGACAGCCTGCCTGCAAACCGCCCTCCCATCCACCGTCCATCGATTCCACGTTGGTATAGCCCATCTTCTGCAGGTTATCCGCCGCCAGCACCGACCGTAACCCGATGCCGGGGGATGAAGTCCCGATGTACGGTGACCGACGCGGATTCAGGTGGAAGGCGGCCTTTATCCGTCGAGGCGAGTCAAGAAATGGAAATCTGCGAACGACGTATCGTTCCGGTGATTGGGATCGAAAGGAAAACGGTTCGGGACAAAGCCCGCCGTCTGCCACGCAGGAGCGTTGGCGGTGATCCACGAGGTAAATTTCCTGTGACGCACGTGCGGCGTGCTGGTCAACGCATCGTAGTTGCTGGAATAAATCACAATGTGACGTTCAGACCGCCTGAACAGCTCGCGCATATAAGCGTCGAACACGTCGTCTTCTACCAGGTGATAGACAACGTCCAACGAAAGCCCCAATTCGAATGTGCCAAGATCCTGAGGAAGGGCGGTCGCTAAGTAAAAACTCTTCTTCGGATCGGTCCTGAATCGCACATTACAGCGTTCGACGCACGCTGCTGCCACATCGACGCCGACATACCGAGGATATTCGGCAAGGGCCAGCTGCGCACCGTCACCGCAACCGAGTTCAATGACACTACGAATCCCTTTGGTGCGGACAAACTCATTCAACACCTCTGCCTTGAAAGCCGCCAGTCGGCCGTACGAACCCGCTCCGGACGTTCCCCCCGCACGATAACGATTTTCCCAGTAAGGAGGCGACCCACGGAAGACAAGGCGCCGCCCCGCGGCCACGACCGGAAGCTGGGCGAGCTTTCTGGCTGTAGAGCCTATGATCGGAATCCGTTTTATGAGGGTTTTTATGCCGAGACTGCTTTGATTTGCCATCGAATAGTTGGGATTTGAACGTGTGCAGCGGAGATATCGGAACGATGGTCCGGTGGACGGCCAACGCGAGAATGGTCGGAGCAATGCGGAATACTGCGGGCCGACACTCAATGTTGCATTTTGCGTCCCACTGCCTTGATACCGCGCAGTAAAAAGGGCGGCGTCACGTCCTTTACAATCTTGCGAAAACTGACAGCGTCGCTCTGATATACCCTTGGACCATAGATCGAGGTGTGGGCCGCAATCTGCTTTTCTGAATTCGTGGCCGCGGTGTGGTAGTAGACGGCGAAGGAATTCCGTGTGCGTTCCTTCGGGCAAGTAACCGGAGGAACGCCGTGGTAGTTATGGTGGCTGATCTCAAAGATCACAGTTCGATTGAAGGTCGGCTCGATCACAGTTTCGCAGCGGCTACCGTCAGCGTTCCACAGTTCCAATTGACCGCCGTACTCGTGTTTCCATTCCTTATTCAAATAAATGATCATGGCCAAGCGCCGGACGAGGCCGGTTTCGTACGCCGTATTCCGGTCAACGTGAACATTAAACTTTCCATTGTTGGGCAATAAATGAAACCCCGCTCCCTGCAAGTACGGGTCTGGCAGCAGCTCCCAGATCTCAGTCACCTCGGAAAGAAAATAGAGAAATGTCCCACAATGAAGTAGGGCGACAAGTTTGGCACCGTTCTCTCTCAACTGCACCACAGAACGAAGATTATATTTGACAAGATTTTCGTCTTCCTGATGAACCCAATTGTCGCCGTTCATGGAGGGAATTTCCTGCGTCACATTTTCGATCAACGAGGTGGGAAAGAGATTGTCCATCACCAGATGCTTGAACGGCTTGGCTTGCTGATACTCCGACCTGAGCTTATCGAGAGCTTGAGGAAGTTGTAATTGGTCCCTCAAATAGCACTCGATAGATTGAGTGGGCTCTTGCTTGAGAGTCGTCATGAAATTCAGGTGGCTACGGGGGATAGAGGGCTAGGAACTCTCGAAGCATATCACACATGAGACACGACATAAAGCAGGAATAAACGTCACCGGTACGTTTCAACCGATGCATCAATTGCCTCCTTCAGACTTCCTCGGAAATTAGCTTCATCCCCTCGCCGTTTCCGCGAGATTGTGAGTCGCCAAATCTCCACTTGCGGCCTGATTTAATTCCTCCACGTGGTAGTAAGGCATTAGCCTGCGACCGGAAGAACTGAAAAGACGGAACCGCATCAAACCAAGCCTTTGTAACCGCAGCTTGAGTGTTGTGGCGAGCACTCCGAAGCCATACTTTACGCTTCGAAGAAAATTGATCGAAGACGCTTCATTGAAGTACTTGGCCGGACAGGAGACCTCGCCGATGCGATAGCCAAAGAAGATGCACTGCGCCAACATTTCATTGTCGAAGACAAAGTCGTCCGAATTCTCGAACAGCGGGAGTGTCAGCAACACCTCTCGTGAAAAGGCGCGAAAGCCGGTGTGATACTCGGAAAGTTTGGCCCCGCAAAAAATGTTCTGAAAGGCGGTGAGTACGCGATTTGCGAAGTATTTGTAGAGGGGCATTCCCCCGCTCATGGCGCTGCCGACCAGAATTCGCGAACCCAGCACGACGTCGTAAACCCCGTGGGCAATCATACTGGCCATAGCCGATACCAAGCGCGGCGTATACTGATAATCAGGATGAACCATAACGACAATGTCCGCACCGACGGCCAAGGCTTCCCGGTAGCACGTTTGCTGATTTCGGCCGTATCCGTAGTTCTTGTCGTGGACAAAGATCTGCAAGCCGAGTTTCTTCGCAACCTGGACGGTCTCGTCTGTGCTGTGATCGTCCACAAGAATCGTATTGTCGACAAGGTCGGGCAGTTCCTCGACGGTGCGCTCGAGCGTCTTCGATGCGTTGTAAGCAGGCATCACAACAACTACATGTTTCCCGTTCATCATCTTCGAGCTCCTTTACTTGCAATCAGCACGGCGCAGGACTTCTTGGCCGTAATCGCCGGACCTATCGTCGAGAAGGACTACCACCGACGTGTCGCGGTCAGCCACCAGATGGTGATCTTCGGCTTCGCGACGGTCAAAAATCAGAACCTCGCTGCATTCAAGCTGGCTTCCCATGGGCTTTGATCCCAATGAAGCCCAGCTGGTCTGAAAAGCTGGGATTCCTGCTGCACGCAATTCAGCCGCGGGCGCATAACCGGCGTACAGCACCTTCTCCGGGCGCATATTCATCGCCAGGTGGTAACTACTGGAAAATGCGTCTGTCTTTCGGCTCTGTACGCGGCTCGCCTCGAGCTTTGGCGCGACTTCCACGCTTGCGACCACAAGCAAGGCCGCCGTCAGAACTTTGGCGTAAGGGAACACCGGTTTCTGCAAGCGCCAAAGCTGGATGAGAAAACCTGCCGCCAAAACATAGATCACGGGAAGGATGGGCGTTAGGTAGCGCGGAAATCCGATATGAGCCCGTCCGATCGTGATGAAGTACAGTGCGGTGAAAACGACGATGATGAGATATCGCTGGTGATTACGAAGGGCGATCATCGCGAAGCCGAGAAGCCCGAGCATGAGAAGCATCTTGCTCTCGTCCCTCATCAGCCATGCAAAGTAGTTATTCCATTGCGCATGGCCATTCTGCAGCATCACAGTCGCGCGCGCCTGCGCACCCAAGTCGTATATGAATTTTGATGAGTCGATGACGCTGTACGGAGTAGTGAGCAGGGCAACAAGAACTACAAACGCCAGACCGGTGTAATGGCGCTTCAGGGAGACTGTGCAGTAGAAAGGTGCCGAGCTTCGGGTCAATATCGCCATAACCAGCAGTCCGGTACCACCCAGCGCCAAATTGACTCGAACGTGATGGAAGAACGCCAGGTAGTCAAGAGAGCTCTTTAGATCAGGATTGGTGTGATGGGCCACCGTAAAACGCATCAGTGAGTCGAGCGGAAATGCGCAAGCCGCCACCAAAAGAACCGCACTAAGGACCACAAACGCCGCCGTCAGAACGTCTCGTGGTATCCGGGAGTCAGAGCCTCGTTCCGGGTCGTGGTCATGTCTGTTCCATTGATAGATCAGGTCTGCGAGGACGTACGCAACAAACACGAGGAACGCGGTGTACTTGCAACCGATCGCGAGACCGAGCACAAGCATTGCCAAGACCCAATTGCGCTGCGTTCGCGCCTCAAAGTACCGCACAAGCAAGTGCATACTGCCCAAAATGCCAGCCGCCAGCAGTGCGTCGGTGCATACGTAGGATCCACTGTTAAGGATGGTCTCGCTCGTCACGATAAATGTTGCCGAGAGGATGCCGCCAGCGCGGGACTGAAAGTAGATGCGGCAGAACGTGTATGCAAGGAAAGCAGTTAGGCCGACGAAGCTCAGGTTCAAAATCCTGCCCCACAAAAGAATCATGGAGGCTGGAAACAGCTTCGTGAAAAAGTAGGTCACGTAGTAGTACAAGGTCGGGTACATGAAAAAGTGAGGGTTCAGGCTTCCGTTCTGGAAATGCTGCAACACTTCAAGCCCGGTTCGCTCGTCAACGTTAGCGGCGAGCGGCAAGTTGTATTTAATTCGGAACAGATAAATCAAAGGCGTCATGACCATGAACAACGGTAATAGCGCCCGGTCAAAAAAGAGTCAACTCGCTGTCGAACTGGTCAGCCGCTGTTGAGTTAGCTTTTGCTGATGGTGTTTCGATCATGCAGGTTGTATTTTCCAAGGAACCGTGGCAACAAGACGTAAGGATTCACCCACCACAGCTCTCAGCAGGCAATTCCTTTACCGCTATATACAGCAGGTCGATGTCGTCCGCCGTCAAAGTTCCAAAGGAAAGTATGGAAGTAAGTTGGACAGCGAGACGCACCGCGATGCGCTTCACGCCGGAACCCTCGCGCCGGAATCCGTCGCCATAGGAGCCTACGCACTTGACACCGAACTCGCCGAGGAAGTGGCAGAGCCGTTCGCGACCGATCACTGGATGATAGTAAGTGGGGTATGGAGCGTGACCAGGTTGACCCGCCATCTTTGAACCCAGGATGTGCCGGTAAAACAAGACATCACCTGGTGGGGCAGCATCCGAGCAAGAAATCCACGTGCGGTGCGCCGCTCCGGCAAACGCAAAATCAAAAGTCCAACCGGTTTCAGCCATTTGACGAAGTTCTTAAGCGCGACATCGGGGTTGGGCGCATGCTCCAAACGAAACTGCAGTAAACGACGTCAAACGACGCTTCCGGCAAGTCGACGGTGCAAATGTCACCGTGAATCGCCACGTCCAAGTCGCCAATTTTCGTTTTACGCATTCGAGTGCTACATCGTCGAGGTCAACGCCGGTGAGTGTGTAATTGGTGCCGCGAAGATTCACCGTCCAGCGCTGCCCGCAACCGGCTTCGAGGATCGACAGTGCCCGCCCTAACTGTTTTGCATGCGCTCGCACCGCGTCCATCTGGATCTGCGCGATCTCTTGATAGCTTGCGGTTTGAACGACGCTTGGTATTCGCGGGACCGTTGCCTTCATCGCTAGGAATCCTGGTGGGCTTACCTTGGTTTTCACTCGAATTTCTTCAACCGGAACATTTCCAACGAAACGCTCCAGAGACTGCTGGGTATTGTTATGAGATACCTTCTCACAACCACTTTGGGTCTACCAAAAGGCGAAAAAACCATTCTAGACCGGCGCTTCCCATCCATGTAGGAGCACGGCGGACTCTGCCGGTGCTAAAATCAAAAGCCGCGCCTACGCCCAGCATTACGGGAACCGGGAGTTTGTCACGATGGGCATGCATCCATCGTTCTTGTTTAGGAGTACTTAGACCGATCCACATTACGTCAGGAGCCGCAAACTCCACGCGCGTTTGAACTTCGGCTTCCTCTCTCGTGTTAACGGCTGGAACGGCGGGGTGTAGGTGCCTGCGACGACAATGCCGAAGCGATGGCTGAGATGTTGCGCGAGGTCGTCTGCCACACCGGGTGCGCCACCATAGAAAAAATGCCGGTAACGCGATCCCGTTGTTTGGCAGAAACCTTCCAGGAGTTCGGTCCCGGAGACGCGCTGGTGCATCGGATGCCGGTGCCAGTTGGCCAGCCATATCAGGGGCATTCCGTCCGGAACGACCAAATCCGCTTCTTTCAGAATCTCTCGAAACTGCTCGTCCTTGCGGGATTCCGAGACACCGTGCATGCCGGTGATCGCTACATAACGCGTCGGTCTGGCGTCGGCAATCCACGACTCGATCTCCTTGATCACACCGGAAATCTCGACGCAGTGCACTGGAACGCCGAGGACTTTGTAACTTGGGATAGCGCAGCTGGCTTGGAAACTAGACATAGGTAGCCACGGTTTGTTCGTAGATCTCATCAGGAGGGAGTAATTCTTTTCCGCGGTGTAGTCGCGCTCGTACTTGCGACGCGCTGCCCGTCCCATCTGCATGAGTTCCTTTGGGTGATTCCAGGCCCACTCCGCGGTCTGGGCAAGGTCTTGTGCGTCGCCAGGCGCAAAATGCAGACCCGTTCGGTGATCCTCAACGATCTCCTGCATTCCGCCTAATCGCGAGCACACGACCGGCACGCCGCAGGCGAACGCTTCCGCAATCACCATGGGAAAACCCTCGTACCAAAGGCTTGGCATGATTTGGAAATGCGCTCCCTTTTACCGCCGCGATCGTCTCCGCGCGAGACAGGCGTCCGCAGAATGTGATATTGGACAGGCCGCGTTGTTTCGCTTGGGACTCCAAACGCGGACGAAGAGGGCCATCGCCAATGATTCTGAGAGGGTATTTGCGAACGGACTCCCAGGCTTCTAGCAGCGTCATCATGCCTTTTTCCTGAGACAGGCGACCTGTAAAGACCACATAGTCGCCGATCTCGTCGCGTTCTCCGGGATCCGGATCGACGAAATTCGGCTTAACTACAATTTTCTCCTCACGGAATCCCGCCTCGACAAACTTCCCGCGGGAAAACTCGGTTGCGGTTATCCCACAATCGACCAGGTCTTCGTAGGTCTTCAGTTGCCGGTGCACCGCAAGCATTGCGGCCACACCTGCCGTTTCCATCGGAGAGTCGCGGTAACAACCGTGGCGAATGCCCCGCCACAAACCATGGTCCACGCACTCCTCGCACACTTTCCCTTCGCGGAAGAACAACGCGCCAGGGCAAAGCAGCCGGTAGTTCTGGAGTGTTTGCACAACGGGAACGCCATAGTCGCGGCATGCGCTGTAAATACTCGGAGAAATCATCACGAATGTGTTGTGAACGTGAACCACATCGGGATTCTCGCGAGCCAGGAGCCGCGCGAACTCGTGTCGCGTATCCGACGCCCAGACGATGCGCTTCAACAGCATCGCTCTTTGCAAAGTCGAGAGTTCATCGACCTCGTGGTTGCTCCGTTCGTAGGTCACTACCGAGTGGCCGGCCCGTAGCAGAGCTTTCTTCTCCTGCTCAAAGACGACGTCTTCGCCACCTGCTTGTTGATAGGAGTTGTGCACCAGAAGGATTTTCATTGCCTGGATCTTCGGTCTCTCAGAATTGGCTCGGGATGACTAACGATTCTTCTCGCGCTCGGCGACCACATGTACCTGCGACGTTACAGCAGGGGTCAAATTCCAATAGGTTAGGAAGCCGTACAGCCTGCAACCGAGTTCGAACAACCCTCTTCCACCGATCGAACGCAGGAGTCGCGGAAGAAAGCGGGAAGGCCAGACGTGAACGTAGGCCTTCGATTCACGGACTTCGAATCCGGCCTCCGCGAACAGGTTCGCCGCAGACATCGGGCTCCAACAGTACAAATGGTGATTGGGATCCTTGGATGTGTACTTGTTACGGATGCTCTCGCAAGGAACAACGAAAACGACCTTACCGCCTGGCGCAACTTTTGGAAATAGCGATCGAAGCTCTTGTAGAGGGTAGCACAGTGTTCCAGTGCGTTGTTCGAGATAAGAATGTCGGCCCATCCGTCTGCCACGTCAGACGCCGAAGCAACTGTGGTTACACCGTTCTTTCGAGCAGCCTCGCGCGCGAAAGCATTGACCTCGATACCGATTTTTTCTCTGCAGTCCAGATTGGCGAGCAGATATCCGCCGCCGCAGCCGAAGTCGAGCACCTTCATCTCCGGACGAATGTAGTCGGAGAACTTGGTCAGGTTGGCCCAGCCGCCGAACCGTCCAATTTCAGACTGGTATTCGAAATACTTTTCGTTGTAATGCGATGCCGTTGCCGCCGTTTGCAGAGCCATTTGATACTCAGCGTTGAAGGCTAGTTCGTCACCAAAATAGGGGCCGGGCCGATTTCCAGCGTAGCACCACTCCATGGACGCGCTTCCTCGAGGAGTGGCGTAACGGTCTTCGGGTGCCATGACGATGGCGCAGTGATTCTTTTTTCGCCGCTCGGATTCAGACAATCCACTCTTCGGTCCCATTACGGTCGAGTTGACAGGTCCACGTATCGCTCTGGTCTTGAGCGCAAGAATCCATCCGGGCATCGACCAACCATCGCTGAATCACTTCAAAAGCGCGTCCGGCCGGCTTCAGAGTGGTGGCGTCGGTTTCCGTCGCCTGCACGGTCATCACCTGGTTATCCCAGGAGTACCAATAGATCCTCTGAACGCCTGCGGCCCAATTCAGAACGAAGGCTCTGGCAAGGTATGCGGCGCCCAACTGATCCGATGGGAACGGCTTCGGCTTGAACCAGCCCGTTTCTGTGTCCCAAACAGGCTTGTCGCCTACACCGTTGGCTTTCATGGTCTGGCGAACCTGCTCAATCACCGGAAGCATCGCTTCCGGAGGTTTATCGGACACGTAGAAGTGGTAGCCAATGACGTCAACGTACTGGCCGCCGCCTTTGCTCAAGAATTCGGCAAGCGACTTTACGCCATAGTCGCTCGTAAACGGGGGTGACACGACAATCGCTTTCGCATCGATACCGTGAATGATCTGCGATGCCTCGCGCGTGAGCATGACCAATTGGTCGGGACTGCCCGACCAAAACTGCTTCAGATTCGGCTCATTCCATATCTCGTAGTAGTGGATTTGCCCTTTGTATCGGGTGGCGACGGTCCTCACAAAGGTGCGCCAGTCCTCGGTATCCATGGGCTCAGCGGCAGATCCCGGCTGGTAGCCGGGAGGCTCTTGAGGACGGGCCGACGCCCAATAAGGCGTCGCTCCCAGCGTAAGCATAACTTCCGCATTGTGTTCACGCGCGAACGCCAGAGACCTGTCGAGATTATCGAACTTCCAAATCCCTCGGTGCGGTTCGAGGTCTCGCCATGTGACTCGAGCGTCCCACAGGCGCCACTCCGGGACAGGCACCTCGGCCAGGGCGTCAGAGGACTTCCTGCGTTTGCGCTAACGAGATGATGAATATGCATTCCGAAAAAACTCCGAGGTATCGGCTGTCGACTCGGAATCAGCTTAGTCGCATCACCGGGCAAGGCGATGGGAAGGGAGAGCCATGCGGAAACCATGGCAATGAGGAAGCGGGTTGTCGACATACTATAAGGCACTTTCGTTTCTGGAGTGGAGCTTGGAACCCAACGACGACGCAGGAATCGCGCGCATGTCGGAATTTCCAGCGCCGGGAAGAAAGCGATTCACTTCATTTCGATCGCGCTGCCTAGCTGCTCCGTGGTCTTGAGCCGGGTCACATCTGGTTTGGGCAGCCGCCCGGTGATCGCCCCTTTCAGTTTCTGCGCAAATTCCGCGGGGTCTTCTGGAGAAAAAATGCTTTCCGGTTCGAAAAGTTCCGGCGCACAACCCGCATACTTGGAGCAGAGAACAGGAAGACCAGAAAGGACCGCTTCGTTCGCCACGAGTCCCCACACGTCTTCTCTCTGGAAAGACGAGGACATCCGCGGTGCGGTATACCGAAGGCATCTTGTCCGGGGTCTGCGACGAGTGAAAATGGACGTTCTTCAGGCCAAGATCTTTCGATCGCTGTTCAATGGCGGCTGTGTCAGGGCCTGACCCAACCAACAGCAACGAAAATTCGTAGCCCTGCTTCTGGACATTCGCCACTGCATCCAGAAGAAGACCTAGGCCTTTCCGCTCGATGAACTGGCCAACATGCAATATGACAGGCCTCGGTTGAAGGCTCCAGGCGGGTCGAGCGTCCACGCGAAACTTCGTCTCGTCGATCGCATTCTGCGACTCCAAAATGCGCTCACGCTTTATTCGTAGATGAAGCAGATACTCGGTGGACGTTTGGCCATAAGTGATCCAGTGTTTAGCCCAGAGCGAAACAATTCTTCGAACGATCTTGCGCAAGCCTCCGAGACTACGCTCGGTGTGAAGCGTCCCTCCCCACCAGACCCAAACCGGCTTTCGAAGAGACTTCCATAGGTCAGCGCGATCAACGTTCGCAAACCCATTTCGTTGGTGATGACGGCATGCGGACGGAAGCGCAGGAGGTGCCACGCGAACCCGGGGTTATATCGATGAACTTTTGATCGAAAACTACCCCGGAAACCTTTTTCCCGTATCGAATCTGCCAGCCCCACGCGCGCACCACGCGAACGTTTGGGAGTTTCTTGTCCACGTCGTGCCAGGAATCACGGTTTGCTTCCCTTCCCCCGTGCAAAATCAAGAGGTCGAACTGCTTCGCCAAAAATGAATAGAGGCCGAGCCTGGCCGGCGCGATCATGTTTAGCAGCAGCGCCACCCTCGCTTTGCGGTCACTGGAATTCATACGATTTCCCATGCTGTGGCTGGTGCGATATTGCGGGCACAAATAGCTTCGCAGGCTCCGCGAACGCGACTCTGCTGTAGATCGACTCGAGAATCTCAGTACGTTTTGCCAAGTCGAAGTCGCGCATCATGCGTTCGCGCCCCGCCATACCAAATCTTTTTCTTAATCTCTCGTCGCCTAGGAGCAGGCCAATGCTGTCCGCGAGTGCCTGCCAATCACGCTCGGGGACCAGGAAGCCCGTCTCGCCATCAACCACGATTTCCGGAATACCGCCGGAGCGGAAGGTGACTACCGGTTTTCCCATCGCCTGCGCTTCCGCAAAGACCATCCCGAACGCTTCTTCCGAACCCGAGGATGTTTTCACGCTCGGCACAGAGAACACACTCGCCCGGTCAAGCCATTCTCGGACAACCTGTGGCCGCTGCGTCCCGAGGAACCGGAACCGTCGGAGCTCCCTTTGTGCTTCAACCTCGAGTGCTCGCCGCAACGGACCGTCCCCAATCAAGACCAACTCCGCCAGCGGGTTCTCCTTCTGAATCGCAGCCATAGCGCGCATCAAAAAGCTGGCTCCTTTGCCCTCGTCGAGCCTTCCGACAAACAAGACGATCGATTCCCGCTCTCCCTGCAAAGGAGAAAAGAAATTCGTGTCGACACCGGTGTAGTGCACGACAACTTTCTCCGGCGCGAAGCCTTGCTCCAGCAGCTTTCGTCGGATGAACTCCGAAACCGCGAGAAACAGCGTGCCTCCCCGTTGCAGGACTCTTTTTCGCGCTTGATACCGCCGGTAGCCATACGGAGCGTTGGTGTGGCGCAGGTCGAGAGCCGTAGTGTCCGATCCGTGGAAGGTAACGATCAGCGGCAACTCCAAGGTTCGAGCCAAGGGAAGCGAGCGCAGCCCGTCTGGACCAAAGTGCGAATGCATCAGAACGGGATTCAGCGCGCGCAGCCGTTTCGCCAGATTGGGAGCGTGTCCAAACAGTTTGAAGAATGCCTCTCGCGCGCGGCCGTTGAGGTCTCCGCCGCTTATCACGTGGATCTGCTCTGCCGGTAAATCAAGCCCTGCGACTCTTCGCGAACCCGCGTAGACCGGAGCAAAGTGCCGAAGGGCTTCTGCCTGAGCGCGAATGAACGTCTCTGACGGGTAGAGAAGATGGTCGCAGAACACGACAACCGTCGGCCGGCCGTTGACCTTCTTTTCGAGTGCTTGGTTCATGCTACAGTCATGGTGGGATCGGCTATGGCACCGCCCCCGGCCTCGTCCTCGATTGCCTCTGGTTCTTCTTCCTCTTCCTCTTCCTCGATCATGACGACCGAGCACTGAGCAGCGACGAACAACATCCAGTAAATCGTGTTGGGCGCGAGGACCGTGCTTTCGGTGAAGCTATACATCAACACAAAACTCAAATATGCCAGCGGCCACTTCGCGGAATTTCCGCGTTCAACACGTATATATTCGCTAGCGCGATACAAGCCCAGGAGATAAGTCGCCGCGTACAGAGCGACTCCGAGCAATCCCAACTCCAGAGCGAGCTCCAGATATGCATTGTGGGCATGTGAGACATTCCAATTCATCACCGCATCAATCCGCAGCGACTCCGGCGAGACGTTCCAGAATGCGTTATAGCCGTAGCCCAACAGAGGCTTGACGGCGACGCAGGAAATCGCCAGCGTCCAGATTTTTACCCGCCCGGTTAATGAACTGCTGCGGCCGAGCATGTTTGTAATGGCGTCTCGGTAGCGAACAACGAGAAGTAAAAAAGGCACGACACTCAACCCGGCAAACGCCTGTATTGCAATTCGTTACCCCTTTGCTCCATCGCAGCGTGGGAGCAAAGATCAAGACAGCCAACAAGACGAGAAACACCAGCAAAAGGAAGTCATGGACTGTGCGGCGAGAATCAAGCCGAAAGCAGCAACTACAGCGCAGATCGCAGCCAGCATGCCACCTAGGGAAGACCGGACGGACGCCAGAATGACGATTGCGGTGGGCACCGGACGATTTAGGAGAAACCGTTCTTCTGTCCAAAGACGCCTACCCACACATCCGGGTAAGCCAAATCATATGTGGGGATCAGACCCGGGAAAAACACCTGCAGAATCACGCTAACGCTACCACACTGCCCAGAGCGATAACGAGTAGGCGCAGTTGGTCACGCAAAGAATGACGGACTGCAAAGTCCACTGCAAAGAGTGTGGTAGCCATTAAGGCGATGCTTCAACGTCAGGGTGACCCCATGATCCTCGGACCAAACTGTGGAGAGAACCGCCAGCAATACCAGAGCCGCGAGGGTTTATTTGCACCGATCCAGTCAACAATAGACGATATTGCGAAGCCGCGCGAATCGCGACAAGCACATAAATGCAAGACCACATCACCTGCAGCAAAGGGGTGCCTTCAAGGCCGGCCTTGGACGACGAGTTGTCGATCAATAGCGTCTGGCACGCTCCTGTGCTTAGCACAAGGACGCCTATCGTAAAATTGCGTCCACGTATCGGCGAGAAATGTTCATCAGTTCCGCCACCGCAGGAATGAAGGTTTGGGAGTTCGCATTTAACTCTGTTTTTGTTAGTCGGACGCCGTGTTCACGGCCACTTGGAGCGGCACACTTGGCGATCGTTCTGACCGACGAGCAGAACCAGAGGCAGCCAGGCCGATCCCAACCGCGGACGAGCCATCGGAAGCAATGCTCGACCACGCGGCGCCCCGCCCGGAGTAAACCGGAAGGAGCCAGAAATTGATGGCGACGTTAAACACCGCGACACCCACTTGAATGACCAGTGCGTAATGCCTGGTGGCCGGCTCCGGTCAGCGCGTTTGAGAAAAAATCATGGAAGACTTTAATGAGCGGCAATATCGACAGCCAGCGAAGCGCCTCGACAGTGCGTGCATACTTGGGACCGAGGATGCGCGGGAGAAGACCGGCGCAAGTGAAGAGGACCAGAAAGGCAAGGATCGCGTACCCGAGCACGCGGAGCAGAAAGGGCTTGGCGTAAGAAAGGCTCGCAGAAATGCCATCGATGCCCGCTCGGAAGAAGTTGGAGTAGGACGCCGTAAGGAGGGCGGGAACCGGGACGAAGCTGATATCGATCAGTCGATAGGCCGCGCCGTAGATGCCGGTGGCGTTGAGAGTTCCCGACCGTCCCCAAAGCGTGGTTCTGTCGAGGTCGTTGTAGATTGTTTGTGAGCACTATGAGCCCAACCGAAAAGTATAGGCCTTCGCGAACATCATGCCGGCCGCCGGTCGAAAGGAGGGACGGCCCAGCTTGGCACAAAACGAGAAAAACAGCGAGCGCGGCAACCACAATGGTTCCACCAAAGTAGACGTAACCCCACTGCAATGGTGAGGGATCCAGATGAACGCGAGTCAGGATCACCGCTGCCCCCAGACGACTTGCGCTCACGAGGAAGAATAAAGTTGCTGTCCAAATTCAGACGATCAAAGGCTTGAACAGAAAGTCCACTCAGTTGAAGGAGATTAAGCCCGAGAAGATCCGACGCGCACACCAACGTCCGCGAGCCCAACAGGAGTATCGTGAGGCAGCGTGAAGTGCGAAAGCGAAACTACGGAAACGAAAAGGACAAGGCTGGAAGCGGAACTCTTCCCACAAGCGCCTTACCCCAATACGCGGGAAACAGACTTTTGTCTCGCGAAACATTTTGGAGCAGCAGCCCGCCGCTTCCCGAATAACCAAAAGGAGTAACAATGGCAACCAGCGCCACAACGCCCAGAAATGCGCCGTAACCAGCTGCGCCTAGGGAGCACGCGATCAGCACGAAGTACAGCGCCTGCACAATCAATCGCGATCCTTGGCCGAGCAGCATCCAAATCGTCCTTCGGGCTACGCCGTTCTCCGGTCGTCACCTTGTGCATGAGGCAGAGCCCGGCTTCCTTCGATGAGAGATTGGCCATCGGCCAACCGCCACAGGATTCCTGCTTTTGCAGCGCATGTTTTAGGCCAACGCTTTCATTGTTTGCGCCGGAAAGCGACCGGCCTTGTTGAGTTCGGCCTCGATCCATTTGTAGGTAAATTCCAGGCCTTGCTCCAGGGAAATCGACGGTTGCCAACCGAGTACTTGGTTCAAACGGGTGTTATCGCTGTTGCGTCCGCGGACACCCTGAGGCTTACCCAGTTCGTGGCGCTTCACCAGCGTCTTACCTGCAATCCCGGAAACGAGATCGACCAATTCGTTGATGGTAACCAGGCGGTCTGTGCCGAGATTAAGAGGCTCATGATAGTCGGAAGCCATCAGGCGAATCAGACCCTCTACACAATCGTCGACATACATGAACGAGCGGGTTTGCTCACCGTCGCCCCAAATCTCGATTTCGCCTCCGTCCGGCGTCAACGCGACCTTACGGGAAATGGCGGCTGGAGCTTTTTCCTTCCCGCCGTCGTACGTGCCAAGTGGGCCGTAAACATTGTGGAAACGCACTGCGCAGGTCTGGAATCCATAATCGTGACGTAGTAGCGGCACAATTCCTCAGTGAACAGTTTCTCCCATCCGTATCCTGGCTCGGGCTCTGCTGGGTAAGCATCCTCCTCGCGCAGCGGGATGACGTCCGCGCTCTTCTGTTTGTTCTGTGCATAGACGCAAGCGGAGGAAGAAAACAGGAAGCGCTTGGCCGCGTTCTGCTTGCTTGCTTCGAGCATGTGAGCATTGATCAGGATGTTGTTGCGCGAGATATCCGCAAGATACGCGGTAATATAGCCAATCCCGCCCATGTCTGCGGCCAGGTTGTAGACTTCGTCGATCTCGCCACGGGTGGCTGCCAGGCAACTTTCCTACATCCTCAAATCTAGAACTTCAAATTCGTCGGCGTCTGATGCTTCGTATTCCGCGAGTTTCTGTCCACGCCGCGTACCCAATGCCCTTCCGCTTTCAGCCGCTTGACAAGATGGTGCCCAATGAATCCGCCGGCGCCGGTCACCAGGATCGCGAGTTAGTCATGAGTTTCTCCTTGAACTAAGTAAACATGGGTGCTGGGAGCAAGATGCGATTGGGTTGTACTGAGAGGGACTCCTGGGCCAGCCACGCTGTTGGCATGAGTATCTGCAGCTCAGACAGCTCCCGATCCTTTCAAAACCGCCGGAATCGTGCGCGCCAGTATCTAGGTCCAGCCAGATCGACCATTTGTCGATATATTGCATGTCGAGCTCCATCCACTGCTCGAAGGGCACGAGGTTGCGGCCCTTGATCTGCCATAGGCAAGTGATCCAGGAGGTACGCTGAATCTTCGCCGCTGCCAGTTTCGCTTAAATGCTGATAGTCGCGCACCGACAACGCTCGCGGACCTACGAGGCTCATATCGCCTTTGAAAACATTGAACAATTGGGGCATCTCGTCGATGCTCGTTTTTCTCAGGACTCTGCCCAAACGAGTCACTCGGGGGTCATTCTTGATCTTAAAGACTGGACCGCGCATTTCGTTGAGGTGCAGCAATTCTTCCTGCAACTTTTCTGCATTCGGAATCATGGTGCGAAACTTGTAGATCATGAATTTGCACTTGTTCAGCCCCACGCGCTCTTGCCAAAAGAAGATCGGGCCCGGCGAAGTGAATCCATAAAGATGGCGACAACCAAGAGTAGCGGAGACAGCGCCACCAAAAGAACCGTGGAAACCAGAAGGTCGATCAGGCGCTTGAAGAAAACGGCCAACCATCCAGATGGCCGCCCCGCACCATAATCTGTGCGTCACCATCCAGGACGTCTGCGTGGGATCGGGCGATTTTCAGATCGACAATCGACGAGTCGAAGCGAATAAGGATCCCGTGCTGTTCACACAAGGCTGCAATGCGTGCCGCTTGTTCATAAAACGAACGCGACGGAGAAAAATAGCGACCTCGTCTACTACGTTATCCGCAAGAATTCGGCCACACCATCTTGGTTGCAGGCCAGCTTGAAGTTTGTGGCTCTAAATTCATCCGTCTTTCCCCATTCGTCGTCGGCGAATCCCAGCAGGTGGTAGCCTCGTTCTGGTTCTGCCTCGATTCGACGAGCGAACTGAATCGCTCGCGAATTAGTCCCCAAAATCAAAACGTAATATACATTATGGCCACGGCGCCGTATCACAGCAAGCGGTGCCGCAAGAGAAAGCGCGCCGTTGCCATCGAAGTGAAACAAGTGGCAAAAAACATCACGTAAAAGCCCGGCTGCATTACCCTAACCGAACAAATCACGGCGATCAGGGCGATACAGGCCGTCACAAGGGCGACGGCCTTCAAAACGTCCGCGCTCTCCTCGAAGCCTTTCGATAGTCTTCGCGACTCATACAAGCCGCAAAACAAGAAAATGATGTGACTCAAAAAGAGGATGAGGACGACGATCGGGCGGTCCGACAACTTCACCCTGACAGAGAGAAGCTTCATCAGAGACATGCCAGTACCGCCGTTGAGCGTCCAAGCCGTCGCCAGAACGAAAGAGACAGCGTCAATCCGCTGTCAAAAAACTTCTGGGCGAATGCAGGGAAATACTCGATTTCTATCACTGATGTCCCTCATATGTAGCCGGTTGTCGCGCCGGGAATGGCGAGGCTCTCCGCGATCGGTGTACAAATGCGCGGCGATACTGAGACCAAAAAACACTTGTGTAATCCTGTACCTTTCAGATCGTCCCAACTAAGCCGCTTTTCGGGGAAACACGGCAAGGACCGGTAAACTCAACGTTTCGCTGACTTCACCGGTGTTTTGAACGACACGTCGGCAAATTCGGCCAGGTAACCGGCGGCGATAGCCGAAATTTTCGCAAGCACAAAGGACAAAAGCATGACGAGAAAGGGCCCGCGGGCTGGAAGCAGAGGCACGACGGGTGGAACGGCAGTCCGACGTCAGCGATCCTGTTCTTGTCTGACATCCGACGTGCGTTCCTGCTCGCGCTTGCTCAGGTAAAGCAGGTAGTTCGCCTCATTGGCTTTAGTTTCCGATGAGAGCGGCCTGCTCCACCGGCTTTACTGTCCAGATCGACCATTTGCACGTGCATGTTCCGGATCGTGCTGGCGAGAGTCGAAGCGGTGGCTTTTTGTGCCGCCAAGTCAGCCTGTGTCTTGGCCGTGTCCTCGCGCAAGTACTTCGTAGGTGGGGTCGACGCTCGTGGTTTTGTTCACGAAATTCATATTTTGCGCTTTCGCAATGGCCGCTTCTGTCTCTGCTATTTCCCGGTCGGCTTCTTGAACCAGGGGGAAATTCGCGTCGTACTTAACGAGCAGTTGAGCGCGCTTCTGTTGCGCGCCCAGCAACGCGGATTGAGCTGTTGCAAGAGGCCGCTGGCCGAGTCGGACACTTCCTCCGTGGAGATTCGCGCCGGCGTAGTTGCTAATTGGGTGTCGAGGTTCTTGATTTTCTGTCCGTCGGCCGCAATCGCCTGCTGCGCCTGAGAGAGCGAAAGCGTCGCGCTTGCTACCTCTTGCGCCATGTCTGTGCGTAGACATCCGGCGCCGCGACTCCTGCTTCACGGCTGAAATCGGCTAGGCGGGTCTCTGAATTGTGCAACGCGTTCCGCGCCTGTTCCGTTTGCTCCGTAAAGAAATCAGAGGAGCCCGCGGGCCGCCGCAACTGAAGATGCTTCGCCAGGTACAACTTGCTGAGAGTCTGCAAGACACACGCAGGCACATGTGGATCGGCCGTGCTGCCGTATTTGACGTTGATAATGTCCGCCGCCTTTTCCTGCTCGACAGAGATGCCCTTCTGCAAACCTACAGCGGCTTTTTCGAGTTTGATTGCTCTTCTCTGCTCGGGATCCTTGGGCAGAAGGAAATCCGTTAATCCCGGTTTATCCGCCAAACCGCACGTCGTCGCGACGGTCCGGAGCATATCGAGGCCCTGCAACAACGCCATTTCCGACGCAATTTGATCCGTCGTGACAAGCTTGCTGTTTGCCACCGTCGAGTTTTGTGCCGAGGTAACCGTGGGGTCGGATCGGTTCTGTTCCACCAAAATCTGCATCTGTGCCACGTGATAGTGCGGAGCCCACAACCACGCGACAAGTGTGCCGAGTATCGCCACCATGCAGAACGTGAGAATCACAATTCGCCGGTGGCGGAACAGGGGCGCCAAGACATCCCGCATCGTTATTTTGGCATGTCTGTGTCTGACTGATTCTTCGGTCTGGCCTTGTTCATTGGACTCACCTGTTTTGGTCGTTTCGCCTGGCCCGCAAACTAATATGGCGTCACCGTCACGCCCGTTCCGATTCCGATGCCGTACGGAACGTATTTCCGGAATTTTGTTATGAATTTTTCGGGAACGAAGATCATGTCTCCCGGTCCCAGATAGGAGTCCTCATTCGCCTTTTTTCCGTTCAAGACATCATTGAGTTTGAGCTGCTTTACTTCGAACCAGCTCGCCGAAACCCGATGAAAAAGAAATACCTGTGTTTTGGCCTGTGGAGTAAATCCTCCAGCGATGCCGATACCTTCCGCGACGGTTGTGTCGTGTCGCAAATCGTACTGGCCGGGTTTACCGACCTGGCCGGAAACCGTGAAATAGGGCCTTTGGAAGTCTTGCAGATCGATGTCAACGATGGGATCGTGAAGCGTTCCGACGTAGGCTTTCTTGATCGCCTCTACGACTTCTGGAACAGTCATGCCTTGTATGTGTACGTTGGGACCGCCGTACAGGCTTACGTAACCGTCTGGCTGTACCGTAATGGTCTGATTGAATTCAGGGGAAAGAGGGAACGAAAGACTCAACACATCCTCACGCTGGACCTTATAACGAGGATATCTTTGTTCGAGCACAGGCCGAGGAGCAACGCTCTGGCCCTCGTCGTGCCCGCTTGATGGCGACGCAGCAGGCGCAGGCTCGGGCTCTCGTACTTGCGCGGATTGTTGCGGCGTTTGGCCTAAAGCCACTGAGCAGGCCGAGATTACAAGAACCGTGGATGACAAGAGAAATGATTTGATCGTTGCCATTGTAGTGCCCTCGATTTTTCCTGATTTCGAATTAACTTTTTCCCGCCGGGCGGAAACGAACGTTCAATCAGGTCGGTGTTACTCAACAAGATGAATGGCCTCTTCGAGCGAGCGGCGCGCTTTGTCGATGTCTTGCAATGTCTGATGCTGAGGACTCTGCGTGGTCGAGCCACTCATTCGCTGCGCTACATAACCATGAGCCTTGTTGACCAAATCGGTAGCGAGACGAAGGCGGCTCGGCCAATCCAACCGGGGATCCACGGGTGGATGATCTTTTGGGCTGGCGACGTCGTACACGAACGTCTTCTTGATGTCGCTCATGGCCCGATCGATATCCCCGGCCGCCTCGCTTCTGGCGCATTGAGCGGCGCGCCGTCAGGGCGCTGGAGAAGCAACCTGGCGAAGCTCAGGTCGGACAATGCATGCGATGCCGATTTATCCGCTAACGTTTGAGCCTGTAATATCAGAGGGAAACCCGTTAGCAACGACAGAACGGTCAAGGCAACTGCCTTTCCTGAGAAGCTCTTCATTCTGCTCTCTGACCCGGCCATGGGGAGCATGTCCTCAACTCCAACCTCGAGCATTTACAACGCGCGATACAAAGGCTCCGGAATGGGGAATGTGCGTTTGTTCAGTACAGCGCCCAGGATCCTGACTTGCGCCGAGCGGAGATGCTCGGTGACCTTTATCGCTGGCTCACGACGTGTCTGATTGGCCTCCAAGACAAGCACCAAACCATCGGCTAACTGACCCACGACGACAGCGTCGGAATACGTGTTCAGCGGAGCGGAGTCTATCAGCACGTAGTCAAACGCTTCCCGCATTTCGGCGATGCGCATTTTCATGGTTTCAGAGTTCAGCAGGCTCGGTGATTCACTCGTAAGCGATCCGCAGGAAAGTAGCCACAGATTGTCCGGTCCAACAACTTTTGCGAAGTCCGAGATCGAACCTGTCTTAAGCAATGCATCGGTCAGCCCATGATGATTGCTCACTTGAAACAGCTCTGGCAGCGCGGGCGCACGGAGGTTGGCGTCGACCAGGCACACGGTTCCTCGCTTCTCGGCGGCCAGAAGCTCGGCCGTCCTCGCACAAATCGCCGTGCATCCGCTCCCCGAGTCCACACCCGTGAAAATCACCACTCGCGGGCTTCCTTGCCTTGAAGATGGAAAATGTTTTGCACCAGCCTCAAAGACTCTTCTCTGGTGATTCGTTCGTCCGACCGCGACCATAGTCCTTTCAGCTTCCCCTTCGAAATCTTGCTTTTGAGTCCGGCAAGGTCTGTCGTCTGCGGCCCTGGGAACGGGATGTCCAGACTGATTTCCGCCTGCTGCATCAGCTCAAAGTTTTTGCTCATGGAATCTCGGCTCCTGTGGCCGAGGCGGTGCGGAGTTCCCCGGCTGCTCGCTCAAGTTTTTCAGAAACACTTTGTGAGGTTGGAATACGTATCTCCTGTCCATTTCGGATTTCCATCGGATTCTTTAGCCAGGGATTCAATTCGCGAATCCTGGCTACGATCCGAGGGTCGTATTTGCCAAATTCCCTAATGGCGATCTTGAAAATGCTGTCTCCCGGGGCGACGCGAACGACCCTGGAATCGGGTATTGATTCGGATGACGCCACGGCTGGCACAGCGGAAGGCGAAGGAACCGTTGCCGCCTGTGGTTTTGCGGGGAGCGTCGGGGGTTTCCGCCGCGGCAGACACAGGGAGAGGCGCGACCGTCGTTGGCCGCGTAAAGATTTGCGAAGCGCGAGAGAAGTGCCGCGGCAAATTGCCGATTATTTCCGAGGAATGGCCAACTGACTAGAGCGATCAACATCAAGCCCAATGCGGACCGCAGGATCCATCTTCCAAAAAGCGGAGCCTTCGCGCGACCTGTGTTCCAGGAAGATGTCGCCTGCTGATAAGCGGATCCGCTTCTGGGCCGACGCTGATGGAGTTCAGATCCAGGTCGCGAATAACCTCTTCGAGGATATCCAAGTCGATATTTTTCACTTCAAAACACAGCCGATCGAGATTGCATTGAAGAGACATTGTTTATGTCGCGCGGCACTCCGGCGGTGTAGTGCGCAATCATCTGATACGCCCGCTTGGTGAACAGCGGTTTTGAAAAATCGAACCCGGCCACACGCAAACGATGCTCGATGTAGCTCTTGGTCTCTTCCGCATCAAAAGGCGCAAGGCGAGCGATTATCGAAATTCGCTGTCTCAACTGAAGAGGGGGGTTAGCCAGCTTCTCAGCAAGCTGTGGTTGGCCGGCCAGGATCAGGTGCATCAATTTGTCACGCGAAGTTTCGAAATTAGAAAGCATGCGGACCACTTCGAGAACCGGATCCTCCAGATTCTGGGCTTCGTCGATGACAACAACCAATCGCTTGCCTTGTCTGGCTTCGTTGAGCAGGCACTCGTTCAGCTTTCGGTGCAGGCGCACCATATCGCTGCCGTCTCATCGATGCCAAGATCTCCCAGAGATTGCGCAGCAGGTCGTGCGGCGAGGCTTGCGATTGGAAGAGGAACACAGTCTTGGCATGGTCCTGCAGCATGGTCAAGAAATTAAACAGAATGGTTGTCTTGCCCATTCCGGGCTTCGCAATAAGGGCGCTAAAACCTCTTCCGGCTGTAACCGCGTGCACCACAGATGCCAGAGCCTCGCGGTGCGTCGGCTGAGATAGAAATATCGCGGGTCCGGAGTCACTCCGAACGGTTGCTCCTTCAGGTTATAAAAGCGCAATGCCACTAGTTAGCCCCGACCGGCTTAGGAGAAGTCCACGGGCTGACGTCGAATCCGTTCATATTTGCTCCGTGTGTTTCAGGCAGCCTCAGAAGCCGCAGAAAGTAACGGCAGCAGGGAAAGCGACGGCGCCGCTGTTTCCAAATGTCTTTCGTCTACCTCGACCGCTATGCTCTTCATGATCAGATCCAGGCTGACGACGAGCCGGCATCCGTTTCTCCTTCGAACGACGATTCCACTCATGCCACTCAAAGGCCCGCTCCGGAATTCACTCTGTCGCCAACGTTCATATAGGAGTGAGGTTCGACGCTCAGCAAATGGATCCTGTCGCGCAGCATTTCGATTTCCCCCCCCGGAAGTGGAGTGGGCTCGCGAGAGGTTCCTACGATGGAGTGTGTACCGGGCAGTTCGAGACCACGGAATCTTTCCTTCCGTTCGATCTTGACGAAAATATAGCCGGGGAACAACGGGCTCTCGATTGGCACGCGCAGACCATTCTTCCAGCGGCTGATGCGCCGATAGAGCGGAAGAAAAAACAACACCCTGGCCGAAAGATGTCGCGCAACCCGTTTCTCCTGACAGGACCACGTGTACACCGCAAACCATTCGCGGGAAGGCGGGCAACGCAGATCGCCTTCAGTTGCGTGAACCAGCTGTTTGTCCATGGCTTCGCCATCGCCACTTAGATGTGGCCATTTTTCCTATTGAGGAGACTAGATGGTCTCCAACTGCCAGAGCGAATCCGATCCCCGGAAGCAACTCACCAAAAAACGTCTCAGGCACGGCTGTCGATACAAGAAACTCCGAAAGCGTTCTTCGTTTTGTAGTCGAACAGCAAAGTGAAATCGCTGCTGATGGCTGCGAATCCTTGAGTCGCGGCGAAATGTTCCACGCGGATGACTCTCGCCTCCGTCTTGATTAGAACTGTTTTTCCTCGATTGCCGAGCGTGGCAGACAGAAAAATCTCAAGTTCAAGTGCGGCACCCACCGGTGGGCAACTTCGCGTGAAGATGAAGGCACCCGCGACGCTGATATCGCGGGTAATACCCTCCGCCAGTAGTCGCTTGTTGAACGGACCTTCCCAAGTGAATACCGCATGAGCGGAGAGGCGGTGGCGGACTCTGTTTCTGAGCTCTATTGAGGCGGCCTGCGAGTTCAAAGTTTTCCTTTGCCCGAAGTGATCGGCATTGCGATGCGCTTCGCTGCTCAAGACGAAAACTAAGCCAGAAGGCGGGACACGACAAGAAAGGAATGTCACTGGTTGGCTGGTGTTCAATCGGTCAACAGGTCGTGACGTTCGGCGCTGAGATCGCAGAGCGACTTAACTCATTGCGATTCTGTAGCGCTAAGGGATGCACTTGGGGGCAAAAGTCCTCATCGCACGTACGCCCTTCTCTACCATGTGGCTACATGGTTTCCTGGGTCGTGAGCCAAACTCCTTCTCGGCTCTATTTTTGGGTTTTATCTCGACCAACCACAAATCTTTCAGAAATCCCCGGAAAAGCTGAAAAGCTGTTTATCGCGTGTCTCGAAATGAGAATGCTTGAAATGGGTGGTCGAATTCTACGCTTCCAACCAACCGCGAGACAAAGAGTTGGACTACGGGCAACAAGTTTCAAAACTCTTCGAGAGGGTACCTCGACATTCCCGAGCGAGCGCGACTTTTTCTGCGAGTCCATTCGTCTCGGATTGAGAAACAGATGTATAAACTTCGAACTTTTCATTTGCAGTTTACACAAACGCCTGTACAATTTTTCCATCCCAGCCAGCTAGGAGTCTTTCATGGGCCGACGCTTGCAGACCTGTGTCGATGCTATCCGTGTCGCTGTCGCTGATGCTACCCTCATGAATAGTCAGTTGATCGTGGCTGCGTTGCAGCGCTCGAACAGCAATTTTGAGGTCCAGGCGTTGACAAGTAACTCTTTATCTGCTTGCCGTGAGCTCCAACACTCACCGCCCGATGTTGCCGTTATCAGTGCCCGCCTCGAGGACGGCCCCCTAAGTGGATTCAAGATTTTGCAAGAACTGCATTCATCCGGGTCGAAAACTCTTGCCGTGATGCTTTTGGACTCCACCGAACGGGATCTCGTGGTCGATGCCTTTCGGGGAGGCGCGCGCGGCGTCTTCTGCCGCGGTTATTCCTTCAACGCTCTGCCGAAATGCATCCGGCATGTCCACAGCGGGCAAGCGTGGGTCAGCAACATTGAACTGGAGTTTCTCTTGGAGTTGGTGATCTCACTGCGCCCACTGAAAGTTCAGAATACGGGCGGAATGGCCCGCCTCACGCCGCGTGAACGAGATGTGGTGCGGCTCGTGGCCGACGGCATGCGGAACCAGGACATCGCGTTCAAGCTCAGCATCAGTGAGCACACCATTCGCAACTACCTCATTCGGATCTACGACAAACTGGGTATCTCTAGCCGCGTGGAATTGGTTCTATATGCCTTGAGCGGGACGGGAGAGCCGTCCCGCTTGTCCGCCTCGAACGCTGCGACTCCCCCGGAGCTGCAAGCGCGAACTGCGGTCGGTTGATCCCCCGACGGGCAGGGCATGTCTCCCGCTCGATGATGGAGTATTCGGTTATCCCTATGGAAGGCAAGCCGAAGGCGGTCGACAGTCTCAGCGCCTTGCGTAATTCCATACCGCTTCGTCCATCTCCATCCCCACAAACCACCGGAACAGCAGCGAAGCTCCTGGGAACGACAAAGACCTCCAGAAGACGCTGAACGTTTCGTATTTCCGCCGCAGCTATCACGAGAGACGGAAGAAGATTTCGCGGACGCGGTTGTTTCACTTATTTATGGAAAACTAACGGACAGATTTGCTGTGTAACAGCTGATTCTCGGCGACCTGAATTGCGATTCCCTGCTCGGACTAGCGCTGAAGTGCATTCGGCCAAAGCCCACTGCTCTCCGCCGGTGAGTAACCATTCTAGGGACGTACCAAACTCTTGACTGATTGCGAGCAGGACTTCCGCAACAACTTCGTTGCGTCCGTGCTCGACGGCAGACAAGTAGCTTTGGCTAACACCGATTCGACCAGCAAAATCAGCCTGTGTCACATCGAATCCCCATAGTTCTCCTTATCCTCCGGCCGACGGCAGACCAATTGATTGCGGTTCCTTTGTCGCCGAACCTAAGTGCGGGCATCGGCAGCAAGTCCGCCATAGTCCGCCGTGGACTGAACGCCATTGGTTCGCTCCTCGACAAGCGAATCCGGGTGATTGTCTGCGGGTTAGTCGCTCGGCATATCGAGCCGTGTGGAGTTGGTCCTCTATGCCTTGAGCGGCGCGAAGGACGTTGGGTCTTCGTCTACCTCCAGCACCGGTTCTGCTGCGCTAGTTGCCTGAATCTGTACAATCTCAACGCCTGCGTCCTCAAGGTATAAGTTTCGTCACATCCACGGATATTAGGGCTCGCTATTGCTACGCGTGGCATTTTGGCTCAGATCCGTCGAATGCCTTATGACAGCGAGAGAGTAGTCAGCGAGCGATTTGGGTGTGCGGGGGAACTGGTAGACCAAGGAAAAGTGAACGATGCCAACCCGGAGAGCTCTCGAAATGCTTAAACGCGCAGAAGAGCGCATGAAAAATGCAGAGGACAAGCTCCGTTCGTTCATCGAGAGGCCTGATCGCCAATACTCATCGGAAGAAGGCGGAGAACAAGCGTCTCCTCGACGTCCTCCGGCCAGTGAAGGTGAATTACACGGAAGATTTGACCAAGCGGTCAGATCTTAGTGCAATGCTCGGCAAGCGCTTTTGTTTGAGAGCAATTTCTGCATGATTGCGTTTGTGAAGTCTAAATCGGCCGCGCAAAGCGTTCCAAAATAAGTTGAGCTTCCGGGACTGATTCTTCTCGAGTCACGGATAAACCGGATGTTATTCCGGGTCAGTTCAAGAACATGACCAGTGATATCCTCGAACCCCGTATGGTTTCCGCCTTGTCAACAAGTCATACAGATAGATTGATGTGTTGAGGCGAATTATAGATTATGAGGAAAGACCGGGCGTTTGACGACCGGAAGAGTCGTGAGTTCCAACGGGTGCACTACGCAGGACCGAAGTGGCGAGCTCCCTGGCAAAGAAGCCCTTAAGAAACGCGGAAAACTCGTCAGCGCCCGGCGGGAGCGTCTTTCCTCGATTGCTGATCTGATGGAACTCCACGTCTACAACAGGATTGATCAGCCGACTCGTCACTACTCTTCGTTTCCGGCACGCTGGCAATCCGAATGAGGGGATGATGGCTATTCCTTCACCGGCTTCCACCATGGCAATTTGGGTATCCAGAAGGTTGATCGAAACGCTCTGCCGAGATATCACACCTGCTTGGGCCAGATGCTTGTCCACAATCCGCTGTATCGGGCTAAACGACCGAAGCGAGATTAGCTTCTCTCCCTTCAGAGCGGACCACGTGGTGGATGCTCGACAAAATGCGGGTTCCTTTTCCGGGCGAATCACCATCAGGGGAGAGCGGAAGAATCGCGTTCGGCGAATACCTGACGCGCGAGCAAAGATGCCCACCCCCATGTCGAGCTTGCCCGCGAGGACGAGTTGCAGGATGGCGGGTGATCTTTCGTCGAACAACTGAATCCGAAGGTCTGGCCGGTGAGCGCGGAATTCCTTGATGGCATACGTAACGATATTGGCTGCGATCAAAGGCGGCGCACCCAAAGTCAATGTCTGGCTGGCGTGGGTAGCGGAGCGTCCGATGTGCGACACTGCGGCGTCCAGTGCGGCCATGCTCTTCTGGGCAACGGCCAGCCTTTTTGGTCTACTCGGAGGATATCTCACCGATCTTTTCGGCCGAAGGTGCATTCTCTTTTGGAGCATTCTGCTCTACAGCTTATCCGCATGCGCAGCGGGCTTTTCCATTTCCCTGACCCAATTGCTGATACTTCGCTGTACGACGATGATTGGCGTCTGCGTGGAATTTGTGGCGGCAATTACGTGGCTCGCGGAGCTCTTTACAAACGCGAAGCGCCGCGAGTCCGTGTTGGGCTACACGCAAGGGTTTCACACTTTAGGCGGGTTGATGGTAACCGGAGCCTACTACTTGGCAGTGACCTACGCTGAAAAATTACCGATGATTCGGCAGGGCCACGAGGCATGGAGTTATACTTTGCTTTCAGGCTTGATACCCGCGATTCCACTTCTTTTCATCCGACCGTTTCTGCCCGCGGTGAGCCTTTGGCGAATTCCTTGTTTTTTGCAGAATCAGAAACGACACGACCGGTAGCGCGCCTCGCCACCGAAGGAATGCGCAATCAGGAGATTGTCCTCAAGCTCAATTTGGGCGAACACACCGTCCGAAACTACCTGATTCGCATTCTTGACAAGCTCGGCATATCGAGTCGTGTGGAGTTGGTCCTTTATGCCTTGAGCGGCGCCGACGACATTGGCTCTTCGTCTGGCCCAAGCGCCGGTTCCACGGGCCTACTTGCCTGACCCTCAACTAAGCCCACGGTGTGGGTATTCCCCGAGGTTGTTGTCTGTTTGGATTGTGGCGCCGCGGAATTTGCGGTTCCTAAGGCTGAACTGCGCCAACTCGCAAAGGAAGATGCCGATCCGGCTGGTTAACACTAGCTCTGAGTCTTACTTCTCACTGAGAATAAACGGCTGAGTGTTCCGCACAGATGCTCTGGAAAACATGGTCGTCTTCCTCGCCGTGAAAGCTGCTCAAGGCGTACCCACAGAGGATATCCACGCCAAAGGTTTTGCCAACCTCGTCCCAGAGTTGTTCGACACGAATTGCGGCATCGGCCTTACCCTCCGCCCACAAGACAGGTGAACATTCTCCACACGCCACAACGCCGTGCTCTCGCCGCTTTGGCTGCTGCCTCAATGAGACCACCTACAACCGGGAAAAATCGACTCGAGTCAGGCATATCATTGACCATAAATGTGGAGAGAGCTTTGTTCACATCCAACTGAATGTAAGTTCCCTGTTGCGTGGCGGCATCAACATCTAAGCCTTGTGTTTTCAATCTCGAAACGAGACCCTCCCGGTGCGGCTCGGTAATGACAACGATCGCCGCACGACCGGACTTGAGGGCAACAGCGATGAAGTCAGCAAAAGTGTCGAGAAGATGTGCGTCATCGCAATAGAATTGAACCTCATGGCGCAAGCCGCTACTGAGAAATCGCTTACTCTGAAGAACCGCATCCACGGCAAGCAATAGTTCGCTTTGGGCGTCTGTCTTACGAACGTAACCCAACGCCCCGGTACCCAAAGCTGTCCGGACGATATCGCGGTCGTTGTTCTGACTCAGGAAGATAATCTTGGAGCTGGGGGAGACCTGTTGTATCCGCCGGGCGGCTTCGATTCCGTTCAACTTGGGGAGACCGATGTCCAGCAGAATTAAATCCGGTTTCAGGTCATGGGCTTTCTGAACAGCTTCTATTCCATCTGACGCCTCGTCAATGACTTGCCATTTGGCCCGCACCTGTAGCAGCAAACGGACTTGCCTTCGCCAGTCTGGGTAATCATCAGTTATGAGAATTCGGATTGACGACAACGGTTGACCTGCCCTTGGACTTGATGAAGATAATGTCTTTTTATCGCCTGTTTAGCAAGAACACTGCCTGTGCAAATAAGTTGCAAACCTCAACCACAGTCTCCCGCTCGGTGGCTGCACATTAATGTGTCCGTCGGTCGATGCTAGCCGCCCAGCCCGGACGCGCGGGAAAAGGGGGATGGTGGTCAGATGGGATCCATCCCCCTTACGGCTTCAACCCGTAGCGATTCACCCGTCCAAGGGCATCGCACCAGGCTGTCATCGCAAGTCCTGTTTAGACTTAGCCCCGAAACAAAACAACTGGAGGAATCCCTAGCCCCCTAACGAAGGTAATTCGCCGCCGTGCGGCTCTTGCAAAACTCGACTTGAATCATTTGGCGGGATGCGCCCACCACAATTCAACGAGCGCCGTCTCGGGACAGGTGTTATTTGGCGAGTTGGCAGCTGGCCCGAAAAGGAACGAAGTGAAACTGGGCGGCCGGTTAACGTTAAATCAGTTGGGGCGGATCACGCCTTCGACTAACATCTCCAGCGAGTCTTCCAAATTGAGGCCGGACTCCAGCAAAGGCTGGACGTAGAGCTGATGAAACTCTTCGGGATAGTCTGTGGTCCCTGAAAAGATGTTGGCGACCATTTGCAGCTTCAGATCCATGTCCTTGTCGATCAATTCAAGGCGTTCGCGGATATCCTTGGACTTAATCTCCGTGCTCTTATTGATGCGAAATTTGCGGTCTTTCATTTTCTAGTACTCTCGTTGCACTTTCTGGGCGGAAGAGCTCACTCTAATTGCTCCAGAATGATCATTACATTCGAAAGTGACTGCGTCGTTGCCCTTACGCAACCTTGAACTCGCTCAAGCGCAATAAGGGAATGCAAGAGCGGAGGGTCCGAAACTACCTGATTCGCATTTTTGACAAGCTCGGCATATCGAGCCGTGTGGAGTTGGTCCTCTATGCATCCGCGGCAACGCGCAGGACGGGATCAGTCGAACGCAGTCTAATGCAACGTACGGATGCGTATAGAGAAACCAGGTCGCCGAGATCTTCCAATGGGCTGTGCGTCGAAGCAGCGTTCCTCGTATTCACCTTCTTCGTAATCGTCCCGTCGATCGCAGCCGCAATTGGATACGCCGCATGGAAAGGCAAGCCGAAAAACTTCGACCGCGAAATGTATTGGACCGCTTTTGCCTGCGTATCGATGTCCAGGTCGTGAGGAGTGCCTCTGTGAGGCATGCTGGCAAAGACCTAGTCGGTCGGCTTCGTGCAAGCACATTGCTGTTGGTGGCCATTCAAAAATTGCCGCCGGCACCTCCGCCTCCCGATCGTCCCCCACCGAAGCGGAAGTCCGGACTGCTTGGTTGCGGGTCCGGCGTTATTGAGTGGGGTGCAAGCGGAGCGACTACGGTCGCCCCGACGTTAATCCACTGTTTGTCCTTTCCCCTGAGGCGCGCAGCGGTCATGCCGTGGCGAATACCTCCCAGGCCACGGGCAAGCCAGCTGCGGACGCAGATGGCGACGCTGGTTAACAATATGCCCAGAAGCATCGGGTCCCAAGTATGCCGCGGCCAGCCGAGATAAGGTTTATTGGTGACGAGAGTCAGGATGGCGATGATCGCGCCCACCGCAATGACGAAGCGGTCCTTCTGTCGAACGCCGCGCGCGAGCACCAGTGGGGGCAGGCACCAAATCAGCACCCATGTTCCCCAGTAGAACGACCTTCCGAATTCCAAGTTGGCGCGAGTGCCGACCCACCACTGCGAGGACAGGTGCAACGACGAAAGCTGGAGATTGATGGCCAGGTAGATGCCGAGCCAGAGGAACGCTTCGACGACCGAATAAGTCTCGTCGAGGTAGTCGAAGCGGCGGCGGGAGCGAACCGCGGCTACACCAGCCAGCCCGGTTGCATAAAACCCGGCGATGATCAGACGCTGCGCCTCGCGGGACGAGGTCCAGTAGCCTGGCAGAAAGAGGACGAAGATCATCGCGGCGAGAAATGCGTAGGAGAGGCCGAAGCGGCGCCATATCCAGAGCGAAAAGACGACGCCGGCGGCGGGCACCAGGAACTGTTTCGGCGAATAAGGGCTACCGCTGAAAAGAGCGGCCTGCATTCCCACGCAGAGAAAACCAACAGAACAGACGGCGAGCGCTTCCTCGATACCGTAGCGATAGAGCCTTGCTTGGGAAACGGCGACCTCGGCAGCCGCGTAGCAAATGACCGCGAAGATCAGGAAGAAAACCCCGGCGGTTTGCTCCAATGGCCGCGAAATCACGAAAAAGAGACCGGCGGCGGCGCCTACGATGATCAGGGTGAAGAGGAACAAGACCAGCCGCAGGAAAATGTTGGTGGTGCGGAGCTCAGAGACGATTTCCCGCTCCAGCAGCTGGTACTGTGCCTTGCTGAGGAAGTCCTCGCCGACCCAGTCCGCTAGGAATTTGCGGGCGCGTAGAGTTTCTTCACTGCAGGCGCTGTAGATTCTCACGCCGACCTCCCAAAGCGGCGCCCGATCTGTACCAGCACGACGAGCATCGCCATTCCGCTGACGACGAAATAGCTCAGGATAGCGGATACATCAGAGACGTCACGGAGGAACAATGAGCTGACTCCCACATAGCCGTAGACGGCGGCATAAACAACGAAGACAAACTGCCTGCGCGCAAGACCCCAGGCGAGAGACGCGCCACACGCGATAAGCAAAGCGAGAAACCATAGTCCGTAGCCCTCCCGGTTGAACACGCCGGAGAGGAGTGCCCAAAAAAGAACGTTGGCCAGGATGTTCAGATATGTGCCTAAGAAATGCGGTTTCAGGCCGCGGTGCTGAAGAAGCACCCCGCCGACGCCAAGCAGCAGGCAGTAGAGAAGGGCATATTGGCGATAAGCAGCGTCCTGATGGGCTGACCAGTGCGAGATCGTGAGCCCGAACCATCCCGCGAGTGAGGACAAAGCGAGGGAGAGCACGAAGCGATTGTCGAAACGATAAGCGAGGAAGAAGAACAGGCTGGCGGTCGCCAGTAGATAGAAATCCCATTGTCTGGAGAGCACGTGGCAGCGGTTCTCCAGGTAAGCGAGGTCTAATAACCAGACGAGGCTGCCGAGGTAAAGCACGTAGTCGAAGACCGGACTCGGCGCAGGCGTTTCGGTGGGGGACCAGGCGGGCGCGCGGGAAAAGCAAAACCAAAAACAAACGGCGAGGATGGTGGATAGGACGGCTACGACGAGGACGTCACCGATTTGATGCGACCAGGTGCTGACAGTCCAGCCGAGTCCGGCAACGAACGCCAGCACACCGGTATAGAGGAGAACGTTCAGCTCGAGAAAAAGGGAGAGTGGTTCTTCACGGGAGAGGCCAGTCAAGTGGGCGTGTTGCTCCGCCGATATTTTGCCCTGCTCCTTCCATTGCTCTAATCGAGTGAGGATGGTCAAGAACCCTTCGTTCTCCGGACCTAGGACACCATGTCCGTGATCGGTATTGGATCCCGGTCCCACCTGTTCGGCCCATGGATTCCTTATCGTACATTCCAACAGATCGCCGCGCTGAAAAAATGCGAATCGACGTGCCAGAATCGAGCATTCGAGGACGTCAGCCACGGAGTCAGTGGCTTATCTCTGCAGAAACGAAGACGGCTTTAGTATTGCTGGATGCGTTCCCAATCTTGAAAGAAGACTCGCTGCTGCGCCATCAAAACCAGCCCCCGGACGGCTCGAGTCCATTGAGGCGCACATGCGTGACAAGATTGCCGTAATGCAAGGCGTCATGATTTCCGACTTGCGTCAAAATGGACATCTTGTTCGTTTTGACGCCAAAGAAGTTCGCCAGGTCATTGAGGTATGAACCCGGAGTACACGCCATCGCATTAATCGAACGCGCCGTTGAGGTAGGCCCTTCGTTGCAGCCGCGCCGGGGGTCGCTTCACCTTTGACGTTCGAACACAATATGTAGGATATATCCGCCACATGAATCAGGATCTCGGCAAACGAGCGAACGTACTTGGACGCTGGCATCTGTTCTGCCGACTTCATGATCTTGGAAACAAAGAGTGTGATGACCACAGAAGTATTACACGGTTCTGTGGGGATGCCACAGGTATAGACGGGGTTGCATGGGAAAAGTTTGGTGCAGACCAAATCTTTCTAGGGATAGAGGAGGGCGATCACGGGGTTGGTTTTGACAGAAACAAGTGCTACCGCGTCGGAGACAGATCTCCACACTAAAACCCACTTGTCCGGGAACGCCGTTGACCAGGACTTGTCCGCGAATTCACTCGTACTCGCGATTCGAGGACCAGCCGAAGATGGAGATTTTTCCGTCGGCGCCCAGGCCGAACTCCAGCAGCATGGCTTCGCCGCCTTTGCTCAAGCGGTAGGTCGAGACCCACTGCGGCTCGCCCTCGGTTCCCTCCTCGCGCCTGACGAGTGTGAGGGTGCCTCCGGGCCAGAGTTTCTCGAGGCTCCGCTGCATGTCCTTAGCCACGTCCGGTGTAATGAGAGCCGCCAGTTGCGGGGCTGTTTCGGGACGGATGTCCGTGCCCGCGACAATTTCGTCCAGTAGCTTCTTGAGCCTCTCGGCCAGCTCCGGCTGGTTGTCAGCAATCGCCTCCAGCTTGGTCGCGGTCAGCGCGGGATTAACCAGGCCAGCAACCACATGTGCGATGGGGCCCGGATTGGAGTAGCCGGCTTCGAGGTTAGTAAGCACCACAACGGTGAGGCTATCGTCGGGATAACGCGAGATTGTGCAGGTGAATCCCTGCCAGGCACCACCATGCTCGATGCGCTTGTGACCGTCCTGCGCACCGATGGACCAAGCGAAGCCGTAACCCGCCGGATTGGGCTTTCCGTTACTGAGCGGATACACGGTCCAGATCCGGTCGAGGCTCGATTCCTTCAGCAGCTTCGTCCCGTATAACGCCTCGTCCCACTTGGCCAGGTCGAGCACGTTGAAGTAGAGCGTGCCGTCGGCGGTGGAGTTGAAGGTTGGCGAGACCCATTCCTGGTTCTTGAGCTCGCCATTGCGGTCGATCTCGTAGCCGGCGGCGCGGTTGGGGATGATGTCGCGGTCGCTGATGAGCCGGGTTGAGGTCATGCCCAACGGCTTGAAGATGCGCTCGCTGAGAAATTCCGCATACGGCATGCCTGTGATCTTGTGAACGATGATGCCGAGCAGCACATAGTTGGTGTTGCGATAGCCCCATTTCTCAGCCGGTGCCCACTCGATGGGGAGGGCCTCGATCTTCTTTGCCAACTCATCTTCAGTGAAATCGAGGCGGAGATAGAATGGGCCGTTCGGACCAGTGCGGTCAGGGCTCTCGTACTCTGACAGACCCGACGTGTGCGATAGCAGGTTTTTGATCAGTATCTTCTTCCATGCGGTGGGCGCATCGGGGAAGTATTTCGTGATGCTGTCATCGAGAGAGATTTTGCCCTCTTCGACGAGCATCATGATGGCGGCAGAGACGAACTGTTTGCCGACGGAGCCGGATTGCATGATGGTCTCAGGTTTGACCGGCACACTAAGCTCGACGTTGGCTAGGCCGTACCCCTTGGCCAGCAGGATGCGGCCGCGACTGTAGATGCCGAGTTCGAGACCGGGAATACGCTGGCGGGCCATCTCGTGATTGACGAAATCGTCGATGGAGGCGACGTGTTTGTCGTCGAGCGGTGCGAGAGGAAACTGCGCGAGCGAAGTCGCGGCGCAAAAAAAAAGTACTCCGAACAACAGCATCTTCAGACAAGTATTCATCACCATTCTCCGATTGGCAGAGCTAGCTCGAACATTATAGTAAGCCGCCACTAACCGGCTTTGCGCCCAGATTCGGCAGTCCTCTATGCATTGAGTGGCTCAGAGGACGTTGGCTCTTCGTCTGCCTCCGGTACCGGTTCTGCCGGGCGACTGACCTGAATCTGTACACCCTCAAATGCTCGCTACCTCAAAGTACAAGTTCTCGACACATCCTGGATATTAGGATTGGGTGCTGCTGTGTGCGGCTGGTCGGAAGCAAGGTCGCAGAAGAGCGCCTGAAAAATGCTGAGGAAAAGCTGCGTTCGTTCATCGAAAGGCCTGACCGCCAATACTCATCGGAAGAAAAGGCGGAGAACAAGCGACTGCTCGACGTCCTCCGTGTGGCGATGGTGGAGTACTCGGAAGCATTTGACCAAGCGGTCAGATCCTAGCTGTAATACTCCACAAGCGTCTTCTCCAATTTCTGCATGGTTGCGTTTGTGGAGTCTAAATCATTGTTATCTCCACGCAAGAAGCAGGAGAAAAAGAGCCGGCTTAGTCCGCGACTTTCTCTTTTTGTTTACACAATTACCGTCACCGGGGATGAGCAGGTCCATTTTCGATAGCTGCATATAATCAAGGATCAGAGTCGTGGATAAGCGCTCGGCAGGCAGGCACTGAACAACCCCAGATTGCTGCTAAAACAATAGATGTCCAAAGGCGCGCTCGACGTATCTGAGGACACTCCGCAGTTCTGTGTCCTCTTTTGTACAGACACCATCACTGCATTAGCGTATTAAAAGATTATCGCCGCCAGTAGAGGCCGACATGATTTGGCTATGGGCATAAGAATTTTTGTGCACATCATGATGAAACGTATTGTAGAAACGTCACCGCGTTGCAAGGCCAGGATCGCCGGCGCCTCTTATTTCCTCAGCTTACTCGCTGCAGTATTAGCCGAGTTCTTCGTTCGCGGGAGTTTGGGTATCGCAGCCGGCCTCGTCGCAGTCGTGTGCTATGCCGCCGTGACGCTGCTCCTCTATGACATCTTTCAGCCGGTGAACAGGACCCTCTCTTTGCTCGCGGCGTTCTTCAACCTCGTGGGACTCACCTTTGAGGGTCTTCAATGGAATCCTCGGCGCGTGGACATCGGCCTGGTTTTTTTTGGATTCTATTGTCTCCTGCTCGGCTACCTCATTTTCAAGTCGGCCTTTCTGCCTCGAATTCTGGGAGCGCTGGTGGTGTTTGCTGGTTTGGCTTGGCTGACCTTCCTGTCACCGACACTGGCACAAGATCTCGCTCTCTATAATCTGGCCTCTGGCCTCCTCGGGGAAGGATCGCTGATGGTGTGGCTCCTCGTGATGGGTGTGCGAGAGCAGGAGAAGACCAGCGCAGCAGGGGTGTGGGCAAGAGTCCCGGCGTCTACGACCGCTGCTGGTTAGGCCATCCAGGATCGTGCTTGGTCCAGCAAATATAAAGGTTCTTTTCAGCTTTATTCCCGAATTTCCGACTGGAAGCGCTTGACTAAACTCTAACCACTCGCAAGTCCAAAATAGAGCTGTGCTAGGAGGCACATGCGACGCTTACTCACAGGTTGTGCGCTGTTAGCTGGCACTTGTAGTATTTCTTCGGTGAGCGCCGCGGCGCAAGAGACAAGCGGCGACGCACCGGCAACCACGATCGTTTTTGCGAGTCCGAATCCATTTGCTCCAAGCTTGGCGCCGCTCTCTCCACCTCACGTCTCGATAGCGCATCCAGAGTCTGTCAATTCCCCCCTTCGCCTTCCCTTACCCATCTCTACGGAGATGCAGGCGAAGATCCCCCGTCAGGTACGCAGCGCCCAGGGTCTGCCGGGAGACGTCATTAATTTCCTGATCATCGGCAGCAAGCACGACATGAAGAAGGCTATGGACTCGGCCGGTTGGGACACCGTCTCCTCCAGCAAACTCGGTGTTATCTGGCGCGATCTCTTCGAGAGCCTCTACGCCAAAGCCTACCGCGGCATTCCAATGAGCAAGCTCTACTTGTTTGGCAGGGCGCAGGACTATGGTTACGCGCATTCCAGAGGTTTACTCTGCGTCCGCAACCGTCATCATTTCCGCATTTGGCGAGCACCATTTGAGGTCGAGGGGCAGACTCTCTGGATCGGCGCAGCTACGCACGACGTCGGCCTGCACTACCTCGGTCGCTTTCTGCGCTTCACTCATAGGATTGATCCCAATGTGGACGCCGAACGGCAATACGTTGCGAACACGCTCACCGAGGGCGGGCGAGTTCAGCTTCTTGGCTATTTGACTGCCACCGATGCTCTAACCCAGGCTCGCACCACCACTGGCCAAGACTTCTATAGCGATGGTCGTACCCTAGTCTTACAGATTGTCCGCGAGAAAAGCTCAAGAGCTGAAAGGTGATCGCAAGACGGACCCGGGATCGTTGCCAACCAGCACTTTGAATTCCATGCGAGAGGTCTTACCTGAGTTGGAGCAGCGCTGTGAATCGCCCAACCATAAGACGCGCAATTTGGAAGCGACTGACGGGGAATTCTGACCCGAGCCATTGTTGGTTTGGTCGGCCTCCAAGTCTTCGATGCTGTCTACACAAGCGTCAGTGGCACGCCATTTGCCGCAAGGTGAGATATACACCTGAATCTCTACTCCCTGAATGCTCGCTCCCTCAAAGCACAAGTTCTTGACACATCCTGGATATTAGGATCGTGTGCTGCTGTGCGCGGCAGGTCGGAGCAAGTCTAAAATAAAGGCCGCCGTCGAGCGCCTTCCGACGGGGAGAGAGTAGTCAGCGAAGAAATTTGGTTGCGCATGGGACTTGGGAGAAAAGGAAGGAGAGAACGATGCCAACCCGGAGAGCTCTCGAAATGCTTAAAGGCGGTTAACTGCGCTTGTCCTTCTGGTCTTTGCATTCGTTGGAAGAAGCGTTGCCCTTCACGAACAGCGGCCAGGTGAATAGTCCTTTCGTCCTTTCACCCGGATGCTCGAGCAATTGCAACGCTTTCCGGGTCGCCCTCAGTCCAACGGCAAGTAAGCATCAAACCGAATCCTATTGAAAGTTTTTCACCAACATGATGTAGGAATCGTCTTCATCAATCTGGCTGTAGAGAAGCGCTCTGCGGTCCGGGGAGACGGCCAGACCTCCAAAAGGCGCGGCGGCCTTTTCCAGAGTGAGGATTGGGGCTATCTCGCGGGTTGCGAAGTCGAGGAACTCCAGCCTGTTTGGAGTAACGGTCACATTGAGAAAGTACATCCCGTTCCGGGCGAGTGCCCAGTTGAACCAGCCCACAGGCTGATCCGAAACGTGAGTTTCCTCACCGCCTTCTAAAGGCATCTTCCATACACCCCCTCCTTCAAGTTTGGAGTAATAAAGAAAGCGTCCGTCCTCGGATTCGATCCCATAGACGGCACCGTTTCTTGTCACTTGGACTGGCGACCCACCTTTGAACGGTACCTTCCATATCTCAATGGGTGCCTTTCCGTGGTCGGAATAGAAGTAGATCCACTGTCCATCTCGCGACCAGTTGGGAGCCCCATTATCAGCTCCACTAAAAGTGGACAGCACTCGAGTCTGGCCGCCGGGCTCATCCACGACGTAAACATCGTAGTAATGTTGGGACCGCGACTCAAACGCAATATGAAGTCCGTCCGGCGACCAGCGCGCGGTTCCAGACGTGCCGTGTTGCGACGTCAGCTGCGTGCAATCGGCTCCGTCACTCTCGCAATACCATATATCCGAATATCCCATGCGGTTGGACTCAAACGCGATTTTCTTGGCGTCTGGAGAAAAGTTCGGCCGCCGAATGAACCCTCGAGCAGAAAATACACGCACCGGAGAACCCATTGAGTGTTTCTCATCCTTCAAGTTTAAACGCCAGAGAGCCGCGGTCATTACAATATGTGAGTAAACCAGTTGGTTCCCTTTGCGCGAGATGGATGGGCTAAAGGCCATTTCGCCGGCGCCCGCAACCGGCCGTGGGGTTCCTCCCGAAACCGAAATGCGCCACAAACTCCGCAGACCTCCCATGGCGGAAGAGAACACAATCTCTTTGCCATCAGGAGTCCAAGCCGGACTGCCACCTGTATTACCGGAGGTTAGCTGTTTGGGCTCGCCGCCGGAGACTCCCATCACAAACAAGTCCCCAAGATTGCCCCCGGCGCTCCCTCGTACGAAAGCCACGTTCGACCCGTCCGGCGAGAAAGCTGGTTCACAGTCAATCTCCTGCTCGGGTGGGGACGTCAACTCTCGAATGCTCGAATCTGCCAGCGAAAGCAAGGCAAGCCTAGAGCGGACCCCATCCCCTGCGGGTTCCAAGAATGCCAAGGTTTTTCCATCGGGCGACCAATCCAGCCGGCTGCACTCCGTCCTCGTGTTTAGAGGTCCCGGGTACAATCTACGCTCCGTCCCCCCGAGAGCGGAAATCGCATAAAATCCCATTTCTTTTGCGGATCCAGAGTGACGGACAAACGCGATCTGCCGGCCATCCGGCGACCAAGTTGGACAGCAGTCGCCCGGGTTGTTCGTGAGTCGCAGTGACTTCTCGCCCCCAACGAGAGTCAGGTAGATTCCGCCGCCTTGCTGTCCCTCATATCCCGCGAAGGCGACCTGATTTCCGTCCGGGGAAAAAGCCGGCGTGCTCTGTTTGCCCTGCAGAGCGACCAAGGGTACTACCTCAACCGCCGGAAGCGCCGCTTCTGCAGCTTTTCGCACAAACCTCCATAGCGCAATCGTGGACAACAGCAGGAGTACTGCCGCGCCAACGGCTACCCAAACCCGCCTTGATGTAAGTCCGCCAAAGCGTGCCTTCGTAGAACTCGGTGGGAAGAACGCAGCGGAGCTTGAATCAGAAACTTTATAGTGCGCAGAGTCCGTGTCGCGCTTGAGCCTCCGCAGATCGGCGCAAATCTCAGAGGCATGCTGGTAACGCAGGCGGCGGTCTTTCTCCAGTGCCTTGTGGATGACTCGTTCTAATTCCGGTGGTAGGTCAGGATTCAGCCGCACCGCTGGTATCGGAGCAGAATCCAGTATCGCTTTGAAGATCACACCCGCGCTTTCGCCGCGAAACGGCAATTGCCCCGTCGCCATTTCGTAAAGTACAACACCAAATGAAAACAGGTCTGTCCGCCCATCCAAATCTTTGGCACGAACTTGCTCAGGGGACATATACGCGACGGTCCCCAGCGTCGACCCGGGACTCGTCAAGTGGTACTCCTCCTTCACCCCGCTCGTTAAGGTGTTCTCCGATTCCATCGTGCTCGAGGAACGGTCCATGGGTCGTACCGGTATCTTGGCCAATCCGAAAATCGAGAATCTTGGCGTGCCCGCGCTTGGTTATGAATATGTTCGCTGGCTTTACATCCCGATGGACGATCCCTTCGGCATGCGCCGCGTCCAGTGCGTCGGCAATCTCTATTGCCAGAGAAAGAAGCAATTCGGTTCCCAGCGACCGCCCCGCAATCGTGCGCTTGAGCGTCTGGCCATCCAAATACTCCATGACAAGGAAAGGCCTTCGGTTTTGCAGCCCCACTTCATAAATCGTGCATATGTTGGGATGATTCAGCCCGGATGCGGCCTGCGCTTCGCGCTGGAATCGTGTCAATGCCAGTGGGTCGCTAGCCACGTCATCCGGCAGAAACTTGAGGGCGACGAACCGGCGTAGGTCCGTGTCTTCCGCCTTATACACCACGCCCATACCACCACCGCCAAGTTTCTCGATGATTCTGTAATGCGATATTGTCGTTCCGAGGAGTGGCTGCGGCTCCGCCATGTTCGGGTCATCTTAGTTTGCATATCCAACCTAAGTCAACGTTGACACGTTGACGCATGTCAGCGCGTCAGCTGTCGCTGCAAAGTGAGAATGATTGCATAACGGTGTCGGCTCCTCCGGTAATGGCATTTGACCAGACTCCGTGGCAGAACATTTGGATTGCCCTATATAACCGCGAAAAGTAGCCTGCACGGATTGCGATTCGGAGGCAGAATATCAGAGCGATTGGACTCATCACAACATGCAGGCCTTGGGGATTTGCGGGATTTGCGTAACTCACAGGAGCTGAACAGTTTCTGGTTGCAGAGGCTTGCAATGCACCGAAGACGCTGGTCCTGCCTTTCGCTATCACTTTCCAGTCTGTTTCTGCTGTTTCATGACGTGCTGAAGGCGAATTATAGATTATGAGGAAAGACCGGGCGTTTGACGACCGGAAGAGTCGTGAGTTCCAACGGGTGCACTACGCAGGACCGAAGTGGCGAGCTCCCTGGCAAAGAAGCCCTTAAGAAACGCGGAAAACTCGTCAGCGCCCGGCGGGAGCGTCTTTCCTCGATTGCTGATCTGATGGAACTCCACGTCTACAACAGGATTGATCAGCCGACTCGTCACTACTCTTCGTTTCCGGCACGCTGGCAATCCGAATGAGGGGATGATGGCTATTCCTTCACCGGCTTCCACCATGGCAATTTGGGTATCCAGAAGGTTGATCGAAACGCTCTGCCGAGATATCACACCTGCTTGGGCCAGATGCTTGTCCACAATCCGCTGTATCGGGCTAAACGACCGAAGCGAGATTAGCTTCTCTCCCTTCAGAGCGGACCACGTGGTGGATGCTCGACAAAATGCGGGTTCCTTTTCCGGGCGAATCACCATCAGGGGAGAGCGGAAGAATCGCGTTCGGCGAATACCTGACGCGCGAGCAAAGATGCCCACCCCCATGTCGAGCTTGCCCGCGAGGACGAGTTGCAGGATGGCGGGTGATCTTTCGTCGAACAACTGAATCCGAAGGTCTGGCCGGTGAGCGCGGAATTCCTTGATGGCATACGTAACGATATTGGCTGCGATCAAAGGCGGCGCACCCAAAGTCAATGTCTGGCTGGCGTGGGTAGCGGAGCGTCCGATGTGCGACACTGCGGCGTCCAGTGCGGCCATGCTCTTCTGGGCAACGGCCAGGAATTCGGTGCCATGGGCAGTGGGCACCACGTGCCGCGTAGTGCGGTCGAACAGCCGGAAACCGAGCTGGGCTTCCAATTCCCGAATCAAAATGCTCAATCCGGACGGAGTAATGTAGAGGGCCTCGGCTGCTCTGCAGAAACTCCTATGCTGCGCCACGAGCAGGAAAGCGCGAAGTTGTCGGGAGGTAAAATCCATTCGTGAGCATTCCTCAATAATTATCAAATTCTTTTGCCTTGTATCATAAACGCTTCCGGCCTTAAATGGCAGCACGTTTTCCAATGGTGATGGCTTTAAGGAATGGAGCCTTTTTTGGACACCGCGGAACGCACACAGCTCACGGCGAATTCCGGAGTGGACGGTGCCGTAGGGATGGCCGGTCCATCCGGACTGACGCCGGTTCAGTGGCTCATTTGTGCTATCGCCTGCCTTGGATTCGCGTTTGATTTGTACGAAAGTTTGATGCTGCCCCTGATTGTGCGCCCCGCACTCGCGGCTTTGGGAAACCTGAAGCCCGGGACTTCCGAGTTCAACTTGTGGGTGGGGTTGCTGTTCTATGTTCCGAATATGGCTGGAGGCCTTTTTGGTCTACTCGGAGGATATCTCACCGATCTTTTCGGCCGAAGGTGCATTCTCTTTTGGAGCATTCTGCTCTACAGCTTATCCGCATGCGCAGCGGGCTTTTCCATTTCCCTGACCCAATTGCTGATACTTCGCTGTACGACGATGATTGGCGTCTGCGTGGAATTTGTGGCGGCAATTACGTGGCTCGCGGAGCTCTTTACAAACGCGAAGCGCCGCGAGTCCGTGTTGGGCTACACGCAAGGGTTTCACACTTTAGGCGGGTTGATGGTAACCGGAGCCTACTACTTGGCAGTGACCTACGCTGAAAAATTACCGATGATTCGGCAGGGCCACGAGGCATGGCGTTATACTTTGCTTTCAGGCTTGATACCCGCGATTCCACTTCTTTTCATCCGACCGTTTCTACCCGAATCGCCGTTGTGGCTGAAGAAGAGATCGAAGATCGCGGCAGAGCGCCCCGCCTTCAGAGAGCTTTTTGGACCCGCGCTGAGAAAGACAACGATCGTTGCGACACTATTGTTCGCTTGCACTTCCTTTCTGTCGTACGGAGCTCTGCAGCAAACGGTGCGCATGATTCCAGGGCTTTCTGAGGTGGCGAAATTGGCACCCCGCCAGATCGAGCAAGCGGCCAGCGGAGTGCAATTATTTCAAGAGTTGGGTGGTCTTACGGGCCGCCTACTTTTTGCGCTACTCGTCGTGCGGATCGTTTCGCAGCGTCGCCGATTGCGCCTGGTCCTTGAACCAGCAGTATTCGCTTTTTCGTGGCTCTACTTTTTCGCTGCAACACGAAGCCTGGCCTTCGTCCATGTTGGAATTTTTCTTGCCACAATGTTTTTTAACGGCCTGCACAGTTTTTGGGGAAACTATCTGCCCAGAGTCTATCCGACGCGACTGCGAGGTACGGGCGAGAGTTTCGCGGCGAACATCGGGGGCAGAGTGCTCGGTGTTTCTGCTGTTCTCATCACAACGACACTATCGAACGTAATGCCGGGGAGTGACCCTGGAGCGAGACTAGCGTACTCCGCGGGAGTTGTAGGTTTATTTGGGCTACTTGCCGGATTGGTTGGCAGTTGGTCACTGCAAGAGCCAAAGGGCCTGCAACTCCCTGAGTGAGTTCGGTGCCAGCTGTGCCGGTGGTCATACCCGGCGACGAAATCGCAAGCTGGCGCAACGCAAGGAGGCGGTATGGAAATGGATGAAGGCTCTGCACCGCATGGCTCAGCTGGTTCGGCCTACTCGCTTGATAACTCCAGTCGAGAGGCACCGGCGCGATTCGATGCTTTGTCGGGGATGTTTGATCGCGGCACAATCCGTCATTTGGAGGATCGCGGCGTAAGCGAGCGCTGGCAGTGCTTGGAGGTGGGGGGAGGAGGAGGCTCGATCGCTTCGTGGCTCGCGAGTCGTGTAGGTCCCACAGGACACGTCATTGTCACGGACATCGATCCGAGGTATCTGGAGCCCTTAGCAGCAGAAAATGTGGAAGTGCAAAAACACAATATTCTTACCGACCCGTTGCCCGATGCCACCTTTGACCTCATTCATGCCCGGCTTGTACTTGTTCACTTGCCAGAACGAGAAAAAGTGCTAACCCGGTTGGTGTCGGCCTTGAAGCCTGGTGGTTGGCTTGTGGATGAAGAGTTTGATTCCGTCTCTGTGCTTCCTGATCCAACTGCAAGCCCTGGAGAGGTCAGTTTGAATACTCAAATGGCGGTAATGCGAATGTTGCAGGATCGTGGCGTTGAACGGCGGTTTGGGCGATTACTCTGTGGCCGGCTGCGGGCACATGGGCTCGCGAAAGTTGGCGCGGAAGGGCGGTTGTTCATGTGGCGAGGTGGGTCTTCAGACGTCGCCCTCATGCGCACGAATTTCAACCAGCTTCGCGCGGATTTGCTTGATGCGCACTACATTACCGAGCAAGAATTTGCTCAGGACTCCGCGCGCCTGGACGATCCAGACTTCATGGCGCCATCCCCCATCATGTGGACGGCATGGGGACGCCGGCCACCAGCGTGAGAGCCATCTAGTTCCGAGCAGTTGGACTCAGCCCAGCCAGCAAATACCCGAAACTCGAATCGCTTAAGGTCGAAAGTTGAGGCCTGACTGGCGCGTTCTTCAGAAATTGACGGTTCACGAGTGCATTCCCTATGGTCGCGGTCGGGCAAACCGGAAGTTATGCGGGTCCGAAGTCCATCTCGGTGAGGCTTTGGCGAATTCCTTGTTTTTTGCGTTGTGCGGGGTTCAAAGGCAAGGAAATCCGAAGCTGCTTACTTCACAACCAAAGTTAGTTTCGCTACGTGCGTCAGGTTAGTCGAGCCGGAATTGAAACTCCCGGTGACCGTAAGCGTGTACGTTCCGGCCTGCGTGCCGCTGCCGCCACCTCCGCTCCCCGAACCTCCGCCACACGATGTTAGCGTCAACCCCACGCAAACCAGCAGCGTCAATCCAAGCGTTTGCGTGCACCGCAATCGGTGGTCTCGTCGGCACAGCAATGACACGACCGCTAAGAGCATAAAGGCCGTGCAAGCCAAAATTATCGACGGCGTCCGCCTTGGCGTTACGCTCCTCGGCCAGCCTGAACCCAAGGGTAGAACCAATCCGCTCGACCCAGTTGTTGTAACCATCACCGTCGCCATTGTTGCGGACGAGCCGTTCAGCGAAATCGTACTCGGCGAGATCGAGCAGTTGGACGTCGTCGGCGCGCCGCTGCAACTCAGCGAGACGCTCTGGGCAAAGCCACCGGCCGGTGAGACGTTCACCATATAGTTCGCACTTTGTCCTGGGCTGACGGTTGTGCTGGCGGAAGTCGGCGTGACCGAAAAATCCTGGCCCATGCCGGAGACACTCACGGTCTGCGGGCTGTCGGCGGCGTTGTCGGTGATCGTCAGCGTTCCTGTTCTCGTACGGCCGGAAGTTGGATCGAAGAAAAGGCCGATCTGGCAGCTGGCACCGGCTGCCAAACTGCTGCCACAACCGCTGAGGTTTCCAAAATCGGAAGGATTCGTTGTTACGTTTGTGATCGCAAGCGTCCCCGTTCCGGTATTGGTAAGGGTCACCTTCTGCGGAAGCCCGCTTGTACCGACGTATTGACTTGGGAAGCCAACGCTGGCGGGTGAAATGGATACCACCGCCCCAGGTGGCGTGGAACCAGTTAGGCTAATCTCCTGGGGACTGCCGAGGGCATCGTCGGAGATAGTCAGCGAAGGGGTGACGCCGCCCGTTATTGCGGTCGGTGAAAACGTCACACTGACCTGGCAGCTCCCGTTGGAAGCAAGAGTAGATCCGCAGGTATTGTTTTGCGCGAATTCGCTAGCATCTGCGCCGGTGATAGCCAGGTTCGAGATGGTTAAAGTCGAGGAACCGGTATTAGTTAACGTCACTGTTTGCGGTGCGCTGGTTGTGCCCACGGGCTGTCCATCAAATGCAAGCTCTGACAAACTGGGAGTGAGCGCAGGCCATGCTCCTTGCAGGAGCATGCTGAGATCGAGACCGCTTACTTCGTAGGCTACTCCCGCGAGATCAGTCTTCCCATCCCGGTTGAAATCCGCGGAGACCAACGCATAGAGCCCAACGGATGGAAGCTGGATTGGGTTTTGAAATGTGCCGTCACCATTCCCCAGTAAGATGGAATTCGAATTCCCGCTCGCACCTAAGTCGTTGGTTACGGCCAAATCAAGCTTGCCGTCTCCGTTGAAGTCGGCAGCTACAACCCAATTTAGAGAATTGGAATCCAGGTTGCTTCCGGGCGATTGAAACGTTCCGTCACCATTACCGAGCAATACGTACAGACCTCCAGGCCCGAGACAGATAAGATCGAGCTTGCCGTCGCCATTCACATCGGCCGCCACGATCTGGACGCTAGCACTGCTAGGGATGCTCATTGCAGGCTGGAAGGTGCCATCGCCGTTTCCAAGAAAGATCGCGCCACCGGCCGCGACGTCCAAATTGCCGTCACCATTGAAATCTCCGACAGCGGCCGCGAAGTTCTCATTCGTCTTGTAACTACCCGCGCCTTGGAAGGTTCCGTCGCCATTACCCAAGAGGATGGTTATTCCGTCGCCAGAACCGTTACCAACAACAAGGTCCAGTTTCCCATCATGGTTGAAATCGCCCGCGGCAAAGGCGATCTCTTCATAACCACCATTTACCGGCATGTCGAAAGTTTTCTCGTTTTGAAATGTCCCATCGCCATTGCCCAGCCAGATGCTCACGCCATCGGCGTCAACTCCTGCGAAGTCGAGCTTCCCATCGCCGTTGAAATCGGCGGCGATGGCGGAGACTGGCACATTCTCCTGAGGAAGACAGATGGGGCTTTGGAAGGTGCCATCGCCGTTGCCTAATTCGATACATGTGCCGCCCACATTCGTCGTACCTGCGCCGATCGCGAGATCGATTTTCCCATCGCCATTGAAATCGGCCGCGACCAATGGACCGGATTGGGCAGGTGAGTTGAAAACGGCAAATTGCAGTATCGAAACTGGGTCAGTCACGGTGAAATACATCACATTCGAGATCCCCCCGCCGGGTGAGGGGTTCGTCACCATGATCGAAGCTGTCCCGGCATTCGCGATATCGGATGCTGGAATCGTTATAGTGACCTTAGAGTCGTTGACGATGGTCGTCGCTCGCGGACTACCGTTCCAGCTCGCAACGGAGTTGGAGACAAAGCCCGTTCCGTTGATCGTAAGTTTGAATCCGGCCCCGCCCGGCGCGGCGCTGGCCGGCGTGAGGGGCATGTTAATCAGAGGAATTGGATTGGGAGTCTGCCCGAACACTCGCAGCGGGCCAAAAGCGAAGATCAGCAGTAGAAGCTCGATACCAACGCTCCTGAATCGCACACTCATCCTACACTCCATGCAGGCGGCATCTGCGGAATGTCGCGGGTTATTTTCGAACTTCAGATCACGGCGTCAGGTAATCATGCGGAGATAGGTAACCATAAGCCAAATCCAACGTTAATATAGGTTTTGCGTGGTTACAATACGGGAACCCGGCTCGGTGTCCAGTCGGATACGAACCTCGCGTTAAAAGCCAACTTCACAAAAATCGTATCGGAATTCGTATGACTGAGTGGCCGGGAAACGTTTTGGAGGCGCAAGGTTCTCCGCGAGGTCTTCATGGTGCAGTTGAAGCGCTCCGAGGCGAAGTAATCTCAGAAAACTGTCTAAGATTGAGCAGCTCATACGCTCGAGAGCGTTTAGGATGCATGTGATGGAACGGATTCGCGTGAACATCGTCATAGTGTTTGCCGGATTCTATTTCATCCTGATTGGCTACCTCATATTGAGGTCGACCTCTCTGCCTGGAATTCTGGGTGTGCTGATGGCAATCGCGGGTCTAGGTTGGCTGACCTTTCTGTCACCGCCGCTCCTAAACTATCGGTCCCCCTACAATCTGGCCGTCGGCCTCCTCGGGGAAGCGTCGGTGTTCCTGTGGCTCCTCGTAATGGGCGTGAATGTACAACGATGGAAGGAGCAGGCCACCGCAGTAAGGAGGGTCGAAATGGGAGATACGCTATGAGGGCAGTGGTGCTGCATGAGTACGGCGGTCCCGAGAAGCTGAAAGCTGAAGACAAGGTTCCCGAACCGCAGATTAGCGGAAATACGGTACTGATCGCGGCAGCCGCTGCGAGCGTGAATCCAATTGATTGGAAATTGCGTTCAGGGATGCGGCAGAAGGATTTTCCGTTGCCGTTTCCTGTAATTCTGGGCCGGGACGTGAGTGGCGTTGTACGAGCGGTGGGCGCAAATGTGAAGCACTTCAAGCCCGGCGACCGCGTGCTTGCACTATCCAACGCGACCTATGCCGAGTTGGTGGCAGTGGACGATTTAGATGTGACCCACCTGCCGGATGGCGTTGACATGACGGATGCGGCGGCGATCCCACTGATTGCACTTACGGGAGACCAACTTGTGCGTCTTGCGACACATGTGCAAAAGGGACAGGTTGTTCTGATAACTGGAGCGCTCGGCAGTGTTGGGCGTGCGGCAGTGCACACAGCGAAGAAGATCGGAGCGAAGGTGATTGCAGGTGTGCGCGGGAAAGAGTTGGATGATGCCCGCTCCCTCGGTGTCTCTGGCGTGCTGGCCATTGATGACGATGAAGCGATTGAGAAATTCCGCTTGGTGGACGCAATTGCGGATACCGTTGGCGGCGACGTTGCAGGGAGGTTAATCGCGAAGGTAAAGCCGAGTGGCACCTTTGGTTATACGGCCTCTTTGCCGGAAAACGTGACGGCACGAAATCCGGCAGTGAAGATTACGCGTGTGTTCACGAAGCCTGATCCTTCCAAAGTGCGTGAGTTTGCCGATGACGTGCGCGATGGCAAGTTCGTTCTACCTATTGGTCGCCGGATGCCGCTGCGCGATGCCGCTGAGGCGCATGTACTAGGGGAGAAAGGCGGTATAGGAAAAATCCTCCTGCTGACGCCGGATTCACAAGACTGATTTCTTCACGGGAAACCGCTGGAACTGAGAACCCCGCAAGCCTCGGTTTTGAGAGGGCTTCGTTCGTTATTCCCGATGACGATCTTGACCTTTGGTTTCATCGCCCAAACCCGGAAGTTGCGCGGGTCCGAAGTCCACGCTGTCAACCTTCGCTCTAATTCCTGATTTTCGGCCAGTCGCACGCGACGTCACGAAAAAGGCATGTAACTTTGCACCCGAAGGAATGCGGAACCAGGAGATTGCACTCAAGCTCATCGTGTCGAACGACTTTGGGACGAGGTAGCCAAAACGTTTGGCGTGGATATCCTCTGTGGGCACGCCTTGAGCAGCTTTCACGGCGAGGAAGGCGAGCACGTTTTGCAGAGCATCTGTGCGCAACACTCAGCGGTTCATTCTCAGTGAGAAGTAAGACGCACATCTAGTGTTAACCAGCCGCAGCGGCATCTTCCTTTGCGAGTTGGCGCAGTTCAGCCTTGGGAACCGCAAATTCCGCAGCGCCACAATCCAGGCAGACGACAACTACGGGGAATACCCACACGACCGGATTGTCAATTTTTTCTTGTCCGAGAAAATGGATGCCCATCTCCGCGCTGAATTTCTTTTGGTTGCCGAACCCGCAGGACTTGCAGGGCATACTCCCCTCTTAGCACACGTCTGTTGATGGAACGCAACGCTGTAAGGAAGGCTCGATCGACACCAATCCTTGCTTTACTGCAAATAAAACCAGATCGGCGTTACTGCGAAGGTTGAAAGCTCCCATGATGTGATGCTTGTGGAATTCCACAGTCTTTTCACTTAGGTTGAGCGTCCCCGCGATTTGCTTCATGGGCAATCCTTCCGCAAACAACTGAACGATTTCACGTTGCCGTTGCGTTAAGCATTTGGAAAACTGTCGCGCCCTAGCCTTCGTTGCGACCCAGTCTTCAGACCTCAAGCGCGGCGTTAAATAGGACTCGCTGTGCAAGACATGATCGATCGCCTTTAACAGTTCTTCTCCGGCCGAGTGTTTCAGCACAAACCCGATTGGGCCGAGTTCGAGAGCCGCGGCCGCAAGATTTGGATCGTCTCTCATTGTCAGGAATACGAACTTGGTAGAGGGAGCTTGTACTTTGATTCGCCGCGCCGCATCAAGCCCGTTCATGAGTGGCATTCCGACGTCCGCAATAATCACGTCTGGGCGGAGTTCGAGGGCTTGTTCGACCATCGCGCGACCGTCCAGCACCAGCCCTACCACGGTATACGTCTTTTCGAGATAGACCCGCAATGTCTCAGCGAACATGGCGTGATCATCCGCGATGAGGCAACGTGGCCGGGTCGTGTTCGGAGAAATAACTCGCATTGGGGTCCCTCCTGTACGGTCAACAACGAGGTTAACGCAACCTTACTCACTTAACTCGCACTCGCTGTGTACCAGGCCCTGAGCGCAACCACGAACCTCTGCAGAACGACGTGCATATGACTGTGAGTTGAGCTCGAGATTAGCCTTTATTCGTTGCCCGCTATACTGGTAGTTCTACCAGTTTTCAAGTACTAGACACCTCTAAACCGCATGCTGAAAAAGCAAAGTTTGCGAACAAGTCGGATTGAAGGGGTTTTGGTACCAACCCCCATGGGTTGTCTTGTCGCGACAGCAAAGACTCGCCTAACGCCTTCCGGAAGGAGTGCGGATGCAAATGCAGCTTCGTTTCTTCAGCACGCGGTGTCCTACTGGCCTTAGGTCTGCAGAGGTGGAAGCAGCGATGCCACCTCTACATCCAGCAACATTTCGATTCGGCGTTCGAGTTGGAAGAATGCTGCCGTCTTTTTTTCCGGTAATACCTGATTCACAAGCGGTACATAGGTCCTCCGTAACTGGATCACCGACGCGCTAATTTCCTCGGACCTTTTCAGATAATCCAGCGCCTGCTCGTTCGTGGCCGTATTCAAGTTCTGCATGTATTCCTTAATCAGCGCCAACTTTGCATCACCGATCTTCGAGTACTCAGCCTCGTATTGATCATAAATCGGCCAAAATTTTGTTGCCTCCGTTTCCGTCAAACTTAGGTTCGCGGCAACGAGCTGTTTTTTCTGTGATCGGATATCCTTCCGCAATAGTTGTATATCTTGATCGCTCGCCACCTGCTCGCTCTTGGTTGACGCCGCCGCTTCCTGCCCAGTCGCTGTCGGCGCGGTAATACATAGAGAAGAAACTCCCGACAATATCAACGCCATTGCCGTTTTTTTGTTCATAATGATTCTCCTTAACAATCTACAGTTTTCCGATGCCACCGAACGAACCATTCCGCTCACAACTCTGAACCAGTCCGATTCCATAAAATTTGCTCTGCAACTTGCCACTTCGATTCGATCGATCACTTCGTGTCCGGCTCCACTTTGACGAAGCTGTATTTTGCGCTGAACTGGATGCGCGGGGCATTTGCTGATTGCCCATTTTGCAGCATGGTCCAACCATATAAGAACTCGGCGCCGACGTTGAGCGAGCCGCCAGGATTCCAGATCAGGTTGGCACCGGTGTAGGTGGCATGATTGTAAGTCGTTGGGGCTGCCAAATCGGTATCATTCACCGCCGCATAAGAGTAGATTGCGCTCGAACGCAACCTCTTGAACCAGTAGTGCTGGTAGGATGCCTCCACTCCGACCGCTGGAGTCGCCACCAAATGAGGATTCACACCTGAAGCTGGCTCAGCATCGATCCCCAATCCGGAGGTGTCCTGAATGTAGCGAGAAATGCCGTGCCCGAAGGCGACTGCGAAGATTAAGTTGTCTCTGCCGAAAGTATTCAAGCCGAGGGAGGTGTTTACCCCCCAGCCAAAAACGGAACCGGTTTTGCCGTCTGGTAGAAACGCAGCAATAGAACGAAATAATCCGGCAACCTGGAAGTGTCCGCGTTCGAATTCCTCGCGCAAGCGAATTGCGCCATCGGGACTCGGGGCGTTCGGCTGAGCATTAAATTGTGCGGTCGTGAAAATAATGTCTGAACTGGGCTTCTCCGCGGAAATGTAGAAAGTCGTCTGAGGACCGAGTGCGAATCCATAGCGAAATTGGGGATTCCGGATGCTGACCATGCCGTTTGGTCCCTGGAAGTCCAGACCGTCCGGGGAAGCATCGGGGTCCATGAAGTTTGTGAACGTCTGGCCGATCAGCAGGTTTCTCGCTTGCGCATAAGCGTGGCGGAGCCTGGGAGTGGTGGAATTCGTGCCGAAAAAGTCGCCTTCCACATAAAACCGCACTTCTCCGACGAGCGTATACGGAATCCGGAAGTCCAAGCTCAGGCGTGTCGGGCGGACGGAAATGGTGCTGTTGTTTACCGACGTTGGTTGGGGGATCGGAAACGACGACGGAATGAACGAATCGATGTTTCCCGCAGGCTTCAGATCGTAAATGAAATCTGACTTAAAGTAGCCTCCGATTTTCAGGATGGTCTGCGTCCCTGGCAACCGAAAAAACCCTTGGTACTTCGGGTCCAGAGGAACGTTATTGAAGCGAGCGGCTGCGAAGGTGTCCTCCGAGAATTCCCGGTAGTTGGCTGTGGCCTCCCCGACATGCGCGGAGGTGGCACCTATACGCGGGGGTTCCTCAGCTTGAATGGTGCCGTTTTGTCGAGGCGCAGGGGCTTGTGGAGTCGTTGGGGCTTGAGTGGCCTGGGTGGGCGGAGCAGGTGATACCGGTGTTTTCGTGCCCTTAAGCTGATCGATTTCCGCTTGCATTTTGGTCATCTGGGCCTGCATTTGATCGACAAGTTTTCGCAGAGCTTGGGTCTCGTCGGAAGGGGCCTGGGATTGGGCCATGCCATTTGGCGGAGTCATCATCGGCAACAAAAAACCGGCCGAAATGAGAAAAAACCTTTGGATTTTCATTCGGTTCCTCCTGGTTCCTGAACGAACTGCTTCGGGCCGAGCAAGTTCGTGAATCTTTTGCGGCGGTAAATCCTCCTAGGTCATGAGGGAAACGATGATGGTTCCCCAGGTGGTCAGAAAAATGTGGCCGAAAGCCGCGGTGCACGAGTAACCGAGAATCGCAACAGGACTGTCCGACTTTTCCTGGGCGGCTGCGACGCCGGCGATCATGGTTTGTGCTCCGGCAAGGCCGCCAACCAGGAGTGCCGGGTTGACCTTGAGAACGTAATGGCCGAAGAAAAGACCGGTGATGAGCGGAAACATGGTGACCACCATGCCTCCGAGGAACAGAACATAGCCGTGGTCATGAACCGCCGTTACAAAAATGGGACCAGCCTTCAGACCCACCATCGCTACGAAAGCGGCCAACCCGATCGATCTCATGAAGAGAATCGCGGCGTCTGGGAACCTTGCAAACCAGGGGCGCACGGAACGCATCCATCCGACGACAAGACCTGCAAGGAGAGTCCCGACACTAGTGCCGAGAGATATTCTGAGACCGCCGATGGGGATGACGATTACGGCCCCGAGCAGCACTCCCATGAATACCGCGAGCCCGAGGATCGAGAGATCGCTTTCTTCCGTTGGCCTGATGATCGTGCCCACCAAAGGCGCGAGTTGCCGAACGGCCAGTTCCGATCCCGTAACCTGCAAAGTGTCGCCGCGTTCAATGACCGTTTCTGTCCCAATCGGAAGGGCCTGGTCTCCACGCATAATTCCGCGGAGAAGAACGCCTTTAGCCTCGTCAAGATTGTCTGCGAGGTGCTGGAGGGTTCTTCCGACGACGCGCTTGCCGGTGACATAGAGGTCGAAGGACGCGACGGGAATCTGAAGCAATTCGAAATCGGCAACCTCGCTGGCGGTTGGCCCAAGGACCTTTACCAGAATCTCGGTGCGGCCAAGAATTGCCAAAGTGTCGCCTGCTTCGAGAACGGTGGTGTCGAGGGGCGAAAAGATCTCGCCGTTACGGCGAATCCTTTCAACGAAGAGACGTGCTCCGGGAATGAATGTCTGGGCTTGCGACAAAGTCTTTCCAACGATGGCGGCATTTTGCGGAACTTTGTACGCGCGGCATCCCACCGATTGCCATGCTGATTGAACTCCGGCCTTTGCAGCGTGAATGCCAAGACTGTTTTCCGCCTTTTTCGATTCCGCGCGAAGATCAAAACCAAGAAGTTTTGGGGCGAGGCTGCTGCAGCACCAGATAACGCCCAAAGTTCCAAATATGTAGCAAATGGCATCGGCCACGGCGATATGGGCCATCCAGAGGTCCTTTTGCTCGGCAGGCACAGACAATGCCCGGATGGCCTCGCTGGCCGTGCCAATTGCTGGAGATTCCGTGAGCGAACCCGAAAGCAAGCCAGCGGCATAACCTGGATCGAGATGCAGGAATCTGGCGACGGAATAAGCGGCGAGAAGCCCCATTACGGGAACAAAAACACCGAGCACACCCCACCGCCAGCCATCTCCCTTGAGGCTACGAAAAAAGCTGGGGCCCACGGAGTATCCGATTCCAAAGAGAAAGAGGAGGAACAACATGGACTTTGCCTGGTCGGAAACCGGAACGTTAAAGAAATTTCCGAGAAAGATGCCACCGAGGAGAGAACCGGTGACTACGCCAAGCCCGACGCCATGGAACTTCCATTTGCCGATGACGTACCCGATTCCAATGGCGAGGTAAACGGCCATTTCCGGATACTTCGTAAGTAGGTGCGAAAACCAGTCCATAAGCAGTCCCTTCGCTGGCGCCACCTACTGGGGACGCCTGAACGAATTCAGGAGTCCCATCACGACAACAAAAGAATGATAACCATGCCCCAGATGGTTAGCAGAGTGTTCCCGACAGCGTAGGTTACGGTGTAGCCGAGTGCCGGGATCTGGCTCTGGGCGCGATCACAGACCAAGCCAAGAGAAGCAGTAGTAGTACGCGCGCCGGAGAGGATGCCGAGCAGAATCGCATCGTGGAATCGGAAAACGTACTTGCCGACATACATGCCGAGGATCAGAGGCAACGTAGTTGCAACAGCTCCCCAAAAGAAGAGACTAATGCCCTGCGTGCGGAGGCCGTTGACGAATCCAGGGCCGGCGGAGATACCGACGATGGCGATGAAGATATTCAAACCGACGGAGTTCATGAACCAAACGGTCGGAGAAGGAATGCGGCCGAAGGTGGGACGCGTCGAACGCAGCCAACCGAGAACCAATCCGGCGATGAGCGCGCCGCCAGCGGTGGATAAGGTGAGTGGAACGCCCCGAACCTTCCAGACCAGCGCTCCAATCAAAGCGCCAACAGCGATCCCAGCGCCGATGAAGGCCACATCGGCAATGTCGGTGGGCCGATCGGCGACACCAAGCATTTTGGCGGTTGCCGCAGTGTCTTGTGTTCGGCCGACGATGGTGAGAATGTCGCCGCGGTAAATCTTGGTATTCGGCATGATGGGAATGGAAGTGGCGGTAGCGCCACGAGTGATCTTTCGGAGGAAGACGCCGCGAGAGTTGGGAAGTTGCGCGAGTTCGGCTAAGGTCTTGCCGTCTACGGATTTGTTGGTGACGTAGGCGTCCACGCCCTCGACCGGGACGCTGAGCAATTCTGGATCGTCGACCTCTCTGGCTCCTTCACCGGTCACCTTAACGAGGACGTCGCGTGCGCCGGCGACGCTGACAATATCGCCTTCGCGCAACACGGTGTCCGCGGTGGCGTCCTCGACGGTACCGTTGCGGCGAACGCGCTGGATAAAGACACGCGCGTCGGGCACCAACGCCTCGGCTTCGATGGCACGAAGTCCAGCCACTTTACCGCCCGGTTGCACGTGGAAGCTGCGTGTCTCCCAACGGTGCCAAGCAGAGCCAGCCCCGCCGTGTTCGTTCTTGCCACCAAACTTTTCCTCATACTCCTTGCAGGCCCGCACCAGGTCCATACGAACGAGCGCGGGGCAGATGAGAGCAATGACGAGGGCCGATCCGACGGTGCCGAACATGTAGGTTACGGCGTAAGCGACAGGCATGGAGTCGAGCAAGTTCTTGGTTTCTCCCGCGGCGAGGCCCAATCGATTGATGGCGTCGGTCGAGAGGCCCAGGGCCGCGGAAATGGTCTGGGAACCGGAATAAAGCCCCGCGGCATAGCCGAGATCGTAGCCTACGAATTTAGCAATCGCGACAGGGATCGCCAGACTGAAGAGGCACTGGACGACGGAGAAGAGCGCCTGCGGCACGCCATCCTTGGCGACACCACGAACGAATTGCGGACCGACACCATAGCCAACCGCAAATAAAAACATAAGAAAGACCGTGGCCTTGAGCGGCGGGGAGATGCTAATGCCGATTTGTCCGATCACGACGCCGGCCAGCAGAGTAGCAGTGACAGAACCGAGACCGATTCCCTTGAAAGTAAATTTGCCGAAGTAATAGCCGAGAGCCAGAGTAAGGAAGATGGCGATCTCGGGATACTGTCGGAGGGTCGCAGCAAACCAGGTAAAGATGAACATTGTCCAACCTCCTTAGGCAGGAACCTGAGCCTTCCAAGCATCAACCGCGACTTGCACCGCGGCGGTGAGTTGTTGGCCGATTCTGGAGTAAGCCTCGTCGGGCAGGTTGGCCAGCGAGACTCGTACGGACCAATCGGGCCCGGCAAAACCGCTTCCATTGAGGAGAACGGTGGAGAATTTCTCTGCAAGAGCGAAGAGAACATCAAAAGGATGATAGTTTTTCTTCAGGAATTCGACGAAGGCGGGCCCATGCATCTTTTCGGCCCAGACCATGATGTCAAGTGTGGCGTAATAGTCCGCGCGCATGGGATCTGGAGGCAGCGGCAGATTCATCCCGGCCCATAGGGCTTGCAAACGGCGCTGCACGATTTGCTTCGTGAGTTTTTTGTAGCGGTCGTCCTTGTCCAATAGGGCGAACAGAGAGAACAAGGTCATCTGAACCTGCTGAGGCAAGGACAAACCGGCAGTGTGATTGAGAGCCACGCAGCGGCTATCGGCGACCATGCGATCGATGAACTTGATTTGTTCGGGATGTAGGGTCAATGGACCGTAACGAGTATTCAGTTCCCGGCGAACGGCCTCGGGTAACTTGGCGATGGCTTTGTCAAAAATATTGTCCTGATGAATTGCAACGACGCCCAGTCGCCATCCGGTGCAGCCGAAATACTTCGAGAAGGAATAGACACCAATGGCATTGTGTGGAACTTCGGCCATCAAGGAACGGAAACCGGGAACAAAGGTGCCATAGACGTCATCGGTGACGACGATGAGGTCCGGACGGTTTTTCTGAATCAGAGTCGCCAATCGTTCCATGGAACTTTTGCGCATGGCGACGGAGGGGGGATTGCTGGGGTTAACAAAAAAGAGCGCCTTAATCGAGGGATCTTTGAGCTTGTCAATTTCGCCGTCGGGATATTGCCAAGTGTGTCTCCCATCGGCGTGAGCAACTTCGCTGGCATTCATCTCAACGATATCGAAATGGAATCGATCGAGATGGCAGACTTCGATGTACGGAGTGAACATCGGGAGCGCAAGAGCGACCTTGTCGCCACGATGCAAGAGGTGGTTCACCAGCAACGAATCGAAGATATAACACATGGCGGCGGTGCCACCTTCGACGGCGAAGATGTCGAAAGTTCCGGCCGGAGGATTGCCACCACACATTTCTTTTGCGAGGTATTCGTGAACAACGCGTTCGGCATGGACCAGCATGCGATCCGGTGACGGATATTGGTCGCCGATGATGCTGTCGACCAACTCGTGAACGAATGCGTCCGGATTGAACTTGAATTCGTCGACTGCATACGCTATGGCCGATTGCAGAAGGCTCACTCCCGGGGCATTGGGATTTGCGGCCAAGAAGTCTGAGAAACGTTTGGCTATCCCACTTTTTTGAGGCATACCACCGAGGTTAGGCTCGTCCCAGACCCTCTTCGATTCGTGGATCGCAAATGTACCCAAAGTAAAGAACGCATCGCGGGGAGTTGTAGCGATCCAATTGGGGTTTCCACGGCCGGCGTTCAGCATGGATTGGGCGCTTCGTTGAGATGTCTCCACGGCTAAATGGATTAATTTGTCTTTCAACTCAAATGGGCTCAGCTTTTCGAGTTGTTTCTGTTGTTCGAGAGTCACCGAGAGGCGACGTACTACTGGGGTGGCCATAACTTTCCTCCTGAGACAAAGTGAAATTGCCGTAGCTTGAATTTCGTGGCGGCTAAGAAGAAACCTCTAGTACCTTAGTCTCCCGACGCGGCGCGGGCGGTTTTTGGCTTTCCGTGCTTCGCCGTATTTGTGATTGGTTCTCTGGCGGGCACGTTGACCGATTGCAGAAACGACGGATTCAATAGCTTCAAACCGAGTGCCGCACTGAATCCGTGGATCTCCTTGACGTCGAGCTTGCGCATAAACTCGATGGTCTGAGCATTGATGACCTGACCCGGTACCATGATTGGAAAGCCTGGGGGATAAGGAATGACGAAGTTGGCGGAAACCAACTCGGGGCCGTCCTTCAAGCGCTTATCGATTTCGGGGCTGGAAAGGCTCAGATGCTCGCACTGGTCTTCGCGGTAAGCCGCGAAGAAGGCCGAGCGCATATCACCTTCGGACGTCCTGCTGGACGGGTTTTCACGGAAGCGGTCGAAGAAGCGACTGAAATTGGGGAGGTCCGGGACATCGGTCATCAGCGATTTGATACGCGCGTCAAAGGCCGACTTCGCCGGCTTACCACCTTCGACAAGTTTCTTGTCGATTCCTTGGGAAATCTGGACGAGAACCTTGATGAGTTGGGCGATGTCGCTGCGCGTATTGTTAATGTTGGTCTGGAGCAGGACACTGTTTCGCGAGGTCTTGTTCAATTGAATGTCGAACTCGGCAGCAAGTAAATTTTTGAATTGTGTGCCGTCAAACCCGGCGGAGCCACACACCAACGTGAGGCGGGTGACGTCAAGCGCAAATTCGTCTTCTCTGAGGGCCTTCACGACGGTTGCCCAATTGACGCCCGAGGTGAGATAGTCCACGAAACCCGAATTGCGAAACTCGGCAGGAATCATCTCGTGGGCCCCAAGCACATGGAAGTATTTCGAAATGAGCGGGTGAGAATTGACTTCGCGACGGACATCGAGCGCCAACTGGATGGCGCGATTCACGAGTTCGTATCCTTCCAACTCCATCTGGCGCCGCGCGACGTCCAGCGTAGCGATGATCTGGAGGTTGGGGGAAGTCGAAGCATGAGTGAAGACCGCCTCGTGGAATTGCTCTTCGACGGTGTGGTAATCCTGGTCCTTGACCAGCACCATAGAGCCCTGGCGCAGACACGACATGGATTTGTGCGTCGAATTGGTTTGATAAATGCGCAGCCGGACTTTATCGGGATTTACGAGTAGGCGAGTGCCAAGCAGTGTTTTCTCGTCGGCCTTAAGGTCGACGCCGAACTTCTTTTCCTGTTCCTGATAGGCAGCGCGATAGGCGGGATCCTTGAATTTCTTTTCCAAAATGGCAGCGGCTCCCATTGCGGTGCGCCGGCGATAGAAGGGACTCCACCGCGCAAATCCGAACCACGCTTCATCCCAAAGAAAAATAAGGTCGGGCTTTATGGCGAGGCACTCCTCCATTACGCGTTCGGGATTGTAGATATGTCCATCAAACGTGCAGTTCGTGAGTACCAACAGGCGAGCACGATCCAAACGGCCTTCGGCCTTCAAATCGAGTAGCGCTTTCTTGATGGTGCGGAGAGGAACCGCTCCGTACATCGAATATTGTGTGAGGGGAAAGGCCTCGACATAGAGGGGATAAGCGCCAGAAATGACCGCGCCATAATGATGGGACTTATGGCAGTTGCGGTCGACCAGAACGATGTCACCTGGGCCCAAGAGAGCCTGTTCCACTATTTTGTTGGAGGTGGAAGTGCCGTTGGTCACGAAGAAAACGTGGTCAGCGCCAAAAGCTCGAGCAGCCTTGTCTTGGGCCGCTTTGATGTTGCCGGTCGGCTCCAAGAGACTGTCGAGTCCCCCGGTGGTGGCAGAGGATTCGGCGAGAAAGAGATTGATGCCGTAGAACTTGCCCATATCACTGATCCAATTCGATTTGAGGATGGACTTGCCGCGGGCAACAGGAAGAGCATGAAAGGTCCCGATGGGACGCTGGGCATATTTCTGCAAGTTGTCGAAATAGGGAGTATCGAAACGGTCTGCGACGCCGTCCAGAATGCTGAGATGAAGTTCCAACGGTTCTTCGACTTGATAGAAAACCCTTCGGAGGAAATTCGCGGTGACATCGCCGGCCACTGTTTCCACTTTCCGGTCACTAAGGAAGTAGATGTCGAGCTCAGGCCGCAACTGTTTCAATCCTTGGGCGAGTGCCATGCTGTAGTCCGGGGAATTCGGAGGGATGCCGCTGACGGCCAGGTGGCTGGTGAGAAATTCGCGCAAAATAGGGCTGTTGTGGGATGAATGAAGCGAGATGCCCTCGTAAACAATCACCGCTTCAACGCTTCCGTTCAGAATCGTTGCGAGTACCGCGTCCTCCAATGAAGATACGAAGACCGGTTCATAAACAAATTTGTCTTGCGGTCTGCGCAGTTTGCGCAATTCCTGCGCCAGTTGCTGCCATGCTGCCCGGCGCGCAGGGCTTACCACGAGCACTTCGAAATACGGCGGATGCGTGGCGCCATCTTCGCCCGCAATGGGGACGCGTTCACCGAGATAGATCGGCGCTTCGTCCTCACTCTCCCAGTCCCCTACGCTGCCGCGATAGGAATGCGTGAGCAGAGCGTTCCCGATCGATTGACTCAAGCGAGCCGCACCGGCGGCATCGCCGGAAGAGATGCGATCCTCCAGCAAGGCAAGCAATTTTTGTCCTGGATAGGCAAAGAAATCTTCCCACTGGCGTAATTCCTGGAAGACGTTGGCCACAGCGGTCTGATGCTGCGTCTTGTTGGAATCCTGCACGGCGAACGACCTGTCCCACAGGCGAGACGCTTGCAACAGGTCGCGCCAACGATCGAATCTCGATTCCCCAGCCATGAAGAATTGGTCGACTCGAGGGCTTTCGGTTTTTGCTGGAGTGGTCATGATTCCTCCGCCTGCGATTGCCGGCTTACACTCGCGCAGGAGAATGGCTATACCCCGAAAGATGCGCCACCGGTTTCACTTGGACTCGCGTCATTGTTAGCTGCGGTGAAGCATTGCAACAACTAGGGAAATCCCTAACCTCGAACAAACAGACTCGTCACTGGCGCGGGACAGGTGCAATTGCCCCGGTATGAGTCTCGGTCTTTGGTGTTGGCGCGAACCGAGCCGGCTAAGTGATCATCGAGGTGAAGCGCTGATGGTTTCAAACAGTGATTTCTGTCGCGCCTAGTCGACACCACCAATGAAGGCAAGGTTTACGCTGAGAGAAAATTGCGCTCGAAATGCGTGGACATTTTAGCGACCGTGGGGATTTTAGCGAACGTGCGCGGTACGAAGAAAAACAAACCGAGCAACTCCGGGAGTAGAAAGAGAGACCGCTTACACGGAACTCCCAACGATTTGCCAGACTGATTTTCGTGCCATCCGTTTCAGTCCAGCCGGAATGAATCCAGGCCACCTCAATATTTGTCTGGAACAAATCTACGGCCCTTAATCGATGCTTGATCGTTGTAGCTGTGTTTTTCCGAGCGTTTCGGAAGTTTCACTTTCTCGCGAGGCACTTTCTTGTACGGAATCAAGCTGAGCAAATGGGAAATGCAATTCAGGCGGGCCTTACGCTTGTCGTCGGAGCGAACAAGATACCACGGAGCATGTCTAGAGTCGGTGGCGGAGAGCATGTTGTCTCGCGCGCGGGAATAATCATACCAGCGGCAAAAGGATTCCACATCCATAGGACTGAGCTTCCACTGGCGTAGGGGATCGTTTAGGCGTGCTTCAAACCGGCGTTGCTGCTCCTTCTGACCGACTTCCAGCCAGTACTTGATGAGGATGATTCCGGCATCGGTAATATATTTCTCCACAGTAGGGCAGAGTTTAAGGAACTGGCGATATTGTTCCTCGGTGCAAAAGCCCATGACGCGCTCCACGCCGGCGCGGTTGTACCAACTGCGGTCGAAGATGACAATTTCGCCTGCAGCAGGAAAGTGCTGCATGTAACGCTGCAAGTACATTTGAGATTTCTCACGATCGGACGGAGCCGGCAGTGCGATCAGGCGGAAGACACGAGGACTAACCCGTTCGGTGATGGCACGGATGGTGCCGCCTTTGCCGGCGGCATCACGGCCCTCGAAGACGACAATGATGCGGAGACCTTTGTACTTGATCCAGTCCTGCAATTTGCAGAGTTCGGCCTGAAGACGGCGTAGCTCTTTGCCGTATTTTTTCCGTTTTAAGGACTTGTCAGCATCTAAGGAATCTTTTTGAACCATTGGAAAGGTGCTCCTCGGTCACATCTCTTCAGGGTGAAGGCGCCGGCGTGACTGCGGAAGGCCCACCGGTGCTCGTCCATTGTGAATCAGTGAGATTCCAGCCGCCGCCGAGCGCGCGATAGAGGCTCACCAAGGCCACTTTGCGGCCAAGATCGTAATTGACTGTGGCGCTTTCAGCCGGATACATGGCGAGCTGCGCGTCGATAATTTCAAGATAGTTGGAAAGCCCACTATCGTAACGAATGGTGGCGAGGCGGACCGATTCGCGATAGGCGTCAACGGACTTCAGTTGTTCCTGGTAGGCCTCGGCTAACAGCTGATGCGCCGAGAGCGAGGTCGAAACTTCACCGAAGGCCTGTGTCACAGCTTTTTCGAAAGAGATTTTCGCCTGGTCGCGTTCAGCAAGAGACGCGCGATATTCGTTCTTCAAACGGCCGCCGGTAAAGAGCGGACCGGCGAGGCCTCCCGCAAGTGTCCAAGCCTTGCCAGCGGCAGTGAGTTCGGAGAGTTGAGGGCTTACGCCGCCGAGCAGTCCACTCAGGGAAATCGTGGGGAAAAAATTGGCCTTTGCGACGCCCACATTGGCATTGGCGGCAATCAGATTCTGTTCCGCTTCGCGAAGGTCCGGCCGCCGCTCAAGCAAAGCTGCGGGTAGTCCGGCTGGAACTTCTGGAGGGTCATACTGCTCGGCCAGAGAGGCGCCCCTGGTAATTTGGCCAGGATTCCGCCCCAGGAGTATATCAATGGCGTTTTCCTGGGCCACGATCTGACGCCGGAAATCGGGTATTAAGGCGGCGACATTCGAGAGTGCCGCTTGCGCACGCGCGACTTCCAGTCCCGAAGCCGCGCCACCCGCAAACTTGTTCTGAAAGATGTCGAGGGTATCCTGGAAACTTTTTGCGGTCTCACGGGCGATGGCCAGTTGTTCGTCTAGAGCTCGCAGCTCGAAATAACTCTGGGCCACCTCGGACACGAGCAGGAGGCGAACGTCTCGGCGCGCTTCCTCGCTTGAGAAGTACACAGCGCGCTGAGCTTCATTGAGCTTCCGGATGCGTCCAAAGAGGTCGATTTCCCAGAAGGTCGTGAGGTTGTACGCGTAGTAGGTGTGATTGGCAATGTAGGGAGACTGCTGTCCGGAAATACCGGCATCGTAGCCGACCTGCGGGTAGTATTGCGAACGTGTGACACCAAGGAGCGCCCGCTCCTGCTCAACACGAGATACGGCCAGCCGCAGGTCATAGTTATTGGTGAAGGCCTCGTGAAGCAGGCCTTGCAAAACGGGATCCTTGAACAATTCCCACCACGCAAGATCGGCTGCAGAGGTCGTCGAAGGTTGCGTCTCGGTATAGAAGCTCGGCGGCGGCTGGAAAGTAGGCTTATTGTATTTTGGACCGAGGGAGCAGCCAAACATGCCAAGAATGAGGAACGGGCCGAGCGTGATGGCGACGAGCTTTCTCATCAGTCGTGACCTTCCTCCAATACGGCCGGATGAGCTACCTCTAGGTGAGGCTTCTTCTTGGCGATACGTTCAACGACGACGAACAAAACAGGCACCAGGAAGATGCCCAAGATGGTGGCAGCCGACATTCCGGTGATTACGGAACTGCCCAACACTCTTCGGCCGATGGCGCCAGCGCCCTTGGCAGTCCAGAGCGGCACGCATCCCAGAATGAAGGCGAAGGAAGTCATCAAGATCGGGCGTAAGCGCAAGCGGGCCCCTTCGAGAGCCGCGTCTACAATCTGTTTTCCTTTGGAGTGTTCCAATACCGCAAACTCGACGATCAAAATGGCGTTCTTGGCGGTCAGGCCAATCAACATGATGAGACCAATCTGAGCGAAAACATTGTTGTCGAATTTGCGCAAGAGTAGTCCACCGTAGGCACCGAGAACCGCTACCGGAACGGATAGCAGGACGCTGAACGGCAATGACCAACTTTCGTAGAGAGCAACCAGAATCAAGAACACGAAGACAAAGGACATGGCGAAGACCATGGCTTGGCCGCCTTCGGCCTTTTTCTCCTGGTAAGACATGTCGCTCCAGGCGTAGCCGAAACCGGCAGGCAGGACTTCGTTGGAGACCTGCTCCATGGCAGCCATGGCCTGCCCGGAACTGAAACCGGAAGCGGGAGAACCATTCACTTGGATACTTCGGTAGAGGTTGAATCGGTTGGTGTATTCGGGGCCGGAAACTCGTTTGATGGTAACCAGAGTAGCCAAGGGTGTCATGTCGCCTTTCGAGTTTCGAACGTAGAAATCATTTATCTTGTCCGCGCTGGTGCGGTACTCGGGTTCTGCCTGGAGATACACCTTCCACTGGCGCCCGAATCGATTGAACTGATTGACGTAGGCACCGCCAAGGAAAGCCTGAAGAGTCTGATAGACTTCGGTGAACTGCAGACCCTGCTTCAGAACACGATCCTGATCCACTTGCACATAGAGTTGAGGTACGGACGGGCGGAAGGTGCTTACGACGGACGCTATCTCCGGCCGCTTTCGAGCAGCCAGCGCCAGTTTATCGAGCGTTTCTGCGAGCTGAGTGACGGTACCACCGCTGCGATCCTGCAGCATGAAGGTAAATCCGCCAGCGGTGCCGAGACCGGGAATGGCAGGCGGCCCAAAGGCGAAACCGATGGCTTCCGGTATTTCCTTTACCATTCGTTGGTTGAGGTTGCGCATGAGCCCTTGCGCGGAAAGTTCGTCTGTGAGGCGCTCATGCCAAGGCTCCAGCTGTAGAAAGTAGAAGCCGGTATAAGAAGCCGAGGTATTGGACAGAAGGCTAAAGCCGGAGATCCCGCTGAAGCTCAGCACACCGTGAGTATGTGCCAGCATGTCATCAATTTTGCGCATGACCGCGTCAGTGCGTTGCAGGGAAGCCGCATCCGGCAATTGAATCTGAAGGAAGGCATAACCCTGGTCTTCTTCCGGGATAAAACTGGCGGGGAGTTGTCTACCCATTCCGACGGAAACGATCGAAATTCCCAATAACAGCAATAGAGAGAAGCCCCAGCGCCGGATGAGCCCACCGCTCCAGCTGACGTATGCTCCGGTCATTTTTCCGAACCCGATGTTGAACCAATCGAAGAATTTTCCAAGGGGGCCCCTGGTTTTCTTACGAGGGCGCAACAAAAGAGCGGAGAGTGCCGGGGAGAGTGTCAGCGCGTTGAACGCAGAGATTAATACGGAGATCGCAATGGTTATGGCGAACTGTTGATTCAGCAGGCCCTTGATGCCACCCATCGCGGCCATCGGTACAAAGACCGAAGAAAGAATCAACGCGATACCAATTACCGGAGCGGTCACTTCTTCCATGGCCTTAAAGGTGGCGTCCTTGGGCGACAAGCCATGCTCGATGTGATGTTCAACGGCTTCGACAACCACGATGGCGTCGTCTACCACAAGCCCGATGGCGAGGATGAGGCCAAACAGAGAGAGCGTATTGATCGAAAAGCCCAGCATAGGAAAGACGGCAAACGTACCGATGAGAGAAACGGGTACAGCAAGAAGCGGGATAAGAGTGGCGCGCCAATTCTGGAGAAACAGAAATACGACAATGATCACGAGGACGATAGCCTCAAGGAGCGTGGTAACGATCTCTTTCATGCCTTCCGTGATGGGCAACGTGGTGTCCATTGCGACGGTGTATTCCAGGCCACCCGGGAATCGTGACTTCAAATCTTCCATTTGCGCTTTGACCTGCTTTGCGACAGCCAAGGCGTTCGAACCGGGTGCTTGGTACACACAGATGATGACCGCGGGCTTGGCATTGAACCGGCCAATCTGCTGATAGACGAGAGAACCGAGCTCGATGCGGGAGACATCCTTGAGTCTCACGGTGGAACCGTCAGAGTTCTGGCGGACGATGATGTTGCCGAATTCTTCGGCGTTGATGAGTCGCCCCGGAGCACGGACGGCGTAGGTGAATTGCTGACCCTTTGGAGCAGGCTCCGCACCGATCTGACCCGCGGGGTTCACCGCGCTCTGTTGCTGTATAGCGGTGGTCAAATCGGAGACGGTCATGCCGAGCTTGGTTAGCTGATCCGGCTTTAACCAAATGCGCATCGCATAATCCGCAGCACCGAAGTTAGTGACCTGACCAACCCCGGGAACGCGCAGGAGCGCATCGTTAACATTAATGGTGGCGTAATTGCCTAGAAATTGACCCCCGTAAGTACCGGTGGGCGAGTAGAGAGAAAGGACCAGGAGCGGCAGGCCCATCAATTTTTTTACGGTGACACCGTACTGATTGACGGACGTGGGAAGATTCGGGCTGGCTTGCGATACGCGATTCTGCGTGTTCACCTGATCGATGTCGACATTCGTGCCAACGTCGTAGGTAACCTTGAGAGTCATTGTTCCATCGTTAGCGTTGGTGGACATCATGTAGAGCATGTTGTCGACGCCGTTCATCTGTTGTTCCAGAGGCGTGGCCACCGATTGTTCAATGGTGAGAGCGTCGGCGCCGGTATAAGTGGCCGACACGTTGATTTGGGGAGGGACGATATCCGGTAATTGAGCAACTGGTAGTTTGGCCATGGCCACCAGTCCGCTGATGACGGTGAGAATGGCGATCACGATGGCGACGTTTGGGCGATTGATGAAAAATTTGGACACAGCTAGTTCCCACCGACTACGGAGTTGGCCTGAGTATCGTTAAAAGGTTTAGTTGAGACGGTGACGCCGGTGCGTACGCGTTGTAAGCCATCGACGATTACTTTGTCACCGGGTTGAAGGCCGGAATCGACAACCCACATGTCGCCAAAGAGAGGACCGAGTTTTACGGTTTGGATGGTCACTTTGTCGCCCGCGCCGACGACGCCGACCTGATAGACGCCTTGCAACTCGGAAACCGCCTGCTGCGGGATTAGGAGAGCGTCTTTAAGCACTTCGGTAATTGCGCGGACACGTGCATATTGACCTGGGCGAAGCACGTTTCCTGGATTTGGGAATTCACCACGAACCTGTATGGTTCCGGTTCGCGAATCCACTTCGCGGTTCAAGAAGAGGACCCGGCCACGGCGCGCATAAAGAGTGCCGTCTCCAAGAATCATTTCGAGACTCTGTCTGGCGGTGCCGGTCGGTTTTTCCCGTTGGAATCGCAAGTAGTCCTGCTCGGCAATGTTAACGTCGACGTAAATAGGATCGACGTTCGAGATCGTAGTCATGACCGTACTCGGAGTCATCAAGTCACCGACAGCCACCTTGGCAACTCCGGCGATCCCTGAGATGGGAGAAATCACGGCGGTCCAAGCGAGATTCAATTTGGCGTTATCGAGGACGGCTTGGTCAGCATCCGCCGTAGCGGTAGCAGCTCGCTCTGCACTCTGTGCCTTGTCGAGTTCTGCCTGGCTCACCGCTCTTTGAGCCACCAACGGCGTGTAGCGACGGACGTCGATCTGAGTCTGCGCTAGTGCCGCGCGTGCGCGCTCAAGATTACCGGTGGCCTGTTCTACCGCGGCTTGCGCTTGACGCTTATCGAGCTCGAACAAGGGCTGCCCTTTGTTAACGAACGAACCCTCCGTATATAGGCGGGCAAGCAAAAATCCCTCTACTTTGGGGCGAATCTCCGCATCCACGTTGCCCGACATGGTTCCCACCCATTCCTGGTGGATGGGCACCCGCTTTTGCACAACCGGGGTGACCGTGACGATGGGAGGAGGTGGAGGTGGTTTTTCTTGCTTTGAGGCACATCCACCTAACGTGCCTAAGGCGAGCATTGCGGTGAGTGACAGACTCTGGATCGCGGGATGACATGAGAGCGGGCCTGACGCGGTAGACGCACCTTGGCGATTCGGCCGCACAGGCATATGCAAAACAATTTCTGTGGTCATTCGATTTGCCTCCGGACTGCCACGCCCGTCGTGTAACCATCGTTCGCGCACATCGATTCAGTTTTGCGCTGAAAGCGAGGCGTCCAACACATCCGGCGGCCAACTATCTTCCGTGGGGCTCCAGGATTTATCTGGGTTGTACAGCTCCATGTCTTTGAAGATCTTGAGGGTGTCCGGACCTAAATCCTTTTGGTAAACGATGCCGTCGTAACCAACGATGAAGGTTTTCACGCCCGTGACGCGATAATCTGCGGGAGCAGCGGCAAGCGCGAATCCTCCAATCATTGCGCCTTCCACAACAAAGTTCATTTGGCCGAGAGGAGCCGCTGGGCCCTGGCCTTTCAGGATCTTAAAAAAGTACCCGTGATAGGGCTTGGCTTTATCGGTATAGCCTTGCTGCAAAGCATCTGCGATTTTTTCGGCAATAGGTCCACCCAAGGTGCCGTCGGAATTTCGCCAAACCAATCCGTCCTGTTTTCCTGTGGTGCTGATGATGCGTTGCGCGTACTGGTTCACTTCGGCGCCATCATGTTTGGTCATCGCGTATTCGTGTTGCGATTCCACGTATCCGCGGCAGATCTGGATGGCATCGAGTTCATTCGTACCGACGCGGCGGTAAAGCATCTCTTCCCTGCCTGCTTTAGTGTCGAAGAACCATGAGCCATTTTTGTGCACGATGGGGATCGCCAGCGGAAAGTTGTCGTTGCCAACCAGCAAGGTCGCGCGATCGGCGTTTTGGGGATTGACACTGATCGAAGTATGCTGGTGGGCCTTTGCGGCAAAGTCAGCCGCAATACTCTTGTCGCGTACGGGATCCTCTGAAGAAACCAAATCTTCGCCCTGCGGACCGAGAATCTTCATCAATGCGGGCACATCGAAGGTTTCGGAAGCCTGAATGAGAGCGGCAGCCGCTTTTTCTGGAGACTCGAAGGTCGTTTGCGATGGATTGCTCTGCTGCCCGGAGGCGAAGGCTGTCGGGATGAGCAGAGCCAGTCGAGAGGAGAGCAAAACAGTCAGGGCCAATCCCGCGAGTTTTGTAGTGAATTGCAAGCTCATCTGTTTTTCCCTCATGCTTCAGTTACCTCCGGCGTCCGCCGCCGCCCCGAGAGCCCATACTGGAACTGCCGCGGGAACTGCTGGCACGAGCCGCACTACCGTTGCTACCACCGAGTGCGGTGCCACCGGACCGTGAGTTTGAACTGGGCGACACACTTCGATTGCCAACACGATCTCCGCCGGGACCCGAAGAAGAACGATTTCCCCCACCCGAACTGCGATCGCTGGCGCGAGACTGTTCTCCACGGGATGAGGCATCGCGGGTACTTGCTTGAGGCCGGTTCCCCTGCTGAGAAATGTTTTGACGTGCTCCAGCCTGACGGTCGGACGCCGACGCCCCGCGTGTTGTGCCACCGTATTTCTGAGCGGTGGCTTTATTGCCGTAAGGAGTTCCGCCGCGATGCTGTGGATTGTGTTGCCAGTTGCTACCGCCAGAGCCGCCGCGAGCGGGTTGTGTCGAGGCGCGGTTGCCGCCGTTTACGTTGGTGCGGTTGCCGCCGTTTACATTGGAATTGCGATTAAAATTGTTATTGTTGTTGATGGTGATGTCGTTGTTTCCGCCCCAACCGCAACCGTATCCCCAACCTCCACCCCATGCCGCTCCCATGGCGAGCCCAACACCGAAAGAAATCGCCACGCCCGCCGCGTAATAACCGGGAGGCGGATAGTAAATGGGAGGATAGGGGTACACAGGTGGGCCGTATACAACGGTGGGATTGTAGGTAGGGACGTAAACGACTTCGGGATTTGCCTGCTGAACGACAATGACCTGTTTCGATTCCACAACTTTCGTTTCTACTTTCTGCTGTTCCGTGGATTTCAAGTTGCCCGCATCTTGCGCCTTCTTCCTCATGCGCTGAACCGCTTCCATCACGTCGGATTGCTGCGCTAAGAAGGCGTTACCGAGATCGGTGGTCCACTGGATATCACTCGCCAGGCGCTTTACCAGATCCGGCATTGCGGCCAAGCCCTGCACACTCGGATCCCAAGACTCCTTCTGCACAGCATCGGCGAGGGCCTTATCCTTCAATGTTTTGTTTTTCTCTAGCCATTGCTGGAGTTGGACAATCTCGAGCGGGTATGTGGAAGCAGCGAGCACTTGGGCAAGCATCGGGTCGGGGTATAACGCGATGGGCGCGACAAGGGAATCGAGTTGATCGGCTGGAATCTTGACCGCCGGTTCCTGCTGGTCCGACGCGCCAGCGGCAGGTTGCTCTTGCGCCTGAAACGCAGGAACGACGTTCTGCAAGAGCAGAAGCGAACACAGAACCGCGACGGAATTTCTGGCGAGGTTCTTGAGAAGTTGATAGCCAAGGCCTTTTTTCATCATAACTGGAATTCCCCCAATCACCGCACGCGCGAACTCCAAGGGGTGAGGAGGAATCGACCGCATGCGACTCCTCCCCGGTGGGGTGAAACTAGACTCCCAGGTTTGCGCGAAGGAACTTGACTCCGAGCGCTGCGAAAATACAGAGAAGGCCGAGGAGACCAACCAAGGGCAGGTCGCTGGCTGTCTTGGGGAGTTTCGCTGGGGCCGGGGTGGACGCTTCCGCCACATCTGTGTGCGTTGGTTCTGCCGTCGCCACAAGGATTGGCACGTCGGCCGGGGGAGCCGGCGGAGGGGGAGGCATGGTTCCGGTTACTTTCCGCTGTTGGGATACTACGGTCTCCGGTACTTCAACAATCTTGGTGGCGTTTACAATCATCCCTTTTTTCAAGCCAAAGGCGTCGACCATCTGGCCATTCACATTGAATTTCTGGCCCTTGGGAATTTTAAAGGCCTGGTTAGTGCCGTCTTCGAGCGTGAGGATGACCGAGGTAGGCGGCGAGATGTGCCAGACCTTTCCGGTAACAGTTTGCACAGTGGTGACGGTTTGAGGGGTGGTGGTGGTGGTGATCGTGCGCTGGAGTTTCATGCCCGGCTTCAGGTCGTGAATGCCGAGTTGCCTGCCGTCTACGGTGACCTTGGCACTTTCCGGAACATTGGGAATATGACGAATGCTGCCATCTTCCATTTTGACGAAAAGGTCGTTGCCCTCGACGAGCACAACCTCGCCGCGCTCGACGGTAACGCTCTTGCTGGCCAGTCCGGCCGTTGTGCTCTGCTGGGTCTGAACTTGAGCGATCGAAGACATTGCAAAACCGATGCAGGTTACCCCGATCGCCAGAACGAGCCCGATTCTGATCCAATTGCCTGACTTCATTTGTAGTCCTCCAAATTGAATTGAGCTGAGATTTCTCGAATCCATACTCACGGGCCGAGAGCCGACTTCAGTGAGAATCCTGGACGCTACGCTCCTCAGCCGGAGAGCGTGATCGCCCGGAATCCGCAAGACTGTTTGTATCCGTGACGCTTGCGCGTACGATGTAGCGCAAAGGCGCACTGCCTACAAAATAAAACGGATAACAAGTTACAAGGGTGAGAGCGGGCTTGGATCTCGCCGCCAGGACAGATACGTCGTCCGGCGGAACAATCACAATCTCGTCGACGACATAACGAGAGTTCCCCTTTGCAGTAAAAAGGTCGATGGTGTCGCCAAGATGGATATCCCTGAGGGCCCGAAAGAATCCGTCGCGGTGTCCTGCGATACCGACATTGCCGTTTTCGCCGCCCGGGACCGGCGTGCCATCGATGTGGCCGACGGCACGATTGAGGGTCAGCTCGTCGGTTCCTTCGAGCACGGGAACTTCGAGGTTGATCGCGGAGATCCTAAGCACACCCAGAGGACGCTGCACAGGGGCAATCAGGCTGGCCTCATAAGCTTCGATACGTTTTTGCGACCAGAAACGAAAATCGGGTATTGCGAGATTCCGGTGGGACGCATCAGCGGGCATGCGCGAGGAAGGGGATTGCGCGCTCCAGAAGGCGCCGAGGGCCGCCTGAGAGTAAATTGCGTTATAGACGCGAGCGCCAGTAAATAAAAAGAGCATCAGGAGTCCGAAGAAGAACAGAAGGCGTTCGAATCCGCCAAGGGCTCTGTGCGTGCCTATTCGCACCATAAAGTCGCGTCTCCGCCAAACGGGTAAATCACTTGCGCCCGATCTTGGCCGGTCAAAATTCGTAATGCTACTCATTTAGGCTCAATCGCCCGAAGGGACAACTAGGGAAACCCCTAACGCTAATTAAAATGGAGAGTACGAAGCAACATAGGGAACACCAGCGAGGACGGCCTGAATGGCGGGAATCAGGTGGGAGTTCATTCGAGATTTCGTCACAAATCCACGGGCACCCTGTGCGAGGCAAGCCTCGACGTACTCCTCACTGGAATGGATGGTAAGGAATACAAACTTGGCGGTGGAGCCCGATTGCACAAGTTGGCGGACCGCATCAATTCCGCTCATTTTCGGCATAGTGATATCGACTACAACGACGTCAGGACGAAGACGCAGAACGGCCGAGACCAGCGAAGCCCCGTCGGCGGCCGTACCGATAAGTTCAAAATGAGGCTTCAGGAAGGCCATTTCGAGTTTTAAGAAGTCGGGGTGGTCATCGGCTAAGAATACGCGTGGGCGAATCAAACCTCGCCTCCGTCCAATCAATTAAGCTGTTCGCTGCGAATGCAGGAGCTACCGACCCTGTACCGCTGCGGCCTGAGACTAACAACCGCAAAGGATCGGCGCCACTGGGGGAATCCCTAGCCTCAGATAGCAGCGATTTGTTGAGAAAGTCATCCGCGAGTGCCCCCTGCAGGTCGTTATTCCGGAAATTCGGAGTCAACGGAGATGAGATCCTGTTCAGCGCCAGCAGAATCGATTCTGGATCATTCGCCCTGATGACACAGTTCGGAGGTAGCACTCATTCGTCTGCAAGTTTAGGTCGTAGCGCCCTTTGCTGGAGGTTTGAGCGGCACGGAAGCTGAGACCGTAGTGCCACCTCCGGGTTGAGAATAAATCTCGAATCTTCCACCTAACAGACGCGCGCGCTCTTCCATGCTATGAACCCCAATCCCTGGATGAGAGCCGAGATTGCCCAGCTCGAAGCCACGGCCGTGGTCGCGGATGGTGATTTCCAATTTATTGCCGGTCATTTGCAGCTCCACCTCAGCCTGCGTTGCGCCGCTGTACTTCTTGGTATTTCGAAGCGCTTCTTGAACGATTCGAAACACGCAAAGAGAGATTTCGGGACGGACGGATCGAGGGATATCGTCGGTGGTAAGGTGGACGGCGACACCTTGCTGGGCGGCGAACTCCTTGCACAAAGCAGTGAGTGCGGGAACGAGCCCGAGGCTCTCAATCGTCGACGAATGCAGGCGGTGAGACAAGGTGTGGAGATCAGCGCCAAGCTCACTTGTGGAGCTTATGAGGTCGCGCAATTGTCTATGAAGATCGGGCAGCGAGCTGGGGGTTGCTTCGTCCGCGCACTCTAAACCCAAAGCGAGAATCGCCACACGCTGGCTAAAGTCGTCGTGCAGCTCGGACGCCACTCGGCTGCGTTCCTGCTCCTCAGCGTTGATCAGCATACCGCTGAGCCGCATTTGCCTATCCCTGGCAACCTTGAGTTGCTTCCGGCTGTGCTGGAGATAGGCCGCCAGAGCGGTGAGACCAAGGATAATCGCCAGTGCGGTCACCCAGGTCCATCGGTTACGCTCCCAAAGGCTGGGTTCGCGAAGCATGACGATACTCCCCGCCGGAAGCTTGCTCTCGGGGATGTGCCAAGCTTGCAGTTGGCGCCAGTCGAACATGTAGACGCCAGAGATGGTCTGCATCGGAATATCCTGTGCTTTTTTCCCATCCAGCAGCTCTGACACAATCTGAGCAGTAATCTTCCCTTGTTCTTCAAACGGCATCACGTAGCCGCCAACAATTCCATGTCCGATATAGATGTCGGACATACCAAAATCTGGGGCATTGGAGGCTGCCGTGATTGCCGGGAGCGCCTTGGTTGCATTGAGAAATTTGTTTCCCGTGGCATCCTCGAAAAAAGAAGTATAGAGCTCAATGGAATGGGCGGGGAGTTTCTCGAGTTGTTCCATTAATTCGCCTATTTCCATGTCCGTCAGATAGCGAATTTCTGCTTTTCTATCAATAGAGTTAATTGCTGCTTTCGTTAATGAGACCGCGACCTTGTCGAACGCGGCGCTACCTCCTACTACGAATACGTGGCGAGTATCGGGGAAAAGGCGCAAGGCTAGTTCCAAGGTCTTACGAGGTTCAAGCTCCAGCCATGTTCCCGTAAATCTGGAATCGAGCCTTGGATTGCTCATTTGAGCGGGACTGGCGCCGCAGACAACGATGGGAACCTCTAAAAAGAGGGACTGAGTATACTTTGAGAGAAAGTCGATTGCACCGGGTCCCACGGCTACTATGACATCCAACTTATCCGAGCCGTACTTCTTATCGATCCAAGTTCGCGCTTCATCCGCCGAAGGTTGGAGCGGAAAAGAAGATAAATCGAGACTCTCAGAATAGAATTCGACGTGACGATTCGGCGTTTCTTCCACACCATTGACAATTTGCTGCATGATCACCATGGTCAAGGAATGCGACAAGCCCACCTCACTCAAAATGAGGACATTTTTCTTGCGTGAAGTTTGCGCCCCGGCCGGAGAACCTAGCAAAGGCGCGAGTATCAGTAGCAGCAGCGCTGAGATGAAGCTCAGTTTTATATGGAGGACGGAAATCCGACGGAGGACCCATAGCTGGCTGTCAAGGTGGCTTAGTTGCAAATCCCCACCTCCAAAGCTTTATCGAAGCTATACGCCAGTAAGGCCAGGGAAGCAAGTGAAACCCATGTGATAAGCAAGTGGCTTACGCCGCGGTTAAATTGGCGCACTGAAATTCCCTCAGAGTTGAACGTTCGGCCAGCCAATCCCGGAGTACTACCGAGCAACGAAAAGGGTCTGGTAATTCAACGTAGCTTATGTACGCGTCCGATTACGCCGATGTAGGTCATATAACGACCGTTGCTTGAATTAACGCACCTAGGAGTTCTCCTAGGTGCGTTCGCTCTCAGACTAACCAACCATAGGATGCTCTTGGTTGGCGGTTGCCTCGCGTGCTGGGTCTTCCCGAAGGATCGCTTCCTGCAGGGCGAAGTGTCCACCGGCGTCATCCTACGGTTCTAAGCTCTGCGCTGTATTGATGCCGCTCTGCCGGCGCCTGATGCGAAGGGAGCATCAAACAACTTCGAGTCCTCGGACGGGTTCTAACTGTCAATGGCATGCGCGGACTGTTGGACGTATCGTGCGACCGCCAGCTCAAGACTGAATTGCATTCGTTCGCGGCCGAGTGCCATACCTAGAGGCGATCTCTGGATCATTTTCAAAACGCCGGGGTTGAGTCCCACTAACCAGAGAGAGACGCCGCGCTCACGCTCGCGTTTCTCACCCTCCGAGAGCATCGTAAGGGCAGTATATTCAAGATCGGACACACCGCTGAAGTCGAGCGCAACGACGGTTGGTTTGACTTCATTGACCAGCAGCTTGATCTTCTGTCCGATGTGCTGAGCATTGGCAAAGAATACGCGACCCTCCAGGCGTAGCAGTAACAATCCGGGATAAGTCTCGTCCTCGGGATGCTCCCGTGACCGCGGCCGGAAGACATTTGTGCCCGGCTTGCGGCCAAGCACGTAGACAGGTGAATCGGCAACCTGAGCTGCTAGGGATACAAGGGACAACACGATGGCAACCAGGATGCCTGTAAGTGTCCCGAGCAGCACCACGCCAACAAGCGCAGCGATGGCCCAAGTGAATTCAGTCCGACGGATTCCCAAAATCAATTGGAACTCGGCCGGGCGAATTAACCCGATGGAGTAGACAATGACAACAGCTGCGAGAGTGGCTTGGGGCATGAGCGCCAGAACGGGACCGAGGAGGAGAATCGTCGTCAAGCCAACCGCGGCAGTCACGATTTCCGCGAACTGAGAACGTGCGCCCGCAAGGCGGTTGACGGCCGTCTGCGTGGTGCCGCCACCAGCAGGCATTGCCCCAAAGAATGCGCCTCCTGCATTTGCGAGTCCCGTCGCGAGTAACTCGCGATTTGGACGAAGGGTTGGCTCATCCCCCTTGGCGAAGGCTCTGCCCGCTGCAACGCTTTCGGTGAAACTCATCAGCGCAATGCCTAGTGCACCCGGCCACAGCGCCTGGGCGAGAGAAAATTCCGGGATAATGATCGAGGGCAAACCTTGCGGAATTCGGCCCACTAGTTCCACCCCATATGCGTGCAATCCCAAGAGACGGACGCCCAGAATGCCGAGAGCTACAGCGATGAGCGGCGCGGGGGATCGCGGAATAAAGCGTTCGAGGCCAACAAGTAGGGCGATCATGATGAGGCCGACGGTAAGAGTCGGCAGAGAGGTTTGGGGAATACCACGGAGGATTGAGAGAAGATTATGGGAAAAAGTTCCCCTGAGAAAATGAATGCCGAGAATCTTGGGAAGCTGATCGAGAACGATGACGATACCAATACCGGCCTTGAAGCCGATTAAAACGGGCTCCGAAATAAAATTTGCAATAAAACCCAGGCGCAGCAAGGACGCAAGCATGAGGACAGCACCGACCATAAGAGCCAACATGGCGGTAGCCTTGAGTAACGACGATGGATCGCCGTTAGGCACAACTTCGCCGAGTTCGGCAGCTGTCAAGATTGCGATGGTCGTGGTGGTGCTGACGCTGAGTGGGCGCGAGGTACCCATGACGGCATAAATCACCATCGGGACCAAGGCAGTGTATAGGCCGACCTGAACCGGCAGTCCGGCGATCGTTGCATAGGCCATGGCCTTCGGGATGACCACTGCAGCCGCAGTGAGGCCGGCAATTAGATCAAGCCGCAACCAATCCTTCTGGTACTGGAATAGCCAGTCGGCAATTGGAAGATATCCGTGCCTTGGACCTTCCGTCGACAAGTCGGTCCCCACAGCACCGAATGCTAGCAACCGAGTTCCCTTTTGGCGCCTAGGGATTTTCCTAGTGGTGCTCGAATCTTGCTGCTGATGCGGCTCGTGCGTGGAAGAGGAAGCACCTCTGGACTAACTTTCCGGTGCATCGCGCCGGGAACTACCGAGGCCCTGACGATCCGCCACAGAGGCCACGAGTCTGTCTTGTTGGTCGCTGAATGAGCGGTCGACCGTAGATCGGAGTCGCTCTTGCCATTTTTGAAGACCGGGTCGCCGCTCTTCCGGCAAGACTTCGCTCAGTTCCGTTACAAGCGCTTTCATACGCCTCATGACTTGAACGCTGGCGGCTCCATAGAGCCGTATTTCGTCAAAGGCAAGCCGAAGAAAATCTTCCCAAGCGGGAAAGCCAATCAAAAGGCGGAGACTACCTTGGACATCCCGAAAGGCGCCGATTTCCAAGCGCCTGCGCCCCAGCCGAATGAGCAGGTCCTCAATCTGATCGAGTGCTTGCACGGCGGTGGTCGGATCGTTAACGGCGGGCGACAGGGCCTTGATGGCAATATCAACTAGTAATCGGATGGCGTACTTGGGGTCCTGCTCAAAGGTACGTTCGGCACCGAGTTCGATCGCATAGAGCAAGCTCTTCTCGGAAGGTGAAGATCCGGCGCCAAACACTCGGAGGAGAGGTGTCGAGTCCAAGACCGCATCACCGACGGAAACAAGAAGATCAATGATGCAATCGCTCTTGCTAGCCAGTTCCCTCATAAAGGGTATGTCTACGGCCTGCACGACACGTGGATGTCCGCGATACAAGAGAGTCATAAGGCAGGTTGCCAGCGGTATTTGAGGAGGGCGGGACGACGCGGGCGTCTCGAACGGTGGATAGAGATTCTCGATGATTTCTCGCCCTTGATCGCCGGTGAAGATGAACATGCGAGTAACTTGCAACCTTCCGACACGTTGAATCAGGCAAATAAACAGCACAACGCTGAAAATAAGTAGTCCGGCCAGAACCCCGATGCCCAAAAGCGGCACGCGGCCCGTGCCGCCTCGATCTACCCAGGCTAACGCAGCCAGCGCATAAAGGAAGGTGGCCGTAAACACTCCGATAGCGTGCGAAATCACGCGATCGCGGGCGACCCAGAGAACGAGTCTCGGGGAATAAGCGGTAGCGCTGAACTGCACCATCACGAAAGTCAGTGAGAAGACGATACCGGTCAGCGCTATCATGCCGGAAGCAACCGCCGAGTAAATGCCGATCGCGGCGCTTACGCTGATCGATGAGACGAAGCGAGGAAAATAACTGTGTGCAAGACGAGGAACGCTAAACCCAAACAAAAGGGCTGCCGTTGCGTATAGCAATGGAATAAGCCAGACGGTGATTTGACTATTACGAAATCTGCGTTTCACGAACATTTTCCGTTACCGACGCAGACGCGCGACGTCGTAGGTCTACTTCTGCTTGGGTGGAAAATTCTTTAGTAGTTTCTGGACAGCTTTGCCGATGTTCTTTTCCTTTTTTTCTGGCTTAGCTTTGGGGTCCAGGGTCTTGGAAGCCACTCCCCGCCAAACGAGCTGCTTGGTGGCGGGATCGTACATACTGAGATCCAGTTGACCGACATAGACAGTGGAAGTGGAGCCGTACGTGGTAGTGGAATTCATCCCGCCGGCTCCGTACCATCCACCACCCCAGCCCGGGCCATAACCCCAGCCGGTGTTATATGACGTGAACTGTTTCTCCGTGCCGATGGCGGTCTGATACGCAATATAAAGGTCGGCGGTGTCACCATCTGTCTTCGTCAACCCCTTCTTAGCAAGTTCGGCATCGACCGCTGACATGATCCGCTTGCTGGTCAAATCGTCCACATGATCGGCGTCCTTGATAGACACCCACTTGTAAGATTTGAATTTCGAGAAATCTTTGTCCTTGTCGTAATCGTAGCGAACGTCTTGCGCCAAGGTAGCTGTGACACCGGCTACCAGAAGAGCGATAGCCAGAAGGATGGACCTCTTCATAATCTTTTCTCCCTTTACTTAAGTTGCCTGAACTAGCTTTCGGAGCCACCACACTCTGGCCGGTGAATGTCAGGGGCAGGCCACGGATGCAGTCGGGCCTGCGCCCTCGCCTTTCTGGCCCGAGCACCCCATTCCCGAAAATAGCATCGCCCCACATTTGCGCGCACCTAGGGGAATTCCTAGTGCGTCTGACTTGGAGTTATATAATGCTCGACCGCTAACCGGATGGCACTTCGGTATGAGTCGCCTTCTCGAGACCCAACCGAGATCAATGGCTCAGCGGTCCCTTCTGGCTGTGTTCTCGTTGCGGAACAACTGCGGGAAGCCCAGTTTTGAAACACCTTAGGGTATGATCCGGCGATCGCACAGCTAGGAAAATCCCTAGGAGCGAACGGCTGGACAATTTTGGTAGGACTTCAAATGATGACCCAAGGGGCGGGTATCTGACGAGGGAAGCATTTGTCTTGCTGGGACGCTCGATTCGACGATTTCTGGGACGTTCTACCTGGCTCAACCCGGCCGAAACAGATGAAGCGGGCCGTGAGTTTCACTGCAAAGGGAGGAAATATGGCCGCGCCGCGATTCTGCACCACAGAACTTCGTCGAAACACGGAATGGCTGCGTGGGTTGCAACCTAGCGAAGTAAATCTGATTCTAGCCGCCGCAAGGTCCTGCCGGTTTCCAGCCAAGTCCGTTATGACCTTCCACGGAGACCCAGCCGATCATCTCCTCATGATGTGGGAGGGCCGAGCTCGTTATTTTTTTGAGACTCCCGCTGGAAAAAAAGTCATTCTGATGTGGATTCGTCAGGGCGATGTCTTTGGAGCAACAGCGCTGGTATCCCAACCTTCGTTTTATCTCGCTAGCACGGAAGCCGTCAGGGACAGCACTGTTCTCATGTGGAACCGGTCACAAATTCGTGTCCTCGCACGGCGATTCCCGCAACTTCTGGAAAACGTCCTGTTCATCGCCACAAATTACTTTTATTGGTATGTTGCGGCTCACGCGGCGCTGGTTTCTCAAAGCGCTCGGGAAAGGCTCGCCCACGTCGTTTTTGGGCTAGCGGAAAGCATCGGTGAGAAAGTATCCGGTTTCGTTGAAATCGATGTCACCAAGGTTGTTTCTCGGAACCGCCGGGCGGTGAACCCGGAACCCACATTTTTTGCGATCTGCATCCATCACCGGCGGGGCAAGCTGCGGCTGGCAAACAGTTGTCCCTCGAGAGCAGCCCTGATGTTCGAAAACAGATCCTGTGCGAAATCGTGTTTGAGAATGTAACCTGAACCGCCAACGTCGAAGGCTGCCTCAATGATTTCGGAGTCAGCAAGCATGCTCACGAATACGATTTTGGAACCCGGGTACGTATTGCAGATTTGTCGTGTCGCTTCAATACCATCGATCCCGGGTAGGTTGATGTCCATTAAGATCACGTCGGGCCGCAACTGATCGGCCTTTTGAACGGCTTCCAACCCATTCACCGCAACGCCGATGATTCTGTATCCGGTCTTGGTCTCAAAATATCTTAGGACGAAATCACGCCAACAAATGGAATCATCAACGACAAGAACTTTTATTAACTCCATCGTGATTTTCGCGCAGCTCAGGGGGATGGCAATCGGAGGGCTATATTCCGTGTTCATGGTCTACGATTGCATGAATCTGGCGGTCCGTCGTTGCGCGACATCACTAGCGAGTTTGCTTCGGAGCAATAAGCTGTGAGGCTGAGGACATGGTGATTTCTGCAAAGCCGAAACGGGAAAACATAGTCATTTCTTTAGAGCGCGATTGGCCGGAAATTTCCTATGAAGTGACACGACCGATTTCTGAGGTAGACTCACCACCAAGCCAACATCTTCGGTGACTTGCAGTTCCGTGGATTGTAGGTCCGGCTTTCGTTTCCGGCCTGAGCGGACACATATTTCAGTGACGTCTTGCTGATCGCCGATTCTACTTGGAGGTGAACCGCGGGCTCTCTAGACCAACTCTATCGGTCTGCAGGTTTTGAATACAAACTGACGAGTCGCGCCACCAGGACTGCCAGAAAGAGTTGACCACCGACGCCTTCGACGATCGCGATTCCACGCGCGATATCTCCGCGCGGTGCAATGTCGCCATACCCGAGTGTCGCGAGCGTGACAAAGCTGAAGTAGATGGCGCTGGCCTGGGAGAAGATCCCGTTCAGGATGAACATACCGTGCTTCATCTGTTCGAGCAGCCAATACAGAAGGCCAAAATAAATGCCCGCGAGCAAATACGCGCTGAGCGCGGCATATAGGTGCTCTGCGTCGACCGAAGTCGCCCGCATGGCGAACCGTAGCGCAGCGGCCGCCGCCAGCAGGCCGATCAACGTCCAGACGCCCAGGGTTATTCTGGAGACCAAGGGATGCTCCATCCAAACTGCCACTGGGCGTGCAACCCAAACCACAATCATGGCTACCAGCACATAATGGCGGTCTTTCGTCGAGGTTACCGGCATAATCGCCGCAAGCAGGCTTGCGCCGAGAAATAGTTCGAGTAGAGTTCCCGGCCACTGCAGGGCACCGAGAATCGGCGCCGAAATCAACGTGAGAAGAAGGGTGTAGAACAAAACCTTGTAGCGACTCTGCAAGTACTTGCTGAGGACATCGCCGAAACTCCCCTTCCCGTCGCTCATTGCTGCGCGTTTCTATCCCGTGGCATGCGAGGTGAACTCAGGGACATCGGAACTCTGGTAAATCCACGCGAGGAAGAGCTTGTAGCCAACGGACAGGACGATCGCGCCCATAAACAAGCCAATGAGGCCCAGTGCCACGAATCCTCCAATCGCGCCCAGGAATACGACCACGGTCGGAACCTCTACACCTCGGCCTAACAAAAGCGGCTTCAGGACGTTATCGATCAGAGCAACGAAGATGCACCAAATCAGGAAGATCACGGCCTTGGTAACACTAGCACTCGTAAACATGTAAATGGCGGCGGGAATCAGGACCAACACACCGGCTTGCAACACCGCGGCGATCAGGAAGACTACCGCCCACAAGCCTGCGCCGGGGAGTCCCGCGATCAGAAAACCGAGACCTGCGAGAATCGATTGGATGAACGCGACTCCAAGGATTCCGGTCGTGACGCTGCGAATCGTTGCGCCGATTAATTGCTGGAACTCGGGGCCTTTGTCGCCAAAAAGACGGTTGCTCAAGGAACAGGTCACCTCATACGCAGCCCGTGCCTTCGCCAGAAGCACTCCGGCTAACGCGATGGAAAGCGCAAATTGGACGACCGTAACACCGATTCGTGCAGAAACGGAGAAAAGCCCAGGGACGACGGCTTTGATCTGCGGAGCAAGACTTCTTACTGCCTCGCTCAGGTCCTGCGATGCTAGGCTCCACAGACTCTTCAAGGGCGCTCCAATAATCGGCCAGGTTTCAACGCCGGTTGGAGGCGGCGGGACGATCAGGCTGCCTTCCCTGAACCTAGCTGCAATCGTTTGAATACCCTCGACGAGTGTTTCCGCGAGAAGGATCATGGGCAGGATCAGGAGAAGCAAGAGCACAACGGTGAACAGAATCGCGGAGAGCGTAGAACGTCCGTCAAGGGCTCGCTGTAATTTTTGGAAGACCGGATAAGCCGAGAGGGCAATGATGATTCCCCAGGCCAACAGAGGAATAAACGGCCGCAGGATCAGTAAGCAGGCTGTGCACAACAGAATCGCCAACCCGATGTGGATCGATGCCTCGAGCGCCAGGTTTACTTGCGGCCTGCCGTTTGTCGATGAATGAGAGGCCACGGAAGAATCCTCCTACTGGACAGATCGAACTCTCGCGCTTGCATTTTCCCGGGAGCAGCAGTACCCGACACAGTTTTTAGGATCATAAATCCGACTCGCCACCGTGATTCCTAACGCACTGTAAACAACCGAGGATTGCAGGGAATACAAATCGCGTTCATTGCTCCCAAAGCACAGCCGCCAAAACCAGGAACACTGCTCCCGCAAAGCCGGTCATTCGCTTCGATACTGGCGCTCCCGAGAAAGTGATCGTCGGCGCCCGGATTTTACCCAGTGGAAGGAATGACGCCATCGACTTCTCGGCGAACGTTTCGTCTAAACAGTTGCGCTCTAGTATTGCAGAGAACCGTGGGCCCAAAATCCGACTGTGGAAGCCTATGCTAGCCATTCGCTCAATCCCAGCCCCCAAGCGAATGTGCGACAGCATTCAAGATCACGCAATCAGCGGTTCCAAAATACGCCTTTCTCGAAGAACGTGGCTTACAGATTGGAACGCATTCATTTCCCCTTGCTTGAACCGCCGTTTGATCGGTTAGTGGGTGATTTGCTGTTTAGTACCGATAGGAGTTCGAGCGCGGACGATGGCGGCGAGACTTCACCCTGGAGGACAATCGCCTTCCCGCTCACATCTTTCCCATAAAGCTTTCGGTTTGCACGGTTATCGGGCCGCAGCGTGGAACCTTCGAGCGACACTCCCGCAAAGAGTCCCCTAGCGCGTGAATAGGAAAGTATCTCTGCGCGTAGGAATAAATCCGTGGCGGCGGTTGATTCACGTCCGATAGGCCCGCCGGCGGCCGAGGCAGTTGCTCCGATCTTTACTTTGCTCGTCAATATGCTGCTGGCCGCGCGGTCATTCATGAGGAGAAGAACAAAGTCCGTGGCCTGCCCGCCGACCTGCAAGCCAAAACTTCCTCCGCCGAGCGCTATCATGGACGGAGCGCTCCACGGCCCTTGAAAGTTGGGTCTTCCTCGGCAAGTCATTACTCCACGCCCGTAGCTTCCACCAACGCCCACAGCGAACTTGAGGGTTGAAGGCACAACGATGACGCATTCTGCTTTTTGCAGCACAGCCGCGGGTATGCCACTCTTCAGTTGCAGCACTTCCCTCATCACCATGCCAGAATTTGCAACTCGGTCGTTTTCTTTGGTGTGGGTCTGTACGGTGGCCACCGTAACCATTACTCCCGACCCGCCGTTATTCATCACTCCAGAGAATGTTGCCGTTACACGGTAGGTGCCTGCAGAATTTCGAGCGGTATACAGGCCAGTCGCTGATACCGAACCGCAGTCCGGACTGGGTGTGCAGGCCCAGGTCGATATGGAAGTTACATCGAGTGTGCTGCCATCACTCCAATAGCTCGTGGCCGTCATCTGCACAGTGCCTGACGTTGCAATAGTGTAACCGTCGGCTGTCTTGATTGCGTAATCGGCTGCCGAGACGCAGATGGCGCTGCCGCAGGCGCCTGAACCGGTTAAACCTGCGGGCGTGATCGTGAAGGAAGTTGTGGCGCTACCCCCTCTCGCATCCGTTACGGTTACGGTGGCTTGTACGCCAGTTACTCCTGTAGGTGCGCCATTGATCAAGCCACCGCCTAAACCAGTGGACATCGACATGCCAATTGGGAAGCCCCCAGTAAAGGCGTAGCTGTATGGTTGTGCGCCCCCAGTCGGTGTAATTTGGCAATTCACGGCGATGTACTGCTTAACTTGGGAAATGCAAGGCGGTGCGTATACGTTGAGAGGATTCGACGCGGTATTTGAACCGCTATCAGCAGTTTGGCCAAAGCAAACCGCAGGAAAGGCAAGGAGCAAAAACACTTTCAGCCTACGAGATAGTCGCCACATCATGATTGCACCTCCACCTTTTCGGGGCAGTTCCGATACTTCGACCTGGGGAAATCACTCGCCCAGGAGCAGCACGCAAAGTTGACTTTCATGGCCCTCATGACATTCAAGGACATCTCGGCGTTCTCGGAAAAGATGCTAGGATCGACTGGACCACCTCACAACTAGGAAAACCCCTAGTTACGCCTGCGCGAACCGGCCGGTTGCCGCGTTTCATCCGGCGTTCGCCGCTCGTCTTCTGGGTATTTCGCGATCGTTGCGGAATATGAATAAATGCCGAAAAGGCAGAAAATTTGCGACGAAAATGTAATCTGCAATTCGCAGGTTTCCGGTCAGACGCCTGATCTTGCATTCCCCTTGCATCTCCTCTCGGCTGATCAAAGGCAAACCATTTCCGTCCAGGAGGAGAATTTCACCTTCCAGGAGAAATGCGTCAATCGTGAACTGAGTTATGTTGGTTTCCGAAACCCCGAACAAATGCAAGGCGATCGGATTTGCGGCAATAAATCGGCGGTCAACGTTGGTGACAACAACCGCATCGGCGGAACTAGCCAGTAACTGCCGCATATCATTCTCTCTTGCGCGACGTGCTTCCTGCAGGCTTCGGGTTTTCTCGAGAATATTCTTTCCGAGTTTCGTGAGCGGATACAGTGGCTGCAGAAGATGTACGGGCGCTTCTTTCAAAGTGGCGAGAAACTGCGAGCCGAATTTAAAGATTTTGGCGTTGGCCATAACCGCCGCATCGAGGGAGCCTGCCAGTAACTCCGGTATTTTCTGGAAAGCAGCCTTTCCGCGTTCCGTGAGCGGCTGAAGAGTGTGCCGAAAATGGAGCGTCTCGTGTTTCAAAGCGTTAAGAAGTTGCGACATGAATTTGGAGATTTTGGCGTTCGCTACAACTGCAGCATCCAGGGAGCCTGCAAATAACTCCCGGATGTTCTCGACGGCGTTGTTTGCGAGTTCCGTAAGCAGATTGAGTATTCGCCGAAGATGGATCGTCGCTTGTTCGAAAGCGACGGCCAGTTGCGAACTGAATTTTGTGTTGTCCATAGCGCCGCACTGGTCATCTTCCTTGGAGGGGACAGGCCACACTCCGTGGGGGGCGTCTACGCTTGGAGGGGAATACCGATTTCCTCTTTGCCTTGGATTCTTCGAACCGAACCGAAGAGGAAAAAGGGCTACGATCTCGCCGCCCCAAAAAGTCGCGCGCAGCCCAACTGTTCAACAGCATGGGCTATTCTTTAATGCGCTCCGGTCCTCACAGCTACTAGGGATTTCCCCAGTGACCTCGGGACGTGGCTAGCCCAAAAAACGGAGGACGAGTTGCGATCTCCGATTCCCTGAGGGATGATTTGCTACGACCTGGCAGAAAGGGAGTTCTTTCCGAAGGGAGGAGGCTTCCTTCATTCTGGATGTTGTTGCAATGGTGCGGAATGTGGCGCACCAAGCATCAGTGAAGCTTACGCCGTTGAAGCCCCGATCAATCCCTATGCGGGATTGTCAGAACGCAATCTTTAGCGCCAGTTGGATCACACGAGGATTAACAGCCGTGCTACTGATCACGCCGAACGTCGGTGAGGTGAAGTTAGTATCCGGATTGGCGAACTGGGGATGATTCAGCGCATTGAAGAACTCGGCACGAAATTGAAGGCTACTTTTCTCTATCGGCCAATTGACGATTGCGCTTTTTGAAAGTGAGAGATCCAGGTTTGCTTGACCGGGACCGGCTACAATACCGGTCCCACTGTTGCCAAACGCCGTTCCGATGCCGTCCGCACCAATCGTTGATGGACTCGCAAAACAGGCGGCATTGAAATAGCCTTCCAATTTCGACTCCACCGACCCTCCCTTGACCAGTTGGCCTTGCGAGCAGGTTCCGCTCAGCTGCGCCCGGTCTTCGCTGATACCAAACACGTTGTTGGCATTGGTGTCGGAGATGGTGAGAGCGCTGCCAGTTTGAATCGTAACGATCGCAGCGACGTCCCACCCCCCTAGTACCACGCGTTCGAGCCCGGCTGACGGGTTGGGGAGACTCCAGGTTGTGCTGAAAACAAATCGATGAGTGCGGTCAAAGCTCGCCCTTCCCCATCGTTGGCTAGGTGAGTCTTGATCTCCTAGCGTCAGGGCATTCCCCGACGACGTAGAGTTAATGTCGGCGCCATCCGTGTCCAGCGTCTTTGAAAACGTGTAAGAAGCGAGGAATTGCAGACCGTGCGCCAATCGCTTGGTCAGGCTTACTTCGAGGCCGTTGTACCAGGAACTGCCTTCGGATTCCATTTCAACAAGCGATTGTGGAGGCACTCCGAGCACCGGAACTCGCAGGGGGATATTTGCGACCGTATCTGTCGTCACCCCCCTTATTGGATGGCTAAGAGAAGCTGATAGGGCTTGATTGAGGGACCGTTGGCGTACCAAGTGTAAACCACGGGTGCCTACGTAGCCGACTTCGAGTAGCCAACCCTCATGGAACTCACTCTGAACGTTTAATGAATATTGCTGAACCATGGTGGGTCGAAAGCCGGGAGCGACACCGTAAATGGTCGTAGCGGTAGTTGGTGAATAGGCGGGGAACATCGGGAAGGACTGCGGGGTAGGAAACGGCTGCGCGAAAGGCGATTGCAAAGTCGCACCTGCATTTGACTGACCGCTGTTCAATCGGAAGTCGGAATAGGGAGCGCCGAAAACGTTTTGATAAAACGCTTGACCGGTCGGCTGGGAGTAATAAATACCGTAACCTCCCCTCAGTATCAACACACTTAAACTCGGCAATAACTGCCAGGCAAACCCGATTCGTGGAGCTATCGTATTTTGCCCTTCTGCGTAGTTTCCAAACGGATTGTTCACCCGAGTGACGCCGGGCGGCAGCGTACCGGGGAAGTTCGAAGCGACTATATAACCCGCGTCGCTTCCATCCGACGGCGGGTTCGCATCGGCTTTACTGAGATCGAAGCTGGAGTTTCTGCCCAGTTGGTCTCCGAACTGGCCGATGCGCTCATATCGCAAGCCAATATTGAGCGTTAAAGACCTGTCCACTCGATAGTCATCCTGTGCGAATCCTGCACCCTCCCACGCCCGGTAAGCTCGATATGTCAACCCGAAGTCATCAGAGGACGCAAAAACATTGCTGAATTCCGTACCGTTGCTCTGCGCATTGAGGCCAAGCAGAAAATCCGGCCAGCTGAGAAATTGCACGAATGAACCGAGTCCTATTATGTCAATATTGTCTTGAAATCTGGTTATCGATCCACCCAGTCGGAGGGTGTGAGCTCCATGCTCAAAACTGAGATCATCACCAAACACAAAACTGTTTTGCGTTATGGTGCGCGGGAATCCAGAGGCGAAGCTAACGGAACCGGCTATGTTCAAGCTTGGAAGTTCATTGTTATCGTTCATCTCTCCCTCGGCAACTCCAACGTCTGACCAGTTAAACGGGGTTTGCGCTTCCGTGCTGGTCCTCGTTCGGACGTAGCCAAACTGTGCCTGGTTGAGCCAGCCGTTGCGGAAAGTATAGGTATGGGCGATGGAGAAGACCCGAAAACCAGAATCGCTCGGACTTGGAAATCCAGGTATGTTGCCCGATGGGTTAAGTCCATTCCCGGGAAACGTGATCGTCTCATCATCATCAGCAAGAAAGAAGCGAGCGGAGATTTTGCTGTTAGCACTTATGAGGTAATCGGCGTTCGTCAAAAACTGATTTTCGTTAAAGTGACAAGGCTCCGCAAAAACCGAAAAACCCTGTTGTGCGAATGGTTTTGTTGTATTCACCGTTTGGGGACTCGGAATCAAGAAAGATCCATCGGGAAGCTTGAGATTTAACAAGTTCAAAGCCACCGGATTAATATTGGAACCATCCGCTTTGATTGCAACTCCTCCCAAAGCGCCAGTCATGCCGCCAAACAGCCTCCCGAGCGCGGCTGGAGACCTATCATTGGTCAATGGCGGCTCGCTCAAACTCGAGGTGCAGGCAACTCTCGACTGGCCAGCCGCAACTCCATTGATCTGGCGTGTTCCTTGATACGAACCAAAGAAAAGCAATTTCTCCTTCTTTATTGGCCCGCCAAATACAAACCCAAACTGGTTCTCTTTGAGGGCGGGGCGTGGCTGCTCGGCTCGGTTGAAAAACAAATCGTTTGCATTGAGAACCTCGTTACGAAAAAACTCAAAGGCCGTGCCATGGAAATCGTTTCCGCCCGTTCTTGTGATCAAGCTAACGTTGGCACCTGCGTAACGTCCAAAGCCCGCATCGTAGAGTCCCGTCTGTACTTTGAACTCCTGTATGCTGTCGGGGTTAGGTATAGGAATTCCTCCGCTCCCTGCCGCACTCCCCTGTACATCGCTTACGCTTATCCCGTCCATCTGAAAGTTGTTGTCATAGGAGCGAGCTCCGTGCACGAAGATTCCGTCGTTGGATTGGGCGATCTGAGAGAGCGCCGTCCCGCCGAGCCCGAGCTCTCCGGCGTTGTACACCCCGACGGATACACCAGGAGAAATTCCGGTTAGTTGCGTAAAGTTTCTTGTCACGAGTGGTAGCTCACGGACGGAGCGTTCATTGACCACTCTCCCCAAAGCTGCGCCGTCGGTTTGAGCCATCATCGGCTCGGCGGAGACCATTGCGCGCTCGATATGTGCAGCGAGTTGCAGGTGCACGACAAGTCTGAGTGTTTCGGTAAGAGAGATGGGCAATTCCGTGAGGCTGAGGGTATCGAAATCGGGTTTGCTAGCCAGTAGTTGATACGTGCCAGGGGGTAAGAGAAGAAAATTAAACCTTCCATGTTCGTCAGAAGTTGCGGATTCGGTGCGGCCTGTTTCGCGATCGCTTAGGCGTAAGAACACGCCAGGCAATTCGGCGCCGGATGGGTCCATCACCGCACCCGCTATTGCACCGGTGGAGGTTGTTTGCCCATACAAATAAGGAGAAAGCAGCGACGCAATGGCAAGGAGGCCTGCCGACACCACGCCGGGCCGCGTAGGGCGTTTGCTTTGTGAACCCTCACTCATCGGGTCCCCCAGATGACAGCAGCGGGGAAGACTATTCCCGAATCTTGCCACTTACGCGAGGAAAGACCACTTTAAATCGTGCGGCGATACTAACCTAGGCCCGGAGTTCCGACCAGTGTTATATTCTTGACGATTGAACCCTTTTCTTGTTCGATGGGCCATACTCGCACACGCTGCTCAGCAACAGTATTCTTCAAGAAACTCGGAGTTGGACTTGTGTCGGTAAGAATTGCCTCGCAGGTTTTTCGGAGTCGGCTCAGTGGAGCGCGGTTTGTCGGGTGAATTCAGACACCCCAGTGGGCTCGATTCTGGCCGTTATCCTCAAGGGTGGCCAAGATGGTTAAGGCTTGTCCTCGCGCTAATTGTCGTTGCGGCTTCTCTTTTTCTTCCTAAACCAATTGGACCTCAGCAAGCGAAGGCCGTCCGGCGGGTCCTCATTTTCAATGACTTCAGTTCTATTTCGTCGCCCGGAATTGCGGCTCTCGATCAGGAGATCCTCACCGGTCTAGAGATTTCTCCATACCGGATCGAACTCTATACCGAAACCCTCGAAGCGACTTTGTTCCCAGACGAGGCTTCCCAACACAGGTTTCAGGAATCTTACATTCGCAAATATGCAGACCGCAAACCGGACGTGATCATTACTGTCGGACCTGCGTCTCTCAAGTTTATGGTTGAATCCCATGAAGCCTCATTTCCGAACACTCCCATTATCTTCTGCGGCACTACAGAAGAAATGCTAGACCAGTTGAAACCCGACGCTCACTTTACCGGTGTTTGGGGGGTAGCCCAGCCAGAAATGACGCTGATCGCGGCGCTGCACTTGCAACCTGACACGAAGCACGTCGTTGTCGTGGGTGGTGCCGGAGCTTTTGACCGGTCCCTTGAGGCCGTGACCAAGGAAAGTTTGCGCAAGTACGAGTCGCAGTTCGACTTTACATATCTCACGAACCTGGACATGCCTGCACTCCTTTCACGGCTCAGGCGGTTGCCGAGCAAGACGATCGTCTATCACACGTCCATTGTGGAGGACGCTGCAGGAGCGCACTTTATTGACGCGTCCCAATCCGTTCCTTTGCTTGTCGCCGCTGCGAATGCACCCATCTTTGTCACCGATGACGTGGATATCGGAAAAGGAACTGTGGGCGGCTATGTTGTGAGTTGGGTTGCAGACGGCAAGGCTGCGGCTGCGATGGCGGTGAGGATGCTCAACGGAGTGAAACCGCAGCAAATTCCCGTGGTGAGAAACAGCAACGTCTATATGTTCGATTGGCGGGCTCTACATCGGTGGGGATTCAAGGAAAGCGACCTTCCACCCGGCAGCATAGTGATGTTCCGCGAATTGTCGGTATGGGAACGCACCAAATGGATCTGGATTAGTGGACTATTCATCATTCTCAGCTTGTCACTTTTAACGACGTACCTTCACCACAGTCGAGCGGAACTGAAGAAGTCGCGAGACACCCAGGTGCAACTCAGCGGCCTTTTAATTAACGCGCAAGAGAAGGAGCGAAGCAGACTGGCATCAGAACTACACGATGATTTCAGCCAACGTCTGGCGCTGCTTGCATTCGGATTGCAGAATGCTGCAGAAACACCTCCTAATTCACCAGATACGCTGAAACAGACGCTCGACGAGTTCAGGCAGTCCGTTAGCGAGCTTGGTGACGATCTTCATAGCTTATCGCACCGAATACATTCCTCCACGCTGGACACTTTGGGATTGGTTGCCGGATTAAGGTCTCTGTCTCGAGAGTTTGGCGCCAGGCAAGGTATTGAAGTCGCTTTCACAGCTGAGGATATTCCACAAAACGTCCGGCCGGATGTTGCTTTGTGCGTGTTTCGCATCACCCAGGAGGGGCTTCAGAATTTAAAGAAACACAGCGGTACGAAAAAGGCTCAATTGAGTTTGCGCCATATGGGCGACAGATTATTTCTTTCTTTGTACGACGACGGTAAAGGATTTGATACGACGGAGAGACCCGGCCTGGGAATACTCAGTATGCAAGGACGCGCACGCCTCTTGGGCGGAGAATTCGAGATTCGTTCAAAGCCTGGCGCAGGGACGCGAATTGAGGTCTGGGTGCCTCTCCAGCCGGTTGCAGATCCATTAAATGTTTAACTTTCCAAATGGAGGGCAGGACTCGGGAACTTGGGGTGATTGCCGGGCCCCGAGTCCTGTGGTGTTGTCCCATCGCGGCAGGGTGGACCGGCCGCTACTGTATGACTTGTGAGTACCTTCTTGGACTCGATGGTGCATCCGAGCAACTGGGGAAATCCCTAGCGATGCGCTTCTAAGATTTTCTACGCCATCCAACTTCTGAGAACCTTGCGGGTATGCCTTGGACAACCTTGAACATTTACGGCTTGATCGAGACCAATCCGTGCTTCAGTGCAAATAAAACGATTTCGGCGTTGCTGCGAAGGTTGAACAATTCCCGGATTTGGTGTTTGTGGAACTCCACAGTTTTCTCACTTAATGTCAAAATATTGGCGATCTCTTTCATGGATCGCCCTTCAGCTATCAACTGAACAATCTCCTTTTGTCGCGTAGTCATCTCTTTCAAGTAATGCCGCGCCCTGACTTTTGTCGCAACCCAGTCTTCAGCTCTCAGCTTCGGAGTTAGATAGGGCTTACCATGCAAGACATGGTCGACCGCCTTCAATAACTCCGGTCCCGTCGAGTGTTTAAGCACAAACCCGATTGGGCCGAGTTCGAGCGCCGCGGCCGCAAGGTTTGGGTTGTCTTGCATCGTCAAGAAGATAAATTTGGTGTTGGGAATTTGTTCTTTGATTTTTCGCGCAGCATCCAGTCCATTCAACACCGGCATACCGACGTCTACAACAATTAGATCCGGTCGGAGCCGCATGGCTTCTGCTACTAAAGCGCGACCTTCCATAACCACGCCAACGACGGTAAACATCTTTTCGAGGTAGACTCGCAATGTCTCGGCGAACATGGCATGGTCATCCGCGATTAACAAGTGCGGACGATTCCCGAGCGCAGACACGCCTTCCATGTGTGTCCTTCCTGGGCGGTCGCAAAAGGTAGTCGCAGGCTTGTTATGGGCGGACTCGCGAGTGACAGGTGCGTGGTCAAGCTATGGCGGTGAACCATCTTAAATCTGCCGAGTAACGAACACGACTGCGAATCAAGTGCATAATATTCGCTCTGAGCCGCTTTGTCAGCAAGAAACCACATTAGCGCGACTAGGGAAAACCCTAGTTGCTCCGCAGCAGATATTGGTCGATTCTCCCGGCTAGCCACAGGACGCAAGGAAGAAAAGAAGGACCAGGACCTGGTCTGATTCCTTTGCGTTATCGTTTTACCACGGCCTGCGTCTCCGGAACGTCGGTAGACATGCAGCCTTTTCCCTTCGATGGCGCTGAGAAAACCATTGAATAAATATCCTAGAATCGTGATGGTCATCACACTCTCCGGAACTTGTCTTTCTCAGCTGGAGGGTCGTTGGACAACTTTACGAGAAAGACGCAGCTCCACCGCAATTCAGGCTCGGGGGATGTCCTCGCAAGACTTGCAATTGATGCGGCAAGACCGCAGAAAGGAGAAACAGACATTGATTGCAAGAATCTGCGCATGACTGAATTAGAGGCATCAAGTTCTGGGCTATTTACGAGAAATACTCGGAAGAACTAAAATCGATCAACGACGAGAATTCGCGATGCTGTATTCGTATGCACAGAATTGGCCGTCGATGTCAGACCATGATGCATTGATTTTTACGAGGCGTTGGCTTGAATTGGATGAAAAAGGCGTTCAATTGCGCTCCAGATATTTACCTCTCGTCAGAGCGCGCTGCCAGGAAAAAAGGCTGCCACCTTTTATCAGCTGGACGAGAGGATCAGCATGATGATTAATCTTGAGTTTGCCTACCAGTCGGCGCCACTTAAGAAGACGACTGGATACCAACCAACCTTCGAGACATCGCACTGAATAAAACTTTAACACCAACCGGTTAAATCCCGAGACGTGTTTCTCGACACCTACCAGGCTAGACCGCCTGCGAGTGATTCTCGCGCGGAACCAAAACGCCACTTTGGAGCTTTAGGGATTCCCCTAGTTGCCCGCGAGCTCGAATGAGCCTACACGTGGAGCTGGTGATTTTGCTGAGTCGAACGCATGCAAGGAAATTCGTCCGCTGAGCAATAGCCTTAGCACCACGGTCGTAGAAACTTCGGAAAGCAGGATTCCTATGAAACTGAAGATGATTGCCTCGATTCTCGCCATGACGATGCTGTCCGCAGTTATGTGCATGGCCGCAGATGACAACGATGAAAAAAGGCAGAAAACCCGCAAGATGGCAGCCGAGGCCTTGCAGGATTTGTACAAGTTGGAACCCGCTTCTCAAGCAGCTGTCCAGAAAGCGGCGGGATACGCCGTTTTCGACAACATGGGGGTGAACGTATTGCTGTTGAGCACGGCACGTGGTTCGGGATTGGCCGTCAACAACAAGACCAAGCAAGAAACCTTCATGAAGATGGGTTCGGCCGGTGTCGGTGTGGGCGTGGGAGTAAAAGACTATGCCGTGGTGTTCGTCTTCGAGACCGATAAGGCGCTGGCACAATTTCTGGATTCCGGCTGGTCTGGTTCAGGGCAAGCGGACGCGGCCGCCAAAGCGGGCGAGAAGGGCGGAGCTTACTCGGGAGCGGCTGAAGTTGCCCCGGGAGTATGGGTCTACCAGATTACCAAGAATGGCCTCGCCCTTCAGTTGACCCTGCAGGGTACGAAGTACTACAAGGACGACGACCTGAATAAAAAGTAGAGCGGGTTATGGAGCGCGGCCACGACGAAACAATTAGAGTTCGCTCAGGTCGGGTGCGTTCTGCCCGCGAAGAGCCGCGCAAAAGGTCGCAGTGATGCGGGATAAAGCAGAAGTAGATCAGAGAATGTCAGATGCTGAGTTGCTTGCCTTGGTGTCTGCAACGCAAGAACAGACAGAGGTACGCGGTGGCGTAAATGAATCGAATCTCCTTTTGCGTGATTTTGCGGGCGAATTGCTGAACAAACGACTGTGGATGATGCAACTAATTCGGCCCTGATTATGAAACGAGAGTCGTCCATTTTTGTCAGAGGACACACGGCGCCGGGGTTGTTGTCCACTTTAACGACCCACCGTCACCGGAGATGTCCTTACTGTCACGGAGAAGTATACAGAGAGAAACCCAAGGGGCTCTCGAGCTTGGCTCTCTTACTCGCCGTTCGACCATATCGGTGCATTGACTGCGACAGGCTCCACTACGGCTTGCGGTTTTAGGATCGTGCGATCGCCTCGGGGTTCACACTGTGTTGTCGCAGCAGATATGGATGGGAAGCCGTTTCTGCAATCAGTGGCGGAACACGATTTGATCGGCTTCGATCGCGCGGTCAGTTTGAATACAACCGGTGCAAATCGGGCGGACGGGGAAATCCGTCTTGAACGCGGCGAAAGGGATCAGAACATGACGTTAAAGAACAGTTGGACGAGCAAACTCGCACTGGCTGTGGGGACACTTGGTGTTGTTTTTGCTCAGAGTGCCCGAGCTCAGGTACAGACAAAAACGAGCATACAATCCGGCCAAAGTAACGAGGTAGTCCGAGTTGACCGCGGCACGGTTATCGCCGTGGAAGGCAATGATTTGATCGTGAGGATGGAAGATGGATCGATGCGGCATTTCGAGAACATTCCACAGCGCGCCAAGGTTACCGTCGGTGGAAAACAACTCGGGGTTCAGGACTTGAAGCCGGGTATGAAGCTGCAGCGCACAATTACCACGACCACGACCCCGCAGGTCGTTACCACCATCGAGACGGTGAAAGGAAAAGTTTGGTATATCGCCGCACCGAGTACGGTGATTCTGACGCTCGAAAACGGAACGAATCAGTCATTCAAAATCCCCAACGATCAGAAGTTCGACGTGGGTGGGCAAATGGTTGATGCGTTTGGGGTGAAGAAAGGAATGGTGATCACGGCGACAAAAATCGTAGAGGTTCCGATGTCGGTTGTGTCCCAGGAGAGGAGTGTGACCGGCACTATGCCGGCGCCCCCAGTCGCTCCGGAGAAGGTCGCCGCGTCCGAGGAGAAGAGTGTAACTGCTTCCGAGGAAAACAGTGTAACTGCCCCGGTACCTGCACCCGCGCAAACTCCAGCAGAGGGCGTTCCTTTACTGATCGCTGAGGGAGCACCGACGGCTGCGCCGCCAGAAGCGACGGCAAAGCCAGCGCCGCCGGAAAAAACGAGTCCGACGATAGGTAGCTACCTTCCGCTTGTCGGTCTAGGATTGCTTCTGATAACCATCTTAGCGGTAGCCAGGTCGGTTCGCAGCCAGTCCAAAAGTTAGCCTCGACGAGGAACCAGGTTCATCGTCGCAGAGCTTGCTCATAGTGATACCTCCGGTTATCTGGTCAATGCCTCAGCCCATGGACTGGGGCACTTGACGGCACGCTCTTTCTGCTCAAAGTACAATGCGTCCGCTGGAGCCGACAACACGAATCATATTGACCGTTTATCTCTTGAAGGGGAAGCCTCAGAAAAAAGCAGGTCAAGTCGGACCTATCCAAATACGCTCACAGCACAGCAAATCACAGCGATAGTCCCAAGGTTGCGCCTTGAAAGAGGTGTCGAAAGGTTCGTGATGAAACTAAATACCCGCGCATTCTTAGTTTTTCTTAGCGCCGTTCTCGCGGCGAACTTGGCTATGGGTCAAAAGGCACCCAAAACGCCAAAGGACGGAAACAGCAGTCAGGGGATCGGACAATCCTATTCGACCTTACTGCCTGAGCAAAAACGTCTGGTCGACGACTATATCGGGCATTACAACCAGACCACCGGAAGCAAGCTTGTACCGCAAGAAGCCTATGATAACGCCCGGCTGTCGGTCCGAACGACGTTTGACGCAGTGACTCACGCACTTTTGAAGGCTAAGTTAACGGATGTCAACCGCAAGAATCTCGGTCGTGCGATCGACCTTGTGGACGCCGTTGACGAAGTGATGGGAGAGGAAGCCACAGCAAGAGGTGACCGTCAATTTCGCGTCTACGTTTATCTAAAGCCGAACGCGATGGACGTCCTCACGAAGAGCCAGGAGTTCTATCACGATCGCGACAACACGGTCTATCACAAAGGTTTTCCAATCTGTTATCGCTTGAAGAACGGCCCGCCCTCCATTCAATTTTCGATCTCTCGCGACAGCAAAATGGCCGATGTTGACGTGGATTACCGCTCGTCGGGTTTTCCGAAGAGTTTAGTTAACGGGCACCTGACGGCCTCGAACTCAGACGTCCGTGCGGGGAACAATCTGGACAAACATGACCAAAGATGGGCCGGGCTGAACGGTTGGTGGCGCGAGGTGTTCGGACTTTTGGGAAGTGGAGGCAAACAGGAAAAAGAAGAGGCCGTTGAACGATTGGGCCACATCCCGGTGAATCCCGCCATCAAAGGGAACCAGGGAATTGACAAGAGCACGCACGATTTTCTGAAGAGTTGGGTGGTAGACAAACAGCCGAATCTCTCTGTTGCGTATTTTTCACGTCGTAGCTACCCGTGTTTGGAGATCATCGCAAAAAAGAACCGAAAGCCGATGGCACCAGGCATGCTGAGGCTGGTCCTAGTAGCTGCAATGAATAAATTCAACGCGACCACGGCTACTGTGGGCTCTGTTGGAGACGTCTTCGAGCCTGCCGATCAATGGTTGCCGGAATTGAAAGAAGCCAAAAACGAGTATGCTTCCGAGTTTCGTTTGGTAAGCATACCATCGGATATAGGAGCGGATGTGGAATGCGTGGCTGTCCCGGACAATGAGGAAGGAAAACGTCCGCAAGAGAAGTACTACGGGACCTCATTCAGGGAGAAGCAGAGCAATAGCGGCCACAAGATGCTGTCGCTACTTTGGGCGCAGGAAGGGGGGTATTGGAAGATTATAGCCATCCGCATCGAAGACAGTAGCGATGCGGGGATTCTCCCAAAGCAGGCTGCGGTCACCGCACCCACAGACGAAGAGCCGAGGTCTATTTCCGGCGATCCAGAAGCGGTGAGAGACATTACCCAGTTCTATCAGACGTGGATTGTGAAGCGGGATAGTGCGCAGGCTTCCAAGTTTGTTTCGCAGCGTGCGTACCCGTGTTTAGATGCTTCTTTTGTGGCAGAGCCGAACTTAGCGTCGGCGACACGGATAAGCTCGGCCCTAGACCGGGTGCTGCAGAGAGTCGCGACAGGGAACAATCTCTTGAACTTGATGTCGAGTGTCCAGCCGGTGAACGAACTGCTGCGACCGGTAGAGCAGGAAGACTCACAGGCATTCGCGATTATGGGTGTACCGGATCAGAAGGCGGACAGTTTCTTATGCCAGAACCGGCGTTTGCCAGAAAAACCGCAGGAATTGAAACCAGGAGAAGCGAAGTACGGCGCATACTACTTGTCCGCGAGTCGGCTGAATTTCGGTGAGGAGCAGTCACCAGCGCTGCTCTTGCTGTGGACCAAAGAGCAGTCGGGATGGAGAGTAGTCGCGTGGGCGGTAGAGGTTCCGTAGCCGGGCTTGGCGTGGAATCTTCGCGGTGGTCCCGAAGGTCTGAATCGAACGATCTTTCGCTCTAAGCCACTTTGAAAGGAATGGCGGGTACGACGAGTCTCGAACTCGCGACCTCCTGCAAGACAGGCAGGCGTTTTAGACTCCTCTATGCCTTCAGCGGTGCCCTTCATGCGAGACCAAGTGCCGGCGACATTGGACTGCTTGCGTGAGACCACGCCGCGCTCTAATTTGCAGGGCACTGAGACGTGCCTACACAGATTCCGAATGCATCGTCTTTCACTTCCCCGCCAGCCCCGTCAATCCCTTCTGCCTTGCCCGCCGGGTAGATTCGACCAATACAAGCAACTTCGGTCTAATCCACTGATCGCCAACTGCCTCACGGATTGGCCTGCACTCCGACGACAACTTTACCGCAATCCGCTAGCATCCAACTGAGCACATCCATTCGCGCACCGCAAGGAGCGTCCTCTATGTCGATTCGAATCGGCGCATCTGTGGTCGTTCTGGCTTTAGCATCGGCCGGTTTGAATTGGCCCAAACCGGCTTTCGAGCAGGAACAGCTCAGCCCGGACAACGCCTTTCGCGCGCAAGTGGATCTGGTCTCCACCTACTTCACCGTCCGCGACGACAAGAAACGCCTCGTCAGTGACCTGCCGCAAGACGGCTTCACCGTCACCGAAGAGGGCCAGTCGCAAGCCATCAAGTTCTTCGCCCACCATTCTGATGTCGTCCTCAACGTTGGCGTCCTCCTCGATACCGGCACTATGATGTCTCGGATCCTCGGCGAAGAAGCGGAAGCCTCCAAGATGTTCCTAAGGCACGTCGTGCGCCCCACTGACCTCGCCTTCCTCGTGAGCTACGCCTCGCGCGTCGAAATGGTCCAGTTACCCACATCCGACATGACGCTCCTGCGGCAAGCGGCCGATTCCATTGGCAACGGAGCAGCGGCGATTGGCTTTCCAGAGCATGACTCGGAGTCCAGCGTCTCCATCCCCGGGGGTGGCACTGTCGGTATCAACGGCCGCCGGATCGACCAGAACCGCTCCGCTCACCTATACGACGCGGTCCGTGTCTCCACGCGCCGCTACCTTGCTGGCGAAGTCGGACGCAAAGCTATAGTCATCGTAGCCCTCTCCGGTGATGCCCACAGCGAGTCCACAATGCAGGACGCCCTCGAGATTCTGCTCGAAAACGACGTGATCGCTTACGTCCTGCAGATTTATGACGCCTCCAAGCGCGACAATTGCGATGTGCTTCACGTTTACGAGAAAGACGGCGATGGAACCCCTGTGCTCAAGAAACTCGCTGAAAGTACCGGTGGCCGTATGCTCGAAGTCCACGGCATCGATAAACTCGAAAATGCCCTCGACGAAATCTCCGACGAACTTCACCACCAGTACAGCCTCGGCTATTACCCCGAAAACAAAAATTGGGACGGTAAGTTTCGCAAGGTACAGATTTCCGCAACCGAAAAAGCCTACAAGGTTTACGCGCGCAAAGGCTACTACGCCCGGGCACCAGTACCGAAGGTCGCGACGAGGCAATAACCCAATCGCCCTGGCGAGAATGCTTGTAGCACTTCTCCGGTCGCCAGGACCCCATCGATAACCCAAATTACTAAGCAAATTCTGACCTCCACGTACGAAGCTGATGAAACAGGCCGTTTAGGATAGGGATGGTGAGGATATCGGTGGTGCTGCATATAATAAAGGACCAGAGTCGAGCGACAATCCGGCAGTTGTCCGCGCCAAAAGCCCGACCCCGGCAAACAACTCCCGCTTGGGCGAGCAGCCAGCGCAACGAGGTGACCCTTCTTGTCGTGGCGCGACAAGAGGAATGCCGTTTCGACGAAGCTATCGCGCTCGGGCCAGCCACGGAACCATGCGGCTGAGCATCCCATCTCTCACAATCAGCGTGTGAAACAAAATGGCTCCAAAGTGGGCGATGAATGCGAGGAATAGGAGATAGGCGAGAAACGTGTGCGTCCTCCGCAAGGCCGCGTACAGCATCACGCTGTGCGGAAGGATAGGAAAAAGATGCAGTGACCCGAACAGGACGATCGGATATCGTGCCGCCGACAACATCCCCCACCCGACCAGCGGCAGTACAAATAGCAACGTGTACAACAATAGTTCGGATGCGTGTGCGACGAAGCGCTCCTGCGAGGACATGGTTGCCGGAAATGGCGGCAGGGTACTGAACTGGCGATTCACGAAGCGAATCACGACCAAAATCAGAATAGCGAACCCCAGCGGGCGATGGATGGAAACTAGGCGATGGTAGTCGCCCAGCGATGCGAGCATGGCAACGCCAATCCCCAGCATGGTCACGACCATCGCGGCCATCAGCCAGTGCAGGGACCGCATGGACCAAGTGAATTGTTGCCGGCCGGCCGTCGTCGCGGGGCTCACTTTCGCACCTCTGAAGGCGTGATTTCGCTCGGCTCTTTCGTTTCGCCTGCGCGCCTCGTAAACGATTGCGAGTAAATCGCCGACCGCGCGCTCAACAAGGGATCGTTGGACGGCGCCATGCCGGCCGGCAAAACCAGCGGATCGAAATTGATGTCGCGCGCAGGACTGGTTTCCTCGCTTTCCACAGAATCGAGCGTCAGCATTCCCACGTCCACCTGCTCCCGCCCTTCCGGCCACTGGATAGTAGCGTTATCGGTCGGATCACCGGGTTGTGCGACCGTCATGACTAAGTGCCATTGCAACGGGTGCTGCTGGATGCTCGCGATCAGACCATCAAAGAGGAAATTCTTGTCCTGGCTTGCCACCGCCCGGGTCTCATACGGCTGCACGGGCGCGAGCATCCAGCGCACGTAGCTGGACGCGCCGTCCACGTTGACGAATCGGAACGCATTGAGGCCGTAGTAGGCGGTGTTGTCGAAACCGGACGACGGCGCATGGTTCTTGATGATTGCGAGCGCCCGCGGGGTGTCCGGGTGGCTCGCAAGGAACGCCGCCCCTTTCGCCGGATCGGGTTGATGCGTGTTGGGGTCTCGTTCGGATGCCACCAGGTTGTCGTAAAAGGCCTGCGGATCCTTGAACGGGAACACCGGCAGATCGACCATCGCGGTCCGCCACTGTTCACCGTCGGGCAGAGAAAATTGAAGCCCCAAGCCGCGGACGGTGCTCAGCTCGTCGGTGACCTGAGGATCGCCGCCGCCCAGTGAAAAGCGCCCGATCACTGGCACGCGGCCGCTCTGGAAGACGACAGCCTTCGAGAGGCGCGCCCCATGCCCATTGCTTTCGAAGAATCCTCGAACGCATACGCCTTTCGCGTGATTGCGACGGAAACCCGAGTGGATGCCGTCCACCCGCTCAAACTCATCGACGAACCGTGCGGCAGTCAGTTTCTGCGGGCTGAACCACCCTCCCAGATAGAGAAACGCTCCCACAACACCTAGCAGCAGAACGCCGATACCCGCCAATCGGGCGAACATGTTTCCTGCGGTCAGGGGCGCTGGATGCTTTCCCGTCGGTCCGGTTTCACTCAGCAACTCTCCGGTGCCGTTTGTGATTTTTGCGTCCTGGTTGGCCTCTAATGGTGCCATTGCGCCCTCCCTTCCCTTTGGTCCGGAGATAGCACTTTGATGCAAAAGCAAGCAAAAGGGGGAGCTTTTTTTGTGCCGCGCCGTAATCGGCCGCCGCTATGCCCTTCGGTCGTTACTTGCACGAACGGAGGGATCAAAAGCCACCTGTAGTGATTCTGTCCCCTCGCATTTTGATCCATACAACTCACGGAACAGCACCGGGCGGATGACGAGCAAGCCTTTCATAAGCCCGGCAGGGAAGGTTTGATGACAATTCGTCCCCGATTCGACGCATCCGTTATCATAAATTGCGCTAGGACGGCACACATCAGGATCTCGATTGCTCGTCCCGCAGCACAGCGAGCACAGCGTCTTGCTTCATTTTCTCCGCCCACGCCCTCGGCGTGGCCCACGGTTCGGCGTCCAACTCGATGACCGGCGCACCGCGAGCAATCAGCAACTCAACCAGTTCCTTTCGTCCCCAGCGGCACGCCCAGCCGAGCGGCGTAGACTTGAGTAACTCATCCCGCAAGTCGAGCCGCGCACCGTGGTTGAGCAGCATCCCCGCAAATCGCGCGCGTTCTGCTCCGCTAAGATCGCTGTGCCTTGCAGCCGTGAAATGCAGTGCGGTTTGACCAAAGCGTGAAATGCTTGCATCGATCCCATGCTGCAGCAACAGCGCCATGCACTGGAAGTGGCCTTCGTGATCCGGTTGATTGGTTCCCAGGCCGCGAATGGGCTGAATCAGGATCCAGTGCCACCGCCGGTCGTCGCGATTCCAGTTCAGCCTTCTAAGCGCTAGCTCGACGATTGCCGGGCATCCGTGGTCGGACGCCGACCAAGCTAGTTCCTTCGCTAGCTCCTCGCTCGTGTCGGTTTCGAGCAACCGTCTGGCCTCGTCCACATCGTGCGCTTCGGCGATCATGTATGGCTGCGGCTTCGCACCGCGTGCCAGTAGGAGCCGTTTGACGCTGTCGTCCTTATGACCCCAGGCGTTGCGGAGCGGCCAACCTGAGGCATAAACATTCGCGTTGGGATCGGCGCCTCGGTCGAGCAGTAGTTCGACGAGGTCGCGCTGCCCCGCCAGGGCTGCATACCATAGCGGTGTTCCCCAACTTGGCGTGGGCTCTTCCAGTTCGTCTAGCATGATTCGCTCGTCCACATCGATTCCGAGGTCAAGCAAGAGCCGAACGATTTCAATGTGCCCGTGATTTACTGCCAGACTGAGCAATCCGCCCTTTGTCCGGCTGAACTCGCGCAGCACCTCGGGATTGTCGGCGACCAGTTCTCGAATGCCTCTCGCGTCGGCCAATGCCACGGCGGCGCGGATGGTCAGCTCCGCGCCATGCTCCAGCAGGAGCTTGGCAATCGCCGGAAACTGGTGCGCGTGGTCGCTGTGTGGATGGGCGGCGAGAGCTGCGCGGTCAAGGGCGGTCAAACTGTTTACGTCCTGCTTACGGACTGGGGCGCGCTTGTTTAGAAGCCACGCGACCATCTCTGTATCAGCCGCCTGGGCGGCAACGTGAAGCGGCGTGCCACCCTCGCGGTCACAAGCCTGAATCATCGACGCATCTGCCTGCAAGAGACGGATCGCTGTTGCATTGTCGCCTTGTGAGATGGCCTGGTTAATTTGGTCCTGTACCGGTGAGATCGTGGCGTTGGGGCAGCTCAGCTCCGCGCGGCGTAGCTGCTCTTCTTCCTCGATGATGGCAACGATGTCCGTGTAATCCCGGTCTTTGGCGATAGCAAAAGATGAAGTTGCATCGCGGTGTGGGAAGATGCCTTTGCGAGCATCGGCACCGGCTTCCATCAGCAACCTCACCATCGCTGCGTCGCGGCGCAAAACCGCAAAGTGCAGAACGCGATGCTCGTCGTTGCCAGCCATGTCCATGGCAATCAATTCTGGGCGAGCACTCAGCAGGACACGCACTTGCGCCGCATCGCCGGCTTGAACCGCCTCGGCGAGCGTTGCAACATTTGCGCCGTCGACGAACGCTTTGAGTTTGGGCCAACTCTCGTAACCATAGGCACGCGAAAGTACACGCTGGGCGTCGTTGAGGGCGAACGCCACTGGATCGGGCCGACGCTCGAACTGCTGGACTTCCGCGACAGCGCCGGGGTCTGAGGCGCGATATTGCTCCAAGAGATCCTTGGCCTGCTTCCGCAACTGCTCAAGGCTAGGCTGCTTGGGAAGCCGACGCGTTGGATAGAAACGTGGAATGTTTCCGGACATGACGATCTCCTTTCGAGTCATTGCCCGGCGTCCGCGTAACGGGCCGAAAGAAGATTCGTCTCGAAGATATCGAAGTACCGATGATCGGTGGGCTCAGCCCTGCCCGCGGACACGGCGGCGCCCGGCGCGCCAACCTCACTATAACGTGGAACCGATGGTGCGTGACAAGCGGCTGGACCATAAAGAAAACTCGGAGGCTTAAGGCGCATCCTGCAGAAGTACTCCGACGGAAGCGAGCCAAAAGGACGTTCGTGAAAAGTTTTGATACTCCTTTGGGAACCTGTACTCATTCACATTTGTGAAATTCGCTTCGCCCATAGTGATTTCACCCTTTTGCCACGCGATTGCGATAGAGGCTCCGCAGCTAGGCCCGGTCGCCTGCCAACCTATGATCATGGCCCACAGCATGTATGTCTTCTTAACAGTTTTTCCTGTATTGCGTTCCAAGACGTCTAGTGCCTGATTCGCATTTTGACAAGCTCGGTATATCGAGCCGCGTGGAACCTTACGTGGTGCCGAGGAGACCGCTCTTTCGCCTGGCCCAAAGATCGGTTCTGTTGGACTACTTGCTTGAGACAATGCTGCGGCCCGACTTCTCGCATTCAGTGACCCCGGCGGTTCGGCCGATCTGATCTTGTCTTCACCTTTGGCCATCCCCCGGAAGCCCTGACAACTAGGCGAGCGGGAACGATCACGAATAGGTCTCCGCATCGCCAGACGCTCATAATTCAAGTCCTTGTGGAGAGAAGTAAACAGCGCTATGATGCGTCGCCATATCAGGCGGAGGGAAAACCTATGGACGATACGAATTGGCCGTCGTTTCGCAAAGCAAGCTTGGTAGCGGCTGTGACGCTGTTGCTTGTGGGCCTCCCGACGTTCGTGCTGGCCCAAGGGCAGGGCGCTTCCGCCATCGCGATGTTTGCTGCAGCCGCGAAGGAGCAAACCAACATCGCCGGCGTGAGTATCATTGCAGATCGGCCGAAAGGCTTCGACCCGATAGCAGCGAGCAATGAAGAGCTTGGCAAATACGGCCTGCCGCCGCGGCCCGACCAACAATCCGACCCTGATAGCTATGCGAAATGGACAAAGGGAATGCAAGGACTGAAGTATCGCGCCGCCGCGCACGTCAAGGCGAGACCTGACTTCAACAAGAACTTGATGCTGACCAAACAGCAACCAGCAGCATCGGCGACCAGCGGTAGCTCGACGCAGTACTATTCCTACAACTGGACCGGCGTCGCCAATACCAACACGCTGACCTCTTGGGATCCCGAGAAATCTATCGACCGGGTCGAGTCAATTTGGAATGTGCCGGCCGCTCGGCCGCCTTTTCGCGCTTGTGCGAACGGGATTCTCGGCGCCGTCGGTGTTCCCGGGTTTCTTGAGGCAAGCTGGAACGGGATCGACGGTTTTAGTAACGGCGACGTGCTCCAAGGCGGCAGTCTGTCGTACGCGGATTGTGAGCGAAACACCGAGTACATCGGATGGGTAGAATGGTACCCAAGCTATCCGATCCTTGAAATCAACTGCGAAGTCGATGTCGCCTGTGTCGTCAATCCAGGTGACCTTTTTTTTGTCATTACCTATGGTAGCAACGCCGCGACCCAATATGTTTTTGAGGAAGATGTTACCCAAGGGTGGTATGGCACATTTGCACTTGAATATCTTACCGGGCCGCCTCTCGTCGGAAGCAGTGCAGAGGAAATCGTGGAACGTCCCTGCTGCGATACGGATGGTTACCCATTGGCTTTGGCCAACTACATCGTTGACTTTTCCCCGGCTGCGGCCGCGTTTGACGGTAAGGGCAAGATATATGTACCGGGCCAAAATAACCCGGCGACCGCCGTTATTAACATGGTCGACGACGGTGCTACGCAAGAAATTTCTACTGTGAAGCAAGTAGGTGCACTAAGCCTTTTCTTCGAGAGCGTGAACTGCGCCCTCAGCGGTGGCTGCGTATCGTTTTAGTGCAGACGCCTATTTGATTTTTGGACTTCTGACCTCTTGCACACTGGGATGGAGACTCGCCCTCACCCCGAATTCGGTGCGCCAACAGGGCAGTGTTCTGTTTGAATCTGGCTCACGAACGGATTCAGCGATTGAGAATCCTGTAAGTGGATTTCGATCTCAGAAGTGTTAATCGCATCAATAGTCCCTGGAATCTTTAAACAGGCCCCTGGATCCGAAGCTATATAGGGACCAGCGCCGAATAGTTTTTCGGCGCAAGTTCCGGCCAGCGACAATCAGCCCACGGGCATATGAGGGCACATCTAGCTTAGCTAAGTGCTTATTTTCATAAATACGATGACGTATTTACATACTCTTTAGAGGGCAAATTCTGCTATTCTTAGCATGGAGGAGATTGCTCTTCATGCCAAGGCGAAGCCCATTCTCTATAGTTCTCAGTAAGGAAGAGCGTATCACGTTGCAGGCTCAGGCACGACAGTATACGTCACCGTATTGCGACGTAGTCCGCGCAAAAATCGTGCTGCTCGCTGCCGAAGGGCTCTCCAACGATGTCATCGCTGCGCGCCTGGACACCCCGCGCCAAATTGTCAGTAAGTGGCGCAAACGATTTGCCCTCGCGCGCCTTCCTGGCCTGGAATCGCAACCTCGGGGCGGGCGTCCCGCCCTCTTTTCCCCCCGGCGTCGTCGTCCAAGTTAAGGCGCTGGCCTGTGAACTCCCGCATCGCTTGCAACTTCCGCTCTCACGACTTTCTCTGTCCGAGATCCGCCGCGAAGTCCTCGCCCAGGGATTGGTAGCGAAGATCAGTGGAGCGACCCTGTGGCGCTGGCTCAGCGCCGATGCCCTCCGCCTTGGCGGCATCGCAGTTGGATCTTCCCACGCGACCCCGATTTCGCGGCGAAAGCCGGGCGCATCCTCGATCTGTATAACCGCGTTTGGAAGGGACGCCCTCTAAACGCGCGCGAGTTTGTCATCTCCGCGGATGAAAAAAGTAGTATTCAAGCCCGTCGTCGCAAGCAACCTACCCTGGCGCCTGCGCCGGGTCGTTCCACCAGAGTCGAACACGAATATTTCCGTGAAGGGGCATGGACCTATCTGGCTGCCTGGGATGTGCATCGAGCCAAGGTGTTCGGCCGCTGCGAAAAGAAAAGCGGCATTGCCCCGGTCGATCGCCTGATTGCGGAAGTCATGAGCCGACAACCCTACAAGTCAGCACGTCGCGTTTTCTGGATCATGGACAACTGTTCCGCCCATCGCGGCCAAAAGGCGGTCCACCGCCTGCGTTCTCAATGGCCCAACGTCGTCCTCGTGCACACCCCCGTCCACGCTAGCTGGCTCAATCAGATTGAGATTTATTTCTCTATCGTTCAGAGGAAGGTACTCACGCCCAACGACTTCAAATCCCTCAATGAGCTCGAACAGCGGCTGCTCGCCTTCCAGCGGCGATACGAGGAAACCGCTTCTCCGTTCCAGTGGACTTTCACTCGCAAAGACCTGACAACTCTCTTGGCGAAGATTGAAAACAGCCGGTTGGCTTCAGCCGCCTAACGCGTTGCAAATACGTCACCGTAATTCCGAACTAGAGTACTAAGCTAGAGCAACCCGAGATGATCGAGATACTTGGCTTGCAACGAACTTACTAAGACGTCGAACCCCGCCAGATCTCGTAGATTCTTGAGGTGAGGGTCCTTCAGGAAAAAAGGCCAGCATGCGAAGCCACTCGTGACACTTCGCTCCAACCACTCAAACGCAGCTTGACGCCGCTCCAACAATGCAAGTATGCAGGCGATTTGATAGTAACTGTGGTGCGCATGGCCAAAGGATTTCGGGCTCGCACAAGCCGTCGTCAGGCAGTCCAGCGCTTTTCCCGCTAAGCCAGTCGACGCGTAATAGACGCCCTCCAAACTGACAATGAGCGGTTCTTCCGGCAATAACTGCAACGCTTCGTCCAACAGGGCTCTTGCTTCTTTCAAATCTCCTGTAAGCAAGGCCAGTTGAATAGCAAAGTAGACAGGATACTTGTTTTCTGGAGTCTCGATGCGCCAAGCTTCGATCTCCTCTCGTGCCAAGTCGTATTCGTGGTTCCAAACGTACACTTGCACGATGCTGTGACTAACAGCTTTTCGGGGATGGAATGGCCTTGCCCGCTCGTACATTTCACGGGCGTGATCGAGTAGCCCGATGTGAGCCAGGATCGTGCCCAGACGGTTGTACGCTTGAGGCTGATTGTTCTGTAGAGCCAAGGCTCGCTTGAGTTCGTCAATCGCTTCCAGGTGCTGGAAGTTCCTGGACGGCCCCCAAAAGAGAAACGCGCGGGCGACGTGCCCCTCGGGCAAATCCGGATCCAGATCCAGCGCGCGGCTACAATGAAACTCGGCCTTCTCCCACAACGCGCTCGATGGATCCAGTTCAAAGTGACGAGTCGCGCAGACTACGGAAAGCGCGGCATGCGCCAGAGAAAATGCAGGATCTCTGATAACCGCATTGTTCAGGTGCCGGCCCGCTTCGTCGAGCAACGCTGGATTGCCTGAGGAGCTGAGCGTGTAGCCCCGCATGAACTCCGCATAAGCCATAGGGTCCTTGCTATAGCGCCGGGAGCGTTGAACCATCGCTGGACCCAGCGGCCGGTTCAGCGCCATGGCGATGTGCTTGGCGATCTCGTCCTCGAGGTCGGAGAGGCGGTTGAGGTCCAGATCGCGCTTCCTTGTGAAGCAAACAGTTTGCAGATCCGTGTCGAACATTTCCAATGAGATGCGCCAAAGACCCTTGAACATTTGAATGCCGCCGTGAACGGCAAAACGCACGCCGAGCCGCAAAGCGGCCTCCCGAGGTGTTACCCCCGCCGGCACGCTCAGCACTGCTGAAGTTGGAAGGACATCCACGTCCGTCAAATTCCCGAGGCGCGCGACCAGTGCATCGGCAAACCCCAGGCACACGCCATAGTCATCCGTGGCCTTGCCGAGAAGCATCAGGGGCAAGACGGCCAGAGAAGTGCGCTCGCTCCGACCTCCCGTCTTTTCCGGGACGGCCGCGCGCACAACAGCCGATCCAAAATCGGATTTTGGATAACGGGCGTCGTACACTCTCAATGGCCCGACAAATCTGTAACCTTTGCCGACTACGGTTTCGAGGAAACGAGGCTTATCGGAGTCGTCACCCAGAGCGGTGCGGATTTTTCGCACAATGTTGTTGATGTTGGGCTCAGTATCTATGAACAGATCCGAACCCCACAATTTGCTTACGATCTCCCGACGCGAAACCAACTGTTCTCGGCGGCTCACCAGAAAAATCAGCAGTTCCATCGGCTTCTTTTCGAGTTTGACTCGCTGACCCTGGCGGCGTAGCTCGTAACGTCCCAGGTCCAGTTCGATCTCGCCGATTGCCGATCTTGTGCGTCCCATAACGCTCTCAAAGGACATTATCCCCTAGGAATCAGTAATTTGCGACGATATGCAAAAGATAGGCAAACGGTATGTGCTCTTGATTGGAATAGTATTGAGCCCAAGACATGATTCCCACAGTGCGGTATCGAACGACCTATGACGGAGGTTCGACAATGAAACGATATTTGTTCCTAACTTTTGCAGTCGCTGGAATATTCTCTTGGGCGGAGCTGGTATTCACCAGCGTCGCACACGATAACTCACACGAAAACAACGCATTCACACCGGATACCATTTCCTGGGGGGCGGCACCCCCCGTTGTGCGTCCTGGAGCACAGTTTGCCGTACTCGAAGGCGACCCAACTGCATCTACTGGTGACTTCACGATTCGCTTGAAGATGCCTGATGGGTACCGTATCGCGCCCCATTGGCACCCGAACCGGGAAAACGTCACGATCATTTCCGGGACGTTCAAAGTCGGCATGGGCGATGAGTTTGACCCCAGCAAGATGAAAGCCTTCATTGCCGGGAGCTTTGCTTTCCTCGACCCCAACATGCACCACTACGCCATGGCCTCCGGAGAAACCATTGTGCAGGTCCACGGACAATCTCCGCTTCAATTCAACTATGTCAATCCCGGCGACGACCCCAGCAAGAGTAAGTAGTCGGCACTCGCACACTTCAGGTAAGCGCGCCAGCCAACTCAGGAGCCAGCACCGAGCGCTTCCTGAGCCTAACCCAAGCGAGCGGGATCGTCGGAAGCCCGCATAAAGAATCACTGAACGAAGAGTCAAAGAAAATCGCATTTACAAAGGAGAATTAGAATGGCACTCGATATGGACAAACTGAATGTGTTCGTTGGGCAATTCATTGGGGATCTGGGCGCGGCGGTCCATTCTGGCATGGTAGTGATTGGCGAAAAGCTGGGGTTGTACAAAGCTCTCGCCGAAGGCCCACTAACTTCAACCCAACTGGCCGCTAAAACCAGAACAGACGAACGTTATGTGCGCGAATGGCTGAGCTCACAGGCTGCCGGTGGCTACGTCACCTATAACGAGCAGACTCGCAAGTTTGGCTTGAGCGAGGAGCAGGCATTTACCTTGGCGAACGAAGACAGTCCCGCTTATCTTCCCGGCGCCTTCCAATTGGCGCTCGGCTCCCTGGCCGCAGTTCCCAGGATTACCGAGGCGTTCCGAACCGGCGCAGGCATGGGTTGGAATGAGCATGATGAAGATGTGTTTCATGGCTGCGAGAAATTCTTCCGGCCAAGCTATGCAGCAAACCTTATCAGTTCTTGGATTCCTTCCCTGGACGGCGTCCAGGCTAAGCTCGACGCCGGCGCACGCGTCGCCGATGTTGGGTGCGGGAAGGGTGCGTCCACGGTGCTGATGGCTAAAGCCTTCCCAAAATCGCAGTTCTTTGGCTTTGACTACCATGACAAATCCATCGAGGGCGCTCGCGCAACCGCTGCTAAAGAGGGTCTCGAGGTTCGCCTCAACTTTGGCGTCGCGAAGGCCAAAGCATTTCCAGGAAAAGAATATGACTTGGTCACCGTATTCGATTGTTTGCACGATATGGGTGATCCAGTCGGCGCCGCAACCCATGTACGCAATTCACTTTGCAAGGACGGCACATGGATGATCGTCGAACCGTTTGCTCACGATGAACTAAAAGACAATCTCAATCCAGTCGGTCGCGTGTACTACTCGTTTTCGACTTTGTTGTGCACTCCTTGTTCGCGCTCACAGGAAGTTGCGCTGTGCCTGGGTGCGCAGTCAGGCGAAAAACGCATTCGCGAGGTAGTCACCGCGGCCGGCTTCAGTCGTTTCCGCAGAGCCGCGGAAACACCGTTTAACATCGTCTACGAAGCTCGTCGATGAGCCGTTCGTCTTAAGGAAGGCAACCGGGGAGTTGAAACCGTGCTGGCTTGCCTGGCACGATTTCACCATGTAATAGGAGCCAGGAGGCAACAGGGCTGATTGCCAGTCGGAAAACTCTCGAGCGGCTGAAAAATGCGGAGGAAGCAGCCTCCGTTCGTTCATCGAAAGGCCTGATCGCCAATACTCATCGGAAGAAAAGGCGGAGAACAAGCGTCTGCTCGGCGTCCTCCGGGTAGCGATGGTGGAGTACTCGGAAGCATTTGACCAAGCGGTCAGATCCTAGCTCAATGCTCCGCAAGCGCTTTTGAAGTCTAAGTTCGGCCGCGCAAGGCGTTCCCAATAATCGTTCGACGGCTTTGCATACTCGGACACGGGTCCATTCGGCACTTTGAAATTTCCATCTCTGGTGTAGAATTTACAGTGCTGAAGCGGCTGGGCGAGACATGGACCCATCATGAGAGCATTGGTCTACACAGGATCCGGGTCGGTCGAATTGCAGGAGAGGCCACGACCAAGTGCCCTCGCTGGTGAACTGGAAGTTCGCGTCGAGGCTGCCGGGATCTGCGGTTCGGATATATCGGGCTTTCTGGGTCACAGTGCACGGCGAATACCTCCGCTCATCTTGGGACACGAATTGGTAGGACGGCTCGAGGACAGCCGTCGCGTCGTCGCAAACCCTCTGGTCAGTTGCGGGAAATGTGTGAGTTGTATTTCCGGCGCGCAGAATCTCTGCGAAAACTGGCGGCTGCTAGGAATGGACCGGACAGAAGGGTCCTTTACCGAGTACGTCCTCCTGCCCGAAGAGCAGATTCACGAGATACCGGAAACACTTTCTTCGGATCGGGCAATTCTTGCCGAGCCGCTCGCGAACATCGTGCACTTATTCCGGATTCTTGCCCCCCCCGCTTTCTTCCGGTTGGCTATTGTGGGAGCTGGCACGATGGGCGCTCTGGCGTTCTTGGTGGCCAGGGGGCTCGGCGCCAGAGATATCTTGAGCGTCGATATCAACGAGGAGCGCCTGAGCGTGCTTCGTGAGATGGGAGTTCCCTGCGTGTTGAATGCCAGCGACAATGCCGCCGTTCGTAAGGGGATCGAAGGTGGGAAATTCGGATTTGACATAGTCATCGACGCGAGTGGAAGCGCCGCCGCTCGTCAACTGGCGTTCGACTTGTGCAGACCCGGAGGACAGGTTTTGTTGTTAGGAATGGCTGACCAACGGAGCGAAATTGATTTTGTTACCAGCATCCGTAAGGAACATCGCGTGGTGATGTCTTTTGCCTACACACCGGTCGACTTTCGTCGAGCCTTGGCGCTGCTCATTGCCGGCGAGATCGACATGACGCGGTGGACGGAAAGGATGGCCCTCGAGAATGGACAGAAGGCCTTTGAAAAAATGACCCGGACCCCGGGTAAGACGCTGAAGATGTTGCTCTCGGTCGCCCAGTTTAACTAATGGCCGGTCAGTCGTCAGAGTTTGAACCAATATCCCGCACTGACGACGGCATGCTTATTGCGGTTCTTTTGGTGATCCTTGTTGGGGGCATAGATTCCGGTCTGGTCAGGCCGCAACCAGATTTCCAAGAGGAGGCCGCCTCTGGACATGCCCTGGGCAAGGTGAACTTACCCACATCCTGCGCTCAGCGCGTTCAGAGCCGGCTCGATGAAGGCTTGGCTCTGCTGCACTCATTTCAATATCTACAGGCAGAAAACACGTTCGCATGGGTATCCACTCAGGAACCGCTGTGTGCTATGGCGTTCTGGGGTAAAGCGATGAGCCGCTACGAACAGCTCTGGACTTGGCCGGATGCAAGAACGTTTGCGGAGGGGCGCGGAGACATTGAGGTAGCAGAAGCTCAGACAGCGATCACTCCACGGGAACGTGCATACATCGACGTCGCACGGGTCTTCTACCAGAAAAATCCAGGATTGGGTCAAATTGCTCGAATGAAGGCCTTTTCTGAAGCCTGGGAAAAAGCGTATCGCCAATTTACCAACGACACTGACGTCGGAGCTTTCTATGGCCTTTCGCTAGTGGCACTGGCACAAATAGGGGTGGATGAAAGCAATAATCGCAAGCGGGCCATCGCCGTGCTTGATCCTCTTTTTCGCGCGGCACCAGACGATCCGGGCCCAGCGCATTATCTAATTCACGCGGCGGATACTCCTGAACTCGCGTCCCAAGGCCTGGAAGCTGCACGACAGTTCGCGCGTATCGCTCCCGACTCGGCTCATGCGCTGCACATGCCGTCGCACATATTCGTGCGGCTAGGATTATGGCGGGAGTCGATCGCGTCGAATCGCGCGTCGGCGAAAGCAGCGGCGGATGCTACGCGCACGGGCCGAGCAGACATGCACTATCAGGTCCACGCAATGGACTTCCTGCAATACTCCTACCTGCAAGCGGGTGACGAGACCGCTGCTCTCCGAGTGACGGAAGATCTCACAAAGGTTGTAGGAGCGAGCGGCCGGCAGATCGCCTTGTACCAAGGCGATTTCAGAGCGCGGGCAGCACTGGAACTGCATCATTGGAAGGTTGCGGAATCGCTGATCGTCCCCAGCGGAGAACCTCGTGCGCAGGAAATCGCATACTGGGTGCGCGCGATAGGTGCGGCGCGCAGCGGTGATGTCGCTGAAGCGCAAAAGGATCTAGTGGAGTTAGAAGAATGTGTTGCCGGGCTGCGCCAGCAGAGCAAAAGGATAGGGTCATCTGGCGACGACAACGACACACATGTCCAAGAGGCGCGCGCGTGGATCGCGTTCGCCCAAGGCAAATTCGACGACGCCTTGCAAACACTCCGCGCCGCCGCCAACAGCGAAGATCGGGACAGAGTAGAATCTATCTCCATGCCCGCACGAGAAATGTTGGCGGATATGCTCCTTGAATCCGGGAAGTCGACCGGAGCGCTGAGGGAGTATGAACTCACCTTGCGGGAAACTCCCAACCGGCTCGACGCGCTTTACGGTGCCGCTCATGCGGCAGAATCCATAGGTCAGCCAGAAAGTGCGCGACAGTATTTCGTGAAGTTGTTGATGGCCTCAATCCCCTCGGCCGATCGCCCAGAAATCAAAGAAGCGCGGGCGTACACGGCAGACCACTCAACGTTGGGGATTGTGAACTGAGGGTCCCTCTTCGCGTCCGGATTCTGTCTATTCTTCAGAACATTGAACGATAATCTTCATTGCTTCCCCTCCGGATTCGAGCTCGTGAAGTGCTGCTGGCACTGTTTCGATGGAGCAAATTTTGCTGATCAATCGGTCCAACGGCAGAGTTTCGGAAGATGCCAATTCGATAGCTTGCTCAAAATCTTGCGGTTCGTATAGGCGGGTGCCCAACAACTCCAGCTCTCTCCAGAAAAATTGAAAGAGGTCCACTTTTGGAACTTCAGTGAACACCGCAACCACCACGACTCGACCGCGGACCCGGGCGAGCTTCGTCATGCTCGCAGCTCCGGCCGCCGATCCCGAAACCTCAAACACGATGTCCGCCCCAGCGGTGTGAGTCTGCTCGGTCACATAACGCACAATGTCGTCCTTTTGAGGATCCATAGCCTCAAATCCCAAATCTCGGGCGAGCTTCAGACGAAACTGATTTACTTCCGTAATTAGTACTTTCCCTCCCATCTGTTTGGCCACCATGGCTATCAACATTCCGATGGGTCCGCCACCCTGAATCACCACATACTCTCCACTCTGCAACCTAGATCGACGGACATCATGACAAGCCACAGCGAGTGGTTCTACCAGTGCGGCAGTTTCGAGTGGCAAATGGTTAGGCAGCAGGTGCAGTGTATGTGCTGGTACGGTCCACAACGATTGCAATGCCCCCGGTGCGTCGATACCAAGGAACTTCAGCCGTTGGCAGACGTGGGAATTGCCGGCACGACAAGCCGGGCAGGCCCCGCACGGATTGATCGGGCGGACTGTGGCGTGATCGCCAGCCTTGAGCTTCTTAACTCGCTCGCCCACTGCTCTTATGGTCCCGGACACTTCGTGCCCAAACACCTGGGGAATCCGCAAACGATGATCCATGTTGCCATTGAACAAATGCAGGTCAGTTCCACAAATTCCACAGTAGGAGACATTGAGTTGCACCTCATCCGGACCCGGCGCTTCCGGCACACACGGGCCAACCCGAACGCTCCGCTTACCTTCGTAGTACGCAGCCTTCTGCATCGTCTGACCACCTCCGAGCAATCTCCAGAACCAATTTCACCGTGAGCGTCTCACAGGGTTACACCGCAGTGTAGCCGCCATCAACCAGCAAATGTGTTCCAGTGATATACGAAGCGTCATCCGATGCCAAAAAGAGAATGGCAGCAGCCACTTCGCGCACCTTCCCGAGACGTTTCAGAAAGGTCTTAGCCCCTTCTTCGGCGTCAAACTGTTCGAAGGTCATACCGTTCTTTGCTATTTGGCGATACGAAGCCGGCGTCAAAATCGCGCCCGGACATACGCAATTGACTCGAATCTTGGCGGGCGCCAAGTCCATTGCCATGTTCCGCGTCATTTGCAAGATCGCTCCCTTCGTAGCGCTGTAAGCAAAAAAATTCGGTTGGGCCACAAAAGCGGAAACCGAAGATAAATTGATAATGGCGCCCCCGCCGCTTTTCCTTATTGCTCTCGCGGCGTATTTTGAAACCATAGAAGTACCAATGACGTTGACGCCGAGTGACTTTTGCCAATCTTCCATACTCGCGTCAAATCCTTTTAGAACAAAGATCGCGGCACTATTTACCAGTATGTCCACACGACCAAATTCCTTCATGGCGTCGTCCGTTATCTTCTTGGCTGATTCTTCCTTTGCAATATCAGCCTCCACGAACAGTGCTTTCCCTTTTTTCCTTGTGATCGCCGCGACCGTTTTCTTCCCCCCACGCGGATCAATGTCTGCGACAACAACTCTCGCGCCTTCATCTGCAAAGAGTAGCGCCGCGCCCTGGCCAATGCCGGAAGCAGCGCCGGTGATAATTGCGACCTTATCTTTCATTCTCATGTTGCCCTCGGCTATATGCTTCAACGCGGCGAAGTTTACACTGAGAATTAAGGCGCACTCCGAATCCCGGCGTGTCAGGCAGCTTCATTCGACCGTTCCGTGGTGTTGGTTCGTCAAGCAAGAGCGGAAAAAACATTGGTGTAACTTCGTCGGCGCCAGGTGCCATTAGCAAGAATTCCGAGAAAGGGCTGTTGTGCCGCGTAACGGAAAAGTGATAACTATAAACGCTCGACCCATGTGGAATCACCATGACCCGATGTGCGTCGGCGAGCGCAGATATCTTCATTAGCTCAGACATTCCGCCGCACCACCCTACATCGGGTTGGATGATGTCAGCGCATCCCATTTCGAGAAGCATGCGAAAACCCCAACGAGTGGATTCGTGCTCGCCTGTGGTTACCATCATGTCGCCTCGCAGGTTTTGCCTGAGTTCTGCATATCCCCAATAATCATCCGGCAACAGAGGTTCCTCTATCCATTTCATTCCGTAATCCTTGGCTGCATGCGCGAACCTCGTTGCGTAGTTCATATCAAGGCTCATCCAGCAGTCATACATAAGCCAAAAATCCTCATCGGTTTTAGATCGCATCTCGGCCAACCGCGCGAGGTTTAATTTCAGCCCTTCATCACCTTCTGCTGGACCATGACGGACAGGCATTTTGCAACCGATGAAGCCAAGTTGTTTCGCGATATCCGGGCGGCTACCCGTCGCATAGAAAATCAGCTCATCGCGGACGGCCCCTCCAAGGAGGTTATATACTGGCTCGCCCCGCAGTTTCCCGAGCAAGTCCCACAATGCTAGATCGACGCAACTGATCGCGTTTATGACCAGACCTTTTCGACCGTAATAAATAGTAGAGAGATACATTTGGTCCCAGATCCGTTCGATGTCCGTAGCGTCTACACCTTCGAGGAATCGCGCTAAATGATGTTCGACGATCCATGCACCTGGTTCACCGCCGGTAGTCACTGCAAATCCGACCACGCCATTGTCCGCCTCTACCTCAACGACCAGAGTGCCCAGAACATTCAGACCAAATGCCTGTCTACTTTCCCGATAAGCGGGATATTTCGCCATGGGCGACGCCACATGGTCGTTAATCCAATGGTCCTGTTTCTGGTCGTGGTAGTCACCTCCACCATCTCGGACGACATAAGCGCGTATTTGCCGGATCTTCGTTTTCGCCATAAGGAGATGCACTCCATTTGAATCCGTTCCGTCAGCGTCGAGCCAAGGCGGATCGCTATTTAGTCTGCGGCACCGAAGGAATGCGAATTAAGTCATTGTGTGACCCACTTTTTCCGGGAATGTTCGTGATGCAGTAGACCGAACCATCCTTGCCCACCGCAATCGAGTTGACGAGCCCAGGTCGCTGGCCATCGCCGAACAATATCGCGCCATGATCGGTGTACTTCGCGGTCGGGATGTCGTAAGTGACCAGGTGCAAGTCCTCGATAGGTTCCCCTTGCGCTTGTCGGTCTGCACCTTGTGGTTTTGCGTATACGGCGATACGTCTGCCATTCTCGACAATCCCCCCTTCCGTCAGGTAATAGAGGGTGTGGCCGTCGGGTCCGAGTGTGAAGCTGAGGTAGCCGAAATGGAATGAATCGTACATTCCGCTCCGCTGGGACGGTTCCGATGCGATGCGCTGCAGCACATCGACTCGCTCCGCTCGCGGATCGAACCGAAATAGATAGCTGGAGCGGCCGTGTATGGCATAGATCACGCGTTCCGGCGCATACCAGATCGCTTGCCGCCAGCCGTAGCCCATGTCTTTCCCTTCCGAAGGATTCCAAGTACCAAAGTAATCCTTTCGCAGATTGTCCCCTTGGACGATTTCAATGGCGTCGCGGTCGTAGCGGTATCGAAGGATATCGCCGTCGGCATTCGTGAAATAGACCGAACCGTCTGCCGGATCGATGGGCAGCGCTCGGCACAGCACTTTGAGGGTCTCGTGTTCATTGTCCCCCTCTCGATCCGGCGGGCGCATGGTCCTTAGGTCTTTGGACTTCAGGTCATAACGAAGGAAAGATCCGGAGGGCCAAAGTAGACCGTAAAGCCGACCGCGCTTGGTATCCATGCTCATCGAAATGATCCCTTGGCCGGGCGGCGCTTTGGCCAAGTCCTCAAATTGTCGGGAAACCATATCGTAGGCAAGGAAGTGACCGCCGGGATAAGGCTTATATCCGGACGGGGGCGGGGCCATCAGCTCGCGGTCAGTTTGTATCGTGTACCAATCGACGTGGGTGGAAAAGTAGAGCTTTCCGTTCGATTCGACAAAGTTGACATGGCTCTTACCTTGAGGAATGGAGTTGAGGCCTTTCTCCCCAGAAGCTTCCGTAAGGTCACCTAAGTGCTCGATTTTATCCGTCGCAGGATCGTAGGAATACATCTGCGCTCCGATATCGATCGAAGCGGCGCACAGGACATAATAGATTTTGCCATCGCTTGCGGCTAACATCCCGTTGAAGGTTCCGTTCGATAATTCGAAGCCGGAATTAAAACCACGGGCTATCAGATGTTTCGTGCCGGGATCCTGTTCCTTCAGGGCCAGACCGTAAATAAACGTGCCAAGCCCGAGAAATGTGATCAGTATGTTCCACGTTCTGAACATTAGTGGCACCTTCTTTTGCAATTCGATCCGTGAAGTCGTTTTACCTATGACATGCCCAACGCAGGGACATTAACGCGATGGAACTGCCAGTAGCGCTTGGTATCCATCCACCAGAAGACCTTCGTAGCCATGGGGCGTTCCGTCCCACGCTCTCCAATCAAAGCTTTTCCCATTCGGACCAAAGCCCTGAAACACTCCGTTCTCAAATCCGCGCAGCATGGGAAACAGCATGGCATCCGCTTCCTTATCCCGGCCCAGTTGGTATAACGCTTGGAGGGTGAAGTAGGCGAAGGCCGCAGTCGCACCTCCGTTTTGGTAGATCTGGAATCCGTCAGAGCCGTCCTCTTTCACACCTCCGCCCGAGCTTAGGATGTGGTGCGCGTAATCCTCCCGTCGAATGGGTACCAGGTTGCCAGGAAGGCCGTATTCAAAACTGGTATAGCCCACCTCTTTTACTTTAGCGAGCAAACGGTCCATGATCTGATTCGCTTTGTCGCTTGGAACTAATCCATAGACAATGGCCACACCATTTACAAACATGAAGTAGTAATCGTGCAGCTTGCCGTCTGCACTGCGCCATCCAGCCAGCAATCCCGTTGTGGGATTGTAGAAGGTGTCGAAATAGACGGAGCGGAGTTTCACGGCACGAGATGCATATAGCTGCTCATCGTCCGGCCTGCCTGCAAGCCGAGCCATCTCCTGCATCCCAAGGAGAGCGTGGTAGGCAAGAGCATTCGAGTAAGCATCCTGGTGAGCAAAGCCTATGTCATCCCACCAGTTTGCCGGGCGCAGCACGAGTTCCTCAGGCCAAGAGCCGGAGTCGCCGCTCGCCGGGTATTCGATAAGTCCCCCTCCTTGTGGATCCATCGCGAGCATCTTGGAGGCCCAGTCCTTCAGACCCGCATAGTTTTCATTCAGCCACTTCTTATCGTCGCTTCCGCGCACATAATCCCATGCAGCGATGAGCAGCGAAGGATAGGTATCCAGAAAATCGTAAGGAGTCTTTGGGTCGTTACCGTATCGTGCAATGCCGTACGCCTTCATTCCGGAGAGGTAACGGTCCAGTGACTCGCGTATAAGGTCCAACGCCGTCAGCCCTGGCGCGAGCGGCGGTGTGCGCTCGGCTATGGAGGAGTACTCAAACAACGTGAATGCACATGGGTCACTGGCGGCATTGTTAGCTAGCACTCGCAAGCGCGGATTTAGTTGAAAAATGCTGATCCAGCTGCGGCGAAATCCATCAAACCGGGCGTCTCGTGCCAGCTCCGGCGGGCCAGGATAAATAGCCACCACTTCCAAGGAGTAAGCGATGTCGGGCATGGCAGCGGAGGCACCAGTAAAGGTCACCTTCACATAGTCCCCTTCTTGTTCAGAGGGAGGCTTATTGGGTGACGGAGCCTCTGCATGGCGTAAGGCGTCGTATCCGAGCACCAACCCCTCGGAAGGACTAGAAGTAATCCGAAACGTCCCGTGGTCAGGCAGGTTAAGAAGCGCCGGCAGCACAACGCTGCCATCCTTGTTACTATGCCCTAACAAAGTGGCATGATTGAGGTAAGAATTAAAGTTCAGCACCAGTGGTGGCGGTGGGATCCCGCCGGCAAAATGTGAGCGCAAGTGAATTTGTCGGTCAGAAAACGCGAAAGTCCAACCCGGCGGTGTCGTGACAAGTGCGCCCGAGGGACGATACTCATACTTCGAGGCGACCTGGTGAACTTCATATACTTCTTCCCGCTTGCCTGGGGGCCGGAGGGCATTCAAGTTGAGCTTGTTCTTGCCAAGTGAATCCACGGCAAGTGCCACAATGGCAGGTTGGTCCCGCGCTAGTTCGACGCGCATGAAAGGCGACTTATACTCGAGTGCGTTGTCCTGCGGCCTTGCCACGTCAATCGTCAGCACCAGCATGGCAAGCATCAAGATTACAATTCCTTTGCGCATCGGTTGCTCCTTTGCCTGCCGGTCCTTGACAGTTCAGAATTTTCCGCAGGTGTCAGCTGATTCGGCTGTGACCCTACGATGTCTTCAGGAACTCTGCGTATCCGCTCTCCTTCTTCCATCAGAATCACGTTCCTTACATCTCGAGGTCGATCCAACTGGCGATCCCATCACGCCCTGCGTTGTTCCGCGGCCAGACCCTTAAGCTGTTTCGTCCAGGGTGTAACTTCCAAGGAAAGATTGCCGCGACGCTGGACCTTTCGCCGCCGTCGATCTCAGCCAGAAACTTCTCGAACCCAGGGGTCTCGGTGTCGAGGTACACCAAGAATTCGCCGGGCGTCGAGGTCGGCTCAAGAACGAAGTGAGCCTGGTTGAGCGTCCATTCGAGATTGCCACGCCGCGTGACGAGGTTCGGATGAACCGGTTCCGCGGGCACATTTGCGTCGTTCCAGACGTCGAATCCGTCCCAGGTCCAACCTCCTTTGCCATTGTTTAGCGGCAGGGGCGATCTCTGTTCGAGGAAATTGCTCCTTGGGATCAGCCTTAGTTCCGCGAACGACATGTCCACATCGAGGCCGCGCCACTGAAACGCGTCGACCAGCCAAGGAGGCATGGAAGGGAGAATTGTCGGCTTTACGATATGCACGATCTGAGTAGGCCGTACCTTTTCGCCGCGGAGGAGGAGGAGTTGCCGCTGGCGTACCTCCCATAACGACAGCGGAACATGGTCCGCGCTGTCCTCTGCATAATAGGCATACATTCCATCGACCCAGATCCACTTCCTAAATTGGTTTGACCAGATCTCCACTGCTTCATGACCAACCGGTGTCGGACGACCCAGCGTTCCGCAACTAATGGAAATATCCCTGCCTACAAATCCGAAACTCTCACACGCCTGCAATAACAACACGTTGTATTGCTGACAGAAACCACCAACCGGCTTGCCGTCCGACTGTGTTTTCAAGATCTCAAGTGCGTCCCACGGCGGATAGGATTCATCTAAGTGCCACTCCATCCAGTTGAATTGCCGCGATGACCAAGCCGCCAACTTGGTAATGAGTTCCAGGTCCGTTTTCGCGCCGCTTACGACGGCGTCGAGTCCATAACGCTCTCTGAGTTCCTTCAATCTTGGCTCTGTGAATGGCTCGTAGCGGAATGGGATGGATGTGCGCACGATCTCCTCATTGTGGAAATCGATCATCCTGATGCCATTCGTCCAACCCGCTGCCAATTGGGGCGCGGTCGTAATGGTAATTCCGCTCAGCCGCGGTGTAACCCGCGGGTCGGAAGTGGCAAGCGTCGCCTCAACCTGAACAAAGCGGCCGCGCAGTTCCTTCAGACTGCCATTACGGTCGAGTGGCATCCAACCCGACCACGTCTCTGAGTTCGGCACATAGGTCGTTCCAGAACGCACACGGACCGTTACGTCACCTCTGGAGTCAGCCGCAGTTGAAACCGAGATCCTTAGCGGACCGGGCGCGGTAATAACTGGCGCGAGCGGATTTCCCTCGGGGTTAGCTACGTCCATTACCGGCAGCAGTAAGGAGCCACCGGGACGAAACCGCTCGAGACGCACCCGTACGTAGTATTCTCCGGCGATATCTCCTGCTGCACCCAGCCTGTCCGCGCTCCAGGACTTGCCCCCATCGGCACTGCGTGCGCTTCTGTGCGGCAATTCCAAATAAGAGTCGTCGGCTCGGGCGATCCAAATTATCCCGGTGCCCCGGATGACGATGTTGTTCACACCCGGCTTGAGCGCTGCCGAATCAATGTCGTACACCTGCCATTCGCCCAAGAATGCCGAACGCGGTACTCCGAGCTTTTGCGGAACGCCGTTAACCTCTACGTTCAGCTCGCCACCATGGCCAACCAATAGGCTCGCTCTACTCGCCCGGGGATCGGGAATCACGAGTTGCTTGCGAATCTCGATGCCAGGAGAAAGCGTCTCTTTATTTGGTTTATAGGAGAAACCGGAGGCGGGCCCGTCGTCCTCGAACACTTCGCTTGCTAGCAGCTCCAGTGCTGAGCCATCTTGCGAGAGGGAAATGTTGCTGCTCACCGCGCGTTGATAAATGTCACTGGCATTCAACCGCAGCGTGTTTCCCTTCTCCTGCTGGCAAAATGCTAAGCTCGCAAACCCCACTGCTCCGAGGAACATTGGAGCGATTCGGATCCAGAGAGGCATAATTTTACTCTTGGACAGTGTCGGATAATCCCGCGGGACATAACGCAAGCCTGTCCGAGTACGACCCTCAGTTATTGAAGAATCGACCGTTGAAATCTCCACAGAGCTGCGCTTAGTCTCATACATTCTCAGTAGACACTTTCCACCACCGAAACTAAAGCAATCTGTGCGTCGGCCAGTCCAGCAGCATCAGCCGCTCTTCACGGTCAGGATCGATAACCGCTGCACTCTTTGGACGGTCGAAAACCATGGTTGCTCTCTCCGTGGTCGAATACGCGGGCCAATCAGGCAACCCCGGCCGATTGGGGGTACCGTGACGGGCGAAGGCCACCCACGCGCCGCTGATCTGTTTCGATAATTGCTCCGCTTCCGGATATCGGACGAGCCTCAATGACAAAGGATGTTCAGCCGTGTGAAAAGCTTTGTACTTTCGATCTGTCACGGGGGGTTCCCACGCGAAGTAATAGACATATGCTTTCGCCTTGCGCTGCACGATCTTGAGTTCCGCTTGTCTTACGGTATTCCAACGCGCTCCACGGTCTGTGGAAATGCGGAAATAGATGTCGCTCGGCGTGTCACTCGGGTGATCACGGTGGTAAGCGTCTAGGAGGGGACCGACATCAGCCGAGGGGATTCCGGACTCAACGAGACGGTCGCGCAAACTTGCCTCATCAAGACGAAACAATTCCTCGTCCTGTTTTGCGAATAGCGTCCCCTCGTCCTTGCAGTTTCCGATGATCAGCGGAATATCTGCAGAAATCATGGGTGCCGTGGGGTCCCAGATTTGTTCCGGTACAGAGTGTCCATCCACTACCGGAGCTGGCGCTTTCGATCCCATCTCTTCGGCAGCCTCATATAACTTGTCGGCGGGGATCTTCTGAAGCTCGTCGACTTGGCTTTCTGCCAGTCCCAGTCTCGAGAGCAGCGTCTTAGCGTTTTCTATAGCGGTGTCTCTGTCGTGGGCCCGAAGAAGGGATCCGCTTTCAATGATCGCTTGATGGAATAGTCCTTTGGCCGCAGGCATGGCCATCAGAGTGTTGAGCTTCCCACCGCCGCCGGAAACGCCGAAGAGAGTAACGTTTTGCGGGTCGCCGCCGAACTGTGTGACATTGTCACGTACCCATTGCAGTGCCAGGACCAGATCGAGTTGTCCCACATTGCCGACAACATACTTCTCGCTTAGGCCGCCTAGGTACAAATAGCCGAAGGCACCCAGCCGATGGTTGATCCCCATCAGCACGACGTCTTCTTCACGGGGCAAGGCATCGGCGAAAACAGTGATCTGGCTCGACAGGTTGCTATAGCCGCCTCCGTGAATGTAGATCATGACTGGACGTTTTCCCTTTAGCCCTGGGGTGAGAACATTAAGCACGAGGCAGTTCTCGCTATTTTTCTCCTCCGCTAGTTCTTCGCGATCTGCCGTTCCTCTGAAATACTGACCGATCTCAGGGTCACTGTACATCCTCCTCGATCCCTGAATGCAACGCGGGCCGTTCGTTGTCGCATCACGGAGTCCCGCCCATGGGGCGGGACTCGTAGGTGGCAGAAAACGTGCGGCTCCCTCCGTGGGACCCCCGTACGGAATGCCCCTAAAAACCTTAACGCCCTGCCATTCGACTCCCTGAACCTTTCCCCACTGCGTTTCGGCAACAGGTGTCGGTGCGGTTCTCCTACTCGCAACAACGCGCTTCGCAAAAGGGCCTCCCGCCAGCGCTATAAGCCCTGCGGAGATACTGTCCCTCAACAAGTCCCTGCGACTCAGGCGTTTCATCTTGTCTCCTGGCTACCCGCTCGAAGAATTCTTGTCGAGCGAATACCTGTCTCAGAGAAAAGGTTGAACGAATCAATCGCAGTTTTACTGAAAATCATAATCTCTTTTAGCTACCAAGCTGATTCTATCGGACGCTTGAGTATTCCGTGCCCTCTGGCGGGTTGGGGCATCTCAGACGATGCAGCGTTGCGACCCTGGTTACAAAGGATCCTGCCGTTTCCTCGTAGCGAAAGTGCTCAGCCACGCGGGGACGCATGGAGGGATCAGAAGTAGTCCCATCTGGAATAAGGTTGGAGTAAGCCTCTGCACGCTACAAAATGCACAGGCATCGGAGCAGAACGCTACTCCCGGATCCAACCCAACTGCATTCGTTTGCCTGCCGCCCCCCTCTAGCGTTCAAAACCTGAACTCCAAGGAGAGGTTTATTACTCGGCTCGCGTTCGAACCTGAGAGATAATTTCCGGTAGTGCCGGTGATCGAGCCGGCCGTCGACGTGCTGCTAATGTCAGAGAGAGGCTGGCCGAAGGCTGGATGATTAAATATATTCGAGAATATGGCTCGGAATCCCAGGCTCATGGTTTCCCGGATGCGGAAGTCCTTGAGAAGCCCAAAGTCAAGATTCTTCAAGGGAGGACCTTCTAAGGTGTTGACTCCAGCGTTTCCAAAGCGACCGACGTTGGCGGGGTCAGTACACACCGGATCAGTGTTAGGGCAGCCGGGTATTTTGAAAGCCGCCGGATTGAACCATTCGTTGACCGTCCGGCCACCCGGTGGAGTCGTGCTGACCCCCGGGATAACATCCGGCCGGCCTCCGAAATAATTGGTGTTCGAAGGATCAAACCCATCGAAGCTCGGGGTGAAGTACAATCCAGTTTGTAACGTTACAACATAGGATGTACGCCAACCACCCAAAATGTAATCAGCGATTTTGGGCATGTCGTTCAGAAAGCGTTGACCCTTGCCGAAGGGAAGACTGTAGACGGCGGTAGCAATGAAACGGTGCCGGGGGACAAGCGGGCTGTTCCCTCGCTCTGCGCCTAGATTGAACTGATTTTCAATCTCTGCGCCCACCGGATACAGGGCGTCCATATTTGTCAGGTCTTTAGCAAACGTGTAACCAGCGTTGAAAATCAAATCACGGCCTGCAGTCTTCCTGGCCGAGAGCTGCAGCGCATTGTAACTCTCGCTGCCTCCATTGCTTAACCACTTAATGCTTTGTAGGTCTGGAAACGGCGTTTCGCTGAAGGAAAACGGCGTTGTACTAGGAGGTGGCTGGTCCAGATTGCGCGCATAAATGAGCTTTGCAGAGCTCGTGCCTACATAGGCCGCCGAAAATCCGAGCGAACCTATCTGCTTGTCTAGCACCAAATTCCATTGCTGGAGATAAGGCCTGTCAATGTGCGGGTTGATGCCCACGACGTTTGTGGTTGGCACAGTGGTTCCAGTGGTTGGGAATGGATTGGGGAATTTCAACAGTGGTACGCCAGCGGTGAATTGGTTGGTAAACGACTCGGAGCCGGTAAAAGGTACCCCACCGGCAAGATAAGTGATGACGCCTCCGTACAAAACATCACCATAGATTCCGTACCCGGCACGAATCACAGTTTTTCCATCCGAGGTCAATTTGTAGGCCACACCGATTCTGGGGTAGAAATCGGTCTTGCTCGTTTGAATCAATGATTGAGCCGGATAACCGGCGGCGGAAGCCGTAATAATGGAAATATTGGTTGGAGCGAAGGGGCTGATATGGCTCTCGCCGTTGTCCGGAATTACGAGGGCATTGGCTGTTGGATCGAAAGACGCGAGGCGCCCCTCCTTTTCATAGTACGGGGGTGACAATTCATATCTCAACCCATAGTTTAGAGTCAGCCTCGATGAAACTTTCCATTGGTCCTGGGCATAGAACCCCCATAATATCCCACGCTCGTACGGGCGGGGCAGCGGCGTGGTTAAGGTGGTCGCCTGCGGGAGTCCAAGAAGAAAGTCCGCGTATCCAAAGCCTGAGTACGCCCCAGTAAAGTTGAATTGCCCAAACTGGTTCATGTTGTAGAAGACGGTGTCATCTCGGTCGCGCACGATGTCCATGCCAAACTTCATCGCATGCGTTCCGCGGGTCCAGCTCAGGTTGTCGATAAACTGTATCGTAGTGCTGGCCACCAGGCCTTGCGGAATTGAACCGTTTGTGCCGCTCACGCCGGTTATCGACAATTGAGGAACTCCCTCGAGCCCTTTCAGGGAATCGTAGTCGACGCCCTGAATTCCCGCGTCACTCAAGATCTGGCCACCGTCCCCGTCCGGATCTAGGTTTTTCGCGACCCGTGAAACACCCGCTCGGGCTTCATTCAGGAGATTGGGACTGAACGTGTGAGTCCACGACAAAACCAACTGCCGGACGTGCCAGGTCTGATTGAATATGCCAGCCGGTGGAAGCATGTTGGTTGATGCGGTCAAGGGCATTGTCCGCATCGTGAATCGCCCAAAAATCGAGTCAGCTTTGTCGATGTTATAGTCGATACGAACGTCTAAGGGATTGATGGGGAATCGAAGGGTTAGTGGAAGTAGGCCTCGCCAGTTGCCGGATTCTAGCCCAGCCGGGCCATAATTAGGCGTCGGATAGAAGTAATTTTGCAGGCTGACCGAGGAGGAACTGATTAAGTTAGAAGGGATTTGGTTGTTCGGAAACGGCAGTCCTGTGGACGGATTCTTGATGGTAATGCCCTGGCTCAGCAAATTGCTAAAATTTCCCGTGCGCCACTGTGGCAACGCTGTCGTCGCATCAATGACACTATTCAATTCTTCAAATAAGCCGTTCCAGTCGGCGAAGAAGAATAGCTTATCTTTAATGACGGGTCCACCCACACTGACGGCGAAATCGTTAGTGACATTGAAAGGAACCGATGAAGCAAAGTAGTTGCGTGCATTCAGTGCGGCGCCGTTATACTCCCAGAACAAGTTGCCGTGAAACTGGTTAGTGCCCCCCTTAGTCACAAGAACCAGGTTCGTGGGAGTTGCATATTCCGCGGAAGGACCGACAAGGACGTAGGTTATGTCCGCCAGACTATCGAGTCCCGGCTGAATGAAGGCCCCGTTACCGGTGGTGTCCGGATCGGCCATCTCAATGATTCCATCAGAAGAGTACGTAGTATCGTTCCCCTGCACACCATTGGCATATATGAATCCACAACCATCGCGGGCGACTCCCGGATTATAGATAGAGAAATCGCTATTGGTATCGTCTTGACGGGTTATTAGAGGTAGATTCACTAATTCTTCAGCAGTATGGGTATAAGTAATCGTGGCCGTTTCCGTATCGATAGCCGAGACTGGAGCGGTCACCGTAACCGTGTCATTAGTGGCGCCGACGGTGAGTTGCAAATCGAGATCCAACACTTGACGAGGGTACAAGTTCAAGTGTGGCCTTTCCAACGTCTTAAATCCCGTTGCCGTTACCCGCACTCGGTACACTCCCGGTTCGAGGTCCGACACGGTATAGACCCCGTCTGTTCCTGTAGTGAAGTCCCGCGCTACGTTCGTGTCTTCATTCGTAATCGTAACTACCGCGCCTGAAACTGAGGCGCCGCTCGGGTCGGTCGCCTTTCCTGTGATCGAACCGAGGGTCGTTTGAGCAACGGCCGGGGAACAGCACCACAAAAGAAACATCATCAACATCGTCGCCAGGGCAAACTTTCCTACTGGATAAGCTCGCGAATCCCTCATAACACCCCCCCGTACTGAACAGCGCGGCGCTTTCGACGACCTCGAAATGCCCCGATGGTACTTTGCGCAAATTCTTTGTCAAGGAAAATATTATTTTATACAGTGAAAGTCGTTGACAGGGCTAAAATATGCCTATATCCATGGCATCCACCCGCAGCGCCGAATTGCGGCACGCTCTTGACGCGAGTGACCAGAAATTACGAAAGGCGGTCGATTGGTGAGCAAGCGACAAAGTACCCAAAATGACCAAGACATGACGAGGGAGCCCAATGCAGTCGAAGCCGATTCTCAAGACGGATCGGGCCGCTACTACGTGGATGTGCTTGGGAAGGCGCTGAACGTTCTGGACATTCTGCGCGCGTCACGTACCGAGTTGCGTCTCACGGACATCGCGGAAAAATCCCAACTCGATTTAAGTACTACATTTCGATTGCTTCATACCTTAGGAACGCACGGATATGTTCGAAGGGACAAGAAGACTAAGAAATTCCAGCATTGCCTTGGTTACCGGACTTATCGCATCGGGTATGCGCAACTCTCCAGCGACCAACCGTTCGTCAGGAAGGTAACCCAAGGACTCGTTGACGCCGCCCAAAAATTCGGAATCGAACTTTTGGTCGTTGACAATCGTGGCGGTCCCGAACAAGCCGTGAAAAATGCAGCCGCGCTCATCGCCGAGAGAGTGGATTTCGTCATTGAATACCAATTCCATTCTCGTGTGGCGCCTGTGCTCGCGAACATGTTCCGCAAGGCGGGAATTCCAACTTTGGCCATTGATATTCCGATACCGAATGCTATTTACTTCGGAGCTGATAATTATGTGGTGGGACACTTGGGAGGCGAGGCCTTGGCAAAGTATGCCCGCGACCATTGGCGCGGGAGAGTTGATCGCGTGCTGCTACTGGAGTCAGTGGAGGCAGGCCCGGCCACTCATTCGCGGATAATAGGCAGCCTTGATGGAATCCGGAGTGTTCTGCCAAACGTCCCTAGCAAATGCGTGCTCCACAAGAATGGTAGAGGAACGGAACAGGGAGGATATCGGGCGACGTCGAGCACCCTCCGATCTCTTGGTGGGCGCGATCGACTGCTCATCACGGCCGCTAATGACAACTGCGCGCGCGGCGCTATTCGCGCGGTCCGAGAAACAGGTCGCGAACAGTTCACCGAAATCATGTCACAGGGATGGGGCCCGGACGAGGAACTGGACGCCGAATTGCGCCGGCCTGGTACACCCCTCATGGGTGCCGTAGCCTATTTTCCTTCTAACTATGGGTCAAAAATTATTCCGCTCGTCCTTCAATGTTTGAATGGACGACCAGTCCCTCCCGAATCCTATACGGAGCACAAACTGATCGTTAGGGAGGGGCTTTCCGTTTCTAACCAATGACCAGACGTCTTGATATCCGTATCGCCGTCGGTCTCGCCTATACCTGAGGACCCTGGGGGCATCTTCGAAAGTGCAGAAGGTCAAAGGCAAATATTCCCTGCCGAGCGCTGACTGAAGAAATCGCAAACCGTGTTCCGCGGATATCACGAGAAGGAAGCAACTGGTTGGTTACTCCAGTAAATCTTGAGGCTGGCTTCGCTCGCGTTTCACCCAGCGATACGCGGAAATAGAATTCCTCCAAAATAGCTTTTCGGCAGCGGCTCTGCCTTTGCTAAAGAAATACTCACGGACGATTTTCAGTGCCTGGGGCAAGGTTCCCCATGAGTCGCTGTTTGGCCAGTCACTGCCATACAACAGCCGATCGGGTCCGAAAAGATCCCAGATCTCATCCAGTCTGTCCCGATAGAAGCTCGTGGCGCACGGCACTTGGCCACCAACCCGGCGGAGTACCTCGGAAACCTTGACATACACCTGCGGCCGCTTTCCTAGTTCTTCCAGATTCGCTTTTGCAAATCTGCGAGCCTGCGCTTCTGCTGGAGGTTCCATTTGCGCTAAATGGTCCACCACGACTCGCAGGTTTGGCACTTGTTCAGTCAAACGTACGATAGCAGCGATCAACGCTGCGTCTGGATTGGCCGTGTCCAGCGCCAATCCGGCATCCGCGAGCGCTCGAAGATCGGAAATGAACCGTGGTTCAGAAACTTGCGCACTGAGATCCCTTCCCCACAGATTTCCGTATCGGATTGCGCGGAACAGCGGATTACGATGGAACCGATCCAGTTGTCTTCGGAAGTCGGGCTGCCCCGGCTCCAGATTGCCCACCATCCCTACGATGATATTGTCCTCGCCTGCAATGTCCAGAACCCATTGGTTGTCCTCGAGCCATGGACTACACTCAACTTCTATTGCGCCGACAATGCCGAGGCCTTCGGTCACTTCTCGATACCGGCTGGGCAACGCGGGTTGAAACAGGACGCTGTCACTCTTTTCCGGCCAGGGAATACCCTGAGGCCGATGCGGGTCGAATAGGTGAATGTGCGTATCAATAATCGGGATGGAATCATCACCTGCGGCCGCACCCGGCTCGGACGCCGCAGCGTTAACCTTATCTCCCTGCTCAACAACCTTGTCATGTTCAAGAAAATGTGGCATGGATTGAGCGGACAATACAAATCAGCTCGCAAATCTACCACAGATGATCGTTCCCCACTTAAAATGCCTTGAAAACTCCGCGGCCTACCAATCGACTCACTGTTGCAATGGGCTGCGGTCACGAGTATGGTTTCAGATTCGGGAAACGGATGACACAAATTCTGGCTTAGCGTTTCTGATCGAGGCTTTTCATTGCGCAAAACAATTCTCTTCTTCACCCTGTCCCTTCTAACCATGGCAAGGTCGCTCCACGCACAAGGAGCCGAACCACGGCTCATTGATGCGCACGTTCACTATAATGGCGACCCGGCATTTCTCGATAAGCTAGTTGCAAAGCTCGATGCGGTGGAAGGCCTCGCTTTTCTCCTCGTCGAGCCGAAGGACCTTGAATCTGCCCGGGCGGGAATCGCCAAACACCCCAACCGACTAATAGGATTTGGCGAAATCAGCCTCGACGATCCGCGTGCCGTCGATCTAGTGGACGTGTTTCACAACACAGGCTTTCGAGGCTTGGGCGAAATTACGTCGCCTCTCAAAAATTACGACGATAGGAGCTACTGGCCCATTTATTTGCGCGCGGAGAAGTATGGGATGATCCTGCTATTCCATACCGGCATTGTAAACCGCCCCGACCCCAGCGTTTCTCATGACATCAGCGTCGATCGCATGCGTCCGACAACCCTGGACGGACTCGCGCGCCAATTTCCAGGGCTCACCATCATCGGTGCGCACCTCGGTAATCCTGATTATGCGTGGGCCGGGGAAATCGCCCGTTGGAACCCCAACCTCTACTTCGATCTTTCAGGCTCAACGCTGATTAAGACGCAACAGGACTACACATTCTTCAAATCCATTTTTTGGTGGTCAGGGGTGGTGAGCCCGCATACGCCCAAGAGCGGCGGCAACGCCTTTGAAAAGCTTGTTTTTGGCTCGGATGTCTTCAATGGCGAGCTCGAAGAGTTCGACCGCGAACTGGAACGCTACCACAAAATGCTTGAAACATGCGGAGTACCTCCGGAGGCGCAATCCAACATTTTCGCCGGCACTCTTTGGAAAGTTCTCAACCGCAAGCCTTAAACCACCTGGGTCATGGTCAGGGAATTTCTCAGATTAAGATTAAACCCGCGAAAAATCAGAAGTTCAGCCACGTGGACGTCGTTGCTCTTGACAACACCCGCTGAGACGTCGCGAGGGCCACAAGGACCTTGCGGACGGCGTGACCTGTTCCCACTCAAGATGAAGCTGGGGCCGTCGGCGGGTTACGCACTTGGCCCCGCACAGTTTCCCTGTCAGTTCCCTGCCCCATAAACCGTTTCCATGGATCAAATTGGGCACAAATCCTGGATGCATTGGCTGTAAGCGATCAGAGGTATTTCCCTTATATTCTCCCGGTTGCCCTTCGCGGCCGCGGGAATGAGGAATCATGATATAGCCCTCAAGCTCAACCTGAGCGAACACTGGGTCCGAAACTACCTGATTCGCATTTTTGACAAGCTCGGCATATCGAGTCGTGTGGTGTTGGTCCTCTATCCGTTGAGTGGGACGGAGGGGAACGTTACTTCAGAGAACTCGAAAACATTCTCCGCGTCAGCGTGAACGAAGATACTAAGGCTCATACGATTGAGTGTCCGCCTACGTTCGGAGCATTCTACCAGTCAAGTCATGGGCTATTAGGCTCTACCATGGGGGTCTCGATTGACTTCCACCGCCCAGCTGAGTGCAATCGAACCGCTCGCGTCATTCATTGTCGTTTCGGGCGGAGGCGCGATGATCTGCGTACGTTGGCCACGCGACGGCGGTGAAGCGCTAATCATCTTCTCGGACAAGAAAGTGCATGCCGGACCCGAATGCGCCGTGCCGCTCCTTGGTCTCCGTGAAGAGACCGTACGCAAGGAGCTAGAATTGAATCGACGTGGGGAAGCAAGACACTCGGATGAGCTAGACACGATTGACGCGCGACGAATAGGATGCCGGGTTCTATGCCTTCAGTGGGGCGGAGGGGAACGCAGTTCCAGAAAACTCCAAAACATTCTCCGCGTCCGCGTGAACGCTCACAGGAAGTTGCGCTGTGCCTGGGTGCGCAGTCAGGCGAAAAACGCATTCGCGAGGTAGTCACCGCGGCCGGTTTCAGCCGTTTCCGGAGAGCCGCGGAAACACCGTTTAACATCGTCTACGAAGCTCGTCCATGAGCCGTTCGTCTTCGGGAAGGCAAGACGGGTTGGACGGAAAACTAGATTGGGTCGCCGAAAAGTTACATGGAGTGCAATTGGATAGATACCAGGACATGATCGAGAGGTTCGGTCGAGACGCGCTTGATCTGGTCTTCAATCGGATACCGCTGAATTGCGGAATCCGTTTATGGAGTGAGTCTCGAGGGAATGCGCTTTATCAAAACAACCGAATTGTTTGCGCATGGTCGAGCGATGCACGCTCGGACGGCAACACTTCAGCTTGGTGGCTGCTAGTTTGCTGGTCCAGCAAACAGTAGCAGATTCCCATCCGGATCTTTGACGACGAAATTTCTGGCGCCCCAAGGTTGCTTTTTTAGTGTCTGATGGAAGGTAACACCAGCAGACCGAAACTCGAGAAACAGCAGCTTGATCTCAACCGCTGTGGCAACGGTCATAGATGCAGACAACACTTCCTCACGATCGGGGACTCTCGACTCGACGACCGCCACCTCGATACACCTAAGATTGAGACGCGCCCTGTCGCGACCCACTTGTGCATAGTAGGGAGGGCTGCCGTACGTGAACACCAGCGAAAAGCCTAGCTTCTCACAGAAAAATTCGCATGATTTCTTGATATCGGTGACGATCAGTTGCGGCTCTGCACCCAAAATCGTCGCTTTGGGTGGCGACGACTTCACCTGGCGGGATGTAATGGAAAGTCCAGTCTTCAGACCTTGCCAACTATCGAAGCCGTGCTGTCTTGCGACCATTTCTTGTGCATCGCAGAGCTTAAAGTTCGCCGCAAGAATCTCCGAGTCGAGCATATTCCGGAAATGAGGCATAAACGCCCGGATTTGTGCGGCGACGGGATAGTGCCGTTCGCGATGCCAACGCAATATGAGCTTCGCTTGCTTCTTGAGATTCTCCAGATTGGGCATGTAGGCCTCCACGATGAGGTCGGGTAGGTGGGCATAGCCCTTCGGCGACGTGCCGATGCACCCTACATGCGCCGATCGAATACTATCGCGCCTTTTCCGTAGCCGTCAATTGAAAGCAACGTTTGCTTCGCGCTGTTCGCCGTACAGTTTTCCATGTATTGCAGGCCAGGACGTCTAGTATCAGAATCGGCTGACCACATTCAGTGCCACTGAGGTTAAGAGCCAAAACGGCACGAGGGAAAAGGCCCGGAACACACTTCTGGGCCTTTTATCTTTTCGCGGCTCAACTTCTTTCGATGTGCTTGTCCGAAGGTCTCGCCGTTCCTGAGGGCTCCTGTGCCTTAGGCCGGTAGAATGGATGCGGGTGGATAGTGATGTTGCTCGCGTCCCACATCCGTTCGTATTGGCTCCGGGAAACCGCTCACCATTTGACAATTCTCGACCCGGGTCACGAACCACGACTTGCCATTTTGAGAATGATGAGCACCTGAGCCGGAATGTCTACTGCGTCGTGTGAGTCCGTTTCGACTTTTTGAGTGCTAAAGTCGCTGTTAAACACATGAATGATTTGTCTCGTCATGGGCTGAATATTGGATGGATTCAGTGAAATAGGTAATCAGAGAAGGACTGTATTTTGGGTAGGCCCGAGAGGGCGTTTCGTTAGGCAACAAAACCCGACACGAGCATGTCGCCGCCGATTCTCTCAACGTTGAAGTATGTCTTATCGCCGTTGGCCGCGAAAACAGGAGGAACTTACCAGGGTTCGGCCCATGTCAACGACTTTGAGACACATGCTTACGGAAATTAGTGAGTATTTTCATGTGAGTTGGACGGGCTTGTTGATCCACGCTTCCGTGGGGAAGGCAGGTGGTCTTGGAGCGCTGTTCACGAAGCGCTCCGGATGAAGGCGATACGCGGCATCGAGTACTTGTTGGCGCTGTTCGAGAACACCGCCGGTCTGGTTGTAGGGGACCATCGCCGGCGTGAGTAGTCCGAGACTCGAGTGGCGTTGTTCCCCGTTGTACCAGCGAAAAAATCCCTGGCAGAAAGCGCGACCGTCCTGAATGCAGCCGAAGCGATCCGGGAACTCCGGACGGTACTTCAGCGTACGGAATTGGCTTTCCGAGTAGGGGTTGTCATTCGATACGTGTGGGCGGCTGTGAGTTTTAGTTACGCCCAGGTCTGCCAATAAAAACGCTACCGGCTTGGAGCTCATCGAGGTGCCGCGATCAGCATGCAGCGTAAGCTGACCCGGTTGGACGCACTGCTTTTGGCAGCTCTCCTCAATTAGCCGTTTGGCAAGTTCAGCGCTTTCCCGCATGGCCACCATCCAGCATGTAACGTAGCGGCTGAAAACATCCAGGATCACGTAGAGGTAAAATAGGTCCATTCACGGGTCCGAGCAGCTTGGTAATGTCCCAACTCCAGAGCTGATTGGGAGCCCTGGCCAGCAGTTCTGGCTTCCGGCAGGCCGGATGCATCAACTGATCGCGACGCTCGCGGGACTCCCCCACGCTTCTCCAGCAAACGGTACATGCTGCGGATGGAGCAGAGATACTGCCCTTCATCGAGTAACGTCGCATAGACAGCGGCTGGCGAGCGATCCTGGAAGCGTTCTTCGTGCAGACAAGCCAAGACCGATTCGCGTTCCTGCGGACCCAGGGCGCGTGCTGGCGAAGACCGTGACCCTGTTTCCAAAGGAAAAGAACTCTTACAGCGATCCCGATAGTAAGAAGCGCGAGGTAGGCACAGAGCCTGGCAAGCAGCACTTGTGCCGACTTCGCTCGCTAGTTCAGTGACCGCGGACATCAAGATTTCTCCTCGAGGTCGGGGTCCGTCTCCGGAAGGGGATTTCCCAACAGCGCAGCCACTTTTTTTTGGACGTCGATGATGAGGTGGACCTTACGGAGATCCCTCTTGGACTTCATCTTCCATCGGATTGCGCTTTGACTTCGGCCCACGTTTCCGCGGAGTCAGAGCCTCACGGATTCCATCAGCTCGCTCACGCTTCCCAGTAGGTCAGCAGCGACGAGTACAGACCTTCGCGGCGGAGCAGAGCGCCGACACCACCTGGTATGGCAGCAGCAGCCTCGGCCTCTAACAAGATGCGTTGTTTATATTCCGCGGTGTAGGTGCGCCGCTTGGGTTTGGCAACCACCTCGGAATCTGGAGGAGAAACCGGCCGAGAGTTGGCGCCCACTTTGGCTGGCTCTGTCGAGTAGGCACGGCGGTTGCCTCGCCGCGCCTCTCACAGAACCGGACTTGCGGGCCTCGCCTCCGGCTCTTTGGATCGTTGACTCAAAACGCCAGACAAAGCTGGTCAGAGACTTCTGCTGGAGGATTCGCAATGCACCAGAGGTCATAGGATGGAGTCCACTGGGTAGCGAACCACGTATTCGAGTACGCCACATTGATCCCCTTGCGGTTACTGCGATGCCAGATGCCCCGCCGACTGTAGGCGGTGCCGGCAGCTTGTCGAGGGTTAGCTGCCCGTCGCAGGAGATGACGGTACAGAAAACGCGCCCGTTTCTTTTGGTGAATGATGATGGCCCGCAGCCTGCGCTGCAGGTGTGCATCGTGCCTCTGGAATTCGGACGCTCCTTCTTCAGTGCAGATTCGAAAGTGCCCGACCCATCCTCGGAAATATTCGTTTATTTTCTCAAAGCAATTACGTAGCGATTGCCCCCACGATCGCGGTGTTAACTCCCGGATCTTGACGAGCAGTTTCGCTTTGGTCTTGGCCGACAGCAGGACCGCAACCCGATTGTTGCTTTGGAGCTTAAAACGAAAACCCAGGAAGTGGACCTTTCCCGGTGTGGTGACGGAGCTTTTCTCCTCGTTGATCTGAAGCCGTAACTTCGTCTCCAAAAATCGCCGAGTCGATTCCATCACCCTCCGCCCAGCTCGCCGACTACGGACGAAAATATTACAATCGTCGGCGTAGCGTACGAACCGGAGACCACGACGCCCCAACTCCCAATCCCATTCGTCCAAGACGATGTTGGATAGCAGCGGGGAAAGCGGTCCGCCTTGCGGCGTTCCTTGTATCGTGGCTACTTTTGTACCATCTGGCATAACCACTTTTGCTGTCAGCATTCGTTTCACCAAGTCCAGAATGCGCGAGTCGCGCACCTGCTGTCTCAATCGTTCGAGCAGGCGTTGATGATGAACCCGATCGAAAAATTTCGATAAATCAAGGTCCACCAAGACTCGGTATCCTGCCTTGAGGTGTTCTTTTGCTTCAGCAATTGCGGTAGGAGCGCCCCGGTTCGGACGAAATCCGTGACTGCTTGCGTGGAAGGTTGGTTCAAAGATCGGCTCCAGTATTTGCAGCACGGCCTGTTGAACCCAACGGTCCATCACATTCGGAATTCCCAAACCTCTCTGCCCGCCTCCTGGTTTTTCAATCCATACCCGCCGGATGTCTCCCGGTTGATATGTGCCCTGAAGGAGTGCAGTTTGTAGCTTGGGCAGTAGACTCGGGGCCTGTTCGACCACCTCTTCTACTGTTTGATCGTCTACGCCAGGTGCTCCTTTGTTTCGTGATACGTTCAGCAGCGCCTGCGCTAAATTATGTGCCGACGCTACCGACTCCATCGCCCGCTCGCTATCCGCGGCGGCCGTGGAAGTGGCCGGATCTTTGCGGTTGTTGACCTTCGCCGTGTGCAGCAGGTGTCGTTTCCCTCGGGATTCGTCCTGAGTTCCGCGGTCCCTGCCCCCTGTCGGGCTGTCGGCGAATGCGAGGGCCAGTTGCCGTGATCCTGCGCTTTTCAATCCATCTCCCCCTTTGCTCCACTGACTTTCGCCAGCTTCACCGCTCGTATGAGGAGATCCGACTTCTCCGCAAGCATCAGGTCGTCGTCGTTTCCTTCTCCGACCCTACCGCCAGGGCGGACTTGCGGAGCTCTCTTGAAGTAAGAATGACCAATGTCCTGCCGCCGCCTTCCCCAATACTGTTCTGATTGTGGTTGGATATCGGGCGTCGCATTGGTGCGCACGCTTGCCTCGATCAGACCAGCCTTACGGGGATTCACTTGCGTTAGGTGCTGCAGTTTGTCTCCGGCTTCCTTTCCACGCGCCCTCACGGGAACATCCCTTCACATTTAACACGCAGTTGCCTTTGACTCACAGTTGCCTCCAACAGGCTCTGTAAGGGACTTGCACCCTCAATCGATCATTCATGTTCAACGTACGCACTCCGCTGCGGCTCGCTTCGCTCACCTTCGCTCCGTTCCGCGCCAGCCAAACCTCAGAGGAAAGAACAACACCAAGAGAATTTTCGTTCATCTCTCCCTTTTTCTTTCTCGCCCGGCTTATTAATTAAGAGTACTACCGGTATCTCAGGAATGTTGGCACGGAGGGGTTTAGGTGTAGGTAGAAGTTTGCGTTCATATCTCCTCGTTTGAGGAGCATCCTCGAAGAAATAAGACGACAGTTGTCAATGAATGAGTTCGTTATGGAGCATGCCCGAGAATTGCTCCGCGCCTATCAGGAGAATTATGAAGCGGATTAACTATGGTTGGATTCTAGGACTGGTCGGACGCTCGTTCAGATTGAAACATCAGTTCAACCGGGCGGTAGATAGCTGTCTTCTTGCAATGCGGGCATGAAAATTCCAATCCGTTGGACGGAAATTGTGGCTTCTCGGCAAGGAAGAAATTGGCTAAGGTGTCCAGGATTCTGGAGTGTTCGAAACTAAGGCCACAATGCTTACAAATGAGCGCCCATCGAGCCATTGATCCCCCGTTCTGCTCGCCCTCAGACTAGGCATGCACGCGACAGGGAACAATACCCGGAAGTGTGTAAGGCCTTTAGAATCTTCTCGCCAATTCTGTCGTCGTCCTAGGCTGTCGTTACTGCCGTCATAACGTATGCCGGCGACAAGCGGGAATCCAGCCGCAGATTTGCGCTTCGGCTTATCGAATTAGAAGCAGTGTGTTGATGTGCTGCGGCAAAGCAGCCTGGTCTGTCTTTGCAATGCCAACACTGAAGTCGACGCCCAGAGCATGTTCGTCGGACCGAACCCGCGTCAACGTAAGCAGGATGATGGGAGCTCTGGAATTTCCGGCCCGGAGTGCGCTAGCTGTCTGGAACCCTTCCTTGCGATGCATTGCGAGGTCCAGAATAATCAAATCCCAAAATATGAAATCACAGTCTCGGCAAAAGTTCGGTCCATTCGTCCCCGGAAAGACCGAACAGGATTTTGTGTAAATCTTACGAACTCATCGACCTTGTCGGGCGAATCGTCCTAAGGTAAACCTGTATTGTTTTGAGTCGCGGCTGATGTAAACCTCTCGTCTTCCATACATCCAAGGCTCCTTAATGCTGATCGAACACCCACCGTCATTCCGGCAGTTCCACCCCCGCGATTCACTTGGCAAGAACTCCCGAAGACGTCTGTCTTGAGATTACTGACTTGGGTATCATAAATGTTGGAAAGCGGTCGAAGGAATTGACATGATGGGAATTCGAGAAAGGATGCAGCAATTCAAAGGAACTGTGGCGATAAGCTCCTCCGAAAAAGGAACAAAAGTGACCGTTGCGCTTCACGTGAACACTCGCAGCGTTAACTAACTACCCCGGCAAGTCTGGGCTTTATCCACGAAAGCGATTCGGCTTAGATTTTCTTCGCAAGGACCAAAACAATAACGATCAACAGTACCAAACCAAGTCCTCCGCTTGGGTAGTAACCCCAGCCAGTGCTATAAGGCCATGTAGGCAGAGCACCCAATAGAAGTAAAACTAAGATGACGAGCAGAATAGTTCTAAGCATAGGATCTCCTCACCACGTGAGCGTATATCATTAGCGACCTACACTGAAGAATGTAGAACGGGCGAATATCGGTGTAGCCTCCTGCTATCTCCCTCCCTTCTAGTTATCCTGTCACTGAGTCGCCGATCGGCGAGCCGAACAGCCACTTCTCGTTTAACGACTATGTTCCGCTGTGCGCTTTAATCACTGGCGGGTCCTCGCCGAGCGCAGTGGCCAGGGCGATCAGATGGTCTTGTTCGTCCACCAGAATCTCTCGAATGTGTTCAGCCATGGCATATTCGCCCAATTCCTCGCATTGATTGACGCGCTCCCGATAGTTCCGAATCGTCTCAGTCTCATTTTCCAAATCAAACTTAAGCATGTCCCTGGCCTTTTCAGAAGTCCGAACATCCTTGGGAGTCACGGCAGGCATCCCGCCAAGGTAATCAATCTGATTGGAGATGATGAGCGCATGGCTGAGTTCTTCGGCTGCATGCTTCTCCAATTCGCCGGCGATATTCATGTATTCCGCACCCTTGAGCACCTGCGAATAAACTACGTACGAAATAATTGCCTGATATTCGCGCGACAAATCTTCGTTGAGCAGTTTGACTAACTGGTCCCGCGATATACTCTTTGCAGCATTCGAAGCAGTTGTAGTCTTCATTTCAAATCCTTCATGTTGATCTCCCGCCTTGTACTTGAACCATTTAGTTCGCTCGTATTTGATAAAGGAACGAACTTAATATTTGCTTCCTTCCGCATAAACGACAGAATGGCTCCGTCTACATCGCTCGCTGTATGGCCCTTCGATCGTGGTCGACCGCATGGTTCGACCAGAATGGCGTGAAGAGAGCGACCGCGACGTTTTTTACGCGGCACGCCGAGCTGGCGCATGTCTAGTAGATTTGCGCGAGGCTTCCTTCATTTTGGCGGTCTTCTTGAGTTCGCAGCCTTTCTTCTTGGCCGCCTTTTTCGAGGCTTTCTTCGCCGAGACCTTTTTGGGCTGTTCCTGGTAGAACTTGTCAAATGTGGTTTTGAGCGTTACCTGGATTGCTCTGAGTTTTTTCTCAAGCACCTCTTGCTCCGCTTTCAGCGCTCTTATGATTTCCACTGTTGTCTCACCTTTCCTATCCGACCCGATGACTTGAACTCCCAACGTTCTGACCGTTCTTCAAAGCCTCTCGCACCCGTGCATCCGCCGGACCGCTCATTAGATATATGCGTGTGTCCGTTTCTAGAAGTGACTAAACAGACCGATCAAAATAACGATTGGAAGGGGAATTCCGAGTAGCAGTAGTAGTATCGATCGCATACGACCTCCCTTATTTGGTTTCGATCAATCGAAAGCCGGTCATCTCGCGGCAACCGTACGAAGGTGGTCGCGTTGTTTGCCGCCCAGAGTTGCCGCAAAACTTGCAGAGAATGCGCCAAGGAGCATGGCGACAAATAACCAGTACAGCACGTGAGCAACAGCCTTTCTGGCGGCGTCCGCTGCTTGCTGATCCCGTCCAAAGACTTCGTCAACTCTCTTTTCTGCCTCGGTGTGGTTCAGTCCAGTCCCGGCCGCGACTCTTTCGACGACGTAGTTCCGGTCTGGGGAGGCGAATTCACGCTGCCGCAAAGCATGAGCAAAAATGAGCCCCACTTCAACACGCTCAGCTTCATTAACGTTGGACGAGCTTTCACCTGAACGAAATAGGCTGTCGATATAGTATCGATTGACATCTGCTGGTCCTTCCGAGCGAGAAGGACTAGAATTTCGACTCTCGGATCCAACCATGGCACTCGTTGCCGACGTCAAGAATGCCGCCGAGATAACCAAGGCCACAGCCCAAACCAGGAATCCGTGCGCCGTGTCGCGAAAATAGACCTCGTCGGAGTGCACATCCACCCACTTGGCGCGCAACCGACCAGCAATGTAACCTCCAATGCCGGATGAGATGAGCTCGATGATCGCAAGAAAGATGAGGGCGCCCATGCCGACGGTCGAGGGCGAAACCCCCAAGTTTGACCATGGGGAAAGAGAAGACAAGCCCGCTCCCGCTCCTAGAGCCAAGAGAATGAGAGATAGCGCGGCGGTAACGAAAGCTCCTGCCGCGATTGCCGCCCATGAGGCAGCCGATGCAGAAGCCTCGTTATGTGGAGTTGAATATTGAATCTCGTGAGGACCGCGGCCCGGATCTACCGTTAAGGTGGACATTTCTGATCTCCTAACTGCCTGACTTTAAGTTCATGCTTGGTCAAACTGGCTTTGCGACTGGCTCTTCAGCGTGTCGCCTTTAGCTTGCAGTGGCCTTCTGATTCTTCACTTCCAGTTCGTTGACAACCTGCCTGACGTTCGGCACACTTTTCGCCATTTTTTCCACCGCGGCACGCCTGGATTGCGAGTTGACCGTACCCGTCAAGGTAACCACGCCATTTTTCACGCTGTATTTCACATCGTTATCGAGTTTGTGCTGTACGAGCATGGCATCGAAGTTTTTGTCGATGCCCTTGTCCAGATCAGAATCCACTTTTTTGGACACGTCTTCAGCACCAACGGGTCTCACTGCGATCTGGTCAGAAACAACCTGCGCACCGGCGATAGATTTAGCGATGGCTTCTGCTTCGGCCTTGTCAGCATCGGATACGGTTGTACCCGTGAGAGTTACCACGCCTTTGTCGCGGTCCTGGCTAACCCTGACATCCTTAAATCTCGCCTGATCGAGTGACTTGTGGATCGTGTCAGTGACATCCGGCGACTTCGTGGGAGTGTCCGAGCATCCAAAAAGTGTCACAATGGGTAAAACGGTAAGGACCGCAACCAATTTGGTCAATCTCATGTTTCTCCTTTACTACAATGATCTGCGTTGATCCTCCGTCGAGATGGATCAAGAAGGAACTGCTTCGACGTAATCAGAATCTGTTCTCAAGAGCGAGAAGTCTCAATCGGCATTAAGCTGTAGAGAATTTTAAGACTTGCGGTAGATGATCAATGCGGAGGTGGTTCGAATTCAGAACAAATTACGAGTGGGTGCTGGCTTTGAATGCAGACACTCCCAACGGAACAAGCGTTAGGAACGCCTGAAGAGAGTAAAGTCAAGCTGATGTCATTTGACCGTATTTCTGGCCAAGGATGACTATTCGACCGTGACGCGGGCCCCGAGCTTTGAAAAAGAGTTGTATCGACCACGCCGTCGATCTAAATGTAGCCACGCAAAAGCTATTTGACGGAATCGGGATTTTCTCCTCAGCAAGAAGTGGGGCGCCTGTGACAGGGTGTCAGGAGTCTTTTAGCGCCCCAACAAGTGAACGGTAAAGCCAGGCTACCGCGCTGCCCAATATCAAGCCATACTGCATTTGTCGTAAAAATGATTTTAAAGATGGGGCCACTGTTCGGCACAGGAGCCACGCTTGGAATCGGAAGATCATCCTCCCGTCGATCACTATGCGAATGAGACTTTCCTTGAGCGTACGGTCAATGTTTTTTCTTTTTCGCGCTTAGGGCCTTACGGCCGGTTTCGATGGAACGTTGCGCTTTGCCGGGGCCGCGGATGCCGATAATGCGGTACTCTTTGCCCATCATGCGGTGATAGTTGACGAAGAATTGCTCGAGCTCGTTCAAGAATGTCTTACCTAGATCGTCGATGTGCTTGATGTCAGAAAAGCTGTGATTGTGCTGCTCGATAGCAACTACGCGGTCGTTGCGCGTTTTCTTCTTTTTCTCGAGTTGTTCGCCTTCGATGATTCCGACCGTACGGCATTTGAGCACACAGCCCGGAAAAGCCGGTTCGTCCATCAGCACTAAAACGTCTACGGGATCACCGTCGTCGGCCAAAGTCGACGGAACGAACCCGAAGTCATAAGGGAACGCCATGCCTGAGGGTAGGACCTTCTTCAATGCAAAAACACTGAGGTCCTGATCGAAATCGTATTTGTTGCGAGAGCCCTTTGGTGTTTCGATCACTACTTGTACAGACTTATCGTCGCGGCTATCCCATGGCTTTAGCCGAGACGGGTCAGCAAGACTGCCGCGTTTTGAACTCGTATTCTTCAACGCCGTTCCTTTGCTAGGCGAGGACGTTATGTTAAATGGCATTCACCGGATATACGGGCAGAACCTCATTCCAGTTTGCATGTTCGTGTAGTCAAGGCGGAACAAGCGGAGCCGCGCGAGACAAGCCTCGGCCGTGAGGAGACTATTTTGTGGGTGCAGTTGCCTTGACCAGATCCGGTTTCACGATGGCAGGCTTGTGCATCTCTTGATCTCTTCCCAGGCGTGGGCCGGATTCGACCGGCGACAGCGCCACTGGCCGCCCCTTGTTCTCTGACTCTAGCATGGCGTTTATAATGCGGACATCTGCGAGCCCTTCGCGACCATCCGGTTCCGGGTCGGTGTTGTTCAGAATGCAGTTGGAGAAGTACACTAACTCGGGCCCGAACTGATCCCGCTTGGGATATTTCATCTTCCGCGTGTGACCATCAATCGTTAACTCACACTTTAAGTCACCGACCATCTCATAGGCGGGATCCATTTTCAGAACACCCTTCGTACCAATGACTTCGTAGCACGACCGGTCCGCGGCACCGAAACTACATGTGAACGTCGCCAAGCGGTCATCCGAAAAACGCATGACGGCGGTCGACATTTCGTCTATCTCTGCGAACCTTTTATCCGTTCCAGAAACGCCATACGCGAAAACTTCGTATGGCTCGGCGCGAAATAGATGACGCACGGCGTTGATGCAGTAAACCCCTACATCATAAAGAGGCCCTGCGGCGAATCCACCATCGAGTCGACTATTCCCAGCTATGACCTGCTGGCAAAAGGCTGAGCGAAAAATCCTGGGTTCACCGATTTGGCCGTTCTTAATGGCCTCCGCGGCAGACAAATTCCCTTTCTCGAAGTGCAGTCGGTACGCGATCATGAGCCTAACGTGTGCGCGTGTGGTGGCTTCAATCATCGCTTCACATTCCTGACCGTTCACGGCCATTGGTTTCTCGCACAAGACGTGGACACCGGCTCGGGCGGCTCCTTCGGTGTAGGCTCGATGCATGTTGTTGGGTAGTGCGATGTAAACGGCATCAACCTGTCCGTCCTCGAGGCAATCCGCATACTGCTCATAGGCGTAGGTCTTAGAGACTTTGTATTTCCGCGATAATTGTTTGCGTTTCGTGGCATCACTGGACACCAGTGCTACGAGCTCGGAATTCTCCCGGGCATGAGCGAATGCCGGAAGTACCGCCGCTTGCGCGATATAGCCGAGCCCCACGACCGCATACCGCACCCGCTGTTTTGAAACTGCTTGAGGTTCTATCATGGGCACCTCCCCAAAAGCACCCGAATCGGATGTCACTGAAAAATAGCCTACCTCAACCGTTTGAGATCTTTACAAATGAGCGGTCTGATTGGATGGGGGACTCGAATGAAACCTCGCCCCCACCCTTTGCTCAGCCTATGCGCTCTTGCGGTCAGGCTGTTTGATGCCTGGCGGCGCGACTGTTCATTAGAGTCTCGCCAATTTGCGTCAGTTTCGCGTCAGCCTTCTTCTCTTCGTTCAGGGTTTCCTCCAGTGGAGCAACCGCGCCCTGAAGGCCCAAACTTCGGGCGAATGCTGCTAGCGATCCGTATAAGGCAATTTCGTAGTGCTCTACTAGATTGCCATTCGCAATTAAGGCCGCGTCTCGAAGTGCAGATTCTTCGATGTTCGACGCCGAATCTTTGGCAGCGTTCATCATTTTGTCCAGAATCTCATTGCCTTTGGTATCCGGTTCGATGCCGATGCCGGCGAATACATGCTGTAAACGGGCAACGTGGGTTCTGGTTTCTTCCAGATGCTGTTCGAGCGCCGCCCGCAATTCTGGCGAACCGGCTTTCTCAATCATCGTGGGCAAACCCTTCGCAGCTAGTTTCTGTTCGCAGTCATAAGCGTACCGAAGTTCAATTTCAAACAATTCGCGGAGCGATTTTACGTTTCCAAACATGGTTACATCCTTTCAGGTTGGTTGAATTCGAGGTACAGATAAACAGGCGAAACGGTGACTTCGATTCCATTAATACACAGCATGAATGCGCGACGCGCTTAGACGGATGCTGTATTTCGGGCTAGATGTCACCTTATGGATAATTGCGGCGTGAGGAAGTTGCAGTGTAGAACTACACGGTCATCAGCAAGCGCACAGCGACGCCAACCCGCTCACCATTCAGCTTCTCAACTCGAACCACTTCGGCCAAATATTCGCACTTCATGGGATCGTGTACGAATGTGAACGGAAAGGTTATGAATACACGCATCCCTTGGTAGTAGTCAGAGCGATGTGTATGAAAGTAAATGCCTTGCTTCGATTCATTCGTGCTGACGAGCAGTTCTTCAAAGTGCTCGACATCGGGATCGGAAGGGCAAACACGCAACATCCGCGATACCTTCGCCCTGCGGCTAAGGCGCTTTTCCGTTTGTTGGGTTTCAGTCTTTGACATGACACTTTTTCGAGAATCAAAGCGGTTCACGTCAGTTTCAACGTTTCAACTTGGTTCGCCGATTCTAAAAGGCCCCTCACGGCTACAGTTGGGGCAGAAACCTATGAAACTAGAAAGCATTTTTTCGGAGAGTAAACGAAATTGTCGCAGGGGCGGTGTCGGCGGCGACACCGCGGTTGAGGCCATGCATGAGGCGTCGCACGCAATATGCAATGGCTATCCACGCGAGCGTAGAGCCCGTGGCGAAACTGAACACCAAACCGAGAAAGGTCACGACGGCATTCAATATCATCTGACCAATTTAAGATGTGGTTGTTCGGGCGAACATAGTACACGCGTCCTAGTTTCCCTAGAACTTTTGGCGGCACGCCGGTTTTGGCCCTTTGCATGGCCGAAAAGTCCGGCGCGCCGGTCTACTCCAGTGCAGGGTTGTGCAAAGGCGGAACTGCGGAAGGGGGAGTGGTGGCCAGCTTGGCAATCTGTTCAGCGATGTTACTGCTGTACTGCGGAGGTGCATCCTCGAGTGCGGTGCGATACCAGGACACGGCCGCGGACACGTCCGCGCGTTTGAGCACAAAGTTGCCGAGTTCGATGCGCAAAGTGTAAGCGTGCGGTTCGAGTTCACTCACCACCCGGCTGAGCAGCGCTTCCCTTCCCGACATTGGGCGGATCCAGGTACGTCAATCGGTACGCCCGCCAATGCATGGCACCCGAACCCTGGAAATTGATTCGGTTCTCGTCAACCATCGAGGAAGGCCACCACAGAAGCAGGTTATGATTTTCGCGGAGTCAGCGCGTCCAGGGGCGGAATAGAGAATGACACCGTCACGGTATGTTCCGGGGGTTGTGTTTTCTCCTGAATGGCCCTTGCGAGAATCTCAATCGCCTTTCCCGCAAGCGGTGGGACATAAATCGTCGCGGCAAGCCTTCCTTCGCCGATCCACTTTTGGCCTGCCGTTGGCTGACCATCACAGCCGGTGAACGGCAGGCTGAGCCATCGCATGCGCTTTTCGTCGTTGGTGATCTTCTGAAAAGCCTTGCGCGCACCCATCGCCATGGAGTCGTCTTGCGCACCAACAAGGTCAATCACTGCGGTTTGTGATGTGGCAAGCTGCAACCAAGAACGTACTGCTCGTTCGGCACTTTCTTCCGTCCAGTGTCCCTTCAAGACCTTGACCTGAATATTCGAAGGTTTCGTCTGCAGCATTCCCGCCGTACGTTTCTGAGCCGAAGAGCTTTGCGACGGTCCTTCAAGGTACAGAATGGAACCACCTTGCGGAAGCAATGCTCCAAATTGTTTTCCCTGTATGCGGCCGATCTCGGCGTGATCGGAACCGACCGCAAAGATGGGTGCGCTCGCCACTCTGCGGAGTTCCGGCAGGTAATCCGGATTTCGGTTCAAGACCACCCAGCCGACCCCGGCTGCACAGGCAGCCCGGGCTACCTGTGGCAGTGCGGTGCCGCTCACCGGTTCTAACACGATCGCGTCCGGCCTAGACTCGATACGATTCTGGATCGCCTTCAGAATCTGCGTGCTTTGATTCACAGCATCGTTATCCGCGAAACTGATTTCCGCATCGATCCCCAATTTGTACCCGGCCTCTTCTGCGGAGCGGGCCTGTGCCATCTGGTAATCGTTCTCGCGCGTATGAAGAGAAACCAAGAATTTGAGTTTTTTCATCATGCACCAAATTAACTCTGGTCACCTCCAACGATACCCGCCGCGCCCGCAGAAGTCCTTCAGTTTTTGCGGATGCTACGCATTAACTCTGTCTGCAAACGATATCCTGCGCGAGTCTCGCGCTCCGGACGGAATCGACAAACGCGTGCGGGTCGCAGCAAAAATGACTTGAATGCGTCCAGCCGAATATGCGGAAGGAAACCCAACCCGCTTGATGATGGATCAGTAGCGCTCATCGGAGTGCAGAAAGTCACAAGCTGCGTGGTATTGGATGCACGGTAGGTGAGGAGCTCGCTGCCGATTCCCCTATTCAACGTAGGCGAGTGTTTCCTTCCGTTGACCGAAAAGGCATAGCAACCAGCTATCTATGGGCGAGAGATATTGTTTGGCCGACTTCTTCATCAGCTCGCTCAATCTTCCAGCGAGCACAGCTCTGTAGTCACCTTTCTGGTGGGCATGGCGAACTTCCGCCGCGGTCGCTCGTCACCACTTACCAAAAACTTTTTCTCCAGGGCTTACGTGGCCTCTTTGGCCATGCCTTTTCAGAACGAGCACGAATGCGAAACTCTACTTCTGTGATCCGCACAGCACTTGGCAGCGAGGAACAAACGCGAAAGACCTTAAGTTTCGGAACTCTTGCGAGTCAACTGCGAGCAAGTGTGCCGATTTTGATGATTCTAGAGTGTGCAGGTTCCGATAAGGCACACAACTTCAGGCAAGTACTCCAGACTTAGATGATGTGAAGGCTTCCACGCGGGATCGGAAAGATTGGAGCAGGACTGGCGGGGATCGAAATAATCCCAAGTCGTAAAAAACCAGGCGTCATGTTCGCGAGCGGCACGAACTGCGACGGCCACGCGTTCAGGCTCTTTTTCGCCGCTCGGAAATTCACCACACCCGTAAACGTCGAACTGCCCTGCGGGAGCAATTTCGGTCCGGATCGGTGTGAATTTCAATAGTCGGTACCAATCGTCGCCACGCTTCATAAGCGCACCGAACGTCTTTCTACCGATAGGCGAGCCGTCACTGCGCCTCTTGTTCACATCTGCTGCGAGATCGCAAAACGAATCCCAGCGTTTCTCTCTAAACGCTTTGGTGTAAGCAATCAATCGATTGGCTAGCTCTTTGCGCTGTTCAACGGGCACTGGGCCGAAGGGAGTCTTCGCGTCTTGGGAAAAGGTCGTGGCGGCAATCAGAAGCGCCGACACCACGCCGCAACTTGCTCCTAGCCACACCCTCATGCGATTCTCCTTCGCACGCCTCAAGCAGCAATCTCCAGGGTTTCGCTTGATTTTAGTCACTGTAATGTCAGCATTTTCCGTCCGCTCCCCGAGCAAGTCCCGATTATCCCCAAAACCGCCGAAGTCCGCTCTTCCCGCTTGCCACCAAATCAGGCATGTTGAATGGAAGCTATGAATAACGTCCGAGTTAGCCGTCATCCGGGCGGAATGCAGCTATTGCACAGAGTGGGTAGGTGGAAGATAGCCAGAGCGTGTACTAACCAGCGGTTCCGTTCTGATGCGTTTGAACAATCTTATTTAGCCAATCAGTGATTGTTTTGAGTGCGGTGGGCGACATGGTCTCTTCAATATCGTTGTATTCGTTTGGCGCCCCAGTCTTGGCGTCCTGCAGGAGATGGTTCATGCCCGGCAACTCAACAACAGTTGCTTTCGGGTTATTTTTCAAAGCTTGGCGGGCGGAGGCGAGATTTTCTTTTGCTGGCACCTGTACATCCAGTGAGCCATTTAGAAGCAGAACCGGCACTGTGATCCGTGCCAAAGTGGGTGCGGGATCATAGGCGAGAAAGTACCTCTCCCAGGCTGTTGTGTCGTCTTTGGCTAACGATTCCGCCTCGTTCGCATCAATGATTTTGTCGGCCACGCCACGAGTGATCATTGCTTTAGCCCGGTCGAGTGCGGCTGATTCCGATGGCGCCGAAACAATAGCATCGTAAAGTTCCTCGTCGAAAGCCTTGCGCTTTCTGATGTAATCGTCAGGCGCGCCGTAGGCTTTCGCGGTCATTACTGATTGCAGGACAAACAATTTGTCCCCTCGAATGCACGGACCGGCGATCATGACGACAAAGGCCACGCCTTGGTCCGAGGCGGCAACCGCCGGCGCTATGATGCCACCTTCAGAATGGCCAAGCACGCCAATATGTCTCGCATCAATGTGGGATTGGGTTTTCAGCCAAGCTACGGCAGCCTCGGCGTCAGATGTGAAATCAACTGAGGTTGCTGCGTCGTAATTCCCTGAAGAGCCGCCAACGCCTCGCTTATCATAGCGAAGAACGGCGAAACCATCCCGGGTCAATGCGTCGGCTAGAACCAGAAATACCTTGTGGCCCCAAACGTCTTCGTCTCTCGTGTTGTGTCCTGTTCCCGAGATCAGCACAACAGCCGGAAATGGTCCGGCTCCAGTCGGTAGGCTTAACGTACCGGCGATCTGGTTATGGGCGGTAATATTGGCGAAGTGGATTTCCTGCTGCACATAGGGCGTCGGTCCGGCATTGATCGCGTCTTCTTGCGGGCGCTTGTGGACGACCGTGCCCATGTCCTTGGCGGTGGCCCGCCTTAGGGTCAGCGGATAGACCTGCTGAAATGTCAGACTGCCTTTCCAAACTTTTTCCTGCTCATTCCACTCGCCGTCGTAGCTCAAGTTGAGCTTGTTCACTGCAAAATGCAGCTTGGTCCCGTCGGATGTGACCTGATCTAGAACGGTTTCATTGCCGCTCGGATTGATGAGGGTCCCGCTATAGCCAGAGTCAATCTTTTCAAAATGGATCCGGACCCTGAAACCCCCATTCATCTGGCCGATCCAATCGCCCGCAAGATCCTGGGCCAGCCCGGATAACGCGATTCCGCACACCAAGAAAATCAAAACTATGACTTTGCGCACAACGCCTCTTCTTTACAAAGGTGCCAATTCAAAGAATATCAAGGTGATGAAACTCACGCTATCGACCGCGCCCATGGCCTCCGTACTTCTCGGGGTTCACGCCCGATGATCTGCCCTTGCGGCTTCTGTGGGCTCTATGCGCAACCTGATTTCGCGTAGGAATCGGCAGTTACGCGGGGTTTTGGGCACAGAAGTTACAATTGAATCAAAGCCGCGCCAACCTATAGCAATAAAATCGGCGTTTATAGTCGCAGCAACCATTCCAGTTGCTCAAGAAATCAAGAAAAAAGGAAATTATGAGGATGTTTCGAAATGGCCCTCTTCTTTTGCTTTGTTCCTGTCCCTGAGAATGCTTTCCGCCGCGGCAGTCCGTGCGCAAGAGCCTGCCCGAAGCTCCTCGCCCATTCAGGTGGCACCCGAGATACAAGCTCCACATACCAAGGAGAGCGAGCCAAAACCAAAGGGTCTTTGGGATGAGCGCCGCGCACGGCAAATAGGACCTCGACGATTTTATTCTGCACCTCATACGCAATCCTGCTTTTCCAAATAAGGTAAACGATGTCGTTGTCGAGTCTGGCAACTCGTTATACCAACCCACCCTTGACCGATACATCGCAGGCGACGATGTGCCACTATCAGAAGTACGGCAAGTTTGGCGTAACACCACCCAGCCAATGTGCGGCGTGTCCGCGTTTTATGAGGAACTCTTCCCTTTGATTCGCAATATTAATCGGACGTTCTCACAGGAAAAGAAACCCCGTGTCTTGGCGGGCGATCCTCCCATTGATTGGAGTAGGGTAAAGAGTCCCGGGGAATTCGGATGGCGCTGCGCGAAATCACCGACGAGAATCTTCCAGCGACGGCCGACGCATCGGAAGATCTGGTACTAAGGAGTACGGCACGGACAAAATGGCGAGGTTTGAATCGCTGCCGTGGTGGCAAGTCCGCGGCGACCAATAGCCCTTAGCGCTGCTCTTTATGTTCGCTTAGCGGACGGTCAATCTCGCAACTGATGGGCACCTCGTAGCGGAGCCTTCCCTATCCTCAGCGTTTCGCAACGACCTTTCTCCTCACATTCCCTACCTTTCGCTAGGGATTCACCCAGTTGTTCACAAATCGAACCAAACATAACGTCGTATTCACGTTGCCCCTACGAGACAAGGGCGGACTTACCCAGCCGGCCCAGATTAGAGCTGTGCTCGAGGACGGAGCGACTGGTCTAAGTGACAGGGAGTCAATCAGCACGGCGGAGAATTCAATTGATAGGAAGAGGGTTCGCAACGATCTGAAAAATCGCTACAGAGCTTGGCCCTGGGCATTGGCGGTCAAGATATCAATTGATGGTTTGTAAACGGGCCGTCTAACCGAGGTTGGGGTACCAGCCCCCCTCACTCTTCCGCTGGCCGTAGGCAACTTGAGGTGAACGCCAACTTCAACACGTTCGTCGTATTTTGCATTGCCATGGATCGCGATGGTGTTTAATGGATGGAGGACCCCAAAATGCGTCTATTCCCAGTGTTCATGATCACATCGCTTGTGATCGCAGGCATTCCGCGCGTTGCTGCGGCTGCCGTTGGTGCAAAATCACTGCAAGGACTATTCTCGTCTGACGAGTGCGAAGTGGTGCATGAGCTCGTGGGAGCCTGGACCTCTAACGGCGTTACTTACTCCGTTCGGGAGAGCCACCATCACAAATACTGGATGATAGATCGCGACGCAGATTCGAAAACAGGCAACAAGCTAGTCCTCGAAATATGCGTCGCTCATATTGCCGGCGAGCTGTTCTACGATGCAACCTTCCAGATCCTTGGAGCGGGTGACCAGCCGACCCTGCCACCCGCATTTGTTGTGGGCACGGATATTTTTGCTGTCGATATCGTTGCCCGCTTCTGGGTGCCGATGCACATTATCGGAAAGCTGGAGATTGAGCAAAATAAACTACATTTTAGGAACCTAGATAACGAATGGCTGCAAGTCAGCTTGAAGTCCCGCCTCATCACGTTGCCGAGCGCCCAGGATGACTCCGGCGAATATCTCCTAACCGCAAACGGCAGACAATTAAAGGCATTTGTGGCGTCCTTCTCAACCAATCCCAAAGCGTTTTCAGAGCAACAAGACCTGACCCGTATTCCCGGGCAGACTCCCAATTGAACGCCTTAAGCCGGAGGCCTAACAAGGCGCGAGAGGCAATTTTTGGACGGCTGTTATCGCACTGAAACAGCCCTTCGTCCGGTGCGGCCCGTCACAGCCTAAGAATCGCTCCTCCCTTTAAGGAGCCATCTCTCTGCGATTCGGCGCGCAGGATTCACCGGCCCAGTGAATCGCATATCGCAAATTCTCTTCCAACTTTTTGGGCTTAATCGGGTTTCCACACAACTGGGGGAATCCCTAGTGGTCGTAACACCAGCGCCGGTCATACATTCCTCGCATCTGAAGTGGTTGTTCGGATCGCCCGTAGTGGGGCCACAGAGGATCTGCGTATGAAAATGAGGACACGGTTACTTATTAAAGTCTCTGACCGCTGCAAGATCACCGGTTCCTGCATCTACCCGTTGCCGATTGTGCCAGATGCGCTTATAAAACCGGAGTTCGCTGAACCGCTAAAACCGGGAGACAAACTTGAACTGCGACGACCTGATGGTTCAGTAGCCAATGTGATTCTCCAAGCTCTACGACGACCCTCGAGCGAAAATGCAGGGCTCTTTATTGAATTAGGACCCTCCGTCACAATCGACGACCTCCCGATCGGCACTGAAATTTGGAAGGTCGATCTCTCGCCAGTTCGATCGCAGCCTAAGTCCTTGGAAGTGAGGTGATGATTATGAGAAAAATGCTTCTCGTTGGGTTGGTTCTGCTGGTATCCGGAAAAACCGCATTGGGTCAGCACCTGGGAGAATTGACTGGCAACTATTCTTATATGCATTACGCGCCGGTGGACAACCTCCCGACTACCAACCTGAACGGAGGAGGTGGATCTGCGGTCCTTTATTTTGCTGGCTTTTTCGGGCTCAAGGCCGAAGTGGAAGGGTATGCCAGCCAAAACATCAACTTTAACTTTCCACCCGGCAGCATAAGGTGCCCATCGGGCTGCACCGGAACCGCGCAAGCAAACCTCTTCACCGGGAATTTCGGCCCACAGATCAAAATTCGTATCAAGCGCGTGCAGCCTTTCTTTGAGGGTCTGGTGGGCGGCGCGCATACAAACTTTTACCAAAATGTTCACAAGAATTGCACGGGATGCACGTTTGGCTCACCTGGCGATTGGGCCCTGGATGTGGTGCTTGGAGGTGGCATCGATATCAAAGTCACTTCGCACTTGGCGATCCGGCCGATCGAAGCCGATTATTTTCTCACGCGTTTCATTAATAACATCACCAACGGGAACAACAATCAAAACAATTTCCGCTACCAGGCGGGGCTCGCTTTCGAGTTCTAAGCTGGTCGCGGGCCGTTTGTTCCTTAATTGCGGGCGAATCATTTCCGCATACTTGCCGGTTGCAAGAGCCCGTCAACCATGAGGACACCGATGCCGATTCCCAAACTGAGGAGATAGATGCCAACGACTTTCAGCATGCCGTATTTCTGAAAGTGGTATCCGCGTGCCGCAAGTGCAATCAGGATGAGGGCGAGAATTTCATAGCACCCAAGAGGGCGCAATGGCCCACCCTGGCCAGACCTTTAACTTGGATTATTCGCTAACCCGTACCTTCCCCCTTCAGCGTAGCTCGCGCCTTCAGCTCGGGTTGGTGGGCTATGGCCAGTGGCAGACTACTGATAAGCAGGCGCCGAACATTACCCCGCAACTGGCAGCCGCGCACTACAAAGTCAACACACTGGGGTTCACTGCAAACGCAGTATTACCCGGTCAGAAGGTGAACATGGGTGTTAAGTATTTTCATGAATTGATACACACTCCAGATCTCCGCCGCGATTACGTTCTAACCGGATGCGCTGGCCTGGTACGCCACCAATTCCATGCGACGTCAAAGTCCGACCGATACGAGAGGCAAACCAGCCTCTTATCACAACAATTGTCGCGGATCCGATTCTCCCGGCCCGGCCCAAACTTGCATAAACAGAGATGAAATTAATCCTACTGGCTGAGAGCCACGCCCCTTAGGGGGATCCCTAGTTACGCGCAAGCGACGCGCGGTCGTAAATTGTCGTAGCGGGGAGGTGCGACATGAATTGCAGGAAGCGAACTGCATTTTGGTGTATGAACTTGTTAGCCGTGGTCAGCCTTTCCACCGTGACACACGCTCAAACAAATCCGTTTACTAAGGCGCAGGTGGGCGACCGCATCCGCAAAGTGGAAGACGGCGTGGACCAATTCCAAAAGTATCTCGAAAACCGTGGACAAGACGCCCAGAACCGTGCCGACTCGGCACAAAGCAGCGGAGCGACGACGCGCCGCCAGCGTTCGGGTTCAGCGAACACAGACGCTCGGACAGACCAAGCCAAGCAAACTAAAGACGATCTCGAAAATGCCATGGACGATTTGAATCGTACGACAAACCGACTTCGGCGCAAGTTCGACCCCACGTCGAATTATCTCGAAACAAAGGCACAAATGCAGCAAGTCATGGACAGCGCACGCCGCGTCAATCAGGTGATGACCAAGGGGAACTACGGTGGTCAAGCAGAAAAATATTGGGCTGCTTTGCGCGCGAATATCAATGACCTTGCACGATGCTACAACTTGACTCCCTTGGGCGCGTAGACCTCGCCGCACGTCCGTTCCTGGCGGACAAGTACGAAAAGTTCCAGGAATACATGCAACAGAATGCGAACGTCTCGAAAGAAAACGTTGCCGAATACCTCGTCAAAACTCGTAGCACCGTGTGGTGGTGAAGCCCTTGTTGAATTCATCGCCGAGGGCGATACGGTGGATTGCATAACAATGAATCTTGTTGGACATCCCGGAAGAGTGGGGCTGGACCTACCTCTTCACGCGACTGCCTGCTCGGCCATGTAACTACAATTGCAAACCTGCCGTTCCTGCCAGTTAGTGGATGTAACCCGGCTCTTAAAATAGAGTCAATGTCCACTCCCTCCAAAGGGACCGCTGTCTTCCTGAGTTTCTTCGGGCTGCTCTTTTGCGTCCCCGGATTGTTCTTTTTGGCCGCCATGCTCGCCGGAAGGGGCTCCACACCGAATGGAAAGATTGCCGCCGTTTCGATCCCACTCTTTTTCGTGCTCGTTGGCGGCGGATTAGTTTTCGAGGCCATCCGCGGATATGGTTTTTCAAAGCAGCAGGCCGCACTTCAGGCAGCAAACCCTTCTTCGCCCTGGCTATGGCGCGCCGATTGGTCCGCCCGCCGCGCCGAAAGCATAAACAGTCGTCGCGCCACCGGCGCCTGGATTCTTGCCGTTCTCGGCAATCTGTTCTTGCTTCCATTCACTCTCGTCATGCTTCCTATGCTCTGGAAGCAGGGCGATTTGCGAATGTCGTTCGTTCTGGCCTTTTGTCTGGCTGGCCCGGTCCTGATTTTCTTCGCGATCCGCGCTACGCTCCGGAAGCAACGCTTCGGTAAAACCTATTTCGAGTTTTATTCTCTGCCGTTTTCTCCCGGTGACCGCGTCATCGGCCGAATTCATCTCACGCTGAACGATCAGGTCGAGCACGGTGTCGATCTGCGCCTCTCTTGCCTTCGGAAGACGGTCACCGGCGCCGGCGAGAATCGCAGCACCGTCCAGGCCGTGCTCTGGCAGTCCGATCAAAAAGTGATTGCCGGTGCGATTGGGGGCGACCCCAGCGGCAACACAATTCCCGTGGATTTCGCGCTGCCCGCAGACGCCTGTGTCACCGACCTCGACAATGACAATGACAAAGTGCTTTGGCAGCTTCATGCCGAAGCCGATGTTCCCGGCGTTAACTACAACGACGATTTTGAAATCCCCGTCTTTCGAACGAGCTCTTTTCCCGCGCTCGACCCGTCCTCCTCTTCCACAACTCCCGGCTTCGGCGGCACCTCGCCGGACGACACGGAAGCCGTCTCCGCTCCCGCCGTTCCGCAAGTGGTCATCACCGCTCAGCCAGGTGGCACGGAATTCTATTTTCCGCCGCTGCGCAATCGCAGCCGCGCCATGTTCCTGATCGTTTTCACGCTCGTTTGGACCGCCGTCGTCTACTTTCTTTCGTACTCTCACGCGCCGTTGATCTTCCCGATTGTCTTTAGCGGCATGGATCTGCTTCTTGTGTATGCATGTCTGCACAATTTTCTGGCGACGCCCCGCATTCGAATCGGCAACGGCGAGCTTTCCTACACTTCCAAAATGCTCGGCGTCGGCGGCACGAAACGAGTGCCCATCGCGCAAATCGATAAGATCGTCGCTGTCACCACCGGCCAGCCCAACGGCAGCCGCTACAACAACGGTCACTCCATTCGCCTGGTGACCAAGGACGATCGTCGGCACATCATCGTTCCCGATATCAGCAGCCGCCAGGAAGCGCGCTGGGTTGTCTCGCAGCTCGAAGCTCTTGCCGGACTAAAAATCGATACGCGGGTTCTCGTCGAATCACCCTATGGCCCGCCTCCACAGCCGGGCGTCAATTCGAACGTAGTCTACCCTGGTGCATTTCGCCCGGCTTGGCAGCAGTCGGGCAAACGATCCGCTGCGGCAGCGATCATTCCGTTCCTGATTTTCGTAACGATTGGAGGCGTCATTTTCTCTTTGCAAGGTCGGCATTTTGCAACGCTCCGATCCTCCGCCAACGCGTCGCGCTCCGATCGCAATGTCCCTAATCCGCCAGGCAGCGCACCCGCTCTGCGGCGAAATATCTCGAAATCCATGACCGATGCCGACGTCGATCGCATCCTGGCTCTTTCCGAGCAGCAGCAAGCCGAAGAATTTCTTGATCGAGCGATTGGACACGATCAGCGCGCGCTGAAGCTGTTCGAAGAAAATGTTGACGGGTGGGTTGGGCATATCCGTTTGACCGACAACATGCGCAGTCTTGAATATCGCTCGCAATACTCGACCGATCTTCGCGTGCGTTACGCCAACGCCGATATCAATCTGGCGTTGGACGGCTGGCACAAAAATGAAGAAGCCGCCAGCCTGCTCATCGAGCGTGCACAAACCGACCTAAAGTATCGTCCCGCCGCTGTTTATTTTCTCGGGATGCTTGCTGGGCGCGGTGTTGCTTACGCCCAAATTCATTCTTTGCTGCTCGATTACGCCAAAAAAGATCCCGACGCGAATGTGCGGCAGTGGGCGGTGGAAGGGATGCGCTATCTCGGCACCGATGAAGCGCTCGATGAGTTATTCGAATCCTTCACAGAGGACGCGTCAATGAACGTTCGCGACCGCGCGGGTTGCAACATTTCTGATTGCGGAAATTTCAAACGCACGCAGCGCATGCGCATGGTGCCGAAACTCATCGACTTACTTTCGGCCAGCGGCACGAGCGACCAGATGCGCGGCTGGTGCTTTATGGCGCTGCGCGAAATCACCGACGAGAATCTTCCAGCGACGGCGGATGCGTGGAAGACCTGGTACAAGGAACACGGCGACGAAAAAATGGCGCGGTTTGAATCGCTGCCGTGGTGGCAAGTCCGTGGCGACCAGTAGCGCTAAGCGCTGCTCTTTGTCATCGCTTCAGGAACCAAGACGCAAGCTTTTCGGTCGCTCGGAGAAAGGGGCTACCGAGAAAAAGAAAAAACCTTTCCAGACGATTTAGGACAGGGCCAGCACATTCATCATCGCATGCGCACCACCACAACCGTAGCGTCATCGATCTGGCGTCCCAGCGAAAACTCGTCCATCGATGCAAAGATCGCATCGACAATTCCGTCAGCGCATAGGGCGCTGCTTCTTGTAGCCGCCTTTCGAAGGCCTTCTACTCCCCATTCACTCTCCGCCGCGTTTGTCGCCTCAATCACTCCGTCCGTATAAGCGAGAATCAGATCGCCTGGATTTAGCTCAACGGTCCCTTGCTCGTAGCTCGAATCCGCAAATATGCCTAACGGCGCGCCGCCAGCCTCGAGCGAGAGGATCGAGCCGTCCCGTCGAATCACCATCGGGGGATTATGGCCGGCGTTAACATACTGCAGCCTGCGCTTTGCTCCGTCATAAATGCCGTAGAATAATGTGGCGAATCGGTCTTCCAGCGAGGACGCGTGAACCTGCCGGTTTACTGCCGTGACGACTGCCGGCCCATCGCTTCCGGCAAACGACGCCGCGGTGCGAACCGAGGACTGAACATTCGATATCATCAACGCGGCGGCGAGGCCTTTTCCCGACGCGTCTCCTACAGCTATCGCCAGACAATCATGTGGCAATGGCATAAAGTCGTAAAAGTCTCCACCCAACGCACGCAGCTGCCGGCAACGCGCGCTGTGACTCAGCGAATCCACTGTTGTCTCGGTGCGCTGCATAAATCGTTCCTGTACATCACAGGCCGTAACCCAGTCGCGGCTGACATCCAGAACCGTCGTATCACTCGTCATTTTTGCATCTCCCTAAGGAAGTCGATCCCTGGGGTGCGAATTCGACATGCCGCTGGCAGCAATTTCGCTGAAAATCTTTTGTCGCGACATGTCGAGAATCTCTTGCCTGCTCCGACTACCATATGAAAGGGCAGCAACTATCGCCAAAAAGACCAAAAAGAGGAGTGCTAAGGACATGAAATACATATTGCTTATGACTGGTACGAAGGCAGGTGTCGACAGCTATATCGCATGGTCCCAGCAGGACATCAATGCGCATATGGCAGTTCTCAAGAGCATCACCAAGGAGCTAGCGGAATCTGGAGAGTTTGTGGGCACCGAAGGCTTGGCCCGCCCGGACCAGGCCATAGTCGTGCGCGGGCAAAAAGCGGGCATGCCCATCACGGATGGCATCTTCCCCGAAGCCAAGGAGTTTTTGCTCGGCTACTGGATCGTCGACGTCAAGATCCCCGAACGGGCATTCGAGATCGCCTCTCGGATTTCAGTCGCGCCGGGTCCGGGTGGAGTACCCACGAATATGTCCGTCGAAGTCCGCCAAATAGTCAGCCGTTCCGCCAAATCGTAGTAACGACTTGCCGAGTGCCTCGCGTGCTTCGACGATCTTATTAGCGCGCAAACTTCGTTCAAAAACGAAAGGAGAAAAACGTCGTATGAAATACATTCTGATGATGAACGGCACCAGAACCCATTTTGGGGAGTACGCCCAATGGTCAAAGAAGGACATGGAGGCTAACGTCGCTTACATGCGCGCCTTCAGCAAGCAACTCAAGGACGAAGGCGTATATGTCGCCACGGAAGGCTTGGGCTGGCCCGACCAAGCTAAGCTCGTTCGCTCGAACAAGGACGGCGCGCCGATTACGGACGGTGTCTTCCCGGAATCGAAAGAATTTTTGGCCGGATACTGGATCGTCGACGTGGAGAGCCCGGAGCATGCCTATCAGATCGCAGCGCGGGCTTCGGCGGCACCTGGCCCCGGTGGCGTGCCGAGCAATATTCCCATCGAGGTACGTCAAGTGCTAGGCAGCCATTCTGATTTAGGACTTTGAGACTCGAGAGAACAAATCGCCGGTGACGTCACAGCTTCCAAACTCTTCGATCGAGCCGCTCTTGCGCGATCTGACGCCGCAGGTGCTCGGCATTGTTGTCCGGAGATTCCGCGACTTCGCGGCCGCGGAGGACGCCGTGCAGGAGGCATCGGTCGCTGCAGCAACGCAGTGGCCGCGCGATGGTCTCCCGCAAAATCCGCGAGCGTGGTTGACGCAAGTCGCCTTCCGTCGCATGACTGACCACATCCGCAGTGAATCGGCCCGCCGCCATCGCGAAAGTGAAGCAGCGCTCGAAATGGACCAACTGGCGCTCCCGGTCGACGCCGCTTGCGATTCGGATCACGATGACACGCTCATCCTGCTCTTCATGTGCTGCCACCCTGCATTGACTCCGGCTTCCGCTATTGCGCTGACGTTGCGCGCCGTGGGTGGATTGACCACGGCCGAGATCGCCCATGCGTTTCTCGTCCCCGAATCAACCATGGCCCAGCGCATTAGCCGCGCCAAGCAGAACATCAAGGACTCCGGCATTCCGTTCCAACTGCCAACCACTGCCGAGCGAGCGGATCGCCTGCGTGCAGTTCTGCACGTGCTGTATCTCATCTTCAATGAAGGTTATACGAGTAGTGCCGGGCCTGATTTGCGCCGCGCAGACCTATCTCATGAGGCCATGCGTTTGACTCGGATCGTCCACCAACTGCAACCCGACGACACGGAGGTCACTGGATTGCTCGCGCTCATGTTGCTGACCGACGCCCGCCGGCTGGCCCGAACAAATGCCGACGGCGAGTTGATCCCGCTCTCGCAGCAAGACCGTTCTCTCTGGGATCGCCAGCAGATCGCCCAGGGAGTGGCGATCCTATCGGCCACGTTACCTAAAGGCGCCGTCGGTCCTTACCAACTGCAAGCCGCCATTGCCGCCGTTCACGATGAGGCCGTCCGTGCCGAGGACACGGATTGGCCTCAGATCCTGGCGCTTTACGATCTACTCAAGCGCATGTCCGACAACCCAATGGTCGAGTTAAATCGGGCCATTGCTGTAGCGATGGTGCACGGCCCAATGAAGGCTTTGGAGTTGCTCGATGCCCTCAAAAGGGATGCCCGCCTGGCTGATAATCACCGCTTAGACGCTGTTCGAGCACATCTGCTCGAACTCGCTGGAGACCATATGGGCGCCGTTAGGCATTACCGCGCGGGGGCTGGCAAGACAGGCAGCCTCCCCGAGCGAGACTACCTACTCGCGCAAGCCGCGCGACTCTCGAGCAAACCGCCGCTCGCGAACGAACAGCAATGAAACCAAATGCGTGACATCGTGAGTCTCGAGCAAACCGTTCAACTCCTGAGTCGTCTTAGGTTTGTATCGGAAGCGCGAAGGGCAATGCGCCTGCACGAGCACGCTGTGTTCGCGCGCTTCAGACACGCGATGTGAGTGCGCTCTTCCGCCAACACTCGAATTGAAGTTGGTGCGTTGCTAGTGCTAATCTCCGGCCAGTAGAAGGCCCGAGGTCTGGTTACAAAAACGTTAGAACTTGAAGTGCGGAGGAAATGAAGCCATGACGAAACAGCGAATTGGTCTGCTGGTTGTGTGCTTGCTGTTGGTAGCTATGGCGGTGGCGGAGACGCCGCCTGCGAAGCAGACGGCAATAGAAAAAACGAGCGGGAGTGCGACGAGCAGCCTGGTGGTGATGCCGGGATCGGAGCAATGGATCGACATACCCGCGGCAGCTCTGGTAGGGACCCCGTCGGTCGAAATGGGTGGAACGGTAAAGATTGCGGTCCTACAGGGCGACCCGACGACGGCTGGGCGCGCGTACACGCTTCGGCTTTCCTGCACGGATGGGACAAAGATCGCGCCGCACTGGCATCCGAAGACGGAAAACGTGACGGTAATTAAAGGCATATTTCGGCTGGGAATGGGCGCGAAGTGGGATGAAGCGGCGATGAAAGAAATCCCTGTGGGAGGCTTCGTATCCACGCCGCCGCAAATGCGGCATTATGGCCAGTGCAAGGGAGATGGCGTATTGCAGGTGAATGGAATTGCGCCTTTTGTGGTGAATTTCGTTGGGTCAGTTGAGCCGGGCCCTGCGAAGAAGACGAATTAGTTCTTCTCCGAGCGAAGCAGTCCGATTGGTCGAATCGGAAACAACCCCACAAGGATCGAGAGATGCAACGAGGTCTGCCATTGCAAGAGTTTTTTTCTTGTAGTGTTGGCCTCGTTTGGACAGCACGACCGAAGCAGGTATCACTGGCCGCCACACGAAAATCACTTGGAGGCCCGCGTCCCAGCATTCCCCCTAACGATGAAATGCAGTGTAATAAATTGCGAGGGCGATCAAGGCAACTACACCGAGCAGAACAGTGGAGAAGATAACTGCGAGAGGCCAGAAAACCCAAGGTGACTGTCTTTTTCTTATGTGTTGTATGGCGTGGATCAATGAGACAGCCGTAGTTATTGCGCCGAGAGGAGTAAAAAGGAAGGCGGGCATAAAAGCATCGAGATCACCCGGTCCCCTGCATCCATGCCAGGAACAGTAAAGAGAAGGCATCAGAATCGAAAAGATGTAACCGATGGTAATGACATAGGAAATTGCCAGGCCAAGTCTGCGTAACATAGACCTATCCTTGAATCATTCCCGTTGGCGTATTGCATAGCCACATTAGCACAGGGAACGTCGCGCTTCTGTGAAGCCGGTGCTAGATTACGAATCCGCGAAGGAAATGTGAACGAATCGGAAAGACAGGCTGTGCGCTTAACTGGCAGAGCGCGGTTGGGTCGGCAACTCGTTGGCCGTCCTGAAATAACAAATCAACGTTCAGGTCCTGCTAGGCGCAAAGAACCACGTGGATATCAGTACGCCGCTCTGACGAGCCGAGCCTGGATTCAACTCTCCTGATGCCACCGCCTCTTTGCTCCCCGCACCGTCAGCCAAAAGGTGATTCAGGCAGTCACGAAGGAGCATAGAATAGAGTCCATTGCCGGCCCAATCGTAATCGGATTCGGCTGACGCTATTGTCTCAAACTGCAACAACTACTAGTAAAACGAGAAATAGGCAACGACGAGAGCCAGAACGAACATCGAGGATGACCGAGTTGCATGGGAATTTCTGAGAAACGGAGAGGCGGATGAAGCTTCTGCGTGGTCTTGCACTAATGTGCTTTCTGCTGGGAACTTGTCACGCCCAGCTGCCGGAATGCTATCAAACCATCAACCGCGTGACGTGGCTTTCGCAGCACATCGATGCGATTTTGCCCACGTGGATTGCACTCGGAATGACCGATATCCACAAGTACGCGAACATTAAGGCCGTGGGGACTGATCGTGGCAAGTCCGCGACCATCTATACCTGGCAGGTTATTGGACGCCTGGGTAACCTGACCGTCAATTTCCTTCAGCCGGCCCAAGGCCAGTTGAACTCCTACAATGATTTTCTGGAAAAGCATAAGGACGGCATTTTTTCTGTCGTCCATGAGGTTCCGACCAGGGAGGCGATGGACAAGGAGATTCAGCGCATGGCCAGCCTCGGAATAAGTGTGCTGCAGCAGGTCACGTTTGAAATCGACCACACGCCGGTGACCTACACCTACTTCGACACGGAGCCACAGGGCAAATACGTTCTCGGCCTTGTCTATTGGCCCGGCGGAGCGCCCAAGCCTCTGGAGCAGAAAATTGTCTCCCACATCGCTCCGGTTGTTCGCGATGCGGCTGCGGTTACCGACTTCTGGCAGAAGCTTGCCTTCCCTGGCTTTGAGCTGGAGCATGCGATGCCACGCGACGATTCGCGCTATCGCGGCCAGCCGCTTTCACTGGCGTTTGAAGTGGGCTTTCAACGGATCGGGTCCATCAGTTACGAGTGGATTCAGCCGCCATCCACCCCAGCCAATATTTATGAAGATTTCCTGAAACGCCATGGCGAAGGCATCCAGCACCTTGGCATGCCTGTAGACGACCTATCCAAAGCTACTGCCGCATATGAGAAACTCGGCTTTCCGGTGTGGCAGGCCGGAGCATGGGGGGATATCGGAAAACCTGATTCCGGACAGTACCATTATATTGACACTGACAAGATCGGTGGCGTAAGTGTTGAGCTGATCCACGCCTATTAAGAACCAAATCAGCCTTATCCTACCGGGAGCACCACCATTTATACCCGGGAAAGTTACCGCACCACTGATCGGGCAAGTAGAGACTGCATCCCCGCGGTTCCGTTGGTAGAAAACGCTCAAGGTGAAGAACGGATGTTGCTACCCCTCGACAGCGCGAGACTCGCTCGAATTCGGCTTCGGTACTCGGCCAAGGCCTTATCTCGAACCGCAGGATCGTCCGATCTGGCCTTGACGTCAGGGTACGACCCAACCGAATGTTGGCCCGTCCATCGGGCAATCATCCTTGCGAGGTCATCCAAGGAATTCCAATCCAAAGTGTCAAATCGTGGATCACCGATGAGAGCGGCGATAAGCGGCTTGGTGTTCTCCCGTTGTTCGGCCTCTCTGAGGAATTGATGGCGAGGTGTGGCAAAGAGACCAGCGCCCATCGAAGCGGTGTAGAACCAATCCACGATGAAGTTGGTTGCCTGTTTGCCCACCAGGCTCCACATCGCTATCGCTAGAGTCGCCCGGTTGTAGTCATCCCACTTTCCATCGAAATGTTCATAATAGGTTCGCAGAATACGATTCGCATTTTCGCGGTCAAGTTGTGCGGCTCCAATCGCGTACCACACGGAGCGCGCAAATCTCTCTTGAAGCAAAAACCCGCCGTCGGTTTCCGCGAGTAGCTTTGGACTGTGCTTCAAGACAAAGTTCTGTATCGCTTGCAAAGATTCCCGGTGCCCAGCATCCGACCGAACTCGCAGGTCGGGATCGGTCGATTGCAGCTGACTGCCAAGGAGACCAATGAGTTTTTCGTGGCCCAGTTCTTGTGCGTTTCGGATCAGTTCGTCATCTGAATACGGCCGAACCACATTGTTGGGATTCGGTAGCGTTCCAAGCCACAAGATCGTCCATTGACGATCAGGATCGGGTAGATGGCTGATTTCCGTTCGCAGATCATCCATGCTTGGATGATTCAACTGATCAACGCCCCAGATACGTCGAAGTCGCAAAGCATACCAACTGACGGAATATCTGCGGTCCTTGTGGTCCTTCCAATAATCGTCGAAGTTTGCGTACCCAGCCTCGCTCAGGTAGCGGTTGAGCACTTGCGTGGCTAATTCCCCGACGGTGCTGGGCTGCTGAGGCCACGTTTCGGGTTTGTCGAACGGAAGCGGTCCGGCGTATGGCAACGGACAGGAGTACGCCGCTGCACGGTCTTGTCGCAACGGGGCGACATCGGGGAGAACGCGCGGGTCGTTCTTTTGATCTAACGCGAATATTGCAAGCGAGCGAATCTTTGGGTCATCGCTCTCGAGGAGCCGAACCAGATTGCCGCTGTCGAGCGAAGGATCCTGCAGTGCTTTCCAGGTCGACACCATCTCCTGAGATGGGTGGAAGCTTACGGCAAAGTCACATACGAACACAACTTTGGGAGCCAATGCAGCGAGTCTTTGCGCCTCTGCAGTTTCACGCAATGGCAAGCGGAAACCACCCTCGCACCCGTAAGTCACAAGGACGGCCGAGAATAGGACCGAAGCAATCATTACCCGGATTCTTGTGCATGACATGAAGGTTTTCGCCTTGAGAGTTGCCTTCCTATACGCAAAATAGACGCCACCTGCAAGGAGTTGCGCCACAGTCGCCACCGTCTTGCCGCAAAGTACCTTCTCATCCCATCTGATTAGCGCTAATCGACTACGCCGCCGCTTTGGTCCTTTGCCACGCTCCATGACGTCAGCCGCTGCCAGCAGTGCTTTTCCGTACGCGACGGCCTCCTGCGGGAACTTGTGGTTCCATGCCTTGCTCAACAGGCCTTTACTCAGCACATCCTGACAATCATTCAAAAACGACCCGCGGAAACTCGTCTCGTCAGCTCCGTCGTGCAAGCCTCCGTTCGAATATTCGGGCTCGCCATCGCATTTGATAAGACGAACGGCGTAATAGCCGTCGAATTCCTTTAGCACAGCCGCAATTTCTTCAGGTGTTATTGCTTTTTTTTGCTTCCAGTATCCATTCGTTTGCGGCGCTATGGTGTCCAACGCGTGGCGCACCAACCCGCCCATAGCCCGGAATGCAAATCTATCGAGAGTGCGCAACTTCCGTTTCCGAGATTTCTTCGTCAGCGAAAGAGCGTTCCGGTAGCCGACGCCATTCCTTTTCATGTCCGGGCTTGGCACAGCCCTCTACAACTAGGTCAAGAGCCATGACAAACGCCTCATATTCTTCAGTTTGTCAGACTGTAGGATTGCTGTGCCATCAAACCATGTTCAATCGCATCGCGTCAGTCAATGCCGGCAACCATAACCGGTAAAGCTAGGTGGGGCACAATCCCATTAATGAAGGGCGCGTGGCGAAATGCCCACATGGCGTTGGATACTCTTTGGCGCTTCCTTTGTTGTGTTTCCGATTGTGTTCAGGCCGTGGTGGCTGCGATTTTTTCCTTCGCTGTATTCTGCCTGATGATGACGATGCTGTATCCCAGCCAAATCTCATTCAGAGTAGTTAGGTAGCGCCAATCGGGTTCCGGCACGCACATGGCGTGCATCCTGATTCCTAGTCAACTGGAAGGACGAGAGGACCAAAACTATTCCGTGGCCAAACAATCGCATTCGTCTTCCGAGCGCACGGCACCGCTTTTCACTCTAAAGGCTTTCAGGCCACTCCCGCATGTATACATTTTTTTCCATTGTCAGCACGTCGCTTTGACACCGCTAAGGCATCGCGGAAAACCAAACTCACGAAAGGTGATTCAAAGTCGGGACTAACGCTAAGTTCGCTCAGAGTGAACCCATCGACTGCCAGACGTGCGTTCGACTACTGAACGAGGTCGGTTCTCAAAGAAGTGGTGCGCGATTACCAACCCATTTGGCGCATCCGCTCTAGGATGAGTCCGCTATAGTGATTCATGTGATCGGGCCGTCGCTTCAAAGGCAACGGAAGAATTGCCGCGAGTTGGGCCGCTTGTTGCCGGTCGATATTCCGGGCCGAAGATCGGTAGTAGTAACGGGACGCCGGCTCCGCACCGTAAACACCAGGACCCCATTCGACCACGTTGACGTAGAGTTCGAGAATGCGCTGCTTGCCGAGGACCAATTCGGCCACGGGGACAAGTGTGAACTCGGCGCCTTTGCGGAGAATGGAGCGGCCGGTTCCGAAGAACAGGTTTTTCACCAGCTGTTGCGTAAGGGTGGACCCACCGCGAATGCGGCCGCCGTCCATATCATCTTCAGCAGCAATTTGCATCGCGTGCCAATCGAATCCATGATGTTGGTAGAAGCGAGCGTCTTCCGCGGCGATGACAGCATGCTGGAAATCGGGCGAGATTTGGCTCAACGGAACGAATTCGTATCGTTCGTGATACGGCGTGTGGTGAATCCATGCCTGGAGGCGGCGCTCCATGTGCACCGCGGTGGTCGGTGGGTCGATCCAACGGGCGGCCACAAGGATCAGCAGGGCAAGCGACCAAAGCAGCGTCGCACCAATGAGAAACCATCGAACGAAAGATCGCAGATATCCTTTCCGTTGCAAGGTCTTCGGGGGCGTGGCTGGATTTTCAGTCACACTTCAGAATAATCGTTTGGGCTGGATTGATATAGCGCCTGATTGCCTGATTTGTCATGCCGACATTCGTAAGAAGAGAGTAAGATGCATCATCGTGGGCGCAGTCAGAGCAGACCGCGAACAATGGTCACCAAGCACTTTGGAATCTTGACGTCAGTGTTTTTCCTTCACTTCCCCGCTAGACCCGCCAATTCCTTCTGCAAAACCTTCCCCTTCCGAAACCATGGCCGCTCCACTCTCTGCATATAGCGCGGCAAAGTCTTCTTCTTCGCCGCCAATTTATTCGTCCACTCTTGGGCTTCTTCCCAGTTCCCTATCATCTTCAAAAAGTTAGCGTAGTTATATAGCGTCTCCGGCGTTGTGGAATATTGTACCGCAGCCCTGAAGTATACCGCCGCCTTTTCGAAGTCGCCGGTCCGAGCATAGGCATCTCCGAGCAATCCTGTCGCTCGGTAATAATCGAATTTCCCCTCTTTTCCCACCACGAATTCCAAGTCCGGTATGGCTGCCGCATAATCTCCCATCTCGAGCGCCGACTTAGCTCGCAAGTAAAACGCGTGCGGCGAATCGCTACGCGCGGCTATGGCCCGGTTCAATGCCTCCCGCGCTTGCGCATAATCACCCTTTTCAAAACGAAGCTCCGCCAACTCCTCGAGGTTGCCCGCAGATGGATTATCCAGAATCTGCGCTTCCAGCGCCCCAATCTTCGACCGCATTCCGATGCGTTGGTACATCCCGCGCAACAAGCCCAAATCGGGGATTATTTCTACGACGACATACACTCCCGCTCCCAGCACGCCTCCGAATATGATGATGAACAGCCAGTAGTTTTCCGGCCGTCGCCTCAAGAAGTGCCACAGCGCGATCCCTTGCACAATAATTCCCCAAGGAAAAAAGAGGTGGCCCAATGCCCCCATACCCTGACACCTCGAACTCGCGTTTTTGCTTACGACTTGACCACTAGCATCGAGCATTAACCGCCGTGCGTCAAATTCAACCTTCGCCCTTGTTCCACGGCTGTAACCAACTCGCCGTTCTCGGCGTCAACGAAAACTCGGACATCCTCCAGCACGATTCGCGATGACCGGAACTTAACGCGAGCAGCAGCTGGCTGTCAGTCGAATTCATGCAAGACGCAATGATGAGGATCGCTTTTCATCCGAGAGATCGTCGAATTCAAGACGTACTAACGCGCTTTCTTGGGCCCCATTTGGGATTAGAAACTTGCCGGTCGCGTCCACAACTGGCGAATCCTTGGGCACAGCGATTTTCAAGCTTTCGCCGATCTCGGCAATATATTCGCCCAAGATCACGACGGTGCGGTCTGGTTGAGCCTGCCCCCTTGTAACGTCGATCACAACGACATGAGTAAGAACCAGCGGCGTCTGTCTTGCGGCCGAGTTTTGTTGGTCGGTTAGCGACGACGCCAGCAGGAGAAAAGCCAACGTGAAGAAGACGCTTCTCACAACACCCTCGACAGTTTCTTCGCAGTGAGGATAACTGGGGTCTACGACAAATTGCATGAGCATACCGAACGATGCTTCAAGGACGGAAACGCGCAAACCGGAGGTTAACCGGGTCTGAGGTGTGCATCCTGTGAAACTTCGGCGACATTTTTGAGAAGCTCGGGATATCGGGTCGCGTGGAGTCGATCCTCCAGGCCTTGCGCGGCGCAGGGATGTACGATTTGCGACCTCTCGATTTGGTCGGGAGAATGTGCCTGAATCACGGGCAACCCTGAAGTAATCCTCAAGTCCATCCCAATCTGAGAACGCCGTAAAGTCGGTCCCGGTACCAAAGGGTCCCTTCGTTTCCACCGCGGAACAATTTTGTATCCGTGGAGAATTCTCGGGTGTATAAGGGTACGCTTTTCGGCGGTCTCGCAGAATCCTGTTTTAGAAAGCTAAGGGTAATAACGGGCCTAGCCGGACGAGACGCTCAACCCTTACACGGAGGAAACACTCATGATCGGAGAATTACTTGGAGAATCCAAGGGTAAGAGAATTGTCAGACGAGTTCTCGGAATAAACCCACCGACGGTGGAAGTATCCTTCGAGGATAGTGGAACGATGCTCGGATTCGCGACGACCGGAATGGGCACGTACACCTCCGTAGTCAGTGCCGATGGCAGCGTTGTCGGAGAAGGTCACGGCATCATCTCCACCCGCGATGGCGACGCAGTGGTGTGGAAGGGGTCGGGGAAAGGGAAAATCTTGCCGGGTGGTGCGGTGAGCTACAGGGGGATTTTGTATTATCAAACCACCTCGCAGAAACTGGCCAAATTGAATGCCGCGCCCGGTGTCTTCGAGTATGAAGTGGACGCGGACGGGACGACACGTAGCAAGGTCTGGGAGTGGAAATAGGGATTCAGCGAGTTGGAATGCGCGTTTCCGGTAAATAACTCGCGCAGGCGGCAATACCAGATAAGCACTAAATCCGTGGCGGTCGAGTAGCTGTGCCGCACAGCCACCTGTCCGGACTCTATCCTGTTGCGACAAGTCAGGCATCACACATCATGCCATCTAGGAGCGTAACCTTAGACCCTTGTCTCAGTAATCTTTGAAATGTAACAAAAGTATTGTGTTTGGGGCGGTGGGAAAGTGGAAATTACTTGGCGATTTCCAAGCTCGCGGAGCGAGCGTCTCTTCCACCGCTGTTCGCTCGTCGACGGTCTAGCGTTGGTATCTTAGGTTATTCGTTGAAGAGCTGCCCAGTTGGCGGCAACACGGTGTGAACCTTATCGTGAAACGCAACCCCTCGCGCGCGATATCACGCGAGTCCATATGCAACATGATGGCGAGTAGCGCGTCGTCCGATTAAATCTCCATTCTCAATCCGAAATTGACATGAACACTTCCCATAGGTAGACTTTTCGAAATCTAGTGCCTCGCATTTTACAGGACTGGTAATCTCAACCTTGGAGGCGCCTGTGCGAACCATTGACAAAGTTCGAGCGGGTGGGTGTGTCTCCTTCGTTGAAGTCATCCCCGCCCGAATCTCCTAAACACAAAAACTTGATCGGTCCCGTTATCGGTGCCAACGGCAGATGTGTGCTGTGTTGTCGGCCGAGGAGGATAGCTCAATGTCTCTATCTCGATGGGGATGGAATTCGTGTGTTGAAGCAAGGTGGAACGAAACAGAATGCGCGGATGCCATCCCGGCACGCGTCGTGGCCCAGCACCGAAAGTGTTGGCGTATCGCAGGAGCATTTGGCGAATGTTTGGCGGAGGCTAGCGGTAAACTGCGGCTTGCTGCAGAAGCAGGCGAAGATTGGCCGGCTGTGGGGGATTGGGTGTCGGTCGAGATAAATCGATCGCGCGATTTTGGGTTGCTTCGCATGGTTTTGCCCCGGCGGAGCCAATTCACCCGCAAGGCGCCAGGCAGGAGGATTCGAGAGCAGGTAATCGCAGCGAATATAGAGATAGCACTCGTGATTTCTGCGCTCGATGGTGATGTTAATCCCCGACGCGCTGAACGCTATATCGCTCAGTGCTGGGAGTCCGGCGTGAGGCCAGTTCTCATTTTGAATAAAGCGGACGCCTGCGAAGACGCGGGCGAGAAAGCGGCCGTAATGGAACGAGTTGCGCTGAATATCCCGGTGCACGTTGTTAGCGCAAGAACAGGTCAAGGAATGGAGGAGGTCGAACGGTTGTTCATACCGGGACAGACGCTCGTGATGCTCGGTTCCTCCGGTGTCGGAAAATCGACGCTAACGAACCGACTCCTGGGGCAATCGCTTCAGAAAGTGAATGACGTTCGTGCGAAGGACAGTCGCGGCCGGCACACGACGACCACCCGCGAACTATTTGCTTTGCCGGGCGGGGCGCTACTCATAGACACACCGGGGTTACGCGAATTGCAACTTTGGGACGGGGACGAAGGTCTCGCGCAAGCCTTCGCCGATATCCATTTACTGGCAGCACAGTGCCGCTTCAAAGATTGCCGTCACGAGACGGAACCTTGTTGTGCAGTACAAGCGGCAGTGCAAGCTGGGACGTTGAACTTGGCGCGGCTCGAAAATCAGAGAAAGCTCATCCGAGAGCAGGACTTTCTTCGACGTAAGGTGGATCCGGAAGCCAGATCGGAAGAAAAACAGCGTATTAAACGACTGACCCGAGAAGCCCGGAAAATTTACCAGCGCCAAGAAACTAGTTAGTGCCAGATTCGTTGCATCTGAAATTGAACTAACTTGATTCGCTAAGTGTGGCGGCTCAGGAATTAGAGCGGTTTCGTGCTTCTCGCGGGGCAGTCGTGTAAACACAAGTTTTCCGGACTTTACCGAGGCCCGTGGTAGGGTGGCATGCTGATGTATATGTTTCCTAGTCGCCGGGCTTGACGATCTAAGTTTCGTGCTAGACGCCGACATCGCCACGGCAGCCTCCCACGGGGCGGTTGAAATCAACCCATACAGGCCAGTGTTGCTCATCGACGACTCGCCCGAGACCGTTGTATCCTTAGAATCACAACTCCGGGTGACCTTCAAGCTCTCTTTCAATAATTTTGACATGGAGCGAAAAACAATTAACCACTCACACTTCGTCGAGATGTACAGACCGAACGCTTACCAATTAACCACTGATACAGCCTCCAGGGTTTGTTGATTCTCATCCCGATAAGAAAGCCTACGAACTCGCCTGCCATTTCGGCCGACCATTGAGAGCCGATTACCTTTGCCACAGGTTTGCTGGAACGTCCAATCGCTCATTCTTAGCTATGGCTAGCCTTCCTCTCTCTCGAACGTGCCAGACCGCATGGCCGCTTCTGCCTAAACAGGTACGTCTAATCCTGCCGGTCTGGCTCGCCAACACGATAACGGTACGGACCCAGGAGGGTCATGAGCGCAGCTGCAACCAGAGTCACTGCAAAAAATGACGCCAGAGGGGCGCGATAGGAGCCCGTGCGGTCGAAACCAGCCCCCATGATGAGTGGACCCAAAGCTCCGGCCAAGGCGAAAGCAGCAAAGGCGGAGCTATAGACTCTACCGAAGGCGCGAAGACCAAAATAACGGCTGATTAGATACGCAATGAGGTCCACTTCTGCGCCTAAGCCGAACCCGACAAAGAGCCCAGCCACGAACAGGCTCGCCACCGTGCTACCAATCCAAAGCAGACCAATTCCAACTGCGGCACCACCAAAAAAGAGAGCCGCCACTCGCGGAGCAAAGAATCGGTCAAGCAAGTAGCCGGTTCCTACTCGTCCGAGCAGCACGGCGGCGCCCGCAAGAGAACTGCCAAGCGCGGCCGTTTGAGCGCTTATTCCGCGGTCGCTTAACATCGCTGCCAGATGAATCACGCAGCCTTGTACGCTCGCGCTTACTAAGAAGAAAGCGCACACCAGGAGCCAAAATGTTCCAGTGCTCCACGCTTCCAATGCGCTGAGACCTGGCACAACGGCTTCGCTCCCGGCCGAAACATTTTTCGGTGGCACGCCGTCGGGCAAAAGGCCCAGATCCTGCGGCTTCTCCCTGAGAACAGCGGCCACCACCGGGATGGCAATGAGCAGAACCGCGGCGCCAAGAACCGTGTACGCCGTGTGCCAGCCGTATCTGGCGATGAGCTGTTGTGCGAATGAAGGCATGATCATCGCTCCCGAACCAATCCCGACCATCATGAGCCCGAGGGCTAACCCTCTGTACCTATCAAACCAAAGCGACACCACCTTTCCATATGGCAGTGGTCCTACTCCATTTCCTACTAGCCCCAACACGATATAAAAGAAGTAGAATTGCCAGAGATTGGCCGAGAAGAGTTTGTTTAGAAGCAGAATGAAGCCAAATATCGACGTCGCCAACAGGATTACCTTGCGCGACCCATAGCGATCAATGAGCCACCCCACGAGCGGCGCACCAATTGCGACCGCTATTAGGTGCAGGGTGAAACCAAACGAAACCGCCGCGCGACCAGCATGGAAATCCTGCATGAGCGGCTTGAGAAAAACAGGGAAAGAAAACACCGTGACCGGTGGACCCCAGAACAGCCCCACAGCGCACGCCAATACGACCCACCAGCCATAAAACAAGGTGGCGCGAGGCCGGACGGTTACTCCTTGCACGAGCAGCTCTTGTCCAGAACTCGTTTGCCGAGGCATGTCAGTCATTCAGAACCCATTCCCGATTTAGATGCTCCGAGGGTTCGAGACAAGTGGAGAACCCTTCCTGGACCAAGCGCCGATCAATCCGGGAGACAGAACCACACGGTTCCTATCCACAATCCGATCGCGCATCCGGTGGGCGAGAGTTGAAATCTGTCACTTCGGCGGCGGTTGCAATTCCCTGTTTCTCGATTTCCGGCAAGAGTGTCTCAACGATTTCCGCAATCAGCTGGTAGGCAATGCAATCCGGACCACCGCCGACCAAAGCGTCCATTCGCAGTGAAGGTTCAGGCAGTCCAGCAGCCAGAAACATCCCAAACAGCTCCAGGCCCAACTGCAAGCTTGCACCACTTGCCGCAAGCGATTTCTTGATCCAACAAGCCGCCCGGTCATAGATAGGCGCCGGAGGAACGGACCGGCAATTCTCGCAATCAATCTCCTGAAAAACCATCAACCGCCCCTCGCGAAGGTGCCGCATCAGCTTGCGGACAGCATTGATAGGGTCCGGACAATACATAAGCACAAGTCGACCGACGACAGCATCGAACGGTCGATCAAACTGCATATCGGCCGGGCACCCTCAAAGAAAACTACGTTGCGGATCCCTGCCGACCGAGCGCGCGCACTTGCCCATGCAACGGCTGACGCCGCTCGATCGGCTCCGATCACTTCGCCCTTTGAGCCAACGAGATCGGTTACCAGAAAAGCCATGTCACCACTGCCGCTTCCGACATCAAGCACGCGCATGCCAGAATCGATGCCCGCCAGCCGCAACAAGTGCCGACTGAACGGTTCAAAGGCTTGTGCTTGTCGGGTGAGACGATCCAGTTCCCGCTTCGAGTGCCCTAGCGCGTATTGTGATTGCCGCACTTTCTTCCCTCCTCGTGCGTCTCTTCTAGCCTCACAACGTAACCGCATGCTCTCCCGAGAATTTAGCTTTTCTTCGCGAGCACCATCGTCTGGACGAACGAGTGAAGTGGTGCGGGTGAGTCTACCAGGTGTTGCTTCAGCTTTTGGTCCATGGCATCGGCGAAGGCATCGGCGAAGACCTGTCCTTTCCCGGAGGTGTTGAGAGCAGACGCCAGGGAGGGGACGAAGATTGCACGGAAGAATCCCGCGTGGTGGTTGGCCAGAAGCTCCTTATTTGCGTCACGCTCGTATTCTGTCCACGCAGCGTCGGGGAGCCCGAACTGTTCGCAGTGCTCCACGGTTAGGCCAAGGAACTGTCGGGCGGCACCGAATGGGGCTAAGAGCTCGCACTTTCGTCGGGGATAGGTTCCGAGCACCATTCGCGCGCATTCATCATCCGTAATCGTGCCCTCCGCGACCATCTCCGCAAGTGCCGATTTGGCGTGGCTGAAAAGCGGCTCAAACCCGGTTAACCCTTCATCATTGAGGCCGGGTAACACCACCACCAGTCGGCCGCCCGCGCGCAACTCCTTGGCCCGCAGCGACAGGAAGAATTTCCAGTCATCAGCGGCCTGTCGTTCGAACGCTTCGCGTGCGTCGCAAGGGCCGGCAAGTGATATAAAATGACCCGGAATCAGCATGGGAATGCGGCTCAACCACACCGCAGCATAGGACGACCACCCGAGATGAACATGTTCTCGAGGAAAGACACTTTCGTAGAATGACCTTCCAATCGCTGAGGGAAAAATGTTCGGATCGTCCAGGGAATAACGTTCCGGATCGCGGTGAAGCACGTCGAAGAGCGTGTTGAAATCATTCGCCGCCTGATCGATGTGCACCACAAAGATGGGTCGATCAGGGCCAATGCGTACTCGCAACGCTTGACCGCTGTTCGCATGGGAGCAAGCGAGTTCTTTCCCTGCGAGCAGCCGTAATCAGCAATGACGACCGGCTGATCGGCTCGGTCAAGCGTGAGGTTCTTTGCCGCCTGCTCCAGGAATGGCAACGCGGAAACGCGACAGGCAGAAGCCAGATCGCGGGAGAGCCTAGTTGCGCGCCCCACACGCCGACAGCAATCATAGCCAATACGTGATCGAGTCCTGAAATTGGGTGAAGCAAACCCCATACATAAGGTAGGAGCGCTGCGCAGAATTCGACCAAAGTTTCTTTGATTCTCCTCCGTGCGCTTGGGCGGTTGCTCGTAGGTCATACACAATCAAAAGGCTTAATTTCTGCGGAAGGAGGGCATGTCCGCGGGGTATCGCTGCTATTGTCAAAAGTGACAAGGCTCTATGCCTTGAGTGGCGAACAGGATGCTGGTTTCCTCGTCTGGCTCAAGCGCGGACTCCCGAGGGCTGATTGCATAACCAAGATGACTAAGCAGATTCTGACCTCGACGCAAGAAGCAGAAGAACAGAGCCTTCTGGACAGGGGTGATGAGGATGTCCGCACGGGTTATTATTCAAGGATGATGCAGTGGCTCCGTCGAAGAACTCTCTTTCAAAAAGTCGCGCTGGCTCTGATGCTGTTGGCAGTCGGCGCCGCCATCGTTTCTTATTGCTCCGGCAGAACTTCCACTGCCGACCTCGTTCTGCTGGCACTCATCCTTTGCTACATCGCGTTCCGGAAGGAGTTGTTGTGGCGCATCCGCAATCGGTTGCTCATTACCTCCTTTCTGTTTGCCGTCGTTCCCATCTTCCTCATCGGATTGGCGCTGATCATAACGACGGAGTTGCTGCTAGGGCAATTCGCCACACAGCGTGTCCACCAGGATTTGGACGCGCGGATCGAAAGCGTTCGCGGCACCGCGCGGAATCTTACGTTGGCGGCCTCTCACGCCGCGAACGCGGATCTAATCGATGGAATTCGCCAGGGTGTACCAAAACTGGCAGCGGTAGTCCAGGTCAATGGCGATGCCCTACGTTCGCCCCAAGAGGGCCAGTTCCAGATCGCGCCGCAGTGGATTGAGCCGGGATTCGGTGGCCTTTTTGAGTCGGGCGGGCGCTACTTTATCGGTGCGAACGTGCGCGATATGAGTGTGGAAACGTTCGCATACCTCCCTCTCGATCAGCAGGCACTGGCGTCGCTCACGCCGGGAGTTGTTTCTGTCAGCGGTGTGCTACGCGAGGAACATCTCGTAACCGCCTTTACATTCGGTCCATCCGGAAGCAGGACATCTGTGATCGAAAATGGTGTCCGGAAGGAGATCGTGCCATCCGGATTGGGGCCGCCGCGCAGTTGGTGGGATGTGCCGATTGCTGGCATGCTGCCTTGGAAGGTACGAACGTCCTCCGGACCAGCGAACGTGTTCCTACCGTTGGTATCAAGGCCGTCTTTGTTGGTCACCGGCAATGCGACTGGCCGGATGGCGTCGGTGGCGCTCTCCATGGTGGTTATCGGTGGGGGCTTTTTCTTGATCCTGGAAGCTGTCTCGCTATTCTCGAGCTTTAGGCTCTCGCGAGCGATCACGCGGTCCGTAGACGACCTTTACCAGGGAACGCTACAAGTAGGTCAAGGAGATTTTTCGCACCAAATTCCCGTACGAGGCGAACATCAGTTGAGTGAACTGGCCACTTCGTTCAACACTATGACCGCGAAAATTCGCCAGTTGATTGGCGAGGTTAAGAAGAAGGAAAAGCTGGACGCCGAACTGGAAATCGCCCGAGAGGTGCAGTCAAGCCTGTTCCCGAAGTCTGCGCCGAAACTCAGGACCTTGCAGATGGCTGGAGTCTGCATTCCTGGACGTGTTGTCAGTGGAGACTATTACGACTATGTATGTCTGGACGAGCGATGGACAGTAGTCGCCCTCGGGGATGTTTCGGGAAAGGGGGTTTCCGCAGCACTGCTGATGGCAAGCATTCAATCGGCGCTGCACGCGCAACTGAAGTTTGGAGGAGCTTCCCGCCGTCCTCACTTTTCCACCGCCGAGTTAATGGGTCCGATCAGCCAGCAACTCTACGAAAACACCCCGCCGGAAAAGTACGCTACCTTCTTCTGTTCCGTGTACGACGACGAAACGGGCCGGCTGACCTACACCAACGCTGGTCACTTAAAGCCCATCCTGGTGCGCGATGGAAAGGCCATTCGGCTGGAAGGCGGCGGCATGGTCGCGGGCTTACTGCCGGACGTGAAGTACGATCAACACGATGTCCTCTTACAAACGGGTGATCTTCTCGCGATCTTCTCCGATGGCATTCCTGAGGCCATGGACGCGACGCAGCAGGAGTTCGGCGAAGCCCGTCTTGCAGACATATTAGTGACCGAGACGAATAGGCCGCTCGACAACATCATCACGTCGGTTACCAGCGAGGTCGGAAAGTGGGTTCACGACCCAGAGGGCCGGGACGATCTGACCCTGGTGCTACTACGAAAGCTGTGATGAGCCGAGCTTCCGGATAGGTCCTCGATGAGGAATAACGAGCCAATCGGAGATTATTCCGCTCGAATGGCTCTACCCTGCGCCGTTGTCTCCCAAGCCATTCATGGGTCAACGTTCAGTACTCGCATGCACGTCGAGAAGGTCCGCAGTCGAGGTGCAGATCTGACCCAAGAGAGACTGAAAATAAAAATGTGAGTGCCGAGGCACCCGACGGCAAGGGTCGTTCATCGTGATTGTTTTCTGTCTGGCCCGGAGGCGCGATTTGTCAAAATGCTATTGATCTTAGTAGCCTCAAATCACCTGGAGTTTCACCCTTGTTCCCAGAAGAATTAGGAAGCAATTGATGCTGTTGCACGGATGTTGTTCGTGACTGGCGTATAATCGAAAACCATGCGGATTACAGTTCCACACAACAAATCTCGAGAAGACGTCATACAAACGATTGATCGATCCCTCAACGACCTCTTTCGACAGTCTGGAACGTTGCCGGTCCGCTTAGTCGAGCATCAAAGAAGCTGGCAAGGATCAACGCTCACGTTTTCTTTGGTCGCAAAGATGGGAATCGTTAGTACCCCAATAAAAGGTACGGTCGAGGTTACCGACCGAGACGTTACGATTGACGTTGATCTTGGCATGCTCGAACGTGTGATCTCTGCCAAGAAAGCGCGTGATCTTGTTGCCAGTCGCGTCCGAGGTCTGTTGAAGTAGCGAACTGAGGCAGTTCAACAGTCCACGCAAGGTACCGCTTCAGCCTTTTCCCAAATCCTATACACTCGGCTCGGAAACTTTCCCTGTTGGCTCCCTCCCGCATCTATCATTTCGGCGGATCAAATCGGCGACAAACTCCGATCAAGCGCGTCGCCGAGATGACTGCGCTTGGCCGGGCCGGCGTACCGGATGATATCGGACCGATGATCGCCGCGTTCCTCTCGGGCGAGAATCGTTGGGTGAACGGTCAGCGAGTCGAAGTATCCGGCGGCATGGCTCTGTAAACGGCAAACCCAGGCGCGATGCGCAACTCGGAACGGTCTTTGATGGTGAATCTGTGTGTTGTGCCCGAGTGACGCTACACGGAGGTTAGCCCCAGAAGTGGCCTACGTTCCGGATTGACGAATCGGGAGTTAACCCAACCTGACGTTTTTGTGATCGATTCAGGAGGGGAAATCAGCATTCGCCAAAAAACCGCGCACGCACTTGTTCGTTTAATGGCAGGTCGGGGCCGCTAAAAATGTGATCAGGAACGCGTGTGGGATCCTCGGCAATCAGTGGCATGGCTCTCGCCCGCAATGCCGCTGCTTCCGGTGTGGGATCTTGAAAGAGGGTGCGTAACCATCCCTCCACCATGTGGCATGCATGAAAACTCCGCTGATGTTGTTCGGCGTAGCGGTGTCCTGCAGCTTCCCAATCGGAATTGTCTGTAAGTTCATCGCGAAGCACTCGCGCTCCACGCAGAGCAAAAGAAAGCCCCTGGCCGTAAGTGGGGTCGCTGGTGGCCGCAGCATCGCCGACCAGCACCACGCCATCGCGATAAGGGTGTTCCACCCAGTCGTCGCTCGCATCAAAACTCGCCAGTGGTCCGATACTTTTCGCGTCGGCGCAGTAATCGGCGATCGGAGCATAGCCTTTTGCGGACTCACGAACGAATAGACTGAGCATCGATTCACCCTGTAGACGGTAGCCCATCGTCTTCGGATAAACAAAGTAGGCACGGAATTGGTCGCCCGCCTGGGGAATCAGACCGGTCCATGTGCCAAGCTCAGGGTTGAACACAGCATAAAAAATCTCCGTGGGCATGCGTACATTGGTCAGCAGTACACCGGCCATGTAGTAGCCGTTGCTTTGCTCGCAGATCGGAAAACCAGTCCATTTTCGTGCTGCAGAGCCGCGACCATCGGCGACAACCACGAGACGGGCTGAGATGCGCTCGTGGCCGTGCCCGTCCACAACCACTGCAGGCTCGGCCCCGCACTCGATTTGCCCAGCGCTAACTCCGCGGCGGACTTCCGCGCCGGCGTTTTCCGCGGCCGCAAGCAGTGTTTCCTGCATCACCCGGTGCGGGAAGGAAAGTAGAGGTAAATGCTGCAGCGTGGTCGCTCTGAGGTCTCGTAACCCCGAGCCAGCCTCTACGTACGGCACATCCTGGGCGCAGTTTTCCTTGAGCAAGCGGCAAATTCCGAGTTCATTCGCTTCGGCCACACCCCAAGACACAACAGCCTCTCCGCGCACACGGTCTTTAAATTGTTTTTCCCGCTCCAACACCAGGACCCTGGCGCCTCGCTCGGCCATCGCTCTGGCCAATGAGGACGCGGCGATCCCGCCCCCTACCGTAATGATGTCGTAACTTCGTGACGCCATCCCGAACTCCTTCTGCGTGGCCACCTGGGTTTGAAATATGGAATCGAAGATCGAATTGTGGATGCATCTTAGTGAAGCGGTCCCTGAAGAGTCAATCGATCCATGAATGACTGATCCATGAACGACATCAGAGTCAGTCCCTGCGTGATCTATGAACACTTAAACCACTTCTCGAACCGCCTCATCGCCCGGACTGTGCGCCGCAACGGTATCAAAATTCGCGCTGTCGGATCACATTCGTACCAACCAACCCACTTCTCAGCATAGCGCCAGATCAGTACCGAAAAAATCGGTCGTTGGAAGTGATCTACGTGCTTGGCATCGATCCTTCGAATACACGGACGACTAAATTCCGGACTGAGCTACAGCATTCCTTCTAACCGAACGTAGCTCGCTTCCATTCCGCGCTCCATCCCTGTCGCAAGCATGGACGCACGCGTCTGAGCATCGGGCAGGGTCATTCGCATGATCACCAGCGTGCCTGTGCCATCCGGTTCAAACCTCGTCTCTATATGGTTATCAGGCGTAGGATCCGGGAGATGCATCCGCTCGACATGGACGATCTTACTGTGCGGCTTGAGTTCCAGATATTCGCCGGTGATGTAAAATCCAACGCCATCGCCATTTGCCCACTCGTAGCGGATCTTGCCTCCCGGTCTTGCCTCCCGGTCTTGCCTCATTGATGCACACGGGCATGGTCCAACCTTCAGGACCGAGCAACCATTTCTGTATCAATTTCGGGTCGGTGTGGGCGCGGTAGACAGCCTCTGGAGGCGCCGCAAAGCGCCTCGTCACAATCACGTGTTTATCGCCTTCCGTCTTCAGTGTCATCTTGCTCATCGTTTTTCTCCTTTCTTGCGTTTCTCCATCGCGGCCAGAACTTCGTCCAACCGGTCGTAGTTTTTCTCCAGGGCTTTTCGCAGCATTGCAAGCCATTGATCCATCGTTTCAATACCGGCCTTTGCCAGGCGACGAGGGCGCTTTGCACCATCCACGCGACGAACAACGAGCCCCGCCTCTTCGAGCACTTTCAGGTGCTGGGAGATTGCCGGCTGCGTCATCTCGAATGGCTTCGCCAGCTCCAGCACGGTCGCCTCACCCTGGGCGAGACGCGCAAGAATGGCTCGCCGCGTCGGGTCTGCTAAAGCAGAGAAAGTAGCGTCGAGGCTATTCATAGGTAGCAGCTTATATAAGCTACTAATTATAGTCAAGGAAAATTTCATCACCTTCATGGGAAACCGGGGGATGTGGGAGGAGCTCCGGTTCTTAGAGGTCTGGCCCATCGGCCAAACTCGCGGCAGCCACCAGACAAGGACAAGAATCTGTTCCATTCCCGTGCGAACCTGTCGGGATCTTCCTTCTTCATCCTTCGCTTGAGGTATGGCCCTCGCCCCGCAACAAAATCGGCCACGCTCGCCGAGCATCTTCCGCCTGATCCGTCCGGCTGGTGGCTCGCCGGCTTCAATTCCCTTAAGCTCCTCATTCCTCAGGCTGATTCGCGGGCTATCCCACGATCGGGCTTAGGTGCTCGACCGAGCTCGGGAGTGCCGCTGCGCGGTCTAGCAAATGCCCCGTTGACATCCGGAATCGAAGGTGAATTTCTGTTCCACGGGCTTGGCGAGGGAGAGTACGTAGTCTCGGCGAAGAAGAAGGGGTTCGATTCCGCCAGCGCAACTGTCAGCGTAATGCATACTGGCGCGCCGGAGGCCACGATCTTGCTAGGCACGACAGCTCCGGTCAGCATCCTTCCGGGCGGCCCCATCTCTGCTCATCAGTTGCAAGTGCCAAAGGGAGCGCGCGCGGCCTATGAAAAAGGCCGTAGACTTCTTGAAGACGAAACAAATCCCGCCGGTTCGATTCCCTCATTTGAGGAAGCCGTGGAGATATTTCCTTCCTACTACGAGGCTTACACGGAGTTGGGCATTGCGAACTATCACCTCGGGAAAGTTCCCGAAGCAGAGGCTGCACTCAAGAACGCTGTGGAACGGAGTGACGGCAAATACGTCGAACCGCTTTATCTGCTCGCCGATCTCTACAACAGAGAACGAAAATATCACGAAGGCGAATCTTTAGCGCGTCAAGCCATTGCTCTCGACAATTTCCACCTGGAACGGCTTTTTTGAATTGGCTCGCTCGCTGGTGGGATTGAAGCGAGCGGCCGAGGCGGAGAGTAGCGCTCTGCGCGCCGGCGCCTTAACTCCGCAAAATTCCCAAGTCTATGTACTGCTCGCGTCCTCCAACAGAATTACGCAGCGGCGGTTCAGCGTTTTGATGCCTATCTCAAGCTCGAACCGAATAGCAAAAACAATGATGCCGTTCGGCGAACGCGAGACAAACTGCAGACGCAAGTGCAATCGTCACCAACCGTCGATCCTCACGCGACTCCCCCGCCGGCCGCACGGCAGCCGTGATTTTCGTTCGGGGTATGGAGTCTGTATGAGCAGTCATGCTGTATAGGAAGTACCTACCCTTTTGAAAAAGGCGACCGTATGGCCATGCGAGCGCAACGAATCCGTTGATCCCATCAGGCCGCCTTGGGGCCACAGTCCGCATTTGCACGTGACCGGCAGGCGCTTGCTGGTGCTTTCAACATTTGCTCCAACAGCGAGATAAAGGCTCCGAGAGCTGGTGAAATCCACTTGTCCTTGTGCCAAACGACGTGCGTGGCCATATCCATTTCCGAACCCGCCCAGGCGAGACCTACGACTTGCTTAAGGGCTAACTCTCGCGCAACCACGATTTCAGGCAACAACCCTAAGCCCATCCCGAGCGAGACACACTCCTTGATGGCCTCAACGCTTGAGAACTCAGTGATACTCTCCGGACGAACGCTCATGATAGAAAGCAATTGGTCCAGTTTCCTTCGATAACTGCAGCCTGCTTCGGTCAATAGCAAAGTTTGGCCAGTTAGATCGTGAGGTGTTACGCGTTTCTTTGCAGTGAGTGGATGCTTGGGGGCAGCGATAAATACGAGTTTCTCGTTGCGCAGGCGCAAGGTCCTCAGGCGACGCTTTTGGATTGTATCCCCCATCCATACTGCCAGATCCAATTCTCCGCTTTCAATCAAATGAACCAACCCTTGGTCCAGATATGGCCGAAAGATGAGTTCCACCTTTGGATAAAGTTTCCTGAAGCGAGCAAGAATCCGCGGTAAGCGGTACGTTAGAACCGACTCTGGAGTGCCGATTCGCAGTGGCCCCGACGGTGTGGTATTCTGCCCCACTGAGACGCGTCCTGCCTCCAAGGTCGCGAGTACTCGCTCCGCATAAGGCAAAAAGCGCCGCCCGGCGTCGGTCAGAACCACGCGTTTCGCTAACCTATCAAACAATCGCGCTCCTAACTCGCTCTCGAGCGCGCGGATCTGTGTTGTGACATTGGACTGTACGCAGTGGACTCGAGCAGCCGCTTTCGTGAAATGTAACTCTTGTGCGAGGGCTCGAAAAATCTCCAGTTGCCTTATCTCCATGATTCCTCCATCTCCAGCAGGAATGATTCTCATCTTAACAATCAATTGGACTGATGCATAGACTGGCGTTAGTTTCGAGTTCTGTGATGCCGTTTCCATCGCTGGCGGTAAGAGAGTCCCGCTTTTGACATACCGTGGCCGGACTGTCTCGGAAGGCAACCATGACTAGCCTATCTAATTCGAGGCCGGACGACAGCGTTCTCATCGCCGGCGCTTTGCAGGGAGACGAGGACGCTCTGAACGAGTTGTTCTCGCGCTATAACAGCTTTCTGCATTTCTTAGCGTGCCGTGTCCTTGGCAGCCGAGCGGATGCTGAGGACGTCGTGCAGAACTGCTTGCTCCGCGCGTTTCGCAATCTCGAACAGTTCAACAACGACGGCGCTTTCCGTAGCTGGCTGGCGCGAATCCTTGTCAACGAAGCAATCAGCTTTCTCCGCAAGAAGCGCAGCAGACGAGGGTTTCCCGTCGGGCGGGTGGCGAGCGGAGACGATCGGGACGTCCTCGATCGGCTGCCGGGTCCAGGACTTAATCCGGAACAAGCGATGGCAAAAAAGGAGTCCATCTTGACTCTCACGAAGGAGGTGGATCGGCTCAGCACGCCGTTACGCTCTGTGGTTATCCTCTGTGATATTCGGGAATACTCGATGGAGGAGGCCGGAGCACTGCTGTGCGTGACAGAACAAACGGTTCGAAGCAGACTGTTTCGTGCGCGCAAACAGTTGGAAGCCGCATTGCGGCCCGCCGAATGTCCCATCTGTTGAATGAGTTCGAGAAACGGATGCAACGAGACGCGCTTTGTCGTTCGACGGGACTTCCCTTTTTCTTTGGCCGAAACATCACAATTGACAGACAATACCCTGGGCGGCACTGGCCCCTACTAGCGGGCTTACTGAAAACTCCTTCCCGCGTTCGTACTCGCGGTCGTTCCAGCACGATTCTCTGTCCACCAAAAACCACAGAACCGATTGCTTCCCCCAGCGCATACAGCCGGCGCTGCGATTCGGTCGATGTGGAGATTCTACGCGGCGAGTTCGATTGGGGCATCCGGGTGCATGCCCCGACACTAAACGTTACGACTTCTTCGCCTTCGTGGGCGGGACCAAGGCCACCGCGGCCTCGGGGGTGAGCAGTAAGAACGTAAAAGTCTCCTGTAGATACAACTGCACCGCAGCATCGCTGTGGTTCGAATACCCGATCGACACATCCTGGCCAATGTGTAACGAAAAATCTCCGCCTCGGGTGGTTAGCACGAAGGCGCCCTCGATGGCGGGTGCCCAGATCATTTGATCTTTCACCAGCCGCTTAACGTGCTCCAGCACCGGGTAACCGTGATCACTGGTTTCGGCGAGCGCAGTATAGGCGTCGGCGCCCAGCAGCACTGAGTACGGGCCATTTACACCCACAAGCCGGAGCCGGCTTAAAGCTTGGGCGATGGCTTCTGGGTACTCGCGGACATCGGCGGGGAGCGTCAAAGTCGGATTACTGGTTCCCTTCCGAATTCCGACGATTCCAGCTGCGGTATAGCCCTCGAACACAGCTCCGTCCTCGGCAAACGCGATTTTGCGCGCGGCATCCTTCGCCGGCTGCCAGTCGGAATCGTTCGCACCACGATCGACGTCGTCAATCGCCTGGCGTTCCAGCTCGAACGCCACCCGTAATTCGACCAATGACTTCACCTCGCGCTGTCTGGCAACGATGCCGTCCTTTGGTGGCGCGATCTTCTGCAGGTGGCCGGTGCCGACGGCAGAGAGACCGGCGCCCCCCGGAGCCTGGACGTCCACGACGCGCCGTCCGGCGAGATAGCGCTTCAGCGTGCGTGTAGTTTCCTCTTCGATCTGAGCCCAAGCAGCATCGGAAATAGGGGCGAGCTCGCGATACAGATTATTCATGGGAGATTTCTCCTTTTAGAGAACCGATATCGAGCGAACCATCGTTCTCTATCCGCCGGGACGGACAGGGTTCGATCACGGTTGGGGCAGCGGACGGGTCCGTAACCACAGGCTGGTCCTCGGCAACGACTTCTAGAAACGTTGCAGATGGCACGAAGAACAGGCCGCCGGTGACGGCACGACTGAAATTAAGCAACCGGTCGTAGTTACCGGGCGGCCGACCAATGAACATGTTTTCGAGCATTTGCTCGATCGTGCGGGGCGAACGACTGTAACCAATAAAATAGGTTCCAAACTCCCCCTGTGAGGCCCGGCCAAAGGGCATATTGTCGCGCAGGATCTTGATCTCCTTCCCGTCTTCTACAATCGTCGTTAGGGCGCTGTGCGCTGAGGTTGGCTTTGCCGAATCATCTAATTCAATGTCGGATAGTTTTTTGCGACCAATGATGCGCTCCTGCTCCTCCGAGGACAGCGCATTCCATCCGTCCATATCGTGAAGATATTTCTGTACGATGACGTAGCTACCGCCGGAAAAGGTTGGATCCTCCTCACCCACGAGAACGGCGTCAACCGCCTCCTGCCCCCTAGGGTTTTCCGTTCCATCGACAAAACCGATGAGATCCCGGTCGTCGAAATATCGGAACCCGTGCACTTCGTCTTCCGGCGAAACAGCGTGACCGATGCGTCCCATAATTTGTGTGGCAAGCTCAAAGCATAAATCCATGCGCTTTGCACGAATGTGGAACAACAAATCTCCCGGCGTGGACACCGCGCAGCGCGTGCCGGCGCGAATCTCACGGAAAACGTGGAGTTCCACTGGCCGCGGCGAGCCAAACAGCCGATCCCACGCATCGGAACCAAATCCCACAACACAGGAGAGGCCCGCCTCAATATCGCGAAATTCCACCGCTCGTATGACGGTGGCTAAGTCTCCGCAGAGCGACCGAACGGTTCTGCGGTGTTCGGAACCCGGTTTTAGCGTCGCGACCAGGAAGATCGCGGCTCGCGTGAGTTGTGAGGCTACAGCCTGCGCGACACCAATAATCCCGCTCGCTTGTTCGGGCGCATTCATCGGATCGGACTCCATCGGATGCCTTCGTGGCGTGCGGAATTACGTTTTTCGAAATACCGTACTCGCCGAGCGTGTGAACCATCGGACCGCAAAGCGTAACACCGCCTGCCGACGAACGTCCATACCGGTTGCCTTGATGGCGTGTGAATTTCGCGTCGGACTAATCCAGAATTGTTTCCGCGAGATACTACCTGGCCAAAATATCCGCAGCAACGTGGGGTGTCTTATCTGAGAAGAGGCAAAAGCAAGCGCGAGGACGAAAATATCGTGTTCAAAGAGCTGGTACCCACGCTGGCATGTCTGAATTCTAGCAGCGCTGGCATCTCCTTGTTTTGGTCATCCGTGGTGAAATGCAACCGAATCTTCCGGCCAACCCGGAAGCGTCGGGCATTCGGCACGAGCGGCATCCGATTATCTGACTTTGTCATCGAGCGGAACCGGTTCGAATGTTCGGCACGGGAGCACAGGCGCTCGGCACTTGCTTGCCGCTTCGTCAACTCTCCGTAAACCCGGGCGGAGATAGCCTGCCGTCACATGGATCACGTTTCCGTTCTCGTCTACGTCTTGTAAAACTGCGATAAAGGCTGTGTCCGGAGCCGTGCACGAAGCATCCAACTGCAGCTCGATTGGACCAATGACTTCCAAATCACGAGTCAGGGTTGGGGTCGTCCAGTGCAAGAACGACGGCGGGTCCGTCTCGCTCGCACGTGGGCGATTGAGACCAGTCCCAAGATTCATGTAAGTTCTGGAACCAGCCACTCCTTCGTCCTCACTGAGACTCCCGTCGTCCACTTCTGAGGTGGTGTGATGATAGTCTGCTCGAACGCCGTTTCTGATCCGCTTCCGAGCTCGCGACCAGAAGCCAAGAATTTGATCAGCGCGAAGACGATTCATGCAAGTCGTATTTCTTCTGCACAGAGTCAAAAATGATCGGCTTCTTCAGAAAATCCAGGACAAAGACAGCGATTGGCAGATCCCCTTGAGGCTAAGTCAGGTCGTGACGGTGTGCCCAGTGACTCCAAACAACGACTCCCAGTTCGAGGTCCGGGGAGTCTGGCAGAATGGAGAGAAATTCAAGCAAATTCCCGTCCGGGTCGTGGAAAAAGAGAGAAGCAGCCGGCATCCAAGCAAATACGACGGGTTCCCGGGTGGGCTTTCCAGCAAAGTCGAGAGGAGTGACATTGGCGGCGCGAAGAACGTCCGGCGCCTTAAGCAGGTCTGAAATATCCACTCGGAAGGCAACGTGAAGGCTCAACCGTTGGGGTCCGGTCCCTGTTTCCCACAAGCCGAGCATCGACCCGCCCCGACCACCGACCCAGTAGAATGCTACTTTGCGCTCTAGAAAGGCCTGAGCAAGTTCCAACCCCAGAACGTCGCCAAAAAATGCCATTGACCGTTGCAAATCGCTCACCGACAGGTGGGCTTCAAAAAGATCTCGGATGGGAATCATCGCTCCGCCCTCATACTGGGGCCGATTATCGCATCCGATTACGACAAGAGCCATTGTCCAAAGTGAACGACCTAGTCAGGCAGTTGAGCGCGTTCCCGCTCGCGGAGCCAGAAGCTTCCGATCAGTGGGTAAGCGAGCACCGCGAGTATGCCAGCCGCTCCCGATGCTCCGATCAGCGTCTATATGTCCACTCACTTCATAGGTGACCTTGCCCCAAATCGCTTTGAACGCCTTCAGTTTCGGCTTTTCGGTATTCCCGAGCATCTGCACGAGAAGACCTATCAGGTCACCGACAATTACTCCAAAGTTTTCGGCGCGCACAGCCTGAAGTTTGGCGGGATCCATGCGTTGAGCCAAGCGAATATGGCAACCGCTTACGGCTCCAATGGGATCTTCAGTTTCAACGGCATTGCCGAAACCGGGTTGGACTTCGCGGATTTTCTTCTCGGCGCGCATAGCCAATGGACCCAAGGACTACAATGGCCGCTCTACAATAGCGGCAGGTATTACGGTCTTTTTGCTCAAGATAGCTGGCGCGATCGGCGGGATCTTACATTGAACTATGGCTTGCGGTGAGATGTGACCACACGGTGGTGGGAAAAATACAATCGTATGGAAGCGCTCGCACCGGGCGTGCAGTCGAGGGCCTTCCCGACGGCACCGGTCGGCTGGACAATCCCAGGGGACGGCGTTCCGACGACCATCGCTCCAACCCGTTACGGAAATCTCGCTCCACGAGTGGGTTTAGCCTATGCGCCCGATCCACAAGGTGGATTCTGGCAAAAGTTGACGGAAGGAGCTGGTATTTTCTATACCGACCTTGAGGACGATACGAATGCCAACGGCAACGGTGACGCCCTACGGTCTTTATTGGGTTAGCCCGACTCCGTCTATGTTTAGGACGCCATGGGTGGATCTTTACGCTGGAAATGTCCGGGGCCAACGGTTTCCCATCTGGAATCATCAACGCCTCGTCCGCGAATCCGGATTCAAATGTCAATTGGGCGCAATTCAAACCAATTTCCAGTTCGCCAACCTATTACTACAAAAATGTGATTCCCTATACTGAGAGTTACATGTTGTCTCTTCAGCGGCAATTTGCGGCAGGCACGGTGTTGAGCGTTAGTCACGTGGGCACCCAGGGGCATCACCTTATGGTCATTGAAGAAGCCAACCCATCGACGCCGTCGGTGTGCTTGAGTGTGAGCGAGCCCAGTGAGCTTGCTCCTGGCAGCAACACCTGCGGTCCTTTTTCAGAAACCGGGACGTTCACCACGGCCGCGGGTCAAGTTATCCAAGCCCGCCAGCAACTGGGCCTGAATGGCGGCAGCAATTTTGGAAGTACGGGTTGGTATCGTACGCGCGGCAATTCGCCCTACAACGCCCTGGATATCAGCGTGCGCCATACGACCGATCGGCTGACGCTGCTCGGAGCTGACACCTATAGCAAATGGTTGGACGACTCCTCGACGGCTACGGAAGCGGTTTATCCGTTCAACCCCGGTTTGAGTAAGGCGCTGTCCGCGTTTGATCTGACACACAACTTCGTGGTGAGCTACTCCTACGAATTGCCCTTCGACAAAGCCTTCGTTGCGAATCGACTAACGCGCGGATCGATCGTGACCGGCATCACGCGCTTCGCCACCGGGCTTCCGGTCACCATGATCGAAGTCGACGACCTTTCGTTGATCGGCACGACAAGCCCGGGCCCGACCGGTGACCAGGATGAACCGAACTATACGAGCGGAAAACTTCTGCTTAACACGAATCCGCGGAAGGGAGGGACCTACTTTAATACTTCCCTCTTCCACGTCGAAACACTTGGGCAGTTTGGGGACGCCGCGCGGCGTTTCTTCCATGGTCCGGGTTTTAACAACTGGGATATCGCCCTTCCCAAGGCGATACCAATCAGAGAATCAAAGACCCTTGAGTTCCGCGCGGAATGGTTCAACGCCTTTAACCACGCGCGGTGCAATACTCCGGACGGAAACATCAATGATTCGACTTTCGGCGTGGTGACCAGTGCGCAACCCGCTCGCATCGGCCAATTTGCCGTTAAGTTCATGTTTTGAGACACGGGCAGGAGCAAAACCTGCCGGAGGAAAAGGATCGTGCGTCTGAAATCACTCGTTGGCTGTGGTCTGCTGATTGGTTCGCTGTTCAGATTGAGCTCGCCGCTATTGGCCCAAACTACCAACGAATTGCCGGTTTATCTGGACTCGAAGCGGCCCATCGACGAGCGCATCGATGATCTGCTGCGTCGCATGACGCTGAAGGAAAAGATCGGACAGTTGAATCTGCCCTGCGTCTATGTCGACGCACTTGGGAAAGACATTCCGTCGAAGCGAGAAGCCTGCAAGCGATTTGCGGCAGGCACCTACACGCAAGAAATAGGGCCGGGCAGTGGTTTTTTCACGCTCGCGGACGAGGTGTTGCAGGATGGTGATGCTCGCCATGCAGCCGACTTTTTCAATGAACTGCAGAGAATTGCAATCACCGAAACACGTCTCAAAATCCCGCTGCTCGAGGACGAGGAGGGCACGCACGGTGCGATGTTTCCCGGAGCAACCGTTTTCCCAGAGGGCCTAGCGATCGGGAGCTCGTTCGACCTCGATCTGGTCGAGCAAGTCTATGCAGGGGCGGCCGCCGAGGCGCGAGCTGTCGGCATCCACATGCTTTCCACATTGGTGATGGAGCTGGATCGCGATCCGCGGTTGGGTCGAAACATGGAGGCCTATACCGAAGATCCATACCTCGGCATGCGCGTCGGCGAGGCAATCGTCCACGCGACGCAAGGCGCGAACCTCACCGATCCGGACAAGGTCGTTGCCGTGTTAACGGATTTCCCGACGCAGAATCCCTCTGCCGGGGGCATGGAACGCGGAGCCGTCGAGATCTCGGAAAGATCATTGCGAGAAAACGACATGCTTCCGTGGATTGGTTCAATCACCAAGGCGGGCGGGCTGGGAGTGATGGCGGCTTATCCCGAAGTCGAAGATGTACCGGCGCATGGCTCAGAGAAATGGATGACAAATGTCTTGCGCCAGGAACTGGGCTTCGAGGGCGTCGTCGAAAGCGAAGGCGACGGCTTTCAGACTTTGATCGACGAGCACATCGTCGCCGACCAGAAAGAAGCCGGAGCACTGGCGCTCAAGGCCGGCGTCGACCTGGACATCACCTATGAACCTGCCTACATGGGTCCGCTCGTCGAGAGCGTCGAAGAGGGTCGAGTGCCAATGGCCCTCGTCGATCGCGCCGTCCGCAGAGTGTTAAAACTAAAGTTTCAGTTGGGTCTGTTCGAAAATCCTTATGTGGATGTCGACCGGGCAGCTCGAGTCCTGCATTCGACGGAGAATCAGGATCTGGCTCTCCGTGCAGCACGCGAGGGAATCGTCCTGCTGAAGAACGAAAAGAATTTGCTGCCGCTAAAAAAGGATTTGAAATCGGTGGCGGTGATTGGCCCCAATGCAGACGACATACTGAATCAACTGGGCGATTACTCGCCGTTGAAGGTTCCACAGCACGTAACCACGGTGCTCGAGGGAATCAAAGGTGCGGTCTCCTCTCAAACCAAGGTCACCCACGTTCGAGGTTGCGACGTGTCCGGCACGGACAAAACCGGGTTTGCCGAAGCGGTGCGGGCTGCCAAAAACGCCGATGTCGCGATTGTGGTGGTGGGAGAGATTACGAACGTGGATCACGGTACTGACGGCGAAGGCAACGACGTAGCTAGCCTCGACCTGTCGGGCGTCCAGGAAGAACTCATTCAGGCAGTGTTTGAAACGAATACCCCTACCGTCGTGGTCCTTCTGAATGGCCGACCGCTTTCGACGCGATGGACGTCAGAAAACGTGCCCGCGCTGCTGGAGGCTTGGGAACCGGGTGAGCGGGGGGGTGAGGCGGTAGCCGACGTGCTGTTTGGAAATTACAATCCTACCGGGCGGCTGGCCATCTCGGTGCCTCGCCACTCTGGCGCATTGCCGGCCTATTACAACTACAAACCTTCGAAAGCGTATTGGATGGCCTCGAGGGGAAAATCGTATGTGGACCTGCCGGCGACAGCGCTCTATCCGTTTGGCTATGGTCTGAGCTACACAACGTTTGAGGACAGCAATCTGCATGTGGAGCCCGAGGTGATTCATCGAGGAGGTACGGCGCGTATCACCTTGGACGTGACGAACACGGGACCGCGTGCGGGCGTCGAAACGGTGCAGCTCTACATACACGAGCAGTACGCCCCCGTGTCAACTCCGGTCAAACAGTTGCGTGGCTTTCTCCGTGTGGCGCTCGAGCCAGGGGAGAAAAAGACCGTGATGCTCGTCCTGACGCCCGATGATTTGCAATTGCTCGACCTTGATATGCGCTGGCGAGTCGTACCCGGCAAGTTCGAAATCATGGTGGGAAAATCTTCGGCGGACATCTCGCTCCGCGGAGTCCTGAAGGTGACGCCCTAACCGCCAGGACCCTAGGAAGGAACATTTGAAATGAAGGGGACAACACCGGCCCTTCTCGTAGTCATAGCGGCGTGCTTTGGGCACGCTCAGTCAGAAACACCGACGGCGACAATCGCGCGATGGCCAGGCGATCGGCTTGCGGCTATCTCGTTGACGTTTGACGACGCCATGGACACGCAATTAGACCACGTTGCGCCAATCCTGAAAAAGCACCAACTCAACGGTACGTTTTTTGTTTCGACAGGCCGAAGTGCATGGACCGCACGAAAGAAAGAGTGGCAACAGCTTGCGACGGATGGGAATGAAATCGGAAATCACACAGTAAATCATCCGTGTCTGTTGAAGGAAATCGAGCCGCACTCGCAGGACTATACGCCGGAGATGATGGAAGCAGAGGTGCGAGACGCCGCCGTTCAAATCGTGAAGACGATAGGTTCACATCGCGGCCTTGTTTTTGCTTATCCGTGTGGAAACACGAGTTTTGGACCACCTCGTAACCAGGCGCGAAATCAGGCACTCTACTTAACGTACGTTTCTCATTACGCTTTTGCCGCGCGAGGCTATGAGACCGGCGGAGCGCAAGATCCCGACGACATGAATATTCTGACGATCAGGGACGTGGGCATGACCGAAGGAAAAGATTTTGGCTCGCTCCTGCACATGGCCGAGCCGGCTGTCGCGGCAAACAATTGGGGAGTTTACTGCTTTCATGGAGTCGGTGGAGAATGGCTCGCGATCAAGGCAGAGACCCTGGACGAACTGGCCGCGTATCTGGAGCGCCATTCCGAGATATGGACCACGTCGTTTGGCGATGCCGTCCGCTATATTCAGGAACGAAAGGCGTCATCGCTCGAAACAAGGCAATCGGGCGACGGCGGATTCGATGTCCGTTTGTCTTGGCCACTCGAAAAAGAGATTTACGATTTGCCGTTGACCCTTCGGATCGAATTGCCGCCAACATGGAAGGGTATAGTTGCCGTCGCCAATGGCAATTCCCTTCTGACGACATTTAAGCCTGCCAGGAAAAGTGCCATAGCGCTTGTTACGGTTGCGCCGGGTACGGAAGTAGTCCACCTGTCGAACAATAGCCGCTAGGGAGGCCGTAGTTCGAACGTCCGCAGAGCCTTAGCCAGCACACGTTTCGAAACTACATCATCCGCATTCTTGATAAGCTAGGCATATCGAGCCGCGTGGAATTGGTCCTACCTTGCCTTAACGGTGCGGAGGAAACCGCCGCATCGTCCGGGGGAGGCGCCGGTTACATCGGACCATTTGCCTTAGGCAACGACAGATCTCTCTTCACTGGTTTAGGATCGTCCGGCCGCAAACGAAACCTAAACAATTCGAGGTTGATCTCGAGGTTTATCTTCGCTTGCCCCTGAAGTCGCGCTCGCCTGCCGCTGATCATGAGCAGGTGATGGGGCAGCCGGAAGTTGGGTCATTTCCAGTCGGATGGTAAATGAGCTCCCATAGCGGAGCCTTCCCCGACCGATTCTCCTCGAACCCCGTTCTGGATAACTTCTTTGCAGGCGACGATCTGGAGCTGATCAAGAAACAGGCTTAGGGAGGTGTTTCAACATGGAAAGAATCTTCGGGCATGATCAAGCTGTGAAAGGGCTGCCGCTGTGAAAACGCGAGAAGCTCTTCTGTTTTTGGCTGTTTTCTTTGTTCCGTTTGCGGTGATCGCGCAAACGATCCCGAGCGGTGCCGCGATCGACGCCGAAGTGGGCAAGATCATGACCCGCACTCGCGCCCAGGGCATGGCGGTTGCGGTCATCGATCATGGGAAGGTCAGCTATGTGCAGTCCTACGGGATCCGTAACGCCAAGGGGGATCCACTGGCCACGGACACAGTCATGTACGGTGCGTCCCTCACAAAGACTGTGTTCGCGTACACGGTGATGCAACTGATTGATCAGGGCAAGCTCAACCTCGATACTCCCATCGAGGCCGATCTCGACAAGCCGTTGCCGAGCTATGGGCCTGATCCAGTTTTTCCCGACAAGTATGGTCCTTACAAAGACCTAGCCGACGATCCTCGTTGGGAAAAAATCACTCCGCGTATGTGTTTGACCCACTCCACCGGTTTCAGTAACTTCTGGTTCATCGAGCCAGACCAGAAGCTGCATATCCATTTCGATCCTGGCACGCACTTTAGCTACTCAGGAGAAGGCTTCATCCTGCTGCAATTCGTCATCGAACATGGCCGCAAGGCGCAAGGTCTGGGACTGGATGTCGGAGATCTGACCAAGGCCAACTTCGACCGTCTGGGGATGACCCGGACAAGCCTGGTGTGGCATAACGGTCAGGACCCCAATGTCGCCGACGGATGGAACGATCAGGGTCAACCGCAACCACATGACCAGCGCGGCAAGGTGCGCGCGGCCGGCTCAATGAATACCACCATCTCCGACCTGTCGAAGTTTACCGCCGGCCTCGTCTGCGGCGATGGCCTGAGCCCTGGATCACGCGCTGAGATTACAAGGCCGGTCTTGCATATAGCCACTGCCAGTCTGTTTCCCCTTTTCCTCCCTGATCTGCCGCCAGCTGAGCAGCGCAGAGATCTGTACTCGGGCCTGGGTGTCACCGTCTTCGACGGACCGCAGGGCCACGGTTTCTACAAGGGCGGACACGACGGCCACACCGCCAACACCATGGCCTGCCTCGAGGCCAGTCGGCGTTGCGTCTTGATCCTCTCGAACGATGTCCGCTCCGAAGCAGGTTTTGCTGAACTGGTCAGGTTTATTCTCGGCGATACGGGTGTCCCCTATGATTGGGAATATGGAGACCACGCAGGAAAGTCGTGAGTGTCCAGAGTCGCGAGGGTGAGTAGGACGCTCGGATAACCGAGGCAGCGGAGCTAGAAGGAACAGGAGCACGGCTGCTGCTCCGGACAATTTCATAGCAAGCCTCGCTCGTTATATATAAATGCCGAACAGTTCCCTGTCTTGCGGTAAGTAGATATGGGAGGGACGGCGCTGCAGAGTTCGTCTGGACACTTCTCGGCGAACGCTTCACTATTTCGCCTGATTTGAACAATTTGATCGTTACTTGCCTCCCGGGCGGCAAGGAGGAAGCATGAAGACCTTCAACTCCCGCCTTTCCTTTCTTTGCTTTCTTCTTTCGCTCTTCGTCTCCGCTCCGCCTGCGCACGCGCAATCCGCCTCCGTGCGCGTCAGCCAGGTCGGCTACGAATCCGGCGGCACTCCTTTCCGCGCTTATCTCATGTCATCCACTCCGGTCTCGGACGAAACCTTTCAGGTCTTCAATTCGAAAGGCAAGGCCTCCTTCTCCGGCTCCGTCGGCGCACTCCTCGGCACCTGGTCTCACAGCAAGACCGTCACCTACAGCGTCTACGCCCTCGATTTCTTTGTCCCCGGGGGCGATCTCTACAAAATCAAAGTCTCCGGCACCGCCTCCGCCACCTCAGACCAATTCGCCGTCGACACTCCCCAAAATCTCTATTCCGGCCTTCTCCTCAACGCCCTCTTCTTCTACGAAACCGAGCGCGACGGCGCCAACTACATTCCCAACGCCCTGCGTACCGCCCCTGGCCATCTGAAGGACGAAAATGCGCACATCTACCAAACTCCTCCACTCGACGCGAACGACGACATCAACAACATTCCTCCTACGCCCCCGTTGGTCTCCGCGCAGCTTCCCAACATCGACGCAGCCGGTGGCTGGTGGGACGCCGGCGACTACGAGAAATACGTCGAGACCGTCAGCTACACCGCCGCTCTCATGCAAATCGGCGTTCGCGATTTTCCCAATCAGATGGGGCCTTATGCTCAGGTAAATCCTCCCGCCCCTCCGAACTCCATCTCCTTCGCCGGAAACAGCCCGGGCGCTCCGGCTTCTTCAGATTTCACGAACGAGGCGCAATTCGGCGTGAACTGGCTTTTTAAAATGTGGAATGACAGGACCAAAACTCTCTACTACCAGGTCGACAACACTCAGGAATGGAACTATTACGGCTACGGCACTCCGACCTCCGACAATCCCAATTGTGGCGGCACTTACTCCACTCCCTACTGCCTTTTCACCGAGTACGACATCTGGACTCTCCCCCAAGCCGCCGACCACTATCTTCAGGCCGGCGATCCTGAGCCTTGCGATCCGTACACGTCCTATTTCATTTGCCATCGTCCGGTCTATCTGGCCGCTCCCGCCGGCTCGCCCATCAGTCCCAATCTCGCCGGACGCCTCGCCGCCGATTTCGCGCTCTGTTATCAACTTAATCACGCTTCCAATCCTGCTATCGCCAACCCATGCCTCAAGGACGCGGAAGACATCTTCGCTCTCGCGGACACCTCTTTCCGCGATCCTGCTCCCACCGTCAATTCGGGATCTTGCAGCAACTGCCTGCTCACCATCGTTCCTTTCGACGGCTATCCCGAAAACGTCTGGGAAGATGACATGGAGCTGGGTGCGACCGAACTCTATCTAGCGCTCGCCTCCTGTGGCAGCCCGGAGAATCTCCCTGCCGGCCTCCCCATACGAATCCACTCGACTATCTGCGTCAGGCTGCGCAGTTTGCCCAGAACTACATCACCAATGTTTACGATCAGGGTTATACGGACACGCTCAATCTGTACGACGTTAGCGGCCTGGCGCACTTCGAGCTTTACCGCGCCATGGAAATGGCTGGAAATCCCAGCGGTCTCGCCATCTCACAAGCTGGCATTCGCAGACAATTCCTTCTGCAAGTCTCCGACGCCATTTCCCTCAGCACCGCCGACCCGTTTGGCTTCGGCTATCAATGGAGTTCCGGCGACACCACCTCCCACGGTGCAGGTATCGCCGTCATGGCCAGCGAAGCTCATTACATCACCGGCTCCCGAACCTACGACACCTATTCTCAACGTTGGCTGGCCAATATTCTCGGTACAAACCCGTGGGGTTCTTCCTTCATCGTCGGCGATGGCACTGTCTTCCCCAATTGCATCCAGCATCAGGTCGCTAACCTCGCTGGCGCACTGGATGGCACCTCCGGCGGTACTCCCGTCCTTTGGGGCGCCGCGACCGAAGGCCCCAACAACTACTCCACTTCTGGCGTTGTCGGCGGCATGAATCCCTGTCCCGCCGACGGCGTAGACACCTTTAAGAAATTCAACGGCAACCCCGGCCCCTTTGACCGCAACGCCGAAGCCGCCTATAAAGATAATGTCCAGTCCTACTCCACCACGGAACCGGCCATCGACCTAACATCCACCAGCTTCCTAATGTGGTCCTGGCGCTTAGCCCAACACCCTTCCTTCTAGCCTTTCACCCTTATACTTTCACCCTTATAAAGGATAAAGGCTAACACCCCTTTCGCCGGTGACACTGTTTCAGGATTGCTCTGCACTCTCAGCAGAATTTAACTAGGCCCGATTGGAGCTCAAATACCGCAGAATTTTGGGAGGGCGCCGGCCTCTGGTTGTGCGAGTGATACATCGCTCCCCTTCCGTCCCGCGCCCCCGGCCTTCCACTCGAGTTGCATCCCGCGTCCGGGTCTGCGGCGAACTTCGCGGCATTCTTGTCTCCTTATCAATTTGCGCGGGACTTAAATTCCTGAGCGGCCTCAGGGCATTTTGGCTGTGTCCAGCACACACGTGGGAAGCATCGGTGGGTAGAACCGAAATCGATCTCGCTGAAAAAGTCTTGCCAACGCTCTGCCGTGCAACGCTCCGTATTTGGCTTGACGCGGGCCGCGCCTCATACTATTCTGCTCTAGGCCTAGACTCACACAGCTTGAGAAGTCGTCAAAAGTTAAGGACCCGTTCGCATGACGAAGACCCCCAAGCGAGACCTTTTTCCGGGTGCCCTTGAGATGATGATCCTGCAAACCCTGAGACGGCAGCCGTCGCACGGCTACGCGCTCGTGCAGCACATCAAACGGACTTCGCGTGACTTGCTTCAGATCGAAGAAGGGTCGCTCTATCCAGCGCTCCAGCGCCTTCTGAAGGAAGGGTTGGTCAGGGCCGAGTGGGGCGTATCTTCTACTAACCGCCGCGTTCGGATTTACAGACTGACAGCGGCAGGCGCAAAACACCTGGAGCTTGAGGTGTCGAGTTTTGAACGCATGTTCGAAGGGATTACACACGTTCTAGCCCGGGACGAATCATGAACTGGTTGACCCAATTATTTTCACGCCGCCGGATTTATCGCGAGTTGTCGGAAGAAATTCGGGAGCACCTCGAAGAAAAGACCGACGAACTGGTTGCGGGCGGGATGTCGAGAGAAGAAGCGAAGTACGCGGCGCGGAGAGCGTTTGGGAATATGCGCTTGGCGGAAGAGGACGCTCGGGACGTGTGGCGGTGGGCATCGATCGAGAATTTTTTCGCCGATGTGCGCTACGGATTGCGGATGCTCCGGCGCAACCCCGCCTTCACAGCGGTTGGGTTGTTGACCATTGCGATTGGAATTGGCGCTAACGCGGCGGTCTTCAGTGTTGTGAACAGCGTTCTGCTGAAGCCGCTAAATTATCCAAAACCCCAGGAACTGGTGGCGCTACACCAGATCGCGCCGGGTGCGGCTGGGCTCGCGGATTTTAGGAATGGCCTGCTCCTCTCGCCTTCGATGTATTTAACGTACGCAGAACAGAACCGGACGTTTCAAGCGTTGGGCGTATGGATACCCGGGACGGCGAATGTCACAGGCCTGGCTGAGCCGGAACAAGTGCGCACGATTGACGTGAGCGATGGCGTGCTTCAGGTGTTTGCCGTTCGACCGGCGGTAGGGCGTTGGTTCTCGCACGAGGATCAGCAACCGAATGGTTCGGAAAAGGTGATGCTGAGCTATGGGTACTGGCAGCGCCGGTTCGGTGGAGACCGCGGGGTTGTTGGACGTGACGTTTTGGTTGATTCGCGCTCTCGGCAAATTGTCGGGGTCATGCCGCAAGGCTTTCGCTTCCTCGATACGGAGTTCGACCTGATCGTGCCGCTGGCATTTGACCCGAGTAAGGTGATCCTGGCGGGCTTTGGGTATCACGGAATCGCACGGCTCAAGCCGAGCGTCACGATTGCGGAGGCCAATGCCGACATGGGGCGGATGCTGCCGATCTGGATGGACTCCTGGTCAAACGGGCCTGGAACGAATCCGCATATTTACGAAACCTGGAAAATCACTCCCATGATTCGCCCCCTGAAACAAGAAGTACTCGGCAACGTCAATGAAGTGTTGTGGGTGGTGATGGCGACCATCGGCTTGGTTATGATGATTGCCTGCGCCAACGTGACGAATCTGCTGCTGGTAAGAGTGGAGTCGCGGCAGCAGGAACTGGCGGTTCGTTCTGCCCTTGGGGCTGGCTGGATTCGCATCGTGCGTGGACTTCTCGTGGAAAGCGTGCTCCTGGGGCTGATCGGCGGAGTTCTGGGCGTTGGTTTGGCTTATGCGAGCATACGCTTTCTGATCGCTACGGGTCCCGCAAATCTGCCGCGCCTGAGCGAAATTTCGTTGGATGCGCGGACACTGGGATTTGCTTTATTTCTTTCCGTGCTCTCGGGCCTGTTGTTCGGGTTGATTCCTGCGCTGAAATACGCCGGACAGCGGACCACGGTAGCGCTCCGGAGTGCAGGGCGAACAATCAGCGTAAGCCGGGAACGACACCGTGTACGCAATCTTCTGGTCATCGGCCAGGTAGCGATAGCGGTGGTGCTGCTGGTGAGCGCGGGGTTGATGATTCGCACGTTCCGGGCGTTGCGAACCGTCGATCCAGGATTCACCGGCGCGCAGTATCTTCAGCTGATGCGAATCTCGATTCCCGATTCGCTGGTGGCGAAGCCGGAACGAGTCACGAGAATACAGAACGTCATTGTCGACAAGCTGCAGGCTATTCCTGGCGTGAAATCCGCGGGATTCGCGAGCGAAATGCCTATGGAAGGGTTTGAGTCGGACTGGGACGCCATCTACGCGCAGGACAAGACCTACTCCGACTCGGAAATTCCTCCTCTCCGGCTATACAAACATGTTTCCCCAGGCTACTTCGAGACTGCCGGGACGCGCATCATTGCCGGCCGCGAACTAACCTGGACGGAAGTGTTTGACCTCAGACCCGTGGCAATGGTCTCTGAGAATCTGGCCCGGGAAATGTGGGGCACGCCCTCCGCGGCGATTGGCAAACGACTGCGCGAATTTCCGAGCCAGCCGTGGCACGAGGTGATCGGCGTAATCGAGGACGTCCGCGAGAACGGCTTGCAGGAGAAGGCTCCCGAAATCGTGTATTGGCCTTCGTTGCAAGGGGATTCTCATGAGACGGCCTACGTTTGGCGGACGATGACGTTCGCGATCCGCAGCGACCGCTCGGGCACGCAACCTTTTCTCAGCGAAGTGCACCAAGCCGTTTGGTCGGTAAATTCGAATTTGCCCCTGGCATCGGTGCGGACGATGCAGGAAGTGTATGACAAATCGGTCGCGCGAACTGCGTTCACGCTCGTGATGCTCGGGATCGCAGGTGCGATGGCCATGGCATTGGGAATGATCGGCATCTACGGCGTGATTTCCTACGCCGTGTCACAACGCCGGCGCGAAATCGGAATCCGTTTGGCGCTAGGTGCCCAGCCCAGAGACGTGCTGCGATTGGTCCTGAGGCAGGGCACCACGACGGCGCTCGTGGGCGTGACAATTGGAATCGCGGCTGCTTTGGAATTGACAGAGTTGATGCGGAGCCTGCTGTTTGGCGTGTCGGCCCAGGATCCGATAACATTTGCCGCTGTTGCTGCCCTGCTCATCTTAGTCGCACTCTTGGCTTCCTACATTCCGGCACGCCGCGCGATGCTGGTCGACCCGGTGGTCGTGTTGCGCTACGAGTAGTTGTCCACGTTTTATTGGCACTATCCCCTGGTTAAAGACGGAGCCTAAGCGTCGACTCCTACCCTCAGGTGGCACATGCTTGATAAAACGTCAATCGAGGATCGGTGCGCAGTGGTGGAAGTCGTGAACAGGTCGTGCGAGAACGCGGTCGAGCGGGCCAACTCTAAAACAAAATACCATCTGGGGCACCATCCGGCGAACTAATGAGAACTGGAGGAAGGCGGTGCGGAAGGCTTCTCGGGGTACAGGCGCTCAAACTCCGGGTCGTCGTGAAGAAGGGCAAGCTCCGGGTCGCGGCGCGCCCATACAGCGTCCTGAAATCCCGCCTCCCAGGCCTTTCGTAAAGTGTCGAGGGCTTCCGGCTTCCTTTCAAGGCGGCAGTAAGCGCAAGCTGCGTTGTAGAGAATGGAAGCTTCGTTGGCGCGCAAGGTGATGGCCAGGTTGAGTTCACGCAACGCGTCTTCGACCCGCCCCAATCTCGCACAATAGGCGCCCAGGAGAACGCGTGCCCGCGCATCTTCGGGCACCTGTTTCAAGTGATTCGCAAGTACGTCGACGGCTCTGCGGGCCATCGCTAGATGGTCTTCCTCCTTGCCCATGGCGCCGAGCGCGTTCAAGATCGGCACATACGGGTTATAATCCTCACCGCTCGATTGGATAGCAGCTTCTGAAACGTCGACGACTTCCTTGTAGCGTCCGGCGGCGAACAGGGCGCGGCATAGGAGGTAGTACGCGCCCTCGCAGTCGCGCTTACGCTCGATGGCTTTCTTGACCATGCGCACGGCTTCGTCATGCAGTCCTGCAGCGTAGAGGACCCAGGCCTGGCTGACCTGTACTTCCGGTAGATCCCAGCGCAGCGCCACGGCCTTGCCGGACGCCTCCCGCGCGCGCTCGACCCACAACTGTTCGCGGCTGTAGTTGCAGTAGAACATGGCACAGGCGTTGGCGCAGGCGGCTCATAATACGCCAACGCGAAACTCGGATCCATGGCCACTGCGTTTTCAAACATCTGCAGCGCGAATTCGAGGTCCTGGCGGGTTTGTCGCCGCGCGTATCGTTTGCCCCTCAAATAAAGGTCATAGGCTTGCAAATTTTCCGTGGGCTTGACGGCCAAAGCTTCGAGTTCCTGCGGGGAAAGCGTCACGCGCAGGGCCTCGGCGATCTTCCGCGCGATTTCGTCCTGGACTTCAAAAACGTCCTTCATTTCGCGATCGAAGCGTTCGGACCAGACCGGAAAATCGGTGCGGGTGTCCACGAGCTGGGTGTTGATGCGTAGGCGTGCGCCCGCACGACGCAAAGTGCCGGTGAGGACATAAGCGGCACCGAGCTGCTGGCCGATCTGCGTGGGAGTCACGGGCTTATCGCGGAAGGCCAGAACAGTGGGGCGGGAAAAAGTATTCAGCCCGCGAATCTTTGAGAGTTCGGTGAGGACGTCCTCGGTGATCCCATCGCGGAGATATTCGTCTTCCTTGGAGCCGCTCTGATTCTCGAAATAGAGCACGGCGACGGATTTATTGGCGGATACAACCGGGGCTGGATGCGCATTGGACGAGTCGGGCTTTTCGGCCAATGGATGACGGCTCGAATTATGAATGTCACGCTGGAGGCGCTTGAGATCGGCGCGGAGCTCGGCAGCCGTCTGGCAGCGGAGGTCGGGCTCCTTCTCCAGGGTCTTTTCGATGAGCTCTTCGAGCTTTGGTGGCAAGGCGGGGTTCAAGCGCACGGGCGGGATTGGCGTCTTGCTAAGGATGGATTCGAAGATGACGGCGCTGCTCTCGCCGCGAAATGGCATCGCGCCGGTTGCCATCTCGTAGAGCACCGTGCCAAACGAAAAGATATCCGAGCGTGCATCGAGGTCGCGGGCGCGCGCCTGTTCCGGCGACATGTACGAGATCGTTCCCAAAGCTGTCCCTGGGCTGGTCAGAAATTCTTGGTCAGCTCCGAGGGTTCGCGCAGTGTCGTGTGTTGCCGACAACATTTTCGGAGAAGAGACCTTTGCGAGGCCAAAGTCGAGGATCTTGGCATACCCACGTCTGGTAACGAAGATATTGGCAGGCTTGATATCACGGTGGATGATGCCTTCGGCGTGGGCAGCATCGAGAGCGTCGGCGATTTCAATCGCTAGTGTAAGCAGAACTTCCGTCTCCAATGGCTTTCCCCCAATACGATGTTTCAGCGTCGCGCCCTCGAGAAGTTCCATGACAATGAAACGCTTGCCGTCCTGTTCGCCGATGTCGTAAATCGTGCAGATATTGGGATGGTTCAATGCCGAAGCTGCTTTGGCTTCACGTCGAAACCGCTCCAGGGCCTGTGCGTCATGAGCGACCCCGTCCGGAAGGAATTTGAGAGCGACGAAGCGGTCGAGGCGCGTGTCTTGGGCTTTGTACACTACGCCCATGCCTCCTCCACCCAGCTTCTCGAGGATGCGATAGTGAGACACGGTTTGGCCAAGAAGAGATGGTGCGTCAGGCATGCGGCGGTTATCTTAGTTTGCGCGAAGGGGCAAGTCAACGCGTTGACACGCGTTGTCGGCGCAAAATGAGAATGTCCGGTTTGTGCAAAGTAGAAATGTCCGCTTCCATGGGAGGCCGAGGGGCCCATGGAAATGGAGCGGATCGCTTTGAGCCAACGAGAACGGGACCGATGGAAAGTGTTGCACGAGGTACAGCAGAAGCATCTGACGCAGGTCGAGGCAGCCGTGCGGCTTAAAGTAACCGACCGCCAGGTGCGGCGGATGCTGCTCCGCCTTCGCGAGCGCGGAGATCACTCCCTGGTTCACGGGCTGCGCGGCCAGCCATCAAACCGCAAGCTGGCAGCCCGCTTCGAACAGAAGATTCTGGCGCGACTGCGCCAGCGTTATGCGGATTTCGGACCCACGCTGGCCGCCGAACACCTCGCCCAGGAGGGTCTCTCCGTGAGCCGGGAGACGCTGCGAAAGTGGATGACCCAGGCGGCCTTGTGGCGCCCGCGCGCCCAGCGCGTGAAAACCGTGCATGTGTGGCGCGAGCGCAGAGCCAGTTTCGGGGAGCTGGTGATGCAGGACAGCTCTCCGTTCCGCTGGCTGGAGGATCGCGGTCCGGCTTGCCAGCTCATCGCCCTGATCGATGATGCCACCAGCCGCATCTGGGGACGGTTCACCGAGCACGACACTACCGAAGAGAACTTGCGAACCCTGCAGGGATGGTTACGGCGCTATGGACGTCCCTTGGCTCATTACACCGATAAAGCCAGCATTTTTCGAAAGGCCGGGCCGCAGCCGCTTCCCGAACAACTGCGGGGAGAGCCGCTGCGCACACAGTTTGGGCGAGCGTTGCACGAACTGGGGATCGAATGGATCGCGGCCCACAGCCCGCAAGCGAAAGGGCGTATCGAGAGGTTGTTTGAAACGCTGCAGGATCGCCTGGTGAAGGAGATGCGCTTGGCGGGAATCGACAGCATCCTGGGAGCGAATCATTTCCTGGAGACGCGCTTTCTTCCTGAGTGGGAGCAGCGGTTCACGGTCGTGCCTCGCTTGTCGCGCAATGCGCATCGACCACTCAGCCGAGAACAGCACTTGGAAGAGATCCTGAGTGTGCGCGTGGCCCGTAGGGTGGCCGAGGATCACACCGTCAGCTGGGATGGAAATCGCTGGGGGATAGTGCGGGAAGAAGTCTGTGCCGGGCTTCGTGGAGCTGCGGTTGAGATCGAACGGCGGTTAGACGGAAGTCATTGGTTGCGCTACCGCGGGCGCTATCTGCGGCTGCACTCTTGCTCAGAACCCTCACGAATGTCCGCAAGTCCTTCCGGCCTACGGCCTCCAGGACTTGCGGAACAAGCACCAAGACCCAAAAACAAAATCAAACCTAAATACCATGTACCTGCGAATCACCCTTGGAGAAAACCATGGAAGCGGACATTTCTATCTGGCGAAAACCCGGACATTTCTACTTTGCGTTGACACGCGTTGACACGCGTTGCACGCGTTGTCAAAGCTCGCTAAAAATGTCCCCTTCCTTACCTCATTAGAAATGCCCCCCTTTTCGCATAATGTCTTTCCTCGTGGTTTTCTTATAAACCCTATTGGCTTGGCCCGGAGCGCAGCCCTTGCATGCCGTCGCGTGACGGTGGCTCAAGCTCATGCGCTAGGGTAAACGGCGATCTGCTACATGCTATTCTTCAAAACCTAAAGCGATGAATGACCTACTTGCGCTAATCATGCATCACGGATACGTCGTGATCTGCCTGCTCGTCTTTGCGGAAGCGATCGGACTTCCGGTGCCAGGTGCGGTGGCTCTCGTGGCTGCTGGGGCTGCGACTGCCTCAGGCGCCCTAAACGGGCCAGCGATAGCTCTGCTAGCAGTGTGTGCAATGCTTATGGCCGACACTTTGCTTTATGTTCTTGGTCGCCGAACAGGATGGACCATTTTGAAATTTCTCTGCAATGTTTCCGCCGATCCGGAAACATGCGTTCTCCGTGCGGCGGAATCCTTCTACGAGCGCGGACGAGTCACGCTGTTGATCGCGAAATTTATTCCCGGTGTGAGCACGCTGTCGGCACCACTGGCCGGAAGCATGAAGATGCCATTCTTGCAGTTCTTGGTGCTGGATTTCCTGGGTGCGAGCTTCTATGCGCTCGCCTACGGCGCTGTCGGATTGATCTTCCGCGACTTCGTAGCGAAGATCGTCAGCGGATTTCGTGCAGCCGGACATGCCATCGAGATCGTAATCGCCATAGCCGTCACTGCGTTCGTTTGGTATCGGCTTTCGCTTTACTGGAAGCACCGAGCTGATCGTGTGGTGCCCCGCATACATGTCGCGGAGTTGGTGGCAAAACTGCACTCTGACAGCGCCGGCAAGATACTTCTGGCCGACGTGCGCAGCCACGGATACTACAGCGCCGGCGCCGTGCGCATTCCTGGATCGATCCGGATCGAGCCCAATAATCTTTCGGCCGAAATAAGGACCTTTCCGCGAAACAAAGAGATGTATCTCTACTGTACTTGTCGAAGAGAATCCACGAGCGCGAGCGTAGCGCATCTTTTGCGCGAACAGGGATTTGCTACCTTTGTGATCGTCGGTGGATTGGCTGCCTGGCGCAAAGCCGGCAACCGACTCGAGACCGTGCCGTCGACCGATGTTGTGCATCTTCCTACCTTCAGCCGATCCCAACCATCAACCCGTAGATAAGCACGTGCCGGTTCCTAAGCCTCGGACGAAAGCATCCACGCCAACAAAATCGCGACCGAGATGCCGCCGATCATACGAACCGTGGGGCAACGTCAGCGCCTTGGCCAATTTTGCCCGGGCCACCCGATAAAGAATAATTCCTGGTTGAAAATCTAGAGACCGGATGTATCATCCTCGAACGACCAGCCGCGCCGTGAACGCGACTTTCCATGCGACCGACACTCGCAGTGGGCCGATTCAAAGGGAGGCGATGGTGAAGCGAATGCCCGTACTGCTCACGGTTTGCGCCATGTTTGTTGCTACATCTACCGAAGCACAGGCGCCTCAGGACCCACCAAAGCCCGGGCCGGAGGTCAAGAAACTCGACTATAACATTGGCACATGGAACGTGGAGGGCGAGTCCAAACCGTTCGGTCCGATTCCGGGAGGCAAGTTCACATCCATAGAAAAGTGCGAATGGTACCCGGGTGGGTTCTTCGTCATGTGCCACTCGGAGGGCACCGGGCCGATGGGGCCCGCCAAGGGCGTCTCCTTCATGGGATACGATCCGAACGAAAGGGTTTACACCTACCACGAGTTCACCAGCACGGGCGAAGCCATCGATTCGAAAGGCACGGTAAACGACGACACGTGGAAGTGGACCGCCGAATCCCAGATGGGTGACACCAAGATGAGTGTGCGCGTCACCATCAAGCAAGTCTCCAAGACTGAGTATACGTTCAAGCTCGAGATGTCACAGAACGGCGGAGAGTTTGCTCTCGTCGAGGAAGCGAAAGGTCACAAGATGACCGCCGCGACTCCGGCGAAGAAGTCGTAGCTGCCGCATTCGGGCGAGACTTGCGGCGCGACGCACGAAATCCGTATCTTCGCGTTGGAAACTGGTCGTGGAAACCAACAACAAAAGCTCATTCTGGAACGTTGCGAGTTTGGATTCGCGACTCCGAATCTTCCTCCTCGTAGGCCTTGTAGCACTGCTGTCGTACTTCGCCGCAAGATTAGGAGCAACACTCGAAATACTTCCACAGGCAGACTGGCCATTTTGGCCGGGGAACGTGCTTGTGGTGTCGATATTGCTACTTGTACCGCGCCGAACATGGCCATTGCTCATGGCGGCGGCTTTTGCATCCTATCTGTTTTGCAACCTACAAGCAGGCTTAGCAATTCGGCCGATACTTTTGCTCGTTCTGTCTGATTCGGTCGAAATCCTAACGGCCGCATTGGCTCTCAGCTATTTCTTCGACGGTTTGCCTCAACTAAGCAGTGTCAAGGCGCTCGCAAAGTATTCTCTGTCCGCTGGCATCCTCGCACCATCCGTGGCCGCCATTTTCGGTGCCTTTGCCACAAAGGGAAACTACTGGACAAGCTGGCGGATTTCTTTTTTTTCGGAGGCGATCGCCTATTTCACGGTAATGCCGGCGATTTTGGGTTGGGTTGGCCAAGTGCGGGCATGGGCGCGCGCATCTCGTGCATATTATCTTGAAGCAACCGCAATGTTCGCTGCCGTCATTTTCTTCAGTTATTTTGCGTTCGTGGCTCGTTCGGCGAGCAGTATGCCGACACTCTTTTTTTTCCTCGTGCCTTTTCTGTTGTGGTCTGCATTGCGTTTTGGCTCTGCGGGGGCGGGAACTTCGGCAACTATTGTTGCCTTTCTGTCGGTTTGGGGTGCGGCGCACGGGCGTGGCCCGTTTTCCGAAACGGCCCCAATCAACAACGTCCTGTGGCTCCAGTTGTTCCTGCTGTCAACCGCAGTACCATTCATGGTTCTCGCCGCCCTTGTGGAGGAGCGCAAGAAGGACGAACAAGTCCTTCGCGAAAGTGAAAAACGCTTCCGACTGGTGGCCGACACGGCTCCTGTGCTGATCTGGATGTCCGGAACGGACAAGCTTCGTAATTTTCTCAATCAAGGCTGGCTGAAGTTTACGAACCGTACCATCGAAGAAGAGTTGGGCGAAGGGTGGGTTTTGGGTGTGCATCCCGAAGACGTGCGGCGTTGTGTCGAAATCTACTCAACCTCATTTGATGCTCGGGTCGACTTCGAAATGGAATACCGTTTGCGACGATTTGACGGCGAGTACCGCTGGATGGTCGATTACGGCGTGCCAAGGTTTGAATCCGATGGTAAATTTTGCGGCTATATCGGTTCTTGCGTCGATATCACGGATCGGAAAACCTTCGTCGAAACGCTTCATGGTTTGACCGGCCGTTTAATTCGGGTGCAAGACGAAGAGCGCACCCGCATCGCCAGAGAGTTGCACGACGATTTCAGCCAACGCTTAGCGCTTCTCGGCATCAGCCTCGGTCAGCTTTGGAAAACGCTTCCGGAATCAGCCATTGAAGAACGGGCCAAACTCGAGGAGATGCTGAGAGGAACCAAAGAATTGTCATCTGACCTCCATTCTCTTTCTCATCAGCTGCACTCGAGCAAACTCGAGCATGTAGGCTTGGTGCCTGCTCTCACTAGCCTTTGTAAAGAAATCAGCGAGAAGTACAGGCTCGCAGTTTATTTTACAAAGTCCGACCTTAATCTCAAGATCCCGAAGGATGTGGCCTTGTGTTTATTTCGCATCACCCAAGAAGCGCTCGGCAATGTCGTCAAGCATAGTCAGGCCACCGGTGTGCACGTCGAGCTCGGTGCTAACGCGGGTGGCGTGAGTTTGCGTATCCGGGATGATGGCACGGGCTTCGACACGGAACATCGCAAACCGGAAGCTGGAATCGGATTGATCGGGATGCAAGAGAGAATCCGGCTGATCGGAGGAAGGTTCTTGCTCACCTCGGGACCCAGGCAAGGAACAGAGATTCTCGTGGAGGTGCCACTCCATTCCTCGACGACTGACGCCGAGGCCAGGGCGCAAATCACCAGTTAAAAACCTCAAAACTCCACTTTCATCACATGGGCAGAAATGCACTCGGCCGCGGCTATGGGCGACGGACCATTACGCCCACGTCAAAACTTCCTCGTTGTCGTCTACCAATAGAATCGCCCAACTGCATTTCAACGTTCATGGCGCAAACCAACGTTTCCCCCGGCCGATATGCCAGTGGCGGTCAGGAAAACCTTGCAGACTCTGCTTTCGCACCGATGACAATAGGATGTCAGCATCGGCGCCGTTCGGTCATGTACCCGCGATGCCCTTGTTCTGCAGAATTCTGACCACCACTCTGCGGTTTTCCGCTTGCCCCTCGGTCGTCGCGTTGGGCGCAACTTGGGCGGACGTGCCCATGGCCCCGGGTGCCAGAATGTTCGTCAGCGGAATCTGGCCGTCTTGTTCGAGAAAAGCCAGAACACTATCCGCCCGCTCCAGACTGAGTTTCTGATTGAGGGCCGCCGATCCAACTGCGGACGCGTAACCCTGCACTTGAATGATGTAAGCGTTGATTGTCTTCGCTTTGGTGGCCAGATCAAGCAGTTGCGGCTTATATTGGGGTTCGACCGTCACCTTTCCATTGGCGAAATAGACAGTAACTTCGCCGAGGATGTTGTACTCACCGAGTTCGCCAAAGCGCTTGTTGGCCGCGGCGATCTCTGCCTTATTCGCCGCGATCTTCTCTTGGCTCGCGGCAATCTCCTGCTGCTGCGCCTCGGTCTGTTTCTCGCCTGCCTGAATTTGTGCCTGGTTTGCTTGCACTTGCTGCTCTGTGGGAGCGATCCCTGCTTGCATATCCTGGGCGGCCTTCAGGTCCGAGCCCTTGAACTTGACAGTATCCGCCACCAACTGATGCTTGTCGTTCATTGAGCCCTTGACTTGCACGGGCAGGCCGGGAATCAGCGCCGTCATACCCAGATCCTTCTTACGCAACTTGAACGCCCCTTCGACCTCTTGCACCTGGGTGTCGGAAGTCAGCGCCACGGTGATGACTTCAGCGTCCTGAGTTTTGACGCTCATGGTTGCACCACTACGCCCCGTGATCAGTCCCCGTATCTCCGTGCCCTGAGCCGCCGCAACACCCGCGAGAGCCAGCCCAGCCAGGATTAGTCCCAAACCGAATGTGATACTTCCAAAACGGATTCGATTCATCTGTCTTCTCCTTTACCTCGACTTAATTCCGTTCAACTGCGGGACTACCGAATGCTTTTTTAGCTAAGCTAGCTACCGGCGGAAACCGCCGCCACCAAAACTACGTCCCCCACCACCGCCCCAGCTGCGGCCGCCGCCGCCGAATCCACCCCAGCTGTGATTACCGCTTTGGTAATGTTGATTTTGTGCCTGACCGCTCTCGCGATTTTGCTTATCGGCATCCATATTTTGCGAAGAGAAGCTGCCAGAAGAGCGATCCTGACTCATGTTCTGTTTGTCGCTCTGCGCGGTGGCTTGACTGCTTGGATGCTGTTGTTGATAACTCGACTTGTCCTGCTGTGCGGTCGCCTGACTGTTCGGGTGCTGCTGCTCGTAATTTTGCTTGTCCTGCTGGCTGGTGTTCACATTGCTCCAGCCGCCACTACCGTTCGATTTCTGCCAGCCGGAACCTGTGTTCTTATACACGTTGCCGTCGTGTCCGGCGTACATATCGCCATTCGAGCTTTTGCCAGCGGCCGTATTCCCATACGCGCTCGATGAAGCATAGCCTTTTCCACCCTGGGATCCTTGGGCCGCAGCGACCGTTCCATTTGCGGTTGAATAGTGTTGGGTGGTGGCGGACTTATTTCCCTGAGAAACGTAGGATTGACCCCACTGCGCGGTCGGACTCGATCCCTGGTGAGTTGCGCCGTACGATCCGGTATATGGGTTATACGCCTGGCCAACACTTTGTTTGCCGTAGGCCGTCGACGTCGAAGCGGTTCGCGTCGATGTTCCTGTGTAGGGATTGTATGAGGCGGTGCGGGTTGCCGAACCGTACGCTCCATACGCCGTTTGTGACACACCGTATGCGCCGGTTGAAGTGTGGTAGTAAGACGTGCCGTAGGCCCCGTACGCCGTAGGGTAGGGGTGGTAGACGGGATAACCATACGCAGGGTAGCCAATGTACGGGGGGTAGTAGTAGCCGGTGCCGCTCGTGACGATGGCTCCGACAGCCGCACCCATCACAAACGCGCCAAGATAACCCGCCGTGTAGCTCGACTGCACGTAACCCGCCGAAGTGGTTACCTGCGTCACGTAGGTCACGTTGTACATCGGCGAACTCGGCGGAATCGTGTAAATCACTTGTGGCACGGTATTGGCGGTCGTCCATGGTCCCTGGGGAGTCGTGGACATGAACCACACGCCCTGCAAGCAGAGGTAATAGAGATCGCCAACCTGAATCACTTTGTCGGGAGTATTCGTTGCGTAACGGAGCGTTGTGCCTTCAATAGGCATGAATTGGGGGGTTCCCGTATACGTAACCTTCGCCTGCGCCGCCGCCGCAGTGGGATTCAGCAGCATCACTGTCGGGATTTGCGCGATTAACACCGCATCCTTAGCCTGCGAGGTGCCTGGCACAGAGGCGAGTATCGCGCTTGCAGCGCTCGAGAGAGGAATCTTGCCAAAATCCGCCGGCAAGCTCAGTGAAGCGAACGTCCACGGCCCGGCGAGGTTTTGCGCACTGAACCAGCGGCCCGCGGCCAGGTAGTAATATGTTTGCGTTGGACTGTAGACGAATACCGGACTGTCGGTGTTATTTGCATACACCAATTGTGTCCCGGGAATCTCGGTGTAGTTGGGTTGGCCCTCAAACAAGATCACTTCCGCCGGAACGGCGCTGTAGAAAATCTGCGGGATAATGGCATTGGCCAATTGCGGAGGCGGAACCATCCGCTTTACGGCAGCGAATCTGCCGGAGTCGGGTAGTTTGCTGAACTCCTTGGATAGCTTGCTCACGCGCGCCCACGGCCCGTGCACGTCGCCCGCGCTCATCCAGATGTTATTCACCAGCAAGTAGTATTGCGATTGGGATTTGTCAAAGAACAATGGCCACGTGGTGTTGACCACATACTTCAAATTAGTTTTCGAAATGTCGGAAAGTACCGGTTCGCCATCCACACCCAGAAGTATTGCCGGAGTGTAACTGACGAAAATGAAAGGCGGATCATTCCTCAAATCGACCGTCTTCACCGATTCCGGTTTGGGCATGTAGGCCACGAGCAGGTCGAGCGAAGCATTGAACGTCAGCGGCACAAACGACCGAAACAATTGGTCCAATTGCGCCGCGGTAGCCGGGTCCTGCGAGGGGAAGTAGGTATTTAAAGTGTTGATGTTGAAGATGAAAACCGTGTGGTTGTCGGTGTTCACCTCCGTGGTTCCTTCAAAAGCTGCGGCACCCACCACTTGTTTGCCGCCCGTCGGAGTGAGCTGAAACGCTGCGCGCCACTTGATGTCTGTGAAATTCTGCCAGTCATCCACCTGTGGCTGATAGACAATGACCGTGCCGCCCGGTTTGACAAGCTTTCGCGGCCACCCGGGATCCTGCGCCCAAGCGCTCGAACAAGCTGTCATCACAAGCGCCAACATTCCCAAAAAGGTCTTTGCGTATCTCATGGCGAACTCCTTTTGAATCGTGATTATGGGTTCGTTCATTTGGAGTGCGTCACCTTGTCTTCGTTCGAAAATCGGAACCACACGACCAAACTCCCCCACATCCTCCTACACGCCCTCTGCCCCAAGGGCCATTTCGAGCGAGGACTTTCATGGCGAGACCCTCGTCATCGCGCGATTTTTGTATGACGAAATCCTTCTGCCCTCCCAACCTTACCGAGCTAGCGACAAGCTCGAAGTACCGCCCGATCACTTAACGTTAAAAGTCGCCCCAATCACTAGCCCGGGCATGTCCACGTCGTAAATGAATTGTGCATTTCCATTCGGCCGGTAATCCACACTCAGATATCGATACCCGACTAGCAAAATGCACTTGCGGCTGATCTGGTAGCCAAGGCCTCCCCCAACCTGATAGTCCGATCGCGCCGAGCCTCCGCCGGCATCCCCAAAAACAGTCGCCGATGCCTTCCGACTCAGGGCAAATTCAATTCTTCCTCCCGCCACGGCGTCGACCCAATTCGTCGACTTCGAGAACCCATTGCCGATTTGAGGTTGTAGCGTCAGCGTCGTTCCGAGGTGCCAGTAGCGGATCCCGAACAGCGCATCCGCCTTCACCTTCTTACCATCCACCACGCGATAGCCGATCTTTGGCGTCAGCATGGTCTCCGTCATTTTTGCCTTGATCGATTCCACCCCTACATCGTTTAGAGGAAGCGATTTGTTGTCCGACAGCTTCATCCACATAAAATCGACCGGCATAATCACGCGGTTGTACCGCGTCTCGACCACCCCCATCGCCCCAATGTTCAAATAATTGAAAATGTCGCCGAAGCCGGCATGGACCGCGGCGTCATGACCGAGTACTCCGGAAGTCCCGTTCACACCGGCGAACCACAAATACGGCGTAATTCCCACGTGCCAGCCGTCATCTGTGTTCGTTTCATTTGGTTGCGGCGAGTTCATGGTCGTTGACGCTGCTGTTTGCGTTTGAGAGCTCGCGCGGGGCACCGAGAATAACGCGCCCATGATGACAAGCCCTAGTCCTGTTCTTGCAGCCATGCAGAAGCAATTCATTTGATCTCCTTTCGATCAACATCACAGATGCGCCTCATCTGATGCCGTACGCCATAGCGTCGAAGTAAATTCACCGCCTCGCCCGTTGCGCGAGAACCTGCCTTTCCTCGAGGGGGCCCATGGGAAAACATCTGTGGGATTTGCTGACCGATTGTTTTGTGTGCGGCACTAAGCTTCTCTCTTCGTCGAAGTCGAGAATCGAATCTGAACTTTTGACATTTTTGCGCTCGAAAGTAGGGTGGGGTATTGTCAAAAGAAACAGGGGCCCGACACCGCACGCGCGAGTCAGTTTGATCCTCGACCGCGAGGCACCTCACGGCGCTTCGGTCGATCAACGCCGGCGCCGAGGCCTGATATTGAATCGCCATATCAGCGCAGGGCTTTCAACAGATCATCTAAGACCACGATCAGAGGTACCTGTGTAAGTATCACTGGCAGCGCCGGAGCCGCCACGGCAACCGCCAACATTACCAACGCGCCGCGGTCTGCCGGAAAGGGTTTCAACTCTCCAATATTCTCGTATGCCTTGCCAAAATCAGCCAGAGTGCTGCTCTCGAGCGCTTGGAGAAACTCGCTTTCTCGCCCGGTGCGATGAACAATCCATTTATCGTGGAAATCCATGCTGTGTATTTGCCCGAGGATTCCATACTCCAGAATTCCTCTGCGACGCAACGCTGCCAGGCGGGGAACAAAAAAGGCCAGAGGCCCAAGAGCGGTCAGCGCGATGATCACCACCAGTGCAATTGCCGGCAGTTTGAAGGACATGAGGTGTGCCCCTTCATGGAGGATCTCCTGCCGCCATGTTGCCCCGATGACAACCGATGCCGCGAAAGCCAGCGGCGCGAACGCCGATGCAGTCAGCCCCAGGAAACCCAGGCCCCCATGTTTGTCCGGATGTGTGGGAACCAACCTCAAATCGCGTGTCGACAATCGGAACGCGAACAGTGTCCACAGCAGCCATTTCCACAGCCCCAGCCCTAGCAGGAACTGAAAAATAGATGTGCTGACCACCACGGCATACCAGCCAGCTGCCGTTAAATGGAGTTCATTCCCCGAGCGATGGGTGAGCCACGGGGTAGCGTCAACCAATCCCTTGTAGGAAGCTAACGTGTGAACGCTCAACAACACCAGAATTCCCAATTCCGGCAGTAATGAGTCGCCTAATCGTCCGAGCCTGACAATTACCTCATCCATATAGGCCGCATCCGCCGCTTCCAGCAGGTTCGCCTCACGTAGATGCGACATTACCGCCCGGAACCGCGATTCCATCAGTAATTCCCCCACCAGTAGCACCGGAATGCCAAGGAAAAACCGGGAATAAACCCGATAATCCCTTAGCAAGGAAGCCAGGCCGGTCGGGTTCAAAACAACAACAAGGACCACCAATGGAAGCCAAACCACAGCGATCAGAATTGGAATACGACGGCCGAGGTTCCATTGATTCGGGCGCATGAGCCTGAAGGCTTGCTGGGCCCGATAAAAGGGACCCCCACGAATAAAAGAAACCTCAGCTGCGACAGGATTTGGAGAGGAATTCGATTGAACATCCATAGAAATTTTTCAGGTAACGCGCGTCCGCAAGTTGGTTTGGGTCGTCGTCTTCGTCATGCTTCGTGCCCGTTGGCGTCCCAGTTGTCGAAATCACCTTCAATCGCAAGCACGCCATTACGGAGAACTTACCCGTGTTCTCTTCCGGCGTAATCGTGGAAATCCGACCCTATGCCAGACGGACGGGAGTACCGCGGATGCGAAGCATGCAGACGGCTGCGATTCGCACGGCTTTGCTCCTTGAACGTAATCAGCGTTTCATCTCTACCGCGGCATATGCTTTCACTTGGCGTCAGAGGTTGCCATTGGCAGAAGTGACAGAGTATTTTCGAACCCTATACTGCTCGGTCTGCAGCCACGCTTTCTGTATGAAGCGAAGGAAAACTTCGCAAGACCCTTTCTCCCACACGCGTTCACTCATTTTGACGTTACCGCTTCTTCTAATGTCAGCTTGTAAGCGACGTAGTACTTATAAATGTTGCTTACGTACTGAACGGTTTCCTGTCCAACGTCTTTCGCTGCCATGAGCTCCACATTCCCGAACCACTGATTCGGATCCAACCCTTCACTGGCCGCTTTCTTTCGCAGTCGCGCGATCCGGCTGGGCCCGGCGTTATAAGACGCGAACACCATGAGCGTCTTGTTCGTCGCGTCGAGCTTGTCGTCTTTAAAGTAGGTTTCTCCGATGTTGTGCAACATCTTTGCGCCGGCCTCGATGTTCTTCTCGGCCGTATTCACACTCGAAATGCTGATGGGGGGCGCCGCCGCATACTTCGGAATCACCTGCATGATGCCGACGGCACCACTCGGATTCCTTCGACTTTGGTCCAGAAGGGATTCCTGATATCCCTGCGCCACCAGCATCAAATAGTCGAAATTATATTCGGCCGCATATTTTTTGAAATAGCCTACATATTCCTGGAATTTCCTCATCTCCTCCGTCGAGGTTGCATTTTTCACCCACTGGGTATTTTGCAGGTAGCGCCTGAGCACGGTATTTCCGAAACTTGTGCCCAATTGGTGGTTTTGGACGAACTCGTCGAGGAGTTGCCTCAACTGCGGGCTATCCTTCCGCGTTGCAAAAGCCATTTGGCCTTCTTCCTTTAACACCATGTTCGGGTGAACGGTCAGATTCGGCAGCACCTTGGACCAGAACTCTGCACGAATGCCGATGGTAGCCGTCGCAGGAAGCAACCCGGCATTGACCATCTCGAGCAGGTCTTCGTCCGTCAAGTTGGGATCGGCAGCCTTCACAACGATCGGTGGCTTTCCGGCCTTTTGGAGCTCCTTGCTCAGAATCTGTAGGTTCTGGTAGTAATCCGTCAGCGGGTTTACATAGACTTCTTTCCCGCTCAACTCTTCCATGGTTGTTACGTTCCCCGCTTTCGGCCCAATGACCACCACCTGCTTCACATTGGAATCGATGGGCGTGGTGAATAACACCGCTTTCTTGCGCTCCGGCGTCACGATCACCCCGTAGCCCACCACGTCTCCTACTCCCTCCAGCAGCGCACGTTCCAGCTGTTCGGGCCTCACCGGGATGAAGTACACCGTAATTTTCACGGCGTCGGATCGCAGCTTCTGGTTCGCGAAGCGCTGAAACTCATCGAAGGCTTCATAATAAATCCCGCGTGGAATCCCCTTATCGTAGAAAAATCCCGAATGGCTGGGCACCACAAGAACGCGAATCACGTGCCTCTTTTTCATCCCATCCAGATCGCCCACATGCCGTGCAAAGGTGAGCGGTAAACCGAGTGAAGGCTTGGATGCCGAATTGGGATTCTGCTGATTGACTGTCGCTGGCTGCCCTCTAGATGCACTCACATCGTCCGCGGTTGTCGCGAAATCAATCTGCACCACCGCTGCGATCAACAAAGCCGCCGCCATCCAGGTGTGGGCTAAGCGCATGGTTCACTTCCGATTCGATCGCAAGCGTGCCCCTGAGTCATCGCCGTCCCGTCAGACACGATTCCGCAAGAAAGTTATCCGTCTGCACTCCAACGGGCTTGGCATCTTTATCGAACGTTGTGATCACCCAATCAGTCACGTGAGGCCGTCTCTGCTGATCTTGCCCACGTTCGTGGCAGTTCATCCGTACCTTCCCCGTCCGTGTAGTCACTTCCGTTGCTTCTTCATGGTCCGAATCCTTGATCGCGCAAAGCTCTGCGCCGAGAATCAACCAGACTGCCGATCATCCGAGGTTCTGTTGGCTTGGGGCGAGCCGAAGTCGCCTACCCCCCGAACACGAGAGTTTGTCCTCATCTCTGTGACAAGTGACCCCATATCGTGCCACCATCCGTAAGGTCCGAGACAGAATATGGCTGCCAACCAGCGTCAGGGGTAATTGTCAAAAGTGACAGGCTTCGGCCGAGGCGCTCGGATCCGTTTTGGTTTTCTTACTTTTCGATCGAAAAGTACAAATAGAGGGCCAGCCCGGCCGAATTCACTTGCTGGTTTGGATGCTTACCGGTGTTGTTGTCGTGCTCGTAGTAGGTGTTGAACTGGACGTGCTTGCCAACGGGAAACAAACACCCTGCGTAGAGGGACGTGGTGCTCCACTTTTTGTATTGGCTCTCATAAAAGGGTTCAGCGGCCACGTAAGGGATGAGGTGAAAGGAGCGGATCGCCAGAGTGCGTTCGAGCGTCAACCTATTGCGGTAACGCCAGGTAAAAACGCCATTTTTCCAGTCTAGATCTGCGCGGTTGCGGTCGGATACATGCAACTGGGCAATCAGAGGGAAGTTCATCGTCGCGGCCCCCTGCATACGGTTTTCTGGCGGAGCGTCCGGGGCCGTGATATAGCGATATCCGAAGTCCAGTACCAGGAATCTGGACTTCGAATCGTCCAGATCGAATTTGGTCACCTTCTTCAGCTTAAGCAGGGGTTTCAGATAGATCTGTAGGCTAGGGCCGATAGCAAACTGAGTGGGGTCGCCGCCGTCTCGATCATCTTTGGCCTCGAGATACGCCCGAAGGGTCGAATTCAACGTGAGATGCCCATCTACTTCGGGCAGAAATTGAGCCTCCTGTGCCTGAACGGGCAAGCCGGCCCAACAAACCAGAATCATCCATTTGTATATTGCGAAGCTGTAAAGCTTTCGCACGTCTCGGCAGCGTGGCTGCATAGATTTTGCCACTTAAACTCTTCCTGGCCATTCTCATTTCGGCCACCCAATCGAGGAATACTGCCACCCGACGGAAATGTTCTGATAGTTTCCACCGTAGTTGATGTACGCGCCATTGTTGTAACTGATCTTCAGCGTTTGATGTTTCGTGATAGGAATCGCGGCCGTTACGCCAATCCGGGAATCTTTCTGGACCGTGACCGGATTCGCAGTTCCGCACAAGCTCGTTTCTCCTCCGTGCCAGAAATTCGCGTCCTGAACAACCCGCAGCCGCGGCTTGAAGTCATAGCTGAGAAGCCCTTCAAACGCCGCCACCGGACTTTCGGACTGTGTTTGTGTCCGGGAAAGTACTGGTTGTGCGTAATCGAGATCGCCGCCATTTGTTAGAGGCGATGCCCTTGTTTTGCAAAACTAGACAGGATCACAAATGTTGGTAATTGGAATTTGTCGTGGTTACGACAAGCTCTTTCGCGGTTGCGTTTAGAACGCTCTGTTGAGTGTAATTGGTGCCATCCGGAAGGCTACCCATTTGAACTTGCAAGGTCACGGCATCCTTGGCTTCACCCATGTACGTGTTAACGTTCAAAGAGACGATTTTATGGGCGGCGGTATCGAACGTGAGGGTCATCTGATCGCCCGGCTGCGCATAATCCTTAAAGATCAGATTTACCACGCCCCCGGTGGGATTCAGTGAGACTTTTCCCGCCTGATAGGCCTGCTGCATTTTCTGCGGGTCTGGAGGCACGTACATACTAAGCAGATTCTTCACATCACCCATGTAGTCCTTCATCTCTTCTTTTTTCTTGGCGATGACTTTTTGCTTTAGCCTCCCACCGCTCGGTTGTTCCGGCGGGGGACTGGTCAAAGTCTTCTGGACTTGGCCGTCAGGACCATAGCGACAGAGGTATGTCGAGGCTGGCTTGGCATCTCCTTTTAAGGTCAACTGAGTCGTTTCGGTCCACTGATACTGCTGCAGTTTCTGTTTATTTTCCGCAGCGCTCTGTTTCACGGCCGTTACTTTTTCCTGCAGTTCGCTGTTTTGTGCAATGGCCGGCGCAAAGCTCAGCACTACTATTCCACCCCCAATCATCAAGCGTTTCATGAGCGCACCGATCATGTCGGTCGCAGGCTGTCTCCCCGATGTAATTGCTCGTCTCCGATTCATTAAAAACCTCCTTAGTCCGAGTCGAAAGCTTTCAAAAGAATAAAGTGCGAATAAGAACGATTCCCCTTTCTCGTACGGAGTTACACCACGTGGTAGTACAAACTGTTCGCGCCGTAGCATGCGCCGAAGCATCGTACTCGCTGAAAATCAGACTTCCTTCGGGCCAACCCGGACGAAGTGCGAAGATAGCGTTTTCGGCTATCAACCGGCAAGCCCGCCAACTGCTGTCCTCCCCCCGTTAGGATAAGGACGTGCTTGGACTCCTTGCCTTGAGCTGAAATGAGAGAGGCTAGCAGAAAGAAAAGGCAAAAGAGACTCGCAATTGCAGCGAGGGAGAAAAAAGAGCGGGCAGATTGGTTGACTTGATTCAAGATCGACGAATCGCCTTGTGCCCTGAGACCGGTCATGGAGGTCTGGCTCTGGATCGAACTGAGCTGTCGACCAGGCTGTCAGATCTATGACGGCCAGAAGGTCCTTCTTCTAAGTCCTACTGGAGCTCGATGCATTTCCTCGGCGGAGGATTGAATCGTATCCGCCTTCATCCAAAAGCTTTTGCCGAAAAGCACACTGTATCGATAACTGTCGATTCAAAACTGAACTAAAACCTCTTTTTCATCGCAGGAAATCTTCATCCTTTGTCGATACAGGTCTCGGAACTTGAGGAGCACACCGGCCCATTCGTCTCAGGGTTAGTGACACTACACCTGTGCCGAATACACGGGTATTGGCAATAGTGACAGTCCGAACCTTTTCGGCTCAGACGAAAGACCTAGTGATTGAGGGCGTCCATTGGATGCACTCTGGGTAAGGCACTCCATCATCGTGGCGGGTCGCTTCAAGGGTTGATACGCGAACGGAGAAAGGAGAGGTTATGAAGGTTTTCTCAATCTTAGCAATACTTCTACCGTACCGGGTCTTCCGCCTTTGACGGCAGCCGCACAACAAGCATTCATCTCAGCCGATTTGGGATTTTCCCTTGAGGTCTACGATCGCGGGAGGCGTGAAACAGGCTGCCTCCTCATCCCAAGGCTGGCCGATGTCGACTATTTCGGACCGGACAATCTTGGGGCATTTGATCGCGGTACGTCACGTTACTTTTGACAATTGCGTCCCCCGCCCCAAGCTGAGACCATCGATCGCCGGTAAAATCAGGCCGGGACTTCCTTTGTGGACTTGATGACTCTGCTTATTGCCATCGGAAACCCCTGGCGAAAGTTTACGGTTGACCGAAAGGTTGACCGAAAGAAGAACCAAAAGTGGTGCGGATCGCCCTCCGGCAAGTCTGCCAGGGCGTCGAAGGAAGGAAAAACCAATGGAATTCAAATCAATCGGCCGAGGGTGGGCACTCGCTCCGTTACTGACGCTCGGTGTGCTGGCCCTCGCTGCACAGCAGAGCAGTTCGCTGGTCGTCAGCGGCCAGCAAGGGCAGGCCAGTGTGATCCAGGTTCAGGGCCGCAACTATGTAGACGTCGATGGCCTCTCGCGGCTCACCGGAGGCTCGATCCGTTTCGATGGTAATCAAATTGTCCTGACACTGCCGGGCTCCGGCCGAAACGCCCCGGCGCTACCGGCGGGACAGCCGGCAGTACAAGAGGCAGCGCAATCATCATCTTCTCCTCCAGGCTTCTCGAAGGCCTTTGTGGCTGCCGGAACCGAAGCAATGGCCCTGGTTCGGGAGTGGCACACCGCTTTAAGAACCGCGATCGAGCACGGCGTGCCCATTAACGATCAGTGGCTCGGCACTTATTACGCTCAAGCCCGCGAGTCTCTGCGTCTTGCCTCCGTCGCCACGAGCACGGACTCGGACAAGAACGCTTACCCGTTTCTCGTCCATGAGTTCAACAACATGAAGAGCCTGTCCGATCAGTACGTGCAAACGACCAAGGATATGACCTACATCGACCCCCAATCCCTGCAGAGTGACCCTCTCAATCAGAAATTTGTCGCCTGTGCCCACTCTCTTTCCTCCATGGCCTCGACGAATCAATTCATCGACGACGGCTCTTGCCAATGAAATGGGCCGCGACGCGAAACAGGTCCACCATGACACGCGCATCCGGCAATTGATGCGACGGCTCTACTCCGGGTAATTCTGATCGACGCAGGCGGGCAAGGGAGCGGATGATGAAGCTTAACTGCCTCAGTGGGGCGACCCTTGCGAGCCGCCCCCGAGAAGGTCGCTACGATTAATTACTGGGGCCTTTGGCCGCCGCCTCCGCTTCGGCCATTCTTTTCCCCATCTCCGCTTTGATTGCGTCAAGGTTAAAGCTCGCACCCCGCTGCATCGGCGGGTAATCGAGGAAGGTTTGGATTTCCTTGCCCATGACCTGTTGGACAAATACGAAGCGCCAGAATTGGTATTTGAACCAATCAAAGTATTGCTGCGCTCCTTCTTTTGTTCCATTGCTCGGCCAACCCGTGCGCTCGAATGGATCGAGACGCAGGTTCGTGATGTAAGGTACGTCCGGATGGGTCTTCTCACCGAGCCAGCCTTGTGGCTGATCGATGAAGCGGAATTTGTAATCGTCAATGCGCACGGCGCCGACCGTGCTTTCGCCGAGATAGAAGATTTCATGACGTGCAGACGGACCTTTGCCAGTAATGGCGGCCAGCTGGTTGTAACCGTCCAGATGGTTCTTGTAGGTCCGGTCACCGATCGTTTTGCCCTTCAGCAACTCTTCGGCGATGTTGGGATTGCCGGCTGCGGCGACGAAGGTGGGAAGCCAGTCCATGCCGGAGAAGATTCCGTTCTGCACCGAGTCCGCCGGCACATGGCCAGGCCAGCGAAGGATCGCAGGAACGCGGAAGCCACCCTCGAGCACGGTACCCTTGGACTGCGCGAATGGCGTCTGACCCCCATCCGGCCAGGTGAAGACTTCCGTGCCATTGTCGGTGGTGAACAATACAATCGTGTTGTCGTCTACGCCCATGTCCTTTAGCTTGTTCATCACGAGGCCGATGTCGTCGTCGAGTTGCGCCATGCCGGCTTCTTCTTCCGACCAACCATTCTCGGAGTTCCTCAGCGCTTCATACTTCGGGGACAGGTGCGTGACAATGTGCATGCGCGTCGGATTGAGCCAGACGAAAAACGGCTTGTTGTCTTTCTTGGACTTGTCCATGAACTTGATGGCTAGATCGCGGATCTCGTCATCCACAGTCTCCATCCGCTTGGGATAGAGCTGGCCAGCATCCTCAATCCTCTGTTTGCCGATTTTCCCCCAACGAGGCATCTCGGTCTGGTCATCCTTGTCGGTGGCCCAACAATGCACCATGTTGCGCGGGCCGACAACATTTAAGAGATCCTGCGGATAGTTGGGATGCGCGGGATCCTCCATCGCATCGAGGTGATACAAGTAGCCAAAGTATTCGTCGAAGCCGTGAACACAGGGCAGGAACTCATTCTTATCGCCAAGATGATTCTTGCCAAACTGGCCGGTGGCGTAGCCCATCGACTTCAGCACCGTGGCAATGGTCACGGCTTCGGCGGGCAAGCCGACCGATGCGCCCGCTTGGCCTACCGTGGTCATTCCCGTACGGATGGGGAGTTCTCCGGTGATGAAGTTGGCGCGACCCGCCGTGCAACTCGCCTCGGCGTAATAGTCGGTGAACAACATGCCCTCTTTGGCGAGCTTGTCGAGGTTCGGCGTCTTGCCGGCCATCAGCCCGCGGTGGTAAGCGCCGATGTTCCACATCCCGATATCGTCGCCCATGATCACGACGATGTTCGGTTGTTTCTCCTCCGCCTTAGCCTTGGGCGTCGCGGCTATTCCAAGCAGTGTCGCCGCGGTCGCCAAAACCCAACCTATTTTTCTTGACCAATTCATTCTCATCCTCCTCATCGTTCTCAACCTTCATTCGCGTTAAAAAAACGTTAAGACTGCCCCTTGTGAATTACACCACGCACGTCGCATCCTGCCCCGCACCGCCACGGTGTGCAATTGGCAAAAGTGACAGCTCGTTAAGCCGGACGGAGCTGCGGAAAGCAGCCGCTTAGGGACTGGCTAGTCGCCGTTCAAGGAATCGCGCTCAGAAGGAAAATGAGAGACAAACTCGCGGCCTGCCAGGGCCTCATTCATCGCCGGAATCAAATCCGTTTCCATGAGCACTTTAACCACATAGCCGAGCCCGCCCGCGGCAACACAGGTTGCGAGAATGTCCGAGTCCTCATGAACCGTCAGAAATACGATTTTTGACTTACTGCCGCGGCTTCTGAGCTCCCGGGCGACCTCAATCCCACTCATGCCGGGCATAGAAATGTCCAAGATGGCAACATCGGGGTCGAGCTTTAGTATCGCTTGCAACGCGCTCATTCCATCATTGGCCTTGCCTACGATTTCGAACGATCCCTCGAGTAATTTGGCGATTGCACTCAGCACGGCAGATAAATCATCCGCGAGTACAACCCTTCTGCCAGTCATCACAACTCTCCTCGGAGCTCTTTTTTCAGCTCCAAGCACCTGGGCGTTGCCGAGCAAGCTAGGTCGGCCGAATCGTGTGCCGCCTGGCGCCGTTTTCTTCACTGTGTAAACGGGCTTCTCCTTCCACGCTGCGCGCGATTCAAGCGATTGCCTATTGGTAGAAATTACAGTGCGCGAAGAACAACCGAGAAAACGAAAACTAAAGAGTGATAATCCTATGCTTGATGGCGTACTGCACCAGATCAGCGTTGGTCTTCAATTGCAATACTTCCATTACCGCGTATTTGTGCGCCGCGACCGTTCGCTTTGTGATCTTCAAAATAGAGGCCACTTCCTTCATAGAGCGCCCCTCCGCCAACAGTTGAATCACTTCCCGCTGTCGCAGTGTAGGCTCCGGCGCGTGATCCCGAGCCCGCGGTTCCCGCAAAGCGATATTCGCCTGACCCTCGGCGGCTCTGGGGGTCACATACGAGTCGCCTTTCAGTACTTTCTTGATGGCATCCGTCAACTCGAGAGCCGCCCCCTGTTTTAATAAGAACGCTGAACCGCCTGCGCGAAATGCTTCTCCCACCAGGTCTGGATCTTCGTTCATCGTCAGAAAGATAAGCTTTACCTCCGGCATGTTGTGCTTGATTTGCCGGGCAGCGTCGAGCCCATTCAGTTGCGGCATCGCGACGTCCACAACCACGACCTCAGGGTGCAACTTCGCCGTTGCCTCCACAAGCGCCCGTCCGTCACGCACACAGCCGACCACCTCGAACTGAGGCTCCAATACTCCCTTCAGGGCATCCGCCAACATTTGGTGATCATCGGCCAGCAAAACTCGTGTGCGTTTCAAGATTCCACCTTCCAGCAACTGTTGGTGTTTCCTGCCTAAGATCTGCCGAACTGACCAGGGTCACCTCGGCGCCCACCATCACGCATGCACATAAAGGCGGACGTCTACCCTTTGTCGTTTCCAGCCAGGGACAAGAGAGAGTTCATACGTACCTGTTTTCGGCACGAACCTACGAACCAGAAAACGGGCTGCTCGGCTTTCGAAAATGGATACAGCTCAATCGCGCCGATCAACATTCTCGGCGCCCGTGCCTCTCCCCTTGGGCGGTGGAGTGTCCCGGGTTCGGCTGGATTCGGCATCCAACCTGGCCGGCGACGCGGGCTCCGTAGGTACCGGCATTCTATCAGCATTCCTCTTTATCTTCACCAATCACAACCAATCATATGGACCGACGGCACACCGCCGTCGCCAATTCCTTCTCCCCAGCCTTCTCGTCGTAGTCCGGGCCTAGCTGTCCAGCCCTTCCTACCTCCCTTCCTATCCAAATAGTGTGTATTGTTAGTTTTGACAATTCTCGCGACGAACCGTACGAGGCATGCTCGTCGTCTAAGCGTGATGCATCGGCAGGAAATTCTGTCGCTTAAAGGCGGCTATCTGAGAAATAGAAAGTCCACGGGCGGCGAAGCTCGATCGACGCATACACTTCTGCCACGCAATGCTGGGGCACGTCCGAGTATTCTTAGCTTTGCCCCTTTGTTGTTCATGTCCGCGTTGCTGTCGCTGAGCACTTTCCACATTCTCTCGTCTGTCCTTCACGCCGGATCGGAGCCACCTGCGGGCCCAGGCGCTGTTTTTGCCCCGACGGTGGCGAACAACGGGCCAGCCCCTCGCCCCGCCCCAAAGGGAATGGTCTGGATTCCTGGCGGCGAATTTTCCATGGGCGCGCAGGATCCTCCGGACGGTGACGGCATCGGAATGCAAGCCACCAGAGATTCCCGGCCGATTCACCGGGTCTACGTGGACGGTTTTTTTATGGATAAGACGGATGTAACCAACGCCCAGTTCGCCGCGTTCGTCAAAGCCACCGGTTACATCACCATCGCCGAAAAAACACCAACCCCCCAGGATTTTCCGAGTGCTCCAGCTGAAAATCTCTACGCGGGTGGTGTGGTTTTTGTTCCGCCAAAGCACGCCGTCTCTTTGAACGATCACTTTCAATGGTGGAGTTATGTAAAAGGGGCAGACTGGCGGCACCCAACCGGCCGGCAAAGCTCCATTCGAGGAAAAGAGACCTATCCTGTCGTACAAATTGCGTACGCGGATGCCGAAGCCTACGCAAAATGGAGCCACAAGCGTCTGCCAACCGAAGCCGAATGGGAATTTGCCGCGCGTGGTGGCCTTGCCGGCAAGCCCTACGTTTGGGGTGAAAAATTCAAGCCAAACGGCAAATGGATGGCCAACACGTACCAGGGACAGTTTCCTTACAAAGACACCGGTGCCGACGGCTTCATTGGATTGGCGCCCGTGGCGCAGTATGCGCCAAATCAGTATGGCCTCTACGATATGGCCGGAAATGTCTGGCAGTGGACTTCGGACTGGTATCGGCCGGACTACTACTATCAATTGGCCGAGACAGTTGGGGTGGTGCGCAATCCGCAGGGTCCCGACGCTCCCTTCGACCCCGCCGAACCGCGGGACAAGAAAAAAGTTCACCGAGGCGGGTCCTTCCTCTGCACCGATCAGTACTGTTCACGGTACATGGTTGGAACGCGAGGTAAAGGCGAAATCAGTACCGGAACAAATCATCTCGGCTTTCGCTGTGTCTCAATTCAAGGAGAGACGAAGTGAATCTGGCTCTCCGGCAGACGCGGATTTTTGTTCTCTGTTTTTTTGCTGTGGGCCATTGCCTCGAGGGCCTGGTCGCCGGTTGCGACGAAAGGATCGGAGCCCGGGGGAGAATAATTCGGGATAGCCGAAGGCCGAAGGTAGGCAAGCTAAAGCCAGCAGCGCCGCCGAGTCTCTAGAAGGTACCCAGTTTCTTCATGAACACCTTTTAAGCCATTTGGTCGATTGCGAGTTATGCGACACAGAGTAAATCGGAAGCATGGACGTCACCGCCGTCCCGTGGACGTTTCTCGATCCGCTGTTCGGTCCCCGACGGCCGGAAGATACGATCAGAGCGAAGCTTTCAATGCAAGAGATGCTGCTTCAGGAACAAGCTGCAGCAACTCCAACAGCAGCAGCTACATCCGCACTCAACGAGTTTCGGATTACCCCGGTTGCAGTCGCAGTGAATTCTCGGTGTGAAAAGGAGATCAGCAATGTTGCGTGAATCAAGAAATAGACTGGCAAGAATAGGAATTGGTCTGATGCTGGCACTGTTGGCCTCGAGTCTGACGCCTGCACAAGATGTAACCTCAAACGCTATGCCCGGAACGGACTTTAGTAAATATCACACCTACAAGTGGGTAGCCATCGAAGGCGCAACCCAGCCGAACCAGATTGTTGATGCGCAGATTAAGGCATCCGTCGACTCACAGTTGGCCGCCAAAGGCCTCACGAAAACCGACGGCGACAACGCCAACCTGTTTATCGGTTATCAGGTTTCCATCGATCAGGAAAAGCAGTGGACCGCCTATGGCATGGGCGGCGGTCCCCGATGGGGTGGCGGCATGGGAACGGCCACAAGTTCCGTTATCAGCATCGGGACTCTGGTCCTCGATATGTATGACCCGACGACCAAGAAGCTTGTTTGGACCGGGCGTGCAACCAAGACGCTCGACTCGAGTGCGAATCAAGAAAAGAAACAGAAGAACCTCGACAAGGCGATGCAGAAGCTGTTGAAGAATTACCCACCTAAATAGCACGAGAGCTGACGGCATTGGCGCAAAATCCTGGGACGAGTTCTATGAGAAGTATAATACTGCAAGGATTTAGACCTAACCTCGACGAAGCCAGCGCCGGACCCACCAAGTACGTGCCGATTATCGAGCAAGTCTTGCCCGGAACCAAGATCGCCAGTTTCGGTCCAGATCGATCGTCGCCCAAGCACCCTGAGCGACCTAGAACTGGCATCCCAAATTCCCTTGGTCGAACAGCAGCCCTAGCTGCACATTCCGGCCAAGCGATGCGGTTTGCGCATCCTGAGAACATTTGACAGTGCTCCGCTTGTAGCCACACGTGATCGTCCAGTACAGTTTGGCAATCATCCGTCGTCAGCTCGACAGGGTTGGCCGAAAACCGGGAGCACTCATCCATGTCGCTCAGATCTCGAGTCGCATTCGTCTTTCTCTTTTCTGGTTCTCTGTACTTATCCAATGCGGTCTCGTGTCTCGCCAAGGTCAACCGTCATGACACCGTCATTATGAAACGTTTCATCGATACTGTGGACAAGACGGAATTTTAGGGAGGAAACAAGTTGAAGAAAAAATCCATATTTCTGGCTGCTTTTCTGGCAAGCCTTGCGCTATTGAGCGTTGCCGCGCCGAAGCTCGAATTCTCTTGGAAGAATCCGAATTACACCGGCGGAACCTTCAAGAATATTCTCGTGTTGGCCCTCAACGGAAAAGCCGTGAATCGTGCGGAATTTGAAGATGAGTTGGTCGCGGCGATTTCTCGGCCGGGCGCCCAGGCCTTCCCGAGTTACGAATTTATGCCGCGGCCCGATCTCACTCCGATTGACACAAGAGATTTGAGGGAACTGGTAAAAGAACAGAAGTTTGATGCAATCGTGGTGGCACGTTTGACCAAAAAAGACACAAAAAACACCTACGTACCCGGCCAGGCCTACACTCCATTTCCTTATTATGGAACCTTTTACGGCTATTATGGTGCGCTCGCCCCGGTCATCTATAGTCCCGGATATATGGAGACCGAAAAAGAAGCACAAGTCGAAGTGAATTCCTATTCCACTGCAAAGCCCGATGGCGAACTGATTTGGACAGGCACGACGAATACGTTCGACGCGGGCTCGGTGAAAAAAGTAATCAAAGATCTGGTAAAGATGGTCACCAAAGAGCTCGAAAAGGAAAACATAATCCAGCCAGAATCCAAATAGCAGCCTGCAACACACTCGCGTGAGAAATGCTGGGGCTGGACGTTACCAACTGTCAATGCGAGCCACAGCAGGTGCGCAATTCCAAGGAACTTTGAACCTCATGTTTGCAAAGATGCGCCCTGATTTGGAAAAACTTCGCGCGAGCATGGTGCAGGAGCAGAGCTAAGTGTGTCCACCAGCGTGATGAAACCACGCGACGCAGGCAACATTACATTGCTCGAATCTCACTGCCGGGCCCGACTATCCATTAGTCGCCGGAGTTCACAACCGCGCTCGCAAAATCCGCATTCCTCTTCGCCACTCTCCGAAGCGGATGCCTTGAAGAACACTGCCCTTAAACTGTCCCTCTGAACAGATGGCAGGTCTCGCTCGACGGAGTAGTTTCCCGAACACAGCCCAATCTCCAAGGTCCGAGAATGGAGGCATCAATGCGAAGCCTCAAGCTCCTTCGTATAGTGTTCGCGCTTAGTACTATGCCGTTCGTCGCAATCGCTCAGCAACCTACAACTCTCAGTGAGTTGATCGACAAAGTTGTGGCGCAGGAGCAGGAAGAGGTGCGGTTACTCCCCCAATACTCGCCACTGGTCGAAACATACATCCAGGATCTCCGGGCAGCCAAGCAGTTGGGGGCAGTGCCCGACGGTGATAAATACTTTCTTGGCCGGGCCGAACTGGCGAAGGGCGTGGAACTTGAACCGTTTCGCCATGACGCGGGTACGAAGCACAAGATGTTCGGAGGATGGGGAGAATTCTTCTCAACAGAATATCTCCCGCGCGGCTTCTTGCAAATGATTTACCTGGATATGAATGGTTTCAACCGCGAGCATTACAAGTTTCAGTATGTCGGCCGCGAATTTCTGGGCGAAGTTCGTTGTCTTGTCTTTGACGTCGATCCGTTACCGAAGGCCGGCAAAGGACGTTTCGTGGGCCGCATCTGGGTGGAAGATGAGGATTACCACATCGTGCGTTTTAACGGGTCTTACGGCCAGCCGTCCCTAACCAGCAACTATTTCAATTTTGATAGCTGGCGAATGAATGTCGGAGCGAATCTGTGGCTCCCGGCCTTCGTCTATAGCGAAGGAGCCAGCGTAAATGATCCAAAAACACGGAATCTGGGATTCAAGGCGTTCCGGGGCCAGACGCGCCTTTGGGGCTACGACCTAAGTTACATTCGGGAACAGCAGGAACTCAGCAAAGTCTTTGTGGAAACGCCAGCTCCGGTAATGGATCAGACTGAAAGTGCCAACGACTACTCACCGGTTCAAGCGGAGCGTTACTGGGGCCGGAAGGCAGAAGACAATGTTATGGAGCGTTTGGAGCGGCAGGGCCTGGTGGCACCATATGGGCAAGTAGATAAGGTGCTCGAAACCGTGGTCAACAACTTAGAGGTGACCAATAATCTCGACATCCAGCCAGAAGTTCGCTGCCGCGTTCTTATGACCTCAACGCTTGAATCTTTTACCGTTGGCCATACCATCGTGTTGAGCCGCGGTTTAATTGACGTGCTTCCTGACGAGGCCAGTCTCGCGGCGATCCTGGCGCACGAACTTGGTCATGTGGTGCTCAGACATCCGATGGACACACAGTTTGCGTTTCTCAACCGCCTACGGTTTGACGACAAGGAGACGTTCCGCCACTTTGAATTTGCGCGCACACCGCAAGAGGAACAAGCGGCGCAGCAGAAAGGGATGGAACTGCTAAGAAACTCGCCCTACGAGAAGCAGTCGCGCAACGCGCAACTGTTCTTTGAAGCGCTCAAGAATCAGTCGAAGGCGATCCCCAATCTTATCAGTCCGCACCTCGGCGACAGGCTCGTAACAAGCTGGACGATTACCCCTGCGGCGCTCTCCACGCAGCCGTCTGATGCAAAGCCAGCGTTTAACGGGATCGCTGCACTGCCGCTCGGCGGACGTATCAAGGTCGACCCATGGAATGATCGGCTGCAGATCCTCAAATCCAAGCCACTCGAGGCATTGGCCGAAGATGAAAAGAAGCCGTTCGAAGTCACCCCTTTCGTACTCTATCTGACGCGCCAAGTAGAAAACCCATCGACGGAAGCTTCTGGCGCGGCCGCGGCTAAATTGGAAACCGATGCAACACCTTAGTTGACTCAGGATCATCACTGGGCGGTAATCGAGAGTCTCCACCCAGAGCGCACATAGAAATAAGCTCGAGTTTACTGGCGTTGAAGTGAAACACAGCCTGGAAGAACAAGGAATGGTCCATTGACGCCGAGGACCATCACCTCTAACGGCTAGAAGGTATAGGAAGCTCCAACAAGTGGCACCGCCGGCGACCGAAGGCCGTAGTTGCTGAGGTTGGCCAATACGTTGGCAGTGACGACGAGGCCGTGAACCAACCGATATTTCAGACCAAAGGACAGGTTGGTGATGGTGTAATCGACTCCGTTGCGAACCCCCAGGTTTGCGTGCGACGTGCCCGCTGTCAAAGTGGTGCAAGCGAGGTCGCTACACTTACCCAAATCGGTGTACGGGTTCGAGAAGAGCTGGGGGACATCGAAAAGACGTTGGCCATAAAGATCGATGGCAGCGGTCAGATGCCTGTTGACCACAGCATCTGCACCCACGGTGTATACGAAACGGTTGGGCAGCGACCCCTTTGTGGTAGGGGTGGCAACGAAATCGCCGGCGAGAACCGACTTGCCGTTCCATTCATAGCCAAACTGAACGTGCGGAGAAATTCGACCTTGGTAGGAGACAACGCCGAAAGGCTTCACCCCGGTGGCCCCCGAGCCCAGAAAGTTTGTTTCGTCACCGGTCGGAACACGAACGTCTACGCCGGTTGCGACGCCCCAGCGTTCGCCTTGAAAAACCTCGTACTTACCCCGAAAAGTAACATCGCCGATGCCGGAGGCCGCTCCAGAATCAGAGAATTTCGCATTGAGGCACGGATTGACGGTGGCACATCCCGGGACATTCGGATTGAATTGGTGAAAAACGCCGCTGGGAAATGCGCTCGTGGGCGCCAGCGAGTTCGGAACGATCGTGGCGTTCGACGTATTCCCAATCGAGACACTAACGAAAGGTATCACCGCAGAAACATCGAGGTGCCGAGTGAGACCATATGTAGCGTAAACCGTGTATTGATGAACCCGGAGGTCAATGTTGTTGGCGGTCTGAATATAGTCGCGCACAAAACAGGGCTGATTCGCAAGTACGCCAGTTAAGCCGGTTTGATTCGGGCAAGGAATGATGTGCTCGGCGGGATTTAGAGTGACCGGTTGATGTTGAAAGATGGCAGGCAGTTTGTCGAGCGGCTGACCATCAATCGTTTCGAAATCGAAATACTGGAAACTGAATGCGAAGTAGAGTTTGCCGCGACCGATGGTTCGGGCGTCCTCTCCGATAATCGGTCCCAAGCTCTCCTCGGTGGATGGAGCGAAAGTCTTGAGCGCCGAATCGTAGGTAAACGTGATGCTTGACGACGGAGAAGCAATTGGCAGTTGCGATACCTGAATGCCGACCGCCTCATTGATTGGCCCAAAAGTGGACAGGAAATCACTTTCGAAATGACCTTGGTGGCCGTTGAATAAGAGTGGGGCACCCTGTCCGGCTCCAAGACCAAAAGGGCCAAACGTCTGTGGAATGACACAAACAAGTTTGCTGCTGGACACGCCACCTAACGGACAAATGCCCTGGGCATTGGCGCGAGCCAGAAAGAATAAGAAACAGGCCGCGGAACAGACGAGGAAGCGTTTGAACATGGACCTGGTGCCTTGAGGATACCAATCATTTTCAACGGCTCGTCCCGGGCGGCGGGTTCGCCGAAGCATCCGAGGAGTCTATACACTAACTCTCGATTGTTCAATTGGAGAATTCGTCTGCCCGAGAATTTCGACGACTCATTGTACGTCCGTGATCAGCCAATATCCATTCGAGAGAGCTAACTGAAAGGTTCTGGCTGTCTGCTTGCGCCCAGTCTTGTAGCCCTTCATTTTCGATTCCTGAGATTCCTGTGCATTTACGATGGCGGTTGTCCCGCCGGGGCCGAACTGAATCTTTTGGATATCGACGCGCATCGAAATGGAATCTACCTCCTGAAACAAGGTCTTGTACCGCGCGTAGAGAGGCCCCATATTAGGCCAAACCTGACGAAGCGCGTCAGCGTCGCGTTGATTGAAAGCTTGGGCATAGCGCTCGATCAAAGATCGAACGGTAGCCTCGGGATCAGCGACGAGCGGAGGAGCTTCGGTCTTCACGGTCGGCTTGGTCGCAGGGGGTGGAGACGCTGGCGGTTGGTTGAGCGCTGCTAGCTTGTCGTTCAACTCCGACAAGTTCTTCTGCGCGTCCGCGGTGTGCGGTCCGCCATTCTGAACGATTGATTGGAGATCCCCGCGAGCACTGGCGAGTCCGTTCTTATCGTTGTTGGCGGCAGCCTGGTGATATTTTTGGACTGCCTGTTGGAAGGCGGCATCAGCAATCTTCCGATCGGAACGACCTCGAACATCGGCGATCGCTGCAGGGATGTTGTTGGCGTAAGTCAGCGCTTCGTTGGACTGTGGGCCGCCGTCTGAAAGCGCCTGAAGTCTCGGCTGCAACGTCTTCAGTTGCTGGATGGCAGCTTCGTCGTCACGCAACTTCAACTGTTCAAACTGGCTCTCGAGTTGCTTGAGCTGAGCCAGTTCAGCCTGATCGATTTTGCCGACCAATTCTGTTGGGCTCCCGCCGTTTTGCTTGATCTCCTCTGCAGCGTGGCGAGCAGACGAAAAATCTCCCCGTTCCAAGCTCTGTCTAGCATGCGCATCAAGGCTCTGTTGGATTTTTAGTTGCGGGATCGTTCTTTCGAGATACCGTTCGGCGTCTTCCCGGCGCACGCCTCCTGCGGGCAGAGCCACAACTTGCTGCAAATCATTGTGAGCTTCGGAAAACCGTCCTTCGGCAACCGAGCTCATCGCTCGCTGCCAAAGCACCTCTTCTTTTTGGCGAAGTTGACGAAGGTTGGCATCTTTCATGGACTCTTGAACCTGGGCAAGCTTTTGCTGAATTTCCGAAGTAAGAGGCCCATTTAATGCTGCCGCTGGTTGCAGAACCTTCGATGCGCCGTCAAGATCGTTCGCGGCGATCTTGTTATTAGCATCAACCAAGGCTTGACGTTGCTCAATTTCCAAGGGATCGATCGTAGATTGCGCGGGCTTCTGAGTCGTTTTCACGGCCGCTCGATTGACCGGTGCGCGCGACGCGCTCCTCGGTCGTAGTTCGAACCAAATCGCCGAGACCACCGCGATGGCCGCGATGGCGAGGATCCCAGCCTTGCGCCACATCGGAGTGGATACTGGCGCCGGCGCGGGTTGCCCAGAAGCCGCTACGACAGGAGAGTGAACGGGCGCCGGCCGCTTCTGCGCCGCAGGCATGGAGGCAGGCATTGCGGTCGACGGCTTAGCCTCGGTGGGGGGACTCTTTGCAGCCGGACTGAAAGGAATCTCAGGGAGAGGGAGCGCAGATTCCGGCGCTTGGCCCGATGCGACAGACTGCGGGGGAATAGTCGCGCTTGCCGGATCTTGCGTTGCAGCCGTTGCAGGATCAAGGGGCAGAACCTTGTCGGGCGAGGGCGGAACATCTAAGACAGGAGGGCCTTGCAGAAAAGCATATTCTCTCGAAAGCGGCGATCCGGCCTCTGATGAACTGGAGGCGGCCGAGCCGCCTGCCGTCGCTTTCGCTTCCTGGATTCGCGCCGATAGGCGTTGGATTCGGGGATCGAAAAAATCGATGGTCTGCGAAGCGACCAGCGCATCGATCGTTCGCGAAGCTCCGTCCACATCGCCCGAGTCGATTAGACCGCGGATCGTTTCGAGCGATCCCTCCTGTAACCTCTTTTTTTCGCGAGCCTGCAATTCGACCTGCGCGGAGTTCAAGAGATGCGTCAAATCGGTGTCCGGGCCGAGTGTCAGCAATGTTTGTTGGGCCAGGTCGACGGCTTCGCTCAGTTCTTCGCGGTTAATCTTGACTCGGATTTGACGGACACGTTGCTCGATCTGTTGGCGCACCTGCAGTTTCTTTTGCTGGATTTCGCATTGCTGATGCAGAGTTTGCAGTTCGGCATTCGCAGGAAAAGTCTTCAGGGCATCCTGAAGGATACGCATAGCGCCATCAAAGCGACCGGCGTCGACGAGTGATTTCGCCTCGTCAAGCTTGCGCTTCAGCAGCAGATCTCTTTCAATGTCCGCCTGGCGACTCGACGCAAACTCGACGAGGCGAAGCAAATTGGGCTCAGACGGGAACTCCGTGAGAAGTTCTTTTGCGCGGGAAGTAACTTCGGGATAACGATTCTCGCTGATCAGTTTCTTCAGCGAGTCCAACTCCCCTTGTAGCTTTTCCTCTTTCGCGCGCTTTTCTTGTTCACGCTGGACAAGCGCACGCAGTTTCATAACGGCCGAATCCTTCGGATAAGCAGCCGCAAGACTGGTTAGAACGGCGAGCGCATCGACAAACGATCGAGCCGCGAGCAGGCTCCTCGCATCAGCGAGTTTCAATTCTTTCTGTTGTTCCGCGAGTTCTTGCCGCGCGGTGACAAGCAACCTGGTGATCTCGGTCTCGCCCGGGAATTCCGTCTGAAGCTTTGCGAGAAGGGCGATGGAGTCGTCGTAACGCCGGGCTGCGAGAAAACTACGGGCCTGGGCAAGTCCATCGCGTTGCCGCTGTTCGGCTTGCTCTTTCCGAGCAGAATTCAGTAACTTCCCGATGGCCGTTTCGGAAGGAAATTCGGTTTGCAGCTCGGTCAAAAGAGCAATGGACTCAGCATAGTGACGCGCTACTAGAAGATTACGAGCGCGAGCGAGACCTTCCTGTTTACTCTGCTCGGTCTGCTCTTTCCACGTGGCGTCCAGCAACTTGTGAGTCTCAACGTCATCCGGGAATTCCTCTTGCAGGGACGACAGTACTTTGAGGCACTGCTTATAATTCTTGGAAGCGAGGAAGTTCCGAGCCTGCTCCAACGCTTGCAGCCTTTTCTGTTTTAGACGATCCTCCGTCAGTGCATTCTTAAGTGCAAGGATCTCTTCGTCGGCAGAAAAACGCTTTTCCAAATCGACCAAGAGGGAGGAAGATTCGTCGAAACGACGGGCCGCGATGAGGCTCCTGGCCTTCTCCATGCCCTGCAACTTTTCCTGGGTGGCTTGTTCTTCGTGAACAGACTGTTGCAACAACAGGATTTCCCTGTCACCGGGGAATTGTTTCTCTAGGTTGGCAAGGAAATCTGCGCATTCTTTGTATTTGCGGGCGGCGAGGAGCTTTCCAGCTTCGTAGACACCGCGCTGACGGAGCTGCTCGGCTTGATTCTGCAGTGCGGTTTCGAGAAGCTTCGGGATCTCCTGATCCCCGGGAAAGGTTTTCGACAGCGAGGTTAGGAAAGAAATACAAGCGTCATACTGTCCGGCCGCCAGAAGATTTCGCGCTTCCGTGAGGCCCAAAAGACGACGCTGATTCAACTGGTCTTTCCTCGCTGCCTCCAAAAGGCCCGGTATCGTTTCGTCGGTTGGAAACTGCTTTCGCAGGTCGGAGAGAAGAGCAATCGCGTCTTCGTGATGACCCGACGCAACCAGATTTCGGGACTGCTGCAAATCTCGACGCTTCTGCTGCTCGATTTGATCATCCCGAACGGTTTCGAACAGGCGGGATAGTTCCTCTTCGCCCGGGAACTCGTTACCTAAATCTTTAAGCACTTTTAAAGAATCGTCATACCTCTGTTGGGTCCACAGTTCGCGGGCCCGTTGTAATCCTTGGAGCAGGCGCTGAGCTTTTTCACGATCGGCTATCTCCTTCAACGCCTTCTGGTGCAGACCTTCAGCCTGCGCATTGGAAGGTTCTGCGTTCAACACCTTTGCCAACAGAGTTTCCGCCTCATCGGGTAGACCCTCGGCCAAGTTTTGCTTTGCCGTTTCAAGCCATTCAGCCAGCAATCGGGCGCGATCAAGCTCTTTCTGGATGTCACGCTGCAATTCTTCGGCGGGAGTGAAACTAGAGTCGAGCTGGAGAGCCTGTTCGGCCGCCACCTTGGCTTCCTGCAATTTTTTCTCACCGAGAAGCGCTTGCCCTTTCTCGACGAACTGCTGAGCCTTGGGCCTATTGAGCAGTCGTCTGATTTCTGCATTGGCCTTCTCGAGCAACGAACGAGCCTGCTGGTTCGAGGACTCGAGCTGAACAGCCTGACGAGCCAAATCGCGGGCATCCGTAAAACGTTTCTCGTCGAAAAGGCAGCGAGTCTGATCGAGAAGGTCAGCGACCGACTGGGACCGCAGTGCCTTCCAGATCGGTTCCAAATCGAGAAGCACATCCTCCATGGATTGGTATCGATCGCTCGGAGCTTTCTGGAGCATTTTCGTCACGGCCGTATCGAGTTCCACTGGACATTCCGGCAAGAGCCCCTTGAGGGAAGCGGGCTCCACATTACAAATGTTGTGCATGAGGCTCGCCGGGGTGGGACCGGTGAAGGGCTTTTGATAGGTGAGCAGTTCGTAGAACAAGACGCCGAACGACCAGATGTCGGAGCGTTCGTCAGCGTGTTCGCCGTGATATTGCTCGGGCGACATATAGGCGAATGTGCCGATGAGCATCCCGGTCTGGGTACGCGAAGTTTCCAAGACGCGGGCAATACCAAAATCGACCACTTTTACGTTGCCGTCCTTGCTCACCATCACGTTGCCAGGTTTGATGTCGCGGTGAACGATGCCGCGTTTGTGAGCATAGTCCAAGGCACGACAGGCTTGCATGGCGTAGGATAGTTTTAAAGTAATTGGAAACGCGGAGCGTCGGGCGATCAATTGCTCAAGGTTTTCGCCGTCGACCAACTCCATGGCGATGTAGGGAAGCTCGCTCGCTTCGCCCATGTCATAGATGGTTACGATATTTGGATGCTGAAGACCGCCAGCGGATTGGGCCTCGCGATAGAATCGCTGAAGCATTGCGGGATCGTCAGCGACGCCCGTGGTGATGGTCTTGAGGGCTACGAGCCGGTTGATAATCGGATCGCGGGCACGATAAACGACGCCCATAGCGCCGTGGCCCAACTCTCCGAGAACCTCGTATTTGCCCAACCTTTTCAAAGCACTCTCCGCCTCCAGCGGAAGCCCATGGTCTCGCCATAAGCGATTGACTTAGCGCGGAATGAATACACCCGTCGTTTGCAGAAGGCATCGAAGCGACCAGAGCCGACAGGCGACGAAAAGCCGCCGCTTCGGGTGGGAAGCATCACACATGACTGACAACCTGATCACGCGGCATGAACCACTCTCATGCGGAACCGATTCCGACGAAAGCATCAAACCTCGCCTCGTTCAGGCAACGAATGACCTAGCTCAACAATTCTACGAAATAGTCCCAAAAACGACAGGAGAGTGTCAATTCAAATAGAGCGTAGGCGTTAACGACATTCGCTTGATCTGGGTTACTGAGCAATCGGTCTCTGGACGGGCACATCGGTAGAGATCCCCCACTGGGTCGTCGTGTAGGTCGTGGGCGCCGATGAAGGGATGACGTACCAGACTCCATTGGAAGGACGCCACACGGCGAGGTCTGTCTTCCCATCGTTATCGTAGTCGCGAGGGACCGGCACGTCCTCGACGCCATTCAGCGTGGCGCCCCACGCGGTGATGATTGGAGTGCTCGGATTGCTGCTTGGAACAATGAACCAGGTGCCATTCGATGGCCGCCACACGGCAACATCCGTCTTCCCGTCGCCGTCGTAATCGCCCGGCACGGGCACGTCCTCGACGCCATTCAGCATGGCGCCCCACGCGGTGATGATTGGAGTGCCCGGATTGCTGCTTGGAACAATGAACCAGGTGCCATTCGATGGCCGCCACACGGCAAGATCGGTCTTCCCGTCGCCGTCGTAATCGCCCGGCACGGGCACGTCCTCGACGCCATTCAGCGTGGCACCCCACTGCACGATGATCGGAGAACCGGGATTACTGCTCGGGATAATGAACCAGGTGCCATTTGATGGCCGCCACACGGCAATGTCCGTCTTTCCGTCGCCGTCGTAATCGCCCGGCACGGGCACGTCCTCGACGCCATTCAGCGTGGCACCCCACTGCACGATGATCGGAGAACCGGGATTACTGCTCGGGATAATGAACCAGGTGCCATTTGATGGCCGCCACACGGCAATGTCCGTCTTTCCGTCGCCGTCGTAATCGCCCGGCACGGGAATGTCTCCGATCGTTCCCCATTGCTGCTTGAGACCCTGGCTCGGATCTACGCTCGGAATCACAAACCAGGTGCCCTCGGAAGGCCGCCAGACGGCATAGTCTGCTTTGCCATCTTCATCAAAGTCACCCACCACAGCGGGAGCAAACATCTTGGCGACAAAAGCAGCCGAGTAGCAGCCTGTGGTTGCCTGCAAGGGATTCAGCGTGGGAAAGTTGGTCGAACAGGTCACAATCGTGTTTTTTAACGGGAGCCCAGGGATTGCCGCGGTAGAGCCTGTAATGTATGCATGGCCCACCGGGTCGACGGCGATGCCACTGCCGAGATCGTCACCGTTCCCGCCGAGGTAGGTCGAGTAGATAAGGGCATCGCCCGCAGCGTTCACCTTTGTCACGAAGGCATCATAAGAGCCGCCCAAGCTGGACTGAAAGGCATTCGCTGTGGGGAAATCGACAGATGTAGTCTCGCCTGTCACGTAGGCGTTGCCCGCGGCGTCGACGGCAATGGCAGCACCGCGATCACCGTCACTTCCGCCGAGGTAGGTGGAGTAGACGAGGGCGTTGCCGAGAGCGTTAAGCTTTGTCACGAAGGCGTCTTGGTAGCCGCCGAAGGCGGTCTGTGCTGGATGCAGCGTCGGGAAATTGATGGAATTGGTTAAGCCTGTGACGTAGGCGTTGCCTGTAGCGTCCACGGCGATGCCAGCGCCGCTATCATCGTCACTCCCCCCGAGGTAGGTAGAGTAGACGAGGGCAGTGCCTGCGGAGTCCAACTTCGTCACGAAGGCGTCCTCGCCACCGCCCGAGGTAGGCTGGAAGGAATTCACTGCCGGGAAGTTGGTCGAAGAGGTAGAGCCTGTCAGGTAAGCGTTGCCGAGCGCGTCGACGGCAATGCCAGCACCGAAATCAATGCCGCTCCCGCCGAGGTAGGTGGAGTACACCAGGCTATTGCCCGCGGCGGCTAACTTCGTAACGAAAGCGTCAAACGTGCCTCCACCAAACGTACCTTGGAAGGGATTCTTAGTGGGGAAGTTGCTAGAACTGGTAACGCCGGTCACGTAAGCGCTGCCCGCCTCGTCCACGGCAATACCATTAGCCCAATCTACGCCGCTCCCGCCGAGGTAGGTGGAGTAGACGAGGGCATTACCCTCGGCGGTTAACACCGTCACGAAGGCGTCGGAACCACCGCCGCCATAGGTGGCCTGGAAGGGTGGCAACTCTATGCCAAAGCGAGAATGCAAGTGAATCCCCACGGTGGGGAAGTTGTTGGAAGAGGTAGAACCTGTCACGTAGGCGTCGCCCGCGGCGTCCACAGCAATGCCATAGCCTTGATCACCGCCACTCCCACCGAGATAAGTGGAGTAGACGAGGGCATTGCCCGCGGCGTTCAACTTGGTCACGAAAACGTCCTGGCTGCCAGCCAAGTTGACCTGGTAGGGATCGGTTGTGGGGAAGTTGGTCGAATAGGTATAGCCGGTCACATAGGCATTGCCCGCTGCGTCCACAGCGATGCCACTGCCAGCATCATAGATATTCCCGCCGAGGTAGGTGGAATAGCGCAGCACCGGGTCGATAGTCAGTGGTTCTTTCTTGTCATAGCTCCCGACCTCAAACCCTACCTCGCACTTCCCTTTCACCGTATAGCGTCCGGCAACGATGTGTCTCTCCGTCTCACCCTCACTGTTTTGGTAGACCACCGGCTTCCCCAGCACCACCTCCCCGCCATCGATCCTTAACTCCAGATCCCCCTCGCGGTTGATCCTCACTCGTTTCGCACCATCGATGCGCAGCCGGATCGCTCCTGCATCCGCTCCCGCCGCCACAATGAAGTCCGACTCCAATTCTCCTTGGTGTCCGTAATAAACCAGATCCACTCCCGGGTATACACTCTCGTAGTTCACACGATCGTAGTTCGGCACATCGATGCGCCATTTGCTCGGGTCGTTCCCCATCAAGTAGTTGCTCTTTCCTGCCAACTCTTCCCCTCCTACGACTTTCGTCCCGTGGTTCGCTCCTACCAGCTCCATTCGCAGCACCGCGGATCGGCCCGATTCGATCCTTGGCTCGCGACTTCCCGGTTCTCCTGCTCGAACTTCTCCAGATTGTTTGTTCTCTTTGCCAGGCGCTCGCAGCGCATCACCGCTCCCCCCGAGGTGAGAAACATCGTGTAGCCCTTGCCACGCGAGAGAAACTTCACGTCCTCATCCGTCTGTCCCTGGTTCGCTTCAAAGCTAAGCGGCAACTTCCCGTAGCTCTCGAGCAATCGTGCTGAAGCGGTTGCATCCATAGGACGCGTGCCCGACATCACGGGCATCGCAGCGGAGTCCCGACTCACTTTGTGCCGACCAGCCTCGGCCCGCAACACGGGCGGAGTTGCCACTCGCACCGTCGCAGCATAATTGTCCAGGTTGCGGGAATTCTCATGCCGAGGCTCTCTGGCAGTCATTAGCACAAAAGCAAGAGAGCAAACCGACAGAAGACCTATGGCGCAAATCGATCGAAAAACGGAAAAAGCGAATCGTCCGTCCATAGTCATCTCCATTTGTCGCATATCAGGTAGCGAAATAGGTTTCGGTTCATTGCAGGGGCAAAGGCGAAAAAGAAGGACCGCTCACCTGGTTGAGCAATCAGACCGTTCCATGAAGCGCGCGTGTTGCGAATTCTTATCTTTCCATCCGCTTCTGTCAAGAACCACCGACATTTCTCTTAAACTCTGCTCCCTATCTGTTCTTGCTCCTATCGGTGGCTCAAACTCCACACGAATGCGGCTACGGCGGCAACCTGCTCTGGCGTCAGTTGTGCGCCACCCATGGCCGGCATTGGGCTGCGATATTGTTTTGGTTGCGGTACACCGTCGGCGATGGTTTTTGCAATCCCGGCATAACTGCCATCGCTCCACAACCACTTCTTGCCATTCAGAGCGGGCCCCAAAACCGAGCCCTGTCCGTTGTCACCATGGCAGCCTGTACACGCCGCTCCACCCAGTTGGCCGCGGTAGACACGCTCACCGAGCGCGACCATTTCCCGAGTCGCTCCGGCCGGAACGGGAACACTAGCCACCGCACCGGCGTCGGGATGCGTGCCCTCCGGGGGTGCGGTCGGTTTTTCAGCAATTTCGCCAGCCGGAGCCATCGCGCTCGGACAAGGAGTGACGCTAGCACCGCCAACAGCGCCGCCGAGATAAGTAATTCGATAGACTCGCCCGCGCACATCGTCAGAAATGTATAGAGATCCGTCGGACCCGACTGCAAGGCCGGCGGGACGGTGGTCGGCTTTATCTGGCGACTTCACCGCACCCGCGAAACCATCCGCAAAAATTTCGCACGGGCCCGATGCTCGGTCTCCACCCATCGGCTGAAACACGACATTGTAGCCACCTTGCGGATAAGGCGCGCGATTCCATGAGCCGTGAAAGGCAATGAACACGCCGTTCCGGTAGCGTTCCGGGAACTGCTTCTTGTCGTAATGCACCATCGCGTTCGGCGCCCAATGTGCGGGAAACACCGCGGCAGGCGGAGTTTTGTTCGCGCATTGACCAATTGTTTTTCCGCCATCCCCGCCATATTCCGGGGCCAGAACCAGCTTTTGCACGAACGGATCGTAATAACATTCGGGCCAGCCATAGTCTCCGCCTGGCTTTAAGAGCAGCACCTCTTCTGCGGGCAGCGTTGCCTCCTGCTCGGGTTTGAAAAAATCGGGCCAATTCGAGTGCAACTGGTCTCGTCCGTGTTGCGTCACAAACAGGCGCCCGCTTTCATCAATGGCAAAACCCTCGCCATTGCGGATGCCGGTGACGAAACGTTCCGACTTCGAAAAAGTTTGGTTGGTTTTATTCGCGTCGTAGCGCCAGATGCCCCCGCGGGTCTCAAGCTCCGTGCAGGGATTCGCGCCAGGTGATTTGAGTGTCCGGTTTTTCAGTTGGCAGGAGTTCGTCGCGCTAGCCACATCCACGTACATGAATCCTTTGGCATCGATAATGAAAGGATGCATGGGATGGTCGCCGCCGAGAGGCAATCCGGAGACGATCGTGTCCGCAGCACCACTCGGCACGATGGACCCGGGCGCAAGGGAATAGCGTACGATCCGGTCATTAATCTCGGCAAACAGCGAACCCTTATACAGGCCGATGCCAGTGCCGCCTGCGCCTCCGCTCTGCGCGGTTTCCCCAAAACGCTCGATCACGTCAGCCTTTCCGGCTCCCGTTTTGTCTTGCAGGGCCACCACGAACCCGCCGGCGTGCGGCGTGTCGTTGCCGTAATATTCACCCGACCAGGTGTTGACGTAAACGACTCCGTCGGGCGCGACGACCATGTGACGGGCATGACCGATCTCTTCAGCAAATACTGTTGCGCAAAAACCGGCGGGTAACTGCAGACCGCTGTCATCGTTCGGGCACGCGTTTATCTTTGTTTCCGCACTCGTCATGGAGTGGTCTTGAGCCAAAACCAATGGACTGGCTATGTAGAATGCGGCGAGCGCGGCGGAAGTTCGCAACAGCTTTTCCGACAGGGGGACGTGCATTTACCCTCCGAAAATCGACGACGGGAAGTCAAAATATCAAAAACGCTGAGACAAAGGTATTGATTTATTCCTGTAGGGTTGATTCCGAAGAACTCCAAACCGTTCGGAGCAATGTCGTCGATATCGGACTCAGAGATGGAATTGTCCACTGAAAAAACCTGGCCACCTTTCTTGAAGACAACTCGAAGAACTTGCTTTCTTCCGTTGCCCAGGGACGAAATAAATGCGAAATCGGACTCGGCAGGCAAGCTGGTTCGCGATTTGCCACTTTCAAGCAATCCTGCTTTTGGATAATGTTTGTCGAGGTGCAGCTGTGCAGGAGTCTTTAAATGAACAATGATCCAAACCTCGCGAGCCCCGATCACCCCGATTCTTCACCGACGCGGGAGGGTAGCCCAGCGAAGAACGAGGCCGCGGTAAACCGCAGAGATTTTCTCGGCATGACTGCCGCAACAATTCTCCTGAGCGGAGGTTTGCCTGCCGATACGAAGCCAGGAAAAAAGAACGGAATTCCGTATCGCGCCTTGGGCCGCACCGGTGACTCCGTGTCCCTCGTAGGGCTCGGTGGGTATCACCTAGGCAAACAAAGCGATCCCGAACAGAGTATCGGCATTATTCGCGCGGGACTCGACGAAGGCATCAACTTCCTCGACAACTGCTGGGACTACAACGGCGGCGAGAGCGAAATCCGTATGGGCAAAGCACTTCGCGACGGCTATCGCCAGAAAGCCTTCCTGATGTCTAAAATCGACGGCCGCACAAAGACCGCCGCCATTCGCCAAATGAACGAATCTCTGCGTCGCCTGCAAACCGACCACATCGATTTGCTTCAGTTTCACGAAGTGATTCGTGATACCGACCCCGGCCGGATCTTTGCCGCAAGCGGCGCTCTCGAAGCTGTCCTCGAAGCACAAAAAGCCGGCAAGGTCCGCTTTATCGGCTTCACCGGCCACAAAAGCCCAGAGGTCCATCTGCAGATGCTGGCCACTGCCTCGCAGCACGACTTCCGCTTTGACGCCGTGCAGATGCCTCTCAACGTGATGGACGCCCACTTCAACAGCTTCGAACAGAAAGTCCTGCCTGTCCTGATCAAGAACAATATTGCCGTGCTCGGTATGAAGCCCCTGGGTGACCCCTTTATCCTCGACAGCAAAACCGCCACCGCTGTCGAATGTCTGCACTATGCGATGAATCTCCCAACGAGTGTTGTGATCACGGGCTGCGACTCGCTCCCGATTCTTCAGCAAGCTCTCCATGCGGCCCGAAGTTTCGAACCCATGGACTCTTCCTCAGTTCACGCCCTTCTCAAGAAAACCTCCGAGGCCGCGGCAGGTGGTCAGTTCGAACTTTATAAAACCAGCCACCATTTCGACGGTACATACGCCAATCCGCAATGGCTTGGTTAGAAATCATGGATGGAGATCGTAACAATGAATAAACTTTCGGCAGCTTCAGCAGGTACGATTCGGCTTGGTGGCGAAGTTTCAGTCCACCGTCTCGGCTTCGGAGCCATGCGCCTTACCGGAGAAGGGATTTGGGGCCCTTCAAAAGATCCGAAAAACGCGCTGGCCGTTCTTCGCCGGGCCGCGGAGCTGGGCGTCACCTTTATTGATACTGCGGATTCTTATGGTCCACACATAAGTGAGGAACTAATCGCTGAAGCCTTGTTCCCTTACCCTGCGGAACTCGTCATCGCCACCAAGGGTGGCTGGAACCGCCCTGGTCCATTTCAATGGACCCATGATGCGACGCCATCTCACTTGCGCGGCGCGGTTGAGGGCAGCATCAAGAGACTACGAGTAGAAAGGATCGATGTCTATCAACTGCACATCCCTGACCCGGTGGTGTCGTTCGAAGATTCCGTTGGAACCCTGGCCAAGCTGAAAGAGGAAGGAAAGATTCGCTTCGTAGCTTTATCGAATGTCACCCAAGAGCACATCGAGCGAGCGCGCAAAATCGTGCCCATTGTCTCGGTGCAGAACCGTTACAGCTTTGCCGACCGCGAATGGGACTATGTGGTCAGTTACTGCGAACGCAACGGAATTGCTTTTATTCCTTGGTTTCCCCTGGGAGCGGGCAGGGTCGCCGGTGAGCTGCTTCATGGGATCGCACGCGCCCGCCAATCGACGCCTAAACAAGTGGCCCTTGCCTGGCTCTTGAAGCGTTCGCCGTCCATGCTTCCGATTCCTGGTACATCTTCGACTGAACATCTTGAAGAAAACGTTGGGGCAGGTTCCCTGCTCTTAACTGACGAAGAATTTCAATCACTTTCCACCGCTCCCCAGCTCGCAGCAAGACGCTAAGAGCCGGGAACACGACGATCTACTCATTTCACAGGGTCCGTTGCAGCGTTGGCAGACGTCTGCGGGGCGGCCAAGGTAAACGGTGTTTCGGACAGGATCGAAGTAGTGGCCGTCAATCCTTAGGACCATGGTCCCGAAACTCAACAAACATGTGCGGTACTAGTTCAAGAACAATGACTACAAAATACCCACGCGTGTAGAAATACCTATAAGCCACTCGATGCTACTGCACCGAGACTTCAGCATAGTTTTCGATATACTCCTCGCCTTCGGCGCCGTAGTAGGTGCATGTGCGGGCCGAGAAATCGACATCGTATCGAACGATCCCGGCTCGCCAACAGCCCATTAGGAATTCGGGGAAAGTACTGTTTCCCGCTTGGTCTGTTCTCAGCGCTTTTACCAATGCTTTACGGTCAAATCGCGGTACATCTACTGTGCCGGTCACGAGTGGCGTGCCTTGTGTGACGACTGGCCCATCCTTCGTCAAGTACAGACTTTCGCATGCCGGTAGGAACCATCGATTGCGCGTCACCCCTGCACGCCGTAATATTTCCGCAAGATATGGAAACCCGCCGACCTTTGGTCGAACCGCCAAAGCCCGCTTCTGTGCCGCTTGCAGGTTTTCTATCGCATTGCTCATCGGGATCCACCTTCATTGATGTGTTTGAAAGAAGGTCACTATCCTAACACGTCGTTCGCGGTGGGAAGTCCCGAGCCAACTCCCCACTCCCGATGAATCGCGTCGCCTGACGATCGCGTGATCGGACATCTCGGTCTAGCCTCGATTGTCTGGTTTCCGGTGTGCAGGACTGAGCGTCGTGATGCAATAGCGATAGAGGTATGTCGGGGGACTCCATGCGTGCTAGCACTACTGCCTACACGGGCGGACATGCCAAACAATTCAATTCATGTCCGAGGTGCGCTCTTCTGCCTTCGAGCGTCGTGACCCAGTGGCGATCAATCCACGGGGGATTATGCCGGACATGCTGCTGATGCCCGCAGTCAAGCTCGGCAACCCAATCTAATTTTTCATCCAAGTGAAAGCCAACAATTTTTCGTGGTTTACCCTGAAGTTCTCGTTGCGGCTTCATTGCTCACTTCCTCGGCGGCGTCCTTAGCAACGGGCGCATCATGACCGCTTCCCTTTCCGCAGACTGTATGACCATTGCCCTAGCTATTTCGTGTGCTTTCGATCATGGGCATACACGGAATCGCTTTCAGCTGCAACCACGCCAAAAGCGAACGAATGGCACACCGCCAGGAAAACTATGTCTTGCACATCGCCATGGCGTTCAACAACGTCCCGAATCGTCAAGGATTCTTCGTCGAGGCTATCGCGGCCGAGGAATCACGAAAACCGTGCGAGAGCGAAGCAATCTCTGATTCAACTCGATCGGAAAACCAGGATAGAAAAACAGGCTACAATAGAAAGCCCCGCCGAATGCTCCACCCACAGCAACGCGCACTTGTCGCACTCGCAAATAGAAACGAAGCGTCGCTCGATTGCAAAGTAAAAAACTGGCAAAGTAGGGATTGCAATCTGAAAACAATGTATGCCGCCGTTCAGCTGCTGTCCAGTGCCATCAATGAGTTCAGATTCTTGGTTATTCGACCCCGACGCTTTAACCGAGGCTCGCACCACCACCGGTCAGGACTCGTATACCGACGGCCTCGTGCTTTGATACTTGCTAATTCGAAAGGTCGGTCTTGATGGATTTTAGTCGATCACCGTCTTTCAAGACGCTTACTAGGGCATAGACCGCAGCGCTTTGGCGCGAAGTTCGGAATCAAAGAATGCCAATTTGTTCTGCCAGAAAAGGTAGTCATCGTGCGCCGCATCCCGGGCTGTCTTGCTCTTGGCGGCATCCTGCAACGTTCTAGCGGCTGCCATCTTTACGATTGATTTTTTCCGTTCCTGCTCGATGTATTCGTTTGTCATGTTTGTTTCCTCTGCAATAGATGTCGCCTTCGCTAGAGGGGAAACCAGGTACCAAGCATGCGGCAGGACAACTTCACAAGACTATCCGGTTTTGCACATTTTCGAGCGGGTGGTTGTCTGATGAATGCCTGGCCAATCGGCTTCCCATCTACCACTCCCTCCACCATCATTCCAGCTAGCCAGAAGATCCTATTTCCCTACATAGCTAATCCGCCAGACGGAATTCGAGCCGTCGTCGGTGAGGAGCAAGGAGCCGTCCGGAGCAACCGTGACGCCAACCGGTCTTCCCCAGACGTGTCCGTTGTCGACCGCAAAGCCGGTCACAAAATCCTCGTACTCGCCACTGGAACGTCCGCTTTGGTGCATGGGCACGCGAATCACTTCATAGCCTGCGCGTACGGAGCGGTTCCAGGAGCCGTGCTCCGAGGCGAAGATATCGCCCTTGTATTCGGCGGGGAACTGCGAACCTTCATAGAAGATCATTTCAAGAGAAGCATTGTGCGGCTGCAGCAGCACATCAGGAACAAGGACCTTGTCTTTCAGCTCGGGATGCTTGCCTTGGTGGCGCGGATCCTGATGGGCGCCGATATACCACCAAGGCCAACCATAAAATCCACCCTCCTCCACATGAGTGATGTAGTCGGGCACGAGATTGTCGCCCAAGCCGTCGCGTTCGTTGACCGAACACCACAGTTCGTGTGTCGTCGGATGAATCGCGAGTCCACCACCAGCGTTACGGATGCCGAAGGCGTAAATGCGCATGTCGGAACCATCGGGGTTGAACTGCAGTATATCCGCGCGATTCTTTTCCCCGGGGGTGGTGTCCGTGTCGTCGACATTCGATGCTGAACCTACTGCTACGAACATCCTCCTGCCGTCGGCGGAGAATTGCACGTCGCGGGTCCAGTGCCCCCCTCCGTGCGGCAGATCCGCAAGATGTTCGGCTGGGCCTGTATGCCGCAAGTCTCCGTTCTTATAAGGGAACCGGACAACGGAGTCGGTATTTCCGATATAGACCCATTGCGGATTATCGCCGGGAGGATAGAACGCAATGCCGTAGGGGCGATTGAGTCCAGTGGCAAAAACGCCGATTTCTTTGGCCTTGCCATCCGCACGGATTCCCCGGAGAACCGTGATTTTGCCTCTGCTGCTTTCCGCCAAGAAAAAATCGCCATTGGGAGCGGTGCGAATTAATCGCGGATTATCCAGCCCAGTTGCGTAGAGTTGTACCTTGAAGCCCGGGGGAGCCTGGGGCCAAGCACCGTCAGGCCGCGCAACGAGCTTCGGGCCGTTGTTGGAAGTATCGGTGGCATATGGGGCGGGCAGGCTTTCTGCCGTGATCTTGCGGAGCTTGCCGGGTTCCTCGAACCGGAAGTCGGTAAACGGTGCTGCCGGAGGAGCGGCATTCGTCGTTGTCGCTGAAAAATTTGCGGTTGGCGCAGCTGTCTTGTTAGCGCTCGTTGCATTCTTGAGCGATTTCACAAAGGATACGATCTGCCAGCGTTGTTCCTCGGGCAGACCGCCCCAGGACGGCATGCCGTTTTGCACTGAGCCCGTAGTGATGAACCAGAAGACCTCTCCATCTGGAGCGATTTGCGTCGGACCCTCCGTAAGGGGAGGAATGTTGCCGGTTCCCTGCCCACCGGCGCCGTGACACGAAGCACAATTCGTGGCGTAAAGGTTTGCGCCGGTTGCGACAGCGGCGTCCTGCCCAGCAAATGGGTTCTTCAGTTGAGCGCTGGCCGCGGGGGCATTATGAAAATGGGCGTCTTGGGCGATCAGGCGCGAGCCAACAAACACAATCAGGGTGGCACAGATTGTCCCGAGCAAGAGGTAGGACCGACCAGCGACGCGGACGTTCACAATTTTCCTCCAGTGAGAGCTACGGGTTGGTTACAACGGCACTACGCCAATAATCTTAGATGGAACGAAAGCGATTGGGGTTCCATCTAAAGTCGCTGTTCCTTCCGCCGGCTGTTGCGACTGCAAGTCCCCTTAGAGAGCGGTCCGACGAAACGGGTAGCAAATCTCTTCGGAAATGCCCGTTGAACATTCCCTAGACTGCTCATGGCACTACTTGCCCGAGGTATGCCATGCAACCTGGTGGGTCCGCTGATCCACTGTCCAATTCACTAGTTTCTTCTTGACCCGTTTAAGGCCGAACATTTATGCTCCATTTCACCGCCATGGACATACTTACTTCGTTACTGTCCATTGCCGCATTTGTCCCCTACGGAATGTGTTCAGCTGTACTCTTCAGCCCCCGTGATTTCACGGGCTGGGCTTGGCTTTTGCTTGGAATTGGCGCCGCAACCATATTCTTAGTCTCCCTGCAGATCGCCGACAATTCCCGAACCAAATGGTTGATAGGAATCTTTGCGGTGCTAAGCATCGCTGCCGGTTGCATCAGCGGCCTTTGCTTTCTCATCGCGTTAATTCGGCTGTTACTATGGTTTTAGCATCGAGGTGTAGCCTTCCCGTTGCTTTCTTCGAGCCAACCATCCAAATGGAACGCGTAACACTGGTGCGGAGAAATAATCGTTTCATCTCACCGCAGGCTTTTCTTCTATCAGCGTCCCTCTAACCGGCGTTGAACTGCACCCATGAAACAGCGACGCTCTCCAGCGGTACCGGGCGCAGGAGATCCTGATGATTCCCATCGCGCATGACTCGCTCGGACACATGGATCCGGCCCTGGACGGAAGCCGAGATCGCCAATGAAGTTGCCGGCCGCGCACGTGCCGTGTTGTTCCGAAACATGGATCGAGCGGATCTTCTCAGGCTGACAGGACATTCCCGCTTGCGCGTAAGCAGGCAAGCGTAGCTCCTCATCTACCGCCAGTTTCATGTCTACGCTCGGACCAGAATAATTGGCCAAAGCCTTGTGAAGCGAACACGCGCAGCGGACGCTGATATGGCTTTGTCGGTTTTGGCGACATTTAGAACTTATCGGCGTTTATCGCGAAGAACGCTAGAGACGCGGGTCGATATGCTTTGCAGATTAGCTTCGAAGCGTTGCTTCAGTTTCAGCCAACTGCTATAGCCATATTCCCGTGCGAGTATGTACTGGGCATCGGCAAGCCTAGCATCGAAGCTTCCAGCTTCATTGTCCAACGAAGAAAGGCGTCGAAGTGCGACAACGTCCGAGCTTCGCAAGTCGTGGAGCAGGTCTCTTGCTTCCTTCTTAATATCCTCTAAATTGCGTTGGGAGGGTAAGCTACGGGACATGCTCGGCACTCCTTCGTCGCAAAACGCTCCCCCTCTGATGAGAAAGGAGCCGACTGATTGATTGGGACGCCTATAATGAAATTTCGTGTTGGCGGATGCCACTGGTCAAGAGGTCAGTTTCAGGGCAATGGCTGGTCTCGCTTCGACCAAGCACGCGTGCGCGTCAATCGCAGAAATCCGGCAGGTCGTTATACCTATGGTCTCGACGCGTGGCATCTTATCGTCAATGATTCTACAAGGCTACTTTCGGATTCTGAGTTTCTTCGATGTCGCAGAAGCGATTGAATTAGACAAGTTGCGCTCCCTGCTCGGACCGGAAGCGGTTCCGCGCCCGCCGGCCTTTCGTCACCGCGCGCCAGAATATTCTCAAGTTCAACAGGTGCCGATTGTTGAATCGGTAGGATCGATCACGCTGCTGACGAAGGACAAGTTGGATGCTCGAATCAAATATTATTGGTTTGGAGTTGCCGTCGTCGAGCTTACTGTGGCGTTCGAATGTGACTTAGATTCACTGTGTACTTCCTCGTTTCGCTGGATGAATGCGCCTGAAGTCGAGGAAGCTGCAGAAAAGCTGTTGCGCGATCACTTGGGTCGTTTCGGCCCGGCCCTCGTCAAGCCGTCGGCAAAATGGCTCGATGAAGACTACTTGATTATCGATATCCAATCAGCGAAACATTCAGATGGTCATTCGGCGACCGCCGCGGATCTCCTTGATTGCTATGCGGATCAGATTACCAAACTGATCCGCGGAGAGATTGTTTCGCTATCGGCTGCTGAACGCGATGAGATCATACGTTCCGCCCTTTCGTATTATCCCGACGACCTGGTCGTTGTCGGGTGGGCGGTAGCACTTGTTTATGACAAACCCGAGGCGATCCCGGCCGTCGTAGATATTCTCGAATATACGAACACTCAACTACTCGAATTCCGATATTATGACGATCTGCTCACCAACTTGCTCTCGCAAGTCTACAGTTCCCTCGAAGGGCACGAAAGCTTTTGGTCACGATGGCGATTATCCCGCCGCGCGGGCCGGTTAAATCGAATTCGCCTGGACATAATGGATCTGGCAGAGAGAACTGAGTACGCCGTGAAATTCATCAGCGACACTTACTACGCAAGGGTTTACAACCTGGGAGCAAACAAGATTGGCGTTACCGATTACAAGACACTCGTCGATGAGAAATTGAAAACGGCGGGAGAACTTTACGAGTTTATGGTTGATCAGTTCAACGAACGACGTATGTTTGCGCTGGAGGTGGTCGTTGCCATCCTCGTGCTGCTCGACGTGATAGCTTTATTTCGGGGTAAGTAGACGCCTAGCGGAGGCGGGTTGTTGGTGTGCAAACGAATATAAGTGCTGGGCGTTTCACATGCTGATATGCAGTAGTTCCTGTATTAACTGTTCGCTCGATTTCGGCCAACATTCATCCCATGTGCTTGATCCCCTGCAACTGACTGGAAAGCTCGTGCGTACACACGGCCGAGCGCGTCGAACCCTCAGTTTTCTAGCCTCAATCTGCGTTATGCAGGCTCTGACGGGCTGCGCCAGTTCGAATACTTCCGGCCCCGGGAGCAATCCCAAGGCGACAACTCCGTCGATCACGACTCAACCTTTGTCTCAGAGCGTAACGGCAGGCCAGAGCGCCACTTTCAGTGTCGTCGCCACAGGCGCCACGCCGCTCTCTTATCAATGGCAAAAGAACGGTGCAAATATCAGCGGGGCTTCAGCCGCCAGCTACACGACACCGCCAACCACATCGAGCGATGACGGATCGATGTTCGATGTGATTGTCAGCAACACGGCGGGAAGCGTGACCAGTCACCAGGCATCCTTGACCATCGGCCCGGCCACAGCCCCGGCCACAGCCCCGGCGATCACGACTCAACCCGCGAACCAGGCCGTCAGTGCCGGCCAGACAGCCACTTTCTCAGTCGTCGTCACCGGCAGCTCGCCGTTGGCCTACCAATGGCAGCTTAATGGCGCTCCGATCTCCGGCGCCACGGCAAGCTCGTTCACAACGCCGGTTATAACCTTGGCAAACAGCGGCGAACAGTTTCGCGTGACGGTCACAAACTCCGGCGGAAATGTCACCAGCAACATCGGCACATTGACGGTCAATGCTTCGACAGGCGGGCCCGCTACAGACATTGTCACCTACCACTACGACAACATGCGTACCGGCCAGAATGTGAATGAAATGGCGTTGACGCCGGCGAACGTGAACGTCAATACGTTCGGGAAACTGGGCGAATTTGCGGTCGATGGGCTCGTGGATGGCCAACCGCTCCTGCTTTCCAACCTGGTGATTCCCGGCGTGGGAACGAAAAACGTTCTTTACGCCGTAACCGAGAACGATTCGATCTACGCGTTTGACGCCGATAGCATTCCCGCCTCAGGAGGAACGGTTTTGTGGCAAACGACCGCCCTGCTCTCAGGTGAAACTCCCAGCGACAATCGCGGTTGCAGCCAGGTTCAACCGAAAATGGGCATCACTGCTACGCCGGTCATCGACCGCCTCAGAAACGCCATTTACCTAATCGCGATGTCCAAGGATGCAAAAGGAAATTATTATCAGCGGGTTCACGCCCTCGATCTGGCAACTGGTGCAGAGTTGTTTGGAGGGCCAACGACCGTTCAAGCGACATACCCTGGCACCGGCGACAACAGTTCCAATGGCTCGGTGGTCTTCGATCCAAAGCAGTACAAAGAGCGTCCCGGGCTCCTCGAACTGAACGGAACCATCTACACCATGTGGTCCTCCCACTGCGACCACCGCCCGTATACGGGCTGGATCATTGCCTACAGCGCGGACACGATGGCCGAGACCAGCGTCTTGAATCTCGTCCCGAATGGTAGCGAAGGTGCAATCTGGATGGCGGGCGCAGCTCCCGGCGCGGACGCCGCCGGCAACATCTATTTCATCATCGGCAACGGCGATTTTGACACTACGCTGAATCCGAGCGGCCTCCCGTCAAACGGCGATTGCGGGAACTGCTTCGCCAAAATGAGTTCGACGACTCCGCTTACTCTGCTCGACTACTTCACTCCTCTGAACACTGTCGCCGAATCCTATTCGGACACGGACTTTGGATCCGGTGGAGAACTATTGCTGCCCGACGTTGTCGACGACGCCGGCAACACGCACCACCTCGCTGTTGGCTCCGGAAAAGACGCAAATATCTACGTCGTCGACCGCGACAACATGGGCAAGTTCAACGGAAAGGCGGACAACCTCTATCAACTCATCACCGGCCAGCTCGCTGGCGGAGTGTGGGCAAAACCGAGTTATTTCAACAACACTGTCTATTACGGCGCCAACAACGACTCCATCAAAGCGTTTCCGATCGTGAACGGCATGCTCGCGACGTCGCCATCCTCACGCTCTGGTCACGCCTTCAGTTATCCGGGAGCATCGCCAACTATTTCCGCGAGCGGCACAACGAACGGCATCGTCTGGGTTGTGGAGAATAGCGATCCGGCAGTCCTCCACGCCTATGACGCAACCAATCTGTCGAACGAACTCTACAACTCCACTCAAGCCTCGGGTGGAAGAGATAATTTCAGCGCCAACAAGTTCATCACGCCGGTGGTGGCCAATGGGAAAGTGTATGTAGGTACGTCGAAGAGCGTGGCCGTATTCGGCCTGCTTTAATTCGACTCAAACCAAATACAACAATTCCAGACTCTTCCGCGGCAGGATGGAGCATGTGACGATGCGGCAGATGCGCGGCGCTTGGCGCCTGCCGTGAAACGCAGATTTGACAAACGCCGCAGACCGAGGTTTTTGCATGCCGTTTTGCTTCATGGGCATGTTTCGCCGAACCATGGTTGCCATCTGATCGTTGGGTGCGCGGAGAGGCTGTTGCAAAGTCGAGTGCCTTACGCCTCTGCTTTTCCACGACTTGGCACCGAAAACGTGAAGTGTCAAAGAGGCCTTCAAACGGCGGAAAGTGGTTTCTTAGGTACCACCACGGGCCAACGAGGTTTGTCGAGCCTGCACTTTCCATATTGAGTTTTCCGCCACTTGAAATTATTATGGGCATACACGGGAAAGGAGGTCGATCCTTAAAAAATGAAAAATTCTGATTGTAGTGACACACGTGAGGTGGCTGAGGCTTAAGGCGTGAGCCATTAAGTCCTGGCGAAGTTGGATTCGCAAAAAGGCCTTCGCGCCTTCAGCCAATCCCAGACAGACTACCGGCGGCCCCGCAGAGTCAATCTGCGGGGCCGTTGAAATTTTTGGCCGCTGTTGACGAGATCTTTTTTGTTTCAGGGCACACTCTGATCGTTGAGGTAGCGACGGCGTCACGAGCGTGACCGTTGCAAGGCAAAATTCATATGCCCCGCTTGTTCGCTCGGTTTCGCGCCCGCGCCTAGACGTCGCCTATCGAGCTTCGTATCCCCCGCCTCTCGACACTGGGGGGAAGCTAAGTTCTGGTACCGGAAGTTGGACAAGCCGGTGAGAGGGACTGCGCCCACTGCGCCCGAAAGCAGTTGCATGCGCGGCCTGATTGATGTATGTACTCGTCGGACGTTCCGCCCGAACGTAGTTCCCGGTTTATTTCCAGACTCCCAGAATCGGTTCTGAATCGAGGACACAGATGATCGCTTTGATTATTCAGCTAATCAGCGGAGCCGTCGGTGGCAACATTGCGGGCGCTCTACTGCAGAAGTTTAGTTTGGGTCCTATCGGAAACTCCATCGCAGGAATTGTAGGTGGTGGCATCGGCGGCCAATTATTAAGCATGCTGATGTCGAGTGGTGCTGCGTCATCAGCCGCCTCCGCCGTGGCAGGTTCCGGGCTCGACATGTCGTCAATACTTTCTAGCGTGGGTGGTGGCGGCATTGGAGGCGCAGTGGTGATGGCCGTTGTCGGCCTCATCAAGTCGCAGATGTCCAAGTCCTGACGCAAACCACCTGTTTTCGAATGATCGGTCTGCACTGTTATTGCAAGGACCAATCGAGACTTAGACTCTGCTCATTCGGGGTTTCCGATGCACGCGGAATCACTCGTCTCGCCGATCGGACTCGTGTGCCTTCCCGAACGCAGATACGTTTCGCCTGTTAGGCGACGGAAGGTCTTCGTCAGATGGCTGTGGTCGGCAAGCCTACTCGAGGGCGCTTGCGAGCGAACGGTCTAACAAGCCGTGTCGATTCTACCCGGGTCGTCATGATTGCCGACATGGTGATCTGTGTCGCTCAACGTGCCTGTGGCGTAGGTGCCTTCATCAAATCTACAAACATTTTGTTGAATCTCGGCAGATCCAAGTCCTGCTGGATTTCGACGAGTCGTGCACCAAGCATCGGATTGTCCTTATCGGTCCACGTCAGGGTGTTCCCGTAGGCAGCGCCGTGGTCAACATCCACGCTCATATAGCGGGCGTCCTTTTTGGTGATTAACGTCGGATCGATCCACGCAGCGGCGGCCAGTTCGTCCCACATGTAAGAACCACCTTGATCCTTCATGAAGAACTTCACGACATACTGTGCGGCGGGGTGGTTGCTCTTGTTGATCTCCGCAACCATGGTGTCCGTGATTCTGGTTTTGACCGAGATGTCCACCGGCGTGCAAACGATCGTTTTCCACGGAGCCGCTAACACGCTTTTCGCCGCCTCTGGATCGAACCAGAAGTTGAATTCGTGACGCGGCGCGCTGAGAAATTCCGAATCGTCCGTCTGCGGATTCAAGCTTCCTCCCATGAACACCAAGCCCTCGGCAAGCTCCGCAAAATGAGGATCGATTGCATTAGCGATTGCTAGGTCGGTCATAGGGCCCCCCTCATAGATGGTCACGTGATGCGGATACGTGTGCACCATGCGAATCAGGAAGTGAGCAGCGTCTTCATCACCGGCCTTAATGTGGGGCTCGCCTTCGATCAGTTTGGGAATCACGTCATCTGCGTGCCACCAGCGATCGTCCCACGCTCCGGCGAATGCGACTTTCCCGTACCGCGCCTGCCACAACTGGGCTTCCTTGCGGCGATGTACTAACGGAAAGACGGCTCCAGGCACAACCGGAATATCGGTGCGGCCAATCAATTCCAGCAGTCGAAGCGTGCGTGCCACCTCTTCGTCGCGCCACTGGTTTCCGCTGACAACGGTAATCCCCAATACTTCCACCACAGGAGACTGAATCAGGGTCAGCAGTGTTTGCATATTGCTGCCGCCGGGCCCCGAACAATCCTGGTCGATGATGACTTTCCGGCGTTGCTCTGCGAATCCCGGGCTAATCGCTGTCAGTAAGAAAATTACAAAAAGTGGTAGTCGATTCCTCATCACAGACCCCTATTGTTCTATCGTCTTCAGCCGAGAATCGACCGCCCGCACAATCCATCCTCAGCAAAACAACCATCGGGAAAATTGAATGGCCTCGAGAAAAGTTCGGGACGCGCATCCTCCTCGACCGACACTTCGCGGAGAAGAGTATAACCACAAATTATCCGTAAGCGCGGCTAGCGGAGTGCTGTTGGCGCTCTTCAGCGCACGACATTGCCATTGCTTCAGCCTATTCCCAAATCCTTCGCAGCTGCCCGGCAAATTCCCCAGGTAGTTCCCTGTTCGATCCGCTATTTCCGGAACTTCGGTCTAACGCAAATCCTGGTCCGGGAACCGAGAGGCGTCCCGTCGGTTCGTGATGCCCAGGATCAATCGCCCGGAATTCCGTTGTGATTAGGCGTTAGCACGGATCAGGTCTGCAGCTTTTTCGGCAATCATGATCGTCGGAGCGTTGGTGTTGCCGCAGGTGATGCGCGGCATCACCGCCGCATCGGCGACACGAAGGCCGTCGATGCCGTGAACACGCAGGCTGGCATCGACCACAGCCATCGAACCGCTGCCCATCTTGCACGTTCCCACGGGATGGTAAAGCGTCTGCGCCTCCGCACGAACGAAATCTGCGATTTCCTCATCGCTCTGCACGCCCGAGCCGGGATGAAGTTCGCCTCCCCGATAGGGTTTGAATGCCTTCGTGTGCGCGAGTTGGCGGCTGAGCTTCACTCCTTCGACGATGACGCGCATGTCGCCTGGGGTGGAGAGATAATTCGCACGAATCAAAGGTGGCTCCAGAGGGTTAGCGGACTTCAGCGAAATCGAGCCTTGGCTTTCGGGAGCGACGAGCGTCGGACCAAAACCAAAACAGTGTTCTTTGCGCGGACTGAGTCCGTGATTCACGTAATACGCAGGTCCGAAGAGGAGCTGCAGGTCCGGCTCATTCAATCCAGGCCGCGTTCGCCAGAAAATTCCCGCTTCCGCGACGTTCGAAACAAGCGGGCCGCGCTTGAACAAGAAGTACCAAAGAACGTTTGTAAGCGATTCAGCGTTGGCCATGCTGACAGGCTTTGTACAAAGATAACCTACAGACACCATCAGATGGTCCTGCAGGTTCTTGCCCACGCCGGGAAGATCGTGGAATGCGCAGATTCCGGCACGTCGGATTTCGTCGGCAGGCCCGATGCCAGAGAGCAAAAGCAATTGGGGCGAGTTGATGGAACCGCCGGCGAGAACCACCTCGCGTTCGATACGCACCGTTCCACTGGCGCCGCCGCAGATGTACTCGATCCCGACCGCGCGATGATTTTCGAGAACGATTCTTGCCGCGTGTGAATGTGCCACTACGGTCAGATTTTCTCTCCCAAGCACGGGCTTCAAATAAGCGTCGGCGCTACTATGACGCTGGCCATTCTTTTGCGTCACTTGATAGAGGCCGGCCCCATCCTGCGTGGCGCCGTTGAAATCCGAGTTGGCGGCGATGCCCAGCTCTTTGGCTGCGGAGAGAAATGACCATGTCAGCGGATTCACGTAGCGGAGATCGGCGACATTCAGTGGTCCACTCGTGCCGTGATATTCCGACGCGCCGCGCTCGTGTCGCTCCGATTTCTTGAAGTACGGAAGAACATCCCGGAATCCCCAGCCCTCGTTGCCGAGGCTCGCCCAATCGTCGTAGTCGGCCGGATTGCCGCGCATGTAAATCATTGCATTCATGGAGCTTGACCCGCCGATCATCTTTCCACGCGGCCAGTAGAGCTTGCGATTCTGAAGGCCGGGCTCGGGCTCAGTCGAGTAATTCCAGTCGACGGGCGTCTTATACAGCTTCGAGAAAGCCGCGGGGATACGGACTTCCCGGGCGGAAGCGGGCCCACCCGCCTCGAGTAGCAGGACTCGCGTGCGCGGATCTTCACTGAGCCGCCTCGCCAGAACACAGCCCGCTGATCCAGCACCGACAATGACGTAGTCGTAAGTTTTGGTTTCCCAAGACATCGGTGAACGGAGAGCAATTATGACTGTTCTTTCGCGCAAGTCCAATTCGAACGACGGTTTTAGGTAGCTCTCTGTAGCTCCCAAACGGTGAGAATGCCCGACGTCGTCTGGTCCTAAAACCTCAAAAGGCAAGCAAAAGAGCAAGTACAACGCTATAGGACTTACTTCAAGGAGCTATGGCAATTTTGGGCTCCGAGTGTTAGTTTTGGTCATTCCACCGGGACATTGTTGCACCATCCTCCTCGATTTGCGCTCGACAGAAGAGTAGAAGGTATTGGTTGGCGTCAAGTCTGATGTCTAGGCAGGAATCAAGCGCAGCGATATGCGAAAAGCCGATCGACATTAGAATTGATCGCGTCGAACTCGACAATCCGGCATCAGGGAGACAAGAATGACGAAGCAATTGGCGATTTGCATGTCGTTACTCGCGGTGATCGCTTCGGCCCAAAGGTTGTCGGCGCAAACGAAGACGGCAACCGAGGACTTACCCGCAAAAACCGCGGTCAAGGCCACAACGCCTGAAGAACAAAATATAAAAGCCTACGTCAAGCTCCTGCGTGAGGACGTGAGCAAGGAAAAAGCGAAGTTGATGGGAGCGGTTATGCAATTGGACGCAGAAGACGCGGCTAGGTTTTGGCCCATCTATCGCGATTACGACGCCGAATTGAGCAAGGTAAACGATATGCGAGTTGCCAACCTTATGGAGTACGCCCACACCTACAATCAAATGACCGATGAGAAGGCGGATGAACTGATCAAGAAATCGATGGAGTACCAGAAGCAACGTGCCGATCTGCTGGCCAAATATTACGAGCTGATGAAAGAGCAACTGGGCGCGATCACGGCAGCGCGTTTTGTGCTGGTGGAACATCAGTTGCTCCTGATCATCGACCTGGAGGTTACTTCAGCACTACCTGTGGTGGGGTCATGAACTTCAAGAAGGACTTGCGAATGCAAAGGATCGTAGTTAAGGGGCTGCTCCTGGGGGTAATTTCCGCCTTAGCGGCACCCCTTCTCACGCCGGCCCAAAGTCCCAAACGCGTAACCGTGGCCGCAGGTACGCGAATCTTGGTGCGCATGGTAGATTCTGTGGACTCCAGCAAACAGAAAGCCGGTTATCGCTTCACCGCAACGCTGGAGGCAAATTTACAGGCTTATGATGTGACCGTGGCGAAGAAAGGGACAACTCTTTACGGTGTGCTCGCTCAGGCCTCGTCCTCTGGCAAGTTCAAGGGGAGTTCCCAGCTGCTTCTGGAGCTCACCGACATAGTCATCAACGGAACTGCGTATCCGCTCATGACTAGCGACTACGAAGTGAAGGGGAAAGGCGAGGGCGGTAACACCGCCAAGAAAGTGGTGGGCGGCGCTGGCCTGGGCGCGCTGATCGGCGGCCTAGCAGGCGGGGGAAAAGGCGCGGGAATTGGAGCGTTGGCTGGCGCAGGCGCGGGAACAGCCGTGGCTGCCACAAAGAAGGGCCAGCAGGTTTCCGTGCCAAGCGAAACCCTTCTCGAGTTTCGTCTCGAGCAGCCGACCGAGCTGCCAATCGGCAAGTAGACTGACCCTGCCGCCCTCACTTCGATTCGAATGGGTATCCTATCTGTCGCCCCGGATCAAAAGGGACGCCGCGCGAAGGAATGAGGCGCCAGGATCTTTTCCTCAAGGGCGAACAGATCTACCGCATTGACTTCGCCGCCTGTTCAGCAGGAGCCTGTGTGAGCGCACTGTCACTCTGGCGCGTGAGGTAGAGGATAAAAGGAGTGACTTCGAAAGGCATCTTTTCAGTTTCGGCCACCGTCCCGGCCGAACTTGCCTTCAGGAAATGCAACTGATCGTTGAAGATATCGACTTTGATGCGCCCGCCGAGGGGTAAAGCGGCGATGGGAGTGCTTGGGGGCACGTTAGCGGTGCCTCCGGCCGGCGATTCTCCGGAAGGCGCGGCCGAGGCGACAGTCCAACTTATCAAGATGCTCTCTCCTAAATGAGGGCTGATCAGGTTAGGTATGTCCTTCGAGCGCTCCTGAAGGGCTTGCAGAAAGCGTTGCGCGCTGGCGAGCTGATCCTTATAAGGCGACTTCATCAGCAGCTCTGCGCCTTTCTGATTGGCGGCATGTTCCTCTGCAGGTGGGCGAGAAAAGTCGAAGTGGTGAAAGGTTTGCTTCTCATCGAAGTGAAGGCGATTGAAGAACGCAAATTGCGTATCCATAGGGTGCGCAAGCACCACGTGACCGAGTGCGTGCGCAAGGATCGCGGCGAGGCTTGCCTCGTCTGGAAGGACGTCCAGCAACCCGCGACTCAGCACGATGGTGTGGCCCATCGAAAAGGTCTCAAGCGTCGAGGCCATCAGCACACGGCAACGAACCTCCGGTTGGATGTCGAGGTCATTGGTGATTTCGAGGTTGCGGACCACCGCCTCCAAGACCTTGTTGACCTCGCCATCTGGCGCAATCAAGCCGTGCCGCTCTAGGCTTTCGATGACGTTGTCCTCCGCCTGGCGGCTCCAGGCGCGCTCTGCCTGCAGCGGCGAGTAGTCGTTCGCGTTTTCCGTTTGATCGGTCACTGGCGTTTCCATCAAGACTCTACTCAGCTCCTGTTCTTCTCGAGCGGTGCCAAGAACATAGCCCCACAACCGCGTTTGTGCTCGGAACGCCGGTAGGATCTGCTCCTTTGCCATAGGGTAGTAGACGTTCCCTTCTTCACTGAAGATAAAGGCCGGCAGCCACTCGTTTTTCCCCGCGTTCTGGCGCCAACTGTCGAAGCTGAAGTAGTAGCTGAACTTGGACGAGCCCTTGTAGGTGCCATTAAAGCGCACGATGTGGTAATCGCGGTCTTCGACCCAGATACGGCCTACAAAGCGTCCTTTGGCGGGGTTCGATCGAGGAGCGACGTCAAAAACCATACAGCGCACTTCGCCGAGGAACTCCCGCCGAACATAGGTAAATTTGTAATGGTTCTGGTCGAAGCCATTCGTGTCCAGGTAGATCATTTGCAGGAAACCGCGCGGTAGAAATTCCATAGACCAGAAGTTCTCGAATTCTCCGATTACCTTGTTGTGTTTGGTTCTCGTGTCCTGAGTCAGCGGTACCAACTCCACACCGTTTGAAAGCTTCGCGCGGCCCAGAAAGTATGCGTCCCCGCCCGGCGCTACGCCCAGTTCTTTGTCCGGGCGGCGAGTTTGGATATAGGTCTCGACCAAGGGGGAATAGTGGCGAAGGGACTCCATCTCCGCCTTCTCCTGCGTAACGATTCTATCGAGCACTTCCGATTGCGTCAGAGTGCCCGCTTCTTGCGCGAACAGCCCGGGAGGCATCGCCATCAGCATCAACGCGAGCGGAAACATCTTCAGAGCACTCATAGCGTCTCCGAACGGACCTTAAGAATGGCGGCGAGAGTTGCAGATTGGACCGAGGCGAGGACAGTACCAACTGTTACGGGGAACAGTTTAGGGACCGGATCGGTAAATTACAAGGGGTGCCTACTGCAAACCCCTGACGATCCGTTTGGGGTATATGCTAATCGAGCGGAGTGCACTCCGCGCTTTACTGCTGCCCCGGGTGCTTACTCTGAATCGAGCGGACCAACAATTCCCAGTCTAGACCGGCGTGAGTTGAGGCAAAGCAACTCGCAGGAAGTGACAATGGAGCAAAGCAAAGACACCCGACGCGAATTCATGAAGGTAAGCGGTACAGCCATTCTTGGCATCGCTGCAGGAGAGCCAGCCAGCGCGTTTGCCTCGAAATGTACGGCGGATATAGCGTCCGCTGCTTTTGATGTTCGTGATTTTGGCGCGACCGGCGACGGCGAGAAACTCGATACGCTCGCGATCAATAACGCAATTGCCGCCGCCGCATCCGTTGGCGGGGGCACGGTTCATCTGCCTGCCGGTACTTACCTGTGCTATTCGATTCACCTGAAGAGCAATGTCAGGCTTCAACTCGTAAGTGGAACCATCCTTCTTGCGGCAGATCCGCCAAAGGAAAAAGGGCTGGAAGGCTACGATATTCCCGAATTCAACAAGCCATGGGAGGACTACCAGGATTTCGGCCACAGCCATTGGCATAACAGCCTTATCTCGGGAGAAGGTTTGCAAAATGTTTCCATTTGCGGTCCGGGCTTGATTTGGGGGAAGGGACTGAGCCGAGGCGAGTTTCAAGGCCCCATTGCGGAGATGCCGGGAGTTGCCAACAAGGCCATTGCGCTGAAAAATTGCCATGATGTACTGCTGCGGGACTTCTCACTGCTACACGGCGGACATTTGGGGATACTCACCACGGGAGTAGACAACCTGACTATTGACAACGTGAAAATTGATACTAACCGCGCCGGCCTAGACATGGACTGCTGTCGCAACGTGCGAGTGTCAAATTGCAGCATAAATGCCCCGTGGGATGACGCGATATGTCTTAAAAGTTCTTTTGCGCTGGGTTCCGCGCGCGCTGCCGAGATGATTACCATCAGCGATTGCATGGTCAGCGGCAGTTTTGAGGAGGGATCGCTCCTCGATGGAACCTTTAAGCGCTTCCCCGCAAGTGCCGATATTGACCGCAACGGCCGCATCAAGTTCGGGACAGAATCAAACGGTGGCTTCAAGAACATTACAATCACGAATTGCGTTTTTGACGGATGCTTTGGTTTGGCGATTCTGAGCGTCGATGGCGCCTCCATTGAAGATGTAACCATTTCGAATATCACCATGCGCGACACGGTGGCTTCGCCGATTTTTATTCGTCTCGGTTCACGAATGCGAGGTCCCGTGGGAGCGCCGGTGGGTGCCATCCGGCGAGTCAATATTTCGAATATTGTTTCTTCGAGCACTTCGTCGCTGTTCTGTTCGATGATTGTCGGAATTCCCGAACACAGAATTGAAAACGTAAAGTTGAGCAACATCCTTTTGCAACATTCGGGTGGCGGAACAACAATCGACGCGGCCCGTCAGTTGGAAGAAAAAGAAAGAGTGTATCCCGAGCCAAATATGTTCGGAAATACACCTGCCCACGGACTTTTGATTCGCCACGCACAAGACATTGAGATCAGCGACTACAAAGTGATCGCGGTTGCCGAGGACGCAAGGCCCTGTTTTTTTCTGGATGGCGTCGAGCGGGTGGACTTCTTGAATATCAAAACGGATCGGGCCGTGAATACGCCCGTGTTCATCCTGGACAAAGTGAAAGACTTCAGCGTCGCAAAGTGTAAATCCTTGCCCGACACAAAAATCGCAGAGGCAGGCCACAAGGAACTTTAGGGCAGGAGTGATACCTTTGGTTTACATTCATGCTGGCTTAGAAAATGGACTCGATCCAGAACTGGGCCCGAGTCCATTTCCTATCTACTCATTACCCGCTGGGTTCGGCAGGGGGGCTGCTTTGCTGATGATGGTTGTCTTCACGGGAAACGCCAGAATCGCCATTCTGTCGATATCAAAATACTTATAGAGGTCCAGACAAAACAGGTCAGGAGCAGTCCGGTAAGGGACTGGCGCATCCAGAAGATAGCGCAAGCTCGTCATCGCATTGGTCGATTCGATTTCAGAGAATAAATCCGGTTCCAAAGCCGCCGCGGCCAGCGCGACAACCTGGCTGCGTATTCCGTCGGTTTGCAGGCGGATTTTATCGAGACCAGTGGAACTTCGGAACGACTTTGCCGTAGCGATCAATTGTCCGACTTCAAGACCAATGGCGCGATCGCCTCTGCTTGCCACTAACATTTCCCAGTAGGCCGGCTCGGTCTCGTCGGGAGATGTCGAACCAAAGAAGAGAGGTTCGAATGCAAGGACCTGCTCGCCGCGATTGACCCTCTCGGCGACGCCTCCTGCAGACGCTTTGTATCCTCGGTCGTTCAAAAGGATGGTCAGTGGCGCATCGGTGGCGGCAGCCCGCGCCGCCACCCAAATTCCGGTTCCACTAAGCGAATCCGAGAAATCGAACCGGTAGGAGAAGGATTGCAGCCCGGAACGTCTCGTGCTGATCAGTTTCCATGCAGCGTCCACCGAAACCGGCGAATAACGGATGATGGACTTCAATTGCTCCCGGCGGGCTGTCACCCAGGCATCACGCCCTCCGATCGCGGGAATTGCAGCGCGATGGATTTGACTTGCCAATTTTATCGCCAAACCCGCTGTCGTCAGATTGTCTTTTGGCAAATGACCAGCCAGTTGCTGCGGCGTGAAAATTTCCGAGTCGCTTGGAATCTCTTTGGTAACCGGCGGCAGGTTAAAGTGTTCTGAAAAGAAGGCATAGGCCTGTTGGCGGTTGTCGAGTTGATAGTTGTGGGTGCCTGGGTCGATGTTTTCGTACCATCGCAGTCGGTTCTCCGAATTGTACAACTTGAAAAACGGAAGAATCTGTTCGTAAACGTACGGTTTCACGAGTGGCGCCAGGAAGCAGCAATCGTCCTGTTCGTTATGGATCAAGAGAGTCGGTCGGGGAGCACGCATTGCCACGAGAAATGGATAGTCAAAATCTTTCATCAAGTCTGTGGCGTCCTCTTCCACGTCGGAAGAGTCTATTGGGTGCGTCAAATTCGATTCCAGCGATCCGAAGCCTGCTACTTCCACCATTACGTTCACACGCTCATCGAGTGCGCTGATCATGATGGTCTGCCAACCGCCCCCGGACAGGCCGGTCACACCGATGCGCTTGGTATCTGCGTTTGGAAGGGTCGTCAGAAAGTCCAAGCCGCGACGAATGATAAGGTAGAAATACCCGAGTGAATTCGATCCCACCAGATCCAGTTGGCCTGCGAAATCGTGGTTGTTTTGTTGTTGTCCGAGTTCGCCCAAACCCGGCCAGCCAAGGCTGAGTGCCAGAATTCCCTGTTTTGCGAAATGAATACAGCGCTTCTGCTCGTATTCCGTCAGGTTGCCAAGGGGCTCGTGCCCGGTGAAATTCAGAATTGCCGGGACTCGTCCGCTCAGTCGTTCGGGCTCATAAAGAATCGCTGTGGATTCAAAACCCGGCACAATCTCATAGCCATACTTGCGCACGCGGTACCCGTGGCTGGTTTCAATCACTTCCATTTGCTCGAATCGCGGACCAGTTTCGATCCATTCCTGCGGCCAGCCGTGATATGCAACGTCTTCCAGGATATGTTTACGAAGCCTTTGCACCTCCACGTTCCACTGCTCAGCGGTTGCCGGGACCACCGGTTTCGGAATCTGCTTCATCAAATATTTTTGTAGTTGATAAGCCGTCACGGCCTTTGGCTGCACCTGCTTTTCCAGCAGTGGCCCGACCGTATCGTTGGTAGCCTGTGCTTTCGTAAATCCGGCAGTCGCGGTCAAGACGGATAGCAATGCGCCTACCCGCGTAGCTCGTCGACACGATTTCATTTACTCTCCCGGTCGAATGCCAAACGATTGGCTGACAACACGAAGCCTGTACGCTTTCAGCAAAACACCAGTTTCCTTTGCCTCTTGGCCCACTCGCGCTGACGAAAGCCCGACGCACGCCAAGGCTTGAATCATGCCATCGGTCGGGATTTCGCTCTCAATCGTAAGCGGACCCATTTCATACGCCGTCTTCAACGGGTGATTCTCTGATGCGATGAATTGATGGGGGCACTCTTCTCTTGCGGATGTATGGTACCCAATACCAAACTCAACCTCCCACAGGCCGGAAATCATGGGCTCTGCGTGCGTCTCAATCATGAGTTTGGCAGGCCCAGGCTTCATGTCCCGACACATTAACAAAGGTGTCTTCGTCTTGTTCCTCAGCGACATGCCGGACGTGACGTCTATACCGCAAGCCGTGCACACATTATTGTCTCGCCGCAGGCAATTCGGATTCGATATGTCCCCAGGGTCAACTCCTTCAACAAAGGAATCGTTCACAACCTGTGACCTGTACATGTAGGCCTCAGGCTTGCCGTTCTTGAGGTCAGAGAATATCGGGATGCCCGCAGAAAGTAACAAAAGTGCCAGATAGAAGAAGTACCGGTGGTCCACGAAGACTCTCCTATTCGCGAGAAATAGACTCGAAGACCTTTGAACAGAGTCCGGACAGGGAAAACGCGAGCAGTTCCCACTCGGGTCGATTCTGTCAGAATTCATCGTAAGCAATCTGCGCAGGCACGACGCTGAAATCTTCCATCAACATCCGCTTCGCTGCTCGCATCATAGCCGGAGGGCCGCACAGATAAAATTCCACCTGTTCCAAGTCGGGATGTTGCTTCAAATATTGATTCCGCAAAACTTCATGTACAAACCCGGTTGGCCCGGTCCAGTTGTCCTGCGGCCATGGTTCGGAAAGCGCTGCGTGAAAGCTGAAGTTTGGATGTTGTTCCGCCAATCGCTCGAAGTAGTCCTGATAAAAGAGCTCCTGCTTCGAGCGAGCGCCATACCAGAACGACACCTTGCGAGCAGTCTGCCGCGTATCAAAAAGAAACGACAGGTGAGAGTGCAGCGGAGCCATTCCCGCGCCGCCGCCGAGATAGATCATTTCCTTGTTGGTATTTTTGATCAGGAAATCGCCGAAGGGACCGGTCAGCTTGACCATGTCTCCGGGACGAAGACTGTGGGCGTAGGTGGAACCAACCCCCGCGTCACAATCCTGGCCGCGCGGCGGCGTGGCAATTCGAATGTTGAACTTAAGCTGGTGATCATGCGATGGGTTCGTTGCGAGTGAGTAGTTACGGCGCACGATTGCGTCGGCGCGGGACTTGTTATCAAAAACATGGTGCGCTCGCCATACGTCCGCGAACGGATCTTTCACTGAGATTTGCGCGAAGGAAAGTTCTCCATAGGGTGGAATCTCGAACTGCATGTATTGTCCCGGTTGGTAGGAAGGTAGGGAGCCATCCGCCGGCTCAAGCACCAGTTCTTTTATGAACGTGGCCACGTTTTCATTGCCGGCTACTTGGAACGTGTACACAGGAGTTCGGGGTTCGGTTATGGCTGCGGTTACATTGATATATACACGCTCGCCCTCAGTTTTAGTCGGATAAGTGCGCAAGGCTCTGCAAGCCGGCAAACGGGCGGGTGCACCATTCGTGATGTCAAAGCGCCCATTGTGTTTGGAGCATTCGACGAGTCTGTCTTTGACAAAACCGTCGGCGAGGTGCGCGTTGCCGTGAGTGCACATTCCATCGGTTGCGTAGTATTGATCGTCTATCGTCCGATAAATTGCGAACGTCTGATCGTTGTGATCAAAACGGATCACGTCCTCCTTTTCGATAATGCCAATCTGACAAACGTCCACCCATCCATCCGCAGTTGCGACAGTCCGAGCCTTAAACGCCGACACCGTGCCTGGGAACTCGCGAGAAAAGGTTGCCGAGGGGAGTTGCCGTTTTACATGGTAACCGGGGTCTCTAATTTGCCGCAGAACGGCAGGGATGATCTCGCGGAAGGCGGCAAACAGGCTCGGATAGGGGTTTGGCATGTCCCATTTCACCAGTTCGTGCAGCCGCGGAAGGTTGTGATAAGGGACGAGAGGGAACATGTGGTGTTCGAGGTGGTAGTTCATGTTCCAGTAGAGAAAACGATTGATCGGACTCATATACACGGTGCGGCAATTCAGCCGGTGATCGAGAACATTTTCTGCCAGTCCAGCGTGTTGCGTAAGACTGTAAACGTTCATCAGCCAGGGACCATAAAGATTGGGTAATCCGACGAACATGAGCGGGAGAATCGTTCGATAGCAAGCGGCTGCGCCGATGATGAGTGTGTAAATCATTACGTAGATTCGGGCGCGAACGAATACGCCTGAATACTCGGATTCAGGCACGAATTCTTTCTCCGGTCCCGACATACGACCGAAACAATGCCTCGCCGCGCTGATCCAGTAGCGGGGAAAGGTTCCCAGCCCAAAGAATTTCTTTCCGAAGTCGACGAGATTGGGCGGACGAGGCACCTGAATTTCCGGATCGCGTCCAACAATAATGGTGTCGCTGTGGTGACGGGTGTGACTCCAACGCCAGATGGTTGACTCGCGCATCACCATGAACGAGGCGATCTCATAGAGCGCATTGTTCATCCAGTCCGTTTTGAATGCAGTACCGTGGCCCGATTCGTGCCAACGGGAATCGGAGCTCGAAGCGTATAGCGCACCATAGATCGCGAACGGAAGGATCGCCGACCACTTGCCCCACCAGCTCCAGGCCCAATAAGCAGCGGCGAAGATCAGCGTGAACCACAGCAACGTATCGCGGATGGCCGGGCCGTCCCGGCGTTCGAGCAATCGTCGGATTTCCGCTTTCGGCACCGGCGTCCTATACCAAGCGGCTTCTGCCAAACCCTTGGCCAGCGCCCTCTCGGAGTTTTCTTTGCTCAAGACGTATCGATTTTCGATCAACGCAGACATGTCTATTTACTACATTTAATCCTTCGCTTAGGTTGAAGTCTCGTGCGCTGCGCCAGGTTCCGGTTTCATGGGTTCGAGGTTTGGAAGCAGCACATGAATCGAGGCCAGACCGAGAAGATAACTGCACGCTGCAACCGCGAACGGCGCCATATAATTGTTATGCGTCATTGCCAGAGTCCGCGAAGCGAATTGCGCGAAAAACATTCCCATGACGGACCCAGCCATGCCTCCGATTCCAACAACTGACGCGACGGCCTTCGGCGAGACAGTATCGCTCGCGAGGGTAAAGAGATTGGCGACATAGCCACAGTGTCCGGCCGCCGCCAGCGTGACCAATTCAATGGCATTGAGATAGTTGGGAACGAGCGGGGCGCTGAAGACCGGCACGGCGCAGAGGGCACAAACCATCAAGGCGGTTTTCCGGGCGGCATTCAGTGTCCAGCCACGGCGCAGCAGAAAGGACGAAAGCCATCCCCCGAGAATTCCGCCGAAACCTGCCATGAAGAAAATGAACATCAGCGGCAGACTGCTTTGGGCCAAATTCAGGCCGTAGCGCTTGTTCAAGAAGTCGGGCGCCCAAAAGATGTAAAACCACCAGATCGGGGCCGAAGCCGTCGTTCCCGCAATGTAAGCCCAAGTCTGCCGGCGACGAAGTAGGTCGAGCCATGGGATCGCATGCGCCTCAGCCGATGCTGTCATCTTCCGCCGAGATTTTGGCGTGAGATCCGGCAGAAGCGACCGGTTTCTGTTGGGAACTCGAGAGAGGCGAATCCACAGTGCGGCCCAAACGAGACCGATAGCTCCCAAAAACAAAAATGCTCCTCGCCAACCCCATGATGCGGCCAGAAGCGGAACAATGACGGGACAGATTACCGCGCCCGCGTTACTGCCTGAGTTGAACACGCCGGTAGCGAATGCCCGCTCCTGTCGGGGAAACCATTCCGCGACAGCCTTCACGGCAGCAGGGAAAAATCCACCTTCCGCCAATCCCAAGAGAGAACGGGCGAAGATGAAGCCGATGACGGTGTGTGCCAGCGCGTGCGCACCTGCCGCGAAACTCCATGCGGTCACGGCGATCAACAATCCTGCGCGCACTCCTATCTGATCGAACCATCGTCCAGCCAGAACATATCCCATCGCGTAAGCCGCTTGAAACGCTGTGACCATCCAGCCGTAATCAATTTGGTTCCAGCCAAGATCCGCATCCAGCATCGGCTTCAAGAAGCCGAGGACCGCACGGTCCAGGTAATTAACCGTCGTTGCCACAAAGAGCAAGGCGAGTAGTGTCCAGCGGAACGCGCTGTCAGCGGTCGGTGCTTGTGCGTCTTTGGGCATTGCGATCGACGAGCGCGGCGATCCGCCTCGAGTCAGCAACACGCCGCCATCTTTGCTACCGCGATCATTTGCCACAACGCTTTCGCGCGGCTTGGTCATTTGCGGAGATATGATGCATACAGCTTGAATTAGACAGTTCGCCTTGCCAATGTCATAGTGCTAGCCGGATTGCGCATGAATGATTCGGCTATGCCCCGAACCACCTCGATCAAACCCTTACCGCGCGCTTTGCATTTGCCACCGGCAGGCCGGCCTCGCTGGGTCTGCCCGAAAGACTTGAAGCTGGACCTGCAATACCTGAGCTGGGGCAAACGGCGGTTCGGCGAATCCGCCATCCCGGTTTCTCTTCACCATGGATGGGTTTACTGTGTGGTACTTCAAGGCAACCCCATCTTGAGGTTTGTTTCCGGGGCCATACTGGTGCAACCCCGACAAATTCTGGTGCTCGGTCCAGATTGTGCTAGCGGCTGGGCGGCCAAGTCTGTTGAGAGCGTGGCCGACCTCCTGACCTGGGTCTGGACCGGTCCCCCGCGCTGCCCTGGGTTAGCCCTGGCCGCCGACGGCTTTCAAACTTTCGGTGCCGGTCGTGCGCTCACTCGAGCGCTGCAACAAATCCACTCGCTCTGCCGTCGGGAGTTGGAAAAGCCGGATTCATTGTCAGCACTGGCGCTCGAAGAACTGCGGTTCCGCATGGATCTCGCCATCGCTCGCTTAAAGGCACCGAACCCCTCCGTGCCTGAGCCGGCCTTGCGCCTCGAACTGGCCTTGCGTTGGCTGGCTCAAAATGTGAGAGAACGCAATCCGGTCGCGCCCCTCTGTGAGTACCTTCAAGTGTCTGCCGTGACCTTAAATCGTCTGTTCCGTGCGCATCTCAACGAATCTGTCACCGCCTACCACACCCGTGTTCGCATGGAGCAGGCAAGCCAGTCATTGCAGGGTGGTCGGGTGGCGGTAAAGGAAGTCGCGTACGAACTCGGCTATCTTCATGCGAACGACTTCAGCCGCGCATTCAAGCGATTCACGGGACGCAATCCGTCGCAAGAGGAATGGCATTGACACCGCTTTGTAGATTTGCGTCCTCGCCATAGGGTAACCCGCCGAACGAAAGTGCCATCGCGCACACCCATTGCACTCCAATAAGACACTGGCGGTGTGCTCGATGAAAGAACTGAACCCACCCGAGCAATCCTAAATTGGCTCCTTAACATGGATAATCTGGCCTGCCGGTACGTTTCTGAGCTTCTGCACAGTTCTGGACGGCCAACGGATTTCGACCTCATCGGCCTTGTCCGCAGCGCCTAAACCGAAGTGGATTGGGCCTGCGCTCGACGAGGCATATCCGGAAGCCGTCGAGACGTGATTGAACTGCGCGTGCCCTCCCGCAGAAACGCGGATTCGCGCTCCAATCGCGTCGCGGTTGCTTTTCGTTCCTTCGAGCGCCAGTGCCAGCCAATGGTTGCCGTCCGGCCCGTCGTTGATCCAAAGCTCGCCGGGCGCTCCAAGAGCGGTCACGACGATATCGAGCTTGCCGTCCCCATTGAAATCTCCGACGGCCGCGCCGCGATGGCGCTGCGGTGGTTGCGCGGTGAAGCCGGCGCTCTCCCTTAGCGCGTCCCACTGAACTCCTGCAAGATTCCGGAAGACGGCGTTGTTTTGTGCGATCTTGCGAGCGCCCTCCATCGCGGGAGACTGCACATCGCCGCAGCTCACGAAAATATCTTTCCATCCATCGTTGTCGAAGTCCGCAACGTTGGCGCTGTAGCCGGACATTGGCTTGCTCAGCAAGGTCATGCCGCTCTTCGCGGTGATGTCGATGAACGCTCCCCTGCCATCATTCTGATAGATGGGAAAAGTCTCGTCGGCCAGAGCCACCAGCGCTATGTCCGGAAACCCGTCATTGTTCAGGTCGCGGAAGTCGGTGCCCATTCCCGAAATTGCCGTTCCCTGCTCTGGCAGCGCGACTCCCGCTTCAAAAGCAACTTCTTCAAAGCGCCCATTTCCTCTGTTGTGGAACAGCAAGTTGGGTATCTTGTCATCGGCGACGAAAATATCCGGCAGGCCGTCTCCATCGTAGTCCGCGACACCCACACCCATGCCTTTTCCCGGATGGGCGCGTATTCCGGAGCGCAAGGAGATATCCGTGAACGTGCCGTCTCCATTGTTCAGAAACAATTGGTTTGGAAGCGGCGGGTAAAGCTTCGGGTGGCAGTATTCGGGCTTGCCATTCATCTTGCAGTCAGGCTCTTTGTTGACGTCCCAGCTCATGTAATTGACCACGAAAAGATCCAGCAGCCCGTCGTTGTTTACATCGACCCACGCAGCGCCCACCGACCAGAGCGGGCCGTACTGACTGTCTGGTTTCGAGAGACCCGCTCTTTCCGTGACGTCGGTAAACGTTCCGTCACCCTTGTTGTGATAAAGCGTGTTCCGGTGCACGCCGGCGACAAAGATGTCTTCGTGACCGTCATTGTCGTAGTCGCCGACCGCCACCCCGATGTCGTATCCGGTCCCTGCGAGCCCGGCTTTTTCGGTTACGTCCGTGAACGTGCCATCGCCATTGTTTCGGAAAAGGCGGTTCCAATACTTTGGCGAGGTCTTTTTCAAACTGGCGATGTCCGCTCCGTTGGTAAAAAAGATGTCGGGCTTGCCGTCATTGTCATAGTCAAAGACCGCCACGCCTCCAGCCATAGTTTCGGGTGCGTGTCTTTGCGGTGTCTCGGAACTGTCCAGTGAAAAAGGAATAGACCGGAAGGCAAAGTGGATGGGTGGTTTTTCCGATTGGGCGGAAGCGGTTTTTCGCCGGACAATCCCAAAAACAAGCACCATCAGGATTAACGCCGTCGACGAGCATTTCAATAGGCTTGAAACAGGGAGGGACCGCCGCCTGAGGCCGTCCGCCAACCGAAACCCTCCAGGCCGTAAATACATCACCTGGCCATGATAGCGAAGCGCAACAGTATTTCGACAAAAAATCGCGCAAATCTTATAGATTCGTGTCGCGAACCGCCTAGAATCGTTGGTGAGTTAGTGTCCTCTGGCACCTATGGCCCAATCGCAATCGTCACCCGATCGAGGCTCGTCTTCGGCTGGTGAAAGTGCTTTGGGTGACAAAACAAACTCCCGATCCGGTCTGAAACCTGTCCTGACGTTGTGGGCTCTTGTGCTGTTCGGACTGGCCTTCGTGGGCCCGACCGCCCCGTACACATTTTTTGGCGTGGGAGCACAGCAATCGCGCGGACACTTCGCGCTGGTATATCTGATTGCGATGGTCGCGGTCAGCTTTACGGCCGCGAGCTACGGAAAAATGGCCAGGGCGTTTCCCGAGGCGGGCTCCACCTACGCATATTCGTCCAAAGCAATTCATCCTACCGTGGGTTATCTCGCGGGCTGGATCATGATTCTCGACTATATCCTCATGCCCATGCTCTGCGTCGTCATTGTCGGCGCCACTTCCCACAAGCTCTTGCCAGCAATTCCCTACAGCGCCTGGGTGATCGTAACCGCTGTCGCCATCACCGCACTGAATCTGCGCGGCATCGAGATGACTTCGCGCGCCACTACGATTTTCAACGTCGTGCTGTCGATTTCGATTGTGTGGTTCATATTGGCGGCGGTGTGGGCGCTCACGCATGGAGTGGGACGCGGAACTCTGGCTTCGCTAGAACCATTTTACTCAGCGCGGAACTTCTCCTTAAAAGCCGTCATGGCAGCCACGCCGGTTGCTGTCCTTTCCTTCTTAGGATTTGACGGGATTTCCACCTTGGCCGAAGACGCCAAGGAACCAGAGAAGAATATTGCGCGGGCCACAATCCTGGTTTGTTTCATCGCTGGAATTCTTTTTATTCTGCAGACCTATCTAGGGCAACTGATTTGGCCAGACTACACAACCTTCTCGCCGGTGGAGACGGCATTCAGCGATATTGGTCGAAAGATCGGTGGAGTAGGCCTCGCTTATCTGATCGCGCTCCTCGTCGTGGCGCAGGCATGGGCCAGTGGCATTGCTAGTCAAGCCAGCGCCTCCCGCTTGCTCTACGGGATGGCAAGAGACGGAAAACTGCCGTACGCCGTGTTCGGCTATCTTCATCCCCGTTTGCGCACGCCGTCTTACAGCATGATGCTGATGGGTGCAATCGCGATGGTGGCCGGACTCCTGTTGGATCTGGATAAAGCGGCCGAATTGGTCAATTTCGGCGCCTGCGCCGGATTTATGGCCGTCAATTTGTCGGTCATCGGGCATTATTTCTTCCGGCAGGGCGAGCGCAGCGGCGTCTCTGTTTGGAAATATTTTGCTTCGCCCGTGATTGGTTTTGTGGTTTGTTTGTGGATTTGGCTGAGTGTCTCTCCCCTCGCCATGAAAGTCGGCACCGTCTGGACCCTTGCCGGCGTCGCCTATTTTTTCGTTGTCATTCGCCGCCAGGGCACGAACGCCGTTGCCTTGCCCGGAACTCCCTCGCAAAGCTGATCGCCGGAAATAACGCATAAACGTCTCGGCGCGGAAGCACTTTGTCATTTCGCCGTGTAACCCCCGTCGACCATCAGGCATGTGCCGGTTATGAAGGAAGCTTCGTCGGAGGCGAGGAATAGAATGGCATTCGCCACTTCGTCGGCGCTTCCGAAGCGATTCAGCATGTGGAGCGGACCTTCCAAGGCGACATTCTCTTCGTAAGTCATTCCTGCTCGTTGCGCGTCAGCCCGTAGTTGCGGAGTGTCGATACAACCTGGTGCAACCGCGTTGACCCGGATTTTGTGGCTCGCCAGATCCATAGCGAGACAGCGACTCAATCCCAAAAGAGCGGCTTTGCTGGTGTTGTACGGCAAGCTCCGCTCCTGCGCGATGAAACCGCTGATCGAGTTCACGTTCACAATGGACCCGCCGCCGTTCCGGATCATCACCTCCACCGCGTGCTTCGCACAAAACGCCGCACCTTTCACATTCACGGCGAGAACCCGTTCCCAATCCGCATCCGGGACATCGTAAGTTCCAAAAACAAAAGCCGCTGCGTTGTTGACCAGGATGTGAAGATTGCCAAACTCCGCGGTCGCTTTCGCGATACCCGCTTCGACTTGGGCTTCGACTGAAACATCTACGCCTACAAACAGTGCCGAACGGCCGGAACCGCGGAGCTCCTGAACCACTTCTTCCCCGTGAATGCGATCCCGATCGAAGATAGCGACAGCGGCGCCCTCCCGTGCGAAACGCAAAGCCGTCGCGCGTCCTATGCCAGAAGCGCCTCCTGTGATAACGGCGACTTTGCCTTCCAGATGCATGGGCTAAGGCATTATTTCGTGATACAGCTTCACTTCGTAGGATTCCACCAACTCGGGACGCACCTTGTTGAAATAGTGCGTTATACGCGGGGCGTTACAATGACTGTCAAAGTCCTGTTGATTTTTCCATTTTTCGATGTAGGTCACCCAGCGAGGATCGTCGATCCGCTGGTTGAGCTCATAGCGAAGGCACCCTTGCTCCTGGTGGGTCGGGCGCATGAGAACGTGCAGCGCTTCGACCAAGGCGTCGGTCTTGCCTTCAAAGGCGCGAAATTCGGCGACGCATACGATCTGCGTTGTGTTTTTGTTCGGCATGGCTAGCTCCTTGGTGAAAGGGAAGCTTGTAAATCGTGTCGCAGCGATTGGTAAAGCTGCAAAGCTCTCTCGGGTTTCTCCTGCTCATGCACCACAGCCCGCACTGCCTGAATCATCGCCAGCGGCGCTTCGCATTGAAATACATTGCGGCCCATATCGACGCCGGCCGCTCCTTCCTGGATCGCTTTAAACGCCATCTGCAACGCTTCCAGTTCCGGAAGCTTCTTGCCACCAGCGATCAGGACCGGAACCGGACAAGCCGCCGTCACGCGGGCAAAATCTTTTTCGCAATAATAAGTTTTCACGAAATGGGCGCCCAATTCCGCGCAGATCCGCGTAGCCAGTCCCAAATACTTCGCATCCCGTACCAGTTCCTTCCCGACGCCAGTCACCGCCAACGTTGGTATGCCCATTCGGTTGCCTGCGTCGACGACCTTCACCAGATTTCCAATCGATTTGTGCTCGTTCTCGGCCCCGATATAAACCTGTACCGCCATGGCCGACGCATTGATCCTCGCGACGTCGTCGATGTCGACGGCTACGAGTTCGTTTGAGAGTTCCTTCAAGATGCTCTGGCCGCCGCTGGCTCGCAGCACGATGGGCTTAGAAATGTCGGCAGGAATTGAGGTGCGCAAAGCTCCTCGTGTGATCATCAGCGCATCGGCATGGCGGACGAGCGGCACGATCGAAACGTCGATGCGTTCCAAACCCGTCGTCGGGCCCTGGAAATAGCCGTGGTCCACGGCCAGCATGACCGTCCTACCGGTCGCGGAATTGAAGATACGGGCGAGCCGATTCTGCATTCCCCAATCAAGCGAGCTGCTTCCCTTCAGGAAAAACGGCGCCGCCTTCGCCGGAACACCAATATGATAATTTTTTCCGTCCTGGACTTCCTCAACGTCAGGCATTGCCAGCTTCTCCTTTTGATTCGCGTAACCCGTCGTAAAAGCCTTCGAATAAAAACGCAATGGACGTGGCACCAGGATCCTGGTGTCCCCGCGTTTTCTCTCCGAGCAATCGCGCACGGCCGTGGCGCGCCGTCAGATTTTTCGTCGCTTCCGCTCCAGCTTTCGCCGCGCGAGAGGCTCGTTCAAGCCCGTTTTCGATATCGTCGCTTTCGAGCGCTGTCGCCGACAACGTCTCGACGGCCGGTATCATGGCATCCATCATGGTTTTGTCCCCGACTTGTGCAGCCGTCTGTTTGCGGAGCCCCTGCAAACCCGATTCGAAGGCCGCAGACAATTCCCGGCAGTCCAAAGACGAGACTCTTTCGCGCACCCCATCCCGCATTCCAAGAAAAAAACTGCCCAACAGCGAACTGGAGGCTCCGCCATCCGCGCCGAGCACCGCCCAACCGGTTTGCTCGAAGCAGGTTTTGAGGCAATTCGCCGGGCCGCCCGCCACGGCTTTTTCCATTTTGTCCACGCAGCGCAGCATTGCGGTTCCGTGATCGCCATCTCCCGCCACCGAATCAAGTTCGGAAAGCCGCGCATGATGCTTGCGGATTTGCGCCGCCGCACCCGCAACCATGCGCAGAAGCTCGGTCCGGCTGAGCCGGTCCGTCATCATCGCACCGTAAAATAGGGCGCGTCACACGGCGCGTCCCAGAATCCAATCAATTCCGGATCCATGCGGGAAATCATGAGTTGGAACCCGGCCTGCTCCTGCGTGGTAATGAATTCTCCTACCTTCCCACGCACGAGTTTGATCTTTCGTTCGGCGAGAATCTGGTGCACGCGGCGGAACAGAATGAGTAGTTCCATGAGCGTCGTAGCGCCAGCGCCGTTGACGATGACCAGCAGTTCCTCTCCCTGTTTCACGCGCAGATCATCTAACAGCAGCGGCAACATCAGGTCCGCGGTTTCATCCGCGCTCTTCAGCTTCATGCGCCCTGTTCCAGCTTCTCCATGCTGTCCCATACCTACTTCCATCTCATCGTCACCGAGCTCGAAGATGGGTTGGCCCGTCGCCGGATGCGTCGCCGTGCGAAGGGCGACCGAGAGCGTTCGTGTGTTCTGTTCCATGCGCTCGGCAAGTTCCAGGCAGCGTTCGAGCGACAGACCTTGCTCGGAAGCCGCGCCGGTAACTTTGTACACCGGCAGGAAGCCGACGAGCCCCCGGCGATCTTCAGGGTTTGGCCCACCTGCAATATCCTCGTGGGTCAGGATTCGCCGGACATTTAGACTCTGGCTCGCAGCCATCTCGAGGGTAATGTTCGACGATAAGACATCGCCGGCATGGTTCAGTACAACGAGGATTGTCCCGGCACCGCGGTCGGCTAAGCGCAGAGCTTCCAGGCAGCGCGGAGGGCCGGGAGCGGCAAAAATCTCTCCGGCAACACTCACATCGACCATGCCTTCACCCACGAAACCGCTCAGGCCAGGCTCGTGTCCGCTGCCTCCTAGAGTGACAACTCCCACTTTGCCCGTGGATTTGGGTTTGCTTCGCGCGATCAGGTTGCTTCCGACGAGCTGCACCTGGTTGGGATGAGCCAGCGCCAGGCCTTCGAGCAACTCTCGCACGATGTTTTCGGGCCGGTTGATGAACTTCTTCATTCGCATGGCGGGATAGAGTACTCCCTCCTGTTAACTGACCAGCCCACCGGTGAAGAGCGGCAGGCCATCTGTAGGAACGTCGACCACTTCCATCTGTCCAAGCTCGTATTCGGTGATGTAGATCTGTTTTCGTCCAGGCAACGCAAAAGCAAGATTTGTTGGAAGGATTCCCGCCGTGGAAATTCTTTCGACCACTTTCCCATCCGTTCCAAGCACAGTCACATCACGCTGGCCGAAGACCGCGACATAAAGCTTTCCATCGGCAGAGAATGCCATGCCATCCGGGCCTCTCCATCCTGGTGGCGCATCCGGCCGGATAACATTGCCAAAAAGCACGCGGCGCCCCGCTTCATAACGATAAATATTACCGGTGAGGGTTTCGTTCGCGTAAAGCCGCCGGTCCGGGCCAAAGGCGATGCCATTTGTAAACTTGATGCCGAAGTCGAGCTTCTCGACCTTTCCGGTGGAAACATTCACCCGGTAAACGCGGCCGTCGTAATCCACATTCATGTAATCCGGACGGATTTTGTTATTGCGGACGAACTCGTCGATGGCCACGCCCGAATCGGTAAGGTAAATCGCGCCATCGGGACCGAAACAGAGGTCGTTCGGGAATAAGAAGGGCTGGCCGTCGCAGCCTGTTGCCACAACTTCAGCTTTTCCTTCCATGGTCAGACGAACCAACGAGGGATGCTTCGACTCTGCTACCCAGATCATACCCTGGGCGTCCACAACGAGGCCGTTGGGCCGCCCGGTTTTTTTGACGACTCTCTTTGTTTTCCCGTCCGCCAGGATGTGCGTGACGCAACCTCGCTCCGCGCCTCCCTCGACGATCAGCCAGGTTCCGTCAGGCAGGGCGACCGGGCCCTCGGGAGCACTGAGGCCGTCCGTGAAAATCATGGCTTTCCGCTCATTTGGAACTTCCGGGTGTTGGTAGATGGCGAGATGCATCGTCAAGGACGAGGACCCAATCCCCGTCACCCGGGGGAGTAAACGGCCTCTTACCAGATGTCGGGTATTGGCCGATGGAATCCGCTTTTCCTGATCTTGGATTGAACCACCACGCGGTCGCTTCCTTCCCCGAAATCTTGGTCATATCGACGGCAATCACTCGCGTCGTCGGCATATACGCGATCATCGTTCCGCCGTCGTGCGTTCTTGCAGCAGTCAGATAGTCTAGCCCCCTGAATTCTCCCAGCCCATCGACCACTACTTCGTGCTTGTCATCCGGAACCAGATCGAACCACGGGCGCGAATCGAACAAAGCCTTCACGCGCGGCATGTCCAGAGAGGCTGTCGAGTTCATGGCCGCCTCCCACCCCGGATCGTAAAGCCAGATGGGCCGATTCCCCATGAATTGCCCGGTCGCGCCACAGAGAATCGCCCAATACGCCTGCCGCCGAATCTGCACGGCCGAGGCATTGTGTTCTCCCTCGTAAATCGATTCGATCAGCACAAAAGGCATCGGCGGCTCACGGTGATAATCGCGCAGCAGCATGCCGTGAACGATGTTGTAGGTGTAGGTCGTATTGAGATCGAGCCATCCCTCCTGTTTGTACTGGTCGATCGCCGAGTTCTCGGGATGGCAGTGGGCAGTGAAGATATGCCGAGAGTCAACCTCTTTGATTCCCTCGACGATAGCGTCGACATCTTCGCGCGCTGTGTCGGGATTCCGGTCCCCTCCGATCAGCCACACGAGGTTGTCGAAGCCGGCATAGCGTTTTCCGACGTAACGTCCCCAGTTACGACCCTTCTCGGGACCATTGGCGAGAGCCTCTTCGACCCAGCCTTCCTTGGTGCCGATATATCCCAAATAAATGGGCGCCAAAAATACCTGAATGCCCTTCTCCGCAGCCTTGCGAATGACCCAGTCCGCGTGTTCAAAATATTTTTCGTTCGGCGTGGAAAAATCGCCCGGAGTCAGAAAGGGACCCTGACCGTAGCGATTGACTGGACCGCGGAATTGGTGCTCGATCAAATTCACAATGATGGAGTTGAAGCCCTTTTTGCGCCGATCCTCGAGGTAGGCCTCAGCCTCTTCTTTCGTTAGGCCTGAGATCAGCGACCAGGCGGCCTCTCCCTGTACGAGAAATGGCGCCCCGCTTTGCGTCACGAGGTGCCGATGGTCAGGGCCGACCTTGACCGGATAAGTTTCCCCAGCAAAAAGAACGGGCGCGGACAGAATAAGGGTGAGCATTGCGAAAGTAAAGTTTGGGCGCATAGTTTCAGCGTAACAACATAGGGTTCGCCCCCCTCCCGGTCTATAAGTTTTCCATCAGAATTTGTCAGAAAATCAGCTTATCCTCAATGGCTCCAAGGATTTCGAGATACGGGCAGGGGCTCCAGTCTTGTGACAGAGAATTGTTGTTTCTTAATAGAACTGTCCGGCTTTCTTGATGGATAACTTTGAATTCTAGGTTGAGGTTATCCCGACCGGGCAGGCTCAGATTCGTGGAGGATCCGGATGGACTACGAGGCGCTGTCGAACGAGTATGTACTGAACGCCCTGCGGCGCGAGAAAAGCGTGATCTTCGAGCGGGCCGAAGGCTCCCGTCTGTGGGACATCCATGGAAAAGTTTATCTCGACACGATGTCTGGCTCGGCTGGCCCGGCGATGGTCGGACATGCCAACCCAATCGTCGCAGAAGCGGTTGCCCGGCAGATGGCAAAGCTTCCCACCGTCAATTTGCTGCATGACAGCGTCACGGTCATCGAGTTTTGCCAGAAGTTTGCATCCCTCACGCCCAAAGGCCTGACCAAAACTTTCCTTTGCGTGGGAGGCGGGGAGGCCGTCGAAGCGGCAATCAAATTCGCAATGCGCATCACCGGTCGAGCCGAAGTTCTTTCTCTCACGGGTGCTTACCATGGACAGTCCCTGGCCACCATGGGTCTCGGTGGCATGCCGGCTCTGCGAAAGTGGCTCCCCGGGTCTGTGCGTTGGCCGAATTTCCGCCAGATTCCCTCAGCCGACGCATACCGGCCGCTTCTCGGTGAGCAACCAGATTGTTGGAGTGCGGCAGTTCACGCGTTGGAAGCCGATCTCTCAGCGGGTAGCTCTGGGCAAGTCGCCGCCCTGATTATCGAGCTTGTCCAAGGTCCCAACGGCCACAGCGTCTATCCCAAGGAATATTACGAGGCGGTGCAACGCGTTTGCCGCGACAAGGGGGTGTTGCTGATTGTCGATGAGATTCAGACCGGCCTGTGCCGGTGCGGGACGAATTGGGCTTGCGACCTGTACAATGTCAATCCCGATATCCTCATTGCGGGAAAGGCCCTCGGTGGAGGCATACCGATCGGCGCTTTCGTTACCCGACCAGATTTAATCCCGAAGGGGCTGGAGTCCGAGGCCTGGCACATGCTTACCTTCATGAATCAACCGATAATCGCAGCAGCCGGGTTGGCCGTGCTGGGAATTGTAGAAAACGAAAAACTTGCCGAGCGTGCCAAAAAACTAGGGGCCCAGGCAACCGAACGTTTCAAGGAGTTAGCCACGCGTTACGACGTCATCGGAGACGTTCGCGGCCCTGGTTTGTTTATCGGCGTGGACTTTGTCGAGGATCGCCTGACAAAAACCCCCGCAACGGCCGCCTGCAAGAAAGCCTGGGAGTTCGCCATGGACCGCGGGCTGATAACGCAATTCGGTGGTTTTGGAAGCAATGTTCTTAAGTTCAAGCCTCCATTGACCACGCCTTCCGGCGACTTCGAACAAATGCTCGATATTTCCGAGGAAATTGTTGCGTTCATCCAGCAGGAGGTGCGCGGTCCGCGCAAAGCGCAACCCTCGAACGTGGCTGCGACTGTGCGCGGCTGATCCTGGCCGCAAAGAAAAGTAAACGATCGTGATCGCCGCGGGAGACAATCTCTTGTCTACGTACTTGGGCTTGCCCAAATCAGAGCTCGAAACACCCGCCCTTCTCGTGGACCTCGACGCAATGGAGCACAACCTGGGTCTCATGGGCCGTTTTTTTGAAAATCGGAAACCCAGAATCCGTCCGCACTTCAAGAATCACCGTGTTTTGCAGTTGGCTGCCCTGCAAATGGGGCACGGCGCAATCGGGATCACTTGTGCGAACCTGTGGCAGGCTGAAAAACTCGTTCACTTCGGCATCCGCAATATTCTCATCGCCAATGAAATCGCTGGTGAAGCCGCTCTTCGCCGCTTTATCGCGCTTTCCCGTGAAGCTCCGGTGATGATTGCGGTCGACAACCTGTCCGTCGCCCGGGACTTGGCTCGCCTTGCAGGAAAACACGCCGCTGACGTCCATGTGGTCGTCGACATTGACCTCGGATTGCAGCGCTGCGGCGTACTGCCCGGCGAGCCTGCCGCAACTCTGGCGCGCATGGTCGTCGATTCCGGGTTACGCCTCAAAGGCATCATGGGATACGAGGGGCACCTGCAACCGATCGAGCCTGGTCCGGAAAAGAACGCCTGCGTCCTGCAAGCGATGGAGAGTCTCGCCGATAGCAAAAAGCGTATCGAAGCAGTCGGCATACCCGTTGAGATCGTCAGTTGCGCGGGAACCGGCGACTATGCCATCGCCGCCGAGCATCCGGCGGTGACCGAAATCCAGGCAGGGTCCTATCTGCTCATGGACACCTGGTACGCGCCGTTTGCTCCCGAATTCCAGCCTTCCCTGAGCGTGCTCGCAACGATTATCAGTAAAACTCCCGGGCAGCGAATCGTCGCGGACGCCGGTGTGAAAGCGCTCAACGGGCAGCGCGGACTTCCGTCGGTCAAAGGCTTCCCCGGGTTTCGATTGAGGGCTTTGCACGCCGAACACGCTCCGATTGACATCGTCGATCCACGGGAGAGTAGTGTCGAAGTGGGTGACAAGATCGAAATTTCCGTTCATTACCATGACGGGAATATGCAACTGCACCGCCGCATGTATGGAATTCGCAAAGGGACCGTCGAAAAGATTTTTGAAATCGAGCACATGGAGCCTCAGGTCTAAATGCGATTGCAAGGGCGCGTAGCGATAGTCACTGGAGCGGGTGGGGGTATTGGTAGGGGTATCGCCGAGCGATTCGCCCGAGAAGGCTCGGCTGTCGTAATCGCCGAAGTTGATCCCCACAGCGGCCAGAGTGCGGCCCGGGCCATCGAGGCATCCGGTGGGCAAGCATTGTTCGTGCGCACCGACGTTTCCGACGAAGCGCAGGTCAAATCCCTGGTCGAGAAGACCATCTCACGCTTTGCAAGGATCGACGTCCTCTGTAACAACGCCGCCGTTTTGTTTTTCGACGAAGAAGCTCCCGCGCACGAACTCAGCAGTGAAACCTGGGATCGCACCATGGCGGTGAACCTGCGCGGGTACTGGCTGACTTCTAAGTACGTCATTCCCACCATGCTGCAGCAGAAGAGCGGCTCGATCATCCACGTCGCTTCCCCGACGGGTATTTTTGGATTTACTCGGCTGACGGCCTACAGCACCAGCAAAGGCGGGGTCTTTGGCCTGATGCGCGCCATGGCCGCCGACTATGCCCCGCATCATATCCGCGTAAACGCCATCGTTCCGGGAACGATCGACACGCCCATGAATGCCGTGGAATTATCCGATCCGGCGGCCCGCGAACGCTACGCGGAACTCACGCCCGCCCGCCGTTTGGGAACCGCAGAGGATCTCGCCGGAATTGCTGCGTTTCTTGCTTCCGATGATTCGGATTATTGCGTGGGAGGAGTATTCACCGTCGACGGAGGCCTTACTGCAATTTGATGCTGTCGTGCGTAACCGTGTTGGCGCTTCGCAGTCGATACTCTAGCGGAGTCGCGCCGGTAATCCTCCGAAAGACAACACCAAAGTAACTCTGATTGCAGAAGCCGGTCTCGAGGCCGATGTCAGAGATCGGCTTGTTTGTGTTAGCGAGCAGATCTTTCGCCTTATCCACTCGAAATTTATTCAGGTACGCGACAAAAGATTGTCCCGTGACTTCCTTGAAAAGATTCATGAAGCGGCATGTGCTTGCGGCGCACATTCGTGCCACATCGGAAACCCTGATGGGTTCGTCGTAGTGTTTTTGTACGTGCTCAAACGCCGCCACCAAGCGCGCCGCCGCATCCCTCTGGCGGTGAAACGCCGCGCGTCCCGTGCTGTGATCTGCACAATAATTCGAGAGAATCAGGAGAATCACTTTCAAATAGGTACGAATCGTCAGTTGCGAGCGATCCGTCGTACCCGGAAGCTCCTGGCGAATCCGGTCGATCAGGTCGCGAATTTCTCTCGACACCCCAGAATTGGCACGAATCACATTGGAGACCGAGGGTACTCGCAAATTGAATGGCATTAGATACTGAAGATCGTCGTTGAGGGGAATGCCGGAGTGCACTGTCTGCGGAAGAAACGAAAGAACGATGGTCCGCGGCAGCTGTCGCGTAGAACGCAAAGCCAAACATCGATGATGGATGTGGCTTCCTACAATGATGATGTCATTCTTTGCCAGCGTGCAGGTGCTGTTTTCGACTTCGTAGCCGAGCTCGCCGGATTCAAAAACAACCACTTCCAGGTGATCCGGCCGGTGCAGAGGAACTTCCCGACGCCGGTCCAGAATCAGGAACCGCACATCGACGGGAAACGAAGTCTTGAAGGGCCAAACGTGAGTTTGCTGCGTGTCAATGCGCCGGTCTACCAACGAATCGACGTGTTCCCAATTCACTGAACCGACTGATCCCATTCTTTGCACGCCCCGTTAGGGCTGTATGCTACGTCAAGAAGCTGGCGGTGCAAAGACAATTTTGCTGATTGCGGGCTTGATTCTTGCCTTCTAGAAGATAAATTTCAATCCAAGCTGCAGAATTCTTGGCGAAAAGGCGGAGTTCACTTCTCCCATAACGTCTCCTGTGCAAGGAGCGCCGGGTGCCGTCTGTCCGCTGCACCCGGTGTTTACACCCTGCCATTGCGGATGGTTAAAGGTATTGAACGTCTCCAGACGAAATTGAAGCGTGCTGCTCTCGCCCGAGAACCACGGGAGTTTGAAGTTCTTCATCAGCGCGAGATCCCAGTTATTCCGGCCAGGGCCAACCAGCGTATTCTTGCCCATGTCTCCGAACATTCCCGGCTGATTGTTGGCTGCGAGTTGCGCCAGTGTTGGCTGTCCTACGATGGCTGGGTTGAACCAACCAGGGGTTGGCCCCAAGTTAGGATCATTCAGCATTCCCTTGTTCACCACCAGTGGACCCAGAGCATTGCAACCCACATTGCCGCCGATGCCGGTCGAAAGCCCATTGATTCCGCACGTGAAGTTCAGAGGCGGGCCGCTTACAAACGTGCTGATGCCGCCGATTTGCCAGCCTGCCAACAACTGCTTGGCAAATGCATTCGTGGTGTTTTTGTAAAACGGTAGTTGGTAGGTCCAGTTGATGACTAACATCTGTGCCTGGTTCAAGCTGGAATTTCCATACCAACGCGCAACGTCGCTGTCCTCGATGCCGTTTGTAACGATGTTGTCCAAGGTGTGAGAGTACGTGTAGGCGAGTTCGTACATCAAACCATAACCGGTCGAGTGACGCAAGCTCACCTGCAATGAGTTGTAATTGGAATTGCCCGAGGGCGAGCGCATCTCGATCGTGTTATAACCCCGATACGGAGCGAAGAAGAGCGAAGGCTGTGCGTCGTTGATCAGAACCTGCTGAACATTGCAGAGGCCCGTCGAATTGTTGCATCCCGGTGTGTCAGTCCCAATCAAAGACGGAACAACCTGCGTCGTGGCCCCAATCGGAACCTGATTGATGTTGAGAGTCTGCTGCAGATTGCGTCCTAAAGTGCCTACATACGACACGCCGAGCAGAGTCTGTCCGGGCAGTTCCCGCTGAATTCCGAGGCTGTACTGGTCGATTTGCGGCCATTTACCCTGCACGGGAACATCGGAGAAACTGGCAGTTCCGAGAGGCCCTGGGCCAATGCTGTTATAGCCGAGCACGTTGTAAATGTTCAGAGTGGCGGTGGTGGGCGCGTTACCGTTAAACCCGGCTCCTGCAAACAAAGGATTGCTCGAATCCCAGTTTAAAGCGTATCCGCCACGAACAGCGGTCTTTCCGTCGCCAAACGGATCCCAAGAGAAGCCAAAGCGCGGAGAGATCGTGCCCCGGTAAGCTTTGGAGCATCCTCTAGGAATCGGGGACACTCCGCACTCGTATAGTCCGTTGCCATAATTAAGATAGGTCGCCCCCGTTCCGGGAATCACATTACCCCCACTATCGAGCTGAGCTTGTGCGGAAGCAACGTAGTCGGCGGGAACAAAAATGGAATCGTTGGTCGGTTTGGTAGCGTCGAAAAAAGAAGTAAGCCAGTAATAGCGTACTCCCATGTTCAGGGTGAGACGACGATTCACCCGAAAGTCGTCCTGAATGTAGGGCTCGAAGTCCCATTGTCTCCAGTGCCCTATTCCACGGCCGCCCACTAGCTGCCCGTTTTCGACTTGGCCATACTCCGAGTAGCTAGCAATTCTTCCGAGGTCCATATCGGCGAGGGCGTTGCCGGTGCTGAGACTGGAAGAACTGCTGAAATTAAAGAAACCTTGCGTGTTCAAGCCGATATTCGTCGAGGTATTGATGTGATTATCCAGGAGGAAGAATCCCATCTTAAGCGTGTGCTTCCCTTTCGACCAGATCAAGTTGTCCTTGAAGGCAGTTTGTGGATCCCAGAAATAGAACTGGAATCCTGTCGATTCGGCGTTTCCCTGGAACGGAACGCCGCCTCCGAAGGAGATGCCGGGCAGGAACGGCTGACTCTGGTTCTCGGGAAAAATTGTGTCCACCGCGAATCCGCTGGGCTTGAAGATCGAGTTGGCCGGACTGTCAAAGCCTGTGACGTTGTCCACCAAGTTGACGTCGGCCGACATGCTGAAGATAAACTCATTGAGCAGGTTGGGGCGCAACGTCTGGGTAAGATGGAAAACCGCTGATTTGGCCGGGCTCGACCACTTGCTCACGACCGTTCCATAGTTCGCGGAGGACCACAAGGTTGGTATGAAGTCCTGCGAGTAAGCATCTTGCGTGTACCGAACGAAAAGCCGAATCTTGTCCCCGAAATTCTGGTCGATCTTAAACATGTCTTCCCGGAAGTTGGTCGGGAGACTCGGCGACGAAACATAGAGATTGGCGCCCGTGTTTGGCAGGGGAAGGAGTCCATTCAACAGTGCGCTCGCCGTCGGACTGACCGGGACCATATCATTGGGAAACTTGGCGCCCGTCGCCGGATTGATCGGAACCGCGCAACCCGCAGCGACCGCGCTGTTATAGAGAGGCGAAGTCGGATCGCATTCGCCAAAATTACCTTGTCGTTGCAAAACCGAGGGAACCGGTTGGCGAATGATCGTGCCTTGACGATAGGTGCGCCACTCCTCCGAAACAAAGAAAAAGGTTTTGTTGCGCTCCTTGTTGTAGTGGTTGGGGATGAAAACCGGTCCGCCCAGCGTGAATCCGTAATTGTTGCGCTTCAGCGGATCTCTCGGTTGTCCCGCCTGATTCAGAAACCAGTCATTGGCGTCAAACGCATCATTACGGACGTATTCAAACAAATCACCGTGGAAGTCCCTGGTTCCTGATTTCGTGACCACTTCAATTTGCGCCCCGCCCGACTTCGCATATTCCGCGCTGTAGTTCGATGTGGAAATACGGAACTCCGCGATGGAATCGATGCTTGGAAACACCATCAAAGAGTTGCTTCCCGAACCTTGGTCGACGTCGTTCGTGCCATCAACTTCCCAATTGTTGTAATTCCCCGGAATGCCGTTGAAGGAGATCGTCGAATTCGCCAAGTCGCCGACAGAAGAAGGGTCGAATCCGCTAGCGAGAGCGGCAGCTCCGGGAACGAGCGTCGCGAGGTTCGCGAAGTTACGCGCTTCCAGATTGAGTTCGCTGACTTGCGTGCTCGTCACCACGTGTGAAATGGCGCTTGTTTCTGTTTCTACGGCCACGGGATTGCCCGAGACTTCCACCTTTTCCGCGACCGTCCCGATCTTGAGCGGGAAATCGACACGAAGGGTTTGTCCGACGTTCAGATTAATATCCGTGTGCACCGTCCTTTGAAAACCCGGCTTTTCAATGGTTATCGAATAACTTCCAATGGGAATACGGTTCAGTGAGTAAAAACCCGACGAATCGGAAGTGATGACACGGGTAAAGCCTCGGTCGCTATTGCTGATCGTCACCTGAGCGTCCGGAACCGCGGCGCCGGAGTCATCGGTCACCGTGCCAACAATTGTAGCGAGATCTTGAGCCTTCACGCCTCCCGCCGCGAATAGCAGCAGGGCGACAGCCATTGCGCGCAATAGTTTCATCGCGATCCTCTCTACGTCCGAGAACGGGAAATAGATATGTCTCGATCACCCCGATTGTTTCAGAAAGATTAAGGAAGGGAGGGTCACGAATCTATCGACATTCACTCGTTTTTTGTCGGAAAACTGTCTTCGCATTGCCGAGGCAAAGGCGCGGCAGACAACGGGCGACGTGTTAGGATGCATCTTTCCATGACTGCGCGAGTCAAGAAATCCTTGCTGGCGATTATTGCCTTACTGGTGACCTCCCTTCCCCGTTTGGCTGCACAGCAGCCTGCCCGAGAAGATGCCCAGGCGCTTGCACAGCAAGCGCAAAGCGCGTTTTCACAGGGTCAATATTCGGTCGCGGAAAAGGACTATAACGAACTCCTCCAGATGGGCGCGCACTCCGCGGCGGTCTATTCGAATCTCGGCGTCGTTTATCTGCGAGAAGGAAAACTAGCTTCCGCAGTTGAGATGCTGGACAAGGCGAAAAACCTCGCGCCCAGTATTGCGGGGATCCGTCTGAACTTGGGCCTCGCCTATTTCCGCCAGCGGGGATTCAAGAAGGCCTCCACCTATTTTGCAGAAGTGTTGTCGATGGACGCGGGAAATGCGCAGGCTCGCTATTTGAAAGGGGTCTGCGATTTTATGATGGACGATTATGAATCAGCCGTCGGCGATTTTGAACCGCTGACCGCGCGGGAACAAAACGACCTCGAATTCCTGTTCATGTTGGGTCTGAGTTATGGGATGTCGCACCGCGCAAACGATTCGGCACGAACCTTCGAGCGCCTCGTCGAGACGGGAGGAGACACCCCTCATTTGCACCTGCTGCTCGGCAAAGCCGATCTGGCTCTCGGCCAGCAAGACAAAGCCGCGTCCGAACTAGAGCGTGCCGCCGAGGGCGAGACTCTCCCGTTTGTACATTATTATCTGGGAATGCTGAATCGAACTCGGGGCCAGCTCGATCTGGCGGCGACGGAATTCGAAAAAGAAATTGCAATCGCACCAGGCAACATCTGGGCTTACAAAGAACTCGCCGAACTTCGCATGGATCGCGGAGATGCGCCCGGAGCGATTGCCTGCCTCGAACAAGGCGTCGCGGGCAACCCGGACGCCCCTTTACTGCTCTCGACCCTCGGGAGAGCCTATCTACAAATTCCGGACACTCGCCGCGCGATCTCGAACCTCACACAAGCGATTGCGTTGGATCCAGAAAACGGCAGTTATCATTACCAATTGGGCCGCGCTTATCGGAAAGCAGGACGGCCGGAGGAAGCAAACGCCGAGCTAAAACGTGCTCGCAGTCTCTCCGACGAAGCCCCTGAAGGAAAAATGCAGGTTCTCTCCAGGGACCAAAATACGGAGACAGTCACCGAAGAATCGCACTAGCGCATCGGCTGTGATATACGCCTCACGCGCCCAAATGGCGTCTCCCTTGATCGCCTAAGCTCGGCCGAGCTCGCGACGCGCGAGTGGGCAATTGCTCCATTCGCCGCCATGCCACGATGGTCCTGAAGCCGGATCCGAATCCCGTTGTTGCAAAGTTCTGCGGTTTGCATGTCCGGCTCAAAACCCTGGAACCGAACATCCAGTGTATCCGCGTGTGCTAAGTCATTGATTGGTTTCTGAACGGGCCATACTCGCAATTGCGAACGGAGATGTGACAGAGTGAACGAATCGGACGTAAAAAAACGATTTGCTGCCTGAATCGTGTAAACTGCGCGTGACCAAGCACGCTGTCTCTCTTATGTCTCGAGCCTCGTAGCCAGCCTCAAAAGGGGGATGGATCGGATGAAAACAGCCAGAATGCAAACTTTCCTGTTGTGTATGTTGTTTTGCGTCTCGCTTCTATATGCAACAACCGCAGCAGCTCAGGGGAGCTTGCGGGCGGGTGCCGCGCGCGTAGACATTACGCCGCCGGCCGATCCGAAAAATCCTCCTTCCGGAAAGTACGCGCATGAGCGGTTGTACGTCCGGGCGATCGTACTGGATAACGGCTCAACGAGGGCAGCCTTGATCGCCGCCGATCAGGGCGGATTGTCCGACGCCGTCTGGCAGCCCGCTTCGAAACAGATTGCCGCGGAACTGAACTGTCCGATCGAAGACATCGTGATGTCGGCAACGCATACGCACAGCGGATGGGGACCCGGAGGCTTTCCCGGCATGCGTGCACTAAGGGCGGACGGCGCTCTGAATCAACCACCGCCGCCGATCGTCGCTCAAATTTTGGACGCGGTGCGACAGGCGAAGGCGAACCTGCAACCGGCGCGAGTCGGATTCGGCACGGGAAAATCGTACTTGAATGTGAATCGCGACGCAGTGGATTCACAGACTCACTTGTGGACGCAAGCACCGAATTTGGATGGGCCGTCGGACAAGACCGTGGCGGTGATCGAATTTCTGGCAGCGTCGGGCCAACCGATTGCGGTTTATATGGACTACGCTATGCACCCGGTGAACGGATTTCTTGCGGGACTGACCAGCGCGGACTTCGCCGGAGCGGCGTCGCGTTACGTCGAGCAAGCGTTTGATGACAAAACAATCGCGGTGTTCGTACAAGGCGCGTCTGGCGATCAGAACCCGCTGTATCTTCGCGCGGCGACGAATGCGATGGCGTCGCAAAGCGGCGTGCCGATCACGGGATATGTCCTGACGCGTGAGCCGGTCGAAGCGCCGATCCGCGATGGAAAAGTGAAGACCACCCCGGTTGATCCGAAAGTGAGCGACACGCTCGAACGTGTGATGGACAGCGAAGGTGTACTGTTGGGCGAGGAAGTGATCCGCGTGATGAGCAATATCAAGAGACTCGAGGCGAGCCCAAGTATTGCGGCAGCGCAGAAAACGGTGACGTGCCCCGGACGGAAGCGCACCGACGCGGCCCGCGAAGGGACGCCGGGTACTTATGAGGATGGCGACCCGGTAAACATTCGACTAGGAGCGATGGGCATTGGAAATATTGCCGTGACATCGGTGGATGCGGAGATATACAGCCCGATCGCGACCAAGCTGAAGCGAGAGTCGCCGATGGCAAACACCTTTATGGTGACACTGGCGAACGGCGCTGCGAACTCCGGCTACGTACCGAACGACGCGGCTTTTAACGCCAATACGTTTCAGGTGCTCAGTTCGCGTTTGAAGCCTGGCTGTGCGGAAGGGGCCATCGTAAACGGCCTGCTTGATCTCTTGGATATAGCATCGAAGTAGTTTCTCACCTCGAGACCGGAGTCGCGCAACGCATGAGAAAAACTCTACTTGTGGCCGGTTTGAGTTTGTTCGCCCAAGTCGCACTGGCAACGCCGACCGTAACGCGGAGGCCATGGGGAAAAGACACGCGCGGCACGCCGGTTGAGCTCTTCACAATCACGGCGAAAAACATCGAAGTTCAGGTCGCCACCTTCGGCGCGCGCATCGTCAGCATTCGCGTCCTAGATCGAAATGGGCAAATGACAAACGTCATCGTTGCTCCCGATTCATTGACAGGCTTCCTAACGGACCGGACTTCGGTCATGGGTGCAACGGTAGGCCGGTATGCCAATCGCATCGCCGGCGGTGCGTTCACTCTGAACGGCGTCAGCTATCAGGTGCCGAAGAACAACAACGGCAACGCTCTCCATGGTGGGACCATCGGTTTTGATCGTAAGGTTTGGGAAGCCAACGAGATTCCCGACGGTGTCCAGATGAGCTTGGTGTCACCCGACGGAGACATGGGCTTCCCCGGCACTTTGATTGTTCACGTCAACTTCACTCTCGCGGAACACCAGGGCCATCCCGCTCTGGTCATCTCGTACTCGGCAGAGACTGACAAACCCACGGTATTGAATCTCACGAATCATGCTTATTTCAACCTGGCGGACAACTCCGAAACATCCGTAATGGGCGATACCGCCACAATTGACGCGGACTCGTACACTCCCGTAAATCAAACCGGGATTCCGACAGGTGCTGTCGAACCCGTCGCAGGCACTGCTTACGATTTCCGCACGATGCACGCCATTGGCGATCAGGCTCCTCCCCGCGGCTTCGACAACAACTTCGTTTTGCGCTCCCGTGGAATCGAGGACATGGCCGCCGAAGTCGATGACCCTACAAGCGGTCGAACCGTGCAAGTCTTTACGACCGAACCAGGCTTGCAATTTTTTGTTCCGAGGTTTCCCGCGCCGCCGGCCGCCGATGGCGTGAAACGTCCCTCACTCGCCGCGTTCTGCCTTGAAACCCAACATTTCCCGGACTCGCCGAATCATGCCGCGTTTCCCTCAACCGTGTTGATGCCCGGCAAAGCTTTCCATTCAACGACGATCTATGTTTTCGGCCTGGATTCCGCGGTGCATCACTGAGAAATGGAAGGTTTACTCCGTCGAGAAGGACGGAGGCAATG
>CAVROZ010000004.1:0-276647 GCA_963722985.1 Candidatus Acidiferrales bacterium | reverse complement strand
GATAACGTACATCGGTATCATTAGCCTTTCGTCCTTGACCTCAACGAGGGTTGTTTCCAAAAGATTCTGCCTCAAATTCTGCTGTCTCGATTCGACCGTTCCACGCGAACCCCAGCTGGCTTCCTTTACATCGAGAACCCAATCGAACGCGTCTCGAAATTCGGCATCATCGTGGCTGCTTGTGGGGCCGACGACGTTTTGAGGGAGAGCGCGATAATAGGTTTTCATGACACCGCAAGAATATTGCTTGGCGCAGAAGCTAGCTGTCCGCTTTTGGACAGTCTTTTCTGGGTTGTTCAAAACCGTACAGACACCCCGCCTACAGACACGTATCTTCTTGCCAAATTCCTTGTCTCGTGCCTGCGGCACCGTTCGTATTACCCTGATTCAAAACGCCGCAGGCCGTTGCTGGGTGTCAGGGGTTGAGTGGGAGACGCGGTTTAGCAGCACCAGGGGTCTATGTACATGAAGCAAACAACTAAATTAAGCCTCGTTACCTCTCTGTTGTGGGCTACGGCGATTGTCGCTGCCGCAATCGTCAAGGCGCCTGAGTTTCTTACACTACTACTGCTGCCCCTGCTTGCCCTTTCATCGTTGATTGCCATCCAAACGATTAGTCGCCGGGCATTCAACTAACGAACCGAATAGTTGTGATAATCGCATTGATTCCCGCGTCGATGATTCGATCGCCGTGCACGGAGACGCGGATGAGGTCGCCGATTTTGTAGGATCTTCACGAGGAAACTTCCATCTGACTGCGGGACCGAGCACCCTGCTCTGAAGGCATATCAGCTTTCTGGGTGAGCGGAGCGTGACGAGAACGGACGTGCCTTTTCAGTTGATTGAACTATCAACTCGCCACCGAGCAATTTCACTCTTTCTTGCATTCCGCGAAGTCCAACGCCTGAACTACTACCAGCGGCAAATTTGGACTGCACCTCCTGCTCGATTCCCTTACCTTCGTCCCTTACTTCCATTTCTACACTTCCCGGTGTGCGCCACAGCCGCACGAGGGCCGTGAAACTCCCGGAATGACGGTGAACATTCGTTAAAGACTCTTGTGCAATCCGAAACAAGGACAACTCATAGTCTTCCGAGAGGCGGGCTAGATCGCCCGCTATCTCCATTGTGACCTTAATCTTACTGCGCTCAGCAAATCCATCGATATACCACTTGAGCGCCGATTGCAGACCCACGTCATCCAAGAGCGGCGGGTGTAGGAGATAGGACACCGTCCGAATTTCTGAGCATGCTTGTTCAATCAAACTGAGATTCTCCGCCAAGCATCGTGCCCGAGGCTCGCTCAATTTTTCCTTTTCCTTGGCAATTTGCGCGGCATTCATACTGATCCCAGCGAGTAAATTTCCCACTCCATCGTGCAACTCGCGGGCGATACGTCTTCTTTCTGTATCCTGAACATGCAGTAGATGGGCGGCTAGTTCGGCTTTCTTACGATTGTCTTCGGTTCGCATTCGCTCGGTAATGTCCCGAGCCACCTTTGACGCTCCAACAACGCGACCAGAAGTGTCTTTGATCGGCGAGATTGTCAGAGAAATATTTATCGACGTGCGATCCTTGCGCATGCGAATGGTCTCGAAATGGTCGACGCGCTGCCCTCGCCTGAGTCGCTCAAGAATCATCGACTCCTCGGCTATGCGATCGGGAGGAATTATAAGTGTGATGTGCTGGCCGATAGCTTCTTCAGCGGTGTAGCCAAATAGCCGTTCGGCACCCCCATTCCAACTACTGATGATGCCATCGAGGTTTTTGCCGATGATGGCATCGTCCGAGGACTCGACGATGGCCGCCAGTCGACTAGAGGCATCTAGCGAAGCCACCGCTTGATAGGCGGCGGAAGCAAAACGCCCCAGACTGAGGAGCTGGCGTTTATCCTCAGCGTCAAATTTGTGGCTGTGGTCATGGGCTACAGCCCAAATCGTGCCGACTGCCTTGTTTCCCACATAGAAAGGAACCAAAAGAGCTTCCTCGACCGAAGGCGTGACGGGTTCGAAGTAGGTATAGACTCGCTCCACATGAGTGAATAGCAGGGGGCAGTTTCGGTCGAGGACGGTGCCGCAAGGACCGAAGTCGCGCGGCGTGCCGCCACCAATGTGAGGTTGCCACTGACCGGCAATCGCGGGCCAATAGAATCGCTTACCGCCATCGTGCGTTGTCAGCAAGCTGATGCCCGCTGAGCCGCAATCGCAAACTTTTAGGATCGTGTCAGCCAACGTCTGAAGAATGGTGTGAGGTGAATCACTCAGTGCTTGGGTCAAGGCAACGAGCGACCGATTTTCCTTTTCAAAGTCCGGTAGGCGCGACTGGCGCCGATCCAATTCCTCCGTGCGGAGGATTGTCTCCAATGGGACTAGTTCGTCATTCATGGCGGACGATCGAGCCTCCTCTGGCCTGCTCCCAATGGAGGGTAGCGTACCAAGTTTTTGCGCCTACGGCCTACCATGAATCCTGTATTAATTAGTGGGTTTGGGGAAACTCTTAGATTGGAGCCTGACGGACACAACAGATACGCTTAACCGTTCAGCGGGTCAAATTTGGAAATTAGGTAGGGGAACCCACTCACAACCGATAGCCAACCGAGTCGCCCCGGCGACGGCCCGCGCGGAAGTGGTGAGATGGGTCTAAGTTTCGGTTAGAAAGAAAGATTTGCCTTGTTTACTTTTTGCGCCGCGCTTTCCTTGCAACCTTCTTTTTGGGAGGAACGGGCCGAACGGCTCGCTTTGCGATGGTGGTTGCGCGGCGCAATCCGCGACGTGTTGGTTTAGCGAGCTTGTTGCTCTTGACATTTTGTGACGCAGACTTCTTAACTTTTTTTACAACGGTCTTTCCTTTTCGAACTATTTTCTTACCTTCGCGTTCTGCGGTCTGCAAAAAACTGCTGTCCGACAAAGCGTCCGACACCGCGCCGGCGGTGGCGGCAATCTTGCCTAGCGTACTTCCGATTGACTCCGCCATGCTGCCCAGAAGAGTTTCGTCTTCGGGATGTTTATTCTCGTGTGAAGACATTTATTGGTGCCTCGTTAAGACTGCTGCTCACAGCATATACGTTGTTTGCGCTGCCACGCTACTTATATCGCCCTTATAGCTATGCGTGCCCATCTCCCTTGAAGACCTGTCCGTAACTCAACAGATAGGGACCGAACGCGCTGCGAGTTTCGAGATCTTAGGAGACCTCAATGACGGAGAACCGCTTAAAGCATCTTTATGTGGAAGGACTGAAGGACATTCACAGGGCAGAAAACCAGATGGTGAAAGCCCTGCCAAAGATGGCAAAGGCCGCAACATCCCCTGACCGCTCATCGGCCAGACCATCTCGCGTTACCGCATAATCGAGAAACTCGGCGAAGGCGGGATGGGTGTGGTCTATAAGGCTCGTGTGTCAGCGCCGGCACCTATCCGCGTTCACGCCGTCGACTCATCGCTCAACACCGAGGCTAGAAAACGCTCAAGGCCATCAAGATCAGGAAAGATCGTCACCTCGGCAAGTCCGGCAACAGTTCCGAATGACGCCCCGAGTTAGGAGGATTTTGGAGTCTCGCTCGGAGAGCGCCAAGAAACCCTTAGTTAGATGGCATTTCCACGCGCTACGTGCATCCATCGGAGGATGCCGCGTGTTCGGCGCGATGTCAGGCCTGGGTGAGCACAAAATGGCCATAGCCGCCCACAAGTATCCTGTCATGGCGCTCTTGCAGCTGAAAACCAAAGCCCAATTATTCCAGTACGCCGTTAAGTATTGGATCATTAGTATCTAATCCTCTGATTTACTCTCCCGATTGTTAGTTCTACCAATGGTTAACCGAACGAATTGCGGACACCCTATATGGGGAGGTCTGGGACGCTGTGGCTGAAATCGACCTCGGGCGGCAGATTTGCCCCGCAGGCCGAAGCAGCTCCATTCCGACATAACGCCCGAAAATCTTCAAAGCGAGCCTTTATGATACGCACGCGTGTGTTACTGGCGGATGATCTCGCTCACGTATTGAGCGCAGTCAAAAATTTGCTGCGAGACTCATTCGATGTTGTTGGCATGGCCACCGATGGAAAGGCGGCGTTGGAGTCCGCCTTGGCTCTCAAGCCCGATCTGGTTGTACTGGACATCTCGATGCCCCAAATGAGTGGAATCGACGTCGCGAGAGAGCTCAGGAAGCGTGGCAATCAGTCACGGATCATATTTCTTACGGTTCACGAGGACTCAGACATTCTGGCGACTTGCCTTTCCGTGGGCGGACTCGGCTACGTCGTGAAAGCGCTCATGGAAACCGACTTGATTCCGGCGATGAACGAGGCGCTTGCTGATCGTCCATTTGTATCGCGTTTTTATCCCCCCAACGACAAATAGCGAATTCACAAGCGCAACTTCCGATTGGGTATTAGACTTTTGATGTGATTTCAGGAGCGAGCTTCACAGCAGGGGTGTAACATCCCTTCCTGATCGTGAAGAATTTTCGATGATTATGAATCGAGTTGAGGAGAGGCGTGATTGCTGGCCCCCGGCCCTCTGCGGACTCGTGTGCTTCACGATTTTTGGCATTTTGTTGTGCGCCCTCACGGCGTTCACTGCAGCGGCACAAGAGAGGGAGAAGAACGTGCTTCTGCTGTTTAGCTCGGTGGAACGCAACTCCAGTAATTGGGAACCATTTGACCCCTTGGTGCGGGCTCGTGTTCCGGGGCAAATCACCTTCTATCGCGCATACCTGGACCAGTCGCAAGCGGAAGAAAAATCGTATCTGGAGAGCCAGGCAGAAACGTTCCGCCGAACCTACGCAGGGATGAAACTGGACCTGGTGATCGCGGGTAATTCCGACCAGCTTCGATTCGCGGTGCTATACCGCGACAAGATATTCCCGAGTGTGCCGATTGTCTTTACGGGAGTGAGCGCCAGGGAGTTAGAAGGGCAGAAGATGTGGCCGGGGGTGACCGGCGTGACAGTACCCGTGGGACTTCGGGAAACGATCGACCTCGCGCTCCATCTTCATCCGGATACGAACACAGTTGCAGTCATCTCGTCGGGTACGTTTGGATGGATGCCAGCCACACACACTGAGCTTCTTCGTCATCAGGACAAGATAACGGAGATCGACCTCCCCGGACCTGCTAGCGGCCAGCTGCTTGAGCGCGCCGCTGCGCTTCCTCCTCATACGGTGGTCCTGTTTCAACTCGCGCCAGATTCAAGTCGGCCAACGTTCGGCGCCTTGGATCTCCTGGCGGCGGTCGCACAGCGCCTGCCGACCTATTCCGCTTGGCCTTCGCTCTGTCTGAACTATGGGTGCGTTGGCGGAGTATACGAAGACTGGCCAAAAGAAAGATCGTTAGTAGCAGAAATGGCGGCACGGATCTTGCTAGGTGAGCGATTGGAGGACATTCCCGTGGTCAACGCATCTGATCTTCAGGTGCGCGTGGATTCGCGGGCGCTGCTTCGATGGCACATTCCAGATTCGGCGCTGCCAGCCGGCAGCCAAGTCTTATACCGGGAACCAACCCTGTGGGAGCGTGCCCGGAAATATGCCATTGCTGCCGTTGCGGTGATTATCGTGCAGTTTGTTTTGATTTTTGGATTGTTGTGGCAACGAGCGCGGAAGCGAAACGCTGAAGCCGCGCTGCGCGAGAGTGAGAAACGCTTCGGTGGCCGACTGCTCGAAGCGCAGGAGGAAGAGCGTCGGCGAATCGCAAGAGAGCTGCATGACGATATTTGCCAGAAGCTGGCGCTGCTGTCGACGGAGCTAGTAGTGGCGAATCGCAGTGTAAACGGATCACCCGAGGTTACGAAACAGGCTTTGGAAGGAATTCGACAACATTGTTCGCATATTGCGCATGATGTGCAATCGCTGTCCCACCAGTTGCACAATTCCAAACTCGAATACGTGGGTATTGTGAGTGCCATCAGAGGTTTGTGCAACGAGGTTCGGAAACAATGTGATGTAAGCATTGAGTTCAGGGACGAGAATGTGCCCAAGCAGTTGCCCGCAAACATTTCGCTGTGCTTGTTCCGAGTCGCGCAGGAGGCTTTGCACAACGCCGTCAAATACAGCGGGGTAAGACAATTCGAAGTAGAGATAAGGGCTGGAGCGGATGAGGTTGAGCTGGTGGTGATCGATACAGGTGTAGGTTTCGACGTCAATGAGGCGACTACAAATCCAGGTCTGGGGCTGATGAGCATGCGTGAACGAATACATCTAGTGCATGGTCGGTTTGGAATCGAATCGAGACCCGGTTCCGGAACCAAAATCGTCGCTGCTGTGCCCTTGGCTGGTTCTGATGGCGGAACTTCAGCAAACGCAGGCGGTCAACCGGTGACTGTTCGGGGGGCTACAATCGGTCAGTTAGGCGGCTGAGGTAAAGAAGCCGGGACTCCCAGCCCACAGAGGCAAAATGGTGAATAATAACAACTCTCGGTCTTGATGTCCGCTCCCAGCAAGCGACATCGTCGCGATCTAGGCGGACGGCGAACGGAACAAAGTCGCGGTGAACATAACGCTTCTTCAAGCCCGCCATTCGAGATGAAATATGTGGCTCGTGGAGAATCCTCCATGGTCGAAACCTATTAAGCCCGGTTTGGCAGACCCACAAAAACTCTTGCGGATATTCAAACCAATCGGGCTTGTCAGATGCACTGAGCAACTGCCCCATGTCTGTCGATTGACTGTCCATGGCGGCTCTATTCTACGCAGGAACAGTCTCAAATTCCTCCGAGGTCCCGATTAACGGTGAAGTCGACCCGCACCCAAGCTGCCGGTGATCCGCCTTACCGGAGCTGTTGGGCGCACTGATCAAGAAAGTATAGCGCTGCACGCTGCCACGAACGCTGTACGGAACGTAGCGACCGAAACGCGCGTTGAAACATTCATTAGATGGTGTTGCATCGACCTGGCGAATCCACCCGACACACCAGGAGTCAGTAGCTCGGGTTGCAGATACGGAACTGCACCTTCTTCGCTCGCGTCTGCACGCAATCAGTAAAAACGTGTGACGGGGGAAAGCACTTCGATGCGGACCGAAGAGTGTGAGGTTAGTTGGAAACCTCTTTGGGCTTGGAGATTTTCTGGCCCGTGTCGATGACGAAGAGCTGGTAGTTGGAGTAGGAATGGCGAGCATTGAACTGTTTGCCGCTCAAGTGGACCGTTATGTCGACAGACTGAGGAAGCCACAGGCTAACATGGCGCGCGGCGAAGACAACCGGGCCGTAGTCCAGCGACTGATGCTCAAAATCGAGGAACAGTTCAGGAATTGGATTAAGAAGATCGGTTTCCAGGTGAACCACCTGAAATGTGGTCGCATCGACCCAAGCGGTCCCCTTGAGACTGATAGCGTAGGTGCCCCTCCGGGTGCTGAAGTCACTCATGGTATTAGGGCGGTCGGGTCGCTGTTGGAAATTGAGGAGATAGACGGGGGTACCGTGCCAAATGCCCAGGCCCTTGCAGGTTATATCGAACTGGTCGAGATGGATCGGATGAAAGACGAGGACAAGCGTAGTAGAGCCAACGGCTTGGACGAAGTCGCTCCGGTTGGCATAGCCGTCGCGGTATTCGTCCACCGAGAAATAACGGGAATCCCGGAGCTGGATGTTGGCGACGTAATTGGCCTTGATGTGGACAGTGTCTTCCAGATTGCCGTTGCCGCGCCGGCGTTCGAGTTTGACGATCTCCGTGGCGGTGATGCGATTGACGTTGTCCACGAATTCGCGAGCGTTGGCAGAAACGTGGGGCAAGACGTTGTCGACGGAGCAGGAACCGAATTGAGATGGAGGCGGAGCGCTGTATTCGTGCACGTAGAGCGCAAGGAAGGAATCGAGCGTTGCGGCGTTGAAGTCCGGAACAGGAAATTCGCCGAATGGGGCAACGAGCGACGTGCCGCTGTGTCGGGGCTCGAGGATTAAGGGAAAAACATGGTCGAGGATGAGCGAGAGTTCGACCGATTGGCCCGCAGAAAGAGTGAGGTCCAAGTGCGCAGGGGAAAGCGCAGCACTGGACACAAGGACCTGGTAAGCACCAGGAGGAAGATTGGGGAAAACGGCGCTAAACGGCTTATCGACAACGGTGGAGATCTCGGAGTCGAGGAGCGAGGAATGGATTTGGATCGTTGCTGGAAAATCGGCTTTGGGTTTGCCAAACGTCTGCACCTGGACAGTGATGGAAGCAGGCGAGCCGGATTGCCCTGCAGAGCGAATGGCAGTGAGCGCAGCGCCGAGAACAAGGATGAGAACTAGTGCACGCGGCGAGCGAACCATGGCGAAACCTTCGTTCGGGACTTAAAGGACTTTCCGAAATCCGCGCGGCGAAAGCGGTTCCGAAGGATGAAACTAACGGAGTGTACACCGGAAAGATGAAAAAGGGCATGGGGATCAAGGATTACGCCGAACTTTTCCGATTTGCGGCCTACACAGGACTCCATGGCCGCAGTCGCTTGACGGCTAAGGATTTGGGACCGGCTCGTGCCTTCGCCGACTATCAGACGCGAATCAGACGTGGGGCTGTAAAAGGTATCGTCTGGGCAGGTGGCATTCGCGAAATAAGCCTGCTTCACGAAACACAGATTTTTCAGATTTTGGGATTTTCTGGCATTCCTTTCTGGACTTTAGCGTTGTGGGCACCTGGTCCCGGTACCTACAACGCAACTTGTTGGGACTTGACCATCATTGAGAGAATTGACTTAGAATATAAATCACTTGAGCTAGAAGGGGGGACGCCGTGGCTTGCAATTTCTGTGGGTCAGCTGATCAGGGAACGTTCACATCTGAAGTCGACATCCATTTTCCAGGACTGAGAAATATAAAGAACAGTCCCATCCTGTTATATCCCGAACTATTGGTGTGCCTCGAGTGTGGCAAAGCGGAATTTGCGGTTCCCAAAGACCAATTAGCGCTACTCGCCAGGTCTTATGACGCTGGCGTTGGTCGTGCATTTCACGCGGCAGAATCGGATTGCGAAACGTAGAACTGACCGGCGAGCGCCGCTTGTATCGCTGGCACCAGATGGTGCTTCATTTTGAACTTCTGCACGTAGCCCAACGCTCCTGCTTGCATGCATGCCTCGACGAACTCTTTTTCTCGGCGTACCGTCAGGAAAACAATCTTTGATGTGGAGCCGGATGCCTGGAGTTTGCGCACCGCGTCAATTCCATTCAATATCGGCATGGTGATATCAGTCACGATAACGTCAGGGAGAAGGTAGCGAGCTGCCGACACCAATGCTGCGCCGTCCACTACCGTTCCTACGATCTCAAAATAGGGAGACAGCAGAGCTCTCTCTGCATCGAGGAGAGCCCCATGATCATCGGCTAATAAAACGCGGGGGCGACTCAAGGTTCGCCTCTCAAAAGTCGCTCGGTCTAATTGCTGAGCGGGGCCTTTGGTTCAGAGTACCTGCGAGAATGAATGCCGCGCCACTGGGAAAATACCTAGGCACTGTCACGCTAAAAGCTTTACGCACAAACAGTGCTAGGCAATTGCGTTCAGTGAGGCCTGGTCGAGGAGTGGGCGTTGGCGTTCGCTTGACTTTAGGCCCATTGAAATCCATGGCTCGCAAGCGCCCACGTGCGGCCGCTTGCCGCCGCCCATTCTTGCCTCAAAACCTGAAGCCTTAGCAGTACCACACCCCACTTCGGAAAAATGACCCGGTGCCAATGGCAAATTTCTAGGTGATTAGTAAGCTGTGCGGGAATTTAATCGAATACTCTCCGTGGGCGTCGGGGTAGGCTTTCATGGCAGCCGTACGCTCCTCTCGACACGATTTCTGTTCCGCGGGGTATTCTTCTCGCGTCTCACCCACGCGGTAGTCCCTGTGTACGCTGTCCAAGGCGTTTGCGAGTCGTACTAAGGCCGGATCGCTTTCGTCTATTCCGTCTTCCTTGGCCCATTCGCGCACGCGGCGACTTTGTAAAAGCCTAATAAGTTGGATGAGTTCACGCCCTCTTTAAGAAACTCAGGTCAATTTGCTTTTTCAACCCATACATGTGGCGGAGCATGCCACGCCTCCCAACCGGCCGGGGCATCGCGATTCTCACGGTTTTCTGTGGGCCTCGTCTTGCTTCGAGCGGGAGATACTAGCTTTTCTGATTACACGACGGACAGGACTTATCGGCATAACAGCGCTCTACCACATGAAGCTGCTCGTTCACCATCGGATGCCGAAGGTTAGCGGAAGAATATTGGTTGAAACTTTATCATATGAAGCGTGGTGGTACCTGACCTCTGTGTATAGCTTCGCGTGACTCTCGCCTAGTCGATACGTGAGGCCTCCTCCGATATTTTCGCCAAATGCGTTGGCGCTTCTGCTTCCCGTTACGATGGCCACGCTCCCAATCGCGCACCCATACCACCAGGACCAGTAGGGATCGCAGATGACACCCACACCAGGCGTTGTGGTTTCACCCGAGCGATGGTACCAGCCTACTCCACCGATCACGTATGCTCCGAACTTGTGTCCAATCGGAAAGTCGACGATAGGATTGAACGTCCAGGAATACTGTCGGGCGCTTGCACCGGGTGTCTGAAGGAGCTGCTTGGTTGCCGAGTTGATGGGCAAGTCGTGCCACATGAATTCGGTGTCGACGCCGAAATTCTTAACGAAATTTTATCCTCCACCGATAACAAAATTCCCTCCGTCATTGACGAAGGAACTCAAGTCTCCTTGAGGGAAGCCAATTCCACCACCGGCGTTGAAGAGCAATTTGCTGTAATCCTGGGCATGCGCTGAGGTCGTCATAGCAAGAACAATTGGTATTACCAGGAAAAGCCGCGAACGAGTCATACGTCCTCCTTCAAATTGTTAATCGGGAGTTAGCGCCGCCACTCCGGGGCCTTCCCGTCTATGTCGTGAAATCAAAATGGCTTCTGCCTCACGGAGGAAGTCATCTTTCCGCCAGCGATTCACCCTCTCAGCGAGCGTATCGCAAAATTCTCTTTCAACTTTTTTGGACTAAGCCACAGCGCCAGACAACTGGGGGAATCCCTAGTAGCAGTAAAATTAGCGCCCGCTTTACATTGCTCGCATCTGACCTGATTGTTCGGGTCGCCCGAATAGGGCCCGTGAGGATTTGGGCGTATGAAATTAAGGACGCGGTTACTTGTTAAATTCTCTGACCGCTGCAAGATCACAGGTTCCTGCATCTACCCGTTGCCTATCGTGCCAAACGCGTTCACAAAACCGGAGTTCGCTGAACCGCTAACGGGAGACAAACTTGAACTTCGACGGCCTGATGGTTCAGTAGCCAATGTGATTCCCCAAGCTCTACGACGACCCTTGAGTGAAAATGCAGGGCTCTTTATTGAATTGGGACCTTCCGTCACGATGGACGACCTCCCGATCGGCACTGAAATTTGGAAGATCGGTCGCTTGTAATAGTTGGACGCAGTGCCCGGCTCTTTCTCGCATTTATGAATCGCAAGCGGGTGAAGGGCACCGCCCGGGAGAAAAGTGGTTCGAGGATTAGCTTCAAAGGCTAGCACATGAAAGGAATCGCGCTAAAGAGCCTAATTGCAATTGTTGGCGCTATGCTTTTCGTTGCTCTTTTAGCGCGCATGCTGTTTCAGCCTCGATATGAATAGTACGCTGCCGTACAGACAATCGTCGTGCACGCTATTTCGTACTGAAGTTTAAGAGCCTTATAAAGTGGAGAAGCCGTGACGCAAAGTGGCGAACACACCTATTCCATCATGCTCATGAAGAAAGATTCGGAATGGTGCGTCTATCAAGTAAAGGTTAAAGGCAACGTTCCTCGGGATTTCTTCGTCGAGATTACGGCACCGGATAACGCCCGAAACGATGTGATAAACCGCATCGAGTCGCTGTGCGAATCACAGTTTAATAGGCTTCCGCAAGACGGCGGCCTTATCTACTTCAATTTGAATCGGTGATAAGTTGGGAGAGAGTTGTCGTATCTGTTGGGCGGCTTCGATCCCGTTCGACGTTCAACTTGGGCAGACCAATGTCCAGCAGAATTATGTCCGGTTTCAGGTCTTGGGCTTTCTGAACAGCTTCTAGTCCATCCGACGCCTCAGCGATGACCTCACATTACTCTCACGTCCGGCTCAACGCAAAGCGGAGCGCCCTTGCAGTTCTTTCTGACGGGTCACGATCGGGCGGTCACGTCACAATGAACGTCACAAAGGCATATCCCAATGCAAAGGATGAACTGCAAGTTATTGAAGATATGGTGGACGTGACCGGGATCGAACCGGTGACCCCCTGCTTGCAAAGCAGGTGCTCTCCCAGCTGAGCTACACGCCCACTTCTACCGCACTGCTAACATTCTACGACACTTACGCTGCAACTTCTTCTGCATTTTCTTGCTGCGATTTCGGGACAATCGGGACAACAGAGACATTTTTGGACGCCGGCAGAACGAATCCGTAACCGACTCGCTGAGCTTCATCGAGTCGTAGCTGCAACTCCTCGTGAAGGTGGGAGTAGAGTTCGGACATAGTTTGCGGCCGATGGGCCATCCAGAAGTTGTTGATGTCCTCCAGACAGCGTTGACCATGCAACCATGTTTTGCGGAATCGTTTGAATGCGTGCCAGCCCATTCCTTTCTGGTCCAGACCCATCTTTATGAGTCTGGGAGTGAGCCAGCGGTCTTGCAGGTTGCCATAAAGATGGGGCGTCCCGTTTGTTGTGTGGAACAGCAACCCCTTCTTTCTGGCCGTGTAATTTCGCAGGTACTCTGCGATGTCGGGATGCAAGTCGATTTCTCGTTTGGCGGCATCAGTTTTGAGATGCCGCACAATGCGCGAGGCGTCTTTTTCGACTGGCTGCTCGACTACGATTGTTCGACCGTTGCTGGCTGAGTGTTTTGTCTCAAGCGCAAGAGCCTCAGAGATTCTCATTCCTGTAGCGGCGACCAGAACATACAGTGCCTGCTCTTGACCGTTACTTTCCCGAATGAGTTCTGAGATTGGGCCGGCTTTCAGCGATGGACGGTTCTGCGCCGAGTGTTCCACTATCGGTAGGTCCATCGTTTCTGGATCCCATTTTCTCTTGTGGATCGGTTCTCCGTTCGGCCCTCTCAACGATTCCACGGCCTGTTTAATGTGCTCAACATACTTGTTCACAGTTCGTGGCGAAAGTTTCGATTTGCACATCTTTTCGATGAGCGATTTGACGGAGAGATTGTCCACATTGGCGAGCGGCAGATCACCAATCGCAGGAAGGATCCACTTATCCAGGGCTCCCTGAATGGTGACTGCATAGCTCTCTCCAATTGGGTTGCGCTTGCGATTCTGGAGTTGTTCCAGCCAAAGCTCTGATTGCTCGCGGAAGGTAAATCCGACCGGATTTGGTTTCACGACTTCATGAAAGTATTCCGGAGAATCGGCCCCGCTCACTTGGATGATTTGCCTCGCTTTCCGTTTGCGCTCGCTCTTAGAAAGCAAGCCAGGCCCGGAGATCGGGCAAATGCGCGAGCGCATATGCTCTCGTTTCTCCTGACCGGCAATGTCCTTCCAATAGCGAACCACGAACCATCTTCCAGATTTTTCGATATGACCATCTTGACCAGTTCTGCGTGACAAGGATTTTCCTCGTTTCCGCTTCGGTGGTGTCGCTACGGGAACAATATCACTGGCAGGCTGCGGTGAGGAAGACGCCGAGGTGGGAAATGGGATGATCAGGCCGGCGCGGTCGCGTGTAACGGATACGTCTTCGGCTGGGGATTTCTTGAATTCGATTGGAGCGGGCATGGACACACAAGTCCCTTTGAACTTGGGTTCTCCACACCTGAGGTGGGGAAAATAGCCGAGCGATTCGGCTGTGCAGGATGCACATCCGGCGTCTCCCAGTGAACACGGAGCATATCTCTCCGCAACGACGCTCGGATCTTTAGAGAAACTTCTGCGGCGCTCCTCTAGCAGTTTAAGCACAGCATGCCGCACCAAGAGAATACAAGAACATAATCTCGAATCAAATAGACCGCATCTAGATCGAAAGTACCATGACCAGGGAGTTGGCACGCGCTGCGCCGTGGCTTCGCTGCCCGGCTCCACGACGCGAGCGTTCAAGATCGAATCATCCAAGCGTTGATAGGGCACTCTTCCTTGTCCGTCACGATGAAGAATTACGTCAAGGCAACACCGAAGGTAAATATCGGGGCAATTCAGAAACTGAGATAGGTTTTATTTGCGTGGTTTTGCTTTGGTCTTTTTCAGTTCGACTAGTTTTCCACTCGCGTATTTGTAGAAGGATGCGGGTCTCTTTCCTTCCTCCAAAATCTTGTCGAGCCTGTCGGCCACTAGTTCTACCTTTGATGGCAAATTGGTCTGAGTAGTCTCGTGAATTAATACGGAGATCGGCTCGTTGTAAATCTTGAGTGCGTCGAGAGCAAACCTGAACTGCACCAGATACACCCCTGACACTACGCCTGCGGTGGAAGTATGGGGACTGGGACCAAACTGGAGAAACAAATGGTATTTCCGTCCATCCGTGCGCGACACGGGCGGAGTCTCCAGCGAAACGCGGGGTACGTAACCGAGTCTGCCATTCGCGATGCAATGTGCGCAAATATGAAAATTCCTGGTCACCGGTTCGGGAGGCGCGACCGGCCCAGCCTCCAATCTTGCTGGCTTAGTTTGCGGTGGTTGAATCGCAACGCTGGCGTCGATTTTCAATTTTTTCAGGGTATCTTCCGCAAGCTCCTTCAAAGGCTTCGTCGCCAAATATGACAGGTTGAGATTTGAAATTTTGTCTGCGAGTAAATAAAGACTATCGCCGGGAATCGTCCTCCAGTACTTTTCCTTGTCTACGGTTTTTCCTGCATTCCGGTCGTCCTTATACTCTGCGCGCAAAAAGCGTCGCGCCTTCTTAAGCAAGAACCCCGTCAAACAGCCATTAGCATCAATGTGAAAGTCTCCCACTTCCCCTTGATACAGGGTGCCATCAGTCATGAGAGCATCTACCTGAACGACTCGCGCGGGCGTACGAGAAAACGTAAAAGGTGTAAACATGACGTGCCACTCTGAAAGACCGGGAAGAACAAATTTCTCTATGCCACGTCCGAGCAGTCGCCACTTTCTCAAGTTTCCGTAATAGCGCGTCAACAACCCAGCGGCGACGGCTTCCAGGGCAGTTCCCAAATAAAACCACGTGATAAAATGGAATTGTCTTCTGCCTATCCGTTCGAGGGCTTGGAGAATTGCTTGCCGATTTTCGGTAAAGAATTTTTCGCTATAACTTGCTGACAAAACATCTTTGTAATCGCTCCATTTCAGCGCGACCGAATCTAGGAGATCGAAAGGGTGGTGCCCAAACCAGTAGCAGAAGTGGACAAGCAGGTACGCGACTATCAACGGCGGTACAGTGGTCACTACAGAGGTGGTTAGCTCCTCAGTCCGTGTCCATTGAAAGCGACGCAACGGAACAAATAGATTCATCCCGGAACGAGTGATCGGCATCACCCGGAATCATGATCGCCATCATCCCGGAACCGGTGATCGGCATGCCCCGGAACACTGATCGGCATCGTCCGGAATCCGCAGCGGCCGAGCTTTGGTAGGAATTTGTTAAGCAAGGCTCTTCAGGCCTCGCAACAGTGTTGGGCAGTTGAGGAGATTCCCCAAAAACATCTTGGAAATACAAAGGCCTCCCAAGTGTGGGGACTAAGGTCCCCTATTCTTCGAAAAACCGGCTGAACTCAGACTCGTGACCTCCTGGTTCCGAACCTAAGGGTTAAAAAACTTAAACCTTGTCGCTGGTCGCACTTAGGCGCAGGACCTCACTTCAAAACCCTTCTCAATTGTTACATTTGTTACACAGGTTTGGTGCTTACTCGCATCGTACTTGGAGCAGGCCAAAGTTGTGAGGTGGGGGGTGAGGATCCGATTAATCCACAAAATCGAGCGTCATGCCTTCGTGGCGGTAGAGAAATCCGACGAACTTGCCATAGTCGGGCGAGGCCACGTTGTTGTAGACAGTGCTAAAATTCTCATGATTGGTAACGTTTAACGAGTAGGCGCCGAGGCGGAAGTGATGATCTTTCCCGTTCTTGCCTTTCCAAAACGGTATCCGAAACGTCCGATAAGCCTTGAGGTCGAGTGAGAAAAACGTCGGAAAGCGCTGCCCGTTCGGCGTGCCGACGTATTGCTGCGTGACATCGATCGGCGACCAGGGGAAGCCGGAGTGAACGTCGACCAGCGGACTGAAAATAATCTTCCAGGGCAGGGCGAAAATTCCCCAGGCGACGAAGCGATTGGGAATATCGGACGCCAAGATGCCGTAAACATCGGGGCGAAACACAGGCGCGGCAAAGGGGATCATGACGCTGGAAAGATTGTTGAGGTCACCGCGAGCGTGGCTCCAGATGTAAGAAGCTTTCAACTGGTCGCTATCGCGGAACGTGTAACGCACGGAAGCTTCCAGTTCGTGATACTTGGAAGAGCCGGTGTTGGTGAGCCCCATGTAAGACGCGTCCGTGGGCGAAGCGGCAGTGAATGGTTCGACCACGAAGAGATAGCTGGTGCGGCTGTTCAGGTAGCTCACGTCTAGATGGAGGTTTTTGTACAATTCCCGAACCACTCCGAAATTCCAGGTAACGTTGCGGGGTGTGGTGTCCGGTTGCTGAGACAAGCCGGGAGAAACCAGTGGATTCAATCCCGCCGTGTACACGTTCGTATAGGTGATCGGCGGCCCAATCGGCAGGCCGGAGGTGTCGAACTCAGTGATCGTTCTAGAGGGATTTGCCGCCCAATTCGCCGCGAGCAGAGGCAGCACACCGTAAAAAAGACCCGCTCCGGCCCGAATGACGGTCTTTTCATCCTTGCCGGGAGAGTAGGCCAACCCCACCCGCGGAGCCGCACCCACTGCCCAGCCGGCAGTTTCCGTGGTGAACCGGAGTCCTAGGTCGGCGCTCACGTGCGAACCCAACAGCCAATGGTCCTGCAAGAACTCTGCAAAAATGCTGTCGGAAGGCGTTTGCGCGGGAACCAAGCTGGAATTGACCGTTTCCGCGAGCAAATTATCCGCTCTCAGGATTTGAATGGGATGCGATTCGGTGGTTCCAATAAAACTCCGCCAGTCGATATCCACGCCCACGCGGATTTCATGGGAGCCGTGCCACTCTTTCTTCGGGAGCTCGTACGTTGAGAGAAACTGAAACTCTTTGCCGCGACGAGACCACGTGTTGAAGTAATTCCCGCCATAGCCTTGCGGAGTGATCAGCATGTCCTCCGGGCCATAGCCGTGGGCATCGCTGTCGAATCGCGTGTACTGCCCTACGGTCGACAGAACGGCGTGAGACGCGAACTCGTACCGATCCGATAGGGCGATGGCCACACCGCTCTGATTCAGGCTGTTGGAGGCGGGCTGCGGAATCAGTGCGCTGATATCGATATGGTCGGTTCGCAACGGAAATGCATTGACGGTCAACGTCAACAGATGGTTGGTGCTGAGAATGGCCTCCAACGTCGAATATGAGTTAAATCCTTGCTTCTTGCTGATGTCATCCGGCCAGGGCAAACCTTCCACGGTAGTTTTCTTCATTTCGTACTGGAAGGCTTCCGAGAGGAGCAATTTGTGGGCGATTAAAGGGACGTCGAACGAGATTGAGGGATTTGCGCCGCCCAGTCCGGACATGTGTCCATTCTTGCCCAAAACGGTGATTCCGAGCTTAGTGAGATTGAAGTCCAAGTTATCGGCGGGAGATTTCGTGGCGATGGTAGTCAATCCACCAGAAAAACTCCCCAGGCTTGCGTCGTAGGGCGTCTTGTAGACGGCAAAGGACTCGACCGCATCGGTAGGTACGGTGATGCCGAAACTGCCGGTTACCGGGTCCGTGTTCCGCGTCGAATTAATGATCAGCAGGCTCTGATTCTCGTCCGAGCCTTTGAATACGAGTTTGCTGTCGAGCGTCCGCACCACGCCCGGAGTTATGGGAATCACTTCCTTCACTTGTTCCTGCTGAGTGGGTAGCGTGACCAACTGCGTGTTGGTGACAACGGAAACTGGGGCGGAGGAGCTTTCGGTAGAGATGATCGTCGCCATTCCGGTCACCTGCACGGTTTCCGCGACGGTCTCGACATCGAGACTGAAATCCTGAACGCTCTGCTCTCCGTCTTTCAAGAGCACTGCTTTTCCGGTTCTTTTGAAGCCCGCGCCCTCGACAGAAATCGAATAGTTTCCCGACTGAAGATCGTGGAATTCGTAGTGTCCGTTCTCGTCGGTTTCTGCGGTCGCCGGAACGCCTATTGGTGGATTCTTTGCTAGCTTTACGGTAGCGCCCGCCAGTACGTCACCTTTTTGCGTGCTGACTGTGCCTTTCAGAGAGGTGCTTGGACCGTTCGCGACCTTGGCCGCCGTCTGGGCAAAGGCGGCGAGCGGCGCCAGGAGAAAGAAAAGTGCGGCCGCCAAAGGCAAGAGCCATTGCCAGGGCACACCCAAAACACCATAGTTTGTGCGGGTAAGCCACACAATGCGACAGCGATTTGGAGACTGATACATTATTATTGGGCTCACATGGGTTTACAGAATAAGCCAACATTTCTTGCATACATGGCACTAGAGTTTCCTAGCTTAGCTGCTAAAACCTAATCGGGAGAGTGCTCTCTGCTCTTATCGCTGCTTGCATCCATCATCGGCAGGCCAAACCCGTGTCCGACATCACCGCGGCCTGCCATGTGCGGAACTCTGCCGAGGGGGCAGGTACCATTCCCCGGCATGGTCGCGGGAGCTGCCTTAGGGTTTTTTGAATCTCCCGAAGGCGCCTTAGATTCGAGGTTGTCGCCCCGAAGTAATCAGTCAGCACACTTCCACTGCCTCCATTGTTCCCGCCGAACGTTCAAAAAGTTCCACATAGGCTTGCGGCGAAAACCCAGCCACCGCTGACGCATACAACGCGACCTGATCTGCCTCATTCTGGTGGATCCCTTCCTGCCGTCCGATGATCTCAGCAGCCTTTCTCAATAACTTTGTGTCGCGGTCTATGCTGTCCAACACCCGCCTTAACTTCTCCAAAATATCGTTCTTATCGCTGACGGCGTTAACACCCAGAATTTCGTGAAATAACTCGCTCACGATGATGGCGTTCTGATGGATTAGGATGTGGGCCAGTTCATGGCCCAGTAAGCCGGCAAGTTCGTCGTCATTCCTGAGCAACGCAACCATTTTTCGTGTGACATAGATTCGTTCGGGCCCAATGCTGAATGACTCCGCTTCAGGAGTGTCAATCAAAATGACGTGAACTGGCACCAGATCGCCCGGAAATTGAGCCAAAACCCGACCTGCGATGGCGTTGAGATGAGCGGCGAGCTCCTCATCGTGAGCCGCGTGGTAATTGCTCTCTACCCATTCCGCTTCGATATCACCAAGTGTCCGTTCCAACTGAGTACTGAAAATATTAACGGCTGTTGGAATTCTCGGCGCCAGGATAACTGTGCACGACTGTTGCCCTCGAACCGTGCCCCCAACAAAGACGGGAAGGGCAAACAGAAAGACGGTCGAGAAGATGGGCACCCGCCTAGGAACTGAGCTGGAGGACAGTAGCTTATACACTTATTAAAGATACCTCGGTACCGCGAAAAAGAAAAATCCCCGAATGACCTAGACGGATGCCGCTATCTATCGCGCTGGTCAAGATGGATGCAGGATACACAGTAGCGGCATGAGGCTCCAGGCGTCCACTGATTGGTACATGTTCCTGATTGCTCATAGAAATTTCTTCACCCACGAGGCAGCACCGTATTGTGCAATTGAGGACAGGCTGACTTTTCCTGCTGAATACGATCTTCTAAGCATGCGCACGATCCTGGATTTTACGGTTGCCGATCCGGAAGACTATTTTCGCGTTTCCGACAGTGCAGAGGTCGTGTCGGGCGTGCGCCGATTCGGTGCTGCCGTTCAGGGACATTTACTGGATCTGTTCCAGTAAAGGCTCGTTGCCAAGACTGCGCCAAAGTGGAGAAGATATTTCACCCGACCTGCCTCGGCAGGCTGGGTGCGCGGGGCGGAACGACTTGCCAAGGTAGTGCCAAATCCGTCGGAATCCAAAAAAGTGCGCCAACTAAGCCAAAGGGTGGAGCCCTCATTTACTGAAAAAACCGGCTGACCAATAGAATCGTCAGGATTTAGGGGCGGTGGGGATCGAAAGAACGTCGCCATATGGCTTGGAGCACAATGGTTCAAAACCGGGCGTATAATCGGCGTATGGCGAACCAAAATCCACTTGCCGGTGTTGTCCCGCAGGTCGTCCATCCGGTTAACGACGGCGAAACCTATATCGCCGAGTACATTGAGAAGGTCGAAGGGGAAGTGGCGCTGGATACCTACGTTAAGGCGCAAACGTCCGCACCCGAAGTCGTGAAGCGGATTACTGAACTGGAGAATTGTTTACACCACTTGGCAAATGCGGTCTCGAATGGGTTCAATCTCGATAAGCACCCAGAACTGCGAACTGCCGTTGAGGAAGCCAAGTTCGTCTTGAAAAATCGACTCGAAGTGGATGAAAGCAAACACCGCTTCCACAGCGAACTGGGAAAAATCAAGGAATAACTCAGAGCCAAGAGTATTTAGAGAAGGTCTCCCTGCGAGCCTTGTCGGCAACCTCGTCTGCCACTGACCGTAATACTGCAACGCTAATTTAAGCAGCAAGAAAGTGGCGCCGATGACGAAGGCGGTTAAGAAAAAGCTGGTGAAGAAGAAGGCAGCTCCGAAAAAGCGGTGGTGAAAACGAAGGTCGGCGGCAAGAAGACAACCGGTTGAAGTCGTTACGGGAATGCGACAACCGGGCGAGCCGAACGGAGATAAAATCAGAAAGCTGAAGGGCTGGATTTTCGGCCACGAGGTTGGACCGTCGTGCGCAGGGGGTTCTCATGTACATCTCGCCCCGCTATAAAGATAGCGACTGGAACGCGCTGTATCTCGCAACTCAGTCTGATTGGCGAAAGGCGGTTCGGATGCTGGAGGACCGCCTGAATGCCAGATTCTTTGATGCGGTCAAAGCGATTGACAAACAGGATTTCGCCGGTTTTGCAGTACTTACGCTGGACTGCCTTCTGATTGAGACATTGCAACAGTTCAGAGAAGGCGCTGAAGAAACCCCGCGCCGGAAGGGGGAGCAGTACTTCGTAGACTTCTTGACGACACCCCCTTTTTCCACATACTTCACCAAAGCCACTGCCGCCAAGTTCTACGACCACTTCCGTTGCGGCATTCTTCATCAGGCGGAAATCAAGGCAAGCTCAAAAGTTCGGCGTAACGGGCAGCTCGTGGCTCCCACAACTAATGGCAAGGGGTTAATTATCAATCGCAAGTTATTTCACGCGACGCTTCGAAAAGCGTTCGCTGCGTATCTCCGCGCACTCCGTAACCGCAGCGATGCGCTGCTGTGCCAAAACTTCGTTAAGAAAATGGACTTCATTTGTAAACGGTAGCCCCGGCTCGACAGCTACATCTTCGCGACACCGCCGGACACCGCCGCAACCCACTTTCCCGTTCCCTATTCCCGGTATATCATCCCGGCATGAGCAAAGCCACCGTGAATGAAACATTGTTCCTTTTTCTGTTCCGCTGCGAGAAATGCCATAAACCAGCTACGGCATGGTCACGCATCCCATACCGGGCACATTAGAAGAAGCCGAGAAGGACGTCCTGCATCTTCACTGTGTGAAGGAATGTGGATGGTCAAGCTCAAAGATGGGGAGTGAAGCAATAGCTAGCTGGGCTGTTCCTTGGCATTCCGAAACCGAAAAGTGAAATGGCTGCCAATGTGTAGAAAGTCGTTGAAACCGGCTCCGTGAATCGGGAAGAAGAACGCCGTGCCGAAGAAACAGGAAAAAATATCGGAAGATGACCGCTTTCTGGAAGCAGTGGCCGACCGTTTTGATAAGCTAGCCGATGTGCACGTAGGCATTCGGCGCGTAAACCACTGCGTACATCGATGAGGCCGAGTTCATGGTTATTACTGGCGGGTTGCCCCGAGTGCAGAGGGAATTGCCGTCTCAAACTACAGTTTCACCAATGGATGGTGCTTGAGAATTCTTACGATTAGTGTTTGCGCGCTGTTCATCATTGCATCCGCCAAATACGGGACTGAGACCGTCACGTTTCAGTCCCGTGTCCATATAGCGGCCCATTAGAGTCTTCGTACAGTTTTCCCCGCATTGCGGCCAGATTGATAGAGCGAAGCGGAGTTCGTCGCAACAACGGAAGTGACTCAAACTACAGTTTCTGACGGGCGCTGGATTGAGAAGCCGGGCGGATCGCCTCGTGAGGTTGTTGAGCGTCAGAGGATTCGGGCAAGTCTTGGCATGGAAATATCCCGGCAGACGTGAGGTGATCGATTAGCCTTAGGAAAAGAATGTTTCGCCGAGTTGCACTCTTCTGAGGGAAGAGGCGAGCTTATCCCAAATCAGTAGCTTGGAACGAAAGCAGCGGCCCCGGCTTGCTAATATGATTCCACCGTCTTGCGGAAGCTTGTCAAAATTTGACTCGCAGAATGACTCGATACGTTTTATTCCCACCCTCTCGGGCGTCTTGCGGCGAAGCGATGAAATGAGTTTATACGATACTCTCGGAGTTCCTTCCAACGCTGGTGGAAGAAATTGAATCTGCATTCAGTGTGTTTGTACGACAGCGTAATGCTCCGGGCGACGTCGACCCTTCGAATTTCACAGAAAGGGCAAAGGACGTTACGAGTGCGTACCACGTCCTCAGTGACCCCAAGCGTCGCCGCGATTATGACCAGCTCTTGGTACAGCAACATTCGTCCCCATTTGACACTAATTGACTCGGGGCGATGACAATAATTGTCACTATGGCGAGGCCTATAGACTTAGCTGTAGGATTGAGAGCTAGCTCAACCGAGGGAGTGTTTCCGTAATATGCTGAAATAAAACTGGTTACATTGATTCTAGTAGGTTTGGCCTGGGGGGCACAGGGTTGGCACCCCCCTTGCACCATTCTCATGGCGTGCTCTGGCACTAATTAACTCTCTCAAGGAGATTACATGAAGAAGCAGAAGGGTTTCTCTCTTATCGAATTGCTGATCGTCGTGGCGATCATTCTGATCATCGCGGCCATTGCAATTCCGAACTTGATGCGCTCGAAGATGGCAGCCAATGAATCTTCGGCGGTTGGTTCTCTCCGTACGATCAATACGGCGATGGTTACCTATTCGACGAACTTCCCCACGCTCGGCTATTCACCTGACCTCGGTTCTTTGGGCAACGCCGGTGCGACCACGCCTTGCACTTCGGCGCAGGCGGCGGTTTCGACGGCAGCTTGCTTGATCGACAGCGTTCTGGCGAGCGGCACGAAGAGCGGATATAACTTCTTCGTTGGTGGTTTGACCGGCACCCCGGCCGTGACCTACACGTCCTCGGCGACCCCGGTTGCCCCGAACCAGTCTGGTACGCGCTATTTCTGCTCGGACCAGTCTGGTGTGATCTACTACAACCTGACGACTGCTTGCACGTCGAGCAACGGAACACCGCTGTAATAGCGAAGTTCCATCAGGATGCAGTTTGCAGGGCGGGTCGCATCCGACCCGCCCTGTTTTTTGGTGTGCCGAGATTAGACCACTGCGCAGCCCGCTCCAAATGCCAGAAAATCCCAAAATCTGAAAATTTGTCTTTCGTGAAGAATACTTAGTACTCTAGTTCGGAATTACGGTGACGTATTTGCAATGCGTTAGGCGGCTGAAGCCAACCGGCTGTTTTCAATCTTCGCCAAGAGAGTTGTCAGGTCTTTGCGAGTGAAAGTCCACTGGAACGGAGAAGCGGTTTCCTCGTATCGCCGCTGGAAGGCGAGCAGCCGCTGTTCGAGCTCATTGAGGGATTTGAAGTCGTTGGGCGTGAGTACCTTCCTCTGAACGATAGAGAAATAAATCTCAATCTGATTGAGCCAGCTAGCGTGGACGGGGGTGTGCACGAGGACGACGTTGGGCCATTGAGAACGCAGGCGGTGGACCGCCTTTTGGCCGCGATGGGCGGAACAGTTGTCCATGATCCAGAAAACGCGACGTGCTGACTTGTAGGGTTGTCGGCTCATGACTTCCGCAATCAGGCGATCGACCGGGGCAATGCCGCTTTTCTTTTCGCAGCGGCCGAACACCTTGGCTCGATGCACATCCCAGGCAGCCAGATAGGTCCATGCCCCTTCACGGAAATATTCGTGTTCGACTCTGGTGGAACGACCCGGCGCAGGCGCCAGGGTAGGTTGCTTGCGACGACGGGCTTGAATACTACTTTTTTCATCCGCGGAGATGACAAACTCGCGCGCGTTTAGAGGGCGTCCCTTCCAAACGCGGTTATACAGATCGAGGATGCGCCCGGCTTTCGCCGCGAAATCGGGGTCGCGTGGGAAGATCCAACTGCGATGCCGCCAAGGCGGAGGGCATCGGCGCTGAGCCAGCGCCACAGGGTCGCTCCACTGATCTTCGCTACCAATCCCTGGGCGAGGACTTCGCGGCGGATCTCGGACAGAGAAAGTCGTGAGAGCGGAAGTTGCAAGCGATGCGGGAGTTCACAGGCCAGCGCCTTAACTTGGACGACGACGCCGGGGGGAAAAGAGGGCGGGACGCCCGCCCCGAGGTTGCGATTCCAGGCCAGGAAGGCGCGCGAGGGCAAATCGTTTGCGCCACTTACTGACAATTTGGCGCGGGGTGTCCAGGCGCGCAGCGATGACATCGTTGGAGAGCCCTTCGGCAGCGAGCAGCACGATTTTTGCGCGGACTACGTCGCAATACGGTGACGTATACTGTCGTGCCTGAGCCTGCAACGTGATACGCTCTTCCTTACTGAGAACTATAGAGAATGGGCTTCGCCTTGGCATGAAGAGCAATCTCCTCCATGCCAAGAATAGCAGAATTTGCTTTCTAAAGAGTATGTAAATACGTCATCGTATTTATGAAAATAAGCACTTAGTAAACGTGCGTTTGCCCTAGACGGAACCTTTTACAGTCCCCTGCGCGAGGAAATTTGCAAATGCTATGACTACCAGAGTAGCGATTTACGCGAGAGTCTCAACGGCCAATTACGGCCAAGAATATAGTGAAAGGGTCGTACGACTCGGGGGTGTTCGTTGAACAACCCTCGTCGCATTGACATGCTGTTGGAATTGCCAGTCACCATTTCCCTCGTTTGTCAGTATTGCGGCGCAAAGCGATCGGTAGAGTTAACGGATCGCGCTTATGGTCCAGGTGTCGGACTCCACGAGCTTCGGTGTCCTTACCCACATTGCCTAACAAAGGCTGCACAAGGCCGGCGCGCATCCGCGTCCGGTCCTGCAATGCTGGTTGTGTATGGAAAACCAGTGAAGGAATGAGTAATGAATGACAACGGAGCGCGCGCACTGATGAATGGGAAAGCTAAGCTCGGCGGCGATGCCAGTATCGCCGCCGGTCCGGTCGGGCCGTGTGCGACGCTCGTGGTCGCGTTCTCCGTCGCGCCACGACTGACGTGCCTTCCTCTTGCAATTCCGGTCTCGTTGCCCCTTTCGATGTCCTTTTCGCCGCGATTTCTCACCAAACGCCGACTTCAAGCCTTGCCTCCGTGCACGGAGGCTACTCGCGTTCAGCTCGCCTTCCAACCTCAAGGGAGTACTACCTGGGAATAGCGAAGGTGTGTTTGCTGGCTGGTTGCGCGAAGCAGTTCTGTGGACGCAAGTGATCGCGGAATCCGATTGTTATCTTTCATCATAGACCTTGAGGACGTGTTTGAGAAATATGTCCGAAATGTTCTACGGGCATTTGCTCGGACAATCTGCCCTGGCTTGCCGATCAAAGACGGCAACTTGGAAGGGCGGGGGGATATTTATTCCATGAGTCCGCACCTTCGAGATCAGGCCAGATATTATTGTTTTGCCCGCGCAAATCCAGTCGAACCGGAAAAGGTTGGAAATATAAGGGCCTCCCAAGATTGCGGCCGGGGTCCCAATTCCTCTAGCAAACCGGCCGAAGAAGGCAAGCAGACAGTCAGCTTCTCCTCCGGCGCAAGTATTTTTCCCCCGACTCACGATATGCCCTCACGATCTTTGCGCAAGGACGCACTCGTAGAATTGCTGTTTCAGCAGCAGCAGAAGAAGACGCACCTGTGGCACGAAGCAGACAATACGTTAGCGACGCACTACGGTGTCGACCCATCCGGCACATCACAAATACCTTTGCACTCGGTCGCTTGATTGCCTTGCAATAGAAGGACAGGGCGCGGCGGTAGAACCACACCGGCCTTGGCTTTCCGTCGTCCTCGAAGGCGAGCCAAATTCTCTTAAACCTCTTTAGTTTTTTAGCCTTCGTTGCCTGCAGGTTCACGACGTGTGTGATGCCGAGGGCTCTTAGCTTTTTGCTGTGTGCCTTTCGGGTGACGCGGCTTCCGAAAGCCAGCCTTTCGTTTATGAAGAACACTTTCGTCATTTTTTGCCCCCCTGGCCTTCATTGGACACGCGAATTTGCCCTGGCCCCGACTGGTTAGAAAACTACTGATTTCCTTCCGGCCAAAATCCCCATACTGGCCTATTACAATGAGTCACTTACCGCTCCACCCGCAGTACCGATTTCTTTCCGTTGGAAAGCCTTGCAGCCGCGCTCCTTGCCGTAACGTGGCTTACCCCCAGGCTTTTGCCCGTTTGCGGGTCGCGGACCAGAGGGCCGCTGCCGTAATCGACCTGGGCTTCTTCCCCTGGCTCGGTCAGGATGATCCCCACTGCCTGGGGCAGCTTGGAACCACCCAGCTTGCGTACGAAACGCTTTACGGTTTGGTAGTCGCCTGGATAACCGTGGACCGTAACTAGGTCCTGCCAGATGGCCTTGGCATTCCGTCCGCGGCTCAGTTGCTCCTCGATGAGCTCCCGGTAGGGTTTGCAGGCACTGACCCGGCCCGCGGCCGGTTTTGCCGGCGCCCGCCTTCCCCAGGCACGCGGGATCCGTACCGCAATCCCAACCGCCCTTAGGTAAGCGCCCGCGGTTTCACGCCGTACACCGGTTTCTCGCTCGATCTTTCGTAAAGACCATCCGAGCTTTCCCAGTGCGATGACTTGTTGTTTCTTTTCTTCGGTCAAGACATTGCTCATGCCGACAGAGCCTATAAGGGCTCCTGTCGACGTCAATGTCCCGAGCTTTCACCGTTGGCCGGTTTTGAAGTGACCCTGACTGGCCGGTTTTGAGTGATCCCTGAGGCTCTGCGCTACGAATAGAGAATTTCTCTCACCGAACAACGTATACTTGCGACATACGTTGACCTCGACCGTGGAACTAAGGACATGCGCGACGAAGAGTGGATCAAGATACTTGAAGACGGCAGGAAAGTGAAATTCATTTACCAAGAGCTACCGCAAGACGGAGCATTTATCACTGCGCAGATTGAACGGAACGAAGTCGTGTATTCAGTCGTCTTGAGCAAAGCAGGAAACCCGCTGAGTCACGAAGATGTTGAAAGTCATTTCAAGGCCGAGCTTTCAAAGAAGTACCGCTGACCAGGTTGAATTTCATTTCCTCTCGATGGCATCGATAGCGGCAAGCTTCCGGTCAACATGAGGTTCTGAGCGCTTACCACCAGAGTGGAGCACACAAGGCATCCCAATAGCTACGCCACAGGTGGGACAAGGGACGGTGAAAGCCTGCTTTGGCGCGAGGTCTCTTTTCTTCATTCTGCCAGACTGCGCTTGCGCGAGTGGCAAATCTGTATAATTTCGCACAATATCCGTACATCGAGGGCCCGTTCTCGCGCTAGATACGACTAGCCTCCTCAATTAGCTGGCCGGAAATAAAAAGGGAGGTGGGAACGACCTGACTTTGCCTCCCCTGCGGCTAGGGTTTGAATCGAAACACACCGACCCCAATCCCTTTCCGCTCTCGCTCCGGATATTTCGAGCGCGCTTTCTCCGCGAGTTGTTTCGTTTTGAGGGGTTTCGATAGCGGAGTGAACTCACCATCGATATATTTGAACAGCAGCCATTGCTCGATTGTTTTTCGCATTTCAAATATATAGCAGCGAGAGAAGGTCGGCTATCGCGGATGGAAGAGGCGCCGAACCAAAAAGCAACGAAAAGCAACTAGGAAAATTGATCACGGCAGTGGCAGGTATTTCCGGTTCCAGTACTTCCACTTATTCCGGGCGCAATCACCCCAGCTCCCTTGTAACGCCATGAATCTGCATCGGCTGCACGAATTAAATGTGAAATTGTGAATTTGGCGGCCATCCTGCGCCGTTCAGTTCTCGACTTAGCCCCGAGGAGCCGACATTTATGAAGCAGGACAACAGTATTGTTTTCTCGTCTCTGGCCAGTCTCATTCTGCTGGCAGCGGTTTGGGCTCTGTGGCAGAAGAATCCATCATCGAAAGAGCGGTGAAGGGTGAAGAACGGTTCGATGAGTATGCCGATCAAAGTGCTATTAGCCGATGACAGCGACGTAGCGCGCCGAGCCATTCGTGCGCTGCTGGAACAATACCCGATGATCGAATTGGTCGGTGAGGCGGTTACCTTTGCACAAACAATCCAGATGACGAACGATTTGAAACCTCAGGTGGTCTTGATGGATTTACACATGAAAGACCAAGACACGTTCACGATTGAGGATGTGAAAACTCAACTAGATGGGCTAATCGTGGCGATGTCCATCGCGAACGATGGGGAAACCAAAGCTCTGGCGGACAGTTTCGGCGCGGTAACGTTGTTAGACAAAACGGAACTCGTTGACGAATTGATTCCGACAATAGAGAAGCTCGCATCAGCTGATTAATCCACGTCGTGATCGGTGGTAATCGTGGTCGTGTTCGCCATACTGAAGTTTCAAAGAGTTTGACCATAAACTCTTCTCGAATCGTCACCGTGATGCAACAGGGTTTCGATGTGAATTCGCAATCCATCTAAATCTTCTTTGGCAACGACAGCGTTGATCCCAGCGGCCTCGGCCTGTTCAGGCTTTATGAGTTCAGCAGATACCGTATAAAGAATAATGGGTGCACAGAAGCTTGTAGCCCGCAGCTGGCGAGCAGTCTGGAACCCGTTCATGCGGGGCATGGTAAGGTCCAGAATAATCAAATTGGGGCTGAGATAGCGCGTCTTCTCAAGAGCATCCAGACCGTCTACCGCTTCACCACAAACTTCAAAGCCGGTTTGGTCTTCCAAGAAATGACGCACTGCTTTGCGGACGGACTTCGCTGTCATCGACGATCAGGATGAATTTTGGCATCGCCACCTCGCGCGGAGGTGACAGCCTCAAGACTGGAGAGCGTACTGTACGGCAGCGTACAGACAATAGGGGCAAGGATGCAATCAGGTTTTCGGTGTAGTCGCTAGATTGACTATTTTGTCTCTGCATGCCACTTCTTTACTTGCTCGGTCATAACCTCATAGCACTCGCACGCTGCATCTTCCAGCTTCGCCCGGTTTTTAATTTTTACGCTTCCGCGCCCATAGGTAATGAGATCGGCTTTTTGCAGGATACCGGCAGCGACGGTCACGCTGGCTCTTCGTGTGCCCAGCATGTGTGCGAGAAATTCTTGTGTGAGCGGTACAATATCGCCGCCAAGACGGTCTTGCGACATCAGAAGCCACCGGGCCAGTCGTTCATCAACCTCATGAAGCCGATTGCAAGCAGCCACTTGGGATGATTGCAAAGCCAGTTCTAACGTAGAACGTTGCAGCGCAATTCGAAGACTTGGGCATTCTCGCAAAGCCACGGCAAAATCCTTCGCGCTTACTTGGAAACCACTCCCCGCGACTTGCATAAGAATGCGAGTAGGACTGCTAGTGAATCCGGCTGCAAGAGGGAGGCCGACGAAGCCTTCCTTGCCACACAAGCCAACTTCTACGCTCTTGCCGCCGTTTACCGTTGTGAGGACGGAAGCCAGTCCGCCGTTGATAAAGTAGGCAAATTTGATGGGAAGTCCAGTCCCGTTGAGGACTGTGCGCACGGGCAGGGAAACGAATTCAAGTTTAGCAAAGATGGCGTCACATTCGCCCTTTGGAAGAGCCAGCAAGATTTTGTTGTGAATCTGTCGTCCATTCGGGTGATAGACGGAGGACTTGGAGGTTCTCTTAGAATGTGAAACGTTTGTGCGGACCATAGCAGTTTCCTTTGCGAAGGATTTGTCAGATTCGCAAGGAACTGCCCTGAGAAATGTTTGGCAGAAGGATGCTAGTGAGACAGGTCTTCACTATAGCAGGTTTACGACCCCTTTACTGTACGGCTGCGTACCGACAGGGGAGGCAGAAGTGTTGTACAAAAAGGTGGGTTTCCTTCGACTCGAACGTACTGTACAAAATCGGTGCTATATGAGCATTCCGCCATACGACATTTTCCGTGGTCATCCAGATAAAGACGCCGTGTGGATTGAAGCGATGGATAGTTTAGCCGTAGCCAACTACCGCATGGCGGAGCACGCACGACAGAAACCGGGTCCGTACTTCATCTTTTGCCACACAAACCGTGTGATTGTGGCCTCCGTCGATACGTCTATGACCGACGCGGCGCAGGCGTAATGGCGTAGGTCCCCGTACCAATTTATCGTTGGTTTTCAAACTTGACTTACTTATTGCACGCTCCAATACTCTCACCGTACGATAGCGTACTTAAGGTCCCGTCTCCCCTTAGTCCGATTTTGTGCAGAAACGAGTCCTGCGATGAGCACCTTCCTTCAATCGGGGCGTTTAGCGGACGTCTACGAGAGTATGCCATGCAAGTCGTGCGGGTCAGTTAATGCGGGGAAATGGATGCCCATCTCCCTGCTGAATTTCTTCTGATTGTTGGCCAGCCGCAGAAGAGTTGCCATCTTATCTTCAAAATCCCCCTCTTCCCACGGACCAGGTTTGTGAACGGGCCTGCCTGACTTGTAGTGTTCTGAACCGAACAGGCGGTTCTTGTCTGCGTCGTGCAGGGAAGAGTCCGTTTCTCGATAAGCAGCGTAATCAATTCCAGAAATTACTTCTTCCCCGACTTCGTCAACTGTCATGCACAGAACTGTACGCTCTACCGCGAAAGTTCCAATTTATAGTACTTCCGCTTCGGAAAACGACCGGGTGCCAGCGCCCCGTACGCCGTCGTTGCTCGCAGGTATCATCCGTGGAAATGTGGACGGGAACGGCAACCTGTAAATAGAGCCCTCGGAGGACAATCCAAGTCGCCGCCCCGATAGTTGAGCGGAGGCGGGAAAAATGCTGCCATGTGCTGGATTCGTCGAACATCAGGTAAATCACGTAATTTACCCGCGCAGTATCGCCGATTTTGTTTTGGCCCAGCGCCTCATACTCCGGGAGCCTCTGTCGGAAGTCGTCGGATTCAGTAGTTATCGTGGATGAAACAGCCGCTGCGCTAGAAGAGCAACGAAAAGCACGGCGAGCAGAATCGCGATAAGGCTTAGCACGATTTCCTTCATGCGCTTGCGTTTCATGAATAAAGGATAGCAGCGTCCGGGCATCGCGATTTTCACGGTCCCTTCTGCGGGTCCCTCTTGGTTTCTGGCGGGAGGGTAATCGCCTCCACTTTCACGGTTATCCTTACGAGTGTGGGGCGAGCATCTTGGTTGATACACGATAGCGCCGGTAATTCTGATAATGATGGTCGTTCTGAAATATCACCACAAAAGGGCTAACGAAGGATTTCCCAAGTTTGAGATACACCACCACGTCGCGCACCGCTCGCGGGTAGCAGCGCCGCACTGCAGCGGCCTTGCCTCTACCTTTCAGATGGTTTAGGATTTGTGCCGTAGTCTTTCGGTAAACCTCGCGTCAGGAGTACCCCATGCGAAACGCTATCACCCTCGGCGTGATCTTTATGTTTTCGTCTCTCTTCGCTTCCGGTGCTTCGTCTCAGACCGCGGGGGCAAGCACGCCGCAATCCGGAGAGCCTCCAAGCCGACAGCTCACAATGTGTTCAACGACAGTGGGACCGATTCGTGTCTCGCTGAGTTCCCAGTCCACTGCACCTTACTCCGCCACCGAAGAATCCTCCTTAGTTCAGACCCTTAGTGATGGGACGCACATCACGCCGAAGCCTCACACGTCTAAGACTTATCACGATTCACAAGGCCGCACCCGCGATGAACGATTCTTCTGCGGACCTGCCTCCGATGATCAAGAGGCCGTGATTGTAACCATTCGCGACCCCGCTGCAGGTGTTGCATATGTCCTCGATATGCAAAATCACATCGCCCACCGTTTCGCCGGAACGCCGAAACCAGGCACAGCTCCTTTGGGATTTCAGGCACGACCTCTTGTTACTCAAGGCTCAGTCCGTGGCGCGGTTACTGCTACCCTTCCCGATCGTCCAAACGCCTCCGGCAGTGCCAAGGAAAGACCCAGCTCGGAATCGGAACCGCTCGGCACGCAGACCATCGAGGGTCTCGCCGCAGAAGGCACGAGAACGACCGAGACCATTCCAATCAACTATCAAGGCAACGACAAGGAAATGAAGACCGTGAGTGAGACGTGGGTCTCTTCAGAACTCAAAACAACGATTCTCCGAAAGAACAGCGACCCTCGCTCGGGCGAGTTCACCTGGCGCCTCGTTGATATCAATCTGTCCGAACCCGACCCCTCACTCTTCCAGGTACCGGCCGACTTCAAAATCGTTGACGACTCCGGTCCGGTGACCATCGATTATTCCCGCTGACGTGGACGTGTACCGAAATAGGTACTTTATCTTTGCAGGCGTTTTAAGGATCTTCGAGCCTTGCGATGGCACGACGAGTCAATCTGGGAAGCGATCGTGCCTGGCAGGTCCAAATCCGTTCCGGCGCGAAGCTCTTACCGTTGTGTTCAGAACAAGATTCTAGGTGCGGCCCGATGCTTGGTGGTGCGGGTTGGCGCTGGGTGGCAGACCGCAAGAAGTCTATGACGATGCGGACGCCTCACGATCCTTTTGGCGCCGACCTCCGGGGCGCATCACTGAAAAACTGCAACCTGGCCGGCTGCGACATTTCTTACGCTGACGTAAGCGGGTGTGACTTCAGCGGGTCGAATATGGTGGGTTGTTTGCTTTATAGATCGGAGACACAGAGAGCAAAATTCAACAACGTAGTGCTCTCTGAAGAATCGGACGTCCCAAAGATAAAGGTGTTTCAAACGGGGCGGGTCACCGCGTGAACAACGTGCCTGCGCAAGCCGTTCACTGTGAGAGGCAAAAGGGATGGTGCTAGCCGCCACTTCGCTGGGCAAGACAGGGTGACTCTCGGCACATACGTGGCACGTTCAGTGGATGCGAGCTGTTGAAAACACGCCGGAAGAATTAGAAGTTTACTCGAATTCCAAACTCCATTGTGCGCGGTAAAGTTCCTTCCGTCGAAAGCTGGCCAAACGTTTGTGGGTTCTGTCCCGCTATGTTCAGGGTCGGATCCAAGAATTGGTTGTGGTTCAGGACATTAACGAAATTGACCGAGCCCTCAACGTTGAAGCGCTCCGTCAGTCGCAAGTTCTTCTTTATGCCAAGGTTTATATTCCAGTAGGGCAGACCACGGAATTGGCCGAAGCCGCCGCTGTTACCGTCGAGACCCAGAATAAGCGGGCGAACACTGTTAAATACTGCCTGTGGGTTCGCGAACATATATGGAGTGCCATTGATGTTGTGAACCGAGCCGCTTGACCCTGCGTACGGGTTGGTCAGCACGCAGTTTGCGTTTGTGAAGACATTGGCACCGTCCCCGGAGCCAAAATCCTGCGAGCCGCTGTAGCTTTCAGAAAAACCACCCGTATTGGTGTTACAAAAATCCGGAGCACCACTACCCGCAGTGAAGATCGGGGCGAAGGTCCAGCCACCCAGAATGTGCCCAAGGAGACCTTGCTGATTGCGATAGTACGGCGGTTGGTACACAAGGAAAAGGGTATCTACGAACTTGCGATCGAAGGCTTGCGGACCATACTGGCGATCCAGGTCGTAAGGATCAACAGCAGTTACCTGACTCGTAGCCTGAACGACGGCTCCCGTTCCCAGTGCCTTACTATAAGTAAAGTTATTCTGCATCGTGACGCCGTGCCAATCGGTCGTTTTGAATGTAATAAAGCCGGCGTTGTAATTGCCGTGGCCGAGACTCGTACTCATGGTGACATTGCTCGACATTTGTCCGGCAGTGTTCATCATACTGAAGGGAAAATTGAAACCGGGGGCGGCTCCGCCCCTGTCTAAGTCAGACCAGAGGGTCCAAACACTTTGCGATTGGAAGTTCGCGAATTCGTTCGCGACAACCGTTGCCGTGCAATTCCCCGGAGTGCAGTAGCCCGTGCCAGCGAGCGCTGCCTCAAAGAACGGCTGCGGCGTCAGTTTCGCCAAGGTCGTAGCAGGGGTCGCATTGATACAAGCAGTCGCAGAGGTCGCACAACCCATTGCCTTTTCGACGGCTGCGTAGGCGGTCTGGAATTGCTGTCCGCCCAGCGTCATCATGTACGGCACTGAGTTAATGTTGATGTTTTGTAATTCATTATGGATCAGCCGGCTGATGAACCCCACTTCAATGGAAATCTTGCTCGTGAACTGGTGCTGAACCGTGAGGTCAAACGAGTCCACCGAGTTCGGCTTGAGATTCGGGTCCAGGGGAGACGCGGTGGAGCCAATGGTGTTCTCGCCGATACCCGGGAAATATGGCTGAGGCAACGTCTTTGTGGCTGCGGGAAGCGGGGCCGTCGTGCCGTCCGTACCAATGCGGAAGGCGGTGTTGACACTAGGTGTCACGGCTCCGTTACACGAAGGCATCCCATCCCCCGGCGTATTTGTGTAGTTCAACACACCTGTGCAAATCACTGGCTGGATAAGGCCAGGGCTTAACAGCGGCGTAAGCACCAGGTTCACACCGTTCACTCGCCCGTAGATTCGCCCGTACCCGCCGCGCACCACCGTTTTGTCCGTTCCAAACACGTCTCCCAGCAGCCCGCTGTCAAAACTCGGGCTCCAAGCGACCGCAACACGGGGACTAAACCCGTGGTAGAAGGGGTTGAAAGGATACTTCGGGTGTCCGGCAACATTGTTAATCAGAGCAAACCCGATCTCCGGGTTGTAAACCTGACCCGCTTGCGCTGCGGCCTTGCGGGCATTAAGGTAGTCTTCCGCGCCGATCGGCTTGTCGTTTGCATCCACCAGGACGACCTGCTTCCCCTGGTCCTCCACGGGAGGCATTTCCAGCGTCCAACCTAGGCCATAGTTCACGGTAAGGCTCGGCTTTGCCCGCCAGGAATCGCCAAAATACAGGTTGTAATAAGGAATCGTGACTTTGTCGAATGCTGGCACGAGCGGCGCGTTCAACGTTAGATTTGAACCGGAGCGCGTGTACGCCTGTTGCGTTTGGGTTACGATGCCTAGTACCGCGGCGGCCTCGCGGGCGAGCGTGCCGTTACTGCTGAAAGCCGGGCCGAGGAGGCTGTAGTCTACAGTGCCGCCGCCACTCGCACTGTTATTCCCAAGCAGGTACACGGGGTAGTAGTTGATGCCGCCACCGTTGTCCGTACGCGTGTGGTAGTTCCAGTTGCGCTGATACTGGCCGCCGAATTGGAAAAAGTGCGTCCCCTTTAGCCAGGACACGTCGTCGCGGATGAAATTGTCCTTCCCATCCCAAAAGCGTGTGCGTGTCTGCTGGGTATTCACGTTATAAGGCGCAAGCGTTTCTTTGCCGTGAGTCGTTTCGCCAAAAGGCTCAAGCGCGGCAGCCAGGTTAGAGAACTGTGGCGGATCCCCGGCCGAGGCCCACGCCCAATAGTTCCGCAGGTAACTGTAGCGGAAGTCATTTGTGACGCTCGAACTGATGTTGGTGGTCATCCCAACCACCAGGTACCACGGCACCTCAGGATGGTTGGTGAGGGACTTCGGAGTACCCAAAGTATCGCCGCTGAAGAAACCACCGATGTCCACCTGGTCATCGGTGGCACTCTCCAGATGGTAATAGCGGTAGCTAGACATAAAGTGCCACTTCTCGCCAAAGTCATGGTCGATGCGCGCCACGCCGAAGTTGTCGTTCAGTGGTATGGGCAGATTGGAGCGGAAATCCAAGGTATTCACGCCGTCGCAAATACCATCACCGGTGAATGGACCGCAGCCAGCTCCCGGAGTAGGCAGCGGCATATGGTTCTTCCACATTTGCTGCGTATAAGTATTGATCCCGATGCCCCGCGGATCGAGCGTATTCAGATTGTAGGTGGTGGCGGGGTCGTTGGGATCGTGCAGGATCCCGTTGCGCATGTCCTCGCTGGGAACCAACCTGTCAAATGACTCCTTCAACGGAAAGCGCGTGCCCTGATAATTGGCGAAGAAGTAGGTCTTTCCTCCAAGAATATCTTTCGGGATCAGCGGACCGCCCCCCGCGACGCCGAACCAGCTTCGATGCCAATCTGGCACCGGTGTGCCCGATTGATTGTTCTGCCAAGTGTTTCCAGACATGGTGTTGTCCAGGTAGTATTCGTAGGCCGTGCCATGCCAGGCGTTGGTACCGCGTTTGGTAACAATCGACACCTCCATTCCCGATGAGGCGTTGAAATCGGCGGTCTGGTTGGAAGTGGCTACCTTGAACTCTTCCACGCTGTCAATCGGCGTAGGCATTACGCCAGAGGGTTGATTGCCGTTGATTCCCGCACTGGATCCGCTTATCGGATTGCTCGAATTGGAAAACAGCCCCCCAGTAGGATCATCGCCAAAGCTCGGATTGTAGACACCCCCGCTACCGTCCATGTCGTTGCTGTTGTTACCGCCATCGAGCATGAAGTTCGCTTGGTCCACTACCGTGCCACCAACACTGCCATCAGGGCTCACCCCGGGTTGCATGGTCACAAACGAGCTGACATCGCGCCCAAGACTCGGCAGGGACTCCAACGTTTGACCGCTGACAGTGTTACCAATCGTCGCATTCAGTGTTTGCAACTCGGTGTTCGCGGCCACCACTTCGACCGTTTGCGTCGTTGCGCCTATCTCCAGCTTGACGTCTAACGTGCGCGATTCAGCCACTGCCACGTTTTGATTGACGATCTTCGCCACACTAAATCCCGCCTTGCTGATGGTCAGGTTGTAGTTCCCTGGCAGGACATTCGGAAAGTCGTACCTTCCCGCTTCGTTTGTCGTCGCCGTTCTCGCCGAATTCGTCGATGTATCCGTTAAGGTGACGGTCGCTCCGGGAATCCCAGCCCCGGACGGATCGGTCACAATGCCGACGACAATTCCCGTTCCGCCTGTCTGTGCGAACAGATTGTCTGGAAGTACCGCAAGGAAGGCCACCACAAAGAAAGACACAACGAGACTAATACACTTACCCGTCATCCCACACCCCCAATGTAGGAGCAAACTGCTGTGCAGCAGTAGCCACTTATTTTGCCAAAACCAAAAGGCGACCCTGATTCTTCCGCCAGTGAGCCTCAATCACTGCCGAATAATGCGTCTCCTACACCAATGTAATGGTCTTTGCAACAGTAAAATTTGTCATTAAATCGATCTGATAGGCATGGAGCCAAGGAGTGTCTTAAGCGAGCGTACCCACAGCTATATACACGGTTGCTATCGGAAGTCAGGGAGAGATGAGCAATTTCCTAAACGGTGAGGACTCCTGAACTTCAACGGAAGTGCTGCCTTGTGTATCCGTCGATTCCGGTTGTTCACCCGCCTCCGCCGCTATCACTTGAACTTCGGCAGAAATGTTGCGTTGCATAGCGGTGCATCACGTCTCGTTGATCGATCAGGAATGCCTTTCATGCCGTCGCACCGCGAAACTTCAGATTGTGACCAATACGGTGCCGTATCAGGAAACGGTCACTGCAGGATAGGGAACAACGACGCTGTCTTCTAAAATATTCCTAACTATGAGCGCGCAAAATCGAGCAGCGCTTGCACGTCTTTTTCATTTGCGTCCAGCGCGCGGAGTGCGGCGAGATACGCGGTGCGCGCGCCTCCGTCTGCGACAAGATTTGCCCTGGCGCCCCAAGTAAATTCGGGCCGGCCGCAATTTACTGCGATAACATCCGCCATCATGCGGGCGTGTCGTCCGTTTCCGTTAGGGAATGGATGAATTCTCGAAACGAGTTGGTGATGAAACCGAATCAGGCATTCGTCGACAGGAAAGGTCTTGTTGTCCAGCCAATACCTTACAGGTACGGCTCGAAGTGGCTTTTGAAGAATGCATTCCTCGGGTCGATTGGTTTGTTCGCCGTTTTCATCGGTTGTGCACACACGCCTTGTCAAAGGAAGGCGGCTACAGCCGGCATTGCGATTGCCGTTCTCCTGGCAGCCCTACACGAAGCATATCGGTTCACGCGAGCGCGTTAATCACGACCTGGACAAATCTGTTCTAACTGGGAGTCCACTTCGGCGGATGTGGAGAACAAAATCGCGACCGCTTCACTTTTTCGACGCGTACGCCTGCTCAAACAGCCTTTCCATCGCTTTGTCGTACCCGTAGATATCAGCGAAAAAGAATACCTCGCCGTTCTCCTTGGCAATCGCTGTGCCGTAGACGATCAACACAGGAATCTCATGCTTCAGATTTACCTGTTGTTGCTTTTCCGCCTTAAACGCAGCTTCAATCCGTTCTAGCGTCCAACCCGGATTATTTCGGAGGACCCACTCCGCCAAAGCCTTGGGATCCTCCACGCGAATGCACCCATGGCTAAAATCGCGCCGGCTCTCGCTGAAGAGTGACTGGGATGGCGTCGAGTGCAAGTAAACGTTCTGATCGTTGGGAAAGATAAACTTGATAAGGCCCAGCGCGTTCTTCGGTCCCGGTTTCTGCCGCACCATCAGTTTCCCCGCGCGCAACTGTGCCAGCACCTCGTCGCTCACCACTCCATCGGTTACCACTTGCCCGGAGTACGTCGCCACTTCAAAATTATTTTTCTGAATATATGCCGGATCCTTAGTGATTTTCGGAATGATCTCCCCGCGCAATATGCTCGGTGGCACATTCCAGTATGGCCAGAAAATCAGATACTTCATGGCTTCTTCCAGAACTGGTGTCTGCGTCCGCAGAGCGCGCCCCACCACCACCCTCATCGTCAACGCCAATTTCCCCGGTGCGTCGTAAGCTCGCAGAACAAATTCCGGAATGTTGACGAGGATTGGCGGCTGTGTAAAGTCGTCTGGTAACCACCGCCAGCGCTCCAGAGTTAACCGCAGCGCTTCCACGCGCTCCTCCGTAGGCCGGTTCAGTTCCGTAATGGTTTGTGGTCCAAGCTTGCCTGCCGCTTCCAACCCATGTCGTATCTGAAACCGTTTCACGCCCTCCACCACATCGCCGGAATACGATTGCGAATTCTCCGGTACCGGCAGCGAAGCTGACAGGTCTCCCAGAAATTGCAGTCTGCGCACAAGTTTTTTTGTACCTTCATATTCTTGTCCCGGCGCGATCGGATTTTTCACCTGCGGTAGCGGATCGGGCAATTCCTCCTTCGCCATCTGCATGTACTTCTGAAGGGCCACCAGTGTCCGCTGGTAACCAGGGTATGGCGGTTCGATCGGTGCGAGCGCGTCTTTCACGCTTCGCGCACCCACCAAGTTTTTCCAGACAAATTCTCCCGCATCATGTTTTTCGCGTTCCGGGTCGAAATCCTTGTGCAGGATTTTCGGATCCACCTTTCCCAAGTGCAGGTCGGTACCATAGCGAATTGCAGACACCGTCAGAGCCACATCAAATTTCACCAGCGCCGATTCCGTCGCACCACCGGGGCGTTCTAAGGCTTTCAACCGCTCCGGCCACTTCAGGGCGTCATAGTCTTTACTGTCGAGTCCTTTTAGATCTGCTTCCTCCAAGATTCCGATCGCCTCGATAGCCTGTGGCGTTGGCTTCCCGCCATGGCTCCATCCCAGCCGGTCGCCGGACTCGTCGTAGAATCCCTTCACCGCCGCGCTGTTTGCCGAGAAATTGGGCCACTGCAGATCAGGTGATCTCCCGCTTGCCACGATGGCCCGCAACTCCTGCTCCCCCGCAACGCTGAGAGACTCCGGTGTCCCAGAGTCTTGCGCTTCAACTGTTCCTTCCCGCCGCGCGCCGGAAGGAGCTGTCCCGCCAGAACATGCGGTGAAGCCCAGTCCGATTGCCAGAAGTAATCCGAGCCGCTTTTTCGTGGGATCGTTCATTTCTCCTGCCTAGTTTAAGGATTGTACACACGATAGCGCTGTCCGGGGTATTGCGTCGTTCTTCAGCACGTTCAATTGCGCCTACATAAGAAGGATGAAGTGTCTGATGCTGAAGACAGGGCGTGGAAGAAACAGAAAAGACTGGGTAGTAAGCTAGAAAACCAAGAAATTCAGGTCCGCAATTCAGTCGTCCATGACGTATTGGCGGGACGCACCTTTTCCGAGCCTTTAACTTCTCTCGCGACTGGTGTCCTACGATTTGATCGACCCCAATCTTTTTTCCGTCCCCGCTCCGGATTATTTCGTTCGCGTTTCTTCGCGAGTCGTTTCGTCCCGAATGGCTTCGACAGGAACTCAATCTCGCGACCAACGTACTTGAGAAGTAGCCATTTGCTCGACTGTCTTTCCCAAAGTGATAGCATAAGACGTCTGAGAGTTTTCCTCCGTTTCGACAGCTCTATTCCGCCAACGAATGTAATTGCATTTCGGATTTTTGCGTTCAAAACGCGGCCCATGGATGCGAAATCCTCGATGCGGAATGCTAGGTCGGTAGTGAGTGAATCTCGCCGCTCGGCGGCATCGGCTTTCCCTTGAATGCAGTTGTGAAGCGAACTCGTACTAGCCAAAAAATCAGCAAAACCAGTGGAAGTATGCTGAGAAATAAATACGGGCCGGTACTAAATAGCGCCGAGGGAAGGTGTTGCCCGAGCCCCACTGCCGATAGCAATCTCAGTGGGCGGTTCGAGGGGCCCATGAAAAATGACCCTGCTGCGATGAACAGCCCAAAACACATCCGCCAGAGATGCCGGGCGATGCGCTTCACTCCAAAAACGCCGCCGCGGAGGACCATGCGAACATCGCCCACGGCCGCAAGCAGGCAGATGGAACCCATGAAAAAACTCATCCCAACGGGAACTCCGTTTTGTGAAGTTGCCCCGCTACGAAGCACTTCAATGCCATTCACCCAGGTGAGGATACCGAGCGTTAAGGGAATCAGCAGCGCAATCCAGTCCACACGGCTGCTTTCACCCTCCCTGCGCCTTGCGGTCAGCCACCCTGTTGCAATCAGGTAGAAGGCTATGATTCCGCCGCCGATGTTGTTTGGTTGATGCTTCACCACTCCCAAGTACACCGCGCCGACAGCCATGATCAGCATCGATGCGACAAACACCTTTCCTGCCCGGATATGTCGGGGAGAACCTTTGCGGAAGGACATTGCGGCAGTGCCGGAAAACAAGCCAACGGTTCCAGCACAAATATGGAGCACAAGTATGGGCGAATAGGGCACGGGCACGTCTTTCTATGAACTATATACGCGGACCGGAGCCCAAGTGTTTCACGCCTTTGCTGTCAACACGAGCGCTAGCCCATCCACCGGATCGGCGCCTTCATTTTGCTACTGTGTCGCAGCCGGAGCGTAGGATGCGCCGTGAAGAAGACGAACGCGAGCAGTTTTGCCGATCAGTCCGGTTCGTCTGGTCTGCCGTTTTGCAAGGCGAAGCCCGGTCAGGATTGGGGTGCCGTGATTCATGTCGCGAGAATAAAAGCGGCAGCTCGGCGGGACAAAAATACATACCTCAAAAGGCATCAAGACAAGTTCATTGCCGGGAATTGGGCTTTCCTGAGCGGCGGCCAGCGCTACTTTTTCACATTCCAAACATATAAGAAGTTCTCGTCCGCGGCGGTGGCCACAATTCTGCCAACTTTGCGACTTGCACGGTTGAGAGCGGAACGAACGTTTGCCTTGCCATCGGCCAGTCCATCCAATGGCACCTTAAGAGCCGCCCCGTCCGGCAATTGATCGAGGTCGTTCAAGATGACGGTAACAATCTGCTTGTGCTTTCCTTGCCGACCCTGAGGGACATCCGCCTGCACCATCGTTTTGAAGTGCATGGGACCAATTGTTGCTCGAGATTTGGCCATACGAGACTCCTGACGTAGCAGAGAATAGCAAACCTAACGTAATCGTATCGCAACGCCACAAGCTCTGCAACTAAATAATCGACCCGACTCGTTAGGCCGAACATCTCCACATCCTCAAGCGATGGCGCTATCTGAGGCTCACCTTCGCTTACAGCAGGGCCACGAGCCGACTAAACCCGTAGTTCCCGCCAGTAAAGAAATGACCCGTATGCGGCGGGGCCTGGTAGGGTGAGAGCATGATCAGGAGGAACGGCAATGGGCAAGTTGAAGACGCATTTTGAACAGGTCCCTATAAGGATAGTTAGGAAGATTGCGACGCTAGACCTTGCAGCGGCAAACCAAACCGGCAGAAAGAACAGGAAACATAAGCGCGCGGCTGAAACGACGGTTTCCGGAAAGCGCGTGGCGACGGAGCGAGCTGAAATATCATGACTCCAGCATTTGACATTTTCCGTCTTGAATCAGAAGAGAATCCGCAGTGGCTCGAAGCGGCTGCAACCCTTGTCGAGGCCGAAGAACGCGCGCGTGAATTGGCCACGACGACGCGCACTCGCTATCTCATTTTCGACCAGAGAACACAGCAAAAGCACATTGTCGACACCATGGCGCCGGGAGACGGGTCTAATAATGACCGCAACGGTGAATCGAATTAAGGTGCTCTGGACGGACGATCGCGAAGTCTTTGAAAAAGAGGCTGAGATTACATAGTGCGAAGCGAGCGGTTTTGCGGAAACGGTTGAGATCACGCAGAAGTTAAAGCCCCAAATCATCGTTTGGACCTGCCCATGGAAGATGACTGCAAGGCTGAACCGAACGCGTTCAGGCCCGGCTGAATGACAGCGAAACAAGAATCGTGGCGCTCTGTCTTGGAAATGACGGGAAGAGCATCGGAGCGTTTACGCGGCTCGACAAAATGAAGCTTGCCGGAAACCGTCTTCTCACGATCAAACGTTGCGCCTCTTGGAGCGCGAAGCAGGCTGAGATTGCGCGAATGGCTTGTTTGGCGCTGGTAAACGCCCGGTGCGATGCGTACGTCCATCCTATTTTCAATCACTATTGAAACTGGCCGTCCACAAAACGGTTCCGCTTGTTCATGAACGCAGCCTCGATAAGCGCTTTAAGCACCTGATCCAACATTTTTCAGAAAGCATACTGTCTGCTTTTCATAAGCGGTTATATACTTCGCGCGTGATTTCCGATCCTCGACCTACGAGTGCCGCGGCCGCCGGCGAAGGCCCATCCGATGGCGATGAACAGGCGCTCGCACGGTTGGGCTACAAACAGGAACTCAAAAGGACGCTTGGTTACTTTTCCAGTTTCGCGCTCAGCTTTTCGGTTATTTGCATAACTTCGGGTCTTTTCGCGAATTACGGGGATGGATTGCGCGTGGGTGGACCGGCGTTTATTTGGACGTGGTTGATCGTGGGCGCAGGGCAGTTCCTGGTAGCCATGGTTTTTGCGCAGCTTGCGCGGCAAATTCCCCTGTCCGGCTACGCGTATCAATGGACCAGGAAACTGGCAGGAGAACGACTCGCGGTATGGGCCGGGTGGATGATGATCGTGCAGTTCGTGACCGGCATGGCCGGCGTGGCTTATGCCCTTGCCAGCTACCTTGTGCCATTCTTTGGATTCGCCAATTCCAGCCGCAATATTGTCTTCGCCACCGTAACGACTTTGCTGCTGGCCGCGTTGATCAATCATTTCGGTATTCGATTGGCCAGCTTGGTGAATGATTTTTCGGTGATCGCCGAGATTCTTGGAACAGTGGTCATTGGTTTTCTGTTACTCGGCGTCAGCTTGATCCACAAAATCCACCCGGTCAGCTACCTCTTCAGCCACCCCGCACAGCCTGGAGGGATGCCGTACGTCGGCGCATTTCTGGCTTCGTCGCTCATGAGCGTCTGGACATTGGGTGGTTTCGAGGCGGCGGCCAACCTGGCGGAGGAAACTCACTTTCCCGAAAAGCGCGTCCCGACCGCAATTCTTCTTTCTGAAGTGATCGCCGTTTTGCTCGGGATGGCAGTGCTGATTGGCTTCACGCTGGCAATTCCTTCGCTGGAGACAGCGAGCCACCATGCGACGCCGCTCCTCTACATCATCGGTAGCTACTTCCCGTCTTATGTCGTGGGTACAGCCCTGGCACTGGTTTCGATCGCTATTTTTGCATGCGTTCTTGCGAACCTGACGACTCTCACGCGGCTCGTGTGGGCCATGGCGCGCGATGGCCAGGTGCCCGCGTCTCGTTTCTTATCGAAAGTGAGCGTCCACAAGGTTCCTGCGAACGCGATCTGGGTGGTGATACCGATTACGGCGATCTTCACGATCTGGGCGCAAGTCGAAGTGGTGATCATGGCGATTTGCACCTTTACCATGTATGTCACGTACGGAATGGTCGTCGGAGCAGTGCTCTGGGGAAAAAATCAAAACATCGTGCTCCGCGGTACGCGAGAGCAAAAAGGTGTGTCTCGGGGGCTGTGCATCGCCGCTCTGACGTGGCTCGTGAGCATTACAGTATTGCTCGTCTTTATGACTGCAGTCGCCATGTCGCGCCTGGCTTTGATGGAAACTGCGATCGGAGCAGGAATTCTGGGCCTTCTGGGCGCCGGCATTTATTGGCTACGACGAAGGAACCGGCGCGTGGAAGCGTTCCAGCCCGTCGAATAGTGCATGGTCGAACATGCCAATTCAGATAGTGGTTTGCTGGGTGCGTCGCGTCGCGTTCTTCAATTGTTGCAGGTGCCCGCCCAGTGGCATTTGTGCGCTCACAGGAAGGATACCAACACGATGAAGAAGAAAACGGTTACGACGAAAGCGAGCAGCCGTAAGGAATTCTTTGTTCTAAGCAGAACCTCAACTGGAAGATGCGATTGTGCGACTTGCGGCGCGGGTTTCAGCGAATGGATTCGACTGGGAACGCGTAGCCCTCTTGCTGGAGATCCTTGCCACTTACGGTAATGGGCTCCGATCGGTTGCAGACAATCCGATAGGTGGATTGTGGATCGATTCCTGCAAATTTGACTAAAGCGGTGTGCAGTTCGGGCACGCCTTTCAGATCGAAAGAGATCGTTGAACCATCGACTCGCAGATCCGTCACGGAGACCGCGTTAAAGCCAGCGCCGTGCTTTCGCGAAACGTTGACGAAGGCATCTCCGAGAACCGGCGACATGATTTCGACCGAGGTCATGGCGCTGCCGGTGCCCCAATGAAAGCCGGTCATCGCTCCGGGTTTATTCCTGTAGCCTGTATGGGCCCAGTTTTCCCAGGGCGCAACGGAGAACGTGGAACGAGCGGCGGCAATCGCGCGCTCCAGATATTCCAGTTCGCCGGTTTCCTGGTAATAATCCCAGAGGAGGGCAGCGCCATAGCCTTGCCGCGCATCGCTCCATTCCGCGTCGGTGTTCTGGGTAGTGAAGCCACCAGTCAGCTTGGGATCGAATCCCGGCGGATTCCAGACCTGTTGCGTAAGCAGCAGGTAGTCTAGAACCTGGACGCCCAACTCTCGCCATTTCTCGTCGTGCGTGACGTGATACAGTTTCAGATAGGCCATCGCCGCCTGCATCGTGGAAAGATTGTTCTGGGGATACTGCGCGGTGAGCGGGTCGCAAAAGTTGAACGGTTTGCGAGCGCAGGACAAGAAGGTCTCGAAATCCCACCAGAGTTGCCTCGGAAGAACTTCTTCGGTAATGAACTCCATGGCACGAGTGCCGGCCTGAATGTAGCCAGGATTGCCGGTGATTGCACCGAGTTCGAGCAGAAACAGAGCGGAGCCGGCTGTTTCCGCGTTGCGGTTGCGGAATTCCTCTCTGGGTGTCAGCGTTGAGTCGTACCACGACGGAATCACGCCGGAAGGCAACTGATGTTTGACCAGGAAGTCGCCATAGGGGCGAGCGAAGGCGAGGATTTCGTCTTTCCGGCTTGGCGTGAGATCTTTGGCCCACTGGAGCATCCAATAGGCGGTCCATGACATGCAAAAGGCGTGGTAGTCGTCGGGAAAACCGGCCCAGCCGTCTTCGCGGGCCCATTTTTTTTCGCGAACAAGATAAATGGTGGAGAAGGCGCCTCGCTGCTGCGGGCTGCTTAGCGCGAGCGTCAGAACTCCTTCCGCCTTTCGCTGAATCTCGCGATCCTTCATACGCCGGCCGTAGAGATACCAGCCGTAGGCAGTGCGCAAGGTCTGAAACCAGGAGTTGAACCACGCGTCTTCTTCCGGTTTGTCCCACTGGCCGAGGTAGTTACGATTGCTGACGAGCGTTCCGCAGCTTTTGGGAGCGCAATCGACGTCACGGTAGACTTCGCCGGCATACCGGTACCAGGCTTCTTTGCGCCAATCGTCGAAAAGAACCAGTTCCGGACGGCGGGCATTCCTTTGCAGGCCCGCGGATTGCTGCAGGCGTGGGTGACCCAGAGTTTGCCAAAGACGTCGTACAACCCGGCGGTAACCAAGGCGTTCCGGTTGCGACGAAGCCAGAATCGCATAGGAATACTCGATGACGTTCGCATCGGAAGAAAGGGTTGCGTTTGCGGCGCGCCGAAAATAGCTGTGATCGTGAGGCTCGGACGGTACGGCGCCGAACGACAGCCAGGGCTTCTGTTCGGAAGTCACGTTCAAATCGAGCGCAACAGGAACCTTCATCTGATCGCCGAGGACAGGCATGAGAGCCGCGAAGCGCTTGCCCTGCTGCAGCATTACCGCGGGAGACTTGAAACTCCAGTAGGGTACGAGGTCACCGGGCTCGCGCTTCAAGTTCTGGCTCCAGACGAAATCGAGGGGACCTTCGGTGAAGGTGTCCGTTGAGCGCCGTTCCGGAGCAAAGTCGTAGCGATCCTCAACGGAGTGAATGGAAGCGCCGGGTTTCGGAGTGAAACGGACGCTGACGAGGATGACGTCGGGTTCTTCGTTCAGGGCAAGAGTTCGCTCAAGGCTCCCAACACCGCAATCCCAACGCAGAACAAGCCTTGCCGGCACCGGCATCCGCTCTGACGATTGAATCGTGCAGGTTTGGAATGTGGCTGGATCCCCCGCTCTTACGTGGGTGACGGAACCGGCGGCCGACAAAGCCGGTCGCCATTCGGATCCGTCTTTTATACGGATCGTTTCCTCGGCGCTTCGGTCGTGGCGGACGAATTCGACCTGGACCAGGCTTTTGCTGCTATCGAGCGATAGCTTTGTTTCTCCGCTCTGGCCGAGCGCGGCGTTCGCCGTTACCAGGACAACCGCGAGGATCGTGATGGTTTTCGTCATCTCCATCAGGACTCATTCTTATCACCATTGCCCCGCGATTCTCCAGTCCTGGGCCAGAAGCGAATCAGGTAAACCAGCCCCAGAAGCAACATGCCAGCGCCCCACCAGAGATTGATGTGCAGCCTCGACAAAACCACCTGGGTTATTGGCGGCGAAGCGAGTGCGTAAAACCCTGCACCGAGGATCAAAACGCCGTACACCGTGAGCAGGGCTCCGATGAAAAACCAGATCGGGAGCGCGTGTTCCTTCACTGTTTCCTCCTACCAGAACAACAGATTCAGAGCTAGGAAGGCGATGGCAACGGCGGCGGCCCAGGTGATCGGCCTCTTGAAGATGGGAAATCGTCCTTCGGACGGCAGTTCCGTCAGGCCGTAGACCAAACCTTTCAATTCGTGTTCTGGCTTTGGCTTGGTGACCAGCGTGACAGCGACGGTGACGAGAACGTTCGCGAGCAGCGACCACATGGCACGATAGATGTTTTCAGCCATGTCCCTGGCGTGGTCCGAAAAAGCGACTAGGCGCAAGGCCGACGGATCCAATTTGACCCAAAGCCACAGACCAAAGGAAACGAGAATGCCGGCGAGAAGTCCCCAGAATCCCGCCGCGGGAGTGGTGCGCTTCCAAAGCATTCCGAAAATGACGGTTCCAAACATGGGAACGATAAAGAACACGAAGACAACCTGAGCATAGACGATGATGCTCGAAAAATTCATCACCAGATACGCCGTGCCGATGCTGACAAAAACGCCGAGCAAAGAACACCAACGACCCATCGAAACATAGTGATGATCCGGAGCTTGCTTCTGCAGCAGTGGCTTGTAGATATCGTAGGTCCAGACGGTGGCAAACGCGCTAATGTTTCCCGCCATACCGGACATAAAGCCCGCCACAAGCGCGGTCACGCCCAATCCCAACAGTCCCGGGCCACAGTAACGCGCCATCATAAGAGGCAGGACTTCGTTGTAGGTGTGTGCGCCAAGCGCGCCTCCCTGACTTTCCGGAACGAGACGGAACGGCAAAACGGCGAGACCCAATAATCCCGGCAGGATGACAATCACCGGCACGAGCATCTTGAAAAAGGCGCCGACGATGGTTCCCATCTTTGCCGAACGCAGATCTTTCGCCGCCATCACGCGCTGAACGACGAGGAAATCGGTGGTCCAATAGCCAAAGGAGATGGCCAAACCCCAGCCAAAGACGATGCCGGTCCAATGGATCCCCATCGGGTTATCCGAGAATGCCCCGGTGGTGCTCCACATGTGGATGAAATCCTGGCCCGGAAAATTCTGCTGGATCCTGCGCACCATTCCCGCCCAGCCGCCGGTTTCGAGCAGGCCTAACACGGGAATCACCAGGCAACCAATCCAGATCAGGAAAAATTGAATCACTTCGTTGAAGATTGCTGACAGCAGGCCTCCGGCCATGACGTAGAGCGCCACGGTCAAGGAGGAGATCCAGATGCTGAAATGGATATTCCAGCCGAGAATCACTTTCATGATGATGGCCATCGAATACATATTGATGCCGCTCATCAGAATGGTCATAACGGCGAAGGAGATGGCGGAGAGCGAACGCGCTCCTTCGCCAAAGCGCAGTTTCAGATAGCCTGGTACCGAGTGCGTTTTGCAAATGTAATAGAACGGCAGCATCACGAGAGCGAGAAAAAGGATGGCCGGGATAGCGGCGATCCAGTAAGCGTGGGCTACGAGAATTCCGTACTGGTAGGTTGCGGCGGCGTACCCCATCATTTCGAGCGACCCGAGATTTGCCGAGATAAAGCTGAGGCCCGCGATCCAGGCGGTCATCTGGCGCCCGGCCATGAAGAATTCTTCGCCGGTGCCAGTGAACTTCTTCAGGTACATTCCCAGTCCGAGCACTAACGCGAAATAGATGATGATGATGGTGAGATCAATCCAGCCCAGGGACATGAGCCGCGATCCGGCGTCCAGGGAACCGATCAGGTACGGGGTCACTTCGCGGCACCTACGCGCTTTACGAGGGGAACAACGACGCGGTCCAGTTCCTCATCGGTGATGTCTGGCAGTTTCAGGTCGCGGAACAACGCCCAGTCTTCTATGAGTTCGACGGTCTGGCCCGGTTGCAATTTCGTGAGCGGTCCTAACGTTTCGATCTCCAGGAATTCGTTGTTCGTAAACGTTTCGAACGAACAGCCGAAGTCAGGATACGTTTTGGATGAATCCGCTTTGCCGCGCTTTACGAATGCTTCGCCGTTCAACAGGTAGGCCGCCCAGGTATCCGGGTTGAACAGGCCCAGCTTCTGCGCTTCCTTATTATTCGGATCCTGACGCAATGTCAGATATTTCTTCGTGAATTTCCAGCGCGGGTCCGAGAGATCGGTATAGGCCCACATGACGAGAGGATTGGTTGCCTCAAGGTTGATGGGATGTTTTCCTCGCGGCGGAAAGCCGGTCACAGCCATTCCCCCCGGCGCCATCATCGTCAGAGCCCATGGAGCAAAATCGAGTGGGAACAATGAATGGTTGGTGATGCGATGCGTGACCCTGGCGCTTGTTCCCTCCGGCGCGAGGCTCACCTCAATCTCCTTCTGCAACTTGGTGAGCGGCTCGATGGGTTCGCGACCGATCAGCCCGGTGGTAGTTAATTGAATCTCTACGGGAACATTGTCCGGGGCCCATGTCGCAATCGGATCCTCAGGCGCTTTCCATACGCGGTCGCCACCGCGAAGCTGAAACTTTTCCTCTCCACTTTTTCCGAGTTGGTCGGGATACTCCTTGAACAGATTCTGTCCGCCGATGTACCCGAATCGAATGATGCGCGGCCCGACATCGCCTGTGACAATCAATTCCACTTCGCCGTTCGAAATCCGGTAACAGTTGAGCCATCCTTTATATTCCGTTTTTTCTACTTTGACGGCCGCATTCGTGTTCATCGCGAACAGCCCTACGAGTCCGATCACAAGCATCGCTCGAACCATCATTCCTCCAGCGTCGCCCGAAGCGGCAGTACCGAACACAGTTCCGTGTCCGTCGGACCGTTCCTTCCGAATTAGCCTGCGGTAGAGAATCAAATTCTCGACCGTGGCCGACAGCGAAATATATAACTGCTATGGATTCCGGCTCAACCGCCGATAGTATTCGGCAACAGATTCCTGGTATCCCGACGGAACAGCGTACGACTTTCCGGTGCGGGCTTCGGTCGAGGCACCGTTGCGCTGTAACTGGAGTTCCAACTTGTCGATGGAACCGAGAACTTCGCGATGCATTTGCTCGATCATCTCAGCATTGCCGGGGAAGCGGCTGGGGTCGAGGAGTTGCATCTGGCGTGCCAGCTCGGCGACTTCTTTCGCGGCCTGCGGATCGCTCTGAACCATGTGCCGAAGTTGGTTCAGCTCTCGCATGCCCTGCCGATAAGAGCGTTCTGTATCAGCGGGGTTGCCGGCAGCATCGACAGACGGACGCTGGCCCGGCGCGCCGTAAGTGTTGTTTCCGGTGTTGATGTTGCCCCATCGTGCGCCATCTGCGTTAAGGCCGCCACCCGTGCGCACATCCCCGCTTCGGTCGCCGGTATCCGCGCCGCGCTGAATGCCGTTGCTGGCACCGCCTTGGCCTGCGCCGCTCGGAACCTGCTGTGCACCCAGCTGACCGCCTGGTCCGTTCTGACGTTGCTGCCCGTTTTGCCCGGCGTTCCCGTTGTTGGCCCGCGAGCCCGCCATCGCTTCGAGTTGGCTGCGCAGGCGCTCCACCTGATCGAGAGCCGCGGTCTGATCGCTTTGTCCTGAGCTAGGCTCTCCCGGTTTGCCCTGGCCAACGCCTTTTTGTGCCTGCTGGAGCTGCTGATTCAGTTTCTCGAGGCCCTGGGCGATCTCGCTCTCGGTGCCGTTTGCATTCGGATTGATTCCGCGCCGCAACCAGTCCGCGGTTCTTTGCACGTGATTGTCAAGATCGGACTCGTCCATGTCCGACAGCGCCTGGCGCAGCTTCTGGGCCACGCCCGGCTGACGGGAAGCCATTTCATGTGAAGCGTCGCGAAGGTTTTTCTGCAGGTTGGACAGATCGTTCGAGAGCTGTTGCCGTTCCTGTGCCAACCGGTCACGTTCGTGCAGCCGCGCCATCATGCTGTCGAGATTCTTCGCGTCGTTTGCGACGGCGGGCTGACTGGCAAACTTGTTGATGCGGTCGGCTTGCGCCTGTTCTTCCCGCGTCAGACGGTCGGCTTCGTGAGCTAAAGAGTCCAGCTTTCCCGATGCGAACTGCTGTTGGGTGCCTGAGAGCAGGTTCGACGCTTGATGCAACTGCTCGGAGGCTTGTTGCGCAGCGCCTGCGCTGTTCTGTGGCGTACCGGCGCGCTTCATTGCGTCGGTTGCTTGTTGCAAGCGTTGGAGGGCTTGCTCTACGCGTTGTTCTCCAGATTCGCTTGCCTGGGAATGGGACGATTGGCTGCCTTGCGCACGCGAAGACTGGGAACCACGCGGCGGCTGCGAGGTTTGCGGCTGCGAATCCTGCTGCTCTGAGGGCGATCCGGTCGAGCCCTGCTGGCCGTTCCGCGCCAACTGCTCCATTTTTCGCTGCAGTTCTTCGGCTTCGCGGCGAAGCATTTCTTGTTGCCAGCGTTCCTGAAAGCTTTGCTGCGGATTGTGTTGCTGATTTGCAAGCTCTTCCTGCCGCTTTGCCAGCGCATCCAGTTTCGCAAGCGCGTCCTCAACGTCTTTTGCGTGCTGCTCGGCGGGGGTGGCCTTCTCTGCTGTTTCGTACTGGTTTTTTTCCGTATCCAGTTCAAGGTCGAACAGACTGGCAAGGTCACGCCCGGCATTGCCTCCACCGGCTCCGCCACCGCCGGTCTGGCCGAACGCTACCTGAATTTTACGGAAAGTGGCCTCGGCCCGAAGCAGCGCCTGCAGCGCCTTTTGTTCGAGCGGAATGGCCTCTTTCCATTGCATGTTTTTCAGCTTATCCGCTGAAGGTGCCATGGCCGCAGCGGCGCCCTGCATGTCCTTGTCGAAATCGGTGAACTCTTCATTGGCCTCGGAAATGTCGCGGCTATTCATGCGTACGGACAGCGCGATCACCTGATCGCGAAGCTTGCGCTGCGCGTCGGAGAGGAACTGCCCCGCGGCTGATGCGTCCTTGGGAGTCGCGGCCTTGTCGTTCTGCTGTTTCCAGGTGGCGGCGATCAGTTCCTTCTCGCGCTTTGAAATGTCCGTCTGATTGTTGGCGCCGCCCCCACCTCCGCCACCGCCGCCGCTCTGTTGTGACTGCGAAAACTCGCGTTCGAAGGGATCGACCTGGATGAAAGAGATGTCGGTGCGAGACTCGCTGTGGCCGTCCTTTGCGGTGGCGTAGAGGCTTACCAAATCTCCCGGCGCGAGCTTGAAATCCTCAAGCGAAAGCGTGTATGAACCGTCGGCGTTCTTGGCGCCGGGTGATTTCAGAAGGCTGATGTCCTGGTTCGACCCTCCATTTACGGAGTAGTGCAGGTGGACGTCGTTCAGGCCGAACTGATCCTCGGCCCTCACGCCCACTGTGACTTCCTCGATGGGACTGGCCCGATAGTCGCCGCCCGGACGCTCGAGAACGATTTCCGGGGGCACGGCCTTGTCGGTAGCGATGAAATAATCCTCCGAGAGCCGCACTTGTTGGCCTTCGCTCGTGTCGGCGACGTGATAGGCGCCGTCCTTGTCCAAATGAATTGAGCCTTTGTAGCGGTTGCCCGCGCCACCGGTGAGAAGGACTGTCTGGCCGCCGTCGAGCACGAACTGGCCTGTCTTCAAAGGACGATCCATCTCCAATTCAATCGCCGCTTCCGTTCCTTCGATGGCGCGCAGATCGCCGGAATGTTCCTCGGTGACCGGTTTCATCCCGGTCCACGCCGGATAGTGGTAAGTAACGCTGATCTGTTTCACCGAGGCCAGATCAACCACCTGGACTCTGTAGTGTGAAGAGACCAGGGGTCCCGCCGCTACATAGTATTCAACATTCTCCGGGAGACCGGCGAAGACGAATTGGTAGGTCGCGCCACCGCCCAAGTCCGGTCCAGCCTGCATGCTCACCGGTTCCCATCCCGTAGTGCTCTGGTAATGCGCGAAGAGCCGCGCGTTACCAGGCTGCATGCCGGTGACATGCGCGGTGATGAGCTGATCGCTGTTTCGCCGCACGGTGACGTCGCCCGGAGTCACCGCGATTGAATAGATTGGTGGAGCGTTCCTGTTTGTCCAGATCAGAGAAGCGCCATAGCCGAGATAACCCGGCCCTGCGGCGACCATCCACACCAGCACTGCGAGACAAGCCAGCCCCGCGCCGCCGAGAGCGAACAGACGGTTGTCCGGAACCAGCGACGATGGGTGTGTCTGCTGAGTGCGCGTCAGGGTATCGGCAGCGAGCAGTTCGAGAAATGGGTCAGCGTTCTGGCTTCCGCGCTCCTCGAATGTGGTCAGCCGCTGTTGCAGGTCAGGGTTTGCAGCTTCCGCGTTGCGGACGGCCCGTTCTCGCGTAACGCGAATCAGCGGCAAGGCGATGCCAAATACCGCCGCGCCTGCGAGCGCGGCGAAAATCGCCAGTCGCGCTCCGGTGACGCCATGTGCCGGAAAGGCGAAGTGATTTAGGAGGAGGACGAGCGCGAGGGTAACGGCGAGCGCGGTGCCGGTGAAGATGGCGGCGCCACGCAACCAAGTGCCCATCCGCAGCCGGTGCTGCAGTTGGGAAATATAGGAATTGAGCTCGCTGCGGTTGCTCATGCTTCCTCCCGCTGCGTCCCGAGGTAGCCGCTGGAGAGCACCGTCTCTGCCAGGGCGACCAGCAATGCAAGCAGCATAACGTACCACCACAGGCTTGTGGGACGATATTTCACTGTGGTCGAGGCGGTGGCCACCGTTTGCGACGCTGCGCCCGCGAAACTTCCGCTCCAAAGCTGTTGGACGTCCTGAGCCAGCGGTAGCAGATCGGATTCGCGGCGGTCAGGGTTCACGCCGATGACCGCGTCGCGTCCATTCGCAAACCGCATCTGATAGAAGCCCGCGCGTGCCAAGCGAATGGATTGTACCGAGCGCGCCTCGCTCAAGGACAGCGGCCTTCGACCGTCCGGATCAATTACTTCGACGCTTGCGACGGCACCGAGCGGTTGGGCGGCACGCAATTGCACATACGAATCGACGAGTCTTGAGCCGCTTAGACGCTCGCTGCCCGAGAGATAGCGCGCCGTGCGATCGACGAAAGCAACGAATACCGGATGCAGAGGCAGATCATTGGTCAGATTCTCGAGGCCGGACGCGAGCAGCAGCACGTGGCCCTCGCCGAGTTGCTTATCGAGCAGTAGCGGAGTGCCGTCGTTGAGGCGCGCTGCCACGCGGGCCTGGCCAGCATCGAACACTGCCGCATAAGAAACTTTTACTTCCGCCCAACCACCGTTATCTCGGCCGGGCTGCGCTTGTTCGAGAGCAGGATAGCCAAAATCCACCTGGCCGACGGTCGCCGGGCTGCCCGCGCGCGCATAGTCGCGTACATCTTTTACATCGGCGTCCCAGACGGGAATCCGCGGATGGCGGGCCGCCGAGATGCCCAGAGCGATCAGCACATTGCCGCCCCTCGCGATGTGCTGTGCGAGGGTGTGCTCAAAAATCGTAGGAAGCACTACCGTATCGGAGAGCACAACGAAGGCAAACTTCGATGGATCGAGGTCCGTGGACTGCTCAGCGGGAAGGGATTGTAGAACGAACGCACCTGGCGCCGCCGATTCCAACGCGGAGCCAAAATAAAGAGCTGAACGGGTCTCGCCGGCAGCGTGGACGAATAAGACGCGTTCGGGATCGGACCGGCGCACGGCGAATACGCTTCTATCGTCGGCCGGGAAAGCGTCGGCGCCCTCGATGCGTACTTCGCAACGGTTAAACCCGTAGCCTACCTCGAGCGGGGCAAATTCAACGGTGGCGCGGCCGCTGGCAGGGACGTCCACTTTATGCGTTGAAATGACTTTGCCGTTTATTACCAGCGACACGCTTTTCGTTGCCGCGGGAGTGCCGAAGCCTGCGACCACGGCTTGAACGCGAGAGCGCTTGGGATCTTTCGGGTCGGACAATGCGGCCGGGGCGTTCACGCTTTCGACGGTCCAATTCGGCGGAGCGGCGCCCTTCGCTACAGGCTGTAGCACCAGAGACACATTGGCCGGCAGAACGATGTCGGCAAAATTCGCGGGCATCCCTGTGCGCTGCATGTCGCTGAAGAGGTGAAGTTCGATTGGGCCCGGCACGGTCTCCGCCATGGCACGGATTGCACGGCCGAGTTCACCGAAATTGGCGTGGCCATCGCCCGGCTGGATGGTCTCCAGAGCGGCACGGAGTTGTGCTTCGTCAGTGATCGGCTGTGTGAGGACGCCTAGTTGTCCGCCGAGAGTCATGATCTGTGTCTTCTGCGTGTGCGATTTCGCAGCCAGAACCGCGAGCGCTTGTTGCTTCGCGTCCGTGAACCGCGTTCCGGCGCGCATGCTGAAGGAGTTGTCCAGCACGATCAGGAGGAGACGGCCGTTGGCATCGGCCGCGGCGCGCCTTAGGAAGGGATTCGCGAAGGCAAGCACCACCAGCAACACCAAAGCGGATCGCAGCGTGAACAGTAACAGATACCTGAGCCGGCGGTGCCGCGTTGAACTTTGCGTACCGCGTTCGAAGAACATCAGCGAGCTTACCGGCCGCGGCGTGGTCATGTGACGACGCAGGAGATGCACAAAAATTGGCACTCCGAGGGCGGCCAGTCCAGCAAGAAACCATGGCGCGAGAAAGCCCATCAGTTGCCCGCTTTCCGCAGCGAAAGATATTCACGCAAGGCGGCGTCGAGAGGTTGACTGGTGACGAGCAGTTGATAGTCCATTCCCACGGCCCGAGCACGCGAGCGAAGGTCTTCGATGTGCGCATCCACCTTCGCGCGATAGGTAGTCTTCGTATACTCGGGGACCACTTCGATTCTGCGATCGGTTTCGACATCGACGAGAATCGCTGAGTTCTTCAGGGCCGGACGAATCTCCTGCGGATCGAGAATGTGAAACAGGACCACTTCGTTGCCGTGAAAGCGCAATGGCTCAATGTTGCGCACGATTGTTTCCGGATGCTCGTAGAAATCCGAGATCACGACGACGATGCCACGCCGGTGCAGGAAATTCTGAAAGTGCTCGAACGGTTTGGCAAAATCGGTTTGCGCTCGCGGCTCGGCGCGCTCCAGCCCCGCAAAGAGCCGGGCCAGCTGGCCCGGCCGCGTGGATGGGCGGATGTACTCCCGCACCTGGTCGTCAAAGACGATCAGCCCGGCGGCGTCGCGCTGATTGCGGATGGCGAGATAGAAGAGAGACGCTGCGATGTAGCGCGCGTAGTCCATCTTGATCGGCGGACCTGAGGTGTATTGCATCGAATTGCTCGCGTCGAGAAGCACGGTGAGCTGGGTGTTTGTCTCACCGCGATAGCGCTTCAGGTAGCAACGTTCGGTGCGCGCGAAGAGATTCCAGTCGATGTGGCGCAGATCGTCTCCCGGCACGTAGGCACGATACTCGGTGAACTCCTGGCTGAAGCCGAAGTCCGTGGAGCGATGCAGGCCGGCGACAAAGCTGTCCACGACCGTCTTTGCCAGCAGGTCCAGCGAAGAGATGCCGGCGAGCACGTTCGGATCGAGGAACCGGTCCATCAGGTCTCCTTGGGCCGCGGCACCTGCGCGATGAGTTTCTTGAGGATCTCGTCCGCGTCGATACGGTCGGATTCGGCGTGGAAATTGAGCAGAATGCGATGCCGCAGCACCGGCACTACCACCGCAGTGATGTCGTCGTAGGCCACGTGATAGCGCTTGTGCGAAAGCGCCCGCGCCTTTGCAGCCAATACAATGAATTGGGCGGCGCGAACGCTGGCTCCGTAGTTCACATATTTCTTCACGAAATCCGGGGCGCTTTCGCTCTTTGGACGCGTGGCGCGCACCAGGGTCACGACGTATCGCGAAAGTATTTCGGCTATCGGCACCATGCGCACGAGTTGCTGAAAATCGAGCAGATCGTCGGCCGAGGTTACAGGCGCGACCTTCGTTACGCGGTTGGCGGTCGTGCGATCGATCACCGTTAGTTCGTCCTCCGCATTCAAGTCGTCCAGAACGGCATTGAACAGGAAACGGTCCAATTGCGCCTCCGGGAGCGGATAGGTTCCTTCGAGTTCGATGGGGTTCTGGGTGGCCAGTACGAAGAACGGGGCCGGCAGTTGATAGAAGTGGCCGCGCACGGTGCAGGAGTGTTCTTGCATGGCTTCGAGGAGGGCGGACTGCGTTTTGGGAGGCGTGCGGTTGATCTCGTCGGCGAGCAGAATGTTGCCGAAGATTGGTCCTTCGACAAAGGTCCACTTGCGATGGCCGGTCGTGAGGTCTTCTTCAATGATATCGGTGCCGGTGATGTCCGAAGGCATCAGATCCGGCGTGAACTGGATGCGCCGGAACTGCAAGCCGAGCGCGTCGGCGATGGTGCGCACCATGAGCGTCTTGGCGGTGCCGGGCATGCCGGTCATCAGGCAATGACCGCCGACGAAAATGGCGATCAAGATCTGGTCCAGGACTTCTTCCTGGCCCACGATCACTTCGCGCACCTGCCTTAGTATTTCTTCGCGCACCGAGTGAAAACGGTCGATGCGCTGCTGGAGATTTGCTGCGTCTGGATTCAATCTGGGTAGGGCAACCATCGATTTCCTTCCTGTTCAGTTCGGTTTTGCTGGAGACCGTTGCAACTCAAGCAGTAACTTTTGCGCGGGACGATAGCCGGGCGCAGTTTCGAGCGCCGCCAGCACGCTTTCCTGGGCCTTATCTTTCTGCCCGGCTGCGAAATATGCTTGCGCAAGATTGAATTCTGCCGCGGCCTTGTCCACGGGATTCGAGGCGACAACAGCGTTGTATTCGCGGATCGCGCCGTCATATTTTTTCTGCGCGTAAAGCAGATTGCCAAGACGGCGATGAAGATCTTCGTCCTTGACAGGGTAAATGTAGTTGAGGCGCGCGAGGGTTGCCGATGCTTCCTCCAGCTGTCCTGCCGTTTCTTCTAACGTGGCCAAGCGCTTCAGTACCTCCGGCATCTGGCCTCCCTGGTGTTCGTAGATGGTGAGGATGGCAGTCTCGGATTTGGCATCGTTGCTCGCGTTATCGGCGGCGGCTATTAATTCGTAGATATTTCCGTGGTCGACATACTCGGGATACATCGCTTGTATGGGCGGACCCTGCTCGAGCACGGTGTCGTATTGCTTCTGTTGCGCCGCGGCGTTGAGCGCCTTCAGCTTTTCGCGCCACTCGTCGAAGTGCGCGGCCTCGGCGCCATATTTTAGTCTGATCCACGCAAGATATTGCTTGTCGAATTCCCCCGGAGCGAGGCCAAGATTCTCTTTGATTACTTGGGACGTCGTCAGTAGCTTTGCGTAGGAGTGAACCATATCGAGCAGTTTTTCTTCGCTCCACTTCGCTGCCACAAAGTCACAGATGCTGCCGGCCTGGAAGTAGGAGACCACGACCTGCGCCGGATAGTCAGGATAGACAAAGCCGCGATCGAGCTTGGTCACTGGCAAGAGCTTTTTGTCGCGAATGGCGACGAGGACCTCCGGAGTTGCTCGATTGCTCCACTCCGGCGAGCGTTGGCCTTCCTCGTGCACGGCTAGACCTTCGGTAAACCAGCGCGGGACGCGATGATTCGTGGCCGTCAGAACATAAACGTGACTCATCTCGTGCCATAGCGTAGAGCCCCAATTGAAATCGCCAGGTTTGCGCGCGGACGGACTGTCCATGGCGACGACTTCGCCGAAAGTAACGCCTAGCGCGCCCAGGCCGGGCATACCCGTCGTGCGCACGGCGAAGTCCTCATGGTTTGGATAGACCTCCAGCTGCACAGGTCCGGGAAGTTTCATGCGGTATTTTTTTTCGTAGGTCGCAAGAATTGTGTGCAGTTCGGTCTGCATGTAGGGAAGCAACAGCGCCGCTTCGCTTTTGTTCAGCCTTAGGATCGTTGAGTCGTCGCGGAAGGTCGCGAAGTTCTTGTAGCTGTCGAGCAGGCGCAAGGTGTTTACCGTGGCAGCGTCGCGATAGCCGTTGTTGTAGCTCAGCTCGAGCTCCTTAAACGGCTCGTCTTCTTTACCCAAGCGCATGAGAGCGATTCCGAGCGCCGAATGCGCCGCCCATAGGCGCGGATCAGCGACGATGGCTTTTCGGTAGTACGCGACTGCATCTTCGAAGCGGTAGTGGAGCTCGAGCTGACGGGCGACACGAGCGTATCCCGCACCACCATTGGGGTTGATCGATTTGATTTTTGCGAACCACGCATCGGGAGAGCGATCGGCGAGCAGTTCGATGGCCGCGTGAATGGCCATTGCGTCGAGCGCATCGTTCTCCAGAGCAATGGCCTTATCGGCCGCCGCCGCGGCCGCATCGGCATCGTCGTTCGTTAGCAAGAGATCGGCCATCAGTTCATACGCTTCGGCCAGCTTTGGATCGAGCTCGATGGACTTCGTTACATACTCGGTGGCTTTACCATCGAAACCTTGGGCCGAAACCATGGCCAGACCGAGATACGCTTCGGCGTTCCACGGCTCTTTCGCCAGTGCTTCGCGGAAAAGATCAGCAGCTTCGGCGTCATTGAAGCGCTCGTGCAACAACATTCCCCAGCGCACCTTGTAGAGAGCTTTGCTGTTCGCGGATTGGGTCGCGAGACGGAACTGCTCGTTGGCCTGCTGCCATTGTTCGAGTCCCCAGAAGCCTTCGGCACGGAAGTAGGCATCACCACTGCGCGTCAGGGTGTCGAAGCAGGCACGCGCTTCGACGTGATGTCCGTGCTTCGGCAGCTTCCAGCAATCCGCGGGAACCGTCGCGTGGGCTGAAACAGCGCACGCCAGAAGAAAAACCAGAATGATAGCGAGACATCTCACTTATCCAGTTCCTCCTGGACCTTTGCCAGTTCCACCAAGGCCCCCGTCAATTGCTGCTTGTAATCTTCAGGGTCCATTGCCGCTTTCTGGTATTTCAGCGTGTCAATCTTTTGCTCCAGTTCGTCTTTTTTGTCGAGCAACGACCGCTTGACGGGATCGTTGGCGGCTTGTTGGCTTGTGCCAAGGCGCAACAAGGTGAAGCTCGCCATGAGCGTGCCCTCACCGTTTCCGGCTTCGCGCACCGGATCGCCTCCGCCCATGTCGTTGAACACTGCATGCTCGGTCGCGAGGCGCTTCTGCGAATCGTAAAACGCCGCGGTTTTCTTGGCAGCGTAGGCGAAGGCTTCCATGGCGCTGATGGAGTCGCTCTTGTCGGTATCGGTCGCAGAATCCTGGAGCGCCTCAACCCAGTAACGCGCGAAGACGGTTGCGTTTTTTTCGGTTCCCGATTTTGTCGCCGCAACCACCGCGCGGCCTGGCCGCTCGAGGAACTTTATCGCGCCTCCGCTGGCGCTGGTGGTGTCCACGATAAGCTGACGCCGCGCCGCGATGTGGTCACACATTGCCGCGAGTTGGGCCGCCGTCACATCCGGCCCCACAAGATTGAACTTATATTCAACGCCGTCAAAGGTACCGTGGCCAATGAGAATGAGCGTGAAGTCGTCGTCGGCCTTGGCGTTGCGCGCTACATCGCCCATCGTCTCCGTCAATTGGCTTGCCGTAGCCTGCGAACCGGTGAGCGTGTAGACATGCGCAGTCGGGCCCGAGGCCTTGAAAATTCGATCCAGATCTTTCGCTGCTGCAGTGAAGCGCTGTTCGTAATCCGGCTCGCCGCCGAGGCCCGCGACGATGACATAGAAGCTCGCAGCGCGCGCAGACAGCGCGAAGGCACACGCCATTGCTAAAACCAGGACGCGCTTCATATCACGCCCCACTTGCGACGCAGCAACCACTCGGTCAGCGGCAGACCAAGCAAGAGCAGGAAAACGACCGGCATATCCCAGAGCTCCTTGGTGCTGCGAACTGAGATGCCCGCTTCGGAATAGGAGATATCTCTCGGCAGATCCTTCAACTGCGGCGGCTTCCAGTAGCGTCCACCGGTTTCGGAGGAGAGTTCCTCCAGCAGGGCGCGATTCTGTTCGGTGTGGAAGTTTTCCGCGACACCGTTCTGACGCTGAAAGGTCACGACATCGCGGCCCAGTTCCTGAGGCGCATTACCGGGAGATACCGCTGTGATTTCGGCAAGATAAGAGCCAGGCTTCTCCGCGGTCCATTCGGCTTGGTACAGCCCAGGCGTGATCCCCGAGGGTGTGAGGTCGACCAACGCGTTCACGCCTTCCGGCCCGACGACATGGGCCGCCACTTGTGCGTTGGACGCTTGCTGAAATTGCTTGTCGCGCACTTGCGCGCTCAACTGTACGTGTCCTTCGTCCATCAGCAATCGGTCGGGTATCGACGCCACAACGGGGCCCGGTGTTTCGGCGACCAGCCAGCGCAAAAGTTGCTGCCAGAAAAGATCGTGCGACCGATCGCCGAGAGCTTCGCTCATCTGCCAGCGCCATGTGCCACCGGTTGCCATGATCGCGGTGCGGCCGTGGCCATAGTTCTGGGTGATGAGAAGCGGGAGTGTGCGGCGGCCTGCGTGCAAATCGGCGAGCACGATGGCGCCCGGTTTGGGCGCTCCGGCATCTTCATAGTCGGCAAGATACGTCAACTTCTTCCAGCGTACGGCGTTCTTGTCCGGTTCATCGAGCAACTGCGTGATAGGAGAGTCCATGCCTTCCGGCGTCAACTCTACGGTTGCGGCGTTGCGATGGAAGTTGTGATTTCCAGCGGGAAGAAACGTTGGGAGCAGCTCGTTCAAGTTCGATGCTCCCCAGCCTCCATCGCTCAGTGAAGAGCGGCCACCGAGGAACAAAACGCCGCCGCCGCGCCGATCGACGTATTCATGCAAGAGTTCCTGCTGCAACGGCGTGAAATAGTCGGCGGCCACGGAGCCAATGATCATGCCCGAGTAACCGAAAAGATCTTCCGGCCGCACCGGGAAGCCGTCGGCCAGTTCGCTGGGATCGCCGATGCCCTGGCGGTAGATCTTGTTTTCACTGGTGCGCAGCATCGAGACCAGCTGCACCGTCGGATCGTTTTCTTCCGCCCGACGAATGAATTTGTACTCCCAGCGTGGTTCGCCCTCAATATAAAGAATCCTTCGCTTCTCATCGGTTACAAAGAGGGGGCGAGTCAGGCCATTGTTGGCGGTGTTTTCTTCGCCGGAAAGCGGTTCGACGGTAAACGTGAGGCTCTTGGCTCCGGCGGCGCCGATGGGAAAGAAAAGTTGTTCGGTCTGAATGCGTCCATCCGGGGCCAGCGTGATCTCCCGCTCTGCGAGCGCTTTATCTCCGTCGTGCACGCGGAGCTGCGCCTTTTCACGGGCATAACCATGCTGTGTCAGGCTGACGATTGCCGAGACACGGCTATTGGCGACGGCGCTCGCTGCGACGCTGACATCCTGCATCTCGAGATCGTGGGCGCTCTGTTCTTTGCCGAAGCCCACGGTGTGCACAGGTATTCGGCGGTTCCGCAGCGCTTGCAGTGCATCGAGGCTGATGCCTGATCCGCCCGTTCCCGCCGTGTTCTGGCTGCCGTCACTGAGGAGCAGAATTGCGCCGACCGGCAGGTCCGCCGTCTCCGTCGCGAGTTGCTTCAAATTGTCACTGATATGCGTTGACGGTTCGACCGGCGCAATTTCTTGCGGCCCATCCACTCGCGTGAGCTTGCCGCCGGCCCGGTAGACGCGGGTTTGAAACCGCTTCTGCAGCCCGGCGAGAACGCCGTTCTCGAGCGCAGCTAGCGCCGCAGCCTCGCGCGTCTTTCCGTCACTGTCGGCGATGCCCATGCTGCGCGAGTCGTCTACGACGATGGCGATGATGTTTTGTTGCGAGCTCAGCTCCGCCACGACGATGGCTGGTTGCCAGAGCAACAAGAGAACCAGGGCCAGCAGGGCCGACTGAACTCCCCAAATCACCCAGGCGCGCCAGGTTTGCAACTCCGGTATCGCATTGCGCTGCCTTCGACGTATCAGCAGGGCCAGTCCGACCGAAGCCGCGCCGATCAACACGAGCAACAACCATCCAGGCCAGGCGCTCAGCAGCACCAACCGCCCCTTCGTGAAGACCGTGCCCGGATACTTGAAAAAAAACTGAAACATCTGTCCTTCTAGTCCTGAATGCACGCGTAACGGTTGCCTTCACGACGCTCATTCTCGGGCGAGAGACTAATGCGTCATGCCATAAAGGATATAATCCAGCCCCACGCGGAAGGCCATCGACGCAAAGGTTTCCGGATAGTTCGGGTCGTCGGCCCATTCCCATGCATCACCAAGGTGCATATTGTGGCAGATCGCGACGACGATGCGTCCGTGGTCGTCCCGGATGGCGCGCCATTTGGGCTGATAGCCATCTTTCTCATAGGTCCGACCCGTCCAGACATACTGTTCTCCGGGTATCTGCATCTTGTCGTCAATGTCATAGAGGGTATGAAAGATTTCATCGCCACTTTGCAGGTCTTCGACAGGGCGATCTGGCAGCACCTGGCGCATGCCATTCATAAAGTTTTCCCAATCTTCGGTGCCATGGAAGTCATCCACCATCAGAAAACCGCCCTTCAGCAAATACTCCCGCAGTCGTTTGGCTTGAGAGTCGGTGAATGTCCAGGTTTGCACCTGAACCGCGTAAATCCACGGATAGTTGAAGATCTCGTCGGAATCGAGAGTGACGACTTGCTCGGTGGGGCGGCCGTCAATGCGGGTGAGACGGTGCATCGCGATGAGAAACTGGCGATCGGCTTTGGGATAGTCGCGGGACCAGGAACTGCGCCATCCACGCCGCCCGTAGCCGCCGAAATTGGCGCCGAAGCTGGCCATGTTTGTGGAGTAAGCCAGGCGCGACCAGTAGAACTCCGCCTTAACATTCAGCGGGGAGTCGTCGCTGCCAAAGCCGAAGTCTCCGGTTCGCTGCGCCCACAGCGTGGCGCAGCCGGCTGCGGCTGCCACAGTTGCAAGCGCGATGTGCGAAAACTTCATAGAGAGGCTCGGCGGAGGGGGAGTTCGCACGAGAGTCAATTAGACGACGAAACGGCCTCGTTGGTTGCAGTTAGGCGCTTCCCACCCAGCTTCCACCCGGCTTGTCCAGCTTACTCCGCTGTGAGAGGATGCGGCTAGGTCCCGCCTCCGCGGGAGTCGAACCATTGTGAACAGGCGCGACCTCCTCAAATTCGGCGGCATGGCGCTGGCAGGCGTCGGGGTGAGGCGACGACCGCTTGGACCGATTGCGAAACCGCAGACTGGGGCTACTGATGCCGGCTCGGATTACACACTTCGTATTGCACCTGTAACCGTCGAACTCGACCGCTCGCATATTCTCTCGACGATTGGCTACAACGGAACAGCGCCGGGACCGGTGCTGCGCATGCGCGAAGGCAAGCCGGTCACCGTCGATGTCATCAATGACACAGATACGCCGGAGCTCGTGCATTGGCACGGCATGCTCCTTCCGCCTGAAGTAGACGGCACGGAGGAAGCGGGTTCGCCGTTCGTGCTGCCGCATGGACGGCGCCGATTCCAACTTACTCCCGGTCCGGCTGGAAGCCGTTGGTACCACTCTCATGCGATGGCGATGGATGACTTGCACCGAGGTGCGTATACGGGGCAGTTCGGATTCGTTTATGTCGATGGCGGCGGCGATCACGGCCAGTACGATCAGGAACTTTTTCTGGCCTTGCGCGATTGGGAGCCGTTCTTCACCGGCACCATGGACGACGAGGACGACAACACCCACGATGGGCCGGTGCTCGAAAAGCCGACGACGCTCAATACGGATCCGAATGGCCTCGAAGTCGCTTCGATGACCTATTCGATCAACGACAAGTCTCTCGGCGCCGGCGAGCCGATTCGCGTCCGCGAAGGCCAGCGGTTGTTAATTCACTTCCTCAACGCGAGCGCGATTGAAAATCGCCGTATCGCGCTGGCCGGCCACAAGATGAAGGTGATCGCGCTCGATGGGAATCCGGTGCCGCTTCCGCAGGTGCTCGATTCGATCTTCATCGGCGCGGGCGAGCGCATCGATGTTGCCATTGAAATGACCAACCCGGGAATCTGGATTCTCGGCTCGACAGAGAAGCCGATTCGCGAATCGGGCCTTGGTGCAGTCGTGGAGTACGCCGGGCAGCATCGGCAGCCAGAGTGGCTCGATCCGCCGAAGGCGCCTTGGGACTACACAATCTTCGGCAAAACGAACTCCGGTTCGCCGGCTCCGCAGCAGACCATCGAACTCATCTTCGAAAAGATTCCCGGTGGGGCGGGCAAATTCAACTTGTGGCTTATCAACGGCAAGCCGTATCCGCACGAGCGCGAGTTCGTGCTCCAACAGGGGATGCGTTACCGGTTGGTGATGCGAAACCGTACTGACGACGCCCATCCTATGCACCTGCACCGGCACCTTTGGGAACTGGCTGAGATCAACGGCAAGAAGACCGGGGGCGTTATTAAGGATACGGTCGTGGTCCCGTACTACGGTCGAGCGGTTGTCGATTTCACCGCGAATCAGCCGGGCCTCACCTTGTTTCATTGCCACATCCAACAGCACATGGACTACGGTTTCAAAGCGCTCTTCCGCTATGCCTGACACTGGCCGCGGCGGGCACATGCCGGCCGAGCCGTAGGTGCTCCCGACGACAAGCGCTGCGTGAGCCTGAGCCAAGTACCTTGAGGCTGTCAAGCGCGAACGAGCGTCCGCAAGAGGCGCAACTGACGGCAAAATGCTCCGCGTCGACGTTCTCGAGACTACGATCATGGCTCGGACAACGCACGATGATCGGGAAATGGCAGTTCGGGCAGACGAAGAAGAGTAAGTGGGCAAATTGCGTCGCCAGGCCAAATCGTTCCAATGTCCCTTTCGGCAGGTCAAGAGGCGGGAAATTTTTCCTGCCACTTTCGCGCGCCCAGAGGTTGTTCGTTTTGGATCGGTAGTATGATGATGGCCGATCCTGCATGAATTCCAGCGAGAGTGCTCCAACCCGCCAGCGGTCCGCTCACGAAATCGGTCTATTCGACACAACGATGATGGTCATGGGCGGCATCGTGGGTGCGGGAGTGTTCATGAATCCGTACGTGGTCGCCGAACGGGTGCACTCTCCTGTTCTGATTCTGGGAGCGTGGATTGCCGGCGGCATCGTCGCACTCTTCGGCGCGTTCATTTATGCAGAGCTTGGCGACCGACTGCCGGAAGTTGGCGGACAGTATGTGTATCTGCGTGAAGCCTTGCACCCGTCGCTCGGATTCCTTTACGGCTGGGTGCTTTTGCTGGTTATCCAGACGGGCGGCATGGCGGCGGTGACAGTGACCTTCGCGCGCTATTTCATCGAATTGACCGGGCTCCCTGTTTCGGAAATGGGGGTGGTGATTTCGACGATCGCGGTACTGACTGTGGTCAATTGCCTCGGTGTGAAGCCGGGCAGCCGCGTGCAGAGTGTGCTGATGTTGCTCAAGATTGGAGCCATTCTGTGCCTTGTGGCTGCGGGTTTATTTTTCGTCAGGGAACCGCAGCCGCTTTTTCATCCGATCCTAGATCGCCCTTTGTCGGTCGATCTGATCACGGCGATTGGGGCGGCCATGGTTCCGGTGATTTTCTCTTACGGGGGATGGCAGACGACGAATTTTATCGCCGCGGAAATCCGCAATCCCAGAAAGAATCTCGCGCGTGCGCTTCTCATCGGAGTGACGGCCGTCATCGTGCTGTACTTGCTGGTGAATTTCGTGTGCGTTCGCGCACTTGGATCCGCGGCTCTGGCAGAGACCACGGTTCCGGCGAGCGCGGTGATGCGCCTGGCTGCGGGCGAACTTGGCGCAAAACTGATTGCCCTCGGGATCGCCGTTTCGACGCTCGGCTTCCTGAGCCAGTCGGTCTTGACGGCGCCGCGCGTGTACTTCGCCATGGCGGACGACGGTTTGTTTTTCAAGAGCGTGGCCTACGTCAGCGAGAAGACTCGCGTGCCTGTAGTGGCGATCGTGCTGCAAAGCGTGTGGACGATCGTCATTGCACTGACCGGAAGATATGAACAGATTCTTAATTTTGTGATTCCGATCGATGCGCTGTTCTTCGGGTTGAGCGCTTGTTGTCTTTTCGTCTTGCGCCGCCGCGAGCGCGAGTTGGTTTCCGGAGGACGTCGATCCGAAGCGCCACCAGGGTTTCGCGTGCCCGGGCACCCGGCAACCACCGTCATCTTTATCTCGGCTTGCTGGTCGGTGGTTGCCAACACCGTTTACAAATATCCGCAGAACGCGTCTGTCGGTATTCTGATTCTGTTGCTCGGATTGCCGGTTTACGGCTACTGGCACGGGAGGCAAAAGACGGCTTCATGAATCAGACCACGCGCGCGATGTCATCGACGTACCTCGAATGGGCAAAGCTTCGTTCGGGGGCGAAATACAACCTGGCCACAAGCGGCATCCTCGGCTACCCGATAGCCGAGCTTCCGGCGGCTACCAAGGACCTCGAAATCAACGGGCCGACCCTGTATGGCTATCCACCTTTGCAGGAGCGCCTCGCCAGGAAATGCGGCGTCTCTGAAAAGTGCGTTGTTGCGGTTCAGGGAACAGCGATGGCAAATCATCTGGCGATGGCGGCCATCCTGTCTCCGGGTGATGAGGTTCTGGTTGAACGGCCGACTTACGGTCCGATGGTTGAGGTTGCTTCATATCTCGGTGCGCAAATCCGGCGCTTCGACCGGCGGCCCGAAGATGACTTCCAAATCGATCCGGATGCAATCAAGAGGCGCATTACGACGAAAACGCGGCTTGTGGCGCTGACCAATCTGCACAATCCGTCGGGCGCTTTCGCCGACGAGCCAAGGCTAAGGGCCACCGGTGAGATTGCCGCGAAAGCGGGGGCGCGCGTTTTGGTCGATGAGGTGTACCTGGATATGGTGTACGGCCACCAGGTCCGCTCATCCTTTCATTTGGGTGAACATTTTATTGCCACAGACAGCCTGACCAAGGCTTACGGATTGAGTGGGCTGCGTTGCGGCTGGATTCTAGCCGAAGAGCAGCTGGCAGAACGTATCTGGAGATTGCACGATCTCTTCGGGGCCACTCCGGTGCATTCGGGAGAGCTGCTGTCGGTAGCCGCGCTCGATCATCTCGAGGAGATCGGCGAGAGAGCGAGGAGGTTACTAGAGAGCAATCGCCTCGCGTTCAACGATTTTGTTTCGGCGAGAAACGACCTGGAGGTTGTTCCACCGAGATGGGGAACCATCAGTTTCCCAAGGCTAAAACGCGGCTCGGTCGAGGAATTCTGCAGCGTGCTGAGGACGACCTATGAAACGAGCGTGGTGCCAGGTCATTTCTTCGAAATGCCGCAGCACTTCCGCATCGGCATCGGCGGCGATGCCGATATGACCGTAGCGGGTCTGGAAAGATTGGGTGCGGCTCTCACCGCCTATTTCCCAAAGTAAACGGCCATCCCGAACAGGAGCAACCATGCAGCACGGAACGGGAACGATACCGCCGCCGCTCAAGCTCTTGTCTCCCGATAAAACGTCAGCTGGAAGGTAGTGTTGCTTCAATGCTCGTAACGATGCCGTCCCCGGTGCGTCGAATGTGCACTTTGTTCGCGGCGATCTTATAGTGCTGATCGGTTTCGATAATCTCCAATTCGACAGTATGGTCTGCAGCCGGGCACAGAGATGTTTTTGCCACTCCCGTCTGGTCGAGGGTGACCTCTTGTGACGGTGCTCCTGATACACAGGTATCCACGTGAACGACACCTGTAAAATGACGAGGATCCCGAATCGTCAGATGATCCGGATGCTGGCTCGATCCGCAGGAGAGCAGCAAGAACGCGGTTCCCAGAACGGCAAACGATAAATACACCAAGTTGGAGCGAATCGGCATTGAGCATAACCCCTGTATAAACGGTACCTCTATTTCCACCGCATTGACGGAACGCCAGACGCCGCGCCCAACAGCCTTAAGCTTTCTTCGAGGGATTGGGTAAGCTAGGATACCAACTTTGGGGAGCTCCGTCTTGCCTCGACGCTTCGATCACCGGCTCATGTTTGCGTCAGCCATTTTTCTGCTGGTTGTTTGCGGGCTCGTTCTGGCCGTGATGATCTATAAGGTCTATGCCGGAGAAGAATGGGTTCGCCACACATATGCGGTGCAGCTGTTGCTCGCGAAAATCGAAGCCGATCTGAGCCGTACCGGCAGCGACCGGCAGGTCTACGTTCACAGCAGAGATCAGCAAGCCCTGCAGGATTTGGGGCAAACCAGAACGGAGATATTCGAACGTCTGTCCGAATTGAAGGGCATGGTCCGGGACAACGCCGATCAAGGAAGAACGCTCGAATCGTTCGAGAGCGCCATACGAGATCGCTTCAGGGCTGTGGATGATTCCGTCCGGCTCGCGGATTCCGGCAAATCCACTGTCCAAGCGCAGGAAGCCGCGACCGAAGAAATCGTGCGATTTTCGCAGACGATTTCTTCCATCGCCCAGAAGATAAAAGACTCAGAGTCCGTTCTCCTCGACCGGCGCCTCTTGCGCACGAAGTCTCTATTCGTTTGGGTCCTCGTGATCCTCGCCGTTACTTATATGCTCGCTCTCTACATGCTGTGGGAACACCATCGTGGTTTGAGCTTTGAGCTGGCAGAGCGAAAATCCGCCGAGCACTACGCGTCGAGTCTAAGCGCGCAATTACTACGCGCGCAGGACCAGGAGCGCCGTAAAATTGCGCGCGATCTGCACGATGGCCTCGGACAGTGTATTGTCGGTGCCAAGTTGATTGCCGATTCCTTGTTGAAGCGTACTCCGGATCAGCCGCAATTGCAGGATTTGAGTGCGCTTCTCCACGACGCCGTGTCGTCCACTCGTTCCATTTCACACCTCCTACACCCGCCGCTAGTCGATGAACTTGGATTCGTTGCTTCGGCGCGTTCCTACCTCGAAGGCTTTTCGAAACGTACCGGCATTGAAGTTAACGCCGATCTGCCAGACTTGAAACAGCGTCTGCCGAGCGATGTGGAGCTGACTCTGCTCCGCATCCTCCAGGAGGCATTGACGAATATTCAGCGGCATTCGAAAAGCGCGAGGGCCGGGGTAAGGTTGGCGACCGATGGCGAGAGCGCAACACTCAAGATTTGGGATCACGGTGTCGGCTTACCCGCCGGCATGGTACAACACTTTTACGGAAATGGAATCAACGTGGGAGTTGGTTTGGCAGGCATGAGAGAGCGCGTGCGGGAGCGCCAGGGGAGATTCGAAATTCATTCCGATTCACGAGGCACCGCGATTTCCGCCACTTTGCCCTTCGCGCCCGGTGCAAAGGTCCCGGCGTCCACCTAGCAGGGATTTGGCGCGCAACACGCGCTAGGACCGCTCGAGCCTTCGATTCTGGCGCTACAAATCGAACATGGAGTTGACGCCCGCCCGCGGGACCTCGCTAGAAGGGTCTCGCAGCACGAGCTGAGGAGCAGCAGGCTGCTGCGGGGTTGCCGGGGCAGTTGGAGGCTGTTGAACGGCTGGATTTGTGGTGCTGGCAACGCCAGGCGTGGCGGCCTTCGGTTGGGCCGGTATCTGCTGGAGAAAGGCGATATCGCGAGGTTCTTCCGTGCCCGGCTGAACAGCGGGAAATGACAAATTCATTTGGTGTTCCATGGCGCTCGCAATGCGGTGCAACTGCCAGATGAGCTTTTCGAGTTCCTTCGAACGGCCGAGACTCAGGTTGCGGTCCAACAGAAAGCGGATCGCCAAAACGAAGAGGATGGGCAGGCCGATGGCCAGCGTGCCGAGGACAATGGTTACAAGCAACGGGTCGGGGGATGCGAGCGTTTGGCTCATGGTACCTCCAAAGGCATGGTTCTTGAGGCAGAATACCGCAGCGCGCCAGCGCTGACAAACGGTCCATCGAAAGCCACGGCTTAGCCCCAACTTCGCTCGCTTGGGAACTAACCGAGGTCAAAATGCGTAACCTGTTCTATTGGAGGTGTGCATGTACAACCTCGGCGGCAACTTTCGCTATTCCATCCGCCAATTCCGACTTTCTCCTGTTTTCACCGCCACGGCCATACTCACTCTGGCGCTTGGAATCGGCGGAACGACGGCCATCTTTTCGTTAATTCACGCGGTGATGTTGCGATCTTTGCCGGTGACGGATCCGGGCAAGCTGTACAGGGTCGGAGAGGGCGACGACTGTTGCGTCGAAGGCGGCCCGCAGGACACCTGGGGCATGGTTTCGTTTCCTCTGTACGAGAGGCTCCAGAAAGAGATGCCGGAATTTGAAGAGACCACGGCTTTCCAGGCCGGACGCGGCCGGATGAGCGTCAGGCGCCAGGGCATGGAGACCGCGTCAAGGCCGCTCGGATCGGAGTACGTTGATGGCCAGTATTTTTCGACACTGGGCGTGGGTGCGTTCTACGGCAGAGTGATTACTCCTGAAGATGACAAACCCGGGGCTGCGCCGGTGGCGGTACTCAGCCATCGCGCCTGGCAGGTTGCCTACGGCTCCGATCCATCGGTGGTCGGCTCGACCTTCATCGTGGAGGATCATCCGCTTACCGTCATTGGCGTCGCTCCGGCCGGCTTTTTCGGCGAAATGCTCGAAAGCGATCCTCCGGATCTCTGGGTTCCGGTGCAACAGGAACCAATGATCAGCGCGGAAGGCAGCCTGTTGCGCCAACCGGTGTCCGCATGGTTGCGAGTGATCGGCCGGTTACGGCCAGGCGCGTCAGCGGAAGGCATGTCTCCGCGATTGACAGCGGTTCTGCGGCAGTGGATGCAATACGACTCCGGCTATCCGGCAAACTGGATGCCCGACATAATCAAGTTGCTACCGAAGCAGGTGCTCAATGTTGTTCCGGCCGGCGCCGGCGTCGCAGTAATGAAGGAAGATTATGGGCAGAGTCTGAAGATCCTGTTGGCGGTCTGTGGTTTGGTGCTGCTGATTGCCTGCGCGAACGTGGCGAACCTCCTGCTAGCTCGTGGAGTCACGCGGCGAGCGCAAACAGCAGTGCGAATGGCAGTCGGAGCCACTCCGAGGCAAATCGTTTCGCAAGCGCTTCTGGAAAGCATTCTACTTGCGGTTGGGGGCGCAGTCGTCGGCCTTTTTGTGGCGATGCTCGCGGAGCGATTGCTTCTAGCGCTTGCGTTCCACAGCGCTCACTTTCTGCCCATCAGTGCGGCGCCGTCCCTGCCGGTGCTAGGATTCGCGTTTCTTCTGGCGCTCGTGACGGGAATGGTTTTCGGCGCTGCTCCCGCCTGGCTGGCCACCCGCACGGATCCGGCCGAGGCGCTGCACGGGTCGGGTCGCGGAAACACTGATCGTTCTTCCATCGCCCGGAAGGTTCTGTTGGTTGTGCAGGCCACGCTTTCGGTTGTGCTGGTGGCGGGCGCAACAATGCTCGGTCGAAGCCTGAACAAGCTGGAGCATCAGGATTTCGGCTACCAGGTGCAAGGCCGCGTGGAGGTGGACATGAACAGTCCACGCGCCACCTATACGCTGCCCCAGCTAAATGCGATGTATCGCCGGTTGGAAGACGAGCTAGATCATATCCCTGGAGTGCAAGGCAGCGGGCTTGCACTGTACAACCCGCTGACGGACAACTGGGGCGAACTGATCATCGTAGCCGGACATCCCCCGGGCAAGCTCAACGAAGAATCCGGCTCTTCCTGGGACCGGGTCAGTGCCAACTACCTGCAGAATTTTGGAATGCAAATCCTGCGCGGACGCGCGTTCACCGCTCGAGACAATGAAACCACCTCGCTCGTCGCAGTTGTCAACGAAGCTTTTGTAAAACGCTTCTTCAAGAGCGGGGAAGATCCGATCGACCAACATTTCGGATTGGACCTGCCGGAGAACGCTGGAAATTTCCGGATCATCGGAGTCGTGCGCGACGCAAAGTTTGCGGGCTTCGCGCTCGATAAGCCGGCGCGTCCGATGTTCTACGTTCCGCTGGCACAAACCGTGGATTATCCGCAGGAGCTGATGAAAAGGATCGAGTTGCGGTCGCACTTCATCGGTGGGATCATGCTGAAAACCAATCTGACTTCCGGCCAACTGGAACCATTGCTTACGCGAAAGCTGGCAGACATCGACCCCAGCCTCACCTTCAACAGCATACGGACGATGAAGGAGCAGATCGAGCTTTCTTTCGACCAGGAGCGCGCCGTCGCCAGTCTGGCGGGCTTGTTCAGCATCATTGCATTGCTTCTGGCGGCGGTCGGACTTTACGGCGTCACGGCATACACCGTAGCGCAAAAAACCAACGAGATCGGGATTCGCATGGCCCTCGGCGCCAATCGCGCTAACGTGGTGCGGCTGATCCTGGCGAGCGCCTTTACACGCGTGGTCATCGGGCTGATTCTAGGCTTGCCTCTGGCGATCGGAGCGGGAAAATTGTTGTCGAATCAGTTGTATGGCGTTTCCTGGTGGGATCCACCGGCGCTGACCGTGGCGACCTGCGCGCTGATGCTTTGCTCGTTCCTTGCGGCCATGATACCCGCGAATCGCGCGGCGTCCATTTCGCCCGTGAATGCTTTGCGCATCGAGTAGTGGGCCTGGCATGGCACTAGAAGATGCCCGCATTGTCGATCAATCCGAATCAGGTGTAACATTTGCCTGAGAAGGAGGGTCGCATGAAACCTCGCAACCTGCACTTGCGACTCGCTGGACGGCAAGCCTTGAGCGCGTCCTGCTTGGTTTTTGTAACCTCTACGTTTCTCTCGCTTGCTCTTGGCGCGCCTGCGCGATCCCAGGAGCCAACGGCTCCGGCGCAATCTCTAACGGAGGCGGCGCGAAACGCCCGCCAGCAGAGATCGAACTCGTCGAAAAACGCGACGGTCATCACCAACGATGATTTCAGCTCGGCATCTCCTTCTCCTGCAACCGTTGCTGCTTCCCCTGCAACCCCTCGAGAATCGGCAGCAACGCAGGCCGAAGAACCAACACAATCCTCCAACAACTGCGACAGTCCGGACGACCAAAGGATTAAAGGCGAGCTGCAGGCCGCCCAGGACGAACTTGACCAGACTCGCCACGAACTTAATCAAGACCCCAAGGTCATTTCCGATGGCGACGTGGATATGACTAATTTCAAACCAGGGTCTTCGGGAGTCGCCTTTGGGTCTCCGCCGCTGTCGGACGCGCAGCCGCAGTCCCCGGCGCGGATCAACGAAGTCATGCTCGATCAGAGAGTTGCATCTCTGAAAAAAGCGGTACAACTCGCTTGTGACACTCCCCGCGGGGCCGAGATCCAAGCGAAGCTTGATTCCGCGGAAAGCCAGCTCAAGTTATTGCAGAGTGAATTCAACCTGGACCAGTCCAGCTACTATTCAAAGCCGGGTTACTCTGGGGACACCGCTGGCAAAGCGAAACTCGATGCCGAGCAGCTGCAAATCCAGTCGTTGCAGGCTGAAGTCGATCGCCTGAAAAGCGAGCTTCCCGCTGCGCAAACAAACCCAGTTGCCGAGTAGCTCTTGCAAACCATAGCGCCAAGGAAATCCGAATCATCTATTCTTCGTTTCTCGACGGGCTAACTTGAAGGACTTCCGATTCGTGAGCGACGCGACAAGGCTCTGGCGGAACGTCAGAACTCGGCCAAAACGTTTGGCAAAGTCTCCCTCCGGCGCCAGACCATGCGAGCCAGGAGAGATTCTTTTGGCTGTGGATGGCGGAGGTACGCGAACTCGCTGTGCGGTTTTCGATCATCGGGGAAAAATCGTGGCGGAAACGCTGACAAACTCGGTGAACCATCTGGTTGCCAACTCCAAGCAAGCTCTCGAATCGATGGCCCGGTGTATTTCGAACGCACTCCGGGATTCGGCGACGCGCAAGGAACAGGTAAGAGCCCTGTCGGTGGGTTTGGCTGGCGTAGACCTGAGAGGCGAGGGCTCCGTCGAAGCCGCTGAGTTTCTTCGTGATTCCGGTTTCGAAACTTGCTTCATCCACGCGGACATCGTGACCGCGCACGCTGGAGCTTTTGGCGGAGGACAGGGAGTTTTGGCACTTTCCGGAACAGGTTCTGCCATCCTCGGAGTTTCGCAGGATGGGCGTGGCGTGATGGGCGGAGGCTGGGGACCTGCCTATGGGGATGAAGGGAGCGCGCATTGGATCGGACAACAGGCTCTGCGAGCGGCCGCCGCAGCCTATGACCGGCGGGGTCCGACAACCTTACTGGTCGGATCGATCTGCGAAGCGCTTGGCTTCAAGGATTTCTCGGAAACCTTGCATTGTATTTATCGTTCGCAAACGCAGGTGGGCTTGATTGCCGAGTTGAGTTTGACGACGGAACGCGCAGCCACGTCCGGCGACCGTGTAGCGCTCGAGATTCTTACGAATGCCGGCGAAGAACTCGCTCGCGGCGTCGAAGGCGTAGTGCGCGGTCTCGGCGTTCCGCCCTCCGAATGCCGGGTGTCCTGGGAAGGCGGCGTCCTGCGCAATTCCGAGATTGTGCGAACTCACTTTTGTTCAGCTATCCATCGGCTATTGCCCGAAGCAGGTGTGGCGCCACCGCTGTTCGACCCGCTGTATGGCGCTTACCTCATGGGCTGCAAATCCCTAGGATGGGAGATCGCAAAACAATGACATCTGTCCCGTATTTCGCGGCCTTGAGAGAGATTATTGCGCGGATCGAATCGGAGCAGATCCACAACATTCGCGCGGCTGGGGCTCTGATCGGCTCTGTTATCGCGAAAGGAAGAGTTATTCACACATTCGGAGCGGGGCATTCGCACATGATCGCCGAAGAGGCCTTCTTCCGGGCCGGCGGACTTGCGGCGGTCAATCCGATTCTCGATCCACGGTTGCTGTTCCTCGATGGAGCTCTTGAGAGCACGCGCGCGGAACGAGAGACAGGCTATGCAAAGCAGGTGCTTGAGCGGGAGGACATCCAATCGGGCGATGCGGCAATCATAATTTCGAACTCCGGCCGCAACGCCGTGCCCATCGAAATGGCGCAGGAGATGCGCGTCAAAGCTGTGAAGATAATTGCAATCACGAATCTTAAGCAATCGTCACGATCCGCATCCCGTCATGTTTCCGCCAAGCGCTTGTTCGAATTGGCGGACATCGTCATCGACAACTGCATCCCGGAGGGAGATGCCGTGCTGCAGATGCCGAACAGCTCTCAGCGCATCGGGCCTTCCTCGACCGTCGCAGGGGCGGCGATTGTCAACGCGGTGATGATTGAAGCTGCAAGCCATCTGCACCAAGCAGGTCTTCCCATTCCGCTCTTTGCAAGTGTGAATCTTCCATCGTCATCGGACGAGAGCCTCGAAGCGGTGCTGGCTCGTTGGGCGCCGCGAATCCGGTTGTTCCGCACGCAAGACGGCGCGTCCGCGCGAAGCAAATCCAAATAGGACTAGATCTCTGTCAGGCTGGGCATCACCGGCGCACTGCGAAAACCACGCGTTTTAACTGCGGCATAGATGACGCCTACCAGGAACCAAAAAGCCCCGAGCAGTTTCGCCTTTGACGGGAGATTGAGCCAAATGGCTAGGCAGAAGAGAAAGCCGGATGCAGGCAGCAGCAGTCCAGGCAGCAAGTGCCGCTCCGGCCCACTTTTCAAGAGGTGGAACTGCCTAACCGCCGCCGCGTTCACTCCCATGAAAGCCAGAAAGGCGCCAAAGTTTATGAGCTCTGCAGCGCGCTCGTAGTCCAGCAACAAGGCGCCGACGAGGGCAAAGGAGCCAACAAGCAGGATGCTGAACGCCGGTGTATTCCGCTTCTTATCCAGTTGCGCAAAGACCACCGGAAGCACTCGGTCCCTTCCCATTCCAAACAACAACCGCGATATTCCCGCCTGGGCGCTCAAACCCGCGCCGAAGTTGGCGACAATCAGGATCGCAGCCATCGCCGTGAATAGAGCAGATCCTCCGACAACTCGCGTGACATCCATGAATGCGGTCTCGATATTCGGGAAAGTGCGATAGTCTGGCCAGACCCGCTGCGCCAAATAGACTTGAAGCCCGCCGAAAATGCCGGTAAAAAAGCACACGAAGACGGTCGCGATCAACACATTTCGCTTAGGATTTTCCACGTCCTCGGAGAGCGTGCTGACGCCATCGAATCCTCCGTAGGTAAGGGCAGCGAGAGAGGTTCCGACCGCGATGCTCTTCCATTGGAAAGTATCCGGATCAAAGAACGGCTTGCCGGAAACCAGACCTGCTACACCTTGCGAATGAAGAAGCCAGCGCGTTGCCAAGACCACAAAAACGAGTACCACTGCCGACATCCCGATCATCATGACCAGGTTCGCAAAAGCGGTCGCGCGAATGCCCCTGAGATTTACAATCGTCATGGACACCGCGAATAACGTCACGCCCGCGGCGTAAGGAATGCCTGGAACAAGCCGCTGCAGCGTAAGCGCGCCGTAAACCGTGCAGATTAACGGAACCAAGAGGTAGTCCATCAGCATGGCCCAACCGGCAAGGAACCCCAGGTGGAGATTGAGGCCGCGTCCCACATAGGTGTAGGCCGAGCCTGCGGAAGGAAACAACGCGGCCATTCGGCCATAACTGTAAGCAGTGAGCATCATCGCCACCATTGCGATCAAAATCGTCGTGATGGCGTGGCCATTCGAGAGTTTTTGCACCAGACCAAACAAAGGAACAGGCGCGATAGGCATGATCAATACGATCCCGTAAAGAATCAGGTCCTTGAGGGTTAAAACGCGATGGAGCTTCGGAGCGGCGGATGGCGAGGATTGCGTATCGATCTTCAATGGACCCCTACATTTGTGCCAGAGAGCCCGGCATTCGCGCAAGAATATAGGATCAGCGCTGCGGGTTTGTTTGGAGAATATACAAACGTGAGAATACCCGCTCTGGCCAAAGTACTGTTTGCATGCGTCCTCGCGCTTGGTACGTTACTCGTCAGTGCGCAGACCAGTGACCACGACCAGCCGTATCGTCCGCAGGTGCAGTGCAGCAGCAAGGGTATACTTTTCCCTGCAACTGGAAAAGCGGACTCTGTCACGGAGAAAATTTGGCGCCTTGGCTCGATCTGGGAGTGAAGAGAATTATTTCTTCGGTGCGTCGACGCTTCCGCGCCGGAGAACGGGACAGAGCAATACCGGTAACAAATTTGTGGGCCATGCCAAGTAGGTCTCTCCGGCTGTCGCAATTCGACGCGAGAGAGGCGAACCAGGACGCCGGTACAGCCCACGTAGTGGTCGACAAGGTAATAAACGTCAGGGTCCGTTCGGTGCGGATCCTCGAAACTTACCCGAACGACTAGAGAACCAGGCTCAGCCTTAACCGGTGCCATGAATTATATTTGTAAGCGCAGCATAAAGGACAAGGATTATGGAAAGCGCGGGCAAGTGCGCATCGTACCCAAGCCTCAGGGATCGCGTAGTTGTGGTGAGTGGAGGGGCGAGCGGCATTGGCGAAGCGATCGTCGAGGCATTCGCCATGCAAAAGAGCCGCGTAGCGTTCCTGGACATTCAGGATGCGGCCGCGGAGGCACTTATTGGGCGAGTGCAAGCGTCTGGATTTGAAGCGCCGGCCTACTATCACTGCGACTTGACGGAAGTGAGCGCGATCCTGACAACAACGCAAAAAATTCTCGACCATTTCGAGAGCGTGGATGTGCTCGTCAACAACGCGGGCGACGACACGCGGCATAAAATCGACGACGTCACTTCCGACTCCTGGGACAAGACCATGGCGGTGAACCTGAAGCACCAGTTCTTCCTTGCTCAGAGTGTGATTCCCTCGATGAGAAAAGCCGGCAGGGGTTCCATCATTAATATGAGTTCGATCAGCTGGGTAATTCCTTCCGAGGGACTCCCCGTCTACGTTACCGCCAAAGCCGCGATTGTTGGGATGACGCGCGCGCTTGCTCATGAGGTAGGAGCGAACGGCATACGCGTGAATTGTGTGATGCCGGGCGCTATCCTCACTGAGCGACAAAAGCATCTGTGGTTTACGGAAGCCTACCAAGCGGAAATCCTAGCCAATCAGGCCTTAAAGAGAATGATTCTTCCGGGAGAAGTTGCCCGTCTGGTTCTTTTCCTGGCTGCAGACGACAGCTCTGCAATTACCAATCAAAGCTATGTCGCCGATGGCGGGTGGGTCTAACGGCTCTAACGGCGTCTTCTCTGGACGATCGAGACATGCAGGGTCAGCCTATCGAGCAACTCGGCAAAAATCTCTCGGAGCAAGCTGCCGATCCATCGTCGGTCCGGCGCGGCGTCGCTGGCTCCAGCCTGGCACGCTGCAAAGCTTGATCCGATGGGCGCTTCTCGTCACAAACAGAAGGTTCACCTAGGCCCAGCCCCCGGTTTTGCAGATCTTTTATTACCGCCCGTGAGCCAGTAGTCCGATTCTGTCCCTCCGACCAGTAGCCAGCTTAAATCAGCGATCACTAAACTAGAATCGGCGACAGTGGAGGGATGGACCGTGTGGCTCTCTAACTCCTTTCGTGGTAATAACTTCAAGGCTCGACCGAGCTGTTCCCGGGGCGATTTCTGCGCTCTGTTGGCGCTTATCTTACTGGCGTGGGTCCGCTTATCGGGTTGCGGCACTGCCTCGACCACAACGAAAACGACTGGGACCGGGGCCGCGCCCTCGATCACGTCCTTTGCGGCCAATCCGACCAGCGTAACCACCGGTACAAGCAGCACGCTGAATTGGACGACAAGCGGGGCAACGACGATTTCTATTTCTCCGGGTACGTTCAGTTCGGCTGTGGCGACCGGATCAACGAGTGTCAATCCAACGACGACCACCACCTACACGCTGACAGCGGCCAATGCCACCGGTTCAGCAACTTCCATGGCAACAGTCACCGTAACCGCGGCGTCCGCCAAGCCGACGATCACTTCGTTCAGCGCCAACCCCTCGAGCATCAATTCCGGTTCCAGCAGCACGCTCAGTTGGGCGACAACGGGAGCGACCAGTATCGCGATCACGCCGGGAACATTCACTTCTACATCAGCGAGCGGTTCGACACGAGCGAGCCCTACAGCGACGACTACCTATACGCTCACAGCGACCAATACTTCCGGCTCAATCACGTCAACGGCAACAGTAAGCATCGCATCACCGGGCGGTCCATTAGCGATATCAACGACGGTATGTCCTGGCGGCACGCAGGGCGCTTCCTACACAGGCTGCACCATATCCGCCACCGGCGGCAATCCGCCTTACACTTTTTCCGTAGACACGAGCAGCGATTATCCGCCATTGCCGGAGGGAATGGTCCTCGATGCGTCAACTGGAGCGATAACCAGCTCGCTCATTGGCGGTCAGGGCAGCTACAGCCCCCAACTCGTCGTGACTGATTCCGCGGGCAATCAAGCGAATCAGGTGATCAGCTTTGCGATCAGTGGCAACAACGCGTTCCTGGCAAATGTATTTCCGTCCACTTCGATCTTCCACCATCGCGTCGACGCTGCCTCGACAAGTTTGCCCGTCGACACATCCCCGGCGGCATCGATATACAGCGGCTATTTGTCAGAGACCGTTAAACCGTTCTTCGGGAACAATTCGAACGCGCCATTTCCCAATGGAATACCGGCGATCGAGGTTCCTTACAACCAAAAAAATGTGGCGGTCACGACCACCGTCTATCAATCCTACTTCACCTCTGGCCCGGTCCCGGCCTACGCACCGGTCGAAGGCACGAGCTACTCCGCTGGAGATCGCCACGTTCTGGTTTATCTGGAGGCCGGTGGTGGAAACAACCCGGCCCTCTATGAAATGTGGCAGGGAATTTACCAAGGTGGTCCCTGGACCGATTCCTCAAACGCGCTTTGGCCCAATGTGTCTACAAATGCTTTGACGCCGCAGGGCCAGGGAACATCGGATGCGGCAGGACTTCCCGTAGGGCCACTGCTCGCCAACGCCGACGAAGTGATCGGCACGGGCACCCCCAGTTCACCGAACGGCGCGATCCAACATCCCATTCGATTCACGCTCAACCACATGCTCAATTATTGGGTGTGGCCTGCCACGGAAACAGCAGGCGTGGGGAGCTGCACGGCGAGCGGCGGCGCTATTATTCCCACGGAATCGATGATTTCGCAATCTTCTCCTCCGACAAGCTGCACAATGTCCGGGGCCGCGGGCGAAATCTATAGACTGAAGGCCGCCGTGACAACGCCGACCTGTGCATCTACCAGTCCACAAGCGGCAATCATCATCACGGCATTCCGGAACTATGGAATCATCCTGGCTGACAACGGAATGAGTGGAGGCCTGATTGGCACTCCGGACGGACGCTGGAACGACACCGATCTGTCGTGTCTGACAAGCCTTACGCTATCCGATTTTGAGCCCGTGAACGTGTCGAGCCTCATGGTCAGTAGCGACAGCGGCCAAACCAGCCACTAGCTCTACCGCTCTCGACGGCCAGCGGAGTTCATCCGTGGTTTGTTCGATAGCCAAGCCTTGCTTTTCAAGCAGGATCTAATTTCATAGCCGCCCTCGGTAATATAGACTCCGACCATTACCATTTTGCAAAAACCGATTTTGGCCGGTGCTGTTTCGTGATTTTGAGACAGATGGAAATTCAAAAGCGCAAGATAAGTGCCCTGCTGGTCCCCCTCTGTGCGGCCGTGGCCTATCTTTACGCGAACCTGTTCCTCTGGCCGAATATTCCTATCTTGCTTGGCGGCGACCAGATCTATTTCTGGACCGACGCCCAGAGAATGATGTTCGGCGAGCTGCCTTATCGTGACTTCTTTCAGTTCACCCCACCAGGCACCGACCTGATCTACTTCGCGCTGTTTAAATGGTTTGGCCCACGCCTATGGGTCACCAACATGGTGGTTCTTGCGCTAGGAATCGCGTTGTGCTGCGCGTGCGTAAGCATCGCGCGCCAAATCATGGGTCGCGGCGCCGCTTTACTTTCTGCTCTCCTTTTTCTAACCCTCATCTACGGCAGATTATTGAATGCCACGCACCACTGGTTTAGCATCCTGCTCATCTTGTGCGCCGTGCGAATTTCGATGGAGAGCTCGCGCCCGTTGCGGGTTGTGGCCATCGGGATCATCCTGGGGGTGGCGGCATTTTTTACGCAGACGCATGCTGCCATTGCCTTTGTTGCCTTCGTCGCGTTGCTTGCGTTGCCAGCGCGTCGGTGGCAACAACCCCTTTGGCTTTTGCTTGAACGCATCATTCTTCTCTTGGCCGTACTGGCGGCTACTTGGGTCGTTTGCCAATTGCCTTTGATTCTTCGTATCGGATTCGAGCAGCTTTGGTATTACCAATTCACTTTCGTTCACAAGTACATGGTCCATAGGCCCGAAGGAGCCTTTCTTGGTTGGCCGGAGGCGCCAAGTTTGCGGCGGATTCCCGTGGTCGCCCAGTATTTCATCGTCTACGCCGTTATCGGTGTCACGTACCCGCTGTCCCTGTGGCAGTGCTGGTTGCGGCGACACGATGACGACCAGCGCATCTGGCACAATGTTGCCTTTTTCTCCTTGCTCGGTACCTTTCTCGTGCTCGAGGTGGCGTTCAGCCTCAATTGGCTCCGGGTTTATGCCGTATCCGTACCGGCATTTGTACTGGGCGTTTTCTGGCTCGAAAGAATGGGGCGACCGGGGCGGAACATCATTCGAATCGTGTGGGCCGCGGCGATTCTTCTGGCGCTGGTGCAGACTTCGTCAAAATTCCGACGGCAATACGTTGTGACAGATTTGCCCGCCGGTCGCGCGGCCATTTCGGCCGTTACCAATGAGAAGTTCATGTGGATCGTCCAGCGCACGCGCCCGGGAGAGTTCTTTTTCGAGGTGCTGCAGCCCACGACATATTTTCCTCTCGGCCTGCGAAGCCCGGTCTTCGCGGAAGGCATAACGGCGCTTCCACAAACGCGTCCCGAATTTGTTGAACGAGCGATCCGCGAACTCGACAACAAACCCGCCCGCTATCTGCTCTGGTCACATTATCTGGATGATCCAGGAACCAATCACAAAGCGGTTGATCACCTTTCGCCGTTTCGTACCTATCGAAACGATCACTATCGGCGGGTGCATGTCTTCTCCGATCAGGACGAGATGTGGGAAAAAAATTAAATTCCTGCGCACATCAGTGGAGACCGGAGGCTCGGCAAAGGGCCTCGCGATCGCGAGTTCTAGGCGCGCCGCGCCGACCAAATCTCTGCACTAAATCGATTCAAAAGTGATAGGCTCCGAGTCATCGCTTTCGGCTACCGGGAGTGTCCTCCGAATGTTCCCCACTGACGGCTCGGCTGCCGAAAGAAAGCGACTTTATAAACAGGGGGGCCATTATGAAAAGCCTTAAAGCGCTGTGTGAATTGTGTCTGCTGGCCGCATGCTTTATATCACTCATGGCTTTTGGGTCGCGCGCGAGTGCGCAAGCCCCGCTCACCAAACGATTGGTCGCGGACTATGGTTACTGGAGTCAAACGCAAACTCCACCGTACAGTTCGGTCCAGATCCCTTTCAACAAGGTGACGCACATCAACCACGCAGGCGTCAGCTTCGACGCCAACGGTAATCTCATCGTTCCTTCGGGCTTCATCGAGAAAAATTTACTTACCAAAGCGCACAACAACGGAGTGAAAGTGATGCTGCTCCTTGGCGGCGATTTTACGGGAATGGAGACCACGTCGGGCGGCCTCGGCGCCCTCGAAACAAACCTTCTGGCATTCATCAAGGAATACGGGTACGACGGCGTCGACATCGACTGGGAATATCCTTCGAGCGCGCAAGATACCTCTTTCTTCTATAGTCTCATGCTGGGTTTGCGCGCGATTCTGCCTACTCCCCAGTACATCATCTCCGCCGACGTGGCGCCGTGGGGCGGCACGGGCTACGATTTTGCGAGTACCATGGGCATCGTCGACTACTTCAATGTAATGACCTACGACTGCGCCGGGCCGTGGACCGACTCCGCGCAGCTCAACTCCGCCATTTTCCCCGACCCGAACAACCTAGAACCTTACGATTGCGAGCCGGGCGGCAGCGTCAAGGAAGCCATCGACATTTATGAAGGACTGGGGATACCGCCAGCAGAAATCAACATCGGCACACCGTTCTACGGCTACGTTTATCACCAGGCGGATGCTCTCTGGGGTTCTTGTCCGGATCAAAATAAGAATCAGGATTGTGGAGGTTCCGTGGCTTCGGAAAACTACGGAACGTTTTTCAAACAGCGGATCAATGCCATGGGCTGGCGGACGTATTACGATCCTTATTCCCTTGTTCCCTATATGCGCAAGGCAGACGGCAGTGAGGGATTCATCACCTATGACGACGCGGCTTCCACTTTTTATCGCGTTTCCTACACCGATTGGGCGCGCGGGTGCGGCGGCACATTCATTTGGGAAATAGACGCGGATTATGACGGAACGACGCAAGATTTATTGGAAGCGGCCTATAACGCGAGCCAGGTTCAGACGCCGTAGAACTTCCGATCGGGTTGGTTCAGTGATCCTTTGAAAAAAGCCCGGATGCTGCGGAAAACATCCGGGCTGAACTGTTTCTTCGGAATTCGGCGCGGCCCCGCCTAAGAGAAATGCGCAAAAAATGGATCGCGGTAGGGTTGCGCAATTGGTTCATCGAGCTGTCACGTTTCTGTAACGATCTACAAATACATTTAAGAGTTTGCAGGTTGGCGAAGCCAGCGTCACCACGACGTGCGACGCCGTGAACTGAGGGAGTTTGAGCACTCTATTGTTTTCCAAGAACATATTGCGTGGTCCTTTCACACGGCACACAGGTAAAATCAGCCCCTGCGTTTTCCTCATGGGGTTGATTGCGTTGGGCGGCACGGCTCTGCGGGCGCAGGATGCCCCCGCCGATCCGTGCCCTCGCCCGTCGCCTTCGAGCGAAGTGGTGGAACCAGAAGATCTGCGCAGCCGGGATGGTGTGTTGCAGGTGGATCTGGCCGTGCACAACCACAAGGAGAAGGATGGCTCAACGCGCTACTGCTATCTTCTTCCGGACGGCAGTCAATCGCCGATTCTACGATTGAAGGCGGGCGACCTTCTAATCCTGAGGCTCAAGAACGATTTGACCGACACCGACTCTTCGTCGGCCGTTAAGAATCACTTGCACAACCCTGCGAATGCCGCAAGAAATTCGAATCCCTGCGAAAGCGGCGCCATGTCTCTTACTTCGACGAACCTCCACTTTCACGGGCTCACCGTGCCGCCAGTTTGTCACCAGGATGACGTGTTAAGGACGTCGATTCAACCGGATGATCCTCCCTTCGAATACCGGGTTCGCATCCCGGAAAACGAGCCCCCGGGCCTCTATTGGTACCATCCGCATATCCATGGGTTCAGCAAGGCACAAGTTATCGGCGGGGCCTCGGGAGCCCTGATTGTCGAGGGCATTGAGCGTGCCAATCCGAAGCTCGCAGGCTTGCCCGAGCGCGTGTTCGTCATCCGCGACCAGGATTTACTGAACCCCAATTCGCCTCCCTCGAAATTCGAACCGGTCGTGCCCAAGATGTTGATCGACCGCGATGGAGACGCCGCCAATAACGGCACCGGCTATGGCAAACCAGCCAAAGATCTTTCTGTCAATTTTGTTCCCGTGCCCTACCCAGATTACCCGCCCGCAACCATTCGAACCAAGCCCGGCGAGCGCCAACTCTGGCGCGTCTTGAACGCGTCCGCCATCACCTACCTAAATCTGGCAGTTCTTTTCAATCGAGCCCCTCAAAAACTGGGAATCGTGGCGATGGACGGCGTGCCAATCAACTGGAACCCCAATTCGGAAAACGCCATCGAGTGGCAGGATCACATCGGGTTGCCGCCCGGTGCTCGCGTCGAATTTATCGTGAATGGCCCGCCTGCCGGTGTGCGAGGACTATTCGTGACGCGAACCGTCGATACGGGACAAGGCGGCGAAAACGATCCCAATCGCGCGCTGGCTTTCATCATTCCCGCTCCGGATGCCCCCGAGCCCCGCTCGACACTGTCCTTGTCTCCACAACCCCTGCCCCCTCTGACAACTCCCTGGCTGGCCACCGTTGCTCCCGTGCGCGTGCGCAAATTCTTTTTTTCAGAGGAATTGCAGGATCCCAAAGATCCGAACAGCGCGACCACTTTCTACATCACCGAAGATGGCAAGACTCCAACCCCTTTTGATCCTTCGTCTAGCGCGCCCAACATAATCGTAAAGCAAGGCGACGTCGAAGATTGGATCATCGAAAATCGCTCAAGCGAGCTGCACGCTTTTCATATCCACCAAATCCATTTCGAACTGATGGACTGGCTGGGCACGCCTGTGAATGAACCTTTTCTTCGCGATACGGTCAATGTTCCCTACTTTAACGGCCGCACTCTGCAATACCCGAGTGTACGGTTGAGAATGGATTTTCGCGACCCCAACACGGTCGGCACGTTCGTCTATCACTGTCACCTTCTGGAGCATGAAGACGGCGGCATGATGGGAACCGTTCGAGTCGAGCCCGTAGATCAAGTCCACATTCCAAAATCGCCCGCAAATTCGAAAACGATCTCTCGCACAGGACAGCAATAAGAATTTTTCTTGCGGGGTTCGCGATAAATTTTTGATTTGTTCACAATTGGGATAATTCGCAAAATTTTTCCACAGTCTGCTCGGAATTTTCTCGAGTCATTCACATGCGACACATCGTTTTGCAAACTTCGACCATATATCCTCTGCCTCCCGACCTGTAAGGTCGAAATTACCCGAGCAACATGGAGGCTGTTGAATGAAGCTGAAAAAACTCGCGGAAAGAGGTCTGGACGGATTGCGCATCGCCCTGACAGGCGTTGCGCTTCTCCAGTTTTCTCTCGGTGGGCCCTTGGCCAACGCGCAAGAATCACCCGAATCTGTTTTCACGCGCACGCCAATCAAGCACGTCATCGTAATCATCGGCGAGAACCGCAGTTTCGACCACGTCTTCGCCACCTATGCGCCAAAAAGCGGACAGACTGTTAAAAATCTCCTCTCGGAAGGCATCATCCAGCTGGACTCCAACAAGAATGCCATTCCTGGCCCCAATTTCGACAAAGCACAGCAATTCGCGGCCACGAGTGGCGACACTTTTTTGCTGAGCCCGCCGAAACAAACGATGCCCAACAATCAGCTGCCCGCACCACTCACCGGCGGCCCGTCCGGAGCGAACGGCTATTTCACAGGGACCAACCCCTGTAACACACCGGCGGGGGAGACACCTCTTACGCCGGTTCAGTGCGCTCAGGTGAGCGAACCCGGGTTGTCGAGCCTCGCTTACTATGAGTCCCTCGCCAGCGGCGGAACTGGTCAAAAGAGCCATATTCCCGATGCACGCATTACAAACGTCACGGCGTTGCCCGCTGGACCGTTCCAGTTGACCAACGGCGACAGCTTTCTCTATACGTACTACGCCGCGAGTCCCGTCCATCGCTTTTATCAAATGTGGCAGCAATTGAATTGCGGCGCAGACCATGCGACCACGGAAAATCCCACCGGGTGTAATAGCCAGTTGTTCTCCTGGGTTGAGACGACGGTTGGGGCGGGCACGAATGGCCTAACTCAGCCGCCGCTTTGCGCGGATAACGGCAACATGGTGCCCTGCTTTACGACGAATTACTTGCCACACGTTCCAACGGCGCAAACCACGGGTGAAGGTTCGACGGCGCTCGGTTTCTATAACGTTCAACAGGGCGATGTGCCGTATTTTAAGAGCCTTGCGGATAGCTACGCGATGAGCGACAACTTCCACCAGTCCGTCAGTGGTGGCACCGGCGCCAATCACATCATGTTTGGCCACGGCGATGCGATTTGGTTCAGCGACGGAAATGGAAATGCTGCAGTACCGCTGGAAGGCGCTCCGGTTTTCTACGCTCCCTATCAGGGCGGGCCGAATCCGAACTATGGCGTCGTCAATGAAATCGAGAACCCGAATCCAGCTGAGGGCACAAACAACTGGTACACGGAAGACGGCTACGGCGGTGGTGGAAACGGTGGCTTTGCCCCGCCCTTTGAAACCTCGCCGGTCTATGGCGGCGGATCCTACAGCGATTGTTCGGACCCCAGCCAGCCTGGCGTCGGTCCGATCCTCGATTACCTCAAGTCCATGAAGGTCGATTCGCGTTGCGAGTCCGGTCACTACTACCTGCTGAATAACTACAACCCCGGTTATTTCGGTAACGGGAAGAACGCCTACATCGACCAGAATCCGTCCAACACGCCGTTCACAATTCCACCGTCCACAACGCGCAGCATCGGCGATCTCCTCAATGAAAACAACCTCTCGTGGAAATACTACGGCGAGCACTGGAACAACTACGTCAACGATCCCTATCAGTTGAACTACGGCACCAATGGGCCGAACGCGGATGAATATTGCAACATCTGCAACCCATTCCAGTACGACACCTCCATCATGGGGAACCCGGCGCAGGTGAAGGCGCACATCCAGGATTCGCTAGACTTATACACGGACATCACCCATGGCACTCTGCCTTCGGTTTCCATTGTCAAACCGAGCGGCTACGCCGACGGGCACCCTGCTTCCTCGAAGCTGGATATTTTTGAGGGCTTCGCGCAAAAGATCATTCAAATGGTGCAGAGGTCGCCGTATTGGAATGACACCGCCATCTTCATCACTTTCGACGAAGGCGGCGGTTACTTCGACTCCGGTTATGTTCAGCCGCTGGATTTCTTCGGAGACGGCACGCGCATTCCGCTGCTGGTTGTTTCTCGCTATACGACCGCGGGACATATCTCCCACGCCTATTCTGACCACGTCTCGATCCTGAAGTTCATCGAGCGCAACTGGAACATCTCGACGGTTAGCCGTCGTAGCCGCGACAACTTCCCGAATCCGAAAATCGAGCCGTCCAACCCCTATGTGCCGACCAACGGCCCGGCCCTAGACGACCTTTTTGATCTATTCACCTTCCCGAGTAAGTAGTCCCGACGACTTCGTCGAAACAGAAAGCTAACCCGAGCCTTTGGCGCCGATCAGTCGGCGACAGAGGCTCGGCTTTTTGTTGCTTGAGTGATTCAAGCGGGCTTTCAACGTCTACGCGATTTCTGTCGAATCTATTTGAATTTGACACCTACGTTATCGTGACCACAGGTCCGGAAGGCTCGGAAGCCGGCCCGCTTTTCTCTCGTAGCTGGCGCTGATCATGACACGCGGTCGATGCAATCCTCCCGATCGGCTGTCGCATTTTGAACTGCACCGAGCCGCAATACCCGATGCAGATTTATGATTCCCGGCTCTTCTTTACGTCCTTGGCGACGCTGGGGTCCTGAGAGGTCTGACGATCGGTCAGCGGCTTAGCCCGAGGTGTGGATGCTCTGCCCCATATCGCGGCAACTGCGGCGGCCGGGCACGCCGCTTGGGGTACTGGGACGGGAATGGGTGTGTTTTCCAAGGAGAATAAGAGATGGTTTGAAGAACGTGCAATCATCAAAGAACTGCCAACCTGCTTGCATCTGACTCCGGAGAGCTTCCGAGAAAGCAACCGCATCATCGCCGGAATGCCACTCGGAATCGTGATTGCGGAGGACAAACAGTACACCTCCTCGATCACCGCCCGACGAACGCTCGGGTTTGGCCCGGTGATTACAAAGAGCTGCCGACCCCGATTCGGGCGGGGTTGGTGCAGGCCGCGGTGCAATCCGAGCAGTGAAACTGTCTCGTGCTGAAGGCCTAAGCCAAACAGAGAAAAGACTTTACGCGCTCCTCAGCGTCGAAGAACCGAAGCACATTGAGAAGCTGGTCGAAAGCACCGGATTGTATTCCAGCAAAGTTCTCGCTACTCTTTTTGATTGGAGATGAAAGGATCATATGGCAACTGCCGGGAAAGTAGTTGACCAAGCTCTTGTGGTAGGTTCCGGAAGGCACACGTCAAACCCGCCCTATGCATCCACGGCAGTGCTTCGCGCATCAGAAATTGGTCGCCAGTAGCCTGACGCCCTATTAATAAAGGTAGCGAGAAGGACACACACCGCTCTACCAGCCCTTCCAGCGGAAGCAGATAAGGTTACAAAGGAACACATGGCACGTTCACTGGTCATCGTCGAGTCGCCGGCAAAGGCGAAGACGATAAACAAGTACTTGGGCAAGAATTACACGGTTAAAGCATCCATCGGGCACGTTATGGATCTACCCGCGAAGACAATCGGGATCCGTCTGCCCATCGACGAAGACGAAATCAACAAAAAGAAAAAGAAGAAAAAGAGCAAGAAGGGTGGAAAGGCCGCGGCTCCGAAGCCGCCGTTGAAGCCGATTTCGCTCGATGACCCGAAGATTTTTGAGCCCACGCTGCAAATTATTCCGGGGAAGGGCAAAGTCATCAACGATCTTCGCAAAGCTGCCAGCACGGCGGAGGCTGTGTATCTGGCAGGCGACCCGGACCGCGAAGGTGAAGCTATCTCCGCGCACCTGGCCATGGTGCTGTCGAAGCCAGCGAAATATCTCATTCCCGAAGAGGACGAGATCGCGAGCAACGGAAAGAAAGACTCCGCCAAGGAAGAAAAGGCCGAGGAAACTGCCCCGAAAAAGGGCGCTAAAGGCAAACCGGCAAAAAAAGCCGAAAAGGACCGCATCGAAATCGAGCCGATCGATCCAAAGAAGATCTTTCGTGTTACGTTCAACGAAATTACGCCCAAAGCGATTCGAGCGGCCTTTGAGAAGCCACGCCAGGTTGACGCTCAGCTCGTCGACGCGCAACAAGCGCGCCGTGTGCTGGACCGCATCGTTGGCTACAAGATTTCGCCCTTACTCTGGGACAAGGTCCGCCGGGGTCTGAGCGCCGGTCGGGTGCAAACCGTGGCTCTGCGCCTGATCGTCGAGCGCGAGCAGGAGATCCGCGCGTTCGTTCCCGAGGAATACTGGACCATCCACGCCATGCTGGATGCAGGCGAACCTCCTCTGTTTGAAGCCAAGCTGACCAAGAAAAAAGGTGAAGACATCGAGGTCAACAGCCAACAGGGCGCGGATGAGATCGTCTCCCTGGTGAGTAAGGCAAAGTGGCAGGTGGACAGCGTCACGCTCAAAGAGAAGCGCCGCAATCCGGCTCCGCCATTCACGACTTCAAAACTCCAGCAGGCGGCGTACAACCGCTTGCGCTATACAGCGAAGCGCACCATGGCGGTGGCGCAGCGCCTGTATGAAGGCATCGAATTCGGCGAAGAAGGGTCTGTCGCTCTTATCACCTACATGCGCACCGATTCCGTGCAGGTTTCGAACGATGCCTTAGCCCAGGTGCGCGAATTGATCCCCGAACGGTTTGGCAGCGCATACTTGCCGGAGAAGCCTAACTTCTACAAATCGAAGAAAGACGCTCAGGGTGCTCACGAAGCGATCCGGCCGACTGATGTGTCGCGCGCGCCGGAAGACGTGCGCAAATATTTGGACGACGATGTTTTCAAGCTCTACCAGCTCATCTGGCAGCGTTTCGTCGCCTCGCAGATGCTTCCAGCGGTCTACGACCAAACCACCATCGACATCTCTGCCGCCGACTATACCTTCCGGAGCACCGGTTCGATCATGAAGTTCGACGGTTATTTGAAGGTCTACCAGATTCCCGCGGTAAACGCCGATCGCGAAGACGATGAGAAGGATGACGAGGGCGAAGGCAAGGCGCTCCCGCGTGTGACGGAAGGGCAAATTTTGAAGCTCGATTCCATTCGACCGGACCAGCACTTCACTGAACCGCCGCCGCGCTACACCGAAGCGACGCTCGTGAAAGAGCTCGAAGAAGACGGCATCGGCCGCCCGTCCACGTACGCCTCCATCATTTCGACAATCGTCGAACGCGAATACGTGAAGAAGGATCAAGGGCGCTTCACGCCGACGATGCTCGGGGAACGCGTCTGCGTGCTGCTCATCAAGAGCTTTGAAGATGTATTCGACGTCAAATTCACCGCGCGCCTGGAAGAAGAGCTGGACGAGATCGAGGAAGGCAAACTGCCCTGGCGGGAGTCCGTCAAGGAATTTTGGGAGAAATTCATCATCGACCTCGAAAAGGCCGGCGATGAAATGATTTCCTACAAGGCCGGAATTCCAACGGGGAAGAAATGTGAAAAGTGCGGCCAGGGCGAACTGCTGGAGCGTATCAGCCGCCACGGCTTCTTTCTCGGCTGCTCGCGTTATCCGGAGTGCGACTTCATCCAGGACCTCTCCGAAGAAATTCCCGAAGACGCTGAAAACAAAGTCGAATATTGCGAAAACTGCGGCAAGGAAATGGCGCTGAAGCGCGGCCGCTTCGGAGCGTTTCTGGCCTGCACAGGTTATCCCGATTGCAAGACCACGCGGCGCCTGGTTGCGGGAACGCGCATCGCCCATCAACCGGATGAACCACTGGATGAGAAATGCCCTCTGGACGGAAACGGCCTGGTCAAGAAGCACGGCCGCTTCGGCGAATTCATCGGCTGTTCGGGATATCCGAAGTGCAAGTACACTCGCCCGATCACGATGGGCATCAAATGTCCGAAATGCAACGAAGGCGAATTCGTGAAGCGCGGCAGTATGGGCAGGGGCGGACGCGGCAGATTCCGCACCTTCTATGGCTGCTCTCGTTATCCGGATTGCGATTTCACCACGCCGCATATGCCTATCCCCGAACCTTGTCCGAAATGCCGCGCGCCTTTCGTGGTGGAAAAGAAGTCCAAGATTGGGACTGTCTACTCCTGCATCAAAGAAGGTTGCGACTGGGAAAAGCTCGCGCCTGAAGAGAAACCCGCAAGCGCTCCGCAACCGGAAGAGGCACCGGTTGGGATGAAATCGTAGTTGACCCGCCCACAATCGATTCTTTTCAGGAAAGCGCAGGTTGGAAATGGCGAGCCGTTTCTGCCAGACCACTTACAATGGGAATGTGAGGCGGCATGAAGAAAGCCATCGCCAAATTTCTAGACTATCTCCGCTCGGTGCGCAACGCTTCGCCACATACGATTTCGAACTACGGCAAGGACCTGCGGCAGTTCGAGACCTACCTCACTCCGCCGGGATCAAGCACACCGGCCATAACCAAAATCAACCACCCGATCATTCGCGAATTTATGGGATACCTACACCAGTATGGTTTGGAAAAGAGCTCTATCGCCAGAAAGTTGGCGGCTTTACGCTCCTTTTTTAAATACTGCGTTCGCGAAGGCATATTGCAAGACAATCCCGCACGTCTGGTTCCTACTCCTAAATTGCCCAAGCGGATTCCAACGGTTCTTTCCGCGGAAGAGATGAGTGGGTTCCTGGACCAGTTGGCCGCCATGCAGAATCCGGGGGCAGCTCGGCGTGGCAGGAAAAATGGGCAAGACATCGCCGCGTCGATGCCAACGAACGCGGTCCTCAAGCTTGAGGACGGTCTGTTATTACGCCGCGATCGCGCCATTCTCGAATTGCTTTATGCTGCCGGGCTTCGCGTGAGCGAACTGACCGGTTTGGACTTGGTCGATATGGACCAGAACGACCGCATGGTTCGCGTCACCGGCAAAGGAAGAAAACAACGCATCGTGCCTTACGGGGTGAAAGCCGCTGAAGCTCTGTCACTTTACTGGCCGGAGCGCGAAAAACTGCTGCGCGCCAATTTCCGCCAACCGGGTGGCACTAACCCGGACGCGATTTTCCTGAATTACACGGGAAGGCGGCTGACACAGCGCAGCGTCGGGCGCATCGTCAAAAAGTATGTGCGCCTGGTGAATGTCAATTGGGACTTGCACCCGCACTCGCTTCGTCATGCGTTCGCCACGCATTTGCTGGCCGACGGCGCCGACTTGCGAGCTATTCAGGAACTGTTGGGCCACCAATCGCTCTCAACCACTCAGAAATACACGCACGCCTCGATTCGACAGTTAATGGATATTTACGACAAAGCGCATCCGCACGCCTAGGTTTCAGCGGCCGCCAGCCGTAGAAAATTCTGTAAACTCAGTTTTTTTGCGGGCTTCGAACGGGCATCGTCCAACGCCCGTTGGGATATAGTTGGAGTTTGCCAATACGAGTGAATCAGTTGATGATTGTTGGCGCATTTGCCCTCGGCTCTTTCTTTTTGAGCGCCGCAACGCTCCATGCGCAGAACAATTACGAAATTCAGGTCTATGGATCCGAGTTGGTAGATCCCGGCCACACCATGGTTGAACTGCACAGCAATTTCACGTTTGAAGGCTCCAAGACCTCGATTGATGGCACGTATCCCACGAATCATCAATGGCACGAAACCGTCGAGATTACGCACGGCTTTTCGGACTGGTTTGAAACCGGGTTTTACATTTTCACCGCCGCTCAGAATGGTTTAGGGTGGGATTGGGTGGGCGATCACATTCGCCCACGATTCAGTGTGCCAAAACGATGGAACTGGCCCGTTGGCTTGAGTCTTTCGCAGGAGATCGGGTACCAACGGCGCCAGTTTTCGGTAGACACCTGGACGTACGAATTGCGCCCGATCATCGATAAACAACTTGGCCGCTGGTATTTCGCTTTCAATCCCGCTTTCGACAAGGCCATTCACGGTTTGGACGCAAACCAAGGTTTTGTCTTCTCTCCCAACGCGAAAATAAGCTACGACTTCACCCCAAAGGTGACCGGCGGAGTCGAATATTACGGATCACTCGGACCTGTTACCGGATTCAGCCCCGTGCCGCAGCAGGAGCAACAGATTTTCCCGGCCATCGATCTTAATGTCTCGCCAAAGTGGGAAATCAACTTCGGCGTGGGCGTGGGCATGACGCGATCGACCGATCACCTGATTGCTAAAATGATTCTCGGCTATCGATTCGATTTTTGACGGAAAGGTGTGCGCACAGCGAGTCCATCAGAGCTCATGGAGCAGAACCTTCCCGGCACTACTAACTCATCCCATTCGACGCAAGCTGTCCAGGCGCCGCCAGTCCTACCTGATGCCACTCGCCGGCTTCTGCCTTGGATGATCGCCGTCGCGTTTTTCATGGAATCGTTGGACACGACGATTCTGAATACGGCCGTGCCAACGATCGCGGCTGCCCTCCATGTAGCACCTTTGAGTATGAAGTCCGTGTTAGCGAGTTACACGCTCAGCCTGGCAGTCTTCATCCCAATCAGCGGCTGGATGGCAGACCGCTTCGGGACCCGCCACGTATTTGCCTCTGCCATCGGCATTTTCTCGCTCGGATCATTTCTCTGTGGCATTTCGACCAACATCCATCTTCTGGTGGCTTTTCGCGTTCTGCAGGGCTGTGGCGGGGCCATGATGGTCCCCGTTGGCAGACTCACCATGGTGCGCAGCTTTCCGAAATCTGAACTGGTTCGCGCCATGAGTTTCGTGGCCATTCCCGGCTTGATTGGTCCGATGCTCGGCCCGCTTATGGGTGGACTCATCGTCGCTTATTTTCATTGGCGTTTTATTTTCTTCGTGAACATTCCGATCGGTCTGTTCGGCCTGTATCTCGTCGATCGGCACTTGCCGGATTTCCGTGAACCTCAGGTCGATCCTCTGGATGTCGTCGGATTGGTTTTGTTTGGATCGGGGGTTGCTCTGCTCTCTTATCTCCTCGAAGTATTCGGTGAGCACAATTTGAGCAGGCCAGAAGCCCTGGGGCTTCTCGCGCTTTCCCTGATTCTTCTTGCTGCTTACGGTTTTCACGCAACCAAAACCGCGCATCCGGTGCTTCGTATGATCCTGTTTCGCATTCGGACATTTCGAGCAGCCGTCAGCGGCAGCTTCGTCACGCGCCTTGGCATTGGAGGCATCCCTTTTCTTTTTCCGCTTCTGTATCAGGTCGGCTTGGGTTTTTCTCCGGTTCAATCCGGATTGCTGATGATGCCGCAGGCCATCGCCGCGATTAGCTTGAAAGTGGCGTCGACGAAGATTCTGGCGCGCTTCGGCTACCGCATCGTTTTGATCTCCAACACAATCTTTATCGGCTTGCTGATCTTGCTTTTTTCGACAATCGGGCCAGGCACGCCCATCTGGCTGATCGTCATTATCGTTTTCTGTTACGGCTTCTTCACCTCATTGCAATATACGAGTATGAATACGCTGGTGTACGCCGACGTTACCGACGAACAAGCTAGCAGCGCCAGTTCCATCGCCAGCACCATGCAGCAAATGTCCATGAGTTTCGGCGTGGCCTGCGCGTCGCTGGTTACCGCCTTTTTTCTTCCGGATCGCTTTCGGTCCAACCCTCCGGTGTTCATCCACGGCGTGCACAAAGCCTTCTATGTCCTGGGCGCTATGACCATTCTGTCTAGCCTGGTCTTTAGCGAACTGAAACCAGGCGACGGCGATTCCGTAAGCCACGCCCGGCATCTGCACGGCGAGTGATGGAAGGAAAAGCAAAGGAGTCTTAAAACCCGTCTTTCACGTTGACGCTGCCAGGAACGGCCCCGTATAATTAGAGTTTGTCTTTAGCCTTTGGAGGAGCGATGTACGCCGTTATCAAGACCGGGGGGAAACAATATCGCGTCGCACCCGGCGACACGATCCGCATTGAGCGCGTCAAGGGCGATGTGGGCGAACAGGTGAAATTCGGCACCGTGTTGGCGGTGCAAACCGAAGACAAGAAGATGCTTGCGGGTTCCGATGCGTCCCAGGCTTCGGTTACGGGCAAGATCGTCGAACAGGGCAGGGCCAAGAAGGTCACTGTTTTGAAGTATAAAAAGACCAACCAATACAAGATTCAACGCGGCCACCGGCAGAATTACACCGCCGTTCAGGTCAGCGAAATCAAGCTCTAAGACGAGAGGAATTCAGTCATGGCACATAAGAAGGGCGGCGGTTCGTCTACAAACGGCCGCGATTCACATGGACAGCGACTCGGGGTCAAGCGGTTCGGCGGACAGCTGGTCAACGCGGGAACGATCATTGTCCGCCAACGCGGCACCAAGCACCGCGCCGGCGAAAATGTGGCGCAGGGCAAGGACGATACGCTCTTTGCTCTGGTCACCGGTTACGTGGAATTCAAGGACCGTGGCCGAAGCGGCCGCTTCGTCAACGTGAAACCCGTCGCGACGGAAAAAGCGGCGAATTAACCGTACCGGTCTTCCGCGGCCCTGGTCATCCGCCGGGGCCGTTTTTTGTTTTATGCGATGCCCTCGCAAAGCCGTTCTGCCGGCGCCAAACCTGTCATTCCGACCGGAGTCTGCGAAGCGAGGAGTCACCGCCCGATTTGGGACTCTCGTAATCCTATGTTCGTCGACGAAGCAAAAATCGCGGTAAAAGCAGGAGACGGCGGGAACGGCTGCGTAGCTTTCCGCAGGGAGAAGTACGTGCCGCGCGGCGGCCCCTCCGGCGGTGATGGTGGGCACGGCGGCAGCGTTTATCTCGAAGCGAATCCGAACGACAACACACTGCTTCGTTACCGCTACAATCGCGAGTTCAAGGCCGACCGCGGCCGTCATGGGGAAGGCTCGAATTGCACCGGGGTCTCCGGCGACGACATGATCTTGAAGGTGCCCGTAGGTACGCTTGTCTTCGACAGCGACCATTCTGAGCTTCTCGCGGATTTGAAAAAGCCCGGACAACGCGTCCTGGTGGCCCAAGGGGGCAAAGGCGGCCGAGGCAACCAGCATTTCGCGAAACCCTGGCATCAGGCTCCTCGCGAAAAAGAAGAAGGCGAGTCCGGCGAAGAGCGCCACTTGCGCCTGGAGTTGAAGCTTCTCGCCGACGTCGGCCTGGTTGGCTTCCCGAACGCCGGAAAGTCCACGCTTATCTCCGTCATCAGCGCGGCGCGTCCAAAAATCGCGAACTATCCGTTCACCACGTTGGAGCCTAACCTCGGAGTCGTCAACGCCGATGGTGGCACCGGCGGCCACGGAACAGAGCTTGGCCGCACCTTCGTCGTGGCCGATCTGCCGGGGCTGATTGAAGGCGCGAGTGAAGGCGCCGGACTGGGCATGCGTTTCCTCCGCCACGTCGAGCGGACACGCCTGCTCGTCCACCTGATCGATACCGGTGACACGGCCGAGATGGACCCGATCAAAGCCTATAAAATCATCGAAGGCGAGCTTTCCGCTTTCAGCCAAAACCTAACGAAAAAACCAAGAATCCTGGTGGCCACGAAATTGGATGCCACTACCAATCGCAGCAAGCTCGAAGAATTGCGTGACTTCTGTGGGAAGCGCGACATTGAGTTTCACGCCATCTCGGCCGCTACCGGAGAAGGCGTAAAGGATTTGGTTCGCGGCATCGCCGACGCACTGGACAAGATTCCCAAGGTAGAGTTGGACGAGACGGACGCCGGAGAAAGTGAACTCGAATCCCATAACACGGAGACCGGCGAAGACGAGCCACCGGTGACGGAGGTTTCGTGAGAGAATTCAGGCACGAACCCTCGAGGGAGGCGGATTGACGACCGCGCAAGTTCACCGCACTGCAGCAAAACACCATCCCCGGCGAATTGCTATTTTTGGCGGCTCCTTTGATCCGGTTCATTCGGGACATCTTGCGGCAGCGCGCGCCGCGGACCGGCGCTTTAATTTCGACGAAATTCATTTCATCCCCGCTAGCCGGCCTCCGCACAAATTGAAGCAGCATCTGGCGCCGTTTCCTCATCGTTTTGCGATGGTCGCGCTTGCGTGTTCTGACCATCCCCACTTCGTACCGTCGCTCGCCGAGGCGGGCGAGGATTTCAGCGGCACACAACTGCACTACTCGATCGACACTGTCCGCTATTTCCGCCACACCTACAACGGCGCCGGGGACCGCGTATTTTTCATTGTTGGCGCGGACGCCTTTCTCGATATTCCGATGTGGAAGGAATATGAGGCCCTGCTCGGCCTTTGCGATTTCGTGATCGCCAACCGTCCTGGGATAAGGCTCGAAGCACTGCGCCTGGTAATCCCACCGGATTTGCACGCCGCGCCGAACGGCATGCGCGACAAAAAAGACGAAGACGCCGTTGCGCACGGTTCACCGGTCGTCGCGCGGTTGCAAAGGACGACCGTCTATCTGCTCGAAAACGTTTCGAACGAGACCAGCGCCACCGACATCCGCCGCAAAGCCAATCGCGGTCAATCGATTCACGGACTTGTCTCCGCCCGCGTGGAGGAATACATTTTGAAACAGGGATTGTACCGTTGAAACTGGAATCGCTCCCCGAAGGTGTTCGCCTTGCTGTCGAGGCTGCGCAAAGCAAGAAAGCCGGCGGTATTACCGTGCTGAATCTGAACGGCCATGCTGCCTTCACGGATTATTTCGTGATCTGTACGGGTTACAGCACCCCGCAACTTCAGGCCATCTGCAACGAAGTCGAAGAACTCCTTTACAAAGAATTGAAGCGTGCCCCTCAGCATCGCGAAGGGCATCGCTCGGCTGAATGGGCGCTCCTCGATTTTGGGGGTTTCATCGTCCACGTATTCGGCGAACAAGCGCGCCGCTACTACGACCTTGAACGTCTCTGGCGCGCTGCTCCATCCCTGGTCCTTCCAGACGAACCGGCTTCCGCTGAACACCGCCGATCGCCAGACGAAAACTACCTCCAACCGTAGGCGCTGATTCGCGTCATGAAAATCCGCCTGCTCATGCTCGGCAAAACCCGCCGCCCGGAAGCAAACGCGCTCCTGTCTGACTACATCAAACGCATCAATCGCTCCTGTTCCATCGAAATCACGGAAGTGCGCGATGGCGACGGAGCGCTGAAAAAACTAAATGCCGACCGTGCCGCAACTGTCCTGCTTCTCGATGCTGGAGGAAAGGTTCACGACTCTATCTCCTTCGCCAAATGGCTCGGCGAACAGCGGGATCGCGGCACCCGCGAAATCATTTTCGTCTGCGGTGACGCCGACGGTTTCACCGATGCGCTTCGCGAGCGTGTAAAACAAAAAATATCCCTAAGCGCCATGACCTATTCCCACGAGCTCGCTCGCGTGATGCTGGCCGAGCAACTCTATCGCGCTTTTGCCATACTCTCCGGCAGTCCCTACCCGAAGTAATTCCATTCGCAAAACAAATGTTTCGTCCGCCGCAAACCCGGACTTTTAAAGTGTTGCGCCAATCTGCCTCCGGCGGCACACTCTATGTCCATGCGCATTGCCCCAGACAAGAACAAGCCCTCGGTCGCAATTGAAATCCCGTTGACGAAGCCCTTACCCGATTACGATCTGGAACAGGTCGAACAACCCACTCCGCGAGACATCGACGGAATCCTGGTCTCGCAAGGCTTTCGAGATCTGGTCGACGATGCCCGAGGCATTTTGACCGACCTCGTGGCTCATCCACCGCCCCATCGGAATGGAGCGCAGTTCGTCGATCTCGACTTAACCGACGGTCCTCATCTGGAGATCGCTCAGCTGACCGGAGCGATCTGTCCGGGCGACGAGGAAGTCTATCGTCCGGGGTTGTGGATCGTTCTGAAAGACCCAAAAGCGAAGTCGAATCAGGGCATGAACGAAGCGGGCCTGGAGCAGGTGCGCGAAATAGTGAAGGCTTTGGTCGAAAAATTAGGCCTGTAGCGCTCGCGGCTATTTGCCATCGTTCGCAACCCAAGTCACGCCTCCATCGTTCGTATCCAAGCTCTGTTTGTGAGACGCGGTCCAGATCGACGCGTGCTTGCCATCCTGCGCCCACACTCCCGCCAGATTTTCTTTTATCGGTGAAGTGACTCTCTTCCAATGCTTCCCCCGGTCGGTGGTCACCAGAATGGTTCCAGCTTTTCCGATCACCCAGCACACCTTGTCCGAAGGAGCGGAACCTCCAATCAGATCCTCCGTAACCCCACTCTTTTGGGTTTCCCAGGTCCGGCTGTTGTCGAAACTGTATTCGATTTTTCCGCCGGGCCACACCCTCCATGCGTACTGATCGAGGGGGCTGGGAACGACGACTCCTCCCTCTGGAAGATCATTAAATTGCGCTGCGAGCGGCTTAGGCGTAGCAGAAATTGTTAAAACGGAAACCAGCAACATGCAGATCACGAAAAGACACTTCATCCAGCCCCCCTTTTGACCCGAAGAACGAAAACCTTCCTCGCAACGCCAAGATAAAATATCCCGATATTGACTGTAAATCTCAAGTTCGTTTCAATGTGTTCTCTTGGCCAGCGATTGATCTATTTCAAGATCTGCCGCTCGCTTGACCTTTCGTGACTGACTCCGCACACTGGAATTCTTCCATCGCGCCGTGCGCGCATCACTGGGGATAAGAAGAATGCCGGAAGGAAAAGGTTTGCTGATTGTCTACACCGGTCCGGGCAAGGGTAAAACCACGTGCGCCCTCGGCACCGCATTCCGCGCGGTCGGCCAGGGGCTACGCGTCCTGATGGTCCAGTTCATCAAGGGATCCTGGCACTATGGCGAACTCGACGCCGCGAAAATGCTCGGCGACGACAAATTTGAAATTCGTCCCATGGGCCGTGGCTTCGTCAAAATCGGCGGCACGGAGACGGATCCCGAAGACATTCGCATGGCCGAAGAGTGCTGGGAAACGGGCCGCGCAGCCATCTACAGCGGCACCTACGACCTCGTCATTCTCGACGAGATCAACTACACCATCAGCTACAAAATGCTGGACGCCCAAAAGGTCGCCGAGGCCCTCAAGGCGCGCCCGGAGCCGGTCCACGTGATTTGCACCGGCCGAAACGCGCATCCCCTTCTGGTGGAGCAGGCTGATCTGGTGACTGAAATGAAAGAAGTGAAACACCCTTATACCAAGGGTATACTGGCCGAGCGGGGCATCGACTACTGAAGTGAGAAGTTATTCGTTGTTGGTTTTGAGTTCTAACTCAGAGTTGCATGCTCGGCCTTGATTGGCCGATCCTTCATAGAGCTGATCACGTAAGACTGTAGACTTTCTCATGGCTTGGTTCAAACGAGACAAAAAATCGATCGACCAGCCCACACCGCCCGAGGAGCGCCGCGTCCGGACCGAGGGCCTGTGGGTCAAATGTGAATCTTGTCGCGCGATCGTCTTCCGCAAGGACTTGGAAGAGAATCTCCTGGTCTGTCCCAAATGCCAATTTCACTTCCGCATGGACTCCAAGCAGCGGTTAACCATGCTGCTGGACGGCAAGTGGACCGAGCACGACGCTCGCATGGTTTCTACCGATCCGCTTAAATTTGTGGACACCAAGCCCTACTCGAAGCGGATCAAAGATGCGCAACGAAAATTAGGGATGAACGACGCGATCACCACGGCCGAGGGTCAGCTCAATGGCCGACTGGTCATTTGCTGCGCCATGGAGTTCGGCTTCATCGGCGGCTCCATGGGCGCTGTCGTGGGAGAAAAAGTGACGCGCGCGATTGAGCTGGCGATCGACACGCGCCAGCCCCTCATCATCGTTTCCTGCTCCGGCGGGGCGCGCATGATGGAAGGCACGATCAGCCTGATGCAACTCGCCAAAGTATCCGCGGCTCTGGCTCGCCTCGACGACGAAAAGCTACCGTATATTTCCGTGCTTACCGATCCGACGACAGGCGGCGTTACCGCAAGCTTCGCAATGCTCGGCGATTTGAACATCGCCGAACCCGGCGCGCTGATCGGTTTCGCCGGCCCGCGCGTTATCGAGCAGACGATCCGCCAAAAACTTCCCGACGGCTTCCAGCGCTCCGAATTCCTGCTCGATCACGGGTTCCTCGACGCCGTGATTCATCGCAAAGACATGAAGTCTTTCATCTCCAGCACCCTCGACCTGCTGATATCCTGAAATGGATTACGCGGGTTCGCTTCGGTATCTACTGTCGCTTGGCCGTGAACTGGCCGCGCCCACGCAAGCTGCTGCTACAAAGTTCGATCTCGAAAACACAACGGTTTTACTCGAGCGCCTTGGCAGGCCCGATCGCGCCTATCCGACCATCCACATCGCTGGAACCAACGGCAAAGGTTCGACGGCGGCTTTCGTCGAATCTATTCTTCGGCAAGCGGGATTTCGCACTGGCCTAAATACTTCTCCTCACCTCGAACGCATCAACGAACGCTTCCGCATCAACGGCAGAGAAATCAGCGACGAACTCTTTGCCGAGACTTTTACGCGCATCCATTCCGCAATCGAGGAACTTCTCGCGGAAAGCAAACTGCGCGCCCACCCCACCTATTTCGAATGCGTCACCGCACTGGCCTTCGAAGTGTTCGCCCGCCAGCGCGTGGAATTTGCAGTCATCGAGGTCGGCCTCGGCGGGCGCCTGGACGCCACGAATATCATCACACCGGTCGTCAGCATCATCACGCGCATCGATTTCGACCACGAGAACTTTCTCGGTCATTCACTCCGGGAAATCGCTGGAGAAAAGGCAGGCATTTTGAAGCCCGGCGTTCCGGTCGTCAGCGCTCCCCAGCTGCCAGAAGCGCGCGAGATTGTGCGCGCCCGCGCCGCGGAACTCCATTGCCAACTGGTCGAAACCGAAGAAGCATTTCGCGTCGATCAAGAAAGCATGGAAAGTGGTTACGTTCGCGCGCGGCTCACGGAAGTTGCCACTGGCTCGCAATTTCCTTTGGCCCCGCAATTGGCCGGGCGGTTCCAACTGCAAAACGCATTGAACGCCGTGGCGGCCGCCGGCGTGCTAAAAGCCAGGAATTTCCGGATTTCAAACGAAAATATCGAGGGCGGCGTCGCCGCTGCCCGTTGGTGTGGCCGCTTGGAAAAACTGCAATCCCGCCCAGACATTTACCTTGACGGCGCCCACAACCCCGGCGCCGCGCGCGAACTCGTCCGCTTCCTCGAAGAAAATTTCGCCGGCCGTCGCATTTTTCTAATCTACGGCGCCATGCGCGACAAAGCCGTGGACGAAGTCACCGGCCTGCTCTTTCCCCTGGCCGCCGAAGTCATCTTCACCGAGCCGAGCAACCCTCGCGCCGTCAGCGCTGCTCAACTAGCCCAGATCACCGGCCACCATGCGGCCCACTTCTCGATTGTCGATCGCGCCGAAGTTGCCCTCGATCATGCTCTCGCCATCGCGCGTCCCGACGACGCCATCTTCGTGACTGGCTCGCTTTACCTCGTAGGCCAACTGCGCCACGTGTGGAAAATTCGCGTCAAGGCACAAAACGCCGTAGAATGAGGTCTTCATTCAGAACGTAAGCCGGCCAAGCGGCCGGCGTTCTCTTTTCTGACGTACTCGGCTGAGTCTAAGGATGAATTTCACGAATCATGACTAGCAGCGCAAAACCGCTCGCCGGCATCATTATGGGTTCCAACTCCGATTGGGAAACCATGGAGCACTCCGCAAAGACCATGGAACAACTGGGCGTTCCTTACGAAACATGCGTTGTTTCCGCTCATCGCACGCCCGACCTCCTCTTCGAATACGCCTCCTCGGCCGAGCAACGCGGCATCGAAGTGATCATCGCCGGTGCGGGCGGCGCCGCTCATCTTCCAGGTATGACCGCCTCCAAAACTGTTTTGCCCGTTCTCGGCGTTCCGGTCGAATCCAAAGCGCTCAAAGGTCTCGATTCTCTTCTGTCCATCGCGCAAATGCCCGGTGGCATTCCGGTGGGCACTCTGGCCATCGGCAAAGCCGGAGCCATCAATGCCGCGCTGCTTGCCGCCGCGATTCTCGGCAACAAATATCCTAACATTCGTGAGGCCCTGCGAAAATTCCGCGAATCGCAAACCGCAAAAGTGCTGTCTGCTCCCGACCCAGCCAAATCCGCGATTGCCGCGGTCATCGCGCCGGCCACGAAACGCAAAGGGAAAAAGCCCGCATGACCATCGGCATTCTCGGCGGCGGGCAACTCGGTTACATGCTGGCGCTGGCCGGTTATCCACTCGGACTGCATTTCCGGTTTCTTGATCCTTCGCCCGAAGCGCCGGTAGGCCGCATTGCCCATCGCGTCACCGCCGAATTCACCGACGAGCAAGCCCTCGAAAAATTCGCGCACGGGTTGGAAGTGGTCACCTATGAATTTGAAAATGTTCCTGTGGAAGCCGCGCGCTTCCTGGCGGAGCGCGTGCCCGTCTACCCTGCCTCTGCCGCACTCGAAGAAGCCCAGGATCGCCGCCGCGAGAAGCGCCTCTTCCAGCGCCTCGGCATTCCCACTACGGACTTCGCTGAAATCGCACAAACAGCCGACCTTGACTCCGCCGTAAAGCAAGTGGGGCTGCCCGCCGTTCTAAAGACCTGCAGCCTGGGCTACGACGGCAAGGGTCAATGGCTGCTTCGGACGGTCGAAGACGTGGAAAAAGCGCGCCCCGAACTGCCCAACGTGCCGCTCATCCTCGAAAAATTCGTCGCTTTCACGCGAGAACTTTCCATCCTCGCGGTCCGCAGCCGCACGGGCGAAACTTCTTTCTATCCTCTGGTGGAAAATCATCATCGGGCAGGCATCCTGCGCCTCTCCCTCGCCCCGGCGCCGCATCTTCTCCCCGCCCTCCAGCAAGGCGCGGAACAAGCCGCCCGCAAAATTCTGGAATCCCTCGACTACGCCGGGGTCATCTGCCTTGAACTGTTCGAAGTCAATGGAAGACTCCTCGCGAACGAAATTGCCCCGCGCGTCCACAATTCCGGGCACTGGTCGATCGAAGGCGCGGCCACCAGCCAATTTGAAAACCATCTACGCGCGATTCTCGGCATGCCGCTTGGCTCTACAGCGACGGTCGGCTTTTCGGCCATGTTGAACTTGATCGGTGAGCTTCCCGAAGCCGAGGAAGTTCTACGTGTCTCCAACACGCATCTGCACCTGTACGGAAAATCTACGCGCCCCGGCCGCAAGCTAGGCCACGTCACCGTACGCGCCAACAACTTCGAAAAATTGCAGCAACGCCTAGCCGAGCTGCCCGCATTCTTTCAACGGCACGAATTTTGCCTCGAGCAGGCGCAATCCGATACAGTTGTAAATCGCCCTTAACCTTGGCAGCCCGCGTTTCTGCTGGCAAACTGAATCCATGTCCTCCAAGTGGTTCTATCTGTTCGCGTGTTTCTCTCTGACGATGGCAGCTATCATCACGCCAGCGCAACCATCGACGCCGCCCGGGACCTTCGGCATCCGCGACGGCCAGTTTCTCCTGAACGGAAAGCCGTTCCAGATCATCTCCGGCGAAATGCACTACGCGCGCATCCCTCGCGCTTACTGGCGCGACCGTTTCCGCATGGCCAAAGCCATGGGCCTTAACACGGTTACTACCTACGTCTTCTGGAATATCCACGAACCGCGTCCCGGAGTTTATGATTTTTCCGGCAACTACGACGTCGCCGAATTCATCCGCGAAGCCCAACAAGAAGGCCTCTACGTCATCCTTCGTCCCGGTCCATACGCTTGCGCCGAATGGGAATTCGGCGGCTTCCCTGCGTGGCTCCTGAAGGATCGATCGACGGTTGTCCGCAGCCGCGATCGGAAATTCCTCGAACCCGCCGGGCGCTGGATCAGTCGCCTCGGCCAGGAACTTGCTCCGCTGCAGATCGGCAACGGCGGGCCGATCCTTCTTGTCCAGGTTGAAAACGAGTACGGCTCGTTCGGCGACGATCACGCCTATATGCAGGCAATCCACAAAATTTTCGTGGACGCGGGCTTCAGCAAAGCACAGCTATACACCGCCGACGGCGCGGACGAAGTTCCGGCGGGGTCCCTACCGGACTTACCCGTAGGAATCAATTTCGGGGGAAACGATGCGGGCGCGGCGCAAGCGGAATTCGAAAAGCTGAAGAAGCTTCGCCCCTTTGGCCCGTTCCTCAACAGCGAATTCTGGGACGGCTGGTTCGATCACTGGGGCAGCAGGCACGGCGCAACCAATGCCGCTACCGAAGCCGCCAATCTGGAGTGGATGCTACGGCAGGGCTATTCCGTCAACCTGTACATGTTTCATGGCGGCACCAGCTTTGGCTGGATGAATGGCGCCAACAGCGACGGCAACAACTACGAGCCCGACGTCACCAGTTACGATTACAACGCTCCACTCGATGAAAGCGGCTGGCCCGCGCCAAAATACTTCACCTTCCGCGACACCATCGCTAAAGCGAGTGGTATCGCGCCGCCGGCGGTGCCTGTCGTCGCGCCGCGCATGAAGATTCCGGAGTTCAAGCTCGAGGAAGCGGTGTCTGTTTGGAAGGTCCTACCGGCGCCGGTTCATTCCGAACAGGTTGTTGGCATGGAAGATCTCGACCAGGCCTACGGTTACATCTTGTATCGCAAGCAGCTCGAAGGAACCGTAGAGGGCGATCTCGTTCTTGATGCACTTCATGATTACGCGCAGATTTTCCTCGATGGCAAACTCGTCGGTACTCTCGATCGCCGCCTCGCGCAAAATCATCTCACCTTGAAAGTTCCCGCCGCAGGCGCGCGTCTCGACATCCTTGTCGAGAACTCCGGCCGCATCAATTTCAGCCTCGCCCTTCGTCAGGAGCGCAAAGGCATCACCAAACAAGTGACCTTCGGCGGTAAGCCGCTTCTCGGTTGGGACATTTATCCGCTTCCGATGACCGAGATTGCAAAACTGCCATTCACTCGCACCACTTGTGACGGCCCTTGCTTCTACCGCGCCACGTTCCACGTCGATACGCCCGCCGATACGTTCCTCGACACGAGGGCTTTCTTGAAAGGGGCGGTCTTTCTGAACGGCCAACCCCTCGGCCGCGTCTGGAGCATTGGCCCTCAGAAAACCCTTTATGTCGCGGGTCCCGCGCTTCATGCGGGCGAAAATGAAGTCATTGTCTTCGACCTCAATGGCCCACGGAATCCCACTCTGTTTGGCCGGGATCAGCCGATCCTCGACGCTAGCGCACCTCAGTAACTGCAAGCTTTTTGGGCTGGTTGCCGCCTTTCCCGCCCAATGTTACGATTCTGGGTTCCATGACACTCACCGGACCTAACCGACCGAGAATCGGCATCCCTTGGAGGACATCCCAGGAGGAGGTAACCGGGAATGTTGGCAAAATGCGGCATTACATGGAGGCCGTACGCCTGGCGGGCGGTGAGCCAGTCTCCCTGACGCTCTCCCATGCTGAGTCTCTGTCGCAGGAATTGGCCAAGTTAGACGGTTTCGTCCTTCCCGGCAGCCAATTTGACGTTAACCCCACCGAATACGGGGCCACAAACCGAGGCAAATCCGAGCCGCCAGACCTTGATCGGGAAGAAACTGACCGCGTTGTTCTCGGTCATGCTTTGGACGAGCAAAAGCCTGTCCTCGCGATCTGCTATGGATGCCAACTGCTAAACGTGTTCCTCGGAGGTAGCCTCATCCAGGACATTCGCAGCGAGGCCAAAAGCAGCATTGCTCACCGAAAGAGGGACATCGAGCCCGAGCCGCCGGATGACCCCTGCCATGAAGTTCGTTTCACCGCGGAAAGCCAGCTGGCCAAGCTCGCAGGTTCGACCGAGGCTATCGTCAACAGCTCCCATCACCAGTCGATCGCGACACCCGGCCGGCAACTGAGCGTCACGGGTCAAGCCGCCGATGGCATCGTTGAAAGTGTCGAATGGACCGGCGACGCCAACTGGGTGATCGGGGTTCAGTGGCATCCGGAGCGCATGTCCGGCGATCCTTTGGCCGACCGCCTCTTCTCGGAATTGGTTGCCGCTGCGCGGGAAGCACGGCGGGTCCACACCTTGCAATCGTAGTCTGCGTCCAACCGCTATTTGGTTTACGAATCGGAGCACGGGGGAAACATGATCTCACTCGCAGGAAAAGCGGCGCTCATCACCGGAGGCTCGCGCGGCATCGGTGCAGCGGCCGTCAAATTGTTCGCCCAAGCCGGCGCGGACGTGATTTTCAGTTACAACTCCGCCAAGGATGCGGCGCGTCAAATTGAGCAGGAAGCGGCCAAGCACGGCACGCGAGTTGAAGCGTTCAAGGCCGATGTGGGGAAGCACGAAGAGAATCGCAAGCTCGTCGAGCACTCCATCAAGCGCCTGGGTCGGCTCGATGTTCTCGTTGCCAATGCGGGAATCTGGAACCTGGAAGATCTCCCCATCGAAAAGATGCAGGAGAAGCAGTGGGAGGAAATGATTCGCGTTAATTTGAAAAGCGTCTATTCGGTGATTCACTTCGCGGTGCCCCAGATGATCAAGCAGAAGTCCGGCAAGATCATTCCGATCAGCTCGACTGCCGGACAGCGCGGCGAATCGTTCCATACCCATTACGGTGCCTCCAAAGGTGGCGTCATCAGCCTGACCAAAGGGCTCTCGACTGAATTGGCGCGGCACGGCATCCTGGTCAACAGTGTTGCGCCCGGATGGGTAGCCACCGATATGTCCAACCCCGTTCTGGGCAGCAAAACCGGAAAAAGAATGGCTTCGACTGTGATCCCCATTGGCCGTCCTGCCACGGCGGAGGAAATTGCCGGTCCCATCCTGTTCCTTGCTTCGGACTTGGCGAACTTCATCAACGGTGAAATCCTCAACGTCAACGGAGGCTCCGTATTGTGCGGTTGAGCTTGTCAAAATTCGCCCGCGTATCAGGCGCGTCTGTGCGGTTCTTCTTGCTTTGCCTGCCTTCGTTCTTTCTGATCTCTGCTGCCTTGGCGCAGCAGAATCCAGATACCATGGGCCCAGACCAGAACAAAGCGAAAGCCAAGCAAGTCCTGAAGCAATCGGTCGAGGCCATGGGTGGCCCCCTGTTCCGAGACCAATCTGAAAGCGAATGCGATGGCCGCGTGGCGCAGTTCGACCGCAACGGCGGCACCATGGGCTATTCCATGGTGCACAGCTACTGGCAGTATCCCGACAAGAACCGCTCCGAATACATCGTGAAGACCACCAAAGGCGGAATGTTCGCCGTGCTTTGGGGAAATCTACCGGTCAAAGGTGGCGAGTTCATTCAGTTGTTCGATGGCGACAAAGGCTGGACCATGGATAAGAGCGGCGTGAACCAAGCTGATGCCGCGGTGGTCGAGGAATTTCAAGCCTCCTTGAAGCGACAGATCCGCAATCTCCTCTTGCATCGAGTCAACGAGGAAGGCGTGTTCCTGTACTACGGCGGCATCGGCATCTCGGAGATGCGCGAGGTCGAATGGATCGATTTCACCGACAATGATGACCGCAAGGTGCGCGTGGCCATCGACCGTCTGACGCATCTTCCTTTGCGCACCATCGCCACCACTCCGAACGAAGATATGCACGACAAAGACGAAGACGTAACGATTTACTCCAACTACGAACCGCTCCAGGGAGTGCAGACGCCGATGCAGGTCAGCCGCGAACACAACGGCCGGCGCACGCATCAGATCTTTTACACGTCGTGCACCAACGCGCCGAATCTTCCCGCCGATTTTTTCACCGAAACTGCTCTTCAGAAAAAGTTCAAGGACACTGGCGGCAAGGTCAAGGCTCAGAAGTAGCCGCCCGCAAAGCAGGCTTGATCATTTGTGAATATTACTCGAACAATTAAAGCCTATCTAACTAGCAAAAAGCCTGTTAGCGTATAAGTCCCAGTCCAGCCAGGTCGTTGCCGTAAGTCCCCGGATTGGTCGCAGTCATCCGACGATGAGAGGGAAGATCGAAGTGCGCGCGTTGGTGAAGCGGCACGATGGCTTCAGCCTTACTGAACTCGTTGTTGCGATCGCTGTTGCCATGATCCTGTTGGCCGTCGGCTTACCCGCATTTCTGCGCGCCTACCACGCGTATGAGTTGTCGAGCGCCGCGAACCAGGTGGCCGACATTTTGCGCCAGACGCGCTACGAGGCAATTCGCTTGAACACTCCGGTGCAATGCATCATCCAGCCGTCAACGCGCTACGCGGGAATGACCGAACTATGGGCGGATTCGAATGCGAACGGTCTACTGGATCCTACGGAAAAGATGATTTTGCTCGGGAACGCTGGAAACCTGGTCGAGAGCGGCGCTGTTCCAGACACCGCGGGCTTGATTGCGAGCGCGGTCGGCCCAATTGCAACAGCAGCGCCGTCGCCGGTCGGGTCAAGAATTTCATTCGACCAGCGGGGAGCGGTGAATCCACCCACCGATGTAAACGTGTTTTATCTTGCCAGCAGCGCGTCACCTGAAGCAGGATTTCGTGCAGTGTTTCTCATGCCTGCGGGTTCCCTCCAGATCTGGACGGGAAACACTGGGGGAAACTGGCAACAAGTACGATAAGGCGGAACGCCATCAAGAGAGATGAACGCACGCACCAAATTCGCACTGAAGCTTTCGAGCCAGCGGGGCTTCACGCTGATGGAGATGCTCATCGCCACGGCAATTGTCATCGTGGGCTTGGTCGCCGTCGCGCAACTCGTTCCCGCTTCCGTGATGTTAGACTCTCACAACCGCAACGATGGCACCGCGTTGGTCTTCGCCCAGCGGGTGATCGAAGCCATGCGGGAACAGCCCTTAAGCGCGACGACCTTCGCTGATACTGAAGGCGTGGTTTGCCCCCGCGGCCAGACCTGCCAGTTGGGGAATCCCGCGCAGCCCAAAGTCGTCGTTGGTGGTCCTGTGGTTACTTTTCAAGGTTCTCCGATCATCGATTTCACTGCGGCTCCTGTGACCGGCTACAGCTTTACTTACACCGATCCCAACGACCCGGCCGGGACCGTCACGGAAGTGCGTTGGGCCGTCATCATGAACACAAACACCGCGGGCGTGTCCATCTCGCGCCGCATCATTCTAGGTGTTTTTCGCCGCGGGATGGCTTCGCCCACCCTGCCCGTCAGCCTCGACGTTCTGTTGGAGAAATAAGGTGGCCAGGACTGCTCCCACGGCTCGCGGCTTCACGCTAATGGAATTAATCGTGTCGATGGCCATTTTCTTGGTCATCTGTGCCGCGATGTTCGGCCTGCTCGAGCTTAGCCAGGAACGCTATGTCACCGAATCACAGCTATCGGGATCGTTCCAGGAAGCGCGGCTTGGGGTAGACCAGATTCTGCGAGACGTCAATGTATCCGGCTATCCGTCTCAGAGCCTGTTTTCAAATCCGCTCTCTTCCGCCAGCTACGCGGTAAGCCCGTTCGCGTGGGAGCCCGGTTACAACGGCTCCAACACCAATAACCCTTGTCAGGTTACCGTGAACTGCAATCCCAGTCCCGCTGAGTTCGACTTGATTATAGAAACCGAAATTGCAGGCACGGTGAGCTGGATTCGTTACCAGCTTAAGAACACGACCCTTTACCGCTCGGTAGTCCCGAAATCCGGTGGAAGCCCAGTCAACGCTACTTCTTCCGCCTCGGTCATGACTCCGTTCGTTGAAAACGTCATGAACAATGTGACTGAGCCTTTGCTCGGAGAAATCAAGGCGCAGGATCCCACGATGTTTGCCAACGGACCCGTACCCCTGTTTCAATACACCTGCAACACGCCAACCGGTCCGCAACCTTGCAACAGCGGCGCCGCGGCGGGCTACAATTCACCGAATAACATCAGCGATGTCGACGTGACCTTGATCGTAAAGACTCCCGGAGCCGACATGCAGACGCATGCGATTCAACTGATGGAATTGACCGGCCGCGGCCACAGGTCCAATCCCTCGAATTAGAGATCGAAGCGCACGATGAAAAGAAAGCAGCCATCGCGAAAGTCCAGACGACCGGAAGAATCGGGAACTGCCATGTTGATTGCCATCTTTGCGCTGCTGCTGATCAGCGCCATCGGCATTGCATTGGTCATCTCCTCGAGCACAGACAGCTCTCTTGCCGGGAACTACCGCACCGCCACGACGGCCTATTATGCCGGTATGGCCGGCCTTGAAGAGGCCCGGGGCCGCCTGCTCTGGAAAAACCCGGATTGCCTCGTGAATCGTCCAGTTGGTATTACTCCAAACTGCCCACAGCCGACTTTCATTCCCACCGTCGGAGTTCCGCCGATGCCCGCGATGGGACTAATGGACGTCAGGTACATCCTGAATCCCGCCCAAGGTGAGACGGTTGATCCGGCGAATTTGAGTCCTACAAACCCGTATGCGGATACTGAGTTCGCGAACGAGTTTGGTTGGCCGGTGACCTCGACGAACTGGCAGTCAACTCCATCGATCCAATCGAGCCCGGGCGTACCGAATGCCTCCTATAAATGGGTGCGCATTAACGTAGCCACGGAATACGGATTGGGTCTCGATGTGAACGGTGATGGTGTCCTCGACCGGACAACCCCGCTCGTATTTGACCCTGCTCCAACCCTACCCTGTCCGCGGCCCAATCCAAACCCCGGCCTGATAGTGCCCAACTGCCCCGGCTGGTCTTCGCAAACGGCCGTACAGGCGTTAGAAATCACATCTCTGGCGGTGGCTCCGAACGGCGGTCATCGTTTGTTGCAATACACCGTCGCACCCCTAATCGTCTCGACCACGACCCAGCGCCCCCCGAATGGCCAACCGCTGAGCGCAGATTTTCCGGCGGCACTCACACTCGATGGTAATGGCGTGGCTTACACGTCGCCGGGAACCAGCAGCTTCATGATAACGGGCCAAGATCAATGTACCGGATCGAACAACCTCGTTTATTCGGTGGGGTACACGGACAATCTGGACGGCGCCAATGTTATCCGGGAGGCGACGCCGGCTCAAAACTACCAAGGCTTTCCTCCGGGTGCGGGTGGGCCTCCGCCCCCGCCATCCAAAGCACCGGCTACGATTGCGAATATTTATCCAACTCCCGCGACTTCTCTGCTTCGCTCGAGTTGGATGCAGCCCGCCACTCTCGATGCCGCAATGCAGGACATTGTGAACAGTGCGGATGTGGTGATCACCGGACCGGCTACGGGTGCCACGATCATGAATCGTGCTCCGCTGATGTCGGCTACGAACCCGATGACGATCGTCGTGAACGGAAACCTCAACCTCAACGGCAGAAACACTTTTGGATACGGCTTGCTGTTAGTCACCGGCACTTTGACTTACGATCCAGACGCAAGTTGGGACGGAATCGTTTTAGTTGTGGGCCAAGGTGTTTTCACGTCAAATCAAACTGGTGCCGGCGGATTCACAGGCGCTGTGTTTCTTGCCAAGACGCGCGACACTGCCGGCAATCTGTTGGGCACGCTCGGAAGGGCGTCATTTACCAGCACCAGCAACCATCCCGGTTTCGGAATCACCTACAACAGCTGCTGGGTCAGCAGCGCAAAGGGTCCGCTTAGCTATAAAGTCCTCTCGTTCCGGGAAGTTCCTCTGCCCAACTAAATTTCGAGCAACTCGTGTTTTGTAGTGGCGACGGCGGCAGCAGAAGGTTGGCGATGGTGGTTCGCCGATTACGGACAAGCGGGGGTCGGAAGCGCGCGCCACGACGATGAAATCGCGGCGTTGCGACCATGCCTCGATACCCCAAATGCGCTCTCGCGGTATACTTAGAGGATGCGCAATTCAGCCGGAGGCTCGCAGTTGCACGGCACAACCGTTCTCTGCGTCCGCAAAGACAGTAAAGTGGTTCTGATTGCAGACGGCCAAGTAACCTTGGGTGATCACGTCCTGAAGCACACCGCCCGGAAAACGCGTCGCCTCTACAATGACAAAGTCGTCGCAGGCTTTGCCGGTTCCACGGCGGACGCGTTGTCGCTGTTCGAGCGCTTTGAAGGGAAACTCCAGGAACATTCCGGCAATCTCCAAAAAGCCTCAGTCGAACTAGCCAAGGAGTGGCGGAAGGATCGCGCGCTTCGCCATCTCGAAGCGCTCCTGATCGTTGCTGATGCGAAGGGCACATTCGTCCTGTCCGGTAATGGCGATGTCATAGAACCCGACGACGGGCTCTGCGCCATTGGCTCCGGCGGCATGTACGCGTTGTCCGCGTCCCGCGCGCTTCTAAAACATTCCAAGCTAGCTGTGAAGGAGCTCGCTCTCGAAGCCATGCGCATCGCCAGCGAAATCTGTATCTACACCAACGCAAATTTTACAGTCGAGGAAATCTAACGCAGGGGCCAAGAAATAATCCCAGGCGCACGTAAGGAATTGAACCGCAATGACCAGTAAGTCTGACAAAGAGATCACCGTATTCCCCGCGGCAGACGGCAATGGCCGCCCCGAGGAGGAAGATCTGCTCCCCGCGCTGGATGACATGACTCCGCGCGAAATCGTGAAGGAACTGGACAAATACATCGTCGGCCAGGGCGCTGCCAAGCGTGCCGTGGCCGTGGCCCTGCGTAATCGCGTCCGCCGCCAAAAGCTTCCTCCCGAGATTGCCGAAGACGTCCTTCCCAAAAATATTTTGATGATCGGCCCCACGGGTGTCGGCAAAACCGAAATTGCCCGCCGCCTGGCGCGTTTGGCGGGCTGTCCGTTCGTAAAGGTTGAAGCCTCGAAGTACACCGAAGTCGGCTATGTGGGGCGCGACGTCGAATCCATGGTCCGGGACCTGGTCGAAACCTCCATTGACATGGTTCGTGAAGAGAAGCTCGATGAGGTCGCCGACCGCGCCGAGGAGTCCGCCGAAGAACGCATCCTCGATCTTCTGCTGCCGCCCGTTCCGCCGCCGGCAGAAGGCACTCCCGAAAACGAATTGCTAGCCCAGCGCGAGCAGACTAAGCGGACGCGTGAAAAATTGCGCGCGCAGTTACGCGAAGGCAAGCTCGACCAGCGCATGGTCGACCTGGAAGTCCGCGAACGTTCCATGCCATCCTTCGAGATCATTTCGAACCAGGGCATCGAGGAGATGGACGTCAACCTGAAGGACATGCTGAGCAACTTCAGCGGCATCTTCGGCCAGCAGAAGAAAAAGCGCAAAATGAGCGTCGCCGATGCGTTTGAATATTTGATCCAGGAAGAGGAAAACAAGCTCCTGGACATGGAGCAGATCACTCGTATCGCGGTCGAGCGCGCCGAGCAGATGGGCATTATCTTCGTCGACGAGATCGACAAGGTCGCCGGCCGCGAAGCGGGCCACGGCCCAGACGTTTCTCGGGAGGGTGTGCAGCGAGATATCCTGCCGATCATCGAAGGCACGACGGTTAACACGCGCTATGGGATGATCCGCACGGATCACATTCTGTTCATCGCTGCAGGTGCGTTCCATGTCACCAAGCCCTCCGACCTCATCCCCGAGCTACAGGGTCGGCTTCCTATTCGCGTCGAAATGCAGTCCCTCAAGGAAGAGGACTTTGTGCGCATCCTGACGGAGCCCAAAAACGCGCTCATCAAGCAATATATCGCTCTGCTGGATACCGAGGGTGTAAAACTTACCTTCACCGAGGATGCCGTGCAAGCGGTTGCGCGCTTCGCCACCAGTGTCAATGAGCAGACGGAGAACATTGGCGCGCGCCGGTTGCATACGATCCTAGAAAAGGTTCTGGACGAACTCTCTTTCGAAGCTCCCGACCTCAAGAAGAAAACCGTCAAGGTCGACGCCGCGTATGTGAACAAGCAGCTTGCCGACATCGTGAAAAACCAGGATCTCAGCCGTTACATCCTTTAGCCGCGACGGAACATGAAAATTCGAAAGGCGAAACCCAGCCCGCCAGCCGGTTCCCTCGTTCCGCTCTGCTCTTTTTTCTGCTTCGTCTCGCTTCTTGCTATCGGCTGTGGCGCTCCTGGTGAGCCCACACCACCTTCGCCGCCGATTCCTACCGCGGTCACCGACCTCGCGGGTCATCAAGTCGGCGACGCAGTGCTCTTAACCTTCACGCTGCCGGTCAAAAGCACCTTAGGCCAACGACTGAACCAAGTCCCCACGATGGAACTGTGGCGCGGCAACCTTCGTCCAGACGGCACTCCCGATGCTCGATCTTTCCACCTTGTCGACACCGTCTCCGCCGCGATTCTTCAAACCTACGTGTATGAAGGTAAGGTTTCCTTTCCCGACCCGCTTCAACCAGACGAGCTTCGCTCGATTACCGGCCAAACTGCTCTTTTCCGCGTGCGGACCAGAGTCAGCGAGCGCAAATCTTCGGCGAACTCCAACGAAATTCAAGTGGACTTATATCCAGTGCCTCAGCGCATTGATCCTTTGGAAGCAAAGACAACCGAAAGATACATTCAGCTCAATTGGGCTCTTCCGACCAGCACCTCGGCCGGTGCTCAGCTTCCCCCGATCCACGAATATCATGTCTACCGCGGAGAGCTTGATCCTGCCTCCGCCTCGGCTGCGGAGAGGGATCTGCACGCAGGCGTCTGGAAGGTGCCTCTCATCCAGATTGCCGTTACTACGACTCCCGAATATCAGGACACCGGTTTCGACTTCGACAAGACATACGTCTATGTCGTTCGCAGTGTGATCAGCGAAGGCGGCTCGCTGCTCGAATCCGGCGATTCGCGCCCGGCCATTCTTACGCCAAAGGACACTTTCCCGCCCGCCGCGCCACAGGATATCGTCGCCACCACGCTTCCCGGTAGCAGCCCTGGAACTTCCGTCGTGGACCTCTCCTGGACAATCAATCTGGAAACGGATGTGGCCGGGTATCGCGTTTACCGAAGTGAGAGTGAAAACGAGCGAGGGGTGTTGCTGACGCTGGACCTCTTGCCGACACCGTCGTTTAGTGATAATACGGTCGTGTCAGGACGCCGCTATTGGTACACGGTGACAGCCGTTGACCGCGCCGGGAATGAGAGCGCTCCCAGCGCCGTTTCACCCGTAGAGATTCCGTAACTTTTTCGCTCAACCTGGGTTCGATGGTTGATGGGCAAACCGGGTCAAGGGAGTCGAGCGCCCATGCCAGTGATTACAAAATTTCCCGGATTTCATTGGTTTGGCTTTTTGAGAGACGCTGCGCTGCGTACCGGCGTTTACGCGGGCCTTTCTCTCTCTTTAATCTTCTCGGCGTGGCTGCTCATCGCCAACCGCCTGCCCTACCTGGAGCCGCTGGCCACTGAGCGCAACATCATTGCCGCCGCGCTTCTTGGGTTGTTCGCAGCCTTTCCCATCCTTCGTTTTTTCCGCCACCCTTCTCATCTTCTGACGTCCGGCCTGCTGGCCTGGGGTCTTCTGACCTTCACCTACCGCGTTTTCAGCTTCAAGTTTGATCTGCTTGAGGAGCATTACACCGCCGCGCACGTCTTCGTTCTCGGAGCGATCATCTATTTCGTTGTTGCCACGATCTCCTGGATTGGTACGATCATCTGGAGAGTCCACGCGACAAGCAGCTCTCAGACTCATCATTAAGCGAGTTACGACCTCATGAAATTCTGCAGATTTTTGCCTATTGCCCCGGTCGGGCGCACGTACACCCCCGCTTATGGCCTTTTGGACGCCGATGTCGTTCGCGAAATCGTTGGGATTCCCTGGAAGGGCTGGGTCGAAGGCCACACCATTTGGGAATTGAAAAACATCCGCATGCTCGCTCCCTGCGAACCCAGCAAGATCGTCTGCGTCGGCCGAAATTACGCGGCTCACGCGGCTGAGCTCGGGAATGAAATGCCTAAAGAACCGCTCATCTTTCTGAAGCCGCCTTCTTCCCTGATCGGCCCTGAGGAATCGATCGTCTTGCCGGCTTCTTCGGGCCGCGTCGAGCATGAAGGTGAATTGGGTGTGGTTATCGGAAAACAATGCTCTCACCTCTCGGACGACGCTGATCCGCTCGCTTTCGTTCTCGGCTATACGTGCATCAACGACGTCACTGCCCGAGACCTGCAAAAAGCGGACGTGCAATTTACCCGTGCCAAAGGCTTCGACACCTTCTGTCCCGTGGGCCCGCACATAGAAACGCAACTCGACCCTGCCAATGTCCTCATCGAATGCCATGTCAACGGTGAATCCCGGCAATCGGCCAGCACGGCGCAAATGACCTTCTCGGTGGCCTTTCTCATTCGTTGGATCTCTCAGGTCATGACGCTCCTTCCCGGCGACCTGATCGCCACGGGAACTCCCGACGGTGTCGGTCCCCTCTTGGCCAACGACGCCGTCGAGGTCTCCGTAGCCGGAATTGGCGTGTTGCATAATCAAGTGCATGCCCTCGCCGTTGACATCGCCCGCGCCGGTGGACTCCGTTAAAATAGCTCTTCGTGGGGGAGCGCCGATCCCAATTCAACCCACGTTTGTATCCTGCGAAAGGTAGAAGTTGAAAGAACTGCTCGCCGATTGGAAGTTGGTCTTCGCTCTGGGCGCGGGAAGCATTCTCGCGATTGGCCTGATTGTCTTTGCCTTCGTACGCCCGAACGTCGACCCTGAAGAAGCCGAACGCAAGCGCCGCCTCCATCTCAATCATATTGGCCGGATCGCCGAAGGACAGGTCGTCGATCTCAACGAGCAAGCCGCCGAGCCCGGCGAAGAGCGTCGCAACGGCATACTGGGTTCGCGCGCCCGTACACTTCCAGACACGCGACCACGCCACATGGTTTCCTACAGCTATTCCATCTCCGGCGTCACCTATCACACGGCCCAAGACGTCACCGGCCTCGAAAGCCAGGTCCGCTTCGACCGGCTCATGGCCGGCCAGCAAGCCAGCGTAAAGTACGACCCCTCGAATCCGAGCGACTCCATCCTGGTAGCCGACGACTGGTCCGGCCTGCGCTAACCTATTTCTTTCACGGCGAAGCCGAAGATGGCCGCCTGCGCTTCGAAGCTTTGGCAAGAAGGCGGGGGGGCGCCAGATAGCGAGTCGTCTCAAGCGCGGCCGTGACCGCATACCCCTTTCCTTGCCTTTGCGATATCCTTTGGCTGCAGCAAAACCGCGCCCATGAAACATGTTTTTCTTTCCATCTGCACGGCAATTCTCATCGTGGCCATGACTCTCAGTTCCATGGTCATCCTTGTGCGCGCTACCCATTACGTCACTTCTATCGAATCGCCTCTGCCGCGCGCCGGCGCAATCGCCGCCGAACTGCTCCTCGGCGTAGTGCTCCTCCTTGGCACCGTCTGGCTGGCCACGCATCTAGCCGTCCTCATCTTCGCGCCGAAATCGACACCTTCCGAGGGAGGTCCTCTTGGCTGACAAAAACCACGTGACCTGGGAATCGTCCCTGAACGCGGAACGCATGGACCAGTTGCGCCGCATGTCCGTCGAAGCTGAAGCCGGCGGCGGTCCGGAGCGACGCGAGCGGGAACACAAGGCCGGAAAGCTTTCCGCCCGCGAACGCATTGAACTTCTCCTCGATGAAGGAACCTTCGAGGAACTCGACAAGTTCGTGCGCCACCGCTGCGTCGATTTCGGTTCCGAAGAAAACCGCCCAACCGGCGACGGCTTCGTTACTGGCTTTGGCCGGATCGATGGGCGCCTCGTCTACGTCTTTGCGCAGGACTTCACCGTCTTCGGCGGATCGCTTTCCGAAACCAACGCCCTGAAGATATGCAAAATCATGGATCTCGCCATGCGCAACGGCGCTCCGGTGGTCGGCCTGAACGATTCCGGCGGCGCGCGCATCCAGGAAGGTGTCGCCTCCTTGGCTGGTTACGCCGATATTTTCCTGCGCAACACGCTAGCTAGCGGCGTGATTCCGCAAATCAGCGCGATTCTCGGCCCCTGTGCCGGTGGCGCTGTCTATTCCCCCGCGATCACCGATTTCATCCTCATGACCCGGGAGACTTCCTACATGTTTGTCACCGGTCCAGACGTGATCAAGACAGTGACTCACGAAGAAGTCAGCAAGCAGGAACTCGGCGGGGCCATGACCCACAACGCCACCAGCGGCGTCGCTCACTTCGTCTCTCGCGATGACGCGGAATGCTGCGCCATGATCCGCGAGCTCTTCAGCTTCCTGCCCTCCAATAATCTCGAGGATCCGCCGCGCCGCGCCACGAACGATCCGATCGATCGCCGCGAAGAATCCCTGAACACCATCGTTCCCGAGGATCCGCAAAAGCCTTACGACATCAAGGATGTGATTCACGCAATCGTCGACGAGGGCCACTTCTTTGAGGTTCACGAGCATTTCGCCAAAAACATCGTCGTCGGCTTCGCCCGGCTCGATGGCCGTTCCGTCGGCGTTGTCGCCAACCAACCCGCCTTTCTCGCGGGTACTCTCGACATCAACGCTTCGGTAAAGGGCGCGCGCTTTGTCCGTTTCTGCGACGCCTTCAACATTCCCCTGATCACTTTCGAAGACGTCCCCGGCTTTTTGCCCGGCACGCAGCAGGAATACGGCGGCATCATCAAGCACGGCGCCAAATTGCTGTTTGCTTTTGCGGAGGCCACTGTTCCGAAAATTACGGTGATCACCCGCAAAGCCTACGGCGGTGCCTATTGCGTCATGGCCTCCAAGCACATCCGCACCGACGCCAACTACGCGTGGCCCAGCGCCGAAATTGCGGTGATGGGGCCCGAAGGTGCGGTCGATATCGTGTACAAGCGCGAATTGAACGCCGCGTCGACGAGCGAACGCCCCAAACTGCGCCAGGAAAAAATTGCCGAGTTCCGCAACCGCTTTGCCAACCCTTTTGTCGCGGCAGAACGTGGCTACCTCGATGGCGTGATCGAACCCGCCGACACCCGCAAACTCATCATCACGTCTCTCCGCGCCCTCGAAAACAAACGCGACACCAACCCCAAAAAGAAACACGGCAACATCCCGCTTTGACGACGGTTTTCCTAAACGCGGTATGCTACCGATCTCCTTGCTTCGATCATCTTCATCGCCTATGTTGCTTCCGTGATCTCCGGCTGACGCGTCAAACTCGCCGATGTCTGCGTGTTTTTTGGATAGCAATTGTTCACTGTTCGCTGGTATAGTCTTTGACATTGGTGGAGGGTGTCGCTTACTCCTTCATCTGGACAAGAGTCATGTTGATGCCTCGTATCATCCCTGTCCTTTGATCCGCTTCTGACGCGGACCTGAATTTCTTCCATTCCTCTTTTTTCCTTGGCGGCGCGAGCATTTTCCATTGCAAGCGGGCTCGCAAAGAAACACACGGGATTTCATGACTTCGCAGAAAACTATTCTTGTCTCACCGCCCCCAACGTTCTGGGACTCCATCCGGGAAGCGCTTCGCGGCTCGCACCAGGATTTCACTGCTGGCAGCCTCAATCGCGCGATCTTTCTCCTGGCCATTCCGATGGTTATGGAAATGGTGCTCGAATCGCTCTTTGCCGTTGTCGATGTCTTCTGGGTCAGCCGCCTCGGCGCCGATGCGATCGCCACCGTCGGACTCACCGAGTCGTTGCTCACTCTGGTCTTCGCCGTCGGCATGGGCCTGGCCCTTTCTACCACGGCTATGGTTGCTCGCCGTATTGGTGAAAAGGATCCCTCCGGCGCGGCCGTAGCCGGTGTGCAAGCTATCGTTCTCGGGCTGGCCACGTCACTGCTGATCGGCGTGCCCTGCTGGTTTTATGCTCCTCATCTTCTTCAGCTCATGGGTGCCTCGCCGCAAATCGTAGCTACCGGGTCCGGCTACGCCCGTATTGCTCTTGGCGGTTGCGGCGCAATCGTGATGCTCTTTCTCAACAACGCCATCTTCCGCGGCGCCGGGGACGCTGCTGTAGCCATGCGACTGTTGTGGGTCTCTAACATCATCAATCTCTTCCTCGATCCCTGCCTCATTTTCGGCTGGGGCCCGTTTCCACAACTCGGCGTCACCGGCGCCGCTCTGGCCACTTTCATCGGCCGCAGCATCGGCGTGCTTTACCAAGTCTATCGCCTACTCCGTGGCACCGAACGCATTCGCATATTCACGTCTCAACTGCGCGTCGATCTCGGTGTTCTCTTTCGTCTCCTTCGCGTCTCGCTCACCGGCATCCTGCAATTCGCCATTGCGAACGTGAGCTGGATCGGCCTGGTACGCATCGTCAGCCTGTTCGGCTCCGCCGCCCTCGCCGGCTACACCATCGCCATCCGCATTGTGATTTTCGTGATCTTGCCTAGCTGGGGCCTTAGCAACGCCGCGGCTACATTGGTCGGCCAAAATCTCGGAGCTAGGCAACCTGAGCGCGCCGAACAATCGGTCTGGCGTACGGGTCTTTACAATATGGCTTTTCTCGGCACGGTCGGCGCATTTTTCATTCTCTTCGCCGAACCGATCATCCGCCTCTTCACGCACGATCCAGCCGTCGTACCGCTGGCTGTATCCTGCCTGCGTATCCTGAGCTACGGAAACATCGGGTTCGCTTATGGAATGGTGATGCTGCAAGCGTTTAATGGCGCCGGCGACACCGTCACGCCCACGATTGTGAATTTCTTCGGCTTCTGGTTGTTCGAGATTCCACTCGCCTATGCGCTGGCGGTTCCTCTGCAGTTTAAAGCCAACGGCGCGTATTTCTCGATCGTCCTCTCGGAGAGCGCCATCGCCGTCGCGGGTATCCTCCTTTTCCGGCGCGGCCGGTGGAAACGGCAGCAAATCTAGCGTTCGAGAAGATCAGGAGATTATTTGCCGACCACGAGGGAACTGCCCGGGGAGTAGCGTTTTTGGTTGGTGCCGTCCCAGAGGATGCGGTCGGTGGTCAGGGGAGTTTTTCCGGGGACGCCGTGAGTGAAGAACATTTGCAGGCCGTCGCGGGACCATTCGGCGTTGCGGGCGAAGGTGTCCGTCGGGCCGAGGATGGTGCGGCGGTGGGAATGGAGTTCGTAGAGAAAGAATGTTTGGTTCAGACCAACCTTGTCGGTGGGAGCGCCTGCGGGCGCGTTGAGGTAATAGGCTGAGACCAGAAGTAAATCCGGATTGACGGGGCAGACGCGGAGGGTGTCACTGCTCATGATCTGGAAAGTGTCGCCGTAGATTTCCTTGAGCGGAACAGTTTGCGCGGGCTTGTCTTCGCTGATCCAATAGGCGTTTTGCATGTCGGTGGCCAGGACCGTGTTCGGACTGACCCAGCCGTGGAGCGAGTCGATACTGAGTGAGGACAGCAGCGTGGCGCTTTCGGGTGCGCCGATCGGAGCGGTCCAAACCTGCCAAATTTTTCCATCGAATTTGAGATAGGCGATGCGCGAATCGTCGGGTGACCAGAAGGCTTGGCGCACATTGTTGCCGGCGACGTCGCGGGAGTGGCCGGTGTCGAAATCGTAGAGGACGATGGTGCGCTCCGGGCCTGTCTTGGAATCGGAGCGCGTGTAAAGCAGGGACTTGCCGTCGTGCGATAGAGCGGGCTCCGAGCCGGACGGCGCGGCGGTTTTTCTCATTGCGCCGCGGCTTACAATGACGTGAAAAGCCGAGTCGAGGTAGGCGACGGCTACCGGCGAATGGAAATTGGTAATCGGGTCAAGGACGGCGAACTTTTTGTCTCTTTCCTTATCTCTATCGCTTTCTTTCGTCTTGTCCGTGATGTCGTCGGGTGCGTCGAGCTGATTCTTCTTGCGAAACTCTGGAAATTTCTCCGGGGCGCTCAGACCGCAGCCCTTGAGCTGACCGATCTGGGCATGGCTGACTACAACGCTGAAGGTGTACTTGGTATCTGACGTCGTTTCAGAGCAAGCCTCGCGGGTGAGTTTCACAGATACAGAGGCGCCCGTAGCGTCGTCTTTGGCGTTGTACGTCCAGGAATTGCCGGATTCGTCGGAGGTAATTTCGGCTGGATCGAGAACAATGGGGGGATAGTTGGCGCGATCAAGACGTTCGGGGCCTTTCATGCCGAGGCGGAGAGACCAGTTGGGCTCGTTACCGTGGGCCAGAATGAGGATCGGATAGTGGCGCGAGACGGGGGAGGGAATGGCTTCCCCGGCGGGCGTTTGCGATGAGTTCGCGGGAGGCTTTGGAGTGGCCGGGGCGGGTTTCTGGGCCGGAGTTTGCGCCGCAACCTGGACGGAAAGAAGGAGCAAGGCAATCGAGGAAAAGGAAAGAGAAGAACGCACGAAAGTTGTCCCCAGAGATTTGCGGAACGACGGTTCGGGTCGAGCGGCTAGTAAGAACAGACCTTTCATCGTAGGCGCGGACGAATTAGAACAGACCGAGAGAGCTGGATGCAAAGGAAAAGTGGCCAGATGGCCGATGGGCGAACAAAAAGAGAAAGTACTTGACATAGCGAAATAAAAGCGAAATACTGTGCGGGCTCGAGGTGAGCTATGTCCCCAGTTCTTCCCCATTCGACGCCGATTCCTTCGATTCGGCGCCCCCTCGTAAGACGCCCCGCAGCTCGACTCCTACCTTTTTGCCCTGAAACGCCTGACTCAACAGAGGCCGGAACCCGTGCCCCGGGTGCAACCGGCGGGTGCAAGGGTAGTCTGGAGAAGCCCACGGCGGATTGCCCCCCGCTACTACTCCAGACTCCCCGTGCGCCACTGGTGGGCATAGCACGCCTCGCCGCAAATTCTCCGGAAGCAGAAACGCGGAGGAAGTCCGAAGAGAAGCCGCAGTATTTTCTATTGCCGGTGAAATCGATTTTGAATCGATGCGATTCGGCGCGAGTGCCGTTTGATTGGACGATTAATCCGTACAGGGGATGCGAGTTCGGATGCAAGTACTGCTACGCGCGGTACACCCACGAATATATGGAGATTGACGGCGGAGAGTTCGAGCGGAAGATTTTTGTGAAGCAGGAGGCGGCGGTGTTGCTGGCTCGGGACATTTCAAATAAGTATTCGTACGAGGCGAACAACGTGGATGGATTCGCTCGATCGGAACACATTGCGATCGGGACGGCCACCGATCCGTACCAGCCGGCGGAAAAAGAGTATGGAGTGACGCGGGCTTGCCTGGAGGAATTGGCCAAGCGCGAAGGACTGAGCATTTCGATTATCACGAAGTCGAACCAGATTGTGCGGGATTTGGATTTGCTGAAGGTTATCGCGGGGAGATCGGCGCTGTCGGTGAACATTACGGTGACGACTTTGCGGCCGCGACTGGCGCGGTTGCTCGAGCCTCGGGCGCCCCGCCCGGATTTGCGGCTGGCCGCGGTGAAGGAGTTGCGTGAAGCGGGATTGGCGGTTGGCGTGTCGGCTTCGCCGTTGCTGCCAGAGATCAATGACCGGGAGCTCGAAGCGTTGGCGGCGGCTGCGCAGGAGGCCGGGGCGCAGTGGTTTTTTTCGGGAGTGCTGTTTTTGATGCCAGCATCGGCGAGGCAGTTTTTGCCGTTCATTCACGAGAAATTTCCGAAGTTGGCGAAGCAGTATGCGCAGTGGTATGCGAAGAACGGGTATGCGCCCGAAGAGTACCGGAAAAAGATTTCAGAACGCGTGCGGAAAATTAAGGAGAAATTGGGTTTTGCTTCACGTCCGTGGGAAGGGTGGCGACCGGCGCGACCGGCGCAGATGAGTTTGGGATGGGATGCCGGCGCTGTGGGGAAAGGGTTGCGGCGTGGGAATGCGGCTTGAGTGGTGAGCCGCTACCTGGGCGCAGTACTTTGCAGACGATGTCTAATTCCAGAGGGGCTCTAAAAAATACAGTAACCGGCAGCGACCGTAACCGGTTAACAGGCATGGCTGTAAGAGGCTTTTACCCCAATAGAAGACTGGCGAAGAGAGACGGTGAGTGTTTTGCAGGGCTAAATCTGTTTCCGACGGCCACGAATGCCCATCCTCTTGCCGTCGCAGGAAATGCGGTGCCCATGTGCATGGCAAGGCGGGACGATTCGATACCATACACTCCCTCACTCAGAGTGAAGCTCTTGAAGCCATCCGGAAAAAAGTTCCCAGCATCAGAAGGCGGTCGCTACATTTCTTACTCGGGGATACGCAGGGGGGCGGTCAGTGGCGTGTCGATCGAGCTCGGTCCGACCAGGAGTTTGTATTCGCCGGGAAGTAGGGACCAGGCATTTTTCCGGTCGTCGAAGATGGAGAGATAGAGTGGCATGAGCGGCAGAGTAATCGTTTTGGATTCTCCAGAGGCGAGCGGGATTCTTTCCCAGGCGACTAGCCGCTTGAACGGTTCGCCAGCGGCCGATGGCAATTGTGCATAGACTTGGGCGATTTCGGCGCCACGACGCGAGCCAGTGTTTGTTACGGTGAAGGTGACCTGGCGCTGCGCTTGATCCGTTTTTAGATTGGAATAGGCATATTTGGTGTACGACAGGCCGAAGCCGAAGGGGAAAAGCGGCTGTTTCTTTTCGGCTTCGAACCACTTGTAGCCGACTTTCACGCCTTCCGGGTAGTGCACGTCGAAAGGTGGAATCGGCTGATGTTCTGCCTCGGCTTTTTTCACCAATTCCAGCCCTTGAATTTGCGGATGGGGCAGGTCGGCTTCCGACTTGGCGAAAGTAATCGGGAGTTTGCCCGAAGGATTGACGTCGCCGAAAAGAATGTCGGAGATGGCTTGGGCGCCGCCTATGCCGGGGTACCACGCGGCGAGAACGGCCTTCACTTCGCCGAGCCAGGGCATGGAGATGGTGCTGCCGGTTTCGAGTACGACGATCGTGCGTGGGTTTGCCGCGGCGACGGAGCGAACCAGGGCATCCTGATTGTCGGGAAGAGAGAGAGTCTCACTATCGCGGCCTTCGGTCAGGTATTGATTCACGAAGACGATGGCTACTTCGGAGGACTTCGCGAGATCAGCGGCTGCGGCCAGATCCGTTCCGGCATTGTACTCCACCTTCGCGGCAGAGACTTTCTTTCGAAGGTATTTCAAGGGAGCTGACGGAAAGTAGACCGGCCGCTGCCACTCGGCGGAGCCTGGTTTGGGATCGATCGCGTTCCCGCCGGGCGCGTCGACTTGCGCGGAGCCGCCGCCGGAGAGGATACCCACATCGGCGTGAGAGCCGATGACAGCGATGGATTTTACATGTGAGGCGGAAAGCGGCAGAAGCCCATCGGCGTTCTTCAGGAGCACGATGCTTTCTTCAGCGATTTGCTGAGAGTCTTCGAGGCCGCGAAACGGATCGGTCACGCGGCGGGGCATAACCGGATTGTCGACAACTCCTGTGGCGAACATGCTGCGGAGAATGCGGTGAACCATATCGTTCAAGCAGGCAACGGGCACTTCGCCGCTCTCGACGGCCCTCTTGAGTGGAGCACCGAAGAACACATCGCCGGGCATTTCCATATCGAGACCATGGAGAACTGCTTTCGTAGTGCTGTGAGTGCCATCCCAGTCGGATAAGACCCAACCCTTAAATGCGAGGTCTTTCTTGAGGACTTGATTCAGAAGGTAGTCGTTTTCGCAGGAATAATCCGCATTCACTTTGTTGTACGCGCACATTACGCCGGCGGGTTCGGCAGTCGTAATGGCGATTTGGAAGGCGAGAAGGTCGCTTTCGCGAAGGGAACGTTTGTCGAGAACTACATTCAAAATGTCGCGGCCGGTTTCCTGGTCATTCACAGCGTAATGCTTGATATCACCCATGACTTTTTCGGACTGCACGCCTTTTGCGAGTTGACCGACGATGGTCCCGGCCAGGACGGGATCTTCGCCGGCATATTCCCAAGTGCGGCCATTGCGCGGCTCGCGAGCTAGATCAACGCCACCGCCGATGGACATGTTGAAACCTTGATCGCGAAGCTCTCTGCCGATCACTGACCCGAAAAGAAAAGCGGATTTTGGATTCCAGGTGGCGGCCAAGGCGAGAGGCGATGGAAGCAGCGTGGCGTAGCGGCTTTCCAAAGCGGCCATGCGCACGCCGACGGCGGAATCGGCGAGGTTGATGTCGGGAATGCCAAGGCGATCGATGCCCGGAACATATCCAGCGCCGAGGTTCGAGCGCGAAGGAACCGGGTCGCCCTCGCGCAGAACGCCCCAGCCGGTGCCGTGGACGAGTTGAATTTTTTCGTCGAGAGTCATTTGTTGAAGAACGAGGTCGGCACGTTGATCGGGGGACAGCGACTTGTCCATCCAGGGAAAGGAAGAAGCCTTGCCGGGAGCCGGGGCTTGCGGGGAAGCTGGGGCGACGGCGAACAGAGCGACCAGCGCGAACCGGCCAAGCAGTTCCGCCGCGCGCCTGACCAACTTCGAGGGGTTCTTCATTTTCTCCCTTTCGCGAGATTCTTTGATTTGCACGGATCTGCTGGTGATAAGGAGGGACGAAGATGCGCTAAGAAAGTTAGCGATTGCTTGGGCCGAAGTCAGCCGACCCGCCCGAGCAGTTTTGGACTTGGGGAAGCGCACCTTTTAGAACACTATAAGGCACATGCGCTGGATTTCAAAAGCAAGACGAGTTCAGGGTCAAGGGACGATGATGCGCGATTGCTCGCGCTGAAGTTCCGGAGTGCCAGGGAATTGGCCGCGAAGGAACGCGATGAAGCGGCGAGAGCGGGGGCGGCCATTTGTGCGGAGCAGTCCCATGCGGAAAAGAAAGACCAGGAGTTGGAAAATTTCTGAATCCTTGATCGACCCGAAGGGAGACTGGGCGGAGTTTTGCTTGCCGTCAGTGAGGAAGGCGGAAAGCGCATCATAAAGCTCCCGGGGAATGAGCCCCGGGGGCGGCTGCTCGTAGACGATGCCGGCAACGAGAGTCTTGTAAGTTTCTGCGAGGCCGCGGACGGCTGACATCACATCGGGATCAGTGGTGGACGGTTGCGTGGCGCAGAATTTGGCGATCGTGAAGGCGATGGCGGACAGAAATTGGCCGTGCGTGTGGATGGCGTCTTGCTGGATGCGTGCGTCGAGAAGAGGAGCATCGGCGGGGAGGGCGCGTGCATGCTCGTTTTCGTAGCGGTGGGCAGAAAGGAGGTAGGCGCAGTCCGGAGGACAGTCGATGGTAACTTCACGTTCTGTGCCGCAGCAGACCGCGCAGATTTTTTCGGTTTTGGCCGGACAGAAGCGTGCGGCTTTGCGTTTTTGGCAGATGGGACAAATCACGAAGATTCCTCACGGGCGAAAGCCCGATTCTCTTGCGCCGTCTTGAACTGAGCGGTCGGGGTTCGGAAATGGGCGCTACACCAGCAAGAATTGGGAAGCATTTTGGGGCGGCGTGACAACAGGATATCACGCGGTGATGACCTTGTTGTGGAAGCGGCGGGCGGCGATAACGAGAAGGAAGGTGCCCATAGCGAACAGAGCTAAGGCGTCTAGCCAGAGATGGGCGAGGCCGGCGCCGCGAAGAATGATGCCACGCGTGATGTTGATGAAGTAGGTGGCGGGGACGAAGAAGCTCAAAGCGTAAAAAAACTTGGGCATCGTCTCGCGCGGGAAAATGTAGCCGGAAAAAAAGATGCTGGGAAGAATAGTCAGAAAGGCGAGTTGCATGGCGTGAGCTTGTGAAGTGGCCTTGCTCGAGATGAGGATGCCGAGCGACAGGGAAACGAAGATGTATGGCAAGGACAGGAACGCCAGGAGAATCACGTTGCCATGAATGGGAACGCCGAAGAGAAAGCGCATGGCGGTGACGATCATACACAGCTCGAAAAAGCCGATACCGAGATAGGGAAGGAGTTTGCCGAGCAGCAGGCCCATCGGACGGACGGGAGTGACAAAAAGCTGCTCGAGGGTGCCGCGTTCTTTTTCGCGAACGATAGAGAAGGCAGTGAGGAAGGTCGTCACATTCAGAAGCAGAACCGCGGTCAGACCCGGCAGGAAGAAATTAGGCGAACGGGAGTCTGGATTGAAAAGGATCTTGGGGCGCATGTCGACAGCAAACGGAGTATCCGTATCGCCCAGAACCCGACGGAGAGATTCATCGAGACCGATGGCGGTGGTGACGTTAATGGCCTGGCCAGCGACCGAGGAATCGGAGCCATCAATGAGCACGAGAACCTGAGCGCTCATCCCGTGGAGGAGCTTGTCGGAATAGTCGACGGGAATTTTGATCCCGACACGGCAGGCGCCGGAAACGATGGCGTCGTTGAGGTCGTGGTCGTTGTCGACGAATCGTGCCAGATTGAAGGTGTCGGAATTTCTCAGACGATCGAGGAGTTCACGGCTCTCGCGGCGGCCGTCCGCGTTGTAAACGACGGTGTTGACGTGGCGAACGTTGGTGTCAATGCCGTAGCCGAGCAAGAACATCTGCAGGATCGGAATAACGAGAGAAAAGAAAAGCGTTGCGGAATCACGTCGGACGTGAAGGGTTTCCTTGTAGAAGACAGCGCTGAAACCCCGGAACGGATTAACCACGGGGGGCCTCCTGCGCAGCTTGATGTTTGTTGGTGAGTTCGACGAAAACGTCCTCGAGACTCGGGGCGAGAGGGCGAATTTCTGCAACCGTAACGCTGCGATTCAGGAGCTGCGCGCGAAGATGATCGAGATCGAGAGTGTCGTCGATGAGGGCGTGAACGGACTGACCGAAGATCGTGGCGCTGCGGATGCCGGATATGGTGCGAGCCGCGCGCAGCGCTTGGGTGACCTGAGGCGCGGTGATTTCGACGCGATAAGTCCCGCGCGGGTTCACATCGGGCAGTTCACGCAGAGCATCCGGCGTGCCATCGGCAATGACTTTGCCGAAATAGATGTAGGCGACGTGGCTGCAACGCTCGGCTTCGTCCATGTAATGCGTGGTGACAAAGAAAGTTATGCCGTGAGCGGAAAGTTCGAAGAGCAAGTCCCAGAGCTGGCGGCGGGCGACCGGATCGATACCTGCGGTGGGTTCGTCGAGGAAAATCAGCGAAGGCTGATGCAACATGGCGCAGCCCAGAGCGAGGCGCTGCTTCCAACCGCCGGAGAGTTGCGAGGAGAGGCGGGTCAGATAGGGCGCAAGTCCGTTGAGTTGAATGATTTCATCCATTCGCTGGCGGAGACGGTCGTTGGACAAGCCGTAGATTCGGCCGTAGAAGGTGAGATTTTCGGAGACGGTGAGATCGGAGTAGAGGCTAAAGTTCTGGGACATGTATCCGATCTTTTCGCGGACGGCTTCGGCATCCTTGCGCACGTCGATGCCCTGGATGGTGGCGTCGCCCGAAGAGAGTGGAAGCAGACCAGTGAGCATTTTTATAACGGTGGTCTTGCCGCTGCCATTCGGGCCAAGGAAGCCGAAGATTTCGCCTTTTTCGACGCGGAAACTGACATCGTTCACGGCGATGAAGTCGCCGAAGCGGCGGACGAGGTGATTGGCAGAAATCGCGAGTTGGTCTGGCGGAGTCATGGTTCAGCTGTTCGGAGCGAGCTTTACGTCGGCGGCCATCCCTGCCAGAACACGATGGGAGACATCATCGATGCGGACCTTCACGCCGAAAACCTGGTGGACGCGCTCTTCGCGTGTTTGAACATTGCGGGGAAGAAATTCCGCTTGCTGGTTGATCTGTTCGACCACGCCATCGAAAGTCTGATTCGGAAAAGAATCGACGCGAATGTCCGCTTTTTGTCCGAGGTGCACCTGGCCAATCTGCGTTTCCGGGATGTAGATGCGGACATAGATTTGATCGCGTTCGAGCAGCGTGGCGATCGCGGTGTTCGGCGGAATCAGATCACCAGGGCGAACGTCGAGAACTTCCACGGTTGCTGCGGCGGGGGCGAGGACCTGGCGCTCACGAAAACGCGCTTCGTCATAGGAGAGAGCGGCTTTGGCGGCGGAAATGTCTTCGCGACGGTTGCCGCGTTCGTATTTTTCCAGAGTGGCTTGCGTCTGGCGGTAGCGGGCTTCCGCGGAAGCAATTTCCTCGGGGCGGTAACCGCGGCGAAGCTCGTCGAGCTTGTGCTGGGCGTTTTGCTTTTGAGCGAGGGCCATTTTCCAGTTCGCGTCGGCGGTGTCGCGCTGCTGTTTCGAGACGAGATCCTTGGCGGCCAAGGCGTCGTATCGCTGGAAATCGAGGTGCGTCCGCGTTTCGTCGGCGGTCGCTCTGTCGAAATCGGCTTTGGCGGCGTCGATGTCTTCCTGACGATAGCCGTTCTGGCGCTGCTCGTATTCGGCTTTGGCTTGGGCGGCGGCGGCGCGCACTTCGTCAATTTCTTCGGGGCGATATCCGCGTTCGGTTTTGAGCGCGGCGGCACGGGACTGTTCGAGCGAAGCAAGAAGTTCTTTGTCATCGAAGGTGATTAGAAGCTGGCCCGGCTGAACGGTATCCCCTTCACGCACGAGAATTTTGTCGATGCGGCCACCGACTTTGGAGCCGACGCGAATGTCGCGCGCTTCGACGGTGCCGGAGCCTTGCAGGCCGGTGTCGCGATGGAACCAGCCCATCGAATAAGCGGCGGCCGCGGCCAGGCCGGCGATGAGGACGGAGATGGCGATGAGCTTGCGATTCATGAGCGGACTCCTCACTTACCAGAACAAAGGAACGATGAGTTCGGGCGGCCGACAATCTCTCGGGATCAGACCCTTCCAGAGAACGTCAAAGGCAGCATCCATGCGCGACAACAGGCTGCCATCACCGTAGAGAGACCAAATCAAGAGAGTGCCGAAGATCGACTGGCGGAAAACCTGTGCGATTTCGAGCGGCGGCAGGTCAGCGCGGATTTCCCCACGCTCCTGGCCCGAAGCAATCATTTCCGAATGGAGAGCCAGGACGCGCTTCTGCAGATCGAGCATGGCTTCGCGCACCGGGGTGTTGCTTGAGATATAGGCCAACAGTAAGGCACGGATAATGTCCGGATTGCGGGTCGGCTCCTCGGTCATGCGCTCGCCGAGAGAGCGGAGGAAATCTGGCATGGGCATCGAGGAGCGGCGGGCTTCCTCGACGGCCGATTGAAGTTTCGATAGTTGCATTTCGCCGAAGGCAAGGAGAATGTGATCCTTGCTTGGAAAATAATTGAAGAAGGTGCCTTTGCCAACGTCGGCAGCGTTAGTGATGTCTTCTACCGTGGTTTCGGCAAAGCCCTTCTTGGCGAAAAGGGTGAGGGCGGCACGGAAAAGGCGCTCGCGAAGCTCGGCGCTACGACGGGAACGGCGGTTTGGAAGGGAATGGGAAAGGCTAGCGGATAGCATTGACTTGACCTCCATTCATTAATGACCATAGGTCATATTTCTGAGCGTGTCAACAGGGTCTTCTGAAGGCCGGCGGCCTCGCGCCACGCATTTTTTCTATTTATCTCTGAATCAGAGGGTTCGATAAGCTCAAGGCTATATTTCTTTACCCGAGGACTGGTTTTTCGGAGACTTCTTATTCAAATAGGAGACGAGCTTTTGCGCGGAAGCTGGCACCGGCACGGCACCTTTGAACACAATGTCTTGGGCGGAAACATCCTTCTTGTAAAGTTTCTCGTTGGCGCGGTTGTCCGGCCGAACCGTAGAGCCAGCCAGAGAGATACCGGCAAACAGACCGCGGGCACGCGAATAAGACAGGATCTCGGCGCGCATGGTGACGTCGGTCGAGGCTTCGGCGTTTCGACCCTTGGGACCGGCGGCGGCCGAGGCATCGGCGCCGAGCTTCACCTTGCTGCTCAGAATCGCGCGGGCGCCGCGCTCGTTCATGACCAAGAGAACGAAATCGGTTGCTTGGCCGCCGATCTGGAAGCCGAAGCTGCCGCCTTCTAGAGCCATCATGGTCGGCGCGCTCCAAGGCCCGTTGAATCGCTCGCCGGTGCGGCAGGTCATGGCGCCGCGGCCATAACTGCCGCCGAAGATGAAGGCTCCCTTGAGGACGGACGGGTAGATGATGATGCAGTCGGCTTTATCGATGAGGTCTTGAGGGATGTCGTCGGGAATGTCCATGATTTCCTGAACGACCAAACCGCAATTTTCGAGGCGATCGTTTTCCTTCTTATCGTCGGCAAACAAGGCCGGAGCGATCAGCGAAAGAGCCAGAACTATTGCAAGCCGCTTTTTCATTCAAATCACCCTCAAGAGAGATTGTGTGTCAAATAGCTGCTCGTTCGAATCCCATGATACGGTCTGGGCGGTGAAAGCCGCGAAGCGAGAATGCTATCGAACCGCCGCAATTCGCCCGCAATTGCTTCAACCCGCAGTCGGTGCAAGAGTAGCGGAAGCTTCCCCAATGTTTCGAATATACTTTCAGACTAGGGACTTTGCCAATAGAGGAATTATGGCCAGGAAGAATGGAATCGGGATAGCAACGCTGTTTCTGCTGGTTTGTGTGGCTCTGGTGGCTCGGGGGCGAGGACAAACACAAAGTCAGGCAGCGGATCCCGCGGCGGCAAGGGCGGAGCAGGCTCCGAGGGCGGTGACGGCGACAGGGCGCTTTGCCGATCGCGTAGAGATGCTGGTGCAGGCGGCGCCGGTCGATAAAGGCGAGTGGGGGTTGCTCGTGACCGATGCCACGACCGGAGAGACGCTTTACGAGAAGAACGCGGACAAGTATTTCGTGCCGGCTTCGAACATGAAGCTGCTGACGACTGCACTGGCACTGGATACGCTCGGCGCGGACTATCGATTCCGGACGACGATTGAAACCAGCGGCAAGCTTGGCGCGAATGGGAAGCTCACCGGCGATTTACTCCTCGTCGGCCGAGGCGATCCCAATCTTTCGAACAGGAAATTCCCGTTCGACACGAAAGAGGAGTTTGACGGACCGCCGGAAAAAGCGCTGGCGGAACTGGCGGACATGATTGTGGCGGCAGGAGTGAAGGAAGTCAGTGGGGACGTCGTGGGAGACGACAGCTATTTTCCGCGCGAGCGTTATCCGGATGGCTGGGAGATCGACGACATGGTGTGGGACTATGGCGCGGCGATTTCCGCGATTGTCGTGGACGACAACACAGTCGCTTTGACGCTGACACCGGGAGAGAAGGCAGGAGACGCGGTCGAAGCGGTCGTCGAACCGGCTACGCCGGATTTTGTCGTGAGAAACGAAGTCGCGACGTCGGGAGCGAAGGAAAAGCCGGACCTGCGGCTAACGCGGGAACCGGGCGCGGGCACCGTGGTGATCAGCGGGACGCTGCCCGCGCGAAGTTCGCCGCGGAAATTGGTGCTCGCGATCGAGGAACCGGCCGAACATGCGGCTACGTTGTTGGCAAAGCTGCTGGCCGATCGTGGAGTGAAGGTCGACGGCAAGCCGCGCGCACTGCATGATCCCGATCCTACGGAGGCGCCGCGGACGGTTCTCGCCGAGCATCTTTCGATCCGCCTGGGAGATGCAGTGAAACTGGTGAACAAGATCAGCCAGAATCTGCATGCGGAAGTGTTGTTGAGGGCGTCGGCGCTACAGAGCGGCCGTTGGAATGATCCCGAGGATTTGCCGAAATTTCCGCGAGATTTTTATGCCCGGGCGGGAATCCGGGAAGATGACGTGACGCAGACGGATGGATCGGGATTGTCGCGACACGATTTGGTGACCCCGCGCGCGTTTGTGGCGCTGCTGCAGTACGCGCAGAAGCAGAAATGGTTTTCGGAGTATTACGCGTCGTTACCGATCGCCGGCGTAGATGGCACGCTGAATGAACGGATGAAGGAGGCGGCCATTGCAGGACGAATTCACGCAAAGACTGGATCGGTGGCCCATGTGCGTACGCTCAGCGGGTTTGCGGAAACAGTGGGAGGAAGAAGGCTGATCTTTTCTTTCATGAGCAACAATCAGGAAGGGAAAAGTCATGAGGTGCATGACGCCTTGGATGGATTGTGCCAGGCGATGATTGAGGAGTTTGATGAAAAGAAAGAGGTCGTAAAGCAATGAGAGCAGAAAAACGCGCGATGGACAAGAAAATTGTCACCGTATTTGGGAGTTCGCGGCCGCGGGAGGGCGATCCGGATTATGAAGAAGCGCGGGCGCTCGGGCAGGCTTTGGCGCAGAGCGGCTTGGCGGTGTGCAGCGGTGGATATGCCGGAGTTATGGAGGCAGTCTCGCGAGGCGCGAAGGATGTCGGCGGGAAAACGTATGGCGTGACTGCAGAATTCTTCAAAAGTGAAGTTAATGCGTGGGTTGACGTGGAGGTGCGGAAAAAGACGTGGGAGGAACGCCTGTTTGCGCTGATTGGGATGGGAGATGGGTTTGCCGTTTGCAAAGGCGGGACGGGAACATTGGTGGAGCTTGCGGTAGTTTGGGAAATGTTAAACAAGTCAGTAATGGAAGCGAAGCCTTGCGTCGTGCTCGGAGCATTCTGGCAGCCGATTTTGGAGCGCGTGAGGGCGGTCGAAATGGGACCTTCGGCAGCTACTGGGACGCGGGTGTGGGGAGAGGCGGGCGGACGATTGGTGCATGGTGCAGAGGGAGTAGAGGCGGCGGCGCGATATTTGGAAGGGCGACTGAAAACGAACGAGGGAGGGGCGGACCGAAACTGAATGCGGGCGAACAACGTCGCGCCTAGGGCGCTCCTGGTGTGCTTTCGAATGCTCAACCCTTGCGGGCTCGGCGAACTTAGCGCTCACGAATATTTTCCGATTCACTTAAGCGATTTCTTGAGCAACTACCTTGAGAACATTTAGAGACCGATGATGGCCAGGCCGGCTGAAGAGGTTTTGGAGTTCGACAAGCTTCGGGAATTGTTGCGGCAGAGAACCACGTGTGCGCCGGGCCGGCGTTCTGTCGATGGATTGGAGCGTAGCGGCAAGCGAAATTTGCTGGAGAGCGCGTTTGCGTTGATTCGGGAGGCGCGAGAGTGGTTGCGGTTCGGACGTCAATTAGGGTTTGGCGCGATGGCCGATCCGATGGCCTGGATGGAGCGGATGGAATCACCAGGAGCGGTCCTGGAGGCGGCCGATTTTCTGGACGCGAGCTCGTTGCTGGAAACGGCGTTGTGGTTGAGGCAGCAGTTTCGCGAAGAGGCGGCGAAATTTCCGCTGTTGGCTGCGCGTAGCGCTTCGCTTGCGGATTTCAAGGAGCTGCACGCGGCGATCCGGCGTTGCATTTTGCCAAACGGAGAGATCAGCGACGATGCGTCGAGCACGCTCCGCCGGATCCGCGCGAACATCCTGCAGGCGCGGGAATCTATACAACAGACCTTGAAGCAAATCTTGCGTTCGCGTCATGCCGATAGCGGCGAAGACTATGTCACACAGAGGAACGACCGGTTTGTGATTCCGGTGCGGTCGGAGCAGCGGCGCAACGTCCAGGGAGTGGTGCATGGAGCCAGCGCCACTGGGCAGACGGTGTTTGTGGAACCGTTTGAAACGGTGGAGACCAACAACCAGCTGGTGCAGCTGGCGGAAGACCAAGCGGCGGAAATTTTCCGAATTTTGAAGGAGCTGACGGACCGGCTGCGTGGAATGCTGGGGCCGCTGCAAAATGCGGTAGCGACGATTGCAGAGCTCGACAGTGTGTTTGCGCGCGGTCGATTTGCGCAGGATTTTGACGCGTGTATACCTGAATTTTCGGATACGCCGGAATTGCGGTTGGAAGGGGCACGGCATCCGGTGCTCGAAGACAAATTGCGGAAAGAAAGTCGGGCAATCGTGGCGCTGTCGCTGGCACTCAGCGGAGACGAGCGAATGCTGGTCATCAGCGGACCGAACACCGGGGGAAAAACGGTGGCGCTGAAGACCACGGGGCTTGCGGTGCTCGCGGCGCAAGTGGGAATTCCGGTGGCGGCGCACCGAGTGGTGCTCTCGATTTTCGATCGCGTGCTGGTGGATATCGGCGACGAACAGTCAATTGCGGCCGATCTTTCGACGTTCTCTTCCCACATGCTGAATTTGAAAAGTATGCTGGAAGAGGCGACGCCGAATTCGCTGGTGCTCGTCGACGAGATGGGAACGGGCACCGCACCCGAAGAAGGCGCCGCGCTGGCCGTGGCGCTACTTGAGGAATTTCGAAAGAAACATTGTTTTGTGCTGGCAACGACCCATCATGACCGCCTGAAGACGTACGCTTCTACGACGGCGGGTGTGGTAAACGCGGCGGTGGAATTTGACGATGTGAATTTGCGGCCCACCTATCGCTTAATGGTGGGAGTGCCGGGGGGCTCGAGCGGAATCGCGATTGCGAAGCGACTGGAGTTGCCGGAATCGATCATCGAGCACGCGCGGTCATTGTTGGCCCCCGAAACGCTGGAAGCCGCGGACCTGATTGCTTACTTGCACCGCAGCACGGATGAGTTGGATCGTTTGCGGACGCAAATGGCCGAGGAACGGCGCGCGCTCGAGGAGGAGCGGGCGAAACTACGAGGCGAATGGGTGGATCGGCAGAAGCTACGAATCGCCGAGTTGGAGCAGAAGTTCGCCGAAATGCACAAGCGGTTCGAAGAAAATGTAGCGAGTGTTGTCGAAGGAGTGAAGGAACGCGAGCTGCGCGGGCACTTAGAGAAAACGGCGCGGCGGAAATTGCTTGAGGCTCGTGGCGGAGCGAAGGAAGAACTGAACGCCGCGGTGGTGCAGACGATTTCGGAATCGCAGCGGGATTTAGGCGTTAAGGCCGAGACGTTTGAGAAGGTGAACGCGGCGCAGCTGCAACCGGGAGTGAAGATTCGCGTGCGGGGATTCAATAAGCCTGTGATTTTGCGGCGCGTGGACGGGCCCTCGGCGGAGATTGAGGCCGGACCGTTGCGGATGAAGGTGGCGGTGGAGGAGATTACCGGGGTTGAGAGAGAGACGAAGGGAGCGGCGTCGAAGCGGGAAAACATAACGGTTCGGTCCCAGGTGAGCGCCGAAGGAACGGCGGGAGAGATCAATGTGATCGGAATGACCGTGGAAGAAGCCAGTGCGCGGGTGGATAAGCTATTGGATGATGCGGCGCTAGCCCATCATTCGCGGATCAGGATTATTCATGGGCATGGAACGGGAGCGCTGCGAAAAGGATTGGGGGAATTTTTGTCGAACCATCCATTGGTGGCAACGCATTGCTTTGAAACGGAAGAGCGGGGAGGAAAGGCGATTACAGTCGTGGAGTTGAGAGTGTGAGAATGACGAAAATCACAAATCGTGGTGACCGCGCCGGTGAGTTCGCGTCGGGAAAGGCGCCCGCTACAGAAGGCGGCCTCTAGAAAAAGCGGACCATAAGGCAGCGCCGGGGATTGGCGGGTAAGTCCAGTGCGGTAGGTTCGTTCCGAAATGGCGGCGGCGAGCAGCCGCGCTCCAAAGGAAAGATGGCGGAAGCAGGCTCATTTGCGGATCGGGTGAAACAGCAGGCGGACATCGTCCGCGTGGTGGGCGAATACGTCCGGCTAAAGAAGAGCGGACAGAATTTTACCGGGCTTTGCCCGTTTCATGGGGAGAAGACACCTTCGTTCGCAGTGCACCCGGTGAAGCAGATTTTTCATTGCTTTGGATGCGGGAAGGGCGGGGACGTTTTCAGTTTCGTGATGGAGATGGAAAAATGTCCGTTTCCGGAAGCGGTGCGGATTGTGGCCGAAAAATGCGGAATCGCGCTGCCACGGCCGAAGGAACTTTCGCCGGAAGAGAGAAAAGAAAATCAGCAGCGCTCAGTGTTGATAGAGATGCACCGCGAGGCGCAGACGTTTTTCGTGAAGCAGCTCGAGACGACGGGAGAAGGGCGGGCGGCGCGCGCGTATCTGGAAGATCGTGGGCTGGATAAAGAAGTGATTGCGAGGTTCGGGATCGGATATGCGCCGAGCGGTGGCGATTTGCTGCTGCGGCAGTTCAAACCCAAATACGCAGAGAAATTGCTAGTGGAATCGGGATTGCTCTCGCGGGACCAGAGTGGGGCGCGAATGTTTGACCGGTTCCGGCGACGGATTACGTTTCCGATCGCGAACGAATCTGGAAAGATTGTAGCGTTTGGGTGCCGCGCGCTCGGAGACGACCAGCCAAAGTATCTGAATTCTCCGGAAACTCCGATCTATTCGAAGAGCAACGTGCTGTATCACCTGGACCGCGCGAAGGACGCGCTGCGCCGACAGGATTTTGCGGTGCTGGTCGAAGGGTACATGGATGCGATTGCGGTGGCGCGCGCCGGAGTTAGCAATGTGGTGGCGAGTTGCGGGACGAGTTTAGCTGAGCCGCAGATCAAGTTGCTCGGGCGATTCACGAAACGGGTGATTGTGAATTACGACCCGGACAGCGCCGGGCAGGCCGCGGCGGAACGGTCCGTGTCGCTGTTGTTGGAACATGACTTTGAGGTGAAGGTGCTGGCTCTGCCGGCGATTGGGGAGAAGAAGGCCGATCCGGATTTGTTTATTCGTGAAAAAGGGGTGGAAGCGTACGTGAAGGCGCTGAAGGAATCGCCACCCTATGTGGATTATCTGATTGGGAGGGCACGGCAGATGGATCTGACGACCGGCGAAGGCAAGGTGCGCGCGCTGAATTTTCTGTTGCCTTACGTGCAGAAGATTCCGAATGGCTTGCTTCGGTCGGAATGGGCTACGCGAATTTCGCAGCAGTTGCGGATCGACGAGCCGGTACTGCGCGCGGCGTTGAACAAAGCGGCGACAGAGCGGCGTAGCGAAGTGAAGACCAAGCCGGAATTGGTGGGAAAAGCCGGGAAGCCGGCAGAGCGCCGGTTGATCCGCATGCTTGTGGAGGCAGAAGAGTTTAAGCGACAGTTAGCGCAGCGGTTGAACCAGAGCGGGCTGTACCAGGGATTGGAAACGGAAAAGATTTTTGCGGCGTTGATTGTGGCCGGGCTGGCGGATGAGCCGATGCAGGTAACCGAGATTGCTGCGATGTTGGAGGAGCGGGACCGGAGAGTGTTTTTTGAGATTTTATTTGAGGAGGCGAACCTGGGAACGTGGGAAGAGGCCGAGAGTTGCCTCGAGGCGTTGCGCAGCCGACAGGTAGAACAGGAATTGGCGCAGGTGCAGCGGGAGATTGAGAGCAATCCGAACGGAACGGCGCTGCGGGAGCTGTTGGCGAGGAAGCAGGAGTTGTTGAAGAGAAGAAGGGCGGGATAGGGGAGCGAGCCTGCCAGGAGCACTCCGACGCCCCTCGAACCGGGGGAAGAAAAAGGCCGGGCCGGCCCGAGCCTCGCAACAAAGCGATTTTGGGCCGCGGAGGTGCCCGGGAGACGGAAGGAAATTGAAGGAAATTGTTGACTTTGAGGAACTTAGACATGTAGCGTAGAAAGGTTGTGCGAGTAACGATTTCCCTGTTTTTTGCATCTATATCTGTGTAAATCATAGAGGCATAAAGGCCGTAGGGGGCAGGGGCAAAGCACACAGGCGGGCTTGGGTAGCAGCGGGAAAAGGGCGCGGCGTAACGGCTTAAGGGCAAAAATCAAGAGCTTCGCGGAGGATTATATTCCTCCCTTTGGCAATTTCTGGTCGTCTCTGCTCCCTTTGCGTCAATGAGATGTTTGAGGCGTCGAAGGAAAGCGCGGCGTTGAAGCTATAAAAAGCGGGAGGGAAGTTGTGGCGGCTACGGGCTTAGAAGAAAAATATGATGCGGTAAGGCAGCTGATCGCGATTGGAAAAGAGCGGGGCTACCTGTTGTATGACGAAGTCAACGACTCGCTTCCCGCGGAAGTGCATTCTTCGGAAGAAATCGACGACCTTCTCACTACATTTGAGCGCAACGGAATTGAGATTTATGAGGATGCGGCCTCGGCGAAGGCGGCGCGCGCGGTGGAAGTGTCTTCCGAACACGGCGACCGCGATGCCGTGGCGAAAGACGACATTCACGCGGAAGAAGGTGGAAGTGATCTGGACCTGACGCCGGGTTCACTCGAAAAGACCAACGATCCGGTAAGGATGTACCTGCGGGAAATGGGCACGGTGCCTTTGCTGACGCGCGAAGGCGAAGTGACCATCGCGAAGCGCATCGAACGCGGACAATTGGTGGTGATGAAGGCGATCACGAGGTCGCCGATCGTGATCAAGGAATTGATCGCGGTGGGCGAAGACTTGCGCAAAGGCGCTCGGTCGATCAAAGAGATCGTGCAGTTTGACGATGAAGAACTGACCGAAGAGAAAATCGCCAACAAGACCAAGCAGACGCTGAAATACATCGACAAAATCGCCAAGCTGTATGAGCAGGCGCTGAAAGAAGCGGTGCGGCTCGATAAGACCCCGAAGGGGAAGAAGCGACCGTTCGTCCGCGCGAAGTGGGCGGTGGCGCGGACGCGCGTGGGAATTTCGCTGGAGATTCGCGGGATTGATTTTAACCCGTTTGAGAAAAAGCGATTGATCGACAAGATGCGAGGAACCGTCGAGCGGCTGCAATCGCTCGAGCGCGAGGCAGGAAGGCTCGAGCGACGCGCGGATGTGTCCAAGGGTGAAAACGCGGCCGAAGCGCGGCGCGAATTGCGGACACGGCGGTCGGAACTGAAAGACATTGAAGAGGCCAGCGAAGTCGGTCTGATGGAGCTGAAGCGCACCCTGACGATTATCCAGCGCGGGGAAGCGGAAGCGGAGCAGGCAAAGAAGGAATTGATTGAAGCCAACCTGAGGTTGGTGGTTTCCATTGCGAAGAAATACACGAACCGCGGATTGCAGTTCCTCGATTTGATCCAGGAAGGAAATATCGGCTTGATGAAGGCCGTAGACAAGTTTGAATGGCGCCGCGGATATAAGTTTTCCACTTACGCGACCTGGTGGATTCGCCAGGCGATCACGCGTGCGATTGCGGACCAGGCGCGCACGATTCGTATCCCGGTACACATGATCGAGACCATCAACAAGTTGGTGCGCACGAGCCGGCAGTTGGTGCAGGAATTGGGGCGCGAACCGACCAGCGAGGAAATCGCGAAGCGCATGGACATTCCCGTGTCCAAGGTGCGAAAGATTTTGAAGATCGCGCAAGAGCCGATTTCGCTCGAGACACCGATCGGCGAGGAAGAAGATTCGCATTTGGGAGATTTCATCGAGGACAAGGCCGTGGTGTCGCCTTCGGACGCGGTGATCAACCTGAATTTGAAAGAGCAGACTTCTTCGGTGCTGAAGACGCTGACGCCGCGCGAAGAGAAGGTGATCAAGATGCGGTTTGGCCTGGACGACGGCAGCGAGCACACGCTCGAGGAAGTCGGCCAGTCGTTTGCGGTAACGCGCGAACGCATCCGGCAGATCGAAGCCAAAGCGCTGCGCAAACTGCGGCACCCATCGCGCTCGCGAAAGTTGCGGGCGTTTTTGGAGGGGCCGTCGCGGGATTATCTATAGCAAAAGCAGAAATTAGAAAATTGAAATTGGAAATCTGGACGCCCGGCGAAAGCCGGGCGTTTTTCTTGGTGGGCCGAGCCCGATGCGGACCCGCATGTCCGATCGTGATCGCGAAGCCGAAGGGCGTCGCCGCGAAGCGCGGTCTGAAGGAAGCCCGGGGCAAACACGCGAACCGATCTTACTCGCGCGGCCGGTGAAAGCGAACATCCGCCTCGGAAACTGAGCCGATCGAGTGCTTGCGTTTCGGTAACGAATGGCGGAGATTGAAGGGAAACCCAGCCAAACCGACGGTAGGATGAAAAGCGGAAAATGCTATGAAACGAATACAGCAGATCGCGGCGATTGTCATCGTGTTGTTGGCAGGATTTTCGGTTTACGGATTTTGGGAGACGCGGAAGCCGTTGCCGCCAGTAGCGAGTGTGGGCACGAATCCCACCGAAGCCCCGGAAAAAGCCCTGGTGGACCAGAGCCCGCTGAAGACTGCCCAACAACTGGCGCAGTTGGCGGTTACCCATGACGAGCGCAGCCTGGCACAAGAGGCCTTGCGGCTGTCGGATTTTGACGTGGACCAGGCGTTCGACAATGCATTGCGGCGGGCGCGCTTGCATCCGCCTCCGTTGTCCGCGGAAGCGAAAGAAGCGCAAGGGCGAATGCAGAAGGCGGAGAAGCTTCTTGGCGCCGGCCAAGATCGGGTGAAACAACTCACGGACCAGGCGGCGAAGGCGGCTGGGGACAAAAAGGATGCGCTTGAAGCGGACTTGATTCAAGAGCAGGCCGACGTTGAGCTGGCACAGGATGAAGTAGACGACGCCAAAGAAGATTTGCTTCGCGCCGGCGGCGACGTGATCGACCGGATCCAGGCTCTGAAGAAGGAACATGAAGAAACATCGCACGGCACGACGACGGCGGTCCCCACCGGGCCCGAACCGGCGGATCAACCTGGGGTGATCCATCGCATCGCGCAATGGCGTTTGCTACACCAAAAGCAAATGCAATTGTGGAAGGCGAAATCGGATGCGGATACGGCCATCGCCGACCTGACCGCGAAACATAACGCACTAGATGCGCAAGTGGACGCGGAAAAAGCGGCGATGCCCGAACTGGCTCATCATGCCAAGAGCGCCCAAGCGGACGGCAGCGCTGTGCACGTCTCCTCGGCGAGCAAGAGCCAGGACGAAACCGCCGACCTGCTGAAGAAAACGCAGCAACTCGCATTGAACCAGAAAATTCTTTCGGCGTATGACATGCGCATCGAGACCAAGAAAGGGCTAACCGGCGCCTATGCGCAATGGATTGATCTCGTCGCCGGTTACCAACGGGAAGTGATGCATTGGGCCCTTCTGGGGATTGCAATTATTTTGCTGATTCTGCTGATCGGACTTTTTTGCAGTTCGTGGATCGATTCTCTGGTCAAGCAGTTATCGATGGATCGTCGGCAGATCGAATCCTTGCGTACGGTCACGCGAACTTCGGTGCAAGTTTCGTCCCTCCTGCTGATCCTGTTGGTGATTTTTGGTCCGCCGGGGCAACTTGGGACATTTCTCGGCCTGGCTGGCGCGGGCTTGACGGTGGCATTGAAGGATTTCATCGTTGGGTTCATTGGCTGGTTCGTGCTGATGGGAAAGAATGGAATGCGGCTGGGTGATTGGGTGGAGATTAACGGAGTCACCGGCGAGGTGGTGGAGATCGGGCCGTTTCACACCGTATTGCTCGAGACAGGGAATTGGACCGATAGCGGCCATCCGACGGGGCGGCGTGTTACCTTCCCGAACGGTTTTGCAATCGAAGGACACTACTTCAATTTTTCGACTACCGGCCAATGGTTGTGGGATGAGCTACAACTGGTGCTTCCGGCGGGGAAGGATCCCTATCCGATGATTGATGCGATTCACAAAAGCGTGATTCAAGCCACACGGGAGACGGTGCAACAAGCGGAGCAGGAATGGAAGGACAGCACAAAATCGCGCGAGCTCAGCGCGTTATCGGCAGCTCCGGCGATCAGCGTGAAGCCGGTGGTCGGAGGGATCGAAGTTGCGGTGCGTTATGTGACGAGGGCCAATGATCGCTATGCGTTACGAACGAAGCTGAATCAGGCGGCGGTGGAGTTGTTGGGGGGAAGGGCCGAGCCGGTGGCGACGAAGGTGGTTGAGGAGGTAAGGAAGTAGCCCTCGCGGGCTGAACTAACTTGTGGCCTTGTGGCGCGGCTCCGCCGCCGAGTTGGCGTTGCAAAGTTCAGATTTTGGAAGGCTGCAGGAGGCGGCGAGCACGGAAAGCGGTGGCGGTCGCGCCGGTGTACATCGCGGCGAGGAGAAAGAAGCCGGTCGCGATGGTGAAGCGCTCGGCGATCCAGCCGAGCGAAAAGCTCATGGCCAGTTGGAGAATGGTGGCGAAGATGGCGAAGGCGGATTGCGTCCGGCCCATGAATTGTTTCGGAACGATGGCCATCAGCGAAGATTGTGCGACGATGCCGGCGAGGGCTCGGAAAAAGCCGAAACAGCCCTGAAGGATCGTTGCGCCAAAAAGGAATACCACGAACGGAACCGCCAGGTGGCCTAAGGCCATTCCGGCTACCGCTAAAACATACAAAGCCAGCCGCAGGCGCTGCGGCAATTGGCTGGTGATGATTCCGCCAATGATTGCGCCGATGGCCCAGCCGGCTTCGATGAAACCGAAGCCGCGCGCGCCGGAATGCAGAATTTCGTTGGCCAGAGCCACGACAACCACGTTGGAACTGACGATGCTGGCCATGAGCATGGCGTGCGTGATGCCGAGCGCAACAACGACTGGCTGCTCGCGCAAGTAGCCGAAACCTGCTTTCATATCCGCGAAAATTTCCAACGACAGACCCGCTTCGGCCACTTCCGGATTCTCGCCAGTCCCGAGCGCTTGCGCCGTGCCTTCAGCGGACTCCGAGAACTCGCGTGGATATTGCCGGTGCATGAGCGGCGAGACGTACCCGGTACGGAGCGAATAAAGGCAATAGGCGGAAAGGAAGTAGGTGAGTCCGTCGATGAAAAGAATGCCGGAGATGCCAATGTGATCGTAGATGAAACCGACGAAGGTGCCGGCCAGGAGCATTCCGGTTTGAACGCCGACGAGAACCGTGGCGTTGGCGCCGGTGAACTGGCTTGGCGGGATGACTTCCTGCACCAGGGCGTTGACGTTGGCCCAATACATCGCTGAGCCGGTGCCGGTAACCAGGGTCATGACATACAAGTGCCAGAGGTGCAGGTCTCGGCGCCAAGCGATGTAGGCGGTCGCCAGGACAGCGAAACCGCGCGCGACATCAAGGAGAACGCCGAGATAGCGGCGATCGTAGCGGTCGATGAGCACGCCGCCGAGAAAAGGTACGACCAGGCCGGGGAGAGTGACGACGATGACTTGCCAGCTCACGGCCACGGTGGAATGCGTGGCGGACATGATGTACCAGCTGACACCGATGAAATTCATGCCGCTGCCGAAGAGGGAAACGAACATGGCGGTGAAGAAGAAACGGAAGGCGCGCTGTCCCCAGAGCAGCGACCAGTCGACACGGTGGGTTGCGGCGGTGGCCATAGAGTTTAATAGTTTACTATCCGACGCAGAGAGGCCGATGAATTGCGTGACGTGGCGATCGGTAATCAGTAATCGATCTCAAAAACCAGATAACACTGCGGTATCACTGGGCAGCGTTGAAATCTAGGGGAAAGACTGTAGATTCAGGTGGGTGCTTCGGCTTGGCGCAAGATTTTAAAGAGAAAATAACAAGGATATCGATAATTACGGTTGCAAGGTTAAGGCGCTGGTGTAGAATTCCGCCAATTTTGGGGGCTTCCCTCCGGCTGTTTGCGGATTTTCCGCTTTCATGAAGTGCGGGGAAATTCCAGGGTAAAGCGGGGTGGAGATCTTTGCCACTCATGGTGTTATTCCAATTCCATGGAGATGAAAACAGGGAGCGCTATATGAAATCAAATTTGGGAAAGGCTCTCGTTCTGTTCCTGACGATCCTCGTCTTCGCTTTACCGGTTCGTTCGCAGGAAACCTTGGGAGCCATCACCGGCACGATCATCGACGCCTCGGGCGCCGCTGTGCCGGACGCCTCCGTAAAAGCAACGAACGTCGCGACGAATCTCGAAGTGCTGGCGCACACAAAGGCGAATGGCGCGTTCCTGATACCGGAACTGCCGGCCGGGACGTACAAGCTGACAATCACCAAAGATGGGTTTAAGAGCGAGACGCACAAGGAAATATTGGTGAACGGGAATCGCACGACCACAGTAGACACCAGCCTGCAGGTGGGCTCGGTTAGCTCTGTTGTGGAAGTGAACTCCGTGCCGCTGATGAACCAGGTGGACACGACCATCGGGTATGTGGTGGACACCCAGACGATTGAGAGCACGCCGCTCGGCACCGGGAGCTTCACGCAGTTGGCCATTCTGAGTCCGGGCGTGCATGCGGATTTCCTAGGCGGCTCGGGCTCGAATGCGGGCCTTGGCAATCAGGCGATTTTCGCCGACGGCAACCGGGATACCAGCAACAGTTTTTCTTTGAATGGAGTCAGCACGAACAATCTGTTCAACGGGAACTCCACGAGCCAAGTAGGAGAGAACCGATTCGTGCTGAACACCGGCGAAAACTTTGGGTCAGGGGGCTCGATCCAAACAAGCACGTCGGTATACGGAGCGATCGGACAGGCGCTGCCGACGCCCCCAACCGACGCGATTCAAGAGATTGCCGTGAACTCGGCGATGTACGATGCTTCGCAGGGCAACAACAGCGGCGCACACATCAGCGTGCTGACGAAATCCGGAACCAACGCGATTCACGGAAGCGCTTGGGAGACGTATCAGAACAGCAACATGAACGCCAACCAGTTTTTCTACAACGCGGCGGGAATTCCGATTCCGTTCCTCAATCGAAACCAATTCGGCGCGACATTTGGGGGGCCCATCAAGAAAGACAAATTGTTCTATTTTTTGTCCTACCAAGGCGTGCGCATTGCGGATCAGTCGGTCTCCACGAAAGATGTGACGGTGCCGCTAGGGTTGACGAACGATCGCAGCACGCAGGGCATCGCCAATGCGATCAACGATACGTTCCTTGTGGGTTGCGGACCGGGAACCAGTGTGGGGCCTTGTTTGACGCCCGGCCAGGTCAGCACCCAGGCCTTTAATCTGCTCAACGCCAAACTTCCAAACAAGCAATATCTATTTCCGAGCGCCCAAATTACCAACCCAACCACGGCGACCGCCCTCGGCTACGACGCAGTGGTGCAGGGGCCAAACTCGAAGTCGGACGTAGATCAGGGAATTGCCAGTGTGGATTATGTGTTGAGTGACAGAGACCGTTTGTCGGCCAAATATTATTATCAGAACAATCCAACATACAATCCCTTCGGAGCGGTAGGTTCGTTGCTGGGCTTCGAGCAGCAACTGGCAGCCGGAAGCCAGGTGTTCTCGCTGACAAACACGGTGGTTCTGTCTCCGAATCTCACCTGGGACCAGCGGCTCGGGTTCACCCGGCTCAGAGCTTATGCCGGCACAACGCAGGGATTTACGGCGAGTGAGATGGGAATCAACCTGCTCGGCTCGGCGAAGTTCCCCGATTTTGAAATCAACCAGGCCGATCCAACGATCGCGACGGGACTAGAGTTCGGACCGAGCACGAGCTTTGGCGACGCAGGGATGTTCCAGAACCAATGGGACTACGGAACCTCGCTGAACATGGTGAAGGGCAGGCACACCATCAGCTTCGGCCTATTGTGGGACCACACGCAGCTCAACATCATCAATAACAACACCGACACGGACACGCTGATGTTCACGAATTTCGAAACCTTCGTCGAAGGCGACGTGCGCAGCGGGACCGCGTTTTCTGGATCGGCAAATCGGTACTACAGGTCGGACACCGTAGGCGCATATGGCAACGACAATTTCAAGATCCGCAACAACCTGACCTTGACAATCGGCCTGCGCTGGGATTTCGATGGTCCGCTCTCAGAGAAAAATGGCCAACTGACGGCGTTCGATCCTTCGAAATACAGCTACGTGCAATGTCAGGTTCATGGACTTCCAGCCGACCCGGCTTTGAATACGTGCGATCCCGGGACCGATGTGATCAGCAACTCTGGTTTGCTAATCGCGGGCAATAACCCTACAGCGAAAACCTTTGGCGCCAGCGACACCTTGATGCAACAGCATCAGTGGGGATTCGCGCCGCGCATCGGCCTTGCCTGGACGCCGTTTTCAAAAGTGACCCTGCGCGCCGGTTACGGCCTTTACTACGACCGAGGCGAGTTGTTCAGCTACCTTTCGCCCAGCGCCGGTTCGGGTTTTAATGGCCCCTTCGGAGTTACGTTGGCGCCTCCGTTTGTGCAGCCGATTTCCGCGCCGCAGGGGGCAACTTTGGCCGCGCCGTTCGGAACAACGCCGCCACCGCCACCACCAGACAGCGCCGCAGGCTTCCTGAAACTGTTGCCCAACCTGCAGCAGACCGCTTGCGGTTATCCCGGATGCTGGCCAACCGGCAACCTGTATGGGCCGTTTCTGTTCGGCGGATATGACATCCATAACAAGCTGCCGTACACGCAGAACTGGACGTTCGATATGCAGTATCAGCCAACAAGCAGCTGGCTATTCGATATCGGATACGTGGGCAATCACGGGAACCACTTGGTCTTACCAATTCCGTTTAACCAACCGCTGATCGCCACGCCGACGCGCATCGTCAACGGCCAGAATTCGTCCTATGGAGGCGTCAGCCCGCTCTATCTTGACAATGAACCCGTCTCTACCAACCAGTACGCGGGCAACGCGCCAATCCGCGTGCCCTATCCTGGGTATGACATGAACTCCGTGCTGTACGAGGCGGAAGGAATTTCCAACTACAATGCATTGCAGTTGCAGGCGCGCAAACGCTTGTCGTTTGGGTTGCAGTTCACGGCATCGTATACGTGGTCGCACGCGTTGGACGAACAGAGCGGGTTAGGACTTTTCTTCACCGGGAACAATCCGCTGGTGCCGCGCTCCAACTACGCATCGTCGGACTTCGATCAGACGCACGTTTTGTTGGTGAACTATACGTACCAGATTCCAAGCCCGACCAAGGACAAATTGCTTGGACAATTTGTGAATGGATGGATTCTTGGAGGGCAGACCGTGGCGGAAAGCGGAGAGCCCTACAGCGTTTACGACTACTCGGGATCGGTGGGCAGCCTGTACTTCGGCACCAGCAACTACATTGGAAATCCCATGGTTCCGCTGAAGCCCGGGGTAAGCCCCAAGCAGGCGCAATTACAGGGCACCACGGGCGTGAACGCCGGAAAACCTGTGCTCAATGCCAACGATTTTGCGCCGCAATTCGTGGCGCCCGGTACCAACGGCGTACCTCCGTGCGACGCATCCGGGTGCGATCTCTATGAGTCGCTCTATGGAGACACGGGACGGAACCTGTTCCGCGGGCCGTTCCAGGTGCGTTTCGATATGAGCCTAGCCAAACAGTTTGCCCTCACGGAGCGCTTCCAATTACGGTTCGAAGCCGACGCGTTCAACATCTTTAACCATCCCGACTTCGACGCTCCGAACAGCGACGTCGATTTCTTTCCGAACTACGTTGGCCCACCGTCGATACCGCCGAAAGGCAGCCTGGGAATTATTCAACACACGATCGGCAGCCCGCGCTTTTTGCAGTTGGGGTTGCATTTGACGTTTTGAGCATTCGGAAAAATTTGTATGCAAGAGGGTCGCTTTGGCGGCCCTCTTTTTTTGTGAGTGTTTGTTTCTTGCGCAGATGGTCTGAAGATTGGTTTTGGCATTTTAGAAATTTGGAAGTTTCTGGTGTCGAGGAAAGGAGTAGGAACCTTATGATAGCGGTATGGCGAATTTGCTCAGCGTGAATGCGTTGACGGTGGAGTTGCCAACGGCGGCCGGTTGGGTGAAGCCGGTGAATGAGGTGTCTCTGCGGATTGCGGCGGGCGAGACGCTCGGGTTGGTCGGGGAATCCGGAAGCGGGAAGACGATGCTGTCGCTGGCGCTGATCGGACTGCTGCCGGCCGGGGCGCGGGTAAGCGGAGAGATTTGGTTGCAGGAAGGGAAGGAAAAAGACAACGCCAAGCGGCAGAGTTCGCTGAGAAATGCGCAGGAGAAAAATTTGGTTGGACTAGCCAAAGAGGAATGGCGAAGCGTGCGCGGACGAGAGATTGCCATGATTTTTCAGGAGCCGATGACTTCGCTGAATCCTGTAATGAGAGTGGGTGCGCAGATTGAAGAAGCCATTTTGGCGCACGAGCCGAAAATCGCAACAGAGAAGTTGCACCGGCGGCTGCTGACGGCGATGGAGCATGCGTCGATGTCGGAGCCGGAAGTGCGGGCGCGACAGTATCCTCACCAACTTTCCGGCGGATTGCGGCAACGGGCCATGATCGCGATGGCGCTGGCGCCCTGGCCGAAACTTTTGATTGCAGACGAGCCGACTACGGCGTTGGACGTGACGGTGCAGAAGCAGATTTTGGATTTGCTGGACCGGCTGCGGCGGGAGCTGGAACTGGCGCTCCTGTTTATCACACACGATCTGGCTGTGGTGGCTGTAGTGGCGGACCGCGTGGCGGTGATGTACGCGGGGCGAATCGTGGAGGAAGGACCGGCGCGGCAGGTGCTTATGGCGCCACGGCATCCTTATACGCAGGGATTGCTGGCGGCGTCGCCGACTCTCGAGAAGCGGAAGTTGACGCCGATTTCGGGCACCGTGCCGCAATTGACGGAATTGCCGCCGGGGTGCGCGTTTGCGCCGAGGTGCTCGTTTCGGCGCGCGGAGTGTGAGCAGGCGGTGCCGGAGTTCCGGTTGGCGGAGGCGAATCACGGCGCGCGGTGTGTGTTGGTATGAGGATTGTGTCGCGTCGTGGAGGGAGGAAAGTGTCTCACCTACGTTGCTCGTTCGGTGCGGGCGTCAGGGAGCGGTGTCCATTCCTATGAGTCATTTGCTCGAAGTGCGGAATTTGCGAAAGAGTTTCGTGCGCGGGGGAGGGGTATTTAGTGGCGATGGGAAGGCCGAACGGTTCACAGCGGTGGATGATGTGAGTTTTGAGGTGGCGCCGGGAGAGACATTTGCCATTGTTGGCGAAAGCGGGTGTGGGAAGACGACGCTGGCGCGCATGATCCTGCGGTTGATCGAGCCGGACTCCGGCCGGATCCGGTTTGAAGAGCAGGATCTGCTGAAGATGACAGGTCAACAGTTGCGGGCGAAGCGGCGTCAGATGCAGATGATTTTTCAGGACCCGTTTGCTTCGCTGAATCCGCGGATGAGAGTGGGAGAGATTGTCGCGGAACCGCTTTCGATCCACGAGCCCGAGCTTTCGGCGGCCGAGCGAATGGCGCGCGCGGGAATGATGTTGAAACGCGTGGGGCTGGATGAAGCGGCATTGAAGAGGTATCCGCACGAATTTTCAGGCGGACAGCGGCAGAGGATCGGGATAGCCCGGGCGTTAATTCTGCGGCCGAAGCTGGTGGTTGCCGATGAGCCGGTATCGGCGCTGGATGTTTCTGTCGGAGCGCAGGTGCTGTTGCTCTTGCAGGAATTGCAGAGGGAGTTCGGACTGACCTACCTCTTGATTTCGCACAGCCTGCCGGTGGTGAGCCAACTGGCGAGCCACATCGCTGTGATGCGCGCCGGCCAGATGGTCGAATGCGGACCGGCTAACACGATCCTCGACAAGCCCACACACGCCTACACGCGGAACCTCTTAGCGGCGGTGCCGGAGATACCCCAGCCGGGCCAAGTGTGATACTTTCCCCGCAGCGTTTGCGTAGTGTCTCCTAGAGCCGGTTAGCGAAATCTGTGGTGAAGGAGTCCTCAAATGGCGACAGAACCCATGCCAACCCCTATGCCTGAAGTCGCAGTACAGGCCAAGATTTCGCCGGTCGGCAGAATTCTTGGCGTGCTGTTTTCGCCCAAGCCGACCTTCGAAGACATTGCGCGGAAGCCTACTTGGCTGCTGCCGGTGATCATCATGGCGCTCCTCAGCGCGGTAGTCGCGGTTGGAATCAATCAAAAAATGAACTGGCGAGAATTCATGAGCCAGCAAATCGAGAAGAGTCCAGCGGGGGCGCAGTTGTCGGCGGAGCAGAAAGAGCAACGGATTGAAGCGGGTGCGAAATTCGCGCCGATCAGCGCCTACGCGTTCGGGATTCCTGCGCCGATCATCGCGGTGTTGGTCGTGGCGCTGATCCTGTGGGGTGCTTACAACCTGCTCGGAGGGGCGAATCTTAATTACAAGACCGCGTTGGGAATCGTGTCCCACGCCTATGTCCCGGTCATCTTGGGTAATCTGCTTTTTCTGATCGTCCTCTTTCTAAAGCCGTACGGAACTCTGAACCTGGACAATCCCGTGGCGACGAATCTCGCTGCGTTTCTGCCGGAGGACAGCGCGAAGTGGCTAATGGCGCTCGGGAAGAATCTGGACATCATCGTCCTCTGGGTCACGCTGCTGATTGCCATTGGGTTTGGCGTGGCCAATCCGAAGAAATTGAAAGGCGGAAAGCCGTACGCGATTGCGTTCGGCATGCTCGCGGTTTGGGTCATTCTCCGCGTGGGAGCGGCGTTTATTTTCTCCTGATAGACTTGAGAAGTGAGTCTTTCGTTTGAAGTGTTGCAAAGCGACCCGACGGGCGCAAGGCGGGGAAAGCTGACGACGCCGCACGGCGCGATCGAAACACCGACGTTCATGCCAGTGGGCACGGCGGCGACGGTGAAGGGAATCACCCAAGACGCTCTCGAGGAACTGGGCGCGGGCCTCATCCTCGCGAATACTTATCATTTATATCTGCGGCCGGGGCACGAGCTGATTCGAAAGCTCGGGGGATTGCATGCGTTCATGGCATGGCGAGGGGCGATCCTGACGGATTCGGGCGGCTACCAAGTATTTAGCTTGTCCGAACTGCGAAAAGTTACGGACGAAGGAGTCCGCTTTCGCTCTCACTTGGACGGATCTGAACATTTGCTTACGCCGGAAAACGCGGCGGGGATTCAGCTTGCTCTCGGTGCGGACATCGCGATGGTGCTAGACGAATGCATCGAGACTCCGGCGCCCCGCAACATTGCCGAAGCGGCGGTGAAACGGACGACGGAGTGGGCAGGCCGAGGACGAAGGTATTTTCTCGACTCATCTAGCCGGAACGCGAATTTAGCACAGTGGCAATTCGGAATCGTGCAAGGGGCGACGTTCTCGGATTTGCGGCGAGAGAGCGCGCGGCAACTTCTCGAGCTGGATTTTCCGGGATACGCGGTGGGAGGATTGGCGGTTGGCGAGCCGCACGAAGTCACTTGCGAGATGTCGGCAGAAGTTACGGCGCTGCTGCCCAAAGAGCGGCCACGTTACCTCATGGGAGTCGGGAGGCCGGAACAGTTGGCGGATTATGTCGCGCGGGGAATCGACATGATGGATTGCGTGCTGCCGACGCGAGCGGCGCGGCACGCGTGCTTGTACACGAGCGAAGGACGCGTGCTGATCAAGAATGCCCGCTATAGAGAAGACCAGCGTCCGATCGACGCAAACTGCCGTTGCAGCGTATGTAAGCGGTACACGCGCGCTTATCTCCGGCATCTTTTTGCCGCAGGAGAGATCACCGCGGCGATCCTGGCGACCTACCACAATGTTTGGTTTTACCTTGACATAATGAGGCAAATTCGAGAGGCTATCACTTTTGGACATCTAGCGAATTTCGCGTCAGAGCTACGTGCCCGCTGTGCGGCGGGGCCAGCCTGAAGCGAAACGCCTGGCGCGCGGAAGGGTTCCGCAACGCTGTGGCAACCCGCGTAAAGTCGACTCTCATCGAGAGAATCGGGCGGGCAGGGCAAGCGGGAAGGTTCCCGCTCGCGGCGGTTCTTTCCCCGTGGCAGGAAATCCGCCGGGTTAGACCCAGGATTACGATGGTGCAACGGTTCGAAAGGGTACGGTAAACGCATCCAGATGAATTCAGCGGGTTTTTTGATGTGGCAGGCGGGCGGCCTGGGTGGTGGGCTTGGCGGGTTCATTCTTCCGCTGCTGTTGATGTTCGGCATCATGTATTTCCTGGTGATCATGCCGCAGCAAAGACAGAGAAAGAAGACGCAGGAGATGCTGGGTGCCGTGAAAAACGGAGACAAGGTGGTCACGACCTCGGGCATCTACGGCACGATCAATGGTATCGACGGCGACACGTTTATATTGAAAGTCGCCGATAACGTGAAAATTCGCATCGCGCGAGCGGCGATAGCCCAAGTGGAGACGACCGAAGATGCCAAGTAACTCCGCGACGGCTTGCGCACCGCTGCGCCACACCTTCTAACCATGAATCCCAACTTGAAGTGGAAAGTCATTTTTATTTTTGTAGTGGTGGTTCTTTGTTTGTATTCCATCTTCGGAATGCCTACTTTTCCGACATCCTTCGGGCTGATCAAAGATAATTTCGAGCACCAGATCAAGCTCGGGCTTGACCTGCAGGGCGGAACGCACCTGATTTTGCAAGTGCAAGTGCAGGAAGCGGTGGCGCAGGAGACCGACCAGACCATCGACCGACTGACAACCGCGATGCGCCAGAAGAATATTCACTACGAAGAAGTGCGACGCGTCGACGACGAGCACATCATCGTGCGCGGCGTTCCCAACGACGCGTTCACGGCGTTCAGCGATTTGTTGCACGATCAGTTTGAAGCCAACTGGACGTCGGGCGCAGCGCCGGGAGAATCGAACGCGACGCTGCTCTCCCTGAGGCCGACGACGAAGGCGGCCATCGAGGAAACCACGATGACGCAGACGCTCGAGACGATCGAGCGCCGCATCAATGCCCTCGGTTTGACCGAGCCGACGATTCAGCCACGTGGGCGCGTGGGGCAAGATAACGAAATCGTCGTACAGCTTCCGGGCGAAGGAGATTCGGCGGCAGCCAGGCGCGTGATTCAGGCGGGCGGTCAATTGGAATTAAAGCTGGTGGAGGACCCGCAGACATATCCTTCAGAAGCGGCAGCGCTGGCGGCCAAAGGCGGGGTCTTGCCTCCGGGAACAGAACTTGTGCAAGGCAGCAGCGAGTCGCGCACGCCGGCAGGACAAAATTCCGGAGACGTGTGGTACTTGCTGAGCCGCACCCCGGCAGTGACCGGGCGTGATTTGCGAAGTGCCACCGAGAGCCGCAACACGGAAATGCCCGGGCAGTGGCAAATCAACTTTGTGCTGTCCAGCGATGCGGGCCGGAAGTTTGAACGATTCACCGAACAGAACACCGGACGCCAGATGGCCATTGTTCTCGAGCATAAAGTCTATTCGGCGCCGACGATTCAGGGAAAGATTGCCGACCAAGGACGCATTGATGGGCAGTTCAGCCAGGAAAGCGCACACGAATTGGCGCAGATTCTGCGCGCCGGCGCTTTGCCGGCGTCGATCAGGTATCTGGAAGAAGCCACGGTGGGCCCGTCGCTTGGCGCGGATTCGATTCGCCATGGCGTGCAGGCTTCAATTCTCAGCCTGCTCGTGGTGATGATTTTCATGGTGTTCTACTACCGGCTGTCGGGCGCGAACGCGGTGCTGGCGTTGATTTTGAACTTGATCATTCTGCTGGCGGCGATGGCCATGTTCGGAGCTGTGCTGACCCTGCCCGGTATCGCCGGTGTGATCCTGACGATCGGTATGGGCGTCGATTCCAACGTCCTGGTGTTTGAACGCATCCGTGAAGAAATTCGAAACGGAAAATCGGCGTCGGCGGCGGTCGAAGCGGGCTTTGACAAGGCATTTCTAACCATCATCGATACCCACGTGACGACCGTAGTCTCGGCGTTTTTCCTGTTCATTTTTGGAACGGGACCCATCCGAGGGTTTGCCATCACGCTGACGATCGGTTTGATCGCAAACGTGTTTACAGCAATCTATGTATCCAAGACGATTTTCCAGTACCACTTGGCGAAGATGGATCGCCAAGCAGAATTGAGCATTTAGAGAAGTACTAACGGCCTAGCTGTAGTAGTACCGGCTAAATTCTGTAGCTGGGAACAAAGAGGAACGCCTTGGAGTCTAAGGAAGGGAAGCATAAAACGGCATGATTGAGCTCTTCAAACAGCCCAATATCGACTGGATGGGCAAGGCCAAGTATTTCTTCGCGCTTAGCGGATTGCTGTTGGTCATCGGGTGGTCCGCGATCTTCCTGAAGGGCGGCATCAAGTACGGGATCGATTTCAAAGGCGGCACGAACGTAGAAGTATTTTTTGCTCAGCCGCCGAATATCGACAAGCTGCGAGCTGCTCTTCAACAGCAGGGCCTCAATAACACCGAAATCCAGAGTATCAGCTCGGGCGCCATCTCTACCGGGACCTCAAACGAAGTGCTGATCTTTGTTGAGCAAGCCGGCCAGAGCGACCAGGCAATGGACGAGAGCAAAGCCAAGGTCCTCAGCGCACTGGATGCTACGTACGGCGTTGCAGGATCCTCAAAACCCGACTTCAACTCCACCACGCCGTCCGCTTTGGCGAACTTCCTTTCGCAGAAAGACCCGTTGGGGCTTTCGGTTGCGGCGGGAGACAAATATCAAACATTGGCGAAGAACCTTTTGAACTATCGCGACAAAGAGAAGAACGGCGTGATCAGTAGTCTGGCCGATCTCTCCCAGGTGCCCGGTGCGACGCCGGCCCTGATCTCGGCGATGCAGGAGAATTATTCTCTAGCGCCATTTGGGATTCGCGGCGTACAGATCGTTGGCCCGAAAGTAGGTGCAGAACTGCGCACTCAGGCCATTCGAGTAACCCTCTATGCTTTAGTAGGCATGCTGGTATATATTGCCTTCCGGTTCTACGGTGGACAAATCGGTGGCTCGACGGGGTGGTCGTCCCAAGGCGGCTTTATTCTGCGCTTTGTGGATCGCATCATCTTTGGCATCGCGGCCGTTCTCGCTGTTTTTCACGACGTACTGATTACTCTAGGGCTGTTCAAGATTTTCGGATTCGAAATATCGCTGACCGTCATTGCCGCGTTATTGACCCTGGTCGGTTATTCGATGAACGACACGATCGTCATCTTCGACCGCATCCGGGAAAACAACCGTCTCTTGCGGAAGGAACCATTCGCAGATGTAGTCAACAAGTCGATCAATCAGACTTTGTCGCGAACGATTCTGACCAGCGGATTGACGTTCCTCACCGTGCTCGTCCTGTTCCTGATGGGCGGCCAGGTGCTCCGGGCATTTAGCTTTGCCCTGGTGGTGGGGATTGTGGTAGGAACGTATTCAAGTTTCGGGATAGCAGCACCGCTGGTCGTCGCCTGGAATAGCTGGCGAGGACACGGCGCAACAGGCACCGGAACCGCAGCCGGCAACAAAACCCGAGGGGCCGACAGCGGCACGCCACGCCTCGCTCCCGCGGGCAGGAGGTAGTCAGAACCATGTTTGAAGAAATGGTCGTTTCCAATCAGAAGAACAAGAAGACGAATAAGCCCTGGACGGTTGTTCTCTCCATGCTATTTCAAGTCTTGTTTCTTGCCGTTCTTATCCTGATTCCGCTCATTTATACGGAAGCGCTGCCGAAGGCGATGATGTCTTCGATCCTATTGGCGCCGCCGCCTCCTCCTCCCCCTCCCCCGCCACCGCCGCCCACTCCGGTCGTACACATCAAGCCTCAGGTTCACTTGATGGAAGCCGGCAAATTGGTAGCGCCGAAGGTCATCCCGAAGGACGTCAAGATTATTAAGGAAGACGAACAGCCGCCCGACATGGGCGCCGGAATCGCCGGTGGTGTACCTGGCGGCGTGGCCGGCGGATCGATGGGTGGCGTGATTGGCGGCGTCATTGGTGGCGCGGGAGGAGCTCCTCCTCCGCCGAAGCCGAACGTGTCCCGTACTCGTGTTGGTGGCGCGGTCCAAGCCGCCAAACTGATCAATCGTGTGCAGCCGGTCTATCCTCCGTTGGCGCGCCAGACGCGCATCAGCGGTACCGTGAAGCTGCACGCCATCATCGGAAAGAGCGGCAGCGTCGAGCAGTTGCAGGTTGTCTCCGGTCACCCGCTGTTGGTGCAATCGGCGCTTGACGCCGTGAGGCAGTGGCGTTATCAACCGACACTGTTGAACGGCGAGCCCGTGGAAGTCGACACGGAAATTGACGTGATCTTCTCTCTCGCACAGTAGTGAAACGGGGCGGCGTGGGAGTCGTGGGAGTCCGGCGCCGTTCTGAGTAAGTAGTTGTAGGAAATAATCTGTTGGTTCCTGCCCGCGGGGGCCACTAGGAAATAAGGAGCAAACGAATGCTAGCATCTTTGTACGTCTACGCGGCTTGGCTTCAGGAAGCAGCGACCTCATGGGACCTGCGTTCCATGTGGGGAAACATGGGCCTCCTGGCGAAGATCGTGGTGGTGATTCTGTTTCTTCTCTCGGTCTATTCATTCGGCGTGATGATCGATCGGTTCCTGATGTACAACAACGCGAGGAAGCAGTCGCGGCTGTTCGTGCAACAGGTGGCGGGCGCGCTCAAAGACGGCAAGCTCGACGAAGCGATCGCCATTGCTGAACGCAACAAGAAGAGCCACATCGCCAAGGTAGTAGCGACAGGCTTGTCAGAATTCCAATCAGCATCGCAGCAGGTGTCGGACGCCGAAGTGATCGAAGCCGCCAAGCGCGGTCTAGAGCGCTCGGTCGCCATCGTGCACGCGGAAATGAAGCGCGGACTCTCGGCGCTGGCGACGATTGGTTCGACGGCGCCGTTCGTCGGGCTGTTCGGCACGGTGGTCGGCATCTTGAACGCGTTTAAAGGCATTGAACAACAGAAAGCGACCGGTCTGTCGGCGGTTGCCGGCGGTATCGCGGAAGCACTGGTGACCACGGCGTTTGGTTTGCTGGTCGCGGTGCCTGCGGTGTGGGCCTACAACTACTTCACCAACCGAGTCGAGGCGTTCGACGTGGAAATGGACAACTCCTCGATGGAGTTGATCAACTACTTCATTCTGCGCCGCGGCGCGAAGAAGTAAGCCGAAAGAGGTAAGGTCATGGCCTATAAGCCACAAGCCGGAGCGCAGATGGCGGCGCCGAACGTGATTCCGATGGCGGACATCATGCTCGTGCTGCTGATCATCTTCATGGTGGTCACGCCGATGTTGCAGAAGACGCATCAGGTGGATTTGGCCTCTGTGAACGATCCGCGCGATATGAAGGATGCGGATAAAGACGATGCGATCGTGGTAGCCGTTACCCGGGATGGGACCCTGTATCTTGGCAACAGCAAGATAAAGAAGGAAGAAATCACGGGCCAAATCAAAGACCAGATTGCCAACAAGCTCGACAAGACCGTTTACGTGAAGAGTGATTCTCGCGCCAAGTACGGCGATGTGGTTGCCGTCGTGGACGAGATTCGTTCGGCTGGCGTGGACTCTCTGGGGTTGCTGACGGAAAAAACCAAAGCACTTGGCGGACCCTCGACACCAACGACGCCGGGCACAACCGCGCCGAAGGCGGCGGGTGGTGGCAGTTAGGAAGTAGGGTTGCATTTGCCGTAGTCGTCATTCGTTTGCTGAGTTGATGGAACCGCGCCGGCTCCCACCCGGCGCGGCCCGCTTCTCCGGAAGCAAGACGCCGGGAAGGGATAGGAGAATTCGCAATGGGGATGGACGTTGGAGAGAATAAAGGTGCGATGGCCACACCGAATATTGTGCCGTTGATCGATATTCTGCTGGTCTTGATCATCATCTTCATGGTTATCACGCCGTTGACGCCCAAGGGGCTCGACGCACTGGTGCCGCAGCCCTCGCCGAACCAGCAGCAGAACCAGGAATTGGAGAACAAGACGGTCGTGGTTCAGGTGCTAATGAACGGCAAACTCAAGATCAACAATGAAGACACGAATTGGGATGGACTTGAGCCTCGCATGGAGCAGATTTTCAAGGACCGAGCCGAAAAAGTGGCGTTCGTCAAGGGCGACAACGACGTTCAGTTTGCGGACGTGGCCAGAGCCATCGACCTGATGAAGCAAGCGGGGATCGATCGCGTGGGTCTGATCACCGCCAAGCTCGAGGCCGGTCAGTAAGAATTTGCGGTCTTCGCTGGATGTGACAGTCCTCCTCGCCTGGTGAAACGACCGGGAACGAGGTGGCTCATGGGAATCGGTTTCAGTGGTGGTTAGAGGCAAGATCCTCACGGATGTGAATGTCGCTTTGCTGATCGATATTCTGCTAGTGCTGTTGATCATTTATGATCATTCCGCACCGGCAAATGGGCCTGCGAGCGGCTTGCCGCAAGGGGCGCGAGAGACCGATAGAACAGAGCATCCTTAAGTGATCGTCGTGCAGATTGCCGGGGATGGTTCGATATGTCTGAACGCTGCAGTGGTGCCGCGCGAAGAACTGAAGAGGCGTTTGGAGCGGGTTTTCGCGATGCGTGCTCGGAGGGTTGTTTTTCTTCAAGGGGATCGTTCTCTCGAGTTTCAGGTGGTTGCTGAGGTTCTGAATGTCACGCATGTGGCGGGCGCTTCCCCGGTGGGGTTGGTGACTTCGGAACTGGAAAAAAACCGCTGAACGTGATGGAATGCCCCTAGCGGGCGCAGGTGAATCCACGTGCGGCGCTCCAATCTATCGGAGCGGCACGACTCAGGGATGGAAGCTTCCATGAATCAAGTAACGTTTGCACGGGGGACGTCCTCGCGGGTCTCCGATAGAGCCTGTCAGATGTTTGGCATGGCGGTGCTGATCACGCTCGTCGCCGGCGTTTCCGGATGCAACAAGCTCCGTGCCCGCGATCTCTTGAATAAAGGTGTTGCATCGTTCAAGAACGCGCAATTTGACGCGGCGGTCGAGGATTTCAAGCACGCGAAGGAACTTGACCCTGACCTGGTGAATGCGCGCTTGTATCTGGCGACGGCATATGCCAGCCAATACATTCCGGGAGCTCCGTCGGACGAAAATATGCGCCACGGACAGGAAGCGATTACGGAGTACAAAGATGTGCTCGATAAAGACCCGAACAATCTAAGCGCAATCGATGGGCTGGCGTCGATCCTGTACCAGATGGCTGGGCAGCCGTTTGATGCGAAGAAGTTCGAAGATTCCAAGGCTTATCACGAGAAGCATATTGCGCTGAAGCCGCAGGATCCGCAGCCGTATTATTCCATCGGGGTTATTGACTGGGCCCTCGCGTATCGCGGCAACACGGAAATGCGATCGGATTACAACAAGGAACACATCAACAAGCAGGTGAAGGACACCGATTCATTGCCGCCGGACGTGCGGAAGGCGTACACCGACAAGTATCAACAGATGGTTGACGATGGGATTACCAGCCTCAAGAAGGCTATTGAACTGAAACCCGATTACGACGACGCAATGACTTATCTGAACCTGTTGTATCGTCGCAAAGCCGATATGGTGGAATCGACGGCGGAGCGGGACAACTATACGAAGATGGCGGATGATCTTCTCGATAAGGTGAAGGAGATCAAGCAAAAGCGCGCGGAGCAGCCGCAGCCGTCAACCTGATTCGACCATCTCGGCGACATTAAAATTAAGAAGGCCTCGGTGAAAATCGGGGCCTTTTTGTTTTTGCGTGCACGTTGCCTGGCGCTGCTCTTCCGAAACCGGCCATTGGGGCGTAAACTGAGTTATGGGATCGCGCGCCAACCTGCCCTTGAATTTCAACCGGGACCGGACTGAGCGCCAGATTAACGCCCGCCTCGAAGAACTCCTCGAAAAACTGCGCACGAATCGGCCATCTGAGGATCCCTGGCTGGTTCGCCGCGCTTTTGACATTGCGGCGGAACGCCATCGGGATCAGTTCCGCAGCTCCGGGGATCCGTATGTCACGCACCTGCTGGAAGTCGCTCACATTTTGGCCGACATGAAGTTGGACGCGACCACGTTGGCGGCGGCACTGTTGCACGACGCCATCGAGGACACGGAATATCCAGTTTCGCGGCTGGAAGAACGATTTGGCGCAGAGGTCGCCCACTTGGTGGAAGGGGTCACCAAGATCAGCCGGCTGAATATGATGGCGCCCGAGGCGCGGCAAGCCGAAAATGTGCGAAAGATGCTGCTGGCGATGGTGAACGACGTGCGCGTCGTGCTGGTCAAGCTCGCCGATCGCTTGCACAACATGCGCACGCTCGAGTTTCTACCTGAGGCAAAACAGCAACGGATTGCGCGCGAAACCATGGATATCTATGCGCCCATCGCGCACCGGTTGGGGATGGCGCTGATCAAAGGCGAACTCGAAGACCTTTCGTTCCGCTATCTGGAGCCGGACGCATTTCTGGCGCTGCAAAAGGAAGTGACGGAGAAGTCACCGATCCACAAGCGCTTCCTCGAGGAAGTACAGAGCGCTATCCGCGGCAAGCTGGTCGAAAACAGTATACCGGCGGAGCTGGAAGCGCGCGTTAAGGGGCTCTATTCATTGCAACACAAGATTACCCGTCAAGAGCGTACCCTGGAGCAGATTTACGATTTGCTGGCGGTCCGCGTGATAACGGACACCGAGCGAAATTGTTATGCGGCGCTTGGTGTCGTTCACCATATCTGGCGGCCGGTCCCCGGGCGGTTCAAGGATTACATCGCCATGCCGCGGCCGAATCTGTACCAGTCGCTACACACAACGGTAATTCACGGTGGGCAGCCGTTTGAAATCCAAATTCGCACGCAAGATATGCATCGCATCGCGGAAGAAGGTGTGGCGGCGCACTGGAAATACAAGGATGGGCGGCCGATATCGACCGATGACGATCAGCGCATCGCGTGGATGAGGCAATTGATCGAGTGGTCGCAGGAATTGCAGGAGCCGGGGGAGTTTCTGTCGACGCTCAAGGTAGACCTTGCGCCCGTCGAAGTGTATGCGTTCACGCCCAAAGGGCGCGTGCTGGAGTTACCGCGCGGAGCGACGCCGGTCGACTTTGCCTACTCGGTGCACACCGAAGTGGGGCACCAGTGCGTGGGCGCGAAAGTCAACGGGCAAATGGTAACGTTGCGGCACGAAGTTGTCTCCGGCGACGTCGTGGAGATTCTTACGCAAAAGGGACACAGACCCAGCCGGGATTGGCTGAGTTTTGTTAAGTCGTCTCACGCCAAAAGCAAGATACGGCATTTCATCAATGCGCAGGAGCGCGAAGAGGCCACGGAGATGGGCCGGCGATTATTGGAGAACGAATCGCGGAATTTTCCGAAGGGGCTGAAGAAAATTTCCGCAGAGGATCTCCAGAAACTCAGCGAGGAATACGGACTATCGCGGCCCGAGGATCTGTTTGCGGCGGTGGGCTTCGGTAAGTTCTCCGCGCGACAAGTATTATCGCGATACTTTGGCGAGCCGAGCAAAGAGAGCGAGAAGACAGAGGAAGACGCCAAGCCTACGCTGGTCAATACGGTCAAGCGTATGCTGGGCTTTGGCGAAGCGCCTCTGATCGTCAAGGGCCAGGACGACCTGCTGGTTTTCCGAGCGAAGTGCTGCAATCCCATACCTGGGGACGACATCGTTGGTTACGTGACGCGTGGCCGCGGCGTGGCGGTGCACACGCGCACTTGCCCGAATGTCCAGAACCTTTTGTACCAGACTGAACGGCGCATCGCGGTCGAATGGGGCGGCAGCAATGTGGCTACCTTCCCGGTGGAATTGCTGATTCGCGCAAAGGACCGGTCTGGCTTGCTGGCCGATATCACCGCGGTCATCAGCGGCGCGGGCTCGAATATCCGCATGCTCGAAAGCAGGCCCGACCGTCAGAACGCGCGCGTGGAAGCCAGCCTGGAAATCACGGATAAGCGTCAACTCGAATCCATACTTGCGAATATCCGGAGGATTCAGGGGATTTACGGAGTTGAGCGGACGTTTCAGGTCTGATTTCACTTTTTTGTATCCCCGGGCTGGAAGCGCGAATCTAAGCCGAGAGTCGCTTGCAGCAGAAACTCAACGAGGCATCGCATGGACATGATTTTGGCGGCTGGAACGGCCGCACCTGAATTCACTCTGCACGTTACACCCGACCAGAAGCTGTCTTTGAAGGAATTGCGAGGCCGGCCAGTCATTCTGGCGTTTTATCCTGCGGACTGGAGTCCAGTTTGTGGCGATCAGATGGCGCTTTATAACGAGATTCTTTCGGAGTTTCACAAATTTGGCGCGCAGCTGCTGGGAATCTCCGTAGATGGGGTTTGGTGCCACGAAGCGTTTGCCAAGGACAGGCACTTGCATTTTCCCCTGCTTGCGGATTTCGAACCGAAGGGGGCGGCGGCCAAGACCTATGGAGCTTATCGCGCCGAAGACGGCTGTTGTGAACGGGCTTTGTTTGTGATCGACAAGAATGGTGTGATTGCCTGGAGCTATTGTTCGCCGGTGGCCGTCAACCCCGGTGCCGATGGAATTCTGGAAGCGTTGGAAAAACTGCCCAAATAGGAGACAGGCGATGAGCTTGCGAGTTTCCGTTAGCGAGCAGGACCACATTCGGGGCGACGCGGACGCGACGTGTACGATGGTGGAGTACGGAGATTACGAGTGCCCCCATTGCGGGCACGCTCATCCCATCGTGAAGCGCGTGCAGAAACATTTCGGCAAGAAGCTTCGATTTGTTTTCAGGAATTTTCCTTTGGCGGAGATGCATCCTCACGCGGAATCCGCCGCGGAGACAGCGGAGTATGCCGGAACGCAGGGGAAATTCTGGGAAATGCATGATGGCTTGTTCGAGAATCAGGAGCAACTAGGCGGCGCTCTCTATTTGAAGCTGGCGCAGCAGCTCGGGCTTCCGCCCCAGGATTTGCGAGCCGCCGTGGAGAAGCGCGAGTTTCTTGGGCGGGTGAAGAGTGACTTTACCGGAGGCGTGAAAAGCGGAGTGAACGGTACACCCACGTTTTTCATGAATGGGAAGCGCCACGACGGACCATTCGAGTATGAGGACCTGGTTGAAGCCATCGAAGAGGTCCTGGAGTCGGCATGAGTGGTTGGCGACGTCCCGCGCGAGAGAAGTTTGACATCCTTCGGCGCGTAGACGGCACGCTCTTAGATAACGCCTTCCTGGCTTGCGCCGGCACCGGCCTGTTCGTTGGTCCAGTACACGCCGAAGCACAACGGCAGCGGCGAGGACACGGCGCTCCTTACAATATAGGTATGAAGAAATCGTTGCCGCTTCTCGGTATGTGTGTCCTCGTGTTGGTGGGCTGTCAAAAACAGGTCAAGGTCGACTACACCTCGCTCGACCAGTCGGGAATGTGGTCGACCAGCCTGGACGAATTGAAAAAGCTTAAGCCCAGCAGCCTGGAGGTTACACAGCTTACAAAGCTCAAGCAGGCTGGAGCCTCCGACGATCTTTGCCTGGCGCTGTTGAAGGCGTCGCGGGCGCATGGCCACGAATTTAGCACCGCGGATTCCGCGATCGATTTATCGCGCGCAAGCTACAGCGATGCGCAAATCCTCGAAATGGCGCAATCCGATCAAATCGACATTCTGAGCGGTGAAGCGGTCACGTTGAAGTTAATCGGGCTCTCGAATCCAACCGTGCAGGAGATTATTCACCGGCGTATCCAGGGTTTGCCCACATTGACCAGCGAGCAGATCGGCCGGTTGAAGAATACGGCGATGTCGGAAAAGCAGATCCTCGATATCGTGAATCAAGGCTTATCGAATCAGCAAGCCGAAACACTGATCGCACAGCGCGAAGCTGCGCGGAACCACTCAAACACCGGTTTCGTCCGCGTGCAAGGTCGCAAGCGCTGAAACTCCCTTCGTCGCTTCGCATCTGCTATTCTTTTTCTTCGCCATGCTGTTCACCGCAGAGAGAGGGTCCTTCATGAAAGATGTCGTTTTGACGGCTCGCGCTCCGAAGCCCATCGGACCCTATTCGCAAGCGATTCAGTCAAATGGACTTCTGTTCGTTTCCGGCCAGGTGGCTCTCGATCCGCAGTCTGGAGAATTCGTTGCCGCAGACGTTCGCCAACAAACCGAGCGGGTACTGGAGAATGTGAAGGCGATCCTCGAGGCTGCGGGCGCCGCTTTCCAGCATGTGGTGAAAACCACAGTTTTCTTGAAGGACATGAATGATTTCGCGGCCATGAACGAAGTGTACGCGCGTTATTTCAGCGCCGCGCCGCCGGCGCGCTCCACGGTCGAGGTGACTCGGCTTCCGAAAGACGCGTTGGTTGAGATTGAAGTGATCGCGTCGCTCTGAACCAAGCGAGGGTCCAGAGTAAAGCCGCCGATTTTTTAGATGACAATGCCTGCCTTACGGACGATCGGCGCTTTCGGTGGCAAAGTAAATCGCCACGGCCGTTCCGGCAGCGATGAATGCCGTGGCCAGAAGCAGGAAGCGGCTGCGGCCTGCCTTTAGCGGACCTCCACCACTACCACTTCCGCTGGGGCCTTGCCCTGAACCTGCGCCAGCCGGCCCTTGGGCATCGGTCGGATCCAGAAGCACGCGATAGGAAGTGCCTTCCGCGATGGTCTGTGTTTCGTCTTCGACGCTGATCGTGAGTCCCCCGCGGCGTGCGGTTACCAGCAGTTCCTTTTCACTCACATAGATGACTTGACCGATCGTCGGCGAATCCGTTTTCGGACGAATCGCCGCTTTGGAAGCAAACAACGTGAAGGCGCGTGAATTTCCGGTGGAGAAGGTGGCCGTACCGCCGACCAATCTTGCCGAAGGGGCTCCCTCGTTATTATTTACGATTGCACTCGAAGAACCCAACAAAAGCAAGCGGGCCGCGCCTGCTCGCACTTGCACACTCCCCTGCGGTTCGGTGCTGAGCCAGTCGCCACCGTAGACGGTCGTGCCGACATCGGCCGCGGACTCACCCACGTGGGCGCGCTCAGCGGTGATAACGGTGCCGAGAGGAGTGATGTTTCCAGCAGGCGCGCTCCATACGGGTACGCCGATCAGACAAGAAACCAGTACGGCCGCACAGAACACGCGCAGACGTTGCATAAGACCCTCCCGGGCGGACCGCAGAAAGCATACTGCGGCTTACAGTTTTTCGTCAATCAATAAACCTGCGGAGTCGGGCAGCTTTCGTTTCGGGTTCTGCAGCGCGCGCTGCTGGCGGAACTGTTGCATCACTGTTAGAATCCATTCCTTGTATGGCGGATTGGAAACAGATTACGGCGCGGATACGGCGCGCGCGCACGGGCAAAGATCCAGCGGGGCAACTCGCCAATTTGTTCTCGAAAACACGGGATGCCATGGTGGCGTTCGAGCTGGCACGTTATTTTGAAGCCAGCGGCAACACGGCCGATGCCGGCAGATGGTATTTGACCGCGGCCGAACGGTTTCGGCGCGCCGACTGGAAAACGAAAGCGCAGGAAAGCGCAACGCGGCTTGGCGCCACAGAACCTGCCGAAATTCCACAGCCTGTTCCTCGTGAGAAACCGCCAACGCCTGGTTCAGTCGAAGCAATCGAGCAAACGGATTCGACGGCGAACCAGGCCTTTTCCGCCAGCACGGAATCTGCCGGAACTGCGGCGCCGGAGGCACCACTGACCCAACCCGCCGAGCACAATCGGCAACGGCGCGGGCGGCGCGGCGGACGAGACTCTCATTCTTCCCGCCGCGAACCTCAGCGCACAGCCTCGAGAGATGCGAGTTCAACGGTCTCATCTTCGGTTCGACATACTTCTAAAGAACGCCCGGCTGGCTCTTCGGAGGAGCCAGAGGAGACCGAAACAGTCGCGGAAACACCGACAGCGCCCAGCCTGCGTGGCCGTTATGGCGACCCGGGGCTCTCTTCGCGGCTGAGCCAACTAGAAATGAATTTCAGGCGGCTGCTGTCTTCCACTCCTACATCTTTGGAAGAGGCGGACAAAGCGCCTGCGGGGCCCGGAGTCTGGTTGCTGACTGACTCGGACTTGACGACGTACTACTATGTGGAGCCTTGCCAGACCTTGCGTGTGGCAATTCCCAATCTGTTGCGCGGTGGCTCGAGTCGGAAGGGCGAATCGATCCGTCCGCGACTCGCGGAGCACCTCGGGATACCGGAAACACGAGTGGCAAAGTACCTTGGAGAACACTGCGTGGTGCGTTGGCTGCAGATGGATGAAGATGCTGCCCATTTTGCCCATTTTCTGGTCGCTGTGCTCAGACCTGCCCTAAACGAATAAAAAGCAACGAAATCCTTTACGTTAACGTTCCTATGAATAACCCCCTTTCGCTTCTGCAACTTAGGACCATTTAGTGGCTCCAAGCACCGTTTAACCCCCATTTTTGACCGTTCGGCACATCCTACTGGCTTAATTCGGGTTTGGGGTATCAAACTGTACAGGTCCAATGGGTTAGGGGGCCGCCTCGCCGCGTGCTACCTTAAAAGGAGCCTTAGGGGGCTTTTCCGAGCGTTGGATTATAGTCAGGGCTCAACTTGGCGTTTGGGGTTTTCCCGAAGTTATATCGAACTCTCGAAAGTGAGGCAGCCGCAGTATGCCTAATTCATTCTCTACGCAAGTCTTCCGGTCGCTGGACTGGGTAGTTTGCAAGACGGCTGGTATAACCTTCGACGCCATTCAACATTTCAACAAACGCAATCCGAATCCCTCTACAACGCCGCAGTGGTCCGATAAGCCGCTGCTGAAATCGTGGGAAAAGACCAAGCCGACACTGGGTTTTCCCCGCCAGACCGACTCGCTCTGCCCTGCTTGCGTACAAGAAGCGCGCAAAGCCATCATCGGTGGCAATAAGGACTGGCGCGACCTGATGCATGAGAAGGTCGGCGAAATCAAGGCGCAGATCGTCGAGCGCGATGGGCAAGTCTGGATGGTTAAAGATTGCCCGCAGCATGGCCACTATGAAGATCTGATGGCCGTGGACTCCAGCTTTTTGAAGTGGATTGAGAGCCAGTTCCCCGGCCGCGACATTCCAGCGCACAACGATGAAGGCTTGCATAAACACGGCTCATCGAATGTCCGCTATGGCCGCGGTTCTGTGCTAACGGTGGACCTAACCAATCGCTGTAACATGATGTGCGATCCTTGCTTCATGGACGCAAACCAGGTGGGCTATGTCCACGAGCTATCTTGGGAAGAAATTCAAGAAATTCTCGACAATGCGGTAAAGATCAAGCCGCGCCGGCAGATGTCCGTGCAGTTCAGTGGCGGCGAGCCGACGATGAGCCCGCATTTCTTCGACGCCATCCGTTATGCACGCAAGGTGGGCTACAACTCAGTGCAGGCGGCGACCAATGGCATCGAGTTCGCCAAGAGCAAGGAATTTGCCAAGAAGGCATTCGAAGCGGGTCTGCGCTATGCGTACCTGCAATTCGACGGTATCGGAAACGATGCGAACAGCCACCGCCAGATCGGCAACCTGTTTGACGTGAAGCTGCGCGCCATCGAAAACATGCATGAAGCGGGAATTGAAATCGTGCTGGTGGTAACCATCGTCAACAATGTGAACAACGACCAGGTGGGATCGGTCGTGAAGTTCGCGATGGAGAATCCGAAGAAGATTGCGTTCATAAGCTTCCAGCCGGTTTCGTTCACAGGGCGCGATGAAGACATCACTCCGGAACGGCGTTTGCGCCAGCGCTATACGCTCTCGCACCTCGCCAAGGACGTCAGTCAACAGGTGGGCAAAATCGAGCCAACCCGCGACTGGTTCCCCATTTCCTTCATCAGCACCTTCGCGGGATTCGCGGATATGGTCAAGGGCAACGAATCGCAGTGGGGTTCGCTCTCCTGCGGCTGCCATCCGAACTGCGGCGTGGGGACGGCGATCATGATTAACAAGGAGACCAAGGAATGGGCTCCGGTGCCGCGCTTCCTCGACGCGCAGCAGCTGACCAAGGACGTTACGGCAATTACCGACGCGGCGCGTGGGAAGAGCTTCTCCAACTTCATGATGGCCATGGCGCTGTTGAAGAACTATCACCCGTTCGAGGGTCCCAAGGGCCTGAAGCTGTATGACCTGTTCAAGAAATTCGATAAGACTTGGGCACTGACCAAGGGTGCAACCTCCAAGTACGGCAAGACGTCTCCGGAGCGCACCTACGAAGATGCCATGAAGCGCCGCGCTCAAGACCCGTGGAACTTTCTGTTCATCGCAGGTATGTGGTTCCAGGATTTGTTCAATTACGACTTCCGCCGCACCGAGATGTGCATCATCCCCTACGGCACGCAACAGGGCGAGATCAGCTTCTGCGCGTACAACACCGGAATCGGATGGCGCAATATCATCGAAAACATGCATAAGAACGCGACCGTTGCCGAGTGGTACAAAAATCACGGCAAGCACGAGATTTATGCCAAGGGCAAGAGTGTCAGCCTGGCTTCCTACGAGCACTCGCTCAACATCGACGCGGACGACGCCGCACGCGTACGGCACATCGAGCACGATATTCCGGTCACTGCGGCCGAAGAGAACCGCATCCGTCGGAAGAAGGCTCTTGAGGAGCAGGCCAAGGTTCGCGCAATCTACGAAGAACTAGTCCTGAAGAAGCCTCCGCAGGCCGTCGTGCAGATCGGCACCGTGAGCGACATCGCCAAGGCGGTACCGGCCAACTTCGCCAGCGCGGACAAGCCGGTTACGATTGCGCCAGCGAATGGAAATGGCGCGGCGACACCCCAGACAAAGGAAACGGCCGCCGAAGCGGTAGCAGGCGATTAGTTTTCGGCAGACAAAAAGCGACCGATCATCTTAACGGTCCCGACTTCGAGTTGGGGCCGTTTTTTTGTTGTGTGACGAGCATGTTCGTCAGCTGGGAGGTGAAAGTCCTCTTCACAACCAAATGGAGGTGAAGTGCTAGCGAAGCGCAAGGGTGCGATAACACCCGCCGCGAGGTGGGGCCCGAAAGAAGCACGGAGCAAAGACGCGAGCCCGACGAGCAAGAACTGCATAGGAGGCAGGCAGTGTTCGGGCGAGCTGACAACTCGCAGCGAAGCCCTAATCCATCCATTAAGGGTACAGTTAGCTCAACCCGCCGAACCGCCGGATGCGGACCCGCATGTCCGGTCGTGTGGCAGGGGAGAGTGAGCGACTACTCCCCCTATGCCGATTTTCTGCGTTATGCTGGACAAGCTTGGGGGATGTTCGCGTGAGCCAGTTGAAAAATCGCGTAGCGCTTGTAACCGGGGCGAGCCGCGGAATCGGTCGAGCCGTCGCCGTGGCTTTTGCCGAAGCAGGTTGCCATGTCGTCGTGAACTACCAAAAGGATCAGGTCGCAGCTCAGCAGGTTGCCAAGACCATCCGGGAGCTAGGTCGCAGCGGCACTGTGTGCCAAGCCGACGTTTCGCGACCAAGCGAAGTACAGAGGCTCGTGGAGCATGCGGAGTCCACGTTCGGCCAAGTCGATATTCTGGTCAACAATGCAGCAATCTCCGAGCCCAAGCCGCTCGCCGATGTTTCCCTGGAAGATTGGGAGCGCACCCTGTGCGTGAATCTCACCTCTGCATTCCTGCTGATTCAAGCGGTTGTGACGAAGATGCGGGCAAGGGGCTGGGGCCGGATTATCAACGTGTCGTCCGTCGCGGCGCAAAATGGCGGACGCGTCGGCCCGCATTACGCCGCATCGAAAGCGGGCTTGATCGGCCTGACGCATTCCTATGCTTCTTTGCTGGTGAAAGAGGGCATTACGGTGAACGCGATCGCCCCGGCGCTGATTGAAACGGACATGGTCGCCGCTAACCCGAACGCGTCGCCCGATGTGATTCCGATGGGGAGATATGGAAAGCTGGATGAAGTCGCTCCGGTGGCAGTGCTCCTTGCGGAAAACGGATACATGACCGGCCAGACCATCAGCATGAATGGTGGCTGGTACATGACCTGACATTCCTGCGGTATAATTATCCTTCGCGTCGTAGCCTATAACGGCGCTGTTTGGAGAGCGTACGACATGCCGATTTACGAATACGTCTGTGATAGCTGCAACGAGCGCTTTGAGAAGATCGTAATCAACAAACAACAGGAAATCAGCTGCCCGAGGTGTTCCAGCAAAAAGGCCACCATTCAGCTGTCCGTGTTTGCCACGGCCGGCGCCGGTTCCTCGAATCCTTCCGGAGGCTTCTCCGGTGGAGGCGGATGCTGCGGCGGCGGGTGTTCCTGCCACTAACTTTGTAGTGCGGCGGCTCGCCGCACCCTTGGGCGTACGGTGCAGAGGAGGCTAATCCAGTCGCTTCCGATCTCAGTCTTTCCAGACAAAAGTGATTTACCCGAACTTCGGAACTGTTCTTACCTATCTTGTGCGCTGTGCGCGATCGGTTTTTTCTAGCGCCAACAGCTTTTGCTCAATGTGCTTCGCCGCTTCACGGCACAGTCACTGCCAACGACGGCAAGCCTATCGTGGATAGCGTCGATCACCGGCGGGTGCTCGGGCGACTTAGGACCGACGAAAAGGGCCAGGCCGAATTGTCTCATCGAAACGACCCCATAAATCACGGTAAACTTTAGCCTGTTGACACTGGGTGGCCATGTCGATTACCAACTCCGAGCAGCTCGAAAAATTGAAAACTTGTGGGCGCATCGTCGCCGAAGCCTTGAAAGCCATGGCGGGCGCCGTTCGCGCCGGCATAACTACTGCGGACCTTGCCTCCCGAGGCTCAAGAGTCCTGGCTCACAACGGAGCCCGTTCTTCGCCTCCTCTGGTTTACGGTTTCCCCGGTGATGTCTGCATCAGCGTGAATGATGAAGTGGTGCACGGTATTCCCGGTGGCCGCGTGTTGCGCCCCGGCGACTTGGTGAAGCTCGATCTAACGGCGGAAAAGGACGGCTATCACACCGATTCAGCCATTACCGTCCAAGTTGCGCCCGCCTCTACCATGGCCATTGAATTGAGCCGTTGTGCCGAACGCGCCTTCCGCCAAGCGCTCGCCTCCGCGCGCGCCGGCAACGCTGTCAGAGAGATTGGCCGCGCCGTCGAACGCGAAGTCCGTCGCCGCGGTTTCCATGTAATCCGCGAACTTGGCGGCCACGGCATTGGCCACACCATCCACGAAGAGCCTTCCGTCCCCAATTTCGCCGATCCCTTCGCTCGCACTCGCCTCACCGAAGGCCTGGTGCTCACGATTGAACCCATCATTTCCGCTGGTTCCAGCCGCGTCACCCTCGATCCGGACAGATGGACACTGCGCACCGTGGACGGATCCCTCACTGCCCATTACGAGCACACTCTCGTCATCACACGCGACCAGCCGATACTCCTGACGGTTTCATGAAGGCTTGCGCTCCCTTTTGCTTTCTGCGCCATTGTCGTTAAATGAAGGAATGCGCACCCGCTTCCTTCCCCCCTTCGCGCTGCCTCTTCTTCCTCTGTTCTTCTTCTCGCAAAATACTTCGCCGGTCCTCATCGCTACGCACGAAGCACGGTTCGACGCCCTGGGGCGCCTCCTGACCTGGACTTCCTCGAACACTGCGCTTGGACGCGAGATGCACTTTTACCAGCAGTGTCCGGAGGAGCATTGCGGTCAGCGATTTGGCTCCGTGACATTTCTGGACGGCGAATGGAAGCCGCTGTCTGACCGCACGGACACGATTCCTGCGACACAGGATGGCATGGGGATCGTGTTTTATTTCAAGTTTTACGAGCTGCGCGGGAAACGTCGTGGCGCCTGCCTGAAAACGGCGCGCACGTGCGGTGATGATCTTGTGCAGGGAGCGTCAACGGCTGCCGTGGGATCTGTTCAAGAGTCCCGTCCTTGGCGGGTGGCAGAAAGATGCGCACACGGATGTGATCCTCAACGATTTCGAAACGCTGAGTGCTTTTCCTGAGCGGGGCGGCGCATATTGAGTGAAATGCGATGTACCTGAAAACGAAAACTGGTCTTGCGCTGATTGTTCTGGGGATTGGAATTCTGGGCGCATGGAGCTGGTGGACCGGGACGAGGAATTTTGTGCCGGTTAGGATGCCGGTTCCTTCAGCCGCGGGCCAAAGTATCACTTCCGAATTCAAACTCAATTTTGACGGTTTGTATCTCATTGAGATCGAGGCGGAAAAGACCATTCCACCTGACGCACTGCATTGCCTGATGGGTGTTGAGACAGACCCCGAGCAGTGCAAATGGGTGCCGTCGGTTATTGCTGCGACGTGGGCTCTATCGAGCGAAGCGCGTGAGATTGGGCGTGGGAGTTCACAGGAACAGTTCAGCCTGCCGGTACGCTCAAACGGTGTAACGCGCGTTATTGGGGAGTTTCAGGGCAAAGCGGGAAAGAGCTACAAGCTGCAGGTGACTTTCGCTGCGGACACAGGAGGCCTGGCTGCAGCGCATCCGAAGCTGAAGGTGGCGGTGGCCAGCATCGCTTACACGGATCTTGAATCCGCCAAGGTGCTGGTGTTTTCCACGGTGTTTATTTGCGTGTTGTTCGGCGTGATTCTGTTGGCCGTGGCATTTTTTTAGAAACAAGAGAAACAGATCACTCGCTTCGATCGGGATCGCGTAAGAAGACGTCCGCCGCTGCTGTTGTGCTTTAGCGCGAGTAGTTCTTCAGGTAATCCGGGACCGGGGGATCGTTCTTGCGTTGCGAGTCGGGCACGGGTTGCTTTACTGCCACTTCCAAAGGCAGCACGCCTGCCCAGACCGGCAAGGCGTAATCGGGTTCGTCGTCGATGGGACCACCCGTACGAACCTTGGCGCTGACCTCTTCGAGTGGAAGAGCTAAGACGGTTGTGGCTTTCAATTCCTGTTGGGTCGGTTGGCGCACGTCGTCCCAGCGACCCTTCATCACGTGCTCGGTGAAAATCCGGAGAGCTTCGGTCTTTTCGGCAGTATCCTCCACTAAGCGGGCCGTGCCCAGAACGACTACGGAGCGGTAATTTACGGAATGATGGAAAGCGGAGCGGGCGAGAACCAGACCGTCGACGTGAGTGACGGTCACGCAGACGGGCACGCCGGCGCTGAGCGTCTTCAACATGCGGCTCGCGGCGCTGCCATGTAAGTACAGAGTTTCTCCGGTGCGGCCGAAGTTGGTGGGGATTACGTAGGGCTGGCCATCGACACTGAAACCGACATGACAGACGAACGCGGTGTCCAGAATGCTGTAAACGGTTTCACGGTCGTAGTGGCCGCGCTTCGGCAGGCGTTTTACCTGGGTGCGCTCGGTAGGGTGAAATTCGCTCATGCATCTATTTTAGCGGTTAGAGGGAGGGGCGCCAGAGCCAACTTGGCTGCCAGCAGCCCCGCCTCGTTTTTGGGCGGCCAGCCAAGGGAGGAGGCCTGGTTCGGCGAAAGCCTTGTTCCAGATTTGGCGGTCAACCTTGTGATATTCCGTGTACCGCACATTGGCGTGCGCTTTTTTGAGTTGGGCCATCATCGAGCGCACCATGGTCACGGGGACGGCCTGGTCGGCGTCACCCTGGAAGACCCAGAGGGACACTCCGGCGATGGCGGGAACGTCTGAGAAGGTATCATAGGCAGACAGAACGACGGCGGCGGCCCACTTGTCACGATAGTTTTGCAGAAGCGACCAGACGGCAAGACCACCCATCGATTGTCCCGCGAGATATATGCGATCTGGATCGATCGAAAAGTCTTTTTGTACCTTCGCCAGGGCTTCCATCGCCAAAACCAACCACTCGCTGGGCTGATTGAATTCCGGCTCTGCCCAGCTTTTGCCGTCCGGGCATTGCGGCGCGAGGACAAACAAAGGAAGTTTTTCCTGGACTTCGCCGGCGATCCAGAAGTGCGCGCCCACCTGATTTTCATTCGCGATTTGCCGGATATTGTCGGATCCACGACCATCCGTGCCATGTAGCCACAGCAGCAGTGGATATTTGCGAGTAGCTTCGTAGTCCAACGGAACGAAGAGCCGGTAAGGCAGACGAGCATTGCTTTTGCTTATGTACACCTCTTTACGGAAGGCCGCATCGTTGTTTGCTGGTTCGGTTGCGGTGGAAATCCCTTGAAGAAGAAAGAGCAACAGGAAGACTGCACCGAGAGGATGGACCAGGAGCAACTTGCGCATGCTACTCCTTTGCCGTTGCCGGCACCAAAACGCCGCGCACCAGGCGGAAGCCAATGTACTCCGGCGCCGGAGCGCAGATGGAACGCGAGTCGGCAGGACAATCGGCGCTGCCGCCCGCGGGCTTGGCCTTTCCGTCCGCGCTGAGCACCCATTCGGCGGCATTGCCGCCCAAATCGAAGAGCAAATCCTCGCTCTCCTGGCCTTCGCCAGCGAAACTCCCTACCGGTTTCAACAGAGGGGCTGCGCCCGGGAGTTCCTTGAGTTTTTCGCGTAAGCGAAGGGTGTCATCGGGGTTCGGAGCATAGCCCGACCAGTAATCGAGGGTATTTTCGAATTCTTTTTGATTGTATCTGCCGTACATTTCACTCTCGTTCGGTAAGCGCCAGATTTGTCCGGTGAGCTTGCTGAGCCACTCGGCGTAGGCTTTGGCTTGTTCGATGGTGACGTCGGTTGCGGGGTAATTTCCCGTGTCGCGTTCTACCTTATAGTTTTTGTCAAACGCAGAAAATTGTGCGCGGGTTACTTCGAAGCGTCCGATCTCGAGGTCGCCTCGTTTCACAACTTCCGGAATCAGAATCGGTTTTCCTTTACTGGTGAACGTCGTGCCGTAAAGTTCGCCGGCGCGCGCGGCGTTGCGGCTTCTCAGCGCGGTGTCGAGGGGAGAACCGGCCTTCACGGCTTCATTTTCCGGTTTGGCGGTCTTGAAGAAATAGGTATCGAACCATGCCATTTCTTCTTCAACTTTGCGCATCTGGTGGCTGAGCTTGCGCGGACCATGCGGCTCGCCGGGGAACAAAACGAATTTTACGGGTACCTTGCCGTAATACTCGAGCGCGCGGAAATAGGACCAGCTTTGTGATGGCGGTACGTTGGTATCGACCGAACCCTGGAAGATCAGGACAGGCGCTTGCACCTTGTCGAGTTTGAAAAAGGGAGATTTGCGAATGTAAAGCTGGGGATCTTCCATCGGCGTTTTGCCGAAATAATAGGAGTCGAACGAATCGCCAAAGGCCACGTTGCCCCAGTCACTGATCCATTCCACGTCGCCCGCCCCGACGCTGGCCACTTTGTAGCGCGAGGGATAAGTGGTGATGAGACTGGTCGAAAGAATCGAGCCGTTGGACCAGCCCATGGTGGCGACTTTATCGGGATCGACAAGACCCCTTTCGATTAGATAGTCGACGCCGATGTTGATGTCCGGCGTTTCGAGATCGTAATAATTGCCGCAACAGATCGATTCCACCCACTTCAGGCCGTAATTACCGCTTCCATGATAATTGGGGCTAAAGATAAATGCGCCCCGTTGCGTGAGGAGTTGGTAAGGATAGCTCCAGCGGTCGCTCCAGGCGTCCAGGTCTGTGCCGGTCGGGCCGCCATGGATTGCGGTGATCACTGGATATTTCTTGCCGGGCTGGTACTTTGCGGGATAGCGTAGAATGCCTTCGACTTCTTCACCGTTGGCGCCTCTCCAGCGAATGACTTCAGATTTTGTGAAGTCACGGGACTTGACGAGATTGTCATTCAGTTTGGTCAGCTGTTTCAGCGGGATCAAATTGTTGCCATTTAACTGCGCTTGGAAAAGCTGCGGCATCCGGCTTGCGCTCGATGATTGATAGACGAGGGTCCGTCCGTCCGCACTTACATCGAAGAACTGAATGTTCTTTGCGTTTTCGCCTTCGAGAATCGTCCGCTTCCATTGCCAGGTGTCGCCGGATTTCGCGCGGAGGTAGTGAGCGACATCGAAATGCGCACCAGCCGCGAGGGTCGTCACGAAGCCGTCCGATGTGGAGTGCAGATCGTACCCCGCACCGTTTTCCCAAGCGAGCGGAACCGGAATACTTTTTCCGCTAGCCAGATCATAAAAATAGACGAGCTCGATCGTGGCGGTCAGGAATTTTGGATCATTGGAGAAAGAGACGGCGGCGTAAAAGCCGGAATTGTCGGGCACCCACGCCAGTAGATTCGGGCGAACCCGGCCTTCGGTAAAGATCTGCTTTTCGGTGCTGTCGGTCAGGTTATGAAGAAAGGTAACAGGCGGGACCTTTTGATCGAACGTGTAATGCAGGCTGCGCGCGTGGACGGCCACGGCGTACTTTCCGTCTTTCGAAGCGCTCCAGCGGTCGATCCAGTCCGTATTGGTGGTCAGGCGGGTAACCTTTTTGTCCTTCATGGTGATTTTGAACAGCCGCACCGGCGGCTCGTGGCCGGCATCGTCCACGATTTCAGAATCGTCTTTTTTCTTTTTTTGCGATTGTTCGTAGGCGCTCGGATCCTCGGCGGCGCTGAAAAGCAGCGTATCCTTGTCCAACCATTGGACCTGGTGCGGAGCGCGATCGAGGTCGGTGAGGGGATAAGCCTCGCCGCCATGGGCACTGATGAGCCAGATTTGTGTCGCGGCGGTTTCCGGCTTCGACCCGGGCCGCGGGCGGGAGCTGAGGAAAGCGATCCATTCGCCGTCAGGGGACCATTGGGGAAGCGAAACGCTGTAAGCCCCGCGAGTAAGCTGCACGGTGCGGTCCTCGGTCAGGCTGGTTAGAAACAAATTGGAGATGCGCTCGTCCTTTTCCTTATCGCCTTCGCCTTTGATCCAGACAACCGAGCGGGCGTCGGGGGAAAGAGAAAAATCGTTCACCGTTTCTGTGTATAAGATGTCTTCCGGTTTCCACGGCGACGATTTGAAGGATTTGTTTTCCTGGGCAAAGAGGGTTGCGGGAGTGAAAGCAATTGAGATTGCCAAGGCCAGGACGCAGAATCGTCTGCAGGACACCAAGGTTCACCTGTCGAAAATAAACTGACGCGACAAAAGAATAGTGTAATTGTGGCACAAAGGGAAATATCGAAGCAGGCGGGCCGGAGAGCTCGAGGAGAGGACATGCCAGCCGTGAAAGCATCATTCGGCAAGGAAACATTTCAATTTTTCCGCGAATTGGGAAGGAATAACCACAAGGCATGGATGGATGAGAATCGCGACCGCTATCGGGAATGCGTTGTGCAGCCGTTCCGACGGCTTCTCGAGGAACTGGCTCCGGAGATGCTGCGCCTTGACGTTGCATTTGATGTGAGAGGAAGGACGGGAGCAAACTTTTCGCGGATTAATCGGGATATTCGATTTGCGAAAGACAAAACGCCTTATAAGGCGCAGATGTATTTGAAGTTCCGACGGCCATCGCCTGGCAACCGCGAGACCGGACAGCTTTACATCGGCCTTTCCGCAGCTATGGCGACGGCGGGGTTTCGCATTTACTCCGGCGGGAAGCGCAAAGAGTCGGTGCTGGCGTTGATCGCTTGTCCGCGCGTGGCTTCTCGGCCGAAATGGGTGGCGCAGCAGAAGAAACGCCTTAGCCGCAAATACGAAAGCTACTGGTACCGAACGGTCAAGGGCGAGTGGACCAAGCAGGAAGGGTGGCCGACGGAAGCTGAGGATTGGAAGAAAATTCAAGCATGGATTGTGCGCAAGAAAATGAAGCCATCCGATGCGACGAGTAGCGCTTTTCGCGGGGAAATTTTGAAGATGTTCCGGGAACTTTATCCCTTATTGAGATTTACTTGTCTTCCCGAATGAAATTGCAGAAATACTGGAAAACGCGCGTTGACGGATGTGGCGTGCTTGCATAGGATTTCGCCATGCCCGAGGCCGGAATTTTTCGGGCAGAGGGGCATGGGTGAAACGTTTCCTGCAAATTTTGGTTTGGACAGTTCTGGCAGTTGTGGCGGCGATCGCGCTTGCTACGATTGCGCTGCACCGTGGCGAGCAAATCAGCGCGAGCTGGTTCGTCCTTGCGGCGGGGTGCTCGTACCTGGTCGCATACCGGTTGTACTCGGCCTTCATTGCGGCAAAGTTGCTTGCGCTCGACAACACGCGAGCAACACCCTCCGAGCGGCACGACGACGGACGCGACTTTGTGCCCACGAACAAATGGGTCTTGTTCGGCCATCATTTTGCTGCGATTGCGGGGCCAGGTCCGTTAGTCGGTCCCACGCTAGCCGCGCAGTTCGGATATTTACCGGGGACATTGTGGCTGATCGCGGGCGCAGCCTTTGCGGGTTGCGTGCAGGATTTCGTGATTCTATTCTGTTCGATTCGTCGCGACGGGAAAACGCTGGGAGAGATGGCGCGCGAGGAGGTCAGCAAACGAGGAGGCTTTATCGCGCAGCTCGCTGTGCTGGCCATCATGATTATTCTCCTGGGAGTTGTGGCACTGGTGATCGTCAACGCGCTGAAGAGTTCACCTTGGGCGACCTTCACGCTGGCGGCGACGATTCCGATTGCGCTGTTGCTCGGTATTTATTTGCGATTTGTACGGCCAGGACGCGTGCTCGAAGCGTCGTTGATGGGCGTAGCGCTGGTGTTGTTCGCGGTGGTGGCCGGGCAGTGGGTGGCGGATTCGGCGTCTTGGTCGCGTGTGTTCACGCTGAGCGGACTGGCGCTCACGTTCGCCATCATTTTGTACGGATTCGCGGCGTCGGCTCTTCCGGTCTGGTTGCTTCTGGCGCCTCGCGATTACTTGAGCGCGTTCATCAAAGCAGGGGCTATTTTCTCTCTGGCGGCCGGAATCTTGCTGGTGCGGCCCCATGTTTTAATGCCTCCCCTGACGCGCTTTGTGGACGGCAATGGCCCGGTGTTTGCGGGTAAGATTTTTCCCTTTTGCTTCATCACCATTGCCTGTGGGGCAATCAGCGGTTTTCATTCGCTGATTGCAAGCGGCACGACGCCAAAAATGATTGAACGTGAAGGACAGGCGCGATTCATTGGCTATGGCGCCATGCTGCTGGAGTCATTTGTGGGTGTCATGGCCATGGTCGCGGCGTGCGCCATGACGCCCGGCGTGTATTTTGCGATTAACAGTCCGCCGCAGATCGTTGGCGCCTCCGCGGAAGTGGCGGCACAAACCATTTCGAGCTGGGGCTATCCGCTTTCGGCGGAAACGATGACGAATCTGGCTCATTCCGTGGGCGAACAGACGCTTTGGAACCGGGCCGGCGGTGCGCCTTCGCTGGCAGTGGGGATGGCGCAGATTTTTTCTACGACCATTGGCGGAGAACGGTTGCTCAGCATCTGGTATCACTTCGCAATTATGTTTGAAGCGCTGTTCATTCTGACGGTGCTCGATGCGGGGACGCGCGTCGGGCGCTTCATGATTCAGGAACTCGGCGGACGCGTTTGGAAACCGTTCGCGCGGCTGAACTGGTATCCCGGGATTCTACTTTCAAGCGCCTTGATTGTAGGAGCGTGGGGATATTTTCTGTATCAGGGAGTGGTCGATCCGCTGGGCGGAATCAACTCGCTATGGCCGTTATTCGGGATTTCGAATCAGCTGCTGGCGGCGGTGGCGTTGGTCGTGGCTACGACGATTTTGCTGAAGATGGGGCGGGTGAAATGGGTTTGGGTGACGCTGCTGCCAATGGCTTGGCTCGTGGTGATCACCATGACGGCGAGCTATCAAAAGATCTTCAGCGCGAATCCGAGGGTTGGGTTTCTATCGTTTGCGAACGCCATGTCGGCCCAAATCGCGGCAGGTAAGATTCCCGCGGCAAAGATATCAGAAACGGAACGCGTGATTTTCAACCAGCGCCTGGATGCGGCGGTAACGGCTGTGCTGGCGACGATGATTCTGGTGCTGCTGGTGGAGGCGTTCGTACAATGGCACGCGATTCTGTTACGAGATAAAGAGCCGGTACTGCACGAGACGCCCTATGTGGCGACGCGATGGGCGGAGGGGGATTGATGCATCGCGCATGGAGCGGCACAAAACGAGGAATGGCGCGATTCTGGCAGGGGCTGCGGGAGTGGTGCGGCGATAGGGCGTATGAGAGGTACCGGAAGTGCGCTTTGCGCATGGGGCAGAAGGAGATCTTGTCGCCGGGAGAATTCTACGTGCAACAGTTGAACAAGAAATATTCGCGACCGAATCGCTGCTGCTGAGCGCTACAGAATTTCCTCGTCCTCTTCGGGTGGCTTTAAGAGAGTTACCTTATGCGTCAGCTTGATGCCGTGTTTGCGAACACCGCTGAGAATGGCGCGACGGACTTCCAACGGGAGTTGCTCGGGCGCGAAGACGCCTTCGAGATCGCGGGGAAAAAATTTGATGAATTGCGCGGCAACATGAGCCGTGCCGTATGCCACTGCCGTAGTGAATAATCCCTGCTGGCGAATCTGATAAAGCGTAGGAAAAAGAGCATCGCTGCGCAGGACGAAATATTCGTCCTGTTTCGGTTCGTGATTCACACCACGAACGAGCACGGATGCGGCGAAGCGCGCATTTTGCAGAACGCCTTTGCGAATCAATGCGGCAATTTTTCGGGGCGAAGACGTCTCCGGAAAGCGCTGGCGCGGAATCCCACGGGACTTGGACAGCTTGCCCTGCTTATGCCAGCGGCGAAGCCGATCGAATTCGTTGCCGCCGATCTTCACATCGAGCTCCTGCATGGGGATAAATCGCGGAAGTGTCGCGACTTCGTCCTGCGCCGCAAGGACGACGCTGACGGCGCCGATGGGATCCGGGAAGCGGAACTTTTCAAGTTCGGAAAAGCGCTTGGCCAGGGCAAATTTCTTGTGGAGGTAGACACGCGGATTGGAAATGGCTTCGTCGAAGGAAACTTCGGGGGACCACTGGGAAATAGGATCGGCGCTTTCCGTGCTTTCAAAGAGGCGGACGTGCACGGAGTGAACCTCGTCGACAAAATCCGCTGCGCGTTTCACGAGCAAGTTTGTCAAACCCGGTGCGGCGCCGGTATTGATGAGGGCCACGCGATGTTTGGACTGGAATTTCTGGGCATAGCGGAATTGTTCGGGTTTAAAAGGGTCGCGCCTCAGGTGGGAGCTGAGATCGAGGTAGTGAGCGCGCAGGCGGAGAGCCGACCGCAGGACGATTTCGTTGAAAACCGAAGCGGAGGCATTCACGATCAGATGGCAGCCCCGCGCCGCGCGGACGATCCCATGCAGGTTGCGGGCATTGACCTTGGCTACCGCAATGGTCGATCGCTTTCCAAGAAACCGGTGTGCGCGGTCGGGGTCGCGGTCGCCGCACCAGACGTCGTGTCCCTGACGCTCGAGAAGTTGTGCCAGAAGGGAGCCAGTCGCCCCTGCCCCCAGTACGAAGATTCGCATGCTGTCGAAAAACTGTATCACATTCCCGCAGAATGCCTTGATCGGAAGATGTGGTGAAAGGGACAAATTGCACGCATCGGCCGAGGAGCGTAGGATTTAAAGTGTAGACTCCGATCCCGCTAGCTTACCGGGAGATCGTTCAGGGCGGCAGGGCGAGGTGGAAATTTATGGCCGCCGAGGGTTTGCCCGGAAACGCGCGGTCGTCCCGAGTTGGGAGAGGAGCTTCTTAGCCGAAAATGTGTATATTTTTGGCTTGAGCCCGATTCCCGTTGCGAATCGGGTTTTTATTTTCGATCGAGAGCTGATGAGCTTGTTCGACAAATACGGGCGGCAGATCGCTGACCTGCGCATTTCGATCACCGATCGATGCAATTTCCGTTGTGTGTACTGCCGTTCCGCCGACCCGGAGAATTACCGAGAGCATGACGAGATCCTTTCGTGGCCGGAGTTGGAACGGCTGGCGCGAATTTTCCTGGCGCTCGGAATTCGTAAGGTTCGACTGACAGGTGGCGAGCCGTTGGTGCGTGACGGACTAGAAGACTACCTAAGATTTCTGAGTCGCCTTGGCGTGCAGGACTTATCCATGACCACAAACGGGCATCTGCTTGCCGAGCGCTGCGATGCGTTGATTGGCGCGGGACTGCACAGGATTAATATCAGCCTGGATTCGCTCGATCCGCTGAAGTTCGAGAAGATCACGCGAACACGCTCCTACGACAGGGTGATGCGCGGGATCGATAAGGCACAGGCGACGGGGCTCGCCCCGGTGAAAATCAACGCCGTGTTGGTAAGAGGATTCAACGAAGACGAGGTGGAAGCGTTTGCGGCGTTTGCGCGGGAGCGCGGCGTGATCATGCGATTCATTGAATTCATGCCGCTTGATGCGGACCGGCATTGGTCGCGGGAGCTGATGGTGCCCGCGGCCGCAGTGTACGAACGCATCAACGCGCAATGGCCGCTGGAGCAAATGCCGAACGAAAAGAGCGAAACGGCACGGAAGTACCGCTTTGCGGATGGCGCGCCGGGAGAAATAGGGTTGATCGCACCGGTCACGCAGCCGTTTTGCGGACATTGCTCGAGGATCAGACTCACGGCGGACGGCAAGATACGGACCTGCCTGTTCAGCAAGGACGACCGAGATTTACGCTCGCTGCTGCGTATGCACGCATCGGATGAGGAGATTGCCGGATGGGTGCGGGAAGCGGTGAATGAAAAGGAAAAAGGGCATCGCATCAATGAGCCCGGATTTGTACCACCTTCCCGCACGATGGTGTTTATCGGCGGGTAGGCCTGCTCGCCCCATCGTTTGCCGATAGGAAACTTATCCGTTCAGAATTCATCTAACCCGCAGACAGACGTCAAAACGTAATCACAATGAAATCAGATTTCCCTTGATGAATGAGCAAGGAAATATGCGATTCTGGCTTTGAACCGTATGCTAGCCTTACGTTAGGGATAGACCGGTTCGGCGCAGTGAGGAAGCACGGAGATCTATGGCGGACCAAGACGACGATCAGGACGAATTGCCCGAGCCACCACAACGAATTTTTACGCTGAACGAGGCAGAGAGCACGCGGCGGGAGCTCGAACCATTTCTGGTGGAGGCCATCGGCGTCCGCAAGCGGCTGAACGTGCTCGAACAGGACCTGGGAGCTGTTTCTACGCGGATCATGATGATGGGCGGCGTGCTGGTGCCATACGCGAAACTGGCGGAAAAACGGATGGAGCATCAAAGTCTGGCTGAGGTCATGAAAACGAATCTGGAGAAAATACTGGCCACCGGATGCGTGATCAAAGATCTGGACATCGGCCTGCTCGATTTTCCCGCCATTATCAACAATGAAGAAGTCTATCTCTGCTGGAAGCTTGGCGAAGACCGCATCCGTTATTACCACCGGCAGGACGAAGGGTATGCGGGGCGAAAACCGCTCGATCCTCGCGACCTCGGGCCGGGCGATCAAGTGCAGTAATCCGCAAATCAGCCAAGTGCGCGAACGGCTCGCCTCAGCACAAAAAGCGGCGATAGGAGCCGAGCAAATGAGTGAAAACCGACTGAAAGACTCGGCCAGCCCGTATCTGCGTTCCGCGGCACACCAGCCGATTGACTGGTACGAATGGGGAGAAACCGCATTTGCGCGCGCGAAAGCGCAGAATAAGCCGCTTCTCCTGGACATCGGTGCGGTGTGGTGCCATTGGTGCCACGTGATCGACCGGGAGAGCTACGAAAACGCAGACATCGCGAAGATCATCAATGAAAATTTTGTTGCCGTGAAGGTGGATCGCGATGAGCGCCCCGATGTAGATTCTCGTTATCAATCGGCGATCAGCGCGATCAGCGGGCAGGGTGGATGGCCACTGACCGGTTTCCTGATGCCCGACGGCCGGCCCTTTTACGGCGGCACGTATTTCCCGCCGGTGGATCAGCAAGGGCGGCCCAGTTTCGGGCGGGTGCTGCTAGCGGTTGCGGATGCCTATAAGAATAAGCGCGATGACCTTCTGAAGACAGCGGCTGCGCTTGCCGAAGCGGTTGCCAAGGCAGAAATTTTCAGTGGCGCGCGCGCTGAGTTTGACATTGGCGTTGTCGACGCCCAGATCAGTTCGATTACCCAGCAGTTCGATATTCGCCATGGCGGGTTCGGACGCGCGCCGAAATTCCCTCATGCATCCGCGGTGGATTTGTTGCTGGAGCGTTACCGGCAGACCGGCGAGAAGCACCTACTGGCCATGGCGGAAACCACGCTGGAAAAAATGGCGAAAGGCGGCATCTACGATCAGCTCGCGGGCGGATTCCACCGTTATTCGGTGGATGAACGCTGGCTGGTGCCGCATTTCGAGAAGATGAGCTATGACAATTCGGAATTGTTAAGGAATTATGTTCACGGTTGGCAGGTGACGCAGAACCCGCTCGTGCGCGACACCGCCGAGAGCATCATCGGTTGGGTCAATGAGGTTTTGTCGGACCAAGCGAACGGGGGATTTTACGCAAGCCAGGATGCGGACTATTCACTCGACGACGATGGCGACTACTTCACGTGGACGCTCGCGGAAATGCGAAGCGTTTTGCCTCCGGCGGAGACGAAGATCATGGAGTTGCACTACGACGTCGAAGCTGACGGTGAGATGCATCACAATCCAGAGAAAAATGTTCTGTGGGTGGCGCGGGATGCGGCGGAAATTGCCAAATCACTGGGTTTGGACGAATCGAGCGTGCGCCTGAGCCTTGTGTCGGCGAAAGGGAAAATGCTCGCGGCCAGAAAGCTGAGACCGACGCCGTTTATCGACCAAACGATGTATGCCAGTTGGAATGCCGCTTTCGTTTCGGCCTATCTGGATGCGGCACGCGTGTTGGGCGGAAGCGTGGGGAAGAACTGCAAGGACTTCGCGCTGAAGACGCTCGAGCGGATGTTGCGCGACGCTTGGAGCGAGGAACAGGCGTTTGCGCACAGGATTGGCGGCCCGGCGTTGCGCGGTTCACTCGACGACCAGGTCTTCGGAGTGATGGCGCTGCTCGATGCCTATGAGGCCACGCTCGAGGCGAAGTATTTTCAAGCGGCTCGGCGCACCACGGATATCGCCATTGAAAAATACGGGGACGCCGATGGGGGCTTCTTTGATCGCGCTTCAGATGCGCCGGCTATGGGTGGTTTGGAAGTGCGGCGCAAGCCGTTTCAGGATTCGCCGACGCCGAGCGCGAATTCGGTGGCAGCCATGGCGCTGGCGCGGATGCACGCATATACCGATGACCCGAAATATTACGATTCGGCCAAGAATACGCTCGAGGCCTTCGCGGGCGTGGTGCCGCAGTACGGCTTGTTTGCAGCAACGTATGGGCTTGCGGCGACGCTTTTTGCCGCCCATCCGACGCAGGTCGTGATCACTGGCCGAGCGGGCGACCGTGACGCTGAAAAGCTTGAGGAAGCAGCAAACCGCATCTACCGGCTCGGCAGGGCCGTGCTGCGTGTTACTCCTGAAGCGTCAGCGGAAAACCTTCCGGTTGCGCTCCGGCAGACGTTGCCGCATTTGCCAAAGGACAAGCCGCAGGCGCTGGTTTGCTCGAGCACGACCTGCCTGCCGCCGACAAGCGATCCACAGGAATTGACGCGGATTCTGCAAAATGGAAGTACGGGAATCGCGGCGCTAGGATAAACGGCCCGCCTCAACCCCTCGCTTTAGGTAGGCTAAAAGGCGGGCCCGCCAACCTTAATGGGAATTGGGAGTGCAGGATGGGAGTGCAGGAGCTTGCCTACGATAGGTAGGCCCGCTCCCGCCTTCAGCTCAGACCGCAAACGCGACGGCTCGTTTTCCGCAGTTGAGGGTTATTTCTTTGGCCGCGATTCGGGTGGGACCATGCCGTTGTTGCGGTAGTAGACCACCAGCGCGCCGTAGTGCTCGCCGGAATGCTCAACCAGGCCGTAGGCAAGATCGTAGAGGCGATCGAGGTGCGGGCCGCCGTCATTGACAGCTTTCTCGAGCCCTTTATCGCCCAGCTTCTTGATTTCGGCCGCTCCGTCGGCCACGCACTGCTTCACGAACGCAACAATCTCGGCCTTGGTTTTCAGATTGTCCTGTTTCGGATCGTCCGGGTAGCGCGGCTTCTTGCCCTCAGCAATGTCCGTGAAGTAGTACATGGAGCCCGCGACATGCAGCAGCATCGCGCCGAACGTGCGGGATTCCGGCGCGGGCTTGTAATTGTACTTATCTTCGGGAAAATCTTCGGCCATGGCGATGAGCTTCCGGCCAATGTCGTTCCACTGCTCCAAAACCGCATCCGCGGGACCCAGTGCCGGTTTTGGCGGGGCTTTCTTCGCGTCCTGAGCCAGGCTAGGCAGAGCTCCACAAACTCCGGCCAGCAGCAAGGCCACGAACAGAGTCAATCGTTTCATTTCCTATTCTCCTTTGAGCCTCCCGGGCGGGAAGCTGCCCTTCAAGACGCTGGGCTATTTCGGAAGTTTCAATATTCAGGCCAAATTGGTAGGAAAGCCAAGACCTTGGTTTGAAATGGGCGTCTCAGGGAGAAAAGCCCTCAGGCCCGCACGCCCGTCGCGATGGTTGGGGAATTGACCGGGCAGGGCAAGGGTATGGTAGCAAACGGTAAGTCGTTACTGGTTAAGGGCGAGGCTGGTGAGGGCAGCAGGCCGGCAAGCCGGGCAGCATGATATCCTGGTTAGGTCAGGCGTAGGAGGCCTGCGGATTGAATTGGGGATATCTGCTACTGCGAACCGGAATAGGCATTGGCCTTCTGGCGCTATTGTTCCTGTCGCAGAGATTCTGGTACCGGGCGTTGTGGCGGGTCACCGCCAACTGGGGGCGTGTGTGGCTGCGCTTGTCCCTGCGCCTTTTGTATTTAGCCGGGCTAGTCCTGATCATTCTTACCTTTTCAGACGCCCTAAGAGGAGATCATGGGCGCATGCTGCCTCCCCATTCCCCTTTTACGGCCTTTGTAGGGCTGTGGTTTGTTAGTGCCCTGGGTGGTTACCTGTGCGTCAAAGTGGTCCATGGCATCGAATGGGCGTGGCACCGGCTGCACAGGGCCGCGCCGGCCGAACCCGGGAAGGCGCTTGTTAAACCCGCGGCGCACATGGATTTCGTGCCAGACCCCTCGCGCCGGACCTTTTTCCGAACTGCCAGTGTAGTTGCGGGTGCGACACCGTTTCTCGGTGTCATGTACGGCTACGCGGAGGAGCGGCTGCGCTACCAGGTTTCCCGCGTGGAGATCCCGATTGCCAATTTGCCGCCGCAGTTGGACGGGATGGCGATCGTGCAGATTTCGGACATTCACTTCAGCAGCTATATGACGCGGGAATCGGTGCGGCGCGTGGTGAATATGGCCAACGGTGTAGCAGCCGACTTGGCCGTAGTCACCGGCGATCTGATCACCGGGCTGCATGATTCGGTGGCCGATTGTGTGGACGAAATTCGGCATTTGCGGGCGCCGCTCGGCGTGTACGGCTGCAACGGAAATCACGAGATCTATGCGCGGGCAGAGGATTTGGCGGCGCGCTTGTTCGAACAGGCGGGCATGAGAATGCTGCGGAGCGAGAACGCAATCATTCCTTACCGGGGCGCGAAGCTGAATTTGATTGGCGTGGATTACCAACGCGAGCGCACGCCAAGTGGACGCAGGATGCAAATGCTAGCGAATGTGGAACCGCTAGTAAGACGGGATATGCCGAATATTCTGCTCTCTCACAATCCGAATTCGTTCAACCGGGCCGCGGAACTGGGGATTGAGCTTTCGCTGGCAGGTCACACGCATGGCGGGCAGGTGCAGGTGGAAATCCTGGATGTAAGCCTGAGCCCAGCGCGTTTTATTACGGATTACATTGCCGGGCTGTATCACCGGCCGCTGTCGATGCCCGACCAGCCGATGCGCATGGGAGAAACCATCAAGCTGATGCCCAATGCACCGAAGGGGTTGTCGGCGCTCTATGTGAATCGCGGCATTGGCACAGTGGGTGCGCCGGTGAGGCTTGGGGCGCCGCCGGAGATTACACACATCGTACTGCGGCGGGCGTAACTCGCCGTTTTCCTACCTCTCGGCTAATCACCGACTCTCATTCCGAGGGCGCTTTTTGTCCGAGGAATCTGCTTCGCTAACCAAGCCCCAACGGCAGGTTCTCCCTTCCGAGCATGATTCTGAATTAGCGCACCGCCCGAAATTGCATCACGCCGGAATCCCGTTCTAAAATCGGCGCAAGAATGCCATGAACATTCGAGAGAAGAACTATTGGCTCGAGACCGTGCCGGGCCGTGTGCCGGGAACGCCGGAGGCCTTGCCGGACAGCGTGGACGTGGCGATTGTCGGCGGCGGATTTTGCGGACTGTCGGCGGCACGCACTCTGGCTAAGCGCGGCGTGCGGGTTACTGTGCTTGAGGCAGAAGAACTGGGTTGGGGTGCCAGTTGCCGGAATGGCGGCATGGTACTGACCGGGCTGAAGCTGCCGGTCCCCGCACTGATCGCGCGCTATGGACGTGGGGCCACTCAGAGAATGTATAGGGCGTCACTCGAATCAATTGATCTCGTCGAACAAATCGTAGAGCAAGAAGCCATCGACTGCGCGTTCTCGCGGTGTGGGCACCTGGAAGTAGCGTGTAAAGCGTCGCACTTCGCCGCGTATTCCGATGCCGCTGCCCAGATCAAACGAGAATTCAACCATCAGCTGCGGATTGTTCCGAAAAGCGAGCTGCGAGAAGAGATCGGCTCTGAGATTTACTACGGCGGGATGGTTGACGAGACCAGCGCCAGCGCCAATCCGGCGCAGTACGTCACCGGATTGGCGCTGGCGGCACAGCGCGCGGGGGCGGAGCTGCACGATCACACAAGGGTGGTTGCCGTGAGCGCAGAAACTGCCAACGCCTCCCGACAGTTTCGCGTCTCCACCTCGCGCGGTTCGTTGCTGGCGCGCGAAGTGATCCTTGCCAGCGGCGCCTACACCACCTCGGCTACCCCAGCACTCCGCAAGAAAGTGATCCCCATCGGGTCGTACATTATTGCCACGGAAATTCTGCCGGCGGATTTGGCGAGTGAGCTGAGCCCGCGAAACCGAATGATCTACGACTCCAAACATTTTTTGTACTACTACCGGCTGACGCCGGACAACCGCATGTTATTTGGCGGGCGGGCTGCGTTCTTCCCGGAGTCTGAAAACACCGTGAGAAAGAGCGCGGAATTGTTGCGCCAGGGAATGATTGAGGTTTATCCGCAGTTGCGGCAAGCGAAGGTGGAGTTTGTATGGGGCGGGACGCTGGACTTCGCGTTTGACGTGATGCCGCATTCGGGCAAGCTCGACGGAATGCATTTTGCCGTGGGTTTTGCCGGGCATGGCGTGGCGGCGGCGACGTGGATGGGCGCGAAGATCGCCGGAGCGATTTGTGGTGATGCGGATGATAATCCGTTTTCGGGGATTCGCTTCGGCAACGCGCCAATTGGCTTGCGCAGCGGAAATAGCTGGGCGCTGCCTTTGGCAGGGATTTATTATCGTGTCCTGGACTACTTTACCTGATCCATATCCCCTCTCTCGTAGCGGCGCAGACGGTTTTATCCTCGCCTCCGAAGGGTTGCGAGCCATGTCCGCACGATCGTTTTCTTGAGACCCCTAGGAAGAGGGATGGCCGTCGGCCATCGATTTGAGCTTCGGAAAAAGAAAGTAGGCGAGGATGCCGAGCGCGACCGGTACCGGCCCCCACTTCAATGCGAATTTGTCGCTGCCGACCAGGGCTACCACGCTCATCAGCAGCGGGGCGATCACCACATAGGCTAGGCCAGCGTGTCCCCAAGGAATACGAAACGGCCGCGCCAGTTGTGGCTGTTGACGACGCAGACGCCAGGCAGAAAGGACTGTCAGCATGGTCACCAGAATGCGCAGCCAGATATAAACCGTCAGCAATTGCGCGATGGTTTGAAACGCCAGCGAGCCGCAAATGGCGGACGAGATCAGGACAGCGATCCAGGGAGTGCCGAACTTCGGATGCTTGGCCGCGAACACCGGAGGAAGATAGCCATCCTCGGACATGGCAGACGGCATGCGCGTGCTGGTCAGCATCGTTGCGTTCAGCAGGGAGATATTGCAAAGCATCGCCGCTACGGTCATCAGGAAGCTGAGCCACTTCCCGCCGATCAGCAGGGACGCGGTGGAAAGGTAGGCAGTGTTCCATTGCTGCCAATTCCCAAGGGCCGCCAGTCCTAGCAGCGCGGGAAGGAAATAGGTAGCGATCGAGAGCGGGATCACAATGGCCAAAGCAAGCGGATAGCTGCGTTGCGGGTTTTCAACTTCTTCAGCGACGCTCGAGCATTGTTCGAAACCGGAATACAACCACAGGCCGAGCGCCAGCCCGACGCCAAAAACTTGAAAGGGCGGAATGCGCGGCGGAATCAGCGGGTGGAACGGATTGTAATGCCACTTCGTAGCGGCGATGACGCAAAGCAGCGCCACCGGAATCAGCACGGAGAAGCTGAGCAGGGTCGCAACCAGGCCCGCCATCTGAATCCCGCGGACATTGACATAGGCGAGAAGAGCAATCAGCGCCAGGGAGACCAGGTAGTGTTTCCACCCAACCAGCGAGGGAAAATACTTCGCCAGATAATCGGCAAACAGCACCGCGTAACTTGCACTCAGTAGCCATGATGAATTCCAGTTCCACCAGCCGGCTAGGAATCCCCAGAAATCGCCGAAGCCCGAGCGCACCCAACGATAGAAGCCGCCTTCGACGGGAATCGCGGTGGTGAGTTCCGCTGCGACGAGAGAAACGGGAATGCTCCAGAACCAGGGCAGAACCAGCAGATACAGCAGCGTCATTCCCGGTCCGCTGGTTGTGACCATTTCTTCGAGGCCGAACGGGCCGCCTGTGGTGTAGGCGAACATTACGAAAACGCAGTACAGCAGCCCCGCTTTTTTGATTTCCGACCTGGCGCGATTCAACGTTGCTCCGCGACTGTGTCGATCACCGAAACTGCGGATGTTATCCTACAAACGGGAAAAGCAAGTGATTCTTTTGGTGATGGGAGTGGCTGGATCGGGGAAAACCACGATCGGGCGGCTGCTGGCCGATCGGCTCGGATGGGTGTATCTGGAGGCGGACGATTTTCATTCCGCCGCCAATAAAGCGAAGATGAGCCGTGGGGAACATTTGACGGAAGAAGACCGGCTGCCCTGGTTGAACGCGATGCATGCCGAACTCCAGGCGCAGAATGCGAAAGGTAACCATGCGGTGCTGGCCTGTTCAGCGCTCAATGAGGAGTACCGCAGCATCCTGATGGCGGGACTGGACATGAAGCTTGTGTATCTGCGGGGGTCCAAAGAATTGATTGCCAGCCGGCTACGGCACAGGACCGGTCATTTTGCCGGAGTCGCGATTCTGGACGACCAGTTCGCGGTGCTGGAAGAACCGAAGAAGGCGATTGTGGCCGATGTTGCCGAAGAGCCTGCGAAAATCGTCCAGGAAATTCTCACAAAGATCACCTGAACTACGATTGGATGTACGTCCCGTGAACGTTGCCAAAATGGTGGCTTGCAAGTCTGTAACGTTCGGGAAATAATTCCTGCCTGACGAATAGGGGATATTTCGTGAAGACAGCATACCGGACGGTTGCCCTTGCTGGGATTGTACTCGCTGGAGCGTCGCTCCTGCCATCGAAGTCTCGCGTAACGGCGGACGACGCGCCGCTCTATGGTTATTCCGCCGCATCTTCGGTTACGGAGCGCCAGTGGGAAGAGAAGATGCGCGCGATTCCCGATCCGAAGAACCTGCGCGCGTACATGGAACGGCTCACGGCACGACCGCACAACGTCGGTTCGCCATACGACGAGGACAACGCGGAGTGGCTCCTCGGCAAGTTCAAGGAATTCGGCCTGGACGCGCATATTGAGACGTTTACCGTCCTCTATCCGACGCCTAGAGAACGTTTGGTCGAACTGGTCGAGGGTGGTCCGCACTTTACGGCAAAGTTGCAGGAACCGCCGGTGCCGGACGATCCTACGTCGCACCAAACATCGGAGCAGTTGCCTACCTACAATGCTTATTCCATCGATGGCGACGTGAGCGCGCCCCTCGTCTATGTCAATTACGGCGTGCCTGAAGATTACGAAGTGCTGGAGCGCCGGGGCGTTTCCGTGAAAGGCGCGATTGTGATCGCGCGCTATGGCAAATCTTGGCGCGGTATCAAGCCCCTTGTCGGCGCGGAGCATGGCGCGATCGGCTGTATCATCTATTCCGATCCGCGCGATGACGGCTATTCCGGCGGCGAAACTTTCCCGAAGGGGCCTTGGCGGCCGAAGGATGGCGTGCAGCGCGGCAGTGTGCAGGACAGCGCGGTTTTTATGGGCGATCCGTTGACACCGGGAGTCGGAGCGACAGCCGATGCCAAGCGTGTGCCGCTCAAGGACGCGCAATCGTTGACGAAGATCCCGGTGTTGCCGATTTCCTACGCCGATGCGGAGCCGTTGCTAGCGGCGATCGGCGGTCCTGTGGCGCCACGCGATTGGCGCGGAGGACTGCCCATCACCTACCGGATTGGACCGGGGCCCGCAAAAGTTCACCTGAAAATGTTTTCGAACTGGGATATGAAGCCGCTCTACGACGTGATCGCCAAAATTCCCGGGTCGACGTTTCCAGATGAATGGGTGATTCGTGGAAATCACCATGACGCGTGGGTGAACGGCGCGGAGGACCCGATTTCGGGAATGGTGACGGTTTTGGAAGAGGCGCGATCCGCGGGGGAATTGCTAAAGCAGGGATGGAAGCCGAAACGCACGATTATTTATTGTGCGTGGGACGGCGAAGAGCCGGGATTGCTCGGATCGACCGAATGGGTAGAAACCCATGTGGATGAATTGCGGCAACATGCAGTGATGTATGTCAATTCGGACAGCAACAGCCGCGGCTATCTGGAGATGGAGGGTTCTCACACTCTCGAACATTTCATGAACGATGTGGCGCGCGATGTGCAGGATCCGGAGACGAAGCTATCCGTCTGGAAGCGCGCGCAATTGCGGGGAATTGCGGAAGCGACCACCGCGGAAGAACGCCGAGAGTTGTTGGAACGCCACGATATGCGAATGGATATGTTGGGCGGCGGATCGGATCACGCTCCGTTCATCAATTTTGCGGGAATTGCGTCGATCGGTATCGGATACGGAGGGGAGGATCACGGCGGGATCTATCACTCGATCTACGACGATTTTTACTGGTACACGCATTTCAGCGACTACGATTTCGTCTATGGGCGAGCACTCAGCCAGACCGGCGGCACCGCGATCATGCGCATGGCGGATGCCGACCTTTTGCCATTTCAATTCGCGGATTTTGCCGACGACGTGAAAATGTATGTGCGCGAAGTGGAAAAGTTTGCCGGCCAGCAGCGCGATGAAATTCAGGAACGCAACCAGAAGATTCAGGAGGGTCTGTTCGAAGCGACTTCCGACCCGCGCGAGACCTGGGTGGCGCCGAAAAAGGAGGAAATGCCTCCGCACTTGAACTTCGCCCCGCTTGATAACGCCGTGGAAGACCTGTCGCGTAGCTCAGCGGAGTATCAGAAGACACTCGAGAGGCTGAGCGCGAACGGAGGAGCTGCGCTGGCCGGCGCTTCGCTGCAAGAGGTCAATCAATTACTTATTCAGAGCGAACGAAAACTGACGACATCCGAAGGCTTGCCGGGGCGCTTCTGGTACAAGCATGAACTGTATGCGCCGGGCGCGTATACAGGCTACGCGGCCAAGGCGATCCCAGCGGTGCGCGAAAATCTGGAACAGAAGAAATGGAAGGAAGCGGAGCAGGCCGCGTCCCGCGTCGCGCAAGTCCTCGAAAACGAATCGGCGCTGATTAACACTGCAACGGCGAAATTATCGGCCGTGGCGAAGTAGAGTCCCAATTTCCCTGCGCGGTCGCAGTTGTTCAAGCGGCCAGAACCTGCAATGAACTATCATTTGGAGTTCAGGAGAGACTGCAATTCCATCGTATAACCTGGCAATCGTGGGCTTTGGCGAGGTGGCGCGCGCTTTCTTGCGCATGCTGATCTCGAAAGAGACCGAGCTTCGCCGAAGGTACGATGTGCGCTGGAGACTGACGGGCGTGTCGTCGCGTCGTATCGGCTGGATTTCCGATTCGGATGGCATGAATCCGCTGGCGGCTTTGTCTGGCCACTTTCCAAACGGAAAAACAACCTCGCGAAACGTGCGGGAATGGCTGGAGCACGCGAAAGCGGATGTGCTTTTCGAACTGACCTCCTTAAATGCCCCAACAGGCCAACCCGCTATCGAGCATCTGATGGCTGCGCTCGAATCGGGGGCGCACGCGATTACGGCGAACAAGGGGCCCGTTGTGCATGGCTACCGCGAATTGACCGCGTTGGCCAAGGAAAAGAAACGACAATTTCTGTTTGAATCCACCGTAATGGACGGCGTTCCGGTTTTTTCTCTTTTCTCGAAGGGACTCCCCGCTACGGAATTGCGGGGGTTCTTTGGCGTGTTGAATTCCACCAGCAATGTTGTGCTGACGGAAATTGAAAGAGGCCGGTCGTTTGACGACGCCATCCGGCGCGCGCAGTCCATGGGCATTACGGAAACTGATCCTTCGCAGGACTTGGATGGATGGGACTCGGCGGTGAAAGTGGCGGCGATTGTGACCGTGCTCATGGGCATTCCAACGCACATCAATCAGGTACAACGCACAGGCATCCGGCAGTTGACGGAAGAAAAGATTCGCTCGGTGCGGGCGGCGGGGATGCGTTACAAGCTTGTGTGCCGCGCGGAGCGGCGCGGTGACGGCGTGGATTGCCGCGTGGCGCCGGAATTATTGCTGTTGTCCGATCCCATGGCTGGGCTCGAAGGCACCAGTTCCGCGATTCGCTTCGACCTCGATGCGTTTGGACTATCGTTGATGGAGCACAATCCGGGATTGGAGGCGACGGCGTACGGATTGCTTGCCGACTTCCTTCGCGCTGTGCAGGCCAATTAACCGGCGCGGGCGCCCGTTCGGGCCGGACGTTCCGGCATGGTGAGCACGGGTGTTATACCGTCGGCCGCGTAGCCCAGATCAAAAAGCATTCCCTCCGATCGTTGGACCGCCAGGCGGTCGGTTTGATCGGAGTCTTGAGTGAGCGCACTCAGCGCCCACGAAAGCGGGACGCATAGGCAGGGATGGGAATTGCGGGATCGCAGCGATCGTCGCGTTCGGGCGCGCCAGCGATGAGCTGCAGAGGAATAATCCCCGCCCAAACAGGAAAGGTGTAGTCTTCCGCATCATCTTCGACTATGCCGGTCCGGATCTTCGCGGAAACTTCAGTTAACTGCAGCCGAAGAATGGTGGTAGCCTTCAGTTCTTTTTCGTTCGGCTGCCGGGCGTCGTTCCAGCGGCCGGGGATGAGTTTTTCTGTGAATGCCTGCAATGCGCCAAGCTTTTCCGCCGGATCATCGATGCGCGTGGCCTGTCCCAGCGCGACCACGGAACGGTAGTTCATGGAATGGTTGAATACCGACCGAGCCAAAACGAGACCATCGCTGAGCGTCACCGTGATGCAGACGCGCAAACCCGAAGCAACGCCGCGCAGCAGGCGGCTGGCGGCGGAGCCGTGGAAATAAATGAAATCGCCGACGCGCGCAAACATCGTGGGAATGACGAACGGTTGCTCTTCCACGGTGAAGCCGACATGGCAGACCAGGCCCTCATCAAGGACTTTGTAAATCTCATCGCGATCATAGATAGCGCGATGCGCTTCGCGCACTACGCGGGTGCGCTCGGTTACAGGAAACGTGTCCGGCATCGAGAAACCTCAAGGTGAAACAGGGCGCGCAGTTGATAGCCGGCGCCACCGCGGCATGAGTGGAAGTGCTGCTGACAGAATGGTATCACGCAGGACGCAGGGCCTGTTTGTGTTGCGGATCGGTGGTTATGTCCGTAAACCAGTTTGGGTATTGCGGCTTCGGCGCGGTCAGTTCATCCAGTCTTGCAAGGTCTGCGTCTCGCAATTGCACGTTGGCCGATTTCAGATTGTCTTCTAATTGAGACATTTTGGAAGCGCCCATGATTACGCTCGTGACGTAGGGCTTGGCGAGCAACCACGCGAGCGCGATTTGCGCCACTGTCGCGCCGTGCGGCTTGGCAATCTGGCGCATCTCTTCGATGAGCCGGAAGCCCAGCTCCTTGTCGAGCGGGAGGAAGGAAAAACCGGAGAGACGGTTGTCCTTGTCATCAAAGGATTCGCGCGTATATTTGCCGCTAAGAAAGCCGCTTGAGAGCGGGCTCCAAACGGTCATGCCAGTTCCCGTTGCGCGGAGAAACGGAACGAACTCGTGCTCTAGGTCGCGCGCCAGAAGTGAATAGTACATTTGTCCGCTCGTGAATTGCGCCCAGCCTCGATCGCGCTGCAATGTGAGAGCCATCGCCGCTTTCCATGCCGTCCAGTTGGAAAATCCAATATAGCGAACTTTTCCCGAGCGTACGAGGTCGTTCAGCGCTTCCAAGGTCTCCTCGATTGGCGTATAGGGGTCCACCTTGTGAACGATGTACAGATCGATCCAGTCGGTCTTGAGCTTCTTCAGGCTGGATTCGCAAGCTTCGAAGATGTGGCGGCGAGAAAGGCCTGCTTGGGTGATTGGTTTACCGGAGCGAAAGCCGCACTTGGTGGCAATGACCACTTCTGGCCGCTTTTCACCGAGGAACTCGCCCAAGTATTTTTCCGCTTCGCCGTTCGAATAGCCATTCGCGGTGTCGAAGAAATTGACTCCGGCGTCAAAGGCGCGATGGATCATGGTTCGGGCCGTGTCCAGATCGACCTTCGCGACGGACGGAAAGCGGGGATCGCTGCCAAAAGTCATGTTGCCGAACGCCAAACGCGATACCGCCAGTCCTGTGTTACCCAAACGTGTGAATTGCATCGCCGCTCCGGGATCATCTTTTCCTAAGATGAATCTGCCCATTTCGAGGATACATGCTTCGGCCTCTCTGTGAGAAACTGGACGGGCGAATGAAATTGAATTTTGAAGAGAAGGAACCATGAGCACAGCCGGATTGGATCGAAGCGCGGCAAATGCCCTGGACGTTGCCTGGGTGCGGTCGCAATTTCCCTCGCTGCAGACGCAGGTGAACGGACACCCCGCCGCGTTTCTGGACGGGCCGGCGGGTACCCAGGTGCCTACGCAGGTGATGCACGCGATTCAAAGCTATCTGATGCGCGCGAACGCCAATACCGGCGGCACGTTCATCACAAGTAGGCGTACGGAAGAAATGATCTTGCTGGCGCGCGCGGCGATGGCGGACTTTTTTAATTGCGAGCACGACGAGGTGGTGTTCGGGCAGAACATGACCACCATTACTTTCGCGATTTCGCGGTCGATCGGACGCGAGTTGAAAGCCGGAGACGAAATTTTGCTCACGACGCTGGACCATGACGCCAACTTTTCGCCTTGGAAAGCGCTGGAAGAGAAAGGCGTCGTCATCCGGCAGGCCGATATTCGCGAAGAGGATTGCACGCTCGACCTGGACGATTTGAAGAGCAAGTTGAACGGGCGAACCAAGGTGGTGGCCGTCGGATATGCGTCAAACGCAGCCGGCACGATCAATCCGGTCGCTGAAATCACGCGGCTGACGCATGCGGTAGGCGCTCTGGTGTATATCGACGCGGTACACTACGCGCCGCACGGTTTGATTGACGTCAAGGAACTCGATTGCGATTTTCTGGTGTGCTCGCCCTACAAGTTTTTTGGGCCGCACATGGGCACGTTGTATGGAAAGCGCCAGCATTTGGAGGCGTTCCGACCGTACAAGGTGCGGCCGTCTGCGGGCCACATCCCGGGTCGCTGGGAAACCGGCACGCAGGTTCACGAGTTGATTGCCGGGATCGGCGCGGCGGTCGAATACATCGCCGGAGTCGGCCGGCACAGCGACCCCTTGGCGAAGGCGCGGAGGGATGCCTTGGCTGCGGCTTACCGGACAACGGTCGCGCATGAACGGCGACTGATGTCGCGTTTAATCGAGGGTTTGCAGCTCATTCCCGGAGCCCGCGTTTACGGGATCTCGAATCCCAGACGATTTGATGAACGCTGCTCGACCCTGGCCGTACGCATCGGCAAACATAATCCCACGGTGATCGCCGCTTTTTTGGCTGAGCAAGGCATCTTCACTTGGGACGGCAACTATTACGCACTGAACCTCACGGAGCGCCTAGGCGTCGAATCGTCAGGGGGCCTGCTGCGCATTGGAATGGTGCACTACAATACGATAGAAGAAATAGACCGCCTGCTGGCGGCGCTTCGCATCTTCGTCGCCCGCTGATTTTACGCGTGCTTTGGGCGAGTGCTCCTTTACTGTCTGCAAACGACTCGAAAACGGAAGAGGGACATGGGAAAACGATCGAAATCGATAGTGCTGACGGTTTTGGATGGATGGGGTTACCGCGCGGAGACTCGGGGAAATGCGATCGCCCTGGCGCGGAAACCGACGTATGACGAGTTGATTCGGAAATTTCCGAATACCCTGATCCAGACATCGGGACCCTATGTCGGTCTGCCTGAGGGCCAGATGGGAAACAGCGAAGTGGGCCATATGAACATGGGCGCCGGACGGGTTGTGCACATGGATATCACGCGCATTGATCTGCTGATCGCCAACAAGCAACTTGAACAGGTAGCGCTGTTCCAGCAGGCGATGGAACGCGGACGCCAACGGCAACTGCACTTTCTGGGTTTGTTGAGCGATGGGGGCGTGCACTCTCACGTTCATCATTTGTTTGCGCTGCTCGAAATGGCCAAGAAGGAGAAAGTAGAAAACGTTTTCGTTCACTGTTTCATGGATGGGCGGGACACGCCACCGAACAGCGGGCGCGATTTCGTGCGGCAATTGCAGCAGAAAATGCGTGAAGTCGGTGTTGGCGAAATCGCCACACTTGTTGGCCGTTACTATGCGATGGACCGTGACAATCGCTGGGAACGTGTGGAATTAGCGTACCGCGCCCTGGTACACGGCGAAGCCGCAACCAAGACCAATGATCCGGTCGCGGCACTAGATGCCAGTTACGAGCAGGGAGTGACAGATGAGTTTGTGAAGCCTGCCGTGATTACCCGCGGGACCGGGCCGTTGGCTCAACCTGTCGGTTTGATTCGCGACGAGGATGCCGTCATTTTCTACAATTTCCGAGCTGACCGCGCGCGGCAGATGACTTTCGCGCTGGAAGCTCCAGACTTCGACAAGTTTTCCGAACCCAAGCGGCCCAAGAATCTGTTTTACGTAGGCATGACGAAGTACGACAAGAATTGGCCGTGGCTGAAATGCGTGCTGCAGCCGGAAAAGCTGGAGCATATTCTGGCACAAGTGTTTCAGGAACTGCAGTATAAAAACCTACGCTGCGCAGAGACCGAGAAATACGCGCATGTTACTTATTTTTTCAATGGCGGCATCGAGAAGCCGTTTACGGGCGAGGAGCGCATTTTAGTCCCGTCGCCCAAGGTTGCCACCTACGATCTGAAGCCGGAAATGTCCGCAGGAGGGATCACGGATACTGTCGTAAACGCGATCGAGAAAGGCGAATTCGACGCCATCATCATGAACTACGCGAATGCGGACATGGTGGGACACTCGGGCAAGCTGGAGGCCACGATCAAGGCTGTGGAGGCCGTGGATGCGGGTCTGGGGCGTATCTATCAGGCACTCAAGCCACGGGGCGGCTCGTGGATTATCACCGCCGATCACGGAAACGCAGAGACGATGACGGATCCGGCGAACGGCGGGCCCCACACGTATCACACCACGAATCCTGTGCCGTTCATTTGCGTGTCCGAGAATGATGAGTTAAAACTGGCACCAGGCGGCGCGCTTCGGGACATCGCACCGACCATGCTAGGCATACTCGGTGAACCCGCGCCCGGGGATATGACCGGACGGGATTTACGAGTGCTACCGAAGCCTTAGCGAGCGTCAGTCGCCGACGCCGCCCTTAGGCGCGGTGTAGCCTTCCTTGGCATAGACGACCCATTTGGTTTTCTTGCCTTTTTGGTCAGTTATCGTAAGCGGACTGCCATCGGGGGCGACTAATTCCACTTTAATTTTTCGGTATTTGCCATCGGCGGCATGATTGGCCGGCGTGTAAGTGATCGTGTATTGATGACGAAGGAATTCGGTGACGTCGCGCATGATACCGGGTAATTCGCCGTCAAATTGAGGGAACCACGCGAACCCGCCGGACATCTGCGAGAACGTCTTCAACTGATTTTCCGCCTGCAGAAAATTCAACTCGCGCATGCCGCCCAAATGCCCCTGCAATTGAAGCCAGTTTGCGATCGGCTTGTCTACACCGACTGCAAAAATGGTGACATCGGTCCCGCGAAGTTCCTTCAAGGTTTGATCGAGCGTGTGCCTTGAAAAAGTGTCGATGCCACTGGCCAGGACGAGTACGGATTTCTTTCCTTTTACGTCCTTCAAGCGGTCGACGGTGTCCAGCAACGCATCGAAGACGTTGGATTCACTGAATCCAGGGAAATATAGGCTATAGAGGGCGCGGCGCACTTCATCCTTATTCTGAGTGAAATCCACTTCCGTGTGCGGCTTCATGTCAAAGGTTACGAGCGCGACCCAGTCCTTCTGTTTGAGATTGGGAAACAAAGCATCTGCCCAGTATTTGGCCTGATAGGAATACCAACCAGAGAACCTGGCGCTGAATTCCATCAGGACGACCATGGTGATCGGAGCATCAGATGGGCCGGCGTTGGTGATGATCTGAGGCTGGCCGTCCTCGAGGACGCGAAAATTTTCTTTCTTAAGGCCGGTGAGAAGATCACCGTGTTGCGTGGTGGCGATCACGTCCAAAGTTACAACCGGAACCTCGACTGCGATCGTGGCGCCAGGTTCCTGTGGTTTCTGTTCCGTAGGCTCTTGTTTGGGGGCGGGCGGCGGAGTTGGGCTTGGCTGGACGGGAGGATTGCCCTGGGGACCGGCGGGGGCTTGCGCTGAAGCGGGCCCTGAAAGGAACACGGCGAGCGCGGCGATTACAGCAAACTTGATCGAAATAGAGCTGAAGCGAGATCGCATTTCCATCTCCCATTGCCGTCTAAGTGCGACGCATCCTATTTAAACTAAGATGCGGATTAACTGTCCTGCGTCGTCCACCCCGACCCTCGCGCGGGTGCACATTGGGCACGAACGAGGGAGGCCCCCAACGGGGAAGGCCAAAACCGCATGTTAGTATGGAATTCAGTTGATGCAAAACAGATTCAGACTGGAGGGAGACTTTGTGAGAAGGAAGCGCTGGAGCTTCTTCGTCGCATGCTGTATCGCGATTTGTGGCAGCGCGCCGACGCGCGCTCAAATTCGGCAGAATCCACCGGCGATGGGCATACCGGCAAGTCCGGCGGCGCTCGGAGACACTACGCCGCTCGAGTTGGAAGCACGGGGCTGGCTCACGGAGTTGATCAAGATCAACACAACAAACCCTCCGGGAAACGAATTGCAGGCCGCGAAATACATTGCGGGCGTTCTCACGAAAGAAGGGCTTACCTCCGAGATTCTGGACCTGACGCCGGGAAGGAGTGCGGTGGTGGCGCGTTTGCGCAGCAGCGCGGTGCCTGATCCGTCGAAAGCGCTGCTCCTGGTGGCGCATATGGACGTGGTGGGGGTGGATAAAAGCAGGTGGTCGGTCGATCCGTTTGCCGGAGTGATGAAGGACGGATACCTATATGGGCGCGGCTCCATCGACGACAAAAGCATGCTGGCGGCGAATATGGCGGCGTTCATCGCCTTGAAACGGGGAAACGTGCACATCGAGCGCGACGTGATTTTTCTGGCGACGGCTGATGAGGAGCAGTTTGGAGACGCAAGCCTTAAGATTTTAATCGCCAAATATTGGGACAAGGTTGCCGCTGGCTTTGCGGTAAATGAAGGTGGAGAAACAATTCTGAAGAACGGCAAGGTGCAGTACGTCGGTCTGCAGGTGGAAGAAAAAGTTTCCGTAAATATTTCGGTGACCGCCAAAGGGAAGGGCGGCCATGCGTCGACGCCGACAAAAGAAAATCCGGTGGTGCATTTAGCCGCGGCGGTCGAGAAGATCGGTAACTATACGGCGCCGGTGCACTTGACCTCAATTGTGAGGAGGTATTTCGAGGGTTTGTCGGCAATCGAAGACGATGAGACCTCCAAATGGCTGAAGGTCATCGACACGCCGGACCGTGGGGAACACGCGCAGCGGGTAATTTCCGACATGAATCCGATGTGGAATTCGATGATGAGAGACACGATTGCACCGACCATATTGCAGGCGGGGGTGCGCCCGACTGTAATCCCGTCCGAAGCTCGGGCGGTGCTTAATGTGCGATTGTTGCCGGGCGACACCATCGATGTGCTGCTGAACCAGCTGAACAAGCTTGTGAGCGATCCCGCCGTGAAGTTGGAGGTGATGCCGGATGGAGGGCTGGCGGCGCCGAACTCCTCGATGGAAACGGATTTTTACGCGCTGCTCACCAAGGTGTGCGCCAAAGAGTTCGGCGGAGCGCCGGTTTTGCCGCTGCTGTCGACCGGAGCGACCGATTCCGCACAATTGCGGCTGCACAATGTGCAGGCCTACGGTTTGAGCCCATTTCCGCTGACGCAGGATGACGAATCCAGGGTGCACGGAGATGAAGAGCGAATGCCGCTAGCCTCCTTTGCCAAGGGCGTCGACGTCATGATCCGCATCGTGACGGAGTTTTCCGTCTTTCACTAACTCGAATTCGAAACATGATCAAGGACACGGATAACGATGATTTCGCGGCATTCTAAAATCGTTTGCACCATCGGTCCCGCTACACGATCGCCGCGCATGATCCGCAAGTTGATGCAAGCCGGGATGAATGTAGCGCGACTGAATTTCTCTCACGGTACTCACGAAGAACACGCCGAGAGTTTCTCCATCCTGCGGGAAACGGCCGTGGCGATGAAAAAGCCGGTCGCAATTCTGGTCGATCTTCAGGGGCCGAAAATCCGTACGGGAGCGCTCGCCGGCGGCGGAGCGGTTTTGCTTCGAGCCGGTCAACGGTTTGTCATCACCACGGCGAAAGTGCTGGGAGACTCGACGCGGGTAAACACGACCTTTCATCCCATGCCACGGGAAGTAAAGCGTGGCGACCGCATCCTGCTGAGCGACGGTTTGATTGAACTTCGTGTGGAATCCACGACTGCTCATGAGGTGATTTGCCAGGTGGCGAACGGCGGACTCCTGGGCGAAAACAAAGGAATCAACTTGCCGGGTGTGAAGTTGCGCGTCCCGGCGCTCACGGACAAAGATCGCGAAGACCTGCGTTTTGCGCTGTCTAAGGGAGCGGACTATATCGCGGTGAGCTTTGTAAGGCGCCCGGAAGACGTGCTGCTGGCAAAAGCGCTGGTGAAGCGGGCGAAGGAAGATACACCGGTGATCGCCAAACTCGAAAAGCCGGAAGCGATCGAGAACCTGGAAGAGATCCTGCGCGTCGCCGATGGAGTGATGGTGGCGCGCGGGGACCTCGGCGTGGAAATGCGTCCAGAATGCGTGCCGGTGGTGCAGAAAAACATCATCGCGCGGGCTCGGGAGAACCGACGCCCCGTGATCACCGCGACCCAGATGCTGGAATCGATGACGGAAAATCCAAGGCCTACGCGCGCGGAAGCCTCCGATGTGGCCAATGCTATTTTCGACGGGTCGGACGCGGTGATGCTGAGCGCGGAAACGGCCACGGGGAAATATCCAGTGGAAGCCGTGGGAATGATGGCGCGAATCATCGAAGAGGCGGAAGCGAGCATCCAGGAATTTCCGAGGCCTGCCGGGACGGAACGATTGAAGGTGGCGGAGACCGTCGCGGAACTGGTTTGCCACGCGTCGCGGGAACTGCACATGAAAGTGATCGCGGTATTCACGCACAGTGGCTTTACGGCGAGGTTGGTGTCGCGCTACCGGCCGCTAGTGCCCATCGTGGCTTTTTCGCCGGAGGTGGCCACGCGCCGACGCATGGCGCTGCTGTGGGGAGTGACGCCGCGAAGCATTGTGGACATCAAGAAAATTGATGCACTGCCGGCCATCGCGGAGAAGCGGCTCATCGAAGAACGGTTGGTGAAGAAGGGCGATGTGATCGGGATTGTGGCCGGAACGCCGATGGGGATTCGGGGAACGACCAACTTCATGAAGTTTCACGTGATCGGCAGTTAGGATCTCCATATCTTCTGAGCGGGTCCGTTCTGACAATCAGGGAGCCACTTTAAACGGTGGAGCTGCTAATTAACCCAGTGGTCCGGGTTCGAAGGCGGTTCATTCTTGCTTTTCTTCATGTACACTTCAAAGCGTTTGCGATTGCGTTGATACTTCCAATCGGCCATTTCGTTGCGGACCCGGAAAAGAAACGACCCGCGACGGATATAGAGCCAACCGATGAGCATGCCACCGAGGTGGCAGACGTGGCTGACGTTGTCCCCTCCGGAATTTAGGGTTCCGAAAAATTCGATGGCTCCCATGACTGCGACAAAAGGGCGCATGGGAATCATGATGGGAAGCGGAAACAGCCAAATCTGACGGTCGGGAAACAGAATCGCGTTACCGATCAAAATACCAAAAATAGCGCCAGATGCACCGATGGTGGGGACGTCCGACAGAGCATGTCCAAAGAAGAACGGGATGTATTTGACCAGAACGGTAATTAGGCCCGCACCAACGCCGCACAGGAAAAAATAGTTCAGAAACTTTTTCTTTCCCCAGACCAATTCCAATTCACGCCCGAACATCCACAGCATTAGCATGTTGATGAGCAAATGCCACAAGCCGCCATGCAAGAACAGATAGGTCACCGGCTGCCAAATTCGCAGCCCTGGAATCACTCCGCTCGGGACAAGTCCGAACCAGTAATTGACGAGAGCCGTGACGCGCAGCGGAAGAAGAAATCCGATGAGGGTCTGCGCCAGAAAAACACCCGTGCAAATCAAGACCAATAGCTTGACGGCAGGCGTGATGAAGCTTCGCCAGTCGAAGCGAACGCGCGGCGCGCCGAACCGAGTACCCATGTAAAAAGTGTACGGCGGCCAAAGCCGTCGCGTCAAAACAGGATTTTAAATAGTTGTGAGAAATTCAGGCTTATTGATGCCGAATGGGGCAAACCGGGGCACGCAAACAGGTTTGAACCCGGCTGAGTGAGATCGAAGAATCGAATGACTGGAACGAGACACTACGTGACCACCCATGGCCGCAGTCAGCCGGCTCGCCCGTGTTACAGGAATTCCAGGACGGACTTTAGATATTTCCAGAAATTCTCTACGGAGGAGATTTTTACGCGCTCGCGCGGACTGTGAGGGTCCACGATCGTCGGGCCGAAGGAAATCACCTGCATGCCGGGATATTTTTCGCCGATGACGCCGCACTCCAGGCCGGCATGCATCGCGAACAGCTTTGCCGGTTGGCCGAAAACTTTCTGGTTTACCTCCTGCAGCTTGCGCACAAGATCGCTGTCCGGCTCCAGTTTCCAACCAGGGTAGCTGCCGGCGTGCTCCGCGCTGAAACCTGCCAGACGGGACGTCGTGGCAACCATCCGGGCGGCAGACATTTTGCTACTTGCAATCGCGCTTCGTTGGCTGGTGATGATCTCGACCACGCCCCCTGTGGTTCTGACGATTGCAAGATTTGTGGAGGTTTGCACCAGCCCGGGAATATCGGGGCTCATGGCTAGAACCCCAGTCGGCAAAGTGGTTAGAAGAGCGACGGTATTTTCCGTGTCCTTGGCATGCATAACCGTTTCAGGGCGTTCGGTTTTTTCGACGGTGATCTGCAAACCGGGATCGAATGCGCCGACATAGGTTTTGTGGGCTGCTTCGGCGGCAACGACGAGTGCTTTCAATTCATGCTCACGAGAGGAGTCGACGATCACCACCGCAGTCGCCTCCCGGGGAATGGCGTTGTGGGCACTTCCGCCATTGATGCTGGAAAGTTCCAGAGGAACGCACTCCAGGAGATCCTGAAGCACGCCACCCAGGATTTGCAACGCGTTGCCTCGGCCCTGATGGATGTCCAGGCCGGAATGGCCGCCGCGGAGGCCGGAGACCCGAATGCGCCAGGTGGATCCCGCGCCGGAACGAACAAGCGTGACTTTGCGCCGGGCCGCGGTGTTGACGCCGCCTGCGCAGCCGATGCACAGCAGACCCTCCTCTTCGGTATCCAGATTGAGAAAATACTTGGACTTCAGCAAACCAGGCTGGAATTGTGCAGCGCCGGTCAGGCCGGTTTCCTCGTCAACCGTGAATGCAAACTCAAGCGGGCCGTGGAAAATGTCCTTGCTTTCCATCACCGCGAGCGCGGCCGCCACTCCGATACCGTTATCTGCTCCAAGTGTTGTACCGTCGGCCTTCAACCAGTCGCCGTCCCGCACGAGTTTGATGGGATCGCTATCGAAGTTATGGACGGTCCCTTCGTTTTTCTCGCAGACCATGTCGAGGTGACCTTGCAAAAGGGCCATCGGCGCGAGGTCTCGGCCAGGGTGGGCCGGTTTGCGAATGAGGAGATTGGCGGCGGGATCCTGCACGGTTTCGAGGGTCAATCTTGCGGCCACCCTACGAACGTAGTCCAGTGCGGCGGCTTCTTTTGTGGAAGCGCGTGGAATGGCCGCCAGCCGCTCAAAATGCTTCCATACAAGGCGAGGTTCTAGATTCGCGAGTGCTGACATGGTAAAAAATCCGGCAGTTCCGAGCCGTCCTTGGCACCCCACCGCCGAGCAATTTCATTGTAAACCGTCCGGTTCAATCTAGCTTTTTTCGCGCGAAATAAAAGAGCGAAGCGCACAACAGCAGAAACATAAAGACCGCGAAGAGATTGCTGTTGGCAAGCGATCCCACCAGCTTCGGGCCAAAGGAAAAAAGATCCGGTCGCCACGGCAACCGCAGCGCACCGGCTACCCATCCAGGTACGTGATTGGCAATCTCCGGATCCTGCAAGAGATTGATGCCGATGCCGAGAAGTCCGAACACACCTCCGGCCGCGATGAGACCGCTGGAGTAGAGAGCGCCAGGACTGGCTTCGCTGCTGCCTTCCTGTTTTTCTTTCATCGAAGTTTGCACAAGCCAGGCGATCAAGCCCCCGGCAAACATCGTGGCCGTGGTGGCGACAGAGATATACAGACCGGTGGCGAAGGCCAGCGATCGAACGCCCAGAATCTCAATAGCGATCACCATGGCAACGCCCATTAGAACCAGACGCCAGGGCAAACGCTGCGTCAGGATGCCGCTGATCACCGTGGCCATCAATCGCGCTTGGGGGGCGGGCGCCTTGTCGCTGCCGATGCCTTGCGCCCATTGGTACTCGATCTTCTGGGTGTCGCGGTCGTAGAGGTATTCGCCGTCGGGAATCACGCTCGAACCCAAGGAGTTGATCAGGACGTAGCTCTTGTCTTTATAAGTAAAGGACTGGCGCTCGACTTTCGCTCCGGTTGGAAGGGAACTGATATTCACAGGAATTTCCGTGGAGAGATATTTCTCGAGGCCCTTGTTCATCAGGTTGAGCGTGCCACCAATAGCAACGGTGGAGACTGTGACACCGATCAACAATCCCATCTGCTGCCAGAAAGGTGTGGAACCGACGAGAAATCCTGTCTTTAAGTCCTGAGAGGTGGCGCCGGCAATCGCGGAGGCGATGCAAACCACGCCGCCTATCATCAGAGCGAGCACGGCATAGTTTGGAGCGGTCCATCCGGCCAGCAGAAAAATGGCGCAGGTGGCCATTAAAGTGGCGATGCTCATGCCGCTGATGGGATTGGAGGAGTTGCCAAGCAGGCCGCTGATGCGGCTTGCGACCGTCACAAAAAGAAATCCGAAAACGACGACGAAGATCCCTGCGAAAAGATTCTGATACCACTGTGTTTGCGCACCGTGCATGGGATGGAAGGTGAGAAGTACCCACATCATGACGACAATGACGATGGAACCGACGATTACCCAACGCATCGGAGTGTCTTTTTCCGTGCGGGTGGCAGCGACGGATTCTTCGCCGTTTTGGGCGCGCACGTCCTTCAGGCCTGCAGTGAGAGCGGCGATGATCGTGGGCAGGGTACGGAGAAGCGTAATCAATCCCGCAGCGGCCACAGCGCCCGCGCCCATCGGACGGATATAGCTCCGCCACATATCGTCGGGTGTCATCAGTGGAATGGGAATCGTGGACGGGTAGAGCGGCGTGTTGCCCGCCAGCTGGCCGTAGAACTTGATCGCCGGCATGATGACTAACCAGGAGACGATGCCTCCGGCAAACAAAATGCCGGAAACGCGCGGGCCGATGATGTAGCCAACGCCGAGATATTCCGAGGTGATGTTGGCGCGGAAACTCGAGCCCGGATACCACCCGGGCCGCCCTTCTGGCTGTTCCGTCCAGACAAGAACAGTTTTCATCAAAAAGGTGTATACGCCACCGAGGCCCAGTCCCCAGAAGACGCGTCCCGCAAACGAGCCGCCCTTTTCGCCCGCGACCAGCACGTCCGCGCACGCAGTGCCCTCCGGAAAGCTCAGGTTACCGTGCTCCTTGACAATGAGTTGGCGGCGGAGCGGAATCATGAACAAAACGCCGAGCCATCCTCCCAACAGCGCCATAGGGAAAATACGCCAAAAGGTGAATTCCGAGCCGAAGCCCAGGAAAATCAACGCCGGAAGTGTGAACATTACACCGGCAGCCAGCGATTCACCGGCCGAGCCCGTGGTTTGCACGATATTGTTTTCGAGGATTGTAGAGCGGCCAAAAGCCCGCAGAATGCTGATGGACAACACCGCGATCGGAATGGAAGCGGAAACGGTTAGACCTGCGCGTAAGCCGACATAGACAGAGACAGCACCGAAAAGCAGTCCAAAGATGCCGCCGAGCACGACGGCGCGAAACGAGAATTCCGTCAGAGTTTGCGAGGCCGGGACGTAGCTGCGAAATTCACTTGAAGGTGCCGTGGAATTCCGTGGACGGTCGCTCACCGTGTCCTCCCCGATGAAATAGTGCGAATGAAACTTGCTTGTGGGGGATTATGACCCAGGCTGGGGCCGAGGGGGAAGGGATTCGTAAAAAAGGTAGCGGAACGGCGGCAGTACTCTCGACTGAGTGCGAATCCATTTCTATGTTCAAAGGATAGACTTACCCAGGTGTCCGACAGCGACCAAAGCCGCGCCGCTCTGCCTGAGAAACATCCCTCTGTTTCGGCATCAGAAACAAAAAGGGCGCGCGATCTGGCTGTCCCAGCGACTTTGCCCGGTAGCTGACGCGCGCCCCTTAGAAACGATTTTAGTGCAGCTTTGCCGACTCCACCGCCAGGCTCAGCTCTCTTTCCGCCGCGTGCAGATGCTCCTCGGCCTTCGCGCCGTGGCCGTCCATGTCATAGTGATTGGCCGAGCGCGCGCGCTCCATTTCATGGATCGATTCGACGATGTGCTTGTGTACATCATCGAGGTCGTGCCAATCGTGAACCCTGTGCGCGCAAACTGCGCCAGCAACAAACGACAAGCCAACTGCTGCTACGGTAAGAACCTTTCTCATGGTTGAATGCTCCTCCTGATTAGAGTCAGAACACTTCAATCCATGCTACAAACCAGCGCCATGCGATTGGTACAGAAGAGGGAAAAGGCGTGCGGAGTGAATTAACTGGTCGACGGGGCAGCTACCGAGGGTAAATGAACGTAAGCGCGGCAGGAGGCCGAAGCGTGTTCCAGCGATGGCGCAGCCCTCGCGGGGCGGTGTCTAGCATGGCGGCGAGGAGCAGCTGAGCACGGTCGAAAGGCAGAGTGAGACGGAAGAGGTCGGCGTGGCGGGCGTGGGAATATTTTTCATAGCGGGGCGCCTCATCCGCGGCGACCTGCAGCAGGATCGTCCAGGGCGAGGTTTTAGCAAGGAATTTTTTCTGGCTGGCTTCCTTTACTGTAATTTCAACGAGGTTGCGCTGCGTTCCGCCGCCGCTTTCGAAAAGAATTGCAGTGATCTTAGTCCGATCGAACAGGCGAGATGGATCATCATCGGGGAAAGCGGTCAACAGGGCTTCGATTTCGGAGCGATCGGCTGATAAGGAATCCCACCAGTAGTGGTAACCGTTGTAGAGAACCGTGCCGGTACGGAGGGTTTGTTGCACTCGAGAGGGGTCTTTGCCGACTGAGCTGACAACCATGTCCGTCAGCTCACTCAGGCGAAAGGTCTGTTTGATGACAGGCCGTATGGTCACGTAGCCGGCGTCATCCTCAGCGTAGCGAACCGCGATTTGTTGGGGTAAGGGCATCGTTCTTGCCGGAGTTTCGAATCTATCCGGCCTTTGTAGCGGCCGATATTGCTTAGCTGAGCTTCGATAACCGCTCGCGCACGCGGTCGCTGAGGGTTTTACCGTCGACGGCCTTGCCGGTCAGGGTTTCTTTGGCCGCTTTCACAACGGCGCCCATTTGTTTGATGGAATTGGCTCCCAATTCGGCTATGGCTTTGTTGATGGCCGCATCCATTTCCGCATCGGAAGCGCCCGCGGGGAGATAAGATTCGAGGATTTTGAGTTCACTGGTTTCCTTGTCTACGAGATCCTGGCGGCCGCCCTTGGCAAATTGGTCGATGGATTCCTTGCGCTGTTTGGCGAGCGTTTGTAACAACTGGACGGACTCGACGGCGTCGAGCGGGCGCATCTTTTCCACTTCCTTCAGCTGCAACGCCGACTTGACCATGCGCAGTACGCTGAGGCGCATTTCCTCTTTGGCCTTCATCGCGGTGACAATATCTTTCTGAACCTGCTCGGACAGAGTCATGTGTGGCTCCCTTTAAAAACTATAGCAGAGCCAAGTTCAAACGGAACGTCCGCGAAGCTCTTGCCTGTGTAGCGGCTGACCTCTGAGGCGGGCGGTTCTAACGCGACATTTCGGCCATCATGCCACCCAACTCTTAGGGGCCAGCACCGCTGGAGGCCATCTCGGCAGGATCCTTTCTTCGCATGGTTTCCGCGACTCCCGCACTCGCATTGACGCCGAGCGGGCCGCACGGTAACTTGGAATGTTTTTAGAATGTGGGAAGAGACCGCTGATGAAGGCGGCTTTTACCCCGAAAAGAGGCCAGGATGAAAGTCATCGTAGCGGACAAGATCAGCGAACGTGGTTTGGAGCTGCTGATAGAGACAGGATGGAACATTGTTCAGACCACCAAAGACACTTTGGGAGTGGAACTCGCCGACGCCGACGCTCTGATCGTGCGCAGCGCCACAAAAGTGACCGCCGACCTGCTGGGCAAAGCGCCGCGGTTGCGCGTCGTGGGGCGCGCCGGCGTGGGCGTAGACAACATCGACCTGGACGAGGCCACCAAGCGCGGGGTTTTGGTGATGAGCACGCCGGGAGGAAGCTCGGTGTCCGTCGCAGAGCATACCTTTGCGCTCCTGCTGGCGTTGGTGCGCCAGTTGCCCAAATTCGACGCCTCGATGCGCGAAGGGAAGTGGGAAAAGTCGTCCTCGGGCGCGGAGGTGCGTGGAAAAACAATGGGACTGATCGGTTTGGGACGCATTGGCGGGGAAGTGGCGATTCGCGCGAACGCCTTTGATATGCGGGTTATCGGGTTCGATCCCTTCATCAGTGAAGCAGCGGCGAAGGAATATTCCGTTGAGTTGGTGCCTCTGGAAGAACTCTTCGCTCAGAGTGATTTCATTTCGCTGCACACCGCCGTGAGCACTGCCACGAAAAATATGATCAATGCGCAATCCATCGGCACGATGAAGAAGGGCGTGCGCATTGTAAACGCCGCACGGGGCGAACTCATCAACGAAGCCGATCTCGCCGCGGCGCTGAAGAGCGGGCATGTGGCCGGCGCGGCGCTGGACGTGTTTGCGGAAGAACCGCCGAAGAATTCACCACTGGTTGGCTTGCCAAATGTGATTTCGACACCGCATGTGGCCGGCTCAACGGCAGAGGCGCAGGAAGAGCTGGGCAATCAGGTAGCGGCGCAGGTGCGCGACTATTTGCAGGAAGGTGTAATTCGAAATGCGGTGAATTTGCCAGTTTTGTCCCCGGAGCAATACCGGCGCGTCCGGCCTTATCTTGCTTTGGCGGAACGATTGGGCTCGCTCGTTTCGCAAGCGGCGGCGACCCGGCCGGCACGAGTGAAGATCCGCTATGCTGGAGAGCTGGCGGAGTTGGGAACCCATCTACTGCGCAGCGCCGTCTTGGCGGGATTGTTGAACGCCGTGCTGGATGAGAAAGTGAATGTGGTGAATGCTCAGGCGGTTGCTGCGGCGCGCGGATTGACCGTGGAAGAAGAGACGCGGCGGCGCGAACACGGATTCCAGCACACATTGGAGGTAGCTGCGCTGCCCGCTAAGCCAGGCGAACCGGGGTTTAGCGCCGAAGGCACCGTGCTGCACGATGGCACGCCGCGCGTGATTCGCATTGACGGAATCCCGGTGGAAGCGCAGCTGGACGGTACCATGCTGTACCTGCGCAACAACGATAAACCCGGCGTGATCGGCCACGTCGGCACGACGCTCGGGAAACACGATGTCAACATCGCCACGTTTGCATTGGGACGCCGCCAAGCGACGGTGGGAGCCGAAGCGGTCTCACTCGTGCGGTTGGACGGAACGGTTTCCGAAGAGATTCTTGGGCCGATCCGTCAGCACGCCGCCATCACCGAAGCGAAGCTGATTCATCTGGGATGAAGCAACACCGCGATCATACATAGCAGCTCTGCTGGCACGTCCCGGGAGAGCTGTGCTAGTCTTAAGGTTGCGCTTGAAATCGTTTTTTGAGCGCTTGTCGGGGCGTGGCTCAGCCTGGCTAGAGCGCCTGGTTCGGGACCAGGAGGTCGGTGGTTCAAATCCACTCGCCCCGACCACTTCCTCCCTTATTTTTCATCGGGTTATCCATTTACGCTGCTTCTGAGTTTTCCACAATTTGTAGCCCATGTAGCCCAAACAACGTCGGTGGAGGCTCGAAACCCAGCCCGACCTTCTTCACTTGGTCTTGCCGGTATTCGATATCCTCCACCAACTGACGACCGTATCGATCCCCCATGCTTGCGCTCGAATGCCCCATCCAGTAGTCGATCAGGATCTGACGTGCTTCGCTGCGTTGCAGTACAGCTTCGCGGAAGCGGCGGAAAATGTTAAAACGAGTTCCCACCTGAGCCCTGCCCATTTGCTCAAGAATTGGACGCAGGCTATCCCTTGCGACATTTCCTGGATCGAGCATAGAACCGTTAGCCGTACGGAAGAGAAAGCCACTCCGCCGGCGGTCAACGAAATTACGCAGGATCGCTGCAGCATCAGGGTGAACATCAACATCTCGGCATCCCGACTCCGTCTTGAGATGCTCCTTGATGCGATTCACACTTTTCTCCCGTTGCTGGCGAACATAGACGATCGAACAATCGGTTTCCATGTGCTTGTCGACTTCGACGGCAACGGCCTCCGAAACGCGCATGCCCGTAATCGCGCAAAAGAAGTAAAGCATCTGATACGTTCCTTCTGCCTTTGATAGCAGCATCGTTAGCTCCTTAGCTGTTAGCGTGGGGCGACGCTGCTTGTTGGGATTGACGCGTGGAACACCAATGGCCACTAGGTTCCACTTCCGCGAATGGACGGGATTGAATTTCTCGTCCAGCTCGGAAGCAATAACCCGACGAAGCACCTGGAAATAATCGAGAATGGTCTTATCGGAAAACCGCCGGTTCCCATTGGCCAGTCGCTCGGATTTCATGTTGGCGATGACCTCCTTGGCTTCTGGATTGTCAATGGAAGCAATCGGCAAATCTCCGACTAGATCATCGAGGTATGAAACGCCGTTTTGGTACCCGGCGATGGTGTTGGGGTCAATGGCGTCACGCCTTTTCGCGTGAACGATTCGCCCCGCCGTCATCTCTGAGATCCACCATGTCGCCTGCTCACGAAATGTGGTTGGTGCCGAAATGCGTTCCCGGATTTTGTCCAGGTCGTGCACTCCCGACGCTTCCATTTCCTTGTGCAGGGCAAGCATGGCGTCCAATTCGTCGCGGCAATACCCCAAGGCTACGCGAACTTCCTTCTGTCCGTTTCGCCCAGGAATGTCAACTCTGAACCTGCCGTATGCCCGTTCCCTGGAGTTCCACGGCTCGCCTTTTCTTTTTCCTTTTTGGTAGACGTACCCGCGCTGGCGAGGCTTGGGCTTGCCCGTTTCCATATCCATCACGATTCGACGTAACACGGATTTTCTCCTTGTGCGTCGAATCAGCGTCGGATTTGTGTGCGCGGCAAGCATACGAAATTTGACCTGAACAGTCACTCACCTTTTCTTCAGGCACGATCACGTTGTCGATTGTAATGGTTGAGGATGGGGAAAAAACCTAGGCAGGCATACATATGCTGAATAGCAGTGCAAGCGAATGCGGCTTTCGACCATCTAGCTAGTGAGACTCGGCTGTTTAGTGGAAGAAGTGCAGTAGGTGGCACCGTTGGATTTACGCGGACCATCCTGCTACGGTTACGGTCGCTGGTTATAGCCGAATCTAAGCGCTATCGTTAGTCACTCAGCCACAGCTTCACCCTTCCATCTTTCAAACGGAATTTGTGATTGTCCTTTTTGGCATCCTCGGCGACTTCGAGATACATGTACAAGCCGGCGCGCACAACAGCCGACCATGGGCATGGCCGTTTCCTACTCGCGACAAAGGCTTTGGCCCGGTTGATGCCCTTATCTTCAAGAAAAACTGAGACACGCTTCAAGCCCCGCCGCGATCTAGCCAATCGCAGTGTGCGCTCATCTGGGTGCCCGATGTACATGTATAAGCCTGCGCGCACAACGGCCGACCATGGACATGGTGGCTTCATGTCCGCGGCAAGAGCCTTCGCTCTTTTGATGGCGTTCTCTTCAAGAAAAAGTGAGATGCGTGTCATGCACCAGAATGTAGCATACATATGCCTTTTTCGTGCCCGTTTCATTCACTTTTCGCTCCGTGGCCACTACAATTTCGGTTGTGATGATTACGATGCCGGCTCGGAAGATCCGATAATGAACGCGAGCTTGGAGCTTATTCTTGCCCGTCTGCGCGGGGTTCGACACCGTAACACCGGATGGAGTGCCCTTTGCCCAGCCCACCCGGATCGGAATCCTAGTCTTTCAGTCCGAGAACAGAACGGCCGCGTTCTTCTTCATTGTTTTGCCGGGTGCTCGGTCCAGGCGATTTGCGCTGCCTTAGGACTCGAACTGGGTGACCTGTTTGCTGCTCCGCGGCAGACGGGTAAGCCGGAGCCGGATGTGGTGCGCCGAACCCGTAAGCAGATTAAGTCCCTCCATGGCCGCCTGACGCCGCGCGATCGCCAACGTGACGTTACCGTTGTACTCGCCAATAAAGACAATCCAGATCCTGCGATGGCCCGAGCACTAGCACTCGCTGTTGAGGGTGAATTGGTTCAGATAGCGTTCAAGGAGGAGGTATGAGAGTCGGGCGGGTTGAGGAGGTTGGAGAGGACAACGAGGTACACGAAGTTTATGAGGGGAATGCCGAAGATCCGGGCGATTGGTCGAATCCGGAGCCGATTCAAAACGAGCTGCCGCCGGTCCAGCCGTTCTCGGAAGAGTTGCTCCCAACCTGCTTTCGTCCGTTGGTCCGGGACGTGGCCGAGCGCATGCAGGTGCCAATGGATTACCCGGCCGCGGTGATGATGCTCTGTCTTGCCGGGTCAGTGAATCGGCGCGCAGTCATTCAACCGAAAGCCAATGATACGGGGTGGATCGTAGTGCCTAATCTGTGGGGTGGAATCATCGCCCCGCCGGGGTTTATGAAATCACCGGTAATTCAGGCCGTCATCCGTCCGTTGAGCCGTATTCAATCGGATTGGAGGTTAGAACACGAGCGGGCGCTCGCGGAACACGAGGTGGAGAACGAGAAGTGCGAACTGCGACTTGCCGCTTGGAGGGAAAACTACAAGAGGAGCGCCAAGGCGGGGAACGAAGGTCCTGAAAGACCCACCGACGTTCTCGATCAGCCCAAACCACGGCGATTAATCGTCAACGACGCCACGTCCGAAGCCCTTCACGCCGTGATGAATGAGAATCCGGCCGGTGTATTTGTCATACGCGATGAGCTCACCGGCTGGTGGAGTACGCTCGACCGCCAAGGCCGTGAAGGAGAGCGCGCATTCTGTCTTCAGGCCTGGAATGGCGACACCGGCCACACCATCGATCGCATCGGGCGGGGTACCATTCACGTCGAGGCGTGTTGCATGTCAATGCTTGGCGGCATCCAACCCGCCCGCCTTCGTGCGTACATGGTGGATGCCATCGAGGACGGTCCTGGCAATGACGGATTGGTTCAGCGCTTTCAGGTTCTTGTGTGGCCTGATACGGAATTGGAATGGAAGTATATCGATCGTCCGCCGGACGGCGACGTGGAAGAGCAGACGGAGCGCGTGTTCCGCAAACTGTTGGCCCTAAGTGAGAAGGATCCCATACGGTTGCGCTTCACGCCTCAAGCGCAAGAGCTCTTCGCTGACTGGCTGAGTGAGCTTGAGCACAAAGTACGTGGCGAAGAGTTGCATCCGGCATTGGTGTCGCACCTTAGCAAGCACCGTAAGCTCATGCCCGCGCTAAGTCTGTTGTGTGAATTAGCGGCACAGGCGGCCGATGGCCACGTGAGCCAATACATCTCACTTGAGCACGCGCAGTTAGCCGCAGCTTGGTGCGATTATCTCGAGTCTCATGCTCGCCGCGTCTACTCCTGCATTGTTACGCCTCAACTCCGAGCGGCGCGCGAACTGGCTGACAAGGTCAAACGGCGCAAGATCGGAGAGACCGGATCCTTTTCTTGCCGAGACGTGTACCTGAAGTGCTGGAGTGGCCTTGATACTCCGGAGGCCGTGAAACTGGCGGCGGAGGTTCTGGAAGATGCCGGCTGGGTCAAGGACATTTCCGCTGCGTCGGGTCCAACAGGCGGTCGCCCATCAAACCGGTACGCCGTCAACCCGAGGGTATGGAAATGATCGATACGAATGCCAATAAAATAACAAGAAGTCGGTGGCTGGATTGGCAACCAACGAGACGAATTATGGCCGATCAGTCGACGCAGGAGCCTACAAAACCATCAAAACCCAGTTTTGCAGGTTTTGTAGGTGGTCCTGCAGCAGAAATCTCTATTAAGGACGACGTTCCCGAACCAGTTCTTGCGGTTGTGGACGATGCCGGGCGGCTGATTCCCCCGATGCCACCTGGTGTCCATCTGGTGGAGTGGAAGCCAAAAGAGCCGCCGATAGCCATCGAGACCTGCGCAGTTGTGATCAACTCCGCGCGTTTCGCCAAAAGCACCTTGGAGCAATTGCGGATTGCTCTGATAGAGCCTAAACGATGGGTTGGATGGAGCGTGCCGCAGTTACTGGACCGGCTCGCGCAGGTGGGCGTCCTGGTGACACTCAAGACGAAGTCTAAAGGTTTAGACAATGGGTTGGATGGAGCGTGCCGCAGTTACTGGACCGGCTCGCGCAGGTGGGCGTCCTGGTGACACTCAAGACGAAGTCTAAAGGTTTAGACAAGGAGGAAGCATGAAAGGTCGAAAGAAAAAGCAGGAATCCCGGGCGACAGAGTTTCGTCAGAGACTTGTGGAATGGAGCGGGCTGCCGGAATCCGCCCGTCCGTCGCTGCGGACACTAGCTTGCGAACTTGGCACCTCGCACCAGCTCTTACAGCACTATCTATCTGGACTAGAAGATTGGCAGTGGCAGCAGCGTTGCCGCCAAGCAAGGCAGGAGTCGGAGGAGATTGGTGCCCGCGCGAAGGCCGAGGGGCGGGAGATGACGTTGGGCGAGTGCCGCCGCGCCATTGTCTTTCCCGCGTTGCTCAACGACCTTGAGAAGATTCGGCAGGCCGCCAAATGCGGACCACTGGACCATTGGAAGGTCCAAACGCTGCAACTTTACATCAAGCAAGGGTTCAAAGGAGCGAAAGAGATCTTAGGGAAGTGTCGGCAAATGACACCACAGGAAGAGCGGCAAGCCCGAGCTTCCGAAAGAGCAGCGGCGTTTGCTTCTGCGGCGACCAAAAGCATCAAGCGCATCGAGCAAGATGGAGCGCGCGGTCCGCTGTGCTGGCAGGACATTGAAAGACTAAAGTACTTCGCTCGCCGGAAATACCCGGAAGCCAAAGAACTCCTGCGGAAGTACTCCCAAACAGCTGAGCCAAAGCCGAAGTCGCAACCCAACCCAGAGCAGCAACACTTAATTTTGGAGGAGACGCTCGGAGACTAAGGCCATGTTTTAGCCCCAGGGGAGAAAGCACGACCTTGCCTGGTGGGAAACTAGTGCGGAAGGGTTGAATACCAAATGGCAGAACTAACAATGACAAACCCGGGGCATGAGGAGACCGAGCGATTGACCGAGCGCCTTTGGCTCCTAGCACTCGGAACGTTTCACCGGAAGGTTTGCGTGGGGCTAGACCTCGGAGGGGAGCTTGAAATCCTTGGCGAGGAGCTTGCTCGAATGAGGGCCGTCGGCGAACCCATGGAAGAGGTGCACTCCTTTCTCGCCAAACACGGCATCCACGTGCCTGTGCTGGTAGTGCAACCGCAGGTTGACCGAGTTAGCGAACAAATTCTCGACTATCTGGCCGGGAGCAATCGGCCGTGCACGCGCGTGGAGATCGAAGCCCATGTTGAGGGCCGGACGGGCCAAAAGCGCACGGCGCTGAAAACCCTTTGTATTACCGGGAAGGTGGTGAGAGTCGGCACAGGCGTTAAGGGCAACCCTTTGCACTACGTCTTGGCAACAAAATGGGACGGGAACAACAATCCAAAATGAGCGGAAAAGCCGCGTGGGCACTAGCTGTTTCCTTGTTCCCAAGCGGTTAGCAAACGCGCGGTTGAAACGCTGAAAAGGGTGACGATGTTCAAAAAACAGCAAAATAATTTGCCACCAGTGACTTCTTCAGCCGCCGAGTCTTAGCTAAGTCCTTTAGATTCGTATTGCCGTAAACGAAAGAAGGGTGGTAACTCGACAAGAACGAGGGAGGAGGAGACATGGCATCGTTGTATAGACCTGAATCTCGTGCTGATCCGGCCGAAGCCTCGATCGAAAACCTGGCCAAAGCGCGGGCCAGTAAGAATTATCATCCACCGCGGCCGTGGCGCAGCAAGGATGAAAGCCTCATGATCAAGCGATTCGTGCTGTGGTGGCTCACCTCCCGTGACAATCGAAGGCCGTCCGCGCGCTCTTGGGCTCGCCAATTGGGCATCAGCCATGTGTGGCTCTTGAAGGTTGTTAGGGCATTAAAGGCAGATCCGGAAGAAGTGCGACGTCTTCAGGCCTATGGTGATCCAACGCTGGCACAACTGGGTCTCGCCCGAGAATATACGCTAGAAATGGAAGAACGTGGCGAGTTGCGCCCGTGCTGCAATCGAGGGCGGCGGGGCTAGGGACGCACTCGAGGCATGCATTCGGTTATCCATTCGTAAGCGCACATTTTGCCGGGAGTCACGTCCCAGAGGATCGTTGCAGCGTCGTCTAGCCAGTTGATCTCACCTTTTTCAGAGCAAGCTCCGCCCCTACCAATTGTGCGCTTGGCCGTCAGCCCTACCGATTGATCAGGCTCGTCTTCCGCATCCTCCAGACCCGGAGGCATAGAACAGGGGGAACCGAAGCATGCACTGGCATTGCCATAGGCACCCCCTTCCGGTGCCGGACCGAAATAATTGCCTCAGGTAAGGTGGGTTGTCTCGTGCAATATCGTACCGGGGAGAGGACATCCACACGTGCCATCCAAGGCAGCTTGAGAAATCTCAACGGTGTTCGTTAAGAACGCCCAAGGGTTACTGACATCAGCACACGTCGTATAGCCAGGGGACGATGGAAACGTTTGTTTATAAACGAACGTTACTCCACTCCCGTAGTTGAACGGCTGTAGCAGATTGAGGATTCTGTTGGCCGTCTTCGGATCAATGCAGCACGGATTGGCTTTCATTTTGGCTGCGAGCTGCCCAATCGCGATACTCATTTGGGCGGCCTGGGCTGGCGGGAATCCCTGCAACGTGTAGAGTCCGGTCGGGTCTGTCAGATCCACAGCGTTGTTTCTGACGTACCTGTAGAAATTCGCGCCCCCCTTGAACCCGATGGGATCTTCCGAGATGAACCTGCCAGTTGTGGGATCGAAATAGCGCGCTCTCGAAAATTGCAGGTTGGTTTCGGTGTCGAACTCACGCCCGGTGAACTGGAATGGATTGGTCAGCGAGCCGCTGGACGCGGTCTGTTTCCCGAACGAGTCGAACGTATACGTTTGTGCCAGTGCTCCTGCCGTGTTGCTCAGGGAAGTGACGGTGCCAAGTCCATCTTGCTCATAGTAACTCGTCGTGCCCGAGCGCAGCATGGCGAGCGGCTGATCGAAATCTAGGATTCCCGTGTAACGAGCCACGACTGCTCCGCTCGAATTCGTCTCTTCGACGAGGTTGTTTTCGTCATAGGCGAAGATGCTGGTCGTGGTGGGGGAGATTTTCTCGATGCGCCTTCCAAACGGGTCGTATTTGAAGCTGACCGTCCCGCCAGAACCGGGCAGAGTCACGCTGGTCATGCGGTTCTCGAAGTCCCACGAATAGGTCGTGGTGTTCGAGCCCGTCACGCTGGTGAGGGTATTGCCGTTGCTGTCTAATCCGTTCACGGTCACAACCGCTCCAAGTCAGCAAACGGGCCCTTGGGTGTCTTTAAACTGTTCCTCGGATATCATGGAACGAAGATCGTTCAAGGTTGCGGCTTTCTTCCTAAATTCTGCGACCCAAATGCTTTTGTCCTGAGCATAGTCCATTACCGCCAAACAAGACGAAGGGTACGTTGATCCGCCGCGTTCGTAGTAAATGAAACACGTTTTGGCGCCCAGCCCAGCAAATATCAGGCGTCGAAATGCTAGACCTGACGTGACTTTGTCTGACCAGTTGAAAGGCTCACTAGGGTCAGACATCTGAACTTTGGTTTTCACTGCTCCCGATGCAACAGAAGTCACAAACGAAGACTGAAAGGCACCTTCGCAGCCCGCCGAGATGTCGGCAACACTGTAAAACAAGCTGAAGTTGCCCGCCAAGATTTGACTACGAACAGTATTCGATATAGAAACTGTCGACAGGCTCAGCGGGTCAGGTTCCACAGGGACCACTTGTTTTTTCTCTAAGGTGGAAAGAGCCGTTTGCCGGCCGAGTTCCACTCGTCTCTTGAAGTACACACTGACACCTGCGAACACAACCACCAGCAAAATCACTGCCGAAAGCTTTAAGAAACGAGCTTGTTTAGCACCGGTCATTTTTGACACCCGCAGCTTGAACCTGATGGAATCGGAAGTGGCCAAGTCACCTTTCCCTGGGCATCGTGATAGTTAAGTCTTATTGGTTCGCCTAATTGCATCGAAGCAGGATTTGTTGCGGACACCGCTGCTTCCTCTAGATTGCCTCCCTGGTGATGCCGGTCTTGTCGAAGGTGTTCTAATTCATGCAGCAACTGGAGTGCTGGCGACTGCGCGCCCTTCTGAACGCATAACGCCTGATGCGGGTTCCAGTACACTGTTTTCCCGTCGACAGCTTTGTCGTGCAAGTAACTATCTGAGATGTTTATCGTGTAAACTTCTGGCGCGTTTTGCAGTTCGTTGAGGATATTAGCGGCACTTGAAGATCCATTTAGATACAGAGTAGCGGTAATCCAAGTGGTGATGTCGCCTACAACGACGATTACCCGTCCAGATGGATCTACGAAATTGAGAGGCGAGTTTCTTGTGTAGGGGTAGAAGTTTAGGCCCCCATTGAATCCAATCGGGTCCTCGCTAAGGAACCTTCCAGCTTGCGGGTCGTAGTAGCGGGCCCTGTAAAAATAGAGACTGGTCTCGGTATCGAACTCGCGCCCGGTGTATTGGAAGTAGTTCCGCAGAGTGCCGGTAGTGGCCACCGTGTTTCCGAAGGAGTCGTACGTATACGTCTGCGCCAGTGCTCCAGTGGGGTCCGTCAGCGACGTGATCGAACCAAGACCGTCCTCTTCGTAGTAATCCGTTGTCGTGCCACGCAGTTCGGCTAGCGCTTCGTCGACGCCCTCTCCTTGTGCATAACGAGACACCACACCTCCGCTCGCATTCACCGTCTCTACCAGATTGTTGTCGTCATAGGCGAAGATGCTGGTGGTGGTCGGCGAGACTTTCTCGATGCGCCTGCCGAACGGGTCATAGCGGTACGACACGGTCCCACCCGAACCCGGCAGAATTGCACTCGTGAGCCTGTTGTCATAGTCCCAGGCGTAGGTGGTCGTACCGGTGGAGTCGGTTTTGCTGGTGGTGTTGCCGTTCGCGTCGTAGGTGTAGCTCACAGAAGGACGCGAGTTCAATTCGTTTGAAGCGTTGTAGCTCCATGACGCGCTTCCCAAGTCTGTCAATCGGTTGCCGACCGGGTCGTAAGTATAGCTCTCCGTTGTGGAGCCAGCCTGCGTTGCGCTAAGCAACTCGTAGATTGCGTCGTAACCATAATTCGTGGTGACGCCAGCATAAAGGTCACTCTTTGCAGTGCGGTTCCCGGAGCTGTCGAGCGTGTACGAAGCTCCGTCGAGCGTAGCGCCTGCCTTTGCATGCGTCACACTCAACAGCCGCGACAGATTGTCGTAAGTGTAGCTGGTATTCACCGAATTTGGCCGTGTCAAGCTGGTCCGGCGGCTCAGGGCGTCGTAGGCAAACCCGAAACTTCCTCCACTGATAGCCGCTGGCGGTGTCAGCGTCTGCAGCCGGTTCAGCGTGTCGTAGGCAAAGGTGCTGGCGCCGCTTTCGGGGTCGGTGAATCCCGTTCGGTTCGAAGCCGCGTCGTAGCCATAGCTCGTGGTGAACGTTCGGCTAGTCAGGAACGCATACTGCGTAGAGGTTCCGCTAAGACGCCCCATATTGTCGAACGTGAACTGGTAGGTACCCGTAGGATCAGTCACCTGAGTTAGCCGCGAATCCATATCGTAGGTGTAATTCACTGTGGAACTATCAGGATAGAACTTTTCTGTCAGCCGATTCAACTGGTCGTAAGTGTAGGTAATCTGCTGGTTCTTCCGGTCCGTCTTGCTGGTCAAGTTGCCGACATTGTCGTATCCGTATGTCTCAATATTTCCGGACGGGAAGGTCGTCTTGATGACGCGCCCAAAGGCATCGTAGGAAAAGCTCGTCGTGTTGCGATTTGCGTCCTGGATGCTCGTCAAGTTGCTTTCCGTGTCGTAACCGTAGGTTGTGACGTTGCTCGCGGCGTCGGTCACGGTGGTCAGCCGGTCTGCATCGTCATACGCGTAGGAGGTTATCTTCCCGTTTTGGTCCGTCACCGACGTGCGGCGACCGCGATAATCGTAGCCGAACTGCGCGGTTGTCGAATCCGGATAAGTAATTTGGGTCAGCCGGCTCATCGAGTCGTAGGTGAACGTTGTTTGTTTATTGTTCGCGTCGGTGACCGAAGTTCGGTTGCCCCGGCTGTCGTAGGCGTATGTGGTCACGTTGCTCTGCGCATCGGTAATCGTCTGGATCAGCCCGGCCGACGTGTATGTCAAACTCGTCGCATTTCCCAGGGGATCGGTAATCTTCGTCATTTCACCCAGGGAGTTGTAGGCGAATTGTGTTGTGCTTGCGGAGGCACCGTTGCCTGGCGCTGGCGTCGTCACGGAAAGCAGGTTGCCGTTATTGTCATACGTATTCGTTGTTACAAAACCCATGGGATCGGTAGCTGTGACCACTTCGCCGTATCCGTTGTACGTATATGTCGCCGTTCCCAAATTTCCTGGATAGCCGATCGCAACGATGTCTGAGTTCGAGTCGTAAGCATAGGTTGTGACATTTCCATTTTCGTCAGTTCGTGTGAGAATGTCTCCCTTTAGGTCGTACGTATATGCGATGCTGCCACGCTCAGTGCAGGTCGAACATCCTGATCCCTGACTGAGTTGCGTCCTCCACTTTCCACCGACCATAACGGATGTATAACTCGTCTGATTTCCCAGGGAATCTGCTAATCCTGTAGTGGCATTAACCCTAAAGATTGGACCGTACCATTCGATGGAGCCGACGGTGACGTCGACGGGTCCGGTCACCGTCCCCGGAGGAACGACTGCGACGATCTGCGTGTCACTCCAACTCTGGATAGTCGCGGTGGTGCCAAAGAAGTCAACTGTGCTATTGCTCTGGGCTGGTCCGAAGCCGGTGCCAGTAATCGTCACCGTTGACCCAGTAGGTCCCGTGGCTGGAGAAATACCAGTAACGGAAAGGTTCTCGACCGAAAAAGAGACGCTGTTGCTGGTAACGCCGCCCTCAACCACCGTGACCGGCCCACTTGCCGCATCAGGGGGAACGTTAAGCGTAATGCCTAACGCCGCCCTCAACCACCGTGACCGGCCCACTTGCCGCATCAGGGGGAACGTTAAGCGTAATGCTTGTGTCGCTCCAACTGCCAGAACCGCCAGCGTCCAGTCCGTTGAAGAAGAACCGAGTTAGCGAACAAATTCTCGACTATCTGGCCGGGAGCAATCGGCCGTGCACGCGCGTGGAGATCGAAGCCCATGTTGAGGGCCGGACGGGCCAAAAGCGCACGGCGCTGAAAACCCTTTGTATTACCGGGAAGGTGGTGAGAGTCGGCACAGGCGTTAAGGGCAACCCTTTGCACTACGTCTTGGCAACAAAATGGGACGGGAACAACAATCCAAAATGAGCGGAAAAGCCGCGTGGGCACTAGCTGTTTCCTTGTTCCCAAGCGGTTAGCAAACGCGCGGTTGAAACGCTGAAAAGGGTGACGATGTTCAAAAAACAGCAAAATAATTTGCCACCAGTGACTTCTTCAGCCGCCGAGTCTTAGCTAAGTCCTTTAGATTCGTATTGCCGTAAACGAAAGAAGGGTGGTAACTCGACAAGAACGAGGGAGGAGGAGACATGGCATCGTTGTATAGACCTGAATCTCGTGCTGATCCGGCCGAAGCCTCGATCGAAAACCTGGCCAAAGCGCGGGCCAGTAAGAATTATCATCCACCGCGGCCGTGGCGCAGCAAGGATGAAAGCCTCATGATCAAGCGATTCGTGCTGTGGTGGCTCACCTCCCGTGACAATCGAAGGCCGTCCGCGCGCTCTTGGGCTCGCCAATTGGGCATCAGCCATGTGTGGCTCTTGAAGGTTGTTAGGGCATTAAAGGCAGATCCGGAAGAAGTGCGACGTCTTCAGGCCTATGGTGATCCAACGCTGGCACAACTGGGTCTCGCCCGAGAATATACGCTAGAAATGGAAGAACGTGGCGAGTTGCGCCCGTGCTGCAATCGAGGGCGGCGGGGCTAGGGACGCACTCGAGGCATGCATTCGGTTATCCATTCGTAAGCGCACATTTTGCCGGGAGTCACGTCCCAGAGGATCGTTGCAGCGTCGTCTAGCCAGTTGATCTCACCTTTTTCAGAGCAAGCTCCGCCCCTACCAATTGTGCGCTTGGCCGTCAGCCCTACCGATTGATCAGGCTCGTCTTCCGCATCCTCCAGACCCGGAGGCATAGAACAGGGGGAACCGAAGCATGCACTGGCATTGCCATAGGCACCCCCTTCCGGTGCCGGACCGAAATAATTGCCTCAGGTAAGGTGGGTTGTCTCGTGCAATATCGTACCGGGGAGAGGACATCCACACGTGCCATCCAAGGCAGCTTGAGAAATCTCAACGACCGCCGAAGTCCTATAAAAAGGAATGTCAAGAGAAAACTCTCCCCTCGATGCCGGTCGATTGTTTGTCTCGGCATTCAGCCCAACTGCCTGAACGTGCGCTCTTACTCTGAGAGTGGTCTTCCCTAGGCGAAAGGTTTTGTTTCGTTTCCGGGTGTGAAACGGAGAAACAATTGTTCTTCCCTGTGGTTCCATTTCGCTGTTGTGACGGCACCCATCGTTTTTCTGAAACACAACAAGCCTAACCGTTGTCCACCCGATGAGTGGCAACACATGGTCCTATCGGAGACTCGTGGCCTATGGCTTTGTTCGATTGTCCGAGAGGGCATAGGGTCGGTACGGAGACTCGCGTGCATTAACGCACGGGCCTGACTTCGGCGGTTGATACTTCCCCTCGAAATCGCGCGTTCTGCAAAGCAAACTTGCGGAATGCAGAGCTTTCTTTCAGCGATGCCACCAGCGCTAATTTTCAGAATGCGAAGCTGGAAGGCTGCAAGATGTATCGTACAGAAATCAGGTTGGCAAGATTTGATAACGCAGTGATGAACTCAAATTCAGATATCCCTGGAATGCGCGTGGTTGCTGACGCCTGAGTTTTTGAAGAGGCGAAGCCCTGAAATCAAGTGTCAGCACATCAGCGTCAATCAGTTAATCCGCAAGGGGCTGCAAAAGCATCTCAAGGACTTAAGAGAAAAAGCCGATAAAAAGTATGCGGCTTAGGTGTTGAAAATACATTTCGACGAAGATAGAACTGAATATCTGACCGAGGGTTCCATCCGTAGTCGGGCACAGCAGTAGCTAGATCCGACACTGTCACCGACTAAACATCGAGTCTCATCGTTTCTCGCCGGCCGGTGAAACCTTCCTCAATTCTCTTTACAAGGATCAAAAGCACGAATGTTTCGACAATCATTACAGGCAGCATAAGCCAAATGCTGAACCACTGCACGCTTGCCAACACATATTGAAAGAAGAAGAAGAAAATCAACGAATGAGCTGCCAGGCACAAGAATACTGCGACCCACAATGACCATCGAGATAATCTTCGCCGGAAGGCGTAGAGAACGAGAATGAACGGTCCCGCGGTTCCGATTATTGCCGTAACCCACTTTCTTGAAATATCGCGATTATCGGCAGCAACCAAAAGAAAAAACGTGCATATTGCGGAAATCAGAATAATCTTAACGTTGGCGAAACGCTCTCTCTTCCGCAGTTCTGCCTTTTTCAGTTTGCCATACATACTTTGTACGCCTCATAACCATCGACTCCGGCAAAAGCGAAATGTGCGCCGAGCGCAACGTCAGCTATTCGAGTTGCCGTACGGCCAAGGGCATTGGCAGAAACCTGCCACCCCTCCGCCTGAAGCGCGTTCCGTAAGGTAACTAGCAAAGGACGGTTTTCTGCCACTGACTCTAACGCTTTTTCGGCCCCAAACGCAGCTAATCCGGGCGTTACGGCTTCCTGCACTGCATTAGTATTACCAGACAACACGTTGACCGCGGCATCTATCTCGTTTTTGAATATCAGACCACCGATTGTGGGTTTAACCGCAGCTTCGAGACAACCCTCTTGTTTACTGTACCACCAATCATCTTGGGCTCGGATAGTACCTCCGCCACTACTACCCCCGATACTGTAACCAGAAACGGTGGTCAGCCCTCCCCCATAATAACTGCCGAAGGTATTGGAAGACCCGGAATTAGACATGATCTGGACCAGAACGGTGACACTAGGGATTTCTCCAGAAATTCCACCCCACGTTATGGGAATCAAGCCCAATACTGAAACGCCAGTCGTATCGCTAGCATAAGTCAAGGTTGGGGTGCCGTTTGAAGAATAGAATAAAGGAAAATCGCCTTGCATCGGAGTACTTGAAATTCCTCCACTGCATGGTCCGGTTGAGTTTGGACCCTGACTCGTTTTGTTCGGAGCACAGTGATTCATGCCCGTGGGGTCGTTGTACATCAATGGGCTGTTCAAAACATAAGTGTAGCGATTCCAGGATTGAGGATTCGTTGGATCGGCGGCAGCCAAACCTGCCGGGTCGGGCGAGACCCAGCGGCCCTGGTATTCGAACTCCCGAGCAGGAAAGTCGTAGAGGTTGCCTGACGTATCCTGATTCATACCCGTAAAGGAATAATCGGGGCTTCCATAGAGGTTATAAGGAAATCCGAAGGGACTATAAGCAACGTCAGTCGAAATCCAAGGCGCGCCTTCCTGCGTTATCACACGCGCGCTGCCTTGCCAATCGGCGAGACGGTAGTAAAAACCTCCGTTGGGGGAGTACTGTGCGACCGCTCCGCCAGGCAGCGAAACATAGCCTACATCCAGCGTCTGCCCACTCACAATCGCAATTTTAGCACCACCGGGGGTGTAGAGGACCTGTGTGGTGCTTTCTCCATTGTTCCGCTCCACCACGCGGCCCAACGCGTCGTACGTCGTGGAGATATTGTCGATGCTGGCTGGAGTGCCGAATACATCCCAAGTGAAGACGTGAATCCAGGCGGTGCGACGTGACCAAAACTCAAGAAATATAGGTACCCGGTTAACTCCTGATTCTTCGTGGCTTAGTTGCAGGCGACACTGTTCAGTCCTTCGTCCTTCGGCGCGTATATGCTCGCGCTGTGGAAAGACGCTTACTTAGAGTGATGAGTCGAAGTTTGTAGCCCAATCGGTATCCCGATTAAGGAAGGAAGTTGCACACTAACCGACGCCGATTCAACGCGTTAGATTTTCGCAATGTTCATTTTTACGCTTCGGGACCAAAAGGTTGGTTGCACAATAGTTGCACAAATAGTTCCAAACAGTGTGGCTCTGCACCAAAGTGGGGCATCTCATCCGAACGTAACTCATTGATTCCGAACAGCAGGCGGTGAAACGGGCAAATTGCTAAACCGTTGTAGGGGCCAAAACTCCTACCGGGGGTTCGAATCCCCCCCTCTCCGCCAGATAAAAGTATGTACGGTCAGTTCTCAGGACGAAAATTGGTGATTCTGCATTGGCGCTAAATCGCCAATGCACTCGTTCAAGGCGTATTGGTAACGGGAAGTCTTAGTGCTGTATCGGAAGCGCGAGTAGGCCGAGATTCGCGCACGAGCACGGTGTTGGGCGCTTTCGATACAGCGACTTGAAGGAAGCCGCTCGGGGTTGCGGCGGACGCGGGTGTTATGCAAATTCAATTGAGGGAAAGTAGGTTTGGCGTTCGCCCCGGAGAGATGCGGGAAAGCAAAGACCCAACCGGGAGAGAAGAAGCGTTGCTGAAAGCTCAAGTGTGGTGCGGTGAGGATGACCTTGGGGAGTAGGGAAAAGAGATTGGTCGGACAGGAAGACACAAAGAGAGTTAGCGAGCGGAAGCACGCAAAGATTTCGCGATGTTGGTAGTCGTCTCATGCGGCGACCGCGTCCCGACTTGGCGGAGAACGGAGTTGGATCTCCGCAGCTGTAAACCTTTCGATGACCAGCATCGGCCCACCACATTTGGGACAAAACCAAGCATCGCTCGAACCGGCGGTGGATGCCTCTGCCTTGGCTTGTGGCGCTGAGCCGAGCAACTGAAAGCAAAGTGGCAAGGTGGTGGCACGTCTGCGATTGGCCAGGAAGCCGAAGTTTCGGATGCGCACGAACCCTTCCGGGAGCAGATGTAACAGGAAGCGGCGCAAGAATTCATCGACGGATAGAGGCAGCGACCTCTGTTCGTTGTTGTGGGCGGAATCGCGCCAACGAAATGTGACCGTCCCGTCAGCAAACGAGACCAAGCGATGGTTGGAGATGGCCACGCGATGGGTGTAACGGCCCAGATAACGGAGCACATGCTCTGGGCCTCCGAACGGACGTTTCGCGTAGACCACCCAGTCCTTTCGGAACAGTGGTCTCAGCCAGGCAGCAAAGGTTTTCGGTTGAGCGAGGAGCTTTAAGTTTCCATGGAAGCTGAGCCTACCGTCCTGGAAAGCGCGTTGCAGTGCGGCGACGAACTTGCCGCGAAAGACGCGACCGAGCACCTTGACGGGAAGAAAGAAGTCGTAGCGTGGCTTGATCCAACGCGTCCGATCGGCCGATAGTCCACCAGCCGGAACGACGCAATGGACATGCGGGTGAAGTTCTAGTTTTTGACTCCAGGTATGCAGCACGCTGAAGAAACCGATTTCTGCGCCGAGATGCTTTGCATCACGCGCAACCTCGAGAAGCGTTTCCGCACTGGTGCGAAACAGGAGATCGTAGACGACCTTTTTGTTCTGCAGTGCTAGTGGTGCTAACTCCCGAGGGAGGGTGAAGACCACATGCACGTACGGGGTCGGAAGAAGCTCACGGCGACGTTTTTCCAGCCAACGTTGGCGAGCACCCGCCTGACACTTCGGGCAATGCCGATTTCTACATGAGTTGTAGGAGATGGCGCGATGCCCACAGCGAGTACATTCATCGAGATGGCCGCCGAGAGTGGCGGTGCGACACCGCGAGATGGCCAGGAGCACTTTGACATGCTTCCAGGTGTTCCACTTACGGCTTTGTTCGATGAATGCGTCTCCCGCAGCGCGGACGATATCGGCCACCTCGAGGAGTGGCCGGTCCATCTACTCGTCCTGTGGTGGCCTGTCTTTTAGGCTCAGCGAGTCCAGAGGACTCGCGGTCGCACTGAGGTGACGTTCAGAGAGATGGAGGTAGATGGTGGTTTCTTCCAGGTCGCGATGGCCTAGCAACATCTGGATGGTTCGCAGATCCGCGCCTGCTTCCAGTAAATGTGTGGCAAAGCAGTGCCTCAGCGTATGTGGGTGCACGTCTTTCTGGAGGCCCGCTCGCTGGGCGGCTTCCTTGCAAGCGGTCCAGACTACCTTGGTGGTGATCGGCGTATCACCGGTATGCCAGCGGTTGCCTGGAAACAGCCATGCGTTTGGCTTGCGCTGTAATCCGCGCCAGTGCTCACGCAGTGTCTCGAGTAGTTTTGGGCTGAGCATCACATCTCGGTCTTTGCGTCCCTTGCCGCCCTGGACGTGAATCACCATGCGTTGGCTATCGATGTCGCTGACTTTCAGGTGTGTCAATTCAGCGCGTCGTACTCCGGTGGCGTAGAGCGTCATCAACAGAGTGCGATGGTAAGGAGTCAGAGCTGCGTCGATGAGTCGCGTGACTTCTTCCCGGCTGAGGATCGAAGGAAGGTGAAATGTTTTTTTCGGATAGGGCGTCTCGGCTATGCTCCAGGTTTTCTTGAGAGTTTTGACGTAGAAGAATCGCAGAGCTGCCAATCGTTGTGTTACCGTGCCCGGCGACAACTTGCGCTTCTTGAACAGCTCGGCCTGATATTCACGAATGTGTTCCGCACCCAAAACATCTGGAGAACGCTTGAATCGTCTTGAGAAATCTTCGACTGTGCGGATGTAACAGCGTGTGGTAGCCTCAGAATAATTACGACGCTCGAGTTCTTCGAGCATCATTTTGCGAAGTCGGGTCATAGGGACCTCCTATGACCCGACAACTTATCTCAACCAACAAGCAACCTTGCTCCGCTCGCCTCACGCGAAGCGTTCGCCGCAGAGCGGCTTCGTTCAAGTCGGCTAGTGTTTACCGATGAAGCGAATGGCGATTGCGAATTCCGAGTCGCGGCGCACTCAAAAACTGTTCCGGGCCAGAATCACACCCGGTCACCAGACGTTCAGAAAACCCTTTAGCAGATCAGTCTGGAAGTGATTGATAAATCGGGGCGGTCGGGCAAATTTCCAGTGTTCGTAATTCATGTGAGTCTGTTGAAAAACTCGGCCCGAAGCAGATTTTATTTGCCGTGACTATCCCCTGTCGTGCTACGGAGTACTGCAGGGAGGAACACCACCGATGATGGGTCAGCAGAATCGGACCGAGTCGTTGTTTTATTATTTCCGTTTGGAAGAGCAGATCCCTGCCGATCACTTGCTGCGAATGATTGACGGCCACGTCGATTTCAGCTTCGTGCGCGAGCGGCTGAAAGACTCTTACAGCCTCACGGGCCGACCTTCGATCGATCCCGAAGTTCTATTGCGACTGTTGCTGGTCGGCCATCTCTATGGGATCACCAGCGAACGGCGTTTAATGGATGAGGTGCGCATGCATCTGGCCTATCGTTGGTTCACTCGCCTCGGTTTTGACCAGGAAATTCCCGACCACTCGACGTTCTCCAAGAATCGTCACGGTCGATTTCGGCAGTCCGGTGTATTTCGGAAAGTATTTGAGGAGATCGTGCGGCGTTGTCTAGAGGCGGGTTTCGTCGAGGGACGGAATGTGGCAGTAGATGGGACACTTGTGGGCGCCAATGCCAGCCAACAAAGCCGAGTTCCCAGGGAGAGATTAGAGGAGGCGGCGAAGCTCTCACGAACGGTGCAGGAGTATCTGACCGAACTCGAGCGACAGAACCCTGTGGCAGATTCAGAGGGGAGCATGAAACTTCAAGAGAAAGTGTCGACGACCGATCCAGATGCTGCCTGGGCAGTCAAAAGAGGGCCGGCGGTGTTGGGCTACTTCGACAACTATCTGGTCGACACGACGAGCCGAGTCATTTTGTCGGTCCATGCGACGCCGGCCCTGTTCAGTCAAGAAACATTGGCCGCTCGCCGTATGCTTGAGCATGCTGGCCAGTTCGGAATTTATCCACAGAATCTGGCAGCCGATAAGGCCTATGGAAGTGGGGAGTTTCTAGCTTGGCTGCTGGCACGAAACATTCAGCCGCACATTCCGGTTATCGATCACCGTCACCAGACCCAAGGACATTTCACACGAGAGCATTTTCGCTACGAGCCAAAAGAAAATGCCTACTACTGCCCCGAAGGAAAAGCACTGCGCTTTCGCGGTCGGTCACTTGGTTGTCGGGGCAATCTCTATTGTTCGACGGAAGAGCAATGCCGCGGGTGTCCGCAAAAGAAGCTTTGCACCCCAGGTCTCAGTCGGAGACTATTTGTTCATTGGGAGGAGCCCGCGCGACAAACAGTTCGCGCGTTGGCAGGCACGCCGGATTACAAGCGTTCCCAACGAGCGCGTTACAAAGTCGAAGCTCTGTTCGCCGAACTCAAGCAACAGATTAAGTTGCGCAAGGTACGATTGCGACGACTATGGAATGTCGCTGAGCAGTTCTACCTAGCAGCTACAGCGCAAAACCTGAAAAGGCGTAAGCGGTGGTTTCTCACCGTCTTGAAGCAACCGATAATGCTGCTATCGGCGCTAGATCATCGCATCCGTCCGGCGAATACAGATGATCGCCTACAGATGGCTGTCACGATCTTGCTGAGGCCGGGCGCCGAACGATATAGTTAGTGTCCACGGAGTTTCACATGGACTTCCACAAGATCTGGCAAGAGCAGTGCGAGGCCACCCGCACGATTCGCGAGCGTTTCGGCGTTAAGAACGCGTTGGACTATCTGGTCGGCGAGAAGTTGCTAACCTTCGCAAGGGCGGCAGATGAGGATTCAGAGTTTGCCGCCGAACTCCCGCGCTTTCAAGCGGCGGTGTGGGAAATTTTCAACCCCTATGAACTCCGCGGCTATGTAGCCAGCCTTAAGCCCGCCGCCAGAAAGAAACTCCAGAAGCTCCTGTACGTTTCTTCGTAAGCGCTTGAGACTTTCCGTAAGCGTTCGTTCGTTGTCGTTCGTTACCGTCCACCCAAGATGCTATCGGCGGTACGAGTTTCTCAGCGGTGTATTGATCTCGTCGGTGAAGACATCTTCGGTGAACGCTTTGCCAATCGCCAGATCGAGACGTGTGAGCAACTGGGCTAGGGTTTCGCCTTCTCGGCGTTTCAGCATGGCTAAACTGTTGTGCCCGTCAGTCGCTATGGCCACGCACCCGACCGGTACGAGCGTGCCGACCGTGATTTCGCCGTCGCTGATCAGCTCTGCGATGTGAGGTAACTCCGAGGAACTGCCGACGCCGACTTTCCCGGCTGCGTCTTTGTTTACGCCGCTTCGTCTATTCCGGGTGACAGACTTGTGGCGACGTTCCATGGCAGTAACTCCTCGATGCGGTTGATGGGATAACTCGCGATACGGGACAACACGTTCCGGAGATAACTTTCCGGATCGATTCCGTTCAGCTTGGCCGTACCGAGCAGACTGTAAATCGCCGCGGCACTTTCTCCACCACCGTCGGAACCCGCAAAAAGAAAATTCTTTCTGCCCAGAGCCACGACCCGTAACGCTCGTTCCGCAGCATTATTATCGATTTCGATGCGTCCGTCATCACAGAAGCGCAGCAGTGCTTCCCATCGTCCGAGTGCGTAACGAACGGCCAGAGCCGTGTCCGATTTTCTCGAGAGTTTCCCTAATGTCTCCTCGAACCATTGTTTCAGCGCTTCCAGCAAGGGCCTGCTGCGCGTGTTGCGAACCTCACGCCGCTTGTCGGGTGGACGTCCGCGGATTTCTTTCTCAATGGCATACAGCCCCGCGATGCGTTCCAGAGCCTCAGCCGCAACCGGGGATTTGTGCGCAGTCTCGAGATCGTAGAACTTTCTTCGCACGTGCGCCCAGCACGCCGCTTCCTGAATGCGGCCTGCTGCATAGATCTGATCAAAGCCAGCATAGCCATCCGCTTGCAGCGTGCCGGTAAAGTTACTCAGGTGAGACTGCGGATGTTCGCCCTTGCGATCCGGTGAATACGCGAACCATACAGCAGCTGGTACGCTGCATCCCGCAGGACGATCGTCGCGCACGTACGTCCACAGCCGCCCCGTTTTGGTCTTACCCAACCCTGGTGCCAACACCGGAACTGGCGTGTCATCCGCGTGTAGTTTTCCCGCCGCCATCACGTGACGTCCCAACGCTTCCACCAGCGGCGCGAGCAGTCGGCTTGATCCACCGACCCACTCCGCCAGGGTGGAGCGATCCAACCCCACCCCTGCACGAGCGTAGATCTGCGACTGACGATAGAGAGGAAGGTGGTCACAATATTTCGATACCAGCACATGCGCCAGAAGCCCAGGCCCAGCAATGCCTCGCTCGATCGGCCGGCTCGGCGCTTCGGCTTGCACGATGCGATCGCAGCACGCGCAGGCTAGCTTGGGACGAACGTACTGGATGACTTTGAGACTGGCCGGCACGTACTCCAAGATTTCCGAAACATCTTCGCCAAGATGTTTCAGCTTACCTCCACAGTCCGGACAAGCTTCTTGCTTCGGAAGATACTTTCGCACTTCTCGTGGCAAGTGCTCGGGTAATGCGCGCCGCACAGGCCGCGCCATCGCGGTGATCGTTGGCGGTGATTTTTCCACTGCAGCTGTTTCTTTGGTTCGCCTTGCTTCCAGTTCTTCCAGCCGCAGTTCCAGTTGTTCGATCTGGTATTCCCGCTTCTCCGACGAGCGGCCGAACTGCAGGCGACGCAGTTTCGCGATCAGCAGCTTCAAGTGTTCGATTTCCACGTCGCGCGAAGCGAGCTGCTCACGCTGCGAAAGGATTTCTTCTTGCTGTGTGGTCAGCTGTTTCCGATGCGAGAAGACTTGCTCACGCAGCGCCAGGATGAGTGCCTTTAATGCTCCGGAATCGAGTTGATCGAGATCGCGCGGTGTGGCGGCATCCATTGCACGCCAACATACCGCACTTTCTTTACAGCATGATGAAAACGTACCAGAAAATAGAAAAAACCTTTTCTTCACAGCGCCATCTGCGGTTCGTAGCTGCGTACCGGATGCCGCCAATCGATTCCTTCAAGCAACATAGATAACTGTGCGGGCGTCAGTGAGACCGTTCCGCTCGTCGCTTGTGGCCAGAGGAATCTCCCGCGCTCAAGTCTCTTCGAAAAAAGACACAGACCATCGCCCGACCACCACAAGAGCTTGATCAAATCACCGCGCCGCCCACGAAAGACGAACACGTGACCTGAAAACGGATTCTCTTTGAGTGCCGTCTGCACCATCCCGCTCAGACCCGTGAATCCACGACGCAGATCGGTCACGCCCGCGGCGATCCAGATGTGCGTTCCCGCTGGCAGCCCGATCATCCCAGCAAACTCTCGATGGCCGTACGCAACATCACCACGTCCACATTCCCTGCTACGCGAACCGTTCCTTTGCTGAGCTTGATCTCCAGCGACCCGACCGCGGATGACAAAGACGCAGATTTACCGCACGTACTATCCGACAAAGTGTGAGCGCTACGTGAACCGCATCTTGCGGAAGATGGTCGTCGCATAGCAAAGTTGCGCGATGACGCAACGAAAACGAAACAGAAAAGCATGGACGAAGTGGCGCAGACTGATTTCCGAACAGATGCGGAGCGGGAAGAGTGTGGCCGCGTTCTGCCGAGAGCAGAAGTTGCGCGCGTCGCATTTCTACTGGTGGAAGAAACGACTGCGGGAAAACCCGACGGCGAGATTCGTGGAAGTGCAAGTGGCGGAGTCCCCGGCCAACGTAGCGAGCGGCAAGGCTTTGCCATTTCCCGCGCCACGCAATCGGTGTGGTGCGGGGATGTCGCGGACCTGGCGGAACCACTGTACCGGCGGATGGCGGAACGGGTAAGGCAGTCCCATGTGGTGGCCACCGACGACACGGTCTTTCCGATGCTGGGGCCGGGGCAGACGCAGTCGGCACGCATGTGGGTGTACGTAGGCGATGAAGCAAATCCGTACAACGTGTTCGACTTCACGTTGAACCGTGGACGAGAAGGGCCGAAAGAGTTTCTGAAAGACTACACCGAAGTTCTTCTGGCGGATGCCTATGGAGGCTACAACGGAGTAGTAGCCGGCAACGCCATTACGCGTGCCGGATGTTGGTCGCACGCGCGGCGGAAGTTCGTGGAGGCGGAAAAAACGGCGCCGGAGATCGCGCGCGAGGCCGTGGCTTTGCTGGGCCGACTGTTCGCCGTAGAAAAACAGGCCAAGGATGTGTCGGTGGCCGAGAGACTAGCGTTGCGGCAGATGCAGTCGGCGCTCGTGCTGGCGGAACTGCGACGGAAGTTGCTGACCTGGAAAGAACAGTTGCTGCCCAAGCATCCCATGGCCGAAGCGGTGAACTACACGCTCAGCCAATGGGAGGAGCTGAGTGTGTTCACGACCGATGGCGCGGTGCCCATCGACAACAATGTGAGTGAACGGGAGATGAAGCGGGTGGTGCTGAACCGCAAGAACTCGCTCTTCGTGGGCAACCCTCGCGGCGGACGGACGGCAGCGATTCTGACCAGCTTGACCAGTAGCTGCCGCCGGCACGAGATGGATCCGCAACTCTACTTCATGCAACTGCTGATGAATTTTCCCACGTGGCCGGCAAACGACATCGACGCCTGGCTTCCCGATCGCTGGAAACAAGCTCATGAAGCTCGGTGCGTAGCTCTGGGAATACCGCCGCTCGATTCCTGATATTGTGTTTCGGTATTGCCTACGAAACGCTCGATCGTTTAAGAGGAAACGTAAAGTAGCTTCTGGAGCGTTTTTCTTCTGGCGGAAGGCTTAACGCTGGCCACATAGCCTCTGAGTTCATAAGGGTTGAAAATCTCCCACACCGCGGCTTGAAAGCGCGGGAGCTCGGCAGCAAACTCAGGGTCTTGGTCTGCGGCCTTGGCAAAACTCAATAGCTTCTCGCCGACGAGATAATCCAGCGCACTCTTGACACCGAATCGCTCGCGAATCGTGGGCGTGGCCTCACACTGCTCTCGCCAGATCTCGTGGAAGTCCATGTGAATCTCCAGGCCGCCACTATATCGCTGTCCCCTCGGCACAGGCAACTCGGGCAAAAAGCTGTTAATCAGCTCAGCGGGCGGATACACTTTGCTCGCCCAACCGCTTCTCGCAAGATGGGCTTCACGTAGCGCTCACGACAAAGTTACAGGCAGGAGCTTGCTGGACGGGCCCTTACCAAGCTGCCCTTCGTGATACTTCTTGCGCCAGTAAAAAACCTGATTGGCGTTCACGGCATGCCGCCGCGCCACACGTGCTACCGACGCCCCGGCTACCAACGTCTCTTCGACGATGCGTCGCTTTTCTTCGACCGACCTTTTCTGCCTCTTTTTTACCTGGCTGGCGACCTCAATGGTCATCTGCTCGGATGTGTCCACTTATCCCCTCGTGGACACCTAGCGATGTGCCCACATCCGGCAGCATCCTTAATTACTCACACTTCGTCTACACGGTTCAGACCTGACGCTTACCCAAGATCTGCCCTGCGAGCTTTAGCTAGTTTCGATCGGAATCTGGTCGATGGCGGAAGTTCCGACGTAACGAGGCTCGCTTTTTCCGATCAAGGAAACAAGCACTTCCACCGGCATCCTGGCCTGAAGTTGTGCCACCTTTTCCAGTGTCAAGCCATGTATTGAGTCACTCGAAAGCAGAATGACTGCAGTTCCTTCACTGACACCTCGCACATCCGTGACGTCCAAAACCGCATGCTCAAGTGATACGGCTATGATAGGCACGATATGTCCCAGGACATTCGCAGTCTGCCCGTCTCTCGGAAGCAGCACAGAATTCGAAAATCCCGCTGGTATGACGCCCAACCGTGTTTTCTTGCGAGCAAATAAAGCCCCACCAAAGCCGTATCTCGTTTCCGCAGGAATCTCACGTATTGCCCCTAGCGAAGCTCGTATCTCCTTCAGGACAGGCTTGCTCCCAAATGAGAGAGTCCTATCGCCCTTCAACGGTGAAAGAGGGAGCTCAAGTCCAAAGAGAAGCTGACCCGGGCTGACTGCGTTCGCCTCAGGAACCTCAAGTCCAGAGAGAATGCCGCCAGAAGCTAGCGCCTGAACCAGCAGTGGAGGCCCTACAACATGACGGATGGACGCGGCGCACTTGCCAAACTCCTCGAGGCACCCTTTGACCCACGGTATATCCCGTCGGTCAGAAAAAGGAATATGCGTGTAAACACCTTCCAACCTAATGGATGGAAGCTCAGAAACGATGCGGCGAACAATTGGGAGAGCATCAGTCAGCGATGCCCCGAGTCTGCCCAGTCCGCTGTCTACCTTCAAGAAGACAGACGTCTCGGCTCCGAACTCCCGCGCTATGTCTTCAGCTTCTTCATAGGACTGAATCGTGATGGTGATTCCAGCATCGCAGATCAGCTTGTTTGATCGTTTGCCGACCGCCGGCAATAGCAGTACTCGCGACCTTATGCCCGAGCGACGAAGCGCCATCGCGTCTGCGACCTTAACCACTGAAAACCAGCGAACTCCTTCGCCTTCCAGAAAATGTGCAACAGATTCTAAGCCATGACCATATGCATCTGCTTTAAGGCATGCGATCACTTCTTTATCCTGACCAACAGCCAGTCGTATGAGTTGTAGGTTGTGCTGAAGCGCCTGAAGATCAAACACTACTGTGACACCATCGTGCATGGTTCCCTTCTTACTGACAACCTACCAGGCTCTTAACCCGGCTACTGGTTGCCACCAGATACGTCCGACAGCCATTGCAACAAATATTGCGTTAGCATTTTAGCGCGAGTATACAAATTCTTCAACTTCAACTACATTGTCAACATACGGCACTATCTATAGCGACTGCAGTGAGCATGGTAGTGATACGTTTGTTGCGTTATTTAAATTTCTCTACCACAATTAAAGAGTACTTGATGTAGCAACAACGAACTCCACCAGAGAGAGGAGATTACGGAAGACACGGCCAATCTTAGGACTTCAGTTCCCGTGCCAACCTGGGCCTCGAAGTGGCCGACCACCATTGGCACCAGTCAGTCTGCCGTGGTCATATTCAAGTTGCCCGTTCACGAAGACATAGGCAACACCTTCCGAGAGCCGGGTCGGATTTGTGTATGTAGCGTGGTCAATAATCGTTCTGGGATCGAAAATCGTGATATCAGCGTAGAAACCTGTCTTGAGGAGCCCGCGGCCAGTCAAGTGCTCCCGCTGCGCAGGCATAGACGTAATTTTTCGGACGGCCTCGGAAAGTGGAAGCAATTGCTGGTCACGAGCGTAATGCCCGAGAAAGCGTGGAAACGCACCAAATGAGCGAGGATGTGTATGGGGCTCAAACAGAGGTCCATCGAGTGACAGCTCATTGGCATCGAGGCAAATCGACGTCCACGGCTGCTTAAGTGCATACGTTAAGTCATTCTCACTCGCAATGAAAAACAAAGCTCCAGTGAGCGCCTTATCGGCAAGTATAAAATCAAATAGCGCATCTAGTTCTGACTTTTGCTCGATTTGTGAGATTTCGCTCAGTGTCTTACCGGCATATCGCTGTAGTTCAGGATTGAATACAACTGAGATCACAACGCCTGAGCCCCCGCCGCTGTCATAATAAAGGTTTTCCCATTCTCTATGGTCTGCTCCCATCTCAGCTTTAATCCGAGCTCTAATCTCTGGGTCGCGTAAGCGCGCCAGAAGCTTATCTACCCCGTCTTCCGCTACCCATGGCGGCAACACAGAAGCAAGAGCCGTAGACCCGGCAACGTACGGGTACTGATCTGCGCGGATATCAAGACCTTCATCGCGCGCCGCTTGAATTTTTGACACAATCTGCGGCATCGTACCCCAACGTGTCTTGCCTGCAACCTTCAGGTGGAATATTTCCACGGGGAGGCCAGCCTCGCGGCCAATCCGAATCGCTTCGTCAAGAGCATTTGTCTCCGTCGCTCCTTCGCTGCGCATATGTGTCGCATAGATTCCACCGTGCTCTGCGGCAACCTTCGCGAGTGCTATCAATTCGTCCGTGCTTGCGTAGTGGCCAGGGGGATATATCAACGCGCTGGATAACCCGAGTGCCCCGTCCTTCATCGCTTGTGCAATTAAGGCCTTCATCTGTTCAAGCTCCACCGGTGTAGGAGCCCGGTCCGCGTCACCGACTACAGCTTCTCGTACCTGCGCGGCGCCGACGTACGTGCCTAAGTTAAGGGTTATGCCAACATGCTCGAGGCGTTGGAAATAACCATCTAACGTCGTCCAGTCGATGGTCAAATGATACTGATCAACATAGGGCGTCAATTGGCTCAATGTCTTCGCGTTCTGCGGCGCAACTGAACGGCCCTCGCCTGTAATTTCGGTAGTTATACCCTGCGATAGTTTACTGAGCGAGCGATTATCGACCAGGAAAGCGATCTCGGACTGCCCTAGCATATCGATAAAACCAGGCGAGACAATTAGCCCTTCCGCGTCGATGACTTTGTGGGCGCTCGCTCTACTTAAATTGCCAATTGACGCAATGCAGTCCCCACGAATTCCAATATCAGCCACGTACCAAGGACCGCCACTGCCGTCAAGAACGTGTCCGTTTTTGAGTATGATGTCGTAAGGCGCAGACTGCCCAAGAGGCGTCGCGTAAATTGCAGAAGCGATCTCTCCGAGAGCCTCGCCGACTACCTTTGGCGGCACTGTCGGATCTTCGGTAGGGAGCGCCACACCATTTGCGTAAGCGGCAAAGGCAAGATGGCGGCCGTCCCCGGTCGTTATGTAACCTGCCAAACCTTTTCCGTTTAGCATTGGACCCTTGCTCAAAGCGTTGTAAGACTGGTAGGTGCCGGTCTTTGCATACACGCGTCCCGCTGCAGGCGAATTTACCTGGGTATTCCAAAGAGTCCCATCCCGGCCAAGAATTGGAAGCGCGCTCTCAAAAATAGAAAAATCCTGTTGCTTTGACATAAAGGCAAGATAATGGACCATGAAATCCGGCGAGAAGTATGCGGATGGTGCGCCGCCCGCGCCGTCCGCTTGCGAGGCGTCACTCAGGTCTAGGCCACCATTCGCAAGAAAGTCATGCTCAAAATCAAAACCAGCCTGCTCGGGATCTTTCGTCCTATGTCCGAGAACGGCCCCAAGAATGAAAGGAATCATCGCCGCATGTAAATTCTGGCTGACTTTTAGAATCACTTTCACTTCCTCGGAGAACGGAGGAGAGACGTGTTCTGCCATAGCATTCTCCGCGTTGTAAAGTGAACGTACGGCGGTGAAATCTGGTTTATCTGATGGGGAAGAAATGTTGGCTTTGATTTCCTTCCTACGCAGAGCCTCAACCAACAGCACCTGTGCAAAGCGTGCAGGTTGCGGAACAGCGTAGGTCATGAGAGTCGCGCGAGATCCTAAAGGAACCGTCCCGTTCAGCTGCACCAGAGGCGAGCCGTTCTTGCCTATAACGTCTGACTGTATAGATAAGTCGGGCTTCGATCCGACTGATCCCGTCACGATGTGATTCACAAATGATACGTATGATGTTTCGGGTGAAGTCGTCAGACGAACCGGTGCGCCATTTTTAACGCCGGGAGAAATAATCAGGTCAATAAGATTATCGTTTATTGAAATTGGAGAAATTACCGCATTAGTTCCCAACTCCTTCTGACCTTCGGGAAACAGCGTGGCATCCACAAGCACGCGCCCCTGGACTTCTTTAACACCGTGAGCTGCGACCTGGTCCGCAAGCTCTCCAATCACTACTGCCGGATCACCTGGAATTGCCTTCGCGTCAGGGCTGCTGTCGGAATAGGAATGATCCTCATTTTCAAATGTAAGTGTTCCACTCGGTTGGATCCGGTCAGATAAATTAGGATCGCCACTTGCGACCAGAATCAGATCACCTCTTATCGTCCCATTAGGGTCGATCGGACCCGTGCGATATATCCACGTATGAAACCGATAATTTGTACCCAGGAGCTCGAGTCCCGTGCCTACGGTTAAGAGTTTTGTTGTTGACCCCGGAATGAAGAGCTTTCCACCATTAAGTGAGTAGAGAACTCTATTTTCATCAAGGGAGTAAACCTCGACTCCAAATGTCGAATGTCTGTATTCCGGCCGATTGACAATCTGCTGAATTTGGAAGTCTAAAGCACTATCCGAATGAATCGTCGTCTGGGAGGCTGAAGCGAAGAGAGGTATGAGAACTCCTAGCGTGGCAAGAACGACTAGCATCAGACGCCCGTTGTTCAACATTGGTCCTCGAAAAAAATGGGTATGCATATGCCTTGGAAAAGGCTCAAAGCGTGGAAATTCGTAAGTTTTGAAACCTTGCGGAGCCTTCTTTCACAAAAACACCCCAACGTCCATGTTTTAAATCATATAATCTTGCATTCATCGCAACTTTGTTATCTGCATAGACCACGCAGACGCTGTCGTCAACGAAAACCTTTACGGCTACTTGCGTCCCCGGTGACAGCAAGAGCGGCCTTTCCAGTCCGACCTCAAATGGAGTGTCACCAGATCGCGGCCAGGTATCAAAAACGAGTCGATTCCGCAACGGCTCGAGACGGACATAATACGCAGAATCGAGATCATCACTCACGCGCAACATCAAACCGCAGCCGTGCGTGTTTCCTTCAAAAACTATCGTCGTTTCAATCTTGCACCGAAGTGGCATAATGCCCGCGGCTGAGCAAGCAAACTCATCCGGAGCGTGGATTTGAACGCTTTTTTCGAGAACTTCCACCAATCCTCCGCCACTCTGGAATTGGCAAGGGAGGTCGTTGGAAAATGCTGCGTTCACAGCGGCAGGCACTCTTGCAGACAGGGATCCGTCCGACTCTTGAAACAACTCGTGAACCACCAGGTTCCCGCCCCAATCCCAGCCCGAAGGCCCGATCATCAGTTCGCTTGGATAAGGCTTACATGGCATAAAATCGGCGTCGAGGTTCCAACGGAGATAGTCGACCTTGTCGTAGCGAGTGGGGTTCCAGCCGAATGCATAGCGACGTTGACCGTCAGATGCCGTCTTTGCCGCGTAAAAGGCTCTAGCGTCGAATGAGTCGTTATTGGGAACCAACCACGGTCCTTTAAGCGTATGACTCATTCGGTAATGTGTCCGGTGTTGTTCACTATATTCTGAGAAGACTAGGTACCACCAATCCCCCATCTGGAAAAGATCAGGACACTCATGATCAATGTAAAGACCAGGTGCCCAGAACGGCTCACGCACTTCCCAATTCTTCAGATCAGGTGAAGTGCATAGGGCGGTGCAACCCCGTCTTCTTGGAGGTCCACTTTTGAGTTGTGCTGCAACCAACATCCAGTACTCCCGAGCTTCCTCATTCCAGAACACAAACGGATCTCGCCAGTCGTTGGCGTCGTATATCGCGGGCGAAGCATATAAGACGTCATTTGGAATCTTGGTCCAGTTCAAGAGGTCGCGGCTTACTGCATGCATGACACCATTTGCAGGCTTCCCTTGCTTTGGGAAGTATCGATTGTTGCCAGCATAAAAAATGTGGTATTGGCCATCCGCTTCTATCACACTACCTGAGAAGCAACCAAGGTCTTGCTCATCTCTACTGCCCACCGCAAGCGATTTTCCATGCTCGGTAAAGTGAACGAAATCTTCAGTACTGATCTGGTACCAGGAACCGGGCCAGTACAATGGTTCTCCCGCGGGACAATGGGCGGCATCGCGCCAAGACGGCTCGAAGAAAATTCTGAACTTTCCGTCCTTGTAGAATGGCATACAGTCGCCTGTCCACCCATGCTGGGGACGGTAGAAGAAATCTCGTCCGCCGTCTTCTGTATGCCCGACACCAGGCGAGGATGGCATCCTAAGTGGATCGCTGATCGCTTCCAGGGATGAGCTCTGTCCCCTAGACAGGGCTGCCACGGCTGACAGGGACTGAAGAAACTGGCGGCGTTTCAACATCTGATTTTTGCCTCTTCCATGCCGCGACTAACTGCCGCGATTTCTATTGTGCGGGAACCTATCAGGTCTAATAATCCCGCAATCGTTCATAGAGATGAATCAAAAGCTGTACTTCAGCGCGAATTGAATGAGCCGTGGATTCACACTAGTCTTGCTTATCTGGCCGAATGTCGAGTCACCATAATTTGTATCAGGGTCCGCGAATTGCGCATGGTTGAATGCGTTAAAGAATTCCGTACGGAATTCAAGGGACCCAAATTCACGCGGCCAACGAACCGCAAATTGCTTGAAAATTCCTATATCCCAATTGTTTTGGCCAGGGCCCTTCATAAGGCCAACGCCGGCGTTGCCGAAGCCAAGAGCATTTGGGTCGTCAGAGCTGAAGACCGCGGGCTGTGCGAAACAGCTCGCATTGATATAGTCATTAAGGTGGGCTTCAACGTTGCCCGAATGAACATACTGGCCCGGGGTGCAAGTGCCACTGAGGCTTGCGCGGTCGTTAAAATTTCCGTAGACACTGTTTCCATTGAAAAAAAGTGGCGTCAAATAATGCCCTGCTTGAATGACAACCACGCTCGACACCGCCCAACCACCTAACAATTGACCCTGAATTGAAGCCCGGTCCTTGGGTCCCGGGAGATCGTAGGTGAAGTTCGCCACGAATCGGTGGGGACGGACGTAGAAATCTGGTCCATAGGATTGCTTCGGGTCATTTGAATTGCCCTCTACAGTGCCTCCGTTGAAGCCGATCGATTGCTGATAAGAATCGGATAGCTGCTTGGCAAACGTATACGAGACCTGTGCCTGCAAACCGTGGCTAAATCGTTTGGTGAAGCTGGCAAGAAGGGCGTTGTACCAGGAGCTCCCCTCAGATTCAATCTCGTTCGGACCCGGGAAGAATCCCTGATAGGGAAGCCGCAGGTACAGATTCGCTAGTGTGTTCGTAGTTTCGCCTCTAATAGGATCGCTCGGAGAGGCTATACCGGCTTGATTACTATCAACAATTATAACTTGGTGTAAGCCGCGACTACCGGAGTACCCCACCTCCAACACGGAGTTTGGTGCCACCTGTACCTGCACACCTAAGCTGTACTGTTGCGACATGGGTGGACGGAATTTTGGATCGAAAATCCACAGAAAGTTCTGAGTAGTTGGAGAGTACGGAATGAAACTCGGCAAGGAAGGCACATTTAGATTAAAAGGAACCTGACTCGTCGCTGCCGCATTGCTAGTACCCACGGAAAGCCGCCCAATCGAAAAAGGAGAGTTCCCGAGCAACTGGACAGCTGTCTGTCCCACATAACGACTGTGATATATGCCGTATCCACCTCGCAAAACGACACGATTTGTTTGCGGAATCTGCCAAGCAAAACCCACGCGAGGGTTCCAAGTATTCTGGCCGTCACCATTCATGGCGCAGCCGTTGGGGCCACGGACTACGCCTGGAGGAATCGTCCCCGTGTAGTTCGAGGGAACCTGCGTTCCGGCGATTGTTCCTTCTGCAGGCGGATTTCGATCAACTGCGGAAAGGTCCAATGTGGAGTTGCGACCTAACGCATCCGAGATGCAACCTAGCCGATCGTAACGTAACCCGAGATTGAGAGTAAATCGCTTGGTCATCTGGAAATCATCCTGCGCATAGGCGTTCGCCTCCCAAACGCGGTAGGCTCGATCAAAGATGCCAGGATTGTCAGAAGATAAGAAAACATTGCTATTGGCGCTGCCATTCTGCGCTGCACTCATCCCTAGTAGAAAATCTGCCCAACTCAGGTAAGCTACGTTGGCAATATTTTTGTAACCCACATTGTTATATTGCTCGCGAACAACGCCTCCCCCAAACCGCAAACGATGACGGCCACGAAGCCACTCCAGCGAGTCCTGAATCGTGTATGTGTTTTGTGCAATTGTAACGGCTTGCCCACTGCCGCCGAGTTCAACGCCGGTCGAAGAGGGGAAGTCGATATTAATCTGTGGACGATCGTTGTCATAGCTAGGAACCATAGAGCCAATATCCGAAAAGGTGAAAGGCACCCCCACTGTGCTGTGTTGGTTCACGCGATGGAAAGCTATGGACGCCTGATTCAATAGATTTGAGCTAAAGACGTAGGTGTGAGTAAGTGAAAAGTTGCGATAGCCAAACGGAAAGGTCGTCGGGAACCCAGGCACCGAAGCACCAGCTGACGATGTGAACGGCAGAGTATACGTAAAGCCGTTATTCGAGAAAAAAAAGCGGCCAGATAGCTTGCTCCTGTCAGAGATTTGATAGTCAGCATTCGTCATGAATTGGTCGTCCGTGTAGGGGCAGGCAACGCTGAGTGCCGAAGTACCCTGGCTGTCGAAGGGGAGACTGGGGTTAATAGTCTGTGGGGTAGGAATCAAGTACTGCCCATTTGGCAGTTTCATCTGCAGTAGCTGCAGCGCAACAGGATTAATGTTGGAACCGTCCGCAAGAATGGCTGTGCCACCATTTGCGCCAGACTGCCCGGCAAACAAAGCTCCCAGGGCGGCAGCTGACCGATCATTTGTGAGAGGAGCCGAGCTAATGGTGTCGGAACATTGCGGGTCGAGGCCGTTTCGTTGGCGATTACCTTCGTATGATGCGAAAAACGTCAGCTTATTCTTGCGAATAGGTCCACCAAACGTAAACCCAAACTGATTTTGCTGGAGGACAGGTCTTGGCTGGTCATTGGCATTGCGAAAGAAGGTGTTGGCATCTAGAACAGTATTACGGAAGAATTCCCAGGCACTGCCATGAAACTCGTTCGTACCTCCCTTTGTGATCACGTCTACGTTGGCACCCGCATTCCTACCGTATGAGGCATCGAATTGTCCCGTCAGAACCCTGAACTCCTGGATCGTATCCGGATTCGGAAGGGCGACCCCTCCACTACCCGTGCCGTTGCTGCCTAAGTCATTGATCCCAACACCGTTCATTTGATATCCGTTGTCGTTAAATGTGCCTCCATTGGACACCATCACGGAAGTGGCGCCGGTAACGCTACCACCATTACCTAGGGCGGAGGAATTCCATACGTCACTTTGTACATTGGGATTGAGAGCTATGATCTGTGTGTAATTGCGTGTCGCGAGCGGGAGATCCTGAACCTGCTTCTCGTTGGTTACGTGGCCGAGTGTGCTTGATTCTGTCTGAATTTGCTCGGCTGCCGCCTCCACAGTGACCTTTTCTGTCGTGGCGCCAATCTGCAACTGTACGTCAAGCCTAGAGGTGCTGCCAACAATCACCGTGACGTTCGGAAAATAACTCGTCTTAAAACCCGCACTGCTCACCTCAATGTTGTACTGCCCGGGAAGAAGCAGACCAACATAAAACAATCCAGACGGATCAGATGATACTTCACGCACTTCGCCCGTGCCCGCGCTTGTAATCTTAACCTGGGCGCCTGCTATCGCAGCCCCGCTTTGGTCGCTGAGTGTTCCCGTCACGGCCCCAGTTCCCGATGTCTGCGCTAGTGCGCCGACCCAGCTTATCGCGAATACGAGTAGCGCGAAGAATACCTTGAGGCCGGCGGCCTCATTTGCCGAACGATGACCATTACAAAATCGCTGCGAAATTATTTGCACGGGCGGTCTCCTTAAGGCTTGTGAACTATCACCCTGGTCTCCCCCCCCTGGCTCCTATGTTCAATATTGCAACGTTTGCATCACTTTGTCTGTTTCGTTGTCAGCAAAGTAATGGTTTGCCTGACCCGTTGTCAAGAGAAAACTACAGGTACGCTTCGGCCCATTGCATTGAGGGATATTCCGCCTTGCACCAAAGGCCTTTCCAGCAACACACAATTTACAGCGTGACCCTCTACCGGCAAGTTTCGACGCAACAAGTCGCGACCAGTAAATTGCAAGTTCATGATATGCTGCAAACGTTGCATTTTATCTGCATTTAGCGAAAACCCTGATGGCCAGTATCGATTACAGTGAAACTAAGTCCTGCGCGGGCCCGTATGTTCATTGGGTTCTGGCCTTTTCCGATGGGTGGCATAAGGTCAAAATTCTCGAGATCACGGGCTTGATGATTAATTCAAATTCTTGAGGGGGAAAGTGTGCCTAAAGGTACTGCTGATCGGTTCATCGGCGGCAAACCTGCGAAGCGCTTTGTCCTCAATCTGTCCGCTAAGAGCTCTGAATACGAAGATTGTTTATTCAGAGAAGAGGAGCTTGATGCGGTCCCAAACTTTTTCCAGAATTATCCTGACTATTCTCTCTCCCCACTGCGAAACTTAGATTCTTATGCGAAGCAGCTTGGTATTGGGGCACTATGGATCAAAGATGAATATCTTCGAATGGGCGTCGGTTCTTTTAAAATCTTGGGGGTCGCCTACGCCCTCTATCGACTACTTTCAGACGGCAACATTTCAGAGAGGTCCGTCCTGATATGTGCAACGGATGGCAACCACGGTCGCGCATTGGCCAATATTGGACGACAGATGAGCTTAGAGACGCGTATCTACGTTCCTCGAGCTATGCGGCAATTGCGCAGGAACGCAATCGAATCGGAAGGCGCAAAAGTAGTGAGTGTGGACGGCAGTTACGACGACGCGGTAATTCAGGCGGCATCCTACGCTGAAAAGAGTGGCGGCGTCCTCGTCTCCGACACTGGATGGCCAGGCTACGAAGCTATCCCAAGGTACATTATGGCTGGGTACACAATACTGTTAGTTGAAGCCGCAGCGCAATGGCCGGAACCACCGGATGTAGTTTTTGTTCAGGCCGGAGCGGGGGGACTGGCCTTCGCCGTTGTCAGTTGGTTCTATCGTCGATTCGGAGCGAAATGTCCTCTCATTGTATGTTGCGAACCCATAAATGCTGACTGCGTTTTGGAGTCCATGCGTGCTGGACGGCCGGTTATCCTGAAAGGTTCGCTCGAGACCATCATGGCAGGACTAAGTTGCGGCAGGGTGTCATCGGCGGCATGGCCTGGTTTGCGTTTCGGGTTGGATGTTTGCGTGGCAATAACTGACGGTGAATGCGCCCAGGCGGTTCGACGCCTCGGCGCTCCAAGTGAGCATGATCCTGTTGTCATCGCTGGGGAATCTGGAGCTTGCGGAGTGGCCGCACTTAAGGTGGTCCTTTGCTTAGAAGAGTTTCGTTCCGTTCGAGAATACCTAAACCTGAGTCCCCAGAGTCGCGTGCTGGCCATCAATACAGAAGGCGCAACTGATCCTGATGGATATGAATACATAACTGGATTTCCTGCTAATCGATGAATCTACCGAGGGTAGACGCGAATGTAGCGGAGCCAGATTGCCGGATGACAGGCCTGATTGGGAGGATAACGACGGGGCACCGGTGCGCAAAACCCAAAAACCACCGTTGAGCACCACTCGCGTATCTTGCCACGGCCGGCACCGCTGGTCGTCCCGGCGCAGTGGTTCGAGCGGCCACACTGGGGGCGCCCGTGAGGTCCATGCTCTGGATTGACGCTAGGCTGAAGTAGAGGCACTCCATGAGGAATCACTTTGCTGGTTACGGCATAGCGACACTGAAGATGGAGCTTCTTTCCCAGGGAAAAACATAACATCCCTCATAGTTTCACTTACGTTATTCCGAACAGCCAAATGCCTTCACTCGTGCTTCCGCTCTACGGAAGTTCGGCGCTTAAACAAGAAAAACATCGGTATCCCTGTCATGAGTAATGCAATACCAAAAAGCGAGCGGCTCGGGGATTTTGCAATTGTGCTGATCACTATCCATAAGGAGGCTGCACAGAAAAGAACGGGTACCCATGGGAAGGCAGGTACTAGGTATGGGCGGGAGAGTCCAGGTTTGGTCTTTCGAAGAACTACGACCGCGGCAACTGCCAATCCATAAAACAGCCAAGCAGCAAAAATTACGTCCGTGAAAAGTTGCTTGTAAGTACCACACCAACTGAGCAGAACAGCCCAACTGCCTTGGGCAGCGAGTGCGACTATCGGAGTCTTAAATCGCTCATTTGTCACACGGAATGAATCAAAAAGCAAGCCATCCTTCGCCATTGCGTAATAGACTCGAGGACCCGTAATTACCATTCCGTTTAAGGATCCGAGAATGGAAATCGAAACAAGTAAAACGATGAGTTGACTTGTTCTTGAACCGAACGAGCTTGCCACTGCCACAGCCGCGACCGCGGGATTTGAGCTCAGTTCGGCGTTCGTAAGCGTCGAGTAGTATGAGGCATTCGCCACAAGATATACAGCAATGATAATTGATGTCCCAACAAATAAACTGCGGGGAAGATCGATTCCCGGGCGTTTCATTTCTCCAGCGGCGAACGAAACGACGTGCCACCCCTCATAGGCCCATAGGACCCCCACCAATGCCGCAGCAACAGGAGTCCATGAGCTTATAACCAGTGGTTCGCGCCAGCTCGCTCCGAGGAGGCCTGTGTTCAAGCCATGGGAGAGTAGCGCAACGCTCATCGCTCCGATACCGCCTAGTTTTAAAACTGAAAGTATATTTTGGATGATTTTGCCGAGGCGAATGCCCATGCAATTACCTATCGTCAATAAAGCAATGCAGCAAGTTGTAAGCGCTTTCTGTCCCAACCCTCCAAGAGAAAGGGAATGTCCCACATACACACTGAAACTAACTGCAATCGCCGCTATGCTTCCAGAGTGGATTATGACTAACAATCCCCAACCGTAGAGAAATGCTGTAAGGGGGCCGTATGCCTCCCTCAAGTAGATGTACAGTCCCCCCGCACCAGGATAGATGGCTCCAAGTTCCGCAAGCGAGAGAGCACCGAACAGGGTCAGAACACCACCGGTAATCCAAATCAAAAAGACGACTTTAGCCGAGGCGATATCAGCAGCAATCGCAGATGGGATTAAGAATATGGCAGAACCTATTACTGTACCCACCACGATCGATGTCGCGTCAAATATACCTAATTCGCGGCGAAGAGGCGCCCCGCGTTCAGAAGCAGATTCCTTCGGAGAGTCCAAATTTCTTCTACTCCTCTCGCGTTGGCACCAAAACAGTTCACAACTACCTCTCAACTTCCTATTCCTCTTTGTACCAGCGATAGCCCGTCCGTTGCTCCTTGTCGAATTGTTGGAGGAGGTTCATCGTCCTGCCCGGACGATGGAAAGCCACGCCGCATATAATGGCATTCATCAACGCCATGGGCGCCACGTACGAAGTACCGAAGGGTGTATCGATCGGTACTATAAAATGCTCGTTTGACCATCTAGCGATCGGTGAAATTGAGCTGTCAGTCACTCCGACACAATACGCACCTACATTTCGAGCGTCTTTAACGGCTTCCACGGTTTGTCTTAGACCGCGACGGAAACTGAACGCGATTACCAAATCCTTTTTTGTTGCCGACCGCGACAGATGTACCATCGATCCGGCGCTAGTTGCGGGAACAACAGGCAGTTCTAGTGCATTGATTTGATATTCCATGTAGCGCACTAACGGTTCGACGGAGTCGGCTCCAAAAACGAGGATTCTTCGGACTGAATAGAGTTTATTACCGAGACTTGCGGCACGCTTCATATCCAGTCCATGAATTAATGCTCGCAAGTTCTGCTGATCTTGAAGGATCGCGGCTTCGATCTGGGCCTGCGCGGTCTTCTTTGCCGTTACTCCCTGGCGGGAAATGTCAAGGGATGTTGCATGTGAGATAGAAAGTTGGTGCAGGTACTCCTTGAATTGGTGATATTCCGCAAAACCCATCGCTAAAATGTTGCGTAATAGGGTTGACGGGTCCATCACCAGTTCCCTCGCCAAATCTCGCACGCTGAAGAGCACATATTTCATCGGGTGCTCTAAGACTTGTCTGATTGCTTCCTGACGTTTTGGGCTTAGCTTCGAAAGCAGTTGCGCAACGTTGCCAGGAGGCAGTGGTGTCAACAGTGGTTTCGCCGAACGAACTTTTTTCAAGTCAGCCTCTCATCAACTTCAGTTTTTTGGAAACGCAATATATGTATCATACAAATAGCCCTTTCGGAACTGCCTTCGGGCAGCCAGCAATGTGCCAACCCGTGAGTTTAATAGCATCTGGGATCAATGATTGACAGTCATGACGCAATAGATGTATCAGATGAGTGTGTTTTTAACTGAAGCCTGAGTCGATTTCGTTTTCTTGATTATCAACTCCGGTGCGTGCAGTCGTCAACCAGGCCACGGGCTGCTGGGAGTATAGAGAGAGGATAAGAAAGGATTACACTATGTTTAACACCCCGTATATCGACGGAACGACTATAGCAATTCCCTCAGCGGCGTTCACGGATGTAATTAACCCGGCTACTCAAATTCCTTTTGCAAAAGTTTTCATGGGACAGCCGGAACATATGCGGAAGGCCATTGATGCCGCGCATAGTATGAAGGATAAATGGAGCCAAACCTTAGCTGCTGAGCGGGAGCTCATACTTCAGCGCTCCGCCGACGTTCTGGAGAGGTCGCGCAGGGAAATCGTTGACTGCTAATTGATGAGGCCGGTTCAACATGTGGCAAGGCTGAGTTCGAAGTCTCGTTTACCGCTAACTTGCTGCGAGCTGTCGCGGGAGAGGCACGACGTGTGCAAGGTGACGTGATCCCTTCTGATGTTCAGGGAATGATGTCGTTTACTCTCCGGCGCCCACTTGGTGTGATTGCTGGAATTGCTCCGTTTAACTTTCCGCTTGTCCTTGCTACAAAGAAGATCAGTTTCGCGCTGGCAGCTGGAAATACGTTTGTGCTCAAGCCATCGGAAGAGACTTCCTTAATCGGACTAAAGATTGCCGAAATTTTTCAGGAAGCAGGCTTGCCCTCCGGCGTACTTAACGTCGTTCCCGGTGAAGGTCCGATTGTGGGCCCTGTCCTTTTTTCGGACCAGCGGGTTAAACTGATTTCGTTTACGGGTTCGACAGCAGTTGGTAGGATGATCGCCGTCGAGTGCGCAAAGTACGGCAAGAAAGTAATCCTTGAACTTGGAGGAAAAAGCCCACTCATTATTCTCAGTGACGCCGATCTGGATTATGCGGTGTCGACTGCTTGTTTCGGAATATTCATACACCAGGGACAAATTTGCATGGCGGGGTCACGCATCATCGTGGAAACATCGATCTATGATGCCTTCTTGGAGCGATTCGTCGCAAAAGTGAGGACTCTGCAAGTTGGTGACCCTCGCGATCGCCGGACGGTCATTGGTCCCCTGATCCGGGCCTCCCAGTGCGCGTTGATTGACAGCAAAATCTCAGCCTCCATAGCAGCTGGGGCTAGGCTTTTAACAGGTGGCACTTGGGAAGGACACTTTTATCAGCCAACGGTCTTAAGTGAGGTTAACCCGAGTATGCCCGTATTTCAGGACGAGCTATTCGGCCCCGTCGCATCGGTCATCCGGGCGGATGATCCAGGACATGCGCTAAGGCTTGCTAATGAAACGGCTTACGGGCTCTCAGCTGCGGTACTTACCAATGACTTGCAGCTAGCCATGGAGTTCGCGCTCGAACTGGAAGCAGGTATGGTCCACGTGAACGGACCCACCGTACACGATGAAGCAACAATACCCTTCGGCGGAATCAAGGATTCCGGCAATGGCCGCGAAGGTGGTAGATGGTCCATGAACGAGCTTACGGAAACTAAGTGGATCACACTGCAAATGGGCCGTCGTCCATATCCTTTCTAGATCTTGGCTCAATTATATTCGACAGGCCCTCCCTAAATCATCCAATGCCTTCTTGAGGCTAGAAGAATGATTCGATGACCGATTTGACCCGATACTGGTCGTCAACAAGAAACATGATCCGCCACTTATCGAACGTTGTGCAAGGATGCGAAATGCCGAGGGCGACCATATCTCCTACCCGCAAGCAGCTTTTTGAAGGAGTGCGCAGGTATGCGTGCTGGTCATTTAGGCTGGTTATCTGGTAATCGCCTGTAAGTGCGACGGGGATGGAGTCTTCGCCGGCACGGAAGCTCTTGATTGGGACCGGCAGACCGGCGTCATAGCTACAGTCCCGTCGCCCGGCTGTTAAAATCGCAAGGTCAGGCTCGGGAACCGATTGTACATACGTCCAAATTTCCAGAGCTGGGACTAGACCAGGACCATATCCATCATTAGCCAGCCGATTGCGTAGTTCACCGTATAGCTTTTCGTACACCCCGGAATCGTGGGTGAGGTAACAGCCGCTACGCAAGACTACTTGATGACGATTGTCGAGATTGACCGCACTGAATATCTCGGTTACCAGGTCGTAAAAAGCGGAACCACCTGCGGAAAGGAGGATTGGGCCTGGAGCGTACAAATTCTCCTCAGCGCAAATCGTTGCGATGGAGACGAGGAAATTGACGAACGCGCGGACACTGCTAACAGCGTCCCTTTCTTCTGGCAGCTGGAACGTACCTTCGTATCCTTCTACGCCGCGAAGTGCCAGCAGAGGTTCAGCTTCTCGAACTGCCCGGGCGACACGCAGTGCCTCCTCCAAGCTGCGACAGCCAGTTCGTCCACCCGTGTATCCTCCTTCAACCAGTACTTGAAGGGCGCGACCGGGGTAACGATCTCGGGCGACATCTACGAGCCGAGTTACTCCATCGACTGAATCCACAAGGCAGAAGAAATCAAAGTCGAGATCCTTTGCCATTTCATTTAATACGTATTGAATTTCCTGCTTTCCAATGATCTGGTTTGCCATGAGGACCCGCTTGAAACCATGTTTCCTGGTAACGCAAAGTTGCTGTGTCGTAGATATGGTAATACCCCACGCGCCATCGCTGAGCTGGCGCTCAAAAAGCTGCGGGCTCATACTTGTCTTACCGTGAGGGCAGAGTAGAACTCCGGAGACTCTTAGAAATTGCTTCATCCACTCGCTGTTTTGTTGCAGGGCCGATTCACGGATTACAGCAACAGGTAGAGGCAAATCACCGCGGAGCAGATTCCAACCTTGCCCGGCAATCTGGCTCAGCGAAATCGGCTCGATTCCGGGAGGGATACCCTTGATTTGACCGTCAACCACTGCCATTCGCCACCCTCCCTGTGTCGTGCTCTTTTGGTTTAGAACGGATCTGACCTCAGTTCCATCGTCAAGTTCGTGTGGTTATGAAACATGCCGTGCATCATCCAGCTCCGCGCCCAACTATCAGTCATTGGAGATTACTTTCATTGATCAACGTTTGGTATGTCTGCCGCGCGTGCTCATACGCTTTTCTCGCGTCGGCTAATTCCTGCGTCGAGACTACTGATGCATTCTGGCTCCAACACTGATCGACAGCCTCCAATAACCATTCGGCACTACGCCGGGACGTGCGGATCGGTTTGCCTTTGACCAGGACGAAGATTGGATTTGTGTGTGCCGCGGGAACAATCCGAAGTGCAACCCAGCTACTCTGGCTTATGGAAACTTCGAACTTGAGTCGTTGCGCACTTCCGTCCGCCTTGATTTCCTGCCGAGCCACTGGCTTACCGTTCACAATCACTTCCACGGGCACTTCCCGCGTTTCACCAATACGAGCACGCTCAGTGCTCCAATATGGTTGCTCGTCAAAAGCCGCCGAGCGAATCTTCTCGACTGCTGCGGGTTCGAGATAAGCTGTAACATTCGCTTCAATTTGTACTTTAGCCGGGCCGGATAAATTCACTTCGCTCCCACGTGTTCCAACTTCCGTGCCATTCACCGCGAAGTCCATCAAATGGCTTCGTCCATCCGAGACATAACTCCCACCTTCGCGGATAATTTCAAGCCAACGGGCATATGTCAGCGTTCCATCTTTGATTTTCCCGTACGTTCGGGACATACCGACGCGAGTAAGATAAATACAACACAAGTCCGTTTCGCCGGCGATGCGGGGCCGAAAACCAACATTGAGCATCTGATACCACGCGTTGAGATCATCCGGGAACGGGCCGTTGCCAACGCCGAGAAAATCGACCGTATTGGGGTAGGTCACGTCGACAATCGATTCGAGGGCTCCGGGCGCATCAAATGGGGGTACTTCATAATTGGGTAAGCGCGTGCTACCGAGTGCGAACCCTCCTCCAGAATGTGCAAAACCGGCTGTGGCACCCTGTGCCTTAGCCCAACGGAGAATCGGCAAGTCCCAGCTTGGCCAATCTTCTATCTGTTTGGTGTCGGGGTAGTCTTGATCGGCGAGGTTTAGCAAAACTAGGTGCCCTGCGTGGCTCGACGGAAATCCGGAAACCTCCAGATCATAGTGGAGCAGCGCATCTGGTCTGGATAGTGCATTGTCCTGTCGTCCGCTAAAGAATTGCCGCTGAAAGTAGTAGGCTGGTCCCCAGTTAAGAATACTGGCCACGTTGAGGTGTTCCCCAAGAATCTGTCGAGCCATATCTCGCGGCAGAACTCCCTGGGTCGGGTCCATATAGTAAGCGCCCCCGTTCTCGTGTATGTGATGGTCTCCTGAGTACCAGCCGTGCACGCGGGGGTTGATCCAACGCTTTAGACGAAATGTCAGTTCATTTGGTCCGCTCGTGTCGACGACGAAGTTTTGCGTTTCTGTAATGTACTCGGGTCCACCCGTGAAGATTGCGGTATACGAACCCGGTGCCAGCGAGATGGATTCTCCGTCCGCACGATATACTTGTGGTTCGAAGTAAAAATCGGGCGCCAAACGCTTGGAGGGGTTCGGATAGCTGCGACCAAGGCTATCTTGAAAAATGAACGAAGCCATAGTGGGGCGGCCGTCGTCGTCGATCACATGGAGCTTGATGTCCGGAGTGGGCGATACATTGAAATCGACAGGAATCCCGCTCGCAGAGCTCGCATCGCTTGTGGTGCTGTGCACGCTGAAGTTGAGTGTGCCCGAGCGCATACCTGCGTCGCGGCTATAGACCAATAGGATGCGGTATTCGAGGGCGGCACCCGAAAGTTGTGGATCAGCTTGGATGCCCAAATCATTTGGAAGGCGCGGCGCCAAGGGCCCTTCGACACATAGGGAAACATCCATCCAGCGATCACTAATTGCTCTTGAGTTGAGTGTTGGGGGCAACGGACGAGGCGAGCTATCAAATGTTGACCCGTAGACCGGTCCACTGTTTGGGCTTTCGACTCGGAGTCGTGCCTCAGTGCCGGCTTCGTTAACAATCTTCACCAGAAACAGTTGGATCCCATTTTGCACGAGGTCCGGTTTTGCCACACCCCGCGTGACGGTAGCCACCATTTCCGTACTGATTTTCAGCACGACGAGTGAGTGCTTGTCGAGAACTGTCTCTATGAGCTCGGCAGCTCGACTTGGATTGGGATTGGCAATGGCACGGTTGATCTCATCCTCATCAGGCTGGGAAAAGGGCTGTCCCAAGTAGCGATATAGTGACGCAACTTGGCGCACCTGGACGGCAATGCGCTGCAAGCGAATAAGCGGTTGGTTGTCATTGCCCCTGCCTTGTGCCCCGCACGAAGCTAGTATGGAAAACAACGCGATAAAAAGTGCCCTTCTCTCAAGTTTCATGGCAAACCCTCTTGTCGAAGACATGGCATCACGACTCGGCTTCGTGGTCATTTGGTCGGTGCGCGGACAGGAAGTCCTGGCATAACACTATTCAAGAGTTCTCCGTTGCGTACGACGGGGACGCCATGAACCAAGACAAATTGCACACCTTCGGAATATTGCAATGGATCATCATATGTTGCCTTGTCGATAATTCGCTCGGGATCAAACACGGTGATGTCAGCGTCGGCTCCGATTCGGATCCTGCCTTTACTCCTAAACTGAGGGGCTCGCTTCTCGAGTCGCTGTGCTGGCATGAGCGTCATCTTCCTGAGTGCGTCCATTAGTGTGAGAGCTTTTTCCTCTCGCACGTAATGCCCGAGGACTCGAGAGTATGTTCCCTGGCCTCGTGGGTGGATCTTAGGGCCGGTGATAGGTCCGCCATCACTGGCAATTATGACGGTTGGATCCGCAACTGTTTGTCGCACAATTTCTTCCGGTATCAGGTAGATGACGACCGAAATTCCCTGCTTTCGATAGCTGTCAAAGTTCTCTGCTGTTAGTCGTTCACCGGATTCTACGGATTGCAAGTCATTGTATGAAATCCCCATTCGTTTATTCCAACCCGGATCGAAAAGAGCTGTGTTGAGCGGACCGCTTGCCGCGTTATAGGGATAGCATTCTGCTGAGATATCAACGCCCCGAGTTCGTGCACGTTTAATGATTTCAAGAAGTTGCGGCGTATCTCGTAAACCCATGCTAGTGATGTGAACCACGTTTAAGGAGGCTCCTGTTGAGATTGCGTCCGCAATCAGTTCTTGCAATGCCTCAAATGCGGACCTTGGCTCGACGACTCCCAGAAAACGCATATGGACATCATTCATCGCCTCATATCGTGCCGAGAGTTTAAACGAATCATAAATCTCCCAACGGGAGGCGCCCGGGGTATCGGTAATGTCGTATCCGACTGCGAGGGCACCTTGATGCAATCCTTCGGTCAACAAGTCGAGAATCCTGGCCTGTTCTTCCGGTGTCGGAGCTCGATGAGAAGCCTCATCTTCTTGGAGAGGGGTCCGATCTGCAGTTTTCGCCATCACGTTCATGCGAACTAACGATTCGCCGATGCTGACGCCGTAGTTGATTAATGATTTTCCAGCTCGTTCGGAGTACCACTTCTCTACATCGTCGGTGCCTGACTCCAGTTCCAATGACGTCGTCACGCCGTCGTGTGCCTGGAAAGCATAGCTCCGCAGCTGTTGGGCGTGTTCATGGAGATCGATGAAGCCGGGTGATACAACCATCCCCGTTGCGTCAATTGTTGTGTGCCCTTGCAGAGGCGATCGTGTCAGGGCACATACTTTCCCGTCGCAAATGCCAACATTTCGAATATCGTCTAGACTCGATTCAGGATCCATCACACGACCATTAGAGATCACGAGGTCATACCTATCCGATGCACTTATCATTCTCTTGCAGCCGTGCGACAAAAGCAGGAGTGACATACTCAATAGCATCGCCTTACTGCTATTTGTGATTGTCATTTGACTCCTCTTGCTCACTGTTATCGAGCGGCGCGTCGTAGGCAGCTGCGGCAATTTCTCCTAGTGCTTCCAGTAGGATATGGGCGGCAACCTGAGGATCATTATTCATGGGAACATGATTGACGAACGCTGCGAAAGCTAGCCACTTGCCCCCAGATGTCGACACATATCCCGCAAGCGACCTAGAATTCAGCATTAGTCTGCCATTCAGCTTATCCTGTGAATCAAACTCGCCTGTCTTTGCAAAAACGTGCCCGGCTGCTGGCGAGTCCATTTGAATGTCGGCAAGCGTTCCGTCTTTGGCCATGATCGGCAACGCGGCTAGGAAAACTGGATAGTCCGGGCGTGTGGCCCAGTACGCCAAGTAGCGGCACATGAAGTCCGGACTGAACAAGTCTGCCCAGCTTCCGCCCGCACCATCGCCCTGCGAAGCCTCGGAAAGATCAAGTTTTGCACCCAGAAGGAATCTCCGTTCGACTTCAAAACCTGCAAGTTCCGGGTTAGCCGCGTTCTTGGGCAAAAGAGCACCAAGCAGATATGGCGCCATAAAAGCGTGGGCATTTTGACTCACTTTGAGCGTGACTTTGACTTCTTCCGACAACGGTGGGGATATATGTTCCGCGACCCGGTTCGTTGGTATATAGAAACGTTTATATGAGGAAAAGGCGGTCGCGGAGTTGTCATCTGTGAGGTTCACAGTTATACCCGCTGACTCCAACGCTTCGCGCATCACGATTGCAGCGAATCGTGTCGGGGAAGGGACAAAAAAGGGTGCGAATCGAGGCGAGGAACCGAGAGGCACACCCCCATCGAGAGTCACAAGGATTGTGCCGTCCTGATTTGTCTGAATCTTCGGTGGATCCAGATTGAAGTCGGCGCCAGAAGCCAGAGTCCTCAGATTATTTCTGAATTCTATATACGCTGTCTTTGGCGTGAAATCCAAAAGGACCGGGTCATCAATCTTCACACCGGGTGTCATAACCAGATCAATCAGATTATCGTTTACCACAATCGAAGAAAACACTAGTCCTTCTCCGCCCTCGCCCAGCCAGGGTGAATCTCCAAAAAGGGTCGCATCGACGAGGACCCGACCCGTAACGTGTCTGACACCCTTGGTCGCAACTTGATTCGCGAGTTGGCGGACCACGACAAGTGGGTCTCCATGAAGAGCCGGTCCTCCATAAGAGTGGTCATGGTTCATGAAAGCCAGCGTACCGTCCGGTTGAATGCGATTTGACAGGTTCGGATCTCCACTTGCGACGAGGACGATGTCTCCATGTAAAGTGCCTTTAGAATCTATGGAACCTGTTCTGTAAATTCGTGTATGGAACCGATAGTCGGCACCGAGAGCTGCTAACAGAGCGCCTTCCGTGAGAAGCTTAGTGGTAGAAGCCGGTACGAACAGCTTTTCGCCGTTAAGCGAATAAACAACCTTATTACCATCCAGAGCGTAAAACTCGATACCAAAGTTGGCATGAGCAAACTCCGGTCGACTTATTACCTTTCGGATGCGCTCCGTAAGCTGAGATTCTGTTTGGGCATTGCCGGGAGAGCTCATGGCAAGAATGAGAAAGACTATCAAAAAGAAATGACGAACAATGGAAGGCGCAAGGCTGGTTCGCACTTAGCAATCCCCTCAACGACTACAGTACAAATCCCGCCGGCATCGACGACTGAGGGCTCTGCGGGCGGCGTTCAAAGCTCTTATATGAGAAACTGAGTGGACTGTCAATCATCAGATCGCATTATTTGCATCAGTTGGTTGTACAACGACAATCATACGCACCTATCTAGTCGTACTGTCGATAGTTGCGTGCTCGTCGCAGTCAGTATACAGTACTCGTGCATTGCATATGCAACAGATGTTGCATATGCTCTGTTATCGACAAACGGAACATATCAATGACCTACGCAAACAGTCACGTGCTTTACGGCGATCTAGCGACGGTTCCGGGTACCATCGTGAGAGGGAACGGTGTCTATGTTTATGACGAGAAAGGAAAGCGATATTTAGATGCAATTGGCGGAGTGGGGGTCGTCAATATCGGCCATGGAATAAGAGAGATCGTGGACGCACTTGCCGATCAAGCGCAAAGGCTGTCGTTCAGTTACGGATCTCATATGGATAACCAACCGAGAAAGGCCCTAGCCTCCATTCTGAATGACTGGGCGCCCAAAGGGATGCAGGAAACCAAAACCCTTTTCTGCTCAGGGGGTGCCGAAGCAAACGAAGCCGCCCTCAAACTCGCTTATCAATACCACTGGGAGCGCGGCGACCGAAACAAACGCAAGGTGATAGGACGTTGGCAAAGCTATCACGGAAATACGATCGGCGCTCTATCAATGAGCGGCCGCACCGCATGGCGGCGAATGCATGATCAGCTTTTGCTTAATTTTCCACATATTCCCCCGCCATATTGTTATCGCTGCCCCTGGATGTCCTCCCCAGACAAGTGCGGGATGGAATGCGCTCATGAGCTGAGACGATTGATATGCCAAGAAGGACCGGACAATATTGCCGCCTTCATCGCCGAACCGATTATCGGGACATCCATGTCGGCAGTCGTACCCCAGAGCGATTACTATCCTACGGTTCGCGAGATTTGTGACGAATTTGACATACTGTTTATTGCTGACGAGGTAATGAGTGGTGTTGGCCGCACGGGTCGAAGATGGGGAATCGAACACTGGGGAGTAGTGCCCGACATAATTACAACTGCCAAAGGCATCGCAGGAGGTTATGCGCCGCTCGCGGCTACAATTTTGAGCGAAAGGGTTTGGCACGCCATTGCGGAAGGAACACATCGGGTGATGCACAGTACTACATATGGCGGCATGCCGTTGAGCTGTGCGGCTGGCATAGCTGTGTTGCAGTATATCGAGAAGCACGATCTCATTAAGAGAGCAGAAATTCGTGGTGCAAAGCTTCTGGGGAAACTTCGTTCTAAACTCGAAGTTTTGCCTTGGGTTGGAGACATCCGCGGCAAAGGCCTTTTCATCGGTATTGAGATCGTCGCCGACAAACAAAGTAAAACTCCGTTCCTTCCGGAATTGGATGTAACTCATCGCATTGAAGACTTGGCATTCAGGCATGGCCTACTCATTCTCGGGGGAGCCCCGGGATTGATCGATGGAGTCAGAGGGGACCACTTTGAACTGCTTCCGCCTTACACGATAGAGGATGAACACTTGGACTTCATAGTCAGCACCCTGCAAGAATGCGTACCTGCAGCAATCGCAAGTTGCAGTAAGGGATGACCAACTTGATTTCGTGGCCTACATTTCCGAATCAATGGCGGTACGGCTTCGTCACTCTAGCCATATTGTTGTTGGCGGGTGTGGTACCCGGTCAAGACAATACGGTCTTGCGGGGATTCACTTCTAGTCACAGCCAGAGAGAGCGCGAACTGGAGCAGAAGTTCTTGTCACTACCAGATCCGGCTCGAGCGCGCGACATACACAAGGCACTGACAGCGGAACCACATATAGCCGGTAGTCCCGCTGATCGCCGGACTGCCGATTTCGTGCTACATCAGTTTCTCAGTTACGGCATCGAAGCTGAAATCGAATCGTTCGACGCAGACCTCTCTGAACCAGATGAAGCAAAAGTTGAGCTGCTCGCGCCTGTGGAGTTCTCAGGGCCCACTCCTGAATACGTTGCTGAAGACCCTGTGTCAAACAATCCTCTCAACCCGCCAGCCTTTAACGCATATTCCGGCTCGGGGAAAGTGGCTGGGCCAGTTGTGTACGCGAATTTCGGACTTCCCGCTGATTACCAATTTCTGCATTCCAAAGGCATATCAAGTGCCGGAAAGATCGTAATTGTCCGGTACGGTTCATGCTACCGTGGTGTTAAGGCGATGGTTGCGGAGCAGAACGGGGCAGCAGGTCTCCTCATCTACTCGGATCCCCAGGACGATGGTTATCACGTTGGAGATACATATCCACAAGGGCCGTGGCGGCCTGCGTCCAGCGTACAGCGGGGCTCGGTCCTTTATGAGTTTATTGCTCCGGGAACTGTCGCTCCCGACGGTTCAAACGTCCCGCATCTCCCAGTCATACCGCTCTCGTACTCAGATGCGGCACGCATCTTGAAGAATTTGAGTGGCCCAGCAGCGCCGCCCGAGTGGCAAGGCGGTTTACCTTTTACCTATCACGTGGGCTCGGATCTCGTCACGGCACGCATGGCCGTTCAAATGAATCAGGTGAGACGTCCGATTTGGGATGTAATCGCAAAAATCCGAGGTACGCAGGAACCCGAAGAAATCGTACTTGTCGGTAACCACCGCGATTCCTGGGCTTATGGAGGGGTAGATCCAAGTAGCGGCACAACATCCCTCTTAGAGATGGCCCGAATTCTGGGTGCGCTGCTCCGTGAGGGCTGGCGTCCACGCCGTTCCATCTGGCTATGCAGTTGGGACGGCGAAGAGATGGGAGAATTCGGATCAGTGGCATGGGCTCAGAAGCATAGCGAAGACATGACGCATGCAGCGGTCTCTTATCTAAACGTCGACTACTCTGTTGCTGGCGACCGATTCTTCGCATCTGCAGTGCCTTCCCTAAAAAATCTCTTGTCCGAAGTAGCATCTGATGTACCGGACCCGAAAGGTGGTTCGGTATTGGATCGCGCAAACAAGGAACTGAGGGAAGACCTACGCCGAAAGCTAATCCCTGGTAATCTCGCCGACCTGGGACCGGAGCCACAGTCCATCGCGCAACGCGAATTCAAACCAGAGAACCTCGGTGGCGGCACAGACTATATCCCCTTCTTTGATCATCTTGGCATCCCCTCCGCCGATATGAGATTTGACGGTTCTTATGGCGTCTATCACTCAATTTTCGACGATCACTTGTGGATGGAAAAATTCGGGGATCCAAACTTTGCTTACCACCTCGCTATCGTCAACCTGCTCGGCATCGCAACATTGCGTCTCGCTGAAGCAGACATATTACCACTTGACTATGAATCGTACGGTTTAGAAATCCTTACTTATTTGGAAGGATTACGGAACAAGATGGCACTGCTGGGACAACCTCGACGCATTGACTTTGGACCTGCTCAACGGGCCACTGAAAAACTGATTCAAGCGGCGCGAAACTCTCGAGCGCGATCTCACTCAAGACTCAGAGCGAAGGATCAAGAGCAGAGCTTTTACAACTTGAATCGGAATCTGGTGAAGGTCGAGCAGACCTTTCTGCTTCCTGAGGGCCTGCCGGGCCGGCCATGGTACAGACACGCTCTTTACGCACCAGGGATGTACAGTGGCTACCAACCCGTCGCGTTGCCGGGGATACAAGAAGCAATCGATGGAGCAGAATTTTCAGAAGCGGCCCAACAACTAGAAGCCTTAACGGCGAACCTCCTATGTGCTGCTGACCTTCTATCCAAAGCTCGCTGAGTAGTCTCTCTAGCCTCTCCTTCGAATGCAAGGTTCGTTAGCCCATTGAACCAAGACCGGTCCAAAACCTTTTCTCGTTTGTGGGCGATCTAGAGTTTGGGAATTCAATCCTGTAGATTCATCAATTTACATGGGCTGTCCGAAGGTGGTTTTTTGGGCAGGCCTGATCGCGCGAGTTCAAGAATCACATGAGTCTGTTGAAAAATCGGGCCAACGGCAAAAGTTAGTCTTGCGGCGGGAATACGCTTCAGCGTTTTTGATGCTTTCTCAAGACTTTGAGCGTCGCAAAACCATTTCTCGCGGGACTCTCACAAGCTCCTGAGGCCCGGTGCTTGCTCTTGAGCCAGATGCCGCACCAGCCTTTTCGTAAGCGTCAGGTCTGAACCGTGTAGACGAAGTGTGAGTAATTAAGGATGCTGCCGGATGTGGGCACATCGCTAGGTGTCCACGAGGGGATAAGTGGACACATCCGAGCAGATGACCATTGAGGTCGCCAGCCAGGTAAAAAAGAGGCAGAAAAGGTCGGTCGAAGAAAAGCGACGCATCGTCGAAGAGACGTTGGTAGCCGGGGCGTCGGTAGCACGTGTGGCGCGGCGGCATGCCGTGAACGCCAATCAGGTTTTTTACTGGCGCAAGAAGTATCACGAAGGGCAGCTTGGTAAGGGCCCGTCCAGCAAGCTCCTGCCTGTAACTTTGTCGGATAGTACGTGCGGTAAATCTGCGTCTTTGTCATCCGCGGTCGGGTCGCTGGAGATCAAGCTCAGCAAAGGAACGGTTCGCGTAGCAGGGAATGTGGACGTGGTGATGTTGCGTACGGCCATCGAGAGTTTGCTGGGATGATCGGGCTGCCAGCGGGAACGCACATCTGGATCGCCGCGGGCGTGACCGATCTGCGTCGTGGATTCACGGGTCTGAGCGGGATGGTGCAGACGGCACTCAAAGAGAATCCGTTTTCAGGTCACGTGTTCGTCTTTCGTGGGCGGCGCGGTGATTTGATCAAGCTCTTGTGGTGGTCGGGCGATGGTCTGTGTCTTTTTTCGAAGAGACTTGAGCGCGGGAGATTCCTCTGGCCACAAGCGACGAGCGGAACGGTCTCACTGACGCCCGCACAGTTATCTATGTTGCTTGAAGGAATCGATTGGCGGCATCCGGTACGCAGCTACGAACCGCAGATGGCGCTGTGAAGAAAAGGTTTTTTCTATTTTCTGGTACGTTTTCATCATGCTGTAAAGAAAGTGCGGTATGTTGGCGTGCAATGGATGCCGCCACACCGCGCGATCTCGATCAACTCGATTCCGGAGCATTAAAGGCACTCATCCTGGCGCTGCGTGAGCAAGTCTTCTCGCATCGGAAACAGCTGACCACACAGCAAGAAGAAATCCTTTCGCAGCGTGAGCAGCTCGCTTCGCGCGACGTGGAAATCGAACACTTGAAGCTGCTGATCGCGAAACTGCGTCGCCTGCAGTTCGGCCGCTCGTCGGAGAAGCGGGAATACCAGATCGAACAACTGGAACTGCGGCTGGAAGAACTGGAAGCAAGGCGAACCAAAGAAACAGCTGCAGTGGAAAAATCACCGCCAACGATCACCGCGATGGCGCGGCCTGTGCGGCGCGCATTACCCGAGCACTTGCCACGAGAAGTGCGAAAGTATCTTCCGAAGCAAGAAGCTTGTCCGGACTGTGGAGGTAAGCTGAAACATCTTGGCGAAGATGTTTCGGAAATCTTGGAGTACGTGCCGGCCAGTCTCAAAGTCATCCAGTACGTTCGTCCCAAGCTAGCCTGCGCGTGCTGCGATCGCATCGTGCAAGCCGAAGCGCCGAGCCGGCCGATCGAGCGAGGCATTGCTGGGCCTGGGCTTCTGGCGCATGTGCTGGTATCGAAATATTGTGACCACCTTCCTCTCTATCGTCAGTCGCAGATCTACGCTCGTGCAGGGGTGGGGTTGGATCGCTCCACCCTGGCGGAGTGGGTCGGTGGATCAAGCCGACTGCTCGCGCCGCTGGTGGAAGCGTTGGGACGTCACGTGATGGCGGCGGGAAAACTACACGCGGATGACACGCCAGTTCCGGTGTTGGCACCAGGGTTGGGTAAGACCAAAACGGGGCGGCTGTGGACGTACGTGCGCGACGATCGTCCTGCGGGATGCAGCGTACCAGCTGCTGTATGGTTCGCGTATTCACCGGATCGCAAGGGCGAACATCCGCAGTCTCACCTGAGTAACTTTACCGGCACGCTGCAAGCGGATGGCTATGCTGGCTTTGATCAGATCTATGCAGCAGGCCGCATTCAGGAAGCGGCGTGCTGGGCGCACGTGCGAAGAAAGTTCTACGATCTCGAGACTGCGCACAAATCCCCGGTTGCGGCTGAGGCTCTGGAACGCATCGCGGGGCTGTATGCCATTGAGAAAGAAATCCGCGGACGTCCACCCGACAAGCGGCGTGAGGTTCGCAACACGCGCAGCAGGCCCTTGCTGGAAGCGCTGAAACAATGGTTCGAGGAGACATTAGGGAAACTCTCGAGAAAATCGGACACGGCTCTGGCCGTTCGTTACGCACTCGGACGATGGGAAGCACTGCTGCGCTTCTGTGATGACGGACGCATCGAAATCGATAATAATGCTGCGGAACGAGCGTTACGGGTCGTGGCTCTGGGCAGAAAGAATTTTCTTTTTGCGGGTTCCGACGGTGGTGGAGAAAGTGCCGCGGCGATTTACAGTCTGCTCGGTACGGCCAAGCTGAACGGAATCGATCCGGAAAGTTATCTCCGGAACGTGTTGTCCCGTATCGCGAGTTATCCCATCAACCGCATCGAGGAGTTACTGCCATGGAACGTCGCCACAAGTCTGTCACCCGGAATAGACGAAGCGGCGTAAACAAAGACGCAGCCGGGAAAGTCGGCGTCGGCAGTTCCTCGGAGTTACCTCACATCGCAGAGCTGATCAGCGACGGCGAAATCACGGTCGGCACGCTCGTACCGGTCGGGTGCGTGGCCATAGCGACTGACGGGCACAACAGTTTAGCCATGCTGAAACGCCGAGAAGGCGAAACCCTAGCCCAGTTGCTCACACGTCTCGATCTGGCGATTGGCAAAGCGTTCACCGAAGATGTCTTCACCGACGAGATCAATACACCGCTGAGAAACTCGTACCGCCGATAGCATCTTGGGTGGACGGTAACGAACGACAACGAACGAACGCTTACGGAAAGTCTCAAGCGCTTACGAAGAAACGTACAGGAGCTTCTGGAGTTTCTTTCTGGCGGCGGGCTTAAGGCTGGCTACATAGCCGCGGAGTTCATAGGGGTTGAAAATTTCCCACACCGCCGCTTGAAAGCGCGGGAGTTCGGCGGCAAACTCTGAATCCTCATCTGCCGCCCTTGCGAAGGTTAGCAACTTCTCGCCGACCAGATAGTCCAACGCGTTCTTAACGCCGAAACGCTCGCGAATCGTGCGGGTGGCCTCGCACTGCTCTTGCCAGATCTTGTGGAAGTCCATGTGAAACTCCGTGGACACTAACTATATCGTTCGGCGCCCGGCCTCAGCAAGATCGTGACAGCCATCTGTAGGCGATCATCTGTATTCGCCGGACGGATGCGATGATCTAGCGCCGATAGCAGCATTATCGGTTGCTTCAAGACGGTGAGAAACCACCGCTTACGCCTTTTCAGGTTTTGCGCTGTAGCTGCTAGGTAGAACTGCTCAGCGACATTCCATAGTCGTCGCAATCGTACCTTGCGCAACTTAATCTGTTGCTTGAGTTCGGCGAACAGAGCTTCGACTTTGTAACGCGCTCGTTGGGAACGCTTGTAATCCGGCGTGCCTGCCAACGCGCGAACTGTTTGTCGCGCGGGCTCCTCCCAATGAACAAATAGTCTCCGACTGAGACCTGGGGTGCAAAGCTTCTTTTGCGGACACCCGCGGCATTGCTCTTCCGTCGAACAATAGAGATTGCCCCGACAACCAAGTGACCGACCGCGAAAGCGCAGTGCTTTTCCTTCGGGGCAGTAGTAGGCATTTTCTTTTGGCTCGTAGCGAAAATGCTCTCGTGTGAAATGTCCTTGGGTCTGGTGACGGTGATCGATAACCGGAATGTGCGGCTGAATGTTTCGTGCCAGCAGCCAAGCTAGAAACTCCCCACTTCCATAGGCCTTATCGGCTGCCAGATTCTGTGGATAAATTCCGAACTGGCCAGCATGCTCAAGCATACGGCGAGCGGCCAATGTTTCTTGACTGAACAGGGCCGGCGTCGCATGGACCGACAAAATGACTCGGCTCGTCGTGTCGACCAGATAGTTGTCGAAGTAGCCCAACACCGCCGGCCCTCTTTTGACTGCCCAGGCAGCATCTGGATCGGTCGTCGACACTTTCTCTTGAAGTTTCATGCTCCCCTCTGAATCTGCCACAGGGTTCTGTCGCTCGAGTTCGGTCAGATACTCCTGCACCGTTCGTGAGAGCTTCGCCGCCTCCTCTAATCTCTCCCTGGGAACTCGGCTTTGTTGGCTGGCATTGGCGCCCACAAGTGTCCCATCTACTGCCACATTCCGTCCCTCGACGAAACCCGCCTCTAGACAACGCCGCACGATCTCCTCAAATACTTTCCGAAATACACCGGACTGCCGAAATCGACCGTGACGATTCTTGGAGAACGTCGAGTGGTCGGGAATTTCCTGGTCAAAACCGAGGCGAGTGAACCAACGATAGGCCAGATGCATGCGCACCTCATCCATTAAACGCCGTTCGCTGGTGATCCCATAGAGATAGCCGACCAGCAACAGTCGCAATAGAACTTCGGGATCGATCGAAGGTCGGCCCGTGAGGCTGTAAGAGTCTTTCAGCCGCTCGCGCACGAAGCTGAAATCGACGTGGCCGTCAATCATTCGCAGCAAGTGATCGGCAGGGATCTGCTCTTCCAAACGGAAATAATAAAACAACGACTCGGTCCGATTCTGCTGACCCATCATCGGTGGTGTTCCTCCCTGCAGTACTCCGTAGCACGACAGGGGATAGTCACGGCAAATAAAATCTGCTTCGGGCCGAGTTTTTCAACAGACTCACATGAATTACGAACACTGGAAATTTGCCCGACCGCCCCGATTTATCAATCACTTCCAGACTGATCTGCTAAAGGGTTTTCTGAACGTCTGGTGACCGGGTGTGATTCTGGCCCGGAACAGTTTTTGAGTGCGCCGCGACTCGGAATTCGCAATCGCCATTCGCTTCATCGGTAAACACTAGCCGACTTGAACGAAGCCGCTCTGCGGCGGACGCTTCGCGTGAGGCGAACGGAGCAAGGATTGCTTGTTGGTTAAGATAAGTTGTCGGGTCATAGGAGGTCCCTATGACCCGACTTCGCAAAATGATGCTCGAAGAACTCGAGCGTCGTAATTATTCTGAGGCTACCACACGCTGTTACATCCGCACAGTCGAAGATTTCTCAAGACGATTCAAGCGTTCTCCAGATTGTTTTGGGTCCGGAACACATTCGTGAATATCAGGCCGAGCTATTCAAGAAGCGCAAGTTGTCGCCGGGCACGGTTACGCAACGATTGGCAGCTCTGCGATTCTTCTACATCAAAACTCTCAAGAAAACCTGGAGCATCGCCGAGACGCCCTATCCGAAAAAAACATTTCACCTTCCTTCGATCCTCAGCCGGGAAGAAGTCGCGCGACTCATCGACGCAGCTCTGACTCCTTATCATCGCACTCTGTTGATGACGCTCTACGCCACCGGAGTACGACGCGCTGAATTGACACACCTGAAAGTCAGCGACATCGATAGCCAACGCATGGTGATTCACGTCCAGGGCGGCAAGGGCCGCAAAGACCGGGATGTGATGCTCAGCCCAAAACTGCTCGAGGCACTGCGTGAGCACTGGCGCGGATTACAGCGCAAGCCAAACGCATGGCTGTTTCCAGGCAACCGCTGGCATACCGGTGATACGCCGATCGACACCAAGGTGGTCTGGAACGCTTGCAAGGAAGCCGCCCAGCGAGCGGGCCTCCAGAAAGACGTGCACCCACATACGCTGAGGCACTGCTTCGCCACACATCTACTGGAAGCAGGCGCGGATCTGCGAACCATCCAGATGTTGCTAGGGCATCGCGACCTGGAAGAAACCACCATCTACCTCCATCTCTCTGAACGTCACCTCAGTGCGACCGCGAGTCCTCTGGACTCGCTGAGCCTAAAAGACAGGCCACCACAGGACGAGTAGATGGACCGGCCACTCCTCGAGGTGGCCGATATGGTCCGCGCTGCGGGAGACGCATTCATCGAACGAAGCCGTAAGTGGAACACCTGGAAGCATGTCAAAGTGCTCCTGGCCATTGCGCGGTGTCGCACCGCCGCTCTCGGCGGCCATCTCGATGAATGTACTCGCTGTGGGCATCGTGCCATCTCCTACAACTCATGCAGAAATCGGCATTGCCCGAAGTGTCAGGCGGGCGCTCGCGAACGTTGGCTGGAAAAACGTCGCCGGGAGCTTCTTCCGACCCCGTACGTGCATGTGGTCTTCACCCTCCCTCGGGAGTTAGCACCACTAGCTCTGCAGAACAAAAAGGTCGTCTACGATCTCCTGTTTCGCACCAGTGCGGAAACGCTGCTCGAAGTTGCGCGCGATCCCAAACATCTTGGCGCAGAAATCGGTTTCTTCAGCGTGCTGCATACCTGGAGTCAAAAACTCGAACTTCACCCGCATGTCCATTGCGTCGTTCCGGCTGGTGGACTATCGGCCGATCGGACGCGTTGGATCAAGCCACGCTACGACTTCTTTCTTCCCGTCAAGGTGCTCAGTCGCGTCTTTCGCGGCAAGTTCGTCGCCGCACTCAACGCGCTTTCCAGGACGGTAGGCTCAGCTTCCATGGAAACTTGAAGCCCCTCGCTCAGCCGAAAACCTTTGCTGCCTGGCTGAGACCACTGTTCCGAAAGGACTGGGTGGTCTACGCGAAACGTCCGTTCGGAGGCCCAGAGCATGTGCTCCGTTATCTGGGCCGTTACACCCATCGCGTAGCTATCTCCAACCATCGCCTGGTCTCGTTTGCGGACGGGACGGTCACATTTCGTTGGCGCGATTCCGCCCACAACAACGAACAGAAATTGCTGCCTCTATCTGTCGATGAATTCTTGCGCCGCTTCCTGTTGCATCTGCTCCCCAAAGGTTTCGTGCGCATCCGCAACTTCGGCTTCCTGGCCAATCGCAGACGTGCCACAACCTTGCCACTTTGCTTTCAGTTGCTCAGCTCGGCCCACAAGCCAAGCCAGAGGTAACCACCGCCAGTTCGAGCGATGCTTGGCTTTGCCCGAAGTGCGGTGGGCCGATGCTGGTCATCGAAAGGTTTACGGCTGCCGAGATCCAGCTCCGTTCTCCGCCAGCCGGATGCCTTTGCCGCATGAGACGTCGATCGACATCACGAAACCTTTGCGTGCTTCAGCTCGCTATCTCTCTTTGCGTCTTCCCGCCCAACCAATCCCTTTCCCCCACTCCCCAAGGTCATCCTTACCGCACTACATTTGAGCTTCCGGCAACTTTTCTTCTCTCCCGGTTGGGTGCTGTGCTTTTCTGCGGCTCCCCGGGACGCCGCCAAACCTACTTTTCCTCGATTGAATTTGCATAACACCCGCGTCCGCCGCAACCCAGAGCGGCTTCCTTCAAGTCGCTGTATCGAACGCGCGCCAATCACCGTGCTCGTGTGCGAATCCTGCCCACTCGCGCGTCCGATACAGCACTAAGACTTCCCGTTACCAATACGCCTTGAACGAGTGCATTGGCGATTTAGCGCCAATGCAGAATCACCAATTTTCGTCCTGAGAACTGACCGTACATACTTTTATCTGGCGGAGAGGGGGGGATTCGAACCCCCGGTAGGAGTTTTGGCCCCTACAACGGTTTAGCAATTTGCCCGTTTCACCGCCTGCTGTTCGGAATCAATGAGTTACGTTCGGATGAGATGCCCCACTTTGGTGCAGAGCCACACTGTTTGGAACTATTTGTGCAACTATTGTGCAACCAACCTTTTGGTCCCGAAGCGTAAAAATGAACATTGCGAAAATCTAACGCGTTGAATCGGCGTCGGTTAGTGTGCAACTTCCTTCCTTAATCGGGATACCGATTGGGCTACAAACTTCGACTCATCACTCTAGCCTGGTTAATTCATCAGAGGCGAGAATCGTAGCGCAGAAAGCGCATTGATGACGGAGGAAAGGATCGCGCTCGGTAGTCGACCCGTCATATGGGTTTGCGTTGCCGTTGTTTTGACCTTACGAAGCGTTTTTCGAGACAGCTCCGCTTTGGCCCTTCCGAGAATGTGTTTTCGAACAGGGCGAGACAATCTAAGAGGAGTTGCAGACGGCTTGGAAGAGATTCTGAAAAGGCCAGCCGCTGGCCAGGTGAATGCGGATGCAACGAGCTGTTTCGCGGATGCGCGCCCCGATCTTGAACAACTGAACGCGCAGCGTTTCGATCTGTGCTGAGCGCATCGACGAAGGTAGCTGCAAACGAAACAGGTTGACGAGGTTGTAGGCGAAACTGTGCAGCAACAGGCGGAAAGCATTGGCTCGGAAGCGGTGACAGCTCAAGCGGTCCGCGGCAAAACCATTCTTGAATTCCTCAATGCGGTTCTCACACTCCCCACGATCGTTATAGAAGGCAAAAACGGAACGGCTGCGACCTTTCAAGTTGGTGACCAGAAAGCGCAAGTTGGTTCCAGATTCGGTGTGTTCAGCCTTGTAGCAGATGCGCCGCTGATGAGACCAGCTGCCAGCGCGATAGAGAAAGCTGGAAAAGGAGCGCTGCGGGTTGCGGGTGCGACGATAACGTCTCGCGAGACGACGCTGCAGCCGCTGCGCTTTCTCTTGCAACCGTGAGTTGGTGGCGATACCGATGGCGTACTGGATGCCGAAAAACTCGCAGAATTCATAGAGCAGCGGCACAGCGAACCCGGCGTCAGCGCGCAGTTTGATGCGGACCTTGGGAAACTCTTTCTGCAGTCGTGGGACGATGCGTAACAGCAGGGGGATGATGCGGGCGTGACTGGCTGCGGTGCCGCGCCGCAAGCGCGCCGCCAACAAACAACCGGTGTGACGCTCGAAGATCAGCAAGGGGTGATACATGTGCTGGTCATAACCGCCGTTGAAAAAACTGAGCTGCTGCTGTCCGTAGGTTGGATCGTCGGTGGAATCCACATCGAGCAGGATCTCTCCCCGTTTGCGAACCTGTTCTCCGCAAATCTTCACAAACCAATCGAGCAGAGCATCTTGCAGCTTGAGGAGGTCGCGAGGCGAGGGTGAGTTCTCCCAGCGGCTGAGAGTGGGCTGTGATCCGAGAGGTTCGCCGAGCGGTTGATCGGCAAGAATTTGAAACGCCGGATCGTGACGTAGCCGGTCAGCGTCGTTGGCGTCCTCGTAGCCAGCGATGATCTGGTACAGACGCTGGCGCAACAGCGACAACCCAGGATGACTCACACGCGAATCGTCGCGATCATCACCGACGCACTCTGCCAAGCCGCGAGTGAGTCCATGCCGCTGATCAAAAGCCCGCAAAGGCAGCAGGCCGGCATCACTGGTGATCTGACCGCCAGAAAAATCGGCTCGAATGGATCGGTGTCGGTAGAAGGAAAACGACAGCTGTGGTATACAAGATGTCATCTCTGGGTGCTCCGAAAGAGAATGCTGGGTTCGCTAAAACCCAGTGTTCATCAATCTTTTAGAGCACCTTTTCTTTTTTTGCTAGCGAAATCGTGAATAATCC
>CAVROZ010000003.1:0-376162 GCA_963722985.1 Candidatus Acidiferrales bacterium | reverse complement strand
GGAAGTCGGAGTAGGGATCGCGATTTCTCACGACCCCCTCCACGGATCCGGACGAGCGGCACTACCGCATCCGGCTCTTGCCTTAGGTAATAACGCCCATACGGCGGAGAGGATAGGGATGACAGACGGTAGGCAAAGGCAACCAGCGAGTGATGAGGCGCCGCATGCGGTCCCAAAGGATGCGGCCATTCTGGCTGCGCCGCGACAGCGCGCGGTACCAGAGCCGTCCCACTTGGAACCGGAAAAGAAACAGCGCCGGTTGGTTCTGGGGCACTCCGTAATAGCGGATGTGTCCACGCACCACCGCTTGCAGCCATTTACCCAGTTCAGGAATGGGCGTATGCATGCGTCGCTGAAGCTCGGCTTTCACCTCGTTCAGCTTCGCCTGCAACCTTTTGCGGATCGTTTGCCGCAACACCGTATACATTCCGTTGCTCCTCTTCTTTACGCAGATGTGCGTAAAGCCGAGAAAGTTGAATGTCTCGGGCTTCCCTTCTCCACGCCTTTGCCGGTTGTTGATCGCAAATGGACCAAATTCCAGCAGTCGCGTTTTCTCGGGATGCAGTTCCAGGTTGAACTTCTTCATTCGTTCCGTGAGTTCCACTCGAAACTGATCGGCATCCGCTTTGCTGTGAAAGCCCACCACGATGTCGTCCGCGAATCGCACCACGATGACATCACCGTGCGCCCGCTTTTGACGCCAGGCTTGGACCCACAGATCGAATACGTAGTGAAGGTAAACGTTGGCCAGCAAAGGCGAGGCACTTCCACCCTGCGGCGTCCCTTCCTCCACTCGTATTCGTTTCCCATCCTCCAGCACGCCGGCTCTCAACCATTTCTGGATGAGCCGCACAACGCGCCGGTCCGCAATCCGATGCTCGACGAACTTCACCAGCCATTCGTGGGAAATTCCATCGAAAAAGCCCTTGATGTCCAAATCGAGCACCCAGTTCACTTTTCTCGTCAGCAGTCCCGTATACAGCGCATCCAGCGCTTGATGCTGGCTTCGCCCTGGTCGGAACCCATACGAGAAACCGAGAAAGTCCGTTTCATAGATGGCATTCAGCACCTCGACCGCCGCGCGCTGGACGATTTTGTCTTCCAGCGCCGGGACTCCGAGCGGTCTTTGCCGCCCGTCGGCCTTCGGGATGTACACTCTACGCACCGGCTTCGCTCGATACGCTCCTCGCTTCAGCCTGTCAGCAAGATCCTGGAGATTCCCTTCCAGTTGCTCGCTGTAGTGCCGCCACGTCTCTCCGTCGACGCCTGGCGCAGCTTCCTTCTTCAGTCGGAAGTAAGCCATGCGCAGCGTTTCCCGGTTGTAGATGTGGTGCAGAAGCGCCGTGAACCGCAACTTCTTATCCTTTCCTGCTGCTTGACGTACCCGCTCCAGCGCACTCGGCGCGTCTTTCCGGCTCGGTGTCCGGGACGCGTTTTGCTGTGGCAGGTTCCCTTTGGCCAGTCCCCTTCCCTCCATCCCCTCCGCCGCCGATTGTCCGGCTTTGTTCGGAGACTTCCCAGGTACATTGGGTCTGTCCGACTTCCCAGGTCCGTTCGTCATCGGCGTACGTCCTTAGACTTCCCGATGCGTCCCAAGGCTATTGCGGCCCTGGGCGGACTTGGGATCTCCCGGTTCCCGCGCGAGGTGTCTGCGCACGTGCACGGGGTCTCTGACCGCGCGGGACTCTGGCACACCTCGCGATATCGGTGTTCCAGATGGGGCCTTCCGCTTCTCCTTACAGCGTCGGCGTCCCGGAGTGAGATTCTTACGCGGCTGAATACCCGGCCCGCACGTTCCCCTGTCAACGCTTCGACGCTGCCCTTGCGAGCAGCTCCGCATGACTCGGGGCCGATGTGGGTCGCTAGTTCACATTCGTATGACATTTGCATTCATTACACCTCGCCGGTTTAGCCGGCGCACAAGGAGGATTACGATGAATCGAAACAGATTGTTAGTGATTACCGCCGCAGTTCTTGCGCTGTCCTATTTGATGTGGTTCACAAATGCATGGGCGTCGCCTGAACCTGAAACATGGCACTTGGATGGCCCGCACTCTGCCGCGCAATTCTCGGTGCGTCATCTCGGAATCTCCACCGTCCGAGGTGCTTTCACCAAGGTCAGTGGTGAAGTGAACTACTCTGCTTCGGACCCCACGAAGGCGTCTGTCGATGTCACCATCGACGCAAGCTCCGTGGACACCAGGGTCACCATGCGGGATAACGATATTCGGAGCGAGCATTTTCTGGACGTAGCGAAATACCCGACGATCACTTTCAAATCAAAACGCGTTGCGGCCGCTGGGCCTGGCAAGTTGACGGTTACCGGAGATCTGACAATTCATGGTGTCACAAAAGAGGTCACATTGAACGTTGACGGCCCAAGCGCTCCGATGAAGAACCCCATGGGACCCGGCCAGCGCATGGGAGCCTCGGCAGCCACCAAGATCAATCGCGGAGACTATGGGATGACCTTCATGACCGGTGCGGTTGGAGATGAGATCGATATACAGATTGACGTTGAACTATTGAAATAGGAAAAACTGGAACCGGCCCTGGTAGCTCATCCCGACGGCTCGGCATTGGAGTCCATCGTCGAAAAGGCCATCCGTTGGAGGTCATCGGTATGGGCAAAGTTGCGATCGCCGAGACCCGTCAACCACAATTTTCGATTGCGACGAGCAGCCGTCTCGATCTGCGAACGCGGAAGCCACGGTAGCTCGATTCAGCGATGAATCGGATTCCGGCTTATCCCGACTGGACCGCGGGTTCACGCTGACGTCAGCTTGATCCCATATTCCAACAGCAACGCACGCACTTGTTTACGTGACGTGCCGACAAGTTGACCTCCTGTGAATCGATCATCGTCAGAAACCTCACGGAAAACAAAGGCCGGAAGCGTTAGAGACTCAGCATCGGCGGCCGAGTCGAACTCGGCCTCGGCCAGCAGCAGCCCTTCGAGGTCCCCTTCAAACACATCGATGCCGAAGGGCGGCACGCTGTAACGAGTCTTCGTGAGTTGCTTCGCTCGAAGGTGCGCAAGCACTTCGAACTCGTCTTCGCCGAGGTACATGGTTGTGATGAACCCCTGCTGTGCGGCGCTTCCTCGCATTGGAATCTTCTGAGTCAGCTTGAGGATGGTAGTCCCGCCGTGTTCGGCCTGCCCCCGCAGCCGCAGCGTCGTGCCCGCAATGTAGCGGTCGGTGATGTGGCGAGCCACGAGCACACTGCAATTGCCTGGAAATCGTTCGAGAAGAAACTACCGTTCGCGCTCGATCCTGGCGTATTGGTGTCCTTGCCGCAGGTTCACATTCTCGTCGAAACGAAGATTGGAGGAAATTCAAGCAGCAAAACCGAACGGACTCACCAACGAAGGCGTCCTCACGGCAAGACGTTTCTTCCTCCCTGCGAAACGCGAAAAAACGCTTCCGATTGCAGGCACCCGTTTTGCAGTCCGTGATAGCGCGTTATCTCGGTCTGTAACGGAAACCATTTGTCTGGCTGTTGTGAGGCATGTTCATAGCACGCCGCGCGGTGGCGCGATGCCACGTTCGAGGTATCGACAAAGCCCGTCGCGGAAAATAGCAACGTGTCTTCGGCCACTTCGTAGTAGTACAGCGCAAACTTCTTTTTCGAATTCAGCCACGCATCCAGCACTAGCGCAGCAACTGCCCGGTGGTCGCGATGGGCGTCCATCGGCCAGTGTGTGAACACTACGTCCGGTTCCTGCTGTAGCAACAGTCGAGAAAATTCGTCGTAATGAAGCGGATCGACGACTGCCCGTCCATCATACTGCTCCGCGAAAACCGGCTTCGCCGCCAAGATCGCGCAGGCTTTCTCCGCCTCGGCGGTGCGAATCTTTCCACAATCCTTCAAATCGCTTTGCCCGCAGTACCCTTCTCCCCGATTCAGGTACAGCAAAATCGCCTCGTGCCCGGCGTCCGTATACCGCGCGACGGTCCCGCCGCAGCCGCATTCCGGATCGCCCGGATGCCCTCCGGTGACCACAACCCTAAGCTTCTTCCCTTGCTGTGCAGCAGCCTGTTCCGGAAACGCAAGGAAGCCGGGCGCCTTCCCGAGCACACCGGCCGCAGGAGCAAGCTTCGCCGACTGCAGCAACAATTCCCGTCGTGAAATTCGCAACGACTCACCTCCCCAGAACACGCAAGTATCTAGTTAGCTAGCAGCGCAAACTTTGCACCGCTTTTTCAAGGCGTGCAGCGGGATCGGAGACGAAATATATTTATCGCAGAACTGGCTTTCCGTGCGAACCTTACCTCGGTCGAGCTTAAGCGCCGCGGCTCAGTGAATTTGGCCGGCTGAGAAAATCGAATTCTTCGACACGCGCGTCCGCGATTTGAATCATGATCGGGGACCCACTCTCAATGCCACGATCCTTAGTGAAGACCAAGGCTCGCGGATAGGACAGCAAAATCAGCAGGATTCTGCCCCCGTACCATGGCTCTTCTTTGCCCACGCAAAGCTGCACTTCCGTTGCCAGTTCCTTGTCGAAGTAGGTGATACTGCGTATTCGTTTGTCGGCCGCCTTGTGCAGCGCGCGGAAATCATTATAAATATCCTCGGCGTGTTCGGCCGACTGGTCGGGCACAAAAAATTTCATGATCTTCCCTCAGTTCCTCCACAAGCAGGCATTTTGGCGTAACGGGCCCCTTTCCGCAAGTGTCCGCTGACTTTTGTGACTTTTCTAGCTGCGCGATTTGTCGTGCGCCGGACAGGTTGAGACTAGGGCGTCAATCCCCCAGGACACATAATGCGATAGGCCGTCACGATGATTCCCGGCGTCACGGAGATGCTTCAGGCCTGCAAATAAATTCTTACCGCTAATCTTTTTGACAAGTAGCGAGCGACGATTATAATGGCACGATTCGTGTTTCACACAAACAGCCCTCTTCGTAAACTTCCCGTTTCACCGGCCTGAGGAGAAAAACCTTGAAAAAAGCTCCCATAGCTCTGTTTCTCGTCGCTTTCGTGTACCTGGCGCCTGTTGCTCGCGCCCAAACCCCAGCCATCCCACTCAACTTGCCCGGTTTCACCACGCACACCGAGCCACCGTCAAGGTTCGACCCCACCATCGCGACTGACGCCGATCTGGAGTTGTACGGTTTTCCTCCTCGCCCCGAGGGTGGAGAAGCGCTGGCGACATGGCGACGCGCCATGGCCGCAGGAACGTTGCGTGTGATTCCACAACTCCAGGTTACAAATCACTATCACAGGCCATTTATCTCGGCGGAGCCTGCGCCTTCGGTATCCGAGTCGGCCGCGCCTATGACGAACGTGTCCTATTCCTCGAACTGGAGCGGTGCCGTCGCCTTCGGAGGGGCAAGCACCTACGGCAAGACTTCGTTCTATTACATCTTTAATGATTACGTTGTTCCCGTGGCGCGCCAAGCGTACGGCGCCTGTACCGGCTCCTATGACTACTCTTCCAGTTGGGTTGGCATTGACGGCTACGATTCGTCTGATGTCCTGCAGGCGGGGACAAATTCCGATGCCTACTGCAAATCCGGCACGACCGCAACGTATTATGCCGCATGGATCGAATGGTACCCGAACGCCGAGACCATCGTTACCAACATACCTGTTACGGCCGGCGACGATATTTTCGTCGAGGTCTGGAATACCAGCGCGACGATTGGCAACGCTTATTTTGTAAACTACCGCACCGGCACCTATGGCAGCATCAGTTTCTCAGCGCCCAAGGGGACAACTCTGAAAGGAAATAGCGCTGAATGGATCGTCGAGCGCCCCGGATTGAGCACGGGACTGGCAACGCTGACCAATTACATCTGGGAAAATTTCAACCTCTCCTACGCGACCACTCACGGCAGTGTCACTTATAACCCAGGTTCTTCCGGAGGGCTCGAGCTCACCATGCTCGACAACAGCGGCAAGGTGATTTCCTATCCGACTCTATTGAGCGGCGAGTATCTCTGGATGCGGGATGAAGGATCGGCCTACGGCGGTGGAATTCCGAAAGAGTTCTGAGTCGAAGAGCAAACGCGTTGTGGCCATCGAATCGCTTGAGTGGTTGGCGCGAACGCCGGCTTGATTTGCTTCTGATATGACCACTATAGTGTGGGAATGCACAAAGCGTCCCGTGCCTTGCCGCCGGTGATTGCGGTTGACCGGACAAGCGCCAAGCCACTACATCGGCAAATTTACGACGCATATCGCTCGATGATCCTTGGCGGTAGTTTGCAACCAGGCCAGCAGATCCCCTCCACCCGAGCTTTGGCGTCGGACCTGAAGGTCTCACGTATTCCCGTCCTGACCGCTTACTCCCAACTTCTCGCCGAGGGCTATTTCGAGACACGCACCGGCTCGGGCACGTTTGTGTGCAGTTCATTGCCAGACCAGATCGCGCGTGCCGATGCGAATTCGACTGAACCCATTCCCGTGCGCGCTGGATCTAGGTTTCTCGCCCGACGCACTTCCGTCCTGCCAGTGGCTCAAGCGGGCGCTCCGTGGTTCGGCCTCGGCGCGTTCAGTGTCAGCGATGCCGCATACAATGAGTTTCCTGTTCAGGTTTGGTCGAATCTCACGCTGCGTCATTGCCGAAATCTCCAGGCAAGCACCCTTACCTATGGGGAGGTCATGGGTTTCGAGCCCTTGCGCGATGCCGTTTGCACCTACCTCAGGACGGCACGAGCCGTCCGTTGCGAACCACCGCAGGTGATGATCGTTTCCGGTTCTCAAGAAGCACTGGAGATTTCAGCTCGGGTACTGCTCGATGCGGGTAGCCCGGTATGGATAGAAGAGCCGGGGTACTGGCTGACGCGACGGGTGCTGACATTCGCGGGATGCCGTCTGGTTCCCGTGCCCGTTGATCGCGAAGGGTTGAACGTGGCCGCAGGCATTAAGAGGTGCCGCAAAGCCCGGGCAGCCTACGTGGCACCTTCCCATCAGTTCCCTCTTGGGGTCACCATGAGCGCCTCGCGACGGCTTCAACTGCTCGATTGGGCAGACCGATCGAGAGCCTGGATCGTCGAGGACGATTACGATAGCGAATACCGGTACGACAGCATGCCGATCGCCTCACTGCAAGGTCTCGATTCCCACTCTCGAGTAATCTACATCGGAACCTTCAGCAAAGTCTTGTTCCCGTCCTTGCGAATGGGTTATATGGTGATTCCTAAGGATCTCGTGCATCATTTTCAGGAAGCTCGACGGACGATCAACATATCCCCGCCCTACCTGTACCAGGCCGTCGTTACCGACTTTATCCAGGAAGGGCATTTCGCGCGCCACATTCGGAAAATGCGTCAGCTTTACGCAGGGCGGCGAACCGCGCTCGTCGAGTGTCTGCGCGAAGAACTTCCTTCAACGTTGGAGGCGCTCGGTTCGGAAGCCGGCATGTATCTCGCGGTAGCGCTTGCTAAGGGATTTCGCGATGTAGCGCTTGCAAACTTAGCCGCAAACCAAGAGCTGCGGCTCGCGCCACTTTCTCCATACTATCTCGAAGAACCTCCGCGTCAAGGATTCCTGTTGGGTTTTGGAGGCGTTTCCGCTGACGAGGTTCCATATCATGTCCAAAAGCTGAAGAGCGTTCTGTTCTCTTCGACAGACCGCAGCGTACGAAAGGCAAGATGGGACGCCCTTCCCTCTCTGCGCGCGTAATCGCTGATCGCGGTTATCAGAAAATTAACGTTGCTGTTCAAGGATTTTGGGTATATTAGTTCTAATCTCAAGTCGGGGGGTTATAAGCTCATACGGAGGGGGCTTGGTAACAATGCAACGTATGCCAGGAGTTCTCCCTATGTGCCTAGGCAAACGATTTTTCGCACTACCCGCGGTTGCTCTCTATCCCGTTGTTCACCTTTCGGCCGCCCAAATTTCTCTCGTTCCTTTGCTTCTGTCCTTCGGCGCGGTTGTTTTGCTGTTCTTGCTGTGGGCGAGGGAAAATCAGCGATCGCGTCACCTTTTGGCCAGACGATGCGCCTTGGGGAAGCAAATCGCCGAATTCTGGCAGGATCTTGCCACCAGCCCGCCGGATTCGGTTGAGGCCGGCGTTCAGAAGGGGCTCGAAAGAATCATCAAGACCGCCGACGCCGAGCGAATCTGCTGGTACGAGTTCGACAACGGATCGAACGAATTGGTTCGCTTATTTACTGCGGCCAGTTCGCAAGCCGCTCCACTTTCTCCCTCGATCGTTGCCCCTTCGCAAATGCCCTTCCTTGCCGCAACGCTTGCTCGGCCTGAATCCGTCGTTCTGCGTGGATTGGACGATCTCCCCGCCTGCGCGGAGGCAGACCGGCAGCTCTTGCAACGGCTCGGAGTGAAGTCTCTCATGCTTCTTCCTTCAAACTATGGGGGAAAAAAGAAGGGCGTGCTCGGATTAACTTCTTACTCGAAAAAAAGCCTGTGGACCGGGGATTTTGTCGACCAGCTGGGCAGTATCGCCAACATTATTGGAGCCATCCTCGAACGCCAGCTTGCACGGGAGGCCTCTCAAGCGGGCGAGGAGCGCTTTCGTCATCTCTTTGAACAGGCCTCGATCGGTATCGCTCTCGAGACCGTCGAGGGCCGCATTCTTCATGTGAATTCGGCGTTTTGTTCGATGATCGGCTATGAGGAGCGCGAACTCCTCGACCTCAGTTGTGGGCGCATCAGCCATCCCGACGACGAAGAAGTTGAGAGGGTACTGTTTGAGGAATTGCGGCAAGGCGCCAGATCGAGCTATCGCATCGAGAAACGCTTCTTTCGCAAAGATGGCTCGATCATGTGGGGGCAAGTCAGCGTCTCCATGTTGGAGCAAAATCATGGCACGGCTCCGCTGTTGATCGGCATGGTCAGCGATGTTACGGTCCAGAAAACGGTTGAAGCGTCCCTCCACAAGAGAGACCTGGAGTTGCAACACCTGGCCGCGCAGTTGATTACCGCGCAAGAAGAGGAACGCAGCCGGATTAGCCGTGAACTGCATGACGATATCGGCCACCGGGTGGCTTTACTCGCATGCGAACTCGAGCAATTCCGGCGCAGCACAGAGTCCCCGCGGGAAAACAGAAATCTTGAGGAGTTCCAGAAGCACATCGATCAGCTTGGCACGGATATTCACAATCTTTCGCACGAGCTTCATTCTTCGAGCTTGCAGCACTGCGGCCTTGGCGTAGCGCTCAAGGACCTATGCGAAAACTATTCACATTCGCACCAGATCAAAGTGGATCTTGCCGTCCGTGGTCTGGATTCTAGGCTCCCGAATGACATGTCGCTTTGCCTTTTTCGCGTGACGCAGGAGGCGCTGACCAACGCCCTTAAACACAGCCATACGCGAACGATTCAGGTGGAAGCGTCGCAGGATTCTGCCAACGTTCGCCTGTCCGTGAAGGATTTCGGCATTGGATTTGATCCGGCGCTCCAATCGTCTGGAATTGGTCTGACAAGCATGAGAGAAAGACTGCGCATCTTTGGCGGTGAGCTGCGCGTGTCCTCCCAACCGAATCTTGGCGCGGAGGTCGTCGCGGAACTGCCCCTTCCGGCAAAACCAACTGTCATGACCGCTCGGTGCGGTTCAACCGCGAACTAAAGCCCAATTCGGAACCAAATTCCGTCTGTAAACCTCATCCATACCCTGGCCAAGCGAAACAAGCTGTCCGTGTGGACAGTTTAGTTCTTGGCGACCTGCCCTCGCCAAGGCGCGCCTTTGTGTGAAAAGCCGGATACGCTTGATTTCAGGCCAGTTCCCGGGCTCAGCGCAACTTCCGGAACTCACCGGGGTTTGATTCTCTAGCCAGCTACCCGGCTCGGCCTCAGTCGCAAGCAAGAAAAGATCGTAAGAGAACTACAAGGGGAAAATCTCACTATGATTCGCCATACAAAAATAACAGTTCTGCTTTTGATTGCAGTTCTTGCGGCATTGGCGCTGCCTTCGACGTCGCCAGCTCAAATCGCCGTTGGCGTATCGATTCGTATCGGCCCTCCGATATTGCCCGTTTATGCTCAGCCGGTGTGTCCGGCTCCGGGCTACATTTGGACGCCTGGCTACTGGGCTTATGGGTCAGACGGCTACTTCTGGGTTCCCGGCACATGGGTGCTTGCTCCCACGCCCGGTTACCTGTGGACTCCGGGCTATTGGGGTTGGGCTGGTGGTCTCTACGTTTGGCACGGGGGATACTGGGGACCTCACGTCGGCTTCTATGGTGGCATTAACTACGGCTTCGGCTACGGTGGCGTTGGCTTCGTCGGTGGCGAGTGGCGTGGTGGAACCTTTCACTACAACACTGCAGTGACCAACGTAAACACCACCATCATTCACAACACCTACGTGAACACGACTGTCGTCAACCGAACTACCATCGTGAACAACGTCAGCTTTAACGGCGGCACCGGCGGAGTGGTGGCGCGTCCGCACGCGACAGAGGAAGCCGCGATGCACGAGCAGCACGTGCAAGCAACTGAACTGCAGGCTCAGCACGAGCAGATGGCTCGCAGCGATCGCAGCATGCTTGCCTCAGTCAATCATGGAAGCCCCGCCGTTGCGGCTACCGCCCGGGCCGGTGAGTTTCATGGAGCAGGCGTCGTCGCCGCCCATGCCCAGGCGATGAACACCAACCGCCCAGGCGGCAACCCCCAGATGGATCGGCCGCCGAGCGCGCGAACCAACAGCTCTCACAATAACAACAACGCGAACCATACGGTGGACCGCCCGCAAACCGCCGCGCGTCCGGAAACGACTCACACGGACACGAACCAGTCCAATGCGAACCGGCCTTCCAACAATAACCATTCCAATACGTCCAAGCCGCCCCAGCCGACGCATGAGAACAACAAGCCGGCCGAACACGAAACGCATCCCGGCCACGAAGGGCACGGCGGCCGCTAAGCGAAGGACGTGTAAACTCGAAAGGCCAGAGCGGTAAGCTCTGGCCTTTTTTTCCCGCTCGTTCAGACTCGCTTATTTGCCGCTCCACCACACAATGGTCACGCCGATGCATACAACCGCGATTCCGAGCCAACGGCTTCGACCGACGCGCTCTCCTAGGAACGCTCTTGCTCCGAATGCTCCAGCGGCATAGCTGAGGGCGCTGACCGGCACTACGAAGCTCACATCTCGAAACGAGAGAATCGCGAGCAGCGAGAAAAAGGCGATACCCATCATGGCGACGCCAACCCACATCCAAGGTTGAGCAAGTCCGCGCAGAACGAAGCTTAGGATCGATTTCGGGTCGAAGTCGTGGACCTCTCCCATGCCCCTCATCGCCCGGCTCACGCACAATTCCCCACCCGTACCAGAGGCAATAATCAGGAAAAAGAGAACGATCGTGATCATATTCAGGGCAGTCCGTGGGAGCGCGGATTTGTCCGTCCTACAATGAACACTCCGGCGCAGATCACAAAAACTCCCAACCACCGTAGCGGGGATATCCGTTCGCCCAGCAGGAAGTGGCTAAGAATGGCGACGGTGGCGTAGGAAAGTGAAGTAGACGGCTGCACATAGCTGTAATCGGCCCAGCTCAGGATCAGCATGTACGCCACGAAAAACGTGAGCAACGACGCGATGCCTAGCCAGATATAACCGTTCGACAAGACCCGCAAGGCCACAGGCCATAAGTCCTCTAGCCTCCAGGTTGTCGCGGAACCCACGCCTTTCATCCCTTTGCCGAGCAACACATTGCCCAGAGGAGAGAAAACCACGATGATGAAAAGCGCGAGGAAAGTTTTCAGGTGAAGTCCAGGTCCCGATTTCATGCAATCATCGACTCGCCCGGACTCTTTACAAGGCATTATGTCCGGTGTGTGTGACCTTTCTGATATTCTTATGATTAGATGTTACTCCAAGAGGCTTTCGGCTCCAAACCAGCCTTCCGGAATGCCGTGCACATTTGCCGTGGCTTGTGCCGACTGCTGTTTCGGGGAAAGAGTCGTGGGCGGTTGACCCGGCGTTGCGATAAAACTGAGGTACGTCCAGTTTGAGGATTTCGACTTACATTTTGCTTGGCGTCGCCGCCATTCCGTTTGTCTACTATCTTCTCGCCCTTTACGGCACCTCGAGATATTTTGCACAGAAAGACCCGTCTCGGGGCGAACAGCCGGAATTTACTCCGCCGGTCAGTTGTTTCAAGGCCATCCGCGGACTGGACGAAGACGCGTACGAAAATTTTGCGAGTTTCTGCCGCCAGGACTATCCCGAATACGAAATTGTGTTTTGCGTCGACCAGAATGATCCGACCTTGCCCGTTTTGAAGCGTCTCGTCCAGGACTATCCGCAAACGAAGATTCGCCTGATCTATGGCCCTGACCATGCGGCCATCAACGACAAAGTCGCGCGCTTGGATCGCCTGTCGAAGGAAGCTCGTTATGACGTTTGGGTCCTGACCGACGGTGACGTGCGCGTGGAACCGAACTATTTGCGCACTGTGGTTGCCCCCATGCGAGATCCCCACATTGGCGGTGTGACCTGCTTCTACTATGGAACCAAGGAAACCACATTCACCGAAAAGCTTCAGGAACTCGGCATGATGTGCGATTTCTTTCCGGGCATTCTGGTTGCGTGGCTGCTCGATGGAGTGAAATTCGGTTTCGGCCAGACCATCGTGACCTCGCGCGCCCATGTCCAGGGCTTTGGGGGATTCAAAGCCATCGAGAGCCGCCCTGCGGATGATCTGCTGACCTGCAGGCTCGTTGCAGAGCAGGGTTATGAAATAAAATTGCTGCCTTACGTCGTCCGCACAACTCCCGATTTTCGTTCGATGAAGGATCTGCTGTACAAGCGCACGCGCTGGATGACGGTCATGCGGCACATGCGTCCTCGGGGACACATCGGACTGGTTTTTACATTCGGCTTGCCATGGTCGCTTCTCGCGAGCGCGGTGGCTCCGTCTGTGACGACCGCCGTTGTCTATCTGGGCGGCTACGTCCTTTTCCGGGTTTTGATGACGTGGATGGTAGGCGTTCGCGGTTTGCAGCAGTCCGGTTTGTGGGCAAAGATGTGGATGATTCCGATCTGGGATGCCACGGCATTTCTCATCTGGCTTGCGAGTTTTACCCGCAGAACGATCCGCTGGCGCGGCGTTGACTATACTTTGCGAGACGGTATGCTCAAACTGGCAACAGCGAGGAACTCTCGCGGCGTCTCGCCGCAGACAGAATCGTGAAAGCAAAACTTGCAGTAGTTGGTGCGGGGATCTATGGCGCGTATTCCGCGATTTGCCTGGCGGAGTCAGGGCACCGCGTGGAGCTTTTCGATCCACTCGGAGTTCTTCGCGCAGCCTCCGATATCAATCAATTCCGTATTCATTCCGGGTATCACTATCCGCGCAGCCCGGAAACCATCGAAGAAACTCTTCAAGCGCGCGCAGATTTCATCGGCACTTTTGGCCCCGCCATTGTACGCGGCACCCAGAACTATTACGCGATTCCGAAGCATGGCTCGCTCACAACGCCTGACGCTTATGAGGAAATCATGGCTCGCCACCACTTGCCTTTTCGACGGTGCACGCCGGAATGGATGAATTTTGGCTTCATCGAGCGCTGCTACGAAGTGAACGAGAATATCTACGATCCCCAGGCGTTGCGCGGATTGCTAGAATCTCGCATCCGCGAGCTTCACGTGACGTTCCGCAAAGAGTCTTACAATCCTGCACTGCGGGGAAATTACGATTTCGTGATTTATGCGACATACGGCTTAGGCCCCAGCCGCGGCATGTTCAGCGCGGCAAAATATCAGGTGGCAGAAAAAATTCGAATTGAAATGCCTACTGCCTTGCGTGGCATCGCCTTGGTGGTTGTTGATGGACCTTTCACCGCCTTTGATCCGTACGGCGACTCGTCCTTTTCGCAGTTCGGATCGGCAAAAAATACGAATCACTGGACCACGAAGAACGCGGACGAGCCATTCCCCGAGCCGTTCGCTTCTCTCCTGAATCGGCCGACATTTGAAGCTGTTTCCATTTCGCGTTTCGAGGCCATGCGTGCGGATGCCGCTCTCGCTGTTCCCTTGGCAAGGGACGCCGTTTACGCCGGCTCTCGCTTCACGGTACGCGTCGTAGAAGACAATCCCGAGCAGGACCGGCGCACCTTGTACCTGATCGAAAAAGTTCCACGGGAGATCCACATCTTTTCGGGAAAAGTGGTGAGCGCTGCCAAAGCGGCGCGCCTGCTTCGTGAAAGAATCGAACAGGATGACTGAGGGGTTACGCTATTTGATTGTGGGCCGAGGCCGTTGGGCGTCGCGGATGGAAGCGATCCTCACGGGCGAAGGCCGTGGCGTCGCTGCGCTCCTAGAAAGCCGTCGCCCTGCCTCCGAAAGCGAATCCGCATACCGCGACCGGCTTCTGGCTGCTTTCCGCACCAGCCGGGCGCAAATTGCCTGGCTTTGTGTGCCTCCGGGCAGCCACATTCCCGTCATGATCGAAGCCGCGATCGAAGCGGGCCTGCACGCCGTCGTTGAAAAGCCGTGGCTGTGCTCGTCGGAAGAAACGCACCGCCTCGAAGCTCTTGCGAAGGCGCGAAACTCCTTGCTCGCGATTCACTACGAATATTGCATGATGCGACAGGTCGAAGCCTGGCGTCGCGAATGGAACCCCGGATCACGCTTGGGCTTTGGCGGTCGTATGACCGTCAGCCGCCCGAATCACATCGGATTGTCTGCACTCGACAACCTCGGGTCACACCTTCTCTCGATCCACGAGTACTGCGTACCGCACGCGGAGATCTCCGAGATCGATTGCGCTTACGAGCTGCGTGACGAGCGCCGTGTGTGGTTGGACAAAGGGGATCGCCGAATCGCGGAAATCGATCTTTTGGCCAACAAGGAGCCCATCATCCAACGCTTCATCGCGCAGGTGGAAGCCGCGACTTGCGGAGTCCATTTCTCTCTTGGGTTGCAGTTTGCGTTACGCGTAGCCGAGCGTTCCGCGGTCTGGATGCAGCAAGTAGCAAGTCGACCGCGGCCTTAGCGCTTGCGCCCTTTGGTGACCGGAACCGCGGAGTCTTCCGCGCCGGCAAGCGCCTTCTTTGCGGCCATGCCGATCTGAATCCGACGGTCGTTCTTCGGTTCGCGCCAGTTCACTTGAGGGAGCATCAGAGCCGGGTCGACGCGATCGCGGTACTTGACCGCGATATTCACCATCGAATCCAGCAGGGATTCCGAGAGCGTGTGCGGCTCGAGGCCGAGATCGATCAACTTGGAATGCTTGGCGTTGTAATAATGCTGTTCGGCTTCCACGCGAGGGTCAGGAATGTGGTCGATTTCCACGTTGAGTCCCAACTGCTTTCCCGCAATCTGCACCTTGTGCGCGAGATCCAGCACGGAAAAATGCTCCGTGAACTGGTTGTAAACCCGGCACTCGCCGCGCGCCGCAGGATTCAAGCAAGCGAGTTCGACGCATCGCACTGTGTCACGAATATCCAGGAATCCACGCGTTTGTCCACCCTTTCCGTAAACGGTCAAGGGCTGCCCAATCGCTGCCTGCACGCAGAAGCGGTTCAGAACCGTCCCGAACACATCGTCATAATCAAACCGGTTGATCAGCGATTCATCGAGCGCTGCTTCGTCGGTCGTGGTTCCGTACACCACGCCCTGGTTTAGGTCCGTTGCGCGCAATCCCCAAATCTTGCAGGTGAACATCATGTTGTGGCTGTCGTGCACCTTGGATAGGTGATAGAAGGAGCCTGGCTGCTTCGGGAACGGCATCACGTCCTTGCGGCCGTTATGCTCGATCGTGATGTAGCCTTCCTCAATGTCGATATTCGGCGTGCCGTATTCGCCCATGGTGCCGAGCTTGACCAAATGGCAATCGGGAAGCGCTTCTCGCATGGCGAACAAAACGTTCAGCGTGCCCACAACGTTGTTCACCTGGGTAAAGACCGCGTGCTTGCGGTCGATCATGGAATACGGAGCGGAGCGCTGTTCGGCGAAGTGCACGATCGCTTCCGGTTCAAAACTGTTCAGCGCCGAAAGAAGGAAGTCGTAGTCGGTCACATCGCCTACGAAAAAGTCGATGGTCCTGCCGGTGAGCCGACACCACGACCGCAAGCGTTCACTCAGCGGCTGTATCGGTGTGAGGGTCTGCGCGCTCAGTTCATGGTCCCACTGGCGCCGCACGAAATTGTCGACAATCGCGACGGAATGCCCTTTTGCCGAGAGATACAAGGCCGTGGCCCAGCCGCAATACCCATCACCACCCAAAACAATAATTTTCATGCGCTCCCCTCAAGTACAGACTCGTTCCTTCTCTCCCCCTGGAGACACTGCGTCTGCGTTCAAAAGTGACTTAGGTTCCCCGCGGTCCAAATCTCGATTTGGACGCACCCGCCTTGGGTATTTAATCATCTTCCGGACGGCGTCTTACATATCAATGTTACTATTCTCTTCCATTTTCCGCATCCCAAATTCGAATTTCTTTATTTTTTATAGAAATGTGACGTTGCCAAAGTCTGCAATGCCTCTGCTGGGAGCCAGAAAATACTGGCGACCTAGGCGAAACGAGAGGTTTCTGCAATACTTTTGCGGAGCCAAACATGACCAAAAAAGTGAAATGGGGAATTCTCAGCACTGCGTCGATTGGCGAGCGCCGCGTTCTTCCGGCGATGCTCCATTGCGAGCGCGCCGAACTTGCGGCGATTGCTTCGCGTTCGCTCGACAAGGCAAAGACCATGGCCGCTAAGTTTTCGATTCCCAAGGCCTACGGTTCTTATGACGAACTCTTCAACGATCCCGAAATCGAAGCCATTTACAACCCTTTACCGAATCACCTGCACGTCGAATGGTCGTTCCGCGCCGCCAGTCACGGCAAGCACGTTCTTTGCGAAAAGCCCATTAGCCGCGACGTTGCCGAGGCTCGCCGCCTGCGGGAGGCCGGGGACAGATTTCATGTGAAAATCGGCGAAGCCTTCATGGTACGCAGTCATCCTCAGTGGCTTCGCACCGCCGAACTTGTGGGCACCGGGCGAATCGGCCAAGTGCGATCGGTTCTTGGCTTCTTCAGCTACTTCAATGTCGATCCGCAGAACGTACGCAATATTGCAGACAACGCCGGAGGCGCGATCATGGACATCGGTTGCTATCCCATCAAAACCTCGCGCTTCGTGCTCGGTGAGGAACCCATTCGCGTTTCTGCCTGCATTGAGCGCGACCCGAATTTCAAAACGGACCGGCTCAGTTCGGCAATCCTCGAATTTCCTTCGGCTCAGTCCATTTTTACCTGTTCCACCCAAATGGTGAATTATCAGCGCATGCAGTTTTTCGGAGACACCGGACGCATCGACGTCGAGATTCCTTTCAACGCGCCGACCGACAAGCACACGCGCATCTTCATCGACGACGGAAAAGATCTGGCCGGGGCCAATGCCGTGATGGAGTCCTTCCCCATTTGTGACCAGTACACGATTCAAGCCGATCTGTTTTCGGCAGCCATTCGCGAAAATACGGAAGTTCCCAATCCGATCGATGATGCTATTTGCAACATGGCGGTGATTGATGCGCTGTTTCGGTCGGCGCATTCCGGCAAGTGGGAAGCCCCCGAGCGCCTGTAACATTTATCCCGAAGATGCGGCTTGTAGCCCACGGCGCTACAAGAGAGCCATACTCCTAAAAAGAGGCGACTTTCTTAATCGTAGTATTCCTGTCCGAGGTGCGTGATCAGGTCTTCGCCCTGCATCCAGCGCAGCGTGTTCTTCAACTTCATTAGTTGGATGAAGAGGTCGTGCTCGGGATATAGCTGTGGGGCAGTCATCGGCGATTTGAAATAGAAGCTCAGCCATTCCTGGATTCCCCGCATGCCTGCGCGTTGCGCCAGGTCCAGGAACAGTACCAGGTCGAGCACGATCGGCGCTGCGAGAATCGAATCCCGGCACAGGAAATCCACCTTAATCTGCATGGGATAGCCGAGCCAACCGAAGATGTCGATGTTGTCCCAGCCTTCTTTGTTGTCGCCGCGTGGCGGATAGTAGTTGATGCGCACCTTGTGGTGGATCTTTTTGTACAGCTCGGGATACAGGTGCGGCTGCAAAATGAATTCCAGGGCGCCAAGCTTTGACTCTTCCTTGGTCTTGAACGATCCGGGATCTTCCAGCACTTCGCCGTCGCGATTGCCCAAAATATTCGTAGAGAACCAGCCGTTCAGTCCAAGCATGCGCGCTTTGAACGCCGGCGCGAGCACCGTCTTGATCAAAGTCTGCCCGGTCTTGAAATCCTTGCCGCCAATGGCGACCTTGTGTTTTTGCGCGAGTTCCTGCATGGCCGGAATATCCACGGTCAAGTTGGGCGCTCCGTTCGCATAGGCTATGCCGCTGGTAATGGCAGCCCACGCGTACAACATCGAAGGCGCAATCGCGGGATGACTTTCTTTCATGGCGGCTTCGAAGGATGCGGCCGTCTCGTGCACTTCATGAGGCGTCATGAACACTTCGGTCGAGCCGCACCACAACATGACCATTCGCGAGCATCCATGCTTTTTCTTGAATTTGGCGATGTCGTCTTTGATCTGCAGGGCGACGTCGTACTTCGACTTCCCTTTCTTCACATTCTTGCCGTCGAGCATCTTCACGTATTCACGATCAAACGCCGCCGGCATCGGCTTAATTTTCGACAAAAACGGCTTCACCGATGCCAGGTGATGCGCTTCGAGCACGCCCGCTTTCGCGGCCGCGTCATACGAGCTTTCCGGGAAAATATCCCAGCCGCCAAAAACCATGTCCTCCAGTTTCGCCAGCTTCACGAAATCCTTGATCTTCGGCGAGCGCCCGTCGGTGCGCTTCCCCAGCCGAATCGTACCGAGTTGCGTGAGCGATCCCACCGGCACAGCCTTTTTCTGGCGCACCAGTTCCACACCCGCCATAAATGTTGTTGCCACGGCCCCCATTCCTGGCAACAGCACTCCCAATTTCCCCCGCGGCGGAGCGATCCTGTTTGGTTTTTCCATGAATTTCCTCAGTTTTCAGTTGGTGCCAAGACACGGACGCAGCAGCTCATTTCGAACACTGTATCCCAAATCATCAATTCTGGGGGAAGCGATAGGTATATGCAAACGAAAACCGGTTCTTGCGTCGACGCGTGTCCGTGGCTCCGTTTTATTTCACGCCGGTCACCGACCCGGCCATGTCGATTTCTATGGTCACAACCGGCCTCACTTTCAGCAGCCAGTTACTCGGATCCTTGATTCCCCACTGAATGTAGGGCACGTCAAATTTCGCAGTTCCTGTCCAATGATCGCCGCCGAGTTCCGTATGCACGAGCGCCACAATTTCGTGATCTGCCCCGTGGAGAGTCATTACTCCTTGTAATTTCACGTCGGAGGTCCCGTTGCGCACGACTTTTCCTTCGACCTTACCGGGCCGAAACGTCGCGTCCGGATATTTTTCCGTCTCCAGGATTTCCTTGTGCATCCGCTGATCCCGCGAGCTGTTGCCCGATTCTCCGCTGGTGGCATAGACGGTGACTTCTCCTCCTGCTGTGCCGGTCTGTGGATCGAAATGAACGGTCGAACCTTTCTTGAGTTCGAAGGTTCCATGCACGGTGTGCACGCTGCTGTCTACCAGGTAGTGGACTTTGCTCTGCGCGGGATCTACGTCCAGTGTAATTTCATGGGGCGCCGCCTGCGACCCGCCAGAGTTCGGTTGGGCTGTGGCGGCCGACAAGAACACGGCAATGGTCAAGATCCCACAAGCCGCATACGCCGACGATTTCCAGCTGTTGACCTGCATTCAACTCCCGATCGTCAGCTCGCCAGATACTGCCAGGCGAGTTGCGTTCCCATCGTCACCACATCCCGTGCGGTCACTTGCCCCGCATGCATGGCCAGCAATCGCGCAAATAGTTCGGGATTCCAGCGCAACATACTGAGCATGCGGAAACGCACTCGGTCATGCCGGCCGAATTGCAACATGAGCTTGCTGATTTGGCGCGGGCGCCGTGCCAACCGCCTGTGCGCGTGTCCGTATTCATGAAGATCGCCGGCCTGCATGGCCTCTGCCAGCGACTGCGCCTGCTGGAACGCCAGCCGCAATCCTTCTCCACTAATTGCATCCACTCCACCCGAAGCGTCGCCGACCAACGCCACATTTCGACGCCACACTCGCGTCAGTGATTGCATCGTCGAGACGGCGCCGCGCTCACGGCCGCACAATTCAGCGTGGCCCAAACGCGCGCGAAGCTTCGGTAATGCACGGAGCGCCTGGTCAAAATCTGGATCCTCCGCCATTTCCCCCATGGTAACAATGCACACTTCATCGTCGGCGACCGGCGTTACATACGCTTGTATCCGCGGTCCCCAGTAGACCTCCGTGAATTCCGTCCAAGGTTGCAGGCGGTAATGTCGGCGATTCGCAAGGCGATGCTGCCTCGTGATTGCGGAATCTAGCCTACTCCAACGACGCACGCGCGATTGCGTGCCATCCGCGCCGACAATCCAATCGGCGCTTATCGCTCCGTTGTGCCATAGCACTCGGTCGCCTTCGAGTCCGACAATGGGGGTCTTCCAAAGCAACTTCACACCGCATTGTTCCGCCTTCTGAATCAGGAGTGAATGAAGAACGGTCCGTCGAATCCCAATTCCCGGTCCCTCCGGGAATTCGGCCGCTATTTGCGTGTCCTTTTCAATAAATCGGATTCCTCGAAGGTGGCACCCCACGCCGGCGGGCAATTCCACACCCAACTCTCTCAAGCCCGCCAGCGTTGCCGGCATCATTCCTTCACCGCAGGCCTTGTCAATCGGTGGTTCGCTTCCATCGGCAACCGCTACAGAAAAGCCTTTTCCCTTTGCCGCTATCGCGACGGCAAGGCCCGCCGGGCCTCCGCCGATGACAAAAACGTCCATGCGACCTGCTGGGAACGTCACTCGCTGCACCTCTCTCTTCTTTACAACTGTACTCGCTTGCTTGGTCTTTGGCTGTCAGGCGTTTGTCAAATCCTGGTCTGAAGCTTTTCTCGAAGAGATCTCCAGTCGGTAACGCGTTTTTCTACCATAACCGACTCTTATTGTGATATGTGATTCTATTAATTTGACTGATCCAGATTGTTCTTCCATTCTAGTACTTCGCGGGCTGGGGGTGTTTCCCTTCGCCAGGCAGAAGGAAGGGTTTTCGTGATCGAGAGTTCGCTGAAACCGCGCAGTTCCGCCCTGACCGATGGGGCTCATCGAGCGCCCGCCCGTGCCATGCTTCGTGCTGCTGGCCTCGAGGATGACGACTTTCGCAAGCCGCTCATCGGCATCGCCAACACCTGGATCGAGATCGGACCGTGCAACTATCATCTCCGTGAACTGGCGCAGCACGTGCGCGACGGAATTCGTGCGGCCGGCGGCACGTCTCTCGAATTCAACACGGTTTCCATCTCCGATGGCATCACCATGGGCACCGAGGGCATGCGCGCTTCGCTGATCAGCCGCGAAGTGATCGCCGATTCGATCGAACTGGTCACGCGCGGAAATCTGTTTGATGGCCTGATCGTTCTTGTGGGTTGCGATAAGACTATCCCCGGTGGCGTCATGGCGTTGGCGCGCCTGAATATTCCCGGCCTCGTCCTTTACGGCGGTTCCATTGCGCCCGGGAAATTCGAGGGCCACTCGGTAACCATACAAGACGTATTTGAGGCGGTTGGTGCTCACGCTCGAGGGAAGATGTCGGACGCGAAGCTGGCAGAGTTGGAACGCGCAGCATGTCCCGGTGCGGGCGCCTGTGGTGGCCAATTCACGGCCAATACCATGGCTTTGGTCTGCGAGTTTCTCGGAGTCGCCCCGATCGGGCTGTCCGGCGTTCCGGCCACGAACCGAGGCAAAGCTCACGCCGGTGAACTGGCGGGCAAGCTTACAGTCGATCTTTTGAAGAAAAACGTAACGCCGTCGAAGATCATCACAAGGTCGGCAATCGAAAATGCGATTGCCGGTGTCGCTGCTACCGGGGGGTCCACCAACGCCGTGCTGCATCTGCTGGCCATTGCGCGCGAAGCCGGAATTTCGCTTTCCATTGACGATTTCGATCGCATCAGTTCGGCGACGCCAATTCTCGCCGATCTCAAACCGGGAGGCCGTTTTGTCGCAACGGACCTATTTGCAGCAGGCGGTACGGCGCTCCTCGCAAAGCGCATGCTTGAAGATGGACTCCTCCACGGGGAGTGCCTGACCGTTAGCGGCCGCACTCTCGCCGAAGAAGCAAACGGCTTCACAGAAACGCCAGGCCAGGAAGTCGTCCGCAGTAAATCCAATCCGGTTAAGCCGAGCGGCGGTCTTGTTATTCTGAAAGGCAATCTCGCGCCCGAAGGATGCGTCGTCAAAGTTGCCGGCTATGACACGATGAATTTTCGCGGCCCTGCCCGGGTTTTCGAGAGCGAAGAAGCCGCTTTTACCGCCGTGGAAAACGGCCAGATCAAAGCGGGTGACGTCGTCGTGATCCGCTACGAAGGTCCTCGCGGCGGTCCCGGCATGCGCGAAATGCTGGCCGTGACGGCCGCCCTTGTCGGCGCAGGGCTCGGAGATTCCGTCGCGCTGCTGACCGACGGCCGCTTTTCGGGAGCTACTCACGGACTGATGGCTGGCCACGTTGCACCCGAAGCTGCGGTTGGCGGACCGATCGCTGCCATCCGCGACAGCGACACCATCACCTTCGACTTGCCGAAGCGGACGCTGAACGTCGAGGTCACCGACGCCGAAATTCAGAAGCGCCTTGCCGCATGGCAGGCGCCCAGGCCACGCTTCGCCAACGGTGTGATGGCCAAATATGCGTTGTTGGTTTCGTCTGCATCGGTTGGTGCGGTCACGACCGTGCCTGCAAGCTTTTCTTCCGGCGCGGTGCCGGTTTCGACGGGGAGAACTCTATGAAGCTTACTGGTGCGCAAATCCTTTGCGAAACGCTCGAGCGGTTGGGTGTGCGCCACATCTTCGGCTATCCGGGCGGAGCGATTCTTCCGGTGTACGACGCGATCGGCAGATCCAAGCTGCATCACATCCTCGTTCGCCACGAACAAGGCGCAACGCACATGGCCGACGGCTATGCGCGCGCCAGCGGCGGCGTGGGAGTCGCTATGGCGACGTCGGGTCCCGGCGCAACCAACATGGTCACCGGCATTGCTACCGCGATGCTCGATTCTTCGCCAGTCGTGTGCATCACCGGCCAGGTGAGCAGCAAGCTTCTCGGTTCCGATGCGTTCCAGGAAGTCGACATCACCGGCATCACCATGCCGATCACCAAGCACAACGTCGTCGTCAGTAAAGTGGAAGACGTTGCCCGCACGGTTCGCGAAGCCTTTGTCATCGCCAATTCCGGCAGGCCCGGCCCGGTGCTGGTCGACATCACCAAGGACGCCCAGCAAGCCACTACGGAATTCGATTTTGACGCGGCCGCGCCAAAGCTTCCGCCAAAGCGCTACCGCGATAATCACGACCAGGAAGAGTTCGACCGCGCCGTGGAATTGCTCAATTCCGCCAAGCGCCCGGTGATTCTAGCGGGCCGCGGTATCCTGCTTTCCGGAGCGATGCGGACGTTTGAGCAGTTTGTGCGGACCAGCAACATTCCGGTGGCTATGACGTTGCTCGGTATTGGCTGCTTCCCTGCTACCGATCCGATGAACCTCGGCATGATGGGCATGCACGGCGAGGCGTGGGTCAACACGGCGATTCAGGAAGCCGACCTTCTCATCGCCGTCGGTATGCGCTTCGACGATCGCGTGACCGGTGATTTGCGCACCTACGCGCGTAATGCCCGCAAGATTCACATTGAAGTCGATCGCGCAGAGATCAATAAGAACGTGAAGGTCGATGCGGCGATCATCGGGGATGCCGGTGAATCCCTGGCCCGACTCCTTCCGTACGTTCACGAGCGCGACCACAGCGCCTGGCTCGCGCACATCAAGGGCCTCCGTGGCGATTCGGCTGTGCGCGACATTCAGTCGCTTCCGGACAGCGGGCACCTGTACGCCGCGCACGTGATCAATGATCTCTGGAAAGTGACCAAGGGCAGCGCTATTGTAGTGACCGACGTCGGACAGCATCAGATGTGGGAGGCGCAGTACTACCATCACAACGAACCTCGCACGCTGATCACTTCCGGCGGCCTCGGCACCATGGGCTTCGCCTTACCTGCGGCGATCGGCGCCAAATTCGCCAAACCCGACTCGGAAGTCTGGGTTGTTGTCGGCGACGGCGGCTTCCAGATGACGAGCTGCGAGCTTGCGACCATCGTGCAGGAAAAAATCAAAGTTAACATCGCCATCATCAACAACGGCTATCTCGGCATGGTGCGCCAGTGGCAGGAGTTCTTTTACGACAAGCGCTATGTGGCCACGCCGCTGGTTGCTCCGGATTTCGCCGCGCTCGCGAACGCCTATGGCATTCGCGGCGAGAGAGTAACTTCGCGTAAGGAAGTTGTGCCGATCATTGAGTCGGCGCGCGAGACCGATCAAGCGGTGTTGCTCGATTTCCGCGTTGAACAGGAAGATTCCGTCTATCCCATGGTACCTGCGGGCGCCGCGCTGCATGAAATGATCCGGCGGCCCAACAATCCTTTGGTGGAAACGGCTTCCGAGCCATAATTGGTGCAGCCACGACGGAACCGGTGTGACGACCGGTCACTATGAAGAAATTTGAGGAGCACATGCAAACGATCGTTGCGTATGTCGAAAACAAGCCAGGCGTATTGAATCGCGTTGCTTCGTTGACGCGCCGGCTGGCCATCAACATTGATTCACTGACGGTCGGGCCCACTGAAAACGTGGAAATCGCTCGCATGACGATCTGCGCACACACCGACGAAAACGGCGCCCGGCGCCTCGAAGCCAGCCTCGAAAAGCTTGTGGACGTTCTGGTCGCGGAAAATATTTCCGATCGGTCGATGCTCGAGCGCGACCTCGCGCTCATCAAGGTCGCCGCCGATCATATGAACCGGCCGCATCTGATGGATCTCGTGAAAGCGTTTCGCGGACGGGTGGTCGATGTTTCGCCGGAATCGGTCATTGTGGAGGTTTCCGACACCACCGAGAAAATCGATGGTTTGCTCGAAGTGCTACGCCCATTTGGCGTGTTGGAGATGGGTCGCACGGGACGGATTGCCATGACCAAGGGCAGCGACGTGTTGCGGCCGCCGACTACGGCGGAAAGCGGAGCAAAGGCGAAGGAGTCGAAAGAGGCTAAAGACAAGGAAAAGGATTCGGCACGGGCTTCTCGTTAAAGAGCAAGAGAAAAGGCCTAACCCTGGCTTGGGCGAACGACCGGCGATTGAAACGATTCTAGCCGCAACGCGGCCGACGAAAGGAACAACGAACCAATGGCAAATCTCTACTACGACAATGACGCAGACCTGGCGCTGGTGCAGGCGAAGAAGGTCGCCATCATCGGCTATGGCTCACAGGGTCACGCGCACGCGCTGAATCTGCGCGATTCCGGCGTCTCGGTGGTGGTCGGGTTACCCGAGGGCAGCGCTTCCCGGGCCAAGGCGGAGAAGGACGGCCTCACGGTAAAGATTCCCAAAGAAGCCGCAGCGTGGGCCGACGTCATCATGATCCTGGCTCCGGATACACGGCAGCCCAAGTTGTACAAGGACGCCGTCGAGCCAAACCTGACGCCCGGCAAGACGCTCATGTTCGCGCACGGCTTCAATATTCGCTTTGGCGCGATTCAGCCGCCGAAGAACATTGATGTCAGCATGATTGCGCCCAAGGCTCCTGGTCACCGGGTGCGCGAGGTGTTCACCGAAGGCGGCGGTACCCCGGCGCTGCTCGCCGTTCACCAGGATGCATCCGGAAAGGCCAAGGCTTTTGCGCTTGCCTATGCCAAGGGACTTGGCACAACGCGCGCTGGGGTTCTCGAAACAACTTTCACCGAAGAAACCGAAACTGATCTTTTCGGCGAGCAGGCGGTGTTGTGCGGTGGCGTCAGCGAACTGATCAAGGCCGGCTTCGAAACGCTCGTCAACGCCGGTTATCAACCCGAAGTTGCGTATTTCGAGTGTCTCCACGAGCTGAAGCTCATCGTTGATCTGATTTATCGTGGTGGTCTGAGCTACATGCGGTATTCGGTGAGCGACACTGCCGAACACGGCGATTATCACGCGGGACCGCGGATTGTCACAGAGCAGACTCGCGAAGCCATGAAGAAGCTTCTGGCCGAGATTCGCGATGGTAGCTTCGCAAAAGCCTGGATTGCAGAAAACGAGAAGGGCTGCCCCAATTTCCTGGCCAAGCGCAAGGCCGAGCAGCAGCATGCGGTTGAGCAGCTCGGCCCCAAGTTGCGCGGCATGATGCCGTTCCTCAATCCGATCGTCGCTCCGGGATTAGCTGCCGAGACAGCGGCTTCCGCCAAGAAGTCGTAGCGCCGGGAACGTTCCATTTTGGAACGGATTCCTTTGCGTCGTCGCTACAAAAAATGCCTCTTTTTTGCTAAGTGCGCTTAAGCGGGGTTTGGCCGAAGGTGCCACTCTAAGCGCGGATTCTAGACCATTTCGCTCGATTGATCAGTCATATTTAAACGGATGATCAGTCTCGAGGAGTTGCATAAATCCGCGTCATGAGTAAATGAGAACGGCCGTGGCGTGTCGCACACAAGCGAGACCCCTTCGATCATTGTTCATGATCACATATGGATACTTATATGCGAACAGTCATCATACCTATGGTTAGCCAATTGCGGTTTGATAAGGCCGTGAGTCGGTGGTGGATTCGAGTCCTCCTTTTTCTCGCCACCTGTGGTCTGCTCGTTTCGAGCCCTACCCTTAGGGCGCAAACGGGTTCCACCCTTGTTCCTGGCCCGCAACCTCCGGACGCTCCCGCGGAATGGAGGCAGCTCGTCGGTATCTACGACTATCAGAGTGATGCTCAGCCGAAGCACACAACCATTGTGCTCGAACGTAACGGACATCTGTTCTTGCAGCCAAAAGACTCTGCCAAAGCTGACAAAATTCAAGAGCATCAAGGACAGGTGTTCATTCCTGGTTCCGATGGGCGCACGCACCCTTACGACGAACAGCGCAACAAGAGCGGGGCGGTAACCTCGTTTTCTTACCTGGTTCAGCAGTTCGTTCGTACTGACGCTGGCGCTGACCCGGCGCGTTTCTACCACATCACCCTGACGAAACCGATCGAGCAACTGCGTGCCACGGCGCTAGCCGCCAAGCCACCCGGCGAAACCGGAAGCTATCACAAGCCCGACCTGGTTGAGCTTGCCGCGCTCGATCCTTCGATCCATCTGGATATTCGCTACGCGCAATCCAACAATTTTCTTTCCGCGCCCGTTTACACACAAGCGCGCGCCTTCATGCAGGGGCCGGCGGCGGAAGCACTGCTTCGGGTGCTTCGCAAACTAGAACCGCTCGGATATGGGTTATTGATCCACGACGCCTATCGACCGTGGTATGTCACGAAAATCTTCTGGGACGCAACACCTCCAGAAGATCACGTTTTTGTCGCTGACCCGGAAAAGGGCTCGCGCCACAATCGCGGCTGCGCCGTGGACCTTACACTCTACGATCTCGCCACTGGCAAGGCCATCGAAATGACCGGACTCTACGACGAAATGTCCCCGCGCTCGTTCCCGAATTTTCCAGGAGGCACATCTTTGCAGCGCTGGCATCGCGACTTGCTGCGCCGCGCAATGGAATCCGAAGCCTTTGCGGTGAATGAAAACGAGTGGTGGCACTTCGATTACAAGGATTGGAAATCTTACGCGATCCTCAATGTGCGTTTTGAAAATCTGGGCTTGGCTGCTTCACGTCCCTGAGTTTCGCGTTAGCCCTACAGACCACTTGTCTGATGTTGCGCGTTCCCTTCATTGCGGGCGTTCGGCGGCAGGATGCGGATTTTCTGCATTCCGCGATGCCTCGGACCAAGAAAATAGAGATCGCAATTCGGACAATGGTGCGGACGCAAATTCAGGATCTTGCAGACGACCTTGACGGATAAGCCGTCTCGCCTGATTCGATAAGAGTCCGAACCTCTACAGTTGGGGCACTTCTGATCTTTGCTGATCCGCCGGAACATCATGGACAACCCCCCCCAGGGTCTGCTCGTCCCTAGGTCCCGTGTTGGGTCGGGCGGGAAAGGGGTATTGTGACGCAATGAAAGCGGCGCAGCCAGCGAAATCGCCCAGATGGGTAGGCTTTACAATCCGGCGGGCGCCCGCTATCGTGCTTTCACTAATCCTTCGCCTGTGAGGTCGTCTCATGCGTCGTCTAGCCGCGCCCAAGCTTTTCGTGCGACTCGTTTTACTTTCGCCTCTTTTCCTCCTCGTGACGCCCGGCAAGACACTGTTGCTCGACGATTCCGACAACAACTCCCACCTTTGCCTGTACGTCGGCGACACGCTCACAATCAAGCTGTCTTCCAATCCAAGCACCGGCTATAGCTGGGGTCAACCGGAAGTCAGCCACCTCCAGCTCACGTCCACCGACTCCGAGCCAGGGTCTTCGAAACGCGTCGGCGAGCCAGGGTCCGAAACCTTCTCGTTCAAAGCCACCGAAGCGGGCGAATCTACGCTCACTTTGACCTACTTTCGTCCTTTTGAAAAAGATAAGCCCCCGGCCCAGACATTTCTTCTGTTCCTCACGATTGAAGAGCGTCCCTTCGTGACGAAGGGTTCTTCGGCCAAGCCCTAAGGTCCCCTCAGCAGCGTTACGGCAGTTCCGCGACGGCCGCTCCATCCTTGCGCGGATCGGAGGCTCCGTAATTGACGCCAGTCGAGGAATCGCGGAGAACGGCCTGCCCGCCTCCCATCACGGAGGAGAATGTACCCATGACCTGAATCTTGTGGCCTTTTGCGGTTAACTCATCGCGAACTTTGCCCGGGAACCGGTTTTCCATCTGCACATCGCAGCCTTCGAATGTCCCCTTGGTGAACCTTGGCGCCTCGAGAGCGGCCTGGATGTTCATTTTGTAGTCCACGAGGTCAGCGACGAATTGCGCGTGCGCCTGCGACTGGTTCCAGCCACCCATAATTCCGAAGGCCACACGGGTGTCACCCTTCTGCGCGAAAGCGGGGATGATCGTGTGGATCGGACGCTTTCTTCCGGCCAGGGCGTTCGGCGAGGTGGGATCCAGATTGAACAGCGCGCCACGGTTCTGCAGGACGAAGCCCGTTCCCGGCGCGACAATGCCGGAGCCGAAGCCAGCGTAATTGCTTTGAATGAGCGAAACCATGTTTCCGTCCCGGTCGACCGCGGTCAAATAGGTCGTGTCGCCGGCGCCCGGCAGAGTACCGGTTGCCACCTCGCAATTCGCGTGGTCGGGATCGATCAGTCTGGCGCGCTCGGCAGCACGCGACTTTGAGAGTAGTGTCGGTACGGGCAGCGTTTGTCCTCGCGGGTCGCCAATGTATTTGATCAGGTCCGCGTAAGCTAGCTTCTTTGCCTCGATCATCGCGTGCAGCGCCTTGGTTGAGGCAAATCCGTACTCTTTTTCGCCAAGCGGGAAGGTTTCCAACATGTTCAGCATCAGCAAAGCGGCCAGGCCTTGTCCGTTCGGAGGCATTTCGTACACGGTCCAATCGCGGTAGGTTGTCGAGATAGGTTCTACCCACTCGGCGGAAAACTCGGCGAGGTCCTGCGGGCTCATCACTCCGCCATGCCGCTTGATGGCCTCCAGAATGCGCTTGCTAATCTCTCCTTTGTAATAGGCATCCTTGCCGTGCTCGGCGACCTGCTGCAGCGACCACGCCAGATCCGGATTGCGGAAAATCTCTCCGGTTTTTGGAGGCCGATCGTTCGGCAGGTATACCTTTGTGGCTTGGTCGTCTCCGCGGAGATAATCCACGCTTCCGGCCCAATAGATGGCCACCCATTCGGTCACGGGATAGCCATTCTTTGCAGTCTCGATTGCCGGCGCCAGGTCCTCTGATAATTTCTTCCGGCCGAATTTATCGGCGAGCTTCTGCCAACCCTCCACCGCGCCCGGAACGGTGATGGCGTTCGCACCCATTTGCGGCATTTCCCTCAATCCTTGTTTGTGCAGGGCGTCGATGGTCAAAGCTTTCGGCGCCCAGCCGCTGGCGTTCAATCCATAGAGCTTGTTCGCCTTTGCGTCGTAGACAATCGCGAACAAATCACCGCCGATGCCGTTCATCATCGGGGACACCACACCCATCATGGCGTTGGCGGCGATTGCCGCATCGACGGCATTGCCGCCGGCCTCGAGGATGCGTACCCCTGCTTGCGAGGCCAGCGGCGACTCCGATGCCACAATTCCATTTTGCGAAATGACCATTGACCGCATCTGCGAGCGGTCCTGCGCCCTTACAGGGTACGTCGCCATCAATAGAGCTCCGCCGGCCAGCAATCTTTTTGCAATGATCGAAACATGGCCCACTGAGTGATTCTCCCTTCGAGAAAACGCAAATTTTCCATCCTTCCGAAATTCCGCAAATGCTTGTGCACTCTAGCGCGGGAACATGGCTACTGCAAGCTACCGATTCCACAGACTGCGTTCTTCCGATAGAATGCCTCGATGCCTGCAAACCCGTCTTCAAAACCTAAGGCGGCGGACGAATTCCGAGCCCGCCTGGATGCGTTGCTCATTGCGCGAGATGCCGATCCCTTCGCCGTCCTCGGTCCGCACCCTTTCGATTCGCCCGAAGGGCGCCGCTGGTCTGTGCGTTTCTTCGAGCCACGCGCGCTTGAAGCCGAGATTCTTTTGTTTCGGCGACCCGACGGTTCTCCGCCACGAGATTCCGGGCCGGAAATTCTTACCATGCAAAAGATACGCCCGGAAGGCGTTTTTGAAGTTGTCCTTCCCGGCGTCGGTGAATTCCCACCCGCTCCTTCCAGTTACCGCATTCGTTACCGCGCGCAATTCGACGAAACGATCGAGCACTATGACGCCTATGCCTTCCCGTTTCTGCTCACGGAGTTCGATCTCTACCTCATGGGCGAGGGGCGCCACTTTGACGCTTACGAAAAGCTTGGCGCTCATCTGAAGACCGTTGACGGTGTTGCCGGGGTTCATTTCGCAGTATGGGCGCCCAGCGCCCGCCGCGTCAGCGTGGTGGGCAGTTTCAATCATTGGGATGGCCGCGTTGATCCCATGCGTTTTCGCGGCTCTTCGGGCATTTGGGAACTTTTCGTTCCCGATCTTGGTGAAGGCGCAATCTACAAATTTGAGATCGTTGGTCAAAACAACGTCGTTCTGCCGCTCAAATCCGATCCGTACGCTTTTTCCGCTGAACTCCGGCCGAACACCGGGTCGGTGGTGGCGCGCCTCGACAAACACCATTGGGACGATGCCCAGTGGATGCGCCAGCGGGAACACAAGAGCTGGCTTGAATCGCCCATCAGCATCTATGAAGTACACCTGGGTTCTTGGCGGCGCGTTGCCGGAGAACACGATCGCTGGCTCACCTACTGCGAACTCGGTGACCAGCTGATTCCCTACGCGAAAGATCTTGGCTATACACACATCGAACTCCTGCCGATCATGGAGCATCCTTACGATGGATCGTGGGGCTATCAGACCCTCGGCTACTTCGCGGCCACCAGCCGGTTTGGATCGCCGAGCGATTTAATGGAATTCATCGACCGGTGCCATCAAGCGGGCCTCGGCGTGCTTCTCGACTGGACCCCAGCGCATTTCCCGAGGGATGCTCACGGACTTGCATTGTTCGATGGCAGCCATCTCTACGAGCACGAAGATCCACGGCAAGGCACACAACCCGATTGGGGCACGCTGGTCTACAACTACGGCCGGAATGAGGTGCAGAACTACCTGATTTCCAATGCGCTTTTCTGGCTGGACAAATTCCACATCGACGGATTGCGCGTAGACGCGGTCGCTTCGATGTTGTACCTCGACTATTCACGAAAACCTGGAGAGTGGATTCCGAACAAGTATGGCGGCCGCGAGAATCTGGCTGCCATCGACTTTTTCAAACGTCTCAACGAGGTTGCTTACCAGCGATTCCCGGGCATTTTGACCATTGCAGAAGAATCGACAGCGTGGCCGAGCGTCTCGAGGCCCACGTATCTGGGGGGACTGGGTTTTAGCTTGAAATGGAACATGGGCTGGATGAATGACACGCTCAGTTATTTTTCCAAGGATCCGGTGTTTCGCCGGTATGAACACAACAAATTGACGTTCTCCTTGCTTTACGCGTTCACTGAGAATTTTGTCCTGCCTTTTTCTCATGACGAGGTGGTCCACGGCAAGAACTCGCTTCTTCACAAAATGCCTGGCGACATGTGGCAGCAATTCGCGAACCTCCGATTGCTTTTCGGCTACCAATTTGCCCATCCTGGAAAAAAACTGCTGTTCATGGGACAGGAGTTTGCGCAGCGTCAGGAATGGAGCGAGGCGCGCAGTCTCGACTGGCACCTGCTTCAGCATGCCTCGCACCGTGGTGTGCAAAACCTGGTGCGGGACCTGAACAAGGTCTTGGCCACGGAAGCGGCTTTGCATCAGGTGGATTTTGATTGGCAGGGGTTTGAATGGCTGGACGCGAACGACTCCGACAACAGCGTATTTTCTTTTGTGCGGCGCGGAAAGAATCCCGACGACATGCTCCTCGTGGTTCTGAATGCTACTCCGGTGGTGCGCTACGGGTACCGGATCGGCGTTCCTCGTCCCGGTCATTTTGACGAAATCTTGAATACGGACGCGAGCGTCTATGGCGGCTCCAATGTGGGGAATCTAGGCGGAATGAACACCAGCGAGCATGCGTGGATGGGTCGGAGTTATTCGCTGGGGCTGACTTTGCCGCCGCTGGCGGCGGTCTATTTGAAGTGGCGGCAAGCCTGAGTCATCTGACCTCTTTCGGACATCACTTCAAATAAATACGGGTTATTTCTTCCACAATTTTTTCCGGCTTTGCATTGTCGGAATCGAGATTGGTCATGACAATCACGGTAAATCGGTCGTCCAGATGGCGGCTTATGCTCATCGTAAATCCTTGCCAGGCGCCGTCGTGCGACACCACACGCTTGCCTCTTACTTCCCTCACGGACCACCCAAACCCGTAGGGAGCTGATTTTCCGTTGTTCAGCTTCACGGGTGTCCACATCGCGTCGTAACTCGATGGCTTCACGAGGAGCCCTCTGTCGAGGGCCGCATCCCACTTCGCCAGATCAAGGACGTTGGTGTAGAGCGCGCCATCTGCGGTGGTATTCAGTGTTGGCGATACCCACTCCTGGTTTTTCAACTCGCCCTTGACCAGACGATAGCCGCTGCTGCGGTGCGGCACGATGTCCGCTTCGCTGATGATTCGCGTCGAAGTCATTCCCAAGGCGTTGAAAATTCGCTCCTGCAGAAAATCTCCGTAGAATTTTCCGGTGACACGGTGGATGATCACTCCGAGTAGCACGTACCCGGTGTTGCTGTATCGCCATTTTTCTCCGGGCGCGAAATCGATTGGCATTTTCGCAAAGGCCTCTACCAACTGTTCGTCCGTGTAGTCATTTCGAAAATTAATGACGCCCTTGGCCATGGTGTCTTCCTCGCCCCCGTAGTCGGCTATTCCCGAGGTGTGCGTCAGCAACTGGCGCACCGTAACCTCCTTCCACGCTCCCGGCGACTCCGGAATGTATTTCACGATGTTGTCGTCCAATGCGATTTTGCCCTCTTCAACCAGCATCATCACCGCCATCGAAGTGAACTGCTTGCCTACCGAGCCGGTCTGAAAGATGGTCTCGGGAGTGACGGGAACGTCCAATTCTACGTTTGCACGGCCATACCCATTGGCTTTTATGATCCTTCCTTCGCGGCAGACGGCGATGCTTACGCCTGGAATCTGCTCCGCCCTTCTCTCCCTTTCGACCACGCGATCTACTTGTTCGGAAGGTTCGTCGGCTGGGCGCTTGCCTGCAGCCGCCTCGACCGTCGCCAATAAAAGAACCGCCATCGCGAGTGCCAAAAGTCTTGTCACGGACGCCCCCTGATTTCCGGTTTCGATCGCCCCAGATTCTACTACCTCAGCCTTGTTGCAATCATTTCGTACAACCCCGGGTCTTGCGCTAGACTCATATCTAAGAGCCCAACCGCCGAAAGGGAGTAGCATGGCCGTGTCTCAATCAAGAAAATTAGCCAGCCCCTTTGCTCGTTTCTGCGTTGCTGTGGTAATGAGTGGGGTTAGCGTCTGCATCAGTTCGGCCCAAGACCCCGGGCCATTGCCGAATGCACCTGCTTCCCGTACCGAAGCTCCTCCTCCTGCGGCACCCCAGAATCAGACCTATCACACGTCCCCGCCTCCCGCGCACATACACTCCCCGGGCGACAACCCAATCACCAAAGACCCTCCATCGATTCCTGCGGAGGAAATCATCAAGCGGTTCGCCGAAAAGGAGGCTGAGTTCAAGCTGGAGCGCGACAATTACACTTATACGCAGGACTTTTCCATTCAAACTCTCGACGACGACAACCGGCCCGATGGTGAATACCGCATGGCCAGCGATGTCGTTTTTACGCCGGATGGCAAGCGCTTCGAAAAAGTCACTTTTGCTCCGGCAAATACACTCGAACGAATCATGCTGAGCGAGCAGGACCTGGATGACGTCCGCAACGTTCAGCCCTTTGTCCTAACTACGACCGAACTCCCCAAATACAACGTGACCTATATTGGGCGCCAGCAGGTGGACGAGCTCGCGACGTACGTCTTCGACGTTGCCCCGAAGGTCATCGAGAAGAAGCAGCGCTATTTTCAGGGACGCGTGTGGGTCGACGACAAAGATATGCAAATCGTGATGACTGACGGCAAGGCGGTTCCGGACATCATTACCAAGAACAACGAAAACGTGTTTCCGCGATTCCGGACTTACCGAGAGAACATCGAGAAGGGGTATTGGTTTCCCGTGTATACCCGCGCCGACGACTATTTACACTTCCGCAGCGGTGACGTGCACATCCGTATGACCATCCGCTATTCCAATTACAAGCGCTACGGCAGCACCGTGAAAATCGGCACAGTTCGGGAAGTCAAATAGCGGAAGCATTTTAATGTGACTCTCACCCTGTTTCAGGTATGCTGCGGTCAGTTGAGTTTTTGGTACAGCCTTTGCAAATTATCTGTTTTATCATTCGGCCCACAGAAGCCAACCTGTAGGTGTGGAGCGAGTTACCTGTACGCAGGTCCAGTTAAGGCTTTCGCAAACGTCGGGGAGGTAGAGTCACACACCCGGAGCGGTTGAGGGCAAACTGCTCATGGGTGATCCGCCGCTGAGGGTGTATGTGTCGATGACTGCCGAATCCAGACTGATGGCCTCCGCAGCCCGCCTCTGTCAATGCTGGCGGCGCTCGTCAGGGCGTGCTTCGCTCGGTTGTTCGGTGTTGTTTTTGCTTTTCATTTTTTCGGCAAATCCCGCTATTTCAGCCGATTGCGAGTTCATCCCGGCAGGCAAATCGTTCTGGGTCCGACTGCTCGACCCCGTTGCGTCCTACAGTTCAAAACCGGGCGCTTCGGTCCGCGCTGTGCTTATTCAATCGCCCGAGTGCGGCTCTCTTCCGGTCTTTCCGGCTGGTTTGGAAATCGACGGAGAGGTTGTATCGGTGCGCAAAGTGGGCTTGGGCTTCCTACATGATACCGCCACGCTCGAGATCCAGTTTCATCATCTGGTGACCTCCCGTGGTGAAATCCTGCCCATCACTGCGCGAGTGGTGGAAATCGATAATGCGCGCGAGGTCGTCCGGAAGGGTGTGATTCAGGGTGTTCGTTCGACAAATACGCCGCAGGGCCGAATCACCAGCGGATTGATCCACTTGCCTACATATAACCCATATGGCGATGTGGTTCTGATCGTTTATCGCTCGCTCAGTGTTCTCCCGGAACCGGAGATCTATCTTCCGCCCGGCACCGATCTTCGTCTTCAGCTGAGTGCTCCGCTCGATGTGGCTGACCAGCCGCAGCTTCCTCCCGTGTCCTTCCAGCTCGACGAGTACGAACGTGGCGACATCGAGCAACTGCTCCAGAATGTCCCTTCACGGACCACAACCAGCTACGGCAAAGAAGCCGACCTCGTGAATATTATGTTTCTTGGCTCGCAGCGCCAGGTGCAGGACGCCTTCGGCGCAGCCGGCTGGTTCCCTGGCGATCCTAATTCGCTCCGTGCCGTCTTCAAGCAGTTTGGGGCTTTTCTGACGTTCAACAGCTATCCCACGATGCCGGTCTCGCATCAACTGCTAAATGGGCAGCGTCAGGATTTTACCTACCAGAAGAGCTTTGACAGCTACGGTAAGCGCGAACACGTGCGAGTCTGGAGCGAAGCCGGCACGATTCAGAATCAGCAGGCATGGCTCAGCGCCTACACGCGCGAAACCAATGCGGCCCTGTCAATGCGTTATCACAAGTTTATTCACCACATCGACCGAAATCTCGACGATGGCGTCAACATGCTCGTTCGCGACCTGACACTTTCGGGCTGTGTGGATTCGGTCTACCTCTTGCCGCGGCCGGACGTGCATCCGCTAATGATGAACTCCAGCGGGGACGAGATGCGCACCGACGGCATGCTCACCGTTGTGCAGCTCAAGGACTGCAACCGGCCCTCCATCTCGTACACTCGCTCTAATCCCCTGATTCCGATTCGGCCGCGTTCTCGGATGGTCCGATATTTCCGCAACGAGGTTCTTCTTTATAAGAGCGATGTCATTCGCGGAAACATCGTCTACAGCGCGTTTGACCTCGGCCGTATGGGCATCCACTTGCTTCGCCATCGCCATGACGCGCAGGCCGACGACGACGGCCTGCCCAATTCCCCGGTATCCCCGCTTACTCTCTTTCCTCAGATCGGAATAGGCGAAATCCCGCTCGGACGCTGAAACTGCTCGTTAAAGTCCCTCGTTCCTGGAACTTTTGCTCCCTCCTGTCCGTACTTATGACCAAGGAGCCTCACCATGAACCAGTTGCTTCGGGTTTGCCTCGGCTTTTGCGGCTTGCTGTTGCTTTGCGTTTGCGTTCTTTCCCCCCTGCCCACGTTGGCGCAGTCCTCCAAAACGGATCAATGGATTCACGTGCGCGTTGAAAGCAAAGACAATAGCGGGGAAACCGTAAAGGTGAATGTACCGATTGAGATGGCGGTGAAGGTCCTGCCCGCCATTCATCACGAACAGCTTCAAGGCGGCAAGGTGCATATCTCGAAGGGTGACCTCAAGGACGTTGACCTTCGCGCGCTCCTCGACGCGGTGCGATCGGCCAAAGACGGTGAGTATGTGACCGTGCAGAGCCATGAGGACACCGTGCGCGTGTCGAAGAATGCCGGCTACCTCTATATTCACGTGCAGGAAGGGAAGCATGAGGAAAAGACTGCGAAGGCTGTGTCCAAGGTCGAGGTCAAAGTGCCGATGAAAGTCGTCGATGCCCTGTTTTCCGCGGGAAAAGATGAACTCGATATCGTCGCGGCCCTGCAGGCGCTTTCTTCCAATGGGGACACGGAACTAGTCAGCGTCAAGGATGATGAGAACACCGTTCATGTGTGGATTGACTCCAAAAATATTTCCGACTGATTCCGAAGCACAAGCTGGTTATTGTTCAAGGAGAAATGCCGATGCTCTTGTTGGCCAAAGCTCTTCTAGGACTGGGAACGTTCGCTGCGGTAACGGGCGCCTATATTTTTCATGAAGGGGTGATCCGCGTGAATGTGGACGAAAATCGCCTCGACGGCTCCCACGTACATGTGTGGATCCCGGCGACGGCCGTGCCGGTAGGGCTGGCGGTCGTGCCGCGGCACCATCTGGAGAAGGCCGCCCGCCAGGCTCGTCCTTTCCTACCGATGCTTCGTGAGCTTTCCAAAGAGCTGAAGAAGTATCCGGATGCCGAACTAGTCGATGTACGCGACGCCGACCAGCACGTTCGCATCACTGTGCGCGACGGCAAGCTGTACGTTGACGCGGTCACGGATTCCGAAGACATCCACGTCAGCTTCCCAACCGAGACAATCTCGGACGTCGCCGACCGCTTGGAAGCGAGCGCCCCGGTAATTTAACGCGCACTCGGCGCCACCGGCACAGAAAGCGCCAGGAATAATTCCCTACTTACCCAATGGGAAGTAGGCCTCGTCGTGCAGGGCGTCTTTCTTCCAGCCCGCACGCATCAAAATGCCGCGTCCATTCTCAACCATGGTGGGGTTGCCACAGAGATAGGCCGATGTGTCTTGCGGGTTAAGATTCCAGAGGTCCGTGAACTTCCTGACCAGATCGTCCACGCGTCCCTTTTCTCCGTTCCAGGTTTCATCTTCCCAGGGTCGGCTGACGGTTGGCACGTATTTCAACCAAGGAACCTCGCCGGCAACACGCTCCAACTCGTCGCGGTAACCGAACTCGACGCTACGGCTGGCTCCCTGGATGCAAAACAGCCGGTGTTCGCCAGGCATGACCCCTTCACCCTTCTTCCAGTCGGCGTATATCGTGCGCACGTAGCTTACATATGGGGCTATGCCCGTCACCGTCGCAAGCAACAAATGATTCTTTCTGCCGCTCCGCAAATCGAGCGTGAAGCGTCCTTTGGCGAATCGCCGTAGGAGCAGGGGCGAACCTTTCTCCAAGGCATACAGAAGCGGTGTCAGCGCTCCCTCCGTTACCCGCTCGACAAAAAACTCCAAGCGGCTCTCGTAAGGGGAAGAGCAAATCGAGTAGGGCCGTTCAATATGTTGCCCGTTGATCTCAACACCGAGCGTTGCATACTGGCCAGATAGATACGGGAGCGCCGGCTCCGACTCTACCTGCAATAGAAACAGGTCCTGCGCGACCTCCTTGCGGTCCACGATTTTTGCCGGCAGATATTTGTCTGCAACCATCGCCTCTATGTTCTCCGTCGCCGCCCCACTTCCGAAAAAAGACCGGGCGGGACCGTTCGGCGATCCCGCCCGTCAATATTCTCTTGCTTTACAGCGTGGCTGGCAACTACTGCTGCGGGTGCTGTCTCTGCTGTTGCATCTGCTGCATGATTTGCTGCATATCGAATGGCTTGACTGGGCCGGTGATGCGGTCGGGAACGTTGTCGAGCACTTTGACCAGCACCATGGTGCTGTCTTTGCTCACCTGTTTCACCATACCGAAGGGTGTGACCTTTTCGCTGGTCCACACATCCGAGCCGTCCTTCTCGTTTTTCCAGTGTTCGCAGCTGAAAATACCTGCCGGCACGGTAATGGTGTCCGTCCCGACGGAGTGCCAGTCGCTTAACTGTTGGTTCATCTTGTCCCGGTTGTTTGCCGTCATGTTCGCGGGCATCTCCATTGCGCCTTGACCAGGAATCTGGACGATGATGCGATGAAACTCAAAATCGTCTGGGGTGATCAGGGATTTGCCGACCATGGTTTGCTGTTTGTCATCGGTGCTCGCAAACTGCATCCAGTAGGCGTCCTTGCCGTCCACGGTGTCTTTGCCGACGACCGACAACTCCATCGTGTGGGTCCTGGTGCCGCCACTTCTCTGGGAGGTCGTTTCATACTCGGCGCCTTTTCCGACGACGGGATGAAAGGCTTTGGCGATGGTTGGTTTCCGGAACAGATCCATACCCATCTGGCCTCTTGCCGGTAGAACCAGTGCCAGCAGCAACGCCACTCCCCATGTCATTCGCTTCATGCTGTCTCCTCGGTTTCCTAAACACCGCAATTCGGGCGCTGTCGGCCTTTTTCTTCCTTTCTCATATCAGTTTCGGCGCACGGGCGCAATCCAGCGCTTGAGGAAAAGTGAGGAAAGATTCTGAGATGTTTTTTATTCGTAAGCCAGCGCTTCTACAGGATCGTAGCTCGATGCTCGCACAGCCGGCACTGTCGCTCCCAGTGCTGCGCCGAGCAACGCCAGCCCAAAAGACGCCACCACCCATCCGGGCGAAATCAGGATCGGCAAAGAGGGGTTGGTTTCCTTAAGGATCGCCTGCGTCAGGAAAGCGATAGCGATGCCTACCAGGCTGCCGGCAATGGCCAGTACGGCCGTCTCTCCGAGTAACATTTGCACGACTTCCCCGCGCGTAAAGCCCAGCGCTTTCAAGATTCCAATTTCGCGGGTCCGCTCCATCACCATGGTGTGCATATTCATGAGCACAACGAGAAAGCTGACCAGGATTCCGAGCACCACCATGGTTCGAATGAAAGGCTTCAGCTCGGGAAGTTTGGATGAGCTCATCAGCGAAACATATTCCGACATGGACCGGACCGTATTCTGTGGGTTCAAGTTGAGAATTTCCGCTCGCGTCGCTGCTGTGTCTCCCTTGCTCCTGACAAAAAATACCGACACGCGGTTATCCGCGCCCATGATGTCCTGCGCCGTCTTCAACGGAATATAAAACCGCGCCCCTTTCCCGTGCACCACGATGCCGCTCACCCGAAAAGTGCGGTTTATCAGCGTGACTGTGTCTCCCACCTTCAAGTGCCGCGTCTGCGCGATGATATCGTCGGCAACGGTGTCGTCCGGCGCTTCAAGCGGGCGGCCGGAGCGAAAGATAAATCCTTTGCTCAGGCCGTTGTACCGTTTGTAGTCGATGCCGTAGATCACCATCAACGTCTTGGGGTCAGTCATCATCAGCGTAGGGGCAACATCGTCGACGCCCGGCAATTTTTCGATCTCGTCGCCGAATGATTCCTGCATGACCGCGCTCGAGAAAGCAAAGAAAATAGACGCGTTGGGCGCTTGCACGACGATGTCCGCGCCGACCCCCTCGACGCGCTTCCCCCAATCGGACAGCACGCCGGAGGTCATACCCACAATCATCAGCACCAGCACGACTTGGATGGCGATTGCCAGGATGCTGAGAGAACAACGCAGCGGACGCGCCGCCAGGTTACCCCAGAACATCTGCATCAGGGAAAATGGCCCATTGGTGCTTTCATTCATGAAGGAATTCCGTCTTCTCACTGTAACATCGGCGAATTCCGGCGGTCAAAATCCTCGCAAGAAAACTTTCTATAGCCCCGCCTGCACGACTTTCGCGCTCGCGCAACAAAAAAATATTTCTCTTGTGTTAAGTTTTGCACACAAAAGTGGAAAACCTTGTGGAAAGAACCGGAAATTCGCCACTAACTCGCCAGCTTTCAATGCGATGACGCGGTTTGCACCATTTTTGTGCAATCGCGTTTTTTCCGGAAACTTTTCTCCGTGGTGCCTCAGAATGATTTGGCTCGCATCGGATTATCAGCAAGTCGTTTAGCGGAAACTGTTGGAGAAAATACTTCTAATACCATTTCGGCGGGCGATCAAGGTGGATCTTGATGACTTGCTTCGGGTCGTTGATTTCATACCAGTGGCCGAAGGGTTTCCAGCCATCGGCTACAACTTGCAGCAAAACCTTTCCCAACGGCGCATCCGGCACGTGCGCCACCCCTTGCGGATTCGTCTTCACGTTCACTTCAAATTTCTTGTCTTTCAGGAGATGCTCCTCCAGGGTTTTTAGGTAGACGCTGGCGTTTTCTATGGGCTTGTTCGCATCCCCGCCGGTCACTTCAATCGTCAGGCGATTTGTCGGCGCGGGCGCCTGGTCCTTTTTCGACGGGGGCGCCTGGTCTTGCCGAGCCCGGATTCCCGTTGTTGGCACCAGGGCTCCCAGGAGGATGAAGGCGCCAATGCGCAAGAGTTTCTCTTTCATGTTTGTCTCCGTTCATCCTCACCCGAAGCTAGCGGAACGTCAAGACCGCCAAGTATTTGACTCGCTGCCTCGCCTCTTGTAACTTTTTTCTAGACTCGACTTGCAGGGATTCCCCTGAGGTTGGACGGCCCTCACTGTCCTCCCGCTCGTTCAAGACGCGCCATCAAGGAGATTCGAATGGGATTTGCCACAAATGCGATTCATGTCGGCCAGGAACCGGATCCATCCACAGGCGCGGTGGTCGCCCCGATCTATCAGACCTCCACTTACGTGTACGAAGAACTGGGGAAAACCAAAGGCGGCTACGATTACGCTCGCACCAATCATCCCAACCGGAAAGCACTCGAACGGACCATCGCCAAGCTGGAAGGCGGCCTCTCCTCCTACGTTTTTACTTCCGGCATGGCCGCGATCGATTCGGTTTTTCGTCTGCTTCGGCCAGGCGACCATGTGGTTTTATCCGAGGCGGTTTACGGCGGCGTGTACCGGCTGACGACACAGCTTCTCGTGCACTTTGGGCTTGAATTCTCGTTCGTGGACACGTCCGACCCCGCCGTGGTACTCGGCGCCTTCCGGCCAAACACGAAAATGGTGTACATCGAGACTCCCACGAATCCCACGCTTCGCATCAGCGACATTTCCGCGATGGCCAAGCTGGCCAACGAACGGCACGCAACTCTCGTCGTGGACAATACCTTCCTTACTCCGTATCTCCAGCGGCCGATTGAACTTGGCGCCCACATCGTAGTGCACTCTCTGACGAAATATTTTAACGGCCACAGCGATGCGACCGGCGGTGCCGTGGTGCTCACGCGTCCTGATGATTCAGAAAAGATTTATTTCATCCAGCGTTCGGCCGGCGCCGGGCTGGCGCCCATGGATTGTTTTCTTACTTCTCGCGGTATCAAGACTCTGGCGGTCCGCATGCTTCAGCACAACGCCAACGGACAAGCCGTCGCGCGCCATCTCGATGCCCATCCCAAGGTTCGCAAAGTTTTCTACCCTGGCCTAGTTCATCATCCGCAACATGAGCTGGCGCGGCGTCAGCAGAAGGGTCCCGGGGCAATGCTGTCGTTTGATCTTGGATCGGAGGAAGCCGCGCGGCGATTTCTGAATCAGGTCAAGCTCTGCTCGTTGGCGGAAAGCCTGGGCGGCGTCGAATCTCTCATTTCTCTTCCCGCGCAGATGACCCACGCTTCCATGCCCAAGGAAGTGCGCGACCGGATCGGGATTACCGATAGCCTGGTTCGCTTGTCGGTCGGAATTGAGGATGTTGAAGACATCATGGCAGATATTGATCAGGCGCTTTTGTACATCTGATTTGATCGACTTGAGCCAGCCTTCGAGAAGGAATGGGTCCTTCCTGCGGCGAGACAAATCGAAGACCCGCCAAGACACTCGTCATTTCGATTCCACACTGTCGCCTAGCCACCTTAGATATTCTTCTGAGCCGGCCACTACGGGTAGGACGATGAATTCGGGGGTGTCGTAGGAGTGCAGGACGAGGGTTTGCTTTTGTAATTCTTCGACGCGTTCTTCCACCGTCTTCATCATTAAGAGGTACTCGCTGCTGTTTTCTAGCTTCCCTTCCCAAGAGTAGAACGACTCCACGGCGTGGGTTACGATATTTACGCAGGCCGCCAGTTTCTTTTCCACCACATCGCGCGCGATTTTTCGCGCCTCTTCGAGTGTTGCGCAAGTTACCAGCACAACCCGGTATTTCCTGTCACGCTTCATCGCCTTTCTCCGCCCTCGATTGTATACGACCTGCCGCTGATCCCGCGGAGGCCGGGCCGCGCCACTCGGCTCGGTATTGGCGTACAATCCTTCGCTTGTGTGAAAAGGTGGTTCCCATGCGCAAATCTTGTCGTCGGCTCGCTAACGTTCTCGCACTCACAGGTCTCGCCATTTGGTCATTCGCTTGGCGGGCCAATGCGCAAGAGACCGTCACGCCGCTCCTACTCGCCGTCCAGAATGCGCCCGTTCCGTTCACCGGGTCCGACAAACGCGTCCACCTTGTCTATGAATTGTGGCTGTCCAATTTTTCTAGCGCCGCGGCCGGTGTTGCAAAAGTCGATGTACTTGGCGATGGCACGGTCCTGCAGACTCTCGATGCCGCCGCCATCGCCAAGCGTCTTCAGCCCGCCGGCCAGCGCGAATCCGGTGGCACGCTTTCGAAGGGAGCGCTCGCTCTGCTCTTCCTCAATGTCTCTCTCGCTCCCGACACAACGATTCCCCGGGAACTCTCGCACCGCGTGACGGCGCATGTCAGCGCGGCACCCCCAGGGCATCAAGAAATCACCGAGACCGGAGGCGCCACTGTGATTGACCGTCAGCCGGTCGCGCGGATCAGCCCTCCGCTTCTGAGCGATCGCTATATCTCGGCCGATTCCTGCTGCGACGCAACGCGGCATACTCGCGCGGCGCTTCCCGTGAACGGCCGCGTCTGGGTGGCGCAGCGTTATGCGGTTGATTGGGAGCAGCTTGACGCGAACAACCGCATCTATGCCGGTCCGCGCGAAAAACTCGAGAGCTATGCGATTTTTGGCAAGCCGGTTCTTGCCGTTGCGGACGCCACCGTCGTCTCAGTCAGGGACGGGGAGCCGGAACAAACGCCTGGCGCCTACCCCACGAACATTTCTCTCGACGCAGCCGATGGGAACTCCATCATCCTCGACCTCGGGCAGAAACGTTATGCGCTGTACGCCCATCTTCAGCCGGGAAGCATCAAGGTTCACCGCGGCGAAACGGTAAAATCAGGCCAACTGATCGGGCTGGTCGGTGATACTGGCAACTCGGTTGTACCTCACCTGCATTTTCAAGTGATGGACAGTCCCGTTTCACTGGGTTCGAACGGACTGCCCTATGAAATCGACCACTTCGAGGTCGCCGGCCAAACACAGGGGACGGAAGCTTTTGATCAGGCCGAAAGCAAAGGAACCCCGCTCGCCATTACGGCTGCTTCTCCGGTCGCCCATATCAAGAACGCCTTGCCACTCGATCAACTGATCATTTCATTTCCTGCGCGATAGGCAAAAGCAAACTCCTCTCTAGAAAGGCACCGCCCATTGCCACCCTCTCGTGATGCCGCCTGTTGGTAGAACCGCGGCCAGCGGAAAACTTACACACTCCGCATGAGCGACTCTACTCGAGTCGGAATTCTTGAGTCTTCAGACGGTTTTTCTTCAGTCGTATCCGGCCCTGGCGTCCGCGCTCCTCGGCCATTCCTACACGTTTAACTGCGATGGCCTCAACTCGAGCTGCGCAGCGACCTCCTCACCACGGTGGAAACGCATCCTGATGACGTCTCCAACAGGCCCTTCGACGGAGCACTACCAGACGAAGTAAGGCTGGGCGCTACCGCAACTTTGCCTCTCATTTCGTGTTTATTTCCCTAAGAGAAGCGGCTCCGATCGGCGATGTCCTCATCGCTGGTTCATTGGGAAGCACTTATTTTGCCCCAGCGCGATTGGTGAAAGCATTTCCAAGTCGAGGAGAATAGAAATGTTCCGGACAAAACGGTTCTTCAGCACGATGTTGCTTGCGGCCACGTCTCTTGCGCCTTTGGCCATCAACGGGTGCGCCGCTCGGGTGCGGGTCTACGACGAATATCATTCCGACTATCACTATTGGAACGGCGGTGAGGACCGCGCGTACCGCGTGTGGCTTGCGGAACGGCACTACCAGTATCGTGAATTCGCCAGCCTGAATCATGAAGAACAGCGCGACTATTGGAATTGGCGGCACAATCATCCAAATGCGGGATGACGACATCAGAAACCGGAAAAGCCCTATTGCCGGGAGGCGGACCTTCGAGGCTCAGGCTAAACCGGCCGCTCCCGCGCGCAGAGTTGGTGCGGTTATAATAGGGCAGTGATGTCTAGCTTTGGCCGAACGCTGCACGTTTCTGTGCTGATCTTTTCTGTCGCGTTTTTCCTGTCTGCTTCCCGGGCACAGGACGAACAGGCGCCCAGCGTCATTCATGTCGATGTAAACCTGGTTATGGTCGATGCCACGGTGAAGACCAAGTCCGGGCAAATTATGGGCGGACTGAAAAAAGAGGACTTCGAGCTCCGCGAAGACGGAGTTCCCCAGAAAATTGATGTTTTCAGTCGGGACGAATTGCCTCTTAGTGTTGCGCTGGTACTCGACTTGAGCGATTCCATTGGGCCGTTTCTTGGCCCTTTGCGCGAGGCCGCGAATACAGCACTTTCCGCTTTGAAGCCCGACGATGAAGTGGCACTCTTCACGTTCTCTACCGAAGCGGAATTGCGGGTGCCGTTCACCAAGGACAAATCGCAGCTTGCTCAGCAGATCAATGCGTTCAAAGTGGGTGGCGCGACCAACATCAATGACGGCATCTTTGTCGCCGCGCGTTATCTTCTTGGCGCGCCGCCCAAAGGTCGTCGCGTGATCATCCTGATCAGCGATGATGTTGGCACCGACGCCGGAGGGCAGGGCACGAACGACATCGTCACCGAAACCATCGCAGCCGATTCCGTTCTCTACAACTTGAAAATTCCCGGCTATAACCCTCCCGGAACGCTGTTCTACGCCAGTATGGTTCCGGGTTTAGTCAACATTCGCAAAGTGACCGACCAGACTGGTGGAGAGATTTTTAACGTGCCTGACGTGGCGCACCTGGATAGTGAATTCGCCGCTTTGATTGAGCGGATCAAGACGCGCTACACCGTGGGGTACTACACCAATGCCACAGGCGCTAGCGGCAAGCCCCACAAACTGGACGTACACCTGGCCCCCTCGTTTGGCAAAAAGGGACACGATTACGTGATCCTGGCCAAGAGCGGGTATTACGTGCACTAGAGTTTCTTTGATCGGCATTGCGATTCCGATGGGTGTAGCGCCGGCTCGCCGAGGCGGGCGCCTTTCGACAAGGGACCGGCATTTTGGTTTGCAAAACAAACCCGCAGCATCGAATGTGCATCTAGACCGTTCAGATGGGAGCCTGCCGGATCATCGCGCTCTCTACACTAGCGACTGGCGCGCTTCTTGCCAGTGCCCTCTCCGCTCGCCAGGAACTCGGCGCGCCTAATTCGGCTCAGCAACCGACCGCTCACGCGCCGAAGATCGAAGTGCAAAGCATTCTCGTAAGCGAACCGGTAACCGTGCGCGATTCGAAGGGCGCCATGATCCACGATCTCAACGTCAATGATTTTTGCGTTACGGACAACGGCGTTCGGCAAACGATAACGCATTTCGATGTGGGAGGCGATGCGCTATCGCTCGTGATCCTCGTAGAAACAAGTTCTCGTGTCGAAGCCCTGATACCAAAATTTCGCAAGACCGGCGTTTTGGTGACGCAGACGATCATGGGCCCAAATGCGGAAGCCGCGGTCGTGACCTTCAACGACAAGGTAGCCAAGCTGCACGACTTTACGAACGATTCCGATGCCATCGAAGAAGTGTTCTCACATCTGGATACTTGGACATCGGGATCGAGGCTGTACGACGCGCTCGCGCTCGGAGTAGAGATGCTCAGCGAACGGCCCAAACCAACACCGACCGAACCGGGTCGACGCCGCATGATGATGGTGCTCGCCGAAGCCGACGACCGCGGAAGCGAGGCAAAGCTCGGTACGGTGTTGCGGCGGGCGCAGCTCGAGAACGTTACGATTTGGAGCGTGGGCTTGTCGACAGTGCACGCACTGATCGAAAACAGAGAAAAGATGAAGCCAACGGATCCAGGTTACGGAGACAACAACCTGATTCCGCTTGCGAAGTGGGCGGTGACCCACATGAGGGATCATGTGGCCGGCAATCCCCTGGAAATCGCGGCTTCGGCTACCGGCGGTTCATTCGTTCCGGTGTGGCAAGACCGCTCCATCGGAAAAGCCATCGATCGGATTGGCGGCGAGCTGCACTCGCAGTACCTGCTGATGTACATGCCGACGGGAACAGGTGCAGAAGGATTCCACGACATCAAAGTGACCGTGGATCAGCCAAAATCCAAGGTAAAGTTTCGCCCCGGCTATTACGTCGAAGGGCCAACGAATTGACGATAGCCTACGGGTTTGGACGAAGAGAAGGCAAATACCCTCCGACGCACCCCGTGGATTCTTCGACACTTCCCGAAAGAAAAGTTGTACCGCGCGTCCTCCCACGTGGAGCAAAATGCCTATCCAAGGACGGTTTGGAAAGTAAAATGAATTGGGAAGAACAGTCGAGGAAGTTTTGGCACACCTACGGGCCGCATCTACTCGTGGTTTTTGTTGTGGTTTTGATGGTGCACGACGTGTTCGGCCCACACGGCTTCTTGTCTATGCGCCGAAAGCAACAGGAGATTCAGAAGGTCAGTTTTGTGCTCGAGCAACTCAACAAAGAGAATGCCGCGCTCGAACAAGACGTTCAAGATTTGAAGACCGACCCGCAGACCATCCGCAAGATCGCGCGGGAAGAATTGGGCCTGGCGCTGCCCGGAGAAATCATTATCAAGTTGCCGGGTCCGGAGCCGCTGGCGCCGCCGGCTGTAAAGCCTTAACCCTTCCCTTTTTGTAGCGCGTCCGCCCGATCGACAGCCCCAGCATCGCCAGGAAAATAACGCACAGCCCAAGCGTTGCCTTCGCGATCGAGCAATTGTGCTTGGGTAGGATCGAAAGTCTCCCGTAGACAAATTCCATGTGCACCCAATAGACCAGCAGCGAGGTTTGCCCCAACTGGATCAGCGGGCTGAAACCCACCTGCGCAAACCCCGATTTGCACCAGGCGTAGACGAGGCACAGAATGACCAGCAAAGCGCCGCAACGCGCCAGAACAAACACCGGACTTGAGTGCCAATAATCATAGGTCTTATAAAAATGAATCGGAAGCGCATCGAAGAGCAGCGACAGAAAAATGGCGCCAATTCCGGCAAGCCCGACGGCACCAAAGAAAAGGGATTCGCGGCGTTGCGCAAAGTCACTGAAGGCCAGGAAACCAACGGCTAACCCGGCGAAGGCAAACGCACACCAGGGAAAGATGGGGAATAGCCAATGCTGCGGTTCGCCGTAGGTGTGCACGCCGTCGATGTAGGTCTGCAGCGGCCACGGGAGAAATCTCGGACGCCAACTCGTCCAGAGAGGCGGAGTCAGCATCGCGATTGCCGTCGCAACCAGCAGCGCCGAGACAATGCCCCGCCGCCGCGATGCGCAAGCGGTCGGCGCTACCGTGAGCCAGCAAAGGACACCCATCAGCATCATCGATATGCCGAGGATGTTGAGGATGTCGACACGCAGCAGATCGGTCCAGGGAACCCATTTGTAGCCGAGCACGTATTCCTGCACGCGGAAGAGAATGCCGAGAGCGAAGATCTCCGCGCCCCGGCGGATGGTCTTTCTGGCAATGGAAGCGCGTGCAATTCCCTTTTCGCGAAGCTTCTCAGTAACCAGCGCAAAGGAAAAACCCGCAAGAAAGATAAATAAAGGCGCGGGTAGAGTTCCGCCAAACTGGGACAGCTTGTAGAGTTGCGTTTCGTGCAGGTTACCTCGCAACCAGGAGTCGTAGCAGTGCGTCTGAAACATCAGCAAGCAGGCGAGGCCACGCATCCAGTCGATGTAGGCAAGACGTTTCAAGAGCGACGCTCCTTTTCAGTGTAGCGGCTTTTGAGGGCTTCGAACCAACTTGGGACAGGATGTGCAAATATGGGCAAGCAGAGGCAGGCGTGAGGCGGGGCCAACAATGAAGCAATGGGGGCTGTGGCCGACCTTGGGATTTTGGGCCGTGTTTTGCTTTGGCGGAGCGCTCTTTGCCTCCTGGCAAGGATATGGCGGTCGGGCATTTCTGGCGACGGCGACGTGCTTCGCGTTTTTCCTGCTGGGCATGCTGGCGCTTGCGGCTCGTGGTATCGCTGAGGCAGTCAGCGCGAAGCTTGGAGCTGCTGGCGGGGTTTTTCTTGGTATGGCCGCTTTGCTTTTCTACCTTTTCTACCTACTCGGAACGTCCAATTTGCTGTTAAGCAGAGTGCTGGTAATGGCCGGACTCATCTTTGGGCCGGTCTGCCTGGCGTTCTGGGCAGACACGGCTGCGCCTGGGGCCTGGCAGGATTTTGCCAGCATGCTCGGGATCTGGATATTTGTGAAGTTTGGTCCGAGGGGTTGGTTGTGGCCCTACCCTGCCGGCAAGTTGTCGCATGTGTTGACTTCGCTGATTGCCGTGGTGGCGGCGTTGGCGGCGTTCCTGCTGGTGCGGCGCGCGAAAGGGATCGGCTATTCAATCGCATGGGGAAAGCGCTGGGGCGTTTATGTGGGCGGCAGCCTCCTTGTGTTCGCGTGCATTGCCATTCCGTTGGGCCTGGCGCTGCGGTTCATCACCTTTGCACCGCGAGAGAACGGCTGGGCTACTTATGTGGGGTTGTCATTGGCGATCCTGATATTCACGGCTTGGCCGGAGGAGTTGCTGTTTCGTGGATTACTGCAGAATTTCTTGTCGAAGGCTTCGAAGAGCGAGTTGGCAGGATGGTGGACGGCGTCGGTGCTGTTCGGATTTTCCCACATCACGAATCTGGGGTTTCCCAATTGGCGGTACGTGATCTTGGCGACGATCGCAGGACTGTTTTATGGGTGGACTTGGCGAAAGACGGGATCGATTTTTGCTTCGGCGCTGGTGCATGGAGCGGTGGATGCGGTTTGGCACTTTTTGTTTCGGACGTTGTGAGGTGTCGGAAGGAAGAGAAGAAAGAGGAAGGATTTGCTTGGCGGGCGAGTTTGTGCAGTGTTTCGTTGGCCAACGGAGCTAAACTAGGAAGCTCAGGGCATTCGCAAGGGCGTCGCTACCGCGTTAGTTGAACCAGTCGCTGCGGTAGGCGAACCACCAACTGAAGGCAAGGATGGGGATGGTGGCGGCGAGTGCCCACCAGAAGGGGAGGAGTAGATCGGCGGCCAGGCCAATGACGGCGAAGGTCATCCAGAAAATCTTGCGTTGCACGGCAATAGTCTAACTCGAATCACTGGTAAATCCGGGCCGAGTGCGATAGAAGGAGGAACCGGGTTGGGGGACGACCGATTGGTCGGGAGGTCAACGATGGCAGATTCACCGGGCAGTTCGACGCGTGGATTCCGCGTTCATTGCTATGAGCGTGAGGATGTTCTCATTGCCGAGTGCCATGGAAAACTTACGTTTGAAAACACGCAAGCCCTGAAGGATTCGGTGCGCGACAAGATTCCTGGGCACAAAAGGCTGGTGATCGATCTCAAGGAGGTCCCGCAAGTGGATAGCTCGGGGCTTGGGACCGTGGTGGGCCTGTACGTCTCCGGAAGGACACGCGGGTGTCAAGTGGAGATTGTGAATGCGAGCCAGCAGATTCGCGATTTGTTTAGTATGACCAACCTGTTGTCGCTGTTCGAACCGGCCGGACGACACCACGGCAAGATGATGTAACGTCCAAATCGAGGACGATGAGGCTAGCGGACGACGCCCGCCGACGGAGAAGACGCTGAGGCGTAGAAGCGCTTGGGCATGCGGCCCGCGAGGTAGGCTTTGCGGCCAGCGATCACGGCTTCGCGCATGGCATCGGCCATAAGAACCGGGTTGGGAGATTCCGCGATCGCCGTGTTCATCAGGATGCCATCGACGCCCAATTCCATCGCGACTGCAGCGTCAGAAGCCGTACCTACTCCTGCATCGACAATCATCGGAACTTCGGTGATGCGTTCACGAAGGATGCGCAGGTTAGCGGGATTTTGTACCCCGAGGCCAGAGCCAATGGGAGCGGCTAGGGGCATTACCGCGGCGGCGCCGGCATCAATCAACTTGCGGGCGGCGATGAGATCGTCGTTCGTGTAGGGCAATACGACGAAGCCCTCTTTGGCGAGCACTTTGGTGGCTTCGATGAGTTGCTCCGTGTCAGGAAAAAGGGTTTGTTGATCGCCAATAACCTCGAGCTTGATCCAATTCGAGAGGCCGACTTCGCGCGCAAGCCGCGCCGTGCGGATCGCTTCATCGGCGGTGTAGCAAGCGGCGGTGTTCGGAAGGATGAAGATTTTTTCGCGATCGATGTAGTCGATCAGAGATTCTTTAGATTTGTCGGTGAGATTGACGCGGCGCACAGCCACGGTGACCATGTCGGCGCCAGAAGATGCGTGGGCCCGAGCCATTTCCTGAAAGCTGCGGTACTTCCCTGTTCCAACGATAAGGCGAGAGTGAAAGGCGCGGCCTGCGATGACGAGTTGATCGGGCATTCGGGTCTCCAAAAGAATTGTAGTCCTTGGAGTGGGTCGGCACAAAGGGGTAGCAAGGGTTGGAGCGCGACTCGAAACCAAGTGCTTGTCTCCGCCTTTTGAGACCGGTCCGCCACGTCAACCCCCTCTCCCAGGCAAAAAACCCACCAACCGTTCGATGAGGATCCGTGCTAATCGCGGAGGATCGGGCGGGGTTCGGCAACGTCAGCGTAAAGCGTGTCGATCAGGTCGCGGTATTGGTTTTCGACTACGCGGCGTTTGAGTTTCATGGTGAAGGTGAGGGCACCATTGTCGAAAGTAAAGTCGTCGGGAAGAAGAGCGAAGCGTTTAATGGTTTCATACTGAGCCAGATGCGCCGTGAGGCGAGCGATCTCGTCCTCGACAAGGGCGTGGGCTCGGGAATTCGCGGCCATCTGGGCATTGGAGGTAAACGTCAACCCTTCTTCGGCCAGTCGGGAGGCCAGGGTGACGGGATTGATCACCACGAGTGCGACTACAAATTTGCGCTGATCGCCGACGACCATGGCATTCAGAACGTAAGGACTGGTCTTCAGGATACTTTCGATCGGTTGCGGGGCAACGAACTTGCCCGCAGCGGTTTTGAGCAGGTCCTTCTTGCGATCGGTGATGAAGAGGTAGTTGTCATTGTCGAGATATCCGATGTCGCCAGTTTTGAACCAGCCATCTTCGGAGAGCACTTCGCGGGTGGCCTCTGGCGATTTGTAATAGCCCTGCATGACGCAAGGGCCGCGGGCCAGAATCTCGCCGTCGGCGGCGACGCGAATCTGGACGTTGGCGATCGGGCGGCCGGAACTGCCGACGCGATTGTGCGGATAGTTATTGGTGAGGACAGGCGAGGTTTCAGTCAGACCATAGCCCTGATAGATGCGGATGCCGACGGCCCAGAAGAATTCACCGAGGGACTTCGAAAGGGGCGCTCCTCCGGACAGAACCAGGCGCAAGTGGCCGCCGGTGCCGGCACGGATTTTTGAATAAACCAGGCGATCGGCGATCGCCCATTTTGCTTTCATAACCAAACTGGCGGATTTTTCGCCGCACCGCCACGAGGCGGATTCGCTCGCCGTTCTCATGGCGAACTCGAAAATCTTGCGTTTCGCGCCCGTGGCTTTGCTGCCCTGCTCCATCAAACGGGCGTAGATTTTCTCGAAGAAGCGCGGGACAGCGGCGACCACGGTCGGATGGACTTCCAGCAACGCTTGCCCGACATTCTCAACCACGCCCACGTAGGCGATGGGACAGCCCTGAAAAAGGTAAAGATAATCGAGCATGCGGCCATAGACGTGGGCAAGAGGAAGAAAAGAAACTGCGACGTCGCTCTCCGGCCGGAGCACGATGTTTTCGCAGGAGTCTTGCACGTTCGAGCTGAAATTCGAGTGCGTGAGCATCACCCCTTTGGGTTCGCCGGTTGTGCCAGAGGTGTAGATAATGGAGGCGAGCTGACTTGGCAGAACTTTCGCCGCGCGTTTGCGATACGACTCGATTTCGACGGTGCCGGCGGCGGCGATCAACGTCTCATAGCAAAGAAATTCGGCAGGCACGGCGTTGCCGGCGCCGGCCACGATGACATGTTGGACGTGCGGGAGCTGATCGCGAACCTGGAGGAATTTTTGCAACTGGCTGAAACCCGCGATAAAAACAACCTGCGCTCCACTGTGGCTGAGAATGTAGGTCATGCGGTCGGCAGATTCGTTGAAGTACACGGGAACGGTAACCGCGGAAGAGCCATTGATGGCAAAGTCCGCGGTATGCCATTCGGGGCAGTTTGGAGCAAAGAGGCCGACGCGGTCGCCCGCCTTCACGCCTAATTCGACCAACGAGTCGGCAAGGCCGGCAATGCGTCGAAGAAACTCTTTAGAGGAAATGGACTCCCAGCGGTCGGCCCCACGGAAGATCTGGGCCCGCGTGGAGGGATGCTCATCGACGGCACGAAGCAGGCTGGCAGGAAGTGAACGATAGCTCATGCGATTTTTGAATGTACATGAGATCAAAAAGGGGCGCAACGGGACGGTGTTTTAACGGTGTGTTCCGAACCGTTCTGTTTTTGATGCTCCGTAATACCAGCGGCGAACGGAACGAAGGAAGTGGTCGGCCGAATCGTGGGGGGCGCCGGTGCGATTTGCCAGGGAGTCGCCCCGGTGCCTCCACCGGGACCAACCAAAGAGAATAGAAAGACCGGCGATCAGCCCGAGGCGCACCGGCCAAAGGATGGAATCAATCGCTTTCGCGTAGTTGGACCCGCTGAAGCCGAGAAGAAGGAGCAAGCCAACGAAGATCATCCAAGGATAATATTTGCCAACCATGGTGCCCCCGCATGCGCCCCGACAGTTTATCACCCGCGAGGACTCAGACGCACTGGCGTTATTTTCCGGATGGAAGCTGCGCTAAGATAGGGTGAGAGGCACGAGGCCATGGGAGCAACACTAACTGCCGTGAATGATCCAGCGACGAGCCGCGGACCGTTTCGAGCGCCGCGGGGGACCGAGCTGAGCTGCAAGGGTTGGCAGCAGGAAGCCGCGCTTCGAATGCTGCTGAATAATCTAGATCCTGAAGTGGCGGAAAAGCCGGACGACCTTGTGGTTTACGGCGGAACCGGGAAAGCGGCACGGAATTGGGATTGCTTTCATGCCATTGTGAAGTCGCTGCGCGCGTTGGAAAGCGATGAAACGCTACTGGTGCAATCCGGGAAGCCTGTGGCTGTTTTTCGCACGCACGAATACGCGCCCCGCGTGCTGCTCTGTAATTCGAATCTTGTCGGTCAATGGAACAACTGGGAGAAGTTCAACGAGCTCGATCGGGCGGGTTTGATGATGTACGGGCAGATGACCGCCGGGAGCTGGATTTACATCGGAACACAAGGCATTTTGCAGGGAACTTACGAAACATTTGGAGCTTTGGCGCGACAACATTTTGGCGGCGACTTGAGCGGGAAGCTGGTCGTCACCGGCGGAATGGGCGGGATGGGCGGAGCTCAACCGCTGGCCGCGACCATGAATGGCGGGGCGTTTCTTGGAATCGATATGGACCCGGAGCGCATCAAGCGGCGCGTCAAAACAGGGTATTGCGATGTGATGGTCACTTCGCTCGACGAAGCCCTGCGTATTTTGAAGAACGCGGTGCGCAAAGGTGAGGCAACGTCGGTTGGCCTGGTGGGCAATTGCGCGGACCTGATCCCGGAGATGGCGAAGCGTGGCGTTGTGCCGGATGTCCTAACCGATCAAACGAGCGCGCATGATCCCATTGGCGGATATCTGCCGAACCGAATGACGCTCGAGCAAGCAACCGAGCTGCGCAAGAAAGATCCTCAGGATTACCGGAAGCGCGCGGTCGCAGCCATGGGCGAGCACGTGCAAGGCATGCTGGACTTGCAGAAGCTCGGCGCCGTGACATTTGACTACGGAAACAACATTCGAACGTTCGCACACGAAGCAGGCGTGAAGCACGCTTACGATTTCCCGGGCTTCGTACCTGCTTACATTCGGCCACTGTTTTGCGAAGGCAAAGGACCATTTCGCTGGGCGGCACTTTCCGGCGAAGCTTCGGATATTGCGCGAACCGATCAACTTGTGCTCGAAATGTTTCCGAACAACCAGCACCTGAAACGCTGGATCCATCTGGCGCAGAAGAAAGTGAAGTTTCAGGGTTTGCCATCGCGGATCTGCTGGCTCGGCTATGGCGAACGCGATAAATTCGGCTTGGCGTTGAATGATCTAGTGGCGAAAGGCGAGTTGAAGGCTCCTATCGTGATGGGACGCGATCATCTGGATTGCGGGTCGGTCGCCTCGCCGTATCGTGAAACCGAATCGATGAAGGACGGCTCGGACGCGGTGGCCGACTGGGCGTTGTTGAACGCTTTGGTCAACACCGCCAGTGGAGCTTCGTGGGTATCCATCCACAATGGCGGAGGGGTGGGGATTGGATATTCGCAACACGCGGGCCAGGTAACCTGCGCGGACGGTACCAAGGAGATGGCTACACGCATCGAACGAGTACTGACGAACGACCCCGGAATGGGCGTGGCGCGGCACGCGGATGCAGGGTATGCTGAGGCCATCGAGTTCGCGAAAAAGACCGGTGTGAAGATACCGATGCGCTAGGTGATGGACTTCGAACGCAACGCAGGTGCATGCGGCAAGTTCGATTTTTCCCAGCAATGGGAAGGGAGCAGTTCAGTCGAGGGAGTCAACGATGTATACCGTATTGGGCGCAACAGGGCATATCGGCTCTGTCATCACGAAGAAACTGCTCGAAAAAGGTGAAAAGGTAAGGGCCGTCGGACGAAGCACGGCCAAGCTACAGCCATTGGTGCAGCTGGGTGCCCAGGCTTTTATCGGCGATGTGAGCGATGCCGAAGCGCTAACCCGGGCATTTCAGGATGCGCGCGCGGCCTTCTTGATGACTCCTCCAGGGATGACTTCGCCGGATTACCGAACCCAGCAGGATCGCGAGACCGACGCGATTTCGAGCGCCGTACGGAATTCCGGGCTGCACTATGCCGTGAACTTGAGCAGCATTGGCGCGCAGACGCCGACCGGGACCGGACCAATTACAGGCCTATATCGGTCTGAGCAGAAGTTGAACGCCGTGGAAAAATTGAATGTCCTGCATCTGCGCCCCGCGTACTTCTTCGAGAATCACCTGGCGGCCATCAATATGATTCAGATGATGGGTTTGTATGGAGGCGCGTTGAAGGCCGACATGCCGTTGCCGATGATTGCGACCCGTGACATCGGAGCTTATGCAGCGGAACGGCTGCTAAAGCTGGATTTTAACGGGAAGCAGACACGGAATCTCTTGGGACAACGCGACTTGAGCATGACCGAAGTGGCGGCGATTATTGGAAAAGGGTTGAATAATCCTGATCTCCGGTACGCGCAGTTCCCTTACGATCAGGTGCAACAGGTTCTCGTTCAGATGGGAACGCCGGCGAAGACGGCTGCGTACTTCATCGAAATGTTCCAGGGGTTCAACGACGGGATTGTGGTTGCGACCGAGCCGAGGTCGGCGGAAAACACCACGCCGACGTCGTTTGAGACTTTCGTTAAGGAAGTGTTTGTCCCCGCGTATGGGGTTGGTGTAGGCGCGTAATCGAACGCTGCGGTCACACTAACGCAATCTTAAGAGGATTTGATCGCGAACTTGCTCATCACAGGTGCTTCGCAGCTCTTGACGCTGCGGGGAGACACTCCCCGGCGAGGCAATTCCCTTTCAAAATTAGGCATATTGAAAAACGGGGCGATCCTCGTGCGCGAGGGAAGAATCGTAGCCGTCGGCACGCGCGCGCAAGTTGAGGGGTTGAAGGACGCGCGCCGCGCGGAGAAGATCGACGTGGACGGGCGCGTCGTGCTGCCCGGCTTTGTGGACTCCCATACGCATTTGATTCACGCCGCAAGCCGGGTAGAAGAATATGAGCTAAAGGTTCAAGGCGCGAGTTACGAAGAGATTGCCAGAAAAGGCGGCGGGATACTCAATTCCGTCAAGAAGCTCAGAGCCGCCAGCGCCGAGGCACTGAAGGCTCGAGCGCGCGCGGCATTGAGCGAGTTTGCTTCCTATGGCACGACAACCGTAGAGGCGAAGAGCGGGTATGGGCTGGACGTCGCAAGCGAGCTGAAAATCCTGAGGCTGCAACGCGAATTGAAAAGCGAGCAGCCGGTGGAAATCGTATCGACTTTCTTGGGCGCACACGTCGTGCCGGCCGAGTTTTGTGGAAAGCCCAAGGCCGCGGAGCGGTATATCGCGGTGTTGTTGGACCAGATGTTGCCGGAGGTCGTGGGCAAAAAACTGGCGGAGTTCTGCGACGTGTTTTGTGATCGGGGAGCGTTCACACGCGAACAATCCCGGAGAATCTTAAGCGACGCGCAGCGGCAAGGGCTGGGGGCCCGGCTGCATGCGGAGCAGTTGTCCCGGACAGGAGCGACAGAGCTCGGCGTGGAACTTCGAGCGGCGAGCTGCGACCATCTTGAACAGGTGAATGCCACCGATATTCGCGCGCTCGCGAAGTCCGAAACGGTGGCTACCTTGTTGCCGGGATGTGATTTTCACCTAGGCTCGAACAACTATGCCCCGGCGCGCACGTTGATCGAGGCGGGTGCCGTTGTCGCGCTGGCCACGGATTACAATCCCGGAACGAGCCCGACGGTGAGCATGCCCATGATTCTGTCGCTCGCCTGCACGCAACTTCGGATGAGTCCCGCGGAAGCGATTGCCGCAGCCACCATCAATGCCGCGTACGCTCTCCGGCGCGAACGGAGGCTTGGCTCTCTCGAAGCGGGCAAGCAGGCCGATCTGGCGGTGTTCGAAGTAGAGGATTACCGGGAAATTCCCTATTATTTTGGGATGCAGCGGTGCTGGATGACGATGAAAGGGGGCGAAGTTGTGTACATGAAGGATTGATCGGGACGTGACCCGTGGTTCGTGACCTGCGATCGGTGAAGAGTGGAAAGCGTCTTAGGGAGAGCGTTCCGGCGAATGGTTCGAGGCCCGCAACGCAGCTGTCGTTCAGGCTCCACAAAATAAGGAAACAAAGACGGAAAAACGATGAAACGATTGATTGAGTGCGTGCCGAATTTCTCCGAAGGCCGCGATCCAGCCAAGGTTGATGCGATCATCCAGGCGATGAGCAGCGTCCCCGGCGTTTACGTTCTGGATCGGGAGATGGACGCCGACCACAACCGCTGCGTAATTACACTCGCTGGCGAGCCCGAAGCGGTCGGTGAAGCGGCGATTGCCGGCGCCGGCAAAGCCCTGGAATTGATTGATATGACCATGCACACGGGCGCGCATCCGCGAGTCGGAGCGACCGACGTTGTGCCATTCATTCCCATTGAGGGCATGACGCTCGAGGATTGTGTGGCTTTGGCACGAAGGGTCGGAAATGAAATCTGGAAACGGCACCGGATTCCTGTCTTTTTTTATGAAGCGGCGGCGACTCGGCCCGATCGCGTAAACCTCGAGAATGTCCGACGGGGGCAGTTTGAAGGGCTTCGCGACGAGTTGAAAAAGAATCACGATAGGCAGCCGGATGTGGGCGAGCCCAAGCTGCACCCAACGGCGGGAGTCACGGTTGTAGGAGCGCGGAAATTTCTGATCGCGTACAACGTCAACTTGAACACGTCGGACGTGAGCGTGGCGAACAAAATCGCCAAAGCGATCCGGTTTTCGAGCGGCGGCTTCCGGTATGTAAAGTCCATGGGAGTGCAATTGAAGGCCCGGAATCTGGCGCAGGTTTCCATCAACCTCACGGATTTCGAACAAACACCGATGCATCGAGTGTACGAGGCGGTGAAGCGCGAGGCTGCGCGATATGGAGTTATGCCGGTCGGAAGCGAGATTGTGGGGCTAGTACCGAAAAAAGCGATCGAGATGGCCGCCGATTACTTTCTCCAATTGGAGAATTTCTCGCCCTCGCAGGTGTTCGAAAACAAGCTCGAAGCCGTGCTGACTGGGGCGCCCATCGAATCGAAAGAGGGAAAACTTGCGGGCCTGGCGCGGCCATTCCTCGAAGCGGTTGCGGCGCCGACCGCCACGCCGGGAGGGGGCAGCGTTTCCGCTTACGCCGGCGCCATGGCGGCATCGCTCGGGCAAATGGTCGCCGGACTTTCGCGAAAGAAGAAATCTCAGATATTGAACGTCGATAAGCTTTCCGATGCGTTGGAGGCGTTGCGAACGACAGCAGAGGAACTGACGGGCGCAATCGACCATGACGCGGCTTCCTATGAAGCCGTCATGGCGGCGCTCAGACTGCCGCAAGGAAATACCGAAGAGACGGCTCATCGCGACGCCGCGATCGAAGCCGCGACAAAACAAGCCGCCGAAGTACCGCTGCAAGTCGCGGAGAAGTCTGCACAACTGAACAGCCGCTTGCTGCAACTGGAGGCCATTTCCGCCGCATCGATGAAGTCAGACTTGCAAGTGGCGCGTCTAATGGCGGTAGCGGCCGCAAAGGGGGCCTTGGCCAATGTGGAGATCAACCTGGATGGCATGAAAGATGCGGCGTACGTGGAAAACATAAAGAGCAAGGTTGCCGAACTGCGCACCCGATTGGTCTAGCCCGAGACCAATATCGTAAAATAGTGGACACTACCCCGGCCTCTCAAAAGGAGCAAGAGATGAGGATGAGTAAGACTTGGATGAAGGTTTTGGCGGCTTCGAGTTTATGGATGATCCTTGCCGTTCTGGCGAGGCCGGTCCAGGCCAGCGGCGTCAGCGCCGACACGATTGCGCTTTTCCCGAAGAATACGGGCGAGCTTGGCTATGTGGACCTCAAAAAAGCGCGCGGCGAGAAGTGGTTCCCTGCGCTGCGCGAGCAAATCCTTCCGGAGAAGTTCAAGCAATTCGAAAAGTTTCTGGCATCGGCAGGAGTGGATCCAAACAGCCAGGTGGATGAAATGGTTTGGGGCCTGGTTCCCGACGCCACGGGCAAAGACGATAAGGGCGCTTCTACGGGAATCCCCTCGAGCGAGCAGACCGTCGGAATTGCCATGGGAAATTACAACCCGGATTCGACCGAGGCGTATTTCAAGCAGCAAAACCTGGCCACGAGCAAGATCGAGAACTACACGCTATTCGCGTTCGGATCAGGATCGGACGCTGGCGACCTTTATTTCTTCTTTCTGGATTCGAGCAAAGCCGTGTTCGGCAACAAGCCTCAACTGGAGAAACTGCTGAATATCCGGCTTGGCAAGGAAGATGGGCTACTGAGGAACGAGCCGATGTACAACCTCATCAACGAAGTGAATGGTTCATACGTGGTTTGGGCGGTGCTCGATCCCGGCTACACGCGGCTGGCCATGAGCCAACTTGCCCCCGAGGTGCAGCAGTTCCCGGAGTCGGCTGCGTTGGTGCAAAGAATGCAGGCGATGATTATCACGGCAACGGCGGGCAGTGGAGTCGATTCAAAGTTCCAGGCGGTTTGCGGCAACACGCAAGATGCCAACACGTTGAGTCAATTGATGGCGGCGGGGTTGCTGTACAAGAAGTACCAAGCCAGCAAGGATAATCCGGACTTGGCGCAACTTCTCGACCAGGCAAACGTTTCTCCGTCAGGAGATCGCGTCGTGATCGCGTTGTCGGTGAGCGATGATCAGATGACGTCACTGATCCGGCGGAACACGTTTGCGTTCAAGATGTAGAGTGGCGCAGCGGCTAAAACCCAAATTGATGGTCAATCACGGTACGACGGATGTCGTTCCTTCCCGCATCAATCTGCCGACGGATTTGGCGCGACGAATTTTGTTAGGCGTAAAATTGCCGAGTGATCGCGCGATTCGCACTCCACTTCGTCAATGCCTTCCCATTTGCGTTCTTGATCGACGGGAGACTCTGTGCCCGGCAGGGCTACTTCGACTTCCAGACGATCGAGTGACCGCCGGAGAGTAATTCCGCAAGGCGTTCCCGAAGAATGGCAATGAAAACAGTGTTTGCAGGCGGAGATAACCGACGCCTGAAACTGCAGAATCGTTTCGTTTCCCAAGCCGGCGGCATCCGCAAAATAGCGGGCAGCGCCTCCGACGGCGGCGACCAGGCGCTCGTCTGGATCGAGCAGCAGCGAGATCTGATGGGGTAAGGTGGACACGGTTAGCGGTCGTTGGCGAGCGCGACATCGCAGGCTTCGCGGCACTCCGGGCAGTAGTACAATCCGTCGATTCCTAGCCGGACGTTGCTCTGGCCTTTGCAGATCGTGCAATATTTTTCGCAGATGCAATATTCCTCGGATTTGTCACACTGCAAACAGACCACCTGCTGACGATTGGCCGCCATCGCGCCTCCGGAAAAGACTTTACCTGAGGGTTTGGCCACCAGCAAGAGCAAGCGTGTACTCCGATTCCCAGATGGCCAAGATGCAAGCGAACGTGATCGGCTGAAGCCGAGTTTCCGGTTACCATCAAACGTTGGCGACAGCAGTCGATCGCATCCATTTCCGGCGGCGCTGGCTGCTTCAGGTGAGAGTCGGCGCCGTCGATTCTAGTCTTGCCATGTTCTGCCGGCGGTGTTCAATCGACGCTTTTTCATCCGCTGATCAACGCAGGGCGTCTCCGGCATCCGGCCGACTGGCCGCTGAAGGCTGAAGGCGACTTTTGACCCTGTCCGGATCGCGTGTTACCATCAAAAATTGTCCGAGCGAGCGGAATGGAATCGGTAAACCCTCCTGTCAATTCAGCACTTCGGAAAACGCCACTGAACGCGTTGCACCGCCGCCTTGGCGCCAAAATGGTGAATTTTGGCGGCTGGGATATGCCCGTCGAGTATCCGTCGAGCGGCGGCTTGGTCGCCGAACACAAAGCCGTGCGTGGCGGAGTGGGCATTTTTGACGTAAGCCACATGGGCGACATTCGAATCCATCGGGCGAAGCAGCCGGGCGGAGCGCTCCGCGCGGTTCAGCACTTGACCATGAATGATGCGTCGAAACTGGCTATCGGCCAGGCGCAGTATTCGGCCATGCTCTATCCCGAAGGCACATTCGTCGATGACGTGATCGTACACCTTCTGGGCGAGGATGATTACCTGCTGGTGATCAACGCCGGCACGCGCGAAAAAGACGTCAACTGGGTCCGGAAAAATACCGCGCATTTTGAATGCGTCGTCGAAGACCTCAGCGACATCTATACACAGTTGGCAATTCAGGGGCCGCGCGCACTCGATGTGCTGCGAAAACTGACAGATGCCAATGTGGACGGCGTGAAGAACTACTGGTTTACCCACGGAGTCATTTGCGGGCTGAAGGATATCTTGATTGCGCGAACCGGCTACACCGGCGAGGATGGATTTGAGATTTACGTTCCGGCAGATGTAGCAACGAGCGAACGTGTCTGGAATGCGGTGGTCGAAGCGGGCAAGGAATTCGGCATCCTACCTTGCGGATTGGGAGCGCGAAATACGCTGCGGCTCGAAGCGAAAATGGCCCTGTACGAACACGAGATCAGCGACAGCATCAATGTTTGGGAAGCGGGACTGGACCGTTACTGCAAAATGGACAAGGGTGATTTCTTGGGACGCGAGGCGCTGGACAAGGCTCGGGCGGCGGGCGTACAACGAACATTGGTTGGGCTCGAGATGGTCGAACGCGGAATCGCCCGGGACGGATATGCTTGCCTGGACGAGACAGGGAAAAGAATCGGCGTGGTCACCAGCGGGTCGCCCTCCCCTACGCTTGGAAAGAATATTGCGCTCGCGTATGTGCCTCCGCAGCTTTCGGCCATCGGAAGCATCATTTGCGTGGAAATTCGCGCACAGCGATGTAAGGCTCAGATTGTGCCGACGCCTTTTTATAAACGTATCCGAAGGGCCATCGCGAACTAACCTGATTTCAGATGAACGGCAAGGAGCAGTGACATGGCATATCCGACAAATTACCGCTACACGAAAGAACACGAATGGATCGATGCGAGAGGCGACACGGCGACGATCGGGATCACGGATTATGCCCAGCACGAGCTTGGCGATGTGGTGTTCGTCGAACTGCCCGCGGCAGGAACGCGCTTAGTGGCGGGGAAAACGTTCAGCTCCGTGGAATCGGTGAAGGCGGTGAGCGAGATTTACGCTCCGGCGAACGGCGAAGTGATCGAGGCCAACACCGCGCTGCAAAACAAACCAGAGACAATTAACAGCGATCCGCACACGGGCGGCTGGCTCGTGAAAATCAAATTGACGAATCCCTCGGAAGTCAACGACCTGATGGACGCAAAGGCGTATCAGGCATACATCGAGGAAAAGCAGAAGGAAGCGTCTGCCTGATGCGCTATCTTCCGAAGAGTCCCGCCGAGCGGAAGGAGATGTTGGCTGCGATCGGCGCTAAATCGATTGAAGAGTTGTTTTCCTCCATTCCTGAAGCGTATCGACTGAAGAAACCACTGAACCTGCCGGGGCCTTTCTCCGAAGCGGAAGTGATCCGGTATTTTGAAGCGAGAGGCGCGGAGAACTCGGTGGGCTACAGCAGTTTTCTTGGCGCCGGAATTTATTCGCATTTGCGGTCCGTGGTTACCGATGCGATCCTTCAGCGCGGCGAGTTCCTGACGTCCTACACGCCGTACCAAGCCGAAATTTCACAAGGCACGTTGCAGGCAATTTTTGAGTTTCAAACGCTGATGTGCCAGTTGGCCGGACAGGAAGTGGCGAACGCCTCGATGTATGACGGTTCGACGGCGACAACGGAAGCAGTGTTGATGGCCGAACGGTTGACGGGGCGGCGGCGCGTGCTCGCGGCGCGATCCTTGCATCCCGAATATCGGGAAGTACTGCGGACCTATGCGAAAAATTCCGGCCTGATCGTGGAGGAGATCGGCTACTCGGCGGCTGGGACGCTGGACCTTAGCGAACTGAAGAGTGGATTGCGCGAGGATGTGTGCGCCGTGGTCGTGCAATCGCCGAACTTCTTTGGCGCGATCGAGAGTCTGGTCCCTTTGGCCGAAGCGGCGCACGGAGCCGGGGCGTTGCTGGTGGTTGCTGTGGCAGAGGCGCTTTCTTTGGGATTGGTGAAGCCGCCGGCCGAAGCCGACATTGTGGCGTTGGAGGGGCAAAGTTTTGGATTGGCGCCGAGTTATGGCGGGCCGTTCGTCGGCGTGGTGGCATCGCGGGAGAAATTCGTGCGGCAAATGCCTGGGAGACTGGCGGGACAGACCGTAGACCAGAACGGGCACCGCGGATTTGTGCTTACGCTCGCCACGCGCGAACAGCATATCCGGCGGGAAAAGGCCACATCCAACATTTGTACGAACCAGGCCCTGTGCGCGCTGGCCGCCACAGTGCACCTGACGCTGCTCGGGAAAGAAGGCATTCGCGAAATGGCGGAGCAGAATCTGGCGAAGGCGCAATTCGCGCTGCGCGAACTCGAAAAGATTCCCGGCGTGAAGCGCAGTTTCGCAGCGCCGTTTTTCAACGAGTTTGCGGTGGAATTGCCGCGTTCTGTGAAGATCGTCAACGCCGAATTGCTGAAGTCGAAGATTGTCGGGCCTTTTGTATTGGGCTCGGCTTATCCGGAGTTGAGCAAGCATGCGCTGGTGTGCGTGACGGAGACCACCTCGCATGGCGAGATTGAGAAATTCGTTGCCGCAGTGAAGACGGCTTTGCAAGTGCCGGTTTAGAGCGGGCTGACGGGAAAGCGGGTCCTCACTTCGTGCGGAATGACAAATTCTTTTGGCGACAGCAAGGTTGAGAATGATTGAAAAGATCAAAAAAGCTGGGCGGCATACGAATCAGAATGAAGGACTGATCTTCGAGAAATCCTCGGCGGGGAAGCGGGCGTTCGAGCTGCCTCCGTTGGATGTGCCGGCGGTCGACGCGAGCACATCCTTAGGGGCGCATTACCGGAAAGAGGGTGTACCCGGCTTTCCGGAGGTCAGCGAAATTGAGGTGATCCGGCATTTTACGCGCCTGTCGACCTGGAATTACGCCATCGATCTTGGAATGTATCCGCTCGGCTCCTGCACCATGAAATACAATCCGCGCGTAAACGAATTTGTAGCGCGATTGGCGGGAATTGCGACCGAACATCCGTACCAGCCACAGGAGCTTTCGCAGGGGTGCTTGAAGATTCTGTCACTTTTGGAGAAGTGCCTGCTGGAAATCACGGGGATGGACGCGATTACGTTGCAGCCCGCGGCCGGAGCCCAGGGTGAACTGACCGGGCTTTTGGTGATTCGCGCCTACCTGCAGAAGCAGGGGAACCCGCGCAAGAAGGTTTTGATTCCCGACTCGGCACACGGCACGAATCCGGCAACTGCGGTGATCGCTGGATACGGCGTGGAAAATATCAAATCGGATTCGAATGGTCAGGTGGACCTGGCGCATTTGCGGGAGCAAGTGAATGAGAACGTCGCGGCGTTGATGCTGACGAACCCCTCGACGTTGGGGATCTTCGAACAGCAGATTCCGAAGATTGCGGAGATTCTGCACGCGCACGGCGCCTTGCTTTATATGGACGGCGCGAACATGAACGCGCTTACCGGGATTACGCGGCCGGGCGATATGGGCGTGGACGTGATGCACCTAAATTTGCACAAGACGTTTTCGACGCCGCATGGCGGAGGCGGCCCGGGCGCCGGACCCGTGGCAATGAAGAAGGTGCTGGAGCCATTTCTGCCGGTTCCGATTCTGGTGGAAAAAGAGGGCGGCCGGTTGGCTTTGGATTATCAACGAAAGGAAAGCATCGGACGGGTGAGGGCGTTCGGAGGCAATTTTGGCGTTCTGGTGCGCGCGCTGGCCTACATCCTGGCCTACGGACCGGGCGTGCGGCAGGCCACCGAAGATGCGGTGCTGAACGCGAACTATATCCGGAAGCACCTCGAAGGGACTTACGACCTGCCATATACGCGGCCGTCGATGCACGAGGTCGTCTTTAGTGACGCAATCCAGAAGAAACGCGGCGTCAACACCATGGACATCGCGAAGCGATTGATCGACTACGGTTTCCACCCTTATACGACGGCGTTTCCGCTGATCGTTCCCGGAGCGTTGATGATCGAGCCGACGGAATCCGAGAGCAAGGAAGAATGTGACCACTTTATTCATGCGATGAAATCGATCGCAGAAGAAGCGGAGAAGAATCCAGAATTGGTGAAGAGCGCGCCACACACGACCCGGATTCGCAGGCTGGACGAAGTGGGCGCCGCGCGCAAACCCATTCTTCGCTGGCAGGCCGGCGAACCGAGCGGCGACGAACGAAGCACACATCAAAGGAAAGTCATCACCCCCACCGTTCCTACTTGCTAAGACGCCTTTATGGCGCGACGAAACCACGTCCTTCAATGAGTTTCTCGCCGCGGCTCGGACGCCGAAGTCGATCCTCCTTCCGCGTGAATACGGTCGATCCATTCATCTCTGATGAGACGGTCGCCGATCTTGGTGAGATAGACATCGACCTGCGGGTCGTTGCACATGGGCATTTTCTGCTCAACTTGCTGCGCAGCCCTTCAGCCGAGTTCGATATCTTGTTGCCGGGAGTAGGCCTTCATCCCCGGCTTGAGATTGGTGCGCTGCGCCGAAGCATTGGGAGCCGGCGCCAAAACGAAGAGCAGACACAGAAACGCCGCAACCTGAAAAAGCCTCGGCCTGTTCCCGCCCATAGTCCCCAGCTTGGTTTGAAATCCTAACCCGGACGCCAAATTATACGTAGGTTGGAACAGAGGAAAAGCCCGAGCGGGTGGTGGCCGCCCGGGCTGTCAGGGGGTAGTACGGGGGAACATTAACGGGCCGAGCGTGGCGCCGGTTCCGGAGGAACCTGCGCGCCGGGAGCCTCGACGGGACGGCCACCGCGCGCCTGCGCCGCGCGCGCGGGAGCCGGTGGCTCAGGGCGACGAGCCGGCATGACCAGGTTTTCGCCTTCACGGACGAAAGTAAGCTTGTTCTCGTTACGGTCCCGCTCGATGCAGATCAGGTCGCCAGAGTGGACTTGATCGGTAGCAAGGAGGTTGGCCATCGGGAAGACCACATAGCGTTCGATGGCACGCTTGAGATGGCGCGCGCCATAGCGTTGGTCGGTTCCCTCTTCGAGTAGGAAGTCGCGGCCGGATTCTGTCACGCGAAATAGGAATTGGCCCTTGGCGGTTTCGAGGACGCGCTCCTGAACCATGGTGAGTTCGATATCAAGAACCCTTTCGAGTTGAGTCCTCTGGAGCGGGTGGAAGACTACGACTTTGTCCAAGCGATTCATGAATTCGGGAGAGAACTTGCGGCGCGCAGCCTCGACCGCGGTGCGCTCCACTTTCTGGTTGAGATCGGCTTTGGGCTTGTCGTCCGCTTTGACGAAACCGTAGCCGCCGCCCATAAGTTCGGTGATTTCGCCGCCACCGAGGTTGGAGGTCATGAAGATGACCGTCTGAGAGAGATCGACTCGGCGATTGTCGCCGAGGGTCAAGGTAGCTTTATCCAACATGCCCAGCAGCAACTGCCAAAGGGCGTCGCTGGCCTTTTCGATTTCGTCGAACAGTAAGAAGGAGAGCTTGAGCTTGTCGGAATAAGAGGCGGCCAGAGCCTCCTGAGTGATCAGGGGATGAGTCTCGCGATGGCCGAGATAGCCCGGGGGCGAGCCGATGAGCTTTGCGATTTCGTGGGAGTGCTGGAATTCGGCGCAATCCACCTTGATCACCAGGCGGGGATCGCCAAAGAGAATTTCCGCGGCGGCTTCGACAATACGGGTCTTGCCGGATCCTGTGGGACCGAGAAAGAGGAGGTTGCCGACGGGGCGGCCGGGAGAGTTGAGGCCGGCGCAGAACACTTGATAGAGATCGACGAGGGCTTGAACGCCTTCTTCCTGGCCAACAATCTTTGAGCGCAGGGCCTCATGGAAGTCGTGCGTGACGTTACTGCGGATGGTTGGGTCTAGTTGATGCCTTACTGCTGCTTTCATAACCCTATCCTCGACCGTGCCAGCTCTTTCCTTTGATCCGTCAGGCCTCATCAGGGCCAGGCACGCGCTCGACCTCAACTTGACGTTGACGTGAGCGCTGAACGTAGGAGCATGAGGAATGCCAATGCGGGAAAATCGGCGCCCTGCAGAAAAAGCCTTACGTTCAACAACATACGAATGTTGAAGTTAGGAAAGTCGTCTCAGACGTGAGAAAGGGCCGTCATGCTGTTCCAATGTGAGAGCCGAACGGCACTTTGTGTCCATGTGCGCATGACAAAAAGCGGCGCTCCTGGTTAGAAGCGCCGCGAAACATGCCGAACCCAACTGCCGCAATGCCAGCTAGCTATTTGATCGCGAGTCTTTCTTGCGTCCCTGCAGAGATTGGCGCGCGGCTGCCGGACTGGAAGCAGGAAGTACGGGTGGCCGGGCCGATTCCTCCGCAATCGCTTCGATAGGAGTGTCCTTGCTGAGCCCGTCAACCTCGGGAGCAGTCGCGGTAAGCTCTTCGGCCGGATTTTCCGGGTTCACCAGAGCCCCCTCCCTTTCGCGGACGAAGGTGAGGTCTTTGTGAACGCCGTCCCAGTCGACCCGGACGAGATCGCCCATGCGCACCTGCTGGGTGGCCAGCAGGTTAGCGAGCGGGTAAACGAGAAAGCGTTCGATGGCGCGCTTGAGATGGCGTGCCCCGTAGCGCTGGTCGGTACCTTCGAGAAGCAGGAAGTCGCGGCCGGCATCGGTGACGCGGAAGAGGAATTTGCCCGTGGCCGTATCGAGGACCCGTTTCTGGACCATGCCGAGCTCGATGTCCAGCACAGACTGCAGTTCGTCGCGCTCCAAGGGATGAAACACGACCACTTTGTCGATGCGGTTGATGAACTCCGGAGAGAATTTGCGGCGCGCGGCTTCAACGGCCGTGCGCTCGACCTTTATGTTGATGTCGGCCTGGGGTTTGTCTTCGGCTTTGACGAAACCGTAGCCACCGCTGAAGAGATCCGTAATGTCAGAACCGCCCAGGTTCGAGGTCATGAAGATGACCGTCTGAGACAAATCGACGCGGCGATTGTCGCCAAGCGTGAGCGTGGCCTTGTCGAGCATACCCAGAAGCAGTTGCCAGAGAGCGTCGCTGGCCTTTTCGATTTCGTCGAAGAGGAGGAAGCTCAGCTTCAGGTCCTCGCGATGATTCGCCGCAAGTGCTTCCTGAGTGATCAGAGGATGCGTCTCGCGATGACCTAGATAGCCCGGCGGCGAACCGATCAGCTTGGCAATCTCATGGGAGTGTTGAAATTCCGCGCAGTCAATTTTGATGACAGCGCGAGCGCTGCCAAACAGAATCTCCGCCGCGGCTTCAACGAGCCGTGTTTTGCCCGAACCGGTGGGACCGAGGAACAGCAGGTTGCCAACGGGGCGGCCGGGAGAATTGAGGCCCGCAGTAAACACCTGGAACAGTTCTACGAGGGCTTGCACACCTTCGTCCTGGCCAACGATTTTCGCGCGCAGAGCCTTTTGAAATTCAACGGTTTCCGCGCTGCGTATATTTGGATTCAGAGATAAATCACCTGTGGCCATGACCGCCTCCTAGCGATTCCGCAAAGAGAGATGCGCATTTCCCAAACGCCCGCTGAGCCGGGCGAAGCGCTTCAGTTCGTTCCTCTGTTTGAACTGTTCGAGCTTCACCTGGATCGTGGAATTGAGTAGACGCAGTTGCACGAGAAGTTCATGTGCGACAGCGGGTGGTTCGGAAAGTCGCAGGACCGGTGGAAAAAGGTCCGCAAGGTCAAGGTTGAGGTTGCGTAAGGTTTGAACAAGCTTCTGGATGGCCGGAGACTGCGGATCGGCCAGATCGATCTGGCTATTCAACTGTTCGCGGAGCGAGCGCCAGTTGAGTTCGACGAAAGGATGCTTCTTGGTGACCTCTCGGACGATGGCGTCGGTGATGCGGGCGCGTTCGCCAAGCCGAGCCAGATGGAGTTGCCGCACTTTACCGCCTCGGCGCACATTGTGCACCAGGTAGTAGGAATTTCCTTTGCGGCGAATGAAAGCCATCTGCATTCCGCAACAAGGTCTCCACTTGCCTGTGGAGTGTTGCCCCCTTTGCGTAGTGTAAGAGTTTTCCACTACAGCGGTCAAGTTGGTCGGACGCGTATCAGTCAACACTTTGTTCATTATTTTTTCGCTGGGATCGATTTGATTTTCTTCTCGCATGATTTGGCCTCCTCGGCGCTGATCTGATGAACTCGGCCTCCTTTATACGTTCTGTTTCTTGCCCTACTCGGTAAAACACTGCAGGAGGGAAAGAGTCTCTGTAGCGCGCCTAAAGCGCGCTCCGGCCTCGATTGCTCCGGCAATTTTGCGTGACCTGCTAGTATGGAAGCCTTGTCCGTAGAGGAGGTTCCCTCGTGTCCTGGGATCCCGTCTATCAATTGGTGAAACAAATTCCGCGGGGCCGGGTTACTACCTATGGGGCGTTAGCCAAGGCTTTGCGCTTGCGCGGTGGGGCGAGAACCGCGGGGAGAGCAATGGCGGCAACGCCCTCTGGAAAAGGCATCCCCTGGCATCGCGTGGTCGGGGATCACGGGAAACTCCTCATCCCCGAGCCGTACAGCTCCTTGCAGCGGAAATTGCTGCAAAGTGAAGGAATCCAACTGGTCGAATTCCGGGTGGACCTGAAACGCCACCTTTGGTCTCCCGGCCAATCCGCAAAAGCGCGGGTGATACCGAAGGCATCGCCGAAGCGTAGAGGCAAGGGGCGGCGATAGAGGTCGAGCCGTCCAGCCGCTTGGGATACCATAGAGCTTCATAGATTGCCGAACGGTCCATGCCGAATCCGATCCTGTTGGTGGAAAATCTAGAGAAGCGCTACGAAGACGTGCACGCCGTGCGCGGAGTCAGCTTTTGCGTACAGGAAGGCGAGGTTTTCGGACTACTTGGCCCCAATGGAGCAGGCAAGACCAGCACCATTGAAGTGCTCGAAGGACTCCGCGTACCGGATGGCGGACGCGTATCGGTCTGCGGGCTCGATCCGCAAAAAAGCCCAAACGAGTTGAAGGCCGTGATCGGCGCGACGCTGCAAGCCACTTCTCTTCCCGACAAGATGCGAGTCTCGGAAGCGATTCGACTGTTCGCCGGTTTTTACAAGAAAACACGGAATCCAGACGAACTCCTCAAACGCTTTGGGCTCGAAGAAAAACGTGGCAGTTTCTACAACCAATTGTCCGGCGGCCAGAAACAAAGGCTGGCACTCTCCATGGCGCTTGTGAATGATCCGCGGGTTTTGTTTCTCGATGAGCCGACGGCCGGGCTAGATCCGCAAGTGCGGCGCGAGATTTACACGATCATCGAGGAACTCAAGGCGGAGAAGAAAACGATTGTTCTAACAACACACTATATCGAGGAAGCGGAAAAGTTGTGCGACCGGGTGGCGATTGTCGATCACGGCAAGCTGATCGCTGAGGGAACACCCCGCGAGTTGAAACAGCGATCGGCGAACACGACGCGGATCGAAGTCAGGCTGAGCAAGCCCGCTTCGAATGGAACGTTGAAAAACCTCGATGGCGTGGTGGACGCCCGCGAACTGGAAGGCGCGTACGTGCTGCACTGCCAACAGACGGCACCGGCTATTGTGGCGCTGGTGAAGCATCTGGAATCGGAGAACAACGAACTGGTGAGCCTCGAGATCGCCACGCCGTCGCTCGAAGATGTGTTCATCGAACTGACGGGAAGGAGATTGCGCGATTGAAAACGATACTGACGCTCGCCGCAATGCGCATCCGCATCACCGTCCGGAATAAAGCTTTCCTGTTCTTCAGCCTGATCATGCCGATGGTGTTCTTTTTCTTGTACGGTAGTGTATTCGCGAAAGGCAACGTACAGGCGGTCACCTTCCTGATGGGTCCGGTGCTGTCGCTGACCGTCATGGGAACGTTCTGGGGCTTGAGCATGCAACTTGTCAGCTGGCGGGAGCAAGGAATCCTGCGGCGGTTCCGCCTGGCACCGATCTCGCCGGCCAGCATGATCGCTTCGAGCGTAATTGCCAACTATGCCTTGATCCTACCTACGGTTTTCCTCCAATTGTTTCTTGCCCGGTACATCTACCATGTGACCGCGTTCGGAAATTGGATCACTCTGTTTGTTTTTGTGATTCTCGGAATTACCTGCTTTGGAGCGCTTGGGTTGATTGTGGCCAGCGTGACGAACACCATGCAGGAAACGCAGATCATCAATCAGTTGCTGTGGTTTTCGTTTCTTTTTCTGTCGGGAGCGACGGTGCCACTCAGCGTTTTGCCTGTGGTCGTGCAGCGAATCGGGCTGTTTCTCCCCGCGACTTATCTAGTCAGCGGATTACAGCGTGCGATGGTTTATAACCAGGCCGTGTGGTTTCTGAGCGTAGAGATTATTTCGCTTGTGACCTGGGGAGCTCTCGCGTTTTTTATTTCTTCGGTGCTTTTCCGTTGGGAGCCCGAAGCCAAGCTCCCGCGCAACGCCAAGCTCTGGGCGGTGGCCACGATTCTCCCGTTCATCCTGCTGGGCATTTGGGAGAATCACAACGGCAAGTTGCTGGCCACGGCGGCGTCCATGTTGTCAGGCCGGACTACGGAGAACGCACCTCCGCCGGACAAGACGAAGTAATCGCTCCAAATTGGTCTGCTGATAAACCGATACACCGCCAAAATGGCTGAAAAACGCATTGTTACCATGCGTTGATTTCATTGACGCTCTTGCGCGGCTGTCTTATTCTCGAATCGTGAGCTGCTCGATCGGACTTACCTAGGAGGCAAGACCATGCCGGTACAGAAGACCGAAAAGATTTGGCACAACGGAAAATGGATCCTCTGGGATGACGCGAAGCTCCACGTGCTGACGCACGCCGTCAGCTACGGCTCGGCCGTGTTTGAGGGCATTCGTTGCTACGACACGCCGCAAGGGCCGGCGATTTTCCGGCTGCGCGAGCACATGCAGCGACTCATCAACTCCGGGAAGATTTATCGTATGGAGTTTGCGTTCTCTTTGGATGATTTTTGCAACGCGGCGTGCGAACTGGTGCGCTTGAACAAGATGAACTCCTGTTACGTGAAGCCGATCGCGCTCAGGGGTTACGGCGAAGTTGGTGTGAACCCGCTCAGCTCGCCGGTTGAGCTTTACATGGCCTGCTGGCAGTGGGGCGCCTATCTGGGACCCGACGCACTGTCGAAGGGCGTGGATGTGTGCGTCAGTTCGTGGACGCGGATTGCACCGAACACGTTGCCGGCGATGTCCAAGGCCGCGGCAAACTACATGAACTCGCAATTGATCCGCATGGAAGCGGCGCTAAATGGATTTGCCGAGGGCATTGCGCTCGACGCCGATGGGCATGTGAGCGAAGGCTCCGGCATGAACCTCTTTCTGGTGCATGAGGGAGTACTGATCACGCCGCCGTTGTCCGCCAGCATCCTTCCCGGCATCACCCGCGATTCCATCGTGAAGATCGCCGCAGACTTGAATGTTCCGGTGAAGGAGTCGGTCATTCCACGCGAAATGGTTTACCTCGCGGATGAAGTGTTCTTTGTGGGCACTGCAGTGGAGGTCACACCCATCCGGTCGATCGACAAGATCACCGTCGGCAGCGGGGTTGCCGGGCCCCTGACCCGTCGTATCCAGGAGGAGTTTTTTGCCCTGACCAGCGGCAAGAAGGCGGATCGGCACAATTGGTTGACGCCGGTGAATCTGCCGGTTGCCGCTTCGCGCTGATGCAAGCATGGAGTGCCTCGAGGGCGGGGGGAGCGCGTTGGCGCTTCTGAGGATTTCTCTACGCATGGGGTCATATCGACACGTGGCGCTGCGCCCTGCGTCGATCGATTACCGCTGACTTTCGCGCACACGTTGGGCCCTGGGTTTCTAGCGCCCGATCGCCTTTCCAGTTAGACTTTTCATTGCGTTGTCCCGAAGTCCCCCGGAGGCCCTGGGATGTACAACCTCACGCAGAAGCTGTTTGCTGAATTTCTTGGCACCTTTGCGCTGGTCTTTTTCGGGGCAGGCGCGATCTGCGTGGATTTCCAGTTGCGCAGTTCGGGCGGAATCGGAATGCTCGGCATTGCGTTGGCCAACGGCCTCGCCTACGCGGTTATGGTTTCCGCGTTGGGGCACATTTCCGGCGGACACTTCAATCCGGCAATTACCATCGGCTATTGGGTAACTCGGCGGTTGTCGACGCTCGATTCGCTGGCGTATTGGGCTGCGCAACTGCTGGGCGCGACTGCGGCCGCGTTCTACCTGAAATTAGTGGTTCCCGAAGACATTGCAAACAATGTGTTCCTCGGGACGCCGGAATTGGTGCGTGACTTCCCGAGGTGGTCGGGGATGGCTCTCGAGGGTGTGGCGACGTTCTTCCTGGTGCTGGTGGTCTTTGCGACCATGGTGGACGAGCGAGGCTCGTTCCGTTCGGTTGGCGGATTTGCCATGGGGCTGACGATTACGTTGGGCATTCTGGTGGCTGGCCCGCTCACCGGAGGTGCGCTTAATCCAGCTCGGGCGTTTGGGCCGGCGGTCGCCTCGAACCACTGGTTGAACTGGGGTATTTATTGGGTTGGGCCGCTCGGTGGCGGCTTCCTTTCCGGGCTGCTCTACGATTCCCTGTACCTTCGAAAACCTGAGGATTAACAAGCACGCCGTGCCCTTCCTGTCCCGCCGACTAGGTAACTAAGCGGCTACGAGCTCCGGCAGGTTTGTTGTTGGCCTGTCTGACCAATGCTAGGTTCAGTGTAGAAGCGCATACTTGCGGGGTGTCTGCCCATGGCTCTGAGCATTGATGACTTGTTACGCCGTGCCGTTGAAAACAAATCCTCCGACTTGCATCTGAAGGTCGGAAACCACCCTTATCTCCGCGTCGACGGCCTGTTGACCCCGATTACAGACGTGCCGCGCATCACGCCGGAAGAGATGCTGTCGATGGCCTTCAGCATGATGACCAACCGGCAAAAGCAGAAATTCAAGGAAACCGCTGAATTAGATATGGCCTACGGCGTGGCGGGCCTGGGACGATTCCGTGTGAACGTGTTCCAGCAGCGCGGGAACGTTGGGATGGTGCTGCGCGTTATTCCCACAAAGATCCGGACCATCGAAGAGTTGAACTTGCCGCCGGTCATCGCAAAGATTTGCGAGGAGCAACGCGGATTGGTGCTGGTCACGGGCACCACCGGTTCCGGTAAGTCGACTTCGCTTGCCGCGATGATTGACCGCATCAATGCCGGCCGATCCGACCATTTAATTACCATTGAAGACCCCATCGAGTTCCTGCACCGGGACAAGCGCAGCTTTATCAACCAGCGGGAAGTGGAAGTCGATACCGCAAACTTTTCCACGGCTTTGCGCGCTGCTTTGCGTCAAGACCCGGACGTGATTCTGGTCGGCGAAATGCGCGACCTCGAAACCATTTCCACGGCATTGCTGGCAGCGGAAACTGGCCACCTGGTGTTTTCGACCTTGCATACCTTGGACGCCACCGAAACCATTCAGCGTATTATCGCGGTCTTTCCCCCTCCGGAGCAGAAACAGATTCGTTTGCAAATGGCCGCGACGTTGAAGGCCGTGGTTTCCCAGCGATTGGTGCGCCGCGCCGATGACAAAGGCCGCGTGCCGGCGGTCGAGGTGATGATCGCGACCGCCTACATTCGAGATTGCATCATCAATCCGGACAAAACGCGTTTGATCCATGACGCCATCGCAGCGGGCACTTCGCAATACGGAATGCAGACTTTCGACCAGTCTCTGTTCGACTTGTATTCGAAGGAGCTGATCACGCTGGACGAAGCGCTTCTGCGCGCGTCCAACCCGGACGAGTTCAAGCTGCGGATTCAGGGTATCCGTTCCGCCGCCGACGCCGCCCGCGAAGAAATGGCTTCACAGATGGCGGACTTCGAGCGCTTCTCGCGGAAGTAGCCGCTCGGGCCTTTTCCATTCGAACGAATTAAACCCCGGTCGGCTTGTTCGGTCTAATCGCACAGAGTATCATCCTCGAGTTGGAACGCAAGTCCCACCTTGCTCGCTTATTTTTCAAATCGGAGCTGGTCATGAGTAATGTTGTTCAGTTCCCCGGGCGTAGAAACTTTTTGAAAGCGACCGTCGGAGTGACTGCGGGAATGACGGGGTTCACGATCCTGCCCGAATCGGACCATTCCGCGGACAGCGATCTCTTCATCGTGGGTCCAAAGAAGGGCTACTCGCCGCAAGTGGGCACGCTCGTTTCTGAAATGGCGTTCATGCGCGCGCAAGTTTTGAATTCCGTGAAGGGAATGTCGCAGAAGGATCTCGATTTCCTTCTGGACGACAAAGCAAATCGCATCGGCGCATTGCTGATGCATCTGGCCGCAGCGGAAAGGTTCTATCAATACAATACGTTTGATGGATTGGCGCCGAGCAAACTTCCTGAGGAATGGAAGCAGAAGTGGGATGTGTCAATGGATTTGGGAGACCGGGCGCGAAAAGCGATTGTCGGGAACGGCCTCGACTACTACCTAAACATTCTGACCGAGACACGGGAAAAGACGCTGGAAGAATTTCGCAAGCGCGATGACCTGTGGCTCGCGGCCGTGGATAAAACATGGGGCTGGGGACCGACGAACAACTACTGCAAGTGGTTCCACGTGACCGAACACGAAGCGAACCACAACGGACAGATCAAGCTGCTGAAGAGCCGGTTGCCGGGCGCTAAACCAGCCGGCGAATGAAGAAAAAGACCGGCGGACTTCAGCCGCCTGCGGCAGGCCGGCCCGGACTGACGAATTTGTGGTCTCTCGGCATCCTGCTATGCTTGCCTCATGTTTGGGAAGCCTCGCCAGATGGAGACAGAAGCGCAGCTGTACGATGCAGCGATCGCCATCTTGATGCGGTGCGCTCACTCCGTGTCGGAAATGAAAAAGGCACTCGCGCGACGGTGTGAAGACGAAAAGACGGTGAAGTCTGTCCTAGAGCGCTTGAAGCGCGAGAATCTAATCGATGACGCAAGGTATGCGCAGCAGTTCACGCGGCATCGAGTAGGCGCGCGGAAGCAGGGGCAATATCGGATCGCCCGAGAGCTCCGGGCACGAGGAGTGCCAGACCGGCATATCGAGGCTGCGTTAAAGGATTCTGCGGCGGAAACCGATCCGGCGTCGATCGTGCGGCAGAGGATTGCGCGGAAACTGCAGTTGTTCGGTGGCGAGATCAATCAGAAAAGGATAGCGTCGCTCTATCGATCGCTGATTGGTGCGGGTTTCCCGGCGGACCTGATTCGTCAGGAATTGCGCCGGATGACCCAGGACGAAGTGCCTGAGGTGGATGTGGAACGCGGCGAAGAGTAAGAGAGTTTCCGTCAAGGCAAGCAGTGCTCCGTCCCGACAAAAGAAACGACCATGCATCTGTCGGGCGATTGCCGCGTGCGGAGTCGCTCTGCGATAATCAAAATGTTTCCACAATCGTTTCGAATGAGGCTGACGTGACGGGTGAAGCCAGCAAGAAACCTACCGGCAATGAAGTGCGCGAAAAATTCCTGGAATTTTTCGAGGAGAAGTGGCATCGCCGCGTCCGCAGCTCTTCGCTGGTGCCTCACGGGGATCCTACGCTGCTGTTTACGAACGCCGGGATGAATCAGTTCAAGGATGTGTTTCTAGGGCTCGAAAAGCGGGACTACGCGCGAGCCACGACAACCCAGAAGTGTGTGCGTGCCGGAGGGAAGCACAACGACCTGGAAAATGTGGGATTCACGAGGAGGCACCACACTTTTTTTGAGATGCTCGGGAATTTTTCGTTCGGTGATTACTTCAAACAGGAAGCGATTGCTTACGCGTGGGAGCTGATTACCTCGCCACAGTGGTTTGGAATTGCGAAAGACAAGCTGTACGTGACGATTTTTGGAGGAGCCGAGGTTGCGCCCAACACGCAGCTCGGCGTCGACGAAGAGGCCCGGACGTTTTGGCTGGAGCAGAATGTTCCCGCCGAGCGAATCGTTCCGCTTGCAGGGTTAAAGGACAACTTCTGGGCCATGGGGGATACCGGACCGTGCGGCCCATGCAGCGAGATTCACTACGACATGGGGCCCGAGGCATCGGAAGAGGGTCATACGGACTGCAAGTTTCCGTGTGATTGCGGGCGGTACCTCGAGTTCTGGAATTTGGTATTTATGCAGTTCAACCGCGACGCGGAGGGAACGCTAACGCCGCTTCCTAAGCCGTGCGTGGACACGGGAATGGGGCTAGAGCGCGTCACGGCGGTGCTGCAAAAGGTGATTTCCAATTACGACACGGATTTGTTCACCCCTCTGATCGATCGCGCGGCGCAACTCACGGGCATCGACGAAAAAACGGAACTTGCGGCCGAAGACGACCGGCGCTCGGCCGCCTCTCTTCGGGTCATTGCAGATCATGCCCGCGCGACAACGTTTTTGATTACCGATGGCGTGCTACCTTCCAATGAAGGCCGCGGCTATGTATTGCGCAAGATCATGCGCCGCGCGATTCGGCATGGGCGGTTGCTAGGAGCACATAAACCATTCCTGGCGGACATGGTCGACACGGTGCGGAAACTCATGGGCTCGGCATATCCCGAACTGCTCGAACCCGCGGCCAAGCGTGTCCCGGATATTGTGTTGGCAGAAGAGCAGCGGTTCGCCCACACGCTGGAAATAGGGCTGCGTAAGCTCGAAGAGGAATTGAATCCACTGTCCGGAAAGCCAGGATCGGTGTATTCGGGAGAAGCGGCGTTCCGTTTGTACGATACCTACGGACTGCCGATGGACTTCATTCTGGATGCGGCGCATGACCTCGGTGTGCAGTTTGACCAGCCCGGTTTTGAGAAAGCCATGCAGGAGCAGCGGACGCGGGCGCGGGCTTCGTGGAAAGGTGCGCACAAGCAGGCGGCGAATCCGTCGTATGCGAAATTGGCGGAAACATTTCGAACGGAGCGAGACTTTTATAGTACGACGCGCGCAGAGGACTGTCGGATTGAAGCGATCATCACAAAGAGCGGGCCGGTAAGCGAACTGAAAGAGGGAGAAAGCGGCGAGGTCGTGCTCGATCGGACCCCGATTTACGCAGAATCCGGCGGGCAGATGTCGGATACCGGCGCGTTCTACGACACATCCGGCGCGGCGCAACTGGCCGAGGTGTCCGGCTCGTATTACCCTGTGGCGGAACTGGCAGCCCATCGCGTGAAGGCGAACCAGACGCTGCGCGTAGGAGACCGCGTGAACGTGACGGCCGACGCGGACCGGCGGGCGCGGATCATGCGCAATCATACGGGGACGCACCTGGTGCATGCAGCACTGCGGAATATTTTGGGCACGCATGTGAAGCAAGCGGGTTCGCTGAATGCGCCGGAACGACTGCGGTTTGATTTTTCGCATTTCGCGCCGGTCGGGCCGGAACAACTGCACGACATCGAGCAGCAGGTGAACGAAGAGATTCGGCTGAATACGCAGATCGAGACCGGCGTGATGTCCCTTGAAGAAGCCTTGAATTCCGGCGCGCTGGCGTTTTTCGGCGACAAATATCCGGAGAGCAATGTTCGTGTTGTGACCATTTCCGACCCGCATTCGCCACGTGGTTTTTATTCGAAGGAGTTGTGCGGCGGGACGCACGTGGGCCGCGGCGGCGACATTGGCGTGCTCAAGATTGTGAGCGAAGAATCGGTTGCCGCCGGCGTGCGGCGTATCGAGGCGGTCACCGGCATCGGCGCCATAGAGCACTATCAGAATCAGGCGCACATTCTTCGCTCGCTGGCAGGCCGGCTAAACGTGGCCGAGGATGCCCTGTTGGCTTCGGTCGAGAAGTTGACGCAAACGGCGCGGCACCTCGACAAGGAACTCGGCGAACAGAAGCGCAAAGGCGCATTGAACCAGCTCGATGAGCTGTTTCGGCAAGCGCAAAGCGTCAAGGGAGTGAAGGTCGTTGCGGGTGAGGTCGGCAGCGTCGACCGCGAAGGGCTGCGCCAACTGGTTGATTCGCTCCGCCAGAAGCTTGGCTCTGGGGTAGTGGCCCTCGGCATGGTTGAAGACGGAAAGGTAGCCCTCATCGCCGGGGTGACCAAGGACCTGACCGCTAAAGTCCATGCGGGCAAGCTGATACAGGCGCTGGCCAAGCTGGTAGGGGGCTCCGGGGGCGGTCGTCCGGATTTGGCGGAGGCTGGCGGAAAAGACACATCGGCCCTAAAAAGTGCGTTGCAAAGCATCCCCTCACTCCTGGAACCGTTGTTATAATAATCCTCAGCGCCGGAACTGTGTCTGCGCAAGTCACGGAAGCAGCACTACTTGCAAGCAGACACCGAGTCCAGTTTCAAATCGTGCCACTCCTCTCGATGTACCGAGAGAGAGCACATCTTCGGATTTCATGTACAAGCCCATGCCTTCCCCTAGGCTGATCCGCCGAACTCGAAGACAAATAGTATCTGGTACAGGACTTTTACTTTTCGCCTTTGCTGGGTGGCTTGCCGCGCCCCGGCCGACCGTGGCTCAAATTGCCGCGGAAACCGATGCGTCCGGGCGGCGAATGTTTGTTAACGCCGAACCGGTTCAGGTAAGGCTCATGCCAGCCAAGCCGCGCGCAACCATTTACATGCCCGGCGAACTCTCATTCATGGGTCAGAACCGGCCAGCGGTCAATATCGATCGGGACGGGGTGGAAAAACTGGTTCGTGAGGCGGCCGAACGGCATCAGGTCGACCCGGCGCTCGTAAGGGCGGTGATCGAGACGGAATCGAATTGGAACCCATCGGCGGTGTCTCGAAAGGGTGCTTTGGGTTTAATGCAACTGATTCCGACAACGGCGCAGCGATTTGGGGTGAACGACGCGTTCAGCCCAAAACAAAACGTGGACGCCGGGGTTAAGTACCTGAAGACTCTGCTCGAGCGCTATAACGGAAACTTGGACTTAGCCTTGGCGGCGTACAATGCCGGAGAGGGTGCGGTCGACAGGGCGCATGGGGTGCCAGCGTTCCGGGAAACTCGGAATTATGTCCAACGTGTACAAGACGCGTATTACCGGCCGGGGTCGGGGCGGCTCGAAGATGCCTACCGACGGACGAATCCGATCCACCGGGTCGTCGAGTCGAGCGGAAGAATCATTTTCACGAACAACGATTGAAGTGAAAAGTTGGGGAGCAGTGGGGCGGGAATGAACTTGGGGGCAAAAAATTTCCACAAGATATTCGCCGTGGTTTCGCTGTGTTTTGGCGTGCTCGCAGCGATGTTGATTCCCTGCCCTGCAACGGCGAGTACAGGCGACTCTAGCGTAAGACGCGAGGCGGCGAGTTCTCAGTTTGCGCGCGCGGAAGAATTGCGCGGGCTACTGAACAGCAAAGCTCCGAGTCAGCGCACGCTGGCCGAATACAAGAAAGTAGTGGCGGGATACCAGCGGGTGTACATGATCACTCCGCATGCGGCGGAAGTGCCGGAAGCGCTATTCGCGGTGGGCGAATTGAATGCGGAAATGGGAGATCGCTTCGGCCGGAATTATTACCAGACGGCCGTGGACACATACGCCTACCTGATTCGTGATTACCCGAGCAGCAAGCATGTACAGGATGCCACGCTGCGGCTGGCGAGTTTGCTGAAGGACCAGCTTGGCGACCCGGCGGCTGCGACGAAAACCTATCAGGACTTCGTTAAAAAGTATCCGCGATCGTCGCACGCTCGCGAGGTACAAGAGGCGCTGGCCGAACTGGCGTTGATGAGAAGCACGGAAAGCGGTGAAGCGACTGCTAAAAGTTCCGCACCTTCGGTTCCGGCTACATCCGTCAAGTCCACGACCATTTCCCCTGACGCCCACAAAACGCTGAGCGGCGGCGAAGCGCCCAGGTCCGTGGCAATTCCTCACGTACAAAAGGTTCGCACGAACGCGACGGCGGATAGCACAGAAGTGGTGATCGACCTTGAAGATTCCGTGCTGTATTCGTCCGGGCGAATTACCAATCCGGATCGTATCTATTTTGACCTGCATGCGGCGCGGCTCACATCGGCAGTGGCGAAAGCCAATATCCATACGAGCGGAACGCTTTTGACCAAAGTGCGCGTGGCGCAATTCCAGTCACGCGTGGTTCGCGTCGTGCTGGACATCACCGGGGTAAAGGAATATGCAGTTTCACTCACAAAACGGCCTACGCGTTTGATCATCGAGCTATATCCTTCGACGCTTGGCAAGACAAACACGACGGAAACGGCACGAAGCAGGAGTGCAACTCCAGACGGTGCGGTGCAAATCGAAGAGGCCAATCAGACTGAGTCAACGACCGCCACCAAGTCAAGAGTGAATGGCGCGGTTGAATTGACAGACGCGGCGCCCGCTCCGCCGGCGCCAGCGCCCAAAGCAATCCCTGAGCCGAGCAAGACTTCTTTAACAAGGCCATCGAGTTCCGGATCGAAGAACAAACCGGATTTGGTGCAAGCGGTGTCTGCGCCAGTGCCGACTCGGGACGGACAATCCACGTTGACGCGCGCCCTCGGATTGAAAATCGGACGGATCGTGATTGACGCCGGACACGGCGGCCACGATACGGGCACGATCGGACCGACTGGATTGATGGAAAAAGACCTTTGCCTGGATGTAGCGCTACGGCTCGGCAAGCTGATCGAGCAGAAACTGCCGGGCGCTGATGTCGTGTTTACCCGTTCCGACGACACATTCGTCCCGCTCGAAGATCGCACGCGAATTGCGAATGAGGCCAAGGCCGATCTGTTCGTGTCGATTCATGCGAACTCCAGCCCGGACCATGGAGCGCGTGGCGTGGAAACCTACTATTTGAATATGAAGGGTTCTCCCGAGGCGATGGAAGTGGCGGCGAGAGAAAATGCCGTGGCGCAAGAAAGCATTCATGACCTGGAAGACATGGTGATGAAGATTGCGCGCACAGAGAAGATCGATGAATCGAAGGAATTCGCCGAAGATGTACAGGAATCGCTTTCGCAGCGAATCCAGAAGACGGCCAAGCCCGTAAGAGACCGCGGAGTGCGCAAAGCTCCATTTGTGGTTTTGATCGGCGCGGACATGCCGTCGATCCTGACCGAGATCTCTTTCCTCAGCAATCCCGCCGACGAAAAGCTTCTGAAAAAACCGGAGCACCGCCAGCAAATTGCCGAAGGCGTGTTCCAGGGTGTGTCGTCTTACTTGCAAAGTCTAAATAGCGTTGCAATGAACAGCACCGTGCGGCCGAATCGCACCCCCGTCGTAGCCTCGGTTGAACAATCGAGGAACCAGAAGTAATCTGGTAGCGTCTAATGAATAGGTTGTGATGCGAAAGCTGATCGTTGCATTTCTGTTGTCTACCTGCCTGAGCGCCGCTGCCTCTGCGCAAACTGGTGTCCTGCCCGACCGCTTCAATTCGTGGAAAGCGGAAGGGCCTAGAAGCACTCTGGCGACAAAAGACCTGGTGGCCGATTGGCCTCAAGCGGTCGAAGCGCAAGCGGTGCTGAAAGAAGCGGGATTGCGGGCGATCGAACAAAGGGTTTATCAGAACGGGCAGGATGAAATCACTCTGAGGGCCTTCACCCTGAAAGATCCGAGTAGCGCTTACGAGTTTTATACGTTTTTGCTGGCGCCAGGCATGCGGAGTATGGGAGTGGGAAAGGATTCCGCCCTCGGCCCATCTGACGGGCGTATTCTCGTGGGCAATCTCGTTGTGCAAGCTACGCTCTCGCCGAACGCCAAGCCAGGAAGCTTGAACGATCTTCTTCCAGCCCTCCGATCGAAAGCTGATCCGACCCCCATGCCACCGTTGAAGACGTACCTGCCGAAGGAATGGCGGATTTTTGGTTCGGAGAGATATGCGCTCGGGCCGGATGCATTTCGATCGGCACTGAGCTCGCTCAATCAGGACGCCTATGCGGGTCTATCGAACGAAGTAGGCTTCCAGGACGGGGCCGAAGCGATTCTAGCGCAGTACAAAGGGGAACATGGGAGCGGAGTTCTGCTGCTGCTCGAATATCCCACGCCGCAGGTCGCGGAAAATCGCCGGCATCACCTGGAAGAGGCGCTACCCGGGGCGGCCAAACAAGCGGGAGTGACGGTGGAGCGAAAGGCTTCGTTGCTCTCCCTGGTATTCGACGCCACCTCCGCCATGCATGCACAGGCGATTCGCGATGCGGTGGATTACGAAACGCAGGTGACCTGGAACGAACCGCATCAAACGGCCACCGACCCCCCGCTGGTGCAAATGCTCTACAAGATTTTCCTGTTCACCAGCCTGTTTCTGGTGGTGGCCACGGTTACGGGCATTGCTTTCGGCGGATTTAGAATCCTCATTAAGCACTGGTTGCCAGGAAAGGTGTTTGACCGGCCGGAAAACATCGAAGTCCTTCAGTTGGGACTGTCCGGCAAGAAAATCGATCCGACCGACATGTATTAAGCTGCCTATTTTCCCGGCAGATAGAAATTCCAGATGGCCTGCACCACGGCGTCCTGCTGTTCGTCGGTTAGTTCCGGAAAAACGGGAAGGGAGAGAACATCCTGGCTCGTTCTCTCGGCAACAGGAAAATCACCCGCTCGATACCCCAAGGAAGAGAAGGCCTTCTGCAGGTGGAGACAAAGCGGATAGTAAATCTCTGCCGGAATTCCGGCTTTGCCGAGGAAATCCTTCAGCTCATCCCGCCGTTGCGCCCGTATCGTGAATTGATTGTAGACGTGGTGAAAGGCGGCAGACGCCAGAGGCGGATACTGCACGAACCGCGCGAGACCCTTTAGGTCGAAGAGCCTGCGGTAGCGCTGCGCACGCCCGGCGCGGCGATCGGCCCATTGGTCGAGGTGCCGAAGCTTCACGCGCAGAACGGCTGCCTGCAACGCATCGAGCCGGCTGTTGAGGCCCTGCACGTCGTGGAAGTACTTGCTCTTGCTGCCGTGAACGCGAATCATCCGCAGGCGCTCGGCCATGGCGGCATCGTTTGTGGTAATTAAACCGCCGTCGCCGGCAGCGCCGAGATTCTTCGAAGGAAAAAAACTGAAACAGCCAAAATCACCGATCGTGCCCGCAGACTGGCCATTATACTGCGCGCCAATGGCCTGCGCGGCGTCCTCAATAACCAACAAATTCTTCGACTTCGCCATGGCCAGGATCGGGTCAAGATCGGCAGGAAGCCCAAAGAGATGGACAGGCATGATCGCGCGGGTTTTCGGGGTGATCGCTTTTTCCAGTTTTCTTGGATCCAGACTGAAACTGTATGGTTCGATATCGACAAAGATGGGCCGCGCTCCGACCTGAGCAATGGAACCCGCGGTTGCGACGAAACTGAAGGGCGTAGTGATGACTTCGTCGCCCGGGCCGATTTCGGCGGCCATCAGCGCAAGAATCAGCGCATCGGTTCCCGAGGCGCAGCCAATGGCGTGCTTTGCGGAGAGCTTCGCGGCGATTTCGTCTTCAAACTGTTTTACTTCCGCACCCAGAATAAATTGCTGGCTGTCGAGTACACGCGTTACAGCGGTCAAGACCTCGTCGCGGATCGAAACGAATTGCACCTGCAGATCCAGAAAAGGAAATGCTGGCGTGGTTGGGTCCGTCGGCGCTGCCTGCGCCTTTTTGTCCGTGGCTGGCGATGTCATCGGGATTTGCCCTTTCCATAGTGTAAGGCAAATGTCTTGGTTGGCTGCGCCGAAGGCTCGCCGCGGTCACGACAGGATCGGGTTTGCATCGAAAACGCGAGCAAACGAGCCTCCCGAGCGAAGCGAGGGATCTGCTTCGCTCCGCGGCTCGATCTCGGGGAAGCCATTCCTCAACGATTTTATTGCGCGGGGTGCGTCCGGAAGTAATCTTCCAAGCTGACCTGAATGTCCTGTACGCTGCGCTGAATGTTTTTATCCATTGCCGTAACGAATGCCGACACGCTCTTTTCCGTGGCTGGTTCATCGTATGTGTAGGAATGATTCCACACGGTGGTTCCGGTTTTGCGGTCTCGCATGCGAATCTCGAAGCTGAGACGCGCCACGATGGCTGCAGCGTCCACTTCCTTAAAGTCGTAGAGTTGTCCCGCCAGGATGTATCGGCCGCTTGGATCGGCGCGCATCGTATAAACCGCTTGGAAGCGGCCAGAAGCGCGCAATCCGCGGACTAATGCCGTCTGCAATATCGCCACGGGCGGCTCAGCCCAACGCTGATATTCGTATGTGCCCATTTCCGGAGAATCGAAACCGTAGACCATCTTGTTATCGAGATAGAGAGGCGAGGCTTCAAAGGTCCGAACGGTCAGGGCCGTGTTGACGGCGTCTGCCGCAACCAACGACTTGGTGGGAAAACTGACCTGGTAGTACTTGATCGGCTTGGGACTGCCGCAACTTGCCAGCCCGATCACAACCAGCGCCAACCAGGGCCGGATAGTCAGATTGAAAGTCTGGAATCGAGGAGTCTTCATGGCTTATCTCCAGGCTTGCGGTCCCGCGGGCCGTTGGGTTCGATCAGCGACGAGGGACGGGTCTTGATGGAGTCGGTAAATTCCTTGAGGTTTTCTGAAACGATGCGCAGGTTATTCAGAAGTTCCTCAATGTTGTAGTCGTTGTTATCCAGCAGCGTTTGTATCTGCGCCGTGAGCGCCGATACATTGTTGAGTGTCTGCCGGAGGCTGACCACCGAAGCGCGAATGTCTTCCTTATTTTCGTCGATCAATCCATCGACTTTCTTCAAAGTGGTGTTTGCCTGATCGATGGTTTTCTGGATTTGGGTGAGTAGGGGGCCGAGCCTCTCGGAAACCTCATTCACGTGGGCAATGGTGCTTTTGATCTGCGGCCGGTTTTCCGCGAGGATTCCATGAAGGTCGGCGACCGTAGCGGAGATGTTTTGACGATTCTTGTCGTTGAGCAGATCATTCACACGATCGATGGTGATCTTCAGCTGAGTAACGCGGTCATTTAAATTAGCCAAGAGTTCCTGGGCCTGGGGCGCCAATTGATTGATCTTCGCCGTGAGGTCGTTGAAGCCAACGTAGGGATCAGACGGCAGCAAGATGCCATCAGTGGCTTTTGGCGCATTTTGGGATCCCGCTCTTATCTCCAGATGATTGTCGCCGAGCGGACTGAAGCTCAAAATCGAAACATGACTGTCGGTCTTCACCGGAACATCGCTGGCAACACTAAACTGCATATCCATCAGGGATGGATCAACGGGATTGATCTTGAGCTTTTCGACCCGGCCGACTTTAGGTCCGCCTTCAAAACGCACCGTCGCGCCTGGTTCCAAGCCCGCGGCGTTGTGAAACTGCGCGTGGAAGGTTCGGGTGGAAGTGGCGAACACACCGGCGAGAGCGAACACGGTGACGACCATGAGCGCCACGGCGACCAGTACGAAAATTCCGACAATGACTTGCTCACGCCTTGCTTCCATCTCTACCTGCTCTTCCCCTGACGCCCCTCGCCTTCTTTCGACGAAGGCTCCGTCAGCATTTGCAGATAATCCAGTTCCTGGGCCACGGCGGGTTCGGGCACGCGATCCAGAAATTGCCGGACTTTGGGATGCTTGCTGTTTTGCATTTCCTGAACCGTGCCCATGGCGACCAGATCGCCCTTGTTGATCAAAACCATGCGGTCCGCGATGAGATAGGCGCTGGCGAGTTCATGAGTCACGACGATGATCGTCATGTGGAACGCCTTTTTCAACTCTAGAATCAATTGGTCGATGCCGGCGGCGATGATCGGATCGAGGCCGGCGGAAGGCTCGTCGAAAAACAGGATCTCCGGATCCATGGCGAGCGCACGAGCGACGGCCGCTCTTTTCTTCATGCCGCCGCTCAACTGCGAAGGAAGAAAATCTTCAAAGCCGGATAATCCCACCTGGTCGAGCTTCAACCGCACCATGATCTCTACCGTCGATGGTTCGAGCTTTGTATGCTCGACGAGCGGCAGGGCAACGTTTTCGCCGACGGTCATCGACCCAAACAAAGCACCGCCCTGGAAAGACATCCCCAGGCGCGTTCGAATTTCATCTCGCTCTTCGTGGGAAATCGCAGTGAAATTCTTGCCACGAATCCAAACCTCACCCGAAGTCGGTTTCTGCAAGCCCACCAACGTGCGGAGCAAGGTGCTTTTTCCGGAGCCGGAGCCGCCGAGAATCACCAGCGTCTCGCCGCGCTGCACGTCGAAGGTGATTCCATGAAGAATTTCGCGGCCGCCATCGTAGGACACCCGGAGGTTCCGGATGGAAATCATCGGGCCCGTCAATTCATCAGCGCCAGCGGGGCTTTGGGTTTTTTCGGCCATGGGTTCTAGTCCGCCAAAACAAAAAACAGCATAGTAAAGATGAGATCGACCAAAATCACAAGGAAAATTGAAACCACGACGGCTTTTGTCGTCGAGCGGCCCACCTGCTCAGCGCCGCCGCCGGTGTTGAATCCCTCCTGACAGCCGACGGCCGTGATGGTGACTCCGAACATGAAGCTCTTGATCAAGCCGGTAACCACATCTCGCAAAAACAGAGCTTCCAAAGAAGCCATGATGTAGCGCTGAAACGTGAAGTCCGCCTTCAGCACACCGAAGAGCGCGCCGCCGAGAATGCCCATGAAATTGGCCCAAATCGTCAGGCAAGGCAACATGACGATCATGGCCACGAATTTTGGCGCCACGAGAAAACCAATCGGATCGATCGCCATGGTTTCTAGCGCGTCGATTTCTTCCGTGACCTTCATGGTTCCAATTTCCGCTGCGAAGGCAGAACCCGACCGGCCGATGACGATGACCGCGGTGATCAGCGGTCCCAATTCACGCGTCATAGAGAGAGCCACGGCGCTCGCCACGAAGCTCATGGCCCCGAAGCGTCGAAGTTCGTAGGCCGCTTGCAGCGCGAGGATCAGGCCGATGAAAAATGTAATCAGGGAAAGGATCGGCAGCGCACGCACGCCGGCTTCCATGGCTTGTGAAATGGCTTTCTGAAAGCGCGACGGCTTTCCCTTGAATGGAGCGATGAACGTGAAGTAGCCGGCCCGGGCGGATAAAGTGGCCAGAGAGCCGACGTAGGCTACCCCATCAATTACCGAAGCACCGATTTTTTGAGTAATCGCCAAATAGCCCGCCGACCTGATTGCGGAAACTGGAGGCCCTTAGGAACCGAGAGCCTGTTCTTCGGTATCGTAGATCTCAAAAATTTTCTGCAAGCGGGAAAGCTCCATCACTTCCCGCACCGACGCGCTTAAACCATATAGGATCATGCGCGCGCCGTTATCGCGGGACGCCTTCAGGCCCTCGACGAGCGAAGCAATGCCGGAACTGTCGATGTAACGCACATTTTTGAGATTGAGGAAAATCTTGAGGGAATGTTTGTCCTTAATCTCTCCCAAAAGGGTTTTGCGCATCGCCGGAGAATGGGCCAGATCGATATCCCCTGAGATATCGAGGATAACTCCAACTCCAGAATGACGGGCAGCAATCTGCACAGTCTACTCTCCTTTGGGCATTTCCCCCGGCTTGCAAGGTGCCAGATATTTGACCATACGAAGTAGATTCTTGCCATTCTTCCGGCGGAATTCTACTACGTCCATACTTTGTTTCATAAAATGCAACCCCAAACCGCCCGGGCGAATTTCGTCCAGGGGCCTGCCGCGAAGCTTCTTGGGATCGGCCTTTTCGCCGGAATCGGAAAGGACCACCTCCAAACCGCGGGTGGTTTTGGACTCGGGCCCACACAGCAGTCGGCGGCAGGTGAGTTCAATCGGCAGTCCGGCCCGGCCTTTGTACGCGTGCCGAATCACATTAGCCAGCGCTTCGTCCACAGAACGAACGATGGCGCGGGATTCCGATTCCTCGAAGTGGACGACTTCGGCAGCGCGCTGCAAAGTGGCTCGGACCAGGCAGAGCGACTCCGGGTTGCTGTCGAGAGACAACCGGAGAAGCAGTTCCGCGTCTTGGCGCGGTTCCTGTTTTTTGATGCCCTTTTGTGTTTTATTGGCACGCACCCGGCGTGTTGTCTCCGCAGCGTTTGGGATCGAATTTCTTCCTGCGGAGAGACGATGCCATTTTCTCGCGCGGCTGACAACCAATTTATTAAGAATGGGTTGAGGTCGAGTGGCTTGCGGATCAGCACTATACAGTGCGACCGCCGGGTAGGATCGCCCCGCTCTCTGACGCCACCCCTGATCTACAATGGATTTACGTGCGCAACTGAAAGGGCGGGCTATCACTCGAGCGCGGCGTAGAGGGCTTGCTTCCAGCGGGAGTTGTTGATGCTCCAAGTAATCTTGGCTTTGTGTCCGCCCGCGAGGGCCCTGGCCCAAACTTCGCGGTTGCGTTCGTCGTGCGCGACGGTCAGACGATCTACGACCGTCATGCCACGGGTGAGTTCGCTCTCCGTTTCCACTTCGAGGAAGTGCTCCGACTGCGCCGTGACAATCGATGGATCAAGCGCCACAGCCATGGCGACCGGGTCAGGCAAGCAAATGCCGGGTTCACCGGTTTGTACCAGGTAGGCCTGCTGGCCGCAGCTGTTGCACTCGATCGCAAATTTTGCCAACGGATTGTTAAAGCTCAAAACGCGCTCAACATCCGCTATGTTCAGGACCGCGTCATGGCGGGAGAGTTGCCAGCCAACGAGCTCGATCGGAAGTCCGCTTCCGATCGCGATGCGGGCCGCTTCCGGGTCGCACCAGATGTTGTACTCGGCCGCCGGTGTGACATTACCTTCGCAGCAGGGAGCGCCACCCATGACAACGCAGCGGCCGACCTTCGTAGCAATGCCCGGCTCTTTCTTCAAGGCGAGCGCGATATTGGTCAATGGCCCTAGCGTGACCAGGAGTAGGCCGGGATGCGCTTCGATGGTGCGAATGATGGCATCGATGGCCGTTTCCGTTTCCGCCTGGCGTCTAGGCGGCGGGTAGTTGTGATCGCCAAGACCGTTGTGCCCATGAAACCACTCCGCGCCGCAATGCGGGCGCTGCAGCGGCTTTTCCGCGCCGGAAAAGACGGGCGCGCTCGATCCGCAAAGTTCCGCGGTAAAGAGAGCATTTCGAGTGGCTTGTGGCAGAGGAACATTGCCTGCAACGGTGGTAATCGCCAGGACCTCGATTTGAGGATTGCGCAGTGCCATGATCAGCGCGACAGCATCGTCCGAAGCTGTATCGGTATCAATCAGGAAAAATCGTCTCACGCGCCGTAGGATAGCAAATTCGCGACGCGTCGGCCGATCATTCGATGAATGGACTCGCTTCGGCTCGCGTGATTGAGTGCGGCGAATGTCCAAACATGATGCCGGTTTCCACCTCCGCCGGTTGTCCGTCGAGCAGGTAAGGTTTGAAGCGCCACTGGTTCAGAGCATTCGAGATGGCTTTCTCCTGCTCCGGAAAGGCACTGAGAAAATGAACGTGTTTCACCTTGCCACCCTTATCGATGATGATGCGCACCGGAATGGAATTGAATTTGTGCTCGGTGAGGATGGGGTCCACTCTCTCGAGTACGTTTTCGCCGTTCGCGTAGTCCTTGACGCACACCGGAGCATCGTTCTCGTTCTCTCCGCCGGCCGGGCTCGCCCCATCCGACAGCCCAATGGTGTTCATGGTTCGAATGAGCTCTTCTGCCACTTTTCTGTCGCGGCTCGTGAAAATGAATTGCACCGCGTGGCAGCGGATTTGCGTAGTCAAAATGTGCCAGTGCAGGTCGGCCACCGGCGAACCGTAATCGAACCGGACGAAAGAGTGATTGGCGAATTGCACTCCAGTCGGCGGCAATACCACTTTATATTCCGGATCCAGGGTGTCGTTCGTGTATTGGACCAGTTCGGCGGCGTTGGTCGAGGGCGTCAAAGTAAAGAACAGGTCTTGGGCTGTGATTAAAATGCTGCCGCGGGCCGGCTGCGCGGAAGCTTCGGCAGGCCGCACCTGCGCCAGCACGTAGTAACCGCGATCGGACGGAGGTGGACCCGAGTAACTCTGGGTCCAGCCCGGAGACAAGGTGTAGCGGAGGCGAAAATACGGATTGCTGTAGACGTTGTCGCTCACGCTGCCTCCCTCCGGAACAGCGGTCACGGAGTCACTGGCGCCCGACCAAGCGCCTTTCACAAGAATTATCCCCGTAGGCAGTTTCTTCGAATCTGCGGTCCGCGGAACATCGACACCGTTTCCAGTCGCCGCTCTCGGCTGGCTCGCTTTTTGCGAATCGAGCGATGCGGTCGGAGTTTTCTCATTTGTCGAGGGGGCAGGCGCTGCGGAAGGCGCTTTTGCGCCGTCGTTCGGAAGCGACAGGTACACGACGACAGCGTGTTCTTCCTCAACGATGTCGTAGGGTGCCGAAGAGGTCAGGTCGATCACCACGCGAGCCACGCCGGGCCGGAATTGGCCCGTGCGCACTGCACGCACGGGCGACAAAGCTCCGGGAATCGACGTGTTTTGCAAATTGAGCCGCGCTCCCGTAAAGTCCAGCACCAATCGCTCCGGATTCTGCAGCCGCGCCGGATGTGCGTCGAGATGCCCGGCGCTTTCGACACGAATCGCAATCCGTTGCGCATCCTGGGTGATCGCTATGTTGGAGATTACCGCGATGGTCGAGCGGGCGAATTCTTGCCCGTGAACATTTGTGAGGCCGGAGCCAAACGGCACACTCGTCAGTATCAGGATCAACATGCTGAAAAAACGGGCGAGGCACCGCAACTGTCTCGCCCAGCTGCATGGCGGCGAACCGATCACAGCGAGCGGAGAAAGTTCAAAAGGTCCTGCTGCTGGCTAGCGGAAAGCGCCTGGAAGTTTTCAATCACTTGGCTGGCTTCGGAGCCATTGCTCGAGTGCACCTGAATGGCCACCAGCAGGTCCGTGGTGCGTCCGTCGTGCAGGAAGAAGAGTCTCTGACCTAATCCCCAAAGCGGAGCCGTGCGGAATTGTTCGCCACCGGCAGAACCCTGCGAGACGTTATCCGCCAAACCGGTACCCATATGATGGATTTGCAGGTCGGTGAACGCGTTCACCTGCGAATTCCCCAAGGAAGGCGTGAAATTGGACGCTTGCGTCGAACGGAGGGTGGCCGTGTGGCATGCCGCACAGCCGATCGCGCCAAACATCGCCTGGCCACGAGAAATGGAGGCCGGCCCGCCCGGTGTGGTGCTCGACGGCACCGGCGGAGCAAGCATCCGCATGAACATTGCAAATTGCACGATGTCGCTCGGTATCGTAGCGTTCTGCGCAAACACATCCGGGTTGTGGCCGGTGGCCGCAAAGTTGGTTTTATCCTCGGGGTAACCGCTACCGCTGAGGTTCAGACAATTTGCAGGAAGTCCGGTTCCCTGTTGGTCTTCGCCCGGCAGAGGCCGATCTTGCGGGAAAAGCTCGTTGGTGATCCCCATTTCCACGTTGTAGGCCTCGCCGGCAAACAGCTCGAGTGATTTATTCTGTGCTTTCCAGACGTACCGACTGATGGTGCCGTCGTTGCCGTTGTAATTGAATGTGCCACTGATTCCGAAATGATTGCCCGCGTGCGCCATCTGATTCGCCAGCAGTGTCGAATCGTCGAGGTTCTCGATTAACCCTGCGCCAAAAACCGGCGTGGGAATGCGAAAGATAATGTTGTTGGTCGCTTCGGCAGCGCTGAAGTTTGGCTGCTGCAAGCTGCAACTGCCCGCATCAGTTCGTCCAGAAACCGTGAACAGGTCTTCTACGCCACCATTGGGAGCGCTGGTGTTGGGCGTGCCATTCGAGTTGAAGAAGAATGGGAAGCGAACCTCGCGTGTGGGACCATTGCCGGTGATAAACGATGGCATGCTGTTCGTCGATCCGCTGGCGATGCCGTCGGCGATCACCTTAAATTGAGGATTTTCGGCAGAGCCGCTGCCGCCGACCGACGGCTGCGCATGACATCCCGAACACTGGTTGAAGTTGAAGCGCGGCCCCAAGCCGTTATTGCCGGTAGAACTATTGGAAACGGACTCGATCTCTTCAAACCGGGCCAGTCCGTTCTCGAAGAATTCCATAGCACCCCGCACATTGCTCCTCTCGACGGAACCAAGCGGCATAGGGTTTGTTGGAGTGGCGCCTTCCTGTCCGTTGATGGGCCCGGGCCGCACGCCAGGGTCGGTCTGCGCAGACGCTGCGCCGGAAAACACCGATGCCAACAATGTGAAAAATAGCGCGAGCCTGATTGACTTCATCCTGATCTCCTTGACCAAAAAATCTTCAAATAGACACACCACGAGCGGGTCCGCAGTTTCCGTCTCACGCGGGTACCTTCAAACCAGTTGTGTCTTCGAATTACCGGACTGGAGATATTCGCTGCTAATTCTGTATACTCCGCGCCCCGTCGCGAAAGCAAGAAAGAGTCATTAGCATTCCGTGTCTTTCATTCGCATTTGGCGCGCTCGCTCTGTTTTCTGTAGCACACCGGAGCGCGTCCAAAGCGGCGTTCAAACGCGCGGATGAAGCTCGAAACATGTTCATATCCCACGCTGTGGGCAATCTCTTTCACGCTCATGTAGCTGTTTTCCAGAAGGTGCGCGGCTCTCTGGAGCCTTTTCTCGCTCAACCACTCTGCCATGGCAAAGCCCGTCTCTTGCTTGAACAAGCGCTGCAGATATGAAGGGCTCAGGTTGAATTCGAGGGCCAGATCGCGGACGACGATCGTTTTTCCCGATTCAATCGTTTCCAGGATTTTTCGAACCCGCCCATCCAACAGCTCGCGAGGCAACGGCCTGTGCGAAGGGAACCGCTCATCGTGTCCCGCTGTAGTGCCAAAGAATGCGTGGGCAGGATTCCCGATTGCAGCGCCGGAAACAGAATTCAACGTGCGCACAGAAAGCTCCTGCAGGTGTCGTCGTGTGCCGTGTGACTGGCGGGATTTATTCGGATCTGGTTCTGATAAAACTGCTCGTCGAGCGCGGTGGCAAGCGCTAACGTCCGCCGCCACGCGAATACCGATCGATCTTCAACGATTCTGTTCGCTCCCATCCTGTAAGGCCTCCGATTCCATAAGGGACGGGAAATTGAGCCTGGGCGCCTGGGAGCAGGAAATCGCTTCGCGGAATAACAATCTCCGTATTGCAAGACGAAATTAACGAAGCGCGCGTAAAGTGTGTCAATTAGCCCTTAGTACCTAAGCGACGACTGGTCGAACGGACAGCTTTGCGCTGGTTCTCTTTTGGAACGATTCGTCCGCGACATTGCTGTGGGATCGGCGGTAGTGGTGATCGTGTTCGTGGTCTGTTTGAGACGATTCAAGGCCATTGAACCAATACTGAACTTCAAAGATTTTGGCCAAAGACTCCCCTCGAATCGTCCCCGCAATATAACAAGGTTTCGATGTGAATTCGCAAACCGTCCAAATCTTCATTGGCTACGACTGCGTTGACTCCAGCGGACGGGGCCCGTTCAGCCTTGATTAAGTTGCCCTCGAGAAAGCGCGCTATCTGAGTCCCGATTTGATCATTCTGGAACTTACCATGCCCCGCATGAATGGTTTCCAGACTGCTGGCCAACTCCGAGCTAGACAGTTCTGTGCACCGATTCTTCTTTTTACGACGTTCTGACCTCGGGGCACATCGGCTATTGCTTAAAAACGAGAGGAGGCCCACTCGTGCGCTTCAGTTTGAGGTCTACCGTGACTTCAACGCGGTCAGCAATTTTAATGAAAGGAATGCCACTGTTCATCCCGTAGTCCTTACGGTCGAAAGCCATGGTGCCTTTAATCTCTCCCGCGCCTGTCCCCTTCCCTGTGAAGGTTAAGAACAGCTTTTCAGCTTTCGTCACGCCGCGTATCGTGAAGTGGCCGTCAATCTCACCGGAAGCCGGACCCGTTTCTATTATCTTCGTTGAGTGAAACGTGATTAGCGGGTCGTGCTCGGCATCGAAGAAGTCTTTGCTCTTGAGTTTGCCGTCCTTCATGGCGCTTCCGGTATTCACGCTGGCCGCCTGAATCTTCACGTCCAGAACGCCTGACTCCGCAGCCGTGGACCCGAATACTAGAGTGGCATCCCACTTATCGAACGTGCCGTCTATGGCTACCGATGCCTTCACGCTGAACTTAACGGAACTTCCGTCCTTCGCAACCTCAGCAACGGGGACTTGGGCCTGAGTCAGCGATGGTAGTAGGCCCGATGCTAGCAGGCAAACCACACCTAATCTCATGGAATCTCCTTAAACAGGAAGCCGCGACAACATCGCGTGCAGGATGCTCCCACTCTCGGTCACGGACGGCCATTGTCAGAAGTAACAGGTTCCCGGGATGCCCCCCGAGAGGTCTACATGGCCAGAGCGGACGGAAAGCGGCGCCCAAAAGCGCCCGATGGGAAACCGTGGCATTCGCTTCAGTAGAACGTGTGCCGCACAGCCCACATCGCGAAAGCGCCGGTCAGGGCGACCTTAGAACTTCAGGACTTCCTTGGCCGAACAGTTCACGAACCTGTATTTGGAAACCGGCGCGAGGAGGATCATCGTGTTGGCCGCTGGTGAGGACGCGAATAGCGCAGAGCGGACTTTCGTCCTGAATTACCGGAAGACTACGGAAGGGCTACGGCGGAAGTATTCAGGTGACAGAGATAGACTGGACGAACCGTCCCACTCCGAGCGACCTACCGTTTGAAGTTTTGCTGATTGACATGCATGGCGGTGCGCTGCTTGCGAAGTTCGCATGCTTCTCGACCTTCGATGCTCAGAACAACTGACCTATTTTTAAATCTGTCGATTGAAGATTTATTCTTGCAGTGTTGGAGCCGACTCCGAGGGTCGAACTCGGGACCTTGCGATTACGAATCGCACGCTCTACCAACTGAGCTAAGTCGGCCTGCAAAAATTATCCCATCAACGCCGTTCGCTTATCAAGCACGCCCCTTGATTCTGATTTCCGATGTTTCCACAGAATAAGCGAGCGTGACGGGTAAGTCCGAGTGCCGAACAATAGCGGGTGATTTGCGGCTTGATGCCGAGCCCGTACAAGTTGGTGGCGAGCGCGCGTCGGAACGTGAGCCGGTTCGGAATCGATTCGTCGAGATTGAAAGAGCGGTCGCATTCGTCGTGGAGGTGTTGCGGAGCGCGAGTTTTCTCTGAACGCCGGCGCGACTTTAAGACCATCGCGAATCTGATATTCCGAACAGCAAAGAATCCAGTGCCGACCACGGCCGGATCTAGTTCCTCGCTGCACACATTATGATCTTGCGTTTGAAAGTGCGTTCAATCAATTTGCAGGTACTAGCTAAGCTAGGCACAGAAACGGGATCAGCCCGAATAAACACAATTTCGTGTGCAGGTGTGGAACCCGAAACATGCTTTTCTGAATCGCCTGTCGTGCGATTGAGGTACCTCGGCCTTCACGATCGCAATCGCGGGAAATTACATCAATTGAGCGTGATTGCGGCGCTGCCCACAAGGTCAATGAGAAAATGGGTACATGGCCCAGGCGATTCCGATTCCTACCACAAGAAAGAGGAAAAACGACCAGAGGATGTACTTGACGCGGTCCTTGGGCTGGCGGCGACCGAGAAAACCGAAGGCAACGGAGATAATGGCGGCGAAAAGCAGGAACGCCTGCCAGTGCGTCAAGGTGACCAGAAACATCGAAGTCATGCCTTGCGGCCTCGAGCGGCTTCGTAGGCATGCAGCGCCGCCAGAAGGTTCAACACACCAGCGGTCGCAAGAAATCTCGTCCCGTAATCGCCTCCGGCGTGGGAAACGTCGGCACCAGTGCGTTCCACAGCGCGGGCCAGAAAATAGAAGCTGCCGGCGCCTAAATCCGCGACGTAGCCCAGCGTGTCAAAGGCATCGCTGCCATTCGACGTAAAAAGATTGCCGCGCATGAACGCACCCACAACCACTAACAGTCCGACGGTGCAAAAGACCACCAGCGCGCGGCCCCACATGCGCTGCATCGCGTGGCCGAGACCAGGAACAAGCCACCCGGCGATCGCCACGCCCCAGGCTTTGGCTTCCGAAGGCTCGGGTTGACGAACTTCCTGCGGAGGAGCGTCGTCGGTGTCGACAGACAGTCCACGTAGCGACGATTCGTTGTTGTCCTGGTTCATGCGATTCGTATCGATCCAATCTTCAAGCAAGCAGCGGCAGAATTTCCGTCTGGATCGCGCCAGTGACGCGCGCATCCTTGCTATCGACGTACACGTCGACTTCGGTGCGCATGCCGAATTCCGGAAGATAAATGCCCGGCTCTACGGAATTGCAGGTGTGCGGAATCAGGTGGCGCTCATCCTGCGTTTCCAAGCCATCCATGTTGACACCGTTTCCGTGGACGGACGTGCCGATGTTGTGCCCGGTGCGATGGAAAAAATATTTGCCGTAGCCGGCTTTCTCGATGACAGCGCGCGCAGCTTTGTCGACCTGCCTGCCCTGCAGCGGCCTGCCGGCTCTTCTGTGAGAACGGATCAGTTCCACGGCACGGTCCCGCGCTTCGCGCAGCACACGAAAAACCTTCACATATTTGTCAGGAACGGTTGCGCCGAGATAGGCCATCCAGGTGATGTCGTAGTAGACGCTGTCCGGGAACCTCTGTTTGCCCCAAATGTCCAGGAGCAGCAAATCCCCTTCGCAGATGGCCGAGGATTTTTCGCGGGTCGGGCCGTAGTGCGGGTCGCTGGCGTTGGCGTTCACGGCTACGTCCGGGCCTTCCTCGGTGACGATTCCCGCCTCTTCGTATTTTTTAAGAATGAACTGCTGCAGGTCGTATTCGGTGAGCGGCTTCTTGTCCTTCACGCACTTCGCCGCGTGTGCGAACGCTTCGCGCACGATGCGGTCTATCTCTCGCGCGGCGGCCAGATGCGATTCGAGCTGCTCGTTGCTCCAGCAAGCTTCATATTTCTGGACCAGGTCCGCCGAAGTAAGCACTTTGGGCCCGAGACTGCGCACCAACTCGATGGTTCCCGCGTCCACCATCGCCACATAGGGAATGGCATTCTTCGGCGAGTACTGCATGGCCACCTTCTTCGACTTCCCTATGGCTTTTTTCAGGTTGCCGCGCAATTCGTCCTGACCGGCGTAGTAAATGGTATCGCCAGGAACCGCGGCGAGCGAGCCCGCTTCGATCTTGTGAACTAACTTTTTGGGAGTTCCTTTGGCCGGGACAAAATAAAACCAGCGCCGGGTGCGCATGCCGGGCGGCAAATCCAAAATTCGTTGCGCGATCGGGTCACGGCCGCGAAAATCGTAGAACAGCCAGCCGTCCAGTTTTGCGTCACGCAAATCCTTCTGCATTTCGCCGATATCGACCTTCATGGGGAACAGTTTCCTTGTCTTTTCCGTGGTGCAGTTACGCTTCCGTCTGAAGTAGACCTTCAATTTGCTGGCGAGTCACGCCGAAAATTTCGACTTGTTTCGTGCGGCAGCGTTCACCGCTCCGGATTCTAACAGCCGACTTGGAGGTTTTCAAAACCTTCGCCAGGAATTCGACCAAAGCTTCATTGGCGCGATTTTCCACCGCGGGAGCACCTAAGCGAATCTTCATCGCTCCTTTGATCACGCCGGCAATTTCGTCGCGGCTGGCCCGCCTCTGCACGCGCACCGAAAAAGTCACCGTGCCGCGAGCCTGATTCACAGTGACATCGAGAAGACTCAAAAATCACCACGCTCTTTCGTATTGAACGGGCGGCTTGATTTTGACTCCCAGCGTTTGGGCCGCGCGCCTCGGCCAATAGGGATCGCGCAACATCTCGCGCGCGAGCAGAACGACATCGGCTTGACCGGTCGAAATGATCGTCTCCGCCTGCGTCGGCTCCGAAATCATCCCGACGGCACCGGTTGCAATGGCGGCGTCGCGGCGGATGGCCTCGGCAAAACGTACTTGATAACCCGGTCCGACCGGCACCGTGACGCCCGGGACGAGGCCGCCGCTCGAAACATCGATCAGATCGACGCCAACTGCTTTCAGCCGGCGCGATAGTTCGACGCTATCCGGCAAGTCCCAGCCACCTTCTTTCCAGTCCGTCGCCGAGATGCGCACGAAAATCGGTTGATTCTCGGGCCAGACCTCCCGTACGGCGCGCGCGACCTGAAGAAGGGCGCGCATGCGATTGTCAAGACGTCCCCCATACTCGTCCGTGCGGTGATTACTGAGCGGCGACAGAAACTCTTGCAGCAGGTATCCGTGAGCGGCGTGCAGTTCCACAACTTGAAATCCAGCGTGAAGCGCCCGGCGGGCGGCAGCGACAAAATCCGCCACGACTTGCTGTATCTCGGCAGATGAAAGCTCCTTCGGCGTCGCGTAGCCGGAGTGGAAGGGAATGGCGCTCGGAGCGACAGGCGTCCAGCCGCCATTTTCGACGGCAATCGGCGCGCCGCCTAGCCATGGGATCCCGGTGCTTGCTTTGCGACCAGCGTGAGCCAGTTGGATGCCCGGCACCGCGCCCTGTTCACGGATGAACTCGACAATCGGCCGCCAGGAGGCGACATGGGCGTCCGAGTAGATGCCAGTATCGGCGGGAGAAATTCGCCCGATGGCGCTGACGGCGGTTGCTTCCGTGAAGACCAGAGCTGCGCCGCCGACGGCCCGGCTGCCGAGGTGCACGACATGCCAGGGCGCGGGATGACCTTCCTTTGCGGAGTATTCGCACATGGGTGAAACTGCGATTCGATTTTTGAGTTCAATGCCACGCAGGCGAAACGGTGTGAAAAGATTCATCTTGATCGTAGGTGATGCTCATCCTCCGGTTATTCGATTCACTGCGGAGCGGATCGGATACCGAAAAGCGCGGTGCCGACGCGGATCTCAGTGGCGCCCTCTTGTATGGCCGCTTCGAAATCGTGCGACATGCCCATCGATAGAACTGGCAGCCTTCTGCGCAAACGTAGCTCCAATTGATCGCGTAATTTTCTGAGCCGCGCAAAGTAAGGACGGACTTCTTCGGCATTTTCGAGAAATGGCGGAATACACATCAGTCCAGCCAATTCGAGCCGTTCGAGCGGGATGATCTGTTCAGCCAACACCGGCAAGCCCGCTTCGGAGACGCCGCTTTTTGTAGCCTCACCGCCGATGTGCACTTCGAGCACTACGCGAAGGCGTTCGGCAGGAGGTTGTGCGCTGCAAGCGCGATCGAGTTTTTGCGCGAGTGCAAAATCGTCGACGGCATCAATGCTGTGAAACAAAGCCGCCGCTCTTGCGGCCTTGTTGCTTTGCAGGTGGCCGATCAGGTGCCACGTCGCGTCCAGATTTGCGATTTCGCCCCGCTTCCCTTCCCACTCCTGAACACGATTTTCGCCAAAGTGCCGCAAGCCGGCGCCGAAGGCCTGCCGAATGACTTCGGCGGGATGAGTTTTGGAAACGCCGATCAACGTGATTTCTTCGGTGTTTCTGCCTGCGCGATTGGCTGCATTTGCAATACGCTCTGATAAGCGCGCCAAGTTTTCTTGAATCGTTGAGGCCATCGACAGGAAATCGTAACACGGGGTCAGTCATTCGCGGGCTACGGAAGTGCTCTACATGCGATGCGCGCCTGTCGTTGCATGGCGACCAGCTCTTTCCGGCTGGGCTTCCTATGGTGCGGCTCCGCCACTCGTTTTGCTAAACAATCGCCGCCAGAGCCCACGTGTCCTTCTTTCATTCTAATTTGGGTCTCGCGGGACAGAACTCGTTCGACTCCTTTCGTTGCGGGCCAGGAATTCTCCGGTTACACTGGCTCAGACGAGTGCAGCCCAGCACCGTAACGAGTCAAATGACCAAACGCGGATTACTCATCGCCATCGAGGGAATCGATGGCAGCGGCAAACACACACAGGCAAAACTTTTAGAACATTCACTGGCAGCCAAGGGTCTTTCCGTTTTCTTCACGGGCTTCCCGCAATACGATTCGTGGTTCGGCAGTCTGGTCGGGAAATTTCTGAACGGCGACTACGGCTCGTTGCAGACCGTCGATCCCCATTTTTCCGCTTTGCTCTACGCGGGTGATCGTTTTGAAGCGAAACCGCGAATCGAAACGGTCCTGAACGAAGGCAAGGTCGTTTTGGTGGACCGTTACGTGGGTTCCAACCTTGCGCATCAGGTTGCTCGCGCTAGCGCGGAGAAACGCTCGGAATTCCTGCGCTGGATCGAACATCTGGAATACTCCATTTACGGGATGCCCCGCGAAGATCTCATTCTGTATCTGCGTGTCCCGCCGGGCCAGGCACAGAAACTCGTCGGACAGAAACCTGAGCGTCCCTATACGCGGGCTACCCATGATATTCTCGAAAAAAATCTTCAGCACCTCGAAGACGCAGCGGAGATGTACGACATGCTGTCGCGTAGCCGGCCCTGGGCGACAGTGCAGTGCTACGACGCGCAACACAATTCGCTGCGCCTTCCTGAAGACATTGCGGGCGAAGTTTTGTCGGCGGTATCGCCTCTGCTCGATGGAGTGAAGAGGGTCTGACGTGGGATTTTCGGAGTTTCTTGGGAACGAGAAGATTGTCGCAGCGTTGCGGGGAGCGCTGCGCTCCTCTCGCGTGCCTCACGCTTTGTTGTTTATAGGTCCTCGCGGGGTTGGAAAATATACTCTGGCGCGAATGTTCGCCCAGGCCGCGAACTGTGCGCCGATGACCGACGACTTCTGCGGCGAATGCCCTGCCTGCTTGCAGATTTCTCAACTTGCCGAGCCACAGAAATTGATGGAACAGGGCCTGGCCGAACGCGGCGAGAGCGCGGATGCTGCCACAGTCGAGCGCGTACCGTTAATCTTGCAGAGCCATCCTGACGTATGGGCGATCGTGCCCGATCCGGTGCGGTTGAAGAGCCCGGTGGCTCGTCCCATGCTGCGCATCGGGCAATTGCGGGCTGTACGGCGCGCCGCCTACTTTCAGCCCGCTGGCCGGCGTCGCGTTTTCATTGTCGATGGAGCGGAAACGATGCGCTCCGACGTTTCTAATGTGTTCCTGAAGATCCTTGAGGAACCGCCCGGCTCCGCTACGTTAATTCTTACTGCACCTTCTGCATTCAGCCTGCTGCCTACCATCCTTTCCCGCTGCATGCAATTCCATTTTGCGCCGTTGCCGGTCGCCGAAGTGGAGACAATTCTGAAAGGGCATTCCAACCGGAAACCGGCAGAACTGAAGCTGGCCGCGCAACTTTCCGAAGGTAGCCCTGGACTCGCACTCGAGCTGGATCTCGAACAGGCCGTCGAGAAGAGGAAAGTGGCGTTGCGCGTACTGGAGCGCGCCGCTCGGGGACAAGGCTTCTCGCAGCTGTTCGCGGACACGGCGGCTCTCGCGAAGGACCGGGAATCCTCGTTTGAGGACTTGATTGGCGTGTTTTATGGCTTGCTCTCTGATTTATTGGAGATAAACGCTGGAATCCCTAGTCCTCGACTGCGAAATCCGCTCCTTTCGAAGGAACTGCAGGCGCTGTCTCGGATTGTCGATCAACCGTGGATCGGCCGTGCGATTTCTGGAATGGACGATTTGGCGGCCGGCGTCCGCCGCAACTTGAATCGACAGCTCGGGTTGGACTCCCTTCTGTTGGCTTTGGTTCCGCGACAGGATGCTGAGTCGAACCGGAGATAGATTTTATCTTCCCTACAACCTGATTCGGCGACATAATTGGCGAAACCCAAGGCCCACTGGGCGCATCATAAAGAACAGGAAGCACCCTCATTAAAATTAAGGAGCAGTCATGGTGAATCGCCGCATGTTCCGTCCCAGCTTCGCGGACGCTAAGGAGCAACCCGCACCTCGCCCTCAGCACAATGGTGGCCCTCTTCCGAGCAAGAAGCCTGCTCCGCCGGAGATCACCCACGCGGAAAATTTCTACTGGGTGAAGCAGATGCAGAGCCGCACGCCGATGTCGGTGATGCTCGACTCCGGCGAAGTGCTTCACGGAATCATTGAGTGGTATGACCGTGACTGCATCAAACTGACCCGCGAAGGCGCGCCGAATCTGATGATCTTCAAGCGCCACATTCGTTACGTCCATAAAGAGAATGAAGACGGCGAAAAGGGAGACGAATAAGTCACTTCTCCATCTTGTGCCCGGCCGCGGCGGTGAAGGTAAGCAGTGCCTTGGCCGCTAATGAGCCGGATTCATTGAAGATGTCGCACTCCGTCACTACAAAATTCCGTCCGTTGCGGAGGACCCACGCCTCTGCTGTGACCGTGCCGCCCGGGACGGGCTCCAGAAAATTGATCTTCAGTTCGAGTGTAGCCAGCTCTTCGCCTCGGGGAACCACTGTATAAGCCGCGATTGCGGCGGTCGTATCCGCAAGTGCAGCGAGAATCCCTCCGTGAACCACGCCGTGGAGCTGCTTGTGATGTGGCGCCACCTCAAGCCGGAAAATAGCGCGGCCATCGTGGACGCTGGCGACTTCAAAACCCAGAAGCTCAGACGATTTGCTCTCCTTCATGCGCTGGCGGACAAGCTCAGTGATGCGCTTTTCTTCGTCGGTCAATTTCTCTGGCATCGATCTCCGCTCCTTCAGCAGGCCGATTAGCCGCCGTCTACCGGAATCGCTGTACCGGTGATTGTTGCGCGACCGAGGGGCACTGTGCCGATTCACTTCGCGCGTCTCAAGCTGATGGAACAGACCTTCGGCCGCCTCGAACAAAGCCACCCGGGTCGAATATCTACGGGACCGCCTGCCTCATCTTGACTCCCGACTGCAGCGATTTCCTTGCCCACTTCATCCCAAGGGCTCGCGACGGCGCCCAAGGACCGCTACACTCGCTCCCTTGCGCGCGTACGCCAGGCAAGCCCTGACTATTTCGGGGCCCCAGCTCGGAAACAATCGCTACTTTCTTTTTCGGCCGTGTCACGTAGAACGCTACCTTTGCGTCTAAACGGTGTACCATTCCGCAGGGTCGCCGCGTCAGCCTGCGGTTCGCGACTCTAACATCCGAGTTTGCTAGCCCGCAAGCTAGCCGTATGACAAGAAGGCCGCCTCACCTTGTACAAAGGTCAGGCCAAGAACAGAAGGCGGGAAGAGGACCTAATGCGAATCGGGATAACTGGGTACCCCACATACGGCGGGTCTGGCGTGGTCGCAACTGAATTGGGACAGGAATTAGCCGCCCGTGGTCACGACGTGCACTTCATCACCTACGCGCCACCGATTCGGATGAAGACCGATGATCCCAAGATCCATTTCCACCAAGCTGCGGTCGTCTCTTATCCCCTTTTTGATCATTCTCCATACACACTTTCTCTGGCCGTGAAGATGCTCGAAGTGTTCGAGACGGAATCGCTCGATATCCTCCACGTTCATTACGCGATCCCCCACTCAGTGAGCGCCCTGTTGGCGCAGCAGATGGCAGCACCCCGGCGTTTGCCTTTTATCACCACGCTTCATGGAACCGACATCACGCTCGTGGGAAACAACCCCAACTTTCTTCCAATTACGCGCTACTCGATTGAACAAAGCGACGGGGTCACCTCGATTTCGGAATACCTCTACCGCCATACGGTGGCCGAATTCGGAATCAAACGGCCAATCGAGGTGATACCTAATTTCGTTAACTGCGATCTGTATTGCCGGCAGCCCAATGCGGAACTGCGGGCAGAGTGGGCGCCGAATGGCGAGCCGATCCTGATGCATCTGTCGAATTTTCGTCCCGTGAAGCGCATTCTGGATGCCGTGGAGATTTTTGCGATGGTGCGGGAAAAGATGCCGTGCAAACTAGTGATGATCGGCGATGGTCCGGATCGCGGGCCGGCGGAAGAGCTTGCTCGGACCCGGGGAGTCGAGAAGGACGTGATTTTCCTCGGCAAGCAAAACGGAATTCGCGAAAAGCTCGGGCAGGCAGATCTGTTCCTGTTGCCGTCGCAACTGGAGTCGTTTGGATTAGCCGCGCTCGAAGCCATGGCGTGCGAGGTTCCGGTGATCGCGACCAATGTTGGCGGCGTACCCGAAGTGGTCGAGCACGGCGTGGATGGTTACCTGGTCGAACCGGGGGATGTGAAACAGGCAGCAAAGCATGCAATTGATCTGCTGTCACGCTCGGATCGCGGACGCTCGATGGGGCAGCAGGCACGGATCGATGCGAAGAAGAAGTTCTGCGCCAACGACGTTATTCCGATGTATGAGCAATATTACGAGCGCGTGCTCGGTCATCAGGACGTGCCGGTCGGTTTGTCGGCGCGAAGATAAATGCATCGGATTTCTTGGGGCTCGTGAAATTTCTCGTGGAATTGAACGAAAATGGCGTGCCACCTCAGACACATCGTGGCGACCCCGGCATTCACCGTCTACTGACAGCACGAGGCACGTTTTACCGGTGCTTGGCCTTTTGGGGCCAGCAGATCACCCGTTAGGGCTTTGATTCTTTCGACGTCAGGACCACATCCGGCAAGAATAATCCGCGTAGCATGATAACCCAGCGGCGCCGGGAGTGCACGATGCCAGCCCACTCGCCGACTTCTGCGGCCACCGCCCTGAAGAGTTCCTCGAAACTGCAGGACTCTCGGCCGAACGGGTCGCTTGTGCCATGACAGCGTCGGCTGGCAGTTTCGCCCTGTCCGGGACAAAGATGGGCCGCGCACCTTCGGGTCCGTCACCGGGATCCTGAACACCGGAAGGTGGTGCGCAAGCCAGGCGATGTCGTTGACATCCTGTTCAAGCTGAGCTTTTCCGCCATCGTAGGCCATTGCGAATCGACCGAGGGGTTCGCGATGCGGACATGAACGATGCGGCCGTCACCTTCATTTTTGACGACTTGCATCAGAATCTCGGTATTTCGGATGGCTTCTTCGAAGCTGTCTCGGCCACGCGGGAACCAGATCCAGTAGGTTATTGATCAGGACCCTCGCAGCTAGCGTTCGAGCTCAGTGGCTTTCGAGAAGGTATAGGGAAAGACTCTACGTGGACAATTGGCAGGAGGCGTTTCTGGCGGCGCAGTTTCGGCGCGCTGCTATCGAGCGATAGGCGGCGTGGAGCAATCGCGGAGCCACGGGAATCGTAGAGAGCCAGACCAGCGGGCGGGCCCACCAGATTGTGGCAGCCACCGCCAGCACGGCGTTGGCGCCGCCATACTGCCTGCCGTCGGACCAGAGAAATTTGAGTTCGTAGAGGAGTTCTTCGGGATTGAGGCCGAGGAGCGGGCCGACCCGTGGGTCCTGCAACGGCGCGAGGGCCATGCCACGGCGGTGCAAGACAGGCGCCAGCCATCGGGCAAGGCGAGTGCAGAATTCGCAATCGGCGTCGTAGAAAAGCCAGCCCTTGGCGTGGCGTCCTTTCGTGTCGGTGTATTCGTTTGCGAGCGAGATCATGGGTGCGCTTCCTCTTTCGTTGGCTGGCATTCGCTGAGAGGCTGGGCACGGGTGTTTGGCCTCGGTTCGCGGCACAACTGAACTCGTGCCCTGACGTTACGTGCACTGACGCTAGCCTGCTTTCTTTTTGTCCGTGCCTAACAGAGTGATGACTTTGCCGCGGAGTTTGCCTACGCCTTTCAGGGCGCCAACCGGCATGCGAAGCACTTCGTCGAACAGGCCCGACATGATGGTCAGAAATTCCAGCATAGATTCGAGCCGCTCGCGCGTGTAAATGTCGCCTTGCAGGCTGGATTTCAGTTCCTCGACACATTCGCCGAGCACGCGGAGGGTGGGGTCGATTTCGCGGCGTTTGCGCTCTTCGGAGACGATGCGGAAGATTTCCGAGACGTCTTTAAAGGTTTCGAAATGGTCGCGGCGATCGCCGAGGACGTGGACCACTCGCACAATTCCCCACCCTTGCAGCTCGCGGAGGCTGGTGCTGACATTGGAGCGGGCTACGGCGAGGGTTTCGGCGATTTCGTCGGCGGGAACGGGCTTGGGGGCGAGAAAGAGGAGGGCATGGACCTGAGCGACGGTGCGATTAATGCCCCATTTGGTGCCCATTTCCCCCCAGTGCAGGATGAATTTCTGCGCAACCGGCGTTAGGTGTGTTTGTGGTTCTTTGTTTTTGTCCATTTGCTGTCTCCTGACGGAGTTAAACTTCTTGTCTGATATTTCAGTACATACAGAAATTACAGGAGTAGATGATCTCTGTCAAGAGAATGGAGGGCGAAACTCAAGGGTCCACCCATGCCGCGCGCTTACGAAGTTTAATTAAAAGACGCTGACTTCGGGAATGACGGGAACTAGTTGCGGGACGTCGATTTTGATTTTGGTGCCCTGACCTTCGTGGCTCGAGATATCGAGGTTGAAATCAGTGCCGTAGAGGACGCGGAGGCGCTCACGGACGTTGCTGAGGCCGATGCCTTCGACATAGACGTGGGGCATTTTTTCTTCGGAGATGCCTACACCGTTGTCTTCGATTTCGATGTGCAGGCGGCCATCGCGGTTGACGGTTCTAACAAAGATGCGGCCACCTTCGAGTTTCGGCGCCAGGCCGTGTTTGAGACTGTTTTCGACAATGGGTTGAAGGAGCATGCTCGGGATGAAGGTTTCAAGCGTGTCTTCGCCAATTTCCTTGACGATGTCGAGGTTGTCTTCGCCGAAGCGCGCGACTTCGATGTCGAGATAGTCGTCGATGAAGGAAAGCTCTTCGCGCAGTGGAACAAATGTTTCGTGTTTGCGGAGCAGCCGGCGAAGAATGTTGCTCAGTTTGAGGACGACACCCCGGGCGGTGTCCGGGTCCATACGAACGAGCGCGGAGACGGTGTTCAGGGTGTTGAAGAGAAAGTGAGGATTGATCTGGCTCGAAAGCGCGTCCATGCGGGCGCGCAGAAGCAATTGCTGGTGCCGCTCAAGATTCATTTCGATGCGCGTATTGTTCCAGATTTTGAGCGGGGCGGCGACGGACATGAGCGTGCCAAGGACAACAAGACACAGCTTCCAATCCCAGTGAGGGTCGAGCGCAAAGAGCCATTTGGTCTTGGTGGCCATGACCAGCGCCACGCGGCCTAGTTCCAGGCCGACGCAGGCCAGAAGCGGCAACATTTCCCACATCATTTCGCCGCTTCGCACCATGCGCATCACGGCTTTGGGAATGTTGAGGAACGTGAAGGGGCCGAAATTCCACAGGTCTTCTTTGTCCGGGATGAGCTGCCGGATCAGACCGCCAATGAGGCCGGCGCTCGAGGCGGCCGGCATAGCGAGCCACTCATGGGCCATGAGCGCAGGAATGGTAATGATGGCGCCGCCGATCGGGCCGACGACGCGCCCTCCGAGGAGCCCCATAAGAAAGGCGCCTTCTATCGAAAGATCGGCGAACTGGTAGGCGGGACGGTAGAGCCGGAGGATGACACCGACCAGGAGGGCGGGGACCAGGAAGAGCATGAGTTTCACTTTTTGATCCGGATCCCGCTCTTCGGTGAAGAGCACGCGGCGGAAAGTGTTCCAGCGGGCCAGCAAGGCGGCGATCGAAGAGGCCACACCCACCTTGAGGAGAAGGGTGAAGAGAAGCTCGCGGATGCTGAGAGTGGTTTCCATCTGACGGAATCGCGGAAGCGGCCCGATAAAGACTCGCCCTTATTGTAAAGAAATTCGCTCGGAAGGCTGCATGAATGTTGACCAACGTAGCTCCGGCAGTAATTCCCCGCCCTGCTATACTGACGTGTTCTATGGCGAAGGAAAACTCACAAAACGGGAATCATTCAGGGAAACGGGGAGAAGTGCGTCTGGTGGCGCAGGCGGAGCTGCCCACGCGATATGGACGTTTTCGGATTTATGGATTCGAGGGCGACGGACCGCAGGAAGAAGCCGTCGCGTTGGTGCGCGGGAATCTGAACGGGCGGGTGACGCCGCTCGTGCGAGTGCACTCGCAGTGCTTGACCGGGGATGTGTTGAACTCGCTGCGATGCGATTGCCGGGCGCAATTGGAGTTGTCGCTCAAGAAGATCGCGAAGGCTCCTTGCGGCATTTTGCTGTATCTTCCGCAGGAAGGGCGCGGTATCGGGCTGATGAACAAGCTGCGGGCGTATGAACTGCAAGACGGCGGAATGGATACCGTGGAGGCGAATGTCTCTTTGGGATTTGCGGCCGATGCTCGAGAGTACGAGTTTCCAGCGAAGATCCTGAAAGAATTGGGCGCGACAAAGATCCGACTGCTGTCGAATAATCCGGATAAGGTGAAACAACTTGAATCGGCCGGGGTGAAAGTCGTCGAACGCGTGCCTTGCCAGCCGCGGATTTCGAAGATTTCGCGCGGATATCTGCGGACGAAAAAGTGCAAGATGGGGCACCTGCTCGAGGGGGTTTGAAGGCGGTAGCAGGGCCCTTGCGCTCCAGGGCTAGCCGCCTCCGACGAATTGCACGATTTCGAGGCAATCGCCTTGGACTACCTGGGTGTCGTCCCATTTTGCCTTGGGCAGGATGTGCAGGTTGTATTCGATGGCGACCCGACTGGAATTCAGGCCGAGTCGGACCAGCAGGCCGGTAATGGTCGTACCCGCAGCGATTTCACGATTCTCACCGTTTACTTGAATCAGAAGCGGATCGGGCATAGTGGTCTCTGTCTCAGGCTACCCGAGGTTTTGCGCGAAGTGCAAATTTAAGGTAGCCATTGGCTGTTTGATCCTCGGCACGGATTACCAACGCAGCGGTTGCAGAGGTGATGCGCGGCATTTCAAATTCGATTTGCGCTCCGCCATCTGCGCCCGTTTGCGCGCGAATTGGCGTGGCGTTCTCGCCGCCTTCCATTTCGACACGAATCTGAGCGCCAGAAACCGGATTGCCGTTCTGCTCCCGAACCGAGAGCAGGAGTTTCGCGTGCTTGCCGGAGAGCCAGGAATCTGCGTTGGTTAGTTCGAGCCGAAGGGTCTTGGCTTCTTTTAGCGATTGCCCCGACCGGTGATGGTTGGGCGCCGGCGGCGTTGCCTCGCTCGGTGGAATCGTAAGTTGCACCGTTCCATTGCGAATTTCCTCGATTACTGTGCGGTGCTGATCATCCAAGCGCAACTTCAGGGCTTCCAGGCGATCCTCGTCTAACGGGAGCAGATCAAAGTAGTTGTTCGTTCGGCGATGAAGAACGCGGCCCTGATAATAGACGGTCGTGTCGATTAAAGCGTGCGATTCGCCACGATCTTCGGTCTGAACGTGAAAGGTGGCGTCTAGAACCTTGAGATTGGTGTTATGTCCGAAGATCATGATCCTCGTTTGCTCCCGGCCGTAAGACAGGCTTTTCCGCGACCTGTTCTGCCGATGGCGCTCCCGGAATATTGTCGGGAACATTTGACCCGTGGCGTCTCAGTGGCTATTATAACTCTTCGACCATGACCCCCTCTGGCTTGCATGCGTACTTTCCCTTACTGATACACCTGCTTGTGGCGGCGTTCCTGGCAGGCGCGCTGATCATGGTGTCGACATTCATTGGGTGGCGACGCCCGAGCAAAGTCAAAGCGCAACCCTATGAATGCGGGATAACTCCAACCGGGGATGCGCGAGAGCCATTCTCGGTAAAGTTTTATCTTGTAGCGATGGTCTTTATCCTGTTTGATGTGGAAGCGATTTTTCTCTACCCGTGGGCCTATATCTTCAAGGATTTGGCTCGCAATGTGCAAACACGCTGGTTTGGCTTCATAGAAATGATGTTTTATGTTGCCATCCTGCTCGTCGGCTACATCTATCTCTGGAAAAAGGGCGCCCTCGACTGGCATCGATCGAGAAAGTAAAGCCGGCTCGACCCCTTTGAGGATCACAGTACCGTGACGCAGCTCGCCAACACAGTCGCTAATGTTGTAGTCGAACGGCTGAAAGCGTGGAACCCGCAAGCGGTTGCGCAAGTGATTGAATATAGAGCAGAAACAACGATCGTCGTGCCGCGGGATCTGCTCCGCGCGACGGCCGAGCAATGCCGCGACAATCCTGACCTAAAGTTCAATCTTTTGAGCGACGCGACCTGCGTCGACCGATTCCCGATTGAGCCGCGATTCGAGCTCAACTACCAATTGGTGTCTATGGAGAGGCGAGATCGCGTGCGGCTGCGAACCAGCGTGAGCGCCGAAGAACCGGTGGTCGATTCGCTTGTACCTGTTTGGGGGGGAGCGAACTGGCTCGAACGCGAGATTTTCGATTTATTTGGAATTCGCTTTAAGGGGCACCCAGATTTGCGTCGCATTTTGCTGCCGGACGAGTTCGAAGGATCTCCCCTGCGGCGTGATTTCCCGGTCGAAGGCAAGCGTTAGGTTCCGAGGGGGCGGACGGAAACCATGACGACAGTTGAAACACCAGTTGGCACCGCGAAAACCATGGTCCTCAATATGGGACCGCAACATCCTTCAACGCATGGCGTGCTGCGAGTGCTGCTCGAACTGGACGGCGAGAACGTGGTTTCCGCCGTGCCTGACCTTGGGTACCTGCACACCGGAATTGAAAAGAGCTGTGAAGACAAGACGTATTCGCAGGCGATCACGCTGACCGACCGCATAGATTATCTGAATCCTCTCGGAAACAACCTGGTGTATTGCCTGGCGGTAGAAAAGCTGCTTGATTTGATGGTGCCGAAGCGGGTGCAGTACATCCGCGTGATGCTGGCAGAACTGCAACGCATCTCTTCGCATATGGTGTGGCTCGGCACGCACGCGCTCGATATGGGCGCAATGTCCGTGATGCTTTATTGCTTCCGCGAGCGCGAAGAAATTTTGAAGATTTTCGAACGATTCGCGGGCCAACGCATGATGACCAGCTATATTCGCATCGGCGGACTCGCATTGCAGCTTCCGGCCGGATGGCGGGAGATGGTAAAACGCTTGGTCGACAATACCCCCGCGCGAATCGACCAGTACGAGGCCCTGCTCACCGAAAATCCTATCTGGCAAGGACGTTTGAAAGGCATTGGATATCTTAGTCCGGAAACGCTGATCCACTTGAGCACGACCGGGCCTGGGCTTCGGGCTGCGGGTGTGGCGTACGACAATCGCAAGGCATTTCCTTATTCGTCCTACGAGGAGTTCGACTTCAACGTGCCCACGCGTACCGAATCGGATTGCTTCGCGCGCTATCTGGTGCGCGTGGCGGAGATGCGCGAGAGCATCAAGATTGTGAAGCAGGCCATGGACAAGATCACCGATGAGGGCGAGTTCAAGGCCGACGCACCCGGAATTATTCCGCCGGAGCGCGAGAAGATGAAGACGGAAATGGAAGCCCTCATCTACCATTTCAAGATCTTCACCGAAGGATTTTCGCCGCCACCGGGAGAAGCCTATGTCACTGTGGAATCCCCGCGCGGAGAGTTGGGTTGCTTCATCGCCAGCGACGGTTCGCCGAAGCCGCTTCGCGTACACTTCCGCGGGCCTTCGTTCGTCAATTTACAGGCGCTGCCGAACATGGTTCAAGGGCAATTGATCGCGGATACCGTGGCGTGTATCGGCACGATCGATATCGTTCTTGGAGAGGTCGACAGGTAAGGGCGTATGGAGCTATCCCCACAACTCGCGGCGAAGTTTGAGCAACTAGAGAATCGTTATCCCGTGAAGCGCAGCGCGCTGATTCCAATGATGATGTACGCGCAGGACGAATACGGTGCGGTGACGAACGAAATCATCGCGGAGATCGCCCGGCGGCTTGATCTCAATACCGTGCAGGTCGAGGAGACTCTCGAGTACTACTCGATGCTGCACCGCAAGCCCCTTGGCAAGCACCATGTGCAGATTTGCACGAATATCGCTTGCATGCTGCGCGGCGGAAACGAACTGCTGGAGCACGCCAAGAAGCGGCTGGAGATTGGAAACAAGGAAGTCACCGAGGACGGAATGTTTTCGCTGGAAGAAGTGGAATGTATCGGGGCCTGTACGGGCGCTCCGGCGATCCAGGTAAATTACGATTTCTACGAAAACGTCACCGAGCGGAATCTGGACCGCATCGTCGAGGAGCTGGACAAAGGGAAGCGGCCGGAACCGGTGCCGGTGATCAGCGGCGCTTTGCATGAGCGGAATAAGCTGGAAACTCCACTGATCAGCCAGCGGTGGGGCGTGAAGGATTCGCACAGGATTGACGTGGCGGTTCAGCTCGGAGCATACCAGGCGCTCGACAAAGCGCTCAAGCAGATGGGCCCTGAGCAGATCATCGACGAAGTGAAGAAATCGAATCTTCGCGGGCGAGGCGGCGCGGGATTTCCAACGGGAATGAAATGGTCTTTTGTGCCGAAGGATTCGCCGAAGGCGAAATACGTGATTTGCAATGCAGACGAATCGGAACCGGGAACCTGCAAGGACAGGCCCTTGATGGAGATGGACCCGCACCAGCTGATCGAGGGGATCATCATCGCGGGCAAGGCCATCAACGCGCACCACGGGTTCATTTATATTCGCGGCGAATATCGCTACGTGCTGGACATCGTGGATGGAGCGATCAGCGAAGCCTACGCGCGCGGATATCTCGGCAAGAACATCCAGGGTAGCGGGTTTGATTTTGACCTGGTAATCCACACCGGTGCCGGCGCGTATGAATGCGGAGAAGAGTCAGCGCTGATGGAGTCGCTCGAGGGCAAGCGCGGCAATCCGCGGATCAAGCCTCCTTTCCCTGCCGTGGTTGGGTTGTATGGGTGCCCGACCATCATCAATAACGTGGAGACGCTTAGTGCGGTTCCTTCGATCATCAAGGACGGTGGCGAAGCTTACGCGAACCGTGGGACGCCGAAAAACGGAGGTACACGGCTTTTGTGCGTCGCCGGGCATGTGAATAAGCCGGGAATCTATGAAATTCCGCTGGGAATGAATATGAAGGTCTTCCTCGAGGAGGTTGCCGGTGGCGTGCGAGGCGGCAGGAAGCTGAAAGCCGTGATTCCCGGAGGCAGTTCGTGCCCGTTGTTCAAGGCGGACGAGATTGATGTGGCCATGGACTACGACGCCGTGGCCAAAGCGGGGTCGATGCTGGGCTCGGGTGGGATGGTCGTTATTGACGAAGACACCTGCATGGTCGATATGGCGCGGCGCATCATGCATTTTTACGCCCATGAATCGTGCGGTTGGTGCATCCCTTGTCGCGAAGGAACAGCGTGGCTGCAGAAAATGTTGGACCGTTTCCACAGCGGGTATGGTCGCATCGAGGACATCGACCTGATCGGCGAGGCTTCGCAGAATATGCTGGGCCGGACGTTCTGCCCGCTCGGAGACGCGGCGGCCATGCCGACGATCAGCATCGTGCAGAAATTCCGGAATGAATTCGAAGACCATTTACAGGGAAAGTGCGCATACAAATCCGCCGAATCGTTGCTCACTTCGCGATAGGGTGCCATGGCCGAAACGAAAATGATCCACTTGAAAATTGACGACCGCGAAGCCCAGGTGCCCGCCGGCACGACGGTCATCGAAACGACGCGGCAATTGGGAATCGAAGTTCCCTCTTTCTGTTACTACCCGGGCCTCTCATTGGCCGCGGCGTGCCGCATGTGCCTGGTGGAAGTGGAGAAAATGCCCAAACTGCAGACGGCGTGCACGCTTGTCGCAGGCGAAGGTATGATTGTGCGGACCAATACGCCGCAAGTGCGCGAAGCGCGCAAGTCCATGCTGGAATTCCTGTTGACGAACCACCCGCTGGATTGCCCCGTGTGTGACAAGGGCGGCGAGTGCGAGCTGCAGGACATGACGTTCCGCTACGGAGCAGAGACCAGCCGGTTCGTCGAAGAGAAAATACACCGTCCTGAAGAGAAGTGGTCGAACCTGGTGTACTATGACGCGCCCCGGTGCATCTTGTGTTACCGGTGCGTGCGCATCTGCGACGAAGGCATGGACGTAACCGCGCTCGGAGTGGGGATGCGAGGCGCGCACTCCATCATTATTCCGAATGGCGGCAATCATCTGGATTGTGAAGAATGCGGGATGTGCATCGATATTTGCCCCGTGGGGGCATTGACCAGCGGAACGTATCGCTACAAGACGCGCCCATGGGAAATGCAATACGTCTCGAGCATCTGCACCCATTGCTCGAATGGGTGCAAGACCACGTTCAGCGTCCGCAATCACGAAATTATTCGCGCCAATAACCGCGACCTTTCAGGTATCAATGGAGAGTTTCTGTGCGTGAAAGGGCGCTTCGGTTTTGATTTCACGAATCACGCGGAGCGAGTCAAACAGCCGATGCTGCGCAAGGGTGAAAAGCTCTATCCCGTTTCCTGGGAAGAGGCAGCACAAGCGGCAGCGACAAGGTTGAAAGAGATTTATGCAACGAATGGGCCGGACAGCATCGGGTTTATCGGATCGAACCGGACCTCAAACGAGGACAACTATCTACTGCAGCGGCTGGCGCGCGCTACGTTTGGAACGAACAACATCGATCATCACCGTACCGCAGACTATACCGGCCTGATCACCGCACTCGGCGAGCGGGCCGCCGATTCCCTGCTTACCATGAAGCAGTTGTATGAATCGAAAGCGGTGCTTTTGGTTGGAAATGACGCAACGAACCAGAATCCTCTGGTGGCGTGGCAGATTCGGACCGGGATTCGGCACCACAATTCAAAGCTCTTCCTGATCAATTCGCAGGAAGTAAGGCTGGCGCGCAAGGCAAAGCGCTCGGTCGTGCTCGGTCCAGTGCTTGAGGCTGCGGCGGTGCGCTGGTTGGCTACGGGAGAAGGAAATCTATCGCAGGAACTGGCGGCAGAACTGGGAGCGCTGAGGCAGGAATTGGAAGCGGAACCGGAAGTTGCCATTGTATTTGGGTCTGCTCTGACCGGCGCGGCGATTGTGAATCTTGTGGCTTTCGGCTCGAAACAGCAGGGTAAAGTGCGCTACATGGCGCTCGGCGATTACGCGAATTCGCGCGGCGCGGCGGACATGGGGCTGCTGCCGGATCGTCTGCCGGGATACGCCTACCTCGACAACAAGGCTGCCGCGGAAGCATTCGAAAAGCATTGGGGCGCGACCGTGCCAACCAAGCCTGGGCTGCCGGCACCGCAAATGGTGGAAGCGGCGCAGGCAGGAAAAATGAAGGCGCTCTATGTTGTCGGAGCGAACCCGCTCGCCCACTACGGAACACTTGGGTTTGGACGAGGCAAGGTGCAGCTGTTGATCACGCACGACTTGTTTTTGACAGAGACTTCGTTGCAGGCGGATATCGTGTTCCCTGCTGCGTCGGCGTATGAGAAGGACGGCAGCGTCACAAACACGGCCGGGGAAATCCAACTACTGCACAAGGCCGCCGAAGTGATGGGCACGCGGACAGATTTCGATCTGCTGCGCATCATGTCCCACCAGTTGGAGAGGTTGGGACTGGGCAAGGCGTTTCACTACAAGAACTCCGCGGCAGTGTTCGAAGAGATTCGCAAGGTGGTGCCGGGATACGACGTGCAGCTTGCCGGGCTTTTGACCGGCGGCGCGGAGGCGACCAAGCTGCCGTTTTCGAGCAATGGGCACGGGGCTTATGATGTTCCGCTGCAATTGATTCGCTCAGCAAATGACACGCTGTTCACAAGCGGATCGTTGAGCCGTTACTGCACGATGATGCAATCCTTGCCGGAGGCGGAAGCTAAATCGTGACTGAATTTCTGACCAACTATGCGTTCCTGATCGTGCCGATCGTGAAGATCGTGATCCTTGTATTTATTGTCCTAACGGTCGACGCGTATCTGACGTGGATCGAGCGCAAGGTCATCGCGCATATTCAGTCACGTTGGGGACCGCATCGCACCGGACCGCATGGATTGCTGCAGCCCTTGGCGGACGGCGTGAAGTTCGTGTTTAAAGAAGACCCCATGCCGGCCAACGCGGACAAGGTCGCGTATTTTCTTGCGCCGTTCATCACTTTAATGCTGGCGTTAACGTCGCTCGCGGTCATACCCTTTGGGCCGCAGCATTTCACCGTGTTCGGATATCAAACCTCGGTGGGTATCGCCGACGTAAACATCAGCCTGCTGGTGCTGTTTGCGATTACCGCCTTAGGGGTTTACGGCGTGGCTCTGGCGGGATGGTCGTCGAACAACAAGTATTCGCTGCTTGGCGGATTGCGGAGTTCGGCGCAGATGATCAGCTATGAGTTGGCGCTCACGCTGTCGGTTGTCGGTGTTTTGCTGATCGCCGGAGATTTCAGTTTACGCAACATCGTGGACCAGCAAGCGGGATCGGGAAATGGATTGCTGAGCTGGAATGTTTTCCCGCAAGTGATTGGTTTCGTCTGCTTTTTTATCGCGGCGATCGCAGAGACCAACCGCGTGCCGTTTGACCTACCGGAGGCGGAATCGGAACTGGTGGCGGGATTTCATACGGAATACGCCAGCATGAAGTTTGCGATGTTTTTCATCGCAGAATACACGAGCATGATCACGATTTCCTGCCTGGCGACGATTATGTTTTTCGGCGGGTGGCTGTCGCCCTTTCCGGCTTCGTGGATATTCACGCATTACCTGCCCTCGGTGCTGATGATCCCGTTCGGTCTTTGGGTGATTTTTGACGGTGTGCGATACGAAAGTATGTTCGGGCGGATGCTGTTGCCGGTTGTCGGAGCGCTGATCACCGCCATGGGAACCGCCTTGATCGTGTTCCCCGTGGCCAATGATGCGATCCAGGGAATTTTCTGGTTCCTGGCAAAGGTTTTCACCTTTCTGTTTGTGTACATCTGGATGCGCGCGACCCTGCCACGTTTCCGCTATGACCAACTGATGAGTTTCGGGTGGAAATTTCTGCTGCCGGTTTCCATTGCGAATGTGATTTTGACGAGCGTCGTCATTCTTTGGAGAATGCACTGATGAACGGGCCGCTGGTGATCTTTTTTGTGCTGGCCGCGATTGCGGTGTTGGGCGCAGTGAGCCTCATCCTTCAACGCCATCCGATTCACAGCGCGCTGTCGCTGATCGTGGTGATGGTGGCGTTGGCCGGGCTGTACCTGCTGATGGGCGCGGAATTTGTGGCGGCGGTGCAGATCATCGTGTACGGCGGTGCCATCATGGTGCTGTTTATTTTCGTGATCATGCTGCTGAACGCGGGCGAAGAAGAGCGGACCGACTTCTCGAAACTGGCCTTGTATGCCGGTGTTCCGCTGGCTGTTGCCGTGACCGGACTGATCTGTGCGGCGATGCTCAGTTCGAAGGCTGCGGCGAGCATGTCCGCGCCCGTACCGGAGGCGCTGACCTCCACCCGGACGCTTTCCACGCTGTTATTTACCGAGTTTGTGTATCCGTTTGAGCTGACTTCGTTCCTGATTCTGGTGGCGATTCTGGGCGCGATCGTATTGGCGCAGCGGGAGAACTGAAGATGGTCCCGACGAATTATTACCTTTTGCTCAGCGCGATTCTGTTTGGACTGGGAATCGTGGCGTTCGTTTTCAAGCGCAACATCATTACGATTTTCATGGCCATTGAACTCATGCTGAATGCGGTGAACTTGGCGTTTGTTGCATTCAGCCAGGCGCTAGGGAAGCCCGATGGCGAGGTTTTTGTGTTGTTCGTGATTATCGTTGCGGCGGCGGAAGCGGCCGTGGGACTGGGAATCATTATTCTGACCGCGCGGAACCGCCGTTCGCTGAATGTGGAGAATGTGAACCTTCTTAAACTCTAATGCCGATACTTGAACATCTCTGGATCATTCCGCTGTTTCCGTTGCTCGGCTCGGCAATCAATGGGCTGCTCGGGTGGAAGTGGCCGAATAAAGTCGTTCATTCCGTGGCGCTTACCGCGACCGGGTTGTCCTTTCTGTGCGCGATCGAAGCGGTACGCGAATTTTTGGGTTATTACGAAACCCAGCATCGCGCTTTCCTGAAGCCATTCTTCGACTGGATCGTGGCCGGGAATTTCCGGGCCGGGTATGACTTACAGTTGGACCATCTGACCGTGGTCATGCTGCTCATTGTCACCGGCGTTGGATTTCTCATCCATGTTTATTCGACCGGGTACATGGCGCACGAGGAAGGCTACTACAGGTTTTTCTGCTACCTGAATCTGTTCATGTTCTTCATGCTCACGCTAGTGCTGGCGGCAAATTATGCGCTCCTGTTTGTGGGCTGGGAGGGAGTCGGTCTGTGCAGCTACCTGCTGGTCGGGTTCTACTTCCTGAGAAAGTCGGCCACCAACGCAGGAAACAAGGCGTTTATTGTAAATCGCATCGGCGACTTTGGATTCATGCTGGGGATGTTCCTGCTGTTCCGGACCTTCCACACGCTGGACTTTGCAGCGATTTTCTTGCAGGCCGGGCCAATGCCCTCGGACGCGTTGGGGCAGTTCGGCGTGCTGACGGTGGCATGCCTCCTGCTGTTTGTGGGTGCGACCGGCAAATCGGCACAGATCCCTTTGTACGTATGGTTGCCCGACGCGATGGAAGGACCTACGCCGGTAAGCGCTTTGATTCACGCCGCCACGATGGTGACGGCGGGCGTTTATGTTGTGGCGCGGTCGCATATTTTATTCCTGCATGCGCCTACGGCGATGTACACCGTGGCGATCATCGGGTGCGCGACGGCGTTTTTCGCTGCCACCATCGGCCTGGTGCAATCCGACATCAAGAAGGTGCTGGCGTATTCGACGGTCAGCCAACTCGGATACATGTTCCTTGGATGCGGCGTGGGGGCGTTCACGGCGGGAATCTTCCACCTGATGACGCACGCGTTCTTCAAGGCGCTGCTGTTTCTTTCGGCGGGCAGCGTGATCCACGCGATGGGTGGCGAGCAGGATATGTGGAAGATGGGCGGGCTCTGGTCGAAGATTAAAATTACATTTTGGTGCATGCTGTTCGGCACCATTGCCATTGCCGGCTTCTTCCCGTTTGCGGCGTTTTTCTCGAAGGATGCCATTCTCTTCGCGGCGTTCAATTCTGAACATGGCGGCAAAGCGTTGTATGCGGTTGGACTGCTCGCCGCGGTGCTGACCTCTTTCTACATGTTCCGATTGATCTGGCTAACGTTTTTCGGGGAAAAGCGCTACGACGAGCGTCACGTCCATGTGCATGAATCGCCGTTGAATATGACCGTTCCGCTGATGATCCTCGCGCTTCTTTCGCTGACGGGCGGTTGGCTTAGTTTGCCGGCGCTGTGGGGAGGCAAGGACTATTTTGCGGATTTTCTCTCTCCTGTTCTCGGGGCTGAATCTGCCGGCGGCGAAGCGTCAGCTTCACTCGAGCATATTCTTTCGCTTGTGGCTATGGTTGCCGCAACGGTGGGTCTGCTCGTGGCGTGGCGGATGTACGCGAAGAACGTCAAGCAAGGGAAATCGGAAGGCCTGCACAAGCTTCTCTACAACAAATATTACGTGGATGAGCTGTATCACGCCGTGGTGGTTGGGCCGCTCCTTTGGATTTCGCGGAATGTGCTTTGGAAAGTCGTCGATGTCGGCCTCATCGATGGCACGGTAAACGGAATTGCGACCGGGACGACCGCTGCCGGAGACACCGTGCGGCAGCAGCAATCGGGAAATGCACGCAGTTATGCCGTGTGGGTGCTGGTCGGAGCAATCATCGTATTCGCGATCATTTTCTGGCCGATCCTGCGTCCGGCGTTGTTCGGGGAGGTGTGGTAATGGCTCTCAACGGACACCTGCTGACGTTTCTGGTGTTCTTCCCTGCCGTGGGTGCGCTGGCACTGCTATGGCTGCGCGGAAACGACGAGGTCTGGATCCGGCGATTTACGCTGGTGGTTTCGCTGGTGGAGTTCCTCGCTTCCCTGTTGATGCTGCGGGCTATTCCGGTTGGCGCAAGCGGTTATCCCATGGAAGAATTTGCGAAGTGGATCGCCTGGCCGCCGATCAATTACCACCTGGGGGCGGACGGCATCAGCATGTTCCTGGTGATCCTAACGACATTCCTGACGCCGATCTGCGTACTGGCTTCGTGGCAGGGCATCAATTTCCGGCTCAAAGAATTTCACGTGATGCTTTTGCTGTTGGAGCTCGGTGTCGTTGGCGTTTTTCTCTCTCTGGATATGTTCCTGTTCTTCCTTTTCTGGGAGATCATGCTGATCCCCATGGCGTTCCTGATTGGCATCTGGGGCCACGAGCGGCGAATCTACGCGGCGGTTAAGTTTGTGCTCTATACGATGGCCGGCTCGATCCTAATGCTGGTCGGCATCGTGTGGCTGTACAACGCTACGGGTACCTTCGACTTGCCGACGATTCAGGCGATGATTCACAGCGGGCAGCTGGTATTGTCAGAGCGGGCCGAGATACTCCTGTTCCTGGCATTCTTCGTCGCGTTCGCGATCAAAGTTCCGTTGTTCCCCCTCCATACCTGGTTGCCGGACGCGCACGTGGAAGCGCCAACGGCGGGATCGATTATTCTGGCCGGTGTGCTGCTGAAGATGGGGACCTACGGCATGATGCGGTTCTGTTTGCCTTTGTTTCCGGGGGCGGCCCACCGAGCGGCGCCTTACGTGGCGGCTTTGGCAATCATCGGTATCATTTATGGCGCGCTTGTCGCTCTGGTGCAGCCGAATCTCAAGAAACTGGTGGCGTATTCTTCGGTGAGCCACTTGGGATTCGTGGTGCTGGGAATTTTCGCGTTCCGAGAAATTTCCATGCAGGGAGCGGTGTACCAGATGCTGGCGCACGGAATTTCCACGGGTGCGTTGTTCTTGCTGGTGGGAATGCTGCACGACCGGCGGCACACGTTTGAGATCAGCGAATACGGCGGGTTGTGTGCACCCATGCCCAAGCTGGCGGCATTCTTTCTTTTCGTGGCGCTGTCGTCGATGGGCTTGCCGATGCTGAACGGATTCGTAGGCGAATTCCTGATTTTGCTGGGCACGTACCAGGCACATTGGGACTGGGCTTCGTGGGCGGCGACGGGAGTGATTTTGTCCGCTTGTTATCTGTTGTGGTCGTATCAGAGAGTTTTCTACGGCGACATCACGCACGACAAGAACCGGCAACTCAAAGACGCATCCGCGCGAGAGGACGGGATGTTGTGGGCGTTATCGGTGGTGATTTTGTGGATGGGCATCAATTCCCCGTTCTTCACGCGGCGGTTCGCGGCCCCTTGCAAGGCGGTCATCGAGATGATGAACCCCAATCTGATGCATGAGGCGGTTCTCCCCGCAGCGGTCGCACCACAGGTCCGGCTACAGGAACAGAAGGGCATCGAAAGGCTGGCGCAGCGCTAAATGGAATCCTTGAATCAGATCATGTTCCGCAACATTTTCCACGTGTTACCGGAACTACTGTGGTGCGGCTTTGGAGTGATTCTGATGCTGCTGCAGCCGTTTGTGAAGAGCCGGCAGGCGTTGACGTTTCTCGCGATGGTTGGGGCCGCGGCGGGAACCCTCGTTACATTTTTCACGACAGTAGGAAGCGGATTTTCGGGACTGATCGAGTTCGACACGTTAAGCCTGTTTTTCCATTGGCTCGTAGGTCTGGTCGCTTTCCTCGTCATTTTGTCGAGTGACTCCTATCTACGGCGCGAGAACCTGGATGGGGCGGAATTTTATGCGCTGATCCTGTTCGCGACGGCGGGAATGGGCGTGCTGGCGTCGGCGCAGGAGCTGCTGACCGCGTTCATCGGGCTGGAAATGTCGTCGATTGCCAGTTATGTTCTGGCGGGCTACCGGCGGGATTCGATCAAGGCCAGCGAATCGGCAATGAAGTATTTCCTGCTGGGGTCGTTTGCGACAGCATTTTTCCTGTACGGCATCGCTCTTGTCTATGGCGTGACGGGTTCGACGAATCTTGCGGCGCTCGCAGACACCAGTGCAAAGGGCACGCTGCTGCCGCTTGGGCTGACGCTCATCCTTGTTGGGCTGGGGTTCAAGGTGGCGGCTGCCCCGTTCCAGATCTGGACGCCCGACGTTTATGAGGGCGCACCTACCCCCGTGTCGGCGTTGTTCTCCGCCGGTCCAAAAGCCGCGACGTTTGCGTTGTTGCTGAGAATTTTCAGCACCGTGCATGCGGCGACCGATTACTGGTTCTGGGCATTCTGGGTGCTGGCTACGCTGACGATGTTCGTCGGGAATTTGGGCGCACTGGTACAGAATAATGTGAAGCGCATGTTGGCGTACAGTTCGGTCGCGCATGCCGGCTACACGTTAGTGGCATTCGCGGCGGTAACCTCGGTCCGCAGCGACCCGGAGGCCGTGGCCCCGGCGTATGCGGCGGTGCTGTTCTATCTGGCGAGCTACTCGCTGGTATCGGTCGGAGCCTTCACGGTGGTCTCGGAAATTGGCGGCCAAGGCGAGCGGTACCTGACCTATGACGAGTATGCCGGGCTCGGCACGCGGCAGCCGTTTGCGGCTGCGGCCTTGACGGTGTTTTTGCTGTCCTTGCTCGGACTACCAATCACCGCCGGTTTCTTCGGGAAATTCTACGTTTTCAAAGCGGCGATCCGGTCCGATTTGATCTGGCTGGCGGTGTTTATCGCGATCAACACCATCATCGGCGCTTATTATTACTTTCGGTTGATTGTGACCATGTACATGCGGGAGTACAAAGGTACTGCCCCGGCCGATGCGAGTAAAGGAATGAGCCCGACAGCAGCGATGGTGGTGGCGGTGACGGTGTTGATTACGCTGTATCTCGGACTGCTACCGAATCATATTCTCGGGATTATTCTGTCGCGGCCGTTGATCCTGTCCGCGCGGTAAAACCGAGCAAACCGAGAGAACCAGCCGCCGACGCAGTGAATGGTTCCAAGGTTTAAGAGCGTAGGAGCAAAAAAAACGCTCGCTTCGGGTCATCAAATCCCGCAGCGAGCGTTTCAATTCTTGCGCGCGAAAGGAACTACAGTTTCAGGTAGAGAACGAAGGCGATGACGAAGGTGAGCAAAGAAAGAGTCTCGACAAAGACCAGGCCAAGGATCATGGCCGCGCGAACCGCGCCTGCAGCTCCCGGATTGCGCGCCATGCCCTCGCATGCAGCCGACGCGACCCGGCCCTGCCCCAGGGATCCACCAAATGCGGCCAGACCCATGCCCAAGCCCGCCGCGACTCCGAGAAGCGCTAGATGATCACCGCCCTTGGCACCGGTTTCCTGGGCAAATGCGGCCGGAGCAAGGATCAATACGATCAATACGAAAGCCAATAACAGAACTGCTTTTTTCATAACTACCCTCCTAGAATTGCCGCCAGTGGGTGGTTCCCGGATCAGCGTGTTACAAACCGGTCTCACGCTCAACGGCCAAAAACTTAGTGTTCGTCCGCCGTCGCGATTCCGATGTAGATTGCGGGCAGCACCGTGAAAACATAGGCCTGAACGATGGCAACAAAGACATGCAGCAGGATGAAGGCCAGCGGAATCGCGAAGGGCAGCACCGCCAGCACGGCACCCAGGCCAGAGAATTTTTCCCACCCGAACAGGGTCAGCTTAACCAACAGGCCGAGGAATGTGACGTAGAGAAGATCGCTGGCGAAGATGTTCGCCCAAAGCCGAACGGTCAGAGAGAGGAGGCGTGCTGCTGTGCTAATCAGCTCCACCGGGAACAGCAGGAACGCCAGGGCCCAGTCGCCAATATGCTTGGGTGAGCCTGCGAAACTGAGAAGATAACCCCCAACTCCGTGGTGCCGAAGACCCTGCCAATTGAAATAAATGAAAGTGATGATGGCTGCTCCCAGGGGAACGTAAACGACCGAGGTGGGCGCGGAAAAGGTGGGGACGAGGCTCATCAAATTCGAGAGAAGAATGAAAATGGATACTGTGCCGACCGCAGCAATGTGCTTTTCTGGATGGTCGGTAATGTTCTCTTCGAGCAGGTCTCTGATGCCAAAGCCCATCGGATTGGTGATGAGAAGCTCGGCGGCCTGCTGGAAGGTTCCTGGACGCTCGACCGAGAGGCGAGAGCGCAGGACCAGGGCCAGGATTGTGCCGATCAACAGAACGAGCACGGACATAACCACGTATTGAGGAATAGGGCGGTCGTAGTCGGTAGGTTGGATGCCCAGGGCGTGAAGAAGCTGGAGAGCCAGCGGCGCAAGAAAGCGATTCACGCAGTCAGTGATTAGTTTTATCTCTTCTTCCATTCGTAATCCGAGGGCCGCAAGATACTGTGCACACTGACTACCATTGTGGCCGCTCCCAGGGCGCACAGGCCTACCACCATGCTTAAAACGGGAACGTTCAGATATCTAAAAATAACATACACGGTGAGGGCTATCAACCCGTAGCGAAACGCGGCTGTAAAGTACGTAACCAGGGGAACGCGGACTTTTTTTTGATTCGCTTGCGCGGCGGCTGCTTCGGTGAGGGCATCGGCACCTTGTTTGAGCCAGCGAAAATTACACCAAGCGAGGAACGAGCCGATGAAGATGCCCACGCCCCAATGCCAACTGTGGACATAGGCGACGGGAAGCGCGGTCAGCAGGCCGAGCAGGAGAGTGAGGTAGGAAATACGGGATTCGGATTTGCGGTAGAGATAGTCACCCATTGGCTTGCAACTCACAATGGCGCGCTGGCCGATGAATGCGAAAGGCGGATTCCACGGCTCGGTGACCCGGCGCGCCAAAATGCGGCACGGCAGAGAATGCCAGTTCACTCCGCTTGGAATGACAGGTTCCGTTCATGTAGAAAAGAGAAACACGAATCGAACCGGCCATCACTGTTGTTTCGATAGGCGGCGGAGGAGGTCTCGCAGGCCACCGAAAAAACCGAGGAACCCGAAAACGAGCATGAGGTAAGGCTTGGTGTGAAGCCAGTCGTCAAGGAGGTAACCGATGAGGCCGCCTACGACAATCGCGCCGACGAGGATAAACGGAAGTTCCAATGCCATGGCGAATTGCCGGCTGAAGCCGGCAGCGCCTTGCTGCGCAGGAGTGGGCTTGTCGTCTTTGTCGTTATTGTCCGAAGGCATAGCGGGCCAGGCGCGTGAAGGGCTCAGGATACAACCCCGCCGCGAGGGTTACAAATAAAGTGACGCCCAGAGCGATGGCTTGCGCACTCGTGAAATGCGGCGGAGCATCTCGTCCGGGGTTGCGCATCCAAGCGTGGACCACGACGCGGAAGTAGTAATACAGCGCGGGAACGCTGTACAGGGCGGCGAAGACGGCAAGCACGGGATGATGAGTTTCGATGAGCGCCTGGAAAATAAAATATTTGCCCATGAAGCCGGCCGTAGGTGGAATGCCGGCGAGGGACAACATGAAGATGAGGAGTAGGAAAGCAGCGACGGGATTGCGTTGGTAGAGGCCATCGAGGTCGTCGAGGGTGTCGCCGGCCAGGCCGCGCTGGCGCATGACAATGATTACCGCGAAGGCGCCAAGGGTCATGAAGCCGTAGGCGATGAGGTAGTAGAAAATGCCGGTGGCGGCGGTGTTGCTCTGCATTGTCGGGTCCCAAGCGACCAGACCGAGAAGAATGTACCCGACATGAGAGATGGAGGAATAAGCGAGGAGGCGCTTGAGACTGTTTTGCGTGAGTGCGGCTAGATTGCCCCAAGTGAGCGACGCGATGGCGACTCCGGCAATAAGGAACTGCCAGGTGGGATGCGAGCCACCGAAGACGTAGACCATCAAGCGGAGGAGCAGCGCGAAGCCGGCAGTTGTCGAGGCGACGCTGACATACGCTGAGATCGGAGTGGGCGCGCCTTCGTAAACATCCGGGGCCCATTGATGGAAGGGGACCGCGGCGATTTTGAAGAACAGCCCGGCGGCGACGGTGACAAAGGCAAGGACGACCAGCCAGTCGACGAAATTGTGAGCGAAAGTGAACCGGAGCCGGCGATCGAGCATGTCGCCGACCTGGAAGATGTTCGTCGAGGCGGTCATGCCGTAGAGGAGAGAAAAACCATAGGCGAGGATGCCGGTGCTAAAGGCACCGAGAAGAAAATATTTCATGGCCGCTTCATTGGAGCGCTTATTGACGCGTAGGAAACCGGCAAGGACGTAAAAGCTGAGGGCCATGGTTTCGAGGCCGAGGAACAGGACGATCAAGTCGATGCCAGAGGCCATGAACATCATGCCAACGCAGGCGAACAGAATCAGTGCGTAGAATTCGCCTTCCTGCTCGCGCTCGAGGTCCATGTAGCGGATGGACAAGAGAATGACGAGCGCGGTAGCGGCGAGAAACAGAATGCCGAAGACGATGAAGAAGCCGTCGACGAGAACGGTATCGTGAAAACCGAGGATGCCCGGAGGGCCAGTGGGATCAACTCGCAGGGCGTTGTAGCGCTGAACCTGCACGTAGAGCCCTAAGCCACTGGCAATAACCCCGAGCAGAGCGAGATAGCCATTGAAGTGCTTCTCTTTCTTAGTGAGAAGAAAATCGAAAATGAGAATACCCAGAGCGAATAGAAGCAATTCCATTTGCGGCAGGATCGCCAGGCCATCACCGTGGATGTAGTTGATGATCGAGTTGAAGGCGGAGGACATGGACAGTCGTTATTGGGGTATCGGCGAAATGGACGAGGTTAAGGAGGTTGATGGTGTTGAGGGTGTAAGGGAATTACAAGAAAGGATTGACCCTTGGGCGTTTGGGGGGCCGCAAGGCTGCACCCCTACGGGGGTTTGCGCAGCCCGTTGCTGGTAGAAGGTTGGGTTTACCTGGTGGACGATTCCGTCGACTGGACTGTTGATGATGTCGAAGAAGGGCTTCGGATAGATACCAATCCAGAACGCCATGACAACCAGGGGAAGAAGAACTGCGTACTCGCGAAGATTTAGGTCGGGAATGGTTCGGTTGAGCTCTTGGGTGACGGAGCCAAACATTGTGTTCTGGTAGAGCCAGAGGAGATAAGCGGCGCCGAGAACGATGCCGAGCACGCCCCAAGCGGCCCAGGCTTTGTCGACCGCGAAGACTCCCTGCAGAATAGTGAATTCCCCGATGAAGCCATTGAGTAGCGGCATGCCGAGAGAACTCAGCGTGACGATGAGGTACACAATCGCGAAATTGGGCATCGGGGTAGCGAGGCCGCCGAATTCGGAGATGAGGTGTGTGTGACGCCGCTCATAGAGGACGCCAACGATGAAGAAGAGCGCGCCGGTCGAAATGCCGTGGTTGATTTGCTGTAAGACACTGCCAGAAAGGCCGGTGGGCGTGAGTGCGAAGATGCCGAGCATGCAAAGGCCCAAGTGGCTGACGGAGCTGTAGGCGATCATGCGTTTCATATCCGTTTGCATGAGGCAAACGACAGCTCCGTAAATGACGCCGACCAGCGACAGCAAGATGACGATGTGAATGATCCTGGCCCGCGCAATTGGATCGGCCGGAAGCAGTGGCAAAGAGAAGCGTATGAAGCCGTAGGTTCCCGTTTTCAGGATGATACCGGCGAGGAGGACAGAGCCGGCCGTAGGCGCATCCGTGTGGGCGTCCGGCAACCAGGTATGGAAGGGGAACAGCGGGACTTTAATGGCAAAGGCGAAGAAGAAGGCCCAGAATAGCCAGACTTTTAGCGAGTCTGGAAAGTGCTGAGCGGTGGCAAGAAGAGTCGGGATGTCGAAGGTTTCTGTGCCGGTCAATTTTGCAGCGTTGAAGTAAAGAGACAGGATGCCCAAAAGCATCACCGCGGAGCCGGCCAGAGTGTAGAGGAAGAATTTGATGGCCGCGTAGAGACGGCGGTCGCTACCCCAAGCGGCGATGAGGAAATACATTGGAACGAGCATGACTTCCCAGAACATGTAAAAGAGAAACAAGTCGAGCGACATGAAGATGCCAAGCATTCCGGTTTGCAGTAGCAGCAGAAGAATGTAGTACTCCTTGGTGCGCATCTGAATGGCAGACCAGGAGGAGAGAATGGCGAGCATACCGAGAAAGGTGGTGAGCAGGACCAGAAGGAGGCTGATGCCGTCGAGGCCGAGGGCGTAGTGCGCGCCGATCGAAGGGATCCACGGGGCGGATTCGACGAAGGTGTAGCTTTCAAAGCCTGACGGGAAATGAACCATCAGAGGTAGAGAAACGAGAAATCCGAGCACACCGAAAAAATTACCAAGCAGGCGATGCAAGTGCAGGGCGCGACGAGGGATGAACAGCAAAACGAGCGCCCCAATCGTGGGTGTGAAGAGAATCCCGCTCAAGAGATGCTGAGAGAACATGCCCATCGCCCTTTCAGTGCAAACTGCGCACTAAAACTTGCATGTGAAGGCCGTAATACGCAAGCAAAATGGCCAGTCCGATCAGGATGAGGACGGCATAACTCGAAAGCACGCCGGTTTGGAACATGCGAATCGGGTGGCTGAGAAAACGCATGAATTTGCCTGGAAAGTTGAAAAGGCCATCGACAATCCATCGGTCCCACCACATGGAAAGCCGGGACAAGACGCGGGCCAGCGCTCCTGCGCCGTCGACGCCGAAACCGTCGATTACCTTTGCATCGACAAGGCCGAAGGCCATGCTCAGATCTTTGATGCGATTCACAAAAAGCGCGTCGCAGATTTCGTCGATGTAGTACTTGTGAACCAAGAGATTGTGGAGCCGCGGCCAGGAAACGGCCGCCCTCGTATGGAGCTGCGGGCGCCTGAGATAGAAATTGTAGGCCAGCGATGTGCCCAGGCCGGCGAGGACCACTGCCAGTACCATCAGAAACCATTCGACGAGCAACGCGTGATGGGGAAATCTGCCGGCGGCAGTTTCTGGAATGACGTTGCGAACGACCGGTTCGAGGAACTTTTCGAAGGAACTGTCTTCGCCCCAAAGCGCCGGAAGCGCAAACCACCCACCTACGATCGAGAGCGCCGCTAGAACCATGAGCGGAATGGTCATTGTCACAGGTGATTCGTGGATGTGCTGCTCGACTTTCGGCGGGACCCGAGAGAGCCCGAAGAAGGCAAGGAAGAGCAAGCGGAACATGTAGAGGGCCGTGATCCCGGCAGTGATCAGTCCTACAAACCAGAGAAAGAGGTAACGATCGATGTGAGCGGAGCGCGAAAAGGTGTGCTCGAGGATTGCGTTGTTGCTGAAAAAGCCGGCCAGCGGGGGCATGCCCGCGCCTGCCAAAGTGGCGATCAGGAAAGGCCGGGACGTGGCGGGAATGGTGTTCCAGAGGCCGCCCATTTTACGGAGGTCCTGTTCGCCGGAAAGTGCATGAACGACACCGCCCGCGCCAAGCAACAGCAACGCTTTGAAAAACGCGTGGGTCATTAGGTGAAAAACGCCGACGGAGAAGGCACCGACGCCAAGGGCGAGAAACATGTAGCCGAGCTGGCTGATCGTGGAATAGGCCAGAACTTTCTTGATGTCGGTCTGCGTAAGGGCCATGGAGGCCGCAAAAATGGCGGTTAGCGCGCCGACGATGGCGATGATGTCCATGGCGATGGGCGCTAGCTGATAGATGGCGTTCATGCGAACAACCAGGTACACCCCGGAGGTGACCATCGCGACGGCGTGAATCAATGCGCTGGCCGGAATGGGAGCTTTCATGGCGTCGGGCAGCCAAATGTGCAGCGGGAATTGAGCGGATTTTGCGGCAGCGCCGAAGGAAAGTAGAAGAGCTATAGTCGTGAGCACCGATTCACCGACGAATAGGCGATCCTGGCTGAGCATCGCGGCGAGAGTTTCGTTGATGCCGGCAAAAGCGATGGGATCGCCCAGACCCTGCGAGGTGAAACGGACCGTGCCGAAGGTGCCGGCGATCAAGAAAATGCCCAGGAGAAAACCGGTGTCTCCCACGAGATTCACGATGAATGCTTTGGTGCCTGCAGCGGAGGCGGATTTTTTCACAAAGTAGAATCCGATCAACAGATAGCCGCACAACGCCACGCCTTCCGAGCCTACGAACAGGAGAAACAGGTTATTGGCGAGAACCAGGGTCAGCATGGAAAAAAGGAAAAGGTTCATGTAGGCAAAAAAGCGGTAATAGCCGCCTTCGCTACGCATATAGCCGATCGAGTAGATGTGAATGAGGAAACCAACCCCGGTGACGATAAGAATCATGACGCAGGAGAGCGGATCGAGGAGGTAACCCCAATCGGCGATGAATGGAACTGGGCCTCCGACGGCGGGAATGGGGCCGGGTGTGACCCATTCAAAGAGAATTTGCTGGAAGACGCGGTGAGCTGGATCAAGCGCGAAAAGGGCAACTGTGGCTCCGGCAGCGTGGAGGAAGGAGAGCAAGACACTGCCGACGCAGAAGAAGTTAACAGCGCTTCTCGGGAGAAGGCGTCCGAGAAAGAGCATCAGCATGGCTGAGAGCAGCGGAAAGAGCGGGATGAGCCACAGGCTGTCGAGAAAATAGGAGGGGGTCATCGGAGGCTGACTCGAGAGTTGAGGGATGTGATTTGTAACTTGTGACTCGACAGAGTTCGGGACGGGACGCTGGCTACCATTTGAGGAGGTCCATTTCGTCGACTTGAAGGGTTTCTCGGTTGCGGAAGAAGGCGATGATGATGCCGAGTCCGACAATGGCTGAGGCGGCCGCGTCGACGATGATGAAGAGCGCGAAGACCTGTCCGGCGACATCGCCGAAAATACGGGCGAACAGTACCAGATTGATGTTGACGGCATTCAGAATCAGTTCGATGGACATCAGAACGACGATGACGTTGCGGCGCGTGACCACGCCGATGCAGCCGATCAGGAAGAGCGCCAAGCTCAGAAAGAGATAGTGGGCCGGAGACATCATGTTTCGTCGGCTCTCTTTTTGTTTTTCGCCATGACTACGGCGCTGACCATCGCGACCAGCAGCAGAACGCTGGCGATTTCGAATGGCAGCAAGTAATTGCTGAAGAGACTTTTCGCCAGCTCCTCGGAATTGGCGGGCAGTTTATCGGCGTCCTCAATTTTTGGAACGAATAAGCCTGCGCCCGGCAATTTGCCCGCAGAGTAAAGAATCGCCATTGCTTCCAATCCGAGGGCGATTAGGACTGCGACAGCGACAAGCGTTTGCAGGCGAAATCGGACTTGGCGAAGAACTACATCCAGGCGGACCAACACGACCACAAAGATGAACAGCACCATAATGCCGCCGGCATAAAGAATGATTTGGCTGACAAACAGAAATTCGGCGCGGAGTTGCAGGAAGATGCCTGCCGTGGCCAGAAGCGTGGTGATGAGAAAAACGATGGAGTGGATGACATTTCGGCGCGTGATCATCAGCGCGGCGCTAAGAACCGCCATTCCGGCGAAAAAGTAGAACAGGATGCTATCGAGCATAGGAATCCGACGTTCCTGTGGCCACGGAATGGGCGGTCACTCCGCGCTTGTCATTCATACGCACGAGGAATACAGCGGCGGTAAACGCGAAAATGGTTATTAGGAAAAAGGCCAGCCAGCGATTCCAGCCGAACTCCGATTCGAACAACATGCCGACAGCGACGGACAAAATGTTGACGATGGCCAACGGTATCAGGATGTACCAGGCGAGGTGCATGAGCTGATCGTAGCGGAACCGGGGCGAAGTCAAACGCAGCCACATGAAAATGTAAACATAGATCGAGACTTTCAAGAGAAACCAGAACGCACCGTTGAGGTCGGGCACGCGGGAGCGAAGAGGTACGAAAAGCCACGGCATCAGAAGAATGAACGCAATAGCGAAGCAGCCCAGGCCGACTGCCCAGTGGAACCATGCTTGAATTCTCACCGACTGCTTCCTTCCCCTGTAGACGCAGTAGGCGCCAACCGCGGCGGCCGGCAGGGCGGGCAGAAAATCCAGCCAGTTCAGCCAATAAACATTTGGGAAAGGGCGCAGCCAACCACCAAGGAAAAGCGTGGTGGCGACAGAGGCCACCACGATCATGTTGGCGAATTCGCCAAGGAAGTAGAGCGACCAACGGAAACCGCTGCATTGGGTCATGTGACTGGCGCCGAGTTCGGAACCGGTTTCGGGGAGATCTCCCTGACGCTGGGTTGCAACGATTGAAGCGACAAAATATGTAAGGAAACCAATGGGAGCAAAAAAAAGGAACCAGACGTGATGTTCCGCTTGAGCATCAACGATCGCGTGGATCTTGAGCGTGCCAGCAAGCAGTACCGCGCTCACAATGGCTAGACCGCTGGCAACTTCGTAACTGACGAATTGCGCGGTGTTGCGCATGGCCCTGCCGACAGAATCGTGGCTGTTGGAAACCCAGTCGCGGAGGATAATGCCGAGGAAACCTAGAGAGCCGACGCCGAGAATAAAGAGGATACCGATATTCATATCCCGGCCGACACGCAAGGCTGGGCCGAAGTAGAGCGCGCCCATGGGTATGAACGCGGCGGCCATGGCAATCGTTGGGGCGAACCAGAAGATGAAGGTGTCGGCTCCCTGGGGAACGCGATCTTCTTTGAAAAGAAGCTTTATTGCATCGACAACCCGTTGCGACAAGCCGTTAACGCCGACGAGCGTTGGATCAAAACGCACCACTTTGCGCACGACCAGCACCCGGTAGGCAGCGATAAGGGGAACGATGGCGGCGATGACCGCCGCACTGACAAGCTCAACCCACCAGGTTTGCAGAAAGTTGAGCAGGGCCTGAAGCGTTGGATTCATCCTGAGTGGTTCTCTTCGGTCGCAAACAGTGGTGGGTGCAAGAAAACAAAACGCTCGATCATCGGTCCATCTTGTGTAGGACGAGACCATCGAAGAGGCGGTACCGGCAATCGTGTCCGCTCCTTTCGATAGCGGCGCCTGCATTGATGGACGCGACTTTCTGCTCCGGTAGTTTCAAACTTTGGGCATGGCTGGGATTCGTCGGCCATGGACTGGATTCAAAGCGTTTCTAACACAGGAGATAAGGCCAGTCAATCGGCTAACGACATCAGCGTTGACATCATTGGGGATCCGCCAAGTAGTAAAGTCTTGAACTTCGAAGTGCGGAATCTTTCGTTTCAAGCCCAGTCGAGGGCGTTCTTTTTGTAAAGCCAGGCGTAACCGACCAGCAGCATCCCGAGGAAAACCAGCATGGAAATCAGAGCGAAGCCCCCGGTGTGTGCGGCGAGCCAGAAGCGATAAAGACTGGCCCAAGAAAAGAGGAAGATGGTTTCGATCTCGAAGATTACAAAGAGCGTGGCGACAACGTAGAAGCGCGCGGAGGAGCGGCCGTTGGCGATGCTTTCGGCTGGCATACTGCGTTCGTCCGGTACTAATTTTGCGGGATCATTTTGCGATTTGGGTCGAATCAGTTTGAAGAGGAGAAGAGCGCTGACCGGGAAGGAGAGCACGAGAAGCGCGAAGATCAGAAGCGGGATGTAGGCAGCAGGCATTCTTTGGGGATGCTAGCACAGCCGGAGACGGAGCGTGGACGGATATTCGAAATGGAAATCGGAGCAGATGGAAGAGTGCAAGGCCGCCCTTCGGCCGCGAACTTCGCGGTGCCTGGATAACATTGCGATTTTTTGTGATGTTTTCCTGGTGCCGCCTCGTTCGCCGAGCATTTCTTAATTTGCTTCGAGGAAGGAAATTTTATTTTTCGAAGAGAAGTTCGCCCGCACGCTGTGTGGCTTTTACTACCGCTTTGATCAGAGTCACACGCAACTTCCCTTCTTCGAGCTCGAGGATGCCGTCGATGGTGCAGCCGGCTGGAGTGGTAACGGCATCCTTCAGAAGCGCGGGATGGTCGCCGGTTTCAAGGACGACGCTGGCGGCTCCTTTCATGGTTTGCGCGGCGAGCAGGGTCGAGATATCGCGAGGGAGACCAACTTTGACTCCTGCTTCAGCCAGGGATTCGAGGATGATGTAAATAAACGCAGGACCACTGGCAGAAAGGCCGGTGACCGCGTCCATGTTTTTTTCGTCAACGACAACAACCCGGCCAACCGCGTTGAACATAGCTTTGGCAATCTCGAGGTGCTCGGGCAAAGCGTGCGCACCGCGGCAGATACCGGCCATGCCGACGCCTACGGTAGAACAGGTGTTCGGCATGGCGCGAATGACGGGAACCTTCTCGGCGACGCGCTGCTCGATGTAGGAAGTAGGAACCGAGGCGGCCACGGAGATAACCAGCGTGCCTTTGCCAAGGGCAGGCTTAATTTCTTTCAGTACGTCGCCGACAACTTGAGGCTTTACGGCGAGAAGGACAACGTCAGCATCTTTGACGGCGTTGCGGTTATTTGTGGTGACGTTGACCCTCAGATCCTTGGAAAGCGTAGCGGCTTTTTCTTCGTGCCGGACTGTGGCGGTGACATGTTTTGGGGAGAAAAGATTCTGCTTGAGATAGGCACGCAAAAGAATGCCGCCGAGTTTGCCGGTGCCGAGAACCGCGAGATGCTTGTCAGAAAGTTTGAGAGTCATGGTCAGATCATTGTTACGGAGGAGCGCCGGAGGGTCAACTAGCGAGATTGGTCCGCAGAGGTTCGCGGACGAGAAAAAGCAGGCTCTTCAGCGAGAGTGCCTCAGGAGGATAAGGCGCTGGAGAAATTTAGTCGTGCTGGGCGCCGTGAAGGACTTCCACCGCGTGACGCAGGATATGGGCGATGGCATTGAGGGATTCGAGGGCGCCTTTCGGACTGCCAGGAAGATTGATGATGATGGTTTTGTTGCAGACGGCGGCGACGCCGCGCGAGAGAACCGCGGTCGGGGTTTTCTCCGCGCCCTTGCGGCGGATCTCTTCGGCAATGCCCGGGATGGTGCGGTCGGAGATTTCGAGCGTGGCTTCGGGCGAGGTATCGCGGGGGCCGAGGCCCGTGCCTCCGGTGGTGAGCAGAACGTCTACGCTTCCGCAGTCGGTGATGGCGCGTAGATGACCGCGAAGGAGGGCGGGATCGTCAGAGGAAAGAAGCGTAGAGGTGACATTCCAACCAAGTTCGCGGCAGCGGGCGACCAGCGCTGGGCCGGAACGGTCCTCTCGTTCACCGCGGGAGACGGAATCGCTGATCGTGAGAATGGCGATACGCATGAAAAGTTTTTGCTTTTAAGTTCTGAGGGCGTACCGCCTCAAAAGGCGGGCCCTGGAAACTGTTATCCTGTGCCGACGGTATCGCGGTTGGCTTCGTCGAGGAGGCGCATGGCTTCCATGAGCAGGCCGGTCGTGGTGCGCGTCGTAGTTGTGGCCGTCGAAGCGTTGGCGGCGTTGAAATCGATTTCGAATTCACCTTCTGTCCAAAGGACAACTTTCAGCACCGCGTCATCGCCGGTGAGGTCTTTGATCCTGGCATCGCGGCATTGCCCGCCGGCGAAAAAGAGTTCGCCTCGTTCGGGGCCCTTTTGAACCATCAGGCGGCACGATTTCTGGCCCATTTCGAGCGATTGCAACAGATCGATCATGCTCATTTCTTCCAGGCGGCCTTGAATCACGCCGGGGCGAGAGGCTTGTTTCTGCAGTTTTTCCAAAAGCAAGCGATCGACGACTTTCTTAGCGGACCGCACGAGATCCTTAAGGAGGAACGGCTTGGAGATGAAATCTTCAGCGCCTTCGATGAGTGGTCGGAGTCGCTCCTCGATATCACTGCGGCTGGCCATGAAGAGAAACGGAATGTGCCGCGTGGATTCGCGGGCGCGAAGCTTTTCGAAGAGCTGGCGTCCATTCAGGCCGGGCATTTTGTAATCGCAGAGGATCACATCGGGCGGCTCATCGATGACTTTCAGGAGAGCGTCGGCCCCATCGGCGGCGACCATGACTTCGCAGAAAGGCTCGAGTCCCTTGGCGACGAGGTCGCGCACCATGGGATTGTCCTCGGCAACGAGCAGTTTGATGTTCTTGGCCGCGGCGGCCGCGCTCATGACTTGCGTCTCCTCGACGATTTCGCAGCGCGGCGATAGTCGCCGCTCTTCCCGCCAACCTTTTCAAGCAAATGGATGGCTGTGATCTCGATACCTTTATCGAGCGCTTTGCACATGTCGTAGACCGTGAGGGCGGCACAGGTGACGGCTACCAGCGCTTCCATCTCTACCCCGGTTCGCGCCGTGGCCGTCACTTTGGAAACCAGTTCCACTCCATCTTTGCATACGCGTGGGGTCACAGCAATGTGGGTGATGGGTAGGGGGTGACAAAGAGGTATCCAGTCGGAGGTGCGTTTGGCCGCGGCGATTCCTGCAATCCTCGCAATTTCGAGGGCATTGCCCTTGGGATTGTTCAGGCCGCCGACGGCGCGAAGAACACGGGGGGACATGCGAACGAAGGCGCGGGCGATGGCGGTGCGCGTGGTCACGGATTTCGAGGAAACGTCGACCATGGAGATTTCGCCGCGGTCGGTGTAGTGGGAGAGTTTGGTCACTTAGTCCTCGAGACGAACAGCAAAAGGCACCTGCCGCGGACGCCGGCCGCTGTACAGGCTCGGATTAGAGTACGTCGAACCGCGGCAGAATAGAAACTTTCTCACCGGATGAGATTTGCGAGCGATCCGGAGTGACGATGAGGAAACAGTTGGCCTGGGTGAGGGCGGCGATGTCTCCGGAACCTTGCCAGCGGAGAGCGCGGACACGCGGCCGAGAGTCTTGCCAGTCGAGGCGCGCGGGAAGAAAGTGAGTGAGATTTGGGTGTTCCTCGAGCGCCTCTGACAGGGTTGCTTCGAGTAAGGGAAGCGGGCGAGGTTCGGCACCGCTCAGGATATCCAAAGCGGGGACGACGAAGAGCTGGAAGGTGACCATCGTGGAGACTGGGTTGCCCGGCAGGCCGAACACGAGCGTATTGCCGCACTGGCCGAAGACCGCGGGCTTTCCCGGGCGAATGGCGACGGCATCGAAGAAAAACTCGGCGCCTAGTCCCTTCAGGACAGATTCGACCAGGTCATACTTCCCCATCGAGACGCCGCCCGACAGGACGAGAACGTCTTCGCGCAGACCTTGCTCAATTTTTGCAGACAGATCGTCGACCCGGTCGAGGGCGTTCGCCAACGGGACAGGATCGCCACCCGAGAGACGGATTTGGGCGTCAAGGGACACCGTATTGCTATTACGAATATGGAAAGGACCGGGTGTTTCGGTGATGGGGACGACCTCGTCACCGGTCGAGAGAATGGCGACACGAGGCCTTTTGTAACAGCGGACCGTGCTGGCGCCGACCTGGGCAGCGACAGCTAATTCCGCGAACCCCAGGCGCAGGCCAGCGGAGAGCGCGAGGTCGCCCGTGTGGGCTTCGCTGCCGAGGGCGACAATGTTCTGGCCGGGCTTGCTGGGGCGATCGAAAGTCACGACATCGTTGTCACGATGAGTGAATTCGATCATCACGACCGCGTCTGCGCCGGAGGGCACGGCTGCGCCTGTCATGATCTGAATGCAGGTGCCAGGACGCAAAGACTGAGAAACCGTGTCGCCGGCTTTGATTTCGGCTACGCAGCGGAGGGCGGCGCCCGGACTGGCTTCGGCGGCCGTGACGGCATAGCCATCGCGGGTGGAGCGGTTGAAGGGCGGATATTCGCGGTCGGAGCGGATTTCACGGGCGAGGATGCGTCCAAGGGCCTCGAAAATGGGCAGGTCGATGGTTGGACGAGCACCCGCCTGAGATTTGGATTGAGCGATGACGAGTTGGCGGGCGTCGGAGAAGGAGAACATCAGAGCTGTATTCTACCGCAACCAGCGTCTCGACTCGGCCCTTCGCTTCGCTCCGAAGTAGAAAGGCGGCTCCTACAAAGACGGCGCTAGAGCCAGTGGGCTAGAAGAGTGCCCGGTTGGATGATGGTGGCGTCGCGCTCGGGACCGGTAGAGATCATACCGATTTCGAGTTGAAGGAAGTCCGAGACGAAACGCAGGTAGTCGATCGCGTTCTTGGGAAGCCTGGACGCGTCTTTGGCGCCATAAGTGTCGGCACACCAGCCAGGAAGAGTCTTGTAGACCGGGGTGACACGCTCGTACTCGTCGGCCGAGGCAGGCATTTCATGGATGGGTGAGCCTTTGTAGGTATAGCCGGTGCAGACGCGGATTTCTCGTTGTGTGTCGAAAACGTCGAGTTTGGTAACAGCCAGCGAGTCGATGCCATTGATCATTTCCGCGTAGCGCAATTCGGCAAGATCGAGCCAACCGCAGCGTCGAGGACGGCCCGTGACGGCGCCGAACTCCTTGCCACGCTCACGGACTTCCTTGGCTTCCAGGTCTGGCATTTCAGTGGGAAACGGACCGCCACCCACGCGGGTGGTGTAAGCCTTGGAAATGCCGAGGACGTGACGTATTTTCGTAGGAGGCACACCCGCGCCGGTGGTGGCTCCGCCAGCGGTTGCACTCGAGGAAGTCACGAAGGGGTAGGTGCCGTGGTCGATGTCGAGCATTGTGCCCTGGGCACCTTCAAAAAGCACGGACTTGCCTTCGTCGAGAGCGTGATTAACGAGTTCGGCGGTGTCACAAATGAAGGATTTGATCTTTTCACCGAGGGCGAGCGAGGCTTCGACTTCGTGAGAGAAATCCACCTGCGCGCCGTAGGCACCCTGGGCGATGCGATTTTTCTCGGCGACGACGCGAGCGGCTTTTTCGCGGAAGAGCGCGGGATCGAGGAGATCGACGACGCGGAGGCCGCGGCGGGCCATCTTGTCTTCGTAGGCGGGTCCGATGCCGCGCGAAGTGGTTCCGATTTTATTGGCGCCGCGGGCGGCTTCGGCAGCCATATCCAGTTCACGGTGGTACGGAAAGATCAGGTGAGCGCGATTGCTGATGTGCAGGCGGCCTTTGACATCGACACCGACTTTCGCCAGGGTTTCGATTTCGGCGACCAGAGCGGCCGGATCGATGACCACACCAGTGGCGATAACGGCATGCTGCTTCGGCCGCAGGATGCCACAGGGGATCAGCTGCAGCACATAACGATCCTTGCCGATGATGACCGTGTGGCCGGCGTTGTGACCGCCGGCCACGCGCACGATGTAATCAAACGAACCGGCGAGATAGTCGACTACCTTGCCCTTGCCTTCGTCGCCCCATTGCGCACCCACAACGACGACCGATTTCATTCGGAACAACTCCCTGGCTTGAGGCCGAGTTTATGGAGCAAAATCCGCGCGAGACACCAATTTGAAATCGTACGATGGGCCTCGGGGGAACGCAAGGAGCCGCATCCAGAGCCGCACCAGACGCCGGCCATGGCGTTAGCAGTTGCGTAGCGCTTTCTGTGCGAATTGTTGCTATCCGGGCTGGGGTCGGCTAGCGTCGAAGATGCGGGGTGCCTCTCGACGCCCCGAACAGAGGGAGAGCTGTCCTGACGGAGAGGGAGATGGAATTGACGAACCCAATCATTACTTTGACTACGGATTATGGGACCAATGATCACCTGGTGGGGGTGTTGAAGGGGGTCATCCTGCGGATTAATCCGGAAGTCACGATTATCGATATTACCCACGGAATCGCACCGTACGACTTGCTCGATGGAGCGCTGGCGATTGCCGCCGCGTATGAGTATTTTCCGCCGCGCACGATTCATGTCGTGATCGTCGACCCTGGTGTAGGGACATCGCGACGGCCGTTGCTCGTGAGCGGGCAGAATCAATATTTTATTGCGCCGGATAACGGCGTGCTTTCCGGCGTTTACGAGAAGGAGCCAAACGTCGCCGTGCGCCATTTGACCAGCGAGCATTATTTTAACCAGCCAGTGAGCAAAACGTTTCATGGGCGCGATGTTTTTGTTCCGGTGGCCGGGTGGCTTTCGAAACATTGGCAGCCCGCCAGCATGGGCGAGGAGATCGAGGACTATAAGAAGTTGGCTCTGCCGAAGCCAAAAGACGCAGACGGTGTGCTCAAAGGAGTCGTTCTGAAAGTGGATGGATTTGGGAATTTGATAACGAATTTCCGGCCGGAGGATTTGCCGGCAGCATCGATGGAGAACGGCAAGATTCAATTGCAGGTGGGGACTCACCCGGTGGCGCGAATGGTGCACACATTCGCGAGCGGAGATGCGGGAGAACCGGTGGCGTATGTGGGATCGAGCGGCTATCTGGAGATCGCGGTGAATAAGGGGAATGCATCAAAGGCGTTGGGGACTGGGAGAGGGACGCCGGTTTTGTTGACCAAGTGAGTGGTCGGTGAAGGAAAGCAGATTCCTCAGCCCAGAAACCCTCGGAATAACGAGTATTGGTTGTGACTGATTTCCCTTTGTCGGGCTGAAAGATCCGACCCTAATCAGAACAAGAAGCAAGCAGAAAGAAAGTCCGTCAATCCTGCGGGCGCAACGTCCGTGCGGACATGGGCGCAGCACGGTGCGCCCCCTACGGGAACAAATCCGTTACGACAGGAATGGCTGCAGTTTTCGACCTAGCGGGACTGATCAAGGGCGGTCATTTGGGAGCGGGTGCGGGGGTCGAGCCAATCGCGCCAGGCGTCGCCTAGCAAGTTGAAAGCGAGCACGGCTAACAAGACAGCCAAGGCAGGAAAGACGACCATATGGGGAGCGTCGAACAGGTGACTGCGGGCGTCGTTGAGCATGGCGCCCCAACTCGGGAGCGGTGCTAGCACGCCCAAGCCTAGAAAACTGAGGGTCGCTTCGGCCAGGATCGCGCCTGCCAGGCCGATAGTGGCTTGGATCAGCACGGGTTGAAGAATATTCGGCAAAACATGGCGCGTGAGAATGCGAAAGTGCGAGGCGCCGAGGGAACGCGCTGCGAGAACGAAGTCCAATTCCTTGGCTTTGAGGACTTGCGCGCGAGCCAGGCGCGCGTAGCCGGCCCAGCCGGTGATGATCAACGCAAGGATAACCTTGCCGATGCCGGGACCGAAGAAGGCCGCGAAGGCGATGGCCAGTAGAACGCCGGGAAACGAAAGAAAAGCGTTGATCAAGAGTAGATTCACAATACGGTCGAATGCACCGCCGTGATAGCCGGCTGACATGCCGAGAGCGAGACCGGTCAGGCCACAGCCGAAAACCACACAAACGGCTACGAACAGCGAGATGCGGGCGCCGTACATGACGCGGGAGAGCATGTCTCGGCCCAGTTCGTCCGTTCCCATCCAGTGCGAGAGCGAGGGAGGCTCGAGGCGCGCGGCGAGATGCTGCGACGCGGGGTCGGAAGGCGAAATCCAGGGCGCCAGCAGAGCAACGATTATCAGCAGACACGCGATGGCCAAGCCCGCTCGAGCGAGGAGGCTTTGGCGAAGAAAATCGCGTAGTGATGCGGAGGCGGTCATGACAAGCGCACCCGAGGATCGATGAAGGCGTAAAACACATCGGTGAGCAAATTGACAAAAACGTAGGAAAGAGCGATCACGAGAATGCAACCTTGCAGCAACGGATAGTCACGCGAGGAGATGGCCATGACGGTAAGACGCCCAATGCCCGGCCAGGAAAAGATCGTTTCTGTGACGATCGTGCCGGCAAGCAGCGTGCCGAACTGCAAACCAAGAATGGTGATGATTGGAATTAGCGCGTTGCGCAAGGCGTGGCGCAAAAGGACCGCCGTGGTCGAAAGACCCTTGGCGCGGGCAGTGCGCACGTAATCACTCGAGAGTTCTTCGAGCATGGAACTGCGAACCATGCGCGTCAGAATCGCGGCGAGGGCAGCGCCGAGCGTGGCAGCGGGCAAGATGTAATTCAAAGCGCCACCACGGCCGGACACCGGGAGCCAGCCGAGCTTGATCGAGAACAGAGTAATCAGCAGGGGGCCGAGAGCAAAGTTTGGAACCGCCAAGCCAAAAAGAGTGAAGAGCCCGATCGAACGGTCGACATTTGATCCTCGGCGATGGGCCGCGAGGACGCCTGCTGGAATCGCGATGGCAGCACAAACGAGAAGGGCAAGAAAGGCAAGTTGGAGCGTAGCGGGATAGCGTTCGAAAATGACCCGGCGAACCGGAGCTTGAAACTTGAACGATTCCCCGAGGTCACCGCGAACGGTTTGGCGGAGATAACGCAGGTACTGGACGTAAAGAGGCTGATCAAGTCCCAAAGTGTGGCGCAACTGCGCAGCCTCGAATGGCGTGGCGCCTTCGCCGAGCATCTGCTCGACAGGGTCGCCAGGGACAATGTGGATTAGGAAAAAGACCATGGTGAGGATGAGCCAAAGGGCCGGGAGCGTGAGCAGAAGGCGATGAAGGATGTGGCGCGTCATAGTCTGTCGGTTCAGCTCTTTCGACCGCTAGAATTGAGTTTGCTGATTGCGGCAGAAGCACTGGTTCCCATCGATTCCGGAGCGGAAGCAGCTGGATTGTTCGGCGGAAGCAATTGAATCTTGACGCGAGCCACGCGGCGGCCGTCCATTTCAATGACCGTGAAGCGATAGCCTTCAAACTCAAAGCTTTCACCACCACGGGGAATGAAACCGAGTTGGTCCATCACGAAACCGCCGACGGTGGCGTAGGCGGGATCTTCCGGGAGTGCGATGTTGTATTGCGTGTCGAGATCGTGGACGTTGAGGGCGGCATCGAAAATAACCGCGCCATCGGAGAGCGTTAGAGGCTTTTCGACGACGTCGAACTCGTCGTGGATTTCCCCGACCAATTGTTCCAAAAGATCTTCGATCGTGACCAAGCCGAGGATACTGCCGAACTCATCGACAACCATGGCCATGCCAACGTGGCGCGAACGTAATTCCGCGAGGAGTTCGCTCGCGGGCTTGGTCTCGGGAACGATCAGGATTTCACGGAGGACGCGGCGGAGATCGAACGGAGGGGGCGGAGGCAACTGTTCCTCCAGCCGGCGCTCGCGGTCGAGAAGAACCCACAGCATGTCCTTGACGTGTACGAAGCCAAGGATGTGGTCCAGGGTTTCGCGGTACACGGGAATGCGGGACCGTTGCGTGGTCGCGAACATGCTCATCACTTCCTCGAGCGAAGCTTCGATGGGCAAGGTATGCATATCGGGACGCGAGACCATAATTTCGCGCGCTTGAAGCTGATTCAATTCGAGAGCGCTGAGGATGAACTTCTCTTCCCCGGCAGCGAGCAACCCGCGTTCACGCGCCTGCTGGATTTGAATCTGGAGCTCTTCGGTGGAGTGAGCGACGCCGTGGCCGGCGGGCGACATGATTCCGAGCGCTTTGACGATCAGGCCGGACGCTCCGTCGAGGAAATCAATCGCCCAGCGAAAAGTGTTCAAAAACCACAAAAACGGACGGGAAACCATCAGGGCTACGCGTTCGGCTCGGGCGAGACTGATGGTCTTGGGAACGAGTTCGCCTAGAACGACGTGGATCGCGCTCAGGAATAGGAAGGAAATGGTCAGCGCGATGGCATGAATCAGGAGAAGAGTTCGGAAAGAGCCTTGAGTGGGCATCACGCTTTGGACCAACGTGGCCACGGTAATTTCTCCAAGGGCACCGATGGCCAGGCTGGTTAGGGTGATCCCCACCTGAACGCCAGAAACGACGCGATGCAGGTCACCGAGCAGCTGTTCCACGATCTTTGCCTGGGCGCTGCCGCGCGCGACCAGTTGGCGGACTCGCGAGAGCCGCACCGCCACGAGAGAAAACTCGACGGCGGCGAAGAAGCCGTTGAGCGCCACCAGTATGAAAACGCCTATGAGGCGTAGCAGAAACATCCGAAGGATCGCCCTCAGCGGCATTGTAACAGCACCCATGGCGGACATTTGCGGGAGTCGGGTTGGTGCCGCTAGAGAAGCATGGGCAGGGCAGAGGCGCGATTGCCGCCGATGAAGCCTCATCCCCGGATAGGGTGAGCTGCAGGATTGAGGCAAGAGGTCCCTCGCGTTGCTCGGCAGGACAAAAAGCGCGCAGTCGCTCAAGCGACGTGCAGCGGGAACGGAAGTGGGTTGGCTAAGAAATGTCGAGTGGGGAGCGAGTTGCGTGGGTTGCCGGGGTCCACTAGACTGTGATTTTCCCGATGGAGAGCGATTCCTAGTGCGGACAATTCTACGGCTATTGCTGTGGATCGGCGGAGTGGTGGCGCTGGCCGTGGCCGCGGCGGTGTGGTGGTTCGTTTACCGGCCGTTGCCGCTGCTCGACGGATCGATTATTCTCCCCGGCCTGCACAGCGAAGTGAGTGTCGAGCGGGACAATTGGGGCGTGCCGCATGTTCGCGCCGCGTCGCTCGAGGACCTGGCCGAGGCTCAAGGTTATGTCATGGCGCAGGACCGGCTATGGCAGATGGACCTGTTGCGCCGCGCCGCGCGTGGCCAGCTTTCCGAGGTCTTGGGTCCGGCCACTCTGCAAATCGACAAAGACTTTCGCATATTGAATTTCAGTCGCGCCGTAGACCGGGATTTTGCAATGATGGACCCCGAAGCGCGCCACGCCATGGAAGCCTATGCGCGCGGGATAAATCTGTACGTGCAGCAACACGTCACACGATTGCCCATTGAATTTACTCTACTGAATTACAAACCGCAGCCGTGGCAGCCCACCGATTCGCTTGTGATCGCCTGCTACATGTACCGGACGCTGACCGACACGCGCGAAGAAGAACTGGGCCGGGCGATAGTCACCGAAAAGGTCGGAAACGAGCTAGCGAAGGATCTCTATAGTCCGGAAGCTTCCATGGACCGTTTTGTCGTTGGAGGCGCCAGCGCAGGAAAAGATGCGCACGCGGCGGCGCATTCGGACAGCGACGAAGAAGACGATGAGGAGATGGACCCGTCGAATGTGCAGAAGACAGAGCGGGAAGTGCCGAACGCTCCAGCGATCTCGGGAGAGACGCAGTTTGGTTCGGCCTTCGCAGAAGAGGTCAAGAATTGGCTCGGGGAATCCGAGCGCGAGATTCGCCGTTCGCTCGGTAGCAACAATTGGGTCGTCAGCGGAGAGCATACGGCAACGGGCAAGCCCCTGCTTGCGAATGACATGCATCTGGACCTTACATTGCCCCCGATTTGGTACGAGGTGCACTTGACCGCGCCGGGCTGGAACGTAAAGGGATTTGCGCTGCCCGGAGCACCGATGGTTGTTGTCGGGCACAACGACAGAATCGCATGGGGATTCACGAATAACGGGGCGGATGTTCTCGACCTTTACGTCGAGACCTTCAACCCGGCAAATCCTGAAGAATATCGTGTGAACGGCGCCTGGAAGAAGGCGGATGTCTATTCCGAAGTGATCAAAGTGAAGGGTGCGGCGGACGAACATTTGAAATTGCTGGTCACACGGCATGGACCGGTCGTACGCCAAGAAGGCGATAAGAGTTACGCGATGCGCTGGACGGTCCTGGAGCCCGGAGCGCTGTGCAATTTCTTTAACTGGCTAGGAAAAGCGCAAAATTGGGGCGAATTTCGCGAGACGATGAAAGGAATCTGGGGACCCGGGCAGAACGTGGTGTACGCGGATGTGGACGGAAACATCGGCTACGTGCTCGGCGCCCATGTCCCGGTGCGAAAAAAGGGACACGGAGAAGTTCCTGTACCCGGGGATACCGACGATTACGAATGGATCGGATACATCCCGTTTGAGCAGCTGCCGCAAGTGTTCAATCCTGATGGCGGGATGATCGTAACGGCGAACGCCAGAGTCGTGGGACCGAACTACAAGCCGTACCTGACGGATCATTGGGAAGAGCCGTACCGAACGGCGAGGATTTACGACCTCCTGCACGACAAAACAGGCTTGCGGCCGGAAGACATGTTGAAAATTCAGACGGACATTTACAGCTATCCGCACGTGTTTCTGGCCGGTCAGCTAGCTGGCGCGGCGAAAGTCGCTCCACCGACAGATCCGCGCGCCCAGAAGCTCATCGAAGAGGCGAAAAACTGGAACGGGATGGCCGAGGCCAATTCGTCCGTGGTGTCGTTTCTGGATGCGGCTTTGGAAAAGGCGTTGGACCTGATTCTGGAGCCGCGTCTCGGAGCAGACGCAAAGGATTATCACTGGCGGCGAGTGGTTTTCTTGCAGCGGGTATTGACCGAGCGTCCGGCGCGGTGGTTGCCATCGGATTACAAAAACTATGATGAATTACTGAGCGCGGCGGCCGACCGAGCTGTGAAATATTTGGAAGACAAGACGAAGGACGCCGATCCGGATGACTGGCCTTGGAAGCGGTTCGACTATCTCGACATGTTGCATCCGATTGGCCGCGAAGGTATTTTAAAGAAACTGCTGAGCATTACGAACCAAGCGCAATCCGGAACGGTCTGGAGCCCGCGAGCGGCCACGCGGCATGACGGTCCTTCGGAACGATTCGTGGCAAACCTGGCGGATTGGGATCAATCGATTATGCTGATTACCGGAGGAGAATCCGGTCAGGCCGGGAGTGAACACTATCGCGATCAATTCTCCTATTGGTTCGAAGGCAAAGCAATCTACGGGCCTTTCTCTGACGCCGCCGAAGCCAAGGTGCGGCGGCATAGACTGACTCTGAAGCCGGGCGTTTGAGGATATTCCCTTTCCATGCCGGAACTCCCTGAAGTAGAGGCAATCGCGCGAACACTACGCCCGCTCGTGCGAAGTCAACGAATCCGCTGCGTGCATGTGTTTCATCCGATCGCGACGCGGCCGCAATCGCCCGCGCAATTCGTGAAACTGTGCCGCGGGCGGCGCATTGACGATGTGCGGCGACATGGGAAGTATCTCTTCCTCGGGCTCGATCGCGGGCTGGTCGAGATGCATTTCAAGCTGGATGGACACTTGATTTGGTTTCCCGATGCAGGAGATTTACGGGAACGAGCGAAGCGTGCGACCGATGGCGTGCATGTGGATGTGGCCTTTGAATTCGCGCGAGGAGTGCTGGGTTTCGCCGATGGACGACATTTGGGTCGAGTGCATGGTTGGGAATCCGCCGCCGTGTGTGTTCCCTTGCAGCAGCTTGGTGTGGATGCGCTCTCACCGGAATTCACCGCGGAGTTTCTGGGAGCGAAACTCAGGGCATCCGGAACTCCGGTGAAACAATTTCTCTTGGATCAAGCTCGCGTAGCGGGCATCGGCAACATTTATTCCTACGAGGCGTTGTGGCAGGCCAAAATCGATCCCGGGCGGCCGGCAAAGTCGCTCGGTCAGAAGGAAGCGGCGAAACTTCATAAAGCAATTGTGTCGGTTCTCCGACGTGCTTTAGAATGCTGCTTACACCCGGCGCCTGTGTTTCGCGACCCGACTTGGTGGTTTCAAGGACTCGAGAAAATCCTGCGCACCTATCAACGCCAGGGATTACCTTGCAAACGCTGCAGGCGGCCCATCAAACGGTTGGAGCAAGGCGCCCGGTCGACGTATTTCTGTTCGCATTGTCAGAGATGACCATAAAGATCGGATTGTCCGAGAGGAATGCGTGAATCAACCTTTACCGAAAAAACCGGAACCATCGAAGAAGCCGGATTTTGAGCGCTCGCTGGCGCGGTTGGAAGAAGTGGTGCGCAGACTGGAAAGCCCGCAGTTGTCTCTCGACGAAGCGATGAAACTGTTCGAAGAGGGCGTCGGACTTTCGCGGGAATGCCAGAAGCAACTCGAAGAAGCGGAAGGGCGAGTGGAGATTTTGCTAAGGAAGGCGGACGGGAAAATGGTGGCGGAAGTGTTCGAAGCCGAAGGCGAGAACAAATCGTGAAGAACTCTCACTGGCGCGGGCAAAAACACAATTCCATCCGATGAAACTCCCCCTTTTTTTTGAAGAAGACCGTTTGACGGTTGACGCTCATCTCGAGCACTTGCTCCCGGCCGAGTCCGTGCAACCCTCTTCCATCCATCAAGCGATGCGATATTCCGTGTTCGCCGGCGGAAAGCGCATCCGTCCGATCCTGTGCCTGGAAACGGCGCGCATTTTCGACACCACGAGTTCGCACGCGCTGTACCCGGGCTGCGCGATTGAATTCATTCATACCTACTCGCTCATTCACGACGATCTGCCGGCCTTGGATAACGACGATTTGCGGAGAGGAAAACCGACCTCTCACAAGAAATTTGGCGAGGCGACGGCAATCCTTGCCGGAGACGGACTTCTGACGCTGGCGTTCCAAACCGTTGCGGGGGCGCCGGTCTCGGCAGACCGACGGGTGGCTATGGTGACGGAAATCGCCACGGCTGCCGGAACTGTGAACGGAATGGTCGGCGGACAGGTGGAAGATCTGGAGAATGAAGGCAAGAAAGTCGGACCGGACACGCTCGAGTATATTCACCGATCGAAGACCGCAGCGTTGATTCGAGCTTCGGTGACCTCCGGCGCGCTGTGCGCAGGCGCTTCGACCGAAGATGTTAGGCGTCTACGCCGGTTTGGCGAAACCATTGGCTGGGCATTTCAGGTAACCGATGACATTTTGGACGTTGAGGAATCGTCGGCGGCGCTTGGCAAAACAGCGGGGAAGGATATTGCGCAACAGAAAGCCACGTACCCAGCGGTGTTTGGACTAGAGCGATCGCATCAATTTGCCGAGGAGTTGTCTAAAAAGGCGATTGCCGAGTTGCAAGTGTACGGCGAGCGCGCGGAACGGCTGCGCGCCATTGCGGAATTCCTGGTTCTCCGTCGCGCTTAGAAGCAATCCATGGGCGGCAAATCCACGCGCAAAAGGCTCGATGTTTTGCTGGTAGAGCGCTGCCTGGCCGAATCACGTCAGAAGGCGCAAGCGATGATCCTTGCCGGAGAGATCGAAGTTGACGGAAAGAAGGTCGAAAAAGCGGGCGCAGAGGTTACGGAATCCACGCGAATTGAAGTGCACAGCCGGTTGCAGAAGTACGTCAGCCGGGGCGGGTTCAAGCTCGAAGGTGCCCTCGAAGACTTTCACGTAAGCCCACAGGGGAAGGTTTGTCTGGATGTGGGATCGTCGACGGGCGGATTCACGGATTGCTTACTGCAGCACGGAGCGACCCGGGTCTACGCTGTGGACGTTAACACCGATCAACTGGCATGGAAGTTGCACGCAGACGCGCGCGTGATTCGCGTCAAAAAGAACGCACGAGAGCTGACTCCGGGCGACATTCATGATTCCGTCGACCTGGTGGCAGCGGATGTTTCGTTTATCTCCGTGAGAAAAGTCTTGCCAGGCATGGTTGCCTGCGCAAAGCCGGGAGCCGATCTACTGATATTGGTCAAGCCGCAATTTGAGTTGAAGCGCGAGGACGTTGGCAAAGGTGGAATCGTGCGCGACTCGAAGCTCCATGAAACGGCGATTGCAAGTGTGCGCAGTGCGGCGGAATCGCTTCGGCTGACCATCTTGGGCAGCGCGCCGAGCCTTTTGCCGGGGGCGGAGGGCAACCAGGAGTATTTTCTACACGCCAGAAAAGCGGCTAAGATAGAATCGCAATAATTTCATGTCATCCCCTTCGTGCTACAAAACGATTGGCATCATCTCGCGGCCGCGGCGATCGATACTTGCCGAGGTCGTGCCCAAATTATTGGATTGGTTAGAGGAACGCGGCATCTCGACGGTGATCGACTCCGAAACCGCGGGTCCGATCAATCGCAGCGACCTAGGCAAGACGAGGCACCAGATTGCCCAGGAAGCTGACCTGCTGCTGGTGTTGGGCGGAGATGGGACGCTTTTGGCGGCCGCGCGCGAAGCGGCTGTCCATGGCACGCCGATTTTGCCGATCAACTTGGGTGGACTGGGATTTTTGACAAGCTTTACTCTTGAGGAGCTTTATCCCGCGCTTGAACAAACACTTGCAGGGTGTAGTCCCGTCAGCGAACGCGTGATGCTGTTGGCGGAGCGTACCCACAACGACAGTGCTTTGACGAAACAGCTCGTACTGAACGAGGCGGTCGTGAATAAAGGTACGCTGGCGCGCATGATTGAGCTAGAGCTCCACATCGATGGCGGGTTCGTGTGCCGCTACCGGGCCGACGGATTGATTGTGGCCACGCCGACGGGCTCGACAGCTTACTCCATGTCCGCGGGCGGCCCGATTGTGCACCCGTCGGTGGAGTCGATCCTGATTACTCCGATTTGCCCGCACACGTTGAGCGACAGGCCCGTCGTGGTGCCGGATGTGTCCAAAATTGAGCTACGCATGGAAGAAAATTCGGATTCAGTGTTTCTAACGCTGGATGGACAGACCGGCGTACCACTGCATGCTGGGGACAGGATTCGCATTACACGCGCGCCCGAGCGGTTGAAGCTGATTCATCCACCGAAGAAGAGTTATTTCGAGATTCTGCGGAGCAAGTTGAAGTGGGGAGAGGTGTAAGGTCTCGTTGGCTGGAGTGTGGCTATTCTTGCGTAGGTGCAACGCGAGGGAACCGCTTCTGGGCGCGGGGGCTAAGCGAGCGCATCCGTGCGGAGGAGGTCCGCTTGCGTTTCGCGGCGGCGGATGAGACGCACCCTTTTCCCGCAAACCAGGATCTCGGGTGGGCGCCGACGGCCGTTGTAGTTTGAGGCCAAAGCCATACCGTAGGCGCCGGCGGCCCAGATGGCTACCGTATCGCCTCGATCCACGCGCCCGAGCGGCCAACCTTGCAGGAAGCAGTCCCCCGTCTCGCAAACCGGGCCGACAATGTCTGCGCGCTCAGAGGAGCTGTGTCCCTTAGAATTGTCTTGCCGCACGCGCGTGATCGGATGAGGGGCGTCATAGAGGACCGGCCTCGCGAGATCGTTCATCGCCGCATCGATAATCACGAACGACTTCGCGGAATTTCGCTTGGTGTAGATCACTTTCGACAGCAACACCGCCGAAGGGGCGATGATGGACCGGCCGGGTTCGAGCAACAAGCCGACACCGAGCGGCCGAACGACTTCTGAGATCATCCGTGCGTATTTCCTGGGAGGAATCGGCGATTCCGTCGTGTACCGCACACCCAAGCCGCCGCCAAAATCGAGATATTTGAGCGCAACTCCCTGGCGACGTAGATCCAACAAGTAACCGGCCAGACGATCCAGGGCTTCGCGGAAAGGCTTCAGGTCGAGGATCTGTGAACCAATGTGCGCGCTGATTCCCTGCCACAAAATGTGCCTCGACGTGCGATGTTGCACATAAAGGGGCCGGGCTTCGCACCAGGCGACGCCAAATTTGTGCTCGGAAAGACCCGTAGAGATATGCGGATGGCCACCGGCCCTTACGTCAGGGTTCACGCGCAGGGAAACACCAGGAGGTTTCGAGCGACTCGCAGACTTGCGCGAGGATTCCTGCAACAGTACGTCCAATTCTTCAGGCGATTCGACGTTGAATTGCAAAATCCCTGGCGCATGGTTTGACTTTGCCTTGTAGGCAAGCGCGGCTCGAATCTCTTCGCGTGTCTTGCCGACTCCGCTAAAGACGATGCGGTCGCCGGGCACTCCGATATGGCCGAGATGTTCCAGTTCCCCGCCGGAAACGATGTCGAAACCGCTGCCTCGCTTGGCCAGCAAACTCAAGATGGAGAGATTGCCGTTGGCCTTCACGGCGAAGCACAATAGATGTGGCAGCCGGCCCAAGCCGCGGTGCAATTCGTCGAAGGCTTGTTCAATGGCGAGCTGGCTGTAAACATACGCGGGAGTTCCGAAGCGCGAAGCAATTTCGTCGAGGGATACGCCTTCGCAAAAGACTTCGCGGCCGGTGCCGTGAGGCATCTTCTTCCAGGCAAACTGTGGCGTGAATTTTGCTGGATCGACGTACGGCAGGTTCGTTCGCGCTCCGCTGGGGCCGCTCATTTTACTTTCAGAACCACAAGGGTGCGATCGTCGGATAGAGGCGCGTTTTGCGTAAACCAATCGACTTCGCGGAGCACGAGATCAGCGATTTCGGCGGCCGGGCGCTCGTGATGTTGCTCAATGAGGCGCATGAGCCGGGTTGTTCCGAAAAATTGTCCTTCCGCATTGGCGGTTTCTGCGATGCCATCGGAGTGGAAAACAAGGGTATCACCTGCTTCGAGCGTCACTCCCCATTCGTCATAGCTGGTTTCTTCGAAGATGCCGAGTGGAAAGCCAGTCAGCTCGATTTTGTCGCAACGCCCACTTTTGTAAAGCAGCGGCTGGGATTGGCCGGCGTTGGCCACGCGAAGTTTCTGGCGACCCTTCTGCCAGGTGGCGAAACACGCGGTCATGAACCGGCCTTCGATCCGGCGCTCACCGACCAATTGGTTCATCTGTCGAAGCATTTCGGCAGGCTGAAGTTTTTGCGGAGCCAAGCTGCGCATAATGCCGATGGCGACAGCGCCATAGAGCGCGGCGGCAGTGCCCTTTCCGCTTACATCACCCAAGGCGATGCCCAGCTGTTGCGGACCATAGCGAAGGAATTCATAAAGATCGCCGCAGACTTCGCGAGCAGAAATGTATCGTGCGGCGACATCGAGGCCATAATCCTCGGTGGGAACCGGACGGAGCAGGGCACCCTGAATGCGCTTCGCGGCCTGTAGATCGCGCTCCATGCGGGCTTCGCCTTGGGCTACTTGTTCGTAGAGCCGGGCATTCTCCACGTAGACCGCAAGATTCGCGGCAAGAATGGAAAGCGTCTGAACGTGATCTTCGGTGAAGTAATTAAGCTGCGGGCTTTCAAGATCTAACACCCCGATGACCTTGCCTTTATAGATCATCGGAATGGCGAGTTCCGACCGCGTTTCCGGATTCACCATGAGATAGCGCGGGTCGGTAGTGACGTCGGGCACGACGACAGGTTGCCGCGAAGTTGCGGCAGCGCCGACAAGTCCTTCGGTAGCAGCGGCTCGCAGCTTTCCCTGAACCCTTTGACCGTGCTTCACATCCAGGCGATGGCGGAAGACCTTCTGCTCTTCGTCATAGAGCATGATACTGAGAATCTGGTAGTCGATGACGCGCTTGACCAATTCTGCGGCCCGGCGAAGAAGGCCCTCCACATCAAGGATTGAGCTGATCTCACGACTGACTTCGTTGAGCACCAGTAGCGCCTCGGCCTGAGTTCGCACCTGCTGAAACAAACGCGCATTTTCGACGGCGACGGCCAGGCGATTCGCCAACACTGAGAGGATCGTCTGCTGATCCTTTGTGAAGTAATTCGGATGGCGACTCTGGATATCGAGTACGCCCACACATTTGCCGCGGAACATCAAAGGCACGGCTAGTTCCGAACGCACGCTGTCAATCGCGTTAATATAGCGAGAATCCTGCCTCACATCGCTGACCCGCACAGGTTGGCCGGTCTTGGCGGCGGTACCGGTAATGCCCTGCCCGATGGGAACTTTGAGATTTTCGGCCAGACCCGGGGGATAGCCGATGGCGAAGCGGTGCGTCAACGAGACGCCATCGCTGCCAATCATCAGTACGCCGAATAACTCATAGTCGATAAGTTTCTTTATTAAGACCGCGGCATGCGACAGCACTTCGTCCAGATCGAGCGACGCGTTTACCTCTGCGCCAAGCTCCGCGAGGGTGGAAATCACCTCGGGACTGTTCTCCGTGGTCACACTAGAGTGGGTTATAGGATCAGTGGCTTCCATGAATCATTTTATTATAGCAGGGGCAAGCTGCTCTCTCGGACTCTGCGTCGAAAGCACTAAGCGGATTTTCCCTTGCCTTTTGCGCCAAACTCAAGGACGCAAACGTCCGGTAGATTACGGTAACGCTCGTCGAAATCGAGGCCGTAACCGACCACAAACTCGTTCGGGATCACGAAACCCGTGTAGTCTGCGCGGACGTCGGCGATTCGACGCTCAACCTTGTCGAGGAGAACAACGACGCGAAGGTGCTTCGGCTTTTTCTCCTCGAAGAAACGGAGAAGATATTTGAGAGTGAGGCCGGTATCGAGAATGTCCTCAACGACAACGACCGTTTTGCCTTCAATGCTGACGTCCAGGTCCTTGATCAATTTCACATCGCCGGTGGAATCGGTGCCGTGCCCGTAGCTCGAGACAGACAGGAAATCGAAGGAGACCTCGCCGCCGAGTTCGCGCGCAAGATCGGTCAGAAAAAATACGGAGCCTTTCAGAACCCCGATGAGATGGAGCGGTTCGGTGGGGAAGTCCCGGCGAATTTCCTTGGCCAATTGCTTGAGACGAGTTTGAACGCGCGCATCGGAGAGAAGAGGTCGCAGGGATTCCCCAGGGCGATTGCCCGGTGTATTTTTAGTTATGCTTGCTGCATGCTTTCTAGCCACGCTGGTCGCTCCTCGTGCGAGTCTATTCCACCCGGTAGGAAGTTCTTGTTGATTCTGCAAGCAAGTTTTCCCATCCTATGTTCTGCTATGCCACCTGTCAATTCTTGGAGCCAGGCAGTGCTGGATTGCATCGAGGGAAAGTGAACGAAAGCAATTCGAATCGGCCGGAACCGTGGCTGCGCGGAACGCTCGGCGAAATGCGTGCCGTGGCGCGCGGCGTGCTGCACGCACTCGAGCTCGCAAAAGAAGATTTGTGGAAGTGGTGCTGGCCACTTTCAGATGAACAGCTCAATGAGCGTCCTCAGGGAATCGCACCCGTGGCGTTCCATTTGCGCCACATCGGACGGAGTTTGGACCGTCTGCTTACTTATGCGGAGGGCGGGACCCTCGACGAATCACAATTGGCCTTGTTGAAATCGGAACTCGCTCCTCAAGCCCAACGTGATGCACTTTTCGAGGAGTTGAAACGGGCGCTCGAGAGCGCCGACAGGCGAGTGCGGGCGCTAGCCTCGGCCGACTTTGAAACCCCGCAAAAAGTTGGAAAAAAGCAATTGCCGAGTACGATTGGCGGCCTATTGGTGCATGTGGCCGACCATACGCAACGGCACGTGGGCCAAGCGATTACGACCGCGAAGCTGGTAGCGAAGCGATAAGAGTCGATTGCGACGGGCGGGTGCCCGGTTATACTTGGGCGGCATTGTTATGGCTCCGGTGATCAAGTCGATTTTTCTGGTCTTTACCACGCTGTTCCCTATCGTGAATCCGCTGGGGGGCGCGCCACTTTTTCTTTCGCTCACGCATTACTATTCGGCTGACCAACGCAAGATTCTTTCGCGGCGCATCGCTCTGAACAGCGTCGTGCTGATCGTGGTTTCCTATTTTATCGGTACGCACATCCTTGCATTTTTTGGAATTTCACTTCCAGTGGTGCAAGTCGGCGGGGGGCTGGTGCTCACTTCGACAGGGTGGGCCCTGCTGAAACAAAAGGACGAGGACAGCACAAAAGCGGATGTACATCGAAGTGTGGGCGCTGAAAACCTTTCCACGAAAGCTTTTTACCCGCTTACCTTGCCGCTGACGGTCGGGCCGGGTTCAATTTCGGTAGCGATTACGCTCGGCGCAAATGAACCGCACGTTGGTCACCGGATTATTTATTCGATATTGGGAGCGGTGATCGGGGCCTTCCTGATCGCAGCGTCGGTTTATGTTTGTTACGCGTTCTCCGATCGGCTGGCCCGCGCTCTTGGGGAAACCGGAATGAGCGTGATTATGCGATTGTCGAGCTTCCTGCTCGTCTGCATCGGGGTGCAGATCCTGTGGAACGGTGTATCCACGTTGCTGAAATCGATTGCTGCAGCGCCGCACTAGCCGGATCTACTTCCAGTGTGGCAGTTTTCTTTTGCCGAGCATTGCCTCGGCGGCCCAGGCTCCGAGATAAACGGACTGAGCGACTCCATGGCCGGAATAGGCGCCTAGCACAATGGCGTCGCGGCTTTGCGGATGATGTTCGAAAACCGGCTTCCATTCTTCCGCGATGCAGATGGGTCCGCCCCAGCGATTCGTGAACTTCACGTCTTGAAGCGCCGGGTGAAGTTTGGCGATCCGTTTCTCAAGCCGATCAAAGACAGCCTGTATTTTGCCGTCCTCAATGTTCAAGGTATGCAGCTCGCGCCAGTCATCGAAGTGAACCAATCCGCTGCCGAAAATCACCGCGTTTCCCAGTAATCTGCCCCAAAGATAGGGCAGATCCACCGTATAGAAGGGCTTCCGCTCCCCAAGTCCGATTTGTGCGATGAATCCTTCGCCGAGCGGTTCGGTCAGTACGGCAGTCGTAAATGCAGGTTGGGCATGTCCCCTGAGATTGGTCAGTTCGAGGCTAAACGCATTGGTGGCTAAAAGAACGCTGGCGGCCCTCGTCCGCCCTGCGGTCGAGCGAAGTTCCACGCCGCCCGAAAACTGCAGATCTTCGACCGCAGTATGTTCAAACAACAAAACTCCTGCGCGTTCGGCCGCCCGGCCGAGCCCACTGACAACTTTTCCAGGATTGATGGAGCCGCCGGACACTTCGTTTACGACGCAGAGATCGCCCGAGTCCTTCCAGGAGATTGGCGCATGCTCGATGCGTTTGCTGCGCCCAAGCTCATAAACTCCCGGAAGCGTGAGGTCCGCATCCACTCGCAGGTGGCTGAGAATCTTCTGGTATCCGGCGAGGACATCACCGAGCCCGGGCAAGTCTCCGACCGCAGTCTCGCCGAGCGCCATGCCGCCGGTATAGCCGCTCGAGCCGGCTCCGATCACATCGGATTCGAACAGCGCCACCGTTTTTTCTGGAGCCAGAGTCTTCAGCCAGCCTGCTGCGGCCAGACCGGTGAACCCCGCGCCGGCGACGGCGAAATCCAGAGTTGCGGGTAACTCTCGACGCGCGGGGACGAAATCGACTTCCCAAGGGCGATTTCCCCAATCTTTTGCCATTTTCCGTGTCCTCGCTCCTTCACATTTTACAATGAGCGCCAATTTTAATCGGGATACGGAAAAACCCGCAGGCCTGGACGACCCGAGTTACTGGGTAGAATCAATTTAAGCCGAAGACGGCTACGCTGCTTGAGGTTCCGACGTACACTTTTCCGTTGGCCACCATTGGCGTGATGAATTTGTTGTTGCTGAAATTGTCTTTTCCGCCTGAGGCCTGGGTGGAGTTGTACAGTTCGTTCGAGAGATTCGTTGCGTCGTAAGCATGGAGAACGGCCGGACTGCTGTTCTCTACGACCCAAACAATGCCATTGGTTGTGCCGCTGGCGGAGATGCTTGGCGTCGCTCCTGGATAGCCGAATGTGTGACCAGAGCGCGAGGACGGCGACGTTGCCAGCATGCCATTCACGATGGGAAACGCCTTGATGGAGTCGTTGACGGCGCCGTAATACACCGTGCCATCGAAATAGCTCGGCTTCGCCCACACTCCGCCGGAGAGCTGGCCGGTAATCAGCTGATAGATGTGATCGGCGCTGGAGTTAAACTTGCCCATGTTGTCGCGGTCGACGACGTAGATGTTTCCGTCTTTTCCGGAGCCAACGCCCAAGTGGTGCGTGTTGCCGCCATTGTCGATAATGTCGGGCAACAGAAGTTCTCCACCGGAGCCAAAGTCGGTGTCCGAGTCGGATTCGGAGACGGTGTTCAGAGGAGTAAAGTAATCGAGCAGGGTAAGTGGCGTAGTCGAGCTGATTTTGGCAAAACAGTTGCCGCAATCGCTGTTCGTTGGGAAACCGCTGGAGTTCAGGGTCGTATCAAAATCTCCGTTGCCCAAGATCATGTAGATGTTGCCGGAGGCGTCGACGCCCGGTGCTGCGCCAGCCATCCAAATGGCGCCTTCGCTGCCATTCGGTACGAGGTTCAAGACGCTGGTCTCGGCCAATGTGTCCGCGCTGTAGGCGATGATCCAGCTGGTGTAAGGGCGGTCGTCGCAGTGGGAAGACCACATCGTATAGATGATTCCGTTCAGCTCGAGCAATCCGGGGCGTTCTTTGTATTGCTTCGGATCGAAGACGACCGAGCCGTTCGAACTATTGTCACCGGTGCCGGGGAACGTAGCTTGCACCGCCAGCGGTCCACCGAACAGCTCTGCACCGGTGGCCAGATTGAGAGCATGGATTCGTTGGTGGTAATTCCCGCTACTGTCTTTCGACATGGCCACGACATAAATGGCGTTTCTCGAACGGTCGATGACTGGCGTGGCAGTAATGCCGATTTGCGGCGTAACCTGGCCGCAGCCGCGATTGTCGCTGGGAGTCTCCCCCGAAAGCAGCGCGGTCGCTTGCCATAACACCGTCCCTCCGGTCGACGTGATGCTGTCGGAGTCGAAGGCGTAAATCGAATCGTTTTCGGTCACGGCGTAAAGAACGTTCTTGGCACCGACGCCGGGAATTACCAGGTTGGAAAGCAGGAGGGGTTGGCCGTCGACCAGCCCGTCGACCGCAAATTCGCCGAGTTTTCCGAAGGTGCTCACGTTTACATTCGCGGGCGTCAGCGTCATTTCGCTGGTGTTCTGGCCGGTGCGCAAATTGTCGTAGTGGTAGGTGACGACATCGATCGAAGATCCACCCGTCGAGGGATTCACGGTTAATGTAGCAATGTTGCTCGTCACATATCCGACGGCATTCGTGACCGTGACGCGGAATTGTTCGCCACTGTTCGCCGTCGTTGTCACTGGCGTTGTATAGGAACTGGAAGTGGCTCCCGGGATCGTGGTGCCGTTCAGCTGCCATTGATAGGTGAGTGGCGAAGTACCCGTAGCCACGACAGAGAAGGTCGCTGTGTGTCCGGCACTGACGGTCTGGTTCGCCGGTTGAGTGGCGATTGCAGGCGCCACCGCCGAGGCGGTGACCGTTAGCGTCGCCTGATGACTGATAACGTTTCCTGCGCTATTGCTGACGAACACATCGAATGTCGATCCGTTCTCGGCGGACGTTGTCGCGGCCGTGGTGTAGCTCGCGGCATTTGCTCCAGCAATGTTTGCTCCATTTTTCTGCCATTGGTAGGAAAGCGGCGCGGTACCGGTAGCGACGACAGAGAAAATGGCGGTCTGACCCGAAGTGACAGTCAGGCTTGCGGGTTGTGTAGTGATTGTCGGAGCCGAAGCTGCTCCGCTAACCGTCAAGGCCGCCGGGTGGCTCGCGACGCTGCCCGCCGAATTGCTGACGACTACAGCAAACATCGATCCGTTATCTCCCGGCGTCGTGGCGGGCGTTGTGTAACTCACAGCCGTAGCCGCGCTGATATTCGATCCGTTCTTCTGCCATTGATAAGAAAGCGGTGCAGTACCTGTGGCGGCCACGCTGAAAGTCGCGCTATGGCCTGCGGTCACGGTTTGAGCCGACGGTTGACTCGTGATGGAGGGCGCTGTCGCTTTCGAATCGCTGCCGGAACTGGACGTGGTGTAAGCGGAACAGCCCGACAAGACGACCATGGGGCAAAGGGAGGCGAGAAACCCCAGGGTTCGAAGCGCACGACTGCGTATACGCACAAGCTTCTCCCGATTGAGCTAGCCGTCAGGGGACGGGTTGCCTGGGCGATTAACCCAGGAAGGATACAACTCTCACGCGCGAACGGCATCTGGACCGAAGGTCAGTTCCGGGACAGGCGCTTACAGATACTTAATCAGCACAACTTCGTTGCGTAACTCGTTGTAGACCAATTCATCCACAAGCTGTTGCGTGAGCATCAGGCCGAGGCCACCCGGGCGCAGTCCCTTGGCTTCCCGCTCCTGCATGTGGGCCATGGGATTGTCCTGCGGATTGTTGATGGCGGCGTGTTTCAGCTCCTCCAGTTTGAACCCGGGGCCTGGATCGTCCAGGCGATACATCAACATGCGCTTGGTCTTGATATACGAGATACGCACTTTCAAATTAGGGTCGAGATGGCCGCCCCATTCGATCGCATTGTTCAAGAGCTCGCGGAACGCGTAGCCGACCTTTTCGATGACCTCGCCAGGTAGATCCATATCCATGTGCATAAGGAAGCTCTGTACGCGGCTGACCACGGAGCGCTCGCACGGGACCATTAGTTCAACCCATTGCGCATTGGCTGAAATCACCTCGATCGCCGGCACCTCCGGACTGGTGGACAGCGCGTTTTCCACGATGGTCAGCAATGTGGTGGCATCCAAGGGCTTCTTCACGAATTGATAGACCCGGCCCCTCAGAGCGGCGAGAAGAGTGTCGGAGGTCTGGTCCGACGTCATAACCACGATCTTCGGGATGTACTTTTCGCCGTGTAGATGACCGAGGAATCCGAGGCCGGTCATCTTCGGCATCCAGATGTCCAAAAGCATCAGGTCAAATCGCTTTTTGCGGACGGCGTTCAGCGCTCCCATGCCATCCGATGCCAAGGTGACGGAATACCCGGCCTTTTTCAGGACGCCACGCAGCATCTGCCGCGTTGTGGCATCGTCATCGGTGACCAGGATACTCGGCATGTCTTACGCTCCGGCTGGATAGGATGGCTCCGGCGTCCATGGCGTAAATCCTATTCGCGATTATTGCTTAGGATGGGAACTCCGGCGCCTGGTCTTGGGACTCGCTCCCGGGCTTCGGGAACGATTCTGTACGGCGTATCGTCTCAAATTTGCTTCCAACTCCGCAATCTCTTCCTTAAGTTGCTTGTAGACCAAAGCGGCGTCCTTAAGGTCGTTGGCATGGCCGAGCACTTGAAGCTTTTCGGCACTGGAACGCGCTGCGTCCGCGCCAAAAATGCTAACCGAGCCTTTCAAAGCATGGGCTAACGATGCCAGGCCCTGCCCCTTTTTCTGTTTTAGTGCTTTCTGCATTCCTGCCATGCGCTTTGGGGTATCGCGCAAAAAAGTCGCGATGATTTTGTGCACCAGCCGTGCGTCTCCGCCAACGCGGTCAAGGAGATTCTCTTTGAGCGTTTTCGTCGTGGGCCTTGAAGGGGGGGCTGTTTCCCCCTTCAAGGGGTGCGTCACCTCGTCGGATGTGCCCCGGAGAACTGCGTCGAGTGAGTCAATGCGAAAAGGCTTGCCGATGGCGGAGTCGAATCCGGCCTGGACCAGCCGCTCCTGGTCGGGCTCGCTGCTGTAGCCGGTCAGCGCAACAAGCAGCATCGGACCGAAGTCTTTCGGGCGTCCCCGAATCACTCGCATCGTTTCTAGACCGGTCATCTCCGGCATGTCTTCATCGAGCAGGACCACGTCGAACGGCTCGCGTTTTAGTGCGTCCAGCGCTTCCTGGCCGTTCCCGACGGCAACCACCTGATACCCACGGCGTTCAAGCTGCATCTTGGTCAACATGCGAATTTCGTCCTGGTCTTCGGCAAGCAGGACCCGAACCGGAGATTGCTTCGCGGGCGTCGGCCTAGCACCGCTTCTCGCTGCCGTTGGCTTTAGCGCGCCTTGTTTTGCGGTGTGAGAGGCAGGTTCGCCGTTCACCGTGGTCTTCGGGAGGCGAAACCAAAAGCGGGAACCTCGCTGCGGTAACGATTCGCAGCCGACTGCGCCGCCCCAGCGCTCCACGGTCAGGCGGCAGAAATACAAGCCCAATCCCGCTTTTCCGCCGCCCTCCTTGCCTTTTGAGAAAAGTGCGAAGATCCGGGCGGGGGTCAGATCGGCTGGGAGACCCGGGCCTTCGTCATCGACAAATGCTTTGACGAACTCACCGTCCCGAGCAAGTCCGATTCGAACCGTAGAGCCGCCGGGAGAATAGCGCAGCGCGTTCTCCAAAAAGTTTGAGAAGATTCGTTCGATGCGCGTTGCCTCTCCGTGCACACGCCATCCCGCGAGCAGGTCGATTCCTTCAGCGAGCTGCAACCTGACCTTCTTCGCCGCATAAACCGCGACAAACGCATTCAGAACGGACTTGGCGCAGGCCAGAAGATCCGGGGACGATTCAGTTTTGCTTTCCGTGGCCAGCGAAGCTTTCAGGTCCGCTGAAAATACCTGCAGGATGTCGCGGATCATCATGAGCTGCTGGTCGCTGGCCGTCTTTCCAAGCTCGAGGAGGCCTTTCGCCCGGTCACTGAGGCGCTCATCGCTCATCGTGTCAAAGGCGACGCTCATGACGCTGAGGGGCTGCGAAAGATCGTGAATAATGCAATGAAGAAGGATCTCTTTTTTTTGAATTTCGCGCTGAAGCTTTTCCTGGTCCAAAAGCGAATCGCGGGCGGTCTGGAGCAACTGCTCACGCTCGTGAAACTCCGGCTCGCGGCTATGGAGCGCAAGAAATCGCACACCTTCCAGCTGGAGAGCAATTGCTTCGAGCGGAATTTCTCGGCCGGAAGGCGATTTCTCGATCCAGGTCTCCGACCGGAAGAGTCCTTTGTCGTTGGAATTCCAAAAAATGTCAGCCTCGATCAGAAAATTTTCCAAAAACGGTGATTTCTCAGCGACCGGGATTTCCATAAAAGCGGCGTGAGGTATTTCCCAAAGCTCGGCGAGCCAAGGCGGCGGTGGCGAAAGTAATGCAAATTGTCCGCGGGCGCGGTGCTGCAAAAGCACAAATCCAAGTTCGCAGAGGAACTGGGGCAGCGGGGCAGGCACGTTCAGCCTACGATCTTTCGAGTGAGTTGAGAGAATGCTTCTTCCACGTTTTGGCCGGTCTTGGCGCTCGAACACAGAATGGTCCAATTTTTCGCGGCGAGCCGCGCTTCCATCTCGGGATCGAACTCCCAGTCGTCGACCAAGTCACATTTATTCATCACGAAGATGAATGGCATAGGCCCGATTTCGGTGCGGGCGCGCTCTTCCAGTTCGACGGCCGCGTCGATCGTCGCCCGACGCGTGCCGTCGGCGACCAGCAGGTAGCCGGAAGCCCCTTGAAAATAAGACCAACGGATTTTCTGGAAGTCGTCGTTGCCGTAAAGATCCCACAGAACCAGGTCGATCTGCACTCCATCGATTTGGATCGGTTTCTTGTCAATCTTGACGCCCACAGTGGTGTGGTATGTTTCTGAAAAAATGCTTTCGACAAAACGGCGCACCATACTGGTCTTGCCCACGGCAAAGGAGCCCAACATGCAGATTTTCTTTTGTATCATGGCTGGCTGGCAGGAACTACGGACACGCGGAAGGTGGCGCTGCGGTTATACTGGCGATGGTCTTCATTGTCTTCGGGCCGAACCGGCTCCGCTGTCGCCACGCCCTTGGAACGGAGCCCGGCATCGAGGACGCCCAATTGGTGGAGTTCAGACGCCACCCTATCCGCGCGCCGCTGGCTTAGGCTCTTATTCGATGATTCTGCCCCGGTGGAGTCGCTGTGCCCGACAATTTCAATTCTTGTGGCTTGATGTAGCGAACCCGGCGGGTTCAAAAGCTCCTGAATTAGCGGAAGTAGGTTTCGAAGCTTGGACCGTTCCTCTGAAGAAAATGAAGCGCTGGCTAACGGAAACCGGATGATGGTCAGCTCGAGTTTATTCCTGGCCTCATTAAATGCGATCTGCTCCGGCGATAAATTCTCCAAATCAAGGGCCTGAACGCCCGGTATCAAAAGGGCTCGTGAACGCAGATCGCTTAGCCATTTCGCCGATGGCGTGCCGCCGACCTTTAGGAGGCCTTCTTTCACCGAAAGCGTAACGCCCGCAGGAGGGGCAAGGGCGGCATTTGCCCGCTGTTGCACCAGCGCATCATCGAGTGCGTAGTAGGAGCCCCAGTGAAACTCCGCGAGTGCAGGATCGAGTTGCGCGTCCTTGATGAATTTCGTTGGATCGGGAGCAAGGGGATCGCGAAGACCTCGAATGACAAAACGGCCGTGTTCGCGGGCGAACGACGTGACGGTCAACCCCGGCTGGTTTCCGAGCGTTGCCATCAGTTCGCTCCAGCGGTGATATTGCCACCATCGCCAGCCTAGCCAACCTCCGACGAGTGCAAGCAAAAGAATTCCTGCCGCCAGCGCATACCCGTGACCGCGCTGTTGCGCGCTTTCTTTAAACTTGGATCCCAGGCAGCTTGAGAGTTCTTTGTTCGCGTCCGCGAAAGGAGCGGTGTCGCCGTCGAAGCGTTCCAACTGCGCCGCGTATTCTGCGTGCAGTTTTTCGAGGGATTCGGCCATCTGGTCGCGCAGGGAACGCGGGGCGACCCCGCGGATCACGGCCGCGAGAATGGCATAGGGACCATTCTCGACCCAGACGTCGAGATCGCCAACGTTCATACGGTTTACCGGCTCCGCCTGTCCGGTACCGAATGAATCGCGCACAAAATCCTGAATGGCCGAGAGCATTCCCGATACCAGGCTAGGGTCCTGCATGGCGATGGCGGGGGCGACGGCATGGGCAATAGGCAAACCCGTTTTCTTATGGATAAGAAAAACCTGTTCGACGCGGAAGACCAGGCTGTGCAGCAACGCAACCTCGGTGAAGGAGCGGCCCGTGCGGATCGCTTCCATGCGCCATTTCATGCCCTGCCAGGAAAGGCTCTGGTCTAAAATCTGATTGAACGAATCCAGAAACGAACGAAGGGTTTCGAGGATGGACCGCCGGATCGCCGGACCCATCACCGGAAACAGCGCGGCGGCCAGTGTCTTGGGGTCTTTGCGCACAGATTCGCGCAGGGCTGTTTCTATGGTGGGCGCGAGGGCATCGCTTAGGGCGTCACTGCCTCCCTGTTCGCGGCGGCGCTGAATCGCTTCGGCGACGACTCCGCTCACGTCCTCGGTTCGTGACTTGGGATTTTCGATGCGCTGGTGCAGGCGCTCGAGAGCTTTCTGCTCAGGCGCGAGAATCAGGTGGCGCAATTCTTCGAGTGAGCCGGAACCGTTAGCGGAAGGCTCGCCGTCAGGTTCGTTTGCGGATCGACTTTTCGGCATATCTGCCATGGAGGAACGCGCGTCCCGGTGGTTCGGAGCTGGTCTTGGGGCGGAGCCCATATGTTGCCGTCCGGCTATTTCTCTGGCAGTTCCAGTTCGTCCTTCAAGCGCAGGGCGACTTCGGTAAACAAGTCGGCCAGCGCGGCGCGGTCGGTTTTTTCGCTGCGTAGCGTCTCGGCTTCCGTCTCCAGGGCGTTTTCCAGCTCTTCCTTGGATTTCTGGATCTGATTGCTGAGTGCTTTCGATTGTTCCAGAATCCGCGAACGCAATTCTCCCTGAGCGCTTTCCACAGTGTCTTCGAGTTGCGAGAGCTTCTTCTCCAGCGTCTTCGAAGAATCGCGCGATTCTCTGGTCAGCTCTTTCAAAGCTTCCGTGCGCTCGGACTTTTCGTTTTTCAGGCGTTGACCAAGGGACTCGATCTCCTCCCGGACGTAGGATTCGAGCGTATCGAAGCGTTTTTTCAGGTCGTCACGCAGCGCATCGGAAGATTTTGTCAGGCGCTCCTCGAGCCGAGCGAAGCGCTTCTCGTACTCGCGCATATTTGAGCCAAAAAGAATATCGCGGATTTTATCTACGTTTGCGCCCTCGCGCAGCTCACCATTCGCGGTGTTTTTTTCCTCGTGATCGGCTGACATGACTTTACGATCCCCCCTCTTGCGGCGATGCGGCTTGGCGGCCATCCGGGGACAGTACTACGTGCTAAAGGGCTTGGCAACAAGGTCTTTCACCCTCGGCGTGACCATAAGACGGATCGCTCGACTGGGTCTGAGAACAGGCCTGAGCCCCGAGCACGGCCGAGTATCTCCCCGAAAAATCGCATTTTCAGCACTATTTCTCTGGAAGCGAGCCATTCGTAGATGCCAGAAGGCGGAAGGAAAATGCACATGGGAACGGGCCGAAACACAAGGATTGACAAAGAAAGCAAAGGAAAGTAAAAGAAAGTAATCGAAATAGAGCCTTCAACCAAGCCACTTTTGAGGGGTGCTTGGGAGCTCAGGGGGTGTGGCATGATTTTTTCCGCTCGATGTATTCGTGTCAACTTTCTCGTGTTGCGGTTCAGTGCGTTCTTGTTTCTTTCTCTTTCGACACCGGCTGTCTGGGCTCAGGCCACCTACACGGCGCAGCTCAGTGGGGTGGTGACCGATTCGAGCGGCGCAATCATTCCCGGCACCAAGGTCACGCTGACCGATGAAGGCACGGCGGTGGCCACGATCACTCAAGCCGATTCCCGCGGGATCTACGTGTTCACCGGCGTAAGACCTGGCTCGTACACAATCCGTGTCGAAGCGACAGGATTGGCCTCCCAGGAGCACAAAGGGTTGACCCTCGCCGTGAGCCAACAAGCCACGCTGAATTTTACTCTGACACCGGGGACGGTTGCGGAAACCGTGACGGTTTCGACGCAAGCGCCCCTGCTCGATACCGGTAACGCCGCGCTCGGCACGGACGTGACGAATGAATATGTGCGCGATATCCCTCTCATCAACCGCAGCATGTTCGGGTTGGTTTTCCTGGCGGGCGGAGTCACAGAGACGACAGGATCAGGCACGCAGGATTCCTACCCTTCGGGAACGAACTTCGTATCGAATGGCCAACGCAACGCGACAGCCGAAGTGCGCTTGGACGGAGCTTTGACCAGCGCTCCCGAACAAGGCGAAGGCGGCACAACCAACGTGTATTACCAGCCATCGGTTGAGATCGTTCAGGAATTCAAGGTAGAGAACAATAGCTTTTCCTCCGAGTATGGGAACAATGGCGGAACCGTCGTGAACATGGTTCTAAAGCAGGGCGGCAATGACTTTCATGGAAGCGGCTGGTGGTTTGGACAGCGCTCCGCCCTGGACGCCAATGATTTCTTCAACAACGCCGCTGGGGTTCCAAGGCCGGACCACCTGCGCGACCAGTACGGATTTTCGCTTGGTGGCCCGATTCGGAAGCAAAAGACCTTCTTCTTCATCGACTTGGAGTTCACCCGCGAACATGACCCCGTCAATATCACGGGAACTGTGCCGACGGACGCTGAGAGACAAGGCAATTTTTCTTCGACGATGACGGCCGACGCCAATGGGAATCCCATTCTGCAGGCCATCTACAATCCGTTCGATTGTGTGCCCCAGAACGGCACCTGCGTGCGACCGCAGTTTCAGGGGAATGTGATTCCACAGAAGCTCATCAATCCGATCGGCCAGGCTTTACTGAATCTGTATCCCCAGTCGAACACACCCGGCGATCAATTCGGGTTGGACAATTTCCGCACTGCGGTCCTGACGAACGCCCCCGCGCATCAATTTGACGTGAAAATCGACCACTATTTCAATGACAAACAGCGCGTGGCAGTCCGTTACAGCCAGAGCTATGGCGAATACAACGTTCCATTTGTGCTGGCGAACGCCAACTTCAACGACGGGTTCGATTCTTCAACGACCGTACACAACATCGGGCTGGAGCATAGCTGGACGTTCACGCCGAGCGCTGTGTGGACGAACCGCTTTGCCGTGGACCGAGTGACCGCGCCGAACAGCTCAGCCTTTCCGAATCTCCAGAGCGTGGGGTTCCCGTCCAGCCTGGCTGCGAATGGCCTTAATCGCATGCCGAGCATCCAGCTCGATGGAACAAACGATTGGCTGTCGATGTTTACGCAGTGCTGCACGGATACCTCTTTTGCGCACTCGCTGTACAGCTACTCGAGCTCGATATCCTGGGTGAAGCACGCTCACACAATCAAGGTGGGATTTGAGCAGCGGCAATTCTTCAACAATTTCTGGCAGCCCAATTATCCGACGGGTAATTTCTATTTTCCACAAAACGTCACGGCATCCACGCCAATCACCACAGACACCACCCAAGGAAATTCCTTCGCCAGCTTGCTTCTGGGATATGGCGCGGCGGCCGGACCGCAAGGATCGAGCTTCATCGATGTGCAACCGGCAGTAGCCGACAAGTCCTGGGAGACCGCGTTTTACGTGCAGGACGACTGGAAGGTCAATGCAAGGCTGACCATCAATCTCGGGTTGCGCTACGAGTGGAGCTCGCCTTACACCGAAAGATTCAATCGCCAGCAGTACAGCGATTTCAATGGGAATCCGGGAATCACGGTGAATTTGCCCAATGCTTTGAATCCGAGCGATCTGATCCCGACCGCACTGAAGGGCACCACGCTGTTTCCGGAGCAAGGCGGTTTGGGCCGCAGCGTTCCCACCGACCGCAATAACGTCGCGCCTCGCGCAGGATTCGCATGGTCTTTTACTCCGACCACCGTCATTCGCGGTGGCGCCGGTGTCTACTATGGACTGAGCCCGGCTACGAATTACCAGTATCCCGGCACGGCATTTAGCGCCACCGACCCCATTCTCTTTTCGACAAACAACTACGTGACGCAATTTGCCACGCTAGAGAATCCATTCCCCACGGGAATCTCGCAGCCGCAGGGCGAGAAATACGGAGCGCTCGCCGTGTGGGGCTACGACAATGAGAATAACCTCGGAACGGAACAGGCCCGCAACGCGGACATTTTTCAATGGAACCTGGGCGTGCAGCACCTATTTCCGTGGGAAATCACCATTGGCGTGGACTACTCGGCGAACCGCAGCACCCATCTGCCCTGGGGTGGCTATTCCAGCACGCGAAATCGCAATTTCATTCCATCGAGCGAGTTGGCCCAGATTTCTGCGCAGCAGCACGCACTGGATCCGAACTGTGATGTGGACAGTTGCGTCTCGAATTATCTCAACACCTTGGTTTCCGACCCATTCGCTCCATTCTTCGTCGGGCCCAATGCCATCTTCAATGAACCTGCATCGTTGTATGCGCAAACGGATTCGACCGGCGCTCCGCTTCCCATCCCGCTTTCTAACCTGTTGAACCCGTATCCGCAATTCCCGGGGACATTCCAGGGTCTGCCGAATTTCGGCGCGAACTCCTGGTATAACTCGTTGCAAGTGCGTTTTCAGAAACGGATGAATCACTACGTCAGTTTCGAGGGCAACTATACGCGTTCCAAATCAGAGGATGATTCCTCGATCGGGTTCAACGCATTCGTCGGAAATCTGAACACGGTTTACGGATATACGGTCGGAAATCCGCAACAACTCGATCGGTTGAAGAATGAGTGGGCTATCAGCGCCAATGACGTACCGAACCGGCTCGTCCTTGCCACCATTTTCGAGCTTCCGATCGGACGGGGACGCTGGATCGGGCAAGATATGAATCGCATCGTTGATGGCGTAATCGGTGGCTGGCAGATTGCCGGAATTATCACGCTGCAAAGCGGGCAGCCTCTTCCGATCGTCATGGCCGTGCCGCGGTTGGATGACGGCAACCAAAGGCCGAACATACTTTGCAACCAATTGTCGAGCGGTCTCAGCTACCACCAGGCGGCCTCCGCTGCTCTGAACGGCAGCGCAAACTCCTCGCTGTTCAATGCGGCGTGTTTTGGCGATCCCGGAGACCAGGTGCCGGGAAATGCTCCGCGCTACTTCTCCAACCTGAGGGGCGATGGAATTCGCAATCTAGACCTTTCGTTCACCAAAGAATTCACCATTAAAGAGCAGAAGACGTTGCAGCTGCGCGCAGAGTTCTTCAACTTCACGAACACGGAACGATTCGGTTTCCCCGACGTGGGCGTCGGCAGCGCAACGTTCGGCGAAGTTACCGCCTCGGCGCCGGGATTCACACCTCGGGTCATGCAATTCGGACTGAGGTTCCAGTTCTAATGGGCACCGGCCGATTGAAAACAGGCGCCATCTTCGGGTTGTGCTCGGCGGCGTTGCTGTGTGCGGGGGTGCCAGCCGAAGCGCCCGTCCAGAACTGGACGAATTACGTGCGCATTGGCGGATACGGGCTGAAACCCGGCAACGCGGAGGCTATCGTGCGCGATGCGCAGAATTCGCTCGTCTTTGGCATCGAGGTCGACAACGATATTCCAGGTCGGTACGAGAGCTTTCTTGATCCCTTCGAAAAGCTGCAGGCCATTTCCGACGTCGCGCAGGCCGCACATCGCGTAGGGAACAAAGCGTTCGTTTACATTGCGGGGACCGAATGCATAACGGCAAACGCCGACAAATCACCGCACACCATGATGAAAGATCATCCTGACTGGATACAGCGGAACATTAAGGACGAACCGGCACTGTTTACGGCCAAGGCGGCATTCTGGATCCGGCCGGGCGACGAAGATGTGTGGGTTAGCCCTTACGCGAAACAGTGGCGCAAGGTTTATATGGAACGCGTTCGGCAAATTGCGGGAACGGGAATCGATGGCATTTACGTCGATATTCCTTATTGGATGACCCATTTCGACGGATGGGAGGACACCTGGGCCAGTTTCGATGAGGCTACGGTGGCAGCGTTTCAACAGAAAACAGGGTTGGACGCGAAGAAGGACCTGAAGCTGGGAGATTTCCACGACGAGAATTTCCGGAAGTGGGTCGATTTCCGCATCGACACGATGACAGAGTTCATGCGCGACATTCGGGACAATGCGCGGAGCATTAACCCACAGATTGAGGTGATCCCGGAAATCTATCCCGGCATCGAGCAGGAAGCAACGCGCGTAGGCGCGGATGTTTACCAAATGTATGGCGTCGTAGACGCCATCGCCCACGAATATGAGTTCGGCGAAGGAGAGCACATGGCCGCTTCGCGAACGCAACTGCAGTGGTTCTTGTATCAGGCCGGGATGCTGTCGTTTCGCGCATTCGCTCAGGGAAAGGCCACCTGGATCCTGAATTATTCGTGGGATGGGGATAAGGGAGTTGACAAGCGCGACGCGATGAAGAATCTGGCGATGTCGATCGTCATGGCCGGAGCCAATTTCTGGGACGCACCCGGACATGTGATGGGCGGATCGAATGATCCCGCCACCCGCAAAGAAATTTTCGCGTGGATCGCGAAGAACGAGAAGGAATTGTATCTGCCGCGGCTGCCGATGCAGCCGGTGGGAGTGTATTTTTCGCCAAAGAGCCGGGACTTCGACGCTGAGAATTTTCTGCATTCCTATCGAGGGACACTGGTTGCGCTCCTTCGGGCCCATCGTGAATTTCAGGTCGTGACACCCAGAACCCTGACGCAATTTCAAGGTAAGACGCTCGTGCTGCCGAAAGTCAGCGTTCTCAGTGAACCCGAAAAGCAGTCTCTGAAGAGCCTTCAGGATCGCGGCGGACGATTGATCGTTCTTGGGGAAAATACCGCGGGCCTGACAGGATCAACCGTGACTGTTCTTGGCGATTCCGCCGGCGGATACTTGCATGCGCTCGAACATGACTTCGCTGCCGGGTCCCAAGAACCGCCGGATCAACTGCTGCGTGCCATACCCAGCAATGGGGAAATCGAGCTGGAGGCTCCGCCGACCGTAGCCGCGAATTTCGGGTCAGTCAATGGAGCGCCGCACATATTTCTGGCGAACTTCACCGGTCTGGTTCCGAGCAAAGTGGCGGTTCCCACCGCCGTCAACGGAATCCGTGTAAGAATACATGCCACTCGCGGGGAGGGGTTGACCTTCCTTCCTTTCCTCGGCGAAGCGCAAGTTGTCCATGGGGAGAAAAAAGGCGATAACGTCGAGTTTGTGCTGCCTGCACTGGAACGTGGCGCGATTGTCTGGGTCGGTGCACGGAATTAAGGTCGAGGCGCGTAGTGCAAAGGAAAAGCAGAAGAAATCGCGGCGACGCGACGGGAAAGCTGCGTGAACTTCTCGCTGCAAACCGCCGCGGGAAGGGCGTGGGCATCTATTCCATCTGCTCGGCGAATCGATTTGTGCTGGAAGCAGGAATGTTGCAGGCCAAACGGGATGAAAGTCTTCTACTGATTGAGTCCACTTCGAACCAGGTGAATCAATTTGGAGGCTATACCGGCCAGACGCCTGCGGAATTTGTAAAATTCGTTGAGGAAGTGGCCGGGGCTACGAATTTCCCGCGAAAAAAAATCGTCCTTGGTGGCGATCATCTCGGGCCCCACGCGTGGCGCAACATATCGTCGAGTGCGGCGATGGAGAAGGCTGGCGAAATGGTCGCGGCTTACGTCCATGCGGGCTTCAGCAAGATTCACTTGGATGCCAGCATGCCCTGTGCGGACGACCGTCCCGCCAACAACGGCTCCCTTCCCGATGAGATCGTGGCTGCCCGGGCCGCGGACTTGTGCCGTGTCGCCGAGGAGACATATCGCGGGCTTTCACCCTCTGCCTCGGCGCCGCTGTATGTGATCGGAACGGAAGTCCCGGTTCCGGGCGGCGAGTTAGCCGGTGCGCACGCTCCGGCGGTGACAAAAACCAAGGATTTGAAGCAGACACTGGGCACTGCCAAGAAGGCTTTCTTCTCGCGCGGGCTCCATTCCGCCTGGGAGCGAGTGATCGGAGTCGTCGTTCAGCCCGGCGTTGAATTCAGAGACGCAGCTGTTTTCCCCTACGACGCCAAGCAAGCCCAGCCCCTCAGTCGCTTTCTTGCAGGCGCGTGGCCCGGCGTCTACGAAGCGCACTCCACGGACTACCAGACGTCCGGTGCGCTGCGGCAAATGGTCATGGATCATTTTGCGATTCTCAAAGTTGGTCCGTGGCTGACGTTTGCCTATCGTGAAGCAGTTCTTGGGTTAGCCGCGATCGAGAAGGAATGGTTGTCCGATCGGGCTGGCATTTCTCTCTCCTGCTTGCCCGAAATTCTAGAAACCGCCATGCTGAAGAATCCCTCCCACTGGAAAGGTTACTACCATGGTGAAGAGAGGGATTTGCGGATTGCCAGGAGGTACAGCTATAGCGACCGCGTGCGTTATTATTGGCCGGAACCGGCGGTTGTCGCGTCGTTGCAGCGCCTCCTGCACAACCTGAGCAACCATCCCGTGCCCCAATCATTGCTCAGCCAGTATCTTCCACGCCAGGCCGACGCGGTGAGAGCAGGCCGGCTTGCGAACCACCCGTCCGCGCTGATCCATGACAAGATTTTGGAAGTTCTCGACCGCTACGCGTACGCCGTTGGATGCGGCGGCAGGGAAGCCACGCAGGACCGAAGGCGACTATGCTGAGCGAAGAACGCCGTCGAGCCATCTTGCAGGCGATTCAGGAAGAAGGGCGCGTAGTCGTGCGCGACCTCGCACGGCGTTTCCACATTTCCGTAATCACGATTCGAAAAGACCTGGAGTTTCTGCATCACCAGGGGCAGCTCGAGCGAACCCACGGAGGCGCATTGCCGGTGAAGACGGGCGCGCTGATGGATAGCTCCATTCAGGAAAAGGAGCGCCTGCACAGGCAAGAGAAGACGCGGATCGCCGCGGCAGCTGCTAGAATGATCGGCAAAGGCCAGGTGATTATCCTCGATTCCGGAACCACCACGACGGCGATCGCTCGCAGTTGCCGCCACGTGAAAAACCTCACGGTCATCACCAACGCGATCAACATCGGCGCGGAGCTCGCGGATTCGCCGGTCGAAGTCATTCTGACCGGAGGATCGTTGCGAAAGAATTCGTTTTCTCTTGTGGGCCCCTTGGCGGAAGAATCTTTGCGGAAACTTAGCGCCGATCTTCTTTTCCTGGCCGTGGATGGCTTCGACGTTCATTACGGATTGACTACGCCCAATTTGCTGGAAGCCCGCGTGAATCGAGCGATGGCGGAGTCGGCCCGCCGGACCGTAGTGGTGTGCGATTCGAGCAAGTTCGACCGGCGGAGTTTGTCGCTCATCCTGCCGACCTCGGCAGTGCATGAAACCGTCACGGACAAGAACATTTCCAAGCGCGACCTGATGATGCTTCGCGAAGCGAAAGTCGAGGTCACACTTGTTTGAAGAAAGAAGCCGGCAGGTTTTGCTTCGGGAACGACAACTATGACGATAGATAAGGCGCGGCACACGGACTCGCATACGTGGAACGAAATTCTTTCGCAGGGCGGCGTCTGGCAGACCGCGCTGGACGAGATCAGAGTGAGCCCGGTGATTGCGGAGATTCTTGAAAGCAGCAGCCGCAAACGCGCGTTTCTTTTCGTTGGATGCGGCACCAGCTTCTATCTTGCGGAAGCCGCGGCGATTTCCTGGACCTTGCTGACGGGCCAACCGGCGCGAGCGATTCCCGCATCGGAAGTGCTACTCTTCCCCAAATTGATCGAGGCCGAAGGAAGCGATTTACAGGCCGTTGTGATTTCGCGCTCGGGACGGACGTCGGAGGCGGTGCGCGCGGCAAGCGTCTTGAGACAGGACCTACGAGTTCCAACCGTTGGGATCACTTGCCACGCGGAGAATTCCGAGCTAGAGCAAGCCTGCGAGGCGACCATCAAATTGGCCGCGGCGGATGAACAGAGCACGGTAATGACGCGTTCGTTCACGAGCATGTTGCTTTGCCTGCAGGTTGTCGCAGCGCGCCGAGCGGGTAACTCCCAGTTTGTCGAAGATCTGCGCGCCATGGCCGAAGCGTTCGTATCCCGCATTCCTGCCATCGCCCAACAAATCGAAGCGTTTGCGGGACAGCATATTTTTGCCGATTACGCTTTCCTTGGACAGGGGCCGTTCCATGGAATTGCCCGCGAGGCAGCGCTGAAAGTCATGGAAATGTCCTGTTCGTATAGCCAGTTCTTCCATGCTTTGGAGTTTCGTCATGGGCCTAAAGCGATTGTCAGCCCAGCGACCTGCTTGACGTTTTTGCTGAGTGAGAGCGCGGGCAAAGCCGAAACGGAAGTCCTTGAAGAAATGAAGGAGTTGGGCGGCGTGACCGTCGCTATCTGCAATCGAGCGAACGGCCAGATCCGGCACGCTTCCGATTTGGTGGTCGAGCTCGGCTTGGACGGCCACGAGCTTGCGTTCCTGGTCCCCAGTATTGTGCCCTGCCAACTTCTCGGATACTTCACGGCTATGACGAAAGAGTTGAATCCCGACAAGCCGAAAAACCTCAGCCGAGTGGTGATCTTGGATTGACGACAAAGGAGAAACGTTTGGCCACGTTCGACGTTAGTGTAATCGGCGAGTTGAACCTGGACCTTATTCTGTCCGGGCTCCCTGCGGAATTGGATCTGGAACGCGAACACCTGGCCAAGGATTTGCGCATTACGCTCGGAAGCTCGTCCGCGATTTTCGCTCACAACCTGGCTTCGATAGACAACAAAGTCGGCTTCAGCTCTTCCATTGGCAGCGATCCGTTGGGCGAGATTTGCCTGAAGCGCCTCGGGGAGAGCGGTGTCGATTTGTCCGGTGTTCGCCACATGGCCGGCAAAACCACCGGATTGACGGTCATCCTACCGCAGGGGAAGCAGCGCTACATTCTGACCTATCCTGGCACGATGTTTGATATGAGCGAAAAGGATCTCGACCTCGATTATGTTCTGAGCGCCAGACATCTGCATGTTTCCTCATATTTCTTGCAAAAAGGTTTGCAAGCTTCCCTTGGTGATATTTTCCGAAGGGCGAAGCTGGCTGGACTGACGACTTCTCTCGATACAAATGACGACCCGGAAGATCGCTGGTTGCTTGATGTTCACGAACTGCTGAAGTACGTCGACGTTCTTCTGCCGAACGAACGAGAAGCTTGCAAACTGGCGCAGGTTGACGACGCAAACCGTGCGTCTGAAATACTTTCTCAGAAAGTGGCCGTGGTCGTGATCAAGCGAGGATCGCGCGGAGTTCTCGCCAGAGTTTCGAGCGACAAGTTCGTGGCCATGCCTCCCACTGTGGAAGCGATTGACCATGTTGGCGCGGGAGACAGCTTCGACGCGGGTTTCCTGCACCAATTCATTCGCGGCGGTCACATCGAAGACTGCCTGGCTTTTGGAAACGTGGTCGGCGCGCTATCGGTGACGCGGCCCGGTGGAACCGAGGCGTTTCGCGATGCCGAGTACCGGGATTCGTTTCTTCGGGCCCATCCCATCAGGACCGACGCGCGTGGCACAACGGCCCTGAGACCATAGCACCGCAAAAGATTGACGTTATGGCGCCGGCGCAACTTCCAGAAGCAAATTATCCGCAAAATCCACTTTAATCTTTGCGACCGGCCCCGTGACCGTACCGAGATTCCTTTGATGGACGTAGTCCGTCACGTGATAGGGCTTTGCTGCCAGTCCCCGCAGTTCCACTTCGCCGCTCCAGTGGGCCGGCTCATTTTTCTCGCCGCGAGCCGTATCGCCTGTGGACGGCGCGTAGAACGCGTAGTACATGTCGCCGTCCTTCTCGATGACGTAGGCTTCGGGAACATCGAATCCGTAGATATATAAATTAAGGAAATTCCCTTTGGAAAGCATCTTCTGGTTGTAAAGACCGATCCACTCTTTCCAGTGTGCTTCCTTCTCCGGCGTCAATTCGACATTTTTGAACTTCGGGCCATAGTCGGGCCAGGTGAACTTTGTGCCGAGAACACCTCCCGTGCCGAGTGTGGAGGCAAAATCTTTGCCGAGATCCTGCTCATTGTCGCTGGAAGCGCCGGTGATGCGTGTCAGTTCAACGTGATCGCCATACACTGCGGCTCGCGGTCCTAAGAGGGCCTTGTACATTTTGACGCGTCGTCGCACCTGAATGGAGCCGACCGGATCGGCCGTGACGGCCTGGTCCATGTAGCGGAACCATGCCAGACTGGGTGGTGTGCCGCAAGGGCAACTTTGCGTCACGCTGTCCGGTTTGAGCGCCCGCGTGGTCTCGAAGATCGTCTTATACACGTCGCCCATGGCATAGACAGAATCGTAAGGCGATTTGTGGTGATGCTTCGGGTTGTAGCAAAGCGGCGGCGTGTAAATATTGTCGAGCTTGTGGCCGTCGAAGTCCCAATCGCGAATGAACCGCTCGGTGAGCTGCTTGTAGTACGCCTGAACTTCCGGCAGCGCGGGGCAAAGCGTGGCCAGATTGCGTGCCATGCGTGCCGGCTTTCCTTCTTTATCGAGCACAAGCCAATCCGGGTGCTGCTTCACGACATCCGAGGTAACAAACTTCCGATCTCCGTAGCCATTCTTGCCGTCTTCGACGGCCAAGGGCAACCACCAGAGTTGAACCTTGATTCCCTGCTGGTGAAAGCTTTTGACCATGTCCTGAATCGCCGTGCCCGCAAACGCTGGAGGCCGCGGCTGCCAATCACCGTAATTGCTGAACCAGCCGTCGTCGAGCGTTGCCCAATGAATCCCAAGTTCCTTCAGCTTGGGAATCGTGCCGAGCATCTCTTTCGGAGTAACTCCAAATTCATAGCCCCAGCCGCACCAGGCGACGGCATAATTCTCATTGTTGTTCGCGGGCTTGCTCAGACCTTCCTTTTCGATCGCATCCGACCACATTTTCAGAGGTTCGTAGAAATCGCCGCTGAAAACCGCAACAAAGGTGCGAGGCGTCGAATAAACCTCGCCGGGTTTCAAAGTTGTTTTAACCGGTATACTCACGCCGGCATGCACTTTACCTTCCGCTGTGGTGTGAACTGGTACCGACAAAACGAGAGGCAAGGTCTCGATATGACCGATCGCTTCGCCAACACTGCGGGACCAGAAGGCCACCACTGGAATTCCACCGCCCACATGGCCGATATCGTCCTTTACTCCGACCGGCGCACCAAAGGGATTTTCCTGGGAAAATTTGACGGGAACGGGGAAGATTTCGTCCTTGCCCCATTGCAAGCTGGAGCCTTCGAAGGTCCACAAAGGGTTTCCCGTGCCTCCCCCGGCTCCCGGAGAAGCAAAAACGTGCCGCTGAAGATCGACGTTATCGATGTCGATTTCCCTGTCGCCGCCGTTGCGCAGGCGGAGGGACACGAGAGCCAGATTCGGGAAGGCGTCGTAAACTTCGAGCGTTAAAGTCTCCTCGAGGCCGGTTCCCGGAATCTTGCCGTCCACGTTGATTTGTTTGCCGAGGCTACCAAGCTTGCCGGTGGCTTCTTGAATCTTCGCTCTTGGCAGGTCTAACGTGACACCTGAAATCTCCTTGCCTGACACGGTAACCGTCTGGCCGGAATCGCTTGCAGCCGGTGCATCCAGGGTGTATTTGGCGCCGTCCTTGTGAAGCGTGCTCTGCAACACGCCGGAGGGAGAAAGGTTAAAGTCAGCTGTGGGTGTGTGGATCACGACGCCTTCGGGAGAAACGCTCGCCTGAACCGCCGATTTGGGAGCGGGGGCCGAATCCTTGCCTGTCGCGTTCTTCTGATTTTGGCAGCCGGCAAACCAAAGTAACCCGATTGCGGCGAAAATCAGCCCGCACAAACGGACCACCACGATTCCAGACTTTTTGTCGCGAATCATCTCAGTGGATTCCTTTGAACTGCGCAAAGATGAGATCTGCGTTCTTGTAGTCCTTTTCGAGCACTGCATCCGCAATTCCATTCCGCAGATCATTCAGCGCCCTCCGCTCGGATAGCCTGCGTATGGCAAATATTCACCACCGGTTTCGAGCCAGCGAAAATAGTTCCCGTACCCCGCCTCCTGGGGTTCGCTGTGGGTCCCGAACAAAATTCGGTCCTAATCATCGAGGAAGAATTCTCTGGCGCGGCCCGGCTGACGGCCTTGTTCGGCTTCGCGAGCACCGCTTGATCATTTTGTCGATCACGCCCCGCAATTTGTCTCCCGAGCTACCGGCCAGAATGAGGAGTGTACCTGTGAACGAAAGCAAAAGAAAGAAAAAGAATGGATTCGAAACTAATCTTTCTCTGCGCCTGGGACCGCCTCGAGATTCAAGACCTCGAATGGTTGCAGTCGAAACTCGTGCGCTTTCCCCGCCGTCAGAGGAATTTGTCCCTGTTTTTCGTCAGCCTTCCAGGGCGAATGCGCGCTGAAGTTTCGCGGCGTGCCGGGTGGAAGTTCGAAGGCTTTGCCGACGTCCAGAGAAAAGGTCTGGGGTCGGTCGCTCGGATTTCGCAGCGTGACAATTCCCTTTTCTCGAGACCACGCCGCCCAGCCGTACACCTGGAGGTTTGCAGGATCACCGCCGATCCAGTGCGTGTCGGCCAGCGTGGCTTCATTTTCCCGGGACCAGTTCGCCGCCTCCGCCAAAATGTCCCAATCGGCATCGGTCAGCAATGAGTGCGTGATGTAGAGTTCTTGCAACTGCGTGCCGCTGCCGAAATAATCGTGAACTTCGTGCCCAAACGCGTGCGCTGGGTCGTCGCTCAAATGCTCTGCTTGCCGCGCGTAGATAATTCCATGCAGCATCAGCGAATTCAGCGGAAACAGCGGACCTTTTCTCACAATACCGGCGTAGGTATCCGCGTCTCGATAGGTAATCCACTTTTCACGCCAAGGGCCGGCGCCTGCAAAATTGCTGTCGTCTCCGCCGCGCCAGATGGAATCGGCATAGCGCAACCAAAAAGGTGAAGGGTACGTTCCCGTCGTGAGATTCACGAAAATGTCGGGTTTCACGGCGCGCCATTCGCCGATCAAGCTGATGGCTGCGTGAAAATCACTGTCGAATTCACTGCCGGGAAAGACGCTGTTCACGTTGCCGGTACCGTCGATTTTGAATTGATTGACTCCATATTTGCGGATGAATTCGAGCGTGACTTCGCGGAAGCGGGCGAAATATTTGGGCCCGGAAAGTGCAAACCCGCCTTTGTTCAATTCGAAGCCTTGCTCGCCGCCGTACTTCATGCGCTCCTCCTTGGCTTTGTCATATCCACCCCACGGAGAGAGCCAGATGCCCGGAGCCGCGCCGAATTTCATGGCCTCCTCCTTCACCGGAGTGAAACCATGTGGGAAACCGGAATCGAAGCTCCACAGCGAATGCGGGTCGTCCCATCCATCGTCGAAGAGGAAGGAATCGAGCTTTACACCGCGTTTCCTGCTGAGTTCTTCGCCGAACGTATGGATCGCATCGAGAGCGGCGGCCTGGTCGTAACGTTCACCAAAGCCGATGTCGAACCACGAGTTGTAGTGCAAGAAAGCCCGGTACGGATGGGCACGTTCGCGTTCCACATAGTTTAGAAATCCGCGTCGCATTTGGCCGGGAGGCGACACGCCGATAACCGACGAATACTTGATGTTCTGGCCGGCCTTCAGCGGCAGTTCCCGCTCAATCGCACAGCGCACCTGGCGCACCCGAACAACGCAACGGCTGAGCGGGTGTTCGAACCCAAGAAAAAGGTTTCCGGCTGTGACAGGGGAACCTTTTACAGTGCCTGAGACTCGAGCGGACGGAAGTTCGAAATCGAAAAGACGCACCTCGCGAATGGACACGTCGCTTGCGGCAGCAATGAAAACTTCCTGACGGACGTAATTGTCGCCGTCTCGCAGTTCTGCGGTCCAGGTCACCGCAAGCTTCGACTTAGGATCGTAAAGCTTCACCACGACGCGCTTTCCTAGAAAATGCTCTTCTCGGCTAGCCGCTTCCGGATTCGGCTTGAGATCTTCGATGCGAGGCGGTGCACTCGTTCGCATCGATGTGGCATTCAGCGTCTGGCCATCGGCGAACACGAGCGTGAAAACATTTTCCGGCAATGCCGCGCGTCCAAATGCCGGCGACGCAACAAAAGAGCCACCTCTCAACTTTCCGTCTGCGCTCGACCATGTGGCGCTCAGAAGTCCGTTTTTCAGAACAATGTTATTTTCGTGAATACTTACTTCAGGCTGTCCGGGCCGCACGCCGTATAGATAACTTTGTTGTGCAACCGCAGAAAAAGGGCAGCCGGAGAAGGAAATGGCGGAGAGCGCGCCGATAACGATCTTGCTCAGTCTCATAAAACTCCCTTGAAGGTTCAAGACTCGCGATTGTACTGGAAGCCGACAAAATCTCGCGTACGATTTGTTACTATCATTTGCCAAGAGCAGACAAGGAGCCCACATGGGTGATTCGCGAGCGGCCAAGGATCCTTTCGTAGCGATGGTAACCGCGCAAGCCGAGGTCGATCTACGGCTAAGCGATTTTCGCCCGCGCTCAATGCTCGCCGCTGCCGAGCATGAAATTCTCAAGCCAAAGTTCCCGGTAATTGATTATCACAATCATCTCGATGCCCAGAAGCCATCCGAAGTGCTGCGCATCATGGACGAGTGCGGCATCGAGCGCATTGTCAACATCACCATGCATACCGGCCAGACGGCGCTCGAAATGATTCGCAAATTTCATTCCATGGCGCCCGACCGGTTCGCGACCTATGGGTGGATGGATTGGAGCGACCTACAGTCCCCCGGTTTCTACCAGCGGAGCGTAGATCGCCTGGAACAACTGATCGAGCACCGTGCCTGTGGGTTGAAGATCTGGAAGGATCTTGGAACCAAGGTTCGTGACACCGACGGGAGTCTGCTGCGCGTCGACGACGAACGCCTGAACCCGGTCTACGAAAAAGCCGCCGAGCTTGGCGTACCGATCATGTATCATATCGCGGACCCCGACGCTTTTTTTCTCCCGATCGATGCGTCAAACGAACGCTATGAGGAGCTAGCCGCGCATCCGGAGTGGAGTTACCACGGTTCGCATTATGGCAAGCTCGAACTGCTGGCGCAGCGCGATCGCGTCATCGCTCGTCACCCAAGAACCACATTTGTCGGCGCGCACGTGGCGGAGCATCCCGAAGATCTTGCTCACGTGACCAGACTTCTCGAGAAACATCCCAACCTTCATGTGGACATCGGCGCGCGTTGCGCCGAACTTGGCCGGCAACCCTATACCGCGCGCGAGTTTTTTCTGAAATTCCCCGACCGCATTTTGTTCGGCACCGATCTGATTCCCGACGTCGCCATGTATCGGGCGCACTACCGGTTCTTGGAAACGCGTGACGAGTATTTTGAATATCCCTCGCATGCTTCCCGCCAAGGCCGTTGGAATATTTACGGCCTGTTCCTGCCCGACGATATTTTGCGCAAGGTGTATCGCGAAAACGCGGTTCGGCTGCTCGGAAAACGCTAGCTTGGAGCCGGCCCCTGTTTGTGGAATTCCCCGGCCACTTGCTATAGTCTGACGCCTCACATGGAACTTACACAGGTCGACGCGTCTCTCTACAATCCAGATCTTGCCCCGATTCCCCCCGAAAAGCGATCCTGGAGCACCTACAATTACGCCTCTCTCTGGGTAGCCATGAGCGTTTGTATTCCGACCTACATGCTGGCGTCGGGTCTTATCGCTGGGGGAATGGACTGGGTTCAAGCGATCGGCACCATTCTTCTCGGAAATTTGATCGTCTTGATTCCAATGCTCTTGAATGCTCATGCCGGCGCGCGCTACGGAATTCCCTTCCCCGTTTTTGTCCGCGCTTCATTTGGCGTCCGCGGCGCGAATATTCCGGCGGTCTTACGCGCGCTCGTTGCGTGCGGCTGGTTCGGCATCCAGACTTGGATCGGCGGACAAGCGATCAATTCGATGTTGCTCATTGTCTGGCCCGGTGCGGCGAATCTGCCGGGCAGTCACTGGATCTGCTTTTTTCTGTTCTGGGCCGTAAACATGTTTGTCATCTGGCGGGGTATCGAAACCATTAAGTTCCTCGAAGGAATCGGCGCACCGTTCATGCTGATTGTGGGATTGCTGCTGCTGTGGTGGATTACCCGCAAAGCCGGTGGGTTGGGACCCGTGCTGCACATGCAGAGCAAATTCCAGAGCACCTCTGAATTTCTGCACTTCTTTATTCCTTCTCTGACGGGCATGGTCGGCTTCTGGGCCACCGTGGCGCTGAATATTCCGGACTTTACGCGCTACGCGAAATCGCAACGCGCCCAGATCATTGGACAGGCTCTCGGATTACCAACGGCGATGACTCTGTATTCCTTCATCGGCGTCGCTGTCACGTCCGCCTCCGCGGTGATCTTTGGCCAGGCGATTTGGGATCCGGTCGTGCTGCTGACCCGCTTCAATCAGCCGACCGTAGCCTTGATAGCCCTGGTCGCTCTCCTGATTGCCACGCTCAACACCAATGTCGCGGCCAATGTGGTTTCTCCCTCGAATGACTTTTCGAATCTACGGCCGAGGCTCATCTCCTTTCGCACCGGCGGCCTGATCACCGGCGTCGTGGGCATTTTGATGATGCCGTGGAAGCTGCTGAGCACATTCAGTGCTTATATTTTTGGGTGGTTAGTGGGCTGCTCAGCCCTCCTTGGTCCGATTGCGGGAATCATGATCTGCGATTACTACCTGGTAAGAAAACGCCAACTCACCGTGGAAGACTTGTATCGCCGCGGCGGCGCCTATGAATATCGGAACGGATTCAACCGAAGCGCGATTTTCGCGTTGATTGCGGGCATTGCCGTCGCTTTGCTTGGCTTGACGACGCCCGCTCTGCACTGGCTTTACGATTATGCCTGGTTTGTAGGCTTCGTGACTGCTGGTGGAGTATATTCTCTATTGATGAGACGACAGACATCTTTATCTGGCTAGACTCACTGGCAGAGACTGCCGTTGCGCGATAAATTGTTGGTTCGAACCTTCCTTCATCCTGCGCCATGTGCATTCTACAAGGATTGAAGATCGGGAGGATGTGTTGGCGGAGACTTTACCCGGTATTTCCCGCGCAAATGCGTTGAGCGAACTCTTGCCTGCTTTGACCCGCAATGAGGCTGTAGTTGAATCGGCGCGCTGTTTGATGTGTTACGACGCTCCTTGCACGCACGCCTGCCCGACGCACATTGATATCCCCAAATTCATCAAGAAAATTAGCACACACAACCTGCGCGGCTCGGCGCGCACGATTCTAGAGTCCAATCTGCTTGGCGCCACTTGCGCGCGTGTTTGCCCAGTTCAGGAGTTGTGCGAAGGTGCGTGCGTGCTCGGAGCCGAGCACAAGCCCATAGCCATCGGCCGCCTGCAACGATACGCAATGGACTTTGCCTATGGGCAGGGTTTGACACTTTTTCAGCCCGCAAAAAGCACCGGAAAGAAAGTTGCCGTCATTGGCGCCGGACCCGCGGGCCTTTCTTGCGCGGGGGAACTTGCCAAACGCGGCCACAGTGTGACGTTATTCGAAAAACGCGACATGGCCGGCGGGCTTTCCACCTACGGGATCATTGGCCTTCGTGAGCCTATCAACATTGCACTCGCGGAAGTCACCATGCTGACCAAGATCGGCTTGAGCATTGAGAAAGGCAAAGAATTGGGAGTGAATCTCACCTTGTCCGACCTGCAAGCACGATTTAGCGCGGTGTTTCTCAGCGTCGGCTTGGGGATCACGACCACCTTGGGTATTCCGGGTGAAGCACATATTTTGGATGGCCTCGAATATATCGAGCAGAGCAAACTGGACGTGAACAATCTCGTCGTCGGACAAAATGTTGTGGTCATCGGTGCGGGAAATACCGCGGTCGATTGCGCCACGATTGCAAAACGGCTGGGTGCTGGGTCAGTGACCATGGTTTATCGCCGCTCGGAAAAGGAAATGACGGCCTATCCGCATGAATACGAGTTCATTAAAAGTGAAGGCGTAGGCTTTTCATTTTTGACGCAGCCAGTCGGAGTTCAGGTTGAGAACGGAATCGTCAAGGCCTTAAAATGCGTGCGAATGCGCCTGGGACGTCTGGATGCCTCAGGGCGTCCCTCACCTCAAGCCGTTCCAGGGTCAGAATTCTTGCTTCCCGCGGATCAGATCGTCAAAGCGACGGGACAGGAAAAACCAAGCCTCGCGTCACTCCTAAAACTCGAAACGGCAAAAGGTTTTATCAAGGTGAGCGCCGGGTTCGAAACCAGTTTGCCGGGAATCTACGCGGGTGGCGACTGCGTTCGGGCGCGTGGCGCTGCCTCGACGGTAATGGCCGTGCAGGACGGCAAGTTGGCGGCACGTTCGATTCATGAAAGGCTGGTGGCGCATGGCTGACCTGTGCATCAATTTCGCGGGCATTCGATCTCCAAATCCTTTCTGGCTGGCCTCGGCGCCGCCTAGCAATTCCGGCCTGCAGGTGCATCGCGCATTTGAAGCCGGATGGGGAGGCGCGGTTTGGAAAACGATCGGCGCGCCCGTGCTGAATGTGTCGAACCGCTACGGCGCCTGGCACTATGGCGGGCAGAAAATGCTGGCGATCAACAATGTCGAGCTGATTTCCGATCGTCCGCTGGAAGTGAATCTCCGCGAAATTAAAGAAGTGAAGCGCGCGTGGCCTGATCGCGCGGTGATCGCCTCTGCGATGGTGGAATCCAAGCCGGAAGCCTGGCATGACATTGTTCGTCGCATTCAGGACACCGGCGCGGACGGAATTGAGTTGAACTACGGCTGCCCGCACGGAATGAGCGAACGCGGCATGGGTAGCGCCGTCGGTCAAGTGCCCGAATACTGCGAGCAGATCACGCGCTGGGTCATGGAGGTGGCCAAGCTTCCCGTGATTGTGAAGCTCACGCCAAACATTTCGGATATCGTGATGCCGGCTCGCGCCGCGGTTGCCGCGGGCGCCAGCGCTATTTCGCTGATCAATACAATCAATTCGATCATCGGGATCGATCTGGACACGTTCGAGATCACTCCCAACATTGGCGGCAAAGGCGGCCACGGCGGCTATGCCGGACCAGCCGTAAAACCCATCGCACTGAATATGTTGGCCGCGTTGGGGAGAGACTCCGTTGTGAGCGGCTCGAAACTGCCTATTTCGGGGATGGGAGGCATCACCACCTGGGGCGATGCCGCGGAATTTCTCCTCCTCGGCGCGAGCAGTCTACAGGTCTGCACGGCGGTCATGCACTATGGTTTTCGCATCATCGAAGACTTGTGCGACGGGTTATCCAATTGGATGGACGAAAAGGGCTTCTCTAAGATTTCCGACATCGTGGCGAAAAGCCTTCACCGGGTCTCCGACTTCAACAATTTCGACCTTTCGTTTCGCGCCGTCGCGCGAATCGACCAGCAGAAATGTGTCCGATGCAATCTTTGCTATGTCGCCTGCAACGACACGGCCCATCAGTGTATCGACCTGATTGCCAAAGATGGAAGCGTCGTTCAGCCCCATTCCTACGACATTCGCGCGAATGGCAAAGAGGAGGCAGTTGAAACACGTCCCGGCGTTCACGTCCGTGAAGAGGATTGTGTCGGCTGCCGGCTTTGCTACAACGTTTGCCCGGTGGAGGATTGCATTCAGATGATCGAAGAGCCCCCGCAGGGGCCATCGGTTACGTGGAAAGAGATTTCCGATTCGCAGCGTGACGTGACCGAGGACTGGGAGAAAATGAAGCAATATCGCGAAAAGATGGGGATTCACATTCACTGAGATGGCCAGGACCTCGGTTGGGGGAACAGATGCCTCTGCTGATAAGAAACGCCGATATTGTGAATGTGGGCTCACGCGAACAGGCAGATATTTTTGTCGAAAACGAAACCGTCACTCGAATTGGCAAAAATCTCCGAGTACCGCCGAACACGGAGATTATCGACGCCAGCGGAAAACTCGTTTTCCCGGGCTTGATCGATCCTCACGTGCACATTTATCTGCCTTTCATGGCTACGTTCGCCAAGGATACCCATGAGACCGCCAGCATCGCCGCGCTGATCGGCGGGACGACCACGTTCATTGAAATGTGCTGCCCGAATCGCAACGATGACGCCCTCGAGGGCTATCAGCTCTGGAAATCGAAAGCCGCCGGAAAAAGTGCCTGCGATTACGCCTTCCATATGTCCGTAACAAAGTTCGTCAAGGAAACGGAAACCCAACTGAAACAAATCGTTGCCGACGGCACTGCTTCCTTCAAAATGTTCCTTGCCTACAAGAATTTCTTCGGGGTGGACGATGGCGAAATGTATCAGACGCTGGAACTCGCCAAGCGCCTCGGCGTGATTGTCACCGCGCACTGCGAAAATGCGGAACTGGTCGCGCGCCTTCAGCAGAAACTGCTCGCCGAAGGCAAGATTGGTCCTGAGTGGCACGAAGCGAGTCGACCAGAATCCGTTGAAGCCGACGGCACCGGCCACTTCGCCGCGTTTCTCGAAAATACGGGTGCAACCGGTTATGTTGTTCATTTGTCCTGCGAGAAAGCTTTACAGGCCGCTCTCGCCGCCAAGGCGCGCGGCGTCAAGCTATCGGTCGAATCCGTTCTGCCCCACTTCCTCTTGGATAAGACCTATGCGGAGCGGCCCGGCGTCGAAGGGATGAAGCACGTCATGTCTCCTCCGTTGCGTGCAAAACACAATCAAGCGCCGCTATGGGCTGCCTTGGGAAACGGCTCCATCGACACGGTGGGCACGGATCATTGCCCGTTCGACATCGAGCAGAAACGATTGGGTGAAGATTCGTTCGTGAACATTCCAAATGGTATTCCCGGAATCGAGGAGCGCGTCAACCTGATGTACACACACGGGGTGAAACGCGATCGTCTGAACCTGGACCGCTTTGTCGACGCAGCGAGTACGCGCGCCGCGAAATTGTTTGGCCTGTTCCCGAGAAAAGGCGTTATCGCCGTGGGTAGCGACGCCGATCTCGTCGTGTATGATACGAACTATCGGGGCGTCACTTCCGTGAAGTCCCAGCACACCAACAACGACTACAATGGTTTCGAAGGCATGGAGTTGGAAGGCCGCCCGTCCATTGTCACCGTTCGCGGCAAAATCCAGGTTCGCGACGGGAACTTCGTCGGCCAGCGCGGCCGAGGCAAATTCCTGAAACGCGAGCCCAGCCACTTCTGAGTGAACTGCGATGAGCCTGAATCCCAAACGCACCGTCAGTGAACTGAAGGAAATCCGCGCACTAACCAGCGATGAAAACGGCGCTCAGCGCGTCGCCTGGACAGACACCTGGCTGAAAGCGCGCGACTGGTTCGCGTCCAAAATCAAAGACCTTCCGGTCGAGCAGCACGTTGACGAAGCGGGAAACAATTGGGTCACTCTTCCCGGCACGTCCGAAAAGGCGCTACTTCTCGGAGGGCACCTTGATTCCGTTCCGAATGGCGGATGGCTTGACGGCGTGCTCGACCTCCTCGCGGGCCTGGAAGTGTTGCGCCGGATTTCAAGCGAATACACCGGGCGTCCTCCGATTACCATCCGCCTTGTCGATTGGGCCGATGAAGAGGGCGCGCGCTTTGGCCGCAGTTTGCTAGGTTCCTCCGCGTTTGCCAGGACGCATTCGATCGAAGCGGATCGCGTTCGTACCGACAAGGATGGCGTGAAACTCGAAGCTGCTCTGCGCCGCTGCGGCGTTGAAATCGACAAGTTCCCCGACGCGCACAAGGAACAGAAAAACGCAGCTGCCTATCTGGAACTTCACATCGAGCAGGGCCCGGTTCTGGAACGCATGAATCTTCCGCTGGCCGTGGTGCTCGGCACAAAAGGAGTCGAGCGGCACATCATCAACTTTCACGGTCAGGAAGCTCATTCCGGTTCCACTCCCATGAATGCCAGACGGGACGCGCTGGCCGCTGCCGCGAAACTGGCTCTGGAGATTCGCAGCATTGCAAGGAAGCACGAAGACGCGGTTTGCACCATGGGAAGCGTGAAAACTTTCCCCGGAATTGTCACTGCCGTCGTGGGTCGCTGCGAAGCCACATTGGACCAGCGTGATTTGAACGCCGAGGTCCTCGCGCAGATGTATCGCGAGGCGCAGGAAGCCAGCCAGCGATTCGCCGCTGAAGAACACTGCACGGTCGACTGGGCGCGGCTGTGGAGCATTGAGCCAATCCCCTTCCATCCTCATCTGTTGGATCTTTGCGAACAGGCGGTGCGCGAAACTTCAGGCCGTTCGCAGCGCATGCCATCCGGCCCGCTCCACGACGCGGCGGAAGTCTCGCGCGCGGGAATTCCCACTGTTATGATGTTCGTGCAATCGTTGAAAGGCATCAGCCACAATAAAATCGAGGATACGAAAGAAGAGCACCTCGAAATGTCCGTCGCTGCGCTCGATCGGTTGGCTTCGAAAACCATGGCCTGGATTCAGCAGCAGGCCTGAAGTTCAGGAGTAGCGGAAAGGGCTTTATGGATTCTCATTCCCGTAAGGTGGTACAAGAAAATCGCGATTATACGATGTTTTCCTGGTCCGTGCAGGGCGCGTCGGCCCCCGTGCATATGAAGCGCGGCCAGGGGGTTTGGTTTTGGGACGGCGACGATAATCGCTGGCTGGACTTCAGTTCGCAGCTCATCAATCTCAACATCGGTCACCAGCATCCGAAAATGCTCGAAGCCATCAAGAAGCAGGTCGATGAGCTTTGCTTCGCCGGGCCTAGCTTCGCAACGGAACCTCGCGGTCTCCTCGGAAAGAAATTGGCCGAAGTCACCGGCCTGGCGAAGGCGTTTTTCACGCTCGGCGGCTCGGAAGCGAACGAAAACGCCATGAAAATGGCCAAGCTTTTCACCGGTCGCGAGAAAATCATTACGCGCTATCGTTCTTATCACGGCGCAACAATGGGTTCCATGAGTGCTTCCGGCGATCCGCGCCGCTGGCCGGTCGAGCCCAGCCTTCCCGGCATCGTTCGCGTGTTCGATCCGTACTGCTATCGCTGCCCCTTCGGCCAAAAAGTCGAAACCTGCCATCGTGAATGTGTTTCCCACATCGAAGAGGTCATCGAGATGGAAGGGCCGCACACGATTGCCGCCGTTCTTACCGAGGGCATCACCGGCTCAAACGGTCTGATTGTTCCTCCAGACGATTACTATCCGAAACTCCGCGCCGTTTGCGACAAGCACGGTATTTTGATGATCGACGACGAAGTGATGAGCGGATTCGGCCGTACGGGCAAATGGTTGGCAACGCAGCACTACGGAATTCGTCCGGACATCGTTACCTGCGCCAAAGGCTTGACCAGCGGCTACTTGCCTCTCGGCGCCGTCATTGTATCTGATGCCATTGCCAACTATTTCGAAACCAATATGCTTTGGGGCGGACTGACGTACAGCGGCCACCCGGTTTGTTGCGCTGCGGCAGTCGCAAATTTGAATCTCTACGAAGAAGAACACATCTTTGAAAACGTTGAGCGCCAGGAGCGCTATCTTTCTGCGCGGCTGGAAGCGATGAAAAAAAAGTATCGCTGCGTTGGAGACGTCCGCTACAAGGGCCTGTTCAGCGTGCTGGAACTCGTGAAGGATCAGGTCACGCGCGAACCGCTGGCGCCCTTCAACGGCGGCAGCCCGGAAATGGCCAAACTTGCCGGTCATTTGAAAAGCAAACACCTATACGCCTTCAGCCGCTTCAACATGTTGTGGGTCTGCCCACCGCTCATTATCAATGAAGAAGAACTTCGCCAAGGCTTGGACATTATCGAAGAGGGGCTAGCTCTCGTGGATGCCGCGCTGTTCCAGGCGACAAAAGCGCAACCCGCAGAGGTCTTGGCGCGCAAATAGCTCCAGCGAAACTCGCGAAAATCAGCTACCAAGCATAGGGATAGCCCGCGGCCAGGGCCTTTTCGAGCGCGGCGTCGTAGCCATAGATATCGTCGAAGAATCGAATCTGATTCTCCTCGTTCACAGTTGCGGTGCCATACACGATCAGGACCGGGATTCGCGAAGTGAGATTGATCTGCACATTGTCCTTGTCGCCGTTCATTGTGGCTTTCACGCGGTCTAAGTCCCAACCAGGATTGTTTCGAAGCACCCAAGCAACGAGATCGGCCGGTTGTTCCACGCGAATGCATCCGTGGCTGAAATCGCGGACGTCCTGTGAGAAAAGTTCCGGGACATCTGTCCCGTGGAGATAAACGTTCTCGGGATTCGGAAAAATAATCTTTACAAGTCCTAGAGAATTAGTGGGTCCGGGCTTTTGCCGTACAAGCAAGTGACCCGTCCTTATTCCTTCCAGAACTTCGGGACTTACCTGATTTTCCGTCACCACTTCGCCCTTCGGAGTGATCACCTGAAAATTATGCTTCGCGATGTAGTTCGGATCCTTCTGGATGTGCGGTACGACTTCTCCACGCTGAATGCTGGGCGTAACTTCCCAATACGGCCGGAAAATGACGTATTGAATCTCTTTCTGAAAAACCGGTGATTTATGACCGTACGCTTTTCCAATGATGACGTTTTTGTAAAAGGCAACGGTGCCATCCTTGTTCATGGCGCGCAAACGATATTCCGGAAGATTCACGACCACCGGTGGCTGCGAGAAGGTATGCGGAAGCCATCGCCACCGTTCCAACGTGAGCCTGATCTGGCGGATGCGTGTATCCGGCGGCGTATTGAGTTCGTTGATCGTTCGCGCGTCGAGCAGACCGGTGGGGCTTTCACCATGCCGGCTCTGGTAGTGTTTCACGCCATCGACGAGCGCGCCTTCGTAAATGGTCCAGTTCGGATCCAACTGCGCGTCGGCAGGAATATCCCCAATGGTTTGAAGAAATTTGCCGAGACGCGGCAGGCTCGCGTACGGTTGGCCCGGGCGCACGGTCTTCGCGATTGTTTGCAGCTTCTGGCCGTCGTCTTTCTTTGCATATCCCTCATACACCGGCAAGAGCGCAAGCAATTTCCGGTAGCCTGAAAAAGGTGGCTCCGTTTTCTGAATTTCGGCGGCAGGATCGCTGGAGTTGGTCAGCCTCGTTTGCATAAAATCCGCCAAACTGAATTGGCCTTCCTCTACATCAAGCTGAAAGTTGAATTCCTTGGGGTTTACGCGGCCGGCGTGCACGGCGCGGATGTAGCGCATCGTCGATATCGTAAGCGCGGCATCGAACGCGACGAGTTGCTGTTCCGATGGAGTTTTCCCTAGCTTGGCGATCCGTTCCGTCCAGCGCGGGCCGTCATAATCTTCCGGTTGCAGTCCCCGCGAATCCGCGTTCTTCAAGACCTCGATGATCGCGAGTCCCTCGGGACGCAGTTCGCTGTTCCGAAACCAACTGAGCGTGTAGCCGTTCTCCCCATAGAACTTCGTGAACTCGGTTCTGTATGGGGCGAAGTTCGGCCATCGGAGATCCGGATGGTGCGCGGAGTCGGCAATCGCGTGTAAAGCAGACATCCCGACAGGCGTCAGCGTCTGGAAACCGGAAACCGCGGGTTGCTGCTGCTTTATCGAAGCGGGCGTCCGGACAGTTTCTTTGCAGGCGACAAAGATTCTAGCTCCGATCAAGCCGGACAGAGTAAAGACGATAAACCGGGACCAATAGATGGGACCCCTCATAATGAGCCTCTCTAAACTGTGCCTCGATGGGAGTTCCTGAACGGTTAAAATATCACGGTTCGAAACATCCTCCGAGTCGAATTTCTTCGTCGAAATTAGATTGCAACTTTGCCTTCCCAGGATCATCTATCTGCAAAGCAGGCGTTCGAGCAAAGCGTTCGTAGAGGCAACACCGATTTGCTGATAAACTCCCAATCTCGATCTGCCCGCGGTTTGGTTGAAGCCGACCGAAGCGCAGGGCCGGGGCCCGCCCCGGAAAGGATTCGGCTATGAGCAACGTAAAGTCAGATGCATTGGTCTTTTTTGGAGCGACCGGCGACTTGGCCTACAAACAGATCTTCCCTTCCCTGCAGGCGATGGTGAAACGGGGACACCTCAACGTTCCGGTAATCGGCGTGGCGAAAGCCGGCTGGAATCTGGATAAACTGAAGGCCCGCGCGAAAGACAGTCTGGATCATTATGGTGGTGCCGATGCCGGAGCATGGGAGAAGCTCTCGGGCTTGCTGCGTTATGTCGACGGCGATTACAAAGATGCCGCTACATTTCAAACTCTGCGGAAAGAATTGGGCAATGCGGAACATCCCGCGCACTACATGGCCATTCCTCCTATTTTGTTTGGCACCGTCGTCGAGCAACTCGTGAAATCTGGCTGCGCGAAAGGTGGCCGAATTATTGTTGAGAAGCCCTTTGGAAATGACCTGGCCTCCGCTCAGGCCCTCAACAAGATTCTTCTCAGCTCTTTCGACGAAATCGACATATTCCGCATCGACCACTTCCTCGGGAAGCGGCCTGTGAACAACGTGCTCGTTTTCCGCTTTACCAACGCTTTCATGGAGCCCTTCTGGAACCGCAACTATATCGAAAGTGTCCAGATCACAATGGCCGAGGATTTTGGCGTACAGGGCCGTGGCGCATTTTACGACCAGACGGGCGCCTTCCGGGACGTCATCCAGAATCATCTCTTTCAAATTATGTCGAATCTGGCGATGGAACCGCCGGTGCGCACCGACAGCGAAACCGTGCGCGACGAAAAAGTGAAGGTTTTGAAGGCCATTCCTGACATACAGGAAGCAAATCTCATTCGCGGGCAGTTCCGTGGTTATACCGCGGAGCCGAGCGTGGCCAAGGATTCCAAAGTCGAAACGTTTGCGGCGTTGCAGCTCGAAATCGACTCTTGGCGCTGGAAAGGCGTGCCCTTTTTCATTCGCGCCGGTAAGTGTTTGCCGGTGACTTGCACGGAAGTTGTCGCCAAATTCCGCAAACCTCCGTCGGTGATTGAGGATGAAAAATTGACGGAAAACTATTTGCGCTTCCGGGTCAGCCCCGATGTCGACATCGCCATGGGCATCACTGTCATGGCGCCCGGCGAAAAAATGACAGGCGAGCCGACCGAAATGTTGGCACATCATCACCCGCAACCGTCGGAAATGGGGCCCTACGAAGTGCTGCTCGGAGACGCCATGGCCGGCGACTCCACGCTATTTGCCCGCCAGGATTATGTCGAAGAAGCATGGCGCATTGTCGATCCTGTCTTGAAAGCAGCCACGCCCGTTTATCAGTACGACCAGGGCACGTGGGGTCCGAAAGAAGCGTCCACTCGCGTTGTGCCTCCGGGTGGATGGGAAAATCCGATCGTTGCCAATCCCGCGGTGGCAGCGAAGGCTGGGACGTTTAATTAACACTCCGATTTCGTGTTCGAAAGAGCAAAATGAGCGGCCAGCCTATCCTCTCCATAACTTCAGGAAATCTGTGCGCTGAGTTTTGGCCGGACGCAGGCCTGTTGGGCGTCTCGCTTCGATATTGCGGCGAAGAGTTGCTTCGCCGCATTGATGATCTGGAATCGGCCAGGCAAAAAGGAAGCACTGCTGGAATTCCACTGCTCTACCCGTGGGCAAATCGGCTTGCGTCTCTGCACTACTGCGCGGCGGGGCATGATGTCGAACTCAATCCTGCCTCACCACTTTTGCATTTCGACGAGCACGGCCTGCCGATGCACGGCATTCCTTGGGGCCAACTGAAATGGAAAGTCCTCGAGGCAAAGAAAGATTCGCTGCTCGCTTGCCTGGATTCGAATCGGCCGGATTTCCTGGCCGTATTCCCATTTGCACACAGTATCCAGACAGCGGCAATGGTCGACGGCGATTCCCTGACCCTGCAAACGACGGTCTTCGCAAATGCCGGGTCCCCTGTTCCGATCAGTTTCGGTTTCCACCCTTATTTTGGAATTCCCCATGTCTCTCGGAGGGAATGGCGGCTACAGACTCCACCTCTGCTACGGCTTTCGCTCGATTCGCGGGGAATCCCGACCGGAGCGCAAGAATCATACGCGCCGCTGGACGCGCTGCTTGGCGACAGGACTTACGACGATGGCTTTGCGCTCCTCGGTCAGCCATCTTCGTTCGTGCTATCTGGCGGACGCTTAAGCATCGCCGTCAGCTTTCTTGAAGGTTTCCCGTTCGCTCAAGTATTTGCGCCTAGCGGAAAGGATTTCATCGCGCTCGAACCCATGACCGCCCCAGCCAATGCACTTGTGTCGGGCAAAGGATTACGCATTCTTGAACCGGGCGGCCAGTTTCGGGCATCTTTTCGTATTGCGGTTCAATCCCACGGTTAGCACAGCTCGTTGAGAAAACCACGATGAACATCTACCAGACACGCGAAGGTGTCCGCCTCCAGATGAATCAGCAGCGCGAGGGCCATTGGAATCGCTGGGGCCCTTATTTGGCCGAGCGTGCCTGGGGCACTGTGCGCGAAGACTACAGCAAAGACGGCGACGCCTGGAGGTATTTCCCCCACGACCACGCCCGTTCGCGAGCCTATCGCTGGAATGAAGACGGCATCGCCGGAATTTGCGATCGCCATCAGTATCTCTGCTTCGCGCTTGCGCTCTGGAACACCCGCGATTCCATCCTCAAGGAGCGCATGTTCGGCCTCAACGCGCACGAAGGCAATCACGGCGAGGACGTGAAGGAATATTACTTTTATCTCGACAACACGCCGACGCATTCCTACATGAAATATCTGTACAAGTATCCGCAGGCGGCGTATCCCTACCAGCAGTTGCTCGAGGAAAACCGACGCCGCGGCAGGGCCGATCGCGAATACGAATTGGTGGATACCGGTATTTTCAACCAAAACCGCTATTTCGATGTAAGCGTCGAGTACGCAAAACTCGCTCCGGACGACATTCTGATTCGCATCGACATTACAAATCGTGGCCCGGAAACAGCGCCCATCCACGCTCTGCCTACACTGTGGTTTCGCAACACCTGGACCTGGGGACGCGACGATCGCCTCCCTTGCCTTTCTGTTCCAGCTAAGTCGGGGTGCAACAATCCGCGGGTCCTGCCCATTCTCGCCAAACACTGGCAGTTGGGTGAGTATCTGCTCTATTGTTCCGATGCCGACGAACTTCTGTTCACTGAAAACGAGACCAACAACGAGCGGCTGTTCGGTGTTCCTTCGCACACGCCTTACGTGAAGGATGCATTCCATTCGTATCTGATCGGCGGAAACCGCAAAGCCATAAACCCTACTCAAACCGGCACCAAAGCCGCCGCGCATTATTTTCGCGAGGTCAATCCCGGCGAAACCACTTCCCTTCATCTGCGCCTCGCCGCAATGGTCGACGATCATCCCTACGAAGATCCCTTCGCCGATTTTGATGCGAATTTCGAGGAACGTCAGGAAGAAGCGGAAGAATTTTACAACGTTGTCCTGCCCTCGGTTCTCTCAACGGACGCGCGGCTGATCGCCCGCCAGGCTTTTGCCGGATTGCTCTGGTCCAAACAGTATTATCACTACGTAATGACGGATTGGCTGCAGGGCGATCCGACACAACCGTCACCTCCGCCTGAACGGCTACACGGCCGCAACAGCGACTGGCCTCAGTTTTTCACGCGCGACGTGCTTTCCATGCCCGACAAATGGGAGTTCCCATGGTTCGCTTCCTGGGACCTGGGCTTTCACTGCGTTGTGCTCGCCTATGTCGATCCGCAATACGCAAAAGAGCAGATTCTGTTGATGCTACGCGAGTGGTACACGCACCCAAACGGCCAGATTCCCGCCTACGAATGGAATTTTGGAGATGTGAATCCACCGGTTTTGTCGCTCGCTGCGCAAACGGTCTTCGAAGTAGAGCGCGACCGCACCGGAGTCGCCGATTATGCGTTCCTCGAACGAGTCTTCCAGAAGATGCTCCTCAATTTCACCTGGTGGGTGAATCGCAAAGATGCTCTCGGAAGAAATATTTTCCAGGGCGGATTTCTCGGCATGGACAACATCGGGGCGTTTGACCGCGACCATCTGCCCCCCGGTTTCTTACTCGGCCAGGCCGACGGTACGAGCTGGATGGCGGCCTTCGCCAAAAACATGCTTTCCATCGCCCTGATGCTCGCCGAGCGCGATCCCGTCTACCAGGACCTCGCCAGCAAATTTTGGGAGCACTACATTTACATCGCCGATTCCATGAATAATCCGCTTAATCCGGACAAGTCCCTTTGGGACCAGCAGGACGGATTTTTCTACGACTATCTCCTGTCGGAAAACGGTGAGAGTTTCCCCGTGCGCGCCCGCAACATGGTTGGATTCGTTCCCATGTTCGGCGGCACTACCGTTGCCGCCGACACGTTCGACCGCTATCCCGATTTCCAGCGCCGCCGCCAATGGTTCATCACCCATCGTCCCGATCTCATTCAGAGTATCCAACCCATGGTTACTCCCGGCGCAGAGAACAACCTCCTTCTCGGTTTTGTGCGCGAAGATCAATTGCGCCACCTACTCGCCTACATGCTTGATGAAAATGAGTTCTTTTCACCGTTCGGCGTGCGTGCCGTCTCTCGCTATCACCTGGATCATCCGCTGGTTCTCCAACTTGGTGGCCAGGAATACCGCCTGGACTATGAGCCCGGAGAATCCACGACAGAACTCTTCGGCGGCAATTCGAACTGGCGCGGCCCGATCTGGTTTCCCGTGAACCATCTGATCCTTCTCGCCCTTCGCCAATATCACCGTTACTACGGCGATGCGTTCAAAATCGAGTGCCCTACCGGATCGGGCAATCAGATGACTCTTACCGAGGTCTCCCGTGAACTAGCCCGCCGCCTCTGCCATATTTTTTTGCGCGACAAGGATGGAAACCGCCCGGTCTTTGGCGACAATGCCATTTTCAACACCGATCCTCACTGGCGCGACCTGATTCCCTTCCACGAATATTTTCATGGCGACACCGGGCGCGGTTGCGGCGCCAGCCATCAAACCGGCTGGACCGGTCTGATCGCCCAAATCATGATCGACCGGGGCGAACTCGACTCCGGCAACCCTCTCTCTGCCGAAGACGAAAATCTCTGACGCGGTTCATCTCGCAAAATGTACCCGCGAGAAGTTTGATCACGATATGCGCAAGTTATCGAAGCCGCGTGCCAATCGAGGTTCGAAAGGGCTAAAAGGTGGTCACCATTCGAGCCGCGGCACAGAGACTTGGCTATACCTCACCATTGCTCCCGAGACTCTCGAGACAAGGACGAACCTTGCTCAACTTGCCATTGAAAGCCAGCTTTGTCTTGCGGAGGAACTAGCCAAAGACCTTCCGAAGTCGCCCGATTCCGGGTGAGCAACAACCGCGACTACGATTCGCTATTCGCCAGTGTCTCTACCTTGGAATCGGCTTCATGTATTCGCAAATCATCTTGTAATTTCCGGTCTTCCAATCGCTCATGTCTGCCACGGTGATGAAAATGTCGCAGGCAAAACGGAGAGAGAACAGGGTTTTGTCCTTGAAACAGACATTGACGCAAAGCGTCCCGTCGTCGATGGAGTGACTGATGTAATCTACGACTTTGCCTTGGACGCCGGAATAATGCCTTCCAGAACGGCGCAAACGTTTCGTTTGCGCCTCAGGTGTTTTACGATTCGCCATTGGCCGCCTCGTTTTTCCCCGTCGGAGCGGCTTCCGTTTGTGCATGGGCTGCCAGACTCTGCGATGACTTAGAATGGTTCGATTTACGTTTCTTTGTTGTTTTCTGTCCCTTGTCCCCAAAACGCTTTCGTTTTTTCACTTGCTCCTCGTCGTGGCGTTCTTCGTCGGACATATCCCAACCGGGAAGGATTATGAGCCGCGGGGCCAATCCCTTTTTCTTTCGCCTCTCTTCGGAGTCCCTGATTTCGAGATAGAGGTCATCGGGGTCTTTGATTTTGGTGTTGTACTCGCGTTGGAATTTGTACGCCCAGACTGCGTCGCTTTCGACGATCTCGTCGAAGTTGTCGAAGAATTGCCGGTTGGTCTCGACCCTTGCGCTTTCCACATCGGCACGGGCAGAACGGACTATGTCCCTATGGAAGAGCCGCACTTTTTCCATCCGTTGAAGGCCACGAATGACTTGTTCAAATGCGAAATTCAGCTCCATGAGTTCTTGAAAGAGGCGGAGATTCATTTATGGCCTCCTTGCCGCTGTCGCACTTCGTTCCCGACATCGGCAGGAGGTTTCGGGTATTGCCGCTCCCACGCCTGTTGCTCATCCCGACTGAGAAATCGGACTTTTGGCGCTTTGCCTTCTAAGCGCCGGTTCTCCTCCATCGCTTGAACATCCCGATAGACCTGAACTTCATCCAACATCCTCTTTTCGTGCTCGCGGTGTCTGTTTGCAAAATGAGTTTCGTCTCGTAGTTCGCTGCTCTCGACGTTGTTGCAGAAGAAGCTGTTGAGCAGGGCTCGGTGCATTTCGAACAACGTCAGTTTTTCATCCAAATAATCCGGCTTCAGCCCGAGGTCTTTGGCACGCTTGAGGCGTTCGAGTCCTCGGACTGCATCGTCAATTCCGCGGTTCATCAAAAGGATTGCCTCATACAGATGCGCTTTTTGCATTTTCAATTTCCTCAGTTGTTGGCGGCAGGGCCGCAGGCTCGGATATAAAGTAGGTTGTCAGGACACACCAATCCCGACCGAATGGATAATCCGATCAAAGAATGACTAAAATATGAGCCTGGAGTTACGGTGGGGGATGCGGCGAAATGAAACGGAGCTTGTCGAGTTGCACCCAAAGGGCGAACCCGCTACTTTCTATTGCAGCCATAGTTGCCTCTCATACAGGCGGCTTTGGTTAGGGGCGCGTGTGGTGTTATCAGCACCGGCGCGTCCCGCTATGGCAAAATTGGCGCTATTGATGGAGCAGCCACAGGCCGCTACCGAGTCGCGGCCACCTAGGCTCCACCCCAAAGGCCAACGTCGCCATCTGACCTTCCATGTCAAAGCATAAAACAAAATACTTGAAACATTCAAGTACTTTTACAACAAAAGAGGTACCTTCGGGGAACTGGATTTCCCAATCAGAAGCGGCTCGGATTCGCCGAGTGTCTCCGCAAGCGATATCGGACCTAGTAAAGAAAGGTAGGTTTCGTGTCTTGCGGATTGGAGATAAAGTGCTCTTGGATCGACGGGCAGTTGAAAATTACAAACCTAAGCGGACGGGCCGGCCTCGGAAGTGAATTCTTGGTTAGCCAGCGGGAATGCAGGAGTTCCTCGTGGTCGACCTATGGAAGGCTTCACGGCTTCGTCCGCGATCCCGACGGAAACATCATGGCATTTTGACGTGCGCGGCTCGGCTGCTTGCAACCCGGTCGGCGGCACTTGTCCCGACAGCGTTAAACCAAGCGGCGACATCGCGGGCGATTGGCAGCTCATGCAGTTGAAAAATTCAAAACCGGTTTTGACGTGGCCGAGGAACGGCGCTTGCTCTTTCGCCGTAAGTGGAGCGGCATGCGGCCTCGCAGTGCATCACATACGGTGCGACGGACTCTATATGCGTCAGACAGCATGGGGAACGCGGGCATCTCTGGCGACGGCACACGGAACGCACGACCTTCTGCGCCGTGGCTAGTGAACTGCTGTTTGCCTGCCGCACGTTGCGCGTTCACATGCATTGTCACAAGGAAAAAATCCGAAGATTACAACCATTCGCAGACCAGGTAACTTCATACGATCTCCCAACCTACGTCGCCAAAATTCTCAAGGGTCAAGCCAGAGACAAATCTGAGATGCCGCGGATGGAGTCTTGATAAAGGCAGGACTTTTCAACCAGCGCTATCTCACGCGAGTGAACCCCCTCATCAGAAAGTCGTCTGGAGACGCAAGGCAAAACTGCGCGAGGGACCAATGGCGTTACCGGAGAAAAGGCCGCCGAAGTCGATCACCTGGACGACATTCGTGAGATTCTGTCCATCCACCTGCAGCCGCATTTTCAGCCGGTCGGATTGATAAATGTCGGCACCCGCCGAGGCGTTGACCTGGAAGGATGGGAGAATGCGGTCACGAACAAAGTTAAGGCGATTAATAGTCGCCGCGCCGTATGTCGGAAGCTCGAAGGCGGCGCATTCGGAAGGGCTGTTAGGGTTAGGGCAGTTCGGCTCAAACGGCAGACCGGTGTCATATTGAATTCCGCCCGCAATCCAGAGGCGGCGAGAGATCTGATAGCGAAGGCGCCCACGAACGAAGTTGCGCTGGTCCTGTGAATCCGGGATATGACCTGAGGTGGGAAGGACTGCATTGTCGCCCAGAAACAGACCGCCCGTCACGGGGAACGATGCGTTGCCTACCTGGTAGGAATAGCTCACGAATCCGGAAAAACCATGGGTAGGAAGAAGAGTGAGCTTCGTTTCGGCTCCGTAAATGATGGCTTTCAAGAAGGCTAAGGGATAGCTGATGGTGGTGTTATTGATCTGATCGTCATCGGCGTAGTTGTTGACGAGGCGGCGATAATAATTCACATCTACTTTGACGTCGTTCCAGAAGACCTTGGTCAACCCCACTTCGTAGTAGTTTCCTATGGACGGACTGACGGGCAATTGGAGAGAAATCGTATCGAGGCCTGCGGCGGCTGTGGAACTGGAGAGCAGGATATTCTCATAGGACGGCGTCTGGAAAACACGATCGTAGGAGAAATGCATCACGAGATTTGCAGAAGGGAAATAGCGCGAAATCGCGACGCGGGGGCTCACCGCTTGGTTGTTCACCATTAACTGATAGTGGTCCCAGCGGAGACCAGCATTGATCGTCCAATTGCCCAAGTGGAAGAGATCCAGCACGTAGGCGGACTGCTCGAGGTCCGGACGATTCGCCAAGAAGCTAAAATTAATGGGGGTGCCTGGATCGTATTGACTGTCATCGGTGATGTGGTAACGAAAATTCTCGTTCAGGAAGAGGTTGTCCGATTCAACGCCTGCCTTGATCTCATGGCGGCCATGGTTGATCGTGATATTGCCTCTGAAATACCCTTCACGAAACCAATTGTGCTGAGTTATCGCGATGGGAGTCGAAAGAGCGTTGGAGTAAAAATCATTCGAATTGTCGCGCACCATCCCGTGAAAGTCGGCAAGCACGTTGGGTGAAAACGTGTGCGCGTAGCTGATGATACCCATCGTTTCGAAGTTGTCGGCATTCTGGAATTGACAAGGCGGTCCCGTCGTCTGTCCTGGTGAATAGCACCAGGATTGCTGGATCTGTTCGTTTGGAATCAGGTAGCGGGAAAGCTCGTGTCGGACGCTCAGGGTGAGGCGATCGTTCGGCGTGAGGTCGCGCTGATAACGGACCGAGAAGTCGCCGACCGTGCCACGGTTGGTGAAGTTCTGTACCACCACGGGATTCAGGTAATGGCTGCTCATTCCACCACTGGCGCTTACGGCGAGCGTGTTCAGGCCCCACACATACTGGCCCTCGGCAAGGGCTCCCGCCGTGTCAAAGCTGCCTCCCGAGAGCACAACCTGGCCGTGGAAGCCCGGCTGCGAATCTTCAACTGTGTTGAGCTCAACCACACCACCCAGCTTCCTGCCGAACTCGGCGGGGAATCCCGCTGTGTAGATACTCATGGATTCCACGTCGTCGGCTGGAATCTCGGGGCCAAAACTGGGCGAGCGGTTGTCTATGAGCGGGATACCGTCGACGACGAACTGCGTTTGATACTCGGAGCCGCGCGGGTGCAAGACGGCGTTGCCTTCGTACAACCATCCGGGCTGCGCATTCACCAAGTCTTGGAGGGAACGGCCCGGAATAGAGCTTAGGCGGTTCTGTATAAAATCCGAGCCGATCTGGCTGACCGAGCCAGCCTGATCGGGATTAATCAGCGTATCGACCGCGGTAACGGTTACGGATTGAGCGACCGAAGGAAGCTTGAGTTGAATGGTCTGGTCAGTCGGGAGCGAAGAGCGAATCTGGACGGCTTCCGATGTGTCCGCAAATCCAGGTTGCTTGATTTCGATCTGGTAGACGCCGTAGGGTAGACGCTGAACGTCTAATTCGCCCTGGTCGTTGGTCGCGAGGACATTTCGATAGCCATTCGCTTCGCTTGTGATCTGAACAGGTACTTTCACACCCAATCCAGAGGGGTCCGTCACTTTGAGACGCAATTCACCGTTATTGTAGCTCTGGGCGCAAACGGCAAAAGCGGCGACGAGGAATAGGAAAATTAACGCAAATCTTTTCATAGGAACGGGGCCTCTCTGTCTTGCTTCATGGTCAGGGCCGCGGGTGATCAGTCTCTTAAAGCGCGTCTGAGAACAACTGATGCATGCCCTTTGATTCCACCCCTAATATGAACATTCCGTTCGACGTCAGTTTGTTCAGCCTTTTTCAGCTTGCGGAGCAGAATTAGAGAGCCGCACTGAGAATTCAGTGAACAGAAGCCTAAGAGACGGAATATATATATAGAAACCTATGGCATCCCTCCCGGCAGAATCGATCAACGCGCTATTTTCCCGCAGCCGGGTAAGCTCCGCGATTTCAGCACGTTCCGGGATAGAACGGAGGGTGATCAGGCTTTTGATCGATTGCAGAATCCCGTTGTCCGCTCAGTGTATTGCTCGGTACGTAGGTCACTGGGAGCAATCTCAATTTCGTGACGCGGTCGCTGGCGCATCTGAGCTGAGCGCGGATGAAAGGTAGGGAGTTATGTTCTACGAAAACATCCATCCTTCCGACCAAGAGCTGCTTCTTTGCGCCGACGGGGAGCTGTCTCGGCGTCGCGCAGCTCAGATTCGCGACCACCTTGCGGCTTGTTGGGACTGCCGCGCGCGGATGGCTGAGTTTGAAGGCATAATTAGCGATTTTGTAACAGCGCACCACCACAGCTTCGATGCGCAGTTGCCGCCTGCGGCTGGAGCGCGCGCAAGGCTCAAGGACCAATTGGCAAAGGAACAACGTAGGAGGGAGGATTGGTGGAGGTTAGTGTTAGCGCTGATCGGTCGCAGATTTGCGTACTCCTGCGCGCTCGCATCGATTATTTTCCTGGGCCTAACAGCGACCTACTTTTGGCCGATTGCGCGACAATCGCAGGCCCACGCGGATACGATGCTCTTGCCCGACAAGACCTTGACGCCAGGAGCGATAAGGCCTGTGTCGATCAACGATATTTGCTCCATGGAGCATGATCAGGTCGTCCGCCCGGTGTCGGAAGTTTTGCGACAGAGGGTTTTTCAGGAATATGGACTCCGGGACGTGCGTGTCGAGAATTATGAGGTGGACTATTTGATCTCACCTGGCCTGGGAGGAGCCGACGATATTCGCAATCTGTGGCCACAACCTAGATACAAGACAATGTGGAATTCGTTCGTGAAAGACCAACTTGAGGACTATCTTCACCGAGAGGTTTGCGCCGGCGTGATTGATCTCGCGGAGGCACAGCGAGACGTCGCGACAGATTGGGTCTTCGCGTACAAGAAATTTTTCCACACAGAGGAACCGATTGGACTACTGACTTTGCATGGCGTCCGAAACCGATTGATGCTCGCGGTTAAGAGTCGTCGAGGTGTGTGATGGCTTGGGTTTTTGGGCAGCCTTCACGCTCGCCATGCTCCTGCAAAAGGCCTCGACTTTTAGACACTTGGTCGCAGAATCTGTGCCTGTCGACCAAGCAGGTCTGAAGCTTTGGTGAACGGTTATTGGGTGCCAGCCCGCAAATCAACCCTGCCGCCACTTCCTGTTGATTTCTTCCAAATGTAGAATTCATTCCGGATCTCGTTCTCTACGGTAGCGATCTTCTTCGGGCGGGGCTTGTCTGTATTTTTCTAACACAGCCAGCTTTCGGGCCGACCAGATGGTGGCGTCGATCAAAATCGCAACCTTTCTTTCTTCGCGAATCCAAGGAACGGCTGGCCGCAATTCGGCGGCTAGGTCAGTGCCCTAACACTTGCCTTTCCGCCCATTGGGCGATTGTTTGCGCAACCTGTGCTTCTTCTCCAACGTACTCGTGGTTGCCATTTGCAATCATGGCTGTGTCCACCTTGACGGGACCGCGCGGGAGCCGCCGGACCGAAGACGTCAGCAACGCAAGGTCCTTATCCCCACCGATATCGTCCTTCGACCCGTAGAAAGCCAGTACGGGGCACGTGACTCTTGTGATGGCAGCATCCGGAGTCTGGGTTCCAAAGAAGTCCTTGTACTGACGCGGTGTGTTCGCAATGTCAAGATGTGTCGCCGCACTGATGAACGACGGGTAAGAGCGATGCGGTAACCGGATCAGATCGTCACCATCGCCTTCCTCAACGAGCTTCTTCGCCTGGGCAAGCAGTTGCGGATCGTCTGGTTGGGGCGAATATCCTACCCCCGGTGAAGCGAATACAACACCTGCTACGCGGCGGTCCTGCGAATCAGCCTGATAACGGGCGACGCTTGACCAACCGGCGCTGTGGCCCACTAGCACAACCCGGCTGTATCCCAACTGCTGAGCGTAATCAATCCAGGCGGCAATATCTCGCGCGTCTTCGCTCGTGACGCCCCAGTACCCGCCACCCCGCACTCGCTTCCCGAGAAGTGCGGATTTCTCCACGTTCGCCAGGTCGTGCATGCGCGTATTGACCGAGATCGTTAAGAATCCACGTTCGGCCAAAGCCCGTCCAATCCCGACGTAGGTTGGGCTATAAAAGTTCGCTCCCCAACCGTGAACCCAAATCATCGCCAGAGGCTTAGATGATTGCTTCGGGCAAGTAAACAGGACGCCTCCGCTGACAACATCGTCTATTGATCGTACAAAGACCAACTGCTCTGGGAAGCTCCCGGGCCTCTGATGCTCTGGATGAACATGAAACTTCAAACCGGCAACGAATGCGACCCCGACGAAAATCGCACCAAGCATGCCAAGGACGAGCCACTTTGCGAATGCACGAACTCCATAAGCCATCTTGTCACCCCCGTATGGCGATGCAAGCAATGGCTGCAGTACGAACAGTCTGGCGTAGAAGTTTCAACGCGGCGGACACTCTGCTCGGCCTTGAAACGGAGAACGCCCCAGCGTTTCGTCGTCGACGAGAAGAAGATAGTCGAGTTCGAAAAGCGTTCGCGGCGTCTGCTTCTCACGCTCCGCCCGCCGCCGCCCCATGCGCCGCATCGACGCCCGACCCCCCCAACGCTCCAGCGCTGAATCGCGGATAGCGCTGTCCACAGGGGTCCCACAAGATGCGGCGCGCCCCCACGCCTGAAGATTTGCACAGCTTATGGCGAATCCGCCGGGCAGTTGCTCTTCCTCTAGCCGCAGCCCGATGTTGTCATTCGCCGGATCGGCAAGCTGGGTTATGTTGTCGACAAGGCCCAAAACGAAGAGCGCTTTGGCGTAAGTGCCGGCTAGAACGCCGGGATCGCCTTTCTCTACTTTGAGCCAGATCGTTTTGCTGATAGAAGCCCGTTCAGCCGACGGGACGGCGGCGGCGCTGTACTCGCCTTCCTTACTCGACGCGTCATATACTCAGAGGGATAACACGCCATGCGCTCGCCGATTAACCGATGTTTGGCGAGTTTTGGCCTCATTCTGGAGTTTGCAGTTCCCGTTGTCCTGTTAGCACAGCAATCCGGGCAAGTTCCCGGCCTGAACCTGCCTGTAATTAAGTCAAACGTGAATGAGGTGATTGTGCCCGTTGTCGTTCGCGATGGCCAAGGCCACCTTGTGAGCGATCTCACACGGCACGACTTTCAGGTATTTGACGACGGCAAGCCTCAGGTCCTAGCAGGTTTCATGCTCGTAAAACACCTTGCGGGCGATGCTGCTGGTTCACCCGCCAGCACCACTGTGCCCAATGCCCATCCCGGCCCCGATCAGCCCCAACCCCCCGGCCAGCGCTTCGTTGTTTTGCTCTTCGATGATCTGAATCTTAACAACAGCGAGCTAACTGCCGTCCGAAAAGCTGCCAGCAAGGTGCTCGAAAACTCCCTGTCCAGCGGCGACATTGCTGCCGTGCTTGCCACTTCAGGAACGAATAGCGGTATGACTCGCGACCGCGCTGCACTCGAAAAAGCTCTCTTGAATTTAAGACCGCTAGACACCTTTCAGAAGCATCGCGATTGCCCCGATGTCACCGATTATGAAGCGGACTTGATCGTAAACAGGAGCGACGCCCAGGCACTTGCCGTTGCTGCTGACGACGCCGCACAATGTGCGAACCTGCAGGCCGCCGGCCCTGCAGGCGGCAGTGCGGCCGCGCAAATGGCGCAACAGGCGGCCGAGCGCGTTGTGGCTGCGGGAGAACAGAATCTGCGCAGTAACTTTGATTTCCTGAGACAGGTAGTCAGCAAAATGGCCTCACTCCCCGGGCAGCGAGTGCTCATCTTTGTTTCCCCCGGGTTTCTCACGGACACCTCAGAGGGGATGGACCGCAAGTCCGAAATTCTCGACGTCGCCGCTCGCGGCAATGTCACCATCAATACCCTCGATGCTACAGGCTTATCGACGGCTAACGCGGAAGCAAGCGAACGAGCAGTGAACCCCGGCGCTGCCGCGTCGACAGGCAACTATCGCCAGACGGCCGTATACCTCAGTCAAAATGTTTTGGCCGAACTCGCTGACGGTTCCGGCGGGACTCTGTTTCACAATAACAATAACTTCGATGCCGGCCTCGCCAGTCTTCTCGCCGGCCCCGAGTATCTTTATTTGTTGGCTTTCTCAACCTCGGGAGTCAAACCCAACCGCGCTTATCACAAATTGACCGTCAAAGTGGACAGGGACGGCGTGCAGACGCAGGCGCGGCGCGGCTACTTCGCTCCCATTGAAGAGTCGAACAAAAAGTAAGTATTTTTCTTGGGTCAAAACTGTCAGCAGCTCCCTTATCGGAAGGAGCGGACTTGGGATGTCCAGTCTTGCGTGCTTATCGGGACTTGCCCTGAAACTCAAACAGAATCTTCTGACTGCGTCTAGGATAGCTGTAGAATTCAAAAGGCAGGAAGAAGCTGTCTTGATTCGAGGATATAGCCTATGACCAACTGGTTTGCGCGCCCCGTTCTACATGTGAAGGATGTTGAGGCCTCGCTCCACTTTTACGTGAACCGTCTCGGCTTCACGAGTCCCTGGCGCTACGAGGAGGACGGCAGAGTGCACGTTGCACAGGTCGACCGACAGGGCTGCGCGCTTATCCTGGCCGATACGTGGCCGGAGAAGATTGGCAAGGCGTTGATGTTCATTTCCTTGAACGTCGAGGAGGAGACGCGCGAGGCCGCCATCGCCGCGTTGGACGCGCTGCGCACCGAACTCGAGACCAAGGGCGTTTCAGTAAAGGACGGTTCGTGGGGCTACCGTCTCCTGGTCGTCGATGATCCCGACGGCAATCAGCTCTTCTTCAACTATCCGAACGAGACTGCATCCGGCGACGTTGTTAGAGATGAAGTATAGTTGTCTAGCCGCGCCAACATGGCCCCGCCGCCTTTTCAATAGAAGGTATCGCCTCTGGTGGCCCTGGGTGCAGGCTCGTCTATCTCGTCCCTCAAAGAATTTGCCTGGACCATATTTTCTCAGCACGTGTCCAATCGCGGGAGTATTCAACCAAGAGAAGATAATCAGGTGAGTCCAGAACCTTCGAAACATCCAGAACCGTCCAGCACAAAAAGCGCGTCCGCAGAATAGCTTTGGTCCTCTCGTCCTTCCAGTTGAATGGGAATCCTGATGTACGCCATGTAGGTAACGGCACCCACCTGATTATCGCGTCAAAGGCTCTGACGTTAATCGGGCACTCAGACCGTTTCCTCAGATACCCATGAGTGGTCTCGACTGGGGCCGCCGCAAAATCGCATAAAAGCGCATTGCTTTAAGGTATCAATACGAGCTAAAGTGTCGACCGACGTTAGCTTCGATTCTTAATTAATTCCGGGGTAACTACTTGAAGCGCTACTCGCAGATCCTCTTCCGGTACGGGAGGCGATGGAAATTTTTGACGAGCAACGGCAACGTTCGAACGGCTGCCTCACAGCCGCTGGCCCAACCCTTCCTGCTGCTTTTGTGGCTTGTGATGGGGACGTTCCCGGTGTTGGCCCAAACGGGAGCCAGCCTTTCCGGCGTGGTGACGGACCAAACCGGCGCAGCTCTTCCCGATGTCGCGGTGACCATCAAGAACGTCGACACAGGTGCAACGCGCACGATCGCAACCGACGGCGCGGGGCATTTTCAGGCGTTCGGTCTGCCTCCGGGGCGCTTCGAGATTCGAGGGGCAAAACACGGGTTCGCGGATGAGACGCGCACGGGAATCCGCTTGGCGGTTGGCCAGTCCGCCACGGTCGACATTCAGATGCAGCGAAGCGCCCCCGACGCCTGCGCGAGCGGCCACGAGTTCGCCACCACCGATTGCACGCTGACCTGGCACGGCATCACGCTATACGGTGCGTATGACGTCGGCGTCAGCTGGGTCAGCCACGGCTTACCGGTAAACGGCTATAACTATGAAGGTGAATCTCTGGTGAACCGAAACGGTTATCAACATCGATTTCTCATCGCACCGAACAACCTGCAGCAGACGGGTCTGGGCGTCAGGGGCAAGGAAGAGTTCCGGCCTGGCTGGTCTGTTGTGTTCAACGCTTCAACTGGCATCAATCCGCAGTCTGGCCTCCTAGCCAACGCGCCCGCCACCAACACCGTGAACAACGGCCTTCCCAGGCGCAGCTATTCGGAAGCCATCGACGGCGCGCGGGCGGGCCAACCCTTCAATGACGAATTTTATGCCGGTATATCGTCCGAGCATTTCGGCACGCTGACCTTCGGTCGTCAGCGCTCTCTCGGCACCGATGCGATGCTCCTTTACGATCCGGTCGGCGGCGGTTATGGCTTTTCGTACATCGGATATAACGGCACGATGGCCGGCGGCGGCGACACCGACGACAGCCGTTGGGACGACGCGCTGAAGTATCGCCTCACCTATGGCCCGGTCCATTTCGGCGCGATGTATAAATTCGCCAATGGTTCTGGCGGTTGCTACTCGGCCTCCGCAACCTGGACTGCCGCCACCTGTACGCCGGAATCGGCACATAACAACGCCTATGGATTCGACATCGGCGGAAACCACGGCAAGTTCTCCGCCGACGTGGTCTTCCAACATTACAACCAGGCGATCAGCGTATTGAACCCCTTGCTGGGGCCCCAGAGTCCGACGCAGTCCTATCAGTCGACCACGAACAGCATCAATACAAACCCCATCACCGGGGACAATCTGATCGACACGAACAACACCGTATATGGCATCGTGACCGACAACAGCGCCATTATGGGCGCTGTCAAGTATACGTGGGACCCGTTCAAGTTTTTTGCCGGGTACGAATACATCTGGCAGAACAACCCGTCGAACCCGTTGGGCGTGGGCGCTACGGACCAGGGCGGTTATATTATGAGCGGGGTCGAAGACAACAATCTTGATTCTGAAAAGTTGGTTCAGATCTGGTGGATGGGTGTGAAGTACACCTACCGCAGCAAAACCGACTTCACTTTGTCCTGGTATCAACAGCGTCAGAACGACTTCCGTGTCCCGTCGACCTGCTCGCCCGCAGCCGGTTTCCGCAGTTCCTGCGCGGGCACCCTCAACGAGGGGTCGTTCTATGCGGATCATCACTTCACCAAGCGTTTCGACGGTTTTGCCGGAATTGCTGGTTCCTATGTGACGGGCGGCCTGGCCATCGCCATTCCTCATAAGCCCGGCGTTCCCTATTTCTACAACAACAACGTTGCTCCGACAGTCGGTGTTCGTTTCGCCTTCTGATCGCACTTCGCTTACCCGAACGCTGCCAACGGCTGACGTTTCAAAATCGGCGGCGATTGCTTTTCTCGTCAGGTCGGAAGCACCGGCGAGCCTGACGAAAACATTTGGCGGCGAAGCCTGACATTGGCCGACCTGGAGAAGAAAAGACCGATCGAGGTTATCGGTGCGATATACAACGTCGCGCGCGATTCTTGTCATAACGAGGTCGGCCTGACGACGAGCCGCGTCGACTGTTCGGTGATTGCCCGAACAGCGGTCGGACCGGAAGCCGAATTCGGTCTTGACCTGCTGGCTGTCCTTTCGTGTCCCATCTCCGTGTCCCTCTCCGTTGACTTGTCTCCGTTCGGAACTTGGTTCATCATCCCGAGCAGCAATCCGGGCGTTCCGATCATCCAGCAGTGGGGTGAGAACGGCGACATACCTGTTCCTGGGGATTACGGTGGCGATGGGAAGACCGACAACGCCATCTGGCGTCCGTCGAGCGGAACTTGGTATATCATTCCGTCCTCAGCGCCGACGACGTTTATCGCCACGCAATGGGGAACCAATGGCGATGTGCCGGTGGAGAAACCGATTGGGCAATGAGACAACTGACAGCTGCCATTTCTGCGGCGAGGGGTTTATCAAGAAGTTTGGGTTTTAGATAGGAATAGCGGCGGTGTGGTTCGCAATTGCCGGATTCAAAGCAAGGTAGATTTTCTTGTCTATTGACTGATGAATGGCCGGAGTGAGAAATGCCCGAGGAAGTAGGCCAATCCGCCAATGATCGCGGCGCTGGGGAGAGGCAAGATCCACACCAAGCACTGCGGCGGAACGCTCGCGGAGGGTACCCGGAGGGCGGGTGACGTGGTGTCCTAATGGCATGCATCGCTTCCGGAATCTGTAAAGCTCTTCCCTGCTTCTGGCATGAATTGCCAGTCGTAGCCCTTAGAACGGAGGGTGAACTTCAAGACTCCAAATGCATCATTGTTGCGCACTTCACTATTAGGTTGGGATTGCTAAAAAGCCTCTGACTCTTGCCGCCAGTTCCCGCAACAAACTCGCGGATGCCACGCTTGGCATCCCGCACAGCGTCAGGAGTCTGTGGCGCGAAGCGCTCATAATCATGGTCATGACCACCGACCACGACATCCACATTCCCATCGTAAAGGGCCTGCCAAAGAGGTTTCAATTCGGGATCGTTGCCATGCGTCGCGCCTGAGCTAAACAGGGGCTTATGGAAATAGGCTAGCGCACAAGCGGTCGGATGAGCCGCCAGGTCAGCGCGAAGCCACTTTTCCTGACGAGAACCAGTCTGGCACCCTCCGACCTCTCTGCACTCGCTGTTCAAGACCACGATGTGCCACTCCCCGAGTTCGTAGCTGTAAAAGCCATCCTTCGGATCACCTGCAGCCGCGCCGAAATATTCAAAGTAAAATGTAGCGCCAGTGGAATGAAATTCGTGGTTTCCTACAGCCGGTCGCGTTCGCGCCTTGAAACGGCCCCACGTCTTGTCGTAGCACACGAAATTCTCTTTGGATCCATCTGGATAAGCGAGGTCACCTACGGCCATGACCGTGCCGGGAATTTGCTCGATCAGTTTGGCAGTCTCTTCCGCTCCGGCGAGACCCGAACAGTCGGCGATATCCCCCGCGCCAACCAGAACGGCAGGTTTGTCTTCGGCAGACCGAGCGAGGCTGGAAATCACACTCCTTAAAGGATTGTCAGTCAGAATAAGAGCGAAGAGAAGTACACCTATCGCAAGCGCAATCTTCATTTAGAACCTCACGGGCAAACCCGGGTACCAATAAAGGTTGCAAGCACAAACATAAGTGGAAGTTAAATTCTTCCTGAAAATCCTTTCAGGCACCGCAGATTGCTCTATTCAACTACGCGAGGCGCAAATAGTCCGTTCCTGCCTGGCTAGCCGTGCGAAACCAGACATGTTCGTACCAAGGGCTCGGCGTTTCCGTAAAACTCGATTTGCCCCCCGGTAAATATGAAATCAAGTTTGCCGTCCGCGACAATTTGACGAATCTCATTGGTACTATCTCGCTTCCTCTTGAACTCAGGTAGTCCAGCAGCGATTGCAAGACACACAAAGGACCGTACCGGCGTTTTGCTGCACGCGGCGGCAATTGGCCTGCTCCAGGAGATAACATCCTGACTGGATTCTTATGACCGATGAAACGATTGTTGCTTCACAAAAAGCATTCTGTGTAGAACACGCAGTGGTTCGAATTCGCGAAGTTCCAATTTTATTTTATAATTTCTATCTTCGAATTTTGTTGCTGCTTTCCCCACGGTGCTTTCTTCTTCGTCAGCAACGTTCCAATTGTCGGCGAGTGGATGTCTCCCGTCATGGACACGCCCAGCATCGCCCCGGCGTGTTTCCGCCGGAATAGCGGGTCCAGCGGTTCCAGCAACATCGTTTTGATTCCGGTGGAATTGTCTGAGAGCGACGCATCTGTCCACAAATTCCCACGCAAATCCACGTGCGCGTTCTCGAGTTTGTACGTGCCTTCCACGCGTGCTCGCGCACCCGGTACTTGGAAATAGGTGCTCGTCAGGTGCGCCACTCCATTCTGAATCTTTATGTCGCTCGATAGATTTTCTACTGCTACTTCCGGCGCATCATCGGCGGCCTTGATCTTCTCGCCCTGCGCTCGCGCGCTCAACACATTCGTTTTTACCTGCACCGTTTTCTGAAAATGCCCGCCCTTCACTTCGAATTTTCCATTCGCCTCTAACGCGGCCAGAAAGCCGTTACCAAATTTCCGCATCCGCACATGCCCCGAACAAACCGCAGGCCCAATCATCGCTGGCTTGCTTGCTCTGCTGAACACCCAAAGCAGATCCTCCGCACGCCCATTCGTGATCGAGAAATCCAGTGATGCCTCGCGGTGGTCACTGTTCGCATTTTTCACGACCCCACCCCGCACGTGAATCGTGGTTTTCCCCACTCGGCCTACAATACCTTTCAGTTGCGCCTCACCTTTAATCGCATTCACGGTCACGTCAAATTGTGTCCCCATCTCAACCTTGTGTCCCGCCGACACCAGCTCAAAATCCGGTGCGCTCGCCTTCCCCGTCACCTCCACTTGCTCGAGTGTCCCGCCGAATCGTTCCTCCGACTGGATCGTGCCCCCCAATCCCGAATATTGATTCGGTTTTGCCCCGCTCAACTTCACACTTCCGCTCAATGGTATCTTCCCGATTTCACCGTCTTCCCACGGCCCAAATCTTCCTTTCGATTCGAGCTCTCCCGGCGGCTCAGGAATAACCATGCTTACCTCATAGTCCATCGGCTGGTGGGCCGCTATCGAATCCAGTAGCAGCTTGTGAATTTCAAATTTCAACGGCACTTCGCCTTTTTCTTTCTCAATCTCAAGTACGGCCCCATCTGTTATCACCCTTCCCACCGAAACCCTCGAATCGTGCTCGTCTGTACCTTCATTCCAGTTCTTTGGTTCCCCTGGCGCAGGTATTCGAACTCGCAATCCATTCACTTCGATCCTTGCCAAATGGTAGGGCCGGAACAGCAAATCGCTGTAGCGTCCCGTGATTCGGATTTTCTCCACAGTCGCCAGTGGCTTCTCGCGCCCAACCTTCGTCGGACGTTCTAAGCGCACCATCTCCAACTCGCATCCAGGGTGTGGAAAATAAAATCGTCGATATTGCCCGACGGTCACAGTGGTTTTGAATGCCTTTTGAAGTCCCGGCACCACTTGGGCTTCGGAATAAGGCCAATGCCGCGCCAACACCATACCCGTGCCGATGGCACCCACCAGGACAAGCCCCAACAGACGAAGCAGCCAACGCGACCGTTTTGTCTTAACTGTCACTTCTGGAGGAATCCGTCGCTGGCGTGGCCCAGTCGTTGCTGTCGTCACGCTCACACTCTCTCACCTACCCCAACCTCCCGCATCTCCACGATACCGAATCTTCTGTAGAAGTCCTTGAATAATCCCGGTCTCAACGTAATTCATTTCTTTTCTTCCACTGAATTCACTCAGCGCCCTAGCCAAGGGCCACTGGGTCACGACCCTTCACGGGCGGCTAACAGCGAAAGCGCCCGGCTGCGACACTATTTAAAGCCGTCGCTCAAGCTATCGCGGTCGCTCATGTTCGAGTAGACCATCAAGTGAAAATGGCCGATTACGAGCGCCCGAGGATTCGAGCAATTTTTGGAAGGGAGCTTCCCCGTTGGTAACGCAAGGCAATTTGTTCGTGAACCCTGCCCAGACACCTTGCGGAGGAATTACAGTTTCCAACGTATTGTCATTTGGGCCTCGCCGCTGGCATCGTTTTCCCGTAGCCTATGCCAAACCAAGTGACCCTCTTGAAAACCATCGAAGCCTTGATGAAAGAAACGAAGCAGCACGAAATCGACGCTTTCAATAACGGCGATACGAGCGGCCGCCAACGAGCCGAAACTGAGTATAGGACGTTACGGAAGCACTGGTTCGCCACGCTCGACGCTGGTGATGACCAACACGAGCTGGACAAAGCACTCCGAGCTTTGGAGGCGAGCTTTCCAGACAAGCCCTGGCATGAGTTGGCGACGATTTACTGAATTGTCCAACGCAGTTCGCGTCTCTTGGCTGCACTCGAAACGAGGATTTTGTCGCCGCCCTTGCAGGATTTGGCTCAGTCCTTTGCCACGACGCCCACTCCTCGACATAGTGTCGGGGGGTTCATTATTCGTTCTGGGCCATGGCAATATTGTTGGTCACGATCGCCGCAGAAGCCGAAGCTGAGGGTAATGCGGCTACGGGAAGCTGAAGGCGTGCTGCAACTCATAATTCCGGCCGAGGTATCCACGATGTTTATGCGCACGATTGTCGGCATTGTGTTGATTAGTTTATTTGTCCTAACAGCCATCGCAGTGGCCATCGCACTCTTTTCGGACTTCCTGCGGTACATGAAAATACGATCTAGCCTGCGGAAAGGGCAGCAGTTTACTCGTAGGATGCCTTCTCCGCCACTGCACTCTCGCTTCCTGCGACTACGCATCACGTTTGCCGCCTTGCGAAACTGTAATCGTTCCGGCCCCAACATCTCCTTAACCGCTTCCGGATCGTGACTTCTTTGCTGCCTGAAGCGATAAATCGCCTGTACGTGCTTGTTCTATTTGTTGACACCATCGGTCATGGTGGGAAGGCGCTCACGGTTGCTCGTCTCTCCGCTCGCTCGCCTCGAGGCTATTTCCCAGCGTTCTGAGCAGCGGATCCACTTCCTTCGCATTCACTGGGGGTGCCAAGGTCGCACCAAATCATTGCGGCTCCTCCGATTTCGCCGGAAGTGAGTTGCACTTTGTGGCCACGATGTTCCAACTCCTTTAAAGTTTCTTCAGGGACATCACGATTTACTTGAAGGCTGCCCAATTTCGGACCCTCTGGACCAAACGAGCTGATATGGTGCGCTGTTGCAAATCGGGGAGTCGCGACAGCCTTGGCTGAGTGCATGCTAAATTCTATGTAGTCGAGGATCAGCTGTAGGCCGGCTTGATCCTGCAGATCCCCTCCCGCAACGCTGATCGCAACTACCGGCTTCCCCGATTTCAGGACCAGCGCTGGACTCAAGGTAATTCGTGGCCGTTTGCCAGGTGCAATACAATTGGGGTGTCCAGGCCAAGTATTGAAACTGATCAATCGGCTGCCATGAATGATGCCTGTATTCCCAGCCGGACCAGCCGTGCTGCCCAATCCACTGGGCGTAGCGGCCACCATGTTTCCCCAGCGGTCCACCACCGTAAGCGTCGTGGTTCCACCTTGGGCTGGGAAAGATCGCATTCCTTTCTTGACTGATTTCATTTGATAGGGATCGCCGGGACGAAGTTCGAGGGAAGCCCGATGCGGATCAATCAGTGGCCGCCTGATTTTCGCATAGGCCTCAGAAAGCAGCTCTTTCATCGGTACTTCCACAAATCGCGGATCGGCATAGTACTCATCTCGATCCGCCATGGCCAGCTTTATAACTTCGGTAACAGTATGGATGTAGTCCGCTGAGAGCAGGCCCATTTTCTTGAGGTCAAATCCTTCCAGCAAGCGAAGCCCCTCCAACAAGAAAGGGCCCTGTGTCCAGGGGCCGCACTTCAATACTTGATATCCTCGGTAATCCACAGATACTGGGTCTTCGATATAGGTCCGATGGGCCGCCAGATCCCGTTTTCGCAGAAATCCCCCCTGGGATATGTACCAAGCTTCTAATTCGTCCGCTATATCGCCACGATAAAACCGGTCAGCAACGGCTTGCAGCCGTATCTCGCGGTTTCCCTTTGTTTTTTGTTCCGCTTCAACCAATTTGCGCAGCGTACGGGCTAAATCCGCCTGCCAGTTTCGGCCCGTCTCAATTCTGCTTCCATCAGAGGTGTCGATATACCAGCTTGGCCCTCCAGCATCAAGCAACGCCAAAGTCGGTTTAACCGCTTCTTCAAATGAAATGGTCCCATACTGCTTGAGCAACGTCACACATAGATCCACTACTGCCGGCACGGCTGCGGTCCGGATGTCGCTGCCGGGCATTCCATTCTTGAGGTACCACGAAATCGCTTGCGGATCGAGCGGAGCAGCTCCTTGCGCCCAAAGAACATGGGCTTTCTGTTGATGGACATCGTAGAAGATTACCGAGGCTTCTCCGCCTATGGTGAAGGCACCAATTTTCGTCACGCTCAAGGCGAGCAGGGCTGCCGTTGTTGCATCTGCGGCATTTCCCCCTGTTTCCAGCACTTGAATCCCAATATTCGCGGCCCTCTTCTCTCCGACGACGACGATCCCATTCTTTCCTGAAGCAACCGAGGCTGACCGCGCCGCTGGCAAATGACTCGTCCCATAAAGGAGCAGTCCTCCTGCCAAGAATAGGGTAGTTGCGGCTTTCCCCAAATCAATCCCCAAAGGAAAATGCATGCCAGCCTCCTTGATTGACGATATTTTCGCGGTAGCCGAGGTGGGAGTCAATTATCTGTCGCCTTGGAGTTGGCATGACCCGGCCATCACTCATTTTGTTTGCGACGACTCACGCAATACCCGGTCGAGCAAGCTCCTACTAAAACTAGGTATCGCCGAAATGTGTACTGGGCATCAAACGCTGACCGGCTCGCGTCATTCGCGGCGAAATTGAGAGCGCACGGTGTTGCGGGTGAACAATGCCCACCACCAAATGCTTACCGGTATTAAGATCGCAAGCAAGACCTTTCCAACTGTGCGAGAAGCGTCCCGCGCCGCGAATAGCGCGCCATACACATCCTGCGGCTGGTAAAGAATCAAGAAAAGGGCACACCCGAAGACCGGAAGCGTCGCAAGATAAAGTGATGCTCTTCTTGCCCACTTCCGGAGCCCTAAAAACCCAACTGATGTCACCACTGCTATCAGACTGAACACAAATGGAAGGCCTAATACGATCAGTAGAATTGGCGAGCGCGCGAGTTCATGGCTAATCCAAACGTTCCCCACAGATTGAAACCCCGGGTGGGTATCTATAACAGTCGGTCATCATGCAACCACAGAGAACCGTCGAGGGAGCGTGGAATCCCCCTCCGATCAAGAAGCTGAGCTAGGGACAAGCATACAAGTTTACGGCCATCAGAAACTGGAGATTCCCTTGTTCCAGTACACGCGCTCTTGCGATTGGACCATCGCTCTCTCGGCGGAGCGCTAAGAAGTCGCGGCTATCGGAACCTTAGGCTTTTTCCTCAAGATCCCAGCAGAGATCAACGTGATCAGTAGTCCTACCGGGAAAGGCTCGAGGAATGTGAGCGCCGAATTGTAGAGGGGATTCTTGTAGTTTTCCTTGAGCTGGTTAAATTCGTTGATCTTTGCTTGAATCACTTCTGCGGTCGCCCCGGCCGCTCTCAATTTTTCTATCGTGTGCGAGCCATAGTTATCCATAAAGTCCGGCATAAACTTGAAGTAAATGATTTCCCATGTGGCCACATAGAAGGCGCACGAAATCAATGTGATACCAATTCCCACGCAAAATGCCCTACCAAACGTGATCCCACCATTCCCGATATTTTCGCGATAGGACCGGATTCCGAAAAAGACGAGCATGAACGAGAGCACGATGGCCGTATAACCGACAATCGCCCCTCTGGTGGTTCCTATTTTATGTAGGAACGGTATCGTCGACACCATCATCAGCGACGAAATTGCTCCCGATATCAGCCCAAAGATGAGAATGGTTCGTTTCATTACTTGGCTCCTTTAGGTCCGTGGGTAGGCGTGAATTCAGGCGCACCATACCGCATCAGGCGAGGGGCTTGTCGTCACCCTTTTGGGTGATTTTGCCATCTGCAGTGAAAAATCACTCTTTCGCAGGACATTTCTAGGGCAACAGCCCGAATTCCTTACCTAACTGAACCGCCTGTGTCCGCCGTCTTGCTCCCAATTTACCGAGAACCCGGCTCGAATGCGTCTTCACCGTGTTCTCGCTTACAAATAGCTTCCCTGCAATCTCCCGATTGCTCATCCCCTGCGCAATCAACTCCAGGATTTCCATTTCCCTCGGAGTAATCGCCAATTCTTCCCTTTTCGCTTCATTGGGGCAAAATGGCTCGGCCATGCGCACCGGCACCGTAACAGGCACTTCCTTCACGACAATCCTTTGTTTTCGCGTCAGCTTTAGCCCCAGCCAGATCCCCACCGCGGCAAATGTCGCGGCGATGAGCCCGCTGTAGATTTCGATGGAATGGTCAATGACCAGGAATCGGTATTCGCTCCATTTGAGCGCCGCAATCAGAATCCCACCGATTACCCCGTACAAGAAAATATGTTTCGCCGTCGCTTTGGACATCACCCGTCACCACTGCCACGCCGCAGACTATCCCGCTCAATCGCCATCTGCAAGCTTCTCTTCATTAGTGCCGGTTCGCTTTGCCACCGCAAATTGCTATCATCTTTCATCATTTTCAAATCTAGAGGCCACATGGAACATTTTCTTCACATTCTCTTCGTCTGCGCCATTTTGGCGTGGCCCCTGCGGATCCATGCGCGACAGCAAGCATCTCACCCGCGCTTAAGTCCGAAGCTGTCGCGGAAGTCGACAAAATGCAGACCTGATGAAAAGATGGTCGACCCGGTCCTGTGAATAACGTGCTTGTGCATGCCTGTGTTGGGGTCGTGACGAAGTCGCGGTTCTATCACAGGGGAAGCGGCCACGTTCTTACGTTGTGGATATGCTTGTGGGTTGATCATCTGCCCACCCTGTGTACCCTCGACACACCAAGCATCGACCGTCGTACCTCCCTGCTCGCTGGCTTGGCGGCAGAAGTCCGTTTGGCAAAACTAGCAGGTTCAATGCCGCGATTAATAGTGAATCGGTCGGAGACCCCGCCATATATTCCCAAATTCGGGAGTGTCTATCTGTTTGTGGGCAACCATGATTCTTGATGGTTGGGCTCGTCATTTTTGACAATAGCGGGATGCCGTGGGCGAAGGTAGCGTCACTCTGTATTCCGCACACGGTTGGGGAGAGTCGCGCCCAAACCTGCCAAGCGAGGCCGGCCGACAAAGCCTGCGGGACGGTGGGCCATCGCGGAATTTAGCGAGGAGTAATGCGCCTGCAAAGGGCCAATCGAATCGTTACGTTAGTGGTCGCGTCGCTTTCGCTGGCGTCCGTGGCATGCGTCCTTTTGTCCGGGTATTTCAGAAATCGGCAGACGACGGCTCTGAACGCCAGGACGCAGTCGCTGCTGCTGAGCATCCAGCTCGCCGCGGGGACCGACAGGTTGACGGCGGCAGTCCGGGGATTCGCGTCCACGGGTGATTCCCGATACCGCGACGCGTTCCGGCAGGAGGTTCGTGTCGAGCGCGGCCGGGAGCGCGCAGTAGAAGGCTTGCAGACGCTTGGTCTGACGCCTGAGGAGAGTGAACTGGTTTCACGCGCCAAGCGAAATTCCGATGCTCTTGTCGCTCAAGAGGAGAAGGCGTTCGAGGCCGCCGAACGCAAGGATTTCGCGAAGGCGACCGGATACCTGTATGGCGAGGACTACCTCAAGGCGAAAGCCTTAGTTATGGATCCCATTGATGAACTCCGCCGCCGCTTAGACGGGCGTCTCGCTGGCAAAGCCCTCTCCGAGGAGCGAGCGGCCCAACGGACTGTCAACCTCGCAATCCTTGCCGCTGTCCTCAATGCCTTGGCTATCGGGGCTGCGCTCATCTTTTATCGTACGAAAATGGTGGCCCCTCTAGTTGCGTTGGGACGTAGCCTGGGCGACCTTCTCGCCAAGAAGCCGGATATCGAGATCGGCTTTCAGGAGAATCGCTCTGAGATCGGCGACATCGCGAGATCGCTCGAGTCGTACAAGGGGCTGCATGAGGAACGAAACCGCGCCACACAACAAATGCAGCTGCTTCTTGAATTTACCGGGCAAGGCATTTACGGGATCAATCTGCAGGGCAACTGCACGTTCATCAATCGTGCTACCTCGGAGATGGTCGGCTACCGACCCGAGGAAGCTTTGGGCCGCAATATGCACGACCTCCTGCATCACCACAAATTCGACGGATCCGCTTATCCGCTGGACCAATGCCCCATCTACAGGGCTTTTAAGAAGGGGGAAGGCTGCCGCGTCGACGATGAAGTGATGTGGCGCCGGGACGGCACCCCAATCCCGGTCGAATATTCCTCCTTTCCAATTCTTGAGAACGGAAAAATCACGGGAGCGGTTGTCACGATTGTTGATATCACGGAGCGCAAGCAGGCCGAGGAAAGGTTACGAGAGAGCGAGCAGCTTTTCCGTTCGATTTTCGAGAATGCCCAGATTGGGATCAACTTCTTCAGGATCGATCGACGGGAAATTAGCCCTAACCGCGCCATGCAAGAGATGTTGGGTTACACCGACAAAGAGCTTAGCCGCTTGGAGACGTGGGATGAGATTACCCTTCCTGATGAGAGCGCTTTGGACGCGAAACGATATGGCGAACTCGTGCAGGGGACACGTGAAAAGGACCAATGGGAACAACGCTTAGTTCGCAGGGACGGCCGCATCGTCGTTACGAATGTGAAATTCTCTTTGCTGCGCGATGCGGCGGGCAGACCGCAGTATGTAGCTGCGTTGCAGGAAGACATTACGGAACGCAAGCGTTTGGAGGCCGAACTTGTCACATCGAAGGAGGCGGCCGAAGCTGCCACGAAGGCCAAGTCCGACTTCCTCGCCAATATGAGCCACGAGATCCGCACACCGATGAATGCCATTCTCGGCATGACACATCTGGCTCTGAAGACGGAGTTGACACCCAAGCAGCGTGACTATCTGACGAAAACAAATGCTGCGGCTAAGACCCTCCTCGGCATTATTAACGACATTCTGGATTTCTCCAAAATCGAGGCCGGCAAACTGGATATGGAGAAGACAGACTTCCATCTCGAAGATGTGCTCGGGAATGTCTCCACCGTCGTGGCCCAGAAAGCACATGACAAGAATCTGGAGTTCTTGCTCGCGGCACAACATGACCTTCCCACAGCGCTCATTGGCGACCCGTTAAGGTTAGGACAAGTTCTGATCAACCTTGTCAACAATGCGGTGAAATTCACCGAACGTGGCGAGATCGTGGTGACGGTCGCCATGGCGGAAACAATGTCGGGCAGAGTGAATCTAAAGTTCTCCGTCCGCGACAGTGGAATCGGCATGACGCCCGAACAGACGGCTCGTTTGTTCCACCCGTTCAGCCAGGCCGACAGCTCGACTACTCGAAAGTACGGCGGGACGGGTCTTGGGCTCTCGATTTGCAAAAGACTCGTCGAGATGATGGACGGAAACATTTGGGTCGAGAGTAATTACGGCACCGGAAGCTCATTTCATTTCAACGCTTGGTTCGGAATCGGGGACGGAAAAACAATACGGAGGCTTTTCATTCCGGACATCGCCGGTATCCGGGTCCTGGTGGTCGATGACAATCAGCAAGCGTGTGAGATCCTTACAGACTCGCTGAAAGGGCTCGGTTTGAGAGCCGAATTCGTTTCCTCCGGGGAAGACGCCATTCGAGAGGTCGCCGCCGCCGACTCGCGAGCTCCCTATGAGCTAGTAATGATGGACTGGCAAATGCCAAGCATGGACGGACTAGAGGCGAGCCGGATCATTAAGAACGACGACCGCCTCAAACATATACCCAAAATCGTGATGGTTACGGCGTTCGGTCGGGAAGACATCCGAACGCAATGTGAACAGATGGGGATTGACGGTTATTTGCTGAAGCCGGTCACTCCCTCGACCCTTTACGACACGCTGGTCGAACTGTTCGGCGTTGCCGGCCACGAGGCTGACCTCGCGCGCGCCACAAAAGCCGGTGAAACTGCACACGACGCGACCGGCATCCGGATACTGCTGGTGGAAGACAATGACGTAAATCAACAGGTGGCGACCGAACTTCTCGAGAGTGCAGGAGCAAGCGTACGGATCGCCAACCACGGTGGCGAAGCCGTGAGAATCCTGACGGAAGGCGATGGCCCTTCAGCGTTCGACGTAGTGTTCATGGATCTACAAATGCCCGAGATGGATGGTTTCAAGGCCACGGGACTTCTCCGCGCTCGACCCGAGCTCCAAGGACTGCCGATCATCGCCATGACCGCACACGCTCTCGTGGAGGAACGGCAGCGCTGCTTGGAAGCGGGGATGAATGACCATGTGAGCAAGCCCATCGAACCCGATGCGCTGTTTGCGACACTCATGCGTTGGGTGAAGCCAAGGCAAGTACATGATTCCGGCGTTGCGACCCATGCCAAAGAAGCGGTTGACGAATGGACCCTCCCTGAGATCGACGGCATCGACATGGTGGGAGGCGTCAACCGCGTTGCCGGGAATAAGCGACTGTATCAAGAGTTACTGGTGCAGTTTGCGGCCAAGCAGGCTGAAGCGAGTTCGCAAATCCTGGCCGCAATTGAGACCGGAGACCGCAAACTGGCCGAGCGAATCGCTCATACCGTCAAGGGTATCGCGGGAAATATCGGCCTCGGAAAAGTATTTACCGCTGCGGATAAGCTGGAGCGAGCTATTCGCGACGCACGCGCGGACGTTTCTGAGTTGATTGAGGAATTCGGTCAAGTGCTGAGTAGCCAGGTCCAGGGCATTCAGCGGGCAATGCGTGATGCCATTACTGACCGGCCGGCCGAGATAAGAAGGCAGGACTTCGATCTGCAAGCAGCATCAGCGGCAATCGCGCACCTCAGGGCGCTCCTTGAGTCGAGCGACGGCGACGCGACAGAAGCCTTTGTTGCCCTGGGAGCTACACTGATGAACACCTGCGACAAAGCTCGACTGAATGGCCTCGGTGCGGCCATCAACGAGTTTGATTTCGAAAGCGCCCTCTTAAAATTAGCTGAGATCGCGAAGGATTACGGTGCGAATTGAGAGTAGAAAAAATGGGTAACGCTGCGGAAAAAAAACTTGTACTCATCGTGGACGATGCTCCCGCAAACCTTCAGGTAGTGCGTTCGATATTGAAGGACGACTTCAAGATCCGGGTTGCCACGAGCGGCGCAAAGGCACTGGAAGTGGTAAAGGGAAAGCCTCAGCCGGATCTGATCCTATTGGACGTCACGATGCCTGAGATGGACGGCTATGAAGTTTGCGGGATATTGAAATCTACGCCAGAGTCCAAGGACATACCTGTGATCTTTCTTACCGGAAAGACGGAAGCGCACGACGAGACCAAAGGTTTTGAGGTTGGTGCCGTTGATTACATTCATAAACCGTTCTCGCCAGCGGTCGTGAAAGCCCGTGTTCACACCCATCTCATGCTTCGCGAATCCCGTGAACTTTTGGCTCGGCAACTCTTAGATTTAAATAACGAATTGGAGATGGCGCGAGAAATCCAGTTGTCCATCCTGCCCCACCAGATCCCCAAGCTCAAGGGTTTGGAAATAGTTGCTCGCTTCATTCCGATGAGCTCGGTCGCGGGTGATTTTTACGATTTCATCCTCGTCGACGAGAAACACATTGGTATTCTCGTCGCGGACGTTTCCGGACACGGTCTGGCTGCAGCTCTTATCGCTTCGATGCTCCAGGTTGCGCTTGCCGCTCAATCCCCGCACGCTTGCAATCCTGCGCAGGTTTTGGCTGGATTGAATCGATCATTGTGTGGGAAGTTCAAGCGCCATTTTGTAACCGCGATCTACATCTTCGTGGACATGGAGAAAAATATCCTGAGTTGTTCCGGTGCAGGACACCCTCCACTTCTGCTTTGGCAGGCCGCAAAGCAGTGCGCCTCGGAAGTTCTGGAGAATGGCCTACTTCTCGGACTCTTCCCCACAGCAACCTATTCCTCGATCGACGTACCGCTGCATCCGGGTGATAGGGCCATCCTCTATACGGACGGAATATTGGAAACAAAGAGCCCGTCGGAGGAGGAGTATGGATCCGACCTCTTGAAAGGTTTCTTGGTGTCCAACCATAATCTCAAAGCGGACATGTTTGCAGATTTGCTATTCGATGAGCTGAGAGGATGGTCTGAACGTGCAAAGGGAGATGGGCAGGAGGATGACATCACACTTTTAGTGATCGACGCTAAGAATCCTTAATTCGCCTAGGGCTGGTGCAAATTAGCCCCCTATGGGGTATCGCACGGACCGCACTCCGTTAACAACACAACCCTCCACGATGGCAAGTGCGTGCCGCAGCCTAAGTTCTAACCGAAACGAAGATCGGTGCCCGCCTGTCCATTCAGGAAAAGCTCTGAATGGCTGTCTGTTCGTCGGTATAAACCTCAAAAACTTTATCCAGCTTGGTGATCTGCAACATTGCATGGACCTTTTTCGCCGGATTCAAAAACTTCAACTCGCCGCCTTTGGATTTCACCGGCAGGTACGCGCCAGCCAGTTCCCCAACCCCGGCACTGTCCATGAAACTCACCTGCAGGAAATTGAGGATGATTTTCGTTCGGCCACTTTCGACGAGATCGTGAATGGTGCGCCGAAGAATTCGACTTCCTTCACCAAGATCGATGCTGCCGCGAAGGTCCACGATGGTAACCAACGCGAATTGTCGAAGGTTCGTAGTCAAATGTGGCATGTATTCGCCTTAGCCAGTCCCGCTCGAAATTCCCAATTCCGCTGTGTCACCATACACCCAATCGCCCGATTATCGGCGGATGTTTGACGTATAGGATATTGTCAAAAGTGCCAGAGTTGACGGTGAAGTAGAAATCAATTCCGATTGCCCGTTAGACCGTCAAATACTGGGTGGCATATCTGGGCTAGAATCTGTTGGATCAAAAAGGGGAGCGCCCATGAATGCAGCCGTCCTGCACACAATTGGAAGCCTGCCTCGATACGAGGAATTCCCAGAGCCGGTCATCGGTGACAAAGACGGTGAAGTGATTGTACATGTTCACGCCGCATCGCTGAAGCCGGTTGACAAGCAACTGGCCAGCGGATCGCATTATGCAAGCGGTAGAGAATTGCCCTGCGTCTGCGGCTCGGATGGAGTTGGACATCTAGACGACGGGCAACGCGTTTTCTTCGGTGGACCTCGGCCACCCCACGGCGCAATGGCACAGCGTACCATCGTGCGACGCGCATTCACCTTTCCAGTCCCAGAAAATGTGAACGACGAAACGGCCGCTGCTTTGCCGAACCCTGGTGTCTCAGCTTGGCTTTCATTGGCCTACCGTGCGAAGTTGGTGCGAGGCGAAAACGTCCTCATTCTTGGGGCAACCGGAGTGACTGGCAAACTAGCCGTAAAGATCGCGGGGCTCCTTGGGGCAGCTCGGATCGTTGCCGCCGGTCGCAATCAACAGGCATTGCAAGCGCTTCACGATCTCGGCGCCTCCGCGACCATTTCCCTCGCTCTGCCTTCGGCGGAACTGAGCGATGCATTTGTGCGGGAAGCGGGGCAGGCTGGATTCCAAGTTGTGATCGATTACGTGTGGGGACGCCCTGCGGAGGCGTATTTCGCTGCAATAACGCGAAGAGAATTTGCGGTTATCCAATCGGAAACCCGCTTTGTTCAGGTTGGCGAGAGCGCTGCGTCAAGCATCACTCTACCGGCAGCGGTGCTTCGTAGTACGGCACTAACACTTCTTGGCACTGCGGGCATTCCCGCTCACGACGTTTTGGTCGAAGCCTTTCAGCAAGTGATGGCCTACGCCGCGACGGGGGATCTTCAGATCGACACGGAAAAGGTATCGCTCGCGGACATTGAGAACGTCTGGCAGCGCGAACAGCCAGGCCGTCGATTGGTGATCATACCGTAACAGGCAGCCTAATCCAGCCGCATCTGGTTGGTCGGCAATACGCAAGCTATGGCAAGCTGCACGCTCGCGAAGTCCTGCAAGCTCCCTATCGCTTGCGCTTACTTTTATTTCTACTCTTACCTTCAACCGCAACCGTCTCCCGCACCCGCTCATACATCAACCTAATCAGGCCGCCCGAATAAGTTTCACTATCCGTCAACGTGAATTCCCGCTGCGGAAACCCCGGAGCGAACAACGGAATCCCTTCACCAATCAACACCGGAACGATTCCCAAATAGAGCTCATCCACCAAATCTTCTTTCAAGAACTCCCGCGTCAATTCCCCACCGCCTGCCAACCAAATATTCTTCCCCTTCTTCTTGCGCAACTCTTCCACAAATCTCTTGGGCTCTTCCCGCACAAAAATAGCCCCGTCGCGTTCCCCCTGCGGCAACGACCGGGAGAAAATGTAACAACGCAAGCCATGACTCTCAAACTTCCCTCCACTCATGCGCACCCCGACCTCGTACGTCTTCCGCCCCATCAATCCCACATCAATGGTCTTGAAAAATGGCCCCATCGAGTAGTTCGAGGGCCTCAGGTGCAAAAAGTCCAGCGAGCCGTCCCGCCGTGCAATATAGCCATCGAGGCTAGTCCCCACGCCATAAATAATCTTTCGCACGAACTGCTCCCGCCCAGACCGGAAAACTACAAACCAAGCTTCTTGAACAGAGCCTAACGAATTGGCCGTGCACCGGGCCCAGTGAACCACCGCCCGGCCAGACGGGTCAACGTCCAACTTAGCAACGGCCTAACGCGAAAACCGGTAAGTACCTCACAGTACTGCCGACTTCTGAAAAACAACGGTGCCGGTGTCCGTACGTCGGGAGTCGAATCCGGCTTCATACTCCTGCCACGTCACGCCATCGACTCCCGGCGAAGCTTGATGCTTAAGTGCATAGAAGCTATCGCGGAGCAATCTGACGCTAAGATGGTGGAGCAAGGCGGTGAACCGTTCCTGTTTCCTTTCTTTTGCTGCTTCTCGCACACCGCGCAATCCCTGGGACATGCGTTTCCCACTCTGTGTCGGGCGCATGCGAAATTGAACGATGTTCTCCTGAGTCTGTGCCCTTCCCTCCCCAACCGCCGCCGAAGGTTGCCCTTCTTTGTTCGGCTGGTTCACGGGTATTACGACACAGTCCGACTTCTCCTGTACGTTCGCGTCCGCCGCTCGGTTTATGGCCTTCGCGGACCGGTCTTGATCGGTTGACCAAGACGTGCAAGAGATCTCCCGGTTCTCGTGCATGTTGTTTCTCAGCGTGCGCGAGTTCTAAGACTACGCAGGACCGAGCAATCCACTCGCGATAACGTGGTTGCTTTGTTGCCTTCCCCCACTCGGAACGGAGTCGGCGTCCTGTTCCATCGGCTTTTCGAAGCTCAATAGCCCGGCCCACTATACCTCTGTCTACGCTTCAAACGATACCTCGCGATATCGCCTGCAAGACTCGAGGCCAGGATGGATTCGCTGCTCTCCTTTCCTGTAGGGCTCTTTCATCCCCTACAACATGCTGGTTTATCCCGGCGCTCTCCGAGTGGCCGACCAGCCTGACGCAGTTACTCTGAACGCAGCGCTTGCATAACATCGACGCGGGCGGCGCGAGCTGCGGGCAGCCACGAGGCGATCACAGCGGCGACAAGCAGCAGAAGGGCCGACACGATGACCGGCAGTGCTCCAGGCATTTTCAAGTCGCCGAAATAGCTGCCTGCCACACGCGCGACGACGAAGCCGAACACCGCTCCTGCGAGGACGCCGGCTGCGGCCATGACTGCGCCTTGCGTGATGACGCCTGTCAAGAGCTGCTGAGGCTGCGAGCCAAGCGCGAGGCGAATGCCGAATTCGCGCGTGCGTGCGCTAACCGAAAACGCCAGCACGCCCGCGACCCCTACCACTGCAATCGCCAGCGCGACCACGGCGAAAACTCCAAAGACGAGGGAGTTCAACCGGTCGGGCGCCATGACTTTTGCCCGGATATCTTCCAAAGTCGAGGCGTGCTCGACGGGTTGGTCGGCTGAAAGGTTGCGAATGATGCGCGTCACGGGCGTAACAAGCGGATACGGATTGCCATTCGTGTGGACAAAGAGGTGGCCTCCGAACAGGAAATTATCGGCAAAGGTGCCATAAATGGTAGTTGTCGGCTCGGGGACAAGGTGATCATCGTCCACGTCGGCGGCGACGCCAATGATGCGGTGCGGCGCCATGAATCGCGACTTTTCGGCATCGCTCCCGGGGATGAATTGGAAGACCGGATCAGTCCAGTACACGTGACGACCGACGGCGTCCTGGCCGGGGAACATGCGCTGCGCGAGCGTCTGGCTGACGATTGCGACAGGTTCTGCACTTTTGGTGTCGAGGTCGTTGAAATCGCGTCCCTGGAGGATCGGAACGCCAAGGGCCGCGAAAAATCCAGGAGAGATGGTGCGCCACTGCGCGCGAGGATCATCGTTGCCATGAACATGACCATCGCCGGAGTACTGGGCGCCTGGGCCAAAATTATCAGCATCGCGCCAGGGAGCTACGAGGCCGAAGGCAGTGCGAGTGACGCCCGGCAGCGCTTCAATTTGGCGGATCGCTTCCTTGTAGAAGTCAAGGACTTGCTGCGGCGTTTTGCCGTAGGTCATCGCGGGGACGTCAATGGCGAGCACATGGGGCATATCAAAGACGGTCTGCACCGCTTGCAGCGAGAGCAGCGTCGTGATTAAGGCGCTCGCGCCCGCGAGCAGAACGAAGGAGGCGGCGATTTGGGTGACCGCGAAGGCGCGCTGACGGCGGCTTGTACTGCTGGTAATGCGCACGCTGCCGCTGGCGACGTTGAATCCGTTGGCCTTGCCGGCCGAAGGCAGGCGCGGCACGAAGGCTAGGATGACGGCCGCAATGACGGCAAGAGCGGCCCCAACCAAGAGCAGGCTGAAATCGACGGTGAGGTCAAGCGCGCGGACAGAGAAACGAGAGGCATAGCGAGCCAGAATTGTGACCAACGGTTGCGCGCTCATGACGCCGATAGCTGCGCCGGCGCCGCACAGTAAAAGGCTTTCGGCCAGCAACATGCGTCGCAGGGCCCACGAACTTGCGCCGAGCGCCGCGCGCACGGCCAGTTCGCCTTCGCGGCGAACAGTGCGGGCGAGAATCAGGTTGGCCACATTGCAGCATGCAATGATGAACACCAGACCTGAGGCTGCGAGAAGAACGAGGAGAACCGTGCGCGCGCCGGAAGTGATCTGGTCGCGGAGCATCTTCGCGCTAATCGTGAACTGAGAGTTTACGGGATAGGCGTCGGGATGGTCCTTCTTCATGCTCGCGTAGACAATGCCTAGTTCGGTGCGGGCTTGGTCGAGAGTGGCGCCGGGAGCCAGTTTACCGAACAGGTCGGTCATGCGATGGATGCGGCCGGTAACCATGCTCGCGGAGAGGTGATGCGGGCTTGTGACGATGTTGGCCATGATATCGGTGTCTGCCGGATACGGAATTGAGGGTTCTAGAACGCCGATAACCGTGGCCATACGGTCACCGATGCTGCCGAGGCGAACGGTTTTGCCGATGACATTCGGATCCTGTCTTAAGACTGTGGACCAGAAGCGATACGTGAGGACGACGACGCCGGCCGCATTGGGACCATCATCTTGTGGCCCGACAAGGCGCCCGAGAACGGGGTGCAGGCCCATCACATCGAAATAGGTGCCGCCTACTACACCGCCTCGAATTTCGCGCGGCTCGCCTAGGCCGATCATCGTGAACCCGATAACCGAGAAATCGCCGAACTCTTCAATCGAGTGGACGTTGGATTCGATGTCCTTGATTTCGGGGACGGAGAAGGTCGTGTTTTCGTCACGAAGACCGGAGGCACTCTGCCGGATGTAGATTAACCGGTTCTCGTCGCGGTTGACGAGCGGCTTCAGCAGCACGCCGCGCACGAGCGTGAAGATGGCGGCGTTGGCGCCGATGCCCAGCGCCAGCGTGAAGATCACGGCGCTAGCCAAGCCCGGAGTGCGTGTTAACGACTGGATTGCAAATTTGAGGTCGCGGACGAATGACATGCGTTCACCCCTGTGGCGTCTAAGTGACAGTCTCCTGGCCAATCTCAGGCCGTTCGATTGTATGTCACTTAGAGGCGTTGAAATAGCCTAGTCCGACTCAGGACACCTGGACCCGGTTCGGACATCTCGTTCACGAGTTGTGTCCCGTTTACACACCCGGGACGGCCTGAGCCATCCTCACAAGTTAGTCGCTCAACCCCCGGCCAATTCGACATCGTTCTTCCTTCCTTCTTTGCAAAAATTCTCTCTCCATCGACAGGCGTTTTTCCCCAGAGCCTCCGCTACTACTCCTTGGCGAGTCATGCTTAACGAGGTGATCGTCCGAGTGCGTATCGGTCACCCGGTTCGGCAATGAGCGGATACTACCAGGAACTCTTCGGTAAGCCGCACAAACCAGGATCTGGATGCGGATGCCCGCGTCCTTAGTCACGAACTTACTCCTATGTTATAAAACATCCATCGTGACCTTATTTGATCTACTGTTTATTGTCCTTTTCTTCGCAACTGTGTTTGCCCTCGCTGCGGCTGTGTCGCTCGCTCTCCGGCATCAACTCCCTCGTGCTGGCAGGATTCTCAGAAGAATTCTTTTTTACTCTGTTGTGTATTTCGCAATTGTAGTCGCCGTATCTTTGATCCCACCTCGTCGGACAATGAAGCCAGGCGGACGTCAGTGCTTCGACGACATGTGTGTTTCCGTAAGTGATTATTGGCGAATACCGGAAGGAACAGCGATGAACAGGTCGACATGAAACTCTTCAACAGAGGACGCGGCGTCAGCCAGAGAGAGAATAATTTAGTCGCTTACATGACGGACAATCTCGGGAGGCGCTACGATCCCATCCCGGACAACACGTATGTTGCTTTCAACATCCTACTGCGGCCGAATGAGTCAGCAGTGGTGAGCCGCTCTTTCTTGATTCCGGAGAGTGTTAAAGGAGTTGGTGTTGTAATCACTCACGAGGGTGGTTTTCCAATCGGTTGGTTCATCATTAATTATGATTCCTGGTTCCGAAAACCTCCGTTGGTGCCGCTGTCGTGAAATGCTGGACCCCTATGGACTTCCGATGGGCATAAGCTGCGACGCAATGATTAACTTGAAGCCAAGCAATGAGTACGAGCAGCAAGATGTCCGGTTGACGTCATAACGAGGTCGGCCTCACGACGAGCCGAGTACCCTTCGGTCCTCTCTCCTCCGTGTTAGACTTCCTTGCTCATGACCGAGTGGAACGCTGCTGGGTACGTAAAACGCTCCGGGATGCAGGAAGCCATGGCCGCCGAGGTGCTGGCACTCCTCCATCTGCGTGGGCACGAACGCGTCCTAGACATAGGCTGCGGCGACGGGCGCGTCACTGCCGAAATCGCCAACCGCGTTCCGCGAGGTTCCGTCGTAGGTGTCGACGCGTCCCACCAGATGATCGCGTTCGCGCGAACCCACGCCGTGCAATCGAATCTCTCGTTCGAAGTAGCCAACGCCGCCAGGTTGGTCTTCCAAAATGAATTCGATCTAGTGGTTTCCTTCAACGCGCTGCACTGGCTACCCGATCCCGCCGCGCCTCTGCGCTGTATGCGGGCGGCCATGAAACCCAGCGGTCGCGCGCAGCTCCGCCTGGTCCCCGACGGAGAACGCAAGAGCCTAGAAACCGTATTGGAAGAAACTCGCAAGTCCGCAAGGTGGTCGTCGTACTTCCAAAATTTCACCAATCCCTATCTCCACGTCACGCCCGCACAGTACGCCGCCGCTGCCGAGCACAACCGCTTCCGCGTCGAGAGCCTGCACACCTCCGCGAAATGCTGGGACTTTCACACCCGCGAAGCGTTCTTCGCCGTGGGCAGTGTCACGTTCGTGGAATGGACCCGCCGTCTACCTGATTCCGAAAAGCCAGCCTTCATCAACGATGTTCTAGATCATTACCAGCCGGTAGCGGCGGACACTCCCGCCGAAGCGCACACCTTCAAGTTCTACCAACTCGACGTCGCTCTCACGCCTGTCTAATCGTGAGTTCTCCTAGGCCAAGCGATCGGAATCCGAGAAACCAACACTCGCGATCCTCAATGCTTCCCAGGGTTTCTTTATGCAGCTCAATCGTGCAATGGCCATTGCAATGTGCGATGGTCCAGAGGCCGGTCTGGCGCACATCGACGCGGTGCTGGAACACGGCGAATTGGCGAATTAGTACCTGGCGCATTCCGTCCGCGCAGATATGTAACGCAGGCTCGGCAGGACAGCTGAGGCTCGGTCCGCTTATGAGAAAGCACTGGCGCTGATCCAACAGGAACCAGAGCGGCAATTCCCGCAAGAACGGATTCGGCAATTGAAATAAAAAGACTCGTCAGAAGCCGATGTGGATGTTGAGATGACCAGGCGCAAAGCATAGTTCTAAAGTGCGGAAGAAGCAAAAATTCTTGGACGATGTGCCGAATTCCGGTTCGCCCGGTCGACTATATCGCGTGAAGGCAGGGCAACCGGGCCGCCCGAGCCAGGCTAACCCCTGGCTGGTCGGGAAATCGGAGACACACGCGTGTGCCAGGGCGGCGGTGCTGGTCGATCTTACGCCTCGGCAGATCTCAAAACCCGCTATCGGCAAGGCAGTGCAGCCGCTCTGGCGCACGTTAGCCGCGGCCGGGCCAGCCCGCCCCGATCTTCCAAAGCACTACATAAACACTGTCCCGATAGAAGAATCCATCGCCAGGCCAATACCAGAAATCTCCAGTGCGCAAATCGAAAAAGGAGGTGGGAGCCTTTTTGTGCCAGTCCTGCCAGTAATAGTGGATGTCCCAGTGTATTTGCCGAACATCGTCATGGGATTACCCTGAGCGTCGTTCAGTTCAGTTCGAAAGTGCCGACCTCCCAAGCCATGTCTCCCGACCCTGCAACTACAATTTTCGCGGAAACAAAAGTAAGGTGGAAGCCGGGTTTGGACATCAGCGAGCGCCATGCTTGGCGAATCGCCATAGTGCCTATGGCATCGGAAAGTGCTGGTGCGGATGACTGCCGGGGGCAAACGGATGTATGTTGTTCTCACCAGCCACGGTATTGGCGCCAGAGGCGAGACGCCGGTCTTGCCCGTCTACGGAGATGAATAATAATGTCTGAGATAGAGCATTACGAGATCCTTGTTATCGGCAGTGGCGAGGCGGGCAAGCACCTGACATGGACCCTGGCCCAAGCTGGTCACCGCACGGCTGTTGTGGAGCGGAAATATATTGGCGGATCGTGCCCTAACATTGCGTGCTTACCCAGCAAGAACGTGATCCGCAGCGCGAAGGCGAATTGGTTTGCGCGGCACGGCGTCGAGTACGGCATCCAAACGGGTCCAGTATCCACGGACATGAAAGGGGTTTTCAACCGCAAGCGAAAGATGGTCGAGAGCGAAGTTCAGTTTCATCTCGATCGCTTCAAAGCGACCGGAGCCGAATTGATCCACGGCGAGGCCCACATTATCGCTCCTAAGGCTGTGGAAGTGCACCTAAACGACGGAGGTCTTCGGACGGTCACCGGTGATCGACTGTTTCTGGACCTGGGATCGCGCGCGATGATGCCGGACATTCCCGGCCTCGCGGACGCAAAACCGATGACTCACATCGAAGCACTCGATCTTCAACGTCTGCCGGCGCACGTGATCGTGCTGGGCGGCGGGTACGTGGGCCTTGAACTCGCCCAAGCCCTCCGTCGATTCGGCACTCGGGTGACCATCATCGAGCGTGGCTCGCAAGTCGCAATGGCGGAAGATCCTGACGTCTCGCAAGCGATTCGTGAAAACTTCACGAGCGAGGGGATCGAAGTATTGCTCGGGGCACAAGTAAGCAAGGTTGAGGGACTCTCAGGTCAAAGCGTACAGGTCCACGCCGAGACCGACAGTGGAGAACAGACGATAGAAGCTAGCGACTTGCTGGTCGCGGTTGGACGGACTCCGAACACGCAGGGGATCGGGCTTGAAACGGCTGGAATCGAGCTAGATTCGCGTGACTACATCAAAGTCAACGAGCGATTGGAAACCACCGCGCCGGGGGTGTGGGCAATGGGAGATTGCGCGGGCAGTCCTCAGTTCACTCACGTCGCGTTCGATGATTTCCGCGTGGTCCGAGACAACTTGAACGGCGATAGCCGCAGCACGCGCGATAGGCTCGTACCGTTCTGCATGTTCACGGATCCTGAGCTTGCGCGAGTCGGTTTGAGCGAATCGGAAGCTAAGAAACGCGGCATCGCCTATCGCTTGGCGAAAATACCGATGGTGGCAGTGCTCCGAGCCGTCGCTATAGGCGAAACCCGCGGCTTCGTGAAAATGCTTATCGACGTCCAAAGCGACCGCATATTGGGATTCACTGCGTTCGGCATGGAAGCAAGCGAGATGATGGCAGCGGTTCAGACGGCGATGCTGGGCGGCCTGTCTTACACCGTGCTGCGCGACGCAATTTTCACCCACCCGACCGCCGCAGAAGGCTTAGGCCCGTTGCTGGCCAGCGTTCCCGCAAGAGCCTTGCAGCAACCAGCCTAAGCCCTTGCCGAACGGAACTTTGCCAATCGTGAGAAAACGGTGGAAAGAGAGATCAGTGGACCCGGACGAAGGAAAAGAGCTAGTCGCAAGGTCGAAATTCATTTCGTCACAGACGAACTGAGCACCTTTACAGAGAAGCAGGAAACTTCCGGTTTCCCGAACTTACCGGGACTTGTCGATTACTTCCGGTTTGCCAGTTTAGTCAATCGCGATCCCAAAATCGACAATTTGGGAGTGACTACTTTGGTGTTGATATCGGTGTGCGCCTTGGTGATCTGTCTTCGAAGTTTGTCCAAACCCCCATCCGACGAAGAGACGGTTAAGAATCTGGAGATGGAAGCTGCAAGACATGCGGGGTTCAGCGATGCGGATATCGCCTTCCAGAAAAGCATTTTTGGCTCACGGGTTATTAGTAGCGGTTACCTCGGTCATATTTCCGACCAAACCCCAGCCGCTTTCGAAAAGTTCATCGTTAGGATAAGAACGGCCAACCCGGCCGCTAAAGTAAGCGTCGACATTAGCGACATAAGGGTCGTTGTCTCGGGCGATACAGCAGCGGTGACCTACCAGGGGACTTCCACATCATCCGGATTCAAAGACCCGAATGGAAACATTTCCGCAAGACACTTTGTTTCGCTAGATAACTGGCAGAAACAATCTGGAGAGTGGGAGGTCATAGCTGGTGCGGCAGTCCCGACTGAGCCGATTCCGGCTGAAGCTTACAAGATGTCTCCCCGACCGACAACGAACTAACCCGTTTGCAAACGTCCCTCTATCGTCGATTTGCTGGTCATGAATCATGATGTTTGTGGGCAACCGTGGCAGGGCATTTCGTACTCGCCTCAGCGTTTCCGGTAGCATCACCGATCCTCTTCGCGAGCAGAAGCGTCCCCGCCTCCGGGCCGAGCGCGTAGGCACCTGGTGAGCCGCCGATGATGAGGTCAAATTCGATTACGTCGAAAGCTTCGCTCCGCCCTGCTCCGCGACCATATACTCGGCGTACCAGTCGGGCCAGTTCGCATCTGCCCCGCCGATGCGCTTCTCGTGCTCTCCGTGCGCGGCCGCGGCGCGGCGAAGTGCGCTCGCCAAGTCGCTCGTCGATCGGAAGGTCGTTGTCGCTGGGTCGATGCGCCCGGGCAGCCGCGTCGTGATCTCCTGGAACAGCCAACCGTTGCCGTCGGGATCATGGAACGAGGCGAACGAGCGGTAGCTGCGATGCTCGGGGTCCCGACCGCTGACCCGATGACACCCAAACAGGTAGGGCTCATCTGGACCAGTGTATACGCCGCTGGCGTCATGGAACACCTCGCTGATCTCGACGCCGCAACCCAGCAACTCAGAGCGGGTCGCCTCGATGTCGGAAACGATCAGATATAAGCCCTGCGCGGAACCGGGGGCCGCCGCGGTGACATTCTTGCCGAAGATGATAGAGCACCCCGAGCCCGGCGGCGTGAACTGCAGCACGCGGAAGTCGTTACCGCCGTCGTGGTCGGCGTCGAGCCTCCATCCGAGCTTCCGGTAGAACTCCTTCGCGCGGTCCACGTCCGAGACCGGGATGACGATCACCTCGAGCTTCATGTCCACCGTCCCGACACCCGCGTCATACTTCTGTTGGCTCATACTCGCGCCTGGTTGACTCATTTGATTCTCCTTTCGAGTAGCCGTTTAGGCATAACTTTGGATTGCAGTCTCGGAACCTTCCCGCTCCAGAATTTAACACGGGTTTGACAAACGGCAGGCAAGCGCGGCGCGTCAAAATCTGTTGCGGTCGTCAATACCGATCGGCTACCATGCGTCGATCATGAAACGCCGGAATCTGATTCTTCTTCTACTAGCGCTGCCGCGGGGCTGGCGATTGGCGCCGGCGTTTCGATGCTGCACAACGGCTTGAGCGCGCTTGCCACGGCGACCGCGATGGAGGCGATGCTGGCGCGAAACGCCCGCCACCTGGCGATTCCGGCGAATGCCCGCAACGAGCACAACCCCGTCACGCCGTCCGATCAGAATCTTCAAGAAGCGATGGCGCACTTCGCAGATCATTGCGCACCGTGCCACGGAACGACGGCAGCGGCGATACCCTGTACGGCAAAGGCTTATACCCGAAGCCGCCGGATTTGCGCTTGGCGGAGACGCAAAAGCTTTCCGACGGCGAACTATTCTGGATCATCGAAAACGGAATCCGCTTCACTGGCATGCCGGCGTTTGCTCCCCCCATGGCTCGCAGGACGACTGGAAACTGGTGCTCCTCATTCGGAATTTGCCGCAACTGGCGATGGAAGAACGCGTGGAGATGGAGCGCGACAACCCGAAATCGCCACCCGAACACGAGAAAGATCATCATTAGTGAGGATTGGCCCCGAACAAATGTGACGCGATCCTAAGAAGGAATAGGTCCTGACAAGTCGGTACTAATCCGACGGAAGCACGGATCACTTCCGGGTTGCCCGCAAGACGTTTCAAAATAGCGGTTCAATCCGCATCAGCTTTTGCCGACTTCGCCTCGCTACCGAGCGGCCTAAATACGTCCCGAATAATGGGAGCTCCAAACGGGGCGCCCGTGGCTCCGCCATCCACCATCAGCTCGACCGCGTTGACATACGAAGAATCGTCCGACGCGAGGAAGAGCACGGCTTTGGCAATTTCTTCCGGCTCGCCCCAACGGCCCTGCGGAACCGCAGAAGAGAAGAACTTCGCCAACTTAGCGGAATCTTCTGCGGAAGCAGAGGCGCGGGGCCCGCGCTTCCAAATGGGAGTTTTGATCGCGCCTGGAGCGACGACATTCACGCGAATGTTGCGCGGCGCGAGGTCGGCGGCGATGGAACGCGCCATCGAGACGAGACCACCCTTGGTGGCTGCATATGCGGCGACGCCAGGTTGGCCGAGATAGTTATGTACCGACCCACTAAAGATGATGCTCCCGTTGTCGTTCAGCAGAGGGGCCGCTGAATTCACCGTAAAGAAAGCGGCACTAAGGTTGGTGTGGATCACGTTCTCAAAAATAGCCTCGTCGGTCGAGCCGGTAGGAGTCCGGCCGGAGATGCCAGCGTTGGCGAAGACAATGTCGAGCTTCCCGAAATCTTTGGCCAGCGCTGCGAAGAGCCGCTTGCGATCTTCCGCAATGGTGACGTCAACGCTGTAGCCGCGCGCCCTCGATCCAAGTTCGGCGATCGCTTCATCGAGCGTCTTCTGGTCGCGACCAGTAATGGCGACCTGCGCGCCCTCCGCAATGAAAAGTCGGGCTGTGGCAAGTCCGATGCCACTGTTGCCGCCGGTAATAAGAGCCTTCTTGCCTGTGAGCTTCATAATGCCTCCCTTTTGTAGGACCGGCATCAGATATGATGCCCGTCATACATATGGTTTGATGACCAACATAGAATGACCATCATAGATGGAGGGTGCAAGAAAAAATATGCGTTACCCCGCCGAAGAGGCCACCGCAAAACATGAACGGATTGTGAGTGGGGATTTGAGAACGTAAGCGTGGCCGAAGTGATGAAGGCCGCCGGCTTGACGCACGGCGCTTTCGATGCTTATTTCGATTCGAAGGAAAAGCTGCAGGCGGCTGCCGTTGCGCGGCCGGGATTAGTACCGCGAAAGTCAGCTTTTAGGAAGTGATCGCCGGCCTTGGCATCGACTCTGACTGTTCGTCCATTGGATAGAGGGAACCGTGGAGTATCGTACCGGCCAGCCGAGAATACATTGTTAGATGAATCCTGGTCGAACCGAGAGAAACCGTGCGCCAAAGGCGTCGCGCGCTGTGAGAGGAGTTCAAATGACTTGGAAGAGGATTCCTGCTGCTCAGAAAGGACAAAACTCGAGGACACCATGAAACAACCAGACGACAGATCGCGCCGAATGCTTTTCTCCAAGTGTCGACTGCTGCAGAGTGTGCAATAGGGAACAGCATTCTCACTTCTCTCTATGCTCTACTCAAAAACAAGACGACCCTCCGGCGCGGCATTCTTACACGTGACAAATCTGCGCGAAGAGTTGCATCAGTAAAGGCAAACCTGCTGCGAGTTCCCGATGTATCGGCTTACTCCCCTTTGCACGGGCCCCGTGAGCTTCGCTGAGCCTGACAATGTGGCTTTTTCTCAGCGTTGGAAGCGCTCTTTGAGAATAGCCCTACGCCCCCATCTCTATGCTGTTCTCTCCTGCGTGTCGCTTTTGCTGTGTCTGGCTTCTCGGAGTTTGCCCGCTCAGCAACAAACTGACGGGTTTGGGCCTAGCCGTAGCTCCCTCCCGGAAGCTTCTTTACCCAAGGCACCCGCTGCGGAGGGGCTAGCCAGCGTTGCAGGCACAGTGTTGGACCTGAGCGGTGCCACCGTTTCCGAAGCAGACGTCAATTTGATGCATAGTGATGGAACGCAATCGCATAACATGCTTTCCGATGCGAACGGCGAATTTAGTTTCTTAAAGATTCTTCCTGGTCCCTACCTCGTGGTCGTCAACGCGAAGGGCTTTGCGCCCTTTACTTCTGTCGCGTTCCTCGTCACGGACCTCCAGTTCTACAAGCTTCCTGACATCAATTTGTCAGTTGCAACGGCGAGCATCGCGGTGATGGTCCGTCCAACCGACCTGATCGCCGCTGAGCAAATAAGGGCTGCGGAGAAGCAGCGTCTGATGGGCGTCATCCCAAACTTTTATACAAGCTACATTTATGATGCCACTCCACTCACTTGGAAACAGAAGTTCTCGCTCGCCGTGCGGGGTACATTCGATCCCGCTGCATTTATCGGCGTGGGCTTCGCCGCCGGCATCGAGCAGGCCAACAACTCCTTCGCCGGGTACGGCCAAGGTGCGTCGGGATACGCCAAGCGTTATGCCGCAAAGTTTGTGGACGGGCGGAGCAGTGACTTGCTGACTCATGCTGTCTTTCCCACGCTCCTTCACCAAGATCCGCGTTACTACTATCAGGGTTCCGGCTCCTTTAAGTCCCGCCTCATGCATGCGGTAGGCTCTGCATTTGTCACGCGCAGCGATAGCGGCCATGCTGAGCCCAACTATTCTTATTTCCTTGGCGACGTGTGCTCAGCGGCGCTGTCCAATCTGTACTATCCGGAAGCTAATCGGGGGGCGCACCTTGTCTTCATGAATGCCTCTGTCGGCCTCGCGGGACGAGTGGGTGGGAATTTAATCCGTGAATTCCTGTCGAAGCGCTTGACGACAAACGTCACGGGCGATGGAAGACCACCAACATTTTAGTTATGCGCCATTCTTCTGAGTTCGGGTGAACGGTCTGTAGGTCCAGGTATCTTCGTAACGACTTTAGACAGCTCAAGCTTCTTGGCAAGCGCCACAACGCGATAGACTTGTCGGAGTTTGCTTTTGCTGGTTGCCGAACAATGAATGCGGTTCTGAGCTAGGTAGAGAAATGCGGGATTCGGATTCCCGACATCCTCATGGTTCCTTGACCATTGCAGGTGACAGCGAAGGTGAGGAGGCCGTGTACTTCAAAGCTGCAGAGGTTCGGCGCATCATCGCGAACTCCCGTGAGCCGTACCGCACGATGTTTGTCCTCGCGGCGGTGACTGATCTAAGGGCGGGCGAGCTGCTTGGCTTAACGGTGGAGATATCGACTTCGAACGACTGATGATTTGTCCATGCAAGCAGGCAGACGACCGCAGCCGGACGTTGCGAGAACTCAAGACCAAGAAGTCGCGAACACCAGTCCCAATCACGCAACAGACAGCAACAGTCCTGCGGAATTACCTAAGAGACCGTTGGAAGCAAAATCCGCAGGGGTCTACTGTTTCCAAATCTCAGAGGTCGGCCCTGCAAGTGGGCAAACGTCGGGAAGTTTGGATTACGCCCGGTCCTCAAGAAACTGGGACATCCCCACTCGCAAAGCAGGCATGCACGCTTTAGACGCGAGCTTGGTACGGCATTGGCAGACGCATAGGCATCTGCCGCTGTCGTCCAGCGGACCCTTGCGGCACATGGACATTAAGACGACGCTGCGTTTTCTACGTCCACGCAGACGCCACCAAGTCCCCGGTGGTCAGCATCGCGAGAATCCGAGGCTGTGTCCGGGGCGTGAGCGCTCGCAACGTTCTGAACTCGGATCTCATGGTTTCTCCCGTCAAGTGAGTAAACTCATAGGTGCACGAACCCAATACATTGGTTCAGCAGCTCTCGGGCTGCTTGATCGGCGATTGATCCAGCGACCCGACCATTAGCATCCATGAATGGAGCAATTCCATCTTTGCAGAGCACTGGCCCGCGACTGGAAGCCGCTGTCGGATAATCCGAGCTATTAATTAATCCAGACTTATCTGGCGTGAGCCGGACAGGCACCCCAGCGTGGGAACGACTTTCAGGCCCCCTCCAAACGCACAATTCTGAATACTAAATATTCTGGTTTAACGAGGGAGGCCGACACGGCGCACAAGCTCCTCAAAGCGCGGGTCCGAGCGGAGAGGATCTAAGCCCGGCCGCAGCAGGACTCCTGGGTTAAATCGCTCTTCGAATCCTTTCTTGAGCCAAGAAAGCGCTTGATCCCTATCGCCAAGAGCTACATAGATCACAGCAATCTCCGAGGCAAGCGAGTGGCTAGGGTTTGAACGCTTCTTGAGATCGCTCAGTAGGTTTTCCGCTTCGCTCCTCTTGCCGGATGCGACGTCGGCGCGAGCAAGATTCGCGATGCATGTCGGGCTACCCCCGGAAAGCTGGACCGCTTTTTGTAGTTCTACGACCGCTTCTTCGTTCATGTGTTTTTGCAGGTACGCCTGGCCAAGGTGATTATGTGCAAGACCAAAATTCGGATCCATTTCGATCGTCTTGCGGCTCTGCCGTATCGACTCGTCATAAGAGTGCGCAAGGGCAAGAAGCTCTGCTAGGTCAGCGTTAATGACGAGAGATAGCGGATCCAGGTTCTCGGCTTTTCTCATTTCCGCGATAGCTTCGTCATACCGACCCAAAAGACTTAAATGCCAAGCATACCAATGGTGAGCGGTTGCGTAGCCGGGGTTCAGTTCAATGGCCCGCCGGAATTCCTTACCGGCAGAGTTAAAATCCCAATCGAAGCCATCCAAACAAAATGCCAGGGAGTTGTGGGCTTCGCCGAGCGTGTTGTCCAGTTCCAGAGCTTTGATCGCTGCGGCCTTCGCTTTGGGTAGCGCGTCTTTGGGGGTCATCACCGCATACTGCCAGTCACCCAACAAAGCATAAGTGTCGGCTAAGCCAGAGTAAGCCTGGGCGTATTTTGGGTCCTCATCGATTGCCTGATTAAAGTAAGCCAGAGCGACCTTTAAACTATCCGCTGTGCGCTTGTTCCAGAAAAACCGTCCTTTGAGATAGGACACGTAAGCTTCCGGATTAACAACCTTTGCGTTTCTCAGTGCTGCCTGTTCCTGGGGATTCAGACTGATCCGAATCTGATCTGCGATGGCTCTAGCCACGTTGTTCTGGAGCGCCAAAGTATCCTGCAATTCACCCTCATAACTCTGGGACCAAAGGTGCTTGTCAGCGGAAGCTTCGATCAACTGCGCCGTGATGCGGACCTGGTTCCCGGAACGGAGCACGGTGCCTTCCACCACGGCGTCTACGTTCAGTTCGCGAGCGATCTGCGGGAGCGGCTTGCGCGCGTGTTTATACGCCATCACTGAGGTACGCGAGATCACACGCAGCGCGCTGATCTGGCCTAGGTCCGAAATCAACTCGTCCGTCATGCCATCAGCGAAGTAATCCTGAGATGCATCGCTCGAGAGACTTTCGAGCGGAAGGACAGCCAAGGAGCGAATGACAGGGGACGGGCGGTTCCAGGAATGAAGCTTCCAAGCGGCGAGAGATGCCATAAGTAGTAGCAGCGCGAGCGCTGATATCTTCCACGTTAGTGACTGCAGAGGACGTTTGGGCATCGCGAGTTTCTCGACGACATCTGGACGATCGCGAGCTTCCGTGTTGGGATGAGGCTCAGTTGCGAGTTCCGGGCTGCGAATCGGGGCTGCGTCGGCAACTTTGACCTCCGCGAGGAAGCGGTAGCCGCGACGAGTAACGGTTTCCACAAAGCGGGGACTCTCGGCGGAGTCGCTGAGGGCCTCACGAATTTTGTTAATTGCTTTGTTGAGCCCGTGGTCAAAATCGACAAAAGTGTCTGCGGGCCAAAGTTTTTTCTGCAGTTCCTCGCGAGTTACGACTTCGCCGTGGTTCTCAAGCAGCATCACCAGGATTTGGAAGGGCTGTTCCTGAAGACGAACTCGAAGGCCGTGCTTGCGCAGTTCGCCAGCACGAAGATCCAGTTCGAAGACTCCAAAACGGAGCCGCCCGTGAAGCTGATGATCTTCCCGCATCGAGCAATGAACCTCAGTCGAAAGGGAGTCTACCACCGGAGGGAGTTTACGGGAGCATAGGCGGGGACAGTCTCCTGTAAGCCTTTTATCAAGCACCAGTTACCAGGGGACCCCCATTCCAGCGGGAAGGAACTGCCCGTCCATTGCACCGATTTCAAAAGCGAACCATTTTGAGACCCGCACCGTTCGGCGCCGCCAGTTAAGGGCACGGAGAGGGTGAATAAGGAAAGAAGTGGTAGACGAGGAGAACAAAGATGTTCGAGAAGAAAAGAGATGAGCTTTTGAACGATGGCAACCATGACGGGATCGACCGACGGGGATTTTTGAAGTGTATGGCGTGGGCAGGGACAGGAGCGCTCTGTGTCATGCAGGGCGGCGTCCTGAAGTCATACAGCTTAAGCAGAATATCGGAGTTGGGACCCAAGTCGGCGGGTGAGCTGAGCTTCGTCCAAATCAGCGACAGTCACATGGGATTTAACAAGGCCGCGAATCCGGATGTGGTAGGGACACTGAAGGCGGCCGTGGAAAAAATTAATGGTTTGGCTATGCCACCCGAGTTCATGTTGCATACGGGTGACATAAGCCACCTCTCGAAACCCGAAGAATTCGACACCGTTGACCAAATCCTGAAGGGCGCGAGCGCGAAGGAGGTATTCTTCGTGCCCGGCGAACACGACGTGCTCAACGATGACGGCACGCAGTACCTGGAACGCTACGGAAAAGGAGCCAAAGGAGCAGGCTGGTACAGCTTTGACAAAAAAGGTGTGCACTTCATCGGACTCGTGAACGTGCTGAACTTGAAGGCCGGAGGACTCGGCACGCTGGGCCAAGAGCAACTCGAATGGATGAAAGCTGATGTCAAGCATTTGAAGCACAGCACGCCGATCGTAGTGTTCGCGCACATTCCCCTGTGGTCCGTGTATCCCGAATGGGGCTGGGGAACGGAAGACAGCGCGCAGGCGCTGGCCCACCTAAAGAAGTTCGGTTCGGTGACCGTGCTGAACGGGCACATTCACCAGACGATGCAAAAGGTCGAAGGAAACGTGACGTTTCATACGGCGGCATCGACGGCATTTCCCCAACCGCAGCCAGGCAAGGCCGATTCACCGGGACCCATGAAGGCGCCGGCGGAGCAGTTGCGGAGCTTACTGGGAATTACAGATGTGAATTACGTGCGCGGTCAGCAAGCGTTGGCGGTTGTGGATTCTTCGCTCGCGTGAAAGTCACCTAAATACAAACAAGAGTAACAAAAAGATAAGGAGAAGAACCATGAAGAGAAGTGTGTCTATTGCAGTTTTGTTGGTCGCCTTGGGGTTGGGAATTGCAGGGATGGGCGCCGGAAAAGGAAGTTTCACCGCCAGCGCACAGCAGAACCCGGAACCGACTGAAGTGAAGATCGACAACTTCAGTTTCGGGCCTGGAACGCTGACAGTGCCGGTGGGAACCACCATTACGTGGACCAATCGCGACGACATTCCCCACACAGTAGTCAGCACGGAGGGCGTGTTCAAGTCCAAAGTACTCGATACGGATGAGAAGTTCTCTTTCACCTTCAGCAAGGCGGGAAGTTATCCGTACTTTTGCTCGATTCACCCGAAAATGACCGGCAAGGTTGTGGTGCAGTGAGGGAGAATGAGCGCAAATCCCTTCGACATCAGAACTGTGGTCCTAGCCAAGCACGCACAGCATGTGGTGCTGATTCACTTCCCGATCGCGCTGTTTACCGCAGGAGTGGCGTTCGACTATTTCGCGCAGTGGACGAAGAACCGGGCGCTGGCTGCGGCGACGTATTTCAATCTTCTGCTAGCGGCAGTCTCTACTGTGCCAGTCGTGCTCACCGGATTGGCAGCGTGGCAGTGGGCACTCGAGGGGCAAAAGCTAAAAGGGATTCTGTTAATGCACCTAGTTCTGGGGTGTATATCGAGTGTGCTGGTCTGGTTTGTGTTTTGGATCCACTTTCGTGTGCAACGCCATCCAGAGGAACCCTTGCCAAAGTACCGCCTACCGATCGAAGCGGTCGCGGTATTCGTTGTGGGTTTGACGGGACATCTCGGCGGGTTTCTCAGTGGCGTTAACGGGCCAGGCTAGAGTGGCGGACTGGTACCGAGAATGGGAGGTGCACTGAGGATAAGGCACCCGGAAGAGCCGATTTGAAAACGTCGAGGTCGACTTGAGCAATTCAATTTTTTCACTACCTGCATAAAGCCGGCGGAGTTAAACCAAGATAAGTCAGAGTAGGGATCACGATCGCTCATAAACCCCAGGGATGATAGATGGTAGGCATAGGCAGCCAGCGGGTGATGAGACGCCGCATGCGGTCACAAAGGAGGCGACCATTCTGGCTGCGCCGCGACAGCGCGCGATACCAGAGGCGTCCCACTTGGAACCGAAAGAGAACAGCGCCGGTCGATTCATGGGCACTCCGTAGTAGCGGACGTGTCCACGCACCACTGCTTGCAACCACTTGCCCAATTCCGGGATGGGTTCGTGCATGCGCCGCTGAAGCTCGGCTTTCACCTCGTTCAGCTTCGCCTGCAACCTTTTGCGTATCGTTTGCCGCCGCACCGTATACATTCCGTTGCTTCTCTTCTTCACGCAGATGTGCGTAAAGCCAAGGAAGTTGAACGTCTCCGGTTTCCCTTCTCCATGTCTCAACCGGTTTTGGATCGCAAACGGTCCAAACTCCAGCAGGCGCGTTTTCTCGGGATGCAGTTCCAGGTTGAACTTCTTCATTCTTTCCGTAAGTTCTGTCCGGAACTGATCGGCATCCGCTTTGCTGTTAAATCCAACCACGATGTCGTCCGCGAATCGCAGCACGTGCCGGGGCTCCGAGCGGTCTTTGCCGCCCGTCGGCCTTAGGGATGTACACTCTACGCGCCGGCTTCGCTCGATACGCTCCTCGCTTCAGCCTCTCAGGAAGATCCTGGAGATTCTCTTCCAGTTGCTCACCGTAGTGCTGCCACGTCTCTCCATCCACGCCTGGCGCAGCTTCCTTCTTCAGACGGAAGTAAGCCATGCGCAGCGTTTCCAGGTTGTAGATGTGGTGCAGAAGCGCCGTGAACCGCAACTTCTTATCTTTTCCTGCTGCTTGACGTACCCGGCCCGGCCCGCACGTTCCCCTGTCAACGCTTCGACGCTGCCCTTGCGAACAGCTCCGCATGACTCGGGGTCGATGTGGGTCGCTGAACCACATTCGTATGACTTTTGCGTTCACTACACCTCGCCGGTTTAACCGGCGCACAGGAGAAAAGTAATGAGACTGTTCTGTGCAGTGATGGCTCTGGCCTGCGTGCCAGTGGCTCTCGCAGGTAATCCGTGCGGCTACGCGAGCGCTAGCTCATTTCTGGGCCAACAGCGAGCGTGCATCTTGAAGTTCGGGCCGCTCTCCGTCCGCATGCGCGCAGATGGACAGGAGCTGGGCATAGTATGTTTTCGCCTTTTCCTTATCGCCGGAAAGCTTGGCCGCGCGCGCGGCGCCGGATAAGGCATTGAAACGATTTGGCGCTGTGCGCAGCGCGGCTTCGAACTCAATCATCGCTTGCGCAGGCTGCTTCAGTTCCAGCAACATCTCCCCAAGCAGTTCGCGGGCTGGCAGGATGACTCCTGGGGTGACGTTGTTCTTGTCGGTCCGGTCCTCATGCTCAGCGGCGAAACGCATCTCGGTGAGCGCGTTTTCGGGATTGCCCTTGGCCAGCGTGATCCATGCGGTGGCGGTCTGGCGTTGGATATCCACTTGGTCAGCCCAATAGCTGTCGTTGACTTGCATAAGCGTGTCGCGCAGGAATGCCAGCTGGTGTACCTCTTTTTCGGCAACATCGATTTGCCCCGTATGTGAGGCGCCGAGGGCTCGCGCGAAATGCAGGTTCGCTTCCGTCCACGCTGCCCTTCCGCCGGGAAAAGTATTCGGCGGTATAAGGAGCGCGGCGGCTTCTGCCCAGCGATGCCGCTCCACAGCGTAGCGCGCAGGCGAAGCGCCCATGGCGTACAGCCAGTTCATATATTGCGGATCGTCAGGGCGGGCCGGTGGTGGCGCATCCAGTGCTCTTTTCGCTTCGCGATCCTGGCCCTCTTGTAGGTACGCGTAGATCAGGTAATCCTTCGCGTGCAGCTCGTTGCCGGGCGCATTGTTTTTCTGGGCCGAGGCTGCCGAAACGAGGTTGGAGTCAATGGACTCTTGCCATAAGCCGAGCCGGGTGAAGATGTGGGACGGCATGTGGAGCGCGTGCGGCGAGTCTGGCGCAATCTGGGCGTAACGTCGCGCCGCGTCCAATGCCCTGTCAGCCAGCGGTGGATAATCGTAGGCGTGAATGATGTAATGAGCTATGCCGGGGTGTTCTGGTTGTTCTGCAAACAGCGGCTCAAGGATCGCGCCAGCCTTTTTCTGATTCACATACGTTTTGTCGGTTGGAGGCGCGGTGGCGAGCAGTGCCAGTGCATAAAAAATCGCGGCCTCATGGTCGTCAGGGTAGCGCGCTCGCAGCTGGTCCATGGCCTTTTCGTAAGCCAAGGCGCGAGTGCGGTAGTCGAGTTGGTCGGCGTCCCTGTAGAACGTCTCGATCGCCGCAATATAGTCGCGTTCGCTTTGTGTCTTAGCACCAGCTAACTTTGCTTTTTCTACCGCGGCAATTCCTGCTTTTAGATCAGCCGGGCCGGGCGCTTGCCAGACCTGATGGTAGTACGTCATGGCGATTCCCCAGTAGGCCATGCCGCACGTGGGGTCTTTCTGTGCAATAGCAGCGAAAGTTTCACTAGCCTTCTCGTACCAAAAAGAATGGAGCATCGCTACGGCGCTGCTGAATTGCGTCTGAACCGATGGTTCGCAGGAAACGGGGAAACTCACCTTGCCGAGTTTGCTCGGGTCACCTGCCGGATGCTCATGTTGGGCAACCGCTAGTGGCACGAATGCGGCGCACACGCCCACTAGCAGCATCATGCAAATGAATATGATTCGCTTCATGCCGGTCTCCTTGGTTGTTAAACAGGCCCCCTGGAATGAATACGCCGAATAGTTAACGATCCGTGCGACCTATTTTTGGCTCGCGACCCCTACTTCTGCGAAGCAGTCAGCGCCAATGTTGTACCGAGTCCAGCAAAAAGATAATCGCTGAACGCTTTCTGAATCTGTCGCGCAGAGCCGTAACAATCTTGTCGATGTCTGAGTCGCTCGAGACCACCAAGTGAAAGCCGACGACGATCAAGTGGATTTGTGGGTTGATTCCGCCGGCCGCTTCGACAATCTTGTCAATGCCGGGATCCGAGCAGCCTACTACGATGACCATGCCGTCGAGCGAATTGATGGCGAGCGACAGCTCACGCAGTTCCAGCGTTCCCGGCTTATCGGACACCAGGGCAATCAGATGTATATCAGGAGTAATTTCGACGTTCTGGTCGACAAGTTGAAAGTTAGCTCCGGGCCAAGCGGATCCAAATCGCATAATTTCTGGCGGCCCGCCGTCGTAGTAGCGCTGTTCCGGGGGGAGAGATGCGTCCTTGCGATAAAAACTGCTCGGTAGGTCGGCACCGTAAACGCCGAATCCCTCCTTAGGTGCATATATATTCACGGTGGGATTCACCTTCAACAGATAGGTCAGTCCTCCCATGTGATCGCCGTGTCGGTGTGACATCACAACGAAGTCCAGCTTCGTCAAGTCGACGCCCTTCGCTTTCGTATTCTGCGCAAGAATCTCAGGGTTGTTGCCAGTGTCGAATGGAATCCGTTTTCCGCCGTATTCGACAAGGGCCGCATAGCCCCAGTCTTTTTGCATCGTGGATGTTTTGCCGAACGCGTCATAGAGAACAGTGATCCGCGCATTGCCAGCAGCAGCGTTCGCCATTGGAGCGACACACCCGATAAGAAGCAGGAGTGCTGCACAACAGGAAAACACCCACTTATCGGTTGTCATTCTGTCCTCATTCGTGTGTTGGGAGCCCGGAAGCAAATTACACACTCCGGAATTTACTCAGTCAAGTCGACAAAAGGATGGTGCCTTCTGGACGTGCCCGTGGCGTGGCACTTTCGGTTTCACTTACGACTGAACGGACAACGAGGAAGTTATCAGCTCGCCCAATGGATTAGTACCAATAACGCGCTCGTGTCCATTCAATGCGTAGTTCCCGGATTGGTGGCAAATCAGAAGTTGGTCAAAAACGGCCTTCGAGGAAATATCAATCCGACACTGAAATGGCGCGTCCGGTTGTCACCCGTGCCGCTGATCATTGTCCTAATCTGCCTCGTTTCGCCCCCGCGTGTTCTAGCTAAGTGTCCACTTATCAGAGAGATGGTTGGTAGGGGCGGTGGCGATCGAATTTGCGGTACATCTCATAAGTCCTGCTGATTCTGTTGCCCTTGTCTTCTCTTCTCCCCCGAAAATGCAGCTAGGAGGCAGGGTTTTGTGGCCTAGATGTAGCCTACTTTCAAGATTTACCTGCTATTCGCACCGCCTTCGGCGCACTTGGGCCAAAGATGTGCAACGCAGGTATTGACAGCAGGCAATCGGAAGAGCTGACGACTTGTAAATCGAAAGGCAGCGATTCTCCAAAGCTGCGGACTGCGTCCGCACGTTCGGGCGGGACGCACTTTGCCACGAGATGGACGGTTTCTTCGCCAATCCGAAGTGCCATCAGGCTGGAAATTGCTCGTTCGCGAAGGACCTCATCGATCTCGCGCGAGCGATCGTCGGTACGCCGCGCGATTAGCGCGATAGCGGACCCGGTTACTGTCGTCAATTTCGGTAAGTCCAGCAATCCTTTCAGCCACTCGCCCGCAATTTCAGGTTCGACCACCGAGTGTAGCGGCCCATATAGGGGAATACGGGCACCCATCCGGCCCAGCGACCACAACCAAATTGCATCATCGGGTTCTTTTCTGATCTTCGCCATCAACTCGTGCCCCAGTGAGGCCCGGATGGTGGCTTGCAGGTGCTCAAGGTTCGCGAGTAGGCGCCACGTCTCATGCTCAAGTTGCCGGTTGATGCGCTTCTTCTTGCTCGCGGCGGCGCTCGAATGCTTCCGATAGAGCGCAAGCTGCTCGCTGGCATGGATGCCGCCAGCGATCCGACGCAACAGCACCAGAGCTGCGATCTGACATTGCAGATCATCGAGAAAAGCAAGGTTACTCGAGGCGATGGTGCGTAGACGGTTGACTCGTCCATCATCATCCGGCGCGCCGAATCCCGGTCGCAAACAGAAGCCAGCTAGACTCAGCCAACGGATCTCATGACGAGCGGACTTTTTGCGTCCATCGGCAACCTCGATGAGGACATCGAAGAACTGGCGAACAGTCGAAATCGGCCACGAGTCCCTTTTTGCGCCAACCGCCGCTTCCATTTGAGCAATAAGTGCCTCGGGTGTCAGAGGGGCGTCGGGCTCCGAGCCGCCAAAAACATCTTTGATCAGTTGCGCAGCAGATTCGAAATTCTCAACGGAAGTGGAGACACCGGAGGCGCGTACAGGGACTGGTTGCGTTTTCGCACTATCAAGTTGCTGCGCTTGTGCCTCTTCGCCGCGCAGTTCGAATTGCAAGCGCCAACGATGCGGTGTGTCCTGCGATTCACACCAAAGCTCGAGCGTGCCAACCTCCGTGAAACCCGCTCTCAGGCGTATTGCCAGGTACACATCGCGCCGCTTGCCGTACCGTAGCAAGCTCACCAGCGGAGGATGCCGATGTGTGCTCGCTTCGTCCAGGGTGGCGACTTGGCCATGCGCCTCATGGCGGGTACGCGAACTGTAAAGCGTGAACGACACCGGGCGGTTTGCCAGCACGCTGAACTCGTGATTGAGCAAAGGAAGCGTAGTGCCTTCTTCCACTCCGGCCGGCAAAACACAGATGCCCTGAAGACCGAGCTCCGAGCGGAACCCGATATAGTAGGTGCGAGGGCTGCCGGCTTTGATGCGCATACCGGTGCCGCGCCGTATTCGTCCGTAGTAGGCTGCGCCACGCGCAACAGCACTCTCGACGTCATCGTTATTGAGGAGTTTGGGCGACCAGCGGCTTTGCGCTCCTCCAAACCAGGCGGAAAGGACCTCTACAATCCTGTCGCGAGTCACAGCGGGCGCACAGAAGCCGCCATTGAAGAGCACGGCATCTGGGCGAAGTATGCGCGCGTTTGCCGATGAACCATCCATGGCTTCAGCGGCTTGGGTCAGAAATGTCGCAAGATGCTTGGTGATGGCAGGATCGCTCGCGTAGGGTAGCCCGAGCTCGCGCAATCCCGTTGGCGTGCCAGCTGACGGCATCTCCTGCGGCGTTGTAATTGGTAAAAAACCGTCAGTCAAAATCTGCAGGACTTCCCCGCGAGCCAGTTCCGTACTGAGTGCCTCTCCGACGACGGTCCGGCCGCTCCCCAAGATCGTGACTGGGACGCGCTGCAACGACGAGTCACTCAGTAGCCGCTCCTTCGCCGCACAGCAGGTCCGGCGTAATGCATAACGCTGCCGCAGCGTGAGTGTGGCGCCGTTGAGCTTATTCTCCACGTGCCGGACGAGTGCAAAGTCGAGATTGTCCCCGCCGAGTAAAAGGTGCTCGCCGATGGCAGTTCGCTCAAACTGCAATTCGCCCTCGACGCGGCGAGCTCGGATCAGGCTGAAATCCGTCGTGCCACCGCCGATGTCGCAGATCAAAATTTGTTCGCCGTCACAGTGTTGTTCACGATTCCCGACCTGTGCTTGTCGATTCGCCGCGATCCACGCATAAAACGCAGCCAATGGTTCTTCCAGTAGCGTGAGGTTCTCGAGCCCTGCACGTCGTGCGGCTTCGACCGTCAGTTCGCGCGCTTCCTCATCAAACGAACCTGGCACCGTGAGCACGATTTCCTGTTGTTCAAAACGCGTTTCTTCGTCCGTCCCCATTGCGCTGTTCCAACCATCGCGCAGGTGCATGAGGTAGCGCGCGGATGCTTCGACAGGGGAAATCATCGGCTGCGGTGGTTCCGCGTGCGCCGGCAGGATCTTGCCGCGACGATGCACGCCAGGATAAGAAAGCCACGATTTGGCGGATGACACCTGACGACTCGGAACCAGCGCTCCCTGTTCGCGCGCGAGCACACCGGTGACCATCGCCGGATGCTCATTCCAGTTAGCGCTCACTCCGCCTGCAGACAACTCCTCTTCCGTGGGGAAGTAAAGAAACGAAGGAAGCACGGGTAGGCTGTCGATTTCGCCCGGCCTCACCAACTGCGGTACGGGGAACACACGAATCACCGAAGACGCGTCCGCGTTGTCGCGCGTATCGAGGTATGCCACGACAGAATTTGTCGTGCCGAGATCGATTCCGATTAGATAACGAGAAAGCACCAGCAACTCACCGCTTGGTCTTTTCGCGAATATTCAGCTCCAGCTTCCAGCGCTGGCCGTCGCGTGCTACGCACCAGACCTCCAGTGTGCCGAGTTCGGTGACACGAGTCTCAAGTCTCACCGGTACAATCTTTCCCAGTTGGCCATCGAGTTTGAGAGTGACCTGCAAGGGGCTGCGTTCCTCGATATCGTCTCCCCATTCTTCCAGCAGGCTGCCAACTTGGTCCCGCTTTCGGACGCTGGAACTTAGGAAACGAAACTCAGCTGGTTCGCCGACCACGAGTCCAAACTCTCTGTCTGGAATCGTGGCTTCCGTGCCCTCCTCCATGCCAAAGGACACGACACAGAGCGCTTTGAGTGGGGCTTCCATTCCGGGCACTGCTGGCATTGAGGTTTCAATTCCGATGTAATATGTGCGCGAGACGCCACTACGGATACGCACGCCGCGACCGCGACGCGCCATACCGTAATAGGCTGCGCCGCGCGCAACGGCGTGCTCCAAGTCGGGAGCTTCCAAGATCTGTTTCGTCCCGAGCGGCTCGAATCCCTCTTGTCGCAACCAGCTGTTCAGCACTTCGACCACGCGGTCGCGCAACACCGCCGCTTTCAACACTCCGCCGTTGAACAGGATGTGCGTGGGACAGGCAAGTCCACTTCCGCCGCGGCGGATGCTCGCTGCCTCGGGACTGTTGCGAACTTGCTCCGAGAGGAAGCGCGCGAGATGCTTGGTGATGGCGGGATCGGCCGCGTACGGCAGGCCCAACTCCTGAAAGCCAACACGCCGCTGGCGGGCAGGTAGTTCGTCGCTCGCGACTTTTGGGAAAAATCCTTCTACCAAGATGTGATGGAGGTCTTCGCGCGCCAGTTCTGTCTTAATGGTGCCACCGACGAGTTTCGTCCCCTTGCCCAATAATGTAATCGGGCGAATCTGCGTTTTGGACGATTCGAACAGCTTCTCCTTGGCCATTCGACACTGATGCCACAGGCTCTGCAATTGCCAGGTATCGATCCGACTACCCGAGGCTTCAAGGCGCTGCTGTAGGAGGCGCGCTAATGCCAAGTCCATGTTGTCGCCGCCCAGCAGGATGTGGTCACCAACGGCGACGCGTTTCAGCATCAGTTCGCCATTCTCGGCGGAAACCATAATGAGGCTGAAATCTGTCGTGCCACCGCCAATGTCGCACACGAGAACGAGGTCGCCGACATTGATGCGGTGGCGCCAGGCTTCACCCTGGCTTTCTAGCCACGCATAAAAGGCGGCCTGCGGTTCTTCGAGCAGCGTGACGTGGTCATAACCGGCTTGTTCGGCAGAGCGCCTGGTCAGTTCGCGGGCTTCTTCGTCGAAGGAAGCGGGCACGGTGAGGAACACGTCCTGTTCCGCGAGAGCGTGTTGCCGTTGCTCGCTGCTATCCCATGCGGTGCGCAAATACTGCAAGAACTGCGCTGACGCTTCGACCGGCGACAGCCTGGGCACCTCCTCGGGCGCTTGCCAAGGCAAAATCGGCGCAGTGCGGTTCACAGTAGCGTTAGAAAGCCAGGATTTGGCGGAGGCCACCAGGCGATTGGGACTCTCCGCTCCGCGTTTGCGCGCCAATTCGCCGATCACTAGCTTCGGTTCGGGTTCCCACGGCAAGGCCAGGCTGCCTTTGGGAAAATCGAATTCGCCCGGGATGTACAAAAACGATGGCAACAACGTACGTTCCGCCATTTCGTTCGCATCCACAAGCTGCGGAATGTCGCAGATTTCGATTCGACTATTCTCTTCGTCGACAGTCGCGTCGCAGCACGCCAGCGCCGAATTGGTGGTCCCCAGATCGATACCGATGATGTACTTGGCCCCCAACGAGAATCTCCTCTTCCAATCTAAAATTTGTATGGCAGGTGGGTCTCAGCCGTCAGGAAATTTCAACTTCAGCCGGCGCAATCACGACGCGGCCAGAACCCTGCGGCAACGGTGGCAGCTTCATATCTTTTACTTGCCAGCCCTTATGTCGCAGCACACCGCGAATCGGCGGCTCTCCGGTCACATTGCCTAACAGTTTGATGGTTGCCGGATCGAAATGGCTTTGCACGGTCACCGGTTGATCCTCTTCGGAGTTCAGAATCGGCTCCAGCTTTACATATTGTTCAAGCACCTTGCGGCAAGATTCGTGAATCTTACGCGCCGCGGCTCCAAGCTGCGCGTCGGGATACGGCGAGATATTCTCTGCCAGGAAATCGATGAGCCGCCCGTCTCGTTGCAGCAATGCAAGCATCTGCACGGCGCGATCGACTGCCTCCGACGCGGGCCGTTCCATTTCCTTCGGACGAGAGACTGGAGCTTGAGCTGCTGGCGTCTGCGGAACGTGGCCACCAGGCTGGTCCCGCATCTGTGCGATGTCATTGGGAATGTCACCGTGGAACAAAATCGAAAAGAAACACCGAAAAGACATAGCTACTCGTTCCCAAAACCCGTTCATAGTTGCTCCGGATGGTCAGAAAACCTAGGAAACAAAATAACTCATTCTCGGCGTGCGCACCGAGTTCCAAAGAGGATGCGAGCAATTCATAGGAATGATACCAAGAGGGAGAGACGTTTCATAATAGCGGATGGAGGACAGGCCGGTTGTCGACATTTGTGAGTCAGCCGAGCGGGACCGCTTTTTGGAACGACGATCGGCGAAACGAATTATCCAGAAACGGAGTTCGGGGAAATGGGGAATGGTCCCGAGATCGGAAGGGCAGCTCGAAAGCATGCTAACGAATCGTTTGCGTGTCGTACCCAGGAAGGGCGAACGGCCCGTTTTCCGCGTCACTCTAGCCGACCTAGTGCGGGCCGTCTTAACTAGAGTCATGTATCTGGCGTCCCGGCCACTCATCTATAGTTCTTACAGACGGGACGGCGGAACGGGGCGACCATAGTTCTGTGAATGAAAGCAAGGCCATGAAGAAGCAGGCACGCAATCACGTCAACCGCAAGCTAAATGAGTCCGACGGAGCGCCCGCCAAGCCCACTGGTGCGGTCTTTGGCGAGTTTGTCACTGAGACGTTCGAATACGACGGTGGACGGCAGGTCACGGTATGCGTTCCACCGGACCCGCCCGAAGCAATCGTCTTTGCCGGCGACGGCCAGGGAATCTCGAAGTGGGGCCAGTTGCTTGAGAAGGCCGACGTACCGTCCACAATGATCGTCGGTGTACATGGGCTGACCGATGAGAAGCTGCGGCTCCGTGAGTACTCACCGGGCTTTGAGCCGGAGCGGTTCGCGGCACACGAGAAGTTCTTCGTCCAGGACGTTCGCCGATGGACGGAGTCGCGGTTTGGCGTGGCGCTGCCCACTGAACGTACCGCAGTGTTCGGCGTCTCGGCGGGTGGAGAGCTGGCCCTCGCTCTTGGGCTTCGGCATCCACATGTCTACGGTGCGGTCTTCTGCGCCTCGCCTGGCGGCGGTTACAAGCCGCCTGGCGTCATGCCGAGCCCGCTTCCGCGCACATACCTTGTCGCTGGCACACAGGAGCCGTTCTTCCTCGGGAACGCAAGGAGGTGGGCGGACGCACTGCGCGATGCGGGGGCGGATGTCGTCATGAATGAGCGAGCCGGATCGCACGGTGGCGCATTCTGGCGAGAAGAGTTCCCGTTGATGGTGGCGTGGGCATTCGGACGATGATCCTTCTCGGTGTCTCGTCAGCCGTCTGATACAACAACTCGTCTCGTATGATCATCGATATACGAGCAGACGATTGCGCCTGGAATATGGAAGGTGGGCTAGATGAACTGGGAGGGTTTGTCGCTGCTGAAGCCAACCACACAAAGGATAAGACCAGCATTGCTGATGCGCTATGGTCCTGGGGATAGGCTATTACCCTGGCTGTGAAGCCCCCATTGTTGCAGTTGCGACTGGTCCAAGACCTGATATACCTCGCAACCTGGACACTAATTGCACTCATAAAGGTCGCGGGGGCGCGTGCGTTCACCGAGCCCGCGCAGCTTTTCTCCGAAGGCTTCCTCATAGGCGTAGCAATTGGCCCAGATGCCGCCCTCCGCCGGTCGCTATAAGGATGAAATACCTCGCGGCGCACAGAGGGAAGAACTACTCTCTCGTCTGTCGTCAGGTCGAGCTTGATCTTGCGCCAGCCGCCTGAGGTTGGAGAAACTGGTCCCCGGTAAGCGACCTTGCCTTGGCCGTTGGGCCGGCCACGCGGGTTGTCGTAAATATCGAATCCGAGCTGATCGGCGGGAACAGTGAGGCCGGATTTGTCCGCTACGGCAATGACTTCTTCGCGGACGCCTCGCAGGAACGCTTCGTCTATCTGGTCCTCATTACCAAGCGTGCAGTCCAGATCCTTCGAGAAGCGATACGTCTCGAAGTAACGCCGCGACAGGAGTTTGGCTGCGGCACGCCTGTCGATCCCGAGTGTCCGAGACGTAACATCAACCGACACGACTTCCTTTGCGGCTCGGAGCACTGTGCTGAGGCGTGCGCGGTGAGCTGGTAAGGAGTCTTATAGCGACTCCATGACTATACGATGATGTTCTACAAGTTCGCACTTTATGGGAACTTTACGCTATATCGTATAGCTACAGTCCCTCGGGCTCTTTTCTAAAATCGCGCGGGCGATCCTCGGTGCTGGCCATGAAAGCCAAGGGCCCGGAAACATGCAGAGCGATTTTTCCAACCACAAACTGAGAGGTCTGGAACTCGAACCAAGCAACCAAAATGGGACCCGCTTCGTCTCTCTACCATGCTCTACGCCCTCGTCCTCGCCGCAGTTCTCTTCGCATCTTCTTGTTCGTATGCCTGCACCTGCGGAGGCCCAAACCCGATCTGTTCAGCGTACTGGCAGAGTCCGGTTGTTTTTCGCGGGCGGGTGGCGAAACAGACTCTCGTCTCTCATACCAACGAAGCGGTTAAGAATCTAGACGGGAGCTCCAGCGTGGTCGAAGGTCCTGGATATTACCGTGTACGTTTATCCGTGCTCGAGATGTTCAGGGGCGAATCGCAATCCCAGGAAATTGACATTCTGACGAACGAGCAGAGCTCTGCCTGCGGCTTTCCGTTTGAAACGGATGCCGAATACATAGTCTTTGCCTTCACCAATCAAGGGACAAACGAACTTTGGACGTCGAAATGCTCGCACACGCATAAACTCGAGCCGGGCAAAGAGGATGTGGATGTCTCCTGGATGCGAGCGTTGGCAACTGCGCCCAAGGGCGCGACGATTTACGGGAATCTCGTCCCAATTCCGAAACCGGCTGGTGCTAGCCCTTCTGGCACGATTTATTTGCGAGGCCCGGAGAGTCGTAATACGACTGTAGATGAAAATGGTAAATATGCCTTCTCGAGTTTGTTCCCCGGGGAGTATACAGTTTCAGTTGCTTTACCATCCGGTTTAGCGACCGACGCCGACCGAACGGTCGAACTAGTTGATAAAGGCTGCTCTCAGATCGATTGGCCCGTCCGATACGATGGACACATCCGAGGTTTGGTTACTGACGCTGATGGCCATCCTCTGCCGAGCATCTTCATGGTGCTGCAACGCCGTGACTCAAACTCTGCTACAGGGTTTGCTGACGTTGATCTGAAGGATACTGGGCCTGATGGACGCTATGAATTTTCTCTTATTCAACCAGGAGACTATCTTGTCTCTACGAACCATTTGGGCCCCTCACCTACGCGGCCTTATCCCCGCTTGTATTATCCGGATGCTGAGTCTGGTGCTGGCGCCACCACAATCCGTCTCCCAGCCTCTGGAACGGTTGACAATATCAATGTGACGCTGCCGAATGCCTGGAGAACTGTCACGGTGCATGCGCGCGTGTTGCTGCCTGACGGCACTGGGGCAGTTGGCGCCGATGTCAACGCTTATGATGCCAACTACTTGTGGTCAGGCGAACCTGCCAGGGCCGATGCGGACGCAGACGGTCGGGCAACACTCTCGGTTTACGAAGGCCGAAGCTATTATCTTGTTGCCACTATCTCTGGGGGAACGCAACAACGCTGCGCTGGCCCCCTCAGATTCAGAGGAAAAGATGGCGCTACTCTCGGCACGATCACTATTCAGTACAACTGGGGAAACTGCTTGGCGCAACCTCAACCCAGATTTCCGACCAATACGCTAAGGCCCTAGCTACACGGCGGCCCGGTTGCCCACATTACTTCTTCTTGCGCGAGAGACCTTCAGATTGATTCCAAGAATGCCAGCAGGCTGGCGCTGGTGTGGAATCGGCGGGATGGCATATCCATCGACATCACCTTTTCGAGCGCCTTTTCCTTCATGGCGAGATTTGCATGCAGGTAGGCATTGGTGGTCTCGTGCTTTCGTGCTCCAGCCAGAGCCAATCACGGCGATATCGACCTCGCTTTGGAGCAAAACCATCGCGGTGCGGTGGCGAATCACTTATTCCGCGAAGGTCAATCTGCATCTGATGCTTCGTTTATCACCGAGTGGAGCTGCGTAAGCAGCTTCCGCCCTCGGCTTCTCATCGCTGGCGTGCCTGTCTTCGTGAGCCGTTCGATGAGTGGCGTCACCTTGGCGCACAATGCGCCGTCGTTTTGGGCAAGATCAGCGAGGGCCTGCATAGTGAAAGTTCTAACAATACTGCTTTTGTTATTGAGATAGCCCATGAGGATCTGCACAGCTGTCTCCCGTTCTATTGGAGTCAGCTTTAGCCGCGGGATCAGCTGCGCGATATGCCAGCGCATCTCTTTGTCGTGCAGACGGGAAGCCTGTTCGAGTAAGGCGTACTTCCACCGCTGAAGCAGCTCCGGACTTTGCCGTGTGCTCTTCTCAATGGCGTCTGCGGCCCTCATGCGTATCACCGGATCCGTATCGTACAGGCCCTCGATCAGATCCGCGAAAAGTGCTGGAGTCTTCAAGACTTCCTCAGCTGCTTCCCCAGACTTACCAATCGAGCGCCGATCGCCGCCTTCAGTTTCCGAAGAATCCGCTTCATCGGCGCACCGGCTGCGGAAGGATGGTCTTCAGATTTTCGGGGGCAGTCCGGCTTGGTATATTCAGGCAGATCTCCATCGCAAGACTCAACGAGCACTTAGACGACTGCGGCTATTCCGTTTCCGGAAAACATCACGTAACAGTTGGTCGCTGCAGTTTTGGATCAGGTTAATAAGAAAAGAAAACTCCGGGCGCTTGCCCGGCTGCAGTTCGAAACGCTTCCGGAAGGGGAGTCGATGCAGACAGTGCATGTAGGTCCCGATTCCGCTGAGAGGTCTACCGTCACTGGGGGAGTCTGCACGATCAGTGCAGTCCAGAACAAGTCTTCCTGTCGCTAGGCGTAGAGGGCTCGTTTGCTCTCATCCACCACAGGCCCTCAAGCGGCATTACAGAATAATCGGGTCCTCCGAGCGGGTGGCTGTTTGCACTCGATAAACGCCAGCGCTCGTATCCACTGGTCTGTCCGCATTCCAGGTGATAAGGAAGCCGGAAAATCTCCGAGCCCCCGTCTATTGATTCGAGCGGTAGATCACGTTTTGAGGGCCGTCCACGATCTTGAAATCCGCCGGAATGGTGAAGAGCGAGGGATCCGGCTCACCGCGTACAATGTTCGTAAGCTTGAAGGTTTGCTCGCCCATCCGGGGGTCGCTGCGCTTGCTGTACACGACGGTCTTGAGGTCAGGCGATGTCCAGACTTCGGTAACAATGCGGATGGGTTTATCATTGCCGATTTGACCCTCGGGAATGGTCCGCGTGGTGCGTACTCCATTCACAAGGAGACCTTCCATGGTCTGGGATCCGAGGTCCTCTGAGCTGACCTGGGAATTCTCATCACCGGCCATGTCCTTTTGAACCACGATTCCCGGTTGGGGAGATTCTGGCGCCGGCCCCCCCATCGCCGAAGTACTCACTGTTCGTGAAAGGAAAAATTTCGTGGTGCCAGGTCCACCAACATCCGCCGCGACCGGCCCCGACGCACCAGCGGGTGGCGTAGACATTTTCCGTGCGGTCTTGTCTGTTACGTTCAAGACGTAGGATGTCTGCACCACCGGATCCATGATGAACACAAGGTGCGGCGCATCGGCTGCGGAAAGGTTACCAATCGCCGGTAAGGCAGCATCCTGGCGCGTGCGGCCTTGTGAATCGCGAGCGGTCGTTCCGCTGCTGTTCTGAACGATGTGAGCACCGTCGGCCAATGTTTGGATCGATTCGTTGGTGATCGTTGCGGAATAGGGCGCACCCTGAACCGGCACGTTCATCACTCTACCGATGGCCACAGCGGTCGCCACACTAGGGCCGCCTTGATACACCACATTTGTTCTCGTCCCGTCCTGGGCGAATGCGCAAGACGACGTTGCTAAGATTAACGCCAGAATGTATTTCATGGTTGAGTTGCTCTCCTTTCAAATCCAATGAGTCGCGGTCGCAGCCGGATTTGTTGCGCCGAACCATCGGTTGCGATGCTCAGATCCGCAGTGAAATTGACGCCTTCGGGAACAGCACCCGGCGGAAACATCGATTCCGCGGGAATGGCGATCTCGATAGCAGGCTCCATGGGTCGCCAGTTTGCAGTTTGACTTTGCGCCGGTGAGGGCGCGTGTCGACGATGAACTCGAGCTGTCATTCTCGCCGCTGACGCTGTCTCAAGAATGGCGGCAGACGGAGCAGTCTTCATCGACGGAGGCGAAACCAGCGGTTCGACCAGCGTGTGCTTGAAAACCAGGAACCCTGCGGCAGCGAACACAAGAGTCGCGGCGACCGACACCACCGGTACCCAATGCAGGTGTCGACGTCGCGTCATCGAGGCCACTACCGCGTCACGGTAACTGTCGAATGTCCTGCTCACCTCTTGGTATGCATCGAGTTGGCCCCGGCATTCGATGCAATCCTGAATGTGCCGTTCGACATGAGCCATCTCGCCCTTCTCAAGCTCACCGTCGAGCCAAGCTATCAATTTCCCTGAAAGTTCACACATTGCATTTCTCCGCTAATTTCTTGATCGCGCGATTCACCACTTCGCCCACCGTGGATGTGGCGAGCCCCAAGACGTTACCGATCTCGCGATAGCGCAATCCTTCGGCCCGTAGCAAAAGGCATTCACGCTCGGACTCCGTCAGTTGACGGATGGCCTTCCCGAGCTGCCGGAGCTTCTCCTTCTCAAGCACGGCCTGCTCTGGCGTAGCTTCGTCCGGCATCGCGTCCATCTCACCGTGAAGCGGCTCGCCGAAACGCCGATGATAGCTACCCTGACGATTTCTCGCTTGATTATGCGCGACGCGAAAAACCCAGCTGCGAATGCTCTCTTGCGAGCCACCGGAAGCAAGGTGCCGATGCAGACTGAGGAAGGCATCTTGAACGGCATCCTGAGCCTCATCCCTTGAGAGTCCAAGACAAACCAGGTACCGAAGCAGAGGTTTGCGCAATTCGCGATACAGAGCGGTAACCTCACAGGCGTCACTCGTAAGGCGCGAGAGCGGCAATGCTAAGCGTATGGAATCGCCACTCATAGGTTTCCGTGGACCGTGCCCCTATCTATATAACAAGTGACGATTGTGTTTTTCCGGGTCGAGCATGAAAAAGAAATGGCGCACTTTGGAGGTCTTTAGGCGGGAAGCATCCGCGGGCACAGCCATGTTTCGACCGGGAGAAACTGGACCGTTGGTTCTCCCGTTCCCTTCGCGAATGGCAAATTCGGCGACTCATTATTCGCGACGAGCTCTCGCCGGACAAATTTCAATGCGATTGCCTGTGCGGGAACGAATTGGTGGTTTGGCGGTCACAGCTTGCCACGTGGCGTTGAACGGTATTGTAGTATGTGGATGGCTTTAGCTGCTGGTAAAATCGTGCACTTTACATCGAAAAGGAGGGAACTCGGCGAGTCGCAGGAAATCTCGGACGTTCGCAGTGATCACAGTGATTCCTAGGCGGGCGGCACTCATTGCAATCAGCGCATCATTCGTCAATCGGCGCTGTCCAATTTTCTCGTAGTCATACTTGGCGGCAAAACGGGCCAGTATTTTGCCGGCCTGAGCCCAATCGTTGAGGTTCGGTACTAGAATTCGCCTCGCCTTCTCGAAGTCACGCTCGAATCGTTCCAACACATGCCGACCGCGAGGAGCAATTCCAGCGTATAGCTCTTCGAGCACGACTGCACGCAGCCAAACCGGCGAGTCGACGGCCAATCGCCTCAGCGACAGGGCGGCCTCCTTTCCAGTTCGTAAAGCGGTAATGTAAATGGAAGAGTCGAAGAGAACCGGCTGCATCTACTTTTCCAGTATGCCGTATGCGTGCCTTATATAGATGCCACTCTTGATGAAGCGGTCGTTGGCTTCGACCGTCAACCGGTTTCTCACGTGTTCCGTGATGACGACGTCAAGCGCACGCTCGATAGTTTCCGTTTCTGTCTCTGCCCGTAACACCCTCTGGGCGCGCTTGAGCTTTCCCGCGTCTAATTGCAAATGTTTGTGGGACCTCGTCCTAGCGTTCATCCTCCCATCTTGACTAAGCTGAGGCTCTTGTAGGGTCGCTCAGCAGTTGAGATGTAAACCAGCAGTGTGGATCTCGAGGGAAACGGTGCATCGCCGACTAAATAACGCCTGAATTCTTCTTCGAATGGCCCGAGGGAGACAAAGTGCACCCGCCGGGTCGCGAGCCGGTCCTGAACAGACGCGCGCCAAAGTACGCTTGCCGCGAAATATTCTAGTTGGCCAGTGGACAACCCCGGAATATGCGCCGTTGTGGCCGAGGAAACCAAAGAACCGTCGCCAATTTTGCCTTTCGCCAGGAGCAACTCACGAACAGGGAACGCCTTCTGGCCATCGTCGTAACATCTCGCGACCATCCATCTTTCACCATTGTCATTCAATCGAAACTCCTTAGCGCCACCACAGCGTTTTCTGAAGATAGCTTTTCGACGACGTCTTCCAGGTCTTTAAATAGGGCTTGGACCTTGGTTTTGCTGGCTGACATGGAGTACCGGTAGAGTTATCGCACCCGACTATCAACTAGAAGTTGTCCTCGTCGGCAATCGGACTGAGCGGAAATGCAACATTACGCTCCATCAGCCCGTTTGGAGTACTAACTTAAAGTCTTTGTTTGCGGATGGCGATCCGGGAGGAACGCAACGGAACACTTGAAGTGTTGCGTTATTTAGAACGAACGGCCGTAGCGTCGGAAGCGTTGATCGTCGCCGCCCAGGTGAACTCATCGTAGAGCATAGCGGCCAGACAGAAAGGCAACCTGCTGAATCACTGGCTTCGGCTCTGGGCGCACTGGCCGACCCAAAGGGAGGGCTACTCTTCGTAGAGACAAACCTTCCTGTCCCGCTCGCTGCCCACATCTGCATTGCGCCGGTGCAACGATTTGTGCAACGCGAAAGGTCTCGTTGCGTCCTTACGGGATGGGACGGCAGAGGGAAATCTGAATGGAAATTAGTTCGGGTCACATCGTACGCAAGAACAGCCGTTCGGGCCATCGGAGTAGAACCTTACCGCGACGCTTTACTAAGACACGCTCACGTTGCCACTTGCTCATCAGGCGGCTTGCAGTGAATGGCGTGATGTTCGCCGCGTTAGCCAACTCCTCATTTGTGATCTGGAGTTCAACGCCACCGGAGGTTTCCTTGCCGATAGTGCGGGCAAGAGTTACCAGTACTTGAGCAACTCGTTGCCGAACCGTGTAGCAGGCCAAACTTACGTGGGACGCAAGATGCCAAGCCACGTAGTCTGACGCAGTTAACAACGCGTTCTCGAGCAACCTGGGATACCGTTTGACCAAGCCTAGAATTGTGGGGCGATCCCACACCAACACCGAGCTGTTCGTTACTGCTTCTGTGCTGAAAAGATAAGAAGAGGTGACCGACAAAATGGTGCGAGCACCGAATAGATCTCCTGGTCCAAACCACTGAAAAAGAATCTTCTTGCCCTCTTCTGTAACGAAGAAAAATCTGGCAAGACCTTTCGTCAGCACGAAAAAATGGTCGGCAGGGTGACCCTGGTTTGTGATCACGGAATTGGCTACGAATTGCCGCCGTGTTGCTGCCACCAGGATGGTATCGCGATCAGCCGGAGTCAGCCCGTCGAGGAATTGCGATTTCAAGCCCCGGGAAACGACAGCAATCCCTGAGGCAGATATAGGTGCGTCTCCCCGTGAGTAAATGGGCATAGTCCTTCCTGTAATAGAATTAGCCCCGCTACGAGACAACTGGGGGATTCCCTAATCACTGTCCCAGCGTCACATTGAGTGGGGCGCGGGTAACGCGAACACGTTCACGCTGGGTGCCGGGTTATTGATCGCCGCGGTGATAATGACCATTTGGACGGCGCTCCATGAGTAAGCCGATTTCGTTCCGCCAACTAACAAACCAGAGGCCGTGTCTAAGCGCGAGGTCCATGCAGACAGAAAGAGGCTGCAACCGGGCCGCATTCGACTATTTGGCTTGTACGTATACGAAAGTAGGTATATTTTCGCAGACCTGAGAAGGCCGGGCTAGCCGCCCAGCCCGGCAGCACGGCAAAGGGAGAATGGCCCCCACTGAGAGGCCATCCCCCTCACGGCTTCAACCCGAGGCGATCCGCCCTGCCCAAGGACATCGCACCAGGCTGTCGTCGCATAACCTGTTTAGACTTAGCCACGCTACGGAACAACTGGAGGAATCCCTAGTTGGCACGGGCCGCCCTTCCGGCATTTTATTGCACCTGCTCAATTATCCCAAAAAGAGAGTTTCGCAATGAATTTCGCGGTTATCGATGCTGGACTCGTGGTCAAGCTGCTTCTGCTCCTGCTGATCGGCATGGGTCCCAAGATCGCCCTGGTGCCGTTCCTCGAGAAGACCAAGCACCTCGATGCGGAGACGCAGCGGGCTGTCGGCCGGCGGATGGTCGTGACAGCCGTGTTCACGGCCATCGTGCTGTTCGCCACCGGTTGGTTTCTCCTGCGCCTGCTCCACATCAGCGGCGGCGCCCTTGCGGTCGCCGGCGCGATCGTGCTTGCAATCCTCGCCATCAACATGGCCACCGAGCCAACCAAGAAGGTCGAGGCGGTGGTCGAGATCCCAGAGGATCCGATGCAGATCGCGGTCTACCCGCTCGCGGTCCCCTACCTGCTGAACCCGGTCGGCATCACGATCCTCATCATTGCCTCCGGCGAGATCATCTCGGTCGCGAGCGCCGCCTTGGTTCTGGCACTCGTCATGCTTGTCGGCGCGGTCGATCACCTGATCTTTGCCAACATCGACAAGCTGTCCAAGCGCCTGAACCCCGTCACCCTGGGCATCTCCGAGATCGTGTTCGGGATCCTGCTTACCGCAGTTGCTGTCCAACTGATGGTGTATGGGCTGGCTGCGCTCGGGATCATACAGTCGACCACTCACTAGCAACGGCGAGCCGAGGCGGCACTTCTCTACCGCCGCTCCGCGAAGCCCGGCACAAACTTGTTCTCGCCATACCCACCCAGCGATTTCCGTCCCCGCCACGGTGTGATCACAGTCCGCAAGCGAAAGGGCGTATCGGGATCGAAGGATTTGGTAGCGGCGCTTGAGGGGGGAGGAAAACTGGCCGCAGCGAATGAGGGTGGAAGGTAGCGACGGTGGGTCTGCGCATCAAGCAGCCTCCGAGCACTTCATGCGAGAATCGCCGGGCGAATAAGTGTGGCAAAGCGGAATTTGCGGTTCCCAAAGACCAATTAGCGCTACTCGCCACGTCTAATGACGTTAGTCAGAATGGAATGACCGACTCCGATTCGCGGGCGTGGGTTATCCTGCGAATCGGAAGACCAGCAGTACAGAGCCACAAGCGAAAAGAGTCGGTCTATGAAGAGAGTAAAGTTTGTCGGTTTGGATGTCCATGCTGAGACGATTGCGGTAGCAGTAGCGGAGCAGGGCGAGGAGATTAGGTACGGAAAGGACAATCCTCGATACCGCTATGCGGTAGGTCTTCGGACCAAACCCGCGCAACTAGTCCGAGGCAGCTCCCGACGGATCACGATTATTGGGTCTCGACCCGCGAATATCAGACTGATCAACCGTCGCGAAAAGTACCTCGACCACGACTTGCGTTGCCTCTTAATACGTAGGACTGACCGGCGAGCGCCGCTTGTATCGCTGGCACCAGATGGTGCTTCATTTTGAACTTCTGCACGTAGCCCAACGCTCCTGCTTGCATGCATGCCTCGACGAACTCTTTTTCTCGGCGTACTGTCAGGAAAACAATCTTTGATGTGGAGCCGGATGCCTGGAGTTTGCGCACCGCGTCAATTCCATTCAATATCGGCATGGTGATATCAGTCACGATAACGTCAGGGAGGAGGTGGCGAGCTGCCGACACCAATGCTGCGCCGTCCACTACCGTTCCTACGATCTCAAAATAGGGAGATAGCAGAGCTCTCTCTGCATCGAGGAGAGCCCCATGATCATCGGCTAATAAAACGCGGGGGCGACTCATGGTTCGCCTCTCAAAAGCGCTCAAAGTCGCGCGGTCTAATTGCTGAGCAGCAAGCCGGGCGGACTCGGGACCTTTAGTTCAGGGTACCTGCGAGAATGAATGCCGCGCCACTGGGAAAATACCTAGCCACTGTCACGCTAAAAGCTTTACGCACAAACAGTGCTAGGCAATTGCGTTCACTGAGGCCCGGTCGAGGAGTGGGCGTTGGCGTTCGCTTGACTTTAGCCCATTGAAATCCATCGCTCGCAGGCGCCCCCGCGTGCGGCGCTTGTTTCCTGGCCGCTCACGGTTTGCAACACGCGCGCTCCGGCTAAGGAGGCGATCAATCTAGTACTGGTTAACTGTCAGAACTACCAGTTACAGCAAGCGACGAATATGCAATAGCCTCCCTCCCAGTCAGAGCTAGAAATTGCAAGGTACGTTGCGGTGGGCCATCTTTCTCGTGCGACTACACAGAAAGACCCCTATGCGAACTGCATCTTCACACTCGACCGGGCCACGCCTCCTTATCGCGGATGACCACGCCATGTTTGCTGAGACATTGCGGGACTATCTGGAAAAGACCTATACCGTTGTAGGGTTGGTGATGGACGGTCGCGCCATGGTCGAACAAGCCATGCAGCTCCGCCCGGACGTGATTGTTGTGGACGTCGGAATGCCACTCATAAATGGGCTGGATGCGGCGCGGCGAATCAAAGTGGAAGCTCCCTGTACCAAGTTCGTGTTCCTGACAATGAGAGACGAGCCAAATCTTGCCGCTGCGGCTCTCGAACTCGGCCCAATCGGGTTTGTACTGAAACACTCGGCCGGAGAAGAATTGCTAAAGGCCATTGATCATGTCTTGCATAGCAAATCCTATGTAACGCCCCGGTTGAGACCTGAAGACTGGGTTGCAACGAAGACTAGGGCGCGGCAGTTCTCCAAGGAATTGACCAAACGACAGCGAGAAGTCGTTCAGCTGTTTGCTGAAGGACTGCCCATCAAGCAAATCGCGGGGGTGCTCAACCTAAGTGAAAAGACTGTGGAATTTCACAGGCATCACATCATGGGAGCTTTCAACCTTCGGAGTAACGCCGAGCTGGTTTTATTTGCCGTAAAGGAAGGATTAGTGTCGGTTGAGTCTTCCTTAGAGAGAAGCTTTCGATCAACAGATGTGTCCTAAGGGGACTTCGGCATGCCCTGCAAGACGTGTGGGTCGGTCAACCTGAAGTGCTCCCCAAAATTCGGACCAATCAATAAGGTGTAAAATCGCTGCCTCGGAAACGGAGCAGAGATGAAATCGAGGCAACGGCGGAGCTTCAGCGCGGAAATGAAAGCACGAATCGCGCTGGAGGCGATCAAGGAGCAGAAGACCATTCAGGAGATCGCTTCGCATTACGGGGTGCATCCCAGCCAAGTAACGAACTGGAAGCGGCAAGCGATTCAAGGAGCGCCGGAACTGTTTGCGGATCGGCGGTCGCAGCCGGACACGAGCGAGGAAACGCTGAAGGCGGAGTTGTACCAGCAGATCGGGCAGTTGCAGGTGGAGCTGGACTGGCTTAAAAAAAAGTCCGGCCTATCGCGTTAGAGCAGAGGCAGGGATGGATTTCAGCGCACAAAGAACTGAGCATACGGCAGCAGTGCCGCTTGACGGGGGTTTCGCGGTCGGGGTGGTATTACGAGACGGAACCGGAGACGGCCGAGAATTTGCGATTGATGCGGTTGCTCGACGAGCAATACACACGGACGCCGTTTTACGGAATCCGGAAGATGGGTTGGTGGCTCGGCGAGCAAGGATACGTGGTCAATGCGAAACGGGTACGCCGGCTGATGCGGGAGATGGGGCTGGAAGCGATCTATCCGAAGCCACGGCTGTCGGTTCCCGGGTCAGGACACAAGATCTATCCGTATCGGCTGGGCAGCCTGAAGATCGAACGGCCGGACCACGTTTGGGCCAGCGATATCACCTACATCCGCCTGCGGCAGGGCTTTGTTTATCTGGTGGCGATTATGGATTGGTTCAGCCGCTATGTGCTGGCGTGGGAAGTATCGATTTCGTTGGAGAGCGCCTTTTGCGTGGCGGCACTGGACTGGGCATTGACGACGACGCGGCCGGAGATCTTCAATACCGACCAAGGGGCGCAGTTCACCAGCGAGGTATTTACGAACCGTCTGGAGAAGCAGGACATCACGATCAGCATGGACGGACGAGGGCGAGCGATCGACAACATTTTCATCGAACGATTATGGCGGACGGTGAAATACGAAGAGGTTTATCTGAAGGATTACGTCGACGTGCTGGAAGCCGTCTCCAACCTCAAAAGTTATTTCACTTTTTACAATCACGAGCGCCCGCATCAGTCGTTGGGCTATCAGACGCCAGCGGCGATCTATTTTGGGAAAGTGAAATGGGCTTGAGGAGGGACAACGCAAGGGATGCTACGGGTCGACCAAGTTGGCGATCGTCGTTCCTGGGCGATGCTGGCACGAACTTTTTCTGTGGAAAAGTAGAGCGAGGCACGAAGAAAGAAAAAAGTAGCAAAAAAGAAAGAAAAGAGGGCCCATGGAAACTGACGCTGCTGAAGGAAATCCGCAAAGACCGCGGATTCCCCCAGCAGCTTGAAAAGAGCCTCGCAAAAAGACGCTCGGCTTTTTCACAGTTCCCACAGGCCCAACAACAAGGAACTATTTACAATAATTTATGGCAGGCAGCGATCCACCTTAAGTAGGCTAAATTTCGGTCCGAAGGATGGGGAGCACCTCAACCAAAGCAAGTTCAGCGCAGAAATGGGCATCCATTTTCTCGAACTGAAAAATATTGACAAGCCCACGGTGTGGGTGTTCCCCGAGGTCATTGTCTGCTTGGATTGTGGTACTGCTGAATTTGCTGTGGCGGCAGAAGAGCTGCGCCAACTCAAAGAGGGAGACGCCGCTGCGGCAGATTAACCTAGAATTGAGTCTTACTGCTCACTGAGCATGAACAGCTGAGTGTTCCGTACAGATGCTCTGGAAGACGTGTTCGTCTTCCTCCCCGTGGAAGCTGCTCGATGGATATGCGCACAGGAGATTTACCTCGTGTCTTTTGGCTAGGTCGTTTCCGAGTTGTTCAAACCGAATAGCGGCATCCACCTTGCCTTCCGCCTGCAAGAGCGCCACGGCTTCACCGAACATAACAACCTGAGGTTGCTCTGATTTTGTTGTTCTAGCAGCTGCTTCAATCAAGCCGCCGATCTGCTCGAAAAATCGAACCGGGTCGGGTAAATCATTCACCATGATCATTGAGAGCGTGTCGGCAGCATCCAATGAAATGTAGTTGCCTTGGTGAAAGGCGCCATCTAAATCCACACCCTCGGCTTTCAATCTCTGAAGAAGAATATCCCGGTGCGACTTCGTAGCGAACACAATAGCTGCGTCACCGGCTTTAAGAGCCACAGCGATAAAGTGAGTAACCCTGTCTAGCAGAACCGCATCATCAGAGTAAAACAGAACCTCGTGGCTGTGAGGCGCTTTCTCTGCTGAGGTATCGGTGAACCGGTAGTCTTTTAAGCTGCTACTGACGAATTGCTTACCCCGCAGAACCGCATCCACGGCAGGCAATAGTTCGGGTCCGGCGTCTGTCTTACGAACGTAACCCAACGCGCCCGTGCCCAAAGCTGCCCGGACGATGTCGAGGTCGTTGTTCTGACTCAGGAAGATGATCTTGGAGTTTGGGGAGACTTCTCGTATCCGCCGGGCAGCTTCGATTCCACCCAAATTCGGGAGACCGACGTCCAGCACAATCAAATCCGGTTTCAATTCTTCGGCCTGCTGAACGGCTTCTGATCCATCCGACGCTTCAGCGATGACCTGGCATTCTTGGCGGGATTGAAGCAGCAAACGGACTTGCTTTAGCCAATCCTTGAAATCGTCAACTACGAGAATGCGAATTAATGGCAATTCGCTACTCCATTTCCGTTCTTGTTGGGAGCGGGGCAACGCAAATCAGTTGTACGGAATCTCCGAGTCCCTACAAATATGAAAGAATCGTGTGACGCAGTAGTTCGGGATAGACCAACTCATATCTCGTTTGCACCATTCACAGCAACTCTGTTACGTCCCACGTCTTAACGTCGTCTTTCCAAGAGTCTTTGACGGTTCCAATGGGCGGAAAAGCTCCCTTGATTGCAACAGTATAAGCATCACATGCCAACTGGTTACCGTCGTTGCTCGCACGCAACGTTGGGATTGCTCTAGCGCAATGTCGAATCTCGGTTCGTTAACAGGCCAGGTCCTGATAAGGGCAACCCTAATCGGAAATCAAATGGCTCATACTGAAAAAGCAAAACCGCGTCACATGTGAGCGACGGTGCTACGAGCGAGTTATTTTTCTATCTCTTCGATGGGATGGATTTCCCACCAGTGCGCGCCGACACTGGCGTCGTAGCGAGTGATGCCTTTCACCGTGATGGGCTTACCGACTTGCGGCAGATCGCAAGGAATTCTGGGTATGCACTTGGCCACGATGCAACGCGCTCGATCCATGCCCTCAATCTTGGGGTTTTCGCAAATGCGAATGTCCGTGTCGCCGTCGTTTCCTTTGGTCACCTGAGTGACGAACCCACCCACGGCAGCATGCGAGGACATTTTGTCAGACCAACGATTGGCGTCTTCGGCAATCAATTCATTGATGGTTAGCTCGGCATAAATATTTTTCGGAGGTTGCTCTACCGGCTTGGGCGCGGAGTTTGCAGAATTTGTCGAGGTGGTAGAACTCTTCTTTGAAACCGTCTTAGGCTGTACGCCCTGTCCCAAACACAGCGTGGGAAGAGCCAACAGAGCACACGATACTACCAAAGAGCACGTTTTCATCTTGCACCTCACGAAGGAACGTTTGTCGGGAGACAAGCAGATGATAAATATTGGGAGCCGCCAGGTCAGCAGATTGCGGCGAGCATAGGCCCTAAGTAATACCTGACCGCAAGGCCAGTATGGCGGTGGCTTCGACGACAGCGGCTCGCTCGACATCTCTTCGATCCGTAACGGAACCGGACACCACAGAAGCTGGAACGCAACAGAAGAAGTTTTTTGTTGCCCATTCGGGACGACGGTTACACGCTGACGAGACCCTTGCAGAACCTTTGAGCGTCCAGTGCTGGGTCGTGGTCGGTTCGTAAGCGCCGAAAACTCCGTTTTGGAGCATGGCCGGCAAGCCGGAGTAATGGTAAAAGACGCGAAAGTCCCGATTAACGACTTGCCAGGATTTGACACACTTGCTCCGATGGGGTTCCGTAGTAGATAGCAGTACATCTCCGGTCTCGTTGTTTCCTTCCTCCTTCAGGCAGATTCGGTTTTGCACGCAGTAGGGCACGAAAGCGTTTGGAGCGATTAGCGGCAGAATCCTGTCACGCGAGATGCAGCACCATCGAGCCGGTAAGTCTATCAACACACCTGTACCTTCGGGCTATTCAAGGTTTACTGAAAGAACTTCAGACTTAGGTTCATTGAGCCTTCGACCGTGACGAACACTTTGTGAGGAGACAAAAATGAAGAACGTCTTTTTATTGGCGTCCATGGGCATCCTGTTGACTATTTTGGGTTGCTCGGGAAATCCCCAGAAAGCCGCTTCGAAGAGCACACCGGCAGTTGTGCAGGCATCGACTGTGCCAGCCAGAACATCTTCTGCTGTGGACCCAGCAGCTGCACTTCCTGTACCGTCGCTCGGACAGGCAAATCCGCAAGCCTGGAGCTCTCAAAAGGTCAACGACCAACTCGGCAACGCCATTGCAGTGAAGGGGACTTCGCTAGACGGCAAATTTGATTTGATCATCCTTCAGAAGGGCACACATTCTTTTTTGTCATTCGTCAGGCACTCGCGCTGGGAGTCTGTTTATAACCAGCCGGCTAAAGGCAAGCTAATGTATCTCCGCGCAAAATTTGAGGACGGACAGGAAAAACGCATCGAGTGGGACGAACTGGGATTCGCCACGGAGAACCTTAATAGTGTCCTTTGGTCATATCCCGCTAGGACAGACGCTCCCATTGGTCCTGTGCTGGTAGGCCCCACGGTTGATTCTGTCGGGGGTGACCAACAACTTATTCAAGACATGATGAAGCACGAGACGATGCTTTTAGAAGTCGAACCGGGGGTCACGACGCAGTTCGCTCTGACCGGCCTTGCGCACGAAATAGAGAAGGTTCGTACTGCCAAATCGCAGCCAGTCCTCGAAGCCAGGCAAACCGCCGAGTAGGTAAACCCAATCAGAGATATTGTGTTGGCTCTTTTGAAATTAGGTCCAGATAGCATGTCAGTGCTCGATTAACGACATCAATCGTCGAAGTTGGTACTGGTCCGAATTTCTCCGGCTTCGCGACGTATCGGGACTGTCACCGCCACAGCTCCCGAGGTTGTAGTAGATTCTGAGTGCCGGTGAAAACTCAAGTGGCGCTGGAGAGCGCTTTCTTCCCACTCTCGCGCGCTATGAGCGTGTGCAGCACGGTTTCCAGGGCCACCTTTCCCTTTCGAGAGCCAACCCCTCTCCCCTCAAAGTCGATCCATCCTTCATTGAAGCCATCGAGCATCTGAATTCGCGGCGCGGGGTTCTTCATGCCTTGTGATTTGAAGATCGACTCCCAACTCTCACGTGGTACTGCTTCCGCTCTCACCGGATGGCCCAGTAGACTGGCGAAGCTGGCAGCGATTTCCTTGGGGGTCACACGACGCGGCCCTTCCAACTCGACGACCCGTTGGCCGTTCCACGTTTCTTGAAGCAGTTCGGCAGCTGAGCACCCAATGTCGGCTGTGGCAACCATTGGTACGGATTTATCCAGGGGCTGTAGGAAGCTTTGAATTACGCCGTTCTGCGCCGGGGCAACGTCCCAGCTAGAATTCTCCATGAACCATCCTGGCCGCAGAAAAGTGATTGGCACCAACAACTTTCGTAGCGCTTGCTCGATGATGGTGTGTTGAGTGAGCAGGTTCGATCGGGTTGCCTGAGCACCGATCGTGGACAGATATATAACTTTACCCGGGCGCGCTGCGTCCAGCGCCGAACTCAACCTCGCGGCCACTGCCCGCGCTTCGCGAAAGTCAGGTGACGGATCGAAGTTAGGCGGCACGAGAGCGAACACACCATCGACACCCTTGAATGCGGCTATCAGCGACGCAGGATCATTGATATCCGCCCTCACCAGGTCGCAGCCACGCTCCGCCCAGGCTTTTCCTTTGCCAACGTCACGAACCACTGCCCGGACAGAACGGCGAGCGGCCAAAAGGTTGCGAGCCACCTCGCCACCTACCTGACCGGTGATTCCAGTAATTGCAAACATTGGCTTTCCCCTTCGAACTTTGTTTTTCATGAGATGAGAATGGAAGAGAGAGTGTTACAGCAAAACTGCCCTAGCGCCTTCCATGAGAAGGCCGGCCCCTGTCAAGAGTGTTTTGCTCTTTCCATGAGTTCTTCTCTCTTTTTCCCATTCAGCCAAGCCGCCTCTGTCGCCACCCTTCCATCCGCACTCTTATGAGCGACTTTCGCTCGGTGCAAGTTGGGTGTTCTTGATTCAGTAGGCGCTGCTACCTGGTAAGCGTCCTCGACTTCCTTCTTTACGAGGGAAGTTGGGCAAGGACCTTGTTGCAGTCACCTAAACTCGGCGGTCGAGCTCAGCTGTTCGGTTCAAACTTTTTCTCTGCCGGGTTTTTCTATGCCGCTGCGTTCATTGCCTTCTGACTATTGCGCAACGGTTCGTACACTTCTCCACTCACCCACAGCCGATGCAGCAGTACCGCTAGCTTCCGTGCTACCTCCACCACCGCCCGTTTCTTGGCGTTCTTTCCTCCTCGCGCCGAGAGCTTCCGCCCCCAGCGACGCGAGTGACTGTCTTCCCCAAGAGGTCCCAAAATGTAATGCGCCCCTTGCACCAGCAGGGTCCGTAGGTACTCGTCCCCTTCTTTGCTGATGCGCATCTGTGGCTCACTCGATAGTCAGCACATAGGCCGTGGCGATCAGGTCTCCTACTCCCTTCACCTGTTTGAGCAACGCCGTTTCCGGATACGTCTGGTTAGCCATCTTTTCGATCCGCCGACCATATTCTTGGATGCGTTCGTTTAACGATTCCACCTCTCGCAACAGCGGCTCCAAGGCCTCACGCAATCCCGCGCTTAATCCACTCGCGGTCTCCCGACGGAACTGTTCCGTGCCGCACTTGCGCAGCCGTTCGCCGTAGGACTTCACCAATCCTCGTGCGGCATTCACCAGGGCGGTTCGCGCACTCACGAGTACCGCTCGTGCACGGATCTCCGTCAGGTGCAACTGCGCCTGCGCACTGCGATGCTTCACCGGGCTTAGCAGTTCGGGATCGATTCGCGTCAGCCGCGCCAGCGTGCGCGCATCCAGGCGATCATCTTTTCGCCGGCTCTTGGTAATCAAGCGCACCTTGTGGGCGTGCGCCACGATCACTTCGTGCCCCAGCGCGGTCAACAACCGGCTCACCCACTGAGAATGCGTCCCCGTCTCCATCGCCCTGCGACACCGCGGCATGCTAGCGAATACCTGCTTCATGGCTTCCCGCGTGGTCGCCAGTTTGTGTCCCAAAACAATTTCTCCTGCCTCATTCAAGACGCACTACGCACTGGAGCGATCGCCCAGATCCACACCAATCGTGAGCTGCCCTTGGAAAAGGTTTTTCCTACTTGTCTGCATAGTGCTAATCTTCTGCATTGCCGGTCTCCTTTTTCATTGTGCTTCGAGCACGTCGAACATTGGGAGCGTATCGCATCCCGCGGGAGACCGGCCTTCTCATTCCATCTGGTAAACGTGTCTTGGGCGCCATCACCGAGTTGGAGCGTTCCCTGATCGCGGAACGGGTCAAGGCTGGCCTCCGCAACGCCAAAGCGAAAGGTAAACGCCTTGAACGGCCCAAAGCAGTCCTGGACGCCAAGAGGATTATCGCCCTCCGCGCACAGGGGCTAGGCTGGAAGCGGATCGTCAGGGACTGGGGGTCGGCGTTGGGACTATCTATCGGTTCGCAGGAGAGGATTCCAAAATTCGGCAAAGGGATTTTGGAACTGGAGGAGCTTGTCCAGTCTAATTAGTGGCTCTACTCATAACGCAAGGCGACCATGGGATCGACACGCATTGCCCGCCGCGCCGGAAGATACGTCGCGAGAAGTGCAATCGCGCACAGCAGAACGGAGACACCCGAAAACGAAACGGTGTCGAGCGGGTTCAGGCCGAAAAGTGTCGCGGCCAACAGACGCGAAACCCCCGCGGAGATTAGAATCCCGCTCAACATTCCGGCGGCGATCGGGCGGAAACCCTCGATCATTACCAGGCGCAATAACTGACCACTTCGCGCACCGAGAGCCATACGGATTCCGATTTCGCGCGTCCGCTGCGCTACGACGTAGCTGACCATTCCGTAGACGCCTACGGATGCCAGCAGCAGCCCAATCGCGCCGACGATACTCGCCAGCACGCCACCAACGCGAGAGATCACGAAGTGCGGGTCCATAGAAACCATGGTGTTCAACCTCGCTGCAGTCATGGGGAGGTTCGGCTCTACGGCCCGGACTTCCCTTCCGATCGCCGCCAGCAGAAAATCCGGGTCGACTTCAGTACGCGCTAGCACAGTGCTCGTCCATTGCCGGGTTTGAGCTAAGGGCAAATAGACATACGACTCGTCGATTTTCGTCAGGTCCATGCTGCGAACATCCGAGGCGATTCCAATCACCTCGCTGCTTGGGATAAAAGGGTCGGACTCGCCGGGGAGCGACATTCCCGGTTCCCTTGAACCAATTCTCAAGCGCTTGCCGAGCGCATCTTCGCTCGGCCAGAAGCGGCGGGCGGTGGCTTGACTGATGATCGCCACTGGGGCTTGTGCCTCCGCCTCGGCGCGCGTGAAGGTTCGCCCTCGCAGCATAGGAATCGCCATCGTTTCGAAGTAGTCTGGCGAGACGTAGCTATAGCCCGCTCCGGATGGCTCATTGGTATCACGTGCAGCGGCACGCTCGGCGTTCGCAGGAGCGATTTCTACCCAGCGAACATTCCCGATGGGTGGTCGCGAAGCCTGGGCAACCGAGCGCACACCTGGAATGCGTTGCAACTTTTGAACGAGATCCTGATTCAGTTGAAGCTGGCGCGCTTGAGAGTAGTGCAGCCTCGCGGGATTGTACATTTCCAAGTACGCAACGTGCTGAGTCTCGTATCCGGGATCGACGTGGAGTGCCCTTTGCGAGCCGCGAAGCAGCAAAGCTGAGTTGATCAGAAGGACGAGACAGGAGGCCATTTGCCCGGTGATCAGCAGTCCGCGCAACCGCGAGCGGTTGATTTTCAGACCCAACGCGGAACCTTCCGCCTTCATGCTGGAATGCACGTCCACTTTTGAAGCTTGGAACGCAGGGACGAGACCGAACGCTACACCGGCAGCGCAGGAGATCATCACCGTGAACACGAAAATCCGAATGTCTGGACTGATGGGAACGGCGACTGTGCCAAAAAAGGATGGCAAAGTGGAAGCGATTTGAACGATCAAGAGACGAAGCATGCAGTACGCCAGAAGCAGTCCGACCGCGCCACCAAGAAGGCCCAGCAAGATGCTCTCTGTCAGCAACTGCCGCAGAAGACGCCGGCGTCCGGCTCCGAGTGCGAGCCTTACGGCGATCTCTTTGCTCCTTGCTGTGGCTCTTGCAAGCATCAAGCTCGCAACGTTGGCGCAAGAAATGAGCAGCAGAAGCGCTACCGCTGCCATGGACGCCACGATAAGCGCCCACTCCATCGGCTCAAGCAAAGCAAAATCATTTTTGCCAGGAAGAACCACCGCTCCTTCGTTGTTCTCGTCTTCTGGATTGAGAGTGCGCAACTGCGCCGTTAACACACCTATTTCCGCTTGCGCATCGGCGAAAGAAACATTTGGTTTCAATCGTCCTTGCGGTTCTCCAACGATCACATGACGATTTTCGAGGTCTTGAGACGATAGACTCCCAAAAGACACTCGCGCGGCGACGGGCGCCCACAGGTCGGGAACATCGGGAGCCGTCGCCACATAATCCACCGGCGTCGCGCCGACAATCGTTACAGCGACACCGTTCAAATGAATCACGGACCCGATGATCTTCGGGTCAGAGTTAAACTGCCGTCGCCAGAAGTTCCCGCTCATCAAAACGACGGGTGCAGCACCCGGGCGATCGTCTTCCGGCACTAGTAGCCGGCCCTCCAGAGGCACCGTGCCGAGCATTGGAAAATAGTTGCCAGAAACGAAAAAACACATGATCGGCTGCGCGCTACCTCGCAGCAGGTGTGGCAAGTGGAGGCCGATGGCTTCTGCAACGCCTGGCCTGAAATCGTTTCCCGTTGCGGGCAAGTCCAAAGAAGTCACGGCCATGCCAAAAGCAAAGAGGGCAAGTTCAGAGAAGGACTTGCCGTGGTCTCGGTAATAGACATAGTCCGGATAAGAAAATCGGGCGTGCGCTTCTTCGGGAGTTGTGCGGAACATAAACGCGAGATGGTCCGGGTCCAGCACCGCGCGTGGGCGTAGAACCAGGGCATCAAACGCTGTAAAGATGGTGGTGTTAGCTGCGATACCGAGCGCTAGTGTAAACACCGCCGCTGCGGTAAAGCCAGGGTTTTTGCGTAGCATGCGCAGGCCAAAGCGCAGGTCCTGGGCGAGTGATTCGAAAAAGTTGGTACCCGTCGCATCGCGGCATTCTTCTTTAGCACGCTCGACGCCCCCGAACTCAACCAGCGCCCGACGCTGAGCTTCTTCTTGCGGGACTCTACCGCGGATCAAATCTTGGGCATAGGCATCGATGTGAAACCGGAGCTCGGCGTCCATATCTCGCTCCGTGCGGGACCGGTGCAACATCGTTTGCAGCCAGGACCGAAGATGAATCCAAATCGCCATTGGCACCTCCGGTGAGAGCGGCGTCTCCTAGATGATCTAGGATAATAATACTCGCCGTCCTCCTAGATATTCAAGGAGAGGAGGTTTGCGAAAGATGGTTCCGAAATCCCTATTCCTTCGAGTGCTGTAACTGACTGACTTTGCGAAGTCGGAATTAGACGTTCCGAGGGTTCCAACAAGAACTGTTTAGGAACCGCCGTTCCCGTTACGGCGCCAAATCAATCGAAGTAACCCATCTTCAACTGCGCTATCCGATTCCAGCCACAACTAATGAACGTGCGGCCTTGGGTGCAGTCCGCTATATTTGGGGAGAGGGCTCCGATCGCTATAAGCTGCCAAGATGACAACCCCGCCAGAGATTCTGTTCGACAGGTATTTCCGCGGCCCTGCACTCTCTTCCAAAGACCGCGAGCGATACAAAGGAAAGCTGGACCTTGGGGAGCTGCAGAAGGTGAACCCTCCGCTCGCGGCCTTTCTGGGAGACATCCAGAATGCCCTCAATGAAGCCCTCAGCAACGAGAAGCGAAATGTGCCGGAGCACGTAGACCACCCGCCATTTCACTTCGATTACGTCGAATCGATTATCGCGAATGCTTTGGCGTTTCGAGATAGAGACTATTCTTTCATCGGCCTTACCCTCCCGCTCATTTCCCGATTATGGGATTCGTGTGTTGCTCTTAGTCAATCGGCTGCCGTGGTCGCACTCCTTGAGACGCCAGGAAGGCCTGAACGGGAAGAGACGATCCTTGCGGTCACGTGCCAAACTCAATTGAGTTTTGTAGTAGCGCACGAATACACCCACCGCGTCCACGGCCACCTCTCGCAGAGGACACCGGGTTCCGAGGTCTTCAACGAAGTAATTACCGGCAAGCTCGGGAATTTGGGAATGCAAGCCTTCGAAATCGATGCGGGTGGATACGCCGTGTACCACGTCCTCGCTCAACTGATGACTGGACCGAGACGCGAGCAGGCAATCGCGTTACTGGGTTGTGCGTATGCCCCGCTCTCGGTGCAAGATGAGATTTTATTTTCGTCATTGGTCATGGCAATAGGGGCGTTTCTGCTTACCATGTCACCAGTCGATCTCGCTGAGATTTACACGCGCACTCATCCGCCGCCCTCCGCGAGAATGGATAGGATCATGCATCAAGCGATCGACTGGTGTGAGCAAAATGAGAGATCGGCCCTTGCGGCGTACATGACCGAGGAGCGATTTCAAATGATAATGGTTGTCGGATACCGGCCAAACATCTGGCGCACGCGACCGTGTGTTGCGCCAGATGCCGTAGAATCAGTCTGATACCTGCATACCTGTCCGGGATTGCGGCCAAAAACAGAAACTTTTTCCACTCCTGCCACGTGGTTCGTAACATGGGGAGGTGAAGAGCGCTGTATGGCGGCCTGGGCTGGCGGCTCGACGATCAGTAACCGCTCCAACTCAGCAGCGTCAATTCCGCCCGGGGTTTGGCTTAAATTGTTTTGTCACGTTTGCGGCAAAAATCGATTTCCTAGAGTCCTCAGTGTGGCTGATTCGCATTTTTGGGTTCAATCCAAACTGAGTAATCCCAGGCGGAGCAACGTTCAGGAATCTGTATAAATCTCGATGAGAGATAAAGTTAGCCACAAAAATATACTCTGCGACTCGTAAGCTTCCGTCCAGTCTCCTTATCTCGCATTTACCATACGTCTCGTCTCGCCTTATGGCGAACCATTTCCGTCGAAGTTTTAGAATTTGACGATGGGAAAGGAAGGCGTCGATGGTGAACTTCTTCATGTTCAATTCCGAGACGCCGAACAAATCTAAGGCTTTCGGATTCGCGCAAACAAAGCGGTGGTTACCGTCCGTCACAACAATTACATCGAGAGAGTTTGCCAGTAACGTTCGCAAATCATTCTCACTTGTGCGACGTGCTTCCCGTAGTTTGTCAGCTGCACCCCTTCTCAGGCTCGCGAGTACGTGCTGTACTCGCTCGAGATGTACCATCGCTTGTTCAAACGCGATAGAAGCTTGCGATTTGCTCTTGATTTCCATAGTAGGTCTTCCCAGCGGAAACTCTACGCGAGCTATCTGGCGTAAATGTAAATCAGGAGATCTCGTTGTTCACAAAATTCTCCTTAATAGACGCAGCACACTCAGCCCGCCGTGGCGACGACTGAGAAAAAGCTTAAGTTTGCTTTTATCTCTGAACAACTAGGGGAATCCCTAGTTCGCGGTAGAGGGCCGCGTTGGGTTCGTAATTATGCCCATTTACGCCCTCTAGTCGCGCCTGGCTAAGTGGGGGCAAGCCATTTTCGTGGCGGTGAGAGCAGGGAGCAGGGAGTTGGATAAGGGGGAGGGCTTAAGTAAGGCCACCCCCGGACACGCTGACATCCTGCTTAGGCTTTGCGTGCAAGAAAGCACCGAAGCTCACCCGGATTCGAAAAGCCGGCGTGCATAACCGTCCATTCGTCCCGCGTCGAGAAGGCCGCGCCTAACTCTCGGCCTGAATGTCACGATGGGACTGACATGTCGAACCGCGTCGGCGTTGCGAATAATTCGTCCGAAATCGATGCCAAGCCCGGAGATCACTTCCTACAAGACTTGTCGGGATCCATCGCCGAAAAGCTGACTCTTCAAAGGGGAGCGCACCTGCCACATTTATGCCGAAGCGACTAGCAATGCGAGGCACTGGGCAAGCAGGGACACAACGAGCAGCGGAACACGGATCAATAACACCCTATCCCACGACGCCTGTAGCTCTCGAGCATTGTCGAGTCTTTCTCCGGTTTTTGCCGCTTCGGTTTGAATCCGATTAATTGGTTTTGACAAGAGATTGTAGAGAATGACGAACAGAATCAGCATTAGGAGCGATGCGAGATAGAACCACCGCTGCCCACTCCTGCTTAATGCGGCCAGCAAGAGGTTGGACAAGATCGCCGAGACGCCCCAGATCGGCATCCGCGCGTCGGCGAACAAGTGAAAAAAACCCATGATTTCGGTTCCAGCCGATGGTGAAGCCATTCTGAGAGCGGCACGGCCGATAATCAAAAAGAACATGTCCGTGCCACACACAACTGCTGTGCTTAGAATGCCAACTAGAGACACCAGCCAAATCCAATGGTTCATTGTCCTTCCGCCTTTCTAACCACCGCCGCGCCAATTTGCTGGAATACTTCCAGCCTCGGATTGGCTCCTCGACGCACGAGCTTTTCTGCCCGAAGCATTTTTGATCAAGACTAGCGACCACCCGCCCAGTTGCTTGTATTACGCTCTGTTACGCTTTAGCTCTGGTTAAGCTCCTGGCGGTAGCAGCGTCAGACCGAACGGTCGAGCCAGCTCAATAAGTTGTGGGGGATTGGGAGCTGGCGAACATTTTGCCACCGCCAAGAAGTACTCCTCTAGTCCGCCGGGAGCGATAACGAATACCAAACGGCTGGGCGTGGACGCCACGTTGCGAAAGCCGTGTGGAATGTTGCGGGGCAAGATCGCGGAGGCCCCAGCGGAAACGGTCCGGCGCTCATCTTCGACATGCAACTCGTAGCTACCGTCAAGAATATAAAATATCTCGTCCTCACGAGAATGGATGTGACGCGGTGGACCCCAACCAGGCGGCGTAACCTGCTCGATCACTGTATACCGTCCTCCAGTACCGGCGGCGTTGGCGATCAACCGCATTGTGGTCCCGAGCATTGTGAAGGTGGGCCCACCACCGGCATCAGTCAGAATCGGATGAAAAGGCGGTGCGGCGAAACCGGCCATAGTGTCTACCCTCATCTTGGATTCACTCATCGGTTTAAGCTCCTTCCTTGGTTAATGCTGTAGATCGTCTGTTCGTAATGGTCATGGCTGTGGGCCGGGGCCGCCCGCCAGACGTTGCGCGCTTGGAACCACGAACCTCAAATGCCGCGATGCTGCCGATCGAATTCTCTCCGGTAATCAGAAAGCGAACCAACTTCCTTCTTCGCTCACGGTCGACAAGAACGATCACAGGCATTCCTCTCAAATGGCATGGATCAACAAGAGGCCAACGACAAGCATCACCGCGCAGGTTACGCCATGAATGGAGAAAGCTCGTGACTTCGACCCTCCCGACCCCAGAATGATTGACATGTCGCCAAAAGGAATGACGGCTTCAACGAGTAGAGCTATGCCTACCAACCGCGCGTCCGCGGTCAGCATCATGGTCAGCACGACCAATCCAGCTACGACGTCCCGAATTCCTTTAGGACGTAGCCAGGCACGAGTGTCAGCATCGGATGCAGGCGGCTTGAGACCAAATGTTCCTGAGATTCGTTCAGGAGATACAAGGTAGAAAAAACCGATAACGATGATCCCCACAGCTATGAGAGCCGCCACAACTAGCGGAATAGCGTTATGCATATAATATTTCCTTATTAGAAGATCTAGCAACGCTACATCTGAGGCGAAGCATTGTGATCTAAACCACCCGCTGGGTGCGAATTAAAGTGCCGAATAAATCATCTGCACGAACATGTCGCTGCTGAGCATGCCGTGACCCCACACAGGGTCCAAATCGGCCAAAGGTTTGCTCGCCGCTATTTCGTCGGCCGATTTGCCGGCGGTCTTCAGTTTTTGCACGCGATCGCGCGCCACAACCAGCATGTCCCGATACTTGGTCAGATCGGCTTTGTTGCCCAGCGGGCCATGCCCCGGAACGATCTTGGTGTTGTTGTCGGCCAAGGGCAGAACTTTGTCGGCGGCGACAATCATCCCGTCGATTTTTCCGCCGGTGCTGGCGTCGATGACCGGGTAAAAGCCGTTAAAAAAAGTATCGCCCATGTGAATCACGTTGGCCTTCTGGAAGTGAATGTAGATGTCCGTGTCGGTATGCGCCGGCTGGAAATATTGCAGCATCACGATTTCACCGTTGGTCTGCAGTTCTTGGCTGGTGCTCAATGTCTGCTGCGGCAAAGCATCCGCAGGCGATGCCGGAAGGTGCAAACCCAAAAGCGCACTCTCGTGTGGCTCTGCCATGCGCGTCTTGGTGTTTTCGTGGGCCAGCACTGTGGCGCCCGCGGCGTGCAGATTGGCGTTATTGTCCGTGTGGTCGAAATGCCAGTGCGTGTCGATCGCCGTCTTCAGCGGCGCATTGCCCAGCCCATCCAGCGTTTCTTTCAACTTCGGCCAGGCCGGCATAAGAAACGTGTCGACCACGATTTTGCCATCGGGCCCGTTCAACACCACGACGTTTCCTCCAGGCCCGGAAAGCAACGTGAGATTTTCCGCCAGCGGTTGCGCCTGGATCGGGGTAGTACCCATCTGCGCCCGGATGGCCGCGAGACGGTCGGTTGGAGCGGTTGCCACCTGCTGCCGGAGGCCAGGAACACCGGCGTTCAGAAGACTTGCCGGAAAAAGTTGCGCCAGCAACGCGCTTCCCGCAAACCCGGCGGAATTTCGCAACATTTCGCGCCGCATGCTTTGCTTCTCCAAAAACTTCGGGCTCATCTTTGTCCGCCTTTCAAATGTGGATTACGTGCCTGATATCTTACGAAGGTATCGCGGTCCCAACAAGATCACGATCAATGACGCAAATTCATCTCCGGCGCCGGGTCCATCAACATCGGAAGCCCGAAGAGCGGGAAAGTGTCCGGCGAGAACGTTACGATTTCCGTGATCAACCTGTCCTCGATTCGAAGAACGTCCAGCGCCAGCGCACGCCAGGTGGAATCGCCGGGTCGGCACACGTAAGCTGCGACCGCCGGCTGCCGGTTGGCGTGGGTCACAACGCAGTGGAGGCGACCAAATCGTTCGGAGCCGAATCCACCTTCGATCCATAGCTTGAAGATTGCTTCACGGCCTGCGGCCGTGTCCGGCTGGGGCGGCATGCGGAAGGTCGCGTCCGCGCGGATGATCGATTCGAAGGCGCGAAAGTCCGCCGCTTCGCTCGCCTTGACGTATTTCTTCAGCAGATCGCGCTCGGCCGCGCTGGCATCCACACTGGAGGGCCACGGCGGCTTGTGCGACGGCAGCCGCTCGCGCAGCCTGACCCGAGCGCGCTGCAATGCGCTGTTTATGGCAGAAACACTGATGTCGAGCAGGTCTGCGGCGTCCTTGGCGGACCAGTCCAGCACGTCGCACAGGATCAAGGCCACCCGCTGCTGCGGTGTGAGAAGCTGGATTACGGTCAGAAAGGCGAGTTCGATGGTTTCGCGCATCAGCGTCAGCGCCTCTGGCGTGTTCGTTGGTGGGGCAGGCAGCTCGAGCACTGAGTCCGGAATCGGCCCTAGCCAGACAACATCATCCGGCTGGCCGGCCCAGCCATCGTCCGCCTCGGCCTTGGCATTGAGGACCGCCCTCCGCTCATCGCGGGCAATCGCATCGAGGCAGGTGTTCGTGGCCACGCGGTAGAGCCATGGGCGCAGCGGCGCGCCTTCCTTCAGGCTGTCGCGATACCGCCAGGCGCGAAGCAACGTCTCCTGCACCGCGTCCTCGGCATCCGGCAAGGAGCCGAGCATGCGGTAACAGTGGACCAGCAGCTCGCGGCGATGACGCTCGACATTGCTACCGAACTCGTTCACTGTGTGCCTCCGTTCCAGCGATGCCGACGGATCGGCGTCGATCCTTACTTGTAATACCGGAGCGGGGTCAAAAACTCATCGCGCAGTGGCGTTCCAAGTTTCCCGACTAAGAGCGCTGGTCAGCGCTAGATGGCCATGGCAGCTTATATCATCGGAATGCAAAAGATTGCATTACTCGCTTCTCCAAAAAAAGAGTTGTTGAGCAGGGATTTCTTGAGTTCGTTCTCACGGGCAAACCGGAAGCTATCGGTTCGTCGGATTAGTATCGAGAAACGCTATGACTCAATCGGGAGTGCCCCGGAAGGCGTCGTAGGAGTGGTCTCAGCATTGATCCCGGGGCACTTTCGATTGGGGCGTTTGAACCAAGCCGCTGGCGCTGGCGGCGGACGCGGACATCTATGGGTGTTGAATCGAGTTTCTGCTTTCGAGTAGAGGAGCGAAGAAGCTTGGGAGAACCGAGTTTTGGTGTTGCGCAACATCTCAGCATAGTATTTGGCCTCCGGATGCCCTGTCATCAATTGACCTATCAATTGCGGCGCTCGATCATGCCTCCATACCTTCCGAAGAATGTTGTCGATGCGGTGGCGGTGAGGACGGGGATCAAGGATATGGATTTTTCACCCTGCGCAAGCCCGTCCAGATGAAACTCTGTGTTGCTGACGGGAAATTTCTGAATCGTTCCGCAATCTCTTTGGACTTTAGCTCACCCTGAACGTCCGGAAAGAGCTGAATGATCTTGTAGCACCGATCGAGTGAAAGATCACGATTTACCTGACCATTTATGCAAACCTTATCCCGATCTCCAGTGACACGCCCATCGGGAGAACTTTCGTCCGTAGAGGAGACCGCATCATCGTTGCCGGTAAAGATGAGCACAGCAGTTCCATGCCGAAGGACGAGACGATTCGGCTGTCAAATGAATCCACATCTCGATTGTATGCTTTTCCTTCGGGTGGCGACGTAGGCGCGCACGCGGTGGCGCTGGATTGCAGCACAGCGGTCGATTGAGCATGAGGGGCGCGCTCACGGCTCCTCTGATTGGTTGATTTTTAGTGCGGCTCTTCAACATGGAGCGGGGAGTATAATCGGGATTAGCTAGCCGAAGTTCGTCACTACGTAGGTAATTTTGGACCAATGGCAGAGACGTTCGAAGCATACCGAACTCGAGTCCTAAGCTATCTTGGCGATGAGGAGCCCATCGGTGTACAACAAGCCACCCCATCGCAACTCGATCGGCGTCTGCGCGATGTCGCGCCCGAGGAGTTGATCCAGCGTCCTGCACCTGAAAAGTGGTCAATCGCCGAGATCGTAGCGCATTTGGCGGACGCGGAGCTGGCGATGGGGTGGCGATTGCGAAACATGCTGGCGAATCCGGGCGTGGCCTTAACATGGTGGGATCAGGCCGTATGGGCGGAGCGCTTGGGTTACGCGCAGCAAGATGCGAGCCTTTCGGCAGGGGTCTTTCGGGCGCTGCGCGAGAGCAACCTGCGACTGTTGGAGTCGGTCCCGCGCGCACGGTGGGTGGAGTGCTATGGGGTCCACGAGGTACGCGGACGGCAAACGGTTGAGGAGTTCGTCCGCTTGGAAGCGGCACACGACTTGAACCATCTTCGGCAGATCGACCGCATCTTGGGTGGGCGTATGTAGTGGTAGCCGTTTGGCTGCCAACTCCTCGGCGACCGTACTCAGTCGGTTGTGGCGGTGAATTATTGGCGCAATGGCTCGGCTTGAACAGGCGTTGCGTCCCTTCCTCAAACAGTTGAAACTGAGCACATAATCGGACATTGAAAAAGGACTGGATTGTGCGACAGCCGTGAGAAACCCTCAGGGGCGATTCATGCGCACGATCTCGTCAAGGCAGGGACCATCTATCGAGGTAAACGCGTAGGAAGCCACGGCTCCGGGCGAGGGTGCCGCATATCGGGACAGGGCATCCTCAGGAGGCGGGAAATTGGTCCCCCACGCGACACGAGCGCACGGCCTTCGGATGAGTAGCGCAGCCGAGCGCAAGCGCGGCATCGCCAACTGATGCTCCTGACTCTGTTTCGGCCATCCCGAAAAACTATCCCATTCCCAGCCATAGACATGACGGCGGGGCGTTGGCAGCAGGGGCAAAACAGGAAGAGCGCACGCCCGCCGTTGCGGGGCAGCGTCAGGAGTCGGTCCCCAATCAGGGCAGAGGGATTATTCTGTTCCCATTCTCGGTCATTGGAGTCTGCCTTTTTTCTAAGCCCGCTTTCACCTTTTCTGAGAAGTAGAACTTGGGCGGAAAATGGTCGCAAAACCTGTTTGAGCACAAATCGAAGGATGGCTGGTGAGTAAGGGCAGCCGAATCAACGTGAATTTTGCGAATTTTTGGTAGGACGGTGGGGATCGAAAATGGCATCCCTATTTTCCAAGCCTCACCAACTAAAGGCGTTACCACTCACCTTCGGACCCAATTGCTAGAACTGCTAGAAAAACACCGAGTGCTTTGGAAATTTACACTCGTGGGTGGTGCCGGGAGGCCGGATCGCACGACGCGTGTATAGTTTTTAGCCTAGCGTTGGCCGCGTGAGTCCAAGCTTCGGACGCGGATTCGATTCCCATCGTCCGCTCCAAAAGTTCAGCAAACGAACAACTTAGACCATACTTGGCAACAATTCAGCTTTTGGCAACAATTGATCGGATGTGTGACGCTCTATTTTCTGTGCGAGTGTCTCTATAGCGCGTCGCCGTGCATCACCCACAACGTGCCCATACTTCTGGAGTGTTGTGCGCGACGAGTGGGTCGCAGAAATTCCCTCGAGGGGCAGAACGTTGTAATGAGTCGGCCGGGAAGTCAAAATGGAAATCCCAGTTCAAAAACTCGCAGCGTTCAGGAGGGGAGTCATGGCTCCATCGTACACGCGAAGGTGTTGGGCGCTCGGCTTGCTCATTTTGGCTGCCGCCTTTGCCGCTATTGGCGATGCGATTCCCCAACAGCTCGGCTCTGTGCCTCGAAGGACTAAAAGCGTCGTCTTGATCGTGCTCGATGGGTTGCGCTGGCAGGAGGTATTCGACGGCCCTGATTCAGCGCTGATGGATGAAAAGCACGGCGGAGTCGAGGATGTGCCAGCGCTTCGAAAGGAGTTCTGCCGCAACACGCCTGAGGAAGCCCGCCAGGCTGTATTCCCGTTTCTCTGGGGTACAGTTGCTCAACAAGGCATAATCTTCGGCAACCAGCACAAGGGAAGTGTCGCCCAGGTGACAAACGGTTTCAAGTTTTCTTATCCCGGTTACAACGAAATGCTAACAGGAAGCCCCGATCCACGAATCGACAGCAACAAATATGGCCCGAATCCGAACGTTACCGTCTTTGAATGGCTCAATGGCGAGCCTTCCTTCCATGACCGCGTCGCTGTCTTCGCCACTTGGAATGCTTTCGGCGATATTTTCAACTCGAACCGTAGCGGCCTATTCATCCAAGCTGGCTGGAACGTTTCGTGGGTTCCGCCTCTGACGTCTAACGAAGCGATGCTCAAGGAACTATACGATACGACCACGCATGTCGATCCGGACGGCGTGCTCGATTCTTTTATGCAAGCCGATCTGCTCGACTACCTCGTGACACATCATCCCCGGTTACTGTTCGTCGGCTATGGCGAAACCGATGATTGGGGTCACAGCGGCCGCTACGACTTGCTGCTCGACGCTGCCCATCACGACGATCAAGGCATCGCCACCCTTTGGTCACGCATGCAAGCCGATCCCTTTTATCGGGATCAGGTTACATTCATCATCACAGCTGACCACGGCCGCGGAAGCGGTCCCGAGCAGTGGAAGCACCACGGCAAGAACGTCCAAGGAGCGGAGAATATCTGGATCGCGGTCATCGGCCCGGACACACCTCCGCGTGGCGAACTCGCGAACGCGCCTCCAGTAACGCAAAGCCAAATCGCCGCAACTGTGGCGGTCCTTCTTGGCGAAGATTACCGCAGAGCAGGTCCGACCGCGGCACCGCCACTTCCCATTGTTTATGAGCCCTCCAGCGAAGCCAACCGGCCCTAGATTAGTGGTTGATTCATCTTTGCTATTTCTTCTTGCTCGCATAGCGAACACTGTCCACGTGCCAAATGGTCTGAATCAGCCAGATGATGACATCGTCTGATTGCATCTGTTGGCATTCAGGGCGACTGCCCCCGGCGTCACTTTCCGTCGGCGGATTTCCGTGTGAGCAACTCGTGCCGTCCTTCCGCTGCGAATACTTCCGGTTCTTAATCTTCAACCACTCGGTCCGTCGTCCTTGTAAATTCCTAATTTTCTCTTCGCCACAATACCCTCCAAGTCCCTGCTGCAAGCTTGCTCGAACAACATCTTCCCATGCTCTTCAACATGTTGCACGTACATGATGCGGCTACGCGGGCGAGAAGATTCGACTTCGCTGCCTTTGCAGAGGATTCCATCGTTGCGCAGTTGCTCTACACATCTTACTCGTGAAATCTGTTTGAACGCGGCCAGTCCCGATTTTGTCCGCGAAACTACAGATCTATGGTCGTCGCGGAGCAGCGCCGGGGCATTGCCTAGTTCTTGGGAGACGGCCAAACTGGCGGTTTCTGATCCGGATGATCTCGCAAATACTGATCCACGGGTTCGTTGCGCAACACGAAGCGGAATCCGCGCTGTGTATTCACATCGATGGTTGTTTGCAAGTCCAGCTCGTCAAAGCCAATCACGTGCTCAACGGATTTTGTACCGCCATCCTCAATCATCGTGAAATGAAGCTGGTTGTCCACGAGCCAGTAGTCGGTCACGCTATAAACTGTGCCGTCTTTCAGATAGAGCTGCGGTAGGTCACGTCTTTGTTCGCCGTACAGATTCTGGGGATACTCGTAGATCTGCGGCAAAACATAACTTCCAGGACTGTATTCGTAGAAGGGCGGAGTGTTGTAGTCCGATCCCAAATTCCAAAATAGATAGCAGTTTGTCCACCAGCAGGAATTGTATCTCCAGCCAACCCAATACCACCAGAACGATCCACCAAAGAAAAAAGGGGATCCATAAACAGGGAAAACTGTGGGAAACGGGCGAATCGGGCGCGGGCGAAAGATCAAACTGTCGTTACGAAATGCTCCCACAGGCGGAGCGGCTGCGACCCGAGGCCGCGAAATCGGTGCGTGGGAAATCGGCGGGGCAATTACGTGCGCCCCTCCTCCGCCAACGTGGCCGCCGTGTTGTGCTAACGCTAATGGAGTCTGAATCCAGGCGAAGGCCAGCATACAGGAAACAGCAATCAAAGTCTTTTTGAGGATCGAACCACGAAGGACAAAGCGCGCCATGTTGCTACCCTCCTTGCAGCCGCTAGGGTTGAGGCTGCGAGGATCGCGCGGACTTCACGAGTCTATACTTTTGGGATGCGTATTGCACCACCAAGATGTTTTTATTACATCGCCCCGCCCGCCAATTCAACAGAATTCCCAATCGGTCAGCCTCGCTGTGCCAACACCCTGCCCACAACAAACCGAATAAGAAGCTCTACTCCTTACCCCAGGAAACACGCTCCAAATTCAAGTATCGGACTTTATCGGCGAAATCCGGTCTACCCTCGAAAACACCATAAACAAATTACCCTTTCAGCAGATCACGAGGGCGAATATTTATAGACGCATAGTCTATTTCCAGGGTGGAATGCGTTGGGATGTAGGAACCTATGAGGTTCCTGATCTTGATCATCCAGGATATTACACGCAACTTCCAGGTGGCTATTTCCCCGGCAACGCGCTTCAGTACCCAGCTCGGGAATAGCTGACGTCCCTCTCTTTCTCTCCTTTGTGCCATCACCTAGTAGAAGCGTGACGGAGTAATTCGAGAACAAATCAAGTACTGGGAGCCAACTTACCGGCACGACTTTGTGTCCTCGGATTGGACAGGCGCTATTCGCGCGTCTGGGGAATTAGCGGGTGCAAACCGAAACCCCGCTGACTTACAATATGCCCGTATGTCAGTCATCGTATTCCCGCAGGACGGGCAAGGCTTTTGCGCCGAACTCAAAGTTGGTAACGATTACCATATACTACTCATGGCGGTTCATACTGCCGTGGGGCCTATGGCGGCCATATATGACGTCAGGGCTAATAAGTGGTGGAGAGAGCGGCAATGGGCTGAAGACATTGAAGACGCTAAGACAAAAGCTGCGGACATTGTTCGCGTTTATTATAGGGGCCTCCATCTTAGAGACCCGTTTCCTACCTTGGTGTGGACGGAAAAGGCTAATCCTGTAACTCTCCCTTTACCTAACCTCCACTCTGACCAATAAGACGGTCGATACCAATTTCAGACTGAAACCGCCAGTTCAATGGTTCTTCACGATGCAGCGTGAGCCAGCTTCGCATCGTGTGCCCGCACAGGAGTGCCGTCCTTCCGGCGACCTACGAGTATCGGGTACGTCAGGTGCGTAAAACCCAAAACGAGGAACCAAGTCCTTCCATCTGGTTAACATCAATCACCGAGTGGGTACTAGCCTCCACATTTCCGGCAGGACATATCAGCCTTTTTCTGAAATTCTTCCGAATGAACTGCTGGAGTTGTCTTACTCAAAAGTTTCGATCAGAAAGGAACCGACCCGGCAGGTGAAGGCGACGAATTGCCTTTGAGAGTTATCGCGTGTCCTTCGGAGCATTTTGATGCCATTGGCTTCGCGGCTCGCCGCGTTGGGGACTTCGCGGTGGCTTATGCCCTTGAGAGTGCCGCATATCAGTGGGATTCGGAGCACGTCGCGGGTAGAATTTATGTGATTTTCCCGTGTACGAATTTTCAGAATTTCTGCTGGTGCTAGCTGATCGAACAGCCATTGTCAGGTTTTGCAGTTCTTCCCGAATCAGGCGCAATTCGCTAACGATCTCTTGGGCGATCTGGTCTTTCAACTCTTCACCTCTCTTTCCCGAAATACTATAACCTTCGGCGCGGTAGCGGCATAGTCCTGAGCGGTACAAGTGGACACGAGGCACGTGCCGCGTGTCCGGAGTCCCGGATGAACACACGCTAGATGGCTCCGACAGTTCCAGGGGACCCGGCAGGTCCCCTGAGGAACGTGGGCCTAGACCATTAGACTGACGATGTTTCCCTTAGCCGACGATCCCGCTGTGAAGGTCGCAAATAATAGCGCTAGTAATGCGAATGACAACTCACGACGTTAGCTGAACTGTATTTTGTTTGTTGTCCATGATCTGGACGCCCTATTCTGGCTTGGATATCGCCGCCATGCTGAGCAATCGAGTTTAGTTGCGGTTGGGCGGTTGTGCAGATTCTCTGGGCTATCACGGGTCCCCTTTTAATGCGGCTCCGGCCCACCGGCCTTCCCCCTCAACCGCTTCACAAATAAGGTACTTAACCGGCGTGCAAACTAAACCTCTGAATTCTCTGAAAAGCTCTCCCTCGCATACCATCTTCCGGGTATCTCAGGCGGTAGCTCAAGCATCGACTAGATGCCACCTTGCCACCTCAAGGTAACCGGACTAAGCGACCAGATTGCGCATCAGCGCGGTCGAGCATAAATTATGGTCGGGCGAAATCTATACCAGGAGACCGTGAAACATGAAAGTCGGAATCTTAGGATCGGGTGATGTTGGAAGAACTCTCGCTGCTGGTTTTCTCAAGCACGATCATGCCGTGACGATAGGCACGCGCACTCCCGAGAAACTTGCGGAGTGGGGACGAAAGAACCCGACGGGACAGGTTAGCGGGTTCGATGAAGCCGCGAAATTCGCGGAATTGGTTGTGCTGGCGGTAAGAGGTACTGTGGCGAGAGAGGCACTGCTTGCTGCGCGTGTTGCCAACCTGACCGGCAAGGTTGTCATCGACGCGACCAACCCTATTTCGGACGCTCCCCGTGAACGGAGTATTAAAATTCTTCACCGATCCCAACGAGTCCTTGATGGAACGTCTCCAGGGGGAGTTTGAGGGTGCACGATTCGTGAAGGCATTCAATTCCGTCGGCAGCGGGTGCATGGTAAATCCGCAATTCAAGGGCGGACCTCCAACCATGTTCGTTTGCGGCAACGACGACGGAGCCAAGGAGGCCGTGGCTGGAATTCTCGCGCAGTTCGGATGGGAAACCGCCGATATGGGTAAGGCCGAGGCGGCCCGGGCAATCGAACCTCCCTGTGTGCTATGGTGCACACCCGCTTTCCTTCGCAACGACTATGTCCATGCTTTTAAGTTGCTCTAGTAGGGTCCACGTATTAGCGTCCGCCTCCTGCGGTGTTCTGACTCAGGAAGATGATCTTGGAGTTGGGAGAGCGTTGTCGTATCCGCCGGGCAGCTTCGATTCCACTCAAATTCGGGAGACCGACGTCCAGCACAATCAAATCCGGCTTCAATTCTTCGGCTTTCTGAACCGCTTCTGGGAGTAGCGACTTGTCATCAATTCGCGTTCTCTTAGTTGACGATTTCAAGGATTGGCTACGCCAAGTCAGCTTGCTGCTTCAGGCGCGCCCAGGATGTCAGGTCATCGCTGAAGCGTCGGATGGATCCGTAAATAGTGCAGATGTTCGGGTGATTCAGTGCCGAGGTGGCCTGCGCTTCACGCCGGAAGCGCTCAAGGACAGCAGGGTCGTGGAGCATCTCGGCAGGCAGGAACTTCAGAGCTACCCCACGATGGAGTCGCGTGTCCTCAGCCTCGTAAACAACGCCCATCCCGCCGCCCCCGAGCTTCTCGATGATGCGGTAGTGCGAAATGGTCTGGCCGATGAGAGGGTCTGCGCCTGACATTTCGGCCAATGTTAGGTTGCGCCAGGAGGCAAGTCAACGAATAGGGACACGAATAGGGACTCACGCGGCACGGCCCATTCCCACAAACCTCTTGCGTCCGATACGTATGCGATTGGGAGTGAGTAATTATTTTCTGGAGAAATCGGAGAAGTACTAATAACCAGATGGAGGTGGACGCACTCTGGCTAGTATTAAAAATACCAAGGACGACCATATAGGTGCACAAAGACGACGGAATTGCACCCAGACGCAATTGCTTACAAGAAAAACGATCCGAGATGTCGAGTTGCTATCGCCACCCATTCGTGGCTCTCGACCAGCGACTGAAAGAGATATGGGATTATGTTGACGGGATCATTCACTCGTGCCTTTATGCTTTGGCTTTATGGTGTTGCGGCTCGCTTGTGCTTTGAATCCTGCCATTCGATAGCGGAACACGAACACGAATTCGTGTCCCATCTGAAGGCTGCGATTCGACCGCGAGTTGTCCGCCGATAAGCCCTAGCCGTTCGCGCATGCCAACCAAGCCGAGACCACCCTTTACATGGATCGACTCGGGATCAAATCCTGCGCCGAAGTCGGAGATACAAAGATTGAGTTCGTCACCCTGGGCAGACAGTTCCACCTTGGCCTCCAAGGAATTCGAATGCTTAACGATGTTGCGCAAGGCTTCCTGCACAATCCGAAAGAGGCAGAGAGCCACATCCTGGGGGATCTGCCCGAGCATGTTGTGGTGAAGAAAGATAACTTGCAATTCGTAGTTGCAGGAGAATTCTCTGCAGAAACTTGCCATCGTGGGGACCAGGCCCTGAAGATCGAGTTTCGCTGGATGAAGTTGGTGAGACATGCTGTGAAGATCGGTCGACATCTCCGACGCTACTCCGGTGAGGTTGTGCAGGTGTTTGCGGTCGGAGGACGTTAGCATGGGCAGACTCTGCTCGAATTGCTCTAGGCCAATCTGGAGAAAGGCCATGCGCTGACCGATATCGTCGTGCAACTCCCGGGCAATTCGGGCGCGCTCTTCCTCTTGGGCGTTAATCAGGCGACCCGTTAGGTTGTGCAGAACAGCTTCATCTCGCTTTCGCTCTTCCACCAGTACCGCGAGCGTCATAAACGGCATGGCAGTGAACAACAAAAACCGTTGCAACTCGAAGACCCTATGGATCGGGTCGGTTTCGGCAAACGGTCCACGACCGTGGACCGCACCCCAAATGGACACGAGGGCGACTATGCTCGCTGAAGTCCCAGCCCCAGCAGAGCCGAAACGTAGAGCCGACCACAGCAGAAGCGGTACCAGAGAATAAAGAACTGCAGGGGATGCATGGGTCGCACCAGCAACAAACATGCCGAAACTTAAGGAAATGAGCGCGGTAAAAAGACCGGCTGCTTCCAGGTAATAAGCACGACTGGGGCGCGGCCGCGCCCGGAAGCGCTCGACCCAACCGAGTATAGCGGGCGCTACTGTGAGAAAAGCCAGACCCTCCGATAGAAAGGCGATCCTGCCGCTAATCCAGCGGTCCCCACTCAAGGCTTGGCTGCCAGTCAAGCATACGACCAGCGGACCGAGGATCACAGTAACGAACACATACTTCCCAAAGGCCTTCACGCTGTCCAGACGGGCTACGCCGTGCAAGAAATAATCGACTCCCCAAAGAACAACGAGAATTTCCGCAATGTCGGCCACCTGGAGGACAGCCATCGAATGAATCGGTACACCAGCTGGGAGGTCGTAGAGGACAAAACCGGCCAGACCTGCTGGAATAAGGATGGGCCAGATCCTCCGTGGAGAAACCAGCAGAATGGCCACCAAGACTGCGCAACCGGGCCAAAGAGGCCAAAGCGTTTGGGGAGCGGTTATGATTAAGGTTCCACCGATCTTTGCCGCGAGATAACACAGCACAAGCGCGAGGAACGCTTGGATCATCAAGTACGACCAGAACTCCACGTTTGCAGTAGCGGGTAATCTATCTCTCTGATTTGTTTTCATTGGCCGCCTCCCAGGGGGCGCGCAAACGAAGACAGCGTGTGTTTGGGCTCTCCGAAATATACATTAAGTAGTCATACTCTGTAGCTGCATCTAGGAATTGGATTGGATCTAATAAACCGTGGGCGCGGGCCGGAGGGGCGCTTTACTAAGAACGGCCCCCTTTTGTGTCCAGTTTGGCGGCGGTAGGGCGAATCCAGATGCGGACTCCTACTGCCTGGTAACGCGGAACCGGAGAAGTCGTTATTAATGGTATCCGTGTCTGACGTGAGAAACGGGACCCCGAGGCTACCGACAAAGCCATTTGATACGCGAGTGGGCTCTTGCCAATTCCACTGTCAGCAACCAGAACGGAAATAGTTGCATGGGGAATGATTCGTGTAATCACACCGCCCTTTGTCGAGCGCGAATACAAATACGAATAGGCGGCAGAGCGCACCTGATTAGAATTGTTCACCATGGTGACGTTGTAGTTATTCTGGGAAAGAAAGTCGAAGTCGGCGTAATTGAATCCGAATGGGGGTGGGAGTTACACCCGTGCAAAGGTGGAATCTATATACAAGGAGGCGTAGTCGCTTCCACCGGAAAACATACACGGGAGCAATACTTCGACAGATCAAAGAGGTCGCCGGATTGACCGTTGGTTAGGACAATAGTGGGCCGTTCAACGATCCACTCTGCTGTTTTACCTTGAAAATCGATAGTGTGTTCAAAAGTAGGTCCATCTGATTAAACGCCATTACGGGGAAGTGGGTAATGGTGCGGGCGAGTTCCGAAAACCACTGCGAACTACAAGCTGCAATGCAAGATGTTGACTCCAAGAGCTACGAAGAAGACGCGTGTATTGGTTCCGAAAACGAATGATTAAGGGAGCACCTACCTGCGAGGCATCCTTTAAAAGGGTTCAATCCGCCAATATCATGAGCGAGTAGCCGCCGAGGAGGCGCACAGCAAAGTCCCTGTTTATAGCAAAAAAGACACCCCGAGGAAGACGGAAGAGCTTCTGAATAAGATGCGGGCCGAGTTCGTTGGAGCGCGGAGCGTAGAAATAGTCCATTATTTTGTATCCGGTATCTGTGAGCGTTTCCAATGCGGTTTCCTTGGAAAAGTAATGCACGTGATCATGATCTCTCCGGCGCTTGAGCAGACCATCACGGCGAATGACGGCTTGAACGGAAAGATCGAGGGGGAAGTGAAAGATCTTGTGACGGGCAATCGTCCGTACCGCTCGTAAGAATGAAAAATAGTCCTCCAGATGCTCAATGACGTCGAGGACGAGCAAGAGATCAAAACTGAGCCCGCCTTGTCGGGTGACGTCTGCGAGCTGGAAGCGAAGATGCTCGTTGGCGCGACGTTCACTCAGCTCGTGAGCCTGCGGAGAGATCTCGAAGCCCATAAAATCAGTGTCCGGGGCCATCTCCAATTGGAGCAAGTGCAGGACTTCTCCAACTCCGCAACCAGCATCACAGACCGAATGGACCTCAAGAGCGTTCTGGCGCAGGAGTCGCAAGATATATTTCACCTTGAACGGCGATTCCTCCACGTGCCATGAGGGATTTTTTTTCAGATAAGTGCCGTTCTTGTAGCCCTCTAGATACGAAGGAGGACTTGACGGCTTAAGCCCGGGAGTTGGAGCTGACATAACACTCCTCCAGCGTTTGTCTCGACTCTATCAGAGCGCAGCGCCGAAGCTACACGGTGAACAAAAAAGTATCAATCACTCGAAGCTTCTGGGAAGGTTTTTAGTTTAAGAATGGCTCCTCCTTTCGGAAGGAGTCATCTCTTTGCGATTCCGCCCTCACGATTCACCCGCCCAGCGAATGGCGAATGGCATATCGCAAATTCTTCCCTAACTTTTTTAGACTTAATCAGGTCTCCACGCAACTGGGGGAAGCCCTAGTAGCAGCAAAACCAGCGCCAGTTACAGATTCCATTTCCACCTCAGCCGGCAACTGACTCGGACTCAGATAAGGAGAATTTGGCGATGAACAAATTGGGATACTTTGCAGTTTGCGTGCAGCGCTGTCTGAAGAAAAAGATATCGAGGTTCGTGCCGAAGTTATTGACGGCAGGGATGCGCTCGCCAAATCGTTGGAGTTTAGACCCGATATTTTAATCATGGGTATCATCCAGACATGCAGGAGGTACGGGCTTAGGGATTCGGTTCGCCGTTGCTAGTGAGTGGTCGACTGTATGATCCCGAGCGCAGCCAGCCCATACACCATCAGTTGGACAGCAACTGCGGTAAGCAGGATCCCGAACACGATCGTGTTGGCAAAGATCAGGTGATCGACCGCGCCGACAAGCATGACGAGTGCCAGGACCAAGGCGGCGCTCGCGACCGAGATGATCTCGCCGGAGGCAATGATGAGGATCGTGATGCCGACCGGGTTCAGCAGGTAGGGGACCGCGAGCGGGTAGACCGCGATCTGCATCGGATCCTCTGGGATCTCGACCACCGCCTCGACCTTCTTGGTTGGCTCGGTGGCCATGTTGATGGCGAGGATTGCAAGCACGATCGCGCCGGCGACCGCAAGGGCGCCGCCGCTGATGACAGCCTGGTGCGATGCCCTTGGACGGGTGAATCGCTACGGGTTGAAGCCGTAAGGGGGATGGCTTCTCCCTCATGACATGGTGGCCATCCTCCTTTTGCCGCCCAGCCCGGCCTATTTAACCGCAATAAGTTCTTTCCTTATTTCACGTTCGAGCGGAGAGTCCGAGGCCGCAAATGAGTAGACTTGCGTCTTCAGGGCTTTGCGGAGTAACCTCACGGCTGGAAGCTGGCCAGCGCTTGAGTCTCATCTTCAAAGCTGGGGATAACGTCTAGCAGGTGGATCACCTTCAACACCACGAGCACCCGGCCGCACGGACGGAGCAATTTCAGGTCACCACCCTGACATCTTAAGGAGACAAACAGCCTTACGATGGCACTGACGGCGGAACTATCCACCTGCGTCAGGCCGGCCAAGTTCAGTAACAGCTTGCGCACGCCTTTTGCAATCAATTCTCCTAGTTTACTGCTTAGCAGATTGCTATCAGGGCCAATGGTCGCTTTCCCCTGCAGATCCAGTATCGTGACACCCCTTGATTCGCGGATTGAGATTTGAAGGCCCACAACTTACCTTGTGCGGCTCATCGTTCGGTCGTGCAGATTCACCAGACGCGATTATAATCCCCTTGCGAAGCTCCCTTTCAACACCCGGCCACTCAGTAGCTTTACTGCCGCCATGCTAAAATCGAAACGTGCTGCCACGCATTCACCCGATGCGGCTCCGCCTAAATAGCGAAACCCTTCGACTATCCCGACGGTATTTTTATTGGTTTCCGATGCTATCCCTCGGTCCGAGCCTTCAACAACAGTCTTTTTATTTCATCCTTACCCAAAATCTCAATCAGTCCTTTGGCAAAAAAGAACGGAATTAACACCACGAACATCAGCAGCATGGTAGCGAAGACATCCCTCGGGTCCGCTACTGTTTCGGAAAAGCTCGCGGCAAAAGCCTGACCGTGCCAGACTTTGACCAACCCTTCCTCCAAAAGGTGGCATACCGTTAGGATGACGGTGTAGAGGGCAGAGTTCCAAAATGTCGAATACAATAAGGCTTTCCTGGCAGCCTTCTTTTCGGCATGAAGGATTTCTCCCAACCACATGAATTTCGCCAGGATCACTGCATTGATAAAGGCAAAGCCAAACTTCGCTGAGTAGTTGATGTGGTAGTTCGCAAGGATGATTTCACGATGGAGTGTAAATACCCCCAGGAGTACCCAGATATACATGACGGTTATGGAGAACTTCCGCAATTCGTCGAGAGCGTGCTTTCTCCAGCCAGGTTTTTCTTCATGCATCATGACGAAAGTCCTCTTGTCCTGGCATTTGAGTCTACTGCTCTTCCCAATCCAGGGCATAGACATCCTGGGTTCCGGTAGCTCCAGGGCGCGCTCCCGCAGAAATTGGAGACACAAACGCTGCAATTGATCGCATAATCTCGTTCATGGGGCAGACCAACACCAACGTAGCGGAGCACAGCTGCAGCAAGTGCCGCAATATTGGCCCGATCCATGATTTTCCTTATCCCAAAGAAGTCTGGTGGTGCCGCGACTGCTGGCGTCTGTATCGAGAGATGCAAAACGAAAAGAGGCGGCAAAAGTCTCAGGCGCCTCTTCCAGCTTTGGGGAAAGGTCGGGATTCAGTCGCACGGGTTCAACTGGTCTGCGATTCAGAATCGCTTCCGTAATCACGCCAGAGGTATCGCCACGGAAAGGCCGAAGCCCGGTCACCATTTCGTAGAGCACCACACCAAAAGAAAACAAATCCGTGCGCGCATCTAGCTCGTCGCCCCGCACCTGCTCTGGTGACATGTACGCGATGGTGCCAATCGCCGTGCCCGGGCGCGTGAGCAGGTCATGTTCGCTGACTGTGGGCATTGCCGAGACATTCACGGCACCGCCCGCGGGAACAAGTTTAGCCAGACCAAAATCCAAAACCTTGGCGGGTTCGCGCTCAGTGACGAAGATGTTTGCTGGCTTGATGTCGCGGTGGACGATTCCTTTGGCGTGCGCAGCATCTAGGGCATCCGCAATCTCGGCTCCCAGTTCCAGCACTTCCGCAAGCGGCAGCGGCTTGTGCTTCAGCGTGGAGCCTTCCATGAATTCCATAGCAATGAAGGGCTGAGCGTTGTGTTCACCGATTTCATGGACGGTGCAAATATTGGGATGGTTCAGGGGAAGGGCACCGGAAGAAGTGATCCGCGAACTCTACCCGAACGACGACGACGTGGCAGTGGCGTTGCGGCGTGTGCAGACCCCGAAGGTACTCTCACTCTTGGGTAGCCTTGTTTCAGCGCGATGGAAAAAGATGGTATTGCTGTCCCGGCTTAGCGCCATTATCGCGGACGAGCGCACAAACTCGGACCTCGATTGGTGCGAAGCGCACCAACAGCCAAGGTCATCCGGAATATTGCTAGAAAACCTCAAGAGCTCTCATTGCGGTCCAAGAGAAGGCTACGACTTCATCTGACACTACGGGGGGAAATCCGAACTTTGTCCATCAGCTACGGGATGCGAGCCAGGCGGCTACCAGGCATACCCTATGGCCGAATGGTCTCCGATCGTTGTAGTTTGTAATCGCCCCGAAACTCCTCCCCAGCTTAGGGACAAACAAAAATGCAGAGCTCTTTTCCTTGTGATAGTGGCGAGTTCTACAAGACCAGTCGCAACAAAAACGTCCCCGAGACGGCCAGAACTCGCGGCTACATTCTAACGTTTCGCTGTATCAACTGCGGGAGACCTGAAGCATCTGCCGGGTTGGCGAGCGAAGGTGTTGCACCGTGCGATCAAATCGAGGCGCGAATCTATGAAGCGAACTGTGAATCATGCGGCTGGAAGGGTGCCGTTTGTGGATTTTCTGCTATCGAAATCCATCCCGCGCCCGACCTCAAACTCAAACCGCAAAGATAAAGATGAGGATGGCCTGCTGCTGGTGCTTGCTGGCGTTTGGCTGCTCTCCTTCTTTGTCGTCGCAATGTGGGTGTGGCAGGTGACGTTTCGGTGAAGCCAACCCAAAGACGCCGACCGGGACATTCCTATTGTCATCTCTGCAAAATCTGAGTACGCGCATCATTTTTTCCCAGAAATGAGGGAAGTCATGAGCCGGTGCGTCAGTATTAATGTCGATTGTTTCCGCAATAGGAGCGCGGAGTGGCGCGGTGGATTGAGCGCGGGCACGCGGGAAACTTGTTGCGGACAATACGCTGAAAATTAGGAACAGTAGCGGACGGACAGGTCCGTTATGTAAGAGAACCTCCCTCTTGGTCGCGCGACCGCTCTTCACATTCCCTACCTTTCGTCGACGAAAAGACTAAGATAACGACATAGCTCAAAAAGCTCAACTACAAGAATCTCAGAGACTTATCCGAGTTCGTTTTGTAATTTGCGATCTTTTCGAGTTGGCGGGGCTTCGGGCATCTGAGCGCACCACTACGGGCCTTATGATCGAACCTATCGAGACACTTACTTAGCCGTTGGAGCCGTTCGAGCTAACAGCCACGATACGCACTATAGTGTTGTATGTTCTGAATCGGCGCGTCTGCTGCTTTCAGCTTTCTCAAACCAAGCGCTCCTCCTTCGACCTGCACATTCAAACTTACTAGGCCTTGGTCATGGTAGCGCCATCATTGGGGTGGTTCGGGCGGACGATGATCAGCCCAGATGAAATCAGCAAGACCGACGATGCTCGACGTAGGGGTGAGTTGAGGCAAACTGTCACCGCATTTACGGAAGGTGGGTGTTCAACTCGGCGAGCCGCGTGCGGACGCTCTCGATGATCCTGGCTTGCACGAAAACCTTTATGCTCTTAGCGGTCGTGTTATTGCTGTGGCGACGAGAACACCGATTGCGGTGGACGCGAACGCACGGAGGGGATTGACGCTGCTGGTTTGCGGGCGGATGGCGCTAACCTTCTGTGGCGGAGGTTCGGGGAGCGGAGGTGGCGGCAGCGGCACGCAGGCCCGAACGTACACCCTTACGGTCACGGGGAGTTTCAATTCCGGCTCGATTAACCTGACACACACAGCGAAACTAACTTTGGTTGTGAAGTAAGCACAACTCTAAGGGCACCCAAACGCCACCAGTCTGAGCAGACCCAAATGAACTAACGTGACTTTTCGAATCGCTGAGTTGTGTGAACCGACGCCCCTGTACCTGCTGATCGGCGACGGATACTTTAACCGCACCATCGGGAGCCTCGTCAGGGATTTTTTGTAGGGGCATTCTCGTATAACGATTTGTTCCGCGGTTTGTAGAATTTCCAAGTACTGGGTGCTCACGCCCTTTTTCATCGTTCCCGCAAGCTCTTGACTTGCTACCATTTCCATCCTCTTACCCTCGGTTCGGCCCGTCATTTGCATTCCACATAGACGCCCCAGATTTCACTGCCAGGAGGATTTGGTATGCAAACGAAACTACTACACTGCACAAAGTGGTTTGCCTTGCCCATTTTTCTGGGCCTTGCCACTTTCGCAAATGCGCAGCAGTCGTCGCCCACCCAAAAACCCACCCAAGACAGTGCCAGCGCCCGTTCCACTCCAGATCGCGACATTAACAACCGCGATGAACTGGCGCGCTTCGATCAATTCCTGGACAGTCACCGGGAAATTGCCGAGCAGCTTCGTAAGGATCCTTCGTTGGTCAACGACCGGAAATTTGTGAAGGATCATCCTGCTCTGCAAAGTTACCTTCAAGAACACCCGCAAACCCGCGATGCCTTGAAGAACGACCCCAACATTTTCATGAAGGACGAAGCGCGCGAAAAGCCCGACCGCGACATCGATCGCCGCGAACTGGCGAACTTCGATCGGTTCCTTGATAACCATCGGGAAACTGCTCAACAGCTGCGGCGTGATCCTTCACTAGTCGACAACTCGCAATACATGAGGGACCATCCGGAGCTCCAGACTTACTTGCAGGATCACCCTGCCGTGCGCCAGCAAATTAAGGTCAATCCAGACGCCTTTATGCACGCGGAAGACCGCTACGACCGCGCTGAGGATAACCGCAGCCACGACCTCGATCGCAACGAGGATCGCGGCCGAGATCGCGAGATCGCGAGCTTTGACCAATTCCTCGATACTCACCGGGAAACTGGCGAACAACTTCGCAAGAACCCCTCACTTGCTGACAACCAACAATTCCTGAAGGACCATCCTGCGCTGCAGTCCTATTTGCAAGACCATCCGGCTGTCCGTGAGCAATTGCGGCAAGATCCGAATGTCTTCATGCAGCAGGAAGCACGCTACGACCGTCGTGAAGATGACATGAACCGTCCCGACGCCGCCTCCGATCGTGACCACGGTAACGGCGACGACCGCAACAGAAATGCCGATGATCGTGATCGGGGTAGCGATTCCGATCGCGATGGTGACGCACATCGCCACTTCGCGGAGTTTCTGGGCAATCATGGAGACATTGCGCAACAACTTTCTAAGGATCCTTCCTTAGTCAAAAGGCAGGACTATCTCCAAGACCATCCCGAGCTTCGGGACTATCTCAATCAGCACCCTGAGGTGCAGCAGCCTTTGATGGTAGATCCACAAAACTTCGTCAGCAAATCGCAGCAATTCAACACCAACGGTCAGCCCGTAAAGAATTCGACGGCTGCGCCCGCAGCGTCTCCTACGGGGACGGCTAAACCCAACAAGCAGTAACGACAGCCACGCCCGACCGGGAGGCCAACTCGGTCTTCCGGTCAATGGGCATGTTTATCATCCTAAATCGTCGAAGGAGACTTTATGAACCGTGAGATTTCTGTCGTTCTCGCTCTTATTCTGGTAGCTGTGTTCCCCCTTACTGCCGATGGCAAAAAGAAAAACCAGCCGGTGCGCGCCATGCTGGAAAAAATGGAAGCCGTCCCTTGTGGTGCCAAGCAGAAAGGTCTGTCGGGATTGGGTTCCTTCTGGGCATCTGTCGGTGTCACGCACATTAACTCCGATGAGAAGCTATGCCCGCAATATGTGCTCAGGACCGACGACATGGACTATCGCATTCGCCCTACGGACCTGAAGCATCCTGCGATTCTGCCGATCGGCCACGAAATCGTCTTCGAGATCAAGAAAGACCGCATGTACCTTCAGGTCCCGGACGGTGACAAGAAAATGCGGCCATATGAAGTAGTAGCCGAGGAACCGGTAAATCGGGCCGGGGAAAACGCATCGGCCAGGACCAACCCACAATAGACAATCTGCAATCTGCGGCACTCAGCCTGTTAACTCCGGGAGGACGAGTGCGATCACCAAAGCGTCGCTCCGTCGAACAGGGTTGGCGCTGATTCTGCGGTTCACATGGGGAGACGAAGCGATCTACTGCTTACCAATCGACATGACAGACCTTTCTCAGCGAAACAAACTGCGGGAAAAGCAATTGCATCCGCTACTCGATGCTTTGAAGATTACCCGCGGAGGCTTCCATTCGATGAGGCACGGTGCCGCCAGTTCCCTACTCGCAGCCGGAGCGACTCCGGCCGTGGTGCAGCGGCAACTGAGGCACTCCGATGCACGAATCACGTTGGGAATTTACGGCCATGTCGTCGGTGATGAGCAGCGAAACGCTGTTCAGAATCGTTCCAAAAGATTGGTGAACTAGATCCAATTGTTAGAAAGCGGGGTTTTGTTAGAAAGTGCGGTCGCAAGTCGTAGAAAACAACTTGGTTTGGTAGGGGCGGTGGGGATCGAAATTAAATCCCTATTTTCGCAAGTCCTCATTCAACAAAGGCGTAGCGCCACCGCCCTTCCTTCAATTGGTGTCAAATGGTGTCAGACAAAGTGGACAGAGCCGATCTCGCGCACTGATGTCCAGTTTCGTTGTATACAAACTTGACATCTTCCTTGACAAATGGATGCTCTATTGACATCGAGTCCTACAGCGTGGTATATCCTACAGTGTGGTATTCATAGAATCTCAGGCATTACGCGCCGCCGCCATCAGCTAGCGGGTGCGTCCGCCGATGAGGTTTTGCGCGCATACAAGAGGACTTGCTCAGAAACCCCGAAAAAGGTGATGTCGCTCAAGAGGGCTGGGCGGAATACGCAAGGCTCGGACGTCGAACCCGACTCGAGGAAAAGGCAAGCGCGGCGGCTATCGGTACATGCATCTGTATCTGAAACGCCGAGACCATATTCATTTGCTTTTTCTGCTGGATAAGGACGAGCAGGAAGACTTGACCACTGAGCAGCGAAGAAATCTTCGCTTGATGGTAGCGGAACTGAAGAGGTTTTAGGAGGACAATATGGCGAAGAAGATAAAGGTGAATATCTACGACGATATGCGGCAATCACTGGCCGACGCGTTGGCGTATGAGCGCGGGCAGAAGGTTGACTTGCGGGTGACGGAGATTCCAGCCCGACCCAAGGTCCTCAAGCCGCTAGAAATTCGGCATATCCGAGAAAGCCTGCACGCAAGCCAGGCGATATTTGCACACTTTCTCTGTGTCAGTCCAAAGGCCGTGCAGAGCTGGGAGCAGGGCTCGCGACGTCCGCAAAGCACGGCACTTCGGCTCCTGATGATTGCTAAAAAAAATCCAACCGCTCTGCTGCAGAGCTAATCAGGGTGAATCCTATACGAAGCGGGATCCCTATCAAAACATTAGGAATTTGGTAGTGGCGGTGGGGATCGAATTCACCACCCTGCGCTGCTAAGCTACTGTGTCCACTTAGACTTAACTTCTGGAATGGGAACAATTGGGAACAAATTCGAAGACAGTTTTTCGACTGCTTCGCGGTGCGAGTCCTCGACAAGATGGGCGTAAATGCCCAGAGTGATTCTTGCGTCGGAATGACGTAGCTGGCGCTGTGCCACCTTTGGGGACGCGCCGCCCTCGAGGAGTAGCGAAGTGTGTGCATGGCGAAACGCATGGAACCCGGCTCGCTCAATTTTTAGCGCATCCAGAATTGGCCGGAGCCTTTTCTGAACCACGTTTTTCGGCGGTGTAGGCCCTCCCTCTTTTGTTGAGGAAGAGTAGTCCGGGTTTCGAGCAGTACGGCTTGAGTTCGGCTCGACCATGAAGTACATAGGCACCACAGATGCACAGGCTGCCGAGGCAGTGCAATCCGCCCTCATGGGGGTTTTCTGAGACCAGCGCTTGACGATGTTCCACAGCGATGGCTTCTCTTCATACCGGGCCTATTTCGGCGGTTATGCCGTTCGATAAAGGGCAGAGTCAAGACAAAACACATCTCCGACGACTGGCCTCATCGGCTCATCGCTTAGGTGAACCGCATACTTCTTGCCTTGATATGCAATCGGACGGGTCGCCGCGTTTTCTAAGAGTGCCACAGGAAAGACCGATGTATCATTCAACATCTAGCCCGCGTACGTCACGTTTACCGTGCGAGGAATTATCGGGACCGAGGAGCGGACCTTCCGAGGTTGGGTCACCCACAAGTAAACGAAATCCCATGACAGATTGGCAAATGCGAAAAAAGCGGCCACTCCGAGGACCGGTGCGCGAGGAAGCGCCGACACTCAAGAACTACATCACGCCCGCCGGGTTGCAGCGGCTGAAAGACGAGCATCTGTTCCTACTGAGTCGCGAGCGGCCCGCGGTGGTGGAGGTCGTAGCGTGGGCTGCTGGTAACGGGGACCGCAGTGAAAACGCCGACTACCTCTACGGCAAGCGACGGTTAGGCCAGATCGATTCGCGGATTCGCTTTCTCACGAAACGCATTGACGCGGCCGTGGTCGTCGATCCCGCCGTTCCGCGGCCAGGGTCAGCCGCTACGCGCGTCTTCTTCGGCGCAACCGTGACCTACAAGGACGCCGCCGGCCTCGAACACGTCGTCTCGATCGTCGGCATCGACGAGGTGGACCTCGACCGCGGCAACATCAGTTGGCGCTCGCCTCTCGCCAATGCGCTGATGAAGGCGAGCCCCGGCGACCGTGTGGACCTGCGCGCGCCAGCGAAGACGGAGCATCTCGAGATCATCGAGGTCGAGTACTCGCCGATTCCGATGGATCCATTCCGCGAACCGCTAGGAGCTCAGTCGAAGATGTCCGGTTCGCAGGTTTAGAGCAGTAAGACAAACGGTGCGGAAGGAACCGCCAGGGTGTCCTGAACTCGCCGTTACTGCTTTGTGGGAGACGGGAACTCCGGGCTCACGTGCCATGTTGCCCCTAGATGTTGATGAAGCGACTGCCCTGGTCATTACAGACAGGCAACAAGCCGGGCTTCACCCTCCGACGTATGCCTTCGCCCCCCTTGGGCACCGCTCGATCGGCTCGACCATGAAATACGTGGGCACCACAGATGCACAGGCCGCCGAGGCGGTGCAGTCCGCTCTCATGGGAGTTTTCTGAGACCGTTCGTACCGAGACGAACTTTTCCGATTTTGTCGCCAATTAAGGCTCCCGAGATATCCAGAATCAGTTGCGTCAACAGCCGGGTGCCCCATGTCTCGCGTTTTCGAGACATGGGAGAAACTAATGTATCTCGTTACGGCCACGTGTAGCTCGCGCTGATGATTTTGCCCGTGTTCTGACCGTTCGGCGTGTAGGTGATTTGCACCTTGCGGTGGTTCTTGAAAGCAGCCTGCAGAACTCCTGGGCCGGCAAGGTTCAGCGACGTGAAGACGAATCCGAGCATGCTGTCCAGCCGCGCGGTCGTAATCTTCGGGATTGGTTTGCCGGGTTGGCTGTCCTCGTGATTGCCGACGACCTTTGCGTCAACCTTCGGCTCGCGTTGATAACATTCAATTATCATCGTCTTACCGATGACACCTTCGCGCTCCTGGAAAGGCTGCATATCTATTGACGAGTAGACCCCCACGCGCCATGATCGCGCTCATGGCGAGGATCGTCGCGATCTTCTGGAAGGGGCGCCGCTGATCGCCCGTGTCACAGTCCGGACAACTCGGGCACAATCCCGAAGAGTGAAATTGTGTCTCGTCTTTGGCTGTCTCACTCGCGTCCAGTCGCGCTGAGAGTCGCCCCTAGATTGGGAAATGGCCGGCCCCAGTTTCGATCGTTATCCAGCGGAGATCGGTGAGCTCGGCTATGACGGCTTTACCACCGAAGCGGCCGTATCCGCTGGCTTTGACTCCGCCGAAGGGCATCTGTGCTTCGTCCTGAACTGTGGGGCCATTGATGTGGCACATCCCCGACTGGATTCGTTTTGCGACCATCAGCGCACGGCTGATATCGCGGCTGAAAACTGCGGCGGAGAGACCATACTCGGTGTCATTGGCGATACGCACGGCGTCTGCCTCATCCTTGGCGCGAATGACGGCAACAATGGGGCCGAATGATTCCTCGGAGTACAGCTTCATTTCTGGAGTGACGCGATCCACTACGCATGCCGACATGATCACGCCAGAACCTTCGCTGCCTGCCACGCACTTAGCGCCCTTGGCCAGGGCGTCGTCTAACAAAGTCTTGGCAGTTTCGATGGCTCTGCGGTCGACAACAGCACCGAGCGGGGTCCTGCCTTCACGCGGGTCGCCCGCAATCAGGCTGGCGGCTTTCGTAGCGAACTTGGAGACAAATACATCCGCGACGGAATCCACGACGATGATGCGCTCAGTGGACATACAAATCTGTCCCTGATTCATGAACGCTCCGAACGCGGCGGCTTTGACCGCTTCGTCGAGGTCTGCATCTTCGAGCACAAGCAGCGGCGCTTTACCGCCGAGTTCAAGGAGCACCGGCTTGAGATGACGAGCCGCACGCTGGGCCACGATGCGACCGACGCGCGTCGAGCCGGTGAAGTTGATGCGCTTCACGGCGGGATGGTCAATCAGCGCTTCTACAATGGTGGCGGCGTCGGGCACAGAATTGGTGACGACGTTGACCACGCCATCCGGGAAGCCGGCGTCTCGAAATGCCTGCCCGATCAAACAATGAACGCGAGGACAAAGCTCGGAGGCCTTGAGCACGATAGTGTTGCCGCAAGCGAGAGGCATGGCGATTGCGCGTACGCCGAGGATCACCGGAGCGTTCCACGGAGCGATGCCCAGGATGACACCGACCGGCTGACGGATGGCTAACGCGAGGAGGCCGGGCTTATCGGACGGGATTACTTCACCTGTGATTTGCGTCGTCATCGCGGCGGCTTCGCGAACAATGCCGGCGGCAAACGCCACGTTGAAGCCTGCCCACGCGACGGTGGCACCAGTCTCTTCCATCATGGCGGAGGTGAACTCCGCAGCTTTTGCCTCCAGCGCATCTGCAGCTTTGTTCAAAAGAGCGCGGCGAGCGCTAGGTCCCATTTCCGCCCAGGCAGGAAAAGCGATAGCTGCAGCGCTGGCCGCCAGCTTTGCGTCTTCGACAGAAGCGGCGGCGGCTCTGGTGGCACATTCTCCCGTGATGGGATTAAGGCGGTCGAAGGTTTTTCCGCCGCTTGCCGGGGTTTCTTTCGCTCCGATCAACAGTTGCGTGTTCATGACTTTAATTCTCCGTTCGGCACTTAACCGGTTTGATATCTACGACCCGTGGATGCCAGTCTGCGAGGCGCAGTTTCTCGTAGAAACATACCGGAACAAACTACAGTAGCTGCCCCGGCGGCGACGATCCAGAGCGGAGCCGCCAGGCCGTAGAGATTACCGACGCCTCCGGCCATTGCTGGTGCCAGAGTACCACCAAAGACTTCGCCTACTAATGTAGTTAGTCCGATCCGATCGCGGTGGCTGCTAATTCTGGCGCCAAGCTCTCGGCAGGAATAAGTACGAGAACCAAGGCTGCGATCCCTTGGCCGCCATTGGCAACAAATCCTGCGATCGCGCGGAAGATTCCTCGACCGTGGCGGTCATGGTCGACCACGTCGGACCCTCGGCAAGCCCCATCAGTATGCGAACGGTGAACAGCTCGCCGAAAGATCGCACTACTCCGGAGAGCCAAGACAGAACCGAAAATGCAAAAACGGCGGGCACCAGAACCGGGCGACGGCCGATGCGGTCGGAAATAGCGGCAAACGCCAGCGCGGAAAAGGCCCAAGCCAGGGCGAGAGCCGAAACCGGCAATCCAACTTCGGTATGGCTCAGGTGGAGATCGGGTGCGATGAATGGAGCCAGGTACAGAAGGCTCATGCGGTCCAGGAAAACCGTGCCCAGGTCAAGAACAGGAGAGCCACCAGACCGAACTCGTACCGTGCTGATTGGCGCACCGCAAGAGTGTGCTTGTTCGTTGTCATGGTTTTCTTAGTCTGCAACAGCTGTTTAACCACAGAGGACACCGAGGACACAGAGAAAAAACCGCTAACGACCGAGCACACAGAGAATGACGCCGCCCTTTATAAAAATCACTAAGGTGACCAGTTCCGCGTCCATTCACCACTCCATCGGCAGGCCCACATAATTCTCCGCGAGGCTTTGGGATGCCGCGCGCGAGCTAGTGACGTAATCCAGTTCGGCAAGCTGACGCCGGCGGTCGAAGGGATTCTCGTCAGGGAAGCGATGCAGCATGGACGTCATCCACCAGGAGAAGCGCTGTGCCTTCCAGACCCGCCGCAAGCAGGTTTGAGAATACGCATCGAGCAGGTCATGACGGCCGGTCGCGTAGAAGTCCGCGAGAGCGCGCGCCAGGATGCGGACATCCGCGATTGCGAGATTCAATCCTTTGGCGCCGGTCGGCGGCACGATGTGGGCCGAATCCCCGGCCAGAAACAACCGGCCGTGTTGCATAGGCTCGGCCACGAAACTGCGCATTCCGGTGACTCCTTTTTGAAGGATTGGGCCTTCGGTGAGTTCCCAGCCTTCTGCGGCGAGACGCGTATGGAGCTCCTGCCAGATCTTTTCGTCGGGCCAAAGGCTGACGTCTTCATCCGGCTTGCATTGCAAATACAGGCGGCTGATTTGTTCTGTGCGCATGCTATGCAAGGCGAAGCCGCGATCGTGATACGTATAAATCAGTTCTTCGGATGAGGGCGGCGCTTCGGCCAGGATGCCAAGCCATCCGAACGGATAGACCTGCTCATACTCGGTGAGAACGCCCTCAGGAACGCTGGGTCGGCACACTCCATGGAAGCCGTCGCATCCACCAATGAAATCGCAGGTCAGTTCGTAAGCTTGACCATCCTTTCGATATCGGATTTTTGGCTTGGCGCTTTCGAAGTCATGCACGCTGACGCCTTCAACCTGGAACAATACCCGGCCGCCACCGGCGATGCGGGCATTGGTCAGATCTTTGACGACCTCGTGTTGGGAGTAGATGGTGATTCCTTTTCCACCGGTCAGGTCTTTGAAATCGATACGATGGCTGTGGCCTTGGAAGCGCAGCTCGACTCCATAGTGAATGAGGCCCTCACGCTTCATCCGCTCGCCCACGCCCATTTCCACGAGCAGGTCAACCGTGCCCTGCTCCAACACGCCGGCGCGGACTCGTTCCTCAACGTATTGCCGGCTGCGGTTCTCGACCACGACCGAGTCAATTCCTTGCAGATGGAGAAGATGTGAAAGGACGAGACCGGCTGGTCCAGCGCCTACGATTCCGACCTGTGTACGTAGTGAGGTAGGTACTGTCTTAGCCATTCTGCCTCCGTGCGTGATTGTTTGTTCAACCCCGGGACGTAGAGAACTCCCTATCAATTCGCCAGCAAAACTAGTCTGTTCTCGCCCCATTTTCAAGCGCGGCCACGCCAGACGGGTTCAATAAAATTGAGCCCAGCCGCCGCTACCGCGATCGTCGTCGAAGTCTTCAGGAAATCGCGCCGCGAAGCGTGTAGTGAACCGGTATTGTCCTGCGATTTTCCTTCATCACACATCTTGCACATTTTTCTTCCCCTTCTCGATGGAGTTGTGAACTATGGCGCCTCTTCGGTTCATCCCGACGCCAACCCAGGTGGATGAACCTCAACGATTAGCCTCTATCACGATTGGGTCCCAGTTCCTGATGAGTCTATAAAAGGAGAAGTCAAGAAAAAACACCTCTCCTTCAGCTGGAATTTTTCTTGCTTCGCAGCCCACTTGATCGAGCGAGACCTGTTCTGACCGTCCGCACTTGGTGCTCGGTTGCGGGGCACAGTGCCCCTCTGGTTGGGGTTTTCTCTACCAGTGGTTTTCATCGCCTCTTCGCGACGAAGCCTGTCAGTTCCGAAACCAACAAAGCAGAACGGTGGTCAATTTGGCGACCATAGTTCTATCCGGGACTCGTGGTCCATAGCTTTGGTCCATAGCTTTGATTGGTCGGGTAGAGCAATGGCGCGTAGCGGGCTTCGAATGATGCCGACGTTTCCATTGCCCTCCCTAAAATTCCGTACGGCGGGTTTTCCCCAGTACGGCTTCAAGGCCGGTTTTTCAGACAGGGCCTGCCCGTGCGACACAAGCCGCGCGTCGCTCGCTTTGCCTCCATCCTGCGCACTCCCCGCTGCATACGTCGGTTCCCCGTTCTGTGCCGGGGGACGTTGCGCGCTGAAGCACCTCCGTTCGAACGGCTTCTGCCGCTCTACCCCAGGGGCCCTCGCTCCGGTCCGAGTTCTTCTGTCTCGGTCCATCCACGCTTAATCGGCCCCATCCGCCCCACTCACAGGCACATCTCATCTTCACCGCTCTGCAGCTTATATGAGATGCCTTCGCTGTGCACACTGCGCCTAGGCGACCTCCGAGTGGTTCCACGCTTTCGCTGTCCGTCCTTCTTGACATGCCGCCCTCTGCGACCCCGGGGAGATCGCAACCGGTTTGTTCCAGACATACGGTTCCGACATAGGCCTTCGCCATGTTATGAGTGGCTCGGCTCTCCCGACTGTCCTGCAATCCGCTTCACGCAGGGCCGACTTTTCGGGGCTTCCTGGTTCGCTTTTGCTACGGCCTGTCAAGTTGCTCGCCCCCTGTGCAGATCTGACCAGAGTTCTTCCGGCCATCGGGACTTTTACCTCCAGGCTTCCGACGAGTCGGTCACCCTTCTCGCCGCTGGATATAACTACGACAGTTACTGGACTATTCTGTCGAAGGGACTCTCACCCTTTGGAATGACAGCTAGCGTTGCTGCACCATAACAATGTCGGCTCCTCGACCCGAGTAGACTGCGGTTGCGTAACGACCACAGGAACTCGGGAGAAAGGAGCCGAACATGATGATTATGGGCGTAGATTACCACCCGAGCTTTCAGACGATTGCATTTTTTGTGGAAGAGACAGGTGAGTATGGTGAACAGGAACTGAACCACAGTGATGGACAAGCAGAGAAATTCTATCGAGACCTGAAACAGCGAGGAATCTGCGTGCGGGTAGGCATGGAGGCTACCGGATATTCACGCTGGTTCGAACGGCTACTGGCTGAATTGGGTTTCGAGCTGTGGATCGGCGATCCCGCGGAGATCAAGGCCAAGCGAGTGAAGAAGCAGAAGTTCGACCGTGAGGATGCCCGACTCCTGCTCAGGCTCTTGCGGGAAAATAACTTTCCGCAAATCTGGGTGCCGGATCCAGAGAATCGGGATCTGCGACAACTTCTCTGGCATCGTCATCGGTTGGTGCAGATGCGTACGCGGATCATGAATCAGCTGCATGCACTAGCGATGAACGAAGGCTATCGCTGGAAGAAAAAGCTATTCAGCGAACCAGGGCGAGCGCAGTTAGAAAAGCTAGCGTTAGGTCCTTGGGCCAGTCGCCGCCGGCAAGAGTTGTTGGAATTGCTGGACTGCTTGAATCCGACGGTTGAGGAGTTAACCGCAGCCGTCGAACGGGAAGCCAGGAAGCGACCGGAGGCTGTGCGGCTGATGACGCATCCCGGTGTGGGTTCGATAACGGCACTCGCCTTTGTGTTGATCATCGGAACTTCGACGCGGTTCGAGCGCGGCAAGCAGATCGGCACGTATGTGGGGATGATCCCGTGCGAGGAGTCCAGTGCTCGCAAGCAGCGACTTGGACACATCACCAAGCAAGGCAGTTCCTTATTGCGCTTCTTGTTGGTGGAAGCGGCCCAAGCAGCGGCGCGCATTCATCCGGACTGGAGACGTCGGTACATGCACTTGGCGATGCGCAGACACAAAAGCATTGCCAAGGTAGCGATGGGTCGCCGCATGGCGGTTCGATTGTACTGGATGTGGCGGAATGGTTGTGAGTATTCGCCGTTACTAGAGTTCGGTTCGTACGCGGGACAGCTCGGAACCAGAAATGGCGTGAAGTAGAGCGCCGTGGCTTTGATTGGGCGTCCCGCTCCCTGCGAAGGGAGTTCGAATTACTAATCATGGTCGAAGTTTTGATCGAAGAGATGTTTGGGTCGGACTGAAGCCGACCGAAAGATTACAAACGAGCCGTGGTCGTTGACGCAGAGGTCAAAAGAACAACGAAGACCACTCTTCGGAGTGGACGGAGAGGTCTGTTCAAAAACGATTTGACAGGGCCGACATTGTTAGAGATTTCTGGTTATCCGAGAGGGACTAGGGTCGCGTGTGAGACTAGGTGCCCGAAGCACGCAGCGCCTAACAAATCAGCTGAGACTCGCTCTCGAACCAGAGTGTCTGGAGAACCCCACGGCCACCGCCAGAGAAATACCCAGGGATGGAGCGGACTTGATCAGAGACACTCAAACTGTTTGTGGTTTCAGATGCTGGGCGTCGAAGCACGCTCCTCTCTTCCACACAATCAACACGATGGTGGCAATCTTCCTGGCCAAGGTCAGCCGCGCCATCTCTGGCCGGATGCCCTTGGTCAACAACGCTGTAAAAAACTCCGGAAACGGACCCGGTTTGCTCGAGGCCACGATGGCCGCGCCCTTAAACAGATTCTTCAGATCGTGATTACAGTTTCGGTTGGGTCCGCGAACGGAGACCTGTTTCTTCGCTGGTTGCAACTGCCCATTGACCTTACGATGATCGGCACTGCTATGTGTCTCGATGCCAAATCCGCTGTAGGTCCACAGCTGCCGCTTGGTGCGGAAACGGTGCGGGGTCTGCAGAATGCCAAGTAACACGGCCGAGCGGATCGGACCGATCGAACGAATCTGGCAGAGCCGTTTCCACGCTTTGTGTTTCTTGCCCTCTGCCAATAGCTCCCGCCGTACTTCCCGACGTACCGTCGCAACGCATCGAGCTGTTGGTAGTAAAACTCCGCTCGCCGGCGCACGCCTGGTTCGCTGATCTTCCCGAGCCACCCGGCACGATGGCGCGGTGCGTAGACCTGCTTGCCGCTACAAGGAATGGCCCAACTGCGATAAATGGCCTTCACCCGCGACATGACCCGTCCGACATCTTTGGTGATGGTGAGATAACTGCGCACTAGTTCTTTCAAGCTTCGAAGCCCGTGTTCCCCGTGATAGACGGGGTTGAGATGATTAAGCCGCAGCAACTCGGCCAAACGGCGCGCGTCAATCTTGTCATTCTGGTTGCCTTCCCTCATGGAGGCGTTCTTTCGCGGATCGCACACCACCAATTTCGTCACGTGTGGTTTCAGCAAGTCGTACAACCAGGCCGCCGAGGTTCCTTCTTCAAACGTGACTTGCAAATCTCCGCGCAGTCCATCGATAAACTCCAGAATCATGTTGGCTTTCGTTTCGATAACACATTCCATTACGATCTTTCCCGCACCATTCCTTACTGCAATCGAAATGCTTTCCTTGTGCACATCCATGCCGATATACTTTTTGCTATCCATTGAGGGCGTTCCTTTCTGTGGGGGTTGCGGCAAGCACCCAAACCCTACTCCAAAAGGGGCGCCCTTTTATAATCCGTCACGCATTACCGGAAACATGGATACCAGAACCCACTACGGCTCGGAATGTACAATTTTGGACAGACACGATTTCCGCAGAGCAATAACGTCTTGCAATGAAGCTCTTAAATGTTGTTCCGGCGCTAATTGTCGTTTTTGTTGTGGCGGTCCTGAGTTTAAAAAGAGGGATAATCTTTGTCCCATAAGCAGTAGGCAGGCTCACCTTAGCGAACTCTAGTTACTTTGCCCGATGGCGAAGGTCCGTTGAGCCGTAAGGAGAATCATCATGCAGTCAACAGAAAAACCCTCTCTCTACGATAGACTTGGCGGCGTTTATAGCATCGCTACGGTGGTGGACGACTTCATTAATCGGATCATGATCGACCCGCGATTGAACTCCAACCCTCTGGTGGACGAGGCGCATCATCGCGTGGCGCCTGCGGGATTCAAATACCTTGTGACCGAGATGGTGTGCTGGGCTACGGGCGGTCCGCAGAACTATACGGGCAAGTCGATGGCGGAATCGCACAAGGATTTGAAGATTACCAGCAAGGAATGGGAGGCGTTCCTCGACGATTTTCAGCAGACGCTGGATAAGTTCAACGTGCCTGCCGAGGAGCAAGCCCAACTTAAAGCAATCGTCAACAGCACCCGCGCCGATATTGTCATCGACTGAGCGCTCGGAGCGGCCTCGAAGTCATAGACTTTCAGCCAATTGCGTCAGCAATTAGTAGCCGGAGTATCCATGCGTGACAACCTGGCACGTGTGGGCAAGGCCGGAGCCGCTTGAAAAGGGGACCCGCGATAGCCCAGAGAACCTGCACAACCGCGCCAACCGCAACAAGTCGATTGCTCAGCATGGCGGTGCTATCCAAGCCAGGATAGGGCGTCCAGCGAATGGACAACGGCAAAACGACACACAACAAGCACCGGAAGAAACTCCCGGCTACGGGGCGCTGGCACAGTTGTTTTTCAGAATGAAGTACTGGGTACTTTACCGGTTTACCAGGACTTGGGGATTTGGCAGATTACTTGGAAGTTGCGTCTGCGTTGTTCTGTTTGGCCAGCTGCGCAAAAGCCCACATGGCCAGCATCGCAAACACAATCGTCTGCGCCAGGTGTATCCAGAACCAACGGTCAGTTCCACTGACCGACACCAACTGTCTCGCAGTATCGTGCGGCCACACCATAATGAAAAATGTTAGGTCGCCGATCATGTGGGGCGGAATAGCCGGAAGCGTAGACTTGGTGAAATATGCCGTCGCTCCAAACGCGGCGCCCACGAGAAAATAAACCAAAAGCTTTGGCCAGAACATACCATGAACAAAGTGCGCAAGGGCGAATACCAGCGAGGAGACGGTGACTGCGATGGGACCGCGGAAGTTCCGTTCGAGGACGACTTGAAAATACCCACGAAATGCAGCCTCCTCCATGAATGGTGCAACCAGAGAGCCCATCAGGATCATGAGTGCGACGGTCAGTCGGGGATAGCTCGATACATCAGGAAGAGCGTTAGGGGGCATCTTGACCAATCGGAACAACACGATCCAGAGCCCAGCCAACGCCACAACGGACAAAACTCCTGCAACGAATGACCACAGGTATGTTTGAGCCGATTTCCTATCGGCCCGTAAGTAGTGGCGTCGCGCGTCGGAGGTGCTCCGTGGCCATCCCTTTCCGCCGAGATAACTCCACATCAGCCACAAGAGAAGTGCCATTGTCGGAACGGACCACGGCACTGAGGGGCACTTTTGAAGATTGGTGAGGAGTAGGGCATTCCAGATACCGCCAGCAAGAAAAGTAATGGCAAGTGCCAGAAGTCCAAAGAGGATGATCCTTAAAGCGCGCGTAGCGAGAGAGCTTTCCGCCCCCATGATTTCACCTCCGGGCTACCGCACAAGACTACAATGTCCCTCAATGAGTTTGGGTGCGTTGTTCTCCAACTAACCCCATTCACTCAATCGGCGGGGAAACTGAAAAGTGGAGGCTACCCATCTTCGGCGATTACCTCGTTAACCAGGCGCGAAGTCAGAAATCACTCTCCAACGTCGGGAATGGGGACACCGTGTTCGCCTTGAAAGATAGGTGGAGGAATAGTGCAATCTGGTTTGCTAGCGCCCTCGGGGCATGGGATGGGGATTTCGGTCATAACACTGCCACCGTTCCATCGGGCTGCATTCTTCCACATTGAGGGAGGAGTCTGCGCCATTACTTCACGCTGCTGTTTGCTTATTTGCCAGTTAGGCGCTTCTCGATAGTAGGTGGCATAGATGCGAAGGCGACCTTGAAGGCGAACTTGTCGTCGCATTTTCTTTTCTGAATCCACAACAGGAAATGTCTCCCAAATGCAGTAAGTATCCGGTCACGAGGTAGCACGGTTGGCAGAAGCGACACTCGTCCTGCTTATTGGGAATCCGAATATTTCAGCGGACTATATTCGCTTCTGAGATAGATAACGGCCTAAGTGCGGCGATGAAGCCGTATCCGTTGTTTGATTGCTTCACGAAAAATGCCGGGAACCAGTGGTTTCTCTGTTCCTCGTCGGCGGCAAGGTACGGTGGCAGGGCGACATAGACAATCGTTCCGTCGCCTTCCCAGCCAACTTTCTTGAGTGCATCGGGCAGCACTGAAAGTTGATTCTTGTCGGGCACAAATTCCAAACCATGCTTTTCGTCGCCGGTCCCCAGCTTTGATAGCGGCTGATACAGCAGTCCGTCATCCACTCCGACGCAATATGCGTACCAGCCCTCCAGTTCCTCTGGCTTACCAATGCGGTTAGCTGCGTACATGAATGCCTCCAATTCCAACGCCATTCTAGCGCTTCACGAGTCAGTCAGTTCACGGCATTCTGTTTTCTTTGACGTTTTGTCTCTGCGACGGTCAGAGCCGGATGAGAAATCCCGGTCAGGGGGGAAGGCCGGCGGCCCGCAGCCGCATGAAAAGGGACCCGTAAAGTCCAGAGAATATTCAGAACCGGCCAGCCGCGACAAAGTCGATTGCTCAGCATGGCGGCGCTATCAACGCCAGGATAGGGATGTTCCAATTTTACTTTGTAATTTCCATCTTCGAATTTTGTTGCTGCTTTCCCCACGGTGCTTTCTTCTTCGCCAGCAACGTTCCAATTGTCGGCGAGTGGATGTCTCCCGTCATGGACACGCCCAGCATCGCCCCGGCGTGTTTCCGCCGGAATAGCGGGTCCAGCGGTTCCAGCAACATCGTTTTGATTCCGGTGGAATTGTCTGAGAGCGACGCATCTGTCCACAAATTCCCACGCAAATCCACGTGCGCGTTCTCGAGTTTGTACGTGCCTTCCACGCGTGCTCGCACCCCGGGTACTTGGAAATAGGTGCTCGTCAGGTGCGCCACTCCATTCTGAATCTTTATGTCGCTCGATAGATTTTCTACTGCTACTTCCGGCGCATCATCGGCGGCCTTGATCTTCTCGCCCTGCGCTCGCGCGCTCAACACATTCGTTTTTACCTGCACCGTTTTCTGAAAATGCCCGCCCTTCACTTCGAATTTTCCATTCGCCTCTAACGCGGCCAGAAAGCCGTTACCAAATTTCCGCATCCGCACATGCCCCGAACAAACCGCAGGCCCAATCATCGCTGGCTTGCTGGCTCTGCTGAACACCCAAAGCAGATCCTCCGCACGCCCATTCGTGATCGAGAAATCCAGTGATGCCTCGCGGTGGTCGCTCTTCGCATTTTCCACAACTCCACCCCGCACGTGAATCGTGGTTTGCCCCACTCGGCCTACAATACCTTTCAGTTGCGCCTCACCTTTCATCGCATTCACGGTCACGTCAAATTGCGTGCGCAACTCTACCTTATGACCCGCCGACACCAACTCAAAATCCGGTGCGCTCGCTTCCCCCGTCACCTCTACTTGCTCGAGTGTCCCGCCGAATCGTTCCTCCGACTGGATCGTGCCCCCCAGCCCCGAATATTGATTCAGTTTTGCCCCGCTCAGCTTCACACTTCCGCTCAATGGTATCTTTCCAATTTCACCGTCTTCCCACGGCCCAAATTTTCCCTTCGACTCCAGCTCTCCCGGCGGCTCAGGAATACCCATGCTTACCTCATAGTCCATCGGCTGGTGGGCCGCTATCGAATCCAGTAGCAGCTTGTGAATTTCAAATTTCAATGGCACTTCGCCTTTTGCTTTCTCAATCTCAAGTACCGCCCCATCTGTTATCACCCTTCCCACCGAAACCCTGGAACTCGTGCCGTTCTCGTCTGTACTTTCATTCCAGTTCTTTGGCTCCCCTGGCGCCGGTATTCGAACTCGCAATCCATTCACTTCGATCCTTGCCAAATGGTAGGGCCGGAACAGCAAATCGCTATAGCGTCCCGTGATTCGGATTTTCTGCACAGTCGCCAGTGGCTTCTCGCGCCCAACCTCCGTCGGACGTTCTAAGCGCACCATCTCCAACTCGCATCCGGGGTGTGGAAAATAAAATCGTCGATATTGCCCGACGGTCACAGTGGTTTTGAATGCCTTTTGAAGTCCCGGCACCATTTGCGCTTCGGAATAAGGCCAATGCCGCGCCAACACCGTACCCGCGCCGATGCTACTCACCAGGACAAGTCCCAATACCCCAAGCAGCCAACGCGACCGTTTTGTCTTAACCGGTACTTCTGGAGGAATCCGTCGCTGGCGTGGCCCACTCGTTGCCGTCGTCACGCTCACACTTCTCATTTACCCCAACCGCCGCATCTCCGCGATACTGAATCTTCTGTAGAAGCCCTCGAAAAATCCCGCGCCTCAACGTAATAAGAAATCGCAGTGCCCCTTATCAGCGATGCCCCCGGCCTGTTTTGACGGGTAGACCAGTGGGTTATTGGCGGTCAACTGCACGCGTGGGCTAGTCCGACCTCGGCTTCAAATCAGAACGCGGCTGAGAAGGTCTCCAAATTGAAGTGAATAACCCCGCCGTCTTGCGGAAGCCTGTCAAAATTCGATTCACACATCGACTCGATGCGTTTTATCGAATCACCCCGGGGAATTCGTGAAGGGACAGTTTCAACAAAGAATTCGCGCTGGATATCGCTTTTAACCCTCACATGATAAACGCACCATTGCGAATCCTCTTTCATGAGCGCGATAGAGTAGATGCGATTGATTTGAAGTGACTGTGTTTCTGTCATCCGGTTCTCCCTGCTCGGGTGCCTCGCCAATTCTAAGCGGTCAAAATAAAGAGAACGCCATTGCCGATGCCTCACCCACACACTAGCCATTCTCAGGGCCAACCGCTGTCCAATTCTGCACAGACCTGCAGGATCATTCTTAGTACGTTATCGCATCCCCCCTCCACACTTTGGGCTAGCCTGTTCTCAGAAGGAGCGGACTAGCCTCCCTCCTGCCTGACGGCTACCTTTTGTGGCTGCGAACTATTGAGCCAAGGCTTAACCCTGATCAGCCCTGATAAAACAGGTCGCGTCGCTGGTATGTCGCTTTGTGGCCGCAGTGGGGGCACTGAAACGTGGCACCGCTCTCAGAGAAAATGGGCTTCTCGGCAAAGTAAAGGTTCATCAAATCTTCTTTAACGTCGGAGTGCCAGAATGTTTTGTGGCAGTTGGTGCATTTGAGGTTCCATGATGCCATCGCGCCCCCCTAGCGACCCGGTTCTGGTCACTCAACGTGTTGCAGCGCTCGATAGATGTACCTGGAACGCTTTAACTTCCCGAGCAGAACCGTCTACAGAGGTGTCAGGATGCCAATCAAAGTACTGTTAGCAGACGATAGCGACATAATGCGGCGAGCAATTGAAAGTTCGCCAACCGGGGCCGAAGGTGGGGAATTATCCGCGACCCCATGGTTTTTGCGATTCGCCATCCTCCGAGCATCGTTCCGACCCGCCATTGCTGCGTGACAACTCAACATGATCCACATCGCGCGTGACATCAGGAAGGAGGTTAGTTGGCGACTAGAGCTGATTAATATACCGTTAGCGCCACACCCGGCAGCGGCAAAGCGTTTCTGTCTATGCTACGGACGGACGACCGGGGAATGAGCGTAGCAAATGCACCTAGGAACGCGTTTGCTCAGGTTCGGCGAGCAACTCGTCAAAAAGCGTCCGATAATGAATCATGGCCTGACGCAAGTCCTCTGTGCTGGCCTGGCCGCGCGTTTGACGAAGCGCGCTTTGGTGGGCTGCGCGGTAGTTGTCGAGAACCAGTGGATGATCCACTGAAATATCCGCTGCACGCTGTTCAAAGTCGCTCATCGGATAGCCACGCGTGGACATGACGTCGCCCAACAGTTGGTCGGCATCGGTTACGGCGCCTCCCGGGCTGTCAACGAACCGGCCCTGAACTCTGTCCCAGGACTCAACAAACCGCGCACGATCGCCCGCAGCGAGAGGCCGGATGTGCAACCGCTCCACGCGTTGTGCTCGGTTATCGAGGGCCGTTTCTGCTTTCCGGCGGCTTCCACCGTCTCTCACGGTGCGGTCGTATTCCGAACCTCCAAACTGAGTGCGAAGTCGTGCCGTGCGGCGTTTGCGAACGGAAAATAAGAGGCCGAGAATTGCTGCCAGCAGCAAGAGGGCAACAACGACGATTGCGATTTGTGTGGTAGTTACCTGTGCTAGATTCATGAAAACTTTCTCCAATTCTTCTCGATGTGTTGACCGAGGAAACAACCCGTGGTTCAGAGTTTTTCGACGGCTTTGTCAATTTTCCCAATTGTCTTTTGGAGTTTACCGGCGAACTTCTCGCCGAAGCCTTCGGCTTGTAAGCGAGGATTGTTCGTGGCGTCCATGGAATTTCACCTCGAGTTCGATTGTGATTTGCCGTCGACTGCAAAGAGCTTTTAATCAAGCGACTATTTACGCGTGCCGGACACCGAGGAAGTACAAAACCACGGCGATGAGTACGACGGTGCCAACGATTCCGAGACCGCCGCCCGACCCCCATCGTGAATAGCCGTAATACCCGCCACCTCCACCGAATAACAGCAATAGAACAATAATGAGTAGTAGCATCGAACTTCTCCCTTTTGGATTTTTACCTTGCCAGCGTGCTCACGCTGATCCCGCGAACCAAATCCTAAGAATGGGGCGTCTGGTTCACTGTGGCTGTCCCGGTTCCTAAATCACAGTTGTCTCTTCCCAATAAGGAGCCAGACCGTAGTGTTTATAGATGCTGGTGCCCCAAGTGGAATCCGCCATGTTTGGCCAATTGGCCTTGTCGAAGCCCGGGGCGCTTTCCAGGAGTTGTCTGTCTACGTTGAGGACGATACGCTTTTCCGCAATGTGAAATTGAAACGCGTACCACGGAATCGCAAAGTATTTATCTCCCACGCCAAGAAATCCACCAAAGGACAAAACCGCGTAAGCGATTCGCCCTGCGCCGGCGTCAAGAACGAGGTCTTCAATTGTGCCGAGGTCCTGATAATCTGCGTCCACCACGGTGCTGCCAATCACCGACTTTGCGGGAACGATGTCGTTGCATTTTGCCGATTTCGGCTCTGCCATGGAATGCTCCTACTATTTCTTTTCTATTTGGGAGGATGACCAACTCCCTGGGTAACCTCCCACGACAAGATCATAGAAGATGAAGGACTCGGAATCTGTTCACATAGGAACACCTTTTCAATTTGGTTTGTTGTATTCAGCGTTGCGGCGTCAACAGTACCCACGACACAAGGTGGGGCTTAGGAGCTTCCAAATCCAAAGAAGTAGTAAATCTCGACTGGGAATCACGAAAACTCTAGATGGCGGGAGCTAGCCTGTTAGGAAAGAGCAGGAAGTTCGTGAACGATACCGCCCGACCTGCCCAACCCAGGTTATGATTCACGGCTTGGTCGACAGGCCGCTAGTCTTCACGATGGATGATCTTCATCGCTTGCCATCCATTTCCAGAATTCATTTCCTCGAATGCGCTGGTAACAGTGGCGGAGAGCAAATCGGGCGGCCCGCGATCAATCCGCAGAGAAGCCACGGCCTTTTGAGTTGCAGTGAATGGACAGGCGTGCCCCTGCGAACTCTGTTGGAGCAAGTGGGGCTGAAACCAGGCGCGACTTGGATTGTAGCGGAGGGGGCGGACGCGGGCAGGATGGCGCGAAGCATTCCGCTTGAGAAGGCATTCGACGACGTACTCGTTGCCTACGGGCAAAACGGCGAAGCGCTCCGGCCCGAGCAGGGATACCCCGTCCGTCTCATCGTTCCAGGCTGGGAGGGCAACACGAATATAAAGTGGCTTCGCCGGATTCAAATCGTCGATCAGCCTTGCATGACCGCTTACGAAACGGGCCACTATACGGACCTTATGCCCGATGGAACCGCGCGACAGTTTACATTCGTGATGGAAGCCAAGTCCGTGATTACGCGCCCTGCGGGAGACCAGCAATTATCGGGCGCTGGTTTCTATGAGATTACCGGGTTGGCATGGTCTGGCAGAGGACGAATCACAAAAGCTGAGGTCTCCACCGATGGCGGCAAAAGCTGGCAGGATGCACGGCTCAATGAACCGATTTTGCCGGAGGCGCTCACTCGTTTCCGGATTCCGTGGTGGTGGGACGGGAAAGCGACTTCCCTCCAATCGCGATGTACGGACGAAACCGGCTATCCAACCAACGCGAGAGGAACTCGTGGCGGTTCGCGGACTCCATGCAACCGACCACTACAACGGAATCAAAATCTGGTACGTCCACGCGGATGGGAGTGTGAGCCGTGAACAAAACCGCTTTCTGCATCGTCTGCTTTGTAATCGCCGGGGCCACAGGCACACCCGGACAGAACCAGCAATACAAATTGGGGCGACGGGCAACGCCCGAAGAAATTCGCGAATTCGATATCTCCGTTGCACCGGACGGCACTGGCTTGCCCAAAGGAAGCGGCACGGTCACACAAGGACAGCGTGTCTATGAGACGCTCTGTGCGAACTGCCACGGAGATCGCGGCCAGGGTGTAGCACAATACCCCGCGCTTGTTGGAGGCCAAGGCACGCTGCGGAGCAATAACCCGGTGCGGACGGTGGGCAGCTATTGGCCTTATGCGACGACCGTCTGGGATTTCATCCACCGGACAATGCCCTACGTTCAGCCGGGAACTCTAACTCCAAATCAAACTTATGCAGTCATAGCGTTCATCCTATACCTGAATGGAATTGTCGACGAAAAAGCGGAGTTGAACGACGTGACGCTGCCTCACGTGAAAATGCCCAATCGCAACGGCTTCGTTCCAGATCCTCGCCCCGACGTCCACAAGAAGCCCGATCAATAAACAGATAAATAAACACCGATCATTCCTTCACAACCTGCCGCCCAATAAAATTTCTTTCTTGACACAGTTTCATATTTCTGCAATTCTCGAAATATGAGGCAGCCTACCTGTAAGTCGGACCAAGTAGCCAAGTTCGCGGACATGTTCTCGGCAATGGGAACAGAACCTCGTCTTCGCATCGTGCAATTGCTCCTCACGGCCCATCCCGAGGGCTTGGTTGTCAGCGAGATTCAACAGGAATTGGAAATTCCTGGCTCAACACTTTCTCATCATCTCGACAAACTCAAGGCCGAAGACTTGGTAAAAGTCCAACGTGAGAGCACTTTCCTGCGGTACACGGCCAATACTGAGGCCCTTCAAGAATTGCTCCGCTTTCTATATGCCGAGTGCTGCACTCGTACCAAGGCATTGAAGTCGGAAGAAATTACGCAAATTTGTAAATAGGAGACTGTTGTGAGCGAAACGAGCATTAAGGAAACAGTGAAAGAGAAATACGGTCAGGCCGCGCGTCGCGTGACCGAAGGGACGGGACTCCCAGCGGAATGTTGTTCACAAACCTCCTGCTGCGAAGGTTCTGCTGCTTCATCGTGTGACCCAATCACGTCGAACCTGTACGGGGAAGTACAGACGCGGGAACTGCCGGAAGATGCAGTAAAGGCATCACTAGGCTGTGGCAATCCGACTGCATTGGCGCAACTCAATCCGGGCGAGATTGTTCTCGACCTTGGTTCGGGTGGCGGTATAGACGTGCTGCTCTCCGCAAAGAGGGTTGGGCCTACGGGAAAGGCATACGGTCTGGACATGACGGATGAAATGCTGGCATTGGCGAACGAAAACAAGAGAAAGGCCGGGGCAGAAAATGTCGAATTCCTGAGAGGCGAAATTGAGCACATCCCGCTGCCGGACAATTCCGTGGACGTGATTATCTCGAATTGCGTTATCAACCTTTCCTCCGACAAGGACGCAGTATTGCGTGAGGCCTTCCGAGTCCTCAAGCCGGGTGGCCGCTTCGCCGTTTCAGATGTGGTGACACGAGGCGAAATCCTTCCTGAAATACGCAAAAGCGTATTGCTCTGGGTCGGATGCGTTGCTGGAGCACTCGATGAGACAGAGTATCGAAACAAACTGAGCAGAGCGGGATTTGAGTGTGTGGATGTCGAACCAACCCGAGTTTACCGAGTCGCAGATGCCAGGGAATTTCTTGCAACGGCGGGAATCGACGCTGACGCCATTGCGCCACAGGTGGATGGCAAGTTTATGAGCGCCTTCGTGCGTGCCGTGAAGCCTATTTGAAGCTATGGCTACTCGATACAACGTTCTTTTCCTATGCACCGGGAATTCTGCTCGTTCCATCATGGCCGAAGCCATCATGAACAAAAAAGGATTTCCAACTTTCACTGCCTACAGCGCGGGAAGTCACCCAAAAGGTTCTGTCCATCCGGCTGCGCTTCGTCAAGTTGAAATCGCCAAACTTCCTACGGCTGGGTTCCGAAGCAAGGATTGGAGTGAATTCGCTAAGCCCGACGCTCCAAAATTGGACTTTGTCTTTACTGTCTGCGATAACGCTGCGAAAGAAGTCTGCCCCATTTGGCCGGGACAGCCTATGACTGCTCACTGGGGAGTGCCCGACCCTGGTGCTGTTGAAGGTACACCTGAGCAAATCGAACGAGCGTTCCGAGACGCATATATGATGCTCGACCGCAGAATCAGTCTTTTCCTCTCGTTGCCGATTTCAAGCCTGGACAACCTCGCCATCAAGAAAGAAATCGACCGCATAGGGCACCAATGAACATCTCTCTTGGGCGTCGGGTTGTCGCGGAGTTTCTAGGAACTATGTTGCTGGTGGCGACGGTGATAGGCTCCGGAATAATGGCAGATCGTCTGGCGAACGGTAACGTGGCTTTGGCGCTGCTCGCAAATACCATTGCCACAGGCGCGGCACTGGTGGCTTTGATTCTGGCATTCGGACAAATCTCCGGCGCACACTTCAATCCAGTTGTTACCCTCATGGATGCCTTGGAAAAAGGTCTTCCGTGGATGGAGACTCCCCACTATGTTGCCGGACAAGTATTCGGCGGGATAGCAGGGGTGGTCGTCGCACACCTGATGTTTGCGCTTCCAGTGGTTTCGCTATCTCGGCACGTTCGGAGCGGCCCACCGCAAGTGTTCAGCGAATTCGTAGCGACATTTGGATTGGTTTCCGTAATTTGGGGATGCTCCCGGCTTCGGTCGAATGCTGTCGCATTGGGGGTAGGTGCCTACATCACGGCTGCATATTGGTTCACGGCCTCTACCTCGTTTGCAAATCCTGCTGTCACAATTGCGCGATGCCTAAGTGATACGTTCGCGGGCATCCGACCTGCCGATGTACTTTGGTTTGTAAGCGCGCAGCTTCTAGGCGGCATTACGGCGACAATGGTTTTTCGCTGGCTGGTTCCCAATCTACAGGTTGGGGCCAAGGAAGTTCTGCTGGCGCATGGCGCGGCGCAGAATCGCGGTTAGCTAAAGGCCGGAGATTTTCCTGCCCAGCTTTCCTATTCCCTTACCCGATCTTGCTCTTCACAGCCTGTGAGTTTCGCTAATGGGAACCAGTGTGCAACGACCCGCACGAATGTTCGCGGCATAAGGTTCCGAGACATCAAGTACGGAAAATCGCTGGAACTGTGACCGAGGCAAGCCGTGGTTGAATCATTTCGCGATAGGTTTTCTCATCAAGCCATTCGGGTTTGTCCGCTGGATTCCACGCTTTCAGCGCGGCGGCCTGGCGTTGTTGCGTAGCGGAACGTAATGCCTGTGCTTTTGGGCTGATCGTTGCTACCCGGCCGTCCTAGCAGCTTCGATGAGATTTTCCCTGGACGCAACAGGCGCGCAAGCTCTGCAGTATTTGTTTCCTCGTTTGATAGCCGGCCCAAGTAATGAAGAGTAATGATTGGCCGTACCGTGTCGGTTGCAACGCCGTCAAAACACGGTACTTTTGAGCAAGCATTGTCGTTTCGATCCCCACCGCCCCTACCAAAAGTCCTGATGATTCTGTTGACCTTGGGTGAAAGTGTACTTCTGTGATCCGCAGAGTCCTGGCAACGCGGCTCGAACGAAAACACAAACGGGCTCTTACGACAATACTTCCCGAAGAACAAAAACCTAACCGAATATTCCCAGTCGGATCTGAACAAAGTAGCGCTGCGCTTAAATCAACGCCCACGACAAACTTTGGGTTTTCAGACGCCTGCGAGTAAACTTCAGGAACGTGTTGCGTCGACCCATTGAGACCACCGAACAAATCAGGACTGGGCCTAGGATTTGAGCAGCAAAGGAAAAAAGAAATATGAGTGGGCGCCGGTTCCACGCCCACTCGTTGGAACCGTCATTCTTAGGTACCGGCTAGCCCCTTGTTCAGCAGGACCTTGACCTCAACGCGACGGTTTTCTGCGCGTCCGGCTGCGGTCTCGTTCGAGGCTACTGGAGCCGCTTCACCCATGGCCCCTGGCGCAATAATGTGCCGAACTGGCACGTTGCAGTTCTGGAGTAAAAAGGCAATCACGTTCTGCGCGCGTTCCATGCTGAGCTTCTGGTTCATTGCCGCGTTGCCACTCGAATCGGCGAAGCCCTTCACCTGGATGATGTAACCCTTAAGGTCGACGGCATCGTTCGCCAACTTCTTCAGGGCTTCCTGATCCGATGGAGAGATCTCGGTACTGCTGCTGGGAAAGCGGACAACCAGTTGAGCCTTGGTGTCGTAATCGCTCAATTCCGAGAAGCGCTTGCTGGCTTCCGCGGCTTCCGCGGCGTTAGCGTCAATGGCCGCCTTGTTGGAAGCGATATTTTGCTTGTTCGCCTCGATGTTCTGCTGGTTCTTGGCAATGTTCTGCTGATTGGCGGCGACCTTCTGCTCGGTAGGATTTAAGCCAGCCTGAATCATCTCAGCCGTTTGTAAATCGTCTTTATCGAAGGTAATCGATTTGGCAAGGACGTGCGTGGCATCCTGGCTTGTGCCATCGACCGAAACCTTAAGGCCGGGAATCAGCACAGCAGCAGACATTTGCTTTTTGCGAATGCCCAGCCCCTTCGGTTGCTGCACCTTGGTGTCGTCATCGAGAGTAACGGTGACACTACTTCCGTCGGTGGTCTTTAGGACCATCGTGTCGCCGGTGCGAGCGGTGATCAGCCCCTTAACCTTTGTCTTTTCGCCCTGCGCATAAGCCGAGAGGAGTGCCACAAAGCAGACTGCCAACAGGCCCACTACGATTCTCATTCGCTTGTTATGCATACCGTCATTTCCCCTTATTGCTTACATTTCACGGATTTGAGCCCAATTGCGGATTTCCACGTTCTTTCACCCAGGGGTTTTCACAATCACTCACCCACCCCTAGGTTGCTTGTCGAGATTGCCAATGATAACTGAATTCTGAGTTGCAAGCGGCGTAATCGCCGAAGTGGCTCATATTACCCAGACGGAGCGTAAAGACGCCAGCATTGATCCGCGGTATTCCCTGGGCGTGTGCTGCACGGAGCGCATCGGCAATTTGAATTGCGAGTTCCAGCATCTCCTCGAACGGAAGCGGATTGCCAGAAATGCGGTGCTTCAGCGTCTCACCGTCGAGAAACTCCATTGCTATGAATTGCTGGCCGTCCTGTTCGCCGATGTCGTGAATGGTGCAGATATTCGGGCGACGGCTGGGTATCCCCGCGAATGCTGGCCTCCACGCTTTTCGTCACGGCCTAGCCACCGAGCTAGCGGAAGCCGCCGTGCCCCTGCCAGTCCTACAAAACCAGATGCGCCATGCCGACGTGAAAACGTTGAAAATCTACGCGCACGTCATCCCACAATCGCAGCGGGACGCCATGGAAAACGTTGGCAAAACCAGCCAATCATTACTCCAAACCATTACCTTACTCAAAGTGGTGGGTAAGTGATTCAGTACACTGTAGTTTGGTAGGGGCGGTGGGGATCGAACCATCAAGCCCATTGCAAACACGTAAGTTATTCATTCCTCATTCGGACAAAAACTACAAAAACGCTACAAACGCCGAAGTAAGGTACACGGCAGGTACACGGAAGCGCGGGCGTAAACCCAAGCACGAATCCCGCTCTGCGCACTTACTGGCGAACCTCGCGGCATGGAAGCAAACGCCGAAATCTTTTCGGCCGTCCCTGCGCGGGCTCGCTCGCAGGCTTGGGACTTCTCACCAACTCTTGATGTACTACCTCAAGGCATTGCCGAAGTGGGAAGCGAAGGAGCATCTTCACCTGGCCATGAAAATTCTAACCCGAGCAAAGGCGGAGAACCGCCCCTTGACGCCCGAGGAATACCGGCAATGGCTGCTTCACGATACGGAATCGTACTTAGCCTACCCGGCTTATCAGGCGACACAAAACACTCGTAAGAGCGGCAAATTATTTTTAGAGCTAACCGCCTTTAGTATGAATGGGGATTGATTGGAAACCATGCTAAGAAGCTCCTTGAAAGGGTCCCATGCCATCGCCTAACGCGTCGCGGCGGAACTTGCACAAGGCTCGTGCCAGATGGCGACCGCCAGAGCGAAGCGAGGGAATCAAGCATCTCGTCTGGGAGTGGCACATCTCCGCCGCTCCGAAGGAGTCCGGTCGCGCCCTGGCCAGACGGCTCGGCGTGAGCCATACCTACGTTCGCAAGCTCGTGCGGAAATTGCCGGGAGAGCCGCCCTGGCCGCGTGTTCCGGTCCAGGAAGTGGAGGTGCCGTGCGCCGATGCGCCGGAAGAGTTGAAGCACGAGCAAAGCGTCTCGCCGACTCATAAACCCAAGCTGGACGAACCGTGGGATTGGGGCGAAGAAGCACGGAGTGAGCGCTGCCGGGCTTTCATCGAATCTCGCAGGCGCCCCCGCGTGCGGCGCTGGTTTCCCGGCCGCCCACGGTTTTGGCCGTAGGGGTTACCCGGAGTTTGCCATGAGGCCACGACCTTCTACCATCAGTCGCATTACTTGTCGAGTAGAGAAGGTCCGCCGACTCGCTTCCCCTTGAGGTGGAAATTTACCATGACATGGTCGGCAATCGAGATGAACGGAATGCCCTTATTCATTCCATAGTCCTTCCGGTTAAAGACCATTTTACCTTTAATCTCGCCTGAGCCTGTCCCCTTGCCGGAAACATGTAGCGTCAGCTTTTCGGGATTCGATACTCCACGGATCGTAAAGTCCCCGTCCACCTCATAGGTGTCGTGGCCGGTCCGCACGATCTTCGTTGACTTGAACATAATCGTGGGATTTCGCTCCACGTCGAAGAAGTCTTTGCCCTTCAACTTTCCGTTCTTCAGGCCACTTCCGGTATCTACACTGTCCGCATAAATTGTGATCTCCAAAATTCCGGTCGTTTCGTCAGGAGACGTGAATTTCAAGGAGGCTTCCCACTTGTCGAATTTGCCCGCGATATCCGCGGACGACTTAACGTCGAACTTAATCCAGCTTTCTACCGGCGTAATCTCAAAAACGGGGGCCTCTACGGGGTTCGCTGGAATGAATAGTGTGGATGACATAAGGCAGAGAGTAGCTAATAGCATGTGGTCTCTTTCTTAACCGTGGTTGGCGCGACACAGAAGCTGCTTTCTATTTAGTCGCAGTTATCCGGTCGGCGGCAATAACAGCCCGAGATCCATTTTCCAAGACTGAGAAATGTAAACAGAGCCCTGTCCTGCTATTTCCGCGTCCCGAGGAATTTCCACTCGGCTCCCTGAATCCCGAGCGGCAGCGAGACAGCTTGTACAGCAGCGGAATGCAGCTCTGATCCCGGTGATCCGTGTCCAGATCAGCGATATGGGTGCGCCGATGGTGCTTGAATACGATCCCAACTTGGTCGGGAGTGACGTCCGGCGGCATCATTTCCGTTCTCTACAGAGCGGTTGTTGACTTTTCTGGTGGTACCAAGCAACCGGATGATCTAACGGCCGTGGTTATCAAACAAAGATAGTTTAGTGCGGGACCGGCAAGTTCGGATAGAACCGACAACTGAAACCCAAGGACTGATTCATTCCCCTGCCTGTTGACTGTCCGTCAACCGTCAATCTTGTCCGTCCACGTGGTCACTTCCGCTTTTCCCCACCCCAGCAAAATATCCGGATGATGTCCCTGCTCCTCGCCACGTCGCCCATGCGATTCACAAACGTGAGCGCCTGCTTGAAATCCGGAAACGTGTACGTCCGCATGATGTGGTGCGCCTCCACAACCTTCCAGTGCGGCAGTTGCTTCGACAATATTTCCAAATCTTTCCCCGCCAGCGGCGGCTCTCCTCCGTGGCACGGCACGCATTGCTTGCTCACTAGGTCCGTCATGGTCTGCACCCTCCCTTCCCGCGAAATTGTATCGAATTCCGCGACCGGCACACAGAGACGCGGAGGAAAACAAAGATAGATCCCGGCGGAGTCATCGGGCGGCTTACGCCGAAGCCTCCCTCTCTTTTGCCGCCCGGTCCTCGACAAGTCTCACGATGGCCATGCTCAGCGGCACCGCCAGCACCACTCCCACCGGGCCCAGGAGAAATCCCCAAATCAAGAGCGCGAGCGTGACTTGCAGAAAAGAAATGTGCAGTTCCTTCTTCATCATCAAGGGCGTCACCCAGTAATCCACAATCATCTGCGTCAGGATCAGCCCCACTGCCACCAGCAGCGCCCTCTTCCAACCCATCATCAGCAGCGCGACGAAGACTGGCGGTACCATCGCGATGACGAACCCGATGTTGGGCAGGAAGTGAAGGTAGAAATACAGGACGCACCACAGAACCGGGAAATCAACCCGGAGCGTGAGCAGGACCGCCAGGTTGGCAAGCGCATTGATGGCTCCCGTCTTGGCTGTGACGTTGATGAAACTCTGGACGTCTTTGCCATAGTGAGCCAGGTTCCGCGCCAGCGGACCCGTCAGCGCTCCCTCCGGATTCACCATTTCCAACAAAAGAAGCAGCGACAACAGAAAGATCAAAATCCGGTCCGAAAGCAGACCGATCACCATCGGCAGCATCGAGCGCCCAGACGCGACAATCTCTTCCGAGCTGGACATTTTCTCGAATGAAATGCGCACCGATCCGATCCCGTACGAGCTCAGGGTGCTCGCGATCTTCCCGTACATGATTCGGAAGTTTTGCTCGTAAATCGGCAGCCTGTCGTGCAGCCGGAGCCCGACCCCGACCAGCGCAAGGGCGATGACGAGATAGGTCACGGCCATGAAGACAACGGTCCAAACGATGGCCGCGTTTTTCCCCATGTGGTACCGGTCCATCAGCCACTTCGGAAGCGGCAGCAGGATGTAAGCAAACAGAAGAGAAAGGAGAAACACTGCCAGGATATGCGACGCCGCCATGATTCCCCAGCAGACGATCACGAGGTAGGCGGCGATTCTCAGATCGCGCACGATCAGCGGGTCATCCCCTCTCATCTGCGTTACCTCCGAAAGGCGTGAAAACCAAGCCCTAAGGGCGACGGTTGCAGGCCGAAAAGATTCCCTCGGGCGAGATTCTACTCGTTGCAGGAGGTTCCAATACTGCCAGTTTTGCGAGTCCGCGGATTTCTCGTTTTCCGAGCAGATGGATACAAGCACCCCAGCCGGGAAGATGGTGTTCACTGTGTTGGGGGCAGTGGCCGAATTGGAGCGCAGCCTGATCGTTGAACGCGTCCGTGCAGGACTGCGGAACGCCCGCGCAAAAGGCAAGAAGCTGGGCCGCCCCCAGTTGAAACTTGACCGTTCGAGAATTGCCCGTTTGCGCAGGGAAGGGCGGTCCTTGCGTGAGATTGCGGATGAGTTGGGATGTTCCCATGCCCTTGTTCACAAAACCCTACTGGATTCGCGTCTCACCCCGATTGAGAAATCAAAGACTTAGGACGGCCTCGTCGAGCGGTCACAATTCATCTGTTTTGTTTATGCAGCGCGCCGAAGCAGGATGGCTTGGGCAGCCTAACCGGCCCAGATTTCCAGTTGTGACAGGGCAGCGTTCTAACCACTGAACTACGTCCCCAACCGTGGAATCAACAACTTGCCGTAAAGCCCTAGAGGATAAGGCCGTTGCAAGCTTTGCATGCCTCGCACAATTCGCTAGCGTTGCTTGCGGTGGCTTCTGTCCATGCCAAAACCGCCAATAAACCGCTAATAAGAATTCGTGCGCTCATGCGAGATTTATCCTAGCACAGATGCCTGCTAGTGGCGAAGCGGCACCACTTCAGGCGATCTGCGAAGTCATTCTGCGCCGCCGCAAAGAAGCAGTCAGAGATCGCCGTGGTACGCGGCGAGATTTTGGGGATCATGCTTGCGAAATCAATGGTAGTTCCACCGCAGGATCGGTGGAATCCGCGCCACATCGCGTATCGTCGACGATCTGGAAGTTGAATGTGTTCATTTTCTCTACAACGGAGACCCCGAACGTGCCACATTCACGCGCTGTGTGCGCTTGTCATGGGTCGCGGCAGCCTGCGGAACAAAGGGCGCCCAGACGGTCTGCATGTCATATCATGTTGGGGAAAGGAGCAGTATCAATCCCAATTTATGCTTACGCGTATCGTTTGTATCCTCTTGGTCCTGATCTCGGCCTCAGGCTTGTCCGGCACGGATTTTTCCATGAAGGTGACCGACAAGAATTACCTCGACACTCAAGGTTTCAGCGTTTTTCTCTACGACAGCACGTACCATCCCGTTTTTGTGGACCAAAAGAATACGGCCATGGAGATGATTCTGCACGGCCAGCGCATCGCCACGAACGGAGACGTTCGCCTGATGCCAACGCCGGAGCAGTGGGACTTGGTGGCAACGCTTAAGGGCCGCCATGCGGACAAGGCGAACGACCGGCTGATTGCCGACCTCAGTTTCCCGACGTTCGATTTCAGTTACACATTGGAAGTGGCAGCGGAGCCGGGCGGGGTGAAGGTCAGCATCAATCTCGATAAGCCGCTACCGCAGAAACTGGAGGGGCGGGCGGGCTTTAATTTGGAGTTTCTGCCGTCGATCTACATGGGCAAGGCTTACGTGGTGGACGGAACCAAAGCCGGCATTTTCCCTCGAACGCCGAACGACGCGATGACGAAGGTTTTGCCATTGGCGGATGAGCCGAAAAAGGCGTACTACCTGGAGGACTGGGACAAGGCGAAGGGATACACGCAGCCACTGCCGTTCGCCGAAGGCAAGAGCATCACCCTGGGCGTGGACGACGCGCTGGCCCGAGTGAACGTGGTATCGGATACGGCCAACCTGATGCTGTTCGATGGGCGCGACCGCGCGCAGAACGGCTGGTTCGTGTTGCGTTCGCTGATCCCTTCGGGAAAAACCAAGGGCGCCATCGTGTGGCACATCCGTCCGGACGTGATCCCGAACTGGACACGGCCGCCGATGATCGCGCACAGCCAGGTGGGTTATGCGCCGGGCTTCTCCAAGGTGGCGGTGCTCGAACTCGACCCGAAATACAACGGCCCGAGGACGGCCCGAGTGTTGCGCCTGACGGAAAACGGATCTTACCAACAAGTGTTCGAGGGTCCAATCACGCCTGCGACGTCGTGGCTGCGCTACGGGTATTCGAAATTCGATTTCACGCCCGTGAAGGAGCCCGGTTTGTATGTAATCGAGTATGCAGACCAGCGCACGGCCCCTTTCCCGATTTCCCAGGACGTCTATGCAAAGATCTGGCAGGACAGCCTGGACCATCACCTTGCGGCGCAGATGGATCACGTTGCGGTTCGCGAAGGATACCGGGTGTGGCATGGCGCTTCGCACCTTGATGATGGGCGCATGGCGCCGGTGGTTGGGGAGCAATTTGACGGCTGGAACCAGGCCGCAGCGACGGATGGGAAGTACAAAGGCGGCGATCACATCCCTGGCATGAACGTGGGCGGGTGGTATGACGCCGGGGATTTCGACTTGGAGGAGCCGGCGCAACTGAGCGTCATTCAGAGCCTGGCGCTGGCGTATCGCGAATTCCATCTCACGTACGACGAGCTGACGGTGGATGAAGGCGCACGTGAGGTGGAGATGCACCGGCCCGATGGCGTGCCGGATACGGTGCAGCAGGTGAAGCATGGCGCACTGCTCATCCTGGCGCAGTTCCACAACATCGGCCACGCCATCCGTGGCACTCACGAGCCAGATCTGCGGCAGTATACCCAGGTGGGCGACGGCGCTTCGAAAACGGACGGCCGCATCTATGACCCGAAGCTCGGCCCGAACGAAACGCAAGGTAACTACTCCGGCAGGCCGGACGATCGCTGGATCTTCACTACGAACAACCCGCTTTTCCAGTGGAACGCCATTGCAGCGCTGGCTGCAGCGGCGGATACGCTAAAAGGCTGGGACGATGCGTTAGCGAGAGATTGCCTGGATACCGCGATCAAGGCTTGGAACGAAGAGAAGGCTCATCCAACGCAGAATCCGGCGGGCGGCGGTTTGGGCGGAGCGGCTCCGGCAGCCGCGCCGGGAGGTGGCGTGCTGGCCGCGTCGGAAGGCGTGGTCTCTGGCGCTCAAAGTGGTGGTAATGCAGCGGGCAACGCGGGCGCTCCGACAGGCACGGACACAGCCGGCGCACAAACAACTGCCCCGGCCGGCTCGGGCCGTGGCGGATCTGGCCCCGGACTGGAGTGGGGGACGGCGCTGGAATTGACCATCGCCACGAATGGGGCGGAGCCATACAAGTCTCGGCTGAAGGAGTTGTTCCCGCAGATGATCACGCCGCAACAGATGGATTCGCGTGGCTGGAGCGCAGTGCGGGCTTTGCCTTATTTGGACGCCGGCGCGAAGGATCAAATGCGTGAAGCGGTGAAGAAATATATGGCGGGTTTGGATGAGCGGCTGGACGCCACTCCTTTCGGGGTGCCGTCGAGTCTCGGCACGTGGGGCGGATCGGGCGCCGTGGTGGACATGGCTATCCGAATGTATTTCCTGCATAAGGCCTTTCCGGAGCTGGTCAGCCCCGAATACACACTTCGCGCGGTCAACTACATTCTCGGGACGCACCCAGTATCCAGCACTTCGTATGTGGCTGGAGTGGGAACGGTGTCGAAGACGAAGACCTACAGCAACAATCGCGCGGACAATTCCTACATTCCGGGCGCGGTGATTCCGGGATACATCATCATCAAACCGGATTTTCCGGAGTGCATCGATGACTTCGGGTTTCTGTGGTTTGAGGATGAAGCCGTGGTGGCCGGGTCGGCAAGCTGGGTGGTGGCGGGGAACGCTGCGGAGGCGATCATTAAGGAAGCAAAATAGAGCCAGTACTAAAAGCGCCCGGCGGCTCCGAGCGGGCCGAGCGCCTTTTTGGGGAAGAATTAGATTTCGGCGCGGCGTTCATCGCATTTACGAGAATGCCGTCATGAAAAATCGCCGGACTTTGTGCGCATGTGCGCCCAAGTCTTACTACCTGCCGCATGCGCATGCTCCGAGAATCGATCGTAGAAACTCTTGGATCGCGGGCAAATCACAAGTCAACTTCCCAGTTGCCGACATTCCACGAAGTGGGTTACCAGTTCAGAAACCCCTACCACTGAGAAGACCTCACATAACGTGACACTACCTCAAACCAACTCAGATTGTCCCGCAACGGAAAATCGTCGCCTCGCAGTGCCGTAACGGCGTAAAGGATCGGTCTGAAGGGACGACATCTTCCGTTGTGCTGCGACGGTTGTTTGAGTTGTTGCTAGATTTCTTTTTGGGCTACTCGGCGACAGTTGTTGGGTGCAATGGACGGAATCACATCCGTCATGGACAGCACTCACTGGCAGCTCGCTTGAAAGCAGAGGTTCTGACCGAAGAAAGGCAGCACATGATTTTGAAAGCGGTCGGCCACTTTGCTTGTGTGCGTGCCCGAATACACTTCGAAGCTGTTCGTGATTCCATACTTATCAAGGACTTCGTGGAGCTTTGCGGTATCAACTCGCAAGCCGTCCTGGTCACCTACATCTATGGAGATCGCGCGATACCGGCGGAGACTTCCTACGTACTGATCAACGAAAGCGAGCGGCGCATTTGCAGCCCACTTCGCAAGAACGTCTGGCTGCGGCGCTCCCTCTTTCGTGGCCAAGTCGAGATAAAGCGGGGGATTCTTCGGATTGGGTGACCATGCAGCCGCGGAGGCTAGCGTGGCGCGCGCAAAAAACGGGAGGCTTGCGGAATCCGCAGGTGTTTTGACGGCCTCAAGGCTCTTTGCGATTTCCGGGTTCACGGGTGGCCGGGGAGATAAGCAGCACGGGCTCATGATGTATAAACTCCCGAACACGTCGGAATGCTTCATGCCAATGCGGGTAGCGCCATAACCTCCCATGGAGTGACCGACGAGTCCTCGGCCTTGACGATCGAGAATCGTGCGGTAATGAGCATCGATGTAAGCGACCAAGTCGTGCGCGATGAACTGCTCGAAATCGCCGGTGGTCACAGAACTCGAATACATGGAACCGTTGTGTAATGTCTTCGAATCGGGCAGAACTACGATCATTTCTTTCGCGCCTTGCGCGAAGGCGCTTTCGATCGTCTGCGGCACATGGATTTCATGGGTCCATTGCTCAGCGCCGATGGAGAAACCGTGCAAGGCGTAGACGACCGGATAGCGCCGGGATTTTTCCTGCGCGTAGCTCGGAGGAAGGAACACGAACACATCGCGGTCAACCGCATCTCCTTCCAAATTGCCTTCCAGAGCCATCCCGTGAACCTTGATATGTTCGACCGTCAGCGGCTTTGCACCAGCGACGGGCGGTGGCACATCGGTTTGCAATTGCGCGGCGAGTTGAGGAGCCAGTCCGGCCGCTATCGCAACCAAAAATCCGCCAAATAATCTCGCACTTGTCATAGTGACCCTTTCTTGAAACGCCAGGGCTTCAGATAGCTGTCAACAGCAAAACTTGCTTCGCGACAGCTAAACTCTTGGCTTTCGAATGCACGGTACCGTTGCCTCCTGGTCTTACTCCGGCAGAGTCTTTGTTCCTTTGATCTGGAACGTTCCCAACACAGTGGGAGCGCCCGTGGCGGGGTGACCGCCACCCATCGAGAGCGAGTACTTGCCTTCGGCAATGATCGGTTCGCCCGCTTCGCTCACCATGCTCAGGTCGCGATCTTTCAACTCGAAGCGGACGTTCTGCGACCCGCCAGGTTTCAGGTGCACACGCCTTGAATCCGCGCCAGTAACTCCGAATAGAAGCAAAGTTGAACCAGCGCGGTCGCCTTCGTCGAGCGAGCGAGCTTGGTCTCCACTACTTCGTATGACCACGGCCCGAAGGTACTGGGCTTGTCTACCTTAACAAGGAAGTCGGAACGACCGCCCCACGGCTCGTTCAGAAATGTGGCTTGATAGACGGCATCGAACCCTTCGCGCAGCGCTTGGTTTGTTGCCTCGACGCCATCTTTCCAAGAACCCTTGACATCAATCCGGGCAACCTTGAGTCCGTTCTTCTCAGCTAGTTCGCGGAGGTACCGCTGTTCGTGCTCAAAGCCCAGCGCCCGAAGCAGGTCGAGAGCAGGGTCGTTGAAAAAGGGCTTGGCGATCTCGTTCCTTGATTCGGCGCGGGCGAGCGTAGCCGTGTGCGGACAGGCAGGAAAGCTCGCTATGTCGGTTGCGGAGAACATGTCGCCAGCAAACCAGTTTTCATGATTCATGTCTCGATCACGGCTTACCGTGACGGGCGACAAAAATCCTTGTGAGGAGAAGCACTTGATGGTATTCCCGCGATCAGCGTGTAGCAAGTATCGCTGCTCGATCGCGCCTCACAACTCGTCGCTCGCCTTCGTTCTTTTTCAGCAGGAGAGGTTTCGCAGTATTCGGCGTCGTTGTTACAGCGCCCGGATCTTTTTCTCCCCGGTCCTGGTAGACCACGTGTCCCATGTGATCGCATTCGTTTCTTCTTTTCGGGAAATCGTTGCTGGCCTTTCATTCGCCAGCACCGATTCACAACGCAAATGATCCTCGAAACCGGGCGCGGAAAATATCGTCACACTGCTGACCGGCTCGGCGCCGATGTTCTTCACGTTTACCCAGGTGTATGCTGGAATAAATACGGTTCCCCCAGCATGCAGATCACGCTCCTGATCCCCCATATGAACGTGAATGGTTCCCTTTACGACAAACACAATTTCATCCTGTCCGAGATGTTTGTGCGTTGGTATCGCATCTCCTGGAGCCATGTCATCGGTTAAGAGCACAAGATGCTGAGATCCGTTGTTTTTCGGGGAGACCTTGATAATAAACCCTCCCAAATCGCTCTCACCAGCCTCGGGCCGCCACGTCCTTTGCTCGCCCTCATTTTTCTCCAGCACGACCGGCTTCGCGGGGGTTTCCGAGATACTTGCGGAACTGGAGTGCACGAATCGAGGTGAAGGCGCTGAGACCGTAACGGCAATTACAGCCAATATCACAAGTGGTTTACCGATTGATTTTGAGCTCATCCGCCGCCGTCCATTTTGACTAGAGCGGCCCGCATGGTAGCACTCCGATAGGCCACCGGCACATAGGAAAGAGACCTTTACGGGCTAACTCCTGGTAAGTCCGGAAATCAAGTCGAGCCTTCCTAGACTTTAAATGGACGATTTTGTCGTTACACAGGACTTGGCCGCTTAATTTGTGACTTTCAGGATTGTTTTTGGTTTGCCGACGATCCGACCCAAACTCACAGATTCATCGCCACTCTGGCCTCGGCGTGCCCGCAAATTATTGTAACGACTGTGTCCTTTATGTTAGTGTCGGACCATGAGTCGACCCATAAATAAAGAACGGCCGGGAGAACTGCGGGACGCCATCGTCCAATATCTCATCAACCATGGTCTGAACGGCCTGTCACTTCGGCCGATAGCCAAAGCGCTCGGATGCACTCCTCGTGTTCTGCTTTACCATTTCGGATCGAAGGAGAAGATGGTCATCGACGTTCTGGCGCAGTTCAGACAACGGCAGCGCGCCACCTATGCCCGGGTAAAGGGGGCCAGCTTTGCGGAGGATTGCCAGACCATTTGGAAGCACATGAGTGCGCCTGATTCCGAACCGCTCTTTCGTCTTTTCTTTGAAACATACGGCATAGCGCTGCGTCATCCACGACTTTACAGAGCATTCCTGCATGACACTATTGAGGATTGGCTGCAGCTTATGACGGACGAACTCGAAAGTAAACGGCATTCGTGGAAGCAGGCGCGCGTTATAGGCACCATCGTACTGGCTGGATTGCGAGGCTTCATGCTGGATTTGTGTACTACTCACGACCGCAAACGTGTGGACCAAGCAGTCAGATTGTGGCTGGGCAGCTTGGATGCGGTGCTTACTGGGCGTAAGGAGGCTTCGTAACCCATGGCAGGCCAGACTGACCGCATCATTGCTAAGTGGCTCTCCAGCCGTATTACACTCTTCGTCGTCCTGGCTTTCGCCGTACCGATCACCTGCCCGCCCGGATGGTCTCAACTCGTGCCTGGCTCAATGGACGCTCATTGGAATGAAGGTTCGCCAAATTGCGCCAAGAACCCACAACCTCCTCTTCAGGAGTATCCGTACAACACCCGCACATTCATCCTTCGAGAGAATCTTTGCACCACCTTTGAGGCGCCTTTCGTGTACGTTCTGATTGGTTCAACGAAAGCGCTTTTGATCGACACCGGCGATATTGCAGATCCCAATGTGGTTCCGCTCGCAGACACGGTGATGCGCCTGCTTCCCGGAGAGGGGTCTGGAAAACTTCCTTTGCTCGTCGTTCATACTCATCGGCACCTTGATCATCGCGCCGGTGATGCACAGTTCACGCATTTTTCTAATGCCCAAGTGGTTGGATTCGACATCGACAGCGTTCGGCGCTACTACAAGTTCGCAGATTGGCCCAATGGTGTCGCTCAAGTCGATCTCGGTGATCGAACGGTTGACGTGATCCCCACGCCTGGCCACAACGAGACTGAGGTTTCGTTTTACGACCGTAGTACAGGATTGTTGTTCACTGGCGACTTTCTGATGCCCGCGCGGCTTCTCATCGACGACACCAGCGCGGATGTCGCCAGCGCGGACCGGGTTGCCGCTTTCGTCAAGGATCGCCCGATCAGTTTCCTCCTGGGTGGCCATATCGAAATGAACCCTGTCGGGGAGCTATTTCCCTGGGAATCTCAATATCATCCGCACGAACACGTGCTGCAAATGACGAAGGATGATGCGCTTGCGCTGCCGAGCGCGGTGCGCAGTTTTAATGGCTTCTACACGGTACACGGCAGATTTACGATGGAAAATTCGGTACGTATACTCATTGCCTTCGCCGTTCTTATACTCATGGTTGTAGTTGCCGTCGTGTCGACGCTCGTTCGCTATATCCGGCGCCGCAGACGTGCTCGCAAGCTGCGCACGGAAATCCAAAGCTGAACGCACGTGCCAAGAAAACAGCGGGAGCCAGCATCGGGTCTTGCTCATTGGTTCTGAGCGGATCACGGGCTAACCGGAAGTTATTCCGAGTCAATAGCCCCGTTGGGACATTCTGGCCTGCTAAGTCCTGGTTCGTCGGCTTACCGGAGAAGTTCCGGCTAGTACCCGTCGCCTGCCATCACAGTAAACTGAAGTCATGAAACGCGTGGTCATCCTGGGTCGTGGTGCCTCTGGCAAATCGACTCTGGCGAGACGCTTGGGCAATATCACCGGGTTGCCAGTGATCGAACTAGACAAAATCTTCTGGCAAGCGGGACTCATCGCAACACCTCGCGAAAGATGGGTTCTAGTCCAAGAACAGATTGTTGCCGAGGATCGATGGATTATTGAGGGAGACCTCGGACACCACGACGCCGTTGAGGTGAGGTTGAAAGCCGCAGACACGATTATCTTATTGGACTTCTCGCTTCTGCGTTGCGCTCTTCGAGCAATTCGCCGCTCACGCGAGCGTTCTGATTTCTGGTTTTGGCTCATTGCATACCGGTATCAAAGCCTTCCAATTCTTGAGGAGGCAATTTCCAAATACGCACAAAAAGCAGCTTTCCACGTGTTCCGCGACCCTCGCGCCATGGATCGATTCGTCGCGGACGTCTCAAATTCTTCCCTGTAGAGTCAAAATCATGAGCAATCACAATCCCGATCCGCTCAACTCCCGATTTGTCCTGCCGCCGGAGCAGGTCGCCGGAGTAAGGTGTTGAGTTTGGGTTTAAATTAAGTGAAGAATCTCCTCGACATGCCGGTCGCGCGAAGTCTAAGCAGTGGAATCGATCGCGCTCTCAGGTCAGCATTGGCTGCCGTCATCCATTTCTTCAATATCCACGTTACGCGCTGTTTGAGATTGTGGAAGGCCGGATTCCAGTGGCGAGATTCTCCCACAATAGCCGTCAGGTGGGCCTGCAAGTAATCCGCTTCGTTACAAATCTTTAATTTCGTTTTCAATGGTCGCTCCTGTACCACCTCAGTCTCGCTGCTCCGTGACCGGCTGGGTTGCGACTAACGGCATGGCTGCGTGCAGCCCTCCTCCGAATCCTTGCTTTATGAGTTTGAAAATTGTGCGCCGATTTTCGAGAATCGTTTTCAGCCAGGCGAATCGGCCCATTTGCGGAAAGTAAATTCCTCGGAAGCAGAGGCGTGCGATGAGGATGTTGATCCGATAACCCAGCGGCTTGTGGTTCAGTGAATCCACTGCCCTTTCGATTGCCTCCGGACTGTAAGAACTGGCCCACCCAATGCGTACCTCTTTATGAGCTTCGTCGATGCTCATCTTCAGCGGCGTATGGGCCATCGCAAAAGGAATGAACTCTTGCCAGTGCCTCGGGCGGGTGAGCCGCCCGGCGGCTTCCAGCCTTTTGTAGAGGGGCGTCGCAGGCAGTGGGGTCATCAATCCAAAGATAGGCAGCCCCGGAGGCCACGTACGAATTTCGTTCAGAGTTCGCTCCGCCACACCGGGCGTGTCATTGTCCATGCCAAAAATAAAAGAAGTGATGGCAAAAACGTTGCGTCGGGCGAGTCGATCGAGCACGACAGCATATTCACCTGGCTTGTTGAAGCCTTTTTTTACGTCAGCAAGGTTGGCCGGATCGATGGATTCCATTCCGATGAAGATCCACTTGCCCCCTGCGGCCGCGATCAAATCAACTAGTTCCTCATCGCGCAGCAGATTGGCGCTGATCTGGGCGACCCAATTCACTTGCGCGTTAGCCACAATGATGTCTCGCAGCAATGATTTTGTGCGCCTTACGTTGATTGCAAAATTGTCGTCGATGAAAAATACGGCAATCTGGCCGCCCTCCTCCCGCGCGCGCGCTTTCAGCAGCAAGAGTTCGTTCACCACGCTTTCATTGGTACGAAAGCGGATGGAGTCGCCAAAAAATCCCGTTACGGTGCAAAACTCGCATCCATAGGGACAGCCGCGGCCGGACTCCACAGGAATCATTCGAAAGGTTCCCCAACCAGCGCCAACGCGCTTGAGCAAAGGGTGTAGCATGCCCGGGAGCAAATTGAATTGGTCCAAGTTGATTTTGTCCCAGGGAATCCCCGGATAGGGTTGCAGTGATGGTTTGCGCTCTTGGCCAAAGTCGTCCACTGGCGCGTAGACATCCTTGAGCGTGCCGCGTACGGCATCTTCCACAATTCTGGGCCAAGTCTCATCAGCTTCGCCAAGAGCAACCGCGTCGGCATGGCGTGAGCCGCCGTCACGCCCGAGAGCCTCATCGGCCATTTCCGAGACGTGGGGGCCGCCCATCACCACGGGCACACCAACGGCACGGATTGCGTCGGCCATGCGATACGCCTTTGCGATCATGCGCGTCATCGCGCCAATCCCTACCAGGCCGATGTTTTTTTCGCGCACAAACCGCGCGATGCCGGCTTCGTCCATGGGTTGCGCGTTGCCATCGATCAGCACCACTTCGTGGCCTGCTGGAGTCAGCGACTGGAGAAGAAACATCCAAAGATGCGGCATGAAATTGCGCGTGACCCCATTATCGGGGTTGTACAGCAAAATCCGCATCAGTTCTTCTCCGTTTACAGGCCGCTTCTTCGTTGCTGAACAGGACGAGCGAAGATCTCAAGGTTCGTTGTCCAGGGGCCGCAGGGGAACCAACGACCTGGCTCAGAACAGACTACGTTCTTGATTCTTCATACGGTGAATCAGGCGATCCGATGCCACTCAATCTACAGTTCCTGGCACCGGCAATCAGTATCGTGCTCGACGATTAACGCGCAAACCGCCGTGGGTACTGGAACGAACTATTCCCGTTTCCCGACTGACCAGGCACTTCGGAACGGGTGGATGTTGGATGAAGTTCTCCGGCAGTTCGAATCCGAGAGATCACTACACGCTCCTTGCCTCCCAAAGAGGATTCGAACTGACGGTCAGCGATCCCATCTTTATTCACTTCGTCCAAGACTTGCCGAGCCGCTGTCTCACTTTTGAACCGAGTGCGAAGATAGCTGAACGTAAAATCTTCGTCTCCGTCATACTCCATAAGTGCAGCGCTTTCGTATAGGGCTAGTCGATAATGCTTAGTTTCCATGCGCGGACCCGCCCTTTTTCCATTGGGATGCGGAAAGCTATCAGACCAATTTCGACTTGTCTGTTCAAAATTGGACACTTTCGAGAGAGCGTTTTGAGTAGATCCAAAATGATCTGCTTGGCCTCGTTCACGAGTCAGTTTGCCGCTGGTCCTGATTAACAGGCAAAACCGGACATCTCTAAGAATGTCGGCCCTGGCAAGTCTTTTTTAGGCGCACCTCTCCATTCACTCCTGAGAGTGGTCTTGTTCGTTTTCTTCTTTCTTCTTACCCTCTGCATCGACGACCACGGCTCGTTCGTAATCTAACGGTTCGACCCAACCATCTCTCCGATCAAAACTTCGAGTCGCGGTAGGGACGCCAGTTGCCTAGCGCCCCCCGCACAGATCCGCACGGGCAGGTTTCCTGCATGCGGTTCTTACCGCAGATACTTGGCGTCGAAGCGCAGGTAGGGATACGGATGAAGGATTTTGGGCCGGGGAAGCCACTGTGTAGCGAAACCAGTCAGGTGCTTCCACGACATCCGGCTTTTCTGACTGCGACGTTGCAGCACCCGCAGCCAACGTTTGCTCACTTCACGCCGAAAGCGCTGGAGACTGGCGAAATTTCCAGGAACGGCATGATAGTTGAAGTAGCCCTGTAGCACGCTCCTCAACCATTTCCCGACTTCCGCCAGCGGCTGATGCATGCGCTTCCTGAGCTCGTCCTTCACCTGTTTCAACTTGGCGAGGAGTCGCTTTCGGATACTCTTGCGCAACACGAGGAACTTGCCGTTCTTTCTAGCTTGTCCACAGATGTGGGTGAAGCCCAGAAAGTTGAATGTCTCCGGCTTGCCCTCCCCATGTTTCTTCCGACTTGCTGCGGCATAACGCCCGAACTCGATCAGGCGCGTTTTGTCCGGATGTAGCTCCAGCCCGAACTTCTGCAGACGTTCCTTCCCATCTTGAAGAAAACAATCCGCGTCGGCGCGATTCTGGAAGCCCAGAACACTATCGTCAGCATAGCGGACCACTATTATTTCTCCTGTGGCCCGATGCTTCCGCCAGTGCTGTACCCAAAGATCGAAAACGTAATGTAGGTAAACGTTCGCGAGCAGCGGCGAAATCACCGAGCCCTGCGGAGTCCCCACTTCCGTCTTCGACCATTTCCCATCCTCGGATACTCCGGCCCTCAGCCACTTTTGAATCAGGCGGAGAATCCGTCGATCAGCGATGCGGTGCTTGAGAAATTTGACCATCCATTCGTGCGAAATGGTGCCAAAGAAATCACGAATGTCGGCATCCAGCACCCAGTTCACTTTCTTCCTCATGATCCCCATCCATAACGCATCCAACGCATCATGTTGGCTGCGTCCTGGTCGGAATCCGTAGGAGAACCCCAAAAAGTCCTCTTCGTAAATCTGATTGAGGACCGTTCCCACGGCATGCTGAACGATTTTGTCCTCCAGGGCAGCAATGCCCAAGGGCCGCTGTCGTCCATCCGCTTTGGGTATGTAAGCTCTCTTGGAAGGTTGCGCTCGATACGTGCCCCGATGCACACGGCTGTGTAAGTCCTCCAGTCGCTTGTCCAGGTCCGTCTCGTAATCCTTCCATGTCATTCCGTCCACACCTGGAGCAGCTCCCCGCTTTAGGGCGTAGAAACTGTCCAGAAGTAGAGGAACGGTGACATGGTGTAAGAGCGCGGTGAACCGTAAACGCTTGTCCTTTCCTGCTGCTTCCCGCACACGGCTCAGTCCGCTCAACGTGTTGCCCCAGCTCTGAGTTTGGGACACGGTCGTCTGCTCCGTGTTCTCTTTGGTCGGTCGTCTTCCCTCCGCGCCCTCCGCCGACGGCTTTCCGTCTTTGTTCGGGCACTTCGCAGGTACTACACGACCGTGCGACTCTCCATCAACATTCATGTTGGACTTGTGGTTCATCACCTTCTCCAACCGGCCCGCTCATTACTTCCTGTCGGGCGTTGATAGAGCCTCCCGGATCTCGCGCGTGGAGTTTCCATACATGCGGGGGTCTCTGACCTCGCAGAGTACAAAGGACGCTTGCGATTACGCGTCCCCCGATGTTGCCTTCCGCCATCATGGACGACGTCGGCACTCTGATTTTTTAACATATCGCGGCTCAATACCCCGCCTGCATGTGCTCCTGTCAACGCTTCGCTTCCAGCCTTGCGACTGTGGGCGCATGACTCGGAGCCGGTGTGGCTCGCTAGGCCTTCACCGTATGGCTCTTTCATCCACACCTCCACGCCGGTTTATCCCGGCGCACCCATGATGACTACTTCAAACTCCCTTTTCAGGGAGCGGGATGCCCAATCATATAGACGACGTCCTACTTCACGCCATGGACGGTTCCGAGCTTTCCCGCGTTCGAACCGAATTCAACCAACTGCGAATATTGCCAATTGTTTCGCCACATCCAGTACAACCGAACAGCCAGTTTTCTGGCCATGGCCACTTTGGCAATTCTTTTTTCCCGGCGCATCATCAGGTGCATATACCGACGTCGCCAGTCCGGGTTGCACCGTGCGGCTGCTTGCGATGCTTCCACCAGCAAAAAGCGCAGTAGAGTATTGCCTTGCTTGCTGATGTGTCCCAGTCCCTGCTTGCCGGCACTGGAGTCCTCGCACGGAATGAGCCCCGTGTAGCTGCCGATCTGCTTGCCGCAGGGAAACCGCCCCGGCGTCCCGATGACCAGAACGTAAGCCAGTCCCGTGATGGGTCCCACCCCAGGATGTGTCATCAGCTGCACCACCTCAGGCCGTCTATTGGCTTCGGGCTCGACCGCCGCCGTCAAGTCTTCAATCTTTGGATCCAGCTGGTCCAGCAGCTCCAATAATTCTTTCCGGCGCCGACTGCCCATGGGGATAACGACAGTTTTTCTAGCTTTGCTCGTCCCTTTGCACTGAACAGTTTTTTCTTCCAGCGATAGCCTTCGTTCATCGCCACCGCTTGCAGTTGATTCATAATCCGCGTCCGCATCTGCACCAACCGATGTCGGTGCCAGAGCAGTTGCCGCAGATCACGATTCTCTGCATTCGGTATCCAGATTCGCGGAAATCGATTTTCCAGCAGTAGCTTCAGCAAGAGTCGGGCATCCTCGCGGTCGGTTTTCTTCTTCCGGACTCGCTTCACCTTGATCTCCGCCGCATCCCCAATCCACACCTCGAAACCCAACTCTGTCAGTAACCGCTCGAACCAGCGTGAGTAACCCGTGGCCTCCATTCCCACCCGCACGCTGATTCCTCGCTGCTTCAGTCCCCGATAGAACTTCTCCGCTTCACCATCGCTGTGATTCAATTCCCGTTCTCCGCACTCACCATTTTTCTGATCCATGAATGCGATTTGCTGAAAGCTCGGGTGATAATCTACTCCTATAATGATCATGTCGGCTCCTTCCTCCCGAGCCTTGGTCGTCAAGCAACCAAAGTTTACTCGGGTCGCGGGGCCGACATTCTTATGAAATCAAGTCAATTTCTCTAGGACCTTAAATGGACGGTTTTGTCGTTAGGACTAAGCCGCTGTCGCGGCGGCCAGAGCAGCGTAGTGGTCGTAGGGTGGATGTCGCGTTAGCGTCGGGGAGGTCCCTGTGACCCGACTACGTCAAAGGACGTTGGAAGAACTTCAACGTCGCAACTATTCCTAAGAGATAGCGTTCCGCTGTCCGCCGCTACTGGGGATTCCCCCAGTTGTATCGGGATGGCCGCTCAGTCTAACAATTACGCACAGGTCCCAAGCGAGCGGTCTGTGCACACCCGCCGATCTAACAGACATAGTGGGACTCCGCGACCGTCCCTAGCCCCTAGGAACTCTCCCCGAGTCCTAGTTCGAGCGAAATCGTCGGGCTAACAGTTGTTTGACCTCCGATTTCGGCAGACCATTAGGCGAAAGTGGCCTGGAGGAATATCAGATGAAGCCTGAACTCATTCGAGATTTATCCGGGGCCAGAGACACGATAACCGAACTCGATCGCATCTTTTTGAAGAACAGATATCGAGCGGATTTAGGCACTGTTTTGGTGGCTGGCCTGCTTACGGCTATGATCCAATACCACCGCAGTATCGTCCTGTTGAGCAGCTCTGGAAGTGTGCGTGCCGCCGTCGCACTAGCACGCGAGGTGGTAGGAGGCATGTACACCGCACTCTGGATAAACGGCTGTGCTTCTCCGGAACAAATCAGTAAGGTCGAGACCGATGACAAGTTACCACTGACCTATGCGGAAATTGTCGGGGAGGTTGACTCTAGGTATAAAGAAAATACATTTTTTGTAGACATGAAGAATCTCTCTTGTATTCCGCTGTGCAGTTACGTTTGGTCCGGAATCATCCAACTCGGACTTTGGTCGCTCGGCTCCGATGTTCATCTACCTCGCGAGGAAGACTTGATCGCTCGCGTATCTTCCACTGCCACCCTGTGCATTTTGTTCTTGGCTTCGGAATTTCTAGCCAACCAAGATCAGCCAGGGGAATCGAAAGTAGTTCAGGTCCTGACCGACGACTACCAAAAACGCTGTGCGTCACCATCTCTTTTCTTTCATAAATCCGCCTGAAACAACAACGAGTCTAGAACATGACCACCTCGCTCAGAAAAAGAGGTACTAAAGCTCGATGACCGTCCCTCCGAACCGTTTAAGGCGCCTTCCTTTTGAACCATCGTGCTTGTTGCTCGCACCTACGATTGAGTTAAGGGAAATATTCAGATTCAAGGAGTTGTCGCTGCCAGAGAATAAAGCAAACATTCTCATTGCGTTTTACTCTCGTGACGGCTCCATAGAAGCTCTTGCTAAAAGCCATCAGTGATTGAATGAACTCACTGGATCGCCCGCGGTGTGGTGGGATTAATCACACTGCTTAGGCTGCCATCCTGAATTCCACCCGTGGCAGTACCGTGCGTGCCGTCCCCCCGAATCGAACTGGTGCCCAATTCGAGTTTAGCAGTAGGTGCTTGTTGACCAATTCATTTCGTCGACTTCGGTCCAACTTCGGTCCAAAATCGGGCTTCTAGCGGGCTGTTTTTCGGGTGTCGATGAACCAAGGTCAACAGAATCATCAGGACTTTTGGTAGGGGCGGTGGGGATCGAAACGACAATACTTGCTTAAAAGTACCGTGTTTTGACGGCGTTGCAACCGACACGGTACGGCCAATCATTACTCTTCATTACTTGGGCCGGGCTATCAAACGAGGAAACAAATACTGCAAAGCTTGCGCTCCTGCTGGGTCCAGGGAGAATCTCATCGAAGCTGCTAAGGATGGCCGGGTAGCAACCATTAGCGCAAAAGCGCCGGCGTTGCGTTCCGCTACGCAGCGACGGCAGGCAGCCGCTTTGAAGGCGTGGAGTCCAGCGGACAAGCCAGAATGGCTCGACGAGAAAATCTATCGCGAAAAGATCAACCACGGCTTACCTCAGTCACGGTTTCAGCGATTCTGTCCGCACTTGATGTATCGGAACCTTATGCCGCGAACATTCGTACGGGTCGTTGCATTCCTCACCCGAGACACTGGTTCCCATTAGCGAAACTCACGGGTGTGAAGAGCGAACCGCTTGAAAGGCGGGCAGATTTGCATTGAGTACTAGTGGCCACTTCCGGTTAGGCGCTAATCGGGATTTGTGCCCGTTGCTTTTTGGATGATTCGCGGGTTATTTCACTTCCTCCGGCATCTGGCAACTTCCATTCCTTGTCGAAGAATGCCTTTTTCTGGACTGTAGAGTCGGAACAGTAATTCGAACCTACGCGCCGCAACATGGCCAGTGCGATGATCTTGCAAGCTTCTGATTCAGATGTACCGTGGCTGGTTCTTCATAGCTTGAAATTCATAACGAGCGGTTCACAGGGGTCGCCATTCTAAGCCCGCTGACTATCGCACAACCAAAGTCAGCTTTGTGGTGTGACTCAGCGTGGTTGTACCTGCTGCGAATGTACCGGTTACCGTCAGATTGTAGGTTCCGGGTTGAGTTCCGCCGCCTCCATTGCTGCCGCTGCTTCCCCCGTTGCATGCCGACATTCCGACTCCGACGATGCAGAGCAGCAACAGGAAAGCTAATCGGCGCAGTAGCTTGGGAGCACGCTGCCGGGCGCTTCCTGTCAAACTTGCCAGAATCGCCAGTCCGACTATGCCAAAACATGCGAACCGCAAGGCAAGGATCATCCTCCCGCTCGGTGAAACGCCCATAGGTTCCCTGAAGACCGCTGACGATCCAGATGTGATTACACTTACAGTGACGGCGGATGTTGGACCATTGAGAGCAACAGAACTCGGCGATACAGAGCAGGTAGACATTGCTGGCGTTCCACTGCAACTCAATGTGACCGTCTGGTTGAATCCTCCGCCCGGAGCAATGCTTACGGAATAATTAGCGGTTTGGCCGGGAGAGACGGTGGCAGTGGATTGAGACACTGCCATCGAAAAATCCTGTCCTACCCCCGTCAGCGAAGCCGAGAGTGGGCTGCTATTCAGATTATCGGTGACCGTTAGAGTTCCATTTCGCACACCGCTGGCAGCGGGATCGAAAAAGACACCGATAGAGCAACTGGCCCCCGGAGCCAATGTGTTGCTGCATGCGCTGAGCGGGGCAAAGTCGCTAGGCGATGTGGTCACCTTGGTGATCGTCAACGGAGCGGAACCCGGATTGGTAAGCGTTACAGACTGCGGCAAACCGGAGGTTCCCACGTATTGATTCGGGAATGTGATTTTCGCGGGAGACAAGATAGCGCTCAACGTGCCTGTACCTGTCAGAGTTGCCGACTGCGGGCCGCCCGGTGCTGTGCTAGATATAGTTAGTGCGGCATTGCGAGTGCCGATAGCGGTCGGCGTGAAGGTTACTTGGATGGAACAGGACGCTCCTGCGGCGAGAGTCGGGCCGCATCCGTTCGTTTCTACGAAATCGATGGCATTTGTACCCGTGATGCTGATCGATGTGATCGTAAGAGTAGAGCCACCGGTATTGCTGAGCGTTACCGGCTGTGCCTCGGCAGTGCTGCCAACCGCTTCCGCATTAAAACTAAGAGTAGACGGGTTGACCACGATGGGTTGCCCACCCGTACCCGAGAGTGGAATGCTCTGGGGAGAGGCCGGCGCGTTGTCGGCAAGACTCAACGTCGCGCTACGACCGTTAAGTGTCGAGGGTGTGAAAGTGATGTTGATTTGGCAGTTCGCACTGGCAGCGAGTGTAGCAGGGCAATTGTTGGTCTGAGAAAAGTCCCCCGGGTTCGCTCCTCCCACCGCAATTCCGGATATGCTCAACGGGCCCGTTCCGGTATTCGTCAGCGTGACGCTCTGAGAGGGGCTCGCTGTCCCAATTGGCTGCGCGGCAAAGATCACACTGGATGGAGAGAAACCAGGAAGTGGGGTCTCCTGGAGAAGGATGAATGGGCTGCTCGTACCGCCAACGATGGCCAAATCCAACTTCCCATCGTTATTGAAGTCCGCAGCCGCGCTATCTGTTTGGCCGTTGCCTGCGCCACTTGCCAACACCAGCGGGCTTTCAAACTGGAACGTCCCGTCGCCATTACCTAGAACGAGCAGAGTCTCCGAATTACCGGGCAAGACAAGATCGAGCTTGCCGTCAGAATTGAAATCGCCGATCACTCCCCCGCTAAGAGGAATGCCTCCGCTGGGATAAGCAACGCCAGGCTGAAAGGTGCCGTCGCCATTGCCCAAAAAGACTGTGTACGTTGGATTGGGGGGCGCGGGCACCGTGATCAGATCAAGCTTTCCGTCACCATTCAGGTCGGCCGCGATGATCCTGGAGGTATTGGCAGCTACCGAATACGTCGTCGAAGGCGATTGAAATGTGCCATCTCCGTTGCCGCGAAGCCAGGAGAGTTGTGTGCCAACAACCGCAATTAGATCAAGCTTTCCATCGCCATCGAAATCTCCAACACCTCCTATAGCTCCTATAGCATCGCTCGGTGGTGCCGAAAAAGTTGCGGAGGCAGAGACCAGAGGATTCTGAAGTGTGCCGTCTCCGTTTCCTAGAAAAACATAAATACCGCCGCTCGTGCTGCTCAGGCTTGCCAACGCGACGTCCAGTTTCCCATCCCCATTGAAGTCTCCCGTCACCATTTGCTGAGTAAATCCCCCAGATCCCTGATTAGGAAGGTTTGTTTCGGATTTGGCGGTAAATGTGCCGTCACCATTCCCAAGCTCGACACTCAAAAATTGCGTCACGGAAGAAGGAACTCCTGGCAAACCTTGGGAGCCGAATCCAACCAAGTCGAGAATCCCATCTCCGTTGAAGTCGCCAGAAAGCAATGGAGCTTGAATTGATGTGCTTTCCGTCTCGGGAGCTTGAAAGCTGCCGTCTCCGTTCCCTAAGAAGGTAGCAAGAGCGTTAGAAACACTGTCGTCTCCGAGAATCGTTTCAGTATTCACCAGCAGGTCGGTCTTGCCATCGTTGGTGAAGTCGCCCGCTATGGGCTGATAGCCTCCCACGGGAGTTGGGAACGTAGCCGTGAATTGAAGCGTCGTAGGCGCAGAAACGGAGAAGAATGCGACGCTGGATGTGCCACCGCCTGGAGCAGGGTTTGTCACCGTGATTGAAGCGGTTTGGGCAGTTGCGATGTTCTCAGCCGGAACGGTCGCGGCCAATCGTGAACTGCTTATGAACGTGGTGGCGAGGTGGGTGCTGTTCCAGTTGACGACCGACCCCGACACAAATCCCGTGCCGTTCACCGTCAACGTAAAACTCGGCCCTCCAGGCGCTGTAGCCGTAGGAACCAGAGGCTGATTCACGAAGGGTATGGGGTTCTGTGCCTCGGCGTATGGGGCGAAACATGTAAAGCCAAGCAAAAAGCCAACCAGAAGGTAAATCCGCGCAAGTCTCTCGATCCCAGCGTTCAAGACTTCACCTCCGAGAGGAAACCTCACGAGCAAGCGATGCGCCGCTGTTTTGGGACGCCAGTCGGCAAATGCCAAAATGCCGGAAGGCTGGTCACTGCGGGAGAACAGCCAGGGACAACTATAAGCTTTAAGTAAGTATATCGCGTGAGACGTACATCGTAGGGCATCTGCCCCCAAGTGGTAACCGACCGCGCGGCCAGTCGGCCCACCCGCTCCGTTAGAGCCCGCATCATATCGGAGCAGTTTTATTGAGGCGGGCTCTTAGGAAGATGATTTTCAAAGGCTGTTGATGCCCATATGAAACCTGGATTCGTTACATTGCAATTTCGCGGCTGAAAAACCAATCGCATTTTTGTGAAAAACATTGAATTGCTTCCGCACCGTAATTCAGTTGATTACGCAGAACTTGTTCGCAAATAAAAGCCAAAAGTTTCACAAGTAATCGAAACGCACGCAAAAAGAATTACTTCTGAAAACAAAATGCACGGGGTTTGCCGCGAAACGTCGCGCTAAATTCAAAAATGCGAGTGCGAATTGTGCACGTGCTGCACGCGTGACCCTCTAGAAGCCATCTCGAACTCAATTTCCAGGACATCGCGTTCGGAATGCCCGGCCTCATGCAGCTCCGGCCTCCGGCCTTTCCCTGGTGAAATCAAGCAGTTCCCAGTACCTATGTTTCCGATAATGCGTCTTTGGCAGGACATTCCGTCTATTGTTGTACTCGCTTGAATATTTCCCATTATTCTAAAACTTGTGTTTTCAGCGCAGTGTTCCAGGCATAGAACTTGCACATCGTTGCTGCTGTGAGAGGAGCACGCGTGGTTTCCTAAGAGACGAGCTGCGCTAGGGGAGGGCACCAATGCATGTCTTATACGCAGTTTCCGCTCAAAGCAATCCACTTTACCAAGGTAAGTTCGGACTTCATGGGCGCTATCAGACCTATGGTCAACACAGCTTCATATATGACCTTATTGCAGCCGCTCACCGTCGGGGCGTCCGTGTGACTCTGCTGGTTGAGGGCCTGAGTGCATTCCCATTGGCAGAGCCGCTTAAGAAATATGCACATGTTTTTGAAATGGATGAGGCGCCCTCTGAGGTGCTCCCCATCCTTCGGACCGAAATTTAGCCTACTTAAGGTGGATCGCTGCCTGCCATAAATTATTGTAAATAGTTCCTTGTTGTTGGGCCTGTGGGAACTGTGAAAAAGCCGAGCGTCTTTTTGCGAGGCTCTTTTCAAGCTGCTGGGGGAATCCGCGGTCTTTGCGGATTTCCTTCAGCAGCGTCAGTTTCCATGGGCCCTCTTTTCTTTCTTTTTTGCTACTTTTTTCTTTCTTCGTGCCTCGCTCTACTTTTCCACAGAAAAAGTTCGTGCCAGCATCGCCCAGGAACGACGATCGCCAACTTGGTCGACCCGTAGCATCCCTTGCGTTGTCCCTCCTCAAGCCCATTTCACTTTCCCAAAATAGATCGCCGCTGGCGTCTGATAGCCCAACGACTGATGCGGGCGCTCGTGATTGTAAAAAGTGAAATAACTTTTGAGGTTGGAGACGGCTTCCAGCACGTCGACGTAATCCTTCAGATAAACCTCTTCGTATTTCACCGTCCGCCATAATCGTTCGATGAAAATGTTGTCGATCGCTCGCCCTCGTCCGTCCATGCTGATCGTGATGTCCTGCTTCTCCAGACGGTTCGTAAATACCTCGCTGGTGAACTGCGCCCCTTGGTCGGTATTGAAGATCTCCGGCCGCGTCGTCGTCAATGCCCAGTCCAGTGCCGCCACGCAAAAGGCGCTCTCCAACGAAATCGATACTTCCCACGCCAGCACATAGCGGCTGAACCAATCCATAATCGCCACCAGATAAACAAAGCCCTGCCGCAGGCGGATGTAGGTGATATCGCTGGCCCAAACGTGGTCCGGCCGTTCGATCTTCAGGCTGCCCAGCCGATACGGATAGATCTTGTGTCCTGACCCGGGAACCGACAGCCGTGGCTTCGGATAGATCGCTTCCAGCCCCATCTCCCGCATCAGCCGGCGTACCCGTTTCGCATTGACCACGTATCCTTGCTCGCCGAGCCACCAACCCATCTTCCGGATTCCGTAAAACGGCGTCCGTGTGTATTGCTCGTCGAGCAACCGCATCAATCGCAAATTCTCGGCCGTCTCCGGTTCCGTCTCGTAATACCACCCCGACCGCGAAACCCCCGTCAAGCGGCACTGCTGCCGTATGCTCAGTTCTTTGTGCGCTGAAATCCATCCCTGCCTCTGCTCTAACGCGATAGGCCGGACTTTTTTTTAAGCCAGTCCAGCTCCACCTGCAACTGCCCGATCTGCTGGTACAACTCCGCCTTCAGCGTTTCCTCGCTCGTGTCCGGCTGCGACCGCCGATCCGCAAACAGTTCCGGCGCTCCTTGAATCGCTTGCCGCTTCCAGTTCGTTACTTGGCTGGGATGCACCCCGTAATGCGAAGCGATCTCCTGAATGGTCTTCTGCTCCTTGATCGCCTCCAGCGCGATTCGTGCTTTCATTTCCGCGCTGAAGCTCCGCCGTTGCCTCGATTTCATCTCTGCTCCGTTTCCGAGGCAGCGATTTTACACCTTATTGATTGGTCCGAATTTTGGGGAGCACTTCACTCACCTGGGCCGACCGACCTTATTTTAGTAGATGAGCCAACCGACAAACTTTTATTGTCTTTGCCTCACGGGTGCCCAATAATCTGCGTGGTTCATAAGAAAACCGCCGTTTATTCCCAAACTGTTCAGGACCGATGTGACCAGTTTCTGTGCATGACGGAAGCGGCACTGGAATATCAATCTACGAAAATTCCGCCCAGTAAACTAATAATGGTCAGTCATGGCGTTGACCTCGAACGTTTCAAACCCTCGAATGATTGTGGGGGGACGCGCAAAACGCAGCCAAATCTCCTTTTCTACACGCGCTTGAACAGACAAGAGGCGACAATGTGGCGGATTTTAGAGCGGCTCTTGCTTTGCAATGTTAGACTAACGATGTTGGGAGACGGTGACGCGTTTTGGAAAATAAGTGACCAATATGGACGCGACCTAACCCTGATTAACTATATACCGTGCCACTCAATTCAAAATTTCTTGCACCATTTTGATATTGTCGCCTCAGCGGGTCGGGGAGTACTTGAGGCACTCTCATGTGGCCTTCCAGCCCTGTGTGCGGGCTACGAGTACGGAGGTCCTGTCCTGCCAAATAACATCCGGCAGCATATGGAAGTAAACATCACTGGGTATCGCATGGCTGCCGACCTAGCCGGGATGGCCGAGGACATTGAGATGGCGAGGTCTCTTGACCGAAAAACCTGCCGTCTCATGGCGTCGGAGCACGGCTCGGTTGATACGTTCTTGGACCGGATTGGGATAGGAGAAAAAGGCCCTACTCAAAAGTTTCGATCAGAAAGGAACCGATCTGGTAGGTGAAGGCTACAAATTGCCTTTGAGAGTTATCGCGTGTCCTTTGGAGCATTTTGATGCCATTGGCTCCGCGGCTCGCCGCGTTGGGGACTTCGTGGTGGCTTATGCCCTTGAGAGTGGCGCACATCAGTTGGCTTCGCAGCACGTCGCGGGTAGAATTTATGTGATTTTCCCGTGTACGAATTTTCAGAATTTCTGCTGGTGCTAGCTGATCGAACAGCCATTGTCAGGTTTTGCAGTTCTTCCCGAATCAGGCGCAATTCGCTGACGATCTCTTGGGCGATCTGGTCTTTCAACTCTTCACCTCTCTTTCCCGAAATACTATAGTCTTCGGCGCGGTAGCGGCATAGTCCTGAGCGGTACAAGTGGCACGAGGCACATGCCGCGTGTCCCAAGTCCCGGATGAACACACGCTAGATGGCTCCGATAGCCCCGGGGAACCGGCAAGACCCCCTGAGGAACGTGGGCCTAGACCATTGGACTGACGATCTTTACCACCCCTGTGTTTTCCCTTAGCCGACGGTCCCTCTGTGAAGGTCGCAAATAATAGCGCTCGTGATGCGATTGACAACTCAAGACGTTAGCTGGACTCCATTTGCCGGTTGTCTATTATCTGGACGCCGTATCCTGGCTTGGATAGTGCCGCCATGCTGCTGCAATCGACTGCGTTAGCACGCGCTTCGGCTTTTCATTGCAGATCATTCACAAAGGAGGCAATCAATCCTAGTACTGGGTTAACTGTCAGAACTGCCAGTTACAGCAAGGGACAAATATGCAATAGTCTTGCTCCCAGTCACAGTTAACAATCTATGAGGTACGTTGCGGTGGGCATCTTTTTGACCGCACAGAAAGACCCTCATGCGAACTGTCTCTACAAAACCAACCGGACCACGCCTCCTTATCGCAGATGACCACGCCATGTTCGCTGAGACATTGCGGGTCTATCTGGAAAAGACATATACCGTCGTAGGGTTGGTTATGGACGGTCGCGCCATGGTCGAAGAAGCCTTACAAGTCCGCCCAGACGTGATCGTTGTGGACGTCGGAATGCCACTCATGAATGGGCTGGATGCGGCGCAGCGAATCAAAGTACAAGCTCCCTGTACCAAGTTCGTGTTCCTGACAATGAGAGATGATCCGAATCTTGCCGCTGCGGCTCTCGAACTCGGCGCAATCGGGTTTGTGCTGAAACATTCAGCCGGAGAAGAACTGCTAAAGGCGATCAATCATGTCTTGCATAGCCAGTCCTATATAACGCCCCGGTTGAGACCTGAAGACTGGGTTGCAACGAAGGCCAGGGCGCGGCAGTTCTCCAAAGACTTGACCCAACGACAGCGAGAAATCGTTCAGTTATTTGCTGAAGGATTGCACATCAAACAAATGGCGGGGGTGCTCAACCTAAGTGAAAAGACTGTGGAATTCCACAAGCATCACGTCATGCGAGCTTTCAACCTTCGGAGTAACGCCGATCTGGTTTTATTTGCTGTAAAGCAAGGATTGGTGTCGATTGAGCCTTCCTTACAGAGTTGCGTGCCATCAAGAGATATACCGTGAGAGGGGAGTATGCCCTGCAAGTCGTGCAGCTCAGTCAACGAAAAGAAATTCAGCGCGGAGATGGGCATCCATTTCCCAGGACTGAAAAACATTGACAAGCCCACGGTGTGGGTAGCCTCGGAGTTTGTTATCTGCTTGGATTGCGGCGCTGCTGAATTTGCCGTGCCCGAAGAAGACCTGCGCCAACTCGCAAACAAAGACGCACCGCAGCGGCAGATTAACCTAGAATTGAGTCTTTCTTCTCACTAAGAATGAACGGCTGAGTGTTCCGCGCAGATGCTCTCGAAAACGCGCTCGTCTTTGTCTCCGTGAAAGCTGCTCAAGGCGTACCCACAGAGGATATCCAAATCGAAGGTTTTGCCTACCTCGTTCCAGAGTTGTTCTACACGAATGGCAGCGTCGGCCTTACCCTCAGCCCACAAGACAGATGTACCTTCTCCACATACCACAACACCGTGATGCTGTTGCCTCACCGCTTTGGCTGCTGCCGCAATGAGACCACCTACAACCTGGGAAAATCGCGTCGAGTCAGGCATATCATTGGCCATAAATGATGAGAACGTCTTGTTGACATCCAACTGAATGTAAGTTCCCTGTTGCGTGAGGGCATCAACATCTAAGCCTTGCATCTTCAATCTCGAGACGAGACCGTCTCGGTGCGACTCGGTAATGACAACGATAGCTGCACGCCCGGACTTGAGGGCAACAGCGATGAAGTGAGCAAAGGTATCTAGAAGAAGCGCGTCATCGGAATAAAATTGAACCTCATGGCGGTGAGCGGCTTTCTCCACTGAGGTGTCAGTGAACTCGTGGCCTTTTAAGCTGCTACTGACGAATTGCTTACCCCGCAGACCCGCTTCGATAGCAGGCAGAAAATCGCGTCGGACATCCATCTTATAAACGTAACCCTGAGCGCCTGTGCCCAAAGCTGCCCGGACGACGTCGAGATTATTATTCTGACTTAGGAAGACTATTTTGGAGCTGGGGGAGAGTTGCCGTATCTGCCGGGCGGCTTCGATTCCATTCAACTTGGGGAGACCGATGTCCAGCAGAATTAAGTCCGGCTTCAGGTCTTCGGCCTTCTGAACGGCTTCTCTTCCATCCGACGCCTCGGCGATGACTTGCCATTCTGGCCGGGCCTGAAGCAGCAAACGGACTTGGCGTCGCCAATCCTTGAAATCGTCAACTACGAGAATACGAATCAATGGCAATAGTTGCTCCTGCCTTAAAGCGCGAAAAACATCTTTATCGCCTCATTTACGTTGCCAAACAACTGGGGAAAGCCCTAGCCAAGGTCTTCGTTCTTAGTGATGTGCCGTTGCCCCTTGTTGCTCCAAATCAATTTCGTGATTGCTCTAGGACAGCGACGGCTCAAGCACGCACATGAAACCATTAAGACGTCAAGTAAATGGGCACTTGATGACCATGCACTCGTTTAGTTCGTTCAACCAAGCGCAAGGTATTGCCGACAAGTACGCTCGGGCCACTAAGTGCACCATGTACGTGGTTTATGAAGCGCATGAGTTTCACGTAGTCACGGAAGAAGACTTGAGCACCTTCTTCATCGGGCTATCGGAAAATCAATTCCGCTACTGCACGGCGGAGAAAACGGGATAGCAGGCAGCGGGGTCTCCGCACTTCACTTCACTCCACCGCAGCCGTCCCCACGGGACGCGCGGTGGTCATGTCTTGCCTCAGCTGGAACTGGAGAGGGCGTTCTTCCGTTAAGATAGCGGAGAGGACGCATGAGAAAAGAGCGAAAGCACTACAGCGGGGAAGAGAAGGTGGCCATCCTCAGGCGGCACTTGTTGGATAAAGTGCCAATTTCTGATCTGTGCGAGGAGCATGGGCTGCAGCCAACGGTATTCTACCGTTGGCAGAAAGAGTTCTTTGAGAATGGTGCGGCCGCGTTCCAGAGCAAGCGCCAGGCGAACCAGCAAGGGGAACAACAACGGATCGAGTACCTGGAAAAGAAGATCCAGACGAAGGACGAGGTGCTAGCGGAATTGATGGCCGAGCACATTGCCTTAAAAAAAAGTCTTGGGGAGCTCTGACCAAAGTGTGGGTGCCGCACGACGTGCGCGACTTGGTGGTCGATTTCGTCCGGTACTGGTCAGAAAAGACCGCGATCGTTGCCGGACGATTCATCCACTGGCTGGGCGTACGCGCCAGCAAATTCTACGACTGGCGAGAACGCTATGGGCGCGTCAATGAGCACAATGGTTGGATTCCCCGGGATTTCTGGCTGCAGCCATGGGAGAAACAAACCATCCTCCGTTATTATCTGGACCATCCGCTGGAAGGCTACCGACGGTTGACGTTCATGATGTTGGACGCGGATGTCGTGGCCGTCAGCCCCTCGAGCGTCTGGCGTGTCCTGCAGCAGGCCGGGTTACTATCGCGATGGAAGGGCAAGCCGTCGCGCAAAGGAACCGGTTTCGAACAACCACCCAAGGCGCACCAGCATTGGCATATCGATATTTCCTACATCAATGTGAGCGGGACCTTCTATTACCTGTGCAGCATTCTGGATGGCTATAGCCGTTCGATCGTCCATTGGGATTTGCGGGAATCGATGACCGAAGCGGAAATCGAAGTCATCTTGCAGCGAGCCCGTGAGAAGTATCCGGAAGCAAGACCGCGGATCATCTCCGACAATGGGCCACAGTTTATCGCCCGAGACTTCAAGGAGTTCATCCGCATCGCAGGCATGACCCATGTGCGAACCTCACCCGGCTATCCGCAATCAAACGGCAAACTGGAACGCTGGCACAAATCGCTAAAATCGGAGTGCATCCGGCCGGGTACACCGTTGACGAGAGAAGACGCGGTGCGTTTGATTCAAACCTACGTGGATCACTACAACACCGTGCGCCTGCACAGTGCCATCGGCTATGTGACGCCGCACGACATGCTCGCCGACCGACAGGCTGAAATCCATGCGGCACGCGATCGCAAGCTTGAGGAGGCACGTCAGCAACGACAACTTCGGCGCCGCGCAATGCTTGCACATTTTTCGAACACGACTACAATGACCTCGCCAGGTGAAACAGAAGCGGGCTCCGGCGGTAACCTTCTCGTCCTTGGTGGCCAACCATTTCGCGTTCCGGTCACGGCGGCCAACGGCAAATTCATCGAAGGCCCCGAGCAAGACGCCTACGCTCGTGAACTGGGCTTCCGTCACAGCTACACGCTTCCTCCGCAAAACAACATTAAGTTCGCGTGGCGGGCGGGCTATTCGTTTCTCGGCACGCACGAGTTTCACGCCCACCGCTTCTTCGTCGTCGAAGGACGCCTCAACGGTCTTGGATACATGGTGAACTCCGAGAGCGACGCGGTTGCGGCTCCGGTCATCGTCGCGGACTACATGAACATCCCGCCGACACCGGCCACGTCCATGCTGGGTTCCCGCATTGTCATGCTCGATTTCGAACCCGAGCCCGGCTACTGGGATTCGCCCGATGGCACCGAGCTCATTCGGCAGACAGCGAACTATGCGCTTCAGGGTGCAACGTCTTTTTGGCTGGAAGTGCTGTTCTCCACTGTGAAACCGGGCGAGCTGCCGCAAATCGTCGTTCATCTTCGCAACCCTCATCGGGAGCGCCAATCACTTCCGCTCACCGGCGCCGTCAAGGTCGAATTGCTCTCCGGGGACACCGTCCTTGATTCGGCCGTCATCCCCTGTTCCGGCAGCAAAGTCTCAGTCGATCTGTTCTTCCGCAAACCGCTCTCGCCCGGGTTCTACACGGTTCGTGGTCTGTACGAGGACTCCGGCCATGCCCGCGAATTTCATCAAAGCGGCTTCTGGGTTGAGGACGAGAAGCTTCTCACCTCCGGCCCAGTTTTGGGCACAAACGGTGATTTCCTGACGAAAGGGGGCAAACCATTCTTCCCCGTCGGCACCAATTACTTCACCACGGAAGAAAACGGCTGGGATTTTTCGAGTCCGCGCAATGCCTGGACGTGGGATCACGACTTCGCTGAAATGGCGCGTCACGATGTCACCTTCGTTCGCACCGGCGTGTGGATGCCCAATCTGCGTTTCGTCGAACCTTTGACTGACGAAGTCAACGAACGTTTCGTGCGCAACCTGGAGGCGTATCTCCTTTGCGCGCGGCGCCACGATATCATCATCAACTTCACTTTCTTCGCGTTTGTGCCGCGCACAAACCGTGGCGGGCTCCAACCTGCACCAACCGTTGCGGGCCCGCCGGTTGCAAACCCGTATACCGATCCCGCATCGCTGCGCGTCGAGCAGGATTACGTTCTCTCCGTTGTCAATCGTTTCAAGGACGTCCCGTGGCTCTGCTGGGACCTTATCAACGAGCCTAGTTTTTCAAACCCTCAGCGCATTTTCAGAGGCAACATTCCCAACGGCGATCCGACAGAGACATCGGCCTGGCACAGATGGCTTCAGGAAAGGTACCCCACTGTTGCTGAGAGGAGCAACAGAGGCTCGACGAAACCTTCAAGCGAGCCCTGACCGTGGAAGATATGGAATTGTCGGCCGACCTGGCCCGCTATCTCTGCGTCCTCATCTCAGGGTTTCTAGAGCAAGCCGCCATCGAATTGCTCCTGGAGCATACAAGGCAGCGAGCGGCGCCATCCGTTCAAAAGTACGCGGGCGGCAAGCTGTACCGATTCACAACTGCGAACGCTCAAAATCTACTGGATCTCGTCGGCAGTTTTGAGGCCGACTGGCACAATGACTTGAAGGGCTATCTGGTTGGCGAGTACAAGGCATCTTTGGACAGTGTGGTTAACATTCGCCAAGCGGTCTCTCACGGCAGGTACGTCGGTGTCACGATCGCACAAGCTAAGGTCCATTACGAACGTGTCAAGGAAGTCGTCGACCATATAGCCGACCTCTGTCTTCCAATTTGAAATCAACCGTTGAAAAGCCCGGTCTCCGCTGTTAGCACGGATTCAAAACGCGTATCCGTCGGACGTCGGACAACGCTCCGAACTGCGCTTGGCAGAACACTTTCAAACCTCGACTCGAGCAGCTGTAGTTCCGGAGCCTTTCGCCTGATCGTGAGATCGATGATCTGAGGGATCGTTGTCTGCCCAGCACCTTCGCTAGGGAGCGAAGTAGCCCGAGACGTCCAGGATCACGAACGTTTGTTGGGACTTGGCGTCGACATCGATGTCGTTGTTATTTGTGGGCACGATCGCCATGTTCGAGGTTATCGCTCCATCGAACGCATTCAGCGTAGAGACGAGGGGTTCTGATTCGCCCGTGGGCCAAAGCACCAAAACATCGAGCGCTCCTTGTAACGGAACAACCGTTGCATTGAACACGTAGGCAGCCGCGGCATTCGACAGGGGGCAATTGCTCTGCGCCGTGGCCACGGTAAATCTACCGGGAAAGGGAATAAAAGGAAGATAAGTGCGCGAGTCGAAAACCCGGCACGGTATCGTCGGATAGAAAGATGTACCACCAACCCCTGGCGGCGCAAAATAGCCATTCACATCGATGAACACATCGGTATTGTCCTCCGCGAAGACATTCACGTCTCCACTCGGGCCCGCGAGAACAATCGCGGCGTTCGCCGTGATTGCTCCGGTTGTTGCATTCAGGGTTGATGCTGTTGGCTTCGGCTGTCCGGTGGGCCAGACGGTCAAGGCGCCTAGAAACCCCTGGGGTATCACGCTGACGTTAAGAGAGTAAGCCACGGCGCTCGGCGGCAGATTGCAAGCAGACGACAGCAGCGGGAAGGCTCGCGTCTGCCCAGCGGCAAGGTAAGGTTTGCCGAGTGGCCCTGCCGGGTTTCTGGTGTCCGCTGCTCGGCAAGGTGTGATTGGATAAAACGCCAAGCTGTTGCCGCCCGGAGGCACAAAGTATCCGTTGATGTCGAGGATCACGTTGGTTAACGTCGGAGCGTTATTGTAAGCGCTGGCAACGACAGAAACCGCACCGCCGGTTCCTGCCATGATGATCGCCGCGTTCGCCTTTACTCGGCCATCCAAGGAGTTGAGCAGCGAGGCCATCGGGATCGGCTGCCCGGTCGGATACAACTTGAGGTAACCGAGCGGACCGGTTGGAACGGCAGTCAAGTTGAGCGAATAAGCTTGGGCCGTAGGCGGAATATTGCAGGCTCCCTGTAGAATCGGGAAACTCCGCGGCTGGCCGCTCGAGAGCAGAGGAGCGCCGAGCGCTCCGTTGGGTGAGCGCGTGTCGGCAACCCGACACGGGGTGATCGGCACAAACTGCAATGCAGGTTGAACACCGACCTCGTTAATGACCTGGTCGATCGTGGACGATGTTATCGGCTGGTTGTGACTGTCGCCGAGGTAGCTAGCATACACGGGGTAGTTTCCTGGGGCCGGATAAGAGTTTGTAATCGTGGCTGTTCCGTTGTCGGAAATAGTCGCGGGAACGGGAGTGGTTGAGCCGAGAAAGAAATTAACTGTTCCCGTGGGCGTTGTTCCACCGACCACCGTCGCCGTGTAGGTTACGGTCTGGTACGGGTAGGCCGGGTTGACGCTCGACACGATGGAAATAGTGGTAGGAGTTAAACCGACTCCCGCTGTCACTATCTCACTGAGAATCGCCGAGGTGGAAGGTGCAGTGTTGGCATCTCCCAGATAGCTGGCGATGACTTGCATCGTCTGCGGTGGGCCCACCGCGGTCGTGGTCACCACGACAGTTCCATTGTTCAACGAGTAGTTTGGTCCATAGGTGCCATTGAAGCTGATCGCTACGGGACCTGTTAGAGACACCCCGCTGGTCGTCGAGACCGTCACCATGTACGTCACCGGTTGGCCAATAACGACGGGATTTACCGATGCGGTTAGCGTTGTTGTCGTTGGCGCGGTTCCCGCCTGAGTGCGCGAGTTTCCCCATAAGCAGATGGCTGTACAAAAACTGACTGCAAAAACCATAGTCGAAAGTGTGCGATTCATATTTGTGTCCTTACCCAAAGGAAGCGTCGGCCGGAGCCAGTATGCCCTGGCCACCCTGACTCGCGGAGAGTACTTGAAAACTCTCTACGTGTCTAAGCGCAAAAATTGTTTAACGGATCATGTCCAATAACCCGTGCCAGGCCTGGAACCCGGCCGTTCGGGGTGCTGTGTTCGACGCGGAATCAGATCCTTCGAAGATCACAGAGATTCTCGTTGTAGTGGTTGTATCGCAACCCTTTTTGGTTATCCGTAAGACGCCAGGGGCAAAAAAGAAACATCCGATTACGGGATGCGCGAGCGAAAGGCAAACGGCTTGGCCGCCCGCCTGTGATCGTGGATGCTGCGAGCCTTCTTTCATTGAAACGCCGCATTTAGACTGTCTGGAGACACGCAGGAGCGAAGACACTCGCGACAAATGATTTGAGCGGCGTGGGTTTCGCATTTCCTGCCGAGAGTTCCTGTAGGCATCCCACCGGAGGATTTACGGGCGCACGAACAAGGCGTTTCCGACACCTACGCCGGAGCAATCGCTAACGCCTATATCCAGTTTGTCTTTAATCTAAGCAGTAAAGGCGAGTTCAATTGAGTGACTCTGATGTGGATCTCCTGACCACGCACTGGACACCCCCAAATCAGCGACATCATCACGAGGATACCGACTTGAATTTCGCGGTTCATTCGCAGAAAAGAATACCTGAATTAGCAGAAAGGATTCTCAACTCCTGATTGGTCGCGAAACCGGACATATTCGGGCTAGTACGTACTTCGGAGATAGCGCCGTTATAATCGGGAGTTGATCGGTGGCGATTGCGAGTTAAAGTTGGCGGTGGGCAACTGTCGCTAGTAACAATGCTTCGGTGTGATTTCGCCAGCCATCATTTGAGTGCAGCCCCTGCCAGTCGGGAGAGATGCCATGGGTAAATCCAATCGAGACATTAAACGGATCGCCTATCAGCAGGTGAAGGACTTTGTCGTAATCGCGCTTTATCTTTGGGTGATCTTCGGTTTGTTGGTGATGTTCAAGTCGATGGTTCTAGCTGAGCAGCACATTCCTTTTGCGTACCACGGTTTCGCGATCATAAATGCGTTGGCGCTGGCTAAAGTTATGCTCACGGCCAAAGATCTGCACCTAGGTGAGAGATTTAATGATGCGCCGCTCATTTACCCGACTCTTGCGAAATCTGCCCTTTTTACGATTATATTAACTTGTTTCAAAATTCTTGAGGATGCTGCAATCGGCATGCATCACGGGCAAACATTCCAACAGAGCATCTCCGATCTTGGCGGCGGAACGTGGAAAGCGGTCCTTACATTCACGCTGCTGCTGTTTGTGATCCTCATTCCGTTCGTCGGGTATGGTGAACTCCAAAGAGTTCTAGGTGAGGGCAGATTGGAGCAGATATTTTTCCACCCACGAGATCGCCACTCCGCCTGATTAGTCGTGCCTCAGTGAACTCACATCGGTTTGTTTTCGCCGCTCAAACTCACTTCCATCGAATCATAGCCACGCCTGGGCCTGGACACTTCGGACTCGCGATCGCGAATCAGCTTGATCGTGAACTCCTTCCGCTCCGGACCAGTGATTTCGAGACGCTGTGGCGCTTTGCCTTCGATTCGCATCCACGGCTCTTATGCAAAGGGTCCATTCAAAATACTTCCCGCCGAGTCCTATAAACGATCCCACAATCAAGTACCAAATCCAGGAAGACGGCACGGCAACCAACGCAGTAATCACTCGAAAGTCTGGTGTTGCCGACATTCATCAGAAGTTTCTTGATTCGATCACACGTTGGAAATACAAGCCTCACCCGGCTGGCTGTGGAGTCATAGAAAACGAAATGACAGTGACCATCGACTGGGCTGCATCCCAATAAAAAACGCAAAACCGGACAAGTCAATTTCTCTAGGACCTTAAATGGACGGTTTTGTCGTTAGGACTAAGCCGCTGTCGCGGCGGCCAGAGCAGCGTAGTGGTCGTAGGGTGGATGTCGCGTTAGCGTCGGGGAGGTCCCTGTGACCCGACTACGTCAAAGGGCGTTGGAAGAACTTCAACGTCGCAACTATTCCAAAGAGATAGCGTTCCGTTGTCCGCCGCTACTGGGGATTCCCCCAGTTGTATCGGGATGGCCGCTCAGTCTAACAATTACGCACAGGTCCCAAGCGAGCGGTCTGTGCACACCCGCCGATCTAACAGACATAGTGGGACTCCGCGACCGTCCAAATTCGATACACCCCGAGCCCGCCGAGCGCCCCCAGGGGCCCCGGTGGCGTGGACCTAGGCTGGCATGCTGACACTGGATTTTTCGTAGGCAGGCAAGGTTATGTGCTGACGGCAGGTCGCGTAGTGAGGATGAGCGAAAAAGAGGTCTTGAACGACAGTCATACGCAGCCGCAATTCTTGGTCGCGATTCTCATAGGTCCGAAGTCGGATTTCCTGGGTAATTTCAGAACAGTGGACGCTTCAGTGGTTGATGTGGACGATGTTCACGACTTGGCCCTTTTGAAACTAACCAAGAACCCGTTCACCGGTGAGGTGTTCGTGCCGCAATCCATCCTTGGTGAAACGGTTCCGTTCAAGGTAAGCGATGTGACACTCGACAATCGAAAACCGCCCGAGGGAGAAACGCTGTTGGCCTCAGACTATCCCCTTGACGTGCCAACTTTTGTAACACAGCGTGCCATGGTAGCCAGTGAAACTTTCGCCTACGTTGACTTTACCAAGCTACCACCAGGCGCAGTGCCAGCAAACAGCCTGCCGGGTGAACCGGTGCTTTCAGTCTTGTTAGACGCAGTCTTGAATCCTGGGAACAGTGGTGGGCCAATCTACAATGCTGAAACTGGGAATGTCATTGCAATCGACCAGGCGTACAGGCAGGCTCCGGTATTCACGTCTGAATTGAATGTAGTGCAAGTAAGACCGGGAGAGATTGTGATGCAAAACTCGGGCCTGGCCGTGGCCATTCCGGTTGAATACGCGGTTGCTTTGCTTCGCAAGAACAAGGTGTCATTTTCTCTTGTCGAAGCGGATTCAAAATCGCCGCACCGCTAGTTCGGCCGTCGTTGCCTCATCGAGAGGAGGCCTTTCTATAGCTGGCTGCAATATGCGGACCGAGAGGTTGTCTCCCCTTGTCTATCACCTTCCTCCCCCCAGTTCGGAAGAAGTGTTTCCACCACGCGCAGAATGTTCAGAGCGAATACGTGATGTAGTTCATGGCAAGTTCGGTCAGGAGCGACCGAACTTGTACACGGCAATTCCGAACCACACCGCTGCTGTCCCCATCAAAAGCCAGAAGGTAATTGTGCGAAGCGACATGACGAAATAGGTGGCGTGAACGCCGTAGAGGTCCAGAGAGGAGCGCGGGAACGCGCCAAACCTGACGGCCTTTCAGTCGTTCAGACAAGCTCCTGGAACGACGTGAAACTCATCTTGAATCTATTCTCTTCGAGTCTCTTCGAGCTTCGCCTTTATCAGGTCCGCAGCCTGAACAGATAAACTTCCCTGACGGATGGCTTTCAGCAAGATGCCTGGCGTGTTAATAATTTTGATCCCTCTTGAGGCAATTTCTCGGCTGAGCCTCCTGTCTTTCGTCTCATCCGTGGCGACTACCCAATGCCGATGGATGGCGACTGCAAGGCAAGCGCTCTCACCTTTGCCGAATTGCTCGACGTATTCAGCCACGGCTTCCAGTTCTTCGACATCGACAATCTTGAGTCTACGTAATACGCCACTTTCGAGAGCTTCTTCTACTTTCCGCATCTGGTCAGGCTCGCTTACCTCATTCAAGACTTCCTGTGGAGCGTGAAAAATCATGTCTTGGATGTGCCCGAGCAAGTCAAACCGCGAGACATGCGCTAAATTAATTAGCACACAGGCGTCTGTGCAAACGTCCAAGGGCTCCGGTTGATCGGCCATGATAACTAATTGGGGATACGGACCTCCTCCCCAACCGATGGCGATTCAACCTCGATGCCTCCCAGGAGCGCATTTAGCTCGCCATTGGAAACATCTGCACCGGAAGCAATTTCTTTGAGCTTGGCTTTGCTGATCTCCCCGAGACGAAATGCTTCCAGCGCCATGCTCAACAGCTTGTGTTGAAAGGTAGATTCGTGTTTGGTGAAGCGGTCCCTGTGGCGTGAGAATCGGTCACCCAGAACTTTGCGAAATGCGCCCGCTGCCGTCTGCTTTTTAGCAAGTGATTCTCGTTCTTCCTCTGAGATGATTTGAAAGCTCTTGAGTCGCCAAAGAGCCGCTTCATAGCTCACACCAAAGTAGAAAGCCAAATGTGCAATGTCATAGAACTGGAGTCCAAGGGGTTGGGATGAGCCGCGACGCTGCGCACGTACAGCATCGCCTTCCTCGTCATACACTTCTTGAAGCGTTGGGACATCCTGCGACTTTCCCACGCCGGATAGAAACTCGCGCACTCCGCTCTCGGGCATCAAAAATGCTGCCGCAAAGGAATTCGCTCTTACTTCAGTCTGGTCTTCGCGATTCTCTAGGCGACTAACGATGCCTTTTTTTTGCCTGTCAAAAAGAAGGTGACAATATTCGTGAGCATAGGAAAACAATTGCCTTTGCTCTGAGTGACGCGAATTGACGAGAATGGTCAATCCCACATTCTCGTCCGTTAAGAACAACCCTGAAATTGAATCATCAAGCGGAAGCAGCCCGACTCTCACACCTTGGCTCTCAACGATTTCAGGTAGTTCCGGGACTGGGCCAGTTCCGAGCTTGAGCCTGTTTCTCTCTTGGTCGGCAACAGCGGTTCCCTGGTGAATTGCCTCCCATTTGTTTCGAGGTTGAGGCAAATCGTAGCGGACAGGAGGTACAAGGCCGCGGTCGGCACCGACAAGTTTCTCGAGATGGGTAAACTGGCGGCAAAGCCCAGACCACCTGGAAATGGCCTGACTCAACTTCTTATCCGTCGCGACCTTCGGCTCCGCGCGGAACAAGGCCGTTACAGAGTCTTTTTGCTCAGAGAATTCTTCGGCAAATAAGTCCTTCGGTTCAAAACCAAGTTCTTCGGAGAGCTTCATCAGTTCGAGGCTGTCTACTGAACGGTTTCCTGACTCGATTTGAACGACACTCGACCTAGGAATGCCCAACAGCTCGGCAATCTCTTCCTGGGTATAACTTCGGCTCTCCCGAATCCTGCGAAGTCTCGATCCCAATTCCGTCAGATCGATTGGCATTATCGTCCTTTCGATGAATTTACTTCCACTTGATTATGTCTGAAAATCAGACTATAGTCAACAAGATAACGGCGCATGTAGTGCGATTATAGATTCGCTCTATATTCGCCATCACTCGATGCCGATGGCTTTCTTGGGAGAGGGTTATGACGGAAGCAATATCGGGCCAGTCAAAAGCTGATGCAGCCGCCGCGCGCGCAGCCAAGAAAGCAGACGAAGAAGCCGAGGAGGAACGTGCGGCAAACGAACTTCGGACTCGCCGCGTGCTTCAACTAGAAAACTCGCAAGCAGCAGTCGAAAAACTTGAAGGAGAACTGAGGGCCGCGCGGAAGACGGCGAAGCGTTGCGAAGCGCTGTCGAATCATTCGGAAGGTTTCTATGACGAAATTAACAAACTAGCGAAAGGTAAGACGTTGGTTGAAACAACACCGCTTTTTGTAGACCAAGCAAACGACATTATCCGTGACGCAAAAGATATCGTTAAGAACGATGTCTACTTGGATCGAACCAAGGAGTTTGTCCCCGCAGGCAACAACCCGGTCTATCCAGAAGTGCTGGTCACTGTGCGCACTGTGCGCCAGAGTCTGGGCAGGTGCAAGACGGACCTCCGGGCGCAAGAGAAACGGCTCGTTGAGACATTGTGTCGCGCCAGAACGGTTGTTGGCGCACTTGAGTGCTTTTTGAGCGACGAGGAAAACGCCGAATACGCGATAAAGGAGAATGTCGAAGCGTTCGTCGAGGGCGATGTCGACGACTCGTGTTTCAGGTCGGAGACAGACATTGGCGAGGAATGCTTCGACTTTGATCAGTTTGACACTCACACTTTGGAAGAGTACCTCTCGATTGATGAAGAGAACGATGGCACCGAAAGCGAAGACGATCATGGACGGCTAGGCATCGACGACGCTTTGAATGATCTGGGAGCAGAGTCGGAAGAGTAAGAATGAGCGCTGCCGACCCAAACGCACTCCTGATATAAGCAACATTTCGCAGTACGATGTGGATTTCGTCATCCCGCGCATCGGTGTAGATGTTCCTGTGGGTATTGACCCATTTCTGCTGTACAAGAGCCGTGATCCCGAGCACCGAAGGCTCCACGATATTTTAGTCAGTGCATTCAACGCCGGAATTGACGCTATTCGTCGAGGAAAAGTTTCGGAAGCGAGTCGTTTGTTCGATTTTCCCGAGGTGTCTGCCATCGGGCTTGGCTACACGCGGGGCGGCAAACGTGGATCGGGAGTTGGCACTCACCTGGCCGGACTGATCATCGAGACCCTTGTCGGGTCTCCGAGTTTAAAGGAGCGCGGGATTCGCCATGTCGAAGAGATGCAGCTTGTTTCTGCAGGAATCGGCCCTGACCGCATCAGCGACGTTGCAGCCAATGTATTGAAGCGCTTTCTAATCGAATACACGCAACGCCAGTGTGGTATTTGGCAGCTACCGGTCAAGAGCGGTGTTCCGGTCAATCACATATACGATCCTTCGTCACGGCAGTGGGAGGACTCGTACGAAGACCTGCCGGTTAGTCCTGCGGACGGCTCACCAATCTTGCTTGTCCCACGTCGGTTGGTCCGAGTTCTCCCTTGGATTAATTACGACGACTTCATTCGCACTGAATTCAGGACGTACCTATCAACGAAACGACGAGCAGTACAATCTTCTGCCAAAAATACAAGTACCGATGCCATGGAACGGACAGACACTAAATCTCAGCCAAAAGTTGACGTTGTCACCGTGACGCGTGGCGATATTGGCTTAGTAGAGCGTTACATGCGGTCTCGGGAGCAGCGGTCGGCGGACGCGCGGCCTGCAATCGACTACATCAGCGAGGATGCTTGTGGAGAGGCTGAGGCGCTCAAAGTAAGGCTCGCTGCCATTAAACCAGGTCGCGAGCAAGCCGAAGACTATCATCGCCTCGTCCTTGAGATTCTGAACTATTTGTTTAACCCAGATCTGACTAACGGTCAGCCGGAGGTTCGAACATTCGACGGCACGGAGCGCAGGGACATCATATTCACGAGCGAATCTGATGAATCGTTCTGGGAATATGTGCGCACGGCCCATGACGGTATTTTGGTAATGTTTGAAGCGAAGAACACGAATGATCTCGGGTTGACTGAAATCAACCAAACCGCTACCTATTTAGGTGACAGGATTGGAAGGCTCGGCGTGATCGTAACTCGTCAAGCTCCCCCAGAAACCGTACAGCGAAAGATATTCTCTGTGTGGAATGACTCCGCCCCGAATCGAAAGGTGATTCTCACACTCACCGACGAACAGTTGAATGAACTCCTGGACCTGCGCTGTCGGGACAATTCACCGACCAAGTGGATACAAAAACACTACCGGGGGTTCCGCACAACGGTACAGTAGGATAAGTGGCGGCGCTGGGACGTAGGTCCGCTGCCATGACGGCGCGGCACAACGGAAACGATTTGTACTGCGGGGGCTTTCCGAAAGGAAGCTACGTCGATCTGGACGGCAACCAGCAAGCCTGTGTGCAGTGAGGATAACGCAGCGTTGACAATCGTTCCCGCTACCGCCTTGAAATTCGTCAATCTGCCGGGCACGGAGTACCTAACCTCTGGACTGGTTCTCAATGTCAAAAGATGCGCCGAAGTTCTCGACGCCTTGCTTACTAAGTTCAACGAACAAACGGGCATACTGGACAAGCTTGTTGCGTGGAATGAGGCAGGTGGAAATCGTCAACCCCCGCTTGAGTTTCCGGAACGCGACCGGTTGATTTTCGAGATAGCCCAACATCGCACTGGTGACCAGAGGATGCTTTATACGGTCGCCCTTCTTGAATGCAAGAAAGACCCCATAAAAGTTCCAGTCGTGTTCATCAGCCTGCATTCGCCTTCGCTCGACATTCCGATGCGGGTTGAAATCCCGCTGCGGGCGCTTTTGCGTGGCGGCCCGCCATTGAAGGGAACGTATTCAGTTTATCTCCATTCGCTTCGGGCTGACGACGGGAATGAGTATATCTACTACGGTATAACCAAGCGGGGTTGCAACAAGCGCTTTTCGGAACACATCAAATCCGCTATGCGGGATCACTCTGAAAGAAGCCTGCCCCAGAAACTGCGAGAACTAACCGGGGCTCGCGTGAAGCAGTTGGCTGGCGAAGGTGGCCAGGAACCTAGGCTGACTGGACTAATTTCTGCGCTTTGCGGTGTCGGGCTAGACAGGAATTCCGCGCTCGCCTTCGAAGACCATCCAATCAAAAAATACAGCCTTTCGTCCAAGTTCATTGGCCGGCACGCGACTCGGTCCGCGATAATAGTGTATGCCGCCTTGCATTGCATTGAATTCATGGGAGGGCGACTCCCGGTGAGAATTCTGGAATCGACCTGCCTGTGTGAATTTGACGCGTCCAAAACTTGGGGCCAAGTTGGGGCCAAAACAACGCCCTTCTAAGCCCAAAACCGTGTGCCTCGGGTGGCAAGGGCAACGGACTCAACGGGACTTTTGGTAGGGGCGGTGGGGATCGAACCCACGACCTTCGGCTTAAAAGGCAGAATTTGGCGACTACAGCAAACTACAGCAGCCTACACCAGCCTACGAAATCAACGAAATGCGCGCCTCGCTTTCGGTTGGTGTATGACTGTGTTGTACCCAGTTCACGGACAATCACACGGACAATTTGCGCTACAGCAGTTCCAACAGGCCGAGCATCAATTCGAACGACAGCTCAAGGAAAGCTTCGCAGGTGACTCGCTCCAAAACGGCACCGAAACAATCAATAGCATCGAACGGATGTTTTTGGGGATAGGTGAGCGGGCTGCTCATGTGATTCCAGACCCTCAACCAACTGTACGTTTGACTGTGCGCATAAGTTTCAGCGGCCGCCGGCCCCTTTCACTTTTGCCGAACAATCAAGCTGAGTATCGCGGTCATCCTGGTGTTTTTGCCCTCGACGAAGGCCAGGGAAACGCAAAATATCGCAGCGTAACGCGTGGAACATCGGCTTGTTCACCCGACGTTCTACCACAACTCACTCATTGCATTGATGTTGTAGCGACTGTCCGTGATAGTGTCCGTGTGTTGGAGAGTGGCGAACATGCAAATTGAGGAGCAAATTCACTCAGCCGAGATGCCTGCAATTGCGCCCGGAGTGCAATCAACCGAATCAAAACGGCGTGGTGGGAAACGTCCAGGCGCCGGCAGGAAACCAAACCTCGCAAAGCGGCTACTCAAGGGCTTCACTCGCGACACTATCGCCCGGGCCGCTGCAGACATTGATGTGGGAGAGGTGATCGTTGGACTACTGAAGGCCAGGAGTGAGAGAACGCGGCTAGAAACGCTAGCTTTCCTCAGGGACACTCTTTATGGCCGACCAGCGCAGAACGTTAGCCTTTCTGGTGCAGTAGTCCATGCACATGGTCTCTGGCGTCCACTGGAGAACCTCACGGATGAGGAAATCCTGCTGCTCGATTCGATCACCAAGAAACTAAACCCCCCGGCCGTCTTGGATGCTTCGCAGGATGGCCCGCATAATCAAATAGAATCAAAGCCAGCCAT
>CAVROZ010000002.1:0-180737 GCA_963722985.1 Candidatus Acidiferrales bacterium | reverse complement strand
TTGAGCAGCATTGCTCCATCAACGATCCTTCGAGCCACTGACTTCATCAGGTCAGAGTGGGGAATGCTATCGAAGTAGCCGCTTAAATCTGCGTCTACAACCTGTCCATGGCCAGTGGTGAGCAGCTTGTGGACCTGCTTCACGGCGTCCAACGCGCTGCGATCTGGCCGATAGGCATATTGCTCCGGCTGCAGGTCGGCCTCGAAGATCGGTTCGAGCACCAAAACTGCCGCCGTCTGTGCTACGCGATCTTTGATCGCGGGCACTCCTAACGGTCTCTGTTTCCCGTCCGGCTTGGGTATCCACACCCGCCGTACAGGCTGCGGTTGATACGTTCTACTTCTCAGCTCTTGCGTCAGTTCGTCCAACCACCTCTTCGCCCCGTACTCTTCAATGTCCTCGAAGGTCTGGCCATCGACTCCTGCTGCTCCGCCATTGGCTTTGCAACATTCGTAGGCGAATGCCACCAGATCTTCTCGGCACACCTTATCGTACACGGCATAGAAGCGAAATTTGGGCGATCCCTTCGCTTTGTCGTGCAACGCCGTCTGCAACTTCTGAACGCTTAGTGGAGTTGTTAGGCTCATCGCCAATCCCTCGATCCTTTGTTGCTTCTTGCGTTTCCTTTCAACTGAGGCCCCTTCCCTCCACCGGAATTACCCGGCTTCATCAGTACTGCGAGCCTCTCCGTCATCCCAAAACGGCCCGGCCTGTCTCTCGCGAGTTGCCAGTTGATCCATATTGCGATCACCGCTGGGACTCCCCGTGTTGCGTATGGTCCACTTTGCTTACCTGCCGTCGCCAATACCCCGGCAGGTCGGATGGAATTTATTCGCTCGTACGATTCCATTCGCTTCGGCCTTCCCCGAAACCGGGGCGGGTCGGCTCCTGCATTAGTCTTTTCGAGGCCTGCTCAGCGTTTACTCACGTTACGGCCTGCACGCTCGCCAAGTCGCCTAGCGACTCTCTGCACCAGAGGCTTCAGCAGTTTCGTTGCCTCCACTGCTGCCCTGATTGCTACCGGGTTGGAGCGAACCAGTTCCCGGGCGGGTTTATCTCCCGCTATGGACCACCACCTTTCACGGCGCACCCGGTAACGCGACTTGAACGAAGCCGCTCTGCGGCGAACGCTTCGCGTGAGGCGAGCGGAGCAAGGTTGCTTGTTGGTTGAGATAAGTTGTCGGGTCATAGGAGGTCCCTATGACCCGACTTCGCAAAATGATGCTCGAAGAACTCGAGCGTCGTAATTATTCTGAGGCTACCACACGCTGTTACATCCGCACAGTCGAAGATTTCTCAAGACGATTCAAGCGTTCTCCAGATGTTTTGGGTGCGGAACACATTCGTGAATATCAGGCCGAGCTGTTCAAGAAGCGCAAGTTGTCGCCGGGCACGGTAACACAACGATTGGCAGCTCTGCGATTCTTCTACGTCAAAACTCTCAAGAAAACCTGGAGCATAGCCGAGACGCCCTATCCGAAAAAAACATTTCACCTTCCTTCGATCCTCAGCCGGGAAGAAGTCACGCGACTCATCGACGCAGCTCTGACTCCTTACCATCGCACTCTGTTGATGACGCTCTACGCCACCGGAGTACGACGCGCTGAATTGACACACCTGAAAGTCAGCGACATCGATAGCCAACGCATGGTGATTCACGTCCAGGGCGGCAAGGGACGCAAAGACCGAGATGTGATGCTCAGCCCAAAACTACTCGAGACACTGCGTGAGCACTGGCGCGGATTACAGCGCAAGCCAAACGCATGGCTGTTTCCAGGCAACCGCTGGCATACCGGTGATACGCCGATCACCACCAAGGTAGTCTGGACCGCTTGCAAGGAAGCCGCCCAGCGAGCGGGCCTCCAGAAAGACGTGCACCCACATACGCTGAGGCACTGCTTTGCCACACATTTACTGGAAGCAGGCGCGGATCTGCGAACCATCCAGATGTTGCTAGGCCATCGCGACCTGGAAGAAACCACCATCTACCTCCATCTCTCTGAACGTCACCTCAGTGCGACCGCGAGTCCTCTGGACTCGCTGAGCCTAAAAGACAGGCCACCACAGGACGAGTAGATGGACCGGCCACTCCTCGAGGTGGCCGATATCGTCCGCGCTGCGGGAGACGCATTCATCGAACAAAGCCGTAAGTGGAACACCTGGAAGCATGTCAAAGTGCTCCTGGCCATCTCGCGGTGTCGCACCGCCACTCTCGGCGGCCATCTCGATGAATGTACTCGCTGTGGGCATCGCGCCATCTCCTACAACTCATGTAGAAATCGGCATTGCCCGAAGTGTCAGGCGGGTGCTCGCCAACGTTGGCTGGAAAAACGTCGCCGTGAGCTTCTTCCGACCCCGTACGTGCATGTGGTCTTCACCCTCCCTCGGGAGTTAGCACCACTAGCACTGCAGAACAAAAAGGTCGTCTACGATCTCCTGTTTCGCACCAGTGCGGAAACGCTTCTCGAGGTTGCGCGTGATGCAAAGCATCTCGGCGCAGAAATCGGTTTCTTCAGCGTGCTGCATACCTGGAGTCAAAAACTAGAACTTCACCCGCATGTCCATTGCGTCGTTCCGGCTGGTGGACTATCGGCCGATCGGACGCGTTGGATCAAGCCACGCTACGACTTCTTTCTTCCCGTCAAGGTGCTCGGTCGCGTCTTTCGCGGCAAGTTCGTCGCCGCACTGCAACGCGCTTTCCAGGACGGTAGGCTCAGCTTCCATGGAAACTTAAAGCTCCTCGCTCAACCGAAAACCTTTGCTGCCTGGCTGAGACCACTGTTCCGAAAGGACTGGGTGGTCTACGCGAAACGTCCGTTCGGAGGCCCAGAGCATGTGCTCCGTTATCTGGGCCGTTACACCCATCGCGTGGCCATCTCCAACCATCGCTTGGTCTCGTTTGCTGACGGGACGGTCACATTTCGTTGGCGCGATTCCGCCCACAACAACGAACAGAGGTCGCTGCCTCCACGCGGCAATATCGGGGCATCGGAGAACTCTCCTATCCTTTCCACGATCGGACAGCTCTGGTTACCTACTGCGGAAGAATCTGCATTTTCAAAAAGAAAATAAATCTCAGTACTTCTCTCGCAGGTCAAGCGGTAGGCATCAAAGAGGTCGACGACGGTATTTGGCTGGTCAGCTTTATGGACTATGATCTCGGTTACATCGATCTTGAGGAGAAAACTCTGCAACCCTTAGAAAACCCTTTTGGCCCAAGGCTGTAAACTATGTCTCAGGAACGTTCTGTAAAGGATCTCTCCGGACCGTACATTTTAGAATCTGGAGCGGGCGATGGGAATCGAACCCACGTCCGAAGCTTGGGAAGCTTGTGTTGTTTTCCGAACGGTGTCCGCGCAGTGAAGAATCCCCTCTTGTCTTTGAACTTTCCTTGCTACGAAATCGGCACCCGAAAAATATTCCTCCGTATGCTCAATTTCGTATACGCAAACGTATCCGCGCGAAAAACCGAATCCGACCTCACCTCGATCATGGTCCCTTTCGCCAGTTCCTTCTGTCCGCGCTCGCGGGTGAATCCCCCGGTTGGGATTTCCGGAAAATCCGTCCCCCTCCGTACCGGCAAGATGTAGGTCTGGCTCAGTTCGAGCAGCGTTAATTCCATGTGTTTTTCGTCCTCACTCCACCTGCCCACGCAGATCGTCGCACAGATCACTATCGGCTCTCCCCCGGCGCTCGGATACGCTACCGTCCGATACGGCGCCTCGGGGTTCTGGTTATCCTTCTGTGTCACTATCGCCCAGCGCCCGTCGGGCGATACTGACTGCAGTTCCAAGATGGGCTCCTCGCTCACCCGCCGCTTCTCCGTTCCGTCCGCCTTCTGGGTGTTCAAATAATTCTTCCCGCCTTCCGTCGCACGATAAATCAGCCTTCCATCGGGCAAGAATTTCGGCGCGTCCTCGCTCACCGTCGCCCGCAACTCCACCGGCGCGCCCCGTCGATCCATAGTCGCAACCCACAAATGCAACTTACCCTTCTCATCCTTCTTCGCGAACGCCACGCGCCGGCCATCCGCACTCACCGCGTAATTCCGGTTATCCCCACCGGTTTCCACCGCATATCCCGGCAGCACCGCTTCACTCTTGCCGCTCGCCAGTTCCACACTCCACATCTCCGCTTCGTTCTTTCCTTCCACGTTTTTCAAGTAAAACAAAGTCTTACCGTCCGCCGTAAACGTGGGACTGTACGTCGCCCCTTCCGATGAGATTTGCCGCTCTTCTTTTCCGTCGCGGATCCACACCGACATGTCCGTCGTTCCCACCGACGTCAGTAACGATCTTCCATCCTTCTCCATGGCGATTCCCTCTTCTTCTGTTGGTCCGCCTGTTATCTGTTCCGGCGCCCCCTTCGGGAACCGCTCTCTCCAGATATGGAATCTCCCTCCCTTGTTCGTGCTCATATACATCCATTTCCCGTCCGGGGACCATGCTCCCGTAGTGCACTGCGCTTCCGCAGGTCCCACTTCCTGCCCCTGGTCTTTCCCGTCAAACCGCAACAATCGGCACGGGGTCATCTTTCCCTGGGAATTCATCTGCACCACCAACACCCAGTTCCCATCCGGTGACAAATAGGAGTGGTGCGCCATGCTCCGTTCCCCTTCCGGCAGGTACACCTCGCGCAGCTGGCCGCGCGCTTCGTCCGTGGTCACCACCCCCATGTGAAGCCCGGTCTTGATTTCCGAGAACATCACCCGCTTCCCGTTTTCCACCCAGGTCAACGACGACGCGTTTCTTAGCATCAATCGCGGCTCTCCTCCCAGCACCGGAACTTCCCACTCATCCCATGGGCCCACCACGCTGTACGCAATGCGGGTCCCGTCCGGCGAAAAGGTCGGCGACAATTTGTTTCCTTTGTCCCGCGTCAATTGCACAGGTTCTCCCGACGGCAACAACTTCTCATACACATCGCCCGGTCCGAAAAAGGTATCGCTTCCCCGGATGAATACGAGCAGCCTCCCGTCTGGCGAAAGCCCCGGGTACACCGCCGAGTCCGTGAAAAACGTGATCTGCTCCCATTTTCCGCTGTTTTTCGGCGTCGTTTCTGCTCCGCGCCAATGCACGAAGCCCGCAATCGCCGCCAGCGCCACGGCTCCTATCCCGGCCGCCCAACCCAATTTCGTGCCTTGCCTTCCTCCTCCGTTTACCGTTGTCGGCGCAGTTTTTCCCGTCTCCGTGTCGCGGCGAAGTCGTTGCAGGTCTGCGCGCATCTCGGCCGCGCTCTGGTAACGCAACTTGCGATCCTTCTCCAGCGCTTTCCCCACGATCCGTTCCAGTTCCCGCGGCACGTCCGGATTAATTTCGTGTATTGGCTTCGGCGTGCGATTCAAGATCGCGTCGTGCAACAGAGCCGTCGTTTGCCCGCGAAACGCCGGCCTTCCCGTGGCCATCTCGTACAGCACCATCCCGAAGGAAAACAAATCGGTGCGCCAGTCCAGTTCTTCCCCGCGCGCTTGTTCCGGTGACATGTACGCCATCGTCCCCAGCGCCACGCCCGGGCTCGTCAGCAGTGCCTCCGTCGTCGCCGTCGGCATCGACGACACTCCGACACCTGCGCCTCCCGGCCACTGCTTAGCCAGCCCAAAGTCCAAAACCTTCGCGTGTTCCCGCTTCGTCACGAAAATATTCGCGGGTTTGATGTCACGGTGCACAATTCCCTTCGTGTGCGCCGCGTCCAACGCGTCGGCAATTTCAGTCCCCCATTGCACCAACTGCTCGACCGCCACCATCCCCTGTGCGATGCGTTCCCGTAATGTCTGCCCCTCCAGGCATTCCATCGCAATGAACGCGCGTCCGCCGTCCTCTCCTATGTCGTATACCGTGCAAATGTTTGGGTGATTCAGTCCGGAGGCCGCTTTTGCTTCTCGCTTGAACCGTTCCAGCGCCTGCGCGTCGTGCGCCAGGTCTTCCGGTAGGAATTTCAACGCCACCGCCCGTTCCAGCCGCGTATCTTCGGCCCTATACACCACACCCATTCCGCCGCGGCCCAGCCGCTCCACAATGCGGTAATGCGATACGATTTTCCCGGTTAGAACGTCCGACTCGCTCATGCGCGCTCATCTTAAGGTCGCCTCCCACTCAAGTCAACGCGCCGTACACGCGCTGTATCGCGCCGTTGTCGCGCCGTCTAAAAATGTAACCGAACGGGGCAACGTCGAGCCGTTTAAGATGTAACCCAACCAAGACAGGAAAAAAGGAGACTACGGGTTTGGGGAGCAAGGGACGACCGGAGTATCTGCGGGCATGCCTTGGTCCCCCTTTGCTTCGCTGGGCAGCACAAGCGCACCGGAATCATCGCCGCTCATGTGGGGGGCGGTTGGGGGGCGTTAGAAAAACGATTCTACAAATCGCAGGTGTTCGCTTGTGGATTCGTATTGAACTGTCTGGTCGAACAGTTCGAAATCGGCTTCGCCGTACTCCCGCCTCACAAGGCGCGATGTGACGAAACGGCGTCATGATTTCATACTCGCGTGATTTAAGTGAGCTAAGCCGGTAGCGCAAGTAGGGCAATTAAGGCGACCTCAAAAACTGCAAGTAATTGTGGCACCGCGCCTTATTAGATTTTTCTCCTCGTTCGCAACGAGGAGGCCGAGGGTTCGAATCCCTTCTCGTCCACCAGATTCTACAGGGCTTAACCCGTTTTTCTGAATGGGATGAGTAGGCCAAGTAGGCCAGTTGAACGGGCTGGAAGCTCGAATCCTAAACCAATCTTCTCTGCCCAATTCAACCGGTAATCACGATCCTCGAGCAATTTTGTGTATCGCTCGGAGATGTGCGTCTGCGCGTGCCCGGACCAGAAGTGCTGGAGAGCGTCAGGGCAATCTGACTTCTTCAGCAAGGTGATTCGGAAGCGACGGAAGATGTTGAACCCACCCTTTTCGTGTTCCAACTTTTTGAGGATGGGGTGAAGACTGTCTTGGAGGGTGTTGGCTTGGAGAAGCTGTGCTCCGGTGGAAGTGCGAAAGAGAAGGCCCGAGGTTCGCGTGCCAATGAAGTCCTTCAGCATGGTCGCGAGAGACGCGCATAGGTCCACGTCCCTTTCCCCGTTTTGGGTCTTCTTATAAGGCTGGATGACGCCGCGCTTCGCTTTCTGCCGGATATAGACCGTGCGGCAATCCGGACTGATGTGCTTGTCAACTTCAAGGCCAAGGGCTTCCCCGGCCCGCAGGGGCCCACAGCCGGCCAGGAGAGCGTACAGCACGCGGAATTGCCCTTCGGCCGCTTTCAGGATTTCGGCCATTCCCTCGGGCGTCGTGGTAGGTTGCCGCTGGTGTCGGATGATGGGCGCGTCGATAATCTCCTCGTTCCACTTGCTCGGGAACAAGGAATCTCCCTTCTCGTCGAAGGCCGAGCCCACTACTGCTTTCACGATGTTGGAATAGTCGCGGATCGTCGCCGCCGATAGCTTGGAGATGATGGTCCACGAAGTCTTTCATGGCCATGTTATTAACATCGGCCAAGAGATAGCCCTCGAAGAAGGGATAAATCCACTTGTCCATCGCGTATTGGCGCGTGTCGATCGTTGTTTGTTCGAGTGGGTTGCGCTTGCGGTTGGCGAGAGATTTGAGCCATATCTCGCCCTGCTGTTTGAAGGTGATGGTAGAGGTTGATTCGATGAAGGCTTGAGTGGAGTTGATGCCGAGCTTCTCGAGTTTCTCTGCTGCGGTTCGCTCGGCAATGGTGCGGGTACGACATATCCCGATCGCCAGGTCGTGGCGCCTCTGTTTCTGCTGCCCCGGAATGTCAGCCCAAAATTGCACGTAGACCGGTTCCTTCGGGAGCCACGCATCATCCTTCCTGTGTCCTTGCTGGTATTTGCGCCTCATCAGAGACTTGCCTCTCTGACGCGGTGCCACAATCGCCGGCGAGTCTACCTCACCTGTTAGGGTAACACACGTGAGTGTTCGTCGATGCTGTGCAAATCTGGCGCGAGGTTCGCTCGCAAACAGATTTCGGCGCCACTCGAAGTGTGCATAGCTTCTTTTTCTGCTCTCAGTGTTCTGGTAATTCTGGAGAGGGAGGTCCCCGACTGGCCAGTCCGATGGTTAGAGTCCGATACGGAAAAGTTCCCACAGCGGATGAACCTCGGCGCGCGGGAACGAACACACTGGTTGGACAGCTTCCGCCTTGTTCTCGGCCTGGACGATGCCAAGGATCTCCTGCGAAAGCGCCTTGGCTTCCCTCTCGGTCTTCATTCCATTGTTCTTGTTTGAGATGAAAGTGCGAATGTTGTCAAAGCCGGCTTTTCCCGCAATTTCACTGATGTCTTTCGGGCGTCGATCACCAACTGCTTATCACCTAAGGAATAAGTGCGGGAGTGCCTGCAAGCCACCTGGATTCAGAGAGCTGCCCGATCAGAACAAAAACACCTACAAACCATACGCCCACCATTGCGCCTCAAGCCAGTTCCCGCTAATGAACTATGCTTGACGGGGGGGACCATGAAACGCTCTCTATCGGCTGCAGTCTCAATATGTGCTCTGTGCGTCCTCAGTGGATGCAATGGTGGCACCAGTAATTCAGGCGGCACGCAGAAAACGCTCTCTATTTCGGGGACACTGCCAAGTACCGGCACTGTTGGCGCGTCCTACACTGGAACGCTAAGCGCAAAAGGCGGAGTGGCCCCATACACGTGGATGGTTAAGGGGTTGCCGGCCGGGGTGGTGACCCCCTCGGCAAGTACCACCGCAACTGAAACCGTAATGGGCACGCCAACTACCGCGGCCACCTCCACTGTGTCGGTGAGTCTGAGCGATTCAAGCGGACTTAGCGCGTCACAAACTTTTATGGTCGTCATTTCCACCACCACGGCCGTCGTCCCATGCACCGCCCGTGGCAACGAATCCGTCTTAACTGCTTCCGCTCCTTTTGCTTTTTTGGTGAAAGGGTACGATGCCAATGGCAAGCCCATTGCGATCGCGGGCAGCTTTACGCCGAACGGTGATGGGACAATCAAGGCGAGTTCTGCCGATTACACCGGCTTTAGCACCGGGCACGTACAGCTATCCGTCAATCTTGCGATGAGTTCTTATTCCTTCGGCAGCGATAACCGCGGATGCTTGACTCTCGCGGTTTCGCCTGTTCAAGCCGCGGCAATGAGCGCTCGCAAGGCTGGTCTGGCCCCGCAGTTCAAGAAAATATCCGCTCGAAAAGAGCGCACGGAGGCTGCCCTCGCGACACCTCCCCTTTCCATTACCTTCAGCTTTGTTCTGGGAGAGAAAACCGGTAGTGGTTTCCAGAGCGGCCGCATTATTGAGTTCGATCGTACGGCGACGGGCGGCTCCATTACTGCAGGAAAGATGCACGTGCAAACGCCTGCCGCCTTTACACTAGCGTCTTTTCAATCCAACTACGCCTTCGGTGTCGACGGATGGGATCCGGAAGTCAACCGGCTTGCTCTCGCCGGTACGTTCAGTAACGTTTCCGGTGCTCTCTCCGGCGGCGTGGCCGATTACAATGACCTGGGTCTTGAACCGTCTGTTTCCGGAGAGCTCGACGGCGGCAACGGTACGATCAACGCTATCATTGACGGTTCTACCGGCCGCGGAACAGGGTCAATCTCCGTGCCACTGGGGGAAAATACTTTTTTCGCATTTGATTTCTCCTTTTACATTGTCAACGGCTCGGATTTTTACATTGTCTCCACCGATCCGCCCACCGCTGTCACCGATTCATCGGGGCTCCTCAGCGGTCAAGCCCTTGCCACGAAGGCTTCTTTCACTCCCGGCTCACTCAACGGTTTCTATTTGCTCGCTGGTCTAGGTTTTGACACAAACGCATTCGTATACGGCTATGGGGGGGGGCAACGTGGCTGAGATTGGCAACTTCCAAGCAAGCAGCGCGGGAGCCATTATTGGCGGTAACATCTATCTCAACGACGCTGACGATTTCGGGATCCAAGCCATCTCAGGCGGTACGTACGTCACGCAGACAAGCGGACGAACAACAATCACTGCGACAGGCTCCGGAGCACCCGTCTGTTATCTCACAGGCCCCTCAAGTGATGAGAATATCATCAGCTTCTTCGTCGGCACAGATATATTCGCCACTTCTGGCGCCGGTTACCTGCAAACGACCGCGGCCCCGAATTTTTCAGCGACGAATCTCAATTCCTCGTTCGCGATGAGTAGCGACGAGAATGTGGATGGCCTCAACGAAGCGATCGACGGCGTTTTCACGTTCGACGGCGTCAGCAAATATTCCGCCGTCATTGATGACAATGCCTTTTTCGGAGCCGGGCAGCAGACACCGGGACAAACAACGACCGGAACGTTCACGGTGAACACGGACGGGTCCGGGATTTTGTCGTTCTCCGAAGGATTTAACCACCAGGGAATAACAGCCTCGTGGGCAACCCTCACCAATGGAACGCAGATCTTTGCCATCGATAATGCTACAGGTACTGATCCACTGCTCTACATATTTACGATCGAAGAGCAACCTGATTAGCTTCTGCACATCACAGCAAACGCAAGGCCGGTGCGGCATACCGCCCCACTCCCTCCTGATCTATGTGGAGCTTAATGCCTTCCATGAAAAGGCCGGTCCGTGTCAAGAGTGTTTTGCTTTTTCCATGAGTTCTTCTCTCTTTTCCCGTTCAGCCAAGCCGCCTCTGTCGCCACCCTTCCATCCGCACTCTTATGTGAGCGGTTTTCGCTCGGTGCAAGTTGGGTGTTCTCGATTCAGTAGGCGCTGCCACCTGATTAGCGTCCTCGACTTCCTTCTTTACGAGGGAAGTTGGGCAAGGCACTAGTCGCAGTCGCCTAAACTCGGCGGTCGAGCTCAGCTGTTCGGTTACAAACTCTTCTCTGCCAGGTTTCTCTATGCCGCTGCGTTCATCGCCTTCTGGCTATTGCGCAACGGTTCGTACACTTCTCCACTCACCCACAGCCGATGCAGCAGTACCGCTAGCTTCCGTGCTACCGCCACCACCGCCCGTTTCTTGGCGTTCTTTCCTCCTCGCGCCGAGAGCTTCCGCCCCCAGCGACGCAAGTCACTGTCTTCCCCAAAGGGTCCCAAAATGTAGTGCGCCCCTTGCACCAGCAGGGTCCGTAGATACTCGTCCCCCTCTTTGCTGATGCGCATCTGTGGTTCGCTCTCGCCCGAGTTCCTACGCCCAGGCTGCAAGCCCACAAAACATCCCGCGTCGCGACTCTTTCGGAATCGATGTGGATCCTCGATGGTCAGCACATAGGTCGTGGCGATCAGGCCTCCTACTCCCTTTACCTGTTTGAGCAGCGCCGTTTCCGGATACGTCTGTTTGGCCATCTTTTCGATCCGCCGATCATATTCCTGGACACGTTCGTTTAACGATTCCACCTCTCGCAACAGCGGCTCCAAGGCCTCACGCAGTCCCGCACTTAATGCACTCGTAGTCTCCCGACGGAACTGTTCCGTGCCGCACTTGCGCAGCCGTTCGCCGTAGGACTTCACCAATCCTCGTGCGGCATTCACCAGGGCAGTTCGCGCGCTCACGAGTACCGCTCGTGCACGGATCTCGGTCAGGTGCAACTGCGCCTGCGCACTGCGATGCTTCACCGGGCTCAGCAGCTCGGGATCGATTCGTGCCAGCCGCGCCAGCGATCGCGCATCCAGGCGATCATCTTTGCGCCGGCTCTTGGTGATTAAGCGCACCTTCTGGGCGTGCGCCACGATCACCTCGTGCCCCAGCGCCGTCAACAGTCGGCTCACCCACGGAGAATGTGTTCCGGTCTCCATGGCGATGCGACACCGCGTCATGCTACCGAATACCTGCTTCATGGCTTCCGGTGTGGTCGCCAGTTTGTGCTCCAAAACAATTTCTCCTGCTTCATTCAAGACGCAGTACGCACTGGAGCGATCTCCCAGATCCAAGCCGATGGTCAGCTGTCCTTGGAAAAGGTTTTTCTTACTTGTCCGCATAGTGCTAATCTTCTGCATTGCCGGTCTCCTTTTCATTGTGCTTCGAGCACGTCGAACATTGGGAGCGTATCGCATCCCGCGGGAGACCGGCCTTCTCCCATCTGATAAGTCGCGCACTCGGAAACTTGAAATCCATGTGGACGAGTACCGCGTTTGATAGAGAACTAGCGTTTACCGGGACTTAGGGCATTCGATTCGATTTCCCCGGACGTCGTTTGTGGCCTTCTTCGGAAAAGCCGGCAATCCGCACAGAACGTCGTGTACCAACTCCGACGACTTATCGAAGCTGGTGGTAGAGTCATCCATGAAGAACGCGAGGATGATATGCAAATCAAAGCGCTAGCGGCGAACGCCTTCTTTGTCTTATTAACATTGAACTGTGGTGCGCGAGCGCAACAGTCTGAGACGTCTGTGGATACCTACCCTGCATGGAATGACAATTCTCTAATCGCTGTTCAGAAAAAGGGCGAAGACCCTACTCGTTCAGGCGATGTCAAGATCGAGTTCTACGGACACGATGCTTTCAAGATCACATCGCCGGTCGGTTTGACGGTTCTGACCGATCCTTGGCGGAATGACTCAACAGGCCTTTACCCAAAGTGGTTCCTGAACGAGTTTCCCGCTCTCCGGGTCGATATAGTTCTTTCCACTCACGCTCATTTCGACCACGATGCTGTCGAGCGCCCGAAAGGGCTAATGGTTCTCGAACGTTTGGTTGGGCAGTTTAAGCTCGGCGACGTCGAAATAACGGGCCTCACCGACAAACACAAATGCGAACCTGCGCCTGCCGATAAGCCAGATACTGCATCCGCAGATCTCCATGTAGAGACTTGTCCGCCGAACAACGTGATTGCATTCGATAACGCGATTCAGATCATTGAGACCGGGGGATTGCGGATCGCAATCTGGGGTGACAATCGTGCGTCGCCTGATCCGGCTGTCGATCATTACTTGAAAAATGTTGACGTTCTCATTCTGCCCATCGAGTCAGTACTGACGCGCGCGGAGGCCAATGCAATTATCGGGAAGTATAATCCTAAGTCTGTAATTCCAGCCCACTATTTTCTCAATGGTTTGACGACCGACGTCTCGGGTTTGGAGTCGGCCGATGGATGGGTGAATGACCAGGAGAAGGTTCTTCATTCGGATGTTCGTCACCTCGATAGAGCGGATTTGACGCTTAATGCATCCGAGCTGAAAGGATCCCATCACAGGGTCTACTATTTCGGAAACCACTTTGAGGAGAAATAAAGATCTGATCAGCAAGGCCTGGTTCGAGCGCGCCGGGGGAGAGAAAAAAGAAAGGAAACAATTCTTTGTAGTTGACAGGTCATTCTATATCAGTACTTTAAGTTACCGTTAATCAGGACTTGAGTTCAAGTTGCTACGGGAAGGTCAATTTGTTTCATATCCACATGCAATAAATCTAGGGTTCCTTGTAAATCACGTCATGTGAGTGGAGCTTCTCCGCCGCGTTGTTCTCGGCCTCCGACATGGGAACGATTTTCTCTCCCTCACGAACGGAAACCGCTCGCATAAAGTCTTCGAAGCCCGGGGAGGAAAAGACAGCAAAAGAACTTATCATGTAATTGCCGATATTTTCGACGGAAATCCAGGTATTGGCGGGAATGAAAACGATGGCGCCCGCGTGCACATCTCGCACCGCGTCTCCCAAATGCACCCGAGCGGTTCCCGACTGGAGAAATAGGATTTCGTCCGAATCGGGATGTCTATGAGCGTCGATAGCCCCTCCCGGGTTGATGTCTGCGGTCATAAAAACCAAATGCTTCGAACCTCCGTTTTTCGGATCGACCTTTAGAATGAAAGTTTCTCCCGGATCAGGGTGCCCTGGCCAACCTCTCACAACTCGTCGCTCGCCTTCGTTCTTTTCCAGCAGGAGAGGTTTCGCAGTATTCGGCGTCGTTGTTACAGCGCCCGGATCTTTTTCTCCCCGGTCCTGGTAGACCACGTGTCCCATGTGATCGCATTCGTTTTCTTCTTTTCGGGAAATCGTTGCTGGCCTTTCATTCGCCAGCACCGATTCACAACGCAAATGATCCTCGAAACCGGGCGCGGAAAATATCGTCACACTGCTGACCGGCTCGGCGCCGATGTTCTTCACGTTTACCCAGGTGTATGCTGGAATAAATACGGTTCCCCCAGCATGCAGATCACGCTCCTGATCCCCCATATGAACGTGAATGGTTCCCTTTACGACAAACACAATTTCATCCTGTCCGAGATGTTTGTGCGTTGGTATCGCATCTCCTGGAGCCATGTCATCGGTTAAGAGCACAAGATGCTGAGATCCGTTGTTTTTCGGGGAGACCTTGATAATAAACCCTCCCAAATCGCTCTCACCAGCCTCGGGCCGCCACGTCCTTTGCTCGCCCTCATTTTTCTCCAGCACGACCGGCTTCGCGGGGGTTTCCGAGATACTTGCGGAACTGGAGTGCACGAATCGAGGTGAAGGCGCTGAGACCGTAACGGCAATTACAGCCAATATCACAAGTGGTTTACCGATTGATTTTGAGCTCATCCGCCGCCGTCCGTTTTGACTAGAGCGGCCCGCATGGTAGCACTCCGATAGGCCACCGGCACATAGGAAAGAGACCTTTACGGGCTAACTCCTGGTAAGTCCGGAAATCAAGTCGAGCCTTCCTAGACTTTAAATGGACGATTTTGTCGTTACACAGGACTTGGCCGCTTAATTTGTGACTTTCAGGATTGTTTTTGGTTTGCCGACGATCCGACCCAAACTCACAGATTCATCGCCACTCTGGCCTCGGCGTGCCCGCAAATTATTGTAACGACTGTGTCCTTTATGTTAGTGTCGGACCATGAGTCGACCCATAAATAAAGAACGGCCGGGAGAACTGCGGGACGCCATCGTCCAATATCTCATCAACCATGGTCTGAACGGCCTGTCACTTCGGCCGATAGCCAAAGCGCTCGGATGCACTCCTCGTGTTCTGCTTTACCATTTCGGATCGAAGGAGAAGATGGTCATCGACGTTCTGGCGCAGTTCAGACAACGGCAGCGCGCCACCTATGCCCGGGTAAAGGGGGCCAGCTTTGCGGAGGATTGCCAGACCATTTGGAAGCACATGAGTGCGCCTGATTCCGAACCGCTCTTTCGTCTTTTCTTTGAAACATACGGCATAGCGCTGCGTCATCCACGACTTTACAGAGCATTCCTGCATGACACTATTGAGGATTGGCTGCAGCTTATGACGGACGAACTCGAAAGTAAACGGCATTCGTGGAAGCAGGCGCGCGTTATAGGCACCATCGTACTGGCTGGATTGCGAGGCTTCATGCTGGATTTGTGTACTACTCACGACCGCAAACGTGTGGACCAAGCAGTCAGATTGTGGCTGGGCAGCTTGGATGCGGTGCTTACTGGGCGTAAGGAGGCTTCGTAACCCATGGCAGGCCAGACTGACCGCATCATTGCTAAGTGGCTCTCCAGCCGTATTACACTCTTCGTCGTCCTGGCTTTCGCCGTACCGATCACCTGCCCGCCCGGATGGTCTCAACTCGTGCCTGGCTCAATGGACGCTCATTGGAATGAAGGTTCGCCAAATTGCGCCAAGAACCCACAACCTCTCTTCAGGAGTATCCGTACAACACCCGCACATTCATCCTTCGAGAGAATCTTTGCACCACCTTTGAGGCGCTTTTCGTGTACGTTCTGATTGGTTCAACGAAAGCGCTTTTGATCGACACCGGCGATATTGCAGATCCCAATGTGGTTCCGCTCGCAGACACGGTGATGCGCCTGCTTCCCGGAGAGGGGTCTGGAAAACTTCCTTTGCTCGTCGTTCATACTCATCGGCACCTTGATCATCGCGCCGGTGATGCACAGTTCACGCATTTTTCTAATGCCCAAGTGGTTGGATTCGACATCGACAGCGTTCGGCGCTACTACAAGTTCGCAGATTGGCCCAATGGTGTCGCTCAAGTCGATCTCGGTGATCGAACGGTTGACGTGATCCCCACGCCTGGCCACAACGAGACTGAGGTTTCGTTTTACGACCGTAGTACAGGATTGTTGTTCACTGGCGACTTTCTGATGCCCGCGCGGCTTCTCATCGACGACACCAGCGCGGATGTCGCCAGCGCGGACCGGGTTGCCGCTTTCGTCAAGGATCGCCCGATCAGTTTCCTCCTGGGTGGCCATATCGAAATGAACCCTGTCGGGGAGCTATTTCCCTGGGAATCTCAATATCATCCGCACGAACACGTGCTGCAAATGACGAAGGATGATGCGCTTGCGCTGCCGAGCGCGGTGCGCAGTTTTAATGGCTTCTACACGGTACACGGCAGATTTACGATGGAAAATTCGGTACGTATGCTCATTGCCTTCGCCGTTCTTATACTCGTGGTTGTAGTTGCCGTCGTGTCGACGCTCGTTCGCTATATCCGGCGCCGCAGACGTGCTCGCAAGCTGCGCACGGAAATCCAAAGCTGAACGCACGTGCCATACTTAGCCCGTTTTTCTGCATGGGATGAGTAGGGCAAGTCGGGTGACTGACGGCTTCGGAAGGTCGAAACCTAGTCCTATTCTCTCGGCCCACTCCAACCGGTAACCACGATCTTGGAACAGGTTTGTATACCGCTCCGAGACGTGTGTTTGTGCGTGTCCCGACCAGAAGTGCTGCAAGACTTCAGGGCAATCTGATTTCTTGAGCAGAGTGATTCGGAATCGCCGGAAAATGTTGAAGCCACCCTTCACGTGTTCCAGCGTTCTCAGGATGGGATGAAAGCTGTCTTGCAGCGTGTTTGCTTGGAGGAGTTGCGCCCCGGTGCAGGTGTGGAAGAGAAGGCCCTTGGTCCGCGTGCCGATGAATTCCTTCAGCATCGTCGCCAGGGAAGCGCAAAGGTCCACGTCCCTTTCCCCGTTTTGGGTCTTCAGATAAGGCTGGATAGCACCGCGCTTCGCTTTCTGTCTTATGTAGAGCGTGCGGCAATCCTCGCTGATATGCTTGCCAACCTCGAGCCCGAGGGCTTCACCGACCCTCAGTGGACCACAGCCAGTAGGGCATAAAGAACGCGATACTGGCCCTCGGCCGCTTCGAGGATTTTCGCAAGCCCATCGGTCGTCGTCGAAGGTTGGCGCTGGTGGCGGATGATCGGTGCGTCGATAAATTCCTCGTTCCATGTCCGCGGGAAGAGTGGTTCCCCCCTTCGTCGATGGCTGACGTGACCACTGCTTTCACGATGTTGGAGTAGTCGCGGATCGTCGCGGCCGACAGCTTACACATGTGGTCTACAAATCCCTTCATGGCCATGTTGTTAACATCAGCCAGTAAATAACTTTCGAAGAAGGGATAGGTCCACTTGTCCATCGCATACTTGCGCGTGTCGATGGTCGTCTGTTCGAGTGGGTTGCGTTTGCGGTTGGCGAGAGATCTGAGCCATATCTCGCCCTGCTGTTTGAATAAGATTCAGTTTTGCTCTCGTGTATCATTCGCCAAGGCGAGCATCTTCTCGAGGCGTGACTTTCTATGCGCGTTGATCGAAGTAACCAAGTACGCTTCGTTACGATTCTCGGAGCAAAAGTAGACTTCCGCAAGTCCCAGCCAACAAAGAAGCTCCGAGTATTCCAATTTTTGACATGCTCAGCAGGGCCCCCTCACCAAAGGCGAGTGTCGCAATAAACAGCGCCATCGTAAAACCAATTCCGCAGAGGCAACCAGCACCCAATATGTTTCGCCATGAAAGGTCGGACGGTAGCATCGCTAATCGAGTCCTTACCGACAGCCACGCAAACATCCAAATTCCTACGGGTTTACCGATGAAAAGACCAAGAGCCACACCAATGCTCGCAGGGTGTCTTATCGCGGGCAGAATATTCCCTAATATTCCCACGCCAGCATTTGCGAAGGCAAAAAGCGGCATCACGAGAAAACTCACCCAAGGATGAAGATTATGCTCGATGCGGTGCAAGGGAGATTGAACTAATTCGCATTGGGCTTCCAGTGTGTGGATGGCCGCGTGGGCAACGGTAGAGTCCGCAGGCGCAGTCTCAAACTGATCCAGGACCCGGCGGCCTTGCTGAAGAAAGCGCTCACGATCAACGTACGTTCGTCCCGGGATTGTGAAAGATAGCAGGACACCGGCCACGGTTGCATGAACTCCCGACTTCAGTATTGCGCACCAGACGAAGATCCCGATCGCGGCGTAGAATACAGGCTTACGAACCCCGAGCAGGTTTGCTCCAAAGCACAAAGCAACTCCAGCCAGACCTGCAATTAGGCTAAAAACGTCGATTTTTGCGGTGTAGAAGAGAGCGATTACGAGCACCGCAATAATGTCGTCCACAATGGCTAGCGCCGTAACAAACACCTTTAGAGATACTGGAACTCGGCCGCCAAGTAAGGAGAGCACGCCAAGCGCGAACGCGATGTCGGTGGCCATGGGGATACCCCAACCTTTTTGGGCATCGGCGTTTCCATGCGTGGCTAGGGCATAAATAATTGCTGGGACAACAGTTCCGCCAACGGCCGCAACGAAGGGAAAAGCGGCCTGCCGTAAAGAAGATAACTCACCGATTAGCACCTCGCGTTTAATCTCGAGCCCCACCAAAAAGAAGAAAATAGACATGAGCCCGTCATTGATCCATTCAAGACGCGTCTCAGAAAGGAAGAATCGGCCAAATCCGACAGAGACATGCATATTCCACAGTTCGTCATAGGTTTCCGCCCAAGGCGAGTTAGCCCAAACGAGGGCCACAATCGTACTCACGAGTAGTAGAATTCCGCCAGCTGCCTCGAGTTTCGCAAAGCGCACAAAGGGACTGGCTAGCAGCTCTATGGGGAGGAGTTCAGCGCGGGCGGGCTGCTTGTGTTCCGTGCTCATTCGCTCGGTTATAACTCATCGACAGAACTAGACTCAAGTTTTTTGCGACCCAGGCCGCGCGTCAAATGTCTTGCGGTAACCCCGATGAGTTTTCTGCCGAGTCACCGAATTCGCGTTCACCTCGAGCGGACAGAACCTGCCTTTGGAAACGTTTACAATAAATCCTCACTTAGTCTTGCTGGCGACCTTAATGGCCATCGAGATGCCAATAATTTCGTTGGTTTCCCAACCCTTAGGCAGATTCACTGACTGCAATAAGTAATAAGGTCGAATGGAAAAGGAATCAGTGATTGGCAGCCGGACTCCCACTTGAAAGCGGTTCTGCGTAAAACTGCCACCAGCCGCAAAGCTATTGGTTCCGGGGACAATGAAGAACTCATTGCTCACGACCAGCACGGGGCGCCGCGCCATCCGCAGTGGCAATGTATAGTCGACGCCCGGGCGAAATCGAAGGCGCGCCGAGGCCGTGAGGTTATCCGGAAAGCGGCCCTCAATCAGTGTGCGCAGGTTTGGCCGCCACGCGCCCCGCGATGTGCTCAGCGTGATATTGAGCTGCAGTCGATTTTCGTAAGCGACCATGGGGTTTCCAGGAAAGCGCTGATAACGATAAATCGGTATCACGGTAACCCAAGGCCGCAGACGGAATGCAACACCGCCCTGAACGAAGTACTCGTACAGATTGGAGGCCCCTTCATCGAACCGTTCATGAAACTCAACTTCAAGAGATCTATTCGTCGAAAGACCGGCGGAAATTCCCTGATCGAGCCACAGCCCGATCTGCTTCTCATCTTCCGGATCCTCAGGAGGTTGTTGTTGCTGTGCTCTGGCCGGGACAACTGTCACACAACAGAACACTACTGCAAGCAGAACCCCCCAATACGCGTTTCGCAACGCATACCAGCAGAACCCAGGTGGAAACCACTGGTGTTGAACCCTATCGAAAAAGGAGAGCGGAACACGCACCAAGTTGTTCGGTTCCATGCTGAATCGTTACCCGGGTCCTTAGCTTAAACTGATTTTGCCGGCAGCGAGGTGGTCATAAACTCCGGCCCGTACGTTCAATTTGCCAGCGTTGGCAGGATCACCGATGGCTTTATTGAAATTCCCACCGGACTGCTCCACCGATTTTCAAAGAGCCATGTGAAGAATTTGTCTCCCGTCAAAATCCGAGCGCACTTGCGCCCTCCCGGGCATCTGGTGGTTACCTCCTCGCTCAACAAGGCGTTTTATAATAGTACTGCTCACGCAGAAATTCATTTGCTCCCGCCAGGCTGTGGATCCCGTGCAGTCGCAGTTCTTGCGGTAGACGTCCTTGCCAGGTTCCGAAGTTGCGTTCGCTCCTTCCGCGGGCCTGCGGAGAGTAAGCCGGAATCATTTGAATTCCGAGTTCCTGAAGAGCACGCCCCACTTGCGTGGGCCTCGTGCGATCGACCGGCTGTCCGGCTTTCCGGGTGTGAAAGAAATGGCTGGCACGATCGCTGTACAATGCGCAGAAAGCGCCTTTTCGCTCAATAACCTCCCATAACGCAGTCATCACCGTAGCCGTGGACTCCTCTTCCACCAACTGGGCGTAGTAAATCTCGCTAGTGGCATCGTCCAGAATCACCAGTAAGTCGTATCTCCGGTGATCCTGAAACCAGGCGTGCGAGCTGCCATCGAGATGCAACAACATCCCCGGCAGCGGGCGCCGTGGCCGCTGCCGTCGATGCACACCACGCTTCTTGTTTTTCTTAAGGTGGATCGCTGCCTGCCATAAATTATTGTAAATAGTTCCTTGTTGTTGGGCCTGTGGGAACTGTGAAAAAGCCGAGCGTCTTTTTGCGAGGCTCTTTTCAAGCTGCTGGGGGAATCCGCGGTCTTTGCGGATTTCCTTCAGCAGCGTCAGTTTCCATGGGCCCTCTTTTCTTTCTTTTTTGCTACTTTTTTCTTTCTTCGTGCCTCGCTCTACTTTTCCACAGAAAAAGTTCGTGCCAGCATCGCCCAGGAACGACGATCGCCAACTTGGTCTACCCGTAGCATCCCTTGCGTTGTCCCTCCTCAAGCCCATTTCACTTTCCCAAAATAGATCGCCGCTGGCGTCTGATAGCCCAACGACTGATGCGCGCGCTCGTGATTGTAAAAAGTGAAATAACTTTTGAGGTTGGAGACGCTTCCAGCACGTCGACGTAATCCTTCAGATAAACCTCTTCGTATTTCACCGTCCGCCATAATCGTTCGATGAAAATGTTGTCGATCGCTCGCCCTCGTCCGTCCATGCTGATCGTGATGTCCTGCTTCTCCAGACTGTTCGTAAATACCTCGCTGGTGAACTGCGCCCCTTGTCGGTATTGAAGATCTCCGGCCGCGTCGTCGTCAATGCCCAGTCCAGTGCCGCCACGCAAAAGGCGCTCTCCAACGAAATCGATACTTCCCACGCCAGCACATAGCGGCTGAACCAATCCATAATCGCCACCAGATAAACAAAGCCCTGCCGCAGGCGGATGTAGGTGATATCGCTGGCCCAAACGTGGTCCGGCCGTTCGATCTTCAGGCTGCCCAGCCGATACGGATAGATCTTGTGTCCTGACCCGCGAACCGACAGCCGTGGCTTCTGATAGATCGCTTCCAGCCCCATCTCCCGCATCAGCCGGCGTACCCGTTTCGCATTTACCACGTATCCTTGCTCGCCGAGCCACCAACCCATCTTCCGGATTCCGTAAAACGGCGTCCGTGTGTATTGCTCGTCGAGCAACCGCATTTAGTCATTTCATGTTCCTTGACTTCTTTTTTCGAGCAACCTATCATCCCGCCATCAGTAGGCCTTTTTGCTCGACGGGTGCGAGTTCCACTCAGCGAGAATCTACCTTCCCGGAGGGAACATCATGCAAGACCGCAAGATGGTGTTTGCCCGACTCGGCGTGCTCTGTGTCCTGGCCTTAAGCGGTCGTTTTGTGAGTGCTCAGGAGAAGGCTGCTCCAAGCACGGCGCAAGTTCACGTTGTAATCACCGACATGGCACTACGAAGTGACAGCGATGTTCCTCGTCTAAAACCGCAGGAAGTAAAGGTAAAGCAGGGTAAGACGCTCCTGCAAGTGACCCAATTAATTCCCGCGCAGGGAGATAACGCTGCGCTTCAACTGATGATTCTGATCGACGACACGCTAAACACACAGGCAGTTGGAAATAATCTCAATGACGTGAAGGAATTCATCAAGGCTCAGCCGCCGTCGACTGTAGTAGGGGTCGGTTACATGTCGAACGCGACCGTTAATATGCTGCAGAATTTCACCGCGGATCACGAGCAAGCCATCAAAGCAATTCGGCTACCTCGTGGCGGCGTCTCAGCGATGGACAGCCCTTATCTCTCACTCATTAGCGTCGTAAAGGGTTGGCCACAACAAAACGTGCGTCGCGAAGTCTTAATGGTGAGTGATGGAATCGATCGGCTTCGTGGTGAGAAACCTACAGCCGCGCAGCGTGGACCCGGATTCGGGAGCGAACCCATCTATCACAGTATGCCGACGATAAGCCCAGATGCGACCTCGGGCAGCGAAATCAGCCAACGGTACAACGTTATCGTCCACTTCATCTATTCGCCGGGAGTTGGGCGCGCAGGTCGAAGCTCTTGGGACCTACAACTCGGACTCGGCGGACTTTCCAAGATCGCGGAGGAAACGGGAGGAGAATGCTATTCGCTCGGCACTTCAACGCCAGTCAGCTTTAAGCCGTATCTAGATCGCTTACAGAAGGCTCTCGACAATCAGTATTACCTGGTCTTCCTGGCGACTCCCAAGAAAAAAGCTGGTTTCCAGCGCGTCAATATCCTGACAGAAGTCGCCAACGCCGAAATTCTAGCCCCCGACAACGTATGGGTGCCCGCAGCCAAGTGATTCTTCGTCGGACTCTTCCGGGGCTGCGCTAATTCATGGGTAGGCAAAGTTCTTCGTTGAGAAATTAAGCGAAAGGATAATCGATATGAAACTCGCGATCCGCCTGTTACTGGCGACTCTCTTCGTCCTGATTTTAGCCTCGCCGCCCTCCGGCCATGCGCAAACAACAACCCAAAAGACCACCAACAAAGCTACAAGCCCTTCCGAAGCCGATACACAAAAGAAGAACGTGCAGTCTTACATAGACCTCCTGCGCATGGACATCCGCCAGCAGAAGGATGAAATCATGGGCTCGATGATGCTGCTCAGCGCTGCCGACGCCGCCAAATTCTGGCCCATCTACAGTGACTACGATGTGGCTCTCGCCAAGCTGAACGACCAGCGGATCGAAAACATCAAGCAATATGCTCACAGTTACAACGATTTGACCGACGAAGAAGCGGACCGCCTGATTCAGAAATCCGTGGCTTTCCAGAAAGAACGTGCAGAACTCCTAGTTGCCACCTACGAGAAGGTTAAGCAGGCTCTCGGCGGCGTCACCGCGGCACGCTTCGCCCAAATCGAACACCAATTGCTCTTGATCATTGATCTCCAAATCGATTCATCTTTGCCCATCGCTGGGCAGGGTTCCTGAGTCTGGGGGAGGACATGCACATGAGAAAGGTACTTTTGGGGGCATTGACTTTATTCCTAGCAATTCTGGCTTTCTATCCAAATTCCGCGAGTGCGCCGCCGCAGACCAAGAAACGGATTACCGTTCCCGCAGGAACGCGCATCTTGATCCGCACCGTCGACGCGATAGACTCCTCCAAACAGAAAACCGGCTTTCGTTTCACCGCTACACTGGAAACTAATCTCCAGGCCGAAGACATAGTGGTCGCCCCACGGGGCACGACCATTTACGGACGGCTCGCGCAAGCCTCCTCTGCCGGCAGAATGTCTGGCAGTTCCGAGCTCACACTCGAGCTGACGGACATCGTCATCAACGGCACTACCTATCCTCTTCTGACCGGCACCTATGAGGTGAAAGGCAAGGGCGAAGGTGGCAAGACCGCAAAGAAAGTGGTTGGCGGGGCGGGCTTGGGCGCGTTGGTCGGTGGCATTGCTGGAGGTGGAAAAGGTGCCGGCATCGGTGCTGCTGCTGGCGCCGCCACCGGTACGGCGGTTGCTGCCTCCAAGAAGGGACAGCAACTCCAGATTCCGAGCGAGTCTTTACTCGAATTTCGTCTCGAGCAACCTGTGGCCTTGCCCGTGGCAGGCTAGTCGCGAAGACAAGCCCACCCTCAATCTTCAATTAGGGAGGACATCATGAAAAAAACGTTGGGAGCATCTCTACACACTTCGGCTCTGGATCGCCGCACGTTTCTCGGTGCCGCCTTCGGCGCGTGCGCCAACACCCCTCTGGTTTCTCTATCGGCACTCCAGCTCAGCAGCAGGACGGGCTCGCTCACAAAAGAGGAGCGGGACAGAATGACTCCTTCGCAGGTCATCGACGAGTTAAAGAAGGGAAATGAGCGCTTCCGCTCCGGAAAAATGGCTGCCAGGGATTATTTGGCGGAGAAGCGTGCCAGCGCGGCGGGCCAGTATCCGGCGGCGGTGATCCTGGGCTGCCTCGATTCCCGTGTCCCCGCAGAAATCGTTTTTGATACGGGAATCGGTGACACCTTTGTTGGACGCGTTGCCGGCAACGTCGTCAACGATGACATGCTTGGAAGCATGGAGTTTGCCTGTGCGGTTTCCGGCGCGAAGCTGGTCCTCGTTCTGGGTCACACGGCCTGCGGAGCTGTCAAAGGAGCTATCGACGATGTTGTCCTCGGCAATCTCACGGGACTTCTGGCGCGGATCAAGCCCGCTATACCCGCCACCAAGTTCGATGGTGAAAAGTCCAGCAAGAACGCGGCTTACGTGGATGCCGTCGCTCGGACAAACCTCGTCCTGACGCTTGCCGAAATCCGCCGGCGCAGCCCCATCCTCGAAGACCTCGAGAAAAAGGGAAGCATCATGATCGCCGGCGCCATGTACACCCTCTCGACCGGGATGGTGGACTTCGTCGCCTAGCCATGCAGCACGGAGAATGGACGCCTCGAGAAGGTGTAGCAGATGTAAGCGACTTGAGCATTCACAATGGGTATGTGGCCTCGGGTGTCAATGAACCGGCAGGACCACGTAGCGCGCAATGACAAAGCCCATAGCTCCTCCGAAGAAGGCATCGCCCGGAAAGTGATTACTTGTGGTAATGCGCGAGAAGCTGATGGCCCCAGCCAAGCCGTAGGCCACGAAGGGAACCCAGCGATGCTGCCGATACCTGTGGGCCAGCACCGCCGCTACGGCGGTTGCTGCCATGGCGTGGTCAGAAAAGAATCCGCCCGAATGGAAGGGATTATGAGAGCCATTGAAGAAACTGTCAGTATAGGGACTATTTCCCGTGTACTGGAGTGGCTGCCTTCTGGCTGTAATAGCCTTCAGCGGAATATCCAGTAGAAATCCGTCCGCGACTGCTTCTGCCGCGAGCAGTGCCGAGTCTTGAGCGTAGGAATCTTTGCGCAGCCAGCCCACTCCATAGATGACCGCTGGAACCGCCGCGATAAAAGCAGCTGTGTTGGCACCACTGAAAACACGGTTGTAGCCACTAAAGTCGTTTGTTGTGCGGAAGGTTGGCGCCGTGTGCGCATCACTGGCAACCAGGCCAGCAGTCACGCCCAAAACGCCGATTGTGGGCCACCAATGTTCTCCGTGAACCAGTTTGGCGGGAAACAACCACACCTCTTTCTGGTCCTCAAGAATATTTCCAGGCAATTGCTTCAGAGAAACGGTTCGGTCCGCTGGAAGAGCTGCACTAGCGGGAGAGGAACTCACACTGATCGGAGTCTGTGGAGAGACGACTGTCGCGACACTCCCCGAGAACCAGAGCACCAAAAACAAACGGAGCACGAACTTATTCTTGGTGAATCGCACGCACGTAGTTTACCTCAGGACTCCACATCCGAGATCGACGGATCTGATTCTGGGCAAGGCGATATCCAAAAACGGCACCAGTGGAATCAATAAATTGTAGGGCGAAGAAGGGCGGGGTTTGTGGGCCGACGAACTGGGTGCTGTATCAAACCAAATCCTTCGGTACGGGACAAACGCATTGCGGTTCGGGACCTAGAATGTATGGGTTACGGGACGCCGAATCAGAACCATTTGATACGGGTTTGCTTATCGACCTCTCGGTCAGACACGGGCGCAGGTAAAAAGGCCCTTCCATTTCGACATTGAGTTACGTTAACTTCCCCCAAAGAGTTGGTCACTTTTTCCGTGAGGAAATCCATGCCTACCGAGCTTATTGGGGAATTTGGAACGCCCGGCGGCAGTTCAGAATGGATTGAAGCCGAAGGAAAACTCGCCATTACTCACCTCAAGAAAAAATGTGGTGATCCTCCCCCCAGATGGAATTGGAAATCGTCTGGCAAGAACACGAACTCGCTTAGTCTTTGTCCAAGATGTACCTTCACGCTTCCTCGGCTTACTTCTTATGATGAATCGCTTGGACGACGCGAACGATCGCGCCGACAAATCTCTCCAGCTCGTCCCCCACGCCGCTGATGCGCTATTCCTGAAGGGCATCATCCTGGAAATGCAAGGCCGCCTCGACGAAGCGATTGCTTTCTACCGCAAGGCCTTCGCCATCGAGCCACGCTCACCGGTAAATGCGCAAGACCTGGCAGCCGCTCTGCAGAAAAAGGGAGATTCGTCCGGCGCAGGCCATTGCGCAAGAGGGACTCAAATCGAATCCGCACGATGCCGATCTGCTGACCGCGTACGGAAATGCGCTTCTCGCGGGAAATCAACCGGCAGAGGTGGAAGTGTCTTACAGACGCAGCCTAGCCGAACACCCGGACAATGCTTCCGCACTCTATAATCTTGCCGACTCTTTGCGTCGGCCACGATTAGATGATCGCGAACATTTCTTTGATGGATCGGATCGTGCGGTCCGTACAAAGAAAATGACGGACTTGCCCACGATCGAAAATTCTCTTCTCCCCAGGTGATGTTGTATTCTCGAGTTAAACCACTTAAACCATCCTGACTGTCGTCGCCGAGTTGGGGCTCCGCTACTAGCCAGAGGACCTACGAGACAGTGGCATGGGTATTTGAGTGCGGCGAATGCTGCCTTGCGTTTGAACTAATCCGGAAAAGCATTGGCATTCGATATTGCTTGTACCTATACGAAAATAGCTATATTTTTTGCAGGCCTAAGAATGCCTGGCTAGCCCAGCCCAGCAGTACGGCAAAAGGGGATGGCCCCCACTGAGGGAGAGGCCATTCCCCTTACGGCTTCAACCCGAGGCGATCCGCCCGCCCAAAAGGCATCGCATCAGGCTGTCATCGCAAGTCCTGTTTAGACTTAGCCCTGCTTCGAAACAACTGGGGGAACCCCTAATCCATACCTTGCGCGGCACATGATTGTGTTAGCTTCTGGGTCTTCACTTTGGGGGCATATAATGAAACAGCTTGCCCTTGTCGTTCTACTCCCTCTAGTAAGTGCCCCTTCCGTGCGCGCGGACAAGCCTGACGACCCAGTCCTATTCTCTTCGCGCCCACTCCAACGGTAACCATGAAGGGATAGATCCAATTGTCCACCGCATCCTCGCGCGTGTGAGTTGGCCTGAATGCCGAGACAAAACATGGGCCGGCATCAAGCCGAGGGGGAGATTGTTCTCTCGACCTTTCTTTTCCGGGACTTCGCGGTTACCGCGTTAGTCTAGACCCAACCAGTAACCAAACACAGCGTCATAACTAATGCGCATTGGGGGGAAAGGTGTTCTCTTGGCATCATGAAACTCATCCCGGTGTCAGGAACCCACGTTCACAATTTTTCCGAGCCAGTTTGGTTCATCTGTCGCTGCACGAAGCAGGCAGTCGGCGCAATCGTCAAAGGAAAGCGGAACGAGTGGCGCGACTCGCGCTGACGGACCTGCCGTATAGCGTCCCTTCGCCGGCTTATCTACCAATACGACCGGGCGAACGATGACCCATTCCATGTCTATTTTCTGCGTCATCTGCTCGGCGACCGCCTTGTCAGTCACTGCAGCGGTGAATATCCAGCTCGATACGCGGACGACAAAGCGATTGGGACAGGAGAGCTCGCGTCCATCGCTCAGGCCGATACCACTTTGCAATATGAATCGTCGGACGCTCGCACGTTTGCATTCAGTGAGAATGCTCGCGACACCGACTGACATGAGCGTTCCTGGCGAGAGGTTCTTCTCTGGTCCGATGCAGCTAATAACGGCCGCCACGCCGTCAAGAGCACCTGTCAGGCCCCCTGGGGAAAGAACATCTCCACGGACGAAGGACAGGCGGTCGGCAGATGACAATCGCTCCGGATAGCGAGCAACGGCCGTAACGAAGTGTCCTTGTGCGAGTGCATGCTGTACCACTCTGCGTCCCGTCGCACCCGTCGCTCCAACAACTGCTACCTTCATAACTCCCCCCGTTGGCACCCATCACGATGACTCACCTTCGGACGGCGTTACGGTAGCGATGATCCTCGATAGCGGCGCGCCGGTTGAACTTCTCGATTTTCGGCGTGATGTGGGTGATGTGAGACCCTCGGCGGAACGCCGCACTTAGAAAACAGATCCGTTCCCCAAAGGGTCGCCCAAGTCGAGCTGGATTGCCCACCAAAACATGCTTATGTTTGCCCGTTGCACTTCCCTGATAAGGCGTGCGAGCGTTCACATTAGGCGCTCGGGAATCCGAACATTAACCATGACTGATTGGCTACCCAATTCGGGTATAGCTCCGTCATTTGATCGAACAGCTCCTTGTCCGACGTCGCGGTTTTCTGCAACCGATCGAAGTCCTGCAGGTAACGCTTGGTGTCTTGGATCGCCGCGGGAGAGTCGGTCGCGCCAGGCTTCTTGTGACCGGCGACAACAATGGCCGGGTTCAGCGCCGCCAACCGGTCTAGCGCCGCGATCCAATTCTTTCGGCTCTCGGGGGTGGTACCGCCGACGTACACGCGGCATTGGTTGTACACAACGTCGCCAGCGACGATTAGGCCGATCGAAGGAACGTGTAGTGACGTCGAATCGGGACTATCGGTATGGCCCTGCTCGATGATGCGAAATTCGTGGCTCTCGAGAGTGAACGTGCCGCGCCCATAGGGCTCAGGTGCAACTAACTTAGTGGGCACTTGCCCAGGAAAGCATCGGCGGGCTAACCGCTCCACTGGGGGAGAGAAGGACATCTGCATGGCGTTCACCGTCTTGGGCGTCGCTATCGCCCGAGCACCCGGGAAACGGTCGAGCAGAATGCTCAGACCGTAGAAGTGGTCGAAATGGGCATGCGTTATGAAGATGGTCTCCAAGCTGCGGTTGTGCAGAGCAACCCAATCCGCGAGAGCCTCGGCCTCAGCCACTGTCATCATTGCGTCTACCAGCACCGCGTCGTGCTCCCCGAAGATTAAAGTCGACGTGATCGGGTCAAAGCCGAGCGCCTCGCCGAAGGGCCTTGGCCGCTCGCCGACCATCGCCTTTCCCGGTGCGGTAAAGATGTTGACACTAAGCGTGTTCGACGTGATGCGGGCGGTCATGTGCGTGGTCTCCTTTAATGATTGCAGCTCTCATAGTTGCTCCGATTCGCACTGGAGCTGATTAAGCCAGAAGCGCGACGACGAGTCTATTGGACCAACGTATCGACCATTCGTGGCACCCGCGTCGAAGCGTCTAGCTCCTGACTGCATCGGGAAACCGGCAAGGTTCGGACCAGTACCCATTTCGGCGGTTTACCTGACCATTTGGTTTGTTGTTTTCGGGTTTGTTTCCGAGTTGACGACTCGGGATTTGATACTCAGGCCACAAATGCCGGAGTTTCCGGCGATCGTTCCAGAGCACAGATTCGCTTAGAATGCATCGCTTGACGATCAACAAACCAACATATATAGATAATCATACTATGGGAAAACCAAGCGACCTCGTGCAAGGAACGCTCGACCTATTGATTCTCAAAACTCTTTCTTTGGAACCGAAACACGGCTGGGCCATCGGAAAACGTATCCAACAGATTTCTGAACAGGTCCTTCAAATCCAACACGGTTCGCTCTACCCGGCGCTGCACCGACTCGAGCAGAAAGGTTGGATCAAGGGCAGATGGACGGAAACTGAAACCGGAAGAGAAGCCAAATTTTATTCGTTGACTTCGTCCGGGCGAGCACAACTTGAAAAGGAAACCGCTAATTGGAGCCGCTTGTCAGCGGCGATCAACGTGGTGGTGGAAACAGAGTAGGAGTGCAATACCATGAGGTGGGAGCAGCAGTGGTGGTTGCGGTTGCGAACTTTGTTCCGCCGCAGCCGAGCCGCGAAGGAGCTAGATCGCGAGATTCAATTTCATCTCGACCAGCAGATTGCCGAGAACGTTGCTTCGGGCATGAACCGTGAGGAGGCCCGCTACGCCGCGCTGCGAACGTTCGGCAACCTAGCCGTACTCAAGGAAGAGACACAAGATACATGGGGTTGGGTGTGGCTTGAGCAATTCGGCCGGGACATACGTCTTAGTGCCCGAACGCTCAGCCGGACGCCCGGATTTGCTTTAGCCGCCATCCTGGTGATGGCGCTCGGGATTGGCGCAACCACGGCACTTTTCGCCGTTGTGCACTCCGTCCTTCTCTGGCCACTGCCCTTTAAGAACCCGGAAAGGCTGGTGCGCCTGTTCGAGCACAGTTCCGATGATAAGTTTCCATACAACAGTAGTGCAGCCGGGGTCTTCGCCGAGTGGAAGAAGCAAAGCCATGGCTTCTCCGACTTGGCGATCCTGTCGCATGGCAATAGTCACAATTTGTCCGGCGCGGGGGGACTACTCCCAGAGATGGTCCAGGCTGAGCACGGCTCGTGGAATGTGTTCTCGACGCTCGGAGTAGAACCCGCGCTCGGCCGCGACTTCTCGCCATCTGACGATGATCCTGCCGCGAACGGGACTGTGGTTCTCAGTTGGGGTTTATGGAAAAGACGCTTTGGAGGGGATCCTTCTATTCTGGGCCAGACCATTCACCTCGATGCAAAGATGTATACCGTGATTGGCGTCATGCCGTCTTGGTTCGCCTACCCCGACCAGGCCACACAACTGTGGCTCCCTGTCTATCACGAAGAGACGCCTCAGGAAATGCAGGCGATTGATTCGCATGATTTCCACGTAATCGGACGCCTCAAGCCCGGAGTCGAGGAAACGGCAGCGACCGCGGAACTGTCGGTTATTGTGCGCCGTCTGCATGACCAGCACCTCGACGACCCGTTCGTTAGCAAAGGAGCGGAAAGCCAGCCGCTGCTGGACGACATGGTTGGAAACATCAAAACACCTCTATATGTACTGCTAGGAGCCACGGGCTGTCTTCTTTTGATCGGATGCTTGAACGTGGCCAGCCTGCTTGTAGCGCGCGGCGTGTCGCGGCGCAGAGAGCACGCGATTCGCGCGGCGTTAGGCGGAAGCCGGTCGAGATTGCTGATGGAGCACTTGACCGAAACCTTTCTTCTGGCAGTCGCAGGCGGCGGCATCGGACTTTTGCTGTCCTATTTGGCAATCGCGTGGTTTGTCAACACACGGCAGGATTTCAGCCGCGTCGAAGCCGTCCACATGGACGGCGCGGCCGTGTTGTTTGCGGTGGGTTTGGTTTTCCTTTGCGCCCTTACCGCGGGGCTGACCTCCGCATTTTCAGTTCAGAGTGACCAGATTATTTCGTCTATCAAGGAATCCTCGCGCTCACAAAGCGCGGGGCAAGGACAAGTCAGACTGCGCAAATGGCTGCTTACCCTGCAGGTTGGGTTAACCGTGGTTCTGCTGATTGGCGCCGGCTTGTTGCTGAAGACGTACGAACAGCTGCGGTCGACCAATCTGGGCTGCATCACCAATAATGTGCTTACGATGGGTTTGAACCTTCCCGAAGCCAAGTATCAAACGTCGGTACAACGAATGAATTTCTTCGGAGGGTTGCTCGAGCGCGTACGATCTCTTCCTGGTGTACATGCCGCCGGATTTGTCAGGGACGTTCCGGGCCAGGATTACGGCGGAGATAGCGGTTTTGCGATCGCGGAACATCCTCCTTTACCTATGGGTCAGAGCCAATACGCGATGGTCCGCTGGGCCGATCCGGGATATTTCGCTGCTCTCGGAATACCTTTTGTCCGCGGCCAAACTTTCGACGAGAACCAGCGACTGGAAAAAGCAGACGAAGTCATTATCAGCGAATCCTTCGTCCAGAAGTACTTCGTCGACGAGGATCCGATTGGCAAGCACCTCTTAACGATCGGCCGCCATTCTTTCAGAATCGTCGGGGTGGTGGGAGATACGCGCTTCTGGGTCAGTAAACCTCCTCAGCCGATGATGTATTTTCCTTTGTACGCTCTCCTGTACGACAGAAAGGTACCAACCGACGCCGTATTGGCCGTCCGTTCCACAAGGGACGTGACCGCGCTCGCATTGCCGGTTCAACGGGTCGTGCAGGGCCTGGACTCGGAACTCGCCGTCTCCGACGTTCTGACCATGGACCAGATCATTGGCAGGTCCACGCTCGACACCACCTTTGACGCAACTGTTCTCTTGGCGTTTGCGATGTCATCGCTCATCCTGGCCGCAGTCGGTCTGTTCGGAGTGCTTTCCTATGTGGTCGCGCAACGCACAACGGAAATCGGGATTCGCATCGCTCTCGGCGCACAGCCCAGTGAGGTGCTACGGCTCATGCTACTCGACGGCCTGCGGCCAGCAGCGTTAGGGCTCCTCCTCGGCATGTTTGCTGCTGTCGGCGCGACCAGAGTCATCCGCGACTTGCTCTTCGGCGCTGAACCTTTGGACGCCAGCGTATTCGGCGTTGTCGCGATTCTCCTGCTGACTGTCGCAGTTTCGGCATGTCTTCTGCCCGCCTGGCGCGCGGGTAGGCTTGATCCTATACAAGCACTTCGCAATGAGTGACGGCCAAGCGGAGACTATTCCAAGTCAAAAGGCTCGTTGCAACATTCTTCGGGTTACCGGAAATCTCTAACAACGTCGGCTGGTCAATCTCTTTTTTAAGCGCACTTCTCCGTTCACTTCAAAGAGTGTCTTTGTTCGTCGTGTTCTTCGGCCCTGTCGACGACCACGGCTCGCCTGTAATCTTTCGGTCGGTTTCAGTCCGACCCACACATCTCTTCGATCCCAGCTTCAGAGTCGCGGTAGGGACGCCAGTTGCCTAGCGCCCCCCGCACAGATCCGCACGGGCAGGTTTCCTGCATGCGGTTCTTACCGCAGATACTTGGCGTCGAAGCGCAGGTAGGGATACGGATGAAGGATTTTGGGCCGGGGAAGCCACTGTGTAGCGAAACCAGTCAGGTGCTTCCACGACATCCGGCTTTTCTGACTGCGACGTTGCAGCACCCGCAGCCAACGTTTGCTCACTTCACGCCGAAAGCGCTGGAGACTGGCGAAATTTCCAGGAACGGCATGATAGTTGAAGTAGCCCTGTAGCACGCTCCTCAACCATTTCCCGACTTCCGCCAGCGGCTGATGCATGCGCTTCCTGAGCTCGTCCTTCACCTGTTTCAACTTGGCGAGGAGTCGCTTTCGGATACTCTTGCGCAACACGAGGAACTTGCCGTTCTTTCTAGCTTGTCCACAGATGTGGGTGAAGCCCAGAAAGTTGAATGTCTCCGGCTTGCCCTCCCCATGTTTCTTCCGACTTGCTGCGGCATAACGCCCGAACTCGATCAGGCGCGTTTTGTCCGGATGTAGCTCCAGCCCGAACTTCTGCAGACGTTCCTTCCCATCTTGAAGAAAACAATCCGCGTCGGCGCGATTCTGGAAGCCCAGAACACTATCGTCAGCATAGCGGACCACTATTATTTCTCCTGTGGCCCGATGCTTCCGCCAGTGCTGTACCCAAAGATCGAAAACGTAATGTAGGTAAACGTTCGCGAGCGCGGCGAAATCACCGAGCCCTGCGGAGTCCCCACTTCCGTCTTCGACCATTTCCCATCCTCGGATACTCCGGCCCTCAGCCACTTTTGAATCAGGCGGAGAATCCGTCGATCAGCGATGCGGTGCTTGAGAAATTTGACCATCCATTCGTGCGAAATGGTGCCAAAGAAATCACGAATGTCGGCATCCAGCTCCCAGTTCACTTTCTTCCTCATGATCCCCATCCATAACGCATCCAACGCATCATGTTGGCTGCGTCCTGGTCGGAATCCGTAGGAGAACCCCAAAAGTCCTCTTCGTAAATCTGATTGAGGACCGTTCCCACGGCATGCTGAACGATTTTGTCCTCCAGGGCAGCAATGCCCAAGGGCCGCTGTCGTCCATCCGCTTTGGGTATGTAAGCTCTCTTGGAAGGTTGCGCTCGATACGTGCCCCGATGCACACGGCTGTGTAAGTCCTCCAGTCGCTTGTCCAGGTCCGTCTCAGTAATCTGTTTCGAGTACTCGCGTGAAGAGACTGTCCAAGCAGTCCATCGGCTTCTCTTCACTGGGGAGGCAGTGGTCCCCGGCGACAAGCGTCCGTTATTCACCTGCTCGGAGTGCGGCGACATCGGATGTGGCGCTGTGACGTTCTTCCTCGTAAGACACGGAGAGTCGACAGTCGGGAAAGATTTTGAGTTTGAGAACAACTACGAGGAGAACATCCGGCTCGAAGAGTACAAGTACATCGGTCCTTACACCTTCAATTGGAAACAGTACGAATCGGCGCTCTTAGAGACTGTCGATAAGCTGAAGTAGGCTTAAAGCATTCACCCTAACTGCGACCCACCAGTTTCCGTTCCTAGTCCTTCACCGTCTGTCACTCGCGAATCAGGCGCCGTCTAATCGTTTCCGAAATCAACTACTTGGTATTTCGGGCCGTCAGTGTAGTCGTTGAGGATTGCCTCGACTGGCCTTGAGATGCGTTTAGCTTTCTCCGGCGTGTTCCTTCACGCTGTCTGAGAGACCCTGTCCTGTCGAAGGCCGGTAAACTTCGCATGACGCAAATGACCGCTTTTTGTCCATTCCCAATATTCAATCTGGGCCGCCAGGTTTGGTCGGGCCCAAACACACTTTTTCATGTCGTCTGCGATCAGGCCGGTTCCCCAAGCGGCCTTTATGCGTTTCGGGAAGATTCACGAACGGGCAATCTCTAGCAGTCGCTTACTAACCAAGTAGCGACGCGCCAAGCCACAGGCCGACCCCATAGAACACGTGCGATACGAGGCTACTAAGGAACAATCGCGTTCCTGGCGGTCCGTGGCTGCCGAACCAGCCGAATCCCATGGAAGGAAACATGACCAGCCAAGGAAAGACGTTCGTGCAAAAAGCGAAGATCAGTGCGGTAATTGGATTGCGCGAGGCTAAACCAAAACTTGCGCAAGCAAACAAGTACATCAGCGCGAGCGTCACGCCAATTGCGTAATGGACGGGAACCCCGATCGCCCTTTCGTGATTGATGGCCGCGGTCTGACCGATGTCGCTATGAAGAAGTTGTCCACGGATCACAAACGCGAACCATCGGCCGATCAAACGAGGCGACAGTGGCTCGATCAACCGCAATTTAAAGCAAATCGCACTGAGGGCATCCATGATGACGGTGGCGACAATACCGATGATTACGTTTCGTAAACTAAAACCGAACATAGCTACTTCTCCCGACTCTTCGTAGGTTGCTTCGGACCGGGTAGTCATTCGCCTTCCCCGCTGTCATGGTTCGCCGGCATGCTCCTTCGTGATGGCACGAGCATTTTTGTCATCGCGCAGACCAACAAATTTCGCGTGACGTAAGTGGTCTCCTTCTGTCCATCCCAGATATTCGATCCGCGCAACGGTCTCCGGCCGCACCCAAACGCATTTTGCCATGTCCTCGGCGGTCAAGCCGGTTCCCCAGCGGCCTTTGCCTTTTTCCGGTAAATTCGTGAAACGACAATCATGCACCACAAGTGGGCGCAGCGTGGCGAGTACTTGGCGGCGAGTTTCCGGCACGAACCCATTTCGCACTCGAGCAACATAGATCAGCTTCGACTCGTTGTAATAACCGACGATGATGGCCGCGACGCCGTGAGCGCCGGGAACATAGCCGCCGATTACCAACTCTTGGCCTGCGTTCAAGCGGTATTTCGCCCACGCGCCACTTCGCTTTCCCGCCTCATATCGGCTGTCTTTCCGCTTGGCAACCACACCTTCCAATCCCTGCTCCCGGGCGCTCTGGAGCATGGTCTCGGCGTTGGTCTCGAAATAGGGAGCGATGCGAATGAGCGGAGAGTCGAATCTGAGCTTGGCCTTCAAGATCGTCCGGCGGTCGATCAGTGAAGCGTGAGTCAGGTCGCTCCCCTCGAAGAACAGGAGATCGAACACGAAATAGCAGATCTTCGATGCCTTGGCACGGAAATGCTGGAGCAGATTAAAGTTCGGTCGGCCGGCATCGTCCAGCGCAACGATCTCACCATCCAGCACGGTATTTGGAGGCAACTCGCTGAGCGCTTCGAAGATGTGGACGTATTGTTGGTGAAAGCTTTTTCGCCTCCTCGAATAGAGACTCAATTCGCCATCGCAATTGATTGCAAGGGCTCGGTAGCCATCCAGCTTGATCTCATACACCCATTCCGCGCCGTCCGGCAGTTTGGCCACAGCGAGGCATTCCATGGGTTCAATGAAAGCAGCTTCCCGGACAGGCATCGGAAGACTGCTATAGCACGACAACCGTCTCGCTGGCGACAAGTAGTCAGTTGGCGGAATGGCTCTGTGGTTCTGCCGTGTCTGCCGTGTCCGTGTCCGTAGCCTCGAGGACAGCTGGAGGTGTATGATGCGCGAGCTAATCGGCCAAATTCCGATCAATAGCGAAAGAGGAACCAAAATGTCCATTCAACGGAGTCTACTGGTCCTCGCCGCACTTACCTGCCTCGCCTTCGCATTGTCCCCAGCGCGAGCGGCAACATCGCCATACGACGCGATCTGCGTCTTCGCGACAGCTATTGCGACGTGGGGAACGTCTTTGCCGCGACTGGCGGCGCGATTCCCGCGGCGCCTTACTACAACGGCCGATTCTCCAATGGGCCCATTTGGATTGATCATGTAGCCTGACAATTACACCCGCGTTGACAGGCGGGACAGACTACGCCTTCGGCGGTGCCTATGTGACGAGTGCGCAAGTCACTCCCTGCGGAACTATTCCAAGCGTGCCGCAGCAGGTCGAGCTCTACTTGACCCAGCATGGTGGCAAGGCTGATCCCAACGCACTTTACGTCATCGAAGGCCGCGGGAATGACATCTTGGGGGCAAGCGGGGTATCGCGAGCAGTTTGGCATCCAAGATCGCGCTGGGAATTGCGGAAAGCGAGCTGCTGCCCCGGCGTGCAGGTGCTAGGAATTTTCTTATCCCGGATCTTTTGGACGTCGAACAGTTCCCGGCGGCGCAGGCCAATCCCAGTTTCGCGCTGCGGCTTCCGTAGCCACTAACAAGAACCTCGATCTCCTGCTAGCGGCCGAGGCGCTGCTTGAGCGCGTACGCATTCGTCGGCTCGATGTGTTTAGCGTCTTCCATGATGTTAGGACGGATTCAACACACTTCGGCTTCGTTAACATTACCGACCCTGCCTGAACATCCCCTTCGCGTGCGCGACCGCTCTTCTGAGATGAAGAACATCCAGCGGAGTTTGGGCATGCGTTTTTTGCTGTGACGGTGGAAGCGAACCTAGGCCACTGAAGTCATGCAGTAGTGTGTAAACCCCGCTCGACTCGCTGCGTCCGACCAGTTTCTCCAGGATGAACATCATCCGTTCCCGGAGGTTCCGAAATCCCCGCTTCGGCCGTCGCGCTAAGTGATTGAATCTGCGCGATGGGATTTTGCCCGGCGATAGGTTCCGACAACCAGCGAATTTCGAATGTTGCTCGGTCCTCTGTCAACAGCAAGGTTCACTCGTAGCGCAGCGCGACCATGGGATCTACGCGGGCCGCGCGGCGGGCCGGAATGTAGCTGGCCGCTAGGGTCACGGCCAGCAATATGCCGACTGCAACGCAGAAGCTAAGGACGTCACTCGGACGGACACCAAACAACCAGGCTCCGAGCAATTTCGTTGTGACGAATGCCAAAGCCCCGCCGAATCCCACACCGACGAAAACCAAGACAAATCCTTGGCGTAGAAATAACTGAACTACGTCTTGAGCGTCGGCACCAAGTGCCACGCGCACCCCAATCTCCTTCGTGCGCTGGCCCACTTCATAAGAGACGACACCGTAGAGTCCCATCGCACTCAAAAGCAATCCAAGGACAGCGGCACTGCCGACCACTGCACTGGCGACCCGCGCATCGGTGTACGCACCGCGCACCTGATCGATCAGCGGCATCGTTTCAGTAATTGGGACTTCCGGGTCGATGCTCGCCACGGTCTTGCGTACCAGGGGCAGGATAGCTGCAGGATCGCCTTTTACCCGGACACACATGCGGGCTTCGACAAGTGTTTCGTCTTGCCAGTACGGCAGGTATGCAATCGGCATTGGGCTTTCAATGGCGCTGCGCAACTGAGCGTCTTTCACCACGCCGACGATGCGATAGGGTATGTCGTCGATGAGGATGGTCTGATCGACAGGGAGCAGATTCGACGTAATTTGCTTAGCGAGTGTTTCATTCACGATCGCTACAAGCGGTGAATCAGGCCGGTCAGTATCATTGAAATCGCGTCCGCCTATAAACAGGATCCTCAACGTGGCAAAGTAATCCGGCGCAATTTGTTTGGCTGCGACCAGTGGCTCGTCATCAGGCTTGGCGTAAACCTTTCCCGGCAGCGTTGCCCTCGCTCTCGCCGTGGCGTGCCAGACTAGGCCTTGCCCCTTAGCCAAACTGACTGATTCCACGACCGGCAATTCTCGCAGTCGCCGAACTGCTTCCCGTTTGAATGAGTCGGCTTTGGCAGCAGAGTAGTGGATAAGATTGAAAGGCAATCTCAGGCCCAGCACGTGACGGACATCCATATTTGTCCCAACTTCGATTTGCTGGGCGCTGCGCGCCAGAAGTCCCGCTCCGACAAGCAGTGCAAGCGAAAACGCGACTTGTATGGTGACCAAGACCATGCGGCTCCGCCTGCGGCTCGAACCCACTCCCCTCCCGCCACTCTTTAGGAATTGAACCAGACCCGTGCGACTCGCTTGTAATGAGGGAAGAAGGCCAAACAGCACGCCTGTGGTGATCGTCACGGCGATCGCGTAGAGAAGCACCCTTCCATCCGGCCTAATATCGAACAGATGCTGATACCCCTCGTCGTCAATGCGGTAAAAACCGACGAGCAACCGGCTTGTCCATAAGGAAATGAGCAACCCCAAAGCGCCGCCGGCGCACGAAAGTAATAAGCTCTCCGTGAGAAGCTGGCGAAGAATGCGCCCGCCTCCGGCACCGAGAGCCTGGCGCATCGCTAATTCGGGTCCGCGGGCCGTCCCTCGCGCAACGAAAAGCCCCCCGACGTTTGCGCATACGATCAGAAGCAACAAACCGCCGATCGCTGTCAGTAGCCGGGTGAGCAGAAGAAAATACCGACGGTCACCGGAAATTCCAACTGCTGGCGTGACGGAAACCCCCAGCCGCTCATCGAAGCCCGAAGCGGAGGTTCGCAGCTGCGCCATGAGGGTGTTGAGTTCTGCCTGGGCTTCGGGAATGCTGTTTCCTCGATTCAGGCGGCCCGTCAAACTCAGGATCGTGCAACTGGGCTGAAAGCCGTCGCAATAGCGGTAGCCAACCCGAATCATCTTCGCTGGGATCCAAATCTGATTCGGCATGCCGCCAATTTCGATACCATGGAAGCCTGGGGGCATGACACCGATGATCCGGAAGCTGTGCTCATTGATCAATACGGTCTGGCCGAGAACTTGCGGGTTGCCGTCATAAGTTCGTTGCCAAAATTCGTATCCGAGCACGGCCACGGCATCACGGTCTGGCACTGAATCTTCCTCTTTTGTGAAAAACCGCCCGAGCTGCGGTTGTAGTCCGAGCATCCCGAAGTAGTTACTTGACACAACTGCGCCTTCCACTTCGCCCGTTTCACCGTTCGCAGAGATGTAGAGCGGCGCAGTCGAATAGTGGGCCGTCAGTGCCTCAAGAGTCCTCGTGTGATCACGCAAATAGACATATTCCGGGATGCTGAATAGGCCCTCGCCGTCGTTCTCAGGTGCCAAGACGCGAACGAGTTGTTCGGGATTCTTGGCCTGCACGCTGCGCAAAAATAGACCATTAACAAAGCTAAAAACCGACACATTCGCTGCGATCCCGAGCGCAATCGTAAGCACAGCCACAATGGTGAGCCCTAGATTCTTGCGCAACATGCGTAGGCCATAGCGTAAATCTTGGGTCAGGCTTTCGATCATGCTCACTCCACGGGCGTCGCGGCATTGTTCTTTGGTTTGCTCGATGCCACCAAACTCGCGGCGGGCGCGGCGCATCGCCTCTGAGCGAGGCACTCCGCTGCGGACCAAATCCTCGGAATATGTCTCGACATGGAAACGGAGTTCCGCGTCCATTTCGCGCTCTAACCGGGAGCGGTGGAGTGTGGCCCGTAGCCAGGACAGAAAACGATTCCAAATGCTCACGATTCCTCTTAATTGTGTCTTTCAGCTGTCTCCTAGATGACCTAGGGATCATACCCATGGTCTCCTAGAGATTCAAGGAGAGGCAACAATGGCAATAATGTCTTCGCAACGGAGACGCCTGGTCGCTGACGTCACGGAGCATCTCGTTTCAGTACCAACCTTAACGGTAAGCGCGGCAAGCATGTGACCAGTAGTGGTGTCGGCTCTTTGTTTAGGCGGGCACGCTAACTTGGCCCTCATGCCCCAACACTGGCCGCCTTGCGTGCGATCAATGCGAAACCTTTGGATCTTGCCTGTTCCTCGAGAGTCTTCGCGTGGACGCGGGCAGCGGCTGGATCCGTCTTAGCCTCGACTTCGCACAACGCGAGGCGGGCCTCGAACTCGTAGCGGACGTTTCCGTGTTTTACATGCCTGCCGATTACGTCAAGAAGCGCGCACAGGCCGTCTACATCATCACTCCCGGCAGTTGAGCGAGCCCGAAACGTCAACTGGATTGCCAGCACGCCGATCTCGATTGTCTCCACGACGACCCCGAATTCCAGAAGCGAGGTCGTTGATCATCGAGAAGCTCTGGTCTCACTTTGCGCGCACGAGGTCGATGTGCGCTTTGTCAGGCTTACCCTCCGGCGACATGTAAGTCCAGTCCTCGGTGTGATGATCAGCATCGATGAAAGTGAATACAGCATGGTGCATATGCCCGTACCTTGTACCGCCGGAGACGTCGAGAAAGTCAAATTCCACTGTCTTGCCGTTTGGTGACAACTTGCCTGCCATCCGAGGCCGGTTCTTCCCGCTGTCGCAATAATGCGTAAGGGTCAGGCGATCGCCATCGATGTAGAGCATCGTAATTGGATCGTCATCTCCATTGCTCGGATCATCGGATCTTCCCTCCGGCACCATCTCGTGCATGAGCGCCGCGCCACCGGAAGTGACCTGGCTTCCCTCACCAATTATGATTCAGCGTCAATCAGGTCTCAACCAAATGACTAAATGCAGGTTCTCAGTCCCTGAGATCTACAAACCTCGCCTGATTCAACCGTAGAATGAGGGTAAAAATCATCGCGGTCGAAACGCCGAACATCATAATTCCGTTTGCTGCTTCCAGCGGCGCGAGTAATCTCCACTTCGGCGACAAGATCAAGTCACCGTAGCCGAGCGTTGTGTAGGTGACGGCGGAGTGATAGTACGCCATGCTGAACTCGTGAAATTCACCGCAGATCATAAACGCTGCCGCCCACAAGGCGATCTCAATTAGATGTGCCACCAGCGAGAATAAAATTATTAAGGCAACGATTGCAAAATCGATCCAGAAACTCGCTCCCTCTTGACCAAGCCTTTTCTCGCGGCGAACAATGGTGACCGTCGCGCTTAAAGGCAGAACATGGACAAAAATCGTACAGGCGAAGGTAATTATGCCCACCGCCAACGGGATCATCATGGGGATTCGATGAATTTGTGTCATCCTTTCACCACCGGCAGATGAGCGTCGAGTGTTTTCTCAGGCCGGGGCAGCAGTTCTTAATTGCTCCTCTTTGGGATTGGATGCCTGAGTTGGCCTTTGGACGCAGTTACAGATTGTGTGGGCTGCTTTACCGGCAGCGCCAACCGGGACGTTGGTGGCGCCAATGTACACCTTCGTTCTCACGGGACAACGTCATATTCAGTTGCGGCGATTATGCGGATGTCCTTAGCAGAACACCCGATTTTGAGTGGATAGGATTTCTTAGGCTTCAACTCGGGAGACTTAAACAAAAGCAAGCACTGCCCATTTGTCAAATCTGCCGCTCGCCCCACACCATGTCCCGCTACGTCGAGAAATGTGCCCCAACCACCGGTATCATTGATCAGCGTTTTCCAAGTCGCCAATTCCATGCGCTTCTCTCTCTCGGTGAATTGGACCCGCCAGAGCGGCGAAAATCCAAACCATTCCTGAATTTGAACCAATACAGAACAGTATTTCTTTGGCCCATTACCATCGACGCAAACGTGCCACTGAATGCGCTTGCCAGGCAAAATAAGACCCAAAACTTAACACAGAAGGCATTACTGGTTCTTTGGCGCAAAAGCCCAAATGCACTTACTTCCCACCGATAACGACTTTTGACTCTGGAGCCGCGTCAGCATATTTTTCCTGGCCGCAGTGTAGGCACCTACTCGTCATTTGTCAAAAACTCTGACCCCTTGGCGTAAAACCGCTGGCCGCACCGAGGACATTTTGACCTCATGTGTCACGGTCAACACGACCAGCACAAAAATTATCCAGCAGAAAACGATGACTCGGCAAAAGCCACCAGCCCGCCGGTTCAAATTCCTTCTTTTCGACGTTGCCCCCATGCAGGGCCGCCGCAAAGCAACCCTCCGTGTGGAAGCGAAGGCCCTTGGTCCGCGTGCCGATGAATTCCTCTTGGGCGGATTGGTCCGGAGAACTCAGGTATCAGAGTCAAGCATCTCTGCGATGCTCTCGCACTTCTCGGTGGCTGAAAACCGTATTCAGGTGGCTCAAAAAAGAAGATCAAGGCGCCTTGCACACGAAGTTTGCCGCGTCGTTCGTGCTGCCCACGCCGTTGTACTTCGCGACTGCTGGATAGGAACAGATTGGCCGTGTCATGTTGACATGGTTGTCACTAACACGCGACGCAATCAATCGATTGGGTGCGATTCCAGATTCGCGCCAACGCTCTAGCGCGGCCATCCAGTTCACTTGGTTGGGTCCCGGCCCACCTCCGCAATGCGCCATACCCGGTACCATGAAGAGCCGCAGCCAATCCTGCTGCAGCGATCCCATTCTTGCCAATACACTTGCATAGTAGTTGACGGTGTTCAGCGGAGAGATCGCCCCGCCCGATCCGCCATCGTTCCAGCCATGATAGATGAGAAGTTTCGCACCACGAGCCCGAAAAGCGGAAAGATCCGGATTCACGGCGTCGATGAAACCGGCTCTCTTGTCGATCAGGGAGGTATCGCGGTCCAGGTCGAACGTGTGCCAATCCCAGGTCGGGTCTTCGTGGGCTACGAATCTGAACATACCCACGTCGATCGACCCAGGTTCAGTCTTGGCGCCTGTCAACATGTCCCAACCTGTTTCGCCGCCAGGCACTAATCCAGGGAAAATCAATTGCCCCGTCGTCCGCCTTGCCGGGGCGTACCCCATCTTCACCGCCTCTATCTGTTGCCCCGTCAGGCAATCGTCCCGGTCGGGGCCGCGGCACAAAAGTGTCGCAGGATCGAACCGGCATTGGCGTGGGTCCGTCAGCAGGCCGTCAGTCACTCCGTCGATTGCGTCGCATGCGGCGAGCACGGCGCGATTGAGCAGGGCGAGTTTGTCGGGAGGGACAACACTCGCCGGGCTTTGGAGGATCTTCGCTTCCACTGCAATCCGCCAGGCGTTAAGGTGCGTCTGATCATTCGCTGGAGCGCCGGCGATAATCCCATCGAAGTCCTCTGGGTAGCGCTGAGCCTCCATCAGGCCTTGTCGCCCCCCGGTGGAGCAACCTGTGAAGTACGAGATCCGTGGCGCGCGACCGTAGAACGTCGCGATAATGGTTTTCGATTTCACGGCCATCTCGTGGACGGCACGATAGGCGAAATCGATGACTTTTTCCGGATGTCCGATCGCGAATGACGCATCGCCGTCTGCGTGTCCAGTGTCCGTCGATGCCGTTGCGTAACCCTCCTGCAGCGCCGAGGCCAGCCAGCCGTAGCTGACGGTTCCCGCCCAACCGCCGTTGCCAACGGCCTCGAACTTTCCGTTCCAATCAGCAACCGGCAGCCAGACCTCAATCTTGATTTCAGAGTCCGACGAGGGAGTGAGCGTGGCTGCCACACGGCAAAAGGTCGGCAACTGGCTCAACAGTGGCATCGCAGGGCCCGTTCCCGGCAGAGTGAATGCTCCAGCCGGTACCACCTGAGCGAGGGTAATCGAAGTGTTCGGGAGCGCCAGGGATGACAGGCTCTCGCACGCGGACGCGGGCTTGAGGGCCTGTCCGTATGTTGTCAGTGCGGAAAGGAGCACGCATAATCCAATAATTACCATCTTCATTGCACGTTCCTCCGAAGTTCCGACGCGTGAGCAACACGACAAAATCCACGTCTCAAGACAGAATTTCTGTTGAAGCCCGGCACAAACCGCTCTTGTTATTGACGTGCTACACAAGGGACCGCACAGCAAGAGCAAGAACCCGAGCAAAATCCGCATAGGCGTGACTTCGCTCAGGCTGGACCCTACATCGAACAGAGCCCAAATCTATGACGAATTGGCTACAAGCCCGGTTAGTTAGCCTACCCGAAAAGTTCGGACTGGCACCGATTGCACCCGCTTATCTGCATTTGGAATTGTTTGAGGCAGGTTGTACCGAAAGCGCATCTGACTTTAACTGGCTTTCATTCGTTAGAGGCGTCCGAGCAGACGAATTACGGTCCTAAGTTGCCGTAACCGGATGTCAGGCGCTGAGAAATGATGCGCAGGCTGACGTCGGGGTCGGCGTCTTTCCAGAGCGTGCGGAAACCCTGATCGGCTGCCTTGGCCTTGGCGGTTTCGTGCGTAGGTTCAGCCGATTTGGAGATGCGCGAGTGCGCCAACGGGCTCATTCAAAACATTAGCGAGGCCCGTTGCTCTCAACTGCGGCATCGTGCACTCAGCCTTCACGGCTGGATATTGTCAAAACTTACAATCGGTTGGAGATGAGCGTGGGTCCAGTACCACAGGCAGGGTCTCAAATCAGTTCAATAGGGTTCGCGAATCGTTCCACCCGCTAAACAATACCGTCACTTTTGACAATACCGCTCCTTTCGAAATTGCTCCAACATGCGCAGCATTCGTCTATTTCCGATTCTCCATAGCCGCTAAGGAGAGAAAAAACCAATGCCACAAACGAAACGATCGAATCCCAGGTCCTACAGGTGGGTACCCACAAGCTTGCTGGTAACCGGACTGTTTATCTTTTCCGCGTTTCCGGCACTTTCGGCCAGACACGACAAATACGAAACCATTGAAGCAACTGCCATGGGCACCAGCACGCAAATGGGACAGATGGCAGGCATTTCGGTGGAAATTTACGACTTCTCAACCCCTGAGGAACGACAGATTCTCGTCGATGCCTTCAGCAAAGGGCAAAACCAGGGTCTGGTTAACGCCCTGACCAAAATGCGAGCTGTCGGCCATATTTCCGTGACTGGGACAATCGGCTACGACCTCGCTTTTGTTCGCATGATTCCCACGCCGACAGGCCGCAAAATTCGCTTCGTCACCAACCGTCAACTGAGGTTCGGAGAGGTTTGGGCGGACGCGCAATCGACGGCTTTCAACTTGACGGGCGGAGAGTTTGACATCAACGACTCGGACAAAAGCAAGAGCACCGGCGTCCTTTATCCGGAATGCCAACTGGCGATCGACAAGCAAGGCCAACTGCAGATCCAGCTCAACCAAAATGCGTGGAATCTGGTGGATGTGCTCGATTGGAAGGGCACGGCCGGAGTCAACTGACGTAGCAGGCTAAACCGGGTCTTCGAGGTAACGGCATTTCAGATAGAAGTGAGGTGTGAAATGAAGAAGAGAGTATTCGCAGCGACGGTGTGGGGTTTCGCGATGTTGTTGTTGATGGTGACGGGTCACACGGTGGCGAAGGATAAGAAAAAAAAGACCTCGTATTGCTCCAACCCACGACCCGAGCAACTCTGTACTGCCGCTAATACCTGCGGCGCAAACGGCGCTCCCTGTGTCCTCGAAGTCAAGCGCGTGGAGGGGGGAAGCGAAGCGTCCGTTACGCCGAACATTGCAAATTTCCCGAAAGAGGGTGCAGTTTGCATCAAGACAGGCGCGAACGTGACCTGGCAAGGGGCGGGCAAAAATACCGGCGTGATGGTTGATTTTGGCGACTCATCGCCGTTCGACCCATCCGGCACGATCATGGGAGGTTCCGATCGGCCCGTAACAGTCGTAACAAAGAAAGCCGGATGCTACAAATACACCCTGGGCGCCTGCACTCCCGGGAGTATCTACGGTATGTGCGGCAATTCGGACCTGGAATTGATTGTCACGAGCGGCAGCAACTGATTGCCATTTCTGACCCTCGATTGCCAGCCACTTTCTCTGTTCGGTTAGGAGCGACAGACCAGTGAAGCATCTGCTAGAGCGCTGGAACGTATGGCTTAATGGTAATCCAAACGGACCAGAAGTAAGGTCCACGCGCTACAAATCCTTCCAGATGCGGTGCCCGCAGCGCTTGCTCTAACCGATTTCATCAAGACGTGGTTTCGCGACATACCCATTCGAGAGCAATGGGCTCCAGAGGCGCGAGGGGACAATTGAGCCCTATTCTGAGAAAACCGAGTGATTGTGGCACCGTGCCTCATTTGATTTTCTTACTCGTTCGCAACGAGGAGGAGGCCGAAGGTTCAAATCCCTTCTCGTCCACCTGCTTTTTCAAGCAGCTTCTCTCGCTCTCAAATTCCCATCTGTCTGTGCCGTTTTGCGCCAATTTGCTGGTCTTCACGGATCTAAACATCAACCAACCCGCTTCATGGGGTATGTTGTACGGGCGGATTGGCGAGGCGGACGAAGATTGTGGAGTGCGGTTTCTTGCTCCTCTTCTTTACGCAGATGTGCGTAAAGCCGAGAAAGTTGAATGTCTCGGGCTTCCCTTCTCCACGCCTTTGCCGGTTGTTGATCGCAAATGGACCAAATTCCAGCAGTCGCGTTTTCTCGGGATGCAGTTCCAGGTTGAACTTCTTCATTCGTCTCCGTGAGTTCCACTCGAAACTGATCGGCATCCGCTTTGCTGTGAAAGCCCACCACGATGTCGTCCGCGAATCGCACCACGATGACATCACCGTGCGCCCGCTTTTGACGCCAGGCTTGGACCCACAGATCGAATACGTAGTGAAGGTAAACGTTGGCCAGCAAAGGCGAGGCACTTCCCCCTGCGGCGTCCCTTCCTCCACTCGTATTCGTTTCCCATCCTCCAGCACGCCGGCCTCTCAACCATTTCTGGATGAGCCGCACAACGCGCCGGTCCGCAATCCGATGCTCGACGAACTTCACCAGCCATTCGTGGGAAATTCCATCGAAAAAGCCCTTGATGTCCAAATCGAGCACCCAGTTCACTTTTCTCGTCAGCAGTCCCGTATACAGCGCATCCAGCGCTTGATGCTGGCTTCGCCCTGGTCGGAACCCATACGAGAAACCGAGAAAGTCCGTTTCATAGATGGCATTCAGCACCTCGACCGCCGCGCGCTGGACGATTTTGTCTTCCAGCGCCGGGACTCCGAGCGGTCTTTGCCGCCCGTCGGCCTTCGGGATGTACACTCTACGCACCGGCTTCGCTCGATACGCTCCTCGCTTCAGCCTGTCAGCAAGATCCTGGAGATTCCCTTCCAGTTGCTCGCTGTAGTGCCGCCACGTCTCTCCGTCGACGCCTGGCGCAGCTTCCTTCTTCAGTCGGAAGTAAGCCATGCGCAGCGTTTCCCGGTTGTAGATGTGGTGCAGAGAGCGCCGTGAACCGCAACTTCTTATCCTTTCCTGCTGCTTGACGTACCCGCTCCAGCGCACTCGGCGCGTCTTTCCGGCTCGGTGTCCGGGACGCGTTTTGCTGTGGCAGGTTCCCTTTGGCCAGTCCCCTTCCCTCCATCCCCTCCGCCGCCGATTGTCCGGCTTTGTTCGGAGACTTCCCAGGTACATATGGGTCTGTCCGACTTCCCAGGTCCGTTCGTCATCGGCGTACGTCCTTAGACTTCCCGATGCGTCCCAAGGCTATTGCGGCCCTGGGCGGACTTGGGATCTCCCGGTTCCCGCGCGAGGTGTCTGCGCACGTGCACGGGGTCTCTGACCGCGCGGGACTCTGGCACACCTCGCGATATCGGTGTTCCAGATGGGGCCTTCCGCTTCTCCTTACAGCGTCGGCGTCCCGGAGTGAGATTCTTACGCGGCTGAATACCCGGCCCGCACGTTCCCCTGTCAACGCTTCGACGCTGCCCTTGCGAGCAGCTCCGCATGACTCGGGGCCGATGTGGGTCGCTAGTTCACATTCGTATGACATTTGCATTCATTACACCTCGCCGGTTTAGCCGGCGCACAAGGAGAAAGGTATGAAGAGCAAAATGACAGGCGCGGCGGGACTGGCCGGGGCGTTTGTCGCGGGCATGGTAGTGGCGATGGCATTGAATGGGGGGATCGCTTCGGCAGGCGCGCACACCCAGGGGCAGCAGGTCACCGTGCAGCGGGTCTTCACCCCGACGGTGACGGACGAGGACATTGCTTTGCTCCGGCAAGATATACGCGCAAAGAAGATGCAGGTGATTGGGCAGAATATGTCGCTGTCGGACATGGAGGCGGAGAAGTTCTGGCCCATCTACAATCACTACGCGTACGACTTGCATGAAGTGAACAACGCGAAGTATGCACTGTTGAAGCAGTACGTCGAGATGTGGCCAACGATGAGCGACCAGGATGCACTGATTTATGTGCGGCACTGGCTCGAGGTGGATGCGGAGGCGCAGGCGTTGCGCTTGAAGTATGTACCGGTGGTGACCCAGGTATTGCCGGGGAGGAAGGCGGCGACGTTTTTCCAATTAGACCGGCGCCTGGCCATAATCGTCGATTTACAATTGTTTTCGCAGATTCCGTTGGCACATGTGAAGGAGTAGGGCGAAGAGATATCAAACGTCCGTAATCGTAAATCTCACCGGACAACTGGGTTCTGCTTCACTCCCATCGAAACACTTTCGCTGAGAGCGCAGTGCAAACTACGAAAACCATGACCAAGGCCGCCACGTCACCTACGTGCGCCGACCAAGCCTCGCCTTTCCAGATTCCTTCAAGCAAGGACGCGGCGTACGTCAGCGGCAACAGGCGTGCCACGACGCGGAGTAGGGGCGGCAGCGATTCCACGGGCACGAACAGTCCCGATAGTGCGATCATTGGGTACATGATGGCGGCCCCAATCGGCTGCGCAAATCGCGCCGTCGGAACGATACTCGCGATCAGAAAACCAATCGACAGAATGCTCCAAGTGCTGATCAATAGCGCGATCGTAAATCCAAATAACGGAACGTGGACACCCACTGGGTAGTACCGCTTGCCTGCGAGCACCATCAACGCAAGTGTGGCCGCGGTCAGCAGCAGCTTCACAATCACGTGTGCCGTAAGAATCGTTTGTGGCCGCAGTGGGGTAGCACGCAGCCGTTTCAGAATCCCGCCCTCGCGGTAAATCGAAATGATCGTTACCAGCGACAGCACGGAACTGATGGCGATCAGGAGCGAGGCCAGAACCGGCAAGCCCACGTGGATAAATCCACTCGTTGCCAGTTCAGACGGCCCAAGTCTTTTGCCAACGGCTCTACCCACTACGAGAAACACCAACACGGGAACCAAGATCGTGCCGATTGCCCCGAGCGGCTCGCGCAGGAAAACCTTCGTTTCAATCAACATCAGTTTCCAGAGTCCACGCAGCATCATAAAGTCTAGTCGCGAATCGAACGTCCAGTCAGTTTCAGAAAGACATCCTCCAGATTGGGCGAGATCGTGCGTAAGTCGGTCACCCGAATCCGGTTCTCCGACACGCATTGGATCACCTCCGTTACGAAATCGTCGCTCCGACCGCGAATCGTGAACCTCTTGCCGTTGGAGATCACCTCTTCAACTCGCGGCATCATGCGCAACTTTCCTTCCGCGGTGGCGTCGTCCGTGGCCAGAATGACGGTCCGCTCAGGACAGTGTCGATTCACGAGGCTCTCCGGAGTGTCGATATCGATGATTCTGCCGTGCTCGATAATTGCCACGCGGTCGCACAGCCGTTCCGCCTCCTCCATCAGATGAGTAGTCAAAAAGACCGTCTTCCCACGTTCGCGAATCCCACGCACCAAGTCCCAGATCGCTCGCCGCGCCTGCGGGTCTAGCCCGGTGGTCAACTCATCGAGAAACACCACCTCCGGGTCGTTGATAAGCGCCAGGGCAATGAACAATCGCTGCTTTTGCCCTCCCGAAAGATTCATAAACCAAGCGTCTCGTTTGTCGGCAAGTCCCAGTTGCTGAAGAAGGCGTTCGCCATCCATCGTCTTCTTCTGATAAAGCGAAGCCCAAAGATCCACTGCTTCCCACACCTTGACGCGCTTCTGCAGCTGCGCCGCCTGGAACTGTACCCCAATACGATCCTGTAGTTTGTACACATCGCGGAAGGGATCAAGCCCCAGAACAGAGATGGTGCCCTTGTCAGGTGTGCGCACCCCTTCGATGCACTCCATCGTGGTCGTTTTTCCTGCGCCGTTGGGTCCGATCAGACCAAAGATTTCACCATCGTTGACTGCAAACGAGACTTCGTCGACGGCCACCGTTTGGCCATATGTCTTTCGAACCTTAGAAACTTGGATGACGGTGCGAGGGGCCGTGAATGTGGTCATTCAGCGCTCAGTATGCTATGACAGCGACCAGATTTGACTCTTTATATCATGAACATCGGTTCTGTCCCGCTTTAGCCAGATCACCGGCATACATGGTCGGTTGCAGAGATGCAGGTTCGAACTTTTCATGTCGATGCTGATAAGTTACCGGCGACTGGGGTACCGGGGCTTTCCCTTAATTCCCTCTCCTATCATCAGTCGGTAGGGATGCGGTCGCGAGTGCAGACCACGCTGCAGTCCCAGGACTTTGCCGAACCGTCTACGACCCGGCGCCACTCTCTCGGGAGCCAAGCAGGCCAACACGCTACAAGATGATCGCGATCTCCGACTGGCACGAATTACCGTGCGTGCACTAGCCGATTTGCGCTAGCTCTTCGGTGAGTTAACCTTATCGGGTGAGCCGGGCGCCCGCCAACGTCGCGCCAGCGCCGGAATGATCGCGCCGCCCAGATTCGCCAGGTTCGCGTCGGGAAACGGGGCTCGCTCCGCTCGCGGGTTCAACGAACCGATCAGCGATCTCGCGAATCGCCCCATCGCGCCTATCTTTTCCCTGAAAGAGTAGTTGGGACTCCCACCATTTGCATGTACCACGAGCACGGTTACGTCGGCGGCGGAAAGGTTCTCAGGGAATCGTTCAGTGATTTCCTTAAGCAGCGTGTCGATCAACTGGTGCGGCTCAATGTCGCCCAGCAAGTTCATGATGCGCAGTAGCCCATCCTCTCGAAGCATCTTTCCGTCAGCATCACAGGATTCAATCAGCGCATCGGTGTAGCTCACCAAGCAGTCGCCAGGATGTAGCTGGACGTCAAACTGCTCGTAATCCGCCAGGTCAATGATCCCCAACGGAATATTGGCCGGTGCGACCTTTTCCGCCGTCTCCTCGTGGCCGAGAAAAGACCAGTGGCGATCCCCAGCGCGATACAGCAGTGGTCGAGGGTGGCCGGCATTGCAAACACACAAGCGCCGGCTGGGCGAAAAAAAAGTCGTGACTACGGCCGTCGCGAACGTTCCATTGCGCGACAGGGTCGTGAACTGCTGATTCAACAGCCGCACAAATTCCTTTTGGTCCAAACGATTGACAAACCGACGCATCAGCGTCCGGAGATCGGCCGCAGTTGCCGCAACGGTGCTCCCATGCCCCGACACATCCGCCAGCAACAAACGGCTGATTCTGCCCGTGGCGCAACTCGATGCGTAGTAGACATCCCCTCCGCGCTGCGCCTGACCGAACGGCTTGCTGTAGACCCACGCCTCGAGCCCACCCAATTTCACCGTGCTGGAGGTCAACTGGCTCCCGCCCCACACCTCCATGCACTGCATATGTTGTACTGGCCGACCACTCACGGTGCCATTATAACCAAATCCAAAAACCGCTATGGCGTGGGAATGTTTTGGATGCGTTGTTCGACAGACGACATCAACGCCACGGCGCGCTTGAAGTTACTCAAGCAACCGTTCGCCACGGCGAGACTCGAATAGTAATCGTTGTAGCGGAATCCGTTTTCGCCGCGCCACATCGGGAATGCGCTGCAGGCATTCAACCAATCGTCGCAGACCGTCGATATATCCAAATAGGTGTCCGCAGCAAAATCAGTGGCGTCTTCCCAATTGCTGGCAAAGTACAGCCTCTTTACGGTGTGCGCCGGTCCTTTCCGGACAATCGCAGGCAGCCCCGCATAAAAAATCGCATCCCGCACGATTTCGTGGCACGCCCGGTGGTCCTTGTGCCAACTTCCCTTCCAATGGGTCACGATGCTCGTAGGCTTGCAGTCGCGAATCAAATCACAGACGGCAAACTTTGCCTCCTCGTTGGCCGGGATTTCTCCATCCGGGTAGTGGAGGAACAGAGCCTGAGCACGGAGCGAAGCGGCGGCCTTTTCCGCCGCTTGCTGTTGCGATGCTCCGTATTGCGGCGCCGGAACCGATGGTGATCCCCTCTCGCCTAACGAGAGACTCAAGAACGCGCCCTGCCCGCCGGAATGAGTCGCAACAGCCACGGGCGCGCCCATCGCGAAAAACACATCCCCGGCATGCGCCGCGATCGCCAAAACATTGGTGAACTCTTGACCCCGCGAGCCGGCACTTTCAGCCGCCGGGCGGCCCGGCAACTGAACGCCTTGGAAGAAATCTGTTCTCATTGACAGGGCCACGGCACCACTCGCCCTGATCAGAAAATCACGCCGCGTTGCACACATGGCTCGCCCTACCTTTCGTATTTTCCACAGTCGTCTCTCAGCTTCTGCTGCGCGGCCCATCACGCCCAATGGAACCTGCCAATCGCGCCACCCCCAACAGATTTGCGTGCGCTCCTAACGTGCTTGTCACGATCCGCACGAGCTTGGCCGAGATGGGTTGCGCGCGTTCCTGCACGGCTCTTCGGAGCGCCTCCACAAATAGATCACTCGCCTTCGCTAGTCCGCCACCGATGACCACAATCTCCGGATCAAACAAGCTCACTAGGTTCGCCACGCCGTGACCCAACAGACGTCCCGCTTCAAGATAAACGCGGATGGCAACGGAATCGCCACGTCGGGCCGCCTCGGCAACGTCTTGCGCATTGATCGCCCCGGCCGCGCGCGCGATGCCCGGCCCCGCAGCCAGCGATTCCAACTGCCCGCATCGTCGCGCTTCCGTTCCATATGCGTCGGCAACCACCATCCATCCCGCGCAACCGGAAAGTTCATGCGCGCCACGAACCAATTTGCCGCCACTCAATATTCCAGCACCGATTCCCGTTCCCAGCATCACTACGATTGCGTCGCTCTTCCCTCGTGCCGCGCCGCGCCACGTTTCGCCGAGCACCGCCGCGTTCCGGTCGCTTTCCACTATGACTGGCAGTCCCAGGGCGCGTTTCAGCCGTTGTGCCACGGCCATCCTTTTCCAACCCTGCAAATTCGGCGCCCATACCGTTCCGTCGCGCCGCACCAGGCCCGGCACGGCCACTCCGATTCCCGACACTGTTGCTTTCAATCTGTTTGCGCCGATCAACTCACGCGCCGCTTCCACAATCTGGTTCACTGGCGCCAGAGCGGACCTCGTGTCCACGGCAAGCGTGGTCAGCTTGGACATCTGGCCTTTGCCGTCAACCAACGCCACGGCAAGCTTGGTACCGCCTAGGTCCACCGCGACCACATGCTTGCCCGCCATCGCGTTCATTCACCCACCGGAGCGCGCCTCGCCACTAAAATTCTCCACGCTAAAACGCAGATCGCGACCGCGCCCGCCAGTGGAACCATCATTCCGTAGCGAACTCCCCACGCTTGTGACACCTGCCCCACCAACCACGGAAACGACATTCCTCCCACCAACGCGATGCCGAATAACAATCCAAATACCGTACCCGCAAACTTCCGGTAACTGTCCCCCGCAATGGCGAGCACCGTCGGAAACACACCGGCGTAGGAGAATCCGAGCACGAGCACTCCCAAGATCAATATAGCTTCCGAGCGATTCGCCAGCAAAAGCACAGCGCCTAACAACGCTCCCAATCCGCTGGCGAACACCAACCGTTGCTTGCTCACGGATTTCAGGAGCCGTGCCACGACGACTCTGCCTGCCATCAGCGCGGCCCAATAGCCCGCCAGGATGAACGTAGCTGTCTCGGGCTGAAAACCCGTTACTCCAACGTAGGTCGACGTCCAACCTCCGATGCTCGCTTCGTTTCCCGACTGGCAGAACAACAGGAAACCCAAAATCAGGACGCCGGGATAGCGGGCTACCTGTAGGGCCTCCCGCCAGGAAAAACTCTGCGCCGCAGCCGCCGCCGGAAAGCGTAGAACCAGAAACAACAGGCCGCACACCGTGGCGAGACCGGCGCAGCAAAACAGCTGCGGGGTGATCGAAAAGTGTACGGCCATGGATGCCGCCAGCAAAGGAATGCACAGAGCGCCAATCCCATAAAAAATGCCCAATCTATTCAACATCGGACCGCGCCGGTCATGGTACAAATCGGAAATCAGCGCGTTGGTCGAAGTGTTCAATCCGCCGCCACCGCATCCGAGCAGCAGCGCCGGTATTGCCGAACTCGCAAGGGAATGCGCAAAAGCGAAGCCCATCATTCCCGCAGCCACCAGCGCGGCCGACCCAACCAGGATCAGCTTGTTGCCAATCCTGTCGATCGCCGGTCCTGCCACCAATGTGGCCACAAGGATTCCCACATACAGGAGCAGGAACAGATTGCCCTGTTGCGCCAGGTCGATCCGCAGCCGCGTGCGCATTTCCGGCAATCCGAAAAGCGTGCCGAGCACGGCCATGACAATTCCAAATACAAAAATCCCTGCCGCCGCGCCACCGAACAGGATTCCGCGGCGAATTGTCTGTGCCACGAATCACCTTTTCAAGCGTTGCTCATATTCTTCGTAAACGCGGTTCATCTGATCCGGAGGGATTCCAACGACATTGGGCGAAACGAACACCGGCGGCGTGTGCCCCTTCGCCCCCAGGTTGGCCGCCACTTGCGCGACGAACGACATGGCGATGGTGATGAATGCCACGGTCGATCCGGCGGCCACCGGCGCGTTCCAGCCGTCAATGTTCACCAGGGCATCTTCTGCAGGAGTGCAGTTGTCGATGACGATGTCGGCGACATCCGCCAGTTTCCTTCCCGAAGAATGGGTCGCCGTTCGTTTCGCATAGTTGTCCATGGACGTCACCGCGACGGTGCTTAATCCGCGTTTCTTTGCTTCCATCAGAACTTCGATGCCGACCGCGTTTAATCCCCCATGCGAATAGACCAGCATCATGTCGCCTCTGCGGATTGGCTCGTTCTCGAACAGCACCTGAGCATATCCCTCGCGCCGCTCCAGCCAGAGCAGTCCCTTCGCGCCGCCGCTGCCGATGACGTTTGTCCACATCAGCCGCATGTCCATAAGCGGCCGGAAACCCGGAAAGGACCCGTAGCGCGGAAACATATCCTGCACCGGCAGCACGGAATGCCCGCTGCCAAAAATGTGCACCAACCCGCCGCTCGAAATCACGTCCGCCATCACCGCAGACGCCTTTTCTATCTTCTCGATCTGCGTTTCCCAGATTTTTTCCAACACTCCACTGATCCGTTTTTGATACGCGCGAGCACTCACGTAGGCCTCCCTTTAGATGAGCCAAGCTACGCACTGCTGCGGCTCGAGTCAAGCCTACAACGCGATTAATTAGGTTTGTTTAGCGGCCTTGCTGACGGTTCGCTTCCGGGGGCGTAACTAGGAAGACCAGTTCTTCTCCCGCGGACGCTACCACGCGAAGAATGTAGCCGTCGTCGACCAGGCGCTGCGGCCACCAGCCGAGTGGTTCTCTGGAATCTTCGTAGAGCAGAAAAGACGAATAGTAGTTGTGAAACGACTGGAAATCGTACACCCGCAGTGGTGAAAAATCGGCGAGCAGCGTCAGGGCCTTGTCGTCGCTATCGTTGTTGGCGTAACGACGGGCCGCCCCTGGGTCTACTATAGAAACCAATCGTGACGACAGACCGGGCGGCGCGTAATAAGCCAGTTGCAGATATTCGTGGGTGTTCGTTACAACCACCGGTAGGTCGTCGTAAGTTGTGCCGCCCACCATCTGCTCGGCAACAGTAGCCGGCGATCCCAGCCGCCCAGGAGGATTTGCGCGAGACAGCCAGAACGAAGACTCATTTACCACCAGCGCGAGCAGCAGGAAGCTCGGCACGAGGAGGCGCGTTCGATCGCCCATCCGCGGCAACACCAGCCCAGTGGCCAGCGAGATTCCCAAGACGGAGTACAACGCATAACGCTCCGTGTAACCGCCGTGAAGAAGTTTTGTGGCGGCGAAAACAATCAGCGGCATCGCCAGTAACGCAAAAACAAGAACTCTTTCATGCAGAAGGCGCTCCGAAGCTTCTTCGCCAGTTTCGCCCGGCGCGAATCGAAGAACCACCAACACCGCAAGTCCGCATACGATGGAGACGGCAAGTCCCCAAAAGAATGAGATTTGCAGGAAGTCGCCGTAGAAATGCAGGACCGTGGCCCGATCCGGCTGCGCCCAAAAATTCAGACCGTAGACAGCTCGAAAGCGAGCCAGAAGTTGCCAGAGCGCAATCAGTGGAGAGGCGCCGATTGCCAGCGCGATCCAGATTCTCCAGCGAATTTGCAAGGATTGCCAGGTATAAACGGCTTCGGCGAGTGCGAACGGAATTAGAGCAAAAACGGAATAGTAGTGGAGATTTTCAGCGATGGTGAGCGCCACAGCCAAAACTGCCGTCCAGCGCAGGGACGCCGCTGCGCGCTGGTAGGCAACCAGCGCAAGCGCCACGCAGGCCGCGACCAAGCTGTAGGGACGCGCCTCAACCGCATACGGGATATACAGAAAAGTCAGCATCGCAGTGCTCGCCGAGATGAGCCCGTAGGCCGCGCCGCTGCGACGGCGCACAAACAAAAACAAGCACACCAAAACGCAGGCGAAGCCAATGATTGAAGGAAGACGAAAGCCGATCTCGGGATTCGGGAAAACTCTTGCGGCGCGCTCGATGACATAGAACAGCGGAGGCTGGCCGTCGACTCCCCTGCGAATCGCGTTCCACATCATGCCCAGGGAAGGCTGGCGGGCCATGATCAAAGTAAAAATCTCGTCGTACCAGAAGGGCTTGGAGAACGCGGCGACGATTCCCCGCACGCTGGCGTAAAGCACTAGCAGAACAATTCCGTACAGCGCTCCGCGTTCGGCGCGCGCGCGCAAAAAGTCCGCGAATGGATGCTGCGTCTTCAACACAGGAATTAAATGGGGCTAGGTAGGAAACTGGTCTACCGGGGGGCATCACCAAGCTAACACGCGTTCAAGCCAAGCGAAAGGCAAGATGCAGATACTTTGGCGAACCCACGCTCGCCTGGGCCTAGTACCATTCGCAATGGCAGAGCAAGGCCAGCGCTACTCGGTGCGCAATGTCTGCGCGGGATCAGTCGACGCGGCGCGGCGCGCAGGAATCAGACCGGCCAGCGCCGATGCGATGGCCAGGGCCAGGACAGAAACAGTGAGAACGCTGAAGTCGATCCCCTTGATCTCGAACAGCAGCGACTGTATGAAACGGGTCGACAGCAGAACCGCGGGAATGCCAATGGCAAGGCCGAGAAGCGTTTGCCGCAATGCGCCCTGCATCACTAAGGCGATCACGTTGGAACGCCGGGCGCCCAAGGCCATGCGGATGCCGATTTCCGAAGTGCGGCGCGCCACGGTGTACGCGGTCACGCCGTAGAGCCCGATGGTAGCCAGCAACAGCGCCAAGGCGCCAAACAATGCGGTTAGCCGCGCGACCATGCGGTCCTCGTTGAAGCGATCGGCGATTTGCGCGTCGAAGGTCTGAAATTTCACGACGGCGAGATTCGGATTGATCGCCGAAAGAGTCTCCCGCGCCAGCTCTTCCATATTGTTGATAGGCTGTTGTGTCTGGATCACGATGGCCCCGGCGTAGAGCGAAGTATCCTGGTCGATGGGAGTTTTGTCGCTTGCCGGACGCTGCATCATGGGAAAGAAAAACATGCGATGGTCTTTCCATCGCACAGTGGTGTACGCAGTGTCCTCGACCACACCGACGATCTCGAAATCCCCACTCGATTTAGGGCCGGGTGCGCCGAAGTGGCGGCCGATGGGGTTCTCACCTTTGGGGATGAAATCTTTAATGAAGGTTTCGTTGACGACGGCGACTGTTGGAGCAGTAGAAGTGTCTTGCGGACCGATACCGCGACCCATGACGACCCGGCTGCCAACGGAATCGAAATACTCGGCATTGACTTTGACCAAAGATGCGCCTTTGTCGGTAGATGGCTGCCCTTCCACCTGGATTCCGTTGCTCCAGTTGTTGTCCTCCATCGGTGTGTAAGTGCTGATGCCCACGTTCTTCACGCCGGGCAACGCGTGGAAGCGCCCTTCCATGATGCGGTAGAGGGCTTCGAGCTGAGTCTGTGGATAGCCCGCCGCCTCTGGGTTGATGTGCACGATGTAACGGTTCTTCGCATCGAGTTTGAGGTCTGTGCCCTGCAGTTTCTTCAGGCTTTGCGAAAACAACCCGGCCCCGACGAGCAATACCAGAGAAAGCGCGGCCTGAAAAACAACCAAGCCCCGCTGCAGTAAAGAGGCTCCTGTCGTCGTTCCGCGCATGCCGCTTCGCAACGCATCGGCGGGATCGGTGCGCGCGGCCATCCACGCCGGAGCAACGCCAAAGAGTACGCCGGTGAGCATGGACAGACCGCAAGCGAATGCCAGCACGGCGGCGGAAGGCCGGGCATCGATCGGCAGGCCCTGCGCGTCAGGGAAAGCGAGCTTCAGAAACATCTGCGTGGCTCCGTAGGCCACGGCCAACCCCACGAGCCCGCCGAGCCCTGCGAGCACAACACTTTCGGTTAGCAGTTGCCGAACGATCCTGCCGCGCGCGGCTCCAAGAGCGGTGCGCACGGACATCTCCACTTTGCGACGCATCCCACGCACGAGCAGCAAGTTGGCGATGTTGGCGCAAGCAATCAGAAGCACCAAACCCGCGGCGACCATCAGCAGACGAAGGTTCAATTCGTACTGGTCCCGCAAGTCCTGAATACCCGCGCCGCCGCGAGTTAAGACGACATGGACTTTGGCTAGCAACTTTTTGTTCTGTTCGGACGAATACGTCTCGGTTTCCGACAGTGTTTGCCGGACGAGGGTGTTTATTTTTTCCTGTAACTGTCCGAGTTGCACGCCGGGCTGCACGCGGCCGATCATGTAAAGCCAGTCGGTGTTCGGGTCGCGGTAGTACGGCACGCTCAACAGTACTGGGATGGTTTCCCTCGGCAGATAGAAATCCGGCGGGGTGCTGGAGAGGCGGTCGCCATAGAAGCCTTGCGGCGCGATTCCGGCGATAGTCACCGCTTTTGTGTTGACCCAAAAGGTGCTGCCGACGACTGACGCGTCGCTGGCGTAGCGGTTTTTCCAGGTCTGGTAACTCATCACCCCAACCATGGGCGCGCCTTTCAGGTCGTCTCCGTCGGTGAAAAGCCTTCCGGCGGCAGCGTGGAGACCAAACGTGCGAAAGTAGTTCCCAGAGACGAACTCGCCCATCACCGAGTGCGGGTCTTCGTGAGTATCCCCGCGCCGCACGGTAACAGGGCGAAAACTAAAGCCGGCCTCCATGGCGGCGAGTTCCTCGAACTCCGGGAGATTCTTCTTGAGGCGTTCGTAGATTTCGGTGGGGAAGAGTGCGTAGTTCTCGTCGTCGGGCACGCCGCCGTTGACGCAACAATCATTGTTGTTGCCGAGGCGGATGAGCGATTCGGGATTCGCGACGGGCAGGTCTTTCATGATCACCGCATGAACGAGCGTGAAGATCGCGGCGTTGGCGCCGATGCCCAGAGCGAGCGTGAGAATGGCGGTTAGCGTGAAGCCGGGCGTTTTTCTCAACTGGCGGACGGCATAGCGAATGTCCTGGCCGATTTGTTCCAACCAAACCCATCCCCAGTTGTCCCAAACCTCTTCCTTCATCGAGGTGCCGTTGCCGAAAGTTCTCATGGCAGCTAGCCGGGCTTCGCCGGGACTCATGCCGGCGGCGATATTCTCGGCAATCTGCTCGCTGAGATGGAACTGAATCTCGGCATCCAGGTCCTTAACATAGCGTTCGCGACGGAACAAAGTTTGCAATCGCAGCCAGAGTCTTTGTGTCCACACCATCACAGCACCTCTAAGACGTTTGCACCACGAGATCAATGGCCGCCGACAGGCGATTCCAATGGGCGGCTTCTTTCTCCAGCTGGACGCGGCCCGCAGCGGTTAACGAGTAGAACTTGGCTTTTCGCCCGGTTTCGGTTTCGGCCCACTTCGCTTTGATCCAGGCCTTTTGTTCAAGGCGCTGTAAAGCCGGGTAAAGCGAGCCCTGCTGAACCTGCAACACTTCGCGCGAGGTTTGTTGAATGCGCTTCGCGATGGCCCACCCGTGTTTCGGTTCGAGGGCAATGGTTTTCAAGATCAAAAGGTCTAGGGTTCCCTGCACAAGATCGGTCGGTTTTCCCATACCATGATTATCTACACTACCGATTGTAGATAGTCAAGGTCTTGTGTCGAACGGGCTTTGTCGGAAAATCCCTATTCGAGACTAGCCTTTTGCAGGCCGGCATCGCCCGGAAACACGCGCCGGCCCTTCCGCAGGATCGCCTGTGCGGATTGCTTGTCACCGAGCGAGAAATACACGCCTGCAAGCGACTTATAAACCGTTACGTCGGAGTCCGGGTAGAAACGCAAGACTCTCTCGAGGTGTTGCTGCGCTTCGGAAAGTCTCCCGGTTTGCCGGTACAACTCCCCCAATTCGAGATTGCAAGCGTAGCTGTAGGAATCTTTCGCCACTCCTCGCAGTAAGGACGGCTCGGCTTCACCAAGATTTCCCAGCTTTATCCAAATTGCAGCGAGGCGGCAGAATTCCGAGGCCGGCGGGTTCCCCAATACTTTCATCCGCACCAACTGAGCGATCAGCGCAATCCGGTAATCCCCGCGGTCGGCCGCCAACTCAATTTCATCGTCGAGAGCAGTTAGATTTCCGGGCTGGCTTTCCAGAATTTGATCGACCAGCAAGCGCGCTTTGGTTGCTTGGCCATCGCGATTCTCGGCAGTCGCCAGCCAGTGCATTGCTTCCGTCGAGCCGGGATCCAGTTTCAGGGCACCCGCTAAGTCGCTTTGCGCATCAGCAAGTTGCCCTTGCGCCAAAGCAAGCCGCCCCTGCGCAATGTAGCCCGCAACCGTTTTCGGTTGAGATTTCAGGTCGTTGACAAACCTCTGCGCGTTTGCAGTGTCATTCAGATCGAGCGTCGTTTGAACACCGGCCTCGAGCGATCGCCCCGCTTCCGCTTTATCCAAATTCGCGGGCAGCGCGCCGGTTCGCAGTTGCGCAATCATCGCCTGATTTGCCGCAAGCAAGTCACGCGCAAGCAGAGTCCGGGGCGCATGATATTCAAGCACCGTACGATCATCCGTGTTCAGAACGCTTCCCTCCCCGAGCCTTCGCACCGCCGCGTCATCCAGCAGGAAGTAAGCCACCAGTGCTTCCGGCTGGCGAACCTCCATCGACTCGAAATCCTTGCGCAACGCTTTGCTTTGCCAGAGCGCGCGAAGCCGCTCGAACCGAAGTGGCGTCCCATCTGTCCTACAGAGGAAAAGGAGGTCCGGTTGTTCGCCGCGCCAGAGCGTGAGGTCCGGAAAACGCCCCGCGAGCGTCGCGGCAATCATGCGTAGATCGTCAAAGGCCAGAGAATAAGACTGCACCCATTGCACAAAAATCCCGCCGGGGGCAAGGCGCTGTCGCACCGCGGAGTAAAACTCACTGGTGAACAGCGTTGCGACTCCCGAAATCCACGGATTCGACGGCTCAGAAATGATCAAATCGTAGCTGGCCCGGGAAGTGAGCAGAACATTTCGCGCATCATCGAAAATCATGTGCACCCTGGGATCGCCCAGCACGCCTCGGTTGAGGCTCTCGAGATACGGCGCCGCGCGCATCACCGCCGGCTCTATTTCGATGCAATCGATTTTCTCGACGTCGGGATAGCGCGCCACCGCGGACACCGTCATTCCGCTTCCGAAGCCAACGATTAGGACTCGCCGTGGCGCGGGATGAAGCGCTGCTCCAAGATGTCCCAGCAGAAGCTGCGTGCGAGCATCTCCGCTCGAAGCGTCTACCTTGCCGTTGACCCGCAGCGCCTCATAGTTGTCGGACCGAATCACGGCAATCGAGTCACTGACTCCTTCGGTACTGAAAACGAGATCGTTCGTTGCGGCAATCTCTTCCAACGTCAGGTGTCCTTCGAACGTGTTGCCATACAGGGCTGCCGACAAGGACAAGAGCGATGGATTCCGGAAGAACGGCAAAAATCCGATCGCTATGGCCACACCCAGGAACGCGACATTCAGCGCGAAAGACTGAACCCGCAGCTGCGGCTCAGACCAATTCATCACCAGCGCCACCAAAACATTCACCGCTGCCACGGCCGCAATCACTCGGAAACTACCGAGCCAGGGCACCAGAATGAATCCGGCGATCAGTGACCCTGCAATGGCGCCAAACGTATTTGCGGCATATGCCTTGCCAACTACTTCGGCTCCACTTGTGTTCGCGTCCGTTCCGCCGCCCAACAGGGCCACCACCGCCGGGAAATTGAAACCGAAGATGGCCGCCATCGGAAGCACCGTCAAGCAACACGTTACAGCTTGCACCAGGATCAACCCGCCAAAGGTCTGGCCCATCGAGCGGAGTAGAAAAGGAATGACCGACGGAATCCAATGGAACAGAACCAAAGACGCGACCGCGGCAATCCCAATCCAGGTTTGTGTCAGAGAGAACGTAGCTGTGGTCACCGGCCTTCTGCCCGCAAAGTAGCGGTGAAACGTCACACCGCCGACTACCGTCCCAGAAAGAAACGCCGCGAGAATGAGAGTGAACGCATATGTCGAGCTGCCGATTTCGAGGGCGAGCAGGCGTGTCCACGCAATCTCATAAGCGAAAGCGGCAGCGCCAACTACGGCGAACAACATCAGCAGGAGTCGCGGCGAGAATTGTTGCAGCGGTTGGTTGACAAGCAGTTTTGTTATGGATCCATCTCGCGTCCGTTTCACAACCTCTGGCGCAGTCTCGATCGTGGAAGCGACCGAGCCCGCAACCATATTCAAAGCCACGGCCGCGCCCACGGTCATGCGCAACCCTAGCGCGGGAAGCAAAACAAAACCCGCGATCAATGCCCCGCTCACAGCTCCAAGAGTATTAACCCAATACAGCTGGCTGACTCGACTCGCCAGCTCCGCACGGTTTTTCGTAACTCCATAAACCAGGATCGGAAACGTACCGCCCATCAAAAAGGTCGGAATAAACAGAACGATGGCAGCGCCAACAAATTTCAGCGCAAGCAACGCAGCCACATTGCTGATATGCGAATAGGCAGCGACATAGAGCCACCGCACACCCGCCAGTCCCGCAAGGGAAAGCGCTCCCATGACGCCCGCTAGGAACTCAATCTTCGAATAGAGGCCGATGGGCTCTGCGCGGCTCTTGCTCCACTGGCCAAAAAAAGCGTTCCCTGCCGCAAGACCACCCATGAAAACGGCGAGGACCGTGGCAATCGCGTAAGCCGTGTGTCCGAAAATCAGGCCTAACGCTTTGCTCCATGCAACTTGATAGATGAGCCCTGCAGCTCCGGATAGAAGGAAACAAATCAAAATCTGTAGCGGCGTTCCTGGTCGTGGTGGGCTTTTTCTCTTCATTCTACGGGCGCGGGAATCATTCGCGGCGATTCAATCATAGCGCACGAACAACAAACCCGAAGACGCCGCACGCGTCGTCCTGAGGCCGGTTAGCAATATCCCAACAAGGCGAGTACAACCTTCGGGTCCGCGAACTGAAAGGCAGCGGTGCCTTTGCATCGAGCACAGACCGCCTCCGTGTCTTTCGAATAGTCCCGACGAATAAGCAGGTGTCGGCGGGCCGGGATTAGCTCGTTCAGCAGCGCACAGGCTTCCGCAAAAGTCCCCGGGTGCCAGGGCTTTCGATGATCGGGCCAGACCGTTTCAATCTCTACCGGTTCGGCCAACTTCGCCAAACGCAGGAAATCTGTGACATGGACGGAAGGCGTCGGATCATTCTTGGCAAGATCGAGCGCCAACCTAGCGGTTCTTGCCATCAGGTCTTCGAAGGAAATGATCCGAATCGTTCCAAAACAAAGGTCGGCTACAGATGTTCGTTGCATCTCGGCGCCATATGTGCGAAACACGTCGACGCGCAACGCGCTCTCTGCATCGATAGATTGAAGCAAGGTCTTGCCCGGCGGATCGGAAGGATGGATATGACGGAACAAAAAATCATGCGCAAGAGTTTCCGGAATGGTGTCGAAGGATTCGGTAATGAAGCCGATGTCGTTCAGCGCGCGCACTGAGGCTTTGCACCCGCGGTTGATTCGATGAACTTCAAGCGCCAGCCCACCGGCAAGCGCCCAGTCATGAATGTCGTGCCGCTGGAGTTTGCGAAAAGTACGCGAGGCTCGAGCCTCATCGGCAACGGATAGAAACTGGTGGAGCAAAATGCGCACCCGTTATCTTCTCACAATCAGAATCGCCTTCCGCGCCGGGTGCAGCGTTTTTGACCTTTGGCTCCGCGGCCGTCTGCCGCCCGCGCAAGCTCACAATCTGGCCGCGATCCCGATCTCTTTAGTACCCAGGTACCATTGACCTCCCATAATTCCCTTGGTACTCAAGAGATGCCCCCCTTTCGCTTTGTACCTCCCAGCCTGCCGGAGAAACGCGCGCCCCGTGACTCTGGTACGACGTTTTTGTGCAACCGAGCCTCCTGAATCGGCATTCGCCTGCTTGACCATCCTCTGCTTGGACTAAGCGGCAGCTTCCGGGAGAAAGAACCAAACCCGAGAACCAGCAGGGAGAGAGGCATCGCCATGAGGACGGAACGTCGCCGAGCGCCGCGAATGAAAGTCAACGGGCTCGCCTATGTCAACCTTGATCCGGACAATGGCGGCATCATTCTGGATATTTCCGAAGGAGGCCTTTGCTTCCAATCTACCGCGCCTGTAAAACGCACCGAGACTATCCGTTTCTGGTTTTCCTATCGCGGGCTGCGCGTCGAATCCGGCCAAGGGCCGGCCGGGGATCGTGGGACACAAACCAGCGGAGTCTCTCGACTGATCGAGGTTCGCAGCGAATTGGCATGGACCGATGACACGTTCAGGCGGGGAGGCCTGAGATTCACGAACCTGTCCGATAAGGCCCGCGAACAGATTCGCGATTGGATTCGTCAGCCCGCTTTGGTACACGTAAACGGTGGACCCGCGGGCCTGTTCCCGGTTGTGCGCCAATCGAGCACGCATCTGGCCCGCGTTGCATCAGCTGGCGTTGAATTCCTTTTCCTGCGCGTACAGTCCTCAAGACTTTGGAAGGGTTTCTCTGGCGGTCTGGCAACCGGCATTCTCGCTTCTGCTTTTCTCGTCGCAGCGGTTTTCCTCCTCACCCACGGTCACGTCCTGGGCGATTCTCTGGTTCAACTCGGGCAACGACTTGGAGGAAGATCATGGTCGCAGCCGATTTCGCCTTCGCCGCAGGCGAGTTCTCTCGAAACGCAGTCGGCTTCGGCCGCGCCACAAGTGCTTTCTCCAATATCAAAGACGGCACCCGCCGATCCGGATCCGGACTTGGAGCCTGCCGCACCGCCTCGTCCGACCAAATCTCAACCGCCGCAAAACCTTGCGACAACGGCACCGTCACCGGCTGCCAAGCCTCCAGCAGTCACACTTGAGGCGACGGATTCCGTTGCTCCTTCCCTTCCCGCGCCGAAGGCCTCAGTTTCTTTAACTCCGACCGTCAATTCCGCTGCTGACAAGCCTCCCGTTCCAGGGATTGGTTTTACGGCCGCTCCGGATTTCGGCGCGAATGTTTCGCGCATTCCAGCACCGGAAATGTCGTTGGCGAACCGGCCTGCGGTGCGTATCGAACCTTCGAAAGTCGACAGCGTTGCGATGCGTTCGGAAAAGTATCTGGAAATCGGAAAGTTCAAAGAAAGGCTTCTAGCGGACCAGGCGACCAGCCGGCTATCCAAGTTGGGTTTCAACGCTACCGTTATCGAACGGAGCCGTTTGTTTCGAAAATCCTATCAGGTTCTCGTCGGACCCTATGCGAGCGATCCCGAAGCGGAGACAGTGCACAAGGATTTGTCGTCGCGTGGCTTCACGCCTCGTTCCTACGAACGTGGAAAACGGGATTTCTACATGCCTCCCGGTCTGCAGGTGGATACCACGCGCCTGCCGGCCGGGTTTTGTGAGATCAGTTGGGAATCCTACACTCCAGACGCTATCGTGAGATTCGACAACAACAAAGATACGAATGCGACCGTCCAGGGCAAGTGGATCAAAGAACCTGCCAAGTTCACCCAGGATGCGGTAGGCTATGAGAAAAACAGAGACGGTTCCCGGAACCTCGTCGAAATTCGCTTCTCCGGTATGGCGCAGGCTCTCGTCTTTGCCACAGGAAGCAGCAAGTAGCCATCCGATCCCAAGAAGAATTATTCCGTCGCTGTCAACTACCTACTCGTTCTACATTGAACTTCTACGGTCGTATTTCTTTCGGAATGTTTTCGAATTAGAATGCGCTAGTGGCCGCCTTCCTGTGACGGGTGGCCCGAGGCGAAACCATGTACTTGGTCTGGCTGTCTGCATTGGCTTTGGGTGCGGGATTCGCAATCGCGGGTGGACAGAGCGCGAAATGGAAATGCCTCAACCTGTCCATTATCGTCGGTTGCATGGTGTTGGGCTTTGGAATCGGCTACGCGGTTGGTTTAGGGAGCCAGAATCTGGGCAGCGTAAAAGGTGCGGGCTGGCCGGTAGCCATGATGTTCGGAATCGTCGGGGCGCTCGGGTGCCTGCAGTTAAATAGTTGGCGCGCGAAGTAAATAGCAATGAGGTTGCGCTCTTTCAAACAGTCCAGAAACCCGCTGTTGCGGAAGATTTTCACGCTGATTTCGTCCGTCGCGGTTCCCGTTCGCTTCGCTCCGGCTCAATCCGTTCCCGCTTCTTCCCCTCCCTCGGACTCCGAGATTCGGCAGATGCTGGTCGATCGAATCGATGTTCAACACCAAAGTGTCGGGATCGTCGTGGGAATAATCGGGCCTGACGGCCGGCGCATCATTTCCTACGGGCATCTGGACAAAGGCGATTCCCGTTCGGTCACCGCCGACACGATTTTCGAAATTGGCTCGGAAACAAAAGTGTTCACCGCGCTGTTGCTAGCCGACATGGTGCAGCGCGGCGAAGTCGCCCTGGATGATCCCGTATCCAAATATCTGCCGGCCAACGTAAAAATGCCCGAGCGCAACGGGCGCTCCATTACCCTCGTTGACCTCGCCACGCACATGTCCGGGCTTCCGCGATTGCCCTCGAATCTGTCTCCTAGGGATGCAGGCAATCCTTATGCGGATTATTCGGTCGAGCAGCTCTATCAATTTCTGTCCACCTATCAACTCACCCGGGACGTCGGATCTCAGTACGAATACTCGAATGTTGGCGGCGGACTGCTTGGGCACGCCCTGGCGCTGCGGGCGGGGATGAATTACGAGGCTTTGGTCAAGTCTCGCATCTGTGTTCCGCTGGGTATGAATAGCACGGCAATTACCCTGGCGCCAGAAATGAAAGCACGGCTCGCCGTAGGGCACGATCCATCCATCGATCCGACAAAGAATTGGGACCTGCCGACGCTTGCCGGAGCCGGAGCTCTACGGTCGGACGCGAATGACATGGTCATGTTCATCGCGGCGAATCTCGGCTACACAAAAACAGCCCTGGCCCCGGCTATGGAATCCATGTTGCAGGTCCGTCGACCCACCGGGCAAACCGGTCTGAAAATCGCATTGGGATGGCACATCAACACGACCAATGGCAAAGAGATCGTTTGGCACAACGGCGGGACCGGCGGGTACCGTTCCTTTATCGGCTTCGACCCGAAGACTCGCGTAGGCGTGGCGCTGCTTTCCAATGCCGGGACTGCGGCGGGCGTCGACGATATCGGCCGTCATCTGCTCGACTCGAGCGCTGCTTTAATAGCGCCGTCGAGAGAACACAAGCAAATCGCCGTTGATCCGAAACTGTTCGACGGTTAGGTCGGAAAGTATCAACTGGCGCCGACCTTCGTTATCACCGTTACTCGGGAGGGCGATCACCTTTTCGTGCAGGCAACGAACCAGCCGAAATTTGAGGTTTTTCCTGAGGGCGATCGCGATTACTTCCTGAAAGTCGTGGACGCGCAGATCACCTTCGTCACCGACGGCAGAGCCCCGGCGACAGAGTTGATCCTGCACCAGAGCGGGAGCGACCAGCGCGCAAAGCGCATCGAATAGAACCAAACAGAGAACGGACGATCCATGGGTGCCGGTGGCCTGAGGTTTAGAGTTATGTTGACGAGGACCAGAACGCTTATTGTGTTGCTTCCGTTCCTGCTTGCTTCCGTTCCCTGCGTTTTCTCCTTAATCGTTTGAATCCCGATAGGTGCATTTTGGCTCGGACGGAAAGTTGCAACGGCACATCCAAGCGCGGAGACGCATTCCGAACTTCTCTTCCGCCGGCTATCGCGGCGGCGGCGTCAATCCATCTATTTGCGGCGCGATAACGACAATGGCCGCGTATCGCTTCACTGCAATGCGCGATTGGCACGACCTGCGAGGCGAAATCTTTGGCCAGGATTACGCAGTATGACCCGCGTGCCGGTAAGCTTGATTGGCGAGGTGGCCGGCACGAGCCGCTGCGACTCCAGCTTCCACCGGCGCATTGGGTTCGTTACGACTCTTGACGCAATCAAAGAAATTCTCCAGGTGAGGGATGGTGCCGTCACGAAAACTGTCCGCCTTGAGAACTGGATTGTCTTTGCTGGGTACGCCCTCGTGATAAACGCCGAAGCCGCTTCGATTGATTTTCAGCGTAGCATCCGTGCCTCGGAACTCCAGCCCTCCGTCGTCGATCGACGAAGCCATCATGCCCTCATAGACGACATCGAACCCTGGATAGCGCAACGCTGCCTGCACGGTGTCGGGACAATCCCACTGTTCAAAAACATACTTGTCCCCCAGCATTTGCACGTCCCGTGCCTGGTCGCTTTTCATCGCCCAGTGCGCTACGTCGATCCAGTGCGTAAATAAATCGGTCATCGCACCGCCGCCAAAGTTCCAAAACCACCGCCAGCGATAAAACTTCTCTTCGCTGAACGGTTGGTCGGGCGCGTTTCCGAGCCACTTCTTCCAATCAAGAGCCTGCACGTCGACAGGCTTGGGCGGCTGGTGTCCAAGATAGTTTTGCCACCAGTAGGTCCTGACCTGAAGGACGCGCCCGAGGCTGCCTCCTTGAATCAGTTCCACTGCATCGCGGAAGTGGCTCCAGCTTCGCTGTTGCATTCCGCATTGCAAAATTCGCTTACTGGAGCGGACGGCGCGGGTCAGCGTCGCGCCTTCCTCGATGGTGTGAGTGACCGGCTTCTCGAGATAGACGTCTTTTCCAGCCGACAATGCGTCGACCGTCATGGGCACATGCCAATGATCCGGGGACGCAATGATCACGGCATCGATCTGCTGGTCGAGGACCTGGCGGTAGTCGACGTGACTCGTCGCGCTGTTCCCGTTCGTGCGCAATTTGATCGAATCGCAGTGCGGCCCATACACATCGCTCACAGCAGCGATCTGGTATACGCCGGCAGCGTCGGCTGCACTGAGCAGGCTATTCATGCGGCCTCCGGCGCCGATGACCCCGACACGCAACGTGTCGTTCGCGCCCAGGACGCGGGTTGAAGCAAGAGCGGTCAGCCCGCTGGCTACAAGAAAACTGCGACGATCGGGTCGATAGGACATGCTGTCACCTCAGAGGTCTCGCTCGGAAATGTCGCGCAAGGAAAACCGGCGCCCGCACCCTTCACCTGCCCGCTTCACGCTGCCTGTCCGCGGGTGACCAGCTTGTTAAATTCGGGATCGTCCCGCAGGAGCAAAAGATCCGGGTCCTGCTTGATCCATTCCAGATTTCCGTAGCCGCACTCGATCGCTTTCTTCAGCGTGTCGAGCGCTTCCTGCTTTTTCTTCATGATTCCGAAGGTACAAGCGGCGTTGTAGAGCACGTTTGTGTCATTGGGACGCAAGGCCACAGCCATTTGCAGATGGCGTTCCGTCTCCTCAACCTCCCCGCCCATTCCAGCGAGTTCCGCGGCCAGCAGGATCCTCGCCCGCACATCCTCGGGAACCTTCTCTAGCTGTTGCCGCAATACAACGACCAAACGATCGCGCATCTTTTCGAAGTCCTTCACCCGGCCCAGCCGCCCGAACGCGTTGCGAAAAGGAAGATAGGTGTTGTAGTCGTCGCCATTCGCTTCCAGAGCGCGCTCGGCGAGCGCCGCGGCCTCCTCGAAACGGCCCGACGCAAAGTACGCCCGGCCCAAAGTATTGTAGGCATCACAGTCCGGGCGGCGTTCGATCGCGAGTTGCGAATAACGGATGGCTTCCTCATATTTTCTTTCCGCATACAAGACGCGAGCGCGCGACGCTGCTCCTTCGGCAAGGTTCGGATCAAACGCATCGGCCCGATCGCACGCGGCGATTCCCTTCTCGATCCACTTCGGACTCTGCTCGCGGAACTCATGTATGAGTCCGCAGGTGCTTGCCACACCGGCGTAAGCCAGCGCGAACCGCGGGTCCAGTTTGATGGCCTGCTCGTACATCTGTAGCGCAAAATCAAAATTCTGCTGTCGAGCGTAGTTCCGGCCGCGCAGATAAAAATCGTATGCCTGGGGGTTTTCCGTTGGCTTGCGGGCGATCTTTTTCTCTTCCTGGGGCGTCAACGTTACCCTAAGGGCCTGCGCGATACTCAGCGCGATTTCTTCCTGGATGGCAAACACATCATCCATTTGCCGGTCATAGCGCTCCGCCCAATCGGCGCTGCGAGAGGCGGTTTCGACCAACTGCGTCGTGATCCGCAGGCGGTTACCGGCGCGGCGAATGGTTCCTTCGAGCACGTAACTCGCACCCAATTGCTGGCCGACGACGGGCGCCGTCACCGGCCTATCGCGAAACGCCAGCATCTCCGACCGCGGAAAAATCTTCAGCTGGGCGATCTTGGACAGCTCGGTGATGATATCTTCCGTCATTCCATCGCGGAAATATTCATCCTCTTTCGCTCCGCTCTGGTTCTCAAAGTAAAGAACGGCGACCGATTTTCTCGCCGCTGGCAATGCCGTCTTCGCTACCGCGGTCGAAGATGCGGTGGATAGGTCCGCGGTCGAGCGACGGCCTGAATCGAGGTCGCGCTTGAGCCGCTTCAGGTCAGTCTTCAACTCGCCAGCCGTCTGGCAGCGCATTTCAAGGTCTTTCTCGAGCACCTTATTCAGGATCGTGTCGATTCCCTGCGGCAAGCGTGGATTCGCCTGTACGGCTGGCTTCGGTGTGGCCGTCAAGATTCCGTTGAAAATAACGGCTGCCGTGGCGCCGGGAAAAGGAATCACTCCCGTGGCCATTTCGTACAGGACTACGCCCAGGGAGAAAAGATCAGAGCGCGGATCTAACTCTTCGCCTCGAGCTTGTTCGGGCGACATGTATGCGATCGTGCCCATTGAGCTGCCCGGACTGGTCAGATTGTCGCCATCCAGGATGTGCGTCTGGGTCGCTTCGGCAATCGGAGCTACAGAGTCGCCTCCCTGCGCGAGCGCAGGAGCCAGTTTTGCCAGGCCAAAGTCCAGGATCTTCACGGCGCCGCGCGTTGTCAGGAAGATGTTCGCGGGCTTGATGTCCCGGTGCACGATTCCTTTGGTGTGCGCGGCTTCGAGTCCATCCGCAATCTGGATACTGATGTCGATGAATTCGGCAGTGTCGATGGGCTTACCAGTGATGCGATGTTTCAGCGTCTGGCCTTCGAGCACTTCCATTGCGATGTACGGCCGGCCCTCGAATTCGCCAATATCGTGAATCGTGCAGATGTTCGGGTGGTTCAGCGCGGATGCGGCTCGCGCCTCGCGCCGGAAGCGTTCCGTCGTCTGCGCATCGTGTGAAATGTCTTCCGGCAGGAACTTCAGCGCTACCATGCGCCCAAGGCGCGAATCCTTGGCCTTGAACACGACGCCCATGCCGCCGCCGCCAAGCTTCTCCAGAATCTTATAGTGCGAAACGGTTTGACCGATCATCAGAGAAAAGGACCTTCGGCAGTCCGCAAACCGCAATTACAACCGATCAATCGCCGTTACTGTCGCCCATTTCCGCATATCTGTCAATGTGGCCGAGGCGGTGAAAGACTGGCCCGAAATGAAATCGACGGATGCAGTGGATAGGTTATCTCTGATGTCGGCCGACTAAACGGGGCGATCCGGATAGGCCGCCGTGGGAAAACGGAAATGGATGAGCAGTGCGCAAAGGAGGAGCACGACTAACGCGAAGATACTTCCTTCTGGCCCCGCCGAACCGCCGGTAATCCAAGTCGAGCCGTGGACGGAAGTGTTCAGGTAATGCCCTTCGCCCAGAAGGCCACTGTCGGCAGTTCCGTAGAAAAAAGTCTCTGCCCAATCCCAGGCAGCATGAAAGCCCACGGCAAACCAAAGATTGCCGGTGCGCCGGATCGTCAAACAGAAAAGCAAACCAATGGCGAAAACCTGCAAGAGTCCCAGCGCGTTTTCGCCGGGGTTCGGGATATGAGCGAAAGCGAATACCAGCGATAGGATGACTGCGGCCGGCCAAAACCGCAGACGGCGGGAGGTGACGAAGAGCCAGTACCCGCGAAACGCAAATTCTTCGGTGATCGCGACGCCAAGAAACACGGCCGTCCAGCCAAGAGCGTAGCCGAAGGCCGCGTCCGCCGAGAGGGAGATGGAATCAATCTGGAAGTCACCCGACCAGCGAATCATCAGCAGCATTGCCGAAAGGGCCACGAAGCCCCAAATGGAGCCTTCCCAGAATCGCCTGCCAAAGGCCTGGCGCGGAGGGATGCCGTAATCCGCGAGGGAACGTTTCTCCATTTGGGACACGATCCAAGTGGCCAATCCGACGAAAAATGCCGAGGCTGCTTTAATGGGAAGCTCGTTGCGCAGCGTGATTTCCGAAATACTACGGCTGAGAGGATGATGCAACGCCCACACAAGAAGCCCGGAGGGCAGAAAGCCGATAACAACCCAAAGCAGTAAGCGTTGCCGCTCCGTCCAACCCGAGACGGAAGGCTGAGACGTGTCGGTGGCACGCTCTCGGTCTGCGCCGGATCTGGAAGGTTGCTCGACTTGTAGTTTATCTGAGGAGCTAAGGCCCGGCTTGTCCGACAAAGGTGTACCTCCCTCCCTGCGAAGGGCGATTATGCCAGTTGATGAGGCTTTGCGCGAAGGCATGGCCCCGGCGATTTACCCCAAGGGAGGGGAAAAAGCTGTCAGCGTCAAGAACGTCGACTCGATGTTTTCTACCAATTTTCCGTTTGCTTCCGATTTCGCTTTCGCGCTCTTCCACTCGGGATCATCCTGAAAGGCTTTCCAGTTTGCGGCCGCTACTTCCCTGCTCGGGTGCTCTAGCAAGTAGTACAACATGCTGCTTTTGGCTGGCTCGTCGAGCGCCGTCCAGTAGGCCACGCTCTTCATGCCATGTTTGGCGAAAATTCTCATGGTATTGTCCCGGAAGCGCGCCAGCAGATCCCCCAGTCTTCCGGCAGACGCGTGGTACACGCGCAGTTCATATACCGCAGTTGGCCCTTCCATCGTGCCCCTTCCTTCTGACCCTCCGCCGCGAGCCTATCCGGCGCGAACGCCGACTCCGTCGCCGGCAACATCGCCCGGCAGTAAACCCACCAACGGTACCGCGCCCAACAATGTTCGCCGCTTCATACTGCGCATTCTAGCAGAGCACCCGTGCCGGGAGCATTTCGCGCGAGCAATTCCAAAAAATGCGAATCGAGCAGAAGTTTGGGACAGGCTCATCTTGTAGAGGTCAGAGGAGACACGGGCGCGGAGGGCAATCCGGTGCTGGCTTTGAAGAGGTCCCTCGATATCGGCACACAGACAAACAGTTCAGGTCAGCGCGTCAACTATATTGAAATTTATGAACCCGATGTACTTGCGGACGACCTGCAACCGATACTGCGCGACGGAGCGGCTCTATTCAAATAAACCTTTTTTGCCCTTTCTAGAGCTCTTTGTAACCTTTGACGACTTGCCGGGTCTAAACTGATGGCGGCCTCCGCTTAAGAACAGGCCCCGCCAGGAGAGTCGGCATGTTTACCCTGGATGACAAAGATAAGCTCCCAAGCGCACTTCTTGGGCGTCGTTCGTTCCTGGCAGGGACGGCTGTCGCGAGCGTGTTACTGGCCTGGCGCTTCACGGAAAGAAATCAGCCGGTCCGTGCCGCAAGCGAAGCCGCTGATCTGCCGAAAACCGTGATCATCGTGGAGTTTACCGACGCCGGCCAGCGGACATCCACGGTCACCGTCGATCGCATCGTAAAGACAGAAGATCAGTGGAAGCAGCAGCTCTCGCGCGATTCGTTTGAGGTAGCTCGCCACGCCGGCACCGAGCGTCCGTATACGAACGAGAACCCCAACGCGCACCAAAAGGGCATATTCCGGTGCATCTGTTGCGACACGGCTTTGTTCAATGCCGACACCAAATTCGACTCCGGGACCGGTTGGCCCAGTTTTTGGACGCCGATCGCAAGAGAGAATGTTCGAGAAACCACTGACAGCAGTCTCGGAATGGTACGAACCGCAGTTTCCTGCCGCCGCTGTGACGCACATCTCGGGCACGTTTTCGACGACGGTCCGCGGCCGACCGGTCTGCGTTACTGCATGAACTCGGTCGCCATGAGGTTCGCGAAAGCCAATGTTTAGGTTAAAGGGACGGTGCCTGTGAATCGCTCGACATTCGTTTCGATATTGGGCATAGCCCTGTTGGTGTTGTTTTTTGTCTTCGCTACCCGGCGAGGTTCGGCCAGCGCAGCAACCTCCTTGCCTGACCCTGTCGTGGACGAAAAACTAGCCACACAAAAGGGCCATGAAAAGATTGTCCTTGCCGGCGGTTGTTTCTGGGGCATCCAGGAAGTGTTCGAACATGTGAGAGGCGTAAACCACGCCACCGCGGGGTATTCCGGAGGCACGAGGAAGAACCCAACCTATGAGGAAGTCAGCGGCGGCGAATCCGGCCACGCCGAATCCGTCGAAATCGATTATGACCCTTCAAAAATTACCTTGGGAACGCTGCTCAAGATATTTTTCTCCGTGGCCCATGACCCGACCGAATTGAACCGCCAAGGACCCGACACCGGTACACAGTACCGCTCCGCAATCTTCTTCCGCACGGAGGATCAGCAGCACATCGCTCAGGCCTACGTCACCCAGCTCGATGATGCGAAATTGTTCTCGACCCGCATCGTCACGCAGATCGTCCCTTTCCAGGCATTCTATCGCGCCGAAGAATATCACCAGGACTACGCCTCCCAGCATCCCGATAACCCGTACATCGCAACCTTTGACCTTCCCAAGGTCAAGCATCTTCAGCAGAACTTTCCGAACCTTTACCACTAATTCCCCAAATAAAACGCCGTTTCCCTCAAATCGCAGAAGCGGTCTGAAATCACTTCGACAGCAACAGATCCACGTATCGGGTATCCGCGAATTGTAGCTGCTTGCGGGATCACCCGGCGCAACCGTGAACCATGACGCTCAATGTGGACGCCGGCGTCTCCGCGTCGGAGGTGCCTTATGCCACCCGCGAACATGCCTTGGGACGTGCTTGAACTGAATGCAGAGGGCCCCGGCGATCACCGCTTCCGCATGGCCAGCGAAGCGGAATTAAAGCAGTTCGGCACATCAGCCCCCACCCTTTGTTGACTCAGCCTGCGTTCAAATTTAAAATGCGCTCACATGCCGGAGCCCTCATCTCTGATCGGTCAGACCATTTCCCATTACCGCATGGCGGAAAAACTCGGTGGCGGCGGTATGGGCGTGGTGTACAAGGCCGAGGACACGCGGCTGCGGCGCTTCGTAGCGCTGAAGTTCCTGCCCGATGAAGTAGCCAACGATTCTCAAGCCATGGCCCGTTTTGAGCGCGAGGCGCAGGCGGCCTCCGCCTTGAACCACCCGAATATCTGCACCATTTACGATGTCGGCGAAGACAACGGCAAAGCCTTCATCGCCATGGAGTATCTCGATGGGCAAACGCTAAAGCACGCGATTGCCGGGCGGCCAATGGAGATAGAGCAGCTTCTGACCATCGCGATCGACGTCGCCGATGGACTGGACGCAGCTCACTCGGAAAATATCGTTCACCGGGACATCAAGCCTGCAAATATCTTCTTTACCAAGCGGGGCCATGCCAAAATCCTGGATTTCGGCCTGGCCAAGGTCTCGGGCGCCGTACCGGCTCGCTCCAGCGGCAACGCCAATTCCATGGAAACGCTAGGCGTGGATAGCGGACAACTGACGAGCCCGGGCACTTCGATTGGTACTGTTGCCTATATGTCTCCGGAGCAGGTGCGCGGTAAGGAACTGGACGCGCGCACCGACCTGTTTTCTTTCGGTATCGTGCTGTACGAAATGGCGACGGGACAACTTCCCTTCCGCGGCGAAACCTCCGGTGTGATCTTTGATGCGATTATGAATCGCGCACCTGTTTCTCCGGTGCGGCTGAATCCGGAATTGCCCGAAAAATTCGAGACGATCTTACAGAAGGCTTTGGACAAGGATCGCAACCTCCGCTACCAGTCGGCCGCGGAAATGCGCACGGACCTGAGGCGCTTTAAACGCGATCTCGATTCTGGGTCGGGTTCGAGCGCGTTTAGCGGCGTCACCGAAGCGAGTTCGCAGCCTTCCGGCGCGACTGCGTCGCAGGCGGCTTCTGGTTCGGTGCCTGCGGTTCCCTCCTCCGCTTCCGCGCCATCCGTGGCTTCCGCGCCCCCAACTCCTCCGTCGGCTTCGACCGTCAAGGCTTTGACGCCCACCATGGCTGCAGTAACTTCGTCGACCGGCTCGCGAAAGTGGATTGCTTGGCTGGCAGGAATTCTCGCGCTTGCCGCCATTGCCGTAGCCAGCTTCTTCCTGTTCCCCCGGCACACGCGGGCGTTGACGGACAAAGACACCGTGGTCCTGTCGGAGTTCGTGAATACCACCGGCGACCCAGTTTTCGACGGCACGCTGAAGCAGGCGTTGGCGGTGCAGCTGGAGCAATCGCCCTATCTGAACCTGCTGCCGGAATCGAAGATTCAGGATGCGTTGCGCTTCATGGGGCGAAAAACAGACGAACGCGTTACCAAGGACCTGGCGCGTGAAATTTCGTTGCGCGAAAACGCCAAGGCCATCATCTCCGGTTCCATCACCAGCCTTGGCAACGATTACGTTATCTCTCTAGAAGCCATCAGCGCGCAAACCGGAGATTCGCTGGCGAGGCAACAAACGGAAGCAAGCGGCAAGGAGCAAGTCCTGAAGTCGCTCGACAAGGCGGCTTCCGAACTGCGGCAGAAGCTCGGCGAATCGCTGGCGTCCGTGCAGCAGTTCGCGACTCCGCTCGAGCAGGCCACGACCAATTCGCTCGAGGCTCTCAAGGAGTTCAGCGCCGGCATGACCCTACACAACCGGCTGGAGGAACAGGCGGCGCTGCCGCATTTTCAGCGGGCCGTGGAGATCGATCCGACTTTTGCGATGGCCTATGCCAGCTTGGGGGTGGTGTCATCCAATACCGGCGACCGCAAGGATGCGGTGGGGTACGCGAAGAAATCCTATGAACTGCGAGACCGCGCTAGCGAACGCGAGAAGTTCTACATCATGGGCCATTATTACGGCTTCGTGACTGGTGACCTCGAGAAAGAAAAGGACAACTACCAGCAGTGGCTACGCGTTTATCCCCGGGATAACCGGCCGATGGCCAACCTCAGCATCGTTTACGCGACCCTGGGCGAACGCGAAAACGCTTTGGCCATCGCCAGCGAAAGCATGCGTAACGATCCACAGGATAACTACGCTTATCAGAATCAGACCAGCGCCTATATGGGTTTGAACCGTTTTGACGAAGCCAGGGCCGTTGCAGACAGCGCAGTGGAGAAGAAACGCGATTCGTTCACCGTCCACCTTTTTCGCTACCAGATAGCTGCATACCAAAAGGATGAATCCGGCATGCAGCGCGAGATGGCATATGCCACGGGCAAACCGGTCGAGCCGTTTTTTCTTGTGCGCGCCGTCGCCTATCAGGATTTGAGAGGCCAAAACGCTCTCGCGCGTCAAACGGTGCAGAAAATCACGGAACTATCGAAGCAGTATCATTTAGACGCTTTGCCCCTGAATGTTTCGGCGGGGCTGGCGGTTCGCGAAGCCGCCGAGGGATATACGGATCAGGCGCGCCAGACCGCTTCTTCGGTTCTGCACGACAACAGTGAGCGCGGCATCTGTTCGGTTGCCGCCGTGGCGTTTGCGTTGAATGGGGACTTTTCGGAAAGTCAAAGACTAGCCGAGGACCTAAACCGCGCTTACCCGGATGATTCGGTGCTGAAGCTTGTGCTTGTCCCTTCGGTCCAAGCGCTTGCTCTGATGCATCAAAATAAGACGGTCGACGCGTTGGCGATTCTCGAAGCTTCGCGCATTCACGACTTTGGTGTTCCACTCAGCCCCTTGACGTTTATCATTCCGTACGCGCGGGGATTGGCTTATCTGCACCTTCACGACGGGGCCAAGGCCGCGACCGAATTCCAGGCGATGCTCGACAACCCGGGCGTCAACACGCTCAGCACTTTTTTGCCGCTCGCCAGGCTACAACTGGCGCGGGCTTACGTGCTGCAAGGCGATTCTTCGAAAGCACGCACCAGCTATCAGGATTTTTTTGCACTTTGGAAAGATGCCGATCCGGACATACCTATCCTCAAAGAAGCCAAGACGGAATACGCGAAGCTGCAGTAGCACCCACCTTAAGAAGCAAACCAGGGGCGTGATCACGTCCCCTGGTTTTGACTGGAGAATGTCACTCGGTTGGATGCCATCACGTGCCAATATTTGCCGCGATAATCAAGATTTTGGCCATTTCGTCATCCTCTGCCCGGCGCATTTCCGTGTGGCTCTTCGATGGAGCACGGTATGCGCCAAGAATCGTTCAGGATTCCGGGCGTCATTGAATTTTCATTCCATCCTCTTCATTTTTCAAACCCATGGCCGCAAGAGTTCCCTCGGGCTTTTCATCGCTGCATCGGCGGGTTCACTAACTCTCGTCGATTGCATAGCCGTCCAATCTTTTGGGATGGTCTGAAATCAGGGGCGATTTGCGATTTTGACGCGGAACGGTTGAGCTGACTTTTCAGACGCATCGATTTCGTACGCTTGCGAGGTCTTCGCCGGGTCGTAGTCTCTCCAGAGCCAGATCATTTCTGCGGGAAATTCGGCTGCGCCCTGTCCTGTATTGTGCGTTCCTTCGCCAAAACTAAAGTAAAAGTCATATCCTTGGAACTTCAGTGCATTCGCCATGCGAAGATTCGCCAGCGGCCAACTGCCGTAGCGAGTTTCCAAGTCTTCCGACCCATCCTGCAGCCATACGCGAATATTGCGTTTCGATTCCCGCAAGACTTTTTCGGGATAGTCCTGGCCGCCATCCGGATTCGCGGGATCTTCCTTCCATTGGATACCCGCGTAACTCCCGATCCACGAAATGACCCGGCTGAACTGCTCCGGCATCTGCCAGGCCGCATTGAAAGAGCAAATGCCACCGGAAGACAGGCCGGTGATTGCGCGGCTGTAGGCGTCTTTGCGGATGTTGTATTTGGCGCTCACCTCCGCAAGCACTTCATCGCGCAAAAAACGGTCGTACCGATCGCTGACCGTATCGTACAGCGTGCTGCGCATCGAATCCTTCAGCGTTCGCTGCCACTTGTCCGAATAAGTCTTCACAAAATTGTAGGTAGGCGTCCCAGGGGAATCACTGATGTCGCCTGGATTGATGAAGACGCAAATCATGACCGGAATTTTCTTTTGCGCCATCAAGTTGTCGAGGACGTTGAGCGCAGGATTATTCCCGTTCCGATCCAGGTAGCTTTCGCCATCTTGAAAGACCATGAGTGCAACTGGTGTGCTGGAGTCATACTGCGCCGGGACATAAATCCAATAGTTGCTCTTCATCCCGTCGTAAATCTTGCTCATGTGCGTGAGCTTCGCCGAGAGTGCGCCAGCGGGCACTCCGGATTGTTGGTAGGACTCCGCCGTAAAAGCGGGCAGGTCCAGCCGGCCTCCGAACGTCGCTCCATCGACGAGATATTGAAAAGAATGCAGCTTGCCAAGCGGCTCGACGCGCGCGGCCGCGTACCACAGATCGGAGTTGGCCACATGCCGCATTTGTGGACCCGGCGCATGATCAAGGATGAGCTTGGGTTCCGATGCAGCTTTTGTCGCAAAAAAGAAATCCGCGCCCTTCCCGAGCCACGCCGTGCCGTCTTGCAGGTCTTTGGCACCCATGCTCGCGTTGATCGCGTCCGACAAAGCGGCACTGTTGGAGTGGGCGAGTGCGATCAGCTCCGGCGCAGAGAGCTTGTCCGCCGCAAAGGTAGAGGTAGCCAGAGAAAAGAGGAGGACCGTCGGAAGAAACATAAGATATGTTCGTGTGCGCCTGCCGACGATGTGTCTTTTCGCTTTTCGATCGAACATGCGCGGCTCCATCAGGACTTAGGTCTGGCGCCGATCGGTGGACCCAGGAATTCCATCCCGTGCTTTGCAAAAATCGGTAGCAAGACATTCATATCCACCTCCCTCATCTCACGCGTCGCCCGGTCTATCTCACTAAAAAAGTTTTCCACTCCCGCAGGCTGCGCGAGGATCAACATTTTCCCGGGTGCCTCGCCCACATTCTGAAATGCATGGGCTGTTCCACGCGGCAAAAACATAAAACATCCCGGCCCAGCGTGTGTCTGCTTGCCATCCGCTTCGAAAAGAAAATTCCCTTCCAGCACAAAAAATGCTTCGTCTTCCCGGCTGTGCCGATGGAGCGGCGGTCCGACCTTCGGCGCTGTTGTCGACAGCATCACCGTCATTTGCGCCGACTTTCCGCCGAGTTTCACCAACACCTCGTCTCCAAGTAGGTTCAGTGGACCTTCGAGGCAGGTCTCTCCGGTGTTCAGAAACAGGGGCTCAGTCTTCATCTTCTCTCCGCAATCACGGTTTTCTGCATCAAGACGCCGATCCTGGCTCTTCAATCCGGCAGGCAGCTTAAGGCATGTCAACGACGATGACTTGACATCATAGTATTGGCCTTCGAAGCTAGTCAATTCATCCTCATCCAAATCTGCTACTGCAAGACACCCAGCGATTCAGTACCTTCGGAGCACTACACGATTGATGTAAACTGCTTGCTGCCTATCTGGTGGCGCAAAACCGCATCTCGCCTACCTCATCCCGGGAGAATGCCATGAATCACAAAACCGACTCGCTCGCGGCAATTTGCATGGCCATTTTCACCCTGTTTCTTGCCGCTGTACCCGCTCACGCTCGGCAAGCAACGGCTGCCTCGGAAAACTGGCCCGCTCCGCAAGAAGGCGATTACATCGTCCACGATTTCCATTTTCAATCCGGCGAGAGGCTAGCGGAAGTTCGTCTGCACTATCGTACGCTTGGCAAGCCGCTCAAGGATGCCAGCGGCCACACCACGAACGCCGTGCTGATCCTCCACGGCACCGGCGGCAGCGGGGAAAACTTTTTTCGTCCGGTCTTCGCCGGAGTGCTTTTCGGGCCTGGCCAGCTTCTCGACGCAAACAAATATTTTGTAATCGCCCCCGACAACATCGGCCACGGCAAATCCAGCAAACCCAGCGATCGCCTGCGCGCGCTTTTCCCGCGCTACGAATACGCGGACATGGTCGCCCTCCAGCACGAACTCGTCGAAAAAGGATTGGGCGTCAATCATCTGCGGCTGATTCTCGGCACGTCGATGGGCTGTATGCATTCGTGGCTATGGGGCGAGACCTACGCCGATTTCACCGATGCGCTGATGCCGCTCGCCTGCTTGCCGGTGCAGATTGCCGGGCGCAACCGCATCTGGCGCAAAATGGTCATCGACGGAATCCGCCAGGATCCTGCCTGGAAAATTGGCGACTATACCGGCGAACCGCGTGCCGGCCTGCAAATTGCCGCCGACTTTCTGATCATCGCCGGCAGTGCTCCGCTGCACATGCAGGACGATTTTCCCACCCGTGATGCTGCCGACAAATATCTCGACACCTCCATGGCGCGCATCACCGGCTCTCTTGACGCCAACGATGTGCTTTACGCCGTGGACTCCTCCCGGAATTACGATCCCTCCTCGGAACTCGAGACCATTCAGGCCCACGTCATGTTCATTAATTCAGCCGACGATTTTATCAATCCGCCCGAGCTCGCCTTCATCGCCGAACGCGAAATCAAGCGTGTGAAGCACGGCAAGTTCGTCCTCCTGCCGGCTTCCGAACAGACCCGTGGCCACGGCACGCATACCTTCGCGGCCGTTTGGCAGACATATTTGCAGCAACTTCTCGCCGAGTCCGAAAAACGTACTGACGCTTCGCTCACTTCCTTTCCACAGGCTCTGCCTGCAGCCGTCCAACGTCCGTAACGGTTGGTGATAGGCTTTGCATATTGAATTCACACTGACACAAGAGGAGTTCATTTCCCATGGGGTATCGAATACTCATTCTGATCGGCGCGCTCGTTCTGACCACCTCCAGTGGCGCCAGGCAAGCGCCGGCCACTCGCTTCGACGGATCGTCCTGGTGGGACTATGTAAAGGTCCTGGCGGACGACAACATGGAAGGACGCCAAACCGGTAGCGAAGGCCTGCGCAGAGCCGAAGCTTACACCGTCGAACAGCTGCAAAAATCAGGGATGGAACCTGCCGGAGAGAATGGCTTCTACCAAACGGTGAAATTCGACCAGCGGCAGGTGGATGAGAAGGCTTCTTCCGCGGGCTTGGCTCGCGACGGGAAAACCGTTCCTCTAGTTCTCGGACAAGACGCCTACTTTTCCAGCAATGTCGATTTACCTTCGACAGAGGTCGCGGCGCCGCTGGTGTTCGTTGGTTACGGGCTGAACATTCCGGAGAAGAATGTGAACGATTATTCGGGTCTCGATCTGAAAGGCAAAGTCGCGGTTTACATCAGCGGCTCTCCGGAGAGCATTCCTTCGGCCCTTTCCGCGCATTCCCAAACGGCGATGGAGCGCGGAAAATCTCTACGAGCCGCGGGCGCTGTCGGCGTGATTCGCATCTTGAATCCCGCGGCGATAGACGCCCCGTGGTCACGCATCGTGTTAAACCGAACGGCGCCGACGATGCAGCTTGCGGATCCGAATATGCAGGATTTCGCTGGAATCAAGGTCGCGCTTACGTTCAACCCGGCCCAGGCAGAGAAACTGTTCGAAGGCTCCGGGCACACGTTTGCCGAAATAGCAGCGCTGGCCAAGGACCGCAAGGAGTTGCCACGTTTCGCGCTCGCGGTGACACTAACTGCGAATGCCGCCATCGAGAGGAAGCTCATTTTATCGGACAACATCATTGCCAAACTTCCGGGCAGCGATCCCGTATTGAAGAATCAATATATAGCCCTCTCCGCGCACATCGATCACCTCGGGATCGCAGCCCCGATCAACGGAGACAGCATCTACAATGGCGCCATGGACAACGCTTCCGGGTGCGCGCTGCTGCTGGACATTGCAGCTCACCTGAAAACGCACCCCGAAAAACTTCGCCGCTCCGTGCTCTTTGTTTTTGTCACCGCAGAGGAAAAAGGCCTGCTCGGCTCGCGCTATTTCGCGGCCCATCCAACGGTGGACGCTCGATCGATCGTAGCCGATATCAACTTGGACATGTTTCTTCCCATTGTGCCGCTCAAAACGCTGATGATCCTCGGAATTGACGAATCCACGCTCGGCACCCAGGCGGTCGCCGTCGCGAAGTCAGTCGGTGTGCATCCGATTCCCGACCCGATGCCTCTCCGCAACATTTTTATCCGCAGCGATCAGTACAGTTTTGTTCTGCACGGAGTGCCTTCCGTCATGCTGTCCGTCTGGGCCGAGCCCGGTACCCCCGACGATAAGGTGCTCGAAAATTGGCTCAGCAGCCGTTATCACGCGCCGTCGGACGATGTGAACCAACCGGTCGATTTGCGGGCTGCCGCGCTGTTCGAAGAAGTCGTATTGCGCCTGCTCGCAGACACCGCAAACGCCACTACGCGTCCACGATGGAACGACGATTCTTTTTTCCGCCGCTACGCTAGGGCGGCGGACTGAACGCCAGACCTCGCCCACCACGCCGCGTGCACAGCTTGGTCGACCGAAGCGGCTTGGCGTCACAGATATCGCGTAACCCCCTGCGCCCGTCCAACATCAATTAGACGGTCATCGAAATGTCAAGAATAGCGCAGGCATTCAAAAAGGAGATTCTGTGGGCAAGCTTACCAACCAAGTTGCAGTAGTAACCGGAGCTTCGAAGGGCATCGGCGCGGCAATCGCCAAAGCTCTGGCTGCCGAAGGCGCATCCGTTGTGGTCAACTACTCGTCCAGCAAGGACGCAGCCGAGAGCGTCGTGAAAGAGATCGCCGCCGGTGGCGGAAAATCGATCGCCGTGCAAGGCGACGTCTCGAAGCAGGCAGACATCACAAAGCTCTTCGCCGAAACGAAAAAAGCGTACGGCAAGTTGAACATTCTGGTGAACAACGCGGGAACCTACGAATTTACGCCGCTCGAAGGTGTTACCGAGGAATTGTTCCACAAACAGTTCAATCTGAACGTCCTCGGTCTTTTGCTGACCACAAAGGAAGCCGTGAAGCTCGTCGGGCCCGAAGGAGGCAGCATCATCAACATCGGTTCCGGTGTAAGCACCGCCTTCCCGCCAAACTCGTCAACCTACACCGCCACGAAAGCATCGGTCGATGCCATCACCGCCGTTCTCGCCAAAGAATTAGGCCCGCGTAAGATTCGCGTCAACTCTATCAATCCGGGCATGATCGAAACCGAAGGACTGCACTCGGCCGGCTTCGTTGAAAGCGATTTTCGCAAGTGGGTTGAAACACAATCGCCACTCGGGCGCATCGGCCAGATCGACGACATTGCTCCTACGGCGGTCTATTTAGCCTCCTCGGACTCGAAGTATCTAACCGGCGAAATCTTGCGCGTAACTGGCGGCATTCTATAGGGCAAACCGGTGCCCTTCATGCCTCTCCCAGCAATGGTCATCTGGAATTTCATACAAGCTACAAAGAAACGTAGGCTGCATTCCTTCGGCTTCACAAATTGTTTGCCGCCTCCGGCGTAAGCACTTGAAAATGAGTGTGTTCTCTTGCTTGTCGAATCGATCAACTTATGTGGTGCGTGGATTGCTGGTTCCGTAGCGGGGTTGCAGTCTTAAGTTCTTCGCTGAGTTTCTCGCCTGGTCGGGGTTGGATTCTTCAGTAGCGGACTTGGTCGCACGCAAAGTTTGCCTCGCGTCCTGGTTCGTATCTGGCAGTTCTGCAAACCCATTTTCCGCGAGTCTGGTCTTAAAACTTGGGGAGGGGTCTATATGAAGCTTGCCACTCTGAGCAAGATCAGTGCGGGTGTGTTTGCAGTGGTTTTGGTTGCCTTTCTTGCATTTGTCCCGACATCGCCGGCGCAGGTCAGCACCGGCTCCATTTCCGGTACGGTCACTGACGCCCAGAATGCCGTGATCTCGGCCGCTGACATTAACCTCGTCAATGCCCACACGAACGCCACGTACAAAACCGTCTCCGACGGCAATGGCGTGTTCCGTTTGACCCTCTTGCCGCCAGGCACCTATCACCTCGAAATCGCCAAAGCTGGTTTTCGCAAGCTGGACTTGGAAAATGTACCCGTTAAGGTCGGCTCCGACACCGGTCTCGGCACCATTACTCTCGACATCGGTACCCTCAGCTCCACGATTGAGGTAACCAACGCCCCGCCTGAAATCGAGAGCACGCAAGCGCAGATCAGCACGACCGTGACAGACGCCACCATCGCCGTTTTCCCAGGTATCCTCGAAAATCAAGGGCTCGATATGTTAGCCCTCACCGTACCTGGCGTCGTCAATAATCGTGACCTTGGTTTTTCCAACACAAACGGCGTGGGCTTTGCCGTCAACGGAATCCGTGGCCGTAACAACGATCAGCAGGTCGACGGGCAGAATAACAATGACAACTCGATTGGCGGCCCAGCTCTGTTCGTGTCGGACTCGGAGTTCGTCTCCGAATATCAGATCACGACCAGTAACTTCGGAGCCGAGTACGGCCGCAACTCCGGGTCGGTTGTCAACGTCGTCACCAAGTCCGGCACCAACAATTATCATGGCTCTCTGTACGGCACCGAGAATAACCAACGGCTGGATACACGGACTAACACCGAAAAAGCGTTCGAAGGCCTCAGCTCGGTGCCCACGTTCAACGATCTGTTTCTCGGCGGAACGATTGGTGGACCGATCATTAAGGACAAGTTGTTCTTCTTCGGCGGAGACAATGCGGAAATCATCAACTCTTCGACAGTTTACGCTACCGGGCTGCTGACTCCGACACCCGCCGGGGTATCCACACTCGCGGCGTGCTTCCCGGGCAGTGCCACGGCCGCGGCGCTTCAGACCTACGGTCCGTATGCGATTAAGGGCGGCAATCCTGTTCCGCAGGGAACTCCCACCTTCCTGAGTTTGACGGGTTGCCCGACGCCGGTAGAAGAAAACGGCATTCAGCGCACTCTGCCGACCGATTCGCGCCAATACAACTTTGTGGTCAAGCTGGATTTTCAAACCACGAAAAATCATTTCTACGGCCGGTACATTTATAACAACACGAACTTTTTCAACAACGATCCCGGAGGCGGCGGCGCGGCCTCTGGTTATCCCTTCAACGAACCGGCCCTGGCGCAGGACTATGCTTTCAGTTGGACCCGCGACATTTCCAACCATATGGCCAATGAATTCCGCGCATCTTACGGAAGAGAAAATGTCGGTTTTGGTGGAAATACCATTGGAAATACCATGCCCGCGCCGGGAAGTTTGACAAGCGCGCTCACCAACTTCACTTTTACAGACCCGACCCTTTTGGGCTTTGGCCCCAATGCTGGGTTTCCGCAGCTGCGTGTCGTCAATACCTATCAGCTCCAGGACAACTGGACCTATTACAAGGGGCGGCATTCGTTGAAAGCTGGAGTGAACTTCACTTTGCAGCGCTCACCGAACACCTTCCTTCCAAACATTAACGGGAACTATATATTCACGGACTATGGCGCGTATTCTGCCAATACCCCCTTCGAGATCCGCATCGCGGACGGGAATCCCAACTTTGAATTTCGTGAGAGGGATACCTTCTTATATGTCCAGGACGATTTGAAACTGACGAGAAACCTTACGTTGAACCTCGGCCTGACGTGGTCCTACTATACGCAGCCTGCGAACCTGTTCCATCAGAACACCGTGAAGAATGAGACCGGAAGCGATCCGCTCTGGAGTCCGGCACTGCCGCTTAGCGTCACGACTTTCCCTTCTATCCCGTCGCCAACGGATAATTGGGGGCCAAACGTGGGATTCGCGTGGTCGCCGGGGAAGAGCTGGATCTCTTCGGGCGATGGCAAGACCGTTCTGCGCGGAGGATTTCGCATGTCCTATGATCCCCCGTACTACAACATCTATTCCAACATCGCGGGCTCGGCGCCGATCGTGTTGAACGACACGTTGTCTAACGCTGTGGCGGCAGCGAATCCTGTGCCCGCAAGTCCGTTCGGACCACAGGTTCGCACGGCGCTCAGTCCGTTCCTGCAGACCGGGGTCTTCGATCCCCGGACCTTTGATAACACGACAATTTCGCCGACGTTCGGGCCCGATAAGGTCTACTCCTGGTCCCTCGGCGTGCAGCAGCAAGTGGCCAAGGACGCCGTCGTCGAAGTGCGCTACGTCGGCAACGCCGCGCGCAACCTGTTCCAGACGATCGATGCAAATCCTTATATCCAGGGCTTGGCGAATGATTATCCGAACCTGGTGCCCGCTGGTTATACGCCCTGTTCTGCGGCGAACGCCGTCGTACCCAACGCCGTAGGAACGATCAATTGCAACCAAGGCGTACTGCTCAGCCGCACCAATACCGCGTACTCGAACTACGACGGCCTGCAAACCGAGATCCGGTTGAATCGCGTGTGGAACCAGTTGACGCTGAAGTCCGCCTACACCTTCAGCAAGACTCTAGACAACGCCAGCGAAATCTTTGCGACCCTCGCCGCGGGAAACACCAACGCCACTTCCCAGAGCCAGGTAAACTACAAGGGCCAGGAGTATGGGCTCTCGGGGCTCGATTTTCCGAACAATTGGGTGCTTACGGTGATCGAGGAACTTCCCTTCCACCGGTCGCAGCAAGGATGGCTCGGACACACGCTGGGCGGTTGGGCGGTATCGGGCGTTTACACCTTGTCTTCCGGACAGCCGTTTACTCCATCGCAATTCGAACTGAGTTGCTTGGCCGGTAGCGGTGTTTGCAACGCTCCTCCGTCTCCGACGAACCCCTACGATACAAACTTCAACGCGGCATTTACACTGCCGGACGGTGCCTTGCGGCCTTTCGCCGGAAGCCCGGCCGCGCCGGTACAGTCTGTTGGAATCTATGCTGGCGATGCCTGCAATGTCTACGGGGTCGGTTGCTCTTTGAATCCGACGCAGTTGGTCAGCCTCAATGCCATCAATGAAGGGCAAGGCGGTGCGGCGGGTACTCCGGTAACTGCGAAGCAAGTGCGTTTCATCGCCAACACCCCCATTGCCAACGAGGTTTTTGGCACTCCTTTTGGCGATGCCGGGCGCAACATCGTGCGCAACTTCCACACCAACATTCTCAACCTCGCGATCTTCAAAACCGTGAATATCTCGGAAAAGTACCGCTTGCAGTTTCATGCGGATTTCACGAATGCATTCAATCACTCCAACTATGGTTCGGTGGTCGGGGAAGGCATTGACCCCTTCATCGACGATGCCGGCGTTAAATCAGAGGGCCTCGGTTTTGCAAATCCGTATGTGCAAAACGGCGGCACCCTGAACAACGGAACCAGGCAAATCCGCATCGGCGCGAAGTTCTTTTTCTAACTTCGCGCTTTTCGCCCAGCTCAAATGGCGCGGTGGAGCATTGCTCCCCGCGCCATTTTCCATTCTAAGATATTTTCTATTTAGGATAGGCGAACGGTAATTTATCTCCTACCTTCCCTTCCTGATTTCGACCAGTCGAGTTTCATCTAGCGGTTTGCCTGCAGCGATCGCCACCGTTTTGCCGGCAATCGTTAGAAATCGAGTTTTCCAACATTTTCTCCCCGAGCCATTTTCAACTGGCCTCCACTGCAGAAGCCAGCCTGACTTTCGACATGCCTTCGCTTAAGTCCTTCGACTCGCGACCGACCCTGTTATTCTTCTAAGGTCGGTATTTCACTGGATCTTTAAGACTCTTGCCACCGATCATCAGCGCTCAAGGTTTAGCCAAACGTTTCGGCGTGGCTGCACTCTTTCAAAACCTGTCGTTTCAGGTTTCCGAGGGCAAGCGCATCGGCGTCATCGGACCAAACGGTTCGGGAAAGTCCACGCTACTTGAGATTCTTAGCGGCCGGCTCCAGCCGGATCGCGGCGACCTGGCAATCCGCAAAGGCACGCACCTGAGTTTGGTCCGTCAAGTCTCCGATTTCGCTCCGGGCGACACGATTCGCTCGGCGTTGGCCTCGGCTCTCAACGAAGCCGGAGTCCCCGAAGAAGAGCGCGTTGCCCGGACCTCCGGGATCCTAGGTCGCGCCGGTTTCACCGATCTCGATGTTCTGGCCTCGACTCTATCGGGTGGATGGCGAAAACGACTTGCCATCGTCGAGGGGCTCGTCCGCAAACCGGACATTCTTCTGCTCGACGAGCCGACGAACCATCTGGATCTCGCCGGGATTGACTGGTTGGAGGGCGTCCTGCGAAATGCGGTGTTTGCGTGCGTGGTCATCAGCCATGACCGCTATTTCCTAGAGAACGTGGCCAACGAGATTGTCGAGATTAATCCGGCATACGAAAATGGCTCGTTGCGAGTTTCTGGAAATTACAGCGCCTTCCTCGAAGCGAAAGAGGAGGTTCTGCACGCGCAGCGCAATCGTCAGGCGGCCCTAGAAAACCGCGTGCACACGGAAATTGAATGGCTCCGCCGTGGTCCGAAGGCGCGCACCACAAAGTCCAAGGCGCGCACCGATAAGGCGCACGAACTGATCGGCGAACTGGCGGACATGAACGCCCGCACGCGCACCAGCACCGCGCAAATCGATTTCGCTTCCTCCGACCGCAAAACCAAGCAGCTCATGACTCTCGACGACGTCCGCTACTCCATCGGCGAGCGTACTCTGTTTGATCACCTCCATTTCATCGTGACCTCCGGCATGCGAGTTGGACTTGTTGGCCCGAATGGCAGCGGGAAAACCACGCTGCTGCGGTTGCTCAATGGCGATTTGAAGCCCACGCTCGGCGAAATCCGCCAGGCGGAGTCTCTTCGTGTCGTCTATTTCGATCAAAACCGCGTCCTCGATCCTCAAATCACGTTGCGCCGCGCTCTCGCTCCGGATTCCGATTCTGTGATTTATCAGGATCGCGTCGTTCATGTCGCTTCCTGGGCCGCTCGTTTTCTATTCACCGGTGAACAACTCAATCAGCCGGTCGGCCGGCTCTCAGGTGGCGAACGGGCACGCGTGCTGATCGCGCAACTTATGCTTCAACCGGCCGACGTTCTTCTTCTCGACGAGCCCACCAACGATTTGGACATTCCGACGCTGGAAATTCTGGAAGAAAGCCTCCTCGAATACCGCGGCGCGCTGGTGCTGGTCACACACGATCGCTATATGCTCGATCGCGTTTCCACCGTTGTCTTAGGACTGGATGGCGTCGGCCACGCCGAACGCTTCGCCGACTACCTGCAGTGGGAATCTTGGCAAGATTCTCAACTCGCCGCAGACAGGAAACCGGCGGCTGCCCTAGCAACGGCTTCCGCGCCCGCGCATTCAACCGCGCCCGCGCGAAAGAAACTGTCCTACAAAGAAACGCGAGAACTCGAAACCATCGAACAACGTATCGCGGACGCCGAAAAAGAGCTCCAAGTCCGTCACGACGCGCTTCTCGATCCGGCCGTCAGGAGCGACGGGGCACGCCTTCGCACCGTATCCTTGGAGATGGAAGCAGCGCAAAAGGCCATCGACGCCTTATACGCCCGCTGGGCCGAACTTGAAGCAAAACTCTGATGTTTTCAGGTTTGCTCGATTATTTCGCGGCGTTGCCTGGCCCGCCGACCGCGTGCATTCTCGGCAAGCGCTCGTCGACCGGTGGCAGCGGAGGAAATGGAGCGTGCGGTTCGGTCTGGTACCAATATGCGACGGAAAAAAAATTGTCTGATCGGCCGTTGGCGTGGCCGTGTTCGATGGTTGCCTTGATCGACTTTGTGAACGGGATCGGCGAATCCAGGTGGAAGCGATAGACGCTGGTGCGACCGCCGGCTCTTTCTTCGCCGACGACCGGCGCGCCATACAACAAATACGAGAACGGCCTGCCGCCAAAGTCGTAGGCGCCCAGGAAATAATCTTCAGTTCCCGTACCATTGATCGAAGGTATCTTCTCCCCGTCGATGAAGAACATGTCGTCGCCTTCGCCCGACCAATAATCTTGATTTTGCAGCACGGACATGGTCACGCCAACAAAATGTCCCCGGCCGATCGCCTCCATCCAAATGTAATTTCCTTCTCCGTTCAGATTCTTCCGGTCATTCTGCAGCGGATCGTTGTTGTCCTTCCAGGCCCCTTCCAATCCCTGGTTCGGCGAAGCCTGCCGGTATTGCGCATGAAAATACAGCGTGTCGCCCGGAAGCGGCTTCGCGTAAGCTTGGTAATCGATGTTGTAATACAGTGCGTCCAGTTTCATCCCGCCAGCGTTTTCGACCGTAATCCGCGCATGCTTTTGAAACGGCATCGGGAAGAACGAATTGACGGCATGGTTTGGCGCCGCGGACAGTGGCAGGGCTTCAAACGTGAAGTAGTCGCCAAGCCCCAAACCGAAGAAGTCACCGATCGGCGCTTCAATACTGGGCGTCGCTTCGCCGTCCCAATACATACGCAAGACCAGTTTCTTCAAATGGTACATTTCATCGGAAGAGAAAGTGAACCAGAGGTGCGTAATCATTCCCGGTCCGGCCACGTCAAGGATGGTCAACGTCTCGCCGGGGGCGATCGTGCGGAAATCCTCATTTCCACCCGAGCGGTCGTAACTCGACACGCGTTTCTGCGCGTAATCGTGCGGTTCGACCAATCCGCCGAGCCACGCCTGCCGGCTTTGCGCAGCCAGCGCTACGCAACTCAGCAACACCAACAACATAACGGCTGCAGTTCTCACCAACGTACGCATAGTTTCTCCTCTGAACAACCTCTCACGTCGCAATGAAGGCATGCAGTTTCCTCAACATCTCCCCGATTTCCGGATTGGCTCTGAACAACTTCCACACGCTGCCGCGGTGGTTTTCGATCATAACCACAATCGGAGCTTGATTCACCCATGTAGATCGGCGAACCCGGCCTTCCGTCGGGTTAAAGGCGTCCCCGGGGCCGCTCAACGTCCCGCAATTGATCACCGAGAGCGCGACCGCAATGCTTAAAGCGTCGAGGTTTCTGCCGTGTACGGAAACGACGCCATGCTGCGGTCAGCGTGAGCGTTCTCTCCTCGTCTCCCGCGTTCGGGGTATGCGGGACCTATCCGTGCGGTCGATCGCCTGCCGTGAGTTTCCTGGCAGGTAAGACGCCGGGAAAAGCACGGGTCTGAAGACCCGCTACGGCGTGGAAGCCGATGTTTCTTATTTGGGCTCTTCGATCGTGAAAACGCGATCGACCGAAACGTCGTTGAGAATTTGTTTTATTCCACTGGGCCAGCGGATTTCGATTTCCTTGATTTTTTCGTTCCTGCCCAGTCCGAAATGGACGCGTGGGTCGCTCGACGAGGCATATCCGACCGCTGTGGTGACTTCATTCCATTGCTTCTTGCCATCGTCCGTGGTGACTTGAATCTGGGCGCCAATTCCCATCCGATTACTTTTTGTGCCCACGAGATTGACCAGGATCCAATGATTCTTATTCTCGGTAATGTTATGAAACAGCTCGATCGGTCCATTTAGAACCGAGACGACCATATCGATGCGGCCGTCGTTGTCCAGATCACCAAAAGCAACACCCCGGTGCGCCGCTTCGATTTGAAAATCCGGTCCCGCTTGTGCGCTTACATCCATGAATTTACCGTTGCCCAGGTTACGGAAGATCGTGTTCGGTTCGGGATACTTGCGCGACGGGTTTTGCTCGGTGATATTGTCCATGACGTTGGCGCGGGCTACGAACAGATCTTTCCAGCCGTCATTGTCGAAATCCGCTATACCGTTACCCCAGCCGGACATGTCGTTTGTTTTGCTCAAGCCGCTTGCGACCGTCTCATCCTGAAACTCTCCCTGGCCCTCGTTGATCCATAGCGGAAATTCTTCGTGCTCGACCGAGGTGTGCCAGATGTCCGGCCGGCCGTCATTGTTGACATCGCGGAAGTCGGAGCCCATGCCGGAGCGAGCGATTCCGTCGGGGGCGTAGCCAACACCTGCTGCAAGGGCCACTTCCTCGAACTTCTTGCCTTTTAGATTGTGAAACAGGAAATTCTGAGTGGTGTCATTGGCTACGAAAGCGTCAAGGTAGCCGTCGCCATCGTAATCGGCAAAGGTTACGCTCATGCCTTTGCCAAATTGCTGGGCAATACCGGTCTCCTCGGAGACATCGGTAAACGTACCATCGCCGTTATTGCGGTAGAGCGTATTGTGCGTTGGCGCATAGTAGCGCGGATGGCAGTAGCCGCGAACACCTTCTTTGACTCGGCAGTAGGGATCTTTGTTCACCTCCCAGACGCAATAGTTGACGATGAACAGGTCCAAGAGGCCGTCGTTGTTGTAGTCAAACCAGCCGGCTCCCGCCGACCACATCTTTTTTCCGTTTAATTTTGCGCCGGACACTCCGGCCTTGGCAGTGACGTCGGTAAAGGTGCCGTCGCCGTTGTTATGGAATAGCTGGTTGCCGGTGACGTTGGCCAGGAAGATGTCCGGCCGGCCATCATTGTCGTAGTCACCGATGGCCACGCCGCTGCCATAACCTGCGCCGGCCAATCCTGCCTTTTCCGTGACGTCGGTGAAGGTGCCATCGCGATTGTTGTGAAACAGGCGATTCCAATAGACCGGAGTTTCCTTTTCGAGCGACGGTATCGCGGCGCCTCCGATGAGATACACGTCGAGATAGCCATCACCGTCGTAATCGAAGAGCGCGATGCCGGCAACCATGGTTTGCGGTTGATTTTTGTTTTCTGTGTTGCCTGTCGCGGTGATGAAGTTTAGGCCGGCTTTTTGGGCGATCTCTTCGAATTGAATGGGACCGGGCCTAGCGGCCTGCGGAGTCGCAGACGGCTTGTCTTGCGGAACGCTCGGAAGCAGAACCAATCCCAATAGGATTGCTAACCGCCGCATGTTTTCATGCCTGATGGAAACCAGGAACGCTCAGCAAAGACCGTGAGCGTGCGAACTCGAACGCGCGCATGTTCTAATCCTACCAGCCCGAGAGTAAATGTTCACCAGGCCGACTCGGCGATTTGACAAGAGGGGTAACGGAAGCGGGTCGGTACTGGAACTGGTCTGGTTTGTGCGGTCACGGGTCGTATTTCTCCTTCTGAAAGCGAGTGACTGGCCGCGCCTTTCAGCGCACTGCCTGCGGCGAAACCGCCTACGAGTTGAAAAATGCATGGCCTTTGATCCTATTCGGTAGATGTTTCATGGGATAGGAACATTTAACCTAAGGTAACTCTAACAACTTGGAGTCATACAATGATAAGCTTCTGTTTTGCAGTGACTTACGGTACCCCTGAAATGGAACTACACGTGCCATGGGTTTGATGGGGGTTGGCAAAGTAGGCACAGAGGTTGCAGCCCAAATAGATTCAGCGCCGCCCGATTTTGATTCCACTTGAACCCAGTCGCCTGCCGCACAACACGGCAACTCCCCGAGGAAGTAATATGACCGCCGCAGAAGCTTTGTGGTGTATCCAAACGGCCTGTGCGAAGCGAGATCGCTAAATGAGCGCCGGGCCGATTGCAAAACCCCAAGGTAGTCCTTCGACATGGAGCGACCGCCTAAGCGCGCTCAAGAACATTCCCCCTCTTTTTCGGATCGTGTGGGAGGCTGCTCCTAAGGTCCTCGCCTCGAGCCTTGCCTGCCGGGTGTTTGCGGCGTTGTTGCCAGTTGCCATGCTGGCGGTTACCAAGGTGATCATCGATTCGATCTACCAGCTGACCTCGCAGCATAAACCACTGCCGACAATCTTCTGGTGGCTTGTGGCGCTGCAATTTGGTTTGGCGAGCCTAGGGACAATTCTGGCTCGACTGATCGATTTCTGCGACAACGTGCTGGCGGACAAGTACACGCGTTATATCAGCACGCAAATCATGAGACACGCAGCGAGCCTCGATCTCGCTACCTACGAGAACTACAGCTTCTATGACAAGCTGGATCGCGCGCGGGTGCAGGGCACCGACCGGATCGGCATGATCCAGGCGAGCGGACGGCTGGTTCAGGAAGTCATCATGACCGCCAGCTTGGCGGCCAGTATTTTGTTCTTCTCTCCCTGGATCCTTCTCGCTCTCGTCGTATGCATCGTTCCCGCTTTTCTCGGTGAAACCCACTTTGCATTCCTGGGTTATTCGCTCAGCTTCAATCAAACTCCCGCCCGGCGCGAAATGGAGTATCTGCGAATCCTGGGGGGCAGCAAGGAAAGCGCCAAGGAGCTGAAGCTTTTTGGACTGGGGCCCTATCTGGTTGGCCGCTACACGCGTCTTTCGGATGAACTGCACCGCCAGACCGTAAACCTACAGAAGCGCAAATTGCTTTTCGGAGCACTCTTGACGCTTTTGGGCACCGTCGGTTACTACGGTACGTACGCTTATGTGATCTATGAAACCGTGATCGGCGTTTTGACGCTTGGCACTCTGACCTTTTTGGCGGGGGCGATCGCCGGCGCAAGCGCAAACATCCAAGCGGTTTTCACAACCTTTTCGAGTATCGCCGATCAGGCGCTGTTCCTCACAGACTTGCTGGATTTCTTCTCGCTCGCGCCGAAGATTGTCTCGAAACCTGGCGCCTTAGCGGTCCCCCGTCCGATCAAACAGGGATTTGAGTTCAAGAATGTGTGCTTTTCCTATCCGGGAAATCCGAATCCGGTATTGCGGAATATCAATTTCCGACTGGCGCCGGGCGAACGGATTGCGCTGGTAGGCGAGAACGGCCAGGGGAAGACGACCATCGTAAAACTGCTGACCAGACTATACGACGTTACCGACGGCCAAATCCTGCTGGATGGAATCGACCTCCGCGAATATGACATTGAAGATTTGTGGCGAGAAATCGGAGTTATCTTTCAGGATTTCATGCGCTACGAAATGACGGCTGGCGAGAATATCGCTATCGGCCGAATCGAAGAACTGAAGAATTCGTTTCGTATCCGTTCGGCAGCTCTAAAGAGCCTGGCGGACGACGTCATCCACAACTTGCCGAAGCGCTACGACCAAGTTTTGGGCACCCGCTTTGAAGGTGGCATCGAGCTCTCCGGAGGGCAGTGGCAGAAGATCGCGCTTGGCCGCGCCTACTTGCGAGATGCGCAGCTTCTGATCCTCGACGAACCGACGGCTTCGCTCGATGCTCGTTCCGAGCATGAAGTATTCCAGCGTTTCGCAGAGCTGACGACGAACAAGATGTCTTTGTTGATCTCTCATCGATTTTCGACCGTAAAGATGGCAGATCGGATCCTTGTGCTCGAAGATGGAAAGATCAGCGAAGAAGGATCGCACCAAGAACTTTTGAAGAGCGGTCGGCGGTATGCAGAGATGTTCGAGCTACAAGCGGCAAATTATCGATAGACCCTGAGGAAATCACGGATGGCTACCACAAATCATTGCGCGACGGACCTTACTCAAGTACCGAGCCTGTTGGGTGCGGGGAAGGTCGGCCAGCACAACGCCGCAATCGAGGTCGATGCTACGATTCGTGAGGGCGTGGATCAGAAGAAAATTCTTCTCTCGAAGTCGCAGGTTCATTCTTCGAAGGCAACCCCTGAGAATTCCCTGTCCATACTAGAAGCAAAATGGAAGCGAGCGAATGAATCGATCCGCGTGGCCGGCGCGTACTTACGCGAGCGACCCGGAATCACCAACGCAGGGGTGACTTGGTTTGCCAACAACGAGTCGCTCATCCAGACCTGTCTTAAAGAAACGCAGAGCAGTCTGGCCGAAGCGCAGAAGTTGCCGCAAGCGCAGTCGTTCGATTCGAAACCTGTTCCGCGGGCGTTCGCCGCGGGCGAAGCCTTTCTGCGGGCGGTACATTTCGAGGTTTCAGAAGAAGCACTGATCGCGTTTCTAAAAAAGATGCAAGAAGAAGATGTGGCTTTCCAAATGGGAGAGCTCTGGACTTTGAAGGCTTTCTTGCAGTTGGCGCTGCTTGACCGTATCGGTGAGGCAGTCGCCGATTGCCGCAGTACTTGGGAAATACAAACAGATGAGCAGGTGACTGCCGATCGCAATGGGCAAGCTCTTCTTTCCACCCTGGTGCCATGCCTTCAGAAGGTCGTCGAACTCCGATGGGAGAGAGTCTTTCAAGAAGTAAGCCTGACCGAACAGGTCCTGCGTCGCGACCCGCTGGCCGAATATCAACGGATGGATGTCGAGACCCTGACGATCTACCGGGACGCCGTTAGAAAATTGGCCGAGCACTCTCGGCGGAACGAGCAAGAGGTCGCAATCGCAGCCGTGGAATTAGCGCAAAGGCCTCACTCGAACTGCAGCGAACGTGCGCGGCAGCGTAGATCTCATGTCGGCTACTACCTGCTTGGCGAAGGCAAGGACGCATTGAAACAGGCGATCGAGTATCGGCCGCCGGTTCTCGAAGCGGTCCAAGATACCGTTCTAGCTTGGCCCAACACTTTCTATTTCAGCGGGATTGCGTTGCTGACACTCGCCGCGATGGCGCTGTTCGCGGCCATTCCCGGCGTCAGGGCACTCCGCTGGTACGAAGTCGGGCTCTTTTTCTTGCCGGCCATGGAATGTGCTGTTGCGAGCATGCATCTCCTTACGACCATGCTCGTTCCAGCCAAAAAGCCGCTGCGCATGGATTTCTCGGAGGCAGTACCCCGGGAAAGCACAAGCATGGTGGTTATCCCGATGCTCCTTGGCAGCGAAGAGCAAGTGCAGCAGGCGGTAAGAGACCTTGAGGTGCGCTACCTGGCAAATCGCGACGCGAACATCCATTTCGCGCTTCTTACCGATCCGCCGGACTCGATGGAGCAATTCGACGAGAAAGACGTGCTGGCGACGGTCTGCTCGAAATTGATCGAGGGCTTGAACAGAAAGTACGCGTCCGAGGGCAAGGGCTCTTTTTACCAGTTCCACCGGAATCGTTCGTACAACCCTTCGGAACGAACCTGGATGGGCTGGGAGCGCAAACGAGGGAAACTGCTCGATCTGAATAATCTGCTTCTCGGCAAGGGAAACGAATTCTCGATCACTGCCGGCGATCTTTCGATTCTGCGCGAGGTACGCTACGTCATTACGCTTGACCTGGATACCCAATTGCCGCGGGATTCGGCGCGTAAAATGGTTGGCGCGCTCGCCCATCCGCTGAATCGGGCAGTCATGGATCCGGCGACAAATACCGTGGTCGAGGGTTACGGCATTCTGCAACCTCGCGTCGAAATCAGCGTCAAATCGAAGAACCGCTCGCGGCTGGCCGGAATCTTTTCGGGCGATGCGGGATTGGATGTCTATGCGCGAGCCATTTCCGACGTCTATCAGGACTTGTTCGGCGAAGGTATTTTCACTGGAAAAGGAATTTACGAAGTAGAAGCCTTCCAGCAAGTTCTTCATCACCGGTTTCCGTGCAATGCGGTTTTGAGTCACGACCTGCTCGAAGGAGCGTACACGCGGGTAAGTCTAATCTCGGATGTTGAAGTCATCGACGACTATCCTTCGCACGTAAGTGCCTATAGCCGGAGAAAGCATCGTTGGGTTCGCGGAGATTGGCAGATTATTCGTTGGCTGCTTCCGCGGGTGCCGGACCACTCCGGCAACCTCGTGCATAATCCGCTCCGACTGATCTCGCGCTGGAAGATTGTCGACAACGTCCGCCGCAGTCTAACGGAATTTTCGTTCTTCCTGCTGCTTCTGTGCGGCTGGATGGTGTTGCCGGGAAAGGCTCTCTATTGGGCGCTGGCGACGCTGCTGGCCATCTCCGCACCGGTTTACATTCAGTTCCTGGTATCGCTTGTGAAGGCGGCCCGTTTGACCTCGCTCGTCGAGTCCACTAGAGATGTCTTCTCCGACTTCTATAACGCGCAGGTGGCACTTGTTTTCAGGGTTGCGCTTCTGTGCCATCAAAGCTTGGTGACGCTAGACGCCATCGGCCGGACCCTTATCCGCATGGTTGTTACGCGCAAGCGGCTGCTTCAGTGGGAGACCGCAGCAGACGCCGAATCAGCCCTCAGCAAGAACACGCCCGTCGAAACCTGCTTGAGCTGGACCCCGTGGCTTTGCCTGGTGATTGAACTACTGGTGGTGCTATCCCGGCCGGCCTCAATCTTTGTTGCCTTGCCGTTTCTCGGCCTTTGGGGCTGCTCGAAGACAGTGTGCGATTGGTTGAACATGCCTTATTGGAAGAGCGACGACAGGTTTAGTGAAAGAGACCGAACCATGCTGCGCAGTGTCTCGCTGCGAACCTGGCGGTTTTTTCGCCAATTCAGCAATGCCGGTGAGAATTGGCTGATTCCCGATGTTATCCACGAAGATAACACCCTCATCGCGCACCGCATCTCGCCGACGAACCTTGGCTTGGTTCTGAACTCGCGACTGGCCGCTTACGACCTCGGTTGGTCCACGTTGACCGAGTTTGTAGGGGACATTGAGAAGACCTGTGACACGATGGCTAGAATGCCGAAGCTGAATGGAAATTTTTATAACTGGTATGATACGCACACTCTCGAGGCTCTCCACCCATTCTTCGTCTCCACTGTAGATAACGGCAATCTGGTGTGTTGCCTTTGGACATTAAAGCAGGCATGCCTTGAAGCGACTCGGAAGCCAATCTTCCGGAAAGCCCTTGTCGAGGGGATATCTGATCATCTCGAGACCATCCTGGACCTTCTAACGCGCGACTCGAGGCGCGCCGGCATGGCGTCCGCCATTGAAGGACTGAAGCTTAAAATCAAATCGGTTGCCCGCATCGACGATTGGCCTTACGCGTTGCCAGGCATTTACGCAGATGCCCTCGCACTCGAGGAACACATGTCGACTGCGGGCGCCGGAAACGACATTCGGTGGTGGGCCCACGAACTGTCCACGAGAATCAAGTCCCTTCAAGACATGTTGAACGACTTTACGCCATGGCTGTCGCCTGCCTTTTTCCCATACCGCGCGGAATTTGCCATCGAAGAAAAGCACAATATTGAAAGTTTCACGCTCCAGTCGCTGCCGCATATTCAAAATGCCATCGTGACGAGGGTCCAGGCGATCGTTGCCGATGCCACCGCAGCAGCAGAAACGCGAGCGGCAGCACAACTATTGCTTCCATCGCTTCTCAGCGCAGTTACGAACACACAGACAATCGGGGCCAGGCTGCATGGGCTTGCCGAAACAACGAACGCTTTCGCAAAGGATATCAAATTCGACTTTCTTTACAACCCGACCAAAAAGCAGCTTTCCATCGGATACGACGGGCAACAGAACTTTCTTCACGGCAGCCATTACGACCTGCTGGCATCTGAAGCCCGCGCTGCGGTATTCGTCGCGATTGCCAAGGGAGAAATTCCGGAGGCCAGCTGGTTTCATCTAGGTAGGTCGCGACGCACCTTTAAGAGAGCGGGGGTGCTGCTCTCCTGGTCGGGCACCATGTTCGAATATTTGTTGCCGTCCTTGTGGATGAAATCCTATCCGAACACGTTGCTCGAGGAATGCTGCGAAACGGCGGTACGGGCGCAACAGAACTTTGCCGAGGCAAAGTCGATTCCTTGGGGCATTTCGGAAGCGTCGTGCTGCGAAACGAATCCCGACGGTCACTATCGGTACCATGCTTTCGGATTGCGGAGCCTGGCGTTGAGCCGCGACGACGGCGACGATCTCGTGGTGTCGCCGTATTCCGCCTTTCTTGCTCTGCTCGCAGACTCGCAGGGCGCAACCGAAAACATTCGCAGGATGAAATCAGCGGGATGGGTCGGCGACTATGGTTTTTATGATGCGTGCGACTTCACGCCCTCCCGAATGAGCGAAGGCAAGTCGAGCGAGGTTGTGCGCTGCTGGATGGCGCACCACCAAGGAATGTGTCTTGTCGCTGCCGCGGCGGTTTTATGCGACATGTCCATGCAAAAAAGATTCCACGCCGAACCTATGGTTGCCGCAACGGAAAGAATACTGCAGGAGAAGCTTCCGAGGGAGCACGAGGTCGAATTGGAGTTGACGGAAGAGAAATCAGCGCCTTCGAAGGTGAGCCCTGCGTCTAAGCACGGGCAGCAGCAACTGCTCGTTGCGCGTTGAAGCGCTCGACCCTAATGAATTCGTGCTGGACGGGATTTTGATGAACTGCTCCTATAATGTTTAGGGCGTTGGGGTCTGGTGTGGTTGCGGCGACTCTGGCTTGAATCCGGCGCGCTCCATACCGCGCCGAGCTTCCGGATTCTTCATGAAGGTATCCCAAATAAAAGAGGTACGCGCATTCTCTGCCATAACCAGCGTGATTCCGGTGTCGATTCCCACCACATCGCTGTCGTACCACCCGGTCATCGGGTTGAATGCGTCCACGAATCCGTAGTGCGTCCAAGCTTTTTCTCCATACCGGTCCTTCATGTTTCTCTGGACGCGCATGGTCGCTTCGGGCAGGAACGCTAAAGACCCACCGGTAGCGCAAGGGACGACGGTTCCGTCGATTGGTCCTGTCTCGGGCGGACCACCCCACGCTACATAACCGTTTTGCGAATCCGAAGCCGTGATACCCCACAGATCGTCGCTGTAGGTGGGAAATTGGGTTGCAAGGTCCAGACAGAAAAGTCGATGCGCCTCTGTGGCAAGAATGGAATTCTGGAAATAGTTCGCATAACGGTCACGCTTGGCGCGAAAATCGAACCAGGCTTGAGAGTATTGGTGGATGAATAGCGGGGCAAACGTTCCGATATAGCGAATCCCGTCGTATTCAAACAAAGTCCGCTTCCAGGCATCCCAAGCTTCTGCCGGCAACGGGTGGGACGAAGATCCGAGACCGAGAAGATACATCATCATCATTTCGCTATAGTCGCCCCAGCGATACTGTAGGAAACCTCCTTCCGGGGTCCATCCGTGAGGAAGTATTGGCGTATCTTCCGACAGCCAATTCCAATCGACGCGATTGAAAATTTCGAGCGCCAATTCCTTGATCTCCGCGTCTGCGAAATGCTGTCTACAGGTGAGTACACCGCAGAGCAGAATCGCGGTGTCGACCGAAGAAGCCTCCGAATCCCAAAGCCGTTCGCCGGTATTGATGTTGCCGAAGTGGTAGAAAAAGCCCCGATGGTTGGGCAGTTTTTTCCATAGGAAACGCAGCGTATTGATCGCTCGCACCTCTGCATTCGCGCGGTGAATGTAACCACGCTTCTCTCCTATGCACAGGGCGGTCAGCCCGAAGCCTGTGGCCGCGATACTTCCCAGTTCGTTTGTGACGGGATTGCGGGCATTGCAGCGATCGAGCACGATGCCCGTTTCCGGGTGTGTTTGATCCCAGAAGAACTTGAAGCTGGCCTCCTCAATCTGGTCAAGAAGGGCTTCGTCTTCTTTCGAGAAAGGCGAGCCGCTCGGCACCGGCGGGGAGGAAGAGGCCTGTTGCTGCGGGCCTTTCCTTTGAAGCAGAGAGGTTAAGTTTAAAGTAGGGAGAGCCAATCCGGCGCGGGCAATTCGCTTCAGCCACGACCGGCGCGACACATTATCCAGGTTCTTATCTCCGGCGCTTCTCAACTGGCTGTGGCCGCTCCTGAACCGAAAGACATCCTTAACTCAAACGCGCCTTGCACTACCTTATATCGCATCCTCACGGCTCGTGACAAGATATACGGGACGCGTGTGCCTTAGCTAGAATCATTTCCACCGTGTGCGTTGGGAGATAGCGATGATTGGCAGCGGCAAAATCGTGATATGGGTTCTCGCGCTCGTGGGCCTCGGCGGACTTCTGGCGGCCGCGAGTTTTGGAGTCCACCTGTATAGGCGCCACCGTCAGCCAGTGGTTGTGACAGGCGCCGTCATTAAGCTCGATAGTGACACGCGAAAGCAATCGCCGATTGCCAATGTAGCGGTAAGTTCGCTCGATGGATCGGCTCCGCGGCCTACGGATTCAGGTTTTTCGGGTGGCTTCGGCCTTACTCTGCGGCCCGGTGTGAGAATGGGGCAGACGATTCGGCTTGCCTTCCGGCATCCCGATTTTGAGCCGCTCGACTTGACCGAAACGCTGGGCAATACGCTGCTGGTCGTGAGGATGAAGCCTCTCCATGGCGAGGTGGAAGCAAAGCTGAACCAGAACGAAGCAAAGGTTACCAACGTTTTGGTGCGATATTCTACTGAGAGGATGACGACAGAAAATATCGCGAGCGCGATAAAAACGTTTCAGGTAGTCAATGCAGCAAATGTTCCGTGCGACAATCATCCTCCCTGTTCACGCGACGGAAAATGGAAAGCACAGGTTGGCTCGGCATCTCTCGATGCCGGCCAAGGAAATGTCTTTCGAGATGCTCGAGTGACCTGCATTGCCGGCCCTTGCGCATTCACTCGAATTGACTTCGACGGCTTTTCCCGTGGCGGGCGCACCATCGACGTCGCCGTCCGTAATTGGTCGGACACAACAACGTTCCTGTTCCAGGCCGAGGTCTTTCGCTCTCAGATGCATAATATTGTGCAGCAGACGTATCCCGTTATTTTCGGGCGCGCCATGAATTTCACCTTGCCCTCGAACGCAGAAGGTCCGAGCGTAGAAGCGGATCTCAACGGTACCCTGATTGTCTTTCCCTTGGGACCTTTTCCTGTACTTAGCTGGGCGAGTTGCGAGGTCCAAGCGCAGAAGAGCCAGTCGAAAAACTACCGGTGTGAACTCAAGGAAGGGTATGCGTTCCAATGAGCGTTCGCACCCCGATCGGCAGGCCAGCGGTCCACGCCTTCGTCACTCCGTGATTTCGAGTTCGACCGGCTGTCCGTGCTGCGAGTCAGGGCTGACCCAAATTCGCGCTAGGCTGGCTTCGACTTTGTATTCGTTGCGAATATCCCAGAGCGCAAACGCCTCGGGATTGAGCGGAAAAATGACTTGTTTTGTTTCGCCAGGAGCGAGTGCGACACGTTCGAACGCTTTCAGCGCCCGAACCGGTTCTTCGACGCTTGTGCCCCGCAAGCCAACGTAAAGCTGGACCACTTCTTCGGCTCGGACTTTGCCCGAGTTTGTTACATTCACAGTCACAGTCAGGACGGGCTTCGCATGTGCGGGTCGGCTTTCGAGATCTTGCGTCATCTGTTTGGCGCTCAACTTCGTTGTGCTGAGTTCCGGCGCGGAATATCGAAACTCGGTGTAGGAGAGGCCGTAGCCAAATGGGAATTCCGGGGCGTTCGGTTCATCGACGTATCGAGAGAGATACTTTTCCGTTCCTTCTTTCGGCGGACGCGTGAGATCTGCATTGCCAGCGGGACGTCCAGTGTTCAAGCCATCGTAGTAGTCTGGGATCTGACCAATCGAGTGGGGCCAACTCACCACCAGTTTGCCACTGGGCACGGAGTCGCCGTACAAGGTTTGTGTCAACGCAGGGCCCGCCTGGACCCCGGGAAACCACGCCTCAATTACGGCGGGAACGTGGGTGAACGCCCAGTTCAGCGTCAGGGGCCTTCCGCTGAACAGAATTAGAACAACCGGCTTCCCTGTCGCGGTGACTTTTTCCAAAAGCTCTTCCTGGCGCCCCGGCAAATCGAGATGAGCGCGCGAGCCGGCTTCGCCGGTCATTTCGTTGGCGTCTTCGCCCAGAGCAAGAATGACGACATCTGCAGAACGGGCTGCTTCGACCGCAGCGTTGATTTGCTCATCGGTGGCCGTACGAATTTCGCCGCCTTTCAAATACTTCACGCGACCAGCGCCTAGTCGCTCGGTCAGCGCGCTCCTCAGCGTGACAACATCTTTGGCTTGGCCATGCGCACCCCACGATCCGAGCATTTCGCCAGGGTCATCGGCGAGGGGACCAAGCAACGCCACTGTATTCGCGTCACCATTCAGGGGCAGGATGGGACGCGAGCCGAGCGGCTCGTTTCGAAGCAATACAAAAGACCGTTCCGCGACAGCGCGTGCCAGATCCAGACTTTCTTTTGGAAGCGGCCCGTGATTCTCACGCGACTCATCCGTATAGGGGCGGTCGAACAGGCCCAGCGCGAACTTCACACGAAGCACGTGGCGGACCGCCGCATCGATTTGCGCCTCCGAAACTTCTCCCGTTTTTACGAGATCCACAAGATGTTCATGATAGAGATTGCTTTCCATGTCCATATCAATACCGGCAGCGAAGGCCTTTCTCGCCGCCGTTTCGCCGTCATTGGCGATGCCGTGGGCCATCAACTCCCCGACGGCATCCCAGTCGCTGACCGCCAGTCCGGGAAATTTCCATTCGTTTCTCAGGATTTGCGTCAACGTAAATGTATTTGCCGTGGCTGGAACTCCGTTGAGCGCATTGAACGCGCTCATGATCGTAGCGCCCCCTTCATCGAGCGCAGCGTAGAAGGGTGGGAGATAGACTTCACGCAAGGTGTGTTCGGAGATTTCCGTGGTGTTATAGTCGCGGCCGCCTTCGGCAGCGCCGTAACCGACATAATGCTTTGCGCAGGCCGCGATACTGTCTGGCGCACTGAGGTTCGTACCTTGATAGCCGCGCACATAGGCCCGAGCCATCAAACTCCCAAGATATGGGTCTTCTCCCGCCCCTTCAATCATGCGGCCCCAACGCGGATCGCGCGCGATATCGACCATCGGCGAGAATGTCCATCTCAGGCCCGAGGCGGAAGCTTCCTGCGCCGTCAGCCTGGCGGCTTTTTCAACGATCGGTGGATCCCAAGTCGACGCCATACCAAGTGGAACCGGAAACTCTGTTCGGTAACCATGGATCACGTCCAAGCCATTCAACAAAGGAATGTGCAACCGAGATTTTTCGACGGCGATGCGTTGGTAGTGGTTGTTCTCGTGCGCGTCCGCAAGATTAAACAGAGAACCGACCTGGCCTTTGGCGATCATGTCCTGATAATCCCCGCGGCCCGTGCCCGGCCCCGTCGGCGTGCCGACCGAGTATTGCACTAGCTGGCCGATCTTCTCTTCCAAGGTCATTTGTTTGAGGAGCGATTCGACCTTTGCTTCGATGGTGGGATCGCCGAGATTCGACCTTACCGGGAGACCGCGGAACTCGGCGGGTTGAGGCGCTTGTTGGCAATACGCGCTTGGCAAGCCCAGGAAGAGGAAGGCTGACCAAAGCACAAGTGGCCGGAGATCTGGAGACAGCAAGTGAAGAAGGTCCTCTCGTTTCTGGACGGCTCGCGGCATAATTCGAGTTCGCACTTTTGCCGATTTCGTGCCAGAATTCGTCGCCGTGAAGCTAACCGCCCTCGCTTCACGCTCTCAATCCAACCGATACGAGACCACTGATAAATCGATTTACTGGCCACAATTTATCACACTTCCGCGCGCGCCTCCAGTGCGAATTGCGAAACCGTAGCGCCGCCCGACACAAGCTGTCCTCGGGACGCGGCGGCCGGTATCCCTAGCGCGAGACCACCCCATAGGCCGATCGCGTCCTGCGCCAGGCGGCCGCAGGCGCGAGGACCAGTGCAGAAACATACACTGGAATACAGCGGCTCAAAATAGGGCAGGCGGACAGCACCACAGCCTGACTGGCCGGACTTGTGCGCCTTGCTCCCTCGCCCTCCGCTGTGCCAGACTACGCCACAAGACACCCCATGGTAAGGCCAAAAGGCAATCCCGACCTGAAGGGACACCCTGCGGGCACCTCTTCTACCAGTTTGAAGGAGTTGGCCGAGCATCTCGGACTGTCGTCCGCGACTGTTTCGCTGGTCATCAATCGTTCTCGGGGAGCAAAATCCATACCCGCTTCCACGCAGGAGCGCGTGCGCGCTGCCGCCCGGGAGTTGAATTATCGTCCTAACCTAATGGCCCGGTCTTTGCGGCAGAAGCGCAGCTTCACAATCGGCGTGCTTGTACCGGAAGTGAGCGAAGGATATGCGGCCCTTGTGCTCTCCGGCATTGAAGACCTTTTGCTTCAGGAAGGCTATTTCTATTTTGTAGTCAGCCATCGCCATCGCGCGGACCTCATCGAGGAATATCCCTCGCTGCTACAGCAACGGGCGGTCGAGGGGATTATCGCCGTCGACACCGTCCTGACGGCGCCGTGCTTGATTCCCGCCGTAGCCATTTCCGGGCACCGCGAAGTTGCCGGCGTGACCAACATTGTGCTGGACCATCGTCTTGCGGCGCATCTTGCCCTGGTGCACCTGCAGAAATCGGGACACCGTCGCATCGCGATGATCAAGGGGCAGGATTTCAGCTCCGACACGGAGATTCGATGGCGCGCGGTGCATCGTGTCGCTGAACAACTCGGCATCGCCGTACCAGCGGAACTAACGATTCAGCTCGATGGTGACTCTCCTTCTCCGGAGGTCGGCTACGGCGTCACGCGGCGGCTGCTCGAGCGGGACGTTCCGTTTACCGCTTTGTTTGCTTTCAACGATATTTCCGCGATCGGCGCGATTCGGGCGCTCCGCGAATCCGGTAAGCGCGTTCCAGAAGACGTGTCGGTTGTTGGCTTTGACGATATCCAGAGTGCGGCCTATCAGAATCCTGGCCTGACCACGGTCCGGCAGCCGCTCCGCCAAATGGGCGTGATTGCGGCGGAAACGCTGCTCTCGCGTGTGAATTCCCCGCGCCGAGCGGAATATCCGAAACAGATCGTCGTAAAGCCGGAGTTTATTGTCCGGGCTTCCACCGCAAGCGCGAGGCCGGTTGTTGCGCCTTCGTAACACTCCGGAGCGATGCCTTCCTTTTCGTTGGCCTTCTCAGTAAAATTAAAAAGGGGGTCACAGTCTGTTCCTAATCAGCAACTGCGAAATACGAAAATGACCTAGATGAAATACTCTCGTAACCTAGTCCCAGCGAAACTCGAATCGCCCGAGGTCAACTGTGAGAACGGTAACCGCCGATCCGCTCTTAACCGAAACTTCCCTTTTCCGAGTAAGCCTGGCGCAGTCGCAGAACGATTTGGTCGAATGCCAGCGTCTACGCTATTGCGTTTTTAACCTGGAACTTGGCGAAGGTCTTTCCACCTCTGATCGTTCGGGCCTGGATATCGATCCTTTTGACTCCTTTTGCGACCATTTGATGGTTCGCGACCTTGAAACCGGCAAGCTTGTCGGCACCTATCGTTTGCAGACCGGTGATGTGGCACGCGAGAACCTCGGCTACTACGGGAACCAATTGTTTGATTTTTCCGCCTTCGACCGCATTCAGCGGGAAGTTCTGGAGCTTGGCCGAGCCTGTGTGCACATCGACTATCGGAATATCATGGTCCTCCATGCGCTCTGGAAAGGGATTGCAGTCTACGCCACGCGGCAGGATTCGCGCTATCTGATTGGATGCAGCTCAATTTCCTCTCAGAACGAAAACCTGGGCGTAGCCATGTACGAGTCGTTGAGCAAGAAGTACCTGGTGGCGACCTCGCTGCGCACCACGCCACAACCCGGGTACGAGTGCCACGGGACGGGCCAATCGGTTGAGGTTCCTCGGCCGCCGCGGCTGTTTCGTGCCTATCTGGAGATTTCTGGACGGATTTGCGGACCGCCAGCGATCGACCGAGAGTTCAGGACCATCGATTTTCTGACCTTAGTTGATCTGGCCAACCTTCCCGAGCGCGTGCGGACGCGATTTTTCTAGGGTCGGATCACAATTAGGGATCTGTTGTCGAAAGCCTCAGGCCTCGAAGCCTTGCGTGAAGGTCGACGGTTTACCTTTTGATTGTGCTTCGGCATCGTACTTGGTGGTGTAGACTTTGTCTCCGAGGTGCAATTTATGATTCCTATGAGTCCCGAGAATGCCACTTTCTTGCTGCACTATAGCCTGCCAGCGATAAAGAACGAGCATCGCAGCACGCGCTCGGTTATTGAAGCGATCCCGCAATCTCATGGCGATTACCGGCCTGATCCGTACTCCAAGACAGCCATGGAACTCGCCTGGCATATCGTTGCCGCCGAGCACCGCTTCTACGGCGGAATTATCGACGGGGCGTTTGATTTCTCCCCGATCCATCGGCCGGAAAACGTGAAGACCCCTGCCGAGATCGCCCAGTGGTATGGCGATTCTTTTGCGAAAAACTTCGAGCAATTCCCCAACTTGTCGGGCGAGCAGTTAGCAAAGATCGTGGATTTCCGCGGCTTCTTCCAGTTGCCCGCGGTTGCCTATGTTAATTTCAGCTTGCATCACACGATTCACCATCGCGGGCAGCTTTCCACATACCTGAGGGCGATGGGCGGCAAGGTGCCGGCGATCTACGGCGAAAGCTACGATTCCGCCGAAGCGAAGAAGGCGGCCCAAGCGCAGGCCTGATCAGCGTTTCAGCCGATCAGACAGATTTCGGCGTCCTTTTGAGGCGATAAAGCGTTTCTCCCGCGCGCGGCATCAATTTGATTCCCTCCGCCTCGTGACCTGACCACTCGTAGGGATTTACGGTTTGGGGGTCGAGATAACCCAGATTCATTTGCAGGCAGCGTTCTTCGGAAATCCCGGTGGCGAGGGTCACTCGGATGCGGTCGCGCTCGAAACCTGTTCCGGCGTCGTAGGCCCCTTCTCCGCGGAGGTGCGTCGAATGGGCAAGCACTCCGCGCGGCACGTCTCTAAAACGCTGCCATTGTTTCAGAAAATAGTCCCGGCAGTGATAGCCGATCTGTTCGATATGAGCTTTGTGCGTGTAGCTGAACTCGGTGATGTGCGGCGCATAAATCACGACCTCGCCTTCGTCCATCATGGCTGGTTCGGCTTTGTACATTCCTTTGGCCGCTGTCCAAATGTCCGCATACATCTCCGGCATCACGGCGAGCACGCGGCGAAAGGGTTGGTCGACCCATTCAATGTGCTTCTGCGCGGAAAGTGCAGCGGCTGCTTTCCAGGCTTCGCGGGCGCTGCCGAAATAAAAGCCCGAGATACCTTCTTTCGTGACGACCAGCGCCATGCAGGCCACGGGAACTTTGATTTTTGCTGCCGCACGATCGATTAGATCTCTTACCAGTGATGATTCCATTCCGATGATGCGGTAACTGCCCAGCAACGCTCCGAACCAGTGCGTGTGATCGATCATGTCTTGGCCACTGATGCCCGGGAACAGATATTTATTGCCGCCAGAAAAGCCGACCACCTCATGGGGGAACACCGGCCCGCAGATCAGAACTTGATCGTAGTCAAAAATCAGGCGGTTGATTTTGACGGAGATGGGCTCCGACAGCACGCCGGCGGTTACCGCTTCGACCTCTGTCGATGGAATCGTGGCAATCTCCGTGAAGGTATCCGGAATGTCCCAACGATGGTTGTAAATGTGCGCGCCCTCGCAGGCACCATTTTGCACGGGACGCCCTAGCAGGTGGGTAAGTTGGCCCTCGGTCATCTGCGGATGCGTGCCGAGAGCGACAAGATAATCACACGCTGCAGCGCGCCGGCCAATGTGCTGCTGCAAAATCGGAAACAACCGCGGCATGGGCATCGTGCGCGTGCCATCCGGAATGATGATCAGAACACGCTTGCCGTCGATTTTCAGATCCGCTGCGGAAGCCGCCACCAGTACACGAAGTTCCTCTTCCGTGAGCGTACGCTCCGGGAATCCTTGGCCGATCGTCATTCGTTTTCACCGCCGCACAAACCGTCTGCTTGCATTGCTGAGTCCTCCTGTCCGTGCGACACTATGCTCCATTATGCGCACTTCCTGCACTCTCCGCGCAACGTCCTCTCTACGGTGTGCGCTTGTCCAAAATAAATCCTAGCTTGTCCGAAATGCCCCGTCGGCGGTGGCGCGTGGCTTTCTTGTTGGCTTTTGGGGTGGTGATTGCATACTTCGACCGTATTAACGTCTCTGTTTCGCAGGAGGCTCTGCACGCCTCTTTCGGCATCTCGCTGATCACTTTCGGCTACCTGGCTAGCGCTTTCAGTTGGACCTACGCGTTGATGCAACTGCCGGCAGGAATGCTTCTGGACCGCTTCGGAATTCGACTTGTTGGCCGTTCCAGTACTTTACTCTGGAGTGTGGCGTCGTTCGCTGCGGCGATTTCTCCAGGTCTCGGCGTATTCTTTGCGGCGCGCTTTCTTTTGGGCGTTGCCGAGTCACCCACTTTTCCCGCCAATGCGAAAGCAGTCGGTTTGTGGTTTCCGAAGGGCGAACGAACCCTGGCTGTCGCGATTACCGATGCCGCAGCAAAGTTTGCTTCCGCCCTCGGAGTTCCCCTCCTCGGGTTGCTACTCCTACAGTTTGGATGGCGATTTACGTTTGCCGCCACCGGCTTCGTGAGTCTGCTGTACTTTCTCCTGTTCTTTGTGATTTACCGCAACCCGACTGAAGACAGGCAACTCTCGCCCGAGGAATTCAACTACATCAACGAGGGCGGTTCCCTGCCCCTGGATGCTTCGGTGAAGCAGACGCAGGCGGATCGCTGGTCATTGCTTTTCTATTTGCTGCGACAGCCGAAGGTCTATGGATTGGCGCTCGGTTGGGGTGCTTACAACTACAGCTTCTACCTGCTTCTGAATTGGCTCCCCAGCTATCTTTCAATTGCACATCATATGGATCTTCTGCATTCCGTGTTTTATACCAGCGCTCCGTGGATGTTCGCTACGTTGACCGATCTCTTCGTGGGTGGATGGCTCGTAGACGCGCTGATTGAGCGGGGTTGGAACGCGAATCGAGTCCGTCAATCCGTGCTGATCATCGGCACGGGTTTCGGGCTGGCCATTTTTGGCGCGGCTCATCCTCGTAACGCCGCGGCCGCGCTTTGCTGGATCAGCCTGGCGCTTGGTGGGCTCGCCGCGGCCGCGCCAGTAGCTTGGACGGTGCCCTCGCTCATTGCTCCGCGCGACAGCGTCGGAACGCTCGCGAGCATCGCCAATTTCTCGAGTCAGGTCGCGGGGGTTTCGGCGCCGATTATAACCGGCTACATTGTTGCGGCTACGCACTCTTTCGCTTCGGCCTTTATCGCGGCCGCCACGATTTTGCTTTTAGGTATCGGGGGTTATGTATTTTTGTTGGGGCGCATCGAGCCAATTCCTGAGCCCGTGTAGCAGGGAGGGCGCGGAGGCGGGTGAGGAGAAAAGCAGATCCTTCGCTTCCTTCAAGATGACGAGTTTTTTGGTCTTGCGAAGGGCACCACCGACCGAAACTCTAGATAAAATAAGAATGGCCCAAAACGCCAAGATGCCGGGCCTGACCGTTCGAAGATCAGGACAACAGGCGCGGCGCTACTTACCGATGGAGTCGGGGAGACCGCGATAGTAGCGAAAGCCCTCGACAGGGTGACCGTCCCGCGTGCGGATGGTGTCGTGGGCCCAGGCTTTCATTTGTTGCACCTCGGCTTCGGTGGGATTTGGATTGTAGCTTTTCCAGCCGGGGCCGTACTGGCTGATGTAGTGAGAGTCGGCGTTCTCGCGCTTTTGGGCGAAGTCGGTGATATCGATCCAGATATTTTCGTCCTGGTAATCCGTGTCGTTGTAAAACATGTATTCGGGGATCATGAATTCCTTCAATCCCTCTTGGGTGATTTGACCTTCAAAAAGTAGGCGCCACATCGCCGCGCGCGCTGCATCCGCCGCCAAATACGCCGCGGTGCGGTGATCCGATTTGTGCCAACGCTGATAGACCTTCCCCGGATCCCACGCGAACAGAACGTCTGGCCGCAGCTTGCGTATCCACCTCACGAGATTTTCCACCACGGCCTTACGGTCTTCGAATTCGAGCAGGCCGTCGTCGTAGCCGAGGTCGATGTAATGATCGGCCGGAATACCCAGTTCCTTGAGGGCGGCCAGTTCTTCCTGCCGCCTGATTTCCGCCAATTGTGTCCGTGAGAGCTTCGGATCCTGGGTGCCGACATTTCCGGTGGTCAGGGTCACAATGTAAACCTGGTTCCCGTGTGCTTGCAGCATGGCCAGCGTGCCATGCGAGAGCGCGTCGTCATCGGCGTGCGCGCCAATCAGCATGATCGTTTTGCCAGTCCACTTCTCCACGGGCTGGTCCGGCTTTTGCGGAGCCATTTGTGCGCCGAATACGGCAGCGGAGAAACAACTGCCGAACAAAATCATGGAAGCTCTTAGAATGAGTCTCACTTTTCCTCCGATTCTAGACAGCAGTGATCAGTTGCGCGGCTAAAGCCAATGCGGCGTTCGACTGCGCCGCATTGGCGAGTTTTGCGCGCACGAAATCGCGCGTTCCGCCGCCTTTGCCCGGAATCTGGGCGAACAACTGCTTGAGAACGGCGCTCAAATCCACGGCGGCAGCCATCGATTGGGAGAAGACCAATTGTCCCGTTGGTTCGTGGATGAGCAAGGCGACGGTCTTTTCATTCTTGGCAAGTTCGGTCGCAAGCGGGAGAAGCAGCTCGGGGCTCTCCTGTTTCAGAACCGCCGAAACGCACCGGAAACCATCGTTCGCCGGAGCGGTGGCGGCGATCATCAGTTTTGCGCGGGCCTCGGCGAGTTGTTCGAGGGCGACGCGAAGATTTCTGAAGGCCGAGTCGCGCTCGGTCGAAGCTCTCTCGATGGACGCGAGCGCTTCCTCGGGCGAACACGTGAGCCTGTCCGCGATATCACGCACCAGTTGAAAGTCCGCGGTGGCCATTTGCCCGGCGCGATCGCCGCAGGCGAATTCGACGCGCCAGTCCTGGCGAATCTTTGTACAACGGCGGACCAACACGAGGCCGATCTGCCCGGTACTCTTTACATGCGTGCCGCCGCAGGGCTGGAGATCCACAGCTTCGATTTCGATGGCACGCAGAATGCCTTCGCGGTCGACTTCCTTGCGGACGCCGCGCTCAGCCAGTTGATCGGCCGTGCCGTAGCGCACGTTGACGGGACGATCCTCAAAGACGATCGCGTTTGCGGCCCGTTGCGCGCCTGAGAGCGCCTCAGAGGAGGGCTCTGGTCCATGGAGGTCAATGGTGCATGCATCGCTGCCAAGATGAAACGAGACCGTCGGCAGCCCAAAACGCTCCTGGAAAACGGCTGAAAGCAGGTGCTGGCCCGTGTGTTGCTGCATATGGTCGAAACGGCGCCCCCAGTCGACACAGCCATTGGTCGCGCCGAGACCGAGTTCGCGGTCGACGATGTGCGCGATTTCCTCGCCGTCGTCGCGGACGTCGAGAATGCGCGAGTCCCCGAGTTGGCCGAGATCGTTCGGTTGGCCGCCAGAGGAGGGATAAAAAGCGGTCTGGTCCAGCAGCACTTCCCAGGCAGGGATCGTGCCGGATGCGGTCGAGACCGGGCTTGCGGCGGTACAGGCGAGGATGCGGGCAGTGAAGGTTTGCAGAGAGGAATCGTCGTAGTAGAGACGGTGCGTGGCCATCAAAGCGGGATTTTAGCATATTCAAATTGGCGGGTCGTGCGAGCAGGCTTTGCTGGTGACGATGAACCAGAGAACGACGACAGGTGCAAGAACAAGAAGAGGAAAGCGGTGCTTCGCTTCGCAGACTCCTCCTGCCTCCGGCAGCCGGGGCCGGGATGACAATTTTTATTTTAAATCGGCCGAATAGGGATAGCGGTGGAGCAGGAGGGTGTCGAGGGCGTAGCGGCCGGGACCGAAGATCAGGACGAGTAGGGCGGCAAAGAGAAATGTATAGGGGTCGGCGGCGTAGAACTTGCCAGGGTTCGAGAAGATCGAGAGCAGAGCCTCGCGGTCGCCCATGATGTAGGCCATGAGCATGTCGATGCTGAGGACGAGCCCCATGAAACGGGAGAAGAGGCCGACGGCTAGAAGAATGCCGCCGAGGAACTCAACGGAAGCGACAAAGGTCGCCGTGAAACCTGGAGCCGGCAGGCCCAGGCTCGAGAAATATTCGGCTACGCGTGGAAGATGGTGAAGTTTGCCCCAACCGTTTTGCGCGAGTTGCAGGCCCCAATAGACGCGGACGAAGAGGAGAAATGGAGATTGGAGGGTACTGGCGATGTGGACGGCCCAGGCGTAAAGGCGGCGGATGGTTGCGAGGAAGCGATTCATTTCGTTGAGGGCTCCTTGGTCCAGAATAGACGGAAAACAGCATCTCCTCAGGAGTTCTTCATTTCGGAGCTGGAGCTCCGAGTCCGGTGTTGTAACAAGACCGAAAAGTAACCCGAGCCCTGTTCGCCAGGCCGGCGCGCACGGTATCAAGGGTATCCGCATAAACAAATGCACGGGTCGGAAAACCCGCCAGGACATGGGCGACGGAAAAACACTGTTGATTACACAACAAACCAACCGAGAGAAGACCAATTTTGGAACCAGGCGGCTACTTGTTGGGGGCGCTCGCTTGCGGGAATTTTGCTGCCTCGGAAGGCAGCGACGATCGCGCGTTCGAGGGCGCAGCCGGAGTGGAGGGACTTCAGGATGATGAACTCTTCCCTTGCGAGGCGACGGAAGTAGACGGTGTTCTCTAAGCGATGAATCGCGAGATAAACGGGAGTAGGTTTGAGTCGCGCGACGGCGGAAACCTTTTTGCGTTTTTGGCGCTCTTCGATGGCGTTGCTGGCCATGCCGCCCGCAGCTTCGTGTTTGACGGCGAGGAGTAGGTCGTCGACGGGATAGTGGAGATCGAGAAGGCGGATGTAGGGCTGCAGGCGGAGGTGGAGTCTTGCGGGATCGGCACCGACAAGGACGGCGGTCGTCACCGGAGGTTCGGAAGCACCGTCGAACGTCTCGATTTCGGCCCATTCCAAGCAGACAATGTCCAGAGCCAGTTGGTGACGCCCGGACGCGTATTTTGGGTGTTTGCGGAGCCACGATTCCAGGCGCGAGCCGATATCGCGCAGGGTGAACGACCGCGAGGGGCAATCGGTGAGGTAGTGTTTTGCGAGTGCGTCGAAGCGGCGATCGCCCAAGACGGCGCGGAGGCCGGGAAAATCGTCGGAGAAACCGTCGAGGATGCGGAACCAGTATTGGCGATTGTAGATTTCAAGACGTTCGAAGGAGGTAAGACGCTCGTTGGGCTTGATGATTTTCTTTGCCACGTCGGCGAGTGACCGACCATCGGGTGCTTTGCGGCGCATGCGGTCGGAAGGCGTGAGCGGCGTCATGACCGCACGCGCGACGTGCCGTTGAAGCGCGGCGAGATTCATACGGCGGCCGCCAATGAGGCGCTGGCCAGATATTTGTTGGCTTTGAGCCCTTCACGATGCACTTCGTCAAAGGTAGGGATGCGATCGTCCCACTCGAGGAGCGTAGCGGTGTGGCCGATGCGTTGAATGGCGCGGTCGTAAAGTCTCCAGACCGGGTCGATCACCGGATGATCGTGGGTGTCCAGGATGTATTTGCGGTATTTGGAATGGCCCGCGATGTGGATTTGGGCAACCCGCTCGGGAGGCACGCTGTTCACATAGACGGCCGGATCGAAACTATGATTTTGCGCTGAGACGTAGATGTTGTTAACGTCGAGGAGGATGCCGCAATCGGCCCGTTCCACGACTTCGTTGAGAAACTCCCATTCCGTCATTTCGGAGACATGAAATTCGGCGTAACTGCTGACGTTTTCGACTACCACTGGTACTTCCAGATAGTCGCGGACTTCGCGAACTTTTTGTGCAGTCAAGCGAGCCGCCTCGAACGTATAGGGCATCGGAAGGAGATCGTGGGTGTAGCGGCCGTCGACGCTGCCCCAGCAAAGATGGTCGGAGAGCCAAGGAGTTTTAGTGCGGCGAACGAGTGTTCTTAGGCGGCGAAGATGTTCGCGATTCAATTTTTCCGTGGAGCCAAAGTACATGGAGACGCCATGCTGGACAACTTTGTACCGTTCGAGAATCTGGTCGAGGACCTCGAGGGGACGGCCGCCGTCAACCATGAAATTTTCGGAGATGATCTCGAACCAGTCGCAGGTGGGCTTGCGGGTGAGGATGTGGTCGTAGTGAGGGATGCGTAGACCTATGCCGACTCCGTAGGTGTTAAAATTGTTAAAGCGGTTTGCGGGCATTTCGCGCTCCGGTGTTTCGCGGTTCAGACACTTCGTCAATCCTAAGGCGTGAGGGAATTTACAGCGCGGCTGAAGCCGTGCCGCCATCGCTTGACGTCGGTCTTGACTAGGTACGCCCCTCGCACCGTCCAGGCAGGAGCAAGCTCAGAGACGCTCAGGAAAGAGTCCCTGTGCTACACGTTTGGCCGGCGGAGGGCGCGCTCGGAGATCGCCCTCCACCTGAGACCTTGATTGTGAATTGGCTTCGTTTTAGTGCTTGTCGCTGGGCATCTTGGAGCCGTCGGTGGCACAACCGCCCTTGCCCTTGCAGCTGTTCTTGCCTTTGCAGCCGTTATCGCTACTCTTGCAACCGCCATTACCTTTGCAGGAGTTCTGGCCCTTACAGGCATGCTTTTCGACTTTCTTCGAATCATCCTTCTGGTCCTGACTGGTGGCCGAGAACGATGCTTTCGCGTTCGTGAGTACGGTCGACGCTTGAACGGCGATGCCGGTGCCTGCGAGCAGGCCAGCCACCGCTGCACTGGTGATGAGAGCCTTTGTAGTCTTAGTCATGGTAATTCTCCCCTCCATTTTGAAGTTTCGCCGTTCGGACGCCGCCAACCTTGGGAAGCCAGAGTAGAGCCAAGGTCGGGAGGGTAGGCGAAGTTCCGGAAAAGCCCGGAGCCCGTCAAGGCTCGCAAACCCAGAGGCCGAAAAGCGCTTGCCCCCGTGTGAGTCGGGTGGCAGGCCAAGGTTACACCTGTGGAAGGAAAAAGAGGAGGAAAATTGCGTACCGGCGGGCTGCGTGCACAGGCCGGCCGCGGGATGAGACGAACCACATTTCCTGTTACCTTTGTGGGGTTTAAAACTCCTACAGAAAAGGTGTGGTTCGGCCCGAACCGGTAGAAAGCTGGATGAAAACAGCGGCAGCGACCAATGAGGCGGCTCTCATCTCCCGGATTTTGGCGGGGGAAACGGAGCTTTTTCATGAGCTGATCCGACCCTACGAGCGGCTGGTCTATGTGACCATCTTTGCGTTTCTGAAGAATGATGGGGAGGCCGAGGACGCAGCGCAGGAAACGATGATCAGCGCTTTTCGCAACTTGAAGAGCTTTCGCGGGGAAGCGAAATTCAGCACCTGGCTGGTTACGATTGCGATGAACGAAGCGAGGAAGCGGCTGCGGAAAGCGAAGACGACAGCGGAGGACTCGCTCGATGAGCCGGTCGAAGAAGACTCAGGGAGATTTACGCCGGCGGTGCTCACCGATTGGCGGGAAATTCCGTTGGAGGCACTCGAGAGGAAAGAGCTGAGAGAGAAATTGCGGGATGCGGTGGCGATCTTACCTGAGAAATACCGCGAAGTGTTCGTGCTGCGGGACATCGAGGAATTGAATCAGGAAGAGACGGCGGCAGCACTGGGAATCAACATTACTCTCGTGAAGGTGCGGCTGCATCGGGCGCGCATGATGCTGCAGAGGCAGCTGGCGCCCTATCTGAAGAACGAAATGCCCTATCGGACTCAAGGCAAGCCAACACGAGGATTTTTTCGAAGGTGGTTCCAATGAACCTGGAATGCAAACACGTTTGGGAACACATTTCCGGATATTTGGATCAGCAACTCGACCGTGAGTTGTTGGCGGCGGTAGAGAGGCATCTGGACAGCTGTGAGGTGTGCTCGGCGATTCTTGATTCGACACGGAATATCTTGATTTTGACGACGGATGACCGGACCTATGAGTTGCCTTTGGGTTACAGCGCGAGACTGCATGAGCGGTTGGCGGCGGTGGTGCGCCAGAGTGGATGAGGGGAACTTCACACAAACTCACTAGGGAGTGTGGAAGAGCTTGTAGTGGGCTGCGGATTCGGCCAAGAGCAGAAACAACGTGAGGAGCGAAAGGACGAGCTGGACGGATTCGGAGCGACTCCGGCTCGGGGTGAGCGGCTGCTGACGCCAGGCGGAAGCGGAACGGCGGCGGAGCCTGCGCACTTGCCAGAGCGCGGCAAGATTCAGGAGCGCTCCGAGGAGAGCTAGCAGCATCATCGGGACGCGAATGACGTTGACGTGCAGGCGTTCGGCGAAATGGAATGCGGAGGAAGCCAGGACAACGGCACCGATGCCGACGAGCAGGCGTATTCCGTGAAGGGCGACGAAGGCACTGCAAACGCTTTGCAGAAAAGCGAAGACCAGGCCGGACCAGTTTAGCCAGTCGAAGCGGGAAGCGCGCGGGGAGTCTGATGAGATGGTTTGGGGCTCGGGCATGGGCGATAGGCCTTTCGTTGTGCGCGTGCAGATAGTTTACGAGAAGCGAGAATGGAAACAAGAGGTTGCTCGAACCGTGGCAATCGTGGCCGGGGAACAAACGGGCAACAACAGCCCTCGGTATGACAGGCATGGATCAAAGGTGGTCGCCATCGGCGGAGGCCGCTACATTTGCGTCCGAAATTTTAATTGAAGAATTTACCAGTGGCCGGGGATGCAGGCGTGGCACGCGGGGCAGGCGCCGGATACGATTCGGTTTTCTTGGACGTGGTGCCAGGAGCGGCGGACGAGGAGTTTGTTGCAATTAGGGCAATGGGTGTTGGCGGCGTCCGAGTAGAGGTTGCCCTCGTAGACGTAGTGGAGGCCGGCTTCGCGAGCGATTTCGCGGGCGCGATGCAGAGTTTCGGGCGGCGTCGGAGGTTTGTCCTGGAGTTTGAAATCGGGATGAAAGGCGGTGAAGTGCAGGGGGATGTCTGGGCCCAGATTGGCGAGAATCCATTCGGCAAGTTTCTGGGTTTCGGCGGGATCGTCGTTGAGGGTGGGAATCATGAGATTGGTGATTTCAAACCAGACATTGGTTTCCAGTTTGAGCCATTTTAGAGTTTCGAGAACAGGCGCGAGGTGCGTCAGCGTGATTTTGCCGTAGAAATTTTCGGTGAAGGCTTTGAGGTCGACGTTGGCGGCGTCGATGTGGTCATAGATGTCGTGAAAGGCTTCGCGGGTGATGTAGCCGTTAGTGACCATGACGGTCTTGAGGCCGGCGGGCTTGGCGGCTTTGCAGATGTCGATGATGTATTCGCCCCAGATGGTGGGCTCGTTATAGGTAAAGGCGATCGATGCGCAGCCGTGCTGTCTTGCGAGACCAGGAACATCTTCGGGCGGGACGTGTTTGGAGCGGACTTGATCGTGGTGGGATTTGGAAATATCCCAGTTTTGACAGAAGAAGCAGCCCATGTTGCAGCCCGCGGTGCCCATACTGAAGATCCGCGAGCCGGGAAGGAAATGGTTGAGCGGCTTCTTTTCGATCGGGTCGACGGCTAGAGCGGCGGGAGAGGCGTAACCGAGGCTGTAGAGTTTGCCGTTTTGATTCGCTCGGATGTAACAAAAACCGGATTGGCCATCACCAATGTGACAGTGACGGGGACAGAGGTAGCAGTGGACGCGGTTGTTCGGTTCGGGCTCCCACCAGAGCGCTTCCTGGAGGGTGCGGGGGGATCGGAGGATTTGGAGCGTGTTGGTCAATCGTCGGGCGGCCCTCAAGAGATTATACGCCTGGCGCTTGCGAGAAAGATAAAGGGGATTCCTCGGATTCCTCGGGCGAAAAACGACCCCGGAACGACGGTTTTTTTGAGCCTGGGCTTCGACCCGGCCGCTCCGGGCTTCCTGACCGGAAGGTTTTGTATGAGGCGGCAGGGTTGGCCTGCAGAACGGAAAGGCCTCACCCAGGCAGGGGGAGAGCTACAGAATTTCTGAAGGCGGTTCCTAAGAAAAATGGGAGGAGGAATGGTGGGCACGGCGACGGGTGGCGGCCCAGGCGGCAAAGGATTTTAGATTTCGCCGATATTTCCAGGTGAGATGCAGGAATTGGCGGGCATCGAGATGAGCGGCTTCCTTGCCAAGGAAAGTTTCGAAGCGCCACTGGATGTAGGGGCTTTTCCAAGGCTGAAGACGGTAGCCGCGGGAGGCAAGCCAGTAGAATTGGAGGAGGTTCCACACGAGAAATGAAAAGTTGTCCACTATAAGTTATCAGTTTTTGTGTGAAGTCCGCCGATCCGTTTTTCGGTTCTGGACACCGTCAGGAACATGAACACGCGAACCGGCGCTTCTGCTTCGTCGCCGGCTGGCCGGTGCACCTCAAGAAAAAGCGCGGGTCTAAAGACCCGCCACTAGCCGCCAAGGGGGGCGGAGAGGTGCTCGTGGACGAGTTGCCAAGTTTTGCCGTGTTTTTCCCAGATGCCAGTGTAGCGGATAGGGGAGTCGATGGTGTGACCGTCTTTCATCTTGGCGGTCAGGTGCATGGGGACGGTCGTCCAGGCAATCGTGCCATGACGCGTGACTTTCAGTTCCTTGCCCGCGGTAAGTGAGACCGATGTTGTGTTGTCGATGAAATTCCTGCGGACGCCGGCGTCGTATTCTTTCCAGCCGGAGTAAGAAAACGGAGCTACATCATAGAAAACCAGCGCGTCACCCTTGACGTAGAACTTGGCGGCGTTGTCGGGATTGCCAGTGCTCCAAGCCACGCAGTAGTCATCGATCAGCTTTCGGAAGGTGTCTTCGTCGGAAGCCTTTTGCTGTGCGCGCGCACCAGCGAAAGTGACCAGCGCTCCCAGAAAAGCGAATAGGACATAGAGGAACCAGTGGTGCTTAGGAGCGCTGCTGCGCGGCACGGCGGGCGAATTCGAAGGCATGTGCACCTCTTCAGAGTCAGGGCCGCCAAGAACCGAGACCTGGGCGGTGCAGGTTTGTTGGGACGTAACAATAGACAGGTTCGGTGAGAATTTCAAGTCACAGGGGGACCCGGAATTGAGCTGTGTCCTACCGGCAGAAAGAGCACGGGCGGCAGTGCCTGGGCCACGAAACAAGAGAGCAGAGATGAAGCGCGGTTCCTTGCGTGCCCAAGGCCAATCGCGCTCGACGCGTACGAAGAGCACAAGGCAGATTCTAACCGGCGTGGGCGCGGCGTTTGCCGATTGGCGGTCGGTGTTCGCCGATTTCAGTGTGCAGGGCGATGGGCCTTAGCTCTAGGCTGACTGTGGGCGGCCAAGCAGGCCTCCTGGAGGCGGCCATGGGGACGAAGGCGAATCGGCCAGAGAGACAGAATCAAAGGCTCCTGGGTGTTGGATGGGCAGCAGGGATTGGAATCACGCTTGTGGAAATGCATTTCGGCATGGATTATGTTCTGTCGCACGTAGCGGCGCACATTGGTTTCCTTGTGAATTGGTTGCCAACGTTCAGCATAGTGGCGCGGCACATCTGGGGATGAGCGGCGGAGCGTCGAGGACAGCAGGGTGAGCGAAGCAAAAGATGGCCGGGAAATGACGGACACGAGATGCCACTCGAGAGGTCTGCCCGGCTGGCTCCCCGGAGCAGTCCTTATCGCGCTCGGAACGCTCTTCTTGCTCGATCAACTGGGCGTAATCAATGGCAATGCGATCTGGAGGTATTGGCCACTGATGCTGATTGTTGTGGGAATCGCAAAATTCGTAAATGAAGGCAAGCGCATGGGGGGGTTGCTGCTGATTCTGGTGGGCGCATTTTTCATGGCGGAACACCTGGGCTACAGGATGTTAACGTGGGCTACTCTCTGGCCGGTGATCATTATCTTCGCGGGAATTGCCATGATCTGGGGACGGTTTGATGTGCCGAGACTGATGCCCGAAATGAACGCCGGCGAGAAGACGGTGCAGGCAGTTGCGTTGTTTGGCGGAGTGGAGCGGCGGATTCACACCAGTAATCTTACGAGCGGGTCCATCACAGCCATGTTCGGGGGAGTCGAGATGGACTTCCGGTCGGCGGATATCGAAGGAGAGGAAGCGATCATTTTCCTAGATGCGATGTTCGGTGGAATCGAACTGGTCGTTCCCGACCGCTGGGCCATTGTGTGGGAAGGCCAAAATATTTTTGGGGGATACAGCGATGAGACACGCCCTCCGCTGCCGGACGTTCCTGGCGCCCCACCGAAAAAACGCTTGGTCCTTCGCGGGCGGGCGATCTTTGGCGGAATCTCCATAAAGAATTGATCCAACGATGAAGCTGATCCGCATCGACAGGTATCAACACATCGTGTTCTGGTCCGGGTGGGGAGCGTTCACCTTTGTACTGGGAACGATGCTGGCTTCCGGCGGAGAAATGCCCCCAGGTCATGCGTTCATTCTCGGAGCAACGCTTTCGGGAGTGGCGCAAGTCAGCGTGTGGTCCGCGGCGTTTTCTTGTCGGACTGCGCCGCTAGGAAAAACGCCGGCATGGCGCGTGTTACTAATTCATGTGACGACGGCGGTGATCCTCACGTTTTTCTGGATCAAGGTCGGGGGAATTATCGCGGGAGAAATGGACGCGCTCGGCGGCTGGAAGGGCACATATAGCCAGTACACGAAGAGAACGGATATGTTGTACGCAGCAGGAGAGTTTTACTACCTGCTGGGCGTGGCGGTGCAGTATGGGTTGATCGCACACAAGGCCAGCCAGGAGGCGCAGGAACGGGCTGTCGAATCGAGTATGCGGGCGCGGGAAGCGGAGCTTACCGCGCTGAAAGCGCAGATCAACCCTCATTTCCTATACAACAGCTTAAATTCGATCAGCGCATTGACAAGCATCGATGCGGCTCGAGCGCGGGATATGTGCGTGTCCTTGGCGGATTTCTTGCGGCTGACGCTCGGAATGGGGGAAAAGGCGTTGATTCCCCTGCGTGAAGAAGTGGGATTGCTGCAGAAATACTGCGCAATTGAGAAAATGCGGTTTGGCGACCGGCTGACGGTGAAGGAAGAAATTGAGGAGGCTGCCAAGGAATGCCTGTTGCCTCCGTTGCTCCTGCAACCGCTTTTCGAAAACGCGGTGGTGCATGGGATTGCGCAGATGCCGGAGGGCGGATGGATTCGGTTGAAGGCGGTGCGAAACGGTGCGCGGATGTCGCTGACGGTGGAGAATTCGTGGGACCCGGAGGCAGGGAGTTCACGAAGGAATGGAGTGGGGTTGAAGAACGTGCAGAGGAGACTCGAAGCGCGATACGGAAAGGAAGCGCACTTGAACGCCAGCGCTGAGGACGAGCTGTTTCGCGTGAACCTGTCGTTTCCAGCAGAGACGGAGATCGCAAAGTGAACGGGGCCAAGAAGAGGTGGAAAGCGCTGATTGTGGATGATGAAGAACTGGCGAGGAAGCTGCTCGGAGAGATGTTGAACACACACCCGGAGATTGAAGTTGCGGCGGAATGCGGGAATGGTATCGAAGCGGTGAAAGCGGCGGCCGAACATAAGCCGGATCTCCTTTTTCTCGACGTACAGATGCCGAAGCTGACAGGATTCGACGTACTGGAGCTGATTGATCGCGCGGGCGTGGCGATTATCTTTGTGACCGCGTTTGACCAGTACGCCATGAAAGCGTTTGATGTACACGCAGTGGATTATTTGCTGAAGCCGTTCAGCCGCGAACGGTTTGAGGCGGCCCTCGAACGGGCGAAGAACCGCGAGGGCAAGAAAGAGGTGGATGCAGCGGAGTTGACGGCATCGGCTCGTCCGGCGGGGCAGTATACGGAGAGGATTGTGGTGAAGGATGGGACGAAGGTGAGCCTCATTGCGGTGAGCAAGTTGGACTATGCGGAGGCGCTCGATGATTATGTATCGCTCGTGAGCGAGGGGAAGAAACATTTGAAGCAACAAACCATCTCGGGACTGGAATTGGCGCTCGACCCTGGGAAATTTGTGCGCATTCACCGTTCCTACATTGTGAATTTGGAGCGGGTTGCGAGAATTGAGCCGTATGGGAAAGAGAGCAAGGTGGCAATTTTGAGCAACGGCGTGAAATTACCGGTGAGCCGGACAGGCTATGGGCGGCTGAAGAATTTGCTCGAGGAGAAGAGGTAGAACGGGTTAGAAAATAGGTTCGAATTAGAAAATCGAAAAGGCGATAACCCAGAGACGCGGACGCCGCGGAGAACGGAGAACAAGAGAAGGTTGGCCGGTCGCAACACCGGCTAAGCCCGGGAGTGCAGCCTCTTCGAAGCTCCGGGCGAGCAAGCGCGACTGCGCCATATCAGTTTGTGGAGGGGCGAACCCAGATGCGAGAAGTGGCCGTCTTGCCGAGGTGCATGGTTTGGCTGGCGACGCGCAAGGTTAGGGTTTCGTCGTAGCTGCGATTGAGAACTTCAACTTTCGTGGCGGGCAAGAGGTGCAGACCTTCGAGGAAGTCTAGGAAGCCTTCGTCCTTCTCATAAACACAGAGAACGGAGGCGGAATCGCCGGTGTTTAGCTCGGAGAGCAAAACGCCGCCTTGTTTGCGCAGCTGCGCCACGCCGCCGCTGAGCGGGACGCCGTGCGGGCAGGTTTTGTGGGATGCGAATCTCTTCAGCAGAAGGGCTTCTACTTCAGGGGAGATCGCATGCTCGAGGCGCTCGGCTTCGGCGTGGGATTTCGACCAGGGCAAGCCGATGACTTCAGTGAGGAGCATTTCAGCGAGTTGATGGCGAAGCATGAGTCGGCGGGCGACCTTGCGGCCTTTGTCGGTTAGCAGGATTTGTCCGCCGCGCTGAACTCTGATGTGGCCGTCACGGGCCATGCGCTTGACGGCGGCGGTGACAGCGGGGGGTGTCACGTCGAGCTCTTCGGCTAGCCGGGCGCTGATGGGAACCTGATTTTCCTCACACATTTCCAGAATCGCTTTGAGGTAGTCTTCCTGCGAGACGCTGGTTTTTTCGCGGCGCAAAGAATCTCCGGTATCTTCAGGAATCGTCCCGTTGCGCAGCGCGCAGTTGCGCGGCTAACATCAGGACCTTCGATTCGATCTCTTCCAAAATTCTCTGATAGATGGCGGGCTGTTCGCCATAGGGATCTTCGACGTCCCAGGTTTTGATTTTCTTCGGAAGAGGTCCACCGGACGAACGCCCTTCGGGAAAGAAGCCGCTGAGGGATTTCCCGGACATATTAATGATGAGATCGGCGTTTTCGAGGGCGTTCGGCCGGAGCGGCTTCGAAGCAATGTGCGCGAAGGAGTATCCGTTGGCGCGCAACGTTTCCTCGGTTGGTTGCGCGAGGTGCCCGAGCGGCGAGAGACCGGCGCTGAAGGGCTCGATCACGTCGGGGGCGAGTTTGCGAGCCACGGCTTCGGCCATAGGACTGCGGCAAGCGTTGCCTAGGCAAACGAACAGCACCCGGAACTTAGGCCCTGATGGCATACAGAAATTGTAGCGCGGTGCGGGGCGATTGCGTTAGCGGTCGGCCCTTTTGTGGGACGAGCCGTTTGCTGCAAGTTTCAGGAAATGCTGATGGACCGTGGAGTCTCTCGTGAGTTCGGGATGGAACGTAGCGGCCAAGACTTTGCTTTTTTGCACGAGTGTCGGATGGCCACCGTATTTGGCAAGAACTTTGATTCCAGGAGCCACCTGTTCGATGATCGGGCCACGAATGAAGACCATTTCCAGAGGATCTTTCTTTAGCGTGGTGGGGCCAAAGAAAACGTCGCTTGCGAGCTGACGGCCGTAGCCGTTGCGGAGGACGGTCATGTCGAGCAGTTTCAGAGAGTCTTGCGGGGGATTCTTGACGTGGTTTGCCAGGAGAATCGCTCCCGCGCAGGTGCCAAAGACGGCGCCTCCCTTCGCGGCAAATTTGCGGATGGCGTCGTAGAGGCCTTCTTCCTGGAGGAACTGGAGTTGTGTGGTGCTTTCGCCGCCGGGGAGAATCAGGCCGTCGCAGCTTTCAACATCGGCGACGGTGCGGACTTCGACGGTGTGCGCGCCGAGTTGATGAAGCATAGCGGCGTGGGCTGCGAAATCTCCTTGGATGGCCAGGATGCCGATTTTCATGGTGACACCGTTTGAGATTTTGCTCCTTCAGACGCCGGCGTGAAAACCAACGCTACGGTTGGCGACCGCCTCAGAAAGCGGTCCTTCGAAGCCCAAGTTGTCAAACCCAAAACGCCGGCCTGAAGGCGGCACAAGACCGGTCCGAGGAGGGTGACCATAAGACGAATGGCAGCAGGTTCGGAAGGCGGACAAAGACCACGACGAGCCGCACGGAAAAGCCTCACCAACCGCGCGTGGAGAGTAAGTCTTTGTCTTCGAGGATCCGCACGTCGATGCCGGGCATGGCTTCGCCTAGTTCTTCGTGAGCCTCGAGGACTACTTTGGGATCTTCGAAGTGCGTGGTGGCTTTCACAATGGCCTTTGCACGGGCGTCGGGGTCGCTGCTCTTGAAGATGCCGGAGCCGACGAAGACGGCTTCCGCGCCGAGTTTGCGAACCAGAGCGGCGTCGGCGGGAGTGGCGATACCACCAGCGGAAAAATTCGGGACCGGAAGCTTGCCGAGGCGAGCTACTTCGCGGATCAAGTCGAGCGGGGCGCCGTACTCTTTGGCTTTGCGCATGAGTTCGTCATCGCGAAGAGTCGTCAGGCCTTTCATTTCACTGACGATGGTGCGCATGTGGCGGACGGCTTCGACGACATTGCCGGAGCCAGCTTCGCCTTTGGTGCGGATCATGGCTGCGCCTTCGGCGATACGGCGGAGAGCTTCGCCAAGATTGCGGGCGCCGCAGACAAACGGAACGCGGAAGTCGTGCTTCCAGACGTGGTTTTCTTCATCGGCGGGAGTAAGGACTTCGCTTTCGTCGATGAAGTCGACTTCCAGGGCTTGCAGGACTTCGGCTTCGGCGAAATGGCCGATGCGGACTTTGGCCATCACTGGGATGGTGACGGTCTTCATGATTTCACGAATGACCTTAATGGAGGCCATACGCGCGACACCGCCTTCTTTGCGAATGTCCGAGGGGACGCGCTCTAGAGCCATGACCGCGCAAGCGCCGGCTTTTTCGGCGATGCGGGCTTGTTCGGCGGTGGTGACATCCATGATCACGCCGCCTTTCAGCATTTCGGCAAGGCCGACTTTGACGCGCCATTCGTTCGAGCCTTTAGCTCCATTGTTATGCGCGCTCCCAATGGGTTTCTTTGTTGCCATTTCCGTTCTCCTCTCAAAATCAAAATTCAGGAATTCTGTCGGCTCGCGTCGGCGAAGTGTGACGGCTGGACAACGACGAACCGTCCCGTGCCCCGCGCGAGAAGATGGCCTTGCTGGTCGCGGATTTCTGCGACGCGAAACCGGTTTCTTCCCTTCTCTTCTTCCTGCCAGCCCTCGACGACAATCGTTCTGCCGATGGGTACGGGCTTTTTGTATTCGATATGCATTTCGGCGGTGACAGCTTTTTCATCCGTCAGCCGCGAAAGTTTGCCCATGGCTTCGTCGAGGACGACGGCGATGATGCCGCCGTGCGCGAAGCCACCTCCTCCGGCGTAGTCTGCGCCGAGGGTGAAGGAGCCGTACGCGCGACCAGCGTCAAGATCAAGGTCGAAGGAGAGTTTCATGCCCGTAGGATTGGACGCGCCGCAGCCGAAGCAGTGGTTGCTAGGTTTGGGGTCGAGTTTGAGGACATGGGGCATGGTCGTTGCAAAATCAGACGAGGGCGACGTGGGCGCGTTCGGCGCGACGTGAACCTCGTTGGCGTTTGCGCATTTCTATGCGCAGCAATTCGGAAAGCGTGGCTACACCCCGGGTGATCTGTTTTTCGTTCAGATTGGCAAAGCCGAGGCGCATGGTGTTTGGCATTGGCGATTGCACGTAGAAATAGCGACCTGGGGCGAAGAGGACGCCGCGTTCGCGGGCGTGCATCATGAGTTCGCTCGCGTCGAAGCCCGGTGGAAGCTCGAGCCAGAGACACATGCCGCCTTCGGGGCGCGTCCAGCGCACTCCTTCGGGCATGAATTTACGCAGGGCTTCGTCTAAAGCGTTCAGGCGGTCGGTATAAGTCTTTCGCATACGCACGAGGTGCTTTTGGAACAGGCCGCGCTTGAGGAATTCGGCTAGGGTCGCTTGCGCGAGCTGATCGGTATGCAGGTCCGTCATTTGTTTGACGAGGCGCAGTCGCTCGATGGCTGGCGGCGGCGCGATGATCCAACCTACGCGGAGGCCCGGGAAAGCGACCTTGGCAAAGCTGTCGATATGGATAACAAGGTTGCAGCGGTCGAGTTGCTTAAGGGACGGCAAGCGCTCTTCGCGCGAGTGCAAGCGGGCATAGATATGGTCTTCGACCACAGGAATCTGATATCGACCGGCGAGTTCAAGAACCCGGCGACGGGAAGCAACCGGCATGGAGGTTCCGGTTGGATTGTGGAAGTCCGGGGTCAGGACGATGAGCTTGACGCGATTTGCGGCGAGTGTGGACTCGAGAGCCTCGAGATCGATACCGAGAGGGCTGCCGGGTTCGGCTTTCGTGCGGACCGGCACGCCGAGGCAGCGGGCGTGCACGCCGTTGAAGACAGCCGAGGCGCCTGGGTAGGTAGGATTTTCAAGGACCACGGTGTCGCCCGAGCGGACGAAGGCTTTCGCGATCAGGTCCAGGGCTTGCTGGCAACCGTTCGTGACCAGAAAGGAATCGTCCTTCACGGAGAAGCCTTCGTGACCGAGCATGTCCATTAGGGCTTCTTTTAGCGGGGCATAACCGTCGGAGGCTCCGAGGTTCAGGATATCTTGGCCTTCGCGGCGAAGGGCGGCTTGCGAGCAGGACAGCAACTCTTCTACCGGGAAGAATTCTTCCGCCGGGCGTGCCATCACAAACGATAGGGTGTTCAGCGGCGCGGACGCCGTCAGACGAGTGAGGATTTCCTCGCTCCGTTCGTCGGCAAAGAGGAGTTCCCACCGCAAGCCGTTCGAATGACCGTTGAGGGCCGGGGGCGCGGGCGGAGTGATCTTCAGTCCGTTGCCGTTGTTGCGGATGAAGGTGCCACGGCCGACGTGGCCTTGAATGAGGCCTTCCGATTCGAGTTCGGCGTAGGCGTTGGCGACCGTGGTTCGATGTACGCGCAAGACTTGCGCGAGTTCGCGGCTGGCGGGAATGCGGTCGCCCGGGCGAAGATCACCGGCGTGAACAAGGGAACGAAGCTGGTCGCGAAGCTGAATGTACAGCGGGATGTGACTTTCGGGCTGAAGGTGTAATGGCAGCATTGTCTCTCACCTTGCGTCTATTTTAGCAGGAATTGGACTGAAGCAAGAGCCAATATGTCTTTTACCGAGCCGCTGCCGAGCCGAGATGCTGATTTTGCCGAGATAGGCGCAGTCGGGTCGCGCCTCGACGAAGATGCGCGCAAGCAGTTCCTCGGGGACACCAGAAATCCAAGAATGAACACAAGCAAGGGCCTGAAGGCCCGCCACTACCTTCACGGGATCGTTGGGGGCCCACACGTTTGGGAATAGCTGGGGTTGTTGTTCGGGTTGTAGCCCAGCCGACCGTTTTTCTCGTCTGTGGACAGGTCGCGGATGCAGATTTGCGTCAGATCCGAGGCTTGGCTCTGGTAGATCTGCTTGAGCGGGAGATCTTCATCCTGGACGTCGTAGATACCAGACTGCATGTCTTCGCTGTCGTCTACCGAGGCAGTAACGACGGGACTTCCCTGCTGGACTCGGACACGGAACTGGCCCGTCGACGGTTCGTAGTTAGAAAAGAGAAAACAATGGCCGATGCACGCGCGATCGGGGATATGTGAATAAATGGTGCGGTAATCGTTGGGACCGAAGATCGAGGCGAGAACCCGGGTGCCAAAGGGAAGCCCCTGCGTCACGCGCTCTGCGTTGGCCTCCATGCGGTTGAGGTAGCCGGTGTCCTGATAGAGAAAGGTAAAAAAGAATGCGCCGCAGACGGCAGTAACGGGTAGATACCACGAGCGCGCGGGAAGAGCGGCGAGCCAGCAAAAAAGGAGAATGGCGGTGATCAGAGTCAGGCGCGAGTCCAAGAAGCCAATCCAACCGGCCGCGGGATCGGTGCGGAGATTTTCCGGCAACAAAGTGGTCGCGCAATAGCAAAGGAGGTAGAACTCGACGATGAGCTGACGATCCTTCAAAAACTTTATACGAAGCGACTCTTTCCAAAACGCAATTCCGGAGGCAAGCAGGACGAAAAGAGACACGGTTCGGGTAAACCAGCCGTATCGGGGACCGAATACGTGAAACTGGTCGGTCCCATTGAGGTGCCAGAAGGGTGTCTCACGCCACTCCACCTCCCAGCCGGCATGATGGGCGACGATTGAATGCACAGCAATCAAAACCAGGAGCCCAACACTGAAAGGAAGCGCCTTCCAGGAACCGGGTAATCGCAGCCAAAGGAAGCGGTACGCCAGTGTGCCCAAGAACCACAGAAACCCGAGCGGATGGGCGAGCAGCATGACCGGCGCAAGAATGGTGGCAAGAACGAGACCCTTTTTGCGGAGCGGCCACGCGAACGATAGGCCAATGGACGCCAGACCGAGAGACATGTAGTAGTTCATGAAACCCGTGTGAAAGATGTAGCCGTAGCTCAACATGCCGATGAGCGGCGTGAGGAACCACGGCCGCTTGCCGGTGACCACTTTCAGAAAAGCAAAGACCCCCCAGAAGAAAATGAGTACGCAGACCGAGACCGCCACTTTTTCGGCAGCAGCGAATCCGAAAGCTCTGGCGGAATAGAAGAGCAAAGAATCGAACAGAACGTTATCCCATTGCCAGACAAGGTAGACACCGGGGGACCTTCCCTGGTGGACGAGCTCGGCCAGCCAGGCGTTGTAGACGTGACTGCCAAGATCGCCCGCTTCGATGTGGGTGTGCCAGAGGCAAGGGACGATGAGGAAGATCGAAATCAGAAAGTAGACGAGCGCGTTACGCGAGAATGCAGCAATCGATCGTGACGTCGCCATTTGCGCATGCGCAATTTTGACATTCGATGTGGTAGCCATTTTCGAGTATTCTAGCGCCCGACCAGGCCATCTGCTGTTAAGAAATTCACACTGCATACGATGCCTGAGGCAGATACAGAAATGTCTGTAGGAGAGCGTATGAGATTGAGGCTGAGAGAAATTGCCATGTTTGTCGTGCTTGCAGCGCTCCTTTGCACTGCATCGCCGGTTCGGGCGCAAGGTGGGGGTTCGTGCCCGCCAAAAACTCGCGTGGACAATGTGGAAGACACCTATGGGAAGACGGTCGTCGTTGATCCCTACCGCTGGCTCGAGGATCAGGACGGTAAGGAGACGCGGGCTTGGATCGAGGCCCAGGACAAATGCACGGACGCGGTGCTGGGCAAATTACCCGGAAGAGAGGCGATCTCGCGGCGACTGGCGGAGTTATATCACATCGATTCGTATGGGCTGCCGGATGAACGCGGCGGGAGATATTTTTTCACGCGGCGGCTTGCGGGGCAGGATTTAGCGCAAATCTGCATGCGGCGCGGTGCGCAGGGGGCGGATGAGGTGCTGATCGATCCGTTGCCCTGGTCGGCGGATCATTCGGCCAGCGCCATCATCGAGAAGATTAGCAAGGACGGGAAGTTCCTGTACTACGGCCGGCGCGAAGGCGGCCAGGACGAGGTAACGGTACACGTTTTGGACGTTGACGCGCACAAGGATTTGCCAGACGTTTTGCCCTCGGCGGATTACGCTTCGGTGGAGCCGACGAACGACCACGCGGGAATTTACTACGCGAAAGCGACGGCGGACGGTCCACGTGCCTATTACCACGCAATGGGAACGGATCCGTCGAACGATACGTTGTTGTTTGGAGAGAAGCTGGACAAAGAAAAGGAACTGGCGCTAGAGCTTTCAGATGATGGCTCTCGCATCGATTTTCTGGTGATCTTCGGAACGGGTTCGGAGAAGACGGAGGTGTACTTACAGGACTTGAAACATCATGGAACGATTAAGCCGGTGGTGAATGACTTGAATGCGGTCTTCTGGCCAGCATGGGCGGGGAACACGTTGCTTTTGCAAACGAATTGGAAGGCGCCGCAGTGGCATGCCTACGCGGTCGATCCGCAAAAGCCGGAGCGGGACAACTGGAAGGAGGTGGTACCGGAGGCTGATATCAAGTTGGATGTCGTTACGCCAGCCGGAGGAAAGCTGGTGGCCACCTATTTGAGGAACGCGATTACAGAATTGAAGGTGTTCGAATGGGAGGGAAAAGATTCCTACACCGTGCCACTGCCAGGATTGGGAACCGTGCAGGTCGGGGGACGCTGGGCCTCGGCGGAAATTCATTATGTCTACACAAGTTTCAACTACGCGCCGACGATCTTTTCCTACAACGTGAAGACAAAGGAATCTTCCGTGTGGTCGAAGAGCAATGCGCCGCTGACACCGGGGAACTTTGCAGTGGAACAGGTGTATTTCAAGTCGAAAGATGAGACCAAGATTCCGATGTTCCTTTTCTCGAAGAAAGGCGCGAAGCGCAGCCCGGAGACGCCGGTACTGCTGACGGCATATGGAGGTTTCGACGTCAATCTTACACCGGACTTCGAGGAAGCCGCGATCGTGTGGGTGGAGCATGGAGGAACGCTGGCCGTGCCAAATCTTCGCGGTGGCGGAGAATTTGGCGAAGAATGGCATCGTGCGGGAATGCTCGAGAAGAAACAGAACGTGTTTGACGATTTTATCGCTGCCGCGGAATACCTGATTGCCGAGAAATATACGAAGCCCGAGAAATTGGCCATCCAGGGGGCCAGCAACGGGGGCTTACTAGTGGGCGCGGCCCTCACACAAAGGTCGGAACTGTATCAGGCGGTTGTGTGCGGCTATCCGCTCGAAGACATGCTGAGATTTCAGAAATTTCTCGAAGGGGCCTATTGGGTGGCGGAGTATGGGACCGCCGAGAATCCGGAACAGTTTCCCTATCTGTACGCGTATTCGCCCTATCAGCATGTGAAGGCGGGTGTGAAGTACCCGGCGGTGCTGTTCGTTACCGGGGACGGAGATACGCGAGTTGCGCCGCTGCATGCGCGTAAGATGGCGGCACGACTGCAGGCGGCTACTGCTTCGGAACGGCCGATTTTGTTGTTGTACGATACGAAGTCCGGGCATTCCGGCGGGAGGCCGGTTGCCAAGGAGATCGACGAGAATACGGATACGTTGAGTTTCTTGTTTTGGCAGTTGGAGATGGGACAGTAAGACGGAAATCGAAAAGAGAAAATGGCATTGCGACGGCAAAGAAAGAGATACGCAGTGAGCTAGAGCGCGCGGAAGCAAGAAGAAGGAGGGTTTTCTTGCCGCTCGAAATCTATGCGAACGGAGGCGCAAAGTACCCGTGCCACGTTACAAGGAACGGTTAGCGGGAAGGTTGAGATTCGCCGAGACGCTTTAGGCGATCGCGGAGTTTGCGTTGGAGAGGGGTAGGCGTGTTGGGGTTGAAGGCGACCAGATACCAGAGAGGCTGTGTTTTATCGCGGCTAAGAAGTGTTAGCGTGGGAGCGTCGGCGTTAGGGTGGCGGGCTACGTTCTCGCGGATGGCACCGTAGGGGTGGTGTGCCAGGTGGTTTAAAGTTTTGGCGTTCGCGCGGGGATGTTCGCTGATCAGGCGGAGCAAGTAGAAATCCTCTTTGGGCGCTTGCTTAGAAAGCTTTTCGAGCATTTCGGGTTTAGCTTCGGCGCTTAAGACCAGCCCGATTTTTTCATCCCATGCCGTGTTGATGTGATTCAGCTCGCGCGTGCGGGCGTGAATAAGCTCTTCGAGCATGCGCCGTTCCTGTTGCATGCGAGCGATCGGGAGACTGGTCCCTTCGAGCGAATCGAGGACGCGGAGTAAGTGCTGGCGTTCGCCAAAAACGATCTGAGAGGTGCGCGAAATGCGCCCGTCTTCTTTTTCCTTGTACTGCACTAGGTCTGAGCGTCGCATGGTTCGGTGCTCCCAATTCCCTTTTGGCCTGACTCCAAATGGAACGTACTTGCTGACTGCCTGCTCTGGAAGACTCATGATTGGAAACCGCTTTCAGATGAAGCTCAAGTGGATTATGGCGGGGCGATGGGTTAGCGTAAAGTTTGGCGCAGGAAGGCTGTGCCCGAAGTGCAACCGGCAACAATCTGCTTAGAGTTGCGCGCCGGAAAGAAGAGCGCATGTCTGCATTTGAAGAGCACCGGGAAGAGTTAGAGCAATACGAGCAGATGTTTGGAAAGGACCGTGGGCGGCTGGCGGTGACGCTGGACCGCATTACGAACGCGCTGGTGCTCACGGGGCAACACGGCGTGTATTGCACCAGCCAACGGAATCCCGCGCTGCCGGCGATGGATCTGCGTATGATTTCGCGCGAATTGACGCACGCCAAGGAATTGATTCAGTCGGTCATGGAGGAGATGCGAAAAGCGCGGCAGGGCGCCGGTTAGCGGCTGGATTTCGGTAGAACAAATTTGAGGGCGGTAAGGGTAGCGCTGAAACTGACCACTTTTACGTCAACGAGACCCGCCTCAAGGCCGGCGGAACGAACCGCGGATTCGGTGATGGAATTCTGGCCCTTCGGGTACACAAGCCAGAGGGCGGTCGCTCCTTGCATTTGCCTGGCGATGGACGGTACACAGCGCAAGTCTGATTTTTCGTAGGCTGCGAGGAAAATCCAAGGATAACCTTTGGCGCTCTTGCTTTCGGTGATGTGGGCGCCGTGTGCTTTGAGTTTGGCGACGAAATCACTCGGAAATGGTCCAATCAGCGAAACGGATTGGCCGGGTTTCGGGCCGAGTTTTTCGACAAGAGACCTGGGGCTAGCGATGTCTTGGTGCCATTGGGCGGCTTTTGGACCGAGATCGAAGATCGCGAGACCATCTTTGGTGTGGACGTGGAGTTTGCCATCGGCGGTGTTGATCTTCGTTATGGCGCTGAAGGAGATTTTGAGGCGAGTGTCGCCGCGAAAGATGATTTCAGACCTTTCGAGTAGCGCCCTGCCGGCGACGGATTTTCCGGCGTGGCGGAGGGTGCAGGAGAGTTGCTTGCCCATGGAGAGATCAAGGTAACGCAAAGGGTGGTCGGAGGGAAGAGGTTCATGTGTGAGCGGGAGAAAAACAGGCGCCCCGGTTCGACGCTCGGGGCAAGCCGCAGACGGCCGTTGCACGAGCGTGCCTGAGTGTCGGGTGGAGAGGCTTGTGCGGGCCGATCTAAGTTCGGCCACTCCACGATCGTCCGAGAACGCTGATAGTCACTCCACCTATTTGAGAAAGGGGTTCGAGTCGCGCTCGTGGCCAATCGTGGTGCTGACGCCGTGGCCGGGATGGACGATCGTGCTGTCGGGCAGTTGCATGAGTTTGTCTTTCAGGGAGGCGATGAGTCCTACGAAGGAGCCGCCCCAGAGGTCGGTGCGACCGACACTGCCGGCGAAGAGCGTGTCGCCCGAGAAAAGTTGAGGCTGGCTTAGCGTGGCGTTTTCGCCTTCCGTCGGCAAGTAGAGCGAGACGCTGCCGGGCGTGTGGCCCGGCGTATGGATCACGTTGGCAAGGAAATGGCCCCACTGGAGCGCGTCGCCTTCCTTAAGGAGTTGATGAATCTCGACCAACTCCGGAGGAGCTATGCCAAGAAACGCCGCCTGGACTTCCATACCGCGATATAGGGGAAGATCGTCACTGTGCATCATGACCGGCGCGCCGGTGTATTGATAAAGCTTGGCTAGGCCCCCTACGTGGTCGATGTGGGCGTGGGTGCTGACGATGGCCTTCACGGTGAGCCGATAGCGCCCGAGGAGACCCAGGATTCGTTCTACCTCATCGCCCGGATCGACGACGATGCATTCGAGCGTGCGGGGATCGCCGATGATGGAACAGTTGCACTGCAGCATGCCGACCGGGATTTTGAGATAGATCATCTCCGGGTTGGCCGCATCGGGCAATCGGTGCGCTAGGCTTATTTCGTTCACCGGGAGAGTATATCACTGGGCTTTTGTCGCATCATTTCTTCTAGAGGCTGGCCTTCGGCTGGCTGGCCGATCGAAAGGGGCGGCCTCTACACAAGTCTGTTGTTACACTTACTCGACGGTATCGGAGGATCGCAGAACGTGGGAGTACCGGCGGGAACGTTGACTACGCCTTTGGGCGAACTGCACCGGCAGAAGGGCGCCGAGATGGCGGCATGGTTCGGGTGCGAACTGCCAGACAGTTTTGGTGATTGGCAGGCGGAATACCGGTTCCTTCGGAAAAGCGTCGGTTTGCTCGACAAGAACTACCGCGCGTACCTGGAGTTTGCAGGGCCGGATCGCGTGCGGTACCTGAATGCGATTCTGACGAACGACATTAAGGGGCTGAAGGAGAATAGCGGAACTGTTTCTCTGTTTCTGAACCCGCAAGGGCACATTCAAGCGGAGATTGAGACGCAAGTGTTTGGCGAGACGCTGTTTTGCCATTCTTTCGCGATGATTCGCAAGCAGCTGGTTCAGGCGATGGACAAGTACATCATCATGGATGACGTGACTTTAGCGGACCGCACCGAGGATTTTGCGACCTTGGCACTGGAAGGGCCGCAGGCGGCGGCGGTTGCTTTGAGAGTGAGCGGAGTGGAATTGGGCGCGATGGACGAATTGGAGTCACGCCAGACAAACATTGGGGACCTTGCATGCCGCGTCAGCAAGAGATCGACCGGCGGGATCGCTGGAGCGGAATTCTTGGTGGCGCGAGAAAAGGCCGAAGAGCTATGGAAGAAGTTGGATGAGACTGTACTGCGCGAGGGCGGTGGGCCCGCCGGATACCGGGCCCTGAACACCGTGCGGCTGGAGCATGGTACGCCTTGGTTTGGATATGATTTTGGCGAGAAACAAATTCCGCACGAAGCGGGACTGCAGGACTCGCATATTTCCTACACCAAAGGTTGTTATACGGGACAGGAGATTGTGGAGCGGGTGCGATCGCGAGGGCAGGTGAACCGCGCGCGGGTGACTTTACGATTTGACACGACCGCCGGTCCCGAAGCAAATGCGCCTTTATCAGCCGATGGGAAGGAAGTTGGGCGCGTCACGCGCAGCGGATTTTCTCCGACCGTGAATGCCTGGATTGGGATGGGTTATGTGCGGCGCGAAAAATCTGTGCCGGGAACAGAGCTGTCGATTCCGGAAGGAAGCGCGACCGTAATTGAAACGCCGATTGGTTCTTGACCAGCGAGCCTTTGTAGCGGCCGCCTTCTGAGGGCGGCCAGTTTCCATGTCTGATCGTGCGGACCCAGGCGCAGCGTGCTTGCGCCTTAGAAAGAGAACCGCAGAGCACAGGCACGAGCAGCGCCACTGTCCTAGCAAACGGCGTTGATTGGGGACAACGTGCCGGCGTAGAATGAAGATTCCGCAGAACAATCGAGAACGGTGTGCCCAGTCGAGTGGTTTGAAGAAAGCTCGAGTGAATTGGGGTGATCTATGTTCGAGCGCTTCACCGAGAAAGCTCGCCGCGTGATTTTCTTTGCGCGCTATGAGGCCAGCCAGCATGGCAGCCAAGGAATCGAGACCGAGCACTTGTTGTTGGGGCTATTACGAGAAGACAATGGGCTTCGCACGCGATTACTGGGACGGCCTGGCGCGATCGAAGGCATCCGGAAACAGATCGAAAGCAGGATAATCCGCGGCGAACGCATCTCGACTTTGGTGGAGGTGCCGATTTCGAGCGAGTGCAAGCAGGCGCTAAACTTCGCGGCTGAAGAAGCGGAACGACTCGCGCACCAATATGTGGGAACCGAGCACATCATCCTGGGTCTATTGCGCATCGAGAAGAGCATGGCGGCGACCCTACTTACCGCTCACAAGATTACGCTAGGAGGGTTCCGCGACTTTCTGGCCAACGCCGGGGCGGAAGAGCCGGCGACGCCGCGTTCTGTTGCGGCGCACAGCGATCCCGAAAAGCCCTCCCTGCTGCTACAGAACTTTTTGGAGGCCTTAGGCGCAGGCTTGACGGAAGATTCGCGAGGATTTTTCATGCCGGATGCGCAATACATCGACGCGTGCGGGAAGCGCTGGGCCGGCGAAAAGGAATTGCACGCGAGGCTGGCGCAGCTATTTGCGCCGTTTGCCGCGCGGAATGTGAAATGCAAGATCGTGGAAACGATGCGAGCCGGAGAGGAAATGTGCGTCGCGTCGTTGCTGTGCGAGGATGTTCCCTTCGCAGAAAAGCCCCCAAAGGGGCTGTGTTGGATGATCATCGCGCTCGGGTGGGAGTGCGGACCGATGGGGCAATGGGCGATTTATTCGATACAGGTGACGCCGGTGACGCAGGTTTGAGGGAAAGCGAACGGCACAGACACTCCGCCACTGCAAAACCAAATTGACAAACGTTACTTCGTCGGGGCGAGGTACATGCGCGGCGACTGATATCAATCGAATTCGAATTTGGGCGCGGATTGTTCTTTGCCCACGCGGCCGGTCGAGATGTCTGCACTGTAGAAGTCTTCGGCACGCACCGGTGTACCGGACAAGCGACGCAACAAGGCCAGCTGGCCTACGTGTTGGAGGGCATCGGCGATGGGACCTTGCAGCAGTTTTTCTGGTTGGGCGTGGAGTTGCTCGGAACCAGCTAAATAGTCGTCGAGGGGCTTGAGCGAATCGAAAAAGCGCTGGACTTCGTCCGGCCAAGGTAGCGGAGCAGAAGGATGCCAGCCTGGTTGGCCCTTGGCCATCGAGAGTGCCCAGGCGAGCAAATCGCCGATGTGGGCGAGGATCTGGACGGGCGTACGCGAATTGTTGCCGGCCTGGAAATCGACGTAGCCTTGCGGAGCGCTACGGATTATTTTTCCGCCTCGATACGCGATCGTAGCGAGCGAATGCCGGAGCATGTCACGGGCGGTCGTGCCTTCAGGGGATGGCATGGCGAAATAGGCTAGCAGGTTAGGAGAGGAGAGAAAAGAATTTTCGATACGGACAAGAAGGAAGGCGGACGCATCCGAGCGTGACAGGGAAACGGCTCGCCTCTGCTGACCGGCGCTTGAAGAGTCAGGAGAGGTTAAGGGCGCGCCTAAAGGAACCCTTTTCGGATTCGATCTTTTTCTGCAGCTGCAGGATCCCGAACAGTACAGCTTCCGGGCGCGGCGGGCACCCGGGGACGTAGACGTCCACAGGGATGACCTGATTGCAGCCTTGGACGATGGCGTAGTTGTTGAAGACGCCGCCGGAGGTGGCACAGGCTCCCATGGAGATGACCCATTTGGGTTCGGGCATCTGATCGTAGAGCTGACGAATCACCGGGGCCATTTTTTGAGAAAGGCGACCGGCGACGATCATAAGGTCGGCTTGCCGGGGAGAGGGACGGAAAACTTCGGCGCCGAAGCGGGCGATGTCAAATCGCGAGGCAGCCATAGACATCATTTCGATGGCGCAGCAGGCGAGGCCGAAGCCGAGCGGCCAGATGGAGCTCTTGCGGGCCCAGTTCACGGCTTTGTCGAGTTGCGTGAAAATGATGCCTTCGTCCTCGAGGAGCTTGCCGAAATCGTCGGGTTTCGTGAGAGTGACGCTTTTGCCGAGGGTGGTTTCCATGTCGTCCTCGAGTTCATTTTCGCATAGAGAGGTGGTGGAGACAAACGGCGTGTGGGTAGTAGCGAATTAACGCCAAGACCTGGTGCGACCGGTCCATCGACGAATGCCTTTCTTATGACAGTCATCCATCCAGTTTTGCGGCCGGTCCACGGCCGCGCCGCAGCGGCCCTTACCGAGAACGACAAGACGAGCTTTCGGCGGTTACGGGACGGAGAGAACGATTTTGCCGAATTGTTTACCTTTTTCGAGGTAGTTGTGGGCGGCGATGCAATCGTGCAGCGGCCAGACTCGGTCGACGATGGGCTTGAGGCGGCCCTGGGCTACGAGCTTTAGCACCGTGCGCAGTTCGGATTTATTGCCCATGTAGGAGCCCATGATGGAAAGTTGGCGGGTGAAGAGGAAGCGGAGATCGAGTTTGGCCTCGTAGCCGGTGGTGGCGCCGCAGGTGACGAGGCGGCCAGCGTTGGCGAGGCTCTTGACGCTATCGTCCCAGGTGGCCGTGCCTACGTGTTCGAAGACCACATCAACCCCGCGGCTGTGCGTGAGGCGGCGGACTTCTTTGGCGATGGGCATGATGCCGTGGTGAATCACCTCGTCCGCACCAATCTCCTTGGCTTTTGCGAGTTTCTCGTCGTTGCCGGCGGTGGCGATTATATGCGCGCCAAAGAATTTCGCAATTTGAATAGCGGCACTGCCAACGCCACTGCCCGCGGCAAGAACAAGCACGCTTTCGCCAGGCTGCAGTTGTGCGCGATGGACGAGCATGTGCCAGGCGGTTTGGAACACGAGCGGGATGGCGGCGGCGTGGGCCCAATCGAGATTTTCGGGATAGGGGAGGCAGTTCACTTCAGGACAGCGAACGTATTCGGCGCAACCGCCGTCGATCATGTAGCCGAGATTGGTGTAGTCGCGGCAGAGGTTGTCGTTGCCAGAGAGGCACGCGGGGCATTTGCCGCAGGTGACGCCGGGAGCGAGGACAACCTTTTGGCCGACATGGACAGTGTGGACTTCGGAGCCGATTTTCGCGACTTCGCCGGCGATATCGCTGCCCGGAACATGCGGGAGAGGAATCGGGACGCCCGGGAGGCCTCGGCGGACCCAAAGGTCGAGATGGTTCAGCGCACAGGCATGCACGCGAACGAGGACATCATTGGCGCGCAGGTGAGGTTCGTTGACGTCGGTGTAGTGGAGGACGCTCGGGTCACCGTGCTGATGGAAGATGATGGCTTTCATAGGGCCTCCGGAGATAGATATATCGTATCACGATATTCGGAAAGTCGGTCGGCGGCAAGACGCCGCACTCAGAGGATCACGAGGTCCTGCGGGCGTCGGGCGCCAGAAATCTTGCACCCTCACCCGGAACGAGCTGGAGTAAAGGTTCGCTCGGAAGCACCGGCAGGAATGCTTGCGCCACGGTGCCGGACCTGAAGGCCCCGCAATGAGTCGCAATGCACGGTCGAATTGACAGGGCGGGGGGTGCGCCGTAGGCTGAAAGGCATGGATCTGTTTGAGGAGATTGTGCGGATGAGGCGCGCCGGGCTGCGCGGAGCCTTGGCTACGATTGTGCATACGACTGGATCGATACCGAGTTTTGAGAGTTCGCGGATGCTGGTGCGGGAAGATGGCTCGATTTCCGGAACAATCGGCGGCGGGTGCGTAGAGGCTGATGTCTGGGCTGCCGCCAAGGAAGTAATGCAGAAAGAGGCGCCTCGGAAGCTGACATTTCATTTGAATAATGAGGCATCGTACGACAACGGATTGATCTGCGGCGGGACCGTCGAGGTGTTTGTGGAACCTATTTTACCTCAGCCGGTAGTGCATTTGTTTGGCGGCGGGCATGTATCGATGGCGGTGGCGAAGGCAGCCCATGCGGCCGGCTTTCGCGTGGGAGTCGTGGATGACCGGGAAGCATTCGCGAATGCGGAGCGGTTTCCGATGGCGCACGAGTTTTATACGAGTTTCGACGACGCGTTTAGGAACTTGCGCCCGAATTCCTCGAACTATCTAGTGATCGTCACGCGCGGGCACAAAGAAGATATGCGCGTGCTGGCGTGGGCGGTGCGGACGCAGTCTCGCTACATCGGTATGATTGGCAGCCGACGTAAAGTAATTAGTGTATACAAAGCGCTAGAAAAAGAAGGATATCGTATGGAGGAATTTGAACGAGTATTCGCTCCGATGGGGCTGGAGATTGGTGCGCTCTCCCCTGAAGAGATCGCCGTAAGTGTCGTGGCGGAACTCGTGGCTGTTCGGCGAAATGCGGACCCGGTAGTTCACAAAAAGCTGAAGCTAGAAACGGACAGCGTGGTCGAAAAATAAGAAAGAAGGCCTCATGCTGGCCGCAGTGATCCTCTCGGGCGGAGCTTCCCGCCGGATGGGCTCTCCCAAAGCGTTACTTCCCTTCCAGGGACGCCCTTTCCTTGAGCATTTATTGGATTTGACGAAGCACCCAAAGATCGGGGTGCGTCGCGTGGTCTTGGGCGCGCATGCGGAACCGATTGCCCAGGCCGTTCACCTAAATCCGGACGAGGTGGTGATTAACGACGAATGGGAATCAGGGCAATTGAGTTCGATTCGGGCGGCGCTCGGGAGCCTGCCCGTGGGAACCGATGGCTTATTGCTTTGTTTGATTGACCACCCTTTGATCAGCGCAACACTCGTGAATGGACTAATCGAACAGTTTTACGCGACACGAGCGCCCATCGTCTTACCGGTGTTCGAGGGGCGCCGCGGACATCCGGTTATTTTTTCCTCCGTGGTATATGGTGAATTGGAGAATGCACCCATGCAATTTGGCGCGCGGAGCGTGGTGTGGGCGCATCGGGACAAAATCAGCGAGCATGTTACGTCCGAAGAAGGGTGCGTGTTGAATTTGAACGACCCGGGGACGTTTGACCAGGTATCGCGCGCACTGTAAGCAAAGAGGGATTCCCACTGCGTGGACTTTGTTCGGAATGACAGTTCATTCTCATTTCGCGGCGCGAAAGAGTGCTTGTAGCGCCTCGTGAGCAAGTTGGGCGGCGTGGAACGAAGCGGGGGGAAGGCCGCCGAGAGATGTGGCAAGGGACTCGGGAGAGATTGAAGAGAGCCTATTGAGTTCCCTGCCCTGAACGGATTCCGTTAAAAGCGAGGCGCAAGCGATTGATGCGGTGCAGCCACGGCAAAGAAAACGCACCTGTTGAATGATTCCGTTTTCCACGACCGCAGAGAGTTGAAGAATATCACCGCAAACCGGATTGCTGGCTTCTATTCTTACATTCGCGTTCGCGAGTTCTCCGGCGTTGCGCGGATGCTGAAAGTGATCGAGGAGTGCCTCGCTGAACATGATTGAGTATCGCACGGGTCGCGAGCTCGAGAAAAAGTAGGGTTCTCCTGGGCAATACGGTCCGCCGAACAAAGGTATTTATTTTGCTTTGCGCGTCAATCGTAGCGTCTGTCACGTTCGCCTATCGTGACACGGAGTCGGCCGGCCTTTAGGAGCCCAGGGCAATATGCGCGACGTTCGAAGTGCGGATTGCATTATACTCGGCGATTCTGCGGAGGAACGAATGCTGCATGTAGTTGCTGCGGTGATTGAGCGCGAGGATCGGCGATTCTTGATTGGACAGCGGCGGCGGGGGGATACATCACCCTTGAAGTGGGAGTTTCCGGGAGGGAAAGTAAAGAACGGGGAGGGGTTGGAGGCCGCACTGGCGCGGGAGTTGAAGGAGGAGTTAGGAGTGACGCTGATGAGGAGCCAGGAGATTGCACAGGTGCGCCATCAGTATGCGAACTATCCCGAAGAACTAGAGATTCATTTTTTCGCGGCGAGCATCTTGGATGAGGAGATGACGCCACGGTCGTTTGAGCAGTTGGCTTGGGTCTTGCCAAAGGAGTTGGGACAGTATGATTTTTTGGCGGCGAACCGAGAGCTGATTGCACGTTTAGCGACGGGGAAGATCAAGGCGAGGGAGATTTTGGGGGAAGGCTGAGTGCGGGGGATGGTTGGTCGGACAATCGCGTTCGGGTCTGAAGACCGGCCACGACCATGCTGGGAAGACAAAGCAGGTCCCTCGCTTCGCGGACTCCGCCCGGGATGATAATTTTCGTGGCAGCGGCACTCCAAACCTAGGAGGTGACGGGGTTCGGTTTGTCGGGGTTGATGCTCAAGTCTTTGATGGCGTTTTGGACTGTGGCTTCGCCGACTAGGCCTTCTTGGGCTAGTTCGTGGAGAGTGGCTACGGTGATGAAGCGGGCGTCCACTTCGAAGAAGTCCCGGAGGGATTCCCGGCCTTCGCTGCGGCCGAAGCCGTCGGTGCCGAGAGTGGCGACGCGACGGGGAACCCACTTGGCTAGCATGGCGGGTAGAACTTTCAGATAGTCCGAGGCGGCGACGAATACGCCTTGTTCATCTTGCAGACACTGCGCCACATAAGGAACTCGAGGGGTTTCGTCGGGGTGCAGGCGGTTCCAGCGTTCGGTTTCGATCGCGTCGGTGTAGAGACATTTGTAGCTGGTGACGCTCCAGACGTCGGCGGCTACGCCGTAGTTTTTCTCGAGAATCTGTTGAGCTCGCAGCGCTTCGTTGAGAATGGCCCCGCTGCCGAGAATCTGCGCGCGAAGCTTGGACTTTTTGTCCGTCGCGGCGTGGAGTTTGTACATTCCCTTCAAGATGCCCGGTTCCACGCCCTTGGGCATAGGGGGCATAGCGTAGGGCTCGTTCATGACCGTGATGTAGTAGAAGATGCTTTCGCCTTCTTTGTACATGCGGCGGATGCCGTCCTGAATGATGACGGAAATTTCGTAGGCATATGCCGGATCGTAGGCGAGGAGATTTGGCACCGGAAGCGCGAGCACGTGACTGTTGCCGTCCTGATGTTGCAGGCCTTCGCCAGAAAGTGTAGTGCGGCCGGAGGTGCCACCGAGGAGAAAGCCACGCGTGCGCATGTCGGCCGCAGCCCAGATGAAGTCCGCGATGCGCTGAAAGCCGAACATCGAGTAGTAGATGAAAAATGGAATGGTATCGATGCCGTGGCTGGCGTAGGAGGATCCCGCAGCAATAAACGAGGCCATGGAGCCGGCTTCTGTGATGCCCTCTTCGAGAATCTGTCCGTCCTTCGCTTCCTTGTAAAAGAGCAACGTGTTCACATCGACAGGTTCATACTTCTGGCCGACGCTGGAATAGATGCCCACAGTGCGGAAGAGAGATTCCATGCCAAAGGTACGGGCTTCATCGGGAACGATGGGAACGATGAGTTTTCCGATTTCGGGATCCTTGAGCATTTTGCGCAGCATGGCGACGAAAGCCATGGTAGTGGAGACTTCGCGGCCATCGCTGCCATCGTGGAATTCACGGAAAAGTTCGTCGTGATTGCACGCCAGAGGCTTGGAACGCACTTTGCGCTGAGGAACGTAACCGCCGAGCGCTTCACGGCGCGCACGAAGGTAACGGATTTCTTCACTGTCTTCGGCAGGGCGATAGAAAGGAACCTGGCTCATGGCCTCATCGCTCAGGGGAATGCCAAAACGCGAACGGAATTCGCGGAGTTCATCTTCGTTGAGCTTCTTCTGCTGGTGGGTGACGTTCTTACCTTCGCCAGCTTCGCCGAGGCCGTAACCCTTAATGGTGCGCGCGAGGATGACCGTAGGACCGCCCTTGTGCTCGACAGCGGCTTTATAAGCGGTGTAGACCTTGCGCGGGTCGTGACCGCCGAGGCGCAGACGGCGCAGCGTGTCGTCAGAGAGAGGCTCGACGAGTTTGAGGAGCCGCAGATCGCTGCCGAAGAAAGACTGACGAATGTAATCGCCGGAGGAGACCACGAGTTTCTGGTATTCGCCGTCGACCATTTCGCCCATGCGCTTGACGAGCAGGCCTTCGGTGTCGCGCTCGAGGATGGGATCCCACTCGCCTCCCCACAAAACTTTGATGACGTTCCAGCGCGCGCCGCGGAACGCGGATTCGAGTTCCTGGATGATCTGACCGTTGCCTCGAACGGGACCATCGAGGCGCTGAAGGTTACAGTTGATGACGAAGATGAGATTGTCCAGCTTTTCGCGGGAGGCAAGCGTGATGGCGCCGAGCGATTCGGGCTCGTCGGTTTCGCCGTCGCCGAGAAACGCCCAGACTTTCGCGTCGGTCGCTGGCTTGAGCCCGCGATTTTCCAAGTAACGATTGAAGCGCGCTTGATAGATGGCCATCAGCGGGCTCAATCCCATCGAGACGGTGGGATACTCCCAGAAATCCGGCATGAGCCAGGGGTGAGGATACGACGAGAGGCCGCCGCCGGGCCTCAGCTCGCGGCGAAAATTTTCGAGCTTCTCAATACTGAGACGGCCTTCGAGGAAGGCGCGGGCGTACATGCCGGGAGCAGCGTGTCCCTGGAAATAGACAGTGTCGCCTTCGAAATCTTCCGTCCGCGCGCGAAAAAAGTGATTGAAGCCAACTTCATAGAGGGTGGCGGCGGAAGCATAGGTCGAAATGTGGCCACCGATATTATGTTCGACGCGGTTCGCACGAACGACCATGGCCAAGGCGTTCCAACGGATTAACGACTTAATGCGGCGCTCGAGTTCCTGATCGCCGGGGAAAAGGGGTTGGAGGCGGGCGGGGATCGTGTTGGCGTAAGGAGTGTTGGCGGTAAAAGGAAGATCAATGCCGCTTACGGTGGCGTGAGCGCGAAGGCGCTCCAGAATCTCGCGCGCGACATCGGTGCCGCTGGAAAGTAAAACAGAATCCAGGGATTCGAGCCATTCTTGGATTTCGACGTCCTCGACGTGACGCGGAGCGAAAGTTTCCTGATCCATGGGATCGGTTGCCTTTTCCTTCCTTGGGGCGTCGAAAGCCCGACGCCGTGCGTTGCATACGCACAACTTATAAGAATTATAAGAATACACCCGGATGCGCCGCAGCGCATAACAGGGCCTAGAAATTTTCCTGATGCGGAGCAGTTGAATTTCAAATGGCCTGTATCAGAGCGTGCGGCCTCCGTCGAGAACGAGGGTTTGGCCGGTCATGAATTCCGAATGAATGAGGTAAAGCACGGTGTCGACGATTTCGTCGGGATGCCCTGTGCGACGCAGCGGCGCGCGACGAAGGAAATCGGCCTGCCACTCCGGAGGATCACCGGGCATGGTGATCGTGCCGGGAGCGATGGCGTTGACGCGGACGGCGGGAGCGAGTTCCTTGGCGAGGATACGAGTCATCAGGATGATGCCGGCTTTCGAGAGAGAGTGCGGAATATATTCGCCCCAGCCGAGAAGGCCGCCGATATCAGCGAAATTGATGATTACTCCCCGACCAGACTTGGCAAGGTGTGGAGCGGCAGCTTGGCCGCAGAAAAATGGGGCTTTGAGGTTGGTGTCGAGAGAGGCGTCCCAGGTTTTTTCAGTCGTTTCACCGAATTTTGTTCCGAGGAAATTGGCAGCGCAGTTGATGAGGATATCGAGCCGGCCGTAGTGGCGGAGCACGTTATCGACGAGGTTTTCAATGGCGGACACGTTCGTGAGTTCGGCGGGGAATGCCGCTGCACGCGAACCTGATTTTTCAATTTCACCGACCAGTTCGCTGGCTTCGGTGGCGGACTTTCCGTAGTGGAGGGCGAGGTCGGCGCCTTCGCGGGCGAGGCCCAGAGCGATGGCGCGGCCCAGGCGTCTTGCAGCGCCTGTAACGAGAGCCACTCGGCCGCGGAGGCTATCGAGGTCAGTCATCGCGCAAAGGTAGCACATTTGGCGGTGAGTTTTTCGCAGGGTCGTTTGGAACGTGGCGAAGAATTGGCTGGAGCCGGCTCTCGTGGTTTGGCTCTGCCGTTCGGGCCAACAGGCGCCTCAGGACAGGGCCGGTGCGGTGCTGAGCACTTTCTCCGTTGCCCTAGATATTCCTTTGCGGCTCCTTGAAACAACTCACCAAATGATCTTTAGAAATCTTGAACGGAAGGAAGAGAATAGGAATATACATATAAGACGTATGGCGATTACTCCCACAGGTTCGATCAATGAGCTCTCCCTTCCGGGAGTGGGGACTGCTGCGGTACCGAAAGGTCCCTCGGAGATCGAATGCAAAGTCATCAGTCTGTTCGACCAATACCGGACTTCGCTCCTCCGCTACGTGCTGTCGTTTGGCTTGCCGGTGCACGATGGCGAAGAAATCACGCAGGAAGTGTTTCTGGCACTTTTTCGACATTTGCATCTCGGAAAGTCGCGCCACAATCTGCGCGGGTGGATGTTTCGCGTGGCGCACAACCTGGCGCTGAAACGGCGCCGCGCCAATCAGCGGTCGCAGGACCAGATGGACCCGGATCGGAGGATTGCAGAGCTGCAGTTGGACTCATCGCCGAACCCTGAAGAGCAAGCGTTGTCAGCACAAAGGCAAAGGCGTTTGCTGGCTGTTCTCAACGCCCTGCCGGACGAAGACCGATGCTGCCTGCGGTTGCGCGCAGAAGGTCTTCGTTATCGAGAAATCGCTCGAGTCCTGGGCATATCGCTCGGAGCCGTATCCATTTCTCTGACACGATCACTTGGGCGACTCATGTCCGCAGACGAAAGGTAAGGCCATGAAGAGCGAAAACGCGCATCCATCCAACCAGGAGTTGCTGCTTTGCGCGGACGGTGAACTGTCACGCCGTCGTGCCGCCGAGGTCCGTGGTCACCTTGCAAGCTGTTGGGACTGTCGGGGCCGGATGGCGGAGATCGAGGGGACCTTCGTCGCTTTTGCACGAGCCTACCGCCAGGATCTCCATTCCCAATTGCCTTCGGCCGACGGCCCGCGAGCGCTTTTGAAGGCGCACTTAGCGGAGCTGCGAGCCAAATCCAGTGTTGATTCATGGCGACAGTTCTTTTGGTTGAGGTCGGTTTCAAGAGCTGCGATGCTCGTCGGTGCCGCTCTCTTCCTTATCGCAGGCGCCGGTAAGTTTTTTGTGCAACACTTCGGAAGTCGTGGAGAAAACTTAACGGTTGTTGCAAACGAAGTCGGTACGGTTCCAGACCTGAACCTTACGCCGGGCGCTACGCGAGCTGTTACGATCCATGAAATTTGTTCGATGGCTCACGAGGATGTGGTTCGAGAGGTACCGGCGTCTTTGCGACAACAGATATTTCAGGAGTACAGGATCAAGGATGGCCGCGCCGCAGACTACGAGATCGATTACCTCATTACTCCGGGACTGGGCGGCGCAGAGGACATCCACAACCTATGGCCAGAACCCAGATCGTCGACCTGGAATGCTCAAGTAAAGGACACCCTCGAAGAACACCTCCACGAAATGGTCTGTGCCGGTAAACTCGATCTGCCTGCAGCACAGCGGGCTATCGCGACGGATTGGATCGCCGCCTACAAAAATTACTTTCACACGGATAGGCCCTTATCGGTACGTTCTAGTTTGGTCGCTCTGAGAAGACACGGAATGCCTGCACAGACCCTACAAGGCAAGAGAAACTCGTTAACCGGTGATGGTGCTACAATCCACGCCGATGTTAGCGAGGAGCGTGATGAGATTGGACGTGTTGGCGATTGCGGCTCACCCGGATGACGTGGAGCTGACCTGTGGCGGAACGCTACTGAAGATGGCACGCAAGGGATACAAGACCGGGATCTTGGATTTGACGGAAGGGGAGATGGGAACCCGCGGGAATCGCGAGACGCGCGCTAAGGAGGCGGCTCTAGCGGCAAGAATCTTGAAGGTCTCGTGGCGGAGCAATTTGGGAGTACCAGATTCAGATGTGCAGCCTTCCCGTCAGCATAAGTTGAAGCTGGCTCGGGTGATTCGGGAATTGAAGCCGCGAACGGTGATACTCCCCTACTGGGAGGCCCGGCATCCGGACCATTATCACGCGTCGACACTAGGGTATGAGGGATGCTTCTTGGCGGGATTGAAGCAGTTGCCCATCGAGGGAGAGCCTTACCGGCCATTCAAGATTCTCTACGCCACGTCGTTCGAGGGCATGCCGCCGAGCTTCATTGTGGAAATTACGAAGGAATACGATACGCGGAGGAAAGCGATTCTGGCGTATGGATCGCAATTCCGGCCTGCAAAGAGCGAAAGGAAGCAGCGGGTTTATCTAGCGATCGACGAGTTGGATTCGAAGATGGATTTGTTGGCGCGGCGGAATGGGGATTTGATCGGGGTGAAGTATGGGGAGCCGTTTTTGCAAAAGGAGTTGATGAGCGTAGAGGATGTGGTGGAGTTGCCAGTTCGATCGATCTAGCAGGGGAGCGAAGTCGGAGATTCGCGGAGGAAGCGAGAAGGAGATGGCTTGCCCTTACCTCGTCTACACCAGCTGAAGCCACGCCGCTAAACCGAGTCGTCTTCCAGCGCGGGGGCGAAGCCGGGGATGTTTTGGCCATCGGGGGTGCGCTCGACTTTGAGGCGGATTTGGTGTTCGTCTTCGGCTCCCGACTTGCGGAGGACGACGATGGTGCTTAGAGCTTCGGTGTAAACGCGGGTCACCAAAAAGGTGTCGCCGCTTTCGAGATTCTTCCAGAGTTGGCCGATCTGAATTTTGCGCGCGCTCATCGTCGTAAGAGACTGTAGAGACACCGGAAAGAAGTGTCAACTGTAGCTTTACACGTACACTTCCCTGACCTTACAAGTTGTTTACATCTGGTCGGAACCAGAAGGGAAACCTTTCCGGGGGACCCCACATCGTATGGTTATCGATATCTTCTAGGACGGAGAACGGGTGTATACTCCGATGGGTAGGGGAGGAAGTCATGAAATATAACCCTTCGCGCTTCGGCTTTGGCCTATTTTTGGTCGCGAGTTTAGCCGCGTGGCCCTCCCTAAGTCAGGCGCAGTCGCAAACCGATAATCCAGCCCCGGTACGGGAGCAGCCGCAAAATCCCTGCGCAACGCCGCCGGCGCAAAACACACAGAATCCCCAGACCCAGCCCCCGCAGCAACAGCAGGGGCAACAGCAAACGCCACCGAAGCCAGCTGATTGCCCGCCTGATCCGAACAGCACGCCGACGCCGACCACGACCACAACGCAGCCCGCGAATACGGGGCAACCATCGAACGGTCAGTCCACCAGCGACCAGCCGGTTCAGCAACAGCAGACCGTACACCCAAAGAATTCCAAGGACGACGTGGATGCGATCGGCAACCGGAACGTCGGCAAGGGCGTGAACTTCTATTCTCTCGAACATGAGATTGCTCTCGGCAAACAATTAGCCCAGCAAGTGGAACGCAGCTCCAAGATGATCGATGACCCGGTGGTCACCGAGTACGTCAACCGGGTTGGGCAGAACCTGGTGCGCAATTCGGACGCCCAGGTGCCGTTCACGATCAAAGTGATCGACTCCGACGAAGTGAACGCGTTCGCGCTGCCGGGCGGATTTTTCTATGTGAACAGCGGGCTGATCCTGCGGGCGCAGGAAGAATCAGAACTCGCAGGCGTGATGGCCCATGAAATTTCGCATGTAACGGCGCGGCACGGTACGAAGCAGGCCACAAAGGCGGACATGATACAGATCGGCGCAATGGCCGCGATGATTTTTGTGCCGTATGGCTGGGCCGGATACGGAATCTATGAAGGGATGCAGTTGGCGATACCTCTGACGTTCCTGAAGTTCTCTCGCGATGCGGAGCGCGAAGCGGACTTCCTCGGCATCGAGTATATGTACAAGGCGGGATATGACCCGAACTCCTATGTGACCTTTTTCGAGCGGATTCAGGCCGACGAAAAGCGGCGTCCCGGGACTGTGCCGAAGATGTTTTCGACGCACCCACCGACGCCGGACCGCATCGAGGCGGCGCAGAAGGAAATCGCGCGGATTTTGCCGGAAAAAGACGAATATATCGTTACGACTTCCGAGTTTGACTCTGTGAAGGCGCGGCTGCGGAACGTGATGTTTGCGCGCAAGGTGCAGGACAATGGGCCGGGAAAGCCGACTCTACGCACCAAGACCGAACAGTCCAGCAAGACTGGCCAGGGTCAGGCAGATCCGAATAGCAGCAGCGATGACGATCGCCCCACGCTTAAGCGCAGGCCTGACGGAGACGATGGCGGCGCGCCCTCCACGCCAAGTCCGCCCTCTTCACCCTCATCGAATCCCTGAGTTTGTTACGGTTTTCAGCCAGTTGTAAGGGCGGCCCGGGCCGCCCCTTTTTATTTTGCTAGCGGTGGCCCGCTTTCTGATGCTCTTCGGGCGCGGCGGCAATGCCTTGACGGCGCAGTTCCTCCGAGTAGTATTTGCGGAAGAGAACGTCCCACTCCTCGCTGCCTTCCAGAATTTCCTTCTTCTGGGACGTGATGCGCTTGCGAACTTCGACTTCAATCTTTTCTTCGTCTTTCAGAACATTGGTCATGGTTTGGACCATGTGCTGGCGGATGGTATCGCGGTCTTCCACAAACTCCACTTCATTGCTTTGGACCAGCAGATCGACCAGTTGATGAGAGATGCGCACAATTTTTTCGCGGCTCAATCGCATAGTTTGAAATGGTCCTCGTTCCCTTCCTGGCTGCTTAGCGCAAGATGAGTTTGCGGTCGCGGGCGATCTGGCCCTTAACCTTTTTGAACATTTCCTGATAGGAGACGCCGGTGCGGCGCATTTCATCCTGATATTGCGTGAGGATGTTGCGAACTTCCTCGTTCACTTTGTCCTCGATGGTAATTTCTTCCATGACGCGCAGCCGGACGCGGGCAATGACCGCATCGTGGTCCTTCTCTTTGATTTCAACCTGATTGTCCTCCATCAGCTTCTTGACTACTTCGGAGGCCATATGGGTGACATAGTCGCGGTTCAGCAGCATAAAGGGGCGAAGTCCTTGATGGAATTGTGAATAAATGAGTGTACCGGCTGCGCGGAGAATTCGCAAGAAAAGGGGGAATAGCTGTTGAAACGGAAGGCTTGCGTTGACGGGGTTAAGTGCTTCCTGTAGCCTGAAAATATCCAACCTGGGGCGGTTAGCTCAGTTGGTTAGAGCGCCTGCCTTACAAGCAGGAGGTCAAAGGTTCGAGTCCTTTACCGCCCACCAAAATCACCAATAAAAAACAGGCGATTTGAAGCGTAGCCAGAAAATGGCTTTGGCGAGTTTTGGCGAGTGCTACCAGCTTGCTACCCATGGCGGAGTAGCAAACCCTCTGTCTGTTTCGCAGCACCATTGACACTCTCTCGGTATAAGGTGTATCTATACACCTGTGAAACGCACCAACATCAATCTCCGCGAGCATCAGCACAAGGCCCTGGCCCAATTGTCCGAAAAGACTGGCGCCACAGTCAGCGAACTGATTCGACGGGCGATTGATGAGTACTTGAAAAAAAGGCAATAAAGAAAAAGCGGGACGCACCGGTGCTTGTAACACCGACACGCCCCTTTGCTAGGGCCAATCTTCAACGTAATGTTTCTTTGCCGTCACTGCAGTCACGTTCGAGAAGTTATAACAATAGCTGCAAAATATGCGAAGAGACTCGGCGTCAATATCTTCGAGGTTTTTTTCCTCGCTGATACGGCTAATTGCGATGGGATGGCCGCAGTCGGGACAGACGAACAGCAGGATGTGCACATATCGCGTCGCTGGCGTGATGACGACCATTCGCTGGCAAGTTTACGCGCACCTGAAAGACGAGGGTACTGTCCTTAAGGTCAACTTTCGCCCGGGGCGAGGACAGCAGCATGGCACTGACCTTCGAACGAGGGCGGCGCGGGTATCCAGTTCACCACCAGTTCACCTCCGGTCTATTCCTTGTGCATTGCAGTTTCTCCTGCTTCAGCGACAATGCCCTACGTGTTCGATGAAGCCGCTGGCTGGACACCTCCAACCATCAGCACGAGAACGTACAGCAGGAGATGGACCCACCGTTGGGGTAGTCTGAACGTAGGTCCCCTCTTCAGACTGGATACCGGGCCGTGGCCAACATTTATTACTCCTATTCGGAAAATCGGACGGGGGTTTTGCGTGCGATCTTGTCGTCAGAAGAGGGCAGAAGGCTCTTAAAAGCGCACACTGCCAAATACGCCGGGCAGCAATTCCCAAGCACGGATCACACCTCGAAACGTAGTTTTGCCGTGGTGCGCATGCTCGAAGGCGAAGGGAGCAAGGAATGGCGCGTCGGCTTCTATTTTCTCCACGACGACATTATGAGGATCGAAGAGGCGGTGCAGTCCTGCAACCCTGGCCGTCGAAGTAGAAAGTGACCATTGTCCGAGTACTTCCAAAATAAATTTGTACTTCAATTTGACGTTTGTTTTGCTGCGGCGGTGGGCATTCAAAAAGCTTGCACTTGCGTTCGTAATGGCTTGCATCTATACGAAAATAGGTATATTTTCACACATCTGAGGGGCCGGGCTAGCCGCCCAGTCCGGCAGCACGGCAAAAAGAAGAGATGGCCCCCATGTCATGGGGAGAGGCCACCCCCCTACGGCTTCAACCCGTAGCGATTGCCTCCGCCCGAGGGAAGCGCACAAGCTGTCATCGCAAGCCCTGTTTAGACTTCGGCCCGCTACGAAACAACTGGGGGAACCCCTAGCTGTAACTACTACCAATACCAACGACGAAAACGTTGCGTCATCCTATCTGACAAATCACCCATGAACCTCACACGGGACGCTGATAATAAGGCGTCCCACCTTCATCCCCGACTCCCTTTCGTTCCGTAATACGTGATCGTGTTATAGCCTGTCCGCTGTTTTGGGGCTATGGCAACGTCCGCCAGTCCCTGCGGGGTCGCGGTAATCTGAGTAATCTGAACCGTATTTCCTTCGTGGACGGTGTACTTAGTGAAATGGCTCGTGCGCAGGTTCCAAGCATCCGAAAAACTGTAATTCCTCAAAGCACTCTCCGACCATTCCATGTGAATGAGGTCGCCGTAGACATCCAGGTCGCCATCGCGGAAGCCGTCGACTATGTGGAGCAGAACCGTTTCATTGTGCAACAGCCGAACGACGATTCGCTGAGTATCACAATTGGAGGGCAATGGCTGATTACCAAGCGTGGTCTGGAATGGGCGAATGGTGTAGACCCATTGCCCGAAGATTACGATGGTTATATGAAGCAATTCGCCGCGACAACGGACCCTGTCGTTTGTCAGTACATCTCGGAAGCCCTCAATACCTTCATTCGGGGGACGTACTTCGCATCAGCCGTTATGATCGGGGCCGCGTCAGAGAAGGCAATTTACTTGCTTGCGGATTCTTTGGTCCCGGCACTGAAAGACGCGGCAAAGCGAAACGCAATGCCAAGAAAGATCGATGCGAGAAAGTTAGAATCACTCTTTAAGCGAGTTGAAGAAGTCGTGATTGATGGTCACACTACGAAGACCATTCCCTTCGATGCAATGGGGGGGGACAACTCCTCACCTTCTATCGTTGTTCGACCATATCCGGCTGCAACGAAACGACGCAATCCATCCGATCTTTACCGCGAAAAAAATCGCTAGAGAACTCGGCAAGAGTTCAAACGGTCAAGTTAATTTTACACTGGGAACTCGACGAAATCGCGGGGAAAGTGGACAGCTAGAACCGTCCTTGGCACCATTGCGCAGCTTGAGCGCTCCCTGATCGTCGAACGCGTCAATAGGGACCGGAGACCAGCACTAGATACGATCACTCGCCGGCTACAGCGTTTGTCTTCGAGATCTAAGACTCTCCCTGATTGTCGCCGGCATATTGCGCGTCAAACTTAAAGCACATGCTGAAAGCGAGGCGTTTATGCGTCACAAGAAGAGAAATGCCATCGCCTTATTGGTCATTTCCCTGATTCTCTTTGCGTTTGAAGCCGGTATCTGGGCAAGGTCCACGATTCACGCTCGTTCAGAAACCGACAAACAGAATATCCAGAGTCACCAGCCGAACGAAATTCCGGCCATAGCAGGTGCTTTCCTGCTGATTGCTGCGGCGGTTGTGGCAGCGACACCGCAATCAAGAGATCGGCGACAGCCAAAAAATATATGAGTGCCGCGCGGTACTGCGATGACCGCCACTGCCTGGGCGTCATTCTCCGAGGTGATTATGTCCATTCCGAAAAACCGAGCAGTCATGTCGACTTCTTTCTGTTGTATTGCGGCCATAGCGTTCGTCAGCCTTGCAGCGGCGGGAAGCGGTCGCAGTACCGCCGCGCAGAGCGGGGAAATTCAGCGCGGTAAGTATCTGGTTGAAGAAGTGGCCAAATGCGCGGAGTGTCATACACCCCGGGACGCGAACGGGAATCTGGACCCGCAGGCGTGGTTGCAGGGGGCAACAATTTGGATACGGCCTGTGCGGCACATCGCAAATTGGGCGGATAACGTTCCCGCTATTGCCGGTCTTCCGAGTTTCACGGACGAACAAGTGGAGAGGGTGCTCGAAAAAGGAATCGGCCCGCAAGGCGAAGTACTCCGTCCTCCGATGCACATCTACCACATGGCTCCCGCGGATGCTAAAGCAATCATCGCCTACCTCAAATCCTTTCCGACGAAAAAAAACTGAGCGAAATTGCAGTAGTCGATTGCGATCTGTGCGCGCCAAAATTCGCCTTTCTTGGAAAAAAACGCGGAGAACTCCGCTTCTGAAGAATGCTAACCAAACAGCTGGGTGGGACGGGACCTAGCAGTTAGTCTAAGCATGTTGTGGTCGACTTCCTCTCTCTAACCTTCAAGGCCCGATCGTCGTCTATTCCGTCGCAGCCAAAAGGGAGAGTGTGTGCAAAATGAACCGCAATCAACGAAACCATATCTCTTCTCATCTAACCAAAGCGCTCCGCCATTCGTTATATCTCGTAGGACCATACTTTCATTTTTCACGATCCAAAGGAATGCCCATGCGATTTGCGATATTCGCGTGCTCGGCGCTACTCATTTCCGCCCTGCTCTCCGCTCAAAATCCCTCCCAGTCTGCGGCTAACATCGAGCGAAAACAACAGCTCGATCAACAAGTGCCTGGCTGGCTTAGGGAGTTCCACGTCACGAGCGCTTCGGTTGCCTACATCGACGGCGGCAAAATTGCATTCACTGCCTACTACGGCGACCAGGTCCCCGGCGGCCCGCCAGCAAACGCAAGCACTCTTTATAATGTCGCTTCGCTGACCAAGCCCATCACTGCCGAAGTCATCCTTCGCCTGGCCTCCGAACAAAAACTTTCCTTGGACGAACCGATGTCGCCGTTCTGGACCGACCCGGACATCAGGGACAATGCCTGGAGCAAGCTGCTCACACCACGCATCTGCCTTTCCCATCAGACCGGTTTCACCAATTGGCGCTATCAAACGAAAGGCGTGCTCACCTTTCAGTGGGAACCGGGCACGAAAACAGGTTATTCCGGCGAAGGCTTCGACTATGTTGCTCGCTTTGCCGAAAAGAAGACCGGCCAACCCTGGGAAGTCCTGGCGCAGCACTATGTTTTTGACGAAATCGGCATGCATAACACTTCCTATACCCCGCGGGACTGGTGGTCTGGCCGCCAGGCCAAACCGGTCGAAGCAGCCGATCGAACAAAATGGTCCGCCGCCGACCTTCTGCGCACTACGGTGACCGATTACGCCAGGTTCATCATCAGCGTCATGGGCAACGAGCACGTCACCCGAGAGATCGCCCGTGAGCGCCTTGCGATGGTGCGCGACAATGTCACTCCGGAAATGCAGGCGCGGTTGTGCAGGAACACTCCAGATTCAGAACATTGTTCGGCTTCCGCTGGATTTGGCTTAAGCTGGCAGATCTTGCACATCAACGACGAGATTATCCTGGATCACAGTGGCTCTGATCCCGACGTCGCAACGCTCGCGCTGTTTCTACCCGGTCGCAAAACCGGAATCGTTGTCTTCACCAGCGGTCCCGACATCGACAACCGCCTCATCCAAAAAGTCGTCTCCGTGCTCTACCCCAATCCCGTTTATCTAAATACGCTGCGATGAACTGCCCCGCGTAAACAGGTCACGTTGGTTTGTCAATGCCTGATTTGTCCGGTTACCGAAAATCTCTAACAGTGACGGCGAGATAGACACAAGAAGACTCGCCGCTGCGCCATCAAAACCAGCCCCCGGACGGCTCGAGGCCATTGAGGCGCAGATACGTTACGAGATTGCCGTAATGCAAGGCGTCATGATTTCCGGCTTGCGTCAAGATGAACATCTTGTTCGTCTTGAAGCCCCAGAAGTCCGCCGGGTCATTGAGGTGCGCATCGGTGAACCCGGAGTACACGCCATCGCAGTAATCGAACGAGCCTTTGAGGTAGGCTACGATCTCGGTCTTCGAACTCTTCGCGGTAGCCGTGGCGGGGGGGGCTTCACCCTTGGCGTTTGAACACAAATAGTAGGATATATCCGCCACATGAGTCACGATCTCGCCAAACGAGCGAATGTCCTTCGTCGGCCGGTAGCTGTACTTGGACTCTGGCATCGCGTCCGCCGCCTTCATGATCTTGTCCTGCATATTGCGGCGAAAAATGGATAGCGTCGTCGTCAGCGGATTCGGCGCCCCGGTCGGATTGGGCAGGTTCGGCGAGATCTGGGCGTTGGCCAAGGACACCAAGACGGAAACAGATACCAGGCCTACAGAAACCACGACGCGAGCTATGGATCGGAACATTAAAAATCCTCCTTAAGAATCCTCCAACATCTCCGGGTGGACAGCCTGAACTCGGCCGTGGTCAAAAATATATCTCCGTCACCACGGGTCGCTATTCTAAAGCACGAGCCGTTCGATGCTACTAGTACTCGGATGACCACAGAAGTGTTACACGGTTCTGTGGGGATGCCACAGGTATAGACGACGTTGCATGAGGAAAAGTTTGGTGGGGGTCAAATCTTTCTAGGATAGAGGAAGGTGATCACGTTGTTGGCTTTGACAGCCAACAACGGTCCGCCAAAAGTGTTGCGCCCCGCCTTCCCTCCCATCAATTCAAGGGCACTTACGCCAGTGCGTTGAGAGGGCAGTTCTTAGTTAATGCGTTTCGCCATAGACTTGTAGCGCTCTGCACTGACAATGAAACCGAGCCAAGAGGTGTCGAAATGAGCGTCTTCGAGACGGTGGATGTCGCAGTGAAGCGCCCGCGCTTGTTTTCGGTCGACTACACTATTACCTATGCTCCGAGAAGCAACGTCAAAAGCACGAATTTCCACGTTGTGAAAGTCACTGCCGCATCTGGTCTAACTGCGAGTACCCGGAGCGGCTACTACACCGACGATTCGCGATCTCTCGAATGACCCGACTTTCAGGTCGTTGAGGCTGGCGTCGATCCTCTGATGTGATGGGAACTACCGGCCGATGAGCGCACCAGCCATAGCTGAGACCGGTACTAACTCAGTTGGTGCCGTCGGTCAGCACGACTCGGTCAGCTCAAGTCGACCCTCGTTAGCGGCGTTGGGTGGAGGTTGCAACCCGGAGATAGAAGCGCCTGTCACAAGCTGCGCACCAGAAGGGAGCAAAGTTGAAAGCGCGGAAAATGTGCTGCTCGATGATGCCGCGGGGGCGTTGGCGATAGAGTTCGTCGCTGCCGCAATACATGCAGATGCGGGCAGATCTTTTAGGGCCGCCGACAACCAAAGGAGTTGAGATAGGTTGAGTAGTAGCCATCTTGAGAACATCTCCTATTACGAGAACTGAATCACCCAATTTTCAACACCCGGGGCTGAGGAAACTAGGCGTGAGCCTCCATTTCTCTTCTTCGTGTGTTTCCTCTCATCGCGTGAATCAGAGCCAAATCGATGTCGGTGGGTTGAAGCGGGCAACGCAGCACCTCTTCTGCCCCCAATCGCAAAGCTTCGAGATATTCTTCCCACTCGCCGGTGCACAACATCACAACGAACAGCGTAGTTTCGGTGGAACGCAGGTCATGCAACAGATCGCGGTACGAGCCATCCAAGAGTCGCTCCTCGCAAAAGACGACGGAGAACGATCGGAACTTGAGCGCCGCCCGGGCATCTTCGATGCTAGGCGCACAATAGCTATCGATCGGCAAGGCGTCGAATACACGCAGCAGGGTTTTCCGGTTCTCCGGGCGGCACGAAACAATCAGGATAGGCAATGGGTTATCCATGAAATTCTCCAGCGCTGCTTGCCTTCTATTCTGACCAGCCCGGGACAAAGTTGGGAGTCTTCTGTTTAGCGGAATTAGGCATGCCGAACAATCGGGTTGAATGTGTAGAGGATGCTGGCAGGCAATGCAGGGAAAGCGGCGAAGGCGGGCACATGCAATGGAGCAACCGGACGAGAGGGGAGGTAAGCAACCGAGCGTTTGCGGAATGGGCCAACGGGCGCCATGCCTAAGTGACAAGGCCGACCAGTGAAGCCAGGAGCCTATAGGTTGTTCGAGCTGGATATGGCAGAGGTATCGATGGTTGCGGGACGGGTGGAGTCTGGCTCCTTTTTAGGGTGATTCGGGACTGTAGCGGTAACGATTGTGCCTTTACCGCCGCCGGAGATGATCTGGAGCTTGCCGTCGAGTTGTCGGATTCGTTCACGAATGCCAAGAAGACCTACGCCTAGACCCATTCCATCGGGGTCTTGCGCCGTGGACATGCCGATGCCCTGATCGGTCACTTGTAGCCGAATCTCATGATTTTCGCGGCTGACGGAAACGGCGGCTGTCGGGCTGTTTGAATGCCGATGGACGTTTAGGAGGCACTCCTGAACCACCCGGAACAGTGCCGTCTCTACGTCGCTCTCGAGACGACCCAAGTCCGGCGCGACTTGCACGGTGATGGAGATGCCGCTTCGCTTTGCGAAGCCATCGACGTATACAGCGAGCGCCGATTCGAGACCAATTTCATCCAGTAGTGGCGGATGGAGAAGATGCGAGATGGTACGGGTTTCGGTGATGGCCTGGTTCAAGAGCGAGGACACTTCGGCCATACTCTCGCGCCCCTCGGGATCGTGCGCAAGACGGCGGGCGTACTGGTCGATACCCATTTTTACGCCGACGAGATATTGGCCCAAGCCGTCGTGGACGTCGCGGGCTACGCGGCGCCGTTCGGAGTCCTGGATTTGCATCAGCCGGCCGGTTAAACGGCGCAGGCGCTCTTCGGCAAGACGGAGTTCGTTGTTTACGCTTTCGAGTTCCCTGGTTTTGCGGTAAAGCTCCGCGAAAACGCTGACCTTGGCGCGTAACAGCTCCGGAATCACGGGTACAGAAATGTAGTCTACGGCGCCACGTTGGTAGCCGCGAATGCGATCAAGATCGGTCAGATGCACGCCTGAAATGAAAATGATCGCGGTGCTCTGATAACGGGGATGCTGGCGCATGAGATTAGCGAGCTCGAAGCCGTCGATGTCCGGCATGCTGACGTCGAGGAGCACGAGCGCGATCTCATTTTTCAGTAGGTGATCGAGGGCCTCGCGGCCCGAGGTGACTTTGATGAGGTTTTCATGCAGATCGCGAAGAATGGCTTCATAGCTGAGCAGTTTGGCCGGCTGGTCGTCGACCATCAGGATATTTACCGGGCCATGCGCGTGCATTGCCGACGTTTTTTCGCTGTCCATGGTTATCGATGGAGCCAGAGGCGAAGTGCCGAGAGTAACTGCTCGGTGTTGACGGGCTTTGCCAGATATTCGGAAGCGCCTGCTTCCAAGCACTTCTCTCGATCGCCCTTCATGGCTTTTGCGGTTAGGGCAATAATCGGCATCCGGGAGCATAAGGGGTTCTGGCGAATCACCTGCATGGTTTCGAAGCCGTCCATTTCCGGCATCATAATGTCCATCAGGACAATGGCTACATCGGGGGTTGTTTCCAACGTTTCGATCGCTTCCCTTCCCGTACCTGCGGTGAGAACGATCATGCGGCGGCGCTCAAGGACGCTACTGAGAGCGAAGATATTGCGGACGTCATCGTCCACGATAAGAACCTTCTTGCCAGCCAAGGCTTCGTCGGAGCTATGCAATCTCTCGAGCATCTGCTGCCTGGCAACAGGAAGCTCGGCCAAAACGCGGTGCAGAAAGAGCGCGGTTTCGTCGAGCAGGCGTTCGGGAGATTCGACGCCCTTGACTACTACGCTTCGAGCGAGCGTGCGGAGACGGGCGTCTTCCTCGGCGGTGAGTTCTTTGCCGGTAAAGACGACTACAGGCAGTTCGCTAAGAGAGGGGCTTTCGGCAAGTTTGCCCAAAATCTCGAAACCGCTCATGTCCGGCAGACGAAGGTCGAGGACCATGCAATCGAATGGGATTTCCTGCACGGCCTCCAATGCTTCGGCGCCCGTGGAGAGGACGGTGACGTCGATGTCGTCGTGGCCCAAAAGTTCACGGATGCTAAGCTGTTCGCCGGGGTCGTCTTCAACCACGAGGAGGTGCTTGCGCCGAGGCGAGGCATAGTCTTTGATCCTGTCGAGCGCTGTTTGCAAGCCTTCTTGCGTGATGGGTTTGGTGACGAAGGAGAACGCACCGCGCGCCAAGCCGTGCTGACGGTCTTCGTCCATGGTGAGCAATTGAACGGGGATATGGCGAGTGGCGGGATCCTGTTTGAGGTGATTGAGAACGGTCCAACCCAACATATCCGGCAGAAAAACGTCGAGAGAAACTGCGGTGGGATGGTATTCGCGAGCGAGGGCAAGGCCTTCGGCGCCCCTACCGGCAACGAGTACTTTGAAGCCATTGTTGCGAGCGAGATCGCTTAGGATACGGGCGTAACGAATGTCGTCTTCAATGATGAGCAGGCAGGTATCGCCTGGCTGGAGAACTTCACGATCGTCTGGAATCTTTTCCGGAACTTCAGAAACGACGGCATGTGTGAGCTGCCGGCTGGAAGCGAGAAGCGCCGGACGAGAATCTGCGCTACTGGCAACCGCAGACGAAGGACCGACGTAGGTTTTTGGCAAATAGAGAGTGAAGGTGCTGCCTACGCCGGTGGCGCTACGCAACTGAATTTCGCCGCCGAGAAGATTCGCCAATTCGCGGCTGATAGCCAGACCCAGGCCTGTACCGCCATATTTCCGGCTCGTGCCCGCGTCAGCTTGCTGGAACGCCTCAAAGATGATGCGCTGTTTTTCCTGGGGGATACCAATACCGGTGTCGGTGACTTCAAAAGCGATGACGGAGGCGGAAGTGCTCAAGAGCGGATGATCCTCACTCCAACCGCGGTTCGCGACGCTTACGGACACGCGAACGCCTCCCTGATCAGTGAACTTGAAGGCGTTCGATAGAAGATTCTTGAGGACTTGTTGCAGGCGCTTGGAGTCTGTGACCAGACTGCGCGGCAGATGCGGATCGGAATAAATGTCGAAGGTCAGGCGGCGATTTTCTGCTTCGTGACGGAAAGGTCTTGCCACCATCTCGAGCATGGTGGAGAAGAGAACTTCTTCGGCTTCGACGGAAACCGTACCGGATTCGATCTTCGAAAGATCGAGAATGTCGCTGATGAGATTGAGCAGGTCGGTGCCTGCTCCGTGGATGGTTCTGGAAAATTCCACCTGCTTGTTGGAAAGATTGCCATCGGCGTTTTCCGCGAGTTGTTGTCCAAGGACCAGAATGCTGTTCAGCGGCGTCCGCAACTCATGCGACATATTTGCCAGGAATTCCGATTTGTACTTGGAAGTGAGCGCGAGTTCCTTGGCTTTTTCTTCCAGGGCGCGGCGCGCTTGCTCGATTTCCTGATTCTTGCGTTCGACTTCGACGTTCTGTTCAGCGAGTTGCTGCGCCTTCTGAGCGAGTTGTTCGTTGGTTTGCTGCAGCTCTTTCTGCTGCGTCTGGAGCTCGATCGCCAACTGCTGGGACTGTTTGAGGAGGCTTTCCGTCTGCATGGTGGCTTCGATGCTGTTCAGCACGATACCGATGTTGGAGGTTAATTGCTCAAGGAAGGCGAGATGCGAGGCGGTAAATTCGCCGAGGGAAGCAAGTTCGATTACGGCTTTGACGCGGTCTTCGAAAAGAACTGGCAAAACGATGACGTTTTGCGGAACGGCTTTGAACAAGCCGGAGCTGATCGTGACGGCATCACGGGGCATCTTTGTGATAAGGACCCGTTTTTTTTCCGCGGCGCATTGTCCCACCAAGCCTTCGCCCATTCTGAGGTGCTGGCGCTGGACATCGCCGCCTTCATCGGCATATGCGGAGAGGGCTACAAGCTCGCCGTGCTCCTCCGTTTGCATTTGGTAGATCACGCCCTGCTGCGCGTTGACCAGGGGAGCCAACTCGGACAGGAGCATGCGGCCGACGGTCGAGAGGTCACGCTGACCCTGCAGCATGTTTGTGAAATTGGCGAGATTGGTCTTGAGCCAGTCCTGTTCGGTGTTGCGATCGGTGGTCAATCGCAGGTTGTCGATCATGGTGTTGATATTGTCTTTGAGTTCGGCGACTTCGCCGCGGGCTTCGACTTGAATCGAACGCGTGAGGTCGCCTTTGGTCACGGCCGTGGCGACTTCAGCGATGGCGCGAACCTGGTTGGTGAGGTTGTCGGCAAGCAGGTTGACGTTGCCCGTCAGATCTTTCCAGGTACCGGCTGCGCCCGGGACGTTGGCCTGGCCACCGAGGCGGCCTTCGACGCCTACCTCGCGGGCGACGGTAGTGACCTGATCAGCGAAGGTGGCAAGGGTGTCGGTCATGTTGTTGATGGTTTCGGCGAGGGCGGCAACTTCTCCCTTGGCGTTCACTGTAAGTTTTTGGGTGAGCACGCCGTTCGCGACTGCGGTGACGACTTTGACGATGCCGCGGACCTGCTCGGTAAGGTTGGCGGCCATGACGTTGACATTATCGGTGAGGTCTTTCCAGGTACCGGCGACGCCCGGAACGACGGCTTGACCTCCGAGTTTACCGTCCGTACCTACTTCGCGTGCGACGCGGGTGACTTCGGCGGCGAAGGCGTTGAGCTGGTCGACCATGGTGTTAATGGTGTTCTTTAGCTCGAGAATTTCGCCCTTCACGTCCACCGTGATCTTGCGCGAGAGGTCCCCTCGGGCGACGGCGGTGGTGACTTCGGCGATGTTGCGGACTTGACCGGTTAGGTTTCCCGCCATGGCGTTTACGGAGTCGGTCAAGTCCTTCCAGGTGCCGGCGACACCCGGGACGTTGGCCTGACCGCCGAGGCGGCCTTCGCTGCCGACTTCGCGGGCCACGCGGGTCACTTCGGCGGCGAAGGAGCGGAGCTGCTCGACCATGGTGTTCAGTGTTTCCTTGAGCTGAAGAATTTCGCCACGGACATCGACGGTGATTTTGCGGGACAGGTCACCGCTGGCGATGGCCGTGGCTACTTCGGCGATGTTACGGACCTGTCCGGTGAGGTTGCTGGCCATGAAGTTGACGTTGTCGGTCAGGTCTTTCCACGTGCCGTCAACGCCGGGAACTTGGGCCTGGCCGCCGAGCTTTCCTTCAGTGCCGACTTCGCGCGCCACGCGGGTCACTTCTCCGGCGAAGGCGTTGAGCTGGTCGACCATGGTGTTGATGGTGTTCTTTAGCTCGAGAATTTCGCCCTTCACGTCCACCGTGATCTTGCGTGAGAGGTCCCCTCGGGCGACGGCGGTAGTAACTTCGGCGATGTTGCGGACTTGTGCCGTCAGGTTGCTGGCCATGAAGTTGACGTTGTCGGTCAGGTCTTTCCACGTGCCGCCGACGTCTGGCACTTGGGCCTGGCCGCCGAGCTTTCCTTCGGTGCCGACTTCGCGCGCCACGCGGGTCACTTCTCCGGCGAAGGCGTTGAGCTGGTCGACCATGGTGTTGATGGTGTTCTTTAGTTCGAGAATTTCGCCCTTCACGTCCACCGTGATCTTGCGCGAGAGGTCCCCTCGGGCGACGGCCGTAGTGACTTCGGCGATGTTGCGGACTTGGCCGGTGAGGTTGCTGGCCATGGAGTTTACAGAGTCGGTCAAGTCTTTCCAGGTGCCGGCGACGCCCTGCACGTCGGCCTGGCCGCCCAACTTTCCGTCGGTGCCGACTTCGCGCGCCACGCGGGTGACTTCCGAGGCGAAAGAACGAAGCTGATCCACCATAGTGTTCAGCGTGTCTTTGAGTTCGAGAATTTCGCCCTTCACATCTACGGTGATTTTGCGGGAGAGGTCCCCGCGCGCGACGGCGGTGGCCACTTCGGCGATGTTGCGGACTTGCGCGGTGAGGTTGCTGGCCATGAAGTTGACGTTGTCGGTCAAGTCCTTCCAAGTACCGGCCACGCCGGGGACCTGCGCCTGACCCCCGAGTTTCCCTTCGGTGCCGACTTCGCGTGCTACGCGGGTGACTTCTCCGGCGAAGCCGTTCAACTGGTCCACCATGGTGTTGATGGTATTTTTGAGCTCGAGAATTTCGCCTTTAACGTCGACGGTGATTTTGCGGGACAGATCACCGCGCGCCACGGCGGTGGTAACTTCCGCGATGTTGCGTACTTGCGCAGTCAAGTTTCCGGCCATGGAGTTGACGGAGTCGGTCAGATCTTTCCACGTTCCGGCCACTCCAGGTACGTTGGCTTGACCGCCGAGGCGACCTTCGCTGCCGACTTCGCGGGCCACGCGGGTGACTTCCCCGGCGAACCGGTTGAGCTGGTCCACCATGGTGTTGAGGGTTTCTTTAAGCTGGAGAATTTCGCCGCGGACATCGACGGTGATTTTGCGGGAAAGGTCGCCTTTGGCGATAGCGGTGGCGACTTCGGCGATGTTACGGACCTGTCCGGTGAGGTTGCTGGCCATGAAGTTGACGTTGTCGGTCAAGTCCTTCCAAGTACCGGCCACGCCGGGGACTTGGGCCTGGCCGCCCAGCTTTCCTTCGGTGCCGACTTCGCGCGCCACGCGGGTCACTTCTCCGGCGAAGCCGTTCAACTGGTCCACCATAGTGTTGATGGTTTCTTTCAGCTCGAGAATTTCGCCCTTCACGTCGACGGTGATCTTGCGGGACAAATCGCCGCGCGCCACGGCGGTGGTGACTTCCGCAATGTTGCGTACTTGCGCGGTGAGGTTTCCGGCCATGGCGTTGACCGAGTCAGTCAAGTCTTTCCACGTGCCCGCGACGCCGGGCACGACGGCCTGACCGCCAAGTTTGCCGTCCGTGCCGACTTCGCGCGCCACGCGGGTGACTTCCGAGGCGAAGGAGCGCAACTGATCCACCATCGTATTGATGGCTTCCTTCAACTGCAAAATTTCGCCACGCACGTCGACAGTGATTTTGCGGGAGAGATCGCCGCTGGCCACGGCGGTGGCCACTTCGGCCATGTTGCGGACCTGGCCAGTGAGGTTGCTAGCCATGAGGTTGACGGAATCGGTGAGGTCTTTCCACGTACCTGCGACTCCCGGGACAACCGCTTGACCGCCCAATTTTCCGTCGGTGCCGACTTCGCGCGCCACGCGGGTGACTTCGGCGGTGAACACGCCGAGCTGTTGAATCATGGTGTTCACGATGTTTGCGGAACGGAGAAATTCTCCTTCCAGGGGACGGTTGTCTACTTCCAAGCGCACCGTCTGCGTAAGATTGCCTTGTGCGACGGCGGCAATCGCACGAGTGACTTCCGTGATGGGACGCAAAAGATCTTCGGAAAGAGTGTTTACCGAGCCTTCCATTTCGCCCCAAGCGCCCTGGGGAATGTTGAAACGGACGCGCTCCCGAATCTTTCCTTCCTTACCTAAGGTTTGCCCCAGACGCTTCAACTCGAGCGACATGTGCTGGTTGGCGGCGACGATTTCGTTGAAGGTATCGGCAATTCGTCCGGTAAGGCCGGTCCAAACGACAGGAAGCCTGACTGAAAAGTCGCCGTTCCTAACCCGAAGGAGAGTTTCGAGGATTAAAGCTAACTCGGGTGAGTCACTTTCGGAAACGCCGTGCCCGTTTTTTCGTTTTATTCGTTTTTTTTCCGATGGTTCAACTTGGGCGGATAACTCTCCATTCATCGCTGTACCTCTAATGATGACCTGTCAGAGCCGTCACAACTCTAAAGCCAAGACGGGGCTTCCTGGCCGATTTTTGTTCTCATTCATCGCGTTTGTACCAGCATTCTTGTACTGAAGGCTCTAAGGTCTTTCCTGTATTTTGTTGGTACGTTGTTGTTCTCCTCAACGGCTTGGACGGCGGTCACGGCAAAATGCCTTCGAATTCTGACCTATTCTTGAAAGCTCCGGGAAACGGTGCAAATTTCTCACCGAGCAGAGCGTGGCTGCGTAGAACAAGAAAGAGAGTGATTCCTTCGGCTCGTTTTCTGTTGGGCGTAATCTCCCGGCACCCGACTACGGCGTGAGGCTAAGCTATAGCAGCGTCGCACCTACGGAATCGGCCGTATTGGTGTTCGTTTTCATTCGACCTACCGTGAAATCGGGCTGGTCACTAGGGCCAACCCAAAACCAAACACAGAGACGCGAGAGGTGAGTGATGGCTGAAAATACATTGAGGGAGCTTTTCATCGATGAGCTCCGTGATCTTTACGACGCAGAAAATCGGTTGGTGAAAGCGATTCCAAAGATGGCTAAGGCTTCCAGCTCGGATAAACTGCGTTCCGGGTTCGAGCATCACTTGGAGCAGACGAAAGGGCATGTGGATCGGCTCAAGCAGATCCTGACGGCACTTGGCGAGAAACCGACCGGAAAAAAATGTCCCGGGATCATCGGAATTATCCACGAGGGCGAGGAGATGATGGGTGAAGATTTCGAGGGAAGCGTGATGGACGCCGCGATCATCTCCGCGGCTCAGCGCGTAGAGCATTACGAAATAGCCGCATACGGATGCGTTCATAGTTGGGCGCAAGAGTTAGGCGAGGAAGAGGCAGCCGCCCTTCTCGAGAAGACACTGACCGAGGAAAAAGAAACCGATGCGACGTTGACCGAGCTGGCCGAGCAAATTAATGCGTGGGCTAAGTCGGGAGGCAGCGGAGAAGAGGACGGACAAGAGGTGGAAATGCCCGTGAGAAAGGGGAAGTCGAAAGCGGCCAATGCTTGATGCGATGCTTGCTCTCATTCTCAAGAGGCAGGCAGAAAACCATGTCGAGACGGGGCGCAGCCGTACTGCGCCCCCACCACGAGAATTGACAAACCGAGATCGGCCAAGAACGTCGGGCTCACTCCGCAGCGCGCGCCTTCGGCGTGCTTCCGCGTACGGAGGTTGCGGTTTCCACACAGCCAGCGTGGCCGCATAAACAAGCCTTGCGATCCGGCTCCAGCGCATTTGCGCAACTTCCCCCACAGAACCTCTCTCCAGCTTCTACCAAACACTGACACGGCGGGTGGGCGCACTTCTTTAACGTTTGAGAGTTCATGGTGTTATCCCCTTGTAAGGATTCACGCAAGGCTGGACATTTTTTGTCGCTATCCGGGACTAGCAAAAGTTTTTTCAAATAAAAAGCAGCTCGTGGGCCTTGCCGATCAACACCGGAATATCTTCCTCTTTGGAAACCACCGCATCCACGCCCATTCGAATCGCTTCGTCTTCCACTTCTCCGTTGCTGTACAAGCTGAACAGAATGATGGGCATCTTGGGGAACAATCTTCGCAGGATCGACGCGGCTTGCAGACCGTTCATCATAGGCATCGAGAGATCCACGACCGCCAGATCGGGCTTGAGTTCCTTTACAACTTCGATTCCTTGCACGCCATTTTCGGCTTCGCCGTAGAACCGAAAACCGTCCTCAAGGAAAGCATACCCGACGGTTTTTCGCACGACCGCATTGTCATCAATGATGACCACTGCTTTCCCTTCCCGACTCAGGTTGGGCGTGCTGTTAGTAACATTCACGATGGCCTTCCCGTCTTCATCTTGGATATCATCTAGCCGCTTCGCTTACTATCCACGGTATACATCATTTTTCCATCCAATATTTTACGAGTACAAGAGGAACGGGAATCCTCGGTTTTCCGGTGTATAGGTGATTCACCCGATGGACACAAAGATTCGCGCATGCAAGCATCTCGCGTTCGCTGTGTTTTCTGCCGAGGAGGCGACCTGGATTGCTTCAGAGATGAAGCAAGAGGGCTGGGACAGGTCGCTCTCCTCGTCCATATCCGTGCAAACCACAATTATGTCTTCGAGCCAAGCCATCTCTTCCGTCGGCTCCCGAGGTGGAATTTCCGTAGAACCAAAAATAGACCGAGCTCGAGGGACTAAACATTGAGTTGCCTTTCCGGGCCTGCGCTTAACGACCGGCTCGTTTGGCTTCAGAGAGGTCGTCAGGCTTCGCGCTGACGGAAGACTCACTCGTGCTTGAAATGTCTTCCGCACCTGTCCGCTTCATCACCTCTTTTGCACGATCGATCTCGCCCGAGGTGTCGCAGTGAACCGAAACTAGAATTCCCCCCTTCTCGAGTCGGCCTTCGTAGCGTTTCGCTTCATACTCGGGGATGCCGAGGCCTACGAGCGCGCCCGCAAATCCGCCAACCGCTCCGCCCACTCCAATCCCCGCCAGGGCGGCCATGATCGGACCGGCTGCGATGAACGGGCCAAGTCCAGGAATGGCTAGCGCCCCAATGCCCACCAGCCATCCGAGAGCTCCACCAATGACAGCACCCGAACCGGCTCCGGCAGCCGTACCCTCGGGAGCTTTCGTTGCCTTTTCTGTCGCTAGTTCCTTTGGGCCCAGGTTTTCCGGAAGCAAAATGGAAACGTCCGTACTCGCAAAGCCTGCGTCCCTCAAGTACGTAATTGCGGATTCCACGCTACTTCGGGATGTGTAAATGCCAAGCACCGATTTATTCTTCGCCATGGCTGATCTCCTTGTTGTCCGAGACATTTGCAAATCGCAAGCGCTTCAGTTTGTGCGACATTGCATGGTGGGAAAGGTTGTCAGAGACGAATAGCAGCTCCAATCGGGAGAAAACTGCAGCCGGGCTCTTGTATTACCCGACCGTGGTACCAGAGACAGTCGCAGTGCCCGCGGCATAGAAAAAAGTACATGCTTGGTTTCGCAAGCAAGTTGCACTCATTGCTGTAATACAGGATTCACCTTATGGAATGATACGGAGGGGCGTATTTGAATAGTGCAAGCTCTCAGTTCTCACTGCCCCGGAATGCTGTAGATTCTAATCAGAGAGGCGAGCATCATGTCCGTGGGGGAAACTCCTATTCAAGACGCTGTTTCGGCTCACAACACAAAAAGCCTGCGCATTCTAGTGGCGGACGACCACGATATCATTCGCCGTGGATTGCGACACCTTTTGGCTGCGCATCCAGAATGGCATATCTGTGCCGAGGCTCGCACGGGCAGAGAGGCGGTCCTCTTATGCGAAGAGCACAAACCCGATATCGCCATCGTGGACATCAGCATGCCGGAACTTAACGGCCTAGAAGCTACCCGGCGGATCCGCAAAGAGTCCCCTTCCACCAACGTTATCATTTTGAGTCTTCATTTTTCAGACCAACTCGTTAAAGACGTCGTGGAGGCAGGTGCGCGGGGTTACGTGATGAAGGCGGATACAGATCGTGACCTGATGACCGCGGTCGAGGCGATCTCCAATCATCGAACATTTTTCACGGCCCGCGCGGCAGAGATGCTGCTCAATGACTTCTCGGATCGCACCTCTTCGCAACCGACCGCTATCCCGCGCAGCCGTCTGACTGCTCGCGAAAGAGAGATCGTGCAGTTGCTCGCCGAGGGCAACAGCAGTAAAGAGGTCGCCACGAATTTGGGAATCAGCGTCAAAACCGCGGAAACCCATCGCGCAAACATCATGAGGAAGCTACAGGTGCATTCCGCCAGTGAACTCGTGCGCTACGCCATCAAGAACAGTATCATCGAAGCTTAGCTCTCATTCGCTGCAGGATTCTTCTGAGTCATCTCCATGGTCTTCCGGATGTGCCCCGTCTTCTTGAAGTGCTTTCATAGCCCTGCCGGGAAATTTCCGACAAACCTCTTACTCTCTGACTCTGAAAAGGGAAGGTATTGCTTATGTCCAAGCGAAGGAACAATAGCGAGTACGACCACCTGCGAGAGCTCCTGTTGTGCAAACGCAATGATCTGAACCGGCGCATCAAGGAGCGCCGCCAGGAAATCGTGATCGATCTCGAACCGGAGGATGAGGTGGGCATGGCTCTGCGTAACTCTTCAACTGGAATGACCATTGCCAATATTGAGAGGGAAATTCGCGAACTGGCAGAGATCGAGCTCTCGCTTCGACGGATGGATGCAGGGCGATATGGGATTTGCGGCGTATGCGGGGACAAAATCCCACTAGCTCGCCTGAAGGCTATTCCGTGGACGCGGAGCTGCGTCGAATGCGCCGGTGGGCGCGTCGCACGTCGCGAAGAGCCGCGGCGCATCCCGGATCACGAGCCGAAACAATCCTTGGCGCGATACTGACTCGCATCCTAGGAATCCCATCCAGGACTGTAGACCAAGGAAATGTGAAGAATAAGTGACTGATATTGCAGTGGGAAAGGCGTCTAGCCTAGAAGTGCACTACATGCGCGAGAGAAGCAGGGAGCACCACCGCGGCGCGGCACCCGAAAAAAGCGGAACAGAACAATGGGGCCGGACGAAAGCCGGCTCATAAAACGCAACAAAACATCGAAGAAAAAGGATCGCGCGAGCGATCCCTTTTTCTTCTTCTGCAAACCAGACCGGAATCGTGTGCGCCGAGGCCAACGACCGGTCGTTACGTTCGGCTAGCCAGATGGCCTAACAACGAGATGACAAACAGCACGAGGAAGATGTAAAAAATGATCTTGGCGATACCCGCCGCCGCCAACGCGATTCCACCGAATCCCAAAATTGCCGCGATCAGCGCAACCACGAAGAATCCGAGAGCCCATCGAAGCATTGTGACCTCCCAAGTCAACGAGACTAAATGCTGAGCGAAAACAAAAGAGCATCTGGCCCGCTCTTTCTTTTCCTACGTTGATAAATAACCCGGCGCGCGTCGCCTTTCCATACGGCGCGCACCCTAAACCTCACTGAAAGCGATTGTAGGATTCTTGCTAGGGGTTGCGAACAGCTTGTCGGCTGGTATACAACATTTCACCGAGAGAAAATCGCAGTGAGTTATTGTCTAATTTCGCTCGTTCTCAGCTGCCCGGAAGAATTGGCGAAAGAAAGACCAAGCCTGGACCCTTAGGAGCGCCATTCCGATTGTGAGGTTTGCCAATGCCTTGCCTTTTGCTGATTTTGTTTGTGCTGTTTCCCCGGATCGCCCTGCTCTTGTTGTTCTTTTTTTCGCACTATCTTTCTCGCGCTTATCACGGGTTTTTGATACCCCTTATCGGCTTCATTTTCTTACCGCTCACGACGCTGGCGTACGCCTGGATGGTTAATTCGGGGCAGGCCATCGCGGGAATCAATCTTATCATTCTAATTATTGCCGTAGTGATTGATATCGGAGGCCTGGGCGGCGGCGCGTATCATCGTAGAACCCGCGTGACATCGTCGAACTAAGCTTTTTCGCCGACAACTTGGGCATGACCGAGGGCCGGATCAGCGACACCCGCCTCCGTGGTGTCCGATCATTTCTCTCTGCTGCCATCAGATTTAAGGGGAACTAGTCGATTCAGGAAACCAGAGGCTCTCCGTCGCAATTACTTGCTTCAGTGCGGGGTTTCTCCTCCCACGGCTCGACCCAATGCTTCACCGCAGTAAGGCCGATAACGTCGCCCATCCAGCCGCAGTGGCAGTGAGGATTGAACCAGTGAGCCTCGGCTTGCTCAAGGTTTCTTTTTGTGCTGGCACAGGCCGAGGCGAGGGGACTGCCACATTCCGGACAACTGAACAACAGAACATGAGCATACTGTTCGACCAATTCCATCGGTTCCTCCTGCAGTCGGAAGTTTGAGGTTACATCCTTTTTTTGTTTGCGTCCAATGAGCGTCAAGGCTGACGACAGCGGCCTTGTGGGTCGCGGTGAACGCTCGATTCGTTGACGCGAGCCTTGGGATTGGACGACAAAACTTGAGTCTTCGTGAGCGGCGCCAGAAAGAGATTTTCTTCACGAGACGCCTTGGCCCAGCAATCTCTTCGATTTCGGACGTCCGGTTGTTACGTCGAGTGCAATTTCTACGTGAGAAAGCGCAGCCTCGAGGGCACGCCCCGTTTCGTTTGCCACTGGCGCCACGAAGGTCCCGACAAATTCGGATTCCGCGAGCCGCTGCCGAGCTCCTCTTTGAGTCTCGCGCGACAGCGCCTCCTCCATGGATTCGCCATCTCCAGTTTGCCTCCAGGCTGTATGAAGGAAAGCGTATCGCGCCTTCTTACGAGCAACATTCAACCGTGTACATTGGCGATGACGGCCGAGGCAATGCGAATGGGAGCTGAAGGCAACGCGTGAACTTCCGTTTGCTTCCGCGTTGGAGCCAAGGCTTCACGGAGGAAACAGAATTTCATAACGGCGAGACATGGGCGTCCGCAAACCTCAATAAAGCCCTTTGTTATACTTCACGGATGGCTGCGGGCCGTGCCAAATTATTGTCGGATCTTGCAGGGATTCTTTCAGAGAATCGCGGTCGTGTTGTGTCGCTGTACGAGATTGCCGGGCGCATGCGCTCCTTCGCCGGATATCGGTGGGTCGGCCTTTATGACGTCGATCACAACGCCGGTGTTGTGACGAACATCGTCTGGAGCGGGCCGAGCGCGCCGCAGTATCAGAGCTTTCCCATTCAGAAGGGGCTGACAGGCGCAGCAATAACAGGAAGGCGGACTGTCAACGTCGGTGACGTTTCTGCGGATCCGCGCTACTTGACTGCGCTTGGCAGTACGCGATCTGAGATTATTGTTCCTGTTTTTGATAGCGAGAAGAAGATTGTCGTCGGCACGATTGACATCGAAAGCGAGCAGCCGAATGCTTTCGGAAGCGATGTGGAGTCTTTGCTCCAGGCGTGCTCGGATGCAATCCAGCCACTTTGGAATATTCAATTGCGAATCTGACTTGAGTTTGACGGCCTGGAGGGCTTCGCCTTCCATATACATCTATGCTAGCATTGATCTTGCCCGAACTGCATTGTATGGGCGTCTTACCAGTAGGTGTTTCTTCAGGTTGGGGACGTAGTTCAGTTGGTTAGAACGCTGCCCTGTCACGGCAGAGGTCGCGAGTTCGAGTCTCGTCGTCCCCGCCATTCTTTCTAAAAGACTTAACTCCATTTTCGAAAGAATGGCATGGTACACAAGAAGGTGCACATTAAGCGACACCTTTTGTGGCCACCGCAGTTTTTCTCTCGGGCAGAATCATCTCCACAACCTTCTGTTGCGCGCGCCGCTTCTTGCTACTGACAGCGTGCGTGTAGATGTTCATGGTGATGTTGCTGTTGGCGTGGCGCATTAAGGATTGCACCGTCTTTACATCCTCATCGTTTTCCGCGAGCAGGGTAGAAAACGTGTGACGAAATACGTGCCAGGTGATCGATTTCGCGATCTGTGCCCGTTGCGCTGCTGGCCGAATGTAATTCCGCATGATTGCCTCTGGCCAGAGTGGCTGTAGGCCTTTCATACGGTTGCTGGCGAAAATCCAATCTCCTTCTTTGGCGTAGCGTGTCTCGCCGCGCCATCGCAAGAGATCGGTGATCATTTCGTCGTCCAGCGGCATTACCTTCTCGCTTTCCTCTGTTTTGACTGGCCCGAGATGCTGTTGCCATATCGACTTTCGGATATTCAACGTCCTCTTCCCGAAGTCGATGTCGCACCACTGGGTAGCTAAGACTTCGCCTCTTCGCATGCCGGTCGGAACATCGAGAAGAACAAGAGTGCGTTCTCGTGGGTCGAGCTCAGCGAAGAGCTTTTGCAGCTCTTCTGCCGTCAATGGCACCACGACGCGCTCTCGCTTCGCGCTTTGGCGAACCGCACGAATCGGATTCGTCGTCATCCATCCATAGCGGACTGCGTGACTGCAAACGGCGCTCATAATGTTGCGGATCTTTGCCTTGGTCCCGCGGCTTCTGGTAATCGTGCTAAGCCACTCCTCGACATGAACCGCTATGCCGTTTTCCATCCTGGGCAACATGTATGCGCCCCACCGAGGGACGATCCAGTTTGTCAGGTAGGATTTGTAGGCCATCTTGGTCGAATACGACTTCCGATCGCTGTCTTGCTGACCCAACTCCTTCAGGCGGTAATGATCCACTAAGTCCGCAAACTTACGCGGCGGACGTGCCTGCTCGGAGAGGTCCAGGTTCACATTGATACGCAAGGCTTGCAGCGCACGCCGAGCGTCTGCCTCGGTCCGTAATTCGCTAACCGGCCCGACCACAATCTTCTTCGGTCGTCGCTTGCCATCTGGATCGGTCTCCCGCCAACGAAAGAGCCAAACCAAAAAGCCACTCTTGCGCTTAATCTGTTTCAGACTTCCCTGCTGATACCGTGCTCTCATCCTCAAAGTTCCCTCCTTTTCGGAGAGCACGGACGGCAACGCGAGTTTACGCGCTCGCGCATCCACACGTCTAGCTCCGACAGGAGGAAACGCCACACTCGCCGCTCACCGTTGCCCAAAGGATGTGCTGGGACATCGCCTTGCCGCGCCATTTGCAATAACGTCCGAGGATGAATGGATAAGAATCGCGCTGCATCAGCAGGACACACGTAGCACTCGGGAGGGAGGGACGCCGAGTGAGTTGGCCGAATCGTAGCCATGAGCCCAGATTTGCGAACGTTCAGAACTTGAACTCAAGAGGGGGCGGAAATGCTTCTTCTAGTAGACCGATCACCTTTCAACAGCAAACTTCGTACTTCGTCGCACACAAAGACTTGACACCGCCCTTCCTTCATGTAATATCATATCTGTGTATCGATACATAGTCAATGGCGTACACCACGGCAGGAAAGTGAGGTAGGCTGGTGCCTGAGAAACCACAACAGCAACAGACCCTTTCCGTTCGAATCAGCGAAGCACTGCGAACGCGCCTGGAGCAAGCCAGACAACTCGTGTCCCAAAGAACTGGGGAGACCGTCTCGACATCGGAGATCGCCAAACAACTCCTAGAATCAGCCCGCGAAGATCGGCTCGAAGTAGTTGACATGCTCGTGAATCCAACGGAGGCGCTCATCCAAATCCGGCGCAAGGGAGAAGCACAACACGTTTTGACCCGCGCAGAGTGGACCGCCGTTGCTCATTTCGTCCAGCAAGGTCTCGAAGCTTTTTCCGGCAGGACACCAAATCCTGTCTCCCGCGAGTCGCTTGGTGATGTCCTTGACGCCTTCCTTGCGGTCTACGAATTGCGTTCCGATCAGCGCGCTTCGAAGCGCGACGAATATTACTTGGGGAACCTTCCCCGCGAATGCCGTCCCGGAAAGGCGAAGACCTCCGATGACGGGGTAACTCCTGACTTGGTGCGCCGAACAGTTACAGAGACTCGCAAGCGGCTCAGTGAAGTCGCAACTAGATTGGAACCACTACTCGCTGGTCGGAATCTTCTCGCTTTGCTGGAGGACGAAAAGCTCTCGGGGGCCGATGCCGTGGACCGCGCACTCTGCCCCTTCTGGCCAGGCTTGTGGCGACTGGCAGCACGCGGCCACTACCACCTCACCCAACAGCCGATCCGAATCAAACCTGCGCAACGGGAATCCTTCTTCCAAACGCCGATTGCCCCAATTCGCGAGGGAGAGTACACACTCTCGTTTGCCCGTGGCGAGGGCCAGGACTTCTCCCTGCTCCTCAGCTTCCCCAGACCGCGAGGCCCCATGTATCCGTTTAGCGGGTATCCGAAGATCACGGAGTTTCGAAGCATGCTTGGAGCGCTCACGCCCGAGAGTTCTTCTCTCCGTTGGGATGGCGAGTACTTCTTTGGCTATGCCGCGAAGCCGGAAGACGAAAAGGAGAAGGGCAAAGATTTTTGGTTTCGTGCTCAGGACAACGGGATCACGTTCGGGTTCGCGGAGAAGGAGTGGAAGTCCGTCCAGGCGCTGTTTCGCCGCGCTTGGGAAGTCCAAGATGTGCGCATGGCCTGGGACGGCTTGGCGCTCGAATACGGTGAGCTATGAAGAGCGCTGCTTCGCAGCGGGAGTTGGGCGGACACGTCACCCCATGTTGGGTGCTGCACAGCAACTTTTGTTGCTGTACGGGAACTTGCTGCAAACGCAGCAGCTTGCGACTTCGCGCTCGCCGTCGCTCCTGCGCAGCTATCTGTGGTTCCCTTATGGGAACTTGTTGATTTTGTTGGGCGTCAAACCGCGCCGGCTTGCTTGCTTTGATCAGAGCTACGGAGTGCCTTATGCCTACACCACGCACTAAATCCATCAGCACCAAAGTTACCGAAGAGGAGTACACGCAGTTCGAAACTCTTGCGGGCGATCAAACGATCAGTGAGTGGGCGCGCGATGCGTTGTTGAAGGCAGCCAAGCCTAGTCCAGCCGAGCAAACTATCGTAGCTGAAGTGCTGGCCATGCGCATGATCCTAATGAATGCCCTCTTTAGCATCGCCAATCATGAGCCGCTTACAGACGCCGCTATGGACGACATTGTTAAACGGGCCGACGCCAGCAAGTCGGCCAAGGCGTTGGAACGGCTGATAACTGCAAATACGGAGCCACAGCGAGGCCGAGAGACAACCCAATCGGAGTAATGCAATGCGTACGGAATGGGGCCGAACGAAGAGCACGGACGGGCCGAGCATACACCCGGTTTATACCTACGCTTTGGTGCTCCTTTCCCTCGTGGTAACTCTGGGGATCGAGGGCTTCCGCTACATGCGGGTTTGGACTCCTCTTCAACGGCACTATCTGCACGCATATCTAGGCTCGCAGATCGCTGGGGCCGTTCGCGACGACGGCTGGTACACCCTGCTAAACGTGGCCACGCGGAACGGGAGTCGGCTGGCACTGGACAGCGACGTAGTGCTCACGGTTACCGAAGGCGGGGAGAACACCCTTGCACTTACCAAGGAAGCCGTGAAGCAAGGAGCGCTGCGCCTTGATTCACGGCGCAGCCACTACAACAACGCGGAGATGCATGCCTACCTCGGCAACCTGATTTATCAGAACCAATCCCTTATAGATCTGCTCCGACAAAGCGTGCGGGGCGGGCTGGTCCTATTCCTCGTGGGTATGTTGCCGGCGAGCTATCTGGACCCTAAGCGTTCTGGCGAGCTGTGCTATGGACGGAGACTAAGAGGCTCAGAGTTGATGACCGTGGCGCAGTTCAATCGCAAGCATCGCTCGCAGGTCTTCCGTTTCGCGAACGAGAATCGCACGATAGTGGACCGGATGCTGGGTCTCAACAAGATGCTTCACGTTCCGCTCCGCAAAGAAAATCCCCACTTCCTGATCATGGGGCACAACACTGCCGGAAAGACCCAACTGATCTTTCAACAGATCTTACAGATCGAATCGCGGAACGAACTTGCTATCGTGCACGATCCAGGGCAGGAGTACACACCGCGCTTCTACAAACCCGAGCGCGGCGACGTGATTCTAAATCCGTTCGATCAACGAATGCCCTTCTGGAGCATTTGCGACGAGGTGCGAACCCCTGCCGAGGCTCTTGCTGTGGGAGCGTGCCTATTCCCCGACCGGCATAACCTAGACCCTTTCCTTGCCGAGACGCCGCGAAAGATTTTCGCGCACTTGCTCGCCCATAATCCCACACCGCAGCAGTTGATCCAGTGGATGTCGGACCCTGCCGCCATCGACCGTCTAGTTGCAGAGACACCGTATGCCACCAGGATCGGTCCACAATCACCGGGTCACCGGAACAGTGTGCTTGGCTTCCTCCATCGAGTGGCTGATGCACTGCGTTTCTTGCCCACAGAAAAGGAAACCAAAACGCGGTGGAATACCGCGGAGTGGTCGAAGACGCGAACGGGATGGGTGTTTCTCCGAGTACGAACAGCACTCGCGAGGGTCTTATGCCACTCGTCAGCTTATGGCTCGACCTGCTGGTAATGCGGTTATTCGACGAGAGTGCCGAGGTCGAGACTGGGAGTCCGCGTCCCGTGTGGTTCGTTCTCGATGAGGTTGCGTCGCTGCAAAATCTGCCGAAGCTGCACGATGCCATGACGCGGAACCATAAGACAAACAATCCTGTGGTGCTAGGCATTCAACGTCGGAGCCAATTGCAAAAGCACCACGGACTCGACGCTGAAGCAATGCTCTCAGAGCCGAGGACGAAAATATTCCTGCGAACCAGTGAACCTGAGAGCGCGAAATGGATTAGCGACACTATCGGCGAGGTGGAGATTGAGCAGTTGCGGGAGCGCCGTTGGCGTGAACAATGGCAGCGTTCGCGCTCTTCGAAGAACTACCAGCTTGAGCGGCGGATCGAACCACTGGTGCTGGCGTCTCAGATCACCGGACTTGAGGATCGACGTGGCTATCTGAAATCAGGCAATGCGGTTGTGCCATTGAGCTTTCCCGATGTGAACGTGCCGAAAGTACAGCCCGCTCTCATCGAACGAGTGCCAGAGGTATTGCCCGAGGAAACGCCGAAGACGACGGCTGCCGCGGTGGGAGCAAATGGTTCGCCCACGCCAGTTGGGAGGCCGGAAGGGCCAGAGGTTTTAGGGCAAAGACCGAATACAGGACAAACCACTTGAACCTATAGCGC
>CAVROZ010000001.1:0-963421 GCA_963722985.1 Candidatus Acidiferrales bacterium | reverse complement strand
ATCCGATTGTGAGGAGTGCGAGCCCGGCAAACATCAGCCCGGTACTCCACAATAGCCGCATTCCCGCGAACGCAGGCAGAACCCGCTGCCCTACGCAAAAGACCATCACTGCAATAAATCCGACCGTCAGCGCATGCCGGGAAGCGCCCCAAATTCCTCCAGAGGAATCCCGGAGTGCCGCGCCCAGCCCAAGCAAGGCTGCCACCAGCAACCAGCCATAGGCCATGCGGACGAAGAATGGGAAACTCCGGTGCACACCGCGCGTTTTGGGCTCCTGTCGTGAGGGCTCGAACATTCGTATCGCCGCAATTGCCAGAGCTGTGCTCACCACGAAGAACGGAGTCGCTTTTGAGGCCCATCCCATGAGCGTCAAAACAACGCCCGCAGAGTTCAGCGCGAGCGCGCTCAAGAGCAGTCTGGGTCGAACCGGCTTGAGACCAAGGAACACCGTCATCCACTTGGTACTGAATCCCCAAACGAACGGCACCAAGAATCCCCATGCGATCAATACGAGATAGCGTTGGTCGAGACGATGCGATAACGCTGGGGTTGTGCCGCGCAAAGCAAGATAGAAGCACGCCGCCAGATTTGTGATGAGTGAAATCAGAAATCCTGTACTTCCACTGATCACGACCCAAATCCATGGCTCCAGTCGACCCCTGCCAGAATCTTCAGGCCGGTGCTGTGAAACCGCCCTGAAGAAAATCAGGAACGCTGCCAGTTCTAGGACGCCCGAGAGTGGAAGCAGCCAACGCCACTCCCCCCCGTAAACATTTGCGGCCCAGCGTACTGCCACTCCGATTGTCCACATTGCCCAGCATGCCCACGCCGCACTGAAGGCTGGCTTCGTTGCGCCCCTCAACTTCGGAATCGAGTAGAAACCAATGCCCAAAATAAAACTCCCTATCCAGCCGAACACTTGTGCATGTCCGTGAGCCTGTAACCATGCGGGCGAAATGGACGCGGCGCTCTCTCGCCCGCTGATCTGAAAGAGATTCCATACGCCGAGGAATGTGCCTGGCAGCAGCATGAAAACAAGCCCAGAGCTGATATAGGCCATGAGAAGGCGTGAAAGAGACGCCTCACGCGTGCGAGCAATTTCCATTATCTGGGCGGGAGAGAGCGAGGAATGGCCGTCGCTCTTGGCGGTTATCACTGGTGCTTTGAGTGAAATCGACATGGCACCTTAGACGACTTCCGTTTCCATTTCCAATGCACGCGGGAAGAGAATGTTGTTTTCCAGATGCACGTGCTGGTGAAGATCCGCTTCGAACTCTCTCAAATCCTGGTACAGCGCCTTATAACTTGTGCATGCATCCCCCGGAGCTGTGTATTCCGAACTGGCTTTGCGAATCTGCTTCACCAATTCTCCCGCAGCGTCATGCTCCTTCATCATGGCGTGAATCGGGTTCCTCACCGTTTGGAAGAAGGGAGGCTCGACAGAGCAATGTGCACTTGTCGCTTTCTCCAGTGCATCGATATACGGAAACAAAATCTGTTCCTCTTTCTGCATGTGTATGATCATCTCTCGGCCAACTCCGGTGAAGAGTCTCCGGATATCTGCAATCTCGGAGCGACTCTTTCCGTGCTTTGCTTCTACCTTGTCCAAAAGAGGTTGAACCCGAGCGATGGCCTCACGAACATACCGATGGTGTCTTTCGCGGATATGCCGTGTCAGATCAACAAGCGGTGCGGACGCCCAATTTGCTTCGTCGGGACTTACGTGTTTGCTTTTTTCACGCAGCCGCTTCAAAATCTCTTCAACCGGTACGTCTGCATGCAAGCACGCTTCATGCAGTGACTTCCCACCACCACAGCAGTAGTCAAGCCCGGCATCTTTGAGAATTTGCCTGGCCGCCGGATTCGAAAGCGCAATATCCTTCACTTTGGTTTCATCATTGAAGTTCATCACTGCCTCCGTCACTACTCGGAGTCTGGAGGGGTAGCCGCAAAGAGGCAGTGACCAAAGTCACTACGGCCTGCAAGAATCTGAAAGGAGGGGAATTACTCAGAAGCCGTCTGTTCGCGCTTTAGGCCCGCGAGGTCCTTCACTATAATGCTACGACCATTTACTTCTAGAAACCCTTCGGCTTGGAGTCGGCTCAGATTACGTGAGACGAGTTCTCGCACTGTTCCTAATTCCGCCGCCAGGTCTTGATGGGTCTTCGTTAGTTCAACGCGGACGCCCTCTTTCGAGGTCGTTCCGCTCGCCTGTGTTAATCGTAGGATGAGGGCGATCAATCGGTGCCTCACCGTCGTGAACGACAAGTCCTCGATGATCCCGACTAGGCGTCGCAGCCGTGAACCAACTACTGCAATCACTTTAAGTGCTACCTCCGGATGTTCGCGGCAGAAATTCTGAAAACCCTTGCGCGAAATGAAGAGTACCTTGGCGTCCTCCAACGCAGACGCCGAGGCAGGATAATTACCTCCGTCAAAGACGGGAAGCTCCGCGAAAGAACTCCCCGGTCCTTCCACAGCTAGAACTTGTTCACGACCCCCGGGTGACAGCTTGAAAATCCGAATTTTGCCCGACGCCACAAGAAAAAGACCTGTGCAAGGGTCTCCCTCGCTGAACAACAGTGCGCCACGCTCAAAATGCCTGTTGCTCACTCGCCCGGCCAACGCCTCCATTTCCTTATCGGTCAAGCTTGCAAACAACGGGGTCTTTCGCAGTATCTTTTCTACAATCTCGTTCACAGCCGCTCCCTCAGTATGAATCGATAGCCAGTCCGCACCGCATGACCTTGGCGTCCACATCAGTGTACGACGACATTACGCCGCTACTTGAATGTCCAAACGGATGACTCAGGGGTTACAGATCGCTGACAACTCCAGATAAATCTCGAGTCAGATCCAGTAGATGTTTCGCAAATTCAGCTTGTTCTTATGGTGATGGTGGTTTGAAGATTTAGCCCCATGGTCAGGACTCGATAAGAACCCTCGCCAGCGCGAAACACGTCTGTACCCACCTGGACAAAGCCAAAGCGTCGGTAAAACTCGATGGCATGGTGATTGGCCTCGTGGACTTGAAGCCAAATTCTTTCTGAGCGCTCCTCTTTGGCAAACGACAACACAGCTTCCAGCAATTTCTTACCTAGCCCGTTCCCGTGATACCGGTAAAACAGGTATAAACGCTTCAGTTCGAAGGAAAAAAATGCTCCCTCGCCTTCATCAGAGACGGCGAGAGCATATCCGATCGGGCATTTCCGGCGATCGTCTCGACGATCCAAGCACGGACACCATCCTCCGCCAACATGTGCCTAAATTCACCTACCGATAGTTCACTTCTCTGTGTCCTCCGCGTGGTGAAAACCCGCGTCTCTGCGTTCTCTTTTCTTCCCGACATCCCCGTGTCGCCACGCACGGAACTTCCCACCCCATTCCGACGTATCATTAACAAACACCGAGGAGGTCTCATGCGCTCCATCATCTTTGCCCTGTTCTGCGTCTTTCTTTTCTCTGCCCCCTCTCCAGCGCAAACCGAAAAAGGTGCTGGCATCACCATGGCCGCCGACGCCGACGCCAAAGACATCGGCCTCCCTCTCTATCCCGGCGCCCGCCGCCACAAGGACAAAGACGAAGACTCCCCCGGCATCAACTTCAACCTCTGGGGCTGGGGCAGCGGCTCCGGCGTCAAACTGGCTGTTCTGAAAATGGAGTCGGACGACTCCATGGACAAAATCGCGGACTACTACAAAAAGCAGCTCTCCAAATACGGCAAAGTCCTCGACTGCTCGCATCCCGATCCCAACGCGAAATCATCCGACAAGAAAGACAAAGTGGACGACAACAAGCCGCTAACCTGCGCCGACGACACCCCCGACAAAGGCGGCCTCCTCTTCAAATCCGGCACCAAATCCGACCAGCACGTCGTCTCCATCCAACCTGCCCCCCACGGCTCCCTCTTTCAACTAGTCCACGTAGCCCACTGGGACAAATAAATCTCGGCTCTCCTATGTAGTGGCCGAACTGTAGATCGGCCACCCACCGCGTCTTGCCTCCAAATATCTAAAACCTGTCATCCCGAGCCGATAGTATCCAGAAGTAGGGCGGCCAGAGTTCGACCGCCCGCGCCAGTGTACGCGATTCCCCTCCTCACAAATCAGTCTCGCGGAAGTGTCTGCCGATCCGGCCCGTTGTTCAAGATGTGGAGATACGGAAACACTCTTCGCTGTAGAACTCCGCTGTGCCTTTTCTGAGCCCGAATACAAGGGAAAAGCAGGGAAAACGTGGGAAAAGACTGCGGCAGATTCGTTGATTCTACTGGTATTTATTCCTTGGACTGAGGCCATCCCGTTTGAATCAGGAACCCAGATGCACCGTAGAGTGTCTGCCATGAGGTGAGAATCGCAGCCATGGAATCAGAGATTTACATCGATACGGCCGAGGTGCCGGCAGCGATACAAGACACCGCAGTCTTTCGGACGGCCCTGGGTGAAATGCGCTCGGTCTTGAGCGAACCATCGACTGTGATGGCGTTCTGCATTCACGAGGCGGGCCACTACTGGTATTTCCTGAAAATGGGTGTTCCTGTTAAGGCGTTTACCTTTAGCAGCCCGTTGAAGAACTGAGTTTTGTGAGACGTCGGTTCTGAATTTCAAGGGTTATCACTTGATTGCATAAGAGCCGTTCGGTCGTTCTATCCGCTCAGCTGGCGCGAAGCGGAACTCGATGTCATGCTTCCGCTATCAGGTTTCGCAATCGGCAGAGGTTGTAAGCCGCGCCGGTAAAGGTGAACAGCCAACCAACCTTGTCAATTCCTCGCAACTTCACTTTCCGTAACATCCCCATCATTTTCATCCACCCGAACGATTGCTCCACTCGTTTTCGCTTCCGCTGACTCACCTCATAGCCGACATGCCGGGTGGTCCGCTCGTCCACTGCGCTCCTGCGATTCGTATCGTTCTGCGCCACATGGGGGGTAATGTTCATCCCGCGGAGTTCTCGTACGAATTCCTGGGTGTCGTAGTTCTTGTCTCCTCCCAAGGTGACCCGCTTTCCGCTGGGGAGGGCCTCGGCCATGAGCATCGCTGCCTCTCGCTCCGCTCTTCCATTCGCCTCGGTCAGAAAAGTCTGCACCAGAAGCCCGTTACGGTTCTCCATCAATACATGTCCCAGGTAGCCGAGCTTGGCCTCGCTCCCTTTGGATTTCTTGAACAATCTAGCGTCGGGATCTGTCGTGGATTCATGGGTTTGGTTCTTCCGCTTCTCCTTGTGAAAGTCGACCTCTCCTCTTGGTCCGGGCGGCTTCCCCTTGCCGTCCTTCCGCCGAAAACTCTTTTGACTGGCCCAGGCCTCGATCAGCGTCCCATCCACCGTAAAATGTTCATCCGACATGTACGGCCGCGCTCGTTCCAGCACTCGTTGAAAAAACGACTCGGCGATCTCTTCGTTCAGCAAACGCTCCCGATTCTTGCTGTACACCGCGTGATTCCATACCACCTCGTCCATCTCCATCCCCACAAAACCACCGAAACAGCATGTTGTACTGTAGTTGTTCGGATAGCTGTCGAGAACAGGGTTGACAGAACAGGATTTATCACCACCAATCTCCAAATGAGATAGCGGGCGGTAAGACGATTTATCAACGTCTATCCAGCTTTCTGCCGGCAGTCACCGACGATTATTTCTGAGTTGCCGACCTCCCGCCCATTCAGACTTGCTATACTGCGCAATCATCTAGAGGCTGAAACGCAATGAACGAGCCGCAACCCGATCGCATCTTGCAAGTGGGCTTGGGATTCTGGGCTTCCAAGGCGCTTTTGAGCGCCGTCGAGATGGAACTCTTCACAGAACTTGCCAAACACCCGGAGGATCTTGAAACTTTGCAGGCGCGGCTCAACCTGCATCCGAGATCGGCCCGCGATTTTCTCGATGCGCTCGTGTCCCTACAATTTCTCGAACGACGCAATGGTCGCTACTACAACACGCCCAGTACGGATTTGTTCCTCGACAAGCGGAAGCCATCCTATATCGGTGGCATTCTCGAGATGGCCAACAGCCGGCTGTATCTGTTTTGGAGCCGTCTCACCACGGCGCTCCGAACGGGACTTCCGCAAAACGAGACGAGAGACGGCAGCCCCAATCCTTTCGCAGCTCTTTACGCCGAACCGGCGCGGCTCAAGCAGTTCCTGAAAGCTATGACCGGCGTGAGCCATGGCGCCAACCTGGCAATCGCTCACAAATTCCCGTGGAACAAATATCGCACCGCCGTGGATGTGGGAACTGCCCAGGGCGACCTGATTACGCAGGTGGCGTTGGCGAATTCCCATATCGAAGGAACTGGTTTTGATTTACCGGAGGTAGAGCCAATCTTCGAAGAGTACGTGGACGCGAACCGGATTTCAGGGCGCGTAAAATTTTCTCCCGGCAGTTTCATGGAGCAAGCATTACCCGGAGCTGACGTAATCATGATGGGCCACATCCTGCACGACTGGAGCCTCGAGACGAAGCGAATGCTGTTGCGCAAAGCCTACGAAGCGCTGCCGAACGGCGGGTCGCTCATTGTCTACGAAAGCATCATCGACGACGACCGCTCTGAAAACTCATTTGGGTTGTTGATGAGCCTGAATATGCTGATTGAAACCGCCGACGGCTTCGACTACACCGGAGCTGACTGCTCCGGATGGATGAAGGAAGCAGGGTTTCGCGAAACCCGAGTAGAGCATTTGATCGGCCCCGACTCGATGGTCATCGGTATGAAGTAGCAATACTTCCGGCGTGGGTTGCCTGTCGCGTGAACTCATTAATGACTAGTTCGTTTCCGGATAGCCGCCGCCCATTTCCTCGACAAAGGGCGGCGTGTGAACGTCCCTCAATTTGACATTTTCAGCGGTCATCGAAACAAGATGCAATGTGGATTGAAGCTGTCAGTGGTCTACGCGCAGCCAACCGCAGGATGAAAGATCACGCCCAGCGAATCCGGGGCCGTATTTCGTATTTTGCCAACAGACGCATGAAGTTCTGGGGTCCATCGATACGTCGATTTCGTCCGCCGCCTCAAAGCGCAAAGCCTGCTTGATGCAATCCGTAGACACCAAAGCATTCAATCTGAATGAACTTCGAACGCGCCTTCAAAACAGAACGGAGACAGAGCTATTGCAATTCGGGAAAGCCGCGAGATCGATGTGTAGCCCGCAAGCGAATAGACGCGAGCCTCCCCGAGAAGTCTTTGTTATTCAATTGCAGGAAGCCAGAACGGAAAAATGTCTTTCAGGCTAAACGTGCGCGAAAACTCCCGTCACTTAGGTTAAGGGATGATAATCAAGGGCACGCCAATGAAACGGCGTGCCCTCGCGCAGACACAATACTTCAGGTTGATCATGAATTGCGTCGGCGTCCGCTATTTACACACTGGCCCCGCATCCTTCGTGAAGGTGTTGTTATTCGAGAACCATCCATTGACGGCAATGGATGGAGCTCCATAGAACCAGGAGAAGAACGCCAGTTCTTGCAGTCGGTAAGTAAAGCCGTTCGACGCAGCGATGGAGATCGGAGCCGTGCCGCTCAGCGGGTCGCCGACTTCGAGATTGTTCTGGCAACCTCCGACCTGGCCGACATGTCCCCAAGCCGGCGTCGGATTATTCCCGAAAGGATCATTCGCCCATTCGCCGATTTCATGACCGGCTACGTAGGTGTCGCCGATCGACGGGCCAAAAAGGCCCGTAGTATCGAAATCAATCGGCGAATAGGTATGTAGTGGGGAATTAGCGGCGCCGTGATAGCCGAGCACGCAACATGTCCCCAAGTTCGTCACGGGAGAGGCCAGAACGATGTTGTACATAAGGAATATCGGGAAGTTCGAGGAGTTCACTCCTTTGGGAGTCAACTTGGACAGAACTTCGTTTGTAAGCTTCCTCTCTAGGAAATCGAAGTCCACTATTCCAAAAGGTCCACAAGAGGGGAAATCGGATTGTGGAAGGGTGGTGGCGAGATCGTCGGGAACGTTAATACTGATCGGATCAAGAGTCTTAACATTGCTCAAGAGTAGATGATAATGATCTCGATCCTCGACGTTCCAGAAGTTCGCGCGCTGGTCAGCATCAATATACTGCGTGTCGCCGAGACTGGTGCCTCCAAAACTGAAGGAAGCGGCATTAAAGATGGGAGATTGTTGGAAAATGGTCAGTGGCACGTCATTCGGCGCAGTGAGGCAAGCGTCGTCTGCCACCGTGGGGTCAAACGTGGTCTTGCCAGGGGCCGTGCCGATGTTACCGGTATTGGGGTCGAAGCTGACGCCGACTCTGTGAAGGACGAAGATCAAAGGAATGATAAAGGTTGGAGTCTCCTAAACACCTCCGCCCTGGAACGGGTTTGAACCTACCATCAGTCCAGGGTAGGAATTACCGTCGCGGGAGGAAGTGACCTGATAGGTAAACAAGGGAAGAGATGACATTTTGCTCTTTCCCGAGGCGGCAATGTCACTCTGGACTTGGGCGGCGTCGGCGGCTGGAGCAGGTCGAACCATCGTATATGCGGGCAATATCCGAGCAGGCTTCTTTTCCTGCGGGGCGCCCTGAGCAAACGCTGAAGGCACTATCCCGCAAATCCAGACTGCGATGCCGAAAACCACAGTACCTTTCCACACAACCACCCAGAGATTTTTCATGAGATCTCCTTTTCTACTCGCAATGAGGATTAGGAATCTGCGATTTCACAGATATCGCCGCGCGGTGATCATAACTTCCAGGGCATAGGGGTAATCAGAAGGTAAGGTCAGGGCGACCGCAGAAAGCTACGCCAAGTTTTTTGTGAGCGCAAGCCCAGAATTAGCAAACCGTACATCTGAGTATAAGTTCTAGTACCAGGTAATGGTCGCTGGGGCCCTGCCCGCGTTTTCTAAGTTATCACTTCGGAGTTCTTGCATGGACGCGTGGGGAACGCTACACCGAGTACGACCAGAGCGTTTCGCTCTTGCCGAGCAGAAAGGACATGAAGCAAAGTGCAAAAACCGAGTGGCTCAGGGATGGGCCGAAATACTGCCAGAGGCGTGCGTGGCTTCCTGGGTAATCGGACGAGAACAGCGAAGACAGCCCGGTAGCCATCCAGCTTGATCTCATACACCCACTCCGGGCTGTCCGGGAGTTTCGGGACAGCGAGGCATTCCATGGGTTCGATGAAAGCAGCTGCACGGGGCGGCATCGGAGATTGCTATCGGGACCTATCTCGATGGCGAGGAGCACTCAGTTCGCAATGGCGCTTTCGAAAGTCCACTTTTAGTGTCGTTGGGCTACATCTTTCGCGAGAAGATCCAACCACAGCACCTCCACAGCAACAGCATCGTTCCGGACCGTCAAGGCCCGATGCTTTGCAGAAAAGGCACTCTTCTTTTGTGGCATTTTGAGCGTTATTGGTTACGGCTTCGACAGCTCGGGGACCGCGTCCACTCGCACTTCCTGTCGCCAGTCTTCTGAGGGAAGAATGAGTCTAGTCGTGATCGTGTTCTCGACGAGCTTCATCGGCATCTTCCGCCAATTCCGTCAAGGCGGCAAAGAACTGCGTCGATTGACCGATAAACAGGCCCATATCCGTCAAGAACTTTACCACACTCATGGCAACGCCTTTGGTTTCGGTCGGTCGAATGATCGAACACACCGGCAAATCTCGGCTGAGAAACGGACAAGGTTCTGGCATGATGAGGTTTGCGCGCAAGTCTTCACCGGCCTTGGTCAGATCCGGAAAAGTAACGGACACCTTGGTGACAGGGTCGACAGCAGTCAGAGGTGGAGCATTCCCGGCCTTGTCGGACCAGGTTTGGAAATGCATTGTCTCTGTAGGTCCGATGCTGATGAGAATTCGCAGGACTTCCACGCTGGTAGCTCTCTGCGCCATTGAGGGGTAGAGGCTGTTGCCTCCCTGTTCGATTGTTGGGAAGTGAAAACCCGCTGTGTTTGCTATAGCCTGCAGGAAATTCGGGTCCGACGTGTCGCCGTCGGTCCTCGGTATGGCGGTGTGCTGTCCGACGGCCAAAGTTGGGACAGCCTGTGGGAACGTTTCACCGAAATCGGGGTTTTTATTGTCACTGCGGTACCGCGTCCACCAGCTGGTATCTAATGTGAGTTGTGTGAGATTGGTGAGCCGTAATTTTCCACTCGAACCGGTAGCGGTGCTGCCGGGAAGGGTGCGGAACTTCTCAAGGTCCACTGGATCCGCCCCTTTGGAGACTAGGTAGGCATTCAGAAAGTTCTGATGTGTGAACTCATCATCGGTATTATCGTGGACATATTGGGCCATGTCCGAGTCGAGCATTGCCAGTGCATTGGTATACAGAACGTTGCCGGTTCCCCCCGGAACTTCGCTGTCTTGTATTCCGCCGAGCTCGTTGTACTGTACCCAAAAATCGGTTTCCAAGATCTCTGCCGCGGCCGCGAACCTGAGGAGCGCGGCATCTCCCTTCGTCAGTTTTCGACCGTTCTCTTCTTGGCTCTCTGCAGCGAACGCGGAAATCCCTCGTTCGAACAGGCTTGCGCCCACGGTTGCAGCACCTGCTGCAAACGCACCGCGCTTCAGAAACGAACGTCGGTTGGAGCCTGAGTTGACACTTCGAAGCACATGATTAGTCATTTGAGTTTCTCCCCAGAAGAAAAATTAGGCGGTGTAAAGAGATCACGAGCGACTAGCACTCGAATATCTTTCGCTCGTCACGGTAGGCCGAAACAAAAAGTAAAGTGTCACAGCGGAATGTCCGCGCGGCAAATTCGTCGTCATTATTTTGTGAGAGTGCAATTGCCGACGATCTGTGTCGATTTTGCAGGAAATTGACACGGTCGCGACAGAAGTTACAAGCTAGCTGTCTGCGAAAACCGGATTGGAACGCGAAATGCTGAGCCGAAAATATAGAATCCCCGGAATCGCCTCGCGCGAAGGGATGCCGATCATCTGATCAACATCTCTGCTCTTGTTTTTAATAGACACACGCAACCGATTTTGACCAGAGTTGGCCTTGCTTCCGAAGATGAACGGAGCTGTAACGAGTAACAGTCCCGTGATTTTACCAGCGCTTTACGGTCCTCTGCTTGACTCGGGGATGCTTGCAATCTATGTATCTAGAAGCCATCTCATAAATGCCTCAGGAGGATAACAGCGCAAGCGAGCTGCACCATCCCGAGGAAATTCTCTGGGTAGTATTCCCAGCGAATGACTGTGCGACGAAAGTTATGAAGCCAAGCGAACAGACGCTCGATCTTCCAACGGCGGCGATATCGACGCAGGCGGCGCCCGTCTTGAGTTGCGGGGGCCACGCGCACAAATTTGTGAGGCGCGATGAGTTGCACGCCGTAGCGTTCCTGGATGCGCTGGTCCAAAGGATCGCTGTCATAAGCGCGGTCGCCGATCATCCGCTCGGGAGTTTGCTTGAGGAAGCGGTGCTCGAGCGTGGGTTCGACGAGTTTTGTTTCATGAGGCGAAGCGCTGGCCACGTGCACGGCGAAAGGAAGACCATGGCTGTCTGCGATTGCCACGATTTTGCTGCCTTTGCCGCGTTTTGTAGGGCCGACACCAGAGCCCCCTTTTTCGCGCCGCTGAAACTGGCGTCGATGAAGGATTCGCTCAGATCGAGCTTTCCTCGGTCTCGTAAGTCTTCGGCCAGTTTTTGCAGTAGGCGAGTCAACAACCCACTGCGTTGCCAATGTTGGAAGCGCCGATGACAGGTCTGATAGGGCGGATAGCGAGACGGCAAATCGTGCCAAGGAGCACCCGTGCGTAGAACCCAAAAGACTCCGTTCAGCACCGCGCGTGTGTCCTGCCACGGCCTCCCGCGTCCATCGGCCCGTCGCTTCGGACGGAACAATGGTTCGAGAACGGCCCACTGGGCGTCGGTGAGGTCCATGCTCTCGGTTTACGCCGTTTGTCATAAGTTTCAACCGTTCAGCGGCTTGAATGTGTTTATGAGATAACTTCTACTGAATCGTGGCAACTCCGTGGGGGGCCTTGGTGCCACTTGGGCAGACTGGCCATTGCCCTATTCGATTTGAACCCCGTTTCTTATCGCTGAGATCTGGCCTTGGAAACGCTGGCGATGACGCCGCGCGTCTATTCAGGGCGAGTGTGCAATTCTGAACAGACAGGTCGAAACTGGCCTTGATAGATTTTCTCAAGGGAAAAGCTGTGGGTCCGCGCATGGAAACCAAGCATTATCGTCTAGCCCTGTACGAAAACGCTGCACTTATGGAATATGACGGAGACGAAAACTTTACGTTCAGCTATCTTCGCACTCGATTCAAAAGTGAGGCAGCGGCTCGGCAAGTCTTGGACGAAGTGAAGAAAAATGGGACCGCCGACCGTCAGTTCGAATCCCCTTTGGGAGGCAGGGAGCGTGTCGTGATCTCTCGGATATTAAGTCCCCTATCTCGCGTCAGTCCCACGGCCCGATAAAGTTCGCCGATAGATTTGCGATGACAGCTTGCGCGATTCCCCTTGGGCGGAGTGAATGGTTGAAGTCGCAAGGGAATGGCTCCTCTCTTCAGTGGCGGATCGAAGTCTAACGAGTTGATTCGGATGAATGACTTAGATTGTGCGCAATAGATGCCGCACTCTTTGGTGACCATTCTCAGAAGCCAACGAAGCATACTGCTCGAAAGGCAAAATATAAAAGGGGCAGGAAGACTCGCAGCCCTGGAGTTGACTACGCGAGAAACCTTGCGTTCGTGAAGTCACGATCGTGAAACTTTCTGACGAAGATGAGTCCGATTCCAACGGTCACCGTCGTTGCTGCAACCAACGCTACACCCGTGTGGAGAATGCCGCGCAACGCACGCACATGGGCAACCGCAACGGCCACCACGCGAATCAGCCACACAAGTTGGGCTGGCATTGCGGCATTATCTACATTAGACCGAAACGGGGCGGTGTTTTCTTTGAATCGACGTTCGCAAACGAGTTTAGCGTTTGAAACTCGGCACTACCGTGTGTTGGTGGTGTTGGTGGCCGAACGGCGGGACTCCCAGTACCGTTCCCCTCCACATTTACACTCTAAAAACAGCTTCGAGATGAATTCGTGACATTTCCGTCAGAGATTGTTCGTACGCTCACGCCCTCGGACTCGAAATTTGAAATGTCGTCCGAGTATGTGTCATCCGTGCCGAAATGCTTCGTCAACTTGTGTGAGGGACGATCATACGGCAACGGAGAATCCATGAATCGCGACTATCTCTGGAGAAACCGCTGACGAGTCACGATTCTGTTCCAAACAATCCAGGTTGAATCTATGGATGCCATTTCAGGAGAAAAGTTGATGAGATCACTGCTTCTCGCCCCGCTATCCTTGGCTGCGATTCTTTCTCTAACGAGCGGCACCGTTTCACGGCGCTCCAACCCGGCTCAAGCTTCGACGCAAGATGTCAAGGTCATCGAGGTGAGTGCGAAGAAGTATGAGTACAATCCATCGTCAATCCACGTCAAACAGGGCACGACGGTCCAGCTTAGGATCACTGCGACTGACCATACACATGGCTTCAAGATTGGGGCATTTTCGGACGGCTCCGATAAAAACGGAAGCCCGGGTCTCGCTTTCACTTCGCCCCAAGACTGCTGGAAGATCGAGAAAGGTCAATCGTCAACCATTGAATTTGTCGCGCAAACGGCAGGCACCTACTCCTTCAAGTGTTGCGTCAAGTGCGGATTGGGTCACGGCGGAATGAAAGGCCAACTCATCGTCGATCCATGATTAAAGGCTGGAGCGAACGAGCCGGTCAGGATTGCTCTGTCAAGCCGTAATCAAATTAGGAGTTGTTTACAACTTAGAGAAATCAGGAGGTCGCGAGATGAAAAAGCTATCCATTCTAACGTTAGCACTCTCGGTAGCAACACTTTGGATTCCGGTCCTCGCCCACGGAACCTCAGGAAACGAACCGGGATGACAAAAGCCGGTGCTAATGAGTGTCAATGGTGCGGTGAAAGCGGACGGTGACAAAATCACGTTTGTCTCCGACGAGGGCGGGAAATCCTGGGATGTCATCAATCCTGAGACTCTGAAGGATCACGTAGGGCATCACGTCGAACTGAGCGCTCACGTGTACAAGGACAAGGGCCAGATCCACGTGATGAAATTTGCGATGCTCTAGCTGTAGTCGCACTTGCCTCAACCAGGCTCGAGACTGTAGCGCAACGAATCCGTCACTGTTTCCATGGAACGGGGCCAGTGACAGGGCGAACCAGGACCTGCCATCTGCCTAGCCCGTTCACGAAAGGAGAGCGCGATGAAAGGATTCATCGGTGGTATCGTGACGCTGATTCTCGTTCTTGTGCTCGGACTCGTATTCGCACTGATGGGTTTCGTCAACATGCGTGCGGATAATCCTCCTTCGAAGATGGAGAGCACGCTCGCCGGGCATGCCATGGACGCGAGCGTCGCACGTGCTGCCCCCAAACTGACGAATCCCGTCGCAGCAGACGAAACGAACTTGGTTGCCGGTGCTCGTCTCTATCGCGACCACTGCACGCTGTGTCACGGCGATCCGGCGCATCCCAAATCGCCACTCGCCGATTCGCTCAATCCCCCTCCGCCACAGTTCATGGATGACATGACCGACATGCCGGAGAATCAGAATTTTTACATCCTGGAGCACGGCATTCGCTGGACCGCCATGCCCGGTTGGAAAAACGTCTTAACTGTGCCGCAGATTTGGCAGACGGTGACATTTCTCAGCCACATGAACGATCTTCCTTCCGCCGCCAAGCAAGTTTTCACGGAAACAGCGCCACCCACGCAGCCGCTCCCCGGCTCCCACTGAACCATTGAGAGTAGCTCCTATTGCAGGGGCCGGAATGGCATCGTACCCGGAGGACTGGCTTGCATGGCCGATCGGATCTTATTCGGTAAGTAAACCGAAACGATATCAAGCTGCCCCGCTTCTGTTTCGAATTGCCGCGAAGCTCATTGTTTAGGAGGAGTTTTATGACGATCGTTTCAGCAGATGTTTTGAGCGGCCATTTGAAAACCGCTTCGCCCCCGCGACAACCATGTTATGAAGGACGAATATGCAGCCACCGGAACTATAACCAGCCCATGACAGGTTGCTGACAACAAGTTGCAATAGCATGACATTTACCGGACAAATCGTCAGGCGACTCGCTTTATAAGTTGAGTCAAGCCGCGCGTCTTTTTCCGAAGGGTGGCTCCTTACGATGCAATCGAGGATCTCGGCCCCGGTGGGTGCAGAAGCGGTTTTGGTCGTGGCAGCATGTCCTATCTTGGTCAAACGTCTGAGCGGGATCTTGCTCAGTGCGGGATACAACCTCGACGTTGTTTCAGAAGTGGCGAGCCGGTCCCTGATCGGAGTGGCGCTAGCAGTTCTCGTTAGTTCGGAGCCCTACTGGCGAATCGAGCATATCTACGAGATATGCTTGGCGATGCGGTCCCGAGCGCCAGATCTTCCAATCATGGTTTTAGGACGCGATGATGTCGATATTAAGGTCAAACTATTCGTAAGCGGGGCAGACGACTACGTACTTGAACGATTTGACATCGAGGAGTTTCTGGCGAGAGTCAGAGCACATATTCGGAGGAGAACAAATCATTAATCATCTTGAAGTAATCCTGATAGGCCAGATGGAAGCGTTCGTTTTCTAAGGGCAAAAGCTCCGGTGATGAGGAAATGTTATCTGCCATCGTTTCTACTCCTTTACGTCACGCTTGCAGCCTATAGTCCCCTCATTCGGAGTACTCGGCCAAATCGGAAAGGCAAAGTACTGGGAGCAAAGTTACCGGCAGCACTTTCGGTCCAATCCAAGAGGCGAGTTGGAGCCCCGCAGTGCTGCATCAGGAAATACCATTCCCAGCTGTTTTGCGGTCGCTCCGCGCCTAAACTCGGGGCTCTGACAATAAATTCTTGTCTAATTTCATCCTCCAATCTACGAATAGGTCTGGAGGATGAGCCGAATCGGTAGAGGCTCGGGCGCAGTCCCCATGAGGCCTCCGTCTGGCCACGAAACCATGGTCCCCAAGTTTTCTCGTTGGCGAACCAATCGTCTGTATACCCTTCCACCAAGTCAAGAAATTCCGGAATGTTTTTTGCCACGCGAGTATTTACGACCATACCTGCATACCTCGCACAGTTGAACCTGCGCTGCACGCTTAGCTCTAATATCAAAATTTGGCTCGACCCGCTACAATTTCCGCTACATCAAGCTTTCTTCATGCGGTGCAGGCTGCACGCTATCTTGTTTGATGAGCGGCCTGAGACATAGGTAACACATTGTGCCGGACACATAGGTGACACTTTCTCCCGTAAAGGGAGGGAGTGATGCCTTGGAAGGAGTGTTCGGTAATGGATGAAAGAATGCAGTTCGTTGCTCGCCGGCTAGCCGGCGAGCAAATGGCGGAACTTTGCAGGGAGTTTGGCATTTCCCGTAAGACGGGCTACAAGATCTTCGATCGCTACCAGGAATGCGGGGTCGAAGGACTGACGGACAGGAGCCGACGCCCGTATCGGTACGCGAATCAGCTCCCCTTCCAGGTGGAGAACTACATCTTAAACATGAAGCGTGAGCACCCCAGCTGGGGTGCTCGCAAAATCCGTGAGCGCTTGCTTCGCCGGTTCTCTGGTATTCCTATGCCGGCCAAAAGCACCGTCCATGCGGTTCTGGATCGTCATGGACTGGTGGAGCGCCGCGGGCGCTTGCGTCGTCGCGCTCAGGGAACCACTTTATCGTTGGGCCAGCGGCCCAATGAGTTGTGGTGCACCGATTACAAGGGCGAGTTCTTGTTGGGGAATCATCAATACTGCTACCCGCTGACGATCACCGATCATGCCAGCCGGTATCTGCTGACCTGCGAGGCCCTTTCCTCTACCAGAGAAAACTACGCTTTTACTGTGTTTGAAAAGCTTTTTAAAGAGCGCGGCTTGCCCGCCAACATTCGCAGTGATAACGGCGTGCCCTTTGCGTCCGCGCATGCGTTGTTCAACTTGAGCAAGCTCGCCGTCTGGTGGCTGCGGCTGGGCATCGGCATCGAACGAATCAAGCCGGGTCACCCGCAACAAAACGGCCGCCACGAACGCATGCATCTCACACTGAAGAAAGAGGCCACCAAGCCAGCCGCTCGGAATTTTCTGCAGCAGCAGGCTAGGTTCGACAAGTTCATCGAGGTCTTCAACAACGAACGTCCTCACGAAGCCCTAGCCATGAAGTGTCCGGCCGAAGTCTATCAGCCATCCACGCGTCCTTATACCGGACTGCCGGACGTCGACTATCCGCTCCACGACAAAACCATCGTGGTCACCCGGTGCGGTAGAATTTGCCTGGGTCGCAAAAAAATCAATTTCAGCCAGGTCTTTGCCGGGCAGGCCGTCGGCATCAAAGAAGTTCACGACGATATCTGGCTGGTGAGCTTTATGGATTATGATCTGGGGTACTTCGATCTGGAGACTCGGGTGCTCGAACCGCTCGAAAATCCGTTCGGCCCAAAAGTGTTACCTATGTCTTAGGTACGTTGTGTCACCCATGTGTCCGGGCTGGACCTGAATTGAGTGGTGAACCGGGGAGGACTCGAACCTCCAACCCGTTGATTAAGAGACCGTCCAAAGACAATTAAGACTGAACGCGATGATTCGCTATGGTGTTGATTCTCTGCGCCGGTACAGGTGATTCGCTTCCCTGCCCCATCGCTACCACTTGCCATGGTTTTTGATCTAGGGTGGGCACAAAATTGGGCACAGCGATTTGGGGTGAACCCCTCCGTTGAGACAGTTTGGAATTGGCACACATGCCGTTCCATGGTTTTTCCTTCTCATTCTTCCTTTTCTCTTTCAGGATGGCGCTCGGCTGGTGAAGCGGAGGCGAGCTCTGCTGGAGAGCAACTCGCCAAGGAATAACCAGCTGGAGACTCATCGGAACGATGAGCCGGGGGGCGGCTCTTGGGTCGCTCCCCGCCACTGTTTCCTCCTACATCGGACTGATAGATCTCCCCATGCCTGAAAAAACTCATCGTCGCTCCAGCAGAATTTATCGCTGGACTCACTTCCTGCTCGAACTCCTCCGGCGGCCGATAGCCCAGTGCCGAATGTAAACGGCACCGATTGTAGTACTGTTCGATGAAGACTTCGATGTTACCCAGCAAGTGTTCTAAATCTCGGTAGTCGTTCGCATAAATCTCCTCCCGCTTGAGAGTCTTCATAAAGCTTTCGCAACTGGCGTTGTCATAGGGGTTCGCCGGCCGACTCATGCTGAGAATCATCTGGTGCTGTTGCAAGATCTGGGCGTAGTCGCCGCACGCGTACTGCACACCACGGTCGGAATGATGCACCAAACCCGGCGGCGGCTGTCGCTGCGCGAGGGCCTGCTCCAGAGCGACGATCGGCAAACGGGCCGCCAGCGTGCGATCCAGAGCCCATCCCACCACCTTGCGTGAGAAAGCGTCCAGAACCACCGCCAGGTAGACAAACTCCTTCTTCAAACGGATATAGGTAATATCCGCTATCCAAAGCTGATTCATCCCCGTCAGCTTCATGTGACTGGCCAGGTTCAGATAGACCTCGAACTCGTGATCGGAATCCGTCGTCACCACGAAGGCCCGCGGCTGCACGGCCAGCAAGTTATCTTCCCGTATGATCCGCAACACGCGTTTGTGATTCACCAGCATCCCACGCCGCCGCAACTCGGCGCTGATCCGTCGATACCCGTAGCGGCGTTGGTGCTCGATAGCGATCTGCTGAATCACGCTCCGCACCTCCATGTCTTCCTCGACTGGTGCGCGTTCCTGCAGAGAACGATAAAAACCGGCACGGCTGACCCCGGTCAACTGACACATGCGTTCGATGCTTAAGCTGCCTTGCAATGGCATCACTTCTTGGATTTCGTCGTAGATGGCTTCTCGCCACTGATACCGCTCTTCTGGCGTCGAGCCTCTACTTTTTGCAAGGCACCTTTGAAAAAATCCAGCTCCAGAGTTTTGTCAAGCACCACCCGCTTCAGCTGGTTGATTTCCTTGCGCAGGGTGGACTCACGCGAATTCCCTCGAAGCGGTTCCTCGCCGGTGTCGAAAGGATCGAATTGATCTCGCCACTTATAGAGAAGCCGCCGATGCACACCAAGTTCCTGTGACAATTCCACGATGTTGTCACAGGTCTTCAATCGCTCAACGGCCATCCGGCGGAATTCTTTCGGGTATTTCCCCACTCGTCTCTTTGCCACCTGCAGTTCCTTTCCCTGCACAGTGTGCCTTATCCGAGTGTCTCAAGTTAGGGGTTCAGTCCAGATTTTGACCCCCGTCGAAGTACAATTGAAGATACTGGAATCGCAGGGTGCCGTACAGGGCCACGAACGCTAGGTCAAATTTCTTAGAAATCGTTCCAGCGTCAAGGATAGGCCCACCGTCCATCCCTCCGAGCCTGCCTTGACTACTATACGGGCGAGAATTCTTCCTTGAATTGGAATCAATGGTGGGAGGGTTTGTGGCGCAAGGCGGAATCGGGTTGGCATCTCGATCCGGTCAAGACCTGTATTATCGACGTAGCGTCGTGACTCACGCTGGCAAGCGAGCTATTGCTCTGCAGCCGATTTCAAGTAGTTCAGCCAGCGTTGATCACTTTCTTTGAGTTTCGAAGACGAGTAAAACAAAGTAAGCAAGAACCCTCCCATCGATTCATTAGTTTTCACAAGCGTACGGTTGCCAGGCAGCCTTTGCAGTTTCCAAACGTGAATGGCTTTCGCCTTGTACGCTGTGCCTGTCCAAGCGAACTGCTCCAAGGGCTGCACGAGGGCTATTCGGGATTGTATGTTGACGCCGGCAGTCCACGAGAACGCGGTTCCACTCTGGAGAGGGCCGGAGATGTTTGCCTTGCTGATGTCCCGCTGCCATCTTGGCCAGCTCTTCACGTCGGTAAGCAAACCCCATACTTTTTCGGGTGCTGCGATGATGGTGATCTCCAACGAGACTTTGACGGGAGCGTTCTCATCAATGTTGCCGCTACGTGCCAACTGGTCGAGGATGTCGTCTGCACTCATTACGAGGATAAAAAGTGCTACGATCGCCAATTCCCTCATCAACCCTCTCCCTGTTCTACAAGTTTAGTACGATCTTGGTTCCCATTAAGTTCCCTCGCCCTCACCACCTTGCTTTAGCGAAGATCACAGGGCCCCAGGCACCCGCTGATGGTCAGACCGTCCAAGGACAATTAAGACTGGGTGCGATTGTTTGCTATCGTGTTGATTTTCCGCACCAGTACAAGCGATACGCAGAGATGGGAAAACCAGAACCGTGAACACAACGTTGTTTTCCAGCAAAGCGATTCGAGTTTCGCTTCTACCCAACTTCGCTCTTGTTGCTCTTCACATTTTCCCATTCACAGACAGACGTATCAAATTGTTCTTTGCCCACGTCCAGACCATAAACTTCGAACTTCCAATCGTATTGGCTTTGGCTATATGGTTCTGGCTGGTCCGGTCGACTCTGTTCGCAACAACCCTCCTCGCCTGGAGAATTTGGCAGAAGCGGAAGGCAACTTCTACCGGTGTGCCTTCTGAGCCACTAGGATTTGACGCAATACTAGTGGGCGCTTGGTGGTTGGTTATCTGCGCATATGGATTCATGCTCGGCATGGGAGGTTGAACATCCACTATCGAGGACACGGGCCGGACACGGTGAAGGCGTTTTGGAATTTGTGGAAGGATCAGGCTATGGAGTTGAAGGACGCAATTACAAAACGGAAACTGTGCCCAAAGAATTTGTGCCACCGAAGGGGTTCACCCCAAAAATTTGGGACCAATTTGGGACCAGAACTAGAGCCTTAAAGACATCTTTTGGAGTTTTTCTTAGAATAAAGCCAATCGAATCGTGGTCTTGGTGGAGCCGATGGGATTCGAACCCACCAACCCAATTCTAACTCCTGATGATTCTATTGGCCTTGGTTCACCGCATCGCGGGAAAGTACCCCGTTAGAACCCGATTTTGGACCGAAATTGGACCGAACTTTTTGAGAGGAGAAGGAAACCACCATTGACAGCGAATTTCGGTGCTCTGCCCCAAAGCCGGGGTTTTGCGCCCAAGTTTTGGCCACTGGATTTTTCATCGAGACTTTGCACGTAGGCCCTCGCAAGAGCAACCGTTCCTGTAACCACGAAATGAGGCGGGGGCTTGTCACTTCGGTGATTGGGTGCCCGTGAAATACTTTGGTGCAATCAAAGGGTGGCGCTTAGGTGCAACTGGAGGTTGGCCTTGAAGGGCTCATCGGTCCCGGTACCTACGTTGCCAGGCAGAAGTAGAACTGAGCCATTTTCCGAGCAGTTATGACGGCTTGCAGTCGTCAAGGGTACAGTGCTATATCTCCGCAGCATGAGCGAGAACGAAGCAGAAGAGATCCTGCGTCAGAGCGAAGAATGGCTGCGCTTAGCAATTCGGGCGGGAAGGATGTACGCCTATGAGTGGGACGTCACAACCGATGTGTTAGTGCGATCCCCGGAGTATGTAAACGTCCTCGCTGCGACTGAGCCGCGAACCTTGACCCACCAGCAGGCCTTGGAACAAATCCATCCTGATGATCGACCGAAACTTCTCGCAGCCATTGCTAGACATTCGCCGGAAAACCCGACGGTTGAGGTGACCTACCGCGTGCTGCTTTCCGGCAAGCCTCCAGTTTGGGTGAAGAGCAGCGGGCGCGCGTTCTTCGATGGGGAAGGCAGAATGTTGCGCGTGATTGGCATGGTAGCGGATGTAACCGATCAGAAGCTCGCGGAAGAGGCGCTACGCGTCAGCCAGGAACGGCTACGATTGGCACAGCAAGCCGCTCGTATAGGAACTTTCGAACGCGATGTTCGGACGGGACGTATCACTTGGGCAGAAGGACTAGAACCACTTTACGGTTTGTCACCCGCAGCCTCGATGGAAAGACACCTGAGTTCGTCAAGGATTTAATTCATCCCAACGACAGGCAAAGAGTCGCACAGCTCATCCAACAGGCGTTGAAAAGCGGACAACCGACTGAGGGAGAATGGCGCGCAATCTGGCCTGATGACAGTGTCCATTGGATAGTTTCACGGTGGCAGGTTTTGATGGACGACTCTGGCGAGCCTTTGCGAGTGGTTGGCGTCAATCTAGACATCACCGAGCGGAAGCGGGCTGAGGAGGCCCTTAAGGAAAGCGAAGAACGTTTCCGGTTGGTCGCCGACGCCGCGCCGGTCATGATCTGGATGTCAGGTCTGGACAAACGTGCCACATACTTCAATCGGCCTTGGCTGGACTTCACGGGCCGATCGGAATCTGATCTTCAGAAGGGTCTTGCCGCATTGGTTCATCCCGACGACTACCAAAAATGTCACGAGGTTTATTGTCGTGGGTTCGATCAGCGGCAACCTTTCAGGAAAGAATGCCGTCTGCGAAGACACGATGGACAGTATCGCTGGGTGCTTGACATTGGGGTGCCGAGGTTTCACCACGATGGCTCCTTTGACGGCTACATCGGCTCATGCATCGACATCACCGAACAGAAGGTAGCTGAAGAAACCCTATCGTCAATAAGCCGACAATTGATCGAAGCGCAAGAACAGGAACGGACTTGGATCGCCAGGGAGATGCATGACGATATTAACCAACGACTAAGCGTCGCGGCGATGGAACTCGATCGTCAAGGACAGAATCTACAAGCCTCCGCGGATGACCTGCGGTGGAGCATGGCGGAGGTGTACAAGCAAATTTCGAAGCTTTCCAGTGACATCCATTCGATGTCGCACAGACTTCATTCTTTGAAGTTGGATTCATTGGGCCTCGCGGCGGCTGCGAAAAGCTTCTGCTGCGAGCTTGCAGAACGGCAAGATGTCGAAGTCAAATTTAACTCTGAAAAAGTCCCCAGGAAGCTGCCTGAGGCAATTTCCCTTTGCCTATTTCGGGTCTTGCAGGAGGCACTGCAGAATGCAGTGAAGCATAGCGGAGTACGCCACTTCCGGGTCTCGCTCGTGGGATCAACAAATCAGATTGCTCTTACTGTCTGTGATGAGGGGCGAGGGTTTCGCCCTGGAGAGCTGGGGCCGAGACGTGGGCTGGGCCTGGCCAGCATGAAGGAGCGCCTCAACTTAGTCGGCGGAAAGTTCGAGATCGATGCGAAGCCTAGCCGGGGAACAATCATTCGAGGGTTCGTCCCATTGAAACCGCAAGCGAAGTTTGCTGGCGCGGGCATATAATCGCTTCGAGCCAGCGAGTAGACACCTCCTGTGACCCACACTTACATCACAACCATGGAGCAACCAACGCTCCACTACCTCACGCGTAGCGTCCGCCGCCGGGCGGCTACGTCCTAACGTCAGCGCTTTATCGGAGGCGCGTTTTGGGGGACTGGTGTGAGCAGGCAGAAATCTCCGCGCGCGTTCGATAAAGCCGTTTGAACGCAATGACTTGAGTTGACAGCTCATGTAGAATGGCGGCCGAAGGGGTCGTGTCAATGGATGAGACATCACACGAGAGTGAGAACAAGGAGCGCCCGTGCCAAGCTGTTTCACTCAGCAATGTGGTCTGTGGCTTTCCTGCTACCGTTCGCTGCACGATTTGTGACAAGTGGTTCTGTGACGCACACGCCGAGGACGAACAGTGGCATCCGTGCGTGCTATTGAGTGGTTTCAATTGAGCAGATCTCGGTCCCAGTGCTGTTGCCGAATTTACCGGTAACCCGACGCACCAGGCGAGTAGAAATGGCCGAGCGGCGCTGCGGCCAGGTCTGGGAGATATTTTGAAGGACTCCAAGCGGACTGCGAGCACTACGCCGAGCGTCTGAGTGTGGACCGATAATCAACCACGAATTTCCGAATGCCCACAGTTGTAAGTTCATGTGCGATGTCAAAACTTTGCCAAGAAAGTTCGAGGTCCAAGCCCTTGTATGGGATCTCCTTTAAGGGGTTGCCGCTAGCATCGACCGCTTTCTAGGTGAAGGTCTGATCCGGCATCGGGAAAGCCTTTTTGGCCCATTCTGTCAAGACCTTTGCGGGGACGGTCGTAAGCTCAACACCCGTTGCAAATGCAGCGAGCAGGTGGTCCACGTGTCGTAGGCTTGCGGCCAAAACGTGCACATGCCCGTCGCCGCTCTTGCACATTTTCTTGATGTTCCTTAAGAGGTCAATGCCGTTCTCGCTGTGATCGTCGAGCCTGCCGACGAACGGCGATACATATACGGGTTCCTTTGAGCCCTTGGTTTAAGCGTAGACCGCGGCCGCTTGTTCCTGCGAAAAACACAACGTCATGTTGATGCGAAAGTTTCTTGGCACCGACAGCAGCGCGGCCCGCAAGCCCTCGCGGGTGCACGGGTATTTGATGTAAGCATTGGGAACCCAGGAAAACATCTCCTCACCCTGAGCGAGCATCTCCTCGGCTATCGTATCCATGTCTGCAAAAACCTCAATGGAAACTCCGGCGTCGCCGACTGATGGTGAGATAGCCTGAACAATCTTTTTGTATTCGTCTTTCTCTTCTTGTGCGCTCAAGCTGTTACCTGACGCGACTCGCTTTAGGATCTCAGGATTTTTCGCGATCAGGCTTGGATTCGTGGTTTGACCATCGACAAATCCGATTAATTCCTTCACGCGCAATGTTTCGTCAGGGTCCCCACGGTCCACAAGAATTTTCGTTTTCGGTTTGCTAGCCAACATGTTGTTACCTCCCGAAGGCCTTACTGGCCTCTTAAGTTGTTGTGAGCCCGCGATGTCACTCGTTCCTCAGTATCCAGGAAATTCTTCAGTGCGGATGTCGTCCTCGTCCACGCTGGATGCCACAAGCATTCTCCTTATGCCCGTGACCATGGCGGGAGGTCCGGCGACGTAATAAATCGGTCCCCGCAAATCGCTTAGATAGCGCGAAAGCATTTCTTTGTCGATCCGACCCGTCTCGCCGTCCCACTTGTTCTTGAAGCCCGCCGTCTTCGTCATCGTGCCGACCAAACGGAAATTTGGGTTGGTCATTCCCAGCTTCTGCAAATCCTCTAAAAACGGTGCATCTTCAGGGCGATGGTTGGAGTAAAAGAGATATAACCTATGTGGTGCTCGTTCATGATCAGCTTGCCGCACAATGCTGAAAAACGGCGTGATTCCGATTCCCCCAGCCAGGAACACAGCGGGTTTGGCAGAGTTTTTATGCAGCGTGAACGAGCCGACCGCCGAGTCGATCTTCACTCCGGTGCCGAGCGGCAGTCGCTTCAATGAGCGCTTGAACGCCGTCTCACGCATACGAGCAGCGAACGTCAGCTTGTCTTCGAATGGAGCGCTCGCGATGGAAAACGTGTGCATATTTCCTTCGGAGTCAGTTTCCGGCGGATTGAACAGTGTCAGATCGGCAGACTGTCCCGGTCTGAAATCAAATCCAGATGGTTTCTCGAAGGAGAAAGCCATGGTGCCTTCCGCAACTTCATCTCTGCCCAACAGCCTGGGTCGGTCGCCAAGCGGTGAAATTCCCTGTGCAACCATCATGATCTCCTTCGACTGGCGTTCAATCGCGGATGATCCCGGAGTCGCGACCAGCCGTTTCCCGTGCGGGCGTCGCGAGGGCGAAAACGATCAATCCATAAATAATAGAGTCGGTAGCTGGGTTAAGGGATACAACCGTCGCCAAACCTTTTAGAATCCGCGAATTGTTCAGTGTTCTGAAAGAGTATTGGCCAAACCTGATCGGAGAACGACGCAACCGGTAAAAGCAGGCCGGTACTATGAGGAACCTTTCCGGTTGAGGAACCTTTCCGGTTGATGTCATAACGAGGTCGGCCTCACGACAGGCCGAGTAGACTGTTCGTGTTCACCCTACAGCGCTCGGAACGAAGGAGGCCGAATGCGAATTATAGGATGTGATTTGCACGCTCGCCAGCAGACTGTGGCGATGCTTGATACGGAGACCGGAGAAGTGGTGAATCGCACGCTGATGCACGAAGGCAACCAAGTGCGGGAGTTTTATTCCGAACTTCCGAGCCCGGTGCTGGTGGGCATCGAAGCCATTGGACCCATGCAGTGGTTTTTGGATCTGCTGGCGCAGTTGGGAATCGAATGCAGGGTGGGAGACGCCGCTAAGATACGTGCGGCGGAGCCCCGCAAGCAGAAACATGACCGGCGCGACGCCGAGCTGATTCTAGAACTGCTGGTAGAGAAGCGTTTCCCGGCCATTTGGATGCCCAGCAAGGAACTACTGGATCTGCGCGCGTTGTTGCTGCACCGTCATCAATGGGTGCGTCTACGCACGCAGGTACAGAATGCGTTGCAGGCCATCGCGCTCGCGAATGGATTGCGGCGCGGTCCTGGCTTGTGGAGTTATGACGGGCAAGCGAAGATCGCGTTCTTGCCCTTGCCGCCGCACGCCTCTTTGCGACGGAGCGACTTGCAGGCGATGTATGGCCATATGGAAGAGGAAATCGAGAAGCTGACGGTGCAAGTTGCCGAACAAGTGGAGCATCGCTCGGGAGCCCAGTTGCTGATGACCCATCCAGGAGTGGGACCGGTCACGGCGCTGGCCACGGATGTGTTCTTGGGGGATGCGCAGCGGTTCGACGATGGTAAGTCGTTGGCCAGCTATGTGGGGCTGATTCCGGAGGAACGTTCCAGCGGGAGACGGCGGAGGCTCGGTAGAATCAGCAAACAAGGTAATCCGTTGTTGCGCTTTCTGTGGAATGAGGCTGGCGCTCACGCGGCACGCCGCGATCCCGAGTTGCGGCGTTTCTATCGGCGCAAACTGGTGCAAAAGGGGCTGGGGAAAGCACGCGTGGCCGTGGCCCGCAAGCTGGGAATCCGGCTGTGGATCATGCTGCGCGATCAGATCGATTACCAAGAGTTCTGTCGTCGTGGACGGAAGCAAAGCGGTGCCACCTGTGCGGGGATGCCTGAAGTCGGGAATGGTGCGAATCGTCACCGTCCGGTTGAATAGGTTACCCGCCTCCGTTCGCAGGAAGGGAGTTCGCAGAAGTCATCATGGTCCGCAATGACCGAAGAGATGCTTGGTGGGCAGCACCGCAACGATGAAAGCGACACAGATCTGAGCGTCAGGGGTGAACACACGAATGCCAACGATCGATGCTCTTCAGCAGATACGCAACGGGTGTGCCCCGAGGAGGCCAACACCCCAGAAAAAAGCTCTTGCAACGGCCGACCTCGTTAGAGATCGTTAGAGATTCCCGTGCTAATCGGGGCCTAACCAACATCTAAGACTAATCGGGTACAGATCACACCAGTTTGGACAGTGCAACTGGGACTATTTCTTGGCTGCGTTCGCTGCCATTCGAGCGCGGAACTGTTTTTCCTTCTGAATTTCTTCGTCGTTGAAAGCAGATGCGAAGTCTTCGGGCTCGAAGACCTGGCGGATCTCTATGTCGGTGTCGCCTTCGTTGGGGCAGCGCTTGACCCACTCGATCGCCTCTTCGAGAGACTTGACCTGCCAGAACCAGAAGGCGGCGATCAGTTCCTTGGTTTCGACGAAGGGTCCGTCAATCACGGTGGGGCGGTTCTTGCCGGAGAAGTGGACGCGGGCGCCTTTGGACGAGGGGTGAAGACCGTCGTAGCCTATCAAGACTCCGGCTTCTAAGAGCTCGTCGTTGAATTTGTTCATGTCGGCTATGAGCTGGGGATCGGGGAGTGCGCCTTCTTTATCGGGTTCTTCCGAGGCTTTGACGATGACCATGAATCGCATTGTGTTTGTCCTTTCGGGTTGAGTTGGTCTGACGTTCAAGTTCAGAGCTTAATTGCTGCTCTACCTATAGTCGAACGAGAAGGTGCAGAATCGACACGGAGAACCGAGAAAATTCTCGGTAGCTCCCGATTAACGCTAGTTCTCTATCGGAAGTGCTTCGGCCGATGAAGGCGGATTGAGGCGAAGGCCGATTCCGGAGCACTTTCGATAGAGCCGTTTGGAGTGAGCCGCTGGCGCGGTGTGTTGGCGGTTATGTATTTTCAATGCGGTTTTTTTGAGTGGGAGAGGACCGAGGAACGAGCGACGTCGAAGTGGGTCGCCACATCTCCGGCTCCCATCAAACGGTCGAATTTCGTCCACACCTGTGGTATCCCCACAGAACCGTGTTAAACTTCTGTGGTCATCGCACAGGAGTTTTGGGGAACATCAAACGGCTCATATTCTGGTCCGTGGAGGCTTTTTCCGTGAAAAACTTTCAGAAAGTGATGTTCATCTTATGCACATCATGCTTTGTTTTGCTACTTCCACCATTTGCCGAGGCGCAAGATGAATCACAAAAGTTTCCATACGGTGCCAATCAGGCCGCGGGGCACTATCTACGCGTCGACGACGCCAAGATCTACTACGAAACCTACGGCACCGGTGGAACGCCGCTTGTGCTGCTGCATGGCGGCTTGTACGGATACATTGATGAGTTCGGCCAGCTCATTGGAGAGCTGAGCAAACACCGCCGCGTCATTGCCATTGCCACGCGCGGTCACGGAAAGTCCGAATTGGGAACGAAGCCATTTTCCTACACGCTATTCGCCAATGACGCCCTCGCGGTGATCAACCACGAAACTTCAGGAAAGGTTGACGTGCTGGGATTCAGCGATGGCGCGGTCACTTCCTACACGCTTGCCGCAGGGCATCCTGAGGTTGTACGACGTCTAGTAGCCATCGGAGGACCGCGGAAACCAGCGGATTGGCCTCCGGCCGCGCAGCAGGAACTCAAGAACTCCAAGCCCGGCGATGTGGAGAGAGACTCGCCTCAATTCGTAGCGGAGCGGAAAAAGCAGATGCCGGAGCCCGACAGGTGGTCGGAATTTGTCGCACGCCTGATCGCGATGTGGTCAACTCCCGTTTACCTGACCGACGCGCAGATTCGGTCGCTCCAAATGCCCACGCTAATCATTGTGGGAGACCACGACCAATACAACCAGATTCCGAAGTCGGTGGAACTCTACCAGCTTTTGCCCAACGGAGAGTTAGCCATCATTCCCGGCTGTGGCCACGTGGTGCTGGCTTGCAAAGGACCATTCACCATCGCAGCCATCGAGGCTTTTCTCGATCAACTGGAAAAGTGAGAAATGGAACTGTGAGCTGCCGGAGCGTTACCAAATGAAACCACATCTGACGCGGCGAGCTGTATTAAAGACCTTGTTCAGCGGAGTCGCATGCTTTTGGATGCCTGACTTGCTTGCGAATCGACGCATCTTCTCTGCATACGCAGCTCTGCCTCCTTCGCAGGACTACAACCCGGGCTATGAATTGGGCCAGAAGATCTATGTGCCCGTGCGGTCGCCCATTCTGAATGAAGATCGGACGGCCGAGGTCATTTTGCCTCCTGAGTTCAAAACCGATTCTGATGACCACTATGACGCCATCTACATATTGGATGGAATTCGAGCCTATCACTATGTGGCTTACGACTACTTGCGAGGCGAGGGTTTCATTCCGAAACGCACCATTCTCGTAGGACTGCTGGGGCTTAAAGATACTCCAACGCGCTATAGGGATTTTACACCGACCAAAGTATCGCCGGATTCAGGTGGTGCTGACCTCTATCTCCAGTTTCTCAACAAGGAACTCGTTCCCACTATCGATAAGAAGTTCCGCACAGACTCCCAGCGAAGTGCGCTGGTCGGCGGATCCTTAGGCGGGCTGTTTGTAATCCACGCGCTTTTGAACCAGCCAACCTTGTTCAAGTCCTACGTAGCCATCGACCCAAGCCTGTGGTGGGATGGAGGCGTTGTGAACGCCGAATTTCAACGTAAGATCGCCAGCCTTAAAAGCTTGAGCAGAGTCCTGTGGGTCGGTGGCCGCGAGGGAGAAGCGATGCACGAGATGCACATTGATCGACTTCAGGCCATCCTGCGCGCGCAGGCTCCCGGCGGCCTCACGTGGACGTGCCGCACTTATCCCAATGAAACTCATCTGACCACTTGGATCAAAGGGTTTTGGGACGGCGTCAAATATTGCTACGGCGGATATTACAACAACGGGATTGGATTCAAGCCGATGAACGGCATTGTGTTGAAAGACACGCCGTTCCACGTTTGGTGTTATGAACGGGAAGCGTCAAGCTACATCCGATATACGCTCGATGGCTCGAAGCCTACTTTGACTTCGCCACGCATCTCGCTCGAGAACACATTCCGTTTGTCCAACGACGCCGCACTCACGCTCAAAGCCTTTTGTGCTCGCGAGGAATACGACACATCTGCGACCGGTAATTTCAGAATAGGGGCCGCGCTGGCAGCTATTGAGCAGCCGAACAACACGTTACCGGGAGGCCTGCGGTTCGCCTACTACCATGGTGATTGGGACGCGCCTCCTCGAGACGTTGCGGGCTTGACGCCTGACCGAGTTGGTCGTGCCGACCGCGATTTTGACGTGGGAACACTTCCCGCTGACGCGACCTTCATTTGCATTCTCGACGGATTTCTCAGGATCGACACCGATGCTCACTACGTCTTCTCACTGAGCGACCAAGGCCACTCAAAGGTATTTCTCGGAGACATCCAGGTGATTGGCGATCACTTCGATTCGGGCGGGGGAGAGTCGAATATCGTCCCGCTGCGAAAGGGCTTTCATCCCTTCCGGGTGATCTATTTTCACCGGAAGGGTGAGCGAAACCTAGCGCCAGTCTATTGCAAGCAGGAGATGCAAGACGATTCACCAATTCCCTTGGACCATCTCTACAGCCGGACATGATTCGGGTGGGCTTCCCACTAGGTCCCGATTAACGCAAAATCGTCCATTTAAAGTCTCCTAAGGCTTGACCTGTCCGGTTTCCCGACAAATTGCTTACCTCAGGACCTCATAGCGCACCTCGACGACGCCGTCCGGGTACTTCTTGGTTGAAAGCAAGCGAAGTGCGATGTCCCGATGGCGCCGCGCCATCAGCGGTATCCCCTCGCCGATGAAGTTGGGAATGACGTGAATATCGAACTCGTGGATCTCGCCAGCGTCGAGAAACGAGGCAATCAGTTCACTCCCTCCCATCATCCAAATGTGTTTTCCCGGCGTCGCTCGAAGACGCTGCGCGAATGCTTTCACTGGCTCCGACACGAACTGGACCCCGGGTGCTGCCCGTTTCGGCGGCTTCTTTGAAAAGACGTAATTGCTGACCTTTCTGTCGAACATTCCCTCTTTCTGGCCTTTCTTCTTGTGATAGGAGAGAACCCAGTCGTAGGTTTTTCGGCCCCACAGGATGGTGTCAATCGTCCGGTAGAACGAGGTCATACCGTAATCGAATTTGCGGGGCCGACGATTTAGCCATTCGACATCACCGTTTGGCCTAGCAATGTAGCCATCGGCGCTTGTCGCAATGTACACGATGATTTTTCGATGTGCTTTCATGAGATCGGAGGCACCAATACTCGCACAGTTCAGGCAAAGCGGTCTACGCACAAACCGGTAACTTGGAGTACTAGTGGGCTGTACCAACTGATTGTGTACTGAGATGGCGCGATGGATCGGCATATTTCCATTTCACTGTACGAGGCGATTTGTTGTAGTGCCGGATGTAGTGCAACAGTTTCCTCTTCAGATCAGAGACGGAAGTGAATACCCCTCGCGCGATGACGTCGCGGTCGATCTTGCTGAACCACAGCTCGACTTGATTCAACCAGGAAGAGTAGGTTGGAGTGAAGTGCAAGTGAACTTTGGGATGCACCGCCAGGAAGCCCGTGACCGGCCTGCTCTTGTGCGCAGATTGATTGTCAGCGATCACATGGATCTCTTTGCCGCGAGGCTGATCGATCACAATGTCGGTAAGGAAGGCGACGAATTCAGCCGAGGTATGCCGCGCGGTCGTTTTACCGAGCACTTCGCCGGTCTTGGTGTTGAACGCGGCATACAGCGACAACGTGCCGTGACGAAAGTATTCAAAACCATGGCGTTCGGCGCGCCCCGGGGTTAGCGGTAGAACCGGATCTTTACGATCCAGGGCCTGGATGGAGGTCTTTTCATCCACGCTGAATACTGCCGCATGCGCGGGCGGATTCAGATACAACCCAATTATAGTCTATAAATGGTTGTTACAGTCAACTAGTCTGGACTTTTCCAGTAACGACTAACCGGGAGTTAGACAAAAGGCTCGATATGTCTGACCTGCAACACTGCTGCAATCCCGCGCGTAACAGTATAGAGCTCTGTGTAATCATGCAGGCTCGCTTTCACACTCGCTCTCGGAGGCACCATGGCTACCCACACAATTTTTCTCACCGGGCTGAGAATCTAGGCGGTGTGTCTTCTGTTTGCGGTCTGCTTTACTGTCGGCGGTGCGCTTTCCGGGCTCGACAAGGTCGCTCAGCAATCGATCGCGTCCCAGCCCGACTCGCTCGCCGACCAGCAGGTTCCCCGGATGCCTGAAAACTTTCTTGGCAGCTTTCTAGTCTTTACTCTGTGTGCTGGGGCACTCTCTCCTACCTCATCCTCAGGTCTCGCTGGCATGGCTGGATGCTCGTCGGCGCTATCTTCGTGGGCATGTACGGCATCTCGACCGTCGCCATTCAGGTCGAATCCATTGCCTTCCTATCAAACAAATTGCCTCAAGGAATGATTCGGGCCCTTTTCGTCCAAGGTGCGATTGCTGCGGCCTTGTTCGCGCCTCTGGCCGTACTGGCGCTCGGCAAGTGGCGCGCTGCTTCGCTTCGCGCACCTATGTCGCCTGCTGCCCCGCTGAAGCTAGCTTCGATGCTGGTGCGGGTTGCCATCCTCGTCGTGGCCTTCGTCTTCCTGTACATGTTCTTCGGCTACTACGTCGCTTGGAGAAACCCAGAACTGCAGCGCTTCTACGGGGGGCCGGAACTGGCAACCTTCTGGGCGGCATTGAGGCACAACTGGATAAGCTCCCGTTGGATTTACGCTCTTGCTGTGTTCCGCGCGCTCCTCCACATCGCGTGTCTGTATCCACTCGTTCGGATGCTCCACACTTCCCGGCGGGAGTCGGCCTTGGCTGCGGCGCTTTTTTTGGCTTGCTGGACAACCGTCTTGCTATTGCCGAATCCGTTGATGCCTGCCAGTGTTGCGCGCAGTCATTTTTGGGAGACGTTGGGCTTCAACCTGGTCTTCGGCGCCCTCGCAGGATGGCTCCTGTGCTTTACTTCGCCTACACCGCAGGTGGAACCGACCTAACAGTCTGATTGGCGGCTTCAAAGCTGTGGCGTAAGGGTATCACTCGAATGCGTCCGTCCTGTCGGAAATGCCGACATGCTCCCATAGAGCCCAGAAACCGGGTTCTGCAAGTTGAGCTTGCAGCGGTCATTTCACTTGGACGATCAACAACGTAATCGCCGAAGTTCGTACTAGCCCGAACCTTTCCGATTTTCCGTGTTACCAGTCCCAGGGGAACGTTGCGCCTAAGAGTTCCCGTGCACAACGCATGCGCCATTGGTACACTCTCGTGAATGGCGGAAACAACTAGTCCTCGGCACTCTCTCCTCGTTCGCGCCACGCACTGGCTTACCGTGTTATCCTTCTCGGCCCTGCTCGTGACCGGAGTGGAAATTCTCATCTCTCACCCCCGGTTTTATTGGGGAGAGACCGGCAACGTAAATACTCGCCCCTTATTCACGATCCCGATTCCATCGTCTCGGTCCAGCGTTCCCACCGGGTATGGTTACGTGCTTCCCGATCAGAATGGCTGGAGCCGCTATCTCCATTTCCAATCTGCTTGGATTGTCGTTGGAACCGGTTTACTCTACGTGGCCTTCGGATTCTTCGGAGGGCATTTCCGACGAAATTTGCTTCCCGCTCGTTCTGACCTCTCGCCCAAGCGGCTTGGAATTTCCATTGCCCGGCACCTGCGTTTCGAACGACCGAGTGCGAAAGAAGCCTGGTCGTATAACGTGTTGCAGCGCCTGACGTATTTGGTCGTCATTTTCCTGTGTTTTCCGTTGATCATCTGGACGGGTCTGGCGATGTCCCCCGCCTTCGAATCCCTAGCTCCGGCCACGGTTCTGGGTGGCCACCAATCCGCGCGCACCATACACTTCTTCGTGACAGGATTTCTGGTGGTGTTTCTTCTGATTCATGTGCTGATGGTTGTTCTTGCCGGATTCCGAAATCGGATGCGCGCCATGATCAGCGGTCGCGTCACCGAGCCTCAGGAGCGAGTATGAACAAGCTCTCTCGACGTCAAATCATTACCAGCGGGCTCGCGGCCACCGCGGGTGTTTCCGGGGTTGCCGTGGCTGCGAAGCTCGCCGGGCGATATGGACTCATCCCGCCGGATTCGAGAGGCATTTACGGGCCCGGCGAAACACTTACCTATGCTGCGCAGCGGGTATTGACTCGCCACACTCTGGCGCGTGAGTTTTCTCAAAGCCAGATCTCCAAAGATCCGTTTGCAAATCCAGTCGATCCCCTGGGCGAAGAGTTCCAGCGCTTTCAGCGCGTGGCATTTGCGAATTGGCGTCTTGTCGTTGATGGCATGATCGCCAGCCCGGCGTCCTTCTCGGTTGCTGAACTCAAGAGCTTTGCCGCCCGCACCCAAATCACGATGATCGGCTGCGAAGAAGGCTGGACATATATTGCCGAATGGACAGGCGTTCCACTCTCACACATCCTGGAACTGGTGGGGACGCTGCCCCAGGCCCGATACGTGGTGTACCGCTCGATCCAACCCGAGGCATGGGATAGCATCGACATGGCTGAGGCGTTGCACCCGCAGACTCTCGTCAGCTACGGTATGAACGGCGGTGAATTGCCTGTGCCATTCGGCGGGCCTCTGCGCATGCGCGTTCCCCGCCAACTCGGCTACAAGAACGTCAAATACATCAACCGCCTCACGATCACTGATAACCTCAAACAGTTCGGCAAAGGCTTGGGCTCCGGCGAGTTGGGGGCAGAAGATGGGTACGCATGGTACGCGGGCATCTGACAGCGTGGTCCATCGCAAATCCCGGCAAGGTCCTGATAAACGACGACGTATCTCTAACGAGGTCGGCCGTTGCAAGAGATTTTTTCTCGGGTGTTGGCCTCCTCGGGGCACACCCGAGCACTAGATTCTAAGACATCGATCTTTGGCGTCGCGTGTTCACCCTAACGCTCGGACCTATGTCGCTGCATCGCTTCGGTGTAGCCCACCAAGCATCTCTTCGGTCATTGCGGAGTCGCGGTAGGGACGCCAGTTGCCTAGCGCCCCCCGCACAGATCCGCACGGGCAGGTTTCCTGCATGCGGTTCTTAGCGCAGATACTTGGCTTCGAAGCGCAGGTAGGGATACGGATGAAGGATTTTGGGCCGGGGAAGCCACTGTGTAGCGAAACCAGTCAGGTGCTTCCACGACATCCGGCTTTTCTGACTGCGACGTTGCAGCACCCGCAGCCAACGTTTGCTCACTTCACGCCGAAAGCGCTGGAGACTGGCGAAATTTCCAGGAACGGCATGATAGTTGAAGTAGCCCTGTAGCACGCTCCTCAACCATTTCCCGACTTCCGCCAGCGGCTGATGCATGCGCTTCCTGAGCTCGTCCTTCACCTGTTTCAACTTGGCGAGGAGTCGCTTTCGGATACTCTTGCGCAACACGAGGAACTTGCCGTTCTTTCTAGCTTGTCCACAGATGTGGGTGAAGCCCAGAAAGTTGAATGTCTCCGGCTTGCCCTCCCCATGTTTCTTCCGACTTGCTGCGGCATAACGCCCGAACTCGATCAGGCGCGTTTTGTCCGGATGTAGCTCCAGCCCGAACTTCTGCAGACGTTCCTTCCCATCTTGAAGAAAACAATCCGCGTCGGCGCGATTCTGGAAGCCCAGAACACTATCGTCAGCATAGCGGACCACTATTATTTCTCCTGTGGCCCGATGCTTCCGCCAGTGCTGTACCCAAAGATCGAAAACGTAATGTAGGTAAACGTTCGCGAGCAGCGGCGAAATCACCGAGCCCTGCGGAGTCCCCACTTCCGTCTTCGACCATTTCCCATCCTCGGATACTCCGGCCCTCAGCCACTTTTGAATCAGGCGGAGAATCCGTCGATCAGCGATGCGGTGCTTGAGAAATTTGACCATCCATTCGTGCGAAATGGTGCCAAAGAAATCACGAATGTCGGCATCCAGCACCCAGTTCACTTTCTTCCTCATGATCCCCATCCATAACGCATCCAACGCATCATGTTGGCTGCGTCCTGGTCGGAATCCGTAGGAGAACCCCAAAAAGTCCTCTTCGTAAATCTGATTGAGGACCGTTCCCACGGCATGCTGAACGATTTTGTCCTCCAGGGCAGCAATGCCCAAGGGCCGCTGTCGTCCATCCGCTTTGGGTATGTAAGCTCTCTTGGAAGGTTGCGCTCGATACATGCCCCGATGCACACGGCTGTGTAAGTCCTCCAGTCGCTTGTCCAGGTCCGTCTCGTAATCCTTCCATGTCATTCCGTCCACACCTGGAGCAGCTCCCCGCTTTAGGGCGTAGAAACTGTCCAGAAGTAGAGGAACGGTGACATGGTGTAAGAGCGCGGTGAACCGTAAACGCTTGTCCTTTCCTGCTGCTTCCCGCACACGGCTCAGTCCGCTCAACGTGTTGCCCCAGCTCTGAGTTTGGGACACGGTCGTCTGCTCCGTGTTCTCTTTGGTCGGTCGTCTTCCCTCCGCGCCCTCCGCCGACGGCTTTCCGTCTTTGTTCGGGCACTTCGCAGGTACTACACGACCGTGCGACTCTCCATCAACATTCATGTTGGACTTGTGGTTCATCACCTTCTCCAACCGGCCCGCTCATTACTTCCTGTCGGGCGTTGATAGAGCCTCCCGGATCTCGCGCGTGGAGTTTCCATACATGCGGGGGTCTCTGACCTCGCAGAGTACAAAGGACGCTTGCGATTACGCGTCCCCCGATGTTGCCTTCCGCCATCATGGACGACGTCGGCACTCTGATTTTTTAACATATCGCGGCTCAATACCCCGCCTGCATGTGCTCCTGTCAACGCTTCGCTTCCAGCCTTGCGACTGTGGGCGCATGACTCGGAGCCGGTGTGGCTCGCTAGGCCTTCACCGTATGGCTCTTTCATCCACACCTCCACGCCGGTTTATCCCGGCGCACCCATGATGACTTATGCGAACTCCCTTCCTGCGAAGGGAGGCGGGTAGCCTAATCAACCGGACGGTGATTGTTCACCAACGTCGTTCCAAGCATCCCCGCACAGGCGGCCCCGCTTTGCTTCTGCCCACGACGACAGAACTCCTCATCTGGCCAGCTATGTAGGGCTCATTCCACAGGAACGCTCCAGCGGGAGACGCCGGAGGCTCGGAAAAATTACCAAACAAGGGAATCCGCTGTTCCGCTTTCTTTGGAATGAGGCCGGCGCTCACGCCGCACGCCGCGACCCGGGGCTAAAACGTTTCTATCGCCGCAAGCTGGTGCAGAAGGGCTTGGGGAAAGCGCGCGTGGCGGTGGCGTGCAAGCTGGGGATTCGCTTGTGGATCATGCTGCGACCACATCGATTACGGTCCGTGCGGGGATGCCTGAGGGTAACACTGGTCGTAACTGACCGTTAATGTGAATAGGCTATCCGCCTCCCTCTCTGTCACAGGGAGTTCGAATACGTCATCATGGTCCTAAAGTGATCGAAGACATGTTTGGTGGGCCACACCGCAGCGATGAAGGAAAACGGACCGAGCACGTTGGTTAGAGCGCAGAAATTCAGAACCGCATCGGCGCGCAACCCCCGAAGGCGCTCTCGAGAGAGTGTGCTTGGATGACTCAAAAAACCACTGAGGAGCTCTCTTGACACGGCCGACTTCGTTGGACATGTTAGCTTTGTCTTAGGTACGTTGTGTCACCCATGTGTCCGGGCTGGACCAACGTTAGTTGGTGGAGCCGATGGGATTCGAACCCACGACCTCCTCGATGCCATCGAGGCGCGCTCCCAACTGCGCCACGGCCCCACCGGAAATCCATTTTCAGTTTACCACAACTGCGTTCTATGGCCAGGCCCGTTGCCGATTCCGCGATGCTCGCAGAGAACAAAAGCGGTCCGTCGCTTCGGGATGCACTTCTTTTCCCGTGCGTCATCGCGAGCCAAGCCACTGAAGACAGACCGGGCGAGGGTGTAGTTCGTAGCACGAAATTGCTTGTATCCATAAATGATTGTAAAATACTCCATATATGGAGCACTTCGAATTTTGGCAACTCTGAATCAGCCCGCTGCCGGCGTCGATTGGGAACAGCCGGCCGATCTGTCCCGCAAGGATGTTCAGAAGCGCTTGGGCCCAGCCGCTGTGCGGGCATTCCTCAAAATCCATGAGCTGTGGCAATTGCGCGATGAAGATGCGCGGCAACTGCTTGGGGGGATGTCCAATGGAGCGTTCTATGCATTGAAACGCAAGGCGCGCGGCACATTGGACCAGGACCGCCTGACAAGGATTTCAATCCTGACGGGGATTTTCAAGGCTCTGAACATTCTCTACAGCAAGACGCTTGCGGATCGTTGGGTTCAGTTGCCGAATGAGAATCCGATGTTTGCGGGGGAAACGCCGGTTGGATACATGATCAAAGGCGGGCAACCGGCGATGTTGCGGGTAAGGCAGCTTTTGGATTCCCGTCGGGGTGGACGCTAGGTGCTGCCCCACACTTCCGAGATTCGGCAGGGTGGGACTCATCGCCTGATTCCGGCTCGCTATACAGACCGCGATGAGACGGTTCTGACGCGCCTTACGAACGATCGCCATGAGCTGAAGGCACTCTTTGAACTGGAGGGAGCGACCAACGATCGGCTGCTTGGCGAAGCCGGACTGCTGCCGGGAATTAGTGTGCGAGAGCTGGTTTTTGGGATTCCCTATTCGCATATCGTCAATGCGTCGTTTACGCACGCGAATCCGTTGGGAGGCCGCTTCAACGGGCCGACACGAGGGGCGTGGTATTGCGGATTCTCGCGGAAGACTTCGGAAGTGGAAGTGGCTTTTCACCGGGGCAAGGAGTTAAAAGAAATTCGCTGGGAGGAGCCCGAGCGTTTTTCCTACGTGGATTTTGTTGCGGATTTTCGAGGGGAATTTCACGACTTGCGCGGCAGCGGTAAACGCTTTGCGGATTGCCTGGATGCGAACAGTTACAAGGAATCGCAACGTTTGGCGGGGGAGCTGCTCGAGCGAGGGTCGGCGGGTCTTGTGTACCCAAGCGTACGGCACGAGGGAGGGACTTGTCTCGCTTGCTTTCGGCCGGCGCTGGTGAATAACTTGCGGAAAGGTGCGAGTGTCTTGATTGCATTCGAAAATGCGTTTGCTGAACCGGAGATTCGAGCCGGCAAATAAATTAAGGACTACATTTCCGTCCACTGACCGGTGCATTCTTAGCGTGCCCAACAGCTCAAGACTGTTTGAATCCGCGGACACGGGGCGCAGGAGTTCTGCGCCCCTACAAAGAGCGTGGTCGACGACTAGATCCGTATCTGCCGAAGCATGGCGCACGTTCGGGACACGGGCGCGATCAGTGCGGGAGGAGCTGCGAGAGGAACGCGTTGTGGAGGCGGAAGAAGGAACGACCGCGGAGGCGGACGGCGCCGATGGTGCGCGTGGCGTGCTTGTCGGCGAGGGGAATATAGGCGCACGAGGATTTTTTGTCGAGGGCCATTTCCGGGACGAGCGAGACGCCCATGCCGGCAGCTACCATGCTGAGAAGGCTGCTGAACTGACCGCTCTCGAAGACGATTTGCGGGCTAAGTCGGGCGCGATCGCAGGCGGCGAGGGCGTTTTCACGGAAGCAATGACCATCGCGAAGAAGGAGGAAGGGTTCGGTGCGGAGATCCTTCAGAGCGAGCGGCGGCGCGCCAGAGAGTGTTCTTGCGGCAGAGCGGCGAACAGCGGTTCGGTCATGATTGGAAAGGATTCGAATTCGTGACCGCGGATCGGAAGGGCGAGAAGAGCCAGGTCGATGGTGGCTGCGCGAAGGCGTTCAAGAAGGATGGGAGTGATTTCTTCGATGATGGAAATTTTGGCTTCTGGGAATTTCCGAGAGAACTTGGTCAGATGCGGTGGGAGGAGATATGGGGCGACGGTCGGAATGACACCAACCGCAATGGTGCCGCGCATGGAGTTTTCTTGTTGGGCGAGATCGCCGCGGGCGGCTTCGAGTTCGCGGAGGACGGCGCGGGCGCGGGGAAGAAACGTTTGGCCGATTTCGGTGAGGCGCACGGAACGGCCGAGGCGGTCGAAGAGGCGAGCGCCGAGTTCATCTTCGAGTTTGCGGATTTGTTGGGACAGGGAGGGTTGCGAGACGTGGGTTTGGCGGGCGGCGTGGCTGAAGCTACCGGAGTCGACAATAGCGCAGAAGTAGCGGAGTTGGTGGAGTTCCATGAGCGGATCGCTCTACGTTGTTGCTTTTAAGCGAGAAAGAAAAACTTTTTGCGCTGCAAAATGGCTCATAGGCTATGCCGACGATGATGTGGGATTTCTGGTCGCTTTCGCCGGAGTCGCTGCACCAGGTGACGATTTTGTTCAGCGACCGCGGAACTCCGGATGGTTACCGGCACATGGATGGATTCAGCAGCCACACGTTCAGCTTGATCAATGATAAGAACGAACTGTTTTACGTAAAATGGCACTTCAAGACGAAACAGGGCATCAAGAATTTCACTGGCGAACGAGCCAGCGAAATGCGCGGAGTGGATCCCGACTACGCGCAGCGCGATTTGTTTGACGCAATTGCGCGCAAAGAGTTCCCAAAGTGGCGTGTCGGCGTGCAAATCATGCCGGAAAAGGACGCGGAGACGTATCACATCAATCCGTTCGACCTGACCAAGGTGTGGCCGCACAAGGATTACCCACTGCATGAGGTGGGCGAACTAGTGCTGGACCGCAATCCGGAGAATTATTTTGCGGAAGTGGAGCAGGCGGCATTTGAACCGCGCAATGTCGTACCGGGAATGGGATTTTCGCCGGACAAAATGCTGCAGGCCCGACTGATTTCTTATCCCGACGCCCACCGGTACCGACTGGGGGTGAATTACGATTCCCTTCCCGTGAATCGGGCGCAGTGCCCCCTGCATTCGTATAACAAGGATGGGTCGATGCGCTTTGACGGCAACGACGGCTCGGCGGTGAACTACGAGCCGAACAGCTTTGGCGGACCGACACAGGACAAGAAATACGTCGAGCGGCCGAAGCCGGTGAGTGGAACCGTGGCGCGCCACGACCACCGCAGCGATCCCGACTACTACACGCAGCCCGGGAACTTGTTCCGGTTTGGCCTCGGACGCGAAGGCGCGACTGATCAGCAACATCGTGGGCAGCATGACGGGCATCCCCCAACGCATCCAAGAATTGCAGATCCAGCATTTCTACAAGGCCGACCCCGCATACGGCAGCGGCGTGGCGAAAGGGTTGGGGCTGGATAGTGAGGCGATAATGGGAAAGAAAGCGGTGCCGGCGGATTGAACCAGACAATCCGTCATCGGTTATAAGTTATAAGGTCGCTGAGTTGGTCGAAGCGGGATGAGCTGGCAGGCTCATCCCGCTTTTTTGTGATGTGATCCAAGAAGCCGCCGTGCGGCGCGGATTTGCTGCCATCGGGCTCGATTCCGAAGATGGATGAACAATGTTACCATGGTACATAAATACCATGGTTGGAAGGAGGCGCCTAATGGTCATTGTGGAGCGGGTGCAGACCGGAGTGCGCATGGAGAAGCGGTTGCTGAAGGTACTGAAGGCGTTTGCGGAGCTGAAGGATCTGACGTTGGGGGATTTGCTCGAAGGGATTGTGTTGCATGCGTTTGAGGGGAAGGCGCCGTTTGGGAAGCAGTCGTTGGCGCGGATTGGAGAGTTGAAGAAGATCTATGGGATGACGTTGCGGGCAAGCGACAGCCACCAGTTGAAGGAGAAGGAATCGTGAGGGGCGTGTGGTTGTTCGTGGTTGGAGTTGCGTGCGGAGTGGCCGTGATGGCAGCGCCGCGGATTGTAATGCATCTCCACGCCGCGTTTCGTGGGACGCGTGGCGGCACTTCCGGCGCGGCGCGAACGCACACGGAAGAGAAATTTGCGTTTGCGGCGCAGGGACGGATGGAGGAAGTTGCGCCGCTGTTCGGCGCGGATAAAGAACGTGTTTGGTCACCCGGATGGAATCCACAATTCGTTCATCCGGCACAGGCGGGGGACGAACAGGGGATGGTGTTTACGGTAGCGCACGAACATTTGAAAGCGGCGTGGGTGAATACGGAATTTGACTTGAAGAATGGAAGGATTCAGTACGTGTATATGATCCCGGACGCGCTGGTCACAGTGATTACATTGCGGTTGCGGCCGGACGGCGACCGTACGCAGGTAGAAGTAGAGTACGACCGAACCGCGCTGAGCGCGGAGACGGATGCGCATGTCCGGCATATGGCGAACGGAGATCGCACGTCGGGCCCGGAGTGGGAAAAACAGGTGAATGAGTATTTAACGAGAGCCAAGAGCCATTAAGCTACAGCAGCCGAGAGGTCGGTCGGGTGCCGACGAGCAAGAGAAAACAGCAGCAGATCCCTCGCTTCGGGATGACAAATTTTTTGGAAACGGTGCAAAGGACCGCCTCAGAAGGCGGTTCCTACACAAAACAGCGAGTATCTGCCGACGAGGAGCACTGCCAGCATTTGACGGGCGGGTGTGTGCGCGGGGGAGGAGATTAGGATATGGTGGACGGGTAAATTTTCGGGCAGGTGAGAGAGTCCATGGCAAAACTTACCTTTTTGGGTGCGGCGGGGTGCGTGACGGGGTCGAAATATCTGGTGGAGGCGGCGGGGAAAAAGCTGCTGGTAGATTGCGGATTGTTCCAGGGATTGGAGGATCTAAAGGAGCGGAATTGGAAGCCTCTGCCGGTCGATCCGAAGACGATTGACTATCTGGTGCTGACCCATGCGCACCTGGATCATACGGGTTGGCTGCCAGTGCTGGTGCGGGACGGATACAACAAGACGATTTTCGCGAACCCCGCAACGATTGAATTAGTGGGGCTGTTGCTGAAGGATTCCGGCCACCTGCAGGAAGAGGAGACTGCAGACGCGCAGAGGCACAAGTGGAGCAAGCACGCCCAACCGCAGTCGCTTTACACGTCCCAAGACATCGACCCCGTGTTGCGCCTTTTGAAGCCAATGCCGCGAAGCGGCGGGTTAGACCTATCGCCGGAGTTTCATTTCGAGTCTTATGACGCAGGACACATTCTTGGTTCTTCCAGTCTAGAACTGACCATCATGGAAAATGGGAAAAAGAGCGTGGTGGTGTTTTCAGGCGACATTGGAAGATACGATCAGCCGATTCTAAACGATCCGAAGACACCGAGCACAAAGCAGATCGACATGCTGCTGTGCGAATCGACATACGGCGACCGGGAGCACGAGGCTGGCGACCCGCTGCAGAGACTGAGCGATATCGTGAACCGCGTGGTGAAGCGCGGCGGGTCCATTGTGATACCGGCGTTCGCGATCGGCCGGACGCAAACCTTCATGTATTACCTCCGACAGCTCGAGAATCTGCAGCGGATTCCGAAGATACCGGTGTATGTCGACAGCCCGATGGCACTGAGCGCGACGGATCTTTACCTCAAGTACAAAGAGGACCATGATACGCAGTTCGCGCGGGACGAACAGAGCGGCGGCGACCCACTAAGCGTCCACGAATTCCATCTGACGCGGAGCGTAGAGGAGTCGAAGCAAATCAACAACGTGAAGACACCGTGCATCATCGTTTCGGCGAGCGGAATGGTCACCGGCGGACGGGTGCTGCATCACCTAGCGAACCGGCTCGGTGACGCCCGTAATTGCGTAATCCTGGGAGGGTTCCAGGCTGAGGGCACGCGAGGGCGGGCGCTCCAGGAAGGCGCGAGGACGCTGAACCTGTTCGGGAAGCCGGTCCCAGTACTGGCAGAAGTTGTCGAAATGGGACAGCTTTCGGCGCATGCCGGTAAGAGCGAACTGTTGCGTTGGCAGACGGGATTGCAGGTGCCCCCGAAGCAGGTCTATCTAACACACGGGGAGCCCCTGGCAGCACAGTCGTTGCAACAAGCGATTGTGGAAAAATTCAAGTGGAAGGCGGCGGTGGCGAGGTACCTAGATAGTGCTGAGATCTAATGAGATACCAAAAATGGGATATGGGGCTGACAGCGAGTTTGAACGGCGTTGACCAAATTGGCCTAATAAAACCATTTAAATAGAAAGTTTATTTGAGCCGGCGGGAAACATTTCGTGGGGTGCTCTCGTCTATACAGGCAAGACCACTCGCGGGGTAGGAAACTGACCACCACAGGGCAACCGACCAACAGTTTCCTACCCCTTTTTCTGTAGATAAACCCACGAACAACCCTGCCCGCTAATGTCCCCAACTCAATCCCGCATTTCGGCAGGGAACTTTACTTCCGTTCGCGCGAGGGTGTCTGGTCGAGTTTCGCACTAAGAGGGGATGCGGCCTTTGCTTGCACAGGATAATCTCGGCTGACAGAGCCCCGGCGCGCGTTAGGAAGCGGCTCTAACGAGGCCACAGACACAATTACATGTGCAGGTTGGCTAGGCGGGACTCGCCGGCGGCCAAGGTTTCTTCTTTTTTGCAGAAGGTGAAGCGGACCTGGGAGCCACCGTCCTCGCGATCGTTGTAAAAGCTGGAGCCGGGGACGCAGGCTACCCCGATGTGTTCGACGAGATATTTGGCGAAGGAAACGTCGCGCGAGGCGGCAGGATACTTGGACTCGTCGAAACGGAACCGGGAGATGTCGGTCATGATGTAGTAGGCGCCGCGGGGCTTGTAGACGGTGAAGCCGGATTTTTCCAGGATGGCGAGCAGACGTGCACGCTTTTTGACATAGCTGGCGGCGAGATTGTCGTAATAGGTTTGCGGAAGTTTTAGGGCCAGGGCGCCGGCTTGCTGGAGGGGAGCCGCAGCACCCACGGTCAGGAAATCATGGACCTTGCGGATGGACTGCGTGGCGTCCTCAGGCGCAATGGCCCAACCTACGCGCCAGCCGGTTACGCTGTAGGTTTTCGACATTCCGTTGATGACGATGGTGCGGTCGCGCATGCCCTCGATACGGGCCATGCTGATATGCTCGGCGCTGTCGTAGAGGATGTGTTCGTAGATTTCGTCAGTGATGCAGTAACAGTTCCAGCGGACACAGAGATCGCGGATAAATTCGAATTCCGCACGGGTGAAGACTTTGCCGGTGGGATTGTTGGGAGTGTTGAGAATGATGGCTTTCGTGTGAGGGCCGAAGGCGGCGGCCAGTTCCCTTTCGTCGAAGGTCCAATCGGGCGGGCGGAGCCTGACGAAGCGCGGCGTGGCACCAGAGAGGATCGCGTCCGGGCCATAGTTTTCGTAGAAAGGTTCGAAGACCACGATTTCGTCACCAGGATTGATGATGGCCATCATGGAAGACATCATGGCTTCGGTGGAACCGCAACAGATGGTGAGTTCGCGCTCGGGATCGACGGTGACGCCCTGGGTGCGGGCAAATTTTTCGACGATGGCGTCGCGCAGCGGCTTGGCACCCCAGGTGATGGCGTATTGATTGATGTCGTCGGCGATAGCCTGGCGCGCGGCTTCCTTCACCTCCATGGGAGCGGCGAAATCGGGGAAGCCCTGGGAGAGATTGACGGCGTTGTGTTTCATCGCCAAGCGGGTCATTTCACGAATGACTGATTCGGTGAATTGTTCGGCTTTCGCCGACAGCATGCGGCGGGCGATCTGGGTCATGTTGGTGTCGGGTGTCGACATGCGGAATATTGTAGCAAAGTACAGAAGTCACCCATGAAAGCAGACCCGGCAGGACTAAAAGCGGTGGGGCGGTTTCAGTTTCAAGAATGGGTTTCTTTTGCGCCGGTGCCTGAGAACGTCTGCAAGCGGGACTTTACGACCCGGCTGACGGCTTGATAGGCACCGGGAAGCAGATGATAGGGCGTGACCTCGTCCGGTTTTTTCGCAAGCTCCTCTTCCAAGCCTCTCCGCCACGCCACTCGCAATTCGGTATTGATGTGGATCAAGTTGAGCCCAGCGTGTATGCCTTCCACGAATTCAGCGATATCCGTTCCCGATCCTCCGTGCAGCGTCAGAAAGATGCCCGTCGCCGCCTTGATTTCCGCAATTCTGGGGACGTTGAGGTGCTTGTTTTCCTTGCCGGTCACCATGGATTGCAACATGCCGTGCATGGTTCCCAAAGCCGGGGCAAGCAGGTCGACGGCTGTGGCATCGACAAACTGTTTCGCTTCCTCAGGAGTGGTCAAAGGACTGAGATCCTTCGGCACTGAGGAATGAATCGTCGAGGAAGCACCGATGAAGCCGATTTCTCCTTCGACAAGAATACCGGGATTGATGGACTTGGCGGCTCCGACGGCTTCTTTGGTGCGCTTAACGTTTTCGTCGAACGGCTGGTTGGACGCGTCGAAGACAATTAGATCGAAGCCGGCTTTGGCGGCCTCAACCGACTTTTCCAGAGAATGGGTGTGATCGGCATTCAAGAAGATCGGGATTTCGTATTCGTCGCGGATGCTCTTGACGAGGGCCGCGGCCTGCCTGACGCCGACGAAGGCGCGTTCCCCCTCGGAGACGCCAACGACAACGGGCAGCTTCAACTCTCGTGCTACGCCCGCAACGGCTTTGAGGACCACGAGTTCGGAGAAGTTGAAGTGACCGAGAGCGATGTGCTGGTTGGCAGCATCCTGAAGAGCTTCCCGCAAGGTTTTCATTGGCGTTTCCCCATCTTACAGCAATGGATCTGTATGGAACTTTGATAACACAGACCGGGCTTTGGATGCAGTTTAATTCTCTTTTCTCTGACTTTGCCCCCTTTCGCGATAGGAATATCATAAAAACGGAGCCCAGTTGAACGCAGTGCGGGAACCTTTTATCGTTTTAGGGGTAATAGCTCTACGAAGACACCCCGAAGGCAAAAGGGACGCACCTTCGATGCGCGACGAGGGTTGTTGATGGGTCACAGAAGTTGCATGATCCAAGGCAGGAACCGCGAGAGGCTTGCCCGCTTCCCTTGTCTTCTGCTTTTTTTCTTCCTTGCCTCCGGTTTACAGAGCCAAATGGCGGTGGCTCCGGCACAGCCCACGGCGACCGACGTTGTGATGTTGTCGCTCGAAGCCTTGAATCCTCGCGCGGAGCTTCGACGCCAGGTGACAGCCGGACTGGTGGGCGGCACCGATGCGCAGCAGAACGCCGAGAAGCATCTCCTCAAGATTCAGATGAATATTGTCCGTGAGACGGCGAAATTCGGGCCGGTCCTGTTGCTGGCTCCCGACGAAGCCACGAAGAGCGCCGTGGTTCATCGATGTCAGGAGTTTCAGATTTGCGAGCTGCTCAAGAGCGATCGAGTCCGTATGAAAGCGCTGCCTCACGACGGGGTGTGGATCCGCGATTTCGGACCGCAAATCGAGGCCGCCGGTGATGCGGCCTCCGTTGTGCACTGGCGGTACTTCGATATTCGAACGGAGGAGGCCAAGCAAGAGAAGTTCGAAGAATTGGAGACAGCCCGGCTGAAGTTGCTCGAGACGCGGCAACGGGAAGACCAGCCGGACGCGTTGGCTCAGGAGTCGACGCTCGAGGCACGCAAGGCCGTGGCTGCGACGATCGACGACAAGCTTTATCTCCTTCGCCAGTATTCGGAAATTCTGAAGGAAGCGTCTCCGCAACGAACCAATGACGAGAATTCCGCGTTCGATATCGCGGACGCGGTCCTGGCGAATCCCGATTTTAGCTACAAGAGCTCGGCACTTGCGCTCGACGGGGGAAATCTTCTCAAGTTGGAAGATGGACGATGCCTAACGACGAGGGTACTGCTCTTTCGGAATAAGGATCAAAACATCAATGTCGACCAGGAACTCGAGAAAACCGGCGGCTGCAAGGAAGTAACCTACCTGGATCCCCTGCCGGGCCCTGTGATCGAACATGTCGATCTGTTCGTGCTTCCCGTCGGCGGCAAGCGGATCCTACTCGCTTCCTATGACCTGTCAAAACCTTTTGCCGCGGAATATTGGAGCAAGCTGAGCAACGCGGAACGCGATTTGGCGACCGACGCCGAGCTGGCGATGGAATTGGACGGCGAACGGCTGAGGCGGCTGGGGTACGAGGTCGTGCCGGTGGCTTCGCCGTTTCCAATCGTTCCCGCGAATGGCCATACGTATTATCCCAGTATGTTGAACGCGCTCGTGCGCGACGGCACGGATGGATACAGAGAGATTCTTGTTCCCTCTTATAAGGATTACGAGACGGACCTACAGTCGACTGCGTTGCGACAGATTGCAGACGCTTTCGGTCCCAAGACCGAAATTGTGAGTATCGAAGTCACGGAGGCGGCGAAGGGACAGGGCGCGATCCATTGCTTGACGTTAACCGCGCCGCTGCCCTTGTCCATCTTTGGTGATTCCGCCGACGAAGCAAGGCGAAGCCGGACCCTGGCGCGCAAAGAGCAACTTGACCGCACCGTGGCGAAAGAAATCGCTACTCAGATTCCTGCGACCGGACTACGAGGATCATGGGCGATTCTTGAGGAGAATGAGCGACCGGATCAAAGTCCGCTGGAGCTTTATCCGCAAAGAATCTTTTTCGGCGAAAATGAATTTCAGAAGGGTATGTTCGACCAGCTGGAATCCAGGGGGAAGTACACAATCGACAAGAGGGATCCTACTGCTTGGACTTTGCATTTCCTGTTTCCGGATCAAAATGCCACGCCCGCGGTGGTGCAATGGATCAGTAAAGACGAAGTGAAACTGATTTTCGCAGAGGGAGCCAGTACCCTGGTTCTAAAGCGAATTGATTCCGGCCAGGATTCGCCATTCAAGCAAGAGAAGCAAGGAGCCGACGGCAGGAAAAACTCAGGACAGAGCAGCCACGCGACCTCCACAGATCACGCGCCCGACGGCTTAGAGCGCGTTCAGCCGTAAGATCAGACACTAAATTGACCGGCCCAAGAATTCGAAACAAGCAAAGGAATTCCGGCGCGCGGCTAGCGGCTCGAATGGGAGTCAGAGCGGATCGCGGCGGAGACAGTGTTTTTGTTGGTGGACGTGACGCCGTAGAGTTTGCGGTACATGTCCGCATTGCGGAGAACAATCTGGACGTACTCGCGGGTTTCCGTGAAGGGGATGGATTCGACGAATTCGGCAATTTCGTCGTAGTTGCGCTCGGATTTCCAAAGAGCGAGGCGGTCTTCGCCCGCATTATAGGCCGCGGCGGCGTATTCGGGGGCGCCGGTGGTGCGGGTGAGTTCGGAGATGTACAACATGCCTAGTTCGATGTTGATGTTGGGATCGAAAAGCGAAGCTTTGGTGTAACGGACTTTGCGCTCTTTGGCGAGGCGGCGGCCTTCCTTCGGGACAATCTGCATCAAGCCTATGGCGTTCGCGTGGGAGACAATGTCGGCTTGAAAGGTGGATTCCTGGCGGATCAGGCCGGCGGCGAACATGGGATCGAAATCGTTGCGTTCGGCTTCGCGGCGTAGTTGGGATTCGTACGGCAGCGGGAAAAGAACTTTCCACGCGTTCACGGGGACCTCGTTGAACTTGCGCGAGTCGAAGCTGGCAATGGCCTGTCGGCCGTAGTTCATACCCGAGGCGAAATGGCCCTGATCGAAAGCGGCTTGCGCGGCTTCCACAAGAAAACGGGGAGAAGCGGTGGCGGCATAGGCGGCTTTGAGTTCGAGTTCGGCGGAAGCGTCGAATGCAATCGTGCGCAGCGCCTGGGCGCGATTCCAGCGATCAAGAACGTTGGGGGCAATGGGTTCGTCGAAGGGACGAAGCGGAGGAGCAGGCGGAATCTGCGCGAGGAAATCAGGAGCTTCGGCTTCACCTGTGCCGAGTTTTTCGAGATGATTCGCCGCGGCCTCGGCGAAATAGCTGGTCGGATAGCGATCCACGGTTTTTTCGAAGTAGGCGCGGGCGTGAGCGGGATTGCCACTGCGTTCGGCGTTTCGGCCGAGCCAGTAGAGGGCGTTGACAGCGCCCCCGGACACAGGATATTTGCGGAGGAAAGTGGTCATTTTGTCGTCAGCGTAGGGCTGTTTATCGAGATAAGCGACCCAGGCGATGCGCCACTCCGCGTTGTAAGCATTTTTGCCGCCGGGATAATTTTCAAGGACGCGCTCGTAATAGTGAGAAGCCTTGCTGCGATCGAGAAGAACCCAATAGTAGTTGCCGGCAGCCATCAGGGCATCTTCGGCCCAATGGCTTTGTGGATATTTCTCGGCGACCTTCTCGATGTTCGTGAGCATTTCCGTTTCGTTCTTATCGGAACGGTAAGCCTGAGAGAGAGAGTAGAGGCGCTCAGCGTCGGCTTCGGGGCTGGTTGTGTTCAAACTCGCGAAAAGACGCGGCGATGCTTTCGGATGCTGGCGCGATTCCGCGACACGCACGAGCGCACGCTGGCGCATTGGGTTCGCGGGATCTTTGACCATCGAAGCTAATTTTTCGTATTCCGCGCGCGCTTCTTTCCATTTGTGGGCATCGTAAAACGCTTCGGCGCGTTGATTCTGGAGTTCGGCGCCGGCGTGAGGCATTTCGTCGCGAAGCTGCTTGCTCAGTTTGGATAGCCCGGACGAAGCGTCTTTCGCTTCATCGGACATCGGGTACTTATAGAAGATCGTCTGATAGTCCGTTGCCGCTTCGGTGAGCTTGCGAGCCGATTCATTGGCGCGCCCACGAACGAGAAGGAGCGAGGGTTTGCTGGACGTCGCGGGATAGGTGGACAGCGCTTCCAGAGCTTCTTTTGAATGGCCGATCTCGACGGCTGTTGGAGCATAGACTTCGAGGACTTGCTCCTTGATGACCGCGTTGGGGTAATCCCTCAGAAGAGTGGCGAATTCATGAGCAGCTTCCGCGCTGTTGTGAAGGGCACGCTCGGTTTGCGCGTTCCAGAAGAGAATGTATTCGCGAAGAAGCGGATCGGCTTTTGCTTTCTCGAACCAATTGGCGGCCTGCGGATAGCGAGCCTTGGAATAATCGTCGAAGCCGAGAGCGAGAGCGGCCCGTTGTCCCCAGACGCTGGCGCTGTGCTTGTTGGCGAAGGCCGCGACGTTGTCGTAGGAGCCGGGTGTGCCGCGATGAAGATCACGCGCGAGGGGCATCAATTTCTTTTGCGCGTCCGCATCTTCCGGGGTGGCTGCGTCGAGAGCAGGAGAAGTCGTGTCCGGCTGGCAGCCGGTTTGACAGGCGGGCGACTTTGGGTGCGCGGGCTTTTTCCGTTTGTGTTGCGTGGTTTGCGCGGTCAATGCGGACGCGCAGAGAAGGAGCAGAAGGAAAAACAAGATTGGAAAACGCGAGGGAAGTTTCGCAGCGGATGCGTCTGAGCGGCAAGCCGAAGGGTTCGCAGACTCGCCCTGCGCTACAGGAGCGCTAGCGGGACTTGCCGGCCGTGGCGTAAGGATATTCGCCGAGGCAGGACACATCGCCGTCAGCGAGAATTTCCACGAGCCACTTGTGGAAGTAATCCACCGGGTGGTCCATGAGAGGTTTGAATCTACGATCGTATTCTCGATGGGCTTTCTCAATGTCGTCTTTCAACCGGATGCAGATGTCTTTGTGTTGGCGACCGAGTTTGACCTGCTCCGGCCGTAACATCTTAATATCCTGCATCGAAACTTTGGCCACGCGATTTGCGCGCTTGTGCAGCTCCTGTTCCTCAGGAGTTAACCGCGTGACATCAAAGCCCGCTTCGACCGAAGGGGTCTCATCCGCTACTTCCAATTCTACTGGATATGGCGGCGGTTCTGCGGGCGCAAAGTCCTGGACCGGCAGCTCCAAAGGTACCGGGGTTACGCTGGCGGGAGCGGCGGCTTGCGGGGTCGGAACCTGTGGAACAGGGCGGACCGGAGCAGGGGAAGCTTCGGGCGCCTGAAGAGCGATTGCCTTGGTGATGGTTTCTTCGAGAGGGCTGCGGGGGCCGGGTTGAAGAGAAAGAGCGACGAAGCGGGCCAGGACGTCCAGCGCTGCGGAAAGCGAGGCGGCTGAAGCCTGTGCGCGCAGTAGCGGCGGCAAAGCATTGGTGGGCTTGGAGCTGGAGCACGCGGCAACCACGTCATTGACGGCCTGTTGCAGGTCGAGCTCGGTCCGTTGGATCGCCGAGAGGTTGTCGCGGAGAGCACGCGCGACGGCTTGTTCGACGGCGTTGGGTTCTGGTGACATACCTGTTCCAGGGGGATTTTGTCGAATTTCCCCTGTTTTGTCATTTTGGGGGGTGGGGGGAGGGGCGTCAACAACGGAAGGCGGAGGTGTGTCCAAACTGGTGATGAGGATTTGGGTGGAAAAGGGAGCGGTGGAGGTTCGCCCGGGAAACGAGCACTTTTGATCGCAGTTCGTCCAAGCCTTGCTCGATGGTCGGCTCGGTAAGGTCGCCATGTATGCCGGAAGCAACGCAAACCTCCTGGTTGCAGGCAACGGAGGTGACCTCCTTTTTCATGCCGCCTTCAATATTGGTTTGTTGAGGCCGGTGAAGTTTGCCTCAGAGTGATAAAATAGGAACAGGGGGCGACACGGTTTCGACGGAAGCTGTCGCGTCCCGGAGGCATGCCGGGGGCCAACCGCCCGCAACTGGTCGGAAACTAGAACTGCCAACAACAACTTGGCACTTGCTGCTTAATTAATTAAGCACACGCCTCCCCGGGCTTTGCTCATGGGTCCGGATCGAGGCGTCATACAGTGAGCTGGCCTGAGCCTTTCGGTCCGTAAGGCTTCGGCGAGAACCATCGGACTAGCCGGCAGCGTTTCTTGCTCGTTCCAAGCGCAGCGGGCGAACCAAACGAACTGAGATAAGCATGTAGGCTCCGTGGCGTAGCGCTTTTCGGACGGGGGTTCGACTCCCCCCGCCTCCACCATCTATTTCCTTGCGTTTTTGTTAAATTTTTCTGATTTCCGTAGCTGTCTAGAGGTCTGTTGTACCGTTTTTGTACCGGTCGCGACTGCGAAATGTGACGGAAAAGCTTGGCGAACCGCCGCTTCCAGCTGCTCCTGTCGGCCTTTCACCCAGGCTGAATAATGGCGCTCCGTTATGGCTTCGGACGAGTGGCCGAGAAGTCGCGCGACGTTCGTTAGAGACACACCCGCAGTCAGCAGTTCACAAGCAAAGGTATGCCGGAATCTATGCGAGTGTGCCCCAGGTACTTCAGCCAATTTGAACAATCTAGACAGTGCCCTCTGCCAATCCGTCACAACGGATTTCCTCTTTCCGTTGCCAGACCAGAACGGGTATTTTGGACCGGGACATTCTGCAATCGCATCAATCACTGTCTGCGGAAGAGGCACGCGTACCAATGTGTTGGTCTTCTCAGTCCTAAGGATCAACGCCCCATTTTCAATACGGTCCCGCGCGATCGTCGCGGCGTCGCCCAATCTAAGTCCGGAATGACGCAACAAGAGAATTAGAGCATGGAGACGAACAGCGTTGGCTTTGTCGGGGTATTTTGGGATCGCGGCCAGGATTTTGTCTACTTCTTCTGTCGTGAAGGGCTCAACCGGTGCCTCAGTATTCTTCGGCATCTTCAGAGCTCTCGCAGGATTCTCAGTCAGCCATTTACGGTCCGTACAGAATCGAAAGAATGTTCGGAGAGCCTCAAGCTTCTTTCGCGCGGCAGTTCCTGTATTTGTCCATCTCTCGCGAAACGCGGATGTACGTTCCACGCTTAGCAGCTCGTTGAAGAATTGAGTTTTGTGAGACTTCGGTTCTGAATTTCAAGAGTTATCATTGCATTGCATAAGAGCCGTTTGGTCGTTCTATCCGCTCAGCTGGCCCCAAACCGGAACCCGATGTCATGCTTCTGCTATCAGGTTTCGCAATCGGCAGAGGTTGTAAGCAGTTCCGGTGAAGGTAAACAGCCAGCCCACTTTGTCGATCCCTCGCAACTTCACTTTCTTTAGCATCCCGATCATCTTCATCCAGCCGAACGACTGCTCCACTCGTTTTCGCTTCCGCTGACTCACCGCATACCCGACATGCCGCGTGGTTCGCTCGTCCACTGCGCTCCTGCGGTTCGTATCGTTCTGCGCCACATGTGGGGTAATGTTCATCCCCCGCAGTTCTCGTACGAATTCCTGCGTGCCGTAGTTCTTGTCCCCTCCCAACGTCACGCGCTTTCCTGCGGGGATCGCTTCGGCCATGAGCATCGCTGCATCTCGCTCTGCTCTTCCATTCGCCTCGGTCAGAAAAGTCTGCACCAGAAGCCCGTTACGGTTCTCCATCAATACGTGTCCCAGGTAGCCGAGCTTCGCCTCGCTGCCTCTGGATTTCTTGAACAGCCGTGCTTCAGGATCGGTCGCCGATTCATGCGTCTGGTTCTTCCGCTTCTCCCCGTGAAAATCGACTTCTCCCCCCGCTCCGGGTGGCTTATCCTTCCCGTCCTTGCGCTGGAAACTCTTCTGACTTGCCCAAGCTTCGATCAGTGTCCCGTCCACGGTGAAGTGTTCATCCGACATATACGGCCGCGCTCGTTCCAGCACCCGTTGAAAAAACGACTCCGCGATCTCTTCGTTCAGCAAACGCTCCCGATTCTTGCTGTACACCGCATGATTCCATACCACCTCGTCCATCTCCATCCCCACGAACCACCGGAACAGCATGTTGTACTGTAATTGCTCGATCAGCATGCGCTCACTGCGCACCGAATAGAAAACCTGCAACAGCAGTGACCTCAACAGTCGCTCCGGAGCAATCGACGGACGCCCCACATCGGAGTACAGCTTCGCGAACTTCGGCGACATCTCCTTCAGAATCTCGTCCACCATCTTGCGGATCGGTCGCAACGGATGATCCGCGGGAACACGCTTCTCTGGAGAAATGTAGCTGAACATTCCTTCTTGCAGGTCATCGTCGCCGCGCATTCACTCGCCTCCTTTGCCTTCCTTCACTCAGACGAGTTCTCTTCCTTAAAGTTGCAGTGGAATGGAGTTTTTCAACGAACTGTTAGATCGGAAATGAAGTTGAGGCCCTTACTGGTGGCAAATTCTTGCAGGCGGGTGGTCAGTAGTTTGAGCTTGTAAATTGTTGAATCGCGCAGCCCTCGAGCGCGAGCATCGGCCAGGAATGCTTCGATGGCATCCTTCAGTAATGGGGCGGTTCGCCTTTCGACGGTGCCGCCAGTTTCCAGCTCCCTGGCCATGCGCTGAGCTTCGGTCCAGTTGCGTGTGCCCAACGGGGATTTAATTCGGCGACCATCAACGTGCCAGTCGTACCAGATTTTGCAACGACACCGGTTGTACGTTCGTGATCGATGCGGACAAGTCGGGGAATGTCTGCGATAAATTAGCAGCATTATTTCAACAGTGCCGGCCGAGAAGTCAGCCTGGTATGCACGCGCACAAGCACGCTCTCCGGTATCCGCAGTGTCGAATATGAACGCTTGGCCCGAGTCCCTGGCCGGTCAATCTTTAGGACGCCGGGTTCGTTCCGGAAGAGCGATCTAATGAGGTCTGATGAGACACCCCACTGCTTAGCTACTTCGACGGCGGAATAGTGCTTTTCCTCGGCCATGGAATTCGTATAAGTTTGGCCGATATACTGGAAAGGTTTCGTTTTACGCCAGGATAAAAAGGCTCGAGACCGCAGCAGTTCCTCGCGAAGCTCATCGTTGACGACAGTGGTCATTGTTTCTTCCTGATCTTCTCTTGTATGGCTTCCATCACAAAGATCCGCAGAGTCTTGCCTTGGAGCGCAGCTGCAGCCTTAGCGCGACGAATGAGAGAAACGGTTTGATAGCCTTGGAAATGAACTTGCTGGTGGTAAGTCTTCTTCTGTCGGCGCGCAAATTAGCACAGCAACTCGGGCATCCTCCGAAACCTTTCAGGTGCTCGCTGGGAGTCGTTTCAAAATCACCGTGCTTCTTGCAAACGATAATGACCTTTCTGCAGCAACCTGCGTATTTCACCTTTGAATAGTCGAACTTATTTTTATGTATCCTCCTTGCCCGCCTGATGAAATCCCCTGTCGTCAAGCGTCTTCTGTCGCCGACGCGTTCCGCGTTACAAGACGGACACCCTTGCCCTTGAATATGGTTTGCCGCGATTTGTCTGAAGATACCGTGTTTCGTACAAACGATATCAATCTTTGAGCGACTTCCTCGATACTGCACGCGCGAATAGTCATACTTATTCCCGTGAGTCTGTTTCGCTTTCCGGATAAATTGCTCACGAGTGTTGAATTTGGATTGTGCTGTTCTCTCGTATCCGCACCTGGGACATCCTTGACCATGAGCACGTGCATATGGTGTCTGAAGAAATAAACCGTGTCGCAGGCAAACAATCTGAACTTTTGAAGAAGCACCTTCATATCCAACTCTGGAGTAATCGTATTTCTTTCCGTGAACCTTTCTCGCACGCTGAACAAACTCGTGCGTCGTCAACTTCTTTGGCATTGCTCCTTCCTACAAAGGCGACACCGGGACCGTGTAGGCGGTCCTCGGCGTCTATCAGCGGGAGCTACCCGCTGAATTTCTTTGGTTTTCTTGGGATACCGAACTGAGGGTCCGGCTCACTGCGCTACTTCTTCTTGTCGTTCATCCAGTCGCTTGATTTGAAAACGTGCTGTACGTCACCTCGCCACCGCGCCACGCTGTTTGTGAACTTCTCCAACCGTAACTTTGAGTGCCATATTGTTGTTTCCTCTTTTGCTGCCTTCGGCAGCGCAATTTTGTGTGTTGACCCTATTGACCACCGCGCTTGGCGAGTGGCCTAATGTGGCATCATGAAGCCATCTAAGATCGAATCGAAAGTCATGAAATTGGATGACGGCGAGACATTACCCGAATCCAACGAAGAAAAGGACTTGAAGGCTATTCAACGCGGCGGGGCTAGTGGATTAAAGGGCGGCAAGGCCAAAGGCAAGAAACCGAGCGCCAAGAAGAAATAATCGGGCTTTCACATAGAACGGCGGGTTATACTTCCGTTCCCCGTCTCCTCCGCACATCCAACGCGGAGTTCCCCATGATCGGTGCCATCGGCTTCGAATCCGAAGAAGTCCAACTGCGAAAACTCCGTGAGCGCTTGCGCCTAATGTCCGATGAAGAGTTGATTCAATTCGGAAAGGAATGCCGCAATCTGGTGCGCGCAAAACGTGTATCGTCTTCTCCTGACCCGTGCCTGCACAAATGGAAGCAGCACGGGAGGAGTGGAGGCGGAGACAGCCGAAGGTTTGAATGGATGCCGGAAACCACCAAACGTTACCCTCGGAGGCATGTTCAGTGGCTCCAGCAGGTGCGATTCTACGGTGCCGTCTCATAAGCCGGAATCAAGCGTTTACTGTAAAGGCTTAGGGGACCTTGGTGTATTGGCGTGTACTGGCCACATTTCGGATGTACACCTTCTGTCCGATAGCCGTAGCTTCTCTTCACGGTTTAGTGTCGCTGTGCACCTGTTTTTGGGTGGGGCCGCTCTAATCTTTATCTTTAGGCGGGAACCGAGGTTATTGCGGCCTTCGTTTATCCAACCTGCATCGCTATTGCGGTAGAAGCTTTGGTCATTTCTTTTTCTTGTCGTTCATCCAATTCGTACAGTCGAACACTTTGACTACGGCGCCGTCGCTCGGAGGTCCTTCCTCCGGTGATGTGTTAGCATCGCCGCAAGGCGGAGGTCTAGAACACTTCAACGAATTATGACGCGATAGGTCCGCTGACTTTTTGAATATTCCCGTAACATCCGGTCGGCCAGTTTACGCCGCTCCACGAGGGATCGAATCAGCCACTGCTAAAAAGCTTGCTCCGCGAATGAGGCGATTATGTGGAAGAGGCCATACCCACAGCAGTGACATACCAACCAGAAAACATACAAGGAACACTGCGGTTAGGTATTTGTCGCGATACCATCGTAGGTCCTTGTTTTGCAGACTGACTCTGATGGCATTCGTAGATGTTGCCAACAGGAGTGCATGCGCAACTCTTAAGTCCTGATTATGAATGTCCCACAATATGATATCTTCCGTGGTCGCGACGACGAAGATAATATCTGGCTTGAATCTGTTGATGATTTGAGCGGAGCCGAGGCCAGAATGGAAGCACGCGCGGAGGAAACACCGGGTCCGTATTTTATTGCTTGCCAGCGGACGAATAAGGTTCTGGCATCAGTCGATACGTCGGTTTCGTCCGACATCTGAAAGCACAAACGTTCTTGATTCAGGCCACTGAAAATTACCGAAGAGACCCCGACAGGGAGAACCAGATGACAGAAACGCTGTCACTTCAAACCAATCGCATTTACTCTATCGCGCTCATGAAAGAAGATTCGCAATGGTGTGTTTATCAGGTGAAGATTAGGGGCCGTATCCAGCGCGACTTCTTCGTTGAAACTGTCGCTTCACGAATTGCCCGGAGTGATTCGATAAAACGCATCGAGTCATTCTGTGAGTCTAATTTTTATAGGCTTCCGCAAGACGGCGGGATTATTTACTTCGATTTAAACGCCTTCTCAGCGGCTGTCTGATGATTGGAGCCGAGACCGGACTAGGCCACGGCGTGCAATTGGTCGCCGACAACCCACTGGTCGTTAACGCGAATCGCGACTTCCAGCGTCACTGGCTTCACAAAAACCTCTATTTGAAACTCTCCTTCTTTGCCGAACACGCCCACCAGCGTGGCCTCTTCCTCGCTCGCGTACAGATCGTTCGTCGTGTCGAGCAGCTCGTTGTCAATGTAAAGCCGCGATCCCTCGGATTTTTCTACCACTCGAATCCGATGCCCCGCGTAGTCTACCGACCGCTCTTTTTCCATGCCGAATCTCCCGAACGGGACATTAGCATGGGGTGAAAGCGTCGTTAACGGCGAGAATTTTGAGGTTGTGGAAAATTTGTTTCGGCTTTCACCTGGCGTCTACGTGCCGCATCCTCGCCTCTACACGGACGGCGTGCGATACCAATCCGATTTTGGGAAAGACCAGACCGCGTTGATTCGCGTGTGGCAGATTGTGGAAACAAACAAGGGGCATGACGACCAATCCGCACAGATGGTCGCCACAGCCTCTGTTAGGTCCTAACGGACGACGTGGAAAGAAACAGTTCCTCTGCTAACCCGTCAGTCTTGTGGCTTCCATCTTGCCAGCTTCGGCCACACCACCAGTACGTAAAGCAGCAAAGGCTTCATCGTGCCGTTTCTGCATCTCGCTGTACAGCTTGTATGCGTTGTCCACTGCGAGACCAACTTGTTTTTTATCGACTGGCTCGTGTGTTTGCCCTACTGCGGCAGCGAGTAAAATTGCTGCCGCAAGGAATACCTGTTCGTTTTTGTCCATAGCATTCACTTCCTTTTTGTCCATGTTGCCTGGGAAGGGGTATCGTCGAGTCATTCAACTGATTAAACGGCTCGATAGTTAGCTTGCCGCTGGAAGGGCCCACTGCTCCGGTCCCAATGGCCCCCGGGATGCCGCACCCCAGGTCTTATGCATGGTCGAACTAAGGACCTCAAAGGTTTCTATCCGGGGGCTTCCTTCAATCACGGATGCGAACATTCTGATTACTTGCGGATATGTTTCACGGTTATACGTCTCGGCATCCTCGGCGGTCTCCCACAAATCGAAGGCCTGAACCTCTCTTCCGTTCAGGCAGAGAAACGTGATTTGCTCAAGGAATCCGCTCTGTTTCCGAAGCAAGGGAACAATTTCTCCCTCGACTTCCAGCTTGAATGCCAGTGCGCCATCGTTCTTCAAATACATATACAGCTTGCGTGCGAACATAATACTCACCTTGGTTTCGTGGCGACGGGAAGGATTCCGGGCACGGTTCTCGAACCGCGAAGCCTAAGACAATCTTTGCCCACTCTCACGCTGTTCTAATTAACTGCGTTTGTCAAGTAATAATCCCTGATGCTTGGAAGGCTTTACTATCGGAGTTAACCACAGCATGTGCATCTACAATGCCACGATTATGGGCGGACGGAATAGTTCCTAATAACTACCTCTTTATACCCGATTCATTATCTTCCTATTTTGGAAGTGCCAAGCCTACAAGTGAGAATCGAAGGCGCGATTTGGTTCGTCATGGTTGTGATCGGACTTGGGCAACCGCCTCAAATAATGCCGCGGCTGTGACTTTCAACGGAATGCGTATGGCCGTCGATATCGCGGATGGTCACGCGGCAGGAGCGGACTTGCATTGGGGCAAGATAGCATATTCGCTGTTTGTTCGCTACATAGCTGGTGGGAACTGCCCGTAAAGTTAGGGAATGTCTGGGTGAATGCGCTCACACTTCCCGGAGCTTTCTAGCGCGGGAAGCGTCTTGCTGTGGTCTAAGTCGTACGGCAGATAACGATAGCGTCCTGTGAGCCAGTTGATTGAATAGACGGCTCGTCCGTGCAGAGGCTTCATAAACTCAATCTCGTAATCGGAGTCTGTTTTTGGCAAATGCAGATAGAGTTCCCCTTCACTGTTCGCTACTCCCTTGTAATAGGGCTGTAAAAACATATCATCTTTTGCCAACAACAATTCCTTCCCAGGAGTAACGCCCGCCTTCTTCATGTGCTCAATAATGGTGCTACCTCTGGCAATGACTACAAAGGACGGAACATCATCATCGCGAAAGCAGACATACTCATCCTTGTAGTGATTGAAGGCATTCGCGGCCTTGAGTTCGCTGAAGTATTCCCGAGCGGTCAGTGGAGCGTCAGAAGATTCGGGCGATACTCGGGATGGAGATGCCCCGGTAGTTATGAGTTTTGCACTGGAATTCGTTATCGGACTTTCTTCCAAACAACCCCATGCACATCAAAAGGCGACTCCACCGGCGCATCGTGTGCGAGTGGGACGTAAGGGTTCACTGGCTGCACTTTGGTGTCGGACGTGGTCGTCGCATTCGCCGGGTCAATTTTAGGCAATTCCATCGCAAGCAGGCGTTTTACAAAGACCCTACTAAATGGACCGATATACTTCCGTGGTGAAGTGCAAGTCCTCATGACTATCCTTATTAAAGGTACCTTGGCCCGTGTGGATGTAGATGTAGACTGCAATAGTACCTAGTTGTTCGGTTCACGCGAGCGCGTATCGATAGGACACGAGAAAACTGATGGGCGTAGCCGCTGCGGGCTGCTTTCTACAAATCACATCCGCGCCCAACCTCCCGGCTCGGCCAGTGAAACCGATGGGTCTCCGGGCTTCAACCGCACTTTGAAATCTTCTCCCTTCACAAGCGATTCTGCATAAGCCACTCCCGATGCATGGACAAGGAAAGGCTTCTCATACCAGCCCACGTATCCCACTCCATCGACCATGTACTCGTAGTCGATATTCGCTACTGTGCATCCATTCAGTTCGTCTTGACCCGATAGCCGCCAGCCGCCTAGCGTAAGCCATACGCGACTGACAAATTTGTGTTGTTTGGGATTGATCGGTACCGATAGCCACATGTCCGGCAACGCGTTTAATCCGGGGTTAATTCGAAGTAGGAGCACCAGCAGCCCTTGTCTTGCAATATTTCGGAAATCAGCTCTGTGATAGCTGGTTCTTTCTCCGCGACCAAGATTGTGATCGTTTATTCGGCGCGCAACGTCTCTACGGGATCCAGCATCGCCGCGCGCAACGCCGGAATCATCGCTGCCAACAGCGTCACCACCAACAACATTCCCGCCACCAAGAACAGCGTCGCCGGATCAAAGGCCGAAACATTGTACAGCATCCCCGTCACAAACCGCGTGCTAAAAAACACGCCAACCATCCCTAACACCATGCCCAAACCGAGCAATCCCAGCGCTTCTCCCAGGATCATCCGCAAGACGTTTCCCCGCGTCGCCCCCAGCGCCACCCGCACCCCGATTTCTCCTCGTCGTTGCGTCACGCTAGCCGATAACAATCCGTACAATCCCAAGGCGCTCAGCAGCAGCGCCACCACCCCAAAGAAATTCGCCAGCAGCGTAATCAACTCCTGACTCCCTAGCGCCGCATCCATCTGCTCCCGCATCGTCACGAAAATCATGAGCGGAATCGTGGGTGCAATCTCGGAGAGCGCTTGGCGAAATGCGGAAACAGCCTGCGCCTTCCTCTGCGAATGGATCAGGAACACCAGGTTGCCAAGATCTTTGTCCATTCGTTCCGTAGACAGCGGCAGGTAGATCGTGCGTGGTGGGCCCTGCCGCACATCATAAAACTTGGCGTCCTCGGCCAGTCCGATTACCTGGCACTCCACCGCTTGGCGAAAATCGTCGCTAACTTTTTTGCTGATGTACCTGCCGATAGCCTGCTGATGCGGAAAGAAAAATTCCGCAGCAGACTCGTTGAGGATGCAGACGTTCAACTGCCGCTCCTGCACTCCAAACTCCCGCCCGGCCAAGATTCGCGTTTTCATCGTGCGAAAATAGCCTGGCCCCACTTCGTTGTAGGCCATCTGCGTGTCGTCCGGCGGATTCGGCCCTTCGCCTATAGCTTGAAAGTCGCCAGTGATCTTGATCCCCGTCATCGGCGTTTGGTACGTGACCGCTGCGGAATCGACTCCGGGCATCTGCACCAGCCGATTCACCATGCGTTGATACAGGTCCAGCCTCGCATCACCCTTGAGCTTTAGCACATCAAACAGCGAGGTCTGGATCGTCACATGGTCCAGATCGAATCCCGCCCGCTCTCCGCGCAGTTTCACCAGGCTGTACGACAGCAGGGATGCCATCGCCACCAATACCAGCGACAATCCCACCTGTATCGGCACAAACATCCGCCCGGCCACTTGCCTTCGTCCGCCCATCGTCGTTCGTGACTTCAGTAGCGTCCCGGGGTCGCTTCGCGACGCCTTCCAAGCGGGCACCGTCCCGAACAACAGCGTGGTTACAACTGCGAATCCCAACGTCACCCAAAAAATAGTCTTGTCCGGGTGCACGGAGAGCGGTTCCATCATCATCGGATCCCGGAAGAAATGCAGCAGCAGATCGTTTCCATACCATGCCACCGCCGCGCCCAGCGCGCTGCCCAAAAGCGCAATCACAAAACTCTCCGTCAGATATTGCAGCACCAATCTTTTCGGGGAAGCCCCCACCGCCGTTCGCACCGCAAACTCCTGCTGTCTGGCCACCACCCGCGATAACATCAACCCGCCAATGTTTACACAACACAGCAGCAACACGATTCCCACCAGCCCTTGCATCAGATACAGCGGCTTTTTGTACGTGTGTGTTAGGTAGCTTGGCAAACCGGTTCGCGCCGAACCTACCATCAAGTAGGCCTTCTCGAGATAAGGACTATGTTTCAGCCGCGCCGGGATAAAACGGTCCAGCAGCCCGTTCTCCAGTTGCCTCGCCTCGGCATTTGCCTGCGCCAGGCTCACTCCCGGCTTCAACCGCCCGAGCACCTCCACAATAAAAACGTCCTCTCCTTTTTCGTCTAGCCAATCTGTCCGTTTCGCCGCCACCGGCTCGAACTGCGTCGGGAAATACAGCTTCGCCTGCACTCCCGGCCAAACGCCTTGAAACTCCGGTGGCGTCACTCCCACGATCGTCACCGGCACATCCGACACCGTCATCTTCTTCCCGATGACATCTTCCGCTCCGCCGTAGTACTCCTTCCAGAAGCCGTAGCTCAACACCACGGGCCAGCCCGTGCTCGGGCCACCTTTCACGTCGTCATACGGCGCAATCAACCGGCCGCGATAGGGCTGCAGTCCTAACAACTCGAACGCATTTCCACTCACCATCCCTGACGTGTAGTTCCGGATGAGGCCCTGCTTGTCCGGTACCTGCACATCGTCCCCGTTCCACGACGACAGCTCGCGAAACGACGTCTGCTCCTCGGCGTAAGCTTGGTACATGTGGTACGTCATGGCTGAGGCGCCTTCGTCCGCGGAGTCCGGCTGCGCCCTGCTGGCAATTCCTACCTTCGCCAGCTGCGTCGCATTGGACGCGGGCAAGCTCCGCAACACCAGTCCGTAGAGCAGCGTGAAAATCGCCGTGTTCGCCCCGATGCCCAGCGCCAGCGTCAACACCGCCGCCAACGTCAGCACCGGATTCTTCCTCGACATCCGCAGCCCGAATCTCAAATCCACGAAAAAATCCTCAATCCACTTCCAGCCCCACGCCTCGCGTGTCGTTTGTTTGATCGCCGTCACGTTCCCAAACTCTTTCCGCGCTTTCGCCACCGCCTGCTCTTTGCTCATCCCTTCGCCCACCAACTCCTCTACGCGCTCTTCCAGGTGCGCCGCCACCTCTTCGTCCAGCTCCGCGTACAGTTTCTCCCGCGACAAAAACTGCTTCAGCCAATTCATGATTCCTCTGGCGTCAGCACCCTTTGAATCCCTTCCAGCATCGGCTCGAAACTCGATACCTGCGTCTTCAAATGCTTTTTTCCTGCCGCCGTCACGCTATAAATCCGGATGCGCCGCTTCGTCGCGGAAACGCCCCACTCCGCCCTTACCAGCTCGGCCTTCAGCAGCCGCTGCAACGCCGGATATAGCGTCCCTTCCTCAATCTGCAACAAATCATTTGACATTCTTTTAATGTGCTGCGCCAATGCGTAACCGTGCTGCGGCTGCCGCTGGAGTGTCTGCAAGATCATCATCTCCAGCGCCCCGGGAAAGAGGTCGCGCTCTTCTGCCCTCCTATTCACCAGACGTTCCTTCCTCCAAAAAAGTTCCTAACTATCGTCGCTCTAGGCCTAGAGCCATCGAGTATAAGAAAGCGGGATAAGCGAATCAACCGTTGTATGCGCTCGAAGCAGGGTCACATGGGGCGGAAGTAGCTTGACTGCTTGGGGTTCACGTTGAAGAGAAAGGGATAGCTCTGCGAGCAGGTCTGCAAGTAAGTCTCGATTTGCGTCGCGAAATCGGAAAAGTTCCTCCAGTACCAGAGGAGCGTTGCGAATCTGCGCAATGCCGCGTTCCTCGCGATAGGCGATGCGGAAGCTTTGGGCTGATTGCTCCCCGATGAGCGCGTCAGCCCTGCGCCTTTCTCTGGACTAGACGGAGAAGCTTCGCGCGCAACACAAAAGATTATTCGTTGTTCTTACATTTCTCCCGTAGCCACCGAGACAGTTCTTCATACCCAGCACGTTTGAGTTCAGCGTGTACCGCAAGCACGAACTCAGACAACGGTTCTTTAGTCATATCGTCTGTCGTCCATTCTTCACTCAGATTTCTCTCGCGTCGCCACTTCACGGTGAACTCCGCCAAACGGGGTCCGCTTGCTCTCTTGGTTTTGCCTGCAAGATCAGCAGCGGCTGTCAGACACTCATGAAAATGTTGTTCGCATAGCCTGAGAGTGCCGATGGCTGCGAATGCTCTGCTGCTCACCTCGCCGCAGCCCTTGAATTCACATATGCTTGTGGCTACTTCATGCATCTCGGCTATTCCCACGTGGGCAGCCTAGCAGGAGAGTCGATTGGAAACAAAGTTTGATAATCCGTTCGAGTATTGGGAGGTACTTGATTTTGCGGTTAGTTACCGGGAGTTATCTGCTATTTCCAGAGCGAGCCAAATCATATGCGGTTCTTCTCGCTTAGCGGCTCAATTTGGCGGATAAGACCGCGGCTTGGGTTGCATTGACTCCCCTCAGTCTGCACCGTAAGATGCCTTAAACCATGACCGACGCTCCATCGCCCACCGGCCAGACCGTTTCTCATTATCGAATTCTCGAAAAGCTTGGTGGTGGAGGCATGGGCGTGGTGTACAAAGCCGAAGACACCCGCCTCGATCGCTTTGTCGCTCTCAAGTTCCTTCCTGACGACGTCGCTCAACCTCCAAGCCCTCGAACGTTTCCGCCGAGAAGCCAAAGCTTCTTCCGCTCTAAATCATCCCACCATCTGCACCATTTACGACGTCGGCGAAGACAACGGCAAAGCTTTTATCGTCATGGAATTTCTCGACGGGCAAACCCTTAAGCATGCCATTTCCGGCCGTCCCATGGACCTCGAACAACTCCTTGTTCTCGCTATTGACGTTGCCGACGGTCTGGATGCAGCCCATTCTCAAGGTATCGTTCATCGGGACATCAAGCCCGCCAACATTTTCGTCACTCGTCGCGGCCATGCCAAAATCCTCGACTTCGGTTTGGCCAAAGTTGCAGCCGCAAGATCCTCCAGCAGCACCCACGCCAATGTGGACACCCTTGCCACCATCGGCGCCGATCCCCACCAGCTCACCAATCCCGGCAGCACCATAGGCACGGTCGCCTACATGTCTCCCGAACAGGCCCGCGCCAAGGATCTCGACGCCCGAACGGACCTCTTCTCCTTCGGGTCTGTCCTGTATGAAATGGCTACCGGCCAACTCGCCTTCCAAGGCGATTCCACCGCCACCATCTTTGATGCCATTCTAAACCGTGCCCCTGTCGCTCCCCTCCGTTGCAATTCCGCGATTCCTCCAAAGCTCGAGGAAATCATCCATAAATCGATCGAGAAAGACCGCAACCTACGCTATCAGACCGCCGCAGATCTCCGCTCCGATCTCACCCGTCTCAAGCGCGACCTCGACTCGGGAACCTCCGCAAATCTAGGCACTGCGAGTTCGTCCGCGGCCATCACATCTTTTCCGCCCACTTCTGCAATTTCGGCTGCTACTCCTCCTGCCGCAACCAGCAAGAGCTTTCGCAGCATCTCTATCGCACTTCTGGCTGTGCTGCTCTTTGCTGGCGCTCTCTCTGCTTTCTTCTACTTCCATAACAAAAGCAACGCCCGAAGCTCGCAGATTCAATCCGTCGCCGTTCTTCCTTTCGCTAATGACACCGGCGACGCCAAAAACGAGTACCTCAGCGACGGCCTGACTGAAAGCCTCATCGGCACGCTTTCGCAGCTTCCCAACCTCAAAGTGATGGCCCGTAGTACGGTGTTCCGTTACAAGGGAAAAGAAGAGGACCCGCAGAAGATTGCCCAAACCCTCCAAGTCGCCGCGCTTCTCGTGGGTCGCGTCACGCAAAACGGCGACAGCTATCGCGTCACTGCCGATCTCGTCAACGCGAGTGATGGCTCTGAGCTTTGGGGCTCTTCGTACGAACGCAAAGCTTCGGATATCACCCAGGTCCAGTCCGAGATTACTCGCGATGTCTCGCGCAAACTCAATCTCACTGTCGCTCCCAGCGAAAAAAAATCCCTCGGCGAAGCCGGTACCACCAACGCCGAAGCTTATCGCCTCTATCTCGAAGCTCGCCAACTCTGGCACTCTCGCACTCCCGATGGCCTAAAGAAAAGCATCGACCTTTTCGAGCAAGCCATCAGCGCCGATCCAAACTACGCCATGGCCTACGCCGGTCTCGCCAACAGCTACAACGTCTCGCCTAGCTATGGCATTGGCTTAAGCTCACGCGAGGGGAACGTCAGGGCCGATGCCGCCGCTCGCAAAGCCATCGAACTCGATCCGAATCTCTCGGAGGGCCACGCCGCACTCGCTTATGCTCTCGCCGCCGCCCATCAGTGGTCCCAGTCGGAAACCGAATTTCGTCGCGCCATCAAGCTCAATCCCAACAATGCGACTGCCCACTATTTCTATGCCTGCGCTTACCTGAATCCCACCAAACACCCCGACCAGGCGCTCAAAGAAATACAGACCGCTCTATCGCTCGATCCGCTCTCCGCCATCATGAACGTCAACTTTGGCACCTTGCTCATGGTGGCGCGCAGGTACCCGGAAGCCCTTGACCAGATGAATAGAACGCTCGAGAGCAATCCGAGCTTTGTTCCCATCTACTACAAGCGCTCCCAGGTCTTCGCTACCATGGGACGCTTTCCCGAAGCGGTCCGCGATATTCAGACCCTCGACGATATGGTAAAAACCCACCGCAGCAATCCCAAACTCGAAACACCCGACTCCAAGGGATATGCCCAGGCCATATTCGATACGTTTACACCCACGGACGCAGATACCCCTGGCGCACTCGCCGTCGCCTACTCCTTTGCAGGCGATAAGGACCACGTTTTCCAATATCTCCAAAACGCCTACGACACCAGAAGCGACGAACTCCCCTTCGTTATCCGTTATCCCGCGTTCGACGCCATCCACACTGATCCCCGCTACACCAAGTTCATGCGCCAGCTCAATCTTCCCGAATAGCGCAAAAAAAAACGGCGTGTTCATCGATATAAAGTATTAGACAACCGCGCGATTACAGCCCAAAATTCCGGCACAACTATAGCCGGTTGAGATGTCGAAGCTATTGAACCGCCAACCTCTTCCGCACTAACTCCTGGGAAGTCGCGTTACCCGTAACTTGGGTAATAGCACCCACGAGATCGAGGATGTCCGAGTTTTAGTTGATTGCAGCGACTCTCAATGTTCGGCACTGTAAGCCTACCTCGGACCAAGTTCAAGCGACTTCTACTGTCCGGACCTCCTTCTGCTGAATGCGAGACGGATTCAGCCGTTCCTTCAGCAACAGGATTTCTTGATAGCCTTTGATGCGGTCGATGATTCAACCGCAGCCAATGAACGGATGCAGTATCACGCCCTCCAAGACCCAGGACCCTATTTCATTTTCTGCCATCGAACGCGTCAAGTTCTGGTCTCCGTCGATACGTCCACTCTGACCGACACGTCGCACGCGTAATCGCGCTTATTCGCGAGTGGCCGATTGTGAAAGACTAAACATGGCGAGCGGTGGAGTACTATGAGCCTTTTCGATTAGGCACCTAACGAAGACCTGGCTAAAGGCATTGTTAACAATTGCGTCCTGTCATGCGTCTTCATCTGTATCCGTCCCCAAGGAGGATGGAATGAATCAATCTACCCGCGTGAGGATGTCCGAGTTTTAGTTGATTGCAGCGACTCTCAATGTTCGGCACTGTAAGCCTACCTGGGACCAAGTTCAAGCGACTTCGACTGTCCGGACCTCCTTCTGCTGAATGCGAGACGGATTCAGCCGTTCCTTCAGCAACAGGATTTCTTGATAGCCTTTGATGCGCCGGAACTTTTTCTCAGCTTCCAGTAGCCCGGTGGCGGTCCAGCGCAGCGGCTGATCTCCTTCTCGCCAGCGTTTTACGTTGCGCGCCACCCGCTGCACCGTGGATAGACACGATTCGATCGGGTTGGTGGTGGCCAGTTTCCGCCGCAACACCCCTCCGATACCTAAGCGATGCACGGTCAGCGTTTCTTCCAGCCCTTCTTCCAGGCTCCGGGCCGCGCTCGGATTGATCCGTTCCAGTTGCCGGAAGATTTTCTGCAACGCCTCTTTGGCATCCGCGTAATGGTTCATCGCGTAGGCATTCCTCATCCGCCGGTCGTAGTCTTTCTGGCAGTTCTCCGGCAGATACTCCTTCACATTCCGCCGCTTGTGTATCTGGCATCGCTGCACTTCCACTTGGTCACCGAAAACCCGCTCCACACCGGCTCGCAGCGCTTTCGATCCATCCATCACCACCAGATACCGCCGTGTCCGATCCAGTCCGCGGTCCACCAGATCGTCCAACAGCCCTTTGACCACCGTGGTGTTCTCTGTGGCTCCTTGCCACACTCCCAAAACGTGCTTTTCTCCCCCTTCGGCGATGCCCAGAGCCACCACCAGCACCTGACCACCAAAGTGAATGCCATCGATCATCAACACCACCAGGTGCAGATCCTCCAGCCGTCGCTCGCACAGCACTCGTAGCTGATTGCTACTGGCCGCCACAAACTGCCGGCTCACGCTGCTCTTCTCGATCCCATAGCCTTCCAGAACACTCTCGATCGCTCGCCGATAGTTCCGCGTAGACAACCCGGCCACCATGCGCTCCTGCACCGCTCGTTGCAGTTTTCCGTCTTGCTGCAACTGCCCGTAGCTCTCCAGTTCCACTTCTTGGCCTTCCCGCGTTCGTACCCGCGGTCGTTCCAGCGGGATCTTCTGTCCCGCAAACACTACATAACCCGGCTGCTTTCCCCAGCGCACACAACCGGCCGTGGGATTGGGCCGATGCGGAGGACCCACCCGACGCGTGACTTCGTTTTCCAGAATGGCTCGCAGGATCTGCAGCCCCGCTTTACCGGTTAGCTCTTCCACCTGTGCTTGCATCTCCGCCCACACCTCGGCGATGGGCAAGGGCACCCGCACCAGCAACTCTTGCTCTCCCGCGACCTCGAACTTGTGATTGGACTTGCGCTCTTTCCTCTGGTAATTCTTTCTCACGGCGGCTCTCTCCTTTAAAAGGGATTCGCAACCCGAACTCTATCTGAGTTCGGGCGAGAGCCGCTGCTTCTTGTTCTCAAGTTTCAACTAAACCCGGGGCATCCTCACCCGCGTTGCGCTCGGCTGTATTGCATTAACCGCGCTCTTCCTGACTCGTGGGGCCTCGCCTAATTCCAGTTCTCCGGCGCGCGTTGTCCATGCGGCCAGGATGAACGAAAGGCGGGCCGACCATACCTCGACTCTGCTTCCGGACGGCAGAGTACTGATTGTTGGAGGAATGGTCGAGAACGGCGTCTTCCTGAACTCGGCCGAACTTTATGATCCGAAACAAGGAGCCTTTCTCGTCACAGGCAGAATGCAATCGAGCCGTGTCGAGCACACCGCGACTCTTCTCTCGAACGGCACCGTGCTAATTACGGGCGGCTTGGCGGGTCGGGCTTTCGAGGGTGGGCCGGGCGTGGTGGCATCAAGCGAAATCTACGATCCCGCAACTGGTCGCTTCGCTACGGGACCTCTAATGAGCACACCGAGAACGGGTCATGCCGCTGTGCTGCTCGGAAAGAACAAGGTGCTGGTGATGGGAGGGGCCGATAACAATGGCCCCCTGGCAAGCGCGGAAATTTATGACCCGGTATCAGACCGATTCATCGCCACGAGCAGCATGCACACTGCGCGAATGGCGCGTTCAGCCGTGGTCTTGCAAGACGGCCGTGTATTGGTCACCGGAGGTGGCAATGGGCGTTCGGCCGAAGTTTACGAGCCAATTACAGCAACGTGGCGCTCGGTCGGTGATATGACCTCGGTACGGGAGAAGCATGCCGCGACCTTGTTGCTCGACGGACGCGTTTTAATTACGGGTGGTGCTCCAGATGGCCACTGGCATCCGTTACGCACCGCCGAAATCTTCGATCCGCACACGAACAAATTCACTGCTGTCGCGGAGATGGAATTGGCGCGTTTTAAGCTGCCCGGTGCGACTGCGAGTCTTCAAAACGGCGAGGTGCTGGTCGCAGGTGGCGCGGCCGAGGTTGAGATTTTTGATAACGCCACCGGCAGATTTTCGCGCGCCGGTAGCGTAGCCGAGCCCCATTCCTTTGCCGCAGCCACTCTGCTTGATGATGGTCGAGTATTGATAACGGGCGGTTATGGCTTGCCCAATGGGCGACCGAACGGGCCAGTTTCGACTGAACAGTCGTGGATTTACCAGCCATAGTCCGGTCAACGTGACACCTCCATGCTGCGTATCGCCCGAATGCTTTGGCGTTCAACGACCTCACGGGCGTCAGCATGCACGGCGGTTTACACGAACAGATCGAGTTCGGGCATGAACAAACCGCGCTCATTGGCGAGCGGCAGGTTGTGAAGGACTAGAAAATCACGGACGGCGAAGTACTGTCAGCGAGTCTCCGGTGTAGCCCAGAGCGCTTTTTGTTTTGCATTCAAGAGTGCGAATGGAGGGACCAATCACTTTCTTAGAAGGAAACAAGACCGGCAAATCGAAGTACCCTCTCACTGTTTATTTCACGTCATACGAGTGAAGAGTTACACCGCAGGGCAGGAAACAAGCGAGGGAACCATAGCGCGCCGGCAGGATGACGGCGTGTATCTACTTGGATACGTTTAAGAGGATAAAATGAGAACCGCGCTGATTCTTTTTCTGTTGGCGCTGCCAGCTTTAGCGCAAGAGAACGCCGCCAGAACCCCTGCCCTGTCTGCTTGCAGACCAGCCAACGATAAATTGGACGTGAAACGCGATGAAACTCAGCCCGTTTCAGGGATCCCTCCCGGCAAAGCGCTCGTTTACGTCATAGAGGATAAGGGACAACTCGCGTGCCTCGGAGGATGTGCGACCATCCGGATTGGACTCGATGGATCGTGGATTGGAGCGAATCAAGTCAACACGCATTTTTCGTTTTCTGTTGTCCCAGGGGAGCACCATTTATGCTCGAATTGGCAATCGAGCGTGAAAACATTCTCTTCTCTTTATTCGCTGGCCAACTTCATCGCAGAAGCTGGAAAAGTTTATTACTTCAGAACGCGAATTTGGGATGCTGACAAATCATTCGTCTACATGGGTCTCGATCCTCTGAATAGTGACGAAGGGTCCTAATTAGTAGCCAAGTCCCCGCTTGTTGTTTCTGGGTCGAAGCAATGACATGTCAAGGGTCACTTCACCAATTGGATTAATGCGGTAACCGTGAACCTCACAAATGAGCGATCACGGGCTTGTCACCTGTCCTCGGACGTTCCAAAAGTCGGAAGATGCAAATTGCTCTTAGCCAAACCGGAACACGACTCCAGCGCTGAACCTGAAATTGTTCTGGCGGTTATTCAGCCCATCCGGGATTTTTGTCAGGAAGTAATCGGCCTGCACGGGGCGGACGGAGACGTGCTTGGACACTTTGAAATCAATGCCGCCGCCTGCCATCAGCGCAAAATTGTTTTCGGTCCCCGTTGATTGGGCGATACCGTCGGTTGTGCGGACGCCTCCGAAGAGGATCTGAGCGAACGGCGAAACTTTGCCGCGCCGGAAATTCACTCTAGGGCCGAAGAGATAGGTGAACCCTGCTCCCGCGAATGCTCCGTTCCCGCTGCTGGTCGCAATAAAGCCGCCCAAGTCTCCTACTGCACCGAGCCAGCGGTTGACGTTGTACTCGAGCTGGCCACCCCCACCGTTACCATTGTAGGTTGCTGAGGGTGCAATGCCCGGGGCATTGGCATTTACGTTAAAGCGCGTGTAGTAGTACCCCCCATATGCCTCAAACTCCGAGGGTTGCTCCTGCGCCCAAAGTGACCCAGCACCAGCGGCCGCAAACAACAACACAACCGCGAGAGAGTTCTTCATTTGAATGCGCCTCCCTTAGCGTCAAAAAATCGACGAATTCCTTTTCTTAAGCGCGAATGCGCGGAGTGATCAGTAAGACGTTGTGCTCGATGAATTCGTTGTGTTCTCGTTACGCTCATGGTGATTCGGCAGGAGTGGGCTTGCTGGAGTAACAATCTCCCATTTGCGAATCAACGCCGTCCGTTCGTGCCTGTCCACTCGATAGTGCACGACGCAAGACAACTTACATTTGTTGATGCTGAGATTTGCTAGCATTGGGTTTGGCAGCCAGAAGGGAGCAACAATGCGTTGGTACCATTACGTGTCGTACTTTTTCGGGGGCGCATTCCTCGCAAACGCTTTGCCGCATCTGGGGAATGGGATCTCGGGCCGCGCTTTCCAGAGCCCCTTCGCGTCACCGCCCGGGGTAGGTTTGTCCTCCTCAACCGTCAATGTCCTGTGGGGACTCTTCAACCTCGCTATCGCCTATCTGCTCCTTTGTCGTGTCGGAATCTTCAGTCTGCGCAAGACTCAGCACGTGCTTGTTCTTGGAGCGGGCGTGCTGATCATGTCGCTAATGCTTGCCCGCGCATTCGGGCGATTCCACGGTGGGCTGTGAGCCGCTTGGTCAGTCGTCTAAACCTGCTTCTTCACTTTGCGGATGCCAAGTTGTAACGAAGCCAATCGCCGACTCGGTGCGCCATGTTCACTATGTCTTGCCTCAGCTGGAACTGGAGAGGGCGTTCTTCCGTTAAGATAGCGGAGAGGACGCATGAGAAAAGAGCGAAAGCACTACAGCGGGGAAGAGAAGGTGGCCATCCTCAGGCGGCACTTGTTGGATAAAGTGCCAATTTCTGATCTGTGCGAGGAGCATGGGCTGCAGCCAACGGTATTCTACCGTTGGCAGAAAGAGTTCTTTGAGAATGGTGCGGCCGCGTTCCAGAGCAAGCGCCAGGCGAACCAGCAAGGGGAACAACAACGGATCGAGTACCTGGAAAAGAAGATCCAGACGAAGGACGAGGTGCTAGCGGAATTGATGGCCGAGCACATTGCCTTAAAAAAAAGTCTTGGGGAGCTCTGACCAAAGTGTGGGTGCCGCACGACGTGCGCGACTTGGTGGTCGATTTCGTCCGGTACTGGTCAGAAAAGACCGCGATCGTTGCCGGACGATTCATCCACTGGCTGGGCGTACGCGCCAGCAAATTCTACGACTGGCGAGAACGCTATGGGCGCGTCAATGAGCACAATGGTTGGATTCCCCGGGATTTCTGGCTGCAGCCATGGGAGAAACAAACCATCCTCCGTTATTATCTGGACCATCCGCTGGAAGGCTACCGACGGTTGACGTTCATGATGTTGGACGCGGATGTCGTGGCCGTCAGCCCCTCGAGCGTCTGGCGTGTCCTGCAGCAGGCCGGGTTACTATCGCGATGGAAGGGCAAGCCGTCGCGCAAAGGAACCGGTTTCGAACAACCACCCAAGGCGCACCAGCATTGGCATATCGATGTTTCCTACATCAATGTGAGCGGGACCTTCTATTACCTGTGCAGCATTCTGGATGGCTATAGCCGTTCGATCGTCCATTGGGATTTGCGGGAATCGATGACCGAAGCGGAAATCGAAGTCATCTTGCAGCGAGCCCGTGAGAAGTATCCGGAAACAAGACCGCGGATCATCTCCGACAATGGGCCACAGTTTATCGCCCGAGACTTCAAGGAGTTCATCCGCATCGCAGGCATGACCCATGTGCGAACCTCACCCGGCTATCCGCAATCAAACGGCAAACTGGAACGCTGGCACAAATCGCTAAAATCGGAGTGCATCCGGCCGGGTACACCGGTGACGAGAGAAGACGCGGTGCGTTTGATTCAAACCTACGTGGATCACTACAACACCGTGCGCCTGCACAGTGCCATCGGCTATGTGACGCCGCACGACATGCTCGCCGGCCGACAGGCTGAAATCCATGCGGCACGCGATCGCAAGCTTGAGGAGGCACGTCAGCAACGACAACTTCGGCGCCGCGCAATGCTTGCACATTTTTCGAACACGACTACAATGACCTCGCCAGGTGAAACAGAAGCGGGCTCTGCAGGGATGCAACCATGCTGAGGGATAATCTGGTAGGACTTATCGCGCCAATGCAAAGCAGCGGGACACAGACATCGGACGATAGATCCTCATGCCTCGAAAATCCCCGCCCCACAGGGGCGGAATCTTCACTAACGGAAAGCACTTCTTCTCCATTTCAGACTGAACCAAGACAACTACCTGATGCACATCTTCGTGTTCGTCCAGCGCACCTCAGTTTGGAGCCGTTCTTGGTGAGTACGGTTCCACGCTGAATCGTATTTCTGAGTAATCTTCGCGCTCCGGGGTGGCCCAACATTACGGCTACGGGTTCCGCCGCTGCCCGAGCTTGTAACAACACTATCTAGTGAACATTTGAAATCAAGAGCTGCGCGAGGTAGCGTTGCTACCTCGATACTGAAACACTGCCTACAAGGACATAGTGAATTTGCCAACCTTCCGACGAGGAGACGGCGGAGATCTGCTGCGGCTGTAGCGTGAGCTGTAGATCGACGGTTGCGCCGGGCACGACAGCGAGTGCGCTGCTTCCGTTGTATCGCAAGGGTACGAGAAGTTCCGGCGAGTCGTCATTGCCCGTGAAATGAAGCGCCTCGACGCGGCCGTCAGCCATGAGCATGCAATTTCGGCGGTTTTGGCCGCAGGAATTTTCGGCCGTTAGCGCGTCGGGGCCGGCGGGAGTGTCCGGCAAGAATTGAAGGAGCAGTTCACGGTACGTCCCTGCGGGGACGGGCGCGCCTTGAACGAGAATTTCCGGGGTCGAATCGAAGAGCAGGTCGATTTGGCGAGGTTGACGAAGGAGTTGAGGGGCAAGTTCGAGCCATTGGGGATTGTTTGGAGGGTCGGGAAAAACGGAGTGAAGTTGAATGCTTTTGAGGGTTACAAAAATATGTTGCGCTCGGCGGGAGGCAGTACAAGTTTCGCAAATCTGCGATTTGCCGGCGGCGACGTTCATCATACCCATGCCCGTCGAAAAAGGGCAGGCGGGAGGCGGAGTTGAATTTTTGACGAGGACGACGCCGGTGCCATTGGTAAAAATACCGGCGACACAGGTAGTGCCGCAAGACGTCAAAGCAAGGCATACCAACAACACAACGGCGCTCAGGAATGTATTCCGGATACTACGAGGAACGCATCGCATGGGTCTACTCCAAACTGCGTCATCCAACCATGCGCGGATGGAAATTCTGGGTGGGATTCTATGCTTGTGAGGCGTTTGGCACAAGAAGGGAGATTTTTAGGCGACGTGTCGAGGTGACGCGAATCGAGGTGACTTGGGGACAAACCGAACACCTGGTCCTTGGAAACGCATTAAAGGCGCCCTTTTTATAATGTTGGACATTGTGACCTTTCCGATTTCGCGACTTGGGACCCCGTCTTGCGCCACCCGGCATCTAATTTTTCAATTCGGGTTATCATCTCAGATGCGGCGTGGAGGTGTAACAATGATTGAATCTTCTCATCTGCGGATGACGAGATTTCCACTCAACCACGGAGCCGGCCATATACCCGCACTCGGCTTTGGTACCTTAATTCCCGACGCAGCCGTGACGATAACTGCGACCAGAGACGCACTGGAAACCGGATTTCGGCACTTCGATTGCGCGGAACGATATGGGAACGAGCGCGAGGTAGGCAGGGCCTTGCAGGCAGGGCTTGCCGCAGGAAGGATCGCGCGCGAAGACATTTTTGTTACCACAAAGCTGTGGAACAGCAATCACCGGCCCGAGCGCGTCGAACCGGCTTTCGAGGCGAGTCTGGACAGACTCGGGCTCAACTATCTGGATCTCTACCTCATTCACACTCCATTTGCATTTCAACCCGGGGACGAACAGGATCCGCGGGATGAAAACGGCAATGTCCTTTACGACCGCGACGTGACTTTGCTCGACACCTGGAAAGCGATGGAAAGTCTCATGGATCATGGCAAGTGCCGGGCCATCGGACTTTCGGATATCGCTTTAAGCCAAGTAAAGCTTATCTATGAATCCGCGAGAATCAAGCCAGCCGTGGTCCAAGTAGAAGCACATCCGTATCTGCCGGAAACGGAGCTACTGGAATTCTGCAAGGAGAAGGGCATTGTGCTTTTGGCTTTTGCACCATTAGGTCACGGGACGAGGCCGGGGCTGCTCGAAGATCCAGTTATTTCGGCTATCGCCTCACGAATTGGAAAGACGCCGGCGCAGGTGCTTCTGGCTTGGGCGGTGCAGCGAGGGACGGCTTTGCTCACCACGCCCAGGACTGCGGCTCGCGCGAGAGAGAATTTCGACATCTCGACCCTTCCGGAAGACGCGCTTGAGGAAATCAATCGAATTCAGACGAGACAGAGACTGAATGAAGTAGTGAAAACCGGGATTCCGGGTTTCATCCCGCAAGGTAGATGAACATGAAAGCGAAACCGCATCCAGAGCAGTCCGTGCGAGTGGAACAAATCCGCTCGGCCCTCAATGCGCACTGGCACGCGTCAGCAGTCGGCGATGCAAACGCGGAACACGACACTTACGATGACGATGCCATTTGCGATTATCCCAGTCGGAGGAGCGAATCCTCGTGCGAAGCAATTCGCTCAGCCTTAGGGAGTCACCTTGAAGCCGGACGGCTTGCCGGGGCGATGTCAAGCGGATGCTCGGGAACGGAGATCTCTGGATCACGGAATACACACCGGCGGCGACTGGCATACACGGTGAGTATTATGGAGTTCCGCAACGGCAAGGTCATCCACGAAACACAGTATTTCGGGGTCCCTTCGAGGCGCCAGCCTGGCGGAGGCAATGGGTTCAGCAGATCGCGTGACTCCGCACTGAGGATGAGGGAACTTGCTTATCGTGGATGGAACGGTCGCTACGCAAGAAGAGCAACGAAAAGCATGGCGAGCAGAATTGCGATCAGGTTCTTTAACACGATTTTTTCACGCGCTGGCGTTTCATGAATAGAGGATAGAAAGCGTACCGGTGCCAGCGCCCCGTAGGCCCGGGGTCGCCTTCCGGTGCAAGTTACCTGACAGACCCATCCGCCGACCCTATCAGCATCGGCCGTATTGCGGCCCTCGTGCCACTTTTTCAGAGTCACTGGCGGGCTTTTGAGGACTAAGAGCGTAACCAAAAGTTGCGACACCAAAGAAGATCATTGCCCATGCGGATTGGTAGGCCAGAGCTAAACACCCACCTACCATCGTTACAATGAGACCGAGGATTGCTGCTATTTGACGGGACGTATCCACAACCGGAACTGTTTTGCTTTTATTGAGTGCAGGCATTCCGTTTACCTCGCGGGTGACGTCGTTTCGCCGTAACAGGTATATCATCTTCCTCTTTCACCGTGCAGGCCACTTCTCGTCGATCATCTTCAAGATTTATTCCGCTTTCCTGATCGCCTTGTGTACCGAAACTGAACGTGAGTACCAGCCGCATATTCTCGATACCACTCCGAACATGAATGGTCTTCTGCGCTGGCGCACGAGTTGCCGTGTGAGCGACTACGCGAAGTACCAAAGTCAAATACTCGAATTCAATCGCTTCGTGAGCCTTTTTACTCAAGATAAAAGCCGCCGAGGAATCGAAGCTCAGAAAAACTCCGAAATCCTCGTCAAACAGCTTGACGATCCTCGCATCGTTCACCATTGCCTGCCGCATTCCATCTTATTCGTTCCACAACTCGCAAAATCTCTTCACCGTATCCGGGCCGTGTCCTTGATAGTGATTGTTCGCAAACAAAAACAGCCGTTTGACTCTCCGCTCGGCAACAAACCGACGACAAAGTTGGAGCCAGTGCCGAAGATCGCCGGTCCTGTCGATGATGGTCCTATCCCACGTCGTTGTGCGCGTCTCGATTTCCTTTCTGTTGCCCAACCATCGGACGTAAACAAAGTCTGAGGCAATCAAGTCCAACGGTTTTTCCAGCTCCCAGGGCCGCGGCATAAAAGAGGTATCGGCCAGTGCCAATGCAATGTTGTGCTCTCGAAGCATCTCGACAAACTCCGCGTTCAACCAGGTCTTATTGCGAATCTCCACCACAAACTGGTTGGCGTGCGGCAGTCTCTTCAGAAAGGAACGCAATCGAATGATGAAATCCGCTGCGGTCTTGAATTGATACTTGTCGAAATGTGGAAACTGGAAAAGTAACGGGCCAAGTTTCTCCTTGAGCAAGCTCATTCGTTCCATGAACTCGCTAAACTCCAAATCGCAGTTCGCTAGCATCTTCTCGTGCGTGACAACCTGCGGCACCTTGGCGGCAAAAATGAAGTACGGGGGTGTTTGCCGATACCAACTCTCAATGGTAGACGCCGCCGGTGGTCCGTAAAACGTCGAATCGATCTCGACTGTCCTGAACTTCGTAGCGTAGTACGTCAAATAGTCGGTCGACTTCACGCCGACTGGATAAAAACTTCCCGCCCAGCCATTGGCGGTGAACGCCGATGTCCCGAGCAAAAGGCGACGCTCATGGCTGGAAAGCTCAAATTCCGGTGCACTAACGACGACGTTTGGCTTCTCCGCCTTGTCCATTGCGAACAACGTGGGATTGCGATCCGGCTCGAGTTTGGTACGCTTTGCCATTCGCAGAGTTTAACTCAGCCGGATAAGAACACAGGACTACATTGACAGCGCAGGAGATGGAAGAGTAGCGTGGCCCCATTGTCCGGGCCTAGGTCACAAATCAGAAACGGAGAAAACGACGATGCAACGACTGTTACTTGCGGTGGTGTTCGCGTGTCTGACGGGGGTGGTGGTAGCCAGGGGGCAGGATCCTGTGAAGGTCGATCCGCAACATTACAAGGTGGAGGTCGACAATGCACAGGTGCGCGTTTTGCGGATTCATTATGGGCCACACGAAAAATCAGTAATGCATTCGCACCCGAACGCCGTGGTGCTGTTCTCTACGGACGCTCACGTTCGATTCCACATGCCGGATGGAAAATCACAGGACGAAACTGTCAAGGCTGGAGAGGCGCGATGGACTCCCGCCGGGACGCACCTGCCGGAGAATTTGTCGGACACACCGATGGAGGCAGTGTTGGTCGAGCTGAAGGGCAAAGCAGCAAAGGCTGCAGAGTAGACAGCAAGTATTCCTGATACAAGGGGGAGCGCGCCGCGCCAGAATCAACATTGGTCACGCTCCCTTTCGAAGCGGGGCGATGGTTAGCAGGATCAGTATCTGCGGATTTCAGACGAAGAATCAACATGCCGAAACGCAGGACCTTGTTTGTACACTCCAGTAAACGTTTCTTCTCGTCCTGATGTTGCGGCAAACATACACCTCAGGGCGGCGTTTAAAACGGACGGCGTCATCCGGCGTCGAGGTTATGGTGCGAAGTAGGCGGAGACATCAATGATCAGCTGAGTGTCCTGTGAAGCGTAAGCGCCGACGTCATTGTTGTTTGTGGGTACGATAGCCATGTTCGAGGTTATCGCTCCATCGAAGGAATTGAGAGTGGAAACGAGAGGCTGCGATGCTCCCGCCGGCCAAAGCTCCAACACGTTCAGGACTCCCTGCAATGGAACGGCCGTTGCATTGAAGACATAGGCGGCAGCGGCATTCGACAAGGTGCAATAGCTTTGCGCCGTGGCAACGGTGAAGGTTCCCGGGAAGGGAGAATATGGAAAATTGCGGGAATCGAACACACGGCATGGTGCGGTGGTGTAGAGATAGGTGCCACCCACTCCCGGTGGGGCAAAATATCCGTTCACATCCAGCACAACATCGGTATTGTCCTGAACAAACACGGAGATGGCGCCGCTGGAACCTGCAGGAACATCGCGGCGTTTGCGACCACCGTTCCGGTTGTTGCGTTCAGCGTCGACGCGGTTGGTTTTGGCTGTCCGGTAGGCCAGACCGTGAGGTACCCCAAGGGGCCGGCTGGTACGGCGGTGACGTTCAGAGAATAAGCCTGGGCGATTGCGGGCAGGTTGCACGTCGTCGACGACAGGACCGGGAAGGATCGCGTCTGCCCAGCGGCCATGTAGGGCCCGCCGAGGGGCCCCGCTGTGTTTCTGGTATCCACGGCGCGGCAGGGTGTGATCGGGTAAAAAGCCAGGCTGGTGGAAGTGGCAGACGCAAAATATCCATTGATATCGAGAATGACGTTGGTCAAGGTCGGAAGATTATTGTAGGCGTTAGCTACAACGGTAACCGCTCCGGAGGTTCCGGCCGGAACAATAGCCGCATTCGCCTTGACACGCCCGTCGAGCGAGTTGAGCAACGAGACCGTCGGCATTGTCACGCCGGCGGGCCAGATCGTTAGATAGCCGAGCGGCCCGGTTGGAACCGCGGTGACGTTGAGCGAATACGCTTGGGCCGTCGCGGGAATTCCGCAGGCGCCCTGAGGTATCGGAAAGGAACGAGGTTGGCCGCTTGAGAGGAGAGGACCACCAAGCGGCCCTGGGGGATTTCGCGTATCGGCGACGCGACACGGCGTGATGGGAACAAACTGCAAAGGGGGCGCGGCTGCAGCTGCCACAATCACCTGGTCAAACGTGGCGGAAGTCGCCCCTTGATTATGACTGTCGCCGGAGTAAGTAGCGGAAATCGGATAGTTCCCGGGCGAAGGGTACGCGTTCGTCGTGGTGGCCGTTCCGCCGGAGAGAGCGGCGCGAAACGGGGTCGTTGAGCCAAGATAGAAGTTGACTGTTCCCGTGGGCGTGGTTCCGCCCGCGACTGTTGCGGTGTAGGTGATGGCCTGATACGGGTAAGCGGGATTGATGCTGGCCGCGACGGAAATGATCGCGGGCGCTAAACCGACGCCGGCGGTCACGACTTCGCTGAGCGTCGCCGAGACGGAAGGCGCTGTATTTGCATCGCCCAGATAGCTGGCAATCACCTGGAGAGTCTGGGGCGGTCCAGGCGCGGTCGTGGTTACCACGACCGACCCATTGGTTAAGGGGTAGAGCGGAATATAGTTGCCGTTGAACGAAAGGCTCACGGGACCAGTGAGCGGGACTCCGCCAGTCGCCGTCACCCTCACCGTGTAGGTCATCGGCTGACCGATCACGACCGGATTTACAGACGAAGTCAAAGTTGTCGTTGTTGCTGCCGTGGCGCCCTGAGCGCGAGAGCTTGCCCATAGGAAGATAGCCGCACAAAGACCGAATGCCAAAAGCGTGGAAGAAATTCCGCGATTCATATTTTATGTCCTAACAACAGAGGAGTGAGCGGAAGATGAAAACTCTAGCATAGAATGGCGAACCCCATTCTAAAGTTTGCTGGGAATCGGTAGCAGGGCGAGGATTTTTAGTTCGCGATGGTCGGGGAGTCACCGGTTTTGTGGTCGATGATCTCGAAGAGGAGGAAAGCGTGGACGGCGTCGGTCGTTTCGGGGCTGCTGGTGAGAATGCGGATTCTTGCGCCTCGTTCAGTTTCGGTGACGGTGTAACGAATGTCGGACTTTAGACGTGCCATGGTGGCTACGCCGGGCGGGTTGATGTCGTGAATCAGCGCGGGAGCGTTGAAATTCCCATTGGAGAACATGCTGACGATGTGGCTCAGGTGGATGCGAATCTGCTCGATGTCGGCTTTGTCGTTCGGGTCATTCGCTTCCACGAGGATTTCACCGCCATCTTTCAGGAGTCGAAAATGATGCGTGGTGGTTTCATGAGAAAAGCCCATTTCCTGATCGCCGCGTTGAGCGACAGCGTTCTGGCGGGTGGCTTGGTCGGGCGGCGAAGTCTGTTGCGCCGCGGCGCAAGCGGGCAGGGCGGTCAGCAGGCATGTTAAGAGGATGTTTTGCATGGGCGCCTCCCTTCGAATTGAGGCTTTCGATAAGAGGATAGTAGCAGGAGTGATGGACTCGCGAGGCGGATGCAAGAAAAAGCCGCAGAGTTCGATCACTTACGATTCCCTCGTTCCGAAACCAACTGACGCGCCGCGAAACATCGCAATACGGAAGTGTCGTTATCGTAGAAGAGTTGGCCTGTTTGGTCGGTGCAGAATGCGCGGACGCCACTCACGCCAGGCTTCGAGGGGACCGCGGTGACCTGGTAGTGAGTGACAATTCCGTTGGCCTCCGGAGCGCAGCCGATCAAGGCGAACGTGTATCCGCTCGATTCGCCGGAGAGAGCTTCGGTCAAGTGGTGTGGATCGTTGTTCCGCTCAGCGGCTTGAAGCCGCGTGAATTCGCAGGCAAAGCCCTTATCCAGGTGCGCGGCGGAATAGGAAATTTCCAGGGCATTCACTTTATGAAGGCAGACGACAGCAGCGGATTCATTGCTGGCCGCTCCGAAATACGTGTCGCGCCACCACGGAATCACCGCGAAAACGAAAAACAGGAGAAAAATGAAGGCGCTTAGAGCGATCCAGAATTTTCGTTCACCTATCTTGAACTCGTCAAGGAAACGGGCGGATTTGTTCATGGAGCCCCTCGGGACAAAGCGAACGATAGATGATTGTACTTCATCGGCAAGGGCGACTAGCTAGCGCTCGAGCTTCAGTTTCGAGGGAGGCAGCGTCGATCGGGCAGGAGGGGCGGCGATATCCGGGCCATGGGCAGGCATCCCGATGTGTTGTGGAGCCTACCCTTTGTGGCCCGTTTCCTTCTCTAAAGACTTGTTCGCTCCGGCCCGGTTGAAAGTTACGGCATCACGCGAATAGACTTGCGAGTGTTATGAGAATACTAGATCGAGTATTAACGAATTTTAGAGCCACTATAGGTAAAACTTGACAGCGTAAGGATTGCGAGTAGGATTCACCTCGCCGGGGCTCGTCGGGTTTGGCAGAACTTTGGTCGGTGGACGGGTTCCCGGCTTTCTTTGAGGTCTAGATAACCCAAGACCCAGCCTCACGGTTTTTGTGATTCCAGTCGGTGTTGCAGCGCTCTCTTCTGATTGGTCGGATCTGCGGACAGACTAAGAAAATCTCTGCGTTCCCTCGGCCGTATGGAACAAAAGTGGTAGTACTGCTCACATACAAAGTGGGTCTTTTCAAATGCCACACTGTGAACCATGCTGGTCCGCAAGCGGGTGGTCAGATACCGTCCATCAAAGTAAGACAGGAGAAGACGCACAATGAGATTAGAGAATGTCAGGTTTTGTTCGAAACCCCTGGCGCAAGGTTTGCTGGCCTGCGTCGCGGGTCTGTTGCTTTGGGCGCCGCAGGCCAGCCCGCAAGCGAATCTAAGCTCTACGCAAAGTGCCGAGGAACGGGATGGTCAGCATGATTTCGATTTTCAGTTTGGTAGCTGGAAAGTGCACAACCGGCGTCTGCTGCATCCTCTGACGGGTTCAAATGAGTGGGTAGAGTTTGACGGCACCGTGGTTGCGAGGCCGGTTTGGGGCGGCCGGGCGAACATGGATGAGTTCGAGGGTGACTCGGCAAGCGGGCACGTCGAAGGAATGACGGTGCGGACATATAACCCGAAGACGCATGAGTGGAGCATTTACTGGGCGAATCAGAAGAACGGCTTCATTTCCCTACCGGCGACGGTCGGGAAATTCAACGATCACGGCGTCGGCGAGTTTTACGACCAGGAAGAATTTAACGGCAGGAGCATCTTTGTGCGGTTTATCTGGACGGTGCAGTCCGCGGACCAGACCCGCTGGGAGCAGGCGTTTTCCGTGGACGGAGGCAAGACCTGGGAGACGAACTGGATCATTACCGCGAGCAAAGTGAAATCATGAGACGCAGCAACCGCGCTGCGGCGCCTGGTCTACCCTGAAGCGCCGACGGATGGGCGCTGTGGGCGGCTGCCGGCTGCGCCCGCTTGCATGGTTTTCTCCAAGGGTGATCGGCGGGTATATGGTATTTAGGTTGCTTTGGTTTTCGGGTTTCGGTATCCCGCACCGATTCTGGACAGGAGCGCCGTTGCAAAGAGCGCCCTCGGTACCGCAACTAGTGGCTTCCATCGAATCGCCGCTCGACCGCAGCTCCACGCAGTCCCGCTCAAACTTCTTCCCGCAGTACTCCCCTGCTGGCGGTACGGAAAATCTCTGGTCTGTCGCATTCGCGTCAATAAAGTCGAAAACCTCTGGCTCCAGCCGATCGATGGCTCTGCGGGACGGCAGATTGCCAATTTTCCGGCAGAGCACATCAATACGCTCCATCGGTCGTCCGACGGCAAAAGCCCAGCCATGCTGCGCGGCTACACCGAGTCGGATATGATTCTTCTGCGCGATGCCGGCGCTCCGCAGTAATGTAAATGTTATCTTCGAGAACGGTCGGTCTCCTTCTTCTTTCGGGCTTCTTTCGGCGAACAGTACTACTGCCGTACTACGAAAAACGATCGAAACGCAGGGCTTCGGCGCGGTTAACATTGAGTGCACACGAGCCGAGCCTTTCCTCGTTTTTTTTCCGCGAGCGTATATAATTGCGCCGCCATCTCTGTGCTCGCTTCTGCCCCAAAACGAGTCCGCGAAGAGAGGACGCCCTTGCCCATGCTGCGACCCGTCTGAATAAGGAGACCGTGATGAAGAGATTTGCCTTGGTCCTGCTGCTCATTCTCGTAATACCTTTCTACGCCCACTCGCAAGACCTGTTGATAACCGATAGCGTGGATTTTCAAAGTCCATCGCAACCGAACTTGCAAATGGTCTTCTATTCACAATTTGTGTTTGATCCGGTCACCGGGCAAATCATGCCCGGCACGATGGCGTATAGCGTGACCGATCCGTTCGGGCTTGGCCCGTTCACGGCGCCGTCGAGTGGCCCGGGCGGATTTTTCAATTTCCTCGGACCCGACAATACGTGGATCCAGATCGGCAACAACTACGGATCCGATCCGTGGCCGGCGCCGGGTACTTATGGACCGTTCAATACCGCACTGCTGTGCGGCTCGGGTGGCGGACCGGTTTCCCCCGCGTGTGCAAACGGCTTTGACAGCGCGGGGTTCACGCCCGCCAACAGCGGCACACTAACGATTCAAAACGATCCGGCGGAGACTCCCGAGCCTTCGACGCTGGCTCTGCTTTTGGCCGGAGGGCTGTTGTTCGGATTGATCGAGCTGATCCGGAGACGCGCGTGATCCGCAAGCACATCTTTTTCGCGATGCTCTCCGCTCTGCTCATGATTTACTTGTCAGGCCAGGTGTTTATCGGGTGGTTCAGTTCGTTGCTGCAGAGAGCGTCGACGACCATGGCGGTGTGGCTCTTCGCTTTGACCGGCGTGCCGGTGCAACGCGAGGGATTTGTTCTGCACACGGTAAACAATGTCAGCGTTTTCGTTTCGAAAGACTGCGGCGGAATACGCTCGACATTGGCGATGTTGATCCTGGCGGTGGTGGCCACTTATCTTTATTTGCGAACGCCGTGGCGGCAAGCCGCATTCATCGTGGCTGCGCTGGCGCTGACCGTTTTCAAGAATGCAGTGCGCATTGTGACCTTGGCGCTGCTGGGGGCTTACGTAAATCCCGGTTTTCTCTACGGGAGGCTCCACAGTGAAAGCGCCGTCATCTTCTTTCTGTTCGCCATGATTTTGCTGGTGCCCTACCTGTGGTACCTGCACAAAGGCGAACCGGCCGGGGTGATCGAAAGCCACTAAAGCCGGGGATCCGCGTGGGCGCTCAGGACTTGCCGACGGATCTGGCGATGTGCGACGCGGCGATGCGCTGGCGGGCGTAGGCGGACCACGGCCCAACGGGATCGAGTCTTACGTAGGCTTGCCAGTGTTCACGGGCTTCGGGGAAAGAACGCAATTTCTCGCAGACAAAAGCCAAATTGTAGTGGGCATCGCGGTGATTCGGATCGAGAGTTACGGCTTCGCGTAGGTGCTGGCGCGCCTGTTCGAGTTGGCCTATTTCCTCGAGGACGCTGCCGAGATTAAAGTGCGCGAGGGCGCTTTGCGGTTGCGCCGCCAGGGCGCGCCGGAAGCAGTTCGCGGCTTTCTCAAAATCCTTATCTTCGTAGTAAAGCGTCCCACAGTTCAGCAGCGCATCGGCATTCTGCGGATCGGCGTCGACGCAGCGGTTGTAAGCATCGATAGCGTCCGGTCTGGTGGCCTTGTCGGATTCATAGGAGAGAGCCATGGCCAGCCAGTCGGCGGCACTGCGCTTGGCGATGAAACGAACGCTTTCGTCGAGTTCGCGCGTTTGAAAGTTCAACACGAATTGGCCGGAGAGAGGTTCGAGGCGCGCGGCGCCCTGTTCGACCAACACATCCTTGCCGTCGGAAAGAATGCGCAATTGAGAGAGCGGGGCATTTACCTGCGAAAGTTTTTCGTTGAGGGCGGAAAGGGCTTTCTGCAGGCGGTTGGCGGAGACGCCGCTTTCGAGCAACTGCTTGACGGTGCGCAGGCCGATGAGGTCACGAAAATCGTAGTAGCGCGTGGCCTGATTCCCTTGTGGAGAGACAAGACCGAGACGGTCCCAAGAGTCCAACTGCTTGCGAGTCAGACCGAGGATGCGTTGCACGTCCGCGGGGCTGAATCTTTCCGTGGCACCCATTAATACTTAGCCGACCTTCTTCCCCCGTTTTTGCGCAGCGGGCGCAGGTTCGACGGCGCGAGCTGGAGGTTTCTTGCCTCCCGCCGGCACAGCGACCGGACCGGCCGGAGCAGCCGCCGGGGCCTGCTTCTCGGCGATGCTCTTCTTGAGAGCTTCCATCAAATCGATGACCGGCGCAAGGTGCGGCTGCGGAGCTTCGGCGACTTCCTGACCTTGTAGCTTCGCGGCGATCATGGCGCGGACGCTGTCGCTGTACTCGTCGCGATATTTTTCCGGCTGAAAGGGCGCGGCCAAACTTTGAATGAGCTGTTCGGCAAGTTTCTTTTCCTGGTCCTTCACTTCAACCTTATCGGTGTTGATAGTTTCGGCGGCACGAATTTCGTTGGAGTAGAACATGGTGTGCAGCGTCAAATTTTTTGCGCCCGGGCGAATGACCACAATGTGCTCGCGCTGGTGCATGGTGATTTTGGCGATGGCGCCGTAGCCGGTTTCTTCCATGGCTTTCATCAGCAGCTTGTAGGCTTTCAGACCGGGATCTTCCGGCGTGATGTAGTAGGAGGAATCGAAATAAAGTGGATCCATCTCGGAGAGCTTGACGAACTCCAGGATTTCCATCACGCGCGCGGAGGGCGGCTCGATTTTGTCGAGTTCCTCTTCGTTGAACAGAACATATTGGTCTTTCTCGTATTCGTAACCCTTGACGATTTCGGAACGCTCCACGTTGCGGTTGCAGACGGGACAGAAAAGCGGCTGCTTCAGGCGGGAATGGCAGACATTGTGGAGCTGGTTGAAGCTGACGCGCTCGCCGCGAGCGGCGGCAAACAAGCGCACCGGAATTGAAATCAACCCGAACGTCAGGTGGCCCTTCCAGATTGTAGTAGCCATGGCGAGGCTCCTCCCACTGGCGAATTTGGCCGTGGACGAGTCTCTAAGGTTAGCGAGCGCACCGGCGGGATGCAAGCCGAAATACGGCCAAAAATGCCAAAAAGTACCTCTAAAATCTGAAGAAACGGCTGAGATAGAATGCCTCCATGGCGAAGCCGAAGAAGCTCGAGGAGTACAAGAAGAAGAGGCAATTCGATCGCACGCCCGAACCGTCTGGCTCCGAGACCACGACGAAAACGGACAATACGTTCGTAGTGCAGAAGCACGCGGCGCGGCGTTTGCACTATGACTTTCGGCTGGCGATTGAGGGCACGTTAAAATCCTGGGCCGTGCCGAAGGGACCTTCTTTGAACCCGGAGGATAAGCGGCTGGCAGTGCGCACTGAGGATCATCCGTTGGACTACGCGAATTTCGAAGGGAACATTCCCGAGGGCAGCTACGGAGCCGGCACCGTTATGGTGTGGGACCGTGGAACATTTCGAGTGGAGGGAAAGGAACACGCCGCGAGACAGGTGGAACGCGGCGAGATTAAATTTGGGCTGAATGGAGAGAAACTGCGCGGCAGCTTTGTAATCGTCAAGTTGAAGCACAGCGAAAAGGGCAACGAATGGTTGATGATCAAACACAAGGACGGTGCGGCGGATACTAACTGGAACATCGATGAGCACGACGGATCGGTATTGACCGGGCGCGTGCTGGAAGAGATTAAAGAGCAGGAAGCGCCGAAACGCGGACCAAGCCCACTGCTTGCCGCGGAACTCGACGGCGCGAAAAAGGCGGCAATGCCCGCACGCATGGCGCCGATGCTGGCAACGCTTTCGGAGCAGCCATTCTCCGATCCGAATTGGCTGTTCGAAATCAAGTGGGATGGTGTGAGGGCGCTGGCGTGGATCGAAAATGGCGAATTGACGTTACGCGCGCGGTCGGGATCGGACATCACGTCACAGTATCCGGATCTGGGCGGACTCAAGGAAGCATTCAGCGGCCGCCAAGCTATTATTGACGGCGAAATTGCGGCGCTCAATGAGCGCGGGCACAGCGATTTCGAAAAGTTGCAGGAACGGATGCACGTGAGGAATCCGTCGCAAACGCTGATTTCGCAATATCCGGTCGTTTATTTTGCGTTCGATCTTTTGCACTGCGACGGGTACGACCTGCGGGGCGCGCCTCTGCTGGAACGCAAACAGCTTTTGCAGCGGCGGCTGCACTGCGCAGAGAGAATTCGGTATTCCGATCATCTGGTTGAAAAAGGAAAAGAACTATTTGAACTTGCCAAACAAAATGAGCTGGAAGGCATCGTCGCAAAGCGAATGGACAGCCGGTATGTCAGCGAACGCAGCGCGAACTGGCTGAAGGTGAAAACGTCGAAGTCGCTGGATGCGGCGGTGGGAGGATGGACGGCGCCGCGGGGAGCGGGCGCGCTACTTGGTTCGTTGTTGCTCGGACTGTATCAGGGAAAGAAGCTGCGGTTTATCGGACATGCGGGGAGCGGATTCGACGCCAAAGCGCACAAAGAAGTGGCGGAGGCACTGAAGAAATTGGAAACGGGGAAGTCTCCGTTCGACGAAGTTCCCGACACGAACGAGAAAGCGACGTGGGTGAAACCTGTCCTGGTCGCGCGCGTGCGGTTTAGCGGATGGACGCAGGAAAATCGCTTGCGTCATCCGGTATTTATGGGGCTACGCGAAGACAAGAAGCCCGAAGAGTGCGTTTGGGAAAACGACGCAGCGACGCCGGAAAAGGCGCCTGAGCCAGTGAGCGCACCCCGTGTCGTGCACGCGCCGCCGATCGTGGGAAAAATCTTGAGCACGCAGGCGCAAATCGAAGGCGAACTCTTCAAAGGACACGCGGACAACGCGGTTTTGGAAATGGAGGGCAAGCGGTTCCGACTGAACCATCTGAACAAAGTGTATTTCCCGGAATCGGGTTACACGAAGCGCGATCTGATCGCTTACTACTACCGGATGGCGGATTATCTTTTGCCGTTTTTGAAAGATCGTCCGCTGGTGTTGCGGCGGTATCCGGATGGAATCAAGGGCCAGGCGTTTTTTCAGAAGAATATGAATGAAAGCCTCGGTCTGCCGGATTGGTTTCAGACCGTTCCAATCGATTCTGAGTCGAAAGGCCTGCAAATGCCATACGCGGTCGCCAATGATCGCGCTTCCCTGCTCTATCTGACCGGCCTTGGGTGCATCGATCACAATCCCTGGAGCAGCCGGTACCCGGACCTGGCGCATCCGGACTATTTCTTTTTTGATCTCGATCCGTCCGAGGGCACGGAATTTCCCGTTGTGGTTACCATTGCGAAGGCGTTATACGAAAAATTGGAAGCTTTGAAGCTGAATGTATTTCTGAAGACATCTGGAGCGACGGGAATCCATTTGTATCTTCCGGTCGAACCAGTCTACACCTACGAGCAGTTACGCACGTTCGCGGAGATTGTGGCGCGAATGGTGAGCGCGGAGAATCCTAAATTGGTTACCAATGAGCGAACCGTTTCCAAGCGGCCCGCAGGTCGCGTATTGATCGATGTCGCGCAAAATGCGGAGGGGCGGCCGCTGGCCGCGCCTTACGTGGTGCGTGCGTTTCCGAAAGCGCCGGTTTCGACACCGCTGCAGGCTCGCGAACTGCGGGCGAGTTTGAAGCCCGAAAAGCTGACTATCAAAACCCTGCCTGCACGCATGAAAGAAGAAGGCGATTTGTGGGGCGATTTCTGGAAACGGCAGCAAAAACTGGACGACGCGATTCAGTTGCTGAGTGGCGACCTTGCGCCAAAAGCAACGCAGCAGAAGAGGCGGTAAGCGCGTGGAGCTAGCCTCCGAGGCGCAGCCAGGCGTGCCAGCAAATGCGCAACATGCGCCAGCCGTTCGAAAGGACCTTGGTCATCTTGGTAACGCCGTAGATACGTTCCTGGTAGTGAACGGGGACCTCCACAATTTCCAAATGCAGCTTGCTGGCGCCGAAAAGAAGTTCGTAATCGCCCCACAGATCCTCGATGCCCCAGCTTCCGAGATACGGCTCGAGGCGCCGCCAATCCTTGCGCCAAAGAACCTTCGTACCACAAAGGGTGTCCTTGATGCGCTGGTCAAGAAGAAAAGAAAAGAGCTGGCTGAAGAACTTGTTGCCGATGATGTTGGCAAATTTCATAGCCATCTGCTGCATCGGGTACACGAGGCGGCTACCGTTGATGAAGCTACCGTGACGCTGCACCAGCGCGCGGAAGAAAAAAGGCAATTCTTCGGGCATGACCGTGAGGTCGGCATCCAGGATCATGAGCACGTCACCGCGAGCCGCGCGGAAACCGGTCCAGACGTTTGCCGCTTTGCAGATGCCTGGGCCTTCGATCAGGCGGATTTCTTTTTCCGGGTAATGACTCTGCATGCGGCGGACTTCATCGGCGGTGCCGTCGGTGGATTTGTCGTCGCAGAAGAGGATTTCGGTTTGGCGACCCATCTCGGGGATGCGCTCGACCGCGGCCTGGATGTTGCCTGCTTCGTTGCGGCACGGAACGACGACGGAAACCGTGACGTCGGATTCTTGCTCAGGCGGAACAATTGGGCGCGCCACCATGACTTGCATGAGGCAGAGACGCCGCAGACCCGGCAAGCGCGCCAGAAAATCATTTATGAAACTACCGAGGAGCGGAATGTACTTCGGAAACAGAAGAAGGCGATGTTTGCGGACAAGGCGAAAGCCGGAAAGACGCATGAATCCGCGAACGTCGTTCTCACTGACCCAGTTGGGTTCGACGAAGCGCGAACGCAGATGGAGCTTGGTGGCCAGTTCGAGGATGGGCTGCCAGAAATGGTTGTAATTGATGATGATGACCTCGGTGCCGGCGTGGCAATGGGCACGGACGCGCTCGAAGGCGTGCAAGATATCGACGGTGTCGAAGATGTGGTCGAAGAGGATGTAATCGAATGTTTCGTGGAGCTCGAGGTCTTCGGGATCGCTCTTTAGGAATTTCAATTCGGGATGTTCGGCTTGCGCGCGGGCGACCATGGCATCGCTGATGTCGATGCCAATGCCGTAGGCAGGTTTGGTGCAAGCGAGGAAATCGCCGGTCTCACAGCGCAATGCGAGGACGCGTTTCGCCGGTTCAGCAATGAATTGCAGAAGGCGCTCGAGTCGGCCATAGAAGTATTTGTTCGAGCGAATCCATTTGGACCGTTGCGGCGCGACGGATTCTTGGTGACGGCGCCGGGCTTCCCGAACCTGTTCGAGAGCCGGGAGACCCCAGTTGGCGGACTTTTCGATTTCAGACTCGGTTTGAATCATGGAGTGAAAGTGCACCCGCATTGGATGATAGCAATCGGGCGTCGGAACGCGGGAATGGGGAGGCAAAAGGGTGCTGGTTGAGTAAAGGAGTGTGTCGGGCCTTCCCGGGCTGAGGGTTTTCTCTATGCCCACGCGTAGTCCTCGATTGGGATGAGCGACCGCCTGACGTTGCCATACTGCGCTTCCGGGCAGTTCAAATTGGAACCGTTCGTGCCGATCTCAAACTTGAGGTACGCGACCTATTGCTTGCGCCGGCATTCTCCTTTCTCAGATCGCACGATGCTTGCAAAACCTTTTGACGGAAGAACATAGACAATCGACTGGTCCTGCTTCGAAGCCAATTCCAACCCGCATGCGCGATGGTCTTTTTACTGGCGATTGGCTCTGTTCATGCAGGTACGGAACTGAGGCAGGAAAGGCGCTTTTGGACACAAGCCGCTTCGGGCGCAACCGCGCGCAACAACGGCGCAGCCAGGGGATCCTTCTGGCCGTTCCGATCCGAATATCAGGACAGCGCGAGGACAATTCTTCGTGCTCCCCGAACGCGCCATCACACAGATTTTCACCCCAGTGTCAAAAGCTAAAGAAGTTTGGTATTGTCAGCGGGGGTGATGTATGAGCAATCTCCGTATGCTGTATGTGTTGGTTGTCGGTTTGGTGGTGGTGGTTGGCGCGATGGCGTTGCTGTCCGGCAACCTGCGCGCCGGGGATAAGGCGCCGGCCGTGGGAACGGATGCGCCGGATTTCACGCTGAATTCGCAGGACGGCAAGCCGATCAGTTTGCATGATTTTCGCGGTAAGTGGGTTGTGCTGTATTTTTATCCGAAAGACATGACGAAGGGCTGCACGATTGAAGCTCACAATTTTCAGCGCGACATGGCCAAGTATGAGGCAAAGAATGCGATCATTCTCGGAGTGAGCGTGCAGGACGAGAAATCGCACCAGGAATTTTGCGCGAAGGAAAGCCTGAACTTCAAGCTCCTGGCGGATACGAAGTATGAGGTTTCGGACAAGTACGATTCCACGATGAACTTTGGCGTGACGAAACTCTCCGCACGGCACACCTTCCTGATCGATCCAAGCGGCAAGGTTCGTAAAGTGTGGACCGATGTGGACGTGAACAAGCACAGCGACGAAGTGCTGGCTGCGCTCGACGAACTCAGCAGGTAACTGGACGAAACACTCGGGCGGCGTTCCCCTCGCCGGCGGTCCGTTCGAATTACGTGACGAGGCGGGGTTTCAAAACTCCAGTCACAAAGATCGAGATCGCAGGAGATCTCGGAGGACACGGACAAGCGAATCACGGGTAAAGTTACAGGCGGCGGATAAGTGATACATCCTGTTGATCGCGCTCCCTCAAATGTGACGCCGATTGAAATGGAAGTGTGCGTCGTTTGGACAGCGTGGATGGGAGATTGGCACTAGCATAGATTTGATGGATCTAAATTTGCGCGAGGAAATCACTGAAACTAAGCCAGTTGCAGACGTTAAACAGGATTCAGCTCAGATTCGCTTGCAAAAGCCCACCCCCCAAACTAGAGTATCGCCTAGGTTCCTGGTTAGGCATTATTATTTAAAGATTATAGAATCTGTTCGTTAACTTACGTCTCTCGTTTCGCAGAGAGCTTATGAACGACCCCGCGGGCTATTCGCCTTTCCGCAGCCTTGCCAATATCCATATGCCTTGGCGACTGGTCGACAAAAACGCCTGCCGTCGGTTGGCACTGCTGATCGGAAAAAGCGTTTTCATCGCTCTGATGTACTACCTTCTGGTTGTGATCAGCATGAAGCTCCACTTTTCCACGTCAGGCCTGTCCCTGATTTGGCCCTCGAACGCGCTGCTTGCCGCAACGCTCATACTGAGCCCGAAACGTCACTGGTGGTTTTACTTGCTTGCGATTATTCCTGCTCATATAGCGGGAATGAGTTCCTATAATCTTGGCCTCTGGTGGCTGGCGTATCAAATAGCATTTAACTCATCGCTGACAGCTACATATGCGGCAATCCTTCAAAGGTTTAAGCCGGAAATACTTTATTTTGAGGCGCTACGAAACGTTCTTATCTTTCTGGGAGTATCAGTGGCTGTTCCCGTTTTGATGAATTGGGTCGCTGTCTATCCGGTCTTCAAGTTCTCACCGAGTAGTTCCGCTCTTCTCGCTCACAATTCGTCAGACGGTTTCCTTGCCGTGTGGACTAGCTGTTGGATCAATAACAGTGCGTCTTTCATAGCCTTCGTTCCCACGATTCTCGTTTGCGCTACGCGAGGCCGCTCCTGGTTACGAGGTTTCTCCTCACGACGAGTCGGTGAGGGGGCACTCCTGGCAGTGCTTTTCATCATGGTTACTTTCCTAGCATATGGACGCATCGCCGAGAGCGGCCACATGCTAGAAGCACTCTACCTCATTCCGATATCGTTCTTGCTGTGGGCAGCGGTTCGATTTGGTCCAGCCGGGGCAAGTTTATCCGTGACAACGCTCGTTTGTATTTCAAGTTGGTGTGCATATTCTGGAGCAGGGACATTCCTACGCTTCTCCTTCATCGATCGTGCCACCTCTCTGCAGATAAGCTGGATCATGATTTGTGCTCCAGTCCTTGCCCTCGCCGCCGTTGTCCGAGAACGCAAGTTCGCCATGTTAGCCTTTTTGAAGAGCGAAGGTCGATTCAGGCAATTCTTTGAGACCCAGCCGGAATGCTGCTACATGATTTCTCCACAGGGCGTCGTTCTGGACGTTAATCCGGCAGCATGTGGAGCCCTCGGTTACACCAAAGAGGAACTGATCGGCAAGGCGGTGTCAATCATCTTCGCTCCCGAGTCGCATTCCAAAATGCGCGATATGTTTGAGAAATGGAGGAAGACGGGACGGCTTGAAAGCGAAGAGGTAGTTGTACTAACTCGAAATGGAGAGAGACGGGTCGTGCTCGTTACCGCGGGATCGGTGGTGGATGCGGAGGGAAATCTTCTGCATTCCACAAGCGTGCACGTAGATATCACCGAACGTAAGCGGGCGGAAGAAGCGCTTTCTACGGTGAATCAAAGGTTGATCGAAGCGCACGAGGAAGAACGTACCCGGCTTGCCAGAGAGCTTCACGATGACATCAATCAGAAGCTTGCAGTGCTGGCGTTGAAACTGCAGAGTCTGCAGGAAAGTCTTCCCGCTTCGGTGGCCGAATTCCGCGACGCGATCGCCGACGCGAGCAGAGAGACGGAGAATCTTGGGAGTGATATTCAGGCTCTCTCGCACCGCCTGCATTCTTCAAAGCTGGAATATCTAGGGCTCGCCTCGGCAGCTGGAGGTTTCTGCAGGGAGCTCTCAGACCGCCTAGGTATGGAAATCGGGTTTCACTCCGAGAGCATTCCGAAAGATCTTCCAAGGGATATCTCCCTTTGTTTATTCCGGATTTTGCAAGAAGCGCTGCAGAATGCGATCAAGCACAGTGGCTCCAGGAACTTCCAGGTGTCGCTCAGCGGTGGGTCGAGTGGGGTGCAACTGACGGTACGCGATTCAGGGATTGGATTTGATCCTGAAGATGCCGCTAGAGGAAATGGGCTCGGCCTTATAAGCATTAGGGAACGCCTCAAACTTGTCGATGGAAAACTCTTTATTGATTCGCAATCACAGCGGGGAACAACGATTCTTGCGTGCGTACCTCTCAGTCCCACGACGAAATCTGCGATAGCCCCTTAGAAATCCGCTCATCAAGGGCGTACAGTCGCTTATCGCTCCTTCATACAATCCCAAATTCGTAAACAGAATTTAAGTAACCTTAGCCTTCCATGGCCTGTGCAAATATCTTCAGCATTGGCAAAGGCACCACCGCGCCGAGATACTTCATACTAGGGTAGTCAGAAGTAGTTGAAGGCCAGGACCTTGGCTGGCTTCGAAAGAACAATTTCCAGGCCCAGCAGGTTTTCCCTAATTTCACTTTGCAATCTGGTGCGTGAAATCATCTGTTCGAATTCGCTTTTGGTGTAAGCGCGTTTGAGCAGCATGTGGCGAAACGTAAACCTAGTGATGACGGCGTTTACGGCACCAACCTTCATTCCGGCCACTGCTTGGTTGATTGATTCCATAGACGCATCTCTGCGCAGATCGATGATCAGAGCTTGCCCGCCGGGCCTTAGAACGCGGTGCACTTCTTCCAGGGCGCGTTGCGGCTCGCTGAAATTCTTGAAAGCGGCTCGGCAAAGCAGAAAATCGAAGGAATCGTCCGCGAAGGGCATGCGCGAAGCGTTTCCGTGACGGAAATCGACGTGCACACCTGCTCTCGCGGCATTGCCGCGGGCGATTTCGACAAACGTTTCGCTGATGTCGAGGCCGGTGATTTGGAAGCCGCCCAGTTTTGCCAGTTCGATCGCGAAATAGCCCGGTCCGGGGGCAACTTCGAGAACGGACGAGTCCGCCGGAATCTGCCCGGCAGTGCGGCGCGCCAGTGCTTTGAAATCGTCCATGCATTTCCTGGTCAGGCCCGCATACCAATGGGCGACCGCGCCATTCATTCCCATTCCTTTATAAGGTTTTGCTGCGCAAGCGTAAGCGATCATGAGTTCCTCCCCACAAGATCGATCCTAGCTCGCGAGGGGCGGGCGTTGAAGATCGATTCGGTGAACGAGCCGTTCCAATCGGCGAATGAAGACTTGCAACCGGCGAAAAACCAAACCGCGAACGGGTTCGCTGGAGGACTCGAGACACGATCCGTTCGTGATTGGCTCGTGTCTTTAGCCCGGGACGAACACCTTGCGTTCATTAGGCGGTGAGCAACGTTCAATCGTATGCCCTCGCTGCGGCAGCAAGGACGCGGTCCCCTGGTCTTTGTAGCCGAGCAGGGTGAAACGCATTTCGTGGACTACCGGCCCAAGGACGCCGCTTCGAAGTCCAGCTCAGATCGTGTTCGCTCGAACCATTCACCGAAACCCTGTTTGATCTACGGTTCGTCGTCGCCGTCGGAGGGCCCGCCGAGTTCCTCTTTCAGCGGCTTCTTGGGATCGATCGGAGAGAGTTCCGCTTTAACCAGCTCCTTATTAAGGTCGGGAATGTCGCGCTCGCGGAGGGCGCTCCAGCGGCGTCGGATGGCGGTTTCACTTTGTTCGAGGTCCTGATATGCGTTGGTGGCTTGGGTTGTGGGGGCGGCATCGGCGCTGTCCGCTACCGCCAGGATTGCTGCGAAATGCTGGTTGAGAGTGGAGAAATTTTCGGACTGTTTGCCGCTTGAGGGCACGCCAAAGAAGCTGCGCTGAGTTGTGCCTTCCAGTTCGGCACACTGGTCGTCCAGCGCGGTGAGCCCTTTGACGAGCTTGTCCTTTCCACGAGCTTCTTTGGATAATGGTCTTATCTGTTCGCGCACAGATTTCGCTTGTTCGAGCGATTGAAAACTGTCGTTCATGCCTTCGACTGCTCCCCTTTGCATTTCGTACTGCTTGCGTAGTTCGTCAATCGGCGTGTTAATCCGCGGGTCCATCTTCAGCGTGAGTGGCTGCGTGGAACTTTGTCCGTTCACGGTGAGTTTGACTGTATACGAACCAGGAAGTGCCCATGCACCCACCGGAACGAGCGGGGTGTTGTGCAGAATGGCGGAAATCGGGAACTCTGTTTCGAGTGCGTCTGGCGGAGCGTAATGAAGGTTCCAGACGATGCGATGCATGCCGGCTTCGGCGGAGAGAATCTGCGTGGGACGGACCCAATACATCGGAATCGGATGCGTTGCGGCCAGCTTTTCCATGGAAGGTGGCTGATCGGTGCTGGCATAGCGGCGAACTTCGGCGCCGTTGGCGTCGAGAATTTCGAGTGTGACCGGGCCCTGAGCGTTGGCGGCCAAGTAGTAGTCGATGATGGCGCCATCGGGCGGATTCTTCCCTGCCGGGACCTCGGGAGGCAGCGGGGTATCGGGATTGCGATTCCAACGCCAGCGGAGAGCGGTTTGCGGCGCGAACAGGATTTCCGTTTGCTGGGCCAGCTTGTCGCTCAACTGCCGCAGAGGGGTGATGTCATCGAGAATCCAGAAGGAGCGTCCATGGGTGGCGACGACCAAATCGTCGCCGTGGATGGTTAGATCACGCATGGAAGTGTGCGGCAGGTTCAGTTGAAGCGGCTGCCAGGAGTCGCCATCGTTGAAGGAGACGTAGACGGAATTTTCGGTGCCAGCAAAGAGGAGGCCTTTCCGCTGCGGATCTTCACGCACTACGTCCGATGCGGCGTTGGCCGGAAGGCCGGTCACGATTTCCTGCCACGTGAATCCGTAGTCTCGCGTGCGGAAAATGTGAGGACGCAAATCGTCCAAGCGGAGCGTATTAATGGCCGCATATAGCGTGCCGGCGTCAAAGTGCGAAGCTTCGAGGATCGAGACCTTAGCCCATGGCACCAGTGCAGACGGAGTGACATTTTTCCAGGTTTTGCCGCCATCACGGGTTAACTGAATCAAGCCGTCGTCGGTGCCGGCCCAAATGGTGTCTGGTTCCTTGAAGGAAGGCGCGACGGCGTAAATCGTGCCGCGATGGTTCCCTTTTTCTGGATCGCCAGAGGAAAATGGGCCGAGATTGGCGGGCTTTGCGTAGGATTCACGGGTCAGGTCCGGGCTAATAATGGTCCAACTGCGGCCCTGGTCGGTGGTTTTGAAGAGTACGTTTGCGCCAAAGTACAGAACGTTGGGATCGATCGGGGAAAAAATCAAAGGAAGCGTGCGATTGTAGCGATATTCTCCGCGGCGAATCGGCTCGGGCGCCACGTCGGCCACCTCGCCGATATCCTGCCGCGTGCGCGTCAGCTTTGCGCCAAAAACGATGTTCGGATCTTTGGGATCGACAATCGCCCGGCCGTATTCGAACACGCCCGGCAAGCTCCAATCGCGAAAGGAGATTTCGCCGTAGTCGCTGCGGCTTTTTGTGGCCACGCTGCCGGATTCCTGCTGGCCGCCGTAGACCCAGTAGGGAAAGCGATTGTCGGTGTTGACGTCGTAGAACTGCGCGGTCGGCTGATTGTACCAACTGCTCCAGGTATCGCCTCCGTTCACGCTGATCGCTGCGCCTTGATCGGCGGAAATGGCGATAATCTGCGGATTTTCCGTGTTGACCCAGATGCGCTGGTAGTCGTCGCCGCCGGGTGCACCTTTCCAGCCCACAAATGTTTTGCCGCCATCCGTGGATTTCCAAGCGGCGGTGTTAGCGACGTAGATCACGTCGGGATTGTCCGGGGCGACGGCGATGCCCATGGCCCCGGGGCCACGTCCGCCGATGCGGTGATCGGAGTTGACGAGTTGCCAGGATTCGCCGGCATCGTCAGAGCGATAGATGCCGGCTTTGTCTTTTTTCGTCTCCACATTGAGATACATGCGTTTCGGGTCGCTCGGTGCGATGGCGATGCCGATGCGTGAAAGTCCATCGTCCGCTGTGGGCAATCCTTGCGTGATCGGCTGCCAGGTGGTGCCGCCATCGGTGGATTTGTATAACCCGCTGCCGGGAATGATGAAATATTCTCCGCTGCGAACTTCCCAGGGAGCTACGCGCGCGGCCCAGAAAGCGGCGAATAAGGTCTGCGGGTCGTTTGGGTCCATAACGACATCGGCGGCACCGGTGTTCTCATCCTTATAGAGCACCTTTTCGAAGGTTTTTCCTCCGTCGACCGAACGGAAGACGCCGCGCACAGGATTGGGACCGTAAGGGTGGCCTTCGGCCGAAACAAAGAGGCGGTCGGGATTTTTCGGATCGACGACGACGGCGGTGATCTGCTGGGCGTCTCGCAGATTGAGATTCGTCCAGGTTTTGCCCGCGTCGGTCGATTTGTAGATTCCGTCTCCAACGGATAGGTCGGGACGCTGCAGGCCTTCGCCGCTACCGACATAAATGATGTTGGGATCTGAAGGCGCAACGGCAATCGCGCCGACTGAGCCTGTCGGCTGATCGTCAAAAATGGGATTCCAGGTGTTGCCAAAGTCGTCGGACTTCCAGACGCCTCCGTTGACCGGAGCCATGTAGAAAACATTGGGTTGGTGCGGAACACCGGTGATCGCCACGGTGCGCCCCCCGCGGAACGGCCCAATGCAGCGCCAGCGCATCTCGGAGAAAAGCTTTTGGTCATATTGTTGCGCGCGAATGGGGAGTGTTCCGAACGCCGCTAAACTCAGGAATACTGCCCAGCGAGCGATTTTTCTGAAACGCATCAGGTTCCTCCGTGGAACAGGCGAGAATAACTCTGGCCATGCCTAAGGGCAAACTTTCGCGTGGAATTTCGCACCAGAAACAGGTTTCGAGCCGGGTATGGGTGTTATACGCTTCTTTCTTCCGAGATTCTTATGGCGGACGAACAAACAGTTCCGCGTCCCAAAGGCGAGGGCCCGCGGAATCCTTTCGTTCTCGCGATGCTGTCGTTGCTCGTTGGCGCCGTTGCAGGTCTGGCTGGGGCGATTTTTCGAATCGGACTCCGGCATCTAGACGTTCGGCGCACGGCGCTGATCCTCAAGGCTCATAACTTGGGATGGGGCGGAATTGTCGTCGTCGTAGCCGCAACGACTCTGGCCGCAGCGGCTGCGGCGTGGATGGTTCGGACCGTTGCACCGGAATCGAGCGGCAGTGGAATTCCCTACGTGGAAAGGCAGTTGCGGGAAGGTTGGATCGGCAATCCAGTCCGGATTTTCCTTGTGAAGTTTTTTGGCGGGTGGCTGGCAATCGGTAGCGGCTTGGCCCTAGGGCGCGAGGGTCCGACGGTGCAGATTGGCGCTGTGATTGGACATTTATTCGGAGGGGCATTTCGAAGGAACGCCAACGATTGCCGGGTACTTTTAGCGGCCGGAGCGGGAGCTGGACTGGCAACCGCATTTAACGCCCCCATTGCCGGAGCCGTGTTTGTGTTGGAAGAGCTGCTTGGCTCGTTCGATGTCCCGATTTCGATTGCGACTTTGGGTACTTCGGCCGCGGCGATTGGAGTGGCGAGATTGATGCTCGGCCAAGCGCCGGATTTTTCGGTGCCGATGCTGGACCATCTGCACGTCGGATCGCTGGGCTCTTACCTGGCGCTCGGAGTCGTGTTGGGAATTTTGGGCGTGGCCTATAGCCGGGCGATTCTGGGCGCCATCAAAATACAAGCGCGGCTGAGCAAGGTCGCCATTGAGTGGCGTGCGGGGGCTATCGGAGCCCTGATCGGTTTGTTCGGATGGTTTTCGCCGACTTTGATCGGCGGTGGCGATGACCTCACGCAGCAGGTTTTGAGCGGCAATGCGCTATTTGGGGCGGTGGGCGTCATTTTTTTGATTCGCTTCGTGCTCGGACCACTCTCGTATTCAGCGGAAACTCCGGGAGGCTTGTTTGCGCCGATGCTAACCATCGGTTCGCAGGCAGGACTGCTGCTCGGATGGTTGTGGATTCGCCTGTTCAGCAGCAGTACTTTCCTGCCGCAGGAATTTGCACTCGTGGGCATGGCGGCATTTTTTACGGCGGTCGTACGCGCGCCGGTCACGGGGATCATTTTGGTCATCGAGTTAACCGCAAGTTCCTCTCTGCTCTTGCCGATGCTGGTCGCCACATTTGCTGCGATGACGGTCGCGACAATCCTGAGGCAGCCGCCCATTTACAACTCGCTGAGAGTGATGCGGTAGGCTGTTGATGCTTGCGCCATCGGATGGTTTCGTTTGCGCTGCTGTTGGGACCCAGGGAGCCTGGGCCCGATTCCGTATGTCGGAGAACTTTGGACGAAAGGATCCTCCATGCAACTCTCGAGAATAAAGAAAGCGCTCTTGCTGTGCGCTACAGGCTTGCTCTCTAGTTCCTCGCAAGCATGGTCACAAACGAAACCTGCGAGTCAGGAAGCTCACATTCAGAGAATTCAGGCTGCCGCGGTCGATCTTTCGATCGATCCGAACGCTGCGCCGGTACGGTTGAGCCTGCAGAAACTGATGGAGCTCTACAAGATTCCAGGGTTCAGCATCGCGGTCATCGACAACTACCAGATCGTTTGGGCGAAAGCGTATGGAGTTACGGATGCGGGTTCGCAAACGCCGGTTACCACGAAGACTCTGTTTCAGGCAGGATCGATCAGTAAGCCCGTCGCGGCGACGGGGGCGTTGTGGCTAGTGGAAAAAGGGAAATTATCGCTCGACGAGGACGTCAATCAGACACTGAAGACCTGGAAAGTGCCTGAAAACGAGTTCACGAAGACCGAGAAGGTGACGCTGCGCCGGCTGATGTCGCACACCGGCGGGCTTACCGTCCACGGCTTTCCCGGCTATGACATCGATGAGCCGCTGCCGACGCTGGTGCAAGTTTTTAACGGAGAAAAACCGGCCAACACCGAGGCGATCCGCGTAGATATCGTACCCGGCGCCGAGGAGCGTTATTCGGGAGGGGGAGTTACCATCGAACAGCAACTGATGATCGATGTAACCGGCAAGCCGTTTCCGGAATTCATGCGCGAGACCGTGCTTGAAAAAATCGGGATGACCGACAGCAGCTACTCGCAACCTTTGCCTGCCTCCTGGGCCGGGCGTACTGCCGCCGGAACACGCGCTGACGGAAAGATGGTGCACGGGCGCTGGCACATCTATCCCGAAATGGCCGCGGCAGGCTTGTGGACGACACCGACGGACCTGGCAAAGTTTGTGATTGAAGTCGCGCTCTCTAAGCAGGGCAAGGCCAACCATGTGCTGTCGGAAAAAATGACGAACGAGATGCTGACGACCGTAAAGGATGAAGCGGGGCTTGGTTTCTTTCTGGATAAAAGGAATCCGGGACAATTTGGCCACGACGGCGCCGACGAAGGCTTCCAGGCATTGCTGACCATGAACGCGAATACCGGAAAAGGCGTAGCCATTATGGCGAACTCCGACCGCGGCATTGCGGCGGCACAGTTCGTTGCCGACACCGTCGCCAAGGAATATGGCTGGAACTACAACACCGGCCCGGAAACCTTCTTGAGGCTTCTTCTCCTCGCGAAAGCGGACGGCCCGGCGGCCGCGATCCAACATTACGGCAACTTGAAAAAGTCGGGAAAAGACAAAGAGGAGATCAACGAAGGGACGCTGAACTTCCTCGGCTACGAATTGCTTCAGGATGGCGATACGCAGGGCGCCCTTGCACTGTTTCAATACAATGTTCAGGAGTATCCAGAATCTTGGAACGTGTATGACAGCCTGGGCGAGGCATATATGGACGCAGGAAACAAAAATCTGGCGATCGCCAACTATGAAAAGTCCGTGCAACTCAACCCGAAAAATCAAAATGGTATCGATAAGCTGAAGAAATTGCGGGAAACGGATTAGCCGAGGAAACCATGCTTCGGCCGCGATCGTTGGCGTTGCTCGGAGTATTTCTAACATTCGTTTTACCACATCAGGAAGGCCAACAACGCGAAGATTTCGGCCTTTTATGATACTCCGGCGATGCTGGGACCTGTTTGCGAAGCGGAAGGACACCCGGTGGCCGGACGATCCCGGGAGTCTGCCTTCAAAAACGATAAGCGCCATCTTGTCCCATTGAGGTAGAATGCGGAGCATTGCCGATCGCCCGGCCCGCCCAATACTGGCGACTGAAACTGTCAGGAGAATTGCAATGAATCGTCTTTGGAAAGTTAGTCTGCCGATCGTGTGCCTGTGTCTTGCCGCCGCTCTGGCCAACGCGCAGAGCCAGAAAAAAGAGGTTCCCGCATCGGACGTCATAAGCAGGTCGATTAAGGCCGTTGGTTACGTCGTTGGCGGAGGCGCGACCAAGATGATTTTCATTGGCACGACCGCCGCGCCTCAGGCACGTGGCGAGGCTAAAGTCGATGCGAAGAAGGCAGGTACGGACATCGATCTGAAGATCAGTGGCATGCCGCAGCCGACGTCGCTCGGCGCTGAATTTCTGACTTACGTGCTCTGGACGATCACACCCGACGGCACGACGACGAATCTCGGAGAGATTCCGCTCGACAAGAATGGGAACGGCAAGTTGAGCGTCACCGCGCAGTCGCAGACTTTTGCGATGATTGTGACCGCCGAGCCGTATTTCGCCGTGCAACTGCCGAGCGAACTCGTTGTGCTTGAAAACGATACGAAGAAGAACACCAAGGGCAAGATTTTCCCGGACAACGACTACAAGCTGATGAAGCGGACACAGTACGCAAAACTGGGCAATCCGTTGGCGCTGACTCCGGATTTCAAGAAGGTTCCGCTCGACATGTACGAGGCGCGCAACGCCGTCGATATTGCCAAGTCGCAGAAGGCGGAGCAGTACGCGCCGGAAGTTTTGACCAAGGCCACCAGCAGCTTGCAAATGGCGGAGAACACGCTGGCCAGCGGGGCAGACAAGTCGCAGGTTATCACCGCAGCGCGCCAGACGATCCAGTTTGCCGAAGATGCCCGGGCCCTTTCGGCGGAGCGCCAGGAAGCCGAACGCATCCAGAAGGAGAAGGATGCTGCGGCGGCTGCGGCGGCCGCAAAGGCCAAGGCGGAAGCTGATGCGGAAGCGCAACGGCAAGCAGAACTGACAGCGGCTAAGGAAGCGCAGATGAAAGCGGAGGCGGACGCGGCGTCAGCCCGGCAGCAGGCCGCAGCCGATGCCGCGGCTCATGACGCTGCCATGCAACAGGCTGCATTGCAGGCGAAGGAACAGGCGGCACGAGACGAGGCAGCCCGGGCACAGGCCCAGACAGCCGCGCTTCGAGCGCAGCTGTTGAGGCAGCTCAACGAGGTTTTGCAGACTACGGACACGCCGCGTGGGTTAGTGGTGAATATGGCGGACGTGCTGTTTGAGACGAACAGATATGCGTTGAGCCAGGAGGCGCAGCTCAAGCTGGCCAAGCTTTCCGGGATTATTCAAGCGCATCCGGGATTGAACCTCGCGATTGAAGGGTATACGGATACGACCGGCACACCAGACTACAACTTGAAGCTGTCCCAACAACGCGCGGATGCGGTCCACGACTTCCTCGTTTCGCAGGGACTATCGGCGGATACGATTACGGCGAAGGGATTGGGACAGGCTGATCCCGTGGCCGACAACGGCACGGCCGCCGGACGCAAGCTGAACCGGCGCGTGGAGATCATCGTGTCCGGCGAGGTGATTGGCGTGAAGATGGGGAAGTAATTCGTAAAGAACATTAAAGGGCAGCCTCGCGTAAGCGGGGCTGCCCTTTTCTTGTTTTGGTGGATTGAATAGAAAGGACCCCCGCCGCATAAGGCGGCCGCCACAAAACCACGGAGTCGTTGTCACCCTGAAACCATCCTACGCAGATCGGCGCCCGTGATCGAAGGCCTCACCTCTAGAAAGGGCGAACCAGCTATCAATTGCCGGATTTTGGTTCTTTGGCGGCGGGCCTTGCCGGCGTGCCGTCGGCTTTGACGTAGTGTCCATACCAGGCCAGGTAACGCTCGAGCAGATCTTTGATGTGGCTGGGCGTTTTGAATTCGTGGTATTCGTCCGGATAGACGACCAGGAGTGTGTCTCGGCCGAGAGCCTTCAGCGATTCATACATCTGCTCCCCGCCCAAAATCGGAACATTCCAATCGATATTCCCTCCGACGAACATCGTTGGGGTCTGGATATCCTTGACGTGCCAAAAGGGGGAAACGCGGTCCCACGCTTCGCGATGTTCCCAAGGCAGGCCCAGTTCGGCGACGTAGTCGCGGACATACTCGTCATGGCCCCACAGGCTGGTGAACTCGGCTGCGCCGGCGCCGGAGATTGCGGCCTTGAAACGGTTGGTGTGGCCGATGATAAAGTCGGTAGAGATACCGCCGTAGGACCAGCCACCGACGCCGAGCTTGTCCGGATCGGCGATGCCTTGGGCGATGGCGTAGTCGACGAAGGCCATGTCGTCCTCGTAGTCCTTTTTGCCCCACTCCGCAAAGATCGCCTTGCAGTAGTCCTGGCCGTAGCCGGAAGAGCCTCGAGGATTCGGCAGGAGCACGACGTAGCCACTGGCGGTCAGGAGCTGGGCCAGGTCCTGAAATTCGGCGTAGTACGCCCAGACGGGCCCGCCGTGTGGACGGACGATGGTTGGGTATTTCGTTCCCGCGATGTAGTCGAGCGGTTTGTAGATGTAGCCGTAAACTGTCGTGCCGTCCTTGGATTTGAAGGAGACGTATTCGCCAGGGACGAGCTTGAAGGTGGAGAGCCAAGCATCGTTGGCATGCGTCAGTCGCGTCAGTCTGCCACCGGGAGCGGTGTACAGCTCAAACGGACGATCCATAGAGGAGAGGGTGCCGGCAACAGTGCCGTCCTTGGCGACCGTGTAGCCGTCCAGAAAGAAGCGTCCGCCCATCGGGCGCGTCACTTTGCTGTCAGACAGGCTGACCTCGGCGAGATTCTGTGTGCCGTCATCGTCCACGATGAAGTAGATGGATTTTCCGTCAGAAGCGAAGCGCGGAGTGTCGCTGTTACGGTCGAGCGCCAGGGTGAGCACTTTGACTTGACCGCCGTTGGCCGGAACTACGGCGATGTGCTTTGTGCCGTATTCGAAGAGCTTGGGGTCGAGTTGCGTCGAGAAGGTTATCCACTTGCCGTCGGGAGACCAGGCGGGTTGATGATCGCCGCCGAGACCCGTCGTCACCTGGGTTGAAGTAGCACCTTTGTCCGGGTTATTCGCGGCGACGACCCAGATGTTGACCGCGTAAGTCGCATCCGGATCAGGTTTGGAGCGGTTGCTCGAGAAGGCGAGCTGCTTGCCGTCCGGAGACCAGGCTGGATCAGTGTCGTCGTAGTCGCCGGAAGTGGCCTGCTTCATGGATTTTGACGCGATGTCGAACACGTAGAGGTGGGTGCGCCGGCGTTCGAGATAGCCGACAGTGTCCTCCTTAAAATAGAGGCGGTCGATAACCCACGGGCGTTGAGCCTTGGACTTTTTCTTGTCGGCATCGTCTTCATCCTTCCCTTTCGTGGAAGCAGCCTCGACTTCCTCCGGGGACGGGTCTCGCAGCACGAGCACGAGGTACTTTCCATCAGGCGACCAGGCGAAATCTTCCACATCCTGGATTGTTTCCGTCAGGCGCTGCGCTTCTCCGCCTTGCCGGTTCAGGAGATAGACCTGCGTCTTGGCATCGTTACCGTCCGCGCCCTTACGCGAGGACAGGAAGGCCAGGAAATTCCCGTCCGGGGACCATCGCGGATGATCGGAGCTGACGTCCTCGGTGGTCAGCGGGATGGCATCGCCGCCGTTTGCCGGGATCATCCAGATTCGAGTTTGAGTTTTGTCGTCCTTCAGAGACGTAGAGCTGACGGTGTAGGCGATGAATCGCGCGTCGGGAGAGATTTGAGGATCGTGCACCTCGCGAATGCCGAAGAGATCGTCGACGCCAACTGAGCGTGGCGCCGCGGATTGCTGCCCAAGAGTAATGGAACTCGCGACGGCAAGAAGGAGCAGAAAAAAGCCCAAGCGGAGCTTCATGCGGATGATTCCCCCAATAAACGAAAGAATGAAAACGAATACGGCGAGTTTAGCACGAGCGAGACGACGTTCTTAAGACCGGCGCACCGCTACTCCCGCCGAAATCGGCGGAGCAGTGGCCCGAAAGTACAGTTGGCGTGCTTAAAACTTTTTTTGATTTCGAGCATTTTTTTCTTGCGTGCGCACACAGACCTTGTATTCTTCAAATCATGCACTTGCTTGCAGAAAAAGGATAGCGAGTTGCGTTTATAGGAGGACGAGAGAAAAAAATTGAGCACCATATCGCTCCCCGCACAGGCTCCCTCCCAAGTATTTCCCTCAACAAGAAAGGCAGTCGCCAAGCTGACGCTCTGGCCGCTTGTTGCTGCGACGTTCTTCATGGTGTCCGGGGGCACCTATGGAACTGAATCGGTCATCGCGGGCGCCGGATATGGTCGCGGAATTTTGGTTTTGATGTTCCTTCCCGTGCTGTGGTGCTTGCCGACGGCGTTCATGATCGGCGAACTTTCCAGTGCGCTGCCGGAAGAAGGTGGCTACTACGCATGGGTGCGCCGCGGATTGGGCAATTTCTGGGGCTTCCAGGAAGCGTGGCTTTCGCTGGCCGCGAGCATCTTTGATATGGCTATCTATCCAACGCTTTTCGTTTTTTATCTGAAGCAGATGGCCCCATGGTTTGGTGTGGGCTCTCACGGGATTCTTGCCGGGCTGTTCGTGGTGGTGACCTGCGCGGCGCTTAATCTGGCAGGAATCCGGGTGGTCGGGATCACTTCGCTGTGGTTGTTCTTTCTACTGTCGCTGCCGTTTGGGCTGGTCGTGCTGTTGTCGCCGGTCCGGGCTGGCGCTTTCGTGGAACCACAATCCGCCTCGGCCGGCGTTAGCGTGGGCTTGCTCGGCGCGGTGTTGGTCGCCATGTGGAACTACATGGGCTGGGACAACGCTTCGACGATTGCGCAGGAGGTCGAGCGGCCTCAGCGCACTTATCCGAAGGCGATGATCGCGGCGGTCATTCTCGTTTCGCTCACTTATGTTCTACCTTTCGTGGCCGTATATTTCACCGGAATCCCTGCTTCGGCATTCGAGGAGGACGGTTCGTGGGCATCGGTGGCGGGCCAACTGGGTGGAACGATCATGGGTGTGCAGTGGCTGCGCTTTTTTGTCACGGTCGGCGGGATGATGAGCGCGTTCGGTATGTTCAACGCGCTGGTGATGAGCTACTCGCGGCTGCCGCTGGCCATGGGGCGAGACGGCATGTTGCCGGAGCTCTTCAGCAAGGTGACGAAGAAGAACCAGACGCCGTGGGTGTCGGTCGTGGTGCTGGCGAGCTGCTGGGCGCTGTGCCTGGGGCTCGGGTTCAAGCGGCTGGTTACGCTGGACATCATGCTTTATGGAGCGTCATTGATGCTGGAGTTTGTGACCCTCGTCGCTTTGCGCATACGGGAGCCCAAACTGCGGCGCTCGTTCCGCGTACCTGGCGGCATGGCGGGTGCGGTCAGCTGCGGATTGTTTCCGTTGGCGCTGCTGATCCTGGCAATGGTCGAAAGCGAACACGAAGCCATTCTAGGGATGAACGGGTTGGTTTTTGGAGCCATCATTATTCTGAGCGGGTTCGGCCTTTATCTTGCCACAGGGAAATTGCGCGCGCGGAATCAGTCCGCACTTGCGCTACAACCTAGCCAATCGGATTAGTTCTGCGGAACCTCGGGAGCGGCCCGCCTCAGAAGGGGTCCTACTCAAACCCGACCAGCCCTCAAACAAGCATGCAACCCTTCGATCGAGAGGGCGTTCCGGGAACTAAGCTCTCGTAGGGCTTTCGGCAAGGCGAAGCGGTCTCGAATACCTCAACACCGTCTCTTTTACGGTTCGGCATGCAATCAGAACCAGCGGCTAGGTGAAGAGATTTGGTATTCTGCTTCTTGTGTGGGACTTCCAACGACAAGGTAGATTTCTTTTTGGCGCCCTGCTTGCGCTTGTCATTGCTTTAGGCTTGTTCCTCGATAGCAGGCGTGTCACGGCGCTGGCCTCCAATAATCCGCAAAACCCGTCGGCAGCGGCTCCTCCACCTGCGCAGGGTTCAAGCACGCCGGCACCGGCGCCCCTTCGCGAGGCGCCCAGTGTAGGCTTGAACATTGTCGTGCTCGATCCGGCGCATGGCGGAACCGATTTGGGAGCGCGCGGAACCGAAGGCATTCGTGAGAGCGACGTGGTGCTGCAGTTCGCCGCGCAGGTTCGCCAGGCGCTCGTGGCGCAAGGTTTTCAAGTGATGCAAACGCGAGAAGGCAATGAAAACCCGTCGTTTGACGACCGCTCGGCGCGGGCCAATGCGCAACGTGGCGCTGTGTTTATTACGCTGCACGTTGCGTCCACGGGCTTGGCGGGAACGGTGCACACCTACGTCATGCCGGAAAGCCCGGCTCCGCGCGACTCCTCCGGCCTGATCCGGTGGGAGCAGGCGCAGGCGCCGTTTCTTCCGCTCAGCCGCAAGCTGGGGGACATGGTGCAGGCCGAAATGGCGAAGCGCTTCAAGGGCTCGCCGGACGCGGCGCAGGTAGCTCCGATCCGGCAACTTCGAACGACCGCCGCTCCGGCCGTCGCCATCGAGATTTCGAGCGTATCGGTAGCAAATCGGGCTGTCCTAGACCGAATGGTTCCCGGAGTCGCTGACGCCATAGCCCATGGAGTAGCCACGTTTAGACCTTCTTACGTGGTGCCGGTTATGCCGGGAAGTCCGCTGGTGACGCAGCCATGAACCCCAAGTGGCGCGTCTGGCTGACCGGAGGGTTGCTGGTCGCCGTAATTGCGGCTGCGTTCTACTTGCCCGCTCTTCGCCGCCAGGTGAACAAGGCGAAAAGCTTGACGGAAAAAACGGCCGAGCAGGCGCGCCGCGAGCTTTTGCCGCCGACTCCGGTCACCAGCGGAGAGCCCAGAGTGAAGGCGAAGATGTTCTGGGGATCGGGGGCCAACCAGGGGACGCTGGTACCGTCGACCGTCGATCTGCCGCTCTCGAATGATCCGACTTTGCGCGCCAAGGAGATTCTGAACACGCTGCTAGCCGGGCCGGTCGACCCGGATGCGCGCACCTTGCCTCCCGATGCCGCGCTGCTGGCTTTCTACATCCTGCCGGATGGCACGGCTGTGGCGGATTTCTCGGAGGCATTTGCAAACTCGATTCCTTCGGGAATTCAAAGCGAGGAGCTGGCAGTCGATTCCATCACCCGCACGCTCGAAGCAAATGTACCGCAGGTGCGGCGACTTAGAATCCTGGTTCATGGGCAGGAAGTCGAGACACTGGCGGGACACCTGGATTTGTCGCAGGCCTTTCCTGTCAGCACAACCACGCCAAGCACAAGCAAGCCGAGCCGATCCGGACTGTCCGTTCTGACCGGTCCTTTCAAGAAAGCCATCGACAAGACCAAGGGCGTTAGGCCGCACTGACGTAGCGCAAGGCGTCGCACACCCAGTCGCATCCACACAAACGTAGCCGTGCGACGCGTTCCGGATTATCCTTGGAGCCACCGACGTAGTAATTCTGCGGGGGGAACATTGAGAAGCGACGGCCGTGGCGCCGACCAGATACGGCAAGTGAAAATCACGCCGGATTTCATTTCGCAGGCAGAAGGCAGCGTGTTGATCGAACTCGGGAGAACGCGGGTGATCTGCACGGCGACTGTCGAAAGTGGCGTGCCTTCATTTTTGAAAGGCAGCGGCAAAGGTTGGGTGACAGGCGAATACGGCATGTTGCCGCGCGCCACCGAGGAACGCACAGCCCGCGAGGCGTCGCGCGGAAAACAATCGGGGCGCACGCTGGAAATCCAGCGGTTGATTGGACGCTCTTTGCGCGCGGTGACCGACCAGGAAGCGCTGGGCGAAAAGACCGTGTGGATCGATTGCGACGTAATCGAAGCGGATGGAGGAACGCGGACTGCTTCGATCACCGGGGCGTTCGTGGCGCTGGCGCTGGCCATGGAACGGATGGTGGCGGCGGGCATGCTGCGTATTTCCCCGCTGATTGATTCGGTAGCGGCAACGAGTGTGGGTATTGTGGATGACGTTTCGCTTCTGGATTTGTGCTACGAAGAAGATTCGCACGCGGAAGTGGACATGAACGTGGTGATGACCGGGAGCGGAGATTTTGTGGAGATTCAGGCGACTGCGGAGGGGCGGCCGTTCACCGGCGGAGAGATGCAGGATTTGTTGGCCCTGGCTGCGGCCGGAATTCGGCGGCTAAGCGAGGAGCAGCGCACCGTACTACCGGCAAAGTTTCTGGGCGGCCGATGAACGGATCACAAGCCGCGTGCAGGCTGCTACTGGCGTCTGGAAATCCTGGAAAGTTGAAGGAGTATGAGGTGCTGGCTGCGGGCCGTCCGCTCGCGGTGCATTTGTTGCCGGGATTCGCGGCGTTGCCGGAATTCCCCGAGGACGCACCGACGTTCGCGGAGAATGCAGCGGGCAAGGCGCTTTATTATTCAAAACATTCGGATGAATTCGTGTTCGGCGACGATTCCGGATTGGTCGTTCCCTCATTGGGAGGCGCGCCGGGGGTTTTGTCCGCGCGCTATGCGGGTCCCGGAGCGAGCAGCGAACGGCGGAACGCGAAATTGCTGACAGAGTTGCGCGGGAGACGGGGCGCGGAACGGGCGGCATATTTCGTTTGCGTGATCGCGTTGGCATTGCGAGGCAGGTGCATGGCCGTCGTATCCGGCAGGGTGGATGGAGAGATCCTCGAACAGCCGCGCGGCGTCGAAGGCTTCGGGTATGATCCGGTGTTTTATTTGCCGGATTTGCGGAAGTCTTTCGCGGAATTGGGCGCGGAAGAGAAGAACGGACACAGCCATCGAGGGAAGGCTTTCCGGAGATTGATGGAGATTCTGGGTTGAGTGTTGTTCACTGCCGCATTTATGGCATTTACGAATTTTCTGATATGGTACCCAACGCTTTCCGGTTGGGCTAACCTGTAACACACCTACGATGGTTCGGAGGGGTGATTCCGAAGGGGTTCACCGCGAAGGAGTCAGTCGCGTAAGATAGATGCGCGATAATCGTCTTGGAGAATGGAAATGCCCGCTACCAAGAAGGCGAAGGCCGCGAAAGTTGCCAAGAAAATAGCGCACGGAGCCAAACCCTCCGGCAAAAAAGGCGGCGCTGCGAAGGCTCACAACCCTTCCTCCCCAAAAGGCCGGGGAACCGATCCGAAGCGGGTTGCCGCCATTCTCCGGAAACTTGACGAGGCTTATCCCACCGCGACCTGCGAATTGAAGCACGAAAATGGGTTTCAATTGCTGATTTCAACCATTCTTTCCGCGCAATGCACCGATGTGCGCGTGAATCAGGTCACCGAGGAGTTGTATAAGAAATATAAGACGCCGGAAGATTTCGCCTACGCCTCACCGGCGGAACTCGAAAAGGAAATCCGGCCGACTGGCTTCTTTCGCAACAAAACGAAATCGATCATGGGGGCGAGCAAGGGGATCATCGAGAGATTCGGCGGCCACGTGCCTCGCACCATGGAGCAACTCCTGACGCTTCCCGGCGTAGCGCGTAAAACCGCGAATGTGGTGCTCGGGACCGCCTACGGCATCGCCGCTGGAGTCGTCGTCGACACCCATGTGATGCGACTATCGCAACGATTGGACCTGACGCGCAACGAAGATCCAAAAAAGATCGAACAGGATCTGATGGCTGTGATTCCTCAAGACAAGTGGATTATGTTTTCTCATCAACTCATTTGGCACGGCCGGCGCGTTTGCTTCGCTCGCAAACCCAACTGTGCGGACTGCAACCTCGAGCCCATCTGCTATTCCAAAGACAAAATGGTCTGAGCGAACCGAGGGTCGCCGCGGGAGGCTACGGCTTCGCGGTATTTGGCGGTTGCTGCGCCGGTTGCTGATCACTCGCTGGTGGTTGCGGCTGGGTGCTGTTCAAGATGGCGTTGAAATCCGGATGATTGGCCGGCATCTGGCCATTCGTAGCCGGATGTCCCGGGGGCAAAGCAACGGATGGAGGCATCTTGCCCGCGGTTGGATGCTGCATGCCGCCGGTGGCTTGGCTTTTGAGGACAACCCACTCGTCGCCCTGCTTCTGCAACTCGTAGGTGAGCTGCATCGGCGGCGCATTGGGGTCGCCGTTCTTGGCGCGAATATCGACATCGGCTTGGGCTTTATCCCCGTTGAAGGAGGTTTTCGTCACTGTGACGACCATATTGTTTACGTTCAAGCCCTTCATCGCCGCAATGTGTTTGATCACGCCGTTGCGGACAGCAGCGTTCGGATCCACGGCCGGTCTGCAAGCGCTGGTGAAGAGCACAAAAGCGCCCAGAAGCGTCAGAAGAATTGCCGATTTCATCCAAATTCCTTTCGGCGGCCGAGATGGAGCGCAGTTTTAGCGTCCGGTTTCATGGTAGCGCAACGGCCCTCGCGAATCGATGAGCACGGCCCAAGTAATTAACAAGCCGCCGCGGATAATGCTTTTGCATTATTGTGCTCGAGGAGTGTTCGCGACAAAGTCCTGCTGTTTCCTGGCTTCCTAGGTGCCAAGGCCGGCGTGCCTCGAAGGGTCGAAAGGACGAAATGAGCCTGTCCTCAGAACCGCAAATCTTGACTGCAGCCGAAAGAGCAGGGCCGGCGGCGAACCTGACCGAATGTGATCTCGGCTATTACGGCTGGCGCGTGGTGCTCGCCGCTTGTTTCGGAGTGATGGCGGGGTTCGGATCGCTGTTCGTTTACACGTTTGCGGTTTTCGTCAAACCGCTGGGCGCGGAGTTTCTATGGAGCCGCGAAGCCATCTCGAGCGGCTTTGGCATCGCGGCGGTCACACTCGGGCTCATTTCACCGTTGCTGGGGCACTGGCTCGATCGGTTTGGCCCGCGCCGCATCATTCTTGCTTGCATGACGGTGTTCGGTTGCGCGATCGCTTCGCTTTCGCTGCTGCATTCGACGCTACAGTTTTATCTCACTTGCGTGGTTTTGGGCATGGTGGGGAACGGCGCCGCGCACCTGGCATATTCGCGGTCCATTTCGACGTGGTTCCGGCAACGTTTGGGGATGGCGCTGGCGCTAGTCATGCTTGGCGCGGGATTGGGAGCGATGATCCTGCCGGTTTTCGCTCAAACGATCATCAGCATTTACGGTTGGCGCACGGCCTACGCGTCGCTCGGCGGATTGGCGCTGCTGCTCGGACTCCCACTGACCTGGCGCTATGTACGTGATCGCGGCCAAGTTCGTCAGGACGCTGCACCGATCGCGCAATTCGGGATGACGTGGCAACGGGGGCTACGCACTTCTACTTTTTGGATCATCATTGCGGTTCTGTTCGTCGGTTCGATCAGCATGAACGGGTCGATCACCCATCTTGCCGCGTTGCTGACGGATCGTGGCATCACCGAGAAGGAGGCTGCGCTGTGCGCATCGCTGATCGGCGGTTCTAGCGTGCTCGGCCGGGTCGTTGTCGGCTGGCTGCTGGATCGTTTTTTCGCCGCGCGCGTCGCCTGTGTAGTCACACTGATCACCGCAACGGGCATCTTTCTTCTGGCGCGAGCCAATAGCTTCCCTGCGGGCATTTTGGCAGCGGCCCTGATCGGCATCGGCGCCGGGGGTGAAGCGGACATTACGCCCTATTTGCTGACTCGCTATTTCGGGTTGCGGGCATTTTCGACATTATATGGGTTGACCTGGACGTTTTATGCCGCCGCGGGAGCGATCGGACCGATCCTTCTCGGCCGGGCGTTTGATTCGAGCGGGTCGTACACTTCCCTGCTGACGAAGCTCGCTGTAGTGACGGTCCTCGGAGCGGCAACGATTCTGTTGCTTCCTCGCTACCCAAAGTTGGCGGCCACCGACGCAATATAAAAGGGCGCCCCTTTTCAGACTGTTACGAAACTCTGTTGACCGCTTAAAAATAAATGAGAAGATGCCCTCGTGAAAGCGAGGGCAATTTCTTATGGGCTTTGTGCAGGGTGAGGGCCGTACGCAAGGAACTCTTTTTCCAGTCACCTTGGAAGAGTTGATTCCGGACGAGCATGTGTGTCGGGTCATCGATGCATTTGTCGATCGCCTGGACATGGCGGGATTGGGATTTGAGCGCGCCGAGGCAGCCGAGACTGGGCGGCCTGGTTATGATCCGCGCGATCTGCTGAAGCTCTACCTGTACGGCTATTTGCAGCAGATCCGTTCCTCGCGGCGACTAGAACTTACCGGACCTGGCAACAAATTGACGGGAGTTTCGTCTTTGCATAGACTCACTTTCCGCATAACAACGCGTGTGGTGCCATGTCCATTCCCTTTGCCAATGTGGAGAGCGATCCGGAGATTCACGGCTTCCTGCACTCGTCTTCACAGCCAACCGGAGACGCCGTTGTGCTGACCCACGGCGCCGGTGCAAATTGCCAATCGAAACTGTTGGTGGGGATTTCCGATGCGCTTGCCGCGTCGGGTTTCACGGTTTTGCGGTTCGACCTGCCATTCCGCCGAGCACGCCCTCATGGACCACCGGCTTTCGGCGGCGCAACCAAGGATCGAGACGGACTGCGCCGCGCGGTCGCAATCCTGCGAGACCAATCGGAGAGGCGCATCTTTCTGGGCGGCCACTCGTATGGCGGCCGACAAGCTACCATCGTGGTTTCCGAAGAGCCACAATTGGTAGATGGCTTGCTCCTGCTCTCCTACCCGCTGCATCCACCGAAAAAACCCGAGGAGCTTCGGACCAAACACTTCCCACACTTGGCCAAGCCCGCTTTTTTTGTCCATGGAACCCGTGATCCTTTCGGCACTATTGCAGAGATACAGTCTGCGCTGGCCCTGCTACCGGCTTCCCATGCTCTGTTTGAGGTGCAGGGTGCGGGACACGATCTCCTTCCCAAAAGATCGGCCAACGAGTTACTCACCGAGATAGTAGGCAAGTTCAAGGCATTCCTAGACTAATCCGGACGCTATTCGCCTCGCTAAGCCTAAGCAAGAAACCCTTTTCAATTCGGTCGCGAATCTCTGGCGAGGAGGTGATCGCGGTTGGGCTATCTATAAGTCGTACACCCAAAAAATAGCTGCAAAAAATTGAGTCTTTGATCGACCCAGCTGAATCTCACTAGGCAGAAAAATGGAGGGCGAAAAGAAAAATTGGTTGGAGCATGCGATGCGGATAACTGAAAATGACCACCCTAACGGGAGTTCGAGTCCATGCAGCCGACGGTTCAACGAGCGCTGGAGTCCGATTGGTATTCTCATCTTGCTTCTCGCATGTTCACCGGGCCCTACCTTCGGTCAAAGCGATAAAGCGACATCGCAATCGAGCGAGACTTCCGATCCACGGCCCCGGCAGTACCTGTTCGGCGATTGGGGTGGCGAAAGAACATCGTTGGCCTCCGAGGGAGTTACCTTCGACTTCTTCTATGTCGCCGATCTCCAGGCCAATCCGATCGGGGGCCTCGAGCAATCCCAGCTCGATTACGCCTTCGGCAACCTGTTTCCCACTACCTATGGATCGTTCAACCCCGCGGGGACTCCCGCGGCGGAGATCCAGGTCATGTGGACGAAATCGGCTTCACGCGTGACATGCAAGACTTGTATGGTCCGACCTCGCACCTTGATCGCAAGACTTATCCAGGCACCTACAGATTTGGCTCCGCTTATAACGCCGGCAAATTCACGAATGCGTACGGAATACAAAGCCACGGCAACTACCTTATCTACGGCATGGTGAACCAGGCTGCGTATCGAACGGATCCCGGTTCGAACCGGGGCTTAGATGCGATGTTTGCTTTGACTGGAGTCCGAACAACTTCAACCGGGAGAACAGCCAGATCACCACTGGCGCGCGCTACAACGGACCAATCTTCAGCCGGCCGCAAGATGGCGTTGCCTTTGCGTTTGTCTACACCCATATAGGCGATCCGTTTCAATCGATCGACACTCCTTTGGGGGTGCCCCTGCTCGGATCCGAGAAGGCTATCGAACTCAACTACGCCGCTCAAATCCAGCCGTACCAGCTTTGGCAGCCGGTATTTCAGTATTATTGGGACGTCGGCGGGAATTCCAGCATACCCAATGCGGCTGTCTTGGGATTTCGGATCAAAGTGGACTTTTGATGAAGGAGAGGCGTACCGATGAAAAACCGAACGGAACAACTGCGGGACATCGCCGGAACATCGTTCGACGTTTGCGTGATCGGCGGAGGCGCGACCGGTTCGGGCTGTGCGTTGGACGCCCAACTTCGCGGGCTGCGAGTCGTGCTGATCGAGGCCGGAGACTTCGCCGGTGCCACTTCGAGCGCGGCGACAAAAATTATTCATGGGGGCGTCCGATACCTGGAAGAAGCCATCAAGGATGTCGATCCCAAGGAATATCACGTGGTGGTTCGCGCCTTGCACGAGCGCGTTCGAATGCTCGACAACGCTCCGCATCTCACGCGAAAACTCGAATTTATTGTCCCCAGTTTTCATTGGTTGGATGTGGCATATCTCGATATCGGGCTGAAAATCTACGATTGGCTGGCGGGGTCGGCGCGCATTTCGCCGAGCAAGTTCCTGTCGCGTGAGGAAACCCTGGAACGGATGCCGGAGGTCAAGAAGGAAGGCCTTATTGGCTCCGTCGCGTATGCCGACGGGCAATTCGACGACGCGAGATACGCGCTGGCGCTCGTCCAGAGCTTCGCCGCGGCGGGCGGATGCCCTTTGAATTACACCCGTGTTACAGAACTTCACCGCGACGCCGATGGCCGACTCTCGGGAGTCTCCGTCAAAGACGAAATCGGCGGAGTCAGTTTCACGGTGGACGCGAAGGTCATCGTGAACGCGACGGGGCCTTTTTCAGACGCAATCCGGCAACTCGCTACGCCGACGGTTTCGAAACGCATGCGGCTGAGCAAGGGCTCCCACATTTTGTTTTCGCTCGACCGGTTCCCCACCAAAGACGCGATGCTCATTCCAAAAACGGAAGACGGGCGAGTGTTGTTCGCCGTTCCCTGGGGAGGGCGGCTGCTGGTGGGAACAACGGAGCAAGAAGTTGGCCCGAACGACGAATTCTGCGTCAGCCGTGACGACGTAAAATTTATGCTCGGCCAGCTGAATCAATACCTGGAACACCCGCTGACTGCCTCCGATATTGTGAGCGGATATGCCGGGGCGCGCCCTCTGGTGGCCTCTGGAGACAATGAAAGCACCCAGAAATTGGCGCGAGACGACGTGATCGAAGTGGATGCAGCGAGCGGTTTGATTAGCATCATGGGCGGCAAGTGGACGACGCACCGGGCCATGGCCGAAGACACCATCAACGCGGTCCAAAAAGCTCTACAAACCCCCGTCACGGATTGTCCCACGAGAAGTCACGTGCTACACGGCGGCGAAGGGTTCACCAATGACATGTGGGAAGAAATCACGCGTACTCATTCGGTTTCCAAGGAGACGGCAGAGCACCTGGCGGCGAAGTTTGGATCGTCGGCTTGGGATGTCCTGGCGCTTGCGAAAGAAAATCCCCATTTGGCGCCGTCGATTCTTCCGGGAGGGGCGCCGATCCGGGCGGAGGTGGTCTACTCCGTTCGAGAAGAATTCGCCATGACGATCGAGGATGTCCTCGCGCGAAGGCTCGGCGTGCAATTTTGGTCGTGGAGAGAAGCAATTCATGCTGCTCCCGTGGCCGGCGCGCTGATCGCTCAGGAATTGCAGTGGTCGCCGGAATACGCTCGGTCCTCGATTTCCACCTACATCGACAAGATAAACCACCTGTTGGAACGCGCCGGACTGGAACCCGAAAAGCTTTCCGGCTCATCGACAGCAAACCCCGCCGCAGTTTGAAAAAGAAAGGACAGAGGCATGTCAAATTACCTTGGGGCGATTGATCAAGGGACAACGAGTACTCGGTTTATTGTTTTTGACCGTTCGGGAAGAATCTCAGCTGTCGCACAAAAAGAGCACGAGCAGATTTATCCTCAGCCGGGATGGGTTGAGCACGACCCGGATGAGATCTGGCGTCGGACGCAGGAAGTAATCGCCGACGCCATGCAACAAAAGGGATTTCGTCCGAAGGACCTTGCGGCGATCGGTATCACCAACCAGCGCGAAACGACAATTGTGTGGAATCGCAAGACGGGAAGCACCGTTCATAACGCGATTGTTTGGCAGGACACGCGCGTCGAGAACGATGTCGCGGAATTCTCCAAGAACGGCGGCCAAGACCGTTTTCGGCAGAAAACTGGTTTGCCGCTGGCCAGCTATTTCAGCGGGCTCAAGATTCGCTGGATCCTGAACAATGTCAAGGGGGCGGGGGAACTTGCCGAGGCGGGCGATTTGCTTTTCGGCAACATCGATTCCTTTCTGGTCTGGAAACTCACAGGGGGTGCGAACAGCGGTATTCACATTACCGACGTCACCAATGCCAGCCGAACGCAATTGATGGACCTGCGCACATTGGACTGGGACGAAACACAGCTAAAACTGTTTGGCATACCGAAAGCGATGCTTCCGAAGATTGTTTCAAGCAGCGAAGTCTACGGAACCTGCAAAATCGCAAGCATCGAAGGCGTACCCGTCGCGGGAATTCTCGGAGACCAGCAAGCAGCGCTCGTCGGGCAAACGTGCTTCGACACGGGCCAGGCCAAGAATACCTACGGCACAGGATGTTTCCTGCTAATGAACACCGGACCCTCGCCGGTTGTTTCCAAATATGGTCTCGTGACCACCGTCGGGTTCAAATTGGGCGAAAAGCCGGTGGTATACGCCCTGGAGGGCAGCATTGCCATCACCGGAGCGCTCGTTCAGTGGATCCGGGATAATCTCGGACTTATCTCCAAGAGTTCAGAGATTGAAACGCTGGCGCGCACAGTGAACGACAATGGAGGCGTGTATTTCGTTCCGGCGTTTTCCGGCCTCTTTGCGCCGTACTGGAAGACGAGCGCCCGAGGCGTCATCGCCGGACTTACTCGTTACGCGAACAAAGGGCATATTGCACGGGCCGCTCTTGAAGCGACCGCCTACCAAACCCAAGAAGTGCTGGAAGCCATGGAATTAGATTCGGGCTACAAGCTCGATGTGCTTCGCACCGACGGCGGCATGGTAGTAAACGAACTGCTCATGCAATTCCAGGCAGATATTCTGAATCGCGACGTAATTCGTCCTTTGGTTCAAGAAACCACGGCGCTCGGCGCATCGTACGCAGCGGGACTGGCAGTGGGTTATTACAAGGATTTGGGCGAACTGCGCGAAAAATGGGGCATCGAACACACCTGGAAGCCGCACATGGAACAATACAAGCGCGAAAAGCTGTGTGCCGAATGGAAAAAAGCGGTAACGCGGTCTTTCAACTGGGTAGAGTAACAACTTATCGGAAGCACGACAGAACAGAGCTGAATGGAGAGTGGGCGAATGAGTACACCGTTTTTTGGCGAATTTGTCGGAACTCTGATCCTGATTTTGCTTGGAGACGGCGTCGTCGCGGGCGTTGTGCTCAAACGATCCAAGGCGGAGGCGTCCGGTTGGATGGTCATTACCACGGGGTGGGCGTTCGCAGTGATGGCGGGCGTGTTCGCTGCGATCGCATGCGGGAGTAAAGGCGCGTTTCTGAATCCGGCGGTGACACTCGGATTCGCCATCTCATCCGGCGACTACTCCCAGCTTTTGCCTCTCTGGGGCGCGCAATTCCTGGGCGCTTTTGTTGGAGCGGTCCTTGTTTGGCTTCATTACTTGCCTCACTGGAAAGGGACGGAAGATGCGTCGTCTAAGTTGGCGGTCTTCTGCACCGGACCGGCGATTCGAAACGCCGCTGCAAATCTTGTCAGCGAGATCATTGGGACATTCGTTCTCGTCTTCATCGCGGGCGCGATCTTTGCAAAAGCAGTGGCGAAGGATGGGCCTGCGGCGGGCCTTGGTCCTTATCTGGTGGGATGCCTTGTGTGGGCCATCGGTCTTTCGCTCGGCGGAACGACGGGGTATGCGATCAATCCTGCACGCGACCTTGGCCCGCGGGTCGCGCACGCGGTTCTGCCCATTCCCGGGAAGCGCGACTCCGATTGGAGTTACGCGACGATCCCTGTCGTCGGACCGCTGATAGGCGCTGCGATCGCGGGAGTTCTTCTTCGCCTGCTGCACTTCTGACGTTGCCTGAGAGGCTGAATTACGCCTAGCGAAAAGAAAACAGGAAAACCTAAAATGCCAGCCTGCTCGCCGCTGCGGCGATGCTCCTCTGACAGAGATATAGCAGTAGGTGGTGCGAAGCTTCAAGCCTTCCTCGCAAGCAAGCGATAGGGATGGGACGAATACACTGTCACTAGGGACGCAATTTGGCGGAGCTCTATCGGCTTCGTTGTACACTCTCCAATCTGCATACGGGCGGCATGGGACTCAAAACCAAGAGGTTCAAGTCTGAAAGACCAAGTCGCAAGGGAAGCCACAAAGGCATGAATCGATCGAAGCGAGTTGTAGTTGCTATTCCGGCGTTGGCGTGCCTTCTGGTGGCCAGCGGAAAGCGTGTGCAAGCATCCGGTGCGAACAAGGCCGGAGAGGATCACAAAACCAAGTCGCAGGTTTTGTCGCTTCGTCTGGATTCGTTGGACGGGCTTGAAATCCGAGGAATGAGCGACGCCAGTGCAGATCCGGTGAAAATTCAAACGGATGTTACCAACTATCGCGGGCGCCGGGCGGTGAAGATTGTCAATGACGATGGCCCCGCTGGAACGGTAAGTGGCGGCCAGGTTCTCGCAATCGTTAAGAGATCCGACTTCAAAAACGGAATGATCGAAGCGGAAATAGCAGGCTTTCCGCGGCAGGGAGCCAAGCCGGGCACGCGAGGGTTCATCGGTGTCGCATTCCGCGTGCAAGACCGCGGCTCGCGGTATGAAGCGTTCTATCTGCGAATGACCAACGGACGCGCCGACGATCAGTTGCAGCGCAATCATTCGGCACAATATGTATCCCACCCAGACTTTCCTTGGAATCGGTTACGAGAAGAAAACCCCGGGGTGTACGAATCCTACGTCGACCTTGACGCAGGCGCGTGGACGCGGATCAAGATCGTAGTGGCCGGCGCAAAAGCTCAACTCTACGTCAACGGAGCTGATCAGCCCTGTTTGATAGTCAACGATCTGAAGCTGAGTGAGAGCTACGGCCAAGTCGCGCTTTGGGCGGGTTCCGACACTGAGGCCTATTTCTCGAATCTGAAGGTCTACTAGCTGGAAGGAGGTCACGGAGTGATACGCAGCGACGATCGCTGTTCAGTTCAGTCTTTCTTGGTGTCATTCACGATTTTTTTCCTTTTCACCTCCCACTTACTCGCCGAGCCCAACGAACGACGCGTAACAAAACTGGCCGACGGAGTGTACGCCATTGAGCACAAGGATTTGAATGACGGCAACCCCAGCGGGAACACGACCGTGATTATTGGAGAGCGGCAGGTCTTTGTGGTCGACTCCTGTTACCGTCCATCGTCGGCCGCCGACGATATCGCACAGATTCGTCAGTGGACCGATAAGCCCGTGGGTTATCTGCTCAACACTCATTTTCACAACGACCACAACAACGGCAATAAGACCTATCTGGATGTTTTTCCTTCGCTGGCTATCATCGCCCAGGAGGAAACCAAGAAAGACATGGATCTGATCCAGCCGGGAAATGTCGAACGGCAACCCGGAGAAATTGCCGTGATGATTGCGACCTTCAAGCAGGGAAAAAGCCAGAGTGGCCGGACCCTGTCCGAAGACGAAAAAAAACAAGTTCAGGAACTTCTGCCCGGATTGGAGCGGGCAGAAGCGGAGTTCAAGACCTTGGTATACCAGTCCCCTACCCTGACCTTTACCGATAAGGTCGATCTCGACCTGGGGCGCCGCGAAGTACAAGTGATGCACCTGGGGCGGGGCAACACTCCGGGAGACGCCATTGTTTATCTGCCCAAGGAAAAAATCATCGTTGCGGGCGACCTGCTTGTGAAACCCATACCCTACACCTTCGACGGCTATCCCGCCGAATGGGTTCAGACGCTCCATAGAATGGGCGAATTGGACGCGACATCGATCGTTCCCGGACATGGTCCGATCATGCACGACAAGGCCTATCTCTACCTTGTGGCCGACCTGCTGCAAAGTTCCGTGGATCAGGTGCGGGCCCGGATTCGCCAGATAGGGTTTCCGGGAGCGCACACCCTGGACGACGTAAAGGGCTCGGTGAACCTGACACCATTCCGGCAAAAATTCGCCGGTGACGATAAGGATCTTCAGGCGCAGTTTGACGACATGGCGAGCCAATTGGTGAAGATCACGTTCAGCGAGGCGGCACAACGCTAAGCCGTACAAATCCGAAATTTGTACCGCCTGGAATAAAACATGAAGCCACGATTTTCCTCACGGATCGTTTGTTCCCTGGCAGTGGTGGTGGATTCTGTGGATTCTTAAGGGAAGACATCGTCTTGGGCTAAACGAAAGCCAGGAGCCGCCAAGCAAGCTGAAAAGCTGCCCTAATGTGAGGACGTTTTCCTTAGCTTGCCGAAAGGGGTTTGCTGATGAGGATCCATCATATTTTGACGTTTCTTGTGATTGGCTTGCATCTGTCTACCGCCGGCCTTGCGGAGGCGCAAGGCATGACCGAAGAAGACCGAGAACACCTGCTGGTGCACTTTGAAATGACCGGGCAAATCTTGGCCGAGGAGGTGCGCGGACTTTCACCGGCTCAGCTTGAATACCGCGCCTCACCCGATCGCTGGTCAATCCGGGAGTGCGTTTCTCATTTAGCAGTCGCCGAACCGGATTATTGGCGCGATTTGATGAAGTCGGTGAAGGCACCACCGGATATGAAGGGAAAGAAATCGGCGAATACGGATGCCGACATTCTGTGGTACGGCATTGATCGCGTTGTGCATACGAAAACGGGCGGCGGGCACGAGAAGGTTGACACCTACAAGGACCTCGGAGAAGCCCTGGCGAAGTTTCAAGCACTGCGTGCGACCATGATCGAATACATCAAATCAACCCACGACGACTTGCGCGCCCACAGTTTCGGCACAAGAGACCCGATCGATTGCTGGCAGTGGATGCTCGAAATCTCCACACACGCCGAACGACATATCCAACAGATTCGAGAGATCAAAGCCGATCCCAGCTTTCCAAAGAGCTGAATCGCAATGCCCAGCGGCAGGGCTCACAACGCAGGATGATCGGGTTGTTAGAGACACTTTACGTGAGGGTGCAAATGTTCCGAATCATGCGCTTCGTAGTGTTGCTTTCCATCGCGCCTGGCACTGTCGCGAATGCTCAGCAGGACCAACCAAAAGTAGTCAAGATCAACGACTCGGTCTACATGGCCACGGTAACCGGCAATGTGTATCTGGTTACGACGGCGGTCGGAAATGTCGTCATCGATACGGCTTCAGCAAAGGACGCTCCAGTAGCCAGAAAACTTCTCGCTGAGGTTAGTCATGCGCCGGTGAAGTACATCATTCTGACGCATGGCCACGCCGACCATATCGGTGGAATCGATCTTTGGAAAGAAGACCGGACGCAGATTATCTCCCAAAGGGACTACTTTGAATTCGTCAATTACGTCACCCGGCTCGAGGGTTTCTTTGCTCCACGCAACGCGGCGGCGTTCGGCCGGACGCCAAAGGAGGCAGGCCCGTGGGCAGGCAACTATGGCGCCAAAATCGACCCGACCATCTGCTTCGACGATACGTACAAGTTTACGTTGGGAGGTGTTGAGTTCGACTTGTTCAGCACGCCAGGGGAAACCCCGGACCATCTGACCGTTTGGATTCCCCAGTACAAAATTGCCTTCATCGGGGACAACTACAAGGGGGCCGGGTTGCCGGAACCCATGTCGTTCCCGAACCTCTTTGCCATCAGGGGCACCAAGCCACGCTGGGCACTGGACTGGATTAGTTCGATTGATAAAGTCATCTCACTTAAACCGGAGATCGTTCTGTCGGGCCACGGCGATCCGATGAACGGGAACGCGGAGATTACCAGGCTCCTCACCCGGTATCGCAACGCGATTCAGTACGTCCACGATGAAACCGTCAAGGGGATGAACGCCGGCAAGGACGTGTTTACACTGATGCAGGAAATAAAACTGCCAGCAAGTTTCGACCTGACTGAATCGTTTGGAAAGGTCAGCTGGTCCGTGCGGGGAATTTACGACGGATATGCGGGATGGTTCGACCTGAATCCCTCAACAATGTATGATTTGCCGCCGTCTTCGGTGTACCCGGAATTGGTCAAGCTCGCCGGGGGACCAGAACCCGTGGTGAAGCTGGCTCTGGAAAAAGTTGCCGGGGGGAAACCGGTCGAAACCCTTCACCTGACCGACATGGTTTTGGCTTCCGATCCGAACAATCGCGCGGCGCTTGGTGCCCGGCTTAAAGCGCTCGAATACCTACAGGAGCGCTGTGAGAACTACATTGAAGCCGGCTACTTGGACTACGGGATCAAAAAAACAAAGGAGAAGCTGGCACCCAAATAGCTGAAAACGGTGCAGCGAAAGTGCACTCGCATTTGAAATCTTTGCACCGGCGTCGAGCTTAGGCGGGGATTCATGTTCTCAGCCTAGGGACGAACCGGGGGGGTGACGAAAATTGCGCGTCATGGAAAACCGAGGTTACTTGACTTGCCGCGGTGCCACGATGTTCGAGTGATCTACTCAGTAGGACCGCGCGGGTAAATCGGTGCGCGAAACTTCGGTCGACGTGTCCTGCCCGTCAGCCCTGCCTCGCGCGAGAAATGGGATGCACACTCGCGCTCTGGCCCCGCCCTCCGGCAGGCTGAGGAGTTCCAGACTTTGGTCGTGGCCGTATAGAGACGCAAGCCGCTCGCGCGTAATTCTCAACCCTAGACCACCTGACAGCAGAGCCCCCCTGTTTGAGATTCCCGGCCCATTGTCGCATATCTCGATCTTCAGCTGATGCGCTTGCGTTGTGGCTGCGATTCGTATTTCTCCACCACCTGGCAGTCGCGAAACACCATGCTTAACGGCATTGTCGACAAGGGGCTGCAGCAGCAAATGAGGAACCAACGCATCGAGCGTCTCAGGAGAAATGTCAAAAGCCACAGTTAATCTTTCGGCGAATCGAGCCTTTTCTATTTCTAGATAGCAATTGACGAATTCAATCTCCCGGCTGAGAGTTGTTATTTGCGTTCCAGTCAATTCGAGACTCATCCTTAGCAGATCGCCGAGCCTCGTTAGCATTCGATCGGCGGCCCTGACGTCTGTCAGCATCAGCGCCGAGATGGAGTGCATTGTATTGAAAAGGAAATGTGGCTGAAGCTGGCTCTTCAGGACCTGCAATCGCGTTTTGGTCAACTGTTCTTCCAACTGCGCCGCGCGAAGCTCACGCTCGCGAAGGGTTCGTGTGTAAGAGACGATATGGGCCACTAGGGCTATTGGAATGAACGCGCCAAAAATGTCATTAAATAAACTTGTTAGAAACTGATCCGGCAAGACAGACCACTGAATTCCAAACGCATGACTGTGGGAATCCCAGATGGCAGATCTCCATTCGTGATAATTCGGATCCCAGAAGCCAAACGGAGTCAGAGATTGCAGGGTGACATGCGCAACGGTGAAAACTAAACCACCCGCCAAATACACCAGCGACCGGATTACCCAGTTATTCCGGTGAATCGGATAACGGGTCGCGAATGCGAAGGCAAATGGTGTGAGTGGAGCGTAGGTGAGTATCTGACAGAATTGCATACCCAGAGCACTCGTTAGCGCCATCGGTGAGCGGGTTGCGCGGTATAGCCTGTAAATGGTCGCCCCGGCGGCAAGCGCGGCGATCGACCATACTCCAAAGCTTGCCACCCAGATCAGCCAGGGCTGATTTCTCTGCGCAGTCGACTTCCCATCTGCCTCGAACTCATCCTTGCGTGACAGTTCACCGCCGCAATGGCCGCAAATGTATTGCGCCTTCGCGGCACAGTCCGGGCAAAAGGTATGGTCGAAGGTGCAGATGTATAACTCTCCGTGGGCTGAGAGTGCTCGTTCGCAGGAGTCGCAAGCAGCCTTCGCGGCGGATTGCTCTCTTAATGCTAAGTCCGGTCGGCTTCGGTTGTCAGAGGGCATCATCTGCTCCTTGAGCTTTCTGCGAGCGCCCGTTGCTTTGCCAGAATTGGGTATCGCTGCCGCGATTCGATAGTACTTGGGGGAGGTGGCCCAGACCAAACCAGTCCACAGTCCGCCTCATGACCTGGCGGGCCATCGATTTCCAAGGGAACTTTCTGGTTGTAAATGCGTCTAAACCTCTGCCAGGCCGAGATCGGTCGCTCAACGATGATGCCGGAAACTTTCCTAACCACCTCGCAGGAGCGCGCGATTGGATCCGCAATCCGCGCCGTCATTGCCGATGACGAGCGTCTTGCCCGCAAGAAACTAAGCATCCTGTTGGCCTCGGAGCCTAAAGTCGAAGTCGTAGCTGAGTGTTCAGATGGCAGACAAGCGGTTGTGGCGATTCGGAGCTTTCGACCGGACATGTTGCTGCTCGATATCCAGATGCCGGACCTCAACGGCTTTGAAGTGTTGAGCGAAATACCCCCCGATGAAATGCCCCAGGTGATCTTCACCTCTGCCTACGATCAATATGCCATTCGTGCCTTTGAGGCTCATGCCCTGGACTACCTGCTGAAACCGTTTGATCAGGATCGGTTGCACGCGGCCATAGAGCGAGGCCGCGCTGAAATCCAGAAGTGCAAGGATCAAGATCTCACGAATCGCGTTCTTGAACTTCTGTCGGCGGTACAGTCCGGGAAGCGACCGGTTCCTGAGTTCGACGAGCGCCTAGCGATTCGAACAAACGGCCGAGTCGTGTTCTTGAACCTCGAGGAGATTCAGTGGATCGAGGCCGCCGCCAACTATGTCCGGCTCAATACCGGAAAGGACTCCTACCTATTCCGAGAAACCATTTCTCGAATTTTGGAGCGGCTGAATCCATCTCATTTCGTCCGCATTCACCGCTCGGTGATCGTGAACGTCACCCGGATCAAGGAATTGATACATGTCAACAGTGGAGAATATGTCGTAGTTCTGCACAGCGGAAAAGAGCTTTCCTGCAGCCGTAGTTATCGCGCAAACCTCCAACCGTTAATAGCTAAGAATCCCTGAGGGCCACCCAGCTTGCTGTGGCTCGCATATATATGCATATACATAAAGATCCACCGAATACACCACCCCGAGTCAGGGTCACCTGGCATGGTAAACTGCGTCCGCGCCCGGGCCTTTGAAGACCGGCTAGCTCAACGACGCGGCATCGCCAGTCAATGCCGGAACTCCATAATCTAGCCGCATGGTCCTAAAGGAGGAGCCGGCAAACCGACCTCAGCCGTGCTGCTCGCAACTGAGTTGGCGGGCCACGGCGCCGCAGTGACTCTCATCGATGCTCATCCGAACAAACCGTTGTCGCGTTGGGCGAAGCTGCCAGGCAAGCCCAACAATCTGACCGTTGTCGCAGATGTTACCGAAAATTCGATAATCGACACCATCGAAACCCAAGACCGAAAGACACCATTCGTAATTGTTGATCTCGAAGGATCAGCGTCCATGAAGGTTGCCTACGCCATCAGCAAGGCGAACCTGATTGTGTTTTCAAAGGTGCCTTGCAAAAAGTAGAGGCTCGGCGCCAGAAGAGCGGTATCAGTGAAGCCATCTACGACGAAATCCAAGAAGTGATGCCATTGCAATGCAGCTTGAGCATCGAACGCATGTGTCAGTTGGCCGGGGTCAGCCGTGTCGGTTTTTATCGTACTCTGCAGGAACGAGCACCATTCGAGGAAGACATGGAGGTGCGGAGCGTGATTCAGCAGATCGCTATCGAGCACCAACGCCGCTACGGGTATCGACGGATCAGCGCCGAGTTACGGCGGCTTGGGATGCTGGCGAGTCAGAAACGTGAGTTGCGGATCATACGGGAAGATAACCTGGCCGTGCAGCCGCGGGCCTTCGTGGTGACGAAGGATTCCGATCACGAGTTCGAGGTCTATCTGAACCTGGCCAGTCGCATGAAACTGACGGGGATGAATCAGCTTTGGATAGCGGATATTACCTATATCCGTTTGAAGAAGGAGTTTGTCTACCTGGCGGTAGTTCTGGAAGCTTTCTCTCGCAAGGTGGTGGGATGGGCTCTGGATCGCACGCTGGCGGCCCGTTTGCCGATCGTCGCTCTGGAGCAGGCCCTCACGCAGCGACAGCCGCCGCCGGATTTGGTGCATCATTCCGACCGTGGTGTGCAGTACGCGTGCGGCGACTACGCCCAGACCTTGCAACAGCATCAGATGATTCCCAGCATGAGCCGGCCGGCGAACCCCTATGACAACGCCAGTTGCGAAAGCTTTATGAAGACTCTCAAGCGGGTGGAGATTTATGCGAACGACTACCGAGATTTAAGAACACTTGCTGAGTAACATCGAAGTCTTCATCGAACCGTACTACAATCGGTGCCGTTTGCATTCGGCATTGGGCTATCGGCCTCCGGAGGAGTTCGAGCAGGAAGCGAGTCCAGGGCTGATCGCTTACGTCGTAAGGCTGACACAAGCTGCTTGCATAGCGCGTTTCATATGCGGTCGAAGCATCGACCTTCACATCGACGGCTAGGCAGTATATTCGTGCTTTTAGTGGGGAATCGGAGCTCGCTAACATATCTGGACGGAAAGAAACTGGCCTACGCGTACGATCCGATCTGAACCCGAAGCAGAACAGTCATGGAGCAGGTGTCCTGTTGCAGTACTCGTTCGAAGAGGCGTGGGCTCGATCGGGAACGATGGAATCTGTTTCTAACCTCGGATAGAAACCGCGGCCGAGAGGCCAGCACGACGCGCTCAGGAAGCCAAAAATCTTACACCCGCGCTCCTCCTGAGCGCATCAGGAGGGCTTTTTGCCTCTTCACAAGGACCTATCATGGAAGTCGGCTGAACTACCGAAGCTTCCCGCGAATCACGGTGATCGACCCAGCTGGGAGCGTGTACATGCCGTCGGACGTGGCGGCAATCGTGATGTTCTTGTCCTCCGCAGGGGTGTTGCAATACTGAACAAGAGCTACAGATCCGACGAATGAATGGCTAACGTGCTTGGCATCATCGATGACGATATGAACCGGGTGGGCCGCATTCAAATCGTGGTTAATCAGCATTAACGACCAGTTCCCGTCGGGGCGTTTGACAGCGTATGACGTAACCACGGTCCGCGCGGCAGCGTCCCTAAGATCGGCCGAGGCGGGGAAAATCTTGTTCGCTCCCGCGCCGTGCTGCAACCATTCGAAATTGATCAGGTGGGCGGAAGAAAAGGGAGTATATGCAGGCGTGCCATAGGCCCCGCCGCCATCATCGCCACCGTTGGCGCTGAGGTTCCCGCGACCACCGGCACCATTATTGATCGCCGGCCGATAAAACGCCGTGCCGCCCTGTTCAAAGAATGTGCCAAACGCGTCGCACTCCCAGATGGCGCGGCCGGTGACGCCCAAGTAGCCCGGTCCGCTTCGCCCCGCAGTGATTCCACTCTCGGAAATAATCAGCGGCACGTCCGCGGGGACGCCGTCCTCACGCCAAATGTGCAAGATGTGCTTCATAATTCCGGGTTCCATGTAAAGGGTCGCCCAGTCGTTCGGTGGACCGAATCCATTGATCATGAATGGGTAATGTTCGAACGACATGAATGAGAGATCGTTAAGATGTCCGTGTTCACTCAGATAGTCGACGAATCGCTCCATCCAGGAAGTGCGTCCCTGATCGTCCGCCCAGAGGGTGATGTCTTTATCGACACCTTCGAAAATCGGACCGCCCAACCTGGCGCCGGGCGTTAGCTTGTGGATCGCATCCGCCCATTGAGAGAAGATGGCGGCATAGTCTTCCGGCATCATGTGCTTGCCGTCACACTCCTCCCCGATCTCAATTCCCACCACTGGATAACCACGTTTGTGAATGTAGGAAACCTCATTAGCGCAATCTTCGGGAGTGTCATAAATCGCCGCACATGCAACCAGCGCTGCATGGCCCATGGTCAATCCACTGGTGAAGAAATTGTCCATGCCGTTATATTGATCGTTGCCGCCGGTGATCAGGTTGTCAGCTTGGTGCCAAGGATCGATCGAAGAACCAAAAAACGATCCGGCCAAGTCCGCCGGCGAACCGGCGATTACTTCTTGGTTTCCAGCGCCCTCAAGGCGTGGAGGTGCGCCAGGTCCGGGCTCAACGCCGTTAGCCGGATAAATAACCGCGTAGTTCCCCGCGGCATCGATCGTACCGGCGGAAAGCGTCTGAAGGGCGTAGCCAACGCAGTTTCGAATATCCTGTGCCCCGTGAGTGTCGCAGGTTCCGGAGGATTTCGACATCAAAACGCGGACGAAGCGCGTCGTGACGGGCCTATCCGAAAGCTTGAGATGGACATCCCCGCCGCTGCCGTTCAGCACCGCGCCCGACAGAAAAGGCTTCCAGACGCCATTCGGGCCCATGTCCCAGTCCATCGCGTTGTTGTCGCCGACCCAATACTGCACAACGTAAACGACAGCATACGGATTTACCCATTGGATGTGAATCGCATTAATGGCTCGGGCGGTGCCCATATCGATCACCACCCATTGCGGGTGCAACGCATCGCTCTCGCCCGTGAAATGGCTGGTTAGATAAGGGTTGCTCTTCCAGTAACTCTGAAAACCAGCTACCAAAGGCGAATCGCCGCTGGTCATAAAGTCGCGATGGGGCAGCGAATACGAATAGCCGTAGTGGATCGGTTCGCCCAGTTCGGCGCTGCCGGCGTAATAGCCGCTCTTTGTCGCTGGATCGCTCCATGTGCCGTTTTCGTTCCAGTGCCATGCCGCAAGTCGCAACTCGCTGTTGTTGCGCATGGTGATCGAACCCCAACCCAAGTTTTTGACTCCCTGAATCGTCTCGGGCTTGCTCAGGTTGTCCACTTGCGTCTTACTCAGATCATCCATCCACGCGCCGGTCGCAGTGTCGGGATCGATCGTATTCAGAACGTGCTCCGGCGTCACGTCAACCTGGACCGTGGCAAGCGAGTCGACCGTGCCCACCCTGGCAACCGAATCCGCCGGGAGCTCCTGCCGGGTCCGCCGTGCCTGAGCCGCTTGTGCATTGACGCGCAACGGAAGGCGCATAGCCACCGTCATCAGCCCTAGCGCGGCAACTGCGCCACACAACGAAATACGAGATGAGATCCGTAGGTAATCAGTAATCATGATGTCAAATCTCCGAGTAATTCCGTCAGCCATCCAAATCCCTGATCAAAGCACGCGTCGTGCTGAATATGATTCCTACACGGCAAAATTTCCAAACGCTACCGAACCTTGGTTTTTCTTCTCGTCCTACTGCTTCGTATCCAACGGATGCGTACTCTTCTCATAGAACTCTTCAGGCTGTTATCGTCGGCTTTCACCGCCTTGCGGCAATCCACCACAGCCTCAATCCAATTCTTCACGTTCTACTCGCCGAGTTCTTTCGTGCAGGTGCGCCATCGCCAGCGTAGTGCTCCGGGAATCGCGCGTACCGCCGGATGCCGGCATACAAATCGGACGGGAGATTCAGCCGCTTCTGATCGGGCCCGATTCGCTGCTTGCGCGATCAATGTGTGCGAGTTCCGGATGCGTGTAGATCAAGTTCGAGCTTTCGCCCTCGCCGGCAGCGAGTTCTTCTCCCTTGGCGGAGAGTTTTTGACCAGGCGTGAGTCGAGGCGCGAACAACAATGCGAAAGAAAAAGCAGCGACAGAAACAAGGCGACGATTCATTTCCTTCAGTCCTCCGGACCGCCCGCATTCTAGCCCAGGCAGGCGAATTCGTCATAGCTAAATCGGTTTATGAGCGTGTTACCATTTTCTGCGGGGTGGGTTAGAGGGGCGAATCTGCACCCGGGCCGAATAGTTCGCCGCGTTATTGGGTACAAGTCCTCGCTCCGAATGGCGTCGCGGAGGTTCCTCTTACCCAACTGGCCATCGAAGCATTTAAGAGCCAAATGGCAATTGCGGGAAGGGCAACGTTTCTGTTTCCGAGTGACCAGAATCCGATCGGGCACACTAAGAAACTTAAGACGGTTTGGCGGAAAACTCTGAGGCGGGCCAAGGTTCCCTATTTTCGGATCTACGACCTGCGCTCGACCTATGCCACAAGGCTGAGCGCGGGAGGCGTAGCCGATGAATGGGTGACGCAGATGCTGCGCCAGAGCGACGCGCAAGTCTTCAAGAAGTACTCGCAGATGAAACTGCAGATGAAGCGCGAAGCACTCGAGAAGCTCAACCGTCGGGCGAACGAAATGGGGACGCCGCCGACCGAAACGTTGCTGGCGGCTCCATTGTGCACAGTCACGGTGCAATAGGCTCGTTTGTGCACAGTTCGTGCACAGTCGAGCGTTTTTGGAGGCCATTTGGATTGGAGCAAAGTTGGAAAGTGCTTTAGAATCAATAGTGCACTTCATGTCGGGGCGTAGCGCAGCCTGGTAGCGCGCCTGCCTTGGGCGCAGGAGGTCCCGAGTTCAAATCTCGGCGCCCCGACCAAAAATATCTCGCGTGTTTTTCTTCCGCTTAAAAAGCCCCATCTGTGGAATTCTGGCAGACAGGAGGTCTGGATTTGCAAGTCGTTTACTTTCCGAGAGTTGTTACGTGACGAATTTTCAAGAACATGAGGAGGCAAGCGTGCTGTACGGAAAGTATTGAACTGAGGGAAGTTAAGTGATCATCGGAAATGCAAATCTGTAATCGCTCAGCTCAGCTCGCGCTGCGCCGTGTGCCTCTCAATTGTCTCCGCATTGGTTGGCTGAATTTGGGAAGCGCGAGATTCGGGAGCCCTTGCGCATGCGGAGGCACGTTTCCGCCAGAATAGTCTCTCAGCGCGCCAGATCGAGTGTGCGGATCAGCACAGACCCATCCGGCTCTATCGCGCCGGCGAGATATTTCTTGCGCGCCGCTTCCTCAATCACCTGTCGGTTGGCCTTGAACACTTCGAGTTTATCCTCGTTGTTTCCCTTGAAGTAATCGTCCAGAGCTTCGCGCCTGATCGCGCAGTGAACGCGCGTTTCTCCATCCTGGCCCCAGAAGACGACTGTTTCTCGGTCAAAAATGAATGCTTCCTGCGGGTTTGGAAATTGTAGTTCGCGCACGGGATCCGACTCGACGCCGTCGTGAATCTCGCTCGCGGAGGTGCCCAGTGCGCTGAAACCCTTGAACGCCTCATTGACGACGGCCTCAAGCGAAGTCACCTCTGCATCAGTCAGTTTTTTGAATTCGCCGGTTCGCCGTCTTTTGGACAGAGTTCCTTTGTTCTGTCGTATGAACATCAGCAGGTTCTCAGCGAGCCTATCAGGCATTTCGACTCTATTCATGATCCGGCGCAGTACTTCGTCGTGGCGGCGCAGATAGTCGATTTCACGCGGCAAATCCTCCTCGACCGTCCGCAGGACGCAGGCATACAGAAATTCCGCCGCTTCCGTCGCGTCGAAATAGCGATAGAGGTCCGCGGTATCGTTCAGCACTTCGACGTTTTGCTGCGGCGTCGGCCGCCACTCGATAAAATTCATCAGCGGCCGTGAGTGATCCTGCAAAGTTTTTCGATATTCGTCGATCCGGTCGTACATCACCGAGGACACCGGAAAGACCATTCCCGGCGGCGTGAATTTTCTTTCGGCGAGAACATGATGGACGAGGCAGCGGTGCAGGCGCCCGTTGCCGTCTTGAAACGGATGGACGTAGACGAAGCCGAACGCCGTCGCCGCCGCCTGTATGACAGCGTCGGCGCCGTCCGCGCTCATGCGATCATTTGCCGCGAACAACGCAGTTACGAGGTCGGTGAGGTCGGCCGGTCGCGCTCCGATAAATTCGGGCAGCGAATCGCCGTTATGGTCGCGCTCGCCGAGAAACACGCCGTCGTGGCGCAGGCCGACATGGACGAATCGGTCGTCTTCGATCAGCACACCTTGCAAGCGGATCATTTCATCCACGGTGAGTTCATTCTTGCCCGCCTGCATGACGGCTCGGCCCCAGCGCTCCAGCCGGTTGCGTGGCGGGCGCTCGCCTTCAATCTCGAAGCTCGCGCGGCTGTCCGCCAGAAGTAGGAAGCTCGCGGCGCGCGCGACGAGGTGCCCGCCGATGCGGCCTACCGTCTCGGCGGCCTTGTCCGCCAGCTTCTTGTTCGTGAATTCCGTCAGCAGTTTTGTGCGGCGTACAACCGGGCAGAACCCCGCGGTGCCAAGAAGGTTGTCGCGCACTCGGTGCCGCTTCGATAGGCGCGGCTTGCCCGTGAAATATTCTTCCGGGTCGAGCAGGTCTACGGCCGGCACGCCGGGATCGTCAGGCACATCGAGCTTGCGCCCTGTCAGCAGTTCGTACAGATACCAGGCGCGGCGGGAGGGAATTCCGGTCGGCGTCGCTTTCACAAACTCCTTTACAACCTTTGCGTCGACGGCGTCAAAAATACGCTTTAGAACAAGCAGATCGAGGTTTTCATTGCGCAGCGCGAAATCAAGGTGATCACCGAAGGTCTCTCCCGGCCAGTATCTTTTGTCGAAGATGCGCCAGTCCGCCTCATCGCGAAAACTTCCGCTGACGTGTCTGGCCGAAACAGCCCCCGGCTTCCGCACCGGGCCTTTAACTCCAAGGGCCTGGGCAAGCGCGGCCCATCCTACGATCCGGGTCTCTTCTGGTATGGCTAGTTCCTGAAATGTTTTCAATACCTCGTTTTCAAGGCGCATCGTCGAAATCCTTATACCGAATGTCGAAAAACAACTTACTTGGGGCTATATCGTCGAAAATAACTATACGCGTAATATCGTCGAAAATAAACAATGGAACATCGAAAATTAGCAAAAATACGGCCATGCCGTCGAAATAACACTATTCCAGCGAAGAAGGAAGGCAGATCTGGCAAAAGGGGGGGAGTTCTGAAGAGTACGAAAGTCAACGCTTGTGAACGACCAGTCTGCCCGTCTAGAACTGTCTTACTGAAGCGGTGCAAGTCGAAGAATTTGGGAACAATTGGTCTGCGAGCATGTTCACAACGTCTGCTTGGGCGCTCTCACCGTGCGTATAAACTTCCAGAGTTGTTGCCATGTGCGAATGCCTCAGTCGAGCTCGCGCAACTTTGAGCGACGTTCCTTGGACATATACTAGCGTGCCGTGGGTATAACGGAGCGCATGGCAGTCGATCGCGTCGAGGTAGTGTCGACATAAAAAGCAAGAGAATCAGTGGGCCGCCGCCGATATTCAAAGAGTAAGAAAGCCTTTGTTCGCAATTCGAGAAAACGATCGCCAATCACGAAGTGTGCCTAAATCTCAATGGCTCGAAGGACTACTCTTCTCATTCCCAGATTTCCCAGACTTTTTTCTCTGCAGCATCCGTTTGAAGTCTGGCGCGAATTCTCCGAGCCAGTTAGCGCACATACCAAAGACCACTTGAGTGGCCACGCCTTGGTAGCCCTTGGCGATCAGACTCGGGTTGGCGGGCTGCCAGGTTCCCGCGATCACGCCCGCGCCGAATGCTCCAGCGTACATGCCAATCTGCGGACGCAGATGCTGCTCCGTACGGTCATAGGTTACGAAGTTCCGCGCAAAAGCGTGCCGCGTGCGCGGCCAAAAACCCATACATCGGCAGCGATTGTAGCGAGGCTCGTACCCAAGCAGTCCATTCCCGAATCCTGCCAAAGCGTTCTGGGTTACAAATTGTCCGTAGCGCGAAGCGGTGCGTTTGGCGTAACCGCCGAACCCGTCACCCCATTCCGGCGGACTATTCGCAGCCTGATCGGACAAGGAAAAAAAAGCGGTCTTAACGTACACGCCGGGAGTTGTGAAGCTCTGGCGCAGGAAGAGTTGAAAACGCTGGTGATTGGAAAGAGATTGTAAAGGCACATCCTTCGGCACATAAGCGCCATAAAGCCAATTCACTTGCAATTGCTGGGTTGCATTTGCTTGTGTTTCGACTGGGTGCGGCTCGCTCTGAGTCTGCGCAAGGCTTCGCGATACCAGAAGAATTGTACTGAACGCACCCACAAGCAGTAATTCCGCTTGCCGCGCATGCCATCCCGGCTTCCGCTCGCTATTCATTTAATCTTCAATCGAAGCGTACGGAACTCAGCGCCCCACCGCTAACTTCTTTGCCCGTGCCCGGGCCGCGGCCCGTTCGCTCATCAGCTGCCAACCCAGGTAATACTTGTAAATATTGCCCACGTAGTTGACCGTCTCCGCGCCGACTTTTTTCGCGACAGCATACTCTACATTGTGAAACCACACGTTCGGGTCCAACCCCATATCTGCGGTCAGCCGTCGGCATTGCTTCAGACGTGCAGGTCCAGCATTGTATGCCGCCAACGTGATCAGCGTCTTGTTTAACGAGTCCATGGGATCATCTCTAAAGTAGTCATCGCGGATGTACTTCAGCAGCTTCACGCCAGCATCGATGTTGGGTGCGAGTTGGCGCACATTCGGGATGCTGATGGGCGGGTTGGCAGCGGTCGTCGGCATTACCTGCATGACGCCAACGGCTCCGGTGGGTCCACGCGCGTCCTGGTTCAAGCCCGATTCCTGGTAAGCCTGGGCCGCAATGAGCATCCACGGAAAATCGTACTGCTTCCCATACTTCTTGAACAGCGTTTGCATTTGGTGGAAGCGCCGCGCGCTCTCAGAATCCGCGTTGTTCTTGATGAAGCGAGTATTTTTCAAGTAAGTGTTCGCCAAGACGGCGAAGTAGGTTGTTCCTTCACGGTGAGTGTTGGCGAACTCCTCGAGGAATGCCCGCAATTTTGGGGAATCCTTGCGGACGACCCAACCGGATTCCATCTTGTCTGTGACCGGAAAGTCTTCGTAGATTTTCAGGCCCGGCAGGACATTCTTCCAGAGTTGCGCGAGGTGCGAAGGGACTATGCTGTACCGTAGCGAGCCGGCGCTGGTCATCTCCAGGATGTCTTCTGGTTCCAGATTGTTGTCGGCAGGCACCAGATTGATCTCGGCTTTCCTTTCAGAAGCGAGCGTTTTGTTAAGTGCCGCCAGCTTTTCCCAAGCCAACGATTCCTTGAAGACATAAACCTCTTTGCCGGAGAGATCATGCAAGCTGGTTAGCGCGGGCGCCGAGGGCCCTGAGACGATTACGTCATGCTTACTGCTCGCGACAGGAACGAAATCCGCGATCTTCTTGCGGTCGTCCGTAATGTAAATGGCGGTAGCGATGATATCGCCATAACCATTCAGAAGGTCGGAGGCCGCTTTCTCAGGGGTCGAGGGCACCAGCACGATATGGATCTTCTCTTTGCCGGTACGATCATTGGGGTGCAGCTTATGGTTGAGAAATTTCTCGAACTCCATCAGAGCGTCGTAGGTCATTCCTCGGGGCCGCCCGTTATCAAAGAAAAAGGTCGTCTGGCTCAGGCTGACGAGCGCCCGAATCTGGCGTCGCTTGCCCATCTCGTCGATATCGCCCTTCTCCGGAGCCAGGCGGACTTCTGTACTTTGCAAGTCGGCACTCTGATCGAGCGCCCCTGCTGGCGCTCGAGGAACCTCTTCTTCTCTGGAGCTGCCATCGAGCCTAGGTCCCGAATGTCCGCAGGCCGCGAGCCCACAGGTGAGAACCAGCAGGTTGGCCCAGCTACTCAACACTTTGGTGCAGCGCCTTAGCACTCTTCGCCCACGTGCCTTCCCGTGCTGTGCCGCAAACATCGTTAGCGCCAGCGTCGGTAGGATATCTATAGGACTCGGCAGGAAATGCACCCCGTCATAAACTTGCAAACAGCCAGAAAACAACCGCAAATCACCGACAGGCATATTGCTCGTCTGACTGATGTCCTCCTGAATCTCCTCCGGATCCTTTTATTCGCTTCGGACAGAGTATATCAACCGATCTGGACTACTGCTCCTTGATTGCTGGCGGGGTCCACGTTCCATCCAGGATCGAAGGCGGGATTTCGTAGGCCAACGAGCCAATTACTTAACGTTTCTGTTCTTGCCTTGAGTGCAGCCGGTCCCGACTTCAAATCTCGGCGCCCCGACCACTTCCTTCCTTTGTTTGTGGTAGCTATTACTGCGCATTTGCCAAAACTCCGGGTAGTCCCAAATAGCTTGCAGCGTTATCGAAACAAATACGTTTGATCATTGCTCCGGCCAACTTTTCATCGGTTGGGAGTTGGCCGCTTTCCATCTCTCCGCCAATCAAATTGCATAGGATGCGCCGGAAGTATTCATGGCGGGGATAGGACATGAACGATCGGGAATCCGTCACCATGCCAATAAATTGCGAGAGGAGTCCGCAGTTCGAGAGCGCGTTCAGCTGCCACTCCACGCCTTCCTTTTGGTCCAGAAACCACCAGCCGCTGCCAAACTGCATCTTGCCGGGAATCGTGCCGTCCTGAAAATTGCCGATCATGGTCGCAAAAACGTAGTTATTTTCCGGGTTCGCGTTGTAAACGATCATCTTTGGCAGCATTCGAGCGAAGTCAAGACGATCCAGGTACGTCGCCAGAGATTTTGCCTGCGACCAGTCTCCAATCGAATCAAAACCGACGTCTTGGCCAAGCAGCTCGCCCATCCTCGTGTTTGCACTTCGAAACGCGCCGAGGTGCAGTTGCTTGGTCCAACCTTTTTCCGCGTCAAGGCCACCGAAGAAAAACATCAGAAAACTGGCGAATTTCGCCGATTGTGACGGCTCGACTTTTTTTCCCGCCCTGGCTGCGCCGAAGATCGCTTCGGCTTCGGTTTCTGTACAAGACTCGGCATAGCAGTAGTCCAATCCATGATCGGACAAGCGGCAGCCGCATTCATGGAAAACCTCGTGGCGCCGCTCGAGAGCATTCAGAAAATCTCGAAGGTGCACGACATCAATATTCGCGCTCGCCGCAAGCTTGTCCGTCCATTCGTTGAAGCGAGAGGGATCTGCCGTGCGGAGCGCCTTGTCCGGGCGGAACGTTGGAAAAACCCGCGTCTCAAGATCACTCTTGCTGATTTTCTCGTGGCTTTCAAGCGCATCTGTCGGATCGTCCGTGGTACACAAAGCCTTGACCTTAAATTTTTTCAGGATGCCTTGGGCGCTCAGCTCGCGGCTTTTCAATTGCTCGTTGGCTTGTTCCCAGACCTGCGGGGCGGTGACCTCATCGAGCAAGCAATCGATGCCGAAATATCTTTGTAGCTCAAGATGGGTCCACTGGTACTCGACATTGCGCAGGGTCTTCGGGACGGTCTTGGCCCATGCGAGAAACTTTTCGTATGGTTCGGCGCTGCCGGTGCAGTAGTGCTCGGGGATGCCATTCGCCCGCATGGCGCGCCATTTGTAATGGTCCCCTTCCAGGCAGACTTCGAACAAGTTTCGAAACTGCCGATCCTCGGCAATATCCTGTGGAGAAAGATGGCAATGATAATCAAGGATAGGTTGCGGTCGCGCGTATGCGCTATAGAGGTGCTTCGCCGTGTCGCTTTGTAAAAGAAAGGCTTCCGTGACGAATCCCATAGGCCACTTGCCCAAAGGACTGCCCCTTGAGCGGCCCCTACTCCATCATGGACGGGGCCGTATGAAAAGCTGTTTTTCAGAAAATCGGCGCAATTCCCGATTTCACTGGGGAAGAGAATCTGAAAGAGAACGCCGTGACCAACCCGATCGAAACTGATTGAGGTCTCTGCTTTGGTGTTAGAGTCGTTCTAGCGAGCATTAAATACAAGGTGACATGCATGAGAAAACTCTGGCTACTCTGTCTAATCTTGATTCCCTTTTCCGAGATCGCGCCGCAAGCCACCTCACCCGAAGGATTCAAGTACTGGCCAGCGGCGTCCCTGAATGACGACGTCCAGGCCCTCACCCAAAAAGCGGCATCCGATCCACACCATTTGGCTACGCAACAACTTGGTGATTTCACGAATGAGGCGGTCCTGTTCGCTCATCGCGAAGCGGACGGGCTAGCGGAGTGGCATGAAACGCAGGCGGATGTCGTTTTTGTGCGCTCCGGCTCGGCAACTCTCGTTGTGGGCGGCACGCTGGTCAACGCCGAGACTGTCGCACCCCATGAACAACGCAGTCGCGGGATTGAGGGAGGCGTTCGCCAAAGGGTTGCCCCCGGAGACGTGATCCGGATCCCGGCGAAAACACCCCACCAACTTCTTCTCGACGGTTCGAAGGAGATCAGTTACATGGTCGTAAAGGTGAAGGGATACTGAAATTTCTTGGTCGAAGGAGGCCCTAATGCCAACCGCGGGGCCCATCGCGCTCGAACAACCGGGCCGGAAGTAGAAATTCCCCGCGACGATCGTTATTCCCGAAGCGGTGCCCATTGTCTGTTGAAAACTACGAGAACGTGATCATCGGAAGCGGTGAAGGTGGCAAATTCCTAGGCTGGTATTTTGCGCAATCCGGCCAGAAGACGCGTTGATCGTCCGGCACGCAGCGTGGAAGCTTTCGGGCGGAACAATCCGAACGCGATCGTGCAGTTTCTCGATACGGGGCGCTTTGCGTTGGAAACCCACGTCGAAGAAATCGCGCAGGCCATGAGGCAATTCCTCGCGAAGATCGCTCCGTGAAGCCAACAGGAGGTCATCACGATTTCGCGTATTTCTTGCGGCTTTACGGGGCGATTCCCTTCGAAGCGGCCGATAGCAGCTTTCGCACCTTTCCCTCATCAACCACAAAACGCTGATATTCGCGCCCTTTCGAAGCTCCCATGGAGACGCGTTGGTTCTGGTAGCGCATGGAACTGGAGACGGCCGATCTAAGGCTGGCGTGAACTTCACGGACGCCGGTGCGCTTCAACAGCTCGGCGACATTCTCCGCTTCAATCCCACTAGCCGCCATAATCCCAATGCGATCGTCGGAGGCCTGCATTAACTGCTTCAGAACTGCAGACCCCTCCGCGGCCGTTTGCTGCCCACCCGACGTGAGCACACAGTGAACACCCGTGATCTTCAGCTCACGAAGCGATACCAGGAGATCGGCAGTCATATCGAACGCTCGGTGAAACGTGACCTTGAGGGGAGCGGCCAGATCGACGAGCTGCTTTGTGCGCCGCGTGTCGATCTTGCCGTTGAGATCGAGTATGCCGAAAACGACGCCATCGGCCGCGAGTTGCTTTGCTTGAAGAATATCGCGCTGCATAATCGCGAACTCTTCGTCCGAGTAGCAGAAGTCGGAATTGCGGGGGCGAATCATCAGGTGCAGCCCAATCGCCAGCTTCTCGCGGACCATGGCGATGAGCCCCGTGCTCGGAGTCACACCTCCCTCGGCAAGCGTGCCGCAGAGTTCCACGCGGTGGGCTCCTCCGCGCTCGGCAGCAATAGCGGATTCGATCGAGTCGACGCACACTTCGAGGGTCAGAGGTAGTGTCATGTGATGGGCCGATTCATTCGAGAAAACCGTCGCAGAGACCACGGGCGAAAAGAAGGTCTGCGCGACGCTTCTAGAATGAGTACACCAAACTTAACTGAACAATGCGCGGATACCAAAGCCGCCCCGGGCCATCCGGTGCACACCCGGATGCCGGATTGATGATACCCGCGAGCGGCCCAAAATTGCAGCTTCCCACTTGGTTATTGAAATCAGATTACTTCCACCGAAGTCATTTTTCGAATTTCAATTCGATCCAGTATTGAAGATATCCAGCCGAAAGATTCTGCCGCTGCGTCCACCGGAAGCCTTTGGCAAATCTCAGGTCCAGGTTTTCGAAGTACGGTCCACGGTCAGGTGCTTAGACGCGTGAGGTTCCCTTCGTTTGAGACCACCAAACCCTAAGGCCATACCCCTAAACCGCCAAATCTGCCCGTTCGCTGACATCGGGTTGATATAGGACTGATTGTGTCCTACATTATACCTGCAAATCATTTGCAACAAGCTGCTGTCGGCCGGTCCGGATTGATCCCTGACTCGCCTGCTTTAATTCCAATAACCCGAGGGAGCATTCGGTGAAGGCGATTCAGGGTTCACTCAAGACACTTCTATCGTTAAGCCAGGCAAGCTTCTCTCGTTCTTGTGTGCTCGGACGTCTCGGACTGCTCGTCGTGGCGGTCAGCCTCCTAATGTTGGCCGCTTCGTTGTGCGCCGCCGGAGAAGGCGGCCGTATTTCGGGAACGATCCGGGACGTGACCGGCGCCGTGATCGTCGGCGCGCGCGTGACCGTCACAAACAGCCAGACGGGAGCCACCCGATCGGTCTCGACGGACGTCTCCGGAGCGTACAGCTTCAGTGACTTGGCCGTGGGCCACTACGATCTCTCCGTCGAGAGCACTGGGTTGCGTCCCTATCGCCGCACTGGTGTGATTCTCGACGTCAACGGAGCGCTGCTGATCGACGCCAAACTGGAACTCGGCGAACGATCCGAAGAGATCGACGTCGAAGAAAGTGCCGTGCACGTCGAAACTTCCGACACGCAACTCGGCGAGGTCATCAGCGGAACGAAAATGACTGCCGTGCCGCTCGACGGCCGCAGCTACACCGATCTTCTCTCGCTTCAGCCCGGCGTCGCGCCAGCTACTTCGCTCACTTCGGACACGCAGCAGGATGTTGGCGTAAGTGCGCTCGCTCCCTCCGGCCAATTAAACCCCGGAACAATCTCCATCAATGGCCAGCGCGAATTTGCTAATGCATTCATCGTAAACGGAAGCGACACGGAGGAAGACGTCAACTCGGGGACGGCGATCATACCAAATCTCGACTCTATTGCCGAATTCCGGATTCTTACTGGCAACGTCAACGCGGAGTTCGGCGAATACAGCGGGGGCCAGATCAACGTTGTCACCAAGTCAGGAACCAACGAATTTCACGCTAATGCGTTCGAATTTCTCCGGAACACCGATCTGGACGCGCGAAATTTCTTTTCTCCGACGCGCGGAATTTTCCAGCAAAACCAGTTTGGCGGCACGTTCGGCGGGCCCATCGTGCGCAGGAAGGTGTTCTTCTTCGCCGATTACCAAGGAACACGCATGAAACAGGGCGTCGACACAGGGTTGATCGCGGTGCCATCCGCCCAAGACCGCTCCGGCAATTTGTCCGACGCCACGACAAACCTGACAGGAGTGGTCAACGGACAATACTGGGCGAATCTGCTTTCACAAAAGCTCGGATACGCCGTTGCGCCCGGCGAATCCTATTACACCCAGGGCTGCACCAGCCCAATCCAGTGCGTCTTTCCAAACGCCACGATTCCGACAGGCGCGTGGTCCGCACCGGCCAAAGACTTGCTGCAATACATACCCCTGCCAAATGCAGGCGCCAACACGTTTTCGACTTCAGCACAAAACGAAATTCTCGACGACGACAAGGGAGCCTTGCGTATCGACTACGAAAGGCGCTGGGGCCTCATTTCGCTCTACTATTTCATCGACCAATACTCCCTGGACAATCCGTATCCCGTGGCACAAAGCGGCGCGAGCGTGCCCGGCTTCAACGCCCTCAACACCGGCCGTGCTCAATTGTTCAGTCTGGGTGATACGAAAACGTTGGGCTCTTCGATGGTCAACGAATTTCACGCCAGTTTCATGCGTGCCAACAACGATCTGGGCCAGCCCGAAGGCGGAAAAGGCATTAGCCTCGCGTCGCAGGGTTTCGTCACCGGTCCGGGGACTCCCGGCATTGTGCCGCTCAATCCGAAAGGCGAAGGCGTCGAAAATGTCGTCTTCAACGCTTTTTCCATCGGCACCAATGCCAACGAGCTGCAGCAGGTGAACAATACCTATCAAGTGCTCGACAACTTTTCCCGCATCGTGCACAACCACACGTTGAGATTTGGCGGCGAATTCCATATCGATCAGATCGACACCAACCCCATCGCTCAATTCAACGGCAATTTTCTTTTCACCGGTAGCGAGACCGGGTCCGACTTCGCCGATTTTCTGCTCGGTATTCCCAGCCAATACAACCAAAGCCAGCTAAACACCTTTTACGGCAGAAACAAATATGCGGGACTTTTCGCGCAGGACAGTTGGCGGATCCGGCCAAATTTGACTTTAAACTATGGCCTGCGTTGGGACCGCATCGAACCATGGTACGAAAAATATAATGGAATTTCCGCGTTTGCTCCGGGGAGGCAGTCGGTCGTTTTTCCGGGCGCGCCGGAAGGCATCCTGTTCCCCACTGACCCCGGCATTTCACGGACGCTCGCGCCGCCCGGCAACCGCGATTTTTCGCCGCGCATCGGACTCGCCTGGTCACCCAGTGCAAGCCCGGATGCAATTCTCGGCAATGTTCTCGGCGGCCCTGGAAAAACCAGCATTCGCGCCGGCTTCGGAACGTACTATACGGCGGTCGAAGCGCTGACCATCGGCATCCTCGCCGGAAATCCCCCCTTCGGAGTTACCTATTCGAGTCCCGCTCCACCGCTGTTTGCCACGCCTTTCATTACTGCTTCGAACGGACAGTTCAATGGCCAACCGTTTCCGGTGACGCTGGCTACGCAGAATACCTCGAGCAAGAATCCAGATTCGAATATCGACTGGTCGGAATTCCTTCCCATTACCGGCGTGCCCGGATATGCGACCACAAATCGCATTCCCTACGCCGAGGAGTACACGCTCTCGATCGAACGGCAGGTCGGCGCGAGCACAGTGGTCAGCGCAGGGTACGTCGGCACGCAGGCCCACCGCTTGCTCGTGCTTCAGGAGGCCAATCCCGGCGATCCCGCGTTGTGCCTCAGCCTGAGCCAACTAAGCCAGGTTGCGCCAGGATCGGCTACCTGCGGTCCCTTCGGAGAAAACAACGTGTACACTTCGGCCTCCGGACAAGTCGTCAACGGCACCCGTGGACCGCTCGGCCCGGACTTTGGAAGCAATACCTACCAGACCACCATCGGCAATTCCAACTACAACGCCTTACAACTGAGCTTGCGCCACAACACGAAATCGCTCGAGGTGTTTGCGGGTTACACTTACAGCAAGTCGCTCGACAACGCCTCGAATCTCGGCGAAGAAGTGAATCCCAGCAATCCCTCGCTAAGCCGGGCGTTGTCAGCTTTCGATCTGACTCACAATTTTGTGGTTAGTTACGACTATCAGCTTCCCGTCACAAAACTCCTGCCGGCCAATCGCTGGACCAAGGGATGGTCCTTGTCCGGCATCACACGCTTCAGCAGCGGTTTCCCAATTACGCTTTATAGCCTCGGCGACAATTCCCTGCTGGGAGCGGAGCCCAACGGAATCAACAATTTTGGAATCGACCTGCCGGATTACACGGCGGGGCCGCTTAACCTCAGCAACAATCCTCGGAAAAGTAACCAGCAATATTTCAACACAAGCTTGTTCAGCCTCAATTCGCTCGGAACTCCCGGAAACGCCAGCCGCAGATTCTTTCACGGGCCCGGCATGGATAATTACGACATGGCATTGGCCAAAACCCTCCCACTGACGGAATCCAAGTCCCTGTTGTTCAGGATCGAGACGTTCAACACCTTCAATCACGCGCAATTCTTTGGACCCGCCGCCGTCGACGGCAACATCGGCGACTTGGGCACCACGTTCGGGCACGTGGTCAGTTCCCTTCCAGGCCGCGTGATGCAGCTCACTGCCAAGTTTAGCTTCTGAAACGAGCCCACAAAAAAATGGCCGGCCCATCGGACCGGCCATTGTGAGATTAACCGCAGGCTAATTGCCCGTGCTCTTGTTCACCGGCGAAGCCTTCTGCAATGTCGCCAGCAGGATCTTCGCGCTGTCCGGCACAGGCATGGCCTTGTTGAATACGATGTCGGACGCGCTCACGTCCTTGCCATACAGGTTCTTGTTCGCGCCATTGTCCGCCCGCAGCGTGGAGCCGGTCAGGGAAATACCCGCGAACAAGCCGCGGGCGCGTGAATAGGAGAGAATTTCGGCGCGCATTGTGGCGTCGGTCTCCGCGGAAGCGGTGCGGCCGACGGGCCCGGCAGCAGCCGAAGCGTCGCCACCGAGCTTAACCTTACTTTTCAGCATGTTTTGCGCGGAACGCGCCGACATCATCAGCAGCACGAAGTCGGTGGCATTGCCGCCGAGTTGCAGCCCGGCACTGCCGCCCTCGAGCGCCATCATCGTCGGTGCACCCCACGGTCCGTGAAAATCCTTGCCGCCGCGGCAAGTCATCACGCCGCGCCCGTAGCTGCCTCCGATGCCGATGGCAAACTTCAGCACGGAAGGAAGAATCACCACGCAATTCGCTTTGTCCAGAACACTTTGCGGAATGCTATCCGGTGCGTTCAAAATCTCTTGCATGACTTTCCCCGCATTTTCGACCCGGTCTGTCTCTTTGTCTTGCGCGAAAAGGGGGCAAGCCAGCGCGAGAGTCAAGCTAAAGCCTAGTAGAGTTTTTTTCATCATTGTCCTCAGTATTTCCTTACGCCTAAAGGCGGAATCCACTGCGAGTTGGTAGGACGTAGGAGTGGTTCGCAGGGGGATGATACCCCTTCACGGGGTGATCGTCCAAGGGCAAGTCTGTTACCGCAGGTTATGGCCTAAGCAGGTCGCTGATCTCTTTGAACTTAACGGCTTCTTCCGCAAACGTGAAGGTGCCGTGCTCGCGCATCTCGCGCGCCGCACGCAGGAAAGCGCCGTAAGCAGCGCGGCTCAACGCGCTACCGACGCTAACCCGCCTGACTCCCATCGCAGAAAGCGCTTCGAGGTTCAGCTTCGCGCCTTGCAAACCCATCAGGACATTCAGAGGACGATCGACGGATTTCAGTATCGTGGCGATATCTTCCTTGCTGGTGAGTCCCGGCGCGTACAACACGTCGGCGCCCGCCGACTGATAAAGCTGTAGACGCTTAATGGTGTCTTTCAGGTCCAGCTTGCCGTGGAGGTAATTTTCCGCGCGCGCCGTCAGCGTGAACGTGAATGGCAGCGCGCGCGCCGCTCCGACAGCCGCCTCGATTCGTTCGACAGCATGCTTGATTTCGTAGATGGGGTCATCCGATCGGCCGGTGGCATCCTCGATCGATCCACCCACCACGCCCGCCGCCGCTGCAAGCCGGATGGTTTCCCCAGCGGTCTCCGGCGCATCTCCGAATCCGTTCGCAAGGTCTGCACTGACCGGCAAATCGCTCGCAACGGCGATCGCGGTCAGATGCTCCAACATCCTCTCGCGCTCCACGGCGCCGTCCGGAACCCCGACCGAGAACGCATAACCGGCACTGGTTGTAGCGAGCGCCTTAAAACCCAAGCGCTCCAGCATTCTCGCCGATCCGGCGTCCCAGGGATTCGGGATAATAAATGCTCCGGCGCAGGCGTGCATGGCGCGAAAAATGCGCCCTTTTTCCGTCTGAGTTTTCATTCGCGTTCACGCTCCTCCTTAATCACTTTGCCGGAATACCAAACGTTCCGTCTACCACTTCGACAAAGGTTCTCTCTTCACGCAAAATCACTCGCTGGTCCATTGCCATTGCAAAATTCTCACGCGCCTGCCAATCGGACTTCAAGCGTGCCCGGTAGGCTTCATATGCCGCGAGACTTTCGAATCCGATCAAACCCCACGCGACATCATTCGTGCCTTCGTGAGGCAGAAAATATCCGACAAGGTGGCCGCCGCATTGCGGAATGACGCGTCCCCAGTTTCCGGCATACTTCCTGAACGCTTCCTTCTGCGACGGGTCAATCTGGTAGCGAATCACGCACACGATCATTGTTTGCATCCCTCCTGGCTGCAGTTCCCGACTTTGCCTATTGCAAAGCAACCATACTTCGCTTAGCATCAAACTATGGATGTTTCCTCACACGGGGACGCCGCGGTCTCCCGCATCGCTGCCGCCATTGCCGAGCCCGCCCGCGCGCGCATCCTCTTGTGCTTGATGGACGGCCACGCGCGAACCAGTACCGAGCTCGCCGTCGTGGCGGGCGTCAGTCCCTCCACCACAAGCGTGCACCTCCATCGGCTCGAAAAAGCGCATCTCGTGAAAGTCGTCGCTCAGGGAAAACATCGCTTCTACAGCCTGGCAGACCCGGATGTGGCCACCACACTCGAAGGGCTGGTGGTTCTCGCCGGAGGACCGCGGAGAGATTTCATGCCCACCACTCCCACGCGCTTGCGCGCCGCGCGCACTTGCTACGATCACATGGCGGGAATGGTCGGCGTTGCGCTCCACGATCGCTTCAAAGCGCTGGGATGGCTCGCTTCCGAGTCGTCGAGCAACGGCAAGGACAACGCGTATGGCGTTACGCAAGCGGGCGCGAAGGCATTTGAGATGCTCGGCATCGACCTCGAGGCTACACGAACGCTGCGGCGCCGCTTCGCGTGCCCCTGTTTGGATTGGAGCGAGCGCCGGCCGCACGTCGGCGGCGCGCTCGGAGCAGCCCTACTGAAAGTCGCACTGCAGCGCAAATGGGTCATTCAGGAACTCGACAGCAGGGCGTTGCAGGTTACGTCTCTCGGGCGGCGCGAAATGAGCGCCCGATTCGGCGTCCAAATCTGACGGTCCCACCTGTAACTTACCCTTCTTAGGGTGGGACGTTCCCATCGGAATGCAAGACGATCGGCAATATCCCTGCTGTAAAAAAATAAAGTTTATAGCTAAACTGGTTCTCCGAGTTCATCGAGATGTCAGCGAGTTCTCGTCCGGAGCCTGCTCATGGCCATTGCCACCATCAACCCCGCAACAGGCGAAGTTATCAAGAAATTCGAGGCGCTGACAGACGCGCAAGTGGACGACAAAATCGCCAAAGCCTCCAAGACCTTTCAAAGTTACCGCAACACCTCTCTCGCCGACCGTTCGCGCTGGATGGCCAAAGCCGCGGAAATTCTCGAATCCGAAAAAGAGTCAATCGGCCGCTTGATGACCCTCGAAATGGGCAAAACGCTCGGCTCCGCGATCGCCGAAGCTGAAAAGTGCGCGCTTGGCTGCCGCTACTACGCCGAACACGCTGCAAAATTCATCGCCGACGAAGTGATCGCAACCACAGCATCAAAAAGTTTCATTCGCTACCAACCGCTTGGCATCATCCTCGCGGTCATGCCCTGGAACTTTCCTTTCTGGCAATGTTTCCGTTTCATTGCACCGGGCCTGATGGCCGGCAACGTCGGCTTGCTCAAACATTCCTCCAACGTTCCTCAATGCGCGCTGAAAATTGAAGACGTGCTTCTCCGCGCGGGTTTTCCGGAAGGCGTGTTTCAGACTCTCCTCATTGGCGCTGCGCAAGTCGACCGCATCCTGAACGATCCGCGCGTCGCGGCCGCGACACTCACCGGCAGCGAACAAGCCGGGATTCAGGTCGGCATGTCCGCCGCGAAACGCATCAAGAAAGTGGTGCTCGAGCTCGGCGGCAGTGACCCCTTCATCGTCATGCCCAGCGCCAACTTTCAGGAAGCCGCCACCGCGGCCGTGAAAGCGCGCGTCATTAACAACGGACAGTCCTGCATCGCCGCAAAGCGCTTCATCGTCCATGAAAAAATCGCAGATGCCTTCGAAAAGGAATTTGTCCGTCAGATGGAATCCCTGAAACTCGGCGATCCCTTCGACGCCACGACCGACGTGGGCCCGCTAGCGACCCCTGACGCGGTGAAAGACATCGACAACGACGTGAAGAAAACCATACAAGCCGGGGCTAAACTGCTGACCGGCGGCAAACCCGTAGCCGGCCCCGGTTATTTCTACGAACCCACCGTGCTCACTAGCATTCCGAAAGATTCGCCGGCCTACAGTGAGGAATTCTTCGGTCCCGTCGCAAGTATCTTTCGCGTGAAAGACGTCGACGGCGCACTGACCATTGCCAACGACAGCCGCTTCGGCCTCGGCGCCAGTGCCTGGACCAACGATCCCGCCGAGCGCGAACGTTTCATCAACGAGATCGAAGCCGGCCTGGTGTTCATCAATCAAATGGTCGCGTCCGATCCGCGTCTTCCGTTCGGCGGCGTAAAAGCCTCCGGTCACGGCCGCGAACTCGGGCCGTACGGCATTCGCGAATTCACCAACGCCAAAACCGTCTGGATCCGCGACCTCAATTAACGGTGGTCACTGTACTTCCAACACCATGGGAGATCCTTGGGCTTTTCCAATTTCCAGCTTCTGCGCCTTCGCCAAAAACGGCTGCAGCACCTGCGGCTTAGACCACTCGATGTCCCATCCATTCGCCAGCGCGATCAGCGCATATTTCCCCGGCAAAATCGCGGCCAGCCGAAATGTTCCGTCCGAATCGCTCTGATCCCGTCGTACCAGCCGCTCCCAATCTTTTTGATTTTCGGGCATCAGCAAAACCATTGCTCCCGCAAACGGCTTCCCATTCTTCAGCACCGTTCCTGCGATCGCGAGGGAGCCTTCCGCCAAGGTGACAACCAAACTCACTTCCTGGTTGCCTTCGATCTCAATCGTGGTGCCCGAAACCTTCGCACCCTTTGCTTCAATTTTCTTGACCACAACATCCGCCGGCTGAAGGACACTGAGCTCAAGCAGTTGCGAACCAGCCGGTGTGTTTTCAATCACGAAACTGCCCGCAGCAGGGCTGCCTTGCGCTCCAGAGCGGTCGAAATATACGCCATCGAACGTGCGACCCTTGGCGTCCTTTAATTGCAACAACGCCTGTGAAAATTTCAGGTTGCCTTCCTCCATTCGAATCACGCCGTGAATCGCTGCGCCACTGAGCTCGATCGCCTCCAGTCGCAACTCCGAACTTCCGGCCAGATCGACTTTCTGCTCCTCCCCTAAACTTCTCCTTGGGCTTCCGGCCATCTGCACCCGGTAGTTGCCCGCCGGAATTCCAGACAATTCCACCTCACCTGAATCGGAAACAGTAGCTTTTGCCGAAACATTCACCTCTCCGCCACCCGGAAGGTCCGAGGACAGTTGGACATTCGGTGGTTGCCCGTTTCCGCTCACGTCTTCATGGATCAGCAAATGAGCCGACGGCTCCGGTATGAGGCGAAAATCAGCGGTTTCGACTTGCCCCGTTTGCAGGACGATCCATTCCATTTCATGCCAATCGCGGACATTGGGATAGTACCGCTTCGAGTAAACCAGATCGGGAAGGGCCTTTTGCAACCCTATGGAACGCCGCTGGTCGGGCACATAGCGGCTGTACCAGGGCGTTGCCGAAACACTCGCGGAATATTTTCCGGGCAGCAAATGTCCGATCCGATAGCGTCCTTCGTCATCAGTAGCGGCGTTTTGCGTTTGCACAACCCTGCGTGCTCCATTTTCCATTCGCTCGGTCCACAGCGTGACGTTCGCTCCGCGTACAGGTTCTCCATTTTCGTCCGTGACTTGTCCCGCTATCGTCGCGGAAGGCGTGAGCGGAAAGCGTGTGTGAAGAGAGTCCTTGCCCGGCCCCACGGCGATGCCCGTCCAGAAATTCTCATGCTGCAAAAATGCTTGCTCTGCATAGCCCTGGCGCGATGCCTGCACGGTGTACTTCCCTTCGGCAAGATTCCCGAAACGAAAACGGCCGTTCCCATCGGACTGAATTACCTCAAAGGCCTGGCCTGCGGGTTGCGCGCTCTCGAGAATGCTTAGTTCGACCTCCGCAAGAGGCTGTTCTGTCTTCGCGTCCACGACAATGCCGCGAATTTCATACGGACCGCTTGGGCGGCGCGACGCTTCAAACAGATTCTGCCCCAGCACCGGGCCAGCCAGCGTCAGAAGCACGCCCCAACCACAAACAAGGCTTCGCCAACTCTTCATGGCTCGAGGCTCTTTAACTGCAGTCTGACGTTTGCCGTACCGGAAGTTTGCACATCGACTTCGGTCGCCATAGATTTCACTTTTGCCAGTGTCTCCGCGTCAGCGGGATCGAGATCATCCGCTCCATCCAACGCGACTGCCAGATATCTCCCCGGAACCAATCCCTGAAACTGAAAGCCCCCATCGGAATCCGCTGCCGTCGAAACTCCGCGCCGCGGTTCTTTCTCCGGGATCAGCAGCACTCTCCCCATCGCAGGCTGTGCCTCTTTCGAAACCGTGCCCTGCACCCGGCCACAATCGCCCCGCACAAATACTTCGATCGGTTCCACCGGAGCGCCCGCCGTGACCACCAACCCTTCATTCAGAATATCCGAGGCCCCGGATTTAATGGAGGCAACGCACTGGTTCGGTTGTACGATCAAAACCGCGCGATAAGTGCCTGGCGCCAATGAAATTTCGAGCCCTTCTTCCGGACTTCGCGGATTCGTGATCAACACGCCAGAGAAAAGTTCGATGGGCATCGGCACGTCCGTGCGTACCAGGGATGCGAACGGCCTCGCAGGCGGGAAATCAATCCCGCCGGACTGCGTACTTCCGTAACGGAATCGCACCTCAATCGGCCTTTTCTCCGACAATGCGATCGAAGCCGCGTCCACGTTCTGCGTCACTTCCACCCGACTGATGCCGGTCTTTTGTTCTTCCGCCCCTGGCGCCGGCTCTTGCACCGCTCCGAGGAAATAGCTCCCCGCCGACACACCCTCGAGCACAAAACGATTCAGGCCGGGAGTAACGGCAGCGGCAGCAACCGGATTTACATCGCTCTGGCCGACAATCACCACGACAACCGGGCCGGCTCCGCTCGTGCCCTGCACACTGCCGGTGATTCGATAGAGCGGCTGCGAGCCTAGTCGCAGGTCCGCCTGCACCTTTTTGCCTGGAGTCAGCCGCAAGGGCATCGCTTGTGTGCGATCGGCCACGCCAGGATAAAACGAGGTGGGATAGCCGGAGCGAAGTTTTACAGTCTGAAGCATTGCGACCGGGAAGGCCGCGTTCATCTTCGGCATCTGCGACACGCTGATCAGATAAGTACCCGGACGTAGTTCGGCAAGCCGGTACTCTCCATTTTCGTTGCTGGTCGTAATCGGCAAACTTTCATGTGGACCCGCCGTGCCCTTCGCGGCGGTGCGAAGGAGCTGCACGGTCATTCCTTCAAGCGGCCTCCCCTCTTCATTGGTCAGCCTGCCGTAAATCACCGCTTCGGGATAAAGCTTCAGTTCGATTGGCTGAAGATTCGGAGCCAGATGCACTTTTTGCTCTCCAACGGACTCCGGGAAATACTCCCGCGCGGAAAAATAGCCCGGTTTCCGAACAGTGATGGCCACATCTCCCGCCGCCATCCCTTCAAATTCAAAGGTCCCGTCGGCGCCGGTCAACATGGCCCGCGCCTTCTCTCCCAGCAATTGCACCAAAGCCGCGCGAATCGGTGTGCCGTCCACGGAATTCACAACAGATCCACGCAAAGCGATGCTGTCTTCGGCCAGCGACGCAGCTGGAACAAACACACAGCCGGTGACGAAAATCAGCGGGCCAAGAAGGCTTGCCATCGTATACATTCGGAAGATGCAGCTCATCCGGAAACCCGAGTAGAAGGTTGGACGTATCCCAACTATAACAACGAGGATGTCCCTTGGTTCGACAGAGTTTTCCGCGGTTTCCGTTCCCCGCTCAACGTGGCAAAGGCTGTCGATTGACGCCGGAACTCCGGTAATAGGATGATTCTCGTGGCCTTGAACCAATTTCCTTAACCTTCTATGGAGGCCGTACCGTGCCGAAAACCGTAGAGAAGAAGAAGCCGCGCAAACAAAAGCTTGAATCCAAAAAGCAAGGTTTGACCGAAGCCCAGATCGCTGTTCACTGGAAGGAAGAGGAATATGTCCACCCGCCGGCTCGCTTCATCGCGCAAGCCAACTTAAACGATCCCACGATCGTCGAGCGCTTCAGTGAAAAGAATTTCCCGGAGTGTTTTCGCGAATACGCCGAACTTCTGCACTGGGATCGATATTGGCACACCACACTCGACACCAGCCAGCCGCCCTTTTGGAAATGGTTCGTCGGCGGAAAGTTGAATGCCAGCTATAACTGCGTCGATCGCCACCTCGCGAAGTGGAAAAACAAGGCGGCGTTCATCTTCGTTCCCGAACCCGAAGACGAGCGCCACGTCATCATCACCTTCCAGGAACTGTATCGCCGCGTAAATGAAGTCGCGGCGATGCTTCGCGATTTTGCTGGCCTCAAAAAAGGCGATCGCGTCACGATTCACATGCCGATGATTCCGGAGCTGCCCATCACCATGTTGGCTTGCGCGCGTCTCGGCGTCGTCCATTCCGTGGTTTTTGGCGGCTTTTCCGGCGAGGCCTGCGGCCTTCGCGCCGCAGACTCCGGCAGCCGGGTCCTGATTTATGCCGATGGTTACCACCGCAATGGACGCTGGGTCGATCACAAAGCCAGTGCCGACCTCGCGGTGCAAACCGCAAAAAAAGAGGGCCAGACGATCGACAAGGTGCTTGTCTGGAAGCGCTATGCGAACAAGTACAGTTCCGAGTCCCCGATGATCATGGAACGCGACTACTTCATCGACGAGGTTCTCAAGGATTACAAGAACCACATCGTCGAGTCTGTTTCCATGGACGCCGACGATCCTCTCTTTCTCATGTACACGAGCGGCACGACTGGGAAGCCCAAGGGCTGCCAGCATCGCACCGGCGGTTACCTCGCTTACGTAACCGGCACTTCCAAGCTTTATCAGGATATTCACCCCGAAGACGTCTACTGGTGCATGGCCGACATTGGCTGGATCACCGGGCATTCTTATATTGTCTACGGCCCGCTTTCTCTCGCTGCCACCAGCGTGCTCTACGAAGGTGTCCCGCAGTTTCCCGATGCAGGCCGCCCGTGGCGCATCGCCGAGCGCCTCGATGTCAACATCTTCCACACGTCTCCCACCGCCATCCGCATGTTGCGCAAAGCGGGCGCCGACGAGCCCAAAAAGCATGCCTATCGCTTCAAGCACATGACCACGGTCGGCGAACCGATCGAGCCGGAAGTCTGGCGCTGGTATCACGAAATGGTAGGCAAAGGCGAAGCCGTCATCGTCGACACCTGGTGGCAAACGGAAACGGGTGGCGTCCTCTGCACAACCAAGCCCGCTCTCGATCCGATGAAACCCGGCAGCGCCGGCCCGGCCTGTCTCGGAATCTATCCGGCAATCTGGGATGAAGAAGGCAAGGACGTTTCTTCTCACGCCGCCGGGAATATTTGCATCCGCAATCCCTGGCCCGGCATCATGCAAACGATTTGGGGCGATCCACAACGCTTCGTCAGCAATTACTACAAGAAATACAACGCGAATCCGCACAGCAAGGATTGGCGCGACTGGCCCTACTACGCCGCCGATGGAGCGGTCCTGCCACCCGACGGCTACTACCGTATCCTTGGACGCGTCGATGATGTCATCAACGTCGCAGGCCACCGCCTCGGCACCAAGGAACTAGAGTCCGCTTGTCTGACCGTCAGCGAAATTGCCGAAGCCGCCGTCGTTCCGGTCGTGGACGAAGTCAAAGGCCGTGTGCCGGAAATCTATGTTTCTCTGAAACCGGGTGTGCTGCCGAAAAAGGCGGTGAACGAGAAAATCACCGTGACTATCGAAACCATGATCGGCAAGATCGCGCGCCCCAAGCGTATTCACATCGTGCCCGACATGCCCAAAACGCGCTCGGGGAAAATTATGCGCCGCGTTCTCGCCGCTATTTCGAACAACATGGACACTGGCGACATCACCACGCTCGCCAACCCCGACATCGTTGCCCAAATCCGGCAACTGGTCCAAGGGCGCGACATTAAGCCCCTGAACGAGGGCCCCGAAGACATCAAGCGCTTTGGCGAAGAACACTAGCCAGGGTCTGTCGAGCGCCGCCTTGTGAGCAGCGCGTTTGCGTTGCTCCGGCAGCTATCACTGCGACCGTTCGAGTGGATTAATGACCAGCGCTCCTCGACGATGCTTCGAAGGCCCTACGCAGGCCGTCATCCCGGGTTCTCCGGCATGCTTACTTTTGATAAATGACCCGTCCCGCGCGAATGGTATACGCGACCTTCGCTAGATTCCGAACATCGTCACTCGGATCACCATCGAGCACCACAACGTCGCCAACCAATCCTTTTTCCACGCGGCCCGCTTTGTCCGCCTTGAAATACGCGGCTGGATTCGTCGTCAGCGACGCCAGCACCTCGCTCGTTGAGAGCGCGCGATGCATGAACTCAACTTCGAGTGCAGTATCGTAGATCGGAATGAAACCCACATCCGTCCCAAACAAAATCGTCCCGCCGTTCGCAGAGAACGCTTGGAGCTGATCGACTCCCGCTTGAACCACCCGCGTTGTCACAACCTGGTCCCTGACGATCGTCGTCCACAGCGTCAGCGTAGGAATCAACGCCGTATGCTGCGCCTTAAATCGTCCCAACTGGTCGGGCGTATAGTGAAATTCCGTGCTGGGAATGGTGTGCGCAAGAATATCAACGCCTCCTTCAATCGCATTGTCCAGTCCCGTGGTGTTCTGCGGGTGGGCAAAAACCAGCTTGCCCTGTGCATGCGCCACATCGACGGCCGCTTTCACGATCGGCGTGCTCATATTGATGACCGGCTTGTCGCCCATGAATGCCCCGGTGAATAGCTTCATTCCGTCGAACCCCATTTTCAAATCTTCGCGCGCAATCTGCCCGGCTTCGTCCGGGTTAGCCGCTTCGGGGAGCTTGAGCTCGGGCGGCAAATAGACGGGATGGCCGTTTTTCGGAAAAATGTCTCCGGCCAGGAGTATTCGAGGGCCCGCCACTTCCCCCGATTCAACGCGCCGCCGCAGCGCCAGGATATCGGACGGATTTGAACCCAGGTCCCAAACCGCTGTGAACCCCCAACGTGTCAGCATCTCCTGCATATGTTTTTCAAGACCCGCCGCTGGGGCCGTAGCCGCGTTGTTCCAGTTCGCCTCGATGAAATGTACGTGACTGTTCCAGAACCCCGCAACAACGGTCTTTCCGCTGCAATCGATGATCCGCGTCCCTTTTGGAATTACGACCTCCGCGCGCTTACCGACGGCCGCAATTCTGCCTCCGGAAATCAGAACCACTGCATCGTGAAGCGGAGTGGCGTTCGGTGTGGTGTACACCGTCGCGCCCACCAAACCGATAGAACCGTTGGTATCCGCTGCGGTCGGAAGCAACACGAGCCCTGCGAGCAACAGAAAACGGACACAGTGCAAAAGATGCATCATCTTCGGATCCTTTTAAATCGGTACAGCCTTACCTTTGTACCGCGCCCCGGTACCGCACGCCAAGTGTCACATTTCTTCGGGCATGGGCGTATAAACAATAGAAACAGAGGGGACACCAACCGTGCTTGAAGGTGTGATAGAAACTTTGCCGAAGTCAGCCCACTCCATGGCCGCGCCTACCTCCGGCTCCGGCAAACTCCCTTCCCAAAACTTCGAAGAGCTTTTCCTTTCCACTTATCCTCGGCTTGTCTACCTGCTCCGCCGCATGCTTGGAGATTCCGGCCGCGCGGAAGAAATTGCCAACGAAGCCTTCTTGAAATTACACAGCACTGTGCTGCCTCCGAAGGCTCGCGCCAATGTTCCCGGCTGGCTCTACCGCGCGGCCATGAATATGGGCATTGACGATTTGCGCGCCCGAAATCGGCACACGCCGTTGGCCCGGGAAGCCTCACAAGCCGTCTCTGCTTCTGGCCGGCCCGAAAGCGGCCTGGAAGCAGTGCTTCGAGCAGAAACTCAGCAGCGCGTGCGCCGCACGCTGTCCCGGATTAAACCGGAGTGGGCACAAATTCTCTTCCTTCGTGCCTCCGGCTATTCCTATAAGGAAATTGCTTCGCACCTCGAAATGCCCGCCTCTTCCGTGGGAACTTTGTTGATTCGGGCAGAGGCAGGCTTTGAAAAATGCTACCTGGAGCTTTTTGGCTCCGAGGATTCGGAGGTTTTATGAACTGCCCCACAGATGACATGCTGCGCGCTTACCTCGACACAGAACTCGATGCTCTGGAAATGTCGGAACTCAAGAACCACCTGCAAGCCTGCTTCGCGTGCGAAGCCCGCTTTCAGGCGCTTTCGGCTTCTGCTGTGCGGGTGGCTTCGAAGCTCGCCGTTCTCGATGCGCCTCCCTCGGCCGTCGAAGCGAATCCACAAATCGCTCTCGCTCGGTTCAAGGCCAATCTGCCCCCGAGCGAAGAGCGTTTTTCCTTTTTCGCGCGCATCTTCGCGCGCCGCTGGCGTTACGCTTGGGCTGCTTCTCTCGCTGCAGCCGTGCTTGTCATCTCTTTAATGTTTCCGGCAACGCGCAGCTTTGCCCAGCGCCTTCTCGCCACCCTGCGCGTCGAACGCGTGCAAACCGTCACTCTGGACTTCAACGCCATGAATATGGGCGTCTCTTCCCAGCCGCTCGAAATGATGGCAAAGATGCTTTCAGATAATGCGGTCGTGACCGCGAACGAAAAGGAAAGCACCGCCGATTCGCGGGCAGCCGCGACGCAGGCCGCAGGTTTTCCCGTTCGCATGCTCTCCCTACGGACCGACGAGCCCGCGTTTTCAATCTCTGGCGCCCACGCTTTTCATCTGACGCTCGACCGCTCTCGCCTGCAAGATGTTCTCGACCAAGCCGGTCGCCCCGATCTCCTCCTTCCTGCCACTCTCGACGGCGCCACCGTTTCTGTGCAGGTTCCTCGCGCCGTCGCGCTGATGTATGGCAACTGCAAAAAGGGAGATCAAGAGAACACGAACCAAGCGCCCCCGGCTGCTCCGAATGCATGCCTCATCGTGATGCAGGCGCCGAGCCCTGTCATCAACGTCCCCTCTGACTTGAATATCCAACAATTGGCGGAAATTGGCTTGCAACTCGCGGGCTGGAGCCCGGTGAAGGCCCGCGAGTTTTGCCAAACGGTGGACTGGAAATCCACCCTAGTTCTGCCGATTCCGCGCACCGTACAATCCTATGAAACTGTCTCCATCAATGGCGTGCGCGGCACGCTGATGCATTTCCCCGAATCCAATCCGAAGCGCCCTTCTTTCGCCCTTATCTGGGTCGACAACGGAATGATCTATAGCCTCATCGGCAAGGGCGATGCAAGTTCCGCAGTACAATTAGCCAGTTCGCTGCAATGAGGGACGGCAAAGGCCAGTTAAATTTGGGTGTCAGCACTTGAGGACCCCCTTCACGCTTTTCCGGACGCAGTAGCAACCTTCACGGAGGATTCTCTGCCGACCGACCACCTGGCCATAGAAGCCATCGGCCTTCGCAAACAGTTCGGCTCCAAGGTCGCCGTCCGTGGCCTCTCTCTCCAGGTCCGTCGCGGTGAAATCTTCGGCTTCTTGGGTCCGAACGGCGCCGGCAAAAGCACCTCCATCAAGATGCTTCTCGGTCTGGTAAAGCCGACCAGCGGCCAAGCCCAAATCCTGGACTGTCCTTTCACAAACGTAGAAGTCCGCCGTAAAGTCGGCTTCCTGCCCGAAGATTTTCGGTTCTATGATTGGCTAACCGCTTCCGAACTCCTCACTCTTCACGGGCGCCTTTCCGGCCTAAGCCCGGCGCAACTGCGCGATCGCGTTCCCTCCTATCTCGATCTCGTCGGCCTCGCACCGCAACGCGACCGCCGCCTCCGCGGCTTTTCGAAAGGCATGATGCAGCGCATCGGCCTCGCCCAAGCCCTGATCCACGAACCCGAATTGATCTTCCTCGATGAACCCACGTCCGGGCTCGATCCCATGGGTCGTCATCTGGTGCGCGACATTATCCGCGGCGAACGCAATCGAGGCGCAACGGTTTTTCTCAACTCGCATCTGTTGAGCGAAGTCGAAATCACCTGCGACACCGTCGTCTTCATCAAGCAGGGCGAAGTCGCCGGCTCCCGAGATCTGCGGTCATCGCCCGAAGGTGAAATCCGCGTTCGCGTCCGCGCGAACAATTTGCGACAGGAAATGATTCCCGGCCTGTCCCCATGGGCAAATTCCGCGCAGTTGCAAGGCGATCGTCTTACCTTCTCGACCGGCTCTATGAATTCCCTTCCCGAAATTCTCCGCTACCTCGTCGCGTCGAAGGCCGACGTCTTTGAATTCACGCCGCAGCGCCTCTCGCTCGAAGAATCGTTCCTAAAAATCATGGGAGAGGACCAAGGCCAGTGAACCAACTCTGGATCATCGCCAATGTCACCTTCCGCGAAGCGGCGCGCAGGAAGATTCTGTGGACGGCGCTACTCGCCGCCGCTGCATTTCTGTCGCTGTTCGGCACCGGGATGCATTTCCAGGTAAAGGACGCGCACTTCGCACAAATTCCTCCGCTGCTGCGCTCACAAATTCTCAGCTCCATCCTGCAAATCGGCTTTTACGCCATCGACATGCTCTCGGTGCTCATGACCGTGCTCACCAGCGTCGATTCCATCTCCGGCGAGATTGCGTCCTCCACAATTCACGCCATCGCCACAAAGCCCGTGCACCGCTGGCAGTTGCTTCTCGGCAAATGGCTTGGTTTCGCCGCAATGATCGCGGTTTATGTCGCTTTGGGTTTTGGCGGAGTCGTCGCCATCGGCCGCTCCATCGCCCACGCACAAATGCGCGGCTCCCTGCAGGGCTCCGCCTTCATTTACCTCGAATGCCTGGTTGTCCTGACGCTGACGTTCCTCTTTGGGACGGTCTTCTCCACGCTCACCAACGGCGTCATCGTGCTCGGCTTGCACGGAATCGCCTTCATTGGCGGTTGGCTCGAACAGATCGGCACCGTCACACGGTCGGAACGCCTTGTCAATCTCGGCATTTTCTCGAGCGTAATCATGCCGAGCGAATCGATCTGGCGCCGCGCCTCCTACGTAATGCAGTCCTCGGTGGCCCGCACCCTCGATTTGTCCCCGTTCGCCACCCGTTCCGCTCCCAGCAGCACGATGATGATTTACGCGATCGGGTATCTATTGGCTGCCCTTTCCCTGGCTCTCTACCGTTTCAATCAGCGCGATCTGTAAACAACTTGTAGCGCAGGCGCAAGCGGTTGTGGTTTTCCGTCCGCAAGCACATTCGTTGCGTCGAATTTGCGAGGGCGTTTGTAAGCAAACGGTAGCCACCTCAGCAGGCGGTCCTACACGGCAAAGAGGAAAGCCGCAGGGCTGGCGGATCGCGCTACAGAAGGGCAAATATTGAGCTCTTCAGGAATTCTTACGGCTGAGTGCTGTTCACCGACGGCGTTCCGCAGCTCGCCTGCACGGCTGCCTGCACGTCGGCGTCAAACTGCGCCCCGCGCCAGCCTTGCGTCGAGCATACTTGCCACGCTTCTAGTCCGAGCGCGCCGCGGAAATCTGCTCCCATAACATTCGCGCCATCCAGCTTCACTTGCCGTAACACAGCGCCCGCAAAATTTCCCCCGCGCAAATCCGCCTTCGACAGGTCGGCCTCCAGGAAAATCGTTCCCTTCGCCTGCGCTCCGGTCAGGTTAACTCCTGTCATCTTGGCCGCCGAAAAATCGGTCTGATCTAACTTGGCCAGCGACAGCACTGCGTCCTCCAAATGCCCGTCGCGCAAGTCCGTATGTGCCAAGTTCGCCCGCAAAAGATTCGCCTGCTTCAGATTTACGGCGTACATCGTCGCCCCGGTCAAGTTTGCCGTCGTCAGCGTCGCTCCCTCCAGGTTCGCAAACGACCAGTCTGAATCCTGGAAATCGCCACCGCTGAATCCCGCCCCTCGCGCGTCCGCGCTCACTAGGTTGGCCTTTGCTGCCAGCACGCGATCCATTTTCGCCGAGCGCAGATTCGCCTCCCGCAAATTCGCCCCACGAAAATCCGTTTCCGCCAGGCTGCTACCCTCCAGATTCGCTCGCCACATCCGGGCATTGGCAAACGCTGCGTGATACCCGCGGGAATAGCGCAAATTGATTTCATTCAACCGCGGTCCGCTCCCGTCGTTGGCCTGTGTGTTGCCGCCCCCCGCGCTTGTACGGCGCGCTGAAACACTCTCATCCGTCAAATCCGCATACGGACGGTAGCCGACAAACTGAAAAATTGTTGCTGCCCATCGCCGGGGGTCTCCCCGTCCTACGTCTGCTCGCAACGTGCCATCTCCCGGCAAGCCCCGGATTACTCCGAGCGACAAGAGAAACAGCGTCAATCCGACCAGAACCGGCACCCGCGTGGCCCTCAGCACATCCTTCAAGAATTGAGGCGTGCTTTCCTCTGTCCAATCTCCTGGACGTAGCACGCGCTTCACGATTCGCGGCATTCCGCGAGCCGCCGAACTCGCCAGTGTAAGCAGAAAGAGCTGTAGCAAGGTTCCCCGATAGTCCTGCATCACCAAATAGCGCAGCCAGAAGCACAACAGCACAACCGGCACGGCCCAATACGCCAGCCCCATAGCCACGTAGCATTCCAGCATGCCGACCGCGGAGTGCGGGTCGCGCGTCCATCGGAGATACGGCCGAATTGGACCCATCAGGTACCAGCGCCCGTCCTTCTCGGGCGTCTGGCCGTCAGGAAACACAGCCGGCATCGCTCCCAAACTTCCCCAGAGCCGCAGCAGCAAGAATTGCAGACGCATATACAGCACCGTTAGCAGCACCGGCGCTCCCAAATAAAATCCCTGCAGGGGCAAAATGTTGGGGATGCGCGCCGTGAACGTCGCCGATTCGTCCAGCAACAGTCGAATATCCGTGGTCAGCGCGATGAGTCCAAACGCCGCGACGCAGACAGAGATCACCATTACATAAAACCAACGCGCAGCTTGCGTAAATTGTTCGATGGTGCGCTGGCCGTTCATCGTGGCCACCGCTTCCGGTAGAGTCGCATCGAACAGGTTCGTGCCGCCCAGACGTCCCGCCCACAATCCCTGAGCTCCATAAAGATTCGCGCCCATCAAATTGGCGCCGGAGAATTCCGTGCCCAACAAATTTGTCTCGCGCAAATCCGCTTCCACCAGGTTTGCGTTGCGCAGGTTGGCCATGGAAAGATCGGCGCCGCGCAACTTCACTTTTTGCAGCTCGGCTCCCTGCAGGTTCGCCGCCGTCAAATCCACCCCGGTCAGATCCGCTCCGGCAAAATGCCCTTGCAGTCCTTGCTGCCCGCCGGATTCCGCCCAAATCCGGTGCTGATCGAGAACCTCCGCAAATTCGAGCAGGTCTCCGGTAGCGGCGTGCGGCTCGGGCAGCTTTTCGAGCTCCTCCAGGCGATCAACAAAATGCGGTTCCGCCACCGGTTCCGATGTCGGCTCCGATACCGTTTCCGCAGCCTGGTCCAGAGGCGGCTCCTCCATGAAGGCTCTCGCCTCTGCTACAATTTGTTCCGGCGTAGGAATCGGCTCGGCGGACACAGGTTTCGACGTCACTTCCGGCTCCCCTTGCATTGGCGCTGGCATTCGTTTTTCTTTGCTCTCTTCCATCAGGGGTCCCACCGCCAATTCGGTGTCTTGCGCCTGTACGGGTTCAGGCGTTTTGACCAAATGTTCGGTTAAGTCTTCGATTGCGGCGGCTGGGGAACCGGCGGCTACGGGCTGGACTGGGGTCTCTTTGATTAAGTCTTTCAACAACTGCTCTGCAAACAGGGCAAGAATCTTGGCTTCCGTGTCTGGGTCGGGAGCAAGAGAGCCATATTCGGCAAGTTCCTCGGGTGTGGCAAGCCTTTCTGTCTGTTTTTCCCCACCGCCCCAAGTGAACCCCAGAAAATTCTTGGCCGGTTGATCCGGCATAGTGATCGTTCCTGTCGCTTCCCTGCATGAGAAGCATGGAGATTTTCGCCCGTTTCAGGGGATGCAAGTATCTTCGCCCATACCAACGTAAAAAATCGCCTGCCCCGAAGGACAGGCGATTCCTGGCAAGCAATGCCGGTTTTGGGCGTGATGGACTTCTGGATGCTACAAAAACTTTCAGCCGGGGCGCTCCGCTGAGGGGCCGATGCACCCCGGCTATTCCCGCCCGCCTCCGCAGTGAGCGAGCAAGGAAACTGGTTTCGAGGAAGCCGAACGGAACTCTGTCCCGCTCAGTGGTCTTCGCTTCCCCGCAAAAACTCGTACCGTTCGATTGCCGCAACCACTCCGACCGAACCTTCTTCGCGCGGTTCGGTCCGCTGCACGCGGCCGAGGCAACGTACCTTTACCGGCCCGGCCATGGTGATCTCATTGGGCAACGTCAGCAGGATCTCAACCGGAGACCCTTCTTTGACGTCCTTGGAGAGGAAGAAATAGACTCCTCGCGAGCTTACATCGCGGGATTCGGTGCTGGTTTCACCTACTGCTGCTCCGGTTGTCCACCGCACCGTAAGTGGTAACCGCATGGAGAAACGTTGAGTCGTGCGGCGCTCTGAGCCTGTCAAGGAGGACCTCCCTGTTCACGAGAGAGTCTATCTGCCCTGCTACCAGAGAACAATAGGACCGGGGATTCAAAATTTTTCCCCCTGGAGAAAGTACTTATGTACTAGAACCGTCTAAATACTGGCCATATTGCAACCCAATGCAGCAAGCACGCCTTGTGACCCCGGATGGCCTGAGTCGTACGAAGCATCGTCGAAAAGCCGCAAACCCGGCGAGTGAGGGCACCCCGACCGGGACAATCGCTTGCCTGGCCGACCGAACCACTGTCGCGGCCGTCCTTCCGAGGCTAACGGCCCCTTCGCAGGTGGAAACCACGCCTGTATGGTCTTAGCCCCGCAGGAACCCGTGTCAGAAGGCGGGCTGCTACAAAGGCAGTATCACTAAAACCCGAAACCGGTCCTTCTTGCCTTGAGCCGCGAAGGACTGGCCGGCATCTCGTTTCGTCCTCAGAAGTGATAGTTGAACTCCGTATAACCCAACGCCCCGTTGCTATCCCTTGGATAAATCGCCTTTATCACGTCCCCGCCCACGGCGTATCCAAAATACAGCCCGAGCGAAATCCCGTGCTTAAAATTGTAATCCCCGCTGATGTCGTAGAGCGTGGCCAAACTCGTATGTCCGTTCGACGGCCGACCTTGAAATCCAAACGTCCACGGTTGAAACGCCCCACCGCCCGTATACCAAAGATCATGGCTGTTATCTAGCCATAAACCGTGGATGTCGCTGCGAATCGTCAGATTCTTTCCCGGGCGCAGCATGATCTCCAGAAACAAATCGCGGTTATTCATTTCATTGAAAAAAGGGAATCTTGCGTAGACGCGGGGCGTCGGCAGAATCGCAAAAAATGTGCCATGAACACTATCATTCGGGTTCCCGTCGCCTGACGAGTAGAAATACCCCCCACGAATCCAGGGCCGCACCGACTCCCACACGTGCGGCTGAAAACCCGCTTCGCCTGCGAACGCGGACGCCCTTTGCGTCTGCGAACCCCAACTTCCGTTCTGCAAGGCCAGCCAACCCAGCACATCAAACGTACCGCCGCTCGTCGGGAGCGCCGCGATGACGTGCCCACCATACGTTCCGAGATTGATTGCACTTAAGTCCGCCGCGCGAATACTGGCTGGGCGGTTGTCTGTTTTCAGCACTCCGCGGTCGTCGTTGTAATAAATCCCAAAGACACGCCACTCGGCGTGCGGCTGATCTTCGCCACGATTGATCTCGTGCGTCACGGCGGCATAAGTCACGGGCGTTTTCACCCAACCCCAGCCGTCGACCTGGAACACGCCGCGCGTGGGAATTGCGCTCACAGCGGTGAAATTCCAGGACCCCCTGGTAAGCGAGTAGTGGAGTCCGTCGAAGCTGCGCATCACGTCGCTGTACCCGAACGTGCCAATGAGACGCTGGCCAATCCGGTCGGTTTTTAGCGTAACGAGCGTCGGATCGGTCGGCTTCATTTCGCTGCCGTCGGTGAACTCGAACCGCCCCGCTTGCAAACTGGACCCGTTGTCATCCTTGAACCGCACGTAAGCCTGCTTCGGGAAAATGAACGCTGTGTTTTGGTTCTTGTCGTTCGCCGCGTAGTAAGAGCCTCCCAAACCCAACTGCCCAGCCGGGGCCGGCTGTACCGCTTTGTCCGGGAGGTTCAGCAACACCGGCACGGCAAACTCAAGCTTCCAGTCATAGCTTTCCCGCTGCTGAGACAGCGCCAACCGGATCAGCGTGCCAGAATATTCGTATTGGTTCTGCCCCGTCGCGGGCTGAAACCAATCCCACACTTCAAACCGCTCGCGAATACTCCCGGAAATGGTGACATTTCCAATTTGTATGGGAGTTCCATCATCCTGCGCCAGGGCCGGGATACCGCAACAAAACAGCAGCATACAAACCAGGAGATTTCTCATGAACCCTCCGAACGATTTAGTCGGTGCAAGCAGTCTGGAATCCCAGCGCGAAGGAATGTGGAAAGCCGCACGGCCGCAGGTTCCCCTCTCGCTACGCGGAAACGCGTCAGCGTGGTCGGCGACCCAAAAAAGAACACGTCCCCTCATCCCCTCGAAGAAGGTTGATAGCCCTTCAATCACACACATCGTCAATATGACGTGAGGATATGAGTGCCATTGCACCTACACAATAATAGAAAAGAATTACGGCGGCCCCGCGGTACCCGGGTGGGGTAATACTAGCTTTAGTGATCACATCACGAGGCTGAGGCCCACAGTTTTTAAACGCAGTCATGCCGCCCGGCCAGCGCGACGCAGGATCACAACCTCAAATGTAACCAGGAGGGAACGAAACGTTACGTTTGGTCAATCAGGCGGTGGTGGATCGCATACAACGCCAGTTCCAGACGGTCAGAGACGCCCAACTTATCGAAGATGTTGTGCAGATGATTCTTCACGGTCTGCTCGGAAATAAAGAGCTTTTCGCCGATTTCTTTGTTGCGGAATCCCTGCGCCACCAGTTGCACGATTTCCTTTTCACGGTCCGAAAGTAGCGGTTTCTCTCTCCGCGGCCCCGATTCCGAAGACTTCGCGAAAGCTTTCATCACTTCCGCCGTCATGCGGTTGTCGAGCCAAATTTCGCCTGCGTGCACGCGGTGAATGCTTTTCACCAGCAAATCCGTAGCGGATTGCTTTAACACCACGCCCCGCGCTCCCAAGCGCATTGCGCGCACTACGTCGCGGTCGTCTTCCGCTGCCGTCAGCACGATCACCCGCGTCGGCATCTGGTCAAAATTCACTTCTTCGAGCACCGCCAGGCCATCTTTTTCGGGCATGCGCAAATCCAACAGCAAAATCTCCGGCTTCAACTTCGCCAGCATCTTGATGCATTCGGCGCCGTTCTGCGCTTCCCCCACAATTACGATTTCATCATCGCCGTCGAGCAATTTCCGCAGTCCGTCGCGGAAAATTGCGTGGTCATCGGCCATCAGTACACGGATTTGCTGTTTAGTTTTCGCCATAATTAGCCGAGCGGAACCTCAATCGTTAGACGCGCACCATGCCCCGGATTTGACTCCACAGTCAAGACTCCCCCGACCGTGCGCGTACGTTCCTTGATGGAAATCGGACCCAGCCGTAGGCGGTCCAGCTCATCCCCCGTGAAGCGTCCGGCGAAGCTGAACCCCTCGCCGTTGTCGTCCACTACGAGTGAAAGACGGCTGTCATCCTGCGTCAGTTTTACCACGACATGGGAAGCCTTGGCATGCTTTTTTATGTTGTTGAGTGCTTCACGGTAAATCTGGAAAATCTCCCTGCAAACACGGTCGGGAGCCTGCAATTCCACCGAATCCACGAGTAAATCGAGGGCCAACCCAGATTCGTTCCGGAAACGCTCCCCGAACCCGCGCATCAGGTCCACCATGTCCGCCGACTGGACGCGTAGAGGCCGAAGGTCCGTCACCATGTGGCGCAGCTCCCCACCTTCGTTTTTCACCGTCTGCTGCAGCGACGCCAGGCCAGCTTCCAACTGCTCCGGTGGTGATGCAACCTTCCGTCTCAGAACGTCCAGTTGGATTTCAATGCTCAACAGCGTCTGCAGAATCCCGTCGTGCAGGTCGCGTGAGATCCGCGACCGTTCCGACTCGATGGCTCGCACGCGCAGGTGCCGCAACAGGAACACATTCTGAAGCGGCTCGCTCACATGGCGCGCCACTTTCTCAAACCACGCCAGTTCTTCCTTGCTGAACGCCGGCCGGTCGTTCCGCCGGTTCACCAGGAACAACCGTCCAACTGGTTGGCCGGACTGGTCGAACGCCACGGAAAGAAAATTCTGGATCCGAAACTCCTGTTGCGTTGGCCCGGGAATCCGAGGCAGGATTTTCAGCCCTTGCATGTTCCGCCGGTCCCAGCCGAAGCCTGATCCGCGCCCCTCGAGCGAGTTCCAACACAGGGAAGCATCCAGATCGTCCAGCAAAAACCCATCCGCGCGCGTCAGTGGTAGGTTGTCCGGACTCAGCCGTTCGCTTTCGCCGGATTTGAACTGCCACAGGAAAATCCGCTCCAGGTCTGCATCGCGGAAAGCCAGCAGCGCTCCCTCGGTGTGAAACTCGCCACACAAATCCTCGAGCAGCAGCCGCAAGGACTCTGCCAACCCGATTTCCACGTGCATCGTCCCGGAAACTTTGTTGAGAAACTCCTGTTGTTCCGTGAAGCGCCGGTTGCGGTCACCCAGAAACGCCATTCCACCGGCGCCCATCAATGTGGCCGCAAAAACTGGCAAATAAAAAAATGCCGAAGGCCTCGGATCGGTTGGCGTCAATCGGTTCAGCCGCAATGCCACCGCCAGAAGCAACAGCCCAAACGAAAGAAACATTGCCAGCTTAAAATTCCAACGGTAACCGGCGGCAAACGCGACAAAAAACACCAGAAACCATGCCGGCATGATCTCCGTGGAAAAATAAAGATACAGCCCGACCACCAAAACATCGCATGCCAGCGGCAGGTGCCAGTTGTACTTCCGAAGCAGCCGTTCCAGTCCAATAATCAGGACCGCCGCTACCAAATAGGCGGTCAGCAACGCCAGTGCCCGCTCCGCTTCCCTCACCGCGCGCAACTCCAGGAGGCAGGAAATCGCCAACAGCGCGATCGCCGGCCGCGCGTAGGCGATCTGCATCTCGAAATGGAGGCGATCTGAGGTTTGCGGGTTCATCTGCGGGGACACACACCCCCTATGGCGGTGGTTGCAGGTTTCGGCCGAACCTAAGCGGCGCCACTCGCCGCCGCCATCCTTGAGTCTAGCAAGCCCAAACCATCTGTCGCGTTTCAGCTAACCCCAACGTTTCCACCTTGCTATGTCCTAATCAGGCAAACCCGTACGAGACTTGTAGCTCAGGCCTGAGGCCGTTCTCTTCGCCTTGGGGCACAGCGGTCAGAGCCTGCCTGCAGGCTTCAGCTCCGACATAAGTGTCTGGCCATCAACCCAACTTCAGCCGCGGAGGGCAGATTTTGGTCGGTCTTTTATCGCAACCAAGCGCATGCTAAACTGGCCTTCTACGGTGGGAGTAGCTCAGCTGGTAGAGCGTCGGTCTGTGGCACCGAATGTCGCGGGTTCAATCCCCGTCTCCCACCCCAATATCCTGCAAAATGTTGGTTGATTCCGCTGTGACCGGTCGGGAATGGTTCGCATATTGGTATCGGCGGCGCGTGTTGCGCTTTTCTATTTTTCTGGCCAGGCGTTCAAGAGGCGGCGCAGCAGGATGAGTTGGCCGAGATGGTAGGCGTTGTGGTCGATCAGCAGGACGGTTTTATCGGCCAGGGATTGGTTGTTTGCATGCTTAATCGGCGAGAGGATATCGTGTGTTTTTAGCGCAGCGACTAACTTCTTGCGGTCCGCCCGGAACGAGGCAATGGATTTGTCCCAGGCTTTGGCGTCGGGAGGTGCGGGCAATTTCGGCCAATAGCCATCTGGAAAATCAGGAGATTTGTGCTTGGGATTGAGCGCGTAATTGATGATGTCCCACTGGGCGATACGAAGATGTTCGACGAGCTGGTAAGCGGAGTGAGGAAGATCGTGGGGCCGCTTGCCCCGAAGATCGGCCGGAAAATCCTCGACGGCAACGTCGAAGCCAGCGTGCGCGTGATCGGCGGTGAGATGAGAGAGCAGCTCCTTGCGAAGAGAGTTCGATTCGTTCGGCGATTTTTGCGGCATAGTGTCCCCTCGTTAAAATCTTGACAGCGTACTTGGATGAATCTTGGCCGAGGTTCGGCACATGCCGTGCGCTCAAAGTGCTTACCGAATCCAGTAGCTCGTCTTGCTTGCCCTTCGAAACCTAGACGTTATCTTGCCAAAGTGCGCCCTTGGCGCTTTTCCAGATCTCAGAGCACAATTTCAAGGTATTCGATTTGCCCAGCAAGAAACTCGGAGCAGTTCCATGACCATGCATCGCCTTCTTTTGTTTGCGATTCTTACGATTTGCTCAACAGAGGCTTGGGGCCAAGAAACACACAACCCAGACAGGGCCGTTACCGCGTCGGAGGCCGAAGCCGCTCCGCCTCCTGCGACAAGTCGCTGCTCCACGGGCGGACAGATCCACATGAATGGCAGCGACTGCTACGCGACGCTTGCCGCAGCGTTCGGCAAGTGCCCTCACCAGGGGTGCACGATCGATATGCGCGAGGATTTCAGCCCGACAGCTCTTGCGCTCGGAACCCTCGACCCGGGCACCTCTGCGGTCACCATCCTCCTCGGACCATACAAGTACACCCTCACCCAGATCACCGTTCGCGACGGCCTGCACGTTATCGGCGTGACCTCCGGCGCAACCCTCGTCACGGCCAGTAGTCCGTCCAAAGCCATGTTCATTCTGCCGCTCAGCGGAGATTACCCGTCCATCGTGGCCCAGCACGTCCTCTTGCAAGGACTCAATCTGCAAGCCGCCCCAGGAAGCGCCGCAGACGGAATCAGCATGGTTGCCGCGAGTGGCGGCGGCCTGTGGTACTCGCAATTTAACGACCTCGTCCTCGGCTCGCTCACAACCTTCGGCGGCTACGCGATTGTCTTCGATTCAACCGCAGGAGGCTCGCCTCCGGCGACCGATCAGTTCATTTCGATGCGCGACGTGATCGCGTTTCGCGGACCCAATGCTCCCCCGGCTTTGCGTGTAACCGGCGCTTACTCCGGTCAAATGACCTTCGACAATTGCCAGTTTGACGGCCCCACTCCGCACGATAACGGCCACGTGAATATTCAGATCGATGACGGTGGCCAAAAAGTCTGGATTCCTTATTCCATCGTCATGACCAACGTGACTTCGCAGCATGCTGGTGGTCCCAACGGGGTCGCGATTCAATTAGGCGGGGTCGAAGGTTTCGTCTGCCAGGGATGCCATTTCGAAGACGACAACGGGGTAATCCGGGAAGCGGCCGGATTGGGGAGCCGCGGCAACTGGGGAGTCACCATCAAGGAGAGTTATTTTTCGAACGACGTGGCCCGAGACCATGGACGCGGATTCATCAGCGACACGGACGCAAATTCAAGTCTCGCTTTCGACGACAATGTTTTCTTCGGGACGCCAGATGCCTATTTCATCGGTACTTCTACGCATTACGTCACAACGAAGGGCACGGTGAATGGAATCAGCGGTGGCTGGGAGCCATTATCGTTTTCTTCCTTCTTTAAGATAGCCGATCAGGGCACTTGCACGATGGCCGGCGGGGCCTGCCCGGAACAGATGCTTTCGCACACTTATGTTTCTCCGCCGCAATGTTTCGCCAACTGGAACGGCGCGGGCACGTTGACAGGGATTCTCAAAGTTCCAAGCACGACCAGCAAAGTCACGCCGGCAAGCAGCGTTGAGACAGACACGGCGCAAATCAACTGGGCCTGCTTTGGCAATTGACTCTTCACGGTAGGATAGTTCTTCCGCGTGCGTAATTAACGGCCGCAGTAGAACTGTTCCATTTTGTATTTTCCAAAGACCCGGTCGAGCGTAAGTAATGTCATCCCCTCGACGTTTGCCTGTGCGATCAACATCCGGTCAACCGGATCGCGATGATGGTCGGACAATTCTGCCACGGCCAGCGCATGCAAATGCGTGATCTCCAGCGAATGCAGCAACATCAGTTTCAACGCACGCGTAAGAAATTCGGCGGATGTGTCCGGCAGAATCAGTTTTCCACTCCAGGTCTTGATCACAATTTCCCAACAACTGGCCACAGACCAGGCTTTGATCGCCAAGAAGGCTGATGGCTCGTTGGCTGAGGTTCGGTTTTGCCATCAGACTGTGAATCAATACGCTGGTGTAAAACAAGTACTTCATCTTTTCCTTGCCGTCGACTTGACGCAACAGTCAAAGAGGTCCAAAAGTTCATCCGCAAGCGGCGCGTCGAAATCGTCCGCGATCTGAATCGTAGCTCCATAAGCGCCGAGTTGGCGTTCAGGCTTGTGCGCCCGTACAGGTACCAATCGCGCTAGCGGCACTCCGCGATTGGCGATGTAATTTTCTCTCCCGCCGCCACGCGCTTCAGCAAGCGCGATAATTTCGTCTTCGCCTCATGGGTATTGACTTCTCTTTTCATACCCTCATTCTGGACTAAGTCACTAGACTAGACTAAGTCCAGTTACTTTCTGTTTATGAAATCGGCAGTTCTCATTAAAATCATTTGGTGATCGAAATCCTCTGCCACGGCTTGCTCATCGACATGGACGGCGTTCTGGTCGATTCCACCCCTGCCGTCGCCCGTGTCTGGACGCGGTGGGCAGCCAAGTACCATCTCGACCCTGTCCGTGCCGTGCAACTCGCTCATGGCCGCCCAAGTCTGTCCTCAATTCAGGAACTGCTTCCTCACGCCGATGCCTCTGTTCATCTCGCCGAGAATCGCTGGATGGAGCAGGCCGAAATCGAGGACATCGACGGTGTCGTCGCCCTTCCCGGCACGAAGGAACTTCTCGCGGCGATTCGCCCGTCGCAATTTGCGGTGGTCACTTCCGCCACGCGCGCGCTCACCGAAGTTCGTCTCCGCGCCGCGGGCCTCTGGCAATACGCGCAGCATCTCGTCACCGCCAGCGACATCCAGCACGGCAAGCCTGATCCCGAGCCCTACCAGAAGGGCGCCGCGGCTTTAAATCTCCTGCCGCAATTCTGCATCGTCATCGAGGACGCCGCCTCCGGTACGCGCTCCGGCAAAGCCGCAGGCGCCCGCGTCCTCGCACTTCGCACAACAAGTCCCGACGAATTTCTGCTCGGCGCCGGCGCCGACTGGATCGTAAACGATTGCTCCTCTCTCAGCGTCATTTCCAATTCTGCTTCAGACCAACTCACCCTCGCTTTGGCCGACAAAGAACTCCCGCGCGTCCCCAAAATGCATTAAGTGGCAAGGGCATTCTGCCCGTGCTCTGAGAGGATGAACTTCTTTTCTCGGTAAGGGTCCAGCACGGCTGGACCCCGTCGGAGCAAGGCGGCAAATTCTCTCGATTCTCCTATTGCCTCTTTGCTTCTTTTTTCCGTCAACGTATGATGTCGCCTATCCCGCGATGAGACCCCACATTGTCGACACCCACTGATTCGCTCACTGCCGAACTGCCCCTGCGCCCGGCGCATCCGCGCAAGGAAAAAGGCAAACTCCTCCAAATCCTCGGCGTGGGCTTCGGCATCGCCGTTGCCGTCGGCAACACCATTTCCGCCGGCATTGTCCGCACACCGGGTGAAATCGCCGCGCGTCTGCCGAACCATTGGTTGTTCTTCAGTGTCTGGTTCGGCGGCGCTCTTTACGCCCTTGTCAGCGCGTTTCAACTCGCCGAACTCGGCGCAGCCATCCCTAAAAGTGGAGGCCAGTACAATTTCTCTCGCCGCGCCATCGGCGAATTCGCAGGCTTCATCGTTGGCTGGAGCGACTGGCTCTCCAGTGCCGGGTCGACTGGCCTCGTCGGCATTGTCATCGCCGAATATATGGCGCGGCTCTTTCCGGTGTTCGACGGCGCTTCAAAAATCAAAATCACCGCCGTCTCGGTCGTTCTAATCTTCGCCCTGTTGCAATGGAAAAGCGTCTCGATCGGAAGCAAGATCCAGAACGTCACCACGGTCATGAAAGCTCTAGCCTTTTTGGCCATTGCGGTGGCGTGCTTTACCCTCGGCGGTCATCTTCGCCACGCCGCCGAAGCCGCCCCTCTCGCTCAGGCCGTCTCGCCGGTCATTATTCCGGTCGGCGCCGCTCTGGTAACCGCTCTCCTTTTTGGGTTGCAGTCCACCATTTTCACTTACGACGGATGGGACGGGGTCGTCTACTTCGGCGACGAAGTCAAAAATCCGGGCTATCTCGTTCCTCGCGTTATCTTCGCCAGTCTCTTCTCCGTCGTTGTGATCTATCTCCTGATCAACGCCGCCGTCCTTTATGTACTCCCCATAAACGAAGTTGCCGGCAACAATTTTTCGCTTGGCCTCGCTGCCCAGCGCGTATTTGGCCAGCACGGCGACTTCATCTTCCGTTCCATCATGGTCCTCGCACTGTTCAGCAGCATGAACGCGCTGCACCTCATGGCAACTCGTGTTATCTACGCCATGAGCCGCGATGGACTCTTTTTCCGCTCCGTCTCTCGAGTCAATAAAGGAGGCACTCCCACGGTCGGCCTGCTCCTCAGCGCCTTCGGCGGTGTTACCTTCGCCGTCTTCAGTTTCGAACGCGTCATCGCCATGCTGGCCTTTTTCTTTGTAACCAACTACTTGCTCTCCTTCATTTCTCTTTTCCTTCTTCGCCGACGCGAGCCGAATCTTCCGCGGCCCTATCGCGCATGGGGCTACCCCTACACCACGCTGCTGGCGCTCCTCGGTTCCATCGGCTTTCTCATCGAAGCTACCCGCGAGGATCCCACCAACAGCTACCTCACGCTATTCGCCATCGCCTGCAGCTACCCCGTCTACCGTGTACTGAAATACGTCTCCAGGCGCAACGTGGCGGAGCCCACGTAGCAACGCGTCTCTGGCCCTATGTTCGAAGGGTCAGGCCGCCATCTTGGGTTTCGCAGCTCGGCACGCCAAAAAAACAAGGCGGACTTTTGTCCGCCCTGCTCGTCGACCGCGATTTTCCATTTCGAATTTCTGTTTTCGAGCCCCTAACTCACCTTCTCCGCTACGGCTTTGGCCTGCAGGAACAACAGCAAATAATCTTTTCCGCCGGTCTTCGAATCCGTTCCGCTCATGTTGAATCCGCCGAACGGATGCGCGCCGACCATGGCTCCCGTGCACTTGCGGTTCAAATACAAATTGCCCACGTGGAACTCTTCCTCCGCCCGTTTGATCTTGGCGATGTTCTTCGAATACACCGCGCCCGTCAATCCAAACTCGGTGTTATTTGCAATTTCCATCGCTTGATCGAAATTCTTCGCCTTGATCACTGCCAGCACCGGACCAAACACTTCCTCTTGCGCCAGCCGAGCCTTCGGATCGATATCCGCAATAATTGTTGGTTCGACAAAGTAGCCATCGCCCGCAGCGCGTCCGCCACCCGTCATCAATCGCCCTTCTTTCTTTCCGACCTCGATGTAATCGAGGATACCCTTCATCGCGGGCTCGCTGATTACCGGCCCCATATAATTGTTCGGGTCATCGCTCGGCCCCACCTTGATTTTTTTCGTCCGCTCCACCAGCTTATTCAAAAACGTGTCGTAGACCTTCTGGCTTACAATCACGCGCGAACACGCCGAGCACTTCTGCCCCTGATAGCCAAACGCGGCCTGCACCGTTCCTTCCACCGCCGAGTCAATGTCGGCTTCCTCGTCCACGACAATTCCGTCCTTGCCCCCCATTTCCAGCACGGTCCGCTTGATCCAGATCTGCCCCGGTGCCGGCTTCGAAGCCAGCTCCGAGATTCGCAATCCAATTTCCTTCGAGCCGGTGAATCCGATGTAGCGCGTCTTCGGGTGCTGCACCAAGGTGTCGCCGACGGCGCCGCCGGGTCCGGTCAAGAACTGCACCGCTTCCTTCGGCACTCCCGCCTCAAACAAGATATCGACGAACTTCGCCGCAATCGTCGGCGAATCCGACGCCGGCTTCACCACCACCGTATTTCCCGTCACCAGGGACGCCACAACCAAGCCCGCCATAATCGCCATTGGGAAGTTCCAGGGCGGAATCACCGCCCCGACTCCCAATGGGATGTACACCATGTAATTTCTCTCGCCGCGCATCGGAGTTAATTTTTGCGGTTCCGCCAGCCGCAGCATCTCCCGCCCGTAAAACTCGCAAAAATCGATGGTCTCCGCTACGTCCGCATCCGCCTCAATCCAGCTCTTCCCCACCTCGTAGCAGACCAGCGCCGCCAACTCGAATTTCCGCTCGCGAACAACGGCAGCAGCCTTGAACAAGCACCTCGCACGCTCTAGCGCCGGCACTTTCTTCCACACGTCAAAATACTTATGCGCCGCCTCGATCGCCTCGACGGTCTGTTCTTTCGACGCTTCCTGGAACAGGCCGATCACCTCCGATGGCTTCGACGGATTCGTCGAGTTCCTCTTCTTCGGCGTCACAACCTTCTTCCCAGCGATCCACATCGGGTACTCGTGCTCGAATTCCCCGCGCACTTTCTTCAGCGCCGCTTCCATCTTCTTTTTGTTCTCTGGTTTGGAAAAATCGATAAACGGCTCGTTTGTGAATTCCCCAACGTTCCCGTGCAGTTTTGCCTTTGACGTCGCCATGCGAGTCTTCCTCCTCGATGCCTAACACCTGATTATAAACTTCGGAAATAGCGGCTACAAGCGCCCCTAATCCAATCCTCAAATCGCTTTTCCGCTACGGGCGTCCCCCTCAGATCAATGCGATAATCTTCGCTCATGCCCCAATCGCTCGCTCACGTCACCTTCCTCGTCCGCAGCTACGACGAAGCCCTCGCTTTCTTCACCGAATCTCTGGGCTTCCGCGTGGTCGAGGACACGCCACTCCCTGCCGACAAACGATGGCTCGTCGTGGCTCCTCCCGGCTCTCGCGGAGCTACCCTCCTCCTTGCGCAAGCCGACACACCCGAACAACTGCAACAGGTGGGCCACCAAGGCGGAGGCCGTGTTTTCCTCTTTCTTCACACCGACGATTTCTGGCGTGACCACCGCCTCATGCTCGCCGCGGGCGTCAAATTCCTCGAGCGACCTCGCCAGGAATCCTACGGCACTGTCGCTGTGTTTGAAGACCTCTACGGCAACAAGTGGGATCTGCTGGAGCCAGGGGACGTAGTTCCTGCCCGAGCCCTCCCGAAAGAGTCGGCATGACTCCTCCTCTCGCCTGGCAGATCCTCTACTGGACCTGGGTCGCCTCCGAGGTGATCATCGGTGTCGCCACGCGCACCAAGGAAAGTACCGGGAAAGTCCGGGATCGTGGATCTCTTCTCCTTCTATGGATCGTCATTCTCGGTTCGATGACCGCCGCGATCTGGATCAGCGAAGCCACCCCACCGTCCATGTTCGGCGGCACACGCGCGTTGAAGGTCGCCGGTCTGATTGTCTTGGTAATTGCCCTCGTGATACGGTGGACGGCGATCTATACCCTGGGAAAATCCTTCAGCTCCAACGTAGCGATTCTCGCTTCTGCAAAACTAAATCGCTCCGGTCTCTACCGGTACGTCCGTCATCCTTCTTATCTCGGCCTTATGCTGGTTTTCCTTGCGGTCGGTCTGCATTCGCGCAATTGGCTTAGCTTGGCGATCGCCTTGGTCCCGACGACAGCCGCGGTTTTGTATCGCATTCACGTTGAAGAATTCGCGTTGCTGCAAGCCTTCGGCGAACAGTACGTAACCTACCGCAACCAGGTGCGCCGCCTCATCCCCGGGCTCTACTGAGCGCGCCGCCCTTCATCTCATTCAACATTCCCTGCAAGCTTCGTCCGTGTCACCGTTCTAACTAGGCTGCGAGCGGCCCAGACAATTGGCCGAAGACCCTACATGAGCGAAGCCAGCTGACTGATCTTATCTCTTCTCTTGTGTCTCTCGGGGATGAGGCTTCTGGCACAAACACCGACAGCTGCGATAACTCCTGCAGAGGTGCGCGTGGCAGTCATCGTTACACTCGATGATTCGCCGTGTCCTAACTCTAAAGTAGTCATCCGTCCCATCGGCGTTGTGGAACGATGGCCTGAGGGAAAAACTGAAATCACCTTCACGACAGACAATACAACTCGGTCCCGGGAAATATAAGATCGTCGCGCACGATCCAATGAACACAAATTTGCCCGCCGACGGCTGGTTCGCCATCAAGACCGGCCAGCGCCAGCCACAAAAGATTCCGGCTGAATGTGCTCTATTGGGATTGCGGCAAAGTGACCTGCTTACGTTGAGCGGCGCGCTTCTCTTTCCTTTTTCTTCAGGCACCGCCAATTGCTTTGTATTGCGCCGCCGTTAACGGCACTACCGACAATCTTCCAATCCGCACCAGCGGCGAATCCGCAAACAACTTGTTTGCCTTGATCGCAGTCAGCGTCACCGGTTTCGCCAACGCCTTCCCCGCTTTGATCACGACCACCGGCTTTTTTGGATTCTGCGCATCTACCGACACCACCGTCGCCGTTCCCACGGCGGTCTTCATGTCGCCGGTCTCATAAATAATTAACCGCGCGCCCTGGTCCATCTCGCTCAGATGCTTGATCGCTACGGGATTTTTCACTCCATCCCACTCCGTCTCTTTATCTCTGGTCAAATCCGCAAACGAATATTCCGATGGTTCTGTTTTCAGCAGATAGTAGTCCGCCATGATCGACTCCATTCTCCGTAGTAGCGCGGCCTGCACGCGGACAGGGTTTTGTGCCCATGCCACCTGGAAGGTATATACGTCATGGACACCTTCCATTGTTCCCCACTCGAGACTGTGCTTTAATCCGCTCAAGCCAACGCCATGGTATCCATCTTCTTCATGGTAATCCTCCTCTTCCTAGTAAGCACCATTCTTTCGTTGGTAGCCCTAGCCGCCATCCATCGAATCGAGGCCACTCTCAAACCGTTTCCTTTAAATGAATTGACCTTCCGCGTCTATCAACTCGAGCAAAAACTCGCCGAAGTGCAGAAAAAACTTGATGCGGCGACTCCACCAACGCCTCCGCCGGCTCCAGTCGATCAACTAACGCGACAGTCGGACGTCGTTGACCATCCCCAAGTTCCGCAAATGGCGCATCCCACTCTACTCACGCCGCCGTCAATCCCACCGCCAACACCGCACCCGCCTACTCCGCGACCCAATCTTCCTCCATCACTCGCTCTACCCAGGAGTTCCACGGGCGAGCCTTCCGCCGCGGACCTCGAAGCTCTTATCGGTGGGCGCTGGTTTAATCGCATCGGCATCATCGCCATTCTTTTTGCCGTCTCCTATTTCCTTAAACTCGCCTTCGACAACAACTGGATCGGCCCCGGTGGCCGAGTGACCATCGGCATCATCCTCGGTCTCGCGATGCTCCCGTGGAGCGACTGGCTTCTCTCCCGCGACTACACATATTTTTCCGAAGGAATCGCCGGCTTAGGCGAGGCCACCCTCTTCGTTTCGGTTTGGTCCGGCTGCCAGTATTACGCGCTATTCTCGCGCCAGGTGGGTTTCCTCGCGCTGGTCGGAGTCACCGCCATCATGGCTTATCTGGCTCTTCGGCGGAGTTCCCAACGCATCGCATTTCTCTCGCTAGTCGGCGGACTCCTGACTCCCGCGCTTATGAGCAGCGGTAAAAACGAACAGGTCGTGCTCTTCAGCTATCTTCTGCTTCTCGGAGCCGCTGCACTGTTCGTTAGTTGGCGTAAGGATTGGCAATCCCTTCTCCCCCTAGCCTTCGTCGGCACGCATCTCTACTTCTGGCAATGGTATGACGTTTTTTACAACCGTTTCGGATTTCTTGGCAGCACGCTCTTTTTCGCCACGCTGATTTTTCTGCTATTCGCGGTCGTTCCCGCGTCGCGTGGGATCTTTCGCCAAAAGTTTCGTCCTCTCGACGTTCTCCTCGTCATCGCCAACGCCTTCGCGTTCATTGCGATTCTCTACACACTTCTTTGGCCCAACGACCGCTGGCCGCTTGCTCTTCTTTTCCTCGTTCTCGCCATCGCTCATGAAACGATCGCCTTGCTTCTCCCCGACCCAAACGCCGAAGAAGGCGCCACGGCGCGCGTGGTCTACACCGGCCTCGGGGTGGCCTGTTTCACTCTTGCCATTCCCACCAAACTCGAACACAACAACATTACCTATGCATTTGCCGTCGAAGGCGCCGCTCTCGTCTGCATCGGGTTCCGTACTCTCGCCAACCTGCTCCGTCCCTTCGGCTATTTCATCTTGACCATGGCGGCCGCGCATCTTGTCTTTGACCCGCCGCGCGCCGGTACTTTCCTGTTCAACGAGCGCTTCGGCACCTATCTGATTCTTATCGCCGGGCTGGGCGCCTCCCTCTGGTTCGCCGTAACATCTCGGGACTTTTCGCCAAACATGTCAGTCCGCGTGGGCGTCCCATCCTCCGATAGCCCCCGCGCCGAAGCCGCCCTCCTCTCCATCGCCATCAACTTCTTCGCCCTCCTCGCCCTCACTCAGGAATTCTGGGACTACTTCGGCGGTGGTCCACGCAATCTGGGTAGCAACTCACTCGCGCAACGCCTCTCCGTTTCCGTTCTCTGGACCGTTTACGCCGGCCTCCTCCTGCTTGTCGGCATGCAACGCCAGTGGCCTTTGCTGCGCTGGCAAGCCCTGTTCCTTCTCGGCATCGTGGTCATAAAGGTTTTCTTCTACGACTTGTCTTTCCTTGACCGCGTCTATCGCATCTTTTCTTTTTTCATCCTCGGCGCCGCTCTGCTCGCCGTCTCCTTCTTCTATCAGCGCAAACTCGCCCGCGATGGCCCGGGCCCCTGAAAGTTGATTCTCGGCATGAAGTGTTCCGGGATCACACGGCCGTCATCGAGATCCGCCCAGAGGCCAGTTCGCTATGCAAGCGCAAGGCCCGTCGGCGTTCGATCACAGGCTATGGCACTTCTGCGACATTTCTTGCCACAATGATGAAAGTAGATCCGCAGGCACAAGCGTTATTCATATAGCCTCAAATTCGACCATGGAGGGAACCATGTTGGCTTCTGGCAAACTCGTGGGCTTCATTCCCACTACGGACTACGACGCGGCGCGCGCTTTCTACGAAGACAAGCTCGGTTTTCAGTTCGTTAGCCTCGACCAGTTCGCCCTGGTCGTCAGTGTCGGCGGCCACAAAATTCGCATCACGAAAATTCCTAACTTCACCCCCCTTCAGGGCACCATCCTCGGTTGGGAGGTGGACGATATCCGGGCCACTGCCACTTGGCTTCGCGACCGCGGGGTTCCCCCAGAAAAGTTTCCGTTTGCACAGGATGAGGACCTTGGAATCTGGACTGCTCCCTCGGGCGACAAAGTCGCCTGGTTCAAGGACCCCGATGGCAACATCCTAGGCATCAGTCAACACAAATAGCCTGCGGGCAGGGCATCGTTTCGCTACCCGTGTCGCCGCTACACCGTGTCGCCGCTACCCGTGTCAACGCTACCCGTTGACTTCCCTTCCCCCTCCACGTACGCTGTCCTCCCATGTTCGGCCACCGCAGCTTTCCAGCAATACCGCTCGCAGGCTGTTTTTCTGGCTGTTGTCCGCAAAGTGGGCGGAGGAATTCCGGCGGCTAATTTCCATTTCTCAACCCGGATCCACTTTGGCCCACGACTCACTTCGTGGGCTTTTTTTTTGGGGTGACGCCGGGAAGTTGGACACGGCCGAACAGCTCAAATCAAAAAACGCAAGGAGCCTATCATGAGCAAGATTCTCTCGGAAGTTCTGCAAGCCAACGAAAGGTTTTCGTCTAGTTTCGGCGAAAAGGGCAAGCTCGCGCTTCCCCCCGGGCGTGGTTTTGCTGTCCTTACCTGCATGGACGCGCGCCTCGATCCCGCGAAATTCGCCGGGCTGGCCGAAGGCGACGCCCACGTCATCCGCAACGCCGGTGGGCGCGCCAGTGACGACGCCATTCGGTCTCTGGTCATCAGCTACAAACTCCTGGGCACGCGCGAATTCTTCGTCATTCATCACACCGACTGCGGCATGGAGTACTTCACGAATGAAGTTATGCGGGGTCTGCTAAGCAGCAGCTTAGAAACCGCCGAACTCACCGCCAATGGCTTCCGCGACATCGGCAAAGGCCCCGGCTCCCGCGAGGGCGAATACATCGACTGGCTGACGATCAAGGATCAAACACAAGCCGTCGTCGACGACATAGAGCGCATTCGCAATCACCCACTCGTCCCGAAGTCCATTCGCGTCTATGGCTATCTCTACGACGTGCGTTCTGGAAAGCTCATCGAAATCGAAGGTGCCCGCGCAGTAGCCACCGCCTCCGCTTGAACGCTGCTTGCACAAGAAAATTCCCCACCGCAGTCATGGGGAATTTTTGTGCTTGTGCTTCAGGTTAAGGAGCCAGAGGAAAGCATCTAGGCGTCGTCGTAATCCTCGGTCAACGATTTTAAGAATGCCACCAACGCATTCAAATCCTCAGCGCTCAACGACATGGCCGCAAACTCCACGGCCCCATTTCGTAGCAGCCCCTGCCGCGCCAACTGTGAATTATTGATGTAGAAATGCACTACATCGATAAAATTTGCCTTCGACCCGTTGTGAAAATAGGGCGCGGAATCTTCCAAATCACGCAATGTCGGCGTCTTGAACTGCGCTATTGTCGTCGCCAGCCCCTGGTCTACCGCGCAATTGCTCGCATTCGCGCAGACAAACGAATTCAGATTCGCCTGCGGATTCGGCATGTCTCCATTCAGATACACATTCCAAAGTCCGAGGTCAGCATATTGTGGGCTTCCCGCCACCGCGGGATGCCGGAATCGCTCGCTCGCATTGGGGTGATTTGCCGACGCCGGCAAATACAGATCGGGATTCGCCGAGCGGTCCGCCAACCCTGGAACCGCAAGTTGAAGAAACGTTCCCGTGCCATTTGCCGCATCGTACTCCTCTTGCGACACTCCGGTGTTGTGAAACCGGAAATCCGTGAAATCCGGTAAAGGATGACAGCTCACGCAATTTCCCGCGTGCTGCGAGCTATCCGTCGCTCCCTGCGCTGCCGTCAGAAATATGATCAGTCCTTGTAGCTCTGTCGCGCTGAAAACAAAACTCTGCGCGTGGTAGTTGAAGCTTCCGTAACTTCCATCCACAAAAACTGGCGAGGCGAGGTTTTTCACCAGTCCCAAAAGCCGCTGCGCGTATTGCGGCTGCGTTTCTCCGGCTTTCGGCTGCGTCGGCAAATGATTCACGCGCAGAAAAACGTCGTACGGCGACGCAACGTACCGCCCGAATTCATCCTGCTTGAACAGCAGACCCGCCATATATGCGGCCACCAGCTTGGCCATGTCTTGTACGATTGCTTCGTCGGTCGACGTGGTCACATCCAGCCGGTATTGCGCGGGCAACACGGAGTCGGTCGGAATTGTTGGATCGGTGCCCAGGAAAATCTCGGCATACGAAATCCCGTGTGTGTAGGTATGGGACCCCGCATTGTTTCCGTTGTCCTCGCGGATTACTTTGGCGATGTGGCCGATCGACTGCTGATATTGCTCCGGCGACCAGCCGAAATTCCTCCCCGTGAATGTCGCCAGAACCAGATCTTGCGACGTCGCGAATTCTCCGTCGAAGTGCAAAAAAGTCGGCCCGCGTGCGGTTGCAGTGACCCCACCATCTGCATGGCGTTTCGTGGCGTCGAGGTGATCCCATTGATCTTGCGCGGAATCGGGCTGTGCGTCACAAAGTCCGCATAGGTGCGATTGCCGACACCTTTTACCCCAGTGAATTCGGTCACAAAGTGGCAAGAGCGGCAGTTGATCGATTCTCCGGCAAACGGTCCAGGCACAGTCCCGATCGGCGTGTTCACCTGCGCCACGACCGCGTCGCCCACCGGCAATGGGTCGTTCACTCCCGTCATGTTTTGGGCAAAGTACTCCGCGAACCGCGTGTCAATGAAAATCCGCTCGCCCACGTTCTGGTCTGCAGGCGCGCCTTCCGCCTCTTGTACGGCACCAGGCGCTTTCCCGGAGCCGCAACCCGTATTCCCAGCGGCGATAGCCATGACCCACACGAGCAACGTCTTCGGGAGGTTTCTTTTCTCAATCCTCACGGTTTTTCTCCGCTTGTTCTATTCGCTGCGGGGCCGCCGGTCGCGGGCCCTAAACTCTTCACATAGGCGATCACCTGCCAACGCATCGGCTCCGGCAGAGAAGCCCAGGTCGGCATCCCTTTCGGCAGATTGCCGTTCTTCAACAGCCAGAAAATCTCGCCATCCGTGGCGTGCTGCACCCGCTCGCTTCGCAGGCTAGGTCGTTTCCCGTGTCCCTGCGCGTCCGGTCCATGGCATTTTGCGCAGTGATCTTCAAACACCCGTCCGCCCGCTGCGATCGCATCCGGCTGTCCAGCAACAGGATTCACCCGTGCTCGGTCCGCGTCCGGCACATGTTGCAACCAGCTTCCATTGGCCGCTGCGATAGACATGAGCGCGGCTGCGGTGACCACACCTACCCGCATCCAAATTTTTCTGCGCACTGGATTGCCCATCCGTCCTAATTCCGTCGCAACCGGCCGAAAACTTGGTCGATTTCATACGACACCTTGAAGCGCCAGAAAACACCCACGCTGTTGGAATTGAGTCCAAAACCCGGCTCGAATCCAATCGAAGGTCCTTTCGGAATATTTGAATTGCAGGATCGGCCCTAAGTACTGCGAAGTCTGTTTCCATCCGAAACCGTCCGCCGTGCCAAGACCTCCATATAACTCCAGGCCTGCGCTGAAATTTTCGCGGCAGAACACGCAGTTCTTTCTTCCCGCTTCAAGCGCCAGGGGTCGGCTTACAGCCAGGGCATAGCCAAACTCCCAGGGTTCGCTTTCGTTCAGCGCTTTTTCCGTGATGAAATTTTCGGAAATGTTCCAACCGTGCGTGTTGCTCGAGAGAATCAGCTTTAACTCGAGAGACCTCTCCGTTTTGTTTCGCCCCTGCGCATTGGTCAGGTACAAATCGGAGATCGACCGGTGGTCCATGATCTCCAGAAAACTCCGGTCAGCTGCGTTTACGTTTTCATACTCCACGTAGAGCACGGGATTGATAAAGTGCGTGCGCATCAGTGGCCGAAAACGGTTCTCCCACCGATATCCCGTAAAGATGGTGGAGTCGTTCTGCGTTGTCTGCCCGGAAAGATAGACCTCGGTCGTCCAATAGGCTTTTAATCCGTATTCGAACTCCATGGTCGCACTGTTGAAGGCGTTCGCGTTTTGGGGCGCAGCATTGATGCCTTTGTAGGAGATTTCGAGGTTGCCCGGCTCTTCCATCACATCCGAATAGGTGACGAAATAAGGTGGCTCCTGGGCGCGCAGAATCGCGCTGCAGAATAGCGTCAAGAGAAAAACCCACACAGCGTGAATACAACTTATTTGCAAATAGAGTGCCGTGTTGCAAATCGTTTGCAAGCGGACAGCGTCCACTTCTCTTCGCATGCTGGCCACTGCGCCTTCCTTCCCTTGCTGATTTGAAAGAAATGAGACTAACTTAGTCCATATCAGATGCAAGTTAGTTGCAACTATGGCACGTTCCAAATCCTCAAGCAGGCGATCCTCCCTCGGTCATTGAGGTGTTTTGATGGCTTCGGATACGGAAGGTCTCAGTGGTCGCAGCAATTTCTCAGAATCAATACTTGTAATCTGAGGCAAAAATGGCTTGTCGACATTCTGAGCTTGGGAGCGGTGGCGAGCACGTAGCCGATAACGATTCAACTCCATCTCTCTCGGGCGCTCCTCAGCTCTCCGAGAGCTTCGGAAAAAAGAAGCGTGTGCTTGTCCACGTCTGCGCTGGTCGTCTCCGGACACATTAACGCCATATTGTGAAAGGGCGTCAGCAGCACTCCCCGGTTCAGCGCATACAGATGGAGGAACCGCTCCAGCTCAAAATCCCCAACTGCCGCCGATTCTCCGCCATTTCGCGGTGGCGTTTCGCAGAAGGTGTACTCCGCACGGCAACCGAGCTGCTGCACGTTCCAAGGCAACTGACCGTCCTCGATCGCGCGGACGACACCCTCATTAAACCGGACCGCCAGCGCACTCGCCTTCTCGAAATTCTTCGTGGTGAGCACGTGCTCAAGCGTCGCACGCATTGCCGCGAGCGATAATGCATTCCCCGCGAGCGTTCCACCGATCCCACCCACATCGCAATCTTCCAGGTGAATGCGAGCCGCGATGCGCTGCGCCACCTCTTCCGTGCATCCATATGCTGCGCCGGGGATTCCGCTCCCGATGGCCTTCCCGAACACCAGTAGGTCCGGCTCGAGCTTCCATTCCGCCGTGCAGCCGCCCGGACCCGCACAGATCGTGTGCGTTTCGTCGGCAATCAGAAGCGCACCGTAGCGCCGAGCTAATTCGCGAGCCGCCGTCCAGTAACCGGTTTCCGGCAGGATGATTCCGACGTTGGTCATGGCCGGTTCGGCGAGAATACAAGCGACATCGCGGTGCTTAAGTGCTTCTTCCAGGCCATTCAGATCGTTGAACTCCACGACTCGCGTAGTCTCGCCCGGATTTACCGGAGGCCCGATATTTCCGCGTCGCGGTCCGACTACTCCGTCGCGCAAACCAGCAAACGACTCATCCACGGTGCCGTGATAGCAGTAGTGAAAAACAAGAATTTTTGGCCGCTGGGTAATCTCCCGGGCAATTCGGATCGAAAACCGGTTGGCATCCGTCGCTGTCAACGTGAATTGCCAGGAAGCGAGCCCAAACCGCTTTTGCAAATCTTCGCCCACATACGACGCATCTTCGGTTGGCAACATCAGCGTGATTCCATCTCGCGCCCGTCTCGCCACTGCCTCCACGACGGCATCCGGCGAATGCCCGGTCATCGCTCCCGTATCGCCCAGGCACAAATCCACATACTCCTTCCCATCCACGCACCAGAAATGCGCGCCTTTCGCATGTTTTACAAACACAGGAAACGCGCCCGCCCATTTCTTCATCCAGTTCATGGGCACGCCGCCGAACAATGAATTCTCCGCACGTTTATACAACGCCGCCGACCGCGGATGCTTTGCGACAAACAACTTCTCCTCGCGCTCCCGCAGTATCTTTAGCTTCTCGCGATCAATCGTATTCATGCCGTTCTCGCTCGATCATGAGGGCTCAAGACCTCCCGAGGAGTGCAGCCGTGCTGCGCCCCATCTTGGAAACATGAAATGATTTTTGGTCCGGCAACGTCTACTTCGAGCAGATGCAGCCCGTTGAAGGCGTTGCTTCGCGGTCATCGCAACTCGTGAATGATTTTCTTGGCCGCGTTTGCGCCGCATGCGCCGGTCAAGCCATTTCCCGGGTGTGTTCCATTGCCACAGAGGAACAGCCCGTGCACGGGTGCCCGGTATCTCGCCCAATCGAGCACGGGCCGCATCGTAAAGAGCTGGTCCAAAGCTAATTCGCCGTGAAAAATGTGACCGCCCGTGTAACCGTAAGTCTCTTCCAAATCCGCGGGCGTAATCACGTGCGTCGCTTCGACCAGTTTTGCGAAATTCGGAGAATACGTCTCCAGCGTCTTGATTACCCTCTTCGCCAGCTCGTCGCGGCGTGTTCGCCAATTTCCTTCCTTCAATTGGTAAGGCGCAAATTGAAAATACGCGCTCAGGACGTGCTTCCCCTCGGGCGCCAACGAAGGATCGAGCAACGACGGAATGGTCACATCGAGATACGGCGCCGCCGAAATTTCGCCGTATTTAGCCGTGTCAAAGGCCTTTTCCAGATAATCGATCTCGTGGCCGATGTGAATTCGCCCGGAAAGCGCTTCGTGGAAGCCGTCCGGCGCTACGGCATTCGCAAGCGATGGAAACTTCGGCAAACCGCCGAGCGCAAGGTGCACCTTTGCCACGTTCCCTCGCGCTCGGAAATTCTTCATGCGCATCGCGAACACAGGATCGAGAATCGCCGGTTCGAGCAAATGGAAAAACGTACGCTTCGGGTCGACGCCGGAAACCACCGCATCGCAGGCAACCTCATCGCCATTCGCCAGCACGACTCCGGAGACCGCACCGCCGGTCGTGCGGATCTGTGCGACTTCGGCATCGGTCCGGATCTCCGCTCCCGCCTTCACCGCCGCTTCGGCCAATGCCCGCGAGAATTCGCCAAGCCCTCCCCGCGGAAATGTGGCGGAACCGATGGGATGCGGATCGGCGGCTGCCCGGAGCAGCAGGACCGCGGTCGATCCCGCCGACCACGGCCCCAGATTCGCTCCGAAGATTCCGCGCGCCGCGATCACCGCGCGAAGCAATTCCGTATCGAAGAATTCTGCAACAAAATCCGCAACTGCCATCGGACCCCAACGCAGCAGGTCCAGCATTCCGCGCTTTCCCAGCCCCCGAACTTTTCGTCCCGTCTTCAGCAGGTTCCACAAATCTTCGGGCGAAGGCTTGTCGATGGCCGGCGGCGTGATTGCCGCGATTTCGGCAAACACATTGGCAACCTTTTCCAGTTCTTTCGCGAATTCGACGTACTGCGCCGCGTCTTTTGCCGACAAGTGTGAAATCGCCCCCGCCGTCTTTGCCGCATCGTCGTAGAAAAGAAGGCCGCGCCCGTCCGGCGCGGGAGCAAACACGCGTGGATCGGGCCTGAAAATCTGCAAATTGTATTTCTCAAGCTGCATTTCCTTCGCAATGTCGGCGCGCAGCGGCCCAAGCGTGTGCGCCAGCGTGGAAGCTCTAAATCCCGGATGAAATTGTTCCGTCACCGCTCCGCCACCCACCATGTCGCGGCGCTCCAATACCAGAGGCTTGAATCCGCCTTTCGCCAGATAGAACGCGGTGACCAATGCATTGTGACCGCCGCCAACGAGCACCACTTTCTGTCCAATCGGCATGGTCAGTTCGCCGCCTTTTTCCATTCTTTCAGGATGACCTGGCTTGCGATTCGTCCGTTCGCGCCCATGATGCCACCGCCGGGATGCGTGGCCGACCCGCACATGTAAAGGTTATGTACGGGCGTGCGGTAATACGCCCAACCGGGAACCGGCCGCAGGAAGAAAAGCTGCTCCAAGGAAAGCTCTCCCTGAAAAATGTTTCCTTGCGTTAGGCCAAATTCCCGTTCGAGGTCAAGCGGAGTAAGAACCTGCCTGCCGATGATCAGCTTCTTGATGTTTGGCGCGTGCTCGGCGATCGTGTCGATGACATTGTCTGCAAATACTTCGCGCTGATCGTCCCAGGTGCCTTCGGCAAGTTTGTACGGCGCGTATTGTACGAAGCAGGACAGCACATGCCTTCCGGGAGGCGCCACGGAAGGATCGGTGAGGCTCGGTATCACCATGTCGATGTAGGGCCGCTTGGAAAAGCGGCCGTACTTCGCGTCGTCGTACGCCCGTTCCATGTACTCCATGCTGGGGGAAATCGAAACCGCGCCGCGTAAGTGCGCGCCCACGCCGGCCAACGCTTTGAAATTCGGGAGCCCGTCGAGAGCCAGATTCACTTTTCCCGATGAGCCCCGGAATTTATATCTGCGCACGCTCTCCAGAAAATCTGATGGCAATTCCTTCGGGTCCAAGAACTTTTCGAACGTCAGGTGTGGATCCACGCTGGAGGAAATCGCGTTGCAAGAAATCTCTTCGCCGGATTTCAGGGCCACGCCCGCAGCCCGGCCGTTCTTGACTAAGATTTTTTCCACCGGCGCTTGCGTGCGGATTTCCACGCCCGCCTCGCGCGCCGCCGAAGCAATCGACAGCGAAATCGCGCCCGTTCCGCCGCGGCTGAATCCCCACGAACGAAATGCACCGTCAATTTCGCCCATATAGTGATGCAGCAAAACGTAAGCTGTACCAGGAGAGCGAATTCCTAGAAACGTACCAATGATGCCCGAAGCCGACATGGTGGCTTTTAGAACGTCGGTCTCAAACCACTGGTCTAGAAAATCCGCCGCGCTCATGGTCATCAACTGGATCAGGGTGTAGCGCTCATCCGACGAAAGCTTGCGGAAACGCTGCAGCAGGAAATTCAACTGCCTGAGATCCTTGGGGTAGAGCGTCGTTGGATCGGGTGGAATCATGGAAAGCATGGGCTTCACGAACCGGCACATCGGCGTCATCATTTTTGAAAATTCGTCGTACGCTTCCGCGTCCACACGCGAGTGCCGCCGAATTTCTCGCTGTGTTTTCGCGTGGTCGTTCACTCGCCACAAAAAGTCGCCGTTCAGCATGGGTGAAAACGTCCCATCGAGCGGTAGAATTTCCAGCCCGTGGCGCGGCAAATCGAGTTCGCGGATGATTTCGGGGCGGAGCAAGGAAACCACGTAGGAGCATTCGGAAAACAGAAAGCCTGGAACGATTTCTTCAGTAACCGCGGCTCCCCCCAGAACGTGGCGGCGCTCCAACACCAGGACCTTCTTCCCTGCTTTTGCCAGATACGCGGCGTTCACCAGACCGTTGTGACCACCTCCGATGACCACCACATCGTAAAAATGGGGCATTCCGTTATGACTCCGCCCGGACAAGGGCAAATCGCATACTGTGAGGAACCAATCATTCTACTGTCAGCGTGCTTGCTTCTCAAGGCGCCCGCGAAATTGGAAGAACCCGCGAAATCGCCGAGCTTCGTGACCTTGCGGACGCGGCAAGATAGAAACTATAATTTTACTGCCCGTTTGCCCCATCGCCAGCATCAAAACCGGAGGAATCGTGCCCGTCGGAACTGCTTTCCATGAGAGGACTCTCGCCCTGTGCGAGAGTCTGAATTTTAGGGAATGGTCGGGCTATTACACGGTCGGTGCGTATGAAATGACCCACGAGCACGAGTACAACGCCATTCGCAACTCCTCCGCGTTAATCGACATCACCCCATTGTTCAAATATCACGTGACCGGCCGCGATGCCACGAAACTCGTGAATCGTGTCATCACGCGCGACATCAACAAAGTGGCGGTCGACCAGGTCATCTACTGCTGCTGGTGCGATCCCGAAGGCAAGGTCATCGACGACGGCACCATTACCCGCCTCGCGGAAAATGAGTATCGCTGCACGGCTGCCGATCCCAGCCTGCGCTGGTTCCAGCAGAACGCTCTCGGCCTCGACGCGCACATCGAAGATATTTCTGAAAAAACGGCGGCTCTCGCTCTCCAAGGGCCAACGACCGGAAAATTGCTGCACGCCGCCGCCGAAGCCAACATTGGCGGCTTGAAATACTTTCGCGTCACGCACGGAAAAATCGCAGGCGTGCCCGTCGACATTTCCCGTACCGGCTACACCGGCGATCTCGGGTATGAGATCTGGGTCCCTTGGAAAGACGCGGTGAAAGTCTTCGACGAGCTGATGGTCAAGGGTCGCTCCTTTGACATTCATCCGGCAGGGATGGTCGCACTGGACGTCGCGCGCATTGAAGCCGGTCTGATCCTGATTGAAGTGGACTACATCTCCAGCAAGCGCGCTATCATCGAGCAACAAAAGTACACTCCGGGAGAAATCGGTCTGGGCAAACTGGTGGACTTAAAGAAGGAGACTTTCGTCGGCCGCGGCCCCCTCGAGGCAGAAGCCAAACGTGGTGGTCCGGCGAGGTCGCTCGTAGGGTTGGAAATCGATTGGAGTGAAGTCGAGGCTCTCTACGAAAAAGTTGGCATGGCGCCACAAGCGCCGTTGACGGCATCGCGCGTGGCCGTGCCGGTTTATCGAGGCGGTCGCCAAGTCGGTAAAGCCACGTCGACGACATGGTCTCCCACGTTGAAGCGCATGATCGCACTAGCCTCCGTCAGCCGCGAAAGCGCCGCTCCCGGCTTGACTCTCAGCATGGAATTGACTGTAGAGGCCGCCCGCAAAACCGTCTCCGCCAAAATCGTGCCGTTGCCTTTCTTCAATCCACCACGAAAGACGGCTCCTGTTTCTCTCACATCTGAATACTAATACTGAAATCCATCGATGCAGGAAAGTATTCCAAGTCGCACCGCGTTGCGCGTAGCGCTCCGCCGCGCCGCACATCAGTTACTCGATTCGCCAAAGGTTCTGGACGATCCGCTGGCGGTGCGCATCATTGGCGAAGCGGCTGCCGAAGTTCAGGCTGATCCCGCACTCCACCAAACACGCTTCGCAAGGTCGATTCGCGCGTTCATGGTTGCCCGCAGCCGTTACGCAGAAGATCAGTTGACGGGCAGCGTCGCGCGCGGCGTCACGCAATATTTGATCTTGGGTTCCGGGCTGGATACCTCGCCTTATCGTGGCGCGGTGTTGAACAGCGGATTGAACGTCTTTGAGGTTGACCACCCGAACACGCAAGAGTGGAAGATCGATTCTCTCCATGCAGCCGCGATCCAGGTCCCACCCTCGGTCAAGTTTGTCTCCGTTGATTTTGAACACCAAGAGTTAGCCGCCGAGTTACTCGCAGCGGGTTTTCGCGCCGATCAACCGACGTTTGTATCGTGGCTGGGCGTAGTCCCTTACCTCACCAAAGAAGTCGCCGCGCGTACGTTTGGTTTTCTCGGCAAGTTCCCGGAAGGCAGTGGAGTGGTTTTTGACTACTCGGTTCCACGATCTTCGCTCAGCCTTTTCGAAAGGGTTGCGCTCGACGCGCTTTCGCGGCGAGTGGCCCGCGCCGGTGAACCTTTTCGCTTGTTCTTTACTCCTGCAGAACTCGACGAATTCCTGAGGGGCCTCGGATTCCGCCATATCGAGCAGCTTGCCGCCGGCGAAATCAACTCACGATATTTTGCAAACCGACAGGACGGGCTTCGCGTGACGGGAAGCGCCGGAAGAATTGTAAACGCGCGCCGATAGCGGAATCAGTGCGAAGCCGCAAATTGTTCGACCTCGGCCAACAGCGCATCCAGATCGCGGCGATCAAGTAGCCGTCCGTCCAGAATCACCGCGCGGATCTTTTGCGTGTTGTGAATGTCCTCGAGCGGGTTCGCATCGAGCAACACCAGGTCCGCGCGTTTCCCGGTTTCAATCGTTCCTTGCTGCAGCCCGCGATGGAGAAATTCGGCGGGTCTTTTCGTCGCTGATTGGAGCGCCTGCATCGGCGTCAAGCCCCCCTCCACCAGATACGCGAGATCCTCGTGCAAGGCAGATCCGGGAAAAACGTTCGGCGCGGCAGCATCCGTCCCGGCCATTATCGGGACGCCAACAGTGTTCATGGTCCGGACAATTTCCAGAAACCGCCGGATGCTTTCCGCGCGCAGGGCAAAATCGGCCGCGGTGCGATGATCGAGTTGCTCCTTGCGCCCCTGCTCCCACAACCGGCGAAGCTTCAGGGGTACGTATTTCAACCTGGGATCATCCGCCAGATCAGTTTCAGGTGTCACGTAGCCGAGGTGGACCAGCGTGGGGAAAGTCGGGACTTGCCAGGTTTGATTCGCGGCAAATTTTCTGGCGAGGCTGTCGACTAATTGCGAAGAGTAGGAATCCAGAAGATCTCTTGTCCAGACGCGTTCACGAGAGAACGCCCGCTCGTGGTTGTCGCGCGAGGATACGGGCTGAAGCTGCCGTTGCTGCAGCTCCGCTTCGCGCGTCGAACAGTCCAGCAACACGCCAGTCAGATGTTCGATGCTCGCTTGTCCGGCGTCGGACGCAGCAGCAGAGGTAATCGAGTCCGGGACGTGCCCAACGAAGCGCATCCCTTGCTTTTTTGCCTCTCGCGCGATGGCGTAATACGGCTCCGGCTGTAATCGCGATTGCACTTTGATGAAGTCCACTCCCTCACTTTTCAGCTTTCGGACCGCCGCAACTCCTTCCGGCGCAGTCTGTATCACAATCGAGGGTTGAAATGACGGCGGATTGCCATCCAGATACGGCCCGGTGAAGAAAATCTGTGGCCCTAAGCGCTTTCCGGAATTGATCTCAGCCCGAAGCGCTTTGAGATATTCGACTTCCCCTCCCATGTCGCGGACAGTTGTAATTCCGTTCGCGGCCAGCAAAGGAATAATGAACTCGCGACTGCCGGTGGGTTCACCGGCTCCGGTCAAATGGATGTGCATGTCGGCCAGTCCGGGAATCAAAAATTTCCCCGAGCCGTCGATCACTTTCGGGCCGTGCGGAACAGGAATGGACGCCGATGGGCCAACGGCCGTTACGCGCGATCCTTGCAAGATGACAGTGAAATCGGGCTTTGCGGGAGCGCCTGTCGCATCAATCACCGTGACATGGGTTATGGCGATCGAGGCAGAGCGCGTCGTCGAGCAAGAGATCAGTGCCGCGGCAGAGATGATCGCAAGTAGAACGGAAACGATTGGTCGGGGACGCGAGACGGGAAGAACGATTCGATGCACACAACATTCTATCGTGTGCAATCACGCCGGCCAATTTTCGTGCGGTACGGACTACGGGTTCAGCCGGTTGTACTTCTTGAGGATGGCGCGTAACTGATCGTGCGGTAGGGCGCTCACGCGATGGTTATCAACTCCAGTCATCGAAGTTGCCGCAACCATGGCGTTAATGACAGACTCTTCGGTCGCTTCGACGGTCGCTTCAAACACCGGGTTCATCTTGTCATTCGGAAGCATTTTTAGATCAACGGTGTGGTTCACCTCGGCCGCTCCCACATTTGCCGTGGAGAAAGCGATGAAGATATCACCCGAGCCGTTACCGGAAACGCTTCCGTTCCGGCCCAGGCCTAAAGACACGCGACGCGCCAGGCGCTTCAATTGATGCGGCAAGAGCGGTGCGTCCGTCGCCACGATCACGATGATCGATCCGCGCTCGGTAATATCGCCGGGCGCGAATGCGTAAGGGTCTTCGCTCGGAATTTCTCGTCCGACAGGAATTCCCGCAACCCGAAAATTTTGCCGCGATCCGTAATTACACTGCACCAGCACGCCAACCGTATAGCCGCCGTCCTTCTCTGCAAGTTTCCGTGAAGAAGTGCCGATGCCACCTTTGAATCCGTTGCAGACCATCCCCGTTCCACCTCCAACCGCGCCCTCTTCGACTGGGCCGCCATGCGAAGACTCGATGGCGTCGAACGCATCCTCCGGCTTCACATGAAATCCGTTAATATCGTTCAGCCACCCATCCCACGTTTCTGCCACGACCGGCAGTGACCACCAATCGTCGTCGGGGCCGACCTTACGGTGAGCCACGGTCCACTGAATCACGGCATCGCGGACAACGCCAACGCTATGCGTGTTCGTGATCATCATCGGACCGGTAAGAATCCCGGATTCTTCCACCCAGGTCGTACCGGTCATCTCGCCGTTGCCGTTCAAGGACCACCAACCGGCAAAGACTCCCTTGTCGTTCACCTCTTTTCCGCGAGGAAAAACGGCGGTCACGCCAGTGCGAACGGGACCTTTGCCGACCACGAGCTTGCCTTCGCCAGAAATGAGCGTGCGGTGGCCCACGGTGACACCCGCGACATCGGTGATCGCGTTCAACGAACCGGGTGTGCCGTCGAAGGGCACACCCAAATCGCGCGCGCGCGGCTTCGTGGGTGTTTTTTCCTGAGCGGGACAACCACTTCCGAGTAGCAGGACAGAGCAGACGAAAACGAAGAGGTGCAGGAAACGACGCATGAAGGATCCCTCGAGAGCATGAAGCGACTTAAATCGTATTAAAGAACTACTTTAGCGCAATCAGGCGGAAAATACCGCAGCTGTTGCATAACGCAAAGCATCGGCGATGAGCTCGCATTCCTCGGGCGTGATTGTGAAGGGAGGGGCCAGCAAAACGTGGTCGCCTCGCGAACCATCGACGCATCCCTGTCCCGGGTACAGAAGAACATTTTTCTCAAGGGCAGCTTCCTTGATTTTGTCGGCGATTCCTGCTTCTTTGGGATATGGCTCGCGCGTTTCCTTCTCTTTCACAAATTCCACGCCTTGCAGCAGCCCCAATCCACGGATCTGGCCGACGTGCGAATGCGTTTCCAAAACGGCAAGCGCTTTGCGCAAAATTTTTCCGGCCGGTGTGACGCGTTCAAAGAGTCTGTGCGCTTCGAGGTAGTCGAACACGGCGTTCCCTGCTGCGGTCGCAACCGGATGCGCCTGGTACGTGAATCCGTGCATGAAGGCGGCGCTGCCTTTTTCAAAAGCTTCCACCAGACGCGGCGCCACCAGAACGGCACCGAGGGGCGCATAACCACTGGCAATTCCCTTCCCGGTCAGAATCATGTCCGGCTCAAGACCCCAATGCTCGCTCGCGAACGGTTTGCCAGTACGGCCCACACCGGTCATCACTTCGTCTGCAATCAACAGGATTCCGTGCTTTCGGCAAATCTCCGCGATGCGCGCCGTGTATCCATCTACGACAGGCACAGCGCCCAACGTGGCGCCGACGACCGGCTCAAACAGGAATGCGGCCACAGTCGAAGCGTCGTTTGTGCGCAGAAACGCGTCGAGATCGTCCGCGCACGCCAAATTGCATTCGGGAAACGTTTTGTCGAATGGGCAGTGATAGCAAAAACAAGGTGCAACGTGACCCCACTCTGGAATCAGCGGCGCATACGGCGCGCGGCGCGCAACATTTCCACTCACGGCCATCGCACCGAGGGTGCTACCGTGATAGCTCTGCTTGCGCGACAAAACGCGGTAACGCGAGGGTTGCTTGCGTTCCAGAAAATACTGCCGGGCCAGCTTGATGGCGGTTTCCGTAGCTTCCGAACCACCGGAAGTAAAATAAACGCGGCCGCCGTCTCGAAAATTGCGCGGAGCGATTGCCAATACGCGCGCGGCGAGTTTTTCCGCTGACTCGGTGTGGAACTGCGTAGTATGCGCAAACGCGATTCGGCCGGACTGATCGGCCATCGCGCGTCCGATCTCTTGAACACCGTGTCCAATACCGACGACCGCAGCCTGGCCCGACGCGTCGAGATAGCGCTTCCCGTGTTCATCGACGATCCAGCAACCTTCGCCTCGGACCGCTACGGGATACTGTTTCCTGAGATTGCGCGAAAAAAGAGGAGTGCTGCGCGTGGCCGTACTCATACCGAAATTGTAGCAGAAGGGTCAAAAACAGCGCGGTTTGTGTGCTTCTGTTTACGGCCAAGTTAGCGGATCGAGCAAACTTCGAGTACAAGTGTGGTACGCTTTCGCGGATTTGAAGGAGTTCTCTTGATCTGGCGCAATCCATTGCTTTTCGCGGTTTTTTTTGCAATTAGCAACTTGCTTGCAATTTCCGCCCTGGCGCAGACGGCTCAAAATCCGGCCCATCTCGATGTCGATCTGCGGGATGCACCGCTGCATATTTTTCATGCGAAGCTGACGCTCCCTGTGAATCCCGGTCCGCTGACACTGGTGTACCCAAAGTGGATCCCCGGCGAGCACGCCCCTACGGGTCCGATCGACGATTTCGTGGGACTAAGAGTCACCGCCCGGGGCAAGGAAGTCGCCTGGCGGCGAGATGACGTCGACATGTACGCCTTTCATTTGGAAGTGCCCACTGGTGTGGACACGCTCAACTTAACCTATGAATTTCTCTCACCAGCGGAAGTGTCGAGTACGCGCGAACATGTTTCGACCACAGCAAAACTTGCGATTCTGAACTGGTATACGGTGGCGCTCTATCCGCAAAGTACAAAACCGGACGATCTGATCTATGTAACTTCCCTGCGTTTGCCGGCCGGATGGAAATACGGCACGGCCTTGCCGGTGGCTAGGGAATCCTCTGATCTTATTGAGTTTGCGCCTGCTTCCCTCACGACCGTGATCGATTCTCCGGTGATTTCGGGGGCGTATCTGCGCCACATCGATCTTTCACCGGGGCAGACACCGCCCCACACGGTTCATGTCGCGGCCGACGGGCTTGCTCCGCTCGAAGCAACGCCAGGCGAGGTGCAGCATCTCCGCCAGTTGGTTGCCGAGACCGGGGTGGTTTTCGGCGCCCGGCACTATCGCAGATACGATTTCCTGCTCACTCTTAGCGATCGCTTGCCACAGGACGGCGTGGAGCACCACGAGTCAAGCGACGATCGCACGGAAGAAAACTTCTTTCTCGATCTTGGGCTGTTTCAGACTTCCGACTTACTGGCGCACGAATTCACGCATTCTTGGAATGGCAAATACCGCCGGCCGGCCGGCCTGGCCACGCCCGATTACCAGACTCCGATGAAGGGCGATTTGTTGTGGGTCTACGAGGGGCTGACGCAATATTACGGACAGATTTTTTCTGCCCGCTCCGGAATTACGCCGCTGAATCTTTTTCGGGAGGAGTTGGCCTCGACGGCCGCGTACCTGAATGACCGCCCCGGACGCACCTGGCGGGATCTGCAGGATACGGCAGTTGCCGCACAGATTCTTTACAACTCCCCTCCGGAGGGCGCGTCCTGGCGCCGCAGCATCGATTATTACGATGAAGGCACGCTGATCTGGCTTGAAGCCGATACCATCATCCGTAAACAAAGCAACGGGAAAAAATCGCTGGACGATTTTTGCCGGATGTTTCACGGTGGAGAAAACACTCCGCCCAAAGTCACGCCATACACCTTCGACGATGTCGTTGTCGGCTTGAATGAAACTGTTTCGTACGATTGGCGCGCATTTTTTACGGTGCGGCTACAGTCACATGGCCCTGGAGCACCGCTCGGCGGCATTGAGAACGGCGGCTGGAGACTGATTTTCAACGATCTGCAAAACGAATTCGAGCGCGTCAACGAAGCATCGAATCAGGAAGTTGAACTGCAATTCTCTCTCGGGGTGCTGGTCCACGCTCCGGGCGGGGAGGATGGCGATCACATTCTGGATGTGATTCCCGGATCGCCAGCGGCGAATGTTGGTCTTGCCCCGGGAATGCGTGTCATCGCCGTCAATGGGCGCAAGTGGAGCCCGGAGATTTTACGCGATGCCATCGCACGCGCAAAAACCAGCAAGGATCCCATCGAACTTCTTGCGGAAAATGGCGATTTCTTTCAGACCTATCGGATCGACTACCACGGAGGCGAGCGCTATCCACACTTGGAACCGGTTAGCGGCAAGACGGACCTGTTGACCGAAATTACAAAGATGAAAGCTCCCGCGGTTGCGACGCCCACGAATTATTAGCACGGAAAAGGATCTGCCGCGTGTGACCGAATCCTCTCACGGACTGGTTCGCACCATCGGCCGGTGGAGCCTCACCGCCCTGATGATCAATTCCATTATCGGCGGCGGTATCTTTGGATTGCCTTCGCTGCTGGCAGCCAAACTTGGCCGACTTAGTCCTCTCGGGTGCCTGAGCGCGGGCGCCGGCATCTTGATTATTGCGGCGTGTATTGCAGAGGTTTCTTCGCGCTACGAGCAGACCGGTGGACTTTATCTTTACGCGCGAGATGCGCTCGGCCGGTTCGCGGGACTGGTGGTCGCGTGGCTAATTTGGCTAACCCGAATTTCAGCGCCTGCGGCGGTTGCCGATCTGTTCTGTACTTATCTGGCGCAGTTCGTTCCTTTCGCCGGGACAAACAACGGCAAATTGCTTATTCTGGGTTTCTTGCTCGCTCACCTCGCATTCCTGAACTATATCGGTGCCAAAGCAGGCAAGAACCTGAGCAATTTTTTCACGGCGGCAAAGGTCGGTTTTCTTCTGTTCTTTGTTCTTGCAGGATTGTTCTTGCTGCTGTTGAAACCGGAAGTCCGCGTACCGCTCGCTGAGCCAGTAGTCTCGGCGGGGAGCTGGTTTGATGCGATTCTCCTTCTCGTGTACGGATATGGCGGTTTCGAAGGTGCACTGGTTGTCGGTGGCGAGAGCACAAATCCCAAACGAGATACTCCCTTCGCGCTGCTGCTGGCCCTCGGAGCCGTTTCGATCCTCTACACCGGCGTGCAATATGTGACCATTGCTACTCTTCCGGGGGCCGCGTCTTCGGTCCGGCCTCTCTCTGACGCCGCGCGACACTTCCTCGGCCCTGCCGGAGCTACCGTGATGGCGCTTGCCGCCCTCGTTTCCGCCTACGGTTACCTGAGCGCGAATCTGCTGCATTCCTCACGGATCACATTTGCCCTCGCAGAGCAGGGTGATTTTCCGGGATTCTTTGCGGCCATCCATCCGAAATATCGCACGCCCTATTTCTCCATCCTTCTTTACGGATTGATCGTTTTTGTGTTCGCGGCTCTCGGCACTTTTCAGTGGAATGCATTGCTTTCCGCGGTCTCGCGCCTGGCGACGTACGGCGCGATGGCCATATGCGTGCCGGTGCTCCGGAGGCGATCAACCGGAACAACGCCGTTCCGGCTTCCGGCGCCGTATTTGTTCGCCGGGCTGGCACTGTTTTTTTCTGTTGTGCTGCTCACGCAAATGGGCAAAGGTGAATTTTATGTCGTGGGAACCACTTGCGCGATTGCATTGCTAAACTGGATTTTCGTACGGAGATCATTTCGATGAGCAAGACACGGACAGGCGAAGCGTTTATGCCGGCGGACCAGTACGGACGCGGCTTGCCGAAATTCAGCGTGAATCTATTGATTCGATCAATGGCGCATTCTCTGCCCTTCTACCGCGAGGTTCTCGGCGCCAAAGTGCGGTATTCCGATGACGATTTCGCCGCGCTTTCCCTGCTCGGCGTCGATTTTATGCTGCATGCGGATCACGCGTACGATCACCATCCTCTGTATGCACCGCTGCGGACAGCGCGTGAACGCGGTGTTGGCGCGGAGCTTCGTTTTCTCGGGCTCGATCCCGACAAAGCGGAGGAGCGGGCAATACAAATGCACGCAACCATCCTTCAGCCTGCGAAAGATTTTCCTCACGGCTGGCGCGAGGTGACCCTACTCGATCCGGATGGCTATATCTGGACCGTGGGTTTGCCCATCCCGAGTATGGGCTGACGCGCAAGGCCTCGCCGATGCTTGGATTCATCACGCAGTCATGGCATGATCAACTGTTTTTCAAGCCTCAGAATTCTCCGGCAAATTAAGGGGACACCGATGAAGAAGCTTTCGATCCGTTCGGGCCTGTTGCTTGCTTCACTCGCGCTCGCGTTTGCTTTGCACGCGCAGACTTCAGCGAAGCGCGCGATGACCTTCGACGATATGATCAAGCTGCACCGCGTGGGAGGCCCGAACATTTCCAACGATGGAAAATGGGTTGCCTACAGTGTTGCGACCCCGGATTTGGACGCCAATCGGTCCATCAGCAACGTGTGGATCGTCAGCACCTCGGGCGGCGATCCGATTCAAGTAACGCAAGGTGGCCGGGATGATTCGCCGGCGTGGTCCCCGGATGGGAAGACGCTGGCTTTTCTGTCAGCGCGTGACGGAAATTCGCAGATTTATCTACTATCGTTCGAAGGCGGCGAAGCAAAAAAGCTGACCCAGCTTTCCACCGGCGCCGATCTGTTTCACTGGTCGCCAGACGGGAAAACCATTGCGTTCACCTCTTCGGTTTACCCCGACTGTAAGGATGACGCGTGCAACGCTAAGCGCGACGAGGAAAAGGAAAAGAGCAAGGTCAAGGCGCGGATTTACGATCGTCTGTTGTATCGCCACTGGGATCACTGGTCAGAAGGAAAGCGCGGTCACTTGTTCGTGATTCCCGCCGACGGGAGCGCGAGTGCGCGGGATTTGACGCCGGGCGCGGACTACGACATACCACCCGATCAGCGCGGCGAAACGAGCGATTTCAATTTTTCCCCGAACGGCCAGGAGATTTGCTATACGGCGGTCACTGACAAAGTAGAAGCAGTTAGCACAAACGGAGATCTTTTCATCGTGCCCGTCGGCGGCGGCGAATCGAAACGGATCACGACGCAGCCCGGTTTTGACGGCAATCCTGTCTACTCGCCGGATGGGCATTCGATCGCCTATCACGCGCAACTCACGGCAGCCTACGAGTCCGACCGATGGCGTGTCATGCGCTATGACCGGCAAAGCGGCAAGAACGAAAATCTGTCGGAAAATTTCGATCGCAGCGCTGCCGGCTTGGCATGGTCCCCTGACAGCAAGACCATCTATTTCCTTGCTGAAAATGAAACTCTGCAGCCGGTGTATGCGATCGAAGCGCGCGCCGGCGCGACGCCGGAACGCGTTCTGGACGGCTTCAATGCAGAGTTTGCATTCAGTGGCGACGGGAAGACGCTGGTCAGCGCGCGCACGAGCTTGACCATGCCGAGCGAGGTCTTCGTTTCCGCCGGAGACGGCAGCGGCCTGAAGCAATTGACGCACGCGAACGAAGCCATTCTCGCCCACATTGAGCTGAATCCGGCGGAAAAGTTCTGGTTCGAAGGTGCTGAAGGCACGAAGGTGCAGGCCATGCTGGTGCGCCCACCGAATTTTGATACGACGAAAAAATATCCCATGCTGGTGCTGTTGCATGGTGGACCGCAGACCATGTTTCCGGACGCGTGGGGCTATCGCTGGAATTCTGAAGTCTTCGCCGGAGCCGGATATGTGGTCCTGATGATCAATCGCCGCGGTTCGACGGGCTATGGCCAGAAATTCACCGATGCGATTACCAACGATTGGGGCGGCAAGGCTTACGCCGACGTAATGAAAGGCACGGATGCCGCGATCGCGAAGTATCCCTTCATCGACAAAAACCGTCTGGCCGCAGCGGGAGGCTCTTACGGCGGGTACATGGCGGACTGGCTGGCTACCCACACGGATCGATTCAAGGCCATCATCAGTCATGCAGGCGTCTTCGACAAGGTTTCCATGTACGCCACGGAGGAACTGTGGTTCGAAGAGCACGACGAGCAGGGAACGCCGTGGGGAGCGCCGGAGAACTACAAGAAATTTGCGCCGGTGACTTACGCGGCGGATTTGGGCAAGTACAAAACGCCGACGCTAGTGATCGCGGGAGAAAGAGACTACCGTGTCCCTTATACCCAGTCGCTCGAGTTTTTCAACACGCTGCAGCGACAGGGAGTTCCTTCAGAACTCGTAATTTTTCCTGACGAAGGGCACTGGATCCTGAAGCCGCAGAACGCGCAGCTCTGGTACAAGACGTTTTTCGAGTGGTTGGAGAAGTATGTGAAGTAGCGTGGTTCGAGGAAGCTTCAGGATGTTGCCGCCAGCTTGTGGAAGGCGCGGCGCAGAAACCGGAACAGGTGGTACAGCAGGTACAGCGAAACGACCAGCAACACGCCGACGACAATCACCGCAGCGGTCGGATGCGCAGTGGCAAACCACGTCAACCAGACTGCCAATATGTCTTCACCGAAACTCAGGGCCCAGTTGCTCAGGGGTTCCGGTGACATATTCGCGGCGGCGCGAGCGCTCGCTTTTGTGCCGTGAGAAGTCAACGCAATGCTGCCAGCGAGCAGTGCCGCGGCCCAACGCCAAGGTTCAGCAGCAGACGCTGTCACGCTGAAGGCCAGCAACGCGGCCGCAGGGGGTCGGATAAACGTGTGGACGGCTTGCCATATGGAATCGATGTAGGGGACCTTGTCGGCCAGAAACTCCACGAGGTACAGCGTCAGTGCTACGCCAAGAACGATGGGGTGCGCAAGGACCTGCAGCTTATCCGGCAGGTGAATCACGCCAAAACGTTCGAGGAGCCCGAGAGTGGCAACCGTGGCGTAGAGGTTCAATCCGGAAGAAAAACCGGTTCCGACGACCAGACTGAGAGTTTCGATCGGATTCATTCCTCTGAAAGTACCACGAAGACGGTGAGGCTCCGCAAGATCAGCTCCAAACTGCAGAGCGGCCGTTTCCTACAAACCCAAGAGTACATCGGAAAGCAAACGTCCCGGCTAAATGCCGGGACGTTTGGAAGATAAGAGCAGGACGAGATTTATTTGTATGACGAGGTGGGAGCCAGCACGCGCGTCCAGCTCGTGGTGCTGACCGTGCGGAACAATGGTGTGCGCGGCGGCAGCAAACTCGGGTTGAGGAAGTTGGTGTCAAAATTGTAGCCGCGAGTCGGAGGGCTATATACCGTAGCGCAGCATTTGAACGTACCGTTCGCCTGGCGGCTGCTGTAAAGGTCCACGATCGAACCGTTGTATTCGAGGGTGCCGCCCCAGGTTTCGATATAGCGGAGGAAGTTGTGCACCCCGCCGTCGGTCCCGTAGTCGGCCGAAACGCCACCGAACGTAGGCTGAGGGAAAGGAAGGGTAGCGCCCGCCAGGATGGCAAGCCGATACCAGGTTGTGGTTCCTTGCCGTAGGCCCGTACCGTAGGGGCTGGCAAAGGAGTTTACGTCATTCCATTGATCGGAAAGCAGCGTGACGGCATCGGCCGCCAGCGATGCAGGCGTTTCCGCGCTGTTCCACTGAGCACCGCCCAGGTTGGCGTTGTAGTCGCCCTGGATGTAGGCCGGATTTTCCGTAGCGATGGTCAGACCGCAGGTCACCCCTGTGGGGCACGTACCGACCTCGGTCAAATCGGCTCCGTTGACGATCTTGACCGCGCGGCGGAAGAAGAGCGGTGGATTTTCGCGCGCCGCGTTGGCGGCGCCGGCCACCATCATGGGCCAGATGCCGTCGCTGTTCACGGTGTTGGAATACGTGGGTACGGTGGTGCACGTGGTGTTGGTACCGGTGACGCCAGTTGCCGCGACCAAGCCATTGAAGATACCGTACTGCCCGCTAAGGAGGATAGGCTGAGTGGACGTTGAAGTACCCAGTCCGGCAGCATGGATATACTTGGCGTTCGCACCGTACACAAAGGGAACTGCGGGACTGGGTGTGGTACCGTCGACATTCTCCCCGGTCTCCATCACGTCATCCGGACAACCGAACTGGCTGGCGGCCGAATTGACGAGGTCATTCCAGCCGTATTCGCCGGTCTCGTTTCCAGTGGGCGAGGTGGGCGGCCAATTGTTGGTCAAGGCGAAATTCGTGCCATTGTCGTAGTTGCCCCGGCGGTCCGAAATGTAAATGACGAAGTTGTCCGGGGCCACAACTGGGTCCTTCGTGAGCGGACCGGATGCGCCAATCAGGCCACCAAACCAGCGCGCGAGATTGTGGGCATCTAGTTCGATGTAATGCATCGTGCCATTGAGGGCGGGAAGAGCAGGGTTCAGCGTTGATGTCGCCGTGTCGCGGAGCTCGCCCTCTCGCGAATCGAACAGGGTGTTGTTCCACGTGTCATAGGGCGTTGGCAGCCAAGTGGAAAATGCACCGAAGGCTCCGCCCGTTGATACTCCGCTACGGGTCGTAGTCAAAACGGCCGGATTGCTTGGATCGACGCCACAAGCTTCGCCGACAGTCGATTCATAGGGCAAAACTCCAGGATTCGTTTTGGTGGGGGCAACGTACTGTCCCGAGTTGTAGTAAACCGAGGAAGGGTTGTCGCGAATGCGCGCGAGACGTACAACCGCATTCGGATGTGGTTCAGGACAGGTCAACGGTGTCCCGAGGGTCGATACAGAAGCAGTGGTGAAGAACGAAGCTGTGCCGCCCGGCAAAGTCGCGGTGCTGTTCTGATATCCGAGTTCAACCGTGGGTAGAAATGGCATGTTCGGAGCGTTGCCGGATTGCATCTGGGTTCCGTTGTAATACCACAGCGGATTCATGGTCTGGCCATTCAAAGTCTGCGGGGTCGGATTGATGTTACGGCCGATATAGCCAAGGCCCAGAACCTCCAAGGTGACGTCGGTTTCATCGCCACTCGAACAGGCACTTGGATAGGGAGCGTTCTGTATATCGATCTTGATGAATCCCTTAACGATGGGGAAGAAGTTGGTCTGCCCGGGAAGCTGTCCGGGAGTGCTGAGTGGCAGCCAATAACCGTCATTGCTGTTGTAGACCGCGCCGCCAGTTGCGCCTGAAGCAGGCAGCGGAATCAGAGGAACTTTGTTGGTGTTCATGTTCGTGGTCAATTGGACGAGGGGCGCGTATGTGGAAGCGAGCCAGTTAGCTCCTCCGGCACCCGGAGGCGTCGTGAGATAGCTTAGATCAAAGGGCGCTCCCGCGCTGACGCAGGGCAGGCCGGTGATGTCAGCTGGATTGTCGGAGATGAGAATCCGCAAGCTCGCTTGAGCATAGAAGCGTTCGTTCGTAACGGCCGCAGCTTCTCCCGGACGCGGGCGGCGGATCACGTCGATATTCTGTGTGAGTCCGGAACCAAGGGTGACGATACCAAGGTTCAAAAGACTGGCTCCGGTCTGATACTGCGGACACTGGCTTCCTTTGCCGTCGCGCAAATTCAAGTTGTAATCGGTCTGGGAGATGGTCTGCCAATTGGTGTTGCACGAAACTGTATCGTAAGGGGGAATGGTAGTGTTGAGGCTGCCTTCGGTCATCGCCAGTTGGCGGACGTTGGCGGTACCTGGATCGGTGGTGACAAAAACCGGACTGTTGTAAGTAGCCGTCGAGAAGCCATTTTCCAGTCTCGTGCGGAGAATATCCTGGTAGGCATCGACCTTGTCGGAAAGCGTCAATTGGCCTTGCGTGGCCAGCCAGATATTTCCGTTTGCGTGCGTGCGGCCACCGAAGTTGAACGGCGGACCAGGGAAGAAGTCGCAGTCATTACCGCAAAAAACACCGAACTGATACATCGGGATGCCTACGGTCTGAGTGGTCCGGACAAGGTTCACTTCGCGTCCGGTGTCGGTCCGCGCGTTGACGGACAAAGTGTACTCCGTCGCCATCGCGGTCATTCCTTGATAGGGACCGGATTTCACGGTGGTAATTGTGGGTGCGGGGTTGCCAAAAATATCGGTAGCCAAAGGCGTGATGGTGTAGGCCGGAGTGCCATCGCCTGTGGCATAGCTGACGCTGATGCCCGGAAAGGTACCGTTGATCGGCGGCCCGTAAGGAGTGGTCTCGAGTCCATTAATCTGGTTAATGCTCGGCGAATAGGTCTGGCTGAACAGGACGCCGAGATCGGCGGTCATTTTTTCCATGCCGGCTTCGGCGGCATAAAACGCAACCACCTGGTCGTTATTGGCGCCCGCCAGCTGCTGGTTTGAAAGCAGAAGAACGGCAAAACCAACGAGCAAGCTCGACATGAGGAAGAGCAAGAGAATAGTGGTGAGCAGAGCAATGCCGGCGTCTTTTTGCGGCCGCTTGGAAGTTTTTTGCAATTTCAGATTCATCGCGCGCTCCTGTTAGAACTGGTTGGAATAAGCATTGCCGCGAATGCTGACTTGGGTCATCAGATTGTCTCGAGAGTAGAAAGTGTTGTTGCCCTGCCGCTCCTTGTAACTGGAACGCGCAGCGAGATAGACGTTCACCGACATGATCTCTGATTCCGTGTCGCCCGCAGGCACAGTGGCTTGATTCGAGGGATTCGTTAGGCCGTCCACGAAATTGTAAGTGAACTGGAGATTCTCCAGGGTTTCGCCGACAGGAGTGGCCGAGCCCGGATACAAACCCACTTGACGAATCAGGCGAACGTAAGGAGGACTACTCACATTGTCGAGGTAGTAAGAAACCATCCACACGCGCGTTGCGGTGGTATTTGTGAAACAGCTATTGGCACCGCCGCAGCCGTTGTTCTGAAGCTGGTTGATGGTACCGCCCGGGTCCGAACGGCCGTTCAGGTTGTACAAATCGCCGGCGGAGAAGGTGAGAGTCTGGCCATTGATGCCGGTGACGGCCAGGACCGTCTCGCCGAGAGAATTGCTAAACATGATGAGATCACCGATGTTGATGGTGATACCCTGTTTCGCGAAATTGACGCAGTTATAATTACCGCTGGAATTGAGAGTAGTGCCGTCGAAGACGGCGGTCACGGTGGTGCCACTCAGAGTAAGCTTTCCATTGGGGCAGCCAGGATTGGCGGGACTGGCGGTGGCCTGAGCATTGATTGGTCTAGCGTCGAGGCCGAGATTGTCGGCGTAGAATACGGTGATTTCATCAGTGTAGCTACTCGGGTTCGAAGGCAGCCCGGTCGTGGCGTCCGGAGCGGTGATGAGCGGTCCCAAAGCGCTTCCGGGCTCCACAGAAGGAAAAGTCGAATTGCATGGCGGAAATGTCGTGGTGCCATTTAGGACTGGCCGATTGGGGGGCGCGGTGGTGCCACAGGGGGCTGTGGCGGAATTATTGGAGGTATACGGGATTGGAATGCCTCCGGTCGGCATTCCCGATCCTGCTTGTTGCAAATCCGTCTGCAACATATTCAATCCGGAGCGCAAGTTGTCCGCCATGTCGGCGTTGAGGGTTACCACCTGATTGGTCAACGAGGCATCTCGAAAGGCGAGAACCGCGGCATAGAGAAGAATCATGGTCACAGCCATGGCAATCATCAGTTCGATGAGGGTGAATCCGGCCAGCTTTCGTTTTGTGATCGGTCGCATGGAGTGCCTCAGGAATAGGAAGAAATATAACTGACCAGCTGAACTTGGCCCGCTTGGCCTTGGTAGCTGTAACTGACAGTGATGGTGACCTGCATCATGTTCGTGTAGCCCGTTACGGGAACGATGGCGATGGTCCGCGTCATCCAGGGATTCAGGGGAATATAGGCATCGTCCGCAGTACCGAGGATTCCGTCTGGTCCGGGACCGGTAACGATTACGTCGGGACTGTTTGTGAGGTCATCGGCAGTACCGACGAGTCCGTCAGGACCAGGCGCGAGCAATGGTTGAGGACCATCCTTGAAAACTCCGCCCGCGCTGATGTTGTTGATCTGCGCAAAGCTGAGCAACGCAGTGTCCCGGGCGGTGAAGATTGTTTCTAGCGCTTCCTGGGCCTTTTGGTTGGCAATATATTGGATCTGCACTTGGTTCGAACTCTTCAAGCCCTGGGTGAAGAAAGAAGCCAGGGAAAGAACGCCGAAGCTCAGAATGGCCATGGCGATCATGGTTTCAAGGAGGGTGAAGCCTTTTTGTCTTCGAAGCTTCTGGACTGGTTTCATGAGCGACTCCCTATTCCTGCCATCCGATGCCGCCGCCGGCATAGGCATAGGCACGAACGCGGCCGGTTCCACCCATAATGGTGACGGCGCGCGCGCTGGTGATCTCGTTTAGAACACCGATGAAAATGGTTCCGTAGATTAGGTTGGTTCCGGTGCTGTCTGTGAAAGTGCCAGTCGGATTGAACTGCATAATCGGCGGCCCACCGTTGACCGGGGGATTGCCGATGAAGACGGCAGCCGAATTGCCGAACGCCATCGGCGTATCCGGGACGCCCGTTTCAAGAATAAATTGTGCTGATCCGGGCATCGGTACGCTGACTTTGGGACTCAAGGCCTCCCCCGTTCCTGGCGCCGGTTGAATCTGGTAGGCGACGTGGTAGCGGCCATCCGACTCTGGAGCTGTATCGATGAAAACTTGCACGACGCGGCGCTGGGCGATCGCCAATTGACGGGCGACGCGCAACTGGCTGACAACTGTGTCTTGAGCTGAGTTCACCTGATAAGACTCGAACGAGCCGAAGCTCCGAATGACCGCGATGCCCATCAGGATCATCATGATTCCGACGACCATGACGGCTTCCAGCAGGGTGAATCCGTGCTCGTCTCGATTTATTTTTTTCATAGCCAGCTTTCAATCGCAAAACCGCGTATAAGCTCCAAAGCTTGCTGTGCAACACGGGTACACCCGCGCCGCCGATACTTGGTTCTACTCAAGAGTTAACTCGATACCCGGACGTGGAACAACTGGACGAAGGGACGGGTTCGGAGCAGCCGAGACACACCCGGTCACTCGTTCCAGTAGGACAGTTACGAACGTTTCGTGATCGGCGATCGGATCAATCGGGCAAAGGGGAGATGCAATCGTCAGGCTAACGCTAGGCAGAATAAGTATTTATGGCGCTGTGTCTCGGTGATTTTTCGCCACCGTCCGGTTGTCGAAGCGAAGAGAACTCTCTGATTTTTTAGTCGCGTAGTTCCAGACGCGGTAGTACTTTTGGAGTTACCTCTCCGACACCAATCGCGCAGAAAATTGTTCTTGGCACCCCTCGGGATTTTCTCAGGCGCAGCAGATGAGGAGGAGCTCAGTGAGTCACCGAAACGAAGAATTCAAAACAAGAGAGCGGTCCCACCGGCGGCAAGCCGATTGGACCGCTCTGTTTTTGCAGGTTTATTGAGCTTTATTCAGTGTATTGGTGGCATCGTCCACATAGATGAGAGCATCTACGTCCGGATCCCAGAGCAGACCAAACAAGGCGCCGGCACCCGGCGGCGAGCCGGAGCTGTCCAATTCCTTGGTGGCAATTTGAGTGCCTTGCGGGGTGATTTCGACCGCCCAACCGTTACCGCCGTTCGCGGCGAGGATGTGCCCATCGGTCGCGACGTTTAGACCGAGCGGAGCGTTGAGATTTCCTCCGCTCGTGAGCGTCGTTCCCTGCCAGACCGGAGTTGTACGCGTGAACGGATCGGTGATCACAGCGATGCGGTTCTTGAGGGTGTCCGCTACATAAAGTACCTGGCCGCCGAAAGGAGTTGCGCAGTTCGGATCGCCCGAAAATTGGCAAGTGGGGGAAAGAGCAGCGCCGGTGGCGCCGATGACCAGGGCATTGGGGTCAGTGCGCTGCGGAAACCCGTTGGCGATAACCGTCATGGAATCGAGGAAAGGCATGGTGGTTTCGGAAACGGTAAGGTTCAAACGAACGACGGTGCCGCCATCGACGACATGGCCGTTTTGCGCGACTGTGCCAGCGAGAACATTGGTCACGAAAAGAGTAGCGGAGGTGTCGGTGTCCCACCAGGTCATGTCCCACGGTCCGTTGATCAAGGAGCCGTAGATGGTCTCGACGACGTGGCCATTGCTGTTAATCACAAGCAGGCAGCCTGCCTCCGCTGTAGCTGAAGAACCGCCCACAGTTGGCAAACTACCCACGATCACCCAGCCCGTTTGCAAAACGGCGAGGGCGGTGGTGAGCCCGACTCCGCCCGGGCATGGGCCCGGGAGGTTCGCGGGTTTGATTTCTGCGAATAGGGAAAGCGACCCGTTGGGCGAGATCTGTACAATCGTGGTTCCTGTGCCTTGGGCGTTGGAACTGTTGTTGAAATTGCTGATCAGATAGTCGCCTTCGTGCAGGAGTCCCATGGTATGCGGAACACGGACAAGTCCGTAGGGATTGACATCACCGTTTCCCGGGACGGTGGTGGACAAGGTGGAAATAGACTTGAGTTTATTCAGAATGGAACTGCCATCGGCGGCGAGCAACGGAAACGCGGCGATACTCGAGGCTAGGGCAATTCCGAGGAACTTCTTCATGAAATGGCCGAGTCGTCTGAGCATTTGAACTCCTTACTCTCTCCTAGATTTGCGGGGCTTGGGTGTCTGCAGTCAGCTGCGAGGGCGGAAGAGGTGTGGGTACCAGTTCCGCCTTCGACGCTGAGAGCGCAGCAAGGGTAGAGGGAAGCGAGTCGGCGATTGTCAGGGTTATGTCATGAGGGTGTCAAAAGAATGCCTAGGGCGGGCGAAGCGGTATTTGTGTTTGAGTTGGACGGTGCTTTTTGCCGGAGATGGACCATCAGTGCGGGGAGGCAGGATCGGCCGGGGAGGTGTTCCGGATCTCTATTCCGCGCGTGGTTGAGAACCGAAGCACTCCCGACCGATGCACGAGAATACGAGAATGACAAAGGAAAGTTGTCAGGGGAGCGTCACAGAAAAGCAATTGAATTGTCGGATTTTAGCTTCCGCTCTCGTGCCTCTAGGTCAGTAAGCATTTTTGTCGATGAAGCCACGTAGGAGGGTAAGCAAAACGATCTGGAGATCGAGAGCGAAGGTCCAATGACGAAGGTAATAGAGGTCATACTCGACGCGTTTCTCGATCGACGTGTTGCCGCGCCAGCCGTTCACTTGGGCCCACCCGGTTATGCCTACCTTCAGATAGTGGCGGCGATTGTAGTTGCCGACAGACTGCATGAATTTCTGCACAAAGAACGGGCCCTCCGGGCGCGGACCAACAACGCTCATGTCACCCTTCAAGACATTGAAAAACTGAGGCAGCTCGTCGAGGGAAGTTTTGCGAAGAATCCGGCCAATCCGAGTGCAGCGAGGGTCGTTCCTTGCCGTGAAGCGGGTGTAGGCAACGCCGGGGGAGAAGACCATAGTCCTGAATTTGAACATGCGGAAGAGTTTGCCGTTTAAGCCGACTCGTTCTTGCAGGAAGAAAACCGGACCGGGTGAACTCAGCCGCACGGCAGCGGCAATGAATACAAGAAGAGGAGCGGTAAGGATCAAAGCACAGGTCGAGAAGACCAGATCGAAGGCGCGTTTGAGAATGATGTAAAGGACCGATTCGGCGGGCGTCCCGTGCAGATCGAGCAGCAAGAGATCGCCGATCGAAAAAATGCGCTGCCTGTCCTCGAGGGGTTCGCCAACATCCAGGACCAGACGCATAGGAACACAGAGGGACGAGAGTTGACGCCGGAGTTCGGGCAGTTCCCCGAGGCGTTCTGGCGGAACCGCCAGGACGACGTCGTCGATCCCGTTGCCGATTGCCAATTTCTCGATTTCGGAGAGCTCGTACACCGGCAGCGTTTCCACAACGTTGTTCTGGCCCGGCATTTTCACGTGGCCCTTAATCGAACAAGGAGTGAAGCGATCTGAAAGGAGAGATTTGGCGACGCGAACCGCAAATTCGTCAGCTCCAACGATAAGGACACTCGCGCCGGAATTGTGATGTATTCTGCCGTTGAACCAGGCCCGGCGGAAAAGCGCCTGGATGAGCATCGTGAAAAGAAAAAGGCTTAGGCCGCTCAACCAGATGAACACTCGCGAAAAAGTGGTCTCGCGATAGAAAAAGGTTACGGCGAGAACGGCAACATAAGTAGCAAAACACGCTACCAGCGTCCGGCGCACCCGTCCTTTTGCGAGGAAGTGATTTTCAATGGACGCGAGTTCGTAATGCTCCACGACAATGGCCCATAAAATCGTCGTTAAAAGGAGCAAGCCGAAATAGGAAGAAGGGTCAGCATCGCTCGAATAGCGCGGGAGCAAATGAGTAGCGAAGCGGAAATACCCAGCGAGGCAAAATGCGGCCAGCGGTGTGGCCAAGACCGCCAGGTTGAGTACGAATTGCACGCGTTTGAGTCTTCCACGAATCATGGATTTGGCCGAGCTCTGTGAAACTCTTCCCATTTTTCGGCGAGAAACAGGCCGAACCTTTCCCGGAATCTCTCTTCCGCAAAGCGGTTGGCTTGCTGCTTGATAAAAAATGGACAAAATTTGTGTTCGACTTTTTCGAATGCGCTGATGGCTTCGACGATGGAATCGACGGATTGTTCGCGGAAGAATACGCCGGTCGAATTTTCGGGAACGTCCTTCGATTCAGTATGGAAGCCCTTCACTGTTTCTGTCGCTCCGCCGCGTTCGTAGGCAATCACCGGGCGCCCGAAAGAAAGAGCTTCAACCGGGACAATTCCAAAGTCTTCTTCTCCGGGAAACAGAACGGCGCGGCAGTGGGCGTATTGCTCGTGCAGGTCTTCGTCTGAAAGTGAACCACAAAAGTGGATCGAGGGGCCCGCAACCCTTCTCAGCAGCGAATACAGTTCACCTTCTCCTACGACGTGGAGGCGCCGGCCGAGACGATTGCATGCGGAAATGGCCAGGTCGATACGCTTGTAATCCACGAGTTGGCCTACGGCCAGGTAGTAGTCTTCGATTCTTTCCGCGAGATATCCGGGCTTGGTATTCACCGGCGGATAGATGACCGTGGATTCTCTGCGATAGTGTTTGCGAATCCGGGCAGCGACGTTGCGGGAATTTGCAGCGAAATAGTCCACGCGATCCGCAGAGGCGGTGTCCCATAGGCGGAGATAGTGGCTGGCCAGTGTAAAAAACGGTTTGGACAAGAATCCCAGAGTCCCACCGTTTTTATATCGATGGTAAAAGTCCCACAGATAGCGCATCGGCGAATGGCAGTAGCAGACGTGGCAGGTTCCCGCGGACGTGAGAACTCCTTTGGCGGGGCCGGACTCTGAGCTCAGAACAAGGTCGTAGGCGCTCAGATCGAACTGCTCCAGTGCAAGTGGGTACAATGGAAGAAGACGACGGTGATAACGGCGGCTCCCAGGCAATTTTTGCAGGAATGAGGACTCGATCGAACGCCCGCGAAGAGAATCCGGAAGCGCATTGGGATCGACTACCAACGAAAAGAGATCGGCCTCGGGAAACATGGACGCCATCACTTCCACGACCTTTTCGCCACCGCGGCGAGAGACGAACCAGTAATGCACGATGGCGATTCGAGCTTTCTCGAGCGAGGGAATCGGTGAGTCCGCAAGATTCGGCGTAGCCACACGGATTTGTTGTTCGATGCTCCGCTTCATCGTGAATCCAGTTTTCTTTGCGGCAGCCGCAGGACGTAACGGTGATACTCGGTTTCAGGAGTGAGCTGTTCCACAATTTCCAGGCCCGCGCGTCGAATACTTGCTTCGATTTCTTCAGGCGAACGGCGAATGCGACGGATGCCCCTGCGAAAGAATCTTGGGAGCAGGAAATCTGGCAGGCGGGTTTTCAGACGGTAGACGGAACTGGTCGGCCGCGTATCGAACTGCAGATATGCGAGGCCGCGCTTGTGCAGCAAGGTGCGGATCACGTGCAGGTAGCCTTCGATGATTGAAAACTCGGAAATGTGCTGAAACACCAGCAGCGAATAAATGAAATCGCAATTTCCTGAATGCTCTCCTGTTTGATCCAACAGGTCTTCGGGGCTGGCGATCGCAACAAAAGAAGCATTCTTGATTCCGTTGTCGTTTGCGAATGAGGAGGCTCGTTGCACCATGCCGCGCGTAATGTCCACTCCAATGACCCGGCGGAAATGACGAGCGAGAGGGAAGGCAAGGCGCCCGATCCCACAGCCAAGTTCCAATGCTACGAGCGGCCGAAGATCGTGGGATTGAACGAAAGGAAGGAGTTCTATCTTGATGGTTTGCTCGCCGCTCTGCCAGAAGACACGAGGGTCAGTGCGCTTCATAGACGTCAGGATGTAAAGATAGGGATCCTGTTCTGCAAAACGGTCCCAAGAGTTGACGGTTCCTTCAGAACCGCTGAACCACTTTGAGATCACACGGCTGGCCATGCCTGTAGACCTCCCATTCGAAGCGGTTCGCGGTGAATCCACGAAGCAAGCCGGTATTTCCAACCAACCAGGTTCAGAAGCAACGCCACCATGGTCAAAATGGTCAGAGACGTGACCGCGGTTCCCATCATGTGTTCGGTGAAGCTCATGAAAAATTCAAGGACGATGCAGGCTTGAATCCCTTGGGCGAGACAGTGACCAAAGGATCCCGCTTCGAAGATCTGCTTCTGTTTACCCACCCAGCGAAATGTGGCGATCCATACGCCGAGCATGAGAACCAGGCCGACGACTCCGCCTTCGGCGAGAAAATGCAGGTAGGAATTGTGCGCGTGCAAATCATCATTCTCCACAGAACCGCCAGTGGCAAAGTAAATGACGTTGGGAATTCCGGAATACGTCTTCAGTTGGTCGTTGTAGCGGGCGAAGCCCGTCCCGAAAATGGGGCTCAGGGTGAAATCGCTTATAGCGCGCTGATAGTACGCGAATCGCATGATGATATTCGGGTCCTCAAGGTTGGAAACAGCTTCCGTCCTGCGCGTGACGGTCGGCTGGATCAGGAGACTGGCGATCAAAGGCACGAGAATTGGGACCCCATACTTGAGGGCGTTCTTGATGGAACTTCGCCGCAAGAAGAACCCGAGAAGCGTGGCCGCAACGAATGCTACATATGCAGTTCGTGATTGCGTCAGCACCAGGCCGGTGACATTGGTGGCCAGCCAAAACGCGGGCCAGGAAAATAGCGAGGGGGCGTGGCTACCCGCCAGAAGAGCAAAAGACAGAAGGGCAGCCATCGCGTAAATCGCGCCGGCAGCATTATGAGCGCGGAAAAATCCGTGAAAGATATCGGTCGAAAGCGAAGCATTGTGGATCAATTGCAGAGGTTCCGGTAGCCGAGACAGGCCAAGAGGGACGAGCGTTGAATCGACAAACTCCGCGAAGCCCAAAAGCGCGACGAGCGACATCGCCGTTAAGAAAAAACCCAGCAATCTGCGGATGAACTGCGGGTCGAGCTCTAAGTCGATCATGAGCAGCAGTGGAATGTAGGCGATGAAAAGCGCGCCATCAAAGCGCAGAAAATCGAAAGTGAAGAAGTTGGTGATGGGAGCGCCGGTAATCCAGTAGCTGGCGATCCAGTACAGATACGCCGCGAGCAGGAATTTCTTGGCGGTCACCGGTCCATAGTCGACGAGCGTTTTTCCCTCTAACTCTTTGTTGAGGAGATAGAGGGGGAACAGGCTGGAAATGGCGACAATGTTGAAGACCGGAAAGACATTTCCGATCAGACTGACGACCATCAGGGTTGTGACCGTCTTTCTCATGGATGTGGAAGCGCTTCGCGCTTGCGGTTTCCCTTCATGTGTTCACCAAAGTCGCAAATTCTGGACTTGTCTTGATCGCAGCAGCCGACTCCGCAGGTTCCGGCAGATTCCAGAAACACCCGAACAAGAGCGTCATCACGGCTTCACGAACCAGAATCGAGCAGGCCACTCCTATCGCGCCTTGCCAGCGGCCGAGAAAGTAATTGAGGAGCAAGGAAAGGATGGCGGTGACGCCGTAAATACCCAGGGAGATGCGGCTGGCACTGCGCGCGATGGTTCGGCTGAGGAACGCGGCGTTGACGAAGATAAAAGGCAGCGCAAGCATCATCACCGCTGCGGGCAAACCGGCCGCATCGAATGCTTTTCCGAAAACGGAGGCGATTACGGGGCGCGCGAAAACCGCGGATATTGCGGCCAGCGGCACCGTGAGCAAAACGGCGAGGTGAAGACACCTGCGAAAATGCGCGTCGAATGCCTTGCGGTCGGCGGACATGCTTCCCAAATCCGACAAAAGAATTCCGCTGAAGAGCCAAGCGACGACATAAATCATGACCAGGCCCGTGTTGGCGGCCGCAAAGGTGCCCACGACACTGGCCGAAGCGATGAGGGACAGGACGACAAGGTCCCCGCGCAGCATGAGAGTGGACAGGGTGTAGGTAATTCCGACCAGCGTGGAATGGTGAACCAACTTCCAGCACAGAGAAGAAGAAATTGTCAAATCGCGCAGGCCGAGGCCCCGCAGAACCAGGAAAGTCATGATGAATTCCATGGTTTGCGTCGCGAGCACACAAAGCAGGAGCGTCAGGAGAGTCTGCTGGCGCAGAAACACCACGAGGACACAAATCATGAGCACAACAGAATGCAGCGCCTGGATCTGTACGATCGGTTTAGTTTTGTTCAGCGCCTTCAACAACCCAGTGTTCAGGCGGCAGTAGGAGTAGATGAAGGTGCGGATCGTCAAAACCGTCGCAATCAGCCAAGAACCCCTCGAAAATCCAAGAATCCAGGAGATCACCGCGAGCAAGCCGATTGCCGCGCTGGAAAGTACCGTCTTGTCGATGTACAGCGCGGTGGCGAGGCTGCTCAGATTTTTTGGATTGCGGCTGACTTCGGCGATTCCCGTTAGTTCCAAGCCATTGTCGGCAACGCGCTCCGCAACGGTCGCGACGGCCAGAATTGTCGCGTAGGTTCCAAGTACAGCGACTCCATAGACTCGGCCAATCGAAACAGCAACCAGAACGTTGGCGATTCGCAGCAATAGTTCGCCGCCAATCACGTTCGCCAGGTTGCTTATCGTTCTGCGAATCTGACTCACAGCGATCCCTGCTCTTGGCCGAGCGGGATTTTGCCACTACCCGGCTTTGATTCCACACTGGTCGACTCTTCCCGAAACCCGGAGAATATTCTTCGAGTCCGGGTGGCGAAGAAAATTCCCTGCTGCGCCACATGCTCGAGTTGTGGCTTTACGCTGCGCGCCATCTCGAGAACGAGAAGTTTCCCTGGATCTTGCGGATCCATCTTTTTCCAAACATCCGTAACGGCGACCCAGCCAATTCCGACAGCCATGGCAAGCAGCGCGCCCAACAAAGTCAACAGAGTGCGTGGCGGAAAGACCTTTCTTTCCGGAACCTCGGCGGGATCAAGGACCTTGACGCTTGGCACTTCCTTGGCTTCCTGCACCTTGGCGATTTCATATTGCTGGGTCAGAGTTTCGAAGACGGTCTCTTCCACCTTCATCCGGCGATAGAGATCCGCGTAATTGACACCGAGGAGCGGAAGTTTGCGGATCGATGGATAGAGTTCGTCCTCCTGCGACGGAGTGGATCCCTGAAGTTCCGACTTCCCGCCCATCTTCACCAGCTGATGGTGGAGTTCGTCAATGCGAGCCTGCATCGTGCGGACCCGAATGTTTTGATCCGTGAAAATCTGGCGCAGGCCCTGTAGTTCGGTTTGCGCGGCGATGAGTTGGCCTTCAAGAATCGCGGCGGCCTCGACCATGGCTTTGCCCTGTTCCTTGATATCAATGGCGCCGTTCTTACTGGCGAATTGGCTGAAGTCTTTTTCGGCGGACTCCAGCTCCCCTTTGACCTGCTGGAGGCGTTCCTCGAGGAAAACACGCTCGCGATGCGCGGACGAAGTGTTCAGTTGGGTGACGACGTTGTTCAGCTCCGCGACGTATTCCTCGGCCAAGGCCGTAGCGCGTTTTGGATCGTGGTCGGTGACCGCGATCGACAAGATGCCGCTCTTGCGGTCGATGGAAATATCCGTTTGCCGGGCGAGTTCCTTGCGGGCATCGACCAGGCGTTTCACGCTGTAGACGCGACGCAAATCATATTTGCTGACGAGGTCGTTCTGGACCGTGCGGCTTTGTAAGACGCCGGCGAACAGATCGGCGGAAGTGTTCATCCCCAACAGATCGCCACCGAGCGCGCTCAGAGTGGATCCCATTTTTCCAGCGATCCCGGCAAGCACAGCCATGCCCGCGCCGGCAGGAGGATCGGGCGGCATCAATCGCGTCGTTGCCGCATAGCGTGAAGGAATGAGAATCACAAGGAGGGCCGTGGCCATGGCCCCAGAGGCAGCGAACTTGGCGAGAAGCTTTCGTTGCTTCCAAAGTCGGCCGACGCGCGCGATCTTGCGGCCTCGGCTTTCTGCATGATCCTGGCGAAGGCGATGCGCCAGAAGCTGGTCGATGTCCAGTGCGCGCAGCACCTCCGGTGTTGTGCTCGGCGAAGTCATGCTCATGGCAACGGGCTCCCGATGGACGGATTTCCATTCAGACTTGCAGAAGAAATGGGAACCGCCGCGTGGCGTCCCCATTGCGGAAGAAAGCCGAGCTCAAGAGCGGCGACGACGTTGTTTCGTGAACCCGGGAAAAGGAGAGGATAGGAAAAAATGTGTTCGAACTGGACAAAACCTTTGAAATAGACTCCGGAACGCTTCGTGACGGAGTAGGTAGCTTGGTAGTCTTGCCATTTTCCGCCGCCGGGAACAAAATCCGCGAACACCTTACTTTGTTTCCAGGAAAAGTCGAGAGTATGTCGCGGCGAAGCCCAGTAGCGGATCCAGCCTTGCAGCGTAACGCCCTCGCGGCCGACGACGTTGCCCATGAGGTCACCATTGTTCGTGTAGCCGTCCGGATAGTCGAGATTCCAATAGTTCAGGTATCCATGATTTTGAAAATACGCGCGCCCCGGACTCGTGGAACTTGTCCACTCGAAATGCAGATCCCACTTGGGCAACAGGGGTAATCGCGAAAAATAGATGCCAGGACGGAGAACGCTCTTCGCCAGGTTCTGGAGAGGGATCAGATCGTCGTCGTCTTCCATCTCGCCGTAAAGCGTGACCCAGTCATTCATGTACGGCAGGCGCCAAGTCCAATCGATAGCTGTGCGCGAATCGCCCGGCACACTCCCCGTCACGGAATTGACCCGCCCAAACATACTCTCCAACAAATTTGAGGAAGTGATTGGGTCGCCGCCGGTGCCACCGAGCATCGTTGTGCGGCTGTAAGCGAATTCCAAGGAATGAAACGGTTTGAGGCTCGCCTTCTGGCCGAAGATCCAGGGTTGAGACGGCCCGGTGTGATCCTCCAGGCGGCCGAAAAACTGCTCCACGCTGAATGGTCCGAGAATTTTAGAGACACCAGGAATTTCGAAGGCATCGAGAGGAACCATTCTCACCATCGGGAAAGGAGCGGCGTTGTTGCTGAGGAGCAACGAGCCGCCCGGGCCCGGCCCCCAGGAGAGGCTTTGGTTCCCGAACGAGATCTGCCACCCCTGAATATTGATTCCAACGTAGGCGTCCAACAGAGCGAATTGATTGATTGGAGCAAATGGCTGATCCGAAGGAAGCGGCCCCTTGTCGCTGATGCCGATGAATTCGCGGACTGGCTCGGAGAGAGCCGGCTGCGAGGGAGCGTGTTGATAGTCCGCTTCGATGTAGAAGAAGAGGCTTCCAAACGTTGCGCTGGCCGAACCGCCATCGATGAGATTTGTGCCTTCGCGAAATGGGCGGCCGTAGTCGTAGGCGAAGGTCTGGCCGAAGTGGTAGCCATCATTCAGTACCGTCCCGTTGGCGCTGATAATCCGGGCGTAGAGCGAATCCAGTTCGGCCGACTGATTCGGTCCAGTGAACGTTGCTTCTTCGCGCGCAAATTCGCGATGCAGCGCTCCGATCAGCGCTCGGGCTGCTGACGTGAGCTGAGAATCGGGCTGGCGAGAACTTGCCAGCGCTTGGTCGGCGTCGATCAACAGTTGCGCGCACTGCTGGCGAGACCAAGGCCGCTTGCCTTGATAGCCGGCGCTGATGTAACCGAGAGCGGCGAGTCGATCAAACGCCGGATAGACCCAACTGTCGACCGGAACATAGGAAGAGCCGGGATATTTTGTGGGGCCCGATTCATTGTCATGAATGATTTCCTTCAAGGGGTTCCAGGCCGCGCCACCGAGTTCAGGATCGTGGTGTTCGCGATAGACGTATTCCGAGACCAGCCAGCCTAGGCCGCTTCCGATCACAACATCGGAAGGAAAATGCTGTTTACTGCCTACGCTAGCGACGCTCACGGTTGTGGCCAGACCGTAGGCGAAGAGCTTCATCAGAGGACCGTGATATTCGTGGGCCAAAATGCCCGCCGCGGCCCACGCAGCGGCGGAATGATTTGAGGGAAACGATGATCCGCCCTGGAAAAATTTGCCCTGGCCGTTTGCTTCGAGTGGCCGCTCACGTGACGCGATGAGCTGCATGCCTTCGGATACGAGCAGTGAGTCGATTACGGCTTCACCCGCGAGCAGACCTGTTTCCCGCTGATGCGGATCATGGGTGTGAAGGCTCCAGAGATAAAAGCCGCCGGTAGCAGCACCTAGTGCGGCGATACTCCCGGTGCGAACATCCTGGAAGCGATTGAGCGTTTCGGGAGTACTCGGAAGAGCTTTGCTGAAGCTCGGGTCCGTGAGCAGGAATGCCGTTGTGATGCCGGCCGCGGGCACCAGCCATTCCGCGTCGGAAAGGCGCAGCTTCAAGGGACTGGTCCAGATCTGCTTCTGATCTTCGACCAGGCGACCGGCCATGCTTCCGATCTCTGAGCCCGAAGGCGTCAACCACTCCGGATGCTGCACGCTTGGACGCATTTCCGACTTTGCCACCGGAGCTTCGATTGGCGCGGATGCAAATTCGCGGCTGCTGCTTTCGCCTTCACCCTGCTGAGGGGGAGCAGCGTAAGCCCGGGTCGAAGTCAAAGTCATGCCCATGATGATCAGATAGCGAGCCACTGTGATTCCCTTCATCTCGACAATTTCTCTCACGGCTTCAAGTAAGCGACCGCGAGCGCAATGGACGTTGCCACCTGGGCCGATTGCATGATAGGCGTCCAGTTGCGAACTCCGATTTTGGGAGCTTTCTCCGGCACAACGATGACATCGCCGGGCATCAGAGGGGCGTCCATCGGATCACCGGACCACAGGCTGCGGTTGTTTTTTGCGGACAGAACGGAACCGTCGGCGCGAATGACGAACGCGGCTTTCTTGTCCGCCAGTTCGGTGAACCCTCCGGCCTGCCCCAAATACCAATTGGCGCTTCTTCCCGGAATATAGCCCACCGCCGTCCCGTTGAAGACCTGCCCCTGGACCACGACGTAGTTCGGCTTTTTCGGCACGAGAATCACGTCGCCATTGCGAAGCGGCGTCTGGCCGGCGGATTGGTCGAAGGATTTTTCATCGAATGTTCCGTGAATGACGACACGGCCGATCGGCAGGTGCGTTTCGAGCTGTGTCAGAGCCGTATCGTTTTGCGCGATGGCCATTAGCTTGGCGTTCTTCTGGTCCGCGTCGTTTTCAGGAAGCGCTTTCAGCTCCGTTTGCTGCGCTCTCACACGCGCGATCAGCTCGTCGTGCGATTTCATTTCCAGAATGCGGACTTCGCGGCGTGTCAGGACGGTTCCATAGGGATAGGCCTGCTGCGTGAACCCTCCGGCCTTGGCCAGAATGGAAGCCAGAGATTCGCCAGGTCGAATTCCGTACGTTCCCGGGTGTTCGACTTCACCGTGGAGCGTGACGCTGGCGCCGAGATCGTTCCAGCCGGGATTTTCGCGAATCGTGAGCACGTCGCCGTTCGCCAGGGGCTTGTTTTCATTGTCGTGACCGCCGAGAGCAGCGCTGAGATTGACCTTCAGACTTTCGACTTCCGGAGCGCCCGACTGACTTTGGTCATGATGAGTTAGAACGGCACTCTGGGAATCGGCGCTCGGGTTCAGTCCGCCAGCCGCTCGCACCAGGTCCTGGACGTGCATGTCCGAAGTGAGCGGGTAACGGCCAGGGCTGGGAACGTCGCCTTTCACATAGACTGCGGGCGGTTCCACTTTTGTTGTATTGCGATGGATGACAATGCGATCGTGCGGCTGGAGTGCCAAATTGTCCGTCACATCTCCGGCGAGCGCTTCTTTCAAGTTCACACTCAGAATTTTCTCGGCGCCGTCTTTGCCACTGCGGAAAATCTGCGCCGAATCCATGGCCGCGTCTGTCGTGACTCCGCCAGCAAGATAGATCGCGTCGCGGAAATGGATTTGGCCGATGGCCGTGTACTCTCCGGGAGACCGCACTTCTCCATCGATGGAAATCTCTGGCGCCGGTTCGAAATCGTATTTGCTGAAGATGCGAACAGTATCGAGCGGCTTTAGCTTGGGAGCGCTCGCGGTATTCGAAAGCGCGGAGGCCAGATCAAAGCTTTCCACGCTGGGGCGAAAGTCCGGCGCATTCAGCCGAATGATTTCCGCATATTTCTCGGAAGGTTCGGGCAAGAGATCCGAATACGAAGTGACCAAGTCGGCGACCGTCATTCCATCCTTGTACGAATAACGGCCGGGACGGAGCACGTGGCCTTCAAGATAGATCGCCTGCTCGTTGTACGGAGCAATCGGGAAAATGTGGATTCGGTCGCCATCCTGAACCTGGAAACTGCGGAGCTGCGATTCAGCGTTTTCGGCACTGCCTTTTGCAGAGAGATCCAAACTGAGCATCGTGCGATGTTCGTGCGCGACGAGCCGCTCGACCTGCACTTGCTTCAGCGCCGCCGCCGGCAGCACTCCGCCGGAGAGGTCCAGCGCGTTTTCGAGCGAAGTGTCGCCATGAAGTTCATAGATTGCAGGACGACGAACCATTCCTTCGATCGTGACCTGTGGACCGACGGGCGGAACGAGCAAAGAATCGCCGCTCTCCAATCTCATCTGGCCTGATCCGACGCCGCGCAACAGCAGGTCATAGGCGTCGACGACTTCGAGCAGCTGTTTGTCGCGGTAGTGCTTGATCGATCGGAGCGAGCCGTGTTCGGTTGGCCCACCAGCGGCTACCAGTGCATTCAATGGGCTGGATAGCGAACTGAGATCGTAAGCGCCAGGGACGGCCACCTCGCCGACGACATAGACTCGCACCGTTCTCAGCCGGGAGAGAGACACATCGGTCGAAATGTCGCGGAGTTGTGTGCGAAGCAATTGTTGAATAGTGAGTTGAACATCGCCGAGCGTTTTACCGCTCACCAGGATCGGGCCATATTCCGGCAAGAGAATGCGCCCTTCGCGATCAACGGTGCGTTGCAGGCGTTGTGAGACGCCTCCCCACAAATCGATGGCTAGTCCATCCCCAGGACCGACAACATAATCGGGACCAACCGGGAGATCCATGGGAATCGCGCTCGATTCCCGAGTGCCGGAAGTGAGGATGTCCACACCGAATCGTTCGGGTGGCTTATTGCGATTGGACACTTGAACGTAGAGGTCGACGAGCGAAGGGACATCCGAATAAGGGTTCGGCTTGTGGACGATGGCCCCCTGCTGCGCGTCTCCATTGGGATATCCTTGCTTGTAAGGTCTAATCGAGGTGGGCGCGATAGAAGCGTTCCTGTCATGCGCATTGCCCGGCGCAGAATTCGAGCGCGATAGGTCATCGCTCTGATTCGCCGGGCCGTTACCCGCGCGGCTGAGATAGCGTTGCAGGTCGTCCTGAGAAAGCGAAACGGGAGACGAATCCCGGGAAGCACTCAGTGCCGTTGCGCGGAGCAGATCGTTCGAATCACTGCCGTCGATCGATTCCGATGATGAGCTCCCGTTGAATCTTGTCTGGATCATAGGTGATTTGTTTAGTTGTTGGTTGGGGTTGCTGTTGGGCGGCACCACGGGAATTCCATTTGGCTCGTCGCCCGGATTTGTCAGATTTTCCTGGGGGCGGCGCTCGGAGGGTTCGGCACAATTAGTGTTATTTCGTGAACCGCAATTTCCGTTGGTGGCACTGGCCAAATACGGCGATTCGCCTTCAGGCTTTCGTGGCTCGAGCGACTCGGCGTCTTCATGCTCTTCGATCTGTACAAGGCGCCGGGCCCGTTCCTTGAGAACGAGTTCCTGCTCTTTGCCGACTTCGGAGTCGGGATTCACGCTGGGCAGCAAATAGCCGTAGCGTTGGACCAGGCGCGTCGCGGTTGCGCGAAACGCCGGGTCGTCGTCGAGACGATCAAAGATGGCCTGCTCGGTGAGATCCGACTCCTCGACGATTTGTCCTTTCGCGATTGCTTCCTTTTCTACCAAGCGCTCGAGCTCGACCAGAAGCCCAGGATTCTTGGCAAGAACGGCCCGAATCTGTTCAACCGGGGCAGCCACCCGGCTTTTTCCCTGGTCTGTGTTAGTTCGCTGCTGCCGGACTGTCGCGGCCGGCTGGCTGGCTTCTTGTGGAGAGAAAGTTTGCGCAGCCGCGAGGGCACAGGCCGTGAGAGCGGTGGCCCAAACAAAGACGGTGCGGAGCTTGAACGTCATAGCGCCGCCCTGCTCAGGCCAGGCATTTTCTCGCGAAAGCCGGTGTCATGGACTGCGCCGAGGATGCCCGCCGTAGATGACTCGATATCCGCGCAATGAATGTCGAAGGACGCCCAGAAATAAAGGGTGCGATCCTTTCGTGAGGCCACCGCAATAATCCGCAGATCCGGATGATCGCGAAGGACGCGATCGCAGATGGCAGGCCGCTGCTCACTTTCATCGAGAGCGATGACCAGAAGATCCGGAAGCGTAGCGCGCACCTGCTCGGGGATCTCCGTTTCTTCGGAGACTTCGCCGACAATTTCAATGCCAGGCTGGCCAGCGAGGGCTCCCAGTATCACTTCCCGCATCAGTTTGGGGCGGTTAGCCACCAGAATCCGCGTCGGTTTTTCCATCGAAATTTCCTCGTGTGCCTAGTTTCCTTGGAAGCACAAGGAAAAACAGGACCAATTCCCGCCAAACAGGGGTGCCAATCCGCTCTAAGGTGAAGTACCTAATTCGGACTATGCAAAAGTTCATTTCAAAACTCACATCGTTGATATGAGCACGAAGATGACGTGCGTTTGACTTTGCGGTGACAACTGTTTGGGCGCGCACAAGTAGCCTGAAAATGTCACACGGATTTCTTTGAGTGTGAGGCGGGAAACTTTGCAGTTCAAACGGGACGTTTTCGATGAATCGAGTTTTAACAATATTGTTGTTCTCAATTTTTTCTGTGTGCGGACTAAGTGCCCAAGACAATGTGCCCATTCTTTCGGGGGCCCTCGCTTTCCTGGGATCGACTAACGGAGGCGCGAGCGCGTACCAACCCGTGATTGCTCCTGTACTCGTCGCCCCGTTCGGGGATCATTGGTTGGTCGAGGCTCGAGCGGACGTGCTAGGTTACATTTCGCGCGAGGACGGCACGACCGGCCCCTACAACGGGATATTCGCTGCCACTCTCGACTACCTCCAACTGGACTACATTGCCAATCGCCATCTCACCGTGACAGCGGGACGCTTTCTTACACCGTTCAATATTTATAACGAGCGGCTTTCCGCACTGTGGATCGCCAATCTTCAAGATTCGCCCATCATTTTTACGATCGGGACGCGCACTTCGGCTTCGAGCAACGGTTTCATGCTACGTGGAGATTTGGCAGCACGGCCGACATGGGTTTTGAACTACACCGCGTATTTTTCCGCGCTGACCAACACCGAGAATTTACAGGCCGGCCGGTCCGCCGGAGGGCGCGTCGGACTTTTCTTGCCACAGACCGGCGTGGAGTTCGGCGTTTCCTACCAACGATTTCTGCAGAGCGGCGACTACAACGCTTCCGGAGCTTACCTCGTGTGGCAGCCACCGCCGATTCCGTTGGACGTTCGCGCCGAGTATGCACATTCGCCTGGAGGGCAGGGATATTGGCTCGAGGGCGCTTACCGGCTCGCCACCAGCCGGAACACCACAACCTGGCTGAGCCGCGTGCAAGTTGTCGCGCGAGTGCAGCAGTACATCAAGGGTCATCCGACGCCGGAAGACTTACTGCCCGCGGTGAACGTGAATCAATTCGATTTCGGTTTGAACTATTACCTGCCACACAACGTGCGGCTCAACGGCAGCTATGGCCGGCAGTATAGCTCGGTGGGAAATGCGAACATCTGGAACTTCCAGATTACCTATCGCTTCCTCTTTCCTGCATGGCCGGGAGAACACAAATGAAGAAGAATTTCGCCATTCCTCTCCTCATTTTAGTGCTGGCATGCTCCCTGAAGGTGTTTGCCGTGCCGCAGGCTCCGGCCGCAGGACAGCAGACGACCAAAGCTACTCCGAAGAACAAAACAAACGCGCAAGAGGGCGAGCGGAGATTTCAGGAGAATTGCGGGCGCTGCCACAATCCCCCGGATTCACTGTCACCTCGCGAAGTGAAGGCGGTTTTGCAGCACATGCGCGTGCGAGCGATGTTGAGCGAGGAGGATGAGCGCCTCATCCTCAAATATCTTGCTCCTTAACAAATAAAATTATACAGAGACCGAGGAGAACTGGTGATGAACTTCAAATGCTTCTTGAAAACGTTCTTCTTGTGCGGGATTGCATTTTCGCCGCTCGCGGCAACGGGTGACGGAACGCCGAAAACCATTTCCATTACGGCGCAGCGTTTTTCGTTCAGCCCCAACGAAATCACAGTGAAAAAGGGCGAAGAAGTCACGTTGGAGATCACGTCCAAGGATGTCAGTCACGGGCTGCTCATCGAAGATTTAGGCGTGCGCACCGAGATCAAGAAAGGGCAATCTGCGGAAGTGAAGTTCACTCCGGAAACCGCCGGCACTTTCGAAGGAAAGTGCGCGCACTTTTGCGGCAAGGGCCACGGCTCCATGACCATGACGGTTCATGTCGTTGAATGAGTACAATGCCAAAAACTCTCCCAATCCTGTTGCTTGGCGCCGCAGTGGGTTTCATCGGATGCAAAGCAACACCCCCGGGGAAATGGGAGACTCTCACAATCACGAAGATCAAACATTCCGTCACGGTCGGCGGCAAGAACGACAAGAATCCCGTAGTGGACAAGCCGGCGAACGTCGACAGCGGAAGAGTTGCGTTCTCGCATTACTGTGTTGCCTGTCATGGGCTCGACGGGCAGAACACGGGCGTGCCGTTTGCAGATCAGATGGCGCCGCCAGTCCCGCTACTGAATTCGCCGCAGGTGCAATCGTATACCGATGGGCAGTTGCACTGGATTGTAGAGAATGGAATTTCCCCATCGGGTATGCCAGCTTCGAAGGGAATCCTGACACAGAATGAGTTGTGGTCGATCGTGGTTTATTTGCGTCACCTGCCGCCGGCAGGGAGCCTAGGAGAACCGGCGATGTATTCGGGCGATGAGGATTCAACGAAATGCCCGCCGTCCGCTCAGTCGCGATAGTTCAGCGAACAAACACATTTGTTGCAAATAGAATTGTTGCGAATATCGAGATGCGAACGAAAATCGAGCGCTGTCTGGCTGTTGATAACCTCTTCCAGGGTCGTGCCGAGCAGATTTCCGATGGGAGGATGGAAGAAGCACGGGCGAACGGCGCCATCGACCTCAAGCACCGCGGAAACCCAAGGAGCGTTGCATATGGGAGATCCCGCCGGCTCCAATCCGAGCTGTGTGCGGAAATGACCTGCAATCCGACGTAGTTTTTCAGGAGATTCGGCAATGAAACCAGGACCGAACTCATGTACTGCATTTCGGATCAACTCTTCAATGCCAGTTTCAAGTGCGTTCAATTCGGAAAACGAAAGGCTCGTCTCTGCTTGCCGGTCCAGAGGCCACACCAGGGAACGATTGAACGCGGTGGAACTCACATCCACGGCTAGAAACGAAATCCCATCCAAGCGGAGAAGTCTTGCGGCGCGCGCGGTTTCCAGCAGATATCGATGGTTCGCCTTTTGAATCGTAGAGCGCGCCGTAATTTGGATGTCCGGCCGCAGTTCTCTAAGTGCGAGAATGCCAGTTTGAAGAAGTTCGAAGGCGCTTTCGATCCGGCGGATCATGTTGTGAATCGCGGGCGGGCCATCCAAGGACACGATGACATCATCGAATGCTTGGGCTACTTCGCACGAATGCTTCTTGAGAAGCAGGCCCGTAGTTAACAGAGTGAGACGAATGCCCTCTGCGCGCAAAATTGCACACAGCTGTGGTAGCTCCGCATTCATGAGGGGCTCTCCGCCAGAAAATACGATCCAGCGAACTCCCAGGCGGCGAATGGAATCCAGCTGGGGTTCCAGATCGCGAACGCCGAACACTTTGTTTTCGCGTGTCTTCCAGATGTCGCACATAATGCAGCGGCAATTGCAGGAACTGTGCGCGTGGACAACCAGGATCGGCAGCGTTTGCAGCAGGTGCCGATCCTCCGAGGAAGCAGAACCAGCAGACAAATTTTCGGTTTTAGCTTCCACGGCGCACCTGCTTTCCGCCGAGATAAATATCTCCTTGCAAATGCGCTTGCGTCTCTTCGAAGAGCCAATCGAGGGGTGCGCGAATCCAACGGACGACGCCTTCAACGGAAATTGGCTGCAATCCATTATGTGCCGCAGGTGGAAGGCGCTGCTTCATCTCCGCAGATGCCAACTGCACGCGACCCGCTAACAGTACCAACTCGATGTCACGGTATGACAAGGTGGGTAAAGTTTCCGCCGGCGTTAATGCCGTGTCGCGAACGGCGATCAAGTCAACCGTGTTACCGACGCGAATTGTCCCTTCCCCGTTCCTTAGCGCAAGAATGCGGGCTGGTTGCTGCGTCACATAGTCGTACAGTTCAGCGGCCGGCGCCTCCATGAAATGATGGGCGCAGCTCACTTCGTCCAATAAATCTCCCTTCGCAGTCAGAGGAGAATCACTGCCGAGAGATACTTTGGGAAAACGGCGAATCTCACTGGGAGTCATCGACCTTCCGAACAAAAACAGGTTGGAACTCGGGCACCAAATCAGACCCGCGCCTGTTGCGCGGAGCAGTTCGCTTCCCTTCGCGCACAAGCCGAGCCCGTGAATTACGACCGTGGCTGCATCCAGGGCGCCAGCGTCGTGCAGATCAAAGATTTCTTGCGAGGACTGCGCGTCAAGGCCCTCTCCAAGATGAATGAAAAATGGCTGCCCATCGGGAGCCCCCTGCTTCTTCAGTGCTGCCCCCGGCTCCAGCGGTAAGGAGTGGGCCCACCCGTAATCCCTGAGGACGCGGACGATGAATTCGTCCGTAAACACATCCGCTTCGTACGGATTGTGGTGGCAGACCGTTGTCACGCCGCACAAGATGTTGCGAATGCCGCCCCACCATAAACGCACAGGTTTTGGCACTTTGCGATGACGGGCGATCTCCGCGGCATAAGAGTGGTGGATATCCTCCGCCCACTCCATGAAGCTTTGATAGCCGCCTTTTCCCAAGCGCGGGAAGAGCGCGAATTCCAAATGGTCATGGGCGTTGATTAATCCGGGGAGGGCTAGATATCCCTGCAGGTCGACAGCCGATTGCTCAGGCGACGAAGACGGGTTTTCACAGGACACGCTGCAGATTGTTGCCACCCGTTGACTCTCAATGCGCATTTCCGCGTGAATACTTTCCGCAGAGCCGAGTGCAAACCGCGCTCCACGCAATCGACTGACAGTTCCCTGCTCGGTTTTGCTGGCCGCCGGCCTCTTCAACCGCTCTGGCTCGGTGAATTGGAGCAGATAGATTGCCGGGAGGTCGCGGATCCGATCAAAGTAGCTCCTCTTCCCGTTCTTCTCGAAGATCAGCTTCTCTTCCTCTCCGAACTTGGGCTCAAGGTGAAGGCAAGCGTTCAAGCCAACTTCATTGCATAACGTAATCACGTTCGCTACGGTTCTATGAAACGTGAGAATTTCCCTGAATTCGTTTTGTACCTGAATTCCGCGACGCCAGTTTAGCGTGAAAGCCGTGCCCGGATGAACGTCGGTGAGAAAAAGTGATCCGCCGGGCCGCAGGATGCTTCTCGCTAACTCCAGGAACGGCTGCGGATCTGCAATGTAGCTCAATACAAAATTACAGAGGATCAAATCGGCGGAATCACCCTCGACAGGGGCGGTCGAATAATCCGTGCACAACAATCTTGCCGCGTCACCCAGCTTCTCCCTGGCACGGCTTAGCATTTCGGGTGAGGAATCAATGCCAAGCAGGCTTCGCGCCCCGGCTTGTTGTGTTGCCTGGAGCCAGCGTCCCGTGCCGCAACCGAGGTCGACAACATCCCGGTCGGCAACGGGCGGCAGCAGCAGACCAAGAATTCGTTGCTCTAGGGATAGCATCGGATTCGGATCGCGGTCGTAGCTTTCGGCCCAGACGCGATATCCCTCAGATGGCGTCAGGCAGGGTGTGGGTGAAGGGGTGGCCATGTCCGTAAAAGTGTTTACAGACTTTCGTGTTTGGGTTTGCGCAGAGTGATGAATTGCTGCGCCAAGCGCAACTCTTTTGGGTGGGCGTAGACGCGTGCGGCGTAGCGCCACGCGCTCAAGGTCTTCAGAAGAGCGCGGCTCCAGCGGGGCGCACGAATGTCCTGAACGGTCGGCCAGCGCGAGTTGATCACCACTTCGAAGTTGTCGATTAGATCCTTTGTCTTTCTCTTCAGCCACGGCGTGTTGGGATCGATTCGCAGAATAAAATCCATCCAGCGTTTACTTGCCCATTCCTCGAGCGTGGTTGGGAAAGCAACCTGGCCGTCGATGTTGCCGTACATTGCCGTGCGCTGCGGGACCGGAGTGTAATGATAAATGATGATCTCGGATTTAGGATTGATTTGCTTGAGCTTTCGAATGAACGCCAGCGTCTCCCGCGTATCTCTTTCGGGATCGTGTGGATTGCCGATCACGAATGAAAATTCCGGTATGATTCCAAATTGACGGATTCTCCGCGCCACGGCGAGAGTCTGCTCCGTGCTAATGTCCTTCTGCATTTCCTTCAGGACCCAATCGGATCCAGATTCCGCTCCGAAGAAAATCATGGTGCAACCGGCGCGCCGGACGGCCTCGAGAGTCGCATCGGAGTATCGAGTAAAGGTGTCGATGCGAGCTTCGCACCACCAGTGGAATCCGAGAGGCGTAATGCGTTCGGCTAGTTCCTTCGCGTGACTTTCCTTTACGAAGAAATTCATGTCGTAGAACTGCACAGAATCGGCACCGTATTGTGTTTTCAGGTGGCGTAGAATCGCCTCCGTGCGCGCGGCGCTCTCCACCAATTCGCGATTGCCGTACAAGGCGTGCACTCCACAAAAGCTGCAACGGAACGGGCAGCCGATGCTGGCGTGATGCGCGGCGGTTCGCTTGCCAAAAAACGAAGGTCGCAGGTATTTCTCCACCGGAACACGGTGAAACGGGGCCCACGGGAAAGCGTCGGGACCTTTCATCAGCCGTTCCGGATTGTGACGGTGCAGGCCAAAGACATCCTTGTAGGACAGTCCCTGGATTCCTTCCCAAGGGCGCTTGCCACGGATGGCATCGAGCAACTCGAGCAGCGTCTCTTCACCCTGGCCGCGCACGACATAATCTACGTAGCGCGAGTTCAAGGCGGCGTCCGTGTAGGTCGACGGAAAATAACCGCCCCACACAATCGGCAGTTTCGGACATTGATTTCGAATTTCCTTGCAGCTGACGATTGCCGAGGCCATCTGCGGACCCGGCATGACCGAGACGCCGAGAAGCTCAACGTTATGGCAGCGGATTAAATCAAGAATTGTCTCGGTCGGATTGTCGTCGACGTTTCCGTCTACAATTTGGTATTCTTCGCGGCCTTCCAGCACTGCCGCTAGCGCCATCACGGACAGCGGGAAGCGCCGATTGCGCGGTTTCGTGGCACGCGGATTGAATAAAATGATCATCGCGTCTTCACCTGCGCGGCATAGATTCGAAATTGCGACGGCTCGCGGCGGCCTTTCAGCTTAGCGACCAATGGCCGGCAGGCCCAACGAAAGCCATACCACACTTCGTACGTAGTCCACTTCACACGATGCCGGGCTTCGAGGGAGAGGAGCCTTTCTTTGGTCAGGTATTCGCAGCTGGCCAGACTGTCCGACGCAAACCCAAAGCGTTTTCGAAACATTTCCCGACGTTCTTCTAGCATCCGCTGTGCGGATTCGTCGCGGCTGTAGGAGGGAGTGTCGGCGATCACGACGGTTCCTCCGCGCCGCAGGCAACGAATCGTTTCCGCAAGCGTGCGGTCGTAGTTTTCCGAATAATGAAAAGAAGCATTGAAGATGGCGCAGTCGAATTGCCGGTCTGCGAATGGCAGGCGGTCAAGCTCCGCCTGAAATCGAGGAAAAAGCATCGGAAGGGCATTGCGATAGTGAACCGCGGCGCCCAGACCATCAAATTCGTTCGTTTGTAAATCGATAGCGACGGGCCGATGGCCCAAAGCAGCGAGGCGATAGGACAACCAGCCGTTCCCTGCGCCAAGGTCAAGAATGCTTAACGGCTGAGATACACTGGCACCGATGGCCGGCAAAATCCTTCGCTCGATGTAATTATAGGTTCGCGCGCGAATAGCCCATTGCCAAGCGTTGAGATCCGCCTGATCGACATAGGGCAGAGACAAATAGAAACCGGGATCACTGCTTCCCCGCCCTTCAGCTCGGCGCACGACTTCGTAATCGCGCATGAAGCACTCAAAATGTTTCAGACGATTCTCGGTTAATGCCAGCCAGATTCCGCGTTCCTGCGGCATGACCGCGGAACAGGTGCCGCACTCGAGGCCGTCGTGAGTTTGTCCGAGAGCGTGGTACGCCATCGCGGCCAAGCTGGCCGTGCATTTGGGACAACGCAGTCCCACATACTTCGTGGACCGCGCATCTCTGCGCGTGCGTTTGCGGACGGTCCGCAGCCGTCCCGCCGACAGTACCGTTCCTACGGATTGCATCGTACGAACTCCAAGAGAATGTGATCCCCGAAATCGCGAAGGAACGGTAATTTCGCGCAGCTGCGATCCAGCGCTTCAAATCGCTCAAGCATCTTTTCGTTCTGACTCATCCACCGTTCCGCGTAAGAGGGAGGCACGAATAGCCCTATGGCTCGTCGCGACTTTAACTTGAACCAGGGGGAAAAAGATCGGCGCAGTCCGCCGAGTGTGTGATAGGTGACGGGAATCGTTAGACCACCGAGTCTGGCGACGGCTTGGCTGCGGCGTCTGCGAACGGCTTTTTGCGGCTGGCCGTGCAACAGATACCACAAGATCTCGGCGACGCAGACGCGGCTCCAAAGGCACGCGAGGACCCGGCCTCCGGGCTTGATAAGACTTGCGAGGTCACGCGCAATCGGCTGGAGATTGCCAAGACAATTCAAGCCAGAGAAATTTGAAAATGCTCCGTCGAACGGCTTTCCCGCAGGTAATGCTCCGAGGTCTTCATTCGAAAGATGCAAATATTCGAGATTCGCAATTCGGCCTTCATTCCGATCATTACGTTTCGCAACTTCTATCATCGCCGGGGAAGCATCGCACGCGAACACCGACCGCCCAAGTCTTGCCAGGAAGCGGGCATCCTCGCCCGTTCCGCAATTTAGCTCCAGAATCCGGCTGCCAGCAGGAAATGCAGCAAGCAGTTGGGCCCACACCTGTTTGCGCTGCGCTCGTCCAACGGCTGTGTATGTGAAATGCTCGTCGTACGTGCTAGCAACGCGATCGAAAGCGGTTGCGGCAGCAGTGAGCGTCACCCCGTTCGCCACGTTCATGCCTTCACCTCGGAGGAAGTGGAGTACAGGCTTTCACGCAGCGTCGTCACCTGCTGCCGCAACCCTTTTTGAGCCTCTTCGTCGGTACCAGCTCGCTGCAGCCGCGCGAGTTGCACTTCGTTTTGCAGGAGGCGGTCCGCGAATCCATAAAATTCCGCAGTGCGCTGTCCGCGGACCAGCAATTCACGATCCGAAGAGGAGTTCCAAGGCTTCAATTGCACAAGAGCTTCTGCGTTTCGCTGGTAGTAGGGTGTTCCCTTAATCGGGTAGGCCACGGTGGTGAAAAAAATATCGGGATCGCTGGTCTTCACGTGCGAGATGGTGGCCTCAATATCTTCGAGCTCTTCTCCTTCATAGCCCCACATCAGGAACATGCCGGTTTGAATGCCGCGCGATTTGCACAATTTGATGGAGGACTGCACCTCCGCCACGGTCACGCCTCTTTGCATGGCGTCGAGAATTTTCTGCGAGCCGCTTTCGCTGCCGATCCACAAACGAAAGCATCCGAGTTCCGCCAAAAGATCGGCGGATTCGGCGTTGAGGCGATCGGCGCGCGTAATGCATTCGAAGGGAATATGCAGGCCTCGATTCCGCATTTCCGCGGCGTAGGCGCGCAGCCATCCGTGATGGATGGTGAAAACGTCGTCCGCAATCCAGACCATGTCCGGATGGTAGTTTTCGAGAAGCCATTGGACTTCGTCTACCACCCTGGCGGGTTTCCGTCGCCGATGCGTTTTGCCGAAAACCTGGTGGCTGCACCAACGGCAATGAAAGGGACAACCCCTCGCGGTAATAAAGGATAGCGATCCCTTGCCGTGGGCTCCGCGCCACGTGTCCATGTACCGGCGAATATCAATGGCGTCGCGCGCTGGCCAAGGCATCGCATCAATGTCGGAAATTTGCGCGCGCTGACTTGTCTGATGGAGTTGGCCAGTCCGATCAAGGAAGGCGATTCCGGAAACGCTGTGCAATGCGGAGTCCGAGGCGGACTGGAAAGCGAAGAGAAGCTCCTCCATGGTGATTTCGCCTTCGCCAAGAACCACAACTTCAGCGCCGGCCTCCAGATACTCCCGCACGTAGGCGCCGGGTTCGGGACCGCCAACCACGGTTTTCCAGCCGGCCTGACGCGCAGCTTGCAGAATTTCAATCACTTTCTTGCGCGTCATCAGGTTGGCATAGACTCCGAGGACCGATGGTGGTTCCGTCTGTAAATGGTTCTTCAGTTGGTCCATCGTGGAAAAGGTGGTGTCGAACACGTCGACGTCAAAGCCTTTTGCGCGGAGGTGCGAACAAATATAGAGAAGTCCGAGCGGCACGTACGGCTTGAGGATCTGCATCTCCTTCGGATCCTCGTAGAGGAAGTAGCCGTGCGTGAGCAGCAGGTCAGTCATTGGCGTCTCCGCTGCGAGCGGTCATCGCTTGTAAAGCAACAAACTCCGCGCTTGGCGAGAAAAACTTCATTCCGCTGTCGCTCGTGACGTCGGGCAGCTCGGTGGGATCTAGATTCCGGCTGACGGGCTCGAGGGAGCTTACCTGTTTCCACAATTCCGTACTTTCCCTGGTATGTTCGGCTTGTTGGGTCCCGGGTTTCCAGCTTTCCACCTCAGCGTGCAACGCGTCGCGGATGGCGCGGTAAAAACTGTCGGTGTAAGTACCCTTGAACATGACGCAAAGGTCTTCGCTGTCGGACCAATTTTGTTTTGCCCCAAGCTGTTGCTTCACTTGCGCGTAAAAGCGCGTATTCGGCAGCGGATAAGAAAAAGAAACTCCCACGTCGTCTGGGCGAGTGTCCCGGACCAAAGCGATGGTTTTCTGAATGTCTTTCCACTGTTCTCCGGGATAGCCGAGCTGCAAGAAATAACCGGTACGAATGCCTTCCCGCTTCAGGTGTTCCCGAGCAGTCACGACCTCTTCAACGTGCAAGCCCTTGTCCATCGCGTTCAGAACCTTTTGGGAACCGGACTCGACGCCCATCCAGACTTCGGCACAGCCCGCTCTGTGAAGAGCCTGGGCCGCTTGGCGGGTCATCAAATCCGCACGCGCCTGCACTTTGAAAGGCACCGCGGCATGAAGAGCTTCGACAGCCAGCGCAAATTCCTGAAGCCAACGGCGATTCAGTCCAAAAATGTCGTCGGCAAACCACAGGTGTTCAGCACCGTACTTTTCTTTCAACAGCCTCATTTCGACGGCAACATCGAGAGCCGGGCGCAATTGGTAGCTATCTCCGAAAATCGGCTTTGCGCACCAATTGCAGCGGAAGGGGCATCCGCGACTTGCGATCAGGTTGAGCGAGGCGAAAGCGTGCGCATCTCTCCAGACCTTGCGGTACAAAGACAGATCAATGAGGTCGCGGGCTGGCAACGGAAGGGTCGATGCGCGCCGGGCCCTGTTGAGCGGAGTCTTTTCGAGCGCCTGGCAGTTCGATCGGCGCGCGAAATGAAGTACTCCTGGAATATTCGACAAGCTTGATCCGGACAACAGCGCTTGCACTGCGGACAGCAAAGAGTATTCGGCTTCGCCCTCGAGGACGCATTCGGCGCCGCGCCGCAAAAATTCGGCAGCGTGATCTGTGGCATCGGAGCCATGGACGACCACCTGCGCCCCGTGACTTCGGGTGATCTCGATCATCTTCCACGCGAGTTCACGCATCCGAGTCAGGCACATCTTTGTCAGAAAATTGAAGTCGTCTTCGTAGATGGCCACAATTGTCGGCTTATGTGTTCGCAGCGCCTCTTTCAAGCCGGACTCAGGCTCCTGGAGCATGGGATCGAACACCGCTACCGAAATTCCGTGTGCCCGCAGCAAACCTGCGGCATAGAGCGTGCCAAGCGGAGGATACGGCTCCATCTTGCGAACCTGCTTGCGGTCGTAGGCGAGGTGATTGGAATGCGTTAGGAGCACCTCAGCCATCGATGCCTCCCGCCACGTCCCATTTGCAGCTGCAACGGACCTTCAACATGCGTCGGCTCCCTGCACACCGAGCGATTGCCCGGTCACGAGCGACCGCCGCGTCACAATTTTCTCGAGCTTGCGGCCGACCCAGAGCTCCCACGGCAAAGAATATTGATTGGAGCGCAGCCGCCAACGGAGCGGGACTCCCAACGCGCGCCGAATTCCGGTGCGCAGGCGCGGATGATCTTTCGTGACTTTACGAAGCTGATTGTTCAGAAGGAAAAATTCGAGCATGCGCCAGAGCTTGTCGAGTTCTTTCCCTTGCAGCCACGGAAGGACATTTCGGCCCAACGGGAGTTCGGCCCATTCCTCGAGCGACTGCGGTTCGCGCATGCCCATTTCGCGTAGCTGCCCCCAGATGGGAATGCCCGGATAGGGAGTAAAAATATTTGGCGAGAAACTAACGTTCCAGAATTGACGCGCAATGTCGCTCATGGTGCGGAGGGTTTCCACACGGTCGGCTTCGGTTTCGCCGGGGTAGCCAAAAATGAGGTTGTAGGTGACGTGGATTCCGCCCATGGCTGCTTTTCGTGCGGTTTCGTACATTTCGTCTACGCGCTGATGACGCTTGTTCATCAGCTTGAGAACGCTGCTCGATGTGGACTCCGTGCCGAATCCCATATGCGAGACGCCGCTTGCCCCGAGGAGTCTCACGTCGTCGTCGCTCATGCGGCAAAGGAAATCGGTCGAAGCCTGGAAGGTCCAGCGGAATTTGATTTTGGAATCCAGAAAGCCGCTGGCGATTTCGCGAGTGCGTCTCCAATCGACGGGCAGATTGGAGTCCAGCATGGCCACTTCCTCAATCCGGTATTTGGCCACGAGGCCAGTGACTTCTTCGACGACCCGCTCGGCTTTGAGCGCATTGAATCGCCGCTTATAAAAGACCATGTCCGTGCAGTAATTGCAGGCATAAGGACACCCAACGCTCGTCGCGTAGGCCAGCTTGCGTTCTCCGGCCACACGCTCGTACGCATCGAAGTTGGCCATCTCAAAAGCCGGCATCGGCAGATCGTCAAGAAGGGCGACGGCGCGTTCCGGCGCGTGCTGCGGCAAGCCGCATTGTTTGGAAGAGACGCCATGAATTCCGTGAACGGGTTTTCCAGCGGCAAGATTTTCGGCGACTTCAACCAGAGTGAGCTCGCCTTGTCCGCGGACAATCGCGTCAACAAACGTTTCCTGCAGCGTTTGTCCCGGCAACAGACTGGGATGCCACCCACCAAAGATCACGGGAACGCCCGGCAAGTCTCTCTTTGCGGCCTTGGCCATCTTGACCGCCCCGCGAATCATCGGCCCGGTGAGCACGGAAATTCCGAGGCACAGAGCGTCGCGTAATTCATGAAGGACAATGTTCAACCAGTCCGGTTCGATTGCCGCGTCAATGAGGGCCACCTCGAAGCCCGATTGAAGAAGCGGTGCGGCGAGACTCAACAGGCAGGCGGGCGCCCCCAACGGTGGTCCGTCGTACGCAGGGTAGAACAGCACGACTTTGCGATTCCTCAGCAAGCCGCCCCTCCGGCCGCTGGCTCGAGGCGCTTTGCATCGACGGCTGGCTTGAAGGCGGGTATTTTCCTTTTTAGTCTATTGTTGATCCACAGTTCGACCGGAAGTACGTAGATGTCGCGGTCGAGCCTCCACCGCGCGGGAAATGAAAGCATTTTTTGCGCGATGCGTGTGGAGCGCCTGCGTGTGTCCGTCGCGATGGGTACCCGATTGAAGGCGATGCGCAGGTAATCGCGCATGATTTGCAGGCGAGTGTGTTCGCGGCCGCTCAACCAGGGAAGAACCGTGTAGCGCGGGAAGAAGTCGGCCCAGCCTTCCAGGGAGTTCGGCACCTGAATGCCAAGCTCCTTGGCCTGCTCCATGATGGGAGAACCGGGATAGGGCGTGAAAATGTTGGTCCAGAATTCGGCCCCGGGAAAGCGGCGGCAGACGTCCATCATGAAATCAATGGTTTCGCGACGTTCTTTCTTCCCTTCCCCGGGATAGGCGAAAATAATATTGAAAGAAGGACGAATTCCCGCTTGCAGGCAACGAGCGGCACTTTCATAGATCGATTCGAAGTCCTGAAATGTCTTGTTCATGAGCTTCAGGATTTTGTCGGACCCGGAATCCACTCCCTGGCAAATCTGATGAAGTCCGCTGCGCCGCAAGAGTTTCAAATCCTCATGCGTCAAGCGTGCCGTTAAGTTGGTCGTGGCCTGGATGCTCCATTTGAAATCCGCGCCGGCGCGCACTAGGCCTTGCGCAATGTGCCGCGCCCGGTCGAGATCAACCAGGAAATTGTCGTCAACGATCCAAAGCATCTCCAAGTTGTAGCGCGTCGTAAGATCCACGGTTTCTTCGACGAACTGCTCAGGAGACAGCGCGTTCCACTTGCGGCCGTACACACCGGCATTTGTGCAGTAGGAACAGTTGAACGGACAGGCCAAGCTGGAGATGTACATGGCCCAGCGTCGGCCGCAGCTTCGTTCGTAAGCGTCGAAATCCGCGAGGTGATACGCCTTCGGCGGGAGATCCGCGATTGGTTTGAGCGGGCGCTCGGTAGTGAAGTGCAACTTGCCGTCGCGTTTGAAGCCGATGCCCGGAACCAAATCCACCGGCGTTCGCGCCTCAAGATGTTTCGCAACCTCGAGAAGAGTTTCTTCGCCTTGTCCGCGCACGACGATGTCGATAAACGGAGCCTCGAGCGTTTGCTTCGGAAGCAAAGAAGGATGCCAACCACCGAGGATGATCGGAAAATCCGGATTCCAGGATTTTACCGCGCGAGCAATTTCGGCGGTTTCCCGGATCATCGGACCGGTCACCAGGGAAATTGCCAGACACAAGGCATCCCGGACTTCTTCGAGTACGCGTTTTTTGAAATTCGGAGTAATCGTGGAATCAATGATACGCACGGAAAAGCCTGCCCGAATGAGAGGTGTAGCCACTGCCAAAATTCCCAGTGGCGCGGTCGCTTCGGTACTTGCGAATGATGGAAAAAAGAAAACTACTTTGTTGGACATCTGTGCCGTCCCGGAATCACAGTAAAAACGTTACGTGAGGCAACAAAGCAATTTGTCACCGTGATGTCAACCGGCTGTCATTTCTTCTTCTGAGGCGTTTTGACCGCTTGATTCCGCGTTACAGTGGACACTGTGACGACGACGCTGACATTTAATCGACGGACGCTTCCCTTCCTGACCGATTTTTCAATTGCCGGGGCGCAGTGTGTGCTTTCCACGAATTCGCACGACGTCTTGCAGGCCGCTGCGAATTTACGGAGCACAGAAATGCACAAAGGGGTTCCGTCATTCGAGATGGAAATCATCGTGGACTCGACGCTGAACCACACTCCAGAGCGTCGCGCTTATTTTCGCGGGCTTGGCCACATCGTGTTTGCGATCCTACCCCCGCGCAGCTTTCTCGCTTACGATTTGCTGCGGAAACGCGTCCACGCGGTGCTGTCGAGCGCTGCTGCGCGAGACAATTCGTTCTGGAATACGCTGCTTCTGCCCATAACGATTGGCGTTCTCGGCACGACTGTCGGCGTTGCACCCATTCATTGCGCCTGCCTCGAACGCAACGGAGGCGGATTCCTTGTGGCGGGAGTCTCCGGCGCAGGTAAATCCACGTTAACTGCCGCGCTCGCTCAACTCGGATTTCCTTTGATCTCCGACGACTGGACCTATATTTCGCGGCAACAATGTGGCCTCGTCGCGCATGGACTCTCGTCTCCCGTCAAACTTCTTCCTGACGCCACGCGATTCTTTCCCGGCCTGAAAGCGTTCGCACCCCGCATGGCGTTGAATGGTGAGCTGGCATACGAAATTGACCCGGCGGTAGCGATGGGATTCACGGCGAAAGATACTTCTCACCCCCGGCGCATTTTCTTTTTAGAGCGCAGCTCGGCTCCGGGTTGCCACATGGTTCCTTGCCGGCCCGAATACGTCAGAAAGTTCTTCGAACAAAGCGCCGAACGCCTGCCGGACGAACTTTCAGAGGCAAAAGCTTTTCGCTCTAGTATCATTCAGACACTTTCTGACTGTCCCGCCTGGATTCTCCGAACCGGCGAAAGTCCCCAAACTACAGCAAAGGTCCTGGATGACTTTCTTGCGGAGGCAGATCATGCAACAGCATGACTTTCCAAATCACAACGATCCGCTCGACCTGCTGCGACGTTTCGTTCCGACCCCACTGAAAGCCGTTTATCGCATCGACTCTGTAAGCGTGATCGTGCGAACCAACGACATCACACTGTTGCCGGCATTTCCGCTGGGAGCCGATCTCCATATCGACGGAGCGCAGATTCTCGAATGGAAACTGATTCGGGATACGGATTCGTTCGGCCTACTGGAAGAGCCCGTATTTTTGAGCTCGGAGGCGTTGACGATTGTAGAAATGGGAGTCGCGTGCCTGCTGGCACTGGACCACGAACGGCGGGAATTGCTGGGTTTCATTGGTGCGGATGTCGATGCGCGCACACATCAGGAATTTCTCGTGCCGTTTCTTTGCCGAATGACGAACGAGGTCTTCGCCGCTGATCCGTTTCAAAGGTTTGTCAGCAAGGGAGATGCGAATGACTGATGCTCGCTCAAAGCGGGCGGTGCTGGCGGCCGTCAGCTATGAACCGGAGTTTTCCGGCCTCGCCCTGTTGGCAAGCTTGGAAACGCAGGCGGGCTTTGATTTTCTGAAATGGCTCGATTGGAGCGGGCTGGCACTCCCTTTCTTTGCGCGATTGCAACGGCACAACACCGTCGGGCAGCTTTCGATGGAGTGGCGTCAGGCACTAAGCGAACGGTTGGCTCGCAATGTTGAGCGGACACAAGATGTGTTGGAAGAAGCACAGCGGCTCAACGCCGCATTTTGTTTGTTCGATGTTTCCGCGGTGACGATCAAGGGCTTTTCGCTTTCTCCAGATTTTTGTGACGATCCTTATCTTCGCCATCAGGTGGATTTTGATTTTCTCGTAGCGCCAAAGAGTGTGCGAGCCGCCGCCGACGCTCTTCGTTTTTGTGGCTACTCCACGGCGCATCTGAACGAATCGGGCGAGACATGCTTTTTAACGCCGTTGCGGCACATTCCATCTTCGCATGACGACATATATGCGTTGCAACGGCAACGCCAAGTCGATCTGCATATTTCGATTTGGGAACCTTGCTCCTGGCTGCCGGTCGAGGGACCCGAGGACTGCCTGGAGCGTGCACGTCCAGAGATTACTCACGCCGTGGAATATCTCGGCTTGTCGCTGGAAGACAAGTTTCTTTTGCACGTCTTTCATGCGTTCCGCCACTCGTTCCGTTCCTGGACGCGCCTCTCCTGGCTCCTCGAAATTGCGCACTGCGTCGAAAAACATCGGGAAAACACATCCCTCTGGAACCTCGTGATTGAACGAGCGAGGCCGTCGCGCCTGACCAAAACGATTTTCTGCTTTGTTCTGGGCCTCGTGGACCGTTTGTTTGGCTATCCACTTCCCTCGCCATTACGTGCCTGGACGGCCGAAGCGATGACTCTATCCCTGCGCACATGGTTGGATCATTTTGCCGTCGATTGGGCAATTTCGGACTGGCCTGGGAGCCTCGACAATCTTTTTTTGACGTCCGAGTTCATTCCCGATCGGAAGCTTCAAGTGCAGTATTGGCGGAGCCGCTTGTTCCCGAACAAAACGGCGCAAGTATCGCTAGGGCCGGTTTCAGCCACCAGTGCAAAGAGATTCTTTCAGTTGCAAGCGGCTCGCTTGAAATACGTGGCGTACCGCGCTGCCCTGCACCTGAAGAGTATAGCTACGCTTCCGGGGCACCAGATGCGCTGGAGGCGTGCTCTCGGCTCATCACGAGGGGCCAATTTTGACGCCAACTGGTAAATGGTTTCTCGCTAAGGGAGGGTTATCATATGGGAATCGCGCAATCGACCGCCTCAGGCACTTCGCACCTGGACGGGTCGCAGAGACAAACGTTTCGCATTGGAGTGATTAGTTCGATGGATACGGTTCTGATCGTGGAAGACAGCCGTCCGATGCAACGAACGCTCCAACGCTTGTTCGAATCGGACTCGTTGCAAGTACAAATTGCTTCCGACGGTCCAAGCGGCCTGGAATTTTTCCGCAAGCAACTTCCTTGCGTTGTTGTGCTCGACCTAAAGCTTCCCGGCATATCGGGAAAAGAATTGTGCCGCGAATTTAAGACCATAGCCGCCTCCGTTCCCATTGTGGTCTTAAGCGCGAACGCGGAGGTGGAAGATAAGGTCCTGCTTTTGGAACTGGGTGCGGATGACTACGTCACCAAGCCGTTCAGCCCCAAGGAGCTTCTGGCCCGTGTTCGACGCGCGATGCGACGAACAGGAACACCGCAACCGATTGTCTCTCCGGTTACGGCCCGCGCGGTGAGCCGCGAGATTCTGGCCTTCGGTGATGCGCGTATCGATTTCACCAGCATGGAAGCAACGCGCGCCGGAAAATCGATCACGTTGACCACGCAGGAATTTAAGCTGTTAAAATATCTGGCCACCTCTCCCGGCAGGGTTATTTCCCGAGAGGAACTGCTCAACGAGGTGTGGGGCTACCAGAATTATCCTTCGACTCGAACAGTTGACAATCACATTCTGCGCCTTCGGCAGAAGCTCGAACCGGACCCCGCGTCTCCGCGATTTTTCCTGACCATGCATGGGTCTGGATACAAATTTACTGCGGAAGGTGCCGTATCCTGATTTGGTTTTTCAGCGTTTGTAAATGCCAATGAGACCGCTTCGGCTCCGTACACAGCTACTGATTGCCGCCCTGTTGATCATTCTCGGATTGACAGGTTCTCTCCTTCTCTTCGTCCGGTACACGGTGAACGTCGCGATGCAGAAATCGGTGCGGGATGGCACCGAGGAATCGGTACGGGCCTTTGAAACTGTGCAACGCCAACGTGAACTGCAGCTCTCTCGCACCGCGGCCATGCTCGCTGATCTTCCCACCATGAAGGCGATGATGCCCGCCCCCGACGCCTTGACCATCCAAGATGCCTCCGAAACCTTCTGGAGGCTCGCGGGAAGCGACCTGTTCGTGCTTGCCAAGCCGGACAAACAAGTGGTCGCTCTGCATATGACACGGCCCGGATGGTCGAAAAACACGGTGGAGCAATACCTGAAGCGATCCACGGAGCTCGGCGAAGATGCATCCTGGTGGTACGACGACGGCCGTCTTTACTGGGTTTTTTTACATCCGATTACCGCCGGGGCGGGGAGCACTGCGGAGCAATTGGGGATATTGGCCGTTGGATACCAAGTGGATTCGGCAGTGGCGCAACAATTGTCGATAGCGGCCAGTAATCAAATCGCCTTGACGACCGGCGATACCGTGATCGCTTCCACTCTTCCTCCTCGCGATGAGGCCGAACTGCAACGGCAAATTCGATCCGGCAAACTTCCGGTGTCCTCAACATCGGGCGAGATCGCGCTCGAAACAGATCACTACACATACTCCTCCGTGTTGGTAAAGGGATCTGCCCCTACTCCCGTGTACTGCTATGTGATGATGGCGCTTGTGCCCGTGAACACTTTCATCAAGCGATTGGATTACTCGATCTACATTCTGGGAGGATTGGCGGTTTTATTTGGCGGCTTGCTCATTGCATTCGTAGCTCGCACGATCACGCGACCGCTCGATAACCTGGTGGCTGGCGTGAAAGCCCTTGCGTCCGGGGACTTTACTTACTCCATTACGCCGCGCGGGAGCACGGAGCTTGTAGAACTCAGCAGCTCCTTCGCCCAAATGCGCGGCCAACTCCTCGCGTTGCAGCAACAGCGAATCGAGACGGAGCGGGTAGCGGCGCTGGCGCGCGCGGCAAGTTCGATCTCTCACGATTTGCGTCATTACTTGGCCGCGGTCGTTGCCAATGCGGAATTTCTGTATGAAGCGGACGTACTCAAGCTGAAGCGGGATGAAATCTACGAGGAAATTAAGATGGCCGCGAATCAGATGACCGACCTGATCGATTCGCTGCGGGAACTGTCCTACCAGCGGAGTGCCATTACGCCTGTGCACACCAGGATCGATCAGGTCATTCGGCGAGCGATCGAAGCCATCCATGCCAAACCGGAATTCCGCGGCGCTAGAATTATGCTGGTTGCGGGCGATGATCTGGAAGGAATGTTCGATGCGCGCAAGCTGGAGCGCGTTTTCTTTAATCTAATCCTCAACGCTTGCGAAGCGGCGCCCGGAGTCAACGGTCTGATCACCATCGAGGCCAGGAGAGTGAGCAATTCCTTTCACATCCGCATCAAGGACAACGGGCCCGGCATACCAACAAACATCGAAAAGTCTCTTTTCGATCCCTTCGTGAGCTTTGGGAAACCGAATGGCACGGGCCTAGGCCTTGCGATCGTAAGCAAAATTGTGCAGGATCATGCGGGTGCGGTTTCCATCGAGGATACCTCGGAATCGGGCACCACGATTCTTGTCAGCCTGCCATTTTCGCAGCAAGCCAGCCCCCAACCCGCGCCTTCCGCTCTTTCTTGACGCCTTTTGCTTTCCTGAATGATTGACTTGAATCGTGTCAGCTTCTCGTCTTACCCTCGGACATATTCTTGACAGGCTTTTGACATGCCGTGGATTGACCGAGCTTTCTTCCCAAAGTAAGGTCCATATGAACCGCCGTGAAGGACTTAAGTCCTTCTGCAGGTTCTGTTTCCTTTCTCATGAATATGGCGAACACTATCCCCGACACGAAAGTGACAAAGCTGTTCCTGGTCATTGAAAACCGCCTGTTGCGCGAAGCCATGACCGCGCTGTTTCAGAAGCAGCGCGACCTTTGCCTGATCGATTCCATGCGTTACTCCGATACGGCCCACAAGGAGATCGCGGCATCGGCGTGCGAGATTCTCCTGGCCGATCAGGCTTCGGCCGCAGTCTTTCCGTCGAATTTCATCAGCGACCTCCTGTCCCTCTTACCTGGAAGAAAGGCCATTCTCTTTGGAATGGACAACGAGCCGGAACTTTTTCTCCAGGCGGTGCGGTCGGGAGTTAGCGGTTATCTCTTGGGAGAAGCCAGCGCCGAGGACACCGTCGCGGCCGTGCACAAAGTGATCGCAGGAGAGGCGGTCTCGCCTCCGTGCCTCTGCCATTATTTATTTCAGTTTGTTGCGCGCACCACGCGAGAAGGTTCCATGATTCTGAATCAACGCCTCTGCAACCGTCTGGGCCTTACGGCCAGGCAGCAGCAGTTGATTGCTCTACTCGCGCGCGGATTCACAAACAAGGAGATTGCCGAATCGATGCGGCTGTCGGAATTTACGGTCAAGAACCATGTCCACCGAATCATGCGCCGTTTGAACGCACAGAGCCGGTATGCGGCGGTTGAGACTGTCTGCGGAAACAATCTTTCAGCGACCGTTTGATTGCGATCAGGGCTGGGAATAGCCTGGATTGGGCGGTGGCGCGTAATCCTGGCCATACTTGTTCTTGTGCGCGGGGGTGAAGGCGGGATCTTGCTGAACCGTGATTGTGCCCAGATCACGGGAGTCCGCGGTGGCGACGCGCACGTTCCGCGTCAACCCTTTGAGGGCCTCTGGCACGCTTCGTTCGTACCATGCATGCAATTCATATCTTCCGTCCGGCACGTTCAGGATCGTAACGTCTCCGGCTTTGTCGGAGATGCCGTAATACGGAGTATCGACCGTCACCACCACGGCGCTCATCTCCGGATGAATGTTGCAGAACAGGTAGCTGACACCCACGTGATCGAATCGCACGGAGTTCGTTGCTCCCGCCTCATACAATCCCAGGTCGAATCGCTTGCCATCGAAGAGAGAGAACACATTATGGAAAAACGGGTCATGATTCGGAAAATCCACCTTCGAACCGACGCGAACGACTGTTAAATGTGGATGAAAACTTTTGTTCTTCTGTACCACTTGTGCTCTCTTCGCAGCCGTATCCCCCGAAACAGGATCCGTCGGATCGAGAGGCCTCAGCCAGACAACGACGTCGGATTCATTCGGTTTCGCGGCCGCCTTATCCGGCTTTTCAGAAGCTCCGTCTTGAATCTTGACGTGCACAGTAACTGCTTTTTCCTGAGTGGCTCCGGGAAGTCCGGCCAACGCACAACTCCCCCAGAGCCAAATCGCTGCGAGGAGATTCACACCGGGCCACGGCATCTGCACTAGAATATGTACCCCACACTTATATTGATGATGTTCGCCGAATTCGCGGTACTGTCCAAAGTGTACGTTTTGATTCTCCGATACTCGAGCGAAAGTACGATATCCGATTTCGGCTGGTACAGAAAATTGGCCATCGCGGTCTGATTCTTCGACAGCGGCGAGGGATAGTACGGCTGGCTGCCGCCATTTTCGCGCAATTCGGCGGCAAACGGATTGTCTTGCCCAAAAGCGCCGTTGAACTGCAGCTTCGACGTTGCCTTGTATTTCAGCTGCGCCCATCCCCCGATGGAATCAAGCCCATATAGTTCCGTCGCCGGATCGTCGAAGGGTCCGACCCAAAGGACACTCTGTGCGATTCCTCCACCCAGGCCACCGGTTGCACGGCCGCGATAAAACTGACCGGTAAATTCGAAACGGCTTCCCAGTGGGACGGTGAGATCGGCTGTACCGGTCCACGCATCGATGGAACGCCCCAACCCCCAATTCTGCCGGTCATAGTAGCCACCCACTCCCGCGACGATGTTTCGTCCATTCACAGTTTGCGTCCAGGCAAGCCTCGTCGCATAAGCCGGCTGTCCCGAATTTTCTCCCCACGTGGGATATCGATAATACTGCGAAGGAGGCGTTTCACCCGATAAACCGTCGAGAATTCCGCCCTGCAGCAGGAGTGAGGAAGTGTCGGAAATCGTAAAATGATGTTCCACGCGCAGTTGAGGCGTCCAGCTCCAGAGGTTTCCGGAATAAGCCAAGGCGGGAATCGCCAGCGTGGCAATCGAAGTTGGACTTAAAGGCGCAAGGAAGAGCGAATCCTGGCCGACGATCACGGAAGTGTGCTCCCAATCGAATCGAATGGTGCCGGTACGCAGGCGCATCGCTCCAAAAGAAACACCGTTCGGCGCGTCAGGAAATCCGCCGGCGAAATCGAACTGCACTTGAGCGCTGGTGCGCGCGCCGGCAATCATTGGACCGAATCCTTCCAGCCCGATTTGCGATTGACGCAGCGATGCTCCGAATGAGCCGGCGGACAGGTACGCGTCCCGCGGCGTGGCTAATTCCGGAAAATCCTGATTGTCCACGGCTCCGCGATTGACATATGTGTTAAACAACACGATTCCCGACAATCGGATGCGGTATTTCGACGCGCTTTCCAGCTTCGTCTGACTTTGTTCCGCAATTCTCTGATCATCGATCTGCTGGGTTTCTTCGAGCTTGGCGATTCGCTCTTCCAATGAGTCCTGAGGGAGAGAGCCGGAAAACGCCGTTTGCACTGGCACGGCTCCGGAAGGCTGGCCGGAGACCGTGACGAGTTGCGCTTTGACCGCGTTGAGTTGCTCCCGCAGCGCTTCGGACTCCGCACGTTCTGACTCCTGCTGGGTCTTCAGGCTCTTTACCTGGCCGCTCAGTTCTTGAACCTGCACCTGTAGCTGGCGCACCAGCGCGCCCACGGTGGCGAGATCGGCGTTTGGCGCGCTCTCTTGCCCGCTCGAAGCTGTCACATTCTGCGCCAAGGCGCCGCTAGATGGCGCGATTATGGCGGCTGCGAGCCCGCACACCGATAGAGTCCCTCTTCGCCAGTTCATGGACTTCATACCCGCCTCCTCCGCACGTGCAACTGCCGTTTCGACGGTAACAAACCCAATCCCGTCGTGCAGATTTATTATAAGCAGGCTGATTTTCACACAATTTACGAGCTTCAAATCGATGTGACACTCTTTTGACATGGTCGTGACATCTTGTGAGCGCGCTCGAATAAAATCGACTTTGCTGTGGCGGCTCCCGGTCAACAGCCGCCAGAGTTGCGCGCCTCTAAAAACGAGGACTGTGCCGATGAGTTCCCTAACCCGCAGCGAAGTGGCTGTTATTGTTCCTTGCTATAACGTGGAAGGCTATCTGCAGCGAGCACTCGACAGCGCCTACGCACAGACTTACACGGATTTTCATATCCACGCGGTCGACGACAGTTCGGGCGACGGCACAATCCGGGTGCTCGAGAGCAACGCACACCAGTGCTCCTTTGTCGCTCAGCCACAGGCTGGACCGGCGGCGGCCCGAAACCGGGCCATTGCCATGTCGAACAGCCCCTTTATTGCTTTTCTCGATGCGGATGACGAATGGCTGCCCTTGAAATTGGAGCGCCAGCTGGCGCTGTTAAAACAGGACTCGACGCTGGGATTGGTTTGCTCGAGCTGCGCGGTGCGCGAGGCTGGCGGCGAAATGCGTGCCGCGTTCGCGACCGACGGCAAGCCGATTTCCGGAAAGCTATTTCAGGATTTGGTGCGCAATTGCTTCGTGTTTACGCCAACGGTTGTCGTACGGAGGAAGTGCCTGGAACAGGTGGGACTTTTCAACGAATCGCTCGCTGTCTCCGAGGATTTCAATTTGTGGTTGCGGATTGCGGCCCACTGGAGGATCGCGTTTTCGCCGGAGGTTCTTGCGATTACACACAAGCGGCCGGAAAGTTTGTCCGCGAGCATTTCTCCCGAAAAACGGCTCAAGAGCGGGGTTGCAGCGCTTGAAAATGTTCAGTCCAGTTGTTCCGGACTATCATCCTCTGAAACGCGCGCCTTGTGTGAGGCGCTCGCCGAGCGCAATTATTTTCTCGGTTCGTTTCTGCTGTCTCAAGGCGCCAAACCGGCCGCCCGCCGCAGTTTGGCGTCTGCCGTTAAGCTGCAGCCCACCCATTGGCGGGCTCTCGCCAAGCTGGGGCTCAGCTTTCTGCCGACAGGCTCCTCCAAGTCGCTCGTCGAAGTGAATCGAAAACTTACCCGGCGGGTTCGTTCCAGCAATGCTGCATCAACCTGATGTGAATCTCAGTACGGAACAGTTCGGCAGGGTCCTTATTTTTGTGGCTCATCCTGACGATGAAACCATTGCCTGCAGTGGCCTGCTGCAGCGTGCCGCTGCCTCTCTCGTTGTTTTTGCCGTCGACGGGGCTCCGCCGCATTATGGCTTCGAGAAGAAGTTCGGTAGCCTCCAAGGGTATTCGGACGCGCGCTTTGTAGAAGCTTCTCGCGCGTTGAGTTTACTTCTCCGTTGCTCGATCCGCAGGCTGTCCCGGCAAGATGGAACCTGGTTTCTGGACCAACATCTTTTTCTGGAATTGCCGGAGGCGTTTGCTTCGTTGGTTCAAATCGCGCGCGATTTTTCACCCGATTTGCTGGTGTCACACGCTTTCGAGGGTGGCCATCTCGATCACGACGCGTGTCATATTCTTGCCAAACACACGGCGCGCGCGCTCAAGCTGCAAAGCCTGGAGTTTCCCTTATACTGGAGGTCACCGGACGGGCGGGATGTTTTCCAACAGTTCCGTTGCAGCCAAGAAGGCGAGTTCTTCTTGCAGCTGACTCGAGAAGAAATCCGGATGAAGCGAACGATGCTCTCGAAATACCGCAGCCAGCAAAAGTTAACGTCGATCTTCCAATTGGATCGGGAACGCTTCCGCAGCGTCAGGCCGGCCGATCATACAGAGCCCACTTGGCCCGAGTATCCCTTCGAGAATCGTCGAATGCCGTTGAAGGCGGAACTATTCCTACGCAAGGTCACGGAATTTCATGACGCGGATTCGTCGACGTAAATTTAGGGCGAGCTATTCACTTCTCAACGCAATGGTTCGATCGACACGCATGGCGCGGCGCGCCGGCACGGCGCAGGCCGCAAGCGCCACGAGCGCGAGCAGCGCCATGACGCCTGTTATTTACCAGCGGGTCGAGCGCGTTGGACATCAGCAGAATGGAATCCGCATCCGGTACCGGCAACGGCGGAAAAATTATAAAGTGCACAATGGCGCAAACCGCGTTCGCCGCGATACCAGCGGGAAGAGTGAGCAGTACGATGAGCATCCCTTCGCTCGCCACATCAAACGGCCTGCATATTCCACATCGAGGAAAAAGGCGTCCATGATTCGTTTTTCGTGTCGTGCGAGATAATATAGGCCAAATTTGCAAGTTTTGGGCAAGCTGGCAGCGCGAAGGGCGCGAAGTTGAACTCCCACGATCAAGAAGACCGTCGCAACTGAGGCTTATAACTCAGTGATACAATGGCGGTAAGCGTCGCGCCTGTAGCTCAATCGGATAGAGCGGCGGACTTCTAATGCCCACGAAGCCAATTTGCACCATTGCGCAGGAAAAGGCAGGACAGCGAACATAGCCTGTATTCAGGCGACTTTGGCGAGAAATACCCTGCGCAGCACCGAGCACCTTCGGGCAAGAAATAGAAAACTCAACTGACACCAGAACTGACACCAGAAGCCCGAACTCTGAGAGTTGACCTTAGGTATGCGCGAGGATGCCCCTTTCTCGCGCACAGGGGCTTTCCTGGGCGAATTTCGCAGCGCAGCTAGGCATTGGTGAAGGCACGGTGTACCGGATCGCGCACGCATCCGCCAAAAACCCCCTCGGCACCGGTCCCGCAAGTCCTTACGCTGTAGCAGCCAATTGAGCGTCTTTCCATCCGCCAGAATCAGTTGTTTTCGGAAAGTTCGTTGACTTGGTCGATCAGGAATTCGCTTTCGAAATGCCTTCCGGTGTTCGAAGGGTAAATCGGATGGTTCTCTGCGGGATTGACGCACTCAACAGCCGTCGGTGCGCAAGCAAGGTCTCAGTCTAAGTGAACGTCAGGACAGGATGATCCGTTTCGATTTCCTGGGTGCTTTCACGCCCGACATACCTTCTACCAGATGGATGCTTCGCGGACCGTGGCAGCGTATGACTCTGTACTTCCGCTTCGCTGGAAACTCATAGAACGCCATCCCAACGAGACGATTTATTTCCTTTCGCTCGCTTGCCTCCGGATCAAGGTAAACTTGAACGCGCCATAAGCCGCCTCCACTGAAGCCGCCATAGCTATTCGGAAACCCGTGCGTACCGAAATACTCTTTCGAATCGATGTAGTCATATCGGCCCCTCGTGAACGTCCTCGGCCTTGGGTCTGCCATGATCCCTTGAATCGTTAGGTCGAGATTCGTCCCCGTTGTCAACGCGGCTGCTTCGCCCGGGGCCCCCAGGAGAACGGCGATCTCAATGCACTTCACATTCAGCTGTGGCGTCTTCCTGACTGGCTCCAACTGATAGAAGCTTTTTCTTGCTTTGATCTCGCCGAGCTTCGCCTCGGGAATTTTCAGAAAGACCATATCGGGACCATCCATCTCAGCGGGCGGTTTCCGCGGCCCCGTAGCCATCAAGTGCTGCGTAGCAATCGTAAAGCATTGGTCGATATCCGCTACGAGAGTGATGCCGATCATTTTGAATTCCTGCAATTTCTTCCACACGTGCTCCGCGGTCAGAAAGTAGTGTGTGCCGTTCACGGTCACAAGGGTCGCAGTACCGCATGGCCAGGGATGATCAGAAAGCGAGTCTGGAATCGAGACGAAAGCGACAGTGTAGTGTCGTACTGCTGTTACGAGTTCACCAAACAACGCTGAATCTTTGTTCATCAAATCTGCTGCGACACGCCGTAGGCCCACAGTGACTCTTTTCTTTTTGCTGCGTAACATTACAGGCATTATAACTATGTCCTAGCGGGGGCTGGGAGGTGGTGGAAGGATATCGCAAGTGGGCATGCGAACGACCATCTGTCTATCTGTCATCGTTGTATTGCCGACCATTCCACTGTCGGCTCAAAACGTGCCATCTCACCGACAAACGCGGGCGGTCGTTGACCCTGTGGAACTCAGTGGTCCGCCGAAAAAGCCTATTGCTGTATCGCCCGCGAGACGAGCGTTCGCCCAAAGCGCCGTAATGGAGCAACTGAACTCGAAAGACCCATCAGTGCTTGCGACCGCATTGCGCGAAATCACATCTTTCATTCAGCAGGACCCGGCTGATTCGGACTTTTTTATTATGAGGGCAACCGTCTCGTGTGAAATCGCGGGCAGCAGTAAAGAAGCAATACTTAGAGACATTGACACGTCCATTAAACTTTGGAAGCCAAATGAAAACAGCGCGTTCGACTCTTTAAGGGATCACTATGCACAGAAAGCGAAAGTCGAATTTCTGCTGGGACGATATGCAGATGCGCTAAATGATCTTGACGCGGGTATGCGAATCGATTATGGCCGCGCCGAACAAATGTTCAACAACGGCAACGTTAAACCAGATGAGCCGACAGCTATCCCGTGCATGTGGTCACAGGCTGATGTAAACAAATTGGCGGAATTGTTTCCGAAGGATTACCGAACGTCGCTTTATGTTGGCTTATACCGGCTTGCATTTGCCCCTTATTCCTTGGACACAGATTATCAACCCATTCTGAAATCATTTGAACATGCGGCTGAACTTAATCCGTCTTCGGCTGTCCCGTCCTATTTCAACGCGTATCCGTACGTTTATGGCGGTATAGGCGGTTTGATATCGCAAGTGAATGCCAAATGTCTCGATGATGTGGTACCACGCACGAAACCGTGCCTTGAATTGGATGAAATTCACCGCACCGGCGTGCGATATCTCACGAAGGCAATCGCCGCTGACCCGACATTTGAGCCTGCTTACGCTCTACGTGCCGGTGCTCACCTTAAATTGCGGGAGTATCGGCAAGCAATTCGGGACTACACAAAAGCACTGGACCTTGACCCGAAGGCTAATCTTTATCAAGACCGCGCTTCGGCAGAGTCGGAGTTAAAAGAATATCAAGCGGCTATTCTCGACTACACCAAGGGCATTGCTATGGGCTGCGAGGATTCCATGTGCGGGGCCTACGAATATCGCGCAGACCTTTATTTGAAACTCCACGATTATTCACATGCGATCAGTGATCTTGGCCATGCCATCAAGAACTTCCTGGCGGGCACGATCTTTGGATTCAATATCGACCAGTTCCGCAGAGTGTATCCCGAATATGACGACGTAGCTGATGACGTATTGTGCGAGAAACTTCGAACGCTGTTTTACCCACAAATGAGCTACGCGGCTTATTCCAAGCAGTTCTTGATCGACGCGAAGGAATTTGATGATTTTGTCTTGCCAGAACTGTTTCTGAAACGGGGTGATGCCTACGCCGATATGGGAGACTTCGCTAGCGCAAATCGAGAATATGACCGTGTGTTTGCTGGATTTCCAAAGTGGGCGGAACACGAATTCACGACGCGCAACGGAAAACGTATTCGCGTCCGCCAGTAAAGAGTCTTAACCAATTTCACGGCTTCGGCGGTTTGGGGCGCGTCGAATACCAATAGCCTGCCGCTTCTTGGCTCCATTCGCGCTTGGCGTCCCACGCGCGAGCGGCTAGCAATGAAGAACTTAGCTACCTAGACGAGGTGACTCAGTTTGTACCGAGCTTTTATCGATGAGGTCGGCACCCACGATATGAAATCGTGCGACCGGGCGACCGAACAGTACTTAGGTCTCAGCGGCTTTATTGTACGTCTCGAGTATGAGCAACATGAGCTGACCGCTATGCTCAACCAATTGAAAATGGACACATTCGGAAACGATGTCGTCATCCTGCACAGGCGCGACATCATTGACCGTAAACCTCCGTTTGACATTTTGAGAGACCCCAAAACGAAGCAGCTTTTTGATACGAACCTAATGCAACTTATCGCGCAAGCGACCTATCGAGTCTTTACGACAGTTATTGACAAAAAGGAGCATGTCAGACGCTATAAGGTATGGCGTTTCCATCCATATCATTACTGTTTGACGGTATTGCTCGAGCGCTATGTTCAATGGCTAGAGAAAACTGGAAATGTCGGTGATGTGTTAGTCGAATCGCGGGGCAAGAAAGAAAACATGCAATTGGAAAAAGCGTACGGGTATTTGCATAAGAACGGCACCTACCATGTGCCAGCCTCCGTCTTTCAGGAGCGGCTAAGCAGCAAGGACCTCAAGCTACAACCAAAAACAGCAAACATAACTGGACTACAGCTCGTGGACCTCATAGCAAATCCGAGTTGTCGCGATTTGATTTGCCGGAAGACTGGAACTGCGATGGTTGCCCCTTACGGAACACGTGTAGTTGAAATCTTGAGGAAAAACAAATATTTGAAAAGTCCGGCGACGGGAATAATCGAGGGATGGGGTACCAAATGGCTTCCATAAAGAAAAACCGGCCCTCATACTGGCAGCCGGGCGACGTAAAATCACGTCCTCCTCCGCTCATCGCGGATTGACCTAACTCTACCACAAGAGTTCAGAGCTGGGAGATTTTGTTTCCGAACTCTTCTTCTGTTCGGCGCAGAGGTGGTAATTGTCTGATTTCGAAGCGTGGAGCACCATCAAATTCAAATATCGGGGTTTGGTCTTCAGTGATTGGGAATTCTTTTGCGATCTCCACCCAGAATTCTCCAACGTGCTTCGTCTGCCACCCGTTCAGCGACTGAAATTGGACTCCCACGGCAAGTTCCGTGAGCGGTGGGTTGTCATAGTCGGGCAGCGCTTGCGACGCAGGGGCTCGGTCGTCAGACATATTTACGCAGGGCACTGGGTTGGGTCCGGGGCTCCCAGCAACCCAAACTATAGCAACCTTTGATTGTTTTTGCATCTTTGCAGGCCGATGCGGATTCCGGACGATGCCGATCAGTGTTCCGGGGCATGCCGATCACCGGTTCCGGGATGATGGCGTCGAGTGGACGCCCTCACGCACAGCGACAGCTCCGAGAACCGTGAAGGCCAGCTTACCAACCGCAGTCGAGGTGTCGATTCCCTCGGTGGTGCTTACGTATGCGATACCGACCGCACTGAACGCCTCAAGCGCCTTCTATAGATGTTGAGCCGAACGCTGCTTTCATGCGAACCCTTCCTTTTTTTTACTCCATCCAGTGAGGTGCTCCCCATCCTTCGGACCGAAATTTAGCCTACTTAAGGTGGATCGCTGCCTGCCATAAATTATTGTAAATAGTTCCTTGTTGTTGGGCCTGTGGGAACTGTGAAAAAGCCGAGCGTCTTTTTGCGAGGCTCTTTTCAAGCTGCTGGGGGAATCCGCGGTCTTTGCGGATTTCCTTCAGCAGCGTCAGTTTCCATGGGCCCTCTTTTCTTTCTTTTTTGCTACTTTTTTCTTTCTTCGTGCCTCGCTCTACTTTTCCACAGAAAAAGTTCGTGCCAGCATCGCCCAGGAACGACGATCGCCAACTTGGTCGACCCGTAGCATCCCTTGCGTTGTCCCTCCTCAAGCCCATTTCACTTTCCCAAAATAGATCGCCGCTGGCGTCTGATAGCCCAACGACTGATGCGGGCGCTCGTGATTGTAAAAAGTGAAATAACTTTTGAGGTTGGAGACGGCTTCCAGCACGTCGACGTAATCCTTCAGATAAACCTCTTCGTATTTCACCGTCCGCCATAATCGTTCGATGAAAATGTTGTCGATCGCTCGCCCTCGTCCGTCCATGCTGATCGTGATGTCCTGCTTCTCCAGACGGTTCGTAAATACCTCGCTGGTGAACTGCGCCCCTTGGTCGGTATTGAAGATCTCCGGCCGCGTCGTCGTCAATGCCCAGTCCAGTGCCGCCACGCAAAAGGCGCTCTCCAACGAAATCGATACTTCCCACGCCAGCACATAGCGGCTGAACCAATCCATAATCGCCACCAGATAAACAAAGCCCTGCCGCAGGCGGATGTAGGTGATATCGCTGGCCCAAACGTGGTCCGGCCGTTCGATCTTCAGGCTGCCCAGCCGATACGGATAGATCTTGTGTCCTGACCCGGGAACCGACAGCCGTGGCTTCGGATAGATCGCTTCCAGCCCCATCTCCCGCATCAGCCGGCGTACCCGTTTCGCATTGACCACGTATCCTTGCTCGCCGAGCCACCAACCCATCTTCCGGATTCCGTAAAACGGCGTCCGTGTGTATTGCTCGTCGAGCAACCGCATCAATCGCAAATTCTCGGCCGTCTCCGGTTCCGTCTCGTAATACCACCCCGACCGCGAAACCCCCGTCAAGCGGCACTGCTGCCGTATGCTCAGTTCTTTGTGCGCTGAAATCCATCCCTGCCTCTGCTCTAACGCGATAGGCCGGACTTTTTTTTAAGCCAGTCCAGCTCCACCTGCAACTGCCCGATCTGCTGGTACAACTCCGCCTTCAGCGTTTCCTCGCTCGTGTCCGGCTGCGACCGCCGATCCGCAAACAGTTCCGGCGCTCCTTGAATCGCTTGCCGCTTCCAGTTCGTTACTTGGCTGGGATGCACCCCGTAATGCGAAGCGATCTCCTGAATGGTCTTCTGCTCCTTGATCGCCTCCAGCGCGATTCGTGCTTTCATTTCCGCGCTGAACCTCCGCCGTTGCCTCGATTTCATCTCTGCTCCGTTTCCGAGGCAGCGATTTTACACCTTATTGATTGGTCCGAATTTTGGGGAGCACTTCACAGTGTGGCTAACTCCCGGCTCAAGTCGGCTAGCCAGACACCTTCTCAGCTTCTTGCAGAACCCACTTGTCTGTTTGAACGCTTATCAGGATGCGGTTCGCAGTCATTCAACAGTGAAAGAAGTCGAACGCCAAGGAGTTTTGTTTCCTGCGGAGTCGGACGCCTGAACTTCAAGGCGGTAAGCGCCGGGAGGAAGTTTGGCGACTTCCATATCCCAGACGACCGGGATCGCAAGATTCTCGGGTCTCATTGGCGAGTCTACGAGACGTGCTCCGGTACCGATCTTCAGCTCATTCGTTTTTTCGTCGGTGACCTTCATTTCTAAGTAGATTTTTGCAGCACCGGCAGTTTGAATCTCGGAGCCGTAGATTTCGACATAGGTGAACAACTGCTCGCCTTTTTTGAAGTGCGTATTGCCGGCAGGCGTAAATTCCTGGTCATCGAACATCAGCGGTACATATTGAGGAGCGCGGGTCGGACCTCTCTCGTCAGGCAAAGGTTTGTGATATCTCTTACAGAGAGCAATGCCGCTGATTGCGAGGAGTTCTTTCGTGAAATCCTTTACCGTAAGAGAAGCGGCTGCTCGTCCGAATTTCTCTCCATCTGTAATGAGAAGCTCTACGTGGTAATCGCCTGGGCCGAGGTCGACTTGAGTTTGGTAACCACTGGGAATTGTGGCGTGCTCGTCTTGTTCCTTGGCCCAGGTTGGCGGCAAAAGGGGGCCCTGGTAGCCAATACTCTCCTCGGCCGGAGCGCATGCGGCATCGCTAAACCGCGCGACAAGTGTGCCGTTGCTGTCGAAGATGAGCCCCACAATCGCAATGGATGCGATCAGGTGGATCCCATCCCAATGACGGTTTAACAGTTTCGCTGGCATCTCAGCAGAAAGATTGATCCGAGCTGTGTCTGCGGATGCCGCGAATGGGACCACTTGCAACGACAAAGAGAGACTACCGCCTTGTGTTGAATTCGCGTAGGCCATTAACCGATTGCCAAGTTCGGTGTCCTTCAGTGGATCGGAGAGTGGATTCTTTGTGTTGCAGTATTGATTGGGAGCAAAGATCGTTGTGTGTTTGTGGTCAACCTTGACGGCGATTTGATGGCAGCTGCCCATGGGCGAGGGGCGTGGGACGTAAGTGACAAGATACGTATGAAGTCTTGAATCGTCGAATGTGCTTTTGTCCATAATATCCGGTCCGGCCCAGATGCTTCTCGGTGTGCACGAATAATCGAAATGGCGACTAACATTGTCGCGCACCTCCCAACCGGCGACTTTTTCAACGCTGAAATGTTGAATCTTCGTTTCTACGCCGTCGTCAAAAATGTGTACAGATTTCGCCGACAGCCCGGTTACCTCCGTAGAATGCAAAACCCAACCGAGTTGTGGTTCTCCGTTGGAGCCCTCCACGGCCCCTGTGGACTTCGTCTCTCGAATGACCTTGATGGGCAAGACCACTTCTGGCGATTCGACTTTGATCCGCGGTGAGCTGCCCGTTTGGGCCCAACAGACGCCGCACTCGGTCCCAACTATGATTCCGCTGAGGGCAAAAATGGCACTCACTCTCCTGGCCCGTCGTCGAGGTGCAGATTTGGACGAGTGATTCGGCATTCGCCAACTCCCCCGAGCTGCCTTCGTATAGCGCTCAAACATATTCCTTCCCCCGAATAAAAAGCCGCGAAGCGAGTATAGACCGTCAGTCAGTGAACTTCGGCGGTAATGTCGTTTCCCAGGACCTTACATTTTGTCTAGTAAACCGAAGTACACTCATCCCGTAAAATAGCTCCGATGGTTAAAGACCTCGTTCGCATTTACTTGCCTCATATTGGAACCTGGGCGGCAGCTTTTGCATTTGGCGTGTGTATTTGTTTTCCTCCCGCCGATCTGCTCGCCCAGAACCAACCACCACTTCCAGATTCGCGCACAGCTCAAGAAGAAGATATTCGTGAGGCGGCATTCCTCTTCCTATTTGATATTGCTACCGGACCCGACCCGGATTTCTCTTTCTATTGTTTATCCGTTAATTCCAGCGGACCGACCAGCGGCGATGACCCGTCAGAAGCACTTTTGAAGCGGTTTCCTCGAATTCATCGCACGCTTCGCAAGGCCTCAGAATGTGAAATCATCAAAAAGCCAAAAGGCTTGTCTGCCGCGGTCAGAGACAAGCAATCGGGGAAACCAGCTTGGATGATTTCTCTAACCTCGATTAACTGGCTAAACGATAAAGAAGTTCGATTGGGAGGTGCGCGATATTGCGGTTCGCTATGCTTGTGGTCCTCTATCCTGCAAGCGACACTTCAGGACGGCAAGTGGAAAGTGGGAATTGCGCCCGGCGCGCCAGTTTTTGTATCTCAGGATTTCTCATGCGGGGATTGGGTAGAAGCCCGTTCAACTCCCCATAAGTCCAAATCGGAAAGGTTCGGACCAGTACCGACTTCGCCGTTAATCGGGACCTGCTCGGCGACTTTCTCCCATATAACGCTTCTCTAGTTGAAGCAGGCTGTCGTGGGATGACGAGCTAAATTCGTGAAACTGCGGACCATCAGTCCTAAGGATAGCGGGAATTACTTTTCCGTCGTCGAGGCGCAACAGAATTTCTGCACGCTCACCCACCGTTTTTCCACTCGAATCGACTCTCTTCCCTTGTTCAACTAGTTTCGCAGCTTTGGCAATTTGCTTCTCCAGATAATTCTTCGCCGCCTCCGGGGTTCCAAAACCTCCGTACAGGATAGTTAGCTTACTCCCATCCGAACCAGTAAAGTGCGTAACGCCAAGGTGAACGCCATCCTCATCGAATACTTCACCCATAACGGTGCTCTTAAACTCTATCTTTGGCGGGGTGCTGGCCTTCTTCTGTGCCAGTACGCTTGAAGAAAAAATCCCTGAAAAGAGGGCTGCAAAGACCAAAGGGAGCGACCTAGGTTTCATATTAGAAGTTGACACTCAATCGGCGTGAATTGTTCCCGAAATCGTTCGCCGCGTTTCAAGTGCCTGATGTGTCGTTAATCAGGACCCTGCGAGATTGTAGGTGCATTTTGCGTTGGCATTTGCAATATGTGGACATGCGCCGCACCGTTTCTGATACGCTTATAATTCAGCTGTCGAGCTCCACGGCAGCAACTCCTCCATGCGGTTGATGGAAGATGCCTGCCAAAGTAACCTCGCGTCATGTGACGAGATTCTCGCGCTTCGCTCGTGGCTCCGGGAACGTGTTGAAGACGGCTCACAAATGCTGTTTCCCTCGCAGAAGGGCGGAGCCATGACCCGTATGCAGCTTCTTCGGCTGTTTCGCAGGTACGCCGTGGCCGTTGGAGTCGCTCCTGATCTTGCGCACCCGCACATCTTACGGCACACGCTTTGCTCCACGATGGCCGCAGAACATGCCGATGTTTACGCGATTCAGCAACGGGCTGGCCACAAGAACATTTCCAACACGATGATCTACACGCATGTGAGCGAAGAGCAGGCCAGCGAATCATGTCGAGAGGCGCTTATGAAAGCATTCACCTGAGGTTACATTCTAGCCATTCTGTAACCTTTTTCCCAAATCGCCACGCACAAACAAAGGTTTAATCCAAAAACGCTTGATTTCGTCACACCAGAACGCGTACAGTCCGTTTAATCGTTTAATCTCACCAACATGCTTATGGAGTTTGCTGCTTATCTCGCCGGTCCTTGTTGCGATGTACTGGCAGAAGGATGCTTCGCTAGCGAAGAGCGGATCGGCAGATCGCTTGACAGCGACAGGGAGGGCGTCTTCGCTACGAGGAAAGAAACCTGCGCAACTTAGGTAAGCTGGGTGATAGAAGGTGCTTCGAGAAGTCTAGGTAGCGTTTCCTAGAATCGCCACGGTTTTGCACAGACTCGTGAGCTTTGTCAAATCCGAAGCCAAAATAGAAATCCCTCTTGCCGCCAACGGTTCGCACGCTCCTCAAGAACCGTCGCATTTCCGGTTGCGAAAACAGAAGTATTTGAGGTGCCCACCAAGTCCCAAGCTCTCGACGCTGGGCCGAGTCTTTAGCGGGATAGAGCGAAACCAGGCAAAAGAAATCGGCTTCCGCAGGGCACTCAAAATTATTGAACCGAGTGTTGTAAAGAAAATATGGTTTCTTGGCTCGAACCGTGGTCTTCGGATTCGAGTAGGTCCGTGATGACTTCACCTGAATACTTGCCACTCGGATCTTCTGGTTGCGGCGCCTTGCGATAAGGAGGTCTACACCCTTCTGTTGTCGTGAGACTGGGGCATATAACGAGTAGCCCTGCTTGGCTGGAAGCAACCGGGCGAGCTGCTGAGCAACGCAGAACTCCGAGTAGGGAAGTGAGAAGATGGGTTCCATTTCCGATTCCTCTTCCGAAAGTGGTGTTTACTTGGATGCATGGTAGCAATCCTAACTTAAAACCAAAGACGAACGAGTGGCGCTGCGAGCTGCCTCGGTTTTGAGGCTTTCCGCGCAAATCGCGCACCGGCAAAAACACTGTATATCACTGTGCGCGTTATGCTCTAACCATTTGAATAATATTGAGTTGGAGTTAAATGAGGTTCGCGTACAAGCAGCTGCATAGCGCGCGGTTGCCAGTGCTGGTTTTGCTAGGCCCGGAGCGGGTTTATCGATTGAGGATGGTGTGGGCTTATGGCGAATCGGAAGCAGCTCAAGATTCTGAAGGAAGGCGTGGAGGTTTGGAATCGGTGGAGAGAGCAAGCTTCTGAAGTCACGCTGGACCTCAGTAGGGCGAACCTTTCCCGGGTGAACCTTAGCAGAGTTAACCTCGCTAGAACATTTCTCACTGGCGCAAGCCTTGTTGGTGCGAATCTCCGAGGGGGCGGAACTTAGAATTGCTGATTGGGAGCCTACCGCGAGCAATCCGCACGGGAGGTTCCTACATCACACAGAGAGGCTGCAACCGGGCCGCACTCCCCGTTCGACATTGGCTTGTATCTCTACGAACATAGGTATATTTTCGCTGCGCTGAGGAGCCGGGTTAGCGCACAGCCCGGCAGCACGGCAAATGGGGGATAGCCCCAGCTTTGGAGAAGAAGCCATCCCCCTACGGCTTCAACCCGAAGCGATTTTCCCGCCCAAAGGAAATCGCATCGGGCTGTCATCGCATGACCTGTTTAGACCTAGCCCCGCTACGAAGCCACTGGGAGAATCCCTAATCGCTGCCCCATTTTGCTGTCCCAGTGTCCCATCGAACCTTCAACCCTTCTGCCACGAGTGCCAGAAGAAAAAGGCAGACCGCCAGCCCGTAAAGGTCGTCGTCGCTTTAGATATGCTCCTGCGGCCACCACCATCGGATAGCTTCGATGGTCTAGTTTGGTAAATAGAATCACGAAGCGTCATCTGAATAGTCTGCGAATTTCGTGACGACCTACCACGCGTGGATGATCGCCACGCACTGGGCTGCTTTTTCGGGTGAAAAAGCTGTCGTTCGTGCCGCGAGAGACTCGCCCGGAAGCATCGCCAAAAGATTCATCAGGTAATCTGTTTTGATGGCAAAGTTTACGTTTTGAGGAATAGCACTGGCCGCCTGATACACCCTGGCCGCATCAAGCGTGGCAACAACAACGCCAATGATGTTTCCATCGCCGTCAAACAGAGGGCTACCACTCGATCCAGGCTGTACTTGAGCCGAAATTTGAAACGACCGGGGATCATCCTGCCAACCACTCTTGCTTGATACCACTCCTTCGGAAAACTTTGGATTCGAGCCAAGCATAGAGGTCAGAGGATACCCAATCGTGGATACTCGCTCTCCGAGTTTGACGCCGTTGGAGGATGCTAATTGGAAAGGAAGTTCAACGCAGGTGGTTGTCACTTTCGCGCGGTCGGTCACACGCAATACTGCCAAATCATTCACCACATCCCTGATCACGACCACAGCGTTGGCGCTACCATTCCAGCCAGGGAAAGCGACGCTGATATTCTTCGCGTCAGCAACAACGTGCCAATTGGTTACAAGCAAGCCAGTTCGAGTTACTAGGAATCCAGTCCCGGACATTCCGGAGCTCTCCGACCTTGGTCCGGGAGACTCCTTTGGTCCGGCAGACTCTTTTGCGACGTCTGGCCAAACGCGGATGAGCAAAAGGTCAAACACCCCCTTCGTCGTAGAGAGCGAACCGCGCAGCACGGAATCATGGTCAAGAGTGAGAGTCGTGCCTGCTGGCTTTTTGTTTGCCAAAAAATAGGTGCAAGTGAAAACATTCGTGGAGGCTGTGGCGCGAATCTCGGCCTTGACCTCACCGGGCTCCCAAAGGGGCGAGTTGGATCGAAGGACAACCGCAACGTAATCTGCGCCGCTTCCTCCGGGCGCGGAGACGATTCCCAAGCGATATTGGTCATGCGTGTCGCTCCAGATGCCCTCCACGTGATTCCGCGGTTCAACCTTCTTGATAACTTCTTCAGTTATCGCCATCTTTGGCCTTGTTGGATAGTCCCGCTGAATCCTAATGTGGTAGATATTTTCGTTGAAGCCCGTATACCCCAGTTGGGAGTAGATCTTTCCGACAGCTCCATGTACAGTGCGTTTTACGCTCACCCAGTTTGTTGCCCCCGTAGCTGCCTCAGCAATGAGCTCACCGTTCGCGTCTACGACACGCATTGCAAGTTGGCCGCCGTACCCACCGCTCGACCAACTGCCGCTCATCAGACACGCCTTTAGCAGATCGTTTGGTGATACATCAGTGACAGCCGAGACGACAATAAAACCCCTCGCGCTTGCTTGCGACCTCAGTTCATTGGCGATCCCGTAAGGGTCGCTGGTGAAGTCGACCACCACGAGATATTTGCAGGAGTTAATTGCTTGGGCAAATGTGGATTTAGCGGATAGAGAGAGCACCGATAGCAAAACAAGAAGGGCCCGCGCGAGTCTGGATTCCGAAGCTTGCATGGAGACCTCCCGGACACTGAGTGGGAGCGATGCGCGGAGTTTATCACTCGCAAATGAGCGCTGTCAGTGACGCAGGGTCTTCGTCAACTTATGGCATGGGCGACGTGACCATCGGTTTGCGCTCAAGGAAGCCCTGAAGTTCGGCCGGATTCGAAAAACCGGCGTGCATAACAATCCATTCGTCCCGCGTCAGGGGCTTCCCGTGGCGCGCTCTCACAACTAGCTCTGCAAGGCCACGACCTACGAAACGCCCGTTTTCCCACATGCCAAGCCGCATTTCCGCTGCCCTGAGTCGGTCACGTCGAATATCAAATGCGCTCCGCGTCCGATACTCAAGCAGTTCCGCCAATTCTAATTTTTCTTCCTGGGTCATCTTCTCTCATCTGTACGGGGTGGCCTGAGCCTAAGCTTCACGACAAAAATGGTTTGCTCGACGCCGTTGATGATTTTCTTTACCAGCTCAAATTTGGATGCCTGCTCGCACCTGAACATCTTTTCTTCAAGCAACTCTGCAAGCTCGACTTTCTCTTGCGGTATCATGCTTCTTTCTCCTGTTGATACTTTTCCAGCAGTGCCTTGAGCCGTTGGTCTAGCTCGGCCTCGCTCATGTTCTCAAACTTCATCGCGCCGCCGTCCGGCCCCGAGAGTTCAACGCCTTGCTTTGGCTTGCCTTCCGTATAGTGCAGAAACAGCTCAGCGTGACGTGCGCTGCCTTTCAGAGCTTGCCGGAAGCAATGTTCGGCCAGGTGCTCAGCGCCGGTCTTTCCGCCCTGCCCTAGCTCTTCAGCCAATCGGCGCGCCGCATCGGAGAATTTTGCGGTCCTTGGCCTGCCTTGAGGGTTCCCCGACTGCCCAGGTAGAAAGCCTTTGCCAGTTATCCCCCCGGGTCGTTCCCTATAGTTTTCACGTTGTTTCACCGTTGTTTTCATGCCGAATTCTGGCTGCCGTGCCTTAGTCATTGCCTCGATCCTTTCCCTTCTAGCCAAGCCTTCCAGCGTAGGAAGTCCTGCCCGCACTTCGGCGGGTGAATTTTCCTTCCGTCACCCACGTCGTAGCATCCTGCGCAGTGAGTTGAACCGCAAGCCGCTCTCTCGTCCAGCCCCTTCCCTTCTGGCCGGACCACCGAGGCGGGCGTGTTCTCACTTAGAGGCAACGGATTGGCCTCATGTCGTCCCGGGCCATTCAACGAGGCCAATCCCTGCACCGCCCGTTCGACAATCACCTTGTCCATCGGTCCCCCTTCCAGCCGGCTTTTTATCCGTCATACCGTCAGACGCTAGTGTTTATGCAGTTCCCGCGAGTTTTCCATCCGTCAGACTGACGGTTTCCTGACGGCAGGCAAAGCGTCAGAATCGCCAATCTTCATGCGGGTTCTGACGCTTCTGACGGTTCCGGCCCTAAATAGCGGCCAAAAGCGGCTTCGGCGGCTTCGCGGTAGTACCCTTTGCGATTATCCTTACCGATCTGCACAGTCGCTGGTGTCACTCCGAACGGCCTTAAGAATCGCCCCAGTTTTCGCCCGTCAAACTTTTCATCGGACACCCAATGGCCGTCCTCAATGCCCCTGAGTCGCAGTATCAGATCTCCCGTGAAAATTTTCGGCTCGACCTGCGGCCACACGGAACGAACGTCGGCCAAGAGTCGCAAAGCCAGATTGTCATCCTCGGCATTCGAGGCTTTGGTCTGGGTCAGACGCATCGCGGAATCGCGTAGCTCCTTGAGCCGCGATACGTCTGCAATCGCTAGGATCGCAAACAGTGGCGACCAGGCTTCCGCGTCCCGGTCCGAAATAAAATCAAGCTCTGCCTTGCCATAAGCGGCTTCGATCTCCTCCTTTCGATGGCCAATGAATTGACCTGCTCGCTCACGCAGAGCGACACCCTCTGGCTCAACCGCTTTATACAGGAATCGCGCGACCGTTTCCGAGTCTTTGCGCCTCTGCATTGGAATGACGATTGCGCGGTCGGTAATCGTCGGTGGAAAATTCCCGATGCCTGCGAGTACTTTTGGGCAGAACACAGAGAAATCTACCGCGTCCATATTTGTACCCTGGCCCAGACAGCGCGTAACCAGTGCTCCCCGCCGATTGCCTGCGTTAAGAATTTGGCGGAGGTATTCGGCACGTTCGCTCTTGCCGCTGAGGGTTTCGGCTTCATCGAGCAGCAATGTAGGCGCGACTTTTTCGATGATGCGAAAAAGAGCAGCCTCGGAGATGTTGGATGCACGGCGAGGGGCCGAAACGACTAGCTCCAGGCACTCTAATAGGCGCGTTTTTCCGCAACGTGGGGCGGGGCTGTTGATTATCAGATAGGGTACAGCATCGAACGATTGAAACGTGTGTGTAAGCAAGACCCAAAGCGCGATGGGTAGGGCCGTTCGCTCGGGTAAGATAACGTAGCGCGAAAAGAATGCTTCCAGATTGCGGACTAGAGTTGCTGCCTCTTCCGTAGAATTGATTTGCTCCCGCGAGATCTCTGACGATTTTGTGCCAAGCCCTTGCAAGTACCCAATGATCTCTTCGCGCTCCCGGCTACGCAGCATGGCCCCTCCATGCATAAAACAGTTCCAAGGGGGTTGAGTCTTCTTCGAGCCACATGCTTGCCTTAGTGAACATGAGCCAATCGAATGCCGCTGAGATCTGAGCTTCCACATGGTAGAACCGTGCTAACGCATCCCAGGCTTCTTCACAATCAGGAAATGCTTTTAGCACATTACCTGCGTGGACAGCTGCTCTTGATAGTTGACGGTATTTTTCCGAAACCTGGCGGATCTTACTCTCGCGCCACGCATCGAAGTGCTTAATTTCCCCTTCAACGCTTGCTCGTCTCCTTGCTTCCTCGCAGAAGGCAGAGGCGACATCAGGATTGCCTCTCAGCAAGCCAAGTTCACGGGCCAGCGTCAGGGTATTGGCCGTCCACTTGCACCTATGGCAGTACGCCACTTCGGTAGTGAAAGCGACCGTGCCACGTGATTGCCCTCCGCAATGGACACAATCTGCTCGCGTTGCACCTCGGACTCTGAAGCCTGCTGTCTCAAGTAGCGACCGCATCTGGAATTGATCCGCGTTCACAGACGAACCTCGCCTTCCACTGATCGCCCCGGAGAGGCATGGTCATTGCGCAAGAACGCTTCGAGCGCCCTAACTGATATGACTGTGCGGCGACCTATCTTGCGTGCGGGGAGTGTCTTGGCTCGGATGTAGTTTTGGACAGTGCGAGGCGAAATGCTGAGCATCGCCGCTGCCTCGCGAACGCTGACGGCGATCTTGTTGGTTTGTTCCATGCGCGGCAGTGTACGCAGTAGCGCGCGCCCACAGCACCATAGCGCAAGGCAAACTTTTTTCGGATCGGAAAAGCTAAGTCTTCGTTCTCTTTTGGTGGCGGGAGCGTGCCTGAGCAATTGTTAGTGCATCGAATTGCGCTCGTTCACCTAACGCAGCGGCAGCGGCATTAAGCAGCTCGGCGACCTGCCTATCGTGGCACGCCCCGGTGAGAAACTTCACCATCTCGGAAAGTTCAATAAGTGCCTTTGAACGTCCATTCCTAGGCGTGACCCTGGCTACAAAGGCGTTACGCTCTCTCAATGCTTCGGCGTAGGATCGCATTGAGTCTGGCAAATGTTCGCAATCCTCCTTGAGTTTCAAACTTTGATGTCTGTTCAGATTCCAGTGAGGTGTGCGGGCGAAAAATCTAGGGTCGCCCGCATTGATGCGTTCCACGTCGTCCGCCATTCTCATAAGTTGCTGAGGAAACTCCCTAAGCGCCTTCCATGCCTTGCCAGTCTTGGAAGCCCACGCCCTTTCCAGAACCTCAGGACGGCCTTGGTACGGACTCACGGCCAAGCAAGCAAACACTGTGAGTTCGCGCGAACAGTCCTGCTCCTCCCAGTGCCCGGCTTGCAGGGCAGTGATAGATCGGAGCTTCTTCTGATACTCCCGCGTTCCGGTAACGCGCTGAATTCTGTTGCGAAACCAATTCTCGTTGATGGCGGTCCTGCGTTGCGATGCGTCCATGCGCACATCCTAGCACTCTGATTTCAGCTTGACAATAACCTAGCGTTAGGTTAGATTGAAGCAATGAACAAAGCAAGCCAAGCGGCAAGAGAGCTAGCAAAGCGCAGTGTCGCAGCGCGAAGGTTGAAGTGGGGAGAAGATGGCTTTCGGGAGAAGTTGCAGGCTTGGGGAAAGCTCGGTGGGCGTCCCCGTGTAAAGAATGTGAGGAAACCATGAGGCAACGCGGAATATACGAAAAGGCCCCCGGCTCAGGCGTCTGGTGGGTTCGCTATGCCGACGCAATGGGGCGGATTCGCCGTGAGAAGGCGGGGACAAAGAGTTCAGCATTAACGCTCTACAGGAAACGCAAGACAGAGAGCCTGCAGGGTAAAAAGCTGCCGGAAAGCCTTCGCAGCCCAATGGTAAGTTTTGCTGAACTCGCTCGCGAAGCATTGGCATACTCGAAGACCCACAAGCGCAGTTATGGCGATGATGTAATCCGAATGGAGAAACTCTTGAACCGCTTTCGGGATCGCGCCGCAGATTCAATCACGCCCCAGGAGCTTGAGCAGCACCTAGCGCACACTGCCGAGGAAAGTGATTGGGCCCCTGCAACCGTGAATCGCTATAGAGCACTCATTTCGCTGGTATTTCGGCTCGGGATCGAGAGCGGAAAAGTAAAGGAGAATCCGGCGCGTCTCGTGAAGCACAGGCAAGAAAACAATGCCCGAGTTCGCTGGCTTTCCGGAGAGGAGGAGGTACGCCTTCGCGCTGCCGTTGCAGCTACTCGTCCTGAGCACCTGCCTGAGCTCGATTTGGCACTGAATACCGGATTGCGCCTAGGTGAGTTGTACGGTATGGAATGGGAAAATGTGAACCTTGCTCGGCGCGTCCTGACAATACCCCGCCCAAAGAATGGCGAGATGCGGCATGTTCCCCTGAACGGCCCCGCTCTTGCCGCTCTTGGCGAGTTAATGAAGGGGAGTGATGGCATTGGACCCGTGATCCGCAATGCCGAAGGCGGAGCGTTGGCAAGCCCTCGTTACTGGTTTGAGCCCGCTGTGAAGAAGGCGAAGATTCGTAGCTTCTCTTGGCACTGCCTCCGCCACACTTTTGCAAGCCGCCTGGTGATGGCAGGGGTTGATCTTCGTACGGTGCAGGAGCTTATGGGTCATAAGAGCATTCAGATGACGGTACGCTATTCCCATCTCACTCCAAAGCACACCCTAGCCGCCGTCGAGCGCTTGGCCGGGACAGTTTCAGTGAGCCTAACTGACACCAAAACTAGCACCGGGTCGGAAGAGCAAATCTCCAATGATGCTGCCCATATTCACTAACTCTTTTCGGTGTAATATGTTGTAGAAGCATCGCGCCTGTAGCTCAATCGGATAGAGCGGCGGACTTCTAATCCGCAGGTTGTCGGTTCGATTCCGACCAGGCGCGCCATTTCCTCAGTGGCAGCCATGGGCACTGTGGGACATCCACGCGAGCCGAATCAATTCAATTTTTCTGTCACTCTTCGATTCGTTTGAAGAGTGCTACAAGCCCGATCCCTGCCTATTCGCCGGCGAACCCCACAGAAACACCACTCAACGTGAGCAAAAACCGCATCAGAATGCAGGACCGTAGAGGTCGAAACCGAGACTACGGGATTGAAACCACCGCACAAGAATTCGCACGATTCACTTCGCATCTCAAAGACCGGATTTCTTATTGATTATTTTGCTCGAGGCCCGCGTGGGAATCGAATTAGCCAATGGCTGTTGGATATGACGGAGAGCGTTCATAGCCAAGGGTTGGCGGTACAGCCGTATTGGTAGGCGATTAGTACGGTGATGTTCGATTGTCGCTCATGCAGCCGTTCTGTCAAACACTTGGACCCCCTAAAGGATGGAGATTCAAAGGAAGATCACCGAGAGTCTTGAGATGCTCGATGGGAGCGTTTAGGGAACACCCGAAGGCGACGCTTTGGGTGAGGCTTCAGTTTTCGCACCATACAATGGCACAATTTACTTGCAATACGCAAGTAAATTGCGTCAGACTGCGGACAGTCAGACAGCGGACAGACCCTGTAGCTCAGGCCTTTGACTCCTGAGGGTTTTTTCCTAGGGTAACCGACCACCTTACCTACGGGTTGGAAAACCCTCACCCCTTCCAAGGGGTGAGCTACAGGGTACCAAGATATATTTTCATTGTCGGGGCCGTCATTCAAGGCCCACAGGACCGGCACCCGTCGTGCCAACATTTCCTGAGATGATGAGCAGGGAGAGAAAGAAAAAGGAAGAGATGGCTGGAATATTCTCTCGGTATTGTTCTTTCCTGGCGCGTTTGGCGAGCACCGCTCCCGTCTGGTCTCCCTCCTTGATTCCGAAGCAGTTGCCAAGCCCAAGCGGCACACCTGTTGTAGCAACCTGAAAATGTCTCCCGTCTCATGGGGTGACATTTTCAACGAGCCATTTAAAGGGTGACAGATTATTGCGGCAAGACAGCCCACGCGGCGCACCTACACCGCAGAGCACAAACAGCATATATTGATCTCGAGCGTTTAGCGCCCTAAAGCGAATCGTGTATTTCGGTCCGCAAGCAAATTGTTTAGCCTAGTTTTGATGCGTGTGCTCATTGCAGACGACCAAGAATTTATCCGTCGAGGTGTACGTGCAGTACTGTCCGAAGAAAGAGACATCGAAGTTTGTGCCGAAGCTGTTGACGGCCGAGACGCACTCGCCAAATCGTTGGAATTTAGACCCGATGTCGTAATCATGGACATTATCATGCCAAGGATGGATGGGATTGAGGCGACATGGCTACTTCGCAAGGCGTTGCCACAAACCAAAATCTTAAGTCTCAGCCAATATGACATCCCTGAGATGGTGCACGAAGTAAAGGAAGCAGGTGCCGCTGCCTTCGTTTCAAAATTGTCGGTTTGGGATAAGCTGGTTCCTTCCCTTAGAAGAGTGCAGCTCGGCGAAACATTCTTTTCCTAGCCCGCACGCTGCCATACGTAATATTAGTCCCTGATTATATTAATCTATAACAAACGTAATACAGTATCTTGTTTAGGACCTTAGCCAAATAATCTACACAAGGCGTAAATGCTCAATCGATCCGTCATCACTAGCCTGCCCGTAACCGTCACCGAGAAGGGCCCGATGCAGTTGTACACCTGAGAGTTGACCATCGAAATACATCGATTAGGGCGGCGAGCGGATGTCAACCGTGCCGCGCAAGAACCCGCGTTCCTGCGCGTTTGTGCAGCCGGACACGATGACCGGCAAGAACGGTGATGATGTGTCGGTGATTCACGTGCGGTACCACAACTTTTTCACGAGAGACACGATGAGCCACAGGCCACCAACTACTACGGCGAAATAAAGCGACCCCGCAATTAACACCCATAAACATCCTGCGACAACGTCATCCGCTGAACGCGGCTTGCTTGGAGGAGTTCGGGTTGGTCGCATATATTGACATGACGTGCTTACAGCTTATTGGAAGATCCGAACGTCTTCTCTTGCCACGCCTTATCCGCCAAGATGCCTGAACCATGTGTGAACTTCAATGTGCTTGAATGGGCCGCGTGCCCGGCCAGCAACGCTGCCTGGCGGCAAGAACCGCTCCGATGCCAAGCGGGAAGCATCAGAGCTAACATGGCAGTCGCACGGAGGAAGTGATGTCGTGCGCGGGAAACTGGTTTCGGCTTCTCCGGACCCGTGGCCTGCCCAATGGCAGCGATGGAAACGGTGACATCCAAAGGGTCTGAGGATATGCCGGTGGATCTGTGGAAATAAGGCCATTTTACGGTTTTTCCCGGTATTGACGGGATAACTGCCGTCGTTAATCAGGCCAACATTTCAGGGGCGGTTCCCGTCGGTTACAATGTAGCCTTGGCACGAGCTAGGCGCTCGCTGATGAGCGCGGTTTGTTCTTTGCCGAAATCGACCTGATGATGCAGACCGTACGTCTTGTCGATAAGCGCCCTAATTACGGCGTCGGTGACTCGAGCGCCGCGCATGGAGACCCGGACTACTTTTCTGGATGATTTTCTCAGAAGCTGGAAGTTCCACCACAACTTGAAACCGACCAGTTAAAGTGTGCGGACAAGATTGCCGAGGTGAAATCGGTTGGGTTTTACCACGGCGGCCACGTACTTTATGAACTCAAAGGCGTGCCCAGTGTGTGGCACCAATAGTGCTTGAGAGTTGTTAAACCCAGCACTTTGGCCCGCATCTTCCGGTTTCGCTCGCTGATAACAAAATAAACCGTCCTCAGCGAGGTATGTGACGTCCGCCGTACGGCGCCCTGCCACTAGGTCGTTTTCTGAAATCGTTTTGCTCAATTTCAAGGTCTACGGTCTGGGTCTTGCTTACAGGCTGCTCCGACAGACATCCCATCAACCTCGTATACTTTCTTGTCCGTGAATCGGTTTTCGCATTCGTTGCGTTTACGTAGGCCGTCGATTTCCGCAGGGGTCAATTCCCGCTGTGATGGCGGCAGGTTCGGCGAGTCCGTTTTCGTTTGTTTCTCTTCGTGATGTTGTATCCGGTCTATGTACTTCGAAACCATCGACAGCCCGTTGCCTAAAATGAACGCCACCACTGCTTGCGCCACCATGAATCGTACAATCGGTGAGTCTTTTTCTCGACCGCTGGCTGCGGTTCCGGGCAACCAACCGCAAACGTCGCACTTGGGCGGGTTGCCTGAGAAAGATTGAATCGACTTGCAGTTTCCGCAGGCTACATTCACGACCGGGATTCTACCACGCACACATAACTACGCAGGTAACTCCATTCGATCCACAATGCTGGGAAATTACGGTGAGGAAGGTCGGGATGTCGAACAGAGCATTCATTATGGGAATGAGTTTCATGGCTCGTGATTATCGCTGAACGCCATAGTGCCGCACCCGACAGGCAGGCACGAGCATCTCCGGCTAACTGGTCAAGAACCGTGCGACCGAACTTGTATGCGGCAATTACGAACCACACCGCCCCCGCGCCCATCAAGAGCCAGAAGCCGACGAAGCGAAGCCGAATGACGAAATAGGTGGCGGCAAGCTGGAACTTTCCCCGAGACGTCAGGCAAGAACGGTTTTTGCCGTCGCAAAGCAAGGGGCGCAAAAGTGTACCCATTTGCACCCTCATCGGTTGCAGCGAAATTCGTGGAATCTTTTGGAAGGAACGGCGGGGACGACGGGACTCGAAACCACGGCCTCTGCCGTAAAGTTCCATCAGGGACGTTGCACATTACCAATCTTCACGTCGACTCTAAACTCGTGATAGTTCCGGAAGTCAATGATGTTGTGGCTGCAGTCGCCTGCCCCTCGGGGACAACCCAAGCTCTCAGCATGGACCGGAAGCAGAAACGATGTCCCGCCAATCGACACGTACGAATAATCGACCGCAGATTCGATGGTATCCATCGGGAAATCTGATGGTATGTTGCGGGCCTGCATCTCAATTCGCAGGACGCGCGCGGTGCTCGGATCCACCCATACCGAGCCTTCGTAAGCCGGAACCAGAGTCTGAGCGTCAACGTGCAGCGTCCAGCGCGAATTTTCCCTTGGCACTTCAAAGTCGTAAACCTGGGCGCTGAAACCCGAAATGGAAGAAGCGCCGCCGGGCCGGAACTGTGCGTTCGTATCGGGGGAAAAAAGAAGCAGCAGTGTGGATGCAAATTCTCCTGTGGACCAGGACCCACTGATTTCCTCGAGGCTCGTGTCCGTGGGGCGGTCATTGATCTTCACGTTGCGATAACTTTCCTTGGCATGATCGTAAATAATTTCAGCCGAAACAACGTCCAGGGACGTTTCCTCGTGGCCTCGCTGCCTATATCGCGCCATGACCTCCTGGCAAATAAAGTTGGGAAGATTCTCTGAAAACTCGAAGGCCGCCGCTCTGGCCCTTTCGATCAAGGCTTCGGAGGGACTCAGCGAACGCGGGCGTATGGAGTCCGCGGGGGCCGACGCAGCCAGCGGCGGGTCAGGACAGGGAGGCAGATCCGGCTGTTTGCCTCGTTTCAAGATGGGAGGAGCGTCGGAGCAAGCAGGCGTGCTCTGGGATTGTGTGGCGGGCGGCGTAGAGGCCGATTGTGCCGGCTGCGATTGCGGCGAGGATCCGCTTTGCGCCTTCAGGGAAGTCGGAGCACTCAGAACGAGGGCGAGTAGCGCCCCCTTGAGGCAGGTAGATCTCCGACTCGAGTTAGAACTACACATGATCCAGTCCCATGACCTACGATTCCATTTTGCCTTTCGGCCCACAAACAGCATACACCCCACCGCCTCCGTTGGGGCATCGCGCTTCGCCTTTGGAGCCAGGACAGTCCGTGGCGAGCGAAAATGAGGTCACCTCGGACGGAAAATAAGCACATCTTTTAATGATAGATGCCGAAGGTTACCGATGAAGTAGGTGCTAGCGGCCACTCGATTTCCGGCAACAAACCAGGCGCTATTCCATTCATTAAAATCGCTGACCGCGTCGAGGTCACGGTGGACCTCAAAGTAAAGCGCGCCAGTGGGCCTCCTCTGGTTTTCAAGCAATAGTTTCGTTGGTGATACTGCTAGCCTTTTACGACCTGCCCTTGCAGGATCAGTGCGGTCTGACCACGCTAGCTTGAGGAAATGGCCCCGCTATCTGGCGGAAGCTTATTAGTTCAAATTCGCACAGCGACTCGATGGGTTGTATCACATCGTCTCCATGCCGGAAATGGGCTCTGGCGTAGGCTAGTTTATTTTCTGAGAGGCCAGATGGAATCCGGCGCAAATTTGTCTAAGATCGAAAAGCACAGGCAAGGAAAAGCACTACGCGAAAAGTGCCCAAGGACTTCGCTTGCCGAGTGGAAGCGCCGATCAAAATCGCAGGACCTACAAAGCTGCTCCAAGGGTCCGATGTTCGACTGCAGCACGAAACCCAACGAGGACGTGGGCTGGAGTTTGTCCTTTAGCCAGAAAGAAGGATCAAGGTCCCAAAGGGCATCACATCGCGGGCCGGCCGTTTTGAAGTTACACGCATCGATTTTCTTGTGTTTAGTATTTTTGACAGTTACGTTCTTAACCATCGCCCGACAGACTGTATAACCAGTTCGGCTTTCTAATTTTCCCGGGGACGCTGCCAAGTCCTTAGGGACGGTAGTGAAGGCGTCTCCCAATTCAATTTCGCATTGAGATACTCGGCCGGGTTCCGGGGAGGCTATGAGAGAAATCTGCAGAGGAGGATCGTATGAGATGGTATTGACAGTGAATCCTTTGCCGGCGCTCGCGCCGACGCCGGCGGCGATCCCACCAACCCCGATCTCAAAATCGCTTGGAAATACCTGTATACGTCCAAGGACACTTGGCTTGGTGCCAAGCAGGATCTTGGCTGTTGCGGTTCGACCTGTAATTTGACGATGGATCCGTTCGAGAAATACGACATGACATTCAATGGCGCAGTGAGCACGCGCCTGCCGACCACGTCGCCGGGCCGCTGTGCGGGCTATGACAATGGCTGGGTGGTTTCGCTGATTGCGGTGCCGATCGGGGAGTTTGACAAATCGATCGTGGACTTCCCGAACATGAAACGCTTTCCCGGCGGAACCTCGAACGATACCGTTCCGGATCTACAGCATCTGGACAACCCGTTGCCTTTGATGGATATCAAGAAACTCGTGCAAGTCATAGGCGCAACGGACTAACTGTTTGGTTAGATCGTGAAACACCCGCGCCATCCGTTACCCGGACCTAACCCCCAAAATCCGGGTCGCATCACCGTCAACTATGGCACCGATGAAGAGTTGATTCAATTCGGGAAGGAATGCCGCAATCTGGTGCGCGTGCGACGAATATCGGCTACTCCGGACCCGTGGCCGCCACAACTCGAAGCTGCGCGGGAGGAGTGGAGACGGAGACATCCGAAGGTCAAGGATTGCTGAGGATAAGCGAGTGAATCTGTGCAAATATGCCCGATTTACAGTTTTTCCCCTATTGTTAGCCGGATAACTGCCATCGTTAAATCACGCCATGTTTGAGGGGCGGTTCCCACACGTCCAACCTGCGAAACCCACTCTAGGACGTAGCCGCCCCGCCTACCGTTTCTCCCCTATTGCTGACTGCATACTTTTATCGTCAAATTATGTCAGTGTTTGGGCGGTCCCTAACCTCGGTAAGGGGGTCACATGCTGCGGGATGATTTAAAATGTCCGGTTTGCGGGGAATCTGAAATAGTCTGCGAGCTGAGCGGCTGCGACCGGATTGCCGATGTAGCGCTTGAAGAAAAGACTGACGTGCTTCCTTTCGTGCTTGTCCATGGGATTGGGGAACCACCGCCGATACAGTTCAGTAGCAACTAGTGTTCTGTCCCATAAATAACTGGTCTTAGTATTGCTGGGAATATAGGCATCTCCCGTGCACAATGGAGGTGCCTATGGCGATGGGACGACCGAAATCGACGGTGGTGTTGGATTCGGAACTGCGTGAACAGTTGGACAGCTTGGCCAAGTCACGTTCTCTTCCCGCTGGCTTAGTGCGTCGAGCCAAGATTATCTTGTTGAGCGCCTCTGGGAAGAACGACCGAGAGATTGCCGCACAACTGGAGACGAGCAGGATCACGGTAGGCCTGTGGCGACGACGGTTCCTGGCACAGGGGGTGTCAGGACTCTACGACGAGTTACGCCCAGGTCGCCCCCGCCCGATTAGCGACGAGCGAGTTGCCCAATTAGTTCGCAAGACGCTGAAGTCGAAACCCAAAGCCGCAACGCACTGGAGTATCCGTCAGATTGCCGACGAGACGGGAGTTTCGAAATCGACAGTGCACCGCATCTGGCAGGCGTTTGGCTTGCAACCGCATCGACAAAAGCATTTCAAGCTTTCGAACGATCCATTTTTTGTAGAAAAAGTACGGGATATTGTAGGGCTGTATCTGAATCCCCCGGAAAATGCAGTGGTTTTGTGCGTGGATGAGAAGAGCGGAATTCAAGCATTGGAACGCACCCAACCGATGTTGCCACTCGGATTGGGTTATGTCGAAGGAGTGACTCACGATTATCGACGCCACGGAACCACCACGCTGTTTGCCGCACTGGACACAGCAAACGGCAAAGTGCTCACGAAATGTCGACCGCGTCACCGGCATCAGGAATATCTGAGTTTTCTTCGGGAGATTGAAAAGAGCGTCCCGCAGAACTTAGAAGTGCACATCATCGTGGATAATTACGCCACGCACAAACATCTGAGAGTTAGACGCTGGTTCGCCACACGGCCACGGTTCCACGTACACTTCACTCCAACCTATGCCTCCTGGCTCAATCAGGTCGAAATCTGGTTCAATCGCATCACGCAACAGGCTCTTCGCCGGGGAACGTTTAGCAGCGTGAAGGAACTGGTCACAAAAATCGATCACTACGTCAAGAATTCCAACCGCAATGCACAGCCTTTCGTCTGGACCGCCACAGCGGATTCGATATTCGCCAAAGTCGAACGACTATGCGAACGTATTTACGGGACAACACACTAGATGGTGGTAAATCTGCCGATCGGGCCGAACAACGGTACGCCAACTCATAAAGATTTGTCTACTTTTACAACCTTCCAACGATTCCTAATCCCAAAGATCGCCGTGAAACCACTTGTCCCGGGGCGGCCTTAAAACGTTTCAGTCAGAACCCTGACCCGTAAGCGGAGACGTTTTAGCCACCCTATTAAGCGGGGCTGCTGTAGCTCTTCCTCTCTGGGCGGAGAGGAGATTATGGCGGCCTCCAATCATTTGATGTGTCATCCTGGTCGCATGTCAAAATCCAAGCCATCCATACCCGAAGTGCTTCCGACGAGTCCTTTGAGCATTGCGTGTCCTTTATGCGAAGCTGAACGTGGTCAAGATTGCACCGCCACCGGTGGTCGTTTCCCGCTCATTCATATTCAAAGAATAAGGGTTGCCGCTACGATGGACCGAGCGAAGCGTGCGTGGTCTCGACGGAAATGACCACTACAGGCCACTCCACCAGAACCGTCTGAAGCTTGTGGTCGCGAGGGCATGCGCAGTTTATAAACGTGAATCGTGCGAAGACTTGTTATAAAAAGATCGATTCCGCTACAACCATCGTTCGAGAAGTAATCAAATGGGTCGCAGTAGTTCTGATAGTTCGGTATGGTTACTATGCTATCGCGGTTCTGGCGGGACGCTCGACGTTCGCAGATATTTTCGTTCGTTTCATAGCGAATTTGAAGGTCAGTGATGGAATCTTGTACCTGGTGTCCACAAGGTCGGCGACCACATCCGCGTAGAATAATGTGGTGCTCCCCCGAATCCAATATGCAACAACTCGGGACTTGACCCCCAATAACTGATAGAATCCGATCTACGCGATGTCAGCAGTTCGCAACCGCCCACCGACCTGTCGCGCGGCAAAATCACGCTACAAAAACGATAATTGCCTATCACTACGCTGATAATATTATGTACATATAACTTAACGTGTATGGGGTGGGTATGCCATGCAAGTCGTGCGGGGCAGTCAAGCAGAAGAAATTCAGCGCGGAGATGGGTATCCATTTCCCCGAACTGAAAGATATTGACAAGCCCACGGTGTGGGTATTCCCTGAGGTTGTTGTCTGCTTGGATTGTGGCGGTGCGGAATTTATTGTTCCGGAAACTGAACTGCGCCAACTCGCAGAGGGAGACGCCGCTGCGGCAGATTAACCTAATTGAGTCTTACTTCTCACTGAGAGTGAACGCCTGAGTGTTCCGCACAGATGCTCTGGAAAACATGCTCGTCTTCCTCGCCGTGAAAACTGCTCAATGGATATGCGCAGAGGATATCTACCTCGCGTGTCTTGGCTAGGTCGTTTCCGAGTTGTTCAAACCGAATAGCCGCATCCGGTTTCCCTTGCGCCTGCAAGAGAGCCACGGCTTCACCGAACACAACAACCTGAGGCTGCTCTGATTTCGCTGCTTTGGCTGCCGCTTCAACGAAGCCACCAATGCCGCCAAGAAATCGAACCGGGTCAGGCAAACCATTCACCATGATCTCCTCCACACATTGCATGTGGAGTACCCCATGATCGGTGCTATCGGCTTCGAATCCGACGAAGTCCGACTGAGCAAACTTCGGGACCGCTTGCGGCTGATGTCCGATGAAGAGTTGATTCAGTTCGGCAAGGAATGCCGGAATCTGGTGCGCGCAAAACGTGTATCGGCTTCGCCGGACCCGTGGCCCGCGCAACTGAAAGCGGCGAGGGAGGAGTGGAGGCGGAGACATCCGGCTTCAAAATGAAGCAGGACTCAAAGTGTAGTACGATGGCGAATCCTTCAAGGAGTTGCCATGCCTAGCCGCAAGAATCTCGCTGCTATAGCGGTGCCTCTCGTCATCGGCATTGTTGGACTGATGAATCTTATGCACCAAGAGCGTTTCGCGAGTTTTCGTACAGTAGATGTGTTGCAACTCACGGGTTCCGGCATGTGCTTCGGAGTGGCGCTTGTAGCATTCATTGCGCTTGTGCGAGGGCCTCGCGTCCCTTGACAGCCACTATTGCTGAGAATATGTGAGAGAATCTGTGGAAATAGGCCCGATTTTACAGTCTTTTCCGTATTGTTGACCGAATAACCGTTGTCGCTTAATCACGCGAACATTTAAGGGGCGGTCCCCCACACGTCAACCTGCAAAGCCCACTTCCACAGGACGTATACCGCCCCTTCTACTACCGAAGCGGTCGGCAACCCGTAAAATTTTCTGCTTTTTACAACCTTCCCACTATTTCTAATTCGAAGGGTCGGCGCGAAACTGTTTTTCCTGGGGCGGCATTTCAAAACGTCTCAGTCAGCACCCCTGACCCGTAAGTGGAGACGTTTGGTTGCCCCATTAAGCGGGCCGCTGTAGCTCTTCCTCTCTGGGCGGGGTTGGGAGGCTACTGCGGCCTCTTTCTCTTCTCGTTCATCCAATTCGTGCCGTCGAACACTTTGATTACGGCGCCGTCGCTACTTCGTGCTAGCTTTCTTCTTCTTGTTCCTGATGTCTTCGGGATAATCGTAAGGCTTCGAGACGGTGCCGTCAGGCGCGACCACCCAAAGGCCCGAACGACTTACTACGTAGACTGTAGTCTTTGACTTTTTCGCTGCATCAAGGTCCTGTGGTGAAGGCGTATCCTGATGGAATCGATTGTGGGAGTGGACGCTCGCCATCGTGGAAGTAGGCGAGATTTGGAATTGCAGTTGGCCATTACCTGAGCGTCTATCGTCGTCCATGTGTGCGGCGGGGCCGATACCTTTATCACGGTCAACGAGAAAACCCCATTCCTTACCATCGGTTGGTGAGCGGAAGTTGTCGGCTAGATTCTTGCCGTAGATGTCGCTGACGGCTTTCTTGAAGGCCGGGTCATCTTCGATGACGGAAGAACAGCCCTTTCAAAAAGCCAATCACAATTACTCCATTCAGCTGATGAAGAAAGATTCAGAATGTGGTGTCTGTGAGGTGAGGATTACAAGCGACGCCAATCGATATTTCTTTGTTGTGTCAAAGCCGGATGAAAATTCCCCATTTCGCCGGTCGAAAATTCCCCACCCCTGAACCCTATAAAGCTGCCTCCTTGGCCTCGGACGCAGTGGAGCCTAGCGCCGTCTTTTGGCGCGTTTTGGGCGCAACGGAGTCCGAGGCCAAGGAGCTGGACCCCGCTCGCTCCTGTTCCCGGGCGGGCACCAGTCCGGCCTTGCGACGCTCTTTCAGCCGATAGCTCTCGCCGCGGATGTTCATCGTCGTGGAGTGATGCAGCAGCCGGTCCAGAATCGCTGTGCTATGATGGAGTCTCCAAAGATCGAACCCCAGTCTCCGTAGCTCTTGTTCGAAGTCAAAATGATGCTGCCTCGTTCGTACCGCGCGCTGATCAACTGGAAGAAGATCGTGGTTCCCAAATCGTCCAGCGGTAAATATCCTACTTCATCGATCACCAAGACCTTCGGCGCCAGATACACGCGCATCCGGCGATCCAGCCGACCTTCTCGATAGGCTCGTCCCAGATCGGCCGCCAGATCGTGCGCGGTGATGAAGTAAGCTCCCAGTCCCGAGCGGATCGCCGCTTCCGCCAGCGCTACACTCAAGTGGGTTTTTCCTACGCCCGGTGGACCCAGAAAAATCACGTTGCTGGCTTCGTGGATGAATCGTAGCGATCGCAACTCCCGAATCTGCCGTTCATCAATCGATGGCTGAAAACTGAAATCAAACTGTTCGAAGGTCTTCAGGAAAGGTAGATGCGCCAGCTGAAGCTTGGCTCTCATGTAGCGAGTCCTGCGAGCCTCTACTTCACAGCTCAGCAAATCATCTAGAAATTCGGCATAGCTCGGCTCTTTTTTCGACGCCTGCTCCAATAAGTTCTATAGCCTAGCCTCTACCGCTTTCAGTCCCAACGTCTCCAGTGCCGTGTGCAGCCACTCGATCGGGGTGTTCATCGCCCACCTCCGTTCACAGAGCTCTCATACGCCAACAGTGAACGCTTCTCCGCGAATGCCAAGATTAAAGGCGGCCACAGCCACCGCTTCCGCGACACCTTTGCGGTGGCACTGCTCACGTCAGGAGTATCGCTCGAAAGCGTCAGCCAGCTTCTAGGACATCAATCCATTAAAATCGCCCAACGGCACTATGCACCGTGGGTTAAAGCGCGGCAGGACGCTCTGGATAAAGAGCTAGAAAGAGCGTTGCGGGCTTGAAACCATCGTACAATTATCGTACAATTTGACTTGCCTCGCTCAGAAACCCTTGTTTTATGCGGGATTTTTATGGAGGCGCGGGTGGGAATCGAACCCACGCATAAAGGTTTTGCAGACCTCTCCCTTACCACTTGGGTACCGCGCCTCAGCCTCTCTAGTATAACGAAGTTGCGCGACGTGTGTCAGCGCAAGCCAGGTTCCTTTTATAGCATCCACACCGGATTGGTCAATCTCAGAGAGTCTAGGCGAAGAACTCACGCCTTCCTGGTTCACTTTTTTGCGGGCTCTTCGATTTGCGCCTCGCGCAAGAATCGCGCCGACTCTTCGGGCGGTGTGGGATTGATGTAGAAGCCCGTTCCCCACTCGAACCCGGCAACCTTGGTCAGCTTCGGAATGATCTCCATGTGCCAGTGATAATGATCGTTGATTTCTTCACCGATCGGCGAAGTATGGATCATGAAGTTGAACGACGGCCGGTCTAGCACCGCGTCCATGCGCATCAGCGTGTCTTTCAGCATTTGCGCCAGACTCGCATACATAGAGCTTTGATTGTTTTCATAGGCGGAGCCGTGAACCTTAGGCAACAGCCACATTTCGAAGGGGAATCTCGGCGCATACGGAGCCAGCGTGATGAAGTGGTCGTTCTCGCCGATGACGCGCTCGCCGGTATCGCGTTCCTGGCGAACGATATCGCAGAAAATGCAACGCTCTTTTTCGTCGTAATAGTGCCAGCAGTTGTCGACTTCCTCGCGCACGCGCCGGGGCACGATCGGAAGCGCAATCAACTGCGAATGGGGATGTTCGATCGAAGCCCCCGCGGCTTCACCGTGATTCTTGAAGATCAGCACGTAGCGGAAGCGCTTGTCATTCTTCAAGTCCAGCATGCGGTCGCGGTAGGCCCACAAAACATCCTCGACCGACTTTTGCGGCAATTGCGCCAGCGTGGTTTGATGCTGCGGCGTCTCGATGATGACTTCGTGCGCGCCGATGCCGTTCATTTTGTCGAACAACCCTTCGCCCTCGCGGTCGAGCTCCCCTTCGATTCCGAGCGCAGGAAAACGATTCGGGACTACGCGAATGCTCCAGCCTGCCGAGTTTGCACCGGTGCCATTGCGGCCATAGGCCAAAATTTCCGGCGGTGTTTTGCCCTCATTTCCGGGACAGAAGGGACAATTCCGCGGCGGTCCGGGAAAAACAGTCTCTCTCAGAAAATCCATCGGCCGCTTTCCACGATCCGTGGAAATGATGACCCAGCGACCTGTGATTGGATCTTTACGCAGTTCCGGCAATGGATAACCCCCAAGGCTGGCGCTTCCACTCCGTTCTCCCAGCGCTGCCGCGACAGAGTTTTATTGTACTCTTCCGTGGCCTCAATGGAAGCGACTGAGCTCCGATTCTCTTTATTGGAAATGGGGTGGAAATTGCGGGTTGAGTGCGGCTTTGTGCTGCCGAACGATGGACGGCTGGCCGTGGGAATTGTCGATGGCGACAACGTCGAAGCGCCGCGGACATCCCTGAATGTGACACCCGCGAAGAAAATAGTGCGCGGTGCGCATGCTTGTCGTTCTTGATGCTGAGCTCCGGCCGCCCGGGCTGGTGTTCCACCGCTCGGCGAGTGCGAACGTCGGCGATGGCGAGAGATTTGCGTCGAAGCCAACGAGGTCGAGTGTTGTTCGTTGGCGTGGGATTGTAGCGCTTTGACAGAAAGCATTGTGCCTGCTGCTCGCGAGCGACTAGAGCGTTCGCTCTGCTTCGTGGATCGATTCTTCCAGGACGCGGATTGCGAAATCGGCCTGCTCTTCGTCGACGACCAGCGGCGGTGAGATGCGGATGGAGTTCTCTCCGGAATCGAGTGTCAGCAAGCCCTTTTGGAAGGCACCGATAACCACCTTATCGCGCAGCTCCTTCGCTCGTTCTTTCGTTTGCTGGTCGCGGACGATCTCGACTCCGAGCATCAAGCCTCTGCCGCGGACGTCACCCACAATTTTGAAGCGCTCCGGCCAATCGCCGATCTTGCTCAAAATGTAGTCACCTACTTTTTTCGCGTTGGCCATCAGCCCGCCCTGGATCAGGTCCAGCGTCGCCATAGCAGCCGCAACACAAACCGGATTCCCTCCGTAGGTTGTGCCATGCGCCCCAGGCTTCCATTGCATCACGCCTTCCTTCGCGATGAACGCGCTGATGGGCATGCCGCTGGCAATTCCCTTTGCGGTCAGTACGATGTCCGGTGTGATTCCGGCGTGATCGAAAGCCCAGATTTTCCCGGTGCGGCCCATGCCGGCCTGCACTTCGTCCAGAATCAGCATGATTCCGTGCTTGTTGCAGATGCGCTGCAGTTCCTGCAGGAAAGACCGCGGCGCGGGTATAAAGCCCCCTTCGCCCTGGATTGGCTCCACGATAATCGCTGCGACTTCTTCCGGAGCGAACAGGCGCTTGAAGATCTGCTGCTCCAACAGATCGATGATCTCGCCGCCGCACTCTTCGTTGCCGTGGCCGAGCGCGCAGCGATATGAGTAGGGATAAGGAATGTGCTCTACGCCGCCGAGCAAGGTTCCGAAATGCTTGCGCTGCGTATTTTTGGAGGCGGTCAGCGAAAGAGCGCCCATGGTACGCCCGTGAAAGCATCCATAAAACGCAATCAATTTGTCGCGCTTCGTGGCGTAGCGCGCAAGCTTGATTGCGCCTTCTACCGCTTCGGTGCCGGAATTTCCAAAGAATACCTTCCACTGATGCGATTGGGGCATGGTTGCCACCAAACGCTCCGCCAGTTCCGGCATGTGGCGGTGATAAAAGTCTGTACCGGCGATGTGAATCAGTTCGGCTGCTTGCTTCTGAATCGCCGCCACCACTTTCGGATGGCAATGTCCTGTCGAGCACACGGCAATGCCGGCGCAAAAATCGAGAAACGTATTTCCATCAGGATCTTCGACGATCGCGCCACTGCCGCGTTCGGCGACCAGGGGATAAATCCGCGAGAGCGACGGCGAAATGTATTTCGCGTCATACTCGATCACCTGCTTGGCCTTCGGACCCGGCAGCGCGGTCCTGATCTGAGGTAGTTTTGTTTCCGTCGCTGTAGTCATGAATTCCTCCAAATTCTTTCGTTCGTTGGCGTTGATAGGAACCGCGGAGAGAGAGAGCAGGACCGGCTGTTGCTTATTCGCCTTAACCTGCTGAAACCAGGTGCTTAGTCTACGCTGTAGAGACTCGGTCGGAGGCTGCACGGTCGAAGCTTTCGCGGGACGCGCGGGCCCATCGCGATTCGGTCGTGCTTTAGAAAGTGGAAGTAGTTCATTTACGCTTCCAGCGAACGCTGCCGTCTTTCGTATCTTCCAAAATTATACCACGATCGGAGAGCTGTTTACGTATACGATCTGAAGCGGCAAAATCGCGCCGTTGGCGGGCCGATTGTCGTTCGGCCACCAGTTTTTCGATCTCTCCATCGCTTGCGGTGTCCGCGCCGCGGTCGTAGCCTAGCGCCTTCAGCTTATCGGCGTCGTTGTCTTCCAGCACAGCGAAGACCTTATCAAAGATAGTGAGAAATTCCTGGACGGCCTTCACTTCGCCCGAACGAAATTCGCCTTTGTCCATAGCGATATTGGCTTCGCGCACAAAATCGAACATGGCGGCTAACGCCTGCGCGGTATTCAAATCGTCAGATAATCCCGCGTCGAAATCCCCGACGGCTCTTGCAATGCGTTCGGCCATTCCCTTTTGTTTTCCCGCCGGGAATTTCTCATTCTTCAGACGCGCGGCAAAGTTGCGCAGGCGCTCGACCGAACTCGTCGCCTGCTGCAAACCATCGAATGTAAAGTTAAGCTGCCTGCGGTAAGGAACGCTCGCCAGGGCAAATCGCAGCGCTGACGGCTTATATCCTTTCCCGAACAGATCGCGCAGCGTAAAGAAATTGCCCGCGGACTTGGACATCTTCTCGCCTTCGACCAGCAGATGCTCAGCATGCAGCCAATAGCGCACAAATGGCTTGCCGGTAGCCGCTTCGCTTTGTGCGATTTCATTTTCGTGATGAGGAAACGCCAGATCGATACCGCCGGTGTGGATGTCGATCGTGTCGCCGAGAAATTTCATGGCCATCGCCGAGCATTCAATGTGCCAGCCGGGTCGTCCCGGGCCGATTGCGGTTTCCCAGAAATGCTCGCCAGGTTTCGGCGCTTTCCACAACGCAAAATCCCGCGCGCTTTCTTTTTCGTAGCGGTCGTTGTCCACCCGCGCACCTGCTTGAATGCCGCTCAGATCGATCTTCGATAATTTTCCGTAATCTTTGAATTTCCCGATCCGGTAATAGATCGAACCCTCGGAATCGTAAGTGTAAGCCTTCTTTTGCAGCTTCTGGATCAGCGCCACCATTGAATCGATGTTTTCCGTGGCGCGGATCCAATGTTCCGGAGACTCGACGCTCAGCGTCCGGCAATCGTCGAAAAACGCCTGAACATATTTTTCGGTGTACTCCCGGATCCCGATTCCGGCCGCGGCGGCGTTAGTGATAATGCGGTCGTCCACGTCGGTCAGGTTCATCACGTGGGTCAGCTTGAAACTGCGTAATTTCAGGAAGCGGCGCAAAACGTCCTGAAAGATGAACGTCCTGAAATTACCGATGTGTGCGAAGTCGTACACCGTCGGTCCGCAGGTATACATGTGCACCAGGCCCGGCTTCAGCGGGACAAACGGTTCAACTTTTCCGGACAGGGTGTTGTGGACCTGGATTTCGTGCATGGACCTGATAGTGTCCTTTTTGACTCTCTAGCAAATGTTTGATTGTATATGACGATTCGCACGGGCCGCAATGACCGCGCCGGGCGAGCAAAAACGCCAGCGCTTGGGAACTAGCGTTTTTTGCTGCCCAGCAGCGAGCCGAGCACGCCTCGGATAATCTGGCGTCCAAGAGAACTGCCCATCGCGCGCGCGGCGCTTTTTGCCATGGCATCGGCGAGATTGTCACCCCGGCGGCCGTGGCCGCTCATGCCGGGAATATTTGAGTACCACGGCGGAGGCGCCGGCGCTTGACCTGGTGCGGCCGGAGTGGCGGCGTCTTGCCCGGCCCGCTCTCGGAGCACTTCGAAGGCAGATTCACGATCCACGGTATTTTCATAAACACCGGCGACCGCGGAGTTCTTGATTAGTACTTGCCGCTGTTCCGGCGTTATCGGGCCGATCTGGCCGTGAGGAGCGCAGACCAGCGCGCGCTCCACCATCCCCGGCGTTCCGTTTTCGTCGAGGAAGGAGACCAGAGCTTCACCGACAGCGAGTTCGGTGATGGCCTTGCCGACGTCCAGCTGCGGGTTCGTTCGAAATGTTTCCGCGGCCGCTTTAACTGCCTTTTGATCCTGTGGCGTAAACGCGCGCAGCGCGTGCTGCACGCGGTTGCCGAGTTGCCCCAGTACGGTTTGCGGGATGTCCAGCGGATTCTGGGTGACAAAATACACGCCGACTCCTTTCGAGCGGATCAGCCGCACGACTTGCACAACTTTGTCCTCGATTATTTTCGGCAAATCGGTGAACAGCAGGTGTGCCTCGTCAAAAAAGAAAACTAGCTTGGGCTTCTCTGGATCGCCAACTTCCGACAATTGTTCGAAGAGCGAAGTCAGCAGCCATAACAGAAATGTAGCGTAGAGTTTCGGCGACTGATTCAGCTTGTCCGCCGCAAGGATGTTGACCACGCCGTGGCCCTGCGCATCGGTCTGAATCAAATCGTCCAGATTCAGCGCGGGCTCTCCGAAAAATTTCTCTCCGCCCTGCTGTTGGACGGTCAGCAATCCGCGCTGAATCGCACCAATGCTCGCGGCAGAAATATTCCCATATCGCGTCTGAAAATCCCTGGCGTGGTCACCCACGTATTGCAGCATGGCCTGGAGGTCTTTTAGGTCCAAAAGCAACAATTGATTGTCGTCGGCAATTTTGAAGACCAGTGTAAGCACGCCCTCCTGCGTGTCATTCAAGTTAAGCAATCGCGCCAGTAGAAGCGGCCCCATTTCCGAAATGGTGGCGCGCACCGGGTGGCCCTGTTCGCCGAACACGTCCCAACACGTGACCGGGCATCCGGAGAATGAAAAATCCGCGAGTTTCAACTCCTTTACGCGTTCGGCGACTTTTGGATTGTCTGTCCCCGGCTGGCTGATGCCCGAAAGGTCGCCTTTGATATCGGCGGCGAATACCGGTACACCGATGCGGCTGAACGCCTCCGCCATCACTTGAAGCGTCACGGTCTTCCCCGTGCCTGTCGCTCCCGCGACCAATCCATGCCGATTCGCCATTTGCGGCAGCAGATACAGGGGAGACGTGCCCTGCGCAATAAAAAGTGGTTCCACCATATTCGAAAGCTCTCCGGATTCGTTCGACGATGCCAGTGTGGACGATGTACTGGCGCGCAAATGATTCTACTCGGGTTTCTTGCCATTCCGTAGTCGCAAGGCAGCGAATTTAGAGACAATAGATAGCGGGCGCTGGAGGCGTCCGAGGGTGGCACAAGGATCACAATGGAACGCTGGTTTATATGACGGCAAGCATTCCTTCGTCTGGAAAATGGCGACAGGAGTTTTGGATCTGCTCGAAGCGAAAACGGGCGAACGCATCCTCGATCTTGGCTGCGGCACCGGCCATCTGACGGAGCAAATTGCCGCAACCGGCGCAAAGATCGTGGCAATCGACCGTTCGCCCGAAATGATTCGGCACGCGCGCGAAAAATACCCTTCCCTGCAGTTCGACGTGATGGACGCCCGTGAGATTCGCTTCGCGGAACCGTTTGACGCTGTGTTTTCGAATGCGACGCTTCATTGGATCAAGGAGCCAGAAAAGGTGGTCCTCGGAATCGCCAAGGCCTTGCGACCCGGCGGCAGATTCGTTGCGGAATTTGGCGGCAAAGGCAATGTGGACGGTTTGATGGCCGGCGTAGTGCGGGTTTGGTACAAACTCACCCTGCCCGGGCCTACCCCGGACCCGTGGTATTACCCCAGCGTCGGCGAATACTCGTCACTTCTAGAGAAGCACAGGCTGGAAGTCACCTATGCCATTCTCTTCGACCGCCCAACGCCGCTCGAAGACGGCGAGAGAGGTCTGCGAAACTGGCTGACCATGTTCGGCGGGACTTTTCTGGATCAACTCACGGAGGAACAGCGCGAGGCCGCCGTGACCGCGATCGAGCAGGAGGCACGCCCGGCGCTGCACCGCGACGGCCAGTGGGTCATGGACTACCGGCGTCTCCGAATCGTCGCCAAGAAACTGCGCTAAGAAATCGGCCGCTTACGGCGATGAACTCCTATTGTGGTATGTCGAAAGTGGCCACAATAACTTGAGTGGGGCTTTACAGGGTGGCGCGTGCATGTTACGCTTTTTTCCCGTACCGCCATCTTAGCGCCAGGCGGCTGGGCCTCTGACTGAGAACCTGCCAAACGTGTGTGGTTTCTGTCTGTTACGGACGGAAACGTCGCGTGAAAGAACCTCCCCTCGAGGAAAGAAAAGTCGTCTCTCTTCGCGCGGTAAAACCCTGGGCTGTTTATCGCCTGTGACCGGCGTAGCATGCGCGGTAGTAGTCCGCGAAGTGGAAGTTCACGACAAAAGGGGAAACCTTGCTTAAGCTCCGAAAAGTGGAGATCGTCGGCTTTAAATCGTTCTGTGAACGCACCGTGGTCACCTTCAGCGGCAACGGCACCACCTGCATCGTGGGCCCCAACGGCTGCGGAAAGTCAAACGTCGTAGACGCCATTAGTTGGGTACTCGGTGAGCAGAGTCACAAGTCGCTGCGCGCCGAGCGTATGGCAGACTGCATCTTCAATGGCACCGCGAAGCGGCCGCCCATGGGTTTGGCCGAGGTCACCATCACCATGGAGGACCCGGAGCTTGCAGAAGCCGCGCGCTTTGTAATCGAAGGCGTCACAAGTGCAGAAAGCGCGGAAGCTTCGGAGGAAAGTCCTACGACTACCGACGCGCTTACTCGAGAGACTGCCTCTGAGACGGCCACGCCGTCTGAATTGAGCGAATCTCGGGCGGCCGATCGGGCCGAAACCACCTTGCAGCCTGCCACGCCGGCAGAATCCAGTTTCATCGCAAAAAAACGCAAGAAGGCAGAAAGAGCGGCGATGGTCACCAAGCCCGGCGAAGTCGTCGTGAGCCGCCGGTTGTATCGCAGCGGCCAAAGCGAATACCTCATCAACGGCCGGGTCGCCCGCCTGCGAGACATTCAGGAAATGTTTATGGGTGTCGGGCTTGGGCCCGATTCCTACGCCATCATCGAACAGGGTCGCATTGGTCTAATTCTCGCCACCAAGCCGATGGAGCGCCGCGCCATCATCGAGGAAGCCGCCGGAGTTACCAAATTCAAAACCAAAAAGCGGCTCAGTGAAGCCAAGCTCGAATCCTCCAAAGTGAACCTCTCGAGGGTCAACGACATTGTGGTCGAGGTGGATAAGCAGCTTAGTTCCCTGAAGCGCCAGGCTGCCAAAGCGCGACGCTATTCGGAAATTCGGGATCAGATGCGTGGCATCGTTCGCCAGATGCTGGCCGGCAAGGCCCGCGAACTCGATGCCGAAGCCGAGCGCGTTGGGGTGCGCTTGGGCGAATTAACCGGGGCGGAAACGCAGCATGCGCGGGCCATCTATGAGCAGGAAGCCGATCAGGATCGCTTGAGCCAGCGCATCTATTCTCTCGATGCAGAATTACGACGGAACCAGAACCTTTTGAATCAAACCGCGCTAGAAGTGGACCGCTGCGAAAACCGCATCACGTTTAATCGCACACGGAGTGCGGAGCTTGCCGGGCGCAACGAACAGCTCACCGGCGAACGACAGACGGTCACTGCCCAGCATCTCGATTGGCAATTCCGGAACGGCGCTCAGCAGCAGGCCGTCGATGCCGCGCGTACGGAATCCGTGGCAGTGAACGCCCGGGTAGAAGACCTTGCCAACCGCGCCGCAACGCGCGCTTCGCAGATTGCCGAATCCGAAATGCGGATGGAAGCTTTGCGCCGCGCTGCCACAGAAGCAAGTGAAAGTGTCCTGCGGCTTCACGGCGAACAGAAGCAAGCGGAAGAAGCGCTTGTGCACCAGAACGAATCCCTACAGAGACTGGAAACCCGCGAATCCGAGGTTCTCGAAACGTCCATTCGCATTCGCGATGATGCGGACAACGCCGCGCAAAACCTGCAGACGGCCATGGTGGAGTTGGAGCACTTACAGCGACAAAGCGCGCAGCTCCAGGCACACCTCGCCGAATTGCGCCAGAAGCGCGAGCAGACTTCGAAAGAGGCTGATTTCCTGCGCGATTCCCTCTCAGGCATTCGCGCGCGTCACTCCACGCTCACGCGGATCCTGAACGATCGCTCCTATACGGGCGAAGCGGTCCAGAAATTGTTTGCCGCAAACGAGCGCCATGGCAGCCACGATTTTCGCGCCGTCGGGGTTCTCGCCGACTACGCGGAGGTTCAGGAGGAGCATGAAGCCGCGGTCGAGCAATATCTGCGTGACGAATTGGAATATGTCGTGGTCGAAACCTATGACCACGCTCGCGCTGGCGTCGGGATGCTCCGCGATGAAGTGGGCGGCCGCGCTACGTTTTTCGTGGATTCTCTTCGCAACCTGAAACTCGACGAGTACGAGCCCATCATTCATTTCCGCATCGAAGACGGGGTGATCTCGCGCCTGGACAAGCTTGTGGAATTCCGTGATCCTCTCGGCCCGGCCGCGAAGCAGTTTCTGCCCCGCCTCCGCAATGGTTACCTGGCGGAAGCAACTTCTGCCGAGAAATTGGCGCGTGAATATCCGCAGTATGCGTTCGTGACTCCGGAAGGTACCTGCTATCAGGGCCGCATGGTCACCGGCGGCCGCCCCGATGAAGCCGGCCCGCTCGGCATGAAGCGTGAACTTCGCGCCATCAGCGCGGAAATGATGCAGATCGAGCAGCATTGCAATTCCATCCTGTCCGAACTGGAAGTCATCAACGCGGATTTGCAGGCCACGGAAAAGGCGCTGGATGAATTGACGGTGAAGCAGCGCGAATCCGAGCGCGCGCACTTTGCCGCCCGGCACCGCCACGAACAAACGCAGAGCGATCTAGCACGCCTCGCTCTGGACCTTTCGGTTGTTCAGAACGAATTGACGCGCGTCCGCAGAGAAATTGATGCCGTGCAGCAGCGCGCGCTGCTTGCCCAGATGGAACATCAACTCGCCGCATCGAACCGCGCCGGGGCTGAGGCAGAAACCGCGCGGCTCACGGAAGAAGTCGCGCAACTGCGCAACGCCGTCCAGTCGGAACGCGACGAACTGGCTACGGCCAAGGCCGAGCTTGCGACCATGAACGAACGGCTCGCCTCCGCGGAAGCAATTGCTCACAGGCTCGAGGAAGAGCGCGCTGAGTTGGAGCGTCGCGAAGCCGCGCTGAGCCAGCAGGAGGCTTCCATTAACGAAGACACCGCGGCGATGGCGCGCCAGTCGGAAGAATTGACCGTTCAGCTGGAATCCTTACGCTTCGAAAAGGCACGGCTGGCGGAACAGCAAAAACAGCTCGAGCAGGAATGGGATGATGCCCGTACACGCGTCACACAGCTCGAAGACCGTCTACGCTTGGCGCGCCAGTCTCTCCAGGAAATGCGCGAAGAGCGTGGCAAATTTGAAATCGAGAAGGCGCGAAATGACTCCGACCGGCAGCATCTGCGCGAGACCTGCCTGACGGAAGTGAACGCGCAACCCGAGGACCTGATCGCCTCTGAAACTGCATTCATGACCGGCGAGGAGCTAGCGACCGCAGAAGCCAGCTACCGCGAGATGAAGCAGCGCATCGAAAACATGGGCGCGGTCAATATGATGGCGCTCGAGGAATACAACGAATGCGAACAGCGCTTTGGCTTCCTTACGCGTGAGCGCGACGATTTGTTGCTATCCATCGCCGACACGCAGCAAGCCATCAAGGAGCTCGACCAGATCACGCGGGACAAGTTCGAGCAAGCTTTTGCCTCGATCAACTCTCATTTCACCACCGCGTTCCACACTATTTTCGGCGGCGGCACCGCGGAGATGCGTTTGACCGAGCCGGACAGTTCCGGCGACGCGGGCATCGACATCGTTGCTTCACCTCCGGGCAAGCGCCTGCAGAACGTTCTCCTACTCTCCGGTGGCGAAAAGGCCATGACCGCGCTCGCCCTACTGATCGCCATCTTCCGTTATCAGCCAAGCCCCTTCTGCATCCTGGACGAAGTCGATGCCCCACTCGACGAAGCCAACGTGGGCCGTTTCACACGCCTCATCGGCGACATGAGCGCACAAACCCAGTTCATCGTCGTGACCCACAACCGTAAAACCATGGAGACCGGCAGCGTTCTCTACGGCGTCACCATGCAGGAGCCGGGCGTTTCCAAAATCGTCAGTGTTCGTTGGGAAGGCGATGAGGCACCCGCGCCCCGACGGCGCACTGCGGCGGCCTAATTTTATTTTCGTTCGCCGACGGCAGATCACTTCTGGACTTGTTTTTTCAAATCAGAAATCGAAATACCGGCAATAAGAAATTCGTAGCCAGTTGTTCCGCCTGGTTACATTGACTTCGCCGTGCGGTGCGTTAGAATGCTGAACGCTTCTCTCAGGGGGAAGCGCTCTTGAGTTCAACATCAGCCGCAAAAGTCATCCGCGAGACCCATTTTCCGGGAATCGAGCCTTTGGCTCGAGGCAAAGTCCGTGATCTCTACGATCTGGGCGACCGGTTGCTCATTGTTGCCACGGACCGCATCTCCGCGTTTGACGTTGTCATGCCCACGCCCATCCCGGACAAAGGCCGTGTGCTCACACAGCTCTCGCTTTTCTGGTTTGAATTGCTCGGCGACATCATCCCCAACCACGTTCTAAGCGCCAAACACTTCCCTGCTCCATTCGATCACTATACCGAAGACCTTGCGTGCCGCTCGATGGTTGTGCGCAAGACAGAGCCTTTGCCCATCGAATGCGTGGCACGCGGCTATCTGTCCGGTTCAGGGTGGAAGGAGTACCGCGCCTCAGGAAAGGTCTGCGGCATCGGCTTGCCTGACGGCCTGAAGGAATCCGACAAATTGCCAGAGCCAATTTTCACTCCCGCCACCAAATCCACCAGCGACCACGACGAAAACATATCGTTCGAACGCACCGCAGAAATGATCGGCCGCGATCTTGCCGAAAAGGTCCGCGACATCACTCTTGAGATTTATCGTCGCGCCGCAGCCTATGCGGAACCTCGTGGCATTCTTCTCGCCGACACTAAATTTGAATTTGGTCGGCTCAATGATGAGTTGATCTGGATCGACGAAGCGCTCACTCCGGATTCGTCGCGCTTCTGGCCCGCCGCGCAATACAAGCCCGGCGGCCCACAACCTTCGTTCGATAAACAGTTTGTTCGCGATTACCTCGAACGCATCCAATGGCCTAAGACTCCACCTGGGCCGGGACTGCCACAGGATGTGGTCGTGGGTACCCGCGCCAAATATCGCGAGGCCTATCGAATTCTGGTTGGCCGCGACTTGGATTAGCCTTCAGCTCGGTTCGTTCAGTACCCATTCTGCTGCGGAGAGTGCCGACGTGAGAGATCAACTGGAAGGCCTGGTATCACAAATGGTGGAGCGCGGAATTTTGTTCGACGAAGCAGTCGGCGAATTCGAAAAACGCTTCATCAAACGTATTCTGGACCGCACGAATGGGAACCAGTCCCGAGCCGCAGAGCTTCTCGGCATTCATCGCAACACGTTAAGCCGCAAGGTCGTGCAGTATAAGCTCGATCATCGCCGCGGTCGCGCGCGCTAGTGGTCTTGCTCCTCGGCAATCGCGACATAGGTAAGTGGTCACCGTCCCTGTCGCACCACCGCACGGATGGGTCGGGTATACTCGCCGGTCGGCGGGTTAAGCTATTGCGTGCCGAACCAGTTGCGGAATGCCGGTCCAGGATCTGCAGCCGTGATGGTTTCAGACAGTATCGGACAGTAACCGCAGTAGCTTTTCCAGACCTGCTCAGGGCACCACACACACAAAAAAAACGGCCCTGGGAAAGCCCAGGGCCGCCTAATCTAGGATTGTTGCTTCTTGTTTAGGAAGGCTTCTTCGCCGTTGGCTTCTTGGCCGGTTTGTTGGCCTTCGGCAGATCCTCTTCGTTCACCTTGGCCTTGTCCCAGTGCAGCATGAAGTTCGGATCCGGGTCGTAGGATTCCAGCGTACCCGTAAAGCGCACCGCATTGCCCTTCTCCAGTTTCGCGGCTTCCGGCTGGTCCGTCGTCTTGATGGTCACTTCCATGTTTGGCGTCGTCGCCGCATCAAACTCCGCATCGCTGGTCACAAAGGCGTTCTTCAACCCCACCATGTCTGCGCCGGCAGTGACGTCGATGATCTTTCCCGGCACATCCGGAAATTCCAGCCCGCAAGCCGCAGTCCACGTCAGCTTCCCTTTGTCTCCCCCGGCTTTCAGATCGGTCACCACCGACGCTATCGTCATGTCCTTGCGCGCAGCGTCCAAATCCGCGCTGCTATAAAGCTTGTAGCTCGCCGGACGGTCCGCGGAGCTTCCCGCCAACTGCAGCAATTCGTTGAGTTCCGCCTGGGATAGAGCGTCACATACCGTTCCACCTTGATAGGCCGCAATCACCTTCGGCAAATACGCTTTCACCGACTTGGACTGCTGCTCCGTCGCGCCCTTGGATGTCGCCGCTCGCGCGAATGCCCAGATCGCATCCAATTGCTGCGGAGGAGTCAGCGCCAGGTCGGAGCGCCCGATGTTGAAATTTGAAATGAAATCGTCGGGATTGGTCGTCAGAATGGTCTTGTACATCGCGATCGCACTCGGATAATCCTTCGCTGCGAAGGCCGCGTTTGCCGCCGTACCGTTGAAACTCAGAACCGCTTTCTTTTTATCCTCCTCAAATTTCGCTTGGTCGTAGCCTTCCGGCTTCGGCAATAGATCCACGGATTTTGCGCCGTCGAGCGCGGCTTGATAGGCGGCCTTAGCCGTAGCTGCATCGGGATTCGGCGTATTGTTGAATGCAAACGCGCGAGCCGAGTACGCTTGATAACGCTCGGTCGGCGAAGCCTTGTCGCCGAGCGCGATCTCCTTGTCGGCATATTCAATGACCTTTGCAAAGTTCTTTTGCACCGCATAGTTCTGGTAATAGAGAGGGTAAACGTAATTCAAGAGACTTGAATTCGGGTACTTGGCCACAAAATCGTCCAGCGCTTTCAGTTGCGCCGCAGGATTCTTTTCATTGGCCGCGGCCGTATAGGCGTTATATTCCGCCATCGTGTATTTCTGCTGGCCCCCGGCCGCCGCTCCGGCGTCCTGCGCCGCCGCAGGCATCGCGTTCAGGGGAAGCAGACAAAGCGCCAGGACCGCCAGGCTCGCCATCTGTCGTGTTGCGTTCATTCCTTTATCTCCTCGTTCTCACCGCTCGTCTTTAGCATAACGCAATCCGGCTGCACCGGAGGCGCTGACCAGTCTTACGGCTCATCCCAGCAAAGAAAATGGTTCTCTCGGAAACCTACGAATTATAGGGGCTGCCGGCGCCTGTTCGCAAGTCACACGCTAAACTACCCAAGTACTTGTAGAGTACAGGTGCACAGCGACTCCTGAAACATCCTCTTAACTCTATGCAGTTAAGAGGCATCCAAAATCAGACGGTATCCCTGAGAGTGTCCTGAGTTTCGCACATTCTTTGCGATTTCGGTGAGGAAGAAATTCTATGGCGAACATAAGCAACGCAAATACTGCAACTCAAAATGAAAAACCTTCAACTCAAGCCGAAAAACCTTTGTTCGGCCACGTGGCTCTGGTCACCGGCGGCAGCCGGGGCATTGGAAAAGCGATCGCCATAAAGCTTGCGCAACTCGGCTCCGCGGTGAGCCTGTGCGGGCGGAATCCACAAGCACTGGAGTCTGCGGCTCGCGAGGTCGCTGAATTTTCGCCGCGTGTTTTTGCTCTAGCGGCAGATGTCACAAAGGCAAGCGAGATTTCGGCTCTGGTACAAGCGACGGAGGAGAAACTCGGACCGATTACCGTGCTCATCAATAACGCGGGAATCGGCAATCCGGGATTTGGCGCCATCCAGGAGAAAAACGAGTCGGACTGGGACGCCGTTCTCGACACGAATCTCAAGAGTGTCTTCCTGGTCTCGCGTGCGGTTGCGCCGTTGATGATTCAACGGCGCCGCGGAGATATCGTCAACATCAGTTCTCTGGCGGGCAAGAATACCTTTATCGGCGGCGGAATCTACTGCGCTTCCAAGTGGGGTCTGCAGGGATTGAGCGGCTGCATGGCCGAAGACCTGCGCGCCCACGGGATTCGGGTGAGTGTGATCTGTCCCGGCAGTGTAGCCACGGAATTCTCCGGACGCGGACCGAAAGACCCGACGAAAGTGCTGACAGTCGAGGATGTGGCGCACGCAGTGGCCACAGTCGTTTTGCAAGGCCCGCGAAGCTTTATCAGCGAAGTGCACCTGCGGCCGGTGGCCAAGCCTTGAGGCCGGCCGCATTTTCGTCTTGACAATAGTCGTGACAACAACTATATTCGCGGGCATGGGTTCGCGCGCGGACGATTCCTGCCCTACGGCGCATCTCGAGGACCGCCTGTTCGTCGCTATCGTCAAGGCCGCCGATTCCCTCTCTCAGGAAGCCGAGCGACTCATCAAATCCGCTGGTCTCACCGGCGCTCAATACAATGTTCTGCGCATTCTCCGCGGCGCGGAGCCGGACGGCCTTCTTTGCAGGGGCATTGGCGAACGGATGATTTCGCGCGACCCGGACATCACGCGGCTTCTCGACCGCATGGAAAGCCATAAGCTCATCACCCGCGAGCGCCAGAATGAAGATCGCCGTGTCATCAAAACCCGCATCACGACCGACGGTCTGAAGCTATTGAAGAAGCTGGACCGGCCCGTGCATGATCTGCACAAAGGGCAGTTTCGGCATATGTCGCAGGCCCACGTGAGACAACTGGCGGAATTGTTGATCGAGGTGGAAAAACGTGAACCCGACGAAGTGGCTCACGCATCTAAGCCAGTCTCAAACGCAAAGAAGCAGAATCGGGTCTGAGGAGATTCACCATGAACAAACCCGCTACCGTTGATCATCCGATTCACGAATTGATCCGCGAACGCTGGAGCCCTCGCGCTTTTTCCGACAAGCCCATCCCTGCCGAAGTTCTGCGCAGCCTGTTCGAAGCCGCTCGCTGGTCGCCCTCGAGCAGCAACGAGCAGCCTTGGGCTTTCATCGTGGCAACGAAAGAAGATCCGGCCACGCACGCCAAACTATTGAGCACCCTTGTGGAGGCCAACCAGACCTGGGCCCGGCACGCTCCCGTTCTGGCCATCGCGGTGTCCGAGCTTGCCTTCGCGGGCAACGGCCGTCCCAATCGTAATGCGTTCTACGACACCGGCGCCGCAGTCGCTCATCTGACGACCGAAGCGACAGCCCGAGGTCTTTTTGTCCATCAAATGGCCGGATTTGATGCGCAAAAAGCGATCGAAGTTTTCTCCATGCCGGCCGGCTGGGAGCCAATCGCAGCTTTTGTCATCGGCTATCCCGGCGATATTCAATCCTTGCCGGAAACGCTTCGCGAACGTGAACTCGCCGCGCGAAGGCGCAAGCCGCTCGCCGAATTCGTAATGTCCGGTAGCTGGGGCCAGCCCGCTTCGTTTCTCAACCGCTGATTTTTCGAAAGATGTAGGTTATTGGCATGCCTTCAATCCTCGAAACCCTTCTCCGCCATGGCTACCTGCTCCTAGTTGTCTGGGTATTTCTCGAGCAGATCGGGCTCCCGCTGCCTTCTCTGCCGCTTCTGCTTGCTGCAGGTGCCCTTTCAGGAGTAGGGCGCATGAATTTCGCGGCCGCCTTATTCTCCTGCGCCTTCGCCACTGTTTTGGCTGACTTTATCTGGTACGAACTGGGCCGCCGGAAAGGAATCAAAGTACTCCACTGGCTCTGCCGCATCTCGCTCGAGCCCGATTCCTGCGTTCGCCGCACCGAAGGACTCTTCGAAAAACAAGGCGCACGCACTCTGCTCTTCACGAAATTTGTTCCCGGACTTAACGCCGTTGTCATGCCGCTCGCAGGAATTTTTCAGATGCGGCTGCGGAGATTTCTGTTGTATGACCTGATCGGCACCCTCTTCTGGCTTGGCACGTATATCGGACTGGGCTATATCTTCGCGAACCAGATTGAGTTAATTGCCCACAGTGCAGCTTCTCTGGGTAGCTGGCTCGTCTTCTTGCTCCTGCTCGCTCTGGCCTCCTACATTCTTTATAAATTCGCGGTGCGACAGAAATTTCTTCGCGATCTGCGCATCGCCCGTATTAGCGTGGAGGAACTGAAGAGAAAACTCGACGCCGGAGAAGCTCTCTCGATCGTGGATCTTCGCCACTCGCTCGATTTTGAAGCGGACCCCGAGACCATTCCCGGCGCCGTGCATCTCGACTCCAAAGACTGACGGAGGAGAGCGGGCGGCTGCCTCTCGATCGGGAGATCGTTCTTTACTGTACTTGACCGAACGAAGCCACCAGCGCCCGTGTGGCGCTGCTTCTTCGAAGGCGCGGTATTGGGCGCATTCGACCTCTGCAAGGCGGGCTCGAAGCCTGGCGGGAGAGAGGCTATCCGATGGTGACGGTTGCTCCGTCGCAGGGTGACGGCACGGATTTGAAAATCGCAGTTCAAGGAAAAACATGATGGGCGCCAAAGTTCAGGTGATTTTTTACAGCATGTACGGCCATGTTTATCGCATGGCGGAAGCCGAGGTTGAAGGGGCCAAGCAGGTTCCGGGAGCGAAAGTCTCGCTCTATCAGGTTCCTGAGCTTGCGACGGATGAAGTGTTGGAAAAATATGGCGCGAAAGCCGCCAAAGCTGCGTCGGCGAAAATTCCTGTTGCCAAGGTCGACCAACTACCGGAAGCAGACGCCATCATTTTCGGAATGCCCACGCGTTTTGGAAATATGGCCGCGCAGATACGCAATTTCCTCGATCAGATCCATTGTGGCTAAGGGCGCCCTCATTGGGAAAGTGGGTAGCGTGTTTGCCTCCACGGCCACGCAGCACGGCGGCCAGGAAACCATCATTACCAGCTTTCATACCACACTGCTACACCAAGGCTTGGTGATTGTTGGCGTGCTGTACAGCGAATCGGGCTTGTTCTGCATGGACGACGTCGCCGGGGGAACGCCGTACGGCGCCACGACGCTGGCCGGACGCGACGGTTCACGCCAGCCGAGCGAAAAACGAATTAAAGATTGCGCGGTATCAGGGCAAGCACGTAGCGGAGATCGCCAGCAAACTCGCGAGCTGAGTTGTTCCAGCGACGCCCGCGGTTCACGAAGCCTCAGAAGTCGGCCGCTGCACGTAGCGCCTCGCCTTCAGGTCGGCATCTTGGGGTCTGCGGCTATAAGCGCGGCAGGACAATTCCACTTTGTGATTGATACTTGCCCTTCTTGTCCTTGTAGCTGACTTCGCATGCCTCGTTACTCTCGAAGAATAGCACCTGACACAGCCCCTCGTTGGCGTAAATTTTTGCGGGAAGCGGCGTGGTGTTGCTGATTTCGAGGGTGACGAATCCTTCCCACTCGGGCTCGAACGGCGTCACATTCACGATGATTCCGCACCGCGCGTAGGTGGATTTTCCCAAACAGATCGTCAACACGTTACGTGGAATCCGGAAATATTCCACGGAACGCGCCAGGGCGAAGGAATTGGGCGGTATCAGGCAAACGTCACCCTTGTATTCCACCAGCGAACGCGGATCAAAATGTTTTGGGTCGACGATCGTGGTGTTCACGTTGGTGAAAATCTTGAATTCGTCCGCTACACGGATGTCATAGCCGTAAGAGGAAACACCATAGCTGATCACTCCTTCGCGGACTTGCCGGTCAGTGAAGGGCTCGATCATCTTATTTTCCAGCGCCATGCGGCGAATCCAGTGATCTGGCTTGACGGACATTCACATCCTCCTGTCAAAGTCGGCAAAAACGTGTACTCTCAAAAGGTTCAAGTGTAGATGAGGCTCCACATCTTGACAACCCGCGCGGCAGCCTCTAGCATCGGGCCACGGACTCTTGGAGGGTGGTGTGATCAAGCTCGACATCGTAAATGCGGTTGTGGCAAAGACCAACATTAGCCGCACGAAGGCGGAGCAGGCCGTCGAAACCGTCTTCGAATCGCTGAAGAGCGCACTTGGTCGCGGCCAGCGCATTGAACTGCGCAAATTCGGCGTCTTCAGCGTCAAACCCCGCAAGACCGGCATCGGTCGCAACCCACGCACGGGCGAAGAGGTGAGCATTCCTCCGGGCAAGGCTGTGCGATTCAAGCCAGGCAAGGAACTGCAAGGACTGGAAGACACAACTGCCACGGCCGCCAAGTAAAGTTTTGTGAATCCCCAGGAACCAGAGCAGAGCGCTCCCGCCTTCGTACATCCTTCTTCATGGACCGATCAGAGCGGCACTTCCACTTTCTATGGAGCCGCGCGGGCGCACCCTTCCCTTCGATCCTTGATTCTCGCCGGTGTGTTATTTTTGCTCACGCTTCTCACTTCTCTGATCGCTGGCGCTCATTTTGCTGCAGCGTATGCGCATAACCAGGCGGCGTCCTTTGACGTTTTGTTTCAATACTTTCCGCTCGCCTATCATCATCCCTCGCTGCTTCTATCCGGGTTGCCATTCGCGTGCACCCTTCTGACAATTCTACTCGCTCACGAACTTGGACATTACTTCGCATGCCGGCATCATCATATCCATGCGACCTACCCTTTGTTCATTCCCGCTCCTACCTTGATCGGAACGTTCGGTGCCTTCATTCTGATCCGTTCTCCCATTCGCTCGTCTCGCGCGCTATTCGACGTCGGCGCCTCCGGCCCCCTGGTTGGATTTCTCTTCGCTCTGCCACCGCTTGCCTATGGCGCATTGCACGCTCGCGTGATTCCAGCGCTCGTTCTCGACCCGAACGCGGATGTTGTTTTTGGTGTGCCTTTGATTCTCAAAGTAATGACAGCGATTGTTCAACCGAATGTGCACGCATCGGACCTGCTCCTTCACCCTGTCGGCCGGGCTGCGTGGGTCGGACTCTTTGCCACGGCGTTGAACCTTCTCCCCGTTGGCCAACTCGATGGAGGACACATCGTACGCTCGATAAGTCCCCGCGTGCACCGCTGGATCTCGCTCTTGCTTCCGCTCGCGCTCGTCCCACTCGGAATTTTCCTTTGGAGAGGCTGGCTGATTTGGGCGGTTCTTCTTCTGGGCTTGCGTTTCTTCCGCATGGCACCGATTTACGACCCGGCGCCTCTCGATCCCAATCGCCGATTCGGCGCGTTTCTTGCCCTGATCGTTTTTATCCTCTGCTTCATGGCCAGTCCGCTCTGGGTACCGACCTGACCAACGATTCTCACAAAAGCGTCAACGGATCCATGTCCGCCAACACCGCCGTTTGTGGAATCTCGTTCGCATCGCAAAACGACAAAGCGCCGCTCAGAATCTTCGTTAGCGCGGACTTCCTTGGCGACTTCAGCAAAAATTGGAAACGGTGTTCTTTCTTCAGTTTCGCCAGTGGTGCCGACGCCGGTCCCAGGATGCGCAAGCCCTTTGCATCGTGGGGCGCAAAATACTCCGAAAGGCGGCGCGACCAGCGAATTGCATTCTCGAGATTGGTATCCCGCACAATCACGTTGGCCAGGGAGGCGAATGGCGGGTACATCATCATCCGGCGGAAATGAAGCTCGCGCTCGTAGAACGACAGATAATCCTGTTTCACCGCGTCTTGTACCGCATAATGTTCCGGATAATACGTCTGGATCAGCACGCGCCCCGGCAATTCGCCGCGCCCGGCGCGGCCCGCCACCTGCGTCAGCAACTGAAACGTGCGCTCCGCCGCTCGAAAATCCGGCAGGCTCAACGACGAATCCGCCGAAATCACGCCTACAAGCGTAACGCGCTGAAAGTCGTGGCCCTTCGCCAGCATTTGCGTGCCGACGAGGATGTCCAGCGCTCCGCTAGCAAACGCACCGAGCGTTTCCTGATATTGCCGCTTTGTTCTCACCGTGTCCCGATCCAGCCGGGCGATTCGTGCGCCGGGAAAGTCTTTTCTCAGCCGCTCCTCCAGTTGCTCGGAACCCTCTCCGAAGAAATAAATGTACTTCGATTCACATTTCGGGCAAGACTTTGGCACCGGTTGGATCGATCCGCAATAGTGGCATTGCAAGCGGTTGCGGTTCTTGTGGTAGGTCATGGAAATGCTGCAATTCACGCACTGCACGGATGCGCCGCAACTGCGGCACAACACGGACCAGGAATAACCGCGCCGGTTGATCAGCACCAGCGCTTGGGTCTGGAACTCCAGGCACTCTGCAATTCTCGAGTGTAGTGTTTGCGAAATCGGGTTGGCTTTGTGTGTCTGCCGAAAGTCCGCGCGCAGATCGACGATTTCTACGGCGGCGAGATTGCGGTTTTCCACGCGGGATGCCATCGTCAGCAATTCGTACTTGCCATTCACCGCGTGGTGATAGGTCTCGAGTGAGGGTGTAGCCGACCCGAGCAGCGCGAGCGCATTCTCCAGTTTTGCACGCACAATCGCCAAATCGCGGCCGTGGTAGCGCGGGGTTTCCTCTTGTTTGTAGCTGTTTTCCTGCTCCTCATCGACGATCACCAGTCCCAGATTTTCCAAAGGCGCAAAAATCGCGGACCTTGTCCCCACCACGACGCGCGCCGCTCCACTCCGCACGCGCCACCACTCCTGCGCTCGTTCCACCTCGCTCAGCGCCGAATGCAGCACGGCGACGCCTTCGAATCGCGCTCCGAACCAGGCGCGGCATTGCCGCCCGATCCACAGCGTCAGCGCAATTTCGGGTACCAGAATGATCGCGGTCTTTCCTCGCGCCAGAATGTCTTGCACGCTGCGCAGGTACACTTCCGTTTTTCCGCTCCCGGTCACTCCGTGCAACAACTGCACGCCGAACTCGCCCAACTCGAATCGCAAGCGGATCGCCTTGAACGCGCTTTCCTGAGTTTCATTTAGCGTGTGGGCCGGAGGCGTATAGCCCGCGTCAAAAGGATCTTCCACCGGATCGATCGGCTCTTCCCAACTTTCCAGCGATCCCTGGCGTAGCATGCGGCCGATCAACGCCCGTGAGACCTGTGCCAGCTTCAACAGCTGAGGCATGGGCAATGGTCCTCGCTCGGTTTCCAGCAAAGCGCGGATTCGTTCCTCTTTCTCTGCTGGCTTCGCTCCAGCCCCAGTCTCGCCTTTCCACGTCACCACGCGCTGCATCTTGCGTTTCCGGCCGTGTGTCGTCTCTCGAATTTCAACATAGCCTCGCTTCTGCATACGCTGCAGCGATTCCGGTCTAATCCCGAGCTTCGAACCTGTCCCGAGCGCCAGTTCGCCTTTCTTTTCAATCAGCTTTTGCAGCAATTCCGTTTCGGTTCCGTCCAGATCGCTCAGCGCAATCCCCTGTTTCAGTTTTTCCGCAAGTGCTTTTCCGGTTTCGGTAAGCAGGATTTTCCGTTTCAACGAAATCTCCGTCACTGGCGGGAGCATCGCCCGGAACACCTCGCCAATCGGCGCCAGGTAATAGCCGGCGATCCATTGTCCGAGTGCCAGCAGCTTCGGTGTCAGCGCCGGAATCAAATCCAGCACTTTCTGAACCTCTCGAATCTGGGCTCCTTCCGGAGTTGTAAGGGTCATCTCGACAACGACGCCGACCATCGCTTTCTTCCTGAAGGGCACCAAAACGCGGCTTCCCGGCTGCACCTGCGCGCACAAGGATTCCGGTATGGCGTAAGTAAACGCCTTGCGCAACGGCACGGGTAAAGCCACACGGCAATAGGATTTCGTCATTCTGAGCGTCGGTCTCGCGTGTAGTTTAGCAGTTGTCGAAAGGTGGTGAACGACGGAGCGGTGCGTGAGACGCGTTGGGCCGCTCTCACAAGCTGATTAAAACGATTCCCACGAAGATCGACACAACCCCCATCCACTGTGTCCGCGAAATTCTCTCTCGGAGAATGGTAGCGGCCAATCCGACGGTTACAGCTCCGTAGAGCGAAGCGAGCACGCTCACGACCGACACTTGTTCAAGCTGCATCCCGTAATTGTTCAAGACATATGCGCTCGTATCCATAATTCCCATGCCCACGATCCAGCGATTCACTCCCGTCTCCCGCAAGCGTATCGGCTTTCTCAGCGCCAGGATCACAACCATGGTCAGGACCAGGCTCGTCAATCGGATGACCCAGACCGTCTGCGCGCTGCCGAGCAGCGGCACGGCGCGCGTCCCCAAAATCCAAAACATCACGCCGAACGACAAGGCGGAGAGCAACGCCCAACGAATGCCCGGATGCTTTCGACCCGCAGCGTTTTTTTTGTCAACGGGATGCGCGCCTGCCGAAACCTCCTCCCCCCTCGCGACAACCACCACACCCAAAAGAATCAGCGCGAATCCTACCAGGCGCACCGGCGTCAATCGTTCACCCGTCGTCGCCGCAAGCAGCATCGTCAGCGCCGGGTAGCTCGCCGAAATCGGCGCCACGATCGACATCTTTCCGATTTCGAATGAACGATAGAGCGCGAGAGTCCCGCAAGTGTTCAATATGCCGACGCAAATTCCCCACTCCCAGGGCCGCCCGCTGGACACGTCGGCCAAGCGGCCCCAACCGCCGAGCCAATGCAGCGCCACCGTCAACAGCACGAATCCTGTGAACTGCATGTAGAGCATCGCGCGCAACGGACCGATTTTTCGCGAGGCAAAGCGCGCTAACAAGTCCGCGCTTCCCCACGAAAGTGCGGTCAGCAAACCAAACAGGATGCCCATGATGAGACTACGAGGATTTTTTCTTTGGGAGAGCCAGTCCGAGCTCCGCCATTACTTTCTGCAGATCTTTCCAAACGTCAGCCTTGGCGGCCGGATTGCGCAGCAGGTAGGCCGGATGATACGTCGCCATCAATCTTCGGCCGCGCCACTCCTGCCACTCTCCACGAAACTGTGAAATGCCACGGGTAGTTTGCAGCAGCGTTTTAGCCGCCACCGCACCCAAGCAAACAATTGCTTTGGGATTGATCACGTCAATCTGGCGAAGCAGGTAGGGCGAGCAGGTTTCCACTTCATCCGGCTCCGGAGCGCGGTTTTGCGGTGGGCGGCATTTCACGACGTTACATATGTACACGTCTTTTCGCTGCAGCCCCATGGCTTCGATCATCTGCGTCAGCAGCTTCCCGGCGCGGCCTACGAACGGCAAACCCTGCGCGTCTTCGTCCGCGCCCGGCCCCTCTCCGACAAACACCAAGTCCGCCGTCGAGCTGCCGTCGCCAAACACAATTTTGTGCCGTCCTTTGTGCAGCTTGCAGCGCGTGCAATCGCCGATATCTTCGCGAATTTTCAACAGCGAGTCGTCCTTCACCTCGGCAACTTCTTCAAATAGGGAAGGGCCGTTTGTCGCTCGGACCGGCAAGATGCGCGCCGCTGGTTCAACGCTGGTGGGAACAGCCAGTTTGCTAAGCGGCTTGGCCAAGGAAATCTCCTGTGAAAGGACAGCGCTGAGCGTGTCGCGCCGGACGGACGCAGTTGGAGCACGATCCCGATAGAACAAACGAATCCCAAGGTCTTCGTAATACCGCAGACGCTCCTCAATTTTGGTTTGCAGAGATTGCGGAATCGATTCAGGCATGGTCGCTCAGTCGCCCACCTTATGGGCCGGCTTGCTCTTCAGAACGCCGCGTAGTCGTAGCACTTCATCCAGAATTCGCTCCGCCACTTCGGACTTGCTCATCCGCGGCAACGGCAAGTCCCGCCCGTCGCGGGAAAACAGACTGACGATATTTGTGTTTCCGTCAAAGCCCGCGCCTTCCTTGCACACGTCATTGGCCACGATCATATCCGCGTTTTTCTGCGCCAACTTCTTGCGGGCGTTTTCAGCCACGTTCTCGGTCTCGGCCGCAAAGCCCACGACCAGCCGGTCACCCTTTTCCCTTGCCACGGTGGCCAAAATGTCCGGGTTCGGCTCCAACCGTAACATCAGACCTTCCTTGCCGCGCTTGATTTTCTGGCCGGACTTCTCCGCGGGCCGGTAATCGGCAACCGCGGCGGCAAAAATCGCAATGGTGGAACCGGCGAACTTCGCTTTCACCACGCTCTGCATCTCTTCCGTACTGCGCACGCCGATTTGCTCTACGCCCCGCGGCGTCTCGAGAGCCGTCGGCCCGCTCACCAAAATTACTTTCGCGCCGCGCTGAGCGGCCGCAGCCGCCACGGCAAAGCCCATCTTGCCCGACGAACGGTTCGTCAGAAACCGCACCGGGTCGATGTCTTCGCACGTCGGGCCCGCGGTTACCAGCATCGTCTCTCCCGCCAGGTCCTGCTTGCCTTGCAGAACCTCTCTCACAGCCTTCAGGATCTCTTCCTGCTCTGCCAGCCGCCCCGGGCCGGTCATGCCGCAAGCCAGATAGCCTTCGTTCGGCTCTACAATCCGGACACCCCGCGCTCGCAGTGTGGTCACATTTTCCTGCGTTGCCGCGTGCTGCCACATGTTGACGTTCATGGCCGGCGCCAGCACCACGGGCGCCGTCGATGCAAGATACAGAGTCGTCAGAAAATCGTCGGCAATTCCGCGCGCGAATTTAGCCAGGACATCCGCTGTGGCTGGCGCGACAAGCAGCAAATCCGTCCGTTGCGCCACGGCGATATGGTCGATGGCAGAATCGAGGTTGCCTTCTCTGCCCGGCTGATTCGAAAATAAATCGGTAATGACCCGCTGTCCGCTGAGAGCCGCAAAGGTCAGTGGCGTGATAAACTCGCGCGCCGCCCGCGTCATGATTACCTCGATGGAGTGTCCGTCGTCTTGGAGGCGGCGAACCAGTTCCGCGGACTTGTATGCCGCGATGCCGCCGGTGACCCCAAGCGTGATGCGCATGAGTGCCTGGCCGGCGCGCTACTTGCGCCGCTTGGCTTCCTTTTCCTCTTCCGTCAGCGGCACTTCGGAAAAGTCGTATTCAATCAATCCGTGGGTCACCTCTTCGCACGCGATTCGGGTGGCCTTCTGGGTGCGCGCCGAGTCTAGCATCGGTGGCGCCCCGGCCATGATTTGACGCGCGCGTCGTGCGGCCAATACAACGTAAGCAAACTGGCTCTCGGGAGCTTTGGTTTGCACGGTCATGAGTGTCTTACCCTCCAAAGGATGCCAGCACTTTCTTTACGCGATCGCGGCGGCGTGCGCTCGAGCATCGCAGCGCCACTACAATGGCCTGCGCTTCCTTTCCCGCACGCTCCACATCGTCGTTAAACAAACAAAAATCGTAAAACTTCTCGCTCGCAACGATCTCATCGTGAGCCTTCGCCAAACGCCGCTGTATCTCCTCGTCCGCGTCCTGCCCCCTGCTGCGCAGCCGGCGCTCCAGTTCATCGCGTGAGGGTGGCAGTATAAAGATCGCCACCGATTCCGGCAACTTCTCCTTCACCTGCCGCGCACCCTGTACGTCGATCTCCAGCACCAAGTCCAGGCCTGTGCGGCGAGACTCTTCGAGCCACTTCTGCGGTGTCCCGTAAGAATATTTTCCAAAAACCTGCGCGTACTCCAGAAATTCTCCCCGGACGACCATAGCTTTGAACTCCGTCTCAGTGACAAAATCATAGCATTTTCCACTGGATTCGGTCCCCCGGCGCGTCCGAGTAGTACACGACACCGAAGGCATGGTTCCCGGCAGCTCCAGGATCCTTTGCACCAGCGTGCTTTTCCCGGACCCTGAGGGTCCGGAGACAATCAAGATCAGCGGCTCTATCCCTGTGCCGTCGCTCATTCGATATTCTGAACCTGCTCCCGCAGTTTTTCGATTTCAGACTTTACTTCCAGAGACAGGCCCGTGATTGCCAATGCTTCGCTTTCCACCCCCGGTGTTTTCGAGAGCATCGTGTTCGCTTCCCGATGCATTTCCTGCAAAAGGAAATCCAGCTTTTTTCCCAGCTCTCCGGCGCCGTCCAGCAGTGTTGTGAACTGCTGCAGGTGGCTTCGCAACCGGTCCAATTCTTCACTGATGTCGCTGCGTTCCGCAAGTAGAGCGGCCTCCTGCGCTAGTCGCGCAGGCTCTATATTTGTGCCGTTCAACAATTCCTTCAAACGCGCTTCGAGCCGCCGCGAAAAGGCTGGGCGCAGTTTGCTTACCAACTCTCGCACTTGCTCCAGCTCGTTTTCGATTTTTGCAACTCGCGAGCGCAGCTCGTCGGTCAAGTGCCGCCCTTCGTTCCTGCGCATTTCGTCCATTCGCTCGAGCGCGTCCAGCAGGTAGCCTTCCAGTACTTTGCCCAATTTTTCCTGTTCTTCTTCCGCTTCGGGCAACGCCGATGCTAATCCCGTAATCACGCCGGGCAAGCGCAGGAGCGACACCACGTCCAGTTCGCCTGTCCCACCGGTCTGTTTGCGCAACTCCTCGGCCGCGTGGACATATGACTTTAGCAGCTCGCGGTTCACGTGCACCGGCGCCGCCTCTCCCGGTTCCATGCTGACATTCACATCGATGTGCCCTCGATGGATTCGCCCGCGTACGGCTTGCCGCAGTCGGTGCTCGAACGGCTGGAGTGAATCCGGAATACGGAGCTTCACGTCGAGGAAGCGGTGATTCACGCTCTTGACGCTCACGCGAACCGCCCATCCCTCGAATTCGCCGCGCACCATGGCGTAGCCGGTCATCGACCGGCAATCCGCAGGACTCATTTTGCTAGGGCCTAGCTTGCTCGAACTCATCGTGGTCATTCCGCCTCGTCTGACCTGAGGGCTTTAGGATTTCGCGCCTCAGCGGGAGCCAGCATTTCGTCGTCGGCAAATTGCAGATCGTGCAGCCGGGCATAACTTCCTCCCTTGGCCAACAATTCCGCGTGTGTGCCGCTCTCCCGGATGCGCCCATCCTCCAACACAAGAATTTTATCGGCTTTCCGTACCGTACCCAAGCGGTGGGCGATCACGAAGGCGGTCCGCCCGACCATTAGATTGCTGAGCGCCTTCTGTACATATTGCTCCGATTCGGAATCCAATTCGGACGTGGCCTCATCCAGAATCAGGATTGGCGAATTTTTCAGAATGGCGCGCGCAATGGCGATACGTTGCCGCTGGCCTCCACTCAATCGTGTACCCCGCTCTCCGACCTCCGTGTCGTAGCCCTTCGGAAGCCCCAGGATAAAATCATGCGCCAGTGCCGCTTGCGCCGCCGCTTCAATTCTGCCCTGTGGCACTGCACCCATTCCGTAGCAAATATTGTTTCGCACCGTGTCATGAAACAGAATGTTTTCCTGAGTAACCATGGCAATCTGGTTTCGCAGCGATCGCAGGTTCATGTGCCGTACATCGACTCCATCGATCTTGATGCTTCCTGTGGTCACTTCATGAAAACGAGGAAGGAGGTTCACGAGCGTGGTCTTTCCGGCTCCGCTCATTCCCACCAGCGCGATCACTTCGCCTTTGCCGGCGGTAAAGCTTACATGTTCCAAGACCGGACCGCTGTTGGATTCGTACTCAAACGTCAAATCGTCGAACACGATCTCGCCAGACAGCCCTTCCAGAATCAGTCCGCCCTTCTGGTCGATGTTTTCCTCTTCGCGATCCAGATACGCAAACACTTGCACGCTCGCGCCCTGCGCAAATTGGAATTGCTGGTACACGTAGCCCATGCGCTTCAAAGGCATGTAGGCGTTGAACATCGCATACAAAAATCCAATGAAACCGCCGGCAGTCGTCTGTTGGTGTTGGATCTGATTGCGGACATAGAGGAGCAGCAGGGGGATGACCACAGCTCCGACCAGGTCCATCAGCGGAGAAGTAACCACTGCGGCGCGCACCCAGCGCATGTTTTCTCTCAGGAGCCGGCGGGAGACCTCCGCGAATTTCCTGATTTCAAAATCCTCCATGCCAAATGCTTTCACGACCCGGTTGCCTTTGACGGTTTCCTCCAGGATTTGGCTCAGGTCGCTCATGCGGGTTTGGCTCTTCTCCGCAGAGAGCCGGATCTTTTTCCCAAGCTTGTTTACCGGTAGCACGACAACGGGTAGAAGCAGTGTCGTCGCCAGAGCCAGCTTCCAGTCCAGAATCAGCATGACCACGACGAACGCCACAAAAGTGAAACTCTTCATGAACAAATCGGCCAGATAATCGCTCAACGCATAGCGCACGCGTTCGACGTCGTTAATGGCCACCGAAATGATCCGTCCCGTAGGATTGTGTTGAAAAAAGCCCATCGGCTGGCGGATCACTTTTTCGTAGAAGGCATTTCGCAGATCGCGGATCGCGGAAAGCCCCGCAAACTGAATCTGCGTCATTCCCACGTACTCGGCAATGGCTTTGCTCCCATACAGCAAGAGGATCGTGATGGAAAAAATCGTCCAAACGTTGTGGATGCTCGACGGGAAGAACTTATTGAGGTAAACCACCTTCCCGTTCCATGGGAAGGTGAGCAAAGGAAGCTGCGAGGTGAACTTTTCCGGGTGGAGAACGGAGTCCACGGCAGCTTTCACCATGAAGGCGAGGGTTCCTTCCGCCCCGGCAACGAAGGCGACCAAGACGATGCCGACTGTCATCCGCACGCTGTACGGTTTCGCGTAAGCCAGCAGCCTCTTTAATTGTGGTGAAATCAGTTGACCCACTCCGGCCCTCGGATTCCCTTCACCCCTGCTCCTAGTACGCTAAGCGCCCAACTTCGCGGTGTCAAATCGATGGCCGGTCTCAGACACCCTCAGGGCAAGCGGAAACAGATCAGCTTTTGAGACTCTGCCAGCACAATCGGCGTTCTCCCGGTCATCAACGGCAACAGCTTTCCGAAGGATTGTTTGTCGGTGATTACCGTGGCGTGGTCTGTCCGGCGTAGGGTTGCTGCCAAATCGCCGAGGTTGGCCGCAAGTTGTGCATAGCGGCTACTGTACCAGACGAATTGATAAAGATAATCGCTGCGGCCGTCCTCGAAGGTATAGATTAGGATGCGCTGGTCCGCAGAACTTCGCGCTTCGGCAATCGGCACAAGTTTGACGATGTCATCTGCGCGACTGTTCGGTGGAAAGAGCGAGGAGAGGCAAATCGCCACGCAAAGGAGGCCACACGCCGAGTTGAAAAACAATGTTCGGCGAGCGTTGGGAATGACTCGATCTAGCGCAAACGCCGAAAGTATGGAGAAGGGGGGAAAGACGGCCATGATGTAACGAGGGTACCGCGTGTCGGCTAGGCTGAACGGAACCACGACGAGCAGAACCCAAACGATCAGCAGAATCGCGACCGGATCTCTTTCTTTCTTCCAGGCTCGAGCTTCCATAACAAGACCCCCAAGAAGAAAAGGCAACCAGGGCCAGTAATATTTCAGCAGCGCCATCGGGTAGTTAAAGATTGTAGTCCATGCATTTGGTTTGGATTCGACATGCAGCTTGCTGTTGAGAAATTGGAAATGCGACACGAGAAATGCGGCTCCGTGGATGCGATACTGCGAAACGTACCAGATAGAAGCCGTCGCGAGCGCCAGAGCCACGCCGCAAATTAGCCAGGGCGACAGCAAGAAACGGTAACGCCTGGCTAAAACCAGGTGGGCCACGATAATTCCGAGTGCGAGAAACCCAACCACCGACCGCGTCAGCAGGGCCGCCGCCAGCGGCAAACCCATGAGCGTTAGATACGCACTGTTTTTTAGGCCCTTCAGGTAGAGGAAGATCGTCAACGCGAAGAAGAACGTAAATGGCACATCGGTCATGGCATGCATGGCGTTCTTCAGAAAAAACTGCGTTGACGCCAAAATCAACATGGCCAAAAGCGAAAGCCATTCCTGTCCGGTGAGCTCCAGCGTCAGAAAGTACATTAGAAGAATCGTGGCGAAGCCGAGCAACGCGGTGGGAAGCTTCGCCGCCCCGTCGCTCACTCCAAACAACTTAAACGAGGCGGCCTCCATCCACGGAAACAGCGGCGGGTGAGAGAGTATGAAATCACCATTGAATCGCACACTCCACCAATCTCCGGTGCGTACCATTTCTTTGCCTTCATGCGCGAAGTACGAATCGTCGTATCCCGCAAGCCCCGGCCTGCGAAGCGACGGAAAAAGCAGCAAGGCAACGAGCAGCGCCAGCAGCAGGAAACGCGGAATTGGATGGAACGTGGAATTGGTCTCAACGTGTGCCGGATTTGCGGCAGGCGCAATCTCTATATTGCTCATTGTGGGCGAGATCCTGGGCCTGAGGTCAGGCCGACATCCTACTTGTCGACATCGCGATGCACCACCCGCGTCGCAAATCCTTTTTTCTCCAACGCGCGCTTCATCCATTCCGCCATCATCACCGACCGGTGCTTTCCGCCGGTGCAACCAAACGCTATGGTCAGGTAACTCTTCCCCTCTTCGATATAGTGTGGAATCAGGTAGGTCAGCAACCCCTGCATCCGCTTCAGAAATTCCCCCGTCTGCGGAAACGACTTGATATAGCGCCGCACTTGAGGATCTTTTCCCGTGTAGCGCCGCAGCTTCGGCACAAAATACGGATTCGGCAAAAATCGCACATCAAACATCAGGTCCGCGTCGGTCGGAACGCCGAATTTGTAGCCGAAACTAACCAGCGAAACCAGTAGCGGCCTCTTGCTCTCAAGTTTGAAACGCTGGTTCACGAAATGGCGCAGTTCATGAACGTTGAACTGCGTTGTGTCGATCACGGCGTCCGCCAGCTTGCGGATCGGCTCCATCAAATCCTGTTCGTGGCGCAGGCTTTCCCGTACGGAGATTTTCTTTCCCAGGGGATGTGGCCGCCGTGTCTCACTGTAGCGCCGCAGGAGCGCATCCTCGTGCGCTTCGATGTAAACGAGAATGATCGGGTGCTCCCGTCGCAGGTGTTTCAGCAAGCCCGGCAACTTTTCGAGTTGCAGTCCCTCGCGCGCATCCACCAGCAACGCAGCTCGTTGCATGTCACCTTCGCCGGCGGCATGCAGCTCCGCAAAAACGGGGATCAACTCCACGGGCAAATTGTCCACGCAGTAGTAACCCATGTCCTCAAACGCTTTGAGAACGGTACTTTTACCCGATCCGGATAGCCCAGTGAGGATAACGAGTTGCCGGCCTGGATTTCGAGCGGTTCGTGAATTGCTCTTGGCGCGCTTCACTGGTTCAGTGGGCTCAGGTCTTGACGCGGCGTTGGTGCGTGCTCGGAATTCTCATGTCCTCCCGGTATTTAGCGACCGTGCGCCGCGTGACATGAATTCCGTTCTCTTCCAGTTTCTTGGCGATTTGTTCGTCGGTCAGCGGCTTCGACGTGTCTTCCTCGTCGATCATTTTTTTCACTAGCCGCTTCAACGTCTGCAGCGACATTCCGCCGCCCTCTGGTCCGTTTACCGCCTCGCTGAAGAACGATCGCAACTCCATTACACCCTGTGGCGTGTGCGCGTATTTACTGGCTACCGCACGGCTTACCGTGGACGGGTGTACTCCCACTTCTTCCGCCACTTCCTTGATCATCATAGGCTTCAGCGTATCCGGCCCATGATCCAGAAATTCGCCCTGGCGCGCGATGATCGATTGGCAAACGCGCAAAATTGTGTGCTTTCTCTGCTCGATGTTCTTCATCAATTGAATTGCGGCCGTGAAGCGCTCCTTCACGTAGTTCCGCACATCTTTGTCCGCCGCGTCCCTAACCAAGAGTCGACGATAGGTGGGACTTAGACGCAATTGGGGCATATCGTCTTCATTCAAGAAGACCTGCCACTGATCGTCCACCTTCCGGAAATACACGTCGGGTTCAACCAGGCGCGGTTCGGTCTTGTTGTAGCGTAGTCCCGGCCGCGGATCGAGCTTCTTGATGGCGTCGATGGCATGTTTCACGATATCCATCGGACGATTCAGCGCACGCGCAATCTCTTTCAACTGGTTGGCCTGGACTTGCTTTAGATGTTCGGCCACGATCTGTTGCGCCAGAGCATTCTGTGGATCGAACGCCTTCAGCTGCAACAAAAGGCACTCTCTCAGATCCCGCGCGCCCACTCCGATTGGATCGAAGTCTTGCACCACCGCGATGGCATCTTCCAAATCGTCCTGCGAGTATCTTCCGTTCTGCGACAGCTCTTCGACCGAAGCCGTCAGGTAGCCGTTCTCATCCAGGTTCCCGATAATGTTTTCGACGATTTCAATCACGGCATCGGAGCAGATCGTTACACTCAATTGCCAAGTCAGATGGTCCGTCAGACCCGCAGGCGACGATAAAAACTTTTCAAACGATGGACGCTCGGAAATTTCTCGTTCCTGCGACTGCCCGCCGTCCCCTCCCGTGTCCAGGTATTGATTGAAAAAAGTACCCACATCGAATTCGTCAAACGGATTCGATGCTTCCTTCTCCGGAACTTTCTCTGTTTCCGCTTTCAAGAATGTTTCGTCGCTGTAATTGTCAGTCGCGGTGGGCTCTTCGCTCAGTTCCTCAAGAACGGGGTTAGCGATCATCTCCTGATTGATCATCTCGCGCAGTTCCAGGCGGTTCAGCGCAAGCACGCTAACCATTTGCACGAGGCCCGGCGTCAGAATCTGCTTCTGCGCCACACGAAGGTTAAGTTTGAGTCCCTGCCAAGCCATTGCTGTTCTTCCAGACCTTAGAATAGACCTAATTCAGCCGGAAGTTATCTCCGAGATAGATCCGTCTTACTTCGGCGTCGCTGCTCAACTCTTGCGGCGTGCCCTTCTTCATGATTTTCCCATGATTCACGATGTAGGCGCGATCCGTTACGCTTAGTGTTTCCCTGACGTTATGATCGGTGATTAATACGCCAATCCCAGAGCGGCTCAATTCCCGGATCAGATCCTGTAAGTCCTTTACAGTCAACGGGTCGATACCCGAAAACGGCTCATCCAGCAAGATGAAGGAAGGCTGCAGAGTGAGCGAGCGCGCGATCTCGAGCCTTCTTCGCTCGCCGCCCGAAAGCATATAAGCCTTGCTGTGCCGCACGGTCTCGAGACCCATCTGAGTCAGCAATTCTTCGAGTCGGTCGCGTTGCTGCTCGGGCGTCAACGGCAGAGTCTCGAGCACCGCCAAAAGATTTTCTTCGCCGGTCAGTTGCCGGAAAACGGAGGGTTCCTGCGGCAAGTAGCTGATTCCACTGCGCGCCCGCAAATACATCGGCAGGTCGGTGATTTCCTCGCCATTTAACAACACGCGCCCGGAATCCGGCCGCGCCAATCCGACAATCATGTAAAACGTGGTGGTCTTGCCGGCGCCGTTTGGTCCTAGCAACCCTACGACTTCGCCTTGCCCAATCTCTACTTCAACATTGTCTACGACTTTGCGTCCCCGGTAGGATTTGCTGAGATCGACGCCTTGGAGTGTGGGCATTCCGCTTCACGCGGGATCGCTGCGGCGGTCCCCCCGAATCATCTTTGGACTCGATGTCTGGTCAGTGTGCGCTTTCCAGTGTCCGAATCCACGATGATCGTATCATCCGCTATATTGAAGGTCAATTCACGCCCTGTCGTCTTACCGTCTTCATCGTAAAGAGTGGGCGTTCCACCGCTTAGCACGAATCGATCGTTTGCCGCCGTGTACACGCCTTTTTCTGCTGTTCCGCGCCGGTCGAGCTGTTCGACCTCGACCCCTCCCGTTCCGACCGCCCGGCTGATCTTTGATGTTCCTTGGGTTGCGCCCTGGGAACTTCTTCCTGGTTCGCGTGTGAAGTATAAATCGAGCACCGGGCCCCTCATGCGCTCGTTCTCCGATTGCACCACCACGTTTTTTTCAAGGTGCGCGCGATCTTCCAGATCCCAATAGGTCAGCGTTCCCGAGGTTATGTGCCACACCACCACTTCTTTGCTGTCTTTTTCTTTGTTTTCTTTGTTGCTCGCATCCTTGTTCTTGTTGTTGGAGCTCGGGCTGCTGTCACTGCCTTCCTTAGGAAACACCGCTCGCACATTCCCTTTCGCGTTCAGCACCCGCGTCTGCCTCAGCAATTCGATCGAGTCCGCTTCGAGCACCGATTGCCCTTGCCACAATCGTGCGTGCCCCGTATACAGCGCCCCACCTGCCTTCGAATTCCCCACCATGTGGTCCGAGATCACATTGGACGGCGTCGGACTCAAGTGAATGCTGTCTGGGCTATTGCCAAGATCCGTGGACCGCACTTTGCCTTCCGCTTCGATGTCTCCGGTCTCCTGGTGGAAGGTAATCTTTGTGGCGTGCGTGATGCTGCTTTCATCCCGCGCAACGGCTTGGCCCGTCAGCACCGTCGTCGCTGGCACCCGTTCGAACACAGCCTGATGGGCCTCCGCGGTACGGTCGCCTTCCTTCATGTGCACATTTCCGCGCAGCGTCATCTGCGTCCAGGAGCCTCCTGCGTCCAGCTGCGCATCACCATTGGTGGACGTTGCGGTTTGCACTGGTTTCCCTTCCATCCTCCGTTCGGTCTCGACGTTGCCGGTCGCCACCAGATCTTTCGCTTTTCCCGCTGTGCCGAAGTCCACTGCCAGCTTGTCGGCGCCCAGTTTGGATTGCGATGTCGGCGTGTCGCTCCAATCCATCGTTCCCCGCGCCAGCGTCTCCGCATGCTGCACCGGATTCGGGTCTCCTGGTTTGCCTCCCGCAAAATTCATCTGCAGGACGGTCGTCGCCAGCTTCCTTGCCGTTCCGGTCTTCGGGTCGCGTTGATTCACGTGCACCTTTCCGCGCAGCGTGAGAATCTTCGCCTGATTGACCGCAGGCCACATCTCCACATTGGCGGTGTCTGCCTGCATTTCGCCGCTTTCCGATTTCCCTTCTACATTGCCCGTGGCCTCCAGCGTGCGGACCCAGCCTGCCGGGGCCAGATGAGCGGTCATCAAGTCCGCGCGCATTGTTCCATTGCCGGTTGGCCCTTTTCCGCCGTGAGCCGCCAGTTCCGGCGTTTGATTCAGTTTGCCAGGCTCGGCGATCAGCGTCTGCGCACGGTTCTGTTCGTCCAGCAGCACGACCAACTGCCCCGCGCTTAATTCTTGTGTTGGAGTTGTCGCTGTCGCCGGTCCTGCCAGGACTACCTGCCTGGTTTTCTTGCCCATTTCCATGCTGGTCCCGTGCAGCACCACGTCCGATGACGGGCCATCTTGCTTCTTCCCTATGGCGAGCGCACCGGTCTGGCGCAACGTCACGTGCACATTCTTCTCCAGCCGCAATATGCCCTCTTCCGAAAGGTAGGTGCCGCCGACGCCATCGCCGTCGCCATTCGGCATCTGAAATTTCACCGGCTGCGAAGTCTCGGCCCTCCCTGATTTTGCATTGAACGTGACGCCGCTGGTCTCGACGTGAATCAGGTTCGGTTTGCCGCCTTCCTTCTGGATTCTGGCTGCATCGGCAGCGCTCTGCAGTTCGAATTGCACGTCGCCGCTGCATTCGATTCCCCCGTTGGTTTTGGCGTAGCGGCAACTCTGGGTGTGGATGACGTCGTGGCGATCGCCGAGCTTGCCAAACACCGTCACCCTCACGTCCTCCAGCAGGCTGATGTCTGCCCCCTTGAGGTCCGTGGACTTGGAAGCCTGCACGGTGAACACCGTGCGCTCTCCTTCGCCCCTCGAGACAGTCAAACCTATGGATTGCCGTTGTTGATTTTCGGCCAGTGGCGGAGGAGCTTTGGTTCGCTCCATGTGCGCTACCCATTGGCGGCGCAAGTAGATCCCGCCGGTGATCGACGCGAGCAACAAGGCAGCCAGCGCAGACCAACTCGCGTAACGGGCGGCTTCACTTCGCTTCATATTTTTAGTTAATCAAAATTCGCCGTAGGTGTACACAGCCGGGCCCGCTTTATCCCGCAGCTTCGCCTGCTGTTTCGGCGTTGGTCAGTGCCGGCAGAATGCCCATATTGGCTGCCGCTACGCTGTCCCGATTGGTGTTCTTCACCAAATACATTGCTTCATCCGCCAAATGCAGCAAACCTTCCTTCGTTTTGGAATCTGCCGGGTAGGCTGCCAATCCGACGCTGGGCGTGACGGTGATATTCAGGCCCTCGTTTTGCAACCAGACCGTCTCACGAACCAGCTTATGTAAGCGGCGCGCCACATTGATGGCGTTTTCCTTTGAGGTCTGCGGCAGCAAGATCACGAATTCGTCACCGCCATACCGGAACGCAAAATCGATCAGCCGGCAATTTCCCTTCAGCGCCTCGCCCATTTCCGCCAGCAGCCGCGAGCCAACCAGATGTCCATGGGTATCATTGACTTGCTTGAAATGATCCAGATCGATGAAAACAATCGAAAATTCATAGTTGTAACGTTGCGACCGGTAGATTTCCGTATCAAGGATGAAGCCCATGTGCCGCGCATTGTAAAGTGAGGTGCAATCGTCCTTGATCGTCAGTTCATGAATGCGCTTCACGTGCCGCGCATTTTCCAAAGCGATCGCCGCAAAATCGGACAGCGCTTCGAGTAACTTCAAATCCCGCGGATCGAATCCTTCCGCGCCCACGCAATTGATCAGTTCAATGACGCCCAGGCAGGTGTCGCGGAATCGTACCGGCACGGCCACGATCGAGCGCGTCTCCATCTTGGTTTTTTCGTCGACCTTGCCGAAGAAGCGCGTGTCCTTCGTGGTATCAGGCACGATCACCACCTCGCCGTGTTGCGCCACCCATCCGGCAATGCCCTGCCCGAGCTTGATACGGACATCCTTCAGCGCCTGCGAAGCTTTTCCGACCGCCAGTTCAAAATAAAGTTCCTGCTTGGCTTCATCCAGCAGGAGCAGCGACCAGTTATCCGGCCGCAAGAACTCGTCGATCTTCTCCATAATCGTCCGCAGCACCTGGTCGAGCTGCAGCGATGACGTCAGCGCCTTCCCCAACTCCTGGAAGACCGCCACTTCCCCTGCTTCGCGTCGTTCTCCCGGAACGCCTACGTTTCGCCGGCGTTCTACGGTTGGAAACTGCTTGATTTCATCAAGGCTCACGAGAGCACGTTTCTCCGGGTCATCGCAAAGTCAAAGTCCTGCCGAAGCCTGCCTGCTTCTAAACACACCCGTCCTTGCCAGTTCCGCCAGTATAGGCGCCTCGGAAAATCCCGTGCAACCTGGACGTGGTACAGGCGTAACGTTCTTGCTATCGGCTGGGCTGGCGAACTCCGGCCGCGCGCGATTGCCCGCGCCGTTCGCCTTCTTCGGGGATGGGCTGGAACCCTTCCAGTCGGTCAAGCTTGTCTAGAAACACCGGTAACTCCTCGTTCCAGATTCTCCAATCGTGCGCGCGCGGTGAAATCTCTCGGTACTCGTAAGGGATGTGGCGTTTGGCCAATTCCAACAGAAACGCATGCGTGCTTTCGATATTGCCGTCCTGCCCACCGCACACGATGAAGAGCATCGGGAATTGTTCAACGGGAACATTCTGGGCGAATTCGAAAGGATCCCGCTCTTTCTGTTCCTTCGAACCCGGCACCCCAACCAAGTCCACATATTCCTGACGCGCCTTCTTTTCTTCCTCGGTGGCGTCTTTCGGTAGCGGACCGGGACTGACGTGTGCCGCCGATAACGCCCCACTGAAACTGCCGATCCCCGCGAACTGATCGCGGTGCTCCAGGCCTAGAAGCATGGCGCCAAATCCACCCATGGAAACGCCCCCAATGGCGCGCGCAAAAGGCTCCGGAATGGTGCGGAAGTTCGTGTCCACGTAGGCGATGACGTCTTTCATGATGTAATCGTCGAAGTGCGCTTTCGGATTTGCCACGCTATTGACGTACCAACTGTGCGAAGCATCCGGCGTAACGATGATGAGTTCGTGCCGCGTGGCATAGTCGGAGAGATTCGTTCCCCGCGCCCAATCCGTAATGTCCGCGTCGTAGCCGTGTAGCAGATACAGCACCGGATAGCGGCGCACCGAGTTTTCATAATTCATTGGCAACATCACCAGCATGGTGCGGTCTTCGCCTAGAGTGGCACTCGGGAAGTGCACAATCTTGACGTTGGTAGGCAGAACTGTGGGCAAGTCGTCCGCGTGCGTGGGTCGTGCCATAAGGAAACTGAAGAACAAGAGCGATACAAGAACCATCCATTGACCGCGACCATCTTTTTTTGGTTTCACGAAATTTTCCTTTTTGCGTTTCATGCGCTCCAATGATACGTCATACCGATTTTAGAAGTTCCCTGCTTACTATCTCTAGACGTATAGCCAAAGCGGCCCAAATAGGGCATCGCTTGACCCATTGCGCAGGCGCAGTCTAGTATCGAGCGGCCATGAATGGGTCGGATTCTCTGATCGGACAGACCGTCTCGCATTACAAGATCACACGGAAGGTAGGCAGCGGCGGTATGGGCGTTGTCTACGAAGCCGAGGACTCGCGTCTCGGGCGCCGTGTCGCGCTCAAATTTCTTCCCGATGCCATGGCGCAGGACAGCCAGTTGATTGAGCGTTTTCAACGCGAGGCGCGCGCGGCTTCCGCGCTGAATCATCCGAACATCTGCACCATCCACGCCATTGAACAATCTGGAAACCGCAATTTTCTGGTGATGGAGCTGCTCGAAGGGCAGACGTTAGGCCAGATGATGACGCGCCAAGCTTTCCCTATGGACAAGTTGCTTCCCATCGCCATCCAGATCGCGGATGCGCTGGAATCTGCACATGCCAAGGGCATCGTGCACCGCGATATAAAGCCGGCCAATCTGTTTTTGACGGAACGTGGGCAGGTAAAGGTTCTGGACTTTGGGCTTGCCAAAATCGAGAAAGCGGAAATTCCGGAGGCCGGTTCGACGCCTTCGCAGATGGACACCATGGTCGGCGCCGAATTGACATCGCCTGGCGCGGCGATGGGGACAGTTTCCTACATGTCGCCGGAGCAAACGCGAGGCCAGCTCGTGGATGCACGGACCGACCTGTTTTCGCTGGGCACGGTGTTCTATCAACTGGCCAGCGGTGCGCTTCCCTTCCGGGGGGAAACTTCCGCCATGGTATTTGACGCCATCTTGAACCGCGAACCAGCGCCTCTGGTCGAGGTGAATCCCGCAGTCCCACCGGATTTTGGGCGAATCCTCTCGAAGCTTCTCGAGAAAGATCGCGCGCTGCGTTGCCAGTCGGCCACGGAGCTGAAAACCGATCTGATCCGCCTGAAACGCGATTTGGAATCCGGCAGCAAGCGCGTCGCCGACCTGACGGACACGAAAGCTATCCACACGAAGCCGAACACGAAATCCGTAGCAGTGCTTTATTTCGAAAATCTAAGCGGCGTCCGGGAAGACGAGTATCTCCGCGATGGCATCACCGAGGACATCATCACCGAGCTTTCCAAGATTCGTGGCCTGAACACGTTTTCACGTCCCACAGTGCTAGCTTTCCGGGACAAACAAGTAACGCCCGTTCAGGTCGGTCAACAGTTGAAGGCCGCTTATGCTTTGACCGGCAGTCTGCGCCGTTCCGGCAACCGCCTGCGCATCACCACGCAACTGGTGGACACTAGCACCGACTTTCCGCTCTGGAGCGAACGCTACGATCGCGAAATGAAGGACGTCTTCGAAGTGCAGGACGAAATTGCGCGCAAGATCGCCGAAGCTCTGCGCGTCACCCTTTCTCCGCAGGAACTCGAAGCCCTGGCCATCAAACCGACGGAAAATCTGCAGGCTTACGATTTATATCTCCGAGGAAAGCGCTACGCCCGGCGTCAGACCCGCCAGGACCTGGAATTCGCCCTGCAGATGTTCGAAAACGCCGTGGCCATGGATCCGAGCTTTGCTCTCGCCTACGCCGCCTGTGCCAACGCCTGCGCCATGTTTTATTGTAACTATAGCCGGGACCAGGTGTGGGTCGAACGCGCCCGCAACGCTTCCGGCCGCGCCGTCGCGTTGCGTTGGGATTTGCCGGAAGTACAGGTCAGCCAGGCCTGGGTGCTTTACGCAACCGACCTGCACCACGAAGCCGTCCGCATGGTGCAAAAAGCCATTGAACGCAAGCGGGACTGCGAAGGCGCCTACTATCTGTTGTGCCGCGCCCTCTTTTCCGCCGGCCGCTATCAAGAGGTAGCCGATATTTTCGAGACTGCTCTCGAAGCCAGCGGCGAAGACTACAATGTCTACGTTCCGGTAATGAACGCTCTCGGTGCTCTAGGGAAACAAGAGTTGCGACGCAATGTGCTCTTGCGTCGCGTGGCAGCCTTGGAGAATCATCTGAAACAGGTACCAGAGGATGCGCGTGCTCGCATCCTTCTCGGCGGCGATTACGCGGAACTGAATCGCGTTGAAGACGCCACGCGAGAAACCAATCTCGCCATGACCTTACGGGCCAACGAGGCGTCCATCCTCTACAATGCCGCCTGTAACTATTGCCTGCTCAAGACCAAAGCCGATGCCCTGCATGCCTTGCGCAAAGCCTGGGAGGCTGGTTTCAAGGACTCCACCTGGGCGCGCCGGGATCCTGATCTTTCCCTGCTGCACGGTGACCCGGAATTTGAGCGGCTCTATCCCGAGTCCGCCGCCTCGCGCTAGCCAGAACACCGACAAAGAGGATTGCATCGCTTTATCGTGCAACAGAGCACCAGCGCGCCCAATTCCCGTAAGTACTGATACACTGATTCCCTGCGAGCAGAGGGCATGGCCAGGGGAAATTTCGGAGAACGCCTAAAACGTGAACGGGAACTGCGAGAGGTCACGCTGGCGGAAATCACCTCAGCGACTCGCATCGGCCCCCGTTTTCTGGAGGCCCTCGAGAATGAAGATTGGGAAAAGCTGCCGGGCGGAGTCTTTAATCGCGGGTTTGTGCGCGCCATCGCGCGCTATCTTGGGTTAAACGAAGAAGCGCTGCTTGGAGAGTATGACGTAGCTTACGGCACGCAGGTCCCACCTGCGGTAGAACATCACGAACCGGAAATGTCTCTTTCGTTCGCCAAATGGAAACCCGTCTGGGTTCTGCTCGGCACATTGCTCTTGATCATCGTGATTATCGTTGGCGCGATCTTCGCTTGGAAGCACTTCACGTCGCCGCGCAAAGTTCAAGAAGCACGAGCGCACACTTCGCTCTTTCCATACCGGCCTGCACTCTTCGAGAAAAGTCCCACGACTTGGCTCCTGGGTTCCTAAGCGGTATTGGCCGGCGTTGCACAGCGGGGCGATGCACTGCTTGGCGCGACGAGTCCGTCCAGTACAATAAAAGTGAACGATGACGATGTGAGGCAGGCATCGAGGTGGAAACTCTCAGCGTTGAAGTCCTGGAGGATTTGCGGCACGGCCGCGCTCCGCGCGAACGAAAGCTCGCCGTGTGCGGCACCGGTGGAGCGCACATTCCCAATCCCGAACGCGTCGAAATCCTGGCCGTCCTAAGCAACGATCAGGATGAGATGGTCGCCGAACGTGCCGGCGAAGCCCTGCTCTCCACCGCGCCCGAAGTGTTCGTGCAGGCGCTCAATCGCGATAACGCTTTGCCAGCCTTGTTTGCCTATGCAGCAAGGAATCTTGGAAAAAACGCCGGAGTGATCGACGCTATGTTGGCGAATCACAATTGTCACGGGGAACATTTGGCGCCCCTGGTGCCGCTTCTCACGACCGCGCAGGTTCAAACCCTGATGGACGAACTCGATCGTGTTTCCGCCTCGCACGCGCTCGCCGCGGCTCTGGAACACTCAGCGAACGTTACCGCGGATCAGAAAAACACGCTTCGAGAGCTAAGTAGTAGCATTGTTCCTGAAGACCTCGCGTACTTGGCCGATGCTGCCGCCGAAGCGGAACCGGATGCGCAGCGAAGGCAGACTCTTCTTCAGAAGATCGGCAAGATGACCGTCGCGCAGCGCGTGCAGTTCGCTATGAAGGGCGGCTCGGACGCGCGCCGCACACTAATTCGCGATTCGAACAAAGTGGTCCAGCGCGCGGTGCTGCAATCTCCGCGACTCACCGATCAGGAAGTGGAGTCGTTTGCCGCGATGGCCAACCTGACGGACGAAATTCTACGCATGATGGCCGGCAATCGTACCTTTCGCAAGAATTACGTCGTCGTTCGGAACCTGATGAATAATCCCAAATGCCCTCTCGATGTGACGCTACACATGCTTCCCACGTTGAACGCCGCGGACCTCAAAAAACTCTCCGTCAACAAAAATGTCCCGGAAACCTTGCGCACCACTGCCCACAAGCTGATCCGCACGCGCGCCGCTCAGAAAAACTAGCTTCGCCTTACAATTCCGGTAACGATCTCGGCCGGTTCTGTCGTCGCGGCGCCTGATTCGCGCTGTATTCTGTAGCGGTGTACTTCTTCGCTCTGCCGCTTCTCGTCCTCACACACGCGCAAAAATCCACAGAGCCATGGACGGCGGCACAGGCCGTCCAATCCGCCGATCTTGCGGAGGAGCCGGCCGGCGCCAAGGCAGCGACGAGAGCTCGGTTTGTCGGCTTTCAGCGGCATGCGGCCCCCAGTTGGGGCCAGTCGTTATAGGATATCGGTGGTTCAACTCCTGCGGAGGAGCCCTCGAATGAAACTCCGTCTCGCCGTTCGGCTCGCCTTGATTCTTTTCTCGGTAGCACTTGCTCTGCAAAGCCGCCCGCAAAGCAACATTAGCGCCGATGAGGGTCGTGTGCTGGCCCTGGAAACCGTCTGGAATCGCGCCGAACAATCCAAGGAGGCCGCCGCGTTAGACCAGCTTCTCTCTCCCCAATTTGTGTCGACCGACTATGACGGCGGCATTTCCAACAAGCAGGAATTTCTTGCCAGCATCAAACGTGACGGACTGGTCCCTGAGCAAATCACGAATGAAGAGCAAACCGCCCACGTGTTCGGTGATTGCGCCGTGGTTACCGGCATTTATCGCGAGAAAGGCGTTGACAAAGGAACATCGTACAGCCGCCCCGGACGTTTTACGGACACCTGGGTGAAAACGAACGGATCGTGGCATTGCGTCGCCAGCCAATAGACGCTCATCGAACGTTAGAACCCCGGATTCAAAGCAGCTGGTTCTCTGCTATCCTCGTGGTTCATTTCCCTCGACTCGGAGGCAACGCCTATGTCTCGCAGTTGGCCCTTGCTTGTGCTTGCTTTCGTTCTTTGCGCCACTGGATATGCACAAACGCCCGATGCCAATTCGCATTTTGACGGTAATTCCTGGTGGGCGTACGTCCGATTCCTCGCGGATGACTCGCTCGAAGGGCGCGAGACCGGCAGCGAAGGCCTTCGCAAAGCGCAGGCCTTCGCCGTCGAACAGTTCAAAAAAGCCGGGCTCGAGCCCGCCGGCACGAACGGCTTCTACCAACCGGTTTTCTTCACTCAGTTTGAGGTGGACGAAGGCAAATCTTCGCTCTCGCTCGCAGACGGTGGCAAAACCACGAAGCTATCGTTTGCAGACGACGCCTATATTAGTTCACGCGGCACACGGACTTCGAAAGAACTAACCGCTCCTCTCGTTTTTATCGGTTACGGCTTGAAAATCCCGGAGAAAAATCTGGACGAACTGGCTGGACTCGATCTCCAAGGCAAAATTGTCGTCTATATGTCCGGCTCGCCTTCGGATATTCCGGCCGCGCTTGCCTCTCACTACCAAACGTCGGCGGAGCGCTGGAAATCGCTGCGAGCCGCCGGTGTCATTGGAACCGTTGCGATCCTCAATCCCGCCTCAATGGACATTCCCTGGTCGCGCATCGCGCTCAACCACAACCATCCGGCGATGGATCTGGCCGATCCCGAATTCAACGAAACCGAAGGACTCAAAGTCAGCGTGGTTTTCAACCCGGCATCCGCCGAAGCCCTGTTTGCTGGCTCCGGCCGTACTTTCGCAGAAATCGCCTCGCTCGCAAGGGACCGCCAACCGCTGCCTCATTTCGCATTAAGGCAACCGCTCGAAGCTCGCGCAGTAATTCTTACCAAACAAGTCCAGTCCGCGAATCTGGTGGCGAAATTGTCGGGTTCGAATCCTACTCTGAAGGATCACTACGTGGTTCTTTCCGCACACATCGATCATCTCGGGATCGGCGAACCGGTGAACGGCGATCGTATTTACAATGGCGCGATGGATGACGGCTCCGGCACCGCGGTGGTGCTCGATGTTGCCGCGCAACTGAAGCTCCATCGAGAGAAGTTGGGCCGCTCCATTCTATTTTTGCTGGTCACCGGCGAAGAAAAGGGTTTATTGGGTTCCAAGTATTTTGCGCAAAAACCTACCGTGCCGCTGCAGTCGATCGTGGCGGACATCAATGTAGACATGTTCCTTCCGATCGTCCCACTGACGAAGCTAAAGATTCTTGGATTGGAGGAGTCGGACCTTGGCACCCGTGCGGCTGCCGTAGCACAATCGCTCGGCGTCAAGCCGATTCCCGATCCTGAACCTCTTCGAAACTCTTTCGTGCGCAGCGATCAATACAGTTTCATTCACCAAGGTATTCCCGCCGTAAAAATGGACGTCGGTTTCGAGCTGGGCACGCCGGAGCAGAAAGTCTTCAAGGACTGGCTGACGAATCGTTACCACGCGCCCTCCGACGACATTAACCAGCCGGTCAACCTAGAAGCCGCGGCGCTCTACGAAGAGATCATTCGCCGTTTGCTGATCGACACCGCCAATGCGCCGGGCCGCCCGCAGTGGAAGCCGGATTCCTTCTTCCGCCGTTACGCAAAAATGTAGAACCGCGAAATCCTTCAATTGCCCGTGGGAACGATCCCAGCGTTTTCCACCATGAGCACCACCGTGCGCTCAGGAGCACGCGTGCGGTGCATGACGGTCTTGGGAACGACAAAACCTTGTCTCGGACTAAGGTTCACCGTTCGACCTTCCAGGTCCACCAGCAACTGTCCTTCGACCACATAAAAAAACTCATCCTCTTCCTCATGCTTGTGCCAGTGGTATTCGCCTTCGAACACGCCCAGCCGCACCACCGAACCGTTTACCTGGCACAACGTCTGGTTGTACCACTTGAATTCACACTCATCGGCAAGCTTCTTCTCTTCGACAATCTCCAATGGCCTATAAAAGACGTTCAAACGAGTTTCATATGGAGAAGATTGCGTGTTGCTCATTTCCAGAACCTCCTGTTCTCGGCATTCGGAATTATTCCACGACGGACATCCTTGTCACCCTCCATTTTGCCCTGCCGTACATTTCTAACTGGTTTAGATGCGAAAAACCCGCGATAGAATGGTCGCCAATGGATATTGATTATCTTCGTAAACTTTGCCTGGGCTTTCCCGGGGCCACCGAACAGATCCAGTGGAAGGATGATCTGTTGTTCAAAGTCGCCGGAAAAGTGTTTGCCATTACTCCATTGGAACCGGCACGCCTGTGGCTGTGCATCAAAGCCGATCCGGAGGAATTTCCCGATTTGACCGAGCGTGTCGGAATTATCCCGGCGCCTTATCTGGCCCGGGCAAAATGGATTGCGGTCGAGTCAAACGGTGCTCTCCCACCATCGGAAGTGGAAAGACTCGTGCGAAAATCGTACGAGCTGGTGTCCCTGAAATTGCCCCGTAAAGTGCGCGAATCCTTGTCTGCAAAGTCTAAAAAAGCACCACGCAAGCAGCGCAAAACAAAATCTACCGAACGAAAAAGCAATACCTGATTTCCGCGGCCTTGCGCGCGATCTGCCCTTGGGGAACAGGAAACCGATTGTTCGTTTGGCGTCGCAGTTTCGCGACTATCGTCGTGCCGCCTCTCATTCCATCTGGTTAATGCTCGGCAGTCGCACCGCGCCAAGCAGCTCCCCAAAAAAGCGCATCAGGATCTCGCGCACGAGGAAGATAATTCCTTCGCTCCAGGCCAGCAGCGCTTCTTTGAACACGTCGGCAAGACGATTCGCGATGTCGATGCAGCGATCCACTCGTCGACGCTCACTCCTAAACAGCTCAACGGTTCAAAAGGCGGTGGAGACGGCGCGACGTCTTTTCTTGCGAATGGAGTCCGATCGGAACGATCGCGGAGCAGTTAAGAAAACGGGAGGAAGATAATTAAATCTTGCCGTTAATGCTGCGTCGCAATGGCCTCGCGCCGGGCAACGGAAACGTCATCATCCAGAAATTAACGTCGGGGTTCACAAATTCCAATCCGACGAACAGTTTTCCGTCGCGATCGCGCCGCACATGAGCTACACGCGCTTCTGTCGATCGGTTGGTATTCTCGTTTACAACCAACAGGGGTTGCCCCTGCTCTACCAATTCATCCATCGTGAGCAGCGCGCCCTGCTTATTAATCGAGCGCGTGATGGCGCGCACGCAAAACTTCTCGCCTGCATCATTTTGACCGTGAACCACGATGGGCAGAGCCATAGCCACACGCAGCGTCCGGCGCCGTTCCCGATATCGAAAGTGTAAAACGCCCATGAGGACCTTCTCCTCAGCCAAAAGCTGGGTCCGCCGTAAACTATCTGCGAGATCCTGACCGCAGCGCATGTCTAGCGCGGGGCGAGCGCGTTGAGCCGGGGGCGGCTCACATGCACAATCTCGACGGACCATTTTGTCGGTAAGGCCTGCTCCCGACAATAGCTGAGCTGTACTAATTTACAGCGTTCCAGCCCAGTACGCCAGTACTTCCCGCACCCAGTTTGTACATTTCGCAAGAGTGGAGAAGCAGCGATTCCCTCCACAATCGCTCCATTCTATAGAAAAGGAGACGACTGCTTTGCTCCTGCGGAACGTAGAAAGCGATTGTCTAATTAAATTGCGTTAACGTCGGCAGCAATCCGCCTCAGGCCGGAGAAGCTCTATAAATTCGGCCTTCCAAGGGCGCTTTGCTAAGTCGATCACCGCCAATGTAACTGGAAGCTGGAAACGCCTCGGCCCGGCACTGCCAGGATTGATGAAAATCAAGCCGTTCCGCTCCTCTTGTTCGGGGTGGTGACTATGACCGCTCACGACAAAGTCAAATCTGCCGGCATCCAGCCGCAAGTCCAGCTCCTGAAGATTATGCAATACGTAAAAACTCGCCCCGCTCGCTTCCACCACGGTTGTCGCGGGTAATGCCTTCGCCCACGCCGCCGTATCGACATTCCCGCGCACCGCAAAGACCGGAGCGACCCGTTTCAATTTCGCCAGAATCTCCGGATCGCCCACGTCCCCGGCATGGATGATCAGATTCGTGCCTTGCAGCGCGCGCTCCGCCTCGGGCCGCAAAAGGCCGTGGGTATCGGAAATGATTCCAACAAGCATTTTCTGAACGAGAGCAGGCAGCAACGGATGCAGGAATTGTTAATCCTTTTCGCGGTATTCCTCCGGGACGTCATCTTCTTCCACTTCCCGCGTGCGGACTTCCCCTTGGTCCGCGTCGGGAGCATTTTCGACGCCTTCGACCACTTCCGCCTCAAAGGATTGTCCTTCTTCCAACAATTCTTCCACGCTCTCCGAATCCACGTCGGGGCGGCCAGCAATGCCCTGCGTGTCGCCGGACTGGCCACCCGAACGCGCACCCATACCACGCCGGCCATAGTTCACCAGTTCACCAACGTCAGGGCGTCCGCGCGGCTTTCGGCGGCCTGGTTTAGCCCCGGACTTTGCCACACCTGTCTTCTTGACCCCCTTCTTCTTGACGACTAGCCTGCTCTTCGTGCTTTTTTTCTTGCTGCTCTTGACGGAACTCGTCCGCTTGCGTTTCTTTTTTTTCGTTGCCATAAATTCAACCCCTCCGTGCCCAAAGTCTACCACTGGCTTGCTTCCACAGCTCACTTCACCGCGACGCTGGAATTTCTTGACCTGGGCACTATAATGCTGGCAGCAGCGAGGTGTCGACCGCCGGATAGAATGCCCGCCCGGCGTCCGAGGGAGCCCTTCCGCCATGAAAAAAGCTCAGTTGCGAACGCGTGTGGAAGAAATCGGGATTGTTCCGGTTATTCGAACCTCTTCCGCAGCCGACGCCCGCTTCGCTGTCGAAGAAGTAGCTCAGGGCGGAATTCCTATCGTTGAAGTAACCATGACCGTTCCGGGAGCGATCGACGTGATTCGCGAAATCGTGAGGGCGGTACCGAACGTCATCATTGGAGCGGGCACCGTGCTGGATCCAAAAACCGCTCAAGACTGCATCCTGGCCGGAGCACAATTCATCAGTAACCCCGCGCTCGACGTTCCCACGGTCCAATTTGTGAGGGAAAATCCGGACGTAGTTATGATGAGCGGTGCGCTGACGCCCACAGAGATCCTAGCAGCTTCGAAAGCGGGTGCCGATTTTGTGAAGATTTACCCTTGTTCCCTGGTCGGAGGCGAGAGCTACATTCGGGCGCTGCGCCGCCCGTTTCCTGAAATGTTCCTGATTGCTGGAGGCGGAGTTACGCAGCAAAACGCGGCACACTATTTGCTCGCCGGTGCTTGCGCTCTCAGTATTGGCAAGGAACTGATTCCTCGCGAATCGATGCTTTTGCACAAGCCCGACCGTATCCGCGAGCTCACCCGGCGTTTTGCGGGAATCGTCAAAAGCACGCGCGCCCGCATAGCGGAGGTGCATACGCATTTGGCGCAAGCCTATTGAGCGAATCTGCTTCCCGGCGTCAGAACTCGAGGTGTAACCGCAGGCTCGGCACAATCACTGGCCCGCGGTCGCGGTTGTACCCGGGGTTTGTCATGTACTGCAGATCGAAGGCAGGGTAAATGCCTCTCCACAGGTGCAGCGTGTAGTAGCTCTCAATGACGTTTTCACGTCCGTAATTTAGTTTGCCATCCCCGAGCAGGAAACCAAGTCCGCCATAGCCGAGGTACTCCGCGTGATCGTGGCTGATTCCGTCGCTCACAAAAGCCAATCCCATGCGATCCGACCTTCGGCCCCAATGCGAGCCATTTCCTCCAACTCCGATTTGCCACGTCTGGTCCGCTTCGGTGTAGGCGTAGGATTCATGCTGCCCTTCATTCCAGCCCCAGCGCCCAAAGACTCCGATCCAATCCGTCAATGGTTGTTCGAAATTGATTCCAAAGCCGTATTTGACGGTCGTTTGCAAAGGATGATTGGTGATTTCCGGAACCGGTGTGGTCGGATTGGCAAGCCACTCATTGATTTGCTGCTGATAGTCGCCCATATTCGCGTGGTTGACGAAAGACAAGAAACGAACAGTGCCTTGCTGCTGCTTCATGACATGGCCGTGCAGCTCGAGTTCCACGTTTTCCGCGCGGGCGCGGCTCAGATCAGCGTCCAAATGAATACCATTGGCCACCTTTGGCATCAGCGACTCGGCAAAGCGGAGGACCAGGTTATGGTCGTGATACTCAACCAAGGCCGCGAAAGTGAAGCCACGCGTATCGGCGGCATAATCGTAGGCGCCGCTGTTGTCGACCACCCAGTTCATGAACTGAAAATTGCTGTCCGTTCCGTAGGTGTTGACGTCGAAGAAGTCCACCATGCTCATTTTCCCGAATCGTATTTCGAGCCGCCGTTCCGGCAATTCGCGAAATAGTGAAAACGGCGTGCGCTCGGAAACTTCTTTCTTGCTCCCGAGGGGAATGACCTGGTGCCACATCAACCGCGCGATATAAGGCGCCTTGCTTAGAGTAGGGTTGCGCACCACGTCCAGGTTGAAAAATCCGGCGACGCCCAATGCTTCCCCCACTCCATGGCCGCCGGTTTCCTGCACGTCGCACAAAAACTCCGTCGAATCGGTTAGCCGCAGTCCGGTGAAAAGTGTCAGCACGCGCGACGTCGCGTCCTGCGCTTGCGGAGAGAGGCTATTTTTACCTTGGTACGGGGAGTGGAAGGCCAGATGCCATTGTGAAATGAAGTTCGCCTGTCCTGACAGCCAAATACGGTCCCACTCGGCGTGGGGAAACATGGTCGTCAGGTTGTCGTCGCCGGCTGCATCATTTTCGCCCGGATCCCGCTGAGTGTCGGCCGCCGGATCGTCTTGCCCGCGCATTCCGGCACTGAAGGAAACGCCGAGGAAAAGAGCAATGCAAATTCGCAGAAAGAGCGCTGCGCTCGACCGTACTGCGCCCGCTTTCAGAGACCCGGCCTTCATGATCACGATGCTTCGATTTCGTGGACGCCACACGCCCCTGCTTTTGCAGGAATGCGACACCCAGCTCTTCGCACGGGGTGAGTGGCTTCCGCTTCGGAATTCGCCAAAAAAAGTTCGCGCTCAAAACAGGCCATTCGACTGTCAATCCACACGGCGACCAGGTGCGCTTTCTCTCCTCGGCTTTCGCGCATCCATCGGCAGTAGATGGAGGATGCCGCAGGCGTCGCCTTCTTTTGATGAACGGTCTGTAACATCGCCCCACCTTCCTTTCCGGCTTTTCCTCAAAGCCACATCGGCTTACTCTTAGTAGCGTCCCAATTGCAGCCGGGACGAATTCCTTGATACCATACCCCCCTAGGGTAGTCAAATACAAATGACACACGTCTCTCACGAAAAACTCGAACTCGTTTCTCGCACGAAAAAAGTCATCGGCCAGCTGGAGTCCGTTCTGCGCGCGCTCGAGGACGACGCCCATTGCGCCGACGTCCTGCAGCGCCTGGCCGCCGCCCGCGGCGCCATTAACAGCCTAATGGGCGAGTTGATGGAGGATCACATCCTGAATCACATGCCGCGTAAGACCAAGTCTTCGGCCGAAGCGGCCGAAGATTTGATCGAGATCGTGCGCACCTATCTGAAGTAACGGAGGGCGTCAGGGCTGGCGCTGCGCTATTTCCATCGCATTCACGCGCGCGTGGTCGACGATCAAGCCCCAGTGCAAGTGCGGTCCGGTCACCCGCCCGGTGGCGCCGACCTTCCCGATTTCCGCGCCTGCTTCGACAGGCTCTCCGGCCTGGACGCCGATTTTGGACAGGTGGGCATACATCGTGTAAATGCCGTAACCATGGTCGATGACCACGGTGTTTCCTGAGTAGTACAGCCCTTCCGCCACTACAACTTTCCCGGATTGCGAAGCGAACACTGCGGTACCGGCAGGAGCAGGAAAATCCACGCCCGCATGAGGGGAACGCGCTTCCCCGTTCAGAATGCGACGCCTGCCGAAATTCCCGCCGCTCGTCACGTCCTTAAGCGGCAAGCGAAACTTCCCTTTCCACAGCCGTTCTGGTGTCACCGTATCGTAAATGGCACGCATTTTCTTCTGATCTTCGGCGGCGCGCTTTTCCTGCTCAGGATCTGGAGTCACAAACTGTTTTTCCACCTTCAGCCGCTCGGTCGGAAACGTGCCCGCCCGCACCGTGATCGTCACGGTGCAAGACTCCGGACTTCCCCCCTCACCCGGCCAGGAAACCTTCCACTCATATTTTCCCGGAGCTTTCTCGAGGTCCACGCCGATCAGCCCGTGCAGCGTTGCTGATTTTTCCTGCTCGCGCCACAGCGCCGCGGCCTGTCCATCCCATTCGCTTGAGAAGTTCGGTAGGCTCTGTGGTCCCAAAACCTCTGCCAACAATAAGGACCCTTGCGTGGTGACTGACGCGCTCACCTTGAGAGTGACCCCGCCAGAGCATGGTTTGCGAATTTGCCCGCGGACCGGTTGCGGGACGACGGCCGGCAGCCCCAAAAAGAGAGATAGAAATATGGATCTTCGTAGAAAGGTTCGGGTCATCCCGCCAGTAGAATAGCGGGTCGCGTCGCCGCTGAGAAACGATTCCGACAAATCGTGTGTTAAATCTTCAACCCCATAACGCGCATGAGTTTTTCTTCCAGGCGTTTCAGCTCGAGCTCGCGCGCGTGCTCCGCGCGCGTCCTGTCGTTCAGGGCATCCTTCAGAAGCTGCAAATTCATGCGCAATTCCATCTGTCGCAAGGCGAGCCGACCGAGCGCATTGACCGCCTCTTTCTGCGCTTCATCCAGTTGTCGTGGCTCGTGGTCCAACACACACAGCGTGCCCAATGCAAATCCATCCTCGTTAATCAGCGGCGTCCCGGCATAAAAGCGGACATGCGGTTCCCCGATCACCAGAGGATTCTCGCGGAATCTCGCATCCTGCAATGTGTCCGGGACGATAAACAGGTCACTCTGCTGTATGGCGTGCGCGCAGATGGACACCTCTTTCGGGGTTTCCGGTGCCTGCACCCCGAACTTCGACTTAAACCATTGCCGATGGTCGTCGACGAGCGAAAGCATGGCCATTGGCGTCTGGCAGATGTGCGCCGCCAGAATGACCAGGTCGTCGAATGATTGTTCGGGCTCGGTGTCGAGGATGGCGTAACGGTTTAGAGCGGCGACGCGGGCTGCTTCAGTGCTGAGTGTCGGGGCAGCCATACGCACCTCCGTAAGACCGGCGGCCATCATACTCCACTGCGGCGCCAAGCAACAGAAAAGTGTAAGCGCGGAGGACGACGGCGTCAGGCGCTCCAGCCGGCTCATCCGACCCCTATTGACACTCTATATGTCACGCCGTATTATTCCTATCGATTCTCGATAGGAGCTAAATTTTGAACCCTGAACCTACCACTCTTTTGCAGGGAACCTTGGACCTGCTGATCTTGAAATCGCTCGTCGCCGGCGAAATGCACGGCTTGGGAATCTCGCGCAGAGTCCAGCTCATCACTTCGGGCACTTTTCATGTAAAACCCGGTTCGCTGTTCCCGGCGCTGCACCGCATGGAAGAAGAAGGCTGGATTTCCTCCTTCTGGGGAGACTCTGAAAATAACCGCCGCGCGAAATACTACCGGTTGACGAAACCCGGTCGGAAGCAGCTCGACCTGGAAACCAAGCGTTGGGGCCGCATTTCCTGGGCGATTGGTCAGGCACTCGAAACCTCATAGGCGAGTTCACATGACGTACTTCGCAAAAGCCCGGAGCTTCCTGCGCAACCTCCTCTCTTCCCGCGGAGTGGAGACCGACCTTGATCGCGAAGTTCGCTCTCACCTAGAAATGCTGACGGAAGAAAACCTGCACGCGGGCATGACCATGGACGAAGCACAACGCGCCGCGCACATGGCCCTCGGCGGCGTTGAACAAGTCAAAGAGCAAGTCCGCGAGCAACGCATCGGCACCTGGCTCTATGCCGTGCTATCCGATTCCGGCTTCGCCCTTCGCCAGCTTCGCAAATCCCCCGCGTTTACCGCCGTCGCGGTGCTCACCCTTGCCCTCGGCATTGGGGCAAATACCGCAGTGTTCAGCATTCTGGATACGGTACTGATTCGGCCGCTGCCTTATCCTCATGCGGAACGGCTCGTGAAAGCCGACGTGTATAACCTAAAATCCGGCGATCTTTACGGCAAGACATCGTATCCAGACTTCGTGGATTGGAGCGAGCAGAACCATTTCTTCGACCACCTCAGCGCGTACGAAGACAAATCATTTAATCTAGCCGGCACCACCGAACCGGAACACGTAAAGGGCCAAGTGGTTTCGTCCGATTTCTTCGAAACTCTAGGCACCCAACCTGATCGGGGTCACACACTTGCCACTGCTCAAAACCAACAAGCGGCAGTACTGAGTTATTCGCTGTGGTCGCGCTCTTTTGGGTCCGATCCACAGGCCATCGGCAAGTCGATCACTCTCGATGGCTACCGTTACGAGGTCGTCGGGGTCATGCCGCGCGGTTTTCAGTTTCCCGATCCACAGACCGAACTGTGGGTGCTAATCACTCCCGTCCGCCCTGATCTGCGCGAAGAGATTACCGCGCGGGGCAATCTCGGGATGTCCGTCATTGGCCGACTGAACGGCGATGTGGACCTATCTCAGGCGCAAGTCGGGATGGCGGTCATCGCGGGCCGCCTAGAACAGAAGTATCCCGATGCCGACCGTGATCTGGGCGTGAGGCTCGTGCCTTTGCAGGAAAACATTGTGGGAAAGTTTCGGCCGGCGCTGTTCATCCTGATGGGATCGGCTGCCCTCGTGCTGTTGATTGCGTGCGCAAATATAGGCACGCTGTTTCTTGCGCGTGCCGCCGCGCGCCAAACGGAAATTGCGATTCGTTCTTCGCTCGGAGCGAGCCGGCCCAGAATCATCGCCCAGTTGCTCACGGAGAGCCTGCTGCTTGCCGCCGTTGGCGGCGCGCTAGGTGCGCTTCTTGCGTATGCGCTCATAGGCGTTCTGGTCGTCTCGGCCCCGGCGGAAATTCCCAGAATCTCGTCGGCGCACATCGACCCGTCCATGCTCCTGTTCACCGGCTTGATCTCGGTGTTCGCCGGAATCGCCTTTGGGCTCGCGCCAGCCTGGCAGATTTCCCGCGGACGACTCGCCGCTTCTCTCAAACAGAGCACTCGAGGAACGGAAGAGCACAGGCTCATGGCCAAGGTGATGGTCGTCGCGGAAGTAGCGCTGTGCTTGATGCTGCTCGCGGCTGCCGGCCTGCTGGGAAAGAGCCTGCTGCTTTTAGGCCGCGTCGATCCCGGTTTCCGTGCCGATCATCTGCTGACCGTTGAAGTCTACCGCTCGATGACCGATGAGAACCGTGACGCGAATTGGAGGAATTGGACAGGCTTCTATCAACAGCTGTTGACCCGCATTCAAGCCCTTCCGGGAGTGGAATCCGCCGGTGCCACGCTGGCATTGCCTATTCAAGGGCGTATTTGGAACATCAGCTTTAGGATCGACGGTCACCCATCCGGAAATTGGATCGATCGGCCGGATGCGGAAGCGCGCATCATCTCCAACAATTATTTTGACGTGATGAAAATTCCTCTGCGGCGGGGCCGCTATTTCGCCGAACATGACACGAAGGATTCGCCCCACGTCGCTGTCATTAACGAATCCGTTGCCCGCCTTTACTGGCCTAACGAAGACCCCATCGGTCAATTCATCGAAATGGGAGCTTTTGGCGCTGGCCGCTGCGAGATCGTCGGAGTGGTTGCGGACATACGGCAAGCCAGCTTGAGTAGTGATCCCGCTCCGGCCCTCTACCTACCATATACGCAGGAGATCATGCCGTGGCAGACGTTGGTGATTCGCACGAAGAACGACCCGATGAGTCTTGCCGCGCCAATTAGACGCGTGGTCGCGGCTCTCGACTCAGAACAACCGGTCGCTCGCATCGCCACGCTGGATGAACTGCTGGAAGCGTCGGCGGCGCAGCTTCGATTTCGCACCTATCTTCTCGGTAGTTTCGCCGGCATTGCCTTGCTGCTTTCCGCGATCGGAATTTACGGCCTAATGGCCTATACAATCAGCCGCCGCACGCGTGAAATTGGCGTCCGCATGGCTGTGGGAGCGCGTCCGCTAGACATTCTCAAACTGGTTGTCGGTCAAAGCATGGCGATGACGATGGTGGGAATAGCCTTCGGTCTGCTAGGCGCCTACTCGGTAACGCGGGTAATGAAAAGCCTTCTCTTTGGTGTTACCACAACAGATCCATTGACCTTTGCCGGTGTGACGCTGCTGCTTTCTTCGGTGGCGCTACTCGCGACTTATGTTCCCGCCCGCCGGGCGATGCGCGTCGATCCGACGGTTGCGTTGCGTCATGAATAGGGGATCTTCCTCATGCCATTCCTCATAAGAATCCGAAGCCTCGTGCAAAACATATTCTCTTCTCGTCGATTGGACACCGACCTCGAGGATGAAGTGCAGTCTCACCTCGAAATGCTGAAAGAAGAAAATATCGGCGCCGGCATGTCGCAGGAAGAAGCACAGCGCGCCGCGCACATCGAACTCGGCGGCATCCAGCAAGTGAAAGAACAAGTCCGCGAACAACTTATCGGCAACTGGCTTCACTCCGTCTTCTCTGATTGCCGCTACACCCTCCGCCAGTTCCACAAATCTCCAGGTTTCACAGCCGTGGCTGTGCTCACGCTGGCTCTCGGCATCGGCGCCACCACTGCGATTTTCAGCACTATCGATGGCGCTCTACTCAATCCTTATCCCTATAAAAACGCTGATCGCTTGGCGACTTTCGTCGTTTTTTCCTCGGACCAGCTGCGTGCCTGGCGTTTTCCGGCTGCGGCTTTTGTCGATTTCAAGCAGCAAAACCACACGTTCGAAGATATGTTCGGTCTGGTCTATGGCCGGGTGCTCTTATCCCGTAACCAGGGCGCGGAGTCTCTCTCCGCAGGTATGGTGACTCCCGGAACATTCGAGTCTCTCGGAATCCCTCCTCTGCTAGGCCGCTCTCTCGCCGCGGAAGATGCCAAGCCCACGGCCCCACCCGTTTTCGTCATTAGCTACAAACTGTGGACCGAAGTCTTCCATCGTGACCCGAACATCCTTGGCTCCTCTTATATTCTCAACTCAACTCGCATGACTCTGGTCGGTATCATGCCGGTGCAATTTCGAATCGGTGGCGCCGATCTGTGGCTCCCTCTCGACATCACCAGAGACACTTTCGTTCCAGGCGCCGGCATGGTGTCGAACGAAATCTGGACGGTCGGCCATCTCAAACCCGGAATCAATCCACAAACCGCAGCCGCCGATCTCCAACGTATCGCCGCGCCATTTGAAAAAACTGACGCCATCTACTTCCCTTATCATTTCAAAATTGTAGTCAACACTTTTAATCGCAACGCCGTCGCCGGTGATTTCAAAATTGGCTTGTTCGCCCTGTTGGCAGCCGTCACGATGTTGCTGCTCATCGCGTGCGGCAATGTCGCAAACCTTCTCCTGGCTGGCGCCACAACACGCGGAAAGGAATTCGGGATTCGCTCCGCCTTGGGAGCAAGCCGCGGCCGCCTGGTCCGGCAATTGCTCATCGAGAGTTTTTTGCTGGCCTCCGCCGGTTGCGCCCTTGGTTGCCTGTTCGCCTACCTCGCATTGAAGGCCATCGTTGCGGTGATCCCCGCAGACACCATTCCGCCCGAAGCGGTCCTCACTCTCAATTCCCCTGTTCTTTTATTTTCATTGGCGGTAGCGGTCTTCATCGCCTTCGCCTGCGGCTTGGCGCCTGCAATTCATGTCTTCCGCGCCGAAACACAAAGTACCCTGGGCAGCGGGGGAAAAGGCTCGGGCGCGGCCTTTCGTCATGGAAAACTTCGTTCCGCCCTCGTCGTTGCGGAAGTCAGCCTCTCGATCATTTTGTCGATCAGTTCCGGCTTGATCGTACGCAGCCTTTTCGCGTTGCAAAAGGTGAGCATCGGTTTCAATCCTTCTAAAGTTGTCTACGCCGATATCACTTGGCCTGAGGGCAAATATGACCGGGCGCGGCAGAAAGATCTTCTGCTCCGGACCGTTCTTGATCGTATCTCCGAATTTCCCGGCGTATCGGCAGCCACGGAGAGTTCCAGTTTTCCGCCCCACACATTTGGTTGGACGACGGTCGTAATCGGGGGAAAAACACCACCGCAAAACAGAAACACTGCCTCCGTTTTTTGCAGCGAAGGTTACTTCCAAACTCTGAACAGGCCTCTCCTCCGCGGAACGCTCTTTACACAAGATGATATCGACTCTGCCCGTCGCGTTGTTGTGGTTAACCAAACCTTCGCCCGCGATCGCTTCGGCGAAGACAATCCGATTGGCCATCAAGTCAGGTTCAGCGACTATGAGACCTGGTCCGATTGGCCGCACAATCCTTATTTCGAAATCATCGGTGTTGTTACAGACGCGAAGAATGCGGGCCTAACGGACGAGCCCGAACCCGAAATCTATCTTCCAGCGTCCCTCACAGGCGCCGTCCCTCGCGGCGTGATGATCAGTACCACCGCCAATCCGTCCACCGTCCTCCACCAAATTCGCACCGAAATTTTTGCGGTCGACCCCAACGTCGGTGTAGGGGAAACTGGCACCATCGCCGCTCTTCTCGAGCACGATTACTTTGCCCGTCCGCGATTCCTGCTGACCACGCTGTGCACGTTCGCCGCAATCGCTCTTCTCCTTGTCGCGATCGGGGTCTTCAGTGTCGTCTCCTATACGGTCGCCCTGCAAACTCACGAGATCGGCATTCGCATGGCTCTCGGTGCGCTCCCAACCCAAGTCCTCCGCTTGGTTCTGAAAAAAGGGATGTGCCTGATTCTCGCCGGCATCGCCATTGGCGTGTTCGCGAGTTATTTCCTCACACGTCTCCTGACCAGCCAAGTTTGGGGAGTCTCCACAACCGATCCTTCCACCTTCGCCGCTGTAGCATCGCTCGCCCTCTTGGTCGGCCTCCTGGCCTGCTTGTTCCCCGCGCGCCGCGCTTCTCTCGTCGATCCGATGGTGGCGCTGCGTTATGAATAGGAGAAGTTCAAGATGCCGCTCTTTTTGAAAGTCCGAAGCTTCCTGCAAAACTTCTTCTCCACGTCTCGTGTGGAGACCGACCTCGACCGGGAGGTTCTGTCCCATCTCGAAATGCTGAAAGAAGAAAACCTCCGCGCCGGAATGGCGCAAGACGAAGCGCAACGCGCCGCCCGCATCGAGTTCGGCGGCATCGAGCAAGTGAAAGAACAAGTCCGCGAACAACGCCTCGGCAACTGGCTCGACTCCGTCCTCTCCGATTGCCGCTACGCCCTTCGCCAATTGCGCAAATCCCCCGCCTTCACCGTTATCGCCGTTCTTATTCTCGCCCTCGGCATTGGCGCCAATACGGCGATCTTTAGTGTTGTCGAGAACGTCTTGCTTCGCTCGCTGCCCTATCGCGATCCCGGCCGCCTGATCGAAATTTGGAACAACTATTTCCCGCAGTGGCCTCAAATCGGATTGTCCTCTTCCGACTTCTACGAATGGCGCGCGCAAGCGAAATCGGTTCGCGATATGGCCGCCTATCGCTTCGTTGCCACCGATCTGAACTTGACTGGTCACGGCGAAACGGAACGAGTGGAAGCGACCTATGCCACCGCCGCGCTGTTCCCGACGCTCGGCATAACTCCGATTCTCGGTCGCGCATTTCTGCCGCGAGAAGATCAGCCGGGCGCAGGTCCGGTCGCTCTGATCAGCCACGCATTGTGGCAATCGCGATTCGGCGGTGATTCCACTGCTGTCGGTCACACACTGACGCTCGACGGCCGGGACTACACGCTGATCGGGGTACTCCCGGCGAATTTCCATCTTGCCCCCTGGGCGGATGTCTGGTTTCCCACAGGGGAAATGGATCCCACCGAATTGAATGGGCGCGTGCACCATCCGTTCGGAGTGGTCGCGCGTCTTGTCCCCGGAGCAACTCTTCCACAAGCGCAAGCCGAACTCACCACGCTCGCTGGCCAGCAAGCCGCAGCACATCCGGACACCAATGCGAATTGGGGTGTCACCGTGCACCCGCTCAGGGATCCCTCGGCCGTGAAACTCCGTGAAGCGTTACTCGTTCTCTTGGCGGCCGTCGGCCTCGTTCTTCTGATTGCCTGCGCTAATCTTGTGAATCTCCTTCTGGTGCGTAATGCGCATCGCCACCGCCAAATCGCGGTTCGCATGGTGCTCGGAGCCGGCCGATCGCGAATCTTCGCTCAATTGCTGACAGAAACGCTCTTGCTCGCTCTTTTCGGAGGATGTCTCGGTATTGCCCTTGCGCGAACCAGTCTGGCGGTGTTGTCTTCTTTTGCACCAGCAGCAATTGCCTCCGCCGCGCCGCTCGCGCTGAATGGCTGGGTGCTAGGATTCACTTTCGCCGCATCGCTTGTCACGGGAGTCGTCTGCGGCGTGTTACCCGCTTTTCAAAGTGCGGGCGCCAACCTTAGCAGCGTTCTGGGCGCCGGGAGCAAGGGTGCCGTTCGGGGGAGCGGTGGAAGTCTTCGCAATGCCCTTGTGATTCTGGAAATCGCTCTTTCCCTGGTTTTGCTCGTAAGTACAGGACTCTTCCTTCGCGGCCTCGGCAACCTGCTCCGTGTCGACCCCGGATTTCGCCCCGAGCATCTCTTGACGATGCGCGTGTCTGAAGCCGAACCTTCCGGTTCTGTATACGAAAATTTGACGCCTGCTGAACTCAATGATCTGCAGTTCAAGTCTTCGATGCGATCTCAGCAACTCATGAAGACCATCCAAAGTCTGCCGGGTGTAAAAAGCGCTGCTGGAATCAATGTTTTACCGATCGCCGAATCGCTGCGAGCTGCAGCTCGCTTTGGAGTGGAAGGACAACCGGACACCGATAGGGCGCCGCGCCCCAGCGCACAGATCCGTTACGCCAGCCTCGCATACTTCGAAACCATGGGCATTCCCCGGATACAAGGCCGTCTGTTCCAACCGTCCGATTGGACAAATCCGGTCGTCGTGATCAATCAAAGCATGTCGCGCCGTTTCTGGCCGAAGGGCGACGCTATCGGGCGTCGTATCAATTTTTGTTGGAACGCGAGCGAGCCGTGTTGGTCGACGGTCGTAGGCGTAGTCGGCGACGTCCACCAGTTCGGCCTCGACGCCGCGCCAACCTTTGACGTCTATAACGCCGGTGGCTGGGCGGAGTCACTTGTCATCCGGACGGAAGGGGATCCGGCGGCCGTCGCATCGGAAGTGCGCGCGAAGATTCGTGAATTCGATTCAGCGTTGGCGATTTCTCGCGTCGCTAAGATGGAGCAGCTTTTGTCTGATTCCCTGCTTCAGCAGCGTTTCTTGACTTTGCTGCTGGCGATCTTTGCCGCGCTCGCTCTTCTTCTCGCAGCCGTTGGAATCTATGGAGTCGTGAGCTACGGAGTCTCTCGCCGCACGCAGGAAATCGGGATCCGGTTGACGCTGGGCGCTCAGCCTGGCGATGTCAGTCGCATGATTGTCCGCGAAGGGCTGTTCCTCGCGCTGGGGGGGACGGCCATCGGCTTGGCTATTGCTTTTGTGCTTTCAAGATGGATCGAAAGTTTCTTTTTCGAAGTAAAACCGTCCGATCCGCCGACCTATATCGTCGTCACAGTATTACTTTTGGCCACGGCGCTCGTCGCCTGTCTCATTCCTGCGCGGCATGCCTCGCGAGTCGATCCCATGGTCGCCCTTCGTTACGATTAGGAGATCCAGAGATGCCACTGTTTGTTAAAGTTCGAAGCTTCTTGTACAACCTGTTCTCTTCGCGTCGCGTAGATGCCGATCTGGCCCGCGAGGTCCATGCCCACCTCGAAATGCTGAAAGAAGAAAACCTCCGCGCCGGAATGTCGCAAAACGAAGCGCAACGCTCCGCTCGCATCGAACTCGGCGGCATCGAGCAAGTCAAAGAGCAGGTACGCGAACAACGCCTCGGCAACTGGCTGCACTCAGTCTTTTCCGATTGCCGCTTCGCCCTCCGCCAACTCGGAAAGAATCCCGCCTTCACAGCCATCGCGATGCTCACCCTGGCTCTTGGGATCGGCGCCACCACCGCGATTTTTAGCGTCATCTACGGTGTCCTCATCCGACCTCTCGCGGTTCCAGACGCGAAACAAGTGGTCCAGCTCGTCCTCAAAGATCAAGGCCAGATCTCGCAGGATGGTTTCAGCTACCATGAATTTCGCTTTCTCCGGGAGCACAGCCCGTGGTCCAGCGCGACGGCCGCCTTCACGCATGTCGGCTTCAACATGTCCTCCAGTGCTTCCGCGGAGCGCCTCAGCGCCCTTCACGTCTCTTCGGATTACTTCGGCGTGCTGGGCGTCACCCCTTTCCTCGGCCGGGCGTTCACAGCCGAAGAAGATCGCGATCCAAGCGCGCGCGTCGTGGTTCTCGGCTACGATTTTTGGCGGCAACGTTTCTCCGGTGATCGCTCGATCCTCGGCACGACCATACATCTGAACGGCGCCCCCTATGTGATTGTAGGAGTGATGCCGCCTGCTTCCGCGGACATCCAACTTGACTCAGTCCCTCCCGCCTTCGCGGGGTTGCGACACGTCGATTTGTGGACCACTCTCGCGCCCGTTGCTGATTCGATTGGATCGGGTGAAAACCTCGCTGTGGTCGCGCGCCTTCAACCGAACTTGACCCTTGGCCAGGCTTCCTCTCAACTCGACGCGTTGAGCCGACCCTTCCGCGACAGCTACCTGGAAGGTGAGGGGAAGGTTCAGTCCGTCGCGCTTTCCTCCGTCCAGCAAGTCATGGCCGGAAGCGTCAATACCTATCTATGGATTCTTCTCGCCGCGGTTGCGTCTTTGCTTCTGATCGCCTGCTCCAACGTCTCCAACCTTCTTCTCGCTCAGGGCGCCGCGCGCTCCAAGGAAGTCGCCGTGCGCGCCGCCATGGGAGCCAGCCGCACCAGGCTCATTCGTCAATTTCTTTCCGAAAGCTTAGTGCTCTCCGCACTCGGTTGTCTGTTCGGATTCGCCGTCGCCAGGCTTTTTCTGTTCTGCCTGTTGCGTTTTGCTCCCGTTCAACTGCCCCGCGTAAGCGAAATCCACGTGGATGGCTGGGCGTTTCTGTTTTCCCTCGCCGTAACCATTTTTGCCGCAGCCGTCTCCGCAATAGTTCCGTCGTTCCATTCCGCCAAGTTGGACGTCCATCCCATCCTGAAGGAATCCTCCTCGCAATCTTCCTCCAGTCGGCGCAAAGGCGTATTCCGCGGAGCCCTCGTCGTCGCAGAGATCGCTCTTTCCATCACTCTCTTGATTGGGGCGTCCCTGCTTGCTCAGACATTCCTCAATCTTCTGCGCGTAAATCCCGGTTTCGAACCTTCGAGCGTTCTCTCCGCCGAAGTTTGGCTCACCGGCTCGCGCTATCACTCCACGCCTGAACTGAATACGTTCTACAACGATCTCGCTGCCCGCCTCAAGCAGGTCCCTGGCGTGCAGCAAAGCGCCATTGTTTCGATGGGCCAGCCTTTGGAGCGCGGCGGCAACATCGGCCTCATGGTGAACGGGGTCCACAAGGGATCGATGGACATCCGTGTAGTCACACTGGATTACTTCCAAACTCTTCGCGTCCCCTTGAAACAAGGCCGTGATTTTTCTCCGGCCGACTCCGCCATCGGAGAACCGGTTGTCATTGTCAATCAGGCCTTCGTCCGAAGATTTCTCGACCGATCAGACCCCCTCGGGTCCTCCGTCGAGACCGAGGGTAGAGAAAAAGTGCCCCACCGCATCGTCGGCGTCGCCGCGGATGTGAAGTCTTACGTCGATCTTCCCGAGGGTCCCACGGTCTTCTTTCCCGCCGCGCAGGCGGATTTTGGCTTGATTCTCTTGTTCGATGTTTGGTTCCCCACGCATATTCTCGTACGCACCTCGGGCGATCCACGCCTGTTGGCCAACGCTGTCGACGCTGCAATCCGTCAGACGGATTCCTCAATTCCCGTCGGCCGCACTCTTGCCATGGATCAAGTTCTCGCCCGTTCGCTCGCCATTCAACGGTTTATGATGGTGGTCGTCGCCGTGTTCGCGGTTCTCGCTCTTGCGCTCGCCGCCATTGGCATATACGGCGTCATCTCCTTCTCCGTCTCGCAACGCACTCAGGAATTCGGCATTCGCATGGCTCTCGGCGCGGACGCTTATTCTGTCCTCAGTCTCGTTATTCGTGAGGCCGCCCGTCTCGCACTCTTAGGCGTCGCTATCGGCATTCTGGCCACAATCGTGCTCCATCAAGCGACCGCGAGCGTCCTGTTCGGGGTGCACGCCACCGACCCGGCGACCATTGCCACTTCCGCCATTTGCCTGCTCGCGGTTATCTTTCTTGCTTGCTGGATTCCGGCACGCCGAGCCTCCCGCGTCGATCCCATAATTGCTTTGCGTTACGGATAGGAGATGTGAGAAATGCCCTTCTCCTCCAGACTGCGAAGCTTGTTGCGAAACCTTTTTTTGCCGCGTCGTACCGGGGCGGATCCGGAATTCACGGCGGAAACGATCCGCGCAGGCATGGCGCCGGAGGAAGCCCAACGCGCCGCGCGCATCGAACTCGGCGGCATCGAACAATCGAAAGAGCAAGTCCGCCAACAACGCATCGGTATCTGGCTTCACTCCGTCCTCTCCGATTGCCGCTTCTCCCTGCGCCAACTCCGCAGATCTCCCGCCTTCACGATTGCGGCCATTCTGATCCCCGCACTCGGCGTTGGTGCCAATACAGCGATATTCTCCCTGCTCGACCCGCTGCTTCGGCGCAAGCTTCCGGTTCACAATGCGAATGAACTCGTTTGGGTAAACTCTGCCGGAATACTTGGGCCTGCGGAACTTTCCGAGCTCGATTCTTTCTACATCTATCGCGACAAAGCAGTGGTCTTCTCCAGCGTCTTGGCGTTTTCTCGCCTCGCGCCGTACGAACTGCAGCACAGCGGTCAAACCAACCTGGCGCAAGGCGAATTGGTTTCCGGGAACTATTTCCATGCGCTCGGAACCTACCCATTTGCCGGCCGCCTCTTTGAAACAACAGACGAGCATGAGTCCGCAACCATCTTGTTGAGTTTTGATTTCTGGCGTCGCGCCTTTGATTCCGACCCAAACGTCATCGGCAAGATGGTGTCCTTCGGAGATCAAGCCGACGCCAGCCATGCGGGTACCCCACCGCAACATTCCTACACCATCGTTGGAATCGCACCGCCAGGTTTCTTTGGGACGAAAGTGGGAGAATGGCCCGATTTTTATATGCCGCTCGGTGCCAAGGACCTCCCTTCGCAGGATTATTGGCAGACCCGGGGTGTGACCATCCTCGCGCGCCTGAAACCCGGCATCACCATTGCGCAAGCGCAAGCTGCCCTGGACCCGTTGCTGCAAGAAGTGGGAAAAACTTCCGCGATCCCTGCCATCGAATGGCAAGAAGCCTACGCGCGGGCCCTGCTCACTCCGGCCGCGCGCGGCCTTTCCGCGGCGCGCTCGAAATACTCGCTGCCCGCGCGAATCCTGACGGCTGCGGCAGGTTTTCTGCTGCTGATCGCGTGCGCCAACATTGCGAACCTGTCGTTGGCGCGCGGACTATCTCGCCGGCGCGAAATCTCGGTTCGCCTCGCCCTCGGCGCTACGCACAGCCGTGTGATTCGTCAACTTCTCACGGAAAGCGCTCTTCTGGCGGCCGCCGGAACACTGGCCGGTTTGGCTGTAGGCCAATGCATGAGTCGCCTCCTGTTGGCGTCGCTCTCCACTCCGCAGCTTCCTATCGTGCTCGAGACTTCATTCAATTGGCGATTACTCCTGTTCGCCGTGGCTCTCCTCGGATTTACCGTGCTTGTCTGCGGACTCGGTCCCGCGCTTTCTGCAACGCGCAGCGAGCTCGCCGAGGATCTGAAGACTCATAGGAACGGTTCTCATAAATCTTTAACCCGCTCGCGGTCGGGTCAGGTTCTCGTCGTCGCTCAGGTCGCGCTGTCCACGATGCTTCTCGCCGGCGCAGGTCTACTGTTGCGCAGCCTCTTAAACCTGGAAACATTCGACGCCGGCTTCAATCGCGACAAAGTGCTGGCCGTTGCCTTGAACGGATATTCGGCCACCCGCACCCGCGGGCAAATCCTAGAATTTTACAGCCAGCTGACTGAACGCGTTCAGCGCCTCTCCGGCGTTCATTCCGTTTCTTATTCGAGCTTCACACCGATGAGTGGCAAAGAGGTGGGCGTTAACGTGGTCGTCGAAGGTTACACCATGAAACCCGGTGAAGTGGCGAACGAGCGGTTCGTTGGTGTTTCTCCTGGTTACTTCGAAACCATGGGAATCCCGCTTCTGGCAGGCCGTGACTTTACACAGGACGATGCTGACCCGCATTCCGAATCCTACCAGTCCACGAGCGTAGCGATCATCAACCGCTCCATGGCGCACCGTTTTTTCGCTGATAACAATCCGATAGGAAGGCTTCTCCAGTTTATCGAAGGTCAGGGGCGATCCCTCGAGATCGTTGGCGTCGTCGCCGACTCCAAGTACAACGACTTGCGCGAAAGCACCACGGACTTTTTCTATATTCCCGGGACTCACGGCGATCTCGAGGTTCGCGCAAACCTTTCCGCAGCTGCGCTGGCTAAGCCCGTTCGCGAAATCCTTCGTTCCTTGGACAGCTCCGTCAAGATCACAGGCGTCAAGACGCTTCGCGAACAGGTTGACGAATCCCTGCATCCCGACCGGCTGATCGCAGTGCTCTGCGCCATTTTCAGCCTACTTGCTCTCTCTTTGACCTGCGTCGGGCTTTACGGGTTGCTGGCCTTCGATGTCGCGCGGCGTGCCGGTGAAATCGGCATTCGCATGGCGCTGGGCGCGCGCCGCGCGGACATTCTCCAACTGGTTGTCGTCCAAGGCATGCGCTGGACTTGCTCAGGCATGGTTCTGGGAATCCTTACCGCGCTCGTTGCCGGATCACTAATCACAAGTTTCCTGTTTGAAGTCCGGAAGACGGATCCGCTCACATTCCTCGTCGTGTCAGCGATTTTGCTAACTGCTGCAGGTCTCGCCTGCTATCAACCCGCTCGCCGGGCCTCTCGCGTCGATCCTATGGTCGCGCTGCGTAATGAATAGGAGTCTTTAACATGCCCCTTTTTACGAAAGCCAGAAGCCTCCTGCAAAACCTGCTTTCCTTCCGCCGCGCGGACGCAGACTTGGATCACGAAGTTCAGTCTCACTTAGAAATGCTCACGGAAGAAAAAATCAGGTCAGGCATTTCGCCAGACGAAGCGCAACGCGCCGCACGCATCGAACTCGGGGGCATTGAACAACTCAAAGAGCAAATCCGCGAAGAACGCCTCGGCAACTGGATTCATTCCGTTCTTTCCGATTGCCGTTTCGCTTTCCGCCAGTTCCGCAAATCGCCGACCTTCACCGTCGCTTCCCTGATTACATTCACGGTCGGCATTGGAGCAAACACCGCCATCTTCAGTTTTGCCGACCTGCTTTTGAATCACCCCGTTTCGTTCGAACATTTGAGTCGCTTGGTGTCCGTGGATCAGATCAGAGCTGACGGCGAAGAAACACCCCTCTCCTCCGCCAATTTCCAAGACCTGCGGGTCGGGATCGAAAGCCTCGAAAGCTTCGCCAGCTATCAGCAGTGGTCTCCGACCTTGTTGGGAAGCAGCGGCGCGGAAGAGTGCAAAGGAATGCTGGTCGGCGAAGATTTCTTCCCCACTTTCGAAGCAAAGCCCTTCCTTGGGCGAACCTTTTTTCCGGAAGAACATCGCCCCGGAAACCATCGCGTAGTCGTCCTTAGCTATGCGTTCTGGCAGCGTGAATTTGCCGGCGATTCTCAAGTCACGCATAAGACTCTGCGGCTCGACGAGCAGAACTACTCGATCGTCGGCGTGATGCCCGCGAATTTCCAGTTCCCCCCGGGCGGCACGCAATTCTGGACGCCCCTGGCGCTGGACAGCCAACAAGCCGCCGATCGCGATCATGGAACGTTGGCAACGGTTGGCCGCCTGAAAACTACCGCCCAGCTGGAGCAATCGCGAGCCGAATTCTCCACACGATGGGCGGAGCTGCAGCAGCGCTTTCCTGAAACCAATCGCCAGTGGAAACTCTCCGTATTGAGTCTTTCGAAGCGCTTGGTCGATCAGGACAGCCGCCAGTTCGCCACCCTGTTTCTGTGTGTCGCGACCTTCGTTCTTTTGATCGCTTGCGTAAATGTGGCCAACCTGCAGCTCGCTCGTGCCGCCAGCCGTGAGCGTGAGCTTTCGATCCGTGCGGCACTTGGGGCGGAGCGCAAACGCATCGTGCGCCAGCTCTTCACCGAAAGTCTTTTCCTCTCCACGATCAGCAGCATCGGAGGCTTGCTGCTTGCCTCCTGGGGCGTCGCCCTGATGCGTGCCAAAATGCCCGCACAGGTCCGGGGAATCTGCGACGTTTCCGCCATGCGCGTGGACCTTCGAGCATTTTTGTTCACTTTGTTTGCAGCCACGGTTGCGGGACTCTTGTCTGGCGTAATTCCGGCGTTGCGCAGTTCAAAGGTGAATCTCCGCGATTCCCTGGAAACGGGGGGCGCGAGAGTGGCGAGCGGGGGCCATCGCCTGCGTAGGGCTTTCGTTCTCTGCGAAGTCATTCTCGCCGTGGTCCTTCTGATCGGCGCAGGCTTGATGGTGAAAGGCTTTTATCTGCTCGCGAATCGCCAGACAGGTATGAGTCCGCAAACCCTTCTCACCTTTCATATCAATCTTTCGGCCAGCCGATACGCCACACCTGAGCAGCAGCGTGCCTTCTATATTCAGCTTCTCGATCGCCTGCGCGCCGTTCCAGGCGTTGAGGCTGTCTCGGGCGTGAGCGGCCTGCCATTCAGTTTCTACGAGAACGAACAGAAGGTTCTAACGGACGAATCGCGCGGGGTACCCGAAACCGACCTGCCTTCCTTAATGGATGAATCTATTTCGGACGATTACTTTCGTGTGCTGCGCCTTCCCCTCCTCGAAGGCAGGCCTTTCGATCAACGCGATGGTTCCGGTGCTCCGTCAGTCGGAATCATCAGCGAAAGCGCGGCGGCGCGGCTGTGGCCCGGCACGCAGCAGATCATCGGCCGCCGGTTGAAACTGCCGAACAGCGATGCACCGAACGACTGGATCACAGTCGTGGGCATCGTTGGAAACACCCGTCATGAGGTTTACGACCGCTCGTTTCGCTCCGTTCTCTATAAACCGTTGGCGCAATCGGTCAGTCCTTCGCTGGACTTTGCACTTCGCATTTCCGCTGATCCTCAAGGTTTGACCGGCACGATCCGCTCTACGATCGCCGACGTGGACCCTAACCAGCCAGTGTCAGCGTTTCTGTCCATGACAGAAAAAATAAGCGAACAGGCAAGCGCCCTGCAGTTCGTCGCCACGTTGATGGGACTCTTCGGATTGGTCGCGATTCTACTTTCTGCCGCCGGCATCTACGGTCTCGTCGCGTACTCGGTCTCCGAACGCCGCCGCGAAATCGGGATTCGCATGGCGCTCGGGGCGCGCGCCGGTCAGGTGATGGCCATGTTTGTCAAATTAGGAACCTCTTTGGTGGCGATTGGGGGTGCAATCGGTCTCGTCAATGGTTTTATCCTTGCGCAATTCCTCTCGAGTTTTCTTTACGGCGTTCAGGCCTGGGACCCGACCATCTATGCGTTGGTTCCGCTTCTCCTGCTCCCAATCACTTTACTGGCTACGTTCCTCCCAGCACTGCGGGCTTCCCGCGTCGATCCCATGGTGGCGCTGCGCTATGAATAAAAATTGGCCCTGCGAGTGGAATAACGACTTTGGGAATGGCATCATCCAATCGCTACGGGATGAAGGTGCTCAATCGTTCGACCAGGATTGGTGGAAATCATGTTCGCAAAGTGGAACGTCGCAGTCGCAATCCTATGTGCCGGCAGTCTGCTGGCAGCCACCTGCGTTAAGGCCCAGAAGAATTCGCCCACCCTTCAAGATCGCCAAAGGGAGCAACACAGCCTGGCCATGAACATCGTGCGCGCCATCAATACGGCGGAGGCGAACTACAAAAAAACTCATGGATCGTACGCCTCCTGGAACGATCTCTTCAGTAACGGCGATTTTACCGACTCGGGCACAAAGTGGAGTTCCGAATCTTTTCCCACCGTGGCCCATGCCATGTACGGGAGCGGACCGGAAATCGTGCCCGGATGGAAGCTTCGGCTGAATCTCTCGAAGGATGGAGCTGCCTATGACGTGTTCCTAGAAGACGTCACGGATTCAAAGTGCGGTTACGCTGTGATGAGCGACGAGCGAGGAATGATCCGCCAAGGCAGATCGGTTGCTTGCCCTTCCTGAACTCAAAACAGAGCGAACCGCCGGGTCAGCCGGGGAGAAGTCAGTCGGTCGAAGTCATCCCCGCCATTTCCCTCTCGGCCGCCCTTTGCGGCCGAACAGAGAAATACTTATGGCGGCAGGGTTCACACCGGTAGGCAGGCACCGAGAGCCGCCGCCACAAAAACGCGAAGCTGGAATCTACATATTCCGAGGAGATGCGCTTCAGGTCCGGATTTCCGCAAAGGGGGCAGTGGGCATGAAGCGTATCGCTTAGAGACATCAGGCGGGAATGAAAACGCGTTTCGCACTGCTTGCAGCGCCACGGATACAAACCAAATACGCTAAGAATATAGTCCGCAGCGTATTGTCGGCGCGAACGGCGAGCGTCCTTGCTTTTGCAGACTGGGCAATTCATCTGGGCGATGCAGGCGTTAATAAATCCGAAATAAAATATAGGGCAACGCGGCCCCCCGCGCAAGCCCCCGTAGGTCCCGGTCTTCAAAGGTACAATAGTACCAGTGGGGATCTCACTCTAATCTTGAGAGGGACTTATGCCGCAGTACACCGAAGACCACGCCAAAGCAGGCATCGATACCAAGCTGCCGAACTTGGAAATTTGGCCCAATCAATACTCTGGCTATGTGATCGACACTCGCTATCCCGAATACACTTCGGTCTGCCCGAAAACCGGTTTGCCGGACTATGGCACCATCACCATCCGATACAAGCCCCGCAAGTCCTGCATCGAATTGAAGTCGCTGAAGATGTACCTGCTGGCTTACCGCAGCCTCGGCATTTTCTATGAAAACGCCGTCAACAGGATGCTTCACGACATCGTCAGAGCAGTCCATCCGGAATGGTGCGCCGTCAAAGGAGAATTTACTCCCCGCGGCGGCCTGAACACCACCGTCGTCGCCCGCTGGCCTGAGCGTAGGGTCGCTCGGCGCTCGGGCCGTAAGTAATCTAAGTGCACATAGCCCGCCCAATCGCTATTGGACTTGCACCCCTGCCCGTTGGATAATTCTTGAGTCAGAATATGGCAGCTTTTGCCAGGTATTCCGAGGAGCGAGGAACATGAGTATTTCCCCCAATGTCCCCAGTCCGCAAGAGTCCTATCAGTATGAAAGCTCGGGAACGCCGCGCTGGATCGCGGTGTTATTCGGATTGTTAATCGTCGGCGTTGCGCTTATCGCTTATGCCGGCCATTCCGTGCAAGGACGGCTGGAACAGGAGCTTTCGAAGAACGAGGAGCAAAATAAGATCCTCACGGCACAACTCGAGCAGGCCAATACACGCCTCGCCGATTTGAAAGGGCAATTGGACGTTACGTCACAGAAAGTCGGTATGACCCAGGCTGAACTGGCGGAAGCTCGGAGTCGCGCGGAAGCCATCCGCAAACAGCAAGTCGCTTCTGATCAGAAACTATCCGATCAGCTTTCCGCTGCGCAAAAAGAGAGCGAGGCAAAGATTGGTGCGGTGGCCACTGACGTGACGGGCGCAAAGAAGGACATCGACGCCACCCGCACGGATCTGGAAGCCACCAAGACCAAACTGGACCGCGCGGCAGGCGACATGGGCGTAATGAGCGGCCTGATTGCCCGCAATCACGATGATCTGGAAGAGTTGAGGCGCAAGGGCGATCGAAACTATTACGAGTTCAATATTCAGAAGGCCAAGACCCCGCAGAAGGTTGGCCCGGTCCAGATCGCGCTTAACAAGACTGACCAGAAAAAGAACAAATACACGATCACCGTTCTGGCTGACGACAAATCCATTGAGAAGAAAGACAAAACCTCCGGCGAGCCCGTGCAGTTCTATGTGAAGGGCAGCGCGCGCCTGACTCCGTATGAAATCGTGGTATTTGACGTCAACAAGAACCAAATTACGGGCTATCTCTCTACACCGAAAGACAACACCGCCCCGGCCCCGGCTAAGTAGCCTCCAATCCTGATCGCAGCGTCGACCGGCGTCCGGGAAGCCTTGTTCCCTATTCTGGAAACTCAAAAGGGAACAAGGCTTCTGTGTTTCTACCGAGAACGCTAGCATTTTATCTATACCTCGTTCGAGGGAGGATTTCGCGCCATGCCGAATGCCCGGCTGCTATTCCGCTGCCTCAGCCTGTTGCTCCTCACGACTCTGCTCGATTGCTCTTGTGTCTGTGGACAATCTCCCGTGGACCCCGGCAAATTGCCGGGCCGCACGCTACTTTATCTGCAGTGGCGAGGCACCCCCTCGGGCGACACCCGCAAAAACAATTCGCTTTTTGCGTTGTGGGACGATCCGCAATTCGCTCCGGCGCGCGACTCCTTTCTGGATTCATTTTTCAACAATCCAGCAAACCAAAAGGGCCAGCCGAAGATTACGCGAGAAGAATTTCAGCAATACGCAACCCTTCTGGACAATCCTTTTCTGTTTGGCTATCAGCGACAGCCCGAATCGCATAACGTGGCGAAAACTCCGGCCGCAAAACCGACCACTCCGCCTGCGTGGAACGGTTCGTTCTTCATCTACGACCGCTCGGGTAAGGAAGAACTACTGTCCAAAGCCGTCATGCAGTTGCGCGGCGCCGATGCGGAGATTCCAAAGTTAACGAACCTGACCGTAGCCGGCGTTCCGTCTCTGAAGATCGAGCGCAAGGCCGGAATCACGTATTGGGCGGAGTTCAGAAAGTACGCCGTCAGCGCCAACGAACTGCCCGTCTTTGAAGAAATTCTGAATGTAGTGAATGGCAAAACTTCGGGCAGTGTGCTGTCCCAATCCGCCGCTTACCAGGAAGCGAAGCCGTTACTCGATGGCGGAATCCTGGAATTTTTTCTCGGCGTTCCCACCGCCGAGCAAATCGCCGTGAACTCGCCGGAAAGCGCCACCGCGCAAATACGTGTGTTGCTATCCGCACTGAAACTGGACTCGCTTCATTCCCTCGCCGGCCATGTTTCGTTGGAGGGCGCCAAGACTCGCGTAACCGGAGCAGTTCTTGGCGACACTACGCCCGGCAGCCTGTTCGACATTTGGGCTGATGGCCAGACCAATCCGGTCTCCATGGGCTATCTTTCGCCGGATACTGTTTACTACGGCGAGACACAATTCAATCTTCTTGGCATTTACAACACGTTGAAGCGAGCCTTCTCCGGCCAAGGCGGCACCTCTTCTGCGCAAACCACCGGTCAGCTTGAGAAAATGGCCGAAACCCGCCTCGGCATGCCGTTGCCCGACGCACTCGCGTTGACGACCGGCGAAGTCGCCTGGATCGAGAACAGTCCCACGATGGACGACGCTCAGAAAGTTTATCTACTCGGAATCAAGAACAAGCCGGAGGCATTGAAACTGACTCGCAGTATCTTCGGCGATCAAATCACATCCGAGAGAGCCGAGGGAGGCACAACCTATCTGAAGATTTCCCTCAAAGGCGGTCAGAGCTCGGTTGGTGTTGCACAGTGGAATTTCTACTACCTGGCCATGACTCCTGCTCTTCTCTTCGGTTCATCGAAGAGCGATACACTACACAAGTACGTCGCGCAAACCCCCGCGAGCCCTGATCCTGGCCAGTTCAAGAGTTTGCTGGCAGCTCGCGCGCAATTCCCCGAAAAGCTCAACGGTTTTTCCTACTTCGATTATCAGAAGGTGGACTGGCCGGGATTGCGGCAAAAATGGATTGCCGATGCAAATAAAGCAGCGCAAACAGCGAAGAGCACGGACGCAACGGCCACGAACAAAAAATTGGCGGACTGGCTCGTTCAGGTCAACCCTGACGTTTTCCCGAAGCATCTTCATAGCATGACCGGTGCCTCCTGGAAGGATGCCAAGGGAGTTCACTTTGACGAGTGGTTGGACTGACATCCGAATTCACCCTTCGCGCCGGTTATTCTGTTGCCGCGCGGTCTGTTTCGTCTGTCTCTTGCTTCGCGGCATTTCCATCGCAGCCCAGGAACCAGCGCCGGACGCGGCCAAAAGCATCCGCGTCGATGTGGAGCGCGTAAATGTCGGTGTAATCGTCACCGACGCCAAAGGCAACTTTGTGGAAGGGCTCCAGCCTGAGGACTTCCAAATTCTCGAGGGCACCACGCTACAGCCTGTCACCGATTTCGCGCCTGTCGATGCACCCGCCCAGGTTCTGCTGCTGCTCGAAGCGGGCCCCGCGGTCTATCTCCTCCAAGACTCCCACCTGTTTGTAGCCAATGCTCTCTTGAACGGCCTTTCGGCGGGGGATCGCGTGGCCATCGCCGTCTATAACGAAACGCCCACAGCTGTTGTGGATTACACGGCCGACAAGCGCGCCGTCGAGAATGCGCTCGACAGCATTCGATTTAACCTCGGCTATGGCAACCTGAATCTTGCAAAAAGCTTGAACACCGTTCTCGATTGGCTGGCGCGTGTGCCGGGCAAGAAATCCATCGTGCTGATCTCCACAGGTGTTGACACATCGCCCGAGGCAAACATGCAGGCTCTGATCCCTCACCTCGAAACCGGCGATGTGCGCATCTTTGCCGTTTCCATGAGCGGCCCCTTGCGCAATGGGAAAAAAGGAACCACACAGCAAATCCTTCAAACCCAGGAAGCCTTCGCACAAGCCGATGCCTGGCTCAAGGCACTGGCGGACGCTTCCGGTGGGCGCGCCTATTTTCCTGAAAGCGCCAAAGCCTTCGAGGAAACCTATCGCCAAGTGGCGCAATTGGTGCGCCACGAGTACAGCTTGGCCTTTGCCCCTCCGAAGGCGGACGGAGCCGTCCACGCAATCGATGTTAAGGTGACTTCAAGGGCCGATAAGGAAAAGAATAGCGCGCAGGACTATCAAGTGGACCATCGGCGGGGATACGTCGCGCCAAAACCGACGCTATAATTCCTTCCTTTTCACTCAAAATCCTTCATCAGGCGAGCCATGTCGCGCAGCCGTTCGTCTACGCGGGCAAACACGCTCCCCGGTTCGAACTTGTCGGAGCCATTCCGGCTGCCTGCATGGGTTCCCGTAAGCAGTTCCACACCCTGTTCGACACGCGCAATCGGCCAGATATGAAACTTCCCGCTCGCGACGGCGTCCAAGACGTCTTCCCGCAGCATCAGGTCATCCACATTGGCTTGCGGGATCATCACGCCCTGCGATCCGCTCAGCCCTTCAATGCGGCACGTGTCAAAAAACCCCTCGATTTTTTCGTTCACGCCTCCGATGGCCTGGATGTCGCCTCGCTGATTCATCGATCCGGTCACTGCGATGTCCTGCCGCAGCGGCAACTCGGACAGTGCGGAAAGCAGCGCGTAAACCTCCGTGGAACTCGCGCTGTCTCCATCGACCCCGGAGTACGACTGCTCGAAACAGATACTCGCCGTCAAAGAAAGCGGCTTATCCTGCGCGAACGAACTGCGCAGAAACCCGGCAATAATGTGCACGCCTTTATCGTGGAACCGGCCGCTCAGATTTGATTCGCGCTCGATGTTGATGAGCCCCGCCTTGCCAAGCCCGACACTGGCGGTGATTCGCACCGGCTTCCCGAAGGCGTACCCACCAATTTCCAGAACGCTCAAACCGTTAACCTGGCCGGGATGAGAGCCGCTGAGGTTCACGAGCAGCGTACCCTCCTCCATCATTTCGCGGATGCGCGTTTCGATGAGGTTGTGCCGCTCGACCTTCGACGCAAGAGCAGCGCGCACATGCGCCGCGCGCACTACATTTTCTCCGGCGGCGGCCGTGGCGTAATGGGCCTCGCGCGCCAGGTCGGCAATATCCACAAAGCGCGCAGTGACCTTGTTGCGCCGGCCGGCCTTCCGCACACCGTGCTCCAGAATGGCGGCGAACGCGCCTCGATCAAATGGAAACAAATTTTCCTTTTCGCTGAGAGTCCGGATTCGCCCGGCGTACTCCTCGATCACGCCGTCGCTCATGGCCATTTCTTCGTCAAATTCAACGCGCACCTTGAAAATTTTGCGGAAGTCCTCCTCGTACTCGTAGAGGAGCTCGTAGAGATTGCGATCGCCGATCAGGATCACTTTCACGTTGATGTCGATAGGCTCCGGCTTCAGCGCAGTCGTAGTAAACGGATAAAACGATTCGACCGGTTGAATCTCCAGCCGGTTGTGGTTCAAAGTCCGCTTCAGAGCACGCCAAACTCCCGGTTCCGAAAGCGCTTCAATCGAATACATGATCAAGAAGCCGCCATCGGCGCGCAGTAACGAACCCGCGCGCAAGTCCATGAAATCGCTGGTCCATCCGCCGCGTGCATCGTAAGCGCGCTGAATCGTCCCAAACAGGTTCGCGTAGGTCGGCGTCGTCTCAAAAATCACGGGAGACGCATCTTCGTGATTGTGTGCAAGTAACACATTCACGCCATACACGCGAAACGGGTCGCGCTCCGGACCCGGGCCCTTTTGCAGAACTTCGGGCGGTGGTTCTTGCCCGTGCTCGTCTTCACCTTCACGCTCTTTGAACGGTCCGAGATTGTCCAGCAGGTGGTGGCGCACCTCTTCGAGATACTCCGTCACGCTTTGGCCAGGATACTTTTCCTTAAGTTCTTCAATCACGCCGTCGACCAGAACGGAAGCCGCTTCCTGTTCGAGGTAGCTCAGTTCGCTGGCCAATTCGCGAGATAGCGTAAGCGTCTTGCGGTAAACGACCGTAAATTCCTGTCGAAACTGTTCGTACTTGCGCTCAATCTCCTCCGCCACGCCGGATTCCAACTTCCCCTCGTGCACCATTTTCGTGATGTCTTCGATCGGCACCATCTGCCCTTCGAGCACAGGGAAGATCTCGGGAAGCGCCACCGCGCCCACCTGCATGTGCCCCAACGCAAATTGATCCCGTGCGATTCGCCGGGTGAAATCGTCCATCAAATCCTTTTCGCGCACCGAAAAGCGCTCCACGATGCGTCCTTTTTGCCGCTGAAACGGTTCGCCCTCGAATACTTGCGGAATGCGCCGCCGCAAAAAATCCACTCCCGCCTGCATGTCCTTCCTAAAGTTATTTGCCGAGCCCCGAGCAAGAATCAGCAGCCGCGGACGGTCGGGTAGCTTGAAGTTGTGGACGTAACAGCGGTCAAGAGAAGGCTTAGTGGCCGGATGGAGGTCTTCAATCATCTGCGCGATCGTGCCTCCGCGGCTGGTTCCCGCCAAACCGCACACGAACACGTTGTATCCCGGCGCAGAAAGCTCCACGCCCATCTTAAGCGCCCGCAACGCGCGCTCCTGCCCGACGAAACCTTCCCTTTTTTGCGCCTGCGCGGTGGTTTCAAACGGGATGCGCGAAAGCTCGCAACGCCACCGTAGCTTTGCGGGGCCAAGTTCCGTCAATGCCAGTTCGGGTTTTTCCGTCTTGAGAGTCATTCGAGCGCACTGTAGCACAGAGAGAAGGCACCGGTGGCGAAATTACCCATCCGGTTGGGCTAGAAGTTACGCAGCCTCCTTTTCGAGTTGATCCTGGTGATCCATATACACGCGCAAAATGCCGAGGGCTGCGGCTACGATGGTCGGCCCCACGACCAGCCCAAGCAGACCGAACACATTCAACCCTCCCAAGATGCTGACAAAGAGTAACAGGTCGTTCAACCGGGTGCGGTTCCGCAACAGCAGCGGCCGCACAATGTTGTCCGCCAAGCCAGCCACTCCGCCGCAAATCGTCAAAATCACTAGGGCCTTTCCCCAATGCCCATTAAACACAAGCCACCCTGCCGCCGGAATCCAAATCAGCGAAGATCCCACCACGGGAACGATCGAGAAAAACGCGACGAGCACTCCGAGGAATACCGGCCCCGGCAGCCCGGTCAACTCAAACGCCAGCCCGCCGAGCGCCCCTTGAATCGCCGCGATCAGCAACGCCACGGCCACACTCGCAAAAATCAGGTCCCGGGACTCCTTCAGCATATCGTCCTGAATCTCTCGCTCAAACGGAATCAGGTGTCGAACCGCGCGCAACAACTTCTCCCCATCCCGAAACACAAAAAACAGAGCAAACAGCAAAATAAAAAGATTCACCAAAAAGGAGAATAAATTTTTGAGCATGGAGCCAAGGCTGGAGGCCACGACCGATGCGATTCGTTCCGCTCCCTGTCGCAGCGCCCCAATCAAATCTAGGTTCTGCAGGGATGCTGGCAAGTGGCGGCGAATCGTCTCGAGAAAATCTCGTGCCGCTCCCGAGCCATTGGCGCTCAGATTTTCGCGGATGCCCGAGCTGGCCTCAATCGCCTCTCGCGCCGCATAGAGCATCACCATCAACACCGGCACGATCAGGAGGAACGTCACGCCCAGAGTGCAAAGCAGCGCCGCCCAGGTCGGAGAAAACCGCTTCTCGAGGTGGGTGTAAACGGGATAAAAAAAGATCACCAGCACGGCAGACCATGCGAGGGGAATCAAAAATGGCTCGGTGATCAAAAACACCAGATAGCCGAGCAGCAACAGCGCCCCGTAGGAAAGAACCGTAGTTAGTCTGTCACTGGTTGTGGTGTTGCGGTTGGCTTGCGTCATTCGCGTTATATAATCCAATCAGTCCAGGCGCCGGGGTCAGTTGACACCCCGTGGAACTCCATACGATCCGCCCAAAGGGAAACCACGATCGATGCCCTCGCCCAAAATTCTGCTTAATTACGAGCAAGCTCGCCTACTTGCTGTACTTGCTTTGATCAATTTTGTCAACTTTGCTGACCGTCAGGTGCTGAATCCCTTAGTTCCGCTCTTGCGCCAGCATTTTGGAGTGACCGACACACAACTTGGTTCGCTCCAGTGGGTGCTCCTGGTTGTGTTGGCGGTAGCGAGCATTCCTTCTGGTTTCCTAGCGGACCGCTTCAACGAACCGAAGATCATTTCGGGCGGCGTTCTCTTCTGGAGTATCGCGGCCATCGCCAGTGGCTTGGCGCCCACCTTTGCTTTTTTGTTTGTGGCGCGCGGCTTGGTCGGCATTGGCGAAGCGGCCTACGCCCCCGCGGCGCAGTCGCTGATCTCCGATTCGTTTTCTATGGAAAACCGCGCGATGGCGCAGTCCATCTTCGCGGCGGGAATGATTCTTGGCGGGGTTTCCGGGCTAGTCCTCGGCGGAATTATGGGCGATCGCCACGGTTGGCAGCACGCGTTCTTCGTCGTAGGCATTCTGGGAATAATACCCGGCTTGTCCGCGCTCAAATTGAAAGAGCCGCCGCGGCGCCCACGTTCTGAAGTCGTTCCCGTGATGCAGTTACTGCGCGTCCCGGCCTTTGTGGCCATGATCGTAGCCGGAATCTGCATCACGTTTTCCAGCGTCTCGTTTGTGACCTGGGGCATCGACTACGCCAAAACCTACAAGGATTTCAGCACCAAAGAAGCGTCGCTTTCCCTCGCGATCATTGCCCTCTTCTCTTCCGTATCCGGCGCGCTTTCCGCCGGATATTTCGCCGACCGCCTCCAGAAAAAACTAGTCTACGGACGCGTGCTGGTCATCGCTCTGGCGTTTCTTGCCGCGGCGCCGTTTCTGTTGGTAGCGATTCAAGCCGACGAAAAATGGATGGTGTTGGCGGGATTCTTCGGCTCCATGTATTTCATGTCCTGGTATCACGGCCCAACCACCGCCGTGCTCCACGACCTGACGCCGCAACGCGCCCACGCCACAGCCATCGGCGTCTACATGTTCGCCACGCAACTGCTTGGCGCGTTGGGACCGCTCCTTATCGGCAAGATTTCTGATATGAGTGATTTGCAGATCGGCTTGCAAGCGGCCACGGCTGTGATGGTTTTCGGCGCGCTGCTGCTATTGCTGGCAATTCACTTCATCCGCCGCGACGGCTTGCACCATCCGCGCCTTGCGCAATTTCGGGCGGAAGAGCAAGCCGCCGCACAGCAGGAAGGCTGACCCAATTTTCTTACTTGATTCCCGTTTGGGCAATCAGGCGCGTCACTTCGTCGTGGGTCACGTCGTAGAGCGGCCTTTCGTCTGCTTCTTCCAGCCGCGAGCGAAGATATTCTGCCGCAAGAAAACTCGCTTCCCGATCGGTCAAGTCGCGTCCCGTCTGGTCGCGAAACTCAACGAACGCCGTATGCGCCAGGCCCACAATTCGGCCTTCGCCATCCACATCAAATTTCGCATCGATGGTATCGCTGTGCCGCGTGGCAATTGCGTTCCAGATATGAGAGAAGCGGCAATCAAAAACGTGGCCGGTCAGTTTCGAAGTAACATCGAAAGCGCCAATAAACTGGTTCATGGCGCCGTTGTTCGCTAACAGGGGAAGAGATGGCACAGGAATTCCTCTTTCGTTTTCGTCGTCGTACAACTAGTTTCCAACCCAAACCGTCAAGTGTCAATCTCGGCCCAACTCCGTAGCTCGGGCCTGCGAGCCTGCGGCTTCCCCGTATTCCAACTCGAGCCTGTCCCTATGCCTTCAGCACTGGCCGTCGAATTCCCGCGGCTTCGGCCGTAATATCTGTATACTTCAGGCCTGCGCCCGTGTTGAATAAAACCACGCGGTCCTCGGGCTTCAAAAATCCTGTGCTCAACAAATGATCGTAAGCGGCTGTAGCCGCGGCTCCCTCCGGAGACAAAAGCATCCCTTCGTGCCTCGCCCAATCCTTCAGCGAAGCAAGAATCTGCTCGTCGGGCAAGGCAACCGCCAAGCCTTCGGATTCGCGCAAGATCTCCAACATGATGTAGTCGCCATACGGCTTAGGCACGCGCAACCCGGCAGCAAACGTGGCCGCATCCTTCCACATCTCGCTGGCCTTTTCGTGCTGATCGAACGCCCGCACCACCGGCGCACATCCGGACGATTGCACCGCGATCATCTTCGGAGGTTTGCCCGGCTGCACCCAGCCCAACTCCTGCAGTTCCCGAAACGCCTTCCACATACCGATCAAACCGACACCTCCTCCGGTTGGATAAAAAACCGCTTGCGGATATTCCCAGCCTAGTTGCTCAACGAGCTCGTAACCCATGGTTTTCTTCCCTTCCACGCGAAACGGCTCCTTCAACGTGGAGACGTCAAACCAACCCTCCTTGTCCTTACGCTCGGTGACAATCCGTCCGCAATCTGAAATCAGTCCGTCCACCAGCGTGACGTTTGCTCCATACAGTACCGCCTCAAAATAATTTGCGAACGGCACATCGTTCGGCATGAAGATGTGCGCTTCGATTCCTGCCGCGGCGGCGTACGCGGCAAGCGCGCCCGCGGCATTTCCCGCCGAAGGCGCAGCCAGCTGCTTCAACCCATACTGACGGGCCATCGTGACGGCCATGGCCATGCCGCGCGCCTTGAAACTACCCGTCGGGTTCGCGCCTTCTTCCTTGAGAAAGACATTCGGGTGCCGCCGGCTGCGAATCATCGGCGTCCACCCTTCACCCAGTGAAACTGGTTTGGCATCGGGAAGCACGGCTTGATATCGCCACAAGCCAGCCCACGGCTTGGTCGAAGCTTGGCGGACGATTTCGTCTCGATGAGAGTGCCCACGCAAGGGCGTTAAGTCATAACGTACGTAGAGGGAACCAGCACAGTGTGGGCAAACGGTTCGCGGCGATTCGGTCGAAATGTGTGCCTTGCAGCGAGAGCATTCGAAGTAAAGGATTTTGGCCATTGCTGCAAGATAGCAGCGCGGCAAAGCTAACGGCAAGCCTCCGATCATGCTCGCGCGCGTCACCGGAAGCTCTATGGCAAGCTTACCGGGCACGTTATGATGGCGAGCGCAGAAGGTCCTACGCCTTTTCGAGGACGATTCTTTGCCTAGCGATTCGCCCAAACTCAGTTCCCTTCCCCTGATTTCCGGTTTGCTGCTTTTTCTCCTCGGTGCGTTACTCATCGCACTTTTTCCAGGCCATTTCTGGATCGTTATGTTGCGTTGGACAGGCTTGTTCGTCCTGGCCTATGCAGGATTTCGCAAAAGATCTCTTACTTACTGGATTTTCTTCGCCATGCTCTTCGGCCTCGAAATTGGCCTGGACTGGCCGCAATTCGCCACGCATTTGCGAATCCTGAGCGACATCTTCCTCAGATTGATCAAACTGATCGTCGCTCCATTGATACTCGGAACTTTGATCACCGGCATCGCCGGGCATGATGACCTGCGCAAAGTCGGTCGGATCGGCCTGAAAGCTCTAATCTATTTTGAAGTTGTCACGACCATTGCGCTGTTTCTGGGCATAGCGGCGATCAATCTGACGCGCGCCGGTGTCGGGCTGACGATGCCTCTAACGATCACTCAACAGGTTCCGCAAAATGTGACGACACTCCGCTGGGACGAATTCCTGCTGCACGTTTTTCCGGACAACATTGTCAGGGCCGTCGGCGACAATCAGATTCTGCAGGTCGCGGTGTTCGCCATTCTGTTTGGCATCGCGCTCACGCAAGTTGCGGAAAAATCTCGCCTGCCGATGCTGAATTTTATGGAATCCCTAACGCAAACGATGTTCCGCTTCACCAACGTGGTCATGTACTACGCACCGATCGGCGTAGGCGCTGCCATGGCCTACACCGTGGGCCAACTCGGCATTCACGTCCTGCCGCACTTGGGAAAACTGGTGCTCACCGCTTACGGCGCTTTGCTCGTATTTTTGTTCGGCGTCTTGTTGCCGATCGCTCTGCTAGCGCGCCTTCCCGTTCTGCGTTTTCTGAGAGCCGTCGCTGAACCCGCCACCATTGCGTTCGCCACTAGCACCTCCGAAGCAGCGCTGCCGCGCGCCATGGAATCGATGGAATCCTTCGGCGTTCCACGCGAAATCGTGGCTTTCGTGATTCCCGCCGGTTACAGCTTCAATCTCGACGGTTCGACGCTGTATCTGGCGCTCGCATCCATTTTTGTAGCTCAGGCCGCTGGAATCACCATGACTTGGCCGCAGCAGCTCTTCATGGTTTTCACCCTGATGCTCACCAGTAAGGGTGTGGCGGGTGTGCCGCGGGCCGTTCTGGTCGTCCTGCTCGCCACTGCCGGGACATTTCATCTCCCCAGCGAGCCGATTTTTCTAATTCTCGGCGTGGATGCGCTCATCGACATGGCGCGCACATCGGTCAATGTGACCGGCAATTGCCTGGCCAGCGCCGTGATCGCCCGCTGGGAAGGTGAATTGGGGCAACCCACCGTGCAAACCGGCATGGAGGCTTGATTCTCATCGTTCCTTTCATCCTCAAACCAATCGACGTATCCAATTTTTCCTCGCAAGCTTTTGACGCGAATGCCGCAGACTACGCTAAAATTAGAGGGATATGATTTCCGTCGATAACATCACTATGCGCTTTGGCTCCCGCATCCTCTTTGAGGATGTCACGACGACCTTCATAGACGGCCGCCGCTACGCGATTTCCGGGCCGAATGGCGCGGGCAAATCCACTTTCATGAAGATCCTGACCGGCGAGCAGGATCCGACAAACGGCAATGTCAACCGGCCCAAACGAATCGGCATTCTGCGTCAGGACCAGTTCGCCTACGACCAGTTCCGTGTGATCGACACTGTGATCATGGGCAACGGCACGCTCTGGAAGGCGCTCGAGGAGCGCGACGCTCTGTACGCCAAGCCGCACGAAGAGCTAACCGATGAAGACGGCATGCGCCTCGGTGAACTAGAAGGCATCGTCGGTGAAGAAGGCGGCTATACCGCCGAAGCCGATGCCGGCATTCTACTCGATGGCCTCGGCATTGATGCTGCCTTGCACGAGCGCAAGATGGGCGAACTGCAGGGTGGACAAAAGGTCCGCGTGCTCCTCGCGCAGGCCTTGTTCGGCAATCCTTCGGCGCTCCTACTCGACGAGCCCACCAACAACCTCGATCTCGATTCCGTACATTGGCTGAAAGAATACCTGTCCGAGTACCACGGGGTGCTCATCGTCATCTCGCACGACCGCCATTTCCTCAACAGCATCTGCACTCACACTGCCGACATCGACTACCAGACCATCATCATGTATCCCGGCGGCTATGACGATATGGTGCTCGCCAAGACCCAGATTCGCTCTCGCATGGAAGCCGACAACGCCGTCCGCGAGAAGAAGATCGCTCAGTTGAACGACTTTATCGCCCGTTTCTCCGCCGGCACTCGTTCGGCGCAAGCAACATCCCGGAAGAAGGAAGTCGAGCGTCTGCAAACCTCCGATCTGGCGAAATCCAACATTCAACGTCCTTACATTCGCTTCCAGAGCGAAGCTCCTTCGGGCCGCGCGCCGCTCGAAGTGAAGCGTCTGGCCAAATCCTACGGTGATCTGAAGGTGTTCGAGCACTTCTCGGCTCATGTGACCCGCGGCGAGAAGATCGCACTTACCGGCCGCAACGGCGCCGGCAAAACCACCATGCTGAAATCGTTGATCCGCAACGCGGGCAAATTCATCGGTGACGCCGAACACGAGTTCACCATCGATTCCGGCAATGTCGTCTGGGGCCACGAAGTTTCTGTCGGCTATTTCCCTCAGGACTTTTCATACACGATCGATAAAAGCAAGGGCGTCAACGCACTCGAATGGTTGTGGCAATTCAAGCCGGACGCTACGCAGGAAGAGATCCGCGGTTTTCTCGGGCAAATGCTCTTCAGCGGCGATGATGCGCTGAAGCCGACTTCCGGCCTCTCCGGCGGCGAACAAGCCCGCCTGATTTTCTGCCGTCTGATGATTCAGAAGCCGAATTTTCTGGTGCTCGACGAGCCCACCAACAACCTTGATTTGGAAGCGATCAACGCGCTGAACATCGCGCTACAGAAATATGACGGCACACTTTTGCTTGTCACTCACGATGAAGACGTGCTCGACGAAGTGGCTACGCGCATTTGGCATTTCAAAAGCGGCAAAGTCGACGACTTCAAAGGCACGTACGAAGAATTCCAACAGATTAACGCCAACAAAGTGGCGACAGCGCAAAAAGGACGCTAGCCCGGTGGCGCAGTTTGACTTCCACCTTTTGCGCCTCTAATATGACTCGGCGCCCGCACTCATCCCATGCTTGGTCAGACCATCTCTCACTATCGAATCTTGGAAAAATTGGGTGGCGGCGGTATGGGTGTGGTCTACAAAGCGAAGGACACTCGCCTGGGACGGCACGTTGCGCTGAAATTTCTCCCTCCCGAAATGGCCGGTGATCGCCAAGCGTTGGACCGTTTTCAACGCGAAGCCCGCGCCGCTTCCGCTCTCAACCATCCAAACATTTGCACCATTTACGATGTCGGTGAGGCCGAGAGCCAGCCGTTCATCGCCATGGAACTGCTCGAAGGCCAAACGCTGAAGCATCGCATTAGTGGCGCTCCGGTCGACCTCGGCATGGTGCTCGATCTCGGCACCCAGGTTGCCGACGCTCTTGCCGCAGCGCACGCCAAGGGCATCGTTCACCGCGATATCAAGCCCGCGAACATTTTCCTGACCGAACGCGGACAAGCAAAAGTGCTGGACTTCGGACTGGCAAAGGTGGAAACGCCGCACCACAGCGACGGAGAAACGGTCCATGAAGAGCCAGGACGCGGCAACACCCAGGGAATAACGGAAGCCGGGCTCACCAGCCCGGGAAGTTCGATTGGCACGATTGCGTACATGAGTCCTGAGCAAGCCCGCGGCGAAGAACTCTGTACCCGCACCGATCTTTTCTCCTTCGGCGTGGTCCTGTATGAGCTGTCCACCGGAAAGGTTCCGTTTCCCGGATTCACGACCGCAGTCATCTTTGACGGCATCCTGAACGGCACGCCCGCTTCCGTGAGCAAGTCCAATCCAAAAGCTCCACCAGAACTGGAGCGCATCATCCTGAAAGCTCTCGAAAAAGACCGCGACCTGCGTTATCAAACAGCAGCGGAACTGCGCGGGGACCTGAAGCGGCTGAGACGAGACCTGGATTCTTCGAGCCGAGTGGAATCGGCGCGCAGCCATAGTTCGGGATCGATGGCTACCACGAGCGCAGTTCCTCCTCTGGCGGTCAAGAAAACCGTGGCCGTCCTGTACTTCGAGAACCTCAGCGGCGCGAAGGAAGACGAATATTTCCGCGACGGGATGACCGAAGACATCATCACCGAACTTTCCAAGATCGGACGGTTGCAGATTTTCCCCCGTTCCGAAATGTTGGCTTTCCGGGATAAGCAGGTAACCGCGCCGCAAGTGGGCGAAAAGCTTGGCGCCATGTACGTTCTCGAAGGTTCCATTCGACGCGCGGGAAACCGCCTGCGCATCACCACGCAACTTGTCGAGAGCAGCACGCGCCATTCCGTGTGGGCCGAGCGCTACGACCGACAGATGGAAGACGTCTTCGCGGTGCAGGAAGAGATCTCGCTGAGCATCGCCAAGGCTCTGGAAATCACGCTTTCCCCGCAGGAAGAAAAAGTGATTGCCAGCAAGCCGACCGATAATCCCCAGGCTTACGACTTTTTCCTGCGCGGCCGCAACTATCTGCGGCAAAGGCAGTTTGAATATTCCCTGGCCATGTATGAAGAGGCGGTGAAGCTCGACGCCCGATTCGCCTTGGCTTACGCGGGCATGGCTCATGTTTGGGGCGGCATGCACGAGTTCCGCACGCCGAATCCGCTGTTCATCGAGAAAGGTCTCGAAGCTTGTGCCATGGCCAGCAATCTGGCGCCCGATCTTCCCGAAGTGATCTCGGCGCGCGCGCGCATCCATTACGCGCAACAACACTTCGACGACGCCATTCGACTGGCAAAGCGAGCCATCGAGCGGCAATCGGATTCTGAAGGGGCGCACGACGTTCTGGCGCGATCGTACTTCGCTTCGGGACGCCACGCGGAAGCGGCGCAATTGGCGGAGAGCGCCATGGAGATTGTGATCAACGACTATAATGCGTTGATCCCCCTGATTAACAGCCTGGAAATTCTGGGCCGCATTGCCGATGCTGAACGCCTGCGGACACGCGAACGCGAAGTGCTTGTGGAGCAGTTGCAGCGCTTTCCCGACGACGTGCGCGCGCGTATCTTGTTGGCTTGCGATCTGGCGATTCTGGGCCAGCAGGACGAAGCGGTTCAGCATATCAAGATTGCCGTTGCGATGAGACCAACGGACGCGAACATTCTTTATAACGCGGCGTGCACCTACGGTGTGCTGAAGATGAAAAAACAGGCGCTCGACGCCTTCCGGAAATGCGTGGTTGCGGGCTATCACAATGCGCGGTGGGCTACTCAGGATCCGGATTTGGCTGTTCTTCAAGACGACCCGGAATTCGTGAAGCTGGTTGCCACGGATGAACACCAGAGCAAGGCTTCCCCATAAAAAACTCAGCGCCTTGGCCGTGGCGGGTCTTTAGACCCGTGATTTTGGCTTGCGTGGCCGCTAGCGCGCGGCTTGCACCGGGACTTCCGCGTGCGCGTAGCTTTGGATCGCTCCGCCGACGCCCGCGCCGGGCGAGTGACGGTGGCCGTTATCGACCAAAACTTTGTCGAGCGCCCCCAGCAGCTGAAGGATGAACTGCTTCTGACTACAGTATCCCATTGTGCCGAGCCGCCAGATCTGGCCTTTCGTTGCGCCAATGCCGCCAGCAATTTCGATATTGAATTCGTCGAGGAGCTGATTGCGCACTTTGGCATCGTCGATGCCCGCAGGGATCTTCACGGCCGTGACCGTAACCAGCCTGTCTTTCGGCTTCTCTACGAACATCTGCAAGCCCATGGCTTCGACGCCAGCCACAAGCGCGAGCTGATTGACGCGGTGGCGCTCCCACCGCGCTTGTAGTCCTTCTTCGAGCAGAATGCTCATCGCTTCGCGCAGTGCGTAGATTAACGAAATCGGCGGCGTGTGATGATACAAGCGGTCCTTGCCCCAAAAATTCATCGCGGTGGACAGATCGAAATACCAGCTCTGCACCTTGGTCTTGCGGGTGCGAAACACTTCTTCGGCGCGCGGGCTCACTGTGATCGGCGACATTCCCGGGGGCGCACTGATCGCTTTTTGCGAGCCGCTGAAGCAAATATCGACTCGCTGTTTGTCGATGTGCAGCGGCACGGCAGCAAGCGAGGCGACCGCGTCCACTACCAGTAATGCCCCGCATTCATCGGCCACTTTGCGGATCGGATCGATGTCGGTCAGCACGCCCGTAGAGGTTTCGCCCTGGGCCAAGCCGATCATCTTGATTTTGCGGCCCTTGGCCACTTTGCGCACATCTTCGGGATCGACCGGCTTGCCGAGCGGCGCTTCCACCAGGTGCGTTTTGGCAGGAGTGTGCTGGGCGATGACGTGCATGCGCTCCGAAAACATACCGTTCACGCAACAGATCGCTTCGTCGCCGGGTTCGAGCGAGTTCAACACCGCCGCTTCGATGCCGCCCGAGCCGGACGATGAAAGCGGAAACGTGACGCGATTGTCGGTCTGGAAGACCTGCCGCATGAGGATCTGTGTTTCCTCCATGCAGCTGCGGAACCATGGGTCGAGGTGGCCAACAATCGGCGCCGCCAGAGCGCGATAGACGCGGGGATCGATCGAGCACGGTCCAGGCGTCATCATCAGGCGGGTTGGCGGATTGAGTGGTCCGAGTGGATGGGTCATGGATTCCCTTTCAGCGGTCCGTCGAGGACCATTCAGGAGTCCCGCCAAGGCGTGCTCGGGGAAGCGCAAGAGTACGGCGGGGAGTGTAGTTTGGCGCAGCAATAGGGGGTGCGCAACGGTCAAATTGGCGCGGTGTTACTCAACGGCAGCCGGCTTGTTCGAACACAATTCAGTCCCTTCCACCCGACATTTACCCTCATTCGGCGAGTTATTAAAATCACCCATCACATTTTCGTGGTTTCTTCGGCCTGCACCGAGGAAACTCCTTTGTTTCCCCCCGGATGCAAACCCGGATTCCGGGCGACTCCCTTATTTTCTTCACTTACGCGAATGGGTGGGGTATACCCGCTTGGCCCGAGGTGGCGTTTCAGAAAAGCTGCAGGACACAATTCGGGTGCATTCTCCCGGTAGTGGGAAGGTTCAGACCCGGCCTTCGAAATCTTTCGTGTTGCCTTATGGCTACCGCACGAGGTCCAGGGCGGCGCCTTCGGCGAGGATTTTTTCGGGGACGTTGCGGAGTTCGCGGATGAAGCCGAACCAGGAGAGAAGTTTTAGGCCATAGAAGGTTACGTCGATTTCCCACCAGTAGAATCCTTGACGGGCGCTGGCCATGAAGTGGTGGTGGTTGTTGTGCCAGCCCTCGCCGAGAGTAACGAGAGCGAGGAGCCAGCTGTTCTTGCTGGTGTCCGTGGTGGGGAAACGGCGCTTGCCGAAGAGGTGCGAGAGCGAGTTGATGGTGAAGGTGCCGTGCCAGAGGACGACAGTGCTGAGGAAGAACCCCCAGAACAGGAGCGGCAGGCCGCCGATCAGGAACATCGCGACGCCGAGGACGGTGGGTGGTACCAGGTAATACCTGTTGAGCCAGCGAAGCTCGGGAAATTTGGCGAAGTCGCCGATGTAGTCGAAGCGCGTGTGATTGTATCTGTCGGATAGAATCCAGCCGACGTGGGACCACCAGAAGCCGAAGAGGGTCGGAGAGTGGAGGTCTTCTTCCTGGTCGGAGAAACGGTGGTGGTGACGGTGATGAGCAGCCCACCACAAAACGCCTTTTTGCGACGAGGACATGGCCATCCAGGCGATCGCGAACTGAAACCACCGGCTGGTCTTGAAGGAGCGGTGAGAAAAGTAGCGATGGTAGCCGGCAGTGACGAAGAACATGCGGATCTCATAGGCGAGAAAACAGGTAAAAGCGTAATACCACTTGAAGGGGAAGAAGAAGACGCAGAGCGCGGCGAGATGAATCAGGGCGAACGGAATCGAGGAAATGAGAGGCAGGCGGGCCCCATTTGGCAAAGGGATAGAGAGGGGCCGAGCGATAGACGCCATGCGAATAAACTCCTGCGGGGGAATTCCAGTGGCTGGAGCGCAAGAGTTGTGCTCAGCGCATCAGATCACTTCACCAGTATAAAGTTAGTCCTAGTATCGGTCAAGGAGTATGGAAGCTCGGCGCTGTATAAGAGTCAATTATGGGAGGAACTGCGGCGTTGTGGTATGGTGCGAGGCGGAGAACGGATCTCTTGGAGGACCAGCCCATTTCATTTTGCGGCTGAACCGCGCGGTACTTCGAAGCCCAGGATGAAGGGAAGTCGTGCTCGATCGAGTCGAGAGTCGTGACATAAGGAGAAGGAATGGCGGAGAAACCGGTATTGGTCGGATTGATCCCGCGGGCAGTGGTGCTCGATCCAGGGGATCAGGTGAGTTGGATTTCGGATGCGGGAAATTTGAAGGTGGAGTTCGATGCGAACCGGTGTCCGTTCGGGTCGAATATTTTTCAGGCGCCTGAGGGAATGCGTTTGCTGAGCGGGCCGGTGACGCACGAAACGAAGGTAGGGAGTTATAAGTACCGCCTGTGGTTGAACGACCAGATGGTGGGACGAGGAGAAGTGATTGTGAGGTAGACCTCCGGGCGTTGCAGCCTTCGGTTGTCAAACCGAAGGTGCCCACCTGAAGGCACGGCTCTACGAGCGAAGGCACGATATTGGTGCCCGTGTCGTTCGGGAAACGGCCCGCCTCGAAAGGCGGGCCCTAGATCAGCAAGGAAAAAGATTAGGAGGATTGGCCGGCGGCTAGGCCTTTTAGCATTTGCGAAAGGCTATTGGCGTCGGGCACTTGGCCGTTCGGGGTAAGGTGGTTGACCAAGTGCGGCAGAAGAGTGGTCATCATGCCGGCGAGTTGGGTCGGATCCAATCCGTGTTGTTGCGCCGCTTGCTGAAGGGCTCCGCCGTGAAGGACGTTTTGAAGTTGGTCGGCGGAGACGGGGAGATGCTGGCCGCCGCTGATCCAGGAGCTAACCACATTACCAAGGCCGCCCTGCTGAAACATTTGCTGCAGACCGGCGATGCCGCCGACTTGCGGATTGTTGATGTAGTTGAGAATGGCGCTGATTCCAGTGGAGTGTTCCTGTTGCTGCGCGCCGGAGCTGCCTGCCATAGATAGAACTGAATCGATGAGTCCCATAGAGTCTCCTTAGAAAAGAAAGAATCGGAGCGGTTTTGAGCGAAAGCCGCTCCGTCAAAGCGAAATCTTTACTTCTGTTTGGCGATGATCAAGTCCTTGATCTTGTCGTAGGTAGCTTGAGGAACGACCTTTTTCTTCACTAGATCGGTCTTCTTGGCGTAGGGGCGGCCGTCGATGATTTTCTGAGAATAGGCGGCCCCGATGCCCGGAAGCGCATCGAGCTGGTCTTTGGTGGCGCTGTTAATGTCCACGAGGTTGCTGGCGGCCGAAGCCGTGGATTTGCTGGCGGTGCTGGTCTGCGGTTGAGAAACGACAACGCTGACGCCGAAAATGAAAACCAGTGCGACAAGCAACATCTTAAGCGAATTTCTCTTCATGCAGTGTTCTCCTTGAAATGAATTGGCCGTAAAGCGACGGACTGGGAAAAGCTAATTCTTTTCCGCGGCGCGATATCCTGCTTTGACGGCATCGGCCTCGGTCATGTATTTGCCCTGCTTGGTCTTACCGTAATAGCGAGTCCCGGGCTTGTGGTAAACGCCGGAATCGGTGTTAACCCAGACCATGCCGGCGCTGTTCGCAGGCGGAGTCTGCTGAGGTGTTGGGGTCGCGCTCTTCGCTGGCGTCGTCGTCGCCGCCGGAGCAGCGGCGGCTGGAGCCGTGGTGGCCGCAGTCGGGGCACTGGTGGTCTTTACTGCCGGTGCCGGTGCGGCGGTGGTGTTCGCAGTGGGAGTGGTCGATTTGTTTGCGGGAGCCGGTGCGGCGGTGGTGTTCGCAGGAGGCGTTGCGGTCGAGTCAGCGGCGGTCGTCGACTTCTTTGATTTAGAGGATTTCTTGGTGGTGCTGGCGGAAGTGTCGCCGCTTGCAGCCGTCGTTGAGGTGTCGGCGGCGGCGGTATCGGACTTCTTGGTCTTGGAGGTTTTCTTGCCCGTGGTCGAGGAGGTGTCGGTACCAGCGGTGGTGGAGGTGTCGGCTGCTGCGTCAGCCTTCTTGGACTTGGAGGTTTTCTTGGTGGTCGAAGTGGACGTGTCACCGGTTGCCGCAGGGTCTGTCGGTTCGGTTTTCTTTGTCTTCGAGGATTTCTTGGTGGTTGACGCGTCCGTCGTGGCGTCGTCATCTGCAGTGGTGGTCTTTTTTTTCTTCGTCTTTGGCTTCGCAGTGGAGTCGGTTTGGCTCTGGTCCGGGGATTGAGCGGCCGGGGCTTGAGCGGCCCGGGGCTTCGAGGCCGCGCGCAGATTGATGTTACCGGCGACAAGCAACAGAGCTGTGACAAGAGCGACAAAAATTGGCTTACGGAAGCTGATCATCGTTGAGCTGATCATGGTTGAGAGGTCCTTTCGCCCGGAGTGTTCAGGCCACCTGGACGACACACAGACACACCGTGCTGTCGGGCGGAGAGCAGGAAGCGAGAAGCGAGGTCTCGCGGGACTTCCCCTAGGGATTTCGCGCATGATGAAAGAACGAGAGAGGGATGTCAAGGAAGAATCGAAGAAGAGAAAGGAGTTATGCGAGTGGGGTCACAGGGTGAAGACGACAAACAGACGCCAAGACCCACCCTTCGAAAGCAAGATGGGACACCCTCCGCGGTTTCCGGTTTCGGGATTTGCGCAATCAGTCGCCGGCTAGACGGACTCGGCCGTATTCTACGGATTCGGCGAGGCCGCGGCGCACGGGGCCGAAGACGAACGCGGGAACGTCGCGTTCGGGTTCAAGAGAGAGATTCGAGGCCTTGCGAGGGAATTCCAGGCGGCGGTCAAGCAGAAGGCCGACTTCTTTGAGGAATTCCGAGGTGAAGGCCAAGTCGGCAGCGCGGTCGACTCCCCAGAACCACAGCTTTTCTTCGTTCCGCTGGAGGAAGCGGAGGCATTCTTCGAGTTTTTTCATGGAGCGATCGAAGGAGGAGGCGAGGAAGAAGACACCAAGGCTCCAGGCATGGCGCGGGTATTGGGCGCGGATGCGCACGCAGTATTTACCGGATTGATTGACTTCAATGCTGCAGCGGTAATCGTTACGAACCTGGGCAGCGCGAGCGGTTGCGGATTTAGCCATGACGATTTCCTAAGAGTGAGAGAGTGGACTGGAGGAGCCGAGTGCCTTGAAAGAACTCCGGAGAGGAGCCTGAACCCTTTGCAGATCCCTTTCAAGGAGGGCCGAACCAGACACGACTAGGCTAGCGTCTCGCAAAGCAAAGGGCAAGGGGTTGCGTTGACGAGGTTGTGTATTAAGCTAAACTGCTTGCCTACTAAGAGTTAGCGGGGAGTGGCGAGGAGCCGAGGTCGCCGAAGGTGCGCAGTTTTTCGGGGTTGAGCTTCAGCTTGCCTTCCCCCTTCAGGCGGTCCTCAAGGGCCAAACGGAAGGCCTCGAAGGCCATGTTGCGCTTGGATTGCAGCAGAGTGTCGGTGATTTTCGCCTTCTGCGCTTCGAAGTCCGCGGGATTCGGCTCAATTTTCTCCACAATCTGGTAGGCGACCCACGATGATCCCATGTGAACTGGGCCGCCGATATCCCCTTGCTTGAGAGAAAAGGCCGACAGGATGAGTTTCGCGTTGCCAAGACCGGCAATGCTGCCGTTGCGAGCAAGTGCTTCTGAAGTTTTGGATTCAAGGCCAAGGGCTTTAGCGGCAGAGTCGAACTTTTCCCCCGTTTTGACGCGTTTGATGAGCTCGTCGATCTTCGATTGGGCCAGTTGTTGCGACTTGGTGGTGCGTAGCTCGGCAATGATTTTATCGCGCACCTCGTCGAGAGTACCCGGATGAGCGGGAATCGTTTGCTTGAGAGCGAGAACGACGAATCCGCGGTCGGTGCGAATGGGGAGGCTGAGCTCGCCAGGACGGAGGCGAACGATTTCGTCTTTGACGTCTTGCGAATTGCCGAGTTCGAGGACCGGATCGTTGGGAGCCAAGGGACGTGTTTCGGCGACGTTGAGGTGGAACCTCTCTGCCAAGTCATCCAGCTTGGTGTTGTTGGATTGGCGTATCTGGCTCGACATCTGATCCGCAATTGACGCGGCCTCCTGGTCGACTTTCTGCAGGAGGTAGGGAGTGCGGATGGAATCCTTTACTTCATCGAAAGTCTTGGTGTGGGCGTTCTCTTTTTCAAGGACCTTGATGATGTGGAAGCCGTATTGGGTTTTGATGAGGTCGGAAATGCCGCCCTTAGGAAGGCTAAAGGCGGCTTGATCGAACTCCGGGACGGTCTGGCCGTGAACGAGCCAGCCGAGGTCGCCGCCTTTGGTTTTCGAGCCAGGATCCTCGGAGTATCTTTTGGCGAGGTCTTCGAAGTTGGCGCCGGGTTTCTTAGCCTGGGCGAGAACGTCGGCGGCAGTCTTTTTCACTTCGGCGACTTCTGCGTCGGTCTTGCCGACGGTGGTCAGAAGAATGTGCTCGGCGTGAACTCGATCAGGGACCTCGTACTGGGAGATATTCTGTTGATAGATTGCTTTCAGTTCATCGTCGGTGACGGGGATGTTCTGCCGGAGCTGACTAAGATCGAGCAGGCCGTAACGAACCACGCGCTTTTCCGGGATCTGGAATTTATTCTTGTTTTGTTCGTAGTAAGACTTGATCTCGGCGTCATCAGGATTGATTTTGTCGGCCAGGGTTTCTGGATTGGCGGCGGCATAGTCGAGCTTGATCTTTTCGTTTTCGTAGCGGAATTCCCGCCGAATGTCCTCGGTTGTAACGCTGACGCCATCGGTCAGCAGCTTGTGGAACTTTTCTTCGATCATGCTCGAGCGGATGAGTTCTTCAAAGGCCGGCACGGTCATCTGGAAGCGCTGCTGCACTTGTTGGGAATAGGCGTCGTTGCCGACGAAAGTATCCCCATTGAAAGCGGTCGGGAGAATCTGGCGGATACGGTCGGCGCGTTCCTGGTCGCTGACCGAGATGCCAAGGCGCTTGGCTTCGTATTCGACCTCTTTTTGAAAGACGAGTTGCTTGAGGATTTGATTGGCGTAAAGGCCTTCGAGCTGGCGCGGGATCGGATTGCTTTGGCGGATTTCGTTGAGGCGTTGGTTAATGTCCGCGAGCGTGATGGATTGATCGGCGACCTTGGCAACCGTGTCGCCGGAAGTTCGCGTGGCGTCCGGACTTTGCGGCACAAGATAGAGCAGCATGCTGAGCGCGAGCATGCCAATGATGACGCCGAAGAGGATTCGGACGCCGGTTTTCTGGTTGTCAAACACTCCAGCCATTCCAGATGTCTCCTGAGAGAGCGAACAAACTTGACATTATACGGTATGGAGAGGAAAGGCCCAAGTGTGAACCCAGGATGGTGTGAACCCAAGATGGGGTGGCCGATCTAAAGCTCGGCACCACACAAGCCAAGATACCTAGCTTTCGGAGCCCAGCAAAGACGACTCGGCTCTACAACAGAGGGAAGGTTTGGATTTCGCGGCGCGTTTTTTGCACGGCGAGATCATGTGATTCTGCGGACACGGGATCGAGCGGCGATTGGCCCCCAACAACACTTCGGCCCCGGGAGCGCCTTGCTGGTTGGGCGCTCCCGGGGCCTGCTGGAACAAAGTGCGGGGGTGGCTAGTTGAAGGCGGCAGTGCGGTCGAGTAGAGAGCTCGGGCGGTCCGTGGATTTGCGGGAGCGCCGAATCTCGGCGAGGGCGTAAACCGCTAGCATCATCATGCCGAAGAACGAGGAGGCGATCAGCCAACGCTCGGCCGAGTTCTCGAACGAGACCACGGCTTCTTCAGCGGCGACGGGTACGGCAACGGCGGCCGCGGGAGCGGAGGCGTTTGCATTCACTGCGGCCGGGGCGGCCGAGACCTGGGCGGCCGCCGTAGTCGTGGGCGGATTAAACGTTGCAACGTTCGGCCCGTCGTTGAAGGAGGTGTTCACAATTTCCTGAGCGGGAGTGGAGCTGGCGAGCAACAAGGCAGCGCCCAGCCCGATCACGATTGCTTGCATCCGGAAAATGTTTTGCGCTTTCATTTCGAACACCTCTTTTATTTTGCTTCGTCGTTCAACTGCGCGACACCGAGTGAAAGTGCAGGCGTGTGGCCAAAGTCCCAATCAAGGCGCGGATATCCGCCGGACGCGGTTGATGCAGTTGAGGCTAAAGAAGTTAGGAAGGAAAAATCCAAATTGGTCCGCTCCCTCGCTCGGCAAGGAATCTTGAAGGAACTATCCGATGTGTTAGACGGAATCGGAGAACAGAGGCGAGAGGGGCCAGAAGCAGACGAGGAGAGTTCCCGCGCTACATCCGTAAATTATAGATTCAAAGTATCTTAGTTCACGTCGTGGCAAGTTGCGAAAAATCATGAGGCGTGATCGGCCAGCAATGACCGATCGGATAGGCACACTATCCGATCGGATAGCCGAAGTAGTGGCGAGGTTTGGGGCATCAAGCTAGAATGGCGCCCTTGTTGAATGAGGCGGGTAAACCGTGCAAGCGAAACTTGTAGCCATGAACGGTCCGCTCAGAAAGAGCGAGTTCCCGGTCGCCGGTGAAGTGACCATCGGCGGGGCCGCGGGCAATACCGTGCGGTTGGAAGATCCGTGGGTTTCGCCCCGCCACTGCATTTTTGCCGAACAAAGCGGACGATACGTGCTGAGTGATCTGGACAGCCATGCCGGAACATTTGTGAACGGCATTCCCGTAAAGGTGCGAGAGCTGAAGAGCGGGGATGAAGTGGCGATCGGCAATTCCATTTTTTTGTTCCAGGCAGAGCGGGCCGTTCCTACACCGAGCAGCGAAGTGCGGATGGACGCAGAAGAAGAACCAAACGCGGAGACGGTTGAGGTGCCCTCGGAGGAGCTGGCAAACCTTACGCCCGAAGCTTTGGCCGGGCTGCCACGGATGGAGCGAATGCAGCGCAACCTGAATGCGCTGCTTCGAATCAGCCGGGCCATTGGGTCGCTGCACGACGAGGAATCCCTACCCTGGCAACTGCTGGGGATGATTTTCGACGTGATTCCGGCCGAGCGAGGGGCGGTGTTGCTGCTCGAAGAGGAATCGCGTGAGGTGCGATCGCAAGTGGCGTGGGATCGCGTTTGCGGGCCGGATCATCCGGTGCACGTGAGTCCAGCCGTGGTCCGGCGCGTGGCGGAGGAAGGCGCGGTGGTTTGGAATTGCGGCACAAAGGAGAAACAGCGGCGAGTTGCGTTTCTTTGTGTGCCGATGATCAGCGAGGAACGCGTGCTCGGGGTGATCTATCTGGAATCGCGCAGCGCAGTGCAGGATTTCATGCACGAGGATTTGGAATTGCTGGCGGCGATTGCCGGACTCGGCGTGATGGGCATCGAGAACGCACGGCAGTTTGAGAAGCTGAAGAATGAGAATCGGCGGCTGAGCGCCGAGGTGAGCCTGACGCATGACATGGTCGGGCGCAGCGCGCGAATGCGCGAGGTGTACCAGCTTGTCGAACGAGTGGCGGCGAGCGATTCGACGGTGCTGATTTGCGGGGAGAGCGGAACAGGGAAAGAGCTGGCGGCGCGGGCGATTCACAAAAACAGCGGCAGGAAAGATCGGACGTTCGTAGGACTGAATTGCGCAGCGTTGACCGAGACGCTGCTGGAGAGCGAACTGTTTGGGCATGAGAAGGGCGCGTTCACCAGCGCGGTGAGCCAGAAGAAGGGATTTCTCGAAGTGGCGGAAGGCGGGACGATTTTTCTGGATGAGATTGGGGAGCTTTCGCCGATCTTGCAGGCGAAGCTACTGCGCGTTTTGCAGGAGCGGGAGTTTGTGCGGGTCGGTGGAACCAAACCGATCAAGATTGACGTGAGATTTCTGGCAGCGACCAACAAGGATTTGCAGAAGGAAGTGCGCGAGGAAAAATTCCGGGCGGACTTGTTCCACCGGTTGAATGTGATTTCACTGAATCTGCCCTCGTTGCGGGAACGCCCGGAGGACATACCAGAGTTGGCGGAGCACTTTACGGCGCGGTATGCGAAGAAGTGCAACCGGAATGTAACCGGAATCAGCGCGGAGGCGCTGGCGTGTCTCCGGCAGTACGACTGGCCGGGGAATATTCGGGAGCTGGAGAATGCGATGGAACGGGCGGTCGTGATTGGGACATCGGAGATGATTGAGGCCGAGGATTTGCCGGAGAGTTTACAGGAGAGCGAGCCTGGCGAAGCGGAGCCGACGAAATATCACGATGCGATTCAAAAGTTGAAGAAGCAGATGATTTTGAATGCGCTCGAGCAGGCCGGTGGGAATATGACGGAGGCGGCCAAGGCGTTGGGAGTGCATGCGAATTATTTACACCGCTTGATGCGGAATCTGGAGTTGAGACCGAAGAAGAAGCAGACCGGGGCTTGAGAAGGAAAAGTTGGAAATTGGGGAAAAAAGAGAACGGACGCCGAGACGCTGTGGTAGGCGGGGAGAGAAGATGCTGAGGCGGAAATGGATGAATCGGGAGAATTGAACCGGTTGGTGCGGGAGTTGAATGAGGGGCGCGGGACCGAGCCTGCAGATGTTGCGGCTACGGCGCAACTGGACCAGTGGCTGATGACGCTGGTGCAAAAAGGCGGGAGCGATTTGTTGCTGGTGGAAGGTGCTCCGCCGTGCGTGCGGGTGCAGGGCGACGTGCGCAAGATCGAGGCCAACACGGTCGATGGAGCCGACATCGAAGCGGCGGTGCTGCCGGCATTGGGGCGGCATGCGCTCGAGGTTTATCGGGAGCAGTCGATTGCGGACGCATCGTATCGCATCGAGAGTGTCGGGAGATTCCGGATTAATTTGCACCGGGAGCGGGGACGGGCAGCGGCTTCGATTCGGGCGCTGCCGACTCGTGTGCCGGCGCTGCAGGAGTTACACCTGCCGCCGACGGTCGCGAATTTGGCGCATTTGCCGCGCGGATTGGTTTTGATTGGCGGACCTGCGGGATCGGGAAAATCGACGACACTCTCGGCGTTGATCCATGAGATTAATGCGCGGGAAACCCGGCACATCGTGATGATTGAGGATCCGATTGAGTATGAGCACACGCATATTCGTAGCGTGATCGAACAGGTAGAGATTGGGAGCGATGCGCCGGATTTTCCTACCGCCCTGCGGGCAGCGCTGCGCCAAGCGCCGGATGTGATTGTTGTCGGCGAGATGCGCGACCCGGAGACGATGCGGATCGCGGTCGCGGCGGCCGAGACCGGGCATCTGGTGCTGTCGACGCTGCACACGACGGATGTGGCCTCGACGGTGGGACGGATTGCGGATTCGTTCCCGTTCGAGAGGCAGAATTCGATACGGCAGGAATTGGCGATGGCCTTGGCGGCGGTGTTAACGCAGATGTTGTTACCGAGCAAGCACGGTGGGAGATTGCCCGTGGCGGAATTGTTGATGGTGGGCTACGGGGCCCGACATCATATTCGCCGGAATAATTTGCAGCATTTGCATCAGGAGATTCCGTTGACGAAGAAGAAGGGGTCGTTCACGTTGGAGGAGTCGTTGGTAGCCTTGGTGAAGAATGGGGACATTGATAAGGAAGAGGCGCAGTTGTGCGCTATTCATCCGGATGATTTGGAGATTTTGTTGAAGGCGATGGCGGCCGGGACGTGAGCGATTGGAAGACGGCCTCGGGAATCGCGTTTTTGCGCAACAGATGTTCCGTGACGGCGCTCGAGACGGCAGTACGAGGGTTTCAGTGCTTACAAGCTGAGGTAAATTGTGTGCCTACGACACTTGGGCAAAGATGAAGTGGGTGTCGTGCCAAGAATCTTGCATCGGACATTTGTGCGTCGGTCGCGCTTTTGCTGGGTTTGTTCCGGGCTTGTTCTCCTCGCTTTGCTTGCAGCCTGGGTGATTGCGGCGAATGGCGAGGCGCAACGACGTAAGACGTTAATACCGGTATTTTATAAAGACGTGCTGCCCATTTTGCAGGGGCATTGCCAGGTGTGTCATCGGGCGGGAGGGATTGCCCCGATGGCGTTTGAGACCTACGAGGAGACGCGGCGATATGCGGCGGCGATTCGCGTGACAGCAGAGAAACGGACGATGCCGCCTTGGTTTGCGGAGTCCGGGATTGGTAAGTTTTCGAATGATCCTTCGTTGAGTGCGGAGCAGATCTCGACGTTAGCGGCTTGGGCGGAGGGGGACGCGCCAGCGGGAAATTCGGCAGAGGCGCCAGCGAAACGGAACTGGTCGGGGCGTTGGACGATTGCGGAGCCAGATTTGGTGGTGAAGATGGCAGAAGGGGTGAACATCCCGGATGAAGGACAAGTGGATTACACCTATGAAATTGTGCCGACGAATTTCAAGGAAGGTCGCTGGGTCGAAGGATCGGAGATCTTGCCAGGGATGCCGGAGAATGTGCATCACGCGGTGGTGTATGTGCGGCCGGCGGGATCGCCGTGGCTGAAACACGCTCCGGTGGGGAAACCGTTCACGGCCGAGATGCTGAGGACCGAAGACCGGCGGGGCGCGATGTGGACAGACAGTGACATTTTGCTGGTGTATGCGCCTGGAAGCTCGCCGGACAACTGGCCGGAGGGGATGGCCAAGTTCGTTCCGGCCGGCGCGGACCTGGTTTTTCAAATGCACTACACCACGAATGGAAAATCAGGAACGGATGTGACGCGAATCGGGCTGCGGTTTGCGAAGGAGCCGCCGAAGCAGCGCGTAATGACGCTGCAACTGACGAATGATCATTTTGTGATTCCGCCGGGAGTGCCGGATTACCGTGCTGAGGCTTGGGGGACTTTGCCGAATGACGCGCTGTTGCTGAGTTTTTTTCCGCACATGCACTTGCGGGGAAAACGGTTCGAGTACAACATCGTGCATAAGGACAAGCAAAGCCAGACGCTGTTGCGGGTCGATTATCACTTTCACTGGCAGATGAGTTACCGGTTGGCGGAGCCCTTGGCATTGAAGGCGGGGACGGAGCTACAAGCAGTGGCGTGGTTCGATAATTCGCGTGGGAATCCGCACAATCCTGATCCGAATGTGGCGGTGCGATGGGGAGAGCAGACATCGGACGAGATGATGGTGGGGTTTTTTGATGTGGCGGTGGCGCCAGAATTTGATAAGTGGAAGTTTTTTGAGAGACGCAAGGTGGGAAACGGAAATTAGAAACTGCAAGAAAGAATAAAGATAAAGCAGATACACGGAGGGCGCGGGGAGCAGCGGAAGCCGAAGACCGGCCTCCGAAGGGTTGCGCTCAAAAGGAGCTGCACTTAAGGTCAGTTCGCGAAAGAGACGGAAACGCTATTTGTTGATTGACCAACCACAGTTGGGGAATCCGTGCAGGGTTGACAGGGTGTGCTAGATTGCGAAATTGGAGCATTCGCAGCGCACCACCGTGAGTACACAGATACCCACTGAGCCCCGCCGTCCTACAACGGCTCCGACACCTCAACCGGTGCCGAAGATCCGGCACGTGGAAGTGTATTGGCACACCGTGTCCTACAAGACGGTGGCGCTCGCTATTGTGCTTGTCGCCGTGATCGTCATCGCGGGGATGTATGCGACGATTCCAAACTGGACAGAAGTTGTCGAAAAGAAACTAAATAACGCGCTCGGAAATCAGGTGGAGGAAGCGCTCGCAAGCGCGCAGACTCAGGCGAAGTTTGTGAACCTCGATGGGCGCGTTCAGGTAAAGAAGGTGAATTCCGTAACCTGGGTGGATGCGGACTATCACACCACGCTCGATAAGGGTGACTTGATTCAGACCGGTTCGGACGGAGCGGCACGCATAAATTTCGCGGATGGAACTGAGTACACCGTGAACAAGGACACGCTGATCACCGTGGAAGAGAACACCGTTACGCGCGACCACTCGAATACGGCGGTGCGTATCAATACGGGCGCCGTAGACCTAGCCACGCCGATGTGGACGTTGAGGGATGCGCAGGCGGCAGTGAGCGTAGAAGATGCCACCGCGTACATGAAGCAAAACAGCCGCGCAACGGTGAAGAACGATCCGAACAAGAACGAGCACGAGATCGTCGTCGCCAATGGAGGCGCGGAGGTTCATCGCGGAAACGAAACGATTGAATTGACGCAGTGGGAGAAGGCCAGCTTCCCGACGGGAGGAGCAACGCAGAAATCGGACGTCCTGGCGCCGCCAGCGCTGGTGGCACCTTTGAATCTGGCGCCGATTATCTCTGAGAATCCGAAGACCGCGGTGGTGCGGTTCGAGTGGCAGCCGGTGGATCAGGCGGTGGGTTATACGCTGCGTATCAGTTCGACGACGATGTTTACGAAACTGGTGAAGCAGATGACCGCCAGTGGACCGACCGCGGACGTTTCAGGGTTGGAGGCGGGCGACTATTTCTGGAACGTGACCGCGACAGACGCGAAAAAAGAGACCAGCGAATTCAGCGAAACGTTCAAATTCTCCCTGGTGGCACAGGGCAAGATGCAGAACATGCTGCTGGAGATCGAAGGGACACAGATTCACGGGCGCGTCGTCGAGTTGATCGGAAAGACCGAGCCGGGGGCGGCGTTGATCGTGAACGGACAGCCGGTGGCGAATATCGCACAGGACGGAACGTTCCGGCACTTCACAGAGCCGCTCGAACCAGGTGAACACACCCTGGTGGTAATCGGGTCAAACCGTCGCGGCGGGACGGCGACGCAAAAAGTTCCCATTGTTGTGCCGAAGTAGATTTGAGGGTCGGCAGGTTGCACTTTTTGCATGGGCCGCCGAATCCGGCGACAATAGTAAGTCGAACTGTTGGTAGGCGAACGCGGAGATCCTACCGGGCAGGACCCTCTCCGCAGGGGGAAAGCGGTAATGAACAAGAACGGATACAACCTGAGGTCGGTGTTCAGTTTGTTCTCGTCCGACCTGGCGATCGATCTGGGAACGGCGAACACGCTGGTGTTTTCGCACGGCAAAGGGATCGTGGTAAACGAGCCGTCCATCGTAGCGATCAACAAGGCGAGCGGCGAAGTGGTGGCGGTCGGACGCGAAGCGAAAGATATGCTGGGCCGGACGCCGGGGAACGTGGTGGCGATCAAGCCGATGAAAGACGGGGTGATCGCAGATTTCAAGGTCACCGAAAAGATGCTGACGTATTTCATTCAGAAGGCGCACAACCGGCGCGTTCTGGTGCATCCACGAATTGTGATTGGAGTCCCCAGCGAAATCACGCCCGTCGAAAAGCGCGCGGTGCAGGACTCGGCGTACCGGGCGAGAGCCAGTGAAGTTTACCTGGTGGAACAGGCCATGGCGGCGGCGATCGGCGCAGGATTGCCGATTGAAGAACCGAGCGGAAACATGGTGGTGGATATTGGCGGAGGCACGACGGATATCGCGGTGATTTCGATGAGCGGGATTGTTTACTCGCGGTCGGTGCGCGTGGCCGGGAACGAGATGGACGAAGCAGTGATGCAATATCTAAAGCGGAAATACAACTTGCTGGTTGGGGAACGTACGGCGGAACAGATCAAGATGGAGATTGGGTCCGCGTACCCGCTGGAGAAGCCGCTGACGATTGAAGTGAAGGGGCGGAATCTGATCGAAGGCGTTCCGCGCACGGTGACGATTGACGATAGCGAGATTCGCGAAGCGCTGAGCGAATGCGTAGCAACGATTTTGAATGCGGTGCGCGTAGCGTTGGAACGAACTCCACCGGAGCTTTCGGCCGACATCAGCGACCGAGGCATCGTGCTGACGGGCGGAGGCGCGCTGCTGAAGAATCTAGATAAGAGAATTCGCGAAGAGACGGGATTGCCGGTGTCGATTGCAGATGATCCGTTGGCTTCGGTGGTGCTGGGCACCGGAAAGATGTTGAGCGATTTCAAATTGCTACGGCAAGTTTGTATTGATTAAGAGTTTTCAGTTTGAGGTTTTCTGATTGCGCTGATCCGTCGAGAGGAAACCCACCTTCCGGTCTGCGGGTCGCGTAACGGGTCAGGTTATGGTCGCTATTCCATCTAGACATAGGTCGCTGACGCTACTAATCGGTATATTGCTGGCACAGCTGTTGCTGTTGGCAGTGCAGGTGAAACGGGATTCGCGCGGAAGACTACTTCGCGTTTGGGCGATTTCCGCGGCCTATCCGTTCGAACAAAGCGGAGCGTGGGGATTTGGAAAAGTGCACGGGATTTGGTCGCATTACTTCGCGCTGCGGGATGCGCAGCGGGACAATGAGGCGCTGCGCGTCGAGAATGACGCGTTGAAGCTGACGATTTCGCAGTTGCAGGGTCGCGCGGCGGAGGCGGACCGGCTGGCGGCGCTATTGAGTTTCAAACAATCGCACGAGAAGGTGCCAATGGTGGGCGGGCGCGTAATTGCGGCGAGTGCGGGAACGGCAAGCCGGACGATCGAGATCGACCGCGGTGAGCGGGACGGCATTCGAAAAAATATGGCGGTGATCACGCCTGACGGCGCGGTGGGAAAAGTGATTGAGGTGTATCGAGACACGTCACAAGTGTTGCTGCTAACGGATAAAGAAGGTGGCGCAGGAGCCATGCTGGTCGGCACTCGGACGCAGGGGCCGGTGGGTGGGACAGGTGAGCCAACGATGCTGATGAAGTACGTGGCCACGGAAGAATTGGTCCCTATTGGAGAGCAGATCGTGACGAGCGGGATGGACAAGATTTTTCCGCGCGACATTCCGATCGGAACCGTCGTGGAAGTAAAGGCAGGAAATCCGTTCAAGCAGATTCGGGTGCAACCGGCGGCGAAACTGGACCGCTTGGAGACGGTGATCGTGCTTTTGACGCAGGCGCCGGTGGAATTCAAGAATGAGGCGCAGAACACGCAAAATGCAGGTCCGGGCACGGCCGCAGCGGCGGAGAAGCCATGAACGAAGTGTACGAGCTGCGCGGCGCCGAAACACACATTGAGGTGCATAAGTTCTACCCGGGTGCGGTGTTATTGGCCGCGGCGGCGGCATTGGTGTTCCAGGCCACGGCTCCGGTGTATTTTCCGAGGCTGAGTATTCTGGATTTGCCGATGCTGGTGACCATTTATTTTGGCCTGAGCCGAAGGAATCCGTCGACGGGATTGCTGCTAGGCATGGTGATTGGGCTGGCGCAGGATGCACTGAGCGGGCCGACGGTGCCGCTGGGATTCTATGGAATTGCCAAGACGGTGATTGGCTATTTAGCGTCTTCGATCGGAGCGCGGCTCGATACGGAGCATCCGGCGGCGCGATTCGCGCTGATTTTCAGTTTCTTTGTAGCGCACGAAGGAATCCTGGTTTTGATCCGCAGTTTGCTGCTGGCACGGCCAGAGGCGTGGTTTACGCTGCATATGGCGATTGCCGCGGCGGTGAATGCGTTCTTGGGAACGTTGTTGTTTTCGGGATTGGACCGATTGAGAAGGTCATCGTAGGAATTTCCCTAATTTAATTGGTGGCAGGAGCGCGCGCCTGGATGAAGGCGGACGCTACACTCTCCTGCTGCGATCAGGTCGTGCCAATCAGAAGCTAGCTGATGGCTACACATCATGACGCGCATCCGTTCGGCCTGGGCAATGCGAGAGTCTTTCGGTGCGGTCGTGTTGGCGGAGCGCCTCCCTTCCTGGCTCAACCGCAAGCAGAGTCGGTCCCCAACACAAACCCTTAGTGGGAGAGTAGGAACTGTTTGAAGGGGGAGTAGTCGGCGGAGATGGGTTGGGAAAGTTTGGGTTGGTGCAGGTAGCGGGCCAGACGTTCGGGGAGAGGCGGGGCTTGACCAATGGCTTTTTGGACGATGTCGGCGAATTTGGCCGGATGGGCGGTGGCTAGCACGAGACCTTGTGAGGACTCAGGATTTGTTTTGCGGAAGGCTTCCCAGCCGTGGATACCTACGGCGGTGTGGGGATCGGCGACGTAGCGGTAGCGGTCCCAAACGGCGTGCATTTCCTTTAGGGTCTCTTCGTCGGTTGCGCCGTGGCCCCAGATTTCCTTACGGACATTTTCGATGCGGTTGCGACAGAGGTCGAGGAGGCGAGGGAAATTGTTGGGATTGCCGACGTCCATTGCGTTCGAGTAGGTGGCTACGGCCGGACGCGGCTGGTATTCGCCCGAGAGAAGGTAGCGCGGAACGACGTCGTTCGCGTTGGTGGCGGCGATGAAACGGGCGACCGGAACACCGATGCGTTTTGCGAAAATGCCAGCGGTGAGATTGCCGAAATTGCCGCTGGGAACAGCTACCACGAGCGGGACTGAGGCTACGGGCAACTGACGGTAGGCAGCGACGTGGTAGAACATCTGCGGAAGCAAACGGCCGACGTTGATGGAATTTGCAGAGGTGAGGAAGCCGCGCTGGTTGAGTTGCCGGTCGGCGAAGGCCTGCTTGACGAGGCGCTGGCAATCATCGAAGGTGCCGGAAACCTCGAGAGCGGTAATGTTCTGCCCTACGGTGGTGAACTGCTTTTCCTGGGCTTCACTAATGCGCTTGGATGGATAGAGAATGACGACGCGGATTCCAGGAACTCCGAGAAAACCATGGGCGACGGCGCTGCCCGTATCGCCGGAGGTGGCCACAAGGACGGTGAGTTGGCGCGATTCACCGCGGACGAAATAACCCATGAGACGAGCCAAGAAACGCGCGCCGAAGTCTTTGAAAGCGAGTGTCGGACCGTGGAAGAGTTCGAGGATGTGGAGCGCCGGCGACAGGGAGACGAGTTTCACGGGGAAATTGATGGTTTCGGCGACGATTTGCCAAAGAACTTCCTCGGGGACGTCGGGACTAGCGAAGGGGCGCACGAGGCGGAAGCAGACTTCGGTGAAAGGCAACTGGCGAAATTGGTCGAGTTCTTCAGGAGTGTGGCGGGCGATCTCGGCGGGCATGTAGAGGCCGCCATCGGGGGCAAGGCCGCGCAGGACGGCGCCACGGAGAGAGGTAAGCGGGACTTTGCCGGCGGTGCTGCGGTATCTCATCGGATGAGGATCGCAGAACGGATCATCGACGGCTCTCGAGTAACGCTCCGACCTTTGCCAGGAAAGCTTTTCCCGTAGCGGCGTCGTTGACGGAGCCGAACGGAGATAGATCGCGCAACTGCAAAGTCGGAAGGGTGAGATGGGCTAAAGCTTCGTAGCTCTGACGACGCGCGGAGATGAGGACAGGATAGCAGCGGACAACGGTTTGTTGCGGTGTTTCTCCCGGATTGGGGCGGAAGGCGCCTTGCCAGAGTACCGGCTTCGGTTCGCGCAGGTAGCGCTGAATGAGGAGTTTGCTTTCGTCGTTCGATGCAGCGAGATAGATCACAGTCATTTGCCGGCGGAGACGGTGGAGGGTGTGGTTGCCGGTGGCGATGACGCTGCCGGTGGTGTCGAGAACCAGAGCGCGCTTCGGATCCTTTTCGAGACTGGAGAGCACCTCGTCGAGGACCGCGATTTCTGCGGTCAGGTATTCGGATTCGCGCTGGGCATAGTCGCGGCTGTCCGGCCAGCCCATCCAGGCGGCGACGCCGTTGATGCCGGTATATCCGCCCGCCTTGAGCGTGGGCGCCAGACGAGTTTCGATCTCGTCATCACAAGAGACCGTCGGACAACCGACAGCGGCAAGACTTCTTGTCCAATGGGATTTTCCGGAGCCGGACATGCCGATGAGGGCGAGGCGAAGGAGCTTATCCGGATGATAGAGCATAGGGAACTAAAAAGTGTAAAGGATGAAAGGCGGGCGGGGAAATACAAAAGAATGGGGTGATAAGTTGCCATGACCGCTTGCGGTTGGGCGCTCGAATCCCCTTCAAGGCAAAACCCTTCAGGGCAAGCCGAAAACGGCCGCCCGAGAGCGGCCGAAAAACACGCGTCTGCAGACGCGCCCCTGCGATGATGGGGGCGCGGAATATACAGTTGGAAAGGAAGGAGTTACGTCCCGTGCATGGTGAGCAACCTGCCCATTGGTACGAGTTGCGCCCTCCGGGGCCAGGTGCTAATTTGAAAAAGACTTCTCGAAGATGGCGGCTTCTGGAAGGATGGCGGCGATTCGGGGCTTCCGGAGATGTGTGGAGCGGCAGGCGAGCTCCGAGAAACGAAGAATTCGAAGCATTCGCCGCAGGATGAGAAATTGCGCAGGCGGGCCCGCTCAGCCCTGAAAAAAAAGAAACAAGCGCATAGGTCCCTTCGTGTCGTATTGGTTTCGCAACGATAATCGATTGCCGCAAGAACGGCTCGCAGCCGCGTCCTACGTGATCGTGGGCATGATTGGCTTGTTGCTGCTGGGCTTCTGGAAACTCCAAGTCATCGATTCCGATAAATATGGACAAATGGCGGAGCGGAACCGCGTGCGCTCGATTCCGATCATTGCGCCCCGTGGACGCATGCTAGATCGCGACGGGCGGGTCCTGGTGGATAACTACCCTTCCTTCAGCGTCCTGCTTCTGAGGGACGATGACGTTGCACTCGATAAAAACCTGCCGATCATTGCCGACGGGCTTGGACTATCTCTAGACGAAATCAAAGAACAACTGGAGAGCACCGATAAACTACCGAAATTTCAGCCGATCGTGATCAAGCCGGAAGCGACGCCGGGGGATGTGGCGTTCATCGAATCGCACCGGGCGGATATTCCCATTTTGGAAATGCTTATGGTGCACCGGCGCAGATATCTGCCCGGCGGGTTCATGGCGCACGCGAGCGGATACGTGGGAGAAGTCAGCGAGCAGCAGATTGAATCGAGCAATGGCAAATACCGGCCCGGCGATATTGCGGGGAAAAGCGGGTTGGAGCGGCAATACAACGATTTGTTGGTGGGCACGGACGGAATGCGGCGCGTGATTGTGAACAGCGTCGGAAAAGAGATGGGCCACCTGGACCAGCAGGATGCCATTCCGGGAAAACAGATTCAATTGACGATTGATTACGACTTGCAGCAGGTGGCGGAAGCAGGGTTGGGGGACAAGAAGGGAGCCGTCGTTGCACTCGATCCGCGGACCGGTGAGGTGCTGGCATTTGCGAGTCATCCTGCGCCCGATCCGAATGACTTCGCGATCCGTGTTTCTAAGGAAGAATGGCAAAGGTTAAACGAGGATAAGGACCGACCACTGCTGAACCGGGTGACGCAGGCACAACTGGCTCCAGGGTCGGTGTTTAAGATCATCATGGCGACGGCGATGCTGGAATCGAAAACGCCGCCAGAGAATTTCACTGCGTTTTGCCCGGGTTACGGAACGTTTTATGGACAGATGCACAAATGCTGGGTGTACGGAAAGAGCAGCCACGGAGTAATGAATCTGCACAGCGCGATCGTGCACTCGTGCGACGTCTTCTTTTACAACGTGGGCATGCGCATGGGAATCGAGACGATTGCGAAATACGCCAGGATGCTGGGTTTGGGCGCGAAAACCGGAATTGATTTGCCCTCGGAAGAAGCGGGGTTGGTGCCGTCGGAAGAATGGGTACAGCGGGTCTATCACCACAAGTGGTATCCGGGATCGACAATCTCGGTTGCGATTGGCCAGGGCTCGGTAATGGTCACGCCGTTGCAGGTCGCCTACGCGATCGGAGGCATTGCGTCTGGCGGCGAATTCAAACAGCCGCACCTGATGAAGGACGCGGCGAATGTCGGAGAAATGCACGTGCCGCTGGCGGAAAACACCGTGGAGCAAGTCACGCAAGGAATGTATGGGGTGATTAATGAAGCCGGTGGAACCGGTTCGTCGATCAAGCTGCAAGGAATCGAATTTTGCGGGAAGTCCGGTACCGCGCAGATGATGAGCTATGGCGCGGCCAGCCGGCTCGGGTTGGGAAAAGGCCTGAATGACGGTTGGTTTGTCGGTTACGCACCGCGACGCAATCCGGAAATTGTGGTCGCCGCCGTCGTGCAGGACACAGCGGAGCACGGCGGCACGGCCTCGGGTCCGGTCGTTCGCGACATCGTTAAGGCGTATTACGAAAAGAAGAATAAGAAGACGCAGGGGCAAGTGATGGCGGAGGTCAAGACGCCGGAGTTGCAGAAGAATGCGGCGGCGAAGGCCGAGGAGACTGCGGCGATTTTGGCGACCGGCGGACGGAAGAAGGAACGGCCGGAGTGAGGATTGGGCGTTCCCAAATAGGAATGGTTGAGAGTTTTTTGCGTGGGTTGGAGTGAGCAAGGCAGTGAGCCAGAGCACGGGTCGAAAGACCGCCCACGACGAAGAAGGTAGGAGATGATTAAGGACGCACGCGGGGCTAGGGATTACGATTGGTGGCTGCTGGCGATCATGGCGGCGATTTGTACGTTGGGCGTAATTGAGATCTATTCGGCGACTCACGGCAGCGCGCTCGCGGGAATGCATATGAAGCAGGTCCGATGGCTGATCATCGGATTCGTGCTGATGTTTGTTCTGTCGCGGTTGGATTACCACGTCATCATGGAACAGGCCCCTTGGTTGTACATCGCGGCGCTGGTGGCGCTGGTGGCAGTGCTGTTGATGGGGCACACCCGATTTGGAGCAAAACGGTGGATTCCGGTGCTTGGGGAATTCTTTCAGGTGTCAGAATTCGTCAAATTGATTATAATCATAGTGTTGGCTCGGTTCTTTGCGGAAGTGCGAACCGATGACCTTAGCCTGCAGGACTTGATTAAAGCAGGGCTTCTGGTAGGCTTACCTCTAGCACTGATTCTGAAGCAGCCCGACCTTGGCACCGCCCTCGTACTGATGCCGATGCTGATTGTTGGAGCATTTCTGGCGGGACTGCAATGGAAACATGCAGCGGTCATCGTAATGATAGGGTTATTGATGCTGCCCGTGGGATGGCATTTCCTGAAGCCGTATCAGAAGGAAAGAGTTACGTCGTTCAGGCACCCCGAGGAAGATGCCAAGGGTTCCGGCTATCAGGTGCTGCAATCGAAGATAGCAGTGGGATCGGGCGGATTCTGGGGGAAAGGATTCGGCAACGGCACCCAAAATCAACTGGGATACATTCCGGTCCGGTATTCCGACTTCATCATGTCGGCGTGGGCGGAAGAACAGGGATTCAAAGGGGTGCTAATTGCTTTGGGGCTGTACATGGCGTTGTTGTTGCGTTTGGTGCAGAATGCCCAGCGTGCGAAGGATCGCGCGGGAATGTTTCTGGTCATGGGCGTAGCGGCGGCGTTAGGGTTTCACGTGCTAGTGAATGTGGCGATGGTCATCGGAGCAATGCCGGTAACCGGAATTCCATTACCGTTAATGAGCTACGGAGGATCGGCCACATTGTTTGTTTTCCTGGCGATTGGGCTCGTGATGAATGTCCGGCTACGCCGGTTCGTCAACTGAACAAGAGCCAGAGCCGAGCGCAAACTCAATTTGGAGAGGATGCGCCGGAGGGGCGGACCTTTGAAGGGTCACGCCAGTAGAAAAAGGATTTTTAAGAGTGAGGATAGCAACGTCCGCCGTTACCCCGGGAGCTACCCGGCAACGGACCAGCCTCGATAGCGAGAGGTTTAGGAAGTATGAGGGCCGCCGCGCGGCCCCTCCCTCCGGCTACGATCGCAATGCCGCAACAAGTAGTTTGGTGTGGCCAGCGTGTCTCGATCTGAATCGGGACGGCGCCTTGCCCTGGACCTCCGTCAGAGAGGTTCCTGCGGGCGTGCATCCCAAGGAGTTTTTTTCATGTCGAAAGAATTGGTTATATCGGCGTCCTCGCACGAGCGCAGGGTCGCCATTTTGGAAGAAGGACAGCTAGTCGAAATCTACATTGAGCGCGAGAAAGAGTTCGCGCTTGTCGGCAGCATCTACAAAGGAAAAGTGACGCGAGTTCTGCCGGGCATGCAGTCCGCATTCGTGGACATCGGCCTCGATGGGGACGCGTTTCTGTACGTCAGCGATGTATTCGAGAATCTGGAGGACTACGATCACGGTCACGGAGAGGCGCCGGTTGCGGCTCCTGTGAATCGGGGCGGAGCCCCGCCGATCGAAGTGTTGCCGGGTGAAACCTTGGCGGTGGCGGGCGGCGGCCGCGAGGAGATTTTGCACCTCGACGAGCCGCGCACTCATGAAGATCACGAAGGTGAAGCGGGCGGAAGCGAAGAGCTGCCTGGCGAGGTCCGCGGCGAGAGCGGCCACGCGCACCGTGGTGAAAGCGAGGTTTCCGAGATAGAGGAACGCCAGCCGGAATCGAACGCTTCGGCGCCACAGAACTTTTCACCGAGCTACAACCCCACGCGGAACTATCCGCCGAGAGTGGGCGGAGACCGGGGACCGGGCCAAGATCGAGGCCAGGGGCGCGACCGCGGGGGAGATCGAGGCGGCGACCGCGGGCGTGGACGCCGAGGGCGGTTTGGGCGCCGACGCGGAGGAAGCGGCGGAGGCGATCGCCGACATTCAGGAGGCGGGGGAGGAAGGAATCTGCCGCCTTCGAAATATGCTCCGGCGCAGGGAGACCGGGATTCACGCAGTTACGACAACCGGCGTGGGCCGAGCGATCGTGACCGCGGGCCGGCGCCTTCGGGACCAGCCGAGTCTCGTGAAGACGATATCGTGTTGCCGGGTGAATCGCTCGCGAAATATCGAGGGCGGCCGCAGCAGGCTCCGGTCGAGCAGACCAGAGAACCGGAAGAGCGGCAACCGGATTTTGAGCAACCGGTGGCGCGTCCGGCATTTGGCGCCCAGCCGACGACCGGAGGACCACGCAGGTTTACAGGAAGTTTGCCGCACTGGGTGCTGGCGGACAACGAAACGGCGGGCGAGGCGAGCGGAGCAGGATCGATCGCGAATGAAACCGCAGCCGGCGGCGCCGAAACGGACCTGCCCATGACGGAAGAACATCGGGAAGAGAGCCTGAACGAAACGCACCGCAGTGAGACGGCGGGGTTAAGCGATGAAGAGCTCTCGGCGCTGTCTGCGCGGTTGGTCGAAGCGAAGCATGAAGAAGTTCAGGCCCGTGCGGATGCGGACACCCTGGCCGGCGGGACGGAGTTTGACGAGGAAGAAGCCGAAGAAGAGTCGCATTCCGACGAGACCCACGAAGAACACGAAGAAGATGGTGAGGCGGAGGAACTTCACGAGGAACACGCCGAAGAGAGGCATACAGAAGAGCGGCTTAGCCTCGACAGCGAACCTGCTGAAAGCGAGCAGGAAGATACGCACGCGGGATTGAGTGAAGCGGAACGCGCGGATTTGGCGCACGACGAAGCTCTGGAGCACGTGGAAGCGGAAGTGGCAGCGGCTGGCTTGCCGGATGGCACGACGAGCCAGGCCGTAGTCGAGGAAGATGTGATTCTTCTGCCTGGCGAGACGCGCAGTACCCGGCCTGCTAGCGCACCGCGCGAGGAATTTGTGCGGCGGGATTCGGCGCGCATCGGGAACGATCCGCGTTCGCGTTTCCAGCGGCCGCAGCGCGGCGGACGCGGCAGGTTCGACAGGCGGGGTGGCGGCGACAGAGATCGCGGCGGACGCGGCAGGTTCGACAGGCGTGGAGGCGGGGGTGGTGGACACCATCATAACCGCGGCCACTACGGTGGGGGACACGCGCCTCAGCGGCGGCCGCAACTGATTTCGGAAATGTTAAAAGCCGGGCAGGAAGTGGTGGTGCAGATAGCCAAGGAACCGCTTGGCAAGAAGGGCGCGCGAATCACGAGCCACGTAGCGCTGCCGGGACGCTTCCTAGTGTACATGCCGACCATCGATCACATCGGCGTTTCGCGGAAAATTGCGAGCGCAGAGAACCGTTCGCGGTTGCGGCGGCTGGTAGGCGAAGCGCGCGGCAGCTATCCGGGCGGATTCATCGTGCGGACCGCGGCGGGCGGAGCGACCGACGACGAAATCCGGACGGATATCGAGTTCCTCGGAAAAACCTGGAACGAAATCAAACAGAAAAATGAAGAACGCAAGGCGCCGGCGCTGTTGCACCGGGACTTGAACCTGGTGGAGCGGATCCTGCGGGATTACGTCAGCGATGACTTCACGGGAATCTGGATCGACAGCGAGGAAGAGTTCGGCAAAGTGGTTGAGTTTGTCAGCCGCTTCCAGCCGAAGCTGGTCAGCAAGGTGAAGCTGTACACGAAGGAACAGCCGATCTTCGAAGAGTTCGGGATTCAGCACGAACTCGACAAGGCGTTGCGCGCGAAGGTATGGCTGAAGTCCGGCGGGTACATCGTCATCAACCATACTGAGGCGTTGGTGGCGATTGATGTCAACACCGGCAAGTTCGTGGGCAAGGGATCCACGCGGCTGGAAGATACGATCGTCAAGACGAACCTGGAAGCGGTGAAGGAAATCGTGCGGCAGATCCGGCTGCGCGACCTCGGCGGGATTATTGTCGTGGACTTCATCGACATGGAAGAACGGCGGAATCGCGAAAAGGTTTTGGGCGCTTTGCAGATGGCGCTGGAACAGGACAAGGCGCCGTCGAAGGCGCTCTCGTTCAACGAGTTCGGGCTGGTGTGCATCACGCGCAAGCGCACAAAGCAGGCGCTCGAACGCGTGCTGTGCCAGCCATGCCCATATTGCACGGGGTCGGGTATGGTGAAGTCGATTCCGACGCTGTGTTACGAAATTCAGGCGGAAGCGCGGAAGATGGCCACGGCCGAGCATGAAGGGCCGAACCTGACGCTGCGTGTGCATCCGGAGATTGCCAAAGCGCTGAAGACGAGGGAGTCGATTTTAATCGACGAGCTCGAGCAGAACGCGCACAAGCACATCATTATTCAGTCGGATGCGACGCTCCATTGGGAGCAGTACGATATCTATTAGTTTTTCGTTGTAAGTCGGAAGTTTCGAGTCGGGAAAACGCCTGGGCTTTGCGGCCCGGGCGTTTTTGGTTTGGGCGGCATGAGAGCGACCGATGATGGATGGTGCGACGGCCAGTTCCCTCGCTTCGCGGACTTCGCTCCGGATCACATGGTTTTTGCGATGGTAACAAAAGCGAGGATTGTTTTGACCGGGGAGAGCAGGCAAGAAGTTTGCGGCACCAGCATCGCTGGCCCCGTTGCTTAGTCGGGGTCGGCGGAAGACTTGGAATTAGTTGAGCCAGGGAAGACGTTGTGTTGGGGTTGAGGCATGGGGGTGTCGCCCATGCGGTCGTGCCAGAGGAATTTGTTGAGGACGACGTTGTCGGCGGCGTCGGCGTGGCTGAAGTCTAGATTTTTTCCTTCTTTCCAATCCTTGCTGTTCATTTCATAGAGCAGGCCGTTATCGCGGTTGCGGTAATCGGCGGCGAAAGCGGGTTGCGTGCCCGGGCCGCTGAAGAGCGGGGCCATGAGCGCGGCTCGGGAATCGTTTGCGTTCATGGGCGGGGCGCCGAGGAGAGATTCGATGGTGCGGACCATATTGATGGTGGTGTAGAAGGTGTGGTCGACAAACACTTTGGGTTGCGGAAGCGGCGCGTATTTGCTGATAACCAGCGCGATGCTGCGGTGGGAATCGACGTGATCGGGACCGTCCTGGGCGTCGTCTTCGAGGACGAGGATGGCCGTGTCGTCCCAGTAGGGACTGTGGGAGATGGCGTCGGCGACGCGGCCGACCGCCAGGTCGTTGTCGGCGACGGAGGCGGTGGGACGAGGTTGTCCTTTGGTGCCACCGGCGGTGTGGTCATTCGGTAGGCGCAAGAGAATGAATTGCGGCAAAGTGTCTTTGCCGGATTGGCGGGCGGAAGCGGTGGCGAATTCGTTCAGGAATTCGTCCACGCGGAGCTGATCGGGATAGGCGACTTCAAAATCGGGATAGAGCGGATCGAAATGGTCGCGGAGTTCGAGCTGCGACGCTGTGTTTTTTGCGAGGATGGGAATATTCCAGGGATAGGGACTGGGGCCGCCGTGAGGATCGCCGACATTTTTTTCGAGCCTTTCGCCTTGCTTGATGACGGTGCGCGCGCAGGTTGCGCCGGAGACTTCGGGTGGACCGTTTGAGGGTACCTCGGAACCGCCCGCGGCGTTGCACCATCGGGACAAGATGAACTCACCATAATGGCGATAGGTGATGTTGTGTTTGGCGAAATTTTTCCAGAGGAAACCGCCGGTGGGTTCGCCCGCGTAAGGAAGCTGGTCCTCGGCTGAAACTCCGAAGAGGAACTCGCCTTCGGAGTCGTAGGTGTGCTGGTTACCCCGATAGCCGATGGGCCAGGTCTTCTCGACGTAATCGGAGATGGAAGCGGAGGTAGACCAGATGTGGCCATCGCCCGAAACGTCGCCGCTGTCGTAGAAATTGTCGAGGATGCCGAACTGGCGAGCGAGCTTGTGCTGATTGGGGGTAATGTCCTGGCCGTACATGGTGATGTGGGCATCGCCGTTGGCTTCCGAGAGGTCGCCAAAGACCTGATCGTAGGTGCGATTTTCCTTGATGATGTAAATGACGTGGTGAATTTTGTTTTCGCCGGAGGCGAAGGGGACGCGATCGATGTTCCCTTGGGCCGCATTCGTTTTGGTGACGAGAGCGGTGTACGCCGTAAGATTCTCCTCTAAGGTGTTGAGCGGAATACGAGCCAGCGAGCCGTTGGTCATCGCGGGATTGTAGGGATAGCGCGATTGGCCGCGGTTTGTGCTTTGCGGAACGGGATTGGGGCCGGAGCCGCGACCTTTGGCGCTAGCGATGAGCAGGTCGGTGCCGGTGGCTAGGACGACGGTTGGGTACCATTCGGTCGGAATAAAAGCTGCGGCGCGGAGAGGTTCGCCGGGAGTGGGATTGGCGAGATCGAAGACGGCGACGGAATCAGAGATGGCGTTGGCAGAGAACAGAGTTTTCTCGTCGGTCGAGAGCGCGAGGGATTCGGGATCGCTGCCGCCAAAGGTTTGGTCGGGGAGTTTGGTGGAAAGCGAATAGAGGAGCTTGGCGGAGTTGGTGTCGAGGACATCGATTTCATCCCGGTTGGTGAGGGCGACGAAGAGGCGAGAATTGTCGCGAGACAGGAGCAAGGCGGTCGGATGCGAGCCACCCTCGAGAGGTGCGGTTGGTTTGTGAAGCGACATGAAGCGGCGGACCGTGCCGTGTTGCAGATCGAGTTCGGCGACGGCGGAGGCATTCCAGAGGGAGACAAAGCCGCGCTTACCGTCGGTGGTCATAACGGTGGTGTAGGGGAGAGAAGCGGGAATGCGGTTGAACGTGCTGAGATCGAAGCGGTGGATGATCTTGCCATCGGAGGTATTCATGAGGAGAGCTTCGTCGGAGCTGTTGGACGCGACGAGGAGGCGCTCGACGCCGTCGTTGAGGCCGATGCTGAGGCCTGCGGGATAGGTGACGTCGTTGAATTCGCCGCGACGAACCTTCCCTCGAGGGATGAAGGTGCGGGGCGCGAGAGGCAAGAATCTTCCGGGAGTGACTTCGCCATTTTGAAAAGTATAGGTGGCGATTCCGTTGCCGGTGGTTCCCTTTCCTTTTCCCAGCGGATCGGTGAGCGAGGCCATCGAGGCGTAAAGATGTTTGCCGTCGAGGCTAAAGACCAGGCCGAGGAAATAGGTTTGCTTGGCACCAGGACCGAGACGGTCGTCGGGAAAATCGCGGATCGTGTCGGTTTGGAGGTCCAGAACGGTGAGGGATTGTTTTCTGGCGGAGGTGTAGGCGCCGAAACCGCTGTGGAGGAAGACGGCGTAGCGCCCGTCGGGCGAAAGCGCTACAGCAGTGGGGAAATTGTTGATGCGGCGCGGATGGCCGGGGACTTCGCCGAAGATTTTCGAATTGGGAATTTGCGTGGAGGCCGACGAGGAAGATTCTTGGGCGCCAAGAGGGATCGCGGCGAGGGAAAGTGCGAAGAGCAATTGCATGACGAAACGAAATGCTCGCATGGCCGACATTATAGAAGCTTTTTGATGGTCATTCGAACAGAACCCCATGTTGCCGGGCGAAAGCCACGGCGCTACGAGACCAATTTGGCAGCAGACATTTTGGCCGGAGACAAGGTGGCAACTGAGCAGTACCGTCAGGTCGTGGAGGGCCGATGGCCCCTAAAGTGAACGCGAGCAAGATTGATGTGACCACTGAAGCGCTGGATTTTGCTGAGGAGCGGGCGAGGGCGTATTTGCGCCACACCGGATTTCGGAAGGTGTATCCAAGTGAAGATGCGCTTTCGAAGCTCACACGTTTTCGTGAGCCGATGCCCGAACTGCCCAGCCGGCCGGCCGATGTAGTCCGTATGCTCGATGAGCTTGGTTCGCCGGCTACGGTCGCGACCACCGGCGGGCGGTACTTTGGATTTGTGATTGGTGGGACGCTGCCCGCGTCGTTAGCCGCCAGCCGGCTGGCGAGTACGTGGGATCAAAATGCGGCATTTCGCGTCATGTCACCGGTTGCGGCGGAAATTGAAGAGGTCGTGCTGCGGTGGGTGTGTGAGATATTTGGCATAGAACCGAACTGTGAAGGCGGTATGGTGACCGACGCTACCGCGGCCAATTTTACGGCGCTAGCTTCCGCGCGCCATGCACTGCTCGGGAGGAGCGGCTGGGATGTGGCTGCGGACGGCATGTTTGGCGCGCCGCCGATTGAAGTCCTTGTGGGAGAGGAAGTTCATGCTTCTGTTTTGAAGGCGTTGAATCTTGCGGGCTTTGGACAGAAAAGGGTGATTATCGTTCCTGCAGATGATCAGGGCCGAATGCGGACCGACCGTTTGCCGAAACTGAAGAAGAATTCTCTTGTGTGCATTCAGGCGGGGAACGTGAATACGGGGTGCTTTGATCCGGCGAGGAAAATTTGCGAATGGGCTCACGAGAAGGACGCGTGGGTGCATGTGGATGGGGCGTTCGGATTGTGGGCAACGGCTTCACCGAAATGCGCGCACTTGGTGTCGGGATTCGAACGGGCGGATTCGTGGGCGACGGATGCGCACAAGTGGGTAAATGTCAATTACGACTGCGGCATTGTTTTAGTGCGCGACGCTGCGGCGTTGCGAACTGCGATGACGATCAGCGCGGCGTATCTTCAGCCTGGCGCGTTGCGTGAACCTGCCAATCAGACTCCGGATGCTTCGCGGCGCGCGCGAGGGGTTGAATTGTGGGCTGCGCTGAAGTCGCTCGGGAAAACGGGCCTGGCCGAACTTATTGAGAGGAATTGCGCTCAGGCGAATCGATTCGCAGAAGGTTTGCGGGCTGGTGGATACGACGTTTTGAACGATGTGGTCATCAATCAGGTGTTGGTGTCGTTTGGGAGCGCGGAAGCGACGCGTGAAGTGATACGCCGCGTGCAGGACGATGGCACATGCTGGTGCGGCGGAACGGTGTGGCAGGGCAAGACGGCGATGCGGATCAGCGCTTCGTCTTGGGCCACCACGGATGACGATGTTGAACAGAGCCTTGCCGCGATTCTGCGGATTGCGCGCGAAGTGCGGTCTTGAGGCGCGGTGGACCAACGGGCGAGGTGAAGTTCTGCTGTGCTATTCTCTGCATATGCCGGCACAGATTCTGGATGGGCTGAAAATCCGAAATGAAATTTTTGGCGAATTGAAGGGCGAGATAGCAAAGCTTTCCGGACAAGGAATCCGGCCGGGGCTAGCTGCGGTTCTCGTGGGCGAAAATCCCGCGTCACAGCTGTATGTGAAGAGCAAAATTGCGGCTTGCGAAGAGCTCGGAATGGCCAGCTGGATGCACACGCCTCCGCCGAATGTTTCAACCGAGTACATGCTGCAGCTGATGAAGGATCTGAACGAGGATAACGATGTGGATGGGATCCTCGTGCAATTGCCGCTGCCGACGCAGATCGATTCGAAGCGCGTGCTGGAGGCCGTAGATCCGGCGAAAGATGTGGACGGATTTCACCCGGTGAGTTTGGGGCGGCTGGTAAGCAACCGCCCGGGGCTGGTCGCCTGTACGCCGGCGGGCTGCATGGAGATGCTGCGGCGCTACACGATTCCGATTGAGGGGGCCAACGCAGTGGTGTTGGGACGCAGCGACATTGTGGGCAAACCGATGGCGCTATTGCTGATGCATGCGAATGCGACGGTGACGATCTGCCATTCGAAGACGCGGGAGACTGCCGATATCGTGCGACGCGCGGATATCGTGTTGGCGGCGATCGGGAAGGCTGGGTCTGTACTGGCGGATTGGATCAAGCCGGGAGCTGCGGTGGTCGACGTGGGGACCAACAAGGTGACGGATGCGGTCGCGGCGGAGAGGCTTTTGAAGAATTTCCCTCAGCGGTTCGAGAAGTTTCGAGCCAAGGGCAGTGTATTGGTTGGGGATGTGCATCCGGACGCGTTGTTTACCGCAGGAGCGCTTTCTCCCGTTCCTGGTGGCGTGGGACCGATGACGATTACGATGTTGATGAGCAATACAGTGAAGGCAGCGCGGCTGCGGCGGGGCAAGGGTTCGGTTCATGTCGCCCACCCGTCCTAGGGTGAGGACCGCCTCTCGGCACAGACCGAGCGGTGAAGCCCTCGGGCCTGGAAGGCCTACGCTACAGATTGCCGAGAAGAACCATGCTGAAAATGGGATTGACGGGAGGAATTGCGAGCGGAAAGAGCGCGGTCGCGGCGATGCTGCGCGAGATGGGTTTTCGGGTGCTTGAGGCCGACGTCGTTGCGCACAAGTTGCTCGAGCCTGGGCAAGCGGCACATGACGAAGTTTTGGCAGAATTTGGGGCGTCGCTCGGGGATGCGAATGGAAGGATCGATCGAGCAAAATTGGGCGCGCTGGTGTTTGCCGATCCGGGGAAGCTGGCGAAGTTGAATGGGATCATTCACCCGCGGGTGGCCGAGATTGTTTTGAAGAAATTTGACGAGTGGCGGCAGGACGGGGTGAGGGATGCTGGGTTTGTCGAGGCCGCATTGCTGATTGAGGCCGGGATTGCGGAAACGTTGGATGGGTTGGTCGTGGCCTTTTGCACGCCGGCACAGCAGATGGAGCGTTTGCGCGCGCGGGGCATGAGCGAGACGGACGCAAGGCGTCGCATGGCGGCGCAGATGCCCGTTCTGGAGAAGTTGAAGCATGCAACCGAGACGATTGATTGCTCGGGGACGTTGGACCAGACGCGGACGCAGGTGCGAGCGCTGGCGGCGAGACTGAGAACGAGAGCGGGGTAGGTCGGGCGGAAAGAATGTGTCGCGCCTCCGGGCTCAGGCCCGGGTCAGGGAGGCGGCGCGGGCGGCTTCTAGGAGCGTAGAGGCTTTGGCACGGATGTCGCCGTGGCCGAAGACGGCGTTGCCGGCGACCAGGAGTTCGGCGCCTGCTTTTACGATGTCAGTAACCGTTTCGAGGTCTACTCCACCGTCCACTTCGATGCGGAAATCAAGTTTGCGTTCGGCTCGCATGCGAGCCAGGGCGGCGATTTTGTTCAGAGAGTTGGGAATAAATTTCTGGCCGCCGAAGCCTGGATTTACGCTCATGACCAGTACGTGGTGGACTAGATCGAGGACTTCGGTGAGAGTCTCGACCGGGGTGGCGGGATTGATTACCACGCCCGGTTTGCAGCCGTGAGAAGAAATCAGATGGAGCGTGCGATCGAGATGCAGGCAGGCTTCCTGGTGGACGGACATCCAATTGGCACCGGCTTCGGCGAATTCGGGGATGAACAGGTCAGGATTTTCGATCATCAGATGACAGTCGAAGGGAACTTTGAAGTAGGGCCGGAGGGAGCGGACGACAGGAGGGCCGATCGTCAGGTTAGGAACGAAGTGGCCGTCCATAACGTCGAGATGCAGGACTGTGCCGCCGCCTTCGATGGCTTGTTCGGCCTCGGCGGCGAGTTGCGCGAAATTGGCGGACAGGACCGAGGGGACAAGTTCGATGTTCAACGGTGTGCTCCTTCCCCGAAGATTTGATTATACGATGGGCGCGTTTGCGGGGTGTCAACGTTAAACGGATTGGCGCCTGGAGGCGTCGGCGTACAAACCCAGGAGTCGTTCTGCTCTGCTCGGCAGAGCCTCGTTGAAACGGCCCGCCTCAGGAGGCGGGCCCGTCAAAAGCCCTTCCATCAGACGTCGATGGGGCGCCAGGGGAGGGCACGGCGTTGGGAATCGCTTTCGACGGCCAAGTCGAGTGCGAGCATTACGTTTAGAATTTGTTGGGGTGTGACGAGAACAGCTGCTTTCTGCACCATGGCGTCGCGGATGTTGGCGTAGAATTCGCGCCAATCGCCGGTGGAAGGGATTCTGCGGGTGGTAGTGTTTCCGTTTTCGATTTGGGTGAGCTCGCCGTAATTTCCTTCTTTTTCTACGACCCATGAGTCGCCCTTTGGGATTTGGCCGTTACGGAGGTTTGGCTCGAGAGGGTCGAATTCGCGTTTGAGGTAACTTCCCTTTTGACCGAGGACAACGATGCGTGGGCGTGGCACCACGGACATCATGGTGGCTCGGAGCAGCGCGCGAACGCCTTCGGGGTAGTAAAGGAAGATGTCGAAGGCGTCGTCGGTCGAGAAGCCAGGGCGCTCGATGCGGATATCGGCAGCGATGGCTTGGGGTATACCGAGCAGTGTGAGCGATTGATCGAGGAGATGCGGCGCTAGGTCGAAGAGAACGCCGCTGCCGGGGCCGGGTCTTTCACGCCAGGCGTTGGGCTTGGACGACGGGCGGTAGCGGTCGTAGGTGGATTCGAAGCGGAGGACGCGGCCGAGATAGCCGGCGGCGACGGTTTGGCGGAGGGCATGGAAATCGGCGTCGAAGCGGCGGTTGTGGTAAACGGAGAGTACCAGGTTTTTCTGCTTGGCCAGGGTGAGGAGTTCTACGGCTTCGGCAACGGTCGTGGTGAAGGGTTTGTCGACGACTACATTCTTGCCGGATTCGAGGCAGCGTTTGGCGAGGGAGAAATGGGTTTGGTTGGGCGTGGAGATGACGACTAACTGGATGGAGTCGATGGCGAGGAGTTCGTCGAGGGTGCGGACCAGGCGAGCGTTTGGGTAGAGTTGCGAGGCGGAATCGCTCGAGCGTTGCAGGATGGCGGCGAGGCGTAGGCCTTCGACGGCGTGGATGACGGGGGCGTGGAAGCAGCGCCCGCCGAGGCCGAAACCGATTAGACCGACATCAATCATTGAATTTGATCTTCGACACCAACAGGTGTGCAACTGTGTCCAACAAGCCGATCTTTCCGGGGCTGAAAGCCCGCCAGCGCCCGCCAGTTTACGGCACGGCTGAAGTCGTGCCCTCCGGCAAAATCGTAAGAACCTTGCTCAGCGGCACGCTGTGGCGCCGACGCTAGGTCGCCGGTCCGGGTTCTTGCGAGTGTAGCACTGGCCAGAACGTCGCAGGCGACCGAAGGCGAGTTGGTGAGTGTTGGTGGGGCGTTATATCCTTTGGGGCGTGGAGAAGAATGCGGCGGCACGACCAGGTCCCGGACGGGGATTGTATCTTGGGCTTGTGGTGACGATTCTTGCGGTCCTCGTGTATGCGGGATATATCACGCTGCAATTTGCCGGATTGCGGGAGCTGCAGAGTGAGTTGGTCGATCGTAACCGGCGGGATTCGCTGCAATTGCTGCGCATTCAAAATGACTTGAATTCGGTGGGGCTGGCGATGAGGGACATGCTGGACGCCAGCGAGCCGTATCCATTGATTGCATGGAGCGCGCAGTTTTACCGGATTCATACGGACCTCGATGATGCACTAAAGTTGGAGGCGCCGCTTTCAGAGGCGGTGCCGAGCAGCGATCAGCGGCTTTTGTTGGCTCATGCCTTTGGCCAATTCTGGGATGCCAGCGACCGGATGTTCACGCAGGCGACTTACGACGAAAATCTGGCGCGGGAACAGATTCGGGATACGTTGCAGCCGCGGCAGTCGGCGCTGAGTTCGGCGGTTTCGCGGCTGCTGGTGCAAAATAATGAGGCAGAAGAGTTGGCGGCGACGGGCATCGCGCAAATTTACCGCAGGGTGCAACGGCAGCTTTATTATTTTCTTGCGGCGATTCTGCTGGCGATTGTGCTGACTAGTTTGTACATGATTCGAAATAACCGGCGGTTGTTTGCGCAGGTTGAAGAACTTTCCTCGCAGCGGAGCGACCTGGCGCAGAAATTGATTTCCACTCAGGAATCGACGCTGCGGCATATTTCGAGGGAATTGCACGATGAATTCGGGCAGGTGTTGACGGCGATCGGTTCCCTGCTACGAAGAACGGACAAACAGATACCGGCGGATTCGCCGCTGCATAGCGACCTGCAGGAAGTGCGAGAGATCGCGCAGAATACGTTGAACAACATAAGAAGCTTGTCGCAGGCGTTGCATCCGGTGTTGCTGGACGAGGCCGGCCTGGAGACGACGCTGGATTGGTATATCCCCACGGTGGAAAGACAGACGGGGCTTGTGCTGCATTACGAGAAGTCGGGCCAGAGCTTCCCGGTTCGAACGAGAGCGGGCGTGCAGATTTACCGCGTGCTGCAAGAAGCGCTGAACAATATCAACCGGCATTCTGGAGCCAAAGAGGCGTGGATTCGTTTGCGCTTCGAACCGGAGGAGTTAGAACTGCAGGTGGAAGATCGCGGCAAAGGGCTGGCACCGGTCGAAGGACAGACAGGAATCGGACTGGTGGCGATGCGAGAACGGGCGGAACTGCTCGGAGGAACGGTTACAGTTGCCACGTTGGGAACGGCGCAGTCGAACGAAACAGGCACGCTCGTGAAATTGCGGATTCCACGAGTGAGGGTGGACATGCATGGGGAATAAGCTGAAAGTGCTGCTGGTGGACGACCACGCTTTGGTGAGGCGCGGATTCCGGCGGATGCTGGAGGACGAGCCGACTTTGCAGGTGGTCGGTGAAGCGAGCGACGGGTTGGAAGCGGTGGAGTGCGCGGAAAAACTGCAACCGGATGTGATCGTGATGGATTGCGCGCTGCCGCAGATTAACGGAATCGAGGCTTCACGGAGGATTTTGGCAGCACGGCCGGAGACGAAGATTCTGATGCTCAGCATGCATTCGGAAGATACGTTGATCCGCCAAGCGCTCGAAGCGGGCGCCAAGGGATATGTGCTGAAGAATGCGATGGATCTGGATTTGGTGAGCGCGATTAAGAAAGTAGCGGAAGGAACGTTGGTGCTGGACCCGCAGATCAACCGCGGAGGCTCGCTCAAGGGCGAAAGGGACACGGGGCTGACGCCACGGGAATTGGAGATTTTGCAGCATATCGTGGGGGGAAAGTCGAACAAGGAGATTGCCGGGGAGCTGGGATTGAGCGTGAACACGGTGTCGGTACACCGGGCAAATATTATGGATGCGCTGGGGATTCACAAGACGGCGGAATTGGTGGTGTATGCAATCCGCAATGGATTGGTCAATTTGCCATGAGGTTTCCGTGAATCGACGCTCGTTTCTCTGGAATGGTGTTGGCGCAGCAGCGATCGCAGGGGCAGCGCCCGGTTCTCTCTTGTCGGCTGGGCCGGGGTTTCGATTTGTCGATGTGACAGGCGCGGCGGGAATTCATTTTCAGCACAATACGGGCGCGTATGGCGGAAAGCTGCTGCCGGAGACGTTGGGGTCCGGGTGCGCGTTTCTGGATTATGACGCGGACGGGTGGCAGGACATTTTGCTTGTGAATTCCATGGATTGGGCGGGTCACAAGCGGCAGCGAACGACCCTAAAGCTTTATCACAACAATCGGAATGGGACGTTCACGGATGTGACGAAAGCGGCTGGACTGGATGTGGAGATGTATGGAATGGGCGTGGCGGTCGGCGATTACAACAACGATGGATTTCCGGACCTGTTTATCTCGTGCGTGGGGCAAAGCCGGCTGTTTCGAAATACGGGCAAAGGAACGTTTGTGGATGTGACAAGAGCGAGCGGATTGGCTGGTAGGCAGGCGCTGAGCGCTTCGGCGTTGTGGTTTGACTATGATCGCGACGGGTTGCTGGACTTGTTTGTATGCAACTATGTGCGATGGTCGTCCGAGCACGACGTGTTCTGCAGCCTGGATGGAAAGAATAAATCGTATTGCACGCCGGAAGCATATCGTGGAGACACGTGCTGGCTGTTCCACAACAAGGGTGATGGAACGTTTGAGGATGTTACGGCGAGCAGCGGTGTTTTCGACAGCAGCTCCAAATCGCTGGGTGTGGCGATGCTGGACTTCGATCAGGACGGCTGGCCAGATCTGCTGGTGGCAAACGACACGCAGCCGAACAAGTTGTACCGTAATCTGCACAATGGAAAATTCAAGGATGTTGCCGTCGAAGAGGGTCTGGCGTTCAGTACAGAAGGAAAAGCACGGGCGGGAATGGGTGTGGACGCTGGGGATTTTGAAAACTCCGGGAAGCCGGGAATCGTAATTACGAATTTTGATAACGAAATGATCGGGTTATACCGATTCGTGGGAAAAAGCTATGACGATGTGGCAATTCCGAGCGGCGTCGGAGCCGCGTCGCGGAACACGCTGGGATTTGGCTGCGCTTTTTTCGACGTGGATCTGGACGGGCTGCTGGATGTTGCCGTGGCGAACGGACATATTGATGAGACCGTGAGAAATATTCGAGGGAACGTCGGGTATGCGCAGGCTCCGCAGCTCTTTCGGAATTTGGGCGGCGGAACGTTTCGCGATGTAGCGGAAGAGATCGGCGGGGGGTTTGAGAAACCGAAAGTGGGGCGCGGTTTGGCGGTGGGAGATTTCGATCGCGACGGGGATTTGGATTTGCTGCTGACGACCAACAGTGGGACTGCTTATCTGTACCGGAATGATGTGGAGAACTCGAACCGGAGCATTCGCTTCAAGCTGGTAGGCACGCAATCGAACCGGGATGCGATTGGAGCGTTGGTGCGGATTGATTGCAATGGCCAGAAACAGGCGCGCATGGTGCGAAGCGGGTCGAGTTATCTATCGCAATCGGAATTGCCGGTGACGTTTGGCGTCGGGAAAGAGGACCAGATCGAGAGAGTGGTGATTGATTGGCCCAGCGGAAAGAGTGAAGAGTATAAGAAATTGAAGACTGGAAAAATGTTTCAGGTTATTGAAAATAAAGGAATTAAATAGATTTTGCGGGTAATGGTTTCACATTATTGCCAAGCGCCCGGGGAGGTTTTATAAAAGGGGCAACTTGCAGTCGCTTCTTACAGTCGTCCTTCCTTTAGCCGACTCTGGAAGCACCCCAACAAATATTGCGGCCGGGATTCGATCTCCCGGCCGCATTTTTCTTATACCGACCAGTGGAGCGAACCTATGACCTGGATCAAAACGATTCGAATCGAGGACGACGAGCGAGTGCGGCAGTTGGTGATCGAAGAGCGCAAGATGTATCCACCGGAGTACGCCACGCCAGTGCCGATCGTGGACAAGGAATTTGAGAACGGCATTGTCGGGTCGCATACGCTGATTCCCGATGCGATGTTTCATTCGTTTGCGGCGTTTGGGGCCATGATGGCGCCGGATTTGCCGTTGCAGCGTGAACAGCACGAGATGATTGCGACAATGGTGTCGGTGACAAACCGATGCTTCTATTGAATCGAATCTCACGCAGAGTTTCTGCGTCGGGCGAGTTTGAATGACGAAATGGTGGCGGCGCTGAGGAAGGATTTTCGCAAGGCACCGATCAGCGAACAGAATAAGACGATGCTGGAGTATGTGGTGAAGCTGACGAGGGACGCGACCGAGTGCAGTCCGGCAGATCACGACAGGTTGCGGGCGGTGGGGTTTGATGATCGCGGGATATTGCAGATTACGCTGATTGCCTCGTGGTTCAATTACATTAATCGAGTGGCGGACGCGTTGGGCGTTGGAAGGGACGGGTAGGCCGAGGTCAACATCGAAAAGTGTGTTATGTTCGGCGATTCGAAATGTTTTCTGAACGCACGAACTGGAAGCTGGCGGCGAACAGGTACACGCAGGCGCTCGCGGAGATGCGCTCCTCCGGCGAATCCCTTATTGATCTGACGGTATCGAATCCTACCGAGTGCGGGCTGCAGTATGACTCTGCGGCCATCCTGCAGGCTTTCCAGAATGATCAAGCGATGGTTTATCAGCCGTACGCCAAGGGGTTAGCGGCGGCGCGCGAAGCGGTTGCGCGTTACTACCACGAAGATCACGGGGAGACGGTGGACCCGGAGTCGATTCTGTTGACGACCAGCACGAGCGAGGCATATTCGTTTGTGTTCCGGCTGTTGTGCAACCCCCATGATGAAATTCTGGTGCCGAAACCGAGTTATCCGCTTTTGGATTTTTTGGGCGATTTGCAGGATGTGAAGCTGCGGCCGTATTCACTCCCGTATGCGCATGGCTGGTTTATTGATTTCGAGTCGCTGGTTCGGGTGTTAACGCCACGGACACGCGCAGTATTGTTGGTGCATCCGAACAATCCGACGGGATCGTATGTCAAGAAGGAAGAGGTTGTTCGGCTGAATGAGATTTGCCGCGAGCGCGATTTGGCGTTAATCGTGGATGAGGTGTTTTTGGATTATGCGCGTGAGGGGAGGGCGCGGCAGAGCTTTGTCGCAAACAGGGATGCGTTGACGTTCACGTTGAGCGGGCTTTCGAAGATTGCAGCGCTGCCGCAGATGAAGGTCGCGTGGATGGCGACAACCGGGCCAGAACCGCTCGTGCGGGCCTCGCTCGAGCGGCTGGAAATAATTGCGGACACCTATCTCTCGCTGGGTACACCGACGCAGTGCGCGATTTCTGGACTATTCGAGCAACGACGATTGTTACAACCGCAATTGATGGGAAGAATTCGTGAGAATTGGGCGGCGTTGCGATCGATGTTACCCGGCGAGCGGCCCTTAGAGCTTTTGGAAACGGAAGCCGGGTGGTACGCAGTGTTGCGAGTGGCTGGTAGTCGTTCCGATGAGGATGTCGCGATTAAGATGATGCGGAAGACGCGAGTGCTTGTGCATCCCGGGCATTTCTACGATTTTACGGGTGAAGGTTACTTGGTTGTGAGTTTGATCGTGGCGGCGGAGAGCTTTCGGACGGGAATGGGGCGCGTCTTGGCATGCTTGCAGGACGAAGCGGGGTGACCCTTAGGGGCCGGGTGGTATACTGATGGTCAGGGCACGGCTGAGAATGAAGCATATTGCTGCTTTCGCGTTGCTAATTCTGATGAGCGGTTCGTGGGTCATGCCCACGACGGCTCAACAGATGAGTGTGGCGCAATATCAGCGGAAATCGGCCAAGGACGCCCAGAAGCAGCAACAGCTGCAGAAGAAAGCGGCTAAGCAGCAGGCGAAAACGCAAAAGAAAGCCGACAAAGCCCAAAAGAAACAGCTGAAGGCAGCGCAGAAGGCTGACGCCAAGGCGAACCGCCAACTTCATCACTAGTTCCGGGTAACAATCGGCGCAGTTCACGTAGCTTTATTTGCCGGCGGCTACGGCAACGTAGGGGCTAACCATTTTGATGGGATCGACTACGTGATCGAATTCTTCCTCGGTGACAAAGCCTAGTTTGAGGGCCGCGGCTTTCAGAGTTAGGTTGTTGTCCATGGCGTAATGGGCAATCCGCGATGCCTTGTCGTAGCCGATCACGGGCGAGAGCGCGGTGACCAGCATCAAAGAATTGTCCACATATTCCTTGATCTTTTTGAGGTTGGGTTCCGTTCCTTCGACCAGGAATTTGCGGAAGTTTGTGCATCCATCGGTGAGAATCGTGATCGAGTGCGTGATGTTAAACACGAGCAGAGGCTTGTACACGTTCATCTCCAGATAGCCGCCCGCTCCGGCAAAACCTGCCGCCACGTCGTTGGCCATCACTTGCACGGCGATCATGGTTAGGGCTTCGGCCTGCGTGGGGTTTACTTTGCCGGGCATAATCGAAGAGCCTGGCTCGTTTGCCGGAATGATGAGCTCGGCAAAACCTGCGCGCGGACCGCAGGACATGAGCCGAATATCATTTGCGATCTTGTAAAGCGACACCGCCAGGGTGCGCAGCGTGCCAGAAAGATGAACCAACGCATCGTGCGCGCCCTGTACGGCAAATTTATTCGGCGCAGTCACAAAAGGCAGCCCAGTGAGCTGGGCGATATCGGATGCAGCCGCCTCGGCAAACCCGGGAGCGGAGTTTATGCCGGTGCCCACGGCCGTACCGCCCAGCGCCAGGCGATACACACCCTTTAATGAGGCGTCAATCCGTTCCAGGTCGTCCGCGAGCATACCCACATAGCCAGACCATTCCTGGCCGAGCGTCAGTGGCGTGGCGTCCTGCATGTGAGTCCGACCGATTTTGACGACATCTTTCCACTCCTCCGCCTTCGCGCTTATCGCGTCATGGAACTGCTGGACCGCGGGAATCAGTCGCTGCTTCACGTTGACGGCCACAGCGATATTCATCGCAGAGGGAAACGAATCGTTCGATGACTGTGACATGTTCACGTGGTCATTGGGATGGACCGGAGACTTGCTGCCGAGAGGCGTGCCGGCAAGCTGGCAGCAACGGTTGGAGATCACTTCGTTCACGTTCATGTTGAACTGCGTGCCGCTGCCGGTCATCCATACGTGCAGCGGAAACATGTCCGCATGCTGGCCCGCGAGAATTTCATCGCAGACGCGAAAAATCAAACCGTGGTTCTTCTCGTCGAGACGCCCGCCGGCATAGTTCGCGTTGGCAGCACCCTTTTTCAGGATGGCATAGGCGGCGATCATTTCTCGGGGAATCAGATCGGTGCCGATGCTAAAGTGTTCGAGCGAGCGTTGCGTCTGGGCTCCCCAAAGTTTGCCGGCAGGTACTGCTACGTCACCCAAGGAATCCTTCTCAATCCGGACGTCTGGTGGATTCATTGCGACTTCTCCTGTGCGTTTTGCCGACCGAGGGTGCTTTCAACGCTTATCGTCAGCGCGAAAGTTCATCTTGGTGTCTTTCTTGAAGGCCACGTAGATTCTTTTCCAAGGCTGATCATTTGTGAGCCGCCATTTGTGGCCAGAACCGGTGGTGTCCTCGGCGATCAGAATGTCGCCGGGATTGATGGTAAAGGTTTCGTCGGTGTGGGTGGTGAATTCCAAGACACCGGCAAGCGTAATCACGTATTGGGTGGTCGGTGCATTGTGCCAATCGAGATGAGAGTGCGGCGGAGTTTCCTCATAGAGGATCGATTCCGCCGGGATGGTTTCATTGTCGACGATGCTCCCCGGCGTTACGTGGGAATGTCCGTCCGGTCCGCTATACAAATAATATGCTTTGATCATACGTTGTTGATCCTCAACACCGTGGCGGTTTCGGCGCGCACCTTTCGGCAAAGTTCTGCGTCGTCGATCAGCGAATGACCGAACGACGGAATCATTTCCTGCAACTTGGGCATCCAGGCTGCTTTCAATTCCTTTGCAAAGCAGCGCTTGATGACCTCGAGCATAATCCAGACCGCGGTGGAGGCACCGGGAGAAGCTCCCAGCATGGCGATTATGGAGCCGTCTGCCGCGGAGACAAGTTCCGTGCCGAATTCCAGAATGCCGCCGTGGGTTGGGTCCTTCTTGATGATCTGAACCCGCTGCCCGGCCACTTCCACCCGCCAATCCTCCTTCTTTAGTTTTGGGAAGAACTCCCGGAGCGCGGCGAATCGCTCGTCTTCGGACTCGAGAACCTGGCCGATCAGGTATTCGGTCAGAGCGATATTGTCCCTGCCGACGGCCAGCATGGGCAGAATGTTTTCGGGGTCGATGGAACCGAAGAGATCGAGATACGATCCGTGCTTGAGAAACTTCGTTGAAAAGCCGGCATAAGGACCGAAAAGCAGAGAAATCTTGCCGTCCACATGGCGTTTATCCAGATGGGGCACGGACATAGGAGGTGAACCGACGGAGGCTTTGCCATAGACCTTGGCGTCGTGGCGAGAGGCAAGCATGAAATCATCGCAGCGAAGCCAGATGCCGCTTACGGGAAATCCTGCGTAACCATGACCTTCGGGAATGTCGGACTTTTGGAGCAACGGAAGTGAACCACCGCCCGCGCCGAGGAACACGAATTTGGCCTGGACATCGCGGTGCTGGCCGGTCTTTTCGTCTCTGACTGTCACCTTCCAGAGATTTCCGTCACGGGACAGATCGAGTACACGATTGCAATAGAGGATCGAAAATCCGGGTTTGCCGCTCAGAGAATCCAACAGATCGTTGGTGAGGGCACCATAATCGACATCGGTGCCGGTACGCATGCGTGTGACTGCCACAGCTTCGATCGGATCGCGGCCTTCCATCACCAGGGGAAGCCACTCCGCAATTTGCTTCTTGTCGTCGGAATATTCCATTCCGTGATAGAGGTGATTGGCGGAGAGAGCCTGAAAGCGCTTCTTGAGGAAGGCAATGTTGTCTGATCCGCGGACAAAACTGAAGTGGGGCACAGGGTGGATAAACGACTGCGGATCCTTGATCGCGCCCTTTTGCACCAAATAAGACCAGAGCTGCCGGGAAAGATCGAATTCGGTATTCACGCCTAGGGCCTTGGAGATGTCTATGCTGCCGTCTGGTCTTGGCGGTGTATAGTTCAACTCGCACAATGCCGCGTGGCCGGTGCCGGCATTGTTCCACGCGTTCGAGCTTTCTTGGGCAGCGCTATTCAGTTTTTCATAAATCACAACCTTCAAGTCGGGTTGCAACTCTTTCAACATGACCGCGAGTGTCGCGCTCATGATTCCGGCCCCGACGAGGATGGCGTCAGGCTGGGTGATCGTGATTGGGCTGGGGGTACTCATGGAATCGCTCCGATGGCTTAGCGAGAAATCTGCCGATTACAACTTCCGGGGTTCATTAAGTGGACGATTCAAACCCAGTTTTTCCTCTAAAAGAAGGCGAGGTTCGAAACGCTACCGCCGCATGGAGCGGTTAGCCTACTACAACGCACCAAAACTTGCGACATGCACAAGGAAATTGGCCCTGATTCGAAGACACGATCGTTTATGCCCGCACGGCGTTACCATTACGCGTTCGCGCCTGTTGCGCGAGAGTCGCTGAGTGGCCACAATACCGGCGTCAAAGCGGTCACTATTTACAGGCGCGACGTAGACGTGGGTTGTATCGTATCGCGGTGCCACGGCCTAGGTTGGCGTAGAGGCAAAGCTCTCGTGGCCAGGGTTGCGGCAGTCGTTCTCGTCAGAGGCATCGCCATTGAACGACGTCTCCTATTGACCTTGCAGCTCAGAACGTCCCTCTTCCAAGAGGTAACCGCTCGTGGCCGTCTTCATCATGCGGGCGACGAAATCCAGGATGCGAGCGGCCGCTTCCTGCGGCGTTAAGCCGCGGGCGTGGACGTTCGAGATCAGGTTTCGGTTGGCGTCCGTATGCGAATTACGAGGTTGGTGCGCCATATAAGCCGACAAACTTTCCGCAGTGCCGAGGCCAGGGCGCTCGCCGATGAGCAGCACTGCGACACGCGGGCTCAGCAATTCGCCGATCTCGTTCAGGACTCCCACACGGCAATAATGGATGACGAACGTCTGGCCAACCTTCCAATGGCGCTCCTTGGCCCCTCTAAAGAGTAATCGAAGCAACGGAGGCACTTGCGCCGCGACAGCCGCAACAGACAAACCGTCGCCAATGGCGATCTGGAGATCGTTTTCGCGGGGGCAGCGGCTTTCTATCTTCGCGCGAGAGGCTTCATCGAAATGCCGGCCGAGATCTGGCCTCAAAAGGTATTCGTCTTTGCCACGGGCTTTTGTGCAGGTTTCAAAGAGGTTCCAACGCTGCACAAAGCCGCTGCCGAAAGCTTCTTCCAAATTCAACTCCGCGCGCACCGCATCGCGCGCCGCGGCGTGAGCTTCGCGCAAGTCCATCTGCGTGCTCGTACGGTAGGCGGCTCCTGCACGGCCAACCAAAAGCCGTGCCGGCGTCCGCGCCCGAACCCTCCGCACGATCTCCGGCAAAACAGAAGCGCCGAGCGCCGTATCCTCTTCGTCTCTCATTCAATCGATCCCTTCCAAGGACGATTCCAGTCCGCTCATCAATTGGCGACGCGCCGACGCCTCCAGTAACGCTGGCTCAGCATCACGGTAGATTCCCGCCTGCTCCAACCAGCTGAGGAATTCGGGAGCAGGCTTTAGTTTGAAGAGTCTTCTGACCGCGAGGGCATCGTGGTCGCTGGTGGATTGGTAGTTGAGCATCACATCGTCGGCGCACGGAACGCCCATGAAGTAATTGCATCCTGCGGCACTCAGGAGCAACAGTAGATTATCGGCAGAATTCTGATCGGCCGCAGCGTGGTTCGTGTAGCAGACATCGCACCCCATGGGCAGACCAAGGAGCTTGCCCATGAAGTGATCCTCGAGACCAGCGCGAATGATTTGGCGTTCGTCATAGAGATATTCAGGACCGATGAAGCCAACGACACTGTTCACCAAAAACGGATCGAAGACGCGGGCGACGCCGTACGCGCGGGCTTCCAGGGTCAACTGGTCCACGCCGTGATGAGCTTCGGCCGATAGAGCGCTTCCCTGCCCTGTTTCGAAATACATCGAGTTCGAGCCTTTCCATATGACGTCGCGACCGCGACGGTGCTCGAGTACTCGCTCGCGGCCTTCTCGTAGCATGCCGATCGAAATACCGAAGCTACGATTCGCCGCTTCCGTGCCGGCGACCGATTGGAACAGCAGGTCCACCGGCGCTCCCCTTTCCATCGCAGCGAGTTGCGCGCTGATGTGCGCAAGGCAACAAGTTTGCGTAGGCACATTGTAGGTTTTCACAAGCCCGTCGAGCGCGTGAAGTATGGCGCCGATCGTTTCAACAGAGTCCGATGCTGGATTGACGCCAATGACTGCGTCGCCACATCCGTAGAGCAATCCTTCAAATGCCGCAAGGAGAATTCCGCCAAGGTCATCGACGGGATGGTTCGGCTGCACGCGGATTCCGAGCACGCCGCGCTCGCCCATCGTGTTTCGGCAGCGCGTGACATTCCGGATTTTCGCCGCGGCCAAAGCGAGGTCCTTGTTGCTCATGATCTTGGCCAGAGCCGCCGCAATTTCGGGGATTATTGCCGGTTGAATCTGCTTCAGTGCGGCTTCGCCGGTCGCGTCGTCAAGGATGTACTCGCGAAACTCACCAACGGTCAGGCTTTTGATGGACAGAAACGCTGTTTGGTCGAAGGTTTCGAGAATTAGGCGGCTGACTTCGTCTTCATCGGGGTCGATCAGCGGCTGCTGCACAATCTGAGCCAGTGAGAGATCAGCGAGTTTTCGCTTGGCCGCGACTCGTTCGCGCTCAGACCGTGCCGCGATGTCCGCCAACTGGTCACCGGACTTCTCTTCATTGGCTTTGGCAAACAGATCTCGAAGATCGGAGAACGCAAATCGCTCGGGCATGGGAACTGTGGCAGTGAGCTCAAACTCGCCGCCTCGAAAATAGCATCCTTTTCGAGGCAAGGAAATGGGATTGAGAAGAGTTGCTAGCGATACCGGGAGTCGAGGCTCCAGCCCGTAGGATTTTGCCGAAAAAACTGGGTTTTCACTAACCTTTCCGCACGTTTAACTTACAAAAAGGCAACGTGCCCAGAATTTTGACCAACTCCTTTTTGCACATTTGAAGGGGGAATTCAACCCCTCTTTTCGGGGATTTTTTGGGACAAATTGGGAAAAATCCGCGAGAGTATGATTCTAGTGCGTTAGAAAGGAACCTGAAGCAAATGCGAGCGAGCACGGTGGGGCGAGATGAGTTGGCCGGAACGGTTCAGCGTGCTTTGTCTTTGCCCACGAAAAAAGAAGCTGAGCACGTAGTCAACGCCGTGATCGACAGCTTGGAGATTACGCTGCTCAATCATTTGGGCTCCGATGGATTCACGCTGAAGCTCAACGGTTTTGGCAAGTTCTCCGTCCGGCACAGACCGGGGATTGTTAGGAAATTAGGTTTCTCCGGCGAGACCATTCGGACGAAGATGCTGCGGAAGATCAAATTTGTCAGTTTAGGGGCGCTTCGCCAACGGGAGCGCGTTGGCTGATGAGAAGGTGTCCGGCTAATGTGTTCGCCTGTTTGGACGGGCTGCACAACACTCTCGACATGAAACACGTCAGGACTATAGTTTTAAGTGGTCGGGGCGAGTCGATTTGAACCACCCACCTCCTGATCCCGAACTAGACTCAAAAAATCTAAGCTGTTGAATTGGCTTGAGTTTCCCTGTGCTGCCCCTCTTTACTAGAAGTTATCTCATAAACACATTCAAGCCGCTGAACGGTTGAAACTTATGACAAACGGCGTAAACCGAGAGCATGGACCTCACCGACGCCCAGTGGGCCGTTCTCGAACCATTGTTCCGTCCGAAGCGACGGGCCGATGGACGCGGGAGGCCGTGGCAGGACACACGCGCGGTGCTGAACGGAGTCTTTTGGGTTCTACGCACGGGTGCTCCTTGGCACGATTTGCCGTCTCGCTATCCGCCCTATCAGACCTGTCATCGGCGCTTCCAACATTGGCAACGCAGTGGGTTGTTGACTCGCCTACTGCAAAAACTGGCCGAAGACTTACGAGACCGAGGAAAGCTCGATCTGAGCGAATCCTTCATCGACGCCAGTTTCAGCGGCGCGAAAAAGGGGGCTCTGGTGTCGGCCCTACAAAACGCGGCAAAGGCAGCAAAATCGTGGCAATCGCAGACAGCCATGGTCTTCCTTTCGCCGTGCACGTGGCCAGCGCTTCGCCTCATGAAACAAAACTCGTCGAACCCACGCTCGAGCACCGCTTCCTCAAGCAAACTCCCGAGCGGATGATCGGCGACCGCGCTTATGACAGCGATCCTTTGGACCAGCGCATCCAGGAACGCTACGGCGTGCAACTCATCGCGTCTCACAAATTTGTGCGCGTGGCCCCCGCAACTCAAGACGGGCGCCGCCTGCGTCGATATCGCCGCCGTTGGAAGATCGAGCGTCTGTTCGCTTGGCTTCATAACTTTCGTCGCACAGTCATTCGCTGGGAATACTACCCAGAGAATTTCCTCGGGATGGTGCAGCTCGCTTGCGCTGTTATCCTCCTGAGGCATTTATGAGATGGCTTCTAGTTGCGCTACCATTCGCGATACGACGCTTTTTCCGTGCGATTCATTAGCACCCGCTCTGCACACGCGGTTCGCGTCGCGTGATTGTTCGTTACTTAAATCTGGCGGAGAAGGGGGGATGCTGTCCGAGCACCCTAAGAAATTCTCAATGGTGATGGTAAAACGCAAGTCTTTTGGAATCAATGAACAATTTCTCGTAAAACCATTTTGCCAGTGCCATTGGGAAATCTGAGGTCTGGAATTCCGTTCGAAGTTTTAGGAAAAGCTTAGGAAATTTGGCAGACATTAGACCACCCAGGTCATGCCTACAGTAAGAAGTCGACCAACGAATTTGGACGCCTACCACCGTGTGTGAAACCGCTATGGTGTCCTGAGTTTGTTATTGGTTTGGGGATAAGGTCAGGCCGCACAGTCGCAAGACCTACCGCAAACGCGGATTATCACAGAGGTAAAGAATGAACAGCGAGTGGCGGTGGAAGGAACAACTCCGGCGCTTGTAGCAATCAGCGCAGAGACAGGACGGCTGCCCGGAGGGCAAAGCCTTGGCCGCATGATTCTGTACATGGCGGCGACCGACGAACAGGAACAAGCCGCCGAAAAGCTGGTGAGCGACCTTCACGACCCGTCATCGCCTTCATTTCACAAATGGCCGACGCCTTCAGAATTCGGACAGAAGTTCGGTGTAACCGAACAAGACGCGGCGAAAGTTCAACAATGGCTCGAGAGCCAGGGGCTGACAGTCCACGAAGTGGCGCAGAGCCGGCGCGACATTGTGTTCAGCGGTACGGTATCGCAGGTGGAGAATGCTTTTGCGACCCAGATGCACTCGTACCAATACAAGGACAAGAAATTCATATCCAATTCCTCAGACATCCAGATTCCCGCGGCGCTCTACTCAGTTGTAAAGGGGGCCGTACCCTGCATAGCGATCCGCGCTCCGCAAGCGCGTATATAGGAACGAAGATTCATTTTAAGAAAAACGGCTCTCAGTTCACTTTCGATGATGGGTCCCACTATATGACCCCCGCTGACTTCGCGAAAATCTACAATGTGCAACCACTCTATGATGCAGGGATCAATGGCATCGGCCAGACCATCGCGATCGTCGGTCGCAGCAACATCGACGTCCAAAACGTGCGTGATTTCCGCACCGTTCTCGGGCTTCCTCCGAACGATCCGGAAATTATCGTGAACGGCGACGATCGCGGGCAGAACAGCGATATGACCGAAGCAATGGAACGGCGGAGCGATGACGCGAACGCCGTCGGAGAAAAATCCGGCATGAACGACGGGTCCTTTCAAAGGAGCCAAAAATGAAATTGAGCCAGGTGCTGGAACGAGTCCCCGAAGGCCGCAACGATCGGAAACCGCACGAGGAATCCACATTGTTGGGGTGCGTCGCGGCGCTTGTGGCGAAGATGCCCGCGTGGATTCAAATATCAGCCCAGGGAAGCCAAATCGAACCGCGAATTGCTGCGCGCCTTTGGCGAAGCCGTGGCAATCTGCCGGCAAGATTTGCAAAAACGAGCGATGACGAGGATTGAACGCCTGTATTCAACCAGATGTCAGAATGCGCGGTTCGGAGTACAGCATTCGGCTAGTAGAAGAATGTTAGAAAACACGCCCTAACTGGAAGAACCACTTGCGATGGCCGGTGTCCCCAACACTTCCGCCGATGAATATCGGTCCGAATGCTGTGTCCGCGATCAGGCCTGCTGCACCGTCTCCCGATAGCCGTGGCGCCCCAAAGGGGTCCCCGTACATTTTGCCGACTTCGCCATACCCAACCAGATAAACATTCCTGCCGACGAAGGGAGGAAGTGTTGCGACCTCTCGGAGGTATCCCACCCGCCCGACAAAGTATTGATTGCCGAGTAGTTCATTCAAGCCGTAGGCAGTCAGCCGGCCTACCCCGCCCAGGAAAAACTGCGGAATCCCCGTATTGCGATACCCGAAGGTCGATCCACCCGTGCCAGTCACGAAAATGCAATTCCGATCGATCGGCCGGAAGTATTGAACCGTTGCCGTCAGCGAAGGGAACGCTTCTGTCGCGTCGGGATATGTATCGTAGTAATAGAAATTGGATTGAATGTAGTAGCCACGAGTAGGAATGACGGGTTCGTTGGTGTGATCCAGAACATAACGCATGTGGAAGGCGCCGACCCTCCCATTTGTGGAGGCGAAGTCTGGCGTGCCGAGCCGGAGGTCTGCATTGTTGTAGCCAATACCGTACCCGGCGCGCACCTCGCTGAACCGATTGATTGCATAGCCAACGTCAACTCCACCTAATACTTGATCGATGCGGTAATCGGCTTGAGGATTATTCTTTTTGTAAATCCAGAAGGTGTACTGGCTCGTATTTACGAATGGATCGAAAAACCATTTCCCCAACGGTTGGAAGGGTCGGTAAAGATCCGATGCGATTCCGTAGGTTTGACCGAATTGAAAATCCGTGCGCCATTCGGAGCGGAAACCTGCTACATCCATGAATGTCAGCCGGGCCCCAGCCGTGAACGTCACGTTATTCGTCTGCGTGCCGTCGACGACCACACCCGGTTGGAGAGTTGGAGGCGCATAACCTTTTTCCTGGATTCGAATCAGTAGCCCGTCTTTGTCGTCCTGGCGAACGATGTCATAGGCGATACTGTCGTACCGCCCGATCCCGCTCAGTCGGTTCAGCAACTGTTCGAGAGCCCCCTGGTCAATGGGCTCCCCCACTAAAGGCGCGAGGAATTTCTGCACATTGACCGCGGACTCTCCCGTCACCCCCTCAATCTTCACAAACTGGGGAACGCCAATTTTTGTGCGAATGCGAGAATTTTTATCCCGCAGGTATTCGGCCCAAGCCTTGTCATCGAGGGCGTAGGGCTTCAGGATCTGAGCCTTTTCTTCGGCGGCCTCATAGCCAAGCCTGACTAGTTCATCGGTCTTCTCATATTCCATCGTGGTGTATTTTTCCACGTGGGCTGTTACGATGAGATCCGCGGCCGCCATTCCTCGGATTTCGGTTTCCGCAATCACTAATTCGACGGAGCGCCCCAAGATACTGAAGGCGGACTGTATTTCTTTGGCAGAAACGGGAGAAATCTGAAGATGAACGCCGATTACCACGTCCGCGCCCATCTTGCGAACTACGTCGGTGGGCAAATTGTCCACCAAACCGCCGTCCACGAAAATCTGGTTGCCGTGACGCACCGGCGCAAACACCGCAGGGATGGACATGGTGGCGCGCATCGCGTCCGAAAGTGAGCCGTTCCGAAAAACGTAAGCCTTCCCGGAAACGAGTTCGGTGGAAACACATCGAAAGGGAATGGGCAAGTCGTCGAAGGATTGCACCGTTGAATATGGCAATGTCTCGCGGTCAATCAGGAGATTCACTTGATGGCCGGAGTTCAGCCCGGGAGGCAGACGCGCTCCGTGTTTTAAGCCAATTTCGATTGCGTTGGGAATATCTCGCGCATCTTCCTTTCGCCGGAAAGCCAGGTCCCCATACGGTGTGTTTCCACCAAGTAACAGCATCCAGTCCGCAGCCCTCAGCAGATCCTGCAACTGGTCGGCCGTTCTTCCAGTGGCGTAGAGTCCCCCAACGAGGCCTCCCATGCTGGTTCCCGCAAGATAGTCGATTGGGACGTGGTGATCCTCGAACCACTTCAACACCCCAACATGTGCTTCTCCCAATGCGCCGCCCCCTTCTAGAGCCACGCCAATCGTTGGTCGTGATTTGGGAAGTGGCTTACTTTCCGGACTGACTGGGTTGTTTGTCAGCGGTTGCGGCGGGTCCTGTTGAGCACAGCAAGGCAGCGACACAAATGCCAAGACTGCGACTAGCAGATAGCGATATAGACTCATGGCAGTTCCTCGGGCAAGGCAATAGGTTGGGCGGTGGATCGAAGAGCGCACACCGTTGGATCGAAGAGCGCACACAGTTTTGCCCACCTTTTCATTGCTGGCAAGATGAATTGCGAGAAACAACTTGGACGCGGATGCAGCTCAGGTGTGACTTGGAAATTTGGCAACCAACAGGGTTCCTCGCGGGAAATTCGAAAACAATTGTGGATTCAACCCGGGCTTTGGGCGGCTCTCTCGCCAAGTCGAGTCCCACGCGCCTCCAATAAGTTGGGATTTCTCCAAAGCTGGACTGTTTTGCTCTTTGTCTCCGTCATGTTACTTCCAACATCCAGCTGGCTCATCTTAGCGTCGGTCTGCGGATCCAATGACGGAAAGTTGGTGTTCACAATCTTCAAGTCCGTCAGCAACACCATCTTCTTGTCGTTATCGATTTCTGTATTCGAATGCAGAGCGGCAACGCCGACGGCCTCTTGGCCGCCTGCGGGAGTAAGCGAAAAAGCCATCCGCCAGTTGAGTTCCCGAAAGTTCTTCCAATCGTCGATCTGTGGTTGGTACAAAACAAGAGTGTTGCCCTGATTGGTAATTTCCCGAGGCCAACCGGGATCTTCGTCCGCTGCCGCATCGACCGGCGGTGTGGTTTCCGTCGTTGCCTCCTGTTTACCTGCGCGGCATCCAGCGGACCAACAAGTCAAAGCGAACATCAAGGCGAGGGAGACGGTTTTTTTCATGTTCGTTTATCCCTGCGAAACTCGCGCCGTAGACAAGAGATGTGATGTTGGGAACGACTCTCGAATCTCATTTTAGATATCGATTGCGCACCGCTTGGCCGTGGAAAAGCTGCCGTAGTTGGCGCAAATCATACGCTTTCTCCCAAGTTGGCGATGAATTTGATGGCGGTGATGCTGGGCAGAAACACGTATGTGGCGGCTTTGGTCGTAACGAAGGTTGAGAGACCCTTTACTTCGATCGGCGGGCCCCCATTCGCCTGAGGTATCACGAAAATGCTATCCGCTGGATCTTGGTTGCCAATTAGTGGATCTTTCGACTTTGGGTTAAGCCGGACGGCCCCAGCGAATTCGGCGTCATTTACCCAACGTCGCAGGATGAACTCATATTGGTTTTCGATGTTCGCATTAATGAAATAAAACAGAATCCCGCGTTCGATGCCATCGTAAGGTTTGCTTGGATCATAGATAGGCCCGTAAGGCAGACCACGACGAATAATCCGGTGAGAATTGTTGCTGCCGCCGGGTTGCCCCTGGCCTGCGACCGGCTGACCTCGTGGATTGACGCGGCGTATGTGTGCGCCGACGGGACAGCGGATGCCCTTCGGATCTCCCGAACCATCCGCATTTATATAGTCGAAATCGTTCAACTGTTCGGGCGAAATCTCTCCTGCAGGACTATCTGTGTCTGGTGATAGAGCGAGTGGAACCCCGTTGCGCCATCGCCCGCACATCTTTGCGGCGAGCAGTTCCGGATCTATTTTATCTTTGTTCGCCTGCAGAAAATTTTCAAAGCCCACGACATCGGTCTCGACTTTTTTGAAAACGGCAAAGCTACCATTTAGGCCAAGTTTTCGGGGCTCGGGTACCTCATAGTTTGGTGCGCCCTCCCGCAAGACGAAGAGCCATGGCTCGCAGGGCTGCTGGTGATCACGGGGATATGTTTCCGGGCCACCGCGAATGGTAGTTAGGCTTATACCGTCGGTATATCCGAAGGGCAGTTTGGCAGTCGGCACAGGTTGGCCATTTTGCATTTCCATTAACGCCATCCCGTCCTGGCGCCAGATTTCTCGAAAGGCATTTCCTTCGGCAAACCAGGCGCAAAGTCGATCACTGTAGCTCTGCATCGCTTCTGGACTGATAGCGTGCAGCGTCACCAGAACGTGATCCTGTCCTTTACCAAAACCGCCGACCCAGTTCTGCGGTGAACTGACTCCGGTGTCCCCGACCAATTCCGCTCGTTGCGCGGCTCCTTCGAGGAACGCCCCAAATGACTTGAAAGATAGACTCGGGACGCGTTCTTTTATTTCCAGCGCAACCATTCCGGGCCAAGTGAACCCGATGTTGAGGCAATAGTCCGGTTTTCGACGCGGGGCCTCCGTGGGATTGTCTCCTGGTCCGGGAGCGAATCCGACGTGCCAATCCTCGGCAGTCGTGATTTGCGGGACGTCGGATTCGTCGCCGTTTACGAGCCTTCCGAGTTGCCTGCGCGCTTGTGTTGGATTTTCTATTGTCAACAAGAAATGCCGCAGCATCGGCATTCTGTAACCGCGGAGAATGAACCCCTGAATGTCCGCGAGGTCGAGCGCGGACTTTTCCGTGGTCGCGGAACCGCCGGCCCGCTCTGGTTCTTCATGCCGACGATCAAGCATTCGGCGAACAAGCCCGAGGCCTTTCTTCGCCGGTGCTGTTTGTGTTTTGTTCCGCTCTGCCAAGACATACCTCCTCGGGGATCCTTGTTTCGTACGGTTACGAACCAGCAGCAGCCGATTGTGACTTGCCATAATCGGCCGGCAAGGCTCGAATGTCCAGAACCGAGAGGCCGGGATAGCCGCTGTAAAATCCGATGGGTGGATAGTTGTTTTCCGCTGCCCACTGAATAAACGCCCGGGCGTTCTTTTCGACTGGGGTTGGCGGCCCGCCAACGATATTTGGAAAGAGAGCATTGAAAGTGAACGAAGTTTTGTCTGCGAAGTCCTGGATGTATTTCTCGAAGTCACCGTCGTAGACGGTGAAGAAGCCTGCGTGGTTGTTCTCAAAGGACACAAAATGGGAGAGATGCAGCGTTCCAAGAGAATCCGACGCTTTCGTTGCCTTGTCCTTCAATAATGTCCTCCCGACCGTCTTCAAGGCAAAGCCTTGCAGACGAGACTTGAAGGCCATGTATGTCAGCAAGGTGTTCTGTGCGGTATTGCCCGTAAAGCCCGCCGCGCGAGCGGCCGCCTTGATGTCCTGAACCGGCAACTCTTCGCTTAGCGCCGTCGCGATGGCAGGCGACTTAATCGGGAAATCAAGGCAGAGATGACTTTGGCTCATATAGCGTTCTCCTTTTGGGGATCAGAATCAGGGTGAGCGTCTCCGCCACCCTGAACCCTTGTTACGGGAACTCCAAATCGACGTTTGCCCGCTTGCAAATCGTCCAAAATAGCCGGTCTTGTTAGCACATGACATGTCGTGTCTCTCTGGCTTCTTATCCACATTACGCCAGGATGGATGCACCGAAGCATTTGCTTACGCCCTCTGCCCCTGATCAAATAGTTCATCCAGATTGGATGCTTCTCTTCGCGGCTGCTGGTTGATCTGGCGCCGCACTTCGGCCGATCGGCGGTAGACCTCACGTCGCACGGTCATAATCTGACCCATGGGAATGTGATCGTTCCGCGTTCTCCACGGCGAGATCGAGATCCGGTCAGCGATGTCCAGATTGGCGGACGATGAAATATCTTGCTTCGGAATGTGAATGGTGGCGATCTTCGTAAATAGAGAGAGTTTTTCTGACCACTCGATCGAGGTATTTTCGATGGGCATTCGCAATGGATCTACACACAACTGCGCTTGCAGTTCGAAGGTGTAATCATGCTCGCCGATTTCCGGCACGAGCGAGTCTCGCACCGCTTCCGGGTTTGTTAGGGGATCCAGATCGCGGATTCGCACCTGCGCAGCGGCGGATGGCTCCGGAGTGATGCGCAATTTGGCGACATACTCGCCGTGGCGCACCGCACCCATAGTCCAATAACTCGAAAGGAGGGGGTTGCGCCACGGCGCCTTACCGAAAGACATGACCACGAAGAACTCATCCCAAAGCCACTCATCAGGCGGCAACGTTCCTCCACGCGTAAGGAAATCGTGAAGCCAAGTCTTCGCAGTCCGAGGATCCATAAGCGCTCCGGGCAGCGCATCGAACAAACGCTCAAGGACGACGTAATCCTTGGCGGTGTTAGCGAAGAATACTGGAGCGTTGATCATTGCGTAGTCGAAGTTGCTGCCCCCCACTTCGTTCTCGAGAATGGAGTGCCCGGGAACATTGAAAAATTTCAAACCTGTGCCGAACAACGGACCAAGCATGGCGTCCGGACCTAAATGGCCAAGGCCGTTCGAAAATCGGATCACCGCCTCGTAGGTGGCGGGAATTGCGTAGATGCCCTGCGCATACTCTCGAGCCAAGCCGCTTGCAATTTCGACGGAGGCCCGAACGATGCCATAACTTTTCGCGTGAGCAAAGCGCACTGCCCGTCCCTGCTTTTCTTTCTCGTAGGAGGCTTTGACCGTCTGCTCCACCGAATTGACGATCGTTGCAAGGTCTGAGGCATAAGTGGATTCTGGAATCTGCGGAATGTCTTTGTAGCGTATCGGCGGCATTTGCACTCTCCTCAGGACTCTTAAACCTCTGCACCCGGTTTTGAACCATCAGTTTCCGCAAATCGCGGCTCAAATTTGGTGGAGGTACACTCCTTACGGTGTCGGGACCACCTTATAAAGGACGCCGTTCGCGCCATAAGACGGGCTGAACCAGGTGTTGCCGCACAAATAATAGGTTCCACCGCTCGAGACGTGGGGACTGATGCAGCCAGCAGGTAGCGCCCCATAAACTGCGCCCATCTGGTAAGTGCCGCCAGTAGTGGCTGCCGCGCTTGAAGCGGCATGATTCGCATTGGAAGCCGCGGTATTCGCATTCGCGGCGGCGGCATTGGCATTGGCGGCCGCAGCGTTCGCGTTGGCCGCAGCGTTGGCATTCGCAGTGTTCGCGTTAGCGGTGCCGGCAGAGTAGCCGGAATTGTAAGCGCTCGAGCTATCGGAGCTGGCTTTGGAAGAGGCTGCTGCCGCGCCAACGGCCACGCCGACTATAACGCCCGCGGCTGCGGCACCCGCAGTCGACCCAGAGCTGCAGTTGTAGCACCCGGTTCCGTAGTAGGCCACGGTCGTAGGTGGATGGTAGGCGTAATAGCTAGTAGGCGGATGATACGCATAGGCGGTCTGGCCAGAGGAATTTGTAGCGACGGTGCCGTATCCGGCGTAATGTGTCGCGCTACCATTTGCGTTGGTGGCGGTCGTGGTTCCAGACCCCTGTGCATGATATGCAGAGCCATACGCGTTAGAAGCGCTGGTTCCCTGTCCGGCGGTGTGAGTCGCAGTGCCATAGCCGTTGGTGGCTGTCGTCTTTCCAGACCCTTGCGCATGATAGGCCGAGCCACCATAAGCGTTGGAGGCGCTGGTTCCCTGTCCGGCGGTGTGAGTCGCGCTGCCACCGTAAGCATTGGTGCGCGTGGTGGTATTCCCGCTGTGGGACGTGGAACCGCCCCCGTAGCGGTTCGCATGCGCTTGGGCCCGGGCCGTCCCGCAGCAGAGCAGTGCAAATGCCAGAGTTACTAAACTAACCATCATCTTTTTCATCGCGGTCTTCTCCTCACTTCATGGTTGCTTTTTGGGTGAATTCGGCCTGGCCGAGGGCATAGTGCCCGCAGCGGCCTGTGTCTTAATGTCAGCGAACGGGATGCGTTTCGCGTTGGCGGCGGCGTTAGGGGGCGCGAAGGCATCCGGCGCAACGTTAGAGTCGAGTTGCCAATCGGAGAACTGCACCTGGCTGCGTAAATGGTCTGGGTCATCGAGAAAAATTGCCCGGACCATCCGCGGGAGCTTGTCCTCGGTTCCAATCCACAGTTGTATGAACACGCCGTTGTCGATGTATGCGACCATGTCCGTCGTCGTTCCCGCGACGACGTGGGATTGGCCGACGTAATAGGCGAGGGTCAGGCCTTCAGCCATATCCTTATAAGGATCGGCAACAACCAAATCGGTGAAAGTGAAGAAGACCCCGGCAGAGTGGTAGACAGCTTCCAACATGGCGTCAATCGTAGGCGGAGCATCGCTCACGGCGAGTAGGTTTTCGGCCGGTGCGAAGGCCGTCACGCTTTTGCCGTTATAGTAGAACTCCGAAGCCGGACCGTCACCTGAAATGATCACACGCATTCTGTCAGGCCTCTGCAGCGTAACGTCGGTCTTTTTTGCATAGGCGAGGGGAGGGCCTTGGCGGCTTGGGGACTCGAAGATTTGCACTGCTGTGAACGACACGGTATGTGCAGCAGCCAAGCGGCTGCTCACGGCTTTTAGCAGTTCAACGGCCTGGGGCTCCAGGTCAGGTTTAGGCGCAGTAGCTGGCGGCTTCTTGGTTTGGGTCGTGTTTTTCTTTGGCGGCGACGTAGTTTGAGCGCTCGCGGCTACCGCCACTAGCGAAAGCGCGAGCAGCAATACCAATAATGGTTCTACAAAAATCCTGACCGCGGTTTTCATGACATACCTCAAAGGATTGGCTGGAATTCTTGGTTGCGATCCTCATGGAATCATCCCGCATTCGAACATCTTGTTCGCGATCGGCGCCGCAACCTTGTTAATAAATAGGGTGCGCATCTCCGGATTGCCCTTAAGAAATGCGATGGCTTTTTGTTCCTCAGCGCTTGGCGGAGCCTTTTCGCTTTTCTTCACCCACAACTGCTCGCATGTAGATGTCTGGTACTTCTGGATCACCTTTTCGGCGACCTTGTCCAGGATCGGGTGTTGTTCTTGTGCCTGCGCTCTGGCGTGGCTGGAACGAACTAGCGTATGCGCCAAAACGAGAACTGCAAAAAGCGAGACTGTCATAACCCAACGGTTGTAATGATTAGCCATGCTACCTCCCGAAACAAAATTCAGACTCGCTTCGACTCGAATATCGAGGAACGATCCAGGTCAGCTACCAACTCCCAAGGGGCAAATAAATCGTCTAGCCGGAGTTAGTTTCCGATTTGGACGTCCTCTTCACCGGCGCTGCTGCGTACCTCCGGATTGATCTTGATTCGTGGCCATCGGACACAGCTGCTAGGCAGTGGCCGATTGTGGCTTGCGATCGGCCAGCAAGGCTCGAATGTCCAGAACCGAGAGGCCGGGATAGCCGCTGTAAAATCCGATGGGTGGATAGTTGTTTTCCGCTGCCCACTGAATAAACGCCCGGGCGTTCTTTTCGACTGGGGTTGGCGGCCCGCCAACGATATTTGGAAAGAGAGCATTGAAAGTGAACGAAGTTTTGTCTGCGAAGTCCTGGATGTATTTCTCGAAGTCACCGTCATAGACGGTGAAGAAGCCTGCGTGGTTGTTCTCAAAGGACACAAAATGGGAGAGATGCAGCGTTCCAAGAGAATCCGACGCTTTCGTTGCCTTGTCCTTCAATAATGTCCTCCCGACCGTCTTCAAGGCAAAGCCTTGCAGACGAGACTTGAAGGCCATGTATGTCAGCAAGGTGTTCTGTGCGGTATTGCCCGTAAAGCCCGCCGCGCGAGCGGCCGCCTTGATGTCCTGAACCGAAGCGTCCTCGTAAGCGAAATAGGTATCGATGGGCTCGCGGACATGACGCTTTAGCCATCTGCTGACCGCCGCGGAGTTACCAGCAACCGGCGTGGGCGGAGGGTCTTCCACGTGTTTGAAGATGGCATCAAACACCGGGCCAGCACTCTGTACTAGCCGTTCAATATGGTCATCGGTCTCGCCGTCTACGTCCGAAAGGAAGAGAAGCTTCTCGTCTCCCTTGACCATGAAACGTGAGAAATGCACGGTACCGAGGTTATCCTGCGTTTTTGCAAAATCGGGCATCCACGGGGGCAACTCTTCGCTTAGCGCCTTCGCGCTGGCCGGCGCCTTAATCGGGAAATCAAGGCAAAGATGGCTTTGGCTCATATGCGTTCTCCTTACAGATCGGAATCGTCAGGGAGAGCGTCGTCGCTGGCCACCCTGACGTGCATTGAATTCGGTGCAATCCTCCTTCCAAACGAACCGCAAGCTCCGAATTGTGGAAGTGCTTTATCTGCCTGAGAATGTGGCGCACGAAACCGGTTCAACAGCCCGTTCATGAACGCTTAATTTCGGAGTAATTCCAACCTATTGGAGATTTGCGCTTGACGTGCCTATTCCCGCGGTTCCTGAAGGACCTTGCAAAACGCGTGGGTTGTAATGTCGAAGGGTTTCTACAGCTGCGCGAGTTCCAGAAATATTCCTGGTCCGGTAATGTCCGGGAGCTTCGCAACGTAATCGGACGCAACCTGATTCTAAACAGCGGCCCCGTTCTTCACGCCGAACTCCCGAATGCTCTGCAGGATAAGAAAAACGTATTTGCGACGGCTGGATGACCTTGGAAGCGAAAATGAAAAAACTGGGCATTCATCGACGGGATTAGCGGCTCCAAAAAAAGCGCAATCCTGTCGCCGTCATCATCTTCGGTCTTCCACTCGCAATTGCAGCACGACAATTCTGTCGCAACGTGAAAGGACCAAAACGACAGAGACCTTGGCGAAGCGGTCGTCGATACCGATTCGATTTCTGCGATTACGTTTTATCGCAGCGTCAGACTTCAAGTTATTGAATACAGCGAGGAGTTGCCACAATGAAAAGACTCTATTTCATCCTATTGCTGACGGGCTGCCTACTTGTATCCATATCTCAGATGTCACGAAGCCAGGCCGCCAGTCAGCACCCCGTCGCCGACAAGATTGCTGACAAAATCATCCACGACTATCAGACTTCAAGTTGCCAGCAATTGGCAGAAAAGAAAAAGCAGCCGCCTACCGCCCAAAAAGAGCAAATGGAACAGAAGGCCATCGAAGCGCTGAAGAAGGATCCGCAAATGCGAAAGCACTTCCTGGACCGGATCGCCGGCCCTGTAGTCAACAAGATGTTTGAATGCGGGATGATCCCGGAAGCCGATATGGCCTTCGACCGGAAAGACTACGGAATGAATAGCGGTATCCCGTTCATAAAAATCGCGAACCGTGTCGAGGTAAGTGTCGACATCAAAGGCAAGAGAGTCAGCGGCCCTCCTCCGAACTTCAAAGAGTAAGTAAGTTTTTGTCGGCCCGATCCACTGATACTGCCGTAGCTTCTGCTGGTTCTCTGCCATGGACTGCTTTACAGCGCCAAGCTTTTGCTAAAGCTCAGGGTACAGTGGGCGTGCCGGGACAGCAGCTACAAGAGCAAGTGCGCAAAGGCTCGCTGCGTTTGATGTTCCAATTCATTGGAATTCTCCTGCTCTGACTGGGACTCTCCGCATATAGTCATCCGGGTAGAGCCAGTTGACTTCTGACGGAGTACCAAGATTCATCGAATCCAAGCCACTTCTTTAGCTGGGCGAGAAATTCTTCAGTAGTCATACGATCGCCTTGTTCAACCTTTCACGTTTATTCTCTACCGGATGGGAGCTCCAATGTATCGATGGCATGGGATTGGGGTCCTCGAGATCGGCGGAGTTTCAGGCATACAAGATGACCACCATTCGCATCATCGTTCCCCAGCCGCCTCCGCTGTGCCGCAGCCGGGGTTTCGCCACCATTCATATTCCGAAGCAGGATATTTGATTGCAGGTCAATCTGAACATCGCTGACCGGATCTCGATTTCGCCCTGGAGAACCGCGACTACATGATTCTTGTTATTGGAAAGACCCAGAAAAAATTTAGCGAGCCTTTCGATAGCCGCGGGGGTAAAGTTGGTCGAGAATAACGGAAAGTTGGATAGCCGAGTCTTTGTGAGGAACATGCCAGTTGCCGCGGGGGTTAAATCGAGTCGTTTATGTGGCTTGCGGGTCGGCGTACAGGTGTGCCTCGGGGCTCTTGGGATTCTGTTGTGTGGAGTCTTTAGTTCCGTTGCTACGGCGCAACCGGGAGGGAAGAATGTTCTAGTGCTATATGGTTTTTTTTCTATCGATAATCAGTACTCGGATGTTATTGAATCTTCGATACGAGCTCATTTTCCGGGGCAAGTCACCTTCTATGTCGCACTCATGGATACCCCGGAAGGGGATGCCAAGTCTTATCAGGAAAGCCTAGCGGAGACTTTGCGCAACCAGTTCGCTGAGATAAAGCTGGATCTTATCATAGCAATTTACACCCCTGGGCTTCGATTCGCGGTGCAATATCGCGACAGGATATTTCCGCGTGTGCCCATCGTCTTTACACAAATCACCGCCGGCGAGTTAAACGGCCAGATGAAGGGACGAGGGGTGACGGGTGTGACAGTTCCTGTGGATTTTCGACGAACGATCGACCTTGCTCTCCATCTACATCCTGACACGAAAGCGGTCGCGGTGATAACGGAACGGCAGTGGTTGGCAGCCGCACACTCCGAGCTTCTTCGTTATCAAGACAAGGTGAGGGAAATCGACCTTGTGGGACCTCCTAACAGTCAGCTAGTCGAGAAAGTAGCAGCGCTTCCTCCTCATACGGTGGTCCTATTTCTGCTTGGGCCAACTGCTTCAAAATTGTCACCCGTCACAAACTGGGACGTGCTCCGCTTGGCCTCACTGCGTCTGCCAACCTATTCGCCCTGGCGATCTCTCTGTTTGAATCGCGGAGGAATTGGCGGAGCATACCCTGACTTTTCAAAAGAGCATCGGTGGACCGCGGACATAGCCACCCGAGTGCTATCGGGTGAAGCAGCAGAGAACATTCCCATTGTCAATGACTCCAATGCTCAGGTTGAGGTCGATTGGCGCGAAATCCGCCGATGGCACATTCCGCAGTCGGCTTTACCGCCCGGCACTTTGGTTTTGTATCGGGAACCCACTCTTTGGGAGCGCGGCCGGCGGTATTTCCTAGCAGGGGTAGCGGTGATTGTCGTTCAGGCTTTGTTGATTTTTGCATTGCTCTGGCAACGAGCAAGAAAACGAAAGGCCGAGGCCGTACTTCGCGAGAGCGAGAGGCGCTTCCGAGTGATGGCGGATACCACGCCCTCGCTTATCTGGATGTGCGACGAAAAGGGGAAGGTCACCTACCTTAATGAACACAGACGCTTGTTTACAGGTTCAGACGCAAATGATGGGCATAGTGACAGCTGGATGGGTTACGTTCATCCGGACGATTTGAACGACGTGAGGGATGCTCTTTCAAAGGCCTTGAACAATCATCAGCCCTTTTCAAAGGAATATCAGCTTCGCCGCGCGGATGGAGTATACCGATGGGTATTCGACGTTGCGGCCCCCAGGTCTGATGGAGATGGATCTTTTGCGGGGTTTATTGGCTCGGCAGTGGACATCACCGATCAGAAAGTGGCGCGGGAAGCACTCGAAAAGATAAGTGGCCAACTGATTGCAGCTCAAGAGAAAGAAAGAAGTCACCTAGCAAGGGAGTTGCACGACGACATTTGCCAGCGGCTTGCCATGCTTTCGCTAAGGATTGAGAAGGTAACCAAAGGTTGGGGCCAAGGACACGTGCCGGTAGCCGATCAACTGGATAAAATCTGGCAACAATGTTCCTCCCTTACGTCTGATGTTCAAGCCTTGTCTCACGAACTACACCCCTCGATTCTTGACAATCTAGGCCTTGCGACCGCGGTCGAGAGCTTATGCCGAGAAGTTTCCGAGCAAAACAATGCCGTGGTCGAGTTTGTCTCGAGCAATGTACCAAATTCTTTGCCTCGTGAAGTATCGCTATCGCTCTTTCGAGTGGTTCAGGAAGCCCTGCACAATGCAGCAAAGTACAGCGGTCAAAAGCACTTTGAGGTACGCGTACAAGGAAAGGACGGAGAAATCGAACTCGAGGTCAGTGATTGGGGCTTAGGGTTTGACGCGACAAGCATAAAGAACGGCAGCGGAGGTTTGGGGCTGGTAAGCATGGCTGAAAGAATTCACCAGGTGAATGGAACCTTCCATATCGATTCTCAACCAAACGCGGGGACGCGAATTCGAGCATACGTGCCACTTGCGACAGTGTTGAAGGACGCCGCCCTGCAAATTGATGCAACGCAGTGATTCCGCTGTGGGCCGACATGTGATGTTCTGCGAGCGGCATTCCTTCGGCGAAGGGATGGGGAGAGAATGTGCGGCTCTCGACCACTTCTCATGCATTTTCTGGAGTTAGGTCCATTGGAAACGCTTCCCGCCGTCGAATCCCTAGCTTCTTCATTCTGGCTTCCAATGTCGTCGGTTTCAGGCCCAGTACTTCCGCAGCCCCTCCCGGCCCCCTGACCCTCCAGTGGGTGGATTGCAGTACCTTGCGTAGATACTCGGTGTCGACTTCATCCAGGCGTCGCAGTTCTGGCGCCTTATCCCTGGGGATATTCGGGACCTCGGCACGAAAAATGGGGCCGTTGTTCAGAATCAAGCTCCGCTCGATGACGTTGCGAAGCTCGCGGATATTCCCGGGCCAAGAGTATTTCTGGAACTCTCGCATCGTTGCGGTCTGAAAACCTTCGACATTATAGCCCATACGTTTTGAGAGGTCCTGGAGGAGATGCGAAGCGATGAGTGGTATATCTTCGCGGCGCTCTCGTAGCGGAGGGACAATGATCGGAAAGACATTCAAACGATAGAACAGATCTTCACGGAATTTTCCCTGTCTCATCAAGGTGTCTAAGTCGCGATTGGTCGCCGCAACCACGCGCACATCGACTCGGATTGTCTTCGGGCTACCCAACCGTTCGAATTCCCCCTCCTGAAGAACACGCAGCAGCTTGGGTTGCAGTTCCTGGGGAAGCTCAGCAATCTCATCCAGAAAAATGGTGGATTGATCGGCATGTTCGAACCGGCCAATCTCCCGGGCAAGGGCGCCCGTGTAGGCGCCTTTTTCGCGTCCGAACAGCTCGCTTTCGATCAACGTAGCAGGCAGCGCGGCGCAATTGATCTTGACCATTGGATTCTGTTTGCGCCGGCTCAACTCGTGGATGGTTCGGGCAACGAGTTCCTTCCCCGTGCCCGTTTCCCCGAGAATCAGAACGGCGGCATCCGTTTTGGCAACTTGCTCAACCCTCTTCAGAACGCTGCGGATCGCGTTCGTATTACCGACAATCGCACCGTGAGGATACTCGAGCTTGAGGTCTTCGCGCAGATACGTGTTTTCCCGTTCCAGTTTGCCCTTCAGCTCCTGAATCTGCGCAGTGGCCTTCCGCAGTTCTTTATCCGCTTGTTTGCGAGCTATGGCATTGGCGAAAACGCAGGCGATGCCCTTCACCCGGCGAATCAGCCAATCATCCCACTTCTGGTATTGGCGGAAGCTGCCGATTCCCAAACCTCCGTTGACTACGCCTGCGACCTGGTAGGGCACAACCAAAGAGGATTTTTGCCCAACTGCCTCCATATACGAGCGCTCTCGACCCGCTTCCGGAGGTAAGTCTGCGGGTTGTTCAGCCACGCATGTCTCCCCGTTCCGAATACGCGATGTAAGCCAAGGGAAACAGACCTCCAGAATCCGATGCTCGGACAATGCAAAACCCGGCCGGGCCCAGGCGTGGGTAATCACAATGTCGCCCGTGACGGAATCGATCTGCCCGAAGTGCGCATGATCGTTGCCCAGCGTTTCGACGAGTACCCGCAAACCCGAGGTGATTTCTTGGTCCAGGCGATGGTCCGGCACACTAATAAACTTAGCAGTTAATTCGCTCAGTACCCGCTCAAGTTTCAGATGCTGTCCTAGCTCTTCTATTGCTGCCTCGCGCTCACTGGCATCTCGAATCACACTGTAGAACAGCGTCCCAAGTTCGGTGACAACGGGGTGCAAACTGATGTCCACTGGAAATTCCCGGCCGTTCTTATGCAAGCCGAACAGCTTAATTCCCCGCTGTATGGCGCTGTTTTCAGTTGTTTGCTCGTTGGTGAGGCGAGGGTGTTGGTAGGCCTCGCGCAAGCGTTGCGGAATCAACTTTTCGACGAGTTCGCCAACCAATTCCTGGTGTGTGTAGCCGAACTGCCGTTCAGTTTCGGCATTCACCTCCAGAATGCGTCCCGCGGCGTCGGTGGTCACCACGGCATCGGGGGCAAACTCGAAAAGCCCTCCGTGCATTTGGACAGGGGGGTTCATCTTGGCAAACCTGGCTATGGCATGTTGAACAGAGGAACCCATGGGATCCTTCCTAAAAGATATGTACTCGGTTTCGAACTGTTGGAGGCGGAAAGCGGCGACGCATTACTTTGCATTGTTGGCGGCTGCGGGCGATAACCGATAGCCAGCAATACGTCGCTATAATCATCTCTTTTCATTGTGTGCTGTCCTGACCTGTGTAAGGGTCGAGTCAAGCATTCCTTCGGCGCCTGTATGGAAGCTTTTTTGCATGATTGCCGCCGTGAAACCACTGGCGCTTGTGACAGGTGCAGGAGATTCTATAGACACACGCATCCGCTCTCGTGTTTCTTGCTGACGCGCCGCCGGTATTCGGAATAACGGAAGAACTAAGATTTGGATTTGTTGACCGATGAGGAGCAGGGCCGTCGCTTGGCCTCCGGTTTGCAAGCCGGCGCTGCCGCCTTCGAGAACTTCAGACCTGTCATTCTTGACAGTATGCGCCGCAGCTCCTCTGGCTAAACATACGTGGCTGGACGGTCCACTTATCCTAGTGGAGGATTGGTCGATTTACTGTGCGTTCCGTAGTGGTGAGGGTCGCGCATCGAACTGGAGGTGATGTCGTGCCGAGACGGTACCTCCCTTTCCATGGAATATCTTTTGTTTCCCGAGGCGGGAGATGGAGAAGTCACCGGCGCTGTCGTTACCGTTTCAGATATGGAGGACCGTGGAGCGGGTGGAAGTCTTTTTGAAGGAGTAAAGAAGAACAAAGACATGCTAACTTTCTTGCAGAAGCCGCTCTGGAGCTCACAACGGCTGGTTACTGGCACGTGCCGCTGGATGGAACGCGTGGTATAAGTGGGGCTTCGCTCCGACGCTAAGTGTAAAAATCAATGTGAACTAGGGCCGGTAAGTATGCGAGAGAGACCGAGCTGGTGAACAGCACAATTCATATCGACTGGAAATCCGATGTGGGAATCCGCATATATATGTGGGTGCGGTTAACCAGCGACTCGAAGATCCTGTCCACCGCAGCAAATTGATCTTAAGGCGATAGAATGGCACGCGTAAAAATCCTGTTGGCAGATGATCACACGCTCTTCTGTAACCTTCTGCGTGAGTTATTGGAGCCTGAGTATGAGGTTATAGGCAGCGTCAGTGATGGGCGAGAACTACTGACAGCAGCCGAGACACTCCGACCCGACGTGGTACTCGTTGATATAAGTATGCCATCGCTGAACGGATTGGATGCCGGGAAGCGATTAAAGGAAGCTCATCCCAAAGTGAAGCTGATCTATCTCACCATGAACAACAATGTCGAATATGCTCGTGAAGCGCTGCAGGCTGGGGCCTCGGCATTCGTGCTGAAGAATTCGCAATTCTCTAATCTTCTTGAAGTGATTCGCGGCGCATTGCGTGGGGTTCGTTATGTTGCTCCTGAAATTCGCGAAGCGATGAGCGAAATCTTCATCCGAGACCCAAAAGCGGTGGACCGGCCGCAGCACCTTACCGACCGGCAGCGGGAAGTGCTTCAACTGCTTGCGGAAGGGCGTTCCTTGCTTGAGATCGCCACGTTGTTGCAGATTTCCTACCGAACTGTGCGGTTCCACAAGGTACGCATTATGGAAGAACTGGGCATGTCCAACAATGCCGAACTCGTGAAATACGCGATGAAGCATGGGTTGACATCCGCTTCCTAGTGAGGTAACCGCATTTGCCACTATTAGATTTGCTATCCTGTCACTTTGGACAGATGGCAAAGTCTTTGCTCGAGCGTTAGATTGAGCACAATTACGATGCGCTTCCCATGTTTCATTGAGGAATTGCCGTTGCACACAATTAGCGTATTACTTGCGGATGACAATCGGGACATGCTCACAGACTTGCGGGACGAATTGAGCAGGGAATTCTCGATCGCGGGGATGGTCGACAATGGAGAAGAAGCCATTCAGGAGGTTTCTCGTCTCAATCCCAATATCCTGGTGCTCGATATCACCATGCCGGGAATGAACGGTATTCAAGTTGCCTGTCATCTTCGAGATTCTCACGCCAAGACTAGAGTTCTGTTTCTTACGATTAACGAGCAGCCTGAATACATTGCTGCCGCGTTTTCCGCAGGAGCATGTGGATACGTGAGCAAACGTCGCCTGGCTACCGACCTGGCAACGGCCATTCGTGAGGTCTTTGCCGGCCAGACGTTTCTTTCCCCCTCGCTGCGAAAGTAGAAACGGACAGCCTAACAGAGGGGTCGCCGTCATCGTGGCAGGCCTTGCAGGATTCCGAAGGTACGTTTTCACAACCGTCGATTTGCGACGGTGGACGGTGGCCATGCTGCTCGGAGTGGGCTCATTCGGGCGATGGTTTTGTCGACTTTGTCTCGCCTTTACATCGTGCCCCGAATGGAGGAGTTTTTCGATCGCTATCCCGACATTTCGGTGGAACTGTTGAATTTCGACCGGCCTGCGAATCTGATCGAAGAAGCGATTGATGTCGCGATCCATAGCGGTGACCTGTCGGATTCGGGCCTGATCGAAAAAAATAGCTGAGACATCGATGGTTCTGGTGGCTACGCCGGGATATCTCGAGCAACATGGAATTCCGAAGCACCCGAAACAGTTAAAACAACATCGCTCGGTAGCGTACATCATCGTTGGAGCGCCCGCGAATCCACGCGCACCTGAAGATCGGATGCATGCACGATGGGAATGTCCTCCCGTCGTTCACCCAGCAAGATCCGTGCTGCCATTTCCGCTACCAACGATCTTTCTTTCGGCCAGGCGAAGGCCAAGCGGAATAGGTCGGCAGGCGTTGTGCGACCGTGGTCAGGACACTTCTCTCCGGGGTTGTGTCGCGCCTGTGAACATGAGGGCACACAACAGAATGCCAAAAACCGTGAAGCGCACGGGTCCACGGAGGCCCCGGGGGCAAAACAAACTGCAGCAATCATGTCTCTCCGCGACTCGATTCTTCATCAGATACCCCAACCGTCTCAGCCATTGAGAATTTTCCTCGATCAGAAAGGAACGTTACACCCCGCTGTGACGCTCGCCCGAGATTCACATCAGAAGTTTAATACCCAACCGGAAGTACCGTTCTGCAATGAGTCGGCTCCCAGGGTTGGTCGATGTGATCAACCCGAAATCCGGGTCAGTTACCCCGCTGTCCGGATTGCTAAAGTTCGGATGATTGGCCAGATTGAGCACCTCTACACGAAACTGCCCCCTCAACCGCTCCCGGATTCCAAACTCGCGGAAGAGCGCAAAATCAAGATTCCCGTATACCGGCCCGCGAAGAGAATCAAAGCCGGATGTTCCAAAGCGCGCGGTTGTTACGGGAGCGAACGCGGAAGTATCAAAATACGGCGAAGCCAGACCGTGCGCACCGTAGATGGCCACGTGTGGTTTGACTTGGTCAGCGAGCTGCGGACTTCCAGGCGCATTCAGGGAGATACCCGGAGCCGTAACCGTGAACGGTGTCCCCGAATAGAGGGAAAGAACTCCGCTGACCTGCCATCCGCCCACGATGGCCGCGGCCACGCCATTGGTCAAATATCGGTGGTTTTTCCCTAGCGGCAGTTGATAGACCGCGCTGAGTTCGAAGTTGTTGGTGCGATCATCGGGCATCAACGCATAATTTCGGTAGTTGTACTCGGGAATGGGAATCTCGGGCTCACCATCCCCATTTTCGTCGCAGCAGAGACCCATCCACTTGGACCAGGTATAACTTGAAAAGAACGTCAGTCCATTGCTGAATCGTTTCTGGAGTTGCGCTTGCATCGCTTTGTAATTCATGTGCTCAAACGGCTCCACGATTGTTTCAGCGGCAGTAATTCCGAACGAATAGAGCTGCTGACTTTCTGTCCCGCCTCCCGGCAGACCGTAATTGATGTCGTAGCGCGTATGCTGGTGAATCGTGAGCGTCCCCACATATCCAACCTGCGCAAGGAGATTCCAGCCCAATTCTCGCTGGACGGTAAGGTTGTAGGATTCCGTATATCCACGGACGAAACGTTTGGGGGAAGAAACGATACTTACATCCGACGGTAAAGGGATGGTGCCGGTGCTGACGGCTGGATTTTGAAAGGATGGAAAGCCCTGCGTCAACGTAGTCGAAGCCGCATAGCTATTCAAAGCCGGCAGGAATTGTTGGAGCAACAGGGGGTAGTTATACAGGCCATCCCGGTACATATTGATCTGCTCCGGAGTGAGGGAATAGCCGGCACGAATCACCATATTTGGCTGAACCCTATAGGCCAAGCCCACCCGCGGAGCGAAAAGGGTCTTTGAGACGGAAATCCCACAGTCCTTCGGAATAGGTCCTTCCCCGCAAATGTTGTAGGCGTTGTTGGTGGGATTGTAGTACTCGACGCCGCGATTTTCCCGATACGGTACAGGAAAATAATCCCAACCAGTTCCGGCATAAAGAGTCAGTTTCGGGTTGACCTGATATGTGTCCGACACATACGGAGCAAATATCCACGAGCGCAGCGTGACCCAGTCAGGGACATTCAAGATATCGTTCGTCGCATTTTGTGGCAAGCCCAGAAGAAAGTCCGCCCAGGAATTGAACTCACTCGTGGGTGGACTTCCATTCGCGCAGCCGGGAGTGGCTGTCGAGGGACAGTAGAGCGAGGTGAGGCCGCCTGTGAAGTTGAATTGCGTCGGGCCGACCTCCTTATGATTCATGTGCTGCTGGTTGACGTCGATACCGAAACGGATGCTGTGGTTTCCCTTGATCCAGGTGGCGTTACCGGTGTACTCGAAGACCGGATCGTCATAGACAAGAGAAGGGTAACCATACCCGAATCCGTTCAGCGATCCGGTCGTAAAATTAAACTGCGGCACGCCACCCCCCGTCGGAAGAGGTCCCAGGTTGGTGTTGGGGATACCGAGAACATCCGCGGCGTAGCGCGTATTGGACAAGGGCGCAAGCAGATTCTGGGCGGCATGCGTGAGCCCAAATACGGCGTCCACTACGAAATTCCGGCTGGCCACATACGTGGCCATCGCCGAGAGGGCATAGATATTTCCAAACTGGTCCGTGTTGTAGCCTCCTCCCGGGCCTAAAACGTTTCCAAATGCGGGTGCCTGATACTGCTTGTAGGGATAGTCGCTGAAACGACCGGAAATCCTGAGCTTCTCCGTTGCGTTCCAGTCGATTTTGGTGTCGATCTTTTGCAGGTTATAGGACAAAGGGGTGTTGATGTACAGGTTGTTAGCGAAAACTCCGTTCGGAACGCCGCTGGGCAGCTGCGCTATGAGCTTTTGCGCGATCGGACTGATTCGATTTGCAGAGATGATGTAATCGCCTGCCGCGTCTTGTGGAAACGGGGTTCTGTCGCTGCCATCCGGGTTTCCGGTGGCCGGGTCGAAAATCGGAGTCGGCGAGGCCAGAATACCTTGCGCCATATCGGGGGTCGGCAGGGTATAGAAGCTTCCGGCGGCCTCCCGCAAAAAGTCACCCTCGTAGCTGCCAAAGAAAAAGAGCTTATCCTTTAGAATGGGACCGCCGAATGTACCTCCTGCATCGTTATCGATGTACTTTGGCTTTTCGCTTCCAGCCGGCAGAAAAAAAGGTTTCGCCTTCAGCGCATTGTTTTCGTTGTACCAATACGCGGACCCGTGGAACGAATTGCTTCCGCTGCGAATCTGCACATGAATCCCACCTCCGTTGATAGCCCCCTGGTCGGCCAAAGGACTAGCCGTTACCACATTCACGGTTTCGATGGCTTCTGTGGATGGGACCGCTGTGGAGTAGAACTGCACCCACGGGTTGGTGGCGCTCACACCGTCGATGCTAACGTTTGTACCGCTGGCGCTGGTGCCATTGACGTTGATTTCCATGGAGCGAGCCGGATTGTTGGTGCCGCCGGCACTGGCATTCGGCGGGCTCACTCCCGGTAACAAACCAATTAGTCCCTCGTAGGTAAACGTCGGTTGTGGTAATTGCTTCAGGTCGTCGGAGGTCACCTCACCGTGAACGTCTGTGCGATCGGTCTGCAGCTCCAGGGCATTCGACGACACGTTGATGGTCAGCGATTGCTTGCCAATAGTAAGCTTCGCGTCGAGACGAACGGTCGTGTTTATCGTTAGATCGATACCCCGAGCTTCGAATGAATCGAATCCTGTCTTTGAAATGAATACCACGTACATGCCGGCTGGGACTGTCGAGAGGGTGTAGACCCCACTGTCGTTGGTGACTGTTATTCGTGTCTCATGTGTCTCAGTTTGCATCGCTTTGACCACGGCATTGGGGATCGCTCTGCCTGATGGGTCGCTAACTGTGCCGATGATCGAACCATACAAGGTTTGCGCTTTTACTCCGGTTGGTGAAACCAGAACAATTGCAGCCACCAGAATAGGAATGAGGGCTGTCGCTAAAGCAAACAGCAGATGAAGACACGATGCTCGGTCGTCGCGGGACAGGGCGAGGGATTCCGCATGATGTCTTTCCTGCCGTGGACGGTCCGATTTGTGACGGAATAGCTTGCGGCCTCCGCCAGGATCTACCGCGTGGAACGATCGACTTACTGCCATACCATCTTGATTCTTCGCTTGAAGAGAGGCACCCGGAATCCCTTTCCCGGTTGGATCCAATACCTCACCGATCAAGGCACCCGTCGAAGCGGCTTGTGGAATGGCATGGCTAACGTTGCCAATCGCACCCATCCCCGACGATGCCAAGACAATACCGCCAATCTGGTAGTAAGTTGGGCGTAACTGATTGCCCATCACGGATTACAGCTCCAAGCTTCCGGCGGAGCAGGATCGATTGGATAAAGGAAGACGCAGTCTGCTTCAATGTCGTCGCAGAATCAAGTTAAATACCGTCGCAATTTTCAGCTTCTCGTAAACTCAGGGAATGGGTAACAGGACAACAGGTACCAGAACTAAGGAAACGCCATGCTTCGGTCGATCCATCGGGTGGCAAGCACCCCAGCCACAGCAAATCGAACTGATATAAGACTCGTTCTATTTTTCGGTCTATCACCTGATTCGCTAACGCCATGCTCATCCAGGCGGACGATTTCACCGTCCAGAATGGCGTTCTTTACGCAGTCGGCCTTGTCAAATCGTTTTTGAGCGCACTTCTCCGTTCACTCCTAAGAGTGGTCTTCCTTGTCCTTCTTTGACTCGTTAATTGCTTCGACGACCACGGCTCGCTTGTAATCTTTCGGTCGGGTTAGGTAAACACTGCGTCGCAAGCACCGTAAGCCCCAACAACGAAAGGCCATAATCTTTTGGCCTGGACCTGCGGGCGAAACTCCGCCGATCTCGGGTGGCGCTTGGCTCCGGGCTGGTAGAGAAATAAAGATGGAAAGGTTGAACGAAGCAATGGTATGACTACTGAAGAATTTCTCGCCGCCCAGTCAAAGAAATAGAGTGTATGTTCGCTGAATCTCGATACTCCCTTAGAGGTTGACTGCTCAAACCGGATGACTTTCTTGCGGAGTTCGAGTCGGAGAAGGAGAATTCCGATGAATCGGAACAGTAAACGCGTGATGATCGTTGGCGCATTTGCCCTTGTCGCTGCTTTCGCGGCACGCCCACAGAATCCTGAGCTTCAGCAAAAGCTTGGCGCTGTAAAACAGTCTATGGCGGAGAACCAGCAGAAGCTCCGGCAGTATCAATGGATCGAAACAACGCAGCTCACTTTGAAGGGCGACGCCAAGCCTCCGACGAAGAACAGTTGCGTGTACGGGCCTGACGGGCAAGTGCAGAAAACTCCGATCGGTCCTCCTCAGGAGCAGCCGAACGGCGGCAGAATGAAACAGAAAATCATCGCGAAGAAAAAAGAGGAAATGAAAGATTACATGCAAGACGTGAAGGCTGTCCTCAGCATGTACGTGCCACCAAACCCGCAGAAAATGCAGGCCGCCTACCAGGCGGGCAAGGTCTCCTTGAACCCTGTCCCTGGCGCGGTGAACTTGGTCTTCACGGATTATGCCCAGCCCGGCGATAAAATGACCCTGACGTTTGACACTGCTGCAAAAAAAATCACCGCATTGAATATCAATACCTACATGGGCCAGGAGAAAGATGCCGTGACGTTGCAGGTGCGCATGGGCAGCCTCCCCGACGGTACCAACTATGTGTCGCAAACAGTTTTGAACGGAACCGCGAAGCAACTAGTAGTTACAACAACGAATTCGGACTACCAAAAGGCGGGCGGGTAAGAACGACTCGCCACGCGGCGGATTACACTCCAAATAATTGTGGAAACTACAATGGTGGGCCTTCGAGCAGATTCTTGCCGTGTGTTTCCCGCGCTCGCTGCGACCGAAATCTTCTTTCTTTCCTAGTAGTTGACTCGGAGCCGGCACGCGAAGGTTCTTTGGCCTGACTCTTGCAGCCGACGGGAGTGTCATTCGGCGACTAAGTCGGCGCGGAAGGTGGGAGGGCAGGAGAATGCCTAAAGTTAGTATCACGCAGCTCAACACCGCGATGAGAGAGCGCTTTGGATCACGCCTGATTCTATCGGGTGTGCTCGTGTCCGCTCTGGCAGCAATATTAGTGGTAATCGTGCTTTCCGAGGTTCGAGCGGAGGCGGAACGTCAAGCTGCCAATAGTCAACACCGCATCCTAGCCGTTCCAACTTCCTCGCATCCTGCCAAGGCAGATCAGAACCCCGACCGGCAAGCCTATTTTGGGGAAACTCACATTCACACGAGCTGGTCGTTTGACGCGTACGTTTTCGGGAACACCAAGGCTGGACCGGAAGACGCCTACAAGTTCGCTATCGGGCAGACGATCACTCATCCTGCGGGTTACCCAATAAAGATCACTCGCCCGCTCGACTTCATGGCGGTGACCGACCATGCCGAGTATGCGGGCACAGTTCCGCTAGCAAACGATCCCAGTTCGCCGCTCAGCAAACTGCCCATCGCAGAAAAGCTGAAGGTTCGAAGCAAAGAGGACATCCAGCGCGTGTACATGTTCTTAGGTACTTCCCTGCTCAAGAACGAGCCAATCCACGACCTAATGAGCCCTGAAGTGGCGGGTAGCGTCTGGAAGCAGTTTGTCACCACAGCCGACAAGTACTATCAGCCGGGAAAATTTACGACCTTTGCGGCCTACGAGTGGACTTCGACGCCGGACAATCGCAACATGCACCGCAACATCATCTTCAAGGATTCCAAGAAAGTGCCGGAGGTTCCCTTTACGTCCCTGGACTCGGACCATCCTGAAGATCTGTGGAACTGGATGGATACTCAGCGCAAAGCAGGTATCGAGTTGCTGGCCATCTCACACAACGCGAACTTGAGCGATGGCATTATGTTTCCCCTGGAGGTTGACAGCAAGGGGCGCCCAATTGACGTTGCCTGGGCGCAGGATCGCGTGAACAATGAGCCGTTAACGGAAATTCATCAGCTCAAGGGCACATCCGAGACGCATCCCCTGCTCTCCCCCACCGACGAGTTTGCAAGCTATGAATTGTTGGAGGCTCTCCTGGGCGGGGTTGAGCGGACTCCCAAAGTCCATGGCAGCTACATCCGCGAGGCCTGGCAGAACGGCCTCGGCCTGCAGCAAACCCTCGGTACCAATCCATACAAGATGGGAGTGGTGGGCGCGAGCGACTCACACGACACGGCTGCTGGATACAGCCAATCCGATTACTTCGGTGGGCACGGCCTGCTAGATGCGACGCCCGAGGCCCGCTTGAGTGGGAAAAAAGAAATTGGCGCGAATTTGGGCCAACTCAGTACTGCTGGGCTCGGTGGAGTTTGGGCGGAAGAGAACACGCGGGAATCGATCTTTGCGGCCATGCAGCGCAAGGAAACCTTCGGCACCAGCGGTGTGCGCATCAAGGTCCGGCTCTTCGGCGGCTGGGACTTTCATCCCGACGTGTTGAAAGAAAAAGATTGGGTGAAGACCGGTTATGCCAAGGGCGTACCGATGGGCGGCGACCTTCCGCAAAAGGCGGGGAAAGAACCAACGTTCATCGTTTGGGCGGTCAAAGATCCCGACGATGCCAACCTCGACCGCATCCAAATTATCAAAGGCTGGAGCAAGAGCGGGCAGATTTTCGAAAAAATATATGATGTGGCCTGGTCTGGCAATCGCGAGCCCGATCCGAATACTGGCAAGGTCCCTGCTGTCGGCAACACCGTTGACGTGAAGAACGCGACGTACACAAACAGCATCGGTGCGGTAGAACTCAAGAAGGTGTGGCGGGATCCAGAGTTCGACCCCAGCTTGCACGCCTTCTATTACGCCCGGGTTTTGCAGATCCCCACACCGCGGTGGACCACGTACGACGCCAAGAAGTTGGGCGTGCCGCCACCAAACTTTGCTCCGGCAACGGTTCAGGAGCGTGCCTGGACCTCGCCCATTTGGTACTCGCCCACGGAAGAAGAGGCGCGCAAGAGTGAGAAGGGTATGACGGCGGCCGAGCTTCAAAGCAAAGGTGCGACTGCTCTCGATGATGCACAGCTGAAGGACTTGGTAGTGGGCAAGACATTTAGAATCCGAAATCGAGTTACTGGTGACCGGTTCGAAATCCTCTACGGAAAAGACGGCCGTCGCCTGATTACCAGCTTCAATGGAAAGCAACCCGAGGCGGGGGAAGTGTGGGACGTAGAGCGAACCGGGGAGCTCGGCTCGCCAGCGCAGTACGAAATCAGCGGTGGGCGGATCATCACGACGATCCATATGACGCCCTTCGACGTACGAGTTTACAAACTCGGCGACAAGTATTACGCCGCGCGCAACAATGAGTTCGGCTATGCCAATTACGAGGTCGAGGAAGCGAAGTGAGAGAATGCTGGGCGCCAATGAACGCCGCAGAGTACGGACGCGAATGATGCGGTGGGTGCGCGAGCCGCTCGCACAGTTCCTGCTCATCGGAGTGGTCTTGTTTCTCATCTCCGGAGCGTTGAATCGTCACACCAAGCCAGGCGGAACAGGCCGTGATATCGCGCTTACTGTCGATGACATTCGTCAGCTCCACAATACCTTTGCGGCGCAATGGGAACGTGAGCCCTCAACTGACGAGATGCGCGGCCTCGTCGAACAGAGAATTCGCGAGGAAATTCTGTGCCGGGAAGCGTTACAGCTCGGTTTAGATAAAGATGACGTTATTATCAGGCGACGCCTGGCGCAAAAGATGCAATTCCTCTCCGAGGATGTTTCTGCGGCTTACGAACCAAAAACCGAGGAAATGGAACTCTGGTTCGAGAAAAACAGTCAGCGCTTCTCGTTGCCTGCGACCGTCACGTTCCGTCACCTTTATTTCTCACCTGACCGCCGAGGTCGTAGCGTCCAGCAAAGCGCTTTGAAGGCGTTGGCGAAAATCGACGGCCAGCCCGAAGATTCGAAGATAGCTGGAGATCTAGCCGATCGGTTCATGTTCCAGAACTACTACAGAGATCGCTCCGCGGAAGAGTTGACCAAAGACTTTGGAACAGGTTTCGCGCAGGCGATCTTTCAGCTGAAACCCGGCGGCTGGCGGGGGCCCATTGAATCTGGATATGGCTGGCACCTGGTGTGGATCGAATCGATCACGCCCGGCCGAATCCCCGACTTCGAGGAAGTTGAATCGGAAGTGAAGTCAGCTTGGCTCGCGGATCAAAAGGCGCAGGAGTGGCAGAAGGCATACCAGAAAATGCGAGTGAAATATCAGGTCTCGTTCCCGGACCTTCCAGCCGAGCCATCATCGGCAGGAATGTCCACCTCACCGGAGGTTGCACGGTGAGTAGACGCAGGCAATGGTTCGTATTGGCTGGTGTCCTGATTTCTGTATCCGCGTTCGTGGTAGCTCGTCCGCCGCTTGTGCGCGCTCATGAAACACGTCCTGCCTATCTGGAGATCAAGGAGACGGCCACCGATCGATTCCAACTGCTCTGGCGCACCCCGATGAGTGCAGGCATGCGCCTGCCCATCGTGTTGCGATTAACTTTCGATGTACAGGAACTGCAGCCGCCTACGAGCGAGGAACTGACGGATTCCTTGGTCGAACACCGCTGGATCACCGTGCCGGGCGGGATCACGAAAAAACGCATCGAGTTTCCGGGTTTGGAAAGTACCATCACCGACGTCATCATGCGTGTGGAGTTGCTCGATGGCCGCGTGTACACGATGATCGTGCATCCCTCGCGGTCTTGGGTTGAAATCCCTGCTTCCGAGACGCGTGGGGCGGTCGCAGCTGATTATCTTCTGCATGGCATCCGACACATTTCTCTGGGAGCAGACCATCTTCTTTTTCTATTGGGTTTGTTACTGATCGTGAAAGATCGTTCGATGCTGTTGAAGACCGTGACGGCATTTACGGCCGCACATAGTCTTACGCTCGGGCTGGCCACGCTCGGGTACGCTAATGCCCCGATTGTGCCGCTGAATGCGGCGATTGCGCTCAGTATTCTGTTCCTTGGTCCCGAAATCGTGCGCTCCTGGCGAGGCCAGTCGAGTTTCACGATTCGCCATCCCTGGGTGGTGGCTTTTGCTTTCGGATTGCTGCATGGTTTTGGGTTCGCAAGCGCATTGACGAGCACCGGACTGCCGCGCGCTGAGTTACTCCTGGCGTTGGTCAGTTTTAACGTGGGGGTAGAACTGGGGCAGCTTTCCTTCGTTCTGCTGGTTTTGCTACTCGAGCGGGCTTTTCGGATTCTCGAAATTCGCTGGCCGCATTGGGTTGAGGTCGTTCCGGGATACACGGTGGGATCGTTGGGGGCGTTTTGGACCGTGCAGCGAGTGCTGATCGTTTTTGGAGTCACACAATGAAACCTAATTATCGAACGGCAGCATCGGCACGCTGGGCGACGCTGCTGTCCTCCTTGTTACTTCTGGCTCAGGCGGCTGAAGCTCATGTGAACAAGGGTGAGGCCATCGGCTTTCTCAGCGGTCTGAAGCACCCTATCTCGGGTCTCGATCACATTGTGGCCATGATTGCTGTCGGGCTTTGGGGCGCGCAGTTGGGCGCACCAGCGATCTGGATGCTCCCCGTAGCCTTTCCTTTGGTCATGGCGATGGGTGGCATGCTCGGTCTGCTGGGAGTGCCTTTGCCGGGGGTTGAATTCGGAATTGCCGCATCGGCGATTCTGCTCGGTGCCACGGTGTTAATGGAACTGCGGCCGCCTCTGGCACTGGCTGCCGCGTTAGTGGGCTTCTTCGCGGTTTTCCACGGCTACGCCCACGGAAGCGAACTCCCATCGGGACAGAGTGGTTTGCTGTACAGCATCGGCTTTGTCGTGGCCACGGGGTGCCTGCACGGAGTGGGGATCACGATTGGCGTGATACATCGATGGGGGTGGGGCCAGCGGGCCATTCGGGCGACAGGCGCAGCGATTGCGTTGGTTGGAGTGTTCTTCCTTTGGAGAGCTTTCGCGTGAGCGGACTGGCAAATACTAAATCCCGTTGGCCGATGCTTCTCGGCATTTTGATCGCACTGAGCTTGTTCCCCGCCCGGGCCGAAGCTCATCTCAATTCCACAGGTTTAGGACCCGTTTATGACGGGCTGATGCATTTCCTGCTGACCCCCGAGGATATGCTCCCCGCGTTGGCTCTGGCCCTACTTGCGGGACAGCGCGGGACTGGACATGCGCGGAGGGTACTATTCGTTTTGCCGGGAGCGTGGCTCGTTGGCGGCTTTCTCGGCTTGGCGACAACCGCTGCTCACGGCGCAGCTCTGACGTTCCTTTCTTTTTTGCTGCTGGGTGGCTTGCTGGCAACGGACGCAAAAGTCCCGATGCCGGCGATCACCGTGTTGGCCAGTCTGATCGGTCTCTTTCACGGGTACCTCAATGAAGCGGGAATGGGGCGACCTAATGATCCGGCGCTCGTTCTCCTAGGTCTCGTACTTGCGGTTTTTGTTCTTGTGGCGCTTGCTGCATCATTTGTTGTACCGCTGCGACAGCAGTGGGCGAGGATCGCGGTACGCGTGGCGGGCAGTTGGATCGCGGCGAGCGGATTGCTGATGCTCGGTTGGGCCGTGCGGCGCGGTTAAGAGCTCTGCTCCGGGCGAAGGGGTTGGCGGTCAAGCAGTCAGTTGAGTCTAGACTTCCGCCTTGGAATTCTAGATGAACGTAAATGGAAAAAACCGGGGATTTGCCGTGTGGCAGTCGAAACTACTGCTCGTAAGCGCGTTTGGTGTCATTCTTCTGGTGACGAGGAGCCTCGCACAAACTCAGGGAGAGCCGCACCCGGTCGAGGCAAAGCCAAATGAGCAATTGCAGGTAAATTGGCTTTATGGCGCTTACGTCCCGAAGGACGTACCTTTACAATCTCTTTCCAGCCACCAGCGTTTTCAACTCTTTTTGCGCCAGAGCTTTACTACGCCCGGCGTGTATCTTAAGACGGCATTTTTTTCCTTATCCGATCAGGCCTCTAATAGTCCGCCGGAATGGGGCGACGGGTTCGGCGGCTATGCCAAAAGGACGGCCTCACGCTATGGACAATTCGTTACGCAAAACGCCTTGGCGGCATTGGGCAATGGACTGCTCGGGTATGAACCCCGCTATAATCGGTGTCAGTGCACGGGGTTTTGGCCACGAACGCGGCATGCTTTTGTGCGGAACTTCGTAACCTATGACCGGACAGAGCAGCATCTACGCCCTCAGCTAGGGATGTACGCTGGCGCATTCGGCGCTGGAGTGATCGCCGGAACCTGGCAGCCCGCCAATCCGAATCTGCTCGCTAAGGGCTACCAAGGCGTGGCCACGCAAGTAGTCTTTGGTGTTTGTGCCAACTGGATAGGAGAATTCGCGCCAGACTTCAAGCGGAAGCTGCAGAGAAACAAGTCTGGCAAATCCGGGAATGAGAAGAGTGGTCCTTCTAGCTATTGAGATTCGGCACTCTTCATTATTGGTGAGCGTTTCCACGCGTTGCCAACAAAGGCCACCTTACTCTTTGAAGTTCGGCGGCGGTCCACTGATCCTCTTGCCTTTGATGTCGACAATCACCTCGACACGATCCGCTATTTTTATGAACGGGATACCGCTGTTCATTCCGAATTCCTTCCGATCGAAGGCCATGGTTCCTTTTAGCTCCCCCTCTCCGGTACCCTTGCCGGTCGACGTGAATGTTAACTTCTCGGGTTTGGAGACTCCCCTTATGGTAAAGGTGCCCGAGACATCGAAGCTGTCTGGGCCGGTTTGCTCAATCTTGGTGGAGTGGAATGTAATGTAAGGATCGTCCTTCGCATCAAAGAAATCTTTGCTTTTCAGCTTGCCGTCTTTCACGCCGCTTCCCGTGTCTACACTGGCGGCGTCGATTTTGATGTCCAAGACCCCGGTCGAAAGTTCTCTTGAGGTAAACGTAAGGCTGGCATCCCACTTGTCGAACTTGCCTGTTATCGGGACCGACGCAGAGACATTAAAATTCACGACGCTGACTTCAGGGTTGAATTTGAAAACAGGAACGTCGCCTTGAGCTGAAATGAGAGTGGCAACAGACAAGAGTGATAATGCAACGCCCACGGTCGACGGTAAACTCCGGAGAAGATTTCGTTTCATTGATTCGCTCCTTAACGTAAGTTCATACCAAACAAATGCGATTGCTACCGGGACTGCGCGGGCCTGAACGGAATCGCTGGCGGATGGCGGTCAGCAATAGCCGTTTCCCTATGAGCTTCTGCCTTGAGCCACTCATTGACCGTGAGTGCATTGTACATTTTCTCCTGGTTGGCTTGCAGATCCAGGGCTTGGCCCTCAACGCCAAGCCGTGAGGAACGCCCGTAGCACTCGGTTTGCACCCCGTCCCAGCGAGCCGCCTGATAGCCACTCCAGGCCGTAGTAATGGCAACCATCGCCAGCACGACGGCTTCGAGCACTTCCAGGACGCGATGCAGGCGCGGCGAACCCACCACCAATTTCTCGTTGCGAACGGCCCGATTTAGCTCCGTCGCAAGCTCAACGTTGGTTCTGCCCGCTTCCCCCATACTGACTTCCTTTCACCACCACCCACTCATGGCTCTGGCGGAAATGCTCGGCGTTGCAATAAAGAGGGTGATCGCGGCACCCACTCGTTGGGGATGCAAGAATCAGTTTCCGGCCAGGCCTTTGTTGACAAGGACTTTAACTTCGACGCGACGATTTTCTGCGCGTCCTTGTGCGGTCTCGTTGGAGGCTACTGGAGCCGCCTCGCCCATGGCCCCTGGCGCTATAATGTGCCGAACCGGTACGTTACAGTTCTGGAGCAAAAAGGCAATTACGTTTTGTGCGCGCTCCATGCTGAGCTTCTGGTTCATTGCCGCGTTGCCGCTCGAATCGGCGAAGCCCTTTACCTGAATGATATAGCCCGTGAGATTGACGGCACTGTGGGCTAACTTCTTTAGCGCTTCTTGATCCACTGGAGAAATCGTGGTGCGACCGCTTGCAAATTTGACATTCAGCTGATCCTTGGTGTCGTAATCGCTCAATTCTGAAAATCGCTTACTGGTCTCCGCCGCGTTGGCATCAATGCTCGCTTTGTTGGCAGCGACATTCTGCTGATTCGCAGCGATATCCTGTTTATTCGCTTCGATGTTTTGCTTGTTTTCAGCGATGTTCTGTTGGTTGGCGGCGACGTTCTGCTTGGTCGGATCCAAACCAGCCTGAATCATCTCAGCCGTTTGTAGATCGTCTTTATCGAACGTTATCGACTTTGCCAGGACGTGCGTGGCGTCCTGGCTTGTGCCGTCAACCGACACCTTGAGGCCCGGGATCAGCGCGGCAGCAGACATCTGTTTTTTGCGCACTCCAAGCCCCTTCGGTTGCTGCACCTTGGTGTCGTCATCCAGAGTGACGGTGACACTGCTTCCGTCGGTGGTCTTGAGGATGATCGTATCGCCCGTGCGAGCGGTGATCAGGCCCTTAACCTTAGTTTTGTCGCCCTGTGCATTCGCGGAGAGCAGTGCGACAAGGCACACCGTGAGAAGGCCCACTATGATTGCCATTCGCTTGTTATTCATACTTTGATCTCTCCTTTTTTCCGTACAGAAACTCATCACGTATCGAGACGCCGCCCCTATTCGGGACTCCCTCAACGACCTTGAACATCACGAGCTCGACGTTGGTCACCCCCCTTTTTCCCCCAATGCTGACTTAGTTTCACCACCATTAACTCCTGATCGGCAAATGTACGCCAGAATGGCATCATCAAGGCCTAGGTATCCTTAAAGTCCAAGAGCCGCCAAAAAGGATCGTGTTGCCGAGCGTGGTCGCATAGGCCGAGTACTCGTGTTCGTATTTGAAAAACAAGAGAATATGTTTTGGCGGCATGATGAAATTTACCTGGCCCCCAACGGCGTGGAAGGAGTAACGAGGAAGCAGGCTGGCTGGCACGGTGACAATTGTGCCATTGGGAAGTGTGGTCGAGATGTTGCCGCCATTATCCGTAATCTGCCACTGGTCAAAACCGATCACGCCGAGTTGAATCAACTTGCTCATGTCTTTGCTCAAGGGCAGCACTTGCCCGACACCCCACTCATCGGTGACGGCTTGTCCAGGCGTTTTATAGGTACCGTTGAGGCCTTGTTTGTGGCCGTGCACCTCCCAGTCAGTAAAGAGGTTCGCGCTGGTGCCTTTGTTTTTCGTGAGGTAGACCGTGGTGCCGGTGGTCAGGTGATTGCCAAAGTAGCCGGACCCTATGTTGTTTGAGGCTCCGGGAGAATAGCGGCCGGTGGGTACTACGAACGCGTCCCCCACTAGGATGTCCGCGCGCTTCAAATGCCACCCTAACGTAAAGGGCTGGAACCAGCTGTCTGCCACCCCATAAGTGGAGCCGCTGTTCTGGACTTGCTCCAGAGTGAGGGAACCGTTGGCAAGTGTAGGGATGACCGCCATAAACCCAATGTTGCCCCCGAGAAACTTGGTATCCGCTACGTAGTAAAAAATATTTTCAACGATCCAGAGATTGAGCCTTGGTTTGGGAGCCACGGCTGTACCGCTACTGTTGTTTAACGTGTTCGTGTCGTAGTTAACGTCTATATTGGCGTAGGTAAATCCCGGATCCGGCAGGACTCCGGCGTTCAACCCATATTGTCCGGTCACGTACTGCCCTTTCTGCTGCGCTGGAACCGGGGACGCAGTGGCCCATAAGAGAAGACCGAGAACTAAAACGATCCGCCTCATCGTGAGTTTTCCTTTCCGGAGCCGGACATTTTGATACGTCTTTACAGAGAGGACAAAAACCGGGCGTTTGGTCGTCCCCTCAACTACGAAGGAACGCAAGGTGCAAACCAAGCCGCCCAAACCCAGCCAGCACCTCCCCCGTTTTTATCCTCCCCGCCGCACCAGCCGGTTCAGGCTGGAACCCCTATTCGTGATTCACTCCCATGAAGTGCGCGCTCTTTCAACTAGGTCCAAAGCGCGAAATTCGACAACCGTAAAAAACTCCACGTTTGGAGGGGCCGCACCGAGCTCCGCCAGGAGTAAAAGCCTCTTGTAAATCTGCGATCGTAGGTAGCGAACCAGATACTCCTCACTTTCCCACCGCGCTTCGATCAGCAGTCCATCCCGCTGTGGCCAGCTCTGAAAGACGCGGCAGCCCAGGCATCCCGGCTGCACCCCAATCGGCTCCAACAGCGACACCAGGGTTTTTGCGAATTCCCTCGTCCTCCCGCGAGGAACCGAAATACGCAGTAGTTCGATAATCATAGTTCCCCCAACGGGGGAGTCTGCGCATTGGCCGATGTACAGACCTCGGGAGCCGGCCGCAGAGCTACGCAGAATTCTCGTGCAACTACTGCAAAACGAAGGCCGCAGAGAGGACTGCGGAGCGATTCAGCTAACTACGAGTAAACAAATGCGTTTCCGCAAGCACAAAATAATTGGTTGCGGAACTGGGGCAGTTTCAGGGGATGAAACTTTGGAGTTCCTCCACGCCTTTGGAGGGACTATTCACGCCGGCCAATGCATAGCTTCTTTTTTCATTTCTCGCTTTCAACGTCGTCGGTTTCAGGCCGAGAACCTCTGCAGCACCCTCTTGCCCCCTCACCCTCCAATGGGTCGATTGCAGCACTTTGCGAAAGTACTCGGTGTTGACTTCATCCAGCCGGCGCAGGCTTATGTTCTTGTCTTGCGGAGAATTTGAGAGTTCGGCGTGAAAAATAGCGCCGCTATTCAGAATCAGGGTTGCGTTCGATTATGTTGCGAAGTTCCCGGACATTGCCCGGCCAGGTGTACTCCTCGAACTCTCGCATTGTCGCGGCCTGAAGCCGTCAACGGTAGAACCCAAGCGTTTTGCCTGGTCCTTCAGGATGTGCGAGGCGATGAGCGGAATGTCCTCGCGACGGTCTCGTAGCGGAGGCACAACGATGGGAAAGACATTCAGGCGATAGGTCGTTCGGCCACGGAGGTTTCCTCGCTCCGAATACGCGCATCAAGCCAAGGGAAAGAGCCCTCCAGAATCCGGTGCTCGGGCGGTGAAACCGGGCCGGCACCACGCGTGAGTAATTACATTGTCGCCGCTGGCAGGGTCGACCTGCCCGAGGTGTGCGCGGTCGTTATCGAGAGCCTCGGCCAGCACTTCCAGCCCGGATGTTATCTCCTGGTCTACTTGACTGGCGGGAAGATTAATGAATTTGGCGGTGAGTTCACTCAATACTCGTTCAAGTTGGAGGTGCCGCCCCATCTCCGCTACGCGCTCGCTGGTATCCCGAATCACACGGTAGAACAGCGTGCCACTTTCCGTGACCACTGGGATTTTCGTGGCCATCCTTGTGCTGCGCGAACAGCTTAAGGCCACGGCTCATCGGGCGGTAATTCGGGCTTGCTGGTAGGTCTGGCGGTGGAGCTGATGCGCCTCGCGAAGGCGCTGCGGCAGTAGTTTTTCGACTGCCTCACCAATCAGTGCGGTTCCGTTTGGAAGCGGTTTTGCACTACTGGCACCCAACAGGCCTTGGCCAATACCTGATTGGCCGAGTCTCGCGATACGTTTTGTCGGCGAGAACGCGATTCCGTTAGGGAGGACTGTCAAGACTGATCAACGCTCAACAGCGGATCCATGCTCTCCAGTAGGAATTCCTGGTGCGAAGGGACGAAGCACAAGGAGGTGGAAATGCGAACGCGACGAGGCGGTCGGCTCTTTGGGTGTTTGCCGAGGCTCTGTTTTGCCTCGCAGCCGAAACATTGCCCGCGCAAGACGTGCGCTACAACTACATGCCAGGAACGGATACCAGAAAAATCTAAATAAAGCCATGCAGAAACTGTTGAAGAGCTACCCGCCGAAACAGAAGTAGCAAGATTTAGATCGAGGCATGAAGGAGGAGATCAATGACAGTTACAAATCGAATGTTCCGGATCGCGCTACCTGCGCAGCAATTATCAGCAGTTGTAATTCCGGAGCGTTTCCAGACAGACGAACCCTTCAAGCGTTCTTTCTCTTCGCCAACGTGATCAAACCTTCGTCGAGTTCAAGCAGTAGGACTCCCCTGCGGGACTGCTGGCCAAGGGCAGTCGTCCCCCTGTTTTTCCTCATCCTGCTGTCTTGTAAGCCCGCCAGCGCGCAGACATTTCAGTTCTTGCCAGAGGTAGATGCCTACGCCAGAATTCAGCCCGACATCCGATTCAATTTTCAAGCGAAGGAGACCAGAGAAGCCGGCGACCCCACGCAAGCGGAAGTTGGGCCGGGCTTCGATTTCTTCCTAAAGCCCCTCGTACGCCTGGAAAACATCACCGCTTTCGACCTGGACGACTCCAAATCGCGCCCGCTGCAGTTGTCCGTCGGCTTCCGATATGTTCCTTCACCGGATAAACCGCACATTGAGCGCATGATCGTGGCGGCCACGCCTCATTTCCCGCTGGTCGCTAATATTCTCCTTACCGACCGCAACCGCGCCGATCTGAATTGGGAGAAAGGACAACTGAGCTGGCGCTATCGCAATCGAGTGAGTTTCGAAGGCAGGTTTACCATCCGGACTTACCACCCTGTGCCGTACGTGAGTGCTGAAGCCTTCTATCAGAGCCAATACCAAAAATGGAGCACCACCGCACTGTACGCTGGTTGCCTGTTCCCCGCCGGCAAGCATCTTGAGTTGGATCCGTACTATGAGCACCAAAACATCACGGGCAAGCGCCCTAACCAGCAACTGAACCAATTCGGGCTAGTTCTCAGTCTTTACTACTAGCGCAAAGAGCCGCGGGAACTTAGGGGAAGAGGGATGACGTATTGTTTACCCCGGTTTTTCGGTGTTCCTTTTCCCGAGAGAATTGCAGACTTTCGACATCGCTGACTTTCTGGAGGACGTGACGTGAACTCGAAAACATTCTTGCTGTGGCTCCTGCTAATGCTGTCCTCCCCGCTTTTGGCACGTGAGAAAAACGACGTGCTGGTGATGCGTAACGGAGACCGCTTGACCTGCGAAATCAAGCGTCTCGACTCCGATGTCCTCTACGTCAGGCTCGACTATGTTCTGGGCACGATTTCCGTCAATTGGTCAAAAGTTGATCACGTCGAAAGCAAGCAGCTCTTCCTCGTCAAAACTCAAGACGGCTCGGTCTACACCGGCGCATTGTCAACTGCGTCATCTCCCAACGCACGTCTCGTTAAGATCGAGGTCCTGGAGCCCTCTTCGACGAAAGTGGAGTTGGAGCAGAGCCAAATCACGCAGATGGAGCAAACCGCAGAGAATTTCTTTGAACGCTTCAATGGTCAAATCGGGGCCGGCTCTACTTACAACCGGGGTAATCAGACCGCCCAATACAACCTGAACGCCAACGTGACTTATCCCCGTGAACGATGGTCTGCTGCGGCAGCTTACACTTCCAACTTGGCGTCAAGCAACGGCGCTCCTACTTCCACCCGCAATGACCTCCAGCTTTCGGCTCTGCGGCTGTTGCGTTGGAACAATTGGTACTATAGCGGGCTTACAGATTTCTTACAGAGCACTCAACAAGGGATTACGCTGCAATCTACCTTTGGCGGCGGCATCGGCCGATACGTGAAAAACACCGACCGCGCCTCGATTTCTGTGATGGGAGGCTTCGCTTGGCAGCAGATAAATTATCAGCACAACTTGTTCCCCACTTCGACGCAGCACGTCACCTCAGGATTGGTCTCTACACAGGTGAACCTCTTCTACTTCGATCGAACCAACCTTAGTATCAACGCGATGGTCCTGCCCGCTCTCTCCGAGCCCGGTCGCGTGCACTTCAACCTGAACACCTCCTACTACGTTAGGCTATGGCGGAAGTTAGAATGGAACTTCACATTTTACGGCAACTGGGACAATCATCCCCCTCCGGGCTTTTCCAGTTCTGACTATGGCACAAGCTCTGGCGTGACTTGGAGATTTGGCAACAAATAGGGTGCTGGGGACAATCCCCGAATTGCTGAAGCCACTCAGTGTCAGGAAGAAAATTGCTTTTGGCGTGCGCTCGGGGACAACAGTCCGGCATTGATCCGAAAGCCCTCCACCTCCGACGAAGTCAGTCGAGCAGAAAGAAGCGGAACAAAAAGCCGCTGCCGACAATGCCAAAACGCCTTCCGACGGGGGAGTGCAATGCGCCGCCGGTAGGGCTGCAATCGGTGCCATTGCGGGAGACGGGAAGCAGCAAGCGGGTGGCAAGGTAGCTCCCGAGCAAAAGCTGAGGAGGATCGCGCCAAGCTTGCCCATGCCGAAGGTCTTGATGCTTTCGAGCGTGCCTTTGGGGGCCTGTATGGATGCCCGAAACGATTCCGTAGAGTAGGCTCTGTCACGTTGAGACAAGCAGGAGGTGGGGTCTGCCAAAGCTCCAATAAGTTGGGGTTTCTCCAAACCTCCACTGTTTTGCCTTTCACTCGGTTCTGCTCGCGCCCAACATCTTCTTGCGGTGGTGCAAGTTGCGGCTCGACGGAGTCCTGGTTCGTTTTGGAAGTGGACTTGCGCTGGCCACCTATTAGTTGGTTCTGTGGGTCCGGGGGTAAACGAACCCAGTACGGGCGCGAGCTTGATCGAGACACGTGCGGCGCGGAAATTTAGGGCCACGGGAGGAAAGAGCCATGAAATGGCTGACCGCGAGCAGCTCTTACGCTGTTCCTAAGTTCGGCCGTAGTTTCCTCGGAAGTGCTATTGGCGTCTGTGCCGTTCCACCCATCGTCCGATTGCCCTCGCAGCTCGGGGCGCCCGCGACCGGTTCACTGACCAAAGAACAGCGCGACTGTATGACTCCTGCGGAAGTCATCGAGGAATTGAAAAGGGGAACGAGCGGTTTCGAACGGATAAGATGACTTCTGCGGCGCGGTGAAGAGCGCAATCGATAGTTTGAAGGAGAGAAGTCCAGTAAGAATCCGGCTTACGTCGACGCTGTGGCCCGGACCAATGTCACATTGGCACTCGAAAACATTCGGCGGCGAAGTCCAATAGTGGCGGACCTGGAAAGAAGGGTCCATTCAGATCACAGCGCAATGTATGATTTCGCCACTGGCATGGTGAACTTCGTCAGTTAGCGGGTCTGGCGGGTCGAAACAATCTGCAGATGTTGCGACAGCAAGCGCGGTGATCGTAGAGGTCGTCGATCAAAGTCGGTAATCATTTCTTCAGGAGAAAAGAACATGAAAAACCGCAAGTTGGTCCGCCAGTTGGTTGTGAATCTGCTCGGCACAATGTGCACCATCACTCTAGGCAACCTGATCGCTGATGCGCAGGAAAAAACAGCCCCGAGCACGGCGGAAGTGCACGTCGTGATCGCGGATATGGCCGTGCGGGATAATAGTGAAGTTCCGCGTTTGGGGCCGAGTGATGTCAAGGTGAAGCAAGGTAAGACGTTCCTGCAGGTGAAGCAGTTGATTCCCGCGCAGGGGGACAACGCGGCGCTTCAATTAATGATTTTGATCGACGACACGCTTGATCCCGTCATTGGAGGCAATCTCAACGACATTAAGGAGTTCATCAAGGCCCAGCCACCCTCAACGGTGATCGCAATTGGTTATATGTCGAATGCGACTGTCAATATCGTTCAAAATTTCACAGCGGATCATGAACTTGCCGTCAAGGGTGTCCGCCTGCCGCGCGGTATCCTTTCCACTATGGACAGCCCGTATCTTTCGCTCATCAGCGTGGTGAAAGGCTGGCCGCAGCAGAAAGTGCGGAGAGAGGTCTTGATGCTTTCCGATGGAATCGACCGGCTCCGTGGCGAAACGCCCGCGCCCTCTCGTCTTGGCCCCAACTACGGGGCAGTCTATCACAGTATGCCGAGCATCAGCGTGGACGCCAGTTCAGCGAGCGAAATCAGCCAGCGCTACAACGTCATTGTTTTCCCCTTATACGCGGCCGGAATCGGACGAGCCGGCAGAAGCTCTTGGGACCTTCAACTAGGACTGGGCGGACTTTCGAAAATCGCGGATGAAACGGGTGGTGAATGCTATTCGCTCGGCACTACGAATCTGGTCAGCTTTAAACCGTACTTGGAACGGTTTCAGAGCACTCTTAACAGTCAGTACTACCTCGTGTTCCTGGCCACTCCAAGGAAGAAGGCTGGTTTGCAGCGCGTGAATGTTCAGACGGAGGCTTCGAACTCCGAGATCGCCGCTCCGGACAATGTTTGGGTGCCTGCGGCCCAGTGAGTTCTCATCAGGATTATTTCGAAACTACTCTACATTCATGGTTGAGCAAATTCGAAAGGATAAAAAACATGAAAGTTCTGAATCACTTTCTCCTCTTGGTGCTCTTCCTTTTGGCAGTGTTCGCCGCCCCTAGCTGGGCGCAAACGAAAACCCAAAAGGCCGAGACTGCGGCGTCTCTCCAAAGCAATGAGCAGAAGAATGTGCAAGCTTACATCGACCTACTGCGGAGTGACGTGCGGCAACAAAAGGCCGAGATTATGGGAGCGATCATGCTGCTGAGTGCGCAAGACGCGGCCAAGTTCTGGCCGATTTACAGCGAGTATGACACGCAACTAACGATGCTGAACGACAAGCGCATCCAAACGATCAAGGACTATGCGCAAAACTATGGCCAGATGACCGATGCAAAAGCGGACGAGTTGATCCAACAATCGATCGCTTACCAAAAGCAACGCGCAGAGTTACTGGCGCAAACCTACGACAAGGTCAAGCAAGCTTTGGGCGCAGTGACGGCGGCGCGGTTCGCCATGGTCGAACACCAATTATTATTGATCATTGATTTGCAAATCGCTTCCTCGCTTCCCGTCGTGGGCCAGGGCTCGTAGCTTTAGGAGAAAAAGGATATGGACATGCGCAAAATATTTCTTTGGACAACTTGTCTCGTGGGCATCGCGATTGTCCCTGGGATTTTTGGAGAGGGCTCCCGCTCAACCTTCACGAACAGGGCCTCTGCTAATGCGGCGGCACAAACTAAGAAAAGAATCACCGTGCCTGCAGGGACTCGAATCCTCGTTCGAATGGTCGATTCGATTGATACCACGAAGCAAACGAAGGGATACCGCTTCACCGCTACCCTGGAAACCAACCTGCAAGCCGAAGATACCGTTGTGGCGCCGCGGGGTACGACGCTGTACGGGCGTCTCGCAGAAGCTTCCTCAGCCGGCAGGATGTCCGGAAGCTCAGAGTTGATCTTGGAGCTGACCGATATCGTCATCAACGGCACCGCCTATCCGCTGCTAACAAGCACTTATGAGGTGAAGGGTAAGGGAGAAGGCGGGAACACCGCGAAGAAAGTCGTAGGTGGTGCGGGGTTAGGCGCGCTCATTGGAGGCATTGCAGGAGGTGGAAAAGGAGCGGGCATAGGCGCAGCCGCCGGTGCCGCCACCGGAACCGCGGTTGCGGGTGCCAAGAAAGGCCAGCAGCTGCAAATTCCCAGCGAAAGTTTGCTCGAATTCCGCCTTCAGCAACCCGTGTCGTTGCCCGTCGCCGGCTAGGCAGGTCCCAATACGTTTTGTGCTTATGCCAGGAGAGGATACTCCAGGATGAAAACCGCCCGACACGGGAAGTTAGTAGCTCACCTCGCAATCGCGTTCGCTCTCATTTGGATTGGCGCCACCGCATTGCCTGCACAGGAGTACGTGCGAGATTCGGAGCCCAAACTTTTCTCTTATGACGAGTTGGTTCAACTCAGCTTGGACCAGGAGTTGAGTCCGGAACTCGCAGAAAAGCTTCGGGTCATCACGACGACTCCCTTCGTCAACAATGAGGCTTACTTGAACGGGGCGAGGCCGCGACCGTTGGATGTTCCGCGACTCGGGCCTTCCCTGCGAGTGGCCTTGTGGAACATCGAGCGGGGTCTGGAGCTCGACTACATCGAGCTGTTTCTGAAGGATAAAGATGCGTTCATGGCCAAAGTAGAAGAGGACCGGAAAGAGGCCAAAGAAAACAAGAAGAAAAGCCGATCCGTGGAGCTGGACAAAATCCCTGAGGAGATCGAAGTTCTGAAGTCGGCAGACGTCTGGGTCCTGAATGAAGTCGATTGGGGAGTGCACCGCACCGAATATCGGGAAGTGGTGCGCGAACTTGGTAGGGCTCTGAACATGAATTGGGCCTATGGAGTGGAGTTTCTGGAGATCGATCCCAAACAACTGGGTACGGACAAATTTGATGATGGCGAAACCAAGGAGGAGCAGCAGCAACTTCAAGAAGTGTTCGCCGTTGACAAGGATCGCTTGCGAGCCTTGCACGGGAATGCCGTACTCTCTCGTTACCCAATCCGAAGTGCGCGCTTGGTGCCCTTCACGATCGGCTACGACTGGTTCAAAGAGAGCAAGATTCGGCCCTTGGAGAAAGGAAAACGCAAGGCAGCTACATTAATTGGCGAGGACCTACTGCGCGAGGTGCGCCGCGGCGGGCGAACCACACTATACGTCGACCTCGACGTCCCCGAGGCTCCCGATCATCGCGTTACCATTGCTTCCACGCACTTGGAAAACCGCGCCAAGCCCAAGATCCGCCGCCAACAGATGGAGGAGTTGCTCAACCAAGTGCGCGACACCACCAATCCAGTGATCATCGGCGGCGATATGAACTCGACGGGAACGGATTCGACGCCGACCAGCGCCGAAAATATGTTGTATAAGCGTTATGGCAGCCTGGATTTCTGGACGACCAAAGGCATTCAGTGGACCACCGGAGTTGGTTTGGTTTATACCGGGGCCAAAACAGCAATGAAGCTTTCCGGTGTGCAGTACCGGATTGACCCCACTTCCGCAAACATCCCCGGAGCATCGCCCAATCTCGAGCGCGCCTTTTTTAGCTCAGTGGAGAAATTCCGATTTTCCGACGGCAAGGCCATCGATTTTCGGGGTATTCCGGAGCGTACGGTCAATGGAACCGCGGGCACGTTGGGGGATTCTAATCAGAGGCAAGGCGCAGGATTCACACCGACCTTCGCGGCCGAACTCATTTGGGGGAACGTCAAGCTCGCGAAATTCAAGCTCGATTGGTTCTTCGTGAAAGCCAATGTCGATTCGCCCCGCGATGCCAAAGGATCCTATCTGTTTGCCCCGCACTTCGCCCGAACCCTCGTCAACCTGAACAACGCTCCACCGGAACCGATTGCCGATCACAGCCCCATGACTGTCGACTTGCCGTTCAACGAGCCAACACAACTGTCAAAGAAAGAGAAAGCGCATTGATGGTGACAGGAGAAGAGCCTCGGTAGATGGATAGCTGACATCTGTTTCCCCGCTGCCCATGAAGCGCAATCGTAATCCCCTGAGGAGTGCGCAGACCATGGCAGGAAATCCACGCTGATTTGGCATCTGCGTGAATTTGGGAACGGGCTAAATTCGGTGCGATACCGAATGCTTTTCCCGCGCGAAATACAAGTCCCATAGGATCTGTGGTTAGGGCGTATCTTTGTTATCTCGAAGTCGTGTGGTTTTGGTGCGAACTCTAACCGGCGTTTTTGCTTGGACTTGCAGACGCTCATCGTCACCGATTCTTGAACAACTCACTTATCTTTCTTTTGGATGCGAATCTTTGGTAGCGATACCGGGATTCGAACCCGGGTTTCCGCCGTGAGAGGGCGGCGTCCTAGACCCCTAGACGATATCGCCAATGTTGGGTGTGAGGCGTTGGTGAGTAAAAGCTGGCGCCATTCACAATTTTATATCTTCGCACGGGTGGACGGGGGTCGCAAGCCGTCGAGAAGCAGTGGCTGATCACGAGTGCAGGGCATTTGGTCAGTGGCCCGCCTCCGGAAGCGGGCCTATAAGGAATTAGAATTTGACCATGATGGATATGTCGATGAAGGATTCATCTTTGCGGAGGTCCGGGAACCACACGCTGCTGATTCCACCGCCGCAAGCGGTTTCGGCGCCGCCGAGTGTGCTTTGGCCGGAGGTGGCGCCGCTGCTGCAGACATAGTATTGCGGGTAGGGGTTGTTGCCACCAGGGGGCGTGATGCCGCCTCGGCCGGTCCAGTAAGGGACGTTAGCGTGACGGTAGTCGTACTCCCAGCGGAAGGTGATGTATTGCTTGGGCATGTAGTCGAAAGTGATCGAAGAATCCCAGGCTTTGAACGGATCACCGGGACTTTCGGGAAAGTAGGGAGAATTGGTGCTGGCGGTGACGGCGGTCTCTCCATTGATGGGTGGAAGAAGGACGAGATAGCGACCCGGATTGTTGATTTGCCCCCCGCCAATCGTGAGGCCGAACAGGTCGCGGTGGAACCAGAAGCGGTTGTAGCCCATCCAGCCGACGAAACTTTGCTTGGGCCCGCCACGGTGATCGCCGTAACAGCTGACGCCGGCCCCGAACTCGCAGCCCAGATCGCCGGTTAGCGAGAACGCCATTTTATCGAGGGTTTTTTCCGGATTATCGAAATACTTTACTTCGACGCTGTTGTCGGTATGAATGCGCCTGCGTCCTGGAGTGAAGAGATCGTCTTCGCCAACTCCATAGTTATTCGAAATAATGTTGAGCCAAGGCTTGGGGGTCCATTTGATCTGGCCTCCGACACCGGGCGTGTGGTTGGCAGAGGCGTAGGACTGCCAGCCGTTGATGAACCAGGGCTCGATCTTCAAGTGCGTAGTGGGAAAAATCTGGACGCGCACTCCGTTGAAGAACCAGGGCGTGTTCGAAGAGACGTAAGAAGGCTGGTAAGCCCAGTTGTCGAAGTTGTAGTAGCTGAATAGGCCGATGTAGGACATGAAGATTCCGGCATCGACGTTGATGCCATGGAGAACGTTGAAGTGATAGCCGCCGTAGCCTTCGGAAATGTAGCGGTAGGCGCCGGCCAAATCCCACTGACCGTGGCCGGGGCTCGGATCATTGCGAGGAGTGGTAACCGAGTACATGCCGAACTGCGTCATAAGGCGGCCGCGAACGTTGTCATAGTGGAAGTCACCGCCCACCCCGAGTTGCTCCAGTTGGACTTCGTAGGAGCGGAAAAGTTCACTGGATCCGCCGATGGAGTGGTCGTCGGGATGGTTGAAATCGGCGACATAGTTCGTGTCGAATCGGATTTCTGGGGTAAAGAATTTCGTGTCCCAATAAATGTCTTTTGTGCGGGCGTTGCCGTTCAGCCAGGTCCAGTCCGCATCCGAGAATGGTTCGACGGTGGCGGGTTGTGCATTTGTTGCGAGCGCGTTTGCAGGAGGAGTCTGCTGATCCTGCTTGACGGTCACGGTCGATGAAGAGCCAGGGTCGACTGGACCAGGAGTTCCGGTAGACGCACTTCGAACCGGAGCCGGGTTAGAAGCGGCAGCGGCGCTGGCAGCCGAGGCCGGGGGATTCGACGCTGCGGAAACAGCGGACGCTGCTTTTGTTGAGGCCATTTGAGCCCCGGATCCTTTCGATTCGAGTTCGGCGACTCTTTTTTCGAGTTGCTCGATGCGATCGAGCATCCACTGTTCGCGTGGCGTCAGACCTGGAGCCGGCGCGTCGGGTTTCGGCACCGGTTTCGCGTTTGCGTTGTTGTCTTTTGCGCCGTCCGGAGTGCCATCGGCTCGAAGGATTGCAGGACTTACAAGACAGAAAAGGACGAGTGGAAACATCACTGCACGTGCGAAAAAAATGCCCATGAATTCTCCCTACCCCATTTTTGGCAACGGATTTTTTTGGGAATGGCAGTACCTGACTACCTCAGGCGGTCCGAGAAATCTATCGTTGCCAAGAAAGGATAACGCCGGGGGCATAAGGATTCTGTGAGGAGGGAGTGAATGGGTTGTAAGAGGCATTTGCTAACTAGTTGACAATGATCTCAGAATATAAACAGGTGAGAATTACACGAAGGCGCCTCGGAAGGCGGCCGTTACACCTGGACCTGGCGCGCCTACGGAGCTTGATGATGCGAGGCCTTACTTTTGAGCTATCGCTGATGCGGAAACGTCGGTGATTACTTTTAGCGTTTCGGAGTGGATCAGGCCGTTGGAGGCCAGGATCGAAGGGCCGCCGAGGGTGTAGGGCTGGCCTTGCATGTCGGTTATTTGTCCGCCGGCTTCTTCGACGAGCATGACGCCGGCGGCGGTATCCCAGGGATTGAGGCCGAATTCCCAAAAACCTTCGAAGCGGCCCATGGCGACGAAGGCGAGATCGAGTGCAGCCGAGCCATCGCGGCGGACGCCGTGCGTACGCAAGGTGAAGTCCCAATAGAAATGAAAATTGGGATTGGCTTCGCGGTTGTGATTGGGAAAGCCGGTGCAGAGCAGACTATTTTTGAGCGCGTTGATTTTAGAACAGTGAATTTTCTTGCCGTTGAAGCAAGCGCCTTCGCCACGCGCGGCGGTGAAAAGTTCGTCGTAGACGGGATTGTAGATGACGCCGAGTTGCAGTTCCTTCTTGTACGTCAAAGCCATAGAGACACAGAAGCAGGGATAGCGGTGGGCGAAGTTGGTAGTGCCGTCGAGGGGATCGACGTGCCAGCAGTAGTCCGAGGCGGTGTCCTTACCGGTGCCTTCCTCGGCAGCGACGGCGTGGCCGGGGAAATATTTCTGCAAGCGGCTGACGATCAGCGCTTCGGAGCGGCGGTCGGCCTGGGTGACGAGGTCGAAATCTCCTTTGTAGGCAATGCTGACCGGCCGTGTCATCTCTTCGCGCAGAATTTTTCCGGCTTCTTGGGCGATTTCGACAGCGGCTTCGAGAGAATTGTTGGGCATTCGCGTTCCGGGGCCCCGAGAAGGATTTACTACGGGCCAGTGAGATAGGTTGTCCGGTGACGCGCGGTGTAGCCGGGCAGAACCTTCACATCAATTGTACGGTAAGTGTTGGCTGGGCCGCGCGGGTTTGGATAATAGGCAAGGCGATATTGGGTGCGAAGTTCACTGTTGATGCGATCGAAGATCATAGGAAGTTCCTGCGGGGACTCGGGGAAAAACATGGCGCCGCCGGTCGTTTCGGTGATGGTCTGGAGCGCGTGTTCGCCGGCGGTGTTGCGACCGTTCTCGTTTTTCACGGGGCGGATGACCACGGTGTAGAGGAGAATACCCGCGCGGAGGGCGCTCTTGCGCGCGGCTTCGAAATCGTAGCGGCTGGTCGTCTCGCCGGCGTCAGTGAGCATGATGATGACGCGGCGACGTTCGCTCTTGCGCTTCTGGAGCGCTTCGGAGCCGAGTTCGACGGCGTCGTAGATCGACGTACCTGCGCCATCGGGAATCCGGTGGACGGCTTCCTGGAGAGAGGAGACTTTGTCCGAGAAATAGGGGGGCAATTGCCGCACCGTCTCATCGAAGGCGAATACGCTTAAGCGATCTTCGGGACGGAGAACTTGCTGGATAAAGTGAGAGGCGGCGTCTTCTTCCGTGTTTTTTTCCATATGGGCGCTCAGGCTGGCATCGATCATCAGGGCGATGTCGAGTGGCAGCTGAGTTTCAGATTCGAAGACATCGATTTTCTGCGGAGCGCCTTCCTCAAGGATCTGGAAGGCTTCGACCGGCAAGTTGGGCGCAGGGCGATTGTGCTCGTCGAGAACGCTGACCAGAACAGTGACGAGATTGACGTTGACCTTCAAGGTGTTGCGCGTGTTGCTTGAGTCCGAGCTCTTGTCCTTTTGATTCGCGGGTGCTTGCGCAGGCGAACTCTGGTCGGAGGAGGAGGGCTGAGCCCAGGGAGGGCGGTCGGGCTTGTCCTGTGCCGCAGGCAGGAGCGGAATGGCGAGCAGAGCAATGGCGGCTGCAAAGAGCTTGGTGACGGGAAGATTCATCTGGTAGCTAGGATGCGGTATGGGAAGCGGAGGGTGGTGCGGGGGGCAGTTCCCCATCAGCCCAGACGGCGCCGTCCTCGAAGAATTCCTTTTTCCAGATGGGGACGATGCGCTTGAGGGCGTCGATGGCGAAGCGGCAGGCGTCGAAGGCGCCAGCGCGATGAGAAGCACTGACGGCGATGAAGACGCTGGTTTCACCGATTTCGAGGCGACCGAGGCGATGAACGATCGCGAGGCGGTGGACGGCGAATTTTTCGTGGATGGCGTCGCCAATTTCACGCATTTTGGAAATTGCCATGGGCTCGTAGGCTTCGTATTCGAGATAGAGAGTACGGCGACCGTGGGATTCGTTGCGGACAAATCCGTCGAACGTGACGACCGCGCCATCGTGGTCTGCGCGGACGTTGCGAGCAATCGCGGCTGCGTCGATCGGAGCGCGGAGAAGGACGAAGAGGTCACTTTCTATGGGAGTTTTCAACATGGCGAATGTTTAGCCCCCGCTCACGGGAGGAAGAAAGGCGATGGTATCACCCTCAGCGACAATACTGTCCCAGGAAGCAAATTCTTCGTTTCTGGAAGCCACGAGCGAACCACGAAAAGGTCGCAATTTCGGAAAACGGTCAGCGTAACGCTCAAACAGGCCGGCGAGGGTAAAGCCGCCAGGAATTTCGACAGATTCTTCGGCGATGCCGGTGAGTTCTCGCAGGCGACCGAAAAACAGCACCTTGAGGCGAAGATTGGGTAGGACTTGAGCCACCAAAAAATTGTAACCTGAGGTTGCGCGCTCTGCCAGCGTGCCCAGACGCTTCAACCCAAGGAAACAAGACTCTATGAAGATATTGGTCACTGGTTCCACAGGACTTGTCGGAAGCGCGCTCATGAACGATTTGAAGCAGGCGGGGCACACCTTGTACCGAATGATGCGGCCGGGGACAGAAGCTCGGGCGGTCCGCGGGAACGAAGGCTTCGATGTCCAATGGAATCCGGAGACGGGAGAGCTTGGGGCGGCGGCGGTGGGCGCAGAGGCTGTAATAAACCTGGCGGGAGCGTCGATTGCGCAGGGAAGGTGGACGGGTAGACGGAAGAAGTTGTTGCGTGAAAGCCGCGTAGATACGACGAAGGCGCTGGTGAATGCGCTGGCGAAAATGGCGGCGCGGCCGCGGGTGCTGGTGTCTGCTTCGGCGATTGGATATTACGGAAACAGGGGAGAAGAAGTTCTGAGGGAAGAGAGCTCGCCAGGAGGCGATTTTCTGAGTGAGGTTGCCAGGGAGTGGGAGGCGGAGGCAGAGAAGGCGGAGGCGTTGGGGATTCGCGTGGTGCGGGTGCGGTTTGCGGTGATTCTGGCGCGAGATGGGGGAGCATTGCCGCAGATGGCGCGGCTGTTTCGGCTTGGCGTTGGAGGAAAGATTGGTTCCGGAAAGCAATGGATGAGCTGGATCGGTGTGGAAGACGTGGTGGGGATCGTGCGGCTGGCTTTGGAGAATGGAGCGGTGCGCGGTGCGGTGAATGTGGTCGCGCCGGCGCCTGTGCGCAACGTGGAGTTCACGGCCGCACTTGCTCGTGCGTTGCACCGGCCGGCGCTCTTCCCTGCACCGGCGTTCGCGCTGCGGTTGGTGTTGGGTGAGATGGCGGATCCGTTGCTGCTGTCGAGTATGCGCGTGGTGCCGGCACAGTTAGAGAAGCTGGGCTACAAGTTCCTGCAGCCGGATTTGGCGACGACCTTGACGCGTATGCTTTCCTGATGGCGGAGCTTACTTCGCAACATTCATGGTGACGGTAATGGTGAAAACTCTGCCTCTGAGAGGATCAGCAGCTTGAGTTGTTTGCATTGTCTGGGTCACGCATGGCGAAGATAAGCTCGGCCTTGAATTGACGGATGATGGTCTCCTTAAAATGTCCGGAATTCGACGAGGTTCAGTCAGCTTGGAAGGTGGGAATCTTTTCAAACGCCGGCAGGGACCATCCAGCCACCGCCAAAGATGAGGCCCGGACCGAGCGAAGCGAGGAATACGGGCAAGCGTTGTTCGGCTGGTTGTGCAGCAGCGTTATGCAGGGCGGCATGGAGAGCCGCTCCGCACATCGAGGAACCGAGGTTGCCGCGGGTGCTGCCGATCGGCGGAAAGTTCTTGATGGAAACTCGCAGTTGCTTGGCGAGCAACTTCACGAGGCGCGGGTTCGGCTGGTGCGTGGCAAACGCGCCGACATGTTCGCGGGAGATGCCGCTGCGATGTTCCACTTCGTCGATCACTTTTTCCATGCGGCTGATGGCCGCGCGGGACAGCGCGTCGCCGTCGAATTGCACATCCAGCCGGCCTTTGCCCGATTCACTGATGGCGATGGCTTCCGCATACTTGGAGGCACATCCAAAGAAAAACTCGCCCAGGCGATAAGCCAGCCCTTTCGAATCGCGCGGTTTGCCCGAGAGCAGGAAGGCGCTGGCGCCGTCTCCAAACAAGCCGCCGAATTCGCCGGCAGCGCGACCGGGCCCCAATGTGCGGCTATGCACGTCCGCGCTGGCTACAAGAATTTTCTTGGCACGGCCAGACACCAGCAGAGCCTGCGCGACCGCCAGCGTCTGCAGGAGCGCAAGGCAGCCGCTGCCGACATCGAGAGCATTGCAGTCTTCTCGCAGACAAAGTTTGGCGTGAAGAAGGGCGGCAAGCGAGGGATAGGCGTGATGCGTTTCGCTGGCCGCAAGAATGCAGTCCAAGTTCTCCTTGTCCTCTCCGGTGTCGCGCAAGAGTTGAAGGCACGATTGAGCGCCGAGGGTTAGCTCGTCTTCGTCTTTCGAAACGTGGGCCACAGATACGATCCCGGCCCGGCTTCTTAACTTTCCGGCGGGCATTCCGAAGGCATGGTCCACTTCTTCGGAAGGAACGACGCGCGAGCCGAACGCAGAGGCAGAACCTACTACATAGACATCGGTAAGGGTCAAAGCGGGACCTCGTTTGTTTCTAACTCAGCGCGGAAAGGAACAGCTAGTGTAGCGCATTTCAGGAAACGGCATCTATTTCAGGGTACCTCGTCTTTCGAACGCCGGCCGAAGAAAAAAAGATTACTTGCCCAATCAGAAATACTCAATGGCTTCGGGAGAACTGCGGAAACCGTACTGTTCGGATTGAAGGCGCAAGGCATCTTCCAACGCGGCGGCGCGACCCTGGGAAAACAAGGAATTGCTGGTCACGTCCGCAAACCCATGCAACTGTAAGAGACGATCTTCGACATCTCTTTGGGATTCGAGTGCCGCTGCTCGTCTTAGATGCGATGGCACGACTCCGCGCTGCACCACGGCAGGGCAAATCATGAGGAATCGATGACAGTGCAGCGGATCCTCCTCCGCGCACATCAGGACGATATTCTTGTTTGGCAAGAAGCCGAGCAGGCGATCCAACGCGTCTTCAAAATCCGGCGCTTTCCGCCGGGCGGCATAATCGACCAGGCCGTCCGGTCGATAGTATCGGGAATCCAGAGGCCGGCCGCCGAATTGGTCCCCAAAGAACTGGTAGATGATTTTGGCGGTGGCGAGTTGGGCCATCAGCGGCTCGCGATTGAATTGCGGAAAGCGGAAACTGCCGGGACGGCTGCGGACATCACACACAACATGAATGTCGTGGCGGATGAGGACTCCGAGCAGGTCTGACATTTCGAGATTGCAGTGGCCGATGGTGAACAGGGTGTGGGATGGCGTTGGGGATGGGCTCATGGGCAGGCGAATTGTAGCGCGTTGCGTCTTTCTCGGCCAACGGGGACGAGGCTGCTTTTGTTAGTTTTTTCTTTTCACCCAAGCGGAGCCAGTCAGGGACTGCAGCTCGGTGACGACGCGGCGGAGTTCTTCGACAAGAGGGTTGTCTCCTGCTTTGCGGAATTCGTTCACGAGCGCCCGGTAATACCAGAGAGTTCCTTGTTTTTTCCCCGCGAATCGATCAAAGACTGCGTTGCCATGCGCTCGGACATCGTGCAACGTTTCTCGCACGTTCGAGAGCTTGTCCGCCGCGGAGACCAGACGCACTTCCGCCGATTCGCCTGCCAGGCGCGCGACGTAGGCGCGTTTGCGCTCCACCCATGGCGGTTTCGGTTCGGTGTAGGCATCGGTGCACCCGTTGACGATGTGCGCGACGCGCTTGCCGAATTTTCGGCGAATTTCGCGAAGGCGCTGTATGCCGCCCTGGTCTTCCACGGCGTCGTGAAGCAATGCGGCGATAGCCATTTCTTCGTCGCCACCATACTCGATCACAATGGACGTGACACTAAGAAGATGCCCGATGTAGGGACGGCCGGTGCGCTTGCGAGTCTGGCGCGCGTGAAGGCGCGCAGCATACCTTAGAGCCTGGTTGAAGCGGCCCGAAAAGATTCGCGGTCGCAGACGTTTGGCGATGGAAGTCGCTTTCTTCAACGGCGGCGGACTTTACTCAAGAGGCGCAGAATTTCCAGGTACAGCCAAATCAGCGTGACCATCAGGCCAAAGGCTCCGTACCATTCCATATATTTCGGCGCGCCCATCCTGGCGGCGGTTTCGATCATGTCGAAATCGATGATGAGGTTCAGAGCGGCGACGATCACGACCAACAGGCTGATGCCAATTCCGAGCGGCGAAGCGCTGTAAAGGAAAGACATCTGCGTGTGGAAAAAGACGCTCATGACCATGTTCGCGAGATAAACGAGAGCAATGCCTCCGGTTGCGGCGATCACGCCTAGCTTGAAGCCGCGTGTGGCGCGGATGATTCCGAATTTGTAGGCGAGCAGCATCACGAACATGACGCCGAAGGTCAAGCTGATGGCCTGCATAGCGATGCCGGGGTACGAACGGTCGAACAAGGCAGAGATGCCGCCGAGCAGCAGACCTTCGAGCAAGGCGTAAATGGGAGCACTGATGGGCGACCAATTTTTCTTAAAGATCGTCACAAGAGCGACGACAAAGCCCCCCAACGCTCCACCGATCATCCAAGGATAAGCCGCTTCCGGTTTTTCAGAATGGCTTAAACCCCAAGTCCACGCGGCGGCAACCACAACAAAGAAAAGCAGGAGGCCGGTTTTGTTGACCGTGCCCTGAATGGTCATGGCGTCGCCCGTGATCGCCTGACCGGCGAATGCGCTTTCCTTGAGAACGGGATTGTTCGAACGAAGCAAATCAGCCATGGATTATGCCCTCCAGCGAATGGCGAGTGAACGATAAGAATAGCACCTTTGCGGCTTGGAGTTTTATCGGCTGCAGGCCGTTAACGGACGCGTAGTGAGACTACAAGTCGGCAATCGTTCGGGCCGCTGGCGCTCGTGCCTTCTTGCGGATGATCGAACACTAGCGCGTCGGGCTAAGGTTTGGCACGCCTCTGGCGCTTTGGGTGAAGAGTAGGTTTTGGTTTTCAACGAAGCGATTGAAACGGAACAGCATCCTCTGCAGGCGAGTGAGATTACCGCGCCGACGGTACCGAGCCAGCGTCGCTCTCCGGGGCTTGCGTCGAAATACTCGGCGGGCGCTCGAAGCGAGAAAGCAGGGAATGGAGAAGCTCACCAGGGACGACGCGGAACTGGTTGAAGACGACGTCTCGCCAGATGACCCGGCCGAAGACGGGCAGCAGATTTGAGCTCAACTGAAACACCAAGCCCAGATTCCACACGATCAGGAGCGCGAATACAAGGGCCACTCGGCGGGTCGCGGCCTGGACATTTCCCCAAGAGCGAGCAAATTCGGCACAAGAGGCTGCCAACCCCAGCACGAAGATGGGAGTGAGCGAGACGAAAAAGCGGATGCCGAAGGATTCGACGCCATCCCACCACGGATTGACGGCGATCAAAAGATAAAAGGCAGCAGTGGCGGCGAATATTTTTGCGCCGACGCTGGGAACGCGGCGCCACAAGAAAAACAGACCGATCCCCGAGGGGATCAGAACCGGCGTCCAGAGTAGCGCTCCGCGGTTCGGGGAGAAAAGCACATCCCAGAGATGCGGTGAGAGCCAGTTCCAAGGCCGGGAGCCATAAAGGCCGAGAGCGAAGGGACTACCGAAGATCATTTTTCGCACGATGAGTTGCGGCGCAAACGCGACAGCTGCGCTTGCCGCGAAGAGCAGGTGCGGCCGCAACTGACCGAGCATCGCGTCGCGGTTGCTCGCGCGCCAAGCGCCATGAAAGACAGACAATGACTCGAGGAAGAGCACCACGAGAAAAACGCCGTTCGCGAAATAGACTTCGCACATAAGCGCGGCAACCAAACCCAGCGTGATCCACTGCATTGCGGTGCGGTTTTCCCGCGTGCGATGCCAGTACCACAGGAACAGAGCGACAGCGAAAGCGGATTGCGCGTGGGACCAGGAGGGATCTTCGTACATGTAAACGGGAAGTGAACTGGCGAACCAGATTCCGACCGTTGCCAGGAACGCCCAGCGTTCGCCGAAATATTTGCGCGCGAGTTGGAAGGCAAGCCAGAGACCGAGGAAGCCATAAAGCGCGGTAGACAAAGCCATGGCCATCAGGTACGGGCGCGAGTGGCCGTCGGCGGGAATGTTCGCCCCGAAGCGGTTGAAGACGAGAACGGCATAATGCATGGCCGCGAGGAATGGAGCCCACATGATGGCGGGTCCTACCGAAAAATGGTTCGCGATGTGTCCGGTCTGGGTGGTGTAGTCCGGAATGGGGCGGCCGTCCTGGTAGCGGGTGACGATAAAGGGAGTGTCTGCCGGGTCCTTCCAGTCGCCCTTGAAACTCAGGTTGTGATCGATGACCAGGGAACGGGCATAGGCGTAGTAGCCGGTGCCGTCGCTGCGAACCTTGGGATGGACGAAGGGAAGGGTCAGCAAGAAAAGCAGCAGCAGTGCCTTCTCTGCACGCGAAAATGACCGCCAACTCTGCAAGGAATGCCTGCCTTCTTTCTTTGAGGCGTGTTTGGGTTGTCCTGGGCGCCTGCTTAGCAGATTACTATGTTACGTGTGGAGGGGTAGCGAGCGGACGCCAAAGCGTCATCAACAAAGGGAAACAAGGATCACGCACGGGACGAGCGCGTTTGAAGTTTCCTGAGATTTGGTAGCGCTAACGGGAATCGAACCCGTATTTAGGCCTTGAAAGGTCGGAATAATACAACATAATCATTGGATATTTTGTGGTTTTCGTGCATATTTGCACTTGAATTGCACCCGCCTTTTGAGATAATTTGGGTGACAAAAGAAAGGTGGAGCGTGTGCCGCACGAAGTCAGCGAAGGGTTTGTAAGACAGATCGGCCGGAACTACTTCATGATCCTGACCGTGGATGGTCAACGCAAGCAGCGCAAGACCGGTACCAACGACCTGGACAAAGCTGTCGAAATGCTGGCCGAATGGCGCGCCGAAGAGAAGGCCGGCGTTGCCGAGACTGGCAGCAAGATGCGGTATGAGCAAATGAGGGACACATACGTCCAGCAAGGCGGAAAGACGGTCCAGACCGGTGTGCTGCGCGATCTTGACGCGTTCTTCAAAGGCATTTACGTGAACGCGATCACGGTCAAGAAACTCGACCGGTTCCGTGCGTGGCGCGAATCTTTGGACCAGGTGCTGGAATACAAAGCTGAGACGCTGGAGAAGGAGATTGCACTGCGAATGATGAAAGGCGGTCGGAAAGTTTCGCCGGATCAGAAAGAGAAGATCAAGCAAGAAGCTACAAAGTGGGTTGAAAATGGCGTGCAAGCTACCACCGACAAGCGGCTACGGATACTCCGGGCCATGTTCGGCTTTCTGGCAAAGCGTGGAATGCTTCACAAGAACGACATTCCCTCATTCCCTATCAAAGGAGCGGCGGTCGATAACAAGAACAGGACGTTCTTGGGAGAGAGTGATTTGAGGAATTTACTGAAGAAATTGGACGGCGTGTTTCATCCGTTCGTTAAGTTCCTATATGCGACCGGCATGCGATCAGGACAGGCCAGCAAGTTGACGTGGGATATGGTTGACAAGAATTGCACGCAACTGCATGTGCTTGGTGAACTGACCAAGAACGGTGAAGATTTTGTCCTCCCCCTGGTCTACCAGAATGGCAAGCCTATATTTGACTTCGTGAAAGATATGAAGAGCATGGCCCGCACACCGCATCAACCGATCTTCGAAACCACGGATTTCCGCTCACAGTGGCGACAAGCGTGTCATGAATTGGGACTAGGCGTGTTCAACAAAGAAACTCGCGCCTACCGCGGAGCTAAGCCGCATGACTTTCGCCGCACAGCTTGCAGGAATATGGTGATTGCTGGAATCCCTCAGCCTGTCGCAATGGCAATATCGGGCCATAAAACTGATTCGATCTTCCGCCGCTACGCCATCATGGATAAAAGCGCGGTCCAGCAAGCGTTCGAAACTTTGCAAGCTAAATGATAGAATCGTTTAAAGTGGCCGCTGGTAGTCTAATAGGTTAATTCGTCATTCTTTTAGCATCACTATGATCGTTCGTCCCAACTGCGGAAGGAAGCATGACAGTGTACGAGGCAAATGCCCTTTCTGCAGTTCGGATTTCCATGGGCACGTCAGCAGAAAACGCGCAGTCCAGCCGCGCGATTTGGCTAATTACCGCTGTCCGCATGGCGTTCTCCGGCTTCGACCGTGTCCGAGTTGCGAGCGTACAGAGGAAGAATGTGTGGGATATCGTCGGTCCATGCTATCGGACCTCAAGAAATATTTCACTCTTACTGGCGTGGGTGAGGCTGACGCTGTTGAGCGTTCCAAGCGAATGATTGCTGAAGTTGAGGCTTTTGAGGCAGAACAGAATAAGTAGCGGTGTTATACTTCTAAATTGTGGCGCCATAGTGTAATCGGTTAACACGTTGCCCTTTCAAGGCAAAGATTACGGGTTCGATTCCCGTTGGCGCTACCAATGCTTCCGATGGAGCTGCCCAGTTGGAATAGGCGCGAGCAAGCACCGAAGACGCCGGCCGCTTTGCGCGAGATTGATATTCACGCAAGTTTGAATCAGCTGCTGATCGAATTCAGTCAAGGAGGCAGCGCTGGTGGCTATCTTTTTCGCAATCGGAAAGGCGGCCCACTGTGGTCGGCCAGCCTCGCAGCCCACCTAAAGGAAATGGGTGTTCAGGGATTCCACGCGGCTAGAAGATTCCGAATAACGCATCTCCGCGAATTCAGATGTCCTGAAGATATCCTTCGTTTCTGGGCTGGTCATTCGTCAAATGGAATAACAGATAAATACAGCAAGCTTTCAGAAAACGCAGACCTGCGCAAACAGTGGTCGGAAAAACTAGGGCTCGGTTTCGATATCCCTGAACTTTGCGCAGTGGCCCCAGCGCCCTCACCTTTCAAAGCCTCCAAATCTGCTGCAGCCGCGAAAGCTCTCACCATCGTCGAGGCCGTTCCAGAAGTTGTGCCATTCCAAGCTTCTGACGAGGACTTGCCGGTCGAACTGTTCCAGAAGCCAACGGAATTGCTGATGGAGGTGAAATGATGTGGCCCTTCTTGCCCAAACCCAAGCCGGCACCTTTCGTGGTCATACGCGACCGACTTGGCCGGGAGATCGACAGATTAGAAGGCGTTTGGGACTTGTCGAGCCAAAACCTCAAAGGCAGGCAGTGGGCCCATGCAGAATTGTCTGGTCTCTCCCTAGATCACGCAGATTGCGAAGACATAAATCTGTTTGGGGCTCGACTCGTAAAAACCAGTTTCTCCGGGTGCAACCTCAGAGATGCGGAGCTGTCTTTCAGCGATGCCACGAGCGCTAATTTTCAGAATGCGAAGCTGCAAGGCTGCAAAATGTATCGCAGCGAAACATCACTGGCGCACTTTGATGGAGCCGTGTTCTCAGAACGAAGCGATATCCCCGGCCTCAAGCGGGCTGTTGCGTGAACAACGCTTGACACAAACCATTTGCCTATTCCGCAGTTCAAGACAGCTACTATCTTACTCGCTGGAATGCCGCTTCCTATTGACACTCTATAGGTAGATCACTATCATCCCTGATAGAACATCGATAGGAGATAGGTCGGATCGTAATGAGGTGTCCGGCATGCCGCTCTTCGTCAGAGTAAAAACGCTCCTTCGCAATCTCGTTTCAACTAGTCGTGTAGAGGCGGACCTCGACCAGGAGGTTCATTCGCACCTCGCAATGCTAGTCGAGGAAAAGATTCGTGCAGGCATGTCACAGGAGGAAGCACGACGTGCTGCAAACATCGAACTGGGCGGCACTGAACAGCTGAAAGAACAGGTTCGCGAAGAACGGATTGGCAACTGGCTTCAATCTGTCCTCTCCGATTGCCGCTTTGCCCTTCGGCAACTCCGTAAATCCCCAGTGTTCACCATCGTCGCTGTCCTTACCCTCGCGCTAGGTATCGGTGTCAACGCCACTATCTTCACTCTCATCAATGGATTTCTGCTCCGTCCCTTACCGTACCCCCATGCCGAACGCGTTGTCGAAGTCGACCGCGAATACAAGGACGGACCCTATTACGGGATGAGTTTGATCGAGTTCCGCACGTTTCAGCGGGAGAATCAAGCCTTCCAGTATCTCGCTGGGTACGACATGCTCGGTTCCGGCCTCAACCTTGCCACCGGCGCCGAACCCGAACTCATCCATAGCCGCCGCGTCAGCGCTGATTTTTTTCGCGTTCTCGGCATTCCTCTCGCTATTGGCCGTGACTTCTCTGCAGACGACGACCGACCTGGCGCCGCGCCAGTCGTCGTTCTCAGCTACCGAATCTGGGAAAACCTTTTCGGTGGCAATTCCGCAGCGATCGGACTGCCCGTTCACTTGGGAGGAGAAGCCTACACGGTCATCGGAGTTACGCCTCGTAACTTCGCATTTTCTCCCGATACCGAAGCCTGGGTTCCTATTCGTACAGCCGAAGATCCTGCCGACCGTTCGAGTGCGTTCAAGGTAATCGGACGTCTGCGCCCTGCCGTTTCCTATGAATTTGCCAGGGAAGACTTGGACGCCCTCACCCGGCGCATTCGTCAGGATTATCCCGGGATAATAGACCGGGACGAGGTGGGTGCGCTGGTCACCTCCTATCAGGAACGCATCGTGGGTGATCTACGGCCCGTCCTTCTTCTTCTTGCCTCCGCCGTCGCCTGCATCTTACTGATCGCGTGTTCCAACATCGCCAGTCTGCTCCTAGCCCGCGCCGTCAATCGGCGGAAGGAAATTGCCATTCGCACTGCTCTCGGCGTTACTCGCGGGCGCCTGATTCGACAACTGCTGACCGAGAGCATTTTGCTTTCTCTCGCAGGTGGCGCTGTTGGCCTGCTGTTGGCGCACTGGGGGATCCGTTTATTCCTCGCCTTCACTTCCATTCGCATGCCAAACACGCCCATCGTCATGGACGTGAATGTTTTGTTGTTTGCCCTCGCGCTCGCTCTTCTGACCGGGCTAATTTTCGGCACTGCGCCTGCCTCACAATTCGGCCGCCTAAACTCCGCCGACGTCTTGCGGGAATCGGGCCGCGCTACGGCCAGCGTTTCCACACGTCGCATGCAAGGTTTGCTCGTCAGTCTGGAAATTTGCCTTGCCACCATTCTTTTGCTGGGTGCAGGCCTTTTGCTCAACAGTCTAAGTAGGTTGCTTCGCGTGAGCCCGGGCTTCGATCCGCAACATGTCCTGACCGTGAAAACCTCCTTCGTGGGGGCTTCCTTCGCTACTTCGCGGCGCGTCGATGCTGTCGTCCGCAAGGCCGTGAATCGGCTGCAATCCCTCTCCGGCGTCCAGGCGGTCGCCGCGGCCACCATGTTGCCTACCGAGCCGAGCGTTCAGTTGCCGTTTGAGTTGCCCTCCCTGCCGCCCAAGGAACGTCCTACCCCAGATTCCTTCGTGCAGTGGCGCGCAATCAGTCCGGCTTATTTTGAAGTGATGAACATTCCCCTTCTTGAAGGACGGAGATTTTCCGAATCGGATTCGCCCGATGCAACAACCGTCGCTATTGTGAACGAAGCTTTCATCCAAAAATACCTCTCACACTTCGACGGAATGCAGCAGCCGATCTTGATTGGTCGCCGCGAAGGGCCACAATTTGCTGACCATCCCCGGCAAATGGTGGGTGTCGTAGCGGACACTCGGGAAATTAGCTTGAATCAGCCCGCATCTCCGACCGTTTTCATTCCCCTCGCCCAGGTTCCAGACAACATGATCGCTTTTATGAATAGCCTCATGCCCATGAATTGGCTGATCCGCGTCTCAGGCGAGCCGCTCGCCGCCGCCCCATTCATTCACCGCGAATTTCTTGCCGTTGACCCTGACCTCGTCTCTTCCAATCCTCGCACTCTCACGCAAGTCCTTAGCGAATCCTTGGCGCAGCAACAGACGGAAACAGCCCTCGTCGGCTTCTTTTCCGTGGCCGCCCTGTCCCTCGGGGCCATTGGCCTTTACGGCGTTCTGGCTTATTCCGTAGCGCAACGTAAACAAGAACTCGGCATTCGCATGGCTCTGGGCGCGGGCAGCGCTCAGATTCTACGCTTGGTCATCGTCAACGGTCTCAAACTCGCGTTGTCGGGAATCTTGATCGGCATGCTCGTCGGCCTCGTGCTGACTCGGTTCATGGGCAGTCTCCTCTTCGGAATTTCGTCCGCTGACCCGCTCACTTACGCGCTGGTTGCTGTGCTCCTTCTTACCGTTGCTTTAGCAGCCTGCCTGGTCCCCGCTCGTCGCGCCTCCCGCGTCGATCCCATGATTGCTCTGCGGTACGAATGAGCAGGGCGACATTTAGGATTTGATCCGAACCACCCCGACCCCAATCCCTTTCTGCTCTCGCTCCGAAAATTTCTCGCGCGCTTTCTCCGCGAGTTGTTTCGTTTTGAATGGCTTCGATAGGAGAGTGATCTCGCGACCGACGTATTTGAAAAGTAGCCATTGCTCGATTGTTTTTGCCATTTCGAATTTATAGCACGAGAGAAGATCGGCTATCGTGGATGGAAGAGGCGCTGAACCAAAAAAGCAACAAAAAGCAACGAAAAGCAACTAGGAAAATTGATCACGGCAGTGGCAGGTATTTCCGGTTCCAGTACTTCCACTTATTCCGGGCGCAGTCACCCCAGCGCCCTTGTAACGCTATGAATCTGCATCGGCTGCACGAATTAGATGTGAAATTGTGAATTTGGCGGCCCTCCTGCGCCACCAGTTCTTGACTCGGGCCCCGAGGAGCCGACATTTATGAAGCAGGAGAACAGTATTGTTTTCTCGTCTCTGGCCAGTCTCATTCTGCTGGCAGCGGTTTGGGCTTTGTGGCCGAAGAATTTATCATCGAAGAACGATTAATTCAGTGACGTCGATGCCGTCATTAAGGCCGTCATAGAGCACGTTCGGACAGGACGAAACTGCGTTGTGATTGGCGAGTGGCAGATAGAACGGCAGAGCCGCACCAAACCTTAAAGTCTGGCGATTGGAGTGACAAGGCTATGCCCATTTGGGACGCAATAGTAGCGCCAACAATGCGGATGTCAACTTAAGACGTCAGTTGAACTATATTTGTCGGATGCCCTACACATTACCCTTCTGCGTCTTACATATTGTATAAGGTACTGACTGCAGAGGGTCTTACCCCAAAAGGCCAAGGAGTTTTCAATGAGTACCCCGATCAAGGTTCTCTTAGCCGACGATAGCGACGTAGCGCGCCGGGCAATTCGTGGGCTGTTGGAAGAAAACCCGATGATCGAATTGGTCGGTGAGGCGGTTAGCTTTGCACAAACGATCCAGATGACGAACGATTTGAAACCTCAGGTGGTCTTGATGGATTTACACATGAAAGACCAAGCAACCATCACGATTGAGGATATGAAAACTCAACTGGATGGGCTGATCGTGGCGATGTCCATCGCGAACGATGGGGAAACCAAAGCTCTGGCGGACAGTTTCGGCGCGGTAACATTGTTGGACAAAACGGAACTTGTTGACGAATTGATTCCGACAATAGAGAAGCTCGCATCACCTAGGTAAGACCAGCGGGCGGTGCTTAGAAATTCAACGGAGTCCTCGATGACGGAAGAACAGCCCTTTCAAAAAGCCAATCACAATTACTCCATTCAGCTGATGAAGAAAGATTCAGAATGTGGTGTCTATGAGGTGAGGATTACAGGCGACGACGCCAATGATATTTCTTTGTTGAAATTACTGCGTCACAAAACACACGAAACGATGTGCTAGAAGGAATCAAGCAATGGTGCGATTCGCATTTTGACAAACTTCCGGTAGAGGGCAAATGCATTCAAATCGATCTTGATGAGATTCGAAGGAGCTGAGAAAAACGTTGGCCGAGATGACCTAGTCGATAACGTCACCTCTGCCGGAAGATTTCCATCCCGAGTATCGTTCGAATTCTCTGACGCTCAATAACCTCGCGCGGCGACCCACCCTCAAAATCGCCCATCTTGATTTCGTTATCGACACGAACGTTTGCGACTGAGACGTTCACAACGCAAACCGTGCGGTTCTGGCCTCCGTCGATACGTCTATGACCGACTCGGCGCAGGCGCAATGGCGTAGGTCCCGGTACCAATTTATTGTTGGTTTTCAAACTTGACTTACTTATTGCACGCTCCGATACTCCCACCGTACGATAGCGTACTTAAGGTCCCGCCTCCCCTAGTCCGATTTTGTGCAGAAACGAGTCCCGCGATGAGCACCTTCCTGCAATCGGGGCGTTTAGCGGACGTCTACGAGAGTATGCCCTGCAAGTCGTGTGGGTCAGTCAATCAGAAGAAATTCAGCGCGGAGATGGGCATCCATTTCCCCGAACTGAAAAATATTGACAAGCCCGTGGTGTGGGTATTCTCCGAGGTTGTTGCCTGCTTGGATTGTGGTGCTGCTGAATTTGCTGTGCCGGAAGAAGACCTGCGCCAACTCAAAGAGGGAGACGCCGCTGCGGCAGATTAACGCTCACTCAGTCGTTCGCATTGGCACTTTAACCAATTAACCGGTCTGGCGGGCAGTCCGATATTTCAGGCTAGCCGCAAGAACGGGGGGAGAATCGCCTTGCCAGACCAACCCCGCTCGGGGCAGCCGAGCAAGCAGGAACACAGTCTTTTCTCTGTGATGGGAGAGAAGCTCGAAGGACACGCAACGGCTCTCATAATCGCTGCCATCGAGACAGATGCCGAACACTTTGCGCTCCATGAACTCGGTTTCGTCGCCGTGTCCGAGACATACCTAGTGAGCGACGCCGTTTATGTAGGCCCTGCGGATACGGCGTCACATCCCAGGTTCTGGTTACGGCGATACTTCCATCCCGAGTATTGTTCGAATTCTGTGGCGCTCGACGGTCTCACGAAGTGCTCCGTCTCGGCACCACGGGCAGAAACGGTCTCGAACCCACCCGAGACTTAGAACAGCCGTTTCGGAAGATTGACAGGGGCTAGCCCAGTCTAGCTGTGCCAGGTGGCTCTTTTATCCTTCTTGGCGACCCCTCCGCAGTAGACTCCTATTTTTGTACTTGCAGACACTGTTTGATTTGCACCTTCCGCTTAGAGCGAAAGCAGACATCTGAAGTTCGATTCCCATCGCCCGCTCTCGAAGCTGGGTTCACTCAATCCCGGACCTGTCCTTGCTACTGCCCGAACTGAACTGCGGAAGCTCCGTGCCAAGGTACAGGTGGTTCGGAAGCTCCCTTGCCCAGCCGATCCACCCTTCGAGGGCGGATCCCACCCTTACCGGCCTCGGGGCCATAACGACTGTAAGCACAATCATTTACGGTCCCTGCCGGTGCAGGCTTCGCCCTGGCACACTTTAGTCGCCAAGTTCAAAGACGGGGTACTACTCCCGGCGTGGTACACCCAGCCCAACCACGAAGGTACAGCTGGCCCATTGGCCAGTGTGCTCGCAAAATCTAGGCTTATGAGCGTGGTACAGGAGTTCCGAAATGAAAAGAATGAGACAGGCTCGCGGATTAGCGTTCAGCGGCCTACTGATTGTGGGCCTCTCCCCGTTTGGTCTGCTCTCTCCGGGCGCGGCTCCGAAGCCTCTTTACGCACTCGCCTACTCTCCTGAGGATATACGCGCGGAATTTGCCCGCGAGCAGAAGCAGAACGAATACGACCGAGTGGAACACATCGCACGGAAGCTCTTCCGTTCCTATGGTTGCCGAGGTGACCTGGCTCCGGCCACGGCGCGTAGCGCGGTTGACCTTGGCCTCAACATCCGAATCCTCACGGCGCTCATTTTTGTCGAGTCTACATGTCGGACAAACGCCGTGTCGAGTAAAGACGCAGTAGGGCCGACGCAAGTAAACTGGCGCGTTTGGCGCCAGTATACCCGGCAGCAGCTCCTCGACCCGGAGACGAACGTGCGTACAGGCTCGAAGATTCTCGCTGGATACGTTCGGCGCTACGGACTTCGTGAGGGCCTTCACGCTTACAATGGATTTGGAGACCCGACCAGCGCGTATGCGGATAAGGTTCTCTTAGTAGCGGGGTATCGGATTCAGTGAGTGGGAATCCTCGGACGCTCAGCGAGCATGCACGGCGGACAGATCGTCGAGGCCATCAAGGCGATTATCGAGACGTTCGTCAGGACAAACGAAGATTCTTCAACGACGCGCGATCGAGCCCGCCACTGATATTCGGCTTGATGAGCAATTCGAGCAAAGTAACGTTTGAAAAGTCAACTTTGTATTCTTCGATCTCGCGTGTCGACGTAGGCGGGCTGAAGGTCCATTGCTGCCGCACAATCTCTTTCACAGAGAGCCCACCATCAGGCGACCACTGCAAAACGAATTCTTGCGTACGCTGGGCTTCATTTTCCTCAAAAACAAGCGATATACACTTGAGTTTTTGCGGCTGGTCGAAGATGAGTCTAATCGTTTGAATCCCCGGCGCGTCCGCGCGCCAGCCTCGCGAATCCCCGGAGACAAAGGCCGACTCGATTGGAAAGTCCTTGTCTTCCGACGTGACCTCGACAATGGCTGCACGCTCAACGTCCAGCCCACCACCTCCGCGAGTTTGAATGGTTTCTGGAGGCGGCGTGATGATTCGCTTTCGCATATGACAAGCCTGCGATTACTTGCAGGATTTGCTCACCATCCTTAAGGAGGCCACCTCGAGGTCGCCGTGTTCATCATTGGTCTTTTTCATGCCAGCGCTGGCGGCCGTGTCTTTCGCTTCTTCCTTCGCGTTATGCACGATGACGTGGGAGACAGTACCGTTTACTGTTACGGTGTGACCGACGTGGTCGGCAACGGCAACTTTGTCGCTCTTGAGATCCCACGTGCTGCCATCGTTGCCATTCAGAACGTAGGAATCGGAGCTAGCCCCTTGGGTAATGCAGCCGGTAATAGTGCGTTCCGCTGTTTTTGATTTGCCGCTGCTGGTTGTATCTTGAGCGAGTGAAACGCTCGTTGCCGCGGTTAGAAAGAGTCCTAAAAACAATGCAATACCGGTTGTTTTCATATACCTCCTTTTTCGAGCCCTCTGATGAAAAGCGACAGGCCTTCGGCTGGAACTGATGAGAAGTTTAGGAGGGTGCGACGCATGGCAACTATCGAGGTAAGGATGTAATTGGAGTGCGGAGGTTCAAGTAGAGGTCGCGGCTGTGACCTCAACGGAATGCGTGTGGCCGTCGATATCGCGGATCGTGACGCGGCAGGATCGGACTTGCATTGGGGCAAGATATCATATTCGTCTTTTGTTCGCCATGATGCTATCCTTGTCGGAGGAGCCTATATGCTGAAACTCGTTCCCAAATGTGGTTATGGAAGTACGGGATACCTTATCAATCGGGCCCCGTCTTTTTCTATGATGTGGACGGATTGCCCGGCGCTCACACTCGCAACGCGGGTCCAGCGTCGAGAGCTGATGTCGCCAATTGGCAGATAGGCCGAGGCACTCCGATCAAATGGTCAGCCAGCTTCAATACGCCCGAAGCTGCTCTCGCTCAGTTGGAGCAGGAAGTTAAGTCGGCGGCTTGCCCAAAGCACCGTACGGAAATGGTGACAGCAACGGAGTGGATTTCGCAGCGGATTATTCTGTCCTGCCCGATACCTGAGTGCATCGAGCGCTATGTCGCAGGAATTGGCCATATCACCATCAACGATTTGCCTTCACGGGATCGACCTGAATAGCCCGACTCTGTAAGAATTATCAATGATTGAGATGGAGGACGAGAGGTGAAGGTCGGCAAACCACTGGTGCGGTTTGACTTTTCAGTCGTCAAGGAACCGCTAGACGGTTTGATCCGCAACCTGGACAGTGACCTTAAACGACGAGTGGATTTGATTGGTAAGACAAACGACATGAGCGAATTAAGACGGTTCATGTTGCTCCACATTATGTTTAGGTTTGCAGCTAATTCGTATCACGCGGTGGGATTTCTCTTGTCCGATGTGGACGTACATCCGAAACGCCATCCACGGTTTGTGGTAGTAGTTCCTCCGATTAATCGCCAAATTATGGATTTATGGTTCTCGTTGGTTTACATCATGGATGATTTTGGACCTCGCGAGCTTGCGTTCAGTCAGTGCGGATATCGTGAACTATGCGAAGAGGTTGAAAAGACCAAAAAACAATATGGAGCCGATCCAGAGTGGCAGGATTGGTTTCAGGACATGACCGAGTTGAAGGACTTGATGGAGAAGCAAATTCCCCTTACGGATGCTCAAAAGAAGGACATTTCGACGATTGCCTATTGGCCGGCGCCTTTTAGGCTCAGCAAAGTGCCTACAAAAAAGTCGGGCGTTCTTGACGTTTTTAAATGATCTCGTTTACCACGACACGTCTGCCCAAGCACACCTTAAACCCGGAGGACTCTTCGCGTCTGCCTCCATTTTGATTTCTGAGTTTGGCTCTGAAGAACAACGAAAATTAATCGAGGATAGGGCGATTCACCAGTTCAAGTTTCAGCACTTTTGCCGAACAGTCGTAACGTTGCTCGGTATCGCCAGTGAAATTGAAGTGTATTGCAGATTGAACAATCACGAACAGCTTACGAAAATTTGGTCGTTGCTGGCGGGATACAACGCAGATGCCAAAGATGTCTTCGAAATGCGGTATCGGACGATGCTGGAACCAAGAAACTAGTTAAATCGCGCTGAGCCAGCCCGAAATTGCACCCAGATTGCACTCAGGGACCGCGAGGAACCAACAAAAACAGGCACCTTCCAATAGCATAAAACCTAGCGTTATCAACACTTTGCTTATTTTATTGGGGCGTCCGCGGAATTGAAAGGGCCGCGTGCTAACCGTTGCACCATAGCGCCACAGAGGCGAAATTCAACCTCTAATTGTACCGGAATCAGCAGCGACGCGCCATTGGCGGCCTTTCGCGGTTATGCTAGTCCATGAGTTTTTTCACAAAGTCGAGGAATCGTGAGCGGAGCCAGCCGTGGCATGAGAGATCGCAGGACGCTGCTTAAGCAGTCGTTGCTATCCGCTAGCGTTTTCGTTTCCGGTTTTCACAGGCTTTCCTGGCCGGATCGGGCAGCGGGTTCTGATTCTCGGCGCCAAGGCGTGATGGCTGGCGTGGTGCCTTTTTCCGATGAGGGCAAGGTGCCGATGGACGAGGTGATGGGTTCCGAGCTGGATGGACGGCTTTTTACCGACCTTTCGGCCTTGACGCCGGAAAACGCCACGACGCCCACGAAAAGTTTCTACATCCGAACACGCGCATCGAAACTGTTGGACGCTTCGAAAGCTTGGTCCATCCGTCTTAGCAGCGCCGCCGGAAAACCGGCCGCGATCCCAGTTGAGCAATTGCGAAAAATGGCCAAGCCCATGGGGCTGCACCTGATGGAGTGCGCGGGTAACTTTCGGGGGGCGCACTTTGGCATGGTCAGCGCCGCGGACTGGCGCGGCGTGCCGCTCGAGGAAGTTCTGGAGATTGCCAAACCAGCCGCACCGGGCGCGCGCATTTTAATCTCCGGCTTCGATCAATATGCCTTCGAATCCAAGAGCTCCGTGCCCGGCGCGAGCTGGATCTTCACTCCCGAGCAGTTGAAGACGTCGGGTGCGTTTTTCGCGACGGAGATGAATGGCGCGCCTCTTACTCCGGATCATGGCGCTCCCGTTCGCCTGGTGGTTCCCGGCTGGTATGGATGCACCTGTATCAAATGGGTGAACGAGGCCGGATTTGTGACCGACGACGCTGCCGCGACTTCACAGATGCAGGAGTATGCCAGCCGCACGATGCAGGACGGCGTGCCTAACTTGGCCAAGGACTATCAGCCGGCGATCATCGACTATGCCGCGATACCCATTCGCATCGAAAAATGGTTTGTGAACGGGAAGATTGAATTTCACGTAATCGGAATTCAATGGGGCGGTACTCAGCGAGTCGACGGGCTAGAAATACAATTCCATGCCGACGAAAGCTATGTGCCGGTGAAGGACTTTCAGATATCGACCGATGGCGGCTGGAATTTCTGGCAACACGTGTGGGCGCCACAGAGGTCGGGGAGATATTTGATCCGGCTTCGGCTGAAGCGGCCGGATGTGATTGCCAGGCGATTGAACGCCGGGTACTACATGCGTTCGGTGGAGATTCAGGACATCTGAAGCAATTATTTCTGGCGGTCTTCCCACTCTTCGTGCCAGGCCATTTGGATGGCTTCGAGTTTGCTCTCGTTGGATTTTTGCGGATCGCCAGAGAAACCGGGGAGCTCGGTGATCCATTTGTGCATGTCGGTGAAGCGGACAGTGAATGGATCGACGTCAGGAAATTTGTCGGTCAGACCGATGGCGATGTCGTCGAGATTGTCCCAGTCGAACGTTTGCGGCATTTGCCCTCCATAAAGGTGCCGGCTAAGAAACGCTGTCGCTGCAAGGGCCGCGGGCTCGCAGATTCACGGTTAGCCAACCTAAAGGTTGACCATTACACGACCTTAGTGATCCAGTTCTTTCGCGTAGTTCTTGTTCCAGTCGGGAATCTCGACGACGATGTCGGTTGTGCCGTCAGGTACGGTCTGGCAGCCCAAGCGCGATTTCGGTGTGATTCCGGGGGCTTCATCGAGTTCGTCAAGTTCGGCATCGGTGGCGTCATTGCAGGAATCTAGCCCTTCCCTCACCATGACGTGGCAGGTGGAGCAGGCGCACACGCCTCCGCAGGCGTGGTCCAGACCCATCTTGAAGCCTTCGGAGATGTCCAGAATGCTTCCGGGCAGGCCGTTGTGGCCGTACGGAAATTGTTCCGGATCGACCTCGACAGTCTTGCCGCTCGGAAGAAAGGTGACCTTGAACTTCTGCGTCGCCTTCTTGTATTTCACTTCTTCGATGTAAGGATTGCTGCCGCCCATATGCTTCTCCCTAAACTTCCGCGATTTTCTTGCCTTCGAACGCGGTCTGCAATGCAGAATTCATCAATAGCCCCGCGAGATGCTCGGTGGCGTGATTCAAGTCGTCCATCTGTTGCCGAATCCGTTTGTAGTCGGTGCCCCGCACCGCTTCTGTCACTGCCGTCACAGCTAAATCGATCTTGGCACGTTCGGGTGCAGACAGGTTCGCGGCGTTTGGGTTTGCCAGCGCCTTTAGGGTGGCCGCCAGGATGGCTTCGGCTTCGGTGCGCGCTTCAATCACCTGGCGCTCAGCGAAATCCTGTTCCGCGTACTCGATGGATTCTTCCAGCATGCGTTCGATGTCATCGTCGTTCAGGCCGTAGCTAGGCTGGACTTCGATGGTGTGCTCCGAGCCGGTACGAAGGTCCTTTGCGCTGACCTGTAGGATGCCGTTGGCGTCGATGAGAAATCTCACTTCGATGCGCGGCAGACCGGCGGGCGCGGGCGGTACGCTTAGTGCGAAGCGGGCGAGCGAGCGGCAATCCTTGGCCAGTTCCCTTTCGCCCTGTAAAACATGAATTTCGATGCCGGTCTGATTGTCGACTCCCGTGGTGTACATCTCTTGGGCGCTTGCGGGAATCGTGGAATTGCGAGGAATTGCTTTAGCGACCGCGCCGCCGTAGGTTTCAATGCCCAAGGAAAGCGGAGTGACGTCGAGCAGCAGCATATTCTGGATTCCGTGATCGAGAATATTGGCCTGTACCGCGGCGCCGAGCGCGACGACTTCGTCGGGATTCAGTTCGATGTGCGGTTTGCGGTCGAAATATTCCTGAACGGTGCGCCGGATGAAGGGCGTGCGCGTGGCGCCGCCAACGAGGACGACTTCGTCCATTTCGGCGGGTTTCAGTTGAGCGTCGGCGAGGGCTTGTTTGACCGGAGCCATGGTGCGATCGATGACCGGACGGATCAAGGCGTCCAGAGCGCCGCGGGTGAACTCGTGGACGAAGATCTTGCCGTTCGGCAGAGGAAAGCGCAGCGTCGTTGATTCCACCTCGGACAGCTTGTGCTTGAGATCGATCAGATCTTTGCGGAGCTCCTGGGCCAGCTCACCGTGGGGAGAAAAATCTATTTTATCGGCCTGTAGGATTTCTTCGTGGACGAAAGCCTGCAACAGATTGTCGATGTCGTCGCCGCCGAGGTGCGTATCGCCGTTTGTGGATAGTACCTGGTAGATGTCACCTTCGCTGGTGGAGATGAGCTTCAGGATCGAGACGTCGAACGTCCCGCCGCCTAGATCGTAGACAGCGACTTTGCCGCGCTGTTTTTCGTGGAGACCATAGGCCAGAGCTGCGGCGGTGGGTTCGTTGACGAGGCGCAGTACTTCAAGGCCGGCCAGTTTGCCAGCGTCTTTGGTGGCTTGGCGCTGAGCATCATTGAAATAGGCCGGAACGGTGATGACGGCGCGATCGATAGGTTCAGCGAAGTAGGCCTCGGCCCAATTCTTGAGCTCTCGAAGGATGAACGAGGAGATCTGGGGCGGAGTAAAGACTTTGTCCCCAAGCTGGACGCGAATCACATTGCTGTTGGATGGATCGATGCGAAACGGAAATAGTTTCAATTCGCCTTGAACATCCGAAGGACCGCGGCCCATGAGCCGTTTCACGGAGTAGATGGTGCGGTCCGGTTGCGTTAGCAAACGACGGCGTGCTGGTTCACCGACGACAATGCTACCGTCGAGATCGAGGCTAACAACCGACGGACAGAGCGTGCTGCCGGCAGGACCCGGGATACATTTCGGCTCGCCAGTTTGCGGGTCGAGAAACGCCACCAGGCTGTTGGTGGTTCCAAGGTCGATTCCGACGGCGCGTCCCATTAGTTTCTTGCCTCTGCGCGCGGCCTCGTATCTCGCGACCCGGGTGGCGTGAGCGGTGAAGAGTTCGTCGTCCCAAGTCCACTCGCACGAAGGCGCAACGATCGTTTGAACGCCGCTAGATCTTGAGAACGCTTCATCATTTGACGCCTAAGTTCTCCAGTCGTTCGGCGACGGACGCCGGTCACGATCCAACCAATTCCTTCTGAACATTGAGGACTAAATTCCGGATATAGGAGCGGCGGTTGAGCAGATCATTGAGTTTGTTCTTGGCCACATTTTGTTGAGCAGGATCGGCCGCTTCGAGGGATTTATCCCACTCTTGCGCCGCATTTTGCAGCTCGGCATCGACTTCGCTTAATTTGGCTTCAAAATTCTTTTCGGCCGATTGCAGACGCTGTTTCAATGAGCCAGTGTCGCCGCCTGAGGATTTGGCTTCGCGCAGTTCATCCAGCGATTCGTTGAGTTCAAAAACTTCCTCAAGCAGTTCCGGCGGGGCGTGCTGCTTGGTTTGGCCTTCCTTGCGAGCGCCTTCGATCGCCAGGAGATATTCGACACGGGCCACAGGATCGCGCAGCGTGCGATAGGCGTCATTCAGTTCGGAGCTGCGCTTTAACGAGGTATCGCGCTCTTCGGGGGCGGCATTCACAAAGTTGTCGGGATGGAGTTTCCAACTCAGTTGCAGGAATTTTTGTTCCAGCGCCGCCATTTCGATCCAAAGTTTGCGAGGCAGTTGAAAAATTGCGAAATAATCCCCCTGCTCCGGCGCGAGCGGGGAATTCGTGGTGGAAGATGGACTGGCCATAAGAACCTGCAGTTGCTCCAGAAATAAAAAAAGTGGCTGGCGCTTACGGTAGCCAACCACTTGTCCGACCGAGTCAGCACCTGACGTGCACGGGCAAAAGCCGATGCTACCGTTACGCCGTGAATGAACTCCCACAGCCGCAACTCCGGGCGGCGTGGGGATTCTGAAATACAAAACCCTGGCGCATGAGCGTTTCCTCGTACTCGAGGGTGGTGCCATTGAGGTAAAGGAGGCTTTTGGGATCGACAAAAATACGAGCGCCGAACTGCTCGAAAACCTTGTCGCGATCGCGCGACCGGGTATCCAGACGCATGGCGTAGGAAAGGCCGGAGCAGCCGCCCCCCTGAATCCCAACACGGAGCCCGCCGGTCTCCGGCGAAACTCCCTCTTTGGCAAGCAGAGCAAGAATTTTCTTGGCCGCGTGCTCGGTCAGGTGAATGACCGGTCCTGCCACTTTTTCCGCGACTTGTGTCGTCGTTTCCGTTGCCATCGCAGACTTCCCCTAGCCTCTAAAAACAAAAATCTTGGACAGCATCCTCCGACAGCTCAAACTGCCGGAAGACGCCACTAACGCCGCGCAACGCTTCGATTAATGCGAAGCTTTTTCGTGCGCGGGAACTTCTACACCGTGCTTTTTCTTCCAGTCACCGATGGCCGCCTTAATGGCGTCTTCGGCGAGCACAGAGCAGTGAATCTTGACCGGAGGGAGCGAGAGTTCACGGACGATATCCGTGTTCTTGATCGCCAGGGCTTCATCGACGGTCTTGCCCTTGACCCATTCGGTGGCCAGCGACGAACTGGCGATGGCCGAGCCACAGCCAAAGGTCTTGAATTTGGCTTCCTCGATGACGCGCGTCTCCGGATTGATCTTCATCTGGAGCTTCATCACGTCGCCGCATTCGGGCGCGCCCACCAAGCCGGTCCCAACATTCGGATCTTCCTTCGGGAGGCTGCCGACGTTCCGCGGGTTATTGTAATGATCGACGACCTTTTCACTGTATGCCATGGGCCCCTCTCTCTTCTAAACTCTTGTCCATTCCCCGATTCATCCCCTCGCCGCAGCGAGGAGATTTCCAAAACCTGCATTCTTCATCGCCTTTTCGGTCAGGGCGATGTTGGTCAGGAACGCGGAACGTCCCGCGGTAAGTTCCCGCAGAGCGTCGCGAACGAACTGCGCACCAATTCCCAAAACGTTCAGAAATTCGCGAACATCTTGGAGATGATAAAACACGCGTTCCGCCGCTGGGGCGGGTTCGTCGCCATCCTGATACGCCTGATAAGTCACTCGGAACGGCGCGGAAGTGCCCGCGATCGACCGGTGAATCCGAAGTGTGCCTTCACTTGCAATTGCGCTTGCCATTTTGCCTCTTCTCTTCATCCTAATAAATTACGCGGTCTGCCACTTGACTTTGGAGATGTCGATGCCTTCCTTAGCCATTTCATAGAGCGGCGAAAGCTCGCGAAGCTTGGTTACAACCTGCACCATTTTGTCGGTCACGTAATCGACTTCTTCCGGAGTCGTGAAACGCCCTAGGCCGAAGCGGATCGACGTGTGAGCCAGATCTTCACCTACGCCTAGAGCTTTGAGTACGTAGCTGGGCTCCAGGGTTGCCGACGTGCACGCGGAACCGCTGGAAACCGCGACATCATTGATTCCCATCAGCAACGATTCGCCTTCGACGTAGGCAAAGCTCATGTTGAGATTGTTCGGAAGACGATGCTCTAGAGAACCATTGACGAAAACCTCGTCGAGTTTGGCTTCCAAGCCGGCTTTCAAACGATCACGCAATCCGCGCAGACGCTCGGATTCGGTGGCCATTTCCTGTTGACAGAGCTCGCAGGCTTTGCCAAGGCCGACGATGCCGGGAACGTTCAACGTGCCGGAGCGCATGCCACGCTCGTGGCCGCCGCCGTCGATAATGGCGGAAAGCTGCACGCGCGGATTGCGACGGCGGACGTATAAAGCTCCAACGCCCTTCGGGCCGTAAATCTTGTGCGCGGAAATGGCTAGAAGGTCGACGTTGTCCTTCTGCACATCCACCGGAACCTTACCGACGGCTTGCACGCCATCGACGGCGAAGATAACGCCGCGCTCCTTGGCAATTTTGCCGATTTCGGCAATCGGGTTGATCACACCAATTTCGTTGTTGGCGTACATGATGCAAATCAGGATCGTAGTGGGCCTGATCGCTTTGCGGACGTCTTCGGGATCGACGCGCCCATCTTTTTGCACCGGAAGGTAGGTCACTTCGAACCCGTGCTTTTCCAGATTCTTGCAGGTATCGAGAACGGCTTTGTGCTCGATGGCCTGGGTAATGATGTGGTTGCCCTTTTCGCGGTACATTTCCGCGACGCCCTTGATCATCAAATTGTCGGACTCGGTTGCGCCACTGGTAAAAATGATCTCTTTCGGTGTCGCGTTAATCAGAGACGCAATTTGCTGGCGCGCGTTCTCGATCGCTTCTTCGCCGGCCCAGCCGAAGGAGTGGTTGCGGCTTGCGGCGTTGCCGAATTTCTCCGTAAAATAGGGCAGCATGGCTTCCAATACGCGCGGATCCATCGGCGTGGTAGCGTGATTGTCCATGTAGATCGGCAGTTTGACAGCCATTTCTCTTCTCCTCTGGGCTCCCCGCCTAACGCGTTACCGCCAGCCGGTCCATCCCCTTTAATTCCACAAGAGCCGGTTCCTGCTTGTCCTTGTCCTCGCTCAGATGAGCGATGGTCACCGTGTTCAAAAGTCCCAAAATACTTTCATTCACGCGCTGCAATGGTTCTTTGACGGAGCAGCGCTCGGTGGCGTCACAATTTCCGTGAGTGGTGACACACGAAGTTATCAGCACCGGGCCATCGATCGCGTTCAGAACTTCCAAAGCACTGATCTGGTCCGCGTGCTTCGTCAGTTGGTAGCCGCCGGTCGAACCATGTTTTGCGGCAACCAAGCCGTGTCTGGCCAGCTTTTGCAGCACCTTCGCCATTAAAGTGGCAGAGATGCCATATTCCTCGGCGATCTCGCTGGCGCTGCAAGAGTGATTCGAACGATGATTCGCGAGGTGTTTCATCGCAATCAATCCGTAATCCGCCTTTTTTGACAGCTTGAACATTTCGTCCATTTCTCGGGTGGCACCTTGTTAGATGCCAATACGACTTATTTAGTCGCAATTGAATACTATCCCCTCGATCAGGCGATTGTCAACTCCCTTCGGGCTTATTTTCACCGCAAACCCTTAATTTAGTCGGAGTTACAATAAGACGATTTAGGTCGGGTTTCAACCGTTTCGCGGTGAATGGACCCGCTTCGGCGTTGAATGTGCGGATTGGCGGCTTGAATGGTCAAACCTAAGCCTAGCTATAACTAGGCGAGGTATGCTGAAAGGGCAGCATTTCAAAGGACCGTGGGCCGCGGAGGAATAGGGAAACCTGTGAGATTGAGAATCTTGTTGTGCATGGTGTGTTTGTTTTTCTCTATCACCGATCTTCGATCGCAAGAAGCTGAAAATGCCGTTCCATCGCCTCCCAAGAAACACGCGACGACCCCAGGTCGCAAAGAGCGGAAGACCGTCACACTCGTTGGAGCGGGGGACATCGCTGGGTGCGCAAACCTGACCGGCGCACATGCCACAGCGAAACTGCTCGATAAGATTCCAGAAGGAACCGTCTTCGCGGCCGGCGATCTGGCCTATGAGAAGGGCACCTACGAGGAATTCGAGAATTGCTACCAGCCGACATGGGGAAAATTCAAGAAACGCACAAAGCCCGCGCCGGGTAACCATGAGTATGATGGGTCGGATGCTTCCGGGTATTTTCGTTATTGGGGCACCCAGGCGGGCGATCCCGACAAGGGCTACTATAGTTTCGAGCTTGGCGCGTGGCACATCATCGCTCTGAACACGAATTGCGAGGTGAAGGCGCTCGGTGGTTGCGGTGAAGGCTCAGCCGAGGAGGTATGGTTGCGCGAAGATCTTGAGGCGCACGCAAACGCTTGTATTCTGGCTTTTGGGCATCACGCGCTGTTCAGCAGCGGCTTGTCGGAAAAGCATGCCAGGCACTCGGCATTACGCGCATTCTGGCAAGACATGTACGCGGCTCACGCCGACTTGATCCTCGCAGGTCACGAGCACTCTTATGAGCGATTTGCGCCGCAGGATCCTGCAGGCCAAGCCGATCGAGAGCACGGGATCCGGCAGATTACGGTCGGCACGGGCGGGCGGAGCCATACTTTTCTGGGATTCGCCCAGCCGAACAGCGAGGTGCGGAACGCAGACACATTCGGGGTGCTGAAACTAACGCTGTCGACCGCAAAATACAAATGGGAGTTTGTCCCGGAAGCGGGAGGCAAATTTCAGGACTCCGGCGAGGGCACCTGCCACAACGCCGCCGCCTCAGCGAACTGAGAACGCCGCCGAATGTTTACTTTTGTTATTTTGAAGCTGAGCAGGACCCGCCTCTGCCGGAAGCGTCCACGAGTTTCTGAAATGCGCCGAGAGCAGGGATGGTCAATGTAGATTTGTGCGCTTCGGTTTCGAATGCAGCCAGTGCATCGGTCTGTTGCTGCTTGAGCGCATCCGGCAGTGGGAGGGCCCGAGCGATGCGATCAAGGGCCGCCAGAGCAAGTTCGGCAGCTTCTGAAAATGCGGCCGATGCCGGGGCTAGGTCCTTCACCAAAATTGAGTTTTGCGAAAAAGGCTGCACCTGGCCATCGATCGCTGCCCATTGCATCAGGCGCGCGCGGAGAGCGCCGCCGAGCGCGCTATCCTTGCAAGAACCGGCGATGAATTGATCCACGGACACCGAGAATTGGCGAGACACTTCGCTTTCGGGGTGCACGGCGTCAACCATGCGATTCAAGGGCTTCAAGCTGGTCGGCTCCTCACCGGGAGTGCTTTCACGGTTGTAGTCCTTCACCGGCTCGAGAGCTTCGGCCATGGCGAGTAGTGCGTCGACCTGGGTCGCGGGCGCGGATCCCGCCATGCGAACAACCATAGGACGCTGGTAGGAACGGTGCGTGAGACCCAACCATTCGAGGCGCGTACTCTCGGCTTCCATACGGAAGTACATCGAGGCAACATCGGTGGTGCTTTGCGGAGACCAGTAGCGCTCCGCGATAGCGGCGGTGCGCGGCCAGACGCGCGAATCGATATTCTCCCAATTGACGTACTCCGACCACATGGTAGCCTCGCCGCCGAGAATGCGCTCCTTTTCTTCGGGCGTGAGATTGGCGGCGGCTCCGCCCATGGGATCGACCGCGTAGTGACGCGCGGCGCTCCAACCGAGATCGATGTAGTAGCCGTTCGAGAGAATCCCGCGGTAACCATCCTTGGCAGCGGCGGCCAGGGACTCGGCTCCGCGCCAGGAATGAATGACGATGTTTTTTGAGACGCCGGGGACGAGGATTTCGTCCCAGCCGATCGGCGTCTTTCCGTGCTTGACGACCAATTCCTGGACGTGCTGGCTGAAGTAGGCTTGCAGCGCAACGTTCTCTTTGATGTCGTGGGCTTTCATGAACGCCTGGATTTTGGGATTGGAATCCCACTCCTTACCGTTCACCTCGTCTCCGCCAATGTGGAGATATTGGTCCGGGAAAAGCTTCGCCATTTCACCTAGAAGTTCGTTCAGGAACTTGTAGGTTTTTTCGTTTGTGGGATCCATTGCGGGATCGAAGACGCCCCACTTGCGTTCGAGTTGGTAAGGGCCGGTGCCACTGGCGTATTCGGGGTAACCGACGAACCAAGCCGTGCTGTGACCAGGCATATCGAATTCAGGAACGACGCGAATGCCGCGGTCACGCGCGAACACGACCAGGTCGCGAATTTCGTCTTGCGTGTAAAACTGGCCGTCGGAACCGTCTTCCTGTAGCTTTGGAAATTTGCGGCTCTCGACGCGAAAGCCTTCGTTGTCTGAAAGGTGCCAGTGGAAGACGTTCATCTTCACGGCTTCCATGCCGTCCAGGTTGCGCTTCACCACGTCCAGGGGGATGAAATGGCGGGCGACGTCAATCATCAGGCCGCGCCACTGGAAGCGTGGCTGATCCTCGATGCTGACGGCGGTGGCAGCAAATCCGTCGCCTGTGACGGAAACTAGCTGCAGGAATGTTTGGAGGCCTCGCAAAGTACCAAGGGTGTTTGCCGCGTGGAGTTTTGCACCGGCGGGAGTCACGTCGAGCGTATAGGATTCATCCTCACCCACTTCCTGAACGGGTTTGCTGTCGTGATCCGTTGTGATGAGCAGAGTCGCTTTCGCAGGATCGGCAGGCGGATGTCCGAATACGATTCCCGTTTGATGGTGGAGGGTCGAGAGGAATCTTTGTCCGGCGCGGTCCAGGCGCGCGTCATGGAAGCCGGCGAAAGCGTAAGTGAATGCGCCATCGATTTTGAGCGAGCCGCTGCCCGGCTGGAACTTCGCGGGCAAAGGCATGACGTTAAGTTCAACTGAAGATTGCGCGCGTGTCGACATGGCGGCGATCAAGAACCAAGAGAATAAAACCAGACTTGCGCGTTGCTTGTACAATGCCAGGTTCATGGGCATACCTCCAGGGTTCGCAATGGATAAGTCCGCCATTAAATCGTTACAATTCGGAGAACAGAGAGTGGCACATTCTTCCCGCCGCGCACAATAGCTTTCCGTTACTCCTGTGAGAGCGCGACGCCGGAATTTCTCCTTCGTTCTCTCTTTTGAGTTAGAATGTGCCGCGGAGAATCCCTCCGGTCCACCATGAAAACTTCCGTGGCCATCTATCCAGGCACATTCGATCCGGTCACCAACGGGCATCTGGACCTGATCGGCCGTGGCGAGAAAATGTTCGATCGCCTGATCGTCGCCGTTCTGAAAAATGTGGACAAGGAACCGCTGTTTACTCTCCCCGAGCGGATCGAGATGCTTCGTGAGGTCACCAAACAGTGGGAGGCGGTAGAAGTGGACGTTTTCGACGGCTTGCTGGTCGAATACGCGCGTAAGCGTGGGGCGGGAGTCATCCTGCGCGGTATCCGCGCCGTTTCCGACTACGAATATGAACTGCAGATGGCACTGATGAACCGCAAACTGGAGCCGCGACTGGAAACGGTGTTTATGTTGCCCGGCGAAAGCTATAGCTATTTGAGTGCCAAATTGGTCAGGGAGATCGCCCACTTGGGTGGGCCGCTGACGGGTTTGGTGCCTCCGGTCGTGGAGCAGCGCCTGCGGTCGAAGGTGTCCTGACGCCGCGAATTGCCTGCCAATTTGTCATTCCCGGGTTTGGTTTCCACGTTGAAATTCTCTGCGATTTCCTGAACACTGTAGTGTGATTTACCCTGCCTTTGAGGAGCTATCGTGGAACTGACCAGGCGCATTAACCGGATCGAAGTATCGCCGACAGCGGTCGTCATCAGCGCTGCGGAACAACTGAAAGCCAAGGGCGTGGATGTTGCAGACTTTGGCCCCGGCGAGCCGGATTTTCCCACTCCCGAGCACATCAAGAAGGCGGCGATCAAGGCCATCGAGGAGAATCGCACGAAATACACGCCGACGGGCGGGATCACGCCGTTGCGCGAGGCGATCTGCGCGTGGCACAAGCGCGAACTAGGATCTGGCTACGGCACGAAGGAGTGCGCCGTCAGCGTGGGAGGAAAGCATGCCATCTTCAATACCGTCTGCGTGATGATCCAAAGCGGAGACGAAGTGATTCTGCCGGCGCCGTACTGGGTCAGCTACCCCGACATTATCAAGTACGCCGGCGGCACACCGGTTATCGTGCAGACGGGGCAGGAGGACGGATTCAGTGTAAAGGCGTCGGCAATTGAAAAAGCGATCACCTCAAAAACGAAGATCGTAGCCGTGAACTCGCCAAGCAATCCAGCCGGCGGCGTGGTCGATGAAGAGGAGTTTGAACGCATTCTGGCGGTCTGCAAAAAGCACAATGTGTGGCTGCTGACCGACGAATGCTACTCGCATTTCGTGTATGAGCCGCACAAGCCGTTTTCGATTGCGAGCGCGAAGGATTCCAAGGAGCGCGTCATTGTGATCGGCTCGCTCTCAAAAACTTTTGCGATGACCGGTTGGCGCGTGGGCTACACGTTGGGGCCGGAAGCGCTCATTCAAGCGATTATCAAGATCCAGAGTCAATCGACATCGAATCCCACATCGATCGCCCAATACGCGGCGCTCGAGGCTATGCGCGGCAGCATGGATTCTGTTCCTCCAATGCTCGCGGAGTATACCAAGCGAAGAAAGCGCATTGTGGAAGGACTGCGACAGATACCCGGCGTTACCTGCGAATGGCCCGGTGGAGCGTTTTATGCATTCCCCAATATTTCTGCTCATCTGAAGGGCGCGAACCCGCTGGCGAAAAGCTGCACGGAACTTTCCAAGGAACTTCTGGATCAAGCTCACGTCGCGTTGGTAGCGGGCGAGGCATTCGGCGCACCCGGTTTCCTGCGTTTGTCGTACGCCACTTCCATCGAAAGGATTGAGGAAGGGCTCCGGCGGTTGAACAAGTTCCTTGCTCGCGCCGAAGCGGCCGCTTGATGGTGCCTGAACCGATACTAACACGCATCGACCCGTTCTTTAGCCCGCGACCCTGGGGAACTCGCTCTCTTGCGCCGATCTTCCCGGATAAAACAAATTTGGCCGAACCGATTGGGGAGGCATGGCTGACGGGGCTCGATTCGCGCGTGGCGAGCGGACCGTACGCGGGAAAATCTCTCGGCGAGAGCTGGCGGGCCATGCCGGCCGAATGGCGAGGAACGCGTTCCGGGAATTTCAAAGAGTTTCCGCTGCTGGTGAAATTTCTTTTCCCCATGGACAAGCTGTCGATTCAGGTTCATCCGGATGATGGGTTCGCCAGCAGGTTTGAGCAAGCCGCGGGCGGGCGCGGGAAGACGGAGATGTGGCACATTGTGTCCGCGGGGCCCGGCGCCGAGTTGCTGATCGGGCTGAAGGCCGGCGTCACGCGCGAGGAATTTGTTCGAGGCGTTGCCGACAACACCGTGGAAGAGCTTTTTGTGCATTATGCAGTGCACGCCGGTGAAACGTATTTCGTGGAGGCTGGAACACAGCACGCTATCTTCCCGGGTATGGTTGTGTGCGAGATTCAGGAATATTCGGATTTGACGTATCGCGTCTACGATTACGGCCGCGTCGACGGTGATGGAAAATCCCGCGAGTTGCATCTGGAAAAGGCGCTTGAGGTGACTCATTTCAACGGCACGCGCAGCGGGAAAATTCCGGCGCTTCCCCTGCATTCGCCGGATGCGAACAAGCACTTGCTGGCGGCATGCGAATTTTTTGCCACAGAACGATGGGACTGCGATCGTACGACTCCAATCGAAAGCGATGCGTCTGAATTTCAGTTGTTCGTTGTCCTCAGCGGTAAAGGCGAACTGCACGACGCAGATTCGGTGCAGGCCTATGCGGCCGGGCAGGCGTGGTTTCTTCCTGCGACCTTGCCCCTCACACTCCTCCATCCCAACGAACCGACGTCTCTTTTGCGAGTCACCGTACCCGACAAGGACTGTCTCTACCGGCAATTACAGCGCATGGGATTTGAGCGGCAGGCGATCTCCCGGGTATTGGTCGTCTAAAGCTTATGCCTAACGAGAAACTAACCACGCACGCCGTGATTCTCGCCGGGGGGCGCGGCACACGGTTTTGGCCGCGTAGCCGGACGCGAACCCCCAAACAATTGATCAGCATCGTGGGAAAAAGCACGATGCTGCAGCAAACCGTGGAACGGCTGCGACCTCTAATACCACCCAAGCAAACATGGTCGGTGACGAATGCCGAACAGGCGCTGACTTTGTGCAAACAGTTGTCGGCGGCCGCCCACGGAAAGGTTCTGACGGAGCCGTTTGGCCGCAACACGGCAGCGGCCATTGCCCTCGCGGCGGTTCATATCCGGCACGTAGCAAAGGGCGATGCGCTGATGGCCGTTCTTCCGGCCGACCATTACATTGCGAAGGCGGAGCGATACCGGGAGATTGTGCTCGCAGCACTGGATGTCGCGCGCGTCCCTGGCCGCATGGTGGTGCTCGGGATTCCGCCGACGCGACTGGACACGGGATTCGGATATATCGAACGCCGGGGACCGTCCTTCGGTGCGGGTAAGTTTGAAGTTTTCCCAGTTCGCCGCTTTACCGAGAAGCCGGACCTCGCAACTGCCAAAGAGTATGTCGCGTCCGGAATGTACCAGTGGAACGCGGGGATGTTTTTCTGGCGAGTGTCTACGTTCTTAGATGCGCTGCGACGGTTTCTTCCCATGACATTTGAAGCGATGGAGAGGCTTTCGAAGCACATCGGCAAGCGCAGCTATGAGCCGCAACTGAAGAAGATTTACTTCGGCCTTGAAAACATTTCCGTGGATTACGCAATTCTGGAGAAGGCTGCGGCCGGCAGCCAAAATGCTTTGAACGAAACCGCGAATGTTTATGTGATTCCTGCGGAAGTCGGTTGGAGCGATATTGGCTCCTGGGCTGCGGTTTATGAACTGTTGGCGAAGCACGCTGGCGAAAACATTCTAGGCGGTCTGGGGCAAATGTTGGATGCGGAAGGCAATTTCTTGTGGAGTCCGGAGAAATTTGTTGCCGCTATCGGAATTCGCGATCTGGTAGTGGTTGATACGCCCGATGCGCTGCTTATTTGTCCGCGCGACCGCGCCCAGGACGTCGGAAAAATCGTCAAGTCGCTCGAACAGCGCAAACTTAAGCGACTCCTCTAGAAAAACTTCTGCAGGCATCCAAATTCGATGTGCGTCTCTTTAGCGACTTAGGGGCTTCGCGTATACTCACAACTGCATGAATACCATCAAGTTTGGGACAGACGGATGGCGCGGAATTATCGGTGAAGATTTCACCGTTGCCAACGCGCGCATTGTCGCCAGCGCGATTGCGCGGTACGTCGTCCGAGCGGAAGATGCGCGCAAGGGCGTGTTGATCGGTTACGACCATCGTGTCGACTCTGACCGCGTGGCCGCTGAAATCGCCGAGGTTATCAGTTCGACTGGTACGCCGGTGTGGCTCGCGGACAAGCCCTGTCCGACGCCGGCGATTTCCCTTCTCGTTCGACAGAGGAACGCCGCCGGAGGAGTCGTCGTCACGGCGAGCCATAATCCCCATACCTGGAACGGAATCAAATACAAAGCAAGTTATGGCAGCAGCGCTTTGCCGTCGATCGTGGCGCAAATCGAGAATGAACTGGCAGTCGTTCAGTCCAATGGCGCACCGGCTCTACCGCCGCGAAAGGAATTGATTCATCGGCTTGAGCCGCGTGAGCCGTACCTGGACACTATCGAAAAGCTGGTCGATTGGCAGCGGTTACGAGACGCAAAATTCCGATTCGTCGTCGATCCCATGCACGGATCGGCTGCGGGATTGTTGCGCGCACTCTTTGCGCGAAATGGCATCAGCTGTGAAGAGATTCGCGGAACGCGTGACCTCCATTTCGGCGGAGTTCATCCGGAGCCGATTGAGCCGCACATTGACGCTTTGCGGAAGGCGTTGCTTGCTGGAAAATTCGATGCGGGTTTCGCAGCCGACGGAGACGGCGATCGCATCGGCGCGATCGATCGGGACGGCAGCTTCGTCAATCCGCACCAAATCTTTGCTCTGCTCGTGTGGCATTTGATCGGCACTCGTAAATTACCTGGAGAAATTGCGAAAACCTTTTCGGTTACCAAGCTGGTGGACCAGCTGGCGTCCAAGTTTCAGCGCGTGCTGCACGAAGTACCCATCGGCTTCAAATATATTTGCGAATTGATGCTGCAGCAGAACATCTTGATTGGCGGAGAAGAGAGCGGCGGCATCGGGACGAGTCTGTACCTGCCGGAGCGCGACGCCACAGTGTCCGCGCTGCTCCTGGCGGAATTGATGGCCTGGCATGGCAAGTCCCTCGGCGAACTGCTTGCCGTTCTGCACCGCGAATTTGGCGAATTCCACTACGGCCGCGTCGATTTGGACGTCAAAGCCGCGCAAAAACAAAAGGCCATCGCACATTTTTCGAATGAACGACTGAAAGCATTGCAAGAATGGCCGGTGACGCGGCGGGAAAACATGGATGGTATCAAGCTTTACCTGGGCGGTATCGGTTGGGTGATGGTGCGAGCTTCCGGGACGGAAAATTTGCTTCGAATTTACGCAGAAACCTCGCAAGGCGGCACGACCCAGAAGGTTCTGCGCGCGACAGCTGCGGCGATCGAGGCACTTTAGGAGAAATCATGTATCCCGTGAATCTGGCGGAAAAGTTTGGAAAAATTGAAGATTATTGGAACCCTCGACTGCTCGGGGAGCTCAACGACTTCGCGGTGAAAGCGGTGAAGCTGAAGGGCGAGTTTGTCTGGCATCATCACGACGTAGAGGATGAACTGTTCCTGGTCGTTAAGGGCACACTGAAAATGCGGTTCCGCGATCGCGACGCCCTTGTTCGCGAAGGGGAGCTGCTCATCGTTCCTCATGGAGTGGAACATCAGCCAATTGCGGAACAGGAAGTCCATCTCATCTTGCTCGAACCGAAGACCACTTTGAATACCGGGAACGTTACCAACGAAAGGACTGTTCGCGAGCTCGAGCAGATTTAGCTTGCGGTGTTGTTTTTCGGCGAACAGTAACGGCAAGGCGATGGAGCACCGTTTTTATACTCTCGACGTATTCACAACCACGCGGTTTCAGGGCAATCCTCTCGCCGTTGTCACAGACGGCGACGGACTTTCTGTGGACCAGATGCAGGCGATTTCGCGCGAAATGAACTTGTCGGAGACGGTTTTCGTGCAAAAGCCCACCGACGATCGCGCACTCGCGCGTCTACGCATCTTCACAACCAAGGAAGAATTGAAGCTGGCCGGACACCCGGTCATTGGCACTTGGTTTTTGCTGGCGGAACTTGGCGTGGTTCCCGCGCAAGAAGGCGGCGTCCACATTTTGCAGCAGACTGGCGCCGGCGTCCTTCCCGTGGAGATCCGGTTCAAAGATGGAAGGCCGCAGCGCGTAACCATGACGCAGATGCAAGCTGCGTTCAAGCCATCAGGAATCGACAAAAAGAAACTGACTGCAGCGCTCGGCCTGTCGCCGAAGGATCTTGATCCTAAGCTGAACCCGGAATTTGTCTCCACCGGCATTTACAATTTAATGGTTCCGCTGAGAAATCGTGTTTCGCTCGGCAAAATCCGGATGAACATGAGCGAACTTGCGCGCCTCCTCGGGAAGCAAGCGGCGCTCGCTTACTGTTTCGCAGTTGGCACGAATCACAGCATCTGGTCTCGAGGAATGATGCCTTGGGAACTTTACGAGGATGCTGGTACGGGCTCTGCGGCGGGATCTCTCGGCGCGTATCTCGTGAAGCACGGGCGAATTGGAGCGGGGCACACGTTGCACGTCACGCAGGGCGTCGAGATGGGGCGTCCCTGTCACATTGAAGTGGAAGTCACACAATCCGGAAAAAAGCTGACGCCGAGAGTCAGCGGCGCGGCGGTGAAGGTTCTTGAAGGCGTAATTCGAAGCTGATCATTCGACGTTCAGGGTTTTGCGGTAGGTGTCCAGGATGCCGTTCACGAAGCCGCCGGCGTCCTCCGAGGAAAACTTCTTCGCCAAATCGATGGCTTCATTAATTACAACTTTCGCCGGTGTATCGGTGGCGCGCATTTCGTGCATGGCGAGTCGAAGGATGGCGCGGTCGATTGCGGAAATGCGTTCCAGACGCCAGTTGTCGGCGTGTCTTACGATGACTTCGTCGAGATCCTTCGCGTCGTGGGCGGCGCCTTCGAACAACTGGTTGGCGAAAGTACGGGTCGGCGCCGCCGCTTTGGCGCTTTTCCAAAAAGTGGTTTCGAGACGTGTTGGGTCTTGCTGGCTCATCTCCCACTGAAACAGCATTTGCATGGCAAACTCGCGGGATTTCGTGCGGAGCGCCACGTCAGGTCCCTCGCCTTTTGCCGGGAGCAGCGGGTTTCGACGTGCCGCGCAATTTTCGCGAAAGATGCGCCATTTCGATGGCTCCGAGTCCCGCTTCGAATCCTTTGTTGCCACCCTTCAGACCGGCGCGATCGATGGCTTGCTCAAGCGTGTCGCAGGTCAGCACGCAAAACATGACCGGCACACCGGTATCCATCTGCGCTAGCTGGAGGCCGCGAGCGGTTTCCGAGCAAACGTAATCGTAGTGCGCGGTCTCTCCGCGAAGGATGCAGCCAATTGCGATGATGGCGTCGTAGCGGCCGTTGCCCGCTAGTTTTTTGGCGATTAGCGGCAATTCAAAGGACCCTGGAACATGCACGACGTTCACACCGGTGCTGGCGGCGCCGCTGCGCTCCAAGGCATCGAGCGATCCCTGCAGAAGGCGTTCGGTAATAAAACTGTTGAAGCGGCTGACCACAACGGCGAAGCGCAATCCGGCGGCGTTCATCTTGCCGTCGATTTTTCCAGGTTGGAGCTTTTCTGTCATGCGCGCGCTCATTTTCCCTGGAATTGCGCCGGGCGCTTTTCGAGAAACGCTTTCGTTCCCTCGCGCATGTCTTCTGTAGCGCAGCACAGACCGAACAGCGTCGCTTCGAGAAATAATCCTTCTTCCAGGGGCATTTCCACGCCTCGTTCGATGGCTTCCATGCAGTATTTCACGGCGAGCGGCGCTTTTTCGATGATCTTTTTGGCCATTGCTTCGGCAGCGGGCAGCAACTCCGCGGCTTCATAGACGCGGTTCACCAAGCCGATCCTCTGCGCCTCTTCCGCAGTGATCATTTCTCCCGTCAGGCAGAGTTCATGCGCCGCGCCTTTGCCACAAAGACGAGCCATGCGTTGCGAGCCGCCATAGCCGGGCAAGATTCCGAGTTTTACTTCGGGCTGTCCGAGCTTTGCGGTTTTGCTTGCCAGGCGAATTGAGCAACAGAGAGCCAATTCGCAGCCGCCCCCGAGCGCAAACCCGTTGATCGCGCAAATGGACGGCTTGCCGATGGTTTCCAATAAATGAAAGACGCCCTGGCCGAAGAGGCAGAATTCTTTTCCGTTCACCGGCGTTTGCTCCGCGAGCTCGTTGATATCGGCGCCGGCCACGAACGCTTTTTCGCCTGAGCCGGTGAGAATCAGCACACGGACGGAGGCATCGTCGCGGGCGTCCAACAAAACATGCTGCAACTCTTCGACGGTTTTGCGGTTTAACGCATTCAGCACTTTGGGCCGGTTGAAAGTGATGTAGACAATTCCATTTTTCTTTTCGTACAGCAAATTTTCATAGGACATGTTGGGAGGCCTCACTAACCCATTGGCGTCGGATTCGCCGAATCAGCATAGTCGTAGAATCCACGGCCCGTCTTGCGGCCGTGCCAACCCGCTAAAACCATCCGTTTTAACAGAGGCGGCGCGGCAAAGCGTTTTTCCTTGAATTCATCGAACATGATTTGCGAAATGTAATACGTCGTGTCCAGGCCGACAAAATCGAGAAGCGTAAACGGGCCCATAGGATAGCCGCATCCGAGTTTCATGGAATTATCGATATCGACGATCGAGCCGACGCCTTCTTCAAAAGCGCGAATCGCGTCGAGTAGATAGGGCACCAACAAGCGATTGACGATGAAACCGCCGCTGTCTCGAGCGCGAACGGGAGTTTTCCCGAGCCGCGCGCCGAAATTCACCATTTCTTCGTACACGGCAGGATCGGTGGCGATGGTTTTTACCACTTCGACGAGCTTCATGACCGGCACAGGATTGAAAAAATGGAGGCCGACAAAGCGCTGCGGCCTCTTGGTTGCCGCGGCAATTTCGGTGATGGTGAGCGAAGATGTGTTACTTGCAAAAATCGTGTGCGGCGGGCAGAGAGAGTCCAGTGTGGAAAACAGTTCGCGCTTCGCCGGCAGCTGCTCGATGATCGCTTCGACGACCAGGTCAGAGTCTTTCAGATCGTCGAGCGACGTGACGCCCGTCAAACGCCCGCGAATATCACTTTTTGCCTGTTCCGTGATGGTGCCTTTTTCCACCATGCGTGAGAGATTTTTTTCGATTCCCTTCAGGCCCTTTTCGACCAGTTCCGGGCTGACTTCGCGCACCACAGTCTGAAGCCCGGCTTGCGCGCTCACTTGCGCGATTCCCGAACCCATCAAACCACACCCAACGACTGCAACCTTTTGAATCGGCATCCGTTTTCCTCACGTCAGAAGAGCCAGTTGTATCCGGCGGGAGACTACTACCCCGTGAAAGTGTACCAAAGACCGAGCATTCTTGCGGCCGGCCGCCCGCGGTCAACAAAGATGACATTGTGCCAAATTGGGGTCCGCATGGACGCCCCGCGAAGAGGTGTTCGTAGCTTCTCAGTTTCCTAGTGCTTCGACGATCATGGCAATTCCCTGCCCTCCGCCGATGCAGGCGGCAGCGAGACCATATTTCAGGCCTTTGCGGCGCAGTTCGTTAAGAACGGTGATCACCAGGCGAGTGCCCGAAGCGGCGAGCGGGTGCCCGAGGGCGATGGCGCCGCCGTTCACGTTCGTCTTGTCGCGCGAGAGACCTAGTTCTTTTTCTACCGCGAGATATTGCGGAGCGAAAGCTTCATTCACTTCCACGCGATCGATCTGATCCAGCTGCAATCCCGCCAATTGCAAAGCTTTGCGCGTCGAGGGTACTGGTCCGATTCCCATGAGGCTTGGATCCACACCGACTGCGGCCCAAGAAACAATTCTTCCGAGAGGTGTCAGGCCTCGCTCCTTTGCTGTTTTTTCGCGCGTTACAACGACGGCCGCGGCGCCGTCCACGATTCCACTGGCGTTACCGGCTGTGACGATTCCGTCTTTTTGGAACGATGGTGGAAGCTTCGAAAGCGTTTCCATCGTGGTTTCCGGTCGCCGATGGTCGTCTTCGGTGACCACGATTGATTTTCGCCCCTGCTTCACTTCGACGGGCGCAATCTCTTCCTTGAAAAACCCCGCTTTTGCCGCCGCGTCGGCTGCTTGCTGGCTGCGAAGCGCATAGGCGTCGGCGTCCGCGCGCGTGATTCCGGTTTGTGCCGCTAATTTTTCGGCTGTGACGGCCATTGGCAGGCCGCAGTAGGAATCCGTCAGACCGACAAAAAGAAAATCTTCCAGAGCGCCACCGCCGAGCTTCAAGCCGTTGCGCGCCCCGCGAATCACAAACGGCGCTTGCGTCATATTTTCCATACCGCCGGCGAGCACCATGTTCGCTTCGCCCAACAGTAGCCGCTGCGCGGCTTGCGCGATCGATTCGATTCCCGAGCCGCATAGGCGATTGACGGTTACCGCCGGAGTTTCCACTTTCAAGCCCGCTTTTAGTCCCACGTGGCGCGCGCCGTAAATCGCATCCGAGCTTGTCTGCAGCACGTTGCCGAAGATCACATGATCGAATTCGCCGGGGTCTACGCCGGAACGCTGCACGGCGCCCTTTGCCGCATGCGTGCCCAGCTCAATCGCTGAAACATCGGAAAAAACACCGGTGTAGCGCGCCATCGGCGTGCGCGCACCGGCAACAATCACAACATCGGTTGGAAACATAGGGGCCCTCGCTGTTCTGGGTACTGGATTAGATGCGGAATGCCCTACGAAAGTCGTGGATACCTAACGGCGTCACTGTTTTGCCGCCTCCGAGACAACAACCGTATCTCCGCCGAGCTTGCGCGCCTCCTCGATGGTGAATTCCGCGCGGTTGATCAAGTCGGTCACAATATCCTCGCTCTCGTAATCCTGCCGCGTGGCAGCTTCCACGATTCCCGCGCTCAAGGTGATTTGCGTGGAATCCCAGGGAGGACGAACGCCGGCCGCGGCACGTCTCAGCTTCTCAACGAGATTGTGCGCGCCGGAGCTGGTCGTATCCGGGAGGATGAATGCGAGGGCCCAGGAAGTATATTTCACGGCCATATCATTCTGGCGCACCATGGGCTGCAGCGAACGGGCCAGTTGCTCCAAGAATTTTTCCAGCGGCGCTTCTCCCTGTTGACGCAGCATTTCCGAGCCGCGATCGATCTGCAAAATGGCCATGGACAGCGTTGTGCCTTGGGTACGCGCGCGATCGGCCTCGTTCAATAAGCATCCGACATAAGAGCTTCGGCTCATTAGTCCCGTGCGATCGTCGGAGACGCCCATGCGACGCACCAGGGTACGCAGGCGAGTATGGCTGACACTCATCATCATCTGGTCGCCAATCGCCTGAAGGAAATAAGTCTGATTGGGCTTCCATTTGTGCGGCGTTGCCTGCCCAACGATTAACATTGCGGCGGGTGTCTGCGTTTCCCTGTCGGTCAACGTTACGCCAAGCGCAGTTTCCAAACCCAATTCGGAGAGGATCGATCCCTCTGCTGCGTCGACAACCATTCCGCCCAACTCATCCGGTACGGCCTTCTCCATTTGCGCCAGCAGCAGCACCACTTGTGAACCGGGAGCCGGTTTAAGCCCGGGAGAACAGTACTCCGCGGCCATTTCCGGCGGCCGCCCGGGAGTGCCGATGACCGCCAAAGTCCTGGCGGCTTTCATGTAGGTACCTACCTCGGTCACCGTGGTATTCAACATCGCGCGCGGCGTTTGCTGCCGGAATGTTTTCTGATTGATCTCGGAAATTTTCGTCAAGTCCCGCAGTGTGTCGGCGGTATAAGTCCCGGTGCGCCCGGTCGGCGGAGTAGGTTGCGGCTCGACCACAGGCACAGTCGGGATTTTTGGCGCCACTTCGATTTTGGAAGGCGCCTTGGGCCACCAGTTGGCCATTTGATAGAGGCCCTGGAGACGAGGATTGCGCTCCTCCTCTCCCGGGAACATAGAAGCAATCTTCTGGAGGCGCTCGATGGCTTTGCTCTGGAGCGAATACTGCAGGAAAATTTCCGTCTGGACGATCAGGTCCTCCATTGCCTGCTGTTTTTTCCCCTCTTCCGTGACCTGGGTTTCGGCGGCCATGTCCTGACTGACCGCAGTCTTCGGACGTGTTGCAGGACCCTGCGTGACCGACGTGGTCTTGGCCATGCGCCCCGCGATTCTGCGTAGAAACGCCTCGTCATCCACTCGGCCGCGCAGCTTCTCCAGACGCTCCTGATTGCGGTAGTCGTAGGAATCGATATCGACCATGCGATCCAAGACCTCGCTGGCTTTTGCAAAATTTCCAGAATTGTAATTTGCGTCGAACAAGCGGATCAGCACGTCAAAATATTGAGATTCGCGGTTCAATTCGTTGTAGAGCCCGGCCCAGAATTCAAGGATCGGCACCGACTCCGGGTGCTTGACGCCAAGTTCTTCGACTTGCGTCGTGAACTCATTTTGCTTTTTGTCGGCGAACATCCGGCGCTTCAGCGTCATCAGAATTTCCACCGATTTCGCATCGAGCGCTCGATCCGCGAAGGTATCGGCCAACCCGAACAACCGCGTGGCCCCTTCATTCTTCTCGCGGAGAAGGCGCTCCAGAATGCTCCTGGCACGGTCCAGTTGTCCGGAATGGTGCAAGGCGTCTGAAAAAGTTTCGAGGAAGACCGCATCGTTTTCACTCGATGAGAATGGTTCCAGCAACGCCGCGGCTTCCGCCGCTTCGCCATTTCGGAGTTTGGCTTCGGCATAGAGCAAAGCGACGCTGCGTTCTTGTGGGGCCAAGGCATAAGCACGGCCGAGAAGCTTTAGCGCCTCTTTCTGCGATCCGCCCGCGGCGGCCAATGTTCCCGCGCGCAAGAATGCCCGAGCGGCCAGTGCGTTTTTGCCGAGTTGAGAGGCGGTTTCGGCGACCTTTAATTGACGATTTAAATTGTCCGGTTCGAGTTGCGCGGTGCGTTCCCAACAGAACAGCGCGTCTTCCATACGGTGGGCTTGGCTGAAAAGCTCGGCAGCCTTGATGTACTGATCGATGGCTTCTTCGGGATGGTTCTGCTTCTGCTGGAGGAAGGCGTAACGGGCGATGCGTTCCGGGGGTTGCGGGGTGAGCGAATTCCGGAGAAAGCGATTGTAAATCGCCATGGCTTTTGACTCGTCGCGCGGGTCCACGAGTAGTTCGAACAGGTGACCATAGTAGACTGCCGCGCGGTCCGGATGATCCAGGCGCGTGTACAGGTCGCCGAGCATCTGCGCGGCTTCGACGTTTTGCGGCGAATCCTGGATTACCGCGAGATAGGCTTCGATGGCGTCCTCGAAGCGGTTCTTCTCGAGGAATTTTTTCGCGCGCTCCAGGTTCTTGTTTAAGTCTGAGGCCATCTGCCCGCTTGGCACCTAGGTGCTTCTTCGTTGTCGCCCTTGATTGGTTCGCGCTGGATCGAACCACTCCCCACTATATACCGCTGCCGAAACCCGGCCAAACCGGGCGGCGACGGTCATGTGGAATCGGGCAACGGGCCTGTCCTCGGTGGGTGCGATCGATGGAAGCGCATGTATGATGCGAAGAAACAATGCCGGCCCCGAAGACCAAAGTCCGCAAATTCTGGCTGGTCATGCTCTTTCTGGCGCCATGCCTATTCGTAGCGGCTTGGTTTCATTACGGCTATCGACCCGAGCACCGGTTGGAGGGCCCGCGTTTGGTGTATTGGGTGTCGGAGGGGCCAGAAGATTTGCGGTTTCTTGAGCCGAAAACCGAAGCGGTAGCGCTTTTGGCCATTTCCGTCGACCTGCTGCAGGATTCGGTGCGGGTTCAGCCGGACATGCAGCCTCCTTCCCTGCCCTCAGGAATTCAGATGGTTGCGGTGGTGCGTATTGTTTCCCACGCCGACAAACCTCCGGCCCTCAATGCTGAACAAAGGTCTGAAACTTTGCAGGCGTTGTTGGCGGCCACGCACGAACCAGGGGCTTCTGTGTTACAGATTGATTTCGATGCTCGCCTTCGAGAGCGTGCGTTTTACTCTCAACTGCTCAGGGAGCTTCGACAGCGGCTTGGTCCGGCTTATCCTATTTCGATCACGGCGCCGGCGTCCTGGTGCATCGGCGATCGCTGGATTCGCGATTTGCCGGTGAACGAGGTAGTGCCTTTGCTTTTTTCAATGGGTTCGGAAGAGGCGCTGCTCCGCAGTTATTTCAGTTCGACCGGCACATTCCCCGAGCCGCTTTGTCGTGGTAGCTTGGGAATATCCACCAGCGATTGGTGGCCGAATCCAGTTCGCAGCCGAACCCGTGTTTATGTATTCGACCAGGCACCATGGACGCGCCAAGCGGTGGAAGATGTTCGGTCCCGAATCCGACGCGGAGTATAGCGTTTTGCCGCGTGGGCTCGGCGCGTTTAAAGAATTTCGCCGAGACGCCGTATGCCTTCACGGATTTCCTCCTCCTTCATGCGGCAATAGCCGAGCATGATGCCGGTGCGCGAGGGCTGCTTCAGGAAATATCGAGAGATCCCGGAAATACCAACACCACGTGACGCCGCTTCGGTGACAACCATAGCCTCGGAGATGCGTTCGCTCGGCCAAAGAACGATGTGCGCCCCCGATCCGTCTCCGGTTACCTCGACACGATCGCGCAAATGCTTTGTAATGGCTTCAAGCAAGGCGCTGCGGCGCGCTGCATTTCTGCGGCGGAGACGGCGTAAATGGCGCTCGTAGGCTCCGCTCGTGATGAACTCCGCGAGGGTTTGCTGCTCGAGCGTGGCAGAGTGCTGATCGTTGAGCCATTTGGCCGCAATGAAAGCGGCAGACAGCGACTTTGGGACGATCAGGTAACCCACGCGAAGCGCCGGAAACACGGTGCGAGAGAATGTTCCCACGTAGATGATGCGTCCTTCGGAGTCCAAACCCTGTAACGATTCGAGCGGCTGGCCCTCGTAGCGAAATTCGCCGTCGTAGTCATCCTCAACGATCACCGAATTCTTGCGTCTCGCCCAGTCGAGCAGGGCCAGACGCCGGGAGAGCGGCAGGATCGCGCCGGTCGGAAACTGGTGCGACGGCGTGACAAAGCAAATTCGTGCACGATCCGGGAGTTTGGCAGGATTTAAACCCTCGCGGTCGACTTGCACCGGATGCAAACGAGCACCCGCGGCCAGGAGAATCGCCCGGGTGCCCTGGTAGCTGGGATTTTCGATGGCCACGCCATCGCCACGGTCGAGCAGCACACGAACGATAAGGTCCAGGGCCTGCTGCGAGCCGTTGACGACGATCACCTCGGACGGATCACAGACGACTGCGCGGGAGCGCCGAAGGTGGGCGCAAATGGCCTCTCGCAAACCAAGGCTTCCCGCCGCTGGCCCATACTCTAGTTCCACAACCGGCGCTTTTCGGGCGCGGCGCAGGAGAATGCGGCGCCACGTCTCAAAAGGAAACGTCTCAATGTCACTCTCGCTCCGCCCGGATGCGAAATCGTAGCGGTGCAAAGGCAATCGTCTGGCCTGAAAATCCGGAGCGGGAGCGGCATGTTCGGCCGCCGAGCCGAATTTCGACAAGCGCAGCCTGGTTGATTTCTTCGAAGTGACCAAGCGGCTCGAAGCAATGCCTTGTGCAACGTAGGTGCCCGAACCGCGGCGGCCCGCAACGAAGCCCTCGGCGAGCAGCTGATCGTATGCCAACAGAACAACCGTGCGGGAAATGCCCAATTGATCGGCCAGATCGCGCGTTGATGGCAAGCGGCTGTTCGCCCGAAACGTGCCGGAGAAAATGGCCTGGCGCAAGCCGAGGTAAACCTGCCGAAACAAGGGTCCGGCGCCTTTGGAAAGTGGTATCGCGAATTGCATGCAAAGTGGCTCTATGAAACTACCACGGACACGCCATTCTTAGAACCGAACCTGAGTGAAAAGGCGGTGGTCGACCCGGAGGAACAATGAACTCGTTCAGACGTATACAGGTCTGTTTTCTGGTGGGAGCCTTTGTCCTGATTCTGCCGCTCCTGCGCGGGCAGCCTCCTAATGCCGACGCGCCGAACGCAAGTTCTCAGCGGGATGGGCAACACGATTTTGACTTCAATCTCGGCACCTGGAAGACGAGCATGAAGCGCCTGCTGCATCCGTTGACGGCATCGACGACGTGGGTCGAACTGAACGGAACCGTTGTGGTTCGAAAGGTTTGGGATGGGCGCGCGCAACTCGAGGAGGTCGAGGCTGACGGTCCGGCAGGTCACTTTGAGGATCTTGGCCTGTTTCTCTACAACCCGCAGGCGCGCCAATGGAGTCTCAACTTCGCCAACAGTAAAGTCGGAATAATTGGCGTTCCGCCGACGATCGGTGAGTTCAAGGACGGGCGCGGCGAGTTTTACGACCAGGAAACATTCAACGGCAGAACGATTCTTGCTCGAATCGTGTGGTCCGAGGTCACTGTAAATTCCCACCGCTTTGAACAGGCGTTCTCAGTTGACGCTGGGAAGACCTGGGAGGCGAATGTTGTCGCCACGTTGACACGGGTAGCACCATAAAGATCACGTAAACAATCAGCAGGAGATTTTGGACCTCCAAGGAGGATCGAGCCATGCAGAGGTGGGTACCGAGAACAGTCGTAATGGTCGCGATGCTGTTCGCTGGAGTCGCGGTCGCGCACGCGCAGTCGGCGCTGCTGAAACTGCCGGATGTCAGCCAGCAGGCACGCGTCAGCCAGCGCATCGGGTTGACCGACATTACGATCGATTATCACAGGCCGCTCGTGCGCGGACGTAAAATCTTCGGCGGACTTATCGCCGACGACCAAGTCTGGCGTGCGGGGGCCAACCAGAACACGATCATCGAGTTCAGCGATCCGGTCAGCATCGAGGGCCAACCACTGCCGAAGGGCATCTACGGTCTGCACATGATCCCGGACGAGACTTCGTGGATGGTGATTTTCTCGAAGAACTCCAGCTCCTGGGGGAGCTTTACCTATGACAAGGCCGAAGACGCACTGCGCGTAACGGTGAAAGCCCAGGCGATTGAAAGCCAGGAAGCGCTGCGCTACGATTTCGACGAGCTTAAACCCAATTCCGCGGTGATGACCATGCGGTGGGAAAAGGTCGCGGTCCCTGTCAAGGTGGAGGTCAACACTTCCGAGATTGTCGAGGAGAGCCTGCACAAGCAGCTTCGAGGCCGCGTGGGATTTGAATGGCAGTCGTGGACGGACGCGGCGAATTATCTCCTGAACAACAATCTCAACCCGGAGGAGGCGGCGAAATACGCGGACCGCTCGATCGAGATTGAAGACCGATTTGAGAACGAGATGACAAAGTCACGCGCCTTGAACGTTCTGGAACGCAACGAAGAAGCTCGCTCCGCGCGCGACAAGGCGATTGCGTTGGGCAACCAATCTCAACTGCACGATTTTGGTCGAGGGCTGCAGGCGCAAGGACAGCTCGACGAAGCGCTAGAACTTTTCCAAAGCAACATCAAGAAAGATCCGAGTAGCTGGATTGGACACAATGAAGCAGCACGCATCGCGGTTGCCAAGGGCGACTATGCCGCCGCAGTGAAGGAAATGAAGCTCGCCGCAGCCGCGTCGCCCGAACGGCTTAAGGCGCAGCACGTCGATCTTGTGCGGCGCCTCGAAAATAAAGAGGACATCAACCGTTAGTACCAGACGGGGTTTTGCGCCAGACGCCTTAGCCTAAGACGGCAAATTCGCTGCGCTATTGTGCATCGAGGAGCGACCATGACCGACCTCAATCCTCAGGCGAAGCAAATGGCCGACGATTCCATGGTCCGGAACCTGGAAGCGCAAGCCTATGCGATTTGGCCCCAGGAAGTCGAATTATTTTGCAGGTATGCGCTCCCTCCGAAACCGCGCATTCTCGACGCCGGGTGCGGTACGGGAGAAGGATCTTCGCGACTCGCCAGATCGTTTGCAAGCGCGAACGTGCTCGGAGTCGACATCATCGATTCGCATCTGGAGATTGCGCGTTCGCGGTATGCGAATCTTGCACCACGTCTGGCCTTCAAACACCAAAGCGTTTTCGAGCTCAAGGCGGCGGATCAAACTTTCGACCTTACTGTTTGCCGGCACGTGCTGCACTCGATTCCTTACGCCGACCGCGTAATCGCCGAACTTGCTCGCGTGACGCGCCGCGGGGGCTATCTTCATCTCATTCCCGAGGACTATGGGATGCTGCATTTTCAGCGCGGCAACCTGGACGTTCGAGATTTCTGGCATGAAGTGCCGGCGAGGATGGGAACCGCAACCGGCACCGATCTTTTCGTCGGTCGAAATACGTACAGTATGTTGGCGCGCATGAATTTCGATGAAATCAAGGTGGATTACGTCATCGTGGACACGGTGCGTGTGCCACGGGAAGCGTTCGCAACCATTATTGAGGCCTGGCGGGACGGTTACGCCAAACCCATTTCCGAACTGACCCCGATGAAGTATGACGACACAATGGCTTACTTCAATCAGATGATTTCGAATATCCGCGATCCGCAGGGGTATGCGGTCTGGATGGTGCCGGTTGTCAGCGGCCGGGTGCCTAGGTAAGCAGGCTTGGTCGGTAACCGTCGCGCTGCTACTGCACCTTCTTTTGGGCGCCTTCGGCGCTTTCCTTGGGCTGACGGGTTCTTTCACTTGTGGCAGACTAGAGGTTTACACGGCATGGTTTCTGCTGGGTAGGCGTGGTTCCCCTCAGCGAAGTGCTCGCCGTCATACACTCGACAGACACCCTCAGGTCAATCCTGGCGGAACGGAAAGCGAATGGACCCGAAGTTCATACGGAATTTCTGCATCATCGCGCATATCGATCACGGCAAATCCACGCTGGCGGATCGCTTGCTCGAGATGACCGGCGCGCTTTCCGAACGGGAGATGCACGAGCAGGTGCTCGACTCCATGGACCTGGAGCGCGAGCGGGGCATCACGATCAAAGCGAAAAGCATTCGTCTGCACTACAAAGCGAAAGACGGAAATACCTATCGCCTGAACCTGATCGATACCCCTGGGCATGTGGATTTCTCGTACGAGGTTTCCCGCGCGCTGTCGGCCTGCGAAGGTGCGCTGCTTGTAGTGGATGCCAGTCAAGGTGTAGAAGCGCAAACGGTGGCAAATACGTTTCTGGCGGCTTCGAACAACCTGACGATTCTGCCGGTGATCAACAAAATTGACTTGCCCGCGGCGCAGCCCGATTTTGTGAAAGAGCAAATCGAAAATGTGCTGGCGATTCCAGCGGCCGACGCGTTGATGATCAGCGCGAAGAGTGGAATCGGCGTCGAGGACGTGCTTGAAGCCATCGTACAACGCATTCCGCCGCCCAAAGGAAGCGTGGAAAATCCATTTCAGGCGTTGGTGTTCGACTCCTGGTTCGACATTTACCGGGGCGCGGTGGTGCTGGTTCGCGTGATGGAAGGCCGCATCACGAGGCGCATAAAGGTCCGGCTGGTGGCGACGAATGAAGTTTATGAAGTAGAGCAGCTTGGAACGCTCACGCCAAAGCCGATCGCGCTCGAGGAGCTCGAAGCCGGCGATGTCGGGTTCATTGTCGCCAACATCAAGCGCGTGGCCGATGCGCGCATGGGTGACACGGTAACCGAGGCGGCACGGCCTGCGCCTGCGCTTGCGGGGTTTGAAGCGATCAAGCCGATGGTCTTTGCCGGAATCTTTCCGGTGCTGGCCGACGAGTACGAGCCGCTGCGCGACGCACTCGGTAAACTGCAGTTGAACGATGCGGCTTTCTTCTACGAACCAGAAAATTCCGTAGCGCTGGGATTCGGCTTTCGATGCGGATTCCTTGGCTTGTTGCACCTGGAAATCGTGCAGGAGCGGCTGGAGCGTGAGTTCGGGCTGAACTTGATCACCACCGCCCCGAGCGTGCGCTATAGAATTACCAAGGTTACCGGCGAAGCGATCGAAGTCGACAGCCCAGCCAAGTTTCCAAATCCCGCCGATATCGAAAAAATCGAAGAGCCCATCATCACGGCGATGATCATCACCAACGACGAATCCGTTGGCGGCATCCTGCAGCTTTGCCAGGACAAACGCGGCACGCAAAAGAATTTTGAATACCTTTCACCCACCCGCGTCATGCTGACGTATGAATTGCCGCTGAATGAAATCGTTCTCGATTTCTATGACCGCCTGAAGAGCGTTTCTCGCGGTTACGCCTCCCTCGATTACCACCTTGCGGGTTATGTCGAGTCTGACTTGATCAAGCTGGACATTCTGGTGGGTGGAGAACCCGTCGATGCGCTAGCGCTCATTATTCACCGCGAATTTTCCGTGGAGCGTGGCCGGGACCTTGTCAGTCGTTTGCGGAAGTTGATTCCACGTCAGATGTTTGAGGTGCCTATTCAGGCGGCGATCGGCAGCCGCGTCATTGCTCGCGAAACTGTTTCCGCTATTCGCAAGAATGTTCTGGCCAAGTGCTATGGCGGCGACATCACCCGGAAACGGAAACTTCTTGAAAAGCAGAAGGAAGGCAAACGGCGCATGAAGCGCGTCGGCCAAGTGGATATCCCACAGGAAGCGTTCCTTGCCGTCCTCAAAGTTTCCGGCGACGAAGACGAGTAGCTCCGCTCGAACAATTCAATTGCTTTTGTTTTTCACTTCGGCGAGGAGGCGGCCGCGGCGAAGCCGTACGTTAATTTCAACTCCGAGCGAAACCTGCGCCGCATCACGCAAGATATTGCCCGCGGCATCTGTCGCGATGGCGTAGCCTCTTTCCAATACTTGCATGGGACTGCGTTCCTGGAGTTGCAAGGAGAGCCTCTGCCAGTTCTCTCGCTTCAACCGCAACAAGCGTTCCGTGCAGGAACCGAGATCGTGGCTTCGTTTTTCAAGACGTAGGCGCAACGCGGCCATTTTTACGCGAAAATCGAACGAAGCAATCTGCAATCGTGCCGCGGTAAACCGCCTTCGTGACTGCTCCAGCCGAGCGCGCAAACCCAGGGCCAAGCGCGATGTTAATTCGTCAGCCCGCTGCCTGCTTTGGCGCAGCAGCTCGTGAGGCTTGCGGAATCCTGAGCGGCCGGATAGTTCGTGGACCCGGCGCGACAGCTCAAGAAAGCGATAGTGGATCAGGCTATCGAGCGACTCACGCAGATCCGCGACGTGCTTGTCAAACTCGCGGCGGGTCTGCACGACCAATTCAGCGGCGGCCGATGGAGTGGATGCGCGGATATCCGCCACGAAATCTGCGATGGTGAAATCTGTCTCGTGGCCCACTCCGGAGATTACCGGTACCGCGCAGGCCGCAATGGCACGCGCGACATTCTCCTCGTTAAACGACCAAAGGTCTTCCATCGAGCCGCCACCGCGAACCAGGAGAATCACGTCGGCCGCGCGTTTGCGATTGAAATATCCGAGGGCTTCGACAATTTGCTTCGCAGCTTCGTCGCCCTGGACCTGCACGGGGTATAGGGTCAGGTGAATATTCGGGAAGCGGCGCGTCAAGATGCGCACGACGTCGCGTACCGCCGCGCCCGTTCGCGATGTGATGAGTCCGATGCGGCTCGGAAGGAGCGGCAGGGGCTTTTTCCGCGCCGCATCGAACAGTCCTTCTTCTTCCAATCTTTTCTTTAGCTGTTCGAACGCCAGTTGCAGAGTGCCGCGGCCCAGAGGTTCGAGCGATTCCACATAGATTTGATATTCACCCCGCGTCTCGTAAACACTGATCGACCCACGGACGCTGAACTTCAGGCCATCTTCCGGACGGCATTTCATGCCGCGCTGTTGCGTCTTGAAGAAAACACAGCGGATCTGCGCGCGATCATCTTTGAGCGTGAAATAGATGTGGCCTGATGTGGCAGGGCGGCAGTTCGAAATTTCGCCTTGCACGACAATGTCCGTGAAATTCCTGGCCAGCAGGTCGCGGATCCGTGCGGTCAGGTCGCTGACCGTGAAAATGCGGCGTTCCGGCTGAAGGTTAAATTGGAGTTGATCCATCGATCATCCCGAACTGACGTCGCTGAGTTTCAGTCTATCGCAGCAAAACGAGCGCGTCATATCCACTTACCGCCGCAGGCGCGACAGAATCCAGAACAGGAGGCTAAGACCCACACTCAGCAAAAGACAAGTTACGATTGGAAAATAAAATGTCGTGTGCTCGCCTTTGTGCATGATGTCGCCCGGCAACCGGCCTATCCGGAACGGCAACCGGTCTCCAAAATAGAAAAAGGCTCCGACCAATACCAGGAATGCGCCTAGCAAAAGCAGAGTCCGCCCGAGCTCGCGAAAAGGGTCCAATTTACGCAACTAATCCGCTACTGGCAAGAAGCAAGACGTTTCCTGACAATCCGTTGTTCTCTTTCTTCAAGCCGTGGCGGAAATCCGCTTTATGAGGTCTGTTTGTTCGCTGATCGATTCGGAGCCAATCGTAAAGGCATCGAGCAGGCCGAGGGCGAGGGCATAGCGCAGAGCTTCGTCCGGTTTGTGCCGCAAATCTCCCTGGCCAAGAATTTTCATTCCGACAATTCCCTTCCCGGCGGCTCGCATTTCGCGAATCACGCTCGCCACGGTCTCAGGGTCGGCATCCATGTGCGAACCGATGGGGTTCATGCGAACCAAGTCGACTTCGACCCATGGCGATTTCGCCGCAGCTCGCAGCGCTTCGATGGAATGGCAGGAGCAGCCGTGCGCCCGAATGATGCCTTTCTCTTTCGCCTCGGATAGTTCGTCCATCGCAGATTGAAACTTTGTCGTCCAATCCGCTTCGGTGACACAATGCATCAGGCAGATATCGAGATAGTCCGTGTTGAGCTCGCGTCTAAACCGATCGAGGTCCGCGCGCATTTCCGGTCCGGTACGAGCCCAGGATTTCGTGAGCACCGTGACTTTGCTGCGATCCACATGCTTGAGTGCGTCCGCGACGTGCGGATGGCTGCCGTAGGAATCCGCGGCGTCAAAAAAGCGCAGTCCATTGGCATAGCCGTTCTGCAGCAGGCGCGACAGTCCTTCGATGCCTAGTTTCGTTTGATTGGAGTGGTGTCCCGTTCCAACCGTGCCGGTTCCCATGGCGAGGAGCGAAGTTTGAATCCCCGTGCGGCCAAGTGTGACGGTTTCTGTGGCAGAAAATTTGCGGTCGAGATCGGGTAGCGCCGCTAATCGTGCCGCCAGGGATTTCGGAGTGAGCCAAAAGGCGGCCGCGGCCGAAGCAACGGAGTGAAGAAACTGCCGACGGCGAATGCCAGGCATATGCACCTCCTGGGCAGCGATCGGTTTCATTCTACTCCAGAGCACACACAACCGATGAAGAATCTTCATTCCTGCGAGGAAGTTCCTTGGCTCCGAAATCGGGCCTCAGGATGAGGCCGCTTTTAGATGAGCTCGAGACCGGAAAAGAAGTAGCCGATTTCGAAGGCCGCCGTATCCGGAGCGTCGGAGCCGTGCGTGCAGTTACTTGCAATGCTGGTCCCCAGATCGTGCCGGACGGTACCTGGGGCGGCTTTCTTGGGATCGGTCGCGCCCATGGTGTCGCGCCATTTCGCGATGGCACCTTCCGCCTCGAGAACCATAGCGAAAATCTTGCCGGAACTCATGAAGTCCGTGAGCTCTCCGAAAAATGGGCGCTGCCGATGAACGGCGTAGAATCCCCCGGCCTCTTCCTTGGTCAGCTGCATCGACTTGACGGCTACGATCGTGAATCCGGCTTTATGAATCCGAGCCAGAATTTCTCCCTGCTGGCCGCGGCTGACCGCATCGGGCTTGATGATTGCGAATGTTCGTTCAAGTGACAAATGGATTCTCCGTAAATGAAATAATGAAGGTCGGTTGGCCTTATTTGAGGGCGGCGGCGACGGTCGAGCCCAAATCCGCCGGCGTTTCCACCGTGCGAATTCCGGCTGCTTTCATCGCGGTGTACTTGTCTTTCGCTGTTCCCTGGCCACCGCTGATGATGGCGCCGGCATGGCCCATGCGCCTCCCCGGAGGCGCGGTTTGACCAGCGATGAAACCGACGACCGGTTTCTTTACATTCGCCTTGATCCACGCCGCGGCACGCTCTTCGGCGCTTCCGCCGATTTCCCCAATGAGGATAATGGCGTGGGTGTCCGGATCCGCGTGAAACATCTGGATCGCATCTAGGAACGACGTCCCGATAATGGGATCGCCACCGATGCCAATGCAAGTGGACTGGCCAATGCCGAGTTGCGTCAACTGGTGGACAGCTTCATAGGTCAGGGTTCCGCTGCGGCTGACCACACCGACATTTCCCTGTTTATGAATTCGTCCGGGCATGATGCCGATCTTGCATTTTCCCGGAGAAATAATTCCCGGGCAATTCGGGCCGATCAGACGTGTTTTCGATTCGCCTAACACCTCAGCCACGCGAACCATGTCGAGCGCCGGAATGCCTTCGGTAATGCAGACAACTAACGGGACGTCGGCGTCGGCAGCTTCGAGAATGGCGTCGGCTGAATACGGAGGAGGCACGAAGATCACCGAAGCGTCCGCGCCGGTCGCCTTGACACAATCCGCGACGGTGTTGAACACGGGCCTTTCCAGATGTTTCGTCCCACCCTTGCCCGGTGTCACACCACCTACCACTGTGGTGCCGTACTCGATCATCTGTTGGGCGTGAAATGTTCCTTCCCGCCCGGTGAAGCCCTGGACGAGCACTAGCGTCTTTTCATTGACTAGAACGCTCATCGCGCACCTCCCGCCAGCGCGACAACCTTCTGCGCTCCGTCCTTCATGCCGTCGGCGATGGTGAAGTTCAAGCCGCTTTCCCGCAGAATTTGTTGGCCTTGCTCCACGTTTGTGCCTTCCATCCGCACCACGATGGGTACTTTGACGTGTAAATCCTTGGCCGCCGCCACTACGCCGGTCGCCAGCACATCACAACGAAGGATGCCGCCGAATATGTTGATGAAGACCGCTTTCACCGCAGGATCGCTCAGCAAAATTGCAAATGCGTTTTTCACCTGATCCGCCGAAGCGCCTCCGCCGACATCCAGAAAATTTGCGGGCGATCCGCCCGCATATTTGATGATGTCCATGGTGGCCATCGCCAGACCCGCTCCATTAACCATGCAGGCGACGCTGCCATCCAGCTTGATGTAATTCAGCCCGTACTTTGAGGCTTCGACTTCGAGTGGATCTTCCTCGTCTAGATCTCGCAATTCCCGCAGTTCCTTGTGGCGAAAGAGTCCGTTGTCGTCGAAGGTCATCTTTGCGTCCAGAGCCACTAACTTGCCATCTCCGGTCAGCACGCAGGGATTGATTTCGAGCAGCGAGGCATCGGTGTCAATGAAGGCGCGATACAAAGCCTGCAGGAACGGCGTTGCCGCGGCAACCTGGTCTCCGCTTAATCCCAAGCCAAACGCAATTTTCCGCGCCTGATAGGGCTGTAAACCAACAGCAGGATGAATGGGCTCGCGCAGGATGGCGCTCGGATTTTCCTTGGCCACCTGCTCGATTTCCATGCCGCCAGCCGAGCTCGCCATGAACACCGGCCGGCCCGATTCGCGATCGATCAACAACCCCAAATAGAGTTCGCGTTTTATGTCCAGACCCTCTTCAATTAGCAGGCGCTTTACGATGCGGCCTTGCGGACCGGTCTGCACGGTTATAAGATTCATTCCGAGAATGTGCGAAGCGATCTCCGCCGCTTCATCCGCTGACCGGGCCAATTTAACCCCCCCGCCCTTCCCGCGACCACCGGCATGAATTTGGGCTTTGACCACGACAATCGGCGATCTCAGTCTTTGAGCCGCCTCGCGAGCCTCTTCCTTTGTGAAAGCTACGTCACCCCGCGGCGTGGTCACGCCATATCGCGAGAGAATAGCTTTAGCTTGATATTCGTGGATCTTCATTTCAGGTTCTGCCTTTTTGGATGCCCTTGTGCGACGATGGGGCAGTGCACAGATGTTAGAATTTGAGGCTCATAAAACATTCAAGTTTACTTGAGAGGCCTATCTCGAGCAAGGATAAGCAGCTATTGCTCTTTGACGACTGCATGAATTCCTTTCGCCAATGGATCGCAAAAACCGAACGCCTCGAAGTTCTGACCGGCCCTGAAGCGGAAGGGCTGATGGAAGAACTCCTGTCCGGCCGCATCGATACTCCCGACATTGTGCGTTTACTCCTTGCTCTGAACAGGCGGCCGCCCAGTCCTGGCGAACTTGGCGCGTTCGCACGCGTCATGCGCCGTCATGCGGTTCAAGTGTTCGCCTCCGAGAGCGATCGGCCTCCACACATGGTCGACACCTGCGGAACCGGCGGCGATGGCTGCGGGACGTTCAACATTTCGACCGCGGCAGCATTTGTGGCTGCAGCCGGCGGAGCACACGTGGCGAAGCACGGTAACCGCTCCGTCAGCTCTCGCAGCGGTTCGGCCGATGTGCTCGAAGCCCTGGGGATTCTGATCGATCTACCTCTAGAGCGTTGCGGGCGCGCCATCCGCGAGCTTGGCATCGGCTTTCTTTTCGCTCCCGTGGCCCACGCCGCTACGCGCTATGCCGCCGCTGCCCGCAACCAGATCGTGACACGCACAGCGTTCAACCTTCTCGGACCGCTAACGAATCCGGCAGGGGCGCAGTCGCAGATCCTCGGTGTTTTCTCGGAAGATGTGATCGATGTTATGGCCGCCACACTCGTCGAACTGGGAGTTCGTCACGCTTTCGTGGTACACGGCTGCGGGGGACTCGATGAAATCTCTCTCGCGGGAGAAACCAAAGCTGCCGAAGTGCGCGATGGGAGCGTTAGACGACTTGTTCTTCTGCCTGAGAACTTCGGCGTGACGCCGGCTGCTATCGAGATGCTTCAGGGCGGTACTCCGCAGGAAAACGCAAATTCGATTCGAGCCATTTTCGAAGGCGCAACGGGACCACGGCGCGATGTCGTCATCATCAACTCTGCCGCCGCGCTCGTGGTAGCCGGGATAGCGGTGGATTTTCGGGAAGGTGCCTCATTGGCCGCGAAAGCAATTTCGTGCGGGGCGGCACTTGAAAAGCTGGAGCGCCTCAAAGCCTTCACAAATGCGGCTCGTTCGACCGACGAATGAGTTTTCCCGGCTTCGCCGTACGGATCCCCATGTTCTCCTTTAATGCCGCGTGGACGCCCCAGGCGGTCAACGCCGCAATGCGTTTGCCCCTGGCAAATTCCGGAAATCGTCTTGATAGCAGAAGTTCAAAATTGCCGTGCTCGGCGGCAATTTGCAACATCGTTCGCAATTGGAGGTCGCTCTATAGGGTTAGAAAATTGCGCAGAAGTTGTTTCCCGGACTCCGTGAGTACCGATTCGGGATGAAACTGCACGCCTTCGACCTTTAACTTCCGGTGACGCAAGCCCATAATGACTCCATCGTTCGTTTCTGCGCTGATCTGGAGCGTCTTCGGCAGGGATTTTCTCTCCACGATAAGCGAATGGTAACGCGTCGCCGTAAAAGGATTCGCGACGGAACGGAAGATCCCCTTGCCGTCATGTTCAATCTCGCTCGTTTTTCCATGAAACAGTTTTGAGGCCCGAATCACTTTTGCCCCAAATGCGGCGCCAATCGCTTGGTGTCCCAGGCAGACCCCCAGGATGGGGAATCGCCCAGCGAGTTTCTGGATCAACTCGACCGCAATGCCTGCTTCTTGAGGGGTGCAGGGGCCAGGCGAAATCACGATCCGCTCCGGTTTTCGGCGCGCAATTTGCTCCACGGAGATCTTGTCGTTGCGGTGGACCTCCAGCGTGCAGCCCAGTTCTCCTAGATACTGCGCCAGGTTGTAGGTGAACGAATCGTAGTTGTCTAGCAGCAGAATCATCGCTTGCGCCTCTTACTTATGGTCGGCTTCTCCGCGTTTGCCGTTTCTAGCGCTCGCAGCAGGGCTTTCGACTTATTCACAGATTCATCGAATTCGCTCTGCGGTGTTGAATCCGCCACAATTCCTCCGCCAGCCTGCACGTGCGCCACGCCATTTTTGATGACCATCGTGCGGAGGGCGATGCACGAGTCCAGGTTGCCGGCAAAATCCAGATAGAGAATGCCTCCGGCGTAAATGCCGCGTTTGGTCTTTTCCAATTCCTCAATGATCTCCATCGCACGGACTTTCGGAGCTCCGGACACGGTGCCGGCCGGAAAACAGGACATCAGCGCGTCAAAACAATCAACGTCTTCGCGCAACTGGCCTTTCAGGCTGGACACCAAATGCATGACGTGCGAATAGCGTTCCACGGTCATCAGCTTTTCTGTTTTGATGCTTCCGTATTCGCACACCCGGCCAAGATCGTTGCGCCCTAGATCGACCAGCATGATGTGTTCGGCACGTTCTTTTTCGCTCGCGAGCAGGTCACGTTCCAGGCTGAGATCTTCCGCTTCGTTCTTGCCGCGCCGACGCGTGCCCGCGATCGGCCGGTAAGAAACGTCTTTCCCCTGGACCTTCACCAACATCTCTGGAGAACTGCCGACGACGGAGACGTCGTTCAGCTGAAGAAAAAAGAGGTAGGGTGACGGATTCAGTGCGCGCAGCTCGCGATAAACATCGAAGGGCGCCGCTTGTGACTTCGACGAAAAGCGCTGGCTGATCACGACCTGGAAGATGTCGCCTGCGCGAATATATTGTTTGGCTTTGCGAACCGCTTCGAGATATTCGGAGCGCTCCACATTCGAACTTACCTTGAGTTGACGCGCAGTTGGCGTTGTCTTGTTTTGCGGCTTTTCTCTTTCTACCGCGGTTTCCAGGAGCTGTCGCGTCTTCTGAATCTCCTTTACGGCAGCGTTGTGTTTGGCACGCAACGAACCTGGACCTTCGGTGTAGACATTGCGCACAATCCACAAGCGGTGTTGCACGTGGTCGAAGGCTATCACTCCGCGAAAGAACATCAGCATGGCGTCGTAGAGACCGATGTCGTCGCGGAGACGCTTTGGCAAGCGCTCGATGAGCCTTACCATGTCATAGCTGAAGTAACCAATCGCTCCTGCGACAAAAGGCGGCAAGCCATGCACGCGAACGGGATGGAACTTTGCCATGTGCTCCCGCAAAAACGAAATCGGATCGCGTTCCTCCCAAATCATGCGGTTGCGACTTTCCAAAACGCAGGCGCCTCCGGCGTAACGGAAGACCTCCTCCGGGCTGGCTCCGGCAAAAGTGTACCGCGCGATTTTTTCCCCGCCCTCGACACTTTCTAGAAGGAACGAATATCGCGAGCCCTGCGTCAGCCGCAGATAGGCGCTCACCGGCGTTAGCAAATCAGCAGAGAAAACGTCGTAGACGGGGATCAAGTTCCCCCGCTTTGCCAGCTTCTTGAATTCCTCGAAAGAAGGTTCGATCATCAGCTCACTTTGGACGGCTTTTTGAGAACGAGAATTATACCGCTTGTGGCGGCTCGAGATTGCTTTCGAAGCTATTTTCTACTTCTGGCCGTTTTCTTCGGCTGAGAGCGCTTTTAGGATTGCAGCACGCATGACAGCCTCAGGGGCGCGGCCGCCCATCCATAGCTCCCACTGGGCGATTCCCTGCGCCAAGAACATTTCCACGCCGGAAACGGTAGGAATTCTCTTTGCTTTCGCGAGCCGCAGGAGCTTCGTCTGCAGTGGCCGGTAGACGAAATCCATGACGAGCCCGCAATTCAGCTCGTCCGCTTCGAGGGGGGAAGTCTCGTTGTGAGGGTGCATGCCGACCGGCGTGGCGTTCAGGATGGCATCAAATCTTTCGTTTCGGAGCGCCCTTCGTTTGATTACATCGCCACGCACTGCGCCCGCCAATTGCTTTGCGGCGCTTTCCCGACGGGCACACACCAACACTTCCGCGCCGGACTTCGCCAAGGCGAACGCGGCTGCACGGGCCGAGCCTCCGGCGCCAAAAATCAGGACGCGGCTGCCCTTTGTTTTCAGTTTCCCGTCCAACGCTCGCAGTACGCCTGCATAGTCGGTGTTGCACCCCGCTAGCTTGCCGTCTTCGCGCACTGTGACCGTGTTCACGGCGCCGATCTCGTCTGCCAGCGGCCCCCAGGCCTCCAAGTAATCAAAAATCCTTTGCTTATGAGGAATAGTCACGCCGAATCCGGCAATGTCCAGATCGCGGATCGCTTTCAGAAACTCGCCAAGATGTTCCACGAGGAAAGGCACGAATACGGCATCCTTCCTTGCCGCAATATAGCCGGTGTTGTGCAACAGCGGCGAAAGCGAATGCCCTATCGGGTTTCCAATGACGCCAAAGACGCGCGTTGTTTTTGTCAGCTCGTGGGCACGATACAGTTCCTTCATTTCTCGCAGGGGTATTTGACCCGGTGCCGTTCCCGCGGCCACCGGAGCATACAGCAGCGCGCTGCCTTGCCGCAGCCCCAAGATTCGGGTGGGTAAGCCGATCTCTCCCATGGGTACTGCGACCACCGCCTCCGTTCCTCGCGTGAGCAGCAGCAGGCGAGTGGCGTCGGAGAACGTTCGCGCCAGCGCCGCCACTTTCACGGCATCGACTCCACGTTGCGCCGCTCGTAACTTTCGAGCAAATAACTTCGGGGTCTTCTTGAAGTCATGGATCGATAACAGAATTCTTGGCAATGCGCAGTGTTCAACGGTTTTTCCTGTCAGTTCGCGGAGTGTTTCGACTTCGAGGTCGCACCACTGACAACCAGCTTCCTTCGCCTCTCGCAGCCAGAACAGTTCTCTCGCCGCGCTTCCCGAGAACTTGCCTCCGCCGACGCGCCGCCTGCATGTGGCGATGAAGACCGCCTCGTTCGGAGCGGAGTGCTTCAGCCATTGCAACACCCTTCGCCGCTCCCGGTCGTTGGCCAGCCAGTCCAGCCTCAGTTCGACGGTGGGTGTTTCACGCAAAGCCGCCAGCACCAAGCGCTGAAATTCCCGGGCGTCGGGTGCGGCGACTACGGCGCAGATCCGGGCTATCCCCTGTCCAAAGACACTCATACCGCCGAATAGGCTCCAATCTATTGAAAATACGGCTTGTAGCACGTCTTAGCTAAAGTGTAAAGTGTGTCCACCCAATTTGTTGACGCGCCCATGGACGCTTGTTAGTTTCGAGTATGCAAGTCCCCGCACGGCCCTTTTTGGCGTGACTCGAAGGAGTGTTCTAATGCGCGCAATTGCAGCAGGTATGGGTCTCGGCATGCTACTGGCAGGCGCGAGTGCCTGGACACAGGGCAACCCACAGCCACAGGATGTTTCTACGCAGCCGGTCGCCACGGCGACCTCCCCGGATTATTCTGCGGTTTATTGCTCCAATTTCGTAACTACCGATCGAGGCGGACACGACTCCTACCTTGTCTCCGGGGAGCAATCCAGAGCAAAGCTCGTCTTCGAACTTCGCGACGAGGTGTTCATTAACAAAGGATCCGCCCAGGGAGTTCATGTCGGCGATCGCTACTCCGTCTATCGTCCGGAAAAAGACGCTATCGACGTGCAGTGGTTTAAATGGCAGGACAAGCTGTCGAAGGCAATGGGCACGTTCTACAAGGACGCCGGTCAACTGAAGGTGATCAACGTTCAGCCCAATATTTCGACCGCGGAAGTAACCTTTGCCTGCGATTACCTGCAACGCGGCGATTTCGTGCGACCCTGGCAGGAGCGTCCCTCTCCGCCATTTAAACCGGCCGAGCAGTTCGACCGTTTCGCTCCCGTGAGCGGCAAATCCGTCGGAATGGTTGTCTTCGGCAAGGACTTCGGCCAAATTTTCGGAAAGTTCCAGAGCGTGTACGTCAATCTCGGCACCAATCAAGGAGTGAATGTTGGCAGCTACGTGCGGATCTTCCGCTATCAGGGAGGTCATGGTGAGACCGTTCCGAACTTTGACGATTATCAGTACAAGATGTATGGCTTTGGAAGCACGCCAACGGCATACAAGTGGAACGATCTGCCCCGGGAGATTCTCGGGGAGGGCATCGTTCTCAGCGTCAGCCCGAATTCCTCTACGGTCTTCGTCACCTACAGCCACGTCGATATGTACGCCGGGGATTACGCCGAAGTCGAATAAAACGGGAACACATCTTTCGCGCTCCCGCCCGCGCCACTTGTGATGGCGCGGGCTTTTTCTTTGCGCATGGCCTCGCTACGATTCCCCAAACATTTCACAGGTAAACGCGTAAATCGACGCATCTTGTGCTTTCCAGGCGTCCAGCGGCAGTCCGGCTTTGTGGCAGGTTTCTCTCAGGAACTCTTCTCGATCCAAATGGTGCTCCACGGCTACCTGCGGTAGCAGCAGGCCGCGGTGGATTCCCTGTTCGATCAACAATCCGTGTTTTCCAATTTCGATTTCTTCCGGACCAAGGCGTTGCAATGACGACAGCAACGATACTTCGATTTGCATGCGCGAAAGTTCTTCCGCTTGCACTGGTTTGAATCTCGGGTCTTCCAGAGCTGCTCCCGAGGCGCATTTCACGATGCTCTTACCCAAATTTTCTTTGCCCTCGATGATACCGATGCAACCCCGGAGCTTGCCGCCTACGTGCAGCGTTACAAAAACGCCACAAGGCGGCAGAAACACTTCGGCATTCGGGATTTCTTCCAACCGGCAGTTGTGGCAAACGGCTTCGACCACGGCCCGGCGCGCTAACTCTAAGATGCTTTTCCGGTCAGTCTCAGAGAGGCAATGCATCCTGCGGTTTCTTCTGTACTTCCAAAATACTCAGCTTGCGACGCAGCTTCACGCGATCATCCAATTGATTCCAGAATCTGTAAAAATATTGCGCCGCGGATACCAGCGCGCTGACCACCACGAGCCAAATCAACACCAAGCCCAAGGTACGGAGCGAAGGGTGCCTCGCGCCATAAATCAGCACGGCCGCGGCAAACACCTGCAGCACCATTTTCGTCTTGCCCAAAGTCGAGGCCGCAATGGTGAAACCCTCCGCGGATGCGATATTCCGCAGCCCCAGAATTACCAATTCGCGTCCGATGATGATCACCACCATCCATGCTTTCGCCAAATGCATATCCACGAGAGAAATAAATGCCGCGCAGATCAGAAGTTTGTCAGCGATCGGATCCAGCAGAATCCCAAGAGTTGTTACCTGTGAATTGCGACGCGCAAAATAGCCGTCCGCCCAATCGGTCGCCGCCGCTACGAGAAGAATCAGCACACCCCAAAACTCGAAGTGCATCGGAAACCCCGCCCAATCCACGTTTGGGCTGCGCGTCAAGAGCACCACGATGAGCACAGGCACGATGAATATCCGCAGCAGGGTCAATGCATTGGGCAAGTTCATAAGGCGAATGGCTGGGGTGAGCTCCTTCTCTGGCTCTCGGCTCACTATAGTCTCCGTGGTCTAAAGCGTCAACGAGGGTTGCGGCCGGCTTAGTACGGTACTCTGCGGTTATCAGGCCTGCACACGATTTCAATTGAGGTGGGTACTCATTCGTAAAATTTAGTGCTGCAAACCTGTGCAAATCCTAAATCGGAGGAGCGCCACACGCGGGCCATCTTCCCGCGATATTACAAGCTTTTAACTCCAGTAATGCGTGTATTTTCTGCATCTTACAAGCATGATTGGTAGCGGGCGGCTACTTCGGAAGAGCGTGGTTGCTTGGGGCCGCTGGCCGGGCTTTTCACTTTCCACAGTGTTTTCCACAAGGAAGGGCCGTAACGCAGGCGCCCAGTCTTTCCCGGATTTCCGTGACATTTCGTTCACATTTAACGTTTTTCAGCGGAATTACTCGGAAGTAAACTCCATGCCGTTGCTCACAGTTTCAGATCGTGTGAGGTCCGCGCAAGACACGCGCGGGCAGGAATAAAAGCGCGCGCAGCAATTCAAATACGCCGTGCACCGCGATGCCTACGATGCGGAACGGCAACAAAAATAACCATACGATCGGATAGAGCACCAGCGCCAACAGCGCAATCGGCCAACATACGACCAACAGTATGCACCACAGGAAAAAGCCGGCCATGGACTTGCCTCCTACTTATCCATACGAGGGCGAAGGCCGCAATGTTTCCTTTGCCTCAAAATCTTTGAGTTTCAACCGCCGCGCAACCGCCTCAGGAATCTCCGCCTCCAGGTCCATATGCGAATCGTTCACCTGCGATCGGACCACGCGTCCTAAAGCATGAATCAAAGCCAGGGAGCGCCCTTCCGTCAGCGGCATGTGCAACGACAGTTTCACGATCGGATCGATCGGCAGCGCCGCGTCGATGCGTTTCAATAATTCATCCAAACCTTCTCCGATCAGCGCGGAAACGAATACCGGAGGCTCTTCGCCATTTCTCGATCGGGACCATATCGCTTCTAGTTCAGAGCGCTGCTCGGGCGACAGACGGTCGACCTTATTGAACACGCGAAGCCGCGGTCTCTCCATGACGCCGAGGTCACCCAGAATTTTTTCCACTTCCTGATCCAACTCTTCCTGGTTGGGATTGGAAATGTCGCTCACATGCAAAATCAGTGCGGATTCCTGAACCTCTTCGAGAGTGGCGCGGAAAGCGGTCAGCAGACCTTTCGGCAGCGCGCGGATGAATCCCACTGTGTCGGATACCAGAATTCTCCGGTTTGACGGAAGGCGCAGCGCACGGATGGTTGGGTCCAAGGTCGCGAACATTCTTGAGGAAACTAAAACCTCGGCCCGGCTCAGCGCATTGAACAGCGTGGATTTGCCGGCGTTGGTGTAGCCCACGAGCGACACAGTACCCAACGGGACCGCGTTTCGCGCTTCTCTTCGCAGGGCGCGCTGTTGCCGCACCTCATCAATACCTTCCTGGATTTTGCGCACGCGGTCGCGGATGCGCCGCCGGTCGGTCTCTAATTTCTTTTCACCGGGACCGCGGACGCCGATTCGGCCCGCGCCTCCTCCACTTCCACCCGAACCACCTCCACCGCTTTTGCCGCCCAAGCGGGACATTTGCGCACCTCGCCCAGCAAGCCGGGGCAGCATGTAGTTCAGTTGCGCCAGCTCCACCTGCAGCTGACCTTCCCGGCTGCGGGCGTGCTTCGCAAAAATGTCCAGGATCAACTGCGTACGGTCGATGACGCGCCGCTCGGTAACCTCCTCGATGTTGCGCTGCTGTACCGGCGTCAGCTCACTGTCGAAGATAATCAGTGGCGCCTGGCGAGCCTTCGCCTCGGCGCGGATCTCGTCCAGCTTTCCTCGTCCGACTAACGTTGCAGGATCGGCAGTGTCTCTTACTTGAAAAAGCGTGCCGGTGATTTCCGCACCCGCGCTGCGGGCTAGTTCGACAAGTTCGGCGAGCGACTCCCGACCTTGCTCTCCGACGGGCATGCCGGGAAATCGCGGGGCGCGTTTCCAGCCCACACCCACCAGCAGGACGCGCTCTGAAACGACTGTATCGTGCTGAGTTTTCATGAAGGGGTCTGGGCCGGAAGAACCGCGCAAGCTGGGCGCTGCCTGGAGGGAAACGTCTGCATCGATCTCATTATACGTCTATTCCGCTGCGCCGGATACTACTCCGGTCAACTCGGCGCGCACTTTCTCGAGCGCCTCCTGCTGAATCACCGGTTCGTCCCCAAATCCCGAGAGCCAGTGGACGCCCTTTTCGCGGCGGAACCAGGTCATTTGCCTTTTCGCATACCGCCGCGTGGCTTGTTCGATCGCCGCTCGCGCCTCGTCCATGTGCATCTCTTCTCGCAACACCTTCCTCAATTCGCGGTATCCGATGAAGTCAAACGCTTTGGCATCCTCGGGCACGCCACTTTGCTGCAGTGCTCGGACTTCGTCCAACCATCCCCCCTTGAACATCGCGTCCGTTCGTACGTGCACGCGCTCGTAGAGCGCGCCTCGCGGCGGGGTCAAACCAATTTTGATCGCCCCCCAGCCTTCCAGTGGGTTGCGGCCGCTTCGATGCAGCTCGGAAAGCGGTTTTTTCGTGAGAAAACAAACTTCAACCGCGCGAATCAGTTTTTGCTCATCCGCCGGAGCAATTTTTTCGGCCGATTCCGGGTCAAGCCTTTGCAGAACGCGATGCAGATAGCCTTGCCCATGCTCTTCTGCTCTGGCCCACAAGCGCGCTCGCAATTCTTCCGAGCGTTGCGGTACATTCGCCAAGCCTTCGAGCAATGCGCGAAGGTAGAGTCCGGTTCCGACAGTCAGAATTGGCAGTCTTTTTCGCTCGCGAAGATATTTCAGGACCTCGATTGCCCGCTCCCGATAGCCGCCGGCGGTGGATTCATCCTTGGCCTCCAGAACGTCCAACAAGTGATGCGGCACTTCACGCCGCTCTGCTTTCGCCGGTTTCGCTGTGCCGATGTCGAAACCCCGGTACAACTGAGTCGAATCGCAGGCCATCACTTCGCCGTCGAGGCGTTCTGCCAGCCACACCGCTAACGTAGATTTTCCCGAAGCGGTCGGCCCCACGATGACCAACATCGGAAGGTCAAGCGACGCGCTCATTTGTGGAATAAGAGCGGCCACGCCCGGACCAACAGCATGACGAACACAATCGCCAACACCAAGCTGCCGAGAACCTGTTGGCGTGCCCGTTTCATGCTTCTAATTCGAAGGAATCGGCATGTTGTAATAGTAAGTGAAGCGGAGCTCGATATATGGGCCCTTAAACTGCTGCGGAAGGATGGGAAACGGATCGGACGCGCGAATCGAGGAGATCGCAGCGCGATCCAACGGTTCCTTGCCCGAACCGAAGACGCGCTGAGGATCGTTGTCCGGCACAGTTCCGTCCCTCATGATTTTGAACTGCAGCGAGACAACACCTTGGTCCCCAAGCTGCACGGACGCCGGCATCACGGCAAACCAATTCTGTTTCACGGTGATGTAGACGCGCCGCAGATAGTCGTTGAAATCGACTCCTTCTGTGTCCGTCAGCAGCTGAATGGCGCCCCCGGCGGTCCCGTGGCCACCGCTTCCCCCACTCCGCCCGCTGAGCGGCGCCTGCCCACCGACCGGTGCCGGGGTGTTTGGCTTTATGCCCCGCGCTGCGTCACGAATCGCATCTCCGGCCGACTGCTGCTTGGGCAGCAAGAGACCGCTTTGCGGTACAGGCATATCCGGCGTTTCCAATTTTGTTTGCGGTTTTGGCAAGTCGCCTTTGCTGCCATCCGCGGGCTTCGGCGGCGGGGTAATCACGCTCGGCTGAGGCGCGGGCGCGCTCGGCAAGTCCCTCTTTAAGGGTTCGGGCTGCGGCATCGGCGGCTGCACGGGCGGCTGGACGACCGGTGGTGCAACCTTTCGAATCACTTTCGGATCCACCCTCACCGACGGACGCGGTGCCGGAGGAGGCGACGGTTTCAACGATTCAAGCGCCCCGGGCGGCAGCAACACCTCCATCTCCTTGCGCCCGATTTCTTCTTCTTCATGGGACCGGGATCGATAGGCAAGCACCTGCACCAGGGCCACAATGAACAGAAGATTCAGTACCAAGGAGAGCCCCGCGACCATCATCTCCCCGATTGGCCTCTTCTGCTGTTCCATGGACGGCAGGAATGAGAGTTCGCCAGTCTGAATAATGTCCGGCTGCACTAACTCTTCGGAGACCGAGAGGGTTTGCGGGAGCACTTCGGGAGGAGCGGCCCCCTGAGGCACCGTGATGCGCTCGTCCATGTCCGTCGGCTGCGCGGGCAGATGCGAATCATCGACCCTCTGCACGGCCTCGATATTCAAATCGCGTGGGACGACTACGCGCGCGGCGATGGCTTCCAGTGGCAGATTGTTCGGAATCGTCGAATGCCCGTTCAAGGCGATGATTGGCAGGGTCGAGGGCACCAAGGTACGCTCGTCGAGCGGCGTCGGGCGCCGCCGCGTAGTCGGCTCAATGACCGCAGGCGGACGGGCGCCTTGAGGAACGAGGGTCCGTGGAATCATCATCGGGTCACGTTTCCAGACACACTTGGTGCTACGGGTTGGACGCGGGCACTGTGCTCACGGATGCTTTCCATGACCCTGCTCGCCAGCTCCAACGCCGCTCGCCCCGCTTGGCCATCTGTTTTTGGAGCGACGCGGGTCCGCACCGCTTCCGAAAAGGCTTCTAATTCCGCGAGCAGCGGTTCCACGTCCGGGGCCGGAAGTTTTTCAAAGCCAAATTCCGGTTGCGGCCCCGGCCGCTTTACGCCTACGCGCAAAGCATCTCGCCGCGCGTAATCCAGGGAAATATATTCATGCTGCTGAAAGAATCGCATCTTGCGAACGCGCTCAGTCGATACCCGGCTCGCCGTCACGTTGGCGACGGCGCCGCCCGCGAATTCCAGGCGCGCATGGGCGATATCCACTTTGTCCGTCAACACGGGTATTCCCACGGCTCGCAGTTCTTCCACGGGCTCCTTCACGAGCGCCAAAAGAATGTCCAGGTCATGAATCATCAAGTCATAGATTACGTCTACGTCTAGACTCCGCGGTGTGAATACTCCCAAGCGATGCACCTCAAAAAACAATGGCCTGCTTACGACCGGTTCAACGGCCCGAACGGCTGGATTGAACCGCTCCACGTGCCCGACCTGAAGGACGCAACCACGCAGCTTTGCCTTGGCGATCAGATCATCCGCTTCGGCCAGCGAGCGCGCCATGGGCTTTTCGACCAACACGTCGAGGCCCATTTCCATCAATTCACAGCCAACTTCCGCATGGGCTACGGTTGGCACGGCGACGCTCGCCGCATCCACAGCGCCCCGCAGTTGCCTTAGACTAGAGAACGCACGCGTCTGAAATTCTTGCGCAATTTTGCCGGCACGCGCGGGGTCCTGGTCGAACACTCCCGCCAATTCTATATCTGCCATCTCGCGATAGGCTCGGACGTGGTTCCGCCCGAATTCACCACATCCGACGACTGCCACGCGAATCTTGTCCACACCCATCGCGCTCATCTCTTTTTCATTCCCAGAGAATCGGTGACCGATTCCGAGTGCTGCATTGGTGGAAATGCTTGAATTGCAATCCCCGCGGCGCTCGCAGATTCAATCAGTTCATCGCGGTCGAACAATAGCGTCCGCCCTGCGTCGATTGCCAGGGCCGTGGCCCTGGATTTCTTCATCGCTTCGACGGTTGGCAGTCCGACCACGGGTACGTCAAAGCGCATGTCCTGTTTCGGCTTGCTCACCTTCACGACCACGAGCGGCTTCCCTTCCGCAAAAAGGGCGGCGCGCGTGATGGTTTCGTCGGTTCCCTCCATCGCTTCCACGGCTACGCAGGCGCGATCAGCGATCACCACCGTTTGCCCAACGTCCATCGCCGCGATGTGCCGCGCCACGGCCAATCCATATTCGAGGTCCGCGGATTCGCGTTCGTCGGGAGCACGCCGGGTCAGCACGCCAGGTTCCGGCAGTAGCGGCTTCAGAAATATAGTCGAGTCCACCAAACGGATCCCTTCCTCTTCAAACACTTTTGCCACCGCGCCAATCAGCGAGTCCGTATTCTTCTTTGGCAACGACAACAACACTTTGGCCAATTTCCAGTCCGGCCGGATGGCGCTAAAAATCTTGTTGTGCTTCACCTGACCGGCCATGACCGCGCGATTAACCCCTTCTTGTTGCATCAGCGCGATGGCCTTGCTCAATTCTCCCAAACTCACCCAATGCAACCGTTTCGCAATTTTTTCCAGTTCCGGCGAAGCTTCTTCCTTCAGCGCGATGACCGCCATTTCAATTCCCTGGCTGCGCGCACCTTCAAGGACCAGAAACGGGAATCGCCCGTTGCCCGCGATCAATCCCCATCCGGCAGTGCTGTGCAACGCTTCGGGCATGAATTCGAGGCTCGCTTACTTCACGATCCCGCGTTCGGCCTTTTCCGCAAACGCGATCATCTGTTGTACGTCCGCGGAATCCGCCAGCGTGCGACGGATCTCGTCCAGGGCTTGTGCTGTGTTCTTCTTCGATCGAACTAGGAGCTTGAAGGCGCGCTGCAGGGTTTTGATGCGTTCAGCGGAAAATCCCCTCCGTTCCAATCCGATGGTGTTAGCCCCGAAGCACTTCGTCTCCCGCTCCGTGACAATCAGTGAAAACGGCAGCACGTCCTGGGTGATTACGGTGCACGCTCCAATGTATGCGCACTTTCCCAACCGGCAGAACTGGTGCACCGGCGAAAATGCTCCAACGGTCACAAAATCCTGCACCGTAACGTGTCCCGCAAGCGTCGCTCCGTTCACAAACAGCGTGCCATTCCCTACCTGCGAGTCGTGTCCCACATGAGAGTATGACAAAAAGAAATTGTCGTTACCCACGCGCGTTACCCCGCCACCCTTTTTCGTTCCCCGCGTGACGGTCACGTGCTCGCGAAAGATATTGCCATCCCCAGCCACCAACTCGACGCACTCCCCGTGGAAGGTGTAATCCTGCGGGTCGCCCCCGATCACGCAGAAGGGATGAAACACATTTCTCGCGCCAAACTTCGACGGGCCGTTGATCACCGCATGCGGGTGGACCACGCAGCCTGCACCCAACTCCACGCCCGCTCCCACCACCGCGAACGCTCCCACCTCGACTCCCTCTGCCAGTTTTGCCGTCGCCGAAATCACCGCTTGCGCATGTATCTTGTCGTTGCTCATTTTCCTGCGTTGTTTGCCCGATCGCGGTCCACCATCACACACATTAGCGTCGCTTCAGTCGCGAGGTTCTGTTCGACAAACGCTTTCGCGCGAATTTTGCAAAGGTCGCCCTTCCAAGCCAGGATCTCAACTTCCACGCGCAATTGGTCTCCAGGCACGACCGGCCGGCGGAATTTCACATCATTCATCGAGGCTAGGTACAGAAGCTTCTGATCGCGATCCGGAATTTCCTGTAACAATAACAACCCACCCGCTTGGGCCATCGACTCGAGGATCAAGACTCCCGGCATGATCGGCTTGCCGGGAAAGTGTCCCTGAAAAAACGATTCATTGATGGACACGTTCTTGATGACGACGATGCGCTTGTAGCGCTCCACCTCGAGAACTCGATCGATCAGCAGGAACGGGTATCGGTGCGGCAAAAATTTCTGAATGTCATTAATGTCCAGTTGCATACCGGCTCCTGTACTGCGCACCGTCTTTCGGCGGCACTCCCTCCGTATATCGCAAACTTACTATTATAAGCAATCTCCGGGCCATGCACAGCTTATCTTCGTGCAGGTAACAACTCTTCACCGCGGGCCGCACGTCATTGCCTGGTCTTGTTGCTGTTGTTACCATCGCTTCGTCATGGATCAAAACTCGTTTCTCAAGACTCTTTTGTCAACTCTCCAATTGCGGCTGCCGCAAATGCTGGACCTTCTGCGCGAACTCACTCTCCTCGAATCGCCCAGCACAGACAAGCCCCCGGCTGACCGCTGCTGCGGTTTTCTAGCGGACCAGTGGCAGCTTCGAGGTGGAATCGTCGAAATCCTGCCGCAGAACGTCCGTGGCAATCAGCTCCGTGTGCGCTGGGAATCGAACGCCGGGCGGCCGAGCGGCCAACTTCTCGTGCTCGGTCACTATGACACGGTTTACCCAACGGGAACTCTGGCGCAAATGCCTTTTCGCATCGCCGGCGGCAAGGCCTTTGGTCCCGGGACTTTCGATATGAAGGCTGGCATCGTGCAGGCTCTGTTTGCGTTCGAGGTCCTGCGAGAGTTGAAGATACCGGTTACAAAAAATGTTGTTTTTCTCTGGACGTCAGATGAAGAGATCGGCAGCGAATCTTCGCGCTCGCTGATTGAGGGGGAAGCGAAACGTAGCGATGCGGTTTTTGTTCTTGAGCCTGCTCTTGGTCGACGCGGCCTAATCAAAACGTCGCGCAAGGGGGTCGGCGAAGCTCAACTCATCGCCCACGGCCGCGCTTCTCACGCCGGCTTGGCGCCGGAAAAGGGTGTCAATGCGATTCACGAGCTCGCCGCGCAACTTGTACGGATTGAACGCTGGAACAATCTTCGCCGCGGCGTCACGGTCAACGCGGATATCGTCGAAGGCGGTTCGCGCAGCAATGTGATTGCCGACCATGCGAAGGCTACTCTGGATCTCCGCGCCTGGCGCACCGCGGATATGCGCGCGCTCGAGCGACGCCTGCATTCGCTCAAGCCGATCCATCGTGGCGCTAGACTAGAAATGAATGGTGGTTTCAACCGACCGCCGCTCGAACGCCAGCAGTGCGCAGCACTGTTCTCTCGCGCCAAGTCCATTGCGAACCAGATCGGCTTCTCACTCGGCGAAGCTGCCGCGGGGGGCGGCTCCGACGGCAATTTCACCGCCGCTCTCGGCATTGCCACGCTCGATGGCCTTGGAGCCGTCGGTGACGGCGCTCACTCCACGCAGGAACACATTGTCGTCAAGAGGATGCCCGAGCGCGCGGCACTCCTCGCTGCCATGCTTGCTGCGTGATCCTGAACAGGAGAGTCTTACTTATCGGCCGTAGCTTTTCTTCAGATACTCGTTCGTCGAGCGCATCAAGTCCCCGTAATCGCTGTGCAGGGCTTCCTTAAGCGCGTCTTCGGTCGATCCGCCTTCCGAGATGCGCTCGAGGATGCGTTCCACGTCGCCCATGCCATCCGTCTCGACGATGTACTCGACATTTGCGAGCGCCCAGGCATAAGCGTACCGCGCTGCATCCGCCGGCAGGCCCATCCACGAACCTTCCAGGCGTCCGAGGGGCGCCGCCTGACCTCCGTCGTAGACCTGTACCAGAACAGCGGCGTTTTCGTCGCTGCGCTTGCCTTCCATCCATTGTGCGACACCCTCCTGAATCCAGGTGGGTGCCCGCCCGCGTGTTTTCTGCTGGATAAAACTGTGGGTCAATTCGTGCCTCAACACGCGCGACAGTTCCGAGGTCACACTGGTTAGTCCCTGCACCGGAACGCGAATCCTGCCATCGTTCAACGCTCCCACCCAACCCGGGGCGCGCGTTATGTCGGAGAACCCCTCCTGCGTATACAGCACCACGCCGATCGGCTCCGGCGGCGTATAATTCAGTTCGGACTCAATCGCGGTGTAGTGCCCTTCCAACACGTGCAGCACTTCTCGCGCCAACGCGGGCTGAGCGGCTCCGTTGTACTTCAGCTGAAAATGAGCGCTTTCATTTTCCCTGTAGTTCTCTTCTTCCTCTTTGTCTCTGAGCGCCTTGTTCAACGCCGCCTGCGTCTCCGCATCCGGCTTGAGCGCCAACGCTTTTTTCCATTCCACCACGGCTTGTTCCGGACGGTTCATCCCGTAGTAGGCCCAGCCCTCCAGCTTGTAGATGTCCGCATTGTCGGCTGAACCGCGCTTGGCCCGCTCCAGGTATTCAACCGCCTGCTTGAATTCACTCTTCTTCAAATACAGATAGGCCAAGTTCATCAAAAGAACTGGTTGATCGGGAAGAAAGGTGATGGCAGTTCGTTCGTCGTTCAACGCGTGTTCCATGTCGCCACGGGCCAATTCAAACTGTGCCGCCGCGTGATGTGCCAATGCCGCCTTCTCGTTCGCTTTCGCGTTACCGCCGCGTGCTTCACCTTCGATTCGCGCGATGTAGTCGCGGTCGATGGCGCCATCGTGCACGGCTGCCTGGTCGATTTCCGCCGCATTTGCCGTCGCCTCCATCGGTGGAGGCGCGATGCCCAAGTTGGCCGCCGCTGTTGCCGGAGATTCCATACCTGGCGACAGACCGCCTTTTTCGATGTGATCCACGATGCTTCTAGGAATGGAAAGTTCGCCGGCCGCAGTCTGGTAGTGGACTTTGTCGCCGTCCTCGGTGACGTTAAACGCCACGATTTGGCGGCCGTTCTTCAGCACAATCTTGTCCGCACGCGCTGCCGCCGCGCAGGCCAGCAGAGCTGCAAAAAGAGTCAAGATAGGTCTTGTTTTGCTGACTCGGATCACACTCTCATGATAATGCGGCTGAGCGAGGCAATTCCCGCTACCTTGTCGCCGCATGCCGAAAATGACTACACTCAGTAGATGCGTTTTTGTTGCGCTCTCATGGTGTCTGTCTTGTTGTGTGGGCTCGCCTTACCTGCCGCGGAACCCTCTCCCCGTGACGTGCTGGCTTCCCTCAATGCGCTGCGACTCGATGGGAACCAGGTCTACACGCTCTCTGCTGGGGACCGCATTGAACTTCGCCTTGGCGACCTCATTCTCACCTTCGAGCGCGGGAAAATGGCGTTCTTTCAACCCTTCGAGGACCGCATAACAGGCTTCGTCTTTTCCGGCGAGGGCCACGCGTTGGCGCTTCCTCGCGATCCTGTCGAAAAGCAGCAGTTGGCCCGATTCCTCGGCGCGCCCGTGCTGGATCAGGGCTTTGTTTCCATCTACGCGCGCTTTACCGACAACACCGCGCAAGATCTCCTGAGCCAACTGAGTCGCGCCTCCATTCAACCCGCTGCAGATAGCGCTTTTGCCGCCCTATGGCTCCCGCAACTCGAACGATTCAATCCAACCCATTCTCTACGGATTCTTTTCGAACGATACAGCTTGACTACCCGCCATTTTTTCCATGCGGGCCTCGATGGCATTCAGACCGGGCCGTTCGACGTTCTTCTGGACGACACGCGCCGCGAAAATTTCATGCTGGGCCAGCCTCGCGTGGCCAACAAAATTGACTATTACGACGTCTGGACCTCCTATACTCTTCCCGGTTTTTCACCTCCGCAGGTTCCGTTCCACGCCGTCCACTATCAAATCGACACGACCATTCGCACCGACAACACGCTCGAGGGCGATTCGTCGGTGGACTTCCGAGCGTCCAGTCCGGGCGATCGAGTCCTTTTCGTTCAGCTTTCGCGCACCCTAAAGGTCGATTCCATCTCTCTTTCCGGCGAAAACCTTGTCTTTTTCCAAAACGAAGGGATTACCGAGCAGCAATTGCGTTCCCGCGGAGACGACACGCTCTGCGTTTTTCTTCCACGCGCGATGGACGCGAGCAGCACGTTCACACTTCACTTCCACTATCGCGGAAATGTCATTGAAAACTACGGCAATTCGGTGCTCTACGTTGGCGCGCGAGAAAGCTGGTATCCGCATTCCGGTGACGCCGCCGAGTTTGCCAGCTATGACCTTACGTTTCACTGGCCAAAGCATCTTCGGCTTGTCGCCACCGGTGAAAAATCCGGCGAACGCGAGGATGGCGAACTCATGCAAGCCCACTGGAAGTCCAATCTTCCGGTAGCTGAGGCCGGGTTCAACCTGGGCGAGTATGCGTTCACATCGCTTTCCTCCGGCAATCACGTTGTCGAGGTCTACGCGAACAAGCTACTCGAGCAAGCGATTCTTTCCCGCTTGGAGCGGCAGCAGGTCCCGGCCGAACAGAGTCTTCTTTCCCGCTCACCGCTGGGTATCGGTCAGACTTCGGGAGTCCTCACACCGCCGCCTCCGAGCCCTGCCGATGCGCTGAACTTCCTGGCTCGCGAAGTGAATTCATCCATCACGTTTTTTGAACGCTACAACGGCCCGTTCCCGTTTCCCCGGCTTGCCGTTTCTCAGATTCCCGGCACCTTCGGCCAGGGGTGGCCCGGCCTCTTGTACCTTTCCACATTTTCCTTTCTGCCGCCGGAGACCCAGGAGCTGGCCGGCTATAATTCGACCTCACAGGAAACCTTCACAGACATCATGCCCGTTCACGAGGTCGCACATCAGTGGTGGGGTAATGTCGTGGGTTGGTCGAGCTATCGCGATCAGTGGATTACGGAAGGCCTCGCCGTTTATCTTTCGCTTCTCTATGCTGATTCCCAGAAGATGCCCGACCGTACGCTTCTCGCTTGGCTCGCGCGCTATCGGAAACGCTTGAGCACGAAGCCATTGGACTCTGACCTTGCGCCCGCCGACGTCGGTCCGGTCACCATGGGAACACGGCTGTCCTCCTCGAAATCACCGGATGCCTACGAGGTCGTTGCTTATTCAAAGGGCGCATGGATCTTTCACATGATTCGCGGAATGCTGCGCGACTCGAAGGCCAAGGATCCCGACGCTCGTTTCATTGCTCTGTTGCATACGCTGGCTGCCAAGTACGCGCAGAAGCCCCTTTCGACCGAACAGCTACAGAAAGAAGTAGAAGCGGTCATGACTCGAAGTATGGATCTCGAGGGCGGCCGGTCTATGGAATGGTTCTTTGAGGAATTCGTGCGCGGGACCGGCATCCCGCGATACAAGGTGGAATTCACCGCCCGTAAGACCGATCAGGGTTATCAGGTACGAGGCAAGCTTTTTCAATCGGGCGTACCACATTCCTTCATCGCCCCGGTGCCTCTTTACACGGGCTCCGTGGCCGCCCGCAGCGCGTTTCTAGGAACGGTTCAAGCGATCGGCGAGGAAACCTCCTTTTCCTTTAACTCGCCGGTCGACCCCCACAAAGTCCTGATCGACCCGCACATGACCCTTTTGTGCGTGGCCGAATAGTTGTCTAACGCTTATCCATCAACTGCTTTTCCAACAATGGGCTATTCAGATTCAATTCCGCTTTTCCGTCATCTCCAAATGTGTACTCATAGCCTTCCGAGTCTCTCGGAACATCCTTAAGCAGTCCGGCCTGCACCAACTCGGTCATTCGTATCGCGCGACGACCGGACTGTTTTTCATATTCATCCGCCAGACGGTTGATTTCCTTCAAGTCCAGGTCCACTTTCATGAGCTTTAGATGTTCTTCCGCATTTTGCTTTACCATTCGGTCGGTCGTCGTTTGGTATACCTGCAGCCATAGAAAATAGGACGTCTCCGGCGACTCGCCCTCAGCCGCAATCTTTGCCGCCATCACTTTCATCCAGATCAGAGCGTGGGGGTTCTTGCTGCCCTCCGCAAAGGCGGCCGATGCCTTCGGATAGTCCTTAGCGTCGAAGTAATACACGTTTCCCAAATCCTGGTAGAGCCGCCACTGCTCCGGATTCGCCTTGATTCCCCTTTCGAGCAACCGTACGGCGAGGTCAGGGTGCCCCGCCCCTCGCGGCGGACCGTCACTCAGAAACGTCGAGCCGAAGCGATAGGCAGGGATCAGTTGAGGATCAATGGTTGTGGCGATATCGAGCAGCGGCCACAGCAACTCGAAATTGGTCTGGTGCAGCCGGTGCTTTTCACCGAAATACTGCACGACGCGAGTCCAGTAAACTGCCCCGATGAACGGCGCATACTCCAGGCTGAGCGTTTTTACCAAGTTACCCGAACGGAAAGCCAGTTGATCCTGCTCTAAGCGGATCGTTTTTTTTTGTTGATCGATCCTCATCTGGAGTTGCCACACGCCGGCAAATCCCAGAATCAGCAAGCCAGCCACAAAGCACCCGGCTATTTGCCGTCGATTCATTTCAGGTTCCGCCGCGAAAACACCACCGCAGCCGCCGCGAGCACAATGGCCGCGTACAGCATGGTGTAGGAAGTGTCTTGCCACACCAGGCTTGCCGGAACTCCCCGTCCATGGGCCACCGCGCCCATAACGTTGAAATTTTCGAAGTTTGGCAGCAGATAAGAGATGCTGCGCAGCAGTTTCATCGTCGACGGCGCCAAGTCGATCGCTTGCATGGTCCGCAAATCCTCGGCGAAAACACCCGCAATATAGATCGCCACGGTAAAGAGGATCGCCAGGAACGGCGTGGTGAAACAGGAAAAGAGCATGGCCAACGCAACGATCAGGGCCAGTTTCAGCAGGATCAGGTACACGGCGACAAGAACGTACCAGTCGCTACTCTCGAGCGGGTGCTTGACCGCCCACAGCGCCAGATACAGCCCTAGAGCCATCGCTGCGGTGTTCAGCGCCAAGGTCAACACCAGACCGGCGTATTTGCCCAGCAGAAATTCCCAACGCTGAACTGGCTTCGCCAGCAGAGCGTACAGGGTGCGCTTTTCCATTTCTTTCGAAACCAGCCCGACACCGATAAATACTGCGATGAAAATGCCGATGACCGAAATTGCCGTGAGCCCCAGACTCACGATCACGCTTTCCTCGATTCCCAGCGAAATCTGTCCGATCAAGATCGCAGCGGCGATCATCAGCAAAGCAAAAAACACCAGATTGTAAAGCACGCGATCCCGCACTGCCTCCCGGAACGTATTCGAGGCTACCGCCCAGACGTTCCTCATTGCGCGCTCACCTCGACCGCATTCGCTTGTGCACGGTCGGCATCGACTAGGTTCATGAAGAACTCTTCCAGCGTCGGTTTCAGTTGCGTCACGGAGAGGATGCGCGCCCCTGCCGCCTTCAATTCGTCGAGCGCTCCATAAAGCTCAGACTCCGGGAGGTGTATGCGGTATCGCTCGCCGGTCTTGGTCGCCTTTTCAAGCCGGGCGGACGTTTTAGGGACGTCACTCAGCTCGAACAAGATTTCCATGCCCTGCGCCTTGATTCCGACCATCTCCCCCGGCGCTCCAACGCCTCGCAGTTTTCCGCCCACGATCACGCCCACACGGTCACACAACATTTCCGCGTCCGACAGGATGTGCGTCGAAAACAGCACGGTTCGGCCTTCTTTCTTCAATTCCAGAATAATGTCCCGAACCTCGCGCCGTCCGAGCGGATCCAGTCCGGACATCGGCTCGTCCAGAATCACTACTTGCGGATCGTGCAGGATGGCTTGCGCTAGCGCGGCCCTCTGCAGCATTCCCTTCGAGTACTTTCTCAGCTGAATCTTTTTGGCCGTGTCCAGCCCCACCTTTTTCAACATCCGCTGCACACGTTCTTGACGGTCCGCCGCCTGCAACCCGTGGAAACGCGCAAAATAATCGAGCAATTCCGCCGCAGTCAGATAATCGTAGAAATAGGGCTGCTCCGGAAGATATCCGACGTCCCGGTGCATGGACACATCCTCGATGGATTTCCCCAGGATTCGCGCCGTTCCCGATGTCGGGAAAATCAAACGCATCAGCAACTTGATCGTGGTCGATTTTCCCGCTCCATTCGGCCCGAGAAACCCAAACACGTCGCCGGTTTGCACCTGCATACTCAGGCTTTCCAGGGAACGTTTCGTTTTCAGGTGCAGGAACCCGTACGGGTAGTCCTTGGAGAGGTTTTCGATTTCAATGGCGGGAGTGGGCATATTCCTATTGTTCGAGAGCCGTCCCGCATCGTCAACGCACACCCGGCGTCTCTGTTCGCCAGCAGCAATGCCCTAAAAAGCAGAAACGCGGTTTCCCGCGCTTGTTCAGCCCCGCTTCACTTCCTGGCCGCCAACGGTCTTCCCTTCATTTGCTGATCTGTACCAGGCCCCTGCGACTCGTTTCAACCGCCTGCTGGATTGGCTTCAAGGTCTGCTCCGCCCGCCAATTGTCCAGAATCCCCACTTGCTGCACGCAGCTCACCGTACACCTCGGCGCGCATCCCTTATGGGTGTAAAATTCCCTGCGCCTTCTCTCCGCGGTGTACTGTTCGAGCGGCACGCCCGGATAGCCACGTTGCTGCGAGCACCAGTGCACCAATCCGTCTTCGCAGATGTACAGGTACCTCGAACCTGCGCGGCATTTCCAGTCGTGCTCGCGCCCTTTGGCCACCTTGTGTTGGAACTGGTTGAAGCGGGAAAACGAGCGCTTTCCGAGGGTCATAATCTCCTCAAAGATTTCCTGGTCCCGCTGCGCCAAAGGCTTCAATTGGCCGTCGTGATCGTGGATGATGCCCACAGTACTCGTAAATCCCAACTCCAGTGCGCGGTGGGCGATTTTCAGCGCGTCTTCCGAATTTTTGACTCCGCTGCCCAACACGGAATTGATATTCACCTGAAACACGGCCCACTCCGACAGCATTTCAAGCCGCCCGTCCAGCGTCTTCAGGCTCTTCTTCGAAACCTCGTCCGGCGTTCCGTTATCGATGCTGATTTGCAGATATTCCAGGCCGGCTGCATTCAGGCGCTCGATGCGCTCTTTGTTCAGGAAAAATCCGTTGGTAATCATACCGGCGATCATTCCGCGTTTCCGGATGTGCCCGATGATCTCGTCCAGTTCGGGGTGCATTAGGGGCTCGCCACCGCTGATGGTGATAATCGACGTCCCCATCTCAACCAGCATATCCAGCCGCTTCTTCATTTCGTCCAGCGGCACCGGCTTCGAGGTATCGTCAAACTCGTTGCAATACCCGCAATCCAGGTTGCACCGGCGCATTGGGATGATATGCACGAGGAAAGGATGCTTGGTGGAAATGAGGGCCTTACCGATTTGCCTTAGTTCCCGCACGCGGGTCCGATAGAAGCGAAGCCGCCTTCTGCGGTGCGTTTGCGCAGACGCTTTTCCTTTGCCCTTCTGGCTCATCTGGAAGCTGAGTTCCCCCAGCCCCGATTATACCTTAGGCGTCTCTTCTGTCCTTGGGACGCGCCAAACTCGTAACTATGCCTGCCGCGCCAAGACCTCCCGCTCCGGTCATCCTGGCGAGAGGATTCTTCCTGAATCTCCGAGACGGTTTCGTAGAACGAGGCATTTCGAGCGGCGTCCTGCACATATCACCACGGTGCCAACTCGCAGCCTTGTGCCGATTACCTGCATTTCATTCAACACGGCCTTTTGCCCATCGCTTCGACGGCATCTTGCTCCGGTGTTGATAGCGTCAGCATTTCGATCTGGTAGGCGCCAGCCGGCAGCTGCTTGCTGCCGATCACGAACGCAAACGGCACCTTGATCAGCGCCTTCTCCGTTCGGCGCGCTCCGGTCCTTGCCAGCGGCAGGATTCGGCTACACACGACATAACGATGCCAAGAATTCCGTTCACTTTTTTCTCCTTCATCATTCCCTGGCAATTTCGGTGGCGGCCTCGACCCTTCAACTCCGAAGCCGCCCGTCGAGTGCAGGTGCAACCCCCTTCCCTTGGTAGCGCACCCGAACCGACTAGGTGAGGATAGCCGCTGCGCATTCTCGGTGCGGTTAAGAACGATCAAGACGGTGAAAGTTCTTGTCAAGCGCTCCCAGCTACGCTTTACACTTCTTTACCCCTGAACGGCCGGAAATGTCTAAACTCTTCTTAACGACTGGGGTGTGGGGAGAAGCATGTTTGCATCGGAAGATCACTCAATGCGGGTAGCGCGCAAGTCTTCTGCGGAGCCTGACCAATCCACTCGTCGGATCCTGATCATCGACGATGATGTAGAGCTCTGCGAACTGGTGACGGAATTCCTCGAGCCAGAAAATTTTCGCATGGTCGCCGTGCACAGCGGCACAAAGGGCCTGGAAATGGCCCTGAGTCAAGCCTTCGATCTCATTGTTCTGGACGTCATGCTTCCCGGCACACGCGGTTTCGAGGTGCTCCAGCGCCTCAGGGCTACTTCCCGTGTCCCTGTCATCATGCTGACCGCGCGCGGCGAGGAAGTGGACCGCATCCTGGGCCTGGAAATCGGGGCCGACGATTATCTTCCGAAGCCATTCAATCCGCGTGAACTGGTTGCGCGCATCCACGCGGTTTTGCGACGTAGTTCGGCTCCAGTCGTTGCGCTTGCAGCAAATGTCGAGCATCTTCACGTGGGGGACATCGAGTTTGATTCGGCCTCGCGAACCATTCTCCGCTCCAAGAGTGAAATCGAACTGACCTCCGCGGAATTTGATCTTCTCGCCGCATTTTTGCGTTCGCCGGGCGTGGTCCTCGCGCGCGAAGACCTGGCGCACCAAGTTCTCGGCCGCCATCTGGCTCCCTACGATCGCAGCCTTGACGTCCACGTCAGCAATCTGCGCCGAAAGCTCGGCCCTTTGCCGGACGGCAAGGAACGCATTAAAGCCGTCCGGAGCGTCGGCTACTTGTATGCCGTTTCCGATCTGCCCAGGAAAACGTAATTCCCTCGATGCGCAGCCTCTTCCTGAAGATTTTTCTGTGGTTCTGGATCGCTATGGTCCTGATCAGTCTCACGCTCTTTTTGTCCTCGCTTGAACATGAGTCCAATTCCTCTCGTCTGCGGGATGAAGAGATCGATCGCACCATGACTCCCATGGTTGCCGCGCGACTCGCGGAGATCTATGACGACGAAGGTTCTGCGGCATTCGCGGCGTTCCTAGATCGCTCGCGGAACAGCTTTCCCTGGCGTGCCTACCTTTTTGATTCCCACGGCCACGAAGTGCTTGCCCGGTCTCCTTCATCGCGCGCCATGGAGGTCTATCGCCTTGCGCTGGCCGAGCAGCAAACTGAGATCGTCCGGTTGGGAGACATCCGGTGGGTGGGGCAGACCGTACTCACCGAGAAAGGCCACCCCTATGTGGTGGTTCTCGAAGTGTTACCCCAGAAGTCTCCGCCTTTCCTCGGAGCACCTTCCCATGTGCAATTTCTCCGCTTCGCATTGATCATTCTGATCGTTGGCTTCATCTCTTTCTGGCTGACCCGCCATATCACGTCACCGATACTCAAACTTCGTGAAACCGCCAACCAACTGGCGGCCGGAAATCTTTCCGCGCGCGTCGGGGCGATTTCGTTAGGCCGCAAAGATGAACTTGCCGGGCTCTCTCAGGATTTCGACCACATGGCCGAACGCATTCAGACGTTGATGTCTTCGCAGCAGTGTTTGCTCAGCGATATTTCCCATGAGCTTCGCTCTCCGCTTGCGCGACTCAGCGTCGCCCTCGGCCTTGCTCACCGCACCGCCTCAGCCGAGAGCCTTCCGGCTCTGGCGCGTATCGAGCGCGAAACCGAGCGGCTCAACGAGCTGATCGGCGGACTCTTGAACCTTGCGCGCCTTGAATCGGGCAACCGCTTCTTCACGCGCGCTGATCTCAATCTCGAAGCCCTGCTTCAGGAAATCATCTCCGATGCCAACTTCGAAGCCACGAACCGCAACCGGTCTGTCCGCCTACTTTCGAGTCTTCCTTGTTTCGTGGATGGGAATGCGGACCTGCTGCGCAGCGCCATCGAAAACGTCGTTCGCAACGCCGTGAACTACACTCCGGAGAGCACAGAGGTCGCAGTTTCTTTGGCAAAGGAGGACGAAGGAAAGATGGCGCTGATCGTTGTTCGCGACCATGGACCGGGCGTGGCCGAGGAGGCTCTTGGCACGATCTTCCAGCCGTTTTATCGAGTCGACGAGGCGCGTGATCGCGTGTCGGGTGGAATTGGCCTGGGCCTCTCCATCACCGAACGCGCCGTGCGCGGCCATGGCGGCGCTGTCGTCGCGCGCAATGCGCCCGAGGGTGGGTTGACGATCGAAATTCGGCTTCCGGTGCACACAACGCAAACTTGAATCACTTCGTTTCGTTGACGGCTCCGATACCTCAAAAGGAGCACAGCCGGGACGGTTGTCCCGGCTGTTTTTGTTTCGGATTAATTGCCTGCCTGCAAAACGGCAACCGCTGAATGTAATTAGTCTTGATATGGCAAGTAGCGCCACAGGTCGTTCAGGTAACCGTTGCCGGTCGTGCTGGTAGCGTCATAACCCTCACCACCGAAGAGCCAGAGTTGGCCCAAACCGTCTACCCAGTGGGTCGCATTGCTGCGGCCGCCGGGAGTCCAGTTTACGTAGGTCAAATAGGGCCGCGCCAAAGTGCCATAGACTCCGTTATCACTGCCCGTGTTCGAGCCTTTAATCCAAACCCACGTTCCAGGCTGACCCGCAGTAGTGTTTGGAGTGTAGACCCACAGGTCGTTGAGGGCGCCGTTGCCATTTGTTGCGGTGGAATCCAGACCCCATCCACCAAGGAGCCAGAAGTTTCCGCCAGCGTCGATCCACGCGCTTGCACCCCAACGGGACCCGGGTAGGGCGCTGCCGGTCGAAATAGACCCGCAGCTCAGCTCGGGATCTCCTATCGTTAGGCCACAAGTGCCGGCCGCGTTGGTCGTATTCAAAGGGCCTACGGCCGGAGAACTCTCGTAGACACCGGTCTGGTTAGCCTTGTCAGACCCCATCACGAACGTCCATTGGTTGCTCACGATGTTGTACATCCACAAATCGTTCAGGATTCCGTTCGCTGTTCCAACGGAGTCTTCTCCCTCTCCACCGAAGAGCCATAGATTTCCGTTTGCATCGGCCCACCCGACGCCTTCGTGGCGTCCACCGGGGATGTTGCTGCTGGCAGCAGTTCCCGGCGTTCCATAGTTCCCCAACTGATTGAACGTGGTGCCGCCTGCCACAAACACCCAGTTGCCACTGGTGTATTCCCATAGGTCGTTTAGGTACCCTTCGTTGCCATTCTGATCGTAACCATATCCGCCGAAGAGCCAGAAGTTCCCAGAGCTGTCCTTCCAGTATGTGGCGTTTACGCGAGCACCAGGCACTAGAGAACCGGCAGCTCCTGTGTAAGTTCCCCCTTGATCGCTTAGGTTCGATCCACCTTTCCAGATCCACTGGCCCGTGTTTGAGGTGTAGCTAAGTGGGTTAGAGGGAGTGAAACTGCTGGTGTCAAACTCCCAGAGATCATTGAAAAGGCCATAGCCGTTGCCATTGCCGCCAAACATCCACAGATTCCCGGCATTGTCGGTCCAGGTGGCGGCGCCCCAGCGGCCTCCAGGGGTGCCCGCGCTGCCTACACCAACATATGAACCGGGTTGTTGTTCATTCTGAGCGTTCGCGTAAATGCCAGCGCCCAAGGTAACGTTATAGGCGCCGACCAACTGCCACTGGCAATAATCAAGAGTGAAGCCACCAAAGTTCAGTTGGCAGACCCAAAGGTCATTCATTGCGCCGATATAAGTGGAGGGCGAAGCGTTTCCCGCTAACTCCCATCCGTTGCCCCCGAACAGCCAGAGGTTGCCAGCCTTGTCCGTCCACCCGGCAGCTCCGTATCTCGATCCAGGAGTGTTGGTGTAAGGATTCGGTGTGGTCGCAGGCAAACTGTTTGGAAAAGAACCGTATTGAGGTGCGGCAATCGTGCCGGCTGTATTCGTGCCGTCAATCCACGTCCAGTCGTTGTGGGCGCAATCGACCAGGACGGTTGTCACGTTCGCGGTTATGACGCCCTTATAATTCCAGGTCGTGCAGGCCTGCGTCTGAGTCGAAGGGAAGGTAAACACCGAGACGTTGTACTGGTCGTTCAGAGCCTCAGGCGTTGCGAAGCTGAACGGCCCGTTGCTCGGGACGACCTTCGTATTGCCCAAATTGTTCTGCAAGCTGAAACTGTTGTCGGTCAGCATGCCATTGTTTGGTGAGGTAAGACCTGCGAGCCCGACCACAGTGCCGCCGACGGTGTATGTCACCGCCGGGCAGGTAACGACAACAGAAATGACATTGGCGGTCGCCGTTCCGCTAGCTGTACTAGGTGTGACTACGCAAGTTTGCACTGGATTGGTAGGCTGCGTGGAAATCGATATCGTGTAGGCAGTTCCCGTCGGAACAAGATTCTTGAAAGTGAATGCCTGATTCCCATTGGCGGCGCTGATCGCAAGTTGTTCCGCATCACTGCTGTTTTCGAGTGTCAAGCCCGCGCCCACAACGCCGGTGACCGTTCCACCGATCGTGTAACTCAAAACGCATGTCACGGCAACGTTTGTGACGTTTGCACCAGCTGTTCCGCTACCATTCGCGACAGTGCAAATCTGATTCGGAGTGGTGGGCTGCGTATTCACCGTGACGGCGTACGCGTCTGTCGGTCCGGTGACTGGCGTTTTGAAGGTAAAAGATCCGTTGGCGGTAAGCGTAAGGGCATCGCCGCCGTTGTCTTGCAAGATTACGCTCGCGCCGGTGGCGAGACCGGAGAGCATGCCGCCTATCGTGGCGGTGACTGGATTGGTGGTACAGGCTACGGCGACCGTCGTAACGTTCGCACTAGCCGTGCCTGATCCGGCGGAAACGGTGCAAGTCTGCGAGGGATTCGACGGTTGCGTTTTCACCGCCACGCTATAGGCGCCGCTTACCGATTTGGTGAAGGTGAATGGAACAGCAGCCGCCGCTTTACCCGGAGTAATTGTCAGCGTGTCCGTGGTGTTGTCGGCTAAAACCAATCCCGTACCAGTCAAGCCCGTTACCGTGCCACCTACGGTGAAAGACCCTGTGGTTCCGCCGCTGCCGCTGCTGGACGTCGTCTTCAAGCCGCTGCAGGCGGTCATCAGGAATGCCGCCCCGATGAGCAGAGCTAACTTTGATCGATTGCTGGGGATCATGTTCATCCTCTATTCCTCTGCGCGGCAAGGAACCGCGGTCCTTTGCTGATTTTTCCTGATGGCAGGCTCGGTTCCTTTCCCACCCCTCGCTACGCGCGATTTCCCCAAAACTGGGGAAGGTCCGTGGTTATAGGAGTACTGAAACCTGCCCCCATAGATTGCCGTTCCGCTTTTGCGAGGGCAATATCGGCGTCGCAGGCTGTGCTGTACTGAGTAATAACTTGGCGAATTCCCGCAGCTTGGGCTCCCGTCCTTTCGGTCACAGGGGTTGGCTGTCCCTGCGGACCACTTGTCCTCGACCGCTAGGCTCCCTAACCTTGTCTTCACACACAGCGATCCAATGCGGTCGATTTTTCTGGCTCAACATGTCGACATCTGCCCCTTCTCGATCTCTTCGGCTGTCTGGCCCCCTTCTGGTAGCGGTTCTGCTGGCAGGATGCGCCGCGAGCGTCACCGGTTCAGGGGGCGGCGGCAAGGCCACCACCCCGTCCGTGCCCACCGGGCTGTTGGCATCCCCAGGGAACGCGCAGGTCACCCTGTCGTGGGTAGTTTCTTCCGGGGCGACTTCTTACCACGTCAAACGCTCGACCGTTTCGGGCGGGCCATACTTGCAGGTCGCGGCATCCAGCGCGGCTGCTTATCTCGATGCGTCTCTGACCAACGGAACGAAATACTTCTATGTTGTTTCGGCGTCGAATTCTTCGGGAGAGAGCGCCAATTCAGGGGAAGTCAACGCCACGCCTGCAGCTCCGGCGAACGCTCCGACTGCGCCAGCCAATCTGACGGCCGTCGCTGGGGGCGCGCAAATCTCGCTGTCCTGGTCGACGAGCACCGGCGCAGCCGGTTACAACGTCAAACGCTCCATCGTGTCCGGTGGGCCGTACTGGCAAGTGGCCGCGCCTTCGACAAATTCCTATACCGACACCGGCCTGACCGACGGCACCACCTATTATTATGTTGTTTCTGCCGTAAATTCTTCCGGGCAAAGCGCGAATTCCGCACAAGCGAGCGCCACTCCTGCCACGCCAGCAGCTCCGCCGGCTACCCCAGCAAACCTCACGGCGATGGCGGGCAATGCGCAGGTTTCACTCTCTTGGTCCGTGAGCACCGGCGCTACGAGCTATAACGTAGAGCGTTCTACGACCGCTAGCGGACCATACTCACAGACCGCGGCGCCTTCAACGAATGCCTACGCCGACACGGGGCTCACGAACAGAACGACTTACTATTACGTGGTCTCCGCCGCTAATTCCGCCGGCAAAAGCGCCAATTCCGCTCAAGCCAGCGCTACTCCGACGGCTCCAGCCAATCCCGATGTGACCATCGCCATTAATCCCGCGCAAACTCACGCCATCTCGCCTTATATCTACGGCATCAATTTTTATTCGGGGATCACGAGCGCGCCACCTGATCTGACATTCGACCGTGCCGGCGGTGATCGTTGGACCGCTTACAACTGGGAAACCAACGCCTCCAACGCCGGCAGCGATTACCTGTACGAGAACGATGACTATCTCAGCAATAGCGCCGTTCCCGCCGAGGCGGTGCGCAGCTTTATCGCAGGCGATCAGGCCAACGGCATGGCCAGTCTCGTGACTTTCCAGATGCAAGGGTTAGTCGCCGGCGATGAAAATGGGCCCGTCAGCGTTACCCATCCTCCCGACCTGAATCGCTTCAAGCAAGTGGTCTTCATGAAGAGCATGCAGTCGTCGGCTCCGTTCACGCTTAATCCGCTCACGACCGACAACTATGTATATATGGACGAATTCATCTGGGTGCTCAACCAGAAATTCTCGGGCCAGTCGATCTTTGGAACCAGTCCCACAACGCGCCCGGTTTTCGTGCAACTCGACAACGAGCCGGAACTTTGGACCTCCACACACCTCGAAGTGCAAGGCCCGGATCCGGTCACGGCGGACAATTACATTTCGAAAACCATCGCGCTCAGCGAAGCCTTGAAGGATCAATTTCCGGATGTACTGATCTTTGGCCCGGTGCATTACGGCTTCGAAGGGATTTACAACTGGCAAGGTGAACTCAGCGCAACGCCCAGCGGCAACAACTGGTTCCCGGACAAATATCTTCCAGCGATCAAAACCGCGGCGACGACCTACGGCAGGCCGCTTGTCGATGTTTACGATTTCCATTGGTATTCGGAAGCGACCGATGGAAGCGGAAACCGCGTCACAGACCTAACCGGCTCCACGCTTACCGCTGCGCAGGTGCAAGCGATTGTTCAGAGCCCGCGTAGCCTGTGGGACTCCACGTTCACGGAAAATTCCTGGATCACCACGGACGTCCTCGGTGGACCCATCTACATCCTTGGCCGCCTGCAATCGCGGATCGGTGTCGAAAATCCCGGCATGAAGCTTTCCATCACGGAATACAACAATGGCGGCGGCCAGCACATCGCCGGTACCATCGCGCAAGCCGACAATCTTGGCATCTTCGGCGCGCAGAATCTTTTCGCCGCAAATCTTTGGCCGCTGAATGACACTTCGCCTTACATCCTTGCCGGATTTCGTGCGTTCCGCGATTTCGACAATGCCAATTCCAATTTTGGCGATACGTCGCTGCAGGCCACGTCCAGCAACGTCGCCAACGTCATCGTTTACGCCAGTACCGACAGCACCACTCCGGGCCGCGTCGTTTTCGTCGCAATCAACCGCTCTGCCTCTGCGCAGGTCACCGCCATCAACGGCCAGGCGCTCTCGGGCACAGCCCACCTGTTCCAAATGACCGCTGCTTCTGCTCAAGGACAAAGCACGATTCAACCGGTCGCAACCGGCACTCAACCTGCTTCAGGAACTTCGCTGACGGTCAACCTACCGGCTCTTAGCGTGACCACCATCGACATCCACTAGAACGAATAGCTCCCCGCGGCCTCCTGACGTTTCTTCTTTGCTAGACTAGTTCTATCGCTCCGAAGGAGACGCCATGTCTGAAGCCACGCAATTTGCGAAATCCGTTCCGACGCGCACCGAATCCGATAGCATGGGCAAAATGGAAGTCCCGATGGACCGTTATTATGGCGCGCAAACGGCTCGTTCGCTGATTCATTTCGCGATCGGGAAAGACACCATGCCTTCCGAATTGATTCGCGCGTTCGGCGTACTCAAGAAAGCCGCGGCTCTCGTCAATCGCGATCTCGGAAAACTGTCGGAGGAGAAAGCCAACCTTATTACTCAAGCTGCCGATGAGGTCATCTCCGGCAAGCTTCACGACCATTTCCCTCTTCGCATCTGGCAAACCGGCAGCGGCACGCAGACCAACATGAACGTCAACGAGGTCATCTCGAACCGCGCCATCCAGCTCGCCGGCGGCGAAATCGGCACGAAAAAACCCGTTCATCCGAATGACGACGTCAATATGTCGCAGTCTTCGAATGACACATTTCCCACCGCCATGCACATCGCCGCCGCGGAACAGACTTCTCGCCGGCTTTTGCCGGCATTGAAAAAGCTACGCGATGCTCTGGACGCCAAAGCGAAGGAATTTATCGGCGTCGTGAAAATCGGACGCACGCATCTTCAAGACGCCACGCCACTGACGGTTGGCCAGGAAATCTCCGGCTGGGTCAGCCTACTCGATCGCGACGGCACGCGCATCGCTGTGGCGCTCGATGGCCTCTTTGATCTGGCGATTGGCGGTACCGCCGTGGGCACGGGCTTGAATGCTCATCCTGAATTTGCCGAGAGAGCGGCAAAGAAAATCGCCGAGCTGGCAAATCTGCCCTTCCGTTCGCATCCGAACAAGTTCGCCAGCCTTTCTGCACACGACGAAATCGTCTTCGCCAGCGGCGCGTTGAAAACTCTCGCGGCTTCCTTGATGAAAATTGCGAATGATATTCGCTGGTTGGCCTCCGGGCCACGCTGTGGGCTTGGCGAATTGATTCTTCCCGAAAATGAGCCCGGGTCTTCCATCATGCCTGGCAAAGTGAATCCCACACAGGCCGAAGCGGTCACCATGGTGACGGTTCAGGTTATGGGCAACGATGCTGCGATCGGTTTCGCCGGGTCTCAGGGCAATTTCGAGCTCAATGTTTTCAAGCCGGTCATAATCTTCAACTATCTCCACTCCGCCGGACTTCTTGCCGACGCCATGAATAGCTTCGTCGAGCACTGCGTGAACGGTATTGAGCTCAACCGCAGCACCATCGACCACTACGTTCAGAACTCCCTCATGCTCGTCACCGCCTTGGCTCCCAGGGTTGGCTATGACAACGCCGCCAAGGTCGCGCACACCGCGCACCACGAAAACACCAGTCTCAAAGAGGCTGCCGTCAAACTTGGCTTCCTCTCCGCGGAGGAGTTCGACCAACTCGTCAAACCCGAACAAATGACGCACCCCTGATCTCTGACGGGTAACCTGCACATAGCGAACGCAGATTTCCCTTTTTTCGATACCGACTTTTCCCGACCGTGGGAGGCCGCAACGGAATTCGAATCGAAAGCAAAAGATCTTCCGCCAGAACAAAATGCAGCAAAAATTGATATTCCGGCAAAGCCGCCAGAATGGTCTGGCTAGCCGATCCAATTGACCTTGTTCGCCTGCGGCCGCCCGGCATTTCAACTACTTTTCTATCTCATGGCCGCCGAACTCATTCTGAAAATCACGTTCGGTTCTTAAGGCGGTGAGGCTGTCGAGGAATATGTCTGCAGAGATGTTTCTCCGGGATATGCAGCAATCAAGACAGAAGTCCGACTCGGTAATTGATTTTAGCGCGTGCCAACCCGGTCTGTGACCTCGGACAAAGTCGTAGACTTTCTTCGCGATATCCGTTGTGATGTTGTGCACGAAGGGACGCACTGCGTATTTCGCCTCGAGCACGAGGAGGGATCACGCGCCGCAAATGGTTCACGTAAAAGGAACGAACTTTATATCTACCGGACATCTTGCGCGGCTCGCTCTTCTCTGTGCCTCCGTGTCCCTTGGGTTGAATCCAATTCTTCACGCACGACAACAACCCGCAATTCCCGACTGGTGCAAGCCTCTTCCCCGGCCCGAGTACAAATCCCTCGAACGCGTCCAGATCTCCGATCCGTGGTTCGAGGTTTACAAGGTCGCTCCGGATACCTTCGCGATTTATGAGCCGCACCAGTCCGAGGAGACCATCTCCTACTTGATTCTTGGCAAGGACAAGGCTCTGCTTTTCGATACCGGCATGGGCATCAGCGATATCCGCAAGGTCGTGAGCGAGCTCAGCAAACTTCCCGTGATTGCCCTTAACTCTCACACGCACAATGATCACGTCGGCGGCAATTGGCAATTCCAAACGCTCTATTCGATGGATACGGATTTCTCTCGCCGGAACGCGCAGGGATCTTTCGCCGACGCCCAAGCCGAAATCGCCCCGGGCGAAATCTGCGGGGAGCTTCCCAAAGACTTCGACGCCAAGTCCTATCGCACGAAATCTTGGAACATCACGAAGTACATCCATGATGGCGAGGAGGTCGATTTAGGCGAAAGGATCATAGGAATTATTTCGACTCCGGGCCACACTCCGGATTCGATTTGCTTATACGACGCCGCGAATCGCCTGCTGTTTACCGGCGATACCTACTATCCCGCCACGATCTGGTTGTACCGTCCGGAGACGGATCTGATTCTCTATGAAACATCGGTGTCGCGCCTGGAATATCAATTCCGCAACGCTCAAACTCTTCTTGGCGCGCATAATATTCCCGTCGCGCCTCCATCTGTCTTACCCATTCTCGCTCTTGCTGCGGGGGAACTTCAGCCCCAACGCTTAAAGAAAAAGGGCAAGTGCAAATCAGCAGGGGAAGGGAAGAAAATCTGCAAACTCGAGGGTTTTTCCTTCCTACTAAAGTCTGAAAATTGAATTAGCTCGGCGGCAGGGGCCTTTTGGCCGCTGGCGTTCTAAGGATCCGGAAAATCGACGCTACATTGGAAACCTGAGTTTGGATTCTTTGCTTCTCGCGGGTACCTCCTGAGGGGTAGAATCCTCTTACTGGAAACTCTTATGTCTCGCCAGACCCTAGTTTCCGTCCCGATGGCGGTGCTTTTACTGCTTTCTCCTAGTACGCCTTCGCTCTCTGCACAACCCAATCGCGAAAAATCCATTTGGAACTACGATGGCGGGTTGCAAATGATGACCGACGGGTCCGTGCCTTCCGGCGCCTGTTTCCGCCTCGATGGCCGCGCTACCGCTCCCGGCTACTTCGATAACCTCAAGCGCGTCGACACAAACACCGGCACCTTCATTCATCGTGGCAGCGACATTGTCACCGAGTTCCCCAAGCAACTGCATGTCAGCTTCCTCATGTACGACATGCCTTGCGACACGGGATTGCAAAACACGGGTGCGCCGTCCTATCTCACGGTCGCGCTTGTCAATACGTTCCGGCTCGCCTTTTATTGGAAACACGGCATGGCTTTACGCCCGGTCTCCGGCATTGTGGCAAAGCATTTCGAAACCCGCCGCGTTGTGCCCTACGCCAAGGAGCTTGCGGCACAATTGCCAGAACGTTTTGAATGGGAATTCGAATTTGATTTGCCGAGCGCGGGAGTTCCGGTGACCGACAGCCTCGTCGTTGTTCTGCGCACGCCGGACGGCCACATTGCCGCCCGCGCCGCCGCCCGCATGTAGTTTGGAGTGCGGCACCCGATAGGGACTATAACTTCATCTCCGGCACGGTGCCGCGTACGATCAATTTCACCCCTGTGCGCTCCTGCACTTCTTCAGCCGTCCATCCCGCCGCCACTTCTCGCAGCTCCAGACCTTCCGGCGTCACGTCGATCACCGCGAGGTCGGTGACTACCGTGTCCGTACACTCGATGCCCGTGAGGGGGTAGGTGCATTGAGTCACGATCTTCGGCGCCCCTTCTTTCGTGTTGTGTTCCATGCAAACGATCAGTTTCCTGGCGCCCGCGGCAATATCCATGGCGCCGCCGATTCCACCGCTGCCCTTCGCTCCCGGAATCTTCCAGTTCGCCAAATCGCCTTTTTCCGACACCTGAAATCCCCCCAAAGCGGCCACGTCCAGATGCCCTCCACGCGTCATCAGATGTGCATCCGCCTGGTTGAAAAACGACGCTCCCGGAATGAGTGTCACCGGCACCTTCATTGCGTCGACCAGATCAGAATCCTCTTCTCCCGCCTTTGCCCGGGGCCCCATGCCCAGGATTCCGTTTTCGCTGTGGAAGTACACTGTGATCCCCTTCGGCAAATAGTCCGAAATCAGGTTCGGTATGCCCCAGCCAAGATTTACGTAAGCGCCGTCCGGCAGTTCCCGCGCGGCACGCTGCGCGATTTGCTCTCGAGTAAGGCGCGGCTTATCCGGCATAGTGCAATCCTTTCGCCTGGACGATTCTGTGCACGAAAATCGCCGGGGTGATTACGTTTTCCGGCGCAATCGAACCGACCGGCACAATCTGATCCACTTCGACAATCGTCGTTGTCGCAGCCGCGGCCATGATGGGATTGAAATTCCGCGCCGCCAGCCGGTAAGTCAAGTTGCCTAACTCATCCGCCTTCTCCGCCTTAATCAGCGCGAAGTCGGCGTGAATGGGCGTTTCGAGGATGCACCGCTTCCCATCGAGCACGCGTTCCTCCTTGCCCGCACTGACCTCGGTTCCAACACCCACCGTGGTGTAGAACCCCTGCAAGCCCGCACCCGCCGCTCTCATGCGTTCGCACAAAATTCCCTGTGGCACCAACTCACAGGTCACTTCGCCTTTTGCGAATCGTTCCTGGAAATGGTTCGAATGCGGCCCGGGAAAGGAGCAGATCACATGTTTGACCTGTCCGTTCTTAAACATGATTCCCAATTCTCCGTCGCGCGTGCCGCAATTATTGCTGATCGCGAATACGTTTTTGATGCCTCTCTGCGAAAGCGCCTGGATCAAATTGTTTGGAAAGCCCGCGCCGCCAAATCCACCGAACATGATCCGCGCGCCATCGGGAATGCCCGCCACGGCCGCATCCAGCGAATTCACGATTTTCTGTTTCATCTGGCTCTCGTCACAGTGGATTGGAATTACCTATCGATTGTTCACGACCGGCAGAAAATCTGCAACTCCGGGCGGAACATCTGCCAAGACAAAAAAAGAGGGAACGGAAGTCCGTTCCCTCTTCGCATATAGCTCGCGGTATGAGCTCGATTTCGTTACTTTTCAATGATTGCAGCGACGATCACGTCTACCGGCTTCACACCGTTGTGCGCCAGCAGCTCCGTCTCCATCTTTGGTGTGGGAAATTCACGGCCGTAGGTACGGCCCTCAATCCAAATCTGATAGAGGAAGTAGGTTTGCCCGACCCGGTGGAAGACCAGTTTCGTGTTGCTCGCCGGCTTCTGCGAGCTGCACATGAGCGGATGTACGATCGTTCTGGCGCTTCCGTTGCCGGAATCCACCAAAAGGAGCGTAGTGTTCAGTTTTTGGATGTCGTATTCGCCTGCGTGGTAGACCTGCTTATCGATTGAGAAGTCGAACGGGACATCGGCCTTCACGCGAAATTCCTGCGCTTTTGCCGAAGAAGCAAAAACCATCGTGGTAGCTACTAAGACGATTCCGAGGACGTTTTTCATGACCGATTCTCCTTTTTTCACGCGCGCAGACCTGGGAAAAGCGACAACAGATCTTGGCTCTGTCCTGTCTACCTTTAGTGGCTCTTGCGCTTCGTGTTTCTTTGACCGACAGACGCTGAGTAGGAATGCAGGCCAAGGGCCACGGCACAATTTGAAACGCGCTTAATCGCTCGGTCTTTCGAATTCATTGATTCCAACCCTCTTAGCGAATTCATCCGGACCGATTCTGCGCCAGGCACACAGAAGCTGGCTGCGATTTCGCTAACCGAACGGTTAATCGCCCCGCTCTCTGGTTAACGGCAGGATTCTCGGAACACCAAGTAGCCCCGCGGGTGTAAACTTCGTGGTAAGGTCGCGTATGCAACCGCGCATTGTTGGGATTGCGGGTCCATTTCAGGGTCAGACCTTGCCTCTGCCGGAGGGAGAGATCACCCTCGGACGTGAACACTCCAACCAGTTGTGGAGTTCCGATGCGGCTTTGTCGCGCCGCCATTGCAGTTTTGTTCGTAATGGTCCGGAAGTGCGGCTCAAGGATTTCGGAAGCCGCAACGGCACAAGGGTCAACAGTGTCCCGGTCAGGGATCAGCGTTTACAGCACGGCGACCAGATTTCCATCGGCTTTTCTCTCTTTGTGTTCCTTCAAGAGGGCGAGAACGGTGCCGAGGACACTCACTCCAATCCTGTAATTTTTGACGACACCACGGCGATGTCCGGCGTCTCATTCATTCTTCCCCAGGAAGAATCGACTTTCCCGCCGGTACAGAATGAGGGGACTGCGCCTGGCATGGTTGCGCCAGTCCGCGCGCGGAACGATTTGAATGCGCTTCTGAAATTCTCGACAGCAATCGGCAGTATCCGCGATCGTGAGTCTCTCGAGTGGCAGCTATTGGGATTTGTTTTCGATGTGATACCCGCCGAGCGCGGAAGCGTGGTGTTTTTTGATTCGCGGGGCAACGTGAGTTCGACGCGCGCGTGGGACCGCGTGCACGGTCCTGAAAATGCCGTGCCGATTAGTCAAGCCATTCTGAACCGGGTTGTTCGTGAACGCTCCGGCCTGCTTCTCACCGGCGAGGGTGGCCATCGCACGATCAAGGATCAGGGCGTAACACCGGAAGAGAGGACTTCGCTCCTGTGCGTACCGATGCTCGTTGGAGAGCGAGTCACCGGCATCATCTATCTAGACGCCAAGGTTCCCACGGTTCAATTTGACCAAAACCATTTGCGCGTACTCCAGGGTATCGCTCACATCGCCGCTCTTGCTTCCGAGAATCTGGACCATTGGGAAAAACTCCGCCAGGAAAATTTAGCCCTCCGGGCGGAAATTGGCCTGAAGCACGACATAATCGGTAGCAGCCCGAGTATCTGCAAGGTTTTTGAGTTCATCCGCAAGGTCGCTCACACCGATTCCACCGTACTCATTCAAGGCGAGAGCGGCACTGGCAAGGAGCTAGTGGCTCGCGCCATTCATTCCAATAGCCCTCGCGCCGACCGTCCTTTCGTTGCAATCAATTCCGCCGCCATTGCCGCAAGCTTGCTCGAAACCGAATTATTTGGCCACGAGAAAGGCGCTTTCACCGGAGCAGCCTCTCAGAAGAAAGGAAAGGTGGAATTGGCAGAAGGCGGGACGCTGTTTCTCGATGAAATCGGCGAACTGGCCCCGGAACTCCAGGCCAAACTACTGCGTGTCCTGCAGGAACGAGAATTTGAAAGAGTTGGGGGCACGAAGGCTATCCCTCTGGATATCCGTTTGGTTGCCGCTACGAACAAGTCATTGGTCCGTTCGGTAGAGGCCGGAGAATTTCGCAAAGATCTTTTCTATAGGCTCAACGTGGTCGCGGTTACCCTTCCTCCGCTGCGCGACCGTCGTGACGATATCGCCGAGATGGCTGGTTACTTTATTCGTAAGATGCAGCGCAAGTGCCCCACGCTTGTGAAATCCATTTCTCCAGAGGCGCTTGCCTGCCTGTCACAATATGATTGGCCGGGAAATGTTCGGGAATTGGAAAATGCCATTGAACGTGCCGCCGTTCTTGGTACCAATGACGTGATCCGCCCCGAGGATCTACCGGAAAATATCATCGAGGGCGGCGGTCCGTCGGGGGAATCGGCGAAGTATTACAGCTCGCTGAAGGAATTTAAGAAACAATTGATCCAGCAGGCGCTAGAACAGGCGAACGGCAGTTATGTGGACGCGGCGAAAATCCTGGGCCTGCACCCAAACTCGTTATTGCGTCTCATGCGCAATCTCAATGTGAAATCGACGTCGAAAGGACTGTCCTCGTCGCCGGGAATGGATTGAACCGGTTGCTACCCTTTACGGATTCCTTCGAAAATCATCCGCACAAATACGTTTTTGATCTGCTCTGAATCACCTCGCTCATCCGGGTCATACCACCGGTACAACCAATTGCACATTCCCAAGATGCCATTGACAATGATCCACGGCTCACCTTGCATCAATTTGCCTTGTGCTTGCGCCCGCCGCACGAGTTCTACAAACCGCGCGTTGTAGCGCCACATCACGGAAATTAACTTGTGCTGCCTTTTCCCCGAAAGCGAATCGAACTCGTGCAAAAACAGCCCGAACTGTACGCGGTTTTCGACGATGTAGTCGATCTGCGCGCGGATGACCCGCTCCAACTGGTCCACCGGATCGCCTTCGGGATTAATCTGCCGTGCGATATAAGAGTCGCTGTCCTCAATTCCCGCCAGCAGCAACCTGAACAGCAGATCGTCTTTCGATTTGATGTAGTAATAGAGCGACCCCTTCAACATTCCCACGTCGCGCGCTACGTCCTCGATGCTCGTCGCGTGATAACCCTTGGCGAAGAAAATGTTGGCCGCGCTCCGCAAGACCTCTTCTAGCCGAGTCGCCGGCTTCGACTGCTTGGTCGGGTTTGCACCGGTGCGAGCACGCAGAGGTTTCGGCGTCCCATTCCGCTTTTGGATTTTGCCGCTCACGCAATTCCTCACTGAAACGTGCCTTCGATACTAGCAGAGCGTCGTCCTCCTTGCGGAGAGACCACATGGCAGGAGTGCGTCTTCACGATCAACCAAACAACAGAACCCCGTGCCAACTCGAGGGACCGAAGCGCCCCCGGTGTCACGTGTACCGTGAATGGCACTCCGGCGTTCACCTGGACGCTCTCCATTGCGCCGCGCGTCTCGATCGATTCCACGGTACCGGGCAGAATGTTGCGCGCGCTTAGCCCGAAGGGCAGTTGCGTCGCCAAAAGGATGTCGCCGGCATGAATGGCCACCTGGATCGTTTCGCCCGCCTGCTGAAGGCCAAGAGGAATTTCCAATTCGCAGTGACTCTCATCCAGGCCAACGCGCATTACACCATCTTCAGGCCGGTGTTCCAGTACGCGGCCCACAAGCAAATTCTCGAATCCCGCGGCCTGCGCCAAGGGCAGCGCGCGAGGAGAATCGAGGACTTCCCGCGCAGTTCCTCTTCCGCGCACTTCACCGTCCGCCATGGCTATGATCTGGTCACCAATGGCATCTAGCTCTTCCCGATTGTGCGTGACATAAAGTATCGGAATCCGCTGCTCCCCATTCCAGTTCCGCAAATCCTCTAAAATCGCCTGGCGCAATCCCCCATCCAGTCCGGTCAATGGCTCATCCAACAGCAGTACACGCGGTTCGGTGATGACCGATCGCGCCAGTGCCACTCGTTGCTTCTCGCCGCCGGAAAGCGCCCGCGGTTTGCGACTTCGCAACTTCTGGATGTGAAACGCTTCCAGAATTCGCTGCATTCGCTCCCGTCGCTGTGCGGCCGTCAGCTTCGAAATTCCGAAGACTATATTCTCTTCCACGCTCAGATGGGGAAACAACGCCAGCGATTGAAACACGTATCCAATTCCCCGTTTTTCCGGAGGCATGAAAATATTCTTCTCGGCGTCGAAGAAAATCGCGTCGCCAAACGTAATCTTTCCTCGATGCGGTTTCAGCAGCCCGGCGATGCAGTCCAGTAAAGTGGACTTCCCCGCGCCCGACGGTCCGAACAACACCGTGAACCCCGGCGAGAATTCCTCGTTGATTTGTAGCCGGAAGGGCAGCGTTCCGGTGGCGCCGATCTTTATTTCGATGTTGACGGAGAGCATGAAGGCGCTACCGGCTGTTCCACGGCGACCAGATGCGGCGATTCACCCCGTAAACGATGGACAGAACAATGAAGGAGATCACCAGGAGAAACAGCGCGGTCTGGTGCGCGCCCGAATAATCCAGCGCCTGCACGCGATCGTAAATATCGATCGATATCGTGCGCGTGATTCCAGAGAGATTCCCGCCTACCATCAGCACGACGCCGAACTCTCCCAAGGTGTGCGCGAAACTTAGAACCACCGCCGTAATCACGCCGGGCCATGCCAACGGCAGAATGATGCGGAAGAATGATCGAAACTTTCCCGCACCCAGCATCGATGACGCGTCCAGGATCCGCCGGTCCAGCGATTCAAAACTCGCCACCAACGGCTGCACTGCGAACGGCAGGCTGTACACCATGGACGCCAGCACCAATCCGGCAAAAGTGAACGCGAGCGAATGGCCAAAGATCCCTTGCCACAACTTTCCCAATGCTCCTCGCGGTCCCAAGGCGATCAGTGCGTAAAATCCGAGTACCGTCGGCGGCAACACCAACGGGAGCGCCACCACCGATTCCAGCAGAAATTTCCCTGGCCACCTCGTGAATGCCAGCCAGTACGCCAACGGCAGAGCAATCAGAAGGAGCAGTAGCGATACGGTGAACGCCAGCCGCAAGGAAAGTGCAAGAGCTTCGAGGCTCATAGCTTCCATTTCTGAAGTGTTTTTGACCAGACCACGGGTTCAAACTCGCAGAATCATGACTTCCGTCGATTTGATGAGCGCAGCCGCGCGCTCGCCTACTTTCAGGCGCAATTCCCGCGCCGCATCGGCTGTAATAATCGCGGTGATGTGCTGTTCTCCGATGGTCAACGACACCTGCGCCAGCAGGCCGCTAAATTTCAGCGCCACGACCCGGCCGATCAACTGGTTTCGTCCGCTGATTTTGCGGAAATTCCCGCGCCGTGTGGCAAGATCCCCACGCTCCAGTTTCTTCGGGATCAGCCGGTCGATCTCCGATTCCGGAACGCGATGATGCCCGCCCGGAGTCTTGGCAGTTTTGATTTTGCTGTGATAAATCCATTGTTTCAGGGTGGGATAGCTGATTCCCAAAATGTTCGCGGCTTCTCGTGGCGGCAAGAGTTTTTGCATCAGGCCCTCCGGGCTCCGAGAATAAACACTTTTATCCTTGATGACAATACGATTTTACGCGATTTTGAGTGCTGCAGCGCGGCGCAAAGGGTCTAATTCCTCAGAGGCTTCCCCGTTTTCAACGTGTGCGCAATCCTCTCTTGTGTCTTCTTCTCTCCACATAGCGAAACAAAAGCCTCTCGTTCCAAATCGAGCACATATTGCTCGCTCACCATTTGCGGCGCAGACAGCGCCCCTCCCGCCAAAATGTTCCCTAGTTTTCGCGCCACGTGCGCGTCGTAATCGGAAGCGTAGCCGCCTCGCACCATTAGGTGAATGGCCATCTTCGACGCCGCAAGAAACGATTCTCCGAGCACCTTGATCTGTGTCGTTTGCGCTCCCTCTTGCCAAGACGTTGCCGCCGGCTTCCATCCGCCGCTAAGCAGCGCCAGCGCGGTTTGCTTGGCATCCGCCACCAGTCGCTCTCGATTCAGCGAAACCGCGTCCGCTCGACGCAGATAACCGAGTTCCCGGCATTCCTCCGCGCTCGTTCCCACTCTAGCCATCGCAATATTTTCAAATACAGGCCTCAGGGTGTGAAAAAGATCCAGATCATCACCGGAAGCGGCGTTTTCGTTCGCGCGAATCACCATTTCCTTTGTGCCGCCACCACCGGGAATCAGTCCTACTCCCGTTTCCACCAGCCCGACGTACGCTTCCGACGCGGCGTGAATTTTCGCTGCATGCAGGCTGATTTCGCAGCCGCCACCCAATGTCATCCCTTGCGGCGCCGCAACCACCGGCTTCGGCGCATACTTGATCGCCAGATTGACATTCTGAAACTGCTTTACGGCAAGATGCAGCTCATCCCACTCCTGCTCCTGCGCTCCGATCAGCACCAGCATCAGATTCGCGCCGACGGAAAAATTCGTGGCCTGGTTCGCGATCACCATGGCGTCGAAATCCGTGCCCAGCCGCTTCAGCCCTTTGTGAATCATGGTGATCAGGTCCGCGCCGATGGCGTTCATCTTCGCGTGGAATTCGCAACAAACCACGCCGTCGCCCAAGTCGATCAGGCTGGCGCCGTTGTTCCGTTCTACTTCTCGCCCAGCTTCCTTCAGATTCTTGAGAATGACGATTCCGGCGGGCTCTTTCACCTTGGTCATCAAGCCGCTGCCAAAATCGAAAACCGAAGTCTGCCCGTTTTCCGATTCGTAAAAGTTCTTTCGGCCTTCTGCAAGAGCTTTTTCGAAGATCGGCGGCAAGTGTCTGCCTTCTTTGCGAATCTGTTCGGCAAACGCGGGCAGGCCAATGGCGTCCACGCTTTCAAACGGCCCCAATTCCCACGCAAAGCCCCAGCGCATCGCACGATCCACGTCTTCGATGTGATCCGAAATTTCCGGCATGCGCCGTCCGGCGTACAGACACATTTCGGAGAGCCCGCCCCAGAGGAATTGCTGCGCCTTGTCGATCTTTTGTCCTTCAAACAAAGGCGTTATGAACCCGCGCAGACGTTCTCTCGTGTCGTCAATCGCCTTGCCCGCTTCAATCGAAGCAAACTTCGCTTTCTGACGCGGACGGTAGTCCATGGTGTTCACGTCCAGCGTCAAAATCTCTTTTTCCCCTTCGCCGCCTTTTACGCGCTTATAAAATCCCTGGCCGGTCTTGTCCCCCAGCCATTTTCGTCTTGCCATCTCTTCCACAAACTCTGGAAGTTTGTATCCCTCGCGCGATTCGTCGTTCGGCGCGTTCTCGCAAATATTTCTTACGACGTGCATCAATACGTCCAGCCCCACGATATCGGCGGTCCGGAATGTCGCGGACTTCGGCCAGCCCACCGCTGGCCCGGTGCACGCATCCACTTCCTCGATCGTCATCCCGAGCGTGGACATCAACCGCAGCGCGTTCAACATGGAATAGGTCCCGATGCGGTTGGCAATGAAGTTCGGTGTATCTTTCGCGATGACCACGCCTTTGCCGAGCTGACGGTCGCAAAAATCCGAGAGCGTGTGTAAAACTTCACGCGAGGTCTTCCGCCCAGGAATGATTTCCACCAATCTCATATACCGCGGAGGGTTGAAAAAATGAGTCCCGGCCCAGTGCTGCTGAAACTCTTCCGGCATTCCTTCGGCGATCAGGTGAACCGGTAGCCCAGAGGTGTTGGTCGTAACGATCGCGCCCGGCTTGCGAAACTGCGCCACTTTCGAGAGCAACGCCCGTTTGATTTCCAGATTTTCGGCCACCACTTCAATAATCCAGTCGGCGTCGGCAATTCGCGCCGAGTCATCTTCGAAATTTCCAATCGAAATCTTCGACGCCAAGTCCGCTGTGAAAAATGCCGCGGGCTTCGACTTCTTCGCTGCGTCCAGTCCCGCCGTCACAATCTTGTTCCTGTCCGCGGGCGCTGCATCCTTCGGAACGATATCCAGCAGCAAACAAGGCAGCCCAGCATTGGCGAAGTGTGCGGCAATTCGAGCACCCATGGTCCCGGCGCCAAGGACGGCGGCCTTCTGAATCCGTTGTGTCATGACATCGCCTTCGACAGAGAAAGTGGAACGGCAAATCAGGTTACAAAATGGAATCGTGGGGGTCAAACGGGTGTTTGACGACCTTGCACCGGCGTAAAATAGAACGTATGACTCCTGAGAAAAATGGAGACACGCAGAGTTTCCTGCGAATGGCCAAGGATCTATTCCGTACGTTTGCCTACAGCGGACCTCCCAAAGGCGCCAAACGGCCGCGTGTGGGCATCGCTCTGGCCGGCGGTTTCGCCCGCGGCATTGCGCATATCGGTGTGTTGCGCGTTTTCCGCGAGGCTGGCATTCCGATCGATGTTGTGGCCGGCACCAGCGTAGGCGCGCTCATCGCCGTTGGTTACTGCTCCGGCACACCACTTGAAGCGATGGAGCGCGTCGCCTACGAAACCAAATTCACCGATTTTGGCCGCTGGACTCCCTCTTGGCTCGGTTTGGCAACGAACAACCGGCTGGAACATTTCATGGCGCGCATGACACCCGTGAAGCGCTTCGAAGAATTGCAGAAACCTCTCGCTATCGCGACCACCGATATCAATCTAGGCTTACCCGTCTACTACCACGGTGGACCTATCGCTCCGGCACTTCGCGCGTCTTGCGCCTATCCAGGCTTGTTCGTCCCAGTCAAATATGAAGGTCGTACGCTCGTTGATGGCTTCCTCACCGCTCTTGTTCCCATTGAAGGCGTACTGCTCCTCGGCGCCGAACTCATCATCGCCGTTTATCTGGAAGCCGGGGCGGTCGACGAGCCTCGCACCTTCACTGACGTTCTCAGCCGTTCGTTTACAATCATTCAGAAACACGCCGACCTCGAATGGCGCAAGGAAGCAGACGTTATCATTGAACCGGACGTGACGCCATTCGTCTGGGATGATTTTTCCAAGACCGGCGAGCTAATCCGCGCCGGAGAAGAGGCAGCGTTAAAGGTCTTACCGGCGCTGCGCGCCGCACTCGACGGCAAAACGGTTACCACCGAAGAGTCGACCCAGCCCTGAACGCCGTCAAGCACCGTCGGCTAAACCCGTGAAACTTCCACCTTCACCGCATCGCCCTCGCCCTTGCCTCTTTGCGTCAGCCAAGCCCCCAAACCCTCCGCGAACCGCTCGGGGGTCAACCGAAAACTCGCTTGCACCATCCCATCGCCCTCCGGCAAGGTGTCGTCAAAATCCGCCGAATTGGTAAAATTTCTCATGCAGAACTGGTCCAGCCACTCCAGGGGGCAGTTCTTCCGCACTCCCCCGATCAGCACATGCACCTGAAATTTCTGCGCATACATATGGAAAATAAGGATAGCACCCCGCTTCATTCCCGTGCGTCTAAGGCGTCATTTCACGGACGCTAACTTGCGTCCCGATTAAGCCCTACCTTAAACTGGTTTGATACGAGACGTGGCCGTGTTACCCCGCCTGGCTTCGACGTCCTTTGCGCTTCCCGCGAGCGGTCGAGTTCGGGCGTGATGATTTGTTCTTTGCATGCATTGCATCTGTTTTTCGGGGGTCGATCGGTGGGAACTCCAATGGAAGCCTGGGTCGACCAGGCCGCCCAGCTTACCAAGCCAGACCGCATCGTCTTTTGCGACGGCTCCGATGCTGAAAATCAGTCTATTCTCGGCGAGATGCTGAGACAGTCGGATTCCTGCCAGCTCAATCCCAAAACCTATCCTAATTGCTACTTGCATCGCAGCAGCCCGAGCGACGTCGCCCGCACCGAGCACCTTACCTTTATCTGCACACCCGACAAGGACGACGTCGGCCCGACCAACAACTGGATGGATCCCGGGGGCGCAAAATACAAAGTTGGCACCCTTTTGAATGGCGCCATGCGTGGCCGGACGATGTACGTCGTTCCTTACATCATGGGACCGGCGAACTCTCCGCTCAGCAAGGTCGGCGTCGAGGCCACCGACAGCCCGTACGTCGTTGCCAATATGCGGATCATGGCGCGCATCGGAAAGGTCGCCACGGATCGCCTCGGAAACTCTTCTGACTTCGTTCCGGGCTTACATTCTCTTGGCGACCTGGATCCGATGCGCCGATATATCGCGCATTTCCCTGGAGAACGACTGATTTGGAGCGTCGGTTCCGGTTACGGCGGGAACGCTTTGCTCGGCAAAAAGTGTTTCGCCCTCCGAATAGCCAGCTACATGGCGCGCCAGCAGGGTTGGATGGCCGAACATATGCTCATCCTTGGCCTGGAATCCCCTGGGGGAAAAGTCACCTACATGGGCGCGGCGTTTCCGAGCGCATGTGGCAAAACCAATCTGGCGATGATGGTTTCCGCTCTCGAAAGCCAGGGTTACAGGGTCTGGACCGTCGGCGACGACATCGCCTGGATGCACATCGCTGACGACGGCTACCTTCACGCCATCAACCCTGAGGCTGGATTCTTTGGCGTCGCGCCCGGCACCGGGATGAAAACGAATCCCAACGTGATGCGCGCGCTCAATCGCAATACGATCTTTACCAACGTTGGGCTCACGCCGGACAGCGAGCCATGGTGGGAGGGAATCGGCGGCGAGCACCCAGCTGGCCTAGTAACCTGGCGCGGGGAAAAATGGGACAGTTCCAAAGGAGCCGCTGCGCATCCCAATTCGCGCTACACCGTTCCGGCGCAACAATCACCGAGCATCTCCCCAAAATTCGAAGCCCCCGAGGGTGTGCCAATTTCCGCATTCATTTTCGGAGGGCGACGCGCGCGGCTCGCGCCGCTCGTGTACGAAGCGTTCGATTGGCAACATGGCGTTTACCTCGGCGCCACCATGGCTTCTGAAACCACGGCCGCCGCCACGGGCGATATCGGCATCACCCGCCGCGATCCGATGGCCATGCTTCCTTTCTGCGGCTACAACATGGCGAACTACTTCCAGCATTGGTTGGACATGGGCAAGCTCATCCCGCATCCTCCGAAGATTTTCCACGTGAATTGGTTCCGCAAAGGCGCCGACGGCAGATTCCTCTGGCCCGGCTATGGTGAGAATGTGCGGGTGCTCAAATGGATTCTCGAACGCGTCGAAGGCAGAGCGCAGGCGGAGGAGACCCCTATAGGGTTTGTTCCGACGCGCAGTTCTCTCACCCTCGATGGCCTGCATTTGTCGTCGGAAACGCTCCGCGAACTTTTCCGCGTCGAAGCCGACGACTGGGAACTCGATCTGGCCGATACCCGTGATTTCTTCGCCAAGTTCGGCAATCGCCTGCCGCAACCTTTACGCGAGGAATATCAAGGCGTTATCGAACGCTTCGAAAAAGCGATGCCCGCTTTCTGATGCACGCAAAAGCTACCTAATAAAAGCGCACAGCGCTCGGTGAATCGTTATTCGGTAGCCCTGCGCTCATCGACGCCTTGTATCCTTCGCGAATCTCGAAAAGGTTCGCGTCGGGCTTCCCAAGTTTTCAACCGCCCGGCGGGCAACAGTGTGTCCGCCGAGCCGTCTGAAGGGAATGCAGAAGACTACTGGCTGAACGCGACGCCGCTGAATGCGGCAACGCCGATTGAGTTTGAGGTTGCCACGTAGGTCAGGTCGCCAAACGCATCGATGGCGTAAACGGCCACGTAGGCTTCGCCGCCGGTGCTATAAATGACGGCGAGCCACTTTCGATCATGAGAGACGGTAATGTCTGTCGGGGAACCAGGCAAGGCCATCTGTTTGTAGAAGACTCCGCCCTGGCTGTCACTGAAGAAGATGGAGATCGCCGAACCCGGCGAATTACCCGCATACCAGGCGTTCCCGGGCCCTTTCGCTAGCCAGCAAGGAGCATTCGTCGGATACGGCGGTGTCGGTCCAACCACTGGGAAAACGTTGCGGTCTTTATCCACAATGGCGAAACTGTCGGGGCTGTGAGCCGGATTAAACCCCAAAATGTCATCCCAGAACGCTTCGCCGAGCGGCACCGCGTCCGCATTGCTTGGAAGCGTCACAGGGTTACTCATTCCGTTGAGTGCTCCTCCGGAGGCCAGTGGAAGCTGGACGACCGACCCTGACGTCAATGTCACGGCCGCCCAGGTCTTTCCGACAGCAATTTGCGCCGCGGAAGGATCGCTAAGGCTGACGGTGCCATCGACAGCGCCCCATGGCCATGTATGGCTCTCCGCGCAATTCGCGCCGACGACGAACAGGTGCTCTTTGTTGAGCGCGACAGAGTCGGGTTTCACACAGTCATGCGCCAATGCAATGGTTGCGCCGAGAGTGACGAAGTCGCCGTATCTGGCGATTTGCGTGACCGTATTCGAAGCAAAGTTGGCAACGGCACCCAGGTCGTCCCTAAACTGCAAAATTCCTGCGTTGGTACTGGCGCCACCCTTCCCACCGGTTGGCAAGGTCTTGTCCCAGGACAGCGACGGCGTGCCCATGGTGTCGAGTTTGAAGACGACAACGCCATTGCCGCTGGCGTTGTTTGTGCTCGTGAGCACGTATACAGTGCGGTCATGATCATTCGCAGCAGCCATAGCGGCTCCGAGGAGCATGACCGCCAGCATCGTACCGGCGCGCGACAGACAAAATTTCCGGAGTTTCTGAAGATTCATCATTTTCTCCTTAAGGTTTGTGGTGAAGTGCAGCCCCGGACGCGAGCTGGGGACCGGCCAAAGGAAGCGGCATGTTCACAGCTGGGTATTCGTTCGGCACCCGGGAAGAGTTACGGTGCAATACGCAAATCGGCCGGAGGAAAAATGCGAAAAAAGCAAAATGCACCGTAACTTTCTTGCGGTTTCGGGCGAATATATTTAGATGGGTTTCCAGTAAACCCGCCGCCGCTCGTGTGGCTTTGAAGCTGGAAAAATAGTTGCAGAGAAACGTTGTACAGATTAAGGATTGCGGGAAGATTTGCCTTCATGCGCCCGGACAGCAATCTCGAACTGCTGATGTCCCGTTATCAGAAGGGAGATTTTGCCGCTGCCACGGCTCTTATCGGTCACATCAGCCCTCAACTGCACCGGTTCTTCGTTGCGCAGTTTGTCAGCCGTCCGGATGCGGATGACCTGCTACAGGAAACCTGGCTTCGCATCCACAAGGTACGCCATACCTATCGCGCAGGCGAGCCGGTGCTCCCCTGGTTTTATGCCATTGCGCGGCACGTTCGCGTGGACCACTTCCGGAGGGCCATTCGCATGAAAGCCCGCGAACAAAGACTGGATGAAACATCCAGCGGTGCCGAGGCAATCGGGAACCAGTCCGGCCGGGGCGACAGCCTCGAAGCACTGTTGGCGCCGCTTCCGGAAAGCCAGCGAGAGGTTATTGAGATGTTAAAGGTGGCCGGGATGTCGCTCGAGGAGGTGGCGCGGGCCACTTCAACCAGCGTCGGGTCCGTAAAGCAAAAAGTGCACAGGGCCTACAAGAAGCTGAGGGAGACGATGCGCGCGGTGGGAGGAATGGGGAAGGGACCAAGCGGAGAAACGCCGTGAAGGACAGCGAGATCGACGAAATCCTGGAACGGGCTGCCCAAGAGAAGCACAAGCTCGACCCGATGCTGCTCGAGCGCGTGGCCGGTGCTATCAAACCGTCGTTGGAGCCGGTGCGGCCGTTGCCGCCGACATGGTTGCTGGTTGCCGGACTGGTCCTGCTGTGCGCCGCCGTTGCCGTGGCTGGCGCGGCCCGGGCAGGATTTTACGGAATTGAAAAACTGACCCCTCTCGAGTGCGCGCTGATCTTCCCGGTGCTGGCCGTTCTCGCCGGACTGACGGCGATCGAATTTGTCGGCGAAATGATTCCGGGAAGCCGACGTCGCATAGCGCCAGTCACGCTACTGGGAATCGGCTGCCTATTGTTGGTTGGTACGTTTGCGTTTCTCTTCCGTGACTACCAGACCGACCACTTCGTCCACGCCGGGATCGCGTGCCTAGCGGTCGGCGTGCTGCATGCTGTTCCTGCTGCTCTCTTGGGTTGGTTGCTGCTCCGGCGTGGTTTCGCTGTGAATCCCATTGCGGCCGGACTGGTGGTTGGCACATTTGCTGGCCTAGCTGGCGTCGGAATGCTGGAGCTTCACTGCGCGAACTTGCAAGCCCTGCACATTCTCATTTGGCATACCGCAGTCGTGCCGGTGAGCGGTGCCATCGGTGCGTTGGTAGCATGGACTTTCCGCGTTCGCCGGTAAGACTCAATTTACAGAGCGCCAAAGCGTTGGGTCGGATTACGGAAGCATCGCCGGCCGGGGAAACACGGGCGGTGGTGTGCCTTGGCCAGGCTTGCTTTTTGCTCTTATGACTGTATTCGTCGACCATAAGCACTAGAAAGATGGGCGGCTGCGGAGCCGTGTCGCGAGTTTTGACAACAGGCTGAAGACCCTCGCCATGAACAGATCCCAATGCACCTTCGGGATGATTTCCGTTCGCGCGCCATTCTATGCCTGGCAGATTACAATTATACGATTCAAAATGGAGTAATGCCTCGATGCTTGAGTCGATTACAAGGGTACGAAGCGGGTCCGTCCTCGCTGCATTCAGCAGAAGCGATAGAACGACCGGCATCCGCAGTAACCTTCGACCCGGCCGATGGCGAGAAGGAGTGCCAAATATGATCGGTGGCATGCACACGATCGTTTACAGCAAGCAGGCCGACGCAGTGCGGGCTTTCTTCCGGGACGTGCTTGAGTTCCCTTTTGTGGATGCGGGACACGGCTGGCTGATCTTCGCAACTCCGCCGAGTGAGCTAGCGGTTCATCCCGACGGAGAGCGTGGCTGCAACGAACTGTATTTGCTGTGCGCGGACATTAAAGCCGAAGTCGCGAGGCTAGAAGCAAAGGGAGTCGAATTCCCGGAACCGATCACAGAGCAACGGTGGGGCCTACTGACCAAACTTAGGTTGCCGGATGGCGAAACGCTGGGCCTTTACCAACCGAGGCATCCCATGGCAATTCGGATGCATGGCACCGCCAAACCCGCCTCTTCAAAAATGATGCGCGCTCCGATCGCGCAAGGCCGCAAGCGCAAACCGTAGTGATGAAGGCTTGGTCTTTTGCACAGATATGCACAGATTTGCACAGCAAATCGTGCCTAGACCTCTTGTCGGGTTTTTCAGCCAAGCGTAGAGTGACAACAGATTGAGCCGGGGAGCCCAAAAACTTCGCGGCGCAATTGAAAGAGGGCGCGAGAATCGAAAGATTCACGCGCCCTCGATTTTTTCGACTTGTCTTTTTCTCGCGGTGTGTTTCGCCGCATTTCCTTGCCGCGTGTTCTCTAGCATCGTGACTTCTCTTTTACACAGGCATGCACAGATTTGCACAGCAATCTGCGCGAAAACCTCTTGCCAAGCTTTAAGGTCGAGCGTAAAGTCACGCCAGATTGAGCCGGGAAGCCTCAAAAACTTTGCGGCGCAATTGAAAGAGGGCGCGGGAATCGCAAGGTTCTAGCGCCCTCGATTATTTTTATCAACTGGCCTCTTTAGACACCGCCCCGCGCGGGTGGCGCATGGCATGAGCCGCCGCTCGCCGGTGTCTCCCCTACAACAAGGAATAAATCGATGGATCGACGGCGACGTGTGTAACTGCATCACCACTGATCGAATAGGTCTGACCGTTCGCGTGGGAGAAATGCAGAAAGCGGCTGATGTGGTAATCCTCGTCGAAGGCGGAGAAGAGTTTCTGGGTCTCTTGCGCGCCTAAACCGAAGGCCGAAAGCGCGACGGGATTGCCGAAATTTCCAGCCAGTCCGGCATAGCGTTTCACGACTTCGTTGAGGTTCATCGTCAGCGCTCGTCGAGTCGATTCGGCGCTCATGGCAGCCTCTGCCGCGAGTGTAACGCGGCTTTGGCCATCGCGAAAGCCAGAATTTGGCGCGAGGCGCGACGATTCGGTAAGATGCTCAACGGTAATTCAAATTGATCGGAGGAACGCATCATGAGCCTCAGTGTCGGCCAACCTGCACCAGATTTTATTTTGAAGGATCAGAGCCAGAAGGAAGTGAAGCTTGCGGACTTTGCGGGGAAGAAGCGTGTCGTGCTGGTCTTCTACCCGCTCGACTGGAGTCCCACCTGTACGAACGAGCACGCCTGCTTCGTCAATGACATGAAGAGTTTTGACAGCCTCGATGCCGAGGTGCTCGGTGTAAGCGTGGACAGCGTCTGGTCGCACAAAGCCTACGCAGAGAAGATGGGAATCAAGTATTCGCTGCTGGCGGATTTTCAACCGCGAGGAGCGATGAGCGAAAAGTATGGGGTATTTCTGCCGGAAAAAGGCATCACCGGCCGGTCGATCTTCATTATCGACAAGCAGGGTAGGGTGGCATGGCTGAAGCATTACGACATTCCGGTGGTGCCGGATGTCAAGGAAGTAGCCGGCGCTCTGGCAGGTGTGAAGTAACGAAACGCTCACTGTGGTTTGCTTGAAGGTTCCGGCGTCTGAACCGCCGGAACGGCCGGCGACGATTGGGCTGAAGGCGAGGCAAAGGCGCGCACGAGGAGCACCAATTGCCAACGCTGCTCGGGGGTTAGTTTCTTTTTGAATGATGGCATCGGCTTACGTCCTTCAGTGATCTGATAAAAGACCTCACCGTCGGTTAACCCGTCGATTTTTGCAGCGTCGGTCAGATCCGAAGGCACCGGGTCGTACATCATTGCGTCCGAACCGTCTCCCTTGCCCTTATCCCCGTGGCAGTCTTCACATTTGTTTTTGTAAATTTCTCTCGCCGCAGCGAGATTTGCATCCGACGCCGTAAGTGGATTCTTCAGCGCCTTCGCTGCAAGCGGAACAATCCATGGCGGCCTGCGGAATACGGCGAGCCCAATCGATAACGCGATCAAGCCAAGCGCGCCTATGAACAAAATCAAGCGTAAACGCCGGCCTTTTTGAAATGTTGCCATTTGCCTAGAAAGTGTCGCACGGATGGATTGCGCGCAGAAAGCGATGCGAACCCGGCGGAAGGCGAATCAAACGCCGCGGTAGATTAGCCAAAGCAATTCGCCATTAAAAAACAGGATGGCCGCCGCGATGACCCAGGCCACAACGGTGGTCAAACCGGAGTTCGTAAATTTCCCCATCTTGGCGCGCTCGCTGGTGAACTGCACCAGCGGGATCACCGCGAATGGCAACTGGAAGCTCAACACGACCTGGCTGAGAATCAGCAGCGACGTCAGCTTCCCTTCTCCGGCGATACCAATGACCAGGATTGCGGGTAGAATCGCGATCGCGCGCGTGACCAACCGGCGAATCCAAGGCTTTAGCCGGATTTCCAAGAACCCTTCCATGACGATTTGTCCGGCAAGCGTACCGGTGAGCGTAGAATTCTGCCCGGACGCCAGAAGCGCGAGCGCAAACAGCGTGCTGGCTAGACTGGCGCCGAGCACTGGGCTAAGCAGCTTGTAGGCTTCAGCAATGTCCGCCACTTCGTTGAGGCCGCGGGTGTGAAACGCGGCGGCGCCAAGCGTCAGGATCGCGGCGTTAATGAACAGGGCGAATCCCAGGGCCACCGAGGAGTCGATGACGGAATATTTGATGGCCTCGTGGCGGCCCTTATCATCTTGTCCAAACGCACGGGTCTGCACGATGCCGGAATGCAGATAGAGATTGTGCGGCATCACCGTGGCGCCAACGATACCGATGGCGATATACAGCATTTCTTTGTTACGAAGGATCTCCATTCGCGGAATAAATCCATGCGCAGCTTCGAGCCAAAGCGGACGCGCAAAGAAAATCTCATACGCGAAACAGATTCCGATGGTACCGATGAGAGCGACCACGAACGCTTCGATCAGACGGAAGCCGCGTCCCTGTAGCCCCAGAATGAGAAGCACATCGAACGCGGTGAGAATGACGCCCAAGAGAAGAGGGATGCCGAAAAGCAGCTTCAGCGCAACCGCCGAGCCTAGGACTTCGGCAAGGTCGCAAGCGGCGATGGCAAGTTCACAAATGACCCAAAGAAAAATCGACACCCTGCGCGAATAATGGTCGCGGCAAGCTTGCGCGAGATCTCGCCCGGTAGCGATGCCAAGCTTGGCAGCAAGGGCCTGCAGAAACATGGCCATGAGGCTGCTGATCAGCACTACGCTCAAGAGCGTATATCCGAATTTCGAGCCGCCGCCGATATCCGTCGCCCAATTGCCCGGATCCATGTAGCCCACGGCGACCAGGTAACCAGGTCCGGCGAACACAAGCATCTTGCGGAACCAAGAGAGATTTGCCGAAACCGGGATGGAACGGTGCGCTTCCGCCAGGGACGGGAGGGTCAGTGCACGCCGCCAGGAAGAGCCCGCGGTTATTGTTGCCGGCGCGTCCGGCGGCGAAACAAGCGATTTGGAGAGGAGGTCCCCCATGTGTTTGTTAACTGTGGTGAACTTCCACTATAAACTATAATTAACATCGAGAGATTGTCAATAGAACTTTTCCGACGCAGGTCATCGTGTGCCGACCTAAGGTGCGGTTCGGCATCAGGCGCTGGATTTGACTGTGATACCTTTAAAAGAGAATTCAGGAGAGTTAAATGGACGACAAACAGGCACCGCAACCGGGCCAGTCGCCGGGCCAAGTACAGATCAAGGCGGACGAGAAGGAATTGCAAGGGATGTACAGCAATCTCGTGATGATCCAACATCACGCCGAGGAGTTCACGCTGAATTTCGTGTATGTTTTTCCGAATGCCACCCAAGGGAAATTGCTCAGCAGCATGATCGTCAGCCCAGGCCATGCGAAACGCATCTGGCGGGCGCTCGGCGAGAACATCACACGCTTCGAAGCGCTGTACGGTCCGATCAAGGAAGGTCCTGAGGGAACTCCCGGAACAAACATCGGTTTTGTGCAGTAAGACGGGGAGAACGAGTGAGATTTTGCGCGGCGAGCGACCAAGCCATGCTCGTCTATCTGGGCGAGGAAATTGGTTTAGCCGCGCACGAGCGCGTATTAAAGCTGTTGCACTTACTGCAAAAAGAGCCGCCGGAGTGGTTGCGAAATCTGCAGCCGGCTTATACCTCATTAATGGTGACGTTTGATGCTCGCCGCGTGGACCACGCTGAAGTGGAAGCCACGCTCCGTGAGCTCGAGCCACGCGCCGAAGCCCTTCGCCGCGGCAAAGCCCGCCGTGTCGAGATTCCCGTTTGCTATGACCAGGAATTCGGCCCGGACTTGGAGGCGGTCGCAGGCTTTCACGGGTTGAAATCCTCCGAGGTTATCGTGCTTCACACATCGCAAACCTATCACGCCTATTTCCTCGGATTCGCACCGGGCTTCGCGTATCTGGGCGACCTTCCGGAGAGAATTGCCACGCCACGGCTGGAGACTCCTCGGGAGACGGTGCCGGCGGGAAGCGTCGGGATTGCCGGCAGGCAGACGGCCGTGTACCCAATCTCGACGCCGGGTGGGTGGAGGCTGATCGGCCGGACGCCGAAACAGATGTTCCGAGGCGGTCGAACGCCCATGGCGGCAATTTCGATGGGAGACCGGGTGAGGTTTCGCGCAATCTCGCGGGAAGAATTTCTGAAAATGGAGCAGTTATGAGTGTCTTGCTTGTGGAATCGGCGGGACTGCTTACCCTGGTGCAGGATTTGGGCCGTCCAGGTTTCGGGCCACTGGGTGTTTCGCCTTCTGGAGCGGCGGACCCGGTGGCGCTGCGATTGGGAAATTTGTTGGTCGGCAACGATCCAGGCGCTGCCGCCGTCGAAATGACCCTGCTCGGCGGAAGTTTTGTTTTTCCTGACGCAGCGGTCATAGCCCTGACGGGCGCCGACTTCGGGGCCACGATCGATGGACAGGCCGTAGACACATGGACGACACACGCGGTTCGAGCGGGGGCGAAGTTGGTTTCGGGACCCACTCGGAATTTCGCGCGTGGCTACTTGGCGGTCGCGGGAGGAGTGCAAGTCCCTCTGTTTCTTGGCAGCGCTTCGACGCACCTTCTTAGCGGCTCGGGCGGACAGGAAGGGCGCGCGCTTCGCAGGGGAGATGTTTTGCAAATCGGATCCGGCCGGGAACAGTTTCGGCAACGAACAATTTCGCAGGCTGCGTTGCTGTCCTTGAAGCCCAGAAAAGTCTTGCGCGTAACCGAAGGACCCCAAATTCATTTGTTTTCGGAAAACGATAAACAGGCATTCTTTCGCGGCGTATTTTGCGTGAGTGAGTCCTCAGACCGCACTGGGGTTCGCCTGGAAGGTCACCGCTTGTCTTCCAATTTGTCTGGAGAAATGATCACCGAGGGCGTCCCGCTCGGAGCTATTCAAGTGACTCCATCCGGTGAGCCGATCGTGCTAGGCGTGGAACAGCAAACTACCGGCGGCTATCCAAAAATTGCCAATGTGATTGGAGTGGATTTGCACCGACTCGGGCAGCTGCGCCCGCGCGTCGAAATTCGCTTCGAACGAACCTCTCTGCAGGTCGCCCGTTCGTTGTGGGTCGAGCAGGAGCGGCTGCTGAGCAGCCCTGGACGTCTCTTTGCATGAGATCGGTGGACTTGAATTGCGACACGGGCGAAATGTCCGAGGCGCTGGCGGACGGCAGCCAGGAAGCGCTGTTGCGCTACGTCACCTCCGCGAATATCGCGTGTGGCGGCCATGCGGGAGATGAGCGGCTGATGCGTGTCACCATCGAGCAAGCCCTGCAGCAGGGAGTCAGCATCGGCGCGCATCCCGGTTACGAGGACCGCGCGAATTTCGGACGCAACGAGTTGCAATTTGCTCCTGAAGAAATTTCCACGTTGGTGCACCGGCAGATTCTCGCGCTCGAAGCCATTGCGAAGCGGAGCGGAACAGCCATCCGTCATGTGAAAGCCCATGGCGCCCTGTACAGCCAGGCGGCTCGCAACCGCGACATCGCGCGAGCCATCGCGGAAGGAGTACGCCGCTGGAAGGCGGACGTAGTCCTTATTGGTCTGGCAGGCTCCGCGATGCTGGAAGAATTTCAAGCGGCCGGTTTTCGGGTCGCCGCGGAAGCGTTTGCCGACCGCCGTTACGAAAAGGATGGCAGCCTGCGCTCGCGAAAGTTCCACGATTCCTCATTACATAACCCAAAAGAAGCTGCGGCACAAGCAGCGCGTATCGCGGAGCAAAGTAGCGTGCTTGCAGCCGACGGCAGCATCATTCCGCTCGTGGCGCAAACCATCTGCATTCACGGCGACACGACGGGCGCCGTTGAGATTGCAGCCGCGGTCCATCGGGCCCTGAAGGAAGCTGGGATCGAGATCAAATCTCTGACGAAATAGTGCCACAAATGCGCCGTCTCGGTTGCGGATCGGAAAAGGTCATCGTAGAATGAATAAGCTGGATTTTTTCTGCCACGCAGCGTGTGCGGGCCTGTAGCTCAGGTGGCTAGAGCGCGCCCCTGATAAGGGCGAGGTCGGTGGTTCAAGTCCACCCAGGCCCACCATTCTTTTCAAAGGTCCAGCCCGGACACATGGGTGACACAACGTACCTAAGACATAGGTAACACTTTTGGGCCGAACGGATTTTCGAGCGGTTCGAGCACCCGAGTCTCCAGATCGAAGTACCCCAGATCATAATCCATAAAGCTCACCAGCCAGATATCGTCGTGAACTTCTTTGATGCCGACGGCCTGCCCGGCAAAGACCTGGCTGAAATTGATTTTTTTGCGACCCAGGCAAATTCTACCGCACCGGGTGACCACGATGGTTTTGTCGTGGAGCGGATAGTCGACGTCCGGCAGTCCGGTATAAGGACGCGTGGATGGCTGATAGACTTCGGCCGGACACTTCATGGCTAGGGCTTCGTGAGGACGTTCGTTGTTGAAGACCTCGATGAACTTGTCGAACCTAGCCTGCTGCTGCAGAAAATTCCGAGCGGCTGGCTTGGTGGCCTCTTTCTTCAGTGTGAGATGCATGCGTTCGTGGCGGCCGTTTTGTTGCGGGTGACCCGGCTTGATTCGTTCGATGCCGATGCCCAGCCGCAGCCACCAGACGCGAGCTTGCTCAAGTTGAACAACGCATGCGCGGACGCAAAGGGCACGCCGTTATCACTGCGAATGTTGGCGGGCAAGCCGCGCTCTTTAAAAAGCTTTTCAAACACAGTAAAAGCGTAGTTTTCTCTGGTAGAGGAAAGGGCCTCGCAGGTCAGCAGATACCGGCTGGCATGATCGGTGATCGTCAGCGGGTAGCAGTATTGATGATTCCCCAACAAGAACTCGCCCTTGTAATCGGTGCACCACAACTCATTGGGCCGCTGGCCCAACGATAAAGTGGTTCCCTGAGCGCGACGACGCAAGCGCCCGCGGCGCTCCACCAGTCCATGACGATCCAGAACCGCATGGACGGTGCTTTTGGCCGGCATAGGAATACCAGAGAACCGGCGAAGCAAGCGCTCACGGATTTTGCGAGCACCCCAGCTGGGGTGCTCACGCTTCATGTTTAAGATGTAGTTCTCCACCTGGAAGGGGAGCTGATTCGCGTACCGATACGGGCGTCGGCTCCTGTCCGTCAGTCCTTCGACCCCGCATTCCTGGTAGCGATCGAAGATCTTGTAGCCCGTCTTACGGGAAATGCCAAACTCCCTGCAAAGTTCCGCCATTTGCTCGCCGGCTAGCCGGCGAGCAACGAACTGCATTCTTTCATCCATTACCGAACACTCCTTCCAAGGCATCACTCCCTCCCTTTACGGGAGAAAGTGTCACCTATGTGTCCGGCACAATGTGTTACCTATGTCTCAGGCCGCTCACAAAATTACGCACTGGTGGTTTTTCTTCACCCCAGGCGTGGACTGAACCCCTAACTTGAGACACTCGGATAAGGCACACTGTGCAGGGAAAGGAACTGCAGGTGGCAAAGAGACGAGTGGGGAAATACCCGAAAGAATTCCGCCGGATGGCCGTTGAGCGATTGAAGACCTGTGACAACATCGTGGAATTGTCACAGGAACTTGGTGTGCATCGGCGGCTTCTCTATAAGTGGCGAGATCAATTCGATCCTTTCGACACCGGCGAGGAACCGCTTCGAGGGAATTCGCGTGAGTCCACCCTGCGCAAGGAAATCAACCAGCTGAAGCGGGTAGTGCTTGACAAAACTCTGGAGCTGGATTTTTTCAAAGGTGCCTTGCAAAAAGTAGAGGCTCGACGCCAGAAGAGCGGTATCAGTGGCGAGAAGCCATCTACGACGAAATCCAAGAAGTGATGCCATTGCAAGGCAGCTTAAGCATCGAACGCATGTGTCAGTTGACCGGGGTCAGCCGTGCCGGTTTTTATCGTTCTCTGCAGGAACGCGCACCAGTCGAGGAAGACATGGAGGTGCGGAGCGTGATTCAGCAGATCGCTATCGAGCACCAACGCCGCTACGGGTATCGACGGATCAGCGCCGAGTTGCGGCGGCGTGGGATGCTGGTGAATCACAAACGCGTGTTGCGGATCATACGGGAAGATAACTTGCTGGCCGTGCAGCCGCGGGCCTTCGTGGTGACGACGGATTCCGATCACGAGTTCGAGGTCTATCTGAACCTGGCCAGTCGCATGAAGCTGACGGGGATGAATCAGCTTTGGATAGCGGATATTACCTATATCCGTTTGAAGAAGGAGTTTGTCTACCTGGCGGTGGTTCTGGACGCTTTCTCACGCAAGGTGGTGGGATGGGCTCTGGATCGCACGCTGGCGGCCCGTTTGCCGATCGTCGCTCTGGAGCAGGCCCTCGCGCAGCGACAGCCGCCGCCGGGTTTGGTGCATCATTCCGACCGTGGTGTGCAGTACGCGTGCGGCGACTACGCCCAGATCTTGCAACAGCACCAGATGATTCCCAGCATGAGCCGGCCGGCGAACCCCTATGACAACGCCAGTTGCGAAAGCTTTATGAAGACTCTCAAGCGGGAGGAGATTTATGCGAACGACTACCGAGATTTAGAACACTTGCTGGGTAACATCGAAGTCTTCATCGAACAGTACTACAATCGGTGCCGTTTACATTCGGCACTGGGCTATCGGCCGCCGGAGGAGTTCGAGCAGGAAGTGAGTCCAGCGATAAATTCTGCTGGAGCGACGATGAGTTTTTTCAGGCATGGGGAGATCTATCAGTCCGATGTAGGAGGAAACAGTGGCGGGGAGCGACCCAAGAGCCGCCCCCCGGCTCATCGTTCCGATGAGTCTCCAGCTGGTTATTCCTTGGCGAGTTGCTCTCCAGCAGAGCTCGCCTCCGCTTCACCAGCCGAGCGCCATCCTGAAAGAGAAAAGGAAGAATGAGAAGGAAAAACCATGGAACGGCATGTGTGCCAATTCCAAACTGTCTCAACGGAGGGGTTCACCCCAGGCGACTGTGCCCAATTTTGTGCCACTCCAGCCTCAGAAACGGGTTTTGCTATGGCATCCAGGGCGGCCCGCTTCGCCTCCATACGAATGTGCGAGTAGTGTTCAATCATCTTGCGGCTGACGTGGCCCGCGATTGCCATTAGGGTGTGCTCACTCGCCTGAGACTCGGCCAGCTTCGTGATGCACGAGGAGCTATTCTGCACATGGGCCTCGCAAGAGCAACCGTTCCCGTAACCACGAAATGAGGCGGGGGCTTGTCACTTCGCTGATGGGGTGCCCGTGAAATACTTTGGTGCAATCAAAAGGGTGACGCTTAGGTGCAACTGGAGTTTGGCATTGAAGGGCCCATCGGTCCCGGTATCTAAGTTACGGGTAACGACATACCGGGACTTGACCCCGAACAGTCGGTTAGAATTGACCGCATACGAAGGCAATTCGATTTGTACAGAGGCGTCATGACAACTCGTTTTCGGCGTTGGGTGTTGGTCGGTGCGTCGATGATTTGCAGGGACAAATCAGGAGTTGCGCTGCTTTGGCTTCGAGGATCTGTGAAACTCAAAACCTGGAATTGCATCAATGGATACTTTTCCTGCTCGCTCCTGCATGTTCTTGATTTACACGTCCCTGGGGAAGCGACTTTTGGCGGGTCTTGGAACTACCCGTACGATCTTCCCGAGGTCGCTGGCAGGACTCGGTTATGGGGATTCAGAATGATTAAGAAATTTGAAGACGCGATGCACCGCCTTTTAATCGGAGTTCTTCTGTTAATCGAGTGTTTATGTATTGGTCCAATTGGTGCACAGACTCCCGATTCAGTTGGTACAACCTCCAGGGCCCAGGAATCTCTGGAAATTCCTGTGGGAACAGTCCTACCTGTGCGTCTAAATCACGGGTTCTCTTCTAAGAGCGTGAGGGATAGGCAGGAGATAACAGGACGCATCATGCAGGACGTACCCCTACCAAGTCACGGCAAGATTCCTAAGGGAGCGAGAGTCCTGGGAACGATTGTGTCAGTAGTGAAAGCGGGAACGGCTAACCCAAGCAGAATCTCATTCCGTTTTGATAACCTTGAAATTCATCACCGCAGAATTCCCGTCGTTACCAGCTTGCGCGCCATCGCCGGTTTCATGGAAGTCCAGTTCGCGCGAACCCCCGAAACCTCACAGGGTTTCGGTAGTCCTTACGCATGGGCAACTACGCGCCAAATCGGTGGTGATGAAGTTTATGGTGTCGGCGGGCCGGTTACAGACCGATTAAGCAATCACGTGGGAACAGCAGTGTTCGGAGGTGTACTGGTCCACGTTCGCTCGCAACCCGGATCGAACTGCCGAGGCCCCATGGACGAGGAAGATCGACTGCAGGCACTTTGGGTTTTCTCTTCGGATGCTTGCGGTGTTTACGGCATGACGGGAGTGACAATCGCACATGCGGGCCGCACCGAACCGGTAGGGGAAATTGTTCTAGCGGCTGAGCAGGGTGATGTACTTGTTCGAGGTGCTAGCGCTGTGCTATTGCGAGTCGTCCGTTAGAGGTTCTTCGTGTCCTAAAATCGCCCCTCTTTTCCTGGTTTCGGTAGAGCCGGTCCCAGTACGGACATGTCCGGCACGACAAATCAGGCAGGTTAGAAACACGGGCAGTTTCTGATAGTTTTCGTTTCATTCAGAACGTTTCGGTCCAAATCACCAATCCGCCGGACGAACCGATAATTTGCGGCAACTTTCTTCGCGCAATTCTAGAAGTTTAGCCGCACGGCGAGTTGGACTTGCCGCGCCGGGGCTACGAAGCTGGGCGAGCCAAAGGTGGGATTTGCCGGACTGGTGATGCCATCTCCGTACTTCTGCGGGACAGGTCCGAGGAAAGCAGCAGCCCCATACACGGTGTCAATTGCGTTGACGTTCGGGCGATTAAACAGGTTAAAGACTTCGGCGCTGGCCACTGCTTTGAGCCGCTCCCGGAGGCTAAATTCTCTTTGTAGGCGTATGTCCGTGGTATAAGAAGCATCGCCTCGATAGGTGTTGCGGCCAATATCGCCGACGCGGTCGGAGAACGGGAATCCATCGCCGTTTACATCGAATCCCGCGAGGATCGTATAGTAACGCGGATTTTGCAGCGTGTTGAGCATGGAGAACTTGAAGTTGCGCATCACGGGAGTCCAGGCAGAGGGAGATTCAGCCATCAGTGTCAACACGAAGCGCTGGCGAACGTCGTTGTCGCCTAACGCGCGATCGAGTTGCGGGTTTAGGTAGTCCATCGGACTGTCCGTGAGCTGGACGTCCGTCGCAAGATCGATGGACTTCGAATACGTATAGTTCCCCAGAATGCTGAAGTGATGCGCAAATGGTTTTCGCACGCTCAGAATGCCCGCATTGTAGAGGGAATAGCCCGCCGGAGAAGCCATCAGGGCGAACCCAAAATTAGGATCAGCCGGAGTGAAAGCCTGAACGCCAGTGGGAAGCGTGCCGTCCGGGATTCCATTGATGCTCAGATACAACGGCAGTTTCAACGCGTGAACAAATTGGTATCCCACGGAGACGAACAGGTTTTTGGCAACCTCGTTTTCGATTTGCAGGCTCGCTTGTTCGGCATAAGCATTCGGAAACTTCCTCTGCGCGTAGCCAAGAGGGAATTGGAGCAGCGAGCTGGGGCCGGGATAAATGCCCTTGTGCGTGAAAGTCGAAAATGCCTGGCTGGCCTGCACGGGCCCATCGACGCCGACGATGCCGGATTGCCCCAGTCCAACCAGGCTACTGCTTGGATTGGAAAACTGCGGAAGGATCGGCTGGTTCATGTAGGTGAAGGCTGATGCGCCTTGCCAGGACACCATGACGTCGCTGTAATCGAAGGGGCCCGTGAACATACCGAAACCCGCGCGCACAACCCCTCTTCCATGGCGGAACGAAAAGGCCAGACCCACGCGCGGTTGTACATTTCCATAATTTGTGGGATTCATCTGTCCATCAAGGCGTATCTCGGCCGCCGAAGGAAAGAAATCGATGTCGTAACGGAGACCGAGAGTTACCGTAAAGCGCGGCGCTGGTTTCCACTGGTCTTGCGCATAAATTCCAAAGAGCTTGTGCAGAAAATTCAGGTTGGTGCTGTCGGCTAATGCCGTGGCCGCTGGTCCGGAAAAAAGGCCCGTGTCAAACGGCAGTGTCCGCTGAGGAATCTGCTGCCCGAAATAGAATCTGGGCTCTAGGAAAAGAAATTGCACCGGAGTTCCGGGGCCAAACGGCGCTGCGTTGAACGGTGCCGCACCGAAGAAGCTTTGCGGAGTGAAAATGCCGGCGCCGGGAGTGAAGAAGGTGGTTTGCGCGCTGATCCACACCGGCTCAATATCCGCGCCGAATTTGAAAGTGTGTTTGCCCCGGCTGTAGGTGAGGTTCTCGGAGGCCTGAAAATGCTGCTCGCTGTAGTATGGAACACCGCCTTGAATGCCTCCAGAGTCAAATAGATCGGCAACTAGGAGCGCCGGTTCATACCCTGCGCCCACCGGTTCAAGATGGAAAGTTCTTCGTCCGAAGTTGAGGATGCTTTCCGATGTCCACTGGCTGCCAAACAAATGGAGCAAGTTTGCATAGATCGTTTGATCTCGGATGGGGTTGTTGCGATAAAAGGAAGGTAAGCCCTGACCCGGAGGAGCACCCGGTACGTGTTGGTTTCGTTCATCGTTGAACAGGTATCCGATGTTTAGGGTGCTGCTGTTGTTCAGAACGGCCGTCAGCTTTCCGAAGAATTTGTCATAGTCCTCAATCTGGAGAATGGAACCTAGGTTTTCAGGCTGCAAGCCAAGCATTTTCTTTACTTGGTTGATGCTCGGTGTGCCTGGCCCAAGGCAGCCAGTGTTATTTATGCAATGCACGATAAAGGACGAATATAAGGGAGACTCCTCCCGGTGCTGGCCCTCGTAACCGAGGAAGTAAAAGATTTTTTCTCTCCGGATAGGCCCGCCAATGTTACCGCCGAATTGATTGAAGCGCAGTGTGTTGAAGCCTGGTGCTGATAGCAGGTCGTTGGCATCCAACGCGTTGTTTCGAAAGAATTCGTATGCTGAACCGTGCACCTCGTTGCTTCCGGACTTCGTTACAGTGTTTACCACGGAGCCGAGGTTGCGGCCATTGTCGGCGGTGATGGGGTTGTCCACGACGCGGAATTCCAATACCCAATCCTGCGAAGGGCTCACGCGCTGGACGCCAGAAATACTCGTGGTGTAATCCGTTCCGTCCACGCCAAAAAACGTGCTGTGCGTCTCGCGCAGTCCTGCAAAGCTCAATTCCAACACCGTTTCTTGAAAGGGGGATTGCGCACCCACAGCAGTGCTGCGCCCCACGTTGGCAGTCGGCGTCAAAAGCACGAAATCGATGAAATCGCGGCCCGCTATCGGCAGGTCCGCGATCTTCTGTCTATCGATCACTTGGCTCGTTTCCGTTGTTCGTGTATCGATACCCTGGGCTGTCTCGCAAACTTCCATCTGTTCTTTCCATGTGGCAATGCCGAGGACCACCGGCAGAGAGGCACTCTGCCCGACTGTAAGTGTGAGAGCAGTTTGAGACGCGCCGAACCCGGCATCCTCCACTGTCATCTGATAGTTTCCCGCGGGCATCCCGGGAAACACGGCGAGCCCTGCCACATCTGAAGTGCCGCTTCGGGTCACTCCCGTCGCGGCGTTCTTCAGTATCACTCGCGCTCGCGGTACGCTTTTTCCAGACTGATCTGTAACACTGACGTTTAATATGGCCAGTTGCTGCGCGTTTACATCAAACACCTGCAGAAAAATGGCTCCAAGCAAGAACACTAGACTGCGAATTACACCTCGATTCACTGTTTCTCCCCGACGCGCTAATTTCCACTCCCCAATCCCCTCCCACAACCCCGGTGTCTTTCACGCCCTGAGTCCCGATTAACGCTAGGGGTAGTAGAACTCACTTCTCTCTTGCTTTGCGCTCAGACGCCAAACGAATGTAATAACGTGCGCCTCCGACGCTCATCTGCATGTCCTGGGCAACCTGAATTTTGAAATCGCCGTCTGCGTCTTCCGCTTTGGGCTTCCTTCCGTAGAGTTTCTCGAAAGCCTTTATGAATCTATCAACGCGCTCCGTGTTGTTTTGCATTTCCACCCGAACGTGCTCACCTTCCGCAAGGAAATGATGATACCGCCAGTTGCCCGATTAACGATGCCGGTAGAGTCAAGTACTGGGGCCAAGTTACGGGTATCCCAACTGTCGATTTGACAGTGGGCCAGTTGAAGAAACTTCGCGCCAACTCGTCACGAAGCCTTTAGTTCGCTAGGACGTGCAAGACGACAATCGCCAGGATGACACCGGCCATCAGTGTTGTCGCCGCAATGAAAAGGGAAGACAAGTGCGCACGGACCATGGCTAACGATTTCTGCGACGTAAGCGGCAGAACAATGTCCCGGTCGTAGCTGCGTAGCAACTCGGCGCAGCCGCTGACAAGTACAATTAACGGCAGACCTAACAACAGAAACCATAACGTCCACATCCGGCCTGCGTACCACATGACTAGCTGCTGAGCGCTGCGAGCGGGTTCGTATTGCAGCGGCTGGAGACTGCGCAACACGAGTGCAGTCATAAAGAGAACAGCGGGAAAGATGAGCACCAGTTCCATGACGGCGATGACGCGCTTGCGCATGTCACTTTATTTCACAAAGTACTCGCAGGTGTCAAGTCCTGGGAAACCTCTGCTTCGACGACCACGGCTCGCTCATAATCTTTCGGTCGGCTTCAGTCCGACCTAAACATCTCTTCGATCCATACTTCGACCATAATTAGTAATTCAAACTCCCTTTGCAGGGAGCGGGATGCCCAGTCAAGTGGACGGCGCTCTACTTCACGCCATTTCCGATTCCGAGCTGTCCCGCGTACGAACCGAACTCTAAAGACTGCGAATACTCACAACCATTCCGCCACATCCAGTACAAGCGAACCGCCAGCCGGCGTCCCATCACTACCTTGGCAATGCTTTTGTGTCGACGCATCGCCAGGTGCATGTACCGACGTCTCCAATCAGGATGAACGCACGCCGCGGCTTGGGCTGCTTCCACCAACAAGAAGCGCAACAACGAATTGCCTTGTTTGCTGATGTGTCCCAGTCGCTGCTTGCGAGCACTGGAGTTCTCACACGGAATCATCCCCACGTACGTGCCGATCTGCTTGCCGCATGGAAACCGAGCCGGAGTTCCTATGATCAGCACGAAAGCAAGTGCCGTCAGCGGACCGACACCGGGATGAGTCATCAGTCGCAGCGCCTCAGGTCGCTTCCTGGCTTCCCGCTCGACGGCTGCAGTTAACTCCTCGATGATCGGATTCATACGGTCGAACAACTCCAACAACTCTTGCCGGCGGCGACTGGCCCAAGGAGCCAACGAGAGGTTCTCTAACACTACTCGTCCTTTTTCGCTGAATAGTTTCTTCTTCCAGCGATAGCCCTCGTTCATCGCCAATGCCTGCAACTGATTCATGATCCGCGTGCGCATCTGCACCAACCGATGCCGGTGCCGGAGAAGTTGTCGCAGATCCCGATTCTCCGGGCCCGGTATCCAAATTTGCGGAAAGTTATTTTCCCGCCACAGCCGGAGTAGGAGTCGGGCATCCTCACGGTCGAACTTCTGCTTCTTCACGCGCTTGGCTTTGATCTCCGCAGGGTCTCCGATCCACAGCTCGAAACCCAATTCAGCCAGTAGCCGCTCGAACCAGCGTGAACATCCGGTACTTCCATCCCTACCCGCACACAGAGTCCTCGCTGCTTCAGGCCTCGATAGAATTTCTCGGCTTGTCCATCACTGTGGCTCAGTTCCTGTTCGTCATACTCACCAGTTTCGTCCACAAAATATGCAATTGTCTGAAAGCTCGGGTGGTAATCTACGCCTATCAACATCATGTTCGGCTCCTTCTCCCGAACCTGTGGTCGTTAGCAACCACAGCCTACTCGGGTCGAGGAGCCGACATTGTTATGCAATCAAGTGGAGGCTAGTACCATTTTCCCCAGGGAACTTCCTTAGCGTCCTTAGCGTAATGTCAGTAAGGGGTTCTCTGCCTATGTCGGTATTTCGTCTTGGCGCGATTCTGCTGATAGCCTCTGCTTCGTTCGCACAAAGTCCGCAAACCAATCCAGCGCCGTTATCCGCCGAGGCCATAATGGCCCGCGTCTCGGCAAATCAGGATCGCAGTGAGGCACTACGCAAGGAATATGTCTATAAGCAACAGATTCACATTCTCACTCACAAACCCGGCGGCAAGCTGGTGCGGGAAGAGACCGCAGATTACAACATGTTTCCAACGCCAGACGGCACCGAAAAGAAACTCGCGCTGCTGACCGGCCGCTACTGGCACAAGGGACGCTACGAGCAGTTTACGGGCGCGCCAACGCCGGAGGAAGACAGTCTTGACGGCGATTTGATCAAGGACTTTCGGGACGATCTGTCGAACGACAAAAGCAAGGACGGTCTGGCCAGAGACTTGTTTCCACTGACCAGTGAGGAGCAGAAAGATTGCGTCTTCAAACTCCTCGGTCAAGAGACGCTGCAGGGACGCAGCGTTTACCACATTAGCTTCTGGCCGAAGGACAGGGACGAAATCACGTGGGCGGGCGAGGCGTATATCGATGCCGAGGAATTTGAGCCCGTGCTGGTGTTCACCAAGCTGTCGCGGCGCATTCCACTCCTGATCCGCACCCTGCTCGGAACGGATCTTCCGGGAATTGGCTTTAATGTTGTCTATCACCGGCAGCCAGATGGAGTGTGGTTTCCTGCTACCTTTGGCACGGAGTTCCGGATTCGTGCCGTGTTCTTCATCAACCGACAAGTGTCGGTGTCGTTGGAGAACAGCGCATTCGAGCATACGCACGTGGTCAGCAAGATGAAGGTGATTGGGGAAGTGGAGTGAGCAGCGCCCGGAAGTAATCGCATAAGTCCCGGTAAACGACAAATCGGAAAGCACTGGGAGCAAAGTTACCGGGGACTTATCAGGATTTGACTGATTACTGCGGCGGCTGCTCGATGCTCTCAGAATCCAGCGCACGGGTGTGCCCTGAGGAGGCCAACACCCAAGAAAAAAGCTCTTGTAACGGCCGACCTCATTAGAGAAGTGTCGCATTGTGCCTGGAGAACTCCTGGATCACAAGGTTTTCAATTCGCGAGTCTGTCAATTCGCGAGTCAATTCGCGAGTCTTGACTTCGACCAAGGTGCGTCCTAAGCTTCTTGGCCTCAGGTCTTTCGTTTCCGCGAGCGGACTGGCCTGTCACTAAATGCAAGTTTCCTTCACGTTCGCGCTCGCACTGGCACTGGTAGTGCCACGCACATTCGCGCAGAAGCCTCCGGCGCCGACTCCCCGGCCTCCAGCGGCCCCGACCTCACCTTCAGGCCCTCCGGCTACGGGACTTCCTTCCCCGACGTCGCAGCCAGTCGAACCACAACGGGATATGGTGATGTTTCTCGTCGGCCGCGTTGCCACAAATGACGCTACTGCCGTTCCCAGCAACATAATGATTGAGCGCGTCTGCAACGACAAAGTTCGTCAACAGGTGTACGCCGCTCTCACCGGCGATTTCAGTATGGAATTGGGTTCGCGTACCGATACTGCCATTGACGCCAGTGCCGAGCCCGATACGCTAGTTAGTTCGTCGCGAAACGATCCCACAATGGGTATTCCTCGACGGGATTTAAGGAATTGCGATCTGCGCGCCTCGGCCTCTGGTTTTCGACCTAGGGTCGTCAGCCTTGCGCAAGTCTCAGCTTTCGACGAGACCATTGACCGCATCGACGTCGGCACAATTGTCGTCCAGCGCACAGAAAAGATCCAGGGCACGACCCTCAGCGCTATCCCTTATGAAGCGCCGAAAAATGCTCGTAAAGCCTACGAGAAAGGCCTTGAGGCTCAGAAGAGCGGGAAACTGGATAACGCCCGCAAACATTATGAAACCGCGGTCAAACTCTATCCCGCGTACGAAAGCGCCTGGTATCGTCTGGGCACTGTCTTTCAAAAACAAAACGACAAGGATGCCGCTCGCAACGCTTTCACTCGGGCCACGGCCATCAACAGCAAGTACATGCCGGCTTATCTATCGCTCGCGTCGATGGCCTTCGATGCGCAAAACTGGCCCGACGTGCTCAAATTTACCGGTCACATCCTGGAGATCGATCCTTTGAATCACGCCACCGTCACTGGCTACATTGTCGATCTCGATCCATGGAATTTCGCCGAGGCCTACTTTTTTAATGCCGCGGCGAATTACAGTGTCGGTAAGTTCGAAGATGCTGAGAAGAGCGCCCTCAAGGCTGAACACGTTGACCTGCGAACTCAGTTTCCGCAACTACATCTCTTGCTGTCCAAGATCTATGTCCTCAAAAAAGATTACCCCAATGCAATCTCCCAGATTCAAACCTACCTGGAGTTGGTCCCCGCTGCTAAAGACGCAGATGAGCTGCGGGAGCAGTTGGCACAACTGGAAAAGCTGAACGACCCTGTGACCATCAGTAAGCCGTGAAAGCTCCAAGGTAGGTCAATGCAACGTGCCCCTGGCTGCAGGGACCGGAGATGTGGATCCTAATATCCAAGTTTCCGGCAACGTCGTTAATCACCTGACGCCTTCTGGGGCTATTTCTATTCGCCAGACGGAAGGAACCTTGCGATGCTCCGGCGTCACGCTGACTATGGTCCAGCCCGGACACGTGGGAGCGGTTCGAGCACTGCTCCGCTTCATACGCGGAGATGAACCAGAACGAAAGTACACGTTCAAGAAGTTGGGCTGATGCCAAGCCCAAAAAAAGCTCCGGCGTCGAGCCGAAGGGGAGGTATTTCCGTTGACATCCCTTTATATAGGACTTCTCCGATCGTCGGCTGATTTCCATACCAATGCCGAACCTCAGGCCGATTCAACCAGTACAGTAAAGTCACGGAGCGACCATTTCCATCGCCCATACACCGGCGGGACGCATGTACATGGACGCGCGGAAATTTCCTTCGTCGTTCCAGGCTTCGGGTGTACGGAACCAGTAGCCTTTCGTCTCGTAGACGATGTGGTAGACGCCCCAGGCTGTCTGGAAGGCCTCGTCCTTCATACCTTCACTGAGGAACAGCGCGGCAAGGCTAAAAGTCGTTCCTGTCCAAACCTCTTCGCCTTGTTCGTTGCCGCGTAGGATTGAACCATCGGCAGCCATGCCATTGGCAGCGCCCATTTGGCCGTCGCCGAATTTCATCACGTTGTTCGCGAAAATTTTCTTGAGCGCGGAAAACTGCATGTCATGTGGCACGAGGTCGCCAAGTCCGGTCATGTTGGCGTACCACTGTCCGGCGAGTTGATCGGCTTGGATAGCGTCCTTGGACTGGTTATCCATGTCGTATCGAAAATACTCTCCATTCCAGAGTTTTTCGATGTAGCTCTTCTGCGCTTTCTTGAACATCTGGCGGTACTCAGCGGCGGATTTTTTGTCATCGAGAAGCAGCGCGGTCTCTTCGGCGGCGCGCAAAGCGGCAAGCCAAAGGTTGCCGCAGTAGGCGCTGATGCCGTTGACCACCCAAGAATCATAGGTCTGGTCCGGATAGCCGCTGTTTTCGGGGATGCCGCTGCCGCGATCGAACTGCTGCAGGTAGGCGAGCGCTTCCTTCATCGCCGGCCACATTTCTTGGAGGAAGCTCTTATCTTTCCGGCCCGTTAAGACGTAGTCGCGATACACCATCAAGACAAATTTCGTGTTGAGGTCTTTCCAGTCGTTCGTGTCCTGCCAGCCCGGCTCGTTGACAGAGAAAAACGGATCTCCTTCCGGAATGCCCAAATCATGCGGCACCGCGCCTTTTTTCTTGCGCTTGTGGAGAACGGGCTCGCCGGTCTGTTGCGTTTTCCACACCCAGAGGCCGAGTTCGGGCCATTCGCGCGGAACCGTGGCAGCAAATTCACGCAGGACCTGCTTGTCAATGTCCGGCCAGAATTTGAGCAGCGGCATCGAGCCATAAAAGCGGACGTCGAGCGTGCCGTAGTAGGCATAGTCGAAACATTCAAGGAGCGCGAAGGTTGGAGCAATCTTGGGGTCGCTTCCGGCGGGACGTCCCCAAAAAGTTCCGCCGTCTGTCAGCACGTACATTTCGTTGAATAGCATGCCGCGGTACCAAGCGGGTTTGCTTTCGTCCTTGACGTATGACGCTTGCCAGCGGTCGATCGCCGAACTCCACGTGGTGGCGTTTTGCAAACCGTCGCGCGCAATGGCCCACGCATTCTTGCCTGTAATGCCGTAGAAATCGGTGTAGCGGCGATGCCACTGGCGTCCTTGGCCAAACTCGACAATGGGGAAATCCCAAGCGATGACCATGGGAATGATTTTCTTTTCGCCCGGCGCCAGTGTGAAACGAACGGAAATGGCTCCTGCCAGTTTTTCGCCAGCGCTCACCCACGACGTGTCTTTGTTCAGCAGCGCCCCGTCTTTTGCGAAAGAGGACCAAACGGCTTTGCCATCGCCGTCCGCGAGGAACGAAGTTAAATAACTAACCTCAACGCCCGGCGTTTCCATCGCGGTGATGACAAACTGGCCGTCCCATTCGCTTTCGACGTTGTCGGCACGGTTGCGGTCGAAAATGATGCCCTTCATTGTTCCGTTTGATCCGGATTGTTGGCTGACGAAGTGATTGAAGTTACCCTGGTTTGGCGCACCCTTGAAGTCGCGCGTAAACGTCCGGAACCAGCCGCCCATATTAGTCCAGGAAAGTAAAACCGAGACGGTCACCGCGCGGTTCGAGGGATTTTCTGCGTGCCAGCGATAGACCGCGACTGGGTAGCTGGATTCCATGTAATTGTCCGGAATGACCGGAGAGAACTGTTCGAGAACGACATGCGCGGGGAATTTGTCCCATTTGTAGTCGAACCAGGATTTGGGGTAGAGCGAGGCATATTCCCCGGCGCCAACAGGATAGTCCCATTGCCAACTGGAAAGTTGTCCATCGGTTGGATGACCGTTCATGAGGACGCGGGCGGTTCCTTCGGTGTCGCCGTCGGCCTTTTGAAACATCGCGAATTGATTGGCGAATACGGTCTCGTATTTGTGAATCGCCGCTTTGATGTGCCAACGAGCGAAATCGCCGCGATAGGTACGGGAGAAAGTTCCCGCGCCGAAACCGCCGACCGGGGCGCCCTGCCAGTAGCCGTCGTCAATATCAACTTTGTTCTTGCGCACGCCAGGATGATCGAGCGGCTGGCCGAGCGGGCGGCGCCAGGCAATTTTCGGAATTTCGTCGCCGAGGCAACTGAACGGCGCTTCCACGAATAGGGCGGAAACAGCAACGAGAATCAGCGAAAGATGTTTTTTCATTAGGTCAGTGCCCACGGTACATCATAAACAGTCCTGATAACTCGTGCGTTATCGGTCAAGTCGCGGCTAGTACCCCAGCACTCTGCGAAAGAACCCTATTCGGTTCACTGCTGTCAAGCACTGTTCGTGCCAGATGCCGGGCACTCCTTTGAGTTTGTAGCGTTCGTCGCCGCCATGATAAAACGCGACCAACTTCAACTTGGCGACCTTATCGGCATATCTAAGTTGTTCGGGTTCCAGTTTGTGATGAAACTTCCTCGTCCGTGAGAAATCTTCCAGATTGGCACGGTCTGCGATTTTGACCGTTGAGCCTTTCGGGAACTCTTCTTTGTACGGGCCTTTTGTTTTGCCCATCACTCCACTCCGTCGCACTACGAACAATCCTAGCAGACTGTCCTCAAGTCCCGATTTGCGTCGCGCTACCGGAGAAGTCTGTACTAAAACCCACTTGTCTGGGAACGAATCAGGCCCTGCCGAAAATCGATCTGATCTTCACAGAGAGCACAGAGAGAATTCAGGGCTTACACTGTTTGGGCAAAAGGAGGCACCGATGAGATACCCGATGATGGTAGCGCTGACTCTGGGAGCTTTGTGGGGATCGGCGCGTAACACGCAAGAGGCGCAAGAGCGAAAAGTGGACCGCGTGTTTGCGGAGTACGCCAAGCCGGGTTCGCCGGGCTGCGCTGTCGGGGTGATTCGCGACGGAAGCCTTATTTATCGCAAAGGTTACGGCATGGGAAGCGTGGAGCTAGGCGTGGCGCTTTCTCCGGAGTCAGTGTTCTACATGGGATCGGTGTCGAAGCAATTCACGGCAGCGGCCATTGTGCTAGCGCAGGAACAGGGGTATCTAAAGCTGGATGACAATGTGCGGAAGTACATTCCGGAGATTCCGGACTACGGCTACACGATTACATTGCGGGAAATGCTGCTCCACACCAGCGGCTTCCGCGATTTCTTGAGCTTGTTTGCACTGGCCGGGCGTGACGTGGCAGGCATTCATTCGCGAGCGGAAATCATCGACATGATTGCGCGCCAAAAAGGATTGAACAATGTGCCGGGAGACGCATGGCTGTACAGCAACACGAATTATTACTTGCTGGGCATAGTCATTGAGCGCACTACAAAAAGGTCGCTAAACGAATTCGCCACAGAAAATATTTTCAAGCCGCTGGGGATGTTGCACACAGGTTTTTACGACGATCACAGATTGGTGCTGCCGGGACGTGTTGCGGCATACGATCCGGACAAGGATGGCAAGGTTTTGGTGGACTGGTCGACGAGTTACGACATTGTCGGCGCGGGCGGATTGATGAGCACGGTGGACGACCTGCTGTTGTGGGACCGAAATTTTTACGAGAACAAGCTGGGCAAAGGCACGCTGGTGAAAGAGCTGCAGACCAAGGGCGTGTTGAACGATGGCAAGCAGATCAGCTACGCGCTTGGGTTGCAGATCGAAAGCTACCGCGGATTGCCGACTGTCGAACATGATGGGGGGCTGTACGGATACCGGACGAATATTCTGCGGTTTCCGGACCAGCAGTTCACGGCAGTTTGTCTTTGCAACCTATCGAATACCAATCCACACGATTTGAGTCGCAGGATTGCGGATATTTATTTGGACGCAGAGCTGCGTGCGGTAACGAGCGAACCGGCAACACCGAACGAGAAGGGATTTCCCGATGCGAACCAGTTTGCGGGGAAATATTTAGACTCGCGGAAACATTTTACCTACACATTTTCGGCGGCAGACGGGCAGTTGATGGCGTGGGGCGCCAAGCTGAGGCGTGTGGGACCGAATCAATTCCGGGATTTAGGGACGGGAACGATTACGTTTGAAGGTTCGGGCGCGGATATGAAGGCGACGTTGGAAATGGATGGGAAAGTGTTTTTCGCTGGTCAAAGAATCGAACCGCTGCAGCTGAGCGCAACTGAATTAGCGGCGTACAAGGGAGACTATCAGAGCGCGGAGCTGCAGGCGACGTACACGTTGAAGGTGGAACAAGGAAAGTTGACGCTGCGGAATGGCTGGAATCCGGCGGAGAACCTCACGCCGCTGACAAAGGATGAATTCGAGAGCGAGGAATACGGGACGATTGTGTTTCGACGGGATGCGAATGGGCAGGTGGGCGAATTTCGCGTGAACACTGTGGAAGCGCGCGACATTGGTTTTGATAAGACGAAGTGAATGTTGCGGATTGATAACGACGGCCGCCAAGTCAATTGTTTGAATAAATGTGGCAACCCCTTCCATGAGAAGGCCATCTTTTCGATCCGCCGACCATTCTCTCGGATGCATTCGCTTAACGATTCCACCTCCTGATGCAGCAACGGTGAGTCGTTCTTTTTTTGTTCGAACTCTCTACCTGTAAATTTCGTCCACTTCGGTTTCTGCACCCACCAACGTTTTGACTAGTTTGCTGATGCTGTGCGCGACGCCAAAGGACTCTCCGATGGAAGTCTCGTCAAGCAGTCCCAAGCCGCAAGTAGCCGTGATCATGGAGTGCTGGGCGAATGTCCGCGGGTCGCCAGCGAACGATGCGGCTTTCAGCCAACGAATAAAAATACTCGCCGCATCGGCCGCGTTCACTCCGGGCCGCGTTGGCACCAGCCCATATGCAACCGTCCCTCCCTGTTGTACGAAGTCGAGCGCATGCCAGTCGCTGAAAAACAAATCGAGCCCCCCATCGGCATCGAAGGAAAGAATATCGGGTTTCGCGAGATACATTCGTTCAAAGGGACGGGCCGCACAGCAATGCAGTCCGGCATACGCGCCACGAGTTCGCGTATTCTCGAGGGTGGCTGCCAGAGCGTCAATACGCTGCTCTTCTGAAACGGAATCCGCGGAATCTTCGAGACACAAAGCCGGTTCGTCCACGAAGAGCACAATGGGCAACCCGAATGCATTCAGGCGCTCAATCTGCCAGGAAAGCATCTGTGATACATGGAATGCGATGGCGGCAAAGAGAGTCGAATCGGAGAGAAAAGGTCTGCCCTGATGGAACAGATAAGCTGAAAGCGTGATGGGGCCTTCGATTTGCCCTTTCACGGCGACTGCCGATTTGAAAAGACCGGAAGACAAAGCTTTTTCGAATACGGCGAAACCCGCTGCGTTTACTGACGTAAGCGCTCCGCTGCTGCCGTGAAGGGCTTCGACGACGGAATCGATTTTTCCGGATTTGACCTGATAACCGTAGCCTTCCTTGCGCGGCTCAATTAGACCTGTGAGACATCCGAGTCCTTGGCCGATGGCACTTTCGGATGGCGAGAGTTGCGGCAGTTGAGGCCAGAACGGGACTTCCGGAGAGAATTGGGTGACTGCTTGTATTGCCGAGGAGACGGAGGTGAGGGGCAAGCTGCCGATTCCCGTGACAGCGCCGGCCGAGACGAACGGCTTTCTGACAGTGTAACTCCGCTTTGCTACGGATTGCACTTTTCTTTCTCCATGAAACGCGCGCCGTCTCGGCAATATTGCCTCCATAGTATCTCTGGAATACCAAACCTTCGCTACACCGTCGCCCGTTCTGCTAACTCGCTATAATGAGAAGATGCGGATTGTACCGAATACCATGACGAAACGTCCCTTACATCCTTTGGAAAAGATTCTCGAAAAGCGCATCGCGATAATCGATGGAGCGATGGGTACGACTATCCGCACCTATGGGATGAAGGAAGCAGACATCCGAGGTGGGCGCTTTAAGGATTCAACGAAAGACCTCCTGAATAACGGCGATCTCTTTTCGCTGACTCAACCAAAGATGATTGGCGACATTCATCGCCGGTTCTTGGAAGCCGGCGCCGACATCATCGAGACCAACACGTTCGGTGCGACGAGCATCACCCAGAGCGAGTTCTTTGTGGAAGATCCTCGCGAGAAAGGCGGGCGAAAAGATCCGGACTTCTACGAAAGGATCATTCGCGATCCGTTCCTGCGCAATCTGGCTTTGGAGATCAATGAGCAGTCGGCGAGGCAGTGCCGGGAGTGGGCTGACCGTGTTGGAAATGAAACCGGGCGGCAGCGATTCGTTGCGGGAGCAATTGGCCCTCTGACGGTCTCGCTTTCGAATTCACCCGATGCGGACGATGCCGGGTTTCGAGTGGTTACGTTCGATCAAGTGAAGACGGCGTATGCCGAGGAAGTCCGTGCTCTCATCGCCGGTGGAGTCGACTTACTGCTCGTGGAGACGATTTTTGACTCGCTGAACGCGAAGGCCGCGCTCGTCGCTATCCGTGAGGTTTTCGACCAGAACAAAAAAGAGTTACCGGTGATGATTTCCGCGGCGGTTGGGCGCGGCGGAGAAACGCTCATTTCTGCTCAGACAACCGAGGCGTTCTGGAATGCGGTAAAGCACGTGAAGCCGCTGTCTGTGGGATTGAACTGCTCGCTCGGTCCGGATCTGATGTATCCGTTTTTGAGCGAGCTTTCGGAAAAGGCAGACGTGGCGATCTCCTGCTATCCGAATGCCGGATTGCCGAATCCTCTCTCGGAGACCGGCTTCGATCTCGGACCGCCCGACATGGCTCGTTTCCTCGGAAGCTTTGCAAAAGACGGACTGATCAACATTGCCGGCGGCTGCTGTGGGAACACCCCGGAGCACATCGCCGCCATTGCAAAAGCGCTCGAAGGCCAGGCGCCGCGGAAGTGGAGCGCGGCGCTCCACGAAAGGGAGTCTGCAGCGTGAGCGTGACCGAAACCAACACACCGCTCGAGGCTCCAGAGACGAGACTCCTTCGTCTTTCCGGATCGCAGCCGTTCACGCAACAGCCGGGCGTCTACATCATGATCGGCGAGCGAACGAACGTAGCCGGTTCCCCTAAGTTTGCGAAATTGGTGAAAGAGGGCAAGTTCGAAGAAGCGGTCAGCGTTGCTCGTCAGCAAGTCGAGAACGGCGCAAACGTCATCGACATCTGTATGGACGAGGGGATGATCGACGGTGTTGCAGCCATGACGCGTTTTTTGCAGCTACTGGGCAGCGAGCCCGAAGTGGCCAAGGTTCCGTTTATGGTGGACTCCTCGAAATGGGAAGTCGTCCAGGCAGGACTCAAGTGCATGCAAGGCAAGGGGATCGTCAATTCGATCTCGCTGAAAGAAGGAGAAGAGAAGTTTCGCCAACACGCCGCAACCATTTTGAAATACGGCGCGGCGGTTGTGGTGATGGCCTTTGACGAGAAAGGCCAAGCCGCGACTTTCGACGAAAAGATCAGGGTTTGCGAACGCGCTTACCGGATTCTCGTCGACGAAGTCGGTTTCCCGCCCGAAGACATCATCTTTGATCCAAACATCCTCACCGTCGCCACCGGTATGGAGGAACACAACAACTACGCCGTGGACTACATCAACGCCACACGCTGGATCAAAGCCAATCTGCCGCACGCGAAAGTAAGCGGCGGCGTATCGAATATCTCCTTCAGTTTTCGCGGCAACAACAAAGTTCGCGAAGCCATGCACTCGGCGTTCCTGTATCACGCCATCGCGGCGGGCATGGACATGGGCATCGTGAATGCGGGGATGCTCGAGGTCTACGAAGAGATCGAGCCCGAGTTGAAAGAGCTGGTTGAGGATGTGCTGCTCAACCGCCGTCCGGATGCAACCGAACGGCTCGTAGATTTCGGCGAAAAACTGAAAAGCGTTGGCGCAGTCGCCAGCGAAAAGAAGGCAGAGGAGTGGCGCAACGGTACGGTTGAAGAACGTCTTTCTCACGCGCTGGTAAAAGGAATCGATACATACATTGAACAGGATGCCGAGGAAGCCCGGGTCAAGCTAGGTCGCCCGCTTCTGGTAATTGAAGGCCCGTTGATGGCCGGCATGAGTGTGGTCGGTGATTTGTTTGGTGCGGGCAAGATGTTTCTGCCGCAAGTGGTGAAGTCGGCGCGTGTGATGAAGAAAGCGGTCGCGCACCTGACACCGTTCATGGAAGCCGAAAAAGAGGCCATGGCCGCGGCGGGACAAGCGGTCAAGGCGCAGGGAAAAATCGTGCTGGCAACCGTCAAAGGCGACGTTCACGACATCGGAAAGAATATTGTTGGAGTCGTCCTGGCCTGCAACAACTACGAGGTGATCGACATGGGTGTGATGGTCCCGTGCGAGAAAATCCTCGAACGCGCTAAAGCGGAAAACGCGGACATGATTGGCCTCAGTGGACTGATTACGCCGTCGCTCGACGAGATGGTGCATGTGGCTCGCGAGATGGAACGTCAAGGATTCAAATTGCCGCTGCTCATTGGCGGCGCAACCACGAGCCGCGCGCATACTGCCGTCAAGATTGCGCCGCAGTACAGCGAGCCGGTAGTTCATGTGCTCGACGCCAGCCGCGCTGTGCCCGTCACTACGAGTCTGCTCAGCGAGGGCGGCAAAGCAGAATTCCTTGCGCAGCATCGCGCCGAATATGAAGCCGTGCGCAAGTCTCACGCAGCGCCGCGCCAGCAGGCCGTCTCTCTTGAAGTCGCTCGCGCCCGCCGCACTCCGATTACCTGGCGTAAGGAAGATTTGGCGGTTCCTGAATTTATTGGAGTCCGAGTGCTCGAAGATTTTCCGTTGGGAACTTTGCGTGAGTTTATTGACTGGACGCCGTTTTTCCATACCTGGGGACTGAAGGGCGTCTACCCGCGCATTCTCGAAGAGGGGGATCGTGGTGTACAGGCCAGACAGTTATTCGCAGAAGGCAACGCGCTGCTCGATCGCATTGTCGAAAATAAATGGATCACCGCGCGTGGCGTCTATGGCTTCTTTCCCGCAAACGCCTTGGGCGACGACGTCGAAATTTACGCGGACTGCAAACGGCAGAAAGCCCTGAAGCAATTTCACTTTCTGCGTCAGCAAGCGAACCGCGAAGGTAATGAACCATGTCGTTCGCTCTCGGACTTTATTGCACCGAAGGAGACAGGGTTGGCCGATCACATCGGTGCTTTCGCCGTGACGAGCGGAATTGGCCTCAAAGAATTGTGTGACCGATTCAGGGCGGAAAATGATGACTACAATGCGATTATGGCGGAGGCGATTGCGGACCGGCTGGCAGAGGCGTTCGCCGAGTGCCTGCATAAACGCGTTCGTGATGAATGGGGTTACGGTCGCGAGGAAGGCTTGAGCAACGCCGACTTGATTCAGGAAAAGTATCGCGGCATCCGGCCGGCCGCAGGTTATCCGGCGTGCCCGGATCACACCGAGAAAGGTCCGCTGTGGCAATTGCTCGATGTACAGAAAAACACGGGAATGCTGATCACCGAATCTTTTGCAATGTGGCCCGGTTCGAGCGTAAGCGGCCTCTACTTCGCCCACCCGGAGTCGCGTTATTTCAGTCTCGGCAAAATCGACCGCGATCAAGTGGACGACTACCACAAGCGTAAAGGGATGAAAACCACCGAAGTCGAGCGATGGCTCGGACCTAATCTGAACTACGACCCTGCGCAAACCTAGCAAATAAAATTCATTCGTCAGCGGTCATCTTCGCTCGAGCCAAAAGTTCGCAACAACCTCGACGGGCGCGAGTTGTTGGCCCGATCCTGAAGGTCGCGACCTGCACAAAGACGCGTTGCAAACCATTTTCCGGCAATTTTCCAACCCACAATCCAATCCACAACATACGAAGTCTTGTACGATTTCCGCGTATTTTGGCAGTCCCCACGGAAGGGCGAGGTCGGTGGTTCAAGCCCACCCAAGTCGCTCAATACGCCCGCTTTGCCTCCATCCGGATGAGAATCGTGTTCGATCATCTTCCGGCTGAAGTGGCCTGCGATAGCCACTAAGGTCTGCACGCTCGCCTGCGGCTCCGCACGCTTGGTAATGCACGGGTGCCGCAGATCGGCTAACTCCGAAACGTGATGAACCCTACCACGCGTCGCCGGAAACTTTGACAATCAACCGCTGGCGGTACGTGTCACCCCGCACATAAACCGTGCCCCTCGGCTTCGCACTGTCGGCCGCGGGTTGAAAAAACTGCCACATGGTTTCCGATCTTGTCCTCCCCGTTCTACTGTGTCAATCATCAGGTCAGTTCGCGAAATCCCTTTGCCTGTTCCATCCTTTCACTGCGGCTTGTTGGAATCCGTCAATTCGATACGGATGACGTAAGCATATTCGCCGACCGGCTTCGCAGGGAGACGAACGTGAAGGCCATCCGGATGCTGTTCGAACCGTAGACTGTCTTTCCCGCCTAACAATTGAATCAAGCTGATCTTTTCTCCAGCTTTTAATGCCGCGGGCGTCAGCGTGTGAATGATGGCTTCGTGATTGGCGGGCCATCCGAGTTCGATCGCATACAGCGTGCCGTCCTTTTCCGTGAAGCGGAAATCTTTTGCGGTGTAGGGCTCGGTGTCGGTGTCGTGAAATGCACCTTCCGCAACGGTAGTAGGGCCTTCGCCGTAAATCTTCCAGGGGCGAGTTCCGTAGATAGCCTCTCCATTCACGTGCAGCCACCCCCCAACCTCTCGGAGAACCTGTTGCACCCCTTCGGGGATTGTGCCATCGGAACGCGGCCCGATATTAAGAAGCAGATTCCCGTTCTTGCTGACGATGTCAACGAGCTGATGAATTACAAATTGGGGAGACTTAAAAGTATCGTTCTCGATCCATCCCCAGGATTTGTTGCTAACCGACGTATCCGTTTGCCAAGGAAGGGAGCGGATGCTCGTAAGCTGGCCTCGTTCAAGGTCGAGGACGGCTGAGTGCTCCTCCATCGCGAAGTACTTGTAATTGATCACTCCTGGTATCCCGGAGTATCGCAGGGAGTTGTTGTAGTAAAAGGCTGCAAAACGAGTGAGCGCGCCACGAGTCGATGGCTGTCCGACCCACCAATCGAACCACACGATTTCCGGTTGGTACTTTTCCACGATCTCAGCCGAGCGGGCCAGCCAGTCTTCGGTCCAGGCCGAAGAAACAAACGTGAAATCATTTGCCAAGGGGGTGTCATGTTTGGCCTGCAGCCAAACGTGCGCGGGACCGTAGAACGCCGCGTAGTTGGGATCATTGACGTCCGAGCGAATGACGCGGCCGCCGTCGAAGAAGAAATTGTGCTCAATGCGGTGCGAAGATGCACCCAAATGCAGACCTTCCGCACGGACCGCTTTGGCAAGATCTCCGACCAGATCCCGTTGCGGGCCCATCTTTGCGGCGGTCCAATCCGACAACCCGCTGGCATACATGGCGAATCCATCGTGATGCTCAAAAACGGGAACAACGTATTTCGCTCCTGATTCTTTGAAAAGGCGCGCCCACGCTTGAGGATCGAAATGTTCCGCCTTGAACATGGGGATGAAGTCCTTGTATCCGAATTTTTCCAGGGGGCCGTATGTGGCAATGTGGTGCTTGTACTCTTCGGAACCCGGCCGATACATGTTACGCGGATACCATTCGTCGCCAAATGCAGGAACGGAATAGACGCCCCAATGAATGAAAATCCCGAACTTTGCGTCCCGGTACCAGTCAGGAACTTCATATTGCCGAAGCGATTGCCAGTCAGGACGAAACGGCCCTTGCTGAATTACCGTGTCCACCTGTTTCAGGATCCTGGCGCGTTCAGAATCATATTTACTACTTGCCTGGTTCCAGAGCCGATCGATCTCCTCGGGATTCTCTGCCGCAGTAGGGCTCATGGGATCGGACCCTGCGTACTTTCCCGGCGCGTACCCGACGACTAGAGCCAAAACCACGCAGAACGATAAGGATTTCAGTACTTTTCGCAACATTACTCCCCCGAGGAAGAACAGGCGCTACTCGTAGATCCACTGTTTGTTGTTTACAGATTCGAGAATTTTCTGAACTTGCGCCACCAAGGCGCTGTCATATGGTTGTTCATGCCATTGAACGTTCCGTCGAACCGATTCAGGATCGGCCGAACTGAACAGAGTGGTTGGAATGTCAGGATTTTGACTGGCAAACTGTAATGCGAGTTGTGAAATAGAAAGTCCTTGGCTACGACAGAATTCGGCAGCGGTCCTAAAGATAGCCCGGTCCTCCGGCGCGGCGGGATGCCAGTCCGCAGGGCCGCGGTTTGTCAATAAACCACTCGCGAAGGGCGAACCATTAATGATGCCGATTCGCCTCGACTGTACAATGGGCAGGAGCTCCAGGATGCGCGTGTCGTTGAGACAATAATGGTTATGGACGAGGCCGGCATCTACGTCCAGAGAGGAAAAGATACGCATCCAGAGGTCCATCGGATAAATGCCAAAGCTTACGCTGCCGACTCTTCCCTCGTTCTTCAACTCCATCACGGATTCAAAGCCTTCGCGGAGTGCCCATTCGGTATGCTTTCGCCCCTGGTATTCGATATCGTGAATGTGAATCAGATCAAAATAGTCGGTCCCCAAACGTTTGGAACTTTCTTCGATCGATGCTCGGATTCTCGTTCGCGAGTAATCCAGTGTGTCCTCGCCGTAGTTGCCGGGCAGCGTGTACTTCCCTACTTTTGTCGATAGGTAATAGCGATCCCGCGGGACTTCTCGCAACGCCTTTCCCAAAATGGTCTCGGAGAGCGTGCCGCCGTAAGCGGGAGCGACGTCAAAGTAGTTAATTCCACATTCGAGTGCTACGTGCACAGCCTGAATAGCCTCATTTTCAGCGACCGGACGAAAAACACTTCCTAAGGACGAAGCACCAAAGCTCAGCCGCGATACTTTTATCCCGGTTTTGCCCAAGAGGTTATATTTCATAAAATCAACGACGCCACGCAAGTCGGGTGAAACCAAAGACCAAAGTGTAGTGAATCAATCGCTCCTTCGCACAAAACTCGTTTTTAGCTCCGGTCCAAAAACGGATGAAAAGGTGTCTCCGAATTGGTTCGACCATATTTGCAAGACAGCATAAGCTCTTCGCCTTGACCCGTCAACAACGATCAAGCCGCTGATGGTATAGTTTGGTTTTCTTAGTGGCCCAGTGCGGCTTCCCTCCGCGCTGTATGTTGGCTCCAGAGCAGCCAGGCCGAATGCAGACCGAGGCCCATTTTCATCGAAAATTCTTGACATTAGAGTTTCCTCACTCATAATGCAAAGCGGCTGATTGGCTCAACCTCTCCGGCAAGCCTCAAACCATAGCTCGAAGGAGAAGGATTCACATGGTCCAACCATCCGGATGCAATCCTCATCCATTGGTGTCGCCAATGACTTATGCCGCTCAACCCATTGTCCGGATTCCGGCGTTTGACCTCACGCTTATCCTTCTTTATATGTGCGGCATCCTGACCGCCGGCCTGCTGGCGATACGCAAAATCAAGATTACCGGCGACGTCTTTTTCCTTGCCGGACGATCTTTGCCGTGGGGGATCGTTGGCGCGGCGTTATTCGCGTCGAATATTTCGACCATTCATCTGGTTGGACTTACCGCCTCGGGCTACAACGAAGGTCTCGTGTGGGGCAACTTCGAATGGATGGCGTCGTTTACCCTCATTCTGCTTTCGCTGATATTTGCGCCATTTTATTTTCGGAAACGCATTTCTACCCTGCCTGAATTTCTGGAACGACGTTACAGTCCGGCTTCCCGATCGTTCCTCGCATTCATGGCCATCGTCGCTGCCTTATTCATCCATATCGGCATGAGCCTGTATGCCGGCGCAACGGTATTTGAACGGTTTTTTGGAATTAACGTCGTGACTTCGATCGTCATCATCTCCACGGTCGTGGGGATATATACGGTACTTGGCGGACTTCGAGCCGTCGTCATTACAGAGACTATCAACACGGTGATTCTTATTCTTGGTGCAGTGCTGATTTTGGCTTTCGCAATCGCGGCCTTGCCCAGTCACGGGATCCATTCGATGCGGGAATTCGTCGCTGCAACAAAAACCGGCCAATTGTCCATGCTGCATACTCACGACTCAGCAGGCTTAAATTGGTATGCCGTGCTTCTCGGTTATCCGGTCCTAGGTATTTGGTATTGGTGCACAGACCAGACGATTGTTCAGAGAGTGCTCGGAGCACGCAGCGAGCAAGATGCTCAACTAGGTCCGCTCTTCGCGGGTTTCCTCAAAATCCTTCCCGTTTTTCTCCTCGTTCTGCCAGGGGTCATCGCGTACGTCTTGTTCCACAATTTGATCGGGAATTCAAACAATCAGGTGCTGCCCGTGCTGATCGAACAACTCATTCCGACGGGCTTGCGTGGGATTATATCTGCGGCCGTCCTTGCCGCCCTTATGAGCGCTATCGCTGCAGCTCTGAATAGTTGCGGCACACTGGTTGCCGTCGATATTGTGAAGAGGCTTCGGCCTCAAACCTCCGATAGTGCCCAGGTAACGATTGGTCGCGTCAGTTCTGTTGTGGTCATGTTGCTCGCTATGGTTTGGTCCACGCAGGGCGGTCGCTACTCCAGTATCTTCGAAGCCATCAATGCGATCGCTGCGGACATCGCGCCGCCGATCACAGTTGTGTTTCTATGGGGCGTATTGTGGCGACGTGGGACAAAAGAAGCTTCGATTGCGACCTTGGGCACGGGCTTCGGCTTAGGGGTGACTTCTTTCGTGTTGGACCTCCCGGCATTTGGCACTGAGAAGATCATCACTCATCGTTGGGGTATCCCCTTCATGATGCAGGCCTGGTGGTTGTTCTGCATCTGCAGCGTCGTCTATTTTGCCGTAAGCCTCTTGACTCCGGCCCCTACCCCCGAGTCCGTGGAAGGTCTCACCTGGGATCATCCGCTTGCCGCTATCACCCAGGCTCGATTCATGGGTGCCAGAGACCCTCGACTCATCGCAACGATTCTCGGTGGGACCGTCGCGACTCTGTATTACATTTTCCGGTGAGCTGCCGGGTTCGATCCTGCCGACGGAGGCGAATCACCGGTTCGTTCGGATTTGATAACACTTTGAACCATAAGGCGCCAGCAAGGTTGCGTTCATGACTGCGACCAGAATCGATACCCACCAGCATTTCTGGAACTACAACCAACGACACCATCTGTGGATGACTTCCAGCATGGATAAGCTCAGGAGGGATTACCTGCCGCCCGATTTGATGCCTCTCATGAACGCTGCCGGCGTCGGTGGCTCGATCGCCGTTCAGGCTCGGCAATCTCTCGAGGAGAGCATTTGGCTTTTGCAACTTGCGGAGGACTATCCGTTCATTCGCGCCGTCGTAGGCTGGGTAGATCTTTGTGGCCAAGGAGTCATTGAGCAGCTTGAACAGTTCACGCGGCACCCGAAATTTCGCGGAGTCAGACACGTTGTCCACGACGAACTGGACGACGAGTTCATGCTCCGGAAAAGCTTCCTGCTCGGATTAAGCCAGCTTAAGCGATATGGCCTGACGTACGATCTGCTGCTTTTTCCGCGCCATCTCCCCGTTGCTTGTGAGGTAGTAAAGCGGTTCCCCGACCAACCCTTTGTTCTGGACCACATTGCAAAACCTAGAATTCGATCAAGAGAGCTAGAGCCCTGGGCAGCTGATCTGCGGCGGCTTGCGCGGTTTGCGAATGTTTCCTGTAAGATCTCCGGGTTAGTCACGGAAGCCGCTTGGGATTCATGGAAACCGGAAGATTTTCGCCCTTACTTAGATGTCGTGCTCGACGCGTTCGGCTCAAAGCGATTAATGATCGGTTCGGACTGGCCAGTCTGCACTCTGGCCGCGGAGTATCCGTCCGTAATAAATTTGGAAGCGCAATACATTGCCGAGCTATCCGGGGATGAACAACAGGCAATCTGGTCAACCAACGCTTTAGAAGCCTACGGCATCCCGCCTGATCGATCAAAATAGATCAGAAATAAAACTTGAATCCGAGTTGTAGCTGGCGCTCCGTGTTCGCCGTGTTGGACACCACCCCGAAGTTGGGATCCAGGAGGTAATTGTCAGGAATGCCCATTACCGGCGTATTCGTGGCGTTGAAAGCTTCCAGCCGGAATTCAAATCTCTTAGACTCCGAGAAGGAGATCGACCGGAAGAGTGAAAGATCCAGATCTCTCCCCCAATCGGAACGCAGGCTATTTCGCCCTAAGTTTCCGAAAGTGAAAGGTGCGGGATTGACGAAAGAGGATACCTGCAAGGGCTGCGTTTTGTCGCCATGCGAATATGGATTTCCTACCAGTTCGGCGCGTTCAACCCCATACAGGTTGTTGGTGTTCGGAATTGTGTTATCCGTTTGCACGTCGTAGGGCAACCCACTCGTCAAGGAAACGATGCCGTTTAGTTGCCAGTTCCCGATAATATGATTCACAACGCTGCTATTCGTGCTAAATCGCTTTCCGCTGCCAAACGGAAGTGGGAATACAAAACTGCCAGAAAAGATGTGGGTCAGGTCGTGACTGGCCACGCCCCGGCTTTCCCGGAGATCGTAGGGGTTTTGTATGCCACATCCACCGAAGGCGCCATCACAACCGATCACAAGCGCCTTCGAATAAGTATAGGCAAGAGTCGATAGAATTCCGGAATGCAGCCTGATTTGTGAGGATACTTGCAGGGCGTTGTAGTCGCTCGATCCGACGCTTTCCGTGTAGGGCATTGGCAGGATATAGGGGTAAGGCGCACTCTGCTGAGGGTCGCCTGGTCCTGGAGTCGGCGACGCGTTCGCTGTAACCACAGAGGCAATATGCGCGTTGCGCGAGCCAACGTAGTTGACGGTGGCGATTGCGCCAGGAACTAATTCTTGCTGAAAACCAAAGTTCCATTGGTCTGAATATCCCGTCTTGAGATTAGGATTCGTATAAAAATTCACATTCAAAGGCGAAAAGGGAGACGAGGCCGGTTCGATGGGTCCAGCCCCCAAATTAAGTGGGTCTTGAGCGAATCCCGTCGGCAATCCAAGGTTCAAGTTATTGGGGGCCGCTACGAAGGCCACATTGGGCCATGCCTGAGTGTAATTGGATTGGTTTTCGGTCACGCCCGCCCAATTGTCGTAGAACCTTCCATATCCCCCGCGGATTACGGTTTTCTCCGTCAGTCGATAGGCCAGACCGACCCTGGGTTGGATGTTGGAGTAATCATCGTTGTTGATTTTTCCGTTCTTCGCGATCACTACGTGATCCGGCAGCGCTCCTCCTGGAATGCAAGGCGCTCCCTGCGTAGGTGAGCATGCGGGAGCAGGATTCTGCAGGATGTAAGTCCCGTTGTTGAAATCAAAATTGCCTGTGATGTCGCTTCCGTTGGACGCTTTGCCTTGGCGCGGATTAATGGTGATGTCGTAACGTAAGCCCCAGTTGATGGTCAGCTTATCGGTCACTCTCCACTGATCCTGAAAATACATACCCAGGATCTTTCCCCCGTGAAGTAAGGAGTACACGTTGTCCACTTCCGCGTAGCTCGGTACACCGAGCATCATCGAAGCCAAGGCATCCCCACCGTTGAGATTGCCATCGGCCGTTTGCGGTGCGTCAAAATTGTCCTGCGATCCGTAAAATGGTTGTTCCCAGCCATCCGAGGTCGCACTCGCGCCGACACGGATTGTGTGGCGTCCCACCGTTTTCGAATAGTCCCCGCGGTATTCCCAGATATTCGAATAATGTAACTTACCGACATAGTTGTTGCCGCCGAGGTAGCCGGTGACAAACACGGAAGGGATGAGTGGCCCGCCGAAGCTGGAGTGGCCGTAGAAGGCCGGTGCAAAGCCGGACTTCTGCAAAAAATCGGCCGGTGCATTCTCGAAATCCGCCGACGTGTTGTACTGTGCTGAAACGCGGCCAAACGTAAGTTGGAGAACGGAACTCGTGCCAAAGGTATGTGACCAGTTCACCGCCACGTTGTAATTATTACTTTGGGTCGTCGCCACGAGGCCCGGGAAACCGCCCGAAGACGTGTCGGGCTGCCAAGCGCTCGTATAGCGAACAAAAATGCGATCCTGCGTACCGATCTCCTGATCGAAACGAACAGACACTTGGTCCTGCCGGATATTTAAGGGAGTGGTGTCGCGACCATTGAAATTGGGGTTGCCGGTATTGACCGGGGCTGGGAATAGAGTTTTTGCGTAGTACACCATCGTCGAATTCAGCAAGCTCGTCGGGATCTTGTTGCATGCCGTCGATCCTGCCGCCGGCGTTTGTGTGCCATTCGGATTTGCTGCAAGCGGGTTTCCGGATGGATCGCACAGGAAGGGTTGGCGGTTATATCCCGTAGCCGTCGTCGGATCAGGTACCGAGCTGTAGGGATTGAAAAGCTGTGTACCTTGGAGATTACTGAAATCGCCATCCAATTGTGCTGCGGTTGGGGTAAGGAAAAGACTATTGGACGCGCTGGATTCGCGGAACCCTTCGTAGGAAACATAGAAGAAAGATTTATCGTGACCGTTATAGTGCGGCAGGATAACTGGACCGCCGACCGCCCCTCCAAATTGGTTTTGGTTCAGCGGAGTTTTGACCGGGTTGAAAAAGTTGGCCGCGTCCATTGCATCGTTCCGGAAAAAATCCCATGCTGCGCCGTGAAACTGGTTGGTTCCTGATTTTGTGACAACATTTACGATGCCACCCAACACCTGTCCGAACTGCGCTTCGTCATTGTGCGACTGGACCTTGAACTCTGCAATGTCATCCAGGGTCGGTTGTACCGCGTAGGTATCGCGGATCGAGCCGTAGTTGTTAATTCCGTCCAAAAGAAACATGTTGCTCCGGTTGTTCTGGCCGTTAACAGCTGGAAACACCACCGTTCCGAGGGGGTTGCCGATGCCGCCCCCACCAGCATTTCCGGAAGAGTTCGCCGGACTGATACCGGGCCCAAGCAACAGAAGCTCGGTGAAATTCCGCCCATTTAGGGGCAATGCATTGACTTCCGTTGTACCGATTACCTCGCCTAGCTCGGCAGTAGATGTTTCAAGCTGTACGCCACCCGATGTAACCTCGATGCTGCTCGTTGTAGCGCCGACCTTTAAATCGACGTTGATGGTGGCGGTCTGATTCACAGAAAGTACCAACTCGACGGTCTTCGCGGTGGAAAAGCCTTCTTTTGTGACCGTCACGGTATAGCTGCCCGGACTTACATCCACAAAAGTGTAGTTCCCTGTAGAGTTGCTGGTAGTCACTGTCTTGAATTGTGTCTTGGTATTCACCAGTGTGACCGTCGCGTCCGGGACCACCGCGCTGGAGGAGTCTCGCACTGTTCCATTCAACGCGGCGGCAGCCGTCGCACCTTGACCAGCACGAGCGGCAGGCTCGATGCACAGCGTCATGATGACAAGAATTGCGAACCTCACGGAAGCACGAGCAGGGAACTTCATAAAACCCACCCCCCTCTTATCGAAACAAATCACGGCTAACAGGTTGCGATTCGTGAATTGATTCAACCAATGTTACGACACGCTAACACCTGCATATTTTCAGTGTCAAGGAATTTGTTGCTCAGATATAGACTCAACCGATTATTCTTGCAGCTTATGGCCTAAGAGTGGGCCTATTTGATGTTTAGGGGCATGACCGTTCCCAGTATAACCGGGTGGCAATAAGCCCAAAGTACTGCGCTTCATGGTTCATCCAATACGGATACCGCAGCCATTCAATCGACAGTTGCTGTGCCCAAGAAGCGCCGGCCTAAACGTGCTCTACTTTTCGCACGACCGTTCGATCGGGCTGACGGCTCACCTTTCGCTCGTAGTGAATGTGAAACGAATCGCGTTACCACACTTTTGTCCTGATGCCGGCAAAAGACTACTTGACAGCGCTATTTTTCTCTTGGTATCTTCAGCGCTGTTTTATTGGCTCAACCAATAAAATCCGTGTTCTCTGGCACTTCGGGGGGCGATGGAGTTTTGCCGAAACTGATTTCTAGCGACTTGCTGCCGGAACGATTCTAGTAAAGGAATGGTGCGGCGATGTTTCTTCCTAGGCGTGACTTATTCAAATTGGCCGTCGCAATCTCTACGGGCGCAACGATGCGCGCAATGCCTGTGGGTGGCCTCCTAGAGACACCTGACGTCCATTCTTCCAATGCGCCTCGGAGTTATGAGCCGAGCTGGAATTCGCTTCGGCAGATATCTACTCCCAAATGGCTCCGGGATGGGAAGTTTGGCATCTACAATCACTGGGGAGTCTATTCCGTTCCAGCATACGGCAAGAACGGAACGTGGTATGCCCACAACATCTATACGAAACCCGACTCGGATGACAGAAAGCATCACGAAGCCACGTACGGGCCCCTTGAGAAGTTTGGCTACAAAGATTTCATTCCCATGTTCAAGGGGGAGAATTTCGATCCGGACGCCTGGGCCCAACTCTTTCAGCAGGCCGGCGCCCGGTTTGCCGGGCCGGTCGCGGAACATCACGATGGCTTTTCCATGTGGGACACCAAGTATTCGAACTGGAACGCTGCAAAGATGGGACCGAAACGCGACGTAGTCGGGGAGTTATCGAAATCCATTAAAAAGCATGACATGAAGTTTCTAACGGCTTTCCACCACGCTGAGAATTGGTTCTATTTCCCGACTTGGGCCGGGAAATATGATGTCTCCGATCCTGCTTATGAAGGCCTCTATGGAAGACGTCATGCTGAGAACGCATTGCCGGATCAGCAGTTCCTGGATGTGTGGAGGGGCAAGATTGTTGAAGTGATTGAGAAGTATGGTCCCGACCTGATGTGGTTTGATTTCGGACTGCGGCTGATCCAGGAATGGTACAAGAAGGACATGCTGGCCTACTACTTCAACAAAGCGGCGCGAGAGGAACGGGACGTAACGGTGACTTACAAGAACCACGACCTTCCTCCTGGTGTCGGAATCGACGATCTCGAGCTAGGTCAAGAGCTGGAGCTGACCTACAACGAGTGGATTACCGACACGACGGTTGATAGTGGGAGTGGGTGGGGCTACGTCAAGAGTGCTGGATTTAAGACGGCAGATGAATTAGTGACCGGCCTGGTCGACCGGGTGAGCAAGAACGGATTTCTCCTGCTCAATGTGGGTCCGAAACCAGATGGCACGATTCCAGAAGAAGCCAAGGAACGTCTGTTGGCTATCGGAAAGTGGCTTTCAATCAATGGGGAAGCCATCTACGACACCACGCCCTGGCTCATTGCTGGAGAAGGGCCAACCCAATTGGAAAAGAAAGGGCCGTTCAACGAGCAAAACGGCATCGTTTACACGCCCAAGGATATTCGATTCACGGCCAAGGACAATCTGCTTTACGCCACGGTGTTATCGTGGCCTGGAGAAACTGCGACGATCAAGAGTCTGGCGCCGAAAGGCAGTACGTGGGCGGGACTTTATCCATCCGAAATCGCTTCCATCACTATGCTGGGCGACGGCACGGAGCTTTCCTGGAAATTCGGAACAGATGAGCTGGTCGTACAAACGCCAAAGAATAAGCCGTGCGACCACGCATACGTGTTCAAGATAACGCGCAAGAAGCCATTTTAGATTGGCTCTTGTCTGTCTTGCGATCATAGATTGTGGTAGACCTCCTGCATCATCGTCCAAGACTTCTCGCCTTTCAGCGGAATTTGCATCGGGTCGGTTGCAGAAAGCCACTTCTGATTGCGAGGTTCAGCAGAAAGTTTTTCCATGTCTGTTTTGTAATCCGCTCCGGTGTACTCGTAATAGCCGAAGAGGTAGTACTTTCCATCTTCCAGTTGATGCACAAAGATCGAAAAGTTTTGCATGTGATATTTCTCGAGTAAGTCACGCACGCCGGGATTCGACGCATCATGTAATGCTTCATAGGCACTTAACTTGTCCGGCTTGATCCCGATTACCATGCCGACGCGCTGCACGTGTGAGCTTTCGGTTTTGGCGTGTACCGCTACGGCCACCAGAGCGGCAACTGCGATTAATATTACAAATGCAAGTCTCTTCATGTTTGCCTCATTTCGCCTTGTCCCTTTCCCTTGCTTCGCGCCATCGCTCGGGAAATCTCTCTGTTAGTCCCCATGTACCCATTTCGAAGTTCTTAAATCCCAGCCTCAGGGCCGGCGACTCCCGGCGCACTCGGAAATCGTGGTTCGATGCGTCAACGAATTGAGGATCAGCGAAGACAGAGTTTTGGTCGAACCCCAGATTTTGCCATTCCTTCAAGTTGTAACGTGCTGCATTCCGCTTCCCCGCTTCCGCTCGCAACTGGTCCACTACCGCCTGGAATTCTCCCCCGGCACAAAAGAAACAATTCTTGTCGATCCTGTCGAACCACGGCCCAACCGCTGGAGGCGCAATGACGGAATAAAACATTTGTGGCCACCATGGCCAACCATCCGGCCACTTCGTGGTGCCCGGATCCATCACCGTGATGTTGTTGTAGTACTCGTCGTAGTTGTAGTTATTGCCAACGTGGAAACAGGGAGCGGCTTTCGAGAGGTACCAAATATTGTTGTAGATCTTGCGATAAGCGCCCTCACGCAGCTTCATGCTGATCCCACCGACGGAAATGTTGTTGTAAATCTCGTAGTTCGAAGCCCCGTCGTCGAGATCCAGTCCCCAACCCGACTTTTCGTCAAAAAAATTGTTACGAACGATCACAGGCTCCATCGCGTCGACTCTGGCCTCCCACACATCCAAGCTGCGATCGGAAGTATAAGGAGCGTGCGACTGGGCCAGAGACCATCCACGATCTCGGCCCCAGGCGTTAAAGGGGCCATGGTCACTGGTCTCGCGAACCGTATCGTGGGTATGGTTGTACTCAATGACGTGGCCGCCCCAGGTGCCGTCGCCGAGGCAGATTGCGGCACGAGGCATGTTGTAGATCAAATTGTGACTGGCGGTTATTCGCTTGGCGCGCGAAATGTAGACACCGGCAGTCTGCTTTCCGAAAACACCGCAATCATGAATGAGGTTGTCGCTTGCCTGGCATTCGTAAGGGAAAGCGCGTTGCGTGCCGGTCGTTTTCTCCAGATCGCCGACAAAACATATGGCGCTGTCGCCTGTTTCTGTAAATTTACAGCTGGCCACGGAGAACTCACGATTGTAGTCATTGACAAAGATTCCGTTTCCGCCAATGGCGTCGAACCAGCAGTCTTGCACGGAGCAATTGCGCGTTCCTTCAGCGAAGATCGCGCCGCCCCGATGGATCGCCCAATCGCTGAGCGAAGGGACCTCGTAGGAGCTGCGGTACGTGCTGACGGTGTGGGCGAAGCGAAAACCTTGCAGAGACACATATTTCACCGGATCATCCTGCGACCCGGTAAATTCGATGGCCCGTTCGAGAATAGGCACTTCTACCAATGCGTTTTCGAGATTTGTGCTTTGTTCGGGACAGTAGTAGAGGATGCTATTCTCTTTATTTAAGAACCATTCGCCGGGCGCGTCCAACTCTTCGAACACGTTTTCGATGAAGAAGCGAGAGTGCTCGTTTAAGATAGCGGGATTCTTGCTCCACTTGGCGCCGATCTGTTGACCGCCATCACCAAACCAGATGGATTGGGTTGCGAAATCGATACCCTTGATGCTCCATTGCAGGTTTCCCCAGTACGCCGCCTGATAGATGTGGATCTCGGCGTCCTGTAGATTTGTCCACTTTTTCTTTGTGAATGTGCTTGCGTCGAATCGAATTCCTCTCGGCGCCTCGGTAGAGAATGTCATGTCTTCATCGGGGCCCGCAAAGGGGTTTGCTGTGCCTGGCGCAATTGAACCTGCGGCAAGGAGATAGCCGGATTTGCCGGGATCGGATGGATTATAATTTGGATAACGGGCGCGGATCTTTCGTTTGCCGTTGATGAAGAGCTGCGTGAAATTCAATCCCTGCGGAACCGGCGTCATCATGACGCCGTTCTGGTAGGGGCTCCAGTTGCACGTGAGCCTCCTGCCGCCGCTGATGGTGACGTGCTCACCGGGATAAGCGCCAAAAACAACGGGAGCTTTTTTGCTTCCTGAATCCTCCGTATCGAAAATCAAAGGCCCCTTCATGTAATAGGTCCCTTCCCGCACCAAGACCTTGACCGGGACAGAACGGCTCGGCAATTGACGGATAGCCTGCAGTGCACGGCCGAGGGATGCGAACGGCTGGCTTAACGTACCAGGGCTGTCTTCATTTCCGGAGGAAGAAACATAGAACGTAATCGCTTCGCTCGACTCCGGCGTAGACACATTCTCAAGAACTTCGCCCTGGCTATGAACGATGGCCATAACCGAACTTGCACTAAACTTCAAGAAATCTCGCCGCTTCATGGGAGTCTAATGGACCGACCAAATGCTACACTACTCGCTTGCCAAGTCAAGAGAAAGACGGCCAAATCGGTGTGAACCGAGGTCCATCGAGCAGTTTCGCGTCGCGTCCCATCGGTTATGGATTTTCCGGCTCCTCCTTAGTCGAGTCGGCTCCTGAAAACTTAGGAACTGCTCGCCATTCCATGCAAAAGGCCCAATTCCTCGGCTCAATTCTAACAACCAGGGCCATCAGTAGCCGTTCCGACTGGGCGATTGCTAGGGCTCACCGATGTATTTGCCGGAATCAAAGGCACGGCACGTTTCCCTGTGGAATTTCTTGACGGCTAGGGTCTCGCGTACTTATACTTCACAACTAGCTATTTGGTTGAACCAAACCTAATGCATCTTCGCACGGTTGCGCAGGCTAAGGAATAACGTATGAGGCAAATTTTGCTGAATGCGCCAGGTGAGCTGATTGAGCGGCAGGTGCCGCCGCCTTCTGCTGCTCCTGGCGAGGCATTGATGCGCATCCGAAGAGTAGGCGTCTGCGGCAGCGATTTCAACGCCTTCGCAGGTCGTCAGCCCATCTATACCTATCCTCGTGTTCTGGGCCACGAACTTTCAGGAGAGGTTGTCGAAATTCCCCACCGCGACGCTGGCATTGTTGTCGGAGACCGCTGCGCGATTGACCCCTATATCTGTTGCCGCGCTTGCAATGCTTGCCTTTCAGGAAGCACGAACTGTTGTGAAAATCTACGCCTATACGGAGTTCATGTTGACGGCGGCATGCAAGGTCTTTTATCAGTGCGGCTTGATTTGCTACATACTTCCAAGACTTTATCCCTCGATCAGTTAGCACTCGTCGAGACTTTAGGGATCGGTGCACACGCCGTGCGCAGGAGCGGGTTGAAGGAAGGCGAGAGTGCCCTGGTCATAGGAGCCGGCCCAATTGGTCTTGGAGTCATCAGGTTCGCGCAGCTTGCCGGAGCTGCCGTGCGAGTAGTGGAACTGGACCCGTCGCGTCGGGGGTTTGCGGAATCTCTAGGTGCCGAGGTCACAACGAAGGCGGGTGGCCAGGTCGCGAGCGTGGTATTCGATGTCACCGGAAGCGCAGAGTCGATGCGCAGGAGTCTAGAAAATGTGACGGCAACCGGGCGCCTGGTTTTCGTGGGCCTCACAAAGGAGCCGGTCGTCATCGATGACGGAATCTTGCACCGCCGCGAGATTACCATCTACGCGAGTCGCAACAGCTGCGATCAGTTTCCGCGAATCATCCGGCTGCTGGAGGAAGGACAAATTGACACGACTTCATGGATCACACATCGCATGGCGCTGAATGAGGTGCCAATTCGACTAAAGGATCTTCCCGGTAAGTCGGCACTAGTCAAGGCCATGGTCGAGCTCGACGATTCGGACGGCTGAACCGTCGGACACGCGGCAAGAGCGGGCCCTCCTTCTCGTCGTTCTGCGAGTCGCTCCGCTACCTCCTGCGCATATTCAATTTTCTTTAATAGGTTCATAAAGGATAACTAGCTCTGACCAACGGTTCGACCTTTCCTGGCAAGATCGCATGACGGGGACAAAATGCACTCCCCTTCATTTCGAATTTGGCTATGAAAATGTCATCGTGAGCACCTATAATCAACACGGTCGTTATGAAAAAGCCCGGAAGGCGCGCGGCAAGCAAAAAGCCGGAGGACACCACTCTCACGGCGCAATTAATTGACAAGATCAAATCATTGATCTCGCGTGGCGTAGTCGCGCCCGGAGGAAAGTTTCCGCCTGAGCGCGAACTTGCAAAACAATTCGGCGTGAATCGGGGCTCACTCCGACAAGCGCTGAAGGTTCTGGAAATTATGGGCGTCATAACTCAACGGGTTGGAGACGGTACTTATCTGAGTACCAGCGCAGAATCAATATTGAGACAACCGTTAGAATTCTTAATCCTGGTGGATGATCTATCGCACCACGAACTATTCGAAACACGAATGATCGTTGAGCCAGAGTTGGCCGCCAGGGCAGCAGAGAGGGCGACTGTCGAGGATTTAGCCGCTCTTCGACGGGCTATCGTCACGTTGGAACGGAGTCAAACAAACAAGGAGAGGCTCGAAGCGGACCTGGCCTTCCACGAGTGTATTTTTAGCGCTAGCGGTAATCGAATCTGTCATTTGCTCTTCAAAGTGATCCATCTCAATGTGCTAACCAGCATGGCGCAACTTGCGACCCGGGTAAGTGTGGACCGACCTTTGGCTTCTCACAAGAAGATCTATGCAGCAATCCAGCAGAAGGATACATCCGAAGCACGTCGAGCCATGCTCGCACATATTATCGACGCAAGATCATTACTTGCCCCATCGTCGTCGAAGTAGGGCCCTCAAGGCATAATTGACAGTTCGAATTCGCCCGGCAGAAAATGGCCGGGACGGATTTGTACCGATTCGCCCGTCTTTCGCCAGCCAAAAACGCCATGTTATGAGCAGCATCCGAGATTGCTATGTTCCCGTACGGGAACATATCGTTGACTTTCAACGTTGACTTTCACTCCCGAGAAGCTCCTTCTTTGTCACGAGACCAGGAAGTGATCACGGGGAACTACTGCTTTCTATCTGAAACGTTTGCGAACATTGCTCTTTCCCGCTCCCGGCGTGTCCTCCTTGAACCGCCTTCTGGCCCGGAAGCAATAATCTGGAATCTTTGCCCCGTGATACGATAATTTCGACTTGACACTCCAGCGGAGGTGTATCGTGCGCCTTTTGAGGTTCAGCATCTTTATAGCATCTGCACTCTTCCTGTTAACCCAAGCTGGGAGCGCCCAAGAATGGTCCCAATCGTGGGCGCGCGCCCGCATTGACCAATCTCCCCGGCACCACGATTGGGTCACCATCAAACACGATAATCGCAGCGTGGAAACCTTGATCGTCTATCCGGAATCAAAAGAAAAACGTCCGGTCGTCCTGGTCATCCACGAAATCTTTGGTTTGAGCGACTGGGCGCAAGAGCTCGCCGACGAAGTCGCCGCCGCGGGCTACATCGCCGTGGCCCCGGATCTGCTCAGCGGTATGGCGCCTAACGGAGGGCGCACAAGAGATTTCGCCACAGGCGTAACCGAAGCCGTAAGTAAGTTGAATCCCGACCAGGTAACCGCTGATCTAAACGCGGCCTCCGACTACGCCCTCAAACTTCCTGGCGCAAACGGCAAACTCTATGTCGCCGGCTTTTGCTGGGGCGGCGGACAAACCTTCCGCTTCGCCACCAACCGTCTCGATCTCTCCGCCGCGTTCGTCTTCTATGGTCCGCCACCGGCTAAGGACGACATGTCTCGCATCAAAGCTCCCGTTTACGGTTTCTACGCAGGCAATGACGCCCGAATCGACGCCACGATCCCAGACACCGTAGCGGGGATGAAGGCCGCAGGCAAAATCTACGATCCTGTAACCTACGAAGGCGCAGGGCACGGCTTCATGCGGGCAGGCGAAGCACCGGACGCCACGCCCGCGAACATAGCTGCCCGCGACCAGTCCTGGACTCGCTGGAAATCCCTTCTCACTGGTCACGATGCCAGTGCCCGATAAACGTTAACTGCGTCTCGACGTTTCGCTCGTGTGTCCCGGGATTCGATTGAGCAAGCTAAGGCCGACAGCCGACATAGCGTTTCGTGCCCGCCGATAAGCATGGCTGCGTCGTTGCCGGTAAACGCGACCCACGGAAGCTCGCAAAACTCGGTCACCCGCGGATTCAGCTCAGCCGTGGGGAGATTGCCAAAAACCTGGAGGGCAACCCGCGCCAACAACTGCTCTTGGTGCTGCAACAAGAAATCGAGACGTGTTACAAGCGACGAAACCGCCAACAACAAAATCGAGACAGCGGCCCAACTCGGACGACAGGCCACACCGGCCTGTAGCTGACTGAGAAGTTTCTGGAGAATCGGAGAGTCCACCGGTTTCGGCCGAGGCCGAGCGAAAAGAAGGGATCGAAACAGTCACGGTTGGCGAAAATCACGCGGCGGATTCGAAAAGCGCAGGAGGTGAAGAAGTATTTTCGGCCTTAGGCTTATTTCACCTATTATCAGTTACTTATAGAGAACAAAACGAGAAACTGGTTTACCTCGCATTTCATCTAAATCTTTGGAACCTTTCGCGCAGGCCGCCTTCTGGAAACTTCTTGGGAATCTCCGGGTTTCTATGGAGGGCGTTGTGTACTTCTCTCGGCCGACCCCGCCGTCAAAGGTGCATGGCCGGATACGACTTTATGATCCTGCCATGGGGCGTTTGAGGATCATGGCCGAAGTCCAAAACGAAGTGAGTGGTCCCAAAAAAGGAGCTCTAGATCAATGAAGATCCGTACGATTTGGGTTGCGGCAATTGTCCTCTTTCTATTCGCAGCCAGTTCCATCCATGCGCAGGCACGATTCGAACTCGACCCGTTCGTGGGATACGAGACCAGTGCGTCTTATCCCGTCAATACCTCGTCCGGCTCACCTATTTCTCCGATCGACCAACTGCGCGTGAATGGCGCTACGGCGTTCGGCGGTTTTATCGATTACAGCCTGACCGAGAATTTCCAGCCCGAGTTCATGTGGAACCGCAACAACACGTCGTACAGCGCCCACGACCCCTTCACGAGCAGCTATATCAGCGCCTATCACTCGGTTATCGATCAATTTCAGTTCGGCGGATTGTACATGTTCCGCTCCAGCGACGTAAAGCTTCGGCCGTATGTAGCCGCGAGTCTGGGCTTCACGCACGACGAGAACGGCGACAACACGCCGAGCCGGACGGAGTTTTCCTACAGCGTGGGCGGCGGCGTGAAATATTACGCGACCCGGCATATCGGCTTACGCGCCGATATTCGCTATTTGCCAACCTACGGCAGCTCGTCGAACGAGCTTTATTGCGGTCCGTTCGGCTGCTACTACGCGAATGTCTCCCACTATCTGAACCGCGGCAGTTTCACCGGCGGCATTATCTTCAAGTTCTAATCGAGCCGCGCGAAGGGCCGCCTACGGACCCTGCTTTGGAAGGTTCTCTTTCGGCGGAACAAACAATTTTTCATCGATGGGCACGTTCTGTTGCACTCGATCGATCTTGATGGTGAAGTTGCCATTCGGCCGCGACAGCGTCCACCGGCACGGGATCTTCACGCCGTCGATTTCCTTGTAATCCGCGTAATCAATTTGCGTGGGATTTCGGCCTAGCGGCGTTTCCGCAAAACGCATCTGCCTCAGCAGCAATCCGGATTGCTGGTCGAAATACAACCGCAAGGGAAGGCGGTCTGCGTCTCGGGTCATAACCATGTACGTAGCGTTACCGTCGATCTCCTCTGCGGGCCTAACTCGAAACTCTTTATAGAGTTCGCGTACGCGCACCGGAAAGTACAGTTCAGCATCAATCCGCGCGGCCTGGCGCTCGCCGGCCGTCATCATGTGAACCCCGTTACGGATGGCCAGCCAGCCCACTTCGCCATTGAATGCGGTCACACTTTCCCCGCCCTGGGGATGGGAAATGGAAACGCGCTTGTCTGGCGCTTCCGAATATACCTCGATGGGGTACTGCATTCCACCCGCGTCGAGACTTCCTTTCTGAACGCGCGATTTGATCTTCTTTAGCGCGTCGGCTCCTCCGACAGCCGCCAGATATTTATCAAGAAGTTGGTCCGCGGTAGGCAGGTTGGCGTCGGCTTCGGCGCCTTCATCGTGCGTGTGCGGGGCGGCGGGCTTCGACGAGTCGGCGGAAAGAATGGGCGTACCCACGGGATGTGCCGAACCGCGGTGGCATGTGTAGCATGTGACTTCGACTTCGTTCTTGAAATTCGCTTTGTTGATGGCGAGTTCCATCGAAATCATCTTGCGCGCGGTTTGTTTTTCCTTCTTGTCGTCCTTCTGCATTTCGTGTTCGACGTGGCAGAAGTCGCATTCGACGCTGAGCGATGCGGAGATAAATTGCATCGATGGAATCAACTGGTCCGCAGGGATGTCCTTCAATACCTGAATGTTCTTGAATTGCTGTTCGGCGGTTTTGGGACTCTCCGGCGGCGCCGTTGTTTGCGATTGCGCCACTGCCCAGACGCCGGAAATACAAAGGAGAACGAAACCGGCCGATGCAGCCGCAAACAGCCATCTCCTCGTCGCAATGTGCCTCATTGGTCGCTCCCGGTATGAAAATGAGTCAGTTTTTGTTCTTGTGCGCAATCCTTGAGAAAGCTCAGCTTGCGATTTCACCGCGCTTGGCCAGCGCCGTGATGCGATCGGCCGCGCGAAACGCCAAAGCCTGAATGGTCATGGTCGGCTGGCCGCGACCGGAGGTGACCAGGCTGCTGCCATCGCACAAAAAGAGGTTGGGTACATCGTGCGCGCGATGGTCGGCATTGATAACCGATGTTTTCGGATCATTTCCCATACGGCAGGTACCGAGAAGGTGCACGGCGAATTGCTGCTCCCCAACCTCGACGCGCCACTTCGTCGTCGCGCCAGCGGCATCCAGAATTTCCATGGCACGCTCCTGCATCCACGACATCATCTTTAGATCATTCGGATGATCCCGGAATGTCATGCGCAATGCGGGCAATCCCCAGGCATCCTTGACGTCCGGATCCAAGGAGAAGTTATTGGTTTCCACGGGAAGCGATGTTCCGTGGCAAAAAATTTCCATGGTACGAGTGAAATTCTGACGCAAAGCCTTTTTGAATTCCTTTCCCCATCTCGGGGTTCCCGGCGGCAGCCCACTCAGCGCAAATGACATCGGCGTGAAATCATAGCGGGCGTCTAGTCCGCCCCCTCCATAGAAGCCCAACTTGTTATGGTCCAGTTCGTAGAAGTCATGAAAAACGCGGCTCACCGCAAATCCCTTGTAGTCGTTCAAAGGCTCGTCGAATACACCGAAAGCCAAAGCATTTCCGTTGGGCATCAGGCACTTGCCCACCATGCCGCTGGAATTGGCGAGCCCGTTCGGAAATTGGGACGAAGCGGAAAGCAAAAGCAGCCGCGGGGTTTCCGCGCCATTTGCAGAAAGGACCACTGCCTTGGCTCTTTGCACGTGATTGCTGCGTTTCGCGTCGAAGTACTCTACGCCGGTGGCGCGCCCATTTTTGTCCATCACGATACGATGCACATAAGAATTGGGTCGAATCTCGCAGCGCCCTGTGGCTTCGGCGACGGGAATCATGGCGGAAAGCGAGGTCGACTTTGCGCCAACTTCGCAACCGAAACCAAGGCAGAAGCCGCAATTCACACAAGCATCTCGTCCGGGGCGCGGCTGAGAAAGAATCGCCATGGGCGCGGGGAAAGGGTGATAGCCGAGTTTCCAAGCGGCGCGCTCGAACACGACACCCGAACCTTTCACCGGCAACGGCGGCATCGGGTAAGGCTTTGATCGCGGCGGATCAAACGGGCTGGCTCCTGCCAAGCCGGAAACGCCTACTTCCCATTCGACCTTGGTGTAGTACGGCTCCAGATCATTGTACGCAATCGGCCAATCCACAAAATTGGCGCCTGAAATTTCTCCGACCTTGCTGCGCTCGATGAAATCAATTTCATGAAATCGCCAGAAATTCGCGGTGAAGTGCACGCTGCTGCCGCCAACGATACGGCCATACATAACGCACTGCTGTAACCTGGCCTTTTCCTGCGCCGTTTTCCGGAAAGTGGAAGGCTGAAGGTCAGGGTGGTTGGTCAGCTGGTGCTGTTCGAACACCTCGATTTCGTTGTGCGTGAAATCATTTTCCGTAAGGTACGGACCCTGCTCCAGAACCACAACCCGAAAGCCGTTGGTGGAAAGCTCTTTGGCAAGCACGCCTCCCGCAGCGCCAGAGCCGACAATCACGAAATCCACTTCATCAGAAGGCTTGTAGGTCTTGTGTTGGGTCATTTCTTTGCCGCCTCCGCCCGTGCGGCCTGCCAACCAGGGTAGTCTTTGTCGTAGTACCCGTAAGGAGGCGAGAAGGTATGGTCCGGATCGCGACCGACGGCTCTCCAGCCCGCATAATCACGGTTTCCTCCTGCCGACGGATCAACGAGAAATCCCATGAGGGTATGGATCCGAACCGTTTGAAAAAAATCACCGGCAGACTGGGCACCAAGTCTGCTGCGGGCGCCTGTAACTTCTGTGGCGAGATCGGTCAGGACGGCCTCCTGCTGTTCTGCAGAAGCATCCGCAAAACTCTTTGCACCCGGATATTTCGCGCTAGTGAGCTGGCTCAAATGGGCGAGTCCCGCTTCATAGGTCGGCAGAGTATCGCTCGCGAATGTCTTAAGCGCTCGATCAATAAAATAAACGACTCCGGCTTCGCGCGCTCCGGGCAAATCGTCGGCAGGAATAATCTGCTCAGCGACGGCTTCCACCTGGCGCGCCTGTTCAGGACTCAAAACCTCAAGTTTCGCGGGAGTCTTCGAACTACTTGCCATCTGCGCATGTTGAGCAGCCGCAACAATGGCCGGCCATTGGGTGCTCATCCACGCCACCCCCGCGGCTCCGCTGGCTCGCAACAGAAACTCTCGTCGTGCTTGCTGGTGTGGTGTCATGAACTCCTTTGCTCCCGGAGCAATCTACGGTTCGATCGCTCGGCGTCAATCTTACACCATGAAAATCCATCCTGCGATTTGGTTCTGTTCGCAGGCTGCAGTATCATCACCATTCGGCATAAAGAAATGGCAACTTTTACAGGCGCAATCGGCACCGGTGCGAAATGGGCCATTGAACGCATTGTTAGAGCGTTGGCGGCGACGGGGATCAACCCCAATCTGCTGACGTTTCTGGGCTTGCTGGTCAATTTTGGCGCTGCGGCCAATTTTGCAGTGGGGAATTTCCGGACCGGAGCGATCATCGTTTTTATTGCAGGGTTTCTAGACATGCTGGACGGCCAGGTGGCTCGGCGGCAGAACCGCGTCACCGCTTTCGGAGCGTTTTACGATTCAACGCTCGATCGCTACGCCGACATGGCACTGTACATGGGATTGCTGGTGTATTTCTCCGTCACCGGACGGACGCCGTATGTGGTGCTCTCGGCTGTGGCTACGGCGGGTTCGGTCATGGTCAGCTATGCGCGTGCGCGTGCGGAGTCGCTGATACCCCAGTGCAAAGTGGGATTCATGGAGCGCCCCGAACGACTAGTGCTGCTGATCATCGGCGGCCTCTTCAACCGCATGGCACAAGTGCTGTGGGTGATTGCCATTGTCTCCACAATCACGGTCATTCACCGGATTTTCTACACCTGGCAGGAGACCAGGGCAGGCCGGATTCTGCCGAACCTCAAGCCCACTTCTTAGTTGGCGAACTAGCTCCGGTCACCGTTAGCCTCCCTTAGTAACCACAATTCTACTGGCTCCTCGATCTTTCGCTTTACGCGCTCCTTCAGGGCCGGCACATCTTCCTTGCGCAGGCCCTGCGTTTCGATGGTGTCGTGCATGATGACGTGGATCGTCGTCGGCCGCAGCACCCAATCCTCCGTGCGCAAGTGATGAAACGAGCCCACTAGGCTTACCGGCACAAGCGGCACGCCCAATTGTTGCGCCAGGCGGAACCCGCCGTCTTCGAATTCGTTCAGATGGCCGGTTCGTGTTCGTTTCGCTTCCGGAAAAATGATGAGACTTATTCCGCTGTTGATGGCTTCTTGCGTCAGCCGCCATAGTCGCTTCAGATCTTTCGGACTACGAACGTCGGGAACAGGCACGTTGCCGAACCGTTTCATCAACCAGCCATAAATCGGAATTCTGAAGTGCGATTCTAATTCCCACCCCCGCACCAATTGCGGTACGGCGCAGTAGAGAATAAAAGGATCGAGCACGTTGACGTGATTCACCATAAAGATCGATGTGCGCTTCTCATCAAAGCCCGCCGATTTCTGCGCCACAACCTTCGCTCCGGAAAAAAAGGCAATTCTTCGGCACAGGCCACGCTGCAGCCAATCGTGTTTGCGGGGATCCAGCACCACCGCCAGCGCGATGAGAACTGGCACGACGATTAGAAAATGTAGCCAACTAGCGGTCCAAAGCAACACGCTAAGAATTACGTCCCAAAGACGCCTCATATGTAAACGTCCATGGCGCCTGGCAGGATCTCCAGGACCTGGCACTGCACGGACACGATTTCTCCATCCACCATTACATCCACGGGTTTTTCCAGATCAAACTCTACGCGCTTAACCGACCTCCGTGAGGCCAGTGGATGCACGATGTGCGTTCCGTCATACAAGCGCGGCAGCATGCGCATCAATCCTAGCCTGCCGATGGCTCCCCAGCGGACGTATTCGATAAAGCCATCGCTTGGATCGGCGTCGGGTGCGATCAACATGGTGCCGCCTGTGTATTTGCTATTGTTGAAACTAAGAAACAGGCAGCGCCGTTCATCCCAATCTTTGTCGTCATCGCAGCGCATCTTGAATCCTCGGCGATGAAGCTGCACCACTTTCACGAACACTCCCAGCAGATAACCCAAACGGCCAAACGGTTTGAAAACGCGATTGGTAATGGCACCGACATCGGCAGTAAATCCGACGCTCAACAGGTTGAAGGAGTAAATCGTCCCTGAGGAATGGTGCAGCCGCAGCAGATCAACACGGCGTTTGCGGCTCGTCTGCAAAGCTTCCATTGAGGATTCCGCGCCGTTGCTCGTAAAATCCCGCAAAAAGGAATTTCCAGTACCAAGAGGAAGAAAACCCAGTGCAATGCGTTCTGTCGTCCGCCCGGGTGAGAAAATGCCGTTGACAATCTCGTGGGCCGTTCCGTCGCCGCCGACTGCCAGAAATCTGCGGTAGCCCTGTGCGTACGCTTCCTGAGCTAACTCCGACGCGTGTCCGGGCCCGGTCGATGCAATCACGTCGACGCGCAGTCCGCATTCTCTGAGGCGCGCAAGCTCGCCACCGGCAAGTTTCGCCGAACGCCCTCCGCCTGCTGCCGGATTCACAATGGCAATGAAGCTTTCGTTCACAAGGATCCCGAATTGACATTTTATCCTGTTTTTTGTGAATCGTTTCTTTGCTAAACCTGCAGGATCGCCTGCTTACGGTTGAGTTTCCCCAATTGCTGCGCCAGTGTCACGCGGATGATTTTTAGTGACGCAGTCAGCGGAAAGTCGTCGTTATAAAGAACGATTCCATGAATCCTCTTGTAATTGATCAGCCGGCTGTTCCGGGATGTGATTTCCTTACGCAGCTCTTCGGAGAACGGTTGGCTATGATCTAGATGAATGATCAGAACCAACTGTTCACCAACCATGGATCGGCTGGGCCAAATATAATTCGCCGCAAAAACGCAGTATTCTTTCACTGGCAGGCCTTCGAAGGCTTGCTCGACGTCTTCCGCGTATACGTTCTTGCCTTCCTCCGTAACAATCATGTTTTTCTTGCGGCCGAAAAGTTGCAAATGTCCGGTCACATCGAATCGCCCCATGTCCCCTGTCATTAACCAGCCATCGACGATCGTCTCTGCGGTGAATTCCGGCTCATTCAGGTAACCCGCCATCACAGTCTTGCTCCGAACACAGACCTGTCCAATTCCTTCCACATCCGGGTTCAAGATTCGCACTTCCATTCCGGGCAGAGGCTTGCCGACGGTGTCCGCACGGAATGGGCGAAGATCATTCACGGTCACAGCCGTTCCTGCTTCCGTTAATCCGTAGCCGTTTGCGACAGGGATGCCAAGATCGTAGAAGAATTGCAGCGTTTGCGGCTCGGTGAATGCGCCACCGACGATAATCGCCTGCAGCTTTCCTCCGAATGCGGCGTGGACTTGTTTGAGCAGCAAACGGCTGAAGGGCAGCAGCGGGCGGTCCTTCGTCAATGCCTTGTTGATGCTCCGTAGCCGCTCGAACAATCTCCGTTTCTCCGGCGGCAATTCGTCGAATCGTGCCTGCAGACTTTTTTGCAGGTTCTTCAGCACCAGCGGCACTAAGCTTACGTAGGTAATCTGATATTTCCTGAACGCCTCTCTCACGAATTCCGGGCGTAGCGTCCACAAATGCACTACCGAGGCGCCACAGATGAATGGCCCGAAGAATCCAACCATAAAGTCAATCGCATGGTTGGTCGGCAGAATGCTCAGATACTTTACGCCCGGCCAGAACGGATAGAGCGATGTGAGCGCGACGCACTGTTCCAAATAATTTTCGTGCGTCATCATGCAACCCTTTGGCGTTCCTCCGGTCCCCGATGAATAGACAATACACGCCAGGTCTTTGCGTTTTCGCTCGACGAATACCGGCCGGCCATTTCCTTTTGCCGATTCCCAGGAGATCGCTCCGGTCAAATCCACATTGGGAGGAGCTTCTGTCGCAAGCACACTTCTTACCGCGGTCGCTTCGGCACGGCTGGGAGATCCACTCAGTTGGCGCCAGATCGGATACTCGGTGATCAGCACGCTCGCCCCGGAATATTTTAACAGCGTCCACTGCTCCTCCGGCTTCAGCTTGTAATCGAGCGGCACCAGCGTTCCGCCGCAATAGAAAATCGCATACGCCGAAATCAGCCACTCCGACCGATTGGTCATAATGATCGAGACGCGATCGGCGGCGCGGAATCCCGAATCCTGCAGCCATTTAGCGAGCGGCAGCGCGCGTTCCTTGAATTCCCGATAGGTGATCCTTTGTTTTTCTTGGCCGCGATCTGATTCGTACAGACACACCTCACATGGCCACGTCTCCAACGCGTCGCGCAGCGCTTCCCCTATCGATGAATATTGGGACAGATCAAGCATTACAGGCGGGATTGCACGCGTTCGGCAAGGGTCCTGAAGTCGCTCACGCCTTGCACTTCGTAATCCGGCAGTTCGATGTGGAAATGGTTTTCCAGGCGCGAGAGCAACTCCAGTGCTTGTAGGCTGTCAATTCCAAGTTTCTTATAGAAATCGTCTTCGGCCTTCAACGTACCCGGCGCGGCTTTGAAGTGCTTGGTTGCAAGATCCAGGATTTCCCGGGTAGTCTGGTCCAAGGTTCGCATAGCCACTAAATTTATCATTCCCTGCGCAGAAGGAAAACACAGCGGTCAATTTAGAGGAGAACCAGCCCTCGCCTGAGGGCTAGTGACACAGCCTCGGTACGAGTCGCAGCGCCCAATTTCCCCAGTATCGAGGCTACATGAAATTTCACCGTGTGCTCGGAAATCTTCATTCGCCCTGCGATCTCTTTGTTCCCCAGGCCCTGTGACAACATCTCCAAAACCTCCCGTTCCCGCGCGGTCAGGGGTTCAATGGGTTCCTGGCTCTCAGGCGCCGGAAGTTCCGTGGCCCGCGCGGCTTGCACCTTGCTCGGATGAATCACCACTAAGCCGTGCGCGACAGCATTGACCGCGGTTACAAGAAAGTCTGGATCCGAGTTCGAAGGAAGGACTCCGCGAACTCCTGCATGGATGGCTCGATTCAGCCACGCCGAGGAAACGCGATCGACCATCAACACGACCTTCGATTCCCGAAGCAAGCTCCGGTCTTGCAATTCGTCCAACAAATCGTCAACCTCGGCATCGGTTGCGTCTATAAGAATAACCTCGGCATCGTCCGCGAGCGCCTCATTGAAGTCCCCCAGATCGACCCCGTAACGAATGACCGCCAGATCGGAGGAGTGTTGGAGTTCTTCGATTCTTTCTCTTATCGACCCAGGCGCGGCAATGAGAAAAATCCGCGTCACGCCGCAAACGCTCTCCGGCCGGATAAGGACAGGGACACGGTGACACGGCGCACCTTCTGATAATCACCCCTCAGGAAATGCAAGCGCAGAATTCCTGTGGAATTGTTTTGCAACGCCTCCGCCAGGCTTTGGGTAGATGAGAATCTTTGCTCGTCGGTGCCAATCAGAATGTCTCCTGGCAAGAGAGATGCCCCGGCCGCGGGACTGCCAGGATCAATGCCGAGCACGGCGAGCCCAGTAGGAGGTTCGCTCGGCTTGGGCAAGCGCACGGGAGATACGCTTACGCCGAGCCAGTGGCCACCGGTTTCACCGAGGATAAATTGCGCCACTTCGTTGCTAGGGATCGCCAGCGCGAGCCGTCCGGCAACCATCGTGTTGATGCCAATGACGCGTCCGTGAACGTCGGCCAGCGGACCGCCTGAATTTCCCGGTGCGAGCCGCACGTCCGACTGCAGCCATGTCCGGCGGCCCAGGCCGCGCAAGGGAGCTACGGATTGGATCACTCCCATGCTCATCGCTCCCAAGAAGCCTAGTGGGTTTCCGACAGCGATCACAAGTTCACCCGGACGAACGCGGCTGGAGTCTACGGTCATTGCCGGACTGAGATTCGTAGCGCAGATGTACAAAGCCGCCAGATCACGCCGCGAATCGCGAGCGCTTACCTCCGCCGTGAATTGGCGTCCATCGCATAGCCTCACTTCGACGCGCGACCCGCTCGCGACATGAGCATTGGTGATGATCGAGCCGTCATTATTCCAGATCACTCCCGAACCGCCGCCGCGCCCGCCGGACTGCACTAAAACCGTGTAGCGCCGCACGCACTCGGCCACTTCTGCCAGCCCCGCAATACCCATCTCAATTGCCTCCCTTTGGCCGTTCGCCGACGACAATGCTGGCGTCTAGCCGCACTCCACCGCGCAGGAACTCCGCACTGACCGCTTTGCCAATCTGCTCACCATGAAGATGCTCGTGAACGTCTTCCAGTCGCATGACCGGCTTGCCGTTCAATCCGATCAGAATGTCGCCGATCAGGACACCAGCCCTGTGCGCTGGCCCATCGGCTTCCACTTCCAGCACGATCACCGCTGTTTTTTCGTGAAGCTGTCGGGTTTCGCGCAAAGTTGCCGGCAGCCGGATGGGTTGCAAACCAACTCCGAGATATCCGCGCGGAATATGCCCCTTGGCGAGCAAAGCATCAACCACGCGATTGACGGTTGCCACCGGCAAAGCCAGAACACCCGCCGGAGCGAACTTCGGCGTAGCCATTCCCGCGATGCTTCCGCTGGCATCGACGACCGCGCCACCCACAGCGGTTCGCTGCAACGCCACATCCAATCGAACGTACGGTGCAATCGCCGCGCCGCCCCAAATGCGCCGTTCTCTGGATACCAGGCTCACACACCCAAGGGCCGCGACCGGACCATTCGCGCGCGTACCGCCGACGACCAGCGCGAGTTGGCCCGGCTTCCACGCCGCAGAGTGTCCAAAAGCAGCCGGTGAAGTGGTCGCCGCCTCGCACTTCAACAGCGCAATATCCGTGCAGGGATCCCGGCCCTGAAGCATCGCGCCTACGATCTCGCCATCAGGCAACGTCACGTGAATCTCTTCATCGCGCCGCAGCACATGTTCGGCGGTCACAATCAAGCCGCTGCGCCAGATCATGCCACTCGCTGAACCTCGCGGTTCCGTATGAACGGCGACCACATGAGCCGCGGCTTTCTCCGTCGCATCCGCGAGCGCGTTCGAAACTGCAATCCATTCTGCTGACATCGTCTTGCCTCCGTCGGCAGAATGCTCCAAACGAACACGCCCGCGCATCCGCCAATCGGCTAGGTGCGGGATTGCAGAATCGGCTAGGGGTTCGGAGCTCCATTCCGACATTTTGAGATGTACTTGGGCTTCAGCCCTTGAGGAACTACATTTGTCTGACGCCTAAAACGGCAAATTTAGTGGCCCAGCTTGTTGTCAAAAAACTTCGCCATCAATTCCAGACACTCCCGCGTTTCGGGTAACTGGAAGTGATACCAAAATGCATGTGGCAGGGCCTCATAGACCACAAGCTGCGCGTCATTCCCGGCGTGCAGCAACGCTCGGTGAAAAATGGAGGTGTTGCCGAGCAGGATATCCCGTGTGCTGGTCACCAACAGAGAAGGCGGCATTCCGCGCAAATCCGCATACAGTGGCGAGAGCACCGAATCATGCGGATCGGTCGAATGAGCATACTCCTCCCCGATTCGTTTGTTCGGATCGTATGGCGACAGAATTCCCGGCAGTCCATTCAACGTGAACAGATTTAGGGAATCCGATGGACGGCTGAAATCGGCAAGTATAGTGAAAAGGCCAAGCGCGCCCGGCAACGGCAGACGTAACTGCTTGAACTTGACCGCAGCTTCCGCAGTCAAAATTCCCCCTGCGGAAGTACCGAAAATTCCGATGTTTCGCGGCTGGTAGGTCTTCAGCAGTTCTTTGTATACGGCCACAACATCATCGACAGCCGCGGGGAAAGGATTCTCCGGCGCCAAGCGGTAATACACGGACACGACCTCGATTTTTGCAAGATTGCAGATCGGCACGCCTTCGATGAGCGAGCCTGAATCGGAGTTGAAACCACCGCCGTGAAGATTGATGAGCACCCGCCCACGATTGACCTCCGGCATGTCCAGTGGGGTGATGATGTCCGTGCGCACGCCGCCGATCGTTTTTTCCTCGACATTCACCGGGAACATGCTGCGTGCTTCCGCAGAATCTTCCGCGCGCCACTTGTCCGTTGCGGCGCGGCGCTCTGCCAGCGACTCAGGGACGTATTTCTGGCGAGCGAGGGAATCGAGCCACTTCTGCGCCTCGGGACTGATGGTCGACGGCATCGGAATGATGCGGGTGATCCGAGCCGTACCGTCCGCTTCGAACCTCGCGGAATCGCCGGCAGGCCTCGCGCACGAAAGCAACATAAAGGCGATCAAAACCAAAACGAGAAACCTGGGCCGTAGCCTCGGGATGCGCATGATTCCTCCTGACATGCTTGCGGATGCGAAGCTATTTGCTTTGGGCCGCCATAGGCAAGTGTTTCATCGGATCGTCCGACTCCACGAAGCGGCGCAGACTCTCCATCACAACCGGCCGGCTAAAAAGTTTGCAGAACAGCTCGATTTCCTTCTTGAATTCAGCGCGGGGAATGGGCTTGATGAATTTCTTCGCTGCGGAGCGCGTGTCGGCGTCAAACTTCGTCACTTGTTGCGCCATGGAGCGGGCAACTTGCAGCGCATAGCCTTCACCGGCGAGGTGGGACACGAGGCCGGCCTGATGCGCGCTCTCGGCCTTGACGGTTCTTCCCGTAAATAACATGTCACGGATGAAGCTGTTTCCCACGTCGCGCCGCAATCGCGGAATGCCGCCGAAACCCGGGATCAACCCCAGCCGCAATTCGGGAAATCCGAAGCGCGCCATCTTGTCCGCAACAATTTGGTCGCAGACCAACGCCAACTCCAACCCACCGCCCATGCACAACCCGTGGACAGCAGCGAACGTAACAAACGGAGCCTCATCGATGGCAGACAGGACCTTGTGAATACGCTTGAGGAAAGCTCGCAGACCTGCCGCGCGCTTCTTTGCTGGCAGAGGAAGGGCACCGTGATACAACTCCTTCAAATCGGCTCCCGCGCAAAACCCGCCGGGCCGCGCACTCGCGATGACGCAAGCACTGGTCGAAGCGGCAAGAGCAGGAATGGCTTCGGCAAATCTCTCGAGATCAGCGAGCATCGCCGTGCCAATCTCGTTCAACGGCTCAAGGTCGAGCGTTAGCTCAACGATGCCCTCGCGCCACGCCCAGCCTAGTGCGTTGCCACTAAATTCCTTGCTCATGCGTTTCCGCCGACGGCAACCGCCTGTTTCCTGTACATTTGCTCGATTTCGTCACGGAACCGGTCGTTGATCGCATCCCGGCGCAATTTTCCGTTTGCGGTAAGGACACCGCTTTCGGGCGTGAACCCGTCCTTGAGAATGGCGAAATTGCGGACCTGCCGGTAATGAGGCAAGTCTACATTTACGCGGTCCAGTGCCGCCTGCACCGCGCCCGGTTCTACTGCACCGGTCACCAGCGCGCACAGATAGCCGCGCCCGTTGCCAACGATGACGACTTGTTGGGCGTTGCCCATGTGCTGCGCTATTTTTTCTTCGATGGGTTCGGGCGCAACGTTGTGCCCGGAATTGAGGATGATGAGATTCTTGAGGCGTCCACTAATGCGCCAATTCCCTTTCGAATTGACCTCGCCCTGATCGCCGGTGTGAAACACTCCGCCATGGAGAGCGCGCGCGGTTTCTTCCGGCCGGTTCCAATAACCGGGAAAAACATTGGGCCCACTGACGACAATCTCGTCGTTTTCGGCCACGATCAAATCGATTCCGGGAATGCCCTGCCCAACGCGCCCAGGTTCGCTAGCGAGTCGCGGATCATCCATGGTGCAAATGCCGCAAGTCTCCGTAAGTCCATACACCTGCCAGACGGGAATTCCCAGCATGGCAAAAAAATCCTGCGTCTCTGGAGCAAGAGGTGCCGAGCCGCACACAAGGCCGCGCAGCTTCCCGCCAAAGCGCGCGCGAATCTTTCCGAAAATAAGGATTCGCGCCAGAAACAGCGAAAACCCTCCGCCTTTTTGTCCTTCCTGTTGTTTGCGCCAGGCTTCCACCGCGTTGCGGTAAATGCGCGGGATCCCCATACGCCGCTCTGCGAGCGCTTCTTCTACACCGCGGCGCACGCGCTCGAGAAGAGTGGGCACATTGAAAAAAAAGTTCGGCGCGGAGAGACGAATCTCGTCGGCAAGCTTGGTCAAGTCCGTGGACAGGGTGAGAACAGTATTCTTCGAGAGGCACGACAGCATGACGATCCAAGAAGCGGCAAAATTAAACGGTAAGTATTGGAACACTTGCATTGGTTCGCTACTGTTCCAATCCAGACGGTCCATCCAACCCGTTGTACAACCGACGATGTGATTCAGATTTCCGGCATTCAAGCACACGCCCTTTGGCTCGCCCGAAGTTCCGGAAGTGTAAATAATCGTGATGAGGTCAGCGTCCTTGCGGCTCTGCGGCGCACTAGAGATTGCTTCGCCAGAGGGAATTTTCGTTGTCGCCTCAGTGAACGTGATTCGACGCGGCGCCTCCGGCCACACCTTCGCGACGCCTTCACCCAATTCTGGTTCGCTCACAAAGAAAAATCGCGCCCCACAATCCTTCATCATTCCCGCAAGCTCCGCTGGCGCTTGCCGCGCGTAGAGAGGAACAACAATGGCCCCCTCGGCCATTAACGCCAGGTCTAGTGCCGTCCATTGAATGGAGTTATTGCCAAACAGCGCGCAGCGCTCGCCGGGCTGAAGGCCGAGCCCTCTCAGGTAACCGCGCGCGCGGCCCACCTGCTCGAGCAATTCGCTCCCGGTCACGCTGGTGAATTGCTCGCCCCGAATTTCCTGCAAAACTACGCGATCTACCGCCCGTTGCAGTTGGTGAAACAGGTTTTCAAGGAAATTTCCCATACGCCCTCAGCGGCCGGCGGCCACTACACTTGCCGATGTGTCGTACTGCTCGACGAGTCCAATCAATTCCGCAGACAACGGGGGCAAATTGTCTTCCCATCTCATCACGCCTTTGCGCAGTGGAAATTCGGGATAAGTCTTCCGCACTTCATCCTCAAGGTAAGTCGCCATCCGCGCCATTCCCTTCAGATTGCTGACCACCGTCCTACCAATGCTGTCGCGAATCGCGTCCGCCTCCACGACCAATCGCTCCATTACCTGCAAAAGCTTCGGTCCAAGTTCGGGATCGTCCACAGTCAGCAACAAATGCTGATGGCCGCGTTCGCGCATCAGATTACGAATGCGTTCGTCCATCGTGACGCCCGCGGAAATCACGCCAGCCGGCATGCTCGTGACGATTCCGTGATAGCGCGATGAAACCATGTAGGTACAGGCCCGCAGAATCGATACCAACTGAAACATATCGTAATCGTCGGAGGTGAAGATCGGCGTTCCTGGAATCTCTTTCTCAATGGCGCGGCAGGCCACGGTGTCCAGCCTTTCCATGGCCACAAGGATCGGAAATACCCGATGTGTGTGCATGAACGCCTTCGTCGCTTGCGTGTAGCCGTTGATGTAGTGCTGAAATTTCCTGTCCACTTCCGCGCCGGATTTGAAGAAATAGACAGTCCGATACTGGCTGTCCTTATAGGCTCCAGTGGTCACGCGCGCCAAATACTTGGCGATGGAGGCACGCACGGGCCAAACGAAAGGATGGATCGGGCAGAGCACGAGTATTGTTGTCTTCTCATCCCAGCCGGCCGCGCGCAGAGTCATTCTCGCATAGTCCTGCGGACACGGATCAAATGTCCAAGCCGTGTCGGCTCCGAGTTCGTTCGGCACGCCCAGACTGCCTAGCAAGTGCTGCGATTCCAGGCTGCGCGTAATCACGAGCGACTCATTCGTATACCGCGCGCACATCCACTGAATCAGATCATCCATGTGCCCCGCGTCGCCGCCGTATGCCACGGACAATTTATTTTCCGCAGAGGCTAAACCGAGCGACCCAATCATCATCGTTGTCAGGGCATTTGCAAACTTGCTCTTGAACATCGAGCCTTCGCAAGCAACCACGCCGTGATTGGTGTGAGCTTCACGCCAAAGAAACGGCGGATAGACGTCCGGCAGGTGCACCTGCCTGGTTCCTTCGAAATAGCCCTTGGTGAGATCGAAATTCTGGGTCATTACGCTGAAATCGACGTTCTGCTCGCCCAGCACATGACGTATTTGCCGGATGATTTCCTGCACGCGGACGTCGCTGCCGGTATTGCGCGTGCCGTTGTATCCCGCAAAAAGCACTTTCAGCTTTTCGCCCGGGGCCCAACGCTTGCCCAGGCCAAATATCCAGCCGACGCGCCGCAACTCGATCAGCACGCTGACCCACAGCACCAGCAAGAAATCGGTCATGCCACGGCGCTCCCCGCGTTTTTCATCATTTCGCTCGCGGCGCTCGCCGGCCAGGGTTTCCGAGGATATTTGAACCTATTCGCCCGGCTGAATTGCAGCAAAGGATATGCATAGCTCGAAAATTTTGTGGGCACTTCCACCATTTCCTGCACCACATGCGAATTGTCAAACACGGTATTCCAATCCAGATACGGCCAGAACACTTTCAGCAACGCAGCTCCGTAGCCCACTGCCCCGCCTTTGAATGCCAACCAATTCACCGTCTTCGAAAAGGGGCCGCCAAGCCACGGCTGATAACTTGGCTTGCTCCAACCACCCGCCGCGGCGAGCGCGTCCGTCAATTCCTTGTAGGTCTGCGAACCCTTGCCCGACGATAGATGATAAATCCCATAATTCGGCTTTTCCATCTGGTGAATCTTCACAATGGCGGCGCCAACGTAATTTGCCGGCACGATGTCGATTTTGTCTTGCGGCCGCAGCGGCAGGACGGGCAGCCGTGCGAGCGTATCGAAGGCCTGAACCATATCAAATTGCGTGGTCTCCGGCCTCCGACTATCGCCCATCACGATAGCGGGGCGAAAAATCGTATGTGGCACGTCCGCCAGTAATTGGTGAACCATGTGTTCGCAGAATTTTTTCGTCCGCGCATAAGGGTCGTAGTCCGAACGATTCCAGTCGATCGAATTCTCTTCGATGACCACTTCGTCCTGCCGTTTCCCCGCCACCGCAACCGTGGACACGTGGGAATACCGCCGCAATCCATGCAGGTTTTGCGCCCGCCGGGCGAGTTGTATCACTTCCAACGAGCCGCGTAGGTTTACGTTGAGGCACTGTTTTTCCGATTTGCGATTCAGGGAAGCCGCGCAGTGAAGGATCGAATCCGTCGAATCCACCAGCGCGCGATATTCGTCGTCGCTCAGTCCAAAGCGTTCGTCGGTTAGGTCGCCCCGAAAGATGCGCACGCGGTCGTTCACATAAGCCAAAAATTCCGGAAATTCGAAATGGAGTTGCCAGGACTGCCATAGGCGTTCGCGCGCTTCCTGTTCGGTCTTCGCGCGCACCAGTAGATTCAGTCGTTCCCGGTGTCCGGTGAAAAGCCCCGTCGCCAGATAGCCGCCCAGGTAGCCTGTCGAGCCGGTGAGAAATATAGCCATAGAAGATTGCGTTGCCCGCCTAGCGCGTCGCTGCCGACGCGCCCTCCGGAGGCACCGACCAGTCCAGCACGCGCGCTTCTCTAGCCTCGAGAGGCCGGCCTTCCATCAACGGATAGCACCAACGCCGCAGCGCCGGTATGTGGATATTAATCCAGTAATCCCACCAGTCAATGTTTTCCGGCGCGAAGCCGAACAGCGCGACTTCTTCAGGCGACAACGCCGCGGAGAGCAACCGCGCGTTTTCGCACTCAAACACGTGCTGGTTGTGCAGGATGAAAGGCTCATACAATTCGATCAGCTTCTCTGCGCGAACCAGTTCGCGTTCCGTCTTCGCCAGCGGCGCTTTGCTCATATGCAGCGTGGTTGCCGCTTTATTGATGCGCGATACAACCGCCTTTTGCATGGGAATGGAAAGCCGTTCATAACGTTGTTTCGACACGGGAATCGTTTCGAGTTTCACCTTCAGCCAGTGCTCAATTCCCTGTTGTGCCCGGTAATGCTTGCGATGGGCCAATCCGGTCAGTTCGATGGAGCGGCCCATGTTCACCGGATTGATGCCGGAAGTGGCTAGTTGATAGAGCCGTGCGTGTTTCCGTTTTACGAGAGCCGCGGCAATCAGCGTCATCCCGCGGGTGACCATGTCCACGGGAATCACGTCCAGGCATTTGCGTTCGTTCGAGGGCAATTGCCGGAAATTCGTTCCCAACAAATAGGAAAGCGGCCCGGAAGTATTGATGCCCTCATTCCACCCGGTAAAGGGAGTGTGTTCGGAACTCTCGACAATGGATGGCCGCACAATGGATATCGGTAAGTCATGGGCTTCGCGAACGAGGATCGATTCTCCCAAACTCTTTGTGAAAGTGTAGGTATTGGGCCAGCCCAAGTGGTGCGCGCGCTTCATTCCTGCACGCACCAGACGATTTCGCACCCAACGCGCGCGATTGCGTCTCAAAACTCCGTCGAGTTCGTCCGGCACAACTTTTGACGCGTCACCGCTGCGGCCCAAGGCCTGCCGCCGCAGAGCTTTGGTCACGTCCGCGCTTTCGGAGCGCTCTTCAACCCGCCGCACCATCTCCCGAAGAGAAGCTATTTCCTTCTCGGAATCAAAATCGGCATGACTTGCCGGATTGTAATTCGACGCAAGTTCCTCGGTTACACGTCCATCGCGCATTCCCACGACGTAGCATGTGGAAAGATGCATCAGCGCCGCGTGATCGCATCTGCGTTGGAATTCCACTAGATTGATGGTCGCATCGACGTTGGAGGAAATGGCATCGCGAAGGTCCGGATTGAAATCTGTCAGCCCCGCGCTGCTGACAATTAGGTCTAGCGTACGCGCCAAGCGCGACCGAGTGTCGCCGTCTAGCCCCAGGCCAGGAAGGCTGACATCGCCCTCGACCACTTCGATTTTTTCCGTCAGAAACGTTGCAAGTTTCCGGCCATGAGTTTCGTGTAAGCCATCAAACGCAGGAGATTCTTCAACGATCTTTTCGAAGCGCCGCTGGGCGGAGGTTGTACGGTTGCGCCGAATCAGCAGAGTAACCTTGCCGATTTCCGGAATCTTTTCCAGAAGATCGACCAGCCAGACCTTGCCGATAAATCCGGTCACGCCGATGAGCATCAAATGCTTCCCCGCCAAAGTCTCGCGCACCGGCAAATCGGAGAGGCGAGGCGTGCTGTCCACCAATTGCACCGGGATCTCATTCGCCATTGGCGGCCGTACCGCAGGGAGCACGGCACGCTCCGGCAGCTCCGGCTGCCTTTGCCAGTTTAATTGCAGCAACAGTTTTTCTTTAGAGATACCGCCGTCGACCGCACCGCTCACGAGCCAGGCGAACGGTCCACGCGGACGAATCACCGGCGCGAGCAAGCGTCCCGTGGCCATGCCATCGCGAAATTCCAGACGGTTTGCCAGGAAACCGTCGGTGGCAAAAAACTCTGCCATCGGCCGCAGGATATGATCGAGCATTTGGCTTACCAGCACCACGCGCTCACCGCTCCGGACCGCGTCCACTAGCTTTTCAACAGCTTCGCGCCGCATCTTCGGCTTCAGTTCATACTGGAAATATTCCTCGCCCAACAGGTCCAGGCGATCCTTCGTGATTCCGCGCAGGACGCTATGGAGTGCGCGCGTGGCAAATGTGCGACTGATCAGGTAGTAGGGAGGGCGAAGCAAGGCTAACCCGAGCATTCCCACGCGGCGCACCCAGCGCTCCAGGAAACTCTGGCTGTTCCAATTGAAGAACCCCACGCTCCGGAGAGCGCTGATCTCAAGCAGCGAGCCTTCCACGCGCCAATAGGTCACGGTGGACACACGGTCGACAACGCTACGATTCGATTTAAGTGAACTGTCAGGCATCGTTTCTGCTGAGCTCAATGGACAGCGATCCCCTGCTGTCGTGCCGTTCCGGGCAGTCTTAGCCACGTGCAATTCGTTCTGGGACAATCTCTCGGCCCGGTTGCGGCCGTTCGAACCGTTGGCGGCCTTATGACCTGCTGCCAACACTAGATTTACAAAATTATCATCCCCTACCGCTTCCCGCAACAGCTTGGCTTTGCTGGCCTTCCGTGCGAACCGGCAGATGAACTTGGGTGATGAGAATGAAGGTTTGCTTAAACGCCCCAGCCGTATTTTTCGGCGTGCTCGAAAGTACGCTGCATTTCCTCGTTGAGAAGTTCGAGAAAGCCGGCGGTGCCAACCGTATTTGTGCCGGCCTGGCTGATGTCGGGAGTACGGTAACCGGCGCGGAGCACCCGGCTGAGGGATTGTTCCACCCAGTCTGCTTCCAGCCCCAGCCCAAACGTGTCTCGCAGCATCATGGTCGCGCTCAGGATCGATCCGATCGGATTGGCTGCGTCTTTTCCAGCCAGGTTGGGTGCGGAGCCATGAATCGGTTCAAACAGAGGCGCGCTCGTGCCAAAGCTCGCCGACGGAATCAGGCCGATCGACCCCACCAGTGCCGCCGCCGCATCGCTCAGGATATCGCCGAACATATTAGTGCTAAGGATTACGTCGAACTGCGTAGGCCGCAGCGTCAACTGCATCGCCGCATTGTCCACGTACATATGTTCGAGCTTGACCGCGGGAAAAACCGAGCCGATGGACGTAACCGTGCGTCGCCACAACTGAGAACTCGTCAGCACATTCGCCTTGTCCACCGAGCACAGCCTGCGCGAGCGGGTCTCGGCACGCTGAAACGCAAATGTAGCGATGCGTTCGATCTCAGGCGTCGAATAGGACTCGGTATCAAACGCGCGCTCCGTGCCCTTTTCGACCACGTTCCCTCGTTCGCCAAAATACATTCCGCCGGCAAGCTCCCGCACTATTTCGATGTCCAGATCGCCGAGGCGCTCCGGCCGCAGCGGAGAAATTCCCCGCAAAGGCTCGAGCAATCTCACCGGCCGCAAATTCACATAAAGGCCAAGGCCCTTCCGCAGCGCCAGCAATCCCGTTTCCGGCCGCTTGCCAACCGGCAGCGCATCCCATTTAGGTCCGCCGACCGCCCCCAGAAACACGGCATCCACTTTGCGGCAAGCCTCCAACGTCTCATCCGGCAGAGGACTCCCGGTCTTGTCGATTGCTGCGCCACCAACCGGCATTTCGGTCACATCAAAGTGATGGCCAAACTCGCGGGCACACTCCTGCAACACACTCACCGCGGCCCGAGCTACTTCCGGACCGATTCCATCGCCAGGCAAGATTACGATTTTCTTTTTCAGCTTCATCGCTGAGTCCCTCGAAGTTCTTCGCCCTAAGCGACCGGCGAAGCGGTCGTGGCCACGACCTTGCGTCGAATCACTTCATGGGCAATGGTCATCAAGTCGCGGGCTCGTACATGTTTCGAAGTATCCCCGAACGCGGTCACGCGGCGATAGCATTCCGCCAGTTGTTCGTCGCTTGGCTCATAGCCCAACTCCCGGAGAGACTCACGTAACGCGTGCCTTCCGGAATGCTTTCCGAGCACAAGCGAGCGGGAAGGCACGCCCACGGTCTCGGGCGAGATAATTTCGTAGGTCAACGGATTCTTGATGATGCCGTCCTGATGGATTCCCGCCTCGTGTGCGAACGCATTGGCGCCCACTACCGCTTTATTCGGCGCCACCACGGCGCCGGTAATTTCCGTCAGCAACTTACTGGACTTGTACAACTCGTCCAGCTTCAGCTTCGTTGCAACCCCGAAACTGTCCTTGCGCACGGCCAGCGCCACGGCCACCTCTTCCAGAGCCGCGTTTCCGGCGCGCTCACCGATTCCGTTGATGGTGCACTCGATCTGCCGCACTCCGGCTTTTACCGCCGCCAGAGAATTCGCCACCGCCAAGCCTAGGTCGTCGTGGCAGTGCGCGCTCAGAATGATGTGCTCCGGGTCGCCCAAATGCTCCCGGACTTTCTGGAACATCTGTGCATATTCTTCCGGAACGGCATAGCCAACGGTGTCCGGCAAATTGAGCACCGTCGCTCCCCCTCTCACCGCGGCTGCGCACGCCTTGCAAAGAAAATCGATGTCTGTGCGCCCCGCATCTTCGGCAGAAAACTCCACTTCCTCGACGAAGCCCTTGGCCAGCTTGACCATCGATTCGATGGACTCCAGCGCCTGCTCGCGCGTCATGTGCAGCTTTACCTGAAGGTGCAGATCGCTCGTAGCTAGAAAAACGTGCATGCGGGGAGTCTTTGCGGGTTTCAATGCTTCGGCAGCGGCCAGAATGTCGTCTCTTCGAGCGCGGGCCAGCGCCGCCACCGGAACGTTGCGCACCTCCTTCGCGACGGCCATCACCGCCTCGAGGTCGCCTTTGGAGGCAATCGGAAAGCCCGCTTCGATCGTGTCCACGCCGAGAACGGCAAGCTGCCGCGCCATCCGGATCTTCTCCTCCGTATTCATGGAGAAGCCGGGCGACTGTTCGCCGTCCCGCAGGGTGGTGTCAAAAATGCGCACGTGGCTCATGCCAATCCCCCAATCTACCCTCCCAGTTACGCACAGACCGACCTTCTAGTCCAATTTATCTTCATTCTGTAATTGATAATTCTGCCTTATACTACGGTTATGGACTTAGCCGAATTGCAGGTTTTTCTGACGGTTGCCAAGGAAGGCAGTTTTTCCCGGGCCGCCGAGCGGCTCTACCGCACTCAGCCGGCCGTTAGCCTAGCCATCCGAAAGCTGGAAGATTCTCTCGGCCAACCCCTTTTCGTGCGGGGCGCCCGTCCGGTGCGCTTGACCGACGCTGGCATGTTGCTCCGGGAATACGCCGACAAGCTGATGAACCTCCGCGACGAGGTGAAAAAAGGCCTAATGGAGTTGGAAGGTCTGAAGCGCGGCGAACTGGCCTTGGGCGTCAACGAAAGCTCCATTCACGCGCTGCTCCCGGCGCTGGCCAACTTCCGCGAAGCTCATCCCGGCGTCCAGATCCGACTGCACCGCATGTTTTCTCGGGATATTCCGCACGAGGTCGTCAATTACCGCCTTGACCTCGGCGCCGTCTCTTTCATTCCGCGTGACGCGCAATTGCAGGCCACGGAAATTCTCAAAGATGAACTCACTTTTGTCGTTCCGCCGAAACATCCGCTCGCTAAACGCCGTGAAGTGGACGTGGAGGAACTGGGCAAGGAGATGTTCATCGCCCACATCGTGGAATCACCGTTTCGCCGCCGGGTCATCGAATTGTTCGCCAAGCACCGTACGCCGTTGAACATGCCGCTGGAAATGCCCACGATCGAAAGCATCAAGCGCTTCGTGCAAATGGGCATGGGCGTCGCGATTGTGCCGCGCATGTGCGTGCAATGGGAAGTCGAACACGGCTGGCTGAAAGAAATCAAAATCCGCCAGTTGAACATGCCGCGGCATCTGTACATCATCTCGCGCCGGGGCGCGCGCCTTCCCCACGCCGCCACCGAATTCATGCGCGTGCTCAAATCCGAATAACACAGCTCACATCTCGCCTCACACGAAATAACCTCCAGGTCATTCTCCCGCGATCGTCACGTCCACGTGTGATCCACTAACAAACTGGCGCATAATAGGAGGCCGGGGCAAGGTCATAATGTCAAATGCGTTCGACAAACTCGCCAATGAGGCCACCCAGTCGCGCCGGGAAAATCGCGTGTCCGATGCGAAGCGGCAGTGGGCAGAGGCTGTTCAGCTTTCCCAACAATCCGGAAACAAGAAAGAACTGATTCAAGCTCTCAAGGGTTCCGGACAGATCGAGCGCGATATGGGAAATAACGGTGCGGCGTTGCCGTTTTACCAGAAAGCCGCGGCGCTTTGTCGCGAGCAGGACGATCCGCTCAACCTGGCGCATACGGTTCGGCATTTGGGAGACGTCTACCGGAGCGCCGGTCAGTTGGAATTGGCAGAACCTTGTTATCGCGAGGCGCTTACCATCTATCGCAGCCACACTCAAACAGCTCCGCTTGATCTTGCGAATGCATTACGTCCGATGGCGATCCTGAAAGAACAAACAGGGAAACCGGAAGCAGCGAAGCCGCTGTGGGAAGAAGCGCGTCGACTCTACGCCTCGGTCAATGTACCGGAGGGGGTGGCCGAAAGTTCGAAACGCCTCGCTCAGCTTGCCGGTAAGTAGCAAGGACGCTCCGTTCGCCTATCCACCTTGCGTCGCTATCCACCACGTATTCCCACCAGGATCCTTGACGCCGCCGCGCCGGTCCGGATCGCCTTCTCTTCGCGACGGTTCCTGTACCGAAATGCCGCCAGTCGCCAACGCTTTTGTATACGCCGCGTTCACATCCGGGACATAAACATGTAGCCAGGCTGGGAACGCCGGATACTTGTCGCTCGCATCCGCAATCATGATCACCGTGTCCCCGATGCGCACTTCGGCGTGCATGATCTTGCCCTCCGGCGCGGCAAAGCGGCGAAGCGCCTCGGCATCAAACGTCTGCTTCAGGAAATCAATCACACGCTGTGCGCCTTCGGTCACAATGTAAACGGAAACGGTGGAGTATCCTTGCGGCTTCCAATCCGAGGTCATTCTGCACTCCTCATCTAGAATCTACGGCTGCCGGTCATAAGACGTCCCGGGATCGACAAAGTTTCGAGCCTGGAAGCACTGCACGTTTGCAGAGTCACTTCGCCGGCGGCGACCTTGGTATCCCGTCGAGGAACACGAGACAAGCAGCAGAACTCGCTTTCGGCGCGCCTTTTCGTCTATTCTAAAGGCCGCCGTTCACAATCGAGACTGCGATGATCAGCGGACTTGCTATTTTAGCGATTGGGTTCTTCCTCGGGATGCGACATGCCACCGACCCGGACCACGTCATCGCGGTCTCCACGATCGTCAGCCGCGAGCGATCCCTTTCGAAGGCAGCGCTGATCGGTGCGCTGTGGGGGCTCGGTCACACCATCACCATCGTCCTTGTGGGCGCCGCTATCATCCTTTTCAATATTGTGATTCCGGCGCGCGTCGGCCTGACCATGGAATTCGCTGTGGGATTAATGCTGATACTCCTCGGCATCCTGAATCTCTCCGGCGTTACGAAATGGCTAAGCGAGAAATTCTCTCCTGCGCATCCCCGGATTACAGGTGAGCACGCCCACCTGCATGAGCACAACTCCCACGTGCACTACCACTGGCACTCGCACGCCTCGTCGAAAGAGCATCACGCCGACTCGCTTCCCCCTCCGAGATGGCTCGGCAACACGGTGTCCCGCCTCGGACTGTTTCATTCGCTTCGGCCACTGCTGATCGGAATCGTCCACGGCCTGGCAGGATCGGCCGCGGTAGCGTTGCTGGTGCTGAGCACCATCCACAATCCCCGGTGGGGTGTGTTTTATCTCTTCATTTTCGGGCTTGGCACGATCGCAGGCATGATGCTCATTACCGCGGCACTGGCGCTGCCTTTCTCTTATGCGGGCACGCGCTTTGGATGGTTGAATCGCGGACTGATTATGGGTTCTGGAGTGCTCAGCGTTTTGTTCGGCCTTTACATTGCCTACCACATCGGTTTCGTCGACGGCCTTTTCGGCAATCATCCCAACTGGACCCCCAGTTGATCTCTCCACGCAAAGCTATTTACGGGCCGGCTACTGCGGCGGGTGCCTTTTCCGACCAACCGTTGTTGATCGCCTGTGCGGTAGGAACCGCGTGAGAATCGTACAGGGAGGCACGGCTGCGAGCCCGCTGCAACCGATCGAACCCCCTTTTGAGCTTTCAGCCCCTGAGGATTTGCTTCTCCCCCCGTTCGTTAAGGCTTCTTAGCCGTCGCTTCTTCCACGGTCTTATAAACGGGCAGCAGATTCTGCAGTCCGGCAACGGTGACCACTGCCGTACTCTGCGGCGACAGCGCCGCCAAGGCAAATGTCTTTCCCTGATTCCTGCGGCTGACGAATAGCGACACCAAGGCCCCCACTCCGGCGGAATCCAGAAAACTGACGCCCGAAAGATCCAGCACCACGCTGGACGCCGTTTCCGCACGAAGCTTCTGGATGAAATCGTTCACGGTCTCAAGGCTGAGCTTACCGACGGCTTTGTAAATGGTGAGCGCGTCGTTGCTCGAAGGCAACTTCTCCAAATCAAGTTTAAAGGGTGACATAAGCATCCTAAGGTATCTGAAGGGCGACCAGAGTCACATTAACAGCCTTTAACATACGCTTTTCGCTTCATGGCTTCCAGTTTTTGTTCCGAAATAAAACAAGACACCTTGTTCATCAGTTGCTGTTATCCGATTCCTCGCTACCGTTTGCTTCCCTTTGTTCACAAGACGTCGCTGAGCTGTTCCGCTCAGGCAAAGGGAATTCTCATGAACACGTGTTTTTTCGTTGCCGTGGCATTCGTTCCTCGCACTTCTTTTTTCTCTTTGCTTCCTGCTTTCCGTTGCGATGCCACAAGAACCCGCACAAACGGTTTCCGCCGCGGACTTCAGCGAACCAGTCGCGGCGCCCCAGTGCCTGCGACCGACCACGCTTGCGCGGTAGCGGTCAGCTATTCGCCTACCCGCGCTGGCATCACTCTCAATCCGAGGTTCCTGAATTTTCCCGGCATCCCACGCAAGAAACCACAACCGCTCCGCTGCGTGACATGCTGCAGCAAATGATTTCAGTTAAATCCCGTCGCTTTGACGCTTGTTGTGATGGGAATTGATGCTATTTATCTGCCGTAGCTGACGCGGTAGATCACCCCGGCCCCGTCGTCGCTGACCATCAGCGATCCGTCATGCGCAACCGCTACTCCGACAGGCCGGCCATCTACATTCTTACCCTTGGGGTCCGGCACAAATCCGGTCAGAAATGGTACAGGATTTTCCACGGCCTTTCCGTCCTTGAAGCCCACGAAGGCCACCTGATAACCGTTCCGAGTCGCGCGGTTCCACGAACCGTGTTCTGCCACGAACACGCCGCCTCGATACAGCGCCGGAAACTGCTTGCCGGTGTAGAACGCAAACTCCAGTGGCGCGACGTGCGGCCCTAACAGGACATCGGGAATGATCGCTTTGGCTACCAGATCCGGCCTTGGCGGCTTCACCCGTGGGTCAACATTGTCTCCAATATAGCTGTACGGCCAGCCGTAGAATCCTCCGTCCTTGATCGAGGTGAGATAGTCCGGCGGAACATCATCGCCGAGCTCATCCCGTTCGTTGACGCTCACCCAAACCGCTCCCGTCGAGGGTTCCATCGCAAGGCCGACAGCATTCCGCAGCCCGGATGCAAAAATCCGAGAATTCTTGCCATCCGGATCGCCGATGAGCACCGCCGCCCGCCTTTGATCCTTCTCGATGTCGATGTTCGATGACGACCCGATGCAAACGTACAACTTGCTGCCGTCCGCACTGAAAGCCACGGTGCGGGTGAAATGGCCGCCGCCGCCCGGCAAATCCAGGATGTGTTCCATTTCTCCGGTGCGCTTGGACGTCTTTGGGTCATATTTGAAACGCACCACTTCGTTTGTATTTCCCACGTAGACATAATCGTCATGGAAAGCGATTCCAAAGGGCCGCTTCAACTTGTCGGCAAACAATTCCTTCTCGGGAGTTCCCGCGCCGTGCTCGGAATCATGCAAGACCAGAATCTTCCCGCCACCCGTATCGGCGACAAAGATATCGCCGTTCGGCGCCACCGCCATGAAGCGCGGCTGAGCGAAATCCCTCGCATAAATACTCACCTGAAATCCTGTGGGTACTTTTGGCAGAAAACCTGCTTGAGGTTTCGTCCCCTCCGGCCCGTTTCCCGCGCTCTTGGTGAGAAACGGGGCCGGCAAATCTGGTTTCTTGCCGTTCGTGACCTGCGCCGCCGCCGGAATAGCAGCCAAAAATGCACAGCTTAATACGGTGGCGCCGAAAAGCTTGACCTTTCTCACGCTATCCCCCATGACCATTGGTTTGCCTTCGCTTAACCTTCCTTACGATGCCGGCGAAGCTCTTGCGGTTCCATCATAGCTTGGCAACGTCAAAGACATTCCGAGAATTCATGAATTCGGTCTTGACTCCCGCACCACCTAGAGGTATCAAAGGGAGTCCGCGCAGCGTTTATTTAGCAACCCCTACCCGGTCCCCTTACCCACTGCGCGAAATTCCACCACTCGTTAGGAGGATGTATGTCTGTGCGTGCTATTCCCGAAGGCTATCATTCCATTACCCCGGCCCTTGTTTGTAAGGGCGCCGCCCGTGCTATCGAATTCTACAAGGAGGCCTTCCACGCCAAGGAAATTCATCGTATGGCCGGCCCCAATGGCGCGATTGGCCACGCCGAACTTCTGATCGGAGACTCCAAACTGATGCTCAGTGACGAGTTTCCGGGGATGGCCGACGCTCCCGGTCCGACGCCGATCACTAGCAATTCTCTTTACCTCTATACCGATAATGTGGATGCGCTGTTCGAGCGCGCCGTGAAGGCGGGAGCCAAGGTCGAGATGCCCTTGCAAAATATGTTTTGGGGCGACCGCTATGGCAAAATCCGCGATCCCTTCGGGCATCAGTGGGGACTTTCACAACACGTCGAGGACGTCGCGCCCGCCGAAATGGAGCGCCGCGCCAAGGAATGGCAAGCGCAAATGAGTAAGGCTGCGGGCAACAGCTAGCCGGCGCGTTTCATCCGGCCAATTCCGTGTCTCCGAGGGGCTCAGCGAATGATCAGGGTCCCTCGGATTTTCGTGTTCATTTTTGCGCGAACATCAGGTGGGCGGCAAGTCAGCGCAACGGCCACAACCACGCGGCACCGCGCACTCCGCTCGCATCGCCGTGCTTTGCTGCCACTACCGGCGTGTCTGCTTCGCGACCGAACACATACTCCTTGAGTCGCTTGGGAACATTTTGATACAAGCGCGGTACTTGCGACACTCCACCGCCAAGAACGATGATGTCGGGGTCCAGGAGATTGGTCATTTGCGACAGGCTTCGAGTCAGCCTGTCTTCGTAGCGTTCCACACTAGCCACAGCCGCCGCCTCGCCAGCTTCACAGCGCGCGATTATCTCTTTGCCGCTCAACTTCGTTTTTGTTGCTCGCTGATAGTCCGCTTCAAGGCCCGTCCCCGAAATCCAGGTTTCGATGCAGCCTCTGTAACCGCAATAGCACTCAGGGCCGGGATACTCTTCCGCGCGCATCCACGGCAACGTGTTGTGTCCCCATTCGCCCGCAACTCCGTTCCTTCCATGGAGGACCTTCCCGTCGAGCGCGAGCCCGCCACCGCATCCGGTGCCAAGGATTACGGCAAACACCACACGCTTCCCGGCGCCCGCACCATCTGTCGCTTCGGAAACCGCCAGGCAGTTCGCGTCATTCGCGCAACGCACTTCCCGATGCAGCGCCGTGCTGAGGTCACGGTCGAAAGCTCGTCCGTTTATCCAAGTCGAATTTGCGTTTTTTACAGTGTGACTAATTTGCGAAATCGTTCCGGGAATACCGACGCCAACCGACCCGCTGCATCCGAACGCGCCTTCGATTTTTTCTACTCCCTCTTTAATCGCGCGAATGGTCCCGTCATAGTCGTCGCGTGGAGTGGCTACCCGGTGCCGGTGTAGTTCGTGCCCGTTGCACTCCAGTGCGACAAACTCGATCTTTGTCCCGCCCAAGTCCACTCCGATTCGAATTTTCGTCGGTGAAGATTGTCCGGGTTCCCTAGACATGGCAATCGATTCTATACAAAAACGCCTCGCAAAGCCTGCGGGTGGCATAGCCACGTTGCCTATGCCTAATCGCTCGACACGCACGGCTGTGTAACGCCCAAGCTAATGGCAGGGCCCGCCTTCTGAGGCGCCCCTGCCCGGTAACCACATTTCGGTCCATTCGAGCGCAGAAATACCTACGCCCTGCGATGTCTGCCAAACCGCCTAAAAATGAAATCCTAACTCCATGGTTTCGGTCCGCGGAGTAACGTAGTGCGTACCGCTAAACGTGGACAGAAAGTTGTAAAGAGCTACTTTGTCCGCCAAGTTGATCACCGTGAACCGCAAGCTCCATTTATACCGGTCACCATGAAACAAGTTGTCTTGTCCTACAGCAATGTCAAACAAGCTTCGTGGCTGGATGCGCTGGGGATTGTGGTCGTCATTCTCTGTACCGGGAGCCGGAATGGACACATACTTCGCTCCGTAATTTGCGGCCGGGCAAAGATTCCCTCCAAAGGTCGAACTGATCGGCGTCGTCGCCGTCGCATACACGTTCCCGCAGAACATTCCTGCCTGGAACTGCTGGTCCGGCGTTAGTCCCGAAACATCAACGAGGTTGTTCGGACCGCCGCCAGCCGGTCCGTTCGGACAAGATTCGCCTCCAAAGCAGGGCACGGGACCGGCGACAAGACCACTGTCGTAGCGCCAGTTGAAGCCAATCCAGGGCCCGAGCTTCCACGGTTGATATTGCAGATGCGTCGTCTGGTTGAACTTTTCGTCATGGTCGATGCGAAAGACAGTGCCTGCACCCGTCTCCGGAGTGGCGCCGATGCCGCTGACCTGAGGAGTAAAGAAGCGCGCCGCGACGCTCGACATCACCACATACGCTGTGAGCCCATGGAAGTTCGGTACGGAGGCGCGGATGGCGTAGCCAGGTATCTTCGAGCTATCCCACTCGATCGGGTAGGTAATCGGAGTGTTGCCGAGCACGCTGAAGTCGAACGCCTTGTGCGTGTACTTCCAGATGTACTCGCCGTCGATCACTAGATACTTGCCAAACGCCTGCTCCAATCCGGCATGAAATTCGTTGCGATGTCCCGGGCTTAAAGCAGGTATCGACGAAGAGACGCACTGGCCGCGGGGCACCGACTCTTGTAGGTCGAAAATCACCGGATCGTTGCAACCATTGCTCGCGAGAATGAGGTTTTCGTTGAACGGCGTCTCCATCGTGCGAGCGTAGGAAAGACGCAGGACGGTGCTGGTAGGCTTTATGTTGTAGGCAATGCCCAGGCGTGGTTCCAATTGCTGGGCGCTCGAAAGGCCGCGGTAAATGTCGGCGCGTAACCCCAGGTTAAAACTCCAATTCTTTATAGTGATGGTGTCCTGAGTGTAGAGCGCCGCTTCCTTAATGTTCGCGCTGCCCAGAAAATTATAAAGTCCGCTGGTGGCTTGGCCCGCCGCGCATCCGTCGGAAACCGGCAACGGCGCCGTTCTGGTCAAATCGTAACAACCGAGTAGCGGTATAAACCCTGGGTTCGCCGATCCGCCCACATTGCCGACACCTCCGCAAGCCGCGGGATCGGTCAACGATGGATTTGTGTCAAAGCTTCCATTTGCGTTCAAACAAACGGCGTTCACCGCCGGATTCACAATTCCGAATTTATCGTTTTCGGAAATCGCCGTGTTTTCAAAGTCGATTCCCGCTTTCAGATTGTGCTTTCCCTTCACATACGACACCGTTGCGCGCATACCGGCATTCGTCAAAGTGCGGTATTGGCTCACAGTCTCGAATTGCAGGTCGGGCGTCTGGTCCGCAAACGCATCCGCGCTGGGGTAGTAGTTGTAGCCGTCGCGACGTACCCACGCGCCGAGGGTGAGAACCGTCTCCGTGTTAATCAGACGCGTCCAGGAAGGCGCTATGTTGAACGTATTGATTTTGGATCGCTGATCCTGCGGCCCAACTGGCAATCCCGTTGGGCCCAAGCCCCCGCAATTCCCCGTTTGTGCCGGCGGGCAGACTGGATCCATGGCGTTGAACGTCCATCCCGTGGCGAACTGCGCGTCGTAGGAGTTCGGGGTCTGGAACCAGGAACGGCTGTAATTGAGATTGATGCTGATTGTGTCTGTTTGCGTCGGTTTATAGTCCACTCGGTCGAAAATATTTTCCTCGTTCCCTTTATCGTGGAACACCGTGACCTCAGGTCCATCCAAAAAGCGTCCCGTGTTCAGCCCGTTGGCGGACACGTAGTTTCCCCACTTGTCGCTGCCGTATCCAAAATTGAAGCCGCCGTTGACGCTTCCAAACGAGCCGTAGGAGGCAGTCACATCCCCGTGCGGTGGTTTCTCACCGAGACCTGATCGCGTGGTGGCCACAATGACCAGGCTCGTCTTTCCCCCATATTCGGCCGGAGGCGCTCCCGAGATGACTTCCAGCGATTGGATCGAATCCGAAGGAATTTGGTTCGAGAAGACCTTGCTTTGCTGGTCCGTAATCGGCTGACCATCGACAGAAAACGAATTCGAAGCATGGTCACCAAGTCCGTGGAATAGCCCGTTGGAATCCGCGGCAACCCCAGGAGTGGTCAGCGTCACGATCGAGCTGACCTGGGAGGACGCGCTTTCGAGCGGCATGTTTTTGATCAACTCACGGTCCACGTCCGTGTGAAATGTAGAGTCATTTTCGACCAGATCCCCGCCGGTCGACTCCACGGTCACAGAAGTGATCGCGGATCCAACCTTCAATGACACCGCCGCATTGATGGGAACTGACGAGCGCACATCGACGTCCTGCGCAAAAGTCTCGAACCCACTCGCGGTCACGCTCAGGTGATAGGGATTAAACGGTACGTTCGTGAACTTAAAGGCCCCGTCCGATCCGGTCGTCACTCTTCGCGAGAATCCGCTCACAACATTGTCGATTTCGACCGTGGCGTTTGCCACGACCCCACCGGAGGGATCGCTGACGATACCCTGGATTGATCCGGAAGTCGCCGACTGCGGTCGGGCGGCGAAAACAAATAGAGACAGTGAAATAGTTGCAATTCCGAAAGCTCGAATCATGCGATACATCTGTCCTCCAAGCCCCTCAGGGAGCGATGCGACTGAGCGTTGGTAGGCCCGCTTCGAAAAAGCGGTTACGTCGCCTGATAGAGGGCGACGTTGGAGTTTTGGCGAATTTGGAATTCTGGAATTAGAAAAGGACTTCTAGAGGAGGTGCGCGCGGGTCGGAATGACTGAAGAAACTCTCGGTAGTGACTTCGAAGTTAAGTACCACTACCTCGCGAATCGGCACCAGCGGAACACTCGATACGATTCCGAAAACTGTCGGTATAACGCCTAAATGAGCGGCTTGGCACAACCGACAGGCGGCTTCATCCTGTCCGTTGGCGTGTCCGTGCGGGGTGACCTGCAGAAGGAAAAGAAGCGACAAAAGCGCCAGCGCCAGCGCCAGTGACTTCGCCAGCGGCCGCCCGCGTTTCTGCCTTAACACCTGCATCTACCTCTTTCGCTGAACTTGGGCCTATCTGCTGAGGCCTCCGGGACGGAGCTGAAAAAACACCCGAAATGGCAGTATGAACTTACGATGCCGGGAAGAGCAAGAAGGTTTCGCAATGACAGGACCTGTCGATACACCGTTCTTCATAGAGGGTACAAGAACGAAACCGGACGCGGGTTTTTGCCCGCGTCCGGCTTTAAACACGCTTCAGTCAATGCAGGGTTACTTATGGTTTTTGTTCGAGGCTTCAGCGGCGAGCTTCAGTTGTTGATTGACTTGATCCAGCAGATCCTTTGCCTTTGCCGCGTGACCATCCAAGTCCCATTCGTTGGCCTGCTGAGCTGCTACGGTTTTCTCGTACGCCTGCTGAGACAACCTTTGGGCGGCCGCAAGATTCGGATGCCTCTTCCCGCTGACGTTATCAACAGGCTTTTGCGCTACGGCTACGCCTCCGCCTATCAGCGCCAGCGCAAGAACTGTTCCGGCAAAGCCCTTGGAAATCTTCATGTTCTTGATCTCTCCTTTTTTTTCTCGAAGTGCCATGGATTGTTGTAGTCCGGGACCCGCCAACGGCTATTTAAACCCGAATCCGTTGGAAAAAGTTGCACTCTAATCTTGAGCTTAAGACCGATACCTACACCACCATCTATGCCGATGGGTATCCCAAAAGGTTAACAATACAGTGTGGTTATACATGGTACTGACTAACCGGCAGCGGTTGCGGCTCAATCACCGAACTGCTTCATAAAACCCAACCCATCCCAGATCACGGTGGCCTCCAGAATCTTGCCTTGAGCATTCAGATTGATAGTGACGCCGCTAAAGGCAACCGGCTTGTTCGTTAGCCGAACACCTTAGGAATTCGCCGTGCGTTCCTGTAATCGTCCATTAGACCGCCAGCTTTTCGCCTTCGCTGATGATGCCGTCTGCGTTCAATTTCAATTCAGGCAAGCCGGCAAGGAACCGCTCCACCTGGCGCCTTGGGCGGCTGGGCCCACGTCTCTGCCTAAAATCATCGAGTCTCCCGACGCCTCCCTATCCGCAATCACCGGCTCGATGGATTTGAATCGTCGTTTGTTTCACACCGGACGATACTGTTTGTGAACTGGCGCAAGCGACATCGCGGTTCCCCCTCGGGAACACCGTCGAAGACTCGCGCGCAGTCCAGTTTGCCGCGGCTCTCCTGTGTAGGGCGGAACAGGCTAGGAGAACTTACCTCCGCCTTCCATGCAACGAATCGGATTCCCTTGAAATCGAAGCTTATGTTGCGGCCAAGGAAGCCCGCAATTAACTCGGACAGGAAATCAAATCGGGAGGATTCCCACCATGAAGGAAACCATTCAGGAGTATGTGCAACGAATTAGCGGGAAGATTGCCGGCAAGAATCCCCTGAAGGTGCAAGCCACCACTGCGAAACAGCTCGCCAAACTAATCGAGGGCAAGTCTCCGGCCAAGTTGCGCAAGCGCCCTGCGCCAGACAAGTGGTCCGCCGCGGAAATACTGGCGCATTTGGCGGACGCAGAAATCGTTCTGTCCTGGCGAATGCGCTGCATCCTTGGCTCACCTGGCGCTGCCATCGAAGCCTATGACCAGGATGCCTGGGTCGCCGCCGGGCACTACGACAAGCGCGACGCGCGCAAGTCTCTCGAGCAGTTTCGTGTACTGCGAGAGACAAACCTTGCTCTGTTGAAGACGCTGACGCCCGAACAGTGGAAGCACCACGGCATACATTCCGAACGCGGCGTAGAATCCATCGATCGCATCGTGCACATGATGGCCGGCCACGACATCAATCACCTCGAACAAATCGTAGCCATCCTCTCGCCGAAAAATAGCCAGTCGCGCCGGGCTTAGTAGTCATCCTAGGTATTGGCCGGATTCTGCCGGGTAGATTTGACGTTAGCGGCAGGCTGTTCGAGCTGCGCGATCTCGGCTGGCGCCCCGCTCAGTAAGCTCGGCGAATCGCACGGTTCCACGCTTCCTCGAGCTATGCGTCCTACTTGCCGCTCCCTTACTGTTGGGCCTTCATCGCTAGCGCGACTAATATGCCCGCTGCTGAGTTCTGTTGGACGGTCAGAGTGAATCGCTCCACTCTCAGTCACGACTCCGTGACATGCAACAGATCTCCTGAGGTAAGTTCGACGACCTTCGACGCATAACCGCTGGATTTACCACCAGTGCCTTTGATGGATATGAGCTTCGCGGTCAGTGTCCCGCTCGGCCGGCACCGTAGGCCTCAGATTCAGTTCTTGTTCATCGGCTCGCGTGTTTGCTCCGCGCTTTCTTCAGATCCCATCTCACGATGACACCTTTGCGCTGCACTGACTCTTCTCCTCCATTGGGATGAGTAGAGGACTTTCACCTCGTTGTCGAACATGCTCAGCGCACCACCAACGAAAAGGGCCGCGACGTTAGTCGCGGCCCTGTATTCGTTGCAATGCTCTTTGATCCGATGCGATCTGTCAGAATCTGTCCGCCCTTCTGGCCGAAGCCTTCCGGGTTTGCGTAATTTGAGTCTAGCGAACTGGCAAGCCCGTGAGAGCTGCCCTTCGCATTGAGACCATCCTCCGCACACCATAGCGGAGTAGATCTCTTTCTATTTAGAAAGGAGGTGATCCAGCCGCAGGTTCTCCTACGGCTACCTTGTTACGACTTCACCCCAATCATGAGTCATACCTTGGGCGCCTGCCTCCTTGCGGTTAGCGTGGCGACTTCTAGTACAGCTCACTTTCGTGATGTGACGGGCGGTGTGTACAAGGCCCGGGAACGTATTCACGGCGTCGATCTGATACGCCATTACTAGCGATTCCGGCTTCATGCAGTCGAGTTGCAGACTGCAATCCGAACTGAGCAGAGTTTTTTCCGATTAGCTCCCCCTCACGGGTTGGCAACGGTTTGTACCCTGCATTGTAACACGTGTGTAGCCCTGGACATAAAGGCCATGCGGACTTGACGTCATCCCCACCTTCCTCTCCGTTATCCGGAGCAGTCCACACAGAGTCCTCTCTTGCGAGTAGTAACTGTGTGCAGGGGTTGCGCTCGTTGCGGGACTTAACCCAACACCTCACGGCACGAGCTGACGACAGCCATGCAGCGCCTATACTCAGGTCCCTTGCGGGAAGGCCGTATTTCTACAGCTGGTCCTAAGCATTTCGAGCCCAGGTAAGGTTCCTCGCGTAGCGTCGAATTGAACCACATGTTCCACCGCTTGTGCGGGCCCCCGTCAATTCCTTTGAGTTTCAGTCTTGCGACCGTACTCCCCAGGTGCAGGACTTAACGCGTTAGCTCCGGGACGACGCCCGAACGGGCGGCACCCCAAGTCCTGATCGTTTAGGGCTAGGACTACCAGGGTATCTAATCCTGTTTGCTCCCCTAGCTTTCGTTCCTCAGCGTCAGTAGTGATCCAGCTCGCCGCTTTCGCCACGGGTGTTCCTGCAGATATCTACGCATTTCACCGCTACACCTGCAATTCCACGAGCCTCTCTCACACTCAAGCACAGCAGTTTTGGAAGCAGCCTCTGGGTTGAGCCCAGAGATTTCACTCCCAACTTGCCACACCGCCTACGAACCCTTTACACCCAGTAATTCCGAACAACGCTGGCCCCCTACGTCTTACCGCGGCTGCTGGCACGTAGTTAGCCGGGGCTTCTTATCCTGGTACCGTCACTCCCTTGCGGGCATTCGTCCCAGGCGAAAGGGGTTTACACTCCGAGAAGCTTCATCCCCCACGCGGCGTCGCTGCATCAGGCTTTCGCCCATTGTGCAAGATTCCCCACTGCTGCCTCCCGTAGGAGTCTGGACCGTGTCTCAGTTCCAGTGTGGCTGATCATCCTCTCAGACCAGCTACCGATCATTGCCTTGGTGAGCCATTACCTCACCAACTAGCTAATCGGGCGCGGGCTCCTCCTCCGACGCATTGCTGCTTTGAATCCTCAAACCATCGCTCAAGGAATGTTATGCGGTATTAGCCCCGCTTTCGCGGGGTTATTCCCCATCGGAGGGCAGATTGCCCACGTGTTACGCACCCGTGCGCCGTGCGCCTATCCCCGTATTGCTACGGAAACTGCGCACGCGACTTGCATGTGTTAAGCACGCCGCCAGCGTTCGTTCTGAGCCAGGATCAAACTCTCGTTTGAAGCCTGTCGCTTGGCGCAAAAAAAACCCAGTCTGAAGGACTGGGCCAGCCTACCAAGCAAAATTGTTAGTCGCTCAAATTACTCAAAGACCCATTTGAAGCTCGAAGCTCAAATGGGGTCGAACAGATTCTGGCACATCGTATCGGTTGTCAAAGAGCGTTTGTTCTGCCTCCCTGTCCTGCAGAGTGGCTACCAACGAACTAAGTAAGATTACCAGACTCCCCGTATTTGTCAACACCCGTTAACCCTACTTTTTTCTTTTCCACATTTTCGAACAGGGTGGTTTCCGGTACGCGATGCCCTCATCAACGTTTCGTGGTTTCGTGCTCTTTCTACGCGAGCTTGCCTCAATTCGGTCAGAGCCGAACTGCGCGGCGAGAACTGGTGCGACAGATCAACGGAGCGGTCACTCCCGTCGCCTCGAGAGTCGCAATGGCCAAGCGCGGGACGGCGTGCTTCGGACCCTCGGACCGGACCGAAACTGCGTATCAATCAACCACTACCAACCACTACACGGCTATTCCCCCATAGTATAGATCGAAGGAGAATGTGCTGAATGAAGGTCGGAACAGACGCGCTTGCCCGTACGACACTACATCGGTACGAAATCTTACTTCATCACCGTCTGTTGCGATCTGCGGCGGTCCTATCTTGCGAATGCGCATACCGCCGAATGGTCTGCGAACGCCTCATCGACAGTAGCCAGGGATTTTCCTTCATGCTCCATGCCAACTGCCTTGTGCCCGGCCATTTGCACCTTCCCTGGCTTGGCACGCATGCATCGACGTACTCCCGATTTATCCGCGTTCTGAAATCGCGTACGCCTTTCAGATTTCGCCGGCCTGCACCGTTGGAGTTTCCATGCTTCGGATCGCAAACGATTTCTTCGGGGCGTCGGCAATCTCCGAATCATCATGGTTTCCGCTGTGGGAGCAAGAGTGGCCGTCTAAAGTTCGGTCACGGCAAAAGTACCCTTGCGGTTACGTAGTTTTTACTGGCTGGCCGTTCGACTGCATCTCGCCGAGAAGAGCGAGGGCGTGATCCTGCACCGGCTTAGGGAGGCGTGCGTAGTCCAGACCTTCGGAAAGGTCTTGGCCGGCGGTGATGATGTATTGGGCGAAGTCGCGAATGGCTAGGCGTTCGGTCCCGTCAGTGCCGTCTTTGGCGATCAGGAAGAAGCTGAGCCCGGAGATGGGGTAGGCGTCCTTCGCGGAAGCCGGAGGATCCACGATCGAGGCGCGGACGTCCTGAGAGAGTTCGCTGTCAAACGCTTGCACGGCGGCGGTGGTGCTGGCTGAACTTGGAGCAACGAAGCTGCCGGCCCGGTTTTCGATCGAGGCAACGGGGAGGTGCATTTCAGCCGCATAGTTCAGTTCCGCATACCCGATCGTGCCTGCGTTCGTTTTCACGAAATCCAGAACGCCGGTGCTGCCCTGTTGCGCAATCCCTACGGGCCACTGCACGGCTAGTCCGCTGCCCGCTTTCCTGGACCACTCGGGGCTTATCTTGGACAAATAGGACGTAAAGATGCTCGTGGTGCCGCTGCCTTCAAAGCGATGCACGACGATGATGGCAAGGTGGGGCAGCGTCACGCCCGCGTTGTCTCGGGCGATGGCCGGGTCCTGCCAACTGATGATGTTGCCAAGGAAAATCCCGGCCAACGTGGAGGAACTCAGCCGCAACGGGCTCTTCAGACCGGGCAGGTTATAAACCGCGCAGACCGCACCGGCTGCTATGGGAACCTGAATGACCGGAAACATCTGTTTGAGCTGATCATCGCTCAAGGCCATATCGCTTGCGGCAATTTCGAGTGTGCTCTGTTTGAGGAGTTCGATGCCGGCTCCGCTGCCGATTGGGCGGTAGTTGACTAACGTGTTGGGATGGGCCTGCTGATAGGCGGCAATCCACTTGGTCATGATGGGATTGACGAAGGTGCTGCCGGCAGCGCCGATGGCGGTCTGAACAGAACCGGAAACGGCGAAATCCTTCTCTCTTACAGTCTCTTCCCCTTTGTAGCCACATGCGGCCATCAAGGCGCCACCGCAGATGACGGCGAGTGCGAGCATTGAGGAACGGCGACTGGACATGGCAAACCTCCGGGCAAGGGCGAACGCATGGAATAAGGAAGGCATATGCTACTGCAACAAACAGCGGCGAGTATTAAAGATGTGTTACAGGCTGATGGCGATGAGTTGAACAGGCGAGCGGAAGGTCCTGCGACGATTTCGCGTGCTTTTCGCCCCGAAGTGGCGACTTTGGTTCAGCCAGGAACAGCTCCCTAGTTCTAGGTTCTCGATGGTTTAGAACACCAAAGACACTGCTTGCGGCATCTTATGTGTTGTGCGAGGATTCCACCGTCTCTCCGGCTTCGCTCCCGCCAGCGAGTCCGGCCACGACCTAGGCCGGGTACCATGCGGAAATCTCTAAATCTCTACCTGATTAAACCGAGTCAGTACGATGACAACGGGTACGTCGTTCGCCATTGGCGCGGGGTACTGCCAAGCAACACTCTGGCTTGCCTTGCGGGACTCACGGAAGACGTGGTGCGTCGAAATACGTTGGGCGACGCGTGGGATGTGAAGGTGCGTCTGTTCGATGAAACGGTGGACAAGATACCAGTGAAGCGGATCTGCCGTTCGCAACGCTGGGGCTTGGCGAAAACCATTGTGGGCCTGGTGGGAGTGCAGACGAATCAATTCCCTCGTGCGTGTGATCTGGCGCACCGGTTTCGCAAAGCGGGTTTGACCGTGCTGATCGGCGGCTTTCACGTGAGCGGGTACCTGGCGCTGCTTCCCGATATTCCTCCCGATATTCAGCAACTAATGGACGAAGGCGTGAGCATCGTCAAAGGGGAAGTCGAAGAGACTTGGGGTGATTTGCTGTTGGATGCGGTGAACAACCGGCTCAAACCGATGTACGATTTTCTGAATCAGAAGCCCGATCTCTACACCAAGCCGATTCCTGCGATTCGGAAAGGCTATCTGCGCAAGTTTGTTGCTTCTAATTTCGGCACGCTCGATTGCGGACGAGGCTGTCCGTTTGAATGCACCTTCTGCACGATCATCAATGTGCAGGGCCGCAAGATGCGTTTCCGGTCCGCCGATCACATTGCGGAAGCGATTCGCCGGAATTACAAGGAAAACGGAATCACTTTTTATTTCTTCACCGACGACAATTTTGCGCGCAACAAGAATTGGGAAGCGATTTTCGAGGTGCTCATCAAGCTGCGGAACGAAGAGAACATTCCCATCGAATTCATGATGCAGGTCGATGTGCTTTCCTGGAAGATCAAGAACTTTGTGACCAAGGCGCGCCAGGCAGGTTGCATCAATGTGTTTATCGGTATGGAGAGCGTCGACCCCGGAAATCTGGCGGCCGCGGGCAAGAAACAGAACCAAGTGAATGAGTACCGGCAGCTCATCCAGTCCTACCGCGATTCCGATATTTCCTCCCACGTGGGCTACATTTTGGGTTTCCCGTTTGACACCGTCGATTCGATCCGCCGCGACCTGAAATTCCTGATGAATGAAGTCCGGCCCGACCATGCTTCGTTCTTTATTCTCATGCCGCTGCCCGGCTCGATGGATCATCTGCATATGTTGCGCCGCGGGGAGTGGATGCATCCTGATTTCAACCTTTACGATTCGCAGCACGAGGTGACGCATCACCCTTTTTTGAAGGACGGGTCGTGGAAGGCAACGTATTTTGAGGCGTGGCACACGTTCTATAGCCTGGACAACATGAAGGCGATCTTGCAACGCGGTTCGCGCGCAAACTATTGGAACAATTTCCTTCGATTCCTCTGGTACAAGAATTCGATTCAGACCGAAGGCCGTCATCCCATGATGTGCGGCTATCTTCGCTTGAAGGGGCGCACGGCCCGGCGGCCGGGCTTGCCGATTCTTTCGCGGTGGGACTACTACACCGCGAGAGTCAAGGAAATGCGCGACGACCTACGGGGCATGGCTCGCATACTGGCAGAAATGGAAGAGTTGTGGCTCCAGACGCGGCATCGCACGGCAGCCGAACAGCGTGTGGCCGAGGAGTTCGCAAAACTCCGCGAAAAATACGAGCAGTTTAAACTTGCCGATCTGCAGGCGGCCTACGTTCGCGCAAAAGAGCACTTCCCTGCTCTTCACGTTCCTTCAAAGGTTCATCTTTTCTGGGCTAAATGGAGCCCGCTGGTGGTGCAAAACAGCGTGTATACGCGGGCCGACTTGCAGGCGTTTTGGGCCGGTGTGCGGCAGCGGTGTCAAGAGCAGCGGTGGTTCCGCATTCCGGTGCACAAGGTTCTGCTGAATTTTTTGCGCGACTTGCAGCTTTCTTTGCTGTTTCTGTTCCACATGACCCGAGAGTTGTGAGCGTGGCTCAGTCAAGGCTGGCACGACCAGTGCTAACATACTCGCAGTACCATGCCGAAGAAGAACCCTTCGCGTAAACCTGCCAAACTTGAAATTGCCAAGTGTTCACAGTCCGAATTGAGTCTAGGAATGCTCCGGCATTTGAACGAGAACCAATGGGCACGTCCCGGGCAGCGCCTCGGAGTTGCCGTTTCGGGAGGGGCCGATTCCGTCGCGCAGCTGATGCTGCTGCTGGAACTTCGGGAAAAGCTCGGCGTTAGTCTTTCCGTGGTGCACTTCAATCACAAATTGCGCGGCCGTGCTTCCGACGCGGATGAGAAATTCGTGGCGAATCTCGCCGCGCGATACGGACTTCTCTTTCATTCCGAGCGCGAAGACGTCTCACGGAAGTCGCGGCGTGAGCGCGCGAACCTTGAAGATGCAGCGCGGCGGGCTCGCTATGGATTTTTCGAGCGGCTCGTGGTTGAAGGAAAGCTCGACAAAATCGCGGTGGCGCATACGGCCGACGACCAAGCGGAAACGGTTCTGGCGCACATTTTTCGTGGCACCGGCCTTGCCGGGCTTGGCGCCATTCATCCCGAGCTTGGTTCTGTGTTTCGGCCACTGCTCCAGCTTCGCCGGGCCGAACTGCGTGGTTACTTGCGGCGGCGCGGGCAAAGTTGGCGCGAAGATGTCACCAACCGAGATACCAAACGGACGCGGGCGCGCATTCGTCTAAAAGTTATGCCACTCCTCGAGAAGCACTTTCAGCCCGCCGTGGTCGACCATCTTTGCCGGCTCGCGGACCTCGCGCGGGAGGACGAGGCGTGGCTCGAAAGCTCCGCAGAGCTCCGGCTGTTCCTGAACGCCAGAGAAGTAAAGGGGGCATGGCGGATTTCCCTGACGGATCTCACCGCTCCGCAGCGCCAGGACGGCATCTCCAAAGATCTCGATAAGCTTTGGTCGCGGCAAGCTCCGCGGGCAATGAGCAAGCGGATGATTCGTCAGCTGGTCAAGAAGGTAAAACCTCACTCCGGCCAGCTCAGCTCCGTTCATACGGATGCCGTGCTACGGCTCGCGCTGCAGCCGGATGGCGGCAAGTCGCTTCCGCTCCCGGGTGGCGCCGAAGTGCGGCGTGAACGGGATGCGCTTGTGTTTCGTCCCGTGGCAGAGAAGGCTGTTGGCAAGGATACACATAAACCGGAGGGATTCTCGCAGATCGTTCAGCTAGGCTCCGAACCCGCTGACGTGCCGCTCCTGGAACAATCGTGTTGCTTGCGGTTCACGGTGATTGACTGCTCTGCGGAAGGGCGAGAAACTAGTGTTACAGGGGCGGTTCTGGACCGCGAGAGGATTTGTTTACCCCTCGTGGTGCGGAACTGGCAGCCGGGTGACATCATGCAACCGCTTGGCCATCATAAGCCCCATAAATTGTCGCGTCTCTTGGCCGAATTGGGCGTCAACCGCTGGGAAAAGGAAGGTTGGCCTGTGGTGGCTTCCGGCGGAAAAATCGCCTGGACCCGTGGCTTGCCGGTTTCCGCGGAATTTGCGGCGGGCCGCTCCACGAGGGAAGGAGTCGTGATCACAGAGGTTACGACCTCCTAGTTATGGCCAAGGTGACCACAGTTTCCGCCGCCCGGATTGCCGATCGTGTGAAGGCAGTGGGCCGCCAGATTTCCAAAGACGCGCGAGGTCGCCGGATCGACGTGGTTGTCACGATGGACCGTTCTTTTATGTTCGCTGCCGATTTAATTCGCGCGATTGATTCTCCGGTGGTGATGCACTTTGTGTTGGAAAATATTCGCGACGTCGAACTGGGCGGCCAGCATCGGCGCGAAGTTTTTTTCGGCAACCGCTCCGCGTCGACGGAATTGAAAGGGCGCGATGTCCTGCTCGTTGATTCCGTTCTCGATAGCGGCGTGACACAGGATTTTTTGTTGCGGCGAATCGGTGAGAACAAGCCGCGCTCGCTGCGGCTTGCGGTGCTTCTGGACAAGACTTCGCGGCGGCGCGTGGCGCTCGAGCCCGATTACTTTGGCTTTCGAACTGCATCTAATCTATTGTGGTTTGGGTACGGGCTGGCAGCCGCGAACGGCACCGGGCGCAACAGCAGGAATTTGGTTACAACCGTGTCGGCGAATGGGACCGGCCGATCGAGAGCGGCGAAGAAAAAAGGGCGTTGAACGCGCGAAGACATTCTAGCGGTAGGTTCTTGGGTATATTGTGAGGTTAATGTGAATTCCAGTTCTACGGCAAAAACAATTCTTTTCTGGATTTCCATCGTCTTCCTCGGCGTGATGCTGTGGAAGCTGGTTTCCAGCAACGGCCAGGCGGCTCGAGAGGATAATCCGAGCTATAGCGAATTCATGGCGAAGGTGGACGAAGGCGACGTGAAGGAAGTCACACTCTACCTTTCTCCGAATAGCTACGAATTGCAGGGCGAATACGTGCGCCCGGCGAATCGTAAATTCCACGTCACGATTCCCAAGGAAAACTCGCCGGAAATTACCAAAGAGCTTCGGGACAAGGCGGTGCAGCTGAACGTGAAGGAAGTGCGCAGCGGGGACTGGGTACTGATTCTCTTGAACGCTTTGCCGCTTCTTCTGCTTGCTGGTTTCGTGTTCTTCCTGATGCGCCAGATGCAAGCCGGGGGTAACAAGGCGCTGAGCTTCGGTAAGTCGCGTGCGCGTTTGCTTTCCGCCCAACAGAAAAAAGCTACGTTTAAGGATGTGGCGGGTAGCGACGAAGCCAAGGAAGAGTTGCAAGAAATCATTGAATTTTTGAAAGACCCGCAGAAGTTCCAGAAACTCGGCGGACGCATTCCTAAGGGCGTGCTGCTGGTCGGGCCTCCGGGAACGGGCAAAACTCTTCTAGCTCGTGCGATCGCAGGGGAAGCGAACGTGCCGTTCTTCTCCATTTCCGGTTCGGATTTCGTGGAAATGTTTGTCGGGGTGGGTGCCAGCCGTGTCCGCGATCTGTTCGAGCAGGGAAAGAAAAATGCGCCCTGTATTATCTTCATCGATGAAATTGATGCAGTCGGCCGCCATCGCGGCGCCGGGCTTGGCGGCGGGCACGACGAGCGCGAGCAGACATTGAACGCGCTGCTGGTTGAGATGGACGGCTTTGAATCGAACGAAGGCGTGATCCTGATCGCGGCCACGAACCGGCCCGATGTCCTGGACCCGGCTTTGCTGCGTCCTGGACGCTTCGACCGGCGGGTCGTTGTGGCTCGTCCCGATGTCAAGGGTCGCGAAGAGATTCTTCGTGTGCACACGCGGAAGGTTCCACTCTCGGATGACGTCGATCTTTCCATCATTGCCCGCGGGACGCCTGGTTTCTCCGGCGCCGATTTGGCGAACCTTGTGAATGAAGCAGCGCTGTGGGCGGCGCGGCAAAACCGTAAGTTTGTGACCATGGCGGACTTCGAAATGTCGAAGGACAAGGTCCTCATGGGCGTGGAACGCAAGTCTATGATTCTGTCCGATGAGGAGAAGAAGAACACCGCCTATCACGAAGCGGGCCACGCTCTCATCGCTGCAATGACTCCGGGCGCCGACCCGGTGCATAAGGTGACTATCATTCCGCGCGGCATGGCTCTCGGCTTGACCATGCAGCTTCCCGAAGCGGACAAACACACGTACACCAAGGAGTATCTCGAAGGCATGCTTGCCGTTCTGATGGGCGGACGCACTGCCGAGGAGATTTTCCTCGGGCACATCACTACCGGCGCCGGCAACGACATCGAGCGCGCCACGGATATTGCCCGCAACATGGTTTGCGAGTGGGGTATGAGCAACATGGGCCCGCTGGCATATGGCAAGAAGGAAGAAGCCATCTTCCTCGGCCGCGAAATCGCGCAACATCGCGATTTCAGTGAAGACACCGCTTTGCAGATCGACAAGGAAGTGAAGCGCATCGTGAGCGAGGCCTACGAAAAGGCTCAGAGCATTGTGCAGGCAAATCGCGATACCTTGGAGCACATTGCTCTCGCGCTGCTGGAGCGCGAAGTGCTGGACGCCAACGAGGTCAAGATGCTTATGGAGGGCAAGACGCTGCCGGAGAAGCCGCGCACGCCTCCTGCTCCGCCGCCTCAGGCTTCACCGAGCGCGGATCCGAAGGTTGTACGCCCCGAATTGCGGCCCGCGCCCGGTTTCACACGAGGAGACTCGCCCGCGAAGGCGTGAAGTTTGTAGTTTCAGCTTTAGCTCAGAACAGGGGCACCGCAACTGTGCCCCTTCTTTTTTGCGCGTGAGGGGGTAAAATACGGCTATGGGATTGAAGGACGGAGAAAACCTGAACGTGACGTGCCCCTGCTGCCAGGCGAAATTGGTGATCGATCCGATTTTCGGCGCGGTGCTATCGCACACCGCGCACGTTAAACCGGGACCGGACGTCGATCTGACGAAGGCGTCGGACATTCTTGAGAATCAGAAAAAGCAGCGGGAGGACAAGTTTGCGGATTCTTTCTTCCAGGAAACGCACAAAGAAGACATTCTGGCGAAGAAGTTCGAAGAGGCGATGAAGAAGGCTAAGGACGCACCCGCGGGCAAGCCTATTCGCGACTTCGACCTGGACTGACGTGTCAAAAGCTCTGCCGTAAGCGCTAAACTGCTCTCCGGATGAATTCCCGCAAAATATTCCATTTGAAGTTGCGTTCGCGCACGCTCTTGCTTGGCGAGCGCACGCTCATTATGGGCGTGCTGAACGTCACGCCGGACAGTTTTTCCGATGGCGGAAAGTTTTTCACATTGAAGAAGGCCGTTGCCGCGGCGCTGACGATGCAGGAGGCGGGCGCGGATATTCTTGACATCGGAGCCGAATCGACACGGCCAGGGTCGGAGGGAATCTCCGCGTCTGAAGAGTTGCGGAGGCTGCTGCCGGTGCTTGAGGCTCTCTGTGGAAGGTTGAAGATTCCCGTTTCTGTCGACACGCAAAAATCGGCGGTTGCGGAAATCGCCATTGGGGCCGGAGCCGAAATGCTCAATGACATTTCCGGGCTGAAGCACGATCCTCTTCTTGCTGAGGTCGCGGCAAGCCACAAAGTCCCACTGGTGCTCATGCACATGCGCGGCACGCCGCGGACCATGCAGCGGCCGCCCTTCAGGAGCAATGTGATTGCCGATGTGACGGCAGGTTTGCGCCATTCTGTTGCGGTGGCCCGGCTTAGGGGAGTTCGCAAATCGCAAATCATCCTTGATCCCGGCATCGGCTTCGGTAAATCTCACGTGCAGAACTACGAGCTGCTGCGGAAGCTTCCCGCGCTCATCAAGCTCGGCTATCCGCTTTTGATTGGGACTTCGCGCAAAGGTTTTATCGGCGCCACGCTTGGAAGCAAAGGTAAACCTGCGCCCGTTGAGGGCCGGCTTTGGGGAACCGCGGCTACTGTAGCTGCGAGCATTTTCTTTGGCGCTCATATTGTGCGCGTGCACGACGTGTTCCAGATGACGCGAGTCGCCCGCGTCTGCGATGCACTGCTGAATGCGTAAGCACGGCAGCACTTAAACCGGCCGCAGCCCGCGAATGTCCCTTCGGGATTCGAGACACGGCAAAGCCATGCGCACAAAGATGAAAGGCCGCGCCGCGTCCCGTAGGCGTAGATCGACGACGTTGTCTTGTGCTTCGCCTCGATCTGCGACCTGGACGGAAGCATGTTCCACTGCAGACCCGACCCTCTGACAACTGGTTGGCACCGCACCCAACCCGGGCCGAGTTGCGTATTCCACGAAGACCGCGTATTCGATGTGCTGTTTCAATTCGAGGTCCATTTGGCCGAGGGTATCCATGCGAATCACCGAGCTGTTCATTGCTGCGCTGCAGGCTTCGGTACCCTGAGCATATGCTTTTAACCGAAAATTTCAATCCTCGGAAGCGCTGCGCTATAATTCGCACGCGATTCGGATGCGGATACTTTGCCTCAAGGATTTTTCATGCGCCTGCGTGGTTTTCTGTTTGCCTACCTGCTTCTTTGCCTGATGGTTTCGCCTCTCTGTGCCCAGCTACCGCCTGCCCAGACCGATCCACTGCGGCCGAGTCAAATGATCCAGGGACCGGGGGCGTGCTCTGCGACGGAGCCATCTTCTTGCGCGCAAGCCGCGGCAAAAATTACGCCCATCGTCATGGGCGAATCGCCGCTCGAAGACAATCTGCGGCGCCTCACCGACGATATCGGCGGACGGGTGACGGGCTCGCCGGAGATGGCGAAGGCGGTCGATTGGGCCATCGCCGCATTTCGCGCCGGAGGCGTCGAGGTACACACAGAAAAATACACGATACCTCATACGTGGAGCGAAGGCGCGACGCAGCTCGAAGTGCTTGGAGCCGCTACTTTTCCTGTTTCCCTGGTTTCGGTGGGACTGTCACCCGCAACTCCATCCGGAGGTATTGAGGCGCCACTGATTTTTATCGGCGATGGGAGTGAAGCCGATTTCGCCCGCGCCGGAGGTGCTGTAAAAGGCGCAATTGTTTTGGTGCGTACCGAGGTTAGCCATACGTGGGCAGACCTGTTTCGAGAATACGAAATTCCTCCGCCTATCATCGAGCGCGCGGTGAAGGCCGGCGCTGTGGCAATTCTCTGGACGGGGGAGCGCGAGCGCAAGCTGCTTTACCGGCACACCAATTCGAGCGACGGGCGTCTCGAAGCACTCCCGCAGGCTATCGTGGCGCGGGAAGATGGACTACGCCTCGCACGCACCACGGAGGCGTATCCCGGCAAAGTGCGTTTGCGCCTGAGCATGCCCAACAAAATTGGGGGGCTGGTCGAGCAAGAAAATGTTATCGGGGAAATTCGTGGGTACGAAAAGCCGGATGAGATCGTCGTGCTCGGAGCCCATCTGGATTCCTGGGAACTCGGCACGGGCGCGCTCGACAATGGCTGCAATGCGGCGATGGTCATCGAGGCGGCCCGAGCGATCAAAGCAAGCGGACTGCTGCCACGGCGCACGATCCGCTTTATTCTCTTCTCCGGAGAGGAAGAGGGTTTACTCGGCTCTTGGGGTTACGTGCGCGCCCATCGCGCCGAGTTGGATAAATACCGCGGTGTGGTCATCTTCGATTCGGGCATCGGCCGTGTTACCGGATACTCGCTGGGCGGACGGCACGACATCGAGGCAGCGGTGCAAGAAATTCTGAAGCCGTTTGCCGGGTGGGGTGTGGACAATCACACGTTCGACGCGCCGAGTGGCACGGATAATGTCGATTTTCTCCTGGAAGGAGTTCCGACTCTGGTGGCCAACCAGGAAGTCGGCAATTATCTGCTGAACTATCACGCCGCTTCGGATACCTTCGACAAGGTCGACATTCGCGAATTGAAGCTGAATACCGTTCTCGCCGCTGTCACTGCATGGGGCATTGCCGATCGCCGGGAACCGATCGGCAATCGCCAGAGCCGCGCGGAGATCGGAGCACTACTCAAAGAAACCGGCCTCGATAAAGACCTTCAGGCCTCCGACATGTGGAAGGATTTCCAGTCTGGCGCGCGCGGCCGCCGGCCCTGAGGCTGCTCGTCTAAGTTCAAAGTTTCCGCAGCATTCGATTGTTGGGACAAGGGGATTGGCATGAGCGAAGAAGAGAAGGATGGGCTGACGCGTCGAGGATTTCTTGGCGTGGGTTCGGCAGCGCTGGCGGCTGCAAGTATGCGGTCGGTGGAAAATTTGGCGGGGCAAACGGCTTCAGACGATCGAAGCAGGAGCGACCCGGGGCCGACGAATGCGGCGCTGGATGCGGCAAATTCGGATTCTGTGACTCCACCTGCGACCGACGCGGGGGCGGTACAGACATTCAAATATCCGTTTTCGTTCGGGCACAAACGGCTTCACGAGGGAGGGTGGTCGCGTGAAGTAACGTCTCGCGAGCTTGCTGTTTCCAAAACGCTGGCGGGTGTGGACATGCGGCTCACGGCCGGAGGGGTGCGCGAATTGCATTGGCATACGGCGGCGGAGTGGGCGTTCATGCTCTATGGAACCGCGCGAATTACGTGCATCGATGCGGACGGCAAGAGCTTTGTGACCGACGTTAAGGAAAACGAGTTGTGGTATTTCCCCCCGGGCATTCCGCATTCGATCCAGGGGCTTGGTCCCGATGGCTGCGAATTTCTGCTTGTGTTTGATGACGGAAATTTCTCCGAGTATGAGACGGTGCTGCTCTCCGACTGGATGGCGCATACACCGCCCGAGGTGATTGCAAAAAATTTCGGCGTTGATGTAAAGGCGCTGGCGAACATGCCGAAAAACGAGCTGTTCATTTTTCAGACGGCGATACCGGGGCCGCTTGCAGAAGACCGGCGAGTGGCCGCGGGAAAGCTTGGGCTTTCGCCGATCGATTTTGCGTTCCGCACTATGGATATCCCACCCACGAAGCAGACAAAGAGCGGCGAAGTGCGCATCATCGACTCGAATAATTTCAAGGTTTCCGTGGGGATCGCCGCGGCGATTGTCACGGTGAAACCGGGCGGCCTACGCGAATTGCACTGGCACCCGAACGCCGACGAATGGCAATACTATTTTGGCGGCAAGGGGCGCATGACGGTATTTGCCACCGGTGGGCGCGCCCGGACCATGGATTTCGAGACAGGAGACGTGGGCTACGTGCAAAGGACGTTGCCACACTATATCGAGAACACGGGAACGGCCGACTTGAGGTTCTTGGAGATGTTCAAGAGCAGCTTTTATCAGGACTTTGCGCTGTCGGAATGGCTCACGCATACGCCGCCGGAACTTGTGGCCGCTCATTTGAATCTGGATAAGGCAACGCTGGACGCCCTACCGAGGGAAAAGACTGTAATTATGCCGCAGTAGCCGGTGATGGTCAGCTGTCGCCGTAAACGGGAACTGCGGCGCCGTGCACCACCTTTGCATCACGACTGCACAAGAACAGAATGACGCGAGCGATGTCTTCGGGCTTGGGCCATTTTCGAAAGTCGGAACCGGGCATGGCCGTTCGGTTTGCTTCCGTATCGATGATGCTCGGTAGAATGGAGTTGACGCGCACTCCAGTACCCTTCAGATCGGCGGCGAGCGAGTCCATCATGGCGAGCGCCGCAGCTTTCGAAGCGGCGTAGGCTGACGCACCCGCGCCGTGATCGAGTGCTGCTTTCGCGGCTACGTTGACGATCGAGCCAGAGCCCTGTTTCAACATTACGGGCACAGCGGCGCGCGCCAAGACAAATCCGGAGCGGAGATTCAGCGCCAGCATCTTGTCCAGCACTTTCGCTTCCAGTTCCCACAGATTGATGCCACCGGCATAAGCGCCGACGGTGTTCACGAGAGCATCCAAGCGAGTATGCTTCGTCGCGAGGTCTGCGACAAGATCACGTATGGCAGCCTCGTCGGTGACGTCGACATTGAACCCCTCGAGGTGAAGTTTGTTTGCGCCCGCTGCGCTCTGAAGCGCCGCCCACTCTTCGGGCATCCGGTAGGTCACAGATACTTTACAGTTCTCCTCAAGGAACGCGAGGCTGACGGCGCGTCCCAGGCCGCCCGTGCCGCCGGCGATCAAGACCACCTTGCTGTTTTGTTGCGCGTTCATTTGCCTGCCCTCCCATTTGATGCGAAGTTCGTTTGAAACGGGCCGCTTCAGACAGTAGGCCCTACAGCAGAACAAGGGCATTAGTATATCGCTGCATCCCTTGTACGGCGGCGCTCGTCGAACCATTTCCAGGGGCTATACTGGATTTGTGAAGCAAACTCTCAAAAGGTCGGCGAAATCTGCGCAGGTTTCCGTGGTGGCGTCAGGGAAAATCCTTGCTCTCGACTATGGGTGCAAGAAAATCGGTATGGCGCTTGCCGATTGTGAAGCTCGCATTGCCGAGCCTTTCACCACTCTGGAGCGCATCAATCGAAACCAGGACATGCGCCGATTGCGCGAATTCGCGCGGGATCATCAAGTCAAGCAGATCGTTGTGGGTTTGCCGTTGCGCCTCGACGGTGCGCGCGGCGAAATCGCAGAGGATGCCACCCGGTTCGCAGCTCGAATTCGCAAACAACTGGGTCTGCCGGTGGAGCTTGTGGATGAGCGGCTGACGAGTTGGGAAGCCGAGCGCATCCTCGAAGAAGAGATGGGGCGCCGCATCACGCACACTGAGACCCGAGACGGCGGTAGGAAGTCGACCCGTATCTTTGACAGCAAATATACCGTCGATGCGGTTGCCGCCATGGTCATTCTGCGCGATTATCTGGCTCATACCCCCATCATCAAGGAGCCGGCTTGACGTGAAAACGTTGCGAACAATTTTTGTTCTCGTTCTGCTCGCTGCGGCCGGGTGCGCTGCTTATTTCTGGTATGCCATTGAGAGGCCGTACGGCGTCATTCCCGCCGAAGGCGTGTTCGTTGAGATTCCGCACGGAGCATCTCAACGGGCGGTTTCTCATCTGCTTGAAAGCAGAGGAATCGTTCGCAGTTCGTTCGCGTTCGAGTTTTACGCGCGACGCCATCCGAAACGCTCGCTCCTGGCGGGGCAATACTTCTTCGATCATTCGCTCAGCGGCAAAGACGTTTACTGGAAAATCGCTAACGGTGACATCTACGAACAACCCTTTACCGTGAAGGAAGGCGACACGATTTTTGATATTGCCAACAATCTGGCGGTTGCAAACTATGTGAAAGCCGCGGATTTTTTGGCGGCGGCGAAGGATGCATCGCAAATCCAGGACATTGCACCCGGGGCGAAAACCCTAGAAGGCTTCCTTTTCCCGGCGACTTACAACCTGCCGCTTCACGCAACCGCCAACGATCTCACGGCGATGATGGTGCGAAAGTTCAAGGAAGCGCTTCAACGTATTGCGGCGGACCGACTCGATCCTCTGACGCCCGGGACGCCGCTGCTCTCCGTGATTACGCTCGCTTCGCTGGTCGAGGCGGAAACCCCCAAGCCAGACGAACGCCCGCTGGTGGCGGGAGTTTACGCAAACCGGCTGCGCAAGGACATGCTGCTGCAGTGCGATCCGACGGTGGCTTACGCTCTGAAGCAAGTGAACAGGTATAAGCCGCCGCTTCTCCTGAAAGACTTAAGCTATGATTCCCCGTACAATACCTACGTGAATGGCGGCCTCCCCCCCGGCCCCATCGACAATCCCGGAGAATCTGCCATTCGAGCTTCGCTTTCTCCCGCTACGACGGACTATCTGTTTTTTGTCGCCAACACGCAGGGTGGCCACTTTTTCGCCGCCACACTGGCGGAACACAACCAAAATGTGGCCAAATATCACCGTCTCCTCAACCGCGAATCCGCCGACCCTCCGGTCCCTGAGGCGCCTCAATCTCAAACCGCCGGTTCGGCCCCCAAAGGCAAACGATGACTGAAGGGCCGCACACCAAGAAAGAACTGATCGTGGAAGCTGCCCGCGAATTGGGCGTTCAGAAATGGACTACCGCGGAGATCGATCAGCTTCGGCGCAAGCTCATTGCGGATCACGGCGAAGAGGGCAAATCCAGTAACGATTACATTTCCGATGTGCTGCAAGCGATGGGCTGGAAAGTTCAGCTTTCCGAGCGCGAAGAGGCCGAGGACCGATTCGAAGAGGAATTCGAGGACATCCTCCATTTTAAAACTCTTCACGATGCCGAAGTCAGCCTCACTCGGCTGGATGAACTGCTACGCCGATTTCAGGTCCATGGAGAAAAAGCTGCGGTCGACCGCGTTCTTGAAATCGCGCGACTGGGAAAACGGCGCGCGGAAATGATCTCTCACAATCGTAAAGTCGAGGCACGCAAGCGCGACGAGAAAAAAGAAATCGCAGAATGGTTTCGGATCTGGCTGGAAGCCCCAGACGCATTTTTTGACTGGCTCGAAGTGCGCAAGGCCTCGACGGAGTTTCGCGACAGATTTGGCGACATCGATCTCGAACCCGACGAAGAATAGCCATGCATGCGGAAAGTTCCCCTCCCGATTTACCTCCTTATTCGTTAGACGTTCAGGCCATGGATCTGGGTTTGGGCGTCAAAGCCGTTGGCCTGGAACTGATTGAGACGGAAAGCCGCGAGCCACTGCGCGGGCCCGAAGCCGCGGAGATTTGGGCACCGGCGCTGATCGCTCTGGCCGCCCGAGAGGTTTATGTCGTGGATTTCTTCAGCCATCTCGACCGAGTCCGGGACTTCTGCGCTTCGCACAGCATTGGGATTCGCGAAGCCGCTTCGCGCTGCGTGGTGGTTCCGGAGCCTTCCGAGGAGTTGCTGCGACTGCTTGTCGCCCGTTTTGCATCGCAAACGTTTGGGTTGCGCATTGGATCCGCCGCGGCTGAGGTGGATGCAGAGTTGGAGACGGAACTCTCTCGTCGCGGCCTAGACGCGTATCAGGCCGCCTATTCCCGTTACACCGGCTGCGCGATCTTTGAGCCAGACGACGGCTGGGTGACGCTTCTGAGCGATTCGCTTTGGCCGAGCGAAGTCATCCGCCGGGTGCGACCCGCGCTTCAGCCGTTCGATGTCTACATCGCGCGGCCGCAATAATTCGCGAAACGGAGGAAATGCGTTAAAATAGAGGCTGTAGAGCCTTGGGGGCTCCCCGCTTCGGCGACACCGTAGGCACCTGCGAATGTAGTTTTTTCGGCGTCCGGGTGCTCGCCATTGGCCGTTCATTTGCTTTTTGGGGCCTGAGACTATCGTTTTAGCGATGAATCGTGCGCGGATTTGTATGCTTTGCCTGACAGTTTCGACTGTTGCCTGGGGCTGTGGGGGACGTGGTGGTGTCACGAAAACCACGACGGTTCCCCCGGCGACACGGCCGGTCGCTCTGGAGGCCTCTCATGAGCAGATTCTCGATCAGTACAACACGATGGCCCACAATCTGCAGTCGCTGAATGCGACCATAGAGCTGAAGCCGTCCGCCGGATCGGCTTATACGGGCGTGATCAGCGAATATCATGAAATCAAGGCATTCATCCTCGCATCCCGGCCCTACAATATTCGTTTGATTGGGCAGGTTCCCATCGCCGGCACAACTGTCTTTGACATGGCTAGCGACGGGCACGATTTTCAAGTTTCCATTCCGTCCAAGCGTCAATTTCTCGTCGGTCCCGTTTCGCTCAATCGGACGAGCGCGAAGCCCATTGAGAATCTTCGTCCGCAGCATCTGGTCGAAGCGTTGCTTTGGCCGGAAGTTCGCAAGGAAGAAGTCACACTGTTCGAAGAATTCAACGATGAAGCCGCGCGCTACTACGTCTTGACGGTTCTTCGCGGCGGATACCAAACCGAGATCCTCCGCAGGATCTGGTTCGATCGTGCCGACCTGCATCTGGCGCGCATCGAGTCCTACGGCTCGAAGGGCGCACTTCTGTCCGACGTACGCTATGACAACTGGCAAGGACCTGACAATCCCTCTTCCGGACTCTCCGCCTTTCCCGTCGCGATCCGAATCGACCGGCCGCACGACGAGTATCGCCTGGACCTCGGGATCACCAAAATTAGCGTCAACGAAGCCATCTCCTCCGATCGTTTCCAATTGCAGCCGCCGCAAGGAGCGAACGTCGTGCATTTGACCGACACGCTCGAGGACAAACAGCCGTGATGGGACAGCTCGTGCTCCGCAATCTGTTTCATCGACCGATGCGCACTCTGATCGGGGTAATCGCGATTGGCGTAGAAGTCATGCTGGTAATCGTCATCGTTGGCCTCACGTCCGGCATGCTTCAGGAAACCGCGAAGCGTATTGAGGGAATCGGTGCGGACATTATGGTGCAGGCGCCCGCCGCGCAAATTCTGATCGGCTTCAGTGGTTCACCCATGCCCATCAAGATCGGAGACAAAATCGCCGAACTGAAATACATTCAGGCAGTCGCCCCCGCACTGCTGCAGTTCAATTCTTCGGGCGGCGTCGATGTTGTCTATGGCATCGATCCCGAGTCGTTCCGGGCGGTTTCGGGCGGATTCGTTTTTCTGACAGGCCACGATATGGAAGGACCGGACGACTTGTTAGTCGACGACTGGGCGGCCAAGTCCAAACATTTGTCCGTCGGCAGCAGCTTCAAGCTGTTCAGTCATGAATGGCATGTCGCTGGAATTGTCGAGCACGGCAAAGGAGGCCGGCTCTTTGTTCCGATCACTACGCTTCAGGATCTTGTCGGGGCTCGCGACAAAGCTTCGATCTTTCTCGTGAAGTGTACTCGGCCGGAGCACACCGAGGACACCATCGGGGAAATCGAGCGGCTACTGCCGAATCATCCAGTTCGCCCGCTGAAGGACTTCATGAGCCTGATGACTTCCGCGAACGTTCCCGGCTTGGAGACTTTCATCAACGCCATGATTGCGCTCGCCGTTGCTATCGGCTTACTGGTCATTTTCCTCACAATGTACACGACGGTTCTCGAGCGCACTCGCGACATCGGCGTGCTGAAATCGCTTGGCGCCAGTAAACTGCTGATCATCCGCGCGTTGCTTACAGAAACGGTTCTGCTTTGCTTTCTGGGTATTGCCGCTGGAATTGGCTTGAGTTACCTTGTTCGCGCGGGATTTCTCGCCATTTTCCCCACGCTTTCGGTTTTAATTACCACCGGATGGATTGTCCGGGCAGGCCTAATTGCTCTTGCCGGTGCAGTGATCGGCGCCAGCTATCCCGCCTGGCTGGCTAGCCGAAAAGACGCGGTTCAGGCGCTCTCGTACGATTGAAAAGGAGTTTTGGCAACCTAGCCACACATGTCAATCACGGTTAGAATACAGTCGCAGACGGACGCTTCGTCGGAGCCTGAGCTGAAGACTTTGGAGCCGATACTCAAAACCGAGAGTCTCTGGAAGCTTTATCACGCCGGAAAGGTGGAAGTCCCGGCGCTTCGGGGAGTCAATTTCGATGTACTCCCCGGAGAATCGGTCGCGGTGATGGGCCCTTCGGGTTGCGGAAAATCCTCGCTGCTTTATGTCATTGGCGGGCTGGCGCAGGCATCGAAGGGCAAGGTATACGTTGATGGCAACGATCTTTCGACGATGACGGACGCGGATCGAACCAAGCTGCGGCGGCACAAGATTGGCTTTGTCTTTCAGCGCTTCAATCTCCTTCCCGCGCTTTCGGCCCGGGGAAATATCGCCATCGCGCAGTACATTCACGGGGACGGCTTCGATCCGCACCGTTTCGACGTCGTCACGAAAATGCTTGGGCTGGAAGGACGGCTGCATCACCGCCCGACAGAAATGTCCGGCGGGGAACAGCAGCGCGTTGCCATAGCGCGCGCCATCATCAACGAGCCGAAGATTCTTTTGGCCGATGAACCGACGGGCAATCTTGACACGCAGAACTCCGAGGTCGTGCTGGAGATGCTGCGCAGATTGAATAAGGACTTGGGCCAGACAATTGTGATGATCACCCACAATCCTGAAGCTACGACGTACTTTGATCGTGTCGTACACATGCGCGATGGCGTGATCGTCGACGGCATTCCCGCGGATTGAAATGGCTGGGCTCGATCAAATCCTGAATCGCGTTTTCTTCTGGTCGTACGACCGGGGCACTTGGCAGTACGACGCCGCGGTGATTCTGATTCTTTTGTTCGTGCTAGCCACGCCGACGCGCTGGTTTCACGACCAGCCGCAAGTGGGACTGCCGGTTAATTCCACGCAAGTAGAGCTCATTTCGAAATCGGGCGAGGCAGAAACCTATAAGGTTGATGCTCGAGTGCTGGCTCCCCCCGAACGTACTCCCGCTCTCCAGAACGACCTTCACACCGCTCTTCAAAAAGCCGGGCCGGGGCTCGGCGATGGACGATTCTCGATCGGCAGGATTGAGCCCATTCGAGACGCTTCTGGAACGGTGATCGCGTACCAGGTGGAAATCAGCCACTAAATCGCGCACGTTCATGGACTTGCGTTTTTCTTCGCGGGAAGCATTTGCATTCACAAGTCGCACTTCAAGGCTGGAATTCGATTCGGAGCAGCCGTCAATCTGAGCTTCTTGTGCCATTCTTCTCTGGTCCCACGCGGGTTCTGAGAGACCGTTATTGTTGTGCTGAATGGGGATGTTCGGTGTACCATTGGCCGATATTGGGAACGGTATTGCCAGTTAATTCCAAGCGATTTTATGTTCTGGCGCTGCTGCTGGCGGCCATTTTTTTCGCCGCCCAGTTACATTGCTGCTTTGACCTGAGTTCGAGCCCGGTCGATTCCCACATCTGCCCGGTCTGCCATACCTTGGGCGCCGCAATCGCCACTTGTGCCGTAATCGTCGCTGTCGCCGGTTCACCGCGCCGCTTAGAAATTCTGCGCTCCCTCCCGCCGCTCCTTTTGCTCAGTTTCCGCAATATCACCCCCCGCGCCCCTCCGGTTGACTGCTGAAGACTTGCACTCGGTTAATTCAAAACCAGTGGACTTGGCGTCCCCGAAGCGGGATGCACGAGGAGTAAGTGTTGAGGAAAGGAATCGTTCCGGCCGCGGTACTGCTTGTCCTGCCTTTGTTCGCGGCAGGTCAACAGAATCCTGCACCGGCCGCGGTGCCCACACCGTCTCGAGCCGCCGCGACGCAACCTCCGTCGTTGCGCGTCGCGCTCGACGACGCCATCCGGTTGTCGCTGTTGCACAATCACGCGTTGCAGGCGATGCGGTCCACGATTCAGCAGAGCCAGGCGGAAGAAGTCACAGCAAATCTTCGCCCCAATCCGAATCTCGGGATCGACACCCAATACCTTCCGATTTTTCAGCCAAGCAAATTCAGCGGCGACTACCTGAATGAAGATGCGGAGTTCGATGCGGGCCTGAGCTACCTATTCGAGCGCGGAAAAAAACGCCAACACCGACTTCGGGCCGCCAAAGATCTGACCTCCGTGGTGCAATCGCAAGTTTCCGACAGCGAACGCCAGCTCATTTTTAACGTCGGCCAGCAATTTGTCGACGTCCTGCTTGCTGAATCCACCTTGGAGCTCGCCCAGATGGACGTGGACAGTTTTCAGAAAACCGTGGATATCAGCAACGAGCGCTATCGCGTGGGAGACATGAGCGAAGGCGATTACCTGAAGATCAAACTGCAGCTCCTGCAATTCCAGACCGACGTGTCCGCCGCACAATTGGCCAAAGTGCAGGCTCTGGCGGCGCTCCGCCAATTGTTGGGGTTTGAATCCGTGCCGGATGACTATGATGTGCAAGGCACCCTCGAATATCAACCGGTCCACGCGGATGTGAATGCCTTGAAGTCGCTGGCGGCGCTCGACCGGCCCGACCTTCGCGCGGCGCAGCAGGCGGTGACCGCCTCGGAAAGCCAGCTGGCCCTGCAGAAGGCCAACGGGAAGATGGATATCACCGGCACGTTCAACTACACGCACACTTCCGGCACAAGCTCTGGGGCCTTTTACTACAACCAGCCGCTACCCATCTTCAACAGAAACCAAGGAGAAATCGCGCGCGCCGGCTATGCGATTACCCAGGCACAGGAACAAGCCAACGAGACGGCGCAGCAGGTTTCAACCGACGTCATCACGGCCTACGAAAATCTGCGCACCAACGACCAGATCATTCGGCTTTATCAAGGTGGCTACGTCGATGAAGCCAAGCAGTCCCGGGACATCAGCGAGTATGCCTACCGGAAAGGCGCCGCCAGTTTGCTCGACTATCTCGACTCCGAACGAACCTATCGTTCGAACCAGCTTGCTTACCGCCAAGCTCTCGCGAACTACATGCTCGCTCTCGAGCAGATGCGCGAGGCGGTAGGGACAAGGAATCTGCCATGAAGCAAATTACTCAGAAACGAGCGTTGTTTTTTGTGCTTGCGACCGCGGTGGCATGCTGCAGTTGGATTGCCGGTTGTAGCTCCGGCCCGGGCGAATCGGAATCGAGCATGACGTCCTTCACTGGCTCGGAAACCAAGGCAGATACGGCCGAACTCTTCACGGTGCCCAATGACCAGTTGGCGCACATCGAGATCGTGCCCGCGCAGAGAGGGAATCTTCCACGCACGTTGCGCTTGTCTGGAGCGGTGGCTTATGACGCATTCCAGACAACGCAGGTTTTCGCGGCGATTGGCGGACCGGTGCACGAAATTCTGGTCGCCCCCGGACAGTTCGTGCATGCCGGGCAACCGCTTCTGACTGTGACCAGCCCGGATTATTCGGTTGCACGCTCGGCGTACATCAAGGCGAAGGATGCCTATGCGCTTGCGGACAAGCTCTATACGCGCGCGGTGGACCTTTTCGCTCACGGCGCAATTGCGGAAGCCGATCTGCAACAAGCCGAGTCCAGTCGCACGCAGGCCCATGCCGATCTGGAGTCGTCGATGGACGCGCTTCGGGCGCTTGGGCTGAAGGACCCGGAAGCGGTGATCAAGAACGCACAATCTACCGCGGAGATTTCTGTGCCGGCGCCAGTCGCGGGCGAGATCGTCGAGAGACTGGTCGGCCCGGGCCAATTGCTGCAGGGCGGGTCGACGCAATGCTTCACTATATCGAATACCAACACGGTTTGGGTGCTCGTCAATGTGTTCCAGAGCGATCTGCCCTATGTCCATCCTTTAGACCGGGTTGAAATCAATACGGACTCCTACCCCGAGTTGTTTCACGGAAAGATTTCCTATATCGCTCCGGCGATGGACCCGAACACGCGAACGTTGCAAGCGCGAATCGTGGCGGAAAACCCCGCGCACAAATTGAAAAAGGACATGTATGTAACTGCGCTGGTGAATGCCGGTTTCATTCCGAATGCCATCACCGTACCAGATGCCGCGGTTTTGCGGGATACGGAAAATCAACCTTTTGTTTATGTGCAGACGAACGCGAACCAGTTCGCCCGCCGCCTGATCACCGCCGGCCAGAGCAACAAGGGTCGAACGCAAATCACCAGCGGGTTAAACGAAGGCGAGCACGTCGCCGGCAACGGCAGTTTGTTCCTGCAATTCAAGAATTCATTGCAGCACTAAGGAGAGCTTCCGGGATCCCGATGATTCATCGCATCGTTCAATTCGCGCTCCGGCAGCGTTTCCTCGTGCTGATGCTCACCGCTCTGATGATCGTCGCCGGTACGTGGTCTTTCCGCCAAATGCCGGTTGACGCGTATCCGGACCTTTCGCCACCGATGGTGGAGCTGATCACGCAATGGCCAGGGCATGCGGCCGAAGAAGTCGAGCGGCTAACGACCCTTCCGCTGGAATTGGCAATGAATGGAGCGGCGCGGCTGAAGATTATGCGCTCCATCTCGTTATACGGCTTATCGGACGTGATTTTGACGTTCGATGATGGCACCGACCCGTATTTCGCGCGGGAGACTGTGTTTCAGCGGATCAGCGACGCAGTTCTACCACAAGGGGTCACGCCGAGCATGGCGCCGCTGTTCAGCCCAAGCGGTCTGGTCTATCGCTACGTGATTGAGAGCCCGGACCGCACTCCGATGGAGTTGCACACATTCGAGGATTGGACGATCGAACGCGCATACAAGAGCGTCCCCGGTGTGGCGGATGACTCCGGCTTTGGTGGTCCGACGATGGAGTATCACGTCCTCCTGGATCCCGTGAAACTTTTGAACTACCACCTCCCCGTTGTACAGGTCGTGGCGGCGTTAAATGCCAACAACGCCAATACCGGAGGTGGATTCTATACCCAAGGCGGCCAGTTCTACTATGTGCGCGGCCTGGGCCTGGTCAAGACCACCGAAGACATCGGCGAAGTGGTTGTGGCGAGCCTGAACGGGGTTCCGGTGCGGATCAAGGACGTCGGCCGGGTGGAAATCGGGCACGCGCCAAGGCTCGGAATTTTCGGTTTTCAGACCAAAGGAAAAAATAACGACGACGCGGTCGAAGGCGTCATCCTGATGCGCCGCGGTGAACAAACACAGAACGTCCTTGAAGGAGTCGAGAGAAAAACCAGCGAAATTAACAAGACGCTGCTACCGCCGGACGTAAGAATCAGGCCCTATTACGACCGCAGCGATCTGGTGCGCGTGACAACCGACACCGTCGAAGGCAACCTGCTTCGCGGAATGGTGCTTGTCTTTATCGTTCTGATTTTTTTTCTGGTCAGTTTTCGCGCCGCAGTCATTACCGCTCTCACCATCCCGTTGGCTCTCCTCTTTGCTTTCATTTTTCTTCATTTGACCGGGGAAGCCGCTAACCTGCTCTCCATCGGGGCGATCGATTTTGGAATCATCATCGACGGCACGATCGTCATGGTGGAGAACATCTACCGTGAACTTGGGTTGCGCCACGGGACGGAATACAAGTTGAATGATGTGATCCTGGGGGCCGCGCGCGATGTGGACCGGCCTATCTTTTATTCGGTTGCGGTGATCATCGCCGGGTATCTGCCGATCTACGCGCTCAGCGGGCCCGCCGGAAAGTTATTTCACCCGATGGCGGACACGATGGGATTCGCGCTGCTGGGCGCGCTGGTTCTCACCCTCACGGTGGTTCCCGTTCTGGCTTCTTATTGGTTCAAGAGCGGCGTCAAGGAGAAGCAGAATCCGGTCTACAACTGGATTCGCGACCAGTATGCCGGTCGGCTGGAGTGGTGTCTCGATCACGCAGGCATAACGATTGTCGTGTCGCTCTTGATTTTTGGCGCCACGCTTCTGCTGGTGCCGCTGATTGGCGGAGAGTTTCTGCCTCATCTGGATGAAGGAGCGGTGTGGGTTCGCGCAACCATGCCCTACACGATTTCGTTTGAAGATGCGGCGAATTTCGCGCCGCAGGTCCGAAACTTGTTGATTCAATATCCGATGGTCACTGTGACCGGATCGGAACTCGGGCGGCCGGATGATGGGACAGACCCGACCGGGTTCTTCAACTGTGAATTCTATGTCGGCCTGAAACCCTACAACGATCAATCGTGGACGCAAACATCCGTTCAAACCAAGGAAGCGCTCATCCGGGATTTGGAAAAGAAACTCGACGCTTATCCCGGTGTGATCTTTAATTTCACCCAGCCCGCCGAGGATGCCGTTGACGAAGCACTTACAGGCCTGAAGTCGGCTCTCGCCGTAAAGATTTTTGGTTCCGATCTGAGCGTGCTAGAAAACAAGGCCGTAGAGATCAAGCGAGTGCTTGAGAAAACGCCTGGCTTCACTGAGCTGACCGTCGTGCGGGAATTAGGCCAGCCGAGCCTGCTCATCGATGCGGATCGCGCAAAAATCGCGCGCTATGGCATCAACGTAGCCGATGTCGAAGCCGTCGTTCAGGCCGCGGTCGGCGGTCAAGCGGCCACGCAGGTCATTCAGGGTGAAAAACTTTTTGATCTTGTTGTGCGAATGGATCCGAAATTCCGCTCGGATGCGCGCGAAATCGGTAATTTGCTGGTGCCCGCTCCGGCGGGACAGCAGATTCCGCTTTCCGAACTTGCTTCGATCAAGGAGTCCAATGGTGCTTCGTTTATCTACCGCGAGAACAACTCACGGTACATCGGGATCCAATTTTCGATCGAAGGGCGCAACCTGGAAGGTATCGTCAACGCCGGGCGGCAAAATATTGCCAAGACCGTGAATCTGCCAGAAGGTTACCGGCTGGATTGGGGCGGCGAGTACACCGAACTGCTGGAGGCAAAGGCGCAGCTTTTCGTAATCGGGCCGCTCGCGATCATGCTGATTTTTTTGATTCTGTTTGCGCTGTACGGTAATTTCAAATTCCCGGTCACGATCGCGCTTGGCGTGGTGCTCACCGAGCCTGTCGGCGCGTTGATCGCGCTAAAACTCACGCATACGCCGCTCAGCGTCTCGAGCGCGCTCGGACTGCTCGCCCTGCTTGGCGTGTCGGTCGAGACTGCGGTTATTTTGGTGAGTTACATCAATAAGTTGCGGCTGGAAGGCAGAAATATCCGCGAGGCCACGCTCGACGCGTCACTCCTGCGGCTCCGGCCGATTATGATGACCGCGTTGGTGGCCTGCCTGGGCCTTTTGCCCGCAGCTATGTCTACCGGAGTCGGAAGCGATACGCAAAAGCCGTTTGCAATCGTGGTGGTTGCCGGATTGCTGTCGCGCTTGTTCCTCGGCTTTTTCGTGAATCCTGTGCTGTACGAACTGGTCGCACGAGAAGGCGACGTCCTACAGGTGTAGCGCAGGAGAAAGCTGAAACGCGACCAGAGCCTCTACCGTCGAAGGTGGTGGTAGCTTCTATCGTTCATGGGCCCGTTCGGAACTCGTCCCCATTGCGCACGCGGAACTTACCAAAAGAACGAATTTTGGGTGAGTCATGTTCATCGGCCACTTTGGCGTTGGCTTCGGGCTCAAGCGCATGGCGCCGCACGCTTCGCTTGGGCTTTTGATCCTGGCCTCCGTTTGGGCTGATGTTTTGTGGACTGTTTTTCTTCTGCTCGGTTGGGAGCATGCCCGCATCTCCGTTGGCGATACGCGGTGGACTCCGCTGGAACTGTACGATTATCCCTGCTCTCATAGCTTGTTGTTTCTGGCCTTGTGGGCGATTGCGCTGGCCGTGGTCTATCGCGCCTGGCGTCCCGACATGATGGGTGCGATTGCGATCTCGATGGGTGTCGTCAGCCATTGGGTCCTCGATTGGTTGACCCACCGGCCGGATATGCCTCTGTATCCGAACGGTCAGAAGCACGGCTTGGGGCTTTGGAACTCGATACCTGGAACGCTCATCGTGGAATTAGCCTTGTTCGCGGGAGGGGTGGGGCTTTACGTCTGTTGTACGCGTCCGCGTGATCGCATGGGGCGCTTCGGGTTTTGGGCCTATGTCATCGTGCTGTTGCTTTTGTATGTGGGGGATCGCTTTAGCTCCCCGCCGCAGAGCATCCGAGAGGTCGCGATTACGGGACTGGTGGCGACCCTTGTCTTGATCGCGTGGCCATGGTGGTTCGACCGGCATAGGGATCCGATTCCCCGTGTTACTTCGGGCTCGGCGACCTGATCGCGAGACCAGAGACCCGGGCATTCCTGTCTGCTACTATCTCGCGGTAGGGCTGCCCCCCATTTGCGACGGAATGAGTCTAAGAGGGTGAGCAGCGATCCGGCCCCAGGTTCGCGGCGCCGAAAAAACGGAGTAATTCCCATGAACTCAAATGGAAGAGGACCTTGGTGGATGATGGCGGTACTGCTCACCGTGTCTATGCTGGCCTGCGTGCTCATGGCGCAGCAGACGACCTCGCTGATCATCCATGGCCAACAGGGTGACGCGAAGGTGGTACAGGTACAGGGTCACAATTATGTGGACATCGAGGGGCTCGCCCGGCTCACCAATGGCACCATTAGCTTCAAGGGCAGCCAAATCGTTCTTACGCTTCCGGTCACTGCCGCCGCAGTCCCGGTCGCTCCCGGTTCGGCCCCGCCGTCGACCGGCGTGTCCAAAGATTTCCGCTCGGCTGGCGTAGAAGTCTTGGCGCGACTTCGGGAATGGCACGCGGCGCTGAGGATTGGCGTCGAGAAGGGGGTACCGCTTGCGACCGGCTGGCTTGACAATTACCAGGCAGCGGCGCAGGACGCTCTGCGAATGGCTTCGGCCGTGATCAGCACTGACGGAGACAAGAACGCCTATCCAATTCTTATCAGCGAATACAACAGCATGAAAAGCCTCAACGACAAGTTTGTGGGCATGACCAAGTCCATGGATTACATCGATCCAAGTTCGTTTCAGTCGGATCCCCTTAATCAGAAGGTGTTAACTTGCAGCCATTTCCTTTCCTCCATAGCGTCCACGCAGGCGTTCATCGACGATGGCTCTTGCCGATGACGATTCGCCACGGATGGTTTGGTCGTTATGTTACGATTTTCTTTGTGGAAGAAAGGGCTGAGAATTCAGTCTAAGGGGCGGCATTGAGAACATTCCGCGCTGGTTTTTTCGTGATTTTATTGTGCAGTGCTTTATTTGGGATTCGGACCCTGGCGGGCGCGCAGGCCTCCGGAAAAATCACTCAAGATTATGTACTCTCGATGATGGACCACGCTGCGGAGGACTTTAAGTCACTGACCGCGGCCATCGAGCACGTCAAGTACACGGCATTGGTGCAGGACAAGTCCGCCGAGACGGGCGAGATTTTTGTTCGTAAGGATGCCAAAGTGCGTATCGATTTTCAGTCGCCCGATCCGCGCACGATTCTTCGAAACGGCGATAATCTTTACATCTATACACCCAAGATCAATCGCGTCGAGGAATACAACATCGGCAAGAACCGCGCCATGGTGGATCAGTATCTGGCTCTGGGCTTTGGCACGCGGACGGAAGCGCTGAGGAAGAATTATAGTATTGCCCTGACCGGAGAAGAGGAGCTGGATGGCCACAAGGCCGCGGTGCTCGAGCTGACGCCCAAATCCGAAGAGCAGGAAAAGCAAATTTCCAAGGTGGTGATCTGGGTGGATGAGTCGTCCTGGCTGCCAGTTCAGCAAAAATTTATGGAAGCCGGATCGGGCGACTACGTGCTGTCCCGCTACACGAAGGTGATGAAAAATCTGAAGCTTGGCGACGGCAAGTTCAAACCGGATTGGCCCAAAGGCACGAAGCTCGAAAAACCACGCGGCTGACTAGCAGTTCACCGAGCTTCCCTTTCCAGCAATTTTTCCTTCTGCGAAAGTCCCCAGCGGTAGCCCGCAAGTGCGCCGTCGCTTCGGATGACCCTGTGGCATGGCACTATGATGGAAACTGGATTCGTTGCGCAGGCCCTGGCGACGGCTCTCACTGATCGCGGCTTTCCGAGCGATTTTGCGACTTGCGCGTACGTCCGGGTTGTTCCTCTTGGAATCTTCTGCAACTCTTGCCACACCCTTTGCTGAAATGCGGTAGCTCGAAGATCGAGCGGAAGCTCTACGTGCGGAGCGTTCCCCTCCACGCGGCCGACGACCTCTTTCAGCCAGGCCTCGTTCCCTTCCTTGTCGCCCAGGATTTCTGCCTTCGGATATTCCTTGTGCAATTCCTCCACGAGAGTTTTCTCATTTTCACCGAGATACACCGCGGAAATGCCACGTTGCGTCGCGGCGACCAACACCTTTCCCAAAGAAGTGTCGGCGACTGTGTAATTGATAACCATGCCCTCTCCTCCTTTTCGGTATGACGCCGGCGTCATACCCAAGTGCGCATTTGTTTTCTCGTAAAGCCGGCTCGAAGATCCGTAACCGCACGCGTAGAGCGCATCGGTAACGCTGCTGCCGTCGCGCAGCAGTTTCTTGAAGCGCGCAAGGCGAAACGCCTGCTCAAATCCCTTCGGCGAGAGTCCGGTGGCACGGCGGAACGCCCTCCGCAACTGTGCCGGAGAAGAGCTCAGCTGCCTGGCCAAGGAAGCGAGGCGCAAAGACTCTTCGTCCGAACGGGCCAACAACGCGGCGGCTCGTTGCACGAGTTCGATCGCCGAATCCTGATGCTTCGGATGGCAGCGACGGCAGGCGCGGAAACCTTGCCGTTCGGCATCCTGCGGCGTGCGGAAGAAAACGATGTTGCGACGGAGCGGGCGTCGCGCCGGGCAGGATGGCCTGCAGTAAATCTGCGTCGAACGCACCGCGAAGAAGAAAGAACCGTCGGCGCGCGTATCGCGGTTGAGCGTGGCTTGCCAGAAGCGCTCGGCCGCCTGGGGCGTGATGCCTGGCGATGACCAGGTGCGTTGTTGTGCGTTCATGGCCATAGACTACTGCTAACCGGAAATCCAATCTATCCGATTCCGGCCGACAAACTTTTTATCAGCAGCATCCTGTAACTTCAAGCTTCACCGGGAGTTGGAATCGCTTCTTCGGCTTCGATTTGGCTCTTGTGTGGCGCCGAAATCACAAGCAAAACAGACGTTAGGATGATTCCACTGGCCAAGAGGGTACGCAGAGAAAGCGGCTCCGAGGCCAGGAACCAGCCGAGAAACAACGCGACCACGGGATTTACGAAAGCGTAGGTAGCCACGCGAGCGGCGGTGCTGTGCTTGAGCATGTAGACGTAAGCGCTGAAGCCTAATGCGGAGCCAAAAATAAAGAGATAAATGAGCGCCAACCAGGAGCGCAGCGTCACATTCGCAAAGTGGAAGTGCCGCGTCTCGCCTATTGCAACGGCGAACACGCAGAGCATCCCGCCACCGCACAGTGTTTGCATCCCCACTGCCAACAACGGCGCGCGAGGCAGCGGGTGATGCCGGGAATAGATCGATCCAATGGCCCAAGCAAGCGATGCCCCGATCAAGGCAAGTGCGCCGACGAGATCGATCCGCTGTGAGTCTCCGAAGTGTTTTGGGCCGACCAGCAGCACCATGCCGGTAAACCCCAGAAAAAACCCGGCGATGACACGCGTTGCGGGACGCGCCCCTCCCGGCCTGACCCAGTCTACCAGGACCATCCAGAGCGAAACCGTGGCGACCAGCAGCGCCGCGATTCCCGATGGGACGGTTTTCTCCGCCCAGGAGACCGTGCCATTGCCGATTGCGAGCAACAAGCAGCCGGTGATGAAGGTTGTGCGCCACTGCACGAGGGAAGGCTTCTCGCCGCTGATGACACGAAAGGCTGGATAGAACACCAGTCCGGCCGTGAGGTGGCGCAGCCCCGCTAGCAGGAAAGGTGGAAACGATTCGATGCCGACGCTAATGGCGTAAAAAGTGGAGCCCCAGACGAGGTAAACGATTGCGAACGACACAAGGAGGATGGTCGGGTTCGTCGGCTTTTCCGATGTTGGGGCTGGCATCGTCTGAAGTCGGATACAGGAAAAGATAGCTCAACTTTGCGGGAAATGGAGAGCCATATTGAAGCAACCAAGGTGTGCGGGCTGAGAGGCGAACAATGCGCGAATGACACTTCCTAGTACTAAGCATTTTACTTTAGGGCACGATGGCCATTTTCCCCCGGTTGACAGTTGCTCTCTGGAGTGGCATCTTGGCAACCCGACATCTTCTACAGGGAAATAGCAAGGCAAGGTAATAGAACCATCGTAGTACGCTGTAGCGTTTTTCATCTCACTGAGGGTGAAGATGGCTGCCAGCAACGGTGCTCTCGCTTGGGAAAATCTGAAACGGCAGACTGAGCCAGTGGCTCAATCGACTGCTGCACCGGTAATTACCGAGAAACCAACCGTAGTCACGGCTCCGCCAAAGCTGCGGGTCATGCCTCTTCTCCGCAATCCACATCCAAGATGTTTCGTGCGCGTGCCCACCCATGCGGTTGGGGTTCATTTAGAGCAGCGGGACCGGCCCCGGGCAGCCTTGAGGCTTCCTCTAAAGCTGCGCAGCGTGTCGGGGATCAAAGAAGAGTTCTCCGTGACGCTCGTAACGCGGGACATCAGCTCTTCGGGCGTGTATTTCCTCTGCCCGAGGGTTCTCGCCCCCGGCACCGAAATTGAGCTCGACATTGTTCTCGTGAGCCGGCCGTTGGGTTATGGGAACGTGGTCGTTTCCTCGAAAGCGCTGGTACGGCGCTCGGAATCGGCAAACGTGCCAGGTTGGTACGGCGTTGCCGCCAGTTTCGACGATTTTGCTTTTGACCGCGACGACCAGATTCCCGAGTGGCTTCCCGCCGACTAGAGTCCGTTTTCTCCCTTTGAGACATTCCTGCCGCTAATTCTGCTAATCTGCCGACGTGCGCACTGAAAAGGCCCTGCTGGGCGTGCTCTTTGATTGGGATGGCACGCTGATCAATTCCTATCACGCCGATTCGCAAGCTTACCTCGGTATGTTTCGGGAACTTGGACTGAACTGGGGCCTTAAGGCACTGGAGGCGCACTATTCCCCGGATTGGTACGCGGTCTATCGCGCGGCAGGAATTCCTGAACAACACTGGGACAAGGCGAACGACCTCTGGCGGACCCACTATGCCAAGCATCCATCCCGGCTGGTGACTGGAGCACGGCGGGTTCTTCAATCGTTGGGGCGACGGTATGCCCTCGGTTTGGTTACCAGCGGCGACCGGGAGCGGGTCATGCGGCAACTGCGGGAATTCGCCCTGATTCGCATGTTTCGCGCACGCGTTTGTGGTGGGGACACCGCGGAAAGGAAGCCGCACCCTGCTCCGCTACAGATGGCTCTAAAGCAAATGAAGCTGCAAGCGGAGGAGTGCGTGTATGTGGGGGACACGCCTGAGGATCTCAAGATGGCGGAAACCACAGGCATGCGCGCCATTGCTTTTCTGGGGCCATTTCCTACAGAGAAGCGACTCCGCGCGGCCAAACCGGAGTTTCTGCTCAAGAAACTGGACGATCTGCCGGCGCTGCTCGAGAAGCTTGGCGGCAATTCGCAAAGGCAGACTTGAAGATCGCACAGGCAGGAGTACCCTGTGCCGCGATCATCGATAGGGAGCGATCAAGGCTTGGCAGTAGGCGCAGGAGCCGGAGCAGGGGCCTGAGGAGCTGAAGCTGCTGGGTTCGGCGTAGTGTCGGCCGCGGGAAATGGCTTGAAGTTCGTCCATTTGATCGTGACGCGAATCGGAAGGTTACGGTCCTTCATTTTGTAGGTTCCCTCGGCACGCGAATAATCCGGGAACCAGTATTTTCCGTCGACATTTTCGCGATAGGTTTCGAACATACCAAAGGGCAGAGTCGGGGGTTGGATGGGGCCGAGATCGGTCACCCACTTGCCGTAGGTCTTTACGACCTCCAAGTACTTCTGGTCCACCCAGATGATTCCGTCAAATAAAGGATGCTGTCGATCGAGAGTTTTCGGTGAAACCTGGAAGATGTAGCAATCCACCTCGTCTACCTTTTCCGTATTAAGGTACTTCACATCATATTTGGAAAGCTGGCTCGCAGTCACCGGATATTGCGGAATGCGTGTCAGGGCCTGGGCATCCTCGGGTTCGAAGGAAAGATACTGAAGCGAGGACTCCGGTGCGGAGATGGCTTTTTCGTAGAGTTTGCCGTCGCCGGAACGAGCGGCATCATAGGTGGCCAAATACTCTCCCGAAGGCCTGCCATCGGGGCCGAATTCCTGGATACGAATCGTTTTTCGATAGGCGAAGGTCGGCCGGATGGACTGATAGGTCTCTTCTTTCTTGGAAAAGGTTTGGATGATCTCGATCGGAGGAAGGGACGGCGGCGCCGGCGGCTCGCCCAAGCCCTCGATACGCGTCACGTGGTGTTCCGGCGGCGCCGCGAGCGGGCCGGGGGCGTTCTCCTGAGCACAGAGTACCGAGACCACAAACAGAGCGAGGGATACCGCAGCACCGCGGCAGCCGAAAGAGGAGAAAATCCAAGCGACGGTCGAACGGTTCTGAACCATACAGGATTAGATGCGAATGAGCGGCAAACGAGCCGCCTCCGAGGTCATTCTACATCGCCATTCGCAGCACAGGGTAATTTGTTGGCGAATCGGCATAGCTTGGAAAAAGCCGTACGCGGTTTGTTAACATGAAACACTGTGAAACGGGACGTTCTCGCCCGGCGGTACATTGTTTCGGGACGGGTGCAAGGAGTCGGCTTTCGCAACTACGTCGAGCATGTCGCCGGAAAACTGGAAATAGATGGCTATGTCCGTAACCGGCGCGATGGCTGCGTTGAGGTATTCGCCATCGGCACTCGCGATCATTTGCGACAGTTGCTCTTTGCGCTTGAAAAAGGACCATCACTCTCGCGGGTGACCAACGTAACCGAAGAACCGGATAGCCCGGATGAAAAATATCTGGGCAATTTCACGATCGAAATGACCATCTGACGAGGAGCCGTTTGAATGGACGACTTGAAGAGATTAATCCGTGAAGTGCCAGACTATCCGAAGCCGGGAATTTTATTCTACGATCTGACGACGCTGCTAAAGGATAAAGATGGATTTCGCGGGCTCATTGACCAGCTGTGCGGTCGCTATGACGGACAAAAGATCGATCTTGTAGTTGGAATCGAAGCGCGCGGATTTATTCTTGCCCCCGCGCTTGCTTATCGCCTGAAAGCGGGATTTGTGCCGGTGCGAAAGCCGAAGAAGCTTCCGGCAAAGACGGCCAAGGTTTCGTATGCGCTGGAATATGGGACAGACTCGTTGGAAATTCATGCAGACGCCGTGCAGAAGGGTCAGCGTGTGCTGCTGTGCGATGATCTGTTGGCCACGGGCGGTACCGCGGCCGCTGCGGTGCAGTTGATTCGTTCGCTCGGCGGTATCGTCGAAGGCGCCGCGTTCGCGGTGGAGCTGACATTTTTGAACGGAAGAGCGAAGTTGCCCGGAATCGATGTGTTTTCGTTGTTGCAATATGAGAAATAGCTAGCCAGGTAATTGCTAATGCGGATGCCCGTGCCGCTGACGTAGAGCTTCAAACAGTACCACTCCCGTAGCCACGGAAACATTCAGAGATTTCACCGGCCCCGTCGTCGGCAGAGACACCACGAAATCGCAGCGCTTGCGCGTGAGCTCGTGGAGGCCGTTGCCTTCTCCGCCCATGACGATTCCCGTCGGGGTGGTGTAATCCACGTCTGTGTAACTTTTCTGCCCCGCTTCATCCAATCCGATGAGCCAGTAGCCTGCCTCTTTCAAATCTTCCATAGCGCGCGCGAGGTTTGTGACCTTGGCCACCGGCAGATGCGCAAGCGCGCCGGCCGATGCTCGCGCGACGGTGTCCGTCAGTCCCGCGGCCCGCCGCTCCGGTACCACGACTCCGTGCGCACCCGCCGCGAGTGCCGTGCGAATAATTGCGCCTAGATTGTGGGGGTCTTCGACTCCATCGAGCAGCACGATCAAGCCTTGTTGCCGTTTGGAGTGATTGGCGCGCGCGAGGATATCTTCGAGGGTGGCGGCGGATCGTGCAGCGACCATAGCCACAACGCCTTGGTGATCCCGCGTGTTCGCCAAACGGTCGAGCTGGTTGCGGTCTTCGAAACGCACCGCGATGCCGCGCCCACGAGCAAGTTGCACGATCTCTTCGACACGCGTGTCCTGGCGGCCTTTGGCGATCATGATGCGGTCAAAGGCCATGCCGCCCTCGAGGGCTTCGCGGACGGCGTGGATTCCGGTGAGTCGATCCATGGGAGAAAGTTTACAGACGTATAAGGAAAGTTGAAAGTTTGTGTGGTTAGTCGAGGACGGAACAGAATTCGAGGGCGCGGACGCGTGTACATTTTACCGGGATACTGAACCGAATTGCGGAGGCCTCATCGAGTAGCAGGATGACGCGGTCGAGTTCGCCTTCGCCGACTCGGCCGGTCAGGACGAGCCGTACCGGATGGAAGAGGTCGCGGCCCCGAAGATCGAGTTTTTCTTTCATTAACGCGATCATCTCTTTGAAGCGGTCGGAATTGAACGGCGAGGGGTCCAACAGAAAAAGCGCCAGTTCGCGAACCACATCGCGGGCGCCGTATCGCGAGAGGACGGCGTGCGCTTCGACGGTCTGCAAAATCTGGCCGGCGTTGTAAAGGAAAACCAGTTCAAGGAGTCCTGCGAGCTCGTCGCCATCGGTTGCCTGCGGACCGAGGAGAGCTGCGGCGCGTTCGCAGAACGCGAGATGTTCGGGCGCCGGATCGGTGGAAAGCCATTCGTGCTCGCGCAGTATTCCGAGAACGTCCGCACCCGAAAAAAAATGATCCCTAGATGCATGAGATCCAACGTCGCGCAGCGAAGACATGCCACAAGTCTAGCGCGATTTTCGGAGCCAGGTTGAAAGGGCGAAGGAGCAGTAGGTTACGAACTCAGAGTAGCGACGACGTGGCAGGCGATAGCTTCACCGCGGCCTACGGAGTCCACGCTTTCGTTGGTTTTTGCTTTCAGGTGAACTTTTTCTGCAGGGATACTTAGCGATTTGGCCAGCGCTTCGCGCATTTTGGGGAAATGCGGACCTAGCTTGGGGCGCTCCAGAATCACCACTGCGTCGATATGCTCGATTGACAGGCGTTTTCCGTCGAGCAGCTTGCGGGCATGTTCGAGGAAGAGGAGGCTGTTCGCACCCTTCCACTTCGGATCGGTGTCGGGGAAATGCGTGCCAATGTCGCCGAGCCCTGCGGCTCCGAGGAGCGCATCGCACAGAGCGTGGGCCAGAACATCGCCATCGGAATGGCCGACCGGGCCCTTATCGAAGGGAACCTCGATTCCCCCAATGATCAGCTTGCGTCCTTCGGCGAGACGGTGGAGGTCGTAGCCAATCCCGCAGCGCACGCTCATGCTTTCTTCTCGGAGTGCAAATAGAAGCGCGCCAGGTCCATGTCCGCCGGTTTGGTGATTTTGATATTGCGCTCCGAGCCCTGCACCACGAAGACCTCATGGCCGAGCTTTTCGATCAGGCCTGCTTCGTCCGAAGCGCTCACGCCGTCTGCTTCTGCCTCGGCGAAAGCTCGTTTCAATAGCTGGGTTTCGAAAACCTGCGGCGTCTGCGCCAGCACAACGCGCTCGCGCGGAATCGTCGCGGTAATCAAGGCGACATCTTCCGGCAGGCTGGCACGCTTCACTTCTTTCACCGTGTCCATCGCGGGAACGGCCAGAATGGCGGCTTTGCAGCGGCGGGCTTCTTCGATGACGCGCGTGATCAACTCAACGGTGATGAGCGGCCGCACGGCATCGTGTACGACGACCAATTCGGTGTCTTCCGGAATGTGTTTCAGTGCCTGGCTGACGGATGACTGCCGCGTATCCCCGCCCTTCACAACGAGTACTTCTTGCCACAACTTTTCTTCACGGATACGCGCATCCAGGCGCTCTACAACTTCGCCTCGAGTGGCAACGACAATGTGCGTGATCAATGGACAGGCGGCGATGCGGCGCAAGCTGAGAATGACGATAGGCACGCCGTCAAGCTCCAGGAATTGCTTGGGCGTTTCATGACCCATGCGCGTACCCAGACCTGCAGCGGGCAAGATTGCGGCAATCGCAGTCATCGGATGAAGCAGTCCGGCTGAAGCGGAGTCCTGGCGGCTTGAGTCCGGGTTGCAGAAGGGAGAGTTTACCTCAATGCGAGGGTGGAAGAGAAATGCTAGGAGCCTCGGATTGATGTAGCATTCACTCCAAATGGGGGTCAGCAACGGCTAAACCGGCGGGCCTATACCGTGGGCGAGGAGCCAGTTACGCCAAATCGGGATGGGGGAGCCGCATCACCCCTTTCCTCCATGCGGCCGAAGATCATTTTGCCGGCGGGTGTTTGGTGCGTCGAGGTGACGACGATGTCGATGGTGCGGTTGATGTGGCGCCGTGCGCCGTCCACCACCACCATCGTACCGTCATCGAGATAGGCAACGCCCTGCGTCGGTTCCTTGCCCTCTTTCAGGACCAGCACGCGCATGGACTCGCCGGGCAGCACGGCGGGCTTCATCGCATTGGCCAGTTCGTTGACATTTAAAATCGAAATCCCCTGGACGCGCGCGACTTTATTCAAGTTGAAATCATTCGTGACGATCTTTGAGTTTGTGCTACGCGCAAGTTCAATGAGCTTTTGATCCACCGCTGCCGCCCCAGGGACTTCTTCGTCGAGGACGCGGAGATCCAGCCAAGACATTTTCTGCATGCGCTCGATCACTTCGAGGCCGCGGCGTCCGCGCTGGCGTTTCAGCGCGTCCGAGGAATCGGCGACCTGCTGAAGTTCGTGCAGCACGAAACGCGGAATCCCAAGTGTGCCGTCGAGAAAATGGGTTTCGCAGATATCGGCGATCCGGCCGTCGATCACCGCGCTGGTATCGAGCAACTTCATGGGCGGGAGCGATGTAGGCGGAAGGCCCACCGAGCGCGGCAGGGGGAGGTGCCGTAAGGCGCTTCCCTTCGAGGAGCCAACCACCAGACCGAGGTAGCCGAAAGCGAAGAGTGAAGTAAATTCGAGAAAAGACTTGGTGGGTTCAGGTTCAGCCGTGCGGGAAATCACGAGGGTAATCAGGAGTGAAGCGAGGAGGCCCAGAGCCGCACCACACGTACCCCCCACCAACCCGCTGATCTCCGCGCGGCGCAATCTCAATTCGGCAAGCAGAATGACCATCGCCATCAAAAAACCGAGCCCCGCCGCTGGCAGGCCATGAATGCCGAAGGGACCAAGGTTATAACAAAGAAAGCAGGTGGCGCCCATCAGGGTGAACCGCATGATCCAAAAATCCCAGGTCTGGCCGAGTGGTCCGCGGTTTGAGTTTGTTTTGTCGAGACTGCCGGAAGCAATTCCGGGATAGTCCGCCGCCCTCGGCGGCTCATTGCTTCGGCGGTAGGCTTTCAATTGGCCCACAAGACCCTCGCAATCCAGCGTATTCGCTTACCCCGGAAGTCTGGACGGGCAGGAAAAATGGCGCATTTCCGGTGCAGTTACCGTGGTCAAGTGTATACCCCTCGGATTGTGTTTTCGTCAAGTGGAAGAAAAAACGGAAGTAATTTTGGGGTAACAGAAGCGAATTTATGGGATGTAGAAGCGCTTTACGCGGCGACCAACCCCGGAGATTAGATCCGAGGTCACTGTGCCGATACTGCGCGCGACTGTGTTCGCGGGGTATTCATTTTCCCCGTCGGTTCCATAGATGGTGGCGATGTCTCCGATGGACACGTCTGGAATGTCCGTCACATCCAGCATCACCACATCCATTGAGACGATACCGATGATCGGGGCAATGTAGCTGCGGATGGCTACTGTGCCGCGATTTCCGAGCGAGCGATGAATGCCGTCGCCATATCCCGCAGCCAGGACTGCCACGCGGGAAGGCCGCTTCGCTACCCAACTTGCGTTATAGCCGACGCTCGCTCCGCTTGGCACAGAACGGACGTTCAATAGACGAGCGCGCAGGCTCATCACCGGACGGAGCTGGAGCTTGGTTTCGAATTCAAATCGACGCGCCATCGGATCGAAGCCGGGATGGTAGCCGTACAAAAGCGCTCCGGGACGCACCATATCCGCCCATGTTTCGGGGCGCGCTGCAATGGCCGCGCTGTTGGCAACATGAACCGTGCCTGCAGAGACGCCGAGTGTGCGCAGGCGATCAATCGCGCTATAGAAGCGCTTCAACTGTTCCGCGGTCTGCTGCCCAACCGGAGTGTCCGTGAGAACTTCGGAAGAAGCCAGATGGGTGAATGTCCCGTCGAGCTCTAAATGCTTGCATTTCGCGAGTTGCCCTGCGAAGCAATCCATATCGCTCGGGGCAAGGCCCAAGCGATTCATGCCGGTGTCGATCTTCAGGTGAATCGTCACGCGCCGCTTACGTGCTTTCGCGGCGGCCGCGTTAAAGAGTGCGAGGTGCTCGCAACGGTGAATGGCGGGAGTGAGGTTGTGTTTGACCAGATTGATTTCTTCACCGGGCCAGAAGCCACCGAGCACGAGAATGGGCTTGCGCACGCCCGCCTTACGAAGCTCCAAGCCTTCGCCGGCGGAAGCGACGCCAAACCAATCGGAGCCGAAGCGCTCGAGGGCTTTAGACACCTCGGCACCGCCGTGTCCGTAACCGTTGCCTTTGACGACAGAAAGGACTTTTCGCGGAGTTGCGCGCCTTTCGGACTCCGGATTGACGTACGCACGAATCGCTTCGAGGTTTTGGCGAAGAGCGTTCAGCGATACTTCAGCCCATACCGGCCGGCCGGCAAAATCGACGGGAGACTTTTTCGTTTGCGCCATGGAACTTCCAAAAAACTAGTGTACGGCATTCGCACGCGACCTCAAAAAGCACGGTGCGTGAACGACAACAGGTGATTGAGCACACTCTCAGCCAAAGAGGGAGATTCCGGCAGGACACCAGGCGGCGGTCAGCCGCTCGATTCAAGACTATTGATTTTGAAAGACTTACTGATTATCGAACGTCCGGTTACCAATGCACATCAGGGCGACGATGGGCTCTTTCGCGTGGGCCAGGGGACGCAGTGGGTCTGAAATTACATTTCGTCGTCGCCACCGGCGAACTGCGAAAATGCGTCGGGAGCGGCTTCTTCGAAACGGGTCAAGCGGCTGCGGAAGACAAATTTCACCTTGTCGGTCGGGCCGTTGCGCTGCTTGGCGATCAGGATGTCCGCCATGTCTCGCTCTTCGGGGGTGGCGTTCAAGTTGAAGAAGTTCGGACGATAGATGAACATCACCACATCGGCGTCCTGTTCGATGGCCCCGGATTCGCGCAGATCCGAAAGCTGCGGGCCGCGTTCGTCACGCTCCGGGGCGCGGGTAAGCTGGCTCAGCACCAGCACAGGAATTTGCAGTTCCTTGGCGAGGCCTTTCAAGCCTCGGGAAATGCTGGCGACTTCTTCCTGGCGAGAATTGAAACGCCCGCGGCCGGTGATCAACTGGAGATAGTCGACGACGAGAAGGGAGAGGCCCTTGTCGCGCTTCAGCCGGCGGGCTTTTGCGCCGATTTCCATCACGCTGATTGACCCGGCGTCATCCACCCAGAGCGGCGCGGAAGCGATCGCGCTCAGCGCTTCGGTCATGCGTTTCCAGTCTTCGCGACTCAGATGGCCGGTGCGGAATTTGTGGGCGTCCACTTGGGCAACCGAAGCGACCAGACGCTGAAGCAGGGACTCCTTGGACATTTCCAGGCTGAAAACGGCCACCGGCAAACCCCCGCGAATGGCAATATTTTCCGCGAGGTTGAGCGCCAGCGCGGTCTTACCCTGCGATGGTCGAGCGGCAAGAATGATTAGTTCGGAAGGTTGCAGGCCGGAAAGCAGCTTGTCGAGCTCGCCATAGCCGGTCGAAATACCCGTGATGCTCTTGCCTTCGCGAAAGATCCTTTCCAACCGATCGAATCCTTCGTGAACGATATCCTTGATGGAGATCAGACCCGCTTTGACGCGATCTTCCGCGAGCGCGAAGATGCTGGATTCCGCGCCGTCGAGGATAGCATCCGCGCCGTCTTCGCCTTCAAAGGCGCTTTGCTTAATCTTGTCGGTGGCGTGAATCAGGTTACGCAGCATCGCCTTCTCTTTGACGATCCGCGCGTAGTGCTCGACGTTCGAAACGCGGGCAACTCCGTCGACCAGGCTGGCCAGATACGGCGCACCACCCGCCGCCTCCAATTCACCACGGCGATGTAATTCTTCCGTGAGCGTCACCAGATCAATGGCATGTTGCGCTTCTCCCAACGCGACCATCTGCTGGAAAACGTGGCGATGTTGAAGGAGAAAGAAATCCTCTGATTTCAGCGCTTCAATAGCGGTGTTCAGCGCGTTGTTGTCGAGAATAATCGCGCCGAGGATGGAGCGCTCTGCGTCAAGATTGGCTGGAAGCGCGCGTTCGAGTGGAGTGTCGACAGGCATGTATGCGATCAGTTTACTCTTCGCTTTTCTTTCGCTATATATAGCACCGCGCCTGCCTGGCGGCAAGCGTCAATTTTTTCCTGTGGTGTTCCCCGCGAACGTGATTTTATGAATCCGATTCTGCGCCGATCACTCAAGCGCGTCAATCCGGTCCCTTGTGGATTGCGAAGGAAAAAGTCTGAAAAACTTTTTGCGCCGAATGTGGCAACATCTGAGTTCGCCGGAGGCAGCAATGACATCAGCTTATGTCCAGAACAGAGCAGGATGGTTATGCGCCGTCGCGCTGGCCGTGTGCGTCGCCGGCGTCTACATTCCCGCAGCAATCCCGACGCAGAATCAAAGCGCTGCTGCACCATTTGCGGCTGCGAAACAGAACGCAGACAAGCAGGCGAAGGAATGGCTGGCGCGAGGAACTCCTGGGCTGGCGCTCGCCGTCGCGGTGGACGGCAAGATTCTCTACTCGGAAAGCTTCGGATTTGCCGACCTCGAAGAGCGTGTCCCCGTGTGGCCAACGACTAAATTTCGCATTGGCAGCATCTCGAAACCGCTCACGGCTACCGCACTGATGCAATTGGTCGAAGGGGGAAAGCTGGATTTGGACGCTCCGGTGCAGAAATATGTGCCTTCGTTCCCCGACAAAGGCGCGCTCATCACCGTGCGCATGGTGGCAGGACACCTTGCCGGGATTCGCCACTATAAAGAAGGCGAGATGGAAATTGAGCGGCACTACGACAATATTCTGGACGCTCTCAAGATATTTGAGAATGATCCGCTCGTGGCTCCGCCGGGAACGAGATTCAGCTACTCGAGCTACGGGTTCAATCTGTTAAGCGCGGTGATTGAATCGACATCGCGCGAACCTTTTTTGTCCTATATGCAAGAGCATGTCTTCACGCCGATGGGCCTGGTGCACACGACCGCCGATCAGAATACGCAGATTATCGAGCAGCGTTCGCGCTTTTACGAACTGGCGAAAGACGGCCAGCAGGAAAACGCGCCGTACGTAGACAACAGCTACAAGTGGGCGGGCGGAGGATTTCTCTCTACCGCCGAAGACCTGGTCCGATTTGGTTCAGCTCTGATGCAACCGGGTTTGCTGAAAGCACACACATTGACAACCATATTCACGCCGCAAAAAACGAAAACAGGCGAGCCTAGTCCATACGGCATTGGATGGTTCATTCGCAGATCGCATTCGGGAAAATTAGTCTACGAGCATTCCGGGGGATCGATTGGCGGAACCTCGCAATTGATCCTTTATCCTGACTCGCACGTGGTCGTGGCCTTGGTCACCAACCTCTCGGGAGGAACCTGGAAGCCGCAAGAGGTGGAAGCCGTAGCCGAGCCATTTGCATCGCCGACCCAATGAAAAAAGGGGCACAGGAAATGTGCCCCTCGGCTGCTCGATCAAAGACGGCCGCTTTATGCTTCTTTTTCAATGTGGACTTTGATCTCGGCGGTCACGTCGCGGAAAACTTTCACGGTAACCGGAAACTCCCCGAGGGACTTGAGTGCTTCGGCAATCTGGACCTGGCGTTTGTCGATGGTGAAGCCCTGGGCCTTCAACCCATCGGCAATGTCGCCGGTGGTCACGGAGCCGAACATCTGGTTGTTCTCGCCGGTCTTGCGCGCAAACTTCAGGGAAACCAGGCTGAGCAGTTCCGCCTGCTTCTTGGCGGCGTCCAGCTCAATGCCGGTTTTCTTTGCCAGCGCGCCCCGAATGCGCTCGAGCGCCTTCATGTTGCCCGGTGTGGCTTGCACGGCGAGCTTCTTCGGCAACAGAAAATTGCGGGCGTAGCCAGGCTTTACCGTGACCACGTCGCCGCGGTGGCCGAGTTTTTCAACATCTTCTTGAAGAATGATCTGCATAAAACATCTCCTGATTCTTTACAAATTCGCTCTTAGGTAGGGCTGCCTTCTGAAGCGGGCCGTGCATCGGAACAAACCATCCCGGTGAGCCGGCAGAGCACACCCGCGACTGCTTACGGCTTGTGAGCCTCGACCGCGCGAGGCGCCAGCGTGCCCGAGGCGCTGCCGGCAAACGGCAGCAGGGCGATGTTGCGGGCGCGCTTGATGGCCACGCCGAGCCAACGCTGGTGCCGCGAGCAAACTCCAGTCATGCGCCGCGGCAGAATCTTGCCGCGTTCCTGTACGAACTGCGAAAGGATGTCCGCGCGCTTGTAGTCGATGAAGTCCATCTTCTCGACACAGAATTTGCAGACCTTCTTCTTGCGAAAATACTGGCGCTTGCCGCGGCGCGGGCCGCCGGGTCCGCCCGGACCTCCAGGACCGCCACCCGGCCCACCTTCGCGACGCCCGCCACCGCTTCCGCCTTCGCGGCGTCCTCCGGCGGAATGCCCGCCGCCTTCACGGCGCGGGGCGCCTTGGTGCCCGCTCGGGGCACTGGGCGCGCTCTGCCCGCCTTCCGCGCTTTCGCGTGCCGGAGCAGGTGCGGCGGCCTGGCCTTGCTTTTGTTCCTCTGACATACCTTCCTACCTTTCCGATATCGCTCCCGCATCACCGCGGAAGCATTCAACCAAACCTTTTCGATCTACAAGCGCTCGATCACCTATGCTCGCGCCCGGCAGCTCCTCTCGCTCAACTCGCTGGCGGGCTCGGCTCGCTCATTGGCGCCGCCGAAGGAGCCGGAGCAGGAGCCGGCCGGCGCGGACGGCGGGCAGCGCGCTGCTCGCGCTTGTGCACCAATTTCTTTTGCCGCTTCAAGTCTTCATCGAGGCGAACAGTCTGATACTTGATGACCGCGTCCAGCACACCGAGCCGGCGTTCCAGTTCGTGAACCAGTTCGGCATGGCCGGTGCGCACCTGTTGGTAAAAATAGATTCCTTCGCGGTGTTTCATTACTTTGTAAGCGAGCTTGCGCGTGCCCCAGGTTTCCGCCTTCTCAATCTTCGCGCCCTTTTCCGTGCAGGCGTGCTCCAGCGTCGAGAGGACCTTCTTGATTTCCTCTTCCGGCGTAGCCGGGCGAACGATGAAGACCAGATCGTACAAACGTTCTTCCATGATGACCTCGTTTCTCTTCCTGTAGCGGCGGCCTTCTGAGGCGGGCGCCTTTTAGAAAACTCAACTCTGGCCGGCCTAAAGTTCGGCCCCTACACGGCCCGGCAAAACCGTTATTCGGGCGGCGGTGATGCCTTGCGGTTAAACTTGTTCATGGCCGCCGCGATACCTTGGGTCAACAACATTTCCACCGCATCGCCCGCACTGGCTACCATTTCTCCCGCCACTTCCAGCTCGGCTTTCTTCATTGGCCGCAAAACATAGGCCGCCAAATCGCCGACCGGATGATCGGGTCCGCATCCCAACCGCAAGCGCGCAAACTCTTGCGTACCTACAGCGCTGGTGACCGATTTCGCCCCGTTGTGCGTCCCGGGGCTACCTCGTTCGCCGATACGGATCATGCCCCACGGCAAATCGCGCTCGTCGAAGATCACCAGCAAATCCACCGGCTCCACTTCGTACTTGTCCATCAGGCGACCGACCGCATTGCCGCTGAGGTTCATGTACGTCTGAGGCTTGACGAGGATAATTTCTTCCCCGGCCACTTTCCCAAGCCCTACGAGCGACTGCGCTTCCGGCCGCTCTATGCGAATTCCGTTGCGGTTGGCGAGTTCATCGACCGCCAGGAAACCGAGATTATGCGGCGTCCACTGATATTCCGGGCCCGGATTGCCAAGGCCAACAATAAGCCGCATAGATCTCGCAGCGAGCCGCGCGAAAAAAAACTACTTCTTCTTTTCGCCCTTATCCTGCTTCTCCGCTTTTTCGCCGCCCTCGGCGCCTTCCTCGCCTTCCACTTCCTTCTTGCCCTTCTTGATGACCTCGGGCTCCGCCGGAACTGCTCCGGGCACGGCCACTTCCGCTGGTTTCTCTTCCTCGACGCGCAGCGCTACAACGTGCGCGAGGACCGCGTTCGATTCGGTGAGCAGCTTGATCTTCGCGGAATCGATCGACAACTCGCCGGCCCGCAAACTCTGGTTCAGGGCCAGTCCGCTGACGTCCACCTTGAATTCCGTCGGGATATCCGCCGGCAAGCATTCCACTTCCACTTCGCGCGTAACGATTTCGAACACGCCGCCCTGAACCTTCACGCCCGAAGGTTCGCCGAACGTGTGTACGGGGACTTTCACCCTCATGCGAACGTCCATAGCCACGCGCAGCAAATCGACGTGGAGCAAACGGCCGCTGACCGGATCCACTTGCCAGTCCTTCACGATCGCGGGTTCCTGCTTTCCGCCGAATTCCACTTGAAACAGCGTGTTGTGTCCGGTTTCCGATCGCAGAATCGCGGTCACTTGCTTGGTGTTCACCGCCAGCGAAAGGGCTTCGCCCTTTCCGCCGTAGAGCGTCGCTGGAACACTGCCGGTCACCCGCAAACGCCTCGCTTCGTTCTTGCCCCGCAAAGCTCGAGGCGCGCCTTGTACAATAATCTGAGCCATGGCTTCTTTCCTTCCTGAAATCTCTTCCGGCGCAATCCGCGCCGAGTCACTCACGTAAACAGCTCGCTGATCGACGTCTCCTCGTGAATGGAGCGAATGCCGCGGGCGAGCAGGTCCGCAACACTTAGAATCCTTAAATTCTTCATCTTCTTGGCGGCTTCGGAAAGCGGCACGGAATCCGTTGCCACTACTTCCGTGATTTTCGAAGCTTCCAGCCGATCCACCGCTGGGCCGGAGAAAATCGCGTGGGTGCACGCGGCGTAAACCTGCGTAGCGCCTTCGCGGATCAAAGCATCGGCAGTCTTCACCAGCGTTCCCGCCGTGTCGATGATGTCGTCGACGATCAAGGTATTGCGGCCTTTGACGTCCCCGATCAAATTCATCACTTCGGTCACATCCAGGTCCACGCGGCGCTTATCCACGATGGCCAATGGCGCATCCAGCTTTTTCGCGAAGGCCCGTGCTCGTTCGACGCCGCCCGCATCCGGCGAAACAACGGTCAGATTCTGCAATTTCTTATGCCGGAAATAATCGACCAGTACTGGCGAGCCGTATAGATGGTCCACCGGCACGTCGAAATATCCCTGAATCTGCGGCGCGTGCAGGTCCAGCGTCAGCGCGCGGCTGGCGCCGGCCGTTTCGAGCAAGTCGGCCACGAGCTTCGCCGATATCGGCACACGCGGTTTGTCTTTGCGGTCCTGCCGCGCATAGCAGTAATACGGCAATACCGCGGTGATGCGCCAAGCCGACGCGCGCTTAAACGCGTCGATCATCAAAAGCAGCTCGAACAGGTGGTTGTCCACCGGGTACGAGCAAGGCTGTACGACAAAGACATCGGCTCCGCGCACGTTCTCCAAAATCTGAAAATAAATCTCGCCGTCGCTGAATCGTCCAAGCAGCGCCTTGCCCAACGGAACATCCAGGTGCTTGCAGATCGCCTCGGCCAGAGGCGGGTTCGCGGTGCCACTGAATATTTTGAAACGCTCGTCGTTCACGACGCACTCACGCATCACCGCTCTGCGATGATGCAAGATTCCCCACAAGGCCGATGATCTGAACTATGTGAGTCGATGAGGTCAGAAAGCCGGAGAGCGTTGCAGGTTCACACTACGTCCGCGATTTTCATCCTTCGAGCATAACTGCTCCGCGAAATTGTTTCGCAGACGAAGGTCTGATCGTGCGGAAACCCGACAACGGCTCGGCGCGCCTTTGCTGGGCTCGGGAAAACACCAAACACCGCCGAACCGCTACCAGCCAGCAAGGCTTCTGACGCTCCTCCCTGAAGTAACACCCTCCGGATACGACCGAGAAGGGGATGGCGCCGGCAAACGGCCATTTCGAAATCGTTCGAGAGCCGCTCTCCCTGCGCGCTCCAGCACAGAGCACAGAACTCAAACAGTTTACGGTTGGCTGCGGATTTTGTCAACGAAGCGAGTTCCGGAGCATGGAGCCAGCGGTAGGCATCCGGCGTCGGCACATGGATGTGTTTCGGCGAAACGATCAGCAACGTGCGCTTGGAGATGTCCGGGAGAGGATAAATCTCGTCGCCCTTTCCGATTCCGAGCGCCCGGCCGCCCAGCAGAAAGAACGGCACATCGGCGCCGAGCGCCGCCGCAATCTCCATTAGCCGCAGTGCCTCGAGCCTCTTTCGTGTGAATTGCAAATAGCCGAGTAGTGCTGCCGCAGCATCGCTCGATCCCCCACCGAGCCCGCGACCTGCAGGGACTTTCTTCTGGAGCAGGATCTCGACGCCAGCGCGAATTTTCAGTTCACGGCGCAGAGCGTCCACGGCGCGATAGACGAGGTTTTTCTCCGCGCCCTCCTGCGAAAGTTGGGGGTTGCCTTCGATCCGTAGCTCGATTCCGGAGCCGGTCTTAGAGCGGAACCGCAACATATCGTGCAGTGTAACGGTCTGGAGAATGTTGCGGACTTCGTGATAGCCGTCCGCGCGCTTTCCCAGCACGTCCAGACGCAGATTTACTTTGGCGAAAGCTGGGATCCGAATCTCGCGCATTCTTTGAGTTTAGGGTTTAGCATCGGTGGCCGGGGTCTTCTGCGCCACGCGGTGCTTCACCTGGTTGAGCTTCTTCTCGACTTCGGCGACTTTATCGCTTTCGAGGTCTGCGGGCAAGGAGCGGTGCCACTCGTTGATGGATTTTTCCCATTCGATTGCCGCTTGATCCATGTGCCCTTGCTTGGCATAGATGTCCCCGAGGTGCGAACGGATCGTGGGATCGTGCGGATCACGCTCCACCGCTTTTCGCAACATCGCTTCGGCTTCGTCCAATTTGTTCTGCTTGAAATACAACCAGCCGAGACTGTCCAGATAGGCTCCGTTGAGCGGCTCTATGTCCACGGCGCGCTGAATCAAGTCGTGGGCTTCGTCGAGTCGCACGCCGCGATCGGCAAGCATGTAGCCGTAGTAGTTCAGCACTTGTGCGTTCTTCGGATTGACGTCCAGAACCTTCTTGAATTCTTCTTCAGCCTTGTCGTACTGCTTCTGACGCTCATACACGGCGCCAAGCATCAACCAGGCGGTCTCGTTGTCCTGCGCATCTGTGGCGTAGGATTCGGCTTTGCGCGCGGCTTGTTCGGCATCGGAGTAGCGGCGGCCCCGTTCATAGACCTGCGAGAGATCTAGGTAGATGTCGCGATCTTCCTTTGAACCCTTCAAGCCTGGCTCCAACAATTTGACCGCCTCATCGGTCTGCTGGTTTTCTCCGAGCAAAAGCGCCTGGCTGGCGCGGATCTGAGCGTCGTCAGGATACTTAGCCATGGCTTCCCGCCCTGCCTGCAAGGCCTTGGGCATATCTCTCGCAAGACGATAGGTATCCATGATCAACAGGCGCGCTCGATGATCCTCTTCGTCGCCCAAATGGCCGAGTTCCTGGAAGGTATAAACCGCGGCACTATAGTTTTGCACTTCACGATACAGCATACCGAGTTGTTGATAGAGAATCGCGAGTTGGCGCTGGCGCGGCGGCAGGACCGAGGACTGTGCTTTGACCCCTGTAATGGCGTCAGAAACAACGCGAATCGCATCATCGTAACGGCCCTGGGCCTCAAAAATCATGGCCTGGTTGTATTGCACATTCAGGCTGCGGCCGTCGTATTGTTGTGCTTTCGCCAGGTTTTCTTCCGCTTTATCCAACTGGTGGAGTTGGCGGTAGATCTCGGCCAAGTGCACATAATTGTCGGCCTCATCCGGCATCAAATCCGACAGCTTCTGGTATGCCGCCAGGGCATCGCTGTACTTTTCCTCCGCCAACAGCGTCTGGGCCAACCCGCGAAGATGATTCGCTTCGGTGGGTTCTAGATCGACGGCCGTGCGATAGGCCGCTTCGGCCTTTGGGTAATCGTGGGTCTGCGTGTAGGCGTCGCCGAGAAGATCGAACAGCGTCGGGGAAGAAGTGTGCGCCGCCATTCCCTCAAGAAGTTGAATCGCTTCGTCGGCTTTGTTCTCGTCTAGCAAAAGCTGCGTTAACTGCTCCGCCGCCGCTTCATCGCTCGGGTCGTCTTCCAACATCTTCCGAAGCACCTTCTCGGCTTTATCGGGATCGTTATGGATGCGATAGAGGCGTGCGAGCCAGATGGCCGCGTCCTCATCGTTGGGGTCCAGGCGATGCACTTCCGCGTATTCCGTGATGGCCTTTGCGACCATCTCCGTTTGCACACCGGGGCCATTAATGTCGCCGAGACTGCGAAGATAGATGCGCGCGAGCAATCGATGGGTGGGCAGATCGTCCGGATCGTGCTTCAGAATTTCCGTGGCTTCGTTGACCGCTTCCCGAACGCGCTGGGCTTTCCAATACATTTCGGCGAGGCGCTCGCCGATGATGGGAGACTTCGGATCAACGGCATATGCCTTTTTATAAGCGTCGATCGCTTTGGTCGCGTACTCTGCCTGGCTGGTCTGCTCGTACTCGAGTTCGTAGACATGGCCCATCGTGAAATTGAAATAGGCGTCGGCACGCGGAGTCATTTTGTCGCCGGCGGCCTTTTCGGCCGGCGCGGCGGAAGCTGCGGGAGGAGTCTGGCCGAAGGTGGGAAGAACTGCGAGCCCAGCCAAGCCGAAAATAGATATAAGGCGTTTTAGGGTCATAAATATCCCGGAATTCAAAGTATCCCATGCAGGAACAGTGCGGTCAAAAGCCAAATGCAGGGCGTTTCGCGGGCGGCCATGGGGTCATTTCATTGGATGTGAGGGAGAAAAGAAGGGTTTCCGAAATAAACGAGTTGCGTTCCAATTGTATTTCTGTAATCACAGAAATTTGGCCAAAGCTGATCCGCTCGGGGCGCGGAACCGCGCTTGCAAATCCTGCATTTGCTTCTTTCCGCGCACCCCAGAATGGTTGCCAACCGCACTAAACAGCAAAGCTGCGAAGTATTCAAGGCTTTGGCCGGGCCAGCCGATCACCGCATAGGGGGCCTCCGCGATCCCGCAGCGGTCACTGGATCGACCGCGCCTTTCGCCACGGATGATCTAACGCTTCACCGCCCTATCCAGTTGTTCTTGAGTTTGTCGCTCACGAGCCTGAGCAGCCTAGCTTTTGACGAATTGGACGGAATCTTGAAGAGCGTGACTGCGATTAGTGCAGAAAGTGGCGCATGGCGGTAAAGACCATGGCCAGGCCGAGCCGGTCGGCCGTGGCGATGACTTCGTTGTCTTTCACCGAGCCGCCGGGCTGAATCACCGCAGTGGCTCCCGCTTTCGCTGCTTCTTCCACGCCATCCGGGAAGGGGAAGAACGCATCGGAGGCCACGACCGTTCCGTGGAGCGATTTCTGCGCCTTGGCGATGGCGATTTTGGCGGCGTCCACGCGGCTCATTTGTCCCGCGCCGACGCCTAACGTGGCGCCGTCTTTGGCGAACACGATGGCATTCGACTTCACGTGCTTCGAGACCTTCCAGGCGAAGAGCAGATCCGTAAGCTCCGTTTGGGTTGGCGCGCGCTTCGTGGCCACCGTCAATTCCACGCCTTTCAAGCTGCCGAGGTCCGGCTGCTGCACCAGGACTCCACCGAGGATACGCTTCAGTTGTAGTTCCTTGTCGTATTCGAGACCGCCATGCGGCAACACGAGAAGCCGCAGATTTTTCTTCGCCGCGAAAATTTCCTGCGCCCGATCGGCAAATCCTGGAGCGACAATGCACTCGACGAACAGCTTCACCACCGCTTCGGCCGTAACCGCGTCCACAATGTGGTTGAACGCCAGAACTCCGCCGAATGCGGACAGAGGGTCGCACGAAAATGCCTTGGTGTAGGCGTCGAGCAGTGTTTTCTGCTCGGCCGCGCCGCAAGGATTGTTGTGCTTGATGATGACCGCCGCCGGGCCTTCGAATTCGGCCACGGTGCTGCGCGCGGCTTCGAGGTCCACATAATTGTTGTAGGAGAGTTCTTTGCCTTGCAATTGCTTCGCGGCTGCCAATCCTGCGGGCGGGCACCCGGCCGGCACGTAAAGGGCGGCGGACTGATGCGGATTTTCGCCGTAGCGAAGCTCCTGCTTGCGGCGCAAGGCCAGATGGAAACGCTCCGGCAGCACCAGTTTGTGCTGCACCTCTAGTTTGCCTTCGTTCAAGCCCAACCGTTCGAGGTTCATGGTGATTAGCCCGTCGTAACGCGAAGTTGTGGCAAAAACTTTTCGCGCCAACTCCAGTCGCAACGCGAGCGGTGTTTGGCGATGGGCTTCCAATTCCGCAGCTACTTCATCGTAGTCCGCGGGATCGGTAACAACGGTGACGCTCTCGAAATTCTTCGCTGCCGACCGAAGCATCGTGGGTCCGCCGATGTCGATGTTTTCGATGAGTTCCTCGGCGGGCAGGTACGCCTTCGCCGCGGTTTCTTCGAAGGGATAGAGGTTCACGACCACCAGGTCGATCGGCGCGATGCCGTGTTCTTTGGCTTGCCTTTGATCGTCAGCGTGATCCCGTCGAAACAGCACGCCCCCATGCACTTTGGGATGCAGCGTTTTCACGCGCCCGCCCAGCATTTCCGGCGAGCCAGTAAATTCGGACACGTCCCGAACCGGGAGACCCTGCTCCCGCAACAGCTTGGCCGTGCCGCCGGTCGATAGGATCTCGATTCTCAGCGCCGCCAGCCTCCTGGCAAATTCCACGATGCCGGTTTTATCAAACACGCTCAGCAGGGCCCGCTCGACAGCCATGAGTTCCTCCAACGGATCATCGGACCTGTTAGTTTACGCGGAGGAGAGGAGTTTAGAAAAGCGCGGCTGTGGGAATTTCTCGGGGCGAGATCAGGATTTCACGAGTGCTTTCAATTTGACCTGGCCGTCCACTGTTTCGACGACGTATTCCACGTCGCGGCAGTTCTTCTTCATCTGCAGGTCCTTCGTCGTTTTGCGGACAAATTCGTTGAAGCCACTGAGCGTGACTTTTTCGGTCGCTTCACCGGCGTGCTTCTTGGCCTCCACAAACGCCTGGTAGAGCTGTGCCACCTTCTCTTCTTCCTTCTCGGGCTCGGTAAAGGCCACGCGAAAAAATTTCTGTTCTGAAGGTGCCGTAACAGCCTGTGGCGGAGGTTGTGCTTTGGCGATTTCCGCCGGCGTGTGTGCGCGGGCGCGCTCCGCTTCAATGGCTTTCGCCGCCGCGCCAAAATGCCGGTCGACTTTGCCCTCTTCGCGCTTCGCCATGCGTTTGCGAAAGACGTCCTTATATTTGGCGTAGGTCTGTGTGAGGTTGTTAAAACGGAAACGCTGGCCAAACTTCATTTCCCCGCCTCGTTCCGAATAGCGCTTGACGAGAAGTTCGATGCGCCATTCGACCTCCGTCGGCGGACGCTTGCGGCCCCCGCCGAAAAACATGTCGTACTCGATTTTGAGCTGGCGGATGTCGCGCTCCATCTGCGCGAGGTCTTCGTCAATGGTGGCCATGGCTTGGGGAGCCTCGACCCACATCCTAGGAGCGGAGGCGGCCCGCGTCAACGGCCAAGAAGGCCAGCCGCGACGGATGGGGCACCGTTCGACGGATCTAGTTGCGCCAACAGACTGAAAGCACTTGGCGCAATTGCGGGGCTGCGGCAGCTGTGGTGAAATGACGCAATGTCGATACCCGTCAAACGCGCCCCGTCCGCGGACCAAACTGCTTTGTTGCGCCGCCTGCCGTCGGTCGACGAAATGTTGCTGCGCCCGCGCATCGTGGCGCTCTGCGATACCGTTGAACGCGGCTATGCCGTGGCGACGATTCGCGAGGTTTTGAACCGGGTGCGACGCGAGATTATTGCAGGACAAGTGATTGATGAGCGTGCCATCGATTTGGACGTCCTTGAACGACGGATTGGGCACACGGTCGAAGCTGAACTGGCGCCCTCTCTTCGGGCGGTCATCAACGCTTCCGGTGTCATTCTGCACACAAATCTCGGTCGCGCACCGCTTGCTTTCGCAGCAATTGAGGAATTGCGGGATACGGCCACGCAGTATTCCAATCTTGAGTACGATCTTTCCGCCGGCTCTCGCGGCAAGCGCGACGTGCACCTTTCGCTGTTGCTTGAACGCGTGACCGGCGCGCAAGCCGCCATTGTGGTTAATAATTGCGCCGCAGCCGTGCTGGTGTCCCTTGCGGCCCTCGCGCGCGACGGCGAAGTGATCGTCTCGCGCGGTGAACTGATTGAAATCGGCGATGGCTTTCGCATTCCGGAGATCATGGAGCAGAGCGGCGCGGTCCTCCGCGAGGTGGGAACCACCAATCGCACACGCATCGCCGATTACGAAAATGCCATCAACGAGAAGACGCGTTTGCTGTTGCGGGTGCATCCTTCGAATTTCACGGTGACCGGCTTTACCGAAAAACCAGAAGTGGCGGAGTTGATTTCGCTCGGTGCGAGGCGCGGCTTGCCAGTGATCGAAGATCTCGGCTCCGGCTGCCTCGTCGACCTTTCCGCCGCGGGAATTCACGAGCCTACGGCGAGGGAGAGTATCGAGGCGGGTTTTTCTTTGGTGCTTTTCAGCGGAGACAAGCTTCTCGGTGGCCCCCAAGCGGGTGTCATTGCGGGAGAAAAAGAACTTGTAGCGAAAGTGCGGCGGCATCCGCTGTTCCGCGCGCTGCGCGTCGATAAACTGACCATCACCGCGATGGAAGCAACTCTGCGCGCCTGCCTCCGCGGGGCGTGGAACGAACTTCCGTCGCAACAGATGATTCGCGCAACAGTAGAAGAGATTGCGCAACGCGCTCAAAAGCTTTGGGAGTCTCTTACGGCGTGCGCCGCATCGTCTGGCGCTAAAATCGAAATCGTGGAGGGGAACTCTCTTGTCGGGGGAGGTTCCACGCCCGCGCAGTCACTGCCGACCAAGCTGCTGCGCGTCACAAGCTCGCGCTGCTCCGCGGCCGAGTTCGAACGTCGGCTGCGAAGCGGCTCTGCAGGCATGCCTGTGATAGCGCGCATCGAAGATGACGGACTGATTCTCGATCTTCGGACGGTTTTCTCCGGACAGGAGTTGCAGCTCACGCAAGCCGTAATTGCCGCTTTTTTGGAAAAGTAGGTCCGAAATGCTCAGCTTCATCGTGGAAAATGGAAAGCTACGGGAAACGCAGCGAGGACTACCGGCGCTAAGGCCTCGTTGGGCGCTGATTCGCGTGCGACTGGCGGGGATCTGCAACACAGACATAGAGATTCTGCGTGGCTATCATCAATTTCGCGGCGTGCCTGGCCACGAGTTTGTCGGAGAAGTTGCAGATGTGGCGGGAACCAGCGCGTCGGAGCGAAATCGCTGGATCGGCAAGCGCGTTGCGGGTGAGATTAATGTCTCGTGTTCCGCCTACGGCTATAAACCGATTTGCGAATTCTGCCGGCGCGGACTGAAAACACACTGCGCTCGTCGAACCGTAGTCGGCATCGTGGCGCACGACGGAGCTTTCGCGGAATACATCGCACTGCCGCTCGAAAATCTTCGCCTGATTCCCACGAACGTGCCCGATGAAAAGGCGGTTTTCATTGAACCGCTTGCCGCTGCCTGTCAAATCCTGGATCAAATCGAGATTCGCAAATTTCCAAATGCCGCTGTTCTGGGCGACGGCAAACTTGCACAATTGATTGTCCGCGTCTTGCGCACGACAGGAATCAAGGTCGCGCTCTACGGCAAGCACAGCTCGAAACTGAACCTAGCGAAGAGAGAAGGGATTAGGACTAAGAAAGTTCGAGGTGACGCGGAAGATTTGCAGCGCGTCAAGGAATCCTACCGCCTTGTTGTTGAAGCGACCGGATCGCCTTCCGGACTGTCGCTAGCACAGCGAATGACCGAGCCGCGAGGAACTCTCTTGCTGAAATCGACGTTTCACGGCGCTGCGCCGGTGGAAACTTGGCCCATCGTAGTAAAAGAAGTCACGGTCGTCGGTTCACGCTGCGGCCCGTTTGATAAAGCCGTAGCGTTGCTGCGCTCCGGCAAAGTAGATCCAACACCGCTCATCTCACATACGTTTCCCATGAAGGACGCTCCGACGGCAATCCTCTACGCGCAACAGCCCAACGTGATGAAAGTCTTGTTGAAGAAAACGGATGGGGCTACAAACGATTGATGCAGGAGGCCACGCAGGCGGCGCCGAATCCATTGTCAATATTCACGACAGTAACGTTGGACGCGCAAGAATTCAGCATCCCAAGCAACGCGGCCACGCCTCCGAAACTCGCGCCATACCCTGTGCTGGTCGGCACCGCAATCACTGGCACGCCCACCAATCCTCCGACCACGCTCGGTAGCGCTCCTTCCATTCCCGCCACGCAGACAATCACACGAGCTCTCGTGAGCATACCGCGATGTTCGAGCAACCGATGAATTCCCGCGACCCCCACGTCATACAGATGGTCCACGCGGTTGCCCATCATGCGCGCGGTAAGTAGCGCTTCTTCAGCAACGGGAATATCGCTGGTCCCCGCGGAGACAATTAGAACGGTTCCCTTCCCCGTGATTTCCTGGCTGCGCTCAACGGTGATCACGGACGACAGGGAATAAAATTTGGCGTCGCGACTTACACGTTTCACCGCCGCATACGCCTGCGCATCCGCCCGCGTGACCAAAATGTTTTGCCGCGACCCTTTGTGCCGCGCCATCGCGCGCACGATTTCCGCAACCTGAGCAGGGGTTTTTCCTTTTCCGAAAACGACCTCGGCATAGCCCTGCCTGAGCGCGCGGTGATGATCCACCTTTGCAAAATCGATGTCCTCGAACGGCAAATCCTTGAGCCTGGCCGTGGCCTCGAGCGCGCTCAGCTTTCCGCCTCGCACGGACTCCATCAGTTTTAGGACTTCCGATTCTTTCATGAAGTTTTTTCGGCCGCTCTTCAGGGATTAGGTAGACTCATGATTTTTCTGGCAGCTTGATTGTCCGCGTACACTCGCCATTCCTTGACGAGCCCATCTTCCACCACGGCTTTCCATGCCGCGGGCGCCACCCAGTGATTGCTCTGCGGAAGCTGCCCTTTCGAACAGTAAGTTCCCTCCGCACTACCAAAAGCCGCCACCAGTCTGCCGTCAGAAAGAATTTCTTCGTGGGATACACGATAATCGGGAAACCACTGGAAATATCGGGTCCAGGCTTTGCGCATGGACTCCTTGCCTTGCACCTTATTCCCCAGCGCATCCACAAAAAGGTGGTCTTCAGTCATCAGCGAACATAGCCTGTCCACGTCCCCGGAATTAATTGCCTTAAAAAAGCCGAGAACCACCGCAATGGGTTCTTCTTTTTTCATAACACCAGTTCCACTCTGCCGAAATCTTAGCATAACGAAGAATCGCCCCGGTTTCCCGGTCTTGCACCTCTTGCACCGCGCATGCTTGACTTGCCCCGCCGCCGCTGCGAGACTGGCCTTACCCGCGAAAAACCATGGCTGCCACCCAAGGACGAATCATCACCGTTGGTGTGACCGGAGCAAGCGGCGCAATTCTCGCGCAAAAAGCTCTCACGTTGCTCGAAGACGATCCGCGCGTTTCGCGCATTCACTTGGTGGTCACGGAAACCGGCCAACGGTTGTTTTCCGAGGAGCTTGCAATTACTTCGGGCGACCTAAAGAAACTTCCCAGCCGCATTTTAGGCCGTGCTCCGAAGAAAATCGAACCGATTTCCAATAAGGACCTGGGCGCTTCCATCGCTTCGGGCAGTTACCATGCCGATGCCATGATCGTGATCCCCTGCACCGTAGGAGCGCTCGCCTCGATCGCGAACGGCATGAGCGACGACTTGGTGGCTCGCTCGGCGGACGTCATGCTGAAAGAGAGGCGCACTCTCGTACTTTGCGTGCGAGACACGCCGTTCAATCGTATCCATCTCGAGAATATGCTCCGAGCGCAGCAGGCCGGCGCGGTCATCATGCCCGTAGTTCCCGCCTTTTATTTCAAGCCGAAATCCATCGACGAAATCGTCACGCAATACGTCTGCCGGGTGCTGGCGCAGTCAGGCCTTCCTCAGGACAAAATGTTTCGCTGGAGCGGCAGCGCCAAGCGAAAGACGGAGTCCTAACCCGTTATGTCCGGCCGCATTCGCACCGTGCTCGAAATGATCAAGTTCGAGCACTCCGTATTCGCCTTGCCTTTCGCCCTCGTAGGCGCGTTGCTCGCCGCACGCGCGACCACGCACGGTTGGCCCTCGCCTCGTCAGATTCTTTGGATCATCGTTGCCATGGTCGCGGCGCGCTCGGCGGCCATGACGATCAATCGCATCGTCGATCTGCGTTATGACAAGGAAAATCCGCGCACCCGGATGCGGGCGCTGCCTGCCGGAACGCTTTCCCTATCCTTCGCCTGGGCGTTCACGGTCACGGCAATCGTTTTGTTTTTCGTGGCTGCTTGGCAACTCAACCGGGTTGCGCTGAAATTGGCCCCGCTCGCTCTCCTCATTCTCTTTTTCTATTCCTACACGAAGCGCTTCACCCCTTGGTCTCATCTTTTTCTCGGTTTCGCGCTTGGTATATCTCCCGCGGCCGCCTGGATTGGCATCACCGGTAGCTTCGATTGGCGCATGTTGATTCTTTGCGCCGCGGTGACGCTGTGGGTAGGCGGCTTTGACGTGCTCTATGCCTGCCAGGACCTGCAGTTCGATGCCGAAGCCGGCCTTTACTCCGTCCCGAAGCGCTTTGGCGTCGCGAATGCCCTGCTGATTTCGCGCGGCATGCACATCGGCGTGGTCATTTTGCTGAGCTGGCTGGCCGCGAGTTTCGGCTTGCCCTGGCCGGCGTGGGCGGGAATCGGGGTAGTCGCGGCGCTGCTCGGCTACGAACATTCGCTGGTCAAAGCAAACGACCTCAGTAAGCTAAACGCTGCGTTTTTCACCGTGAACGGCTATATTAGTATGCTGTTCTTGCTGTTCTGGGGCGCCGCCGTGGCCGTTTGGCACATTTGAATTGTTTGAACAGAGCGGTCGCTACAAAATCAAGGTGTTGCAGCCTTTTGAGGTGGGTCGTTGCAGCAATAGCAAGCATCAAACTTAGAGAGAGACAATGCTGAGCATGGCTGAACTGACCATCATCGACCCAACAGTGAAAGCGATCGCCGACAAGGTCCTAGCCGGGGAGCGCCTCTCTTTCGACGATGGCGTTGCGCTGTTCAAGACACCCGATCTTCTCGCCGTCGGCTGGCTGGCGAACTACGTGCGCGAGAAGCGCCACGGCAACATTGCTTACTTCAACGTGAATCGGCACATCAACCCCACCAACGTTTGCGTCGCTCACTGCAAACTTTGCGCCTTTGGGCGCGACCCAGGCGCGCCGGGCGCGTACACCTTCGCGCTCGAAGAAATGTATCAGCGCGCCGATCAAGGCGTGCGCGAAGGTGCAACGGAGATTCACATCGTCGGCGGCTTGCACCCGGATTTGCCATTCGACTATTTTCTGGAGTTGATCCGCGGCTTGAAGCAGCGCCATCCGCAATTGCACCTTAAGGCCTTTACGATGGTCGAAGTTCATTACTTTGCGCGCATCGCCAAGCTGACCGTTGACGAAACACTGCTCAAAATGAAGGAAGCAGGAGTGGATTCCTGCCCGGGCGGAGGGGCCGAGATTTTTCACCCTCGTGTTCGGCGCATTATTTGCGACCACAAAGTCAGCGGGCGGATGTGGCTCAGCATGGCAAAAAAAGCGCACCGCATCGGCCTGCGGACCAACGCCACGATGCTCTACGGCCATGTTGAAACCGTAGAGGAGCGCGTCGATCACTTAGTGTTGCTGCGCGAAGCGCAGGACGAAACTCATGGTTTCGTCGCGTTCATCCCGCTGGCGTTTCATCCGGCGAACACGCCACTGGCGCATATTCCCAAACCCACCGGCTACGACGACCTGCGCACTATGGCGGTATCTCGCCTGATGCTGGACAATTTCGATCACATCAAGGCGTACTGGATCATGCTCACGCCGAGTATCGCGCAGATTGCCCTGCGTTTTGGCGCCAACGATATGGACGGCACCGTGGTCGAAGAAAAAATCTACCACGACGCCGGCGCCACCACCGCCGAGTTCACTTCCCGCTGCGAACTCGAACGCCTCATCCGCGCCGCCGGCCGCATCCCCGTCGAGCGCGATACCCTGTATAACCCAGTCGATCGCAGCAAACTCCCGCCGATTGTCCCCGCAACACCGGCAGGCCTGGTTTCGTTGAACGTCTAGGCCATATTCTTGCCTTCCATCGGTGGTAGAATCGGGCCTCGCCCGCGTAACTGCCCTCCCAGGGCGAATTCAATCCATGCTCCACAACGGGAGACATGAGACATCTGAGTCGGACTAGGGATCATGATTACTCACAACCCCCTCCACGGATCCGGACGAGCGGCACTACCGCATCCGGCTCTTGCTCTAGGTACTGACGCCCATGCGGCGCAGGGGATAGGGATGACAGACCGTAGGCAGAGGCAGCCAGCGAGTGATGAGGCGCTGCATGCGACCCCAGCATACGCGGCCGTTCTGGCTGCGCCTCGACAGCGCGCGATGCCAGACCTTCAGACGGAAGTAAGCCATGCGCAGCGTTTCCAGGTTGTAGATGTGGTGCAGAAGCGCCGTGAACCGCAACTTCTTATCTTTTCCTGCTGCTTGACGTACCCGCTCCAGCGCACTCTGCGCATCTTTCCGGCTCGGTGTCCGCGACGCGTTTTGCTGTGGCAGGTTCCCTTTGGCCAGACCCCTTCCCTCCATCCCTTCCGCCACCGGTTGCCCAGCGTTGTTCCGGAACTTCTCAGGTACTTCAGGTCTGTCCGACTTCCCATGCCCGTTCGTCATCGGCGTACGTCCTTAGACTTCCCGACGCGTCCCAAGGCAACTGCGGCCCTGGGCGGACTTGGGATCTCCCGGTTCCCATGCGAGGTGTCTTCGGACGTGCACGGGGTCTCTGACCGCGCGGGGCTCTGGTACACCTCGCGATATCGGTGCATCAGATGTTGCCTTCCGTTTTCTCCTACAGCGTCGGCGTCCCGGAGTAAGTTTCTTACGCTGCTGAATACCCGGTCCGCACGTTCCCCTGTCAACGCTTCGACGCCGCCCTCGCGAGCGGCTCCGCATGACTCAGGGCCGATACGGGTCGCTAATCCACTTTCGTATGACTTTTTCATTCACTACAACCTCGCCGGTTTAACCGGCGCACAGGAGATTTATCCATGCAACGCAAAGCTTCCGCGGTTTGGCAAGGCGATTTGAAGTCTGGAAAAGGCAGCATTTCGACCGATAGCGGCACACTGCAAAACACGCAATATTCGTTCAGCACGCGCTTTGAGAATGGTGTCGGCACCAATCCTGAAGAACTCCTCGCTGCCGCGCACGCCGGCTGTTTCACCATGGCTCTTTCGGCTCAATTGGGCGGCGCGGGCCTCACCCCCACGAAACTCGAAACCAGTTGCACAATTTCCCTCGAAAAGGTCGGCGAAGGTTTTTCCGTGACCAAGAGCCATCTCGACGTCGTCGCCCATGTTCCCAATGCCGATAAGGCGAAGTTTGACGCCGCCGTAAAAGCTGCTGAGACCGGCTGCCCCGTTTCCAGACTTTTCAAGGCGGAAATCTCGGTGAGCTCGCAACTGGTCACCTCAAAGTCCGCCTAAGTACCGGGCGGCCCGCAATCCGAGTACAATGCTCGGCATGATGCCTGTTCCGGGTGTGTTCATTGTTGGTGTCGTCGTGTTCCTGGTTGTTCTCTGGGATGCGTTTGAAGCCATCATTCTCCCGCGCCGCGTCACGCGCAAGTTTCGCCTTACGCGCATCTATTATCGGTTTACCTGGGCCAGTTGGAAGTTTTACGCTCGACTGATCCCCTCGCGGAAGTCCCGCGAAACCTTTTTGGGTTTCTACGGGCCGATTTCCCTGCTGTTCCTCATCGGCGTCTGGGCGATCGGGCTGGTGCTTGCCTTCGGCATGATGCAGTATGGAGCGGGTTCTGCCGTCAACATCGCTGCACCCGGGGCTGGTTCAAGCCTGAACACCGATTTCTATCTGAGCGGCACCACATTTTTCACGCTCGGACTCGGCGATGTGATTCCGCGCACGGGCCTCGCGCGTTTCCTCATCGTTGTCGAAGCCGGCTTTGGCTTCGGCTTTCTAGCCGCCGTCATCGGCTATCTTCCGTTCATCTACGGAGCTTTTGGACGCCGCGAAACCAATATCTCCTTGCTCGATGCCCGCGCCGGCACGCCCCCCACGGCTGGAGAGCTACTCCGTCGTCACAGCTATCCCAGCGGAAAGGAAGCTCTACGTGATCTACTGAAAGAATGGGAACTCTGGTGCGCCGAGCTTCTTGAGTCTCACCTCTCCTATCCGGTGCTCGCCTATTTCCGTTCGCAGCACGACAACCAGTCTTGGATCGGAGCGCTGACCGCCATTCTCGATACCTGTGCACTCGCGATTGCTGGCATTGAAGGCGCGTGTGCGAAGCAAGCCGAGCTTACGTTCGCCATCGCCCGCCACGCCGTTGCCGATCTTTGCCAGGTATTCAATGCCACGCCGCTTCCTCCGCAAACCGATCGCTTGCCCACAGAAACTCTGGAAAGACTTCGTCTGAAGCTCGCCGAGCACGGCGCGACGCTTTCTGTCACATCTGAGTCAGAGCAAAAACTGGTCGAACTTCGCCGCATGTACGAACCCTACGTGAACGCGCTGGCCCTGCATCTGAACCAAGTGCTTCCGCATTGGATTCCGGACAAGAAGAGCAAAGACAATTGGCAGACGACCGCCTGGGCACAAACCGTCGGGGCGGTTCCGACGGAAGCGATCTCCCTTGCTCGTGATGATCACTTCTGATGGGCTTGTTTGCGGTACCGGCCCAGGCAACGCCACACCGCACGGGACACGCCTTCGGCACGGCTACCGGATATCGGTTGAAGCGCTGCGCTTGCTCCGATTCTTTTTGCTTGCGACAATTGTCGCCTGGCAAACATCGAACGCTTCGCCGAGTGCTTACGATTCGGATTTGCTCGTCGCCGGAGAACACTCATGAAAGCTATTCAAGTCCATCAATTCGGCGGTCCGGAAGTTCTTGAGCTCCGTGAGGTTGCTGCGCCGAAACCAGGGCCGGGACAAGTCCTCGTGCGGGTGCACGCCGCCGGCGTCAACCCCTATGACACGTACATGCGCGCCGGCACATACGCTATCAAGCCGCAACTTCCCTACACTCCCGGCTCCGATGCCGCCGGTACTGTCGAAGCGCTGGGCGATGGCGTGAAAAAAGTGAAAGTGGGTGATCGTGTCTACACGGCAAAAACGTTAAGCGGCGCGTATGCGGAATTCGCCCTGACCGACGAATCCCAGGTGGAACCCCTGCCGCAGAAAACTTCCTTTGCTCAAGGTAGCGGACTTTGGGTGCCATACGGCACGGCTTACACGGCGCTCTATCATCATGCACATGCCCGCGCCAGCCAAACGGTATTGGTTCACGGTGCGAGCGGAGGCGTCGGGCTCGCCGCCGTTCAATATGCTCGCGCGGCGGGAATGACCGTGCTCGGCACAGCCAGTTCGCAACGTGGCCTCGATCTGATCCTGAAAGAGGGCGCAGACCGGGCATTCGATCACTCCAAGCCGGAGCACGCCGACGAAATTCTGAAGTTCACCGTAGGACGCGGGGTCGACGTCATTCTTGAAATGGCTGCCCACGTTAACCTCGCCATGGACCTCAAGCTTCTCGCTACGAACGGCCGGGTCATCGTGATTGGCAATCGTGGAGAAATCACCATCAACGCGCGGGACCTGATGTCTCGCCGCGGTTCGGCCCAAGGCTTCACGCTTTGGGCTGCCACCGAATCCGAGACCGCCGACATCCACGCCGCGATCGCCGCCGGCCTGGAGAACGGGACGCTGCGTCCCATCGTCGGAAAGGAAATCCCTCTGAAGGATGCCGCGTTGGCGCATCAGGAAGTCCTGGCTTCGGGATCGTTTGGAAAAATCGTGCTGGTCGTGTAAGTTCGCTGCAATTGCCTCGACTATTTACTAGATTCTGCCGAATGCCCGCAGCAGAACACCGGCAGTCGCTCCGCCGAGCACGATCCAGGCGGAATTCGTTTTGCCGCGAAAAACCACGAGTAGGCTCACCAGTCCAAGCACAATCGCGGGGACATTCACGAACGCCGCCCGCGCAAACTGCCAACTCACTGTCGCCATCAGCGATACAGCTGCCGCGTTCACGCCATCGAGGAACGCGCCGGCAATTGGCGACTTCCTCAGCTTCGGTAAATACTTTGCCGTCGCCGCCACGTACACAAATGCGGGAACAAACATTCCCATGGTCGCCAGCGCCGCCCCCTTCCAGCCCCCCAGCAGATACCCAATGAACGTGGACACGGTAAAAAATGGCCCGGGCGTCGCCTGGCTTACCGCAATCGCATCCAACAGCTGCCCATCCGTCAACCAATGGAGGCGCACAACCAAATCCGCGCGCAGCACGGCCAGCAGAACGTAACCACTCCCAAAAACCACCGCGCCAATTTTCAGAAAATAGAAAAGCAGCGACATTCCACCTGGGGACCAACCGGCGCTCGCAGAAAAGAGCGCGATACCGTCGATCCTCGATGAGCTGCGCGCCTGCCGAACCACGACCCAAAAGACTCCGGCGCCGATTAGAAGCGTGATTAGGTTCGCGCCGAATACTGCCAGCACGGCGACGCCAATCGCCAGCATCGTCAGGCCCGCGTTTTTCATCGCGGCTTTTCCCAAATTCCACAGCGCCGGAATGATCAGCGCGACGACCACCGGTTTGATCCCGAACAGCAATCCTTCGATCTGCGGCAGTTTCCCGAATCGTTGATAGGCCCACGCCAGAGCAACCACCATCAGCGCCGACGGCAGAATGAAACTCAATCCTGCCAGCAGTAGCCCCGCACGCCCCCCGCGAACCTCGCCAAGATAGATTGTCAGCTCCGTTGAGCTCGGCCCCGGTAACAGATTCACGGCGCCCATCAAGTCGAGAAAGCGCTCGCGGCTCAGCCATTGGCGCTGCCGCACAAAGCGTTCCTCCATCATGGCGAAGTGCACGGGAGGTCCACCGAAGGCTACCAAGCCCAGCCGCAGAAATTCCTTGGCGATTTCCCACAAACTTCCTTGCCTTTCGCTCTTGTTGGTTGTTTCTTCCATCTGCGAACGTACCTGACGTAGCTTATTTCAGGGATTTCCCCCACATGACAGTTTCGCTTTTTTTCCTTACTCTAGTATTCATTTAGAAGCGGTCATGAGCACAACCTACGAAACAGAACGCATCAAGCCTTGGTCCTCCTGGCTCAAGGGAATCATCGCTGGCGTTCTCATTACGATCCTTGCAGGCGGTCTGATCGTCTGGCTCGCCACCGGCGTCGGCTTCCTGCGGTTGCTCCGGTCTTACCCGGGCGGCTCGCTCTTCGATATCGACCAGCCTACGATCGTCCACCAAATTCAACAGTTGCAGCGACTGGAAACAGTCCGCTTCTCCATGGATAAAATCATTTCCGGCGAGCACGATAGTCCCTATTTGCCAAAATTCCTTGTCAGCGACCGCCTTTTGCTCGTCGTACACGGCGACGTCATTGCCGGCGTCGACTTGAGTCAGCTTCAGTCTCAAGATGTTTCCATCGCGCGCAAGACCATCTCGGTTCGCGTTCCAAAATCACAGATCCTCGTCACGAACCTCGATAATTCCAAAACCCGCGTTTATTCCCGCGACACCGGCCTTTTTTCTTCGCCAGACCCAAATCTCGAGACCGAAGTCCGTCAGGAAGCCGAGCGGCAACTTCAAGAAGCCGCACTCCAAGACAACATCTTGAAGACCGCCGATGAGAACGCAAGGTCGACTCTCTCCGCCCTTCTACGCAGCCTCGGCTTCACCACTGTGGAATTTCTGTAGCGTCCGCGGGTTTCGACGCGCGTAAAACCAGTTTCCCAAGAGCAGCGCGTAAAACGGCGCGTAGACGAGCCACTGCATCAGCGGATCAAAACCAAAAACGCCCAGGATGCCGTAACCGATCAGCACGTTGTACGATAAAAATTGCAGCACCGTCAGCATGAGCCACGCCGGATTTGGAAAAAAACACAGCAGCGGCACAATCCAGGTGAAGTACCACGAGTAGCCGTTCGGGCTGAACGCCAGCGTCGTTCCAATCAGCAGGTACGCCGCGCGCGCAGGCTCCGCTTTTTTCCAGGCCAACCAAAATGCCAGCCCCCAGCTAAGCACGACACCGGCAAGCGCGGGAATTCTCGTCGTTCCTCCGGTGGCCCAGTCGATCACGGTGTACAAGCTGGCATGATAATTTTTCCAAGTCACCTGGTAATATCCGAGATTCACGCGAAGCATGCCGAGCGCATTCCAATAAGGTGCCGACACCGCAAGCGCCGTTGCTACCCCCAATGCCGCGGCCAGCCATCCCGCCCTTTTTCCCGGCCATCCCGCACGCCCGATCCACACCGGCAAAAGCAGCGCAGGAAACGCTTTGGCCATCGCCCCGAGCGTAACCGGCACGCTCGCGATCGCTGGCCATTTCTTGACCAGCATCAGTCCAGCGACGATTCCCAACAACGCCAGCACATCGTTGTGACCACTGCCGGCAAATTCCACGATCACGAGCGGGTTCCAGGCATAGATCGCCAACCGAAAATCGCGATCCGCCTCGCGGCGAAATATCCACGCGAGCAACAACAGCACCAGGACATCGGCCACCGCGAATGGCATCTTGAACGCGGTGGGGCCGGGAAAAAACTTCCAGGTCGCGCGAAAAAGCAGCTCCGTCGCGGGCGGATAGATCGCCGGAAGCTCACGCCCGGGCATGATTTCGAAATATCGATCCCGTAGCTCCGCCAACCGCATGTCGTTTGGCGCGATGGCGTAAGGATTCCAGCCGGCCGCCTGGACCTTGCCTTCCCACCGGTATCGCTGCAAATCGTCGGAAAGCGTCGGCTCCATCGGCCAGAGCGGGGCGCGGAATGCAATCGCGGCAAAAACCAGTAGAATAGTCGTAGTGCGCGTGGCCTTCGTTTGTGAAAATCCGTAGAGTGCCACCAGATAGACGACCCCTGCGGCCAGCCCCAGCTCGATAAAGCTGATCGCGTGGTTTTTCAGGTAGTACAAGCTGTGCATGCGCAGGAACGCCGCTTCCAGTGCGATTCCGGCGGCCAACAGCCAGAAACAGGTCCACCGGTTTCGATTGTTGTCGGATGCCATTCGGAGAAATTAGACTTGTTGACTTTCGCCCATTTGCTCGCCGCCCAGCAAAGCCCGGTTGTCCAGTATTGGCATAAGCTGACCGACAGAACGTTCAGCGGCGTTTATCACGCCAACGCATTTGACCTGGCCATGATGATTCCGTATTTCATCGTGTTGTTCATCCTGGCAACTTACGGCCTTCATCGCTATGCGCTCCTTTACGACTACTTCGTCTATCGAAAAAATGTTCCCGCAACGCCTCCGCCGGTCTCGCGCTGGCCAAAGGTTACCATACAGCTTCCCATCTTCAATGAGCGCTACGTGATCGAGCGCTTGGTCGACGCGGTCTCCCAATTCGATTATCCACACGAACTTCTCGACATTCAGGTGCTCGACGACTCCACGGACGAAACGCGCGATGTCGCTCGCGACTGCGTCGAGCGCCATGCCGCCCAAGACCTGCCGATCAGCTATATTCATCGCACCAATCGGGAAGGCTACAAGGCCGGTGCGCTCGAAAATGGCTTGAAAACCGCCCAAGGCGAGTTCGTGGCGATCTTCGATGCGGATTTTCTTCCCCCCGCGGATTTTCTTCGACGCACCATTCCCCACTTTTTGAATCCCGATGGCGGCGACAACGTAGGGATGGTGCAGACGCGGTGGACTTATCTCAACAGCGACTATTCCCTGCTGACCCGCGTTGAAACCATTCTGCTCGACGGCCATTTTGTCATTGAACACGGTGGCCGTTCGCGCCGCGGCTCCTTCTTTAATTTCAACGGCACGGCAGGCGTGTGGCGCCGCGCTGCGATCGAATCTGCCGGCGGCTGGGAGCACGACACACTGACCGAAGACACCGATCTTTCTTATCGCGCGCAGCTCAAAGGCTGGAAATTTCTCTATTTGCCCGAAATCGAGTGCCCTTCCGAACTACCGGTGGATATGAACGGCTTCAAAGCACAGCAAGCGCGCTGGGCTAAGGGTTTGATGCAAACGGCGAAGAAGATTCTGCCGAAGGTGTTTCGGTCAGACGTGCCATTGCATATCAAGTCCGAAGCGTTTTTCCATCTGACCGCCAATATTTCTTATCCCCTTATGGTTCTTCTTTCGACTATGCTGCTTCCGGCCATGATCGTTCGTTTCTATCAGGGCTGGTTTCAGATGCTGGTCATCGATCTTCCACTTTTCCTTGCTTCCACTTGCTCGATCTCGAGCTTTTATCTTGCGGCGCAAAAAGAGCTACGCCCCAAGACCTGGATGAACACGTTCCTCTATTTACCTTTTGTGATGGCTACGGGTATCGGCTTGAGTGTGCGCAATGCGCAAGGGGTCCTCGAAGCCATCTTCGGCAGGAAGTCCGAGTTTGCGCGCACACCCAAATTCAAGATTGAAGGCAAGTCTGGAACTTTCGCCAGGAAGACCTATAGGAACAAATCCGGCTGGATGCCCTACTTCGAGATTATTCTCGGCATCTACTTCGCCCTCGCCATCATCTACGCCATTACCAACGAGAATTACGCCACCGTACCGTTTCTGCTCCTCTTCGTGTGGGGTTATCTCTACACCGGCTGCATGTCCCTAAGCCAATCCTGGTTCGCCCGCCTCCGTCTCGGCGTCAATGCCCCGGAAATGCGTCCTGCCTCCTCTGGTGCTCCGGGATTTTGATCACTTGATTGGGACAGTCCCGATCCCTCGCCTGACACTACCAGTTATGAATGGTGTCGGGAGGTCGCGGCTTCTAGCCGGACGAAAAGCCTCAGAAACCCAGAGGCTTCCGCCCTTGAGGGGAAAACGGTTATCCAGCCGAAGCGGTTATGAAACAGCTTCTAGTCCGATCACTTCTCGCCGGCCAAGGCCTGCAACTCTCTTTCAGCCAAATCCCCTGGTAGCGGCGCATACCCAAGCGACTGGCACTGTTTTTGGCCGTTGGTCAGCATCCAGCGCACCATCTCTCGCAAGGCTTCCTGTTTCTTCCCGTTTTTTGCTTCCCCTGGGATCAGCACCCACGTGAATGTCGAAATGGAATAAGTGTGTTTGCCAACTGCGTCCGTGATCGATGTGTGAAACTCATGTTCGTTCAGCGGCCCTGCCGCTTTCGCCGCAGCGGTTACGCTGTCCAGATCTGCCTTTACATATTCTCCGGAACGGTTGCGTACCGCCCCGAAGCTAAGTTCATGCTGCAATGCATAGATAAACTCGACGTAGCCGATAGAATTGACGGTTCTCGATACGGTATCAGCTACACCCTGGTTCCGTTCCGCACCGGTTCCAACCGGCCAGGACACTGTGGTCCCCTTTCCGACACTGGACTTCCACTCCTCGCTCACTTTGGACAGATAATCGGTCCACGCATACGTCGTTCCGCTTCCGTCCGAGCGGTGCACGACGACGATCTTTTCATCCGGCAAGCGGACATGTTTGTTGGTGGCTTGAATTTCCGGCGCGTTCCATGCTCGAATCTTTCCGAGGAAGATCCCTGCGAGCACCTCGGGCGAAAAATTCAATCCGTTGGGCGCACCCTTCACGTTATAAATCGGAACAACCGCACCAAGCACGGTCGCAAACTGAAGCAATTTACCTTCTGTTTGAAGTTGCCCTACGGACAACGGCATGTCGGACGTGCCGAAATCGACCTCGCCGTCATGCATTCGGCGAATCCCTTCTTCGGAGCCCACGGCGTCGTACGCTATCTGAATTTCAGGCCGTGCTCGCTCGAAACTCTCAAACCATTTCTGGTAAATCGGCGAGGGAAACGTGGCTCCCGCGCCCACTAACCTCACCGCTGCGACTGAATCCCTGCCGGCGGCTAATGCGTCGACAGCAGCGGATGCCTTTACGCCACTCTCTTTGTGTTCGAGAACCTCTACCAACGCGCTACCGAGTTGATCACCAAGATCATCCGTGATGCTTTTCCATCCTGTCCGACGTGGTGTAGCCAGATACGACCATAGCGTCTTGCTACCTTGTCCGCTTAGCTCTGCGGTGGCATATCCCTGATAGATCGCCTGCTCGGCGCCCCGGGAGCGCGGACTCGAAGAGATGTATTCGGTCGCCCAGATCGTGGCCGAACCGCGCACGACTGCGTCCGCCTGTACCGGGTCATTCACGATCTGGACCTTTCCGGATGCCTTGAGCTTGTCGACAACGCGACCTTTGACCGCAGTCGAACCTTTACCGCTTTCCGCCCAATCGAGCGCGATGCGTTTTATGTCCGAAATTCGCTCGGCCGACTGCGCATTTGCGCGTGCGCTGATCGACGCGAAAAGCGCGCAAAAGCAAACCGCCAGGTGCACGGATTTTTGAATGATTGAAGAGGCTGTGTACTGCATTAAGCAGGTCACCCCGGGATCTCGCAGAGCATACGGGCGCTGGAGGTTGCTTCCAATGTTTCGTTCAGTTGCGCCTGATGCCTCGGCGGTAGGTCAACCTCTGTCCATACTTTGCTAGCGAAACGGGACGATTTTCTTATTTCGGCGTTGTGTCGCCACCGGTCGCCGTCTGCGTGTCGTCCTCTACCTTATGCCACTTGGCCGTCGGATCGTATTCCTTCATGGCTTTGGCAACGTTTGCCGTGTTCTTCCCCAAATCCTTCTCATAGATGATGCCATCGGAACTCACCAGGAAAGTCATTACTCCGGATGACCGATACTCGGCGGGATAAGCAACAAACGCGAAGCCACTGGTCATCTTGCCGTCCACCATGTAATTCTTCGCGCCGCCGGGGCAGTCCTTCCCCTGGCTCGTTAGGGTGTGAAAGTAATACCCACGAAACGGAACCGCCTCGCCTCCCCGAGATGCAGCAGCTCCGGCCAGCAATGGTCCAACTGGACTCTCCGGCTCACCATTTGCAACTTGCCAGTACAACCCATCTTTCTTCCCTTCGTCGCTGTAGAGTTTCGGCGCGTACTCGTTGTTCTGGCGTGAATGGTATTCCTTCTCGGCGGCCACAAGCTGGTCACAAATGTGAATGGCGGATATTTCGTTGTAGCCAATGCGGCGATACAAAACCTCTTGCCGACCGGCATCGGTGTCGAAATACCACACTTTTCCTCTATTCCTCAGCGATATCGGATACGGCCAATTGTGCGAGCCGATGTACAAGGTGACGGTTCCGTCCGGCTCTGTGAGCAAGCGGTTCATCTCCTCATATCGTTTTACAAAGTTACCGCGGACCCGGGCGTCTTCGGCAGGATCCCCTGAGGAAACGAGCTGCTTTCCATCCGGTCCGAACAGGGCCAGCAGCGCTTGTTCGTCATCATTCTGCGCGGCAGTCAACAGCGCCTTGCACGCTTCCTCCGGCGTTGCGAACGTCTTCTGCCCTTTTTGCTGCGCCGGCGATGCCGCTGCAAAACTGACCATCACCAGAACGGCGATCGCGGCTCTCTGCAAAAGAAGTTCAGGACGAAAATCACTCGACTGTAACTCGGCTCGCCGCATACAGCCTCCCTTCGTTTTCGAATTTCCCGAATTCTTTAGGACCTCCACAACTTGGCATCAGTGATGCCCACCACCACCTGCATGGCCGCCACCTCCGCCGCCATGGGATTCTCCGCCGCCGCCGCCGCCGCCGCATGAAAGCTGGAATTTCCGCGCGCTGCGTAACTTCTCGACTCTCCACCGTGGTCATAGCCACTGAAGGCACCAGAGTGGGTGCTGCGCTCTGCGTGAGAAGGCTGCGAGTAGCCGCGAGCCGCGTGCTGGTCTCCCTCAAATGGCCTCGGCGAGGCGCCCGGATGGTTGTACACACCGCCGCGTCCTGGTGCGGCTCCGGGCCTGTACCCACCGTGACCAGGAGCTCCCGGCCCGCCACGGCCGCCGCGGTAATATACATTGCGGTTATAAAAGGTCGTGCTGTGCGAGTAGTACCGGGCGTGGTTGTACACCACATAATGGCTGTGCCAATCGCACCCCCAATGCCCCCAACCCCAGCCAAATCCCCCGAAGAAGCCGACTCCGAATCCCACTCCAAAGGACAAGAATGGCCCGCCACCGAACCAGATTCCCGGATACGGATACCATCCGGGCCAGGCCACGATCGGCGGCCCATAAACGACCCACGGATTGTAAGCCGGGACATAGACGACGTCAGGCTGCGCCGGCTGGATAATAATGGTCTGTCCCTGCGTCGTCACCGTTTGTTGCGGCGTCGTTTTCAAATTTCCAGACGATTGCGCCTTCTGCCGCATCACCTGCACTGCATCCATCACATCCTGCTGCTGGTTGTAGTAAGCGTCTCCCAATGTCGAAGTCCAGGAGAGATTCTTGTCCATATTTCCGAGGACAGAGGGGAACGCCGCGAGCGCCTTAACGCTTGGGTCCCATTGCATCTGGTCGACCGCCTGCGCCAACGCGTCGCCCTTCAAATCCGAGTGCGCCTGCACCCAGCGATCGGCCTCCACCACTTGCTCCGGGAAAGTAGCCGCCGAAAGGATCTGCGCCACAAGCGAGTCCGAGTAAAGCGCAATCGGCGCGACGAGTTGCTGCAACTGCTGCGGAGTTTCCATCGTGTATGCCGGCCCTTGCGGCGCCGGCGCTTGTCCGGCGGCGGGCGGCGGGGCTTGCGCGTCCTGCGACGCGGTTGCATCAAAGGGCAACGTGCCGCACAAAACGGCGAAAGACGCCAGGATGACCAGAGTCTTTTGCAGCCATCGAAGTCTGGAAAAGCCTGCTTCACATTTGCCAATGTTCACGATCTTGAACCTCCTGTGAAGTGCACCAATTGCCCGAGGCTCCAACTAACGCTCTATCACTATAGATGAGAAGGGCAGGATTTGTGTTTCGAAAATTTTTTCTGGCCGAGCGCCGGCACGAAACTGTAGCATGAAGACAGGTCCACAGAGTACTTGCGGGTTTGCTGATGAAAATTCTTCCTCTTCTTGCGCTGCTCTTCTTCCTAATTTCGCTCCTGGCCGCTCAGAAACCGCTGAAGCAGTCCTTCGAAGAGGCTCCCGTCCCGGTCGACCAGGAGCCTCGCCATCACACCGTGCTCAAGAACGACTCCGTGCTCGTCATGCGGGTAACTCTGAAAGAAGGAGAGCGCACTCTTTATCACGTTCACGCCCACGACCGCGTCGCCGTGGAACTCTCGAATTGCAGCATCTCTCAGCAAAATTTGAACGAACCCGAAGATCCCTCCACTCCGACCAAGCCCGGCGATCTCTCCGCTCCGGCGGCCGGCGCAACGCCACTGATTCATCGCGTACACAATTTTGGCCCAGGCACTTTTGAAGTTCTCGACGTAGAACTCCTGCAACGGCCGCAGCAACCGTCGTCAGCCGAAGCCGCACCCGTAGCTATTGAAAACCCTAGCGCGCGTGTCTACCGATGGATCGTCGCACCAGGCGCCACATCGGCCATGCACACGCATCCCCGGCCGTATCTGATCATTGCGGTCACAAAGATGCCGCTGAAAATGACCGCTGCGGATGGTCAATCGTCGTCACACGAAGTTCAGCCCGGCGATTTTCACTGGATTGAATCGAGGGTGACACACTCGTTGACGAATGAGGGAACCACAGAAGGCCAGATTGTCGAAGTCGAGCTGAAGTGACCGCTCAACCCTTTATCAACCCTTTGCTGCTCCTTCGAGCCAGCCATTCAGAACGTATTCGTATTGGGGTTCGACGTCGAGGAACGTAACACCAGCTCCGACATTCGGCGTGTGGTAAACGACTCTGGCTTTGGATTGGAAGGTCTGGTCGTCGGCAAAAATCTTTAGCAGCATCAGAGTCCCGGTGGGAAACGGGTTCATCATATCCAGGTAGCATCCATGCTGGCTTAACTCGCTGACGCGCGACGCTACGCGCACATCTGAGGCTTCCTCGTACAATTCCGCGCTGGCGATGAAGATGTACCGCGGCGTGCGGCGCTTTTCCCGATAGCTCATACGCCCTCCGGGTAGCTGGGTGTCCAATTTCAACCATCCTAAATCGCGGACACTCGGGTCGCGCGATTTTTAGCCCCAAGCCTTCCTCTCCGCTATTAACTTCTACATCACTCAGTCACTATATCGAACAAGATGCGCTCGTGTGATGCATGGTCAGCATCGGCTAGCAGCGGCTTCTCCGCTTGCGTTACAATTTGGCTCTTTGCTCCTCGGGTGGAGGAGTCTCTTGAGGTGACTGGATGGGTGGTCTTGGGAACATGGGTCTGTTTCGTTTTTGCATTTCTACTTCTCGCCCTTTGGCTCGCTCCTTTCTCGCCGTATCCGTTCTTCTGGCGTTCGCACCCTTTCCAATCCGTGCCCAGCAACGCCGCAATCGCGAGCCGAATTCCGTCTACGCTTCGCGCCGCGCGAAGCTTGCGTCGAATATCGACGGGCCGATCGTGCTTCTCGGCTATAGCGGCAAGGAAGAGGAAGCGCAGACCTACATCTTCGCCCAGGAGGAAAATTTCTATTACCTGACCGGCCATAACGAGGAGGAAGCGGCGCTGGTCATCTTGCCTGCCGTTGGGAAGAAGGCTGGCAACGACGACTGGACGGCGCGCGAGGTCTTTTTTGTTCCCCCCAAGGATGTGCGTAAGGAAAAGTGGAACGGCGTGCGCGTCTCCCCCGGCGATCCTGGAATCGAACTTCGCACCGGGTTCTCCGAGGTTAAGCCGTACCCTGAGCTTCGCGCCACACTGGAGAGGCTTGCTAAAATTTATCCTACCTTCTACACCATTCTTCCTTACCAGCGGGAACTGGGCGGCTATCCTCACGAAAAGGAAACGGTCGATTGGCTGAAGCAGGTGGCGCCGGAAGTTACGGTCAAAGACATTCGCGGCGGCATCGCCGACTTGCGGCTGATCAAATCGCCCACGGAACTAACGCTACTCCGCCAAGCCATTGATCTTTCCCTCGATGCACAGCTCGAAGCGATGAAAATGATGCGCCCGGGCGTTTGGGAATATCAAATCGCCGCAAAGATGGTTGAGGTCCACGCCATGGGTGGCTCGGAAGCAGAGGCCTACGCGCCCATTGTCGGCGCCGGCCCTAATTCTACCGCGCTCCATTACGACAAACTGGACCGCAAGATCGAAGACGGCGACATTGTGGTCATGGACGTCGGCGCGCAATTTTCTGGGTATGCAGCCGACATCACGCGCACCATTCCCGCCAATGGAAAATTCACTCCGCGCCAACGCGAGATTTACGAGATTGTTCTGGCCGCGCAGGACGCCGCGATCCATGCTCTAAAGCCCGGAATGGACATGTGCCGCAAGGGTGACAAGAGCGTCTACAAGATCGCTTACGACTACATCAATTCTCACGGCAAAGATCAGCACGGCAAGCCGTTGGGCCCATATTTCATCCACGGGTTGGGCCATAGCATCGGCTTGAACGTTCACGACCCCGGCGATCTTTGCAGGGCGTTCGCTCCCGGCACCGTCCTCACGATCGAGCCGGGAATTTACATCCCCGAAGAAAACCTCGGTGTGCGCATCGAAGACGATCTGCTCATTACCGAAACCGGCTATGAGCTTTTGAGCCAGCGTCTGCCGCGGTCGCCGGACGAAATCGAGAAAATCATGGCCGATGCCACCCTGCGTCGCGCTGCCGAGTCTAAATGAACGCCCCGGACGAAGGCCCAGGCATTTGGCCCTTCGAAATCGGCCGTTGAAAGACCAAGAAAAACTGAGCCTTACGCGAAAAGGTTGGATGCTGTCCCTTTGGGTTGTAACCTGATTTTAACATTCCATCTTGGGAGCGGTGTTACCATTCGCCAGTTTTGTTACCCGGGAGTTTGACCGATGGCCAATGACCTGTTTCGCTGCGAAGCGGTAAAAGCACCAGATGACGATCAAGGGAATAAGGTAACGATCGTCAAGTGTTACGGCAGGCTGGTGGGCGACGCCAGTGGCCGATTGAAGGAAACCGTCAAGTCGCTGATTCTCGACGGAGGCCGCATCGTCATCGATCTAGCGGGTGTGGATCACCTGGACAGCTCGGCGCTCGGCGTTCTGGTTGGCTTGAAAGTATCCGCCATCAACCATGGATACTGCATTCTCGAACTCGACAACGTGACACCCCGGGTTCTTGAGTTGCTGCGAATCACGAATTTGACGCACATGTTCGCCAAGTAAGAACTCGCCCTAGCAAGAGAAAATCTGTCTCGGGCATGGCAGAATGGGACCATGCTTCGCAGGGAGTTTCTCGAAAAGTTTGGAGTTGGCGCTGGTCTTTCTGCAGTTCCAGCTCTCGCCAGGCATCTTCTTCCCGAAAATCCCAAAGCGGACGCGACGTTACACATCGCTCCCGTCGATCTGGAAGTCGCTCCACGAAAAATCGTTAAGACGATCGGGTACAACGGATCGGTGCCAGGTCCCGTTCTACGTTTTCGCGAAGGCCAGAGTGTCACGATCGACGTCGTCAACGACACGAAGGATCCGGAACTCGTCCACTGGCACGGTCTCTTTCTCGCTCCCGAGGTTGATGGATCGGCGGAAGAAGGCACGCCTCTTATTCCCCCTCGAAGCTCGCAACGATATTGTTTTGTTGTGCGACCCGCCGGTACGCGCTGGTACCACACGCACGTTCCCGCTCGAAGAAATCTGAATCGCTCCACGTTTACTGGTCAGTTTGGGATGTTCTGCATCGAACCGCAGCGCGACGCCGGCCGTTACGATGCGGAAGCGTCGCTTTGCCTCCATGGTTGGAAACCTTATTTAAGCAATACCGCGGGCGAGGGAACGATGGAACCCGCGTACGAACTTTTTTCTGTGAATAGCCACGCTCTCGGGCACGGTGAACCAATCCGCGTGCGCGAAGGTCAGAGGGTGCTGTTTCGCATCCTGAATGCCAGCGCTACGCTGCAGCATCAGATTGCATTCGCCGGTCATCAATTTGAAATCATCGCCCTCGATGGCAATCCAGTTCCCACGCCGCGCAAGGTGGATGTACTTTCGCTCGGGCCAGCCGAACGAGTCGACGCTGTTGTCAGCATGAATGCGCGCGGGGTGTGGATCCTGGGAGAACTGAACGATCAGATCAGAAATCAGGGCCTGGGAATCGTCGTGGAGTACCAAAATCACAATGAGATGCCCCGCTGGGTCGCGCCGGGCAATGCTTCGTGGGATTACAAAATCTTTGGAGTTCCCCCCGCAGGCTCTTCCGGCGAGACCGGCACGTCGGCGGAACAGACGGAGCTTATCCCTCTCATCTTCAAGCGCAAATTCGCCGGCAACAACTGGGTGGACCATTGGACCATCAACGGCAAGGAGTTCTCGAAAGCCGACCCGATCCTGGTCCGCGAAAGCCACCGCTACCGAATGCGCTTCGATAATCAAAGCGATGACGATCATCCGGTTCACTTGCACCGGCATTCGTTTGAGCTGAAAAATATCGCCGGCGAAGACACCGCTGGCATTTTCAAGGATGTCGTCGTCGTGCCGCGCCGCAAAGTGGTCGAAGCGGAGTTCGTGGCGAATCATCCCGGCGCGACGCTCTTTCACTGTCATCAACAAATGCACATGGATTTCGGCTTTATGGCGCTCCTTCAGTATCAAAGCTAGCGGCGATCTGTCCTCAGGAACGCAAATAAGCCAAAACCGCGCGCACGGCCTCCTCCTTCGCGGCCGTGAGTGACAAGCCAGGCGGTCGCCAAAGCACCGCCCCATGCGAAAGAGAATCCACCATATGTGTGACGACGAAGGCCAATTTGTCGAGATCACGACGCGGTTTGAGTCCTTGCGACCGTGACGCAATCGCCAGCCGAAAAGCGCCGTGAAGCCGCTCGGAGAAGCCCCGTGTCCCTTCGGATCGGTGGGGAATCTCCGTAAACAGCGCGGCATAAAGCTCTGGATCGGCCGCGTGCGCGTCCACCATGGCTTCGATCAGCGTACCGATGAGGCCGTCGAATGACGATGTGGCATGTTCAACGAGCGCGGTCTCGATGATGCGATCGATCTCTTCGATGTGACGCTGGTGCAAAGCGGCGAAGATCGCGCGCTTGTCGGGAAAGTACTGATACACCGAGCCGATGCTGACTCCGGCGACTTCGGCAATCCGGTTGGTCGTGACTGACTGCGCACTCCGTCGCTTCAGGATTCGCACCACCGCTCCGAGGATCGCGTCGACGGTCTGCTGCGCGCGGCGCTGCCGCGGTTTACGGCAATTGCGGTTAATCCTTACCTCGGCTTTCATCTAGATCGATGTTATACAAAATGTGAGCTATTGTACATATACATCTCTAAAGCCGCACATATCTTAGGTAATTCATCTCCTCTAAAGCGAGTAGACATCCATCCGGCTTCCGCATAATCTCGTCATCTGTATGTGAGCAAATATATAACTTTACAAAACTCTTTGCGGAAAGGAATGGTCATGACTTATCTCATCACCGGAGCGACCGGAAGCATCGGCTCCCGCGTCGTCGACTTCCTGGTAGAGCGCGGCGACCGGCCGCGAGTTTTTGTGCGTGACGCTGCCAAAGCGCGAACGCGCTATGGCGACCGGGTCGACATATTCGTGGGCGACCTCGCCAGCGGCTCGTCGCTTGTGCCGGCACTCGAGGGAACCGACGCGGTTTTCCTTGTGAACAGCGGACCCGAAATCCCAAGCCGCGACGCGGAAGCGGCCCATTTGGCGAAGGCCGCCGGAGTGAAATCTCTCGTCAAACTTTCGTCGATGGATGCGCAGCAAAATGTCGGGACCGGCGCATGGCACACGCGCGGTGAATCCGCGATTCGCGCGAGCGGAATCACTTTCACATTCGTCCAGCCGTCGGGTTTCATGTCGAATGCGCTCGGATGGGCGCCTGCAATCAAAGCGGAAGGAATCGTGAGCTCGCCGACCGCCGACGGCAAGATTGCTTTTATTCACCCCAACGATATTGCGGCCGTCGCGACCAAGGTATTGACGACGGAGGACTACGGCGGAGATTCATTGCCGATCACGGGGCCCGAACCGCTAAGCTACCTCGAGATGACGACAAAGATCGGCGCGGCGATCGGGAGGCCCCTCAAATTCCGCGCGATCGATGAGAGGCAGGAACATGAGCAAATGCTCGCCAGTTGCGATTCGTCGGAAATTGCGGCAGCGCACATGTCAATCTATCGCGCGATTCGAGAAGGGCGTCTCGCGAAGGTCACGAATAACGTCGCACGGATTCTGGGCAGAAAGCCACTGACATTCGATCAGTGGGTAAAAGAGAACCGCAGAGCTTTTTGCTGAGCATGCTTGTCCATTTCTCTTCGACGGGGTTTGCCTTGCATGACGTAGGCGATCATTCTGAGATTTGGCTTCGTCCCGAAATCCCGAGGTGATAGAAGCCAGCTAAAGTTAAGGTTCACACCATCATGGTCGCTGTTGAACTGCGCCGATGATCCATTTGCTCCGGCCGAAACCGCCGGCATTATCCTTGGGTCAGGCGATCCAAACATTTCTCTCCTATCAGGACATTTCGCCATTGCTCGAGATAACCGGCACCAAGCGACTTATAGAACTTAATCGCGGATTCGTTCCAATCGAGAACATCCAAACGGATCGTGTCCGAACCCTCCCGTCGTGCGATACGGGCCACCTCACCTAAAAGTGCCCTCCCGACACCGTGACCGCGAAACGGCTCTCGCACGAAAAGGTCCTCAAGGAATAGACCGCGGCCTGTCCAAGTGGAATACGCTTCAAAGAAGAGCGCATAGCCGGCCACATGTCCACCCTGTTCGGCGATGATGGCGCGGAACTTCGGTTCAGGCCCAAAGCCGTCCTTGGCCAACGTCTCTTCTGTGATGAGGACCGACTGGGATTCCCGCTCGTATTCCGCCAGTTCGCGAATGAGCTTCATCAGCAAAGGCACATCGTCAATCGTTGCGGTGCGAGTTGAGAGCATCGAGGGTCTCCATTGTCAAGTTTAGCCGCGATTTGAGCCAGAGAACCGCAACCAACTTTACGGGTAACACGTTATCAGGGCAGGCAAGTCTACAGCTGCGACACTAGGTGTTTCCCATCCCTACGCAACCCTCATTCGACGCGGGATCACCATCCCTCATCCGAAACAATGATTGCCGCTCGCGGACCTCGCGGGATATCGAAGGTAGGCAGTATTCTTGGCCAGTTGTCCGGTGATGCGACGCAGCCATCTATACTGTTAGCGTCGGACGATTTTATTTCCTCTCCGTTTGTACCTGTGCCTGCGCCTTATTCGTGGAAGCATACAGCGGCGCCTCGACAAGTATCTCTGTTTCCCGCGTAATTTCCGATCTGGCCGTGAGTCTCCCCTACGAGTCGGAGCCTTTCGTTCATTCCCATCAATCCAATTCCCGCGTTTGGGTTCGCACGGTCACGATCAAAGCCACTCCCGTCATCCCTGATCCGAAGACTGACCCTCCGTCATCCGAGGCACTGACTGCCCCTGGCAGAGCTCACGGGTTCAGCTACTAGGCAGGAGTTATCAAGCACGGTCGCGATTGGCGAACACAACCCAGCAAAAAATCACTGCAACTTAGCGTATTCGTTTTTGGCTTGGGTATAGATAGGAATGGTGGGGTCGGCGTCCTTCCAAGTGGTGAAAAACACGGCGTAAGACTTGCGGCTGTTGTCGCGGTCGCCTTGCGCGGCATAAGCGCGTGCGAGACCGAGTTGCGCAAGCGGGGCGTAGACTGCCCAAGTCCACCATCCGCGGTGATCGAGCAGCGTCTCAAGCTCCGCGACAGCCTTTCGCGGATCTCGTGCAGCCAAATAGGCTTGCGCACGTTGGTAATATTGGTCCAAAGTGAAATCATGCAGCTTGGATTGAGCGAGCAAATCGACCGCCAGAGTCACGTTTCCTCGCTTGCGCTCGATGGCGGAACGAATTAGCGGCAGATACACATTTTGCGCAATCGTATCCTCAGGACCGATCCGGTTCAGTTTCACTGCCAGCGCGTCCGCTTGCGCGACTTTCCCGGCATCTGCAAATACCTCGCCGCAGCGCCAGAGTTCGTCAATGGTGTCCTGACCGAGCTCCGCGGCGTGGCGGCACATGTTGGTTGACACATCATCTTTGCCCAGAAAGGACTCCAACTGGCCGCGCATTGCAAGTTGTCCGGCCACGTTTTCCATTTGGCCAGCATTCCTTTGCTGACTGATGAGCGCGTCGCTCAACGAACGGAATTTGCTGAGGTCCCCCCGAAGAAATGCAAAGTGCATTTGCAATGTGCGCCAGTGAACGTCATCGGTCGGGAATTGGCCGGCAAGCCGTTCCATCGTTGCGGTATCTTTCTCAAAGAAGGCAATTCGATAGAGCGCGCCTCTCTCATAGGTGTTCAGGGAGCCTTTTTGCTGCCACTCGTTCAATAAATTTTTGGCCTCCTCGAAGCGACCCAAAGACATGAGCGCCTGGCTGGCATTGGAGTAGTACTGAGCAGAGGGAACGGGGGAATGCTTGATTGCCCACATGAATTCCTGCAAACCTTCATCCCCACTGCCAAGCGTCATGTAATTGATGCCTAGCCGGTTGGCCGCAAAGACGCTGCGTGGATACGCTTGCTGGTACAAAACAAGCACAGCCTGTCCCTTTTCCAGATTTCCTGTAACGTAGGCATGATAAAGGGCGGTCGTCTGGAAATTCTCTTCTTGGGTGAGTCGCCCGTCCTTTAACTCGTAAGCCTCAGTAAAGCTCTTCCAGGCAGCCTGGTCGTTGCTGATGCTGAAATAGGCAGTTCCAAGCGCCGCGTAAGCAGAACAGAATTTCGGATCGAGCTCGACGGCCCTTTTAAAGAACACTATAGCGTCATTTTGCTTGCCAGAGCGCATCAGACTTTGGCCGGTCCTGTAGGCCTGTAAAGCCTCGAGAGAACTTGTCGTCGCCAGATCAAGCGGAATGTCGTACTTCTCGAGCGAGCGCAGGCTTTCGCCCAATTCCAGCCGCAACTGTGATCCTGCTTTGCCGAGCGCGGCAACCACTTGGTTCTTGTTAGTAGCATCCTCCTGGGATCGTGCGATGGACTTGCCGCTCTGCACGTCGATCGCATCCAGAGTAATGAGATAGGTGCTGCCAACCGCATCGATCTCGGGGACGACTACAGCTTTGAGGCCCTGGCGTTTGCAGATTTCGATACCGAGATCTCGTGTCACGCGGTCATCGGGGTTATGCCGCATCATGCCCAGGGTGGCTCGGACATCCGTTTCTGGGAGGAGGCTCAGGAACGGGGATTCCGTCAGTTTGACTTCGAGGGCCTTATCGAGCGAGTTATCAAAGACAGGATCACCCGCACGGTTCACGAAGTTCGCCAGAAGGATTACATCCGTCTCTTTAAGTGCCGGCCGAGTGGCGAGCATGCGCCATGCAACGACACTCGCAACGATGAGTAAGGCGGCGACAAGAGCAATGACCGTAAGACGGCGCTGGCCGACCGATTCAGGATCCTGCCTCGACGGAAGAACGAAGGTCGGCTTTTGTTCGCCTCCGATGGACCCGGTTGATTCTCCGTTTTGCACTTGAGCGATGAAGCGGTAACCACGCCGGGGCAGAGTCTCGATGTAGCGGGGCTCGTCGGCAGAATCGCCCAGAACGTCACGAAGCTTTTTGATGGCACTGTTCAGACCGGTATCGAAGTCAACGAAAGTGTCTGCGGGCCAGAGTTTCTGGCGGAGCTCTTCGCGCGTAACTACGTCGCCCGGATGCTCAAGTAAGACGGCCAGCACCTGGAAGGGTTGGCCTTGAAGCTTCATGCGGATGCCGTGCTTGTATACCTCGCCCGAACGCAAATCCACATTAAAGGCGCCAAAGCGTGTCCTGTGGGCTCGGACACTGGATTCCATCGCAGGCGTGGCCTCTCAAGTGTCGCGCAGTCTATCACTGTTTGGGTACCGGAGCAAAGTGTACAAGTTCCCTGAATTCAGAAAGCTGCACGATCAGATGAAAAACAGACAGAGACCAGACCCCCACCATGGCAATTCAATCCACTCTGCGCCAGTCTCGGCGGGTTTGAGCAAGTTCGCGATAGGAAACGCGCCGGAGAGGAAATCATGCAATGTCCACGCACGATAGGGCGCACCAGACTACTCCCGAAGGCGAGATTCCATCCGAGAGAGATTGCCCTGGCTATTACCGCGGTAATGGGCTTTTGGGGCTGCGGAGGAGGTTCAGATCCTCCGCGTTCTTCTACTTCCACGCCGACCCCTTCGCCTAGCATAAGTGTCACAGTCACACCCAATTCCATCACCTTGTCGCCGGGCACAACACAATCTTTCACCGCTACGGTCACCGGGACGACCAACACCGCGGTCGCCTGGAGCGTGCAAGAAAGTGTCGGCGGCACGATTGACAGCACGGGCCTCTATACCGCTCCCCAGAATTCGAGTGGTAGGTTCCACGTCGTGGCGACGAGCGTGGCCAGTCCGGCTTCCATCGGTATCGCCGCCGTGACTGTTCAACTACCCCCGTTGACGATTTCTCCTGCGGCGGTCACGCTGCCTCCCAATGGGACACAGACCTTCGCCGCATCTGCCGTAGGGTTTGCCAATAACAGTGTGACTTGGACAGTTCAAGAGAAAGGTGGGGGGGTTATAAACGGCGTTGGATTCTATACCGCGCCGAATGCTGTAGGGTTCTATCACGTAATCGTCACCAGTATCGAGGAAACGACGGTCACCGCGACTGCCACCGTTACCGTGACGACCTCTTCCAGTAGATTTACGCCTACCGGGGGCCTCCACGAGGCACGGGGGCTGCACACTGCCACCTTGCTACCGGATAACAAGGTACTCGTGGCGTATGGCTCAAACAGTAGCTCATACACCATTGCAACCGGTTACGTGGGCCTCTCCTCGATAGAAGTGTACGACCCTGGCACGGGCACGTTTACTGAGATCGTCGGAGATGATGGCGCGGGGATATTCGGTCACACCGCGACACTATTGCCAAACGGAAAGGTTTTGCTAGCCGGGGGCTTTGTAAACTCTGTTTGGGACTACGGAGGTAGTACCTCATCCAACGGGGCAAGTCTCTACGACTCGGCCACTGGTGAATTCAGCGGGACGGGCAACATGACAGCCTCCCTCGGGGGTCATACAGCGACTTTGCTGGCAAACGGCAAAGTCCTGATTGCGGGAGGGGCCGATCAAGATCCAACCGGAACGGGTTTGGCCAGCGCCGAACTCTATGATCCAAGCACAGGCACTTTCACACAAACGGGAAGCATGGCCGTGGGGCGCTTCCTGCACACGGCTACGCAGCTGCAGAATGGGAAAGTACTCATCGTAGGTGGTGCCCTAACGTCTACATCAGACCCAGTCGCCACGGCGGAAGTCTACGACCCGGCCACTGGCATCTTCACGATGACCGGCGCAATGGCGACGGCCCGCGAACAACATACGGCAACGCTTCTCGCCGACGGTAGGGTGCTGGTCGTCGGTGGCACAACCTCAACTAGCACAGGTGATTTGCACCCGACCGCGGCTGCGGAAGTTTACGACCCATCTACTGGATCGTTTTCGGTTACCGGATCAATGGCTGAAGCCCGAACTTTCCATACAGCCACGCTCTTACCGAGCGGGGAAGTGCTAGTAGCAGGCGGCGGCGACGAAAATTCCACGGCGGAGGTCTACGATCCGGCGAATAGCTCTTTCAGCACTACCGGTGCGATGGAGATCGGGCGCTCGGGACACACCGCCACGCTGCTCCCGAATGGGAGCGTATTGGTTGCGGGCGGCGGTATTTTTGCCGGTCTGGCGTCCGCGGAGCTGTATCAATGAATAGGATGACGGGCACCGGGCCAGATAGACGAACGCAAGCAAAAAACAGGGAAGAGAAGGAGAGCACCATGATTTCCAAAACGTTTGGCATCGCTGGAATGATTGCTCTTGCCAGCTTTGCGCTCAGTTCTGCCGCCGGGGCGACTTGTTCAAACGCCTCTCTGAATGGCACCTACGGGTTTCTGCACGGCGGCATAAATAGCAACGGCACCCCTACCAGCGCCGCCGTGAGCCAGCTCACGTTTGACTCAACCACAGGCTCGTTTACCGGAGAGACCACAGCATCCCATGACGGCGTGATTACCACTTTTTCCTTCACCGGAATATACGCAGTCGCCTCGAACTGCACCGGCACGGGTACACCCACGGGAGGCAACCGCTTCTCCTTTGTGGTTACGTCAACAGGGTTCTTGGCCGTTGAGCCGTTTAACCACACGACAGGCGTGACCTCGGAGGGATTCGCAGTGAAGCAGGGCTCCCCGACCTGCACCAATGCCGGAGTTAAGGGTCGTTTTGGGTTTGAAGCAACCGGCGTCTATCTCGCAGGCGCGCCCGTCACAGGACCCGTGACTTTCATCGGTGAGTTGAAGTTAAGCGTCAATGCTTCTGGGGACGGCGTGATAAGTGGACACGTAGCGGGCAGCGAGGATGGCACGATTCTCACCTTCGCAGAGGACCCCGTCACGGGTTCTTACTCAGTCGCCGCGGACTGCACGGGCACGGCCACCATAACACCGGAGGGCAAGTCCGCCCTGAATTTCAGCTTCGTGGTTGTAGACTGCGGGAAGGAAATGCTAGCCATTGAGACAGACGCGGACACGGTCGTCAGCGGCACTCTAGTGAAGGGCAGCGATGATAGTGATGAGTTGGAGGCAACCAGTGTTCGTCGAGAACAAGAATTCGCACAAATCTTGCAGTCGCAAAAATTCGATGAATTACTGTTGGCGTTTTCCAAAGATAACACATCGGTTATCAGGCGGTGACTCAGGCGTCGAACTACCTGCGGAGGCACCAGCACTTAATTCGTTGACAAAGTTCCTTGCTGCGCTCCAAATCGCCGGAAAACGCTTTTCCACTTGCAGCTTCAAAATCAACTCGGCATCAAGTCGATCATGTTTCTGCTTGCGGGGTTCGGCGGCACGAATCTTCGTGGCGTCTCCGACCTGGCATTCGATTTCCAATTCTCTAGCAGATTCAGAAACTATTGCATCTGTCCGATCACTTTGATGCCCACCCAGCCAATACTAGCGCCAAGAGTACCGAACAAGAGCAACAACTGGCCAAGACTAACTCCGAACAGGTTCAGGCTCTCTTGCTTCAAGTTCGAAAAGCAGAGTCAGCCTTAAAATCAGTGACCGATCATTTGTCCAAGGGCAGCGAAATCTCTACAGGCTATGAGACAAACATAGAATCGCTCCTCAAGGATATCCAATCGCTGGAGGGGCGAATTGAGAACTCGCTTCCTGGGGCAACCAGCACTGGCCTCGCTTCAACATTCAACAAGCAAAAGAGCCGTTTTCAGCCTCAACAAACACAATGGCTCTGGATTTTCATTGCATGCATGGCCCTTCTTTTGATCGCGGCGCTCCCAAGTTTTCTTGCTGCACTTGGTATCACCTTTTGGGGTCACTCAGCCGACCCCAGTCGGGCTGGTACACTGCGTAGTCTCACCCTACGCTTACCAATCCTCGCCCCTCTCGTCTAGCTCGGAATTTACGCGGGACGCAACTACATGTTGTCTCTTAGGCTAGAAGAGGATTATGCATACAAAGAGGCAGTCTCTACAGCCTTTGAAGGTTATAAGAGGGAAATGGAAAAGTTCACAGCTCGTGATACTTCGAATCCAACTCCAATCACAATCCTATGTACAAACATTTTTGCGTGCGATTGCTGAGCGACCCGGCAGAATTTACGAAAGCAAACAAACGGATTTCAATCTCCTCAATGAAACGATTTCGGGATTGGAAACAATGAAGGAAATGTCAAAAGCCTATTCAAAGAAGACCGTCGCCGGGAACTAAAGCTATGACCATAGAATTCAGTTTGCGCAAAAGGGCTTCTCGCGCCCGCATGCACTTTGGTGGTTAATCATATTGTTTTGGTAGCGCTCCCGGAGGCTGTTCAACCGGCAGAACAAACCGATTAATGGTAGGTTTACCTTCTCGGGCTGACAATCGAGTGTCTCGGACTTGGGCCGAACGTGTTGTTGAATGGCGTTGGGAACGAGTTCGTACGAGGGTGATCATGAACTACGCAGGTCTTTTGCGATCCGCTATGGTCGCACTCACAAGAAATAAAATGAGAAGTCTATTGACGGTACTTGGGATCACCATCGGTATTGCCGCTGTGATCTGCGTTGTGGCCATCGGAAAAGCCGGACAAGCTCGCGTCGAGCAGCAACTGAATAGTTTAGGAGATAACTTTGTTTGGATCGAAGCGGGGGGCCGGGCCGTAAATGGCGTCCGCACCGGGACCCATGACACGAAGACATTGGTTGAGTCCGATGCGGTTGCGATCAAGAACCAAGTGTCGTTAATCAAAAGCGTTTCGCCCAACGTTGATGACCCTATCCAGGTCGTCTATGGCAATCAGAACTGGCACACGGTCTATCGTGGTGTGGCACCGGAATTCTTCGACATCAAGCGCTGGTACGTGGATCAAGGAGCGATCTTTTCACAAGACGATGTTGATCGCGCGTCAGATGTCTGTGTCATCGGACGGACTGTGCGGGAACAGCTGTTCGGCGTAGAAGAGTCGATCGGCAAGGTCATCCGAGCGAATAACCTGCCGTGTAAGGTAGTCGCCACGCTCCAGCCTAAAGGACTTTCTCTCTCCGGGCAGGATCAGGATGATGTGATCATCCTCCCGTACACGACAGCACAGAAAAAGCTCAAAGGCATTACTTGGCTTGACGACATTCTGTGTTCGGCAGTCTCTCAGGATGCGGTCAAGACGGCTGGACAGGAAGCTGCGGCAGTGCTTCGGGATCGTCATCACTTACGCCCAGAAGAGGAGGACGACTTCAACATTCGGAATCCCGAGGACATCATCCAGGCACAACTTGATGCCAGCAAAACCCTCACCGTCTTGCTGATCGCCATCGCATCGGTCTCCCTAATCGTTGGAGGCATCGGAATCATGAATGTGATGCTCGTGTCGGTAACGGAGCGGACCCGTGAGATCGGTGTTCGAGTGGCCGTGGGAGCAACGGAGGAAGCGATACAGCTTCAGTTCCTGGGAGAATCGGTCTTGCTCAGCTTGGTCGGTGGCAGTGCCGGCGTGCTCTTGGGAATTGTGGGGTCGTATCTGGTGGGCCAAATGCTCCGTTGGCCGATCGAGATGTCGGTCGAATCGATCGTGATTGCTGCTTTGTTTTCGATTGCGGTTGGAGTGTTTTTTGGATACTACCCAGCGCGAAAAGCGTCGCTACTCGATCCGATTGAGGCGTTGCGGTATGAGTGATGCAATTAATGACGTTGATTCGTGGAACTGGGCATGAAGATTAAAATCAGGTGGCTCATCTTGACGGCTGTTGCGGTTGGGCTTGTTCTCCTGATGGTCTTTTGGCTGAACCGGAACTCGCCAGCTCAGCATTTCACAGCGGCAGTGGAGCGCGGAGACATCGATGATGTGGTGGAAGCTACAGGGACGATCAACCCGATTGTCACCGTTCTCGTAGGATCCCAAGTTTCCGGCAGCATCGCCAAACTCAACGCGGATTTCAATTCCTATGTCCACAAAGGGGAGGTCGTCGCGCTAATCGACCCCGCGTTGTTCGAGGGCGCCCTGCTCGGTGCGAAATCAGATTTGGAAAACGCGAAAGCCAATCTAGTGGCTGCACGCGCCAACCTCGTAAAACTGAAAGCCTCCATGGTGCAAACGAAGGCCGATTTCGACCGTGCGGAAGGGTTACTTAAAGGCGGTGTGCAGAGTCAACAGCAACTTGACCTTGCGAAGGCCAACTATGATACAGCCAAGGCTGCGGTTGATGCAGCTGCAGCAAACGTAACGCAAGCGGACGCGCAGGTGGGACAGAAAGATGCGGCAGTTAAAGTGGCTCAAACCAATCTCGATTACACCGTGATTCGCTCTCCCATTGATGGCACCGTTGTGGCTCGTAACGTGGACTTGGGACAAACCGTCGCCGCGTCCTTCTCTGCACCGACGATTTTCACCATTGCCAAAGACCTGAAGACGATGTGGGTGTACACCAAAACGGATGAATCGGACGTGGGCAACATCAAGATCGGCAAGCCTGTTACGTTTAAGGTGGATGCGTTCCCGAAAGAGACCTTCCAAGGAGTCGTAAAACAGGTCCGCATGAATCCCACCACAGTGCAAAGTGTCGTCACCTACGACACGATCATCGAATTTGCGAACCGAGATTTGAAGCTGTTCCCTGGAATGACCGCGTACGTGACGATTCCGGTCGCCCGAGCTGAGAACGTTTTGAAAGTGCCGAACACAGCCTTGCGGTATAAACCTCCAATGGCACCCGAGGAAATTCTGGCAACATATCGGCACTACGGGATCGATGGAAGCGAACCGGCACAACCTGCCGGGGATTCAGCGATGGCAGCCCAATCAGGAACTCCAGGGGGCACAGTACCTCACGCACCAAAGACCGATACCGCTGTCGTTTGGAAACGTCATCCTGACAATAGCCTCGAACCAGTGAAGGTGTCTCTCGGAATCACAGACCATGCCTATACCCAAGTCACTTCTGTTCTGAGAGGGGAATTGAAAGAAGGGGATGAACTGATCATTCGATCCGTGCTGCCGAACGGACAAACGCTAGGTACCGTTCGGCATTAAACGACTTCACTCATTTCATGGCAACGGCAAACCAAATCAACGCCACCCAAACAGCTATGGTAGCGGTCATCCGTGTTGAAGAAATCCACAAATATTACGAACTTGGCGAAACGCGCGTGCATGCGCTGCGCGGCATTAACCTCGAGATTCATCGAGGGGAGTTTCTAGCGGTCATGGGTGCGAGCGGAAGTGGCAAGTCGACTTTCATGAACGTATTGGGATGCCTTGACAAACCCACCACTGGCCGCTACTTGCTCGAAGGGACCGACGTTTCCCTGCACGACAAAAAGAGCTTGGCGTTAATCCGCAACCAGAAGATTGGATTTGTTTTCCAGGGCTTCAACCTGCTGGCGCGAACTACAGCGCTTGAAAATGCGGAACTGCCAACACTTTATACAAAAATTGACCCAGCGGAGCGTGGAAGACGCGCCAAGGAGGCCTTGACGATGGTCGGGCTGGCCGAACGAATGCACCACTTTCCCTCGCAGATGTCGGGCGGGCAACAGCAGCGTGTCGCGATAGCCCGTGCGCTTGTGAATCGCCCGGCCATTCTACTTGCAGATGAACCCACGGGAAATCTCGATAGCCACACGTCCGTCGAAATTATGGAAATATTTCAAGACCTGAACGACAGGGGGCTCACTCTCGTCCTGGTTACCCATGAGCAGGACATAGCCCAGTTTGCCAAACGTGTGTTGGTATTTCGCGACGGAAAAATCCGGAAAGATGATTTCATCGTCAACAGGCCAAGAGCCAAGGAAGTACTGAGGACGTTGCCGACGATAGAGGATTGAGTTTCGCCCAGCCCTTTCGATGTTTTCTCTGATCACTCGATGCGCCAAGGGGAATACTGAGGCCAGTTACGAATGTTCTCGGTAGCCCAACTCGTGGACTTGTCGGCATGGCATTGTGTGCAGGGGTTAGGGATTTTGTATTTGTCGGTCATTGCAGGGGTAATGACCGCGAAGGTGTGGGCGCGGACAAAGACTTCGGGGATAGTGGTCTCGATTTTAGGCATGTGGCACGCGACACACTGACTACCCGGGGAACCGGCTTTGTGATGAGTGTGCTCTTCGAGTGTCGCTGTGCGGGGACCGGCGAGGGACAGCGGGGCGTGGCAATCCAGGCAGAGTTTATCGGTGGGCTTGCGTAGCTGGGCGTAGTTGTCGGTGCCATGAACATCGTGGCAATTGAAGCATGTAATTCCGCGCCGATACATCACGCTTTGCACGAAATCATTCCCCTGCATCCGGTTTTTATGTGCGGTGCCGTCAGCGAAATGCGTAAATGTAGTCTCTCCAAGTCTGTGTTCTTCGAGCTGCCAGAAGTCCGCCAACTTGAGTCCCACCCGATAACCGACCGGCCAATCATAGTATTTCCCTTCAATCGGATTCGACAGCGGGCGTCCTTGGGAATGGCATTGAACACAAGCGTCATTCGCGGCTACATAGTCCATTTTCGCTGGATTCAAAATGTTGTCTCCGGAAGCGTGCGCGACGTGTTCGCTGCCTGGACCATGACAGCGTTCGCAGCCGACATTCCATTCGGCGACCTGTTTGGTCTTGATGTTGTACCCGACCGAGTGGCAACCGTCGCAGGTGGGACCGGTGGGGCGCTGCATGTTGTCGGCGGGATAGAACGGTGCCCACCAATCGGTCCCGGGCTTGACAAAGTAGGGAAGCCATTTCTTATGGATGACGTCCCACTGGGCGGACAGCGGAAAATAGTCGCTGTTGACTTTGGTGAAATAGCGCTGCTTCCAGACGCTACCGTAGACGAAGGCGATTTGGTCTTTGGAGAATCTGGCGACAGTGTTGGTGGTGAAATCGGGAATTATCGCCTCGCGGTGTTCGCGAGGGTCACGCACTACGTTGGCCATCGGCGTCTTTTTCCATCGCGTATATATTTCCGCATGACATTTCTGGCAAGCCTGGGAACCCACATAATGCGCAGACTCCGCTGCTGATCGTTGATCCTTAACCTCTGTATTCGTGGGCTGTCGCAGGTCACGAATGAACAAAACTAGTTTCCAACTGATTTCACCTTGTTCCTCATGCGGGTTGCCCCATGCGGGCATTCCTGTTAATCGCACGCCGTTCTGAATGATGTAGTGAATCTGTCCGTCTGTGAGTTTTTGAGTGAGCGGCGAGCGTAAATCAGGCGGTTTGGGATACAGGTTGCGGCCAACTGTGGTCCGCCCGCTGCCGTCAGGTCCGTGACAAATGGCACATCGCGCCGTGAATGTCTCTCGTGCCTCCCTTAGGATGTCGGGCGTGGATTTCCACGGATTCGGTTCTTGAGCAACGCGATTGGGAATCGATAAATTGCGAACGAAACGCGCCACAAGTTGCTCGAAAGATGTGGGCTCATCCCGCGCGCTGAAACCACGACGGATCAAAAGCAGACTCGATGTGGCTCCTATGACCGCTAAACCGCAAAGGGCGAGAATAATTGTCTTCCATCGCACCATGGTCATCCTAGCGTCGTTCGCGATTACGATTGCAGGTGACAGCTAAACCCATGATGAACGGCTAGCTGTCGGTGGATTCCAGCCAACCGCAGCCCCTATTCGGGTTCGCGGCACTGTGGGAGGGGGGTGGTCCCTTTTTCGCGGTAGTAGACGCATACCCCTGTCGGATTGACCCCTGCACTGGCGGGCGCTTATACTGATTTTCTTCGCTGGGAGCGTTTGCTCTCCCCGCGTACCTCGTCCTTGCTCTCGGCAGGCAGGTTATTCCACGCGTCGCTCCCTCGGGCCGTCGTCTGGAATTTACGAATCGCATCTTAATTCTTACAGGGAGTTTGCGGCCGTTTTCGGCCCAGCGAATCTATGAGCAACGTGAAAGCCACACAACTTCGCCCCGGCATGGTCATTCAGCATGAGGGCGACCTTTTCGCGGTCCACAGCACGGAGCACCGCACGCCCGGCAACAAGCGTGGTTCCATGCAGACGCGCATGAAAAATCTCCGTACCGGCGCGATCATCGACTACCGGTTCCGAGCCGAAGAATTTGTGGAGCGCGCCATTCTCGACGAAGTCGAGTTCGAGTACCTCTACAAGGAGGGCGATGCTTTCCATTTCATGAACACGGAATCGTACGAGCAGATGCAGATGAACACCGAGGAACTCGGCGAAACAGTGTACTACCTGATTCCCAACACCATCGTAAAGATTGAGTTTCACGACGAAAGGGCTATCGGCGTGAACCTGCCGGACACCATGGACCTCAAGGTCGTTCAGACCGAGCCCACGTTGCAAAAAGCCACGGCCAGTTCGGTGATGAAGCCGGCCACCCTGGAGACAGGGCTCGTCGTGAACGTCCCGCCCTTCGTAAACGAAGGTGACAAGATTCGCGTAGATACTTCCGAAGCCCGCTACGTCCAGCGCGTCGAATAACTCTACGCGCTCCCGGCGACGCCGCGTTCTCCAGCTGGGTGCGTTCCAAACACGCGGGCAAACAATTTGTCCACGTTGCGCAGTTGCCGGTTCAAATCGAAGGTAAAATCCAATTCCTTGGCGGTCAGATATTTTGCAATTCGCGCGTCCTGCGCGACGCGTTCCCGGAAACTGCCGTCCGACTCCCACGCCGCCATGGCGTTTTCCTGGACAGCCTTGTACGCGTCATCCCTTGGCATTCCCTTCTCCACCAGGTCTTGCAATAGCTGGCCCGAAAAGACTAGCCCGTGCGTCGATTCCAGATTGCGCAGCATACGGTCCGGAAACACGCGCATTTCGCCGACAATCGTGGTCATCTTCGAAAGCATGTAGTCCAGCAGGATCGTGGAATCCGGCAAAATCACGCGCTCCACGGAAGAATGGGAAATGTCCCGCTCGTGCCAGAGCGCCACGTTTTCGTACGCGGCCATCATGTTGCCGCGAACGATCCGCGCCAAACCGCAAATCTGTTCGCTGGTGACGGGATTCCGTTTGTGCGGCATCGCCGAACTTCCCCGTTGTTCGCCGCCAAAATGCTCCTCCGCCTCTCGCACTTCGGTGCGCTGTAAATGACGAATCTCCAGCGCAATCTTCTCGAGCGACGCGGCAACCAACGCCAGCGCGCTCAAATAATGCGCGTGACGGTCGCGCTGAATCACCTGCGAGGCGACCGGCGTTGTTTGCAACCCCAGCCGTTTACAGATTTTCTCTTCCACCTCTAGACCCAGATGCACGGCGTTGCCGACCGCGCCGGAAATTTTCCCGAACGCAATGCCGCGCGCAGCCTCTCGAAACCGCTCGATATTCCGCTGGTTTTCCGCGAACCAGTTGGCGATCTTCAATCCAAAGGTGATTGGCTCCGCGTGAATTCCATGCGTGCGGCCAATCTGCGGCGTGTGTTGAAACTCGTGCGCGCGCAGGTCCAAGATCTCTGCAAAAACGACCAGATCGCGCTCGATGATATGCGAAGCATCCTTCAACAGCAGGGCCTGTGCCGTATCGACCACATCATTGGAGGTCATTCCATAATGCAGCCACCGCGCGGTGCCTGGATCGCCAATCGTTTCGCCCACCGCCATGGTGAACGCGATTACGTCGTGCTTCACCCGCGCTTCCAGTTCGTTGATCCGCGCCACGTCCACTCTAGCCCGCGCGCGCAGTAGCGCCGCTGCATCCTTAGGCACCAGTCCGGCCTCCGCCAGCGTATCGGCCGCGGCCAGTTCGACGTCCAGCCATTTCTGGTAACGGTTGGCGTCGCTCCAGACCCGCCCCATCTCTTCGCGCGTGTAACGTGGAATCAAAGCGTCCTCTCCATGGCAATCCTTTGTAATGATACGGTATTCGGGGCCCGGGAGCGATCGCCGCTGTCCAGGGGGTCCAGGGGCCAACCTAACCGCAAGGGCCTAATCCTGTCTAATTATGAGAATGAAGGCAAGCATCGAGGGGTCGGGTAACGAAGCCGTCAGCGACGCCATCGCCGTCGAGCGCACTCTGGCCGGCGACCGCAACGCCTACCGTGTCCTCGTCGAGCGCTACAGTCTTTATCTCTACCGCCTGGCGTATCGCATGACGGGGAACTCTCACGATGCGGAGGAAGTGGTGCAAGAAGCGTTTTTGCGAGCCTATCAAAAGCTGAAGCAGTTTGCGGGCAACTCCAATTTTGGAACCTGGGTTTACCGCATCGCTGCAAACTACGCGATCGACCGCATCCGTCAGCGCAACGTCGAGGAGACGCGCCAGGTGACACCGAGCCGCCCCACGGAAGCTGGGCCGGAAGTCGATCCGGTCGCCATGGTGAAGGATCCCTCGGCTTCGCCGGAACGGCTCGCCGGCAGCGCCGAACTGGCTGCCAAGATGAAGCAAGCTCTCGAAGCGCTGACGCCAGCGGAACGCACCGCGATTGTGATGCGCCACTGGGAAGGCTGCGCGATTGAAGAAATCGCCGTTGTGCTCAATTCCAATACCAACGCCACGAAGAATACGGTTTTTCGCGCCGTCTCCAAACTTCGCAAAGCGCTAGAGCCATTTTCAGAGTTTCGGAATGCGGCACGAGCCATGGGAACGGAATCATGAATCACATGACCGAAGAAGAATTGATTGCATATCGCGATGGTGAGATTCGGGAGCGGCAACGCTTCACGGGTCATCTGAGTGCGTGCGAGGTTTGCCGCCACGAGATGGACCGTATCGAGGCCGTGTTCGCCGCGCTAGACGCCATGCCTGTTCCGGATCCGGGCGAAGACTATGGACGCCGCGTGTGGCAGGAAATTTCTCCGCGCCTTCCGGAGAGACACGCTCCCTGGTGGCATACGTTTTTTGACCCTCGCAGGCTGGTGGCGGTCGGTGCAATGGCTGCGATTGTCCTGCTGGCGTTCTTCCTAGGCCGAGTCACCAAGAAGAGCGTGCCGGGTGGTGAAATCGCGGATGCCGGAAAAGTCCGCGAGCGTGTTCTGGTCGTCGCCGTCGGCGATCACCTCGGGCGCTCCGAAATGGTCCTGATGGAATTTGCGAATGCGGAACCGCAAAAAGGACAGAGGTTTGTCAACATTTCCGCCGAACAAAAGCGCGCGGAGGATCTGCTTGAGGAGAATCGCATGTACCGGCAGACCGCGCAGCGCGACGGCGACAAATTGATGGCCAGCACGCTCGACGAACTCGAACCGATCCTGCTGGATATCGCCAATAGTCCGGATCGGATCACTCCTGCACAGTTTGAAACAATTCAGAAGCGCATAGCCGCGAAAGGAATTTTGTTGAAGGTTCGCGTGGTTCACCAGGATTTGCGCCAAAGGCGCGGAAACACGGCGCCACCGCCGGCACAAAGCGATGCGACCAATTCGGAAAAGAACAAGATATGAGCGTGACGACGGGATTTGGAGGATTGGGGACAATGATGAAAAACGAAAAGCTAATTACAAGCGCGCTTGCGGCGTCACTGGTTTTGGGAGGGCTTCTGCTGGCATGCCCCGCGTTGAAGGGTGCGTCTGCGAGTCAGTCGCCGGCCGCGGACAGCTTCCTCGAAGCTCAGCAGGACCAGGCTCAAAGCCAGCAGGACGCCCAGGCGCAACGGGATCGCGAACAGGAGCGGGCCGACCGCGAACAAGAGAAAAAAGACCAGGAGCAGGAGCACCTGGACCACATGCAGGAACTCTATCAGGACGGCCGTGGTTTCCTCGACGAGGAAGCTTATGCGGACGCGGCCAGCAAATTCAGCGAGCTGGCGAAAATGGCGGGGCCGCAAACTGATGCCGCGCTTTACTGGGTAGCTTACGCCAATAACAAACTGGGGAAGCGGGACCTTGCGTACCAGTCCATCGCCGACCTAAAAAAACGGTTTCCGCAAAGCCGCTGGAAAAAAGATGCCGAAGCTCTCGAAATCGAAATGCGTCAGGGAACCAGTCAGGCCGTGAACCCCGATTCGCAGAGCGACTCTGACCTCAAGGTCCTTGCGCTCCAGGGAATCATGAACAACAACCCCTCGCAGGGAATTCCCATTTTGGAAAAATATTTGAACGGATCCGCCACTCCCAAGGAAAAGCAGAAGGCGCTGTTCTTGTTGGTGCAGAGTGGTTCGCCTCAGGCCCAAGAAATGCTCGCTAAGATCGCTCGCGGGCAAAGCAATCCGGAATTGCAGCGCAAAGCAGTGGAATATCTAGGTATGACCGGAGGACAGAACTCCGGAAAACTGCTCGGTGAGATTTATACCGGCACTTCCGATCCCGATGTGAAGCACGCCGTGCTGCGGGCGTTCATGATCTCCGGAAATCGCGAAGCCTTGGCCACGATCGCCAAGAAAGAAACCGACGAAAATCTGAAACGCGACGCCATCCGCCAATTGGGAGTGATGGGCGGAAAAGCGGAGTTGCAGGGCTTCTACCAAACGGAAACCTCGGTGGAAGTAAAGAAGGAGATTCTGCAGGCGCTGTTCATCTCCGGTGACTCTGCTCGTCTGTCGGAACTGGCGCTCTCGGAAAAGAATCCAGAGCTGCGCAAAATAGCGATTCGCAACCTCGGTCTGATGGGCGCAAAGGATCCGGCCTTGCAGACGATCTACGCTAAGGACACCGACCGTGGCGTCAAGCAGGAAATCATGAACGCGTACTTCATTGGAGGAAACGCCAGCGCCTTGGTGGCCATCGCCAGGTCCGAAAAGGATCCGGAGCTCAAGAAGGCCGCGGTGAGCAAACTGTCCCTGATGAATTCCAAAGAGGGCAATGATTACCTCATGGAACTTTTACAAAAGTGAGGTATCCAGTGAGCACACGAAGCGCGTACTGCCTATCACGATTCTCGATTCTGACTTTGGCCTGCATTCTGTATCTCGGTTTGGGAATCTCCATGGCCAAGGCCGATCAATCGCAGTTTGTGAACGCCAAGGTGGAAACGCGGAGCGCGGCGCAGGGACTGGAGACCGCTGTGCAGCAGATCGTCGCGCAATCGCACGAACTCGTGTGGCTTGCCTACGAGGTCGAGGCCGTCTCAGGAAATCATTCCGTTTGTTGCGGCAATTATCACAGCGACAACGGAATTGAAGTCTGTCGGACGTGCAATCTCGAAAACGAACGGCAATCCGGCGGAGAAACAAATCGGAATAAAAAGGTCAATCTCGAAGAAAACGAGCCGGTCACCGTACTCCTTCGCGTGGACCAAAAGCGCGTGATGCGCATCCGTTTGGCTTCCTCGAATTGCAGTTTGGATGCCGGCGGTCTGCGCGTCGTGTGGCTGGCCGATGTAAAGCCGGCTGAGAGTGTGGCCTTGCTCGCCCGCTACGTAACCGGAAGCGGAGAGGAACGGGATGGCGAAAGGCTCGCGGACCAAGCGGTCATGGTCATCGCGCAACACGCCGATCCGTCCGCGGATCGCGCTCTGGCAGCCTTTGTCGCTCCCGATCAGCCATCCTGGCTGCGCGACAAAACTTCCTTTTGGCTCGGCGCCGCGCGCGGCAAATCCGGCCTAGCGCTGCTGGAAAAAATGGCGAAGAGCGATCCGAGCAGCGACGTCCGAGCAAAAGTGTCCTTCGCAATGTTCGTCAGCCACGAACCGGAGGCCGTAGAGGACATGATCCGGTTGGCGAAAGACGATCCCGAGGCCCACGTGCGCGGCCAGGCGCTTTTCTGGCTGGCGCAAAAGGCGGGACAAAAAGCATCCGCAGCCATCATTGGCGCGATTCAGAACGATCCCGACACCGAAGTGAAAAAGAAAGCCGTCTTCGCGCTGACCCAGATGCCCAAGGATGAGGGCGTTCCTAAGCTCATCGAGGTAGCCGAGAACAACCGGAACCCCGAAGTCCGCAAACAGGCTATGTTCTGGCTCGGCCAGTCCAACGACCCTCGCGCCCTAGCCTTCTTCGAAAAAATCCTCAGCCAATAGCACCAGCTTCTTCGGGCGTATTCCGAATCCTGGTGAAGCTGTAGCACTCTGGCGCTGTTTGACTCTTTCGCTGCTTCTTTTTCGGCGCGACAACCTGGCCGCCGCGCTTCACATGCTAGGGGAAGCCTCGTTCTGGTTTCATCCCCTTGTTTGGTCGCTCGGCGCACGCCTGGTGGACGAGCGCGAACGCGCCTGCGATGAGGAAGTACTGAGGCTCGGTAGCGATCCGCAAACCTATGCTGAGAGCATCTTGAAGATTTGCGAATTCTATGTGGAGTCTCCTCTGCTTTGCGCTTCCGGCGTAACGGGCTCCAATCTCAAACAAAGAATCGAGGTCATCATGCAAAACCGTATCCCGCGAGATTTGGACTTCGCCCGCAAGCTCCTGCTCAGTTCCGCTGCTTTGATCGCTGTCGCCATCCCGCCTGTCTTCGGTCTGCTTCATCCCTTGCAGACTCGCGCGCAGTCGCAGCTTCCGGAAACCGGCAATGCCGGCGTCTCCTTCGAGACCGCTACCGTCACTCCAAATACGACGGGTGAACCCATGGCGGGATTCACAATCAAAATGCCTACACCCGTCACAGGTAGCCCGATGCACGCGGTACAGTTTAAGGTCGACCGTTTCATGGCGACGAATGTCACTCTGCTCGAGCTCATGAAATTAGGCTATCGAATGCAGGAAACTCAGATCATCGGAGGCGACGACTGGCTTTACCGGGATCGATACGATGTTGACGCGAAAATAAGTAGCGCGGAACGGCAAAAGCTTCACCAACTTGAGGCACCGAAAGCGAGTCAAGAAAGGCAGGAGATGATACAAGCGCTCCTGGCAGATCGTTTTAAGCTGGGCGTTCACCGCGAGAGCAGGCAACTTCCCGTCTACGTCCTTGTCACTGCACCTGAACGTCTCAAGATGCAGCTTGCCAAGCCTGGCGACACCTATCCCAACGGCATGAAATACCCCAATGGGAAGCCCATTGTTCCGGGATTGTTAGCCCCCAAAGGCGGCGATTTCGTAGGCCAAGGAACCACGGTGTCGCGTCTCGTGGAGGCTCTCGCAACCGTTTTGGACCGGCCTCTGCTGGACAAGACCGGCATCACGGGAAATTACGATTTCACGCTCGACTGGAGTCCCAACCCTTCGGCTGCCTTGCAAAACGTTTCTCTCTTTGCAGCCTTGGAGCAACAGCTTGGTCTGAAAATCGAAGAGCACGAAAGCCCCGTCGAGGTCCTCGTTATCGATAGAGCCGAGAAGCCTTCTCAAATTGAAAGCCGCGCGGACGCACCACCGGCGCGCCCCGCTAGTTCAAGGAAGTATTTGAGGTGGTTGACCACATAGATTTTCTCAGCGAAGAAGATCTTCGAGCTGCACACGGGAGCCGGTTTTTTCGTCGCGGTATTTCACAATGACGGCGCATTGCAGGGAAAGACCCCATTTTGTCCCCGCCGGGTGCGAGACAGCGCGCGAGCCTGGCACAACCACGGCGTTTTCGGGAATCACCAGGGGCTGATCGTCTTTTGCGGAATACACCGTTTCGCGCGCCAGATCGTACACGGGAATCGAGCGGTTCAGGATCGTGCCCGTGCCCAGTACCGCGCCCTTCTTGACGATCGTGCCTTCGTACACGCCCGAGTTTCCGCCGATCATCACGTCATTTTCGATAATCACCGGCAGTGCGCCGACCGGCTCGAGAACTCCTCCAATCTGTGAAGCCGCCGATAAATGGCAATCCGTGCCGATCTGCGCGCAAGAACCGACCAGTGCGTGCGAGTCGATCATCGTACCTTCGCCGACATAAGCGCCAACATTTACAAACATCGGCGGCATGCAAATGACGCCGCGCCCGAGATAGGCTCCATCGCGGATACTGGAACCGCCGGGCACGATGCGCACGCCGTCGGCAATCGAAACAGTACGCGCAGGGTACGTGGACTTATCGAAAAAGGGCTGGCGCTTCGGATCGAGCGACATGTCCACGGTCGGACCCATTCGGAAGCCGAGGAGAATTCCCTTTTTTACCCAGGCGTTCGCACGCCATCCATTCGGAGCGGACTTGTCAGGCTCTGCAGAGCGGATTTCACCGCGATTCAGCGCAAGCTTGAATGACCGGAATAGTTCGAAATGTTCTTCCCGATACGAAGGAGGAGGCGTCTCGAACAGCGCCTCAATTTGAGATTGCAGCATGCGTCTTCTCGGTCAACTTGAGCGAGTCGAGGACGGCATGAATTTTCGCACGATTCTCCGCCTTTGGGGGCACCAGCGGCAAGCGCCAGCACGCCTCCAGCAGGCCCATTTCCGCCATCGCCGCTTTCACAGGGATGGGATTCGATTCTACAAAGTTGATTTCCATCAAGGTGTGATACCGGCGATGGATTTCGCGCGCGCCCTCAAAATTTCCAGCAAGCGCCAGTTGCGTCAGCCGGGTCATCTCGGCGGGAATTTCGTTGGAAGCGACCGAAATCACTCCGCGACCTCCGAGCGCGATCAGAGGAAGCGTCAACGCATCGTCGCCGGACAGTACGAGGAATTCCTCCGGGACACAATTGAGAATCGTCGCCATCTGTCCGACGTTGCCCGATGCTTCCTTAATGCCGACAATGTTCGAGACTTGCGCCAACCGCTGCACGGTTGCGGGCTCAATGTTCACTCCGGTGCGTCCCTGAACGCTGTAAAGAATGATCGGCAGATCGATCGCTTCTGCAATGGCCTTGAAGTGGCGATAGAGACCCTCCTGCGTGGGCTTATTGTAGTAAGGCGTAACCGAGAGAATTCCGCTAACGTCCAGCTTGGCCAATTCGCGGGCGCGCTCGATCACTTCGCGGGTGTTGTATCCTCCCGCTCCGGCAAGGACCGGCACTTTTCCCTTGGCGAGTTCCACGGTAATTTCCACCACGCGGCGCTGTTCTTCCTCGGTGAGCGTCGGACATTCTCCCGTGGTGCCGCAAGGAACCAAGAAGTCGATGCCCGCGGCAATCTGCCGCTTAACCAGCGCGCGAAGGGTAGGTTCATCGAGCGAACCATCCCGCCGAAAGGGGGTTACCAGCGCCGTTCCAGTTCCTGTAAACATGTGTTGCTCCTTTACCGAGTGCTTCGATCAAATCCTGCAAGTCAGCTTCATTGCGTTCTCGCCCATTCCGGGTGCTGCTGGTTGATCCTCACTGGCGAGCGCAATTCTGCCAAAATTTCCCGAAACTCAAATACGCCCTTCTTTCCGGCGATCCATTGCGCCGCTTGCAACGCTCCGCGCGCGTAGCCTTCGCGATTCCGCGCCGTGTGCCGCAGCGTAATCGTGTCTCCCGCCGAATCGAATCCGATCTCGTGGGTACCGATGTGCGTTCCGGCGCGATTGGAGCTCAGGGGCAGCGAACCGCTGAATCCCGCGGCCCGTATTTCTTCCGCAAGTTTCTTCAGCGTCCCGGAAGGCGCATCCTTCTTCGCGGAGTGATGAATCTCCCAGCCCCAGGCTTCATATTCGGGATGTTGCGAAAACAGCACGGCGGCACGCGCGACAATTTCAAAAAACAGACCCACACCCACCGCGAAATTCGCTCCGACGACGAGCGCGGTGTCCGCATCGCGAATGACTTGCCGGATTTGCGGCAGCCCGTCGTACCAGCCCGTGGTGCCGCAGACGGTATTCACTCCGAGAGCAGCGAGTCTGGGAAGATTCTCAAATGCGGCTGCCCGATCCGTGAATTCGATCGCTACGGTAGCGTCGCGCAAAGCTTCGCGAGAAAGCGATGCGATGTTAGAACGCGAAAACTTTGCGCGAACCTCAAAGCCATACTCCGGCGCCAACTGCTCCACCAGGCGCCCCATCTTTCCGCAGCCGACGATGGCAAGTGGCGTGCTCATGATGCAGCTTCTCCCGTGACGAGAAGCTGCCGCACCATGCGCGCGTAGATTTCCACCGCATCGCTCAATTCTTTTTTGTCGACGCGCTCTTCGGAAGTATGCGCGTCGTGAATGCTGCCGGGGCCAATCAGAAACGGTTTGCCCCACGAGCCGTTGAACGTCGGAATGTCTGTGGTGAACGCCACTACGCTGGTTGGCAGTCCTTCGACCGCAGTGAGATGTACGGCCGAACAGTGCATCACTTCGCGTGCTTCCACGTTCTTCCCGGCAACCGCTTGTGCCACGGCGGCGCGCAACGGATCGGCGTTCGTCACCAGGCGAAACATGATTTCCGCTCGGGCTTCATCAGCAATCACATTTGGCGCGCGCCCGCCGTGAATCGCACCCACGTTCAGCGTGGATTTCCCGAGAACGGGATCGCTCGGCAGAGGAATCGCGCGAATGTCGCGCAGCGCGTCCAGCAGGGAATGAATCGCGGAGTGCCCCAATTCCGGATAAGCGGAATGCGCAAGCTTCCCTTTCGCCTCAATTTCGTATCGCAATGCGCCTTTGGACCCGAGCGCCAGCTTGTTTTGCGTAGGCTCACCATTGATCAAGAACCGCGAGCCCCGAGGCGAAGCTGCGGCGGTTCTTGCTCCCAAGCTGTCGCGCTCTTCGCCGACAACAAACAGCAACGCGAAATTACGCGTGCCCGTTTGCAGCAGCACTGCCGCCGAAGCAATCATTGCCGCGATAATTCCCTTCGCATCGCAGGAGCCGCGTCCGCGGATGTGCGTGCTGTCTTCGCTCGAGGAAAAGTGCGGCGGCACGGTGTCCATGTGAGTCGACAGTGTGACCACCGGCTCTCCGAACGTGAGCAGTAGGTTGTCGCGTTCAGGCGCGGCGTTCATGCGCTCGAGCCTGCCATTATGCTGCGCCGCAAATTTGAGAAGATGCGCATGCAGATAATCCACTACCGGCTTTTCCTTGCCGGTCGTGGAATCGAGGTCCACGAGCGCGCGCGTCAATGTGTAACAGTCCATCGTTTTCTTCCTGGGAGAGTTCTAGGGAGAGCACAATGAAAGGAAGGTCTGCGCCGGAGATCCGCAGAAAGCTGCCTCTCGATAGCGCTCCATCCCGGAGCTAGGCTCCAGAATGACAGTGAACCGGCCTTAGACCGGAACACCAACCGCGGCGATTTCAGGAATCGCTGCGATTTCGGCGGCGATCAGCGATGCTTCGCTGATCCGAACCCTAAGCCAGACCCCTTTCGCCGAGTCCCCGATACTGATCGGGAGAACAAGCCCGGCTACTCATGGCCGCCGCACCTCTACCAAGGTCTTTAGAGAAGGTAGAGGAAAACCGAGAAGGTGTCAACGCACGAATATACGCACGAATATACAGGAAAGAACCATGGGTCATAGGAAGGAAAAGGCCCCGAAGCTGAGCCTCCGGAGCCTTTTTTGCCTCTGAAGCGAGGGTTAGAATTCGTAACGCAAAGCAAACTGCATGATGCGCGGGTTGGTCAACGTACCGCCGTAATTGCCGAAGTTGGAAGAGTTGCCGTTGTACATGGTTCCGGTCGCCAGGTAGCCGTTGGCCGATTGGATGTTGAAGCGGACCGAGTTCGTTACGTTGAACACTTCCCAACGGAACTGAAGGCTCTGCCCTTCACTCCAAGGCATTTTCCAGCGCTTTGCTAAGCCAAGGTCTACCCCGAAGAAGCCGGGCCCGAGAACATTGTTGCGCAATCCGCTTTGTCCAGGATAGGCGTAACCGAAGCAGTTTGCGGCCGCGTTGCCCGTCTTGAATACGTTCGGATATGTATTGCCGCCGAAGTTGTCCGGACCGGTGAAATATGTTCCAGAGGCGACCGAACAAAGCTGATCCGCATGCCCTTCCAGTTGGTAGTTCGTCGGGTACTGCCCGCCGTTGTCGACGGTAACCGGGAAGCCGCTGGTCCAGCGAGCCAGGCCGGAGAGCTGCCAGCCGCCGATGAACGCCTCGCCAACGCGATTGACGTCGTGGGCGAGCCACTTCCCCTGACCGAACGGCAATTCCCAAATGAAGTTGGTATTGAACTGGTGGCGAAGATCAAAATCCGAAACGCCGCGATCGGCAAACGGACTCCAGGAATTGATGATTGCGCCACCGAGCCCACCCCATTCGCCGACGCGTTCGGCGTCGGATTCGACGTCGATGGTCTTTCCATAGGTGTAGTTGAAGTCAAACTGAATGCCATGGACCATCTTGTGTTGCAAGGTAGCTTGCAAGGCGTTGTAGTTGGCGTTGGTTACTGTGCGCAGCCCGTAGAGCGAAGAATACTGCGGGCTATAAAACACGTTCGGCCCAGTGTAACCACCGAGCGTGTAATAGTAGGGATTCGCGTTCGGGTGGGTGGCATTTGGAATTCCGTAGATGTCCATTTCATAGAGTCCAAGCGACTCATTGAGACTGTTGGCGCAGAGCAAGTCGAACGCCAGCACTGTCGGGTTCGTTGTCGAACTGAGCGCGTTTGGCTGATTCGGATTGACACACGTTCCGTTCGAGTTCAGAGAATTCAAGCCCATGGCGTAAGATCCGGTTCCCGCCGGCTGGGTAATGTCCGCCCAATACTGTTGAACGCTCTTTGGAACCATGTTGGGATTGAACTGATTCGTATCCAAGCCATTGCGATAGAGCTTGGCAAGCGCAGTCGCGGCGGTGAAGTAGTCAATGCCGGCCTTCTTATCGAACGGATCGAGTGGCATGGCCAGGTCTTCCTGTGCGATCAAGCGATGGGAGAGTCTTCCGACGTATGCCACCTGTAAAGTAAATCCGTTGCTCAGCTCTCTCTGCACCGATAGATCGAGCGTGTAGGAATAGGGCGTCTTGATGTGGCTATCGAGGCCCCAGGCGATGGCTTCGCTGCCCGACGCCGGATTGCTCGGATAAGGCGAAGGATAATTCGCCGCCGGGGCAGGCGTTAAAATCGGAGCGCCGCAGTTGTCGGTGGTTGGGATGGTGTTCAAGCTGGTTACGCGAGGTGTGCACGCCACTGTTTCCGAAGCTGCGGCATTGGGGATATTTGTGGACAAGCCGAAGGCACCGTTCGAATCGAAGGTATCGAGCAAGCCTTCGCCGATCCGGTCATAGACGATCCCAAAGCCAGCTCGAATGCTACTCTTTCCTCCCGATCCGAAAAGATCATGCAGGATTCCGTTGTCGTAACCGGGAGCCCAAGCAAAAGCTACACGCGGTCCCAAGTTCTTGAAGTCCCAGCCGTAATAGCCGGTCGTGCCACCATTGGCGGGCCCCGACCAATTAAACGCGATCGGTGGAGCGTCGATCGACGGAACGCCGCTGTTCATGCCGACACCGCGATTGTTGAACCAGGTGTTCAGGCTTTCTGTCGGGGTCACTTCCAATCCGTTTGTCTCCCAAGGCGGCGAGAACAGTGAATACCTAAGGCCGAGCGTCACCGTGAGATTAGGCTTCACCTTCCAGGTGTCCTGCGCGTACATTTCATAGCCGTCTTCGGCAAAATGACGAACGACAGGAGCGCCCTGGGCCAACGGACTTCCGCTGCGCTGATAGTTGTATTGGGCGTTGACTTCCACATCCATGCCAAACAGAGCAGTCACTGCGTTGTCGTAGTTGGTGCCAAAGCCGCCGAAATCGACGGCGGGAAAACAAGGCGCCGTTGGTTCGCACGACGCCGGATTCAGCGGCGACGAACGGCCGGCCAGACCGGAGGTGTTCAGCCACTGTGAGTTCATGTAACCGCTACTGAAGGAACTCGTAGTGCTCGATGTTGGATTGCGAATCAGCGAAGTCTGGAAGCCGAACTGGAAGCTATGTTTGCCGTGACTCCAGGTCAAGTCGTCCCAGAAGCTGTTGATGGGCCGTTGGAACTCGCTCGAATAGTTAATTCCTTGATCGATTCCGCGAATCTGGTTCCAGGCTTGATTGCTGTTGCCGATCGTGCCCACACTTTCTCGAACATAGCCATAGCGGAAGTTATTGATCAAGGTGTTGGATATAACCGCGGAATAGTTGGCGATGAGCCCTTTGTTGTAGTTGACGATGCTGGTCTCCGGCACATCGCCTGGCAGGAATGGGGAGTTGGCCTGATTTTCGTTGGCCAGCGCTCCGGTTAACGAAACGCGCTGTTTGGCATCCTGGGTGATGTTGTAATCCAGCTTGGCGATGTACCAGTTCTTGACATTGCTGGTGGGTGCCGCGAAGCGGTAGCCGGCCGTATTCACTCCGTCGCCCTGGCTGAAATCGTTGGGCAATGGATACTTGTTGAAATAAGCGATCATCGCTGGGTTTGGTCCCACAGGCCCGGAGTAACCCGGCTTAAGGCTTGGCTCCGTCGAAAACGCATACGCGTCGAGCGATGTTAGCTGCTGAGGCGTGAGCCCAAAACCACCGGCGCCGTTGGCTGGATTCGAGGCATTCAGAGGGAAGTTCGCGGTGTAGGTTTGGCCGCTGAGCCCCTTCGCCGTCGGATTGGCGCTGCATCGAGGATCGACCGTCGCCGCGGTCGTGTCGCAGGCATAAAAAACGACCCCATCCCGGAGCGACGCAGTCGGAACGATTCGCAACGCGCTCTGCTGTTCCACATCGCGATAACCCTCATAATTCAGGAAGAAAAACAGGCGGTCCTTCTTGAGGGGGCCGCCCACCGACCCGCCAAAAATATTGCGATTCAAAAATTGCGGCTTATTGGGCTCGTCACTGGACAACTCCGACGATTTCAGGAAGTAGTCGTTTGCGCTAGCGAACGAATTGCGATTGTACTCATACGCCGAGCCATGAAATTTGTTGGTGCCGCTCTTGGTGACCAGGGCGACCTGAGCGCCGCCGGCGCTGCCTTCGTCCGCCTCGGCATTGCTCGTGGTCACGCGGAATTCCTCGATCGAGTCCAAGGTGACGGGCAATACCGACTGAAACGCGTAACCTCCCTTAGGGTTCACCGGGATGCCGTCGAGGGTCACGTTGCTCTGATCGCTTCGCGCACCGTTGACAGCGCCGCTCCGCGTATCGGTATCCTTCATATCCTGCGTGACCGCCGGGTTGTCTCCGGTATAGACCACGCCGGCCTGCAGAGACAGAAGATCACCGACGTTGCGGCTTTCCAGTGGCAATTGCTTGACCTGGTTTTCTCCGAACGCCACACCGAGCGAAGCGTCGGTGGTATTGATGGTCTGCCCTATCGCAGAGACTTCGACTGTTTCGGTTGTAGAGCCGACAACAAGAACGACGTTGGCGGTAGAGGGATTGTTGACCAGCAACTGGATATTTTTTTGGTCAAAAGCCCGGAAGCCGGGAGCTTCGACACGCAACGCATAGGTGCCCGGTGGCAGTGAAAGAAATTCGTAGGCTCCGGTGCTGTTGGAGACAGCACTGCGCTGCACGGCTTGTGCCGGGTCAGTCAGCTTCACGGCAGCTCCGACGACAGCCCCGCCCGATTTGTCCGTGATCGTGCCGCGCAGAGACGTGGTGCCCGTTTGTGCAAATACTCCCGAAGCGGCCACAACGATATATATGAAAAAGAGAATGAAAAAACGCTTACAGGTACAAGTCCGCATCACACATCCCCCTTGTTACTTCGTTTGTTGCTTGCACCAGGACAAGGATGGCGGGTTGCGAGGCGAAGTTAAGGAGCAAACGATCCGTTCCTCGACCAGAAGGATCGGCCTCAGGCCACTCTTCCCCACTCCAAATATCGAACCACTCGCAAAATATCTGATGCGTGAGTTTCTGCGCTTTCTGGGTGCAATGTCAAGGGCGCAAAATGAAAAGCGTGGTGCGAAAAATTCATCCACGTCATAAAGCAAATTAATAGTGGAAGACGTCCCGCGGAAATAGCTATAGATCGAGCGGTTTCAGCGGAATTTGCTGGGAAGCAACGAGCAATTCGCCGGCAAAGGCGACTTCCGCGGGGCGGCGGCTCAAGGCTTCCTGCGCAGAAAGGCGCACGAGGTCGGGATTGTTGTTTTCCTGCGAGATGTGCGCCAGAACGAGATAGCGCGCGCGGGAGTCGAATCCATCGGCATCGGCGAGGAATTCGCTGACGGCGTGGTTCGAGAGATGTCCGGTGCGCGAAAGGACCCGTTGCTTTACGACCCAAGGGTACGGACCGACCTTCAGCATGTCCAAATCGTGATTGGACTCGAGGATCAGGCAGTCCGTTTCCCGCAGATGAACTTTCACGAGTTCCGGCATGTACCCGAGGTCGGTGCAGACCGCAACCTTCGAGCCGTTGGTGCGGAACGTGAACGCAAGGGGATCGGCGGCATCGTGCGGAATGGCGAAAGCATGGATATCGATATCGCCGATGACAAAGCGCTGGCCGGCTTCAATCATTTCCGCCCGCCGCAGCCTTTTCCGGAACGTATCGGGAAGAATGCGTTGCAGGGCGTCCATCGTGGGCTCGGTCACGTACAACGGCGCCTTCCACAGGCCGAGGACTTGTGGCAGGCCGTTGCAATGGTCGGTATGTTCGTGGGTGATCAGAACGGCGTCGAGTTCGTCAATGTCCTTGCCGACGGCAGCGAGGCGAGCCAGCGTTTCCCGTTTCCCAAGACCGGCGTCAACAAGGATGCGGGTGCGTTCGGTTTCGAGCAGTGTCAGATTGCCCGAACTGCCGGACGCAAGGATGTAAACGCGTAAGCCGATTGAACTCTCCCGAGACGCAAAACGCGACAAAACTTTTCCGATGATGGCAGAGCGCAGAGGGCGCGTCAACGGTTTCACCGAAAGGATGTGAATTTCTGATCGAGAAAGGACTTTCTGCAGAACGCTAGCGAGCTTCGGATGGATCGACGTCCGGGTCCGACAACCCTAATTGGGCGATCATGGCTTCCTGCGCTTGGCGAACCTGCCAGTAGGCCTTTAGAAAGTCCTCGTTCAACGTGCGCGCCTTGACGAATTTCTTGCGGAAGGTCTCGGAGTCGGCACGACTCCTGAAGGAAAGATTGTCGCGCTGCCAGTCGAAGGCGCCTTGCTTCGCGAGCGCAAACTGATAGAGGTCGAGCGACGCCTCTAACCAAGCATGTTCTTTGCCCGAAATCGCTTTGCAGACGGCGAGCGTTCGCGGCAATGTGGCTTCATACTCGGCCAAGTATTTGCGTTTTTCGTCGGCCGTGGCGTTCACAGCGCCTACGTAGTCCTTCATTTTCGAGAAAAGGGGCTGCCAGTCCGCGTATTTGTCCGCGACGCCAATGCGAGTGCGCAACTGGTCGATGATTTGCTGGATAGCGGCAGAATCGTGGAACGATTCGATCGTATACAGCGGCTTCGCGGTTTCATCAAGCGCAGAGATTTCCCCCACATACTGCTGATTGCGGGACTGAATATCTTTCATCAAGGAATGAGCCGCAGGATCCCATTTGGTCTGGACCGCCGGAGCCGCATTCGGCGTTTTCCGGAGCGCTGCCACATCGCTGTAACGACGGACGGTCTTCGGATCGATGGCGCCCATGCGCGGCCTAGCGGGAATCGCCAGTGTCAATAGCGTCAGAACAGACGAGAGCGTCAACACCATCAGAGCTTGCAGAGGGCCCCGCAGCTTCGTGTTGCGAATTTTGCAGTAGCCAAAGACAAAGAGACCGGCCAGGAGAATCGCGCCCACGCAGCGGCCGAGGAAAGCGTCCCAATTTTCGAGGCTGAGCGGGCCGGCCGTTCGTGACGTGACGAAATAGCTTAAGGTGAGAAACATCAACCCGGAAGTTACCGCGGAAATCGCAACGATCAAGTCATAGGTCGAGGAGGTTTCCGGTGCCGGCGCTGCAAACTGGCCAGACTCAACAACCGATGGCGTCGTGGAACGGGCGCCGCACCACGGGCAATCCGTAAAACCATCCGGAATGGGCTTTGCGCAGTGTGTACACTTCATGCGTTTTCCAAAGACCTAGTAGTCTAATACCGTCAAATCCATTTGGATGCAGAAAATCAGGCGGCGAGTCGCTCGCGGTCTACCGCGAAACCGTTCAGGGGACCGAGCACCGTAACGGCGATGCGTTCAGGCTGAAAAAATTGCTTGGCGAGGGACTGCACTTCCTCGCGCGTAACCGCTTCGATCGACGCGAGGATCTCGTCGAGCGACGAAAAGCGATGGAAATACAGTTCCTGGCGTGCCAGGTTGGACATGCGGGAACTGGTGGACTCCAGGGACAGCATGAGGGAGCCTTTCAGGTGATTCTTCGCGCGCAAAAGCTCTTCCTCGGAAACCGGCGATTCCTTCATGGCACGAAATTCGGCGATGGTCATGTCCAGCACCTGGCCGATGGTTTCCTTCGCCGTTCCTGCGTACACGCTCAGCATGCCGGTATCCGAGTACGGCGTTAGTTCGCTGAACACCGCGTAGGCCAGGCCCTGCTTCTCTCGAATGTTCTGAAACAGCCGCGAGGACATTCCACCACCGAGAAGATTATTCAGCACAGCGATGCCGAATCGCCGCTCGTGTGCGATCGGCAAAGAGGGGACGCCGACGCAGAGGTGTACCTGCTCCAAATCGCGTTTGGTTTCCAGATGAATGGGGGCGGCGGTTGTCGGGACCGGATCCTCTTGCTCGGCATTTAGGCGCTTCAAATTCCCGAATTCCTTTTCGACCAGATTCAGCACCTGTTCGTGGGTGATGTTTCCCGCCGCTGTGACAACGATGTGGTCCGGCGCGAACCAGTTCTTAAACCGGCCGCGTAACGCTGCGCCGTCAAACTTCCGCACGGTTTCCGGAGTGCCGAGAATCGGTCGCCCCAGCGAATGATCCGGCCAGAATCCCCGAGTGAATAGGTCGTGGAGGAGATACTCTGGATTGTCGAGATCCATCTTGATCTCTTCGAGAACCACCTGTCGCTCTTTCTTCACGTCGGCAGAATCGAGCTTCGGGCGCAGAACCAGATCGGCGAGGACATCGAAGGCAATGGGAAGATGCTCGTCGAGAACTTTAGCGTTGAAGCAGATTTGCTCCTTCGAGGTAAAGGCATCCAACATGCCTCCGACGGAATCCATTTCACGGGCGATGTGCTCGGCGGAACGGCGCTCGGTTCCTTTGAATACCATGTGCTCGAGGAAATGAGCCAGACCGTTTTCGGCAGGAACTTCGCGCCGGGAGCCGTTCCGCACCCAGATTCCGACGGACACGGAGCGAACGTGCTGCATGGTCTCGGTGATGACGACCAGGCCGTTCGGCAAAGCGTGACGATGAATATCGCGTGCGTTAGAGACCATACGCTATTCTTACATAATGGGTTATAGGGCGGTAAAGTAGTTAGAAATTGCCACGGATTCCATGCAAGCATTTTGTTTTCATATGATTGCGGCGGAGCGACGCAAACCCTTCTCTGGTCGCCTTTTGGGGTATGCCGATGATGAGAGAATAAGGATCGATCGAGGTCGTCAGCCGATGGAGTTGTTGGGCAAAAGCAAAAAGGAGTTACGGGCGTTTTGCCTGGCGCTTGGCGAACCAGCCTATCGTGGCGCTCAGCTTTATCATGCCTTCTATGCCGAGCGAAATCTGGACGTCGCCTCCATGAGCAATCTGCCAACAGGACTGCGGGCGAAGCTCGCTTCCGGGGCAAGAGTGACGTTGCCCTCTGTCAAGCACAGGTACCGTTCTGCGGATGGGTCCGTCCGCTACCTGTTCGGACTTCCGGCGCCCGAGGAGCAGAGCCGCATGAGAGCCGCGGCGGTAGAGGCAGTCTTCATGCCGAGTGAAGGCCGCCAGACCATTTGTATTTCGACGCAGGCGGGTTGCGCCGTGGATTGCCAGTTTTGCCTGACGGCGCAACTGGGTTTGATCCGCAATCTGACACCGGGCGAAATTCTGGCGCAGGTCTTGTTGCCGCTGATCGAGTTGAGCGGCGGCTCGAGCGAGAATGCGCTCGGAGAGAACGCACTTCCTGCGCGGACAAATCTAGTGCTCATGGGACAGGGCGAGCCGCTGCTTAATTTTGAAAATACGTTTGCGGCTCTGCGAATTCTTTTGGACAAAGACGGCGTCGGCCTGTCTGCTAAGCGCGTCACACTCTCGACCAGCGGCGTGATTCCGGGTATCGATCGCATGGCGAAAGAACCGGTCCGCCCTAAGCTGGCGATTTCGTTGAACGCTTCGAACGATCAGCAGCGCGACTTATTGATGCCGCTGAACAAGAAATATCCTTTGCAGGAGCTGATCGCGGCTTGCCGCCGTTATCCGCTGCGCACCTGGGAACACATCACATTTGAGTATGTAATGCTCGGCGGAGTGAATGATGCACCGGACGACGCACGACGTGTGGTAAAGCTGCTGACGCCGCTTGAGCGAGTGAAGGTGAACCTGATTCCCTGGAATCCCGGCGCATTGCCTTTTGAGGAATCGAAGGAAGAGAGCATTGAGCGGTTCAGGACGATCCTGACGGACCGCGGCGTGCCTGCGTTTGTGCGTTACTCTCGCGGCCGCGACGTTATGGCCGCCTGCGGGCAATTGGCTTTGCAGGAGATCCAAAATTCGCCATTGTCCGTTCTCCCCTGAGAAGCGGATGGAATGGCCGTGATAGACTACCCAATCATATGAGCCAAACCTCGCAATTCGACGATCGGATCCGTACCTCCGTGGAATCGGCGATTGCTACGATGGAATTGTTGCGCGCGGATGCCGAGCTGCTGGCGACGCTTTCCCGAGTGGCCCAGCACATCATTCAAGCGTTCCGCCAGGGTAATAAAGTCATCCTGTTCGGAAACGGCGGCAGCGCGAACGACGCCGAGCACATCGCCACGGAGCTTGTCGGGCGTTTCGGTTTCGATCGTCCCGCTCTTCCCGCGCTTTCTCTGGCGGAAAGCCTTTCTTCCGTAACGGCCATTTCCAACGATTACGGATTTGAGCGCGTCTTCTCGCGGCAAATCGAGGCCTTCGCGCGTCCGGGCGACGTGGCTATCGCGATTTCAACCAGTGGAAATTCACCGAATATTCTGAATGGCGTGGCGACGGCCAACAACGCGGATGTTTACACCATCGGCATGACCGGTAAGTCCGGCGGCAAGTTGCGTTCGCTGGTGAAGGATTGCCTTTGCGTACCGTCGAACGAGACGCCGCGCGTCCAGGAATGCCACACGCTCATCGGGCACGCTCTTTCGCAGATTGTCGAGCAGGAATTGTTCGGCCAGAAGAACACCGCCACGCACACCTGATCCGCGCTCTTACGGTTTCCGAACACCGATGACCGAAAGCATTCGACCCGATTGCGGGCCTTCCCTGCGATAACTGAAAAAGAGGTCGGTGCGGCATCCGGTGCACAGATCAGTCGTGAAGATATTCTTTTCGCGCAGGCCTGCGGCGAGGAGTTGCGAGCGGTTGGCCTTGCGCAGGTCCAAATGCACATTTCGGGGGGGAGGCTGGTGGCCTGGTGGCTTCATGTTCATCCATTGCAGGGGATTCGGTTCGTCGCCAGTGCGGGCTTCGTCGAAATATTCATGAGCATCCGCGAATTGCGCGGCAAATTTGGTGACAAACTCCGCTCCGACTTCATAGCAGCAGAGCCCGATGGAAGGACCGATTGCGGCGAGCATATCCTCGGGCTTACAGGCAAACTCCAATTGCATGCGACCGACGGTTTTTTGCGCGATGCGAGCAAGCGTACCTTTCCACCCCGCGTGGATCGCCGCCACGATTCGTTTCTTCGGGTCGACCAGTAGAATCGGAACGCAATCCGCAGTCTGTGTTCCCAGAAGGAGACCCGCCTGCTTTGTGATGGAGGCATCGCCTTTGCGGGCTTCTGCAGGTGCGGTCGAAAACGATTGGACGATGTCGGAATGGATTTGCTTCATTGCCACCAAAGTGAGCTCTTTGGCGCCAATCGCCGCTTGTACCCTTCGGCGGTTTTCTAAGATATTCTCGTTCGTGTCCCATTCCATGAAACTTAGGTTGAGCAGCTTTTGTCCTTCGAGCCTGCTCGCGCCGCCCTGACGAGTACTGAAGCCGTGGACCAACCAGGGAAGTTTACTGAACGGAATGAGTTGGAGAACCTGCAGTCCGCCCGATTTCTGCAACTTCCATGGCGCGGAGATGGAGGCGGGCGAAGAGGCGTGGAGCGCCGCCTGACGGCTCCGGCCTTTCTTCGGCGATGTTTTTCTGACTGGCACAGTCTAACCAGTATAATCGGAACAGTTGGGCGCGCAGAAACGGCCGGGCAGCCGCCGCTGCGGTAAAAGGTGAAATCATGATCGTCGGTCTGGGCATTGATGTGGCGGAAGTGAAACGCATTGGCGCGGCGATCGAATCGCAGAGAGAGCGTTTCCTGCGGCGCGTTTATACGCCAGAGGAAGTAGCCTATTGCGAACAGTTCAGGAATCGGTACGAGCGTTACGCCGGGCGTTTCGCGGTAAAGGAAGCGGCGATGAAAGCGCTCGGGACCGGCTGGAGCCGTGGGGTGCGTTGGGTGGACGTGGAGGTGGTACGGCAACGTGGTGGCCGGCCCAGGCTGGCCCTGAAGGGCGAAGCGAAGAAAATCGCGGACGCGTTGGGCGTGAAGAATATTGCCATCAGCATTACGCACACGGAGGAGCAAGCGTTTGCGCAAGTAATCTTTGAGGGTTGAAAGAAACCCCCATCCCCCGTTGCAAATCAAGGGATGGGCACCCGGGCCATTTGGGCGCAACTCACTTCACGAGGAGAAAAGGGCCAAGCGCAAGGGCGTCTACGCCGGCGCAGTAGAAACTGCGCACGGCGTCGCGAGGATCGGTGACCAGCGGCTCGCCAAAAAGATTGAAGGACGTGTTGACGAGGATTGGGGCGGGTGCGGATTCGCCGAATTTGTGGAGAAGTTTCCAGAAGAGCGGGTTGTCGAGCTGTTCGACGGTGTGGACCCGCACGGTGTCGCCGTTAAAGGCGAATCGTTCGAGGCCGGCGACCGGTTTTGTGAGCCGGCCGAGCGACGCCATGAAGCGGCAATTCGGTGAGGCTTCAAAATAGTCCGCAGCGCGCTCCGCAGGCACGGAAAGCGCGAAGGGATGAAAACCTTCGCGATGCTTAATGAACTGATTCACATTTTCCACGACGTATTCGGAAAACGGAGAGGCGAGCAGGCTGCGATTGCCGAGCGCGCGATGACCGAATTCCGAACGTCCCTGGCACCAGGCTACGATTTTGTCCCGGTGCAACAAGCCGACCGTTTCTTCGACGGTTGGTTCTTCTCCGCTTAGATAGCGATAGGTGATCTTGCAATTGTCGAGCACGGCTTTCATTTCCTGCGACGTCGCCTGCATGCCAAGGGCTAGGGTCCTTAACGGCGCCCGTCCCGAGTGCCCTTTGATTTTCTTGCGCATCATATACGCGGCGCCGAGCGCGGTTCCCGCGTTTCCAGGAACGGGCTGCACATAAACATTGCGGAACGCGCTTGCGGTTTCGAGAGCGCGGACGAGGAACACATTCTGGAAAACGCCGCCGGCTAGACAGAGCGCGGGCGCTCCGGCCTGTTCCTGCATATTCGCGGTGAGCTGAAGAACCATTTCTTCGAGACAGTCCTGTGCACTGCGCGCCAGGTTTGCGCGCACCACCGCATTCGGCGCGCTGCCTCTGGAAGAAAGCTCCAGTTCGCGATAAAGACGCGGCGCGAAAATCCCGCGACGATCGGGCCCAGTTTCAAAGTAGCGCCGGTTCAGCGCGGGAAGTCCATTGGTTTTCCAGGTAAATAGTTTGCGGAAGACGGGAAGGTACTCAGGCAAGCCGTCTTTGCTGAGCCATTGGATTTTGTGTTCATCCTTGTGCGGGAGCAGTCCGGCGAGTTCGGTAACCCGCGAGTAAAACCAGCCCAACGAATCAGGGAATTTGAGCGAATGCATCGGACGCATCTCGTCGCCATCGCCCGTCAGGATCATGCCAGAAAGCGAATTTGCGCCTTCGTCGAGAGAAAGGATGAGCGCGCGGTCGAATCCGGAGGTGTAATACGCGCTGGCCGCGTGGCAAAGATGGTGATCGAAACGGGAGGGACGAGGCGCACCCCGCAATAGTTGTGACAACTGCTCCTGCAGAGCCGAGCGCGCCGGCCGCTTGCCGCGCTTCGAAGCGCGCGAAGAAGGATCGCAGCGCTCCGCAAGGGCAATAGCGCGGCAGTCCGAAAGCTTCAGCTGATTTTCATGCAGGCAGCGTTCGAGTGCGAGGCGCGGAATATCGGGAGATTCCTGGCGGCTCAGTTTCTCTTCCTCGATGGCGAAGAGGACAGAATGCTCGTCGATTAACGTCACCGCCGAACTTCGTCCCAGGGTGGAGATGCCAAGTATTTGCATGAGCGCTCAGACGGTTCCCGCGGGATGTGCGAATGACAGATCCAGTGGTGCTCCGAGCAGGTTTCTTTCTTCGCCAGCTTCGATGAGAACATCGAGCCACTGATTGTGCGGGAGGGTTTTGGGGATCATGACGGAAAGATAGTTTTCCGACAGAGCCGGCGTTTGCGACGGATTATCCTTTGCGTCGCGGTGTAAGGTCAGGACGCGAAGCGTCCGGCCAATCTGCGACTGGCGGAATTTTTCCGATTTCGCTTCCCCGACAACGCGCAATTCACGCGCTCGGCGCTTGATGATTTCTCCGGAAAGATGGCCGGGAAGCGCGGCTGCCCGCGTTCCGGGACGCAGCGAATAGGAAAAGACATGCAAGTAGGTGAAGGGGCGTTCCTCGATGAAACGCATCGTGGTGAGATGGTCCTCTTCGGTTTCACCGGGGAAGCCGGCGATCACATCGGCGCCGATGGCCGCGTTCGGCAAGCGGTCATGAATCAGTTCGACTCGGCGGGCGTAATGCTCGGCGCGATACCAGCGGCGCATCGCGGCAAGGGTGCGATTGCTTGCCGATTGCAAGGGCATATGGAAGTGCGGGGCAATGCGATCGTTGGCAGCAAACAGGTCGATGAGCTCCTGCCTGACATCGAGCGGCTCGATCGAACTGATACGCATGCGCGCCACGCTGGTCTCATCCAGAATGCGCCGCAGCAATTCTAGAAATTCGACGCGAGGAGTGAGGTCACGTCCGTAGGTGCCGAGATTGATCCCGCTCAGAACAAGTTCGCGGAACCCGGAATCGGCAAGTTTTTGAACTTCCCCAAGAACCGCGGCGACCGGGAGGCTTCGCGATCTCCCGCGTACGAAGGGTATGACACAAAACGAGCAACGCGAATTGCAACCATCCTGAATCTTCAAAGTAGGCCGGGTGTGATTCCCTTCCCCGCCACGAACGGGCGCAACGAGAACGTCCGAAAGAGCAAATATGTCCCCGCTCAAGATCGGCGCTCGGTGATGGGGCGCAATTTCTTGTCCTGGTGAAATCGGTAACGCCGCGGAGATTGACTTGAGCAGACCCGGAATTTCCGGCTTGTGCGAATTGCCCACGACATGCGTGACGCCGGGAATCACTGCAATTTCTTCCGGCGCCCGCTGCGCGTAACAACCCGTGACGATGATACGCGCGGCAGGATTCGCGGAGTGGATTTTGCGGATGGCGTCGCGCGCCTGGGAGTCGGCCGCGGCGGTCACCGTGCAGGTATTCAGCACTACAAAGTCCGCGGAGTCGGTGCCAGAGGCAGGGGTGCATCCTTGCTCCCGCAATTGCCTCTCGATCGCGGCTCCATCTGCTTGCGTCGCGCGGCAACCGAATTGTTCTAGATAGAATGTCGTCATTACTTGGCGAATCCGGGTTTCCATTTAACCACAATGATTTAAGTCCGCGCAGGCTTTAGGACGCAAGACAGAGCGGAAAGCAATTCATCAGAGACTGAAGTCCCAAAATGGAACTGCTTAACGCCCTCCCGCAAAAGACAAGCCTTCGCACGGCTCGCGGCCTTTACCGAAGTCAGGGGTCCTTATACAATTTCGGTCAGCCGCCATGACTTATACGCGACGGACGCCAAACGCCCCGATCGATCCGAAACTTTCCGTAATTATTCCGGTCTACAACGAAAAGGAAACGATATTCGAGATCTTGCGTCGCGTGGTAGACCAGGATATCCGCAAAGAGATTCTGGTTGTGGATGATTTTTCGAACGACGGCACCCGCGAGATTCTGCAGAGCGTGGCGAATCGTCAGGCGAATAGGGAAGCGCAGGCGCCTGCGAACGACGGCGGCGATCCTTTGCCGCTCAAGGACATTCGTTTCTTTTTTCAGGAGCAGAACCAGGGGAAGGGCGCGGCGTTGCGGCGCGGATTTGCCGTGGCCACGGGCGATATTGTGCTGATACAGGACGCCGACCTTGAATATGACCCGCGCGATTATTCCAAGTTGCTCGAGCCCATCCTCGATGGGCGGGCGGACGTGGTGTTTGGCTCGCGGTTTTTGGGTGGACCGCAGCGTGTGCACTACTTCTGGCACTATGTGGCGAACCGATTTCTGACGCTGCTTTCCGACATGTTCACAAACTTGAAGCTGACGGACATGGAGACTTGTTACAAAGTGTTTCGACGGGAAGTGCTGAAGGAGATTCGGATCAAGTCGAACCGGTTTGGGTTTGAGCCGGAGATTACGGCGAAGGTGTCAAAGGGGAAGTGGCGCGTGTATGAGGTGCCGATCAGTTATGCCGGACGGACCTATGAGGAAGGAAAGAAGATTACCTGGAAGGACGGGGTGCAGGCATTGTGGTGCATCATCCGGTACCAGCTCGGGGATTGACGCCCGGAATCAATAGGAATGACAAAATTTTAGGGTTCGATCGTGGCTCGATATCAGGCGCTCAAAGCGACGCCTACACCCGGTCGAATGCTTAGCCAGCTTGGGAAGCTAGGCGACGCTGGAATGTCAGAAGAATCAGGTCGGCGCGGCGGCGGACGCCAAATTTGTTGAGCAGGTTGGAGACGTGGAACTTTACGGTGCGTTCAGCGATGTTCAGTTTGCTGGCGATCTCTTTGTTGGACAAGTTCTCGAGCAATGAGTCGAGAACTTCCTGCTCGCGGCGGCTCAGGTTGGTCACCGCGTCGGTCTTTAGGCGACGACCCTGGCTGCTGAGAATCGAATCCACGAAACCGGAGAGAACGGAGCGCGGCACCCAGAAGCCGCCATTCGAGACGAGCGGTAGGGCGCGAGAAAGCTGGTCGCGCGCTTCGGCGTAGGACAGAATGCCTTTCACACCTAACCGCAACAGCGAAAAACTGGTGGTGTCGCTGACCGAGTCGCCCACGACGATCAGACGCGCATCGGGGTAGCGCTCGAGAATGTTGGTGAGCAGAGCGCCGGTAGCTTGGCGCGCCGCGTGGGCATCGATTACGTACACCTGCGCCTTCGGCGGTTCCAGGCTACGCAGATCGGGTGCCAAGGTGGAATCCAGCTGCTTCGGGATCACCTTGAAGTGGGATGCCTTGGACAAAAGGCGTTCAAATTCGCTCAGTACGAGAGGGTGGGGCGAGAGCAAACAGACAGTGAGTTTGGATGACATACGTTTCGTGGCCACTGTACTTGAGGGTAGTGAAAGCCAAACAAAGGGGCAAGGACCTTTGGCACAGATGTTCACGAGTTGTTACTGACAGATAGGGCGTGTTTTCAGGGGCTTGGAGGTCCATGAAGGCAGGCCAAAACCCCGTTCAGCGTGGGATCGGCTCAGCCAATGGATTCGATTCGCGAAGGAAAAGCCGCGTAAAATAAGGTAGATAGGGAAGACTGTCGTCATCTCCAGGGTTTTCCCGCAGGGCCCGGCCTAAGGAATAAAGCGAAATGAGGAATCTGAAAGAATCGGAAAAGCTCTTCGAGAGCTGCTGCGGAACGCATCCTCGTGCTGGATGTGGATGGTGCCACGGGTACGATGCTGCAACAGCGCGACCTTTCCGTTGCCGATTTGGGGAGAGCGGCGCTTGAAGGTTGCAACGAGAACCTAGTTCGGACGCGGCCGGAGGTGGTGCTGGATATTCACTTGAAATATTCTTGAGGCGGGCTGCGCGTGGTGGAGACGAACAGTTTCGGCGGAACGCCGTTGGTGCTGGCGGAATACAGGTCGCAGGGGGACGCGCAGGAGCTGAGTCGACGTTCGGCGGAATTGGCGCGGCAGGCAGCCGACGAGTTCTCTTCGGCGAACAAGCCGCGGTTTGCGGCCGGCTCGATGGGGCCGACGACGAAGGCCATTACGGTTACCGGCGGCGTGACCTAGGAGGGACTGATCGATTCGTATTATGTGCAGGCGAAGGGACTGGTCGAAGGCGGGTCGGATCTTTTGCTCGGGGAGACTTGCCAGGACACGCGGAACAAAGGCGGCAATTCTGGCGATTCAGAACCTTAAGGAAGGAAATCGGCGCGCCGGTTCCCTGTGTGATTTCCGTGACGATCGAGCCAATGGGCACAATGCTCGCCGGACAAACTGTGGAAGCGATGTCGGCGTCGCTGCGGCACACCCAGCCGATTGCATTCGGAAGGGATCGACGAGCTTGTGTCCTGGGCGAGGGGAACCTTCCACGGCTATTCCGGGAACATTCATTGATGTAAGCGGCCCGGCCCCGAGGTAGGCGCACAGACACGCACAGACAGGAGTGCCTGTGCCACGGACCGAGAGCCGATGACTACGACTCGGTTACGCGGAGCGCGCCGCGTGCGTCTAAGATGCTAGCCATTTGCCGAGCCAGACCGAGAAACGAGAGGTGCAATATGAACCGCAGAATCCTACCGTTGATTGCCCTGGGTGTCATCGCCATGCTGAGTGCGGCGGGAACGCGGGCACAGGATGATGCGCCGGCACCTCCGCCGCAACCAGGGCAAAGTCAGGGCCAAGGTCGCGGCGCTGGCCGGGAAGGTGGAAGACCGCTATTCGGCAAGATCACGGCGTTGCATGACGGCTCAATCGAGGTGACCGGGCCGGATGGTCAGGCGGTGGTGGTCGAACTGACTCCCCAGACGGAGTTTCGCAAAGACCGCGAGCCGGCCAAGGTTTCAGATTTCAAGGTAGGCGACACGGTGATGGTGCGCGGTGATGAGAACGCCGACCACACGGTGACGGCGAAGACGATCGGCGGGCGAACCGGCGGATCAATGTATTCCGGGCCTGGGGCCGCGAAACCCAACGGGGGAATGATGCAGCAGGGCACACTCGGGAAGGACTATGTGGCTGGCGAAGTGAAGTCGATCGATGCGCCAAAACTGACGGTGTTGCGCACGGACAATGTCACGCAAGTTCTGGAACTCAACGAAGATACTTCCCTGAGGCGCGGCAGAGACAGCATTACGATGGCAGATATCAAGGTGGGCGACCACGTCATGGCGCGCGGCGCATTGCAAAACGACGTGTTTGTGCCCAAGGGCGTGATGGTGATGAGCCCCGACCAGTGGCAGCGCATGCAGCAGATGATGTCTCAGTCGCGGCAAGGCACTGCGGCCAAACCGGCCGGCTCGGACGCGGCAGCACCGGCGGCAAAACCTTAGGAGTAGGTGCATTGAAACGGTTCCTGCGCGGACTTGTGGTGCTGATTTGCGTGGCTCTCATCTGCGCGGTCATCGTGGTATGTTTGGCGAGCGCGCAGGAACCTTCTGCTCCATCTCAGAATCCTGCCCAGGCTCGAGCTCAGGAGCCGTCCTCTGATGCGAATCCTATCCCCCTTTCTCCTTCCGTGCCTATGCCACCACCTCCGATAACCTTTCAAATTACTGGCACGGTGAAAAGCGGGAAGACTCCGTTGCCAGGCGTTACGGTCACCGCAGCGAATACGCTGACCGGCAAAAAGTTCAGCGTGGCTACGGCGATCGATGGCTCGTTCATTTTTAAAGGCGTTCCGCGCGGACGATACGTGGTCAAAGTTGAATTCATGGGATTCGCTCCGCTGACTGAGGAAGTGGTCTTGAACCCGGATAATCCTGCGGGAAAAGTCGATGCGGAGCTGGTGCTGGCGTCACGACAGCAAGAAGAGCAGGCCAACCGCGCGAGCGCTGCCGCAAATGCACGGGGATTCCAAAGCTTGGCTATCGAGGGCGGGCTGTCCAACGTGGGAGACACTGGCGCAGGCACCGGGAGTGGCGGTGGAAATGGAGCGGCGAGCGCCAGCGACCTTTCGAGTTTGCCCATGAGCGGAGCGGGCGCGGACATGGCCTCGGAATCGGTGAGTGTCACAGGCGCTCAGGGACGCAGCCAGGATTTCGGCAACGGCAACGAAGACGATCTCCAGCAGCGAATTCAGGAATTTCGCGACCGCGCGCAACAGCAAGGCGGAAATCAGTTTGGAGTCATGGGCGGTGGCCCGGGAGGCGGGCCCGGTGGAGTTTTTGCCGGCGGAACTGGTGGAGGCGGCGGGGCCATCGCGATGGGGCGGTTCGGCCGGAACTTCAATCTGAATCAGCCGCACGGGTTTCTGTATGTGCAGGACGACAATGCGGGGTTGGACGCCCGGCCGTATTCGCTGAACGGTCTGCAAATACCGCAATCGGGTTACAACCAGCTCAAGGTAGGCGCCTTCCTTGGCACGCCGCTTAAAATTCCGGGACTGTTGGACTGGAGCAAGACGACATTTATTACGTTCGGCTGGTATGGAGTCCGAGGGAGCACTCCCTATGATGCGATCAGCACGGTGCCCACGGCAGCGGAACGCGCCGGGAATTTTTCCGGGCTGACGGAGAACGGAATTCCAATCACGATCTACAATCCTGCGACGGGCTTGCCCTTCGCAGGCAATGCAATTGATGAAAGCCTGGTCAGCGCGCAGGCCAAGGCTTTATTGTCGTACATCCCGCCGCCGAACATGCCCGGAGCGTTGCAGAATTTCCAGTATGTGACTTCTTCGGAAGCCAACACGGACAATATCAGTTTTCGGTTGATCGAAAACTTCATACCCAATGCGGGACCGACCAGCCCACTCGGAGGCGGTGGCGGACGTGGGGGAGGCGGAGGGCGACGAGGCGGACCGCGAAACAATTTGGCCGTGGGTTTCAACTTCACACGGAATAACAGCGCTATCGTCAATCCATTTCCGTCGCTCGCGGGCCACACGAACACACAGGGTTGGCAAGGAAATGCGCGATGGACTTATGGCAAAGGGAAGGCCACCAATTCGCTCGGTTTCACATACAACCACAACCGCACCGCGACGACGAACTTGTATTCGGGCGTAACGGACGTTTCCGGCGATGCCGGCGTCACGACGCCCGTGCCGTCCATTCCGTTCAACTGGGGATTGCCGGGAATTTCGTTGACCAGCTATTCGGGATTCAACGATCCGACGCCGAGCCGCGAACTGGACCAGACCTATACGATTTCTGATCAGATCGTGTGGACGAAAGGAAAGAGCAATTGGCGCTTCGGCGGCGATTACCGGCGGATCCTGCAGGGTTTCCGTTCCGCGCAAAATTCGCAGGGTAGTTTTATTTTTACCGGGTTTGCGACCTCCGAATATCTTCCGGGAAGCACCACGGCTGTTCCGGGAACGGGGAACGATTTCGCGGATTTTCTGCTGGGATTGCCACAGCAGACGAGCCTGCAGGCAAGCACAACGGCTTATGAGTTTCGGGCGAACTCGTTTGACGGCTACGCCCAGGATGACTGGCGCATACTGCCGAACTTGTCATTGAATCTCGGCGTGCGCTACGAATATAACGGGCCCTTCGTTGAGACGGGAAATCAGATTGCGAATCTGGATGTGAGCTTTAATCCGGAGTCTGTATTGGGATATCTGGTGCTGCCGGGCCAGACGGGGAAGTTCTATGGAAACTATCCGGACGCATTGGTACGGCCCAGCAAGAATGATTGGGCGCCGCGGATAGGTATTGCGTGGAGACCGATGAAGAACATGGTGGTGCGGACAGGTTATGGGATCAACTATGACTTGTCGCAGTACAGTACGTTCGTTCACGATTTTGCGTTCCAGCCGCCGTTTGCCATCACGCAGACAAATTCGGTGCCGGACGTGACAAGTCCTGCGACGAGCCCGCTGACATTGGCAGACGGTTTCCCCGGCACAACGTCGAGCGGCGTCACAAATAATTACGCGCTCGATCCGAACTACCATTTGGGTTATGTGCAGATCTGGAATTTGGATATCCAGCGGCAACTTCCCGGCAATGTACAGCTAAATGTCGGCTACAGCGGAGCGAAGGGAACGCACCTGGACACACAACGCGCGCTGACGCCGACGTGCGAGGTGACTGCCAGTTGCTTGGCGAACGAGGCTTCCGCGCCATTCATTTACGATTCTTCCGAGGGGAATTCGATCCTGAATGCAGGAACGGTACGAATCCGGAAAAGAATGGCGAAGGGATTTGCGGTGAATGGAGTGTACGTATTCTCAAAATCGATCGATGATGCGTCATCGATCGGGAGCGGATCCGTGACCGTGATTCAGAATCCATTCGACCTGCTTGCGGAACGCGCACTTTCCAGTTTTGACCAGACGCACAGTTTTACGGGCGCCTGGATTTACGATTTGCCGTTTGGAGATAACCGGCGATTCTTAAACAGGGGTTGGATTTCGCATGTGATCGGCGGATGGCAGTGGAGCGGCGGATTCACGATTGCGTCAGGGCTGTATTTTACGCCGCACGTCTCGGGAGCGACGGAAGACATCAACCGCGGGGTGACGGGAAGCATTCGCGCGAATGTTGTGGCCGGCGAGCCATTTGCAGTGACGAACCCGACAACCAAGGAATGGTTTAACACGTCGGCGTTTTGCGTCGCGGGCCGGTCCGGTTGCAACGGGCCGACGGTGTACGGAGACGCGGGACGCGACATCATTGAAGGCCCGTGGCATTACACGTTCAATTCGGCAGTCAATAAGACGATTACGATTCGTGAGACACGATCGCTCGAGTTGCGGCTGTCCGCCGCAAATATTTTTAATACACCGTACTTTTCCGGCATCAATACGACCGTGAACTCGCTGGCGTTCGGGCAGATAACGGGCGTGAGCAACATGCGACGGATTACGATGGTGGCGAGATTCCGTTTTTGAGGAAATGTTTCAGCAGGCGACCGTTTCACCTCAGGGACTAAAAGCCCTTGAGTTCCAGGACCTTTTCGGCACGGCCAAAGCCGTGCCCTCCTGGCGGCTATTTATGAGACAGGCTGTGGCGATGAGATGGGGCGCGGCTAGATGCGCATGAAAACGAAAATTGGGAGAGGGGCGACGGCGCTGCTGCTCGTGTGCTCGGCGGCTGGAAACGCGCAGCAACCAACGGCGCCGCCTTCCGCACCGCAAGAAAAGGAACCAACCGGGCCGGTGCTGAAGGTGTCGACGGAAATTGTGTTGGTGAACGTGGTGGCGCGGGACAAGCACGGAAATCTAATTAAGGATTTAAAGAAGGAAGATTTCACTGTTTACGAGGACGGAAAAAAGCAGGGATTGGCGAGCTTTGACTTTGAAAAAGTGGACGAGATGGTCATGGCCGGGGCGGCCGGGGCCACCGTGACCGGCACGACGGACAACGGAAATAAGAGCGACAAAGGCGGGCTGCTGAACAGTAAAACGCAGAAGAGCCTGGATGCGCGGGACCGCCGGCTGATGCTGATGTTTTTCGATTTTTCGGCGATGCAGCCGGATGACATTGACCGCGCCGTGGATGCGGGAAAGAAGTACGTGAAATCCAAGATGCAACCGGCGGACATGGTGGCGCTCATGTCGCTGTCGACCAATCTGCATCTGGATCTAGATTTCACGGACGATAGGGACAAAATACTTGGGACTCTTTCTTCCTATAACAACAGCGAGGGACAAGGATTCGAAAACGGGGCCGAGGGGAGTTCGGAAGGGACGTCGGAGACCAGCGGGTCGTACACGGCGGACGATACGGATTACAACACGTTCAGCGCGGACCGAAAGCTGCTGGCGCTGGAATCAGTGATGCAGGGGATGGGAAAGATTCCGCAGAAGAAGAGCTTGATTTATTTTAGCAACGGGATCACGCAGTCCGGTATCGACAACCAATCTGCATTGCGCGAAGCGACAGCCGCGGCGGTGCGAGCGAACGTTTCGATTTATCCGGTGGATGTACGGGGATTGTCGTCGTTTCCGCCGGGCGGCCAAGCGCAATCGGCGAGCTTGCACGGACAGTCGGCGTACACGGGCGCGTCGGTGTTGAACGATTTGAATGGAAATGACGCGTCGCAGGAGACGCTGTACACGTTGGCGGCAGACACCGGCGGTAAGGCGTTTATGGACACGAACGATTTGAGTGGCGTGTTTTCGGTGGTGCAGAAAGATACCTCGGCGTACTACGTGCTGGGATACACCAGCAGCAATCATTTGAGGGATGGGCGGTACCGGCGGTTGAAGGTGCAGGTCAACCGCTCTGACGTGAAGCTGGAATACCGCGCGGGTTACTACGCGGATCGCGATTACCGGCATATGGGTTCGACCGACCGCGAGGCGCAGCTCGAGGATGAACTCGCTGCGGATCTGCCGGAAACGGATGTGGCGCTGTATGCCGGGGCGGCGTATTTCCGGCAGGATGATTCGCACTATTATTTGTCGGTCTCTCTGGTGATTCCGGGATCTAAGATTCCGTTTGTGCAGGCGAAGGATAAGGACAATGCGACGATCGACATTATCGGGCAGGTGAGGGAGAGTGGGAAACTGCCGGTCGGGCGATTGCGGGATACGGTGAAGCTGGTGGTCGACAGTTCACAGCAGGTGCGGCGGAAGAATGTGCAGTACAACACCGGATTCGTACTGGCGCCGGGAAATTATCATTTGAAATTTGTGGTGCGCGAGAACAGCACGGGACGAATGGGATCGTTCGAGACCGACGTGCGCATTCCCGATCTACGCAAGGTGCCGTTGCGGATGAGCACCGTGGTGCTGAGCAGCCAGCGCGTGCCATCGACGGCGAAGAAGACGAAATTCCAGCCGCTGATCAGCGAGCAGACCGAGCTCGTGCCCAGCGTGACGCACGTGTTCCAGCAGGACCAGAAGCTGTACCTGCAATATGAGGTGTATGACAGCGCCAAGGCCAAGGCGGAAGAAAGCGGGAACGGAGGTCAGGGCAAGGGCGAACACCAGACGGTCCGGGTATTGACGAATATCGAATTTTTGCAGGGCGACGTGAAGGTGTACGAGACCAAGCCTGTGTTGGGACAGGAAATTACGGCACCGGATCGCAAGGCTGTGGTGTTCCAGATGGAGATTCCGCTGGAGTCGCTGAAACCGGGGTTTTATACATGCCAGGTGAATGTAATTGATGATGTGTCGGGGAATTATGCGTTTCCGCGGTGGCCCATTTTGATACGGGCGACGAGTCCGGCAGCGGGAGATGCGGCGTCAAAGTCGAGTGGCGAGAACTGAGGTTTACTGTCGCGGTAGGGACGACCGTTGCTGACCGCCCCCCTGCAGTTGGGTAGGACAGAGACGCGTAGCGGGCGGCGAAAGATGGCGGCGTTCCTTCCTGCCATACCGCCCTCTATTCCCGGGGAAGATCAGAAATCGTGTTTCTCCAGTCTGACGATTCCGACACGGCCTTCGTGTAACGGCGGATGATTAGGGAGATAGGCAGGCCAACGCAGAACATGTGGGTGACGACGGCGATGATCGTGCGCGAGAGGGAAAACGGCATTGGTTGAATGCGTGAGAGCGGGAGCACGATGCAGTTCATTACCACGTAGACGGCTGTGCCGAAGGCGAAGCCGGAAAGGATTGCGTGCTCGGTCGCGAATTTTAGTTTGCGGCTTGCGGCGTAGAACACCGTAGCCACGGAAAAAGCGATGAGAAAGTGCAGCGCGGCGCCGAGTATGGCGGTTGACCATCCGCCTTCGAAGGCCTTTCGACCGAGAAGGCCGGAGGCGATGGCCTGCAAGAGCCTGTAAGGGCTGACGCCTCGCGGAAGCCAAGTCAAGAAAGCGGCGGTTATGTCCAAGATGCCGCAGGCCAGACCGGCCCGGAAGATGACAGAAGCGCCTGGCACTTTATTCGCATGCGCAGCTTCTTTGACGATTGCACCGACCCGGAGACTTGCTGGAGTTAGTTGACCGGCTTCAAGCTTGTTCATGGCTTTTTCATCGCCGTTAAGAAGCGGAAAACCGCGAGTCTAGCGCCCAAACGCCGTCTTTGGGGGAAAAGAGTGACGAAACAAAAGATTTTGAGGACGAAAAGCACCTAGAGGGCGCCCCATCGAGGCCTGAGTTGGTGCTGGATTTCTGCGTTTCTATAGCGGACTTCTGTAGACTTGCACCTGAAACAGACCGCGGATCGCCAATTCCGGTTATACAATCCTCTGCATGGAAAACGTCTGGCAAAAAGCCGCGAAAGTCGGGCGCGCCTATCTGTGGTCGATTCTCCTGTGGGCTTGGTTCGCACCCATAATGGCCGGGCAGGAGAAGGTGCGGCTGCTGGCGGACGGAATCCACATCGCGTTCTGGAAAATGCTGTTGATCGCCGCGGCATGGTGTATGACCGCGGCAACGCTGGCGCCTCCGATCTTCTACATTGTGCGCCGCTACCCGATTTCCCGGCCCATTCGGTTCAAGCGCGTTGCCGGTTATCTATTGGGGGCGATCCCGTACCTGCTGGTGTCTGTGTGTGTGCGCTCTCTTTTACTGCCACCCTGGGATCCCAATACCGGGGAATTCACGAATCGCACTTTCGAAACGTTCGTTAACAATGCGCGACTTTTTGCAACGCAAACCTGGGACTACCTGGTTGTGCTGGTGGCCGCTCACGCTTATGAGTATTTTACGCGCGCGCGTAACCAGGAACTGGAGCGCGCCAAGCTGCAGCAGGCGCTGGCAGAAAGCGAGCTGCAGGCGCTCAAGAGCCAACTGCAGCCACATTTTTTGTTTAATACGCTGCATGGAATTTCCACTTTGATTGAAGTGGATAAAACGCGTGCCAGAGAGATGGTTCTGAAGCTTTCGGAATTGCTACGAACGGTGCTGCAGGACGGCACCGCGGACTTGATTCCGCTGCGAGACGAATTGAAATTCGCGGAAGCTTACCTGGATATTGAGAAGATGCGGCTGGGCGAGCGTCTGGAAATTTGCTGGAAAATTCCGGCGGACATGCGGGAGTTGCTGGTGCCACCGTTGATTCTGCAGCCCTTGGTCGAGAATGCGATCGTCCATGGCGTGGCGTGTTCGAGAGAAGGCGGCTGGCTTGAGATTGCGATGCAGCGCGTGGAAGGAGGAATCGAATTGAGCGTGCGCAATAGCGTGCGTGGCAAAGCCACGCCGGGGTCGGGCTTGGGCTTGCAGAACACGAAAGCTCGACTGAACTATCTTTACGCGGATGAAGCCAGCGTGGAATTTGCCATCGGCAAAGATGGGATTGCAACGGCGACGCTGATGATGCCGGCGCTAGGGGCGTCGAAGCCGGAAGTTGGCGAAGAGACTGGTGAGCCGGCGAGGAGCATGTGAGGATGATGCGCGTCCTGATTGTCGATGACGAACCGCTGGCGCGCAGCGCGCTCGAGCGTGTGCTGCGCGCCAGAAAAGATATCGAAACTGTGGACTCCGCTGCGGATGCCTTTGCGGCGTTGAATTTGTTGCAGGAGCGCCCTTACGATGCACTGCTGCTGGATATTCGAATGCCGGAACTTACTGGGATCGAACTGGTAGACCGGCTGAAGAAACGGAAGACGCCGGTGCCGTCGATCATTTTCGTTACCGCGCATAATCAACACGCCGTCGCAGCGTTTGAGAAACATGCGGTTGATTATGTGTTGAAGCCATTTTCGGACGATAGAATTCACCAGGCACTGGATATGGCGGTTCAGCGGTCGCAGAGCGAACGTGCGGCGCGGTTCATGGAGTTGTTGCCGCAACTCGAGAGTCTGGTGGCGAAATCGTCGAGAATCGCGATCAAGACGAAGAAGAGCATACTGTTCATCGATCCGGCGGACGTCGCGGTGGTGGAGGCTCAAGGGAACTACGTATTGCTGCAACGCCTGTCGGGGTCTTATTTGCTGCGGGAATCCATCAGCGCGGTTGCACAGAAACTCGAGCCTTACGGATTTATCCGGATTCACCGGTCAATCCTAGTGAATACTTCGTTTGTCGAGGAGATTCATCCTTGGACGACGGGGGAGTACATCCTGCGCATCAAGGGTGGGAAAGAATTGGCGGTTTCTCGGACTTATAAAAAGAATCTGAGATCGCTGGCGCACTTCTGGGTCGGGAGCAGCGGTTTTTTGCCGGAATGAGTTAAGAAACTCCGACGGTGGCGGCTCCCAGGATGCGCATGGACTTCTTTTCTTGGACGAAGACCGCGACTTGGAGATTCTGGCGTTTCCACGCCGATTTGAATTTCAACTTCTGTACAGATTCGTAAGCGGAGTCGTTCTTCGGATTTACTACACCGATCTTGCGAAGTGTGCGCAGGACCGAGGCGTGATGCAAATTCTTTCCTGCGTTTTCGCCCGCGTCGACGGCGGACGCGAGTCCACTTTCCGTAATCGCCATCCAGACTTCCGCGGTGTCGCGGTCGGAGCTGCCTGTCAGCTTGCCAACTTTCACGTTGATTTGGGTTCCATCCGGAGTGGAATTTACGGAGCTGAGAGCTACTTCTGTTTTTGGCTGAGTTGCCGCTTGCACGATGGCTTGTTCCGTCTTCTGTTCCTGGCCTCCGGTCATTTCGACTTGGCCGTCAACGATAAGCTCCGGCGTGTAGGGCTGTTTGTCCTTGAAATGCGAGACGTAGTCGATCTGGCGCTGGGTCCAATCGGCAGACGAATATGGATCGGTCCAGCCGTCGTGGTTCCAATAGTCGACGTGTTCTTCGATGGCGATGACGTTTACGCCCTGGACGGTTTGTGATGATTCTAGTTTGAGGAGCAAGGCGTCGGCGGGAGGACAGCTCGAACAGCCTTCCGAGGTGAATAGCTCGACGATCACGGGTTTCGTGTTCTTGCTGTCGGCGGTGGCACTGAGGCGTGATTCGCCCAACGAAGAAATGGCAATTGCGAAGAGCAAGACACCTGCTCCAGTTCTCGGACACCTTGGATTTTTCATTGCGGCCACTCCAGCACTTGTAAATGTTGTGATGCGCAGTTCAAGCGAAAGTTGCTTTTGGCTTCGCATTCCGGCGGGACGAATGAAGAGCTTGCCGAAGCGATTCGGATCTTCGCGATTTCATCTTCTGGTGAGGTTTCAAGTGAAGAAATCATGTGACGAACGTGTATGAAACAGGTGTGAACCGCGAGATCTATGGTTTTAAGCGGAGTATACAAATTCCTGAATACTGAAACTGTTTTATTATTGCGATTCCAGGTCACGATGAGGAGTTACGTCGCAACCAGGATCTGGTGCGAAGTGCTGGATTACTGGGACGAACGAATTTTGAGTATATCCATGAAGTCATAGACGCTTTCTGGAAGAGACCGCAAGCGCTTGAAAAATAAGCTGGGCAATTCGCCTGGGCTGTGGCGTGCAGCGTGCTCTGACCTCGCTACGTGGTGGGTCTCATATAGTTAAGGAGGTCGGAATGAGTGTGTCTAGACTGCGTGTCGTGGTGTGTTTATTTCTGACATTGTTTTTTGCGGGAGTGGTTGCGGGCCAATCGTTGACTTTGGGCAGTCTCGCCGGGCGGGTGATGGATCCGACCGGAGCGGTGATCGCGGGAGCGACGATAGAACTGAAAAGCCTCGATACGGGCGGAACGCAGGTATCAACTACGGGATCGGATGGTTCCTTCCGGTTCAACCTGTTGAAGCCGGGGCGCTACGAGATAACAACGAGCGTGACGGGTTTTGCGAAGACCGTGAGGTCGACTTCAGTAGAGGTGGGACAGACGTCGCAGGTTGAAATTGCGCTAGAAATTTCGAAGACTGCCGAGACGATTGAAGTGTCCGGAGAAGCGCCGCTGATCAGCACGGAGCCTGGCGTCGCGACTTCATTCACGCCGACCGAAGTGGCACTTCTGCCGTCCGCGGGTGGTGATCTGACGACGCTTGCGTTTACAGCGCCGGGTGTCGTGGTGTCGCAAGGGATGGGATACGGGAACTTCACGGTGAACGGATTGTCGGGGACGTCGAACCTGTACACGGTGAACGGCGAGAACGACATGGACCCGTACTTCAATATTAACAACTCAGGCGCGTCAAACCTGACGCTCGGAAGCAATGAAGTGCAGGAAGCGACCATCGTTACGAATCCGTATTCAGGACAGTACGGACAATTGAGCGGCGCGCAAGTCAACTACGTCACCAAGTCCGGCACCAACACCTATCATGGCAATGCACAGTGGTACTGGAATGGGCGCTACATGAATTCGAACGACTTCATCGCGAATGCGAGTGGAGCACCGCGACCGTTTTCAAATGCAAACCAGTGGGCCGCATCCTTTGGTGGACCGATCATCAAGGACCATACCTGGTTTTTCGTGGACACGGAAGGACTGAGGTTCGTTCTGCCGAACGTAGATGTCGTAACAATACCAACAACGGCGTTTGCGACGGCGGTTCAGAATAACATAGCAACTAACGCTCCCGGGGAAGCTGCTGCTTATCAGAATATGTTCAATATTTACTCGTCGGCGGCAGCCGGCAAGCAGGTAACTCCCGTGCCGATAGCCGGCACGGAATGCGCCGGCATCAGCTTACCCGGATTCCCCACGGGAGCACCTTGTCAGCAGACGGTCACCTTGACTCCGACGTCGTTCGCGAAGGAATGGATTCTGGCTGGCCGCATCGACCAGAAGCTAACCTCACGGGACGATCTGTTCTTCCGGTTCAAGCTGGATTACGGATTGCAGCCGACGTCGATCAATCCGCTCAGTTCGGCGTTTGACGCGAATTCCAATCAGCCGGCATATGACTACCAGGTCAATTTGAGACACGTTTTCAGCGCGACCATGACCAACGCGTTTACGGCGACGGTAAGCCATTACGATGCGCTGTTCACGCAGGACGTACCTGCGTGGCAAAAGGAATTTCCGTATGGTGGGGTTGCCTTCAACGGGGATGTTGGCTTTTCGAACATCAACGGAACGGTTGGCGATTTCCCGCAGGGCCGAAACATCACGCAATATCAATTCATCGATGACTTCGCCTGGGTTCGTGGGAAGCACAGCCTAAAGTTCGGAATCAATTTCCGGCGTTATGACGTAAGCGACCACAACTTCTTCAACACCTACCCGACGGCGACCTTTGGAGATTTGAGTTCCTCCATCTACGGTCCCAATGGGATCAGTGGACTTCAGGCCTTCGCGAACGGGACGGCACTGGCATATCAACAAGCCTACAGTCCTTCGACAGACGTGCCAATCGGCATTTGGGGCACGGGCTTCTACGTCGAAGACCAATGGAAGGTAGCGCCAAACTTCACGCTGACGGGAGCCTTGCGGTTCGAGCACAACGCAAATCCGACGTGCAATACGAACTGTTTTTCCAACTACAACGCGCCGTTCAACGGCCTAGCCAGCGTACAGGCAGGGCCTACTGGAGCCGGAGAGGTACCGTACTCGAGCGACATCACTTCCGGTTTGCGCCATCCGTATCAGAGCGTGGACGCAATTAACGTTTCCCCGCGCCTGTCTTTCAGCTGGGCGCCGGGAGGAGCCGACCACTTTCCATTTTTCCGTGGCGCAAACAAGACAGTGATCAGCGGCGGCGTTGGAATTTTCTACGACAATCCGCCAGCCGGAATGCTCGATCAAGAATTGGGGAATCCAGGCAACCCACCGGCTACTACATTGTTCACCATTGAACCTCTGGATGCGTCCTCGGCAACGACGGGTATTGCACCGTTTACGAAGGGACCTGCGGCATTCGCGGCGGCATCTTCCGCTTTCACGTTGAGCAAGAGCTACAATCAGCTCTCCGCGATTCTGGATCCGATCATCGGATACAACCCTCCGGTCAGTTTTAATTCCATTCAAGGGACAGTCCATTCGCCACAAGCGCAAGAATGGAACTTGAAAGTGGACCAGGAAATTACGAAGAGTGTGGCGATTTCGTTCAACTACGTAGGAAACCACTCGATCAACATTCCTTACTTTAACTCCTGGTGGAATGCAGTGGCCACCAATTCGGTGTTCGCCTCCGTTCCGGGAATCAAGAATACCTCGACGGTTCTTCCGAATTATGGCGAGGTCACGACACTACAGAGCGGAGCGGTTTCCAACTACAACGGGATCACCGGATCGGTGCGAGTGCAATATCACAGCTGGTTCATGGGCCACTTCAACTACACGTTCTCCCATACGCTCGACGAAACCTCCAATGGCGGACTTTTCCCGATCGGTGGATGGCCGGACGGTTTCAACATTCAAACGCAGATCAATCCAGGCAGCTTGAGGGCTAACAACTATGGGAACGCGGATTATGATGTCCGCAACCTATTCAACGCCGACTATGTAATTACTCCACCTACGCATTTTGAAAACAGGTTCATCAAAGCGGCGCTTGGCGGATGGCAATGGTCTGGAAAGCTATTCCTACGCTCCGGGCTTCCGTATACCGTGTTGGACGGCAACGCGTTTGGCGACATAGCCCAGAACAGTGTTTTCGGAGTCGTGGCGGACCAAATTGCACCCGGTGCGAGCAGTTCGTGCGGCGTCGGTGCAGTGGTCACGAATACGAGGCTGAATCCTTGCTTGAATGCCTCAGCGTTCGCCAATACCGCAGCAACCGGCTTCGCCTACACGAGCTATCCGAACCAATCGCGCAACCAGTACCGTGGACCTGGTTACTTTGACATGGACATGGCGCTGTTCAAGACCTTCCAGGTGAAGGAGCGGTTGAACTTCGGTTTGGGCGCCCAGGCGTTCAACGTATTCAACCACCCGAACTTCGATCCGCCGGACACCATCCTCGGAAGCCCGCAATTCGGGCAGATTCTCGGGATGCAAGGCGTGCCGACGAGCCCGTATGGAAACTTCCTCGGGTTCGACTCTTCCGTGCGCGTCGTGCAGCTGTCGCTGAAGCTTACCTTTTAATCCAACCGACCACGGTTCGTAATACCAACGGCGGGGAGCGCAAGCTCCCCGCTTTTTTTGGCCTTCAGCTTAGGGCGCAGGAGTGCCGGTGGCATCGAGGGCGTTTCGGTCTTGCTTGACAAGTGGACGTTCGATAGTGTATTTAACCACTAGGTTATTTAACCTGGGGGTTCGATACAGGTGGCCTCACAAGACCAACTTTCCACGACGTTTGCGGCGCTGGCCGATCCCACGCGGCGGGCGATTCTGGCGCGGCTGGCTTCGGGGGAAACGTCGGTCACGGAACTGGCGAAGCCGTTCGACATAAGCATGCCGGCGGTTTCGAAACACCTGCGCGTGCTGCAACGCGCGGGACTGATTAAGCAGGGGCGCGAGGCGCAACGAAGACCGTGCCGGTTGGAGGCGGCACCACTGAAAGAAGTGGCGGCGTGGACGGAGCATTACCGACGATTTTTCGAAGAAAGCTTCGACAGGCTGGACGAATATGTATACGAATGGAAAGAGATTCGTGCAAAAAAGGAGAAGCTACATGGCCGGAAGCGACGCAAAAGCTAGGGCGATCGAGGAGACCGCGGACCAGGACTTCGTGATTTCGCGGGTGTTTGATGCCCCGCGGGAACGAGTGTTCGAAGCATGGACGGAGCCGAAACACATAGCGCGCTGGTGGGGGCCGCGTTCGATCACGAATCCGGTTTGCGAGATGGATGTGCGGCCGGGAGGCGCTTATCGCATCACGATGCAGGATGCCAACGGGGAGACTTACCCGATCAAAGGATTTTTTCGTGAGGTGGTGAGGCCGGAACGATTGGTGATGAGCATGGACTGTTCGGAGCATTCACAGAAATGGCACGATATGGTTTGCCCGTAGCACGCGGTGGGAGACAAGAACCCGGTGGGTGAGATTCTCTTCACGGTGACATTCGAACAAGACGCTGGGAAAACGAAAGTTACGGTGCGGCAGCGGTTTGCTTCCGTGGAGATTCGCAATGCGATGGTGAAGCTCGGTATGAAGGATGGTTGGTCCGAGAGCTTCGATAAACTGACGGAGTTGCTCGTTGTGGGAGGAGAAAAATCATGATGCGTGGAATCAGCAGGGTGAGTGCGTGTGCTGGCGTTGTTCTGGTTGGGCTGGCGAGTTCGGCACTGCTTTGCAAAGCGGACGAAAAGAAGACGCCGTATCCGAGCATGGCGCCTGTGGAGCAGTACAGAATGGCACGTAACGCGGAGATTGTGCTGGCGAAGAGCGCGGCGCCCGCGGCTATCGCGAATGATGCCGGCGTGGAGGTCATGGGACGCAAAGGATACGAGACGGCGGTCAAAGGGAAGAATGGTTTCGTGTGCCTGGTAGCACGGTCGTGGACCGCCGTAGCCGATGACCCGGACTTCTGGAATCCAAAACTGCGCGCGCCGATCTGTTTCAATCCGCCGGCGGTGCGAACGTATGTTCCGTTGATGAGGATGAAAACCGAACTGGTGCTGGCGGGAAAGTCGAAGGAGCAGATGTTCGCGGCGATTGCGGCGGCGCTCGACAAAAAGGAGGTATCGGAACCGGAGCGCGGATCGATGTGCTACATGATGTCGAAGGACGCCTACCTTGGCGATGCCCATGGAAACTGGCATCCGCACCTGATGTTTTTCCTGCCGGCGACGGATTCCGCGTTTTGGGGAGCGGGAGTGGCGGGCTCTCCGGTGATGGTGGCTCAGGACAAGCAGGACCGCTTGACGGTGTTCCTGATTCCGGTCGGGACATGGTCGGACGGCACGGCGGCGCCGCCCATGAAAGAGGATGAGAAGTAGCGACACGGGCCTCGGCGCGGGTGTACGGGCTCGGGACCGGTGCCACGAAAACCCATAATCGATACACGGCATGTCGTCTGCGTTTGTGGAAGGCCTCGCCCCTCGAAATCGGCGAACTGCAGATTATGAAGCGTAAGGTTCCGAGAACATTTTTCCGCAAGCTCTCAGACCAGCAGACTATGAAGAAAAGGCACGCTGGCTTTCATCATGTCCAAGTTCATTTCGACGTAGTAATTCTTGATCCCGCCGATTTTCGCGGCCGCGAAGATTTTTTTCCAATCGAGAGTTCCCTGCCCCACCGGCACTATTTTCTTGGCATCGGCCGACCAGCCCTGGACGTGCATGGAAATGAAACGTCCGGGATACTTCATGAAATATTCCGCCGCGTCGTAACCCTCACTGATCGCGGAGACTTGAAACTGGAACTTGATAAGTTTCGGGTCGAGAAGCTCGAACAACACATCGTAGGTTCGTTTGCCGTCGACGGTTGAGAGTTCGAAGTCTTCGTTGTGAAGACCTTGCTGAATGCCGGCCTGAGCGGCTTTTGCTCCCATTTTGTTGTATTCGTCGGCGGCGCGTTTTACCTCATCCGCGGTTGGATGTTTAGGGCCACCGAGCGAAGGAACGAGCATTTGCGTCAGGCCAAGGTCCTTGGCCCAGGCGATCGCTTTGTCCTGATTCTTGCGAAGTTCCTCGATGCCGAAGTGGGAACTAATACAGATGAGGCCTGCGTCGTTGATGATGCGGCGGAGTTCGCTGCCAGAATATTTGGCGAGACCACCGAAGCCGCTGTCAGCGTAGCCAACCGGGGAGCACATTTCAATCGATTTAAAGCCTATTGCGGAGAGTTGTTTGAGCGTGCCGGGAAAATCTTTGGCGATCATTTCACGGACCGGCCAAGTCTGGCAGCCGACGAGAAGACCAAGAGGATCGGCGTGGAGGGGGAAGGCGTGGGTGGCCAGGTAGACGGCTGCGGCGGTGGTTTTGAGGAATTGTCTGCGTGATGTGGCGTGCATTCTGCCTCCTAAAGAAAATCGTGTAAACCCTCGTCGCGCAATCCATCTTGCGAAAAAGTCAAAAACAATTCCTAAGCGGCTGAAGCCGGTTTAATTCGATGTCACTTATGGCACGGCTCAAGCCGCCCGCCTGGGCCTTGCACACGCACTCCAAGGACTGGCAAGCAACTGTGATGGAGGACCGCCTCAGAAGGCGGTCCCTGCATTCCCAGTTTCTTGGCGCCCTTTTCGGCATGGGCGTGCGTTGCCGGTTGCAAGAAAGCGCGCGCACAGTCACAGTTCCCAACCGGGGCGACGTTCCGGACGGACGTCCTTTTGGGCTGATTCGGAATTGGTAATTTTCAGACCGGGGCGATCCCAAATTAGCTTTTGGCCCGAGCGCACAGCGACGTTTCCCAAAAGGAGCGTCTCCGTCACCATTCCTGAAAATTCGAAATTGCCGCCGGGTTTTACATTGCCGCCTTTGCAGGCGTCGAGCCACTCGCGTTCATTGCCGGGGGAGCGCGGAAGAGTTCTTGGTGGCGGAGTGAAGCTGTTCATTTTTGATTCGGGTATCAGGTGGGGATGCGTTCCGGTGAACTGACAGAGAATTTTGCCGCGGTCTCCGATGAAGAGCAAACCTTCGACGTCGAGATTGCCTTGAAGTTCTTCGGGCTGAGGCGGTTTGAGGCCGCCGTCGTACCAGGTGAATTCGACGGGCGGCATATCGCCGCGCGCCGGAAAGTCGTAATGGACGGTGGAGGCCATAGGGTAGGTTTCGTCGTAACGATCCGTGGAACTGGCTTCGACGCTTAGCGGTGCTTCGAGTTTGAGAACTCGAAAGATGGTGTCGAAACTGTACGAGCCCATGTCGCCGAGGGCGCCGCAGCCAAAATCGGTCCAGCCTCGCCAGACGAAGGGAAGATAGATCTGGTTGTAGGGACGCTCGGGAGCGGGACCGAGCCACAAGTTCCAATCGAGACCGTCGGGCACGGGTTCGGTTTGCCTGGGGCGTTCCAAACCCTGCGGCCAGAACGGGCGGCTGGACCAATTGACGACTCTGCGCACGGGACCGATTGCACCGGCCCAAATCCATTCGCACAGCAGGCGCGTGTCTTCGGAGGCCTGATTTGCTACGGCGATTTGGGTTGCCACGCCGGTTTCTTTGGAGATTTCGGCTAGGCGGCGAGCTTCGTAGATGGTGTGGGTCAGCGGCTTCTGGCAGAAGACGTGTTTATGTTTTTTCATCGCGGCAGCGGAGACAGCCGCGTGCAAGTTGTCCGTAGTACAAACGACGACCGCGTCCAGGTCTTGTTGTTTTTCGAAGAGTTCGCGGAAGTCTACGTAGGCAGAGCAGCCATGATAGTTACCGGAGCGAGTTTGCGCGGCGTAGTAGCCGTCCACGATTTTCTGGCAGGGCTCACGGCCGGCTACACCGCTCGTTACTTTCAATGTGTGGGAGAGTTGAATGGGTTGGTCGGGGCTCAGCCAATCCCAGCCAGTGTCAACGCCGAGAAGCTTGCGGACAGAATTGCAGAATTCGTGCGTGGACCATTGGGGATAGTTGTCGGCGGATTTGTTGCAATCGCAGACCGCGATGCCTTGGACGTCGGGTTCGTGGAGGAAGTGCAGCATGACGCGCAGGCCTTGAGCGCCTACGCCAATGAAAGCCACGTTGATTTTGTCGCTAGGCGGGACGTAACCCGCGCCGCCCAGGACGTAGCGGGGAACGATGGTTAGAGCGGAGGCGACAGCAGCGGATTGGCGGAGGAATTTGCGGCGGCCGAAAGCAGTTGGGTTGCGGTTCGTGTTCATTGGTTAGAGTGATTTATCACAGTTTGGGGTGGGGCGGGTATCGGATCTGTGGGCGGTTACCCAGAATGCCGGATTGAAGATACGGTGGTGCGGCGTGCCGCCCGAGTGGGTAAGGGTGCGTTGGTGGACGGTGGCGGACCCCCTCGGGAAGTAGTCGCGATGACCTTCACCGAACTGGGCAGCCGTGAGACGACTGTCCGCTTGAGCGCGTCCTGCGAGGTGACGAGCAGCGCGTCAGCGCCTTGCGCGGATTGGATCAATTGATCGCTAGTGTAGAGCGTGTCTTCGGCCTTGGAGCGGGCGTCGTAGTCGCGGGCGACGCGTGCTTCAACTTCTTCGGGCAAGGAGCGCGTTACGACCAGGGTTTTCTTCGCCACATTATTTCCCTTTGCATTCCGGGACCGGAGACGGATTGCGTTCGGTGAATTGGCGCTGGTGCCAGTAAGGGTAAATCAGGTTTGTGTCGCTGGCGGCGTCGAGGGTGGCGACTTGGGCAGGCGTCAGGTTCCAACCGGCGGCGCCGAGGTTCTGTTTGAGCTGCTCTTCGTTGCGCGCGCCGAGAATCACGGTGGAGACGGTTGGGCGCTGCAAAAGCCAGTTGAGCGCGACTTGCGGAACGCTTTTGCCGGTTTCCTTGGCGATGGCGTCCAGGGCGTCGACAACTCCATAGAGATATTCGTTCGTGATTCGCGGGGCTTGCTCGCCGGTTTTGTGGAGACGGCTTTGCGCCGGCAACGGAGCGCCTCTGCGGACTTTTCCCGTGAGGCGGCCCCAGCCGAGCGGGCTCCAGACAAGAGCGCCCACTCCCTGATCCAAGCCCAAGGGCATCAGTTCCCATTCGTATTCGCGGCCGACGAGCGCGTAGTAGACCTGGTGGCCGACGTAGCGGGCCCAGCCGTATTTTTCGGAGATGGCGAGGGATTTCATCAGGTGCCAGCCGGAAAAATTGGAGCATGCAATGTAGCGGACTTTGCCGCTGCGGACGAGACTGTTGAGAGCATCGAGGGTTTCGTCGACAGGAGTCTGGGCGTCGAAACCGTGCAGATGGTAGATGTCGATATAATCGGTGCCGATGCGTCGGAGGCTGCCTTCGCAGGCTTTGATGATGTGGTAGCGCGACGAGCCGACATCGTTGGGCCCTTCCCCGAAGCGAAAGGTGGTCTTTGTGGAGATCAAAAGGTCGTTGCGCTTGCCTGCAATGGCTTTGCCGAGAATTTCTTCGGAAAGGCCGTAGGAATAAATGTCGGCGGTATCGAACAGGTTGACGCCGGCATCGAGACATACGTCGACCAGATGCTTGGCTTCAGCCACGTCGGTTTCCCCCCAAGCGCGGAAAAATTCGGTGCCGCCGCCAAAGGTGCCCGTGCCAAAGCTGAGAACGGGGACTTTCAAGCCGGAATAGCCGAGTGATCTGTATTCCATGAAATGATGCCGCTCCTTAAGGGTATGAAATGCGGAGATAAGAATACTGCAATTGGTTGCCGGAGAAGGGAAAAGCGTGGCTCAGGGGTGAGAATGCCAACGGCTAGAGCGAGGCCTCCGAGGGTCATGATGTTGATGGTTTCATGCAACAGGCTGAGGACGATCACCGAGGTGAGAATGGAGAGCGGGATAGAAACGGCGATGATCAGAGTACTGCGCCAGCTGCCCAGGAAAATTAGAATCATGATGCCGGTGAGGCAGGCTGCGATAACAGCTTCGCGAATGACGCCGCTTACCGCGCCGCGGACGAAGACCGATTGATCGGCGAGCGGGTGAATGTTGAGTTGCGGTGGAAGGGTTTGCTCGACGCGCGGCAACAGAGTGCGAATGCCTTCGACGACGTCCAGGGTCGAAGCGTTGCCTGCTTTGAGGATGCTGAGCAGCACGCCACGATTGCCGTCCTGACGGGCGATGTTGGTTTGTGGTGCGAAGCCGTCGCGGATATTGGCCACGTCGCGGAGGTAGATCGTGGAATTGCCAACGACCTTAATCGGAAGATCGTTCAAATCCGGTACCGTCAACACGCTGGTGTTCATGCGGATGTCGTATTCGAATTGGCCGATTTTTGCCGTGCCAGAGGGAAGAACAAGGTTTTGCTGCTGCACGGCTTGGAGCACGTCCTGGGGAGAGAGCCCCTTGGCCTCGAGAAGATTTGGATTGAGATCAATCATGACCTGGCGCTGTTTACCACCATAAGGCCAGGGAATGACCGATCCTGGGACGGTTACGAGTTGCGGCCGGAGGAAATTTTGACCGATGTCGTTCAGCTCCTGCTCGGACAAACCTTTTCCGGAAAGGCCCAATTGCATAATGGGGACGCTGGAGGCGCTGTAATTAATGATGAGCGGAGGAAGAGTGCCCGGGGGCAATTGTCGGAGAATCGTTTGGGAAATTGCGGTCACTTGCGCGTTAGCGTTTTCGAGGCTTGAGCCGGGTTGCAAGAAGATCTTTACGACCGCCTGACCATTGACCGTCGTAGATTCGATGTGTTCGACGTTATCGACCGTAGTGGTCAAGACTCGCTCATAGACGCTGGTGAGGCGGCCTTCGAGTTCTTCCGGGTTCATACCAGTGAATTGCCAGCCGACCGCGATTACGGGGATGTCGATGTTGGGGAAAATGTCGGTTGGCGTGCGGAGGATCACGACTGGGCTCATGATAACAATGAGCAAGGCCAGTACGATGAAGGTGTAAGGCCGGTCCAGTGCTAGCCGCGGCTCCGCCTAAGCGGTGGCGGAGGGCTTGCAGACCCGGGCGCGAGGTCTTCTTGGCGAAACAAACAGGAGTGCCGCGGCTTTGCGGGTGCGGATGCCCAGGCGAACGGCGAGCTTGCGACGCAGAAGGCGGCGCGCGCGGAAGGCACGAGCTTTGACCGTGGTGTCGGAAAGGCCCAATTTGCGAGCGGTATTCGCGCTGGATAACTCGCCGATCTCGTAGAGTTGCACGACCTTGCGGAAGATCGGCCGCAGTTCGCCGATGGCTTCATGCAGAATGCCACGCATTTCGTCGTTATCACAGCGCTCCTCGGGAGTCGCCGCGGTATCTTCGATTTCGAGCGCTTTGGCCGTTCCTTCTGGCGTTTGCCCTTCCAAAGAGGTGAGGCCGGGGCGGCGTTTCCGCAGCAATTGGAGCGCTTCATTGATGGCGATGCGCGTGATCCAGGTAGAGAATCGCGACTCACCTTGAAATGAATCCAAGCGAACGAAGGCGTGTTTGAATGCCTGCTGCACCGCGTCCTCGGCATCCTCGCGATTACGGAGAATGCGGTTGGCGATGAGTAACATTCTGCGTTCGTAGCGCTCGAAGAGAGTGCCAAAGGCGGCGTCCGAACCGCGCACGGCATCACGGACGAGTTGTTCATCCGCGTCTTTGGCTTTGCCGTCTTTGCGGAGAATCGCGTCCGCCAGCATTCCTTCGCTTACAACTTCCCTTCTGTTTGCCGATTCGATTCTCATCTGGTCCCCCTTCTGAATTCAACGATGTTGCTGGTGTAACGATTCCAAAAGGCCTTTCATGTAGGCGCGGCTCGCGAGAAATACGGCACCCTCGCTCACCATTTCCTGCAGGACGCGCTGGCCCTTTTCATCGACCGAAATCACATCTTCCAGATCAATGGCGCATCGGCGTCCCTCCCTGGTGCTCTTCGACCTTCGCCACTGCTCTTTGAGGTCGACGGCCCATTCGCCGCAGAGGCGGCCTTGCAAAACCCATTTCTGCTCGAATGACGTGTCCGTGATCATGGTCCGTAACATCGGTTCTCGAAGCTCGCGGTAGCAAATGGCATGATTGATGCCAAACGGCGGAGGCGCGCAGATGCTTAGTAAGTGACTGAGCGGAAAGAATTTCAGGGAGGAACGCGAGGACAACGCAGAACGGGTGTCAATCTGTCACGGCGCTCTGACAGTGTCAGGATTCGCTTATGACAGTGCGAGGATCGATCGCCAGCTTTTTCATCTGGGCAATCAGAGTAGTGCGCTTCAATCCGAGGCGCGCTGCGGCACCGTCCGCCCCGCCAACGCGGCCGCGAGCTTCTTTCAGCGCTTCGAGAACTTGCTCACGGGTCAGCGCGGGCACACTGGCGCGCGTACGCTTTGGCGCGCGTGCGGGCGCTTCCTCAATTGCCGACGAAGCGGTTCTTGCAATTTTCAAATCCGCCGCGGGTATTCGAAGGACTCCGTGATTGGACAGGATCACGGCACGCTCGACGACATTCTGGAGTTCGCGAACATTTCCCGGCCAGTCGTAGGCGATCAGCGCGGTCATAGTTTCCGTTGGAATGGTTTCGATAGACTTTTTCATGCGCCGGCTGAAGAGTTCAGCGAAATAACGCACGAGCGAAGGAATGTCCTCACGGCGTTCGCAGAGCGCGGGCACGTGAATGGGAAACACGTTGAGGCGATAGAACAAATCGGAGCGAAAGCTATGCTCGCCAACCATTGTGAATAAATCTCGATTCGTTGCTGCGATCACGCGAGCGTCCGTGCGCATGGTGCGCGAACTGCCCAGGCGCTCGAATTCCCTTTCCTGGAGGACGCGCAATAGTTTTGGTTGAAGTTCCAGAGGGATTTCGCCGACTTCGTCCAAGAAAACTGTACCATGTTGAGCCAGCTCAAAACGGCCGATGCGCTGCGCTATGGCGCCGGTGAAAGCGCCCCTCTCGTGGCCAAAGAGCTCACTTTCCAATAGCCCCGTGGGAATGGCTGCGCAGTTCACTTTAACGAAGGCGTTCGATTTCCTGGCGCTGAGATTGTGAATGGCGCGTGCAACGAGCTCTTTGCCCGTGCCGGTTTCTCCATAAATGAGCACGGTCGATTCTGTCGGGCCGACGGTTTCCAGTTCCTTGAGCACTTTATGGAGCGCGGCGCTCTTACCGACGATTTCGTCGAACATCGAGGTTTCGTCGATTTCCTGACGGAGGGCGACGTTTTCCTCGAAGAGTTGGTCTTTCAGGCGATTGATTTCGGCGAAGGCATCTTCGAGCGCCTTCCGTGAAGCCATCTGGTCGGTGACGTCGATCAGGGTGCCGACGAACTCTGAGAGATTGCCGGCGGCATTCTTTACGGGATGGCCCAAGACATGGATGTGGCGGGTCGAACCGTCATCGCGGAGGATGCGATAGTCGGTCTCGAAGTCGCTTGATCCACTTGTTGCCTGGCGAATGACGTCTTCGAACTTCGGGCGATCCTCGAGATGGATGCGGTTCAGTAGATTGTCGAGAGTCATTCTCGTCTCGGGGTCGAGCCCGAAAATACGAAAACTCTCCAAGCTGAAATAGATCTCTCCGGTCGAGACGCAGCGGGCCCAGCTGCCGGTGTGACTGAGCCTTTGGCCTTCGGACAGATAGGCCTCGCTGCGCCGCAGGGCTTCTTCCGCTTGCTTGCGCTCGGTGATGTCACGGTAGATGCCGTAGATTTCCGGAGGCCCACCGTCGAACTTAACCGGGGCGGCAACGAAGGACACCACGAGGCGTTTGTTGTCCTTTCGTTTGCGAACCAATTCCGCGTTCACGCGTTCGCCGCGACGCAGCGATTCCCGCAACTGCTCGGACTCATCCCAGGCACCCTCCGGCACGATCAGTTCGCTGATGTTGCGACCTATGGCTTCCTCGACAGTGAAGCCGAACAATTTTGTGAATTCGCGGTTCGCGCGGAGGACGCGGTTTTTGACGTCCCTCAACACAATCGCTTCCGGCGCCAACTCGAAGAGCTTTTCGAAATGTGCTTTCTGCTTGCGCAGTTCTTCTTCGCTTTGCTCCTGTTCCTCGTCGCGTAAGGCGTTATCTATAGCGAGCGCCACCTGATCGGCGACGAGCGCGAGATAGCGGACTTCGTCTTCGCTGTACCTACGCGGATGCTCTTCGCCGAAGCCGAGACTGCCGAGGCGACGGCGCGCGGTCGTCAGCGGAAGGAGGCAAGCGGCCTGGACTCCGTGCTGCTTGTAGATTTCCATCATTTGCGGAAAGCGGGTTTCATTCTCGCGCGAGGAGATCACCACCGGCTTCTGGTTATGGTAGATCCACCAGGTTATGGTTTTTTCCGGAGGAAAATCGGGTGGGATAGAAATTCCACGCCCGTGCAAAGTCTCAAGAACGGGATTTTGGAAAGTGTTGGTGGCCCCGTCGTAGAGAAATAAACCCACAAAATCGAAGTCGACTGCGTGCCGAAGCTCGTTGGCCAGCACGCGGAACAATTCTTTCGGGTCGCGGTAAACGCCAACCGCATGCGAGACACGAAAGAGCGCTTCGTAACGCTCCGCTAGCGATCTTTCCGCACATGATTGTGGCGCTTCACTCACTGCAATCCCACTTGCGTTCTTCCGCGGCGATTCGAACGCGCATTGAACACTGCATCGAAGAACTATTATGTCCAGACAAACGCCATCCCTGCAATCGCCACCCGCAACATTTCTTGGTCTCTGCTATTAGAGTGTCTCTGCGAATGAGGCGTCGCACGGCGGAATCTTAATATGCAAAATGGCGTCTAAATAGCATAGAATCAGTGTCTTAACGAGAGGAAATGCTTGGGCTCGGCTTGCCAGAACGTCACCGAAAAAATCGCTAGTTCGCTTCGAAGAAATTGGTGTGACACGGTCGGCATAGGAAGGATAAGGAAGAGCATGGATCACACCGGGACGCGTGCGATGTTTTCTATCGCCATAGAATCGCACGAACAAGAAATGTCGCTGTGCCGGGCCGCCGTGATGTGCCTCTACACTCGTACCCGCCGGCGCAACCTTGGCATCGAACTTAATACCTTGGAAGCGGACGAACCCGAGGAATTTAGCTGTTTCGGCAGGCAACAAATGCCCTAGGGACGAGCAGTCAAGGGTCGGAAACCTTTAATAAGCAGGACGCGGGGATCGAGAAACACCGCAACGCAGGCCAGCGAGTTTTCGGGATATGAAGGAGCACGGAGAAATCAGAATGGGGCTCATGACAGGCACAACAGATAGAAAATTTAGCTCGGCGATGTTAAGCGTTGCGACCTTGTTATTGTCCGTTGCCCTCTTTTGTATTTCCTGTAACAAGAGCAATGCGCGGGCGGACAATCCCATGACTTTGCCTCCGCCCCTTGTGACCGTGGTAACTGCGAAGACTCAAGACGTGCCGCGATACCTCGATGAGATCGGCAGAAACATGGCGTTTGAATCGGTTAATGTAATGCCGCAAGTGTCCGGCGCCATCACGGAACGGAAGTTCCAGGACGGGGAAAATCTGAAGAAGGGGCAATTGCTTTTTGTGATCGACCCGCGACCGTTTCAGGCTCAACTTGATTCGGCACAGGCTAACCTGGCCCAGGCAAAAGCGGCACTGGAGCTTGCCAAGATTCAGTTTGCCCGCGATCAGGGACTGGTCGGAAGCCGGGCGATTTCGCAACAGGACTACGACACCAAGAAAAACACCGTCGACGTGAGCGAGGCTCAGGTCGAAGCGGCTAAAGCGGCGATCGAGACAGCCCAGATCAATGTGAATTACTGCTACATTCACTCGCCGATCGACGGCCGAGCGGGCGCACGCCTGGTTGATGCTGGAAATGTGGTACAGGCCAACCTTACGTCGCTGCTGTCCATCCAGCGGCTGGATCCGATTTACGCGAATTTCACGATCACTGAGCGCGATCTGCCGGAAGTGCAGAAGGAGATGGGCCGTGGCACGTTGAAGGCGTTTGTCCGGCTGCCAGCCGACCCGGAAATTGCCGGGCGCCCGGGAAGAGTGGAGTTCCTCGACAACGCCGTGCAAAACGCAACAGGAACAGTAAATCTTCGTGCCACGATGGCCAACACCGATCGCCACTTCTGGCCGGGGCAATTCGTCAATGTGAAACTCGTGCTGATTACGCAAAAGGGCGCAGTGCTGATTCCCAACCAAGCCGCTCAGATCAGCCAACAGGGACCTTTTGTGTTCGTGATCAAGTCCGATGACACGGCGGAGCTTCGGCCGGTAACGTTGGGACAGCGGCAAGGCAGCGACGTGGTTATCACCAACGGGCTCCTAGCCGGCGAGCGCGTTGTTCTGGCCGGGCAGTTACTGGTGCGACCCGGGGGCAAGGTGCATATCGATGCGCAAGCTCCAGCGGCAGCGCCTGATGGGAAGGATGACAGCAAGCAAGGCGGTCGCTCGTGAATCTTTCAGAACCATTTATTCGACGGCCGGTAATGACTGTGGCTCTTACGGCTTCGGTGATTTTGTTCGGTGTGTTTGCCTATCTGCAATTGCCGGTCAGCGACTTGCCGGCTGTGGACTACCCCGTGATTCAGGTGCAGGTCAATTATCCGGGGGCTACTCCGGAGACGATGGCGAACAACGTTGCGACTCCGCTCGAGCGCCAATTCATGCAGATTCCCGGCCTCGAGATGGTGACTTCGAACAACGGGCAGGGCCATTCGAGTTTCGTGCTTCAGTTTGACCTGTCGAAAAGCCTGGATGGCGCCGCGACCGACGTTCAGGCGGCAATTACAAGAGCGACCGCGCAGCTTCCTATCGATTTGCCGAGCCCACCTACTTTTACCAAGACCAATCCGAACGATCAGCCGATTCAGTATCTCGTTCTCGTCAGCGACACGGCGACTGAAGGACAACTCTACGATTACGCCAACACGCAGGTGGGCGAACACATCAGCATTCTCCCGGGAGTGAGCCAGGTGGCGGTGTATGGAACACAGTCTGCGGTGCGGATCAAAGCAGACCCGTCGGCGATGGCGGTACGCAACATTACACTCGAGGATTTGACCACCGCCGTGAAGAACGGGACCAGCTATACCGGAGCAGGCCAGTTCGATGGGCCGCATCGCACGTTCTTGTTGCAGCCGCAGGGACAATTGAGCACCGCCGAACAGTACGACCAACTGATCGTCGGGCAAAACGGCGGCTCACCGGTGTACCTGAGGGATGTTGCCAGCGCGAAACAGGGCGTGCAGGACGAGCGAATCGACATGAGGTTCTGGGCGCGGGGGTATCCAACTCCGGGCGCAACTGTGGTCGTGGCTGTGTTCCGGCGCGCCGGAGCAAACGCGGTGGAGGTCACGAAATCGGTTCGGGATTTGCTTCCGAGCATTCAGAGCCAGTTGCCGACATCGGTACGGATCGTTTCGGCATACGACCGCTCGCAGACCATCGTGACGAGCATTAAGGACGTGCAAGCGACGCTTTATATTGCGTTCGTGCTCGTGGTGATGGTGATTTTCGTTTTTCTGGGCCGCGCTACCGACACGCTGATTCCGGCTGTGGCGTTGCCTCTTTCGCTTTTGCTTACGTTCGTAGCGATGAAGATTCTTGGCTACAGCCTAGACAACTTGTCGTTGATGGCATTGACGCTGGCGATCGGGTTCCTCGTGGACGACGCGATCGTGTTTCTGGAAAATACGGTTCGCTTGATGGAAACGGGCAAGAATGCGCTGCAAGCTTCGATCAGTTCGGCGAAAGAGATCAGCTTCACGATTTTGACGATGACGCTCTCGCTGGCAGCCGTGTTCATACCGTTGGTGTTCATGGGCGGATTGGTCGGGCGTATTTTTCGCGAGTTTTCCATCACGATCGTAATTTCGATTTTGGCCAGCGGCATCGTTTCCCTGACGCTGACTCCGCTCATGACGTCGCGCCTGCTCTCTCCTCGCGGGGAGGGAGCAAAGAAGACCTGGGTGGAAAAGGTGATTGGGGGAATCGAGCGGCGCGTGCTGGATGTTTATGGCCGTTACCTCTGGTTTTTCCTTCGCCACCGGTGGATTTCGGCGGTGATCTGGTTCGTTTGCCTTTTCGGAACCGGATACCTGTTCTATACCGTTCCCAAGTCTTTCCTGCCGGTCGGCGACAGTTCGTTTATTCGCGGCGTGCTTGTGGCTCAGGAAGGGTCTTCGCCGGAGCAGATGCACGCGTATCAGGATGCGGCGGAAAAAGTGCTGCACGCGAATCCCGCGGTTGCATCGACTTTCACGATGAGCGGCAACGGGCAGTTCATGCCAGCGAACCAGGCGTTTCTGATTTCATTTTTGAAGGCCCCCTCGAAGCGGCCGCCGATCACACAGGTTGCCGGACAACTGATGGGGGGAATCATGTCGACGGTGCCGGGGACGGTGGTGTTTTTGCAGCCCAACCCTGTGCTGGAGATCAGTACGGGCGCAACGGCCAACGTGCAGGGCCAGTTCGCTTATGCGCTATCAGGGATCGACCCGAATCAGGTATACAACACGGCGAACAAACTGCTGGCGAAGTTACAGGCGTATCCGGGATTCTTGTTCGTGAACTCCGACCTTTTCAATCACACTCCGAATCTGCAAGTGGATATTTTGCGCGATCAGGCCAAGCTCTACGGAGTTTCGGAGACGCGCATTCTCACTCTGCTCCACGACGCCTATTCGCAGAACTACAGCTATCTGATCAAGAAAACGACGGACCAATATCAGGTGATTCTGGAAGTGGCCGACGACAAGCGCGCCGATCCGCAGGATTTGAGCAAGTTGTATATCAAGAGCGACGACGGTCAGCGGATGGTTCCTCTGAATGCCGTCACCAGCGCACATGCGATGATCGGGCCGCAAGCGGTCAACCATCTGAACCAGTTCACGAGCGTCACGATCTTCTTCAACATGAAACCCGGTTACGCCGTGGGGGACGCTACCAACTTTGTAGAGAAGACTGCAAAAGAGACCTTGCCCACGGATGTTCAGGGCGGCCTTCAGGGACAAGCACTGACATTTCGTAACACCGCTTCCGACCTTGTGGTGCTGATGCTGGTTGCCGTGTTTGTGATGTACGTGATTCTGGCGATTCTCTATGAAAGTTACCTGCATCCGATCACGGTTCTCTCTTCCTTGCCGGTGGCCCTGGTCGGAGGGTTGGCCACGTTGTGGCTGTTTAAGGAGGAAGCTTCGCTCTATGCGTACATCGGCATGTTCATGCTGATGGGCATTGTGAAGAAAAACGGAATCATGATCGTGGACTTTGCGGAACAACGCGTTCAAAAAGGAATCCAGGACGATCACGCCATTCACGAAGCCAGCATGGAGCGGTTTCGGCCCATCATGATGACCACCGCCGCGGCTTTGCTGGGCGCGCTGCCGATCGCGCTCGGTTATGGCGCGGATGGTTCTTCACGCCGGCCGCTCGGTCTGGTGGTTATCGGCGGCCTGATCGTGTCTCAGTTCCTGACGTTGTTCGTCACTCCTGCGATTTACCTCTATCTTGAAGAGTTCCAAGAGAAGGTGTTGGACCGCTATGCCTTCTTCCGCTCTACGAAACATTTCGCACACGAGCCAGCAGCAAGCCCCGCTTATTCGCTTCAAGAACGCACTGGAGACTAGAACAAAAATGTTTATGAGGAGACGAAATCACTACGGATTTTCCTATTGCGTGCTGTTTTGCGCCTTGCTGGCGATGACGGCGTGCTCCGTTGGGCCAAACTACAAACGGCCCGCGGTTTCGGTTCCCGCGAATTATCGGAGCGCGAATCCATCCGAAGCGCCGAGCGACGCCTCGACGCCGTCTCCGTCCGCGCCGGGTGGCGCTGCAGTAGCTTCACTCGGCGACGAGAAATGGTGGGAGGTTTTCGAGGACAAGGAACTGCAAGGCCTCATTCGCACGGCTCTAAAGAACAATTATGACGTGCGCATTGCGGCTACGCGGGTTCTGCAGGCTCAAGCCCAACTTGGAATTACACGGGCGAACCAATTCCCTTCTTTGGGGGTTGGCGGGAATGTGACCAGCGTGAGGAATCCCAAGGTCGGACCTATTCCGGGTTACGAGGTTACGCAAGGGCAGGTCACGGCGTCGGCCGCGTGGAATCTGGACTTCTGGGGACAGTACCGGCGCGCAACGGAAGGGGCTCGCGCTACTTTGCTGGCCAATGAATGGGCACAGAAAGAAGTGATGGCTACACTTGTCGCCAACGTCGCGAGCGGATACTTTCAATTGCGGCAACTCGATCTGGAGCTGGAGATTTCGAAAGGCACGCTGGGTTCACGGCAGGATTCTCTGGATTTGACCAAGACCCTGGAGCAGCATGGAATCAACTCCCTATTGGATGTTCGGCAGTCCGAACAGTTGGTTTATACCGCGGCCGCCGAAATTCCCGATCTTGAGCGGCGAATTGGGCAGCAAGAGAACGCGCTCAGCATTCTGCTGGGAAATAATCCTGGCGATATCCCACGCGGCCTGAAACTGACGGAACAACCTCATTCACCTGAGGTTCCTGTCGGAATTCCATCCACCCTTCTCGAGCGGCGGCCGGACATTCGCGAAGCCGAGGGAAACCTGGTAGCCGCTAACGCCCAGATCGGCGTGGCGCGGGCGGCCTATTTCCCGCAAATTGCGCTGACTGCCAATGCCGGATACGAAAGTGCCGCGCTTGTGAATCTGTTCTCGGGACCCGCGGGGGTCTGGACACTGGCGGGAACGTTGGCGCAGCCGATTTTTGAGGGAGGGCGGCTCAGATCCGGTGTGCGGTTGGCGGAAGCACAGCGCGATCAGTTGGTTCTTAGCTACCAACAAACCATTCAGGGCGCTTTCCGCGATGTTTCCGACGCACTGATTGCTTATCGAAAATATCGAGAGTTTCGGATTCAACAGCAGCACCTTGTGGATTCGGCTCAAGACGCTGCGCACCTTTCGGAATTACGGTTTAAGGCCGGGACGACCGACTATCTTGAGGTTTTGACGAACGAGACCAATTCTTTCACGGCGGAGCTGACGTTGGCTGAGGCTCAGGGGAATGAATTGAACGCGTTGGTTCAACTTTATCAGGCGCTCGGCGGTGGATGGGAGTAGGAGCGCGACTCCGTCATTTGGCGTAATACCCGTCCCTTGCAGCAACGTCCATATGGCGGTCTTTCGTGGTCAGTTTGATTTTGTGATATTTTCCGTCGTCGATCTGGCGCGTTGGTGCGTAGCCGATGCTGTACTGATTGCGGAGCGCCTCCCCGATCTGTGAATAGATCGCTTCGATCGGCTGGTCCTTTGTAACTTCATACGAAATTCCACCGGTTTCCTTGGCCATGCGTTGCAGGGTTTCTTTGCTCTTTCATCGCAACGTGAACCGCAGCTCGAGCGGGTCTGGTTATTTTGCTGTCGGAAAAACGAATCGCGTAAATGATGGTGTCAGCCCGCTGCGCGAATTCGATTGCGGTGCCAATTGAGTTCGGGTCTCGGTACGCCACGCCATCCGGCAGCAGGATGAAGGCCTTCCTTCCCGGTTGTTGCCGCATGACGTCCTCGGAAGACTTTTGGACTGAGCTATAGATGAGGGTGGCGAATTCTCGGGGAATACTCAGGCGGTTCAGCGCCGCCTCCAGTTCGCTGCGCGAAGAGGTCAATCCCTGCAGCAGTTCAACCTGAGTGTCGAACTGAACGACGAATGCACGATCTTTGTCCCCGCGCAGCATTTGATCCAGAAATGTATAACTGGCCCGGCGCTCTTCTAAGAGGACCCCCGTCTGGCTCCGGCTGGTGTCAACCAGAAGGCCAATGGTGAGAGGAAGATCGGATTCTCGCGAGAAAAAGTCGATCTTCTGAGGAATGTCGTCGTCCAACAGAACGAAGTCGTCAGGGTTGAGGTTTTTGACGACCTTGCCATCGCGGTCATGGACGGTCGCGAGGAACGAAACGATATTCACTCTTGTCGCGATGGTGGTGCCTTGTTGAGTTTGCGAGGGAGAAGGAACAGCTAGCACTAGAATTGACAGCACAATATTGCCTGGAATGCCCTGAAATCGGCGGTTCGAAAGGATTGACGGTGGCACGACAAAGACTCAAACACATTGAATCTGATGTAGTTTCGCGTGATTTGTGCCTTTCTTGGGCAAGCGACGATAGAATTGCTGTGGCAAGACAAACCCAATAGGCCTGTCTACCCTTCGACGCTCAAGGCAAGAAGGCACCGCACTACAGGCAGAGCCAAGATACCCACACGTAGTGGTTTTCTACTATTGATGGGCTTGAAAGGCGAGTGCTAACCTCTCACCTTATTGAAGGGCGGGGGGATACGCCTCGGATTTCCGCGATACAAGCCTCGCCAATCTCTTCTCCGTGGCTTGCCTGTTCCATGCTTAGTGCCAACCGGAAGACAGCGGTGACTGCGAGCTCCGTGCTTCCTCTACAAAGAGGTATAAGGCGTTGAACTTGCTGGTGCGCTTGCGGCCGATTGTTTTCATCGCGATTTTGCTTGTGGCTTGGCAAATCGCCGTGAATCGACACCCCGGCTACATCCTTCCGGGCCCTTCGGGCGTGGTCGGCGGCATTTCTGACCTGGTTCGTCACGGATTTCTGCTCAAATACATCGTTGCCTCGTTGTTTCGCGTCACATGGGGATTTGGCCTTGCAGCCATCATGGCAATCCCTTTGGGGCTCACGATTGGGTGGAACCGCCGGTCCGAGATGGCGCTGAATCCTCTGGTGCAAGTGTTCCGGCCGATTTCTCCCCTGGCATGGATTCCGCTGGCAATTCTTTGGTTTGGAGTCGGAGATGCCTCGGCGGTATTTCTGATCTTTCTCGGATGCTTTTTCCCGCTGCTTCTGACGGCAATCAATTCGGTGCGGAACATCCCATCGGTTTATGTCAATGCTGGACGCAATTTCGGCTTGCGGCCTGTCGATCTGGTTTACCGGGTTTTGTACCCGGCGGTGGTTCCGCAGTTGCTGATTGGGTTGCGGATTACTTTAGGTGTTGCGTGGCTGGTGGTTGTAGCGGCAGAGATGATTGCAGTCGATTCGGGTTTGGGATTCCTTATTGTGGACGCGCGGAATGCCGGGAACCGGTATGACCTTGTGGTGGCGGGCATGGTGATTATCGGACTTATTGGGCTGCTGCTGGACACGGCGATGCGGTCGCTCGAAAAAGTGAAATCGTTCCGCTGGGCTTACTCGGAGGAATAGGGATGTCGTTGGGACACACAACCAATCCAGCATCGGCTGCTACGGGTACCAAATTGCGGACGGAGAACCTTGGTGTGGTCTTCACGCGTGACAACAAGAGCCTTCCTGTTTTGCAGAACATTAATTTGGACGTCTCCGAAGGCGAATTTGTCTGCGTGGTTGGGCCGTCTGGATGTGGGAAATCGACACTCCTGAACACCATGAGCGGATTTCTATCGCCTACGAGTGGATCGGTGCGTATCGATGGCGAAATCGTACGCGGGCCCGATCCTCGGCGGATTTTTGTTTTCCAGGAGCGCGGAGTTTTTCCCTGGCTGACGGTCGAGGGCAATATTGGTTTCGGCCTGTTTAAATTGCAGGACTCGGAGCGGAAACAGCGAATCGCGCACTACATCAAGATGGTGGGGCTGAAAGGATTTGAAGAGGCTTATCCTTCAGAGCTTTCGGGCGGAATGAAGCAACGCTTGGAAGTAGCGCGGGCCTTGGCGGTAAATCCGGACATGCTGTATCTCGATGAACCGTTCGGAGCTTTGGATTCCATGACGCGGCACACGATGCGCGGGGAATTGCTGCGGATTTGGGGATCAGAACGCAAGACGATTGTTTTTGTGACGCATGATATCGATGAAGCGGTGCAGTTGGCAGATCGCGTGGTGGTGTTGAGCGCCCGGCCCGCCGTTACTCAGCTTATCGTGAATATTGATATTTCGCATCCCCGCGATATCAGCTCGCCGCGTTACCTGGAGCTTCGCGACGGTATTCTGGGGCAGATCGGATTGGCGCACAAAATATGAATACTCTCGCCCAACCGAATAAATTGGAGAAGGTGTTCTGGCCAGTCCTGGCGGCGGCCGTTTTGTTTGCGCTTTGGCACTATCTGGTCGTTTGGAGCGGGACGAAAGTGTTCCCTGCCCCGTCGCAAGTCGAACGCGGATTCGTCGAACTCCTCCACAAGAACGTTCTATGGCCGGATATCGCCAGTTCCCTGCGCCGGGTAGCGATTGGGTTTGCCGCTGCAGTCATGCTTGGAATCCCGCTGGGGCTGCTCTTGGGTTGGTATCCGGCGTTCAATCAGATCGTCAATCCGGTAATGCAAATACTAAGGCCGATCAGCCCGATCGCGTGGATTCCAGTGGCCATTATTTTTTTCGGAGTGGGCGACAACGCTGCGATTTTTCTGATTTTTATGGGTGCTTTTTTCCCGATCGTGGTGGCGTGTATTCATGGCGTATCGAATGTTCCAGCGGCCTATCGTCACGCTGGCCGTAACTTCGGGCTTGCACCTGGGCAATTGCTCGCGAGAGTCGTTTTTCCAGCAGCTCTGCCACAAATCATCGTTGGCTTACGGCTAGCGCTCGGAATCGCATGGCTGGTGGTGGTTGCGGCGGAAATGGTCGCTGTCGATTCGGGGCTGGGATATCTTGTTATTGATTCGCGAAATTCGGGCAAACGATACGACCTCGTTGTCGCGGCGATGCTGATGATCGGCGTGATCGGATTGATCCTGGACCAAGGCTTCCGCAAGCTGGAAACAATCAAATCCGTTCGCTGGGGATTCCGCAATGAATCTTAAGAAGAAAGTCCTTCTGTGCGGAATCGGCTGGGTAGCGCTTATCTCCGCTCTTCACGGGTACCTCAACGTGAATTGGGCAGCGGTGATGAATGACCGTCTGCCGATGGCAACGCGCAAGATCGTGGTTGCCTATATTCCGGTGACCTGCCAACTCACCTGCCCGGTGACCGACTACATCTCGAAGTTCTCGGATAACGGAGAGATTTTCTTGCCTCGCTTGTTTCAGGGCTTTCCGGAGATCAAGGAAGCTCTCATTTCGAACAAGGTTCAAGCGGCGTTCATCGTTGCTCCGCTCGCGATCGCGCTCGTGTCTCAAGGAGTCCCGATTAAGGTTGTGTATCTCGGGCACCGCTATGGCAGCGCCGTCGTCGTCCGCAAGGACGGACCGATCAAATCTGTTCCCGACCTACGCGGGCACACGATTGCGATTCCCAGCCGTTTTTCCGATGAGCGCCTACTTCTGTTTCGCGCGATGAAAGTGTGGGGCATAAAACCGGGAGAGGTGAAAATGGTGGAAATGGCACCTCCGGACGTATCCGGTGCGCTGGCAGCCAAGGCCATCGACGGATTTTCGATGGGCGAACCGTTTCCGTCGCAGGCGGAGATGGGCGGCTACGGCCGGGTGCTGTTTCAGGCGCGGGAATATTGGCCGGATTATATGTCGTGCATTCTGGTGGTGCGGCAAGACCTGATCGATAAGCGTCCAGATATTGTGCAGACATTGGTTGATGGCATTGCGCGTTCTGGTTTGTGGCTAGACAAAGGCAAGTCCTATCGAGAGGACGCTGCCGATTTTGTCGGGCGGTTCTACTATCACCAGAAGCCGGCCTTGCTCCGTTGGGCGCTGACCAAGCCGATGGATCGGGTTGTGTACAGTTCGCTTGCTCCGCGCAAAGACGATTTTGATATGGTCCGCGATTTGATGATGGAGACCGGCGTGCTGAACAAGAAGATTGAATTCAGCGAATATACGGATACTCGTTTTTCCGACAGCGAGACAACACAGGTGCCCTGGAGATATGAGGCAGGAACCGCGTCGGCGAAGTGATTTAAGGAGGACTAAAATGTTTCGCAGGCAATTCGTCCAATTCATGGCGGCTCTGGGAACAAGCAGCGTAGCGACAATCGCGGCGGCCGATGCGAAGGAAACGACGACGGTGACTTATGTCGTGAAGGGATTCAGTTGCCTGACGTGTGCCGTCGGGCTGGACACCATGCTGCAGAAGCAAGAAGGAGTTTCCTGGTCCAACTCCAAGTACCATGAAGGAATCGTTAAAATTCAGTTCGATCCGAAGGTGGTTAGCGAGAAATCTCTCAAGGCGTTTATCCACGAGATGGGGTTCACGGTAGCCGAGGAGCGGACGAGCTGAAGAGGAGCGCCGGGGATTTACCCGTGCAACGATCCACCGCACGGCGTTGCGACGCGGCCGATCTACGGTTTCTTAGCGGGCACAGATTCCCGGCTTATTTCCTGAGCAGGGACAGGATTTGTTCTTGATTTTTAATAATGATGCTAAGGCTGCCCTGATTTTTCAGGATGGAGGCTTGATTCTTCTTGATGGTCTCCTGGTTGGCCTTAATTTGGCCTTGATTCGCTTTGATGTCGCCTTGATTGGACTTTATCCGAGACTGATTCGAAAGGATGGCTTTCTGGTTTTTTAGGATTTGTTTTTGATTGCTGATCACGTTGCGTTCTGACATTTTGGCACGAACTCTCCTGTACTGAAGTGGGCACGACTAGGCAATCAAACAGTCCGACTACCCTTGAAACGAGGGTACATGGTGTCTGTCAAGCGCAGTCTCGTCAATGATTGTTTTAGGTTATGCCGGAGACCCGAGATCTAGAGCTATGATTTCTTGCACGGAAAAGTGAGAGGTGTTTGGTGCTGATGAACAAAACAGGTTTGGCTTCGGTGCGCACCGGACTCCTTGTGCTTTGCGGCGTTCTGGCCATCGGTTTGTCTGCGTGCAGAACAGGAAATAAGCTTCCTCAAAAAGGCACGAAAGAATACTCCGACGCGGTTTCCGCGTTCTACATTGGACTTGGGGCGCTTCAGGTCGGCAATGACGTCACGGCGGATGGCAAGCTTGCGGATTTTACGATCCTCGTTCCGGGGGAGCCCGCGGGTTGGGCGAATTGGGGAGTGCTGGCGCTGCGCCAGCGAAAATTGGACGTAGCTGCCCAACGGTTTGAGCGGGCTCGAAGGCTTGCTCCCAGCAACGATCACATCTATCAGTTGCTGGGTTTACTCGAGAGCGGCCAGGGCAATTCGGCAAACGCGATCGCCGATTGGCGTAAGGCTGTCGAGATTAACCCCAGCAATTACCGCGCTGCCTACCAACTCGCCGAAGAGGTAGAACGCGAGGGAGGCGCCGAGAACGACGCGGAGTATCAGCGCTTGATTCAGAAGATTCTTGCCGCGCAGCCCGACAATTTGGCCGCACAGCTGGAACTGGCCCGCGTCGTTGCGAAGAAGGCCGACGCGGCGACGCTGAAATCGTTACTGGCACAAATCACCGCGCGTTCCGCGAATTGGCCGCCGGAAGTAAAGACGCAGCTAGCTGCACTGCAGACCGCCGCAGATGGTCCGGACCCTCGCGCGGCTGCGACGCGAACCACATTCCTGCGCAATACCTTGATGCGCGTGCCGGAATTTCGCGAGAGCCTGGCCGTGCTGAAAGCGCCCGCCGGAGAAGAAGCGGAGCCTTTCACACATTTCCTCCGTATGGCGCAGCCGGACTTCACGCCGGCGGCGCCGGACACGTCGCTGGCCTTTGATGTGAAGCCCGTTGCCAATGCAAGCTTGGTTTCGTGGTCGTGGATTGGCGGGGTTGCGCTTGGCAGCGAGGGCGCTCCGGTCGTTGCGCTGGCGAACGGGCATGAGGTTCGCCTTTCGACTGGAGCCAGCTTCCCGTTCCCCGGCGGTCCATCCACAGTGACACCACGGCCGGAAGGAATACTGCAGATTGATTTTAATTACGACTTCAAGACCGACCTTGTGCTCGCCGGGGCGGGCGGCCTGCGGTTCATGCGACAGGATTCGCCAGAGAAATTTGTCGATGTTACCGCCAATACGAAACTGCCGAAAAGCATCACGACAGCCGCGTACACCGGTGCTTGGGCTGTCGACATCGAGGCCGACGGAGATTTGGACATTGTTGTTGGGACAAAGAGTGGCCCTGCACAAGTTCTGCGGAACAATGGCGACGACGCATTTACAGTAGTTCAACCGTTTCCAGGAATCTCTGGCGTGCAGGCGTTTGCGTGGGCGGATTTTGACGGGGACGGCAATGCCGATGCGGCCATAGTGGACGGCGCGGGGCGGCTTCACATCTTCCACAATGAGCGCCAGGGACAGTTCCGCGAAGTCACGCTCCCGGCGAACCTGACGGTGGTGAAAGCTGTTGCTGTGGCGGATACGGACGATGATGGTGTGTTGGATTTGGTGACCGTCGAATCCAAGGGCACCATCGCGAGCGTGTCGTTCGATGATAAGAGCGGTTGGACCGCGAGGCCACTGACGCAAATTCCGGATCCCACCGCGAATCTGGCGGGCGAGACCAGGCTGCAGATCGCTGATCTGGACAACAACGGCGCGATGGATTTGATTCTCAGCTCCGTGGCTACGGGTGGCGGAAAAGGATCAGGCGCGCCTCTGATTTGGCTGGGAGGTTCTGGTTCGAAATTTGTGCTTCTCGATCGCGCGCCGGGGCTTGGCACCATTTTCGATATTGCGGATCTGAATTCCAACGGACGGCTCGATTTGCTCGGCTTCGATGGGGCTGGCAAGGCAGTCAAAGGAGCGAGTCACGGCTCCAAGAATTATCACTGGCAGATCGTTCGACCTCACGCCAAGCAGGCCGTTGGCGACCAGCGGATCAATCCGTTCGGCATCGGCGGCGAGATCGAAATACGTTCGGGCCTGTTGGTGCAGAAGCAGCCGATCACCGGGCCGCAAGTTCACTTTGGTCTTGGAAATCAGACCAGCGCTGAAGTGGTGCGGGTGGTTTGGCCGAACGGAACGGTGCGCGCGGAATTCGGAGTGAAGGCGGATCAGGACGTTGTTACCGAGCAACGGCTAAAAGCTTCCTGCCCATTTCTGTACGCCTGGAACGGGACACGGATGGACTTCGTGAAGGACGCCGTGCCGTGGGGTTCGGCGATCGGGTTGCGGATTAACACGCTCGGTTCGGCGAAAATCGCCACTACAGGAGAGTGGTACAAGATTCGCCGCGATCAACTGGTGCCACACGACGGTTACTACGACCTGCGCATCACTGCGGAGCTTTGGGAGGTCTATTACTATGACCGCATCGCGCTGATGACCGTGGACCATCCGGCCAACACGGAAATCTACGTCGACGAACGGTTCGTGATTCCACCTCAGAAAACCGGCTTTACCACGACGGGGACGCCTCACCCGATCGCACGCGCGATTGACGACAACGGCACCGATGTCACCGAAGTTCTAAGGAAGCTGGATGGGCACGCGCTCGATACATTTGGCCGCGGCCAGTATCAAGGACTTACTCGAGACCATTACGCGGAGATCGATCTTGGTGAAGATGCTCCGAAGAGCGGACCTCTTTACCTCATCGCGCAAGGTTCCATTCACGATACTGAATCATCGCTGAACGTAGCCATTACGCAGGGAAATCGATGGCGCGCTCATGGAATGAGCGTCGAGGTACCCGATGCACACGGCGGATGGGTGACGGCGCAATCGAATCTTGGGTTTCCGGCTGGGCGCAAGAAAACGGTGCTGTTCAACCTTACCGACATTTTCCGTCCGGGGACTCCGCGGCGTGTGCGGTTGCGGACGAATCTGGAAATCTATTGGGACTGCATCGAGTGGGCACCGGGAGCGCCCGAAGCCCCAGTGAAAACGCAGACACTGGATCCCTCCGTCGCCGATCTGCACTATCGCGGCTATTCGGTGATTGAGCGGCCGGATGCCGGCGCACCGGAAATACCTCAATATGACGAGATTCTCGGGACGAAACAACGCTGGCGCGACTTGATTGGCTACTACACGCGTTACGGCGACGTTCGCGAATTGCTGCAGCACATCGATGACCGTTACGTGATTGTCGCGTCCGGCGACGAATTGTCGCTTCGTTTCCCGGAGCAGTCCCCGCCGCCGGCTGGCTGGCTGCGCGATTTCGTCTTGGTAGGAGATGGATGGATCAAGGACGGAGACTTCAACTCCACGTTCTCGTTGACTGTGTTGCCGTTGCCATATCACGCGAAAGACGAGTACGTCGATCGACCCGGGCGACTCGAGGACGAGTTCGTGTATAAGAAATTTCCGGGAGACTGGGAGAGCTACCACACGCGTTACATCACACCCGACGTGTTCCAGAATTCCCTGAGGAGAACGCCACCCGAATGATGCGAGGTCCTGCCGCAAGAATCATGCTGACGGTCGTCTTCGCCGGCCTGGTGATCTCTCCGCTCATCATCAAGCGATTTGCCTCGCATCGAGGCGATGCCAAGCTCGATGCCAAATCCGCGCTGGCGCGTCACGGATTTTATCTGGAGGAAGTTTCGCACGCGGCTGGGGTGAACTTTGTCCACCAAGCGCCCACGCTTGATCCTCGATTGAATCATATTATGCCGCAGGTCGCGTCGATGGGAGCGGCGGTGTCCATCGTCGATTTTGATCAGGATGGATGGCCGGATATTTACGTGACGACTAGCAAGGAAGGCGCGAAGAATGCGCTTTATCGCAATCAGCGTGACGGCACGTTCAAGGATGTGGCGGAAGAAATGGGCGTTGCGGACGTGAATCGCCCGGGCACGGGCGTTTCAACGGGCGCGGTGTGGGGAGACTACGACAACGACGGTTACGAAGATCTTTTGCTGATCAAGTGGGGCAAGCCGGAGCTATTTCACAACGACCGGGGACACGGGTTTACCCGTGTGACCGATCAGGTCGGTCTGCCCCCGTGGGTCAATGCGAATACTGCGCTTTGGTTCGACTACGACGGCGACGGTCTGCTGGATCTGTTTATTGGCGGATACTACAACGAAAACGTGGACTTATGGCATCTCTCTACCACCAAGATAATGCCGGACAGTTTCGAATATGCGAAAAACGGCGGGCGCAAATATCTGTTTCACAACCTCGGAAACGGCAAGTTTGAAGAGGTCAGCGATAAAGTTGGGATCAACAGCCGGCGCTGGGCGTTGGCTGCCGCCGCTGCTGATCTTCGCGGCACGGGGCGCCCAGATCTTTTTGTTGCCAACGACTACGGCGTGTCAGAGCTTTATTTCAATGACGAGAAGCGCTTTCATGAGGTCGGCGAACCGACCGGCGTAGGATTTGCTCCCAAGAGCGGAATGAACGCGAGCTTTGGAGATATTCTGAACCAGGGCCGATATAGCGTGTACGTCTCCAATATTTCTGAAGACGGTGTGCTCATCCAAGGAAACAACCTGTGGGTACCCAAGGAAGGCACGAGCGGCGAACAGCTGCAGTACGAAAATCTGGCGCGCGATTTTGGCGTTGAATTGGGCGGATGGAGCTTTGGAGCGCAGTTCGGCGATTTGAACAACGACGGCACGCTCGATTTGTACCTGACGAACGGTTATGTCTCACTCGACCACAACCGCAGCTACTGGTACGATTTTTCGAAGATCGCCGGGGGACACAGCACGATTATCAGCGACGCGAAGAATTGGCCGGCGATGGAAGGACGCAGCCTGTCGGGCTACCAGACAAAACATGTTTGGCTGAATGACGGCAACGGAAAATTCATTGACGTTGCGCAAGCTGTGGGGGCTACGGATAGGTATGACGGGCGCGCGGTTGCGTTCGCCGATTTGTGGAATCGCGGGGTGCTTGATGTGGTCGTCGCCAATCAGCGTGGGCCTTTGCTGATTTACAAAAATACCGTAACGCCAGAGAACAAATGGGTGGAGTTTGCGCTTGAAGGAACGAAGAGCAATCGCAGTGCGATTGGCGCCGAGGTAACGGTGTTCTGGAATGGCGAGAAGCAGGTGCAGGAAGTGTCCGGAGGCTGCGGCTTTGCGGCGCAGAATCAGCGGAGCTTGCACTTTGGGCTAGGAAAAACATCTCAGATTGAGAAGGTTGTGATTCGCTGGCCGTCCGGCAAAATCCAAACCATCGAGAATCCGGCCGTTGATGAGATTCACCGGGTTAGGGAACCTCAATGAGCCAGCAGAGCGTTCCCATCGCGGCACAGCATAGCGAACTGACGCCATTGAAACGGTTCTTCAGTCCGGAGAATCGCTATCTTGCGCCGATGTTTATCACTTGCATTCTCCTCGTCGGACATTTGTCGTTTGGCATTCTGGAGAGCTACAAAAAGACGGGGATGGCCATCGCGGCGAGTTTGCTGGCGGAATTGCTTCTCGGACGAGCGTTCACCGGGAAGTGGCCGAACCTGGCGAGCGCCTATATTACCGGCATCAGCGTGGGCATCCTGGTGCGGTCGCCTGCGTTCTGGCCGTATGCGATCTGTGCAATTGTCTCCATCATGTCGAAATATGTTCTTCGGGTGAAGGGACGACACATCTGGAATCCTTCTAACTTTGGCATTTCGGTTTTGCTGTTTCTGGCGCCGGAAACTGTGGCGAGCCTGAGTATTCAGTGGGGGAATTACCTGCTGCCGATGGCAGTGATCTGGGTCCTCGGATCGATCATCATCTGGCGCGTGCGGCGATTCCACATCACCGCTACTTATGTTATTTGTTTTGTCATTTTCGCTTTTCTGCGCAGTTTCATTACCGGGAGTCCATGGCAGTCTGAGATCGCTCCGCTCACTGGACCCATGTATCAGCTCTTCATCTTTTTTATGATTACCGATCCGAAGACGACGGTGCGCTCGAAGTCCTGGCAGTGCGTTGTGGTTGCCATTGTGGCGCTCGTTGAAATGATTCTTCGCTTGGACCAGGTGGTGTATGCGCCGTTCTATGCGCTGTTCCTCGTTGGACCCGCGGCGCTGCTCCTAGAACTCTGGTTCGCTTCGAGGCGAGCCGTTCCTGTGCGTGCTGCAGCATGAGATCAGGGCGTCTCTTCCCGAAGTTCCGTTCACGGAATGCAGTTTTCGTCTTACTGTTCGTCTCAGCCTTTGCGATCAGCTGTCAGCGTAAGGAGACAGACAAAACAGAGCAGGCTTCGTCGTCGGCGAACGCTCAACTTCAGCCACCAACGCCCGCTCCAGTTCAACCAACAACCGACGCAATCCCACAAACAAAAGCAGAAATCAGCAGGCCTTCGGGGCCGATTGAGTTTGTAGACGTTACCGAGCAAGCGGGCATCCACTTCAAACACAATAGCGGGGCATTCGGGAAAAAATATCTTCCGGAAACCATGGGTAGCGGCGTCTGCTTTATCGATTACGACAACGACGGGTGGCAGGACATTTTTTTCGTGAACTCCATGGATTGGCCGGAGCACAAGACGGGCAAATCGTATCCCGCGTTGTATCACAACAATCACAACGGAACATTCACCGATGTGACGCGGGAAGCGGGACTGGCGATCGAGAGCTACGGACTGGGTTGCGCCGTCGGCGATTATGACAACGACGGATACGACGATCTATATGTGACGACGGTCGGGTCGAACCATCTCTACCACAATCTTGGCAATGGCAAGTTTGCGGACGTCACCGCTAAAGCAGGCGTGGCGAGCCCTGGATTTTCCGCGAGCGCCGTGTGGTTTGACTTTGACAATGACGGCAAACTCGATCTGTTCGTGACCCACTACATCGAATGGTCGATCCCGACGGACCAATACTGCACGCTCGACAACAAGAATAAGTCCTATTGCACGCCGCAGACGTATAAAGGAGAGAGTTCGCATCTTTATCACAACAAAGGGAACGGCATTTTTGAAGATGTCACAAAACGCGCGGGGCTCGCCGATCCCACCAGCAAAGCGCTCGGCGTTGCGCTACTGGATTACGACAACGATGGCTGGATGGACCTCTTCGTTTCGAATGACACCGAGCCAAACAAGCTGTACCACAACAACCACGACGGGACATTCACCGATGTAGGCGTCAACGTCGGCGTGGCTTTCAGCGATTCGGGCCGCGTACGCGCCGGCATGGGCACAGACGCGGCCGATATCGATAATTCCGGCTTTCCGAGCCTGGTGATCGGCAATTTCACGAACGAAAGCACGGCACTTTATAAGTTCGATGGTTCGGGCTTGTTCAACGACGAGTCGCTGCGATCCGGTATGGGGCAGATGACACCGCAGTCGCTGACGTTCGGCTGCTTTTTTATGGACTATGACCTCGATGGGCGCCTGGACATCGTTGCGGCCAATGGCCACGTGTCTGATGACATCGCGGTGGTTCAGCCGACCTTGCGATATGCGCAGCCAGCTGGAGTTTACAGGAATGCCGGTAATCTGAAATTTGAAAACGTCTCTGGAAAGTTAGGGGCGGCCATCCAAAAACCGGTGGTGGGACGAGGCTTGGCTTATGCCGATTTTGACAACGACGGCGACCTGGACCTGGTGATCACCGCCAACAATAGCGCAGCTCGCCTCTTGCGTAACGACAACGCCAATCAAAATGATGTGCTGAGAATGAAGTTCGTTGGGACGAAGTCGAATCGCGACGGAAGCGGCGCGAAGGTAACGGTCACAACGAATTCCGGCGCGAAACTCGCTCGGATGGTCAAGACAGGCTCGAGCTATCTATCCCAGAACGAACTCCCGCTTACGTTTGGCTTGGGCAAGCCCGGAACAGCGAAGAGTCTACTTGTTCAAATTGTCTGGCCCAGCGGCCGCAAGGATTCCGTTGCTGATGTGAAGCCAAACCAATTCCTCACGATTCAGGAAGGTAAAGGTATTGTCTCCGCCGTCCCGATCAATTTTGCGGGAATCACCGCGAAGACAGCGTCCTCTCACGACTAGAGACGCTTTCTGAGAAGCGCCCTCAATCAGTTTCTAGCTTCCCGCACCCGCTCTGAGACGATCGATCGATTGGACATATCCTTCCTCGGTGGGAGGACCGGCGATCCGGTTTCTTCGAGGCGCAGAATTGTGGCGGGCAACACTGCCTCTTGCGCGTGCATTGCTCTTTCGAAATCCGTCCGGCGGCGAAATCACCAATCGCGGTTAGCAATAGAGGTGGGCGAGGCAGGCTTCCAATCGTTTCCGTGGGTATCGGCACGGTTTCTCCTCTATGTGGTGTGACCAAGGAGACACCACTACGGTGTGTCTCCCCAACTCTGAAACACAGGAACTTTGCTTTGGGAGCAAGAGAACATCAATACTGCAAAATACTACAAACCGCGGTGATTCGACGCCGGCGCCCGAAACTGCATTCTTACTGGCGCTTAAGCACCTCAAGTTCTTCCAGCGTGCGCGGCCAGTCTGATCCGAGCAATCTCGACAGTCCGCGATCGGCGAGAAGCTTTCCTCCCGTTTGGCACCTCGCACAGTAGTTGGTTTCGTTGTCGGCGTAGCGAATGCGCTGGATTTTCTCTCCGCATCTCGGACAAGGCTTCCCGTAGCGGCCGTGAACTGCCATCTCTTTGCGGAACGCGGTCACGTTTTCCGGGAAGTTGAGCGCTGCTTCAGCGCGAAGGCGATCTATCCACAGGCTCAGGGTGTAGCGTGTCGCCGCAAATAGCTTCTCCCAGTCGTGGTCGCTCAGCTTTTGCGTGAGGGCGACCGGAGACAATTCCGCCGCGTGCAGGATTTCATCGGAATATGCGTTCCCAATGCCACTAACGAGGCGCGGATCGGTAAGTGCCCGTTTGAGCGTGCGATTTTCGAATGCAAGAGTGGCTCGAAATGACGCCAGATCGCTCGAGAGAACGTCGATGCCTCCGGGGTCGATCGAATGCAAACCTTCCTCGCCCGCGAGGACATGCAATGAGGCACGGCGTTTCGAGCCGGCTTCGGTCAGAGTGAGAGAGCCATTGGGAAAATCGAAAGCGGCGAGATTTTGTCGGCCCCCCAGCTTTGCCTGGCGCGTCCGCCAGTGCAACCGGCCGGCAATCATCAAGTGCAAGACGAGCCAGAGTTCACCTTCTACGCCAATCGCGATTCGTTTGCCGATTCGTCGCAATTCGCGGACTACTCGGCCTTCCACTGTACCAAGGGGTGGTTGCACGGTTCTGAGCAGAAAGGCGCTCGTCAGCCGCACTCGGACAATTGGTTGACCGATAATGCGCGTTTCAAGCACGCTGATGTAGGCGGAGATATCGGGCAGTTCTGGCATGCCTATCAGATTGCAGCGGCCACGCTCCGGTTGCAACCGCGGTTTTAGAAATTGAATTTGGTTGCAAGTTGGACCAGACGAGGCGCCGCGGCGCTGACGATTTGCCCAAAGTGAGGGTCATTCACCTCGCCATTCACAGATGCCGGGCCGTAAAATTGGGCGTGATTGAACGCGTTGAAGGCTTCGACGCGGAATTCCAATGACTTTGATTCGGTTATCCGGAACAGCTTCGCGAGGGTCATGTCGAAATTGCTGATTCCCGGGCCGTAGAAGAATCTGCGGCTGGCATTGCCCAATTGGCCCAGAGTTTCCGGGCTAAATGCCGCAGTGTTGAATTCAGGTTTTCCGTTTCTGGCATTGGTGTTGATGTGCAGCACACCCCCATTATAGTTCGGCGTGTCCAGCAAATAGTTGTTGATGCCGTTTCCTAAGGTTCCCAGCAACGAATTGTCCGAGTCGTCGTAAAGAGTTACAGGAAGGCCGGTACTGAAACGCGTTGTGCCGGACAAGCTCCATCCGGCGGTCAGGCGATTTTTCACGCGGAAGAGCTGATCAAAGGGCAGATTCACTTGATAGCTCGCGACGAAGTTGTGCTTCATGTCAAATGCGGAGATTGCGCGAGTCGCCCGCAGGTCTAACGGATCGAGCTGTTCCCCCAAATTCGAGCCTTGATCAATGGATTTGCTGTAGGTGTAGCCGAACAGAAAGCTCGAACGTTTTCCGACATGGCGAAGATTGGTCTGCAGAGCGTTGTAGTTCGAGTTCGCAATCGTTTGTTGCGCGGTGTTTTCTCCGTACTCTGGGCCGAGTCCAACGCGCGTTCCGCGATAAACCTGGCCCTTGCGGTTGGTGATGACGGCATCTTCCGCGAAAGGACCGCAGGTTGGGCTGCCCGGCGCGACCTCGCTTGGCTGGCTCAGGCTTAGGCACAGAGCTTGATTGCTTGGGTTCGTTGATACCACCGCAAGGAGATGATGCCCCTGATTTCCGACGTAGCTTACCGTGAGTAACGTTTGCCGCGTAAGTTGCCGCTCGATCGACAGCATGTAATTCTCGGTGTAAGGAACGTCGTTGCGGGAATAGAAGTAAGGGTCGGCGGCGATAGGGATCACACTCGAAAAATCGAAGGACGCATCCGGATTCTTTGCGGAAACATTGTGGGGAGGAAATACCAGAGGAAATGGATTGATGTTCTGCGCCCCATTCGCAGCGTTAATGAACGGAGTGGCAAACAAGGGAGGCTCGGGACTCAGGTAGTTATAACCAAAAGGAGGAACAGCATACATCACGCCGGCCGACAGGCCTGGAAAGGCGGTGTAAAAAATTCCGTAGCTTGCCCGGATGCTGCTCTTGCCGCCCGTACCGAAGATTTTGTTAAATATGCCGTGATCGAAACCTGGCGAGTAGGCTAGACCCAGACGCGGCGCGAAATTGTCTCCTTTCGATGGCGCAATTGTGCTGGGGATTCCGGGGTCGCCAGGCACCAATAACCCTGCCGGCGCGTCCGGATAGAGGACCGACTGCCTGCCGGGGATGATGGTTTGCAACTGATTGTATTTTTCCCAGAAAGGCATGATGTATTCCCAGCGCAGGCCGAAGTTTAAGGTCAAATTGCGTCGGATGCGCCAGCTATCTTCCGCAAAGAGTCCGGCGTAACGGTCGCGCAAGTAGAAAGGTTGGCCGGAGGACTGCGTGAAATTACTTGGCACGCCGATCAGAAAATCAGCGAAGGCGTTTCCGGTTTCGGTGCCGTCGATGTTGAATGTGCCATTGAACGTGGCGTTGGGATGCTCGTTTACCTGATCGAAATGAAACTGGCCACCGAATTTGAGGGTGTGAGCGCCGATGACTTTCGAAAAGGCATCGCTGAAGTACAGGGTGTTGTTGACCTGTGTCTGGTTGGTGACCGGAACGCCCATCACGAAAGAGGGAAATGTGATGTTCTCCACGCCTTCGAATTGCGGGGCTTGCACGACAGGGCCGCTCGGCGGTGGCGCAAATCCTTGAGAGGCAAGACTGACTCCGAGGCCGCCTTGGGGCTGTCCGATCACATTCGCATAACGGAGGAAGCCCAGATGGAACTCGTTGACGACGCCTGAACCGAGGCTTTCGGTGTCACCCAAGCTGACCAGCTGCGCCTGGCCGAAGGTGAGGGCGCTAAAACCGGGGATGCTCGCTCCACCCTGCTGTCCTGGGTAGGGATTGTTGACCCTGTAATTGTCGAAGAAATAGTAGGCGGAAAGCTGGCCCCATCGGCTATTGCCATCGACCCGACCAGATGCTTTATCGTCCCGCACTGTTTCCGGATAAGAGGAAGTCGAAAATTGATCGGCGCCGTTATTGGGTGAGGGGATGTACTTTAGCAAGCCGAGTGCCGGGGCCGACCATGCACTCTCGGGAATGACCGCCCCCGGAAACACGCAGTTCGCGACGGCGCAGCCGGCCGTGTAGTAGGGCTCTCCGTCAGAGACGGGATAACCGAGTTTTTGGGAAAGCAAGCCTGCGAGATAGCTTCCACTCACCTTGCCCGTCAGAGCGCTTGCGACATCGGACAGGTCGCCGTCGCGATCCTGAATCGATGGAACCGAGATGAGGCCGGTTTCTATGCCTTCGGTGGTCCGTGTGGCTTGATAGTCTGCAAAGAAATAGACCTTTTGATGTTTGATCGGGCCGCTGAGCGTTCCACCAAACTGATTCTGCCGGAAAGTTGCGCGGGACGGATCGAAGTAACCGCGCGCGTCCAAAACGGTGTTGCGGAAGAACTCGAAGGCATTGCCATGAAAGGAATCGCTTCCCGACCGGGTGACAACGGTCACCATGCCGCCGTTGTAATTGCCATATTCCGGATCAAAATTATTCGTCAGGACGCGGAACTCATCGATGGAATCCAGATTCGGGACAATGGAGGTTCCGCCGTTCATGTGTTCCTGAACGTCGATGCCATTCACCAGGAAGCCATTGGAGGATTCTCGCTGCCCGTCAATCGAAAGATTGCCAGGGTTCAGGTCGCCCGATGGGGAGAGGCTTCCAGTAACTCCCGCCATAATCACGGAACTGGGAAGCAAGGTCGTTATCGGGATGATCCCAGGTTGAATGGCCAATAGATCGGTGAAACTGCGTCCGTTCAATGGAAGGGCGGTCATCTGAGATGATGTCACGAGTTCGCCCAGATGGGTTGCTTGCGCATCTACCTGCACCTCGGTCGCCGCTTCGCTGGCTGAGACCACTACCGTGTCGGATTGCTCGCCGAGCTGAAGAACTACGTCCACTTTGAGCGCGCCGTCGGTATCGATTGTCAGGCTTGTTCGCTTCGCCGTCCGAAAGCTCGCTGCTTCGATGATCAAGTCGTAATGGCCAACCGGGAGAGCCGGGAACGAATAGAATCCTTGTCCATCCGAAAACGTTCGGAATTGCGATTTAAGGGCAATGTTTACCAATGTAATCGTCGCACCGGGGATACGTCCGCCGCTCGGGTCGCTCAGAGTACCCGACAGGCTGCCCGTCGCTGAGGCCGCCTGCGAAGCTACGGCACAAGCAAGAATCAAGATGGACGCGATAGTTGCTCGCGCGATTAACTTCGTGGACTTACGGCCTATCATTTTGGCTGTTCTTTTTGGACGAACGGCTATGACCAGTACTGGGATGCACACTAAATATACGCGATTGTCTCAGTTTCGGATGTCAGGAGCGCACCGCCTGCCTTGGAGTGGACATTTGCGGTAGCGACCTTCCAAAAATTGAACAATGTTAAGAGCGAGAATATTTCCTCGCGGTACATCTGATTCATTTGTTGCGTGCGTACTCGATGCGAACACCACTCAACTGGGTTCCGGTGGACTTGCAGCGCGCGCGGTCTGCCTATTTCAAACTGCCAGCCGTCTGCGGGGCCTCCCCGGGGGTGGGCGGATGGCAGAAACCAAAAGGAGATGCCTATGAAATTGTTCCGAAGTTGCCTGGCTGTGCTCCTGGCGGTGGGGATCGTAATGCCAACCGGCTTGATTGCTTCCAGTCACCGAGAGGCACCGATCACCGCGCTAGATCACAAGGCAGATATAACCGACCTGTACGCGTTTGTGAGTTACAGCGCGGATCAGGCGCCGAATACAACTCCATCGAAGGTCACGTTTATTCTGAACGTCGATCCTTTCCTGGAGCCGGCGAATGGGCCCAATTGGTTCCCGTTCGATCCCGACATTCTGTACGAGATCCACGTGGACAACAACCAAGACGCTCTGGCGGACGTTACCTTCCAGATTCGTTTCCAGACGCAACAGTTCCAGATTCCCACGATTCCGGTGGCGCTCGCCGGAATTGGGGAAAATGGAGCGAATGCGCCGGGAACCTCGACCCTGGTGATACCGCCTCAGATTAAGGATTTCAGCAATCCGGGATTGAACCTGCGGCAGACCTATACGGTAACAATGGTTCGTCATGGCAAGGGCAGTGATGAATGCACCGAGCTCAAGAACTCCGACGGCTCGCCATTCTTTGCTGTGCCCGCCAACAACGGGCCCCGCACGATGGATTACGACAGTCTGTTCGATGCCGCAACCTACCATCTTTCAGACGGCGTATCCGTCTTCGCTGGTACCGTAGACGATCCCTTCTTCATCGACCTCGGCGCCGCGTTCGACACCATCAATTTCCGGACACTCGCCAGCGGCGTTCCCGGCGTTCTGACTCCAGCAGAGGACGCGGCGAATGAGAACTTTGCGAGCGATACGGTTTCCGGCTACGCCGTAAATACCATCGCCCTTGAAGTGCCGATTACGATGCTGACCAGCACCGGAAAGGTCGAGCCAGCGACATCGCCTGAAGCAACGATCGGCGTTTGGGGAACTACATCCAGGCCGCGCGTAACCATTCGTCAAGCCCTTAACGCACCGGTGGGTTTCGGACCGTACCGCCAAGTTCAGAGATTCGGCAATCCGCTGATCAATGAACTCGTGATCGGGATCGGCTCGAAGGATCGCTGGAGCATGGAGAAGCCGGTGAACGACTCGCAGTTCGCTCACTTCGACCTCGACCCGCAGATCGCGCACATTGTGGCGGCGGTCTACGGAGGTGCTTTGGAGATTCCTCCGGCGCCTCGAACCGATCTGCTTCCGCTGGTGACCTACGCACCGCCCATCGCGGCCAAAGGAACTCCTGCTGGACCGATCGCAGATCTGCTTCGGCTCAACACGGGTGTTCCTGCAACGCCGCCAGGAAAAGCCAGCCGCCTCGGTTTGATTGCAGGCGATCCCGCGGGTTTTCCAAACGGACGGCGCTTGATGGACGACGCGGTGGACATCACGCTCCGCGTGGCGGTCGGAGGCATTTTGGTCTCCGGCTTCAACAAATTCCCCAACAACGTTCTGGGTGATGGGGTCAATGTGAACGACGCGCCTTTTCGGACGCAATTCCCGTACTTGGCGGATTGCCCGAGCGGCCGCAATCGGCGACACATCGATCCAGGAGAACCTGGAGGCGGGCCCATCTCGTAGTGGTTGGCCTCAGAGCCGCATGACATGTCTGTGCGGCTCTGAGCTCTTGTTCGAAACTAACGGAGAAGAAATGAAAACGCTTGGTTTGGTTGTTCTATCGATTCTCTTGGCGTCGGTCGCTTGGGCGCAGACGTCCCCCAATCCGCTCACGCCCGCTCAACACAAGATCGCTTGGGCCGAGGCGGAAATCAAGGCACATCCCGATCACTGCCAGCCCTATAACGATTTGGCAGTTGCCTATGTACAACGAGTTCGCGAAACGGCTGATCCGAGCTACTACGCTCAGGCCGAAACGGCGGTTCGCAAGTCGTTTCAGATTGCTCCCGACAATCTGGAGGGTAAAAAGGCGCGACTGATGTTCTCGCTCGGCAGTGGCGAATTTGCTCAATCGCTTACACTCGCGAAATCACTGAACAAGAAGACGCCCGATGACTTGTTGCTCTATGGGTTTATCGCGGATGCGGCCATCGAGCTCGGTGAGTACGGCGATGCGGAAGAAGCGGCGCAGTGGATGTTGGACTTGCGGCCTGGAAACGTGCCGGGGCTTTTGCGCGGCGCCGCTTTGCGGAGAGTTTATGGCGATTCGCATGGCGCCATGGATTTTCTCAACCAGGCACACCAGCAGATGGCTCCGACGCAAACAGAAGAGATCGCCTGGGTGTTGACCGAAATGGCGGATTTACAGCTTTCCACGGGCGATGTTGACGGTGCGGAAACGCTAGCTCATTCGGCGCTGCAACAATTTCCCGAGTACTACGCAGCGCTTGAGGAAATGGCGCGCGTCGAGACGGCGCAACAGCACTACGCCGCAGCGGCGGACCTTCTCGTTCAACGCAATCACACATTCCCCACCGCCCCGAGCACCTATGCGTTGGCACAGGCTCTGGAGCGCGCCAACAAGGCAGCCGAAGCCGATTTAGCATATGCAGATTTTGTGAAGATGGCACGGCCACGGATCAATGCCAACGACAATGCAGACGAACAGCTCATCTTTTATTATCTCGACCGCGGGCAAGATCCGGCAGAAGCCCTACGCATCGCGCAACTCGAAATCGCCAGACGCCACGATGTGAATACGCTGGATGCCTATGCGTGGGCACTTTGTAGCAACCGGCGATATGAAGAGGCCCAAAAGCAAATCGCGAAGGCGCTTGCGGTGGGTGTCCGCGAGGCATTGATGTTTTATCATGCGGGGGTAATTGCCGCGAAGTTGCACGACGACGTCTCAGCCGCTCGCTATTTGAATCAGTCGGTGGAACTCAACCCAACATCTGAAAACGCTCCGGCAGCGCGCGAAGCCCTGCAGAAGTTAGCGTCGAGATCGGCCTTCGCTCGCGGTGAGGACTGAGCGTCTGGATTAGGTGATGCCATGATTCAGAGAATCCTTTTCTGGTTCTTCCTGACGGGTTGCTTGGCCGGACCCGGCACGCTGAGCGCGCAGCAGAATGCCACCGACGATTCGATCCGCAGCCTCCAGGCCCGCGTTAAGAGAAACCCGGACGACTACGCCGGCTATGCCGCGCTCGGTGCCGCGTACTTGCAAAAGGGCAGAGAAACGGCCGATGCCGCCGATTATGAATTGGCCAAGGGTGCTCTCGAGAAGTCACTCGATCTGCTTTCAAACGATCCGGCAGCGGCGTTCGCGATGACCCAGATGGCCGTGGTTTGTATGGTCGAGCACCGGTTTGAAGATGCGTTCACCTGGGCGCAAAAGGCCCTAGCGCTCGGATCGGGAGACCCGTCTCCCTGGGCCATTACCGGTGACGCACTGGCAGACATAGGGGATTACAAAGGCTCTTTGGAAGCCTATTCGCGACTGAACAGCTCGTACGGCTCTCAGGACGAGAGGTTAGCGTTCGGGTATCAGCAGGACAGCCGCATGTCGTTTCTTCGATTCGTAGCCGGTGATACTGAAGGCGCGGTTCAGCTCATGGACAGTGCGCTACGCACGGCCGTGGCAATTCGCATGCCAGCCGAGAACATTGCCTGGAGTCAGTACCAGCTCGGCGAAATGCATTTTCTGGCCGGGGAAACCAACGACGCCGAACGCGCTTATCTGGCCGCACTCGACGAGTATCCCAACTACTACCGCGCGCTTGCAGGGCTCGCGAAGGTTCGCGCCTCAAAGGGCAGATACGCCGATGCCGTCAAACTTTACAAACAGGCAATCGCCGCTGTGCCGTATCCAGAGTATGCCGCCGCACTGGGCGACATTTATCAGCAACTCGGTCAGCACGAGGAAGCCAAGAAGCAGTACGCACTGGTCGAGTTCATCGGTTATCTGAGCAAAATCAATCAGCAAATCCATAATCGCGATCTGGCGCTTTTCTACGCCGACCACGATTTGAAATTGAGTGAGTCTTTGATTTTGGCGCGCAAGGAACTTGCAGTCCGGCGCGATGTTTATACTTGGGATGTTCTTGCGTGGTCCTTGTACAAGAATAAAAAACCACAAGAAGCTGCCGAAGCGATCTCTCACGCCATGGAGCAAGGAACGAAGGACCCGCAATTCTTCTTTCACGCGGGCATGATCTACAAAAAACTCGGAGATTCCGCGAAGGCCAAGGAATATCTCGAGCGCGCGCTGCAGACCAACCCGGAGTTTCACGTTGCTTACGCCGAGACCGCCAGACAAACCTTGGATCGGATGAATAAAAGCCACGTCGAAGCAAGCGCTCGGGGGAATGGCAATGCGCAGTAAGGCGACGGATTGGGAGAAATGTTTCGCGCGCCCTGTACAAGTCGCGTTTTCAATATTCGCGACGATGGGACTCTTGTTCTTTCCTCCCTTCGTTCTCGCGCATCCCATGGGCAACTTCAGTATCAGCCACTACTCTCGGATAAGCGTCGACCGAGGCTCCCTTGAGGTGCGCTACTGGATTGATATGGCCGAAATCCCCACATTCCAGGAGATGCAACAAAATGGGATTGCGGCGCGCCTGGGCGACCCGCATTTGCCCGCATACCTTTCTGCACAGGCGACTGCGTTTGGCCAGGGCTTGCACCTGACGCTTAACGGACGCGCATTGGCGCTCCGTGTTGTCTCTCAGGATGTGATCTTCCCGCCCGGCGCAGGAAATCTTCCCACGATGAAGTTCGGCTTTGTTTATCGGTCGGAGATCGACGTGGACTGCACCACTGCGCCTTGCCGTGTCGACTACGAGGATACGAATTTCCGGGGCCGCGCCGGTTGGAAAGAGGTCGTGGCCACAACAGGGCAGGAGATATCGCTAATCAGCAGCACCGCGCCTGATCGCGACCGCAGTGAGCAGCTTTCGAACTATCCGACGGATTTGCTTAGCGGCCCACCCCAGGTGCTGCGAGCCAGCCTGGTCTTTTCTTCGACTGCAACGCAAACCGCTACGGTAGCCTCTCACGCCGTGGCAAAGCAAGTCGGCTCAATTCCGCATGGCAGCACCGGTGCGCACCGCCAGGCAAAGGTTGCTGCCGCGGCAGTGGATGTTTCGCTTAAAGCGTTGCCCACAGTCGGAGCGAGGGAAGCGATTGTGTTCAAGGCGAACCAGCAGACAACGCCGCGCAACCGCTTCACCGAGTTAATGGCCACCAGACAATTCAGTTTTGGAATCGCCTTGCTGTCCGCGTTGATCGCTGCCGGACTCGGAGCATTGCACGCGCTCGAACCGGGCCACGGCAAGACGATTGTGGCAGCGTATCTTGTGGGTTCGAGAGGTACAGGGCGGCATGCGTTGCTGCTCGGACTGATCGTGACGATCGCGCACACCGCGGGCGTCTATCTGCTCGGTGCGATTACACTTTACGCACAGAAATATATTTTCCCAGACCGGATTTATCCCTTTCTCGGCGTGCTCTCGGGAATGCTAATCGCAGGAATGGGTTGCTTCCTGTTTCTTCAGCGTTATTTGGGGAGACAATTCGCACACTCCCATCATACGGACTTTCCCGCCGCCGACGAGCCGCCAACGCCAGAGAAGTCTCAACCAGGTGCGGGAATTTCTGGGCGGCAACTGCTCATCCTGGGAATCACGGGTGGAATGGTCCCTTGTCCTGCGGCTTTGGTCGTGCTGCTTGGCGCCGTGGCATTGCATCGCACGGGTTTCGGACTGTTTTTGATCGTGGCCTTCAGTAGTGGGCTTGCTGCAGTGTTGATTGCCATGGGCATCGTTGCGGTTTACGCCAGACGCATGATGTCTCGGTTGCCGCTCGAGGCTCCGCTCATTGACCGCTGGCTGCCCATGGCCTCGGCGGTGATGATCTGTATTTTGGGATGCGGAATCGCCGCTCGCGGATTGATGGCTGCAGGCATCCTGCACATTCGAATGTAAGGTTACCCAAGGAGGGAATGTGCTCTCGTTTCTGACCATTTTATTTCTCGGCTTTTTACTAGGCATGCGTCACGCCACCGATCCGGATCATGTGGTCGCCGTAACAGCCATCGTGGCCAAACAGCCTGGAATCGCGAAGGCCGGTCTCATCGGAGTACTTTGGGGTCTCGGCCACACGTTTACGATATTTGTCGTCGGGACCATGATCATCCTTTTCCAGGTGACTATTCCTCCGCGCGCCGGCCTTTCCATGGAGCTCAGTGTGGCCGCAATGCTGATCCTTCTCGGAATATTGAACCTAACAGGGACGCTGCGGTGGTTGCAGGAGAGGTTCGGTGTCTCTACTCGAGCGAGCTTTTCGAGTAACGGCGAGCTTGTGAGCACGCAGCGTAGTAGGTCGCAAGGTCTAGGGTTGTACAACGTTTTGCGGCCACTCGTTATTGGTGTCGTCCACGGCTTAGCAGGTTCGGCCGCGGTGGCGCTCCTGGTTATGACCACGATCCGTGATCCGTGGTGGGCCATCACTTATCTTTTTCTGTTTGGCGCAGGAACGATCGCAGGAATGATGCTCATCACCACCGTGATTGCCATACCTTTTGCGTTTACCGTTAGAAAATATTCCGGTTGGAACCGAGGAATGGCGGTTGCGTCGGGGCTGTTGAGTCTAGGATTCGGCGTGTTCCTGTCTTACCGGATTGGTTTTGTAGACGGCCTTTTCTTCTCTCACCCGCATTGGATCCCGCATTGACGATCAGATTCTATTTGGGTGAAACGGACGGTTGCGAGGACCGAGTCTGTTCCATGTACTCCACGTAACCAAGCAGCGCGCCCCAGTGATAGAACCGGTCGCTACTGGTGACGTCATCTCCCGTGCCGGAAATGCCGTTGTAATTCTCGTGGACGTGACCCCGTTCCTTAAATTCTTTCAGGAACAGCGCGAACGACTTTTCCGCGAATTCCTTGCGCACGTTTGCATCGTCATAGTTGCGGAGCCCCAGATACACAAGGTAGTTCATGGGACCCCAAATACGCCCTCTCCAATAATCCTGGTCGTGAAACGCAGGATCGCTTCGCGCAATTGAAGGGATGATCCAGGGACCCCAGAACTCGTCGGAGTTGACAAGATGCTTTTGCAGCATAACCTGGGCCTGAGCAGGCGTGGCGACGTGAGCAAGCAACGGATAAAAATTCGTAGGGGAAAGCCGGACATTAAATTGTCCGGTGTGGAGGTCTTTGTTGAGGAACATTCCAGCGTCTTCGCTCCACAACGTTGCTAACTTTGCGCGATAGCGTGAACTTCTTGCACGCAACTCCTTTACTTGTTCCGGCCGTTCCAGGGTCTTTGCGATAACGGCTAGTGCATCGCAATCGGCGATGTACAGGCTCATCAGCCCAACATCGGCGAACTCCAGCACGTGCGACCGCGGGTTATAGACTGCGTCATCGTACATCGGGCTGTTGTCGAGACCGGATTCGAGAATCGCTCCGGCGCGCGTTCCCCGCGCATGATCCTCCAAATTCTCCGGTTGGTTTGCTCCGTCGCTTCCCCAGGCTAGGTAACCCTGGATGTCGCGATGCTCGGTCCACCAGCGATTCCAGCGAAGCAGAGGTTCGAATGTGTCTTCGAGGAACCAGCGGTCGTGAAATTTATCGTACAGACCCAGAACCGTTATTGCTCCCACGGGTGGCTCAGACCGGTCAGAACTTTTCCACCCGCCGGCTCTGGTGTAGTTGGGCACAAATCCCTGCCCGGTGGATTCGCGTAGAATCTCCATAGCGTTGGCATAGGCGAGATCGCGATCGCCGACCGACGCCAAAGTAGCCGCGAAGAACGTGTCCCAGTCGAAGAGGACATAACCGCCCCATCCAACGCTCCAATTCCGGCTGACCGGCGAGATGACGCGACGGCCTTGTGGATCAAAGATTGTGTCCCATCCAAGAGTCGTTTCAATGGCGTCGACCGTCGGTCCGGTCTCTCCGGCTGCATTGACGGACTGTCGATAGAGGTCGCGCTGTCGGTCGATGATTGCCTCAATCTCGGGCAAGGTCCGCGGCTTTCCCGTGCTCAGGCCAACGGGTTGCGTGAAATCGACGGCAAAGTAGGGTCCACCAACCGGTGCATCCGCCTGCTCCGGATAATTCGTTGTGTTATGCGCCTCGGCATTTCTGCAAGTGCAGTAAATCGAGATCGCGCCAGTCGAGCCGTGCGTGTCGATGCGATCCGGATATTTTTGCGCCGTCCCGGGTCGATTCCACAAGAAATCGACCGAGAAGACAATGGTAGGGGGAAGCGGCGACAGCGGTTTCGACTCGAGAGGCCGCGCACGCAGCACGAGGTCGTTCCCTTCGCGTGCGCTCTGGATCTCCCAGCGATGTCCCTTCCACGACGCGCGTAGGTCTGTATAGCTGCCATCCCAGGTGTGTGGTCCCGGAAATATCTCTTCCGCATCTTGTGCCATTCGCCCAATCAGGGCCTCCGGCAAAAAAGCGTCCCCCCACAAGGTCGTGTTGTGCTTTAGTCCAACGTGTATCGCCAGACCTTCGGGAAGCAGCACGTGAGTCATAACGCTGTGTACATCCCAGGTATTCCAGGCGTGGGCCAGACGCTGCTGGACCTGCTGATAGTTTGCCGACATCGGTGCGGGATTTACTTTTGGCTCAGCCAATCTTGATTTCTGCACGGTTACAATCGGCGAGTCAGTATGAACCTCTTGCGCTGATGCAGAAATCACCTGCAGCATTGACGCTGCCGAAACCAGGGCCAATTCAGCGATAAATCTTGCTAAGCAGACACCGGAACGCATTGAGACGCCCTCGCTCTATAGACGGCGTTTCATGATACTCGAATTGTTTCGTGGGGGTTAGGAAGGAAGTAGCGCTATCGCACAAGCAGCAGATTCTGGGCGAACGGCCATTCGCAATCGATCCATTGACCATTGCAGCAAAAGCCGGTCTTCTCCGCCATTCTCACAACTTCTTGCGGATAATATTTGTGCGAACTCTCGGTCCAAATCGTCTCGTCTTCATTCAGCGCAATCGTCAATCCTGCCGCGGGGATTTCAACATATTGCCGAGAGAGCGCTCGCAAATGCATCTCGATCCGCCGCTGGTCGGCATTCCAAAGAACTTCATGCCGGAACCGCGACAAATCGAAATTCCCTCCCAATTCCCGATTGATGCGGCCCAGCAAATTCAAGTTGAATGCTGAGGTCACACCTGTAGGGTCGGCATACGCCAAAATCTGCGTGGCTACGTCCTTCATCAAATCGGTTCCCAGCAACAGCGCGTCTCCCTCGAGCAGGGTTTCCCGCACTTCCCACAAAAACCTCTCCGCCGCATCACGATCAAAATTCCCGATCGTGCTTCCCAAAAACAGCACCAGGAGACTCTCACCTTCGTTTCGATTTCTCGCGACCGAGCGCAGTCCCTCGAGATACGTTTTTTCGTATCCCACGACGCTGATCAAATCAATCTGCCCCAATTCCTTTTCACAAGCTGCCAGGGCCGACGGTGAAATTTCGATCGGGTAGTAGTAGGTTTTCTGGCGTTGCGATAACGCTTCCAAAATCCATCGCGTTTTCTTTCCACTTCCGCTCCCGAGCTCCGCTACCTGCACCGTTCCCGGCAACCGTCCGACAATTTCCGCAGCGTGCTTCTGCAAGAGCCGCGCGTCCGCGCGTGTCAATCCATATTCCGGCAATGCGCAAATTGCTTCGAACAGCGCCGAGCCAAGCCCGTCGTACAGATACTTCGAAGGCAATTCTCTCTGCCCGGATTTCGTCAAACCGGCGGCCACATCCGCCGCAAATTCCGATACCTGGCGAGTCGTTGCATTGGAATAAATCAGCATAATCTCTCCGAATTTTGGGCGGGGGTTAAGTTACATCAATCTTCGACACACCGGAACTTCGCATACGCGTACCGATAATGCGGCTGGAACCAATTACGGAACGATCGACGCAGCATGCAGGCCGCGGTCCGCGACGATCCACCCTTCATCACGAAATGCCTTCCGTCGAAAAAGTCGGCCGAATATCCTGGATAGAAGGTCATCGGCTCAAACCCCGGGAATGGCCCAAAGGGCGTACGGGTCCACTCCCAACCGTTTCCTAATAAATCGTGAACGCCAAATGCGCTTACACCTTCAGGATAGGAACCGACTGGAACTGGGTCCCAACGAGCGAAATCAAAATTGCCGCGCCGCTCGGCAGGGGCTTCGTTGCCCCACGGATATTCGCGCTCTTGACCGCTTGGTGTTCCATACGCTGCGCGATGGAATTGTGCCTCGGTCGGCAATTTCCGGGCTGCCCATCTCGCGTAGGCCGTGGCTTCCGCGTGGCTGACATACACCGGCCAATCTGGCGGCAGCGGGACCTCGTCGAACATCGTGCGACACATCCAGCTGTTGCCTTCTTTGATCCAGAAGGCCGGGTGCTGAACATTTTCCTCTTGTTTCCATCGCCAATCGTCGTTCCAGAGCGCGCGATTTTCATATCCGCCGGCCTGCAAGAATTCTAGAAACTGTGCGTTTGTCACGTCGTGCTTTTCGATAGCAAATTCGCCCACCTCCACCGCATGCGCCTGGAATTCATTGTCCCAGCCGAATTCGTCGCCACGTCCGCGAGACAAACCAAGAGTCGCCGTTCCCGCCGGAATAGCTACGAAAGACGGGGCCTCTTTCGGGGAGCTTGCCATCCGTTTTTCGGCCGTACCAATTTTCTTTGCTTTAGGCAAGCGATGCAGCAGGTAGGTGAGAGTCTCGGCATGCATTAAACGATGTTCGATGGACACCTTCAGGAGCGTCGTGAGATTGGGGTGGGCGTCCCCAGGTCGCGCTAATGCCTCGGAGATCGCACGATCCAGGGTGCCGCGAACGCGCATCCGATACCGCTCGATATCCGCGCGCTCCGGCCAATCCGCTGGGACGTCGGTGGGCAGTCCGCCCCCGACAGGATCGATTCCAAAGGCAAACAGCTTATCGAACGTTTGGTGAAATGGTTGTAGCCCAAAGGCGCGTTCCCCAAGCAGATTCCAATCGAATGCTTCGAGATGACCCAGATAGAAAATGATACGGTGACGTTCGGGCACCGGGCGTTCATAGATCGAGTCTTCGCGCACAACGCCAAACAGGTCGTCGGTGCGCTTTCTTGCACCGGTAAGCCGCGCCTGAATATCGTCACTGAGGCGAGGTACAGCCGTTGTGGTAGCTACCATGGATGGCTCCCGGACATTGGATGTATGGGCATCGTCGGCGGTCACCGCGAATCGCGCTTCAAATAGACGGGCGCTAGGCCTCCAGCAATCAAGAAGGCGGAATCACCGTGTGGAGTAGACGTTCTAGAACTAGACGGCCCCCGCCCGTGGTGGCGATGACCAGATTCATCAGAATCATCATGATGTCGTAGCTCCAGCCGTCAGTTCCATGTTTCCCCCAAAAACCGGTCTTCCATTTGAAGAATTTCTTTTCTGTCGAACCCAGCATGATGAAAATGAGCCCGATGGCTGCGAATTGCGCGAGTACCCCGAACCCCACACCCAGCGCCCCGGCGCATTCGGCAATGCCGAGAGAGCGAGTAAAACCCTTGCTCATTTCAATGTCTTTGCTGCGCTCTTCCGGATTGGTGGCGTGCTTCCAGCCACTGGTAAAAAAAATAAGAGCCACCATGAAGCGCAAGAGCAGCAGCGCTTCGTCGGTGAAGTTGCCGAGGTACGGGATGCTCATCGGTAATCATATAGGCGCGGGGTTGGTAACATATATCAGGGAAACCATTGATTACCACCTTTAAATTGAGGGTGGGGCTACAGGCCTCGTGACTCGCGGAAGGCGCGAACGACCGCAGCTGGATCGCGTTGGTCGACGTCGACTTGGGCGTTCAGGTGGCGCACATCGGCGGCCGTCAGTTTCCCACCGAGGTCGCCAAGCGCAGCGCGAAGCGCCGGGAATTTCGCGAGTGTCTCGTCCCGAACGATCGGCACGGCATCGTAGGGAGGAAAGTAATGGTGATCGTCCTTAAGGGGAATGAGATGCAGAGCTTCAATGGCTCCATCGGTGGAATTACCGGCGACGATGTCGACTTGCCTGCTGACGAGGGCGCGATAGAGCAGCCCGAGATCGAGAACAGTGGGCTGGTCAGCAAAACGAATATTGTAAGACTTTATGAGTCCGGGGAAACCGTCAGGGCGCTCGAGAAATTCGTAGCCGACACCCACGCGCCATTTCGGAGCGAGTGGCGCGATGTCTGAAAGGTTTTCGAGATGAAAGCTCCGCGCATCGTCACCACGAATGACCATTGCGAATGTGTTTTCAAAACCGAGGGGCTCGGTAACGGTCAGGTGGAAGCGCTCGGCATAGAGTTGCTGCACACGGCGGTAGATCGCGGCGGGGTCGTTGTTCGCCGGAGATTCATTCAGCACGGCCGTCAAAGCGGTGCCGGTATATTCCACGTACATATCAATTGCACCAGAGAGAAGAGCCTTGTGAACGAAAAGCGTGCCACCGAGATTTGTTTTGCGTTCAACGCGGATCCCGGTGCGTGCCTCAACATGTTGCGCCAGCAGCTCGGCAACGATGACCTGTTCTGTAAAGAATTTGCCACCGATAATGATGTGGGCAGTCTTGGACCCGCAACCCGAGAGATGCACCACTAGGATGCTTGTAAACATGATCGTGAAGAAGATGCGCATGTCGGTCGAGTGTCTCACGGGGCGGAGCGACAGCAAACAAAATGTAAGGAAGCATCCAAAGTTCGACGCGGGACTATGACACGCGAAGACGGCGTTCGATCAGGCCCAAGAGAAAATCGGCCAGCAGGGCCAGAATTGCGGAGGGAATAGCCCCGGCGAGGAGAAGCGAATTGTTAACGAGGGCCACACCGCGAAAGATAAATGAGCCGAGCCCGCCAGCACCAATCGCCGCGGCAATGGTAGCAACGCCGATTGTAATCACGGTAGCGGTGCGGACGCCCGCGAGAATTACCGCAAGCGATAGTGGAAAACGTACGCGCCAGAGAATTTGTGTATCCGTCATGCCCATGGCTTCAGCAGCTTCAAGAACAGCGGGATCGATCGCGGTAAGGCCGACATAGGTGTTGCGGAGAATCGGCAGTAGGGCATAGAGAACGAGAGCGACGATTGCGGTGCGCTTTCCAATACCACCGATGAATGGAATGGGTATCAGAAAACCAAAGAGGGCGAGACTGGGAATCGTCTGAAAAACATTCGCGATCGCCAGGGAAACCGCGCGCAGCACGGGGCGATGAACAATGAGCATACCCAGGGGTACGCCGATGGCAACGGCAATCATCATGGCAATCAGAACGAGGAACAAGTGGTCAAGCGTTGCTCCGAATATTTCCGCGCGGTGTTGAAGGAAGAAATTCCAGAAGTTCATCTGGTCGCTCCGGGCAATACAGTCAGCGAAGCGGCAAAAGCCTTCACTTCCGGATGGTCAAAATAGAGAAATTCCTCCGGGTGCGAAGTCGCAACGATTTTGCCTTCCTGTAGAAGCACGATACGGGAGGCCAGAAAAAGGGCTTCGCGAAGGTCGTGCGTGACGAATACGATGGTTTTCTCCAAGCGCCGCGCCAGATCCTTGAATTCCTTTTGCAATTCGGCCCGTGTCACTGGATCAAGTGCGCCGAACGGTTCGTCCATAATGAGAACTGCCGGATCGGCGGCGAGAGAACGAGCAACTCCAACGCGTTGACGCTGGCCCCCCGATAGTTCTCGAGGCCGGCGCTTTCCATACTGCTCGGGATCCAGGCCGACCAGCCTGAGCATTTCATCGACACGGGACGCGATGCGAGCAGTTTCCCAATTTTCAAGCTTTGGCACCATGCCAACATTTTCGGCAACCGTGAAGTGGGGAAAAAGGCCCGCGTCCTGAATGACATATCCAATACCACGGCGCAGGCGGATGGGATCCCATTCGGTGGTCGCGCGGCCGTCAACAAGAACTTCGCCGGAAGTGGGGGAAAGCATGCGATTGATCAGGCGCAGCAGCGTTGTTTTTCCGCTCCCGCTGCGCCCGAGGAGGACGAGCGTCTCGCCCCGCGAAATGCTGAGGTTCATATTCGAAACAATGACGCGAGCGGAAGCATCATTCAGGCGATAGGTTACGCGTGAAAATTCAATCAAAGTTTCGCGATTTTCGATAACGTTCCCGGTCATTTTGATGTGCGTCCTCAAAAGTCGGCGCAGCCATCATAGTGTAAAATCGAGGTGGCGAATGGACCGATTGCTCCTTGAGAAGTTTCGTGAGTGAAACGTCACGAAGGGCTCCCTTAGCTCCCGCGTACGGCCATATGATCCGCGTGAGATTTTCTCCGGCCTCCTCATGTTTGCTCCTCCCTCTCGACATTGCCTATACTGTTCTAGGTCTTTTGGGAGGCCATCGGTCCGCGTAAAGGGCGCAGCCCACTCACTCGCAGTTTCAACCGAACCTGACTTCCAGCCCGAAAATCGCGGACAACGGGCGATCAAGGAAGGAAGGTTTATGAGCGACATTCGCAATTCTGCTGCCTATTCCGCGCGGAAACTTCCGGCCCACCCCCATCTCGAACACCTGAAAAACGAAGCGAAACAACGCCTCAAGACCATGCGTACGCAAAAGTCCTGCAGCTCGGCTATCTGAGGCGCAACTCCTGGTCGCGCGCAGCTATGGTTTTCCCAGTTGGCGCAAGCTCAAGTCTCATGTCGATGCGCTGCGTGAGTTTGGCCAGCAACTCATTAGCGCAGTACACGCCGGCGACTTGGAAACAAGTCGAAAAATACTAGATCGCCATCCGGACCTTGTGAACGCGAGTGCTGACTTGCCGCGGATCGAGCGGCCCAGTGATACGGTCGCCATGCGATTGCTCCACCTGGCAATCGCGGATGGCAAGGCCGACGTGCTGCGACTGCTGATTGAACGCGGCGCCGACCTGAACGCGCGCAACGCCGACGGCCGATTGCCGTTGCACGACTGCTTCGAACTGAATCACGACGACTTCGCGAAGATCCTGTTGGACGCCGGGGCGGTACCCGACGCATGCACGGCGGCAGCGTATGGAATGCACGACCAACTTAGCCAAATTCTGGAGAGCAATCCAGCGAGTGTGAACGATCTGATGACCGGCAATTCTCCGCTGAGTTGGGCGGCTTTTGGCCATCAACCAAGATCGGCCACGATCCTTTTTCAGCATGGTGCCATCGCCGATCGCCCGCCGTACGACGCTTGTGAATGGGGACCGGCGGCTCTGGTTGCGTCGACCGATGTCGCACGTGTCCTCCTGGACTACCAAGCGAACCCGAATTGGCGGGATGAGGAGGGTAACTCTCCGATTCATCGTGTCATTCGGAGCCGCCTTGTCCCGGATCCCTCGAGGTTCATACAACTTCTGCTGGATTTCGGAGCAGACGTAAATATTCGAAATCGCGAAGGACGAACACCACTCGATGAGGCCATTCTTCAGACGGGCAAGACAGCGGAAACGTACTTCCCCATTCGCCCAACAGCTCTGAAGCGACTTGAGCAAACCATTGAGATGCTTCGCTTACGGATGGCGAAACATCTCTGAACGTCCTCGGCGGCAACGACCACCAGATCACAGCTCGACCATTTCGCGGTGTATAAACGTGTTGACCACCCTAACGCTCGACCTCGTTGAGCGAATCTTCAATGCCCCTGCAACTTGCTCGTTCTCAATTGCATCTAGCCGCAATGCGCAAAGGTTGGATCTCGACAAGGTTGGACAAACTAGCTTAACTGTTTCAGTGACTCAAAACAGGGGGGACAGGACCAAATGCGCAAAATCACTCCACACTTATGGTTCGACAAAGAGGCAATGGAGGCGGCCAAGCTTTATACTTCTCTGATTCCAAACTCAAAGATCACGAATGTAAGAACTCTTCATAACACGCCATCAGGGGATTGCGACATCGTGTCGTTCGAGCTTTCGGGACTGCCGTTTATTGCCATAAGCGCCGGACCACTTTTTAAGCTTAATCCTTCCGTTTCATTTCACGTGAAATGTAAAACAAAAAACGAAGTCGACGCGATTTTCGAGAGACTCTCCATAGATGGAAAAGTTCTCGTGCCTCTCGGCAGCTACCCTTTCAGTGACCGGTACGGCTGGCTCGAAGATAAGTTCGGACTTTCCTGGCAGGTGATTTTATCGGGCGACCGCGAGATGACGCAGAGGATCATTCCCGTGCTCATGTTTGTGGGCGGGGCCTGCGGCAAAACGGAAGAAGCGGTTAATTTTTACGCAGACGTTTTCAAGAATTCACCTGCCGGCGGTGATTGGACCACGAACCCGAATATACTTGCGCGTTATGGAAAGGGCGAGGAACCGGACAGAGAAGGCACCGTAAGGTACTCTTCATTTACGCTTTTTGGGCAGGAGTTTGGAGCCATGGACTCTGCGCGGGAACACAAATTTGCTTTCAACGAGGCGATATCATTCATCGTATTCTGCGAGACGCAGGGCGAAATCGATTATTTTTGGGAAAGGCTTTCCGCGGATCCGAAAGGCGGACAGTGCGGCTGGCTCAAGGACAGATACGGGTTCTCTTGGCAGATCACTCCCACGATTTTGAACGAGATGCTTGCCTGCACGGATAAGGATCGAACGGCACGCGTAACCAAGGCGTTCCTCAAAATGAAAAAGTTTGATATCGAGGCTCTGAAGCGAGCATATGAAGGGGGATAGGAACAGTCAAGAATTGAATATCGGTCCCGGTAAATGCAGCATCTTTGGGTAAATGGAAAAGTTGGTACCGGAACCTGCGCGCAGTTTTTGGCCCACAATCAACACAATAAGGGCCGCGACGGTTACGTTCTGCGTGATCGCTCGGAGCGAAAAAGGAACTTGCCCGCGAGGCGCAGTCCCCCATCACCTCGCGCAATGTCCTTTTTTCCAGTTAGAACCGTCCGTGGCGGCGCTGCCGAGCTTTAACGCTCGTTGACAGTCGTCAGAACGAGAGGCAAACGCCCTGCACGCGGACTTCCTTTTCGCTGTAACCCACTGCAATTGCGGCTCTTGTGGCGTTTCGGTCCTTGCGATACTTATGAATAGGAATCTCGCGATGCATCTCGATTTTCTGAATCTCGGCGATGATTGCGGAGAATCTTCGCATGTGGGAGTTTTTCCGCCTCTTGTTCAACCGAGCGGGGTGTCCTTATTTCTGATCCTGAAGCCCCAAACACGTGTGTCCCAGAGCGAAGCCAGAACATCCAATCAAATCGTACGATCCTACGAAAGGATGTAAGGCGAGCAATGGCTGTCAATGCTGCGAAAAACAGATCGACCTTCTGCCTCGAGAAGTTGGTTTGCGTAGGCCTGTATGCCCTGCTTTGCTGCTTTCCGTGCCGGTCTCAGCCGGCTCCTATCAGCCACCCACCGAAAAGCACTTTGCCTGACGCACCAGGCACCAGGGCTTCCACTCTTGGACAGCAAACCGATCAGCAACGATCCGGAAGCATCAGCGGAAGGGTGATTGATCAATCTGGCGCCAATATCTCCGGTGTCTTAGTGAAACTTACGCGAGAAGGCCAATTTTCGGACGCCGAGGCTTTGTCGGACGATAATGGACAATTCTCCTTTTCCAATGTCGCTCCGGGGGACTTCCATCTCTCGATTACGTCCGAGGGTCTCGCCTCGCAGGAGTTGTCCGGGACCATAAGCCCAGGCGAGGCCTATATCACGCCGCTGATCATGTTGAATGTTGCCACGCAAGTGACCGAAGTGCACGTCGGCCTTTCGCCGTACGAGCTTGCGGACGTGCAGATCAAGGAGCAAGAGAAGCAGCGTGTGCTCGGCTTCATTCCGAATTTTTACGTCAGCTACGTTCCTAATGCAGCTCCTCTCGCGCCAAAACATAAGTTCGAGCTCGCCTGGAAGTCCGCGATCGATCCGGTAACGTTCGTCGCGGTGGGGGCCCTGGCCGGATTCGACCAGGCGGGAGATCGTTGGGGTGCATATGGTCAAGGCGCACAAGGCTATGCCAAGCGCTTCGGAGCATCCTACGCCAACGTTTTTGCCGGTACGTTTATCGGAGGCGCCATCCTGCCTTCGCTGCTGAAACAGGATCCACGGTATTTCTACAAAGGAAGCGGATCGAAGCGAAAGCGGATTCTCTATGCATTGGCCAGCTCCGTTATCTGCAAAGGTGACAATGGACAATGGCAGCCGAATTACTCCAGCATCCTCGGAAATCTCGCCGCCGGCGGAATCTCGAATCTCTACTATCCAGCGAGCGATCGCAACGGAGTCGCATTGGTGTTCACGACGGCACTGATTAGGATTGGGGAGACCGCGATCGCCAATATCTTCCAAGAGCTTGTTGTCCCGAGCTTGACACCAAACCTCCCGACCCGCGCCCCGACCGAACCCTAAGAGGCAGCGGAATGTTGAGCTTGTAACTCGGTCCCCGTTGACAGCGTCCCATATAAGGAGCTTCTCGTGTTGCGGAATTGGTGAATACTGCGAGGGTCCTTGGTCGCCCTTCGCTCGGACAAGGAGACGTATGCCTATCAAGTCGCGTCTCGGCCTTTTTCTCCTGGTCCCCTTTCTGTGCGCACTCCAAATTTCAGCTTGGCAGAATCATCCTTACGTCGAGTTGCCGATGGGACAGGTCATCGACCGCGTCCCCGAGTTGAAATCCCTTGAGCCCGCAGCAGATCAACAAGAATTGCCGATGATTCTTCAGAAGATGGGCGAGCGCATGGATGATTTCCTCCACAACATTGGCGACCTCATTGCGCGCGAAGACCTGACCCAGGAGAGGCTGAATGCCGATGGAAAAGTCAAAGCGAAGCAGCACGTTCAAGACGACTACTTGATTCTTCATCATGGCTACTCGTGGGGCGCCAGTGCGGAATATCGCATGAATGACAAGGGCAATCGTTTGGGGCAGATCGGCCTTGCGCAGGGGTATTTGGTCACTTCCGGCTAGGCCTTGAGTTGTATTCAGTTTTCGACCGTCGCACAGTCGCAGGCACAATCCCGGTTCCGCCACCTTGGCAGCGAAATGCTTGGTTCACGCGAGACGTATGTATTGGCATTTGCTCAACGCCCTGGCGAGGCTAACTTCGCAACCGTTATGGCGGGAACCGGCGCGAAAGACGTGGATATGCCGATGCAGGGAATCTTGTGGGTGGATAAAAGCAATTTCCAAATCCTCCGCATGCGCAGCGATCTGCTTGCGCCCAATGGCGAGATTCAACTCGATGAACTGACCACCGATGTGACCCTCGGCGAGGTGCGTCTTCAGGACGTTCCAAATCCATTGTGGCTGCCTAGCGAGGCAGACGTATACATCAAAATCGGCGGCCAGAAATACCGCAACATGCATCAATATCAGAACTATCGGCGCTATCGCGTCGCCGTCAAGATTGGGGCGCCGCAATAGGTCGAAGCTACCTAAGTTCTAGTTCGACTCCCGATAAACGGAAAAGTACCCCACAGTACTTCCCGCTCCGGAAAAACGGCCCGTTGCCAGCCCCCGTACGCCGGGAGTCTCCTTCCGGTGCCATACCTGTTTGCTATTCTTTGAAAGCCAGCCGAGGTCCGCTTACCTGATGGACTTGGAGAGCAACATAGGCCTCGACGCGGTCGGCTATCAATTAGATTGCGGCACTGCTGAATTTGCTCTGCCGGAAGAAGACCTGCGCAGACTCGCAGAGGGAGACGCCGCTGCGGCAGATTAACTCTTAATTGAGTCTTACTTCTCACTGAGAATGAACGGCTGAGTGCTCCGCACAGATGCTCTTGAAGACGTGTTCGTCTTCCTTCCCGTGGAAGCTGCTCAACGGATATGTACACAGGATATCTGCATTGTGCGTTTTGGCTAGCTCGTTGGTAATTTGTTCAATCCGGATCGCGGCGTCCGGCTTTCCTTCCGCCAACAAGAGAGGCGAACATTCTCCCTCCGCAAGCCGCCACGCGAAACTGCTTTGCCGCTTTGGCGGCTGTCTCCATGAGACCACTCACAACCTCGAAAAATCGAGCCGCGTTGGGCACGTCTTTGACCATGAATGTAGGAAGCGTCTTGGCAACATCCTGTAAGATGAGCGTACCTTCCCGAACGGCACCATCTGTATCCACACCCCCTGCCCTCAATCTCTGGAGAAGACTATCCGCGTGTGCCTTCGTGACGAGCACAATTGCCGCTTTACCGGCCTTGAGAGCGGCCGCAATAAATCGAGTAAGGCGATCTAGAAGAACTGTGTCATCGGAATAGAACAGAACCTCATGGCGGTGCAGAAGCCTCTCTCCTGCGGTGTCGGTGAACTCGCAGCCTTTAAAGCTGCTGCTCACGAACTGCTTACCCCGAAGAACCGCATCCACAGCAGGCAATAACTGCTCTTTGACATCCGTCTTGCGGACGTAACCCAAAGCGCCCGTACCCAAAGCTGTCCGGACGATATCGAGGTCGTTGTTCTGACTTAGGAAGATAATCTTGGAGCCGGGGGAAAGTTCTCGTATCCGCCGGGCGGCTTCGATTCCGTGCAACTTGGGGAGACCGATGTCCCGCAGAATTATGTCCGGTTTCAGGTCTCGGGCTTTCTGGACACCCTGTAATCCATCCGACGCTTCGGAGATGACTTGCCATTCTGGCCGCGCTTGACGCGCAACAAACGGACTTGCCGCCGCCAGTCTGCGTAATCATCAGTTATGAGAATTCGGATTGACGACAACGGTTGACCTGCCCTTGGATTTGATGAAGATAATGTCCCTATATCGCCTCATTTGCAAGTACACCATAATGGGCCGCCTCGTTTGACGTAAATACCGCGACCGCAGTAGGGAAATCCACTAGTCGAACCGCTGACTGCTAAGCAAAAAAGGTGTGCGTTTTTGCGGAATGTACCGTTGTTTGTGTTCATATTGGGGTCCGCAAACCGATTTTCTCCTAGAGAGCGTAGTAGGCCTCTGCAATCTCGCCGTTGGAGTTCCCTTGCTGCCGTTAGTTACCGTGAAATGGATTCGCAAGATGAAGTGAAGGGGTCTGGCCTTAGGCCACGGCGTTCAGTTGCTCGTCGATCACCCACTGGTCGTTGACCCGAATTGATGCCTCCAGCGCCGAGGGTTTTACAAACACTTCAATTCGAATCTTATCTCCTTCGCCGCACACGCCCATTAACGTGGCCTCTTCCTCGCTCGCGTATAGGTCGTTCGTCGTATCGAGCAACTCGTCGTCAACGAAAAGCCGCGCTCTTCGGATTTTGTCACCACTCGAATCCGATGCCTCGCGTAGTCTACCGACCGCTCTTTGGTTTGCATGCCGAGTCTCCCGAACGGGAAGGTAGCACGGGGCGGAAAGATCGTTGATTAGCTGCTAGTGCGCTTCCGAATTGATATACCAGAAGTGTTCTAACGTCTGCCGATAACGGGCGAGGGCGCTCTGTCAATTGCCGAACAGCGACGCCTCGCAGCCGAAATTCATGAGGCCGATCGGCCTGCAACCGCTCATCAGCGCGGTTTGTCCTAGGAAGTCCTGTGATGCGTCGGCTGAAGCCGGTGGAGACAGAGGAAAATGGATCGACGACATCCTTCCCACCCTGCGCACCAGCTTCCCGCTCATCAAGGGTATCGTATGGTTCGACATCGACAAGGAGGCGGGTTGGCGCATTAGTTCATCTCCTGCTTCGGAAGTGTCGTTCATCCTCATGGCGAACAATCCCTACTTCAATCCGTAGGTGCATGCGCGCGGAGTCGATAAAGGAAAATACATTGCGCCTGTTGTCATTTTGCAGCATATTGGCTCGGCACTTTGACGATTCTCAGATGCCTTGGCGAGGAACCGGCGACAACGGTGTGAATCTACGAAAGTTCTTTTCCTATTCCTGGTTCTTTCCCTGACCTGTAAAGCCTCGAGCTTGGGTCCTCCAGCCGCGACGAGGGCAAACGAGACAGGGACCGCTCAGCGGTCGACCGTCACCGGTACACGGCTGCGAGTCCTGTTTGTTACCGGTGGCCTCTGGCACAAGTACAAAAAGCTCGCGCCCTATCTCACAAACAAGCTCGCACTTCGGGACAACGTCGAATTCCAAACCGTTTTTGGCTTGGATGTGTGGAAGAACGGGAATTTCGCCGACGGCTTTGATGCAGTCGTCTACGACCTGTGCTTCGATGATGTGGATGATGCGCTTCTCGATAACGCGCTAGCCGCTGGCCGGGCCGGTAAGCCCACAATCTTCATTCATTGCGCGGTGCATTCGTTCCGCAATTCCAAAAAAGTTCACGAGTGGGAGGACTATATCGGTTTGCGATCCAAATTCCACGATAAGTTCGGCCCGTTCGAAACCACGAGGATGGATGCGTCGAGCCCGATCTTGCAAGGATTTCCCGACCTCTGGAAAACCAAAGGCGATGAACTCTATCAGACGATCGAAGTCCTTCCCGATTCTCATCCGTTACTGAGAGCGACAAGTCCAAAGGACGGCCGCACGCACATCGTTGCCTGGGCTCACACGTATGGTCGAGCGCGGGTATTCGCAACAACGCTCGGTCACGACAAGACCACGGCGCACTCGCCGGAATACCAACAATTGCTGGCCAATGCACTGTTATGGGTTTGCGGTCGTGAGCCGGATCAACGCGTTCAGTGACGAGACGATTCTCGGTCGCGATGTTCTGTGTCCATGGGCAGAGCGAACGCCATATAGAGTCCTCCCGATGGCCGGTCGATGGCCTTCCCGCCACCCGCGGCAATCACCACGTATTCTCGGCCATTGATTTCATAAACCGCCGGCGTGGCGTTGCCCGCGAACGGCAGCGTCACCTGCCAGAGCAATTTGCCGGTTTGTGAATCGAAAGCGCGCAACTTCTTATCGAAATTTGTAGCCGCGACGAAAAGCACCCCCCCGGCAGTAACGACCGGCCCGCCATAATTCTCGGTGCCCGTGTTCGTGATTCCTTTCTCCGCAAGTTCGGGATACTCCCCCAAAGGAACCTTCCACAAATACTCTTCGGTGTTGAGATCGATGGCGTTCAGTGTGCCCCACGGGGGCTCGACGGCCGGGTACCCGTCCTGATCAACAAATTTCTGGTAGCCGGCAAGGTGATACGGCGGCTGGACGACAGCATTTTCCCGCTGGGCGACTTCGTTGGGTTCTTGAAACGAACTCTTGCTCGGTTTGCCTTCATTCCAGACAAAATCAACCACCGCGGCGAAGTGATCGAACGGCAAGGAAGAAAACGCCGGCATGCGGCCTTTTCCGTTTTGAACGATGGTTTCCACATCCACGCGGCGGAGCCGTTTCGACAAGGAAAGTAGAGAAGGAAATTGCTCAGGCGAACCAGCCAAATGTTCGCCGTGACACACGGCGCATTGGCTGGAATACACCTTCTGCCCCACGGATTGCTCCTTGCGCGAGCTTTTCACCATGGCACCCATCCCGGCAATGTCGTTCGCATTGACATACAGCACGCCAGTTTGCGGATCGAAGGCGCTGCCACCCCATTCCGCACCGCCGTCGAAACCGGGAAAGACGATCGTCCACTTTCCCAGGCTCATAGGGATAAATTGCCCTTCGCTGCGCAGCGTTCGGAATTTCTCCACTGCCACGCGATGCGCTTCCGAGGTACGGCGTGTCAGCATCCGTTCCGTAAGCTGCTGTCGAGCGAACGGAGCGGGCTTTAGCGGAATAGGTTGTGTGGACGCGGCGACTTCGCCCGGGGTGTCGCTTTTCGGGAACTTGCGATATTCAACGGGAGAAAGGGGTTCACCATTCTCGCGATTGAAAAGAAAAACAAATCCCGCCTTGGTGGTTTGCGCGACCGCATCCACCGGCTGGCCATTTCTTTTTACGGTAACGAGCGTAGGAGGCGACGGCAGGTCTCGGTCCCACATATCGTGTTTGACGACTTGGAAATGCCAGATTCTCTCGCCGGTTTCCGCGTTCAAAGCGAGCAGGGAATTTGCAAACAGATCGTCGCCGACTCGATCCGCGCCATAGAAATCGTTCGCCGCCGAGCCCGTGGGAACAAAAACGACGCCGCGCTTGGCATCGACAGCCATTCCCGCCCAATTGTTGGCCGCACCGCTATAGATCCAAGCATCCTTCGGCCAGGTTTCGTAGCCAAATTCGCCCGGGTGGGGAACTGTGTGGAACGTCCATCGAAGTTTTCCGCTCCGCACGTCGTAGGCTCGAACGTCGCCCGGAGGTGCAGGAAGGCTTTCAGGTTCGCGCATGCCCACAATGATCAAATCTTTATAGATGACGCCGGGACTGGTGGAGACGAGCGCCTGCCTTTCGAAGTCGCCGCGAAGATTTTTCCGCAGGTCAACACGCCCGGCTTCACCAAACGATGGGATCGCTTCGCCGGTTCGCGCATTCAGCGCGTAAAGATAGTAGGTGATCCCGACAAAAATCCGTTGATCCTGGCCACCATCTGACCAGTAGGAAAGTCCCCGATTGGGCTGACCGCCCTGAATGCCAGAGCCAAATTTCCAAAGCGGTTTGCCGGTTGCCGCATCGAGAGCGAAAATCTTTTGGGCAGGTGTAATGCCATACAGCACACTTCCGACAATGATGGGACTTGTTTCGAGTCCGCCGACCTCATGCGTATCATAACTCCAAGCCAATTGGAGATCCTTGACGTTATCCCGGTTGATCGTCGTCAGCGGGGAATAGTGGGTATTTTCTAAGCCGCCGCCGTAGGCCGGCCAATCTGTGTTTTTCTGCGCCAGGATATGGCCCTTGCAACTGCCAAGACAGAAGGCGGTCGTCAAAGTGATCAGGGCGTAGCCAATACGGCTCATCGTTGTGGAGCACCGGTAACCATTGTCATCACGGAATCTGCAGGAAGCCTCACGGTCGCCACCTTCCCCGCGAGCGCGACATCGCAAGTTCGCTCGGCACCCTGGTTTGTGACGACCACGGCTATCGATCCGTCGGGGTTCTCAAATGCGCAGTGCAACAGCCCATTCACGTCACCCGCGGACTCAATCTTCACCGCGCCTCTACGCACAAACTTCGAAAAGTGCCCAAGAGCCCAGAACATCCCGCTGTAGGAAATTTCTCCCGTCTGAGAATCTATCAACATGGCGCCGCCGATACCATTAGCGCCGCCGCCCACGTACGGGCGGCCGCGCTCGTCGCTCGCGAGAGTCCAGACGGTGATCGAGCGACAACAATTGTTCAGGATCGACGTGAAGGTTTCGCCCCACTTTGCCCACTCGTTTGCATAATCCGGTGAGCGGTAGTCAGGGCCGCCTTCGGTCCAATACATTTCCACGCCCGGAAAAGCATCCTGCACACGGCGAATCCAGTGCGGTTCGCCGACGTAGCCGTGCCAGGCAATGGCGTTGGTGAATTTGCGCACGTCGGGAGTTTCCAGTTCGCCTACGGCCCGCCCCCACAGGTTGTAGTTGTGATCGATGATCCATATCTTTGTGGAAACGTCCGCGCGCTGAAACAACGGCCCCAGATGCATGGTCAAGAAGTCCGCTTCATAATCCTGGGGCCAGGCACACGCAGGCATGCTTCCATCCTGGTCCGCGTCCACTTCATTTTGTATCGTGACAGCTTGAATCGGTACCCCTTCCGCCTCATAGCCGCGTAAGAACTTTAGAAAGTAGTTTGCATACGATGGCATGTAGGTATGGCGCATACAGCCGCCCAGCATCGAACCGTTCGACTTCATCCATCCGGGTGGACTCCACGGTGAAGAGACGAGAAGAAGTTCAGGATTGACTCGCCTTGCCTCCCGAAGAATAGGCAGAATGAATGGGCGATCGGGCTGAATCGAGAAACGGATTAGGTCCGGGTCGACCTCCCCGTCATCGTAACTGTACACCGTGCTCGAGCAATCGGAGGACCCGATGCAGGTGCGGCAGACATTGAGGTTGAGTTCGGACGGATGGAAAAGTGTTTGAAACAGTTTTCTGCGGCTGTCCTGTGGAAGCCGGGAGAACACGAAGCACGCTGAACCGGTCAGTGCGGCTCCGAAGCCGAGAATCTCCTGAAACTTTTTTTCTGGAAGCAGAACAATAGAAACCTCGCTCTTCGTTGTGTTCGAATCGGTCCAGGCGATCGGAGGCATTGACGCAATGCGCCGTTTCGCGTCAGTAACCCATGCTTGTAGCGAGCCTGTCGGCCGAGTCGCGGAATACGCGCTGGCCGCCTGCGAAGACTTCGCGGCTTCTAAGATATCCCGAGCTGTGCCGTGTACAGTGGGCGGAATTCCGAGAAATTCGCGACGTGCTAGCTTTGTACTCACATACACCCCTCGAAGTAGTTTTTCGTCGCGCTGGCGTCGGCCCTCAAGCCAAATTGCTCGTTTCGGCAGTCAGCGTCATGACGGAATTCGTCGGCAAAGTGAGTTTGGCAGTATGCTGCCCGAGCCGGACCTCGCACGTACGTGTTGTGGCGGGATTGGTCAGAACAATGACCAGGGATCCGTCCGGATTTTCAAACGCACAATGGGAAATGTCCTTGGCCGATCCTGCCGACTGGATCCGTACAGCGCCCCTTCGTACGAATCGAGCGAAATGTCCCATGGCCCAGAATTGGCCGCTGTGGTAGACGTCTTTCGTCTTCGAATCGATGGTGATCATGCCTCCACAGGGGTAAGGTCCGATGTTGGGTTTGCCATGCTCGTCGGTCGCAAAACTCCACCCGGTTACGCCGCGGCAGGAATTGGCAAGAATGGTGCTGAATTTCTGAGCCCACGGAACCCAACACTTCAGATATTCCGGATCGTTGTGATCAGGGCTCCCTTCCGTCCAGTACATCTCGAGGTCCGGGAAAGCGTTTTGCACGCGACTCATCCACTCCGGTTCTCCCGTATACCCATGCCACGCCACGGCATTCGTGTAGTTGCGCACACCAGACGTTTCCAGCTCCGCGATGGCCCGCCCCCATAAGTTGTAATTGTGATCGATAATCCAGATTTTCGTTTTCACTCCGCTTCGTTCGAACTCAGGGCCCAGGTGATAGCGCACAAAGTCCGCTTCATAATCTTGCGGCCAAAAACAAGCCGGCATCAGCCCCTGTTGATCCGCATCGACTTCGTTCTGAACGGTGATCGCCTGTACCGGCACTCCTTCCGCCGCGTACGCTTCGAGGAATTTCACAAAATATTTTGCATAGGAGGGCATGTATGTGTGCCGCATGCATCCACCCAGCATGGAGCCGTTGTCTTTCATCCATCCAGGCGGACTCCACGGCGAGGAAAACAGAAAAAGATCGGGATTGGCCGCACGTGCCTCGCGCAGCATCGGTAAGATGTAGGCCCGGTCATGCTCGATCGAGAATCGCTTCAACTCCGGATCCGTATCTCCGTCGTCAAAACTGTAAACGCTGGCGGCATTATCCGCAGACCCGATGCAGCTTCGGCAAACGTTGAGCCCCATCTCCGACGGATGGAAAAGAACGTGAAACAGCTCGGCGCGAGCTTTAGCGGACAGCTCGTTGAACATGTAGCAACTGGCATCGGTAAAAGCCGCACCAAATCCCAAAATGGTTTGAAATTTACGATCGGGCGATAGCGTCACAGAGTCCAAGCTGGTCGGTCTGGCGGCGGGCATCCATCGAACGGGACCACCGGGAGAGAGCCTCAGGTCGTCGCTAGTAGTCCAGTAATTCAATTCGCCGTGGGGCGCGGCGTCGGCCTCTGCGCCAGTTGGAATGGACATTTCCGTGGCCATTCCTGCGGCAGCGAGGCCGGCGACTTTCAAAAAGTCCCGTCGTCGTGTCGCGTCATTCGACATTGCTTCCTCCGATAGGTCGCTCGCGATCCTTTGCACCGGCCATCTTTATCGGCACATGCGTTCCTCCCAATCGGAGGAGAACATGTTGAGCTTTGCATCCGGGTCTTCCGGGTGTGCGGCGATGGCTGCTTCGTTCACTTGTACTCCCCATCCCGGCGCTGAAGGAACTTCGTAGTAGCCATCCTTCACGCGAGGAGTTCCCGAGGTCAGACTGTCCCGCCACGGCACGTCATAGTCCTGAAACGTCTCCAAAATCAGGAAATTGGGAATGTTGGCGGCGAGATGGATTCCTGCGATGGTTTTGAGCGGTCCGTCGCAGTTATGCGGCGCCACGCTGATGTAATAGGTTTCCGCCATCGCCGCAATTTTCTTGGTTTCGAGGAAGCCGCCGGCATACGTGATGTCCGGCTGAATCACGTGCGCCGCTTTATGCTCCAGCAGTTCGAGGAATCCGTATCGACTGTAGGTATGTTCCCCGGTGGCCACGCGAAGGGGCGAAGCCGCCGTCACCTGTGCCATGGACACCTGATTGTGCGCGGGAATCGGTTCTTCGCACCAGCCGGGATGGTAAGGAACCATGGATTGAATCGCTTCGATGGCCATAATAGGACTGAATCGTCCGTGAAACTCAAGCAGGATGTCCATTTCCTCGCCGATGGCGCTGCGCACGGCCTCGACGGTTAAGCAAGCGCGATGCAAATCCGCTCGTGAAATCTCCCGTCCGCCAGGGCCGAAAGGGTCAAACTTCAGCGCTTTGTAGCCGCGTGCCTGCACTTCCTTGGCTTTGTCCGCCAACTCCTTCAGGTCTTTCGTATGTTTGTACCAGCCGTTGGCGTAGGCTTTGACTTTGTTTCTCACCTTTCCGCCCACCAGGTTATAAACAGGCTGTCCGCAAGCTTTTCCCGCGATGTCCCATAAAGCCATCTCGATGCCGGCCATCGCGGAATACATTACAGGCCCGGTATTGTGCTCGATTTGGTAGAGCTTGAACCAGAGCGACTCGATATCGAAAGGATCATGGCCGACGACATATCGCCTGCCGAAATCCAGCACTACCTCACGAACCGCGGTCTCTTTCCATCCGAGCGTGCCTTCACCCCAGCCGACGAAACCCGCGTCCGTCTCGATTTTTACGAACACGTAATTGCGCCAGGCAGCCGCAATCAGGAAAACATCAACTTTCGTCACCTTCATTCCTACCAAGCTCCTTTGGCAATCGAGGATCTACTGGGCAAGGTAACCACCGTCAATCGTCCAGTTGGCGCCGGTCACGTAACTCGCAGCCGGACTGCACAGATAGGCAACCAGCTCGGCAATTTCTTCGCAGCTCGCGAACCGCTTCACCAGATAAGGTTCCAGTAACTTGAGCGGATCGATAACGCCCGAAGCAACGAGCTGTTCCGTGTAGGATGTAAAAATGGCCGCGGGACTGATCGTATTTACGCGGACGCCGAGATCCTTCATCTCGACTGCAACCGCGCGAGCCATGGCCAGCAGCGCTCCTTTGGTCCCAGCATATGCAGACAGATTAGGATTGCCGGCCAGTGCATTCACAGAGGCGATGTTCACGATCGCGGAATCCCTCGGTTTCTCGGACGCGCGGGAAATCTGCCTCACAAATTCCTGAGTAAGAAAGTATGGGGCGCGTTGGTTCACGGCAACTACCGTGTCGAATTCTTCTACCGTTACTTCGAGCAAGCTCTTGTGGAAACTCCAGGCCGCGTTGTTGATCAGAATGTCCGCCAAGCCGATGGTTTGAGGAACTTGGGCAAAGACAAGCGACGCGGCATCCGGTTCGGCAAGGTCCTGCACCAAAGCGAAGCTTTTGACCGCGGAGAATTCTTTGTCTTTCATTCGCGACACTACCGCCCGATCTTTGTCCACCAGAAGTACACTTGCGCCGCCAGAGGCGAGCCGGCGGGCAATCGCAAGCCCGAGTCCGTTTGCCGCGCCGGTGACTACGGCGCACCTGGCCGTCAACGATAATTGTTGCTCAGTAATGATCGAAAACTCCCGAATATCGCAAAGCGGTTAGCTGTGCCCGCTTCGTTTGTTCCATCGATACAAAAACGGAGTGCGAACCGAGTCCACTTCGAACCGGCCCGTCTTCGTCCCCTCGTCCAAATGGCCGGAAAAGGCGTTGGCCAGTTCCAGGCAAACCGCGGCCGGCCATTCTCCCAATGGATCCGAAAGCTTCTCGCATAACTCCCGCAGAGAGACTCCAGAATCGTGTTGCCGGAGGTAGTCCGTAATCAGGCGATCCGCGTGGGCGACGAAATTTCGCGATTCCGCACAAAAGGGAAGGATCGCTTCACGGCTTCGCAAAATTGGCCAGTGACACCCCACGATCATTTGCGCTCCGGACGTTTCGATCGTGCGGATAGTGTGCAAATATGCCTGCACGTAAAGATAAGTGGGGCACAGCGCCCACGTGCCTGTCAGGGATTGGTAGCCTGCGCCCTGAATTGCGTCGCCATAATACAACACACCATGTTTCTTGTCGTAGACGCCCAAATGACCGTGGCTGTGGCCCGGCAGGTGCCAGATTTCGAGAATACGGTCGTGGCCGAGGCGAAGCGTTTCCCCGCCGGTAAACGTGAAATTCACCGGTTGAGGATCCGAGCTACAGCTGCGGATTTCCTGCTCGGTTTTCGCGTCAAAAAAAATGCCGTGATCTTTGCGGTAGGCATCATAACGAAACGAATACAAATAATCCGGAGATTCGATCATGGCCCGGTCGGGTTCTCCGCAGGCTATGCGCACGACCGGGCAGCGCCGTTTGATTTCGGCAGTCCCTCCGCAATGGTCCCCGTCGGGATGCGTGATAATCAGCCAGGTCAGGCGTTCCGCGTCCAGACCTAGGCGGGCAAGAGCGCCAGGCACGACTTTCTGCGCGTGATCGCGAGTTCCGCAATCGATGAGCGCGGATTCATTGGCCTCCCATAAAAGAGGTAAATAAAGCGGCCGACCGTTTATCTCACACTCGATCAGATCCGCGCCGGGATAAAGCTGCATCGCGCGCCACTCCTATTCTTCGGACCGAGGAATCTTCAGATTCTGGAATTGTTGCCAGGCGTCTTGCAGGCCCTTCACCAGCAGGAAATGATCATCCGCGCATGTGATCATGCGCGCGCCCCGGTCCAGTTCTTTTTGCGCGGTCTCGGGGGTACTGGTCACCGTGCCCCACCATTTCCCGGCCTTCGCCGCCGCGTTGGCTACTTTGTCGATAGCCTGTTGCACCAACGGATGTTCGCGTTGCATCGGCACGCCATAGTTGATGGAAAGATCGGCGGGTCCGACGAAGAGCACATCGACTCCTTCCACGGTAGCAATTTCATCGGCGGATTCAACGGCCTCGCCGTCTTCGATCTGCAGCACCAGGAATGTTTCTTCGTTTCGTTCCTTCAGATACGGAATCGGATTCGCAAGAGAATAGTCGCCGTCCACGCCTGCGCCATCGAAGCCGCGATTGCCGAGGGGTGGGAACCGCGTCCAGCTCACCCATTGCCTTGCCTCCGCGGCGTTTCGGCAGTGTGGAACCATAATTCCATTGGCTCCAAATTCCAAGGCGCGCATCGCGCTGGTATATCCGGCCTTGCGGATGCGTACCATCAGATCGATGTCCGTAACCCGGCATGCCAAGGACAACCCATGAATGACCTCATAGCCGTGCGCCCTGTGCTCCATGTCAAACCAAACCACATCGAATCCGAGTTTCCCGATCACTTCCGTTAGCCAGGGTTCGACCACGCGATTGACTCCCGCCACTTTCACAAATCCGTTGGAGTTTAAAATCCTTTTGAGCCTGCTCTTGATCACGATGATCCCCAGTCGAGTGTTTTCCTCAGCGGCAAATCCAGTCGTGGCCTAAGCGCTTTGGCGGAGCGATTTCCACAAAAAACGCGGACAGGTAGATGAGCGGCATGATAGGAGGAGCGCGCGCATCAAGTCAAACCAAAAATGATAAGCACATCCGTATTACGGAACGGGGAAATAGACGGTCGACCGGATCTCGGAAGGTGTTGGGTAAACGGGCCGAGCAGCCTGCTGGCAGCAACCCGCAGAAATGACAAGTGTTAAGTTCATTTATGCGATTCTCGAAGGGCAAGTGGACGCCCCAGCCAGCAGGACGTGCGCTCCGCATGGGAAACCACCCGGCTACCCGATTGCGAAGCGAGTCGTTCCGTAATACGGGATCTGAGACACGTACGGATTGACAGCCGAGGATTCGCGGCTATACTGCAGCGCATGGCCAGGCGCGGCTGCGCCCTTTAAAGCGGCCCAATGGTTGTAGCGACGGCGGGCGCGTTCGGGAGGCGATTCCGTGGATCGTTCGACGACCCTAGAAAGAAAGGAATTGCCGGGTTCGGGGCATGTGCGCCGCACCTTTGTCATTCTGACCTCGTTGACGGCAGCCGTCGGGGGCTTCCTGTTCGGCTACGACACCGCCGTCATTTCTGGCGCCATTCTTTTCGTTCGACGGCAGTTTCAGCTCAGTTCTGTCCAAACGGAGATCGCCGTCAGCATCGTTCTTGCTGGGGCCCTGGTTGGTGCGGCGGTCGGCGGCTATTTGGGTGATCGCTTCGGCCGACGATTAACACTTTTGGTGACGGCGTTGGCGTTCGCCCTGTTTGCCCTTGCCACCGGTCTCGCGAATGGTTTGGGTATATTTGTCATTTCACGCTTTTTCGTCGGTGTGGCCGTCGGGGTGAGTTCGATGCTGTCACCGCTCTATATCGCGGAACTCGCCCCCGAAAAATATCGCGGCGCGTTGGTCACGTTAAGCCAGATTGCGATTTCAACCGGAGTGGTGGTCGCGTACTACGTCGACTATCGACTGGCAGGTTCCGGTAGTTGGCGTTGGATGTTCATGAGCGCCGTTCTGCCGTCCGTCGTGCTTCTGGCGGGGGTGCTCTATCTGCCAGAAACCCCGCGATGGTTGGCCGCGCGAGGCAGATTCGCCGAGGCGGAAACGATCCTTTCACAAATCGAAGCGCCGAGGGAGGTCGAGCGCGACTTGCAGGAGTTGCGACGCGTCACAGGCGCGGAAAAAGTTAAACTTCGAGATCTTTTGCAACGGCGTTTCTCGAAGCCCCTGATGATCGGCATCGGCCTGGCAGTTTTCCAACAGATCACCGGCGTCAACACGATTGTCTATTATGCGCCAACCATTTTTCAGATGGTTGGATTCACAAGCGCGTCTATCGCCATCCTGGCAACCTTTCTAATCGGTTCCGTCGGCTTATGTCTGGCAATCCTTTCGATGTTCTTGGTGGACAAGGTCGGGCGGAGGCCGCTCCTTCTGATCAGTTTGGCAGGAATGTTCCTCACGCTACTGCATCTGTCGTTCCTTCTTGGCAGTGCAAGGCCGACGAAATGGCAAGTCGTCTCCGACATCGTCCTATATCTGGCCGCGTTTGACATCGGATTAGGCCCTGTTTTCTGGCTTTTGATCTCCGAGATTTATCCGACCACCGTTCGCGCGGAGGCGATGTCGCTCGCCACCATGGCGAATTGGGCTTCCAATTTTCTGGTCGCGAGCACGTTTCTTTCCCTTGTCGATCACCTGGGAATTCGAGGATGCTTCTTTTTATTTGCGATCCTTTGCGTGGTTGGGTGGGTATTTTCTTTGCGCTTTGTGCCGGAAACGCGAGGGCGGACGCTCGAGGAAATCGAAACTTCTTGGAGGTGAGAAGCGATTTCGGCGCTCGAAGGATGGAGGCGGGACGGGAATCGAGTATTCTTGGCACAGAGATTCCGAGGTAGTGAGCGTACCCGCAGTTTGTCGAGGTTTTTGTTGAAAGAGGTTTCGACGTGATGAAAAAGCGTTCCAAGCAGCCCAAACGCGTGCAGGCGGACAAGAACTACATTGAAGTCATGGGCAAGATTTTTGCGGTTCTGGAGTATTTCATCGAGAACAGCAACAAGCAAAAATCCGTTGCGTTTTCGGAGATTGCCGGGGCCCTCCCTTTTGCGAGAACCACCGTTCATCGCATTCTGTATTCACTCGAAAAGCTGGGCTATGTCGAAAAGGACGACCTCAAGGCGCAGTATCAGCTCGCCGGCAGATTTTTTGAACTCACGGGACCGGCAGTGCATTTCCGGCGTTTGTTGTCGGTGGCACGGGGTGAGATGCAGAATCTTCTCCTGCAATTCGGCGAAACAGTGAATCTCGGAATTCTCGAAGACAGCCAGGTTACCTACATCGAAGTTCTGCAAAGTCCGAGCGCCTTGCGCATCGCGGCCGATCCAGGGGAGCGCAATCCCGTCCACTGCACGGCCTTGGGAAAAGCCATTCTAGCTTACCTCCCCGAGAATGAAGCCATGGCCATTCTGGACCAGCAGCCGATGGTGAGAATGACGCCGAAGACCATAACGCAAAAGAAACATTTCATGGAGCATTTGGCGATGATTCGCGAAAAAGCCATCGCCCTCGACATGGAGGAACATCTGACCGGGGTTCTTTGCGTGGCCGCACCGATCTTCGACCAAAACGGCCGGGTCATCGCCAGCCTCAGCATTTCCGGTCCTACGACCCGCATGAAGCCGAAACTGGCGCAGATGCAGGACAACTTGCGCGCCTCGGTGCTGACGACTTCGCGGATGCTGTCGCCAAGTACCCGCGCCTATGAAGCGGCCACGCCCTACAAACAACTTAACTTGGAAAATAGCTCCGCACTATCCGCCGGTCACAAATGGCTTGTTCCGTAATACGGACAACACACCGAAATTCCTATTGACGCTGCTGAGCGATTGTTTGTAGGATGAGCGCCGCATCAGCTTTGGAAATTCGCTTGCGCATGGTTGGCTGGGATTCGGGGCATCCCAGGGTCGGGCCAAGCGGCTAACCGTTTAGCAGATAACTAGGTGCGCTGTCATCTTCTTGCGTGAGACCGGGGAAGAGCCGAATGAAGCGGGAAACGATTTCCAGGCGTGACTGCTTGACCTTGCTCGGTAACGGTGCCGGCGCCGCGTTCGGACTGCTGAGTTTCGAAGACCGGGCGGCGGCTTTCCGCGGATCGCAAGCGCAACAGAGCAGTACGAGCGCCATCCTCAGCAATCAGGAAATTTTGAAAGAACTTGCCGCGGCGCGGGTCTATGCCACTACTCCGGTGCAGGCCCGGCCGGAATTCAACGCCGGGATCCACGGCTTACATCACGCAGGCTCGCAGGTGAGCTTCCACGAGGGTTGGGAACTCGCGGAAGCCGACGACCGGCTCACCCCGGGCCAATACAGCCCAGATACCAGCTGGCTGAAAGCCCCCATGCCGCGTCCCGTTTCCTATGCCTTGATGGAGGCCGGGCAGATTCCTAATCTCTGGTACGGCGAGAATTTCCGGACGCTGCAGTGGATTCAACAGAGAGACTGGTACCTGCGGTATCGCTTCGAGGTCCCGGAATCGTGGCGCGATCACGTCGTTCGGTTGCGGTTTGACGGCCTGGACTACTTTGGAATGGCCTGGTGGGACGGCGAGCCTTTGGGCGCGCACGAAGGTTCCTTCGGCGGACCGACGTTTGACATTAGCGACAAGATTATTCTCGGCAAAACGCAAGAGTTGCTTGTGCGGCTGGTGCATGAGACGCACGACCTGATGGTGAACTTCGATAACAACGCCAGCGAGAACCACAAGCCGAGAGTCGTGAAGCCCGATGCCGAGGATGCGGAAAGCTACCAGTGGGGAAACCGCTATCGGACCATGGGGCTTTACCAGCCCATTCGCCTGGTGATTACGGGACAGGCGTACCTCGAATGCCCCTTCGTCCGCACGGATTCCGTTCGTGCCAACGAAGCCAATTTGTGGGCGCAGGCGATGCTGACAAATACAGGCGCATCGTTCGAATGTGGGCTAGACGCGCGAATCGTCGATCTTTCGAACCAAACGGTCGTGTGGAAGGCGACCTCCACGCAAAAGGTGCCGTCAGGGTATTCCTTCTGGGAGCGCGAGATCACTCTCAAGGATGCAAAACTGTGGTGGCCGAATGGGCTCGGTAATCAGCCGCTCTACCGGCTGGAACTGATGCTTCTGAAAGACGGAGCCCAACAAGATGTCGTCACCAGCCGCTTTGGCGTTCGCACTTTGGAATTGCGGCGCAACCCGATTCGTCCCGATGCTCCTCGACCCACACCCATCGATAAAACGACAGAAGATGAGGCTTACATGTATCTGTGGGTTGCCAACGGCCGGCCGTTTTACGGCAAGGGTGGGTGCTGGATGGCGAGCGATGATGTTCTTGCGCTCACGCCCGAACGGGAGGAGTGGATGATCCGCGCGGCGAAATTCAACGGGATGAATTTGCTGCGCTTGAACGGCGGCACGTCGCTCATCGAAACGGAGCAGTTCTACAATCTGTGCGATGAGCACGGCATCATTGTTTGGCAGGATGTTCCGCTCAATTGGGCGGATAATCCCGGCACAACCAACCTGGCCGTCTGGCGGGAGCAGCTGACGCAAAGCGTGCTGCGTATCCGGCAGCATCCTTCGATCGGCGTCTACGTCGGGGGCAATGAATACGATCCTTACTCGGACGGCATGGAGCCGCTCCTCGGGTTAATTCGCGAAATCCTCGCGGGCTATGACGGAACCCGGCCGTACCGTATGAATTCGCCGAATGGCGGCGACTTTCACGCCTACGATCCCGAGGCGATGTACACCGGTGATGTGAATTGGTACCACAAACTCTACGACCGTGGGCACTACTTCATTTCGGAATGGTCGTTTAGCAGTTTTTCGAACATGTCCTTGCTCAAGAGGATCGTTCCACCGGAGGAAATGCGGCAGAGTCCGGTCGGTTACGACATTGAGGCATTCAAGCGGCGTTACCGGACGATTCGCGATCGCAGCGCTGAGCTGGGTTTCACCTTCGCCAAGAGTTGGCAAAGAGCCTCGTGGTACGGCGATCTCGGAAAAGCGGACCTCGAACACTTGGTGGACTACAGCCAGATGGCTTACGACCACACGCTCGGCTACGTACTCGAACAATGGCGTGCACAATTCCCGTATACCGGGGGCGAAGCACTGTGGACCTACAACTCTCTCGGCCCGGTCGCGGCAAGCTGGCACATTATCGATTGGTGCGGCCAACCACAAATTCCGTACTACGCGGCAAAGCGTGCGAATGAGCCCGTTCACATCATGGCAGACACTGGATTTTTCTCTTGGGGACCTGGAGATACCTTTCACGCTTCCGTTTTTGCGCTCAACGATCAACCGCAGAGCTTGATGAATGCCGGCTTCAGTGCTCGCGTGTACGACCAGGAAATGAAGCCGGTTTACGAAGACAAGTGGACGGCAGAGGTGCCCGCAGATGGTTACGCAAGTGAGGCCCATGAAATCCGCTGGCCCATCCCTTCCACGACGCCGGAGGGCTACTTTTTCCTCGAACTCTCACTAACGGACGGCGACGGCAACCGAGTTTCCCGCCGCGCGTACTGGTTGCGGGTACTCAAGATGCTGGCCGACCCCGCCGCGCGGAAACAATGGCAAGCGGCTCCGGTCGCCGAGGCTCTGACGCAAACAGGTCCGTGGTTGCGGTCTCAAGTGGAACCGCTTTCCACATCCTTAAAAGGCACGGCCCACATCGAACGGCGATCGAAGAGCGAAGCCGAGCTTAGGCTGGTCATCGAGAACTCCGGGGCTTTGCCGGCTTATCCGGTCTCGGTGCAGCTGCTTCCCGATGCGTATTCGGCGATTTGGAGCGACAACTATTTCTGGCTGGCGCCTGGTGAGAAGGTGTCCGTTCAGGGCATAGCGCGTCTGGACATGACCGGGCTCGATCCGTTTTCGAAGACGCCAATCGCAAAGGACGCCGATTTGTCGATTCGGCTTTCGGCTTGGAATGCCGCCGCTCGTGATTTGCGGCTCCGCTCGGCGGACCGTTAAGAGATTGCTGGGAAGCTTTCGACAGAGGTGCACAGCTTGTGGAGATAGTCGAGGAAATCACGGCGCGGCAGGGTGCACTGACGCGCCGGGGCCCAAGGATTGTTGGACATTGACAGAGGATAAAGGAATCAGGTGTAGGGAGAAATCTATGAATTTGAAATCGAAGTGTTTGAGCAATTCATTCTCTATCTCTCAATCAGTGATCGCACTCGTGATGCTCTTCTGCCTCATGTGCGCTACGATCGCACTTGCGGGTGTCACCGGAAGCATCTCGGGAATCGTGCGTGACGCAAGCGGCGCGATCCTTCCCGGCGTGCAAGTGGTCGCAACCGACAAGGACACTGGCGTGATCACAACGGTTACAACCGATGCCGACGGATTTTACGCCTTGCAGGCGTTGCCGGTTGGAGTTTACGACGTGCAATTCAGCCGGGCGGGTTTTAAAAGCGTGGTGCAATCTAACGTCACGATTCGCGTCAATGACGCCTTGCGCATCGACACAACCCTGTCGGTCGGTGAAGTAGCTGAAAAAGTGACCGTGGAAGCTGGTGCGGTTCAAGCCGAAACCACCAGCTCGCAGATGGGAGAAGTCATCTCCGCGAAAGTAATGACTGAGGTTCCGCTCGTGACCCGCAGTTACACGGATTTGCTGGCTCTGCAGACAGGCGTGATACCGATTACGTCCGGACTTTCGGGCGGTTTGGGTGGGCAGTTCACCTCGACCGGATTCGCGATCCAACTGGTCTCCGGCGATCTGAACGCCGGAAACCTTTCCGTCAACGGAATGCGCGAAGCGGCAAACGGGTTCATACTGAATGGGGCTTCGGTGCAGGAAATGGCATTCTCCGGCACCGCCGCCATTCCCGGCCTCGATTCCATCCAGGAATTTCGCATCCTTACAAACAATTTCGACGCGGAATATGGAAATTACTCTGGCGGCCAAATCAATGTCATCACCAAATCAGGAACGAACCAGATGCATGGAAGCGCCTTCGAATTCTTGCGCAACACCGTGCTCGACGCGCGCGGGTTCTTCGACCCAACGCGCGGTGTTTTTCAGCAGAACCAGTTTGGCGGCACGTTCGGCGGTCCGATCAAAAAAGATAAGCTCTTCTACTTCGTCGATTACCAGGGGACTCGTCTTAGGTTCGGGCAAAGTTCCGGACAGGTTTTGGTCCCGAGCGACGCCGAGCGAGGAGGAGATTTTTCCGCGATTTCATCGCAATTGACTGGAGTGGTGCAGGGAAACGCCTGGGCGGAACAACTGTCGAGTACACTCGGCCATGCAGTCACGCCGGGCGAAGCCTATTACACAGCGGGCTGCAGCAGCTCGGCCGCGTGTGTTTTCCCGAATGCACAGATTCCCGCCTCCGTGATTTCCACTCCTTCCAAGAACTTGTTGCCATATATTCCGTCGCCTACCGGAGTGAACGGCGAAGGCCAGCCGATTTTTTCGAGCGCTGCCGCCGCGCAACACCTTCAGGACGATAAAGGCAGCGGGCGGCTCGACTACAACACCCGCTATGGCCTGATCTCCGGTTACTACTTCATTGACGACAACAACGTCCTATCCCCAAATCCCGTTGAGCCGGGATTCGGAAGTGGCTCACAAGGCCTGGTGCAGCTTTTCGACTTATCCGATACCAAGACCTTCGGAAGTTCGGCTGTCAACGAGGCTCGTGTCGCCTATACACGGCTTTCCGAAATCGTCAACGAACCCACTGGAGGCATCGGCCCGAATCTCCTGTCTCAGTTGGGATTCACCGGAATTGTGCCTTCCGTCCCTGCTTTCGCTGGAGTACCTCAGATCAATTTCAAGAATTTCGGAACGGGCTCGGGAAGCTCTCCTCTGCCGATCATCGAGAACACTTTTTCCTACATGGACAACTTCAGCAAAGTGGTGGGAACGCACACGTTCAAGTTCGGTGGTCAGCTTCGCTTCATCCAACTTACAGAAAAGAATCTGGGTTCGAACGGTTCGTTCTCCTTCAACGGCTCAGAAACGGGAATTGACTTCGCCGATTTCCTGATCGGGGCTCCGAACAGTTATTCCCAGGGCCAGGGATTTCCTTCCTACGGGCGCAGTCACGATTGGGGACTGTTTGCGCAGGATAGCTGGCGCGTTCGCCCCGACCTTACCTTGAACTATGGACTCAGGTATGACGTGAGTTCGCCCTGGTCTGAACTACACAACGAGATCGAAACGATCGTGCCCGGCTTGCAATCGTTGACATTCCCCGGCTCACCCGTCGGCTGGGTCTTCCCTCGGGATCCCGGAATTGCCAAGAGCCTCGCACCAACCCGCTACGACAACTTCTCGCCAAGAATCGGCTTGGCCTATTCGCCGAGTGCTTCAAGCGGCTGGCTTTCCAAACTGACCGGAGGGCCCGGCAACTTCAGCATCCGTGCCGGCTACGGCAAGTTCTATACCACGTTTGAAGGCGCTACCAATTTCAACGAGATCGGCGATGCGCCTTTCGGTTATTACTATGGCAGCCCGGCGCCGCCCCAGTTTGCGAATCCCTTCATCACCCGGGGTACGGGAATTGATAACGGTCAGAGGTTTCCGGTCGCGCCCCCACCGTTCAACTCGTCGCCGCAACATCCGGATAGCTCCGTCAACTGGGCGGCGTTCCTGCCGATCGGTAGTTCGCCCGCGTTCTACTACAAGAACGTGCTGCCCTATGCGGAGCAATACGAACTGGCGATCGATCGCCAGCTTGCTAAAGGCACGCTGCTCACGCTCGCCTATGTCGGCTCGCAAGGCCACCATCTTCTGTCTGCGCAGGAGGCCAACCTCGGAAATCCGGCGCTGTGCCTCAGCTTGAGCCAACCGACCGATGTGGCTCCAGGTTCACCGACCTGCGGTCCGTTCGGCGAAAGCAACGTCTACACAACCAGCGCGGGTAAGACCGTGAACGGAACACGCGGGCCTCTCGGGATCAACTTTACGAGTGATTCTTACTTCAAGACGATCGGGAATTCCGACTACAATTCGTTCCAATTGACCCTCAAACATCAGACCAGCCGCCAGCAGTTTCTCGCCGGCTACACCTACAGTAAATCGATGGATACAGGATCAGGATACGGAGAACAAGTCAATCCCATCGATCCCAGCGCGAAAGCTCTTTCTGCTTTCGACATGACCAACAATTTTGTCATCAGCTACGGGTATCTGTTGCCGTTCGACAAAATTGCTTCGAATCGGCTGACAAAAGGTTGGAGAGTCAGCGGTATCACGCGCTTCTCGACAGGATTGCCGGTCACGCTGCTGGAAACCGACGACCGTTCGTTGCTCGGAACCTCGGGATCCGGTCCGATTCAGCTTCCGGTGGATACGCCGGATTTTGCCGGAGGGCCCCTCAACTTCACCAATCCACGCTCGGGGAAGCCCAATTTCAATACGTCGCTCTTCAGTCTTGAGCCGCTCGGGGGATTTGGCGACGCGCCTCGTCGATTCTTCCACGGACCGGGCATCAACAACTGGGATATCAGCATCCAGAAGGACACCATGCTGACCGAAGGGACAACATTGCAATTCCGGGCTGAATTCTTTAACACCTTCAACCACGCACAATTTGGCTTGCCGGACGGTAACATCAACGACGCGACATTTGGTCTCGTGCAGACCGCAGGTCCGCCGCGAATCATGCAGTTTGGCCTGAAGCTGTTGTTCTAGACGGCCGTCCATTCCCTCGATATTTCCCCGGGACTTTTCCAGTTCTGGAACGGCCCTGGTTCTATTCCCGAAGGCCATGGGTTGGGGTCGAATCATAGGGGTTAGAGAAACCGGAATCTTCGATGCGAATCCTGCAAACTCTGCAGTCTGCGACTCTTGTACTTCTGTTTCTTAACCCCCTTACTTCCCGGGCTCAGACCAAAGAGCAGGTAGATTCCGCTCTTGCCACGCTGTCGCCCGCGTCGCAGAACGTAATCAAACAACTCGCGTCCCTGAATTCTCTGCCACCCGGTGAGTGGCGTTTTCACGCCGGCGACTTGCCGCACGGCGAATCTGTGGACCTCGATGACAGCGCCTGGGAGATACGGAAACCAGGCAGCATCGCTCCGAGTGAGAGTGTCTGGTATCGCCGTATGATCGAAGTTCCGGTGAACCTAAACGGTTATGACCTGACGGGCGCCCGCGTTTGGTTTCGGTTTCGCACCGACGTAAACGGCCCAATGACGGAAATTGTCTATTTCAATGGCAGACGCGTCGCCATGGGAGACGACCTCGAGCCGATCGCGCTGTTCGACTCCTCGAAGCCTGGCGACAAACTCCTGGTCGCGGTGAAACTGCTCGAGACCGTCGACCAGAAGGTCTTCACGGCCGTCGAATTGCCCGTCGATGTTCCGGCAACCAGGCCCAACCCGAAGGACGCTTACCAGCAACTGCTCTCGGCTGCCATGCTGATTCCTTCGCTCGGAGGAAATACGGAAAAAGAAAGACAATCCGTGGATGCGGCCGCGCAAGCAGTCGACCTGGGCGCCTTGCAGAAGGACGATCAGCAGGCGTTTGACTCTTCCCTGCGAAAATCTGACGAGCTGCTGTCTCCTTTGAAGCCTATCCTCCAACAGGCCACTTTTCATCTGACCGGAAACTCGCACATTGACGCGGCCTGGCTGTGGCCTTGGACCGATTCCATCGAAGCCATCCGGCACACCTGGAGCACCGCGCTTCAGCTCATGAAGGAATATCAGAGCTACACCTTCACGCAATCGGCGGCACAGTACAACGTATGGATGGCCGAGAAATATCCTGCTTTGAACGAAGAGATCAAAAGCAGAATTCGCGAAGGGCGCTGGGAAATCGTCGGTGGCATGTGGGTGGAACCCGACTTGAACATGCCGGACGGCGAGTCTCTGGTCCGCCAGCTGCTCATCGGCACGCGAGCGTTCAAGGAGTTGTACGGCGTGGATGTCCAGATCGGGTGGAATCCGGACTCCTTCGGCTACAACTGGCAACTGCCACAGATCTACAAGCGTTCCGGCATCGATTATTTTGTCACGCAGAAACTGGCTTGGAATGACACCAACCCGCTGCCTTTGAAACTGTTCTGGTGGCAGTCGCCCGACGGGAGCAAGGTCCTCACCTATTTTCCGCACGACTACGATAACGACAATTTCGATCCAGCCCGGCTGGCCGCGGACCTTGTCGCCGCTCGGTCCCACGCTCCCGGCCTTTTGACGCTTATGGACCTGTACGGAATTGGAGACCACGGCGGCGGAGCGAGCCGGTACACGCTGGAGCAAGCCGACCATTGGCGCCAGTCAAATGAAATCGTACCCAAAATGCAAACTGGAACGGCGCAGTCGTTCTTTCACTGGGTGGAATCGAAAATCGATAAGGACTCTCCGGTTTGGAATTACCGGTCGGTCGCGGAGAAAAAGCCGGAATTGAGCGCTGCCTCGGAAAGCAAAATCAAAATTCCCACATGGGACGACGAACTCTATTTCGAATACCATCGAGGGACCTTCACCACCCACGCCAATCATAAGAAGGGAATGAGGGAGAGCGAGAAAGCCGTTCTGGACGCAGAAAAGTATGCCTCATTGTCTTGGCTTGGCGGTGCGGCCTATCCGCAAACGGAGTTGAACGATGCTTGGAAAAAGGTCCTCTTCAATCAATTCCATGACCTCGCGGCAGGATCTGGCGTGGCGACGATATACAACGACGCAGCGAAGGACTACGACGAGGTTCGTCGGGAGACCAACGAGGTCTCGACCAACGCTATCCGGGAAATACAGGCGCAAGTAAACACGCAAGGTGTTGGGGTGCCCCTTCTTATCTTCAATTCGCTGGCCTGGCCGCGGTCGGGCATTGTGAAAATCTCTATCGAGATGCCGGCACCCGCCAATGAAGGGGTCTATGTCGTCGATGATCAGCGCAACGTGCTGCCATCCCAGATATTGAGCCAGGATATAAAGACAAACGTCCTCGAATTATTGATCGAGACTCCCGAGATTCCCTCAATGGGCTATGAAGTTATTCACGTGGTTCCGGGCAAGCGGGAAGCTGTGACCGATCTTCGCGCCGACAAACTGCAGATCGAGAACAGTCTGCTGCGGGTCACGGTGGATCCGAAGACGGGCTGCTTGACGAGTCTGTATGACAAGAAGTCGAAGTTTGAAACGCTTTCTTCAGGCACTTGCGGGAATGAATTGATCGCATTCAAAGACACACCCAAGGCCTACGACGCATGGAACATCGATGGGGATTTCGACAAGGTCTCCACAAGCCTGAAACAAGCCGATTCCGTAGCCCTCATTGAAAAAACTCCGCTTCGCAGTGTCATCCGCGCGAGCCGTCATTGGCAGTCCTCGAAATTCGTGCAGGACTACGTGCTTTACGCATTCAGCGACGAACTCGAAGTCGTCAATGATTTCGCTTGGCATGAAGATCACGTTTTGTTGAAAGCAGCGTTTACGCTGGCTGGTGCCAGCAAACATGCCACCTACGAAATCCCCTATGGATCGATCGAACGGCCAACAACGCGTGACAATTCCTGGGAGAAGGCGAAATTCGAAGTGCCGGCGCTTCGCTGGGCCGATTCCGGCAACGCCCAACACGGATTCAGCCTGCTGAATGAATCAAAGTACGGATACGACACAGTTGGAAGCCAGCTTCGCATCTCACTGCTCCGTGCCCCGAAGTGGCCGGATCCGGAGGCAGATCGCGGCTCCCAGCAATTCCGTTACGCGCTTTATCCTCACGCCGGAAGCTGGAAGGAATCCATGACCGTGAGACGCGGCTACGAATTCAACTACCAACTACAAGCCGCACAGGTTACTCCACACACCGGGAATCTTCCTCGAAAGCACTCCTTTCTGGAGGTCGGTGCTCCGAATGTAGTTCTGACCGCAATGAAGAAGAGTGAAGATGGCGACGGTTTGATTTTGCGTTTTTACGAATGGATGGGCAAGGAATCCGACGTTCGCCTGGTTGTTCCAGAGGGCGCTACGTCCTGCGCAAGGACCAATTTGATGGAAAAGCCAGAAGGTACGTCCGTCTCAGTTTTCTCGGGACGCGAGATCACGTTGCATGTGCACCCGTACGAAATTGTAACGGCACGAGTGAATTATCCTGTCGCACATTAACCGTGAGCAAGGAAGGTACGCCGTGAGCGGCAGAAGCAGCACATGAAGGCTTTGAGAATAAGCGGGGTTCGTCCCTTTGTGCTCTACTCGTTGCGGCACACCTTTCTTACCTGGTTGAGTGAGTGGGCTGCGGGATTTAGCCGGCACACGAATCCGGTAGCGGCTGCGACTGGTCTTCGCTTGGGAGAATTACTTGGACTATCGGTTCAGGATGTGTCCGACAACGGATCGACCATCACCGTCCGCAAACCGGGGTACCGTGGCCAAGTGTCGGGGCGAGTGGATTTGAACCAACGACCTCCTGGTCCTGAACGAACTTGCAAAATCTAACGCGTTGAATCGGCGTCGGTTAGTGTGCAACTTCCTCCCTTAATCGAGCTAACCATTTGGGCTACAAATTCTAAAGTTTATGTGAGCAGAAAAGCCCGTCGAAGAGCTGAAATCTTTCGTCCCCAGTTGATATCGAATTCAAAAGTGAAGGCACTTAGGGTGCCGGTACCGCCGTGTGCGTTCGACCCAGCGTGCAAAATTGTTCTTACTTAATGGGGAACGTTTCTGGCGAGTCTAGATACGCTGAGCAGTTACTCGGCGGCAGGCGGGAGGATTCCGCTTGTTTCTCCAGCGAACCCTTCTGTTGGTACCTATGGTGTGGCGTTTGCGGGAAGTGGCTCCAAGGTCGAAAGGAACAGGAGGTTACCTGCCATAGACAAGTAGGATAAAAGTGTCGGGGAGAATGGCTGGGCGGGGACGTGGATGGTCGGGTGTGGGGGCGGGAGCGGAACCGAAGTCGGCCGTGACAGTGTAGACGTTGTGGGTGGCGTAGTCGAGGGCCATAGTACGCGCGCCGCGTTGGGTCTGAAGCGTTTCCAGCAGCGAAAATTTTGTGGGGGAGTCTTCGTGGGCGATAGTAATGGTGCCGTCGCCGCAGGAGGCGAACGCATATCCCGTGACGGGATCGAAGCGATTCGCGTCTACACCTTGCCCGATGGGAACGGTGCCAAGCACTTTTCCAGAGTTGCCGTCGACGAAAGTCATGAGCTTGTTGTGACAGCCGACGACGAGTACTTCGTGGGTGGCGTCGATGGCGAGGCCGGAAGGAGATTCGCAGGGGGCGAGAGGCCAGGTGTTTTCGATTTTGAGGGTCCGCGCGTCGAACTTGACGAGGGAACTCTTGTCTTCGAGATTGACGAAGATTTTGCCTTTGCCATCGGTGGCGCCGAATTCCGGTTTACCGCCGAGGGGGATGGTGGAGACGAGTTTGCCCGACGCGGCGTCTACGGCAGAGGAGGTGGCGGCGTCACCGTTAAAGGTGAAGACACGCTTGGAGAATGGATCGTAGATGACACCATCGGTGTCCTCGTCGGTTTTTATATTGCCGAGGGGTTTGAGCGAAGCGAGATCGAACATGGTGGAATCGGAGGTGTGGCCGTTCGTGGTGAAACCTTTATTAAATTCGTCGGCGAGGGCGATGCCGTGGACACCCTGTGTGTCTGGAATGTCGTTGATGATTTTGCCCTGATCGGGATCGACGACAATAACGTGGGTGCCGCGAGAGATGAAGAGGCGATGCGTGGCGGGATCGACTTCGAGATAGTCCCATCCGCCAGTGCCACCGAGTTTTAGTTTCTTGATGAGATGGTAGCCGGATGACCCGGTGGATTGGGGAACCGCCTTCGAAGCAGCGACGAGGCAGAGGATGATCGCGAGAAACGCGAGAGTGCAAATGCTACTCTTTGTCACAAAAAAACCTCCAACCTATTTAAAGCGACACCGAAGAACGCAGAGGAAAAATGCCACGAACAAGCTAAACGCAGCATAAATCAGAGGCGGCGGAGTTTTCGCCCGCTTCCCTGTGACATGGCTGACATCCGATTCAACGCTGCTGGTTTTCAGTTCTCCACCGGCCGGGAATCAGGTCTACGCCAGCCTGAGTTACACTCTGCCGATGGTTCGACGGTCCAATACGGACGATAGCCGTCAAGCATCTTGGTTTGAGACCGAAACTTCCCCTGCCAAGCAATTAGAAGCTGAGCGCCGTTATAATCTGCCGCGATTTCCTCCCGGTACTTCCGCCTTCACAGCTTCGGGATGAGCAGGCAGCTTCTACCCGGTGGGAATGAAGTCGAACGATTACCTCGCCTGCTACATTTCCCAATTCAAGACTGTCGAGATCGATTCGACGTATTACGGAACTCCTGCCGCCTCTACCGCCGAGAGTTGGTACCGCAAGACTTGCGGCCAAGATTCCTCAAGTAATCACTCACACGAACAAGCTGCTGAATTGTGAACCCGAGTTCGACGAATTCCTACAACGCATGTGCCTGCTAAAGGAAACACTTAGGCCTTTGCTATTTCAATTTCCTCATTTCAGTAGGTACGAGTTCAATGATCAACGCGGATTCTTGAGTCGCCTAAGACCGTTCTTCCAGCGAATCTCCAAAGTTGGTGGTATCAAATTTGCGGTGGAGATTCGGAACAAGAATTGGGAGATGCAGTTGTCAACGGTTTTTCAAGGGCCACCAGCAACCTATCGTAGAGTAGGCCGCTAAGTGGCGTTCCGCGCAAATCGCCCCGGCGTATGCGGAGTGCGAACGAAACGATACTTCGTCGAATGAGGAACTTGACTCGCTAATTATGGTCGAAGTTTTGATCGAAGGGATGTTTCGGTCGGACTCGAAGCCCACGGAAAGATTACGAGCGAGCCGTGTCCTCGAAGCGAAGGTCAAGGAAGAACCAGAGGACCACCCTTCGGAGTGAACGGAATCTGCCCAAAAGCATTTGACCGGGCTGACATTGTTAGAGATACCGACATGGACAATTAGGGCGTTAGCAGTTTGGGCTCCGTCGACCCGAGCAACCGTGGTTGTCTGAGGACCGCGGGCGGTTAACCTGATTATGCGATCGTTTGGGTACCGAGATCGACAACGATCTCCTGCCGGTCTTCGCTGAAAGTTTGTTCATCTGAAAATCCTTTCAGCACCTTTTTAACAATTTCTTCACAGACGTTCATCGTGGCTTAAGCAGTCTCAGGCCCAATCGTTTCTCGGCAGCCCTCAAATGGCGTCTCTGAAGTGACGTTTGGCTACTTCCGCGAGTTCGTTTCACCCGGAAATGCCTGAGGTTCTGCAAGTGCGAATCAGGGTCACGGTGGTTTCAAGAGACTCTCTTGTCCCACTCCGAATCCCGAGGGATGTTGAGCGAACGGTTAAGGAGGTCATCAAGTTTTCGGGGACAAAGCAAGTGTCCTCATTTTGCCTGGAGGTTCTATTTTATGAGGAAAGGTTTCCGCCCATTCACAGTTCTCTTCGTGGTCGCGGCGATTTTTTTCGCGCAAACAGCGATGGCCCAAACCGGCAAAGGCACGGTAACCGGCCACGTTACGGATCCATCCGGCAGCGTTTTGCAGGGTGCCGCAATCGAATTGCAGCCCACGGGCATAACTGTCGTTTCAGATCAACGAGGTAGATATTTCGTTAACAATCTCACCCCAGGCACTTACACCATTACGGTCACTTACGTGGGGTTCGCCCTTTTTACAAAGGTTCTTGACATCCCCGCTGGGCAGGCGACCACGCTTGACGCAAAGATGACGGTGTCTTCACAGAAGGATCAAGTGATCGTAACGGCGCACGCTGCTTCGGGTGAAGCCGAGGCGGTAAACCGCGAAAAGACTGCCGATAACGTACTGCAAGTCATGACGAGCGAAGTGATCAACTCATTGCCGAACGCGAATATTGCCGATGCAGTGGGCCGACTACCCGGCGTAACCTTGGAGCGCGATGAAGGGGAAGGCAAGTATATTCAAGTGCGTAGCCTCGAACCGCGTCTTACCAATGCCACGATTGACGGTGTCAACGTGCCTTCGCCAGAGCCGGGTGTACGCGAAATCAAATTCGACGCCATGCCCGCCGATCTTGTGGAATCCGTCGAGGTTAATAAAACGCTACAAGCAAATATGGATGGCGATGGTATAGGTGGTTCGGTCAACATCGTCACCAAGACTGCCGGTGAACGCCCGACCGTTAACGTGTTCGGCGCTGGTGGTACCACGCCGATCATGGGGAATCGCAATCTGATGCAAATTGGGGGAACGGTAGGACAGCGCTTCGGAGCGGACAAGCGCTGGGGCGCTCTCATCGGAAGCTCGTACGACTGGAACGGCCGGGGCATCCACGACATTGAGCCAGTCCCCGATATAGCCACACTTGCTGACGGGACCTCCACTCGCTATTTCGATTCGATCGATCTCCGTGACTACCAATACCGACGCAGCCGCTGGGGCCTGACGGGCAGCTTGGATTACAAATTAGCGGAGGGTTCGGACATCTACGCACGTGGCATTTTCTCCAGCTTTCGCGACTTCGGCGACAGGTGGGACTATGCGCTGACGGACAACACGCCCGGGATTCAGCTGCTAAATTCGAATGGCTGCAGCACTAGCGGAGGAGCGGAGACTTGCGGTGCTGGCGTGCCGACCTTCGGTGTCGACAATCGACCGCCGGTGTTTCAGATTGGCAGCTTCTTGCTGGGTGGCAAACATGTTTTATCGAGCACCTGGATTTCCTGGGACGCCTCGGTATCCCGTTCCGCACAAATCCATTCGGGCGGGGATTATGGTGCCTCTTTTACCACGAACGCCACTTACAACAACCTGTATCCGAACGGCAGTACTTGCCAATTCAGTCCGGCGCTGACTGTCAGGAAATACATTCCGCAGTGGACTCCTAGTTGCTTTTCGGAAGCCTACTCATCAGCCAATTATGACTTATCCTTGATCAATCTTTCGTACGGGCAGTCTCCGCAATTGAATTTGCAATTCACCGGAGCTATAGGCAAGACTTATCACCTCGGTTCGCACCTCTCCACTATTGAGATTGGCGGTAAGTTCCGCAATGCCCATAAGTTCGATAATTCCTACGCTCCGACATGGGCGCCAAACGGGTCGCTGCCGCTGACCATGTTCGTGGGATCATTTGCCGACAATAACTACTACTCGGGTAATTATAAGTTTGGCCCGCCGGCGTCGACTAGCTGGTCCAAATTGGTCAACAATCTGAACGGTGATCCATCCGGCTATTCGCTGCAGCCGGGCACCACTGGACCCAACGCAGGAAATTTCGACTTAGTGGAAAAGGTGTCGGCTGGGTACGTGATGGACACCATCAATTTCAGCAAGATCCGCATTGTTGGGGGATTGCGCATCGAGGGAACCAACCTATTTACCGACACGTATACCTGCGACGCGGTTTGCCAAAACACCCCAGTTCAGCAGGGCAGCGTGTCGCTGAGACTTAACGGCTCATATGTAAATTTCTTGCCGAGCGGTTCGGTCAGGTATGATCTCGGCCACGATACCGACGTTCGCGTGGTTTATAGCCGTGCTCTGTCTCGCCCCGACCCGCAGGATATTGCCCAAGCCTATAGCGTGACAATCCACCAGCAGCCCTACTCTGAGTCGCTTGGCAACGCCAACCTGAAAGCAGAGAAGGCCAACAACTATGACGTTTTGATGGAACACTATCTGAAGCCTTTCGGCATCATTGAGGGTGGGTTCTTCTACAAGCAGTTGTACCTACCCATCGTTAGCCAACAAACCTATAGAACGAACTACAGCCCGAATCCTAGCAATCCGGCCCTCTATCCGATCGGAGACTGGATCATCAGTCAGGCAGAGAACGCCGGCAGCGGTTGGCTCGCCGGATTCGAGGTTGCTTATCTTCAGCAATTTACGTCGCTACCGGGAGCGCTTGCGAGCCTGGGCCTGTCCGCAAACTACAGCTACACGAATTCGCAGGCATGCGGCTTGCCGGGACGTTCTGATTGCCCTAGACTCCTGCGGCAAGCGCCGAACACTTTCAACATCAGTCCCACCTTTGATCGGGGACGGCTTTCCCTTCGCGTGGCTATGACCTACAACGCCGCCAGCATTTACCAGTACCAATATCAAGACGGCACAGGAAGCAGCAGTCTGGCAGTTGGCGCGGGACCCACTCCCGGTGGACTGACTGGTCCGCTCGGCGACAACTATCTGTACGCGCACTTTCAATTAGACGCGCAAGGCAGCTTTCGACTGAAGCACGGGTTCACGTTAATGGCTTATGGGATGAACTTAAACAACGAAGTGTTCGGGTTCTACAACGGTTCGTCGCCGTACATGGTGCAGCGCGAATACTACGGACCAACTTTTGCGGGAGGCATGCGTTGGTCTCCCACGCACGAGAAGTAAGCGCGGCAGTGGAATAGGTCCTAAGTGGTAGCTTGGCGACGACGGAAAGTTTGCAATTTCCGCAGATTGGCCAAGACGAAAGGAATTTCAACAGCAATTCAGGACCTGTTTAGGTGCGGTTTGATATGAAGAGTCTCAGCTTCAGGAGGAAACATGAAAAACATTCTGTTGTCATGGTGCTGTACCGTTTTTCTGTTTGCGGTGGCCACTCTTGCTGCCGTGAACTATGAGCTTCTGAAAAAGGTTCCGGTGCCCGGGACTGGCGGCTGGGACTATGTCACCGTGGATTCGAACGCCCGCCGCGTTTATCTTTCGCACTCCACGCAGGTGGATGTGCTCGATGCCGATTCGTTCGCGCTAATCGGTACGATTCCCAATACCCCCGGGGTCCACGGCGTCGCAATTGCTCCCGAGGCTGGGCGTGGGTATATTTCCGCCGGCAAGGCAGACAAGGCAATTGCGTTCGATCTCGAGACCCTCAAACCGATCGCCGAGATCAAGGTCGGAAAAAAACCGGACGCCATCGTCTATGAGCCGCTGACGAAGCGCATTTATGTCATGAATGGTGACAGCGAGAATATCACCGTACTCAATGCCGCGGACGGCACCGAGGCCGGTACGATCGCGCTCGGTGGCGGGCCGGAATTCGCGGCTTCCGATGGCAAGGGCAATCTCTACGTGAACCTGGAAGCGCAAAACGAAACGCTCCACATCGATGTGAATACGTTGACGGTGAAGGATCGTTGGCCACTCGCACCCTGCGCTACGCCTACAAGTCTCGCGATGGATAGGGAGAATCGGCGGCTGTTCGTGGGCTGCCGCAGCAAACATTTCGCAGTGCTCAACGCGGATACTGGGAAGCTCGTGTTTACCGCTCCCATCGGCGATCGGGTGGATGCCGGCGCGTTCGACAGCAAGACCCGGCTCGTCTATCTCTCGACAGGCGATGGCAAGGTATTCGTTTTTCATCAAGACTCGCCAGACAAATATTCCGTGGCTCAGGAAATTACCACCAAGCCCGGCGCCAAAACCATGGGCTATGATCCCAAAACTGGCAACCTGATCGTACCCACGAGCGAAAACGGCGCCATGCAGGTTCTGGTTCTGTCCCCCAAACCTTGAAAGGCAAGCTGTGAAAGGCTTAACGGTGTTGCTGTTGCTTCCCAGTGAATACGTAAAGGGCCCCGCGAGGCACAATGAAATTCCAGATCTTCGCAATCGTCGCCAATATCGGGTTGTTGGCTACCGTTCCGTTGTGTGGTCAGGTACCGCAATCCGACACCACTGCGGGTTCATTCCTCGTGCTTATCACCGTCAGACACTGAGTAATCATTAAACTTAAGAGGTCAACCATCATGTCTCGACGTCCGATGAGTATTTCGCTCGCCGCCGTTTTGTCGCTGGCCAGCTCATTGATGCTACCCAACGTTATCTCCGTGGCCGCTCAGGACACCGAGCGTGTTACTCCTATCGCCCCACCCGCCACGCCACTCCCACCGGAGGCACAATCTGTGGGCATCACACAATTTTCTTTCATTGCGTACGGCGACACTCGGGGAAGGCGTGACGGCGTTTCCATTCAGTACGATCATTCGGTAATCGTGGACTCGATGCTGCAGCAGATCAAGAAACTCAATAACACCCCGTACCAAGTGCGTTTCGCCTTGCAGTCGGGCGACGCCGTCGCAAAGGGGCAGGATGCACATCAATGGAATGTTAGTTTTGTGCCTCTGATTAATCGGCTCACGACCGAGGGCGGTATTCCTTACTTCCTGGCGCCGGGAAATCATGATGTGAGCGCAGCCCTTACTGTGGAGGACGCAAAACGCTTCCCCGCGCTGCGAAATTATCTCGATGCTGTTTCCGCTCTGATACCTCCGGATGGGTCTCCCCGCCGGCTCTCGGGCTATCCTACGTACTCCTTTGGTTACGGGAATACCTTTGTCATCGGACTGGATGCGAATATCGCTGGGGATGAAAAGCAATTTCAATGGGTGAAAGGCCAGCTCGAAGGGCTGGACCGAACTCGCTACGTCAACATACTCATTTTCTGCCATCAAGCGCCGTTTTCTTCCGGTCCACACGGCGGCGCTAAGGTGGAGCAGCCGACCGTCGAGCTACGGACGCGCTATATGCCCCTTTTCCATACGCACCATGTGACGGCTGTGTTTTCCGGGCACGAGCACTTATTCGAACATTGGGTGGAGCACTACACAGACGCCTCTGGAACACATCGCATGGATCTCGTCGTGTCAGGTGGGGGCGGAGCTCCCATTTATCCGTACACCGGCGAACCTGATCTGGATGACTACTTGAAGGCGAATGATTCGCTCAAGATCTCGCTTCAGCACTTGGTGAAGCCGGGCAACCAGGATTCGCCGACGCCATATCACTACCTCATCGTGAAGGTGAATGGAGATAAGCTTGACATCCAAGTGATAGGGGTGGACTGGGGTAAGAACTTCGCGCCATACCGTAGCAACGAAGTTGAATTACGGGACCCGTCGACGCGCTGAGAACGGTCGTGAGACCAGCCCTTCCGGAGACTCAAAATCGCAATCGGGCCACTGATTCGCTTGGAGTAAACAGACCATTCAGACGAAACGCGGCGCACGCACGATCACCTCGACCAAACCAATCACAGCTTCTACCTCGTCACCGCCGACGTTGGACCGGCACTGGTCCCTTCCTCGGATAATCCCCGGGCCGCGACCATCAATTCTTCCTAGGTACGTGTCACCCATCTGTCCAAGCTGGACCGTTGCGCTCGAGCGCTTTGGGATCACTTTGGATAAGAGCCAGCTTCGCGCCTTGTATCGCAACCGTGAGGCCCAGCGCATGTACCAGGAAATGCGGCGCAGCCATTAGCGTGGGCGTTCCCCATGACTTGCCTTCAGCCCCAACCTAAGATGACCGCCAAATGCAGGATTCTTCATCTCTGGCCGGGCAGCGAGTCCTTGAAAAGCTTACCAGTGACCCAACCGAAGCAAGCGCCCAAAAACCCCACGCGGTCAGCGTAGGCTTACCTGTGCACGCATAATTTTTGGAAGTTTCACTTTGCGGGCACTAGGTGCTCAAGTGGAACAGTCAGTTGAATTATCGTTCCCGGCCTTCTGCTGGATCGGTGTCCTGGCTCCGGCCGAGCAACTTCAAATCTCTGACTTACCTCTTCGAGAGAGTAGCGTGAACTCCGCGGCAGAAATCGAAGGGAGATCAATGGCGCGCTCGTCCCATCGTATGCTTATGAGCTCATGACCTCCCTGCACTGCGTGAACCGCAGTTACTGTGCCGGGTTGTTCCCACTTATTTTTGACATAATCGCCCACCTCAGGAGATTCGCCATTCGCGTATGGCATAGCTCTCTCCGTTGGGCGGAAAGAATTTATCGTCCCCGCAAACTTAGCATGAATTAAGAATTTGAAAAAACTGGTACGTCGCAAACTGGTTCAGGTCTGGGAAAAGCACGTGCTGCGGTGGCACGGAGCTCGGGACCCGGCTATGGATCAGGTTGCGGGACCTCGGTCCGTAGAAGACTTATTTGTCACGTTGAAAAGATAGTGATGGAAAGGATTCGACAGAAGGTGATGCCGCATTATATTGTCATGTAATTCAGGCAACCCCGGCTGACCTACAAAGCCGGTGGAGAATCCTAAACATCATGCAACTACCGATAGAGCTCGAGTTCGTGCTCGTGTCCAGCGACTATGCGATGGTTCATGCCGTATCCAGCGGGGTGCGAAAATATGGAGGCAAGTTTGTGCTGGTCCCAGATGCGGAAGCGGCGAGCGATTACCTGAAACGGCGGAAGACTGACGGCGTGTTCCTCGACATGGAGGTACCCGGGGTACTCGCGCTGATCGAATCCATTCGCAAAGGCGCGTCAAACAGTAAAGTGGTGATCTTCGCCTGCGGCCGAAATTCAAAGGAATACACAAGCACGCTGAACGCCGGAGCGAACTTTTTGCTGCGCAAGCCACTGGTGGCGGATAGTGTGGTGCTGCACATTACCATTGCCAAAGAGCTGCTGGTACGCGAGCGGCGCCGATACTTCCGGCATGCTGTGAACCTGCCAGTGATGTTGAAAGAAGCGGAAGCGGAACAGCGTGCCCGGATCACCAACCTGAGCGAAGGAGGAATGGCGGTGCACACGGTGAGACCGTTGAGCCGTTCCGCGATCTTGAACTTCGACTTTGAGTTGCCACTGGGACAGAGCATCAAAGGCAAAGGGCAAGTTGCGTGGATCAACGCGGAAGGCATGGCGGGCATCGCCCTGCAAGGCTTTCATGAAAAAGGCAAACAAGACTTGGAAGCGTGGCTAGCCACTCAAGAGGAGCTTGCCGGGCACAAAACGGCGTCGGGGGAGTGACCGCCGTTTCTATGAAAAAGAAGCCTCCCGTTCGGATACGCCTTGGTCCGACTAAAGTGTCACCGATGGCCGCCCTCGTAATCCATGAACCGTGAGTCCCGTTCGTTGACTTGCCTCCTGGCGCAACCTAACATGTGCCGAAATGCCAGGCACAGACTCTCTAATCGGCCAGACCGTCTCGCACTACCGCATCGTCGAGAAACTGGGTGGTGGCGGTATGGGTGTCGTCTATAAGGCCGAGGACACCGAGCTCGGGCGCTTCGTTGCCCTCAAATTCCTCCCTGACGATCTCGCCAAAGATCCCCAGGCGCTCGAACGTTTCCGTCGCGAAGCCCGCGCCGCCTCGCAGCTCAACCATCCCAACATCTGCACCGTCTACGAAATCGGCAACGCCGATGGCCGATCCTTCCTCGCTATGGAATATCTCGAAGGGCAGACACTTAAGCACACCATCGCCGAAAAGCCACTTGCTTTCGCGCAAGTCCTCGACCTCGCCGTCCAAATCGCCGAAGGCCTCGAAGCCGCCCACACCAAAGGCATCGTTCATCGCGACATCAAGCCCGCCAACATCTTTGTCACCTCGCGCGGCGCGCCCAAAATTCTCGACTTTGGTCTCGCCAAGGTCAGCCCGTTCCTGCAAAACTTTCAAGGCGCTTCCAAACAAGCCGAATCCACCGTCCTTACCGAAGCTGAACTCACAGGCCCCGGCACCACCCTGGGCACCGTCGCCTACATGTCTCCCGAACAGGCTCTAGGCGAACCCCTCGATGCGCGGTCCGACATCTTTTCTTTCGGTGTCGTCCTCTACGAAATGGCTGCCGGCGGCCGGCCCTTCACTGGCGCCAGCACCGCCTCCATTTACGACGCCATCCTTCACAAGGACCCTCCGCTGGCCAGCGCAAAAAATCATGACATTCCTTCCGAGCTCGCCAAAATCATTCAACGCACGCTAGCCAAAAAGCGTGACCAGCGCTACCAATCCGCTCAGGAACTCGTTGGTGCTCTTAAATCTCTCCGCCAAACCACCACCGGCGCGGTGTCGGTCGCGTACGTCGTCCGCAAGCCCAAATTCATCGTTCCTGCCGCGATTTGTTCCCTCGCTGTCCTTCTCGTCGCGGGTTGGTTCGTTCGCCGCAACCAGCGAATCCGCTGGGTCCATGAAACCGCGCTCCCGCAAGTCCAGCCGTTGATTCTGGGACGGCATGGCATCGCCGCTTATCAGATTCTTGAGCAGGCCGAGCGCTACGCTCCGAAGGATCATGTCATCGCGCAAGTCAAAGCCGAACGGCTCTGGCCCGTGCCCGTTCGCTCCGAACCGCCCGGTGCCGACGTCTACGTCCGCGACTACAGCGACCCAATCGCCCAATGGACTTATCTAGGCAAAACTCCCCTCGATCAGAATCGTCTACCTCACGACTTTTTCCTTTTCCGCATCACGAAGCCGGGCTACGAAACTGTTCTGGCTACCAACGGAGGCGCTGTCCTCTCTCACATCATTTTGGACCCCATCGGCACCCTGCCTCCGCGCATGGTGCGCGTCCCCGCCGGCGATGTGGATCCCACCGGACACGCCAGCGTGCACCTGGACGATTTCTTCATCGACCAGTTCGAAGTTACCAACGCCGAGTACAAGAAATTCGTTGACGCTGGCGGCTATCAAGACCCCAAATACTGGAAGTTTCCCATCGTTTATGAAGGGCGCGCGCTCCCCTTCCACGACGCGATGCAGCTCTTCCGGGATAAGACCGATCGTCCCGGTCCGGCGACTTGGGAACTCGGCACTTTCACCTCAGGCGAAGACGATTTTCCCGTGAGCGGCGTGAGTTGGTATGAATCCGCAGCATACGCCGAGTACGTCGGCAAAACGCTTCCCACCGTTTTCCATTGGTTCCGCGCCGCCAACATGGACATCTATTCCGACATTCTCCAGCTCAGCAACTTTTCTGGAAAAGGTCCCGCCAAGGTAGGCACGTACCAGGGCATCGGCCCGTTCGGCACCTATGATATGGCCGGTAATGTGAAAGAATGGTGTCTCAACTCCAAGGGCAATCTCAAATTCATTCTCGGCGGCGCCTCGACCGATCTTCCTTATATGTATAACGAACCGGATGCTCACCCGCCAAACGATCGTTCCGCAACCAACGGCTTCCGCCTGATCAAGAGGCTCAATTCCACGGCCATTCCCGAAAGCCTCGCCGCATCCATCTCCTTTTCGAAGTCTGACTACCGCGACATAAAACCTGTGCCCGATGCCACCTTCCAAATGTACGAGCGCATGTACGCCTATGACCGCACACCCCTCGACTCCAGGATCGAACGCGAAGATGATTCGTCGCCGTATTGGCGCAAACAGCGCATCACCTTCAACGCGTCCTATGGGAACGAACGCGTTATCGCCTATCTGTTCCTTCCAAAAACCGTCGCGCCGCCCTACCAAACTGTGGTGTACTTCCCCCATAGCGGCGCACAGTCCTTCCACACCATGGAGGATTCTCAATTTGCCCTCGTCGATTTTCTGATTAAGAGCGGCCGTGCCCTGATGTTCCCGGTATATAAGGACACTTACGAGCGCCTCGGCAATCCGCCCGATGGCGGCACCATTGCGCAACGCGACGAAACCATTCAGCAAGCCGACGACTTGCGCCGTTCCGTCGATTACCTGGAAACCCGCAGTGACATCGACAAAGACCGCCTCGCGTATTTCGGTATCAGCTGGGGCGGCAGTGTCGGCTCAATCATGGCTGCCCTCGAAAAACGCTTTAAGGTCGCCGTCTTTGCCGCGGGGGGCTGTGACCCCGGCTCGGTCCTCCCCGAAGCCGACCCGATGAATTTTGCACCGCGCGTGAAGATACCCGTGCTCATGATCAACGGGCGCTATGACTTCGTCTTTCCGCTTGAAACCTGCCAGGAACCCCTGTTGCATGCCTTGGGTTCCGCCCCGCAAGATAAGAGACAAGCCCTCTTCGATACCGGCCACGCCCCTCCCCTGTTACCCATGATGAAAGAAACCCTGGACTGGCTCGATCGCTACCTCGGGCCTGTAAAATAATCCGTTGGCTATCGCGGTCAACTCCCGGTTCGTAGCAATCAAGTCCGGTCCAGTACCCACGTGGGCGATTACATTAATCGGGACTTGAGAAAGGCTGCGGGTCGGTACCTTGTGATACTCCCTTCACAACGACCGCTCGCTTGGACTAAACTCCGCCTCACATAGGTCCGAATACCAGGCCCTACCTTGGGTTTTTCGTTTACTTCATCGATTAGACGGAGGTGCTATGTTTACCCGACGATTCGCAGTGCTTGCAGGCACTCTGCTACTCCTGAGCGTGACCGTAGTTGGGGACCAAAACACACCAACAGCCATATGCAATGACAACCGCACTCCAGCAGGGATACTTGCCCATGGCGTTTTACAGATTCATCTCGAAGCGCGGCAGGCGATCTGGTATCCCAATGGAAGTGACGCGTCACACCTTGTGGTTGCGGCGTTCGGGGAGGAGGGGCTTACGCCGCAGATTCCTGGCCCGCTGGTGCGTGTCCCAATGCGTGTCGAAGTGTCTGCGACGATTCGCAACTCTCTGGACCACACGATCTACGTCCACGGACTCGCATCCCGCCCGGAGGCAAGCCTGCATCCACAGCCACCGACGGATCCCACGACGACGGCCGACGCCACAGCCACACTTGAGGTTCCAGTCGGCGCCGTCCGTGAGGTTCACTTCAAATCCGGTGCTGCCGGCAGCTATTACTATTGGGCCTCGAATGATCGCCAATCTCTGCTGATGCGAACAGGACCCGATTCCATGTTATCGGGGGCTTTTGTCGTCGACGTGCCCGGCACACGTGATAGCGATCGAGTCTTTGTTGTCAACACATGGGTACCCGCCGGGGGCAACGCCTTCAATACGCTACCAACGATAAACGGAAAATCCTGGCCAGATACTGAACGACTCGTCCTTAAGGTCCACGAGCCCGTACACTGGCGGTGGGATTAACACGAGCGATTCCGACCACGCCATGCATCTGCACGGGTTCTATTTTCAAGTGAATGGAGTGGGCGATCAGGATCATTTTCAAGAATTCGCTCCTCAGGAGCGGCTTACGGTTGTCACGCAGGAGATGCTGCCCGGTGGAACGTTTAACATGACCTGGATACCCGAGCGCCCCGCTCACTGGCTGATGCATTGCCACATGACGTTTCACATGATGCAGCCAGCGAATTTGCCTGGGTATGCGGTCGCGGCGCACTATACACCGGAAAACGCGGGCATGGGCGGCTTGGTGCTTGGCCTAGATGTCCAACCGTCGAGCAACTCCGCATCGACGGCGAGCAACGCGACGGCCGCTTCAAGTTCAGTCCACAAATTTCGCCTAGTGGTTCGGGAACGTCCCGGCAGTTCACGTTATTTGGGGGGGTTCAGCTAGACCTTTCTGAATCTGCCACAGAAACTTCGCCGACGGCGCTGCCTCCCGTGGGTAGCCCGTTGGTGTTGACGCGCGGGGAGCCTGCAGAAATAGAAGTGATCAACGAACTAAAGGAGCCGACTACGGTCCACTGGCACGGAATTGAACTCGAAAGTCCGTACGACGGCGTGCCCGATTGGAGCGGGACCGGAAAGCAAACCATGCCGGCCATCGCACCGGGACACTCGTTTGTTGCGCACATGACTCCCCCTCGCGCTGGAACCTTCATCTATCACTCCCATTGGCACGAACAGAGACAGTTAGGCGAAGGTCTGACTGGACCTCTTGTCGTTTTGGAGCCAGGAGCGAAATTCGATCCGGCGACAGACAAGATCTTTCTGTTTTCTCGAGACGGCGTTGAGGGCAACGAGCCACTTCTGATGAACGGCAGCTCGCAGCCCGTGCCGATCGCCTTGGTTGCCGGCACGACGTACCGCATGCGCTTTACCAATATTACTCCGGTAGATTCTGATCTGACATACTCGATTGTCGACGCGAGCGGCGCTCCAGTGTCTTGGCGCGCAATTGCGAAGGACGGTCAGGACCTTCCTCAGGAGCAGGCAACTACGAAAACAACATCGGGCGATACCATCACAGTCGGTGAAACACGCGACTATTCCTTTACTCCCAACCAGGTGGGTGAGCTGTATCTTCAGGCTGCGGCCTTTCAACGGATGTGGGTGAAGACGACGCTGATCGTGGGCCCGCAGGAATTGCGGCCGTTGGCAAGCCCTTCGGCCGCTCTGCTGGATCAATGGAACGAGATCGGGCGAAAAACCATTGCTATGGCCGAAGATTTTCCGGAAGACAAATACGACTACAAGCCTGCGGCGAATATGCACAGCTTCGCCGAACGCCTCATCCACGCAGCATCCGCCAATTATTTCTTCACCAACTCCGCTCTCGGTCAGAAATTACCGAGTGACGAAGATCCTCCTCGGGCACAATTCAAAAACAAGGCCGCCGTAGTGGAGTACGTCAAGAAATCTTTTGCCGACGGCGCAGCGGCGATAAAATCTAAGGGCGACAGTGGGATCTTCGATGCGGTCGTTGATCCCTTCGGTTATGACGATCCGCAGCACGCGGGCAAAGCGCAGATTCGACTTAGCGGTCTGGCCCACAATCTAATCGAACATTCGGGCGAAGTTTACGGACAGTTGAGTGTCTACTATCGTGTGGCAGGTATGACTCCTCCGGAATCGCGTCCGAAGAAATAGAAACTTCAGTTTTTGCTGCAAAACGCAACCGCACGGAACTAGCTCCGAAGTCCATCCGCAACATTATCGGAGTGCTGAAGCTTATTCTTGGAAGGAGCCGCTGGCAGGATTGGAACCTGGTCCTTCCAGAAATCCCTGAACGGGACAACGCTACTTCACAGAGGATGAGATGCGGCAAATCGTTAATTCCGTGACCGGACAGTGGCACGCTCTATTTGCAACCATGGCTGCTACGGGTCTCCGGTATGGCGAGGTGTTCGGGCTACACGTCGAAGACCTAGCTAGACTTGTCATCTAACCGCATCTTTGTTCGTCGAAGTGTTTGGCGGGGACAAGAAGTCACGGTCAAGTCAAAAAGCGGAAACAGAACCGTGAACATCGAACTAGCCCTCGCTGAAATTCTGCGGGAGCATTTGAACGGTAGAGCGTCAGGCCGCCTTTTCCAGACTAGGAACGGCACCGCATTTTCAAAGGACAACGTTCGGAGAAACTTGCTGTCCGTACTGGATAAACTCGGCCTGAAGCCAGGAGGGCTCCATGCCTTTCGTCACGGCAGGGTGTCGGTCCTTCAGGAAAATGGTGTACCTGGGGATTTGGTGAAAGAGTGGATTGGTCCTTCCAGTTTGCGGACAACATCGCGCTATACACACTTGCGTCTGAATTTCGTGAACGCATTGCAGCGGAAGTGGGACTCTTGAAGCCGATGTTGGACCCAAATGGACCCAATCCGGTCGAAACAAACGCCGCGTAAGTAATTGAAATAAGTGGTCGGGGCGAGTGGATTTGAACCACCAACTTCCTGGTCCCGAAGATTGTGCGCACGAAGAATCAATAAGTTACGGCAATTGCTTCAAACAAACAAACGCGAACTGCTACAACTTGCTGCGCCTACAACACTTAATGGTCCTCGCGTCGCAACTCGTCGCTATTCGTCGGGTTTGCCGGTAGGCACAAATCTGGGCACACCCCACTGGGGTGAACCCCTCCGTTGAGACAGTTTGGAATTGGCACACATGCCGTTCCATGGTTTTTCCTTCTCATTCTTCCTTTTCTCTTTCAGGATGGCGCTCGGCTGGTGCACCGCACGTCAGCTCCCGGACGAGCGGCACCAATGCAAGTCCTTCAAACTTGCAGGGACGCCTTCCGTTTGGCAAATCCGTCCTTTCTTTTGTCGCCTAGCGTCTAACGATCCGATTGTCTGGCCTGCCAACCTGCTTGGCGTATTCGGGCAATCCTTACCTAACTCGGTAAAGGAGGGGTTGGGTTGCCGACCACACATCCATATAGACTGGATGGGCGAGACGTGAGGTCCTCGCGCCGAAGGGTTGCTTTTCCTGCTCCACGTGAGAATCGTCTGCGCATTGCTTGCGAACGAGTCATACCAAGCGGAGAATTGCGCGAGAATTTCTGAGGGTTGTATGGCAGATAAGCCGCGAAACCTCCCTACACTTGCGCCTTGGGTTGCTCTGCTGGCTATTTCGCTTCTGATCAACTATATCGACCGCGGCAACCTCTCCATCGCCGCGCCCTTGCTTAAAGACGAGTTGCATCTTAGTCCCTTGCAACTTGGAATTCTGTTCTCCGCTTTCTTTTGGACATACACCGCCCTCCAGTTCGTGATGGGCAAATCCGTGGACCGATTCGAGGTAAACGTAGTGATCGCAGCCGGGTACCTGGTCTGGTCGCTTGCAACTGTGATGACTGGCTTTGTGCGTGGATTCACCATGCTGCTGATAATGCGGTTGATGCTCGGCATTGGCGAGTCTGTCGCAGTTCCCGCCTGCTCGAAAATTCTCGCGCTCCACGTGCCCGAATACTATCGCGGGTTCGCGAATGGCGTCGTCATTGCCGGAATGAAGTGTGGACCTGCAGTCGGTACTTTCGGGGCCGGACTCCTGATGGCAAAGTACGGCTGGCGACCGGTTTTCATCGGCATAGGGCTGGTCAGTCTTGCTTGGCTGCCCGCGTGGTGGAAATGGATGCCACGGGGACAGGCAGTGGCCGAGTCTGCGGTAACAGCTGTTACCATCGCCGTCATTGTGCGTGAGCGCTCGTTTTGGGGCGCTTCTGCAGGCCACTTTTCTGCCAACTATCTGCTCTATGTTATGGTCACTTGGCTTCCATTCTACCTTGTGCGCGAACGCCATCTTTCAATTGAGGTGATGGCAAAATTTGCAGGTATGTATTTCCTAGTAGATGCTGTATCAGCGATTTCGTGCGGTTGGCTCTCCGACTTGTTTATCCGCCGTCGTTATACCCCCACCTTCGTCCGCAAGTCAGCCATGGCGCTCGGACATACTACAGCGGGCATCGGAATTGCGGCTTGTGTCGTGTCAGGTCCGCATACATACCTGGCCTGGCTTATGGCCGCAGCGGTGGGAAGCGGTATGACAGGCTCAGGCATCTACGCGTTTGCCCAGACCCTTGCTGGTCCACGAGCAACGGGAACATGGACCGGTTTGCAAAATGGCTTTGCAAACCTTGCGGGCGTGATCGCACCGGCCCTGACCGGATTCCTAGTGAATCGAACCGGGAATTTTCTCGCGGCCTTTGCGATCACGGCTGCGGTGTCGGTGGTTGGCAGCCTCGGGTGGGTCCTCGCGGTCGGGCGACTCGAGCAGGTGGTTTGGACACCAAAACACGGAGGTCTGCAAGAGACTGTTGGTAACTCAACCCGGATATAGACTCGGTTTCCGCAGCACAAAATGGGTACCGACATCTAGGCACAGCATCATTTTCGATGTCACCGGACAGATGACGGGCAACCCGGACTGCGACCTGAAAGCTGTTGGAATGATTATCTGACAAGGAGGAATCGATCAGACCGTGCGTCCCATCGCACGTAGCCTACGAGGTTGGAGCGGCGAGGCAACAGACCGTTCGAAGCCCTCGGACAATGGACCCACACTCGCAAGAGTGGCACCGAAACCGCGAGGCCACGGTGTATCTGCCAGCATAAGGTGGAGAGGGGCTAGGCTTGGTAGCAGGGTCAGAATACACAAATGTTCGTAAGCGTCGTTAGCCCGAAAGAGCCTAACATGCTGCGCGGCTCTTGTTGCAGTGAGCACAGAGGCTTCCGGTTCCTCTGCCATGGGTAAACAACACTGCCGGCGCATAGAGCAGGCCTAACCTATCGCGTCATTCCAACGGAACAGGGTAAATCCACATCGCTCCCCGCAAGGGGAAAGTGCGTCGCAAGATGCATCGATGGCGGTGCGGACAACAGATGAGGGAGAAAGCGAATGCCACTCGGTAATGGAGCGGATATCGGTTGCGTCGGCATCACCGACAACATCACCGGACGCGAAAGCGTGCTGACTTCCCTTTATGGTGCTTCACACGAGAGAACTTGACTAATCGGCTCATGAGGCAAAGCAAATGACGACAGCGCAAGCTGTTGGTGCGGTCTCACGCGAAGCGGCGGAATGGTACGCCATCGACTGGCAGGCCATCAACCGCAACGTTCGCCGACTCCAAGTGCGTATCGTGCAGGCTACGAAGGAAAGCAGATGGGGCAGGGTGCAAGCCCTGCAACGTTTGCTGACCCACTCTTACAGCGGCAAAGTTCTCGCCGTTCGACGAGTGACGGAAAACAATGGCAAGAAAACCCCCGGTGTGGACCAAGAAATTTGGGACACACCAGAGAAGAAGACACAGGCAGCACATGCACTAAAGCGTAGGGGTTATCAGTCGCAGCCCCTGCGACGTGTTTACATCCCGAAGTCGGACGGCAAAACGATGCGCCCGCTCGGAATTCCCACGATGAAGGATCGGGCGCAGCAAGCGCTGCATCTGCTCGCACTCGCCCCCGTTGTGGAAACCACCGCTGATAAAAACTCATATGGTTTTCGTCAGCAGCGGTCCTGCGCCGATGCGATGGAACAGTGTTTCAAAGCACTGAGAAGCGCAAACACGCAGTGGATTCTAGAAGGCGACATCAAGTCCTGTTTCGACAAAATTTCACACGATTGGCTTTTGGCTCACGTCCTGATGGACCGAGTCATTCTCCAAAGGTGGCTGAAATCCGGGTACATGGATAAACACGTCCTTCACGATACGACGGACGGGACCCCACAAGGTGGAATTATCTCCCCCGCGCTCGCTAACTGCGCGCTGGACGGACTTGAACGACTCTTGCAGGGAAAATACCCAGCAGGAAAACGTCTCAAGTCCCTTGGAGGTGAGAAACCGTGTGTCAATCTCGTCCGTTATGCGGATGACTTCGTCATCACCAGTAAATCGAGAGAATTACTGGAAGGAGAAATCAAGCCCCTGGTCGAGCAGTTCCTGCAAGAACGAGGTCTTGAACTCTCTCCAACGAAGACCGTCATTACGCACGTGGAGCATGGCTTTGATTTCCTCGGACAAAACGTGCGCAGATACCCTAACGGAAAACTGCTCATCAAGCCTTCCAAGAAGAATGTTGGAACCTTCCTGGAGGGCATCCGACGAATCATCAAAGCTGCACATGGCATGAACAACGTGGACTCTGCACGCAGTGCAATACAAAGATCACCCGGATCACAGGCTGGCGCCTTCATTACTGCGTCCCCCGTGTGAAAGGCGGTTCTACTGGTGCCACGAACTGCGTTTTACTTCATCCCGAGTGCCATGACCAGGTTCATCGTCAGCGTCTTTCCGTTTCGAAACCGCGTCTCCTCTCCGGAGGCGTTCGAAGGGCTTGAGCTGGGTGAAGGGAAACTTTCACGCCCAGTTCTGAGAGGGCCGGACGGCCGCAAGGCCGCCTGGCTACTCGGTAGTTATCAGCTCGTCGGTCGGATTAGTACCGGCAAACGCGCAAGCATCCAGGATTTTGTCTCCAGCCTAGCCGACTTCCCGTTACCAATACGCCTTGAACGAGTGCATTGGCGATTTAGCGCCAATGCAGAATCACCAATTTTCGTCCTGAGAACTGACGTACTTTTATCTGCTGAGTGGGCAAGGCTGCTCGCTGCGCTATACAAAACGAAGTAGACAATCTACCTCCATTGGGAGTAGCGTGTCTACATCTATGAGCGAAAAAGACCAGTATAAGAACCGGATTGAGCTGTTGCAGGGAACACTCGACATGCTCATTCTTCAAACGCTGCAATGGGGACCGCAGCATGGATATGGCATTGTCCAGGCGTTACGTTTGCGATCCGGAGATGTGCTTCAGGTGGAGACCGGATCACTGTATCCGGCTCTCCATCGATTGGAGCGTCAGAGCTGGGTGCAGTCTGAATGGAAGCAGTCAGAGAGCAAGCAAAAAGCCCGATACTACCGAATCACGGCCAAGGGGAAAAAGCAGTTGGCCTCTGATCTGGGCCGATGGGAGCGGATTGTCGAAGCGATTGGGTCGGTGATGTACGTCAAGCCGGAGGAGAGTGAGTCATGAAGTGGTTCCCAAGCTTCGGTTTTCAGCGGCGCAAGCGCGAATTGCAGGAAGAGATCGATGCTCACCTGCGGATGGCGATTGCAGATCGAGTGGCGCGAGGCGAGACGGCAGAGACGGCGCGACAAGCGGCGGCGCGGGAATTCGGAAATATTCCTCTGGTGCAAGATGTGACGCGCGACATGTGGGGCCAAGCGTGGCTTGAACAACTAGGCCGGGATGTCCGTTACGCGTTACGGCAACTGCGCAAGAGCCCCGGCTTTTCGATCACCGCGACGGCGATGCTGGCAGTAGCTATCTGCGCCAACAGCACCGTATTCAGTTGGATCGACGGCACAATGTTGCGTCCGATTCCTGGCGCGCGGGACACGGGCGATCTTGTTAGCCTGCAGAGGGGGGAACGGAACTTCTCCCCGACTCCGCCCTTCTCGTATCTCGACTATCGCGATCTGCGCGAGCAGAACCACACCTTCGCCGGAATACTTGCCTACCATCACGATTGGATCGCTCTGACCGGCAATGCACAGCCGGAGCGTGTCTATATTGCAAACGTATCGGCGAACTATTTCGATGTGCTCGGCATCAAGCCGTTGCTGGGGCGTTTCTTTCTGCCTGAAGAGGAGTCACGTGCAGTTCCCAACGTGGTCCTGGGTTACTCGCTCTGGAAGACGCGTTATGCCGAAGACCCGGCAATTGTGGGCAAGTCGATCGAGGTTGCCCGGCATCCTGTGACGGTGATCGGTGTGGCGCCGGAGGGGGTTGTCGGAGCAATGCCCGGAATCCGTGAAGATCTGTGGGTAACGCTCGACCCCCTCGGGACGGATGAGTGGCGGATGACGCATCGCAGTGGTGGTGCGGTCTGGCTGAACGTAATAGGAAGATTGCGGCTCGGCGTGAGCCGTGGCCAGGCAGCCCAGGATCTCGACACCCTGATGCACCATATTGTGACGGCGTATCCGGACCAGCATCTCGGCGATAACCGGATCACGCTCGATCCCATGTGGCGTTCGCCATTCGGCGCTAACGGATATATGGCGGCGACACTGCCCATTCTACTGGCCTTCGCCGGTTTGGTGCTGTTGCTGACCAGCGCGAACGTGGCTACGCTCACGCTGGTGCGGTTTGTATCCCGGCGGCGTGAACTTGCGATCCGGCAGTCGCTCGGGGCCAATCGCATACAACTGGTGCGGCAGATGATGCTGGAGGGCGCTGTGCTTTCCATCGTCGCAGGAGTCGTGGCCCTTGGATTGACATCGTGGACATCGAAGACATTCGCATGGTTCTTTCCAGCGAATGCAATTCCCCTCGTACTGAACGGGAACCTGGACCATAAGGTGGTGATTGGGATTGCAGTGTTCTCTCTATTGGCCGGTATGCTATGCGGCGCGCTCCCCGCCTGGCGTTCGTCTCACGCGCCGGCCATTGAGGTACTGAAGGCAGAGTCTGCAAGTATCTCCGGCGGCTCACGCAACCGGAAATTGCTCAGCGGGCTGGTGGTGGCGCAAATCGCGCTTTCACTTCCCCTGCTGTTGTGCTCCGGGCTACTTCTGCGAACACTGCGGAATCTCGCCGGCGCGAATCCCGGATTTGAGCAGGACCACATTCTCACTGCGTCCGTGGGGCTGAATATTGCCGGCTACAGCAACGATGAGACACAGTTGATCCGTCACAAGATACTTGACCGCGTGTCGGCATTGCCCGGCGTGAAGGTTGCGTCTCTTACGGACTGGATTCCGATGACCCTGAGCCACAAGGGCGAGGATGCGTATCCGGAAGGGTATGTGCCGCACCCCCATGAATCTTTGCAGGTGTACCATGCCGAGGTGTCCCCGCGGTATTTCGAATCCCTTAATATACCCATTTTGGAAGGACGCGAGTTTACACCGGATGACGATGAAAAGGCCCCGAGGGTACTCATCGTGGATCAGACCGCGGCGAGGCGCTACTGGCCAGGGCAGGATCCGCTGGGAAAGAGGCTCAGGGTGTGGGGCAGACTTTTCACGGTTGTCGGCGTTGCCAGGAATTCAACACATATTTTCGTGAATGAGTCACCGGAGCCTATTGTCTATATGAGCTTTTTCCAGGAGGGGTACGAGACTATCGTGCAGGTGAAGACCGAGGGAAATCCCCTCGACCTGGCGCCGGCGGTGGAGCAGGCCATTCATGGGATCGATTCGCGACTGCCGGTTTTCGATGTGCGTTCCATGCGGGAGTGTACCCAGATGGCGAGCAGTTTCGCGGTTATACAGAGCACCCTGGCAGGAATGTTCGCGCTGATCGGGCTGGTTCTTGCAGTAACGGGGATCTACGGAGTCGTGGCCTATCGAACCCAATTGCGGACCCACGAGTTCGGAATACGAATGGCTTTAGGTGCTTCCCGTGTCGATGTGCTGCGGCTCGTGCTGGTGCAGGGATTATGGCTCGCAGGCACTGGCCTGGCGCTGGGACTGGCGTTTGCGTTGGGACTCACACGTCTTATCGCCCGGCTGTTGTACGGAATCAGCGGCAACGATCCGGTCTCCGTCGTTTCCGTCGTCATGCTCCTGGGAGCAATGTCATTGCTGGCATGCTACCTTCCCGCACATCGAGCGATGCGCCGGAACCCCGTGACCGCAATTCGCGAGCTGTAAGCCGCAGCTCGGACTCGACGCGAATTGGACGGATTCGGGGTATGCGTAGCGCTCCACCTGGTTGGCAAGAAGGGTAACCGGATTCCACCGGTCACAGACCAATGTCCGCAAGGTGGATCTTCGTTGCGCGTTGACGTGAACACGCCAATGCGCTCATCGAGCTAGAGCCGGCATCGGACATTAGTCCTGAGAAACGCGCTACTGGTTAGGAGATTAAGGGCAGGGTCACGCTTTTCGCCGCGGCAGTGGAGGCCGCTTCCAATGGCGAAAAGCAAACGCAAACGAGTTCCGAAAACGGTCCTCAAATTACCTGATCTAGAACAATCGAAATCTGCGGTCTTGAACAGCCTCACGTCGGCGAGTTCAAAGCGCTCGTACGACCATGCCATTTGTGAATTCATCGACTGGTACTGTTCGGAGCCCAGGCTAGCCTTCAATAGGAGCGTGGTCACACGCTACCGAATCGCACTCGAACAGCGCCCGTACGCTGCGTCGACGATTAACCTGAGACTGGCGGCGATACGCCGGCTGGCGTATGAAGCGTCCGATTGCGGATTACTCAGCCCGGATCTTGCGGCAGGCATTCGTCGTGTGAAGGGCGTCCGGCGGCTGGGAGTGCGTGTCGGGAATTGGCTGACGGCGGAGGAGGGCAAGAAGTTACTCGGCGCTGAAACTGCTGACACCCTTCGCAGCAGACGAAATCGTGCTTTGCTCTCGCTTCTCATCGGCTGCGGCCTTCGGAGAGCTGAGGTTACAAACTTACGGTTAGAGGATCTCCAGCTTCGCGAGGGCCATTGGGTCATCGCTGACCTGAGGGGAAAAGGTGGCCACATCCGGACGATCCCAGTTCCACAGTGGGTGAAGGACGCGGTCGACAACTGGACTGTCGGTGCTGGCATCACCGCAGGTCCGTTGCTACGGTCAATCAACAAAGCAGGCAGAATTTGGGGCCACGGCTTTACTCCAAAGGTGATCTGGGCAATCGTGAAAGCAAACGCGAAATGCTGTGGTCTGCCATCGGTGGCACCGCACTGTGCCACCAAGCAGCAGGTGAACTAGATCAGATTCAGTTCCTGCTCGGCCACGTTTCAATTCAGACGACGGAGCGATACTTGGGCTGCAAGCAGCGTTTTCGCGATGCGGTTAACGATCACATCGGCCTGGAGCCGGATGCGCCCTCGTGAGGAGCAGGCGTAGAAATCGGTGTCCGCTAGCCGACTTCCCAGTACCGATCCGCGCGAATCGCGGACCAACCGAGAGCTATGCATCAGGAATGCCCCGTTGCCTTCCCCCCGCCTGAGCAAAATCCTTCGAACAACTATTCGCGTGCAGCACGCTCCAATCGCGACCGTTGCAGGATGTGAATTTGCTTCCGCTTAACTTCGATAATGCCGGCTTTCTTTAGCTCTCCCAAAGCAGAGGTGGCCGACTCTCGATAGACCCGCAGATACTGTGCAAGCTCTTTATGTGTCACGTTACGGACCAAATCCCCATCCGCTCTCTCCAACAGCAGACCCGCCAAACGTGGAACCAAATGCCGGAAGGAGGTGGCGTCCAAGTCCATGAGCACGTGAACGAATCGTTGGCTGACCAGGTCAAGGAGCCGCCGAGTGACGGTAGGGCACCGTGCGAGAAGCTCCTCCACGACCTCACGCGAGATCATCCGAATTCGAGAGGGAATAGTTGTCTGAGCTGTACAGTGGTAGGTACATTGACCCACGCATCCCATTTCACCAAATACGGCGGGCGCTCTTAGTTCCGCGATGATCAGCTTCTTTCTCGCGGATGTGCGGAAGGTCTGCACCGAGCCTTTTTCGAGCAAAAACAGAGCCTGGCCGTCTTCACCTGTCTTAAACAAGACATGGCCGGCCGGAAAATCCTGGACCTTACTTCGTTTTTCAATCGTGAACAAGCGAGATGCCGGAACCCCTTTGAACAAATTCAGTGCAGAAAGCGACGAATCCTGCGAGATTCCGCCCGAGCGCGATTTTTGTTTACGATTCACCGCAAGTCGCTCCATTGTCCCAAGTCTTTTTCGCCTTCCGAATGTAAGGCAGATTACACCGTTTTGCCGCAACCGTTGTGGTACCAGGTCATCCAATCCATACAAGCGCAAGTTGAACACGCGTGGCGTTGGAAAATGTCTCGAACCTAGAAACATTTGGAGGTGAACTTATGAAAGACCATGAATCGCATAGCACGCAGGCAAATACCGTGAAGTTCGGGAGCCTACCGGTCGACGGACTGAACATCGCATATCGCGAGGCCGGTAACCCGACTGATCCACAACTCGTCCTGTTGCACGGATGGCCGGCTTCCTCCCATCAATATCGAAACCTGATTCCGGCGCTGGCCGGCCATTTCCACGTCATTTCGCCGGACTATCCCGGCTTCGGCAACAGCGAAATGCCCGATCCTGGGAAATTCGCCTATACGTTTGAGCGGCTGGCTGAGGTGACGCAGCACTTTCTAACCGAGAAGGGTTTCCACCGCTACGGCATGTTTGTCCAGGACTACGGGGGGCCGGTCGGTTTCAGGATTGCCGGGCGCCATTCAGAGGTTCTGGAGTGGCTAATCATCCAGAACACGAACGCTTACGAGGTGGGTTTTACGGAAGCGTGGGGAGGTTTGCGGAATGCTCTTTGGAAGAATCGCACGCCGGAGACCGAGCAGGGCGTGGCAGGCTTGCTGGAGCTTGAGACCATCAAGGCCGTGTACCTCCATGGCCACAAACGTCCCGAGGTGATCAGTCCCGATAACTGGAACATGGATTTCCGCTTTATGGAAAGGCCCAACGCGCGCCGCGTGCAGATGGACCTCTTCTACGATTACAGAACAAACGTCACCTTGTATCCACAATGGCAAAACTTTCTTCGCGAGCACCAGCCAAAGACACTAATCTTCTGGGGGCAAGACGATATTTTCTTCACACGCGAAGGCGGCGAAGCTTATCTGAAGGACCTTCCGCATGCGGAGATGCACCGCCTGGATTCCGGCCACTTCGCCGTAGAAGATCACCTTGACGTGATCGCTTCGAACATGAAGCGCTTTTACTCGGAAAAGGTTATTGCGGGTTCCTCGAGCGTGAAGGGGCAAACGGCTTGAGTATCACACCACCATGAAGGTCGCGGAAATCTGGCGCTATCCCATTAAGTCCATGGGTGGGGAAAAGCTGCAGGAAGCTACGCTCAGCTCCCTGGGGATTTACGGGGATCGTATCGTCCACGTGGAAGATGCCCGCGGACATTTCGCGACGGCCAGAAAGTATCCGCGTCTTCTCGGTTTTCATGGAACCCTAGATTCCTCCGGCGATCCCAGTATCAACTATGTGCATTGGACCGACCCGACCGTCTTGCCGCAGATTGTCGCTATTGTCGGTCCGGGTGCTCGGCTCGTTCACGATACGTCCGCGCATAGATTTGACGTGCTGCCCCTCCTCGTAGCCACCGATGGTGCCATCAAGGAGTTTGGCCACGACGGCAGACGGCTCCGGCCCAATATCATTATTGGAGGTGTGGAAGGACTGGCCGAACGCTCGTGGCCCGGCCGATGTCTAGGTATCGGGGGCGTTCTAATCGGCATCGAAGATTTGCGCATGCGTTGCGTGATGACCACCTTCGATCCCGAGACGCAACAACAAAAAGTGGGAATCCTCAAGGACATTGTTCGAAAGTTTGCGGGCAAGCTCGCCGTGAACTGCTATGTGATCCGTGGTGGCGAGATTCGTGCAGGTGATGATGTCCAACTCCTCGATTGTGAAGATTAAAAACCGCAATGCGAATGAGTGGTGATACCGCCGTCGACAGAGAGTGCTTGCGAAGGCGTTATCGTCCGGTGCCGGTGCGGCTACTCTTCGTCGGTGAGGCACCTCCGGCCTCCGGAAGGTTCTTTTATTGCGCGAACTCCGGCCTTTACCGAACCATTCGAGACACCTTTGTTACCGCTTTCCCTGCGCTCGGCGGCAGGGATTTTCTTGCATCGTTCCGAGCGCTGGGCTGTTATTTAGTCGACCTTTGTGCGACGCCGGTCGACCGGCTGACTAGCGAACTCCGCGCAAAGACTTGTGCAAATGCCGAAGCGCGTCTCAGCAGCACGCTCGAAGACCTTTGCCCGAAAATCATCATTACGGTCGTTCGCTCCATCGCACCTAACGTCATGCGTTCTCAACAACAAGCAAATTGGAGAGGCGCGTATTACCAACTTCCTTATCCGGGACGGTGGCGACATCACCGAGTTGCCTTTGAAGCCTCACTCGTTCCCGTTCTCCAGCGGGAACTAGGGAAAGACTCGCGTTCCGGTCATTTGAGCTCGAACGACATACTAGGGAATAACTTTCGGGCCCGATAAACTCCCATCTCGTCAGTGCTTGATTTCCTGGCGAGAAGCCGACTTGAACGAAGCCGCTCTGCGGCGAACGCTTCGCGTGAGGCGAGCGGAGCAAGGTTGCTTGTTGGTTGAGATAAGTTGTCGGGTCATAGGAGGTCCCTATGACCCGACTTCGCAAAATGATGCTCGAAGAACTCGAGCGTCGTAATTATTCTGAGGCTACCACACGCTGTTACATCCGCACAGTCGAAGATTTCTCAAGACGATTCAAGCGTTCTCCAGATGTTTTGGGTGCGGAACACATTCGTGAATATCAGGCCGAGCTGTTCAAGAAGCGCAAGTTGTCGCCGGGCACGGTAACACAACGATTGGCAGCTCTGCGATTCTTCTACGTCAAAACTCTCAAGAAAACCTGGAGCATAGCCGAGACGCCCTATCCGAAAAAAACATTTCACCTTCCTTCGATCCTCAGCCGGGAAGAAGTCACGCGACTCATCGACGCAGCTCTGACTCCTTACCATCGCACTCTGTTGATGACGCTCTACGCCACCGGAGTACGACGCGCTGAATTGACACACCTGAAAGTCAGCGACATCGATAGCCAACGCATGGTGATTCACGTCCAGGGCGGCAAGGGACGCAAAGACCGAGATGTGATGCTCAGCCCAAAACTACTCGAGACACTGCGTGAGCACTGGCGCGGATTACAGCGCAAGCCAAACGCATGGCTGTTTCCAGGCAACCGCTGGCATACCGGTGATACGCCGATCACCACCAAGGTAGTCTGGACCGCTTGCAAGGAAGCCGCCCAGCGAGCGGGCCTCCAGAAAGACGTGCACCCACATACGCTGAGGCACTGCTTTGCCACACATTTACTGGAAGCAGGCGCGGATCTGCGAACCATCCAGATGTTGCTAGGCCATCGCGACCTGGAAGAAACCACCATCTACCTCCATCTCTCTGAACGTCACCTCAGTGCGACCGCGAGTCCTCTGGACTCGCTGAGCCTAAAAGACAGGCCACCACAGGACGAGTAGATGGACCGGCCACTCCTCGAGGTGGCCGATATCGTCCGCGCTACGGGAGACGCATTCATCGAACAAAGCCGTAAGTGGAACACCTGGAAGCATGTCAAAGTGCTCCTGGCCATCTCGCGGTGTCGCACCGCCACTCTCGGCGGCCATCTCGATGAATGTACTCGCTGTGGGCATCGCGCCATCTCCTACAACTCATGTAGAAATCGGCATTGCCCGAAGTGTCAGGCGGGTGCTCGCCAACGTTGGCTGGAAAAACGTCGCCGTGAGCTTCTTCCGACCCCGTACGTGCATGTGGTCTTCACCCTCCCTCGGGAGTTAGCACCACTAGCACTGCAGAACAAAAAGGTCGTCTACGATCTCCTGTTTCGCACCAGTGCGGAAACGCTTCTCGAGGTTGCGCGTGATGCAAAGCATCTCGGCGCAGAAATCGGTTTCTTCAGCGTGCTGCATACCTGGAGTCAAAAACTAGAACTTCACCCGCATGTCCATTGCGTCGTTCCGGCTGGTGGACTATCGGCCGATCGGACGCGTTGGATCAAGCCACGCTACGACTTCTTTCTTCCCGTCAAGGTGCTCGGTCGCGTCTTTCGCGGCAAGTTCGTCGCCGCACTGCAACGCGCTTTCCAGGACGGTAGGCTCAGCTTCCATGGAAACTTAAAGCTCCTCGCTCAACCGAAAACCTTTGCTGCCTGGCTGAGACCACTGTTCCGAAAGGACTGGGTGGTCTACGCGAAACGTCCGTTCGGAGGCCCAGAGCATGTGCTCCGTTATCTGGGCCGTTACACCCATCGCGTGGCCATCTCCAACCATCGCTTGGTCTCGTTTGCTGACGGGACGGTCACATTTCGTTGGCGCGATTCCGCCCACAACAACGAACAGAGGTCGCTGCCTCTATCCGTCGATGAATTCTTGCGCCGCTTCCTGTTACATCTGCTCCCGGAAGGGTTCGTGCGCATCCGAAACTTCGGCTTCCTGGCCAATCGCAGACGTGCCACCACCTTGCCACTTTGCTTTCAGTTGCTCGGCTCAGCGCCACAAGCCAAGGCAGAGGCATCCACCGCCGGTTCGAGCGATGCTTGGTTTTGTCCCAAATGTGGTGGGCCGATGCTGGTCATCGAAAGGTTTACAGCTGCGGAGATCCAACTCCGTTCTCCGCCAAGTCGGGACGCGGTCGCCGCATGAGACGACTACCAACATCGCGAAATCTTTGCGTGCTTCCGCTCGCTAACTCTCTTTGTGTCTTCCTGTCCGACCAATCTCTTTTCCCTACTCCCCAAGGTCATCCTCACCGCACCACACTTGAGCTTTCAGCAACGCTTCTTCTCTCCCGGTTGGGTCTTTGCTTTCCCGCATCTCTCCGGGGCGAACGCCAAACCTACTTTCCCTCAATTGAATTTGCATAACACCCGCGTCCGCCGCAACCCCGAGCGGCTTCCTTCAAGTCGCTGTATCGAAAGCGCCCAACACCGTGCTCGTGCGCGAATCTCGGCCTACTCGCGCTTCCGATACAGCACTAAGACTTCCCATTACTAATCGCGGTAAGCGAGCGTCAGATTACTTCCGTGTGGCCGACGATACGTCTGGAACCTCATTGATATTAGCAAGTTGTCCGGATCGAATGACTGTCCGGTCTTGTTGACAAATGCACATCTACCAGGTCTCACATCTTCAGTCGCGGTTCGTGCCTCCGCCTCCTTTGCAGACAATTCGAGGAACAAACCTACCATCGGCACCGTATTCACCTGAAAGGAGCGCCGCAACGTGATGACCCAGTTCGTTCAATCTCCTCGCTTCACTGTCCGCGCCGCGTGTTTTTCGGTCCGCGTGAACTCCACGCCGGCTGGCGTCTGCTTATTTTCCTGGCAATCGTGGTCACCTTGATCAATGCCAGTAATTTCATCGTTCGCCGCCTGCTGGGTGGGACCGACCAGGACACCTTGTTTCTGGTCCGCGAAATAATGGACTTCCTAATCTTTGTTCTCGCTAGTTGGATCATGGGACGCTTCGAAGGCAGGACTCTTGCCGATTACGGTTTGCCCTGGCGCACGATGTTCCGTTCCCAATTCTGGCAAGGTGCACTGCTGGGCTTCGGAGCGATCACAGGTCTGCTGGCGGCGATGCGCGTCACTAGAGTATTTTATTTTGGGGCGGTCGCGCTGCACGGTTCCGACATCGCGAAGTGGGCGATCATCTACGCGCTCGTTTTCACCCTCGTCGCTCTTCGCGAAGAATTCCGCGCTCGCGGATACGCACTTTTCACGCTCTCAACCGGCATCGGTTTCTGGCCCGCCGCAGTTCTGTCGGCAGCATATTTCGGCTAATCGCATCACGGTAACTCGGGAGAGGACTGGATCGGCTTGGTCAACGCGGGCCTGTTTGGGTTGCTTGCCTGCTTTTTGCTCCGTCGAACCGGTAATCTCTGGATGCCGATCGGACTTCATATGGCCTTCGATTGGGGCGAGACGTAATTTTACGGTGTGCCCGACAGCGGCAATTCCTCCCGGGGCACTTTCTGAATTCGACGTCGACCGGTCCCGCGTGGCTCTCCGGTGGCACCGTGGGCCCCGAAGGAAGTTTGCTCTGCACTTTGCTGATAATTGTTTTGTGGTTGATTTGCGCAGCGTGGCTGCGAGAGGTCAAATGTCCGGGGCGCGCCCTGGTCCAGGTACAAAGTGCACTAGGTCAAACTAGGGGCTCTATTGCGGGCGGATAGCGGGCAACTCGGAAGTAATCCAACCTTTGGGCGAATGCGGCTTCGGGCTGCAGGTCGGCTGCCTCGGGCCAGAAGTCCGGATCTCGGAAGTTGCTCCGATGACGCCCCTTTCGTGCACAGTTGCTAGAAAGGCGGGACACCAACCCGAAGGCTACAGACAGACTGAACCCTTCCTTGATTCAAAGGTGTGCATCACATAGCCTAGTTCGAATGGCGTTGCTCTTCCACATAACTTCATTTACGTACCAAAGAACGTCATCAACCGGCACAGATCTAAGCTCAGTTCTCGACACGGTGATGGCCGGTCGGGTGGTCTCCGGCGACTAAAGATAAAGGTTGAGCGAATGGTTTGTCTCTCGGGTCGGTCAGTCAAAGCTGAACGGGATTATTGCGCAGAAGAGAAACCGTCTGAGTGTGCCGCCCGAGAATGCCGTCGTGCCACGCGGGTCGAACCATTGGCGACCTTGCGCTACGAGTGAAACTTCGAATCACTCGGCTCTGCAGACTAAGTCTCGCGGGGATTTTCGCTCCAGAATCCCCGAACTTTTCATCAGAACTTAATCCGGTAGCCGGTCTTTCGCACGGTGATGATGTGACGAGGCGAGGACGGGTTCTCCTCGAGTTTGCGGCGCAACTCCGCGATATGTGTGTCTACGGTTCTACTGACGACCGCCGCGGAGTATCCCCAAACTTCCCTCATCACTTGCAGCCGGGAGACTACCGCTCCCCTCGCTCGCAAGAGTGCAAGCAGCAAATCGAATTCCTTCGGTGCCAATTCGACGGTTTGCGATGCGCGGCGCACGGTGCGCGAAGCGGGGTCAACTTCGATAACGCCAAAACGATGCACCTTGCGCACATCTCCCGTGTCGGTGCCTCCCCCGTGAGTGCGGCGAAGCAGGGCCTCGACCCGTGCCAGCAACTCCAGGAGTCCGAACGGCTTCGTCACGTAATCGTCCGCCCCCATCCGCAGCCCTCTGACCTTGTCGGCCTCTTCTCCCTTCGCTGTTAGTAGAAGGACTGGGGTTGCGTGTCCATCTTGACGTAAAGATCGCAATACACGGAAACCATCCAACTCCGGCAGCATCAGGTCGAGAATCACGAGATCGGGATTCGCCTTCTCGAAAGTCTTCAGGCCAGCCATTCCATCCTCAGCCGTCTCGACTTCGTAGCCTTCGATCTCCAAGTTGTTTCGCAGACCGAATGCCAGATCGCGATTGTCTTCGATCAGCAGAATTCGGCTCAAGGCGATTCCTCCGGCTGCTCCTTACGGGCCCCTTCCTCTCCTTTGGAAAACGGCAACTCGACGACAAACTTTGCTCCGCCGCGGTCACCGGTAGTTACTGAACACTGGCCGCCATGACGGGTCACCAAATCGTGTACGACGGATAGACCGATTCCTGTGCCCGCAATCGCTGATTGCCGATCGCGTTCTAGTCTCTGAAACCGCTCAAAGATGCGCTTTCGATCGGCCACAGGAACGCCTGGGCCTTCGTCATCTACGAAGAGACATGCCACACCGTCACGAGCTTCAAGCCCCAAGATGACCCTCTGTTTCTTTCTTCCATACTTTACGGCATTATCTAGAAGGTTGATCACGATTTGCCGCAGAGCGTCGGGGTCCACGTTTGCCGCCAGTCCAAACGACAAGCGAAGTTCAATCTGGGCTTCAGTGCCATTCATTACGGATTCAAAGTCCTCCACGATTTCCTGAATCAGGGGCGCGAGTTCACGCTTCACCTTCGAGAGTGAGTCGATTTTTCTATCCATTCGGGAGAATTGCAGAATATTTTCGACCAGTTGCGTAAGGCGACGAGCCTCGCGGTCGATGATTTCGAGCGACCGTCGTTGCTCCTCGGTGGAACGGATGCGATCCAGTAACAGTGTTTCGGTAAACATCCGAATCTGCGTCAGGGGTGTCCGAAGCTCGTGTGAGACGCTGGAAACGAACTCGTCCCGCAGTTGCTGTAGAGCCATTTCCCGGCGCAGTTGCAGAATGGCCGTTACGATCAGACCCGCATTCAATGCCAAGAGCCCTAGAAAGAACGGCAGACGGGAGCGCGGCAGCCCCCCAATGACAATTTGCCGAGAAATCTGCGGATCGATGGAGGCCTCCACCCTGAAACCCAAGAAAACTCCCTGGTACGTATCACCAAAGGGCTTTATGACTGTCAATTTTAGTGGTGACTCTTCGCCCAGCCGGAAGCGTTCCACGCCGCCTTGGTCGCGAATTCTCACATGCAGAAACTCGTTCGTCACTTGTCCGTGACCCAGGGAAGGTGGCAGGAGGGGCTGACGATTCAAAGCGGTTCCAAACCATTGCGTCAGGCTCGGAAGGTCAACTTCGAAGCCAGCTACAGTCTGACGACCTCGCGGTCCGCGCGTGGAGCCGGCCACAAATGTCCGCGGAGCACCTCCGATTCGAGCGTTCAAGACTTGATATGCTGCGTCACTGTGCTGCGCGAAAGCGCGCGCTAGATTCTCCCGCAGCCAGCCTGCTACTTGGTCGGACGCCGGCTCATTGAGAAAGCTCAACCGACCAGTGGATGGATCCATCTCGAAGTAGCTTTTCGCCAGGTCCGCGGCGCGCTTGACGCGCGGATCTTGTGCGGAGAGCAGCGTTTCTTTTATCGCTACAGGTAGCCTTCCCGATGACTGGACTTCGTGGAGCACATTCCCCACCAGCGGGTAATAGCCGTAATAACCAATCTCCGCACTTGATCTGCGGATGACTTCGTCGGCAACGAGTGAGGAATAGTCGTGGAGGACGCTCTCAACAGTGGTCCGCTGCGAAGCGTTTGCGTATTGGGCCTGTAGGACGATCAAGCTCGCGGTTGCCAGGCTGACCAACAAGAGAAGGACAACAAGGGCTGTCCGAGTCCTTCGGGAATGCCAAGATAACGAAATCGCCATTCAGTTTTGTGAGTATAGCACCCGCAGTACGGGCCAGTTGACGTCGGATGTCAATATTTGCATTTGTTGGACACCTTCCTGACAAATTCCTGACAGAAAATTGAGCTCCTCCCCACCACAATCGCTGAAAAAATCGCTAACCTTTGCATAGTGCATTGAGTCGAGTAGCAAGCCGAGATGGAGGCGAGCGATGTTTTGCGGGTTTCGCTTGGGAAGTTTGGCCGCAACAACAGTGATGTTGCTGTCCTTGGCGCCTTTCGTAGCTGAGGCTCAAATGCCCGCCAATTTCACCAATTTGCAATATTTTCCGAAAACGATTTCACGTCAAGAGCTCATCGGAAACATGCGGGGATTTTCATTCAGCTTGGGCGTTCGCTGCCAATTCTGCCATGCGGGAAATGAAGGCAACAAACTCGATCAGATGGATTTTGCATCCGATGAAAAAGACACTAAGAAAACCGCACGCGCCATGTTGCGTATGGTCGATGCCATCAACCAGGAATACATCGCCAAAATGGGGCGGACCACACCTATCCGTGTGGAGTGTGTGACCTGTCACCACCAGCTCAACATCCCGAAAACCATGAGCTCACTTCTCGCAGAAACGATCGATAAGAAGGATGTTCAGGCGGCCATCGTTGTCTATCGCGACCTCAGGAAAAATGACCTGGGGAGCGGCAAATACGACTTTGGAGAAACGTCGTTGAACATTTTAACGGAGGGATTGCTTAAAAAGGATAAAGCTAAGGAAGCCGTGGCTATCATGGAGCTCAACGTCGAAGTCAACACCCCACCTTCGGGTTGGGCTTACAGCCTTTTGGCAATGTCCCATGTGGCAAACAAGGAAGTGGACAAAGCCAAGGCGGATTACCAGAAGATTCTCGAGCTGAACCCCCAGGACGAGTGGGCCAAAAAGCAGCTTGAGCAATTGAGCAGCAAGCAATAGATCCGTGGAGGCGGAGCTCCTTTGAATTTCGCACTCGATCGCTGCGGACGCATTGGCAACCAAGCACGTCAAGCTTCTTCGCGAATGCCAGGGACTTGAGCAAGCGCCGTTCCAAAGCGTACTGCTAAGACGAATTGAGAACACGGGGCGAGCAGGTTCAGATGAGACGAAACAAGCGCGACCGGATCTCCTTGGATACTCGATTCGAAAAGAAAGGAGTGGCTATGGCAACTCGATCCACCTCAATCTTCGTCGAAGAACCTGGGATCGGCACGGCCCTCAATCAAGCCCTGCAAACTTGCCCTGAAGTTTTAAGCTCAATCTATACCACTCACTATCCTCAGGTCCTGCAGGTCTGCCGTCGGTTTTTTCGCCGGCCGGAAGACGCTGAGGATGCCGCGGCAGAGGTCTTCTTGAAACTGCACACTGTCCTCGAGAAAAAAGACGAGGAGCATCCCTTCCGCCCTTGGGTGTGTCAGGTGGCAGGCCGGCATTGCATTGACAAATTGCGCCGGCGGAAACACGAGAAATGCTCGATCGTGGCTGGAAATGATCTTTGCGTCGTCGCCGACGTTGCCACTCCTTCTCCTCTCTCCCAAGTTCTGCACAAGGAAGCAAAACGCCAGGTGAGGGAACAGTTGAATCGCCTGCCGGATTATTACAAGGTTCCACTTATGCTCCGCTACTACCAGCGGATGAGTTACTCCGAGATCGCCCGCACACTCAACCGCCGCCTCCCTGCGGTCAAAACCATTATCTTCCGGGCAAAAAACCGGCTGCGCCGCGATTGGGGGCAGGTCAGTCCCGCAAAATGTGCATGATGAAACCGTCCCACTTTAGGAGTTGACTCCAATCACTCATTTTCCGGTACGTACCCCAGAAAAATACCCGCGGGTCAAGATGGATTCTGCAATAGGGCGATAGGATTCACATCGCAGACTTGTCAGTGGAGAGGAATCCGGAGAATCTCTGCGAGCCACAAGTCTGGTTACCGGACAAACAGGAACGCTCTTACGACACTTATAATAGTGGGCGATGATGGTAGTACTCCTGACGGCCATTGCTCTCCTGGGCGTTGGGCTCCTGGTGTTCTGGATAGAGCCCCTCGCTGCCTTGAGTGTGCTCGATCGACTGACTCCCAACGTCACCTATCGAGTTCGGACCAATCTTCCTCTAGTTGCCCTTTCCTTCGATGATGGCCCACACCCTACCTTCACGCCCCAAGTGCTCGAGATTCTCCAGCGGCACGACGCCAAGGCAACCTTCTTCCTGATTGGCGAGCGGGCTCTACGTCACCCGGAAATGGTTTCCCGTATCAAAGCTGCCGGACACGAGGTCGGCAATCACTACTTCATGAACGGTCCTACTTTGCACCATTCGGATGCCGACTTCGTCGGTTACCTCGAGGAGACAGAGAGAGCGATTGGCATCCCAGCAGGACCGAAGCTCTTCCGCTCGCCCGGTGGAGTGGCCTGGCCCGGGCAACTCCGGCTTGCCAGAGCGCGCGGGTACGAGTGCGTGCTTGGCTGCGCGTATCCTCACGACCCTATCCACCCTCCGGTGTGGTACATCCGATGGCTGATTGGAAAGAATTTCCTCCCCGGAGCTATTGTCATCCTTCACGACGGTATCCGGGACTCGAGCCGAAGTGTTCGGGCTCTACCGCACATTCTTACTGCAGGGCGCCAGAGGGGACTACGCTTCGTTCCGATCGGTGCTCTAATGAGGGCAGCAGCCGAGGAAGTGGAAAGCACCTGAACGAGGAAGGTGTAGTTGCCTTGCGGTAGTTTCAACTTGCTAGCTCCTGATGAGTTTGAATGTATAGGTCGAGGGAGGAGTCACCTGCCCGATTTCTTTGCGCCGCTGGAATGAGAGAGTCTTTAGGTCGTCGAGACATCATCGAGACGTTTATTGACTTGTAATAAACCCTCTACGGTGTCCGGGGGCGGCTACATTGGCTCCTCGACTCCTTCCGGTTCGGTATGACCCCGAGCGTTCTTACCTCTCCGCCCTGCTCGGCAACCGCCACTGCAATCGTTTCGGCATGGACATCCAAACCAACAAATTTTATTCTCTTCATCGACCGGCTCCTTCGCTTGTGGCTCTGTACTGCTTGTCTTCCGATTCGCAGCATAACCCACGCCTGCGAATCGGAGCCGGTCATTCCATTGTGAACTAGCAAAGGGATACTCGGCGGAAGAATTCAAGAACGAGCCTGAACTGCGGAGCCTTCAGTCCCTTCCGGAGTTTCAGAGGCTGCTTGCTGAAGCTGAAAGCAGGAAAAAGTGAGCTTTGCCCTATTGCTTTCGGGATGATCTTGTTCCTCGGCCGACCGGTATTCGAGCTCAATCCGGGGAGTACTTAAGTCCCGCCAGACAGCTCAAGAGAAAATAGTTGTTTAAAACACCAAAAACTCCAGTGTCTGCCAAGTATGATGGTTTATCTTTTGTAGGATCCTCCCAACGCATCGGAGCGTGGGTTCGAACCCTCCCAGCATCCCGTCAGAAGAGTTCCTGATCAAAACGCGTTACTCGTGAAAGTGAATTCGGCGAAACGAGCGAGAAGTCCGGTTGCAGGAAGTTCACCGTTTCACCGGATCGGTAACGACAAACGCGCCAGGGTCTCGGAATGTCATTGAGCGCATTTCGTGGCAGCAATCCACACGAGCGATTGGTCGCCATATCGGGGACCCAAACCTGCTGCGGGCTTGCCGCTCAACGTTGTGTACGATAAAGAACGTTCCACATCAACAACCCCAAACCTCCTTTTTGAGAGGGACGAAATCCCCTGCCGGAACGGTCATTTGCGCAGAACTTCGACGAACTCATGGAGACTTGAAGCTCCTCGCTCAGCGTGGCTGAGACCGCTGTTCCGAAAGGACTGGGTGGTCTACTCGAAACGCCCGTTCGGGGGCCCAGAGCATGTGCTCCGTTATCTGGGCCGTTACACTCATCGCGTGGCCATCTCCAACCATCGACTGGTCTCGTTTGCTGATGGGCAGGTCACGTTTCGTTGGCGCGATTCCGCCCACAGCAACGAACAGAAGTTGATGACCCTATCTCTCGATGAGTTCTTGCGCCGCTTCCTGTTGCACCTGCTCCCGGAAGGTTTCGTGCGTATACGAAATTTCGGCTTCCTGGCCAACCGCAAACGTGCCACCACCTTGCCACTTTGCTTCCAACTGCTTGGCGAGGCACCGCAAACCGAGCAAGAGGCCTCCACCGCCGCTCCGAGCGATCTTTGGTCTTGTCCCAAGTGTGGTGGGCCGATGATGGTCGTCGAAACACTCACCGCTGCTGAAATCCAACTTCGTTCTCCACCGCTGGTCACGGCTGCGGCATGAAGCGACTCTCTCCAATTCGAAAGTGTTTTTTCACGCGCTCCGTACCTCTGTGCCTTCCCTCGGAACGGACGTCCTTTTCCAGCTCTTCGACCACGCTACTCACGATCCTTTTTCGCATTCGCCCAGCTTCCGGTCTCATACAGTCACGTATCGCCCTCTGCAGCACAGCCTCGCCACAGCTCGACGCCGCTCCTTCCCACCATTGAATTTGCATAGGGCCCGCGTCCGCCGCAAATCGCGGGCGGCTTCCTTCAAGTCGTTGTATCGAAAGCGCGCGAACACACCGTGCTCGTGCAGGCGCATTGCCCTTCGCGCTTCCGATACAACCCTAAGACTTATCGGGAGTTAGCTAATAAACCAAAGCGGTTGGGGGAGTTTGAACGGGATAGTGTCCGTCTTACGCTTCAGACTTTGCGCGTCCCTCCCCAGAAAGTGTGAACGACAAATCTGCCGGGTTCGCTATTGACTTCGCCGACGCAAGAGCGTACCTACAAAAGAGGGGGCGGCGTATCGTCCAGCTACATGCCCCTGACCACATTCGAGAAGCGCGCTTAACTTAGGTTTAATCTTACGTCTCCGGACCCTCCGGCTCAAAAGACTTTCCCCAGCCGAACCTGAAAAGCCTCGGTCGAACTATCGAGGCAATCATGAAAATCGTAGTGATCGGTGGCAGTGGAGTCATCGGATCGCGGGTCGTTACCAAGTTGCGTGTGCACGAAAACAACAAGGAGAAACGAGCATGTATTTAGTCATGGGCATTACCGGAAAAGTTGGGGGTGCCACCGCGCAGCATCTGCTGAAGCAAGGCAAACAGGTGCGGGCGCTTGTTCGCAATCGCGAGAAAGCGGCGAAGTGGGCAGACCAACGCGTGGAGTTGGTGGATGGAGACTGGAACGATGCAACAGCCATAGCGGCGGCGCTCAAAGGTGTTGAGGGCGCGTTTGTTATGTTACCGACTGTATGGGCACCCTCGCCTGATTACAAAGAAGCAAACAGCGTGATTGCGAACTATGTCAAGGCGCTGACCGAGGTAGTGCCGCCGCGGGTGGTAGCGCTTTCGTCGATGGGCGCGAATAGAACAAGCGGGCTGGGGATGATCACGGCCTTATCGCTTTTTGAGCAGGGTTTTCGCAGCATGCCATCTCCCGTCGCATTTGTCCGCGCAGGCGGCTTTTTCGAAAACTTTCTTTTCGGCTTGCAGGCCGCCCAAGGCGGAACACTACCGGTCTTCTACAATCCTACAAACCGGAAATCAACAATGGTGGCGACAGACGACATCGGCGCAGAGGTAGCAAAGCTTCTGACCGGGCCGACGTGGTCAGGGCATCGCGTTATCGAGCTCGGTTCGATGGTAAGCGCGGAAGAAGTGGCGGAACAATTGGGTGAAGTCCTAAAACGCGACGTAAAAGCCTTTGCCGTCCCGCGTGCAGGGTGGGCGGATGCGTTCGAGCAGTTCGGCGTCCCGAAGGGCCACACTGGACCTGCCGAAGAAATGTTTGAGAGCGTGAACGCGGGATGGATGGACCTCGGAATCACGGGCACGGAGCATGTAGCGGGCACAACGTCCGCACGCGATGTATTCGCGGCTGCTCAGCAGGCCGTCAAGGCGAAAGGCCATTCCGTTTGAACAGCTGCGATGCCGTCGTCAGCTCGTTGGGACAGCCGGGGCCACGGCGGCTTCGCGTTCGGCCGGCTGTTCGTCTACAGTTCGAAAGAGAAAAGTCAAATGAGGCGATTAGGGAAGTGGTTTCTCATCGCATTAGGTTCGTTGGTCGTCCTGTTGGCTATCGTCATCACGTTGACCATCGGGTGGAGGCCATTTTTCGGCCCCAAGGCGCGTGCTCTCACGGACCGCACATTCGAGCGTACGCCGCAACGGCGCGAGAGAGGCCGCTATATCGCGACGGGCTTGAGCAGCTGCGTCTATTGTCACAGCCCGCATGACTGGACCAGCCCGGGCACACCCATCGTGGCTGGCAAAGAAGTTTCCGGCGAGGTGCTGCCCTACGCCGATCTGCCTGGACGCATCGTGGCCTCGAACCTGACGCCCGATCCGGAAACCGGAGCGGGCAGTTGGACCGATGATCAACTAGCCCGCGCCATACGCGAAGGCGTCGGCCACGATGGCCGCGCTCTTTTTCCCATCATGCCCTACCAACGCTACCGCAATATGTCAGATGAAGATTTGGCATCCGTTGTGGTCTACCTGCGGTCCCTACCTGCTGTCCACAATCGGCTTCCGGCCACCGAAATCATTTTCCCAGTAAAGTACCTGATCCGCAGCGCTCCCGAGCCGCTTGCCGCGCCGGTCGCGGACGTTGTCTCCTCCGACCAGCTCCGATACGGAACCTACCTTGCCGACCAGGCCGGTTGTGTCGACTGCCATACTCCTCAAGTGCGGGGACAAAACGTTTCGGGTATGGACTTTGCCGGAGGCTTTCCCTTCACGGGCCCCTGGGGCACTGTCGCCAGTTCGAATATCACGCCCGATCCATCCGGAATCCCATATTACGACGAGGCTCTTTTCTTGGACGTAATGCGCACCGGACAGGTTAAGGGCCGCAAGCTGAGCCCGATCATGCCCGTGATGGCTTATAAGAATCTAACGGATGACGACCTCCGGGCGATCTTCGCCTTCCTTCGTACAACAAAGCCTGTGAAGCATCGCGTTGACAACTCCGAGCCGCCAACCGAATGCAAGGTCTGCAACCAGAAACACGGTGGCGGTAATGAAAACAAGTAGTGCGAGTGCGAGCGTCAGAGAACGTGAACTTCGCGACTTCGATATTCGCTTTCCTGCTCAACGACGGCTATCAGTACTCATTCTAGGGCATCCGATATCTAAGGTTCCGCGTACCATGGCACTTCAATGATTTCTATTGTTGGATTCGCACCTCCCGATCCGTCATGGTTGCCGGATGGGTGCGATCGGTGTTGACTTCGGATTTGCCTGCTCGCTGCCTCTAGAGTGTGACGTTCGAGCCGCTTGCCTTTTCCGGCGACAGGACACCCGAAGCGGACAACATCCACAAACGGAAGCCAGGTCGTGGCAAACGACGGTCGACTTCTTGCGAGAAGTATTTGAATAAACGTCGCGCAACGCCGCCCAGCCCGGCGTTGAATCTGGGGGTGCTATCACGCCTCCATCTGATAGAGAGCGCGATCGGCCGCTTCCAATAGACACTCGATCATGGGCAAGCTTGCAGTCATAGGGTGGTCCATCGGATTAGTACCGAGAACGCGCTTGTGTTTATCGATTGAACTTCACATGATTACTCGGGTAATCCGCCGACAGGCCACCGCTCTCCAGCAGGATGAACGCAGGATCGTCGATGGCGCCTCCGCACACATAGAAGTATTACAAGCGGTCGATTCCCTGAGTTCCGCATCGTTGACTTGGCCTCCCGGCGCAACCTAACATTGGCCGAAATGTCAGCCACGGACTCGCTCATCGGCCAGACCATCTCGCACTACCGCATCCTGGAAAAGCTCGGCGGCGGCGGTATGGGTGTGGTTTATAAGGCCGAGGACACACGGCTCCATCGTGCGGTAGCTTTGAAATTCCTGCCTGCCGAGATGCTCCACGACTCCACTGCGCTGGAACGCTTCCGCCGTGAAGCAAAGGCCGCCTCCGCATTGAATCACCCGAATATCTGCACCATTCACGACATCGGCGAACAGGACGGCCAGCAATTCATTGCTATGGAGCTTCTCGACGGCGCAACGCTGAAGCACCGTATCTCTGGCAAGGCGCTTCCGTTCGACGAGATGCTGGAACTAGCAATTCAAATTGCCGATGCGCTCCGTGCAGCACACGCCCAGGGCATCATCCATCGGGACATCAAGCCAGCAAATCTTTTTGTGACCGAACTGGGCAACGCCAAAGTTCTCGATTTTGGTCTGGCAAAATTTGCTCCCGGCGCTGAGGGTGGTCTCTCTGCGATGCCGACGGCGACGGCGGATTTTCTGCTGACAAGCCCCGGCAGCACAGTGGGAACGATGGCTTATATGTCACCGGAGCAGGCACGGGGCGAAGAACTGGATGCACGGACGGACCTGTTCTCGTTTGGCGCAGTGCTCTATGAGATGGCGACAGGTCGAATGGCCTTTGCGGGGAATAGTGCTGCGGTCATCTACGAAGCGATTCTGAATCGCACTCCTGTTCCCGCATCGCAGATTAATCAAGCACTCCCACCAAAGCTGGACGAAATCATCGGGAAGGCACTAGAGAAAGACCGAAAGCTTCGTTACCAGAGCGCGGCGGAAATTCGCACGGATTTGCAGCGATTGAAGCGCGATGCGGATTCGGGTCCGGCACCTACCGCGACAACTCAAGTGGACTCGAAGTCTGCCCCGAAGTTCAATCGGTCTCGGTGGATAGCGGTCATCGGCGCAGCAGTCGTCATCATCGGACTGGCGGTGGGCGGTTGGTTCCTGCATCCCCGCAAGCCGCACGCCTTGACAGATAAAGACACGATTGTACTCGCAGACTTCACGAACACGACTGGCGACCCGGTCTTCGATGGAACGCTCCGACAGGGTTTGGCCGTGCAGCTTGAACAGTCACCATTTCTGAGGCTCGTCGCTGGCGAGCAAATCCAGCAGACACTACAGATGATGGACCAGAATTTGGATGCCAAGCTCACACCCTCGATTGCGCGAGAGATATGCCAGCGGACGGGGAGTGCCGCTGCCCTCGAAGGCTCGATAGCGCAGATTGGCACTCAATACCTTCTGACCCTCAAGGCGGTCAACTGCGGAAGCGGCGAATCGCTGGCGAGCGCGGAAGCCCGGGCGAGCGACAAGAACCATGTGCTCGATGCTCTCGGGATGGTTGCCACCGAAATGCGTACCAAGCTAGGCGAATCGCTCAACACGGTGAAAAAGTTTGATATGCCGCTTGAGCAGGCCACTACTCCTTCGCTTGAGGCGCTGCAAGCCTACAGCATGGGATGGAAGAACTGGCAAGTTAAGGGCGAATTGGCAGTTCCTTTCTTCCAGCGGGCGGTCAGACTCGACCCAAAGTTCGCTACGGCTTACAACTTACTTGGGGTGGTCTATTCACTATCAGGGGAACCGAACTTAGGGGCTGAGAACACGCGGAAGGCATACGAATTGCGTGACCGTGCAAGCGAGGCGGAGAAACTTCACATCGAGTGCAACTACTTTTACTTTGTCACCGGCGACCTCGAAAAGGCGAGGCAGTCATTTGAACTATGGGCGCAGACCTATCCCCGAGATTACGTCCCGCATAGCGGGCTTCGTCTTGTCTTCAAAGCCTTGGGGCAATACGACAAGTCTTTGCGAGAGGCCCTCATGCACCTTCGCCTCAACCCTGGGTCGGTCATCGGTTATCCCAACCTCGCCGACGTTTACCTCAAATTGAATGACTTTGCGGAAGCCCAGGCAGCGAACGAACAGGCCCAGGAGAAAAAGCTAGATTCTCCTAACTTGCACTTCAGTATTTACCGGGTTGCCTTTCTACAGAACGATGCGGCGGGGATGGCACAGCAGGTAGCTTGGTCGGCGGGCAAGCCGGGAGTAGAAGACTTGCTGCTGGCGAACGAGGCCGATACAGCCGCCTATACCGGGCGTCTGACGAAAGCCCGAGAATTTTCACGCCAAGCAGTAGCCTCGGCTGAGCAGGCGAGAAAGAAGGAAACGGCCGCGGCCTATCAAGCCCGTGCGGCCCTACGGGAAGTCTTGTCTGGAAATACAAAGCTAAAGGTCATCGCTGCGCTCGGTCCTTTGACGGGCCGCGATGTGCAATATAAGACGGCGCTGGCGCTGGCTTTTACAGGGGACTCGCTTCGGGCACAGGAACTCGCCGATGCTTTGGCCAAAAACTTCCCTGAGGATACCATTGTCCAGCTTAACTACCTGCCCGCGCTGCACGCTCAGCTTGCACTCAGCCGTGACGACGCTTCAAAGGCCATTACATTTCTTGTGGCTGCCGCTCCGTACGAATTGGGAGATGTGGGCGGTGGTGCCCTCTATCCCGCGTACGTACGCGGCGAAGCCCATCTGGCCGCCCGTGAAGGCAGCGAAGCCGCCGCCGAGTTCCAGAAAATTCTCGACCGTCGTGGGATTGTACTCAACGAACCCATCGGAGCACTCGCCCATCTCCAAATCGGCAGAGCCTATGCCATGCAAGGCGACACCGCGAAAGCCAAGGCGGCCTACCAAGATTTCCTCACGCTCTGGAAGGACGCCGACCCGGATATTCCCATCTTCATCGCTGCGAAAGCGGAGTACGCGAAGCTGAAATAGCTAAATTCGAAACTGCTATCTATGCATAGCTTGGGACCCATTCAGGTGGTCAATTCAGTTCTTGTCGAGCGCGTAGCACATGCCTGCATTTCGTAGAACAGAATCCAACCTTTTCAATTCCTCGCTGGTTCCCTAGGGCGGTCTCGACATAATCCACGAGCCCGTGAACTTGACTGCAGAAATAATAAGCTACCCTTCCCAATTATCGACATAAGCGGATACTTTTAACGGTACCATCCTGGTGACCTATTCTTTTCGACACCATAGACTATGGAGCGCCGGTCTGAAGAACATCAAACCCTTCCCCGGGACCAGCGGGTGGCAGTATACTCGCGAAATTGGACGCAATGCCCGGAGGCCTTCAGTGGCAAGTGCTTACCCACGGCACGTCTCTCGGTTTGCTCTGTTGGTTTTCTGCATGGGGTTGGCGGTGGCCCCCGTCCACGCTCAAACCAGCATGTTTGTTCCCGGTATCACGTTCAGCCCGCCGCTCAATCCCCTGTACGTCCTGACAGGTGACTTCAACGGTGGCAATAACAATGACTTCGTCGTCTTGAGTGACGAGGGCGCCGGCGTGCCAGCCAGTGCCTACGTACTTCTCGGTAACGGCGACGGGACCTTCAAGCCTGCAAACAGTTACCCACTCGGGACCCCAGGGCTTTCCTCTCCGGCGGGTCCTGCTCTGGGCATTCTTGTTATCAACAACAACGGCCCACCAGTACAGGATTTGGTAGTGCCGATCGCCGGGTCGAATACAGTCAATGTGTTGTTCGGAAAAGGGGATGGCACCTTCTTGCCTTTCACGACCTACATGGTTGACATGCATCCCACTGCGGCAGTGGTTGCGGATGAAGACGGTGCCGCGAATCCGGAGTTGGCAGTGGTTGCGACGGGCACGAACAATCAGTCGAGCGTCAGCATATTGTTGGGACGTGGCGACGGCACATTCGGCCCCGCCACGATAATCCCGCTCGCAAACTCTCCCACTTCCGTCAGCTGGGGCTATTTTCGGCACGGCGTGTTTAAAACAGATCTCGCAATAGGCACATCGACAGGCATTGCTGTCCTTCTGGGTAATGGAAAAGGTACATTCCAGGCTGAGGTCGATTACCCGCTTTCCTCTGGCGTCACGTCTATTGCGGTTAGTGATTTCAATGGTGATAATTTCCCGGATATAGCCGCTACACACGGGAATGCGGTGAGCATCCTGCTGGGAAATGGGGACGGAACCTTCCAGGCTCCGAGAGACTATGCGGTTGGAAACGGGGCCCGCTCAATTATTGTTGCCCAAGCACTCTTAGACCTTGACTTCACCAATGATCGCCACGATGACCTGGTGATCGCGAATTACGACGACAACACGTTTAGCGTACTACTTGGATATGGGGATGGCACCTTTCAGCCCGCGCTGACTTTCCCAGTGAATGGAAATGGGCCCAATTCCATTGCGGTTAATGATTTCAACAACGATGGAGCCCCTGACTTGGTGGTTACCACTAACTCTGGGTCGGCTTCGGGCACCTTGGGTAGTGCGTTTGTCTTCCTCAACACCCGAGGCACTTCGGCAACGCTAACCTGTTCCCCCGACCTGGTTCAATTTGAACAAACCACTACGTGTACAGCGACGTATAGCTCCGCTCTTCCAGCGTTGCCCGTCCCCACTGGGACGGTTACTTTCGGCATTTCGAATGCGGCGCTGCCCGCCGTTTGCAGCGGTTCGTTGGATGCAGCTGGGAAAACGCAATGCCAGGGCGGAGCGTTTTTGGGAATCGGCGCTTGGGGCGTTAAGGCAGACTATTCTGGGGACAAGAACTACAACCCAGGATCGTTTAATAGCCCGACAGTTTTAACTGTCGACGCGCTCAATTTCGACCCGCCAGGCCCTATTTCGTCGACCGTTGCTGCGGGGCAAACAGCGCAGTTTGCCAGCTTACTAAACGACATGGTTGGATATGGCGGTTCGGTGAGTATGACCTGCACGGGCGCCCCGGTCGGCGCGGCTTGCTCCGTCCCTGCCAACGTGAAACTACCCGCGCAGATCAATGCCATGGTGAGCACTACATCTCGAATGATCGCTGTCGTCCCGAGGCATAACTCCCCGCCATGGCTATGGGCCATGGGCATAGTTGGACTGGTGCTTCTACCCGGCGTGTATCGCAGAAAGCGGCGTCCCACGCAATTTGCTCGGACGCTTCCCCTTTCCTTCCTGGTGTTTCTGGCTTCGTGCGGCAGCGGCAACTCGGGAAATACATCGAATCCGAATGGCACTCCAGCTGGAACCTACACGATAACATTGATGGCCACAGAAGGCGGGCTGAAATCGTCGATTTCCTTAATTTTGACAGTGCAGTAGTGAACGCCTGACATCCCATTCTGATCGCAGTGAAGGCGGAGTATGCGAGGCTTCACTAGTCCGATGCAGCATCAAGACGCACACCGGCCTCCGCTAGAGTTTGCGAACCCTTCCCAACAACCCAACAACTAGGGAGCGATGGGGAGAACCTGACCGCAGTGTTTGCAGTGGGTGGCGTCCGTGTCGTGAAGCGTAAGCGCGCAGCCGGGACACAGGCGGGGGGCTGCGTGGCTGGCGGTGCGGGCCAACTCGAACGAGAAAATGCCCGTTGGCACGGCGATTATTCCATAGCCCAACACCATGAGGATTGAGGCGATGAAGCGGCCGAGGACCGTGTGTGGCGAGATATCACCATAGCCCACAGTGGTAACAGTGACGATGGCCCAGTACATTGCTGCCGGAATGCTCGTGAAACCATTTTGCTCGCCCTCGATCTGATACATCATCGCGCCAACCAAAATCACTACAGTCAGCACCGTGAACAGGAACACAGTTATTTTGGGAAGGCTTGCGCGGAGAGCCAGTTTCAAGACCGTTGCCTCGCCCAGAAACTGCGTGAGCTTCAGAATGCGGAAGACACGCAGAAGACGAAGCGTGCGGATCAATGTGAACGAATGAGTGATGCCGAAGAATATTCCGAGATACACGGGCACGAACGCGAGTAAGTCCACTATCCCAAAGAAGCTGGTGGCGTAACGCCACGCATTTGGGGCGCAGGCCAGGCGTGCGGCATATTCGAGAGTGAAGAGGCCAGTAACGATCCATTCGGCGGCCTGTAAATAAGGACCATAGGCATCATGGAGGTTGCGGACACTGTCAAGGAGAACGGTGAGGACCCCAAGAATGATAAGGATCAGCAGGGCGACGTCGAACAAGCGGCCGGCAAAGGTGAAATGACCGAAGATGATCTCATGAAGCTTGTCTCGCCAGTGAGCGCGATGATCAAGGTGAGAGTCCAATCCATTCATGGTTTTAAATCGAAATAGCTGTAGAGAATTTGAAAATAGGATACAGCAAGGCTCATCGGGGGGCCAGAAAGCATGTCAGATTTCATTGAGTGCGCCGATTGACTAAATTCACCTCAGTGGCGGCGGCTCTAGAGGGGTGGGTCGCTGCTCACCCCGAATTGTGGGGCGCAGAGACTTGAACTCGGCCACAGCACTGCACAATAGAAGCATGAGATTCACCAAGGAATATTGCCCGCGTCCTCCGCATGGCCGAGGTCCCGCGCGGAAGCCGTATACGATGAGCGATGCAGCCCTGCGGCAGCGCCGCCGCAATCTTCGGCAGACAGGAATACGATCCGTCAGCGAGAGCCTGATTATCAAGCTGCTGATTTGGTAGGCATTCTTTGGAGGCGAACAGAAGCCCTCGCAGCGCGCGCTCGCCCGCGAGCTTGGCGTGTGGCCGTCATACGTCTCCAAAGTCCAGAAGCAAGCAACGAGCGTGGGATGGGATGCGCGCGTCCAGTCCGGAAGGCCCGTGACCCTCGACGACTTGGCCGATGCGCGGCGGTTCACCGCCAAGCTGCGTGAGCAAGAGCCCGGCCTACTCGCGACCGCGCCGCCTCCCCGTTTATACGAGGGTGAGACTCGCGGCGAGCAGCGGCGCTTCGTTGCTGCAATGACGGCAGACGAAATCATTGCCGAGCAGCAGCGCTTCGCCAAGGAGTGGACCAGCAAGAATCCGCCGGGTTATGACACCCGGCGCCGCATGCGTATTCCCATGCTCCGCTGAGGCTTAGAACAGGGACAGAAACCGTTTGGCTTTGTGGCGCCGCACATAGAACGCTTCAAGACTCGGGAGCGGGGCGATAGCCAGCTTCGACGGCGTGCCCGCCTGCCGCGCTTCGAGATGAATCTGTAAAAGTATCCCTGCTGGCGTGCGGTTGTCATTGCATATGGCTGTTGGTGTGTTTTGGTCCCCAACTAAGCGCTCCCTGCGCCGATAGCACCGGCTCCAGTATGGGCGTGCCCTATTCGTTGACTTGCCTCCCAGCGCAACCTACCATGTGGTCCAAATGTCAGGCACGGACTCGTTCATCGGTCAGACTGTCTCCCACTACCGGATCATCGAGAAGCTCGGCGGCGGCGGTATGGGGGTGGTCTTCAACGCAAAGGACACTCGGCTGCACCGCAATGTGGCACTGAAGTTCCTACCTGCCGAAATGCTCCACGACTCCGCCGCTCTCGAACGCTTCCGCCGCGAAGCGCAGGCCGCCTCCGCGTTGAATCATCCCAACATTTGCACCATTCACGACATCGGCGAGCAGGACGGCCAGCAATTCATAGCGATGGAGTTACTCGACGGCGAAACGCTGAACCACCGCATTTCCGGCAAGCCGCTGCCGCTTGCGGAAGTGCTGGAGCTGGGAACCGAGATTGCGGATGCCCTAGATGCTGCGCACGCCAAAGGAATCGTCCACCGCGACATCAAGCCAGCAAACATCTTCGTCACTGAGCGCGAACACGCCAAGATTTTGGATTTTGGTCTGGCTAAGCTTGTTCCGCCGGGCGATGCCGTAAATGTCTCGGCAATGCCCACAGTCAGCCAACATGACCTGCTCACACGCCCGGGCACGGCGATTGGCACCATCTCGTACATGTCGCCAGAGCAGGTGCGGGGCGAAGAGCTAGATGCGCGCACGGATTTGTTCTCTTTTGGTGCGGTGCTCTACGAAATGGTGACCGGGCTTCGGCCTTTCCGTGGCGATACCTCCGGCGTGATTACGGAAGCGATTCTGAATCGCAGACCAGTTGAACCCGTGCGACTGAATCCCAACGTTTCCCCAAAGCTGGAAGAGGTCATCAACAAGGCGCTGGAAAAACACCGCAAGCTGCGCTACCAGAGCGCTGCCGGAATTCGCACGGACCTGTTACGGCTGAAGCGTGATTCAGATTCGAGCCGGGCAACCGTCGCAGCGGTCGAGCCCGGGATGAAGGCCGCCCACAAATCAATTCGATGGATGGCGGCCACCGGTGCAACAATTCTGGTCATCGGACTGGCCGTGGGCGGATGGCTGTTTTTCTCCCGCAAGGCCCACGTGCTGACGGACGAAGACACCATCGTCCTCGCGGACTTCGCCAACTCCACCGGCGATCCGCTTTTCGACGGCACACTGCGGCAGGGTTTGGCGGTGCAACTTGAACAATCTCCTTTCTTAAGCCTTGTTCCTGAGGAACGAGTCCAGCAAACGCTGCAAATGATGCGCCAACCCGCCGATGTGCGCCTGACTCCGCAACTTGCGCGGGAAGTCTGTCAACGCACCGCAAGTGCCGCCATGCTGCAAGGTTCCATCGCCACTCTGGGAAACCAGTACGTCGTGGGACTACGAGCGGAGAACTGCCGCACTGGAAAAGTCCTCGATGACCAACTAGTCCAAGCCGCCAAAAAAGAAGATGTGTTGAATGCCTTGAGTCAAATGCCCAGCAAATTCAGGGCGCGAGTCGGTGAATCGCTGGCCACTGTCCAGCAGCATGACGTCCCACTTGAAGAAGCCAGCACGTCTTCGTTGCAGGCTTTGCAAGCCTACAGCATGGGATGGGAACGTAACGCCACAGCCGGCGGCGATGCCGGTTTGCCTTTTTTCAAACGCGCAGTGGAGATCGACCCGAAATTCGCAATGGGCTATGCTGCACTCGGACTCTTTTATGGCTCCACTGGTGAGTCCAACCTCGCTACAGAGAACATTCGCAAAGCTTACGAATTACGCGATCGTGCGAGTGACAGAGAGAAGTTTTTCATCACGGCCTACTATGACGGTCGTGGAACAGGAAACCAGGAAAAAGCGCAGCAGACGTGTGAAGCTTGGGCGCAATCCTATCCGCGCGAGGTGATTCCCCATCACTTCTTATCCGGCTTCATTTATCCCGTGCTCGGCAGATATGAAAGGGCCGTGGAAGAGGGTCGTAAGAGTATTGCGCTTGCTCCGGACGCTTACGTTGGCTATTACCTCCTCGCCTACAACTTTGTTTACCTTGACCGCCTGGCAGAGGCGGAAGACTTGCTTCGAAGAACCTCCGAACGAAAAATGGAAACTCCTTCCTTGTCGCATCTGCGATTCGATGTCGCCTTTTTGAAAGGCGACAGCGCAGGGATGCAACGGGAAGTGTCTGCGGCGCAAGGAAAACCTGGCACAGAAGATTGGGTTTCGGACCGCCAGGCTTTTGCACTGGCGTACACCGGTCACCTACAAGAGGCCAGAAGGTGGTCGCACCGGGCGAGCGATTTGGCACAACAGGCAGGACATCGCGAGAGGGCAGCTCTATTCGAAACCAGAGCCGCACTGTGGGAAGCCTTTTTCGGGAATGCACCTATGGCAAAGCGGACGGCCAAGGATGCGCTTGCACTTGCCAAAAACCGGGAGGACAGGTATGGCGCGGCTCTCGCACTGGCTATGTCGGGCGATGTTTCCCAAGCTCAGTCCCTAGCCAATGATTTGGAAAGAGATTTCCCTCAGGACACTTCCATCCGATTCAATTACCTCCCGTCAATTTACGCGTCTCTGGCGCTGGAAGATGGCGATCCTGCAAAGGCGATTGAACTTCTCCAAGTTAACGTTCCCTACGACTTAAGCTCGCCACGCAGCGCGACATTTGCGTATTTCGGAGCCCTTTATCCGATTTACCTGCGCGGCCAAACGTGCCTGGCTTTGCATCGCGGCGCCGAAGCCGCCAGGGAATTTCAAAAGATTGTGGATCACCGCGGAATCGTGATTGGTGACGCGTTCGGCGTGCTTGCGCATCTCGGCATGGCTCGCGCTTACGCAATGCAAGGCGACGCCACCAAAGCCAAGGCCGCCTATCAGGATTTCCTCGCGCTATGGAAAGACGCCGACCCTGACATTCCCATTTTCATCGCGGCAAAAGAGGAGTACGCCAAACTGAAATAGCTGCTAAAGAAGAGTCGCCGTTCTGGCTAGGTCCTTGTCCACATTTTCTGCTGCGTCTCTCGGGTGCTCTGGGCCTAGGGCAATTCCGTTGTAAACCCGCTGTATTCCTCGCGAAAGTTGTGGCCGCGTAAATCAGATTGAATACCGCGGATCAATGCCGGCGTCTTTACAGCTCTGTCTGGGTACTGTGAGCCACTTGTACGGTTTCGTCGTTAGGACTAAGCCGCTGTCGCGGCGGCCAGAGCAGCGTAGTGGTCGTAGGGTGGATGTCGCGTTAGCGTCGGGGTCACAGAGAGGAGGTCCCTGTGACCCGACTACGTCAAAGGACGTTGGAAGAACTTCAACGTCGCAACTATTCCCAAGAGACTACCCGCAGTTACATCCACGCTGTCAAGCAGTTTGCAGAGTATTTCTGTGGCAGAACAAAAAGATTCTATTCGCTCTCTTGTTCGAGGCCTCGGCGGCCACCCTGCTGGAAGTGGCTGCCGATCCTAAACATCTCGGCGCAGAGATCGGCTTCTTCAGCATCCTGCATACCTGGGGACAGACCTTGCAACCTCATCCGCACATTCATTGCGTGGTGCCCGGCGGAGGCCTGGCACCCGATCATCAACACTGGCTCTCCACACCCATCAACTTCTTCTTGCCGGTACTGGTCCTGAGCCGTGTCTTTCGTAGAAAATTCGTTGTCGGATTGCGCCGCGCTTTCCGCACCGAGCAGTTGGTCTTTTACGGAGAGTGCCTGCCGCTGGCTGACGAGAAAGCCTTCCGCGTATTTCTGGATTCTCTTGTTCAACAAGATTGGGTCGTTTACGCCAAGCCACCGTTCGGCGGACCCGAACACGTGCTGCACTATCTGGCCCGCTACACGCACCGCGTGGCCATTTCCAACCACCGCATTGTCGCCGTCAACGAATCCCAAGTCCTCTTCCGCTGGAAAGACTACGCCCACCACAGCAAACAACGCACCATGCCTCTAAGCTGCGAGGAATTTCTGCGACGCTTCCTGCAGCACGTCTTGCCGAAAGGTTTTCCACGCATTCGTTACTTCGGCTGGCTGGCCAATCGCCGACGCAGCAAACTGCTCCCGCTTTGTCGCGATCTTCTACCATCCCTGCTGCAGCAAACCTTTCGAGCGCTTACACCTGCACTGTGGCGATGCCCACGTTGCCATGCGCCCATGGCGGTCCTGGAACGATTCACACCCACAGGGCTTCTCGATACCGAAGGAGGGCTGGAATGCATCCTTGATACTTCCTAGAAAAACAGCGCCCCTGGCAATTTCCCGGTATCTTTCCACTCACCTGCTAGAGGTGTGTCTCGACGTCCGCAAAAACATGAGCTTGCCCATCGAGGACTCTCTTTGCTCGATCTCCCACGAAGCCCCACGGGCCTTTTCGCCCGTCTGCGATCTTCAACATCCGTGCCCCTTGCTCCCCTCCCACCCAAAAAACCTCATTGAAAATACATAACCGCCAACACACCGCGCCAGCGGCTCACTCCAAACGGCTCTATCGAAAGTGCTCCGGAATCGGCCTTCGCCTCAATCCGCCTTCATCGGCCGAAGCACTTCCGATAGAGAACTTGCGTTTACCAGATGGAATGAGAAGGCCGGTCTCCCGCGGGATGCTATACGCTCCCAATGTTCGACGTGCTCGAAGCACAATGAAAAAGGAGACCGGCAATGCAGAAGATTAGCACTATGCAGACAAGTAGGAAAAACCTTTTCCAAGGGCAGCTCACGATTGGTGTGGATCTGGGCGATCGCTCGAGTGCGTACTGCGTCTTGAATGAAGCAGGAGAAATTGTTTTGGAGCACAAGCTGGCGACCACACCAGAAGCCATGAAGCAGGTATTCGCTAGCATGCCGCGGTGTCGCATCGCCATGGAGACGGGGACCCATTTTCCGTGGGTGAGCCGGTTGTTGACCGCGCTGGGGCACGAAGTGATCGTGGCGCACGCCCAGAAGGCGCGCTTGATCACCAAGAGTCGGCGAAAAGATGATCGCCTGGATGCGCGCACGCTGGCGCGGCTGACGCGAATCGATCCCGAACTGCTAAGCCCGGTGAAGCATCGCAGTGCGCACGCGCAGTTGCACCTGATGGAGATCCGTGCACGAGCAGTACTGGTGAGCGGCGCGAACCGCCCTGGTGAATGCCGCACGAGGATTGGTGAAGTCCTACGGCGAACGGCTGCGCAAGTGCGGCACGGAACAGTTCCGTCGGGAGACTACGAGTGCATTAAGTGCGGGACTGCGTGAGGCCTTGGAGCCGCTGTTGCGAGAGGTGGAATCGTTAAACGAACGTGTCCAGGAATATGATCGGCGGATCGAAAAGATGGCCAAACAGACGTATCCGGAAACGGCGCTGCTCAAACAGGTAAAGGGAGTAGGAGGCCTGATCGCCACGACCTATGTGCTGACCATCGAGGATCCACATCGATTCCGAAAGAGTCGCGACGCGGGATGTTTTGTGGGCTTGCAGCCTGGGCGGAGGAACTCGGGCGAGAGCGAACCACAGATGCGCATCAGCAAAGAGGGGGACGAGTATCTACGGACCCTGCTGGTGCAAGGGGCGCACTACATTTTGGGACCCTTTGGGGAAGACAGTGACTTGCGTCGCTGGGGGCGGAAGCTCTCGGCGCGAGGAGGGAAAACCGCCAAGAAACGGGCGGTGGTGGCGGTAGCACGGAAGCTAGCGGAACTCAATGGAAAGAGCAAAACACTCTTGACGGGACCGGCCTTCTCATGGAAGGGCCTGTGCGGCGACTGAACACCAAGAACTAGCGGACGTCTATGACGACGAGAGTGATGTCGTCTTGCTGATTCATCGAAGCTGGTTGCCAAGAGCGAATCTCGGTCAGCAGCCTGTCCGCCAAGTCAGACGGTGAGTGCATCTGGGTATCGAGAACAACTTGTTCAAGTTTTGAGTCACCGAATGCCTGGCCTTTTGCATTTTCGGGCTCAATCACACCATCGGTGTAAAGGAGAAATCGGTCACCGGGGTAGATGGGTATGTCGCGAACAGGATAGTCGGGTTGAGGCGTTACTCCGAAAACCAGACCGTTGCTTTCGATCCGATGCAATGTGCCCCTGCGTGACAGCAGCAGAGGGGGATGGCCGGCGGCGGAGTAGCACGCCTTGTAATTCTGGGTGTCGATGAACAGATAGGCCGCGGTAACGAACTGATCGGGGGCTTGCCCAGAAAGCATGCGATTCAAGCCTTGTAAAACATCTGCTGGAGAATGAGCACACGGCACGATAGACTGCACAGCCATCTTCATCATCGCGGCGATAAGTGCCGCGGGCACACCGTGTCCCGACACATCCGCGACAAGGACCCCCAAACGACGGTCGTCAATGGGCAGAAAGTCATAGAAGTCGCCCGCAACCGCCGCCATGGGGATGTAGCGGGCGGCCACCTCAATCCCCTCCACCGCTGGCACTTGGTGCGGCAGGACGGCGGACTGGATGCGTTGCGCCGTTGCCAATTCGCTTTTGAGGGCCAGCAGTTGCTTCTCATTGTCCAGGAAGCGCCGCGCCGCCACAAAACCGAGCGCGCCGACGAAAGCAGTGAATCCCAGTGGCTCGTAGTTGGTGCGATCCAGAATGACACCTAGACCTCGCAGGTTCTCCACCAAGACGAAAACTGCGAGGATTGCAAAGCCGGCGCGCAGAGCCCAAAGTTCCGGCGACACGGGAATACCTGGGCGGAAGAGATTAATCAACACAATCGTGCTCCCCACGATTACCAGAATGCCGTTCGGAATCCGCATGGTAAAAGGCATGCCCCGGAGAACGTCGGAGAAAACGGCAATGCAAGCAAAAGCAACCGAAAGCCAGAAGAGAACCCGTAGGGATGAGCGCCAGCCAGGGCCTAGCAGTTGAATATTGAAGAGATTTGCTGGAACGCCGATTGTGTAGGTGATGAAAGCAAGCAGGAACGGCCATGGAAGTGCGCGTCCCATCATCACCTGGACACTGGTCAGGCTGGCTAGCAATCGCACGCCGTAAAGGCTGCAGAAGACTCCGAAAGAAACGAGGGTAAGATCGCGCTGAGGCCGGCGAAACTGCGAAAGGATTATGGCGCAGAGTCCAGCCATCGAGAATACCGTACCCAGCAGGGCTCCGGGGGCGTCGTGCCGCAGTGCGGCGGCCATCGTAGTTGTATCAGGAACGACCATTGCTGGGAGTATATATCGACCGCTCGCGTCATAGTTGTGGCACGATGTACCCCGCTTCTTTCAACAAAAAAACTGATAACTCCCCGGAACGTTCGGCCCAATACCTAAATGATTTCATAACAATGCTGGCTCCCTCGATCCGAGTAGACTGTGGTTGCTTGACGACCAAAGGCTCGGGAGAAAGGAGCCAGGCATGATCATTATAGGCGTAGATTATCACCCGAGCTTTCAGACGATTGCATTTTTGATGGAAGAGACTGGCGAATATGTTGAACAGGAACTAAACCACAACGATGGTGAAGCGGAGCAATTCTACAGGAAGCTAAAGGAGAAAGGAGTCAGTGTGCGGGTGGGAATGGAGGCCACCGGGCATGCACGCTGGTTCGAACAGTTACTCGCAGAGTTGGGTTTCGAGTTGTGGATTGGAGATCCGGCGGAGATCAAGGCCAAGCGAGTCCGGAAGAAGAAAACCGACCGCGAGGACGCCCGACTCTTGTTGAAGCTAATGCAGGAGAATCGCTTTCCGCGAATCTGGGTACCGAGTCCAGAGAATCGTGATCTGCGACAACTGTTATGGCAACGGCATCGGCTGGTGCAGATGCGGATGCGGATCATGAATCAGCTGCAGGCCGTGGCGATGAACGAAGGCTATCGCTGGAAGAAAAAACTGTTCAGCGAAAAAGGAAGAGGGCTGCTAGAAAACTGTCGTTATCCCCATGGGCAGTCGGCGCCGGAAAGAATTATTGGAGCTGCTGGACCAGCTGGATCCAAAGATTGAAGACTTGACGGCGGCGGTCGAGCACGAAGCCAATAGACGGCCTGAGGTGGTGCAGCTGATGACACATCCTGGGGTGGGACCCATCACGGGACTGGCTTACGTTCTGGTCATCGGGACGCCGGGGCGGTTTCCCTGCGGCAAGCAGATCGGCAGCTACACGGGGCTCATTCCGTGCGAGGACTCCAGTGCCGGCAAGCAGCGACTGGGACACATCAGCAAGCAAGGCAATACTCTACTGCGCTTTTTGCTAGTGGAAGCATCGCAAGCAGCCGCACGGTGCAACCCGGACTGGCGACGTCGGTATCTCCACCTGATGATGCGCCGGGAAAAAAGAATTGCCAAAGTGGCCATGGCCAGAAAACTGGCTGTTCGGTTGTACTGGATGTGGCGAAACAATTGGCAATATTCGCAGTTGGTTGAATTCGGTTCGAACGCGGGAAAGCTCGGAACCGTCCATGGCGTGAAGTAGGACGTCGTCTATATGATTGGGCATCCCGCTCCCTAAAAAGGGAGTTTGAAGTAGTAATCATGGTCGAAGTTTTGATCGGAGAGATGGTTGGGTCGGACTGAAGCCGCCCGACAGATTACGAACGAGCCGTGGTCGTCGATGCAGATGGTGAAAGGAACCGAACAAGACCACTCGCACGAGTGAATGGTGAAGTGTGCAAAAAAAGCTGTCGAAGGAAAGAACAAAAGACTTGACACCGCCAGCATTGTTAGAGATGGACGGTTGCGCCCCGTTAACCGAGACTTGAGATATATGCTGTTTTGCGAGCCGTTCAGCTCTCGCTTCCAGCCACCCAGAATGGAGTACTTCGATGAGGCCAACCGACACGCTATCGACAAGACGAGAATTCCTCCAGGCTTCCGCCGCAGCCGCGGTTTCAGTGGCTATTCCCCCTTGCAATGCCCCGGGTCAACTGGCTCCGCTGCAATCTAAGGACGACGCGTTTCTGGCGCGGGAAAAGGAACGACGAACACAGTTGTGGGAGCTCTTAGGGGATTTACCTTGGGAGCACAAACCGGGGCCAGCGAAGCTCGTCAGCAAGGAAGAGCACGAAGACTACACGCTTGAGCGTCTGGTACTCGATTTGAACGGTGCGGAGCCAGTCCCGGGCCTGCTATTGATTCCACGTAAAAGGCAAACGCCTGCGCCGGGGCTGCTGTATATCCACTGGCATGGCGGGATGTACGACCTCGGCAAGGAGATGCTGCTCAAGGGTGTAGAGGTGGCGCCGGCGTATGCGCCCGTGTGCGCACAAAGGGGGCTAGTGACACTGGCGATCGATAGTTGGTGCTTTGGCGAGCGCAAGCACGAGAAGAATGGTCACGAAGGCGAAGAGAATGCTTTCAAGCTGATGCTGTGGAAGGGCCAAGTGCTGTACGGGATGATGATGTTCGACGAATTTCGTGCGATGGACTACTTGGCGAGCCGTCCGGAGGTGGACAACCAGCGTCTGGGCGCGCTTGGCATGTCGATGGGCTCGACGAAAGCTTGGTGGCTAGCCGCGCTTGACCCTCGCGTCCATGTGTGCCTGGACATATGCTGCCTCACCGACTTTGAAGAGCTCATCCGTACGCACCATTTACAGGATCACGGCATCTTCTACTATGTACCGTCTCTGCTCAAGCATTTTCAAACCTCGGACATTAATGAATTGATCGTGCCTCGTGCACGCCTGAGTGTGAATGGGCGGCGCGATCCATTAACACCGCCTCTGGGAGTCGAGAAGGTACGGGACCACTTACTGCCGCTTTATCGCCAGTACGGCAAGGAGTCCGATTGCCGTATTGAGTTGTTCGACTGCGCCCATGTGGAGCTGCCGGAGATGCGGAAACTCATTCTGGAGTGGACAGATCGGTACTTGGTGGCGCCGCTGGGAAGCTAACCGACTACCGACATTTGGATTCTGAAGCTAGTTCTGAGATATCCGGTTTCCCCGTCGCTCAGGACTTACTTGCAGATTTGTTTCGCCGTGCCGTCTGGTTCCCACCGCCACCGAAGAAACAGGCTACGCCGAACAGGTACCCGAAGTTGTACCAAAGTCCGTTGTTGTGGACCTCGTAGATACTCAAGTTTCCACTGAACAGCGAGACAACAAACACAAACGGTGCAATAAAGCCATGCCAGAGTCCGAGCCAAAACCCCGCCACCGCGCCGTGTTCGCTCGCCGTTCCTGCGGACTGGTTGGCGCCAGGCGCACAGCCGGCCAGAATGTTCAGCAACAGCAGCACGAGCACCACCAGGGTCAAAGAGGATCGCATCGCAATTTCCCCCTTTACCTACAGGTACGAAGCTCGAGCACAAAAAGTCTCAGAATGGCCCGCCAATGCGTGCTGGGGACCCAACTGTTCCGGCACAAGCGCCGATTCGACATAGTTTGCGTGTGGCGGTTCGACAGGTTCGCCCGTTCTGTTTCTCACCTCTTACGTGCGCTTGAGACTTTCAGGGCCCTCGGAATCGACTTCGTCTCGTTTTCGGAGCAGATGGATACCAGTACGCCGACCGGGAAAATGGTCTTCAGGGTGTTGGCCGCCGTGGCTGAATTGGAGCGCAGTCTAATTGTCGAACGTGTCCGCGCTGGTCTGCGGAATGCCCGTGCAAAAGGCAAGAGGCTGGGCCGTCCTCAGTTGAAACTAGACCGCAAGCAGATAGCCCTCTTGCGAGCGGAAGGGCGGTCGCTGCGCGAGATTGCGTCGGAGTTGGGATGTTCCCATGCCCTTGTTCACAAATCCCTATCGGATTCCAATCTCGCCAGCGTTGAGAAATCAAAGACATAGACGGGCGTTACCAGGTGGTCACGATTCATCAGATTATTGAACGCTTCCTGCTTTAGTTCGCGTCCCTCTGCTCTTTGAAGGTCTTTCCCGCCGTCAGCTCCTCCACAACCCGTTAGCGTGACAGGCCACCGGCAAATTTTTTGGCAGCAAATCACAAATGTGTCAGAACAGTGAGTACATGTGTCTCCCAAAGTGACGTGTGGTAGTATTTCGCCCGCGACACCGAATCGGAAAGGTAGAAGCATGAACCGCCGATACGGTCAGTCAGGATATGTAGTTAAGAAAGGAAATAATTGGCATGGACGCTTTTACGTCGACCTTCAGGACCGACGTAAACGAACGTCTGTGCCGCTCGGTAAGATAGACGAATTAACGAAACCAGAAGCCAAGCGGAAACTGCGAGATTTGATAGGACAATTGGGAGTCAATACAGAAGCCCACTTGCTCCAAGCAATGAACGGTTGCAAAACGTTCGAGCAGAAGTCCGCGTGGAGGCAGAATAAACTCTCCCTATTCAAACCGTCTTGTCAGGAAACGAAGAAATCAGGCGGGAAATCGAGAGGAAGATTCGAGCCAGCTTCAACAGGGCACGGGGGCCTGATTGCTCCAGAGCGCGCTACGAAACCAACCTGACTAGTGGTTTATACCATAGCCACATCAAAATCAGTCGTGCTGGCACTCGTCGGTGCGCTACTCGTATAGTGCCGGTATGCTCCGAATCTGGTTGCCCTTGCTTTGTGTAGTTGCTCTGGCGTTCTGTGGGGTTTTCTATTTTGCTTATGCATCATGGAGAAAGATGGAACCCAAGAAACGGATTGCGAGTCTTTTGCTGCTTGCGCCAGATTTTCTTATTGTTGTATGCATCGTCGTGTCAGCGTCGTGCGGTCATCCTCCTCAGGGATCGCATTGTTTCAACACACAGTTTCTATGTGGCGTTCTATTGGTATTCTTTCTCCCACTTCCGGCCTTGGTAGGCACGCTGTTGGCGCTCGGAATGTTTATTCGCGCTCGATCTGCTTTTGAATCCCAATAGGCGGGCCCAAACGGCGGGCATGCGGACTTGCTGTACCGAGCGAAATCGAACCACGAGAACGTCGATTGGACGATGTAGGTCAAAAAATGAATCTGTCATGTCGGCTTTTTGTCCCGTTGGTTGTCTTGGTCCTGACGGCTGGGAGCGTTTTCGGGACTACGTGGGTGGATATTCCTCATCCGAAGCCCTTATCGCATGTTTGCGGGGTCATCGTGGACCCCGCAAAGGGAATGGGTTGCGAACGCGAAGGTACAAATCCTGAAAGACGATTCCGTGGTGGCGGAAGCGCAGTCGGACAGCAACGGGAGGTTTTCATTTGAGACGCTGAAGGAGGGAAGCTTCCAGATGCGTGTCACTGCGGAGGGATTCAGCACGTTCGAGGTTCCGATTTGCGTGCACAACCCGAAGGCAAAATGCAAAGCGTCATTAAAGGTGACACTCTCTCCTGGAGTGGGCCATCCGTGCGGTTCCAGCGTGGTGCTGAAGAAGGATTAGGCTTCGCGCTATACTTTTCTTCCCCGTTTCCTCCGCACATCCAACGCGGAGTCCCCCATGATCGGTGCCATCGGCTTTGAATCCGAAGAAGTTCAACTGAGAAAACTTCGTGAGCGTTTGCGGCCAATGTCCGATGAGGAGTTGATTCAGTTCGGCGAGGAATGCCGCAATCTGGTGCGGGCGCGACGAGTATCGGCTTCGCCTGACCCGTGGCCTGCCCAATTGGAAGCAGCGCGGGAGGAGTGGAGGCGGAGACATGCTAAGGCCTGACAGTAAAAAGGACCAGCCTAGCAGCTAATTTACGTGTTTAAGCTGTCGTCTCAAGGATTCCACCACTAGCCCGACCAGCGCATAGGTAGCGGCATTCGCAAGAAGAACCCAATAAACACCAATCGGATAGGAACTGAAAAACGCAATTGGGCACGTTAATCGGACGAGAGTCATCATCGGGTCAGCAGAGGTTAACGCTGGCTCTGTGCCTGCTAAGGCATACATCGCCCAGAAGCCCGCAATAAGAAAGCCCGCACCCGCCCACATGAGAATCCGGTATTTCATGGCACTTCCATTTCTGGTCCGATAGGTTAACGCTACTGTCGTGGGCTGAACTTTCCGTCTTTCCGCTTAAACGCAAACTGCCTTCCTTCGATCTGCACGTCGTAATCTCCATTCGGCAATCTGTCTGTCTTTGCGTCTTCGATAATCGCGTGACCGGAGACCGTACAGTTGTTGTCGGAAGTCTGTCTGACCGCCCTTACTTTGCATGGCATTCGTTGCGCCAATCCGATTATGATTGCGTCGAAATAGAGTATTTCCATCAATACCTCACCTAGACAATACGGATTTTCGCGGTTACCCGCTGTCACCTTTTGCACAAACTTGAGGGATTCTTGCACTCGGTTGATAGAGCCGAGGAACGAGTAGATACGGAGGCATCCGAAGGTCTCGAAATTGTTGAGGATAAGCGAGTGCATCTGTGGAAATAGCCCGCTTTTACAGCTTTTCCCCTATTGTTGGCTAGCGAGCCGCCGTTGTTAGGATGATTCACGCAATGATGAAGGGGCGGTTCCTACACGTCGGCCTCGGCAATCCACTTCGACGTCAAAGCGAAGCAAGCGGCTCGGTTGCCAACCAATATCGTTCATTTCAGAAACAAGGACTCATTTGTCGTCGGGGGAGATCGAGGAGCGGTGTGTCATACCTTCGGGCAGGTAAATGTCACGTTTCCCGGCCCGACTCTCCTCCGACGTAACGAGCCCCATCTGGAAGCCAGTTTTGATCTCCGAAAACAAGATGTGTTGCTGGTCAATCCATGTAAGCGCCTCTGCGTTCGGCGGGATAGGTCTGAGTCGATCCGACTTTCGCAAATAAGCGCGGTCTATCGAAAGTTTTTCACCAACATGATGTACGAATCGTCGAGCTCAGTCTGGGCGTAGAGAAGTGATCTGCCGTCCGGTGAAACGGCCAGACCTCCCATGAACGTGTGGGGCTTTTCCAGGCTGAAGATCGGGGTAGTCTCGCGGGTCGCAAAGTCGAAGAATCCTATTCTCCCGTTTGGCTTGATGCTCTCATTGAGAAAGTAGATTCCGTTCGAGACAAGTTGCCAGTTGCACCAACCCCGAGGTTGATCCAAAATACGGGTTTCCTCACCTCCATCCAATGGCATCTTCCATACTCCCGGCTGATCCTGTTTGACATAATAGAGGAAGCGTCCGTCATCGGATTCGATCGCATAGGCGCCACCATTTCTTGTTACTCGGACTGGCGATCCGCCTTTGAAAGCTACCTTCCATATCTGAAACGTTCCGCTCCCCTGAGCGGAAGAGAAGTAAATCGTCTTTCCGTCTCGCGACCAATTAGGGGCCCCCTTATCAACTCCGGGAAAAATGGACACAAGATGAGGTCGGCCGCTCGGTACTTCCATGACATAAATCTCGTAATAGTCTTGCGAAATAGATTCAAACGAAATGTAATGCCCGTCCGGCGACCAACGCGCGGTTCCCGAAATGCCGTGGAGAGACGTCAACTGTACGCAATTTGATCCGTCGTTTTCGCAGTACCAAATATCCGCATATCCCAAGCGGTCGGACTCAAATACAATCTTCTTTCCGTCAGGAGAAAAGCTCGGTCGCAAATTGAGCCCTCTCGCCGAGAGGACACGTGTTGGAGAACCAAAAGCATGTCTAGCATCCTTTAGGTCGAGCCGCCAAATGTCGTTGGTACTGACGGTACGCTGGTAAACGAGCTGGTTACCTTTACGCGAGATCGAAGGGTTGATGGCCATTTCGCCTACACCCGCAACCGGCCGTGGTGTTCCCCCTGAAACGGGAATGCGCCACAAACTCCGAAGACCTCCGATTGCAGAAGTGAAAACAATTTCCTTGCCATCCGGAGTCCAAGCGGGAGAACCTCCGAAATTGCCGGCAGTAAGCCGTCTGGGGTCGCCGCCTGAGATTGGAACGACAAACAAATCCCCGAGAGCACCGCCGAAAAATCCCCGTCCGAACGCTATGCTGGATCCATAAGGTGAAAACGCGGGGTCACAGTCGAACGCTTGGTCCCCCGGTGATGTCAGCTGACGTGTTGTCAAATCTGCAAGCGAGAGCAAGGTTATCCGAGAGCTGCTGCGATTTTCGTTGGGTTCCGAAAATGCCAAAACTTTTCCATCGGGCGACCAATCCAACCGATCGCAGGAAAATCTGCCGTTTAAAGGCCCCGTGTACAATTTATGCTCCGAGCCCCCAAGAGCAGGAATCACGTAGAAACTCCTTTCTTTGTCAGATCCCAAACGAACAAATGCGATCTGCCGACCATCAGGCGACCAAGTCGGACAGCAGTCGCCAGGATTGTCGGTAAGCTGCAGTGACTTTTCACCGCCAATGAGCGTCGTGTAGATTCCTGCGTGGTATCCCTCATACACTGCGAAGGCAACTTGATTTCCGTCAGGCGAGAAAGCCGGCGTCTCCTGCTTGCCCCGCAAAGCGACTAACGGTACTGCCTCAACCGAAGAAACCGGCGACGCAACGGCGTCTTTGTCGGTCAGTTTCGGTGAGCGATGCAACTCGAAAGAGACTGTCAAAGCGAGCGCACCGATGACGAGCAACGCGGCCATTGCCGGCCATTTGATCCGCAAGCTAGGGGCAGGCTTGGTCTCTGGTTGCGAGTGCGAATCAACAAGAGCAGTGGATCGATCGCCGCGTCGGGGCAGGGTTTGGTCGACCGTGGTACTGTTCTTGCTATCGTCCGTCACCCATTCCACCGGAACCAGGAAGCGGTAACCAACTCTAGGCAGGGTTTCGATGAACCTGGGATGCTCGGCGGGGTCCGTGAGCGCCTGCCGCAGCTTCTTGACTGCCGTGTTTACACCGAGTTCGAAATCAACAAAGGTATCTCCTTGCCATAGAACCTTACGCAGTTCTTCGCGAGTAACGACTTTTCCTTCCGCCTGGAGCAGCAAACGTAATACCTGGAGCGGCTGGCCCTGTAAAGGTATACGGATGCCGGACCGCTGCAGTACTCCACTTCTTAAATCGACGTAGAATTGATCGAATCGTGCACAGGTCGCAAAGGAATTTGTGGAGGACATCGAAACTCCCACTTCCCGTGGCGTGCAGTATAGCCCACTTCGATAGAACAGTGGGTGAACCCTGCAGTTCACCTAGATGGTTAACTCTATATCCTTCAAAACATTAGCCTGTTCACAGCAAATCCACCTGCAAGTTCTGCTCGCGTCTATTGAACCGAATTCCCAACAATGCGACCGTGCGGCTTCACGGAGTGAGCATCGCCAAACCAGCGAAACTCAATTTACGCCCCGTGATTAAGGAAGGTCCTATGAACCGCATTCTTTCTCTTGCAACAACTACCATCGCATTTTGCCTGATGACTCCAACAATCCACGCACAAACCAGTCACCTGAGACTCCGCTTCCACGTCCCCTTTTCGTTCAGCATCAACAACCAGACGTTCACTCCTGGTGAATATGAATTCACCCAGCAATCACAGTTCTTACTTGGAGTGTCGAATCTGACGGATCACTCCTCGGTGTTCGAGGCGTTGCAACCTACGCAATCACGTAAAGAAGTAAACGGGCAAGTAAGGCTGGTGTTCCACCGCTATGACAACCAATATTTCCTTGCCACTGTGTCCGACGGGTCGTGGGAGTCCACCTACGATTTCAACATCTCGGCGGAAGAGAAAATCTTGGCACAAGCAAGTTCTCGGAACCCAGCGACGGTCGTGAGTGTGAGCCCGAGCGGCAGCACTGTTCTCGTTGCTGCTCGTGACGGCGAGTAAATTGTTCGGGCAGAGCGGGCGGAGGCACTCCTCCGGCTTAGTCAAGGGCGAACACTGGGGTTCAGTTTTGCAGTGGAAGGGATTCGCAGCGTGCCAACTGGCACTGAGCTTAACTGAGTTTTAGCTCGTGCGAATCACATAAAGGAAGACGGCGGGAAACAGATTGCAAGCAAACGTCTCAGCGAGCGTGTGCTTTCTATTTGCGCCTAGGTTAACACAGTCAAAACGTCAAAACATTAGGAGGAACATATGAAAGTCAGGATTTTAAAGAGAATACTGATCGCGGCAATCGGGTTGTTCGCGTTGTGTGGCGCAGCGCGGCCCCAGGATAACGATAACGATGGGTGCACGCTCGCCACTCTACACGGTGACTATGCCTTCCGCATTTCTGGTGAAGTCTTCGTTCCAAGCGGCGAGACTCCACCGACCCCAACAACAGAGGTCATGGTCTACCGGGACGGCGTTGCCATGACTCACTTCGACGGCGCCGGCAAGCTCACTCAGGTCGACTTTGTTATGGGCAATGGCCAGACACCGTCTCAGCAGTTGCCGGTTCCAGACCCCAAATACGTAGATCCCAAAACGGGTTTCTCGACGGGAGAATGGGGCACTTACGAGGTTTATCCCGATTGCACAGGGACAGCTACGATCAATTTTCCGCCTCCTTTGGACATGAAGTCTGGGAACGTAATCACCTTGATGTTCGTGATTGCCAATAACGGCCGTACGCTTCATACCATCGTCTCGTCGCTGACACTCTTCAACGGACACAAAGTATTTCCGAACATCCACAGTGACGCCGAACGGGTAGATCCCATTCGGGATCATCAGTGAATCCTTTCCTAGCCCGGCCCCAGTTTGCTCGGGGTCGGGCATCCTCGCTTAGCTTAGTACTCTAGTTCGGAATTACGGTGACGTATTTGCAACGCGTTAGGCGGCTGAAGCCAACCGGCTGTTTTCAATCTTCGCCAAGAGAGTTGTCAGGTCTTTGCGAGTGAAAGTCCACTGGAACGGAGAAGCGGTTTCCTCGTATCGCCGCTGGAAGGCGAGCAGCCGCTGTTCGAGCTCATTGAGGGATTTGAAGTCGTTGGGCGTGAGTACCTTCCTCTGAACGATAGAGAAATAAATCTCAATCTGATTGAGCCAGCTAGCGTGGACGGGGGTGTGCACGAGGACGACGTTGGGCCATTGAGAACGCAGGCGGTGGACCGCCTTTTGGCCGCGATGGGCGGAACAGTTGTCCATGATCCAGAAAACGCGACGTGCTGACTTGTAGGGTTGTCGGCTCATGACTTCCGCAATCAGGCGATCGACCGGGGCAATGCCGCTTTTCTTTTCGCAGCGGCCGAACACCTTGGCTCGATGCACATCCCAGGCAGCCAGATAGGTCCATGCCCCTTCACGGAAATATTCGTGTTCGACTCTGGTGGAACGACCCGGCGCAGGCGCCAGGGTAGGTTGCGGGAACGAGCAGGTAGTCACCAAAATCGGCACCGTCATACTGCACAAGTTGGGAGGCTGCTACTTTATAACCGTGGACTCGAAAGAGGTCAAATACTTCCATGACATTTTGGCCTGAGGGAAGCCAAGTGGGATGGACAGCAACGATAAACGCGGTGCGACATTCCTTCAAGATCTCACTGGAACCTTGGAGAACCAATAGTTCGGCGCCTTCCACATCTACCTTCACGGCATTAGGGTGCGTGTTCGTGATTTTGGAAAATTCGTCCAGGGTAATGGTTTCTACTTGTATCGTTGATTTTTGCTCGGCCAGCCTTGCGGTCGGTTCTGTCCGATGGTCGACCAACGAATTGAGAAAGCTATCACCGCGATCCACAAGATAGAACGGAACAACTCGACCGTCAGAATCAGCCACGGCCTTGGGTACAATTTCCATCTGGCGAAACCTATTTGCTTTTTTGTTGTATTGCAGGAGTTCAACAAGTGGTGGAGAAGCTTCAAACGCGACGACTTTCCCTTTGCCGCCAACGCAATGACAAGCTAGCATCGACATCCATCCATAATGGGCACCAACGTCAAAAAAGGTGTCTCCCGGGCGTAACAACTCATCAATCCATTTCAGGACATGAGGCTCCGTGGGAGACACGCTGATTAGATTCGGAGCAGTTAGAGTGAATTTCCCGTTGAGCAGTTTAAGAGCTGGAAGTTTCGATTGGAAAAAAGACCGCTTTAGGAATTCGTGCAGTCTGGGCGTGCGTCTCTTTATAGTGTTGGCGCCGGCTCTGAACATCGCGTCATCTTGTCCAACTGGGTTTCACCCCATTATCCTCTCCATGGGAGCCTAATGTCGCACGTATTGTCTTGCGGTGGGAACTTGTAACGTAACCGGCTGACGGGAAACGACGGCCTCGACGATTCTCGCTGCCAACTGTGTTTCTTGCAAAGCAACGAATGCTTGTCGGTCTGTCCCAAACAGTTCGGTGATGGCCCTCTCGAGAACTGACGAACGACAGACTCGACGGTGGAAAGGCGAGCGGCCAGAAGGAGACTCATATAACAATCCCACGCAGCCATCATCGAGGCGCTGCCGGAGCAGCAGGTACCGGTAACGCGCCAGCAGTGGCCGAACAATCGGTAGCGAGAAAGCGGACCTCCGGGTACGGACCCACATGTCTCGCTCCGCGGATTACTTCCCGATTGCCCACAGTCCGAGGGTTACCTCGCGTGGTATCTGGGACGAAGACGCCAACAAGAGCTTCCACGCATAGCGTTTGCCTCGCGAGTCCTCAGAGCAAGGTTCATTCAGACGGCACGCGGTGGCGGAGCTCATCGAAGAAATTGAGCAGAAACACGACATGAGTTTGCGGCTGCCGCTCCGCATCCTGACCAGTCGGCAAAATGACAGCGAAACGCTTGCCGTCCGGCGCCAAATCGAGGTTTGCCATCAAAGGGCTATACATTACAAACACTCGCCTTGTAGACCATAAACGAGGCGGGTTCGCGGAAAACGTATCGCCCTTGGCGGTGTAGTTGACAAGCATTATGCGTCCTTCCAGATTCGTGTAAAGCAACTCCCGGCCATTGGGCGACCAAAACGCATTGAATCCTCCCTCGCCGCTGGCGGGCCCCGTGAACCCCATGTCCTGACCGCTCCCCCCACTAGACAGGAGCCACCGGCCTTCGGAGCCTGAGAACGGTCGGACATAAATTTGCGGAGTCCCGGACTCGGCGGTCGTGTACGCAACCCACCGCCCATCCGGTGAGAATGTCGGGCGCGACCCAACGGAACCCAGGAACTTCTCCGGGTTGCCAATTTTCGGGTGACCGGAATCACTTGTGTCCACGGGCAGTGCCCAGCTTATACTCGCTCCGCCTCCGGCGCCCCAGGCATCGTAGGCCAGTCGCTCTCCACCGGGCGAAAAAGTTCGGGGGATTAAGTTGTCGCCCTCGAGTAGACGTTGCGCCTCACCCGCTCCGTCAGCACGAATCCAATAAATACCCGGGCCTGGAGCCTGGGCGTCACTGGAGAAAACCAGGTGCTTGCTGTCCGGTGTCCAGACTGGATTCTCGGAGTTGCCGTTGAGAAATGTCAGGCGGTAAAACCGCTCTCGCGCCCAGTCGTAGATCCAAAGATGGTTCTGCGAACTCTCGGCCAGCACCAGCGCTAAAAGCTTCCCATCGGGAGAAACTCGAATTTGCTGATAGGTCCGCAGTGGGGCGGTGCCCAGCGGCGTCAGGTGTCCTGAGGCGTCCATCCAGAAGAGAGATCTATTCTGGGGCCGGGCTTTTCCGGAAATGTAAACCAAAGTACCGGATCGAGAGAAATCGAAGTGCGCAACACCCGTTCCCAAGTTGCTGTCCACGTCCTCCAACACGGGCGACGCGGGGCCGGTCAATTCCAAACGTGTTATATCCATGGGAGCCGCCATTACTGCACCTTGGTGAACGTACAAGAGATGACCGCTGGGTGCGTATCGACCGTAATAGCCACCTTGAACCAAAACTTTGCGCTGGCCGGCTACTAAGAACTGGGCCTCGATGGCGCAAGTTTCGAAATCCAAGGTTCGACAGGATGTGAACAGGAAGGCCTTCGCTCCAGGAAGTAGCTGAGGAAAACGGTCAGTCCACTCACCTCTTAGCTCGGTCACAGGTTGGGCAGCGCCGCCAGCGGCGGATACACGAAAGAGAGCACTGCGATTGGAGGGTGCAAAGATGATGTTTCCGTCGTCGCCCCAGGTTCCGCCCCGTGTACTGGGCGCCTCACACAACGTCATCGGTACACCTCCCTTGGTTGCGATCTTCTTAAGTTTGCCGTCGGCGAAAAAGGCCACCCATTGGCCGTCGGGTGAAAAAAATGGAGCCCGCGCATTTTCGGTGCTTTGGAGAGGTGTCGCTTTGTCGCTCTCCAATGCACGAAGAAAGAGCCGTTGCGGTTCGTTCTGGCCGTGAGAGACAAACACAAGTTGCGAACCGTCTGGTGAAATGGCCATTCCGCTTCCCCAACCCGGCTCAACGACCTCGCCGCCAAGGTCAACGCTAAATCGCATAAGTGGAGCCGGGACGGGTCGCGTAGCGCGGTAGAGGATCGCAACGATAGCTATGAGAGCGACGGCGAGGACAGTAGTCGAGACCCAGCCCAGCCACGTGCGCAGCTTGCGAGGCAAAACTAAGGGAGCTTGCACGCCCGCCTGCGAAACTGCTTCGGCGACCCATTCCAGTTCTGCAGCTAGATCGGCTGCACTCTGCCATCGTCTTTCGGGCTCCTTCATCAGGCACCGGCGGATGGCGTGATCGAGCGACGGTGGAGTTAGCGGTTTGAGGGAACAGATCGGCGTCGGTTCTTTTTCGAGGATCGCGGAGGCGACGCTTAACTGGCTCTTGCCAGGAAACGCGTGCTGGCCGGTCAGCATTTCGTACAGCATTGCGCCTAAAGAAAAAATGTCACTCCGCCCGTCCAGTTCTTTTCCATCAATCTGCTCCGGAGACATGTACTGAAACGTGCCCACGACCATACCTTCCTGGGTCACTGGCGTCATCTGTGTTGCGGCAACGGTCAGTGTCGTGCCGCTGGCTGGCACAGCGGGTTTTGCCAAACCGAAATCCAGCAGCTTGGCACCGATAGGCGTGATCATGATGTTGCCGGGCTTGAGATCGCGGTGGACAATTCCGGCTCGATGCGCTTTATCGAGCGCATCGGCAATTTGCGCGCCGAACCTCCAGACCTGCTCAAGAGGCAAAGGACCCTTCTCAAGGCGCTTGAGGAGAGTCTCGCCTTCGACACACTCCATGACGAGAAAGTCCACACCGTCCTGCTGGCCAACGTCGTAGAGCGTGCAAATGTGCGGATGGTTGAGACTGGAGATGGTTTTGGCTTCGCGCTCGAAGCGCTGCTTACGTACGGGATCGGAAGAAAGATGTGGAGGAAGAATCTTGACCGCTACAATGCGCTCCAGCCGCGTATCCCGTGCGCGATATACCTCACCCATCCCGCCCGCACCGATCGGTTGCAGGATCTCATAGGGCCCGAGTCGTGTAGCAGGGGCCAGTGGCATGATTGACTGCGATTATACTGCGGAGAACTTCATGGATGGCGGACAAACCGGAAATTAACACCTCGCCCGTGGGTTAGAAGGATGTCCGAGTTTTAGTTGATTGCAGCGACTCTCAATGTTCGGCACTGTAAGCCCACCTCGGACCAAGTTCAAGCGACTTCTACTGTCCGGACCTCCTTCTGCTGAATGCGAGACGGATTCAGCCGTTCCTTCAGCAACAGGATTTCTTGATAGCCTTTGATGCCTCGGAACTTTTTCTCAGCTTCCAAGAGTCCTGTGGCGGTCCAGCGCAGCGGCTGATCTCCTTCTCGCCAACGTTTTACGTTGCGCGCCACCCGCTGCACCGTGGACAGACACGATTCGATCGGGTAGGTGGTGGCCAGTTTCCGCCGCAACACCCCTCCGATGCCTAAGCGATGCACGGTCAGCGTTTCTTCCAGCCCTTCTTCCAGGCTCGTCTTGGGCGAGATGTTTCCGTATCCCATGTTGAATCTTTTCGAGAGACCGTGATGCGAGTCATCCCCGCCTGAAAAACGTGAGCCTTATTTCAGACCGAGACACGCCTTGCACGACTGCTCGTCCGTGTTCGCCTTGCACATCTTCAGCACGTCGTTAGGAGTCATACCTAAACTGATGAGTTTTTTGAGCGAGGTACATAGTCGGTACCTGGCGGCTTCCAGTCGGTGCTGCGAGCGCTTCCATAGCCGACATTCGATTTATAGTGAATTCATATCCGCAGGAGGTTTGCACTGATCGGAGGCGGCTGTCCAAATCGTCCAATTTGCTTTCGAGGTCACCTAGCGCAGATTCATAGTCTGAGCGCCGATTACTGCAACGGTCATGCGAAATATACTGACTTTCCCTTCCCTCGAGATCGGCAGACTCAACTCGCGGCGCGGGCGCGTGCGTCCAGGTGGCCGATTTTCTGAATGACGTGGCCGCTGATTCTCGCAAGTCGTAGGCAGCCTACTGGCCGAAGATCATCTCGGCTCTGAACGACCGGCAGCCATGAGATCCCGTGTTCGAACATCGTGGCCGATGCCACAAGGGTCGTGTCCTCAAGCGACACATACACGCGATTTCCAACGGCAAGGTCCCCAAGCGTGCGTTGCCCTAGATCTTGCCGCGTATCCATAGGACTGATAGCGATGCGCGTAACAATGTGATACAGGTCCTCGCGATCTAAGCTCGCCCACAAATGCTGTTTCTCATCGAGGATCAGGAGTTCGCCAGTTGCGCTTTCACTGAGGACCTGGATTGCTTTTGCCAAGGTCGTGTCCTTGCTAAGGGTCTCGTGAGGAATGGGGTCGACAAGCGACGCGACAGGCTCTTCCGCCAGAAGCGACGCGGCCACCGGCAGGCGACTCCAAAAATCTCCCGAGCGCCTGATGATTGCCTTGGAGACTACTTCGCGGAAGGGTGAGAAGGCACCTGTAGCCTGGGAGAACAGAGCGCTGCCGACTTGCCGCACACGGACCGCCGAGCGAGCGCGCATACTTGTCTCATTACGGCCTCCAGACATAGCCGCTTCCCCGAAAAAGTCACCCTTGCCGAGAAGGGAGATGACTTTCGCCTCGCTGTTCTCGCCTGCCGACTGCAGCATCTCTACCTCGCCTTCTTCGATGACCCTCAAAACTCGAGCCACTTCTCCCTGCCGCTGAATGAAATCTCCTGGGCGGTAGTACGCATGGGTGACCTGTTGCGCCGAGTCGGTATTCAAGAAACTCAGATCACGGGGGAAGAGAACGTCCCACCCCCAGTCCAGGCCCACCTTAATCCTGCGCGACCACGTCGGCAGCTTGACCAGATACACACTACGCCATAGGAACCACGCCAGAAAACCCGAGATGCGGAGGCCAAACATTTCCGCAACAGCTTGGTAACCACCGATCGAGCAGAGCTGCCCAAGCGCCTTGAAGCGAAATGGATGGGTCGGCTGGCCTTTCAGAACCCGCACCAGGTTGAGCGCCGCTTGGCGGCCGTGGCGTTCGGCGAATTGGGCGGTAGTAGCGGACGGCTTGTTGTCGGATGCGTTGATGATGAAGGCGCAATCGCCGACAGCCCAAGCGTTGGTTTGCCCTTCGATCCGCATTTCCGGCGTGGTGCGAATGCGTCCCCGCTCTTTGGGGACTTCGAGGTGTTGCACAAGTGGAGAGACCGCCGTCCCAATCGTGCACACCACTGTGGCTCCAGCTAGCATCCGCCCACTGTTCAGTTCGACTCCTTCGTGGGTTGTCGCGACTGCGCGTGTATTCAGCAGTATGGTGATGCCGGCTTTCTCCATCTTCTTTTTGGCGAATTCCCTCAGCCTCACCGCCACTTCCGGCAAGATGTGGTCCTGGGAATGCACCAGGGTGACAATCACGTCCTCTTTTCGAAAATTCCGGTAAAAGCGGGTGCTGTTGCGAACTAGCTCATTGATCTCCCCAGCCAACTCAACGCCGCTGAAGCCCGCCCCCACGATGATGAAGCTCAGATGCCAGCGTCGACGGTCGGGATCGCTCGAGACCTCCGCTTGTTCCATTTGACGCACGATGTGCTGGCGCAGGTCGATGGCATCGCGCATGACCTTGAACCCAAACGCATGCTCGGTCATTCCGGGAATGATGCTCAGGTTGCTTTCCGCGCCGCAGGCAATCACCACGTGATCGTAACGCAGGCGGCTGAGGACGCCGCTTCCATCCTCGAATTCGACCTCGGAAGAGTGAAGGTCAATCCTCTGTACTCGCTCGGTGCGGCAACCAACTCCGGGTAGCATCTGGCGCAAGGGAGTTGCCGCAGCATCCGGGTTGATCGAAGCTCCCGCGACATCCGCAAGCAGGGGATGAAACACCAAGTGGTTCTCACAGTTGAACAACAGAATCTCACACTCGGAGGCGCGCAGCTTCTTGCGAAGAGTCCTTGCGAACTGCACTGCTGCGAACCCGCCGCCAACGACGATCACCCTCATTGGTTCACCTCCACTGCCATGGCTGGCCAGATCGAAAATTTCCGCGCCCATTTACGCCGATAGCTCGGCTTTGATGGTGACGCCCCAAATAATCTTATCTTGCGCCTCAAGTCGGTCGCCTTGCCGAAACTCCCGTCTGCCGCGGGCAACGGCTCCTTGAGAAGATAGTACGACGGCAAGAATGGGATCCTTTCTCATATGCGTTTCTCCTCTTCTGTTTCCATTGAATCGGTGCGGCAATGCCTCTTCACTATTATCTGTTTATTCCTTGCCTCGCGTTGTTCTAGGTGGAGGGAAGGCCACAGGAGTACGGGCCAAGCTTACTGCTTGGGGCGTTTTGACGTAAAGTCCAAACGGCCTAATCGGAGAAGTGAAAAATTCTCGAATCTTCGCGTCCAAGATGCCCGCTGCGGCCGGAATCCGCGTCCAATTAGAATTGGCGGAACTGCTCGAGTATAGGACACGAAGCGCATTTGAGATTCGACGTGACCGACTCAGGGCAGCGGAAATGCGGCTTGGGATGTGGGAAAACGGGCGCTTTGTCGGCAACGGCCTTGCGGAACTAGTTGGGAAAGCGCGCCACGGTAAGCCCCTGACGCGGGACGAATGGATTGTTATGCACGCCGGTTTTCCGTTTGCGGGGCCGTCGTAAGGCGGTCACGGCATTAAGGCAGAGGTTGTCCAAGGATTAGGGTGCCTTCCAGATTACATTCTTGTTCTTGTCGAACATGACGAGAGAAGCTGAAGTCTTGCTCGTATCTTCCCGAGTTGAGGCGGTCTTCAGAAAACGATACCCAGCGGTAGTCGGCAACCGCTGGCTTCATCAGGGGCTCTTCAATTCGGGTGACGTTTAGTCACAAACGATAACGGCGCATTTTGTAACGTCGGGGCCACATCTAAAAATAAACGTATCCGTTCCGGGTACGCCCATTGAGTCGCCGGGGTTGAGATCTTTTGTAATGGCAGCTCTAACCAGTTGGACATGACAGATTCCCTGTCCTGGATAGCATTCAATCAAACCGTTTACACTGACTGCGTGCCTAATTTGAGTCGGATTGTCTCGTGGAATGGCGTAATTATGGTAGCGTTTTCCCCGGCATTCGGGCGGTAGCGGCGGCGCCTGTGCCGCAGTGATCGCGCCAGTTCTGCCGATACCAATAGCTAGAAGACCCAAGAAGACCAGAGTCAAAAAACCAGAGCTCACACATTTGACCATGACTTGCTCCTTTCGCGGATCCTTAACCACGGAGGCGCGAGTCCAATCGCCGTTGGTTTCGATGGCTTCTCGGGTCATTTGTACAATCCGCTTAGGTCCACCTTGAGGCTCTGAAACGGATCACCTTGCCCCTTTGGCAGCAATTCGGGGTGATGCTGACGCAGCCAACCGTGAAAGATCAAAATGTTGTGCTCGGTGTGTAGTTCAGGCGGTTGCGCGTCCCATAGCTGCCGCACTCGCGCTCGACGCAACGTTTCAGAATCTTTCTTGCTCATCGCAGTGTATTCCCAGGGACGAAAAGCCAGCCAACTCCGTCACATTGAAGACACCTTCCGCTACTCCGACCCTCCGTAACCTGGCGGACAGTAATGCGATTCTACTCGCTGGTGCGGTCAGACTCCATTACTCTCACCGGTATCGACCTAGAAGCCCTGTGCGATTCCCCATGAATCGCTACGGGGTTGAGCCGGCTAGGGGGATGGCTTCTTTACCTGACCTGGGCCATCCCTCCTTTTTTGCGAACGCGGTGTGCGGCCCGGTTGCAGCGAAGTTGTGTGCCATAAACCTCGCGCTTAGATACGGGCTGTGGTTCGTTAGTCGGCGGAACGGATCGACTTATCCATGGACCACCATCCAGATGGTCATTATCACCGCGGCGATCACTAACCCGGCACCCAGCCACACCATCTCGTCGCCAACGGTCCACCACCATCTGGGCGGGGAAACAACATCTCTACGGATTAACTTCACGTGTTCTCCAAATTGTAGAGGGCCGGCCCTGTGCCGGGCGGACTAACTGCATTCCCTGCATCCGCGCTCATGAGACGAGGAGCTGTCCTCCCAGCGGACAACCGATTGAGAATATTATGGCGCGCTGTGGAGTGTCTGTCGTTGCCCTGGAGCGATTTAGGGAGTTGCCCTGGAGCAATCAGCGATTAGTCCGTTACGTGAGGTCTGCGCCGGGAGACAATGAGGCGAGCGGGTGTTCAGGGGCGCGTCGGAATAACACAAGTTTAATCAAGGTCGACGCCCTATCTCGATAACAGAAAAGCCCGGATTGCTCCGGGCTTTTCTTTCTGTCAGTTTGGCTCTAAACCTCAGTGACAGACGATACAAGCGAGTAAGATGATCCAAACGCATACAGAGATACATCTTAGTATCTGAATCAATTCAGAAACATATAACGGACCGATTTGATGTGAGGCGACCGTCCAAGCTGCAAGGTTAGCCTATGATGTAGGAACTTCACTGGGGGATTGCTCGAGCACGCCTGAAGGAAAGCAAACAGACGGGCTTGCACCTCGGTGCTGCTCCCAATAAAATCGGCTTCCGCGCGGATGGGGACAACACGGGATATGACCATGCAAGTTAAAGAGGAATCTCCAACGAGGTCTCTGAACCAAATTTATTATCCCGAAGACAGACTCCCGCTCGCAAAGCTGATCCCGATGGGGCTACAGCACGTGATCGCGATGTTTGGAGGGACCGTGCTGGCGCCGATTCTGATGGGATTCGATCCGCAGATAACTCTTTTTTTCTCGGGTATCGGCACGCTTCTTTTCATCTTCATCACTGGTCTCAGGGTCCCGAGCTATCTCGGTTCAAGTTTCTCCTTCATCGGCCCGATCTTGGCCATTACCGGCGGCAATGCTTCAAGGATTCCGTATGCCTTGTGCGGGATTGCGGGCGCTGCAGTTCTTTACGCTGTGGCTGCTCTAGCTACAATGCGCTGGGGCCCGAGTTGGATTGACCGCTTGATGCCCCCCTTAGTCACGGGCTCGGTGGTGGCGATCATTGGCTTGAATCTGGCCGGCACGACTATCTCGGACGCCATCAACAACGACCTGGCCATCAATACTGCCTCAGATTGGACCCGCCTGATGATTGCCGCCGTGACTTTTTTGACAGCCGCCTTGGTCTCCATTCGGCTCCGAGGATTTCTTCAGATGGTGCCGATTCTCATCGGCGTGATTGTCGGCTGTCTGGTCGCCGTCGCTTGTGGCATGTTGGACCCGCAAAAGATCGCGCGAGTCGAGAGTGCGCCGTGGGTCGGATTACCGCCGTTTCAAACGCCGGCATTCAGTTGGGGCGCGCTGGTGACCATCGCGCCTGTCTTTATCGTGCTTGTCGCCGAAAACAAGGGTCACATTGCCGCCATTTCGTCTTACATGGGCCGGGATCTCAATCCATATCTCGGGCGTGCGTATCTCGGCGACGCGCTGGCCACATTGGTTTCTTCTTTGGGCGGCGGCACGCCACAAACGACCTACGCGGAAAACATGGGCGTCATGGCGATGACGCGGGTATACAGCACACACAATTTCATCGCGGCGGCACTATTTGCGCTCCTGCTTGGGCTCTGCCCCAAGTTCGGCGCACTGATTCAGACGATCCCGAACCCGGTTCTGGGCGGCATTACCCTCCTGATTTACGGGATCATTGCCCTGATGGGCATTCGCATTTGGATGGATGCCAAGATCGATTTCACGCGCCACAAGAATCTGGCGGTAGCCGGAGCATCACTGATTGTCGCTACGGGTTTAAGCACGAAGGGTCTGACGGTCGCGGGGATCAACATCCCGGGTATTGCACTTGGGACCGTTCTAGCGCTGGTTCTCAATTGGGTCCTTTCCATCGGAGATCAGGAATAGCCAATTTGTCATGGGGTACGCACCGTTGGCAATGCCGGATTGCCCGTTTGCGAACCTACCTGAAAAGGAAAAGGGGCGATGGGGAACCGAACTAACCGCGGAGGACATGAAGAAATGAATTTGGGTTCGGCCTGAGATTGTGGCGCAGATCGAATATCTCGAATGGACAGAAAGCGATCATCTGCGCCACTCGAAATTCATCCGTTTTCGGAACCAATACACGCGTCTTCTTGTGGCCCTTTGAATCAACATCTTGCAGCTTGTAGTTCGCAGGGGTTTTCGGAACCCGTAGCCGTACCCAGATTGGGCAGCGGCTTGGTTTCCAAGATTGCGTCAGGCTGCAGCTCTTTGGCTTTCTGCACTGCCTCGAATCCTTCGGACGCGAAGGAGATAATCTTGAGGTTGGGCTCGGATTCGAACATCTCTAAAATGGACATCGGCCTGCCAAAGCACAGCGGGATAGAAGCTGCTCGACAAATCCGCAAGGTTGCGGATATAACGCCACATCCCAAGTCGTGCGACACTCGTCCGGGCAGCTTTGGATGTGGGTGCGTTGGGTTATGTTCGTAAGACAGATGCCGGATGCGAACTACTGCCTGCCGTGGATGCGGTTCTTCGTGGTGAGCAATTTATCAGCAGCTCAGACGGCTTCAAGTCCACCGATACCTGAAAAGCCAAAGCGTCCTCATTGCCATGAGGTTTGATTGTGATGACGCGAAGATTCCGTTCCACGCCAGGCTGCAGCAGCGGAGTCGCTTTGTTGGAGTTGGCGCAGTTCAATTTTTGGCACAGAGAACTCCGCCATGCCACAATCCAAGCAAACAAGAACCTCGGGGAATAGCCACACCACGGGCTTGTCAATATTTTTTAGTCCGGGAAAATGGATGCCCATCTCCGCGCTGAATTTTTCTTTGTTGACTGAACCGCACGACTTGCAAGGCATAATGTCCTCTTATGGAACAAAGATTGTCCCTCTTTTTAAACTTAACACCGCTATTACCACAACGACGATTAGTGCCGGAACAATATTTAGGAGTTTCATTGCAAAACGCTATCGCTGTGCCGAAATCGTGTCTGTCCAAAATTGAACACTTCTGAGCCGTAGTGGTTTTTGGTGCCTAGCTACCCATAACTCGACTTGAACGAAGCCGCCCGTGCGCCGGACGCTTCGCGTGAGGCGAACTGAGCCGTTAATGGCGAATGGCTGAAGTAATCACCCGGCTCGTCGTGTCGAATCGTCCAGCTTCGATGCCCTAAATCGGGTGCAGGATCACCCAAACGTCACGCGCCACACCCACATCGCGAGGACAAAGAAAGAAGGAGAATAGCCAAACGCCAGCAATCGCCAGTAGTAGGCGATCCCCATCTTTATCTCTGCGGTTTGATTTTGAGGTCTGGCGCGGAATGGATTTCGATAGCAGAAAATCCGCAAACGGCGCCCTTCCAACCGCATGATTCACAGCTCGCTTCATAGATTCGCGCCTCGATTTGATCGCACGGTACAACACCTTCGCTGGCCAAGCTGGCAGATGCTTCAGGTCTTCCGCAATTGACACAGCGAAACGTTACGATGTAGCCGCGAGTTCTGGCCGTTTCAGGGAAGTTTTTGTTGGGACTGGCCTTGTATCCACTATCAAGAGGAAAAGAGCTTTGCATTCTTAGTTGTCTATGGGCTGGGAAGGAGTTTCGCTGGGGCCTTTGCAAACTACAATGATCGGGGACCATTCGGCCATAGGGTATGCCTGGTAGTAGCCAGGCTCGGCATCTCGTAGTGATGGACAAGTCGCAACGCCCCCCCTTTTCTCTTCCGGAGAGACTTCACTCCATGATCGCCCAATCAAGCTCAACGGCTGGGTTCCAAAAACCTTTTCCTGAATTTTGGAACCCTATTTGGCGTGCCGTATCACAGTTCCGACCCCGACTCCCAAGTCAGCGGCGATTCGTTTCCAGCCGAGGCCCTGTGCGCGAAGGTTAGCATCCTACTCGAATCTAGGACTGCTTTGGGCCGTCCAAGTCGCTTTCCTTTCGCTTTGGCGTTGCGAAGCCCAGCTTTTACGCGCTCTACGATCAGGGAACGTTCCAACTCTGCTACGGCCCCCAAAACAGTAAAAACCATTCGGCCTGCGGGAGTAGCGGTATCCAGCGACTCTGAGAGACTGACGAACTCGATTCCGAGGGCGCGGAACGTGTCGAGGGCTCGGAGAAGGTGCGACACAGACCGTGCGAAACGGTCAAACTTCCAGACCGCTACGGCATCGAAGCGGCGCTTATGCGCCTCCTGCATCAAACGGTCGAGTTCCGGCCTGCGATCCTTCGCTCCGCTGATTCCCGCATCTACGTACTCCGCGGCCATTACCCAGCCTCGCCGCTCGCAGTAGTCGCGCAGCTCCCGCGTCTGCAAAGTCACATCTTGGCCGTGATTAGTGGTGCTGACTCTCGCGTAGATTGCCACGCGGTTTAGGGCGGGAGGGCACGTGGAGATCGAAATCAGGGACCGCTTCGGCAATCTAATTAAGCCGCGCGAATGGTTTCTGGTTCTGCTCTTTGTCGTCAACGAAATGGTGGAGCGCATAAGGGACGGTTCGATTACCGGATACGTCTATGATCCAACGGCTGCGCGCTTGGCAAAGGCGGGCTCGTAAGGATGTGATTTTCAAATCAAATGGAAGGGTCAGATCCCTTTTGAGTGAGGCAGACCTGACTAGTAGGAAAAGCCAGGATAGATGAATGCGCCCCGGATGGTTTCTGCGTCCTTCTCTGAGACCCCGCAGGCCCGAACCGTGTCGTACCAATGGCCCACGTGTGCTTTCGTATCTGCAATGATTTTCTCGGCCTCATCTTTCTGTAATAAAAAGCGCGCGTGCTGGGAAAGAATATTTTTTGCGTTCGCGAACCGACCTTGATCTCCACACACCAGCGCCAGATCGCGGCGGTCGAGGCTTACGACGGGCGACGGCGTGAGGTCGTACGCGGGCGACAGCGCCCAGTCAACGTTTCTGGCCAAGAGGGCATGGTTGCGCGGATGGTCGTCAAGGTTGGAAATAAGGGCATTGAAGCAAACGCGGCGGAAGAGTTCGCGAGCATCTTTGTCCGCCTGGGCGACGATGCGGCGCATTTCCTCGACAAGGAGGATATAAGACCATCTCTCTCGCGCGTCGTTGGTTTCGTCAGAGCGCAGTACGGTGAGTCCACTCATCATGCGCGCGCGCGTGTAGCCCTCCGCCGTCTTTTCCCGGTCGAACCGCTTGACAAGCAAGACGTCTTTGCCGCCGACGGCTTCGATTCGGCTTTCGGGCACGTTGATTCCGCATTGCCGGGCGAGGCGGAGCAGAGCATATTCAACACGAGCATAGTTCCAGCGGTCATCCAGCCGGTTGAATTTGGCCATCCAAAGCCCATGGTCATCCTGCACGACTGTCTTCGGACGAGCGCCTCCCATCGACGTTCCGAGCAGCAGCAATTCTTGAACCTGAGGAGAGGCCGGGTCCGAGGGAATTTCGTCCTTAATCAAGGCGTCGGCAAGATCCTGCAGTTTGGCGAGGTCGAGGGTCTTGTTGAACTTTTTCTGAGGGGCGGGAGGCACATTGCCGAGCCCGAAGCCGAGCGCGCCTGCTCGGTCATTGGGAGATTCGAGGAGGTAGTCCATCTCTCCGAGATTGGTCTTTCCTGCGTGCTTTTCGATGACACGGCGTCCCCAATAATCGGGACCGGCGTCACGCAGTGCGCCGAAGACGCCTTTCAGATGCACGTTGTTGTAGGTTTCGTTGGACAGCTTCAATTCCACCGGGTCGATCGGCACTGCTTCCGCATTCTTAAGGTAGCTTTGCCCGTAGACAAAGCGTCCGAGTGGTGCGCCTGAATCTGTCTGTTCCAGCACAAATTTGCCGGCTGTGACTGCTGAAGTCTTGCCCGGAAGCGTGATGTAGACGAAACATTCCCGCCCTGGATTAGAACTCATTATCGAGATCTCCACTCTTGCGGGCGCGCTTGCCTTCCTTGGCAAACGCCAGGGCAAGGCCTTCTTTGTCAGCTAAGGGATCCGCCAGCTTTTCGAGCGGACTGAGCAAGTCATATGCCCAGAGCAGGGCCGCGTAGACGGCCACACCCGTCGATGCTTTGCCGCTCTCGGCATCCCGGATGGCGCGGGATCCGGTGCCAATTCTTTTGGCAGCCTCTTCGATGGTCTGCCTGCGCCGCAGCCTTGCCAGCCGTAGATTGCGGCCGACCTTTTTTAACGCTTGCTCGACGGCGTAAGGCGGGGCTCCCAGCAGATTGTTGCGAGCAACCATGTTCCCTCAAGAGCACGTAAAGTCATTTAATGTGCTCTTAAGAGCATATCGCATATTGTTCTGGAATAGCAAAGGAAAATGCCCTTGAGGGCAGGTTAAGCCGGATGATGTGCTCTTAAGAGCACTCGCCATGGAGCTTGCCAGCCGGTAAACAGGCTTGTAATGACTAATCGTCTCGCGGAAACCCAGCCGAAACTATTGACAGGGGAGGATCTTTCGTACGCCGTGCGCCATTCGAGCGAAAACCTCCAGGTACTCTGGAGCTGAAAGACCTCCGTTTTGTCCGTGGCGGCTACCACTCCAAGTGGTGTCGCGTCGGGAAGCGCAAGCACATTTCCATACCTTCGATCAGAACGGCTAGCTTCAAACCCAGGGCCGGTTCGATTAGCATATGAGAATAACAGTCTGGAAATCGCGAGCCTCGATCTCAAGGACAACTTTGCACTAACGGATTGTGCCTTTGATGATTGTGGCGACAGTGATGCTGGTGATGGTGATGGCACTTCTTAGGGGACAGGCAATGAACAGAGGAATGATGGCCAGCACAGTGGAGCCTAGCACTTCGGAAACGGGCGTATGAAACGATACCCCCACGAGGGTATTCAAATTCGCCGTTCTCTTCGCTTCCTGAATTCTCCGCCGATGCGGAGCTGCTTCGGTCAGACCTCGAAAAGAGTGTGACCTTAGCGGATTCCGAAGCCGGCCTATCTTCGTTCACGTATTTACACTCGCCGAACCTGTACCAATGCATTGGCGGATGGCCGAACGAAATTTTTAATCGTGCCGCTTTGTCTGTTTTGATTGCAAAGATATCGAGCTGGGCAGATGAACAATTGGGATGTTGCCGCGTATCTTCGTCGCGTGCCCATGGCGAATTGCTAATTTGGGCCACAATCCGCGCTTTTTCTTTTCCTTGATAACATGCTGCATGCGCGATCTCATCCTCCTATTCGTCCATGTCGTCACCGTCCTTATTCGTCTGGTTCGTCCCGGAGGCGTGCGGGCCGTTCTCGCAGAATCCGTTCTGCTCAGGCATCAGTTGCTGATTCTCAATCGTTCCCGAGACCGAGCGCCGAATCTCCGCACCTCGGACCGGCTTATCGCCGGATTGTGCGCGATACTTGTGCTGCCGAGACGATTACTAAGATCCGCAATCGTGGTGAAGCCATCGTCGCTTCTCAACTTTCATCGCGCTATCGTCCATCGAAAATACCGGCTTCTGTTTTCCGCAAAACGCGGAACGAGGCCGGGACCGAAAGGCCCAAGCTCGGATCTGATTCGTGCCGTTGTTGAAATGAAACAGCGCAATCCACGTTGGGGATGCCCACGCATTGCCGAGCAGATTGCCTTGGCCTTCGGTATCGACATCAACAAGGAGGTCGTTCGCCGAATTCTCGCAGCCCATTACCAACCGCCCGCAGATCGTAGCGGTCCTTCGTGGCTCACCTTCTTAGGCCACGCGAAGGACAGCCTTCACAGCATCGACCTATTCCGATGTGAATCGGTGGCGTTGCGGACGTACTGGGTGCTGGTGGTCATGGACCAATATACCCGCCGTATCATCGGATTCGCCGTTCACCGCGGCATCGTGGATGGGCTCGGATTATGTCGGATGTTCAATCGAGCGATTCGATGGCAAACGGTTCCGAAATATCTGAGTTCGGATCATGATCCGCTGTATCGATTTCATCAATGGCAGGCGAATCTTCGGGTGCTCGGCGTCACTGAGATCAAAACTGTCCCTTATGTGCCGATGTCACATCCGTTCGTCGAGCGACTTATTGGAACCATTCGTCGGGAGTACTTAGACGTCGCGTTCTTCTGGACAGCTGTAGATTTAGAATCGAAGCTATCGGAGTTCAGGGACTATTACAATTTGCATCGAAGTCACGCTGGTCTCGCCGGCAAAACACCGGAAGAACCCCCTGAGGTCAACGTCTGCGCGACCTTGAAATCGTATCGTTGGCGTGGCCATTGTCGTGGGCTCTTTCACACGCCAATCGCGGCATAAGCAGGAATTCGCCACGGACAGGTTACCTACTGCGGAAGAATCTGCATTTTCAAAAAGAAAATAAATCTCAGTACTTCTCTCGCAGGTCAAGCGGTAGGCATCAAAGAGGTCGACGACGGTATTTGGCTGGTCAGCTTTATGGACTATGATCTCGGTTACATCGATCTTGAGGAGAAAACTCTGCAACCCTTAGAAAACCCTTTTGGCCCAAGGCTGTAAACTATGTCTCAGGAACGTTCTGTAAAGGATCTCTCCGGACCGTACACCAT